>NZ_CP009922.3 GCF_000993785.3 Streptomyces xiamenensis
CGCGCCGTGTCCTCCGGACACATGACGCGCCGTCACTGCGTGACGGAATGTTGTATCGCCACTCCGTGGCTCATGGCTGGCTAGGAGAAGAGGCGGGGCCGGTACAACTCTTGCGGCTTGGTTGGGGGTTGCAAGTCTTCGTGTCCGGGTTCTGCGATCGGCATCACTATGGGGCTTTGACCTGGTGTTTTATGGTGTGTTCGGGGTTTGGCTGCTTCGTCCGGTGTCGATCTCCGGGGCCTGGGCTGGGTGCCCTCCGGGCCCCCGCCCTGTTGTGTACCGGACTTCAGTATGTCACGATCCCCACTTCGTTACAAGTAGTCGGCTGGGGATCTGTGACGCTAGGTAGGTTACAACTCTCGTCGATTACGGTCTATACCACTTGTAGCCGTGGGAAGTCCCGGGTTCTGTAACCCGGCTGAACGGCAGTCAACTTGTACCGGTACATCCCGGCCCCGGGGGGCTTGTTGGGTGCGAGCGAGAGAACCGGGCGCCGTGGATGGGGCCCGCAGCCGCTCGTGGAGGTCCCAGCGGGCTCACGCTCATGGCGAGCGACACCGGCCACGTCCTGGTCGAGCATGGCAAGACGCCCGCAGGAGGCGGCACGCAGGCAGTCAGCCGGCGCCTGGCCAAGGCTGCGGCCCCTCTTGACCAAGATGAAGGGCACGGTGCGACACGCGAGTTCGAGCCCGAGCTCGGCGGCCAGGATGGCGACAGCCCAAGAACATGCACACCAGCAGCCGACATAAGAGGGGTGGGCGGCTGTCGGCGCGGCCGGGCGGACCGTGCCAGCCGTGCCGGCCGGGGCGGCCAGGGCGGCCAGGGCCGGGCAGTCACCGCGGTGAACACCCAGACGCTCGACATCGCCGTGCTCCACGCACGGCAGCGGGGCGTACGTCCCGGCCGGCACCCGGGGACAGCACCCGGGGCCGGATTCAGGCCCACACGCCGGCCCTCAGCGCCCCTCCCAGCGCCCCAGCGCAGGGCGCGCGCCCGCCAGTCGAGACGGACAGCGGGCCGGGGGCGTAGTTGGTCGATGCCGGTCAGGTCGTTGGTGCCGAGCGGGGTGATGCGAGGACCGTGCGGTGGGGCATGGCCGGGGGCAGGGCGGAGTGCGACAGCGGCCAAGGACGCCGGCGTCACCCGTGCGGGCGACATCCGCATGTCGCTTGTGCTGTCCGTGCCGGGCAAGCCGGTAGAACAATGAACAGTGAGGTTTCGTGTGCCTGCGGACCTGGGGCAGCGGGAAAACAGCGGCGGATGGCGGCCGATGCCGTCGGTTGCCGTGGTCGAACCGGCGGTGTGCTCGGTGCCGCCCTCACGGCCATCGGTCGGGCAGGCACCTCGGCACATGGTGGTGCGAGGCGGCCTGCGTACACTCCGTGTCCGTGGAGGACATCGAGTACCGTCGGCCGGACCGTCGGCTGTGGCTGGCCACGGGCGCGTTCTGCTCCCTCTTCACGGTGCTGGGGCAACTGGCGGCCTGGGGCCACCCCGACTGGCCGCCCTTGGGGGCGATCATCCTCTCGGTGCTCTTCGCGGCCTGCACCATCTACCCGGCGCTCATCTCTTTCGACCTGGCGTTGACCCGGACCGTGCTCGAAGCCGGCGGCCTCCGGATCCAGCGGCCTCTTCGGCAGCAATTCCACCCCTGGACAGACATCGTGGCCATCACCGTCGTGGGATCCGAACACTATGAGGTCCAGCTCGAGCTGACCGACAACTCGCTGCTCCGCCTGCCGGCACCACTGGCATCAGGGGCAAGCATAGACCCGCAGTTCCGGCACAGCGTCAGCGAAATGCGCCGCCGACGACAGGCCGCCGCCACCGATACCCGCCGGTGAGTGGCGGTGCCTTCATCCCCGGGCGCCGATCGGCCGGGAGGACCGGCAGGCCGTGGAACAGCGGCAGGGCAGCCACCGCGGTGAACGCCCAAGCGCCCGACGCGGGGCTGGCGAGGTGACCCATACCTGGGTCAGGTAAAGGTTCTTGGCGGTTCTGACCCGATCCAGCTGGAACTTAAGGACGTCAACGCGAGGTCTGCACGCCAGCCCGAAGATGGACGGCCTTGCCGTCGCGGCGCACCACCGCGACGGCAAGCTCGTCCGGCTCGTCACCCGGGGCACCCGCACCACCGGAGATGACGTCGCCGTGCTCCTCGCCGGGCAGCGGCCCGCACACATCGGCGGTGCCCGGGACAGCACCGGGCCGGGTTCAGGCCCACACGCGGCCCCCAGAGCCCCTCCCAGCGCTCCAGACGCAGGGCGTGCCCGCGGTCGAGACGAACGGTGGGGCCGGGGGCCGGAATGTGACGACGCCGGCACACCACGGCGGACGCCTGCTGCTCACCCGGCAACGACACCACCACCCAACGAGACCCCAACGGGACCCCAGACCCGCTGGAACACCACCAGAAACACCACACCGCGGCACGGCCAGTGCGGGCGCAGCGCAGCGGGGCGGGGCCGGGCAGCCGCACCAGCGGTACCGGCCCCAGCCGGGAAAGGGGGCGCGGCTGGCGTCCCGGTGAGATCGGGGGGGCGCAGCCCCCTGTCGGGGACGTGACGGCCGCTCACAGCGGAGGGGCACCGCCCGCTGGCAGCCGCACAGCCCCAGACCCTGATATCCAAGGCGCCGCAGGACGTGGCAGGACGTGGACGCAGGCCGGCAACCAGAGCACCAGGGGCCTCCAAAACGCGGCCCGGGGGCGAGCGCCAACCAGGCGCAGCAGTTACTCGGCACCGCCCAGAACGAGGGCACCCCACAAGGGGGTGATGCGGCACCAGTCGCTGGGGAGCAGCCCGGGGGGCCAGAGCGAAGAACGGGCATCTCGTTCGTGCTGGCCGACCCGCAGGTGCGGCAGGTGAGGGAGCGGATCGAGGCGGCGGAAACCGAGCTGGGCGCCGAGTTGCGTGCCCGTCTCCAGCCGTTCCAGGACCGCTACGAGCAAGCCGTGCGCGAAGGCGACACAGCCGCACTCACCGGGGTCTGCCCCGGCAAACACGCCGCTGGGGACGGATCTGCGTCCTGCCAGATGGCCACCATGCCTCGATCGAAGAGCCCCACTGGGGCCACACCAGCGACGGCCACCCCATCGCCTGGGTCGGCAGCGCACCCGACGACTGGTAAACACACCACCTGCCGCCCGGCCACCGGCCGGTGTCATGGGCGGCGCGGCGAGCGCTGGCATCCTGCGGTCCTTCGCTGCTCCGGATCAGCGAGGCAGCTCCGTGTCGAAGAACTTGATCACCGTGGTGACGAGCATCAGGGCGTAGATGGTGTTGATGCGCGAGTACTGGAGTCTGGAGACTCCGTGAGCACTGGGATGCCTGCCGAACGTGCGAGGGATCGGGTCCCCGTCCGCCGGGTAGTACCGAGCATGCGCGTACCACACGGGCGCGAACGTGCAGGCCACCTTGAACTTGTAAGCGTCCAGCTCGAACCGTATGCCCTTCTCCTTGAAGTCGTTCTTGGTGAGCTTGATACGTAGGGCCTTGCTGAAGTGCCGTTGGAGAAGGGAATCGAGCAAGTTGGCGGCCAAGGCCTGGGCTGCGCTGGTGTGACCGTCCCTCAGCGCGCTCACGACGTCCAGGGCAAAGCCGCGGGCATCCTTTAGGGCCGGGTGCCTGATCTCGTCGAGAATGCCTTCACAGTCGTTGGTCACCCCCTTCCAGCGCTGTCCAATGAGGCGCCGGCGGGCGGCGGCGTCGGGCGCCGCCAACAGGTCCCGGGCTGTGCCCGGTCCGGGCACCCACATGAGCGGGATCCCCTCATCGACGAGGAGGGGTTCCAGTTCGTCGAGGCTGGGAGCCAGCTCCCTGAGATTCTCCGGATATATGCTCCGGGCTGCTTCGGTGATAGAGGAGAAGAGGTTCTGCCACCGCGCGGCCTGGAAAGCTGCGGCTGTATAGGGCTGGAGAGCCTGCCTGATCGCGTCGTTGAAGCGGGTCAGGTCAGCGAATTGGGAGTGTATGGACTCCATCGCAGCTGTGAGTCCCAGGTCCGGGATGACCACACGTGGGACAGGCCACGTGCGTATGGCCTCGGTGAGAATCCTGGAAAGATCGTTGTACTGCTCGTAGTACGACGTGAGTGGGTTGACCAGGGATTCGTGGACACTGGGCAGGCTGGCGGAGTAGAAATCTGACAGGTCAGGCATGTCGATCCAAGGGATGTTCTCTCCCTCGGCAGCCTCGTCTTCGTGCTCCTCCGGCTCTTCCTCCTGCGGCCCCCACTCTTCGTTCACACGCGCATACTCCCACGTCGAAGGCCCGATACGTTCAGCTTCTACGCCAGTCCCGTGCCCGCCTCCGCGGTACGGAACGGGGCGTTCCCCCGGGGGTGTCCGCAAGGCCGGCATCTCCGCGCCGGCAGCCGTTACGAGAGGTGCGGTCACCGGCTCGGCGCCGCGGAGCCGGTGTACGCAGGAGGCGTAGAAGTTGAGCCACTTCGGGGTGTCGGCCGCTCGGTGGCCTCGCCCGCGGCATGCGTTCGCTCGCCTCCACCGGCCTGGGCGGGCAACCGGCTCGCGGACGTCGTCGATGTGCTGCGGTCCCGCACTATGGCCACCGAGGTGGCCCTTTCGCCGCTGATCGACCCGGACATCCTCACCTGCAAAGGCCGCCTAACACATGTCGACCGACGGATGCGTGGCTCCTGCCGCGCGCAACCGGCGCGCGGAGTGCCCTGCACTCCCTGGCGCACCGGTACGGCGTGGGGGTGGAGTTCGACGACGTCCCTGGGCCGGTCGCGGCGCTGTGGGACCGGGCGCGGCTGACGGAACTGCGGGACCGTATGCGGGGCGGGCGGTGGGACTTCGCCTTCGATACGCACGTCGAGAGACTGACCCGCTTTCTTGGGGGCCAAGGCCGGTGACGGCCCGCTCTCCCGGAGCGCGGGGCGGTGAGAGGAAGGAGAACATGATGGCGTACGTATGGCCGCAGCGGCGGAGCGGCCGGCCGGGGCGGGGTGGCCGGTGAACGAGAGCGCGCGCCGTCGTCGCGCGTCGGCGGTCCTGTTCACGGTCTTCGCCGTGACGGGTTATCAGACGGGCGCCTGGGCGGTGTCCCTGCCGGCCGTGGTGCGTGACCTGGACATGGGGGTCGGCCGGCTGGGGCTCACGCTCGCGCTGATGGCCGCGGGCGGCATCGTGGGGGCGCTGGTGACCGGCCAGGTGGCGGCCCGGGTGACCATCAGATCGTCCGTCGTCGCAGCCGCGGCGGCGAGCGGAGTCGGCTACCTCTCCCTGGCCGCCTGCCAGACCGCCACCCAGTTCACCGTGGCCGCGGCGCTCACGGGCGTCGGGCTCGGCGTGCTCGACGCGGCGGCGAACGCGGCCGGCAGCCAGGAGGAGGTCGGCTCCGGGCGGCGCCTGCTGCCCCGGCTGCACGCCGCGTTCAGTCTCACCGCGGCCCTCGCCGTTCTGGCGTCCTACGCGGTCGAGGGCGGCGATGGGTACACCTCGGCACTGCTGCTGGCCGGGGTGGCCTGCCTGGCCGGGGCGCTGGCGGCCGGCGCGCTGCCCGGGGCCGCGCGCCTGGCTGCGGCTGCGGCGCCGACGGATGAGGACGACGGCGGGACGCGGAGCGGCGACGGAACGCAGAGCGGCGGGGGCGGGCAGAACGCAGGCGGGGGGCTGTCCGGGCTGGTGGTGCCGGTTACCGTGGTGGCGTTCGTCGTGGTGTGCGGCGGGTTCGCGCTCGATTCGACGCTGGAGGGCTACTCCGCCCTGTTCATCGAGCAGTTGCCGCTCCAGGGCGCGGCCCAGAGCGCGGTGGGCCTGACCGTGCTCTACCTCGCCGGGGCGGTCGGCAGGGCGCTGTCGTCCCCGGTGCTGCGCAGGCTCGGGGACTGGAAGACGCTGCTGGCCGGGCAGGCGACCGCGATGACCGGGCTGCTCGCCTTGGTGGTCGACGGCTCGACCTGGGGGATCGCCGCGGGGATGCTGCTGATCGGCGTCGGCATGTCGCCCGCGGTGCCGATCGCCTACTCCCTCGTCGGGCGCTCCCGGCCCTTCGGGCAGGAACGCGCGATCGCCCGGCTGACGGCGGCGGGCTACGTGACGTTCACCCTGGCGCCGCTGCTGGTCGGTCTCGCCGGGCGGAACTCGCTGCTGGACGTCTTCCACGCGCTGCCGGTTCTGCTGGCGGGGATGGCGGCGACGGTCCTGTGGCTCGGCTACCGGCAGCGGACCGCCCGCGCAGCACGAGGAGGGGGAGACGAGATGATCTGCCCGGTCGCCGGGCCAGCTGCCGGGCAGACATCCCACACAGGGGTGTAGGGTCTCGCCGCTCGTGTCGGAGGCCGCCCTCGTGGCCTGTGGCTTCGTCTGGTGTCTCATGACGTGTCGGACGTTGGAGTCTCGCGCCGGCGTCGTCTCCTCAGACGTTCCGTGTCGGGCGGCTCGAATCGCTGGCTGTGCGGCCTGGGCAATCTCACGGCCGGTGTCGCATCCGACAGTGATCCGACATTGGCTGTGAGATTCCGACACGAAGTTTGAGGCCCTGCAGGGGGTTAGGCGCCGAGGCCGATGTGGCGGACGTAGGTGTAGGCGCCCCAGTCGGAGTCGAGTTCGGCGATGATGTCGTCCCAGATGTCTTCGAGGGCGGCGAGGTCGTTGGTGGCCATGGCGTCGACGGCTTCGTCCCAGATGTAGCGGATCTGCAGGGTGCGGGTGCGGAGGTTGTCACGGCGGCGTTTTTCTTCGACGACATGCTGGTTGATGGGGTGGATCTCGACCCGGGTGCCCTGGCCCTGGTTGTTGAGGTGCTGCTTGAAGACGCCCGGGTTGTTGAGGATGTTGGCCGCGCGCAGGTTCCAGTAGGCGGTGTCGATGGCTTCGAGGTTGGCGGGGCGGGGGCGTTGCTTTCCCTTGGTCCAGGCGCGGATGGTCTTGGGGGTGGCGGTGATGCCGGCGTCTGTGAGGGCCTGGGGGCCGCCTTGGGTGGTGGTGAGGTAGGCCATGCGGGCTTTGAGGCCGCGGCGTGTGGAGGCCGGTGATTTGATGCCGCCTTCGATGATCATCCGTTCCAGGGCGTCTTCGAGGGCGCGGCCGAGGGCGGTTTTCCCGTGGATGTTTCCGGGGTCGATGTCGGCGCCGTATTCGCCGAAGTTTTTCCATCCGTCGGTCGACATGTGTTAGGCGGCCTTTGCGGGGAGGGTGTACTGGTTTTTGAGTTTCATCTGGGTGGCGAGGCGGCCTTCGGTGAATACGGTTCGCCAGGGGGTGTCGCCGGTGATGTGGAGTTCGTCGGTGCCGCGGAGTCTGACGATGGTGAGGCCGTGTGTGTGGGCGCGGTGGGCCTTGCGCCACAGGTTCGCGAAGGCCTGGGAGCGGATGATGTGTGTCCAGTCGGGTCGGCGCAGGTCGCGGTTGAAGGTGGATTCGCCGATGGTGGAGACGAATTTCGAGTAGATCGCTTTGACGTATTTTTCGGTGATGTCGTCGTTTTCGGTGATGGCTTTTTCGCGGGCGACGGTGAGGATCCGGCGGAACTTCTCGGCGAGGTTCTCGGTCGCCCCCGAGGTCCAGGCCTGGGTGATGTGGGGGGCGTCGGCGAGGCCGAGCTGGTGGCAGCGGATCAGTAGACGGATGGTGGCGTCGTCCAGAAGAACGGGGCCGGGCTCGCGGCGGTTGCCGATCGGGTCGGGCAGATGCGCGTGGCCCCAGACGGGGCGCTTGGGCAACAGGTAGATGCCGGAGCGCTTGGGATCGAAACCGCCGTCGGGCTGGTGCTGCAGGGCCCCGATGGGCAGCCACGCCTTCAGTGCGGAGCAGAACGCGGCGTTGGTGTCCAGGACATCGACATCGATACGGCCTTCGGTGCCGTCCTTGAGCCGGTCCATGAGCGGGCCGTTCTCCCACTTGTGGCGGCCTTCCCAGACGTCGTCCGCTCCGGTCTGGGACTTCTTGCTGAGGAACTCCAGGCGTTCGGGGTAGACGGTGTGTTCGTAGTTCCCGCCGACCCGGGTCGCTTCGAACAGGGCCATTCCGTTGGGGATCGCCTTGTTCTCCAGGTCCGTGATCGCGGCGTCGGTGTCACCGCCGTGCTCTTCCAGGGCTTTCTCGACAGCCGAGGTGATCATGCCGAGGTAGTGGCCGTAGTCCCGGCCCGCATACTCCCCACCACCAGACCGACCAGGGCGAGCGGGGCGGGCAGGGCGGGGCGTGGCCTCACGGGCAGTGGACGGCCGGGTCGGGCGCTGCGAGGGCTGCGGGCGGGCGGACGGCTGATCAGGCGTCACAACGCCCGGGACAGCCTCCGCGCCGGAGCCGGAGTCAGCAGGCTGACCAGGGACCACGACAGGAGGCCAAACCGCAGCCGGGCCCGCGCTGGGGGCCGCGCCGGAGGTCGTTTCCGGCGTCGTGGTCGCGGCCTGGGGCGCAGCGCCCGGATCGGGCTGGCCGGGGGCGGGGACCGGCGGCCATGCCGTGCCGGGCTGGGGCGCAGCAGCAGGAACGGGGCCGGAGTCAGGGCCGGGGACGGGCGGCCACACAACGACCGGGCCCGAGGCGGAGGCCGTGCCCGGGGCCGCGCCGAGGGCGGGGATGGGTGGCCACGCCGAGGCCGGGCCTGCGGCGGAGGCCGCGCCGGGCGCGGTGTGGCCTTCCAGCGCCGGGGCGTTGGTGGTGGCCGTTTCCGGCGTTGTGGTCGTGACCCAGGGCGCAGCGCCCGGGCCGGGCTGGCCGGGGCTGGCAGTGCCTGCGGAGTTGGGGGTGGCCGAGCCGGTGCCGGCGCCGGTGGCCGGGGTGGGGCGGCGGGCGGGGATGTTGGCGTAGGGGTCGAAGGGGGTGTAGTCGGTGAGGCGGGCGTGGGCGGGGTCGGTGGTGAGGGTGAGGGTGTGCTGGGGGCCGAGGTCGCGTTCGGCGATGGTGAGATGGACCTGGGTGGTGGGGTCGGCGGGGTGGCGGTGGGTGGGTTGGTGGGGGTGGAGGGTGAGGGTGGTGTCCAGGCCCAGGGAGGCGATCAGGCCGGGCTGGTCGGTGTCCACCACGGCCAGAACCGGGACATGGTGAGTACGGGCCAGGTGAGCCAGAGCCTGAACGGCGTCAGTCAGCCGCGGCCCCGACAGCGGCAGACGCGGGTCATCCGCGGTCTGCAGGCGGTCAACGACGACGAGGGCGAGGCCAGACGCCCCGGGCGCGCCGGACGGACCGGAGGGACCGGGCCCACTGGGCGCGCCAGACGGGCCGGTGGTCGTGACGCCGGCGCCTTCGGGGACGGGCGTCTCTGCAGCCGCGATACCGCCAGTGCCGGCGGGGAAGTCAGGGGCGGACGGACCGGAGGCACCGGGCATCCCTGACGCCGCGGAGCCAGCAGTGCCGGCGGTGCCGGCGGTGCCAGCGGTCTCGCCGGAGAAGTCAGGGCCGGACGCGCCGGACGCGCTGGTGGTCGTGGCGCCGGCGCTTTCGGGGACGGCTCCAGGGCCGGACCCGCTGGGCGCGCCGGGCATCCCCGCGGCGGCGGTGCCAGCGGTGAGGTCGGGGGTGAGGGGGGCGGCGGCGAGTTCGGCGGCGGTCTCGGCGATGGCCTGCGGTGTGAGGTCGGTGCCGTCGTCGATGTAGAGGGGGGCGGCGGCGAGTTCGGCGTGGAGAGCGGTGACGTCGGCTTGTTCGGTGGCAGTGAGGCGGCCGGCGCGCAGGCGGCGGTAATCGAGGGGCAGGTGGGACGCGAGGATCCGGGCCGTGACATCGCCGCGGGTCAGGCCCGAAGCCGCGTACAGGACGGGCAGGCCGTGTTCGAGAGCGGTCGTGCGGGCCGCGGCGATCGGCAGGAGACTCGCTCCGGTACCGGGAGCAGCGGCGGTGAGGTAGAAACGGCCGGGCTGCAGGCCCCCGAGGACGTCGTCGAGGGTGCGGATACCGGTGGGCAGACCAACGGCGGCGGGGGTGCCGGGGTCGGCGGCCGTGCCGGGGTCGTGGTCGGTGGTGGTGGGGTTGGGGGTCAGGACCGTGGTGAGAGCCTCACCGAACCGGACAAGACGACGGCGGGCCCGTGGAACAGGCGGCTGATCGGGCCCAGGCGCAGCAGCGGGCGCCGTGGCTGCGGGGGTGGCCGGCTCGCCGGCGGCCGGGGGCTGCGGGGCGGGGGCGGAGCCCTCCCCCGGCCGGGCGGTGCCGGTCGAGACCGCCGTGGTGCCGGCTGGGACGGACTGGGGCGCAGCAGCGGGCGTTGCCCGGTGGGGGCGGTCCCGGTGGGAGCGGCAGTTGCCGCAGTGGCGGGGGCGGGCTCGGGGGCGACGGCCGGGGCGGCCGGGGCGCCGCCGGGAGTGGCCGGCCAGGCGGCGGCCGACGGGGCGGCGGATGGAGCGGCCTCGGCCGCGGGCTGAGGCGCAGCAGCGGGAGCCGAGGCCGCGGAAGCAGCGGGCGCGGCAGCGGCTGCAGTGGCTGGGTGCGCGGTAGTCCCGGCGGCGGCCGGCGAGGCGCTGGCCGACTCGCCGCCGGACTGGGCCTGCAGGGCGGGGCCGGAGCCCTCCCCCGGCCGGACGGCGCCGGCCTCGGTGCCGGGTTGCACGGTGGATGTGCCCGGGGCCGGGAACAGGACACCGGCCGGCGCGTCAACACCGGTGCCGGGTGCTGTGGTTGACGCCGTCGTGTTGGTGACAGCCGGGTCGGGGCGGCCTTGTGGGGCCGGCCCGCCCGACACCACGGCCGAAGCGGCCGGGGCGGCCGGGGTGTGCAGGGCGGGGTCGGGCTCCTCCCCCGGGGTGACGGTGCCGGCCGAGATCGCGGTGGTACCGGCTGGGACGGGCTGGGGCGCAGCAGCGGCCGGGGTGGCGGGCTCGGGGGCGGCGCCCGGGGCCGGGGAGGCGGGCCGGCCAGGCGCAGCAGCGGGGTGCGGGGCCGTCGCCGCGGTGCTGGGAGCGGCCGTGGTGGCCTCGGCGGCAGCCGTTTCCGCAGTGGCGGTGCCGGGCGCGGGTGCCGTGGCCGCGGTGGCAGGCGCCGGCGCAGCGGCCGGGGCGACGGCCGGCGGGGGCGTTACAACACCATTGGCGGGTGGAGCTGTTGCCGCCGTGCCGGGGTCGGTGGGGGCTGGCGGGGCGGGGGCGACGGGCGGGGCCGGGGCCGCCGGGGGCGTTACAACACCGTTGGTGGGTGGGGCTGTTGCCGCCGTGGTTCCGGTGCCGGGAGCAACCGCAGCGGCGGGGGCGGGGGCCTGGTGGAGGGGTGCGGTGGGGGCCGGGAGGGGGGTGCCGTCAGGGGAGGCGGGCAGCAGCACGGCCAGGGGGGTGGTGTGGCGGCGCAGGACCTGGGGGTGGCCGGTGGCCGCCGCCTGGATGAGATCACCGAGCTTCTTACGGGCATCCGCGGTCCCGTGTGTCGTAGCGGTGGTCAGGTCCCAGCCCAACGCCCCCGCCATAGCGGGAGCGGTCAGCACAGCGTGGTGGGAACCACGGGACAGCGGAGTCGACGTACCGGCACCGGCAGCACGGATCAACTGCGGAAGAGTGCTGCGGGCATGATGCAACGTCGCCGGGGTGGGGGCCAGGACCACAGGCGGAGCCGGCGGCAGCGGACCGAACGCAGCCATCGACGGTTCACCCGCAGGCGCTGCCTGCGGGGGGCCGGCAGGGGCGGTGCCGGGCGCGGGAGTGTCGCCCTGGGCGGCCGGAACCGGCGCGGACACGGCTGCGGGCGCGGCGCCGGGCACGGAGACATCGGGCGCAGCCGTGACAGCCGCTCCCCCACCCACCGGAGCGGGCACCGCGACAGGCACGGGGTTCACCGAGTGGGGAGCAGCCGGGTGTTCACCGGACGCGGACGCGGACGCGGACGCCGGTTCAGCTACCGGCCCCGGAGCCGGCATGGCGGTAGGGCCGGGCGCGGAGACAGCCAGCGCCGCCGTGACAGCCGGTCCCGTACCCGCCGCAGCGGGCACTGGGGCGGGGGCGTTGTCCTGGACGGCAGGA
Source organism: Streptomyces xiamenensis (assembly GCF_000993785.3). Classification (NCBI taxonomy): domain Bacteria; kingdom Bacillati; phylum Actinomycetota; class Actinomycetes; order Kitasatosporales; family Streptomycetaceae; genus Streptomyces; species Streptomyces xiamenensis. Next base: position 11,911 of record NZ_CP009922.3, read on the forward strand.
ACCGGCCCCGGAACGGAGGCAGGCGCAGCGGCGGTGTCCGGCGCGGAGGCGGAGACCGGGCCGGAATCATCAGACGCGGACGCGGCGATGGTAGGGCCGGGGGCGGCAAGGCCGGCGCCGGGCGCGGAGACGGCGGGCGCAGACGTGACAACCGGCTCCCCCGCCATGGCAGGGGCAGGCGCCGGTGCGGGCGCTGGGTCCGGGCCGCCGGGCGCAGCAGCGGGGTCCGGGCCGCCGGGTGCGGGGGTAAGGCGGTAGCGGCTGGCCGCGGAGTTGAGGCTCGCCAGCCTGCGGCGCTGAAGGACCGCTTCGAGGTGGTCATCGCCCGCCAGGACCACAGGAGAACGCTCCCGCCCCGCCCCTGCCCACAGGCCGTAGAGGGTCTGGAGTGCGGTGGTGGACAGATAGTGGGCGTCGGGCACGATCAACAGCCGAGGGGAACGAGCGAGGCGGTCGGTGACCGCTTCCAGCACAGCGGACACCTCGCTCGGCTGGGGCTGGTGACGCTCAAGGCCAAGAGCGGTGAACAGAGCCCGGATCAGACCGGCTTCATTGGTACGCGGGCGGGGACGGACCCACACCGCGCTCAACGACAACCCGGCCTGGGTGACCGCCTCCGCAACCATCCCAGCAGCGGAAACGGAAGCAGAAGCGGTGACCACAGCAGAGGCAGAGACGGAGGCGGTGGCGGGGCCGGTCACACACAACAGCCCCCGGCCCTCGACCACCACACGCAAACACCCCACCAAACCACCCACCCCAGACCCAGACCCGGACGCGGGCGCGGGCGCGGGCCCGGACCCAGGCCCGGGCCGGGAGGATGAGCCCGCCGGGACAGCCGACTGCCGTACCGGCACAACACCCGGCGCAGCAGCAGGACCAGGCCCAGCACCCCACGCAGCAGCAGGGCCAGACGCGGAAGCCCGCACAACGTCCGGGCCGGAGCCGGAGCCGGAGCCCGGGCCGGAGCCCGGGCCGGAGCCCGGGCCGGAGCCGGGCACAGCGGACGGAGCGGGAACGGGAGCAGCAGGCGCCGGGCCGGGGAGCCCAGCGGCTCGCACGGCGTCAGGGCCAGGGCCGGGGCCGGGCTCCGGGGTTGGTACGGCCGCATCGGAGCCGGAGCCAGAGACCGCGCCCACCGAAGCAGGCCCCGAACCGGCGCCGGGCACGAAGGCGGGCCAGGAGGCACCCCGGGAGGACGCAGCAGCAGCGGTGTCCAGGCCGGGAGCAGCGGCGGCGGTGTCCAGGCCGTGGACAAGCGCAGCAGGGGTGTCAGGGTCCACCGGGAGCGTGTCGGCGCCGGGCGCAGCGGCCCGAGCGTCGGGACCGGAGCCCGAGACCGAGCCGATGTCCAGGCCGGCGGCGGGAGCAGCGGGAGCAGCAGGAGCGTCGACCGGGTGCCGGGTGACATGGTGGTGCAGGCCCGCTAGATCCTGGCGCTGGAGGAGACCATCGAGGGTGGTGTCGCCGGCCAGCACCAGCGGGAACGGCTTCGGCTCCCACAACCGGTGCAGCAGCTGGAGCGCGGCGGGGCGCAGTCCGGGGCTGGTGGTCGCGATGACCAGGCGGGGGGCGTGCTGCAGTTCAGCGACGATGAGGTCCTCGGCCTCGCCCAGACGTGACGGCAGGCTCTGGCGCCGGCCGAGACCAAGCTGGGTGAACAGGGAACGGATCAGGGAGGAGCGGTCGTCGCCGCTCACCTGCACCACCGGCAAACGAAAGTCGAGGTCTGGGAGCGCGAGGCATTGAGCGAGAGCCGTCTGCGCGGTCTTCATGCGCGCGCTGGTGACCACCAGGATCATCCCGGGGTCCTCGACAGTTCCGCGCAGGAACTCGGCCAGACCGGTAGCCGGGGCCGGGGTCGTGCTCGCCGGGACAGGCTCCGGGCCGACAGCGTCCGCAGCAGCAAGCAGAGCGGAGCCGGCGGTGGCCGGGGCGGAGCCGACGCCGGTGTCGGGCGCGGGGATTGGCGCGGCGTGTGTGTGGGTGTCCCGGCCGGCGGCCAGGAGGGCGGGAGCCTGGACGGCCTCGCCTTCCGTGGTGGTGGTGGCCAGTGCGGGCCGCAGGTAGTCCTCGACCACCCGCTGGAGGGCCGCGTACGCCCGGTCGGCACGGGCACTACCCGGCCCGCCGAACGCCGGCCGTTCGGTGGTCAGGAGCACGAGCCAGTGTTTCCCCGAGACCCGACCCCGGGCCGCAGCCGCCAACGCAGACTTCAACGACCGTCCGGCCGTGGTAGCCAGATGACCACGCGGCGGATTCACCAACTCATGCGCCGGCACCATCAGATTCTGACGCAACGGGAGCGGAACCACCCCCCACAGCAGGTCCTCCGGCCCGGGAAGAACCAGGCCCCCAGCCACCCCCGGCCCCGGCCCGGACGAAGTGCCGGGAACGGAGCCCTCACCGCGTTCCCCCGCAGAAACACCACCACCCGCACCACTGCGCGTACGGCCGTTACCCGTAGAGCCGCCAGCAGAAGCACGGGAGGAGCGCGAACGAGAAGACACCAGACACTCCAGAAAGCCAGAGAAGGACAACGGACCACCCGCAAAGGCCAAGGCAGAGGCCGAGAGGGCTGGAGCAGACCGAACACCCCCGCCGGGAACGGGAACCCGCGCCCGGGGCAGTTACCCGGCCCGTTGAAAGCACAACCCAGGCACCAGCCCGCACACGGCGAACTGGACAGGGCAACGACCTACCCTCACCCGCAGAAAGTGTAACGCGGGGGTCAGTCTAGCCACAGCAGCACACGCCACACATCGCAAGGTTGTAACGAGGAAGAGTGAAACTGGAACAGACAACCGCCAGCAACGGCAGACAGACAGAGCCGGGACAGCGCGGCCGGACGGCCGGGCCTACCAGCACGGAGGGACGCCGGGCCCGGAGTTAGCCGCCGTGCCGGGACCTGACAGCCGAACGGGGCGCAGAAGCCACACCCGACAGGGGCCCGCCCGCCGATGCGTCTGAACTCCTCACAGTCCCGGCCCTCCCTACTGCGCCGGTGACCTCCGCACGCTGTGCACCGGCGTGAGCGATGACGCGCCTTGCCCTATCACCGGCGGTATGGCTTCGGGGTCAGCTCCAAGGACTCGGCATAGAGCTGTCAACACTGCGACGCGAGTTCATTCTTCATAACGAATCTCCGTAGCAGTCGACCCTCCTCATGCGAGGCGGTTTCCGCAGCTCATCGGGGTTGGCGACCGTATCTCTGCGGTCGGTGGGTATCGCGAGCGACTGCCATCATTTCCGCCATCGCAGAGAGCTCTGTCGTGGTCACTTGATGATGTGAGATGGAGAGCCAGATGACGCTGTCGTCTGACGTGGCGCAGTATCACCGCCGTGTGTTGATCAGTGCCGCGGTGCGCGCGGCTTACGCGCACACTCGCCGGTACGAGGAACCGGCCGCCCGCCGGGAGGTCGCCCGCATGACCGGGGTGGTGATGTCGGTTTGTGGGCCCGGCCGGGGCCCCGATACCCCGATGACCCTGATCGAGGCGCTGCACCAGCCGCTCGCGCACATCGCCCCGGAACTGTTCGCGGACAGCGGGACGGGCGGTCTGACCGTTCTCGACGACGGCGAGCTGACCGATGACGTGTACGCGGACGGCTGCGAGGACATCGCCGATCTGCTCAGCGGGGGCGTGGATCCGGCCCGCCACTGGCTGCCCACATGGGCCTGGATGCACGCAGAGGTCGTGGAGCAGGAGGCATTCCGGACGATCAACGAGGGTGCCAATGAGGCGGAGTACACCGCGCATCGGTACTTCGTTGTGAAGCACCCTGCCGGCAGCGAACGGCAGCTGGCTGAGCTGTTCGGCAAGGCGGTCGGCATGCGCAAGACGGTGCGCTACCTGCCGATCCCGGCCGACCAGGTGTTCCGGGGGAAGTTCTGGTGGCCGTGTCCGGTGTGCCGGTGGCCCATGCACGTCGAGGGGACGGAGGTGCGGTGCCGGTTCCCACTGCACAACGCCGCGTACTTCGTGCGCGCCGACTCCGGCAAAGGGCGCCCCCTGCTCCAGCCGCGGGACGGAAGCGTGCCACGTCAGCCTGCGGCCCGCCCGTTCCTGAGTGAGGGACCACAGCGCAGCGTGTGTGTGGAGACTGCGGTGTGGCGGCACATCGTCATCTCCGGAGTGTCCGAGATCTATCTGTTCGAGCGCATGGAGTCCTTGAAGAAGCGGGGGGTCGAGGTCGAGCTGTATCCGGGCAAGGACCGCTATGACCTGCTGATCCGTGTTCCGGCCACGGGCTGGGAGATGCGGATCGACGTGAAGGACTACGGATCCGCGGTGTCCCTGGCCGACAAGCTGCGCCGAAAGCCACCCGCTGCTCGGACCATCGTGATCCCCGACTACCGGGGCGAGGCCCAGCGGGGTGAACTTGAGGAGTTGCTGCCGAACCTTGAGGTTCTGCGGGTGAGTGACGTCCGCGATGCGGTCAAGAAGCAGTTGCGGAAGGCGGCGCGCCGATGATGGAGCGTTCGCGGGACGGCGAGACGGAGCTGGACCGGCGGATCTTGCCGAAGGTCATCGTCTGCGCGGCGGCGGTCTCGCAGCTGCACTTTCCGGTTCGGGCCACGGACGGCAGCGCAGGCACTGATCTGAAGCGGGTCGCTTTCCTGCTCACCGGCCAGTACGACGCCTGGTCCGAATACCCGCTCCTGACAGTCGGCGAACAGCGGCGGATCAGCCTCATGCTGCGCCAGCGCCCCAACCGGCTGAGCAACACGGAGTCCTTTCGCACGGATGCCGAGCGGTTCCTGGCCACAGGCGCGGTGAGTGAGTTTGTGCTGCAGGACGGCGGCGTGCTCGCGGCCCGGCACGGTCTGCCGCCGCAGGAGCTGGCCGACATTCTGCTGGAGGAGATCAGCCGGATCCGGGCTGAGAACAGCCGTGCGCTTCCCGTAGCTGGACCAGGCGAGTACGTGACCACGCTGCGGGTGCCGATGGCCGGCCAGGACCACACCTGGGCGGTCCAGGCTCACTACACGCTGGAGGAGCGGCACAAAGCGCCGGAGCCGGACCCGGTCCTCGTGCGCACTTCGCCGGCAGCCGTGCAGCTTGGCCTCAAGAAGAAGGAGTTCCTCGCACTCAACAAGGACCTGGACGAGCGTGCGGGCGAGACGTTCCGCATGGAGTCACTCGAGCCGCTCTTCGACCAGTTGCGGACCGGTGACGGTGAGCACGTCGATGACGTGCTGAGTCTGTGCGCCGGAAACCTGCGGGTGTTACAAGCTCCGACCGGGTTCGGCAAGAGCGTGCTGATGCGCAGTCTGGGGTCCTGGGCACAGGAGGAGGGCGTGACGCTGGGCCTTGCCGTTCCCACCACCGCGGCGGCGCTGAAACTGGCTTACGGCATCGAGAAGGACCTGCGGTCACGCCGAGTCGCCCAGCCCGAGCGGCTCGTCGTTCCGCTGATGTCGCCACACAGCATGATGGCGGCCCTGGACCAGGCCGCCGCCGAATCCCGCCCTGACCGGGCCTTCATCAAGTGGGCGGAGGAACGCCTCGGGTACGGCTGTGCGTTGCCGTCCCTGGCCACCGTCGACGGTGAGGTGGACGCGTGGGTCCCCGGTCATGAGGACTGCGTGTCGCTGGTCCCGTACCGGCCGGCGAGCACGCCCGGCCAGGGCAGGGGTGCCAAGTCCCACACACCGGGAACCTGTGCATGCCCGTTCCGCGAGGTGTGTGGGAAGTACCGTCTGGTGCGGCAGGCGTGCACGGCGCAGATCATCGTCACCACGCATGCGAACCTCTACCAGGGGCATCTGCACATCCCGGTCCAGGTGGATTCCGGCGCGGTAATCGAACGGATGACCGTGGAGGAGCTCATCCTGCGTCGATGCCAGTTCACTGCCATCGACGAGGTCGACGCCTTCCAATCCTTTGTACTGGGGAGATCCGGGCGGGGGTTCACTCTGGCCTGGGGCAACCGTCAGGACCAGCGTCCGCTGCTCACCCTCGACGGCCAGTTCATCCAGGCGTTCGGGCGAGTCCGTCCGGCGCTGGACGAGAGCATGCGCAACACCCTGGCGCGCACCCGCTGGCTCGCCGAGACCTACACCAGCCACCTGGCCCACGGAACCCTCGGCCCCAGCGACCGGCCGCCGGATAAGAAGAGACGCACACGCGGTCCCCAGACCTCGGGGCGCCCGGCACAGGAGAGGCGATGGGTCCTCCCGCAGCGCTGGGACGGCTGGATCAGCACCCAGCTGCGCGCCCTCCTCGCCAACGACACCCAACAGATCACCTCCCAGGAACGCGACTACTCCCCGGACCCCAACGAGCGCAAGCTGTTCGCCGACCTGTACGAACGCAAGATCAAATTGACGGCGCTGCCCGAGCATCTGCACCCGGTCGCCGAACTCATGCGCGAGGTGATTGACCAAGACGCGGACACCGGGTCCCTGGCACACGTCCGCCGGACGCTGGAGCAGCAACTCGCCCCATGGGTGCCCAACCAGCAGGTACGGGCCGACGTCCTGGACCGGATGCTGCGCCGGGCCTTCCTCGAGCCACTGCGGGTCCGGCTGTACCGCTTCGTGCACAACGCGCAGCAGCTCAAGCTGGCCGGCGTGGAAGCCGCCCGCGACATCGCTGACGTACTGGGGCCGTTCAGCGCGTGGCGAGCCATCCCGCACGGCCCACAAGGCAGGTTGATGTTCGCCTTCACCGAGGACGTCAGGCCCGGGGCTCCGGAGGACACTCGGCTGAGCGTCGCGGCGTTCGGCGGCGACCCGCACACCTACGTCACCACACTCGGGCAGATCACCGCCCTGGCCCACAGCGGCCATCAGCGCGTCCTACTGGGGCTGTCCGCCACGGCGTACGCGCCCGGTGCGCATCGCCATCACATCCATACGGTGCCCACCTGGTGGGTGCCCGACGATGTGGATCACGGGGTGAGTGTCGAGGCGGAGCTCTTCCCCGGACTGGGCGAGGAGATGTTGCGGATCTCCGGGCTGACGGGAAAGAACCGTGCCGAGGCGACCGAGCTCCTGGGGCGTCGCATGTGGCCCCGGCTGCGCGGAGAGCTCCAGGATCTCGGGCGTCCGGGCAAGCGTCGCGTCCAGGACTCGGTCCTGCTCGTCACCACCTCGTACGCCAGCTGCCTGCACCTGCGTGACGGGCTCCTGGCCGCGGGCGCGGAACCGGGGCTGATCGCGGTCGCCGTCCGCCCGCGACCGGACGACGAGCCGACCGCTCGCTGTGACGAGACCGGAGAGGCGCTCTGGCACGAAATCCCAGGTGACCAGTTGGAGTCGTTCACCCGGCTGCCCAAGGCTCGGATCCTGATCGCGCCGCTGGGCCGGGCAGAGCGCGGCCTGAACATCCTCGCCCCGCAGTCCAACAAGTCCGCGATCGGCTCGATCTGGCTCGCCATCCGGCCCGTCCCGCTGATCGACGAACCGGCCGAACTCCTCGCCCACGTCGGCTCCCGCGCCCTGGACGAGAAGGAAGCCAGCGACGAGCCCTGGATGGAGCTGGAGCGCCGCGGCAGCGTCGCCGGCGGCTACTTCGAGACGCTGGTCACCAGCGAACGCTACTTCCGCACCCTCCCACCCCGGGCGAAACGAGCCATCGCCGCCGAACTCATCATCAGCCTCGTCCAGCTCGTCGGGCGAGCCCGGCGCGGAGGCACACCAGGCCGCATCAAGCTCGTCGATGCCGCCTTCCTCGACGCCAGCGGCAACTCCGACCTGCCCCACCTCATCCGCGAACTGCGCGATCAGTGGGCAAGGACCGGGGAACTGTCACGCATGCGTCACTACTACGGGACGACCCTGGCCGCCTTCTTCCAGTTTGCCGACCGCCACACCCGAAAGACCACCCGATGATCAGCACCCTGGCCTTCCTCTTCCCGCACACCGCTCTCGGCAAGATCACGCTCTACCCCCTCAGCCGCGAGTTCGGCGAGGCGTGGAGCCGCCTGCCCACCTACGGGGACGCCAAGAACGGCAAACAGCGCCGGCCCCCCTACGCAGGACTGGCTTCCGCGCTGAGCGCAGCCTCGGGCCAGCCCGTCGTCCTCATGCCCCACAGCTATGAACCCGTCGACGACGACCTCGCCCACCCCGCCGTCGCCGTCACCACCCAACCGTTCGACCAGTGGACCCTCACCACAGCGGTCAGCGCATGGGAGCGCTGCGTACGCAAGGGTGACAACGTCAACACCCTCGCACCGCTCCTGGCCGAGGCCGAGGTCGAGCGCCCCGCTCTCTCCTCCTACGTCCGCGGCTCCGAGGACGGCACCCCGCACGCACCCGGCTGGTTCTACCGCGTCGCGGCCTGGAACTTCGCAGCGCGCCTGGCCCGCAACACCCTGCCCCTCCCAGGCGGTTCCCGCAGACGCCACATCCGCTGGCGGATGGACACCCAGGGCAGCCTCATCAGCTGGGACGACGTCACCGTACGGTCGACCAAAAGTCCCAGGCGAACCGGATACGCCCTCCACAAACTGGACTTCCGCGTCGTCACCCAGCCCGGCGAACCGCATTTCGCCCTTCATGTGCTGCCCACCTTCAGCCGCCTGGCCACCCACTGGGCCAGCACCCGCACCGCCTTCGTCGAGCACGCCTCGAACAAGGACACGCTGCTGCGAATGCCCATCGGCCACACCAAGAACGGAGACGGCCAATGGGTGCCCTACGCCCGCAACTACGCCGCCGAAGTCCTCGAAGCCTGCGGCATGGAGTTCGCAACCTGGCCCACCAACGAAGATCTGGCGGCGCTCCGCGGCCAGATGCGCACTCTCGTCCCAGCCCCCACCACCCACGTGCTCGGCAAAGGCGTCGGCACCCGCTTCAACAAGATCCTCGCCGACCACATCAAGGAGACCATCAAACGGCCCACGATCACCCAGGTCACCTTCGACCCCACACCGACCGCGCTCACCCGCCCGACCAAAGGCTCCATCACCCGCGAGGAACTCGACCACGCGCTCACCGCGACCGGCCATGACACCGTCCGCATCATCGCCTTCTACAACGATGGAACCACCCGGCGCAGAATGGCCGACGCCCTCGCCCCCTACACCGACACCCCCCACCAGCCGCTCGACTGCAGCGACTACACCGACCACCGCGTGAGCGGACGTCTCCTGGTCCGCTTCCACCGCCTGCGCGCCATCGACCGCCCCGACCAGGTCGACTGGGAGAGCGAGCTCGAATTCCTCGACCAGTTCGACGACGAAGCCCTCAACGGCGCCTGGGTCGAGACCATCTGGAACCCCAAGCCCACCAAACGTGAACGAGAAGCAGGCCAGCACCGCCACGACCACAAACGCGATCTGCGCCGCGCCCTGTATGAGCGCAATATGGTCTCCCAGTTCCTCGCCCGCCAGCCAGAGCCCGAACCGGACGACGAGCCAGAACCTGTCACCGAAGCGATCGTCGGAGAAGAAGCCGAAACCGAAGCCGACACCCCCAAGGACTACAAGGCAGTCAATGCCCTGCGCGATCTCCTGTTCCGGCTCGGCTGCGTCGACGACCGTCTCCGCCACGTCACCAACCTGTCGGACGAACCCATCCTGGTCGGCATCCACCTACGACAACAGCGCATCAGCAATCGCCGCCCCGGCGCCGCCGACCGCACCCAGATGGTCGAAGTCCTCACCGCCCTCCACACGAGCGACGACCCCGCCGTGCCCTGGCACCTGACCTCCTACGACCACAACAGGCACGACTGGCTCCCCCAAGCGGCAGCGGAAGCGGCCTTCGGCCGGGGCACCATCGGCCGCAACGGCCACGCCCGCCACGAAGAGGGCGCCCTCCTCGCCCGTCAGCACATCGAGTCGGCACTCAAGGTCCTGCCCTGCGACCGACCACTGATCATCCTCGTGGACACAGAAGCCTGCCGCACCATCTGGCCCGGCCTCCAGAACGTCCGCCTCGGCAACGGACCCCTGCCCGGAGATGACCTGCGCTCCCCCACCCGACCCGTCGCCGTGGTCGCCATCAACACCTCCTACGGCGAAGTCCCCACCCCGGTAGAAAACACCGCCAGCCCCCGCAAGAACCCCAAGCGCCCCCCCAAACCCAAGGACCTCCTCTACCGGCGCACCACCAGCACCGGCACCACCAGCTGGTACATCGCCCAGGCCTCACGCACCTACGAAGGCTACGGCCAGGAAGGCAGCATCGGCGGCCTCCACACCCGCTTCACCCTCCCCCAGGACGACTGGGCCCTCCAGCGCAAGGACTGGCACAGCTTCACCGCCACCCAGATCTCCGTCCCCCACCCGGGAACCTGGGATCCGGAGCAGCTCGCCGGGGTCGCAGCCCAGTTGTGTCACCAGTCCCTGGCCTGGGACGCACGCACCCGCCACCCCGTCCCCCTCCACATCGCCGCCGCCATGGACCGCGCACACCCCGAATACCGCGGCCCCAGCATCGAACCCCTCGCCGCAGCGGCAGGCGACGAAGGGGAAATCCAGCCCACTTCTTAAGCCTTCGACCTGTGCTACCTGACTCACGTAAGCATGCGGATGGCTGGGATGACAGGGCACATGATCTTGGCACTTTCCGGAAACTAACAAGACTCTGCTGCACGTCCGCGAAACCGACCGCACGGTGAACAAAGGCTGCCGGCAGCGACGGAGGCAGCCCTCCGTTGATGGGTTCATACCCGCTTCCATGCGTCGCGGAAGCTCCCCTCAGCTTCCCTGATCGAGGGGACACGGTCGGCGTGGATGACGCGGCATGCCGTCAGCTCGACATCGCGCAGCCACGATCGCATCACGCCGCAGGCCTCGCCGAATCCGTCCACGGCCACCCCGGTGATCGAGAGCGCTGCCTGCATTGCCGCTCTGAAGCAAAGCTCCGGTCCGGCGCGATCCCTTTCCGGGTGCGCCGGACCGGAGCAGGTGATTACTTGGCGGCCAGATCACAGACCCTGTTCAAGAGGTCCTGGCGGACACCGCTCTTCACGAGCCCCGCAACGCAACGCGCGTGACCCTCCTTGGTCCCGCCGGAACCAGCGGCGCATGCGTTGATACGGGCGTCGGTGGGCAGATACCCGTTCTTCATGAGCTCCTGCACGGACTTATGTCAAGTCACCAGGGCTGACACGTCTCGTCCAACTCGGTCTGGAGGGGGAGTACTTTGAGGCCGACAGCACGGCTATCATCGTACGGGCGTTCGATTGATGTTGAGCTAGACATGGCGATAGCGGAATCGGGAGACTGTGGGTATGGCGTCCTCCGCACATGAGGCATCCGCGTCTGCCTTGGGCTATATCTTCCAGGCGCAGCTCGCCCTTCTTGAGCTGCTGCGGGGGCAAGAAGAGCGCCCTGATGGGGCGATCAGCTTGGAGCTCCACGATGATGTCGCGTGGGATGAGGGGGGCCGGCCAGTTGAGCTGCTGCAGGTTAAGCATCACGTCCGCGGTGTGCGGTCGCTTGGTGACAAGGACGACGATGTGTGGCGGACCATCCAGTCGTGGATGGACACGCATGCCCCTGGCGACGAGTACGGCCCCGTGCTGACTCTGGTTACCACGCAGGTGGCCCGTCCGGGCACGGCCATGGCTGCGCTCAAGGCATCCGGTCCATTGCCCGCTCAGGCTCTAGACCTACTCACCGCTGCTGCTCAGGAGTCGGAGGCCAGGGGGACGAAGGACGCACGGGTGGCCTTTTTGGCCCTTCCGCCGGCTCAGCGCGCCGTCTTCGTCAAGCGGATGCGGGTCATCGATGGCACGCCGTCCATTGACGACCTCGATGCTCAGGTAAGGATGAAGCTGAGGGCCGTTCTTCCCGACGGGCACGCCGATTCCTTCATGCGGCAGCTGTGGGCGTGGTGGTACGAGCAGACCGTACACATGCTTCAGAAGCGGCACACCAGTGTCTCTGTGACCCGGCTGATGCAGCGCATCAGCCGCATCCGCGACGACTACACCTCTGACAGGCTGCCCACACTGGTGGAGCGCGAGGACTTCACCCCAGAGGCGGAGACCGAGCTGGCCGATGCCTGCTTCGTCCACCAGCTGCACTGGGTGGGTGCCAGCCGCCAGCTGAACAAGGCCATGGTGGACTACTACCGCGCCTACACTCAGACCGTGGCCTGGATCGAGGATGACCTGGTCGATCTCGAGGAACTGGCACGGTTCGAACACAATCTCGTGGACGAATGGGATCGGGAGTTCGATTGGATGCTCGACGACCTGGGCGATGACGCCACGGACCGGGAGCAGGAGCAGGCCGGAAAGGCATTACTGCGCAAGACCCTGGAACAGACCAGGTACCAGATCCGTGAGGCGTACGACGAGGCGTTCTTCTCTCGGGGCAAGCATCACGAACTGGCCGACCGCGGACGGGTGGGATGGCATCCTGACTTCAGGGAACGGGTGGCGAACTTGATCAGGGCACGTGCCTAGCTGGACACAGCGGCCGCAGGCCAGCGCCGCCTTCCTGAATCCAGCCCTCGTGGCCGCGGTCACTGCCACGGCGGCACGTGACTACGAGCGGGCTTCCTCCGGCGCGCTGATGCCGTGGCCGATGGCGTTCGTCGTGGCCCCGCTGGTCCTGCACCGGCCCACCCGGCGAGTGCTGCCCATCTCGACGCGCACTCACCTCGCGAACTGGGTAGCGGCCCACCCGGTGCTCGTCGCTGGCATGGGCGCCCGCTGCACCTCACTGGCGAGCCCCGTCCGGGAAGGCCTGCGCTTCGGCCTCCGCCACCAGATGCTCACCATCGAGCACGGCTTCCTCAAGAGCAGTATTCCGGCAAAGTCCCACCCGCGGGGCGAACTCGCCGACCTGATCAAGGCAGCTTCGTTGATGGGCCGTTGGACTTCCAAGTCTGAGCCTTCCACCGTGTTTGCGCTGCTCGGCGTGAGACCCTGAACCGGTGCAGATCCGGTCGATCATCCTCTACAGCAAGAGCGGCGAAAAGCGCGTCCTGGACTTCCGGCTCGGCGAGCTCAACATCGTCACCGGCACCTCCCAGACGGGCAAGAGCGCGCTGCTCGACATCGTCGACTTCTGCCTCGGCAGAGACGAAGCCACACTCCCGATCAGCCCTATCTTCAACACCGTCTCGTGGTATGCGGTCATCCTGCAGCTGCCCGACACCCGCGTCCTGGCCGCACGGCCGGCACCTCGCCCCGGCGCCAAGTCAGTCACCAACGCCATGCTCGAGGTCGGCAATAGCCTCGGCGTCCCGGAGCTGGCCGACCTCCGCGTCAACACCGACTCCACGCAGCTGCGCCAGCAGCTCGGACGCCGCATAGGCATCGGAGCTACTCGCAGCGAGTCACCGTCGGGAAGCCTGCTCCCCGCGCTCAGCGCCAACCTCGGGCACGCCGTCCTGCTCTGTCTGCAGAACCAGGACGAGGTCGCTTCCAAGCGATCCCTGTTCCACCGGCAAAATGAGCGGGGTATTCCAGAAAGCCTCAAGGCCACGATCCCCTACTTTCTCGGAGCGGTCCCAGAAGACCAGGCAGTGCTTCAACACCAGCTCACTCAGGCCAAGCGAGCCCTCCGCCGTGCCGAGCACACTCTCAAAGCGGCCCAGGAAACACACCAGGGGATCGAAGCGCGCCTTGAGTCCCTCCTTGGGGAGGCCCGCGTCCATGGGCTACTCACCGACAACAGCGTCACCTCGGACAGGGCAGCCGCCGTCGCTGCGCTGCAGCAGGCAGTCTCCTTCCAGTCCACCCGGGGCAGCGCGGACGAGGACCAACGGCGGCAGGAACTTCGCCTCACCGAGCAGACATCGGCTCTCCGGCGGCAACTGCGCTCACTCGCAGAAGAACGCCAGCTGCTGAACGATCTGGAGACACAGGCCGCCGGCTACACCGGCGCCGTCGCCCGCGGCATATCACGTCTGTCCGCGCTCGATCTCGTACCCGACAGTGTTGCCGGCGAACACAGCTGTCCCCTGTGCGGGCACGACCTCCCCGAACCCGACCCCACTGTCGCCGATATGCACACCACCCTCTCAGACCTGCGCGGGCAGCTCGACAGCGTCCAAACCGTCAACCCCCGCCGCGAGCAGGCTCTGCGGGAGATCGAGCAGACGGCGGCGCGCCTGCGCGAACAGCTCCAAGGCATCGAAGGTGCCCTCAGCATCATCGCCGAACAGCGCAACCAGCAGGCAGGCCTCCTCGGACAAGCCGAAGCCCAGGCCTTCACCCGAGGCAGGATCAGCGCCTACCTGAGCCAGATCAGCACCGCGTCGAACAGAGCACACCTCCAAAACCTCGAATCGGACGTCGCCGTCGCCCAACGGCTCGTCCAAGGCCTCGAGGAGCAGCTCGATGCCGAGGCCATCGACGACCGACTCACCCACAGCATCAGCTACCTCAGCGGCAAGATGACCGGCCACGCCCGAACCCTGCGACTCGAACACGGTGACCGCTTGGTCCGCCTGGACCTCAAAAAGCTCACCGTCGTCGCCGACACCCTCGAAGGCATCACCGAACTGCTCCGCATCGGCAGCGGCAAGAACCACGTCGGCTACCACGTGGCCGCCCACCTCGCCCTCCACCAGTACTTCGTCGCCAACAGCCGGCCCGTCCCCCGCTTCCTCATGCTCGACCAGCCGACTCAGCCCTACTATCCCTCCGACATGGCCAAACAGCGAGGACGACTGGAAGACATCGCCCTGGACGAAGACCGAGTGACCGTCACCCGCCTCTTCGAACTCATGCATGAAGTCACCACAGAGCTCTCCCCGAACTTCCAGATGATCGTCAGTGACCACGCGGACCTGCCCCACCCCTGGTTCCAGGACTCCGTCCGCTACAACTGGCGCAACGGCGAAAAACTCATCCCCACCACCTGGCTCAACGACAACCCCACACGATGAGGCGACAGCGCCGGCAGATGCTTGCCACAGACGGGCTGAATGAGAGGACACCCACCCGTGGAGGCATCGGTGTCCTGGGAAGGCCCCAAGGGTATCCCGCCGGCCAATGAGGTCCCCCGGGCCCCGTGCCGCCCCACAGGACAAGACTCATCCTTCGTCGCTCAAGCCCTCGCGCGTACCTCTCCGGAGTCCAGCGAACGGAGCAAGTGGCCGAGAAACCTTCGCGTCACCGTGCCCTATCCGCCTCGCAGACCGGCCAGAGTGGCGCGCCGGTGCCCTCCTCATACGTGTCGGCGCCGTATCTGCGGTTCCTGGGGAAATACGACTTCCCGCTGTGCCTGCGGCGGCCGCGGAACCGGTTGGCTCCCACCGCCACTGCCCAGTTCCCGTGGTAACCCACCTCGTCGGGGACCGGACGGATCAGCTCCACATGTGCCGGGTGAGGATGACAGCGGCCGCGTCGAAGAGGACCTGTTCCGCCTCGCTGTCCTCCACACAACACTCCCTGAGACCGTCGGAGAGGCGGGTCATGAACACCCGCAGACCGCCGTCCTCGAAGAGCTGAAGTTCAACTCACGTCTCCATCGCCCCAGCGGCCCTCAGGTGCGTACGTACGGTCGGGCTTGGCCCCCAGGCGCCGGCGGCGTACAGCTTGCCGGTCGGGCCGGCGAGCGGTCCTGGTCGCCGGCCAGGGTGGCGGCAAGGACCGTCCCTTTGGTGCCAGCACTTTTCCGCACGACGCAGATCCTGACGCCGCCGGGTCTGCGCCTCTGGCACTCGGCACGTTGCGCTGTGATCCTTCGTGCATGCTGCTTCCACCCGTTCAAGACCAGACCGAATTGATTGAGGTCGTCCGGATCACCGATGGCATGAGGCATCTCAGCGCGCCGGACCTGGTGGGTGACGATGTCGCGATCTGGGAGGCCACTCAGATCAGCAGCACCCTGACACTGATCAGTTCGGTGCCCGACAGTGAGCTGCACCGTTGCTTCAACCCGGGCTGGGGCATACGCGCTCACAGCGCCACGCGCCTGCTCTTCCAGATCGCCTTCTGCTTCCAGTGCCACGGCGCCCGCCTGTGGGGGCCAGACGTACCCGCCGAGTTGGATGGGATCCACGGCTTCGACCCAGACAGTCCCCCAGCCCTTGAACTGCTACAGCGATTCCGCGCTTCCACCACGCACTGACTCAAACGTCCCTCCGGCACAGTTGAGGGACGGGGGGAACCGGAACACCGCCTGGCTGGGAGGGCGGGCGGCGCACGGTGGCGTCAGGGCCGGGGGATCAGGTTGGCCTTGGCGATGACGGCGCCCAGGTAGGTGCGTGCCCGGGCCAGGAGCCCGTGCTGGTCGCTGTGCGGGCTCGGTTCGTGCGTCGGTGAGGTAGCCGGCACAAGCGTTCCGAGCGGGTTGCTCACCAGCGAGCCTTCAGCCGGTGACTTGCTGGGTCTGAGTACGCACTCAGCACCGCCCAGTGCCAGGTCTATGTTCGAGTTGGAGGTCACCGGCGACCAGGCGAACGACTTGCTTGCCTGGCCAGGTCGGACACCATATGTACTCGGGAGGACGCCATGTGGTCTCGTCGATTAGCCCTGCGCATCGGCGCAGTTGCCTTACTTGTTGCTGCCGTGGCTGTCGCTGTCGTTGTACCCGGGATCAGCAAATGGATCTTGGCAGCGGTCCTCGCGGGGGTCGCCTCCGCCATCAGCGGACTCGTGACCCGTGTGGCGGACAAGGTCATGGCTCGAGGCCGCGACGCTGTGCTGGTTTCCTCATCGTCGGCCCCCATCATTGTGGCGGCTTCCAGTGATGCCAGCGCTCGCGGACACATCGGCACTCCACCGATGGACCTTGCAGAGCTACAGGACTCACCTAACTGGGTGGATCTCTGGGACACCGCCGTGTACCTGACGGTCGAAGCCAACGTTGAGCGCGCTGTGGTCCTGCGCAAGATGGAGATCCAAGTCGAGTCGCGGGATACTCCTCCCGAAATCGTGTGCATCGAGCGTAAGCCCTCACCCGCCCCCATGGATCCACGCACGTTCGACGTGCACTTCGGCCGAGTAGATCTCGACAACGCAGCGCCCGAATTGGATCCGATCGGCAGGGGAAACAAATTCCCGTACAAGGTCTCGCATCTGGACCCCGAGTACTTCGAACTTCACACGAGTCTCAGTTCACCCGGGGATATCACCTGGCGCATAAGAGTTCACTGGCTTTGCAACGGACAAGTGGGAATCACCATCGCTGACCTGAAGGGGCAGCCCTTCCGCCTCGTCCGCCCGCACGACCCGCTGTGATAGGGCCGGCCAACGAACGGGACTGGCCCGGTGCTCTTCTGACGCTTCGGCACTCGACAGGGCCGGTGAGACTGGCAACCGCGGTAGGCACGGGTAAGCGTTGCCGGCATCAGGGATGCCGACCCCGATTGCCACCCCGAGGTGGCAAGTGGCAATCGGGTTGCCACCAGTGCCAACACTTATTGGCACCGTTGGCACTGTTGGCACCGGGTGGCAGTCATTGCCACCCACACCGTCCACTCCCCCTGCAGGTGGCAATCATCGGCCGGGTCGACGCTGCGGCTCGCCAATCCGGCGGAACGACCGGCTTGTCGCGTCCCGCCCCACCTGCCGGAGGCATAGCGTCCCGGCGCTGGAATCCATCCCCATGCCCGAGCCGCTGCGCCGCGCGGTCCACGAGCTCGTGAGCGAAGCCGTTCTCAACTGCCAGGAAGTCCTGCGCTACACCGAGCCGAACATGGCGCACGACTGGCAGCGGATGACCCTGTACCGGGCCGGGGACGCCGCCGACACCATGGACCTGGCGTCCATGCTCATCGCCGCGTTCTGCCAGCAGGACGGCATCGACCCCAACACGCTCCGCTCCTACCTGCAGACCAGCCAGCAGCACAGCCGGGCCGCCGGCACCCGGGACAGCGACCACACCCAGCTGGCGGGCCTCCTGGGCCAGCCGGCTCCCAAGGGCACCAGCGGACGCCCGGCCCTGCAGATGGCATACGGCCGCGGCCAGCGGCATGCCGAAGAAGCACAGCGCCCCGAGGAAGACCCGCAGAAGCTGTTCACCGAGGCGTGCCTGCACGGCCTGCGCGCCAAGATCTGCGACGACGTCGACTCACTCGACAGCTGTCTCCCGCCCCGCGTCGCCGCCATGGCCCGCCGGGTGGCCGAAGCCCTGGAGATCTCCGAACCCGCCAACACCTGACCATCTCGCGGCAGGCCCGGCCCCGGGCGGCTGCTCAGCAGGCCAGCGTCCTCGACGGCCCCGGCGAGTGCCACGGGGTGGCCCCCTGCCACCCATTGACCGTCGGGGGCACCGAGCAGATCAGCCTTCCGTTGAAGGGACCGCGCGCATCGTGGACGAGTCCCACCACAGCAGCCGGATCGCACCGCACCCGACCGGGGTCGGCATCACGACCTGGTACGCGACCCGCCCATCAGCCCAGTCCTGGCGTGCGAGGACAGGGCACACCAGCTGGGTGCCTTCCCAGGAGACGCGCAGCAGCGACTGGCGGCCCGGCGTACACACCGTGATCTCCGGCTCCGCCACCCGCATGTCAGCACGCCACGGCGAGGCCTCCACCTCTGCTCTGCCCATACGCCGACCTCAGCCCGGAGCCAGAACGCCCCCCCGCGGCCCCGTCACCGGGGCGTTGCCCTTCTTCGCGATGCGGAGGTAGCTGCCGATGGAGGTGATGGGGGGAATCGTTGAATGAGAGAGGCCGGTGTTGTCGCTTCGGCTTTCCTTGGGGGGTCTGAAGCGCCTTTCTGTTCTCCGGTGTGCTGGGATTCGGCATACTGGGGCGACGTCACGGAGGGGGATCACATGAGTACTGTGCGGCTTCTAGTGGAGGGCGAAGAGCCCGTCGACGGGCTGATAGACCTGTCGGATTGGCTGCGGGCAGAGCCCGAACTGCGCGGGATGGTCGCCCTGTCGACCGCAGTTCCCTCACCGGGTGAGTTGGGTGGGCTTTCTGACGCGCTGGTGATCGCTGTGAGCAGCGGCGGTGCGCTGACGGTACTGGCCGCCTCGCTGCGCGCCTTCCTGGCGCAGCCGCGTCGTTCAGACATCCGCATCGTGGTGCACGGGCCGGAGGGTCACCGGGTTGAGGTGGATGCGAAGCGGGTTGGGGATGTCGAGGCGTTGCTGCGTGAGGTGCTGCGGGGCGGCCGGTGAGTGTGCGTGCGGTGGATCCGGGCCGGTCGCGTGTGGTGCTGGTCGGGGTGCCGACGTATGACGATCCAGAGCTTCCTGATGTTCCGGTCGTCGCCAACAACATTTTCGACCTGCACAGAGTCCTTACCCATCCGGGGCTGGGTGGCTTCGATCCCGTTCATTGCGCGGTGGTGCCCCCGACGGCTGGCCTGGCTGAGGTGGGGACATTGGTGGGCCAGGCGGCGGCGGATGCGGAAGACCTGCTGCTGTTCTACTACAGCGGGCACGGTCTGCTCAGCGTGCGGCGCCGTGAGCTGTATCTGGCGTTGTCCTCCACACGGCGGGAGCAGTTGCCGTTCACGGCGCTGCCGTTCGATGCGGTGCGGGAGGTGTTCCTGGACAGCAGGGCAGCAATCAAAGCGGTCATTCTCGACAGCTGTTTCAGCGGCAGAGCCATCGGCGAAACACTGGCCGACGACGACGCTGCCGTGCTGGGGCAGCTGGAGGTCGCCGGCACCTACATCATGACCGCGGCGCCCGCTAACCGCACAGCGCTGATTCTCCCCGGAGAGAAACACACCGCCTTCACCGAACGGCTGCTGCGCGTGATGCGCTCCGGCATCGCCGGCGCGGGCCACGTGATCAGCCTCGGTGACATCTACCGGCACCTCCACTTCCAGCTACGGGCCGAAGGGCTGCCCTCGCCACAGCAGAACGGCACCGAAACAGCCGACCAACTCGGGATCCTTCAGAATCAACACGCTGAGCGTGTCTCCGGTCAGTCTCGGGGCCGATCGGATGCCGAATCCTCCGAGGCCGCCGCCGTGCGCAGCGAGACGAGTCAGGGTTCTGGATCGGACTTTCATGACGATGCGCCGGTGCCTGACCTCGCGGCGGCCCGCGCGGTGCGTGCCGAGCAAGACGAACGGGATGCACACTTTCAGCGGCAGCAGATCGCGCAGGCCAAGGGTCGGGCGAGGCTGTTGCTGACGCAGGGGGAGGTAGTCAGTCGGCATCTTTCCGACAACGGGAAACGGATCCAGTGGATGGCACGGCTCGCGGTGGCCATGATGCCGATCGATGAAGACCTCGGCGTCCGCTTGGCCAGGGAAGCCGAACGACAAGCCGATGCCTTCTGTTCCAAAATGGGGCGAAATTCCCATTCGATCCCCAAGTGCATCGCGCAAGTACAACCACTGGCAGAAGTTGCCGTGGCACTGGCAACTGTGGATCCTCAGCGGGCACGAGCACTCGCGCAGCTGGCCGTAAGCCTGCTAAAAAAGGCCACCTCATTCCCGCATTATCCGGAAGAACTGAGTGCGACTCTCCGGGCTCTCGTAGCGGTTGCTCCAGACCAGGCAGAGACCCTCATCCAAGAGATCGATAAATCAGAGTTCGATAAATCCTACCAGGATAAGCTTCTGCTCGAGGTCGCCGAATTGATGGCGCCCACCCACCCGGAACGAGCCCTCCGCATCGCTAGGGATCTTCCGGAAAGGAAGCAGCCGCACGGCGATTTCCGGCTCAGTCGCATCGCCAATGCTCTGGCCCCCAAGAAACCGGATTACGCAGAAGCCGTGGCACACAGCATCAAGAACCCGGAGTACAGGGATCGGGCACTGAAATATCTGGTCTCAGAATTGGCAAAAATCTCACCGGGTCGAGCCGAAAAAGTCGCCCACTGCATCACTGACAAATCAGTCCGACAAGCGGCCCTGGGAGCGGTCTTTGACGAACTCCTGCGTGCCGATCCAAAGAATGCAGAAAGGTTCGCAAGAACGGCCGCCATCAAGAAATCCATGCGTGACAGGTGGCTGGCGGAAGTGGCGGAATCAATGGTTCTCGTGGACCCCGACAGCGCCTTGCAGATAATCCGCAACATTCACGACGAGACGACGCGAGGGGAATTTCTCTACTCCATTTTCGAGAGGTTGCGCGACCTGAATCCCCAACTCTCCCAGCAAGTAGCCCGAGCCATTCCCAAGAACATGCATATTGAGCGCGCCCTGGCGAAGTCGAGCACCGCCGAGGATCTGGCAGCGACCAACCCCGAGCACACGCAGAAGCTCATCGAGGAAGCACAACAGCTCCTCGAAGGCATCGGCCGCCCGAAAGACCGGGCCTTGGCGCTACTGGCCCTGGCTCAAAATCTCGCGAGCCACGCTCCCCGACAGAAGGAACTTCTTGTCACAGAATGCGAGAGATTCGCTCGCGAAACTCTCAAACCAGAGCCACTTATGCGCATATTGAGTGGAATCATCGCGATTAATTTGTCGAATGATCCGCAAGAAGCAGCAAGAATCGCAATGACAGCACTCCACATTCAAAGTGATTACCCTTTGGATCACTTGGCACGCTTTGCCTTTGACCTCGCGACCCATAAGCCAGCCACTGCCAAGCAAATTGCAATCCACGTTATACATACCGCCCGCCAGGAAAACGAGGGCGATAGAGAAAACCTGCATTCGAGAGATGCACTGGTTGCGCTTTCTTTGATCGACCCCTCTGAAGCTGTGCGACTGGCCACCATGACGCAGGAAAGAAAAGACACAAACTTAAAGACAAACATAAAGATCGAACGACTCATCAAAGAGATCAAACATGAAGCCTGCCGAGAAATAGAGAAAGCTGACCGCCTGGCTTCAGAATCACAGTTAAAGCACTACAGAAAGCATCGCCAGGAATGGCTTTAGCCAAGATGTGGCCGTAGAGGCAGAATGCCTCCAGCGGCCACACCGCGCTCGGTGCCAGGGGAATGATGCCGAGCGAGACCGAGGACAGCAGCATCACGGTCAGCAGGTGCGCGGGCTGGCCGGCCATCTCCTCCCCCGCTGCCGATGCGAGGGTGGGTCACCCACTCCTCGAGGAGCACGACGAACCGGTGCCGGCCCTCATACAGGTACCGGGCACGCGCCAGGCGCGCGGCGACCGCCTCCTCAACGTCGTCCGGGGTGCCCTGGAACCCGGCGATCGTGCGCATGGCTTCGTCGATGCGTAGTGACAGCACTTATGCACGGTTTCCGACGGCAGTTAGTGATCAGCCCACCCCGGGTTGTTGACGAGAAAGGACGGCACTGCTGTCCGCTCCCGTCCCGTCAACTATTCGTTTTAGGGGGACGGGGTCCGTCCGTAGGGTTCATGCATGGCAGACGAGAGTGAACTGGCCCTTCAGGCCGCCATCGCGGCGGAGATGCGGCTTCTCGACCCTGACGTGCGTACTTCCCCGGCTTTGGTCTCGGAGCTTCTGGACCCGGAGTTCACCGAGTTCGGAGCGTCTGGCAGGCGTTGGGATGCGACGTCGATTCTCACCGTGACGAGTGCCGGTTCAGTAGGCCCGGAGTCTCCGGTCGAGGTCAGCGAGATGTCCGGGGTCGTACTCGCTCCGGGCATAGTTCACCTGACGTACTTCTCCGACAGCAGCGGGCGCCGAGCATGGCGGAGCTCCTTGTGGCGTCTGACGGAAACGGGCTGGCGTATGTACTTTCACCAGGCAACTTTGGCGAGCTGACCGAAGGAAGGTCCGTCGCCTGTGAGGGCGGCGGACCATTGAGGGAGGTAGCGGCAGAGCTCAGCCGGCCTTGGCGGGCTCCTCCGCTTGCTGCCGTGGCAGGAGGGAAGACGCCTCCCAAACTCATCAACATCACCCATCCGTGGATCCGAGTGCCTCCCGAACTCATCGACAGGTGACGTCACTACAGGGGTTCTGGCTCAACTTTCGTGAAGCGGTAGCGCTCCGTGGTCATGCGAGGAGAACTCGCTTGCGAAGGAGGCGGAACCCAGCACGGCCGAACATCTGCCGTTTGAGCATCTTGATCCGGTTGACATGGCCCTCGACGACGCCGGAGTTCCAGGGCAGGGTGAGCCCGGCGATGACGGCGTCGAGGTCGCGGTCGATACCTGCGGCGAGGGTGTGGAGGCTGGGGAGGTCGTCCTGTCGGACGGCGTGGAGCCAGTCTGGCAGGCGCACGCCATGGCGCTCGGTGAGCATCTGGGCGAAGGTCCGGACGTGTCCGGTGAGGGCTTCGAGTTCGGGGCAGTTGGTCAGGACAGCCTTCAGCCGGAGCTGTTCGATTTCGGTGAGGGTTTCGGGTCGGCTGAGAATCCACCGGGTGACCACACGAGGTGCTGGGGGTCGTGCGGTGACCGGCCGGGGTGAGGTGCGCTTCTTCCTGATGTAGGCACTGACGATGCCGTAGCTGCCGTTGTAGCCGAGCGAGATGATCTCCTCCCACAGCTTCCAGGCGTTCGTGCAGCCCTCGTCCCAGCGTTCATCGAGGTAGGGCTTGTACTCGTCGAGAGTGGAGGTCCGGTTGTTCTGCCATTGACCGCGGAAGAGGTCTTCGGGCCTGGCCGCATCGGCGAGACTCTTGACGGTGTGATGGGTCATGTGAAGTTGGCGGCCGATGGACCGGCGGCTGTGGCCGGCTTCCAACATCGCGTGGACGGTGGCGTGCCTGGCCCGGATGCGGTTGGCGAACCGATGGCTCCGCCAGGGTGGGTCCGGCGCCTCCTCAGCTGGCATCAGCTCGCCGCTCTTCGCCTGAGCCGGTTCGGGGAGAAGGACGCGCAGGCACTGGCGGTGGCGGGCGACGGCCCGCTCGGCGGCCTCGCCGAGGTTGTTCCACAAGTGCCACCTGTCGGCGACCTGAACAGCCTGGGGAGCCCCTGCCGTGGCACCTTCCGCGAGAACGGCGCCCGGTCCCGGCAGACGACCTCGATCCCGGGTCGCTGGGCGAGCCACCTGGCCAGACTGGACGCCTCGCGGTCGGGCAGGAGGTCCACCGGTCGGCGGGAGTCAGCGTCGACCAGCACCGTTCCATAGACGCGGCCCTTGCGCGTGGCGTACTCGTCGACGCCGACCACCCGTGGGGACGGAACATCCGGCTCGGGCAACGCGTCAACCAGCCGCAACACGGTGCTGCGGCTGACAGAAACCCCGACGACCCGGGCCATCCGGGCGCCAGCTCGGCCGGCGAGCGCCAGGCCGACCGAGGCCATCGTCGAACGTAGGCGCTCACTCCACCGGCTGTGCCGCCGTGTCAGCCCCGGCACCTGCTCAACGAACGTCCGCCGGCCGCAGGAAGTGTTCGGACAAAAGAACCGGCGGACGAGCAAGCTCAGCAGCACCCGCCGCCCTCCTGTTGGCACGTCGGCCGGAAACCGCAGGTAGGAGCTGTGCACCCGACTCGACCAGGTCCCGCAGTCCGGACAGGTCGAGCCGGCCGACGTCCTGCGAGCTCCGATCCGGATCGTCTCGTTGTTCACGTCCGCCGACAGCACCGCAACGTCCGCGATCGACGGAAACAGCAGTTCCTCCAGCCGGAGCATTGTCTCTTCCACGGCGCTGAACTGTCGGCCACACCAAAATCACCACTGATCATTTTCGGGCAACATCCCGGAGCCCGACTCTGGCGTCAGCCGTCACTCACCGTGGCCCTTCACGGAAGTTGAGCCAGAACCCCTAGAGATCAACGAAGCCATCCACCCCGAGCTCGGCGAGATCGTCCTCGACTGCGACATCATGACCATCGAACGCGCCGACCTGCACATCGTGTTGAACTGGGCCGCCCCGGACACCGGCGCGGCCCAGAAGCTCGCCCGGCTCCGCGAGCGCGTAGCCACAGCAGCACACTGAACACCGACACCATGCCGGAGGTGCAGCCATTGACCTCGACACGCAGGACTTGACAGAGAACACATTCTGTCCGTATAGAGCTTGATTGACAGCCGAGGCGCCGCAGCCGCCCAGTAGGAGGCCGTACCACCACGTGTGGCCCCGTGTGGTGCCGGCGGAACTAATCCAGCTCGATCGCTTCCATCGGCAGGATGACGGGCTTGTCCGAGGCGGCGCTCCCCAACACGGCTGTCGGGATACTCCGCCTGGAATCACGCAATGGGGAGATCGCCTGTACACCTCCCGCCATGGCTCCCCCTCGTCAGGGCGGGCTACAAGAGCCCGCGCTGATAGGCCTTGACCAGGTTCTGCGGCACCAGCCGTGTCTCGCCGTCCACGGTCACCGGCACCAGCTGCGGGACAGTGGCCTTCCACTGGGCGCGACGGTGCCGGGTGTTGCTGCGGGACATCTTCCGCTTGGGAACGGCCATGAGGCTTCCTCCTCGGAGAGCACGGGCGAGACACCGGAAGGCTATATGAACATGACTCCCATTATCAATTAATAGGTGCCCTGGCGGCCGGTGCCCTCAGTCGCCGAAGAAGGCACTCCCGGCATCACGGCGAGCCCACCGCGTCAGCCCCAGCTGCGCACCCAACCCACGGATTATTACTGCTGCCTGCGGCGGCTCGGCTCATGTCTCAGATCTCCGCACCAACACTCCCCGATCGGAGCCCAGGAGACCACAGGAGGGGACGAAGAAGCGCACATCCCTTGCGAGGCAAGGGCTGCCCCCGGGGCCGGTGAGCACCGATGCGCTCACCCATGGGCGCAAAAAGTGCCCCCCGCAATCTGCGTTTCCGCAGGTCAGCCACTCGGACCAGCTCCTGGGCTGGATACTCACACCGAGGTGCGTATCATCAATGGAAGTATCTTCCCACGCGCGAGGTGATCTCACCGTGAACGGATTCATCGGACGCCGGACCGAGCTCGGCCTGCTCGATGACCTCCTCACTCCGGTACGCACCGGCGGACGCACCGGTAGACCGGGCCGGGCCGTCCTGATCCGAGGCCGCCGGCGCGTGGGGAAGTCCCGTCTGGTGGAGGAGTTCCTGGAACGCGAGGACCTGCCGCATGTCTTCTTCACAGCCGTCGGCGGCTCGAAAAACGAAGACCTGGCCGGCTTCGCCGCCGAGGTGGCCGCCTCAGGCCTCCCCCACGCGTCCCGCTTCGCGGATTTCAGTACGCCGCAGACGTGGGACGCTGCCCTGAGCATGCTCGCGGGCGCGCTCCCCACCGACACCCCCAGCGTCGTGGTCCTCGACGAGATGCCCTACCTCGTACGCGAGGACCCCGGCTTCGAAGGCGCCCTGCAGAAAGTCTTCGACCGAACCCTGTCCAAGCTGCCGGTCCTGATCGTCCTGATCGGCTCCGACATCGCCATGATGGAGCAGCTGAACACCTACGGACGTCCCTTCTACCAGCGCGGCACCGAGATGGTGATCCCCCCGCTCAACCCCTCCGATGTCGCCACCATGCTCGACCTGCCCGCCGCCGACGCCTTCGACGCCCACCTCGTCTCGGGCGGACTCCCCCTGATCCTCGAAGAATGGCCCCAGGGCGCGACCCTGTGGGACTACCTCGCCACCGCGCTGCGCAGGCCGACCTCAGCCCTGCTCGTCAGCGGCGAACGCACCCTGGCCGCCGAGTTCCCCACCGAAGCCCAAGCCCGCACCGTCCTGGGCGCCATCGGCCAAGGCGAACGCACCTTCACCCTCATCGGGCGGGCCGCGGGCGGCCTGCACCCCGGCTCCGTCACCCGTTCCCTGGACATCCTCACATCCCGCCGCATGGTCGCCGCCGAGCTACCGCTGTCCACCAAACCGAGTCGCGAGACCCGCTACCGCATCGATGACCCGTACCTGCGCTTCTGGCTCTCTTTCATCGGCCCCGGTATCCCCGCCGTCGAACGCGGCCGCGGCGACCGCGTCCTCGACGCCATCCGCACGAGCTGGACCTCCTGGCGCGGCCGCGCCGTCGAGCCCGTCATCCGCGAAGCGCTCTGGCGGCTGGCCGACGACGTACTCCCGGCCGGGACCAACACCGTCGGCGGCTACTGGACCCGAACCAACGACCCGGAGATCGACCTCATCGGCGCCGACCGCTCCCCCATCGCCAAAAAGGTCACCTTCGCCGGATCGGTCAAGTGGCTGGAAAGCAAGCCCTTCGACGCCCGCGACCTCGCCCGCCTCATCGCCCACCGAGCCCAACTCCCAGGAGCCGACGACACCACCCCACTCCTCGCCGTCACCCGCAACGGCTGCACCGCCGAAGGCATCCGCTCCCTCACCCCCGAAGACCTCCTGAACGCCTGGCACTGACCCGGCACACCGCCCGCACCGGCACTTCCGTACGCCTCTGGGGCCACCGTCCGCACCAGCGCGTCGCTCTCCAGAACGCCCACCAGACTCCGCGCGTCATGGATCGCGACGGCTGGCCCGATCCGTACTCAGGTCGATCGTGCCCTTCACCAAGTCAGCTGGGGCCCGAAGGGACTGGGGCAAGGCGTGTGGTCCTGGCGCGCGGCCTACCCCCGCTCAGACAACGCGGTCTTCCAGCCCTTCGGTAGAAGCCACGAGACCTTCCGAGCCGCGAAGTAGCCCTTGCTGTTGCCCTTGGGCGAGCGGACGGCTTCGACATCTCCAGGTGAGGGGATCTGTGCGGTGGTGGATGAACTCTCCACGTGCACGAGTTGTCCCGCGAAACGACCCGATCAGACATCCAATGAGATGATGATTGAGATCAGCAGGAGCGCATTTCCGGGTCACGATTACTGCCAGACCATAGAGGCCAGATATGATCCACGAGAATATGCGATTTATGCGCGGCTCGCACTGACGTCGGGAGCCGACCGGCAATACGTTGCAAACCTATACGGGCCAGAATATTTTGGTTGTTGGCAGCCTCTGCGAGGCCGCCAACAACCACTCCACAACCCACTATTATCCAGCCGCCCCCGCCCGGCACATCAGAGTAGAGGGCAAAATTCTGATAGAATACTGACCCACTACTCTGTAGTGTAGCCTAGCTCTCGGAGCACCTTACGAGTTAGTCGGCTCAGGGTGGCTAGGTCCAGTGCAGGGACTCGTTCCAGCCTTGTCGCGACAGAGGCGAATTCATAGGGCAAATGCAGAGAATAGCGTCTTACATAATAAATAAGATCCTGTCGCCAAATCCATTCGCCGTCGGTCATGATAGATGAGCCGCCGGGAATTGATGTCTCGTCATCCAGAATGTCGGATTCCCTTCCCATCATATCGATGAGCGTGTACCCCGATTCCAGATATCCGAGCACTTTATCCTCAGCGTAGTTTGCCCCCTCCAATAGTGCATCACGCACACTCTGTCGATCACAGGCGGAAGGAATTTCTGTTTTCAGCTCGCGAAAAAATCCAACGTAACGGATAAGGTATCACTGGCCCAAGATCGGCAGGTAGATTCTCCAGTACCCGCCTTCTGCAATTACGGGCGTCTGGCCCGTGCCACCATACCTGTTCGTCCCCACACGGTTCGTCGGCGCCTGCACGGTGACTCCCATCTCGTCGGCTATTTGTTGCCCGATTCTCGAACTAGTTGCTCCTGAGTGGCACACCAGTAGGCGGAGACCACATCCATTATAGTTTGGATTGGACCGGACGGCATCGACGATCTGCCCACCATTGACCCGCCCTTCAGCCAAATCCAGGAAGCCGTCTGTGGTGCCATGGGCGATTACATCATGCCGACCAGTAGGTGCCACGTTTGTCGCATTGCGCACTGTTGCCGCATCATCTCCGATCCTGGTGCTGGTGGCCGTGTATGTAACCCGGCTTCCCGATGGTATGCCTCCGAAAGTAGGCTCATCAAGGGCGTCGAAAGAATAGCGAAGTCCGGAGCTTCTCCCGCCATTTCCTGCCGTTACGACCAGGCCGCTGGCCGCGCCTCCCAGTGCGCCGATAAGAAGATCAGTGGGATCGGTGGGCCGACAGAGGACCGTGTTGACGGTCCAGGCGTAGCCCGCGCCAACTGCTGCGTTGACGCCTGTGGAAAGGGCTAGGCGGGATCCTCCGGTGAGGCTGGTGGCGCGGGCCACTGCGTTGCCGGCGCCGGGCATGAGGGCTCCGCCGGCAGCTCCGATGACCGCGCCTTGGCCTGCGGCTTGTGCGAGTCCGCCCCAGGTGAAGTCGTCGGTGGTGAAGGCGTAGATGCCGCCTTCGATGACGCCTCCGAGGACTCCTCCGATTCCTGCGCTGATACACATGGGGCAGCGGCCGGAGGGGTCGCTTTGGCTGGTGGGAAGGTTTTCCGCGTAGGCGTAGGCAGTGGTGTAGGGCTGGCCAGCCGGTCTGGGAGCGGGGTCCTGGCTGATGAAGCGGCCAAGATCGGGGTTGTAGTTGCGGGCGCGGAGGTTTTGGCCGGCGGCTTGAGTGGTGGGTTCGTTGTATTGGCCTGTGTACGTGAAGGGGTTGGGTGGGGCGTCGTCGACGAGTGCTGTCTCGTTGGTGACGCCGAAGGCGGTGTAGTTGTAGCCGTATTGGTTGGCTCCGGTGTCGTCGGTGACGTCGGTGACGGAGCCTTGGGCGTCATGGTGGTAGTACTGGATTCCCGGGCCTACGACGCGTGAGGCGCTGGTGTTGCGGGTTTGGATACGGCCGAGCGGGTCGTAGGTGTGGTTGCCGATGAGCGTGCCGGAGCCGTCGTACTCGGTAGCGATCTGGGGGAGCGGGTTGACGATGTCCCACCAGGTGGTCCGCTCGTGTTTCCCGTCGACTGCGGCTGTGGTGCGGTTGCCGTCGGCGTCGTAGGTGTAGGTGACGGTTTTGTCGCCGGCGTTGACGTCGGTGAGGCGTCCGGCCGCGTCGTAGGTGAAGGTGTCGGGTCCGGCCGCGGTCTGGTTGCCGTCGGCGTCGTAGGTGTAGGTGACGGTGTCGGTGCCCGTGACCGTCTGTGTCAGTTGGTCGGCGGCATCATGGCTGTACGCGGTTTGGGCATCAGGGGCAGTTCGGGTGAGGCGGTTCCCCACCGGATCGTACTCGTAGGTGGTTGTTGCCTCACTGCCGTTACAGGCGTCGTTGCCCGGTGTGGTGGCGCATTCGGTAAGCAGGCGGCCGTGTTCGTCGTAGCTGAAGATCTGCCGGAGGGTCTCACCGTCACGGGTGGTTCTCGCTGGACGGAAACTGTGAGATAGCACAGAGCGCGCCGAGGGAAGCCGCGTGAATCTGCGAATCGATCTCGCCTGGCTCCTGGCAGTGGCGCAGCAGATCCCCGGAGATCCGCAGGTCGTCGACTATGGCGTGCCGGTCGCGGCGGAAGCACGGCACCGGGCGGAGATCCTGAACCACGAGGTCTATCCCGAGCCGCATCACAAGGCCGCCGCGCTGCTGTGTGAACTGGCGAGGAATCCCAGTCTCGAGGCGCGGAATCTTCTTTACGCGGCCACGGTGACCGCGGCCTACCTCTCGGCGTGTGGCCTTCCGGTAAGCCCGGGTCTGGACACCGTTGTCCCCCTGGCCCGCGCGGCCCGGGACGGGCTCCCGGTGCGGGAGGTCGCCGCTCAGATCAAGACCTGGACGAGCTGATCAAGCAGGATCTTCCCCCGGCCCGTACCGGGTCAGGATTCCAGGCCGCCACCGAGCGTCGGCCGGCCATCCGTAACGGTGAGGCGTGCCGTCAGACCCAGCAGGGCCATCACGGCGATGAAGCCCAGCAGGATGGCCAGCCACCCCACTGTCCACGAGTGATGCGAAAGCGGATCACATGGGGCGCGAGAAGCACCATGACGACGACCGCGCCCGACATGAGAAACCAGAAGCCCTTCATGATCACCGTACGAAAGGGGGCCGGACAGCCGCGGGGATGGCTACTCCATGGTGCCGACCCACTGCGGGTCCTCGGTCCACAGGTCGATGTCCTCTTCGTCTCCCCAGTAGGAGGCGGTGACGAGGATGTCCCGGCCGTACGCCTCGGTGTCCAGGGACCAGCTCTGTGACTTCTCCGCCGTCACGCCGGGGGCGAGACGGCCGGTGATCTCTACGTCGCCGGAGTACATGCCGACGAAGACCTCTCCGCCGTTGGTGGCGCCTTCCACGTTCAGGGAAAGCGAGCCGAGGTCTACCGGTTGTTGGCCGGTGTTGGCGACGGTGAGGTGGACCCGGAACGGGGTGCGCCCCTCCTTCGGACGGTCCCACTCCTCGAGGGTCGAGGGGTCCAGCTCCTCGATGCGGTCGATCGTGACCGACAGCCCGGAGCTCTCCCAGGTGTACGACTCGCCCGGGGCAAGGTCACCGGAGGCCTGAGTCTGCGGGTCGGCGTCGTCGTCCTGGACGTCGTCGCCGTCCGGGGAAGCGTCGTCGCCGGCCGGCGTCTCGTTCTGGCTGAGGGGCGGCCGGGCGTTCCCGTTGTCGTCGCTGCTGCTGCACCCGGTCAACGCGAGGCCGGCGACCGCAGCGGCGGCTATGCCGGCGCGGTGAAAGCGCGCGTTCATAAGTCCCCCAGGGATATGAAGATTCTGTGTCGGCCGTGCAGCGTACCGGGGGCGTGGCCGGGCGCGCACCACTCGTGGTCAAAGGGGAAACGGACACGGATCGTGGGCTGTGGGTATCCTGCCGCTCCTCCCGGTGTCTGCCGACCTGGCCGGGGTCGTGCAGGGGAGGAACGGGATGGACTGGGGAGACGCCCCGGGGCGGGCCGCTGAATCGTGGCTGCCGCCGCGTTGTGGATCAGCCTGTGGTTCGGCGCGCCGATCGACGATGTCGGCGTCCGCGCCGACCTGAAACCGGCCCTTGCTGCGCATCTGCGGTACCGACTTCTCCAGCTGGGCCGGGATGAGTCTTGTCTTGCGGATCGCCTCGACCAGCGACACCTTGGGCTTTTCCTCGGGGGGCCTTCACGAATTCGGCGACGGCGCCCCGCTCGACGGCAGCGTACGAAGCCAGGCGTTCACGGCCCGCGTCGCCCGCGGGCCGCCCTTGTCCTCGAACAGGAAGTCGTCGTCGAGCAGCACCGGCATCCGCTCAGGGATCAACGGCTCGCCATCGAGTCCCCAGGACTGCCAGCCCTCGGCAGAGAAAAAGTGCACCACCACGAGGCGGGACGGTACGTCCGCGACACGACCCTCATCAACTGCTAACCCCACGTCCAATCAACGGGAGTTGAGGCATGTGAGACACGCCAAGAAAGCAGCGACAAACTGGAACAAGAAGAAGTAGGCCGCGCCGCTGCTGGCACGCCCCGGGCGTGCCAGCAGCACCGGCGGCCGAGCCACCGCGCTGAAAGGCTGTTGATGGACACCCGCACGATCCGCCGTACGAGCGTCACGCTCCCCGCCCTGAACGAGCCGGGCCTCTACCTCTCCAACGTCACCTCACTGGAGGGCGGGCGTGGCCGGGTAGCGGAGTTCCACTACGCCGACGCCGACCTGCGTGACCTCGACTTGGCCGACACCCACCTGATGGACGGGCGGATCACCGGCCTCAAGGCCCAGCGCACCCGCCTGGAGAAGCTCCGCGTCGACTCCGTGGAGTTCACCGGATGCGACCTGTCCTCCCCACGGTGGACCGACAGCAGGATCTCCCGAGCCGTCTTCCGCGACTGCAAGCTCATGGGCGCCACCTTCGAAGACGTCACGCTCGACAACGTCCTGTTCGAGCACTGCAAGCTCGACTACAGCACCCGCGTCCGAGCCACCGGCCCCGTGATCTTCTCCAAGTGCTCTCTGCGCGAGACCACCCTCGCCGCCGTTGACCTCGGCGCCGCCCTGATCGATGACTGCGATCTACGGCTGACCGAGTTCGACGGCGGGAAGTACCGCGGCCTCGACCTCCGGGGCAACGACCTCTCCCAGCTCCGCGGCCTGGCCTCGCTCAAGCAGATCGTCATCGACCAGGCCCAGACACTCCAGCTTGCCGAGGCCCTCGCCGCCGAGCTGGACCTCACCTTCAGTGAAGACCTCGACGACAAGTAGCCCCGCACCCGCCCTGGGGAGGCACGGCCATGGGCCCACAGCCCTTATTCCACACCTTCGACGACATACGCGACCGGTGCGACACCGCACCGGTCCGGCAGGCCGCCAGCAAGCCCGGTTACGACGACGGCGCAATCGCCCCCGACGAGAACGGGAAATCGATCACCGCCGCCGACGCTGAGCAGCATTGTGCCGATGCCTCGGTGCCGGACGGTGTCCGGATCGAACTCGTCCACCGACCGCTGCCGGACCTCGACTCCGACGACTTGGCCGCCCGCCTCGACCCCCTCGACGGCCGCTGGCCCACCACCCTCCCGGGGTGCGCGGCCAGCCCCGACCACCGGGCCACCACCACAGAGGACTCCGCCACCGGTCCCGGATCGGACTGCACGTCGACAACTTCGACCGGCTGCCGTACGCCCGACGCCACCAGGGCCGCCGCCGGCTCTGCCTCAACCTCGGCCCCGGACCGCGCTACCTACTCCTCGGCGACCGCGACATTCAGCAGATCTGCCGCACGCTCCACGCCGACCTGGACCGGCACCACCCCCACACCGAGGACAGATGACGGGCGTACCCGTGCACAGTGGCTGAATGCCATGACTGATTCCCCATCAAGTCAAAGGCACCGGGAACATGGCGAAGGCTGGGAAGTGATGCCGGTGCTCGCCGCGGCGGCGGGTGAGATCCTGAACGGGTGAACGACATATGCGCTGCTCTTGCGACCGCCCGGTGGCCGCTGACCGCGAGCGAGGCTGCGGCTGAGGAGATTGGTTGGTTGCGGGGTCTGGCCGGCGATGACGGGCTCACCGGCTTCATGCCGCCGGCACTGCCCGACGCCGCCTGGGTGCTCCACTCCATGTACGAACACGAACTCGGGCCCACCGGCATGTCCTACGTCGCATACCGACGAGCTGTGCTGAATGGGGGTGGGCCTGAGATCATCCCCGGTCTCGACCCCTCGGAAGTCTTGGGCGGGACGCCGGGCGAGCACCCCGGCCCCCGTTGGCGCCGACTGCGCTGGGCCGAGCTCTCGCAGCAGACCGGTGATCCCGTGGCGCCCGAGGGACAGCTGCCCTGCTACCGCTCCTTCCCCTCGCTCCGGATGCCGAACGGCTGGCCGGTCGGCATCGCCGGACCGTCCGAGGGCAGCCTGGACCGCACCGACTGGAACCGCCTGATCGACATCCTCACCGAACACAGCCCGCAGGGCGCGCAGACCAGCTGCCTGGCCTACTACAACCCGCTCCTGCACGGGGCCAAGGAGTTCGACAACCTGCACGTACGGGCCGGCACCCTCGCCCATGCCAAGGTGCTGTACGACCACCCGGAGGAGGACGGTTGGACCCCGTCCAACCTCTGGGCCCAAGAACGGACCTGGGTCCTGTGCACGGACTACGACCTCTGGGCCACCAAGGTGGCCGGCCCCGCCCCGCTCATCGACGCCCTCCTGAACGACACGGACATCGAGGCCCTCCAACTGCCCTGGACCCTCTGACCCCGACCGCCTAACGGAGGAAGCAACACGATGCCTGTGTGGTCCCGCTCCCGGGCTCCTCACCCCGGGCTGCTGCTCTCCAAGCGTACCCACCACCCGCAGCAGGCAACGAGCTCAGGCTGCCCTGCACCACTCGCGCCTTGGCGCCGGGCAGTCGATTCCGAGCTGTGCCAAGCCCAGTGCTTAGCCTGTGAAGACCGGACCAGTTAGATGCGATACCAACTGGTCGAGCGGTTGCGTGAACCGCCCGGACATCCGCCGGTACGTCGCCGCAGGACACCCGCTGCGCTGCCTGCGCATCCGCCTTGATCCGGGCGACGGCTACATCGCCAGCTCAGGCAACGATTGCTGACAGAAGTACTAAGGGTCAGCCCGTGCACCTACGTAGAGAACATGCTCTCCAGCAGCGTCACATAGCTGAACCCCGGCAGCAAACCTGCTCACCGGCCAGGAGCCCGTCACCGAAGAACTGATCGAAGGGCTGTGGCTGGGCAGGGGGCTATCCATCTGAACCGTGCGCCCGGGTAGGCGGTCTGTTGACGTCCCCAGGTGCTCGTTACGCATGCGCCGGATGCGCTCGGGGGGTCATCTCATCCGGTGAGTGTGCGGAGGGGCAGTGTCGGCCGCAGATGGAGGGTACGGCCTCACCAGAGCTGGTGGTCTTCTGCAGCTCTCGTGGTGTGGCCTGTGTGAAGCGAGTGACCTGTGGTGCGGCGTTGAGGGTCTTCTCCGCTAATCCGTGTTGTTGATCACACTTCTCTCCCTTGATGCCATGTCATATTTTCGCACATCTCGTCAATGAATCTGATCTTGCCTGTCTGGATAGTTTCAAGGTCGTCAGATTCAGCGCACAAACACTTCACAAAGGTGGAGGTGTTGGCACAGATGACTTCCCTCTCGGGCCGCGCACGATTCAGTCGGCGCCACGGTCCGAAGCGCCCCTCTTCCCGTCGCGGCGTCAGTCTGCCCCTAGGGCGCCAGCCCAAGGTGCTGCTGTGGACTGCAATGACCACAGCCCTCCTGCTCACTACCGAGGCGGCTCTGATTACGGCCACCGGCGGCCAAGCCGTGGCTCTCTCCCGACCTGCGTCCACAGACGGTCCGCAGACCCCCATGGAACAAGATCCGGTACGCGAGGCAGCAGACATCCAGTCTGCGAAGGTAGCTGCCAAGCTCTATGACCGGCAGGTTGAGGCACTTTCCGAGCGCACTGAGACCTCCACAACCTGGGTGAATCCCGATGGCTCGCTGACCACCGACCTCTCGGCCGGCCCCATCCGATTCGAGAACGAAGCCGGCGAATGGGAACCTGTCGACGTCACACTCGTCCGGCGTGACGACGGTTCCCTCGCCGCCAAGTCACACCCCGCCGGCCTGACTCTCGCCGGCGAAGAAGGCGCGGTGGCCACCACCTTGGCGTCAGCAGCCGCGGCACCCGCACGGGACCTGGTACACCTGGGCGACGGCGACGAGAAGGTCATCCTGCAGTGGAAAGGTGGCCTACCCGAGCCGATCATCGAAGGCGACGAGAAAACCGTCGCACGCTACCCAGAGGCTCTGCCTGGCACCGACCTGATCGTTGAATCCACTCGCACGGGCTTCGAGCAGTACCTCGAAATCACCCGTCCTCCCGTCGACGGTGCCTTCTCCTACACCCTGCCACTGAAGACCCAGGGCCTGGAGATCGAACGGCAGGAGGACGGCGGCTTCGTCTTCACCAGCCCCGACACCGGGGATGAGAGAGCGGTGATGCCGGCACCTGTGATGTGGGACGCGACAACCGACACCGTCTCAGGCGACCACGCCAATGTCCGCCCGGTCGAGATGGAGATCAACGGCCAGGGAGAAAACCTTGAACTCGTTCTCACCCCCGACCCCGACTTCCTGACCGACCCCACCACCAGCTACCCCGTAACGGTCGACCCCTCCACCAGCACTCTCGCCAACGTCTTCGACACCCTGGTCAAGCAGGGCGAGACCACCGACTGGTCCACCAATACCGAGCTGCACTTCGGCAACCCCGGAACCACCAACCCCGACGGAACCGAACGCTGGTCCCGCTCCTTCATCACCTGGGACACATCGCCCATCCGCGACGCCCTCATCACCAACGCTGAGCTACGCCTTTACAACACTCACTCCGGCAACACCAACTGTGCCCCAGAGCAGTGGGCCGTCTGGGAGACCGGTGCCGCATCCACCTCTACCCGTTGGGCCAACCAGCCGCAGTGGATCCAACAGCATGCCCTCTCCAACCAGACGGCCGGCCGGCCCAACTGCGGTGGTCCCGGGTGGATCACCGCCAACGTCAGTGATCTCGTGCAGACCTGGGCCTCGGCCCAAAGGACCCGCGGTCACATGGGCCTGCGCACCCCCAGCGCCTCCACTGCACAATGGAAGCAGGTTCGCTCCGCGAACGCCGCCTCCAATCCGCCCCGACTCACCGTCACCTACAACTACCGCCCGCGTACCGGTACTCAGCAGGAAGCAGGGCCTCCGTACTTCTCCTACGGCGGCGAGTACGTCGTCGACTCCACAACCCCCGTCCTGCGTGACACCTTCGTGGACGCCGACGGTGACAGGGTGAACGGCACCTTCGAGATCCGCGACGCCGCCACCGATGCCCGGATCGGCGACTACCTGGTCTCCCCGTGGGTGGCTTCCGGAACCCCGGCCGAAGTCACCGTTCCCGCGAACGTCCTCGCCCACGGAATACGGTACAAGTTCCGCACCAGCCCGTACGACGGCACCCACTACAACCTTGGATGGTCGGCGTGGAAATACTTCACCGTCGACACCCAATCCCCCAACGCCCCATCGGCTATCACCTCCACGGACTACCCCACCGGTCAATGGGTGAAAGGTAAAGGCCAGTCCGGCACCTTCAGTGTCACACCGCCCAGTGGCTCCGATCACCACTGGCTCGAGTGGTCCCTGGACGGCGTCAACTGGACCAAACATGAGACCAACGGTATCTCCGGTGCGCAGCACCTCAAGGTGACTCCAGAGCGCGACGGAACGCATACGCTCCAGGTCCGGGCTGTCGACAGGGCGAATCACCGCTCCGATACCGTCGAGTACACCTTCCATGTCGGCCCCGGAGGCTTCCTCCGGCCATCCGACGGTGAACGCACCGCCCGGCGTCTGGCTCTTGTCGCAGATGCGGACGCCGACACCTACAACAAGGTCACCTTTTCGTGGCGGCGAGCCGAAGCCGACTCCTGGAGCGAGATTCCGCCCGGGCATGTCATCTCCGATGACACGCCGCTGACCTCGTGGCCCGTGCCGTTGGTGGACGGCCGCAACGCACTTCTCGTCTGGAACGCCGCGAATACAGTCGATCCTGACGGTTCCCTGCAGATCAAGGCCGTCTTCGCCGGTCCAGGGGGAGCTGAGGGAAGCACTGCCCCTCTGTCGGTGGTTGTCGACCGCAACGCCTCTGGTGCCGCGTCTCGCGAGATCGGACCCGGTTCAGTGAATCTGCTGACCGGCGACTACTCCATAGACGAGATGGACGCCTCGTACTTCGGGATGGGAGTCAGCCGGACCGCTTCTTCGCGTACGCCTGACGCGGGTGGCAAACAAGAGGGACAGGCCGCGGTCTTCGGCCCGGAGTGGGTCTCAGGGACCGTAGCGGAGCTGACTGGCTCTGACTTCTCTCATCTGAAGGAGATCTCTGATACGGCGGTCGCGGTGGTCACCGCAGACGCCACCGAGATCCACTTCACCGCCAACGCCGCGAAGAACGCTTGGCAACCTGAACCAGGGTCGGAGAATCTGACACTCTCCGGCTCGGTGACCGGTAGCTTCACACTGACCGACTCCGAGGGAACGGTCACAGAATTCACCCGTTCGGCCCCCGACGCCACCACGTGGCCCGTATCGAGCACCCTCCTCGATGGCCTGACAGGCTCCACCACCACCGTGGTGTCCGAGGCTGTCACTGTGGACGGTAAGCAGGAAGCCCGTCCCAAGCGAGTCATCGCGCCCAACTCGGCGGCGAACGCCGCTATCTGCGCCGCCACCCCCTCCACCAAGGGCTGCCGTGCCCTGGAGTTCATCTACGGCGAGGCGACCACCGCCACCGACAGCACACTCGGTGACTACCGCGGGCGGCTTAAAGAGATACGGCTGTGGTCCACCGAGCACGGTGCGGCGAACGCCACAGCGAAAACCGTGACCGCTTACGCGTACGACAGCAAAGGCAGATTGCGGGAATCCTGGAATCCATTGATCATCCCTTTGCTCAAGACAAGCTATACCTATGACGAGGACGGGCGCGTCACTCAGGTGACGCCGCCGGGAGAGCTTCCGTGGAACCTGGTCTACGGACAGGCGGGCAACTCCGCCACCACGGGCGAGGGCATGCTCCTCAAGGTCACCCGCCCCGCCCTCAAGCCAGGGACCACTCAGGAGGTCCAAGGCCAGGCCGTCACGACCGTTGTCTACGACGTGCCACTGACCGGGTCGAGGGCGCCCCATGCCATGGGTGCCACAGAGGTCAGGGCTTGGGGGCAGACTGACCAGCCCACCGACGCCACAGCCGTCTTCCCCGCCGACGCCGCCGCCACTTCCCACACCGGTGGTGATCTCTCCAGAACCGACTACAAGCGCGCCACCATCGCCTACCTGGGCGTCTCGGGACGGCAGGTCAATGTCGCCGAACCAGGGGACCACATCACCACCACCGAGTACGACCGGTTCGGCAACTCGGTCCGTAACCTCACCGCGGCCAACCGCTCCGTGGCTCTTGGCGCCGGCGCTCAGGACCGAACGGCACTGAACGCTCTCGGCATCAGGGACCTCCCCAGCGCCGAACGAGCCGAATTGCTGTCCACTCGCAGCATCTACAACGAATCGGGCACCCGTCTCATAGAGGAGCTCGGGCCGATCCACCGGATCGAGCTGACCAAGGACCTCACAGAGGGCACGACCGTCCGGGTTCCGTCCGGCACCTCGGTAGCCGCGAGGAAATGGACGGTTCTCGAGTACGACGGTGACCGCCCCACCAACGGGTCAGCCACTGTAAGGGACCAAGTCACCAAAGTGACGGTGGGCTCCCAAGTGCGCGAGCATCTGGTGGTCCAGGGCGAAATACGCGAGAGCCAGTTCGTCTATGACTGGGTCAAGGGCCTGCCAGTCAGAACAATCCAGGATCCGAACGGACTTGCTCTTACCTCAGTGAAGGAATATGACGCCAAGGGTCGCACCATCATGGAGCAGCTCCCCGGCTCCAGCAGCGCCGCAGCCTCCACACAGGTGAATGCCTACTGGTCGGCGACTGGCTCCGGACCGTGCGCAGGACGCCCGGAATGGACGGACTTGATCTGTTCCGCAGGCCCGGCAGGCGAGGTGAGTGATCCCGGCAGCCACCCGGCTCAAATGCCGACGACCACGTACGAGTACGACTTCTGGGGCAATGTCACAGCGGAGATCACCAAGGCAAACGGGGTCACCCGCACTTCCAGTACTACTCATGACAGCGCCGGCCGTCCGACAGCCACCACAGTGACGGGCGGCATCGGACAGGCGCTCCCGTCGACCACCACGGAATATGCCAGCAGTACCGGTCGCGAGATCACGACCAGCTCCGCGGATGCAGGCACCATCACCCGGGAGTACGACGCACTGGGCCGTCAGATCTCCTACACGGACGCCGACGGAGGCAACACCAGGGCTGAGTACGACCTCCTGGACCGCCCGGTGAGGATCTCGGACAGCTCGCCGTCAACCGTGACCTACTCCTACGACACCGACTCCGAGCCTCGAGGGCTGCCGATCGGGATAACCGATTCAGTGGCGGGCACCTTCCGCGCGACCTACAACCCGGACGGAGCCATAAGCACGGAAGAGCTTCCTGGTGGGTTCCGCCTGAACATCACCCGGAATTCGTTGGGCGAGGAAACTAATCGCATCTACAGCCGCGACGCGGTCACGGTGTACTCCGATGGCATCACTCGCTCGGCGCACGGACAGGCAACCTCGCACGCGGGGTGGTCCCACCAGTCGTACCGCTACGACGCGGTGGGCCGACTTGTGGGCGTAGACGATACTTATGCGACCGTCTGCGCCCATCGTGCCTACACCTTCGACGCTCGCGCGAACCGGGTGTCCCTTGTGTCGGCAAGCGGGACACCTGGATCCGATTGCCCAACCGGTGGAGGCACAACAGTCACCAGCGTTTACGACAGCGGTGACCGGATTGTCGACGCCGGTTACGTCTACGATGCATTCGGTCGTACGACTTCCTTGCCTGGTGGTGTCACCCTCGGCTACTACACTTCCGACCTCGTGTACCGGCAAATCGCTGACGGCCAGCGCCAGACGTGGGACGTGGATCCCAATCTGCGCCGGCGGGCGACGACAACAGAGTCGGCCAGCGGCAGCACCTGGACAGGCGCGGTCAAGAGCATCAACCACTACGGCGGCGATGACGATATACCGCGCTGGACCATCGAGAACACAGCCACAGGAGAGATGACGCGGAATGTCACATCTCTCTCTGGAGATCTGGCTGCGGTGACAGGAAAGACAAACGGCACAACTCTCATGTTCAGCAACATTCACGGCGACGTCGCCCTCGAATTGCCTCTGGCCGCGGAGAGCGCTCCTACCGCGCTGGACTACGATGAGTACGGCAACCACCGCGCCAACCAAGAACGACCCCGTTACAGCTGGCTGGGCTCCAAACAGCGCACCACGGAGCCAACCGCTGGACTGAGCCTCATGGGATCCCGGCTCTACAACCCGGCCAGTGGGCGATTCTTGTCGGTGGACCCGGTATTCGGAGGCAGCGCGAACGCGTACGAATACTGCAACGCGGACCCGATCAACTGCTACGACCTTTTGGGGACCTTCAAGTACAGCTACTGGAAGAACGCCTGGTGGTCACCCCTTCAGTATCACTGGGTGAGCGTGAAGTTCACACGTAGCGAGACGATGAAGCTGGCTTGGAGCGCTGCTTCGGCCGGTGGGCTCCTCGCCATTGTGAAAGACTACGTGCCGGGGGTCTGGAAGCATGTGGTAAACGGATTGCGCTTCTACGCCTGGACCATCGCGGTCTCCGCAGGTTACATTTACTACAATACGAAAGACTGTGCGAGCGTGAAGGGCGGTTACGCCAGGTGGAGAGGCCGTCTCTTCGGCTGGTACATCCCTCCCACAGTCTGGCGAACTCGCTGCTGAACCGCGGAAAGGCAAATTGCTGATGTCAACTACCAGTAGGCTGATGGCTGTGGCGGAAGCCATCGCCTGCCTGACTCTGGCCGGCATGTGCGTCTCACTCGCTCTCGGAGGGCACGCCATCGCCACGCTGTTCGGGCTCGGAAGTCTGACTTTCGGCTGGGATCTGTGGAGGCGACTTCGGCGAGCACCACTGGCTACCGGAACGGACCAGTAGCGCAGCCGAACTCCAACCGCACCCGATCCCGGGGGGCTGCCGCGAGCCACGCGGCAGCCCCCCGACGTCGTGCATGGCGACCGCCCTGCCGGCGAACGGTAGGGCCAACGGCCCTGATCAAGACTTCCCCTGTCAAGCGGGCAGGGAGTGCGGCGAGCACGGTTTGGATCTCCTGCTGCCCCCGCGCACCGTACAGACACGTCACCGGTAAGGGAGCCGTCCGGGCTTCCCCTGTTCAGGTTCTCCTGCCTGCGGGCGATCCGGCACAACAACGGCTCCACTTCTGAA
This sequence comes from Streptomyces xiamenensis, assembly GCF_000993785.3. Taxonomy (NCBI): domain Bacteria; kingdom Bacillati; phylum Actinomycetota; class Actinomycetes; order Kitasatosporales; family Streptomycetaceae; genus Streptomyces; species Streptomyces xiamenensis. The sequence goes on from NZ_CP009922.3 coordinate 53,691, forward strand.
AGGCCGGGAGTTGTAGCGGCGCAGCGCGGCCGGACTGCCGAGCCCATCAGGACGGGGAGAAGCGGGGCCGAAGTTGACGGCCAGGGCCCGAGGGCCGAACAGGGACGCAGTCGGTGACAGGATGTGACCGAGAACCGGGGCGCGGCCGGGAGGGCGCAGTAGCCATGATAGGCGGGGCAGCCACGCAGCCTGCCCGTGGAACAGGGAGCGGAAGCTAGCTACCGGTCAAGACCGGGCACGAGCAAGCACCCCTCCCCCAGCAACCGGCCGGAAACAGGTCGACCTCGCCTGAAACAAGCGTTTCCAAGACGCGGCAGCAGCAGACGGCGGGAAGGAACGGGTGGTACCCGTCGCACAGGGGGTCTGCGAGGACCGGCACGACGGCCAGCTCAGCCGATCAGTTTCTGAGAACCGTGCCATGTCCTTCTCTGGTCTCCCATCTCACGACGCCCGGACACGATTCCACCTGTCCACCTACCTTGGCCAGCAGCCAAATTCGCATTGCACTCCCACACCACCGCTCTACCTGATGGCATGTCGCACGAATTGATCCACGAGCACCTGCTGATATCGGCCCGGAGGTGGGCGCGTACGGCTGTCGACGCGTTCCTGGAGGAGCCCATCGACCAGGACTTCGCCGTGCACCACATGGCGGTCGCTGTGGAGCACGCGTCCAAGGCGTACCTGGCGTCCATCGCTCCTGTGCTCCTCGCGTCCGGGAAGCAGCCGAGCGTGGACGTCCTCCTGGTCCTGAGTGGGAACGAAGGCAGGACGAGAGGGGCCGCGCCGGGCTCAAGACCATCGGCGGTGAGGGTGCCATCCGCAGGGCAGCCCAGCTCCTGGGCCCTGAGCACAAGGAGCCTGCCAAGCTCAAGGAACTGCGGGAGTCCCGCAACGGCATCACCCACATGGGGTGGGGCCATCCTGTGACCGAGTGCCGCGCACTCCTGGCCGCGGGCATCGAGCACATCAATGCCCTGCTGAAGGCCCTGTCGGCAGAGTCCGCTGGTTTTTGGGGCACGCACCTCGAAGCCTGCACCGCGCTGGTGTCCCAGGCCAGCACCGAGATCCCCCTGATCCTCGAAGAATGGCCCCAGGGCGCGACCCTGTGGGACTACCTCGCCACCGCGCTGCGCAGGCCGACCTCAGCCCTGCTCGTCAGCGGCGAACGCACCCTGGCCGCCGAGTTCCCCACCGAAGCCCAAGCCCGCACCGTCCTGGGCGCCATCGGCCAAGGCGAACGCACCTTCACCCTCATCGGGCGGGCCGCGGGCGGCCTGCACCCCGGCTCCGTCACCCGTTCCCTGGACATCCTCACATCCCGCCGCATGGTCGCCGCCGAGCTACCGCTGTCCACCAAACCGAGTCGCGAGACCCGCTACCGCATCGATGACCCGTACCTGCGCTTCTGGCTCTCTTTCATCGGCCCCGGTATCCCCGCCGTCGAACGCGGCCGCGGCGACCGCGTCCTCGACGCCATCCGCACGAGCTGGACCTCCTGGCGCGGCCGCGCCGTCGAGCCCGTCATCCGCGAAGCGCTCTGGCGGCTGGCCGACGACGTACTCCCGGCCGGGACCAACACCGTCGGCGGCTACTGGACCCGAACCAACGACCCGGAGATCGACCTCATCGGCGCCGACCGCTCCCCCATCGCCAAAAAGGTCACCTTCGCCGGATCGGTCAAGTGGCTGGAAAGCAAGCCCTTCGACGCCCGCGACCTCGCCCGCCTCATCGCCCACCGAGCCCAACTCCCAGGAGCCGACGACACCACCCCACTCCTCGCCGTCACCCGCAACGGCTGCACCGCCGAAGGCATCCGCTCCCTCACCCCCGAAGACCTCCTGAACGCCTGGCACTGACCCGGCACACCGCCCGCGCCACTGCTCCAAACGGTTGAAGCAACGTTCCACAACGTTGTAGTGCCTCTAAGGCGTGTTTGAGATGTTGATCAAGGGTGTGGAACGATCAGGGAGTGGCTCGTGGAGATCTGACGGACGAACAGTGGGCTCGGCTGGAGGCGGTATTGCCGCCGCTGCCGAGGATGGGGCGGAAGCCGCGGGATCGGAGGCAGTGCTTCGACGGGATCTGGTGGCGGGCTCGCACGGGTTCTCCGTGGCGGGATGTGCCCGAGCGATACGGGCCGTGGGAGACCGCGTACACGCTCTTCCGGCGCTGGCAGATCGACGGGACCTGGGCCCGCGTTCTGAAGAAGTTGCAGGTCAAGGCCGATGCGGCGGAGCGACACCCCGGCTGTCTCTACAAAAGAGACAAGAGGGGTGTGACAACGGCTCACCAGGCCGGTCAAGGGCCCTGACCTGCACCGATGCGCAGAGCTAGACGGAAGGGCACGGAAGCGGGATCGGAGGGAGGACCGGAAGCCACAACGGAAGGAACCCCCGAAGGCTTGACCACCGCCACCAGCCGGCACACGAGCCGAACCGCAGGACGAGGACGGAGCCCGCTGCGGCACGGGGCCGGCCGGCTCCCCCCACACCCGACCACCACACCGGTCCACCCCGGTCATCATCACGAACACATGCGCCTCCTTCTGCTGGACCAACGACCTTTCACCCCACCAAAGGGCCGCATAGACCCCCTATGTGACCGGCACCGGCCAAGAACCCGAAAGACGTCCCGTTGGCACAGCACCGGCGGTGGCAGAGCCGCGTCATCGTCGCGGCCCACCCCTTGACCACCACCTGACATCCCGGATCATCCCCTGACCAGGAACACCCCCAACGAGACACACTCGTGCCCCGGGGCCCTTACGCTTCCGGGCATGCTGGAGAACAAGCACCGCGCCGCTACCCTTGGTCACGCCTTCCACCAGCTCGCCGTCGAGGTCTGGGACGTCCTGGAAAGCTGCGGACTACGCCCGTTCGACAGCGTCTCCACGAAAGAAGACGGCGGACGAGGAGGTGTCGGCCTCCGGCTGGTGAAGGACGGAGTCAGCGTCGGCTGGCTACCTGGCGACGATGCGGAGAAGCGCATCTACGAGACCTCGAAGGCCGCTCTGCAGCTGCGGACATCCGGAGCCGTGCTGACCAGCGCCATCTCCACCGTCCTGCTCGCCCACAGCTTCCACGTGCGGGCGGCGCACCAGGAGGACTTGCCGATGCCGCTGCTGCTGGTCACCGGCCGCCAATAGAGTGCCGGGAATCGCCACGGATGCCACAGTGCCGAGCACTCCGAGCCGGCGAGACCGCCAACCGCGGTAGGCACGAGTAGGCAGCAGTAGGCGGAGCAGGCACTGCCGACAACCGGGGTGCCAACACCTATTGGCACCGTGGGCACCCTGCTATGAAGCGACGGTGCTGGTCGCAGCCATCAACGCATGGGTGTGACCAGCAGCGTCACAGCGGCTCTCACACGATGTCGAATTCGTTTCCCTCGGGGTCCTGCATGGCGGCGGCGTAGAGCCCCATGCCCGGCTCATCCTTGATCCGCAGCACGGTGGCACCAGCTTTGACCAGCCGTTCCACTGTGGCCTTGACCCGCTGTGTGCGGATGTCCAGTGGCACGTCACGGCCCCCACCAGGCTTCAGGTCGAAGTGCCACCGGTTCTTGGCGACCTTCGGCTCCGGAACCTGTTGGAACCACACCCTCGGTCCACGTCCCGCGGGATCGATGATCGACTCCGGTATGTCCCCGGCGCCAGCCGGCAACTCTGCCTCGGGCACCCCCACCGCCGCCCAGTAAGCACGCCACGTGGCGTGCCCGCCCGGCGCAGGCTCAGGCACGTAGCCCAGGGCCTCGGCCCAGAACGTCACCATTCGCTGCGGATCGGAGCAGTCGATCGTCAGCTGCACTGTCATTTCCATGCCCGGAGCATCCCAGGCAGGTCTGACAGACGATCCGCTTTCTCAACAGGCCCTGGCCGGGTGGCCCCGGCCTCTCCCCGAGGCCACCCGGGCGGTCAGGCCCACGGGGTGTCACTGGCGGGTTTCTCTGCTCCAGTGCCCATCCGTGGGGTCAGCAGTCCCAGCCGCCGGCCGGGCGGGTTTCGGAGACAGTCGGGTTGCACAGGCTTGGCGTGGCTGGCCGAGCTGGTGACCTGAGCTCTCCGGGGCCGCCGCGAGGCTCTTATGCTGGAGGCCAGCGGCGCGCCGATGTGCGTCCGGGAAAAAATGGGTCCTGCCCTATGTCATGGGAACGATGACGACACGCCCCATCCCCACCCCCGTTGATGTCTACCAAGCCCACGCGATGACTCGCCTCGTGATTGCGGTAGCCCTGTGTGACGCCGTCATACTGGCGATCGGAATCCAGCTCGGCTACACAAACCTGCAGATGTACGCCGTGCTGTTCGCCGAGATGCTCATGCTCGGAGGCGGGATCGCCGGGCTGCTCCTCGGCAGTCCGATTCTCACCTCCACCGCAGCCGCCACGAGCTTCCTGCTGATCGGTGCCCACTGGCTCAGCTGACCCGGTCCGCTGCGCCTGCCCACGCGCCTCCGGATGGATGAGGGAAGTCAGTCCGGCCGCCAGCACCCCCAGCAAATCGCGGGTGCGCGGCACCACACAGGTGGCCCTCCCTTCCTGGCGCAGCCGGGGCCCCACCCCCGCACGCACCACGGAGGACTTGCCGCACCCTGAGGCGCCCAGCACGGTCACCAGCGGATGGTCCAACACCAGGCGAGTGATCCGCTCGGTCTCTTCATCCCGGCCGAAGAACGCCGCCGCGTTGCTCTCCTGGTACGCCTCCAGGCCGGGGAACGGTGATGGCAGGCCCACCACGTCCCGCAACGACGGGGCGGCGGCCACCAGGCGGTCGGTGGGGATCAGGAACGCCACCGGGTGACCGGGATCGGCTGCGACCACCATGCCCACCACAGCGGCCAGCTCGTCGTCCCACACGGGCGCGCCGCTGAACCCCCGGCGCACGGCGTAGCGGCCGTCGGTGGCCTGCTCGAACTGGAGCCAGCCGTTGCCCTGCTGCTGCCGTAGCACCGCGGAGTGCCACACGCTCTGGTCGTGGCTGTGGGGAAACCGAGCGTTCTGGCGCGGTGTCCCCATAGTTGGTCGCCGCTCTCCATCAGCGGTACGTGTTGGGTGCCGGGCAGTGGCGCCGCCATCTCCAGTACGGCGACATCCGCCTGTGGGTGCCAGTCGCGCACCCGTCGCTGGGAAGGGCCCGGGGCCGTCGACGGCCCCGACGTCCACCATGACCCGGGTGCCGGGGCTCGTTTCCTCGCCCGCACGGATCATGTGTGCGCAGGTGACGGCGAGCCGTTCGGACACCAGGAACGCGGCTCCCGCCACGGAGCCGTCGGGCCGCAGCACCCGCAGGATGCCGCCTGCCAGCGGTGCGGGTTCGAGCGCGGTCACCGCGGATCGGGTTACGGTCGCCAGGTCTTGGCCTCGGAGGCGGCGGCGATCAGGATGTCCGCCTCCGCCGTCAGGGAGATGCCGGAGTCGAGGCTGATCTCCTCCGGCGGGCTCCATGTCCGAGAACCGCGCCACGAACGTCTCCGCGACGGGCCGCACCACGCCCAGCGACCTCGTCGCCCGCCAGACCGGCAGTTCGCCCCTCCTGCCGACCGGCACCACACCCTGCTCGCTGTCCGGCACGGCCTCCCGGACATGTACCCGGACGTACTCAGTGCCCTCGTCGGGTCACCGGCAACTCGATCACGTGCACGAAATCCACCTCTTCTCCACCTCTGGCGGATATGCCCGATCCGCTGGGCGCGTACGCGTACACAGGAATCCCATGTAATTTTCTGCCGCAGGAATCCGGTCGTTCTCACGGCGTGCCGACCTGCTGACGGATCGTTGGCGGGGACCGGTCGTGGGCGCAGCCGAACGGGGCATTCCGCCGCAGCGGGATCTGTCCGATGACTCACGCCATGGCCATCGGCCGCTGACCGGCACGAGTACCCAACTCGCCATTCACACCAGACCCGTGAGCAGTAACTTCAGCTTGCACACCGCTCATTGAGGTGCGGTTGCGGTTCGTATGATCATTTCGACAAGCTGATCGCCGGTAACGTGCCACTTCTTGGCCTCCAGGAGACCACCGTTCTCGAAGCTGATGATGCCGTGCACGCTGGTCAGCAACATCGCACCGACCGGCCGGGCGCGCTGTGGATCCGCGAGGGCGCCCGCGACGATCGAAAGGAACTGGTCGTGCGTGCGTGACACCGCAGCGATCGCTTCGCTGGAGGCAGTCGATGGCGCGCCAAACATCAACGCATAGGCGTGTGGGCGCCGCCGACCGACATCCATCAGGCCAGCCAGTGCGCGCGCCAGGCGCTCGGGCGGCGTCAGATGTTCCGCCGCAATGAGTGCTTCGAGGTCTTCGCTAACCTGTCCCCAGCTCCTGGCTGCGACCGCGGCGAGCAGGTGCTCCTTGTCCGGAAAATGTCCGTACGGCGCACCGCGAGACACCTCCGCCCTGCCCCCCACGGCGCGCAGGGTCACCGCGCCGGGCCCGCCCTCGTCCAGCAGATCGGCGGCAGCTTCGACCAGCGCTCGCCGGGTGGCTGCGGCACTTTCCAATCGGCTGACCATGCCCCCAATGTTACGTGACGCCGTCACACGACTCGTTTGACAATGTCATACGAGTTGCTATCGTCACTCGCATGACAACGTCATATGAGCACTCCGAGATGATCCTTATTACCGGCGCGTCGACCGGCATGGGTGCCGCGACCGCCCGCGAGCTTGCCCGCCGCGGCTTTCATGTTCTGGCAAGCGTCCGGCGCCAATCCGACGCTGACACGCTGCGGAACGCGGGACTGGAGCCGGTGCTGCTGGACATCACCGATCCCGAACAGATCGCCTCAGTTTCCCAACGTATCGCCGACGACCCGGCAGGGCGACCGCTTCGCGCAGTGATCAACAACGCCGGCATCGCCATCAACGCGCCGGTCGAGGTGCTGTCGATGGAGGAGTGGCAACGGCAATTCGACGTGAACTTCTTCGGGCACGTCGCGGTGACCAAAGCCGTCCTGCCCGCACTGCACGCCAGCGGCGGCCGGGTGGTGAACATCAGCTCCATCGGAGGCCGGATCGCGATGCCGACCTACGGCGCCTACGCCGCTGCCAAGTTCGCCATGGAAGCGATGAGCGACTCCCTGCGGCGGGAGCTCGCACCTCACGGCGTGCAGGTCGTGGTCGTCGAGCCCGGCGGGGTAAAGACCGAGATGACCGGCCACGGCATCGAGCGGGCGAAAGACACCATTGCCACGTTGTCGCCGACCCAGCGCAGCCGCTACGGCGAGCTACTACAGGCGATCATCAACCAGGCGACATCGTTCACCGACTCCGGACTGTCCGCCGAGGCCGCAGCCCTGGTCATCGCCAAGGCCGCGACCGCCCGGCGCCCGCGCACCCGATACACCATCGGGCGCGACGCGGCCGTACTCACCCGCCTGTCACGGATCCTCTCCGACAAGATGCTCGACCGCATCCTTGCCGCCAACCTTCGCCCCCATTACCCCAAACCGCACGGCGCGTGATCAATTGTTCCAGCAGGGAAGGGGTGTATCAGGAATCAGACACTCCCGACCCGTGCCTTGGAACGACAGGGGCCGCCCGGGGCTGGTATCGACAGCCCCGGGCTTCAGCTTCCGGTGAGGGCGGCGCGTGCGAGGGTGAGCGCGGCGGTGAGGGTATCGGGGACGGTTTCGCGGACCGGGCACCGTGGCGGCGGCCGCCCCAGGCCGGGTAGCGGTTGCGCTCGGGGGTGGGGCAATCCGGCGGACAGCCGAGGACGGCCCGGCCGGTCGTGACGTCCAGCCCGAACTCCACATCGGTGGTGAGGCGCGGCAGCACCTCCAGAACGAGGGGAGAGTCAGACGGCCAGCTCCAGTCCACGGTCCGCGCACCGCACGCAGGCCCAGACCTACCTCAGCGGCAGACAGCCCGGATCGGCCTGCCGCCAGGGAAAGCTGGGGATGCCGTGCGGCTCACCGGCCGGGTCGTCGTCACGCGCACGCATCGGCCGCTCCCTGGCCAAGGAGCGCGGCGGCTTCGGAGGCGGTGATGACCTGGTGAAATCCTCCGTGCAGCAGCTGGTCGTGCGTGGGGAGCTGGCCGTGCATGTTCTCGATCACGTTGCTCGGGAACCACTCGGGCCTGGTCGCGGAGCATGTGCTCGGCTGCCCTCCCGGTCCGTATGCGCTCTGCTGCTGCCGCGTTGCGGGCGAGACAGACCAACAGCGGGGTGGGGTGGAGGATGGCGAGGGTGGGGCGGCGCCATCGGCGAGCGCGCGCGAGCAGATCGGCGCGTCCGGTGGCAAGGAGGTTGGTGGAGTTCCCTGTCAAGTTCTTCTGTTCACCCGTCAGGGCTCGGACTCTCGGTGTGGTGCCTGGGTGATGGCCGCAGTCTTCAGCGAGTCGCCGGGCATGCGGTACTACGGGGGTTAGACGGACGGAACGGCCGCCGATCACAACGGTGGCTATGGCCGCCAAGTGCCGAAAAATGACGGTCGACACTCGGCGGGGCGGAGCGTCGACCGGACATTCGTATGGATACAGCGTTCCCGGAGTTCCGGTCTGCCGGGAGCCTGGTTCGGAACGGGTGATGTGATGGAGGCCCAGAGCAGGCTGGGAAGGCACATTGCTCGGCGGACCGGTAGGCCTCGTGCTGCGCCTTCGGCGTTCAGGGCGATCGGAGACCGACTGCCAGGAGTACCCGCTCGTCCGCCCGGTACGGGTAGGAGCGATCGTGATCGAGGCTTGTCTGAAGCAGCCCCCTTGCTCCTTATCCGCGTGGAACAGCGACAGGGTGGCGCAGTCCGTGCACTTCTCGCAGGTGCGGAACGGGCTCAGCCGGTGGAGCCCTTTCCGGGCCGGTCCTGTGTATCGCAGGCTTTCGGTGGGGAGGACCGGGTGGTCTCCCATCAGCCGCCGAAGGGTGATGACATCCGACTCGTCGTGGCGATCTCACGCCACGTTAATCACATCGAGCAGCCGCAGGTCAGCAAGGACAGCGAGATCAGTCGATATCGGCTTCATTTGCGAGGCCGGTCGTAAGAAGTGTGCTGTATACGAGCAGGGTTTCTGCGGCCCTGAGTACAGCCGCCTACTCCTTCGCTTGGGCTTCCTCCTTCCCATCGGTACTCCTCTGAGCTTCGACGTTCCGCCAGCGCAGAGCGATCGGATAGGGATAGCGGGTGCGGATGATGAAGCCCGGATCGTCGAGTTGGGCAGCCGCAAGGGGACCGGAGCCGAGTGAGCTGGCCAGTAGCAATTATGTGCCGCCTGGCCTCCTCCTGGCTTGTGTTCGTGTCGAAGACCGACGCTGCGACCGCTCTGTCGACAGGGGTTCGGCAGGGCGCAGAACGATGATGTTGCGCACAGCGACTGCAGGCAGGTCGGTCTCCTGGACCAAGGCAGCCTTCGACCGGCCGTCAAATGTCACCGAGGACAGCAGGATGTCACCGGGGCGGAGGTGAAAGCGTTCCGGTGCATCGCTCCGCCAGTCATCGGCTTCCGGATCGCGGTCCGTGATCTTCCCGCCCGGCTCGATGTGCTTCAGCGCGATGAGCCGGACAGCTCCCGGGGCGGTGGGCTCGCAGGAGCCCTCCGTCCTGCGGCGATCAATGGTCCATCCGCGGAGGACAGTGGAGAACACCGATTCGAACGGCCGGCGGTTGACCAACGGAGGTTCTTCGTGCTGCTGGTCAGTGCAGGACAAGATCCCCCCAGGGATCGTGATGACGAGCTCCTACGACCTCGCAGGGTGCTCACCCGACAGGAGTTCGGACAGCGGCGATGAGCCGGGCACGGTCGGGCGCGAGCCGCGCAAGTGAGGCATCGAGCATCACCCGCATGATGGTTCCAGCGGAGTCCTGAATCAGGTCGGAATGCGGATGACGTTGCCGGCACTGTCTGGACCTGCGGCGGCGGGTCACGGTGAAAGGTGAGTACGGCGGCGGCGAGGGTGAGCCGGGTGATCTGCTGACGGAGTTCAAGGATCTCAGCGTTCTGGTCGGCGATGGTCTGCTTGAGCTTGACGACGGTCTCGCGAAGCTTCTTCTCGCTCTACGGCAGTTGCTGGGACTCGGTGCGGACGCGCTCGCAGAAGGCGTTCTTCAGGTCCGCGTGGCGTTTCATCAAGGCCATGCGGTGGACTCCGGCTTCGGCCGCGAGGGCGGCGGCAGTCTATGACGAACTGACCGTTCCCTTCACCACTCACCCCACGCCAGAGGAGCCCAGTTGAGCGAGCTGGTCAGCACCCGGATCCGCACCACAGCCGCCAAGCTCGGCCTGCCCCACCTGGCCGAGAGCCTGAACCAGTACGCCGGCCGGGCAGACGAGGCCAAGATGGGCTACCTCGACTTCCTCGATCTGGTCCTGGCCGAGGAACTCGCCATTCGTGACGACCGGCGCTTCCGCCAGAGCCTGCGGCTGTCCAAGCTGCCGCACCACGAGACGCTCGACGAGTACGACTTTTCCTTCCAGCCCGAACTCGATCCCCGCAAGATCAAGGACCTCGCCATCCTCGCCTTCGTCGAGGCCAAGGCCAATGCGGCCCTGCTGGTCCCGCCCGGGGTCGGCAAGACCCACATCGCCGTCGCGCTCCCGGTCGTCGCCTGCCGGGCCGGCTTCTCGGTCTACTTCACAACCCTCGACGACATGGTCCGCCAGCTCAAGGCCGCCGAGGCAGCAGGCCGGCTCAGCAGCAAGCTCCGCACCTACCTTCGCCCCGGCGTCCTCGTCGTCGATGAAGTCGGCTACCAGCCTCTCGAACGCGGTGAGGCGAACCTGGTGTTCCAGGTGATCTCCAAGCGCCACGAAAAGGGCTCAATCATCCTGACTTCGAACAGGACCATCAGTGAATGGGTACCACGTGTTCGGTGATGAAGTCCTCGCCACAGCCATCCTCGACCGGCTCCTGTACCACTGTGATGTCGTCTCCATCAACGGCCCCAGCTGCCGACAGAAGAGCCGGCTCGCCGCCATCGGACGCGACACCAACGTGGCCTGACCCGCAGCGGCCGCCACCTCGTCCGGCATCCTGGAGCGGTGAGCACAACCCAACGCCTTCACTCACTTTCGTTCCCAGCCCGAGGGACGAGTCATGGGGCCCTGAGTGGGTGCCACTCGACGCCTTCCGCGAGCCCACGGTGGTTGAGGAGCTCGCCCAGGCTGCCTTCATCTGGGAAAACTTCAAGGTCGACGTCAGCCTGAGGATCGGCAATGGCGACTTCTCCAACGCCGCGACCTCCGTCTGCGTTCTGGATTTTGTCCTGATGCTTCAAGCCGCAAGGGTCACGCTCCGTGAAAGCAGGCTCGCAGTGTTCGAACTGTCCGATCGACAGGGCGAATGGCACTTCACGCGGGACAAAGAACTGATCGGCTTGCGCACTCAATACGCCACCCGGAAGGGCTGGCACTTCCGCCCCGCAGAAGGGCACTGCCGGGCAGGTGAGTTCGACAGCCTGGTGGAGCAGTCCCTGAGGGACGCCCTCGCTCTGATCTTCTCGAGGCAACCTGTGACACGACAGAGCCCCTACCTACAGGCCCTCGCGAGCAACGGCTTCGATGCTGCCTGAGCAACCCTGATCCGTGCTGTTGACCGGGCACGTTCCTCCGTACCTGCCTGAGCACTTCTGGAGTACACCGACAGTGTGATCGAACAGGCAAGCCAAGCCCAGTGGCTCACCGTTACCGATCACGGAAGCTGGGCCAGAGCCCCTTTGAAGTGAACGAAGCCAGCCCTCGCTCATACAGAGCCTGAGTTAGCCGTTTGGGGCGCCCGTGGGCAGCGGTCTTCCGGAGCAGGTGCGTGGTGGTGGATGTCGGCGGGGACGGGAAGCGGCGTGGGACGGTCATGCGAGGGGGTCGGGACGATGCCGGCCGGCGAGGATCCGCGTGGTCGGCCAGACAGGTCCTCGCCGCCCGCTACGGCGAGACCGCCGCCATCCGTGTCGCCGGACTCCGCCTCGCCACCTGCTTTACCCGGCCGGCGAGGCGATCCGAAAAGCGCTCAGCCCTTCTGAGGCGAGGACGCGGTCCCGTGCGGCGGCTCGCCCAGCGGGTGCACAGCGACGGCGATCTTGCCGCTCGGGCGCCGGCGACCCTCACCGGCGGAGCCGCCTTCCAACAGCGCGTGCGCCTGCGCGATGTCGGCCAGCGGCAGCACGGTGCCGATCACCGGACGGAGTTCTCCCCGGTCGACCAGTCGACCGAGGGCCTCAAGCTTCGCCCGGCCGGGGCTGACGAAGACGAAGTGATAGGTCGCGTTCACGCCCCACGCCGCAAGCAGATTCTGGGGCTCGGGGATGTCCACGATGGACACCACGCGGCCCCGGTCAGCGAGGACCTCCGGGCTGCGGGTGAGAGTGTCCCCACCCACGGTGTCCAGCACGACGTCCACCCCGCCCAGCGCGCGGACCTGTGGCACGTAGTCACCGGTCGAGAAGTCGATCGCGGTGTCGGCTCCCAGCCCGGTGACGAACTCGTGGTCCCTGGCCCGCGCGGTGGTCACCACCTCGGCCCCCAGTGCGCGGGCGACCTGGACGGCGACCGAGCCGACCCCGCCCGCTCCGCCGTGCACCAGGACCCGTTCCCCGGCCCGCACCCCGGCGCGCTCGACCAGAGCCTCCCACACCGTCACGCCCACCAGTGCGAGACCGGCTGCCTCGATGTGCGGCAGGCTCGCAGGCTTGCGGGCGACCAGGGTCTGATCGACCACGTGAAACTCGGCATAGGTTCCCTGCCCGGCGAACACCGGTGCCAGGTACCAGACCTCGTCGCCGGGCTGGAAGTCGTCCGCCCCGGGGCCGGTCCCGACCACCACGCCGGACACATCGTTGCCGATCACAGCGGGCAGCGCCACCTGGTCGCGGTAGTCACCGCGCCGGGTCTGCAGATCGAGGGGGTTCACCGAGGTGGCCATCACACGCACCAGCACCTGCCCGGGCCCCGGAGTGGGCCTTGGCAACTCCCGGGCGGCGAAGGCGGCGTCCGCGCCACCGAAGCGGACGAGTTCCATCACATGCATCGAGGTAGACATGCAGGCACCATAGATTGACATATTGCTAATCGTCAATGTGATTTTGCGCTACGATGAGCCAGTGATCTCGGAGGCGGAGCTGCTGGCTGTGTTCCGGGCCCTGTCCAACCCCGCCCGCCGCCAGATGCTGGTGTGGCTCAAGGAGCCGATGAGCTTCCCCGGTCAGGAGCCCGAGGACATCGAGATCGGCGTCTGTGTGACCGACATCCAGCGGCGTTCGGGCCTGAGCCAGCCGACCACCTCGCAGTACCTCGCGATGCTCCGGCAAGCAGGACTGGTGATCGCCACCCGGCGGGGAAAGTGGACCTATTACCGCCGCGACGAGGCGAACATCGCCCGCCTCTTGGAAACCCTTCGCGACGTCTTTTAAACTCGGCGTTCAACATCACCGGTTCACTCGACCCGCTGATCTCGTGTTCTTCGAGGGGCAGCAGGACATCTTTCACCCTTCGAGGCGTCGAGCAACATCGCCTGAAGGAACGGCCGCCACGGCTGTGCGGACGCGCTCTTCGGCTCACCGACGCGGTGCTGCGCGCGGACGGGCCGGTAAGAACCCTGGTCGAGCTCTCCTGGGCGGTCGAGCACCGGCGCGGGCACGATGCGCTGTACGCGGCCCTGGATCATGGCCGACTGGAGCCGACAAGGTTGCGCCGCGCGCCGGCGGATCTGCCGCCGCCGAGGGCGGCAGACGGGCGGATCGTGCTCGCCCTGGACGTCTCGCAGCGCCACTTTCCGGTCTGTCAGTGGCGCGCGATCCGCACCAGGGCGTCCAGTGCGCTCACCCCGGAGCCGGCAAGCCCCAACAAGAGCGGGTTGACCTCCGCCTCGAGCACATCGGGCCGGTCCACCGCGAGTCGGAACAGGACGACGATCACCTGAGCGAGGGCGTCGACATCGGCTTCTGGCGCACCTCGGTAGCCGTCCAGCACGGCCAGTCCCTCGACCCCACGGACCATTTCCAGCGCCGTGTCGTGATCGACCGGGGCGAGGCTCACGGCGGAGTCGGCGTACAGCTCAGCGGGGACTCCTCCGGTGGACAGCACCACGATCGGCCGACATCGGCCCTCCTGAATGCTGTTCTCTTCGCACCATCACTGCGGCGGCGCTTCGATTGTTGGTCCGATCCGTAGCGGGCGTTGACGTGCGGATGCGAGCGGTGCCCGCAGCTCGGGGTCACCGTTTCTACAGGAACTCCTCTGGCTCGCCGGCGAGTTTGGCGGCGATGCGGCCGAGGGCCGCGAGCTCTTGGGGATCGAGCTGGTCGACGAAGTGGCGCCGCACCGATGCGACATGAGTGGGAGCGGCTTGCCGGAGTGTGTCCAGTCCCCTCTCGGTGAGAACGAGGAGGCAGCCCCTGCCGTCAGCCGGGTCCGGTGCACGGCGGAGGAGCCCACGTGCCTCCATGCGGGTGGCTTGGCGGGACAAACGGCTTCGAGACCACCCCATCTTGGCGGCCTGCTCACGCAGGGTGCTCGTGCCGTCGGTGCGCTCGGACAGGGTGCTGAGCACCTCGTAGTCGGGTTCGGACAGCCCGAGTTCGGCCAGGTCCTGTGCGGTGCGGGCCTGCACGGCGGTCACCATGCGGCGGTATGCCCTCCAGGCGCGCTCTTCTTCCGGACCGAGCCAGCGGGTAGCACTGCCAGACGCTCTCGTTGACATGTAATCAACTTACCAGCTAGCTTCATTTCCATGTCAACGACAACACTGCGCGTTCTCGTACTGACCTGCAGTACTCGTCCCGGCGCGCTGGGCCCGGCAGTCGGCACATGGCTGACCGAGACGCTCGCACCGAGCGCACTCACACTGGATGTGGCCCTCACGCCGCTGGCCCTCGGCGATATGCAGCTGCCCTTTCTGGACGAGGAGGAGCACCCCTCGACCGGCATCTACCACCGCGCGCACACGCGCCGGTGGAGCGCGATCGTCGATGAGGCCGACGGCTTCATCGTCGTGACACCGGAGTACAACTACGGGATGCCCGCGACCCTGAAGAACGCGCTCGATTACCTTGGCCCGGAGTGGGCCTGGAAGCCCGTCGGGTTCGTCAGCTACGGCAACACCTCGGCGGGCACGCGAGCGGTCCAGCACGCCAAGCAGGTGATGACGACCCTTCGCCTCGTCCCCCTGGGCTCGACCGTCGCGATCCGGATCGCGGACGCGACGCGAGAGGGCCGCTTCCACCCCGGGGCGCCCTTCGGCGACGCCGCCCAGGGGCTGCTTGCGGAACTGGTGCGGGTCGCTCACGCCCTGACCCCGCTGCGCGAGCGCGGGCGCGCGAGCGCGGTGGCAGGACCCGTCGCCGGCTCGTACGCACGGCGCCTCACCCCGGGCGACGCGCCGCAGGTAACGGTGCTGCAGCGCTGCTGCTGGGCCGAGGAGGCGGTTGCCAACAGCACCCTCGCGATACCGGCCCTGCACGAGTCGCCCCACGAGGTGCGCACATGGCTGGCCGACTGGCACGCAACGGGCCTGTGGCAGGACGGGCGGCTTCTCGGGATGGTACGGACGCGTCGCAGCGGCGATGACCTGAACGTGGGGCGGCTCGCAGTCGTCCCCGACCTGCGCGGACTCGGTCTGGGCCGATGGCTGCTTCGCATGGCTGAGTCAGCCGGGCAGGGCTGCCGGCGTATCGTCCTGTCCACCGGCGCCGCCAGCAGCCGGAACATCACCCTTTACGAGAGTCAGGGGTATGCTCCGCTTCCCGGGGCAGCGGACGACGGCGTGGTCCACCTCGCCAAAACTGTCCGTGCCTGAGTGCTACTGGTCCGTACCCGCCCGGCTTCAACTTCCGCCTCGAACATGCTGAAGAGCTTGCTCACACGCGGGTGGGCACGGAGGAACTCCTCCAGTGTGCGCGGGCGCCGACCGGTCAGCTCCTGTACGTCCTCGGTCAGATGGGCGAGGCCGCCGGCCGCCATGTCCGCCCACAGAGCCAGCAGCTCCGCGACGAAACGTTCCGGCAGCCCGTTGGCCCGCAGCCCGGCGGCGGCCTGTGCGGGCGGGACGTCGTGGTAGGTGATACCGAGCGGCTCGGCGATCTCGCCATGGGTCAACGCCTCGGGACCGGTGAGTACCTAAGTCCGGCCCGCGCCCACCTCCCCGGTCAGCGGTACGGCGGCGGACACGGCGATGTCGTACGCGTCGATGTAGGCCACCCGCCCCGTGCCGTACGGTCCGGCGATCCGGCCTTCGGCGGCCATCCCTCCGTCCCCGGTCACCATGTTCTGCAGGAAAGCGCCGCCGCCTGGCTGCACGGCCGGGTGCCGCGCGAGCAAACCGACCGCCTTCTCGCCGTCTCCCTCGCCCTACTCGCCCCTCGGGCACATGACCGTAGGTGACCAGATCACCGGGGAAGGAGCCGGGACACATGGCACCACCGGTGCGGGTGCGACCACCCGAAAGCCGCGACGGTGTCAGCTGTCCCTCAGGTCTGCCGACGCAGCAGGTTCAGATCGGAGCCCCAGGAGTCCAGGAGCTGATCGTGACCGGCCTGGCGGGCTGCCTCTTCGATATCGGTGAACAGTGAGCGCTGCGTGTCCGGATCGCCGTCGGCGATGATGCGCAGGAGGGTGTTCAGCAGGTGGTCAACCTCCCACTGCGGTCCGCTCAACGGATACCGCTCCAGCTCCCACCGGAGGTACTTGTTGTAGGGCCTCACGCGCTGATGCAGTGCGAAGAGCACCTCCAGCGCGAACGGCACGCTCTCGGCGGCATCGAGGTGACTCATGGCGGCGCGGCCGTCACGGTGGCTCTTCAGTGATCGGAATGTCTGGTTGACGTAGGCATCGAGGTATCCGTTGGCCGCATTCCACGCTTCCTCGAGGCCCAGCCTCCGCTTCCTGTCGAGGATCTCGGCGATCGTCCCGTCGAGCCGGTCGAGCAGCACACGCGCGTGCACATAGGCATACCGTTGCCAGCCTTGCGGGTCGCCGGGTAGCCCGCGAATCAGGAAGTCCGCGAGGGGCATGACCACGATGTCAAGGTGCTCGGAGCGGAAACCGTCGAGCTCACGTACTGCGGAATGACCCTGATCCTGTGTGATGACATGAACGTCGTAGTCGGAGTGCCCAGTCGTCATGCCGTCGTGTGCCTGCGATCCGCTGAGGACCAGCCCGACAACGGCGGGATCCACCTCGGCCCGGGACACGAAGGCAGCCACCGTCGCCTCGGGTGTGGCGCCGCGAGACGGAGGGGCGGAGGAGGCGGGCGTGATGTCGTTCACCGCGATGATCTCCATGCAGAAACATGCACAGCCAACAGCTGTGTGGAACTGACGGTTTCGCGTGTGTGACGGCTCAGGGAGCGCCACCGGGGAGATCACTTCACAGCGCTGACTGTACCCCGCCTGGTTGCGGGGGACTCCTGATTTCCTCTCGGCGCCCGGCGGCGTCGGCAACGGCAGGCAGTCCCGCCCCGGCCTCACTCGTGCGCGCCCCTCCCGACCTGGGCGTGACACGCGGCGGTACGTGACGGCTGCGGTCAGTCGGACGGCTGGTGGGAGGAGCGCTCGGCCTCCGCAGTGGCGGACCAGGAGGAGAGCAGGCGCAGTCCTTCCTCGGAGGCCGAGCCGGGTTCCGCGGTGTAGATGGTCAGGGTGAGAGCGGGTTCGGCAGCCATCTCCAGGCCCTCGTGGGCGAGGGTCAGGTCGCCGACGGCGTGGTGGTGGAAGCGCTTGGTGCCCGTGCTGTGATGGCGGACGTTGTGGGCTCCCCAGCAGTGCGGAAGTCGTCACTGCGGGTGGACAGCTCGCCGACCAGGTCGTGCAGGTCCTTGTCGTGGGGGTCGCGGCCGGCTTCGGTGCGCAGGATGGCCACGGAGATGTCGGCGGCCAGATCCCCCTGGGCGGCCTCGTCGGCAACCCCGGCCGCGCCGCCAAGCACGGCGTGATCGGCCTGACCAGGAGTGCCGCCCTCGAGTACGGCCCGCGTGGCGTGCCTGTCAACGCGGTCTGTCCCGGCACCATCGCCACCGCATGGTCGACGCCATGATCACCAACGGTGAACTCGGCCGCGCTCGGGCCGAAACGGGCCAGGCCATCGAACGCCTCGGCACCGCCGAGGAGTTCGCCCAAGCCGTCCTCTGGCTGAGCAGCGACGGCGCCGGCTGCGTCACCGGCGTCGCTCTGCCGGTGGACGGCGGCTGCACCGCCCGGTGACGTTCAACGGCCGTGCGCGGAGCGTGTCCCCTCTCGGGCACGCAGGGAGCGGTCACGCGGGTTCCGGGGCTCGTGCGCGGTCCTGGAGGTATGCCTCCAGCGCGGCGCTGCCGGCCAGCATCGACCGGCCGCGCGCGCAGACCCGTTCGCGCCAGTCGTGCAGTGCGGCCTCCAGTGGTTCCACGCCCCCCGCCTGCCGTACCCGGTCCAGCAGTGGAGCGATCCGTGCCAGTGGGTAGCCGCCCCGTCTGAGCTGGTGGGCGAGGCGGGCGTCGCGTACATCGGCCTCGTCGTAGACGCGGTATCCGGTGCGCGGGTCGCGCCGTGGGCGGAGGAGTCCGGCGCGTTCCCAGGTGCGCAGCGTCGCGGGGCGGACGCCGAGCCGGCCCGCCAAGGACCCGATCAGCGCTCCCTCCGGCCCGGCGGGTGCGTCGTGCGCGGGCTGCTGGGTGGAGGTCAGGTCGTGCAGGGCGGCACGGACGGCGTGCAGGGTCCGCCGGTCCTCGCGGAGTTGGGCGTGGCTCTCGTCGATGAGGCGGAAGGCATCTTCGGCTCTCTCCTCGTTCACCGCTCGCATGATCGATGTGGCCGTGTGGTGGCCGTGCCCGGGTACCAGGGCCAGGAACGCGCGCAGGGCCTGGGCGTGGAGCGGGGTGTAGCGGCGATAGCCGTGCGGGGTGCGGGCGGCCGGCGGAAGGATGCCGGCCTCCTCGTAGTTCCTGACCGCCTGCGTGGACAGACCGTGCCGGCGGGCCAGGTCGATCGGCCTGAGCCGTTCAGCGGTTTGAGGGTTTGCTCCCATGTTCCTGCCGTTGTCGCGCAAAAGTTTCAACCGGAGCTTCAACGATAGCGTTGAAGCCATGGCTATTGATGTCAAGGACAGCGCTCATGCCGTCGACGCCGCCTCCGTCATGCGGCTGCTTCCGGCCCGGCCGCGGGTGCTCGCCCTGGGGGAGCCCACTCACGGTGAGGAGTCGCTGCTCGAGGTGCGCAACGAGTTGTTCCGGCAGTTCGTGGAGCGGGAGGGGTACCGGACGATCGCGATCGAGAGCGATTGCCTGCTGGGCCTGGTGGTGGACGAGTACGTCACAGGGGGCACGGACGATCTCGACCGGGCGATGGAAGGGGGGTTCAGCCACGGGCTCGGGTCCTCCGGGGCCAACCGTGAACTGGTGCGCTGGGTACGGGCGTACAACGAGGGGCGGCCGGTCGCCGAGTGCGTGCGGTTCGCCGGTTTCGACGGCCCGCTGGAGATCACCGGTGCGGCGAGTCCCCGGTACGCCCTTGTGGCGCTGTACGACTACCTCGCGGCGCGGGTCGCCCCGGACCTGCTGCCCTGCACAACGGAGACACTGGAGCGGCTGCTCGGGGCGGACGAGCCGTGGACGGAGCCGGCCGCGATGACGGACGCCTCCCGGTCCGTGGGGCAGTCGGCGCGGGCCAGGGAACTGATGCTGCTCGCGGACGACCTGGTGGCGCTCCTGGACGCGCGGGCTCCCGAGCCGACCACGTCCGGGTCGCGGGAGGAGTGGCACCGGGCGCGCCTGTACGGACGCACCGCCACCGGTCTGCTGCGGTACCACTTCTGGATGGCCGACAGCTCAGCCGGCCGGATGAGCCGGCTGGTGGAGCTGCGGGACCGGATGATGGCCGACAATCTGCTGGCGCTCGCCGAACGGGGCCCGGTGCTGGTCCACGCCCACAACTCCCATCTTCAGCGGGACCGGAGCTCGATGCGGATGTGGGACCAGCCGCTGGTGGAGTGGTGGAGCGCCGGTGCCATCGTGAGCGCGCACCTGGGCGCGGAGTACGCCTTCGTGGCCACGGCGCTCGGCACGATCCGGCACCGGGGTGTGGACGAGCCGCCGCCGAAGAGCGTCGAAGGGCTGCTGTACGCGCTGCCGGATGATCGGTACGTCGTCGATGTCCGGCGGCTGAACTCCGTTCTCGGCGAGCCGCGGCCCGCCGCTCGCACATCGTCCTGGTTCGGGTACGCGCCACTCGACCCGGCGCACCTGGGCGGGCTCGACGGCATGGTGTTCGTGAAGGACATGCGGCGGTGTGCGGGCGGTGACCGGGGCGCCTGACCGGTGTCCCGGCCGGGGCGGTCGTGGTCCGGCGCCCTGGAGGGTGAGGCGGTGGCCCTTCGGGGGCCCGCCACCACCGGCTGTTCGCGCGGCGCCCTGCGCGCCGACCCCGGCGTCATGACCGCGGGTTTGGAAGGGTGGCCGCCCGCCCCTGAACGGGGCGGGCGGTTTCTTCGTCGGGGAGCACGGTTCAGCTGCTGCCGGCCTGTGCCTCGGGCTCGCTGATGCCCTGTCCGACAAAGGTCACCCAGTTGACATTGAGCTCACCGGTGGTCTTCACGAAGTACAGCGGACCGCTGTGACCGGCGCTCTCACCGCTCACCGGGCCGGCGAAGTCGTCGTACGTCTGCCAGCCACCGGTGGGCTCGACCCGCACGGTGGCGACCACCGGCCCCTCCGGATCACCGGTGCGGACCTCGACCGTCGCGCCCGCGGAGGGCGAGGCGGCCCGCAGGCCGATCTCGTCGATGCCGGTGAGATTGGCCGGCTCCCACGCCCACCAGTCGCCGTCCTCGATGAAGCCGATGTTCTGGCCGCCGCCCGCGGTGTCCCCGGTGGGCTCGATCTCCACGCCGGGGGTGCCGCCGGAGGGAGCGGACGGGACCCGCCCCGTGGCGTCGAAGTGCTCGGCCTCGCGGTGCTTCGGCTGGAGGACCAGCACTTCCTGGCTGGTGATCGGCGGGGCGTCACCGGCGCCGTCGTCCGTGTAGGTCACGGTGACGGTGCCGAAGATGTTCGCCCCGGTGTGGCCCTCGTCGCCGGGCAGCGGGAAGGTTCCGGAGCAGCCCCGGTACTGCTCGTAGCCGTGGGAGTGTTCGTCGTGGCCGAGCCCCGGCTGCACGATCACCCGGGCGCAGTCGATCTGCGCGTCCTCGGCGTCGGTGACGGACACTTCGTAGGCGATGGTGTCGCCGAAGGAGAAGTACCCGCCGTTCAGGGGCGCGTGGACTTCGATGGCGGGGGCGGTGTTGCCGGCCGTGATGTCGAGGTTGGAGACGGCGGTGCGGCCGTCGGCGTCGGTGACCGTCAGCCGTGCGGTGAAGCGTCCCGCCTGGGTGTAGGTGTGGGTGGGGGCGGTCTCGGTGCTGTCCGTGGTGCCGTCGCCGTCGAAGTCCCAGGCGAAGGTGATCGGGGTGCCGTCCGGGTGGTGGGACTGCGCCGCGTCGAAGGTGACCTCCAGCGGGAGGGGGCCCGAGGTACGGCTGGCGGTCATCCGGGCGACCGGGGCGCGGTTGCCGAGCACGTAGTCCACGCGGTACACGCCGGAGTCGGCGTTGTCCCCGCCGAAGCCGCTGCCCCACTCGATGACGTAGAGCGCGCCGTCCGGGCCGAACCGCAGGGCGTGCGGGCGGGTGAAGTCCATTTCCTCCAGGATCCGGGAGACGTCCGAGACTCCGCTGCGTTCCGCGTCGGGCTGCACGGAGAACATCCGGCTGTTGTTCCAGTCCGCGAAGACCGCCTTGCCGTCGAAGTAGGCGGGCCACTTGCGGTCGGAGTCCAGGTCGGCGTCGTACGCGTACGCGCCGCTGGTCATCGGGGCGCCGCTGGTGCCGATCTCCGGGACGCCCGTGCTGGAGGCGCCCATCCACAGCTCGGCGGGGACGGCCGGGGGAAGTTCGCGCACGCCCGTGTTGTGCGGGGAGTCGTTCACCGGTGCGGCGCAGTCGAAGGCCGCGCCGGCGGTGCCGGTCGCGTAGTCGAAGGCGTGGTAGGGGGTGTTGTCGCCGACGCAGTAGGGCCAGCCGTAGAAGCCGGGCTCGTCCACGATGTTCCACTCGACGCGGCCGTCGGGGCCGCGGGTGGGATCGGCGGCGGCGGCGTCCGGACCGTAGTCGGCGACGTACAGGGCGTCCGTGCTGGGGTCGAGGCCGATCCGGAAGGGGTTGCGGAAGCCCATGGCGTAGATCTCGGGACGGGTGTCGGCGGTGCCCGGTGCGTAGAGGTTTCCCTCCGGGACGGTGTAGCCGCCGTCGTCGTGGGGAGTGATCCGCAGGATCTTGCCGTTGAGGACGGCGCTGTTGGCCGAGGTGGCCTGGGAGTCCCAGGCGGCCCGTCCGGGCCGCTCGTCCAGCGGGGCGTAGCCGTCGGTCGGCGAGCCGAAGGGGTTGGTGTTGTCGCCGGTGGCGATGTACAGGTTGCCCTGTCCGTCGAACTCCAGGGCGCCGCCGGCGTGGCAGCACTGTTCCCGCTGGACGTCGATCTCCAGCAGGACTTCCTCGCCGGCGAGGTCGAGGGTGTCGCCGCTGACCGTGAAGCGGGAGACCCGGTCGACGGGGTCGGCGCCGGCGGGCGAGTAATACAGGTACAGGTGGCCGTTGTCCGTGAAGCCGGGGTCCAGGGCGATGCCCAGCAGGCCGAACTCCTGCCCCGTGTAGACGGGGAGGGTGCCGATGGTGGCCACGGTGCCGTCGGTGTGCACCACCCGTACGGCGCCGTTGCGGTCGATGTAGAAGACCCGGCCGTCCTCGGCGATGCCCAGTTCCATCGGGTTGCTGGTGTTGTCGTCGAGTGTGATCTTCTCGTACCCGGCGGTCAGGGAGGCTCCACAGTCGGCCGGGACGACGCCGGCGGCGGTGGTGATGCCGCCGAGCAGGTGCTCCAGGAACTCCGGTTCGGCGAAGGATTCGATGGTGTGGCCCAGGCCGGTGTACCAGGCGCGGCCGCCCGAGTAGTCGTGGCACCAGGAGATGGGGTGCTCGTCCCCCATGTTCCCGCCGGTGTAGCTGTCTTCGTCCAGCGAGGCGAGGACGTGGACGTCGCCGCGCGGGTTGGGGCTGTAGTCGTACCACTCGTCGTGGCGTTCCCAGCGCACGGGGAGGTGGGCGGTGGAGGGGTGGGCGTGGTCCTCGACCTTGATCGAGGCGTCCTGGGGGGCGGGGTGGCCGGCGAACCAGGAGCCCACGAGCCCGCCGTACCAGGGCCAGCCGTACTCGGTGTCGGCTGCGGCGTGCACACCGGCGTAACCGCCGCCGCTCTCGATGTACCGCTCGAAGGCGGCCTGTTGGGTGTCGTCGAGGACGTCTCCGGTGGTGGAGAGCCAGATGACGACGGCGTAGCGGGCGAGGTCCTCGTCGTTGAAGACGGCGGCGTCCTCGGTGGCGGTGACCTCGAACCCGTTCTCGGCGCCGAGTTGCTCGATGGCGGCGATTCCGGCGGGGATCGAGTCGTGGCGGAAGCCCGCCGTCTTGCTGAACACCAGGGCGTGGAAGGTGTCGTCCGCGGAGTCGGGGTGTGCGGTGGCGGGTCCGCCCGCCAGCAGCAGGGCAAGGACGGCGAGAACGGCGACGGCGAAGCGGGCCGCCAGTCTGCGTGGGGGTGGGGGTGCGGCTGTCACCACGTGCTCCTCACTGAACAGCGTGCGTGGGGGGTGTCGCCGGGCCCGAGGGCCGCGGCGGAGCTGTCGGAGTGGCGGGGGCGTGGAGGCGTCCCGGCCGCCACACCACCCGATTTGTAAGACTGGATGACAAATTAGAAATGGAAGGCGTACACGTCAACCCATCCGACGCGGACCGGGCGTCCGGGCCCCGCTCGGCGAGGACACACCGTCGACGACGGCCACCCCCTCGCGCAGGCCGTCCGCCGGCTCCGTGTCCTCCCCCGTCCTCACCAGGCGCCGGGCGGTGGCCGGGTCACTCCTCCCGCAGGACGAAGGCCCTGATGGCGGTGACCGCGGCGGCCCGTGCCCACTCGCCGAAATCCGGCGCGAGCGTGGTCACCCGCAGGGAGCCGTGGTCGCGGTGCCGCCGGTCCCTGATCCCCGCCTCCACACACCCCTCTTCGGCGGCGATGAGGACCAGGCCCTCCCCCGCGACGACGAAGTCCTTGACCATGCAGAGGTTCGCGACGGTAGCCAGTGCCGCCCCCAGCGCCCAGGCCGCCGGGCGGAGCACATTCCGGCACACCGGGTCCCCCGCGCGGGCCAGGGCCGCCACCTCCTCGGGGGTCACGCCCCGGCGCAGACCGTGCGCGGCGGCGGCCAGGATCGAGCGGGTGGAGAGGTAGGACGCGATGCAACCGCGGTGACCCTCGGTGCACATCGGGCCGCCCGGGTCCAGCACATGGTGACTGAACTCCCTCAGATCCACCGCGTCGGCGGGCACCATGCGGCCGTGCCGCACCAAGGCGTAGCCGATGCCCGCCCCCACCGTCAGCAGGGCGAAGTCGGTCAGGCCGCGCGCGGCACCGAACCACCGCTGGGCGTGTGCCAGGGCGGTGACGTCGTTCTCCACGACGCAGGGCACGCCCGTACGGCGCGTCAGCCGCTCGGAGAGCTCGATGTCGACCCAGCCCAGGAACGGGGCGTCGAAGCGCGGCGCGGCGTCCGGGTCGGAGCGGGGGCGGGCCGCGCCGCCCAGGGTGACCCCGGCGGCGACCGGCGCCGTGTCCGCGGTGGTGAGCCGTTCCCGCACCCCGGCGATCCGGGCGCTGACGGCCTCGGGGGTGGTGGCGTCGAGCGGTTCGGAGGTCTCGGCGATCACCCGGGCCCGCAGGTCGGTGACGGCGGCGTACAGCCGGTCCGACGTCAGTTTGACGCCCAGGAAGTGGTGGTCGGCGGCCACCACGTCCAGCGGGCGGGTGGGACGGCCGTTGGCCGGGTCGTGGACGGTCCCGCCCTCCACCACGAGGCCGGCGGCCGTGAGCGGCTTGGTCAGCCGGGTGAGGCTGCCGGTGGACAGACCGAGCACCCGGGCGAGATCGGTGCGGGTGCTGGGGCCGTTGACCAGCAGTTCGCGCACGACGGGGCGGGCCGCGCGGGAGACCGTCCCCCAGGCGCCGACGAGGGGAAGCGGGCCGGGCGCGGCGGGCTCCGGTGGGGTGGGCGTGGCGGGGGGCACGGCGACTCCCGTCCTCGGCGGATCCTCGGTGGGTGGCGGGCCGCACGCCTGGGGGCAACCAGGCGATGCACACGCCTACTTGGCTTCGCGGCAAAGCTAAGGGGGCGGCGATGGGGCGCGTCAACTCCACATATTCCAAAGAATTCGCGCAAGATCTCGTGACAAGTCGACGAGAGTGACCTAGCTTGGCTCCATCTCAAAGCCAACTTCGCCGGGACGGGGCGTCATTGGCGTGTCACCCGGGACGCGCGTGCGGGCCGCGCGCGAGCCGGAGGAGAGGAACGCATGCAACTGCGCGGACATACCCGATACGGTGCGCTGCTGGGCGCACTGTCCCTGGTCGCGGCCTGTTCCGGGGGCGGCGCCGGCGACGGCGTCATCACCCTCGACTACTGGTGCTGGAGCGGATCCCAGGCGGCCAAGGTCGCCGCGTTCAACGAGGCGCACTCCGACATCCAGGTCCGGCACACCGACGCCGGCGGCAGCGTGGACTCCTCGACGAAGCTGCTGACCGCCAGCCGGGCGGGCAACGCCCCCGACGTCTCCTGCGTCGAGTACCCGACCGTGCCTTCCATGATCGTCTCCGATGTGCTCGCCGACATCTCCGAGTTCACCACGGACATCGAGGACGCCTTCACCCCCGAGGTGTGGCAGATGACCCGGTTCGAGGGCCAGGTCTACGGCATCCCGCAGGACATCGGCCCCATGGTCCTGCTGTACAACGAGCGGCGCTTCGAGGAACTGGGCATCGCGGTCCCGGCCACCTGGGAGGAGTTCGCCGAGGTGGCGGCCGAGGTCAGGGAACGCGACCCGGCCTCGTATCTGACGACGTTCGCCCCCGGCGAGTTCGGCAACTTCGCCGGGCTGGCACAGCAGGCCGGGGCCTCCTGGTGGTCCGTGGAGGACCGGGAGTGGACGGTCGCCATCAGCGACGACCGGACGCTGGAGGTGGCCGCCTACTGGCAGGACCTGATCGACCGTGATCTGGTCCTGCCCGAACCGCTGCTGACGCCCGAGTGGAACAACCGGGTCAACCAGGGACAGGTCCTGACCTGGCCGGCCGGTCTGTGGGCGCCCGACGTGATCCACGGAGTGGCCGAGGGCCAGGCCGGTGACTGGGCCATCGCGCCCCTCCCCCACTGGGAGGGCGACGGTGGGGAGGTCGCTCTGCAGGGCGGCACCGCGCTGTCCGTCACCAAGAACTCCGACCACCCCGAGGCCGCCGCGCGGTTCGCCATCTGGATGAACACCGCCGAGACCGCCTACGAACTCCAGATCGCCGCCGGCCAGTACCCGGCCTGCGTCGAGGGCCAGACCGCCGCCGCCCAGGGACCTCCCCCCGCCCTGACGGCAGGACAGGAGGACTACTGGGAGGTCGCCGCCCACGCGGCGGCGCACACCGTCTCCGACATCACCTGGGGCCCGAACGTCAGTACCGCGGGCGACGCCTTCCGCGACGCGATGTCCGCCGCCGTCCGCGACGGCACGCCCCTTCCCGACGCGCTCCACGAGACCCAGCGGGTCGTCGTCGAGGAGATGCGACGCGTCGGCTTCAGGCTCTCCCAGTGACCGGCAGCCCCACGACCTCCCCGACAGGTGACCCGCCCATGGCAACCGCAGCCACCAGCCCGCAGCCGGACGGCGGGCCCCGCACCCGGCGACGGCGCGGCACGATCGCACCGTACGTGCTCATCGCCCCCGCCCTCGTGCTCTTCACCGCCTTCATGGCGGTACCCATCCTCTACGCGCTGCACCTGAGCACCCAGGGGCTGCGCATCGTCGACGAGGGTGTCTTCGGCATCCGCGACGAGGTGTTCGTCGGCCTGGCCAACTACGGGGAGATCCTGACCGACGGGTCCTTCTGGGCCGGGTTCGGCAGGCTGGGCCTGTACGGGCTGATCGCCGTCCCCCTCACCCTCGGGCTGGCTCTGCTGTTCGCGCTGCTGCTGGACCACCGGGCCTCCCGCGCCAAGCGGTTCACTCGCATCGCGATCTTCCTGCCGTATGCCATCCCCGGCGTGGTGGCCTCCCTGATGTGGGGGTTCATGTACCTCCCCTCGACCAGTCCCTTCAGCTACCTGACCCGGGAACTGGGTCTTGGCGCGATCCCCTTCCTGGACGGCGACGCCATATATCCGTCGCTGGCCAACATCGCCATCTGGGGCGGCACCGGCTTCAACATGATCATCATCTACACCTCGCTGCGCGGCATCCCGGCCGAACTGTGCGACGCCGCCCGCATCGACGGCTGCACCGAGTGGCAGATCGCCCGGCGGATCAAGATCCCGCTGGTCGCCCCCGCGCTGGTCCTCACCGGGCTCTTCGCCCTCATCGGCACGCTCCAGGTCTACGGCGAGCCCACCATGCTCCGGCCCATGACGACGGAGATATCCCAGACCTGGGTGCCGCTCATGCACATCTACCGCGACGGCTTCATCCGGGACGACCTGCCCATGGCGGCCGCCGGCTCCGTGATTCTCGCCGTCGGCACCCTGATCCTGTCGCTGGCCCTGCTGAAGGCCACCCAGCGCCGCGCCTTCGGAGGCTTCAAGTGACGGACCCCCAGGCCCGGCCGCGCACGGCGGGATCCCCCCGGCGCCCCGGTGCGCTCCCCACCGCGATCCTGCTGATCGGCGCGTTCTACTCGCTGATCCCCATCGTGTGGATCGTGGTCGCCGCCACGAAGTCCAACGCGCAGTTGTTCTCCACCTTCACCTTCCAGCCGGGCACCGGGCTGCTGGACAATCTGGGAGATCTCTTCGCGTACGGCGACGGCCAGTTCACGCGGTGGGCGCTGAACAGCCTCTACTACGCCGGCATCGGCTCCCTGCTGTGCACCCTGGTGTCGACAGCCGCGGGGTACGCCTTCGCCAAGTACACGTTCCGCGGCCGCACCCCGCTCTTCTACCTCATCCTGGCCGGGGTACTGCTGCCGGGGATGACGCTGGCCATCCCGCAGTACATCATCATGTCCGAGGTCGGCATGGTCGGGACGTACTGGTCCGTGCTGCTGCCCGGCCTCATCTCGCCGTTCGGCATCTATCTGGCCCGGGTGTACGCGGAGGCGTCCGTACCGGACGCCACGATCGAGTCGGCGCGCATCGACGGGGCGGGTGAGTTCCGCATCTTCACCTCGATCGGGCTGCCCATGATGCTGCCCGGCATGGTGACGATCTTCATGCTCCAGTTCGTCGGCAACTGGAACAACTTCCTGCTCCCCTTCATCATGCTCTCGGACGAGGACAAGTACCCGATCAATCTGGGTCTCTACACCCTGCTGTCCAAGGGGTCGGGCGAACCGGCGCTGTACGGCATCGCGATCGTGGGCACCGCCGTGTCCGTGATCCCGCTGATCGTCCTGCTGCTGTTCCTGCAGCGCTTCTGGCGGCTGGACCTCATCAGCGGGAGCCTCAAGGGCTGAACGACCGGCCGGGAACGGGGCCGCCTCCCCGGCCGGCACGCGTACGGCTTCGGCGTCGCTGCCGGCCGGCCGGGGAGACCGGTTCTCACACGGGCAGCCGGGCGAGCAGACCATGGGGCGCGTCGTGGCCGAAGCACAGGTCAAGGACGGCGTCCGCTTCGGCCGCGTACGCCGCGGCACGCGGGAACATGGCCCGTTCGTAGGCGGCCAGGGCACCTTCGGTGTCTCCCGGCCGGGCGGCGAGCGCGGTGCCCAGTTCGGCCCCGTCCAGCATCGCGAGGTTGCCCCCCTCCCCGGTGAACGGCGGCATCATGTGCGCCGCGTCGCCGAGCAGGGTGACACCGGGCGAGCGCTCCCAGCGGTGACCGACCGGCAGCGCGTGCAGGGGCCGCGGCGTCAGCGCTCCGTCGGCCTGACCGATCAGTGCGCGCAGCGCCGGATCCCAGCCCTGGAAGTGCTCCAGCACCGCCGCGGCCACCGCGTCCCGGCGCGTGGTGTCGACACCCACCGGCCAGTCCTCCGGAACCGTCAGCGCGACGTAGAGGTGCAGGCTGCGGTCGGGTCGGGGATGCGCCAGCAGGCCCTGCCCCTCCCCCAGCGCGTAGAAGAGGCCGTCGCCCACAAGCGCGGCGCACTCCGGATGACGGATGTCCGCCTCGTACAGGTCGGTCTCCACCAGCGTCATGCCCGTGTAGCGCGGCCGTACCCCCGAGAGCAGGGGGCGGACCCTGGACCAGGCACCGTCGGCTCCGACCAGCAGACCGGTCGTGAACACCGAACCGTCGGCAAGCCGCACCTCGTGCCGGCCGTCTCCCAGTGCCCGTGCTCCCGCGACCCTCGCGCCCCAGCGGACCGTGTCCCCGGGCAGCGAGTCGAGCAGGAGATCACGCAGCAGGCCGCGTTCGATGTCGGCGCGGACGGTGTCCGCCGCCGCGCCGTCCTCCCGGCACACGACGGCGTTCTTGTCGAGGATGCGCACCGCGGCGGTACCGGTACGGGCCCGGGCGCGGAACCGCGGGCGCAGGCCGGCGGCTCGCAGGGCCGCCTGCCCGGTGTCCTCGTGCAGGTCGATGACGCAGCCCTGCGGGCGGGCCCGGGGTGAGGCGTCGAGCTCGTACACCGCGGCGGGGACGCCGGCCGTGTGCAGGACGCGGGCCAGCGTCAGGCCGCCGAGGCCGGCTCCGATGATGGCGATGTTTTCGTGGCGGGGCATGCTGCTCTCCTCGCGGGGATGTGACGTGATGTCGGGGGACGCGTGAGGCGCGGCGTGATCGCTGGGGCCGCGCACGGCGGAGCGCGCCTTTCCGGTGCGGGAGGCGGGGCGACCGATCACCCGGGAAGACCGTGCGGGCAGGTGCGGCTCACGGTTCGGCGCCGCACGGCGCGGGCGACCGGGGCGCCGGCACCGTCGGAGCGCGGAGCGGCAGCCGTCCGTCACGGCGCGCGCGGCTGATCCCGGGAGAGCGCCCGGGCGATGGTCCATCTCCTCCGGCCGGAACGAGGACTCCGGCGGGTGTTACCCGGCGCAACGGCCGGGGGGTCTCACTCGTTCCCGGGCGGGCAGAGATTCATCAGCGCGCCCCAGGCACTCACATAGCCATTGGTGCCCGCGGAACGCCATTCCAGGGGCCCTCGCACCGATGCCTGGCGACACCGGTCGGGTGCCGAGGGGTGGGAGCCGTGGTGCAGCGGGGAACGCACAACACCCTCCACCGAGCGGTTGTCCTCTGCCACGCCCAGCCTACCGAACCGGATTCTCCGGAATCCACCATCTGCGCCTGGATTTCGCGGCGTTGGTCACAGAGGCCGAGCTCGTCCCGGCACCGCGGACAACGACACGGGCCCCCGCCCGTCACCGTACGGGCGGGGGCGCGGCTGTCGGCGGGTCAGATGCCGCAGGTCGGGGCGGACCAGAAGCGGCTGGAGCGGTGGGCGACGTGCGTGTGGTCGTTGTGGCCGGGGTATCCCGGGCCCAGGATCTCGTTGAAGCCGTGGTACCTGGCGCGCTGGGCGAGAGTGCAGAAGGACGGGGTGCCGGTCAGGTCGACGCCGTCGCCGTACAGGTGACGGCTGTTGGCGGCGCCACCGGCCGCGTTGTTGCAGGCCACCGAGCGGAAGCCGCTGCTGACCGTGATGGGCCGGTCGCCCAGCGCCTTGCGCAGGGCCTCCAGCTTCCACATGCTGACCAGGGCGTTCTGCCGGGCTGTCGCGGCACTGACCGCGCCTCCGGCCCAGGTGGTGTTGCAGCGGTTGAGCTCGGCGAAGCTGAAGTGGGCCGGGGAGCAGTCCGGGGACTGCAGCGCGTAGATGCGGTTGAAGGTGGCGGGTCCGGCCACTCCGTCGGCGGCCAGGCCGTACGCCTGCTGGAAGCGCGTCACGGCTGCCCGGGTCGCCGGGCCGTAGGAGCCGTCGAGGGCCAGGACCTCACCGTAGGCGGGGTAGCCGGAGACTCTTATCTGCAGTTGACGCACGTCTTCTCCGGATGAGCCCTGGGAGAGGGTGCGATTCCAGGTGTAGCAGCTGTCGGCCGCGGCGGTGGACGCGGTGCCGGCGCCGACCAGGGTGGCGGCGGTCAGCAGGACCAGGGCGGCCAGGGAGCGGATCACTCGTCTCATGAGGGAGCACAGTGGCGGCCATCCGCTGAATTGACAAGGGCGCGTCAAGCATACGGCCGGACCCTGCTGCGCGGGTGCCGCTTTCTCCTCTCCTTCGGAGGTTTCCCGGGCCGCCGGCCGGCCGGGGAGCGCCCGCCGACCCCTGGGCTTCTTCCCGGAGCCTCCTCACGGCGGGCCGGCCGGCAGGCGGCGGAAGGCGGGGATGGCGAGCAGGGCCGCGCAGCCGGCCAGCAGGAAGACGGACGAGGTGGCCAGGACGGCCCCGGTCCCCACCAGGCCTGCGGCGGGGCCGGCCAGGGCGCGTCCCACGGGCTGCAGGATGAGCGAACCCGTCTGGTCGTAGGCGTAGATGCGGTTCAGCACGTCGGCGGGGATCTGGGTCTGGACCGTGGTCGCCCACATCACCGCCCAGACCGACGCCCCCGCGCCGGCCGCCACGAAGGCGGGCGCGAGCAGCACCGGTGGCGCGCCCTGTCCGACGAGGAACGGAACCGGGAGGTAGCCGAGCAGTGCGAGGATCCCGGTCCGCAGCGGGAAACGGGGACGCATCCGCATCGCCACCAGCCCGCCGGCCGCCGCGCCGGTACCGAAGAGCGACATCATCAGGCCGTACCCGCTCGCCCCGTCCCGGTCCGTCAGGACCGTGGCGGCCAGCACCTGGAACGGCCCGTAGAGGGTGAGGCCGAGCAGGGCGAACACGCCGATGACCGGCCACAGCCAGGTACGGGAGCGGAACTCGTACCAGCCGTGCCGCATCCCCTGCCACAGATTCTCCCGGCGAGGAGTGGGCACGGCCACGAGCCGGATGACGGACAGACACACGGCGCTGACGGCGAACGACACGGCGTCGAGGGCGATGGCGGTGGCCGGTGCGGCGAATCCGACGACGATTCCGGCGCCCATCGGCCCCAGGGCCGCGCCGATGGATATCCCGATCCGCAGTGCGGCGTTGGCCTCCTTGAGATGGCCGGGGGCGACGGCCGGCACCATGCCGGCCACGCCGGGCTGGTACAGCGCCGTGGCGGCTCCGGTCACCGCCTGGGTGGCGATCAGGAGCCACAGCGAGGGCCGCCCGCCGGCGACGTCCACCGCCATGAGACCGATCGCCACCAGCCGGACGAGGTCGGCGACGATCATCATCCGGCGTGCCTGGAAGCGGTCGGCCAGCACACCGCCGACGAGCATCAGCACCACCATGGGGGCGATGTGGGCGGCCAGGACCAGTCCCACCTCGCTGGCTCCGAAACCGGCCGAGAGCATGGCCACGGTGAGCGCCACCGGCAGCATCATGTCCCCGACGAAGGAGATGGTCTGCGCCGAGAAGAAGAGCAGGAAATGACGGTTGCGCCATACCGACGGCACGGCGGGGGCTTCCTGGGTGACCTCAGTCGCCATCGCCACCCACGATTCCTCTCGGTTCCGGGCCCGGGTCACCCCTGGGTGCTCCCCTGCGGTGTCGGCGTGGCCGGCGAGAGTCTCACGGGGATCAGGACGCTGCTGATGCAGCGGCGGTAGAAGGCGTCCCAGTCCGAGGCCGGCATCTCGACGAAGCGGGTGCAGCAGATGAGCGCCGGTATGTGTCCGTCCGCCGTGCGATGACGCCGGACGGTTTCGGCGGGCACCCGCAGCGTCACCCGCCATCCGGAGGCGTCGACGTGCCAGGCGGACGCGGTGGGCGAGGCGTAGGGGAAGACCCGGAAGCCCGCTTCGTGAACGTCCCGTGCCGTGTGGAGCAGTTCGTTGCCCAGACACACGGCGATCTCGTCGAGGTAGACGCCGAGCCCACGCGAGGAGTGGAAGGTGAAGAGCATCTCGCCGTCCGCCTCCGAGACGCCGCACTCGACGGCGAAGCCCTCCTCGGGGTGGGCCGGCGGGGTCGACCACAGTGCCGGAACACTCCCTTCCTTCCCGTCGGCCCGGACGGAGAACGTCGCCGGGGTGGGGCCCACTTCGACGCGGGTGGTGCCGATGCCGTCCGGTGCGGAGCCGAGCGTGTCCCGCCTGACGAGCATGTCGGCCACCTCGGTCCCCACATCGACGAGCAGGCCGAAGCCGGCTTCCTGGGGGAAGCTGTCGCGGCCGCCGGAAGGGCCGGCTCCGGCGAGCGGGGCGGGCAGCGCGTCCAGGCCGCTCAGGACGTGGCGTGCGAACGCGAGGACGTCCTGGGCCTCGTGATCGCGTACCAGCGCGGCGAAGCGGCCTGCGTCGAAGTCCGGGTGGTGCGCGAGGTCACGGATCTCGCACAGTTCGGCCAGCCGTACCTTGGCGATCGGCTGGACGAAGGGCATTTCGACGTAGTCCTTGAACACGTGGGCGCACAGCAGGAACGCTGCCGTGGTGACGTCGGGGATTCTGAGCGTGCCGGCTTCGGAGGCCGGGTGCGGGACGGAGCCAGCGAGGATCGTGCCGTACTCCAGTTTCCGGGTGGAGACCCAGTCGGCCATGACCAGGCCCCCGGCGCCGTTGGATGCCTGGTAGTCGCCCCGCGGATAGCGCCAGACGGGGAAGTACCCGTGCAGGTCGAGCGGTGACCTGTCCGGCGAGGAGAAGGTGGCCTCTTCGTGGCAGGCGCTGTTCGCCAGCCGGTGATAGCCCAGGTCCTCGAAGATGCGGCCGTACCGCACGGGGTCCGGTGTCAGCAGATCCAGGTCCGAGGTCAGCCGGGGGAAACCGGCGGCGCCCAGGAGATGGGCGGCGCTGTTGCCCTTCAGCAGCAGCACCGGCCGCCCGTCCCAGGCGGGGTGGTCCCTGAGGCCCTTCTCGACCCATGCGGCGTCCGTCTCCACGCGTGCCGCCGCTCCCGCGTGGTGCGCGTGCGAGCGGCGCACCGCGTCCAGCAGCCCGTCGGAGACGGGGATCGTGGGGTTTTCCGCGATCCGGACCAGGAACCGTCCGGCCACGCGATGGATCCCCAGCGCGCCGGCGATGTCCTCGACCCGCCCGCCCGACAGAGCCGTCGCGTCGTCGCTGAATCCGCCGGCCCACAGCACCGCGTCAAGCACCGGGTTACCCATCGCACTCCTTGTCTTGATCCTCGTCCAGGTCTTCCGGGGAGCCGTGCCCCTGTCAGTGCCGGGCTCCGCCGCGCGGTGCGGCGTCCGTCGCCGGCGGGAGCAGCCGCCGCGCCGCCCGCTCCCGCAGGGATCCGGGTGCTCCGTGCGCGGTGAGGTAGCCGGCGATGTCGCCGTGCTCCCGGGTGATCCAGCTCAGTGCCTGTTCCATGGCGGGGACGGCTCCGCTGTTCATCGCGTCGAAGAAGCCGATGTCCTTGCCCTTCGCGAGCCAGGAGGCGCGCCGCCGGGCCACGGTCGGGGCGACCGACTCGGCGGCCCGGGCGTGGTGGGCCACGATGTCCTGTGGCCGGGCGCCGGCCAGGCCGAGGGTCAGCGCCACGACGAGTCCGGTGCGGTCCCGTCCGGTGCGGCAGTGCACCAGCACCGCACCGTCCCGGGGTTCCAGGACAAAGGTCACCGCCTCGGCGAGCGCCCGGCCGTGCCGTTCGAGGTGCCGCAGGTACAGTTCGGCGAGCGAGGCGCACCGGCCGGGCTGCGGGCGTGACGCCTCGTCGCCGATGGGCAGGCGCCGGTAGCTCATGTCCGGCTGCGCGGCCAGCGTCTGGGGTACCTTGCCGGCTTCGCGGTCGCTGCGCAGGTCCAGGACGGCGGTCAGGCCCTGACCGCGCAGCAGGTCGATGGTGGAGGGGGCGTAGGGGGTGGTGAAGCCTCCCCTGAGCAGCCTGCCGCGGGTGAGGGGGGCACCCCGGATCTCCTGCCCGCCCACGTCGTGCACCAGATGGGGTGAACCGAGTTCGATCGCGCGCACGTTTTTCTCCCCTGCAATCGAGGTTCGGCAGAACGTCGTCCGCCGGACCGCATTCCGGAATGCGCTTTCCTGGCCCGGCACGTCCGCGTCCGTTCGGCGGCGTGCGACGGCATCATTCCGGGTTGCGCATGAAAAGAGGGATCCCCGAGGAGCGGCGCGGTGAAACGCGGGCATCTCGGGTACCTGTAAGCAGCAACTGCTCGGCGGGAGCCTAGGTTCCGCTCCGGGGGGTGTCAAGAACGCCTCGGGGCGGAAGCGCTTCACCAATAGGCGGCCGCCCGGGCCATTGTGTCCGCCGCATTCCATGAGTGATCCGCAGGAGGGCCGGTCCGGTGGCCCGTTCGTTCCGGTGTTCACCGATACCCCGGCCTATTGTCGAACAATCGATTGCTCCCGCCCGTCACCTGCGGCTCCGACCGTTCCACCACCCCTCACCGTCGGGCCCGCCGGCACCGGCAGGGCGGCGCGCCAGCCGCATTCATCCTGTTCAGCGGTGGAACGAAGGGGACGCCAGGCGTTCATGAACCCCATTCCGTCCGGATCGCGGCACGTCATCTTGCCGGGACGATTTGAGCAGTTCTGGACCACTTCCCAGCGGATCCCCGGGTCCCGCACGGCCGCACAAAAACCGGCGATGTCGTAAATCTAGCCACAGTGTGGCTCCGTCGGAGGGAAGGAAAAGAGTCACTCCGCGCAGCGGGGGCACGCGGTCGGAGAAGACTTTGCGCCACATCCGGCAACGGAAGACGGGAGCATCAAACGCTTGCGTGGTTGACGGCTGCCAATGCCGCTTCTAGTGTCATGGCTCGCCGCAAAGCAATCGTTTTCCCGGGCGTTCGCAACTCCGTCCCGAAATGGGCGGTCAATAGGGCGACGAGACAGCTGAATGCCGCCCTTGGTTGCGACGGAACCGCGGTCGGCCGCCGCCCGGAATTCCGCCGAATCCCTCCATCTCGTACAGCGCGATTCGACATGGCGCGTTTTCCCGTTCCCGTGCCGCCCGCCGGCACGGCCGGTGCCCCGTGTCCATCCGATCAGCTTCGCCGAACCGGGAGAGCAGCCAGATGACGCAGAGCATGACCGCCCCGCCGGAGCAGTTCCACTTCGGGATCGACTACATCCGCGAGCACTTCGGCAGCAACGTGGCACTCGCCACCCAGCAGATGGCCCACAACCGCTACCGGTCGAACCTCCAGCCCTTGGTCGACCACATCTTCGCGTCCTTGGAGCTGACCGGGCGTGAGTCCCTGCTCGACGTCGGATGCGGCAACGGTTTCATCCTGCGCGACATCGTCAGCAGGATGCGCGACGGCGGGCGCGTGGTGGCGCTGGACATCTCCCCGGCCATGCTGGAGCTGGCGAAGCGCAACGTGACCGTCGCGTGGGTCCCGCTGGAGTTCACCGAGGGCAACGCCAACGATCTCTCCCGCTACGCCGACGGCGCCTTCGACCGGGTGATGGCCAACTACATCTTCCACTACATCGACGAACCGGACACCGTGCTCTCCGAGTTGCGCCGGGTGACCGCAGCCGACGGGCGCGCGCTGGTGACCATCGAGGCGCGCCACTCGATGCCCGAGATGTACGCGATGCACTTCGAGGCCATGGAGCGGGTCGGCTTCCCCGCCGACTTCATCGGCCGGCTCCCCCGCGGCCGGCGCGGCGTCATGACGCTGGACAACACCGCGGAGTACGCCGCCAAGCACTTCTCCTCGGTCGAGGAGCGGCCCTATGCCGACGCCCTGCGCTTCGCCACGCCCGAGCCGTTCATGAACTTCTACGTCGCGGGCCACCGGTATTGCGGGGCCCTGCCCAAGGCCGACGACACGATCCCGCGGGAACTGTTCGACGCGCTGCACGCCGATGTGGAACGTCAGGTCAGCGCACGCATCGCCGAGCGCGGGTACTTCGAGCTGACCAAGCACAACTCCGTCTTTGTCTGCTCCTGACCGCTGGAGACGGCCATGACCACCCCTCACTCCCCACGCATCGCGCTGTTCGGGCTCCCCGGCGCGGGCAAGTCCACCACGGCCGCCCTGCTGCGGCACGCACTGGAAGAGCGCGGCGAGCGTGCCGCCGTCGTCCGGATCGCCGCCCCGCTGTACGACGTGCAGCACGCGTTCCACGAGCGGATCGGCAGCCCGCTGGCGGAGGACCGCCAGGACGGCGCCCTGCTGAACTTCCTCGGCTCGCATTTCCGGCGGACCGCGCCGGGCTTCCTGCTGGAGGACTTCCGGCAGCGCTGCGCGGACGCTCTCGCGGCGGGGGCCGACGTCCTCATCTGCGACGACGCCCGCCCCGTGGATGCGGGCGAGTTGTCCGCGCAGGGGTTCACCCTGGTGCGGATCAGCGCGCCGGATGCCCTGCGCCGGGCCCGGAAGTCCGCGCGCGGCGACCGTACCGGCGGGGACGACATCCACCCGACGGAGGCCGGCGTTCTCGACGTCGAGCCCGACCACCGGATCGTCAACGACGGTGACCTCGCTCAGTTGGAGCGTCTGATCGCCTCGCTGCTCGCGGACCTGAACGGCGACCCGGTTGACGGCCGGCTCGGCGCGGCAGCGCCGTCCGGTGAGCGGGACCGGCTCCGGTCCCTGTTCGACAGGGCGGCGCGCCTCATCACCCCCCACTACGCGGAGAACCGCCACCAGATCGGCGCGGTCATCCTGACGGCGGACGGCCGGACCTTCACCGGCCTGCACATCGAGGCCATGGTCGGGCGGGCCTCGGTGTGCGCCGAGGCCGTCGCACTCGGCAAGGCGCGGGAGGCGGGTGCGACGGACCTGCGGCTGGTGCTCGCGGTACGCCACCCCAAACCCAGTGAGGAGGACCGGCGCATCCGTCCGGTCCCGCCCTGCGGTCTCTGCCGGGAACTGCTCCTGGACTACGGTCCGGACATCCGGGCGGTCATCGGGGCACCGGACGACCTGAGCGTCGTCCCGATGAAGCAGCTGCTGCCGTCCAAGTACGTGGGGACCAAGTGGAATACGCCCGGTACCGCGCCGGCCGCACCCGTGCTCCGGCACGGCTGACCGGCGGTACGCACAGGAGAGTGGGAGTCCATGTCCAGTTTCGAGAGGTATCTCGTGGCCCGGTACCCGCGGGCGCGCGTGAGCCGGCTCAGCACGTCGAACAACTCCGTCTTCCTGGTGGACGACGCGGGCCGGCAGCTCGTGGCCAAGCACCTCACGGACACCGATATCCCGCTCTCCTATCTGGCCGACTCCAATGAGGCGCTCGCCCGTTCGGTCCCGGTGCAGCGGATCCACCATGTCCTCGACCGGGCGCAGGGGGATCCGTTCGACGGGACGCTGGCCGAATACGTGCCCGGCACGGACCTGGCCACCGTGCTCGCCGGGAACGGGCGGGCGCCGGCGCCGCAGGAACTGGCCGCCTACCTCGGACGCTTCCTGCTGGCGTGCCGTCAGCTGCCTCGGATGCACGACGGCTACGGCCCGTACAAGCGGACGGCGCCGGAGCTTGCCTCGCACGAGGAGTTCGTCGTGGGGTACGCCGCCCGCTACTGGGGGCGGGCCCGGCCCTTCTACGAGGGCACGCGGACCGGCGACGCCGTCGACGCCTGGGTGGAGCACGGGCTGCGCGCGGCGCTGCGGCGTAATCCGGCCCCCCACGCCGTCGTTCCCATCGACGCCAACCTCAAGAACTTCATCCTCACCCCCGAGCGGCGGATCATCGCGCTCAATGTGCCGATCGCCGCCGTGTCCACCCCGGCGCACGCGGTGGCGGCGGTCGGCGCCCATCTGCGGCACCGTCCGTACCACGCGGCCTTCCTCAATGAGGTGCTGGCGAGCCAGTGCCCGGCGGACGCGGAGATGGTGCCGCACTTCGAACTGTGGGCCCTGCTCGGCATCCTGTCCTTCTACGCCGTGCGCCACCCCCTGGAGCGCGACAGCTGGCGCGACTGGGGGTCGCCGGTCCTGCTGGACGAGGACTTCCGCGGCCTGGTCCACGACCTGCTGCAGAAACGGGCGACCCGGTGATCCTCACCGGCGCGGCCATCACGGAGGCCGTGCGCACCGGAGACATCGTGGTCGATCCGTTCGACAGCGCACGGGTGAACCCCAACAGCTACAACTACCGCCTCGGGGCGGAGATCCACGAGGTGGTGACCTCCGGCGAGGCCGTGCCGGCGGCCCGCCATGTACCGCTCGTACCGCACGAGGGCCGGTGTCTGCTGCGCAAGGGGCACCTCTACCTCGGGCACACCCTGGAACGCATCGGCAGCCGGCGGTACGTGACTTCGCTCATCGGGCGCAGTTCCATCGGCCGGCTGGGGCTGTTCGTCCAGCTCTCGGCGGATCTGGGTCATCAGGGCGCAGTTCACCGCTGGACGCTGGAACTGCTGCCGGCGATGGACATCTACGTGTACCCGGGCCAGGTCATCGGCCAGGTCTCGTTCTGGAACATCCAGGGCGTCCCGGCCCCGTACGCCGGCTGGTACGGGCGCCACGACGTGCCGATGCCCTCGAAACTCCACACACCCCCCACGAGAACAGAAGAGTCGCCGTGATTCTCAGCGGACCCGAAATCAGACGGCAGGTGAAGAACGACGTCATCACCGTCACGCCGTTCAACCCCGATCACCTCAACCCCAACAGCATCGATCTGACCCTGGAGAACACCGTCCTGCGCTATCGCAGCCCGGTGATCGACCCGCGGGAGGAGCAGGAGGTCGAGGAGGTGACCATTCCCTCCACCGGACTGCTGCTGGACCCGCTGGGCTTCTGCCTGGGCGCATCCCGCGAGACCGTGGGCAGCACCGCGTACGTACCCATGGTGCACGCGAAGTCCAGTACGGCCAGGGCCGGGCTGTTCGTCCATGTGACGGCCGATCTCATCGACATCGGGTCGCTGGGCACCGTCACGTTCCAGCTCTTCTCGACCCTGCCGCTCACGGTGTACCCGGGGATGCGCATCGCCCAGATGACCTTCTGGCGGCCCCAGGGCGACATCACCCTCTACACGGGGAAGTACCAGGGCTCCAAAGGGCCGAAGAAGTCGATGATCTTCCGCGATCCCTTCTGGCAGTCGCTGCCCGTCGGCCGGTGACGGCAGGGATCCCCGCATGCTCCGGAAGGGAATGTCCATGAGCCGCGACCGAACGGCGATCGCGTCCGCGCGCGGGGCGGTCGTCCCGGTGACCGCCTCCCCCGAACTGCTCGACGCGCTCGCCCGGGTGATGGCCCCCTACATCGCCATGGAAACGGCCGACGCCCCCGTGACGGCTCCGCGGGTGAGGGTGGTCGACGACGCGCCCAGCGGGGAGGGCTGGCGGCGGATCGCGCTGCGCTCGGAGTACGAACCGGACCGGGTGCTGTGGGTCGACGACACCCGCCGGCACCTCGCGCTGCCGCGCGCGTCCGGGGAGTGGACGCTGCAGCAACTGCTGCGCTCGGTACGGCATCTGTTGCGCTGGCAGTCCTACGCCAGGGGCGACCTGTTCCTGCACGGCGGGCTGGTCCGCGCCGCAGGCACCGGCATCGCCTTCCTCGGACACAAACGCTCCGGCAAGACCTCCAGCGTGCTGAGCGCCCTGCTCAACGGCGGCGCCGACTTCGTCTCCAACGACGATCTCGTCCTCACCGAAGACGACGACTCCCCCGCCGCCCTCACCGGCTACGGTTCGCCCCGGACGATCAACATCCGCACGGATGTCCTGCTGGAGCTGGCCCGTACCGCCCCGGCGCTGCGTGACCTGCTCACGCAGGCCGGCCATCCGACCAACGCGTTCCCCGGCCGGCACCACACCCGCGACGCCATCCGGTCCGGGGAGGGGACGCGGCTGCCGGGGTCGGTCTGGGTGCGCTGCGCCGAACTCGCCCGCGTCAGCGGGCGACCTGTGGTGTCGGAGGCCCGGGTCGACGCGGTCGTCCTGCCCCGGTTCGGCTCCGGTGACGGCGGGCCGGCTATCAGCCGGCTCGGACCGGAGGAGGCGCTGCGGGCGCTGAGCGAGCATGTGGAGGGGGAGGCGACCAAGTACGACCCGTTCCTCGCCGCCTGGTACCCGAACACGGATGGCGAGCGGCGCACCCGGTTGCTGCGGCGGCTCGCCGAGCGGACGCCCTGCTACCGCCTCACCCAGGACATGGAGCGGCTGGGCGAGGCGACGTCGGTCCTGCTGCGGACCGTCCGGACGGCGGGTGCGGCGGCGTGATGCCCCTTCGGCCATGCGGATCCGGGCCGCCGTGGACGGAGCACGTCCATGCACCCTGACCCGGGCACGCCGCGCGTCGACAGCGCGGCGCTCCTCACGGACGCAGAGGGTGGCGTCCTGCTCGCCCGCTCCCCCGGCGGAGATCGGCGGCTGCCCACCAGCAGGACGTCCCCGGAGCCCGGGTCCCGGGCAGACGGCGGCTGCCGGCGCCACCCGGTCTCGTTCCGGAGTTGTGCGGAGAGGTCGAGGACATCCCGGCCGCAGGGCTGTCGCCGGCGCGTACCGGCCCGCGAAGCGCGGGTCGGGCAGTTTTTCGCCGGAGCTCGCGAGCGATATCCCTTCACCAGTACGACAATTCCTGCGGATGGCGACGAAAAAGGAGAGTCCTTGGCGGCGCCCTTTTCGAAAGAGGGCTTGATTGACACGTAAACCGCGCCGCTCCTAGGCTGCCTGTTCACCCGTCGTGACCTGGGTACGAGCACGGGCGACAGCTTTTCTTCCCGAGTGCGACACTCCATGGCCACGCATATCCGCACCAATGACCGGAAAGACGCATGGCGGCTGAATACAGGGACGGACGTAGGATTCTGCGGCGCACGGCGGCCCGGGTGGTGCTGATCGACCCGGATTCCCGCACACTGCTGGTCCAGGGATGCAATCCGCACAACCGGGCCGCCGGCAGCTGGTGGTTTCCGCTGGGGGGCGGCTGTGAGGCGGAGGAGACTCTGGAGCAGGCCGCCCGGCGGGAACTGTACGAGGAAGCCGGCATCAGGGACGTCGAGCTGGGCCCCCTGATCTGGACCCGGTCCGTCGAGCATCCCTACATGAAGGACCAGTACCTGTACCAGGAGGAGTTCTACTTCGTGGGGCACACCGCGTCCCCGGACTTCGGGCGGGTGGCCTGGACCGCGGAGGAACGGCAGCAACTGTTGGACATGCGCTGGTGGAGCGCCGAGGAACTGCGGGAGACGCAGGAGACCATCCTGCCCCCGGCACTTCCCGCTCTCCTTCCGCGACTCATCAGCGGGGCATACCCCGACCACCCGATCGCCCTGGACCGATAGCCCCCACGGCCCTCGGCGTGCCCGAACCGAAGGCGCGTCGACCCCCGCCGGCCGAACGACTGCGGAAGGCAGGCACGGTGACCATCGACGAAGCCAACGGCGTATTCGACGGAGAAATGGGAAAGTGGTACGCCGAGCACGCGACGGACAGCATTTACAACGCCCACTACGATCGCCCCGCGGTGCTGGATCTCATCGGGCCGTGCGAGAGGCAGCGCATTCTCGACGTCGGCTGCGGCGCCGGACACTACATGACGGAACTCGGCGCCCGTGGCGCCGAGGTGACCGGTATCGAGGGGAGTGCGGAACTGATCTCCAGCGCCCGGGACCGGCTGGGTGAGGCGGCGCGGCTCCGGCAGCACGATCTCGAGACGCCCCTCGATTTCCTCGACGAGGCGTCGTTCGACGGAGCGCTGATGGCCCTGGTCTTCCACCACGTCGAGGCGCGCCACACACTCCTGGACGAGTTGCTGCGGGTGGTGAGGCCGGGCGGGTGGCTCGTCATGTCGACTTTCCACCCCACCCGGTACTGGGAGCTGTTCGGTGGATCCTATTTCACCGCGGAGAAGGTCGAGGCCGACTTCCTCGACCGCTGGACGGCCCCGGTGTGGCGCATGCCACTGGAGGTCCTGATGACCGAACTTCTGGACGCGGGCTTCATCCTGGAACAACTCCGGGAGCCCCGGCCGACGCCACGGGCGGCGGAGATCAGCGAGCGTCACTTCCGCAAGCTTTCGACGGAGCCCAAGTTCCTGGCCCTTCGACTGCGCCGCCCCTGAACCTCCGGGCGCTCGCGGCGGGGCGCGGTCCTCGCCATGGCCGGGTCACGTGCACGGTGTCCCGGCTTCGTCCGTCACCTCGTGCGGCGTGCAGAGCATGACCCAGTGGTCCCGATCGGCGTCGTGGAGCATCTCCATGCCGAAGCGCGACCACCCATGCCGGGGGTGGTGCAAGCGCTTCTAACTCCTCAACCGCTGGCCGTGGGTTCGAGTCCCACCCGCCCCACCCCCAGCAGGCCAGGAGCGCCGCTCCTGGCCTGCCGCTTTTCCCGAAAGGTTGCCGCCGTCTCGGCGCACCAAGATGATGTGCCGACCCCTTCGGCTCGGCGCCGTCGCTGTCCGCCAGGGCCTCGGGGCTCAGGCCTCTCGCGGGGCGGAAGACGCGAGGTGGGCGCGCCAGCCGCCGGGAGCGGTGATCTCGTGGATTCCGGGTCCGGTGGCCGGGGGCCGACGGCAGACCATGCTGAGCGAGCCGCGGCCGTCCTCCAGTTGGATGGCGGAGAGTTCCAGCTCCGCCGGTTCCCGGGGCAGCAGTTTCTCGCGCAGGTCGCGGTAGGTGATCTCGTAGATCTCGCCGGGGACCGGCCACCCGCCTTCCCGAGTCGGCAGAAGGCCGGGGAAGCGGTCGTGGAAGGAGTAGAAGCGGTAGCGCGGCGCGGTGCGGATGGGGCCGAGGAAACGGGCACCGGTGAGGGCGTCGTTGAGCTCGCCGCCGCTCATGGCCTGCCCGTTGACGAACATGGTGACGGTGTCGTGCATGCGGGGCTCCTGTGGTCGGTGAGTCATTCCGTGAGCGTGGTGTTGCCATGGCCGCGCAGTGCGTGGACGCGTACGGCGGTGACGGCGCGTTCCGGGTCGCCGCTCGCGAGGTCGTCGAGCAGCGCCCGGTGCTGGGAGACCGGCTCGTGTCCCGGCTGCTGGACGTAGTCGTCCGTCGGGTAGAGGAATGCCTGCCGTTGCAGGAACGACGAGGTGGTCTCGGAGAAGGCAGCCCGGTTGATCGCCATGTGCAGATCG
Organism: Streptomyces xiamenensis; assembly: GCF_000993785.3. Lineage (NCBI taxonomy): Bacteria > Bacillati > Actinomycetota > Actinomycetes > Kitasatosporales > Streptomycetaceae > Streptomyces > Streptomyces xiamenensis. Next base: position 97,631 of record NZ_CP009922.3, read on the forward strand.
AGGTGGGCCATGGAGAACTGGGGGCTGCCGATGCCGTGCTTCCGCAGGGCCGCCTCCAGCGGGTCCAGCAGCGCGTAGAGCGGCGCCCAGTCCACTCGCGCCGCCTTGGCGGTGAGGCTGCGGGCAGCCACTTCGTCGAAGGCGACCCGCAGCAGGTGGAGCTCGGCCCGTGCCTCGGCGTCGACACTGACGACGACGAGCTGGCCGCGCCGGATCCGCATGACCAGCCCTTCGCTGGTCAGCCGCTGCAGCGCCTCGCGCACCGGAGTGCGGCTGACGCCCAGTTCCTCCGCGATCTGCTCCTCGACCAGGCGGATGCCTCCCGCGTACTCCCCGGTGGTGATCTGCTGCCGCAGGAAGCGGTACACCCGCTCCCGTGTGGTGGTCGTCATGAGGCCCTGGCAGTGAGCAGGGCGGCACGGCACCGGTTGGTCACCCGCTGCATGAACGTGCCCGACATCACGCTCGTCCCGGCCTGGAGCGCGGCGTGCTGCAGCGCTGAGACCCGGTTGTTCAGGTCGAAGAACCTGCTGCCGGGGGTCAGCAGCCGGGGCAGGGGGAAGGCGAAGGACTGCTCTTCCGAGACGTCCGTCTCGCCCCAGGTCGTGGTGTTCACGATCAGCGAGGGACCAGGGGTGGAGAAGGGCACCTCGGGCAGCGCGTCCGGGGCGGCGGTCAGGGCGCCGAAGTCCGCGCCCCAGGCCGCCAGCGCCGCGGCGTTGCGCGCGCTGCCGAGGAGCGGGATGTCCGGCCAGGCACGGCGAGCCGCCAGGGCCACCGAGCCGGCCGAGCCTCCCGAGCCGAGCACCAGCACACCGGCTGGGGTCGCTCCGCCCATCAGGATCTCCATCGCGGCTTGCGCCGCCCAGGAGTTGGTGTTGACGCCGAGCAGTCTTCCGTCACCGTCACGGAGGATCGTGTCGACGACGCCGGTCGCGGTGGCCGAGTGCGTGAGACCCCCCAAGCGGGAGGCGACGGCCTTCTTCCACGGGCTCAGGACGAGTGCGAGCTGCCAGGCCGGGTTGGCGAGCAGCGCCGCGGGGTCCTCGAACGGGAGGTGGTGTTCGCACGTGAGGTGCTCCGCGTCGAGGGCGTCCCGGAGCAGCCGGCCGTCCAGGGCGTGCCGCGCGGTGGTGCCGATGCCGGCGAGGACAACCGGTGGCCGCCCCTGAGGGCCGGGCGGCGGTTCCGCCCGCAGCCCGGCCTCGGCCAGGCAGCGGCTCACCGCCTCGCCCATGCTGTCCACCCGCGTTCTGCGTTCTGCCGTGGTCACGTGGCTCCTCACCTCTTGCCTGCCGGGGCCGGGCGCACGTGGCGGCCACGCGGTGCGCCGACGATCCCGCTCTTGTCGTACACCGATTCTCCGCGCAGGTAGGTGGCGACCACCGCACCGGTCAGCGGCCAGCCCTCGTACGGAGTGACGTTGTGCCGGGAGTGCATCGTGGCCGGGTCCACCGCCCCGGTGGCGTCAGGGTCCACGAGCACGAAGTCGGCGTCGAAGCCGGGGGCCAGCTGTCCCTTGCCGGGCATCGACCAGCGCCGGGCGGGGGTGTAGGAGCACAGCCTGACGATGTCCTCGACGGACAGGCGGCCCTGTGCGGCGGTGGTGAGCAGCAGCGGCAGCATCGTCTCGACCCCGATGAAGCCGCCGTGCGCGCACCAGACGTCGCCTTCGGCTTGTTCGGAGGGGGTGTGGGGGGCATGGTCGGTGGCGATGACGTCCACGTCGCCGCGGGCGATTCCGGCCCACAGCTCGGCGACGTTCTCGGCCGGCCGGATCGGTGGGTTGAGCTTGATGAGGTTTCCGTGGGTGTCGTAGGCGCTGTCGTCGAACAGCAGGTGGGCCACGAGGGCTTCCACGCTGACCCGGTGACCGTCGGCGCGCAGGTCGCGCACGCGGCGCAGTCCGGCACCGGTGGACAGGTGGTGGATGTGGAGCTTGGTGCCCGCCTCGGTGGCCATGGTGACGATCCGGGTCACGGCCTCCACCTCGACGAAAGCCGGCCGGCTGACCAGGTGCGCCCGGGGATCGGTACGGCCGGAGGCCCGCAGCCGGTCGATGAACATGCGGAGCAGGTGGTCGTTCTCCGCGTGCGCGCCGACCACGAGTCCGGCCGCCGCGGCGGCCTCCAGGCCGCGGAAGATCGCCGCGTCGTCGGGGCACCGGTTGTCGCCGGTGGTCTGCCCCATGAAGAGTTTGAAGCCCATGGCGCCCAGCTCGGCCATAGCGGTCATCTCCTCGGCGTTGTCCTGGCCGAGCATGCCGTAGAGCCCGAAGTCGACATGTGCCTTCGGCGCCACCAGGCTCAGCTTGCGCCGGAACTCCTCCGCGGTCGCCACCGGGGGAACGGTGTTGGGCATGTCCACGACCGTGGTGACGCCGCCGGCCGCAGCGGCTCGGGTACCGCTGGCGAAGTCCTCCTTCTCGGTCATGCCGGGCTCGCGGAAGTGGACGTGGACGTCCACCAGGCCGGGCAGTACGAGCAGCCCGCCGGCGTCGACCACGCGGACGTCTCCGGCTGCCCGGGCCGCCAGGCCCTCGCCGACGGCGGCTATCCGGCCGTCCCGGACGGCGATGTCGTGTCGGTGGCGGCCGTCGTGCGAGACGACGGTTCCGCCCGTGAGAAGCAGGTCGTACGGTGCCGGGTGGGGCATGGAGCGTCTCCTTCGATGGGAGGGGGTGACAGCGGGGCGTCAGGCGTTCAGGGCCAGGGCGGGGTCCTCTTCGTAGACCTCCCTGATGGGGCCGAGGTCGAACAGTTCCTCGACGCTGAGGTCGAGGCCGCCCGCGCGGGCGGCGCGGACATTGGTGGCGGCGGTCTCCTCCGAGAGCGCGAGGATGTGCTGGGCGGGATCGCCGTCGAGGATCAGCTCGTTGCCGGTCCGGCAGGCGGTCAGGGTGATGCCGGGGTCGAGGCCGAGATCCCGGCCGTACTCCTCCACGGTGACCCGGGCCGCCAGCTCCGGATCGGCCAGCACGTCCTTCCAGCCGCGGATCTCGGCGCGGAGGAACGCCTTGACCTTCTCGCGGTTCCGGCCGATGTTCTCCTGCGTGGTGACGTAGGTCTGGCCGACCAGGGGGAAGCCGGCGTCGGCCAGCAGCATCTCCTCGATCTCGAAGCCGCGGTTGCGCAGCTCGATGGGCTGGTTGTTGGTGTAGCCGAGGTAGCCGTCGATCTCGCCCTCGGTCATGCCGATGGGGTCACCCTGCACGGGCACCGTGGTGATCCGGGACTCGTCCAGGCCGAGCGCCGCGAGGAACAGCCGCCACAGCGGCTCACTGGACGAGGAGCAGCCGATGGTCTTGCCGTAGAGATCCTGCGGGGTGCGGATCGGGCGGTCGCCCATGGACATGACGCAGCTCGCGTTGCGTTGGTAGACGGCACCGATGATCTTCAAAGGGGCGCCCTCGGCGATCGCGGCGCCCGCCCCCGCTATCTGGGACACGCCGGCGAAGGTGCCGCTCAGGACATCGGATTCGATCGGCGGTGCGGTCGGCCCACCCGAGATGAGCTCGCTGCCATTGAAGCCCTCCTCCTTGTAGTAGCCGTTCCGGTCCGCCAGGAAGCTTCCGGCGAACTGCGTGTTCTTCACCCAGGCCAGGCGCTGGGAGGCGATGCCGAAGCCGGCCGTGCCCGGATCCTGGGAGGGACTGCCGGGTTCCACCGCGGCGCAGGCGGCCAGCGGGCCCGCGGCCAGGGCGACCCAGCCCAGAGCGAGGCCGCCGGTCAGGAATTGGCGCCGACCGGACGGTCCGCGGGTGGATGCGGTCATGGTGTGCTCCGTTCCGTGGGCTGAGCAGTGGGCGTCAACGCGTGGCGGTCATGCGGGAGGAGACGGCACGTTCGAGAAGTGCGAGCACTTGGTGGACCGCCACACAGACGGCGGTCAGGACGACCACCGAGGACCAGAGGCGGGCGAACTGGAACTCGTTGGCGTCCCGCATCATCTGGCCGCCGAGGCCGGCACCGGAGGCGAGCCATTCGGCGAGCAGCGCGCCGACGATGGACGTGGTCACAGTGATGCGCGCGGCGGTGAACCAGGTGGGGACGGCATGCGGAAGGCCGACCTTGACGTAGGCCGTCCATGCGGAGCCGCCGAATGCGCGGCACACGTCCAGATCGGCCCGCGGGGCGGCCCGGAGCCCCTGCAGCATCGTCAGCAGGGCGGGGACGAAGACGACCGCGGCGCCGATGAACGCCGTCCCTGCCGTGCCGCGCCCCAGGGCCAGCACGATGATCGGGGCGAGTGTCACCATGGGTATGGCCCGCAACGTGGTCAGGGTCGGGAGGAACATCTCCTCCAGGGGACGGGAGAAGGCCAGGAGGGTGGAGACGGCGGCGGCCAGCAGCAACCCGGAGGCGAAACCGAGGGCTGCGTCGGTGAGGGTGCGTCCCAGCAGTGGCCACATGGCGGCGCGGTGCTCCGCGACGGACAGGTAGTTCCACACGTCGAGCGGCGACTTGGCGACGTACGGGCTCACCTCCACCGTCTGCAGGAAGATCATCCAGCCGGCGACGATGGCGGTCACGCTGCCGAGGAGGACGAGCGCGCCGCGCGCGGCGAGGCGGAGCCTGCTCGGGAGGTACGGGCTGGTCATGGTGCCTCCCGTGCTTGCACGGCCCACGGGGTGGCGAGGCGCTCCACGAGGCCGACCCCGAGGAACCCGATCAGTGCCACCGTGGCGCACACGAGCGTGATGCCCCAGGTACGCTCCACGTCGCTGGACTGCTGTGCGACGACGAGCGCCGCGCCCAGGCCCCGTTCCTGGCCCATGAACTCACCGATCACCGTGCCCAGCAGCGCGGCGGGTACCGCGATGCGCAGGGCGGTGAGGATGCCCGGCAGCGCGGCCGGCGACTGGACCTTGCGCAGCACCAGGTAACGCCCGCCTCCGTAGGCCCGCACCACGTCCTCGCTGGTGCGGTCCGCCTGCCGGAGACCGTTGACGGTGCTGACCAGCGTGGTGAAGAAGACCGACAGCCCCGCCATGATCGCCGAGGTCCCCGGACCGCTGAACATCGCGGCCAGGATGGGTGCCACGGCGATCAGCGGGACGCAGGCCGAGGCGATCCCCACGTGCAGGATGACCTTCTCCAGCCAGGGGACGGCGATGACCGTCGCGGCGCAGGCGATGGCGATCAGATTGCCCCACAGATAGCCGGCCGCCGCGGACTGGAGCGTGATGGGGATGTGCGCACCGTAGAAGGCGGCGCCGTCGGACAGCATGCCGGAGACGATCTGCGTGGGCGGCACGATCGCCGGCCCCATGACGCCCGTCACCCCGGCGGCCTGCCAGGCGAGGAGAACCAGTGCGGTGCCGGCCGTGCGCAGCGCCGGTGCCGTGCTCACCGGGGACCGCCCGCCCCCGCGACCGCGCGGGCGGCGTCGCCCGAGTCCTGGAACAGGAGGGCGGAGAGCCGGTCCACGTAGCCGTGGAATTCCGGGGTACGCGTCAGCTCGGCCGTCCGCGGACGAGGCAGGCCGATGCGCACGACCTCCTGAACCCGCCCCGGGCGTGCCGACATCACGGCCACGGTGTCGGAGAGGAACACCGCCTCGGCGATGCCGTGGGTCACCATCAGCGTCGTGGCCGGGCGCTCGGTCCATATGCGCAGCAGCTCGTGGTTGAGGTTCTGCCGGGTCATGTCGTCGAGTGCACCGAAGGGTTCGTCCAGCAGCAGGATCCGGGGCTTCACGACCAGGGCACGGGCGATCGCCACCCGCTGGCGCATGCCGCCGGAGAGCTGGCCGGGGCGTGCGTCCTCGAACCCGGTGAGGCCCACCAGGTCGACCAGCTCCTGGATCAGGCTGTCGTCCTCCCGGCGGCGGGCGATCTCCAGCGGCAGTCGGATGTTGGAGCGCACGGACCGCCATGGCAGCAGGGCGCTGTCCTGGAAAGCGATGCCGAGATGGTGGTGTTTGCGCATCTCGGCAGGGGTCTCGCCGTGCACCAGTGCCTCGCCGGACGACTGCGACTCCAGCCCGGCCAGGATGCGCAGGACGGTGCTCTTCCCGCACCCCGACGGCCCCAGCAGGGAGACGAATTCCCCCTCCCGGGAGTGGATGCGGACGCCGTCCAGGGCGCGGACTTCGCGACGTCCGGCGCGGAACGTCTTCGTGAGGTTCTCGAGGTGAATCCCGGGAGCCGTTGGCGGAACCATGTCCCTCCTCGCTTTGGATCCAAGATTGGATCCAAAAGCTACGAGGCAGGTATTACAGGCGAATGACGCGGTGAGGGGTGCGTGTAACGGTTTGCCGCGTGCGGGTCCTGACCTCCGTGGGAGCGAGGTGCAGGGGGCCCAGTGGGCTCGCCGGCCGACGCCGACTACAGCACCGCGATGTCCAGGGGGCGGTGGCCGACCGGGAGTCGCCGGGTGGTGCCGGCGGCCAGGTCGACGACCGTGATGCCGTCCCAGTAGCCGTCGCGGGTGAAGCCGCCGGTGACGAACGCGGTGCCGCCGTCCGCCGAGAGCACGACGTTCTCGTGCGGGCCCTCCAGCGGGATCAGCCGTTCGCGGCCGTCCGGTGCGCGGACGGTGAGGCTCGGCTCGCCCGTGGCGGCACCGATGGGACCGGTGCCCACCACCAGCAGGGTGCCGTCCGGTGCCACGGTGACGCCGTGCTGGTGAGTGTCAGCGGTCATCGGCTCGACCGTCGACTCCCCGGTGTGCGGGTCGACGACGACGAGCCGTTCGCCTTCGAAGGGCAGTAGCAGATGTCCGTCACCGGGGCGCACAGCCGCGTAGTGCGGCTTGAGCCAGGAGGCGAGGCCGCCCTCGGTGCCGTAGGGCGCGACCTCGATGCGGCGCGGAGGGGAACCGTCCGCACGCACGACCGTCATGTCGAACGAGTCGTGATTGGTGACGTACACCTGCGACCCGTCCTGCGCCACGTCGATGTCGAAGGGCCGCCGGCCGACCGGGACGGTGCGGGTGACCTGGAGCGAGGCGGTGTCGATCGTCTCCAGGACTCCGCTGTCGCCGGGCACGTTCACACCGACGTGAACCCGCGACCCATCGGGGGAAAGAGCGATGCCCATGCCGCCACTCCGGTACTCACCGGTGGCCGGCGGCCCGGTCTGTGTCCGGTACGGGACGAGGGCCAGCCGCTCCCGGGCACGGGTGTCGACCACGGCCACTCCCTCCGCGGTCGCGACCCAGGCCCGGCCGTCACCGCCGACGGCCAGGCCGTACGGCGCGGTGCCCACCCGCACGGAGTCGCTGTCTCCCGTGGCGGGGTCGACGAACGACACACTGTCGCTCCCGAAATCGGTGACGAGCAGCGTGCCGGCGGCGGCCGTTTCCTCCGATGCGGACGCGCTGGCCGCCGAGGGCGGGTCGGCGGACGTCACCGGGCTCGGTGGTTCCCCGGCACATCCGGCGAGCAGCACTCCGGCCACGGCGAGGAGTAGTGCCCGCTTCATCCGCCGGCCTCGCGCAGCAGGGCCGCCAGGGAGGCGAATCCCCGGTGTTCGGCGTGCTCCAGGGGCGTGCTCCCCTCCCGGTCGGGCAGGCCGGGAGTCGCGCCGGCGGCGAGCAGCAGGCCGACGATCTCCTCGTAGGCGGGACCCCCGTCGCCGAGGATCACCGCCTCCAGCAGAGCGGTCCACCCCAGCCGGTTGACGTGGTCGACATCCATCTCCGTCTCCCGGAGTACGGCCCGTACGTACGCCGTGTGACCGCGTTCACACGCAGGGATCAGGGCGATGCCTCCGAAGCGGTTGGTCCGCTTCAGGTCGGGTCCGGCCGGCAGCAGGGTCCGCATCATCGCGACACTGCCGGTCACCCCGGTCACCAGCCAGGCGCTGTCCCGGCGATCGTCCTGCGCGTTCGGGTCCGCCCCTGCCGCCACCAGGGCCCGTGCCACGTCGACATGGTCGGCGAGCGCGGCGAGCAGCAGGGGCGTGCGCCGGTGGTCGTCGGTGACCTCCAGCGGGGCGCCGGCGCGGATCGCCGCGCTCACCGCGGCGACGTATCCGTGGTGTGAGGCGTGGAGCAGGTCATGGCCTTCGGCGTGCACAGGGCATCCCTTCGTATGCGGGTGGAACCGGGTTCAGCTGAGAGCCAGCGCGGCGGCGCCGGCGCGCGCGAATTCCTCGTCGAGACTGCCGCTGGGCGCGCCCGCGACGCCGATCCCGGCGACGGGGCTCCCGTCGGCGGTGACGGGCACGCCGCCTGGCAGGAACAGTGTCCCCGGGATGTCCCGCAGCGTGGGGGCGCCCTCCAGACGCTCCACGAGCTCGGAGGTCGGGGCGTTCCAGGACACCGCCGTGTACGCCTTCCGTTCCGCGGACTCGTAGGACTGCGGCCCCGCGCCGTCGCCCCGCAGCGTCACGACGGTGTTGCCGTCGCGATCGACCACCGCGACCGTCACCCGCTGGTCCGCCTCCTCGGCGGCGTCCAGGGCGGCCTGGGCGGCGCGGGTGGCCGCGTCGACGGTCAGGCGGTCGCTCTCCCGGAGGTGCCGGTCGTCGACCGCGTCACGCTGGGAGGCCGCGGGGGAGACGGCGTCGGCCGGGGCATCGGCCTGGGCGGCCACGATGCCCATGGTTCCGGCGGCAAGGGCAACCACGGCGGCCGTGACGGTCAGCGCACGCTTCATGTCGGGGTCTCTCCTCGTCCTGCGCGGCGGCGGCCCACTGCCGTCCACCCACCGACGATCCTCCGGCCCTTCCAGCCCCGTCAGGGTCGTCCGATCGGATGACCCGGCGGCGCGCGGCACACGGCACCATGGAAGTGTTTGCGCAGTTCGGGCGAGTGGGGCGGAGGAACCGGTGACGCACGAGGAGGCCGCCGCGGAAGCGGACACCCGCCGGCTCGCGGCAGTCATGCACACGGCTTTCGCCCTCCTGCTGAGCGCTTCGCTGGTCCGGTTCCTGCTGCGTCACCCCGGCGAGCCACGCACGCCGTGGATCCTCGCGCTCTCGCTCACACTGGCCGTTCTGTACGTGCTCGGGTCCCTCCCCGCTCTCCCCGCGGGCAGCCGGCTGGCCCGGCTGGCCGCCGTCGTGGCCGTCTGGGCGGTGCTCGTCGTCATGGCGCCGAGCTTCGCCTGGTGCGCGGTGCCGCTGCTGTACACGGGGCTGCGCGTGCTGCCGCCGCGTCCCGCGCTCGCCCTGGTCGGCCTGCTGACCGCGCTCGTCGTCGCCGCGCAGCTCCGGCTCGCCGACCGGCTCGACCCCACCGTGCTGCTGGCACCGCCGGCGATCGCCGCCGTCGCCACCGCCGTCTTCGAGCAGATGCGGCGGCAGGCCACCCGGCAGCACGAGCTCATCGAGACGCTGCTCCGCACCCGCCGCGACCTGGCCGCGACCATGCGCAGGGAGGGAATCCTCACCGAACGCCAGCGCCTCGCCATGGAGATCCACGACACCCTGGCCCAGTCCCTGTCCAGCCAGCGGATGCTGCTCCAGGCGGCCGACCGACTCTGGGACACCGACCGGGCCCAGGCGCGCGCCCACGTCCGCACCGCCGGGACGGTTGCCGACCACGGCCTCACCGAGGCGCGGCGCTTCGTCCACGACCTCGCCCCCGCCGACCTGGCGCGGGCCGACGGCCTGCCCGAGGCGCTCGGCGCCCTCGCCGCCCGCACGAGCGGGCCGGAGCTGAGCGTCCACTGCCACATCGAGGGCGCCCGAGACCTCCCGGAAGACACGCAGTCCGCGCTGCTGCGCATCGCCCAGGGCGCTCTCGCCAACGTCCGCGAGCACGCCGGCGCCACCACCGCCGTGCTCACCCTCACCTTCCTGGAGGACCGTGTGCTGCTCGACGTGGCTGACGACGGCCGCGGCTTCGACCCCGCCCTCGCCCTGCCCGGCGAGGGGCCGGCACCGCGCGGCCACGGTCTTCCCGCGATGCGAGCCCGGGCCGGGCGGCTCGGCGGCGCCCTCACCATCGAGTCCGCGCCGGACCGGGGCACGGTCGTGTCCGTCGCCGTCCCCCTGGAGGGGACGCGGTGAGCGACGGGCCCCCGGCTGCCGTGTCAGGGACGAGCGTGCGCGTTCTGGTGTGTGACGACCACGCGGTGGTGCGCGCCGGGCTGATCGCCCTGCTGGGCAGCGCGCCCGGGCTGGAGGTCGTGGGTGAGGCGGCCGGCGGCGAGGAAGCCGTCGCGGTGGCCGTCCGGCTGCGGCCGGACGTCGTGCTGATGGACCTTCAGCTCGGCGGCGGGATCGACGGCACCGAGGCCACCCGCCGCATCACGGCCGTCCCCGGCCACGGCCGCGTCCTGGTGCTGACCACCTACGACACCGACGCCGACCTGGCACGTGCCATCGAGGCCGGGGCCACGGGCTACCTGCTGAAGGCCGAACGTCCGGAGGAACTGTTCGCCGCCATCCACGCCGCGGCCACCGGGCGCACGTTCCTGTCCCGGCCCGGTCCCGGCCGCGCCGCGGGCCGGGACCGGGCCGCGCGTCCGCCGCTCACCGCCCGTGAACGCGACATCCTCGCCCAGCTTTCCCAGGGCCTGGGCAACCGGGACATCGCCCGCGCCCTGTTCATCAGCGAGTCCACGGTCAAGACCCACCTGGGCCGCATCTACGACAAGCTCGGCGTCGACACGCGCGCCGGCGCCGTGGCGGTGGCCAAGGAACAGCGGCTCCTCCCCTGACCGCGGCGGCCTCTGTTGCGCGGCACGGTCCGGTGGTTGCCGGCTGGAGCGTCTTCCGCCTGGGCTGGCAGGCTCAATGTGTGGGCGGGGCGCTTCGGGGACCCGGTGGTTCATGGTGCCGGCGGGATTGCGCAGTGATCAGCTCGGACCGGAGGTGAGCGCGACGATGAGGACCTCGCCGAGACGGTCACCCGCCCGAGCACAGAACCGAGGTCCAGCCGCGCCGGCCCTCCACGTCGACGCGGACGGTGTACAGGCCGCCCACACGGTCCGGATGCAGCTCACGCCCGTACACGCCGGGGGCGCCAGCTTCGGCTGCGTCAGATCAGAGTCCGGCGGGTCCGCCGATGCCGGGCTGCTCCTCGCTCACGCCGCTGGCGAACGGATAGCGTGGACGACGTGGTCGTGGTCGTGCCGTGTCTCGGCCCGGGCGCACCGGTGGTCGGGGTTCCCGTCGGCGCCGTGAACGACCCGGCTTGCGAGGTGGTCACGAAGGGTAAGCTCTTCCCCACCCGGGAGGGCTTTGTGGGGAGGGTCTGCGACATGAGCGAGGATGTGCACGGAGAAGGTGAGGTCCCGCAGACCGGTGCCGTCCGGATCAACCGTGAAGGCCGGGTGGAGCACTACGACGGCGCCACCTGGCGTCCGTACGGGGAATTGCCCGACGATGGCGACCTCTCGGAGCCACGGTTCCGGTTCCACGACGACATCGGCCCCCCACCGCCGTGACCACCTCGTCCCCCGCAGTGCCGCAGCTGCCGGATCCCGCCGCGCCGGTCGGGGAACAGACGGCCGTGGTCGGTTCCGCGGACGCCACCGTCGCGGACATGCGTGCCGTGGCGCGCTGGACGATCATGGCGAACGCAGCTGTCGGCGGACTGCTGCTCGCAGGCTTCCCGTTGGCGGCCATCGGCAAGATCCATGGCGCGCCCGATATCGCGCTGGCCGGAGGCGGGCTCACCGTGGCGTTGCTGGGGGTGTTCTGGGCGATCTGGAGCACCGGTGAGGTGCTCACACCCCGGTTCACCACACTGAGGTCCTTGCGGGAGCCCGCCCTCGCCGATCTGCGCACCGAGATCGACGCCGCTCCGGAGCTGTTTTTCGGACCGTTCGGAACAACGGTGGAGGAGCTCGGCGTGGCTTGTCGACTGCATACCACAGTGGCGGTGAACCTGACGGCGTGTCTGGCACAGGAGCGCGACGAGGATCTGCGCACCGAATGGGGCCGTGCCCTCGCAGCCGCGCGTGTCAACATCGCTCACGCCACCGCTCGCCGCCGGGCTCTGGTGGAACTCGCGCACGCCTGGCAGGTGCGCGGAGCCCTGCGCCGGGCCCGGTTGCAGACGATGCTCGGTGCGCTGCTCGTCGTGACCGGCACGGTGCTTTTCCTGTTGGCCGCGGACGGGGGCTGAGCGCTCCCACAGCACGTGCCCGGGGCGCCGGGCCCTTGAGAGGAGGAGTCGGCAAGATTGAGCACGTCACGGGAGAACGACGCCGCTCGCATGGGTGCCCGAGCCCTGGAGCGGTACGCAAGCTGGGGAGCGGTACGCGATCCACGGGTGCTGGAAGAGGCCGTCGACCTCCTGCGGCGCTGTCGTGACCTGCTGCCCGAGGGACATCCGCACCGGGCGGCAGCGCTGGCCCACCTCTGCGCCGCGTTACGGGACCGGTTCGTGCTGCGCCGGGAGGAGGCTGACCTGGACGCGGCGGTGGACTCCGGGAGAAGGGCGGTGGCCGGCGCGCTCAACACCGACCCGAACCTGTGGATGTACCGGGCCAACCTCGCGGGTGCCCTCAACACCCTGGTTCAGTACCGGCCGTTGAGTCCGGACAGCATCCTGGACGAGGCTGTCGCCTGCGCGGCGGCAGCGGCGGGGGCGGTGCCCGTACCTTTTGCGCTGCTGCACTCGCACCTGGGCGTGGCGCTCGCCGCACGCGCCGCGCGGGGCGGCAGTCGAGCCGGACCGGACTCGCGCAAGGCCGCCGACGCCTTCGAGGCTGCCGTGCGCACAGCGGATCCGCGCGACCCGCAGCTTGCGATGTACTTGACCCACCTCGGAGTGGCCCTGCACCAGCGGGCCCTGGGCACCGAGGATCCGCGCGAGCGGGCCAGTTCCCTTCGGGAAGCCCTCAACCACACCCGGCGGGCGGCGAACCGGTGCTCCCCGGCCGATCCGGAATACGCCCTGTACCTGGGGAACCTGGCCTGCGTGATGGCGACCGTGGCGAAACTCGCCCAGGACGATGCGGACTTCGACGTCGCGGTCGATACCGAACGCCGCGACGTGCAGTCCATGCCAGAGGAGTTACGCGCGCGACGGATGTGGCTGCTCGTGGTAGCCCTGCGACTGCGGTACGACCGTACGCACGACCCCCGGGACATCGAGGAGGTGATCGAGGTCTGCCGGGAAGCACTCCGATCGCCCGACTGCGGAGCTGTCGGCACGTACCTCCACGAGTGGGGCAGCGCCCACCTCGAACGTTTCCGGCAGTCGGGGGACCTGGCGGACGCCGAGGCCGTGATCGGCCTCGCCGAGCGGGCCGTGGCGGCGGCCACCGGTGCGGAGCGGGAACGGGCCGAGGCGCTGTTGGCGGAGGCGAAGGCGGTGCAGTACCGACTCGCGGGAGTGAGCGCGGAGGGCGGGGCCGCGGGCCCCGGCGATGGCGAGGACGCCGCCATCGCCGCGCTGGAGGCCAGCTGCCGCCGATCACCCGCCGGCAGCGTGGAACGTGCCCTCGCACTGTCCGAGTTGGGACTCACCTACCTCACACGGGCCATCCGTGAGTGGCACGCGGGCCGTGATGACCCGTCCGGCGCGCTGGACCGGGCCGTCGCGGTCCTGCGGGAGGCGGCGGAGCCGTGGATGCTCGAAGGGGAACGCGCGCTGCCGGTGCTCTTCAACCTGGGCCGTTCCCTCGGGATGCTGTACGAGCGTTCCGGCGACCTCGCCTTGCTGGACGAGGCCGTGCGGCATCTGGAAAGCGCCGAGGCCATCGTCGGCAGGAACGGCGCTCCGCAGTCCGCGAAGGTGCTCTCCGCACTCGGCATGGCCCTGCGGGAGCGCGCCGAGCGGCTGGACACGGTGGCCGACCTGCACCGGGCCGTGGAGCTGACGGAGTCGGCCGTCCGGGCCACGCCCGCCGGTCATCCGGAGCGCGCGCTGTGTCTCACGCATCTCGGCGCTGCCCTGGTCTCACGCTACGCCCGACTGAACAAGGTGGCGGACTTGCAGGAGGCGGCTCGAGTGAGCCGCGAGGCCCTCCGCGAGCTGCGGCCCGCGACACCGCCACACGACCGTGCCGGCGTGCTGACGAATCTGGGCGTGGTGCTGCGCCGGGTGTACGAGCGCTCGGGGGCGTCCGCCGACCTGGACGAAGCCATCGAGGTGCTGCGCATGGCCGTCGAGGCGGCGGCCCCCGGCAGCGAGGGCGCGGGAACAGCCGCCGCCAACTTGTGTCTCGCGCTGTCCGAATCGCACGACCGCAACGGGACTCTCCAGGAGTTGGACGAGGCGATCGACGCCGGGCGGCTGGCCGTACAGGCGTGGCAGCGGGGCCACGCGCGGCGGGCTGTGGCGCTCACGAACCTCGCCGTGGTGCTCCTGGACCGCTCCGGGCGACTGGAACGGCGCGGCGATGCGGACGAGGCCGTCCGCTGCTGCCAGGAGGCCCTGGCCGCAACCCCGGACGGCCACCCGGTACGGGCCAGATGCCTGCTCGGACTCTCCACGGCCTACACCACGCGGTACCTGCTGACGCGCTCGGCCACCGACGTGACCGGAGCGATCGACGCGGCGGAGTCGGCGCTGCGGGCCATCCCCGAGGACGACGCGCGCCGGGTGTCCGGCCTCACCGCCCTGGCCCAAGCGCTCTCCCTCCCCGCCATGCACGGCGAGAGCCACGCCGACCTCGCGAGGGCGTGCGCCGTGTTCCGGGAGGCGGCGGCCGTCGAGGGCGTGCCGACCAAGGTGCGTTTCGCCACCGCGGCGCACTGGGCGCTGCGGGCCGCGTTGCTTGAGGACTGGACGCAGGCCGTCGACGCCTACCAGGTCGCCCTTGCCCAGTTGCCGCTGCTCGCCTGGCACGGCCTGGAGCTGGAGGACCGCATCAGCGGGCTGGCCGTCTCGGACAGCATCGCCTGCGACGCGGCCGCTGCTGCCTTGTCCGATGGCCGGCCGGAGACCGCCCTGCAACTGCTGGAGCTAGGCCGGGGGGTACTCCTGGCCCAGGCCGTGGAAGCCCGCTTCGACACGGCGCAGTTGGAGGAGCGGCACCCCGCACTCGCCGAGCGCACAGCGGAGATCCGCCAGGCCCTTCACTCGGCCGAATCCTCCTTCGCCGATCCCGCGACACCAGCCGGCAAGCACCGGGCCGATGCCCGCGAGCGCCGCGAACTCGTCGCAGAACTGGACGGGTTGATCCATGAGGCGTACCGCCTGCTCGGACTGGACGACTACCTGATCCCACCCGACCCGCAGGAACTGCGAGCCGCGGCCGCCGACGGAACCGTGGTGGTCGTCAACACCAGCTTCTTGCGCTGCGACGCGCTCGTCGTCACACGGGACGCTCTGCGCACCGTACCGTTGCCGGGCCTGAGCTTGGATGACGCGGGCGGAGTACGGGACCGGACAGAGGCTTTGCTCGCCGCGCTGTCCTCGGCGAGCCACTCACCGGACGAGGCCGGCCGCGTGCTGGGGGACACCCTGGAGTGGCTGCGTGAGACCGTTGTGGAGCCGGTACTCACCGTCCTGCGGTCTGCCGGACGGGATTCGGGACGCCTGTGGTGGTGCCCCACCGGCCTGCTCGCACTCCTGCCCCTGCACGCCGCCGGCGACCTTCCGGAACGGTACGCCTGCTCGTACGCCACTACGCTGAGGTCCTTGGCGAACGCACGGCGGCGAGCCGCCGGTAACCGAACCGACGGTGGTGACCGTCGCGCCGGCAGCGGCGATGGTGGTGGTGTACTCGTCGTGGACCAGGCCGATGTCCCTGGTCTGCTGCAGTTGCCGTTCGCCCGCAAGGAGGCACTGCGGCTGGTCACGCGGGTGAAGGAGCGCAGCCTGCTGGCCGGGCCCGCGGCCGACCGGCACGCCGTACTCAAAGCCCTGCCCCACCACTCGTGCCTGCACTTCGCGGGTCACGCCCGCCACGACCCGGTGCGCCCGGCCAGAAGCGGGCTGTACTGCCAGGGGGACGGCCGGCCTGCGCTGCTCACCGTCGAGGACATCTCGCGCCTCCGGCTCGGCGCCGCGGAGCTGGCCTTCGTGTCCGCCTGTGAGACCGCCCGGGGCTCGGCCAGACTGCCGGACGAGGCGCTGCATCTCGCGGGAGCTCTCCAACTGGCGGGCTACTCCCATGTCGTGGCCGCCCAGTGGGTCGCCGAGGACACGGTGGCCCAGGAACTGACCGCACACTTCTACGCCGAACTGCGCCACCCCGACGCCCCCGATCGCCTCGACCCCGCCCGCTCCGCGTACGCCCTCCAGACGGCCGTCCGCAGCGTACGCCGACGCGTCGCCAATCCCCTGCTCTGGGCCGCCTATGTGCACACCGGCCCGTGAGCCGCACTCATGTCACCCCGGAAAGGATCCCCATGGATCTGCTGGTCTTCCTGGTCCCGATCGTTACCGGCATTGTCTGGGCCGGGAGCGGTGTGTACTTCCTGATGACCGACAACGAACTGCGCCGCTGCGGCATCCGCACCGAGGCCCGAGTGGTCGGCCCCGTCCCTGGCGTCACGGCATCGCACTCCCGCAGCTACGGCAACTGGGTGATCAACCCCCTGCTCAGCTTCACCACCCCGGACGGCCGAACCGTTGAGCAGGGAATCGGCAGCAAGAAGCGCGCCGTCCGAGTCCGCGCGAACACCCAAGTCACCGTGTTCCACTCCCCGGACGACCCGAGCAGACTTGCCATCGACGGCCACGGAGTCCGTGGACGCGCCTACACCGACATCGTGCTGGGAGTCTCCCTGGTCGCCATCTGCGCGCTGCTGATGAGCAGGGTGCTCTGAAGCCGCGCCGACAGCACGCAAGGCTCCGTCGTGTCCGACAACAGGTTGGTCTCGGCGCATCCGGTATCCGACCGTGGCTTGAGACAGCAACCTGTTCCACGGGCTGGTCCGATATCACGGTCGACCTTGCGACACCCAGCGACGATGTCCTCCGGCTGACGCTCGGGTGAAGAAATTACCGCCTTCGTTCGGGAAAGTCGCCGGATTCCGAGCAAGCAAGCTCCACACCTGCCACAGGGACGCGATGCTATGTCTCCGTTTCCACCCGCAGAGTACGGAGAATCAGCGGTAACACCCCGAATGATCGAGGTCAGCCCAGGAAGGTCAGGCGCACCTGGCGGTGGAGGTTGTCCTTGTTGGTGTCCACCAGGCAGACCGACTGCCAGGTGCCCAGTTGCAGGCGGCCCGCCATGACCGGGAGGGTGGCGTGCGGCGGGACCAGGGCGGGCAGCACGTGGTCGCGGCCGTGGCCGCGGGAGCCGTGGCGGTGGCGCCAGCGGTCGTCGGCCGGGAGCAGGTCGTTGAGGGCGGCCAGCAGGTCCTCGTCGCTGCCGGCGCCGGTTTCCAGGATGGCGACGCCGGCGGTGGCGTGCGGGACGAAGATGTTGAGGAGTCCGTCCGAGCCCGGTGCGACATCGGCGAGGAATTTGTGGCAGCGGTGGGTCAGGTCGATCACCGCCTCGGCGGATCCGGTGGTCAGCTGGAGCACGCTCGTGTGGAAGTAGTCGCTCATGATCCACACGCTAGAGCCTGCGCGCCCCGCGCGGGACAGGCGGGTGAAGCGCTCGGAGTACCGGGGGCGTACGCCGGGCGCGGGGGCGGGCTCTCAGTGACGGGGCGCCAGGGTGGAGTCGCGGACGATGAGTTCGGGCTCCAGAACGATGCTCTGGTGCCGGTGACGGTCGGCCTCGTCGCCGGTCTCCTCCAGCAGGAGTTCCGCGGCCTGGCGGCCCATCCGGACGGCGGGCTGGCGTACCGAGGTGAGCGGCACGGCGGCGGCCGCGGCGAACTCGATGTCGTCGTAGCCGACCAGGGCGATGTCCTCGGGCACCCGCACGCCCTCGGCGAACAGGGCCTGGAGCACGCCCAGGGCCAGCAGGTCGTTGGCGCAGAAGACGGCCGAGGGCCGGGGGTCCATGCCCAGCAGCCGGGCGCCGGCGTCGCGACCCTCGGGGACATCGAGGCGGTCGGCCTCCAGCACGTGCAGCGCCGACGCGTCGAGGCCGGCGTCGGTCAGCGCGGCCAGGGCGCCGTCCCGGCGGTCCCGGCACTGCTGGAGCGACATCGGCCCACTCACATAGGCGATCGACGCGTGCCCCTGGTCGAGCAGGTGCTGGGCCGCCAGCCGGCCGCCCAGGACGTCGTCGACGGAGACCGAGCAGCCCTCGGCGCTGGGCAGCACGCGGTCCACCAGAACGAAGGGAATGCGGTGCCGGCGGAACTCGGTGAGGTTGCGGCCGGTCAGATCGGCCGGGGTGACGAGGACGCCGCGCACCCGCTGTTCGGCGAAGAGGGAGAGGTAGTCGGCCTCCTCGGTGACGCTCTGGGCGCTGTTGCACAGCATCACGCCCAGCGATGCGCCGCGTGCGACGCGCTCGGCGCCGGAGGCGACGTCCACGAAGAACGGGTTCGCCATGTCCAGCACGAGCAGCGAGATGATGCGGCTGCGGCCGGCCCGCAGCTGGCGGGCGGACTCGCTGCGGACGTAGCCCAGCTCGCCGATCGCGCCGAGCACCCGCTCGCGGGTCTCCTCGGCGACCATGTGGGGGCGGTTGATCACGTTCGAGACGGTGCCGACCGACACCCCCGCGTGCCGGGCGACCTCTTTGATGCCCACCGTCTGTGCCATCCGACCTGCCCCGTTCTTCGCTCCGCCGCTCCCTGCCGCCGGGCCATGGTATGTGCTCAGGGGAGGTGGAAGACCTCGGTGAGCGGGCGCATCGCCTCGTCGGGCCGGGCGCCGTCCAGCGCTTCGAAGTACTCCCCCATGGCCGCCTGCCAGCGGGCGTTGACCTCGGTGGCGGCCATGGCGCGCTGGGCCGCCGCGAAGTCGTCCGTCTCCAGGTAGCCGACCAGCAGCCCGTCCTCGCGCAGGAACAGGGAGTAGTTGTGCCAGCCGGACTCGGACAGCGCCTGCTTCATCTCGGGCCACACGTCGGCGTGCCGTTCGCGGTACTCCTCGGTGCGGTCCGCGCGCACCTTCAGCAGAAAGCACACTCGTGGCATGGACCCGACCCTCCTGAAAGGTTTCATATTGGCCCTCGGCAAGCTAGTCATCCGCTCCGCCGGCGTCAAGATCATGGCCTGCCGTTCCCTTGACAGCGATCGAGGCGCCTCATAGCGTCTCTATGAAACGATTCACAGCTGCCCGGGAGCCCTGATCGCATGACCGCTCCATCCGCCGTCAAGGCGGCCCTGACCACGCAGTCCATCGAGACCCCGTCGTGGGCTTACGGAAACTCCGGCACCCGCTTCAAGGTGTTCGCGCAGCAGGGAGTGCCGCGCACCCCGCGGGAGAAGCTGGACGACGCCGCCCAGGTGCACCGGTTCACCGGTGTGGCGCCCACCGTGGCGCTGCACATCCCCTGGGACACGGTCGACGACTACGCCGGCCTCGCCGCGTACGCGGGCGATCTCGGGCTGCGGCTCGGCGCCATCAACTCCAACGTCTTCCAGGACGACGACTACAAGCTCGGCAGTGTCACCCACCCCGACGCCGCCGTGCGCCGCAAGGCCCTGGACCACCTCCTGGCCTGTGTCGACATCATGGACGCCACCGGCTCGCGGGATCTGAAGCTGTGGTTCTCCGACGGCACCAACTACCCGGGGCAGGACGACATCCGGCTGCGCCAGGACCGGCTCGCCGAGGCGCTGGCCGCGGTGTACGAGCGGCTCGGGGACGACCAGCGGATGCTGCTGGAGTACAAGTTCTTCGAGCCCGCCTTCTACACCACCGATGTCCCGGACTGGGGTACCGCGTACGCGCATTGCCTGAAGCTGGGCCCGAAGGCACAGGTGGTGGTGGACACCGGGCACCACGCCCCGGGCACCAACATCGAGTTCATCGTCGCGCTGCTGCTGCGCGAGGGGAAGCTGGGCGGCTTCGACTTCAACTCCCGCTTCTACGCCGACGACGACCTGATGGTGGGGGCGGCCGACCCCTTCCAGCTCTTCCGGATCATGTACGAGGTGGTGCGGGGCGGCGGCTTCACCAGCGACGTGGCCTTCATGCTCGACCAGTGCCACAACATCGAGGCGAAGATCCCCGCGATCATCCGCTCGGTGATGAACGTCCAGGAGGCGACCGCCAAGGCACTGCTGGTGGACGCGGCGGCCCTCGCGGCGGCGCAGACCTCCGGTGATGTGCTGGGCGCCAACGCCGTGCTGATGGACGCCTACAACACCGACGTCCGGCCGCTGCTGGCCGAACTGCGCCAGGAACAGGGACTCGACCCGGACCCGATGGGGGCCTACGCCCGCTCGGGCTGGGCCGAGCGCATCGTCGCCGACCGCCAGGGCGGTCAGCAGGCCGGATGGGGGGCCTGATCAGCATGACGCACTCGGACATCGTGGCGCAGTTGCTGGAGCGTTCGCACCGGCTGGGCGCCGATCCGCGCAACACCAACTACGCGGGTGGCAACACCTCCGCCAAGGGCACCGCGAGTGACCCGGTCACCGGCGGCGACGTGGAACTGATGTGGGTCAAGGGCTCGGGCGGCGATCTGGGCACCCTGGCCGAGGGAGGTCTGGCGGCGCTGCGCCTGGACCGGCTGCGGGCTCTGAAGGACGTGTATCCCGGTGTGGACCGGGAGGACGAGATGGTGGCGGCCTTCGACTACTGCCTGCACGGCCGGGGCGGGGCGGCCCCCTCCATCGACACCGCCATGCACGGTCTGGTGGAGGCGGCACACGTCGACCACCTGCACCCCGACTCGGGGATCGCGCTGGCGTGCGCGGCCGACGGTGAGGCGCTGACCAAGGAGTGCTTCGGCGACAAGGTGGTGTGGGTGCCGTGGCGGCGGCCCGGTTTCCAGCTGGGTCTGGACATCGCGGCGGTACGGCGGGCGCACCCCGAGGCGATCGGCTGCGTCCTGGGCGGGCACGGGATCACCGCCTGGGGCGCCACCAGTGAGGAGTGCGAGCGCAACTCGCTGCACATCATCCGGACCGCCGAGGCGTTCCTGGCCGAGCGCGGCGCGGCGGAGCCGTTCGGGGCCGAGCTGCCCAGGTACGGGGCGCTGCCGCGGGACGAGCGCCGGGCCAGGGCGGCCGCGCTGGCGCCGGTGATCCGCGGGCTCGCCTCCACCGACAGGCCGCAGGTGGGTCACTTCACGGACTCCGAGCCGGTACTGGACTTCCTGGCCCGTGCCGAGCACCCGCGGCTCGCGGCGCTGGGCACGTCCTGTCCCGACCACTTCCTGCGCACCAAGGTCGCGCCGCTGGTGCTCGACCTGCCGGCGGATGCCCCGCTGGAGCAGGCGGTGGCACGGCTGAAGGAGCTGCACGCGGCGTACCGGGAGGAGTACCGGGCGTACTACGAGCGGCACGCCGAGCCGGGTTCGCCCGCGATGCGGGGCGCGGATCCTGCCGTCGTGCTGGTGCCGGGGGTGGGGATGTTCTCCTTCGGCAAGGACAAGCAGACCGCGCGGGTGGCGGGCGAGTTCTATGTGAACGCGATCGCCGTGATGCGCGGGGCCGAGGCGGTCTCCCGCTACTCCCCCATCGAGGAGTCGGAGAAGTTCCGCATCGAGTACTGGGAACTGGAGGAGGCCAAGCTGCGGCGGATGCCGCCGCCGGCTCCGCTGGCGACCCGCGTCGCGCTGGTGACCGGTGGGGGCAGCGGCATCGGCCGGGCGACGGCGCTGCGGCTGGCGGCCGAGGGCGCGTGCGTGGTGGTCGCCGACCGGGACGAGGCGGCGGCGCGTGCGGTGGCGCAGGAGCTGGGCGGTGCGGACCGGGCTGTCGCGGTGGCCGTCGATGTGACGTCCGAGGAGCAGATCGCGGCGGCCTTCGAGGCGGCGGCGCTGGCGTTCGGCGGGGTGGACCTGGTGGTCAACAACGCCGGGA
Source organism: Streptomyces xiamenensis (assembly GCF_000993785.3). Classification (NCBI taxonomy): domain Bacteria; kingdom Bacillati; phylum Actinomycetota; class Actinomycetes; order Kitasatosporales; family Streptomycetaceae; genus Streptomyces; species Streptomyces xiamenensis. The sequence continues at coordinate 119,325 of NZ_CP009922.3, forward strand.
TCTCCATCTCCAAGCCGCTGCTGGAGACCACGGCGGCCGACTGGGACCTGCAGCACGACATCATGGCGCGCGGCTCGTTCCTGGCCTCCCGGGAGGCGGCGCGGATCATGATCGCGCAGGGCATGGGCGGTGACATCGTCTACATCTCGTCGAAGAACGGGGTGTTCGCGGGACCCAACAACATCGCCTACGGCGCGACCAAGGCCGACCAGGCGCACCAGGTGCGGCTGCTGGCCGCCGAACTGGGCGAGCACGGCATCCGGGTCAACGGCGTCAACCCCGACGGTGTGGTGCGCGGTTCCGGCATCTTCGCCGGTGGCTGGGGCGCCAAGCGGGCCGCCGTGTACGGCGTGGACGAGGAGAACCTGGGCGCGTTCTACGCCCAGCGGACCCTGCTCAAGCGGGAGGTGCTGCCGGAGCACGTGGCGGCGGCGGTCTTCGCGCTCACGGGCGGGGATCTCACCCACACCACCGGTCTGCACATCCCGGTCGACGCCGGGGTGGCCGCGGCGTTCCTGCGCTGAGTCCCGACAACCCCCGAGGAGAGTTGTGTCCGCCTCTTCCCCCACCGGCGCCGCGCGGGATTTCGCCGCGGTGGATCTCGGTGCCTCCAGCGGCCGGGTGATGCTCGCGCGGGCCGGCGGCGGTGAGCTGTCGCTGCGCGAGGCCCACCGGTTCGCGAACCGTCCCGTACGGGTCCTGGGCACCTTGCACTGGGATGTCCTGGCGCTGTGGGACGGGTTGCTGACCGGGCTGCGGGCGGCCGGCCGGGAGGCCGGCGGCCCGCTGGCCGGGGTCGGCATCGACTCCTGGGCGGTCGACTACGGGCTGCTGGACGCCTCGGGCGCGCTGCTGGGCAATCCGGTGCACTACCGGGACGGCCGGACCGACGGGGTGGCGGCCCAGGTGGCCGGTGTGCTGCCGCCGCGTGAGCTGTACGCGGCCACCGGCCTGCAGGAACTGCCGTTCAACACCGTGTACCAGTTGGTGGCGGCGCGGGGTTCGGCGCAGTTGGCGGCGGCGCACCGGCTGCTGCTGATACCGGATCTGATGGCCTACTGGCTGACGGGCCGGGCCGGGACCGAGCTGACCAACGCCTCCACCACGCAGCTGATCGATCCCCGGACCCGGTCCTGGTCGCCGGTGGTGGCCGAGGCGCTGGACATCGATCAGGGGCTCTTCCCGCCGCTGCGGCTGCCCGGTGATCCGGCCGGGGAGCTGACGCCGGAGGTGCTGGCGGAGACGGGCCTGGCGGGCCCGGTGCCGGTGTGGGCGGTGGCCTCGCACGACACCGCCTCGGCGGTGGTCGGGGTGCCGGCGTCCGGGAAACGGTTCGCGTACATCGCCACCGGTACCTGGTCGCTGGCCGGCCTGGAACTGGACGCGCCGGTGCTGTCGCAGGAGAGCCGGCGGGCGAACTTCACCAATGAGCTGGGCGTGGACGGCACGGTGCGCTATCTGCGCAACATCATGGGGCTGTGGCTGCTCCAGGAGTGTCTGCGGGAGTGGGAGCGCTCAGGCACGCCGTACGAGCTGGAGCCGCTGCTGCGCGACGCCGCCCGGGCCGAGCCGCTGCGTTCGGTGGTGGACGCGGGTGATCCGGAGTTCATCGCGCCCGGGGACATGCCGGGGCGGATCGCGCGGGCCTGTGCGCGTACGGGTCAGCCCGAGCCGAGGGACGCGGCCGAAACCGTACGCTGTGTGCTGGATTCGCTGGCGCTGGCCCACCGGGTGACGGTGCGTGAGGCGCAGCGGCTGTCGGGGCGGAGTGTGGAAACGGTGCATGTGGTGGGCGGCGGAGCCAGGAACGAGTTGCTGTGCCAGCTGACGGCGGACGCCTGCGGGTTGCCGGTGGTGGCGGGTCCCGCGGAGGCGGCGGCGCTGGGCAATGTGCTGGTGCAGGCCAGGGCGGCGGGGGTGCTCGGTGGTGGACTCGCCGAGTTGCGGGGCTTGCTGCGCGCCACGGCGCCGCTGCGGCACCATGAGCCCATGGGTGACGCGGGCGCGTGGGACCGGGCGGCGGCCCGGATCTCCGGCGGCCGGGAGGTGGGGCGGTGATGCGGGTCGCGCTGTTCGTCACCTGTGTGAACGACACCCTGTATCCGCAGACGGGGCGGGCGGTGGTCACCCTGCTGGAGCGGCTGGGGGTGAGCGTGGACTTCCCCTCCGAGCAGAGCTGCTGCGGGCAGCCGCAGTTCAACACGGGCTACCGGTACGAGAGCGAGCCGCTGGTGCGCCGCTACGCCAAGGCGTTCGAGGGGTACGACTACATCGTGGCGCCCTCGGGTTCGTGTGCGGCGATGGTGCGGGACAACTACCCGCGCATCGGCCGCAAGGCGGCGGCGGAGGGGCGGGGCGGGGAGCTGGCCGAGCTGGCGGCCTCGGTGGTGCCCAGGACGCTGGAGCTGACGGAGTTCCTGGTGGATGTGCTGGGGGTGACGGATGTGGGGGCGTACTACCCGCACCGGGTGACGTACCACCCCACCTGTCATGGGCTGCGGATGCTGGGGCTGGGTGAGCGGCCGCGCCGGCTGCTGTCGGCGGTGCGGGGGCTGGAGCTGGTGGAGCTGCCCGGGGCGCAGGAGTGCTGTGGCTTCGGCGGCACGTTCGCGGTGAAGAACGCGGCGGTGTCGGCGGCGATGGGCGCGGACAAGGCCCGCAACATCGAGACGACGGGTGCTTCGGCGGTGTGCACGGTGGACAACTCGTGTCAGATGCACATCGGGGGCACGCTGTCCCGGCTGGGTTCGCGGGTGCGGCCGGTGCACATCGCGGAGATTCTGGCGAACACCGAGGAGGTGCCGTTCCGGTGAGCGGTGGTACGGGTACGTATCTGGGCATGCCGCCGTTCCCCCGGGCGGCGAAGGACGCGGTGGGCGACACGACGCTGCGGGGGAATCTGCGGCACGCCACGCACACCATCCGCGACAAGCGGGCGGCGGCGGTCGCCGAGTTGCCGGACTGGGACCGGCTGCGTGCGGCCGGGGCGGCGATCAAGGACCGCACGCTGCGTCATCTGGACCACTATCTGGAGCAGTTGGAGGCGTCGGTCACGGCGGCCGGCGGGATCGTGCACTGGGCGGCGGACGCGGCGGAGGCCAACCGGATCGTCACCGATCTGGTGCGGGAGACCGGGGAGCGGGAGGTCATCAAGGTCAAGTCGATGGCCACCCAGGAGATCGGTCTCAACGAGGCGCTGGAGGCGGCCGGCATCCGCGCCAACGAGACGGATCTGGCCGAGCTGATCGTGCAGTTGGGCGACGATCTGCCCTCGCACATCCTGGTGCCGGCCATCCACCGCAACCGCGGCGAGATCCGGGACATCTTCACGGAGAAGATGGCGCGCTGGGGGCGGGCGGCGCCCGAAGGGCTCACGGATTCCCCGGCGGAGCTGGCGGAGGCGGCGCGGCTGCATCTGCGGGAGAAGTTCCTGCGCGCCAGGGTCGGTATCTCCGGGGCGAACTTCATGGTCGCCGAGACCGGCACGCTGGTGGTGGTGGAGTCCGAGGGAAACGGCCGGATGTGCCTGACGCTGCCGGAGACGCTGATCTCGGTGGTGGGGATCGAGAAGGTGATTCCGTCCTGGCAGGACCTGGAGGTGTTCCTGCAGACGTTGCCGCGCTCCTCGACGGCGGAGCGGATGAATCCGTACACCTCGATGTGGACGGGGACGACGGACGGCGACGGGCCGCGGGTCTTCCATCTGGTGCTGCTGGACAACGGCCGCACCGACACGCTGGCCGACGAGGTGGGCCGGCAGGCGCTGCGCTGCATCCGCTGTTCGGCCTGTCTGAATGTGTGCCCGGTGTACGAGCGGGCCGGGGGGCACGCGTACGGGTCGCCGTACCCGGGGCCGATCGGGGCGATTCTCACGCCGCAGCTGCGCGGGACGGCCAGTGAGCTGGACGCGTCGCTGCCGTACGCCTCTTCGCTGTGCGGGGCCTGCTACGAGGTGTGCCCGGTGGCCATCGACATCCCGGAGGTGCTGGTGCATCTGCGGGAACGGGTGGTGCAGGGCGGGCCGGTGACGGTGCGGGGCACCCGGACCCGGATCCGTCCGGCGAAGGGGCATGCGGCGGAGCGGGCGGCGCTGCGGGCGGCGACCTGGGCGCTGGACCGTCCGGGGGCGCTGCGGGCCGGTCAGCGGCTGGCGGGACGGGCGCGGCGGCTGGTGCCGCGGCGGCGGCTGCTGGGGCCGGGTCGGGCGTGGACGGCGAGCCGGGATGTGCCGGCGGTGCCGGCCGAGCCGTTCCGTGACTGGTGGCAGCGGCGGACGCGAGAGGCGGGCGGGGAATGAGCGCGCGGGAGATGGTTCTGGCGCGGGTGCGGCGGGCGCTGGCGGATGTGCCGCGCGAGGAGACGCCGGATCAGGTGCCGGTGGTGCGGGACTATCTGGCCAGCCACTCCCCGGCCGACCCGGTGGGCATGCTGGCGGAGCATCTGGCGGACTACCGGGCGCTGGTGCACCACACGGACGAGGCCGGGCTGCCGGCGCTGATCGGCGGGCTGCTGACGGCGCGCGGGGCGCGGTCGGTGGTGGTGCCGCAGGGGCTGCCGGCCGCGTGGACGGCGGTGGACGGGGTGCGGCAGGTGCCGGACACCGCGGAGCTGACCGCCGCCGAACTGGACGCGGTGGACAGTGTGGTGACGGGCTGCGCGGTGGCCATCGCGGAGACCGGGACGATCGTGCTGGACGGCGGGCCCGCCCAGGGGCGGCGTCGGATCACCCTGGTGCCGGACCATCACGTGGTGGTGGTGCGCGCGCCGGAGCAGGTGGTGGATTCGGTCGGGCAGGCACTGCCACGGCTGGTACCGGGCCGGCCGCTGACGTGGATATCGGGTCCTTCGGCCACCAGTGACATCGAACTCGACCGGGTCGAGGGCGTACACGGGCCGCGCACGCTCGAGGTGGTGCTGGTCCGGGGGTGACGTTTGCGGGGGTATCACACACACGCGAGAAAGAGGTACCCCATGCGGCTGACGGAAGCCTATGAGCGGGCCCTGGCGGGGTTCGACCGCCGGGTGCGGCTGGTCGGCGCCGGGCAGTGGGACGCGCCCACGCCGTGCGCGCAGTGGTCGGTGCGGGATCTGGTCAACCATGTGACCGGGGAGCAGTTGTGGGCGCCGCATCTGCTGCGCGGGGAGACGCTGACCGAGGTGGGCGACCGCTACGACGGGGACGTGCTGGGCGATGACCCGGTGGCGGTCTGGGAGCGGGCGGCGCGCGAGGCCCGGACGGCGTTCACCGGGCCGGGGGCGCTGGATGCCCCGGTGCACACCAGTGGCGGGCTGACCCCGGCGGAGGACTACGCGCGGCAGATGACGCTGGATCTGACGGTGCACGCCTGGGACCTGGCGCGCGGCACGGACACCGATGACCGGCTGGACGAGGAGGTGGCGGAGATGGTGTTCACGTATGTGGAGCCGCAGATCGGCGGCTGGCAGGGGTTCGGGATCTTCGACCCGCCGGTGGAGGTGGCGCCGGACGCCCCGGTGCAGGAGCGGCTGGTGGCGCTGCTGGGACGTGACCCGGCCTGATCGGCGGGTGGGCGCTCGCGACGGCCGCCGGGCTGCGGGTGATCGAGCTGATCGAGCCGGACTGGGCGTCCGGAGAGTGCCCCGCCCCCCGTCGTCGTGGGGGCGGGGCTCCGGGTGCGGTGGGTCAGCCGGCCAGCAGGGTGTCGATACGGGCCAGTTCGTCCTCGGTGAGCGGACCGGCCTCCAGGGCGGCGAGGTTCTGGTCGAGCTGGGCGACGCTGCTGGCGCCGATCAGCACCGAGACCACCCGGGGGTCGCGCAGGACCCACGAGAGCGCCAGCTGGGCCAGGGTCTGGCCGCGTCCTTCGGCGACCTCGTTGAGGGACCGCAGCAGGGTGAGCCGCTCGGCCGGGAGGGCGTCACGCTTGAGGAAGTGCCCCACGGCCATCCGGGAGTCCTGCGGCACCTCGCCGGACAGGTAGCGGTCGGTGAGCAGGCCCTGGGCGAGCGGGGAGAAGGCGATGAGGCTGGTTCCGGTCTCACCGATGGCGTCCAGGACGCCGTCTTCCAGGGCCCGGTGCAGCATGTTGTACGGGGACTGGTGGATGAGCAGCGGGGTGCCGAGTTCGCGCAGGATCTGCACGGCGCGGCGGTGCTGCTCGGCGGGGTAGTTGGAGATGCCGGCGTACAGGGCCTTGCCGGAGCGGACCGCGTGGTCGAGGGCGCCGAGGGTCTCCTCGAGCGGGGTGTCGGGGTCGTAGCGGTGGGAGTAGAAGACGTCGACGTAGTCCAGGCCCATGCGGGTGAGGGACTGGTCGAGGCTGGCGATCATGGACTTGCGCGAGCCCCATTCGCCGTACGGGCCGGGCCACATGTGGTAGCCGGCCTTGGAGGCGATGAACAGTTCGTCGCGGTAGGGGCGGAAGTCCTGGGCGAACAGGGTGCCGAAGTTGATCTCGGCCGAACCGGGGGGCGGGCCGTAGTTGTTGGCGAGGTCGAAGTGGGTGATGCCGCGGTCGAAGGCGCGGCGCAGCACGGCCCGCTGCGTCTCCAGCGGGCTGGTGTCACCGAAGTTGTGCCACAGCCCCAGGGACACGGCGGGCAGCAGCACGCCGCTGTGGCCGGAGCGGCGGTACTGCATGGTGTCGTAGCGGTCGGCGGCTGCGGCGTAGGGCACCGGGTCTCCTCGCGAGGTTAAACGTTTTCTTTCATCCTGGCACAGAATCGATCAGATCATCGATCTTTTTCCGAGAGCTCGGTGACCCAGTCCAGTGCGCCGCGCAGATGGGCCCGGAACGCCTCGTCCCCGTACGCCTCGGCGGTGTGGCCGAGAGAGGTGTAGAAGGAGCGCCCACCGGTGTTCTCGTGGCACCACACCAGCGGGTGATCGGCGCCCATCCGGCCGCCGGTGTAGGTGGATTCGTCGGCGGACGCCAGGACGCGGACCCGGCCGCGCGGGCTGGCGGTGAAGTGGTACCACTCGTCCGTGAAGGTCCAGCGCGCCGGCAGATGAGCTGTGGCGGGGTGGTCGTGGTCCTCCACCTGGACCACGCCCGGCTGGAGCGCGGGGTGACCGTCGAAGCGGGCGCCGACCAGATCGCCGTACCACGGCCAGTCGTACTCGGTGCCCGAGGCGGAGTGCACACCGAGGAAGCCGCCACCCGCCTCCTGGTGGGCGCGCAGGGCGTCCCGGGCCGGCGGGGTGAGAACGGCACCGGTGGTGGACAGGAAGACGGCCGCGGCGGCGCCGGGCAGCGCGGCGGCGAGCGTGTCCGGGTCCTCGGTTGCCACGACGGTGAGGCCTCGCTCGGCGCCCAGCGCGCGCAGGGCGCCGACGCCCGCGGGGATGGAATCGTGGCGGAATCCGGCGGTGCGGGTGAACACGACGAGATGCTCGGAGGTCATGGATCCCTATGCTAGAAGGCGCTTCGCCGCACGGGCGGTGCCGGGCGCCGGGGGGCGCTTTCTCCGGCTGGGGGGTGTGCGCCGTACCTCCGCGCTTCAGATCCGCCGGATCGTGGGAAATCAGATAACAACCCGCCCAAGTGTCTTCCGTTGACCGCCTTCAGGGCCCCATGATCTTGGGCATTCCCGAGTGAGGAGTACGGATGCCCCGTGATCAGGTTGCCCTCGTCTTCAGCAAGCAGGCCATCGCCTGCGCCCGGTTGGGCTCCCCGCTGTACGGGGCTCTGCTGGAACGGGTGGCCCGGGACATCCGGGAGGGCGGCCCGTGCGCGGACGTGCTCGACGGGTACGGCGACCTCAGCGAGACCGACGCGCTGCCGCTGCGGCTGATGGGCGCGGTGCACGCCCTGGTGCTCACCGGGCGGGCGCCGGAGCTGGCCGAGCACTATCCCAGCGCGGGCGGGGTCTTCGATCCCGGGCGTCCGGATGCCGGCTGGTCCGCCTTCCTGGCCACCGTGGCGGCGGAGCCCGGCTGGGTGCGCGAGTGGCTCGGACGGCCACCGCAGACCAACGAGGTGGGAAGGGCGGTCCTGCTGCTGGCCGGGCTGCTGTACGCCGTTCCCACCGCCGCGCTGCCGATCCGGCTGTTCGAGCTGGGCTCCAGCGCGGGACTGAATCTGCGGGCCGAGCAGTTCCGCTACCAGGCCCCGGACTTCTCCTGGGGCAACCCCGACTCGGCCGTGAAACTGGACCCGGTGTGGAAGGGCGAGGCGCCCGGCTGGCTGACCGAGGGGGTGCGGCGGCATCAGGCGCTGCGCATCGTCGAGCGCAGGGGCTGCGACCTGACCCCGATCGATCCGCTGTCCCCCGACGGGGCGCTCGCCCTGCGCGCCTACGTGTGGCCGGACCAGGCAGCACGGGTGCGCCGGCTGGACGGGGCCCTGCGCATCGCCGCCAAGGTACCCGCCACGGTGGGCGCGGCGGGCGCCGCGGAGTTCCTGTCCGGCGTGCGACTGGAGCCCGGCACCATGACCGTGGTCTGGCACTCGGTGATGCGCCAGTACGTGCCGGACGCCGAATGGGCCCTGGTGGAGCGGGAACTGGAGCGGCTGGCCGCGGCGTCCACGGTGGACGCGGGGTTCGTGCATCTGTCGTTCGAGCCGCGCACGGTGGGTGAGCTGCAGCGGTTCGCGCTCTCGGCGCGGCTGGGCCGGGCGCCTGAAGAATTCCTGGCGTTCGCCGCGCCGCACGGTCTGCCCGCGTGGTCCCCGGGTCAGGACTGACGCACGATGGGCCCATGGGACATCTGATGACTGCGGACGAGTGGCGGACCTTCCTCAGCGCGGGAACCAGGACCGGGAAGCTGTCGACGGTGAGCGAGGACGGCGGCCCGCACGTGGCGCCGGTGTGGTTCCTGGTGGACGGCGACGACATCGTCTTCAACACCGGCAAGGGCACCGTCAAGGGCCGCAACCTGGCCCGGGAGGGCCGGGCGGCGCTGTGTGTCGACGACGAGCGCCCCCCGTTCAGCTTCGCCGTGGTGCGCGGGCGGGTGAGCCTCAGCGAGGAACCGGGGCAGCTGCGGGAATGGGCCACCCGGATCGCGGAGCGGTACATGGGGGCCGACCGGGCGAAGGAGTACGGCGAGCGCAACGGCGTACCGGGGGAACTGCTGGTGCGGCTGCGGGTGGAGCATGTGTCCGCCGTCGCCGATCTGGCGGAGTAGGCGGCGTACGCGCCGGCGTGTTCACACCTCGCGCCAGGTGCGGCGGTCACGGGCCACCCCGTGGATGGCGCTGACCCGGTCCGGAGTGAGGACGGCCCCGTACAGGGTGAGCCGGTCGAGGTCACCCTCCCGCAGGATCCGCACGTCGGAGGGCACCGTGCCGTACCCGATCCGCCCGGCCGCCACGCAGATCAGCACCGGGACCACCGGTACCGGGAAGCCACAGCCCCGGGTCAGGGCGTGCGCGGCACGGGCCGCGCCGCGTCGGCAGTGCCGCAGATGGGGCTCGGTCCGCCGGGCTCCGACCCGCACCAGGTCCTCGTCCGGGTCCCCGATGCGCAGCGGGCGTCCGCGGTGGCCCACGGTGTGGCAGCCGAAGACCCCGGCCGGGCCGATCGCCAGGTGGGGCAGGGTGGCGGCGCCGGGCAGCGGGATGGAGTGCAGCACCTGCCAGCCGGCGCCGGTGAGCCGGTCGAGGGCGGCCCCGGCCGACTGTTCCCCGGCGAGCCGCCGCCGCAGCGCCACGGCCTCGCCGTCCCGGCCGAGCAGGGCGCGGGCCAGCCGGCGGGCGGGGTGCGCGGGACGGCGGTCGAGGAGCCCGTACAGCGTCTCGCCAGGCCGGTTGGGGGCCAGATCGTCGTCGGGATGCAGCCACAGCGGGCCGCTGTCGCGGCGCCGGGCCGGGTTCGGTTCCTGACCGGGCTCCATCCGTCACCCCCTCGGGTCCATGACACCATCGTCACGGTCCGGCGGCGAACAGGCATCCCGCCGGGGACGGGTACCGGCGAAGGAGAGTGCGGGATCGTGGCGGGGCTGATCGACACCGTGGCATGGGTGCATCTGGACCGGGGGCGGATTCTGGGGGTGCGTTCGCGGGGCAAGCGGCTGTTCTACATCCCCGGCGGCAAGCGGGACGGCTCGGAAAGCGACCACGAGACGCTGCTGCGGGAGGTGCGCGAGGAGCTGACGGTGGCACTGGTGCCCGAGACGGTGGCCCATGTGGGGACGTACGAGGCGCAGGCGGACGGCTATCCGGCCGGGACGATGGTGCGGATGGCCTGTTACACGGCGGACTTCCACGGGACGCTGAGCGCCAGCAGCGAGATCGAGGAGATGGCCTGGCTCTCGCTGGCGGAGAAGGAGCGCACGGCGCCGGTGGATCACGCGGTCTTCGAGGATCTCGCCGCGGCCGGACGGCTGCGCTGAGCTTTACCATGGCGGTTCGTGGAGGAGGGTGAGCGGTGGTGGAAGCGGTGCACAGCGACGGGCGGGTGGAGCGCGGGAACGCCACGCGCCGCCTGGTGCTGCGCAGGACCATGGAGGTCGCCTCCGTGGAGGGCCTGGGAGGGCTTTCGATCGGGCGGATCGCCGGCGAGCTGGGGCTGAGCAAGAGCGGGGTGTTCGCGCTCTTCGGGTCCAAGGAGGAGCTGCAGCTGGCGACGGTGCGGGCGGCGAGGTCGGTCTTCGTGAAGGCCATCGTGCAGCCGGTGCTGGAGATGCCCGAGGGGGTGGCGCGGGTGCTGCGGCTGTGCGACGGCTATCTGGAGTACTCGCGGGGCCGGGTGTTCCCCGGTGGGTGTTTCTTCCTCGCCGTGGCCACCGAGTTCGCGGCCAGGGAAGGCGCGGTGCGCGATGCGGTGGCCCTGGCCCGTCAGGAGTGGGACCAGCTGATCACGGACGCGCTGACGGCGGCACGGGCCGCCGGTGAGCTGCGGGCGGACACCGACGCGGCGCAGCTGGGCTTCGAGCTGGTGGCGCTGCTGGACATGGCGAACACGACATCCGCGCTGCTCGGGGACGAGACGGGGTACGAACGGGCGGCGGCCGCCGTCCGCGGGCGGCTGCGGGCGGCGGCCGTGACCGGGGCCGGGGTCTAGTGGACCGGGTCGGTCGCCGAGACGAAGTCCAGTACGCCCTCGATGACCTGGGGGTCGGCGAGGATCCGCCGGTGGCCCAGGCCCCGCGTGATGAGCAGGTCGGCCTGGCTGCCGTAGGTGTCGGCGATGCGGCGGGCGTGGGCGACCGGGATCACGTCGTCGTCCTCGTCGTGGACGACGAGGATCGGCAGGGTGAGCCGGGCGGGCCGGTAGGTGGCCGAGAAGCGCTCCCAGACGTTGGGTACGCCGGCGAAGATGTCCTCCTCGACGTGGGTGCGCAGCACGTCCTTGGCCCGCCCGGTGAGGCCCGCGCCGGCGCAGAAGGAATCGACGAGGTGGGTGAGGTCGGGTATGGGGGCGAGGGTGATCAGCCGGGTGGCGGTGACCTCTTCGCGGAGCGCCCAGAAGGCGGCGAGCCCGCCGAGGGAGTGGCCGACGACCGCCTCGTAGTGGCCGTCGTCCGGTGCGAGGCGGCGCGCCATGTCGCCGTACTGCAGGATCGTGGTCTCGCCGTCCGAGGACTCGCCGTGTCCCGGGGCGTCGAAGCCGACGGGGCTGTACCCGCGCTCGGTCAGCGCGCGGACGAGCGGCACGAAGCGGGAGGTGCGGAACATCCAGCCGTGCAGGAAGAGGACCGGACGCTCCCCGTTGCCCCAGCGGAAGACGACCACGTCCCGGCCGTCCACGCTGACGGTTTCGCGGCGTGCGGCGCGCATCAGCGCTTCTTCGTCCGGGCGTGGCCGGGCGGAGGTGTGGGGCCGGCGGAAGGAGGGCAGGGCGGCGCTCACGGCCAGGGAGGGGGCTATCCGGGAGGTGAGGCGCAGGGCGGTACGGGTCAGGTCGGCGGTCAGAGCCATGCTGAATCCCCTCGTGGGACGGTCGATTGCGAGATATTAGCACGATCGTTCGCACAGTTTTCTGGAGCGGCGACACCGCCGCAGCCCGGCCTCCCCGGGCCGGGCCCGCACCCGTCAGGGGGTCAGGTCGAGGGCCTCCCGGTCCCCGACTGCGGCCCCGTCGCGGCGCACCAGTTCGGCGTAGTGGCCCTGCAGAGCCAGTAGTTGGGCATGGGTGCCGCGCTCCGCGATCCGGCCGCCGTCCAGCACGACGATCTCGTCGGCATCGCGAATGGTGGACAGCCGGTGGGCGATGGTGATGGTGGTCCGGCCGGCCGACAGGGCGTCGATGGCCCGCTGGACCTCGCGTTCCGTCTTGGTGTCCAGCGCACTGGTGGCCTCGTCGAGCACCAGCACCGGAGGGTCGCGCAGGATGGTCCTGGCCAGGGCCAGACGCTGCTTCTCGCCGCCGGAGAACCGGTAGCCGCGCTCGCCGACCACGGTGTCGTAGCCCTGCGGGAGGGCCGCGATGTGGTCGTGGATGCGGGCCGTGCGGGCGGCGGTCTCGAGTTCCGCGTCGGTGGCGTCCGGCTTGGCGAAGCGCAGATTGTCGGCCACCGAGGCGTGGAAGAGGTAGGTCTCCTGGGAGACCACGCCGATCGCGCGGGCCAGGGAGGCGAAGTCCAGCTCCCGGACATCGATGCCGTCCAGCCGCACCGCGCCCGAGGTGACGTCGTACAGGCGGGGCAGCAGATAGCTCAGAGTGCTCTTGCCGGACCCGGTGGCACCGACGACCGCGAGCGAGGCGCCGGCCGGGACCGTCAGGTCGATACCACTGAGCGTGGGCGGGGCGGTGGGCTCGTACCCGAAGGACACCCCCTCCAGCCGGATCTCGCCCTTGGCGTGCCGCAGCTCCAGCGCGCCGGGGCGCTCGGTGATGTCCACGGGGAGATCGAGGTACTCGAAGATCCGCTGGAAGAGGGCGAGCGAGGCCTGGATGTCGACGCCGGTGGACAGCAGGGAGACAGCCGGGCGCAGCAGCCCTTGCTGGAGGCTGACGAAGGCCACCAGGGTGCCGATGGAGGGCGGGGTGCCGCCGAGTTGCAGCAGCACGCCGGCCGACCAGTAGAGCAGGGCGGGGATCGCCGCCATGATCATGCCGATGGTGGCCATCCGCCAGCGGCCGGCCATCGAGGCGCGGATCTCCAGGTCGGCCAGCCGGGTCGACTCCTCGGAGAAGTTTCGGGTCAGACCGGCGGAACGGCCCATGGTGCGGCCCAGCAGGATGCCGCTGACCGACAGGGACTCGGTGACCATCGCGGCCATGGTGGCCATCTGCTTCTGCCGCTGCGCGGTGATGCGTTTGCGCTCGCGGCCGACCCGGCGGGCGAGCCAGACGAAGAAGGGCAGCAGGGCCAGGGAGAGCAGGGTCAGGCGCCAGTCGAGGGCGAGCATGGCCACGAGGGTGGCGACAACGGCGGTGACGTTGGAGACCAGGGAGGTCGCGGTGGAGGTGACGGTGGCCTGCATGCCGCCGATGTCGTTGGCGATGCGGGACTGCACCTCGCCGGTGCGGGTCCGGGTGAAGAAGGCCAGCGGCATCTGCTGGAGCTTGGCGTAGACCTGGGTGCGCAGATCGTGCATGACGCGCTGGCCCACGGTGGTGGAGATGAGCGTCTGGAGCACGCCGAAGACGCTGCTCATCACGGCGGTGACGATCATGCCCAGGGCGAGCAGGGCGAGCAGCGTGGTGCGCTGCTGGGGCAGCGCGGTGTCGATGATCTCGCGGAGCAGGAACGGGGAGGCGACGGCCACCAGGGAGGAGGCGCCGACGAGCAGGGCGACGACGGCCAGGCGCGCCCGGTAGGGACGGAAGAGAGTGAGGATGCGGCGGATCTGAGCGGGTGACTGCGGGGCGGCCGGATCGCCGACCGGATCGCCGGTTCGCAGTACGGTGTCGTGCGGCATGTGCTCCTTCGGAGGGTGTCATGGGGGGACAGCCCTCAAGCCTACGGCGCGGCGGCACCGCCGGGCGGGGTGACGCCCGGCGGATGCCTCCGGTTCAGCCGACGCGCACGGCGTGCGGGGTGATCCGTACCAGACGCCGTGGGCCCTCCGTCCACTCCACCGTGATCTCGTGGACGGGCCCCGGGACGTCGGGATCGGTGGGGGTGGTCACCCGTACCCCGGCCTGTGCGGACAGCGGTGGGGGCGCGTCGTCGCCGGTCAGCCGGGCGAGGGCGATGAAGAGCCGGTCCTCGGGCGCCGTACCGGTGTGTCCGGTGAGGACGGGGAGCCGGGCCTCCGGGGTGAAGGCAGTGGGGAGTGCGGACAACGGGGGTTCGAGGGTGTAACCATGCACCGGGTGCAGCTCGGAGCGCAGCCCCTCCCCCACTGCCCAGCCGGTGTGGCGGACCGCCACTCCCGGCTCACTGTCGATCATCAGATGAATACGGGCCTCGGTGGCGCCGTGGGCCAGCACCACGGAGATCACCCGGTACCCGCCCGCCTCGTGGGCCGAGGCCGCCCAGCCCTCACCCGCGCCCAGCGGTTCGATCGCGGTACGGGGGGCGGGTTCGCCACCGACGAGCGGGCCGAAGTGGTTGTCGGCGGCCGGTCCGGTGCCACCCTGCGTGGGGCCCGTCACCGTGGAGTAGCCGAGCCGGGTGTAGTACGGGTCGTACCGGGCGTCCTCGCTGCCGTGATTGTGCAGCCGCACCACCCCGTCCGAGACGGTGGACTGCAGCAGCCAACCCGGCACCGGCAGCGGGGTGACGGCGTCGGACCGCTCGGCAGGGCCCTGCTCCTCGGTCGCCGTCCACACCGGGTGGCCGGTGGGCAGCAGCAGCCCGGCGAACGCCTTGCTCGCCCAGTACGGCGAGGCCGGCCCGGAGTAGCGCTGGAGCACCCCCCGGTAGGGCCCGTGCCAGCCGAGCGACAGCAGCCCCTGGGGGCTGACCGCACCCCGGTCCAGGAAGTAGCGCAGCGCACCGGAGGCCAGCCGGCGGGTCGTACCGGGTGCCAGCGGGGTGTGGCCGGTCAGTGCCCCCAGCCACAGCGGGGAGGTGGTGGCCATCCGGTAGGTGAGGGAGCGGCCCTGGTGCACGGGGGCCCCGTCACCGCCGAACAGCCGTGCGTAGTCGGCGAGGTGGGAGGCGAGCCGGCCGCCGTACCGGGCGAGGAGGGCGGCGTCGCCCGACTGCCAGGCGTGCAGCACCGGATAGAGATGCATGGCCCAGCCGTTGTAGTAGTCGAAGTGCCGCAGCGGGCCGTCGCTGTACCAGCCGTCGCCCCGGTACCAGGGCTCGATGCGGTCCAGGCCGCGGGCGACGGCGGCCTCGGCGGCCGCCGTCTCGATGCCGGCCTCGGCGAGGAAACCGCCCACGGTGACCGGGAACAGCTCCCAGTTGCACTCCCATGCCTCGGCGGTGAGCGCGTCCGACAGCCAGCGGGCGGCCCGTTCCCGTACCCCGGCGGGCAGTTCGTCCCACAGCCAGCGCCGGGTCAGGCGCAGTGCGAACGCGATGGAGGCGGCCTCCACCAGCGGCTGGCTGCGGTCGGTGATCAGCGGCCAGTCCTCCGGGCCGTCCCCGCCGGGCGCGCGGGTGCCGGCGGCCAGGCCGGTGGCATACCGCTCCAGGAAGCCGTGCGGGTCATCACCCCCCGAACCGGCCACCCGGAAGGCCGCCAGCAGGAAGGTCCGCGCGTACCCCTCCAGTCCGTCCGAGCGCGGCCCGGAACCGCTGGGCGGGCCGCCGGGCAGGTGGTAGAGCGCCCCTCCCCCGGTGGCGTACGGGGTGACCGCGTTCAGCAGGCCGTCTGCGACCGCCTCCCAGTGGGCACGGGTCCAGCCGGTGTGCGGGCTCAGCGCCCGGTCCTCGTCCGGAAGGGTGAAGGGGTGGTTGGCCATGCGTGTGCCGCCTGATCGCTCGGGGGCCGGTCCGCCGGGCACCCTATGCCAGGACAGCAAACGCTTTCCAGACCCCGGCCGGGACACTGGCCGGAAAGCGGCGGACATGCTAGTCAGACCCCATGCCTGCCCACTCCTCGTATGACGCCGTGATCGTCGGCGGTGGCCACAACGGTCTGGTCGCCGCCGCCTACCTCGCCCGCGCCGGGCGACGCGTACTGCTGCTGGAGCGCCTGGCGCACACCGGGGGCGCGGCGGTCTCCGCCACCGCCTTCCCGGGCGTGGCCGCCCGGCTGTCGCGGTACGCCTACCTGGTGAGCCTGCTGCCGGACCACATCGTGCGGGACCTGGGGCTGCGGCTGACCCCGGCCAAGCGTGAGTTCTCCTCGTACACGCCGGTGGTCCGCCAGGGGCGCGCCACCGGGCTGCTGGTCGGGGGCGGCACCGAGCGCACCCGTGAGGCGTTCGCCCGGCTGACCGGCTCGGACCGGGAGTTCGAGGCGTGGCAGGACTTCTACGCGATGACCCGGCGCCTGGCCGCGCGGGTCTTCCCCTCCCTCACCGAACCGCTGCCCACCCGAGCCGAACTGCGGGAGCGGGTGGGCGACGAGGCGGCCTGGGAGGCGGTGTTCGAGCGGCCGCTGGGCGAGACGATCGAGGAGCGGTTCGCGGACGACCTGGTGCGCGGGGTCGTGCTCACGGACGGTCTGATCGGCACCTTCGCCTCGGCCCACGACCCGTCGCTGCGGCAGAACCGTTGCTTCCTGTACCACGTGATCGGTGGCTCCACCGGCGACTGGGACGTTCCGGTGGGCGGTATGGGAGCGGTCACCGACGCGCTGGCGGCGTCGGCGCGGCGGGCCGGGGCGGAACTGGTGACCGGGCACGAGGTCACCGGCATCTCACCGGACGGCGGTCCCGGCGGGCGCGCGGAGGTGCGCTTCGCCGACGGGGAGGGGCGCGACGGCGCGGTGGGAGCGGAGCGGGTGCTGGTCAACGCGTCTCCGCAGGTGCTGGCACGGCTGCTGGGGGAGGCCGCGGGGCAGCCCTCCGAGCCCGTGGAGGGCGCGCAGCTGAAGGTGAACATGCTGCTGCGCCGGCTGCCCCGGCTGCGGGACGCCTCGGTCGACCCGCGGGACGCCTTCGCCGGGACGTTCCACGTGGCGGAGGGATACGCCCAGTTGGAGACGGCCTACCGGGAGGCGGTGGCCGGGACGGGGCCGGCGGCACCGCCGAGTGAGCTGTACTGCCACTCGCTGTCCGATCCCTCGATCCTCTCCCCCGAGCTGGCCGGGGCCGGGTACCAGACCCTGACCCTGTTCGGACTGCACACCCCGGCGCGGCTGTTCGCCGGGGGCGGGCAGAGCGAGGCGGAGGTACGGGACCGGCTGCTGGCGGCGGCGCTGGCGCAGCTGGACGAGCAGTTGGCGGAGCCGATCGCGGACTGTCTGGCGGTGGACGGGGAGGGCCGGCCCTGTCTGGAGGTGAAGACGCCGCTGGACCTGGAGCGCGACCTGTGGCTGCCGGGCGGAAACATCTTCCACGGGGATCTGGACTTCCCCTTCCGGGAGGGGGCGGACGGTGCGCGGGGGCCGGCGGACCGTTGGGGTGTGGGGACCGGGCACGAACGAGTCCTGGTGTGCGGTTCCGGCGCCGCCAGGGGCGGCGGGGTGAGCGGGATCCCGGGGCACAACGCGGCGATGGCGGCGCTGGGCCGGTAGGCGGGGGGCAGGTGGCGGGTGGGACGTGGTGTCCGGCCGGCCCCGGTACGGCGCGGGTCGAGGGAGCCTCCGCGCCGCCGGGGCCGGGGGGCGTGTCCGGGGCAGTGTCGCAGCCCCGGACACGCCCCCCTCATGCCGGGTGGATGGGCAGGGTGCGGCCCTCCCTGACGTACAGCGGGATGCGCTCCAGCGGGGCCGCCGCCCGCACCGTACCCCCGCCGTCGTGCACCGTGCCGTCGTGGGCGTCCCGCCAGCGGGTGCCGGCCGGCAGGTAAACGCTCCGTGCCCGGACGCCCGGCTCGGCGACGGGTGCCACCAGCAGATCGGGGCCCAGCAGGAACTGGTCCTCCACCTCCCAGGCGGCCGGGTCCTCGGGGAAGTCGTAGAACAGCGGGCGCATCGGCGGGGTGCCGGTGCGGTGGGCGATGTCCATCTGTTCCTGGACGTAGGGGCGCAGCCGCTCGCGCAGCAGCATCTGGTCACGGATCAGGGGGTAGACCGGGCCGTAGGACCATGGTTCGTTGGGCCCGCCGGTCATCGTCACGCCGAAGGGCTGGTTCGGGTCGCGGTCCCCGTGCAGCCGGAACAGCGGGCAGTGCACCCCGTACTGGAACCAGCGCACCATCAGTTCCTGGTAGTCGGGGTCCGCGGGGTCCCCGCCGTGGAAGCCGCCGATGTCGGTGGTCCACCAGGGGATGCCGCTGAGGGCGACGTTCAGTCCGGCGCGGATCTGGACGCGCAGCGAGTCGAAGGTGGCGGGGATGTCACCGGACCACAGGGCCGCCCCGTAACGCTGACTTCCGGCCCAGGCCGAACGGTTGAGGGTGACGATCTCCTCCTCACCCTCGGCGGTGAGCCCTTCGTGGAAGGCCCGGGCGTGTTCGCGCGGGTAGAGGTTTCCGGTCTGCCGGCCGCCGCCGATGGCGTACTCGGCGCGTTCCTGCAGGGGCGGGGCGATGTCGGGTTCGCAGGCGTCCAGCCAGAAGACGCTGATGCCGTGCCGGTGGTAGCCCTCGCGCACCGCGTCCCACAGCAGCCGCCGGGCGGCGGGGTCGGTGGGGTCAATGTAATGAGTGGGGGCGAAACCGCCCGGTGCGGGCCAGTTCTGGGTGAGCAGTCCGCCGTGCCGGTCGGCGACCAGGCCGCGGGTGGCGTGCAGTGCGTCGTGGTGGGTGCCCTCGGGGTGCACGGTGGGCCAGATGGAGACCATCAGCCGGACCCCGAGGGTCTCCAGTTCGGCGACCATGGCGGCCGGGTCGGGCCAGTCGACGGGGTCGAAGCTCCAGTCCCCCATCTGGCGCCAGTGGAAGAAGTCGCTGACGATGACCGACAGCGGCAGCTCACGGCGTGCGAACTCGCGTGCCACCTCCAGCAGTTCCTCCTGGGTGCGGTAGCGCAGCCGGGACTGCCAGAAGCCGGTGGCCCAGTACGGCAGCGGGGGCGGGTAGCCGGTGGCGGCGGCGTAGGAGGCCATCAGGTCGGTGGGGGTGTCGCCCGCGGTGACCCAGTAGTCGATCTGCTCGCTGCGCTCGGCCACCCAGCGGGTGGCGTCGTGGGCGAGCTCGACGCGGCCGAGGGCGGGGTTGTTCCACAGCAGCCCGTAGCCGCGGGAGGAGATCAGCAGCGGGATGCTGACCTCGGCGTTGCGCTGGGCGAGTTCGATGACCAGGCCCTTCTGGTCGAGCCGGCCGTGCAGATGCTGGCCGAGCCCGTAGAGCCGTTCGTCCGGGTGGGCGGCGAAGCGCTGTTCGAGGCGGTAGCCGCCGTCGCCGTGCGGGGTGTGGGTACGGGGCGGCGGCCAGCCCTTGTACGGTTCGGCGTCGGCCAGCAGTTCCTCGCCGGTGGCGGTGCGGGTGAAACGGAGCCGGCCCCGGGCGTCGAGGTGGGCGGTGATCCGGCCGTTGACGAGCCGGCCGCCGCCCGCGTCGGCCGGCTCGGTGTACGCGGTCCCGTTGTCGGAGGGCGGGGCGTCGAGGGCGCCGGGGGTGGCGGCGCGTATTCCGGCGGCTCCGGCGCGTACCCGCACGGCGTCGTTCCCCCAGGGCTCGACCCGGAGCACCTCCCCCGGCGAGAGCCGCTCCAGATGCCGTGGGTGGACGGTGACGGTGGTGCTCATACGTGCTGTCCTCCGGTGTGTGGGCCCTTCTGTGGATCATGGTGGCCCCGGAGGGAGGGGAGGGAAACCGCGTCGGCGGCGCCGAAACTTTCGGGTTCCGGCTCGGCCGACACCGATCCGCAGGTCCGCGCCGCGGTACGTCCGGAGACTGCCGTCGCACTCGATGTCGCCCGGGGCCGGGAGCGGTGCCGTGGGCCGTCCCCGTGACCGGGGCGGATGAGGAGAGGAGGGTGCGGTGGGTCAGCCGGGGAACCGATCGATGGCGGGGTGGAGCCACCGGCGGCCCGCGGTGAACGGGAAGTCGGGGTCGGCGTGGTGGCCGGGCCGGACCGGGTGGGTGCCGGTCACGCCGGTTCCCCGGCCGGGGCGGAAGGACCCTGGCGGGTCGTGGGCGGGGCGGTGGAGTCCCGGATGACCACGTGGGTGCCGAGCACCGCGTGCTGGGCGGCCGAGGAGACCTCCCCCGCGCGCAGGCCCAGCGCCAGGCGTACGGCGGTGCGGCCGACCTCCTCGTACGGCACGTGCACGGTGGTCAGCTGCGGGCGCAGGTCGGTGGCCGGGTCGACATCGTCGTAGCCGGTGAGCGAGACATCCTCGGGGACGCGCAGACCCCGGTCACCGAGTGCGGCCAGGGCGCCGGCGGCGACGGTGTCGGTGACGGCGCACACCGCGGTGAAGTCGCGGCCCTCGCGCAACCGGGCGGTCAGCTTCTCGTAGGCGTCGGCCCGGCTGAACTCGGTGGCGACGACGAGGGCCTCGTCGACCGCCACGGCGTGGTCGGCCAGGGCGCGGCGGTAGCCGGCGAGGCGGCCGGCAGCCGTGGTGGAGCCGTTGGCGGCGGCGCCCAGGAAGAGGACGCGCCGGTGACCCTGGGCCAGCAGCCGGCTGACCACGGCGTAGGCGCCGCCCTCGTTGTCGTACTCCACGACGGTGGCGGGGACATCGGGGCCCAGCGGAGGGCGTCCGCACAGCACCAGCCGGGACCCGGAGGCGTCCAGGGAGTGCGCGATGGCCGTCATCTGACCGCGGTAGGCGGCGTCATCGACCACTCCGCCGATGAGGATGACGGCACCGGCGCCCTGTTCGCGCATGGTGCGCACGACGGACAGTTCCCGTTCGGGGTCGCCCTGCGTGGTGCAGATCAGGCAGATCCTGCCGCGCCTGGCCGCTTCCTGCTCGACGCCGTGTGCGACCGAGGCGAAGGAGGCGCCGCGCACGTCGTTGAGGACGAAGGCGACGGTGGGGGTGCCGCGGCCGCGCAGCGCGCGGGCGTGGGTGTTGGCGACGTAGTCGAGGTCCTTGATGGCGCGCAGCACCCGCTGGCGGGTGCGCTGGGCGACCGGGTAGTTGTCGGCGAGGACGCGGGACACCGTGGCCATCGACACACCGGCCCGTAGCGCGACGTCGCGCAGCGTGGCCGGTGCTCCGCCGGCCGACGTCATGGCAGCGCTCCGCAGAAAGCGTTTCTCCTCATTCGGCGCAGTCTAACGGGAGGGGCCGGCACGCGACTTCGCCGCTTCACGCCCTTGACGTGCCCTTGGGCCGGTGTTCAGGCTGGGCAGACAACGTTTTCTGTCATGGGGAGCTGACCAGCACCAATGCCCAGCATCCACAACGGCGCGGCGCGGCCCGCCGCGCTGTTCGTCATGGACCCGGCCCATCTCCCCCGGCTCTTCCCCCCGGGTGTGCGCGAGCGGCTGTCGGGGGTGCTGCGGCTGCCGGACGATGCCGCGCCGCACCCGGTGCCGGCCGGTGGCATCGACCCGGCGGAGGTGGAGGTCCTGATCACCGGCTGGGGCTGTGCGCCGCTGACCGAGCCGGTGCTGTCGGGGCTGCCCCGGCTGCGCGCCGTGCTGCACGCGGCCGGTAGCGTCAAGCACCACATCACCGAGGCGTGCTGGGAGCGCGGCCTTTCGGTGTCCTCGGCCGCCGCCGCCAACGCGCTGCCGGTGGCGGAGTTCACGCTGGGCGCGATGTTGCTGAGCGGCAAGGACGCGCTGGGCACGGCGGCCAGGTACACGGCCGAACGCCGCCCGCCGGCGGCGGCACGTACCCACACCATGGGCAACTACCGGCGCCGGGTCGGCATCGTGGGCGCGTCCCGGATCGGGCGCCGGGTGATCGAACTGCTGCGCCCGTTCGACTTCGAGGTGGCGGTGCACGATCCGTATCTGCGGGCGGAGGAGGCGCGGGAGCTGGGTGTGGCCCCGCTGCCGCTGGACGAACTGTGCGCCGTCAGTACGGTGCTGAGCCTGCACGCCCCGGCCGTGCCCGCGACCCGGCGGCTGCTGGACGCCCGGCGGCTGGCACTGCTGCCGGACGGCGCCACCGTGATCAACACCGCGCGCGGGTCGCTGGTGGACCAGAACGCGCTGGAGGCGGAGTTGGTGTCCGGCCGGATATCGGCGGTGCTCGACGTGACCGAACCGGAGCCGCTGCCGGTGGACTCACCGCTGTTCGGACTGGAGAACGTCCTGCTCACGCCGCACATCGCCGGGGCGCTGGGCAATGAACTGGAGCGACTGGGCGAGGTGGTGGCGCAGGAGGCGGCAGCGCTGTGCGCGGGCCGGCCGCTGCGGCACCGGGTGCAGCGATCGGATCTGGACACGATCGCCTGAGCGCCGGTCCGGGCGGCAACCTCTGCCTCCCGGGCGGCGACGGACAGGCGGACGGGGCGTTCGGGCGACCGGGTTCGGCACGGCCGCGCGAACGCCGCCGTCCGTCACCCCTGTCCGTCGTTCCTCTCACACCAGGAGAGAGCATGTCCCCCCTGAGGTCTGGGCGCCGATGGCGCGCCACAGTGGTGATCGCGGTGGCCGCGGCCGCCACGGGTCTGGGTACGGCGCTGACGGCTCCCGCGACGGCGGCCGGCCTCGCACCGGCCGCCGTGCAGCCGGAGGTGACGCGGGAGAGCAGCGCGGCGCCGCAGGTGGCGACAGCGGGCCGGCGGGCGCCGTCGGACATCGGCACGGCGGCGGAGTGGAATCCCCCCGCGCACCTCGTCCAGCCGCTGAACGAGGTCTGGCAGCACGTGGAGCAGACCTACCCGGATCTGTACGGCTTCCGCAACTACGGCTGGGACCAGCTGATGGCCAACGGCGGTGGCTATCTCAACTACTGCGTGCGCTGGGAGTCCGACGCGCCGGTGAGCGCGCAGCTTCGGGACCAGGTGCACCGGGTCCTGCAGGAGCAGTCGGACAAGTGGTACGACCAGTTGCGCGGCTTCGACGGGTTCCCGCAGGCGCGGGTGCAGATCAATGTGGTCGGCTGGGCCACGGCCAACCGGTCGACGTTCCAGTGGGACGACAACTCCGTGGATCTGTACATCGGCAATCCGGACGGCGGCGGGGCACCGCAGTGTGCTCCGGAGTGCGGGCGCTTCTTCAACCAGAACGGCAGCTACCCGCGGTGTCCCGGCGGGGTGGCACGCCACTACGACCAGTCGCTGTGGCTGACGGACGGCTTCGGCGGCGGGGCCGGCGGGGACTGGGGCCAGCGGATCGGCCGGGAGTATTTCGTCGGCGCGATGAACCAGCCCGACATCCACATCCTGCTGCACGAGATCGGGCACACGCTCGGGCTGGACGACTTCTACGACTGGACGCCGACAGGGGTTCCGAACTTCTTGATGAAGGCGGGTTCGGCGAGCCGGGTGACGGAGTTCGACGTGTGGATGGCGCGTGACTTCTGGCGGCACATGAAGGACCGCTACAACGTCCAGGTTGTCTGAGCCACGCGCGCCACGGGGGCGGGTGGTGCCGGTGAGGCCCGGCCCTCCCCCGCCCGTACGGCGGCGCGCCGGATCCGCACCCCGGTCCGCACATTGGTCTGGACATGACGCATCGCCCGGCGCTACCGTCGGAGTTGGTCTAGACCGCAGCACTCGCACCCGTGCACGGAGCTCTCCACCCCCCACATCTCCGGGAGCGAAGCATGCGCAGAAAGATCACCGCCGCCGCCACGGGGCTCGGGCTCGCCGCGATCACGGTGCTCGGCACCGGCGGCACCGCCCACGCCCACGGCTACAGCACCGCACCGACCAGCCGTCAGTCGTTCTGCGCCCAGGGCGCGGTCAGCAACTGCGGCGAGATCCAGTGGGAGCCGCAGAGCGTCGAGGGCCCCAAGGGCTTCCCGCAGGGCGGCCCCGCCGACGGACAGATCTGTGCCGGCGGCAACGCGCGGTTCGCCCAGCTGGACGATCCGCGTGGTGGCAGCTGGCCGGCCACCCGGCTGACGCCGGGTCAGGGCTACACCTTCAGCTGGACCTTCACGGTCACGCACAGCACCAGCGACTTCCGCTACTACATCACCCGCGACGGATACAACCCCAGCCGGCCACTGACCCGGGCCGACCTGGAACCGCAGCCGTTCATGACCGTGCCGCTGGGCGGCCGGCACCCGGCCGCCAACGAGCAGCACCAGGGCACCGTGCCCACCCAGAAGTCGGGACGCCACATGATCCTCGCGGTCTGGGACGTCGCCGACACTCCGAACGCCTTCTACTCCTGCGCGGACGTGGACCTGTGAGGCGAGCGGTGACCGGTCGCTGACCGGTCCACCTCCGCGCCCTCCCCCACCGACCGCCGCTGCCGCCGGGTGCCACGCGATGACACCCCGGCGGCAGCGGCCACCAGTCGACACGACGAAAGGCGCCTCGCGGGCGCCGCCACGCACAGCGTGATCCACCCGCGAGCCGGGACCGTTCGGTGGCTGCCGGCCCACCACGTCGAACGGAGCGTCCCTCGGTGACGGCGCACGGGACTCCGCGGCACCACGCGTACCCGACCCGGATCGCGGCAGCGCCCGGCGGGGGAAACCGCCGCGCTGTGGGCCGTGAACAGCCCCAGGACCCGGTGCGTCGCGCCGCCCGTGGGCGGCGGCGCGATGCTCCGGGCCGGGGATGGAGCGGGCGCGGGAGGAGGCCGTCACCCACTCCCCGCGCGCCCGCGGTCCCTCATCGCAGCCAGGGGTGGCGGGCGACCAGCGGCAGCCGGGCCCAGGTGCCGCCGAGCCCCCAGGTCCGGCCGGCCGAGCACAGCGCGAGCACGACCAGAACGGCGATGTAGACGACATGCTGGTCCACCAGCGGGTTCGGGGACATGCTCGGCGAACCGTCCGACAGATGCCGGGCCGGCGGCCACTCGGCCACCCACAGCGTCAGCAGCATCAGGCCACCCGCCAGCGCGGTGATCCGCAGCGCGACCCCGGCCACCAGCGCTAACCCCACCCCGAGCATGCCTGCCATGTAGGCCCAGTCGACCCAGACCTGCCCGGCCCAGGAGTGGAAGACGGACTCCAGCGGCCCGGAACTGACGCTGAGCAGATAGCCGCGGGCCGGCGAGCCGCCGTTCAGCCAGGAGTTCTGCGAGGCGGTCGCGTAGCCGAGGCCGAAGGTCTTGTCGATGAAGGCCCACAGGAAGATGACGCCGGTCGCGATCCGCAGCGCGGCCAGCGCGCGGCGGACCGTGAGCGGCAGCGGGTCGGCCGGTGGTGAGGAGGAGTGCCGGGAGGTGCGGACGGAAGGATCCGCGGTGATGGGGGATGGCATGGCGAGAGGCCCTTCTCGGTCATGGTCGTGGCGGGGGTGGCCGTCGGCCGGGGCTCGTGAACAGCGTCGGAGCCCTCCGTGCCTGGGAGCGCTCCCAGCTGACGGCGCACTACTGGCACATCATGCGGAGCGGCGCCGCGTCCGCCCCGGACGCCACCCGGCTGGAGGCGGTGGTCGTCCGGGGCGAGGTCCGCTTCGGTCCCTGCCGTCCCTGACAGGACCGGAGCGGCGCGGCACCCGCGACCCGCCGGGGCTCCCCCGTACAGGGGTCCGGAGCGGCGGCACGACGGCGGGCGCGGAGGTCGGTGGGCGGTACGGCGGCCGCACGTATCGCGGCGCGGCCGTGTCGGCGGGGGCCGGGGCTACAGCCCTTCGGCCCGGCTTCGGCGGTTGAACGCGCTGCGCCGGTTGGCCTCGCGGAGCCGGGCCCGCAGCAGCGGGCGGTGGTCCGGGGGCGGCCGGACGGCCGGGCGCTCACAGGGAATCCGGGGCACCGGCCCGGTGATCACGGGACGGCCCCGGGGGGCAGAGTGCGGCGTGACGTGGGGGATGGCATGGCTGCGGCCCTTCTCCATCGTGCGCGGCGAGCTGAACCACCGCTGAGTGGGAGCGCGCCACGCGACCCGGATGGGAGCGCTCCCACTCAGTGGGGATGCCCCTCATGGTGGGAGCACGGGTGTTCTGCGTCAACACCTCGCGCATTACTTTTATGAAGGGGAATCAGCCCGCCGGACGCGGATCGGGGGGTGCCGGCTTCGCATTGCGCAGCCGGATACCGCTGAATCCCAGACCCGCGGCGGTCACCGCCCTCCAGTACGGCCACAGGTTGTCGAGGACCCGCAGCTGGATCGCGGCCGCCCGGTGAAGCTCCAGCAGGTCCCCCACCGGCTCCGCCGGCCCCAGGGGCTCCACCGTGACGGTGGCGACGTGGGCGTGCGGCACCGGCTGCCCGAAGGGCCGGAAGACGGCGGCGGGCAACCGGTACGCGTACAGCCGGGTGGTGCGCATCCGCTCCAGCCAGTCGTACTCGATGGCGTGCACGCGTTCCCCGCCACCCGGGCCGATCAACCGCTCCCGGTCCTCCATGGTGGCGCCGGGCACCGTCCAGACCATGGCGCGCGGGCACTGGCGGGGGAACCAGTAGTCGGGGGCCCGGGCCGCGTCCACGGCCCACACGTACGGCTGCGGCTGCCGGGCGGTGCGGGCCACATGGGGTACGAAACGGGCGATGGTGGGGTCCTCGGAGAAATGCAGCACCTCACCGGGATCGGGACGCATCCGTGCGGGCCGGGTCTAGGAGGGCTGCGGATACGGGTCCCGGTCGCGCAGACCGAGGCGCCGGTGCTCGATGTGGTAAACGGCCTCGTCCAGCAGTTGCGCCACGTGATGGTCGTGCAGGCTGTAGACGATCCGGCGGCCCTGCCGGCTGCCGCTGACCAGGCTCAGGGTGCGCAGCAGCCGCAACTGGTGGGAAACGGCGGACTGTTCCATGCCGACCGCCGCCGCGAGTTCGGTGACCGGCAGCGGTCCCTCCCGCAGCCGGGCGAGGATCAGCAGCCGGGAGGGAGTGGCCAGCGCCTGGAGGGTCGCGGCCACGGATGCGGCGCTCTCCGCGTCCAGTTTGGCGGCCGGGGGGTCCCGGCGGTCGGCTCCATGTCCCATCCCCGCATGGTACGTGCCGGGCCCGGTGGTCCGGGAGAGCGGCCGTCGGGGAGAAAGCATTTCCGGGGGATTATCGGTGGTTTTCCGCGCGTGCTGGTGAATTGCGGTGGTGGCCGGGAAAAACCCGTTGATTTTGGCGGGTGCGGGCCGTGAGGCTTGGCAGGTTGCCCAGTTCCGCACGTACTGACTCTGGGATGTCATGCACATTCGCGATCTTCCGCATTCCGACCCCGGCGAACCCGACGTACGGTCCGGTTTCCGATTTCTGCTGTGGCTGTTCCGCAAACAGGCGGGCGGTCAGGCACAGGCCCTCCTGTGGGGCATTCTGCACCAGGCGAGCATCGCCATGCTGCCGCTGGCGCTCGGCCTGGTGGTCCAGGCGGTGGTGAACCAATCGGGCCGGGACCTTGCCCTCACCGGCCTGCTGATGCTCGGTATCACGCTCTCCATGACGCTGGCCGACACGATGCTGCACCGCCGCGCCGTCACCAACTGGATCACGGCGGCCGCCCGGGTCCAGCAGCTGCTCGCCCGGCGCGCCACCCAACTGGGCGGGATGCTCACCCAGCGGGTCGCCGCGGGTGAGATCGTCAAGGTCTCCACGGGTGACGTGGAGAAGATCGGCTGGTTCGTCGAGTCGGTCTCCCGGTTCGGGGCCGCCGTGGTGGTGGCCCTGTCGGTGTGCACGGGTCTGATCATCTTCGAGCCGCAGCTGGGGCTGCTGGTGTTCGCGGGGGTGGCGGCCGTGGTGCTGTCCTTCGTCCCGCTGCTGCCGGCCGCCGTGCGCCGCGCGGACGCCGAGCGCGGCAAGTCCGGGCGGGCCACCGAGCTCGCCTCCGACACCGTGGCCGGGCTGCGGGTGCTGCGCGGCATCGGTGGCGAGGAGCTGTTCCTGGACCGCTACCGGCGGGCCTCCCAGGAGGTGCGGGCGGCTTCGGTGCGCAGCGCGCGGATGTGGTCGCTGATCGACGCCGTGCAGGTGGTGATGCCGGGGCTGCTGCTGATCGCGGTGGTGTGGCAGGGAGCCGGGATGGCGAGTGAGGGCCGGATCTCGACGGGTGCGCTGGTCACCGTGTACGGGGCGGCCACGTTCTTGATGTTCCCGCTGCGGCTCTTCCAGGAGACGGCGATGGCGTTCACGTTCTCGCGGCCCTCCGCCAAGCGGGCGGTGCGGGTTCTGGGGCTGCTGCGGGAGACCGGCGGGACGGACGCGGGGGCCGGGCAGCAGGGCCCGCTCGGTGGCGACCTGAGCGATCCGGCCAGCGGTGTGGTGGTCCGCGAAGGGCTGCTGACGGCGGTGGTGTGCGGGGATCCGAACACGGCCGAGCGGCTCGCCGAACGGCTCGGCGGACATCCGATCCACGGCCGGGGTGAGCCCTCGGCGCTGCTGGGCGGCGTGCCCCTGGACGAGGTGCCGCTGGCCACCGCACGTACAGCTGTGCTGGTGCAGGACAAGGATCCGGTGCTGATGTCGGGGACGCTGCGGGAACTGCTGGCGGTGCCGTCCTCGGGGAAGGTCGAGGTGACGGCGGCGCTGGCGGCGGCGCAGTGCGAGGACGTTCTGGCGGCGCTGTCCCGGTCGTCCGCGGGCCCGGCGGGCGACCCGATGGAGGCCAGGATCACCGAGCGGGGCCGTTCGCTGTCCGGGGGGCAGCGGCAGCGGCTGGCGCTGGCCAGATCGCTGGTGACCGACCCCGAGGTGCTGGTGCTGGACGAACCGACTTCCGCGGTGGACTCGCACACCGAGGCGCGGATCGCGGAAGGGCTGGTGGAGTTGCGGGCCGGGCGCAGCACGGTGGTGTTCACCTCGTCGCCGCTGCTGCTCGACCGCGCGGACGAGGTGGTGTTCGTGCCGGACGGACGGGTGGCCGCCACCGGCGGGCACCGGGAGTTGCTGAGCTCCCACGCGGGGTACCGGGCGGTTGTCACCCGGGAGCCGCAGACGAGTCACTACGCCGAGGAGACGGCATGATGGGCGTTTCGCCTCCCGAGTACGATCCGGCGTCCGTGGAGCACGCCACCATCCTGCCGGTGGCGGGCCGGCACACGGTGCGGGCGTATGTCAGGGAGTTGCTGCGGCGGCACCGGAGGGCGTTCGCCCTGCTGGTGGGGGTGAACACGCTGGCGGTGCTGGCCTCCATGGTGGGCCCGTACCTGCTGGGGCGGGTGGTGCAGGATCTGGCGGCGGGCGCCGAGGAACTGCATCTGACGCGGACCGTGGCGCTGTTCACGGTGGCGCTCGCGGTGCAGGCGTTCTTCGTACGGATGGTGCGACTGCGCGGCGCGGTGCTGGGCGAGCGGATGCTGGCGGATCTGCGCGAGGACTTTCTGGTGCGGTCGGTGGCACTGCCGCCGGGGGTGCTGGAGCGCGCGGGAACCGGGGATCTGCTGGCCCGGATCAACACGGACGTGGACCGGCTGGCGCAGGCGATGCGCGAGGCGGTGCCGCAGCTGGCGATCGCGGTGGTGTGGGCGGGACTGCTGCTGGGCGGCATCGTGGTGACGGCCCCGGCCCTGGGGCTGGGGGTGCTGATAGCGCTGCCGGTGCTGGTGGCGGGCTGCTGGTGGTACTTCCGGCGGGCACCGGCCGGCTACCGGGCGGAGGCCGCCGGGTACGCGGCGGTGGCCGCCGCCCTGGCGGAGACGGTGGACGCCGGGCGCACCATCGAGGTGCACCGCCTGGAGTCGGCGCGGGTGGAGTTGTCGGAGCGCCGGGTGCGTGAGTGGACCCAGTGGGAGCGGTACACGTTGTGGCTGCGCACCATCCTGATTCCGACGATCAACGTGTACCACGCGTTGATTCTGTCCGGGGTGCTGATGATCGGCGGCGTCTTCGTGCTGAACGACTGGATGACGGTGGGTCAGCTGACGACGGGGGCCCTGCTGGCGCAGATGCTGGTGGAGCCGGTCGGGATGATCGTGCGCTGGTTCGACGAGCTCCAGGTGGCGCAGGTGTCGCTGGCCCGGCTGGTCGGGGTGCGCGAGGTCGAGGATCCCGACGCGGATGCCTCGCTGTCGCCCGACGGGCGGGAGTTGACGGCCCAGGAGGTGCGGTTCGGTTATCTGGCCGGGCGCGATGTGCTGCACGGGGTGTCGCTGCGGGTGCCGCCGGGGACCCGGATGGCGCTGGTGGGCCCGTCGGGTGCGGGGAAGTCCACGCTCGGCCGGCTGCTGGCGGGGATCTACGCGCCGGGCAGCGGTGACATCACGCTGGGAGGTGCGCGGCTGGCGGGGATGCCGGCGGAGCGGGTACGGGAGCAGGTCGCGCTGGTCAACCAGGAGCACCACGTGTTCGTGGGACCGCTGCGGGACAACCTGCGGCTGGCCCGGGAGGGGGCGACGGACGCCGAACTGTGGGCGGCGCTGGGCGCGGTGGACGCGGACGGCTGGGTGCGGGAGTTGCCGCGGGGTCTGGACACCGAGGTGGGCTCCGGAGCGGTGGCGGTGACCCCGGCCCAGGCGCAGCAGATCGCGTTGGCGCGGCTGGTGCTGGCGGATCCGCACACGCTGGTGCTGGATGAGGCGACCTCGCTGCTCGACCCGCGGGCCGCACGTGATCTGGAGCGTTCGCTGGGCCGGGTGTTGCACGGTCGTACGGTGATCGCGATCGCGCACCGGCTGCACACCGCGCACGACGCGGATGTGATCGCGGTGGTGGAGGACGGCCGGATCAGCGAGCTGGGCAGCCATGACGAGCTGGTGGCGGCCGGCGGGGCGTACGCGGCGTTGTGGCGCTCGTGGCACGGGGCCCCGGCGCAGGAGGAGGACGCCGGGACGGTGCGCTGAGGGGCCGGCCGCGGAACGTGGCAGTTGACGAGTGCCGGGCGGCGGCCGGGTGACCCGGAGGCCGGGGTGGCGGGTCCTGTGGGGCCGCCACCCCGGCCTCCGGGAGCCGGTTCAGGCGGCCAGGACCAGGGCTCCGATGCCGCTGGCGGCGCCGACGACCATGAAGACCGGCATCAGCACCTTGTTCTCCACCCAGGCGCCGGCCTTGAAGCGCATGACGGAGGGGGTGCCCACGGGGTACCAGCGGCGGCCCTTGATGGTCAGCGGCCACAGCATGGGGACACCGGAGATGGTGAGGGCGTCCCCGAAGTTGTGGACCATGGCACCGAGCACGATGGGGATGCCCAGCCACAGGTAGGGCTCGCTGAACAGCCAGGTGGAGCCGTTGCCCGGCTCGTCCAGGACGGCGGCCAGGATCCAGGCGCTGGTGGCACCGAGCAGCCACACCAGGACGTCGCTGGACATCCGGGCCATCTTCCACAGCAGTCCCTCCACGGCGAGCACCATGTGGATGAACAGGATGATCAGCACCGCCCACCGGCCGAAGAGGACGGCGGCGGCGGAGAAGCCGACACCGACGGCCAGCGCCCAGGGGAAGGTGTGGGTGAGAGTGCGGTGGCCGCCGGAGCGGCGCCTCTCGCGCTTGGCCCGGGTGGCGTTGTAGACGGCCACCGAGAGCTTGTCGATCAGCCCGGCCAGCCATTTGGACGGTGGTCCGAAGGCGCGGGAGATCGTGGCGCCCTTCTGGTCGAGATCGGGTGCGAGGGCGGCGCCCGCGCAGATCAGCGTTCCGGCCAGCAGGACGGGCCAGGGCATCGGATGATCGGCGGCAGCCGCCGCCAGGCCCACCCCCAGCCAGGCCATCGCGCCGGACAGTGAATGCGCCGGTCCCATCATCTGGTAGCGCCCCCGCCTTCTACTCGTCGTCTGTGGAGTTCTGTTGGCGGCACAGCGTAGTCCCATGTGATCTTGGGATGAGCAGCCGGTTGCGGTTTAGCGCCTGGGTGCGGGCACTATGGAGCGGTGACCCTTATCGATCAGATGCCTGCCGACAACGACCCCGATGCCCTCTTTGACGCGTTCTCGTCATGGGCGGAAGAGCGGGGAATCTCCCTGTACCCCGCTCAGGAGGAGGCGCTGATCGAAGTGGTCTCGGGCGCGAACGTCATCCTGTCCACGCCCACCGGGTCCGGCAAGTCCCTGGTGGCGGCCGGCGCGCACTTCGCCGCACTCGCCCGGGACGAGGTGACGTTCTACACGGCGCCCATCAAGGCCCTGGTCTCGGAGAAGTTCTTCGATCTGTGCAAGATCTTCGGCACCGAGAACGTCGGCATGCTCACCGGTGACGCCTCGGTGAACGCGGACGCGCCGGTGATCTGCTGCACCGCCGAGGTGCTGGCCTCCATCGCGCTGCGGGACGGCGCCGAGGCGGACATCGGCCAGGTGGTGATGGACGAGTTCCACTTCTATGCCGAGCCGGACCGGGGCTGGGCGTGGCAGATCCCGCTGCTCGAGCTGCCGCAGGCCCAGTTCGTCCTGATGTCCGCGACGCTCGGCGACATGACGCGGTTCGAGGAGGATCTGACCCGCCGCACCGGCCGCCCGACGGCGGTGGTCCGCTCCGCCACCCGTCCGGTACCACTGAGCTACGAGTACCGCACCACATCACTCACCGACACCCTCACCGAACTGCTGGAGACGCATCAGTCCCCGGTCTACATCGTCCACTTCACCCAGGCGCAGGCGGTGGAGCGGGCGCAGGCGCTGATGAGCATCAACATGTGCACCCGGGCGGAGAAGGACCAGATCGCCGCGCTCATCGGCAACTTCCGCTTCACCACCGCCTTCGGCCGTAATCTCTCCCGGTTCGTGCGACACGGCATCGGGGTGCACCACGCCGGGATGCTGCCCAAGTACCGGCGGCTGGTGGAGAAGCTGGCGCAGGCCGGGCTGCTGAAGGTCATCTGTGGCACCGACACCCTGGGGGTGGGGGTGAACGTCCCGATCCGCACGGTGCTGTTCACGGCGCTGACCAAGTACGACGGCAATCGTGTACGGGTGCTGCGGGCCCGGGAGTTCCATCAGATCGCCGGCCGGGCCGGGCGGGCCGGCTTCGACACGGCGGGGTTCGTGGTGGCGCAGGCGCCCGAGCACGTGGTGGAGAACGAGAAGGCCCTGGCGAAGGCGGGCGAGGACCCGAAGAAGCGGCGCAAGGTGGTCCGCAAGAAGGCCCCCGAGGGCTTCGTGAACTGGAGCCAGTCCACCTTCGAGAAGCTCATCGCCTCCGAGCCCGAGCCGCTGACCTCCCGGTTCCGGGTCACCCACGCCATGCTGCTGTCGGTCATCGCCCGCCCCGGGAACGCGTTCGAGGCGATGCGGCGGCTGCTGGAGGACAACCACGAGCCGCGCCGGGCCCAGCTGCGGCACATCCGGCGGGCGATCGCCATCTACCGCTCGCTGCTGGACGGCGGCGTGGTGGAACGGCTGCCCGAGCCCGACGCCCAGGGCCGGATCGTGCGGCTGACCGTTGACCTCCAGGCCGACTTCGCGCTCAACCAGCCACTGTCCACCTTCGCACTGGCCGCCTTCGAGGTGCTGGACCCCGAATCGCCCTCCTACGCCCTTGACATGGTCTCCGTCGTGGAGTCCACGCTCGATGACCCCCGTCAGATCCTCGCGGCACAGCAGAACAAGGCGCGCGGCGAGGCGGTCGCCGCCATGAAGGCCGACGGCGTGGAGTACGAGGAGCGCATGGAACGGCTGATGGACATCAGCTACCCCAAGCCGATGGAGGAACTGCTCTTCCACGCCTACGGCGTCTACCGCAGGAGCCACCCGTGGGTCGGGGACCACCCGCTGTCCCCCAAGTCGGTGGTGCGGGACATGTACGAGCGGGCGATGACCTTCTCGGAGTTCGTCTCGAACTATGAGCTGGCCAGGACCGAGGGCATCGTGCTGCGCTATCTGGCCGGGGCCTACAAGGCGCTGGAGCACACCGTCCCCGAGGACCTGAAATCGGAGGATTTCCAGGACATCACGGCCTGGCTGGGCGAGTTGGTGCGCCAGGTGGACTCCAGCCTGCTGGACGAGTGGGAGCAGCTGGCCAATCCGGCCGAGGAGGACGCCGAGGAGGCCCAGGAGCGGGCCGACCAGGTCAAGCCGGTCACCGCGAACGCCAGGGCCTTCCGGGTGCTGGTGCGCAACGCGCTGTTCCGCCGGGTGGAGTTGGCGGCCTGGGACCGTACCGCCGAACTCGGCGCGCTGGACGGCGACGCCGGCTGGGACGCGGAGCGCTGGGCGCGCGCGATGGATGCCTACTGGGACGAGTACGACGAGCTGGGGACCGGCCCCGATGCCCGCGGCCCGAAGCTGCTGAGCATCGAGGAGCGGCCCGAGGACAGCCTGTGGCGGGTGCGGCAGACGTTCGCCGACCCGGCGGGCGACCACGACTGGGGCATCACCGCCGAGGTGGATCTGACCGCCTCGGACACCGAGGGGCGGGCGGTGCTCCAGGTCGTGGATGTCGGCCAGCTCTGAGCGGTGCGCGCCCATCAGGCGCCGCACGGTGCCGGGACCGTTCCGGGTGCGGGGCGGGCGGCCCTGGCGACGCCGAGGTGGCGCTTCAGCAGGGACCGGTACCAGCGGACCTCTTCCGGGTCGGTGGCCCGCAGTACGTCGCGGATCGGTTCGGTGCGGGTGCCTCCCGGTGGAAGGCTGAGCAGCGGCGGGCGCAGCAGGGCGAGGTGGGCGCGCTCGTCGGGGTCCGGGACCACCTCGCGCAGCACCGGGGGTTCCAGGAGGGCGGCGGGCACCGCCGCCTTCTCCCAGGGGCCGGCGGCCTGCCGCATCAGCAGCGCGGTGCGGCGGCCGCGCCATTTCCTGGGCCGCCAGTCCTGCCCGGCCGCGAGAGCTTTGCGCAGTCCCTCGGGTGCGGCTCCGCGCAGCAGTTCGGGGCGGTGCCCGGCCAGGTCCCGCAACTCGCCGGCGGCGTAGCGCCAGACGAGTGCGTGGTAGCGGTTGAGGTGGAAGCCGACCGGGCTGAAGCAGCCGCCCCTGGCCAGCCGGGCGAAGCGGGCGGTGCTGATGCCGAGCAGGTCGGCACCGCCGGAGGCGTTGACCAGGTGGACGCGGTCCCGGAGTCCGGTGCGGGTGCGGCGGTCGCCGCGCAGCCGGTCGAGTGCGGCGCGCGGCACCCTGCGGCGCCAGGGTGCGCCGGCGCAGTCCACGGTGGGCAGCTCGTCCAGGTCGAGTGCGGTCTCGAACTCTTGCCGGGTGAAGCCCAGTTCGCGGACGGTGGTGCGGATGGCACGGCTCCAGAGGCCGACGGGCACATCTCCGGCCCGCGGCCCGGTGTCGTCCTCGGGAATGAGCAGCGGCGGCGCGGGAGGGGCCTGGCTGGGTTCGTGGCCGGGATCAGCGGCGGGCGGCGGCCCTCCCCCGGGCCGGGTGGCACCGGGCAGCGGTGGTGGCCGATCGGCGGTTGCCCCGCAGGCGTCCGCGGCGCGACGGGCAACACGAAAGCACACGGCCGGCTGGAGGGCGTCGGCTCCCGGGCGGGGCGCACCGTGGAGAGGGCCCGTCACCGGGACCGCGCCACGGGGAACATGCGCGCCGCTGCACGCCCCGGCCGGCGGCGGAGCGAGCGCGGCCGGTTCGCCGATCCGCGCCGGCGCCGAAACCGACGCGTCACCAGGATGCGGCCTGCCCTTCCCCCGTCCCGGCGGACCGTGGAGAGCCTCAGCCGGTGCGGAGCGGGCGCGGAGAGCGGAGCCGAGTGCGCTGTCGGGAGCGTCGGGCGGGCCCGGAGCGGTGGCGGACGGCTCGTCGGCTCCGGCACACGCCGTCGCCGCGCAGGTGGCCGGAGGCCCGTCCCCCGACACCGGTGTGCCGTTGGGCGTCCGCCCCGCGCGGGCGGCCGGAACGCACCCGGGCACGGTGGCCGGCTCGCCCGCCAGGGTCGGCACGGCGGCCTCCCCGGCACGCGGCGCGCCGTCGTACGGGCCTCGCACGGCGCCGGAACTCTCCGGGGCCATGGACCGGCCAGGACGGCCGGCAGCAGGCGTCGGACCCTTGGCACCGGTGGCCGTCGGGATCCGCGCCGTCTCGGTGTGCTGGTGGGTGGTGGGGTGGGGGGACATGGCGGCCTCTTCTCCTGAACTCTGACTACGCTGTGTCATCAGAGTAGGCCGCTCCATCACCCACTGCAACAATCTGTGGCGATATCACTCCACAGAGTGACTAGGGCGTCTCCCGGGCCGGCAGGCCCATGTGTTCGCCCACCTTGTTCACCAGCAGCGTCATCTCGTACCCGACCTGCCCGATGTCCGCGTCCGAGCCGGCCAGCACGCACAGACAACTGCCGTCACCGGCCGCCGTCACCAGCAGCACTCCGTCGTCGAACTCGATCATCGTCTGCCGTACGCCGCCGCTGCGGAAATGCTCTCCCACTCCCTTGGCGAGGGAGTGCAACCCGGAGGCCACCGCCGCCAGATGTTCGGCGCTGTTGCGCTTCAGCCCTCTGCTCAC
Source organism: Streptomyces xiamenensis (assembly GCF_000993785.3). Classification (NCBI taxonomy): domain Bacteria; kingdom Bacillati; phylum Actinomycetota; class Actinomycetes; order Kitasatosporales; family Streptomycetaceae; genus Streptomyces; species Streptomyces xiamenensis. The sequence continues at coordinate 155,416 of NZ_CP009922.3, forward strand.
CGACGTCACCAGTCCGTCGCTGGACAGCAGAAGGACATGCCGCACCCGCGGCAGGCGCTTGACCAGATCATCCAGCATCCAGTCGAGTGTGGTGCTCAGTGCCATCCCCAGCTCCCCCTTCTCGTAAGGCGACTGCTGTGTCAGCCTTCCCCAGGAAGAGGCCGTCGGCAACCACCTGTTCTCAGCGCCATCCGGAAGGGACCGTACCGCTTCCGCTCCGCCGCCGCACCTGCGGGTGCCGCGGCGGGCACTCCATGAGGGATCTCACACCGTCACCGGCCGAAGGCGCCCGGCGGGCGCCCCGGTTCAGTGGCCCAGCTCCTTGCGCCCCACCCGGCGCACCCGGCGCCGCTGGGAGGGGTCCAGCAGCAGGTACGCGCCCGCCGGCACCCCGAAGATCACCAGTGCCGCGATCCAGAAGCTGGTCATCCACCACAGCACGAGCCCCACGGCGATCCCCGCGATCGCGACCTTCCCACCTGTCGACATCGTCCGATTCCTCTCCGCCGCGAGGGGCGACGGTCGCCGCCCCTCAATTGAACGCACTCCCAGTGTCCCCCGTTCCGGCGGGAACACGCCCCTCCCGCAACGGAGCTCCCACCGCGTGCATGTGGCCCAGCGCCTGCCGGTAGGAGTCGAGCAGCCCGGTCTCCGTGTACCGCACGTCCGCCTCGCGGCAGTAGTGCCGCACCAGCGGGCGGGCCAGCCGCAGGTGCGGGCGGGCCATGCTCGGGAAGAGATGGTGCTCTATCTGGTAGTTGAGCCCGCCCATCAGCCAGTCGGTGACCAGACCGCCTCGCACGTTGCGCGAGGTGAGCACCTGCCGCTTCAGGTGCCCCCAGCGGTCCTCGGGACCCGGGATCTCCATGCCCTTGTGGTTGGGCGCGAAGACCGAGCCCAGGTGCAGCCCGAACAGCGCGTGGTGGATCAGGGCGAACACCACCGCCTTCCCCGGGGAGAGCACGGCGCCGAGCAGCAGCACGTAGCCGGTGACGTGGGCCGCCAGCAGCAGCCCCTCCACCAGTCGCGGCCGAAGCCCCTGCCGCTCCCAGCCCTTGGAGGACAGCACCATCTGCACACTGGAGACCTTCAGCGCCATCCCCTCCAGCAGCAGCAGCGGGAAGAACAGCCTCGCCTGGTTGCGGGTGAGCCAGCGGCCGAAGCCCTCCCGCTTCTCCGCCTGGTGGGCGGTCCACACCAGCACCCCGACCCCCACGTCCGGGTCCTTGTCGAGGTGGTTGGGGTTCGCGTGATGCCGGTTGTGCTTGTCGTTCCACCAGGCCGAACTCATCCCCAGCAGCAGATTGCCGTGGATCAGCCCGATCACCCGGCCGGCGCGCCGGCCGGCGATCTGGGAGTGGCCCGCGTCGTGCCCGATGAACGCGGTGCGGGTGGAGAACAGGGCCAGTGGTATCGCCAGCAGCAGCGTCCACCAGGTGTCCCCCAGCCACACCATCGCGGCAATCACCACGGCCAGCGCCAGCGCGTTGACGGCGATGGAGGCCGCGTACCAGCCGCGCCGCCGCTCCAGCAGGCCCTGGCTCCTGATCTGCCGCAGCAGTGGCGCGAACTCGTCCCCGTGCGGCGCGGGGGTCACCGGCACGGACACGGGAAGGGGTACGGGCACGGCGGGGGCCGGGGCTTCGGGCATGGCAACTCCGGTACGGGCTGATCGGATCGGTCGTGACGAACCTATGAACCGCCGGTGGCCCCCGGCCATGGCCGCAGCCCCCGGACCATGGTGTACCCAGCCCCACCCCCCGGCGGGGGTTTCCGCCCTCCCCCGGCTATGGGGTACCCTCGGCCGCTGCCCCGCCAGCTAGTCAACTTTGAGGAATGCATGAGCGCCGCCGTCTTTCTCCCGGCTGACCCACCGCGTGCCTCCGAGGTGGCCTTCTGGAGCCCGGACGGCGCGCCCCCCGAGCTGCCGGGACGGCTGCCCCCGTCCGTCACGCCCGAGAACAGGGAGCTGACGGTGGCCCTCCCGGCCGACGGGGGCACCGTGACGGCGGTGACCGTGCCCGCGCTGGTCCTGCCGGTGCGCGACGCGCTGCCGCTGCTCACCCGGGCCAGGTCGGGTTCCGCCACCGGCTCCGCCGCGTTCTGGGGCGCCGCCGCCGTCCTCGCCCTGCAACTCGCCGCCCGGGGACGGCTGCTGCCGGGACTGAGCACCCAGGAGCACGACGCCTGGCGGCTCGGTCCGCTGGAGGGTTCCGACGCCGAGCGGCTGCGGGAGCTGGCCGACGCGATGCCGGTGCACGCCCACGCCGTGCCGCTGCCCGGGCACGGACCGGACGACCCGCCGCTGCTGCCCGCGCCCCACTCCCTCCTGCGTGCCTTCCTCGACGCCGTCGCCGACACCCTGCCACGCACCCCCGCCGCCGCGCTGGCGGCCGGCGGCCCGGCCTTCGCCGACCGCACCGTCCGCCCCGAGCCCCGCCCCCGGCTGCGCGCCTGGGCCGCCGAGGTCGCCGCGGGACAGGACGCCGGGGTGCGGTTGTCCCTGCGGGTGGAGGCGCACCAGCTGGACCTCCCCGGCGGCCGGTTCCGGGCCGTCGCGCAGTTGCACAGCCGCACCGATCCCACCGTCGTCGCCGACGCCGCGCAGGTCTTCGCGGGCACCGCCCCCGCCGGCGCCTTCTCCCCCGCCGCCCGCACCGACGCGCTGCTGACACTGCGCCGCGCGGCCACCGCCTGGGACGCCCTCGCTCCGCTGCTGTCCGCCGCCGTCCCCGACGCCGTCGACCTCGCCGACGAGGAGATCGCCGAGCTCCTCGGCGCACCGGTCAGCCGCGCGCTGGGCGCCGCCGGCGTCCAGGTGCACTGGCCCCGGGACCTGGTACGCACCCTCACCACCCACGCCGTCGTCGGCTCCGCCGACCACCCCGGCCCCGGTCCGGCGCCCTCCCTGCTGTCCCCCGGAGCGCTCACCGCCTTCGACTGGCGCTTCGCCCTCGGCGACACCCCGCTGACCCGCGAGGAACTCGACCGGCTCGCCGAGTCCGGCCGCCCCCTGGTGCGGCTGCGCGACCAGTGGGTGCTGGTCGATCCGGAGGCGCTGCGCCGCGCCCGAGCCCGCCCCGACCGCAAGCTGACCGCCGTGGAGGCCCTGCGCGCCGCGCTCACCGGACAGGTGGAGCGCGACGGCGGCGGAACGGAGGAAACCGAGGACGGCGAGCCCATCGAGGTACGGGCCGTCGGCGCGCTCGAGGAACTGCGCCGCCGACTGGCCGACCCGCAGAGCCCGCTGCACCGGCCCGTCCCGCAGCCACCCGCGCTCGCCGCCACCCTGCGCGACTACCAGCTGCGCGGTCTGGGCTGGCTGCACCGGCTCACCTCGCTGGGCCTGGGCGCGGTGCTCGCCGATGACATGGGGCTCGGCAAGACCATCACCCTCATCGCGCTCCATCTGCACCGCCACAGCACGGCGGAGCACACGGGACCGACCCTGGTGGTGTGCCCGGCCTCGCTGCTGGGCAACTGGCAGCGGGAGATCGAGGCGTTCGCCCCCGGGACACCGGTGCGCCGGCACCACGGGGGCGCCCGCGATCTGACCGGCCTGGCGGACGGCGAGTTCGTGCTCACCACCTACGGCACCATGCGGCTGGACGCCGCGGAGCTGGCCGCCGCGGCCGACTGGGGCCTGGTCGTCGCGGACGAGGCCCAGCACATCAAGAACCACGCTTCCGCCACCGCCAAGACGCTGCGCACACTCCCCGCGTCGGCGCGCGTCGCGCTGACCGGCACCCCCGTGGAGAACAACCTCACCGAGCTGTGGGCCATCGTGGACTGGACCACGCCGGGCCTGCTCGGCCGCCTGCCGGCCTTCCGCACCCGCTACGCCGACGCCGTGGAGTCCGGCGCCGATCCGGCCGCCGCCGAGCGACTGGCCGCCCTGGTACGCCCGTTCCTGCTGCGCCGCCGCAAGTCCGACCCCGGCATCGCGCCCGAGCTGCCGCCGAAGACCGAGACGGACCGGGCGGTCTCGCTCACCCCCGAACAGGCCGGGCTGTACGAGGCCGTGGTGCGCGAGACCCTCGCCGAGATCTCCGGCGCCCAGGGCGTCGCGCGGCGCGGCCTGATCGTCAAGCTGCTCACCTCCCTCAAGCAGATCTGCAACCACCCGGCACAGTTCCTGAAGGAGGAGGACGCGCCCCGGCTGGCGGGCCGCTCCGGGAAGCTGGAGGCGTTCGACGAACTGCTGGAGAGCATCCTGGCCTCCGGTGCCCAGGTGCTGGTCTTCACCCAGTACGTCCGCATGGCACGGCTGCTGACGGAACATCTGTGGGCCCGCGCGGTGCCCAGCGCACTGCTGCACGGCGGGCTGCCGGTGGCCCGGCGCGAGGAGCTGGTACGGGACTTCCAGAGCGGTGCGGTGCCGGTGTTCCTGCTGTCGCTCAAGGCGGCAGGGACCGGCCTGAACCTCACCCGGGCCGAGCACGTCGTGCACTTCGACCGGTGGTGGAACCCGGCGGTCGAGGCGCAGGCGACGGACCGCGCGTACCGCATCGGGCAGGACCGCCCCGTCCAGGTGCACCGGCTGATCGCGGAGGGCACGGTCGAGGACCGGATCGCGGCGCTGCTGCGGCGCAAGCAGTCGCTCGCGGACGCGGTGCTCGGCGGTGCGGGCGAGGCGGCACTGACCGAGCTGTCGGACGCCGAGCTGGCCGAACTGGTGACGCTGCGGAGGGTGTCATGACCTGGGACGAGGAAGCACCGTACGAGGGTGAACGGGTGTTCGCCGCGCTGCCGCCGGCTCGCGGCCGGGGGTTCGCGAGCAGTTGGTGGGGGGTCGGCTGGTTGCGGGCGGTCGAGGACTCGGCGCTGGAGAGCGCGCGCATGGCGGACGGGCGGCGCGCCGCGCGGGCCGGGGCGGTGGGCGCGGTGTCGGTACGGCCGGGGCGGCTGACCGCGGTGGTGCGCGACCGGGACGGGGTGGGCCGGCGGGCGGATGTGACGCTGCGCCGGCTGACGGCGGACGAGTGGCGGCGGCTGCTGGCCGTGGTGGCGGGCGAGGCCGGGCACATCGCGGCGCTGCTGGACCGGGACATGCCCCCGGATCTGGTGGCGGACGCGGGCGCGGCCGGGGTGGACCTGCTGCCGGGGATCGGTGATCTGGAGCCGCAGTGCGAGTGCGGGGAGTTCGACCACTGCGTGCACAGCGCGGCGCTGTGCTATCAGGCGGCGCGGCTGCTGGACGAGGATCCGTGGGTGCTGCTGCTGTTGCGCGGGCGCGGGGAGGAGGAACTGCTGCGGGAGCTGCGGGCGGCCTCGGCACCGGCCGGGGCGCCGGTGGCGCGCGAGCCCGCGGGAGTGCCGGCCGCCGAGCGGTACGCGGCGCGGGCGGCGCACGGCGATCCCGCGCTGCCGCCGCCCCCGCCACCGGTGGAGCGTGCGGGCGTCCCGCCCGCGCTGGTGGCCTGCGACGTGCCGGGGGTGGACGCGGCGGCGCTGGAGTTCCTGGCCGCCGACGCGGCGGCCCGCGCCCGGGTGTTGCTGGCGCTGGCGCTGCGCCCCGGGCACGCCGGGCAGCCGGTGCCGCAGGAGGAGGGGGTGTGGCAGGACGCGGTGCGGCTGGCTGCGGCGGGACCGGCCGATCCGGTGGCCGCGCGGCTGGCACGCGGCTGCGGGCGTACGGTGCGGGAGTTGCGGCTGGCGGTACGGGCCTGGCGGGCGGGCGGCGGCGCGGGGCTCGCGGTGCTGGAGGATCCGCCGGGGCCTGCGCCGGCGCAGGCCGTGGAGCAGTTGGCGGCGGCGTGGGCGGACGACGCGGTGGCCAGGCCGCGGCTGCGGGCGGCGGGCACACACTGGACGGTGGTGGGCGAGGGCGCGCAGGTGCGGTACGGGGCGGACGGCCGGTGGTGGCCGTTCCGCAAGGAGGCGGGCCGCTGGACGCCGGCCGGTGCGCCCGCCGCCGACCCGGCCGGGGCCCTGCTGACGGCCCGTGAGGCGGCGGAGCGGGACTGAGCGCGCCGGCGGGGCGCCCCCAGGGTCGGGGGCGCCCCGCCGGTGGGTGCTGCGGGTGCCTCAGGCCAGGTTCTCCAGGACCGGGTAGTAGCCGCCGGACTGACCGGCCGCCGTGGGGTGGTAGGAGTCGCCGATCGGCCAGGTCACGCTGTGCAGCCAGGAGTCGGACGAGCAGATCTCATGACCGGAGAAGGCCGGGCGGACGTCGCCGTAGCCGAAGCCGTGATCCGCCGCCCGCTTGGCGGTGACCTCGCTCAGGTTGTCCGAGGCGCTGTTGATCGCGGCCCGTGCCTCCTCGCTGATGCCCACCGCGCAGGAACCGTCGAGCTGGTACATGCGCGGGTAGCCGAGCACGACCACCCGGGCGTTGGGCGCCTTGGCCCGGATCGCGTCGTAGACCGTGTCCAGCTGCCCCGGGAGGGTGGTGGTGATGTACTCGTTGGCCGTGTTCACCGCGGCCACGCAGGCGCTGGTGCCGCTCAGCACGCAGGTCTGCATGGTGTCGGCGAAGCCCGCGTCGTTGCCGCCGATGCTGATGCTCACCAGGGTGGTGCTCGCGTTCAGCGGGTCGAGCTGGGAGTTGATGACGTCGGCCGTGCGGGCCCCCGAGCAGGCGGTGAAGTCGAAGGACGAGGGGGCGTTCGCGTTGGCCCACAGCTGCGGATAGGCGACGGTGGAGCGGCGGCAGTCACCGCTTGCGTCGTCGTAACTGCCGGCGCCGACGCCGGAGGAGTACGAGTCCCCCAGAGCCACATAGGCGTCCGCCGCGGCGGCAGGGGTGTCCTGCGCGGATGCGGCGGCCGGGCCGAGGGCGGTGACGCAGAGGGCGAGGGCCGCGGTAGCGGCCACCTTCGCCGTACGGCTCAACTTCATGGAGCCTCCCAAGGAAGGTCTGTGGGGGGTGGGTTGGCTGATCACTCCGCCTGCGCTGTACCCGGCGCAAGTCGCAGCCATGCCAAGGAGATGAACAGCGCGTCAACGACAACGACAAAACGGGCACCGGAGTTGTGGCCGACGCGCACCTCTTGTCGGTTTTCCGACTTTCCCCAGGGGTTGTCGGAAGGGGGTTCGCGCTTTAGCGTGACCGAACAGCGCAGAACACATTCCAACATCACGGCGCGCGCGGCGGGCTCCGCCACGCCGCCCGAGGAGTCGCATGCACACCCGGCCCAAGGACGATCCGCTCCCCTACTACGAGCAGCCCTCGCCCGGCAGCGGAACCCTCCCCGCCCGCGCCTGGTACGCCGCCTCCGACGCCGCCCGCCTGAGCCTGAACGGCACCTGGGACTTCCGCCTCTCGCCCACCGCCGAGGGCGCGGACACCGGCTTCACCGCCGAGGACGCCGACCTCACCGCCGGCGACTGGCACACCGTCACCGTCCCCGGTCACTGGGTGCTCCAGGGCCACGGCGCCCCCGCCTACACCAATGTCAGCTACCCCTTCCCGGTGGACCCGCCGCGCGCCCCCACCGAGAACCCCACCGGCGACCACCGGCACGTCTTCGACCTGCCCGCCGACTGGCCGGCCGGCGGCGACACCGTTCTGCGCTTCGACGGCGTGGAGTCCTGTGCCCGGGTCTGGCTCAACGGCCGGGAGCTGGGCACCTTCCAGGGCAGCCGCCTGCCGCACGAGTTCGCGGTCGGGCACCTCCAGCGCCCGCGCGGCAACGTCCTGGCGGTCCGTGTCCACCAGTGGTCGGCGGGCAGCTACCTGGAGGACCAGGACATGTGGTGGCTGCCCGGCATCTTCCGGGACGTCACCCTCCTGCACCGCCCCGAGCAGGCACCCACCGACTTCTTCACGCACGCCGGATACGACCACACCACCGGCGAGGGCATCCTGCGCGTGGAGTGCGACCGGGCCGGCACTGTGACCGTGCCCGAACTGGGTATCGAGGTGCCCACCGGCGAAGAGGTACGGGTCCCGGTCCAGCCGTGGTCCGCCGAGCACCCCCGGCTGTACGCGGGTGAGCTGACCACCGCCGGCGAACGCATCCCGCTGCGGCTCGGCTTCCGCACCGTGGGCGTGCGCGACGGCCTCTTCAAGGCCAACGGCCGCCGGATCCTCTTCCGGGGCGTCAACCGGCACGAGTTCCACCCCGAAACCGGCCGCGCCGTCGACGAGGCGACCATGCGCGCCGACATCGAGCTGATGAAGCGGCACAACATCAACGCGGTGCGCACCAGCCACTACCCGCCGCACCCCGCCTTCCTGGACCTGTGCGACGAACTGGGCCTGTGGGTGATCGACGAGGCCGACCTGGAGACCCACGGCTTCTGCTACTTCCCCGACTGGCGCGGCAACCCCGTCGCCGACGAACGGTGGACGCCCGCCCTGATCGACCGGGCGCGGCGGATGGTGGAGCGCGACAAGAACCACCCCTCGGTCGTCATCTGGTCACTGGGCAACGAATGCGGCGCCGGGCAGGGCCTGTCAGCGATGGCGGCCTGGATCCGCGAGCGCGACCCCTCCCGTCCCTTGCACTACGAGAACGACTCCACCTACCGCGACTCCGACTTCTTCTCCCGGATGTACGCCTCGCACGAGGAGGTGGAGCGGATCGGGCAGCGCGCCGAGGAGCCGCTGGCCGACCCGGAGCTGGAGGCGCACCGTGCCTCGCTGCCCTTCCTGCTGTGCGAGTACGCCCACGCGATGGGCAACGGCCCCGGCGGACTCAGCGAGTACCAGCGGCTGTTCGAGACCTACGAGCGCTGCCAGGGCGGCTTCGTGTGGGAATGGATCGACCACGGGCTGCCGAAGCGGACAGCGGACGGGCGCCCCTACTACGCCTACGGCGGCGACTTCGGCGAAGACGTGCACGACGGCAACTTCGTGTGCGACGGGCTGCTGTTCCCGGACCGCACCCCCTCCCCCGGCCTGATCGAGTACAAGAAGGTCATCGAACCGGTGCGGATCACCGGCGACTCCGCCGCCGGAACGATCACCGTCAGCAATGGCCACGACTTCCTCGGTCTGGCCCACCTCTCCTTCGCCTGGCGCTACGAAGTCGAGGGCGAGCTCATCGCCTCCGGCTGGCTGACCGTCCCGGAGCTGGCCCCCGGAGCGTCCGTCGATGTCCCGCTGCCCGCGGCGCCCGACACCGCGGCGGCCGGCGAGGGATTCTGGACCGTCACCGCCGTGCTGTCGGCGGACACCGCCTGGGCCCCGGCAGGGCACGAGGTGGCCTGGGGTCAGTTCCCCGACGCCGCGCGCCCCCGTACTACACCGAGCGCGGGCGCGTCCGCTGTTGTCGCGCGCCGGGAGGGCACCACCGTGGCGCTCGGTCCGGCCGTCTTCGACGCGGCGAGCGGCGAACTGCGCTCGCTGTCCGGACTGACCCTCCACCAGGGCCCCCGGCTGGACACCTGGCGAGCCCCGACCGACAACGACGAGGGCATGGAGTGGGTGGACCAGACCCGCCTCGCCAAACGCTGGCGCGATCTGGGACTGGACCGGATGCGTCACCGGGTGGACGCCGTGGAGCTCGCCGGGGACGGCACGTTCACCGTGCGCACCCGCGTCGCCCCGGCCGCCGCCGAGGTCGGACTGGCCACGGTCTACCGCTGGAGCGCGGGCGAGAACGGGGAGCTGCGCCTGGATGTCGAGGTCACCCCGCAGGGCGAGTGGCAGGTGCCGCTCCCCCGGCTGGGGCTGCGGCTGGGGCTGCCGGCCGGTCTCGGCCTCGCCCGCTGGTACGGCGGCGGGCCCGGGGAGGCGTACCCGGACACCCGGGCCGCCGCCCGGATCGGCCGCTGGGAGGCCACCGTGGACGCCCTGCACACGCCCTATGTGCGCCCGCAGGAGAACGGCGCCCGCGCCGACGTCCGCTGGGCCGAGCTGCGCGCGCTGCCCGGTACGGGGTCCGGCGCCGCCGGACTGCGGCTGACCGCGGGCGGGCAACCGCTGTACTTCACCGCGCGCCGCTGGAGCACCCAGGAGCTGGACACTGCCACGCACGCCCCGGATCTGACGCCCGGTGGCACGGTGTGGGTGCATCTGGACGCCGGCCAGCACGGCATCGGCTCCCAGTCGTGCGGCCCGGGTCCGCTGCCGCGATACCACCTGACGCCCGAGCCGACCGCCTTCTCGGTGGTCCTCGGTGCGCTGGACGAGGGGTGACGGCGGCCCCGTAACGGCGCAGGGGCCGCGGCCACCGGGTGCTGGAGCCCGGTGGCCGCTCCCGGTCACCGGTAGGGGATCACACCAGCAGGAAGTCGGCGTCCCCCGACTTCACTCCCTGGATGAAGTCGGCCATCTCATGGCCGGAGTAGATGAGTGCGGGGCCGTCCGGGTCGGTCGACTGACGCAGCGCCACCCGGCCGTCCCGCAGCCGCAGCGCCTCCACGCAGCTGCCGCCGTTGCCGCCGCTCCAGGGCTTCCGCCAGCCCTCGGTGGCCAGTTGGGTGGCCGGCATGCCGTTGTATATCCGATCCATGGTCAGATCTCCTTGCGAATACGACTGAGGATCACCTCAGTACGGTGCACCTGCGCGGCCTGTGCGCACATCCGGTCCAGCGCCTCCCGGAACAGTGAGACATCCTCGCGCTGATCGAAGTACGCGGCGCCTATCAGGCTCTCCGCACAGGCGACGTCGGGCAGTTCGGGGATGGGGAACCGGAAGAGGTGGAAGGGGCCGTACATCGCGGGATGCGGTCCCGCGCTGAACGGCATGATCTGGAGCCGTACATGCGGTGCGGAGACGGCTTCGATCAGCCGGGAGATCTGTGCACGCATGACGTTGGGTCCGCCGAAGGGGCGGCGCAGCACGGTTTCGTCGATGACGACCCACAGCAGCGGCGGCTGCTTGCGCTGGAGCAGGTCCTGGCGGGCGAGCCGCAGCGCGACCAGCCGGTCGATCTCGCTGGCCGGTGCGTGCGGCATCCCGGAGCGCAGCACCGTGGCGGCGTAGGCCTCGGTCTGCAACAACCCTGGTACGTAGTGCGGTTCGTAGGCACGGATCTGGTCGGCCTCTGCCTCCAGGGAGACGAAGGCACTGAACCATTCTGGCAGCACATCGCGATAGTGGTGCCACCATCCGGGACGATTTGCCTCGCGGGCGAGGTTGAGGAAGCCGTCGATCTCCTCGGTGGTGGTCACCCCGTAGATCCGCAGCAGCTTCTCCACGTACGGGACCTTGAGGCCGACCTGGGCCTTCTCCATCCGGCGGATGGTGGCGTGGGTGACGTCGAGGGCGGCGGCGGCCTCCTCGAAGGTGTAGCCCGCTTCTTCGCGCAGGTCCTGGAGCCTTCTGCCCAGTACCACGCGCAGAGCGGTCGGTGCCGCGCCCGGCGTTCCTGCCACTGCCCGCCCCCATCCGGCTGCTGTCATCGGAGAGCAGTGTGCCACGCGGCCCGGCAAGTACAACAGAGTGATATCAACGGTTCTGTAATTTGCAGGATGCCCCTTGCCGGATGCGACGGTCAACACTCAGAGTATGGGGGTGGCTTCCTCCTCACACGCTCAGCCCTTAGAGCGTTATGACACCTCCCTTCTCGGGAACGAGCGTCTGATCTTCCGGCTGCCCGCCGTGGACGCCTCCGTCGGCGAGGCCAGGCGCCGGGTCCGGGCCCAGCTCACCGAGTGGCGGTCCCCGGTGGAGCTGACGGACAACGCGCAGTTGATCGTCTCGGAGCTGGTGACCAACGCCCTGCGGCACACCGGCAGTCGGTCGGTGGGCTGCGAGGTGCGGATACTGGGATCGCTGCTGCGGATCGCGGTCTCCAGCGCGGGCGCGGGTCCGGCCGGGATGCCGACGGCGGCCGCCATGGAGGACGAGGGCGGCCGGGGGCTCCTGCTGGTGTGCACGCTCGCCGAGGTCTGGGGGGTACGGCCCCGGGACGCGGGCAGCGGGCACGTAGTCTGGGCCGACCTGGCGATCGGCCCGGCCGCACGCTGAGCGGTGCCCACCCGCCGATCCGGCTCACCTCCCGGCGTGCGTACCGCACTTACCGAGAGGTTCGGCATGCAGCGCAGTGGCTCCCCGTACGTGTTGTGGTATCCGCGTCCCGCCGATGAGTGGCTGCGGGCGCTGCCGGTCGGCAACGGCCGGCTCGGCGCGATGGTGTACGGCGGTACGGACACCGAGGAGTTGCAGCTCAGCGAGGACACGGTGTGGGCGGGCGGCCCGCACGGCTACGACAACCCGGGGGCGGCCGCCGCGCTGCCCGAGGCGCGGCGGCTGGTCTTCGCCGGCGCGTGGGCGGCGGCCCACCGGTTGCTGGAGGCCGAGGTGATGGGCGTTCCGGTCCGGCAGATGCCCTATCAGACGGTGGGCAGCCTGCGGCTGGCCCTGGACGGCGGCGACGAGCCGGTGAGCGGCTACCGGCGGGAGCTGGACCTGTCCCGCGCGGTGCACACCGTGGAGTTCGTCCGCCGGGGGATACAACACCGGAGGGAGGTGTTCGCCACCGCCGCCGACCAGGTGATCGCGGTGCGGCTGAGCGCGGACGCGCCCGGCGCCGTTGGGTTCACCGCCTCCTTCGACAGCCCGATGGAGAGCACCGCCCTGTCCCCGGACGGTGCCACGATCGCCCTGGACGGCCGGGGCGGCGACTGGGACGGCGTGGCGGGCCGGGTGCGGTACCGGGCGCTGGTGCGGGCGCTGGCCACCGGCGGCGAGGTCTCCTCGGCGGACGGGGTCCTGCGCGTCTCCGGAGCCGACGCGGTGACGCTGCTGGTCTCGGCGGGCACCAACCACGTCGACTGGCAGGACCTCGGCGCCGATCCGGCGGACCGCGCGCTGCGCGATCTGACCGAGGCGGCGAAGCGGCCCTACGAGGAGCTGCTGGCGCGTCATGTGGCCGATCACGCCACTCTGTTCGACCGCACGGCCCTGGAGATCCCGGCCACCGGGGCGGCCGCGCTGCCCACCGACGAGCGGGTCGCGGCCTTCGGGGACGGCAGTGCCGACCCGCAACTGGCGGCGCTCTACTTCTACTACGGCCGCTATCTGCTGATCGCCGCCTCCCGCGCGGGCACCCAGCCGGCGAACCTCCAGGGGCTGTGGAACGACCTGACCGATCCGCCGTGGGGATCGAAGTACACGATCAACATCAACACCGAGATGAACTACTGGCCGGCCGGCCCGGCGAACCTTCTGGAGTGCTGGGAGCCGCTGTTCGCCCTGCTGCACGACCTGCGGGTGTCCGGTGCGCGCAGCGCCCGGCAGATGTACGGGGCCCGGGGCTGGGTCGCGCACCACAACACGGATCTGTGGCGGGGCACCGCGCCGGTGGACGGGGCGACCTGGGGGATGTGGCCCACCGGCGGGGCCTGGCTGGCGCTGGCGGTGTGGGAGCGTTACCGGTTCACCGGGGACGCCGAGCGGCTGCGCGCCGACTACCCGGTGCTGGCGGAGGCCGCGCGGTTCTTCCTGGACACCCTGGTGGAGGACCCCGGTACCGGCCATCTGGTGACCTGTCCCTCCATCTCCCCGGAGAACGCGCACCACGAGGGTGAGGGCGGCACGCTGTGCGCGGGGCCGACCATGGACGGGCAGATCGTGCGGGATCTGTTCGCCGCGGTGGACGGTGCCGCCGGGGTGCTGGGGGTGGACGGGGAGCTGCGTACCGAGGTGCGGGCCGCCGCCGACCGGCTGCCACCGATGCGCGTCGGGGCCCAGGGGCAGTTGCAGGAGTGGCAGCAGGACTGGGACGCGCGGGCCCCCGAGCAGGGCCACCGGCACATCTCGCACCTCTACGGGCTGCATCCGGGGGCGCAGATCACCCGGCACACCCCCGAGCTGTTCGACGCGGCCCGGGTGACGCTGGAGCAGCGCGGGGACGCGGGGACAGGCTGGTCGCTGGGCTGGAAGATCAACTTCTGGGCGCGGCTGGCGGCGGGCGACCGTTCGTACAAGCTGCTGACCGACCAGCTGACGCCGGAGCGGACCGCTCCGAACCTCTTCGATCTCCATCCGCCGTTCCAGATCGACGGCAACTTCGGTGCCACGGCCGGGATCACCGAGTGGCTGGTGCAGAGCCACGGCGCGGAGATCGAGCTGCTGCCCGCGCTGCCCGGGGCGCTGCCGGAGGGCCGGGTGCGGGGGTTGCTGGCACGCGGCGGTTTCGAGGTGGCGCTGTCCTGGTCCGGCGGGGCCCTGGCCGAGGCGCGGATCGGTTCGCGGGCCGGCACGACGGCCCGGATCCGTACGGCGGCGCCGGTGACGGTCACGCTGGACGGTGCCGAGGTGGCGGCCCGGCGGGACGCGGACGGGGTGACGGAGTTCATGACGCGGGCCGGGGAGGTCTATCTGCTCACGCCGCGCGGGTGAGCCGGGCGGTGGCCATGGCGCGCAGGGTGCGGGCGCCCGACAGCCCCATGGCCACCGCGAGCACGCCGAAGCCCAGGGCCAGCGCGTACGCCCAGCGCGGCCCGTGGTGTTCGATGACCAGTCCGGTCAGCCCCACGCCGGCGGCCCGGCCGACGCCGACCGCCGTGGACAGCCAGGTGAGGCCCTCGGTGATCATGTGGGAGGGCACCCCCTCGCGGACCAGGCTGTAGCCGGCGATGATCGCGGGCGCGGTGAGGATGCCGGCGAACAGCGAGATCGCCCACAGGGCCGGGACGCCGGGCATCGCCCACAACGGGGCCATGCCCGCGACCACGGACGCGATGGCGAGCAGGAACAGCCGGTCCAGCGGCAGCGACCAGTCGCGGGCGCCGTACCACAGGCCGCCGATCGCGCTGCCGACGGCGTAGGTGCCCAGCACGGCGCCGGTCATCCAGGTCTCGCCGTACCGGTCGACGAAGGCGATGGTGGCGAGTTCGAACGCGGCGAACATGGCCCCGGTGAAGAGGTAGACCGCGCACATCCAGGGCATGCCGGGCGCGGTGATGGCCCGGGCGCGGACTTTCTGCACCGGGGCGACCGGCGGCTCGGTGCCGCGCTGCTGGGCCAGCAGCAGGCAGCCGGTCACCCCGGTCAGCGCGGCGGCGGCGACCCCGGCGGCCGGGTGGACCAGCACGGCGAAGGCCACGAGCAGCGGGCCGACGGCCCAGATCAGCTCGTCGGCGACGGACTCGAAGGAGAAGGCGGATTTCAGCAGTCTGCCGCCCTCGTCCCGCTCGGCCAGATGGCTCCAGCGGGCGCGGACCATCGCTCCCAGCGGGGGCATGAAGGCGCCGAAGGCCGCCCCGGAGGCGCACAGCAGCCACACCGGGGCGTCCAGGTGCGCGGCGAGCAGGAAGAGCGCGGCGGCGGTACCGAAGGCGGCGGCCAGGGGGCGCAGCACGCGGCGCTGGCCGAAGCGGTCGATGAGGTAGCCCAGTTGCGGGACGATCAGCGCGTAGCACAGGGCACCGGCCGCGGAGGCCAGACCGGCCGTGGCGTAGCTGTCGGTGATCGCGGTGATCAGAAAGACAGTGCCGAGCGAGAGCATCGCCGTGGGCATCCGGCCGATGAACCCTGCCGCTATGAACTGCTTGGCGCCCGGTACCCGGAAGATCGCACCGTAGCTCCGCAGCCCCGCGGCAGTCTGTCCCATGATCCGCATCATCCCGGTCGTGGTGGAGGCGCGCACCCGCATTTCGCCGATGGCGGAGTTCCGCCGTCGGCCGGTCGGATGAACGGCGGTGAACGCTCAGGGAAACAGCGGGGGCCGGATGTGTGCGCAATGGGGATCGGATGCGTGCGAATACGGGGGCATCAGGGGTCTTGGGATGGCGTCGGGCAGGATGGGACGGGACAACGGATATACCGGAGGATCAGTGGACGTCTCGTTGCCCATGTGGGTGCTCACCATCGTGGTGCTGTGCGCCTTCATCGCTGTCGACTTCTTCTTCGGGCGCAAGCCCCATGAGGTCTCGCTCAAAGAGGCGGGAACCTGGACCGTCATCTGGATACTCCTGGCCGTGCTGTTCGGCATCGGCATCGCGGTGTTCGGAGGCGGCCAGGCGTCCGGTGAATTCTTCGCCGGTTATGTCACCGAGAAGTCGTTGAGTGTGGACAATCTGTTCGTCTTCGTGCTGATCATGGCGAAGTTCTCGGTGCCGCCCCAGTACCAGTCGCGGGTCCTGCTGGTCGGTGTGCTGATCGCCCTGGTGCTGCGGGCGATCTTCATCGCCGCCGGCGCGGCGCTCATCTCCACCTTCTCGTGGGTCTTCTACATCTTCGGCGCCTTCCTCATCTGGACCGCCTGGAAGCTGATCAAGGACGCGCGCAGCGACGAGGAGGAGGACTTCGAGGAGAACCGCTTCATGAAGGCGGTCGAGCGGCGCTTCCCGGCGACCGACGAGTACCACGGCACCAAGCTGACGATCGTGGAGAACGGCAAGCGCCTGATCACCCCGATGCTGATCGTGATGCTGGCGATCGGCAGCACCGATGTGCTGTTCGCGCTGGACTCGATCCCGGCGATCTTCGGGCTCACCCAGGACCCGTACATCGTCTTCACCGCCAACGCCTTCGCCCTCATGGGGCTGCGGCAGCTGTACTTCCTCATCGGCGGGCTGCTGAAGAAGCTGGTCCACCTGTCCTACGGGCTGTCCATCATCCTGGGCTTCATCGGCGTCAAGCTCGTGCTGCACGCGCTGCACGAGAGCGGGGTGCACGTGCCGGAGATCGGTATCCCGCTCTCGCTCACCGTGATCGGCGGCGTGCTGGTCATCACCACCATCACCTCGCTGTACGCCACCAGGAAGACCCGGGAGGGCTCGAAGACCGGTTCCTGAGGTCTTCGGTAGGGTGCGTGCGGGCAGGAACACGACAGGGAGATGGAACGTTTACTCCTTTGGGTGTGACGTCCGCACGCAGTCGGCGGGACGGGAGGCGGGTCATGGGGACGGGGCCGAAGAGCCGGGACGAGCGGGGTGGCGAGGACGAGCCCGAGCCCGGTGACAGCTGGGACGACGTGGTACTGGACGAGAACTTCGTCCGTGGCGCGGAGGTGTCCGAGCCGACCGCGCGCACCAGGATGCTGACCGAGCGCTGGAAGAACGAGGCTCCGGACCCGCAGCCGTGGCGCTCGGACGAGCCGCCGGCGGGCTGGATCTTCAGCTCGTCCCGGCGGCGGCAGCGGGCGCAGCGTCCGCGCAAGCGGCGCTGGTTCCGTCGCAAGAACAAGGGCGACGAGCAGGAGTGAGCGCGGCGGGCGGCCGGGGGGCGCGGGATGCCTCCCGGCTCATCCGTACCGCCAACCGTTACCGGGTGCTGCGGCAGGTGCTGGCCGACGGCCCCGTCTCGCGGCCCGCGCTGGCCGCGGCCACCGGGCTCAGCCGGGCGACGGTGGCCACGGTCACCGGGGAGCTGCACCGGCGGGGTCTGGTGCGGGTGGCCGGTTTCGAGGATTCGGCAGGGGGCCGGCCGGCCGCGCTGCTGGCGATGGATCCGGTGGGCGGTGCGCTGATCGGGGTCGATATGGCCGAGACCTATGTGCACGCCGAGCTGTTCGATCTCACGCTACGGGTGCTGGCCACCGTACGGCTGCCGCTGGCGCCCGGCGAGGACGGCCCGGAGCTGGTGGTGGAGCGGACGGCCGAGGCCGTCTCCCGGGTGCGGGAGCGGGGCGCACCGCCCGGGGTGCCGGTGCTGGGCGTGGGCGTCGCCATGCCGGGCATGGTGGACCGGGAAGGCGGCGTCTCGGTCTTCGCCGCGAACTGGGACTGGCACGGGGTTCCGCTGCTCGGGCTGCTGGCCCGCCACATCCCGTACCGCCTGTACCTGGACAATCCGCTGCGGGCCACCACGGTGGCCGAGCTGTGGTTCGGGGCGGCGCGCGGGCGGCGGGACGCGGTGGTGGTGAACCTGGGCACCGGGGTGGGGGCCGGGCTCGCACTGGGCGGGGCGGTGCACCGGGGTGCCTCCAACAGTGCCGGGGAGTGGGGGCACACCACGCTCGTGCACGGGGGCCGGTCGTGCCGCTGCGGGCGGCACGGGTGTGTGGAGAGCTATGTGGGGGCGCCGGGGATCATCCGGACGCTGACGGAAGTGGCCCCCGGGAGCGCCCTGCTGCGGCCTGGGGACCAGATGGGCACGATCGCGGCGCTGGCGGCCGGTTCGGCTGCCGGGGATCCGGTGGCGCGGCGGGTACTGGAGGTGTGCGCGGACCAGCTGGGGGCGGCGGTCGCCGACCTGGTGAATCTGCTCAACCCCGAGGTGGTGGTGCTCAGCAGCTGGGTGGCGCGGGAGTGGGGGGCGCCGCTGCTGGAGGCGGTACGGGGGGCGGTCGGCCGGTACGCTCTGGGGCGTCCGCTGGCGAGCGCCGAGATCGTGCTCTCGCCGGTCGAGGGTGATCCGGTGAGTCTGGGGGCGGCGACCTTCGCGCTGGAGGGCGCGTTGGCGTAGCGGCGGGGAGTGCGGCGCGAACGTGCGCGGGTCGCGGACGCCGATGCGGCGGGTTTCCCCCCGGTTCCTGCCTAGGCGGGGTTGCCGTGGCCCGCTCGGGTTCTCCCGCCCGGGGGTCGCCGACGAGGGCGCCGCTATGCTGCCCGCGCCGGGCCGGGCGGTGGGGCGACCACGGGGTGTGCGATGACATGGTGGATGACGGATTCCGGGGAGGTCCCCGCTGGCACGGGCACGGCACCGCTGCTGCTGGTGCACGGCTGGGGCAGCGACGGGGAGGACTGGGCGCCGCATCTGCCGGCGCTGACCGCCCGGCACCGGGTGCTGGTGCCCGATCTGCCGGGCCACGGGCGTACCCCGGCGGCTGGGTTCGAACTGTCGCCGCTCGCCGTCGCCCACCGGCTGGCCGCCGAGCTGCACCGCACCCGTACGGGCCCCGTGGTGGCCGTCGGGCACTCGATGGGCGGGCAGGTGGTGACCGCGCTGGCGGTGGAGCATCCGGAGCTGGTGCGCTCGGTGGTGACCATCGCCACCGCCTACGGCGGCGATCCGGCGCGGGCGGGCCGGCTGCCGGGTGAGCAGGAGGCACTGCGCCGTGAGGGAGTCGCGTGGGCGCTGCGCTTCGTCCGCGGCGCCTTCACCGAGGCGACGCCGGCGCGGGTGCGCGCCCGTCACGAGCGGCTGATGGCGGCGATGGATCCCGCGGTGCTGCTGGCGTACCGCGAGGCGATGTATCTGGCTCCCGGCGCGTTCGGGCTGCGGCCGGCCGCCGAGGGGTATCTGGCGCGGCGGCGCTGCCCGGCTCTGGGACTGCACACCGGGCGGCCGGCGGCGCGCTGGGAGGAGACGACGTTCAACCATCCGCTCTCGCGGGCGGTGCTGTGGGAGGGCACCGGGCATTACCCGCACGAGGAGCGCCCCGCGGAGCTGGTGGAGCTGCTGATCGGGTGGTGCGCGCGGACCGGCGCCGGGGGGCCACAGGGCTGAACCAATCCCCTATTCTTACGCTCATGCGATCGACATACTGGCACGCTGTCACTCCGCCGCCGTCCGCCCGCTGAGGGCCCACGGCACGGCGCATCCCCGCGTGACCGGCCCGCCCGGAACCTGATCCGGGCCGGAGCCTTCGTTCCGTGTGTCCTCACTCCGCATCCCCGACCGGATCTCGACGGAGCAGGACGCACTCACCTCATGTCTTCGACCGCATCATCCCCCTCACCTTCCTCCCCGGCCCCCGGCTCCCCCGCCGTACCGAACGGCCCGGACACCTCCGGCGGCCGACCGGGCGGCGGACCGCTGTTGATCCTGGCCGCCGCCACCCTGTGGGGCACCACCGGCACCGTGGCCTCCTTCGCCCCCGCCGGTGCCTCACCCCTGGCCATCGGCGCCGGCACCATGGGCATCGGTGGGCTGCTGACCCTCGCCCTGGCCCGCCGTTCCGCCCTCGCGGTGCTGCGCTCCGGAACACAGGCGCTGCGCTGGGCGCTGCTCGGCGCCCTCGGCGTGGTGATCTACCCGCTGGCCTTCTACACCTCGATGGCCTGGGCCGGGGTCGCGGTGGGCACGGTGGTCTCCCTCGGCTGTGCCCCCGTCTTCGCCGCCCTCCTCGAACGCGTGCTGGACGGCGCCGTGCTGACCCGCCGCTGGGTCGCCGCGACAGGGGCGGCGGCCGGCGGCTGTGCCCTCCTGGTGGCGGCCGGCGGTCACGGCCATTCCGACGGCGCGCGGGTGCCGGCCGGGGTGGCGCTCGGCCTGCTGGCGGGCGCCGCGTACGCCGGGTACGCCTATTACGCCGGGCGCCTCATCCGGCACGGCCACTCCTCACGCGCCGCGATGGGCGCGCTCTTCGGGCTGGGCGCCGTACTGCTGGTACCGCTGTTCGCGCTGACCGGCGGGGAACTGCTGGCATCGGACCGAGGGCTCGCCGTCGTCGGCTATCTCGCGGTGATCCCGATGTGCCTGGCCTATCTGCTCTTCGGCGCGGGCCTGGTCCGGGTCCGGGCCAGCGCAGCGACGGTTCTGACGCTGTTCGAGCCCGTGGTGGCCGCCGCGCTCGGCGTGGCCGTGGTCGGTGAACGGCTGAACCCCTGGGGCTGGGGCGGGGTGACGCTGGTGGTCGCCGGGCTGCTGGTGCTCACCGTACGGCGCCGCTGAGTTCGCGAAGGCGCTCCTTCCTCCCCCGGTGCGGGGAGGAAGGAGCGCCGCGCACCGCGTACCGGCTCACACCGTCGTGGTCCGCCACTGCTGGTGACCGCCGGACCCGCACCCGTACTGGATCAGCCGGGCGTTGTCGGCGGTGGACTCGTCCGAGACGTCCAGGCACTTGCCGGAGTGCCGGGCGATCAGCTGGACATGGCCGCTCCCGGCGTCCGCGAGCCGCCACTGCTGGCTGCTCGCCCCCGAACAGGTGGTCTGCACCACGGCCGCGCCGTCCGCAGTCGAACCACCGGAGGCGGCCAGACACAGCGAGCTGTGCCGCGAGATCAGCTCGACGTACCCGCCGCCCGCGTCCCGGGTCCAAAAGCGCTGGTTGAGGCCGCTGTTGCAGCTGTACTGAATGGCCTGGGCCCCCACCGTCTGGGACTGGCCGGGGATGTCGACGCACTTGCCGGAGTGCCGGGCGGCCAGCGTCCGGTACGGTCCGCCCTCGCCGCGCACCGTACCCGCGGCGGTGTCGATGGTCAGCTGGGGCGACCAGCTCATGCTCAGGGTGCGGGAGGTGGGGAAGGTCAGCGGCAGCCACACGTAGCGGGAGTCGTTGACCCGGCCGCCGAAGGAGTTTCCCCAGCGGTCGCCCATGTAGAGGTAGGAGGTGCCGGCCATGCCCTGGATGGTCAGCACGTAGGCGGTCTGCGAGTTGAAGGTGGTGGAGTCGCCGACATTGGCCATCGCACTCCACGGACCCGCGAGCGAGGTGGCGGTGGCGTACTGCTGCTGGTTGGGGTTCCAGCCGGTGGCGCCGGAGGTCAGCATGAAGTAGACGCCGTCGCGCTTGAAGAGGGCGGGTGCCTCGCGGTGGCCGCCCGGCCACGGGTTGGCGACCAGCGCGGCGACGGCGGTGTAGTCGGCGGTCAGCCGGTAGATGTGCAGGTCGTAGTTCTCGCGCGCGGCGGAGACCATGTAGCCGGTCCCGTCGTCGTCGACGAACGCGGTGATGTCGCGCGACATGTGGTCCAGCGGGCGGAAGCTGCCGCGCCAGGTGTAGTCGCCGTCCACCGTGTCGGAGACGGCGACCGCGGCGCGGGCCTCGGCGTAGTTCTGGTCGTTCTCCTTGTGCATCCACATCACGAACTGGCCGGTCGCCCGGTTGTGGATGACCTTGGGCCGCTCGATGTTGGCGGCCTGCAGCTCGGGGGCGGACGCCTGGGTGAGCACATGGTTGCGGAACTCCCAGTTCCGCAGGTCGGTGGAACGGTAGGCGGAGACGTAACGGAAGCCGTTGCTGTTCTCCTGCCGGTTCTCACCGAACCAGTAGTAGTAGCCGTCCACCTCGATGACCCCGCCGCCGTGCGCGTGCACGGGCTGGCCGCCTGGGTCCGTGAACTGGGTGCCGTTGAGCACCGACACCGGGGCGGCCTGTGCCGGGGAGACCGTCAGCAGCGAGAGCAGCAGCCCCAGGACGGCGGCGACCGACAGCCGCCACGCTCCGCGCGAGGTCCTCATATCTCCTCCCGCAGGACCGAGAAGTGCCGTACGGTGCCGGACAGTCCGGGCAGCTCGCGCGGGGCGCTCCAGGTGCGCAGCCCGTCGTGGGTGTCGCTGTAGCGATAGGCGCCGTCCCGGTACGCGTCGTAGTACAGCCGCCAGCCGCCGCCGTCCAGCGGCGCCAGCGCCGGGCCCTCGACCCAGTTGCCCCAGCCGGCCCAGTCGCCGGTGCCCTTCACCGTGTACGGGCCCCGCAGGGACGGGGCGGTGGCGTACTCCAGGTATTTGGTGGTCTCCTGCTTGGTGATCGCGTGATAGGTGCCGTCCACGCGGATCACACAGGTGTCGATGTAGTTGGACCCGTCAAGACCTGCCATCGGCTGCGGCTCCGTCCAGGAGGTCAGGCTCCCGCTGGTCGCGGTGAGCACGTGGGGGGTGAAGCGATGGTCCCCCGTGGTGTCCAGGGAGACGATCACATGGATGCTGCCGTCCTCGTCGCGGAAGAACTCCGGCGCCCAGGTGCGCGCCAGGCCCGGCACCCGCAGCCGGTGGTCGCGCAGATGGCTCCAGCGCAGCCGGTCGGCGCTGCGCGCGAAGCCGATGGTGTCGCCCTCCCAGCCGGTGGTGTAGACGAGGTAGTAGTAACCGTCGGTGTGCCGCAGCAGGCTGGGGTCGCGCAGCAGACCGGCGGGCGGGACGTAACCGGGCCCGGGCAGCGGCTCGTAGTGCAGCGCGTCGGCGGACTCGGCGGTGAACAGGGCCGCCTCGCCGTGCTGGGTGAAGCCCGTGAGCGTGTACCGGAAGCCGGTCGACGCTCCGGTGACCGGGAGCGGATCGGTGGGTCCGTCCGCGGCGGGTGCCCCGAAGTCGGGCGTGCCGTCCGGGTGCCAGCCCAGCGGCTGGATCCGGGTGTGCCGGTTGGGGTCGTCCAGGGGGTCGCCGGTGATGTCGCGGTAGTTGCGCGCGTGGTGGACGAGGATGTCTGTCGTGCCGTCCTCCGCGACGGTGAAGCTGTTGTGCCCGGGGCCGTACTGGCCCGTCTGTTCGCTGCTGCGGAACACCGGCACCGGGCTCTTCGTCCAGGACGCCGCGTCCAGCAGATCGCTGTCGGCGTCGGCGGTGAGCAGCCCCACGCAGTAGTTGGCGTCGGTGGCGGCGGCCGAGTAGGCGAGGAACACCCGGCCGTTGCGGATGAGGACGGCCGGGCCCTCGTTCACCTTGAACCCGACGGTCTCCCAGTCCAGTTCCGGGTGGCTGACCTCCAGCGGAGCACCGGTGACCGACCACGGGGTGTCCATCGCGGCCAGGAACAGCGAGGTGTTGTTCTCCCGCTGGGGGTGGTGCTGGGCCCAGGCGAGGTAACGGGTGCCCCGGTGCTCGAAGGTGGTGGCGTCCAGCGAGAAGCTGTCCCACGGGGTGCGCAGTTGGCCCAGTTCGCTCCACACCCCGGCCAGCGGGTCGGGCGAGGCGTTGCGCAGGACGTACATGCGGATCGCCCACGGGTCCTCGGCGCGCCCGGCGGCGAAGTAGAGGTACCAGGCGCCGTCGATGAAGTGGAGTTCGGGCGCCCAGATGTGGGAGCTCATCTCGCCGCTGGTGTGGCGCTTCCAGACGGTGTGTTCGCGCGCCGTGGACAGGCCCTGGAGCGTGTCGGCGTGGCGCAGCACGATGCGGTCGTACGCGGGCACGGTGGCGGTGAACCAGTAACGGCCGTCCGGGCGCCGCGTGATGTGCGGATCGGCGCGCTGCCGGATCAGGGGATTGGTGTACGACGGCGCATGGTGGGACATGCCCGTTACGGTAAGCGCCGCACCGCCCGGGCGGGAGTCCTCCCGGGCCGCTGAGAACTTTCGAAAGAAACAGAAAGCGGACGTATGGCTGTTGATCTGCGCCGCAGTAAACGCTTGCGGAAAGGAAGTTCGGAATGACGGACGGCCCGATACGACTGACGCACCGCGCGCACGCCCGGCTGCGGCCGGCCGACGACGCACGGATCACCGGGGGATTCTGGGCGGCGAGGCGGCAGACCAACGCCGCCGTCAGCATTCCGCAGGGACCGGCGAAGCTGGAGGCGGCCGGAAATCTCGCCAATCTGCGGGCCGCGGCCGGTGGCACCGAGACCGCTTTCGCCGGGGATTTCCCGTTCCAGGACTCCGATGTGCACAAATGGCTCGAAGCGGCCTCCTGGCAGCTGGCGCACGGCCCGGACCGGGAACTCGAGCGGGAGGTGGACCGGTTGATCGCGCTGGTGGCCGCCGCCCAGGAACCCGACGGGTACCTCCAGACCTACTACCAGGTCAAGCACCCCGAACGCCGCTGGAAGGAACTGGACTGGGGCCACGAGCTGTACTGCGCGGGCCACCTCATCCAGGCCGCCGTCGCGCACCACCGGGCCACCGGACGCACCGCGCTGCTGGAGGTGGCGCTGCGGTTCGCCGCCCATATCGAGGCCACCTTCGGTGAAGGCCGGGCCGTGGACGCCGTGTGCGGGCACCCGGAGATCGAGACCGCCCTGATGGAGCTGTACCGGGAGACCGGCGAGCGGCGCTGGCTCGACCTCGCCGCGTACTTCGTGGACCTGCGCGGCCACGGCTCGCTGGAGGCCGGCTTCCGGCGGGGCGGTGCGCCCACGCCCGGCTCCCCCTACTGGCAGGACCAGGTGCCGGTGCGCGAGGCGCGGACCGCCACCGGCCACGCCGTACGGCAGCTGTACCTGCTGGCCGGGGCCGCCGATCTGGCCACCGAGACCGGGGAGGCGGAACTGCGGGACGCCCTGGCGCGGCTGTGGACGGTGACGGCGGGCACCAAGACGTATCTGACCGGCGGGGTCGGCGCCCGCCACGAGGGCGAGGCGTTCGGCGACGCGTACGAACTGCCGCCGGACCGGGCGTACGCGGAGACCTGCGCCGCGATCGCCTCCGTCCAGTTCAGCTGGCGGATGGCGCTGCTGACGGGTGAGGCACGCTACTCGGACCTGATCGAACGCACGCTGTACAACGGCTTCCTGTCCGGGGTGGGCCTGGACGGGGAGCACTGGCTGTACGTCAACCCGCTCCAGGTGCGCGAGGAGTACGAGTTCCGGCCCGGCGACCACACGGCGCGCCGCACGCCGTGGTTCCGGTGCGCCTGCTGCCCGCCCAACGTGATGCGGCTGCTCGCCTCGCTGCCGCACTACATGGCCAGCGGCGACGGCACGGGCCTGCAACTGCACCAGTACGCGGCCGGTACGTACACGGCGGGCGGCGGCACGGTGACGGTGGCCGGTGACTATCCGTGGGTCGGGCGGATCGCGATCACGGTGGACGAGGCACCGGCCGGTACCTGGACGCTGGCGCTGCGCGTCCCGCCGTGGGCGGACCGCGTCCGGCTGGACGGCCGGACGCTGAAGCGGCCGGATACCGGCTGGCTGCGTCTTGAGCGGGCCTGGTCGGCCGGGGAGCGGGTAGTGCTGGAGCTGCCGCTGGAGGTCCGCTTCACCCGGCCGGACCCGCGCGTCGACGCGGTGCGCGGCACCCTCGCCCTGGAGCGGGGGCCGCTGGTGTACTGCCTGGAGCAGACCGATCTGCCGCCGGGGGTACGCCTGGACGCGCTGACCCTGGATCCGGCGATCACCCCCGGGGCCGAACACCGGCCGCGACTGCTGGGCGGCGTGACGGTCCTGACGGCGGGCGGCCGGGCCCGCGCCGCCGGGGGCCGCGAGGAGGGGTGGCCGTACGGAGCGGAGGCGCCGGAACCGGCGGGCGAACCGGTCGAACTGACGGCGGTGCCGTACTACGCCTGGGCCAACCGCGCGGACGGCGCGATGCGGGTGTGGGTACCACGGGCGTGACGGGCACGCCGGAGGAAAGGAAGAGAAGGCGCCTCCGGCAGAGCGGGGCGACTGTTCGGGATGTCGGGCAGGGGTTGCGAAAGCCGTTCGTGGTGGCCGCGCCCGCTCGTCGGGCCCTTCCCAGGCCGGTGGGTCGCCATTACCGTGGGAAGCGCTTGCTGCCAGGTCAATGCGCCGACCGGTGCACCCGGGAGAGTCGAAACTTTCGCCGGACGGGGCCGGGAGAACAGGAGTTCGCATGGTCCGTCCCGCAGCGACGGCCGCAGGGCCGACACTCGCCGTGATCGCCAGGGAGGCGGGGGTGTCGGTGCCCACCGCCTCCAAGGTCGCCAACGGGCGTGAGGATGTCTCCCCCGAGACCCGGCGGCGGGTCACCGAGGTGCTGGACCGGCTGGGCTATGTGCGCCGGCCCCGGATCACCGCCGGACGGGCCCCGGCACTGGTCGATCTGGTGATGCATCAGCTGGATTCGCCGTGGTCGGGCGCGGTGCTGCACGGGGTGGAGGAGGCCGCGCACGAGGCCGGGGTGTCGGTGGTGGTCTCGGCCGCGCTGACCAGGACGCGTGGCGGCCGTCCCGAGCGCGGCTGGCTCGACCGGCTGCGTGCCAGAGGGTCGGCCGGGATGCTGTTCAATCTGGCCGAGCTGAGCACTGCCCAGTACAACTGGCTGGACCAGCACGGCATCCCGTTCGTGTTGATCGACCCGGTGCTCGAACCCCCGCCCGGGGTCACCTCGGTGGGCGCCACCAACTGGCAGGGCGGGGTGAGTGCCACCGAGCATCTGATCGCCCTGGGACACCGGCGGATCGCGGTGATCGGCGGCTTCCGGCGCAAGCAGTGCAGCACGGCGCGGCTGGCCGGCTACCGCTCGGCGATGGCGGCGGCCGGGCTGCGGGTACCGCCGGAGTACGTGGGGTACGGAGGGTTCTCCGAGGAGGGCGCCCGGCGGGAGATGGAACGGCTGCTGGCGCTGCCCGCGCCACCGACCGCCGTGTTCACCTGCTCCGATCCGATGGGGCTCGGCGCGTGCCGGGCGCTGGCCGCACGCGGGGTGCGGGTGCCGCGCGACATGAGCGTGGTGTCCTTCGACGATCTGCCCCAGGCCCGCTGGGCGAGTCCGGGGCTGACCACGGTGCGCCAGCCGCTGGCCGAGATGGCGGGCACCGCGCTGCGGCTGCTGCTGCGGAGGATGGCGGGTGACCGGCCGGAAGGAGTGCGTACCGAGCTGTCCACCCGCCTGGTGCTGCGCGACTCCACCGCGCCGCCCCGCACCCGTGCCGCCACCGGGGCACCGGCCTGACCGCCGTACCGGCCCTCCACGGGCGGGTACGGCGGCCGGGCGGGCGCCGGGGTCAGCCGCGGACGCCCAGCAGGTGGTCCATCGCCAGCTGGTCCAGGGCCTCGAACGCCATGCCGCGCTCGGCGGCGGCGGTCGCGTCGAACTCCTCGAAGGCGCTCTTGTCGGCCAGCAGCGCGGCGGCGGTCTCCCCCGGCTCCAGCGTGGGCCTGGCCAGCTCGTCCAGGCGGGAGGCACGCAGCGCCTCGGCGACCTCCGGGTCGGCGCGGAAGGCGGCGGCCCGGTCCTTGAGGATCAGGTAGTTGCGCATGCAGCCGGCGGCCGAGGCCCACACCCCGGAGATGTCCTCGGTGCGCGGCGGCTTGAAGTCGAAGTGCCGCGGGCCGGTGTAGTCGGACCGCTCCAGCAGGTCGACGAGCCAGAACGCGGCGCGGGTGTCGCCGGCGCCGAACCGCAGGTCCTGGTCGTACCTGGTGCCGTGCTGGCCGTTGAGGTCGATGTGGTAGAGCTTGCCCGCCCACAGCGCCTGGGCGATGCCGTGCGGGAAGTTGAGGCCGGCCATCTGCTCGTGGCCGACCTCGGGGTTGACGCCGAACAGCTCGGGTCGCTCCAGGCGCTCGATGAACGCGAGGGCGTGGCCGACGGTGGGCAGCAGGATGTCGCCGCGCGGCTCGTTGGGCTTGGGCTCGATGGCGAATCGCAGGTCGTAGCCCTGCTCGGTGACGTAGTCGCCGAGCAGGTCGAAGGCCTCCTTCATCCGGTCCAGGGCGTCGCGGACGTCCTTGGCCCCGCCGGACTCGGCACCCTCCCGGCCGCCCCAGGCGACGTAGGTCTGGGCGCCCAGTTCGACGGCGAGGTCGATGTTGCGGATGGTCTTGCGCAGGGCGTAGCGGCGCACGTCGCGGTCGTTGGCCGTGAAGCCGCCGTCCTTGAAGACGGGGTGGGTGAAGAGGTTGGTGGTGGCCATCGGGACCTTCATCCCGGTGGCTTCCAGGGCGGCCTTGAAGCGCTTGATGATGGCGTCGCGCTCGGCCTCGGTGGCGTCGAAGGGGATGAGGTCGTTGTCGTGGAAGGTCACGCCGTGCGCGCCCAGCTCGGCGAGCCGGTGGACGGACTCGACCGGGTCCAGGGCGGGGCGGGTGGCGTCACCGAACGGGTCGTTGCCGCGCCAGCCGACGGTCCACAGACCGAAGGTGAACCTGTCGTCGGGGGTGGGCTGGTAAGACATCGCGGCTCCTCGGCGTGTGCTGCGGCTATTCGTCATGTCCGTTGACAAATTAGTATGCCCCTGCCCCGGAGTGGAAGCCCCCGGCCGCCACCATCGGCGCCGGGCGACGGAAGGACGCGATCATGGCCGCACCCGATGGACCCCTCGTGGTGGGCGTGGATTCCTCCACGCAGTCCACCAAGGCGCTCGTGGTGGATGCCGCCACCGGCACGGTGGTGGCGCGCGGCCAGGCGCCGCACGTGGTGACCGCGGAGGGCGACAGCGACCCCGAGCAGTGGTGGCAGGCGCTGGGCGAGGCCCTGGACCAGTGCGGTCCGGTGGTGCGGGAGGCCGCGGCGGTCTCGGTGGCCGGGCAGCAGCACGGCCTGGTGACGCTGGACGCGGACGGCCTCCCGGTCCGCAACGCGCTGCTGTGGAACGACACCCGTTCGGCTCCGCAGCGCGACCGGCTGGTCGAGGAACTGGGCGGGGCGGCCTGGTGGGCGGAGCGCACCGGCAGCGTGCCGGCCACCTCGTTCACGGCCACCAAGTGGGCCTGGCTGCGCGAGCACGAGCCGCGGGCGGCGGCCGCCACCCGGGCGGTGCGGCTGCCGCACGACTATCTGACCGGGCGGCTGACCGGGCAGGGGGTGAGCGGGGGCACCACCGATCGCGGTGACGCCTCGGGCAGCGGCTGGTGGTCCTCGGCGAGCGAGTCCTACGACGCGGAGATCCTGGCCCACATCGGCCTGGACCCCGCCGCGCTGCCGCGTGTGGTGGCGGCCGGTGAGCCGGCGGGGACGGTGCGGTCCGGGCTGCCGCTGCCCGAGGGCATCCTGGTGGCGGGCGGCACCGGCGACAACATGGCGGGCGCGCTGGGGCTCGGCCTGGCGCCCGGGCAGCCGGTCCTGAGCCTGGGCACCTCGGGCACGGTGTACGCGGTCTCCGAGCGGCGGCCGGCGGACGGCAGCGGCGTGGTGGCCGGGTTCGCGGACGCGGGGCGGCACTGGCTGCCGCTGGCCTGCACGCTCAACTGCACGGTGGCGGTGGACCGGTTCGCGGCCCTGCTGGGCCGCGAGCGCGAGGAGGTGGAGAGCGGCGGCGAGGCCGTGGTGCTGCCGTTCCTCGACGGTGAGCGCACCCCGGACCTGCCGTACGCGAGTGGGCTGCTGACCGGCCTGCGGCACGACACGAGCGGCGGCCAGGTGTTGCAGGCGGCCTACGACGGGGCGGTGTTCGCCCTCCTGGAGGCGCTGGACCGGGTCCTGGACGAGGACGCCGACCCGGCGGCGCCGATCCTGCTGATCGGCGGCGGAGCGCGCGGGGTGGCCTGGCGTGAGACGGTACGCCGGCTGTCCGGGCGTCCGGTCGTCGTTCCCCGGGCCCAGGAACTGGTCGCTCTGGGCGCGGCGGCCCAGGCGGCGGGCCTGCTGCTGGGCCGCGAGGCGGCGGCGGTGGCCCGGGAGTGGGACACCGCGCAGGGCCCGGCGTACGCGGCGGTGGAGCGCGACGAGGCGGCGCTGGAGCGGCTGTCGGCGACGCTGCGTGACGCGGGCCCGCTGCTGGGCCGCCCTTGAGCGGCACCGGGGACCGCCCGCGGGCTCCGTTCGCCGCCCCGCTCCCCCATCCGTCGGTCCTGGCCCAGGAGGTCCGTTGACGCCCAGATCCCCGCAGTCCCAGGCGCAGTTGCGGCAGCACAACCTCTCGCGGGTGCTGCATTCCCTCGCCGACCAGGGAGCGCTGTCGCGCGCGGAAGTGGCCGGGCGGATCGGGCTGACCAGAGCGGCGGTGTCCACGCTGGTGGACGAGTTGCTGCGGGGCGGGCTGCTCAGCGAGCGCGGCCCCGGCCGGTCCGGGTCGGTGGGGCGCCCGGGCAGCCAACTGCTGCTCGCGAACCGGGGGCCGTGCGGGTTCGGGGCCGAGATCGGGGTCGATCACCTGACGGTGTGTGCGATGGATCTGCGCGGTACGGTGCGGGCCCGCCTGGAGCGGCGGCTGCGGCTGGAGGGCAGCGATCCGGTGCCGGTGCTGGCCGAACTGGCCTCGCTGCTGGAGGCGCTGGCCGCCGAGGCCGGCGCGCTCGGCCTGTGGCCGGCGGGGCTGGCGGTGGCGGTGCCGGGACTGGTGGCCCGGGGCACCGCGACCATCACCCGGGCGCCCAACCTGGGGTGGAGCGAGGTGGATCTCGCGCCGCTGCTGCCGTCGGGAGCGTTCCCGCTGAGGGTCGACAACGAGGCCAACTACGGGGCGCTGGCCGAGCTGTGGGGGGATCCGGGCGCGGACGGGCCCGGCAGCTTCGTCCATGTGTCCGCCCGGATCGGGATCGGGGCCGCGATCGTGGTCGACGGGGCCGTGCTGCGCGGCGCGCACGGTTTCGCGGGCGAGTTGGGCCATGTTCCGGTGCGGCCCGGTGGGCCGCTGTGCTCGTGCGGCGCCCGGGGCTGCCTGGAGACCTATGCCGGAGAGGCGGCGCTGTTGCGCGCCGCGGGGCTGGACCTCCGGGGCGATCCCGGGGAGCGTACCGGTGAACTGGCCGACCGCTGCACGGCGCAGGACCCGGCCGCGCTGCGGGCGGTGCGGCAGGCGGGTACGGCACTGGGCATCGCGCTGTCGGGGGCGGTCAATCTGCTGGATCCGCAGCGGGTGGTGATCGGCGGTTCGCTGGCGCGGCTCACGCCCTGGCTGCTGCCGCCGGTCCGCCGGGAGCTGGCGCGCCGCACCATGCTGACGGCGGGCGGCCGTACCACCGAGACGCCGGTGACCGGTTCGCTGATCGGCCCGGCGGGGCCGCTGTTGGGGGCGGCGCGCAGCGCGGTGCGGGGCGCGCTGGACAAGCCCGCCCGGCTGCTGGCGCCGCCCGGGGGCGGTCTGATGGCCTGACGAGGCGGCGTTCAGAGGCAGTTCGGGGTCGCGTGAACGTGCCGCGCCGCATCATGCGCCCCTGAACCGTTTTTCATCACATCAGGCGAAAACATGGTCTCGGCCGTGCGGCCTCGCGGACGCCCCGCGCACAATCGCCCCCGTGACCACTGGGCAGCAAGTGCGACGCGGCGCGGTCGGCGTCGGGTGCGCGTTCCTCGTGCTGGCCGCCGCCTCGGGGGCGGCTGCCAAGACGCCGGGGCCGGAGCCGTTCGGCCCCGGCTCCGATCTCAGCCTGACCATCGAGGCGGACGGCCCCGGTGGCTCCGCCTCCGTGGTGATCCGGGCCGGCGGTCGCTGCGGGTGTTCCTCGGTGTCGGTGAGCGCGTCGCGCGGCGGCTCGTCCGTGGTGATCTCCGACGGGATCTGCGCCCCGCCCGAGCCTCCGGAGCCCACCGAGCCTCCGACGCCGCCCGTGCCCGAACCGCCCGCGTCACCCGAGCCCCCCGAACCGGTGCCGCCACCGGCGCCCGAGCCGGAACCCGAACCCGAGCCGGAACCCGCGCCGGAGGCCGCTCCCCCGGCGCCGGCCCCCGAACCGCCCCCGGCGACCGCCCCGCCGCCGGCGCCCGAGCCGGAACGCGCACCCCAGCCGGCCCCCGAGCCCGGCCCCGAGCCGGAACCCGAACCCGAGCCGGAAATCGCGCCGGTGCAGATCGTCGCCGGGCCGCCCCCGGCCGGCCAGGACCGGCCCGACCACGGCATGCCGATGACCACCCGCACCCTGCTCATCCTCGCCCCTGCCGTGCTGGCCGCCGCGATCCTTCGCCCGCGGACCCGGCCGGGCGCGCGCGGCACCTCCTAGGAGACCCGATTGTCCGACTGGTTCACTCTCCTGCTCCTGATCATCGCCACCTGCGCGGTGATCTTCGTGATCGTGCAGCTGCGGCACCGCCGCGCGACCGTCCACGATCAAGCGGCCGATCCGTCCGAAACCCCGGACGTGATCGAGTACATGACGATGATGGTGGGCGTGGTGTACGCCATCGTGCTCGGACTGGCCATCGCCGGTGTCTGGGAGGAACGCGGCGCGGCCGAGGAGTGGGTGCGCCAGGAGGCCCAGGCGCTGCACGAACTCGGCGAGCGCGCCCAGGCGTTCCCCGCCGCGAGTCAGGAGGGCGTACGGGAGTCCGTGCAGGCGTACGTCGGTTACACGGTCGACGAGGAGTGGCCGTACATGATCGACAACGAAGGGCTGAGCGAGGAGGGCGATCTGCTGTTCGCCGCGGTGCGGCAGAGCGTGGCCGCGCTGGAGCCGTTCACGGCCCCGGAGAGCTACGCGTACGAGGGCATGCACCATCAGCTGGCGACCGCCTCGGAGGCGCGCACCTCCCGGGGGATGAGCGCGGAGTCCACGCTGCCGGGCGTGGTGTGGCTGGGGCTGATCACCGGGGCCGTCGTGGTGGTGGGGATGCTGTTCGCGCTCCAGATCCGCCGCACCGGGCGCGAATTGCTGCTGGCGGGGCTCTTCAGCGCGCTGATCGTGTTCCTGCTGTATCTCATCTGGCATTTCGACGCCCCGTTCGCCCGTGGGCTCTCCGACTCGACGGAGGCGTTCCGCACCCTCTTCCCGCAGGTACTGCCCGATGAGTAACTCGGCTGCCTTTTCGTGTACTTGACACTATGTCGGCTTAGCTCGGGGCACCTTCGCGGGGCTGGTGGGGCGCGGTTAGTCTGACCCGCACGTGCTGAGGGATGGAGAACCGCGATGTCACACGAGAACACCGCCTCCGAGCAGGGCAAGTCCACTTTCATCGATACCAGCAAGCCGAGCATCGCACGGGTGTACGACGCTGTCCTCGGTGGCAAGGACCATTACGACGTCGACCGGGTCGTCGCCGACCAGGTGCGGGTCACCATGCCGCACATCGGCGACGTGGGTCAGTACAACCGGCAGATCCTGGGCAGGATCGTCCGGTATCTGGCCGCCGAGGCCGGCATACGCCAGTTCATCGATCTCGGCGCGGGGCTGCCGACCCTGGAGAACACCCACCAGGTGGCGCAGCGGCACGCCCCCGACGCGCGCGTGGTCTACGTCGACAACGACCCGATCGTGCTCGCCCACGGTCAGGCGCTGCTCCAGGTCGATGACCAGACGGCCGTGGTCACGGCGGACCTGCGCGACCCGCAGGGGGTGCTCGGCCACCCCGATGTGCGGCGGCTGATCGACTTCTCACAGCCGGTCGGGGTGCTGCTGATCGGCATCCTGCACCACTTGCACGACGACGAGGACCCCAAGGGGATCGTCCAGTCGTACATGTCGGCGGTACCGTCCGGCAGTTACCTGGCCATCACCTGCTTCAGCGACACGGGCCCGGAGGCCCGCGCCGTGGAGGAGACGATGCTGGAGTTCCTGGGCACCGGCCGGTTCCGCACGATGGCGGAGATCGAGGACTACTTCGAGGGGTACGACCTCCAGGAGCCCGGCGTGGTGGCCCTGCCGCAGTGGCGCCCCGAGCAGCCGGTCGACGAGCCGCTGAGCGTGGCGCAGCGGCTGATGAGCGGTGGCATCGCGTACAAGAAGTAGGACCGCGGGTTCAAGCCGCGCCGCCGGGCAGAGCGGCGAGCGCGGCCAGCCGGCGGTAGGAGTCGAGGCGGTCGGCCGGATCGTGGGTGTTGAGCGTGACCAGCACCTCGTCCGCGCCGGTCCGCGCGATCAGCGCGTCGAGCCGCGCGGCCATCGCGGGCGCGTCCCCGTACAGCTGACCGGCCCTGGTCTGCTCGACGTAGCCGCGCTCGCGCTCGGTCATCGAGCGGGCGGCGATCTCCCGGGGCGGGTCCAGCGGCGGGAAGACCCCGTCGATCCGGGAGCGGGCGGTGGCCCACGCCTCGGGGAGCTGGAGCAGTGCCGCCTCCTCGTGGGTCGCGGCGACGGCGGCGTTGACGGCGAGCAGGACGTACGGCCGCGACTGCTGTGGGGAGGGCCGGAAGCCGGCCCGGTAGCGCTCCAGCGCGGCCACGGTCCGGTCGGTGTCGGCGTGCAGGGCCATCACCACGGGCAGCCCGTGGGCGGCGGCGATCTCCGCGCCGGAGCCGACCGCCAGCAGATGGGCCGGGACCCGCAGCCCCTGGGAGGGCATCGCGGTCAGGGCCGCACCACCGGTGGTCCGCTCCCCGAAGTAGCTCAGCAGCTCGGTGAGTTGTTCGTCGAAGCGGTCGGCGGCCGACTTGTCGACACCGAGGGCGCGGCGGACCGGCCCGGTGAAGCCGACCGAGCGGCCGAGCCCCATGTCGATGCGGCCCGGGAAGAGCGCCTCCAGCACGCCGAACTGCTCGGCGACCACCAGCGGCCGGTGGTTGGGGAGCATCACCCCGCCCGTCCCGACCCTGATGCGGGAGGTGGCGGCCGCCACGGCCGCGGCCAGCACGGTGGGCGCGGAGCCGGCGATGCCCGGCACCGCGTGGTGTTCCGCGACCCAGAACCGCCGGTAGCCGAGCCGTTCGATCTCGGCCGCGAACTCCACCGTCTCCCGCAGCGCCCCGGCGGCACTCTGCCCGCGCCTGATCAGCGCCCGGTCCAGCACCGACCAGCGCACCGTCCTCGTCGTCGCATCCACACCAGGTGCAACAGCGGCGGGCGCTCAGGATTCCCGGTCGATGACGCCGGCGTCCTGGGCGAGCAGCGCGATCTGCACCCGGTTGTTCAGCTCCAGCTTGGTGAGGACGCGGGAGACGTACGCCTTGACGGTGGGGACGCTCAGATACAGGGCGGCGGCGATCTCGGCGTTGGACAGTCCGCGGCCGACCGCGACGGCGACCTCCCGTTCGCGCTCCGCGAGGGAGTCCAGCCGGCGGCGGGCGCGGCGGGTGTCGCGTCCGGCGCTGGTGAGGGTGCCGATCAGCCGCCGGGTGACGGCCGGGGAGAGCACCGGGTCACCGGCGGCGACCCGGCGTACGGCCTCGACGATCTCGGCGGGCGGGGTGTCCTTGAGGACGTAGCCGGCCGCCCCGGCGCGCAGCGCCTGCAGCACCTGGTCATCGGCGTGGAAGGTGGTCAGCACCACCACCTCGGGCGGGTCGGGCGCGGCGCGCAGGGCCTCGGTGGCGGTGAGCCCGTCCGTCCCCGGCATCCTGATGTCCATCAGCACCACGTCGGGCGCCAGCCGCGCCACCAGCGCGCCGACCTCCGCGCCGTCCGCCGCCTCCCCCACCACCCGCAGGTCGGGGGCGGCGCCGAGCATCAGCCGCAGCCCGGCACGGACCAGCGGATCGTCGTCCACGAGGAGTACCCGGATCGTCATGGGGGCCACGGTAGCCAGGCGTGCAGCCGGAAGTGTCCCCGGTCCCGGCCGGCCTCGATCCGGCCGCCCGCGAGCGCCACCCGTTCGTGCAGTCCCGTCAGGCCGCGCCCCGATCCCGGGATCAGCCGGGCGCCGGGGCGTTGCGGGGCGCCGAGCGGGTTGCGGATCTCGACGGTGACGCCGGTGCCGCGCGCGCCGTCCACCGTGACGGTGGTCTCGGCGCCGGGGGCGTGCTTGCGGGCGTTGGTGAGCCCTTCCTGGACGATCCGGTACACCGTGCGTCCGGTGTTCTCCGGCAACGCGTCGGCGTCGGGTGGGGCCAGCCGCTGGTCCAGGGTGACGCGGGCACCGGCCAGCCGGGACTCCTGGGCCAGCCGCGGCAGTTCGCGGTGGGTGGGCTGTGGGCGGGTGCCGTCGGTGCTCGGTTCCTCCCCGGGGGCGGCGCGCAGCACGCCGATGACGTCGCGCAGTTCTTCCAGGGCCTGGTGGGAGGATGACCGGATCACCCCGGCGGCCCGCCGCACGTCCTGCGGTGAGGCCCCCGCGGCGTACTCCAGGGCGCCCGCGTGGACGCTGAGCAGCGAGAGCCGGTGGGCGAGGACGTCGTGCATCTCGCGGGCGATGCTCTCCCGGGTGGCGCGCTGGGCCTGCTCGTAGAGAGTGGCGATCAGCCGGCGCCGGTACCGTACGGTCATCCCCCAGCTGATGACGGCGGTCATCGCCACCAGCGAGGCGGCGAGGGCCAGTTCGTCCGGGACCTGGGACTCGGGGCGCAGCGCCAGCCCGATGGGGCGCAGAAGGAGCTGGATGCCGACCAGCAGGGCCACCGCGCGGGGCCGGCAGTGGACGGCGGCGGTGAACAGCGCCACCCACAGCGGGCCGCCCATGAAGTGCGAGAAGGCGCTCAGCACGACGAGGACGAGGGCGAGCGCGAAGGGGTGGCGGCGGCGCAGCCACAGGGCGGCGCAGGCCCCGGCGGCCGCGATCTGGTCGAGGACCAGCAGCCAGTGCGGATGGCGCACCTCGCCGAAGAGCACCCCGGAGGTGAGTACGGAGAAGCAGGCGGCGACGGCGATGGCGGTGATGTCGACGATCCAGTCGCGTCTGCTGCGGGTGACCATGCCCCGACGGTAGCGGGCGGACCGGGGCGGCCGGCGGGGCCGCCGGGAGCGCTGTACCGAAGTCGGGCGGGGGGATACCTTCGGCGGCTGCCCGTCGGCGGTGGCCGGGGGAATCTGGTGGGCATGAGGAGTCTGCTGGGGGCCGTGGGGGTGCTGCTGGTGCTGAACGGGGCGGCCGGGCTGGCCCATGAGGCGAGTGGCCGGTACGGGGCGTGGTCGCTGGTGCACCGGATCGCGGGACCGCTGGAGGGGATGGAGATCTTCGCGAACCTCGTGCTGATCGTGCTGGGGGTCGCGGTGTGCGCGCGTGCCGGAAGGGTCAGGCGGCCGGGGTGAGCGGGAGCGGGAAGTCCTCGACCCGGTCGCACCAGCGTCGCAGCAGCACCCGGTCGTGGCCGACCGCGAGCAGCGCGGCGCCGGTCTCGCGCCGGTAGTCCTCGACGACGGCCACCAGCGCGGCGGTGGTGGAGGCGTCCAGCATCGCCGTCATCTCGTCACAGATCAGCAGGGCGGGGCGCAGGACGAGCGCGCGGGCCAGGCAGGCACGCTGCAGTTGTCCGTCGCTGACCTGGTGCGGGTGGCGGTGCAGCAGTTCGGCGCCGAGTCCGGTGGCGTCGGCGAGGGCGGCGACGCGGTCGGGCAGCGCGGCGGTGTCGGCGGTGGCGCGCAGCGGTTCGGCGATCAGGTCGTGGAGGGTGAGACGGGGGTCGGCGGCCTGCCGGGGCTGCTGGAAGACGACGCCGACGCGGGTGCGCAGGGCCCGCGGGGCGCGGTGCCGGAAGCCGGTGGCCGGTTGTCCGGCCAGGTGCACGGTGCCGGAGCGGGGGCGGTGCAGCAGGGCGGCGACCCGGGCCAGGGTGGATTTGCCGCAGCCGGAGGGGCCGAGCAGGCCCACCGCCTCGCCCTCCGCGACCCGCAGCGAGATGTCGCGGACGACCGGGGGGCGGCGCTCGTAACCGGCGGTGATCGCGGTGAGGTCGAGCGCGGGCACGGGTACGGCGGGGGTCGGTGCCGTGGGGTCAGGCATCGGCGGGCTCCGGGAGGTGGTGGCAGGCCGTGCCCTCGATCAGCTCGGGCTGTTCGGCGCACAGGGCGGTGGCACGGGCGCAGCGCGGGGCGAAGGCGCAGCCCGCGGGCAGGGCGTCGAGTCCCGGGGGTTGCCCCGGGATGGGGGTGAAGTCCCGTTCCGGCAGGGCGCCCAGCAGCCCGGCGGCGTACGGGTGGCGGGGGCCGGGCGTGCCGAAGAAGCGGGCGGCCGGGGTGAGTTCGACGATGCGGCCGGCGTACATGACGGCGACCCGGTCGGCGACGCGTTCGGCGGCGGCCAGGTCGTGGGTGATGACGAGCAGGCCGCGTCCGTCGTCGGTGTGGCGGCGCAGTTCGCCGACGGTGCGGGCGACGAGGTCGCGGTCGAGCCCCGTGGTGGGTTCGTCGGCGATGAGCAGCGGGGCGTCACCGACCAGGGCGAGGGCGGTGGCGGCGCGCTGGGCGAGGCCGCCGGAGAGCTGGTGCGGGTAGCGGTCGAGGTGGTCGGCGGGGAAGGCGGCGCGGGCGGCCGCCGCCTCGGTGGCGGCGGCGAGGGCAGCGCCACGGGTGCCGTGCAGCGCGCGGATGGTCTCGCGCAGGTGGGAGCGCACGGTGCGCACCGGGGTGAGGTGGTCGGCCGGGCTCTGCGGCACCAGGCCCAGCCGGCGGCCCCGTACCGTACGGGCGAGGGTGCGCTCGTCGGCGGCCAGCAGGTCCAGCGGCCGGGCACCGCTCCCGGGGGCCGCCGGGTCCGGGGCGAGGAGGGCGCTGCCCCGGGTGCGGGCGTTGCCGGGCAGCAGTCCCAGGAGCGCCCCGGCGAGGACGGATTTGCCGCAGCCGCTCTCCCCCACCAGGGCCAGGCACTCCCCGGCGGCGAGGTCGAAGGAGACGTCGTCGACGGCGGCGATGTCTGCCCCGCCGGGCATCAGGAAGCGCACGGACAGCCGGCGTACGGACAGCAGAGGGGTGGTCACAGCACCAGCTCCGATCGGCGGCGCGGGTTGATCCGCTCCCGCCACACGCCGGCCAGTCCGGCGATGGCGAGGGTGGGCACGATGATGAACAGCCCCGGGAAGAGGGTGGGCCACCACTCTCCGGTGAGCAGGGAACCACGGGCGCCGTTGATCATGGTGCCCAGGCTCGCCTGGTGGGCGGGGATGCCCAGGCCGAGGAAGGACAGCGCGGATTCGTGCCAGATGGCGTGCGGCACCATCAGCACGGCGGCGAGCCCGGCCTGGGGCAGGACGGCGGGCACCAGGTGGCGGCGGGCGACCCGCAGGCGGGAGGCGCCGCCGGAGATGGCCGCGTCGATGTAGGGGCGCGAGCGCAGCGACAGCACTTCGGCCCGCACGATGCGGGCGGTGGAGACCCAGTGGGTAAGGCCCACCGAGGCGATCACGGGCCAGATCCCGGGGCGGAACATCGCGACGATGAAGATGCCCATGAGCAGGTGCGGCACGGCGGTGAAGGTGTCCACGGCGCGCATCACGAGGCGGTCGGTGCGCCCGCCGAGGGCTCCGGCTGCGGCGCCGACGAGCAGGCCGAGCACCGAGGCGACGAGGGCGGCGGTGATGCCGACCAGCAGGGACACGCGCAGTCCGTGGACGGAGCGCAGCAGGATGTCGCGGCCCACCTCGTCGGTGCCGAAGGGGTGGTCGGCGGAGGGTGCCAGCAGCTTGGCGGTCAGGTCCACGGCCTGCTGGTCGAGCGGGGCGAACAGCGGGACGAGCAGGGCGGCCGCGCCCGCGGCGGCGGCCGGCACGCCGGCGGACCAGACGCGTACGGTGCGGGTGCCGCGCCGCCGGGCGGTGGCGGCCGGTTCCCGCCAGGGGAGGTCGGTGTGGGTGTCGGTCATGTCGGGGTCACATCCCGTCGTGGTCGACGCGCGGGTCGGCCAGCCCGTACAGGAGGTCGGCGAGCAGGTTGCCGGCCAGGACGGCGAGCGCCGAGATCACGGTGAGCGCGGCCAGCAGCGGGAAGTCGGCGGCGGTGGCGGCCCGTACGGTCGCCGAGGCCATGCCGGGCCAGCTGAAGACGGTCTCCACCAGCAGGGCGCCGGTGATGAGTTCGGGCACGCGGGTGCCGATGAGGGTGAGGACGGGGAGCAGGCCGGAGCGCAGGGCGTGGCCGAGCAGCACGGTGCGTTCGCCGATGCCGCGGGCGCGGGCGCCGCGTACCGGGTCCTCGCCGAGCGCGTCCAGGACGCCCTGCCGGGTGTAGAGGACGAACCACGGCAGTTGGGAGATGGCGAGCACGGCGACGGGCAGCACCAGGTGGCGGGCGACGGCGCCCGCGGTGACCGTGTCCGAGCCGGTGTCGGTGAGGCCGCCGGCCGGCAGCACGCCGAGCTGGAGGGCGAAGAACCAGATGGCGAGGAGCGCGAGCCAGAAGGGCGGGGCGGCCTGCAGGACGTAGCTCAGGGAGCTGACACAGCGGTCCAGGACGGAGCCGGGGCGGCGGGCCGCGAGGACGCCGAGCGCGGTGCCCAGGGTGAGGGAGATGACGAACGCGGTGCCGCACAGCAGCAGGGACCAGCCGGCGCGTTCGGCGATGACCTGGGTGACGGGCTGGCGCAGGGTCAGGGACTGGCCGAGGTCGCCGGTGAGGGCGGAGCGCAGCCAGGCCCACCACTGTTCGGCGAAGCCGCCGGAGGCTGCGAGGTTCGCGCGCAGGGTGTCGAGGGTGTCCTGGGAGGCGCCGAGGGCGTCGGAGCCGACGTACTGGCGTACCGGGTCGAAGGGCGAGGCGGCGGCGACGGCGAACATGCCGAGCGTGACCACGGCGAGGACCGGGACGGCGGCCAGCGCGCGGCGGCCGGCGAGCCGGGCCATGGCGGCCCAGGGCGGCCCGGAACGGTCCGGGCCCGTACCGCGCGCGCGGCCGGTAAGGGCCCGGGCCTCGGTGCCGGCGGTGGTCACGGACGGATCGTCCATTCCTCGACGTTCCACCAGGGGCCGTGGCCGAGTCCGTGGTCGTGCGGTTCGACCTGGGTGGTGACGTTCTCCCAGGCGTCCCTCATCACGTACATGTGGTCGATGTGGGTGAGGAAGGTGTAGCCGGGGTCGGCGGCGAACTCGCGCTGCACGGCGTCATAGGCGGCGGACCGTTCCGCGGGGTCGGCGCTGCGGCGTCCGAGGTCGAGCTGTGCGTCGACGGCCGGGTTGTCGTAGTGGCCCATGTTGTTCCAGCCGTCGCCGGCCAGCGAGGAGGCCAGCAGGCCGTACAGCTCGAAGTCGGGGTCGGCGGGGTCGCCGCCGCCGGAGAGCACGGCGTCGGTGGCCAGGCGGCCCTCGATGACCTCCCAGGAACCGGACTCCACGGTGATGTCGACGCCGATCTCCCTGGCGTCCGAGGCGTAGGCGAGGGCGTGTTCCTGGCGCAGCCGGTCGCCGGCCGGGTACCACAGGGTGAAGGCGGCGCGCTGTCCGTCCTTGGCGCGGATGCCGTCACCGCCCGCCTCCCAGCCGCCCTCCTCCAGCAGCCGGACTGCGGCCTCGGGGTCGTACGGGCGCTCGGTGCCCCGCGCGAACCAGTCGCTGGCGGTGGGAACCGGGCCGTACGCGGCGTGGCCGGCTCCGGTGAGGATGCTGTCGACCATCAGTTCGCGGTTGGCGGCCAGGTCGAGGGCGCGGCGGATGTCGCGGTCGCCGGTGACGGGGTGGCCGGTGGGCAGGGTCACGGCGCGGAAGTCGGCGCTCTCGGCCTGGAGGGTGGTGAGGCCGGGCTCGCCGTCGAAGGTGGCGGCGAGGTTGGGGGGCAGGACGGCGGCGTCGAGGTCCCCGGTGCGCAGCCGGGTGGCGCGGACGTCGTCGTCGGGGATGACGGCCATGGTGAGCCGGGTGACGTCGGGTGCGCCGCCCCAGTAGTCGGGGTTCGCCTCGAAGGTGAGGCGTTCGCCCCTGGTCCAGCCGGTCAGCAGGTAGGGGCCGGTGCCGACGGGTTCGGTGTTGTAGGGGCCGGTGTTGATGTCCTGGCCGGCGGCGGCGTGGGCGGCGGCGATGGGCAGCACGGTGCGCTCGGCGAACGGCGCGTAGGGGTAGCCGAGGGTGAAGACGACGGTGTGCTCGTCGGGGGCCTCGACCGACTCCACGGCGTCGAGTTCGTCCTTGTTGGGGTTGAGGGTGGTGTCGTCGAGGATCGTCTCGTAGGTGAAGACGACATCCTCGGCGGTGAAGGGCTCGCCGTCGCTGAAGGTGATGTCCTCGCGCAGCGGATAGGTGTAGGTGAGTCCGTCGTCGCTGACCTCGGGGAGGGCGGCGGCGAGGGCCGGTTGGAGGTTCATTCCGGCGTCGCGGCGCAGCAGGCCGTCGAAGATCTTGGAGTTCCCGTCCTTGCCGTAGCCGAGCAGCGGGCTGAGGGTGTCGGGCTCGTTCGCGATGCCGACGACCAGGGAGTCAGCGCCGCCCGGGGCACCGTCGTCGCCGTTGTCGCCTTCGGAGGGCGTGGAGCAGGCGGCGAGCGCCAGCAGTGAGCCGGCGGCGAGTGCCGCGACCGCCGTACGTACGGTCCGGGCCGTCATGTGCACCTTCTTCTGATCACCAGACGCTCCTGCAAAACGTTCGCAATTAAATCGCACGCGCAGGAGACGGGGAAGGGCGAGCCGGGTGACGGACATGACACCGCCCCCGGTGGATGACCGGGGGCGGTGGGGGGAAGAGTGATCAGCTCAGCGTCGCGCCGCCGAGCCCTCGGGCCCCGAGCCAGCGCAGCTGCTCGACCGGCTGCGAGGCCCGGCCGCCCGCGTGGTCGCCGAACTGCCAGACGGTGATGTCCTTCTCGCCGGCGTAGCGGTTGTAGGCGGCGAAGACGGTGGAGGGCGGGCAGACGGGGTCCATCAGGGCCACGCTGAAGAGGGTGGGCGCGCCGGCCCGCGGGGCGAAGTGCAGCCCGTCGAAGTAGCTCAGGGTACGGAAGGCCCGGTCCGGGTTCTCCCGCTGGTGGACCCCGAGGTAGTCGGCTATCTCGGGATAGGGGCCGGCGCTCGCGATGTCGGCGGAGCGCCGGTAGTGGCACAGGAACGGCACGTCGACCAGCGCCGCCGCCACCGCGTCGCCCAACAGACCGGCGGTGGACAGGGCGAGCCCGCCACCCTGGCTGCCGCCGGCCACGATGACGCGGGCGGGGTCGATGGCTGGGTGCTCGCGCAGCGCGTCGACCGCGCGGACGCAGTCGGTCATGATCCGGCGGTAGTAGTAGTGCTCCGGATCCTCGATGCCGCGGGTCATGAAGCCCCTGACGTGCTGCGGGAAGGGCACCGGGTCCGGGTCGGGAGTGTCGTGGCCCTGGCCGCGGCTGTCCACGATCAGGTGCGCGTACCCGGCGGCGCTCCACAGCAGGTGCTCGGTGTGCAGCCCGCGCCCACCGCTGTACCCGATGTACTGCACCACCGCGGGCAGCGGTCCCCGCGCGCCGCGCGGCAGCAGCAGCCAGGCGGCGATGGGCTGGCCGCCCCAGCCGGGGAACCGCACGTCGAAGACATCGACAGCGGCCAGCGGCGAGTCGGTGACCGGGGTGTAGGTGGCGGGCTGCCCGGCGGCGGCGCGCGCGGTGGCCAGGGTCCTGGCCCAGAAGTCGTCGAAGTCGGCAGGGGCCGGCACCTCGGGACGGTACTCGCGCAGCTCATCGAGCGGCAGATCGGTCAGCGGCATCAGGGTCCTCGTTTTCTCGCTGGTCAAGCGCTTACCAGGACAGAAGCCAAGCCGCAGTTCCCGCCGTGGTCAACGGGTGGATGATACGGATACGGCATGGAGTGGTTCGGCGACCCCGACGCCTGGCTCAGCAGAATGGTGATCCAGCGCGGACTGGCCCTGATCTACCTGCTCGCCTTCCTCGGGGCGCTGCGGGAGTTCCGCCCGCTGGCCGGGGAGCGGGGCATCACCCCGGCGCCGTCCTTCCTGCGGGCCGTGCGGTTCCGGGACGCCCCCGGCCTCCTCTCGCTCGGCTACACCGACCGCCGGCTGACCGTGGTGGCCGCAGCCGGCGCAGCGCTGGCGGCAGCGGTGGCCCTGGGCGCGGCGGACGCGGTACCGCTGTGGACGTCGATGCTGCTGTGGTTCGTTCTGTGGGCGCTGTATCTGTCCATCGTGAACATCGGCCAGGTCTGGTACGCGTTCGGCTGGGAGACGCTGCTGCTGGAGGCGGGCTTCG
This sequence comes from Streptomyces xiamenensis, assembly GCF_000993785.3. Taxonomy (NCBI): domain Bacteria; kingdom Bacillati; phylum Actinomycetota; class Actinomycetes; order Kitasatosporales; family Streptomycetaceae; genus Streptomyces; species Streptomyces xiamenensis. Next base: position 199,096 of record NZ_CP009922.3, read on the forward strand.
TGGCGATCTTCCTGGGCAACGCGCGGATCGACCCGCCGGTGCCCACCCTGTACCTGCTGATCTGGCTGGTCTTCCGGGTCGAACTGGGCGCCGGACTGATCAAATGGCGCGGTGACCGCTGCTGGCGGCGGCTGACCTGCCTGTACTACCACCACGAGACCCAGCCGATGCCCGGCCCGCTCAGCTGGTGGTTCCACCACCTGCCCCGGCCGCTGCACCGGGTGGAGACTGCCGCCAACCACGTGGCCCAGCTGATCGTCCCCTTCGCCCTGTTCGCACCGCAGCCGGTGGGCAGCTGGGCGGCCGCGGTGGTGATCGTGACCCAGCTGTGGCTGATCGCCTCGGGGAACTTCGCCTGGCTCAACTGGCTCACCCTGCTGCTGGCCGTGGCGGCGGTGGACGGCGCCCTGGCGGCCCGCCACCTGCCCCTGCCGGCCCCACCGGGGGGCGGCCAGGGCGAGGCCCCGGTGTGGTTCGCCGTTCTGGTCGGGGCGGTGACGGTGCTGATCGCCGTGCTCAGCTACTGGCCGGTCCGCAACCTCCTCTCCCCCGCCCAGGCGATGAACCGGTCCTTCAACAGCCTCCATCTGGTCAACACCTACGGAGCGTTCGGGACCGTGACCCGGCAGCGGTACGAGGTGGTCCTGGAGGGCACCGACGACCCGGAGCCGGGCACGCTCACCCAGTGGCGGGCGTACGAGTTCCACGGCAAGCCGGGAGCGGTGCACCACAGGCCGCGCCAGTTCGCCCCGTTCCATCTGCGCCTGGACTGGCTCATGTGGTTCGCGGCCCTCACTCCCGGCTACCCGGCCCCCTGGCTCCCCCGCCTCGTCGACCGCCTCCTGGCCGGCGACCGCCCCACCCTGCGCCTGCTGCGCGTCAACCCCTTCCCCGACACCCCGCCCACGTACATCAGGGCCCGCCTGTACCGCTACCGCTTCACCACCCGGGCGGAACGCCGCACCACCCGCGCCTGGTGGCACCGCACCGAGCTGGGCGATCACCTCCCGCCCCGGCGCCGCCAACAGCCACCCGGAGCAAGCACCAGCTGAAATGCGGTATGGTTCTACTGCACGCAGACGAGGGGCAAAGCCCCAGGTCACAAGGCACCGGGACGTGGCGCAGCTTGGTAGCGCACTTGACTGGGGGTCAAGGGGTCGCAGGTTCAAATCCTGTCGTCCCGACGGTGCGAAGGGCCGGTGAGCCGGGAGAATCCTCCCAGCTCACCGGCCCTTTCCACGCTCGGATCCGGGTTCACCGGACGACGCGCAGATGCCGCTGAGGCCTCTCCTTTGGGACCACTTTGGGACCAGCCGCCTCCCGGCCCTCCGCGAGGTGAGCTGCCAGGGCCATTCCGGCCTCCCCGATGGCCCGGCGGTCGGGATGCAGATACCGCTGCGTGGTGGCCAGCGATCCGTGCCCGGCGATCAGCCGCAGCACATGCACCTTGACCCCCGCGTCGGCCATCCACGTCAGCCCGGTGTGCCGCAGATCGTGACGGCGCAGATGTTCGTATCCGAGAGCGACGACGACCTCGTCCCAGTGCGTGGCGTCACGCAGGACGGCGGTGGTGATCCTCCCGCCCCTGGGTCCGGTGAACAGGCGGGCCATGGGCCGGTATCCGACGGCTTCCAGGCGCTGGATCACCAGGGGCCGGATCTGCGGGATGATCGGCACCGTCCGCCGCCGCTTGCCCTTGGTCGCCTTGTCCATCAGCCCACCGGGGCCAGGCGTGGTCTGGCGGCACACATCCCACTCCCAGGTGCGGGTGTCGATGTCCTTGGTCCGCACCCCGGACGTCTCACCGATCCGTGCTGCGGTGCAGGCAGTGAACTTCACGGCGCTCCCCCAGCCGGCGTACTGGTCGGCCGATCGCTCGACGAGGGCCTGGGCGAGTTCCTCCAGGGCCTGCCAGTCCCGCAGGGCAAGTGAGCGCGGGTCATCCAGTTCGTCCTCGGCACGCTTGAACTCGCCATTCCAGCCCGTGATCCTGGCCGGGTTGATGTCGATGATGCCGTCGCGCACCGCCTGTTCCATTACCCGCACCAGCGCGGCGAGGGTGTTCTTGACGGTGGACATGCCGCAGCCATCGGCGATCCACCCGTAGGCGGCACGGTCCACGGTCCCGGCGAAGATGTCCCGCACTTCCAGATGCCCGAGTGTGGGAACGATCCGAAGGCGCCATCCGGCACCGTAGGGATCCATGGATTTCGCTTCCAGGCCCCGCATCGCTAGGGCCCATTCACTCTCCCCGTATTCGGCGAGTTTCGCCGCCGCACGATCCGGTGTGATGCCCCGGTTCGCCGCCCGGCGCATGCGCTGCAGCCACTGTTCGGCCGCGTCTTCATCCGGCAGCATTTCCGAGCGGGACAGGCGGCGCCGGGTTTCCGGATCGAACCAGCGCACACGGGCCCGGAAAGGATTGGGATTGCCTTCCCGGAACTCGATGTCCTCCGACAGTTTCACCCCCATCGGAGGCAGCCGCACCATCATCAGGCAGCCACGTCAGGGACGATACGGCGTGAGGCCAGCCAGGCTTCGACATCGGGCGCGCTGTACACCGTCGTCCGCGACGTCAGCCGCACGAACGGCGGCCCCTGAAGAGGCGATACCGTCCGCCACCGCCGCAGCGTCGAAGCATCCACACCTATCAAGGCGGCGACCTCTTCAGTCGTATACCAGCCCTGGTGAAGAAGATCACCGGGACCATCAGGACTCCCCTGTTCCCCGTCCCGTCCCAAAAGCCCGGCCAAATGCGCGAGCGTCACCACATTGCTGCCCCGAGTGAATTTCCGCACAAGAACTCCTTCCGGCCCGCCCACCCAATCTGAGCAGGCAGCCCGGAACATTAGCCACGAAAATCCGGCCACCCCAACAAACGTGATACAAGTTCTCCTGGGGCAGAATCACCATCCCGAAAATCACCAGCCAGCGACCGCTCAATCTCATACGGTCCCATAGCCAAGGCAACCAACGGACTCATAATCCGTCGGCCGTGAGTTCGAGTCCCACCCGCCCCACCCCGGCCTGCGGTTTCTCCCGAAGGCCCGCGTCTCCCGTGGCGCACCAAGATCATGACTTGGCCCCCTGCTGACCCCAAATGTTCGGCCGACAGTGCGAAGGGCACGTTCCCCCCACTGGCAACGATTCACACCACCTACCCGACGGCCGTCATCACCTCGGCAACCGCCGGCATGGCCCCCAGTGAGCCACGAGCTGGACCGGTGAGCGAGCCATGCGTGGTGACGCGGGCGAACCCCGGCTCTGCCCGGGGGCCGGCCGGGTTCGCCGGCGTCGGGACGGCACAGGGTCAGCGGGTGGTGTAGCCACTGACCTGGTGAACCACCAGCCTTCGGTGACCGGGAACCTGATGATCGGGACGATGTCCTGAATCTGGGTGAGCTGGTTGCCCATCGCCTGCGACTTGTGGAATGCCACGCGCCCCGGTGTCTCCTGGCCGTAGAAGGACGGCGTGTCCATCGGCCCCGGGGCCACCGTGTTCACGGAGATCCAGCGGTCTGCGAACTCCTTGGCTGCCGCCCGCGTGAAGCGCTCCAGCGGCGCCTTGCCTCCGGTATAGGTACGGCAGAGCCAACCACAGCCAGCGAGTCCTCTACTCATCGATGTTCTGACCACAGCCTGGGCTTCCCACAGCCCTTCTAGTCCTCCGTCCTCCGTCGCCGAACCCGTTCGGAGCCTGTGCTACGGATGGACCAAACAAGATCGATCATCCGGCTGACTAGCAACAATAGCCGTCTGCCCTGGGTACTCTCCGTCGCGCATACCACCGGCAGGCCAGCAATCAGCCTAATGACAACGTAACCAGCCGGAAGTGACTGATCGCTGAAGTGAGTGGCGCAGGCAAGGCAAGCTCCCGTGACAGGATCAATCAAGGAGAGGGTTCCGCCCTGCGCGATCTTCACGAGTCGAGGTCGGCGGGCCATCACAAGCCTGCCCCTTTCCCCAGCCTGATCTGGTCCCTATTCGACGGGACGGTGCCTTCCGGTTTATGACGGAAGAGTCTCCTGCGCGACCGCGCTGATCAACACATCGAAGGGGGGACCTGGTCATGGCTGGGCCGTGGCGGGGCCAACGGCGACCCACCTCCGCTCGCGCGGAGAGCACCCTTTTTGACCTGGGCTTCTAAGGCGTGTTTGAGATGTTGATCAAGGGTGTGGAACGATCAGGGAGTGGCTCGTGGAGATCTGACGGACGAACAGTGGGCTCGGCTGGAGGCGGTATTGCCGCCGCTGCCGAGGATGGGGCGGAAGCCGCGGGATCGGAGGCAGTGCTTCGACGGGATCTGGTGGCGGGCTCGCACGGGTTCTCCGTGGCGGGATGTGCCCGAGCGATACGGGCCGTGGGAGACCGCGTACACGCTCTTCCGGCGCTGGCAGATCGACGGGACCTGGGCCCGCGTTCTGAAGAAGTTGCAGGTCAAGGCCGATGCGGCCGGACACATCGAATGGGAGGTGTCCGTCGACTCGACGATCTGCCGGGCACACCAGCACGCCGCCGGGGCCCGGAAAAGGGGGTTGACGATCCGGGCCGGGCGCGCGAGGACGGCCTTGCGGCCGAGCCGGCCGACCATGCGATCGGACGCTCGCGCGGCGTCCTGACGACCAAGATCCATCTCGCCGTCGACTCCTCCTTCCACGTTCTTGCCGCTGTCATCACCGCCGGACAGCGAGGCGACGCCCCGGTGTTCACCGAGGTCATGGACCGCATCCGGGTGCCACTGCCCGGCGGCGGACGACCGCGCGTCCGCCCGGACCACGTCCTGGCCGACCGGGCGTACTCCTCCCGGCAGATCCGCGAGTACCTGCGCCACCGGCAGATCCAGCACACCATCCCGGAGAAACGCGATCAGGCCGGCCACCGTCTCCGCCGGGGCTCGGCGGGCGGCCGCCCGCCAGGATTCGACCGCGAGATGTACAAGCGCAGAAACCGGGTCGAGTGCCGGATAGGCCTCTTGAAACAGGCCAGAGGCGTCGCGACACGCTACGACAAACTCGCTGTCCGTTACGAAGCGACGGTCCAACTCACCCTTATACGCCAAGCACTGTAACCACATCTCAAACACGCCTTAGTCCAGACACAGGCCGACACCACCGGCTTCGTCGTCCTCCATCAGTGGGCTGAGATCCTAGAGCGGCACTTCCCGCTGCCCGACACCAACCAGACCACCGAGTAGTACGACCACGGGCGCCCCCGCTGGGCCGACCATGTGGCCGGACATCGGGCGCCTCCAGGCGATGTCGCGATCTCCGGCCTGGCTTTGACAACGCGCCGCGGTGGTCCGACTCATTTCGGACTGTGTTCACTCGGATACTCTCTCAAGAACAGAGTCCATGAGGGTGTTCCCAGCGACTGACACGTCAGATGTGCAGACAAGGCCCGTCGGGTTGAGGAAAGGAAGCCGCGTGAGCGAGACCGGCGTGGGCACGGAAGCGCCAGATGTGCTGCGCAAGCGGATGGTCGCCAATCTGCGGGCGCGGGGTGCGATCGCCTCCGACGAGGTGGCGGACGCCTTTCTCACGGTGCCGCGGCACCTGTTCGCCCCAGAGGTGTCCGCAACGGAGGTGTACGCGGCGTCGGAGGCCGTCTTCATCAAATACGACTCCCGTGGTAAGCCCGTCAGTTCGATCTCGGCGCCCTGGCTGCAAGCCCGGATGCTGGAGGCGGCGGGGGTGGCTCCCGGCATGAGGGTGCTGGAAGTGGGCTCGGGCGGTTGCAACGCGGCGCTGCTGGCGGAGCTGGTCGGCGAGGAAGGGTCGGTGACCTCCGTGGATATCGACCCGGACATCACCGCGCGGGCACGGACGTTCCTCGGCGAGGCCGGCTACTCCCAAGTCCAAGTCCAGCAGGCGGACGGCGCGCAGCCGCTCCCGGGCGCTCCCGAGGGCGGGTTCGACCGGATCATCGTCACGGTCGGCGCGGCTGACCTGGTGCCGGCGTGGGTAGACCAACTTGCCGCGGACGGGCGTCTGGTGGTTCCGCTGCGGTTCCGTGGTTTGTCCCGCACGATCGCGTTTGCCCGCGAGGAGGACCATCTGCGTTCCGACACGCTGATCCGATCCGGATTCGTGTCGATCCAGGGCGGCAGCGCGCACGCCCCGCGCAGCGTACGGCTGGCAGGCCGGGATGTGCGGCTGGTCGTGGACGAGAACCAGGAAGCTGACGCGGACGCACTGGTCGAGGCGTTCGCCGGCCCCCGGCACGAGCGGTGGACCGGTGTGGAGTTGGGCGAGCAGGAGGGGTTGCTGCCCCGGCTGGAGGTCTGGCTCGCGGGCGCGGTAGCGCCGTATGGGCGGTTGCGGGCCACGCAGGAGGCGGCCGAGCGCGGCCTGATCGGCTGGGTGCTAGAGCGGGGGATGCCCGCCGCGTGGGACCACGGCTCACTGGCCTACCTCACCCTGCGCTCGGCACCACATGCGGATTCAGGGCGCTACGAGCTGGGCATCATCTCCCATGGTCCGGACCGCGAACAGCTCGCGTCACGTCTGAGCGATGCTGTCGTCCGGTTCGACCGCGAGGCCAGGAACGAGGGGGAGCCCGTCGTGCGCGCCCACCGGCGCGACAATGACAAGGTCCTCCACGGGGTGACCGTCGACAAGCCGAGCACGCGCTTGACGATCGCCTGACGACGCGGGTCCGTCCGCAGCGGGCGGACCCGGAATCCACGCCTGCCGGCAACGAGACCGGGGGCTTGAGTGGAGGGAGTTCAGATGGCAGCACCAACAACTCGGGAACATTCGCCCGTAGAAGTGAGTGAGCTGCCCGCAGAGCTGGCCGACATCTTCGACCTGGACCCCATCGGACAGGACATCGGCACGCTGGGGGTCTGGCTCGGCGGCGACGATGATGACGACGATGACGGCGACACCACGGGGGATGGCTGCGGGGAGTCACCGCCGCAGGGCCCGTCGACCGGCTGCTGACAGCGGGGTGGCCCCCGGAGCTGGGCACGCGCACGGCGGGTGCCCAGCCTGCCCTTGACTTTCGGCGCGATGAGCGGACGGTGTTGATGCGCAGGCTCTTCGATCCCCACCCCGTGGCGATGGCCCGAATCCCCCTCCGCCCCGCCGCCGCCCCGGCCGAGGAGAGCAGCGGTCTGCTGGACGAAGGCGTGTTCCTGGCCAGCCGGAGTGCCGCGCGGGCCGACGGCACCGAGCGCGGACAGGTGACCCGCCGCGGTTACGACCTGCGCTCCCGTACCCGGACCACCCCGAACGGAGTCTTCGCCGCTGTCGCTCCCGCCCCCTTCGCCAGCTCCATGCCGGTCTTGCGTCTGGGGAGCGCTCACCGGACCGTGACGGGTCTCAGCCCCGCCTGGCTGATTGCCGTAGCCACCCGGCTACTCCACGAGGAACCGGATCTGCTGCCCGCACTGACCCTCACCTCCGCTTCCATGATCATGAAGCGGGGTCAGCGGTTGGAGGTTGAGACCCTCACCCCACGAGGGCCGCAGCTGAGCAGCGTGCGTGCTACCGCGGTCTCGCGCCGACTGCTGGAGGCCAGCCGCGGCGGAGTACCGGCTGCCGAGTTGCTGGCGGAACTTCAGCGACGCCACCCCGGAGCCGGGGAACCGGCGGTCCGACGCGCCATCCTCGACATGATCGACACCAGTCTGCTGCTGACCGACCTGCTCCCCGCTGATTTGCGGGACCAGCCGCTGCACCACCTGTTGGCCAGGCTGCCGTCGACCGCCGGCGCGCGGCACGCCCTGTCCCTTCTCGCCCGGCTGTTGGCCCAGTGCGATACACAGCCGCCCGGCTCCCCACCGCGACGGCGCCGACTTGAAGAGGCCCGCGCACTGGCGGACCAGCTGTACGAAACGGGCCGTCCGCTGGTGGTGGACACGGTTGCCGATGCCGAGATCACCCTGCCTCCCACTGTGGGCGAGCAGGCCGCCCAAGCCGCCTCCGTGCTGTGGCGCATCGGACACCGTAGTGGGGCGCTGACGGACTATCATCGGCGCTTTCGCACCGCTTACGGACACCAGCGGCTTGTGCCGCTGCGCGAACTCCTCGATCCTGTCACCGGCCTCGGCCCGCCCGGGCCACACGATGGGCTCGGCGCCGAGGAAGAGCCAGACGGACGCCGTACCGCAATCCTCGCCCGCCTCCTGGCCGACGCCCTCGCCGAAGGCAAGGACGAACTCGTACTGAGTGACGATCACATCGACCAGCTCGCGCACAACTCGCCGCTGCCTCCACCACGCAGCGCCGAAATCCACATCCAGCTGCTGCGCGGCACCGGCCGGGTGCGTCTGGCGGTCTGCTCCGGCACCGGCTCCCAGACCGCCGGGGCCTCGCCCGGCCGCTGGCACCGCTGGCTGCCCGAACTCATCCCCGGCGAAGCCGCCGACAGCGGCAGCGGTCCCATGGTCGCCGAGATCGTCGGTCGCCCCCGCACGGCCGCAGCCGGCGCCCTGACCGCCGAGACCGGTGCGGCGCGCTGGCGCATCCCCCTTGACGTTCCCACCCGAGACGGCGACCTGCTGCCGGACGAACTCGCGGTGACCACCACCGGAACCCACCTGCAACTGTGGTCCACCCGCTACCAACGGCCGGTCCTCCCCGTGCTCTACAACCGCCTCACCCCCCGCCACCTGCCGTCAGCCGCGTATCTCCTCTACTTGCTCGGCCAGACCGGAACCCGCCCCTGGCACCCGTGGAACTGGGCCCCGCTCGACTGCTGGCCCCACACCCCGCGTGTGCGCTACCGCGACATCCTGCTCGCCCCCGCCCGCTGGCGCCTGCCCGACCACCTCACCACCGCAGCGGGCGACCGCGCCGCCTTCGCACAACGCCTCGCCGCCTGGCGCACCAACAGCCTCCCGGGGCCCCCACCCGTTCTCGTCGCCGAGGAAGCCGACCGCCGCCTTCCCCTCGATCTGCGCCAGGACAACCACCGGGAACTGCTGCGCCGCAGCGTACGCCGAGGCACCCGCTTCCTGGCGGAACCCGTCGCCCCTCCCGAAGAACTGGCCGTCATGGACGGTCCGCACGGACAGCGCCACCTGATCGACCTCGTCGTCCCCCTCACCCGGCGCCACGACCCCCGCCCCACACCGCCGGACCCTCGAACAACACGCCGCGCCCCCGGCACCGACATCCATCTGCCCGGCAGCACGTGGCTCTCCGCCGCCCTGGCCGCGCCCGCTCACCTTCACGACACCGTCCTGACCGCACTCATCCCGCTGCTCAGCGGACTTCCCGACAAGGTGGAACGCTGGTTCTGGCTGCGCTACACCACCCCCGCCCTGGGCCCCCACCTGCGGGTGCGCTTCCACGCCGACCCTCACACCTTGGCCACCCGTGTCCAGCCCCAACTCGCCCACCTCGCGGAACGCTTACAAAAACAGGGACTCCTGCGCCCCGCCGCCCTTCACCTGGAGCCGTACGAGCGGGAGACCGAACGCTACGGCGGGCCCCAGGCCATCACCCCGGCCGAGACGGTCTTCTGCGCCGACAGCCGTCTCGCCCTGGCCACCCTTCCCCACACCAAGGACGAACGGCTCCTGATCGCCGCGGCAGGGGCCGCCGACATCGCCCGTACCCTCGCCCCCGCCGAACCCCGTACCGCCTTGCGGCCCGGCCGCCTCACCCAGGATGAGCGCCGCCACCGTGACACTTTGCGCCCCCGCCTCGCGGTCGGCACGGACGGCCTTCTACCCGTCCACCTGATGGCCTTCCGCGCCGCGCGCCACGCGGCGTTCCTCGCCTACCGCGATGTGCTCGACGAGGACTCCGCCGCGCGGTGCGCCAGCGACGTCATCCACCTCCACGCCAACCGCATGCTCGGCACCGACCCCGGGGCCGAGCGGATCGCGCGCACCCTGGCCGCCGACCTTCTCCACCGCCCGTGAACACCACCCTCAGCACCCGGGCCGCCCAGGCAGCGATGAACATCGCCCACGAGCTGCGTGACCCCGAAACCGTCACCGCGACTCTGTCTGATCGGGCCGCCCACACCCTGTGCTACGGGCTCGCCGGCACCGCCCTCCTCCATGCCTGCCTCACGGACACCGAACCCAGCTCCCCGACCACAGCGGCAGCCCACTGGAGAGCCGCCGGCCGCCTGCTGGGCACCGCACCCCCCGACGGCATCCACACCGGCCCCGGCGCCCTCGCCGCCTCCCTGATCATCGGCACCGGATACCTGCCACCCCACGACCCCCACCACGCCCTGGTCCCCCGCGCCACGACCTGGCTCTCGGCACGCGCCACCGCGCTCACCCGCCACTACCATCAACGCGCCGAGCAACAGCAAGCCACGCCCTGGGTGATCTACGACGCCATCAAAGGACTCACCGGCATCGGTCGTGCCCTCCTCGCCGCCCACACCCGTGGCTACGGCGGCGAAGCCGAACCAGGACTGCGCGCCGCGCTGGACGCGCTCACCCACCTGATCCTCACCCCCATCGGAACTCGACCGGGCTGGTGGCTCCCCGCCGACCTCCACCCACCCACCGTCAAGGTGCCGGCCACCGGCGCCGCCACCACCGGCCTCGCCCACGGAATCGCCGGACCCCTCAGCCTTCTCTCCACAGCGCACCAGGCCCAACACACCGTCCCCGGACAGGACGACGCCATCAGGGCCGCCGGCGAATGGCTCCTCGCCTGGCAAACACCCCAGCGCACATGGCCACCCCACATCCCCGGACACGCCCTCGACAGAAACAGCAAAGCCACCACCCACGCGGAAGGACGCACCACTGCCTGGTGCTACGGCACCCCCGGTATCGCCAGGGCCCTCGAAATCGCCAGCCGTGCCGTCGGCGACCGCGCTTTCCACCGAGCCGCCACACAAGCCATGGCCGCACTCGCCACCCGCCCACCAGAAGACTGGGACACCGAAGGCACAGCCCTCTGCCACGGCAGCGCCGGCATCCTCCACACCGCCCAGCGACTACACCAACCGAACCTGGCAGACCGCGCCACTTACCTCACGCTGAACACCCCCCACTCCAGAACACCCGGCTTCCTCACCGGACGAGCTGGCACCGCACTGGCACTGGCCGACTACGCGGGACTGCTGCCCACCTCCCCCGCTGAAAGCTGGGACTGCCTCCTCCTGCTGTCCTAAAGCGTGTTACAGAACGGCTTTTGTGCAGACCAGGAACGGGCGATTCTCTGGTCCGATCACGCACCAAGCTGCCCCCTCCCCCCGCCCCACCACGACGCCGGAGTGAAAGCGGCAGACCTCCCGTGCCGCAAGGAACATAATCGGCGCCGGCGTGGTGATATGCCCGGCACGAGCTGCGTGCTGATCCCGCTGCAGGTCTGGACCACCTCCTCCCCTCGACGGCTCCCGCCCGTCGACAGCCGACGTCGCCCCCGCCGCGGCGGTACGACGCGACCGAGCTCGGTCACCTGGGCTTCGCCAACATCGCCCCACGCATCAAGAACAGTCGGAGTTCAGGGGCCTCACCCAGCAGTAGCACAGCACCAGCGGCCCCCGGCAGTGAAGCGCCGGGGACCGCTACTGTGCTTCCTCACTCACCACCGAAGGAGAACACCGTGCCCCTCCCCGAGAAGCACCGCCCGATCTGGGCCACGTACCGCGAACACCAAACCGCCCCACCCGAGGACACCAAGCGCCGCGCCGAACTCCTCGCCCGCGCCGAGGACCTGGCCGAGGACATCGACCCCACCAACCCGGACAGATCATGAGGCGCGCCGTCCTCACCGCCATGGTCCTGATCACCGCCGTAGGCGGAGGGATGTTGTGGTGGCAGATACGCCAGGACGGCCACCGTCGCGCCGCCGAGGAAGCCCGGGAAGTCGCTGAACGGCACGACGCGCTCACCGCGCCGCGCAGCGTGGAGTACCGGATCACCGGCGACGCGACCACCGCTGACGTCACCTGGACCGACAGCGCCGGCCAGATCAGCCAGGCCGCCGGCCGCACCGTCCCGATGATCGGCACCTCCGCCATCACCACCACCGCGGGCATCGGCGACCAGCTGTACGTCTCGGCCCAGAACCAGGGCCACGGCACCATCACGTGCACCATCGCCGTGGACGGCACCGTCGTCACCACGACCACCAGCAGCGGGGCCTACGCCATCGTCACCTGTCAGGGCACCGCGCCCTGACCCGAGGCCGGCCCCGACCCCACCGGGGCCGCCCAGGGCCGCAGCCTGATCCCCATCCCCGCCCACTGCCTCCCGGCCGCCGGGTCCAACCTACCCAAATGTGATGGAGCAAGGGGGGGTTGGCTAAGCCTGCCGGAGCAGACGGACTGCCGCTTCGGCGCTGGCCAAGGAGACGGTGACACCGGAGCCTCCGTGGCCGTAGCAGTGAACACAGACGAGACCATCGGGGAGGTCCTGCCGCTCGACCCGGACGTGGGAGCGATAGGGGCGAAGACCCACCCGCTCCTCAATGACTCGGGCATCGCCGAGGGCAGGGTGGATCTCAGCGCAGCGGTCGATGTTGCGCTTGGTGATTGCCGGGTCGGGTGTCAGTGACCACTGGTTCTCGTAGGCGGTGCCGCCGAGGATGACCGTGCCTTCGTCGGACTGCGGGAAAATGTACAACGCCTCCTCCCCTCCACCGGTCGCTTCGACGAACCAGCTGTCGATCCCTGGATTCTCCACGACCACCAGATGTCCCTGGACCGGGCGCACGTCGGAATCGGGAACGAGATCGCGCGCCCCCAGGCCGCTCGTGTTGACGACGGCGTCCGTTTCCGATGCGGACAGCTCAGGCAGCCGGCGAACGGTCCGCTGCTCGATCACGACGTCGTGGGCCGCGAGCCGCTCGCGCAGGTAGCGGAGATAGCGGGGCATGTTCAGGAGCGGGAGCGTGGAGCGCATCCCCCAGCTGAACCCCGCGGGCACCTCGTCGCCGGAAGCATGCCGAACGGGGGCGATGGAGTGCCACCAAGGTCGTTGAGGCACCCCGCCACGGCCGGCTTTGAGGCCGGAGACCATGTGAACTCCGCTGCGTTCCTGGGACGCCAGCGAGGACAGGATGTGGAACGTTCGCCCGCCCACCCGTTGATGAGTTCCCTGGGCTCGGCCTTGTAGGGCTCCCACAGAGCGCCGGCAACCGCTGATACCCCCCGGATGCTCGGTTCGCCCGACCATACCCGGACCTCAGCAACCGCTTCGGCGAGCAGTACTGCGACGGACAGGCCCATGACCCCGCTGCCGATCACCACAACACGCATGTCCGCACGCTATCGGCACCGCGGTGTCTCGCGACTCGACGGTGCGGGGCGCGAATGTCGGCGAACCCTGCGGCGACAATCAGGATCCGTTGCGTGAACAGCCCGCCCCGGCGCTGGCCGCACTTGGGGTACGAGGACCTGGTCGTCGCCCCACACGCGTATTCGCAGCCAGCAGTGGGCCGCCGCGCGGACTGTCTGCCGTTCCGCTCATTGCGCGTCGCCGCCGCATCCCCGGGGACAAGCGGACGCTCGCGCGCCCCGGCCGCAGGTGCCGCATTCGGGGCAGATCACGTGCGGGGAGTCCTCCGACCAGCAGGGGGGCGCCAGCACCGCGCCGCCGAGCCGATCGTCGAGTTCCTCCTCCGCGCCGAGGGTGAGGCAGGGCATCAGCCGGGTCCGGCCCGCCGCGGAGCACCGCGGCGGGCCGGACCCGTCACCTCGGGCGGCGCGGCGGGACGTGTGGCAACCGCGGCCCGACCCTTCTCGGCAGCTACCGGCGCATCGGCGAAGGCCTGTACGCCGGGTCTGGTCAGCCCGGCGTACGGGTGTACCGGTTGCGCAGGTTCGTGATCAACCCATCGGTGTCGACGGTCGCGTGCTCGACCCCGGCTGCGGTCATCAGGCTGCCGTCGGCCCGGCGCGCCGCGACGACCCAGTGCGACTCGATCGTGCCGTCCTCGAGGATCGTGGTTGTCCAGTAGTGCTTGCTCTCGGCCACCGCCGCCACGAACACCCGGTAGAACTCCATGATGGCGGGCATGCCGGTCACCGGCTCGTCGCGCAGCGTCACGGTGGCGTCGGGCGCGAAGATCGTGGGGAGCTCCGCCAGCGCCGAGGGGTCCCGCACGGCGCGGTCGGCGAGCTCCATGTAGCGGTCGAGTGCTGTGTGCGTCGTCTGGCCCATCACGTCGTCTCCATCATCGTGTACTCCTGCCGGATCCGCTCCTCCGGCACACCATTGACCCGCGCCGCGCGAAGCACCAAATCCGGTGCCATCAGCGACGCCGGATGGGCGGTCATGAACCCCACCGCCCGCAGGGCCGTGCCGACCTGCTCGTCCCGGCCCGCTGCCTCCCGTACCTGTCGCAGGGCCCACGCCTGCCGCCGCCCCTGATCGGTGGCCGGTGGCGTTGCCAGGCCCAGCCGGATGGCGTCGCCGGCCGTGGACGTCTGCCACGCGGCTTCGACGACGACCTTTTCCAGCTCGAGGAAGTGCCGGGCCGGGGCGTCCAGGTCGGGGCCAGAGCGCAGGAACTCCGACAGGCAGGAGGCGTGGAGCGCGGCCGAGGACATACCTTGCCCGTACAGGGGGTTGAACGAGGCGACGGCGTCGCCGAGGACCGCCAGGCGGGCGGGGAAGCGGTCGAGCGCCTCGAAGTGGCGCCACCTGCTGTCGGGGTGGCGGTACGGGACAACCTCGCCGACGATTTCGCCCTTGACGGCTTCCTGGAAGATCGGTGGCAGCTCACGGCACCGGGCGACGAACTCGTCGGCCGTGCGGCCCTCGGCGCCGTTGCCGAAGTGGGCGAGCATCACCACCCACTGTTGGTTCTCGATCGGGTTGACCGCCGCTCCGGCGATGTCCTTCGGGAAATGCGGGCTGTAGCGGGAGATGCCGCTGAGGGGGCCGTCCCAGTCGGCCGAGCGCGTGAAACGGGCAGACAAGTAGCGGATGTCGGTCTGGAGCCGTTGCGTCTCCGGTCGGGGCCAGCCGCCCTGCTCCAGCCAGTCACTCAGCCTGCTGCCGCGGCCGGAGGCGTCGACGACGAAGTCGGCTGGGGCGACGACGTGGTCGCCGCCAACCGCGTAGCGCACCGACTCGACGGCGCCGCGCGCGTACCGCAGCCCAATGACGCGTCCACTCACCAGCTCGACGTTGGGCAGTGCGAGCGCGCGCCGACGGATCAGCGTCTCCAGGAAGGGGCGACTGCTCCCCAGGAACCGCGCGTTGGGCGTGGCGATCTGCTCGATGTCGTCGAGGTAGGTGGCGGTGCGCTCCGGACCGCACGACACAGCACCCCCGGCGAGGGCCTCTGCCACGACACCGGGGAAGAAGCGTTCGAGCTGCGCGCGTCCGCCGGGCAGCAGGAGGTGCACCTGGGAGCCCTGCGGGACGCCGGGACGAGCCGCGCCGCTGAGCGCGGCTTCCGGCAGGTCGGGCTCGATGATCACGACACGGTTGGCGTGGTCCGCGAGTACGCGGGCCGCGACCAGGCCGGCGACGCCGCCGCCGAGCACGCAGGCGGTGCCGAGACGAACCTCGATGCGGACCGGCGGGACGGTGGTGGTGAGCCGCTCGAAGACCGCGGCGGGAGAGTTCGGCATGGGATCCCTCATGCGTCGTGGACGGCGTCTCGATCGAGGAGACACGGCAGGAAAGCCTCCCGCACGAGGCCGACGGGCATGGTTCCACGACACAGCAGCGCGGTGACGGTCAGCACGGGAGCGTCGGCGTCGCAGGGCGGTCGCACGGCGGGGTCGAGGCGGGTCGGTTCGGACGTGACCATCACGCGCCGCACTCCACCGCCCGCGGCCAGCACCGGCCCCAGCGGTGCGTTGGTGGTGCTGAGCACGGCGTGTTCCTCGGGGCTTATGCGCTCGAGCGCCACGACGGCGCCCGCGGTGACGACCTTTTCGGTCCCGGCGCGCAGGTAAACGGTGCGGAACTGCACACGGGCACCCGTCGAGAGCCGCATCAGTTCGGCCACCCGCTCCGGCGGTAAGAAGGGGGCTCGCTCCGCCTGCGCCGAACCCCCGCCGAATGTCCGCTCAGCCGGCGGGACGAGTAATTGGCCATCCGCGCGGTGGCGGATCTCCGCGGTGACCGGAGCACCGCACCACTCCTCCAGCACCTCGGTGGCCAAACTCGCCGGCTCCCGCAAGAGCGCCACGAACTGGGCCAGGCTGCGCGACTCCGTGCGCACGGACCAGGGGCCTGCATACATGTATCTCCTCCGCCGTCGCTCCGGTGCGACCGCGTGGCCGCGCCTCAAAAGACTCTCCCCGCAACGATGGCGACGAGCACGAGCCACCCGAAGAAACGGTTTGCCATGAACTTTTCCCGGCAGTCGGCAGGGCTGTCGATGTCCACCGTCACCACCTGCCAGAGCAGGTGTGCCACGCCCGGCAGAAACAGCGCGTAGAACGTCCAGTGCAGATCGGCGACGGCTCCGGCAGCCACGATCCCGACCACGGTCGCCCCGTAAAACCCGGCGACCCAGGGCCGGGTCGCCCTGCCGAGGCGCAGCGCGAGGGACTTCACCCCCACCTGCACGTCGTCCGCCTTGTCCTGGTGGGCGTAGATCGTGTCGTACCCCAGCGTCCAGAAGACACCGGCGACGAAGAGCAGGAGCGCGGGAGTCTCGATCCTCCCGGCCACCGCGAGCCAACCCGCGAGGATGTAGCAGCCGAAGACCATCCCCAGCCAGGCCTGCGGCCAGTAGGTGATCCGCTTCATGAACGGGTACGCGACCACGAGCGGATAGGAGGCGGCCACGAACACCGCCGCCGGAACGCTGGCCGCAGCCAGCACGAGCAGCCCCGCCACCGCCTGCACCACGGCGAAGACAAGCGCTCCCGTGACCGTGACCGTACCGGCCACGAGCGGCCTCCCGACGGTACGTGCCACCCGGGCGTCGAACTTGCGGTCGGCAAGGTCGTTGACGACGCAGCCGAAGCCGCGCACCAGCACCCCACCGACCGTGAACAGCAGCACCTGGCGCCAGTCGGGCAGCCCCGCCGAGGCGAGCGCGATCCCCCACAGGCCGGGGAGGAGGTACAGCCAACTGCCTATGGGCGCGTGCATACGCGCCAGTTGTAGATAGGGGAGGACGGCCTTCGGCGCACTCGGCACGACCGACGCCGCGATGCTCGGCACGACGAACCGATATCGCGTGCTCTGCTGCGAGGGTTGAGCGGAAATATCGATCACCTGACCGGGCGAGGGTTATTGTTGTGACTCTTGCAGAAAGCCCACCTCGGCTAACACGGTTTCCCCGTGATCTCGGACACGTTTGTTCGCGCCGCGCCGATCTCGTCCCGTTATCCTCAATTTGTCGGCTGTGGTGTCTTCCTGATGGGCCATCGATTCGTTGGCGGCGCAGTAAGCCGTTGCGTCAACGCCGCCTTGTCCTAACGGTGTTTGCCGAACCGTGTTCACGTTCGAGGCGCATTCGACGCCGGATAGTGACGATGGGGCTGGATGAACTCGTCGCCCTGTGCGCGGAGTACCCTGCGCAGCAATTTGCCGTTGCCGTTGCGGGGCAGTGTGTCCAGCCATACGACGTCCTGCGGAACCTTGTACCAGGACAGGGTGGATCGGGCGAGCTCGACCAATTCGGCGGCGAGCGCGTCGTCACCCCGCACCGGCCCTTCGTCGGACGAGCCGGGTGCCGCGGCGGCGACGACGTAGGCGCGCAGGCTCGTGTCCCCGGCCGGGCGCCACACGGAGCTGACCGCCGCCTCCAGCACGCGCGGGTGGCTCTCCAGCAGGCGTTCGACCTCGCTCGGCACCAGGTTCTGTCCGCCGATCACCTCGATGTCGTCGAGCCGGCCATGCGCGTGCACAACACCGTTCTCGTCGATGGAGGCGAGGTCGCCGGTCGGCCACCACACGTCGGTCAGGATGTCGGGTCCGAGGCTGCCGTGGGCGACGCCGCGGGTGGCGATGGGGACGCGGATGTGCAGCTCGCCCATGCTGCCCGTGGGCAGCTCGTGTCCGTCGGCGTCGACGACACGCACCGGCCTGCCGGGCAGGGGCGGACCGACCGCCGACGGCACGTCGTAGACCGCGGGCGGGCCGACTGCGACGGCACCGGCTTCCGTCGTTCCGTAGGTGTTGAGCAGCCGGGGGCCCATGATCGGGACCAGCTGCTCGCGCAGTCGCGCGGTGAACACTTCCCCGGCGCAGAAGGCCTGACGGACGTTACCCAGTACCTCGGCATGGCCGGGTTCGAGCAGCAGCCGCGCCAGGAAGCTCGGCTGCGCGAACAGGACGGTGACGTTGTGGCGCCGCATGAGCTCGACCGCGGCGGCCGGGGTCGCGCGGGGCCGCGACAGCACGGCCACCTGCCCGGTTTCGAGGGTGGTGAACACCGACGCGCTCAGCCCGCCCACGAAGTACATGCGCGACACCGAGAGCCCGACGGTGTCGGGTCCGCTCACCAGGCCAGGCGCGCGTGGGGCGCCGAGGTCGCGGTGGCGGAAGAAGCACAACTTCGGCGCCCCGGTGGTGCCGGAGGTGAACACAGCCAGCGCGGCGGCGTTCCCGCCCGTGGCGAATGCCTCCTCCGGCTCTGCAGCCACGAGCGGAACGACCTCGGTGGTGGGAGCCGGCCCGCTGTCCCCGAGCCACCCGGCGGTCTCCGGGTCGACCACGACAAGCGCCGGTTCAGCCGTGACCACGTCGCGCGTCAGATCCATCCGGCTCATCTGGACGTTCACCGGCACCGCGACGAGACCCGCCTGCCACGCGCCGAGCAGACACCAGACCATCTCCACACTGTCGGGCAAGGCGAGCAGCACCCGGTCACCGGTGCGTAGACCGTGCGACCGGTATCCGGCCGCCACCCTCGCCGCCCCGTCGAACACCTCCGCGAAGGTCCACGCCCGGCCGTCGGCATGGAACGCGGTCCGTTCGCTCCACCCCTTCTCGCGCGCATGCTCCGCCCAACGGCGCGTCAAGTTCTCGGGTATGTCCACCCGATGCTCCTGTCTCATCCGGGCAACGTTGCGCCATTATGCTGGCGCGAACGGGCAGATCTCCAGAGTCTCAGGGGTTCGGGCGGCGTCGGACCGTTTCCGCTGGTCTTGGACGGTGTCGCGGAGCCCGATGACGGTCATAGTGACAGTGCCCTGCCCGCTCAAGCTCGGCACCGGGTCAACTTCCCCACAGCCCCGCCGGTCGGGCCCAGGGGCGTTGCAAGATCGTGAAGGTCTGGTTCGCGGCCGTCATGTGTGATGGGGCGTCACAAGCATCCTGGGCCTGATGTGCCGTGGCGGCCAGGAAGGCGTGTGCGAGCATGGCGAGTGTGACGTGCCGGTACCAGCCCACGTAGCAGCGGACTTCGTACTGATCCAGGCCGCACTCGTTCTTCTGAGGGACCTCGCCCTGGTAGTCGAACTCGGCGGCAGCCGGCAGTCGCACCGTTGCCCAGTGATAGACGCGAGGTCCCTTGGCGCCCTGGCCGCAGGAGATCTTCTCCCACGCCTTGTCCGGGGCCTGTGCGAACAGGGCCTCGATGCGGGGGCAGCCCACCGTGAACTGCGACTTGGGCACGGCCAGCACGTATCCGACGCCGGACTGCTCCAGCAGCCGGCGGAAGCGGCTCTCCTGTCCGTAGGCGGCATCCGCAGTGACCCAGCGGATGGGCAGTGGCGAGGCGAGGGCCCGCAGCACCATGCGTCTGGCCAGTTCGCCCTTGGTGGCGAACTCCCGATCGTCGGGGACTTTCGCGGTCCGGCAGCGTTCGCGGTCTCCGGTCCAGGACTTGGGCAGATACAGCTCGCGGTCGACCAGGGCCCGCCACCTGGGCGTGGCGTAGGCGGCGAAGACTCCTATCTGGCAGTTCTCCGTACGGCCGGCGGTGCCCGAGTACTGCCGCTGTACCCCGGCGGAGGCTGTGCCCTTCTTGATGAACCCGGTGTCGTCGATGATGAGGACCCCGCTGTCTTCGCCGAGCTTGTCGGCGACGTATTCCTGCAGGTCATCGCGGATATCGTCGGACTCCCACTTCGCGCCGGCGAGCAGGTGCTGCAGGCCGTCGGGAGTGGAGTGGCCCGCCTGCTCGGCCAGCTGCCAGCTGTTCTTCCGGCTCACCGGGGCGAGCAGCCCGCGTACGTAGTCACGCATGCGGCGGCGAAGCTCCACACGGCCGAACCGATGTCCGATGGCCACGAAGAGGTCGTTCAGTTCAAGATCCCATTGCTTGACAGCACTCTCAGTGATCACGTAGCGAAGAATCTCCCCCGCGCTGCCACCGACTACGACGTTGCCACACGATCGAGGGGCGGCCTCCGTGAGACCGCCCCCGACCATTCCAGACTCGCTACACTCCAGCCGCTCACCGAAACCCGCAGCTCAGACAGCGAAATCCTGCTGGAGTACTAGTTCGGATAAGAGCCTGCGTAGCAGCCCGGTGAAGTGGTCGTGATCGGCCTCGACGCCGAGGGCGCCATCGCAGCCGCCGCACATCGGGCCGAGCGCGTCGTCCAGCTGGCGCCGGACCGCCGCCACCCGCGACTTCGCCCCCGCGTACCGGGGCCAGGAGCCCGCGCCGACGTTCACGGGGCACCGCTGTTATCTCCCCCCTCAGGTTCCAACCCGCGGCCGTCCGCCAGAGCGGCTGCGGGCCGGAACACCGTGGCGTTGCTTCGTCAGCGGGGCGCCGCGGGGCCGGGCTCGGTTCCGGGCTCAGAGGTTGACGACGACGGCTTTGGTCTCGGTGTAGGCGTCGAGGACCTCGGTTCCGTGCTCCCTGCCGATGCCGGACTGCTTGAACCCGCCGAAAGGCAGCGGTCCGCTGCTCATCTGGTTGACGGTGTTGACCCACACCGTTCCGGCCTGGAGACGGTCGGCCATGGTGTGGGCGCGGCTGAGGTCCTTGGTGAACACGGTGGCGGCCAGGCCGTAGATGGTGTCGTTGGCGATGCGCACCGCCTCTTCGATGTCCTGGAACGGCAGTAGTACGGCGATAGGACCGAAGATCTCTTCCCGGGCGACGCGTGAGGTGTTGTCCAGGCCGGTGACCAGTGTGGGGCCCACGAACAGGTCGTCTGACTCCTCTCGGGTGTCACCGATGATCTTCCCGCCAGCCTGGCGGGCCAGATCGAGGTAGCTGGTGACCTTCTCGTAGTGGCCGCGGGAGGCCAGAGGGCCCATCACAGCCTGCGGGTCGAAGGGGTCGCCCAGAGGGAACCCAGCAATGTTCTCGGCGAGCAGGCTGGTGAATTCCTCGCGGATGGATTCCTGCACCAAGACGCGCGTTCCGGCCACGCATCCCTGGCCACTACCCGCACAGAAGCCCAGCGCGGCGGAGAACGCGGCGGCCTCCAGATCGGCGTCCTCGAAGACGATGAACGGTGACTTGCCGCCCAGCTCGAGGGTGACGCGCTTGACGTCACGGGCGGTGGACGCCAGGACGTGCCTGCCGACTGCGGTGGACCCGGTGAAGCTGATCTTGTTAACGTCCGGGTGGGTGATCAGGGCCGCCCCGGTGCTCTGGCCGGGGCGGTGATGACGTTGAGGACGCCGTCAGGCAGGTCGGTGTGCTCACGGATGAGTCCTGCCAGGCGCAGCAGGCTCAGCGAGGTCTGCTCCGAGGGCTTGGCAACGACGGTGTTCCCGGTAGCCAGTGCGGGGGCGATCTTGTAGGCCATCTGTACGAGAGGGCCGTTCCAGGCAGCGATCGCGGCGACCACGCCCAGCGGGGAGCGCTTGGTGTACTTCAGCTGGCCGGGAGCGGAGGGCGCGGTGGCGCCGTAGATCCGGGTCGGCCAGCCGGCGTAGTGGCGGTAGACCTCGACGGTGTGGTTGACCATCCCATGCGTCAGCATCAACGGGCCGCCCATCTCCAGGGAGTCAAGGGTGGCCAACTCGTCGGTGTTCGCCTCGATGACGTCGGCGATCTGATGCAGCACGCGGCTGCGCTGTTCCGGGCCGACGGCCCCCCAGGCCGGATCGTCGAAGGCGCGTCGTGCGACCCGCACAGCCGCGTCGATGTCGTCGCGCCCAGCGACGGCGATGGTGGTGAGGTCGGCGCCGGTCATCGGGTCGACCGTGGCCATGCTCTCGCCGTCGGTGGCGGGCTGTTCACGGCCGTCGATGAACAGCCCGTGTGGCTGCGACGCGAAAGCAGGGGCAGGACGGGGCGCGGCTGGGGCAGCGGAGGTGTTCACCGCGAAGAAGCCTCTTTCGGTAGACGGTGGTCACCGCGTCGTGGCGGAGCATCCGGCGCAGGCTGGAACAGAGCGTCTCCGCCTCAGGTGGTGGCCGCTTGGCGGCCGCCAACCAGCGGTATCCGTCCCGTTCTTCAGGCAGCCACCTCGCGACGTCAAGCCGAGGTTGGAAACGGCTCACTGTGCCGTCGGGGGCTGCGCTCCACTTGCCCCGACCGATGTCGGCTATCTCAGCACTGGCGGAGGCGCCGGGAAGGATGCTGGCGTCGAGTCGGAATGAGTCCATGGATTGCCATCTCTCCAACGGGCTGGTGGTATGCACACGGATGCGACGTCTTCGGGGCGCCGGGTCAGTGCAGCGTCTGTGTGCCGATGACGGACAGGACCTGTAGTTTCTCGTAGCTCTCCGTGCCCGGGACGGCGGTGTAGACCATCAGGGAATGAGCCTGGTCCGGATCGATCAGGTGCTGGCAGTTCAGCTCCAGAGCACCGACCTCGGGGTGGACGAAGTGCTTGACCTCGCGCGGACGGATCCCGATCTCATGGTCGTCCCACACCCGCCGGAACTCTTCGCTGGAGTCCAGGAGCAGGTCCGCCAGATACGCGGCTCGGGAGCCGGGACCCCGGAGGGTGGCGACCCTGCGCAGGCCCGCGGCGTACATCCGGGTCATGAACGCGTGCTGCTCCGGAGCGTACAGGTCCCGGGCACCGGGGTCGGTGAACCACCGGTAGCCACTGCTGCGGGCAGGACCTGTGTACTGCGTCGTATCGCCGGTGAGGGCGACACCCATCGGTGTCTGCCGCAAGGTCTCCCCGAGCTCGGTGACGATCTGCGCGGGCGTGTCCTGCAGCCGGTCCAGAACACGCAGCAACCCGGGGCTGATGTGCTCACCGGAACCGTCACGCGGCGGCGGGTTGTGCCCGGCCAGCCGGAACAGATGGTCACGCTCGTCTATGGACAGGTGGAGTCCCTGGGCGATCGAGGCGAGCATCTGCGGCGACGGCTGCGGACCGCGCTCGCGCTCCAGGCGGGAGTAGTAGTCGGGTGACATGTGGCACAGCGTCGCGACCTCCTCCCGCCGTAGCCCGGTAGTTCTGCGGCGCCATCCCCGAGGCATCCCGACGTCCTCCGGCTGAAGTGCCTCACGACGGTTGCGGAGAAAGCCCGCCAGCCCTGCGCGATCGATCATGACGCTATCCCTTCCGAGAGTTGCTCTCTTCTCCGTGCTGCTCCACTTCTATCGCCTGTGCATGCGCGTATCCACGGCCTGTCAATCACCCCTTACGACAGGCGTCGCCGCGTCGGGGCACGGTCGGCGGGCCTTCCCGCGCGGCCTCGGCGGCGAGATCGCGCCGCACGGGTCGACTGCCGCGTCCACGGCCAGACGCTCTCCACCCGCAACCACCGCTGATTCGGCTCCCGTCCTGGTTGACGGCCGCGTCTCGGTCTGAGCCGGCGAAGATCGACAGCCCTACGGCTTCTTCACCGGAGAGACGGGGCCGCGGCTCTGACGTGCACTCCCGCCGTCGACCATTCCACGACGGCGGGGGCAGCATCCGGGGCGGGAAACCCCATGGGCGCGGTACCGGCCAGCAGTCGCCAGACCGTGGCCGTCGTCCGTGCGTCCGGCTCGGTCGAGACGACGCCTCTCATGAGTCCCGTCGCACGGACGATTCACTCCGTGGCGTCCGGATCTCGTCGCCGCCTGTCACCACATCTTCGATCCGAAACCGATGCTTGATGTTCCGATGGCGGGGACGGTCACTGCGTGCCACCCACATCCACCAGCGGAGCCAGGCGCTCGGCGCCGATCTCGTCACGCAGGCGCTGGTCGGTGACACCGAGGCCGGCGCTCGGTGCCTGGCAGAGCACGGCGACCTTGCCGATGTGCCCGTTCTTCTGCACCAGTCGGGCGGCTTCGCCGGTTTCGCTCAGGGGGAAGACCTGGGACATCGTCGAGACGATCCGTCCCGAGCCGATCAACTGCCCGCATTCCGACTGCTCCTGCAGGTTCGCCGCATGGCTGCCGATCACCCGCTTGAGCCGCATCCACAGATACCGGTTGTCATAGACGTGCTGGTACCCCGTACTCGACCCGCAGGTGATGACTGTTCCGCCGCGTGAGGCGACGAACAGCGAGATACCGAAGGTGGCACGCCCGACGTGTTCGAACACGATGTTCGGGTCCCGGCCGGTGCGCTCGCGGATGATCGTGCCCAGCTTCTTGCCTATGGCGATGACCTGAGCAGGGTCGTCGGAGGGGTCGCCGTCCAGCTCGATCTCACTGCGCTCGATGACGATGTCACAGCCCAGCCGGCGTACCGCCTCGGCCTTCTCCGGCGAACCGACCACACCGACTGGAACGGCACCGCCATTGCGGGCGAACTGCACGGCGTATCCTCCCAGCCCTCCGGCCGCGCCCCACACCAGGACGACGTCCCCCTGCTTGAGCCGGGCTCCATGGTCCCCGACGAGCATGCGGTAGGCGGTACCCGCGCACAGCGGATTGGACGCGGCTTCCTCCCAGGTCAAATGGGCTGGTTTCGGCAGCAACTGGCTGGCGCGGACCACCGAGTACTCGGCCAGGGCGCCGAAGTTCGTCTCGAACCCCCAGGCCCGCTGTTCCTGACCGAGCATGGCATCGTCGTGCGTCGCCGGCTCCTGGTCATCGACCTGCACCGGGTGGACGACGACATGGTCACCGATGTTCCAACGGCGCACCCCGGAGCCCTTGCGCACGATCACCCCGGAGGCGTCGGAGCCGAGCACGTGGTATGGCTGGTCGTGCCGGGTCGCCCAGCCGCCCTGGCGGGCGAACTGCTTGAGGAACCGGAACGTCGGGATGGGTTCGAACATCGCCGACCAGACGGTGTTGTAGTTGATTGAGCTGGCCATCACCGCGACGAGGACCTCATCCGGAGCCAGCTCGGGTGTCGGCACACGGCCGACGCGCAGCGACTTGCGGACGTCCTTGTCCCGCATGCCGCGGAACATGTCCGTGTCCGCTGCGTCGAGGTGGGCGGCCAGGTACTCCCGTGGGACGTCGGCACGTTCGATCTCCTCAGGTGTGCCGCCGCTCAGTACTGTCTCCGACAGAGTCGTCATCGTTTCGCCTTTCGCAAGGGGTCGTTTCGTTCAGTGGGAGGACTGGTCAGCGTGATTCCGCGAGCCAGTAGCGTTCGCGCTGGAAGGCGTAGGTGGGCAGATCGACGGTGCCGGGCTCGACCTCGCGAAACACCGCTTCCCAGTCGATCTCCACGCCTCGGCAGTACAGTTGAGCCAGGAGCGTCATAGCCGTCATTGGCTCGGCCGCGGGCGCGCGCAGTACGGTGACGCCGGGTCCGGCCTCCACCGACGCGGGGCCGCATTCGACGACGGTGGCCACGTCCCGCTGCTTCCAGAGGTCCGGCGGGGGTGTGTCCGTGCCGAACCAGAACCCGGCGGTGCGCAGCTCTGCGTGGACGTAGGGGACCGGAAATTCCAGTTCGGCGACGGACAACCCATCCAGGACCTGCTGGACCTCGCTTCGGGAGCCGCTTTCCACCGCTTCGGCCAGGCGTACGGCATCCGCCAGGCACAGCAGGCCGGCCACGTGCGCGGCCGTGACGCGGCTCGCTCCTCGCCCGGATACCAGGGACGGCCGCAGGCCCCACGAGCTCAGCAGCCGGTAGTAGGAGACACCGAAGGCCAACTCCACCAGCGGTGTCCATCCCGGCGGCTGCGGCGCACGGTCTCCCCACACCGCGGCCCGCACCGCAGTCCCGGTCTCGGCGCCCAGGTGCGAACATATCTCGTCCAGGGCCTTGGCGTAGGCCGGACATGCCTCGTAGAGCTCTCGGCCCATGCCGGCGGGGGCGCTCCCGGGACCGGTGAAGACAAGACCGACCCCGCCCGCGACGGGCTGACCGGTCACCACGGACGCGCTGGGCTGCGCATCCGCGACGGCCGCCAGCCCTGCGCGCAGATCGTC
This sequence comes from Streptomyces xiamenensis, assembly GCF_000993785.3. Lineage (NCBI taxonomy): Bacteria > Bacillati > Actinomycetota > Actinomycetes > Kitasatosporales > Streptomycetaceae > Streptomyces > Streptomyces xiamenensis. Next base: position 225,147 of record NZ_CP009922.3, read on the forward strand.
GAGACCGCTGCCGACCACCACGGCCCGGTGGGTGTGCGCCGCGCGGGTGTGCACCAGTGACCACGCGAGGTCCGTGGGGTGTGGGGCGGGACGGGTGTCGAGGTGTTCGGTCAGCCGCCGGGCCTGGGCTCCCAGTGCGGCCGCCGAGTGTCCGGAGACCGGCCACGGCAGCACCGGCGGCGTGCGCCCGGGTGCGCGATCCGGTTCTGTGGACGGTTGCTGTTCCAGGATCACATGAGCGTTGGTTCCGCTCATGCCCAACGCGGTGATACCCGCACGCCTCGGGTGTCCGGTGTCCGGCCACTTCCTGGTTCTGTCGATCAGCTCGACGTGTCCGCCGGCCCAGTCCACTTCGGGGTGCGGCCGATCGATGTGCAGCGTCTTCGGCAGCACTCCCGCCTTCATCGCCTGCGCAATCTTGATCACGCTGGCGATGCCGGAGGATGCCTGTGTGTGACCGATGTTGGGTTTCAGTGTTCCCAGGAGGAGCGGCTCGTGGGCCTGACGCTCCTGGCCGTACGTGGCCAGGAGCGCGGCGGCTTCAACGGAGTCGCCGAGTTCGGTTCCGGTACCGTGCGCCTCCACGACATCGACCTCTGCGGCGCTGATCCGCGCGTCGGCGAGCGCCCGGCGAATCACCCGCTGCTGAGCGGGGCCACTGGGGGCTGTCAGTCCGTTCGACGTCCCGTCGGCGTTCACCGCGCTGCCTCTGATCACGGCGTGTATCCGGTGTCCGCGACTCACCGCGTCGGTCAGCCGCTCCACCACTACGATCCCCACTCCCTCGGCGAAGCCGGTGCCGTCGGACGCGGCCGCGAACGGTTTGCAGCGCCCGTCGCCTGCCAGCGCCTGCTGGCGGGAGAACTCGATGAACGCTGTCGGCGTCGACATCACCGTGGCGCCACCGACCAGAGCCAGGTCACACTCCTGTGTGCGCAGCGATCGGACGGCCTGGTGCAGAGCCACCAGCGACGAGGAGCACGCGGTGTCCACGGTGAGGGCCGGGCCGGTCAGACCGAGGTGGTAGGCGATACGGCCGGACATGATGCTCGTGGCGCTGCCGGTGATGATCATGCCCTCGACCTCACCGAGCCGCTCGGTCGCGAGCGTGGGGTACTCCTGGGCGTTGCTGCCGATGAAGACACCGGTACTGCTCCCGCGCAGGGTCGTTGCGTCGATCCGGGCGTCCTCGACGCTCTCCCAGGCGGTTTCGAGCAGAAGCCGCTGCTGGGGGTCCATGGACAGCGCCTCCAGGTCGCTGATCTCGAAGAAGGAGGCGTCGAACCGGTCGGCCCGGCTGAGGAACCCTCCCTGGTGGGTGTAGGAGGTGCCATGGTGGTGCGGGTCCGGGTCGAAGAGCGTGTCCAGTTCCCAGCCCCGGTCATGGGGGAACGAGGAGATCGCGTCTGTCTCGTCGAGCAGCAGCCGCCAGAGGGCGTCCGGGGAGTCCGCGTCGCCGGGGTAATGACACGCCATGCCGATGATCGCTACGGGTTCGGTCAGCGCGGCCGCCAGCTGATGGTTTTGCTGCCGCAGTGCCTGCACTTCCTTCAGTGTGTTGCGCAGCGCTTCGACATACGGCTCGACGGAATCGTTCGTCACTTGTCTCCTCCGGATCGCGCGGATGACTGCCGGGCGGCCAGACGCAGCAGGCTTGCGCCGTCCAGGTCGTCGAGGGACGCCGTCTGAGGAGTCCCCTCGGCCGCTACGGCGTCCATCAGACCGGCCGCCTGCCCTTCGACGACGGCGGCCCGGGGTGCGGAGTCCGGTACCAGTTCGCGGTGCAGGAACCGGGCGAGGCTGCTCGGTGTGGGGTGGTCGAAGACGAGAGTCACCGGCAGCGTCAACGCGGTGGACGCCTTGAGGCGGTTGCGCAGGGTGACCGCGGTCAGTGAGTCGAACCCCAGATCCCTGAGCGGGCCGGACGCCTTGACCGAGGCGGGGGTAGCCAGTCCCAGGACGTCGGCCACGTGGTGCTGGACGAACGAAAGCAGCACTCGTTCCTGTTCGTCCGCGGGGAGACCGGCCAACTTCTCCACGAGTCCGGCCTCTTCGTTCCCGTCGGAGGCCTGCCTGCGTGGGCCGGCTCCGACGAGTCCACGGAGCACGGGCGACGGTGTGTCGCCATCATTCCGCAGCGTTTCCAGATCAAACACAGCGGGTACATGCAGCGCCTGCCCGGATGCCACTGCGGTGTCGAAGAGCCGCATGCCCAGCTCGGCGTCGAGTGGCTTCACGCCTGTGTCGGCGATGCGGCGGAAGTCAGCCGCACTGAGGTGAGAGCCCATGCCGCTCTCGGTTCCCCACAGCCCCCATGCCAGGGAGGTGGCGGGCAGCCCCGCGGTGTACCGGTACGTGGCGAGTGCGTCCATGAACGCGTTGGCCGCCGCGTAGTTGCCCTGCCCGGCGTTACCGAGCACGCCGGCGACCGACGAGTACACGACGAATGCCGAGAGGTCCAGGTCGCTGGTGAGGTCGTGCAGTGCCCAGGCGGCGTCCACCTTCGGCCGCAGTACCGCAGCCACTTGGTCCGGTGTGAGGGAGTTGAGGATGCCGTCGGCGAGCACGCCCGCCGTATGCACCACCGCGGACAGCGGGGCGGTGTCGGGCACCGTGGCGAGCAGGGAGGCGAGCTGGGCACGATCGGTCACGTCACACCGCGCCACCCGTACGCGGGCGCCGCGCCGCTCCAGGTCCGATCGCAGCCGATCGGCGCCCGGGCTCTCCGGTCCCCTCCTGCTGACCAGGAGCAGGTCGCGCACGCCGTGTTCGTCGACCAGGTGCCGTGCCGCCAGGGCACCGAGGCCGCCGGTTCCGCCGGTGATCAGAACCGTGCCGGAGCCGTCCCACGTCACGGCCGGGTCGGTTTCGGCGTGTTCTCTCGCCAGCCTCGGCACCAGCGCCGCGTCGCCGCGCAGCGCGATCTGTGATTCACCGGTGGCGAGCAGTTGGGGCAGAACCGCCTGAGCGCGAGTGACATCGTCGAGGTCGACCAGGACGAATCGGTTCGGGTTCTCCGACTGCGCGGTCCGCACTAGTCCCCACACCGCGCCGAGTGCGACCTGTCGGCTGTCACGGACGGTGGGCCCGGCACCGCTGGTGACGATCACCAGCCGGGTGTGTTCGAATCGCTCGTCAGCCAGCCATGCCTGGAGCAGTGCCAGGACGCTCTGCACCAGATCGTGGGTCTCGGCGGGGACATCGAGGCCGGCGGTCCCGGTCAGTGGCAACAGGATGACCTCCGGTATCCCGCCCGCGGCCAGCGATCCGAGATCCGGGTGACCTGTCAGGGGCCAGGTGGCGGCGTGCGGCAGCTCCGGCGGCAGCAGTGTCGACCACCCGTGGTCCATGGTGACGTGCAGATCGACCGGAATTCTCTTCCAGTCCAGGTTGTACAGCGATTCCCGCACTCCGGCGTCGGTCACGCGGGGGGCGTCCTGGGCCACCGGCCCGACACACACCTTTTCCGCGACGGCTACTGGCGCCCCCGACGCGTCGGCCAGAAGCAGCGCCGCACCATCGGGGCCGGGAGTCAGGCGGACGCGCACGGTGCGCGCCCCCTCGGACAGCACACTCAGGCCGGACCATGAGACGACGGCAGCGCGCTCCTCGTCCAACAGGGGATGGGTCGCCGCGTCCAGCAACAGCGGGTGGAGCGGGAACCCGGTGACATCCCCGGCAACGGAGTCGTCCCGCAGCGCTACTTCGGCGAACAGTTCCTCCCTCGCACGCCACAGACGGCGTATCCCTCGTGCGGCAGGTTCGAACCTGTGCCCGGCGGCCTCCAGGTCCCTGTACAGCTGCTCGACATCCATGTCGACAGCACCGGAGGGAGGCCATTCCGTCAAGGACTCGGCGCGGGCTGGATGTTCACTGAGTATCGCCACGGCGTGCCGGGTCCACGGCAGATCACCACCGTCGTCGGGCCGTGAGTGCACCGTGACCTCGCGGCGTCCGAACTCGTCCGCTGGCCCGGCCGAGACCTGAACGCTGATCGCGCCGGTCTCGGGCATCAGCAGCGGCGCGCCGATCATCAGGCTGTCGACCTTCCTGAGTCCGACGTGGTCGCCGGCCTGGACGACCCAGTCGGTGATGAAGGCGCCGGGCACGACGGCTCGCTCTCCCCTCACCTCGCCGATCAGCCACGGCTGGGAAGCGGCTGACATCCTGCCGGTGAGCAGCGCGCCCCGTCCGTCGGCGAGATCCACCGCCGCGTCCAGCGGGTGACGCGCGCCGGTCGACACGGCTCCGGCGCGGTCGCCCGTTCCGGCGGCCGCAGTTAGCCAGAACCACTCGTGCTGGAAGGCGTAGGTCGGTAGTTCCACCGTCGCGGCGCCGCGCAGCAGCGCGCTCCAGTCCACCGTGACCCCGTTGACGAAAAGTGTCGCGACCGACGACAGGAACTGGTCCAGGCCGCCGTGGTCGCGGCGCAGCGATCCTGTCGCCATCACCTCGCCGCCGGTCTGCTCCACCGTTTCCTGCACGCCCATGGTGAGCACGGGGTGCGCACTGACCTCCAGGAACACGCGGTGATGACGCCTCGCCAGGGCCTCCAGGGCCGGCTGGAACAGCACGGGTTCACGCATGTTGCGGTACCAGTAGTCCGCGTCGAGGACCGTCGTGTCGAGCAGCTCACCGGTGACCGTGGAGTAGAAGGGGACGGTCGGGGTCCGCGGGGCCACCGGCGCGAGGATCTCCAGCAGGCGTTCACGCAGGACCTCCACCTGGGCGGAGTGTCCGGCGACGTCCGCACCGGCGATTCTGCGGGCCTTGACACCCAGATTCCCGAGCTTCGCGAACAGTTCCTCGATCGCGTCCGGTTCGCCGGACACGACGGTCACCTGTGGACCCGTCACAGCGGCGACGGACAGCCTCTCGCCCCACTGCGGCAGCAGTTCTTTCAGCTGTCCAGCGGGCATCGGGACCGACAGCATCGCACCCTTGCCGCTCAGTTCCCCCATGAGGCGACTGCGCAGCGCCACGATCCGCATCCCGTCCCGCAGGGAGATCGCTCCTGCCACACAGGCGGCAGCGATCTCTCCCTGGGAGTGCCCGACGACCGCGGCGGGTTCGACCCCCATGGACCGCCACACGGCGGCCAGCGATACGTGTACCGCGAACAGGACGGGCTGCACCACGTCCAACCGCTTCAGCGACGGCGCACCGGAAACCTCGTGCAGGACGTCCAGGAGCGACCAGTCGGCGAACTCGGACAGCTCGGCCTCGCAGCGCGCCATCGACTCGGCGAACACCTCACTGGTCTCCAGCAGGGCTGTGGCCATGCCGGACCACTGCGATCCCTGGCCGGGGAAGACGAACACCACACCGTCGTCCCCGACGGAGGCCCGGCCGGTCACCACGCCTGGATGGGGGGTTGCGGACCGCAGCGCCATGAGTCCTTCCAGCAGTGAGTCGCGGTCCTGCCCGAGGACGACGGCCCGGTGGTCGAGGATCGAGCGGCGTTCCAGCAAAGACGCGCCGATGTCCGCGAGGTCGTCGTCGCCTGCCGCCACCGCGTCGAGCAGCCGACTGGCCTGTTCCCGCAGCGCCGACTCACTGCGCGCGGTCACCACCCAGGGGATGACAGCGGGGGATGGAGGGCGGTCGGTCCCCTGATCCGTCCTCGCGGCGTCGCCCTGCTCCATGATCACGTGGGCGTTGGTGCCGCTGAAGCCGAACGCCGAGATCCCAGCCCTGCGTGGACGCTGAGTCTCGGGCCAGGAGCGGGCTGAGGTGAGCAGTTCCACCTTGCCCGCCGACCAGTTCACATGAGGACTCGGCTCCTCCGCGTGCAGCGTCTTGGGCAGCACGCCGTGGCGCATGGCCATCACCATCTTGATCACGCCGGCGACGCCCGCGGCGTGCTGAGTGTGACCGATGTTCGACTTGATCGACCCCAGGTAGAGGGGTTCACCGGGCCGATCCGCTCCATAAGTGGCAAGCAGCGCCTCGGCCTCGATCGGGTCACCGAGCCGGGTGCCCGTGCCGTGTGCTTCGACGACATCGATGTCGGGGAAGCCCAGCCGGGCATCGGCCAGTGCGCTGCGGATCATCCGCTGCTGGGCCTGGCCGTTGGGGGCGGTCAAGCCGTTGGACGCACCGTCCTGGTTGACCGCGCTGCCTCGCAGTACGGCCAGTACCTGATGTCCGTGGCGCCGCGCGTCCGACAACCGCTCGACCAACAGCACGCCCACACCTTCGGCGAAGTCGGTACCGTCCGCGTCGGCGGAGAACGCTTTGCAGCGTCCGTCGGGGGCGAGCCCGCCCTGGCGGGAGAACTCGAGCAACGCGCCGGGCAGCGACATGACGTTCGCACCGCCGACCAGCGCGAGCGTGCACTCCCCCGCGCGCAGTGAACGGGCTGCCAGGTGAAGGGCGACCAGCGACGAGGAACACGCGGTATCCACCGTCAGCGCCGGTCCGGTCAGGCCCAGCTGGTAGGAGATACGGCCGGACATGATGCTGGGATGGCCGCCGGTGAGCATGTGTCCTTCGACATGCCGCGGCGCGTCGTGCATCAGGGGTCCGTACGCCTGTGCCGAGGCGCCCAGGAACACACCGGTGGCGGTGCCCCGTACCGAGTCGACAGGGATACCGGCTCGCTCAAAGGTCTCCCAGGCGGTTTCCAGCAGCAACCGCTGCTGTGGTTCCATGGCGAGCGCTTCTCGCGGCGATATGCCGAAGAAGCCGGCGTCGAACCCTCCCGCGTCGTGCAGGAATCCGCCCTGACGGGTGTAGGTCTTCCCGGAACTGCTCGGATCGGCGTCGAAGAGCGCTTCCATGTCCCAGCCCCGGTTGTCCGGGAAGGGCGCGATGGCGTCCGTTCCTTCGGCGACGAGCTGCCACAGCTGTTCCGGCGATGACACACCGCCGGGATAGCGGCAGGCCATGCCGATGACGGCGATCGGCTCGTCGGGCTCGCCCTTCGTTTCCGCTGGGGCGGCCTCCGTAGTCGGGGCCTCCAGCGAGGTCAGCCTGTCGACCACGGCGAGGGCGGTGGGTGCGTCGTAGGCAATCGTGACCGGCAGTGGAACACCCGTAGCGGCCTGCAGCTTAGCGTGCAGCTCCACGGCGGTCAGCGAGGTCAGCCCGAGGTCGATGAAGCTGGTGGCAGGGTCGAGCGCGCCGGGCGTGTCATAGCCGAGCACGGTCGCGACCGCGCCTCGGACCACATTGAGCAGCAGTCGGTGAAGCTCGACACCGGAGGCGTCCCCTACCAAGGCACGCAGTTGTGGCGACCTTCCCTCCGCCGCTTCCGGCGCTGTTTCCTGTCCTGCTTCTTGTGCCGGTTCCGGCTGCTCGCCCGTTGCCGCCCCCTCCGTGAGTGCCAGCCAGAACCTCTGTCGCCGGAAGGAGTACGGCGGCAGGTCCACCACCCGGGCGTCCCCGGTCGGCGCGGCCAGGTCGACGTCGTGTCCCCGGCAGAACAACTGGGCTATGGCCGCAACCGCTGTGGCGTCCTCACGACGGTCCGCGCGCAACAACGGCACCGCGCTGACGTCGGTCGAGCCGGCGTTCGCCTCCACCACCATGGGGGTGAGCGCCGCGTCCGGACCGGCCTCCAGGAACGTGGTGACGCCCAGGCCGGTCAGCGTCGCGATCGCGTCCGAGAAACGTACGGTGCCCCGTGCGTGCCGGACCCAGTACTCGGGGCTGCGCAGTTCGTCGGCGGTGGCGACGGAACCCGTAAGCATGGACACGATGGGGAGACGTGGCTCGCCGAACCGCAGGCCCGCCACGACCTCCCGGAAGCGCTCCAGAACCGGGTCCATCAGGGGGGAGTGGAAGGCATGGCTCACGTGCAACCGCTTCGACCTGCGGCCGGGAAACCGGGATACCAGGGAAGTGACCTCGTCCTCGGCCCCGGAGATCACCACGGAGGTGGGGCTGTTGACGGCGGCGATACCGACACCGCTGGTGAGGAACGGTTCGACCTCGGCCTCGGACGCCTGGAGAGCGACCATGGCCCCGCCTGCGGGCAACTCCTGCATCAGCCGCCCGCGGGCTGTCACCAGGGTGGCCGCGTCGCTGAGCGAGAAGACACCGGCGACATGGGCCGCGGCAATCTCACCGATCGAGTGGCCCGCCAGGTAGTCCGGTTGTACGCCCCATGACTGCAACAACCGGAAGAGAGCCACTTCCAGTGCGAACACTGCCGGCTGGGTGAACTCGGTGCGGTTCAGCGCGGCCTCGTCGTCACCGTCGATGACATGCCGCACCGGTTGGTCGAACAGGTCGCGGACCTTCTGGAACTCTTGAGCGAAATAGGGGAACTCGCGCGCCAGTTCGCGTCCCATGGCCACCCGCTGGGAGCCCTGGCCGGTGAAGAGCACTACCAACTTGCCCGTGCCGGTACGCTTCCCGTCCCCGGTGTCCTCGGCGAGGGCCCGCAGACCCTGCAGCAGTTGCTCACGCCTGGCGCCGGTCACCGACGCCCGGTGGGACAGCGCTGTCCTCGTGGTCGCCAGGGACAGTGCGATGTCCTCGGGCTGCCAGTCGTCACGGTGGGAAAGATCGCTGTGCAGCCGGAGCGCCTGGGTCCGCAGCGCCGCGGCGTCGGTTCCGGACAGAACCCAGGCGACGTATCGGTCGTCCCTGGTGACGGACGCCGCGAGAGGGGTCTCCGGGGCCTGCTCGACGATGACGTGCGCATTGGTGCCGCTGATCCCGAACGAGGAGACGGCGGCGCGACGAGCACGGTCGTTCTCCGGCCACGGACGCGTGCGGGTGAGCAGTTCCGCGTTGCCCTGTGCCCATTGCACACGCGGCGTCGGCTCGGTGATGTGGAGAGTCCTCGGCAGTGTGCCGTGACGCAGGGCCATGACCATCTTGATCACGCCGGCGACACCGGCAGCAGCCTGGGCATGACCGAGGTTCGACTTGAGTGTGCCCACCAGCAGAGGACGGTCCTCGGGCCGCCCCTGGCCGTACACGGCCAGCAACGCTTCGGCCTCGATGGGGTCGCCGAGCGTGGTTCCGGTGCCGTGTGCTTCCACGGCGTCCACCTCGGAGGGTGCGAGCCGCGCATCAGCCAGGGCGCGTCGGATCAGACGCTGCTGTGCCGCGCCGCTGGGGGCGGTCAGCCCGTTGGACGCGCCGTCCTGGTTCACCGCGCTGCCCCGCAGCACGGCCAGTACCGGGTGCCCGTGACGACGCGCGTCCGACAACCGCTCGACCAACAGCATGCCCACGCCCTCGCTCCACACCGTGCCGTCGGCATCTGCGGAGAACGCCTTGCAGCGCCCGTCGGGAGCCAGCCCGCCCTGACGGGAGAACTCGAGGAACATGCCCGGAGAGGACATCACGGTGGCGCCGCCGGCCAGGGCGAGGTCGCACTCGCCCGCGTGCAACGCCCGGGCGGCCAGGTGCAGTGCCACCAGCGACGACGAGCAGGCCGTGTCGACGGTCAGCGCGGGCCCGTGCAGGCCCAGCTGATAGGCGATCCGACCGGACATCACGCTCGCGCTGGTGCCCGTCAGCAACTGGCCCCCGACGTGCTCCGGCGCGTCGTACAGGCTTGACCCGTACTCCATGTCGGTGCCGCCGATGAAGACACCGGTCTCGGTCCCCCGCAGCGTGGCGGGTGCGACCCGGGCGGTTTCGACGGCCTGCCAAGCGGTCTCCAACAGCAGCCGCTGCTGGGGATCCATGGCGAGCGCTTCCCTCGGCGAGATGGAGAAGAAGCCGGCGTCGAATCCGGCGGCGTCGTCCAGGAAGCCACCGTGGCGGACGTAGGAGGTGCCGGGGTGTTGCGGGTCGGGATGATAGAGCGTCTCCAGATCCCAGCCGCGGTCGTCCGGGAACGGGGTGATGGCGTCGGTCTCCTCGATGACCAGACTCCACAGGTCCTCCGGGGAGTTGATTCCGCCCGGAAACCGGCACCCCATACCGATGATCGCGATCGGCTCGCTGTCCTGCCGTTCCCTCACCGGGTCGTTCCCCGTGTCGTCCGGGGATGGGGACAGCACTTGCTGCAGATGCGCGGCCAGCCGTTCCACCGTGGGATGGTCGAAGAGCAACCCGGTGGGCAGGGCGAGACCGGTCAGGGCGCTGAGTGCGTCGCGCAGTTCGACGCCGGTCATGGAGTCCAGCCCCAGGTCGGCGAAGGGAACGTTCCGGTCCACGAGCGCGGGATCCGCGTACCCGAGGGCGGTGGCGACCTGGGCTCCGACGGCATCGCTCAGCTCGCGCACCGTGCGTACGGTGCGCGGGGCGTCCTCGCTTCGCTTGTGCGGCGCGAAGAGGTCACGGTCCGACTCGGTCCGCTGCTCAGGCTGGGAAACGCGTGCGCCATCGAGCCAGTACCCCTCTCGCTGGAAGGCGTACGTGGGTAGGTCGGCACGACGCGGACGATCGAACAGACCGTCCCAGTGGACATCCACGCCACGGCAGAAGAGTCTGGCCACGGCCGTCATCAGCGCAACGGCTTCCGGCTTGCCGACCCGCAGTGAGGCCACTGCCGCCAGTTCGCCCGACGACTCGGCGATCATGGGCGTCAGCGCCGCGTCGGGACCCAATTCCAGCGCGGTCCTCACGCCGAAGTCGCGCAGTGTGTGGACCACATCGCGGAAACGCACCGCCAGGCGTGCGTGGCGCACCCAGTAGTCGGGAGAACCCCATTCCCTCTCGGTGGCCACCTGTCCCGTCACTCCGGACACCAGAGGGATCTCCGGGTCACGGAAGTCGATCTCGTCAGCCACGGCGGCGAAATCTGCCAGCATCGGCTCGATGAGGGGTGAGTGGAAGGCATGGCTGACCGGAAGCCGCTTGATGCGGCCCCCGGCGGCACGCACCTGCTCGGCCACCCGCCCGACCGCGGCTTCGGCGCCACTGATCACCAGCGACGAGGGCCCGTTCACCGCCGCGATGCTGACCTCCGCCTCGTCGGCGAGCAGCGCTGTGACCTCGGACTCGGTGGCCTCGAGCGCCGTCATCGCGCCGCCAGGCGGAAGGGCCTGCATCAATGTCCCACGTGCTGCGACCAGCCGTACGGCGTCGGGCAGACTCAGCACACCTGCGACGTGTGCGGCGGTCAGCTCTCCGAGCGAGTGACCCGCGACAGCGTCCGGGCGCACCCCCCACGACCGCACCAACCGGAAGAGAGCCACTTCGGTCGCGAACAGCGCCGGTTGTGCCCACCCGGTCGGGTCGAGGTCGTCGCCGCTGAGGATCATGTCGCGCAGCGGCCGGTCGAGCCATCGGTCGAAGTGCGCGCACACCTCGTCCAAGGCCTCGGCGTACTGGGGGAACACCTCGTACAGCTGGGCTCCCATGCGGGGATGCTGGGCGCCTTGACCAGTGAACAGGAAGGCGAGGCCACCGGAGCCGGCCTCGCCGGTCATCACCGAGGGATGCGATCGCTGCCCGGCGACGGCATCGAGGCCGAACCGCAGGTCGGGCAGGGTGGCGCCCAGCACGACGGCGCGATGGCGGAATGCGGTACGGCTGTGAGCCAGGGACCACGCCACGTCGTCCGGTGGAGCGTCGAGATGCCCGGACAAGGCCACGGCCTGGGCACGCAGAGCAGCGGGTGTGTGACCCGACAGGACCCAGGGCAGCACGGGGGACACGCGCCGCGCCGCACGTTCGGGATCGTGCGCGGAAGGGTGAGAACCAAGGACCACGTGACAGTTGGCGCCCACCATGCCGAAGGAACTCACGCCGGCGAGCACCTGCCCACCTTGCGGGTCCCACGTCCGCAGCTCGCGCTGGACCGCGAGCTTGAGCCGGTCGAGCGGGATGTCCGACGGCGGCGCTTCGAAGTTCAGACTGGGCACCCAGGCCCGGTGGTGCAGGCAGAGCGCAACCTTGATGAGCCCGGCGATGCCGGCAGCACTCTCCAGATGCCCCACGTTCGTCTTGACCGAACCGACCGCCAGCGGCGTCTCACCGCGGCCAGGACCGAACACGGCTCCCAGCGCCGCCGCCTCGACGGGGTCGCCCACACGGGTACCGGTGCCGTGCAGCTCGACGTACTGCACGCCTGCGGGGTCCACACCGGCGCGCCGGTAGGCCGCCCTGAGCACCGCGCCCTGCGCCTCGACACTGGGAGTGGTCAAAGTGCCGGCCGAGCCACTGTTCATGGCGCTGCCGTGGACGACACAGTAAATCCGGTCCCCGTCGGCCACGGCCTGCCGGAAGGGCTTCAGCAGGACCGCCCCTCCACCCTCACCTCGGACGTAGCCATTGGCCCGTGCGTCGAAGGTGTGACACTCGCCATCCGGCGAGATCGCTCCCCATCGTGCAGAGATGGCCGAACTCTGGTGCAGTAAAGCCAGGTTGACCCCGCCCGCGATGGCGAGGCTCGACTCCCCCCGCAACAGGCTCTCGGTGGCGAGATGCACCGCCACCAGTGAGGAGGACTGACCGCTGTCGACCACCATGCTCGGGCCGTGAGAGCCCAGCACGTACGACAGGCGGTTGGCTATCGCGCTGCGATGTATGCCGGTCATCGTGTGCTGCGAGGTGAGCGTGTCATCCGAGTACGCCAGATGGGCGTAGTCGTCCCACATGGCCCCCACGAACACACCCAGCGCGGTGTCCCGTACGGACCCGGGCACGACACCGGCGTCCTCCAGGACCTCCCAGCCCAGTTCGAGGAAGAGCCGCTGCTGCGGGTCCATCGCCGCCGCCTCGCGCGGCGATATGCCGAAGAAGCCGGGATCGAACCGGTCGACATCGTCGAGTACACCACCCCGGAGAGCCGAGGACCGCTTACCGGTCCCCGGCCGACCCGTACCCCACCGATCGGGAGGGGCACTGGTGATCCCGCTTTCCCCGTTGCGGAGCAGACGCCACAAGGCCTCCGGTGTCGATGCCTGTGGAAGGCGGCATGCCATCCCCACCACGGCAACGCCGTCGTCTATGTCACTCATGGTCACACTCCTCTTGCACGCGCGACGACTCGGTCGGCTTCGGGAAACTATGGGGATGTGGCAGCGAGGAAGGGGCGGGCGTCACAGACACCATGGCTTTCATCAGGGACTTCCGGTGATGTCCTGGCGTCAGGGCGGAGACCGGTCGGGCACGGCCACGGATGCGTGAGGGTCTTCCGCGACGTCTTCCACGGCCGCTCCTTCATCACGACCCTGACACAGCGCCACTGGTGCAGACAGGGACTGTCGGGTCCAGGGTGAGCGCTGGACAAGATTCGGCAGTCCATGGGTCGGTACCGAACCACCTCGCTCCCCCGGTACCCCTCGGCGTCCGGCCCGGGCCGAATTCGCAAGGTGACACGTCCCCGTAGGAGGTACACGCCGGGCGGAGGTTTACGACGGCTTCAACCAGGCGTTGGATACGGCGAGTCAGATGCCGTGACCGAGATGCTGGTTCCGACGGTCAGACAGCGAAACGGCGACATCGGCGTCCGCCCCGCCGAGAAGCGGGAAAGCGGATGGCGGAGGACGAGGAAGACTTCCGCCGGATCAGCTCGGCGCAGTCGAAGCGCTGGGCGACCTGCTGGGTGGAGGGTGACGTCGGTTCGCGGCGACCAGAGGACGGCCGACGCGTCGATTCCCTCGGCGCCGGGTGGCGTGGCCGTGCCCTGTCCGCCTGCGGCCAGGCGATCGGGGGCTGTCCAGACCTACTTGCTCGCCCGTTACCGCGGTCCGCCCCGGCGGTGGAGCCGGCATCCGAAGCATCTTCACCCGAGGCCCACCGGTCGCTGTTCCGGCCGAAGGGGGGATCGGCAGACCGTGGCTACCCCGGCCCGCGGCCAGTAGAAAAGAAGTGGGGCCCGTCGAGTCCCTCATGGCCGGCTCAGTCGGCAGAGTCCTGTCCGACAGTGTCGCCAACCCGCCCTCCGACCCTCGGCGCCGGCGATCGGTGCTCGCGCAATGCGGTCGGCACGGCTGCGCCGGCCAGTGCCGGCCCGGAACAAGCTGTGAGCAAGCCCGGGTCCTCAGTGCGCCAGGACACCTCCCTCTCCCCCGGAACAGCAATCACCGCCCCGGCCGCTCCCGCCCGCGAAAGGCAAACGACAGCGAAGGAACCCTGCATGGACGATCAGACAAGCACCGTACCGACACGCAGAACCGGGCCGGTCTCCGCTACGGACGTGCATCAGATCTCCCACTGCCGGAGCTGCTGCTGACAGTGACGATGCCCCTCTCCGCTCGCCCCGCCTCCCCCACAGCCACCTCATACCCGCCCGAGACAGGCGCCAGGACCGACAAGGAGACCTGACAGCATGACCGCCACCCGGCTCGATCCGCATGTGGACGTACGCACTCTTGTCGACGCCCTGCGGCTGCGCAGCGAGAAGCAGCCCGATGACACGGCCTACGTCTTCCTGCGCAGCGGCGAGGAACCACACGAGTCCCTCACCTACCGCGAACTGCACGAGGCCGCCCGGACAAGAGCCGCCGGATTCGCCGCCACAGGGCTCTCCGGCCAAAGCGCCGTACTGTTGTATCCCTCGGGCCTGGAGTTCGTACGAACGCTGCTGGGGTGCATGTACGGACGCGTGACCGGTGCCCCCGTGCAGGTCCCACGTCACGGCGACGAGGTCCTGCGGTTGCGCCGGATCGCCGACGACTCCGGCTCGTCGACCGTCCTGACCACGGCCGAGGTCATCCGCGACCTGCGGGAGCGTTTCGGCGACCTGCCCGCGCTGGCCGGACTCACCCTGGTGGCCACCGACGGCGTGGACCCGGCCAGCGAACCGCGGACACCCGACGGGGACTATGGCGCGCCGACACCACCGGCACCCGGGGACATCGCGCTACTGCAATACACATCCGGCTCCACCGGGGACCCCAAGGGGGTCGTCGTCAGCCACGCCAACTTCCTCGCCAACGTCGCCGAAACCGACGAACTGTGGCCCTGCGAGCCGCACGGCGCAGTGGTGAACTGGCTGCCGCTCTTCCACGACATGGGGATGCTCTTCGGGGTCGTGATGCCTCTGTGGGCCGGCATCCCCTCGCATCTGATGACTCCCGACGCCTTCATCCGCCGCCCGGCCCGCTGGCTGGAGGCCATGGCCCGGTACGGCGGCACGCACACCGCCGCGCCCAGTTTCGCCTACGAACTGTGCGCGCGGGCCGCTGCAGAAAGCAAGATGAGTGGCGTAGGCGATCTGTCACGCTGGCGGGTGGCGGTCAACGGTGCCGAACCGGTGCGCTGGAGCACGATCCGGTCCTTCACCGAAGCGTTCGCCCCCTACGGCTTCGACTCCCGTGCCATGTGTCCCGGTTACGGTCTGGCCGAGAACACCCTCAAGGTCACCGGTACCCGTGACGACCGTGAGCCCGGCGTCCTGTGGCTGTCCGCCGACGCCCTGCGCGACGGTGTCGCCGAACCCGTCGCCGAGTCGGCCGAAGGGGCCGTTCCCGCGGTGAGCAGCGGCGCCACGGTCGCGGGTACCCGAATAAGGATCGTGGAGCCCGAGATCCGGCAGGAGCTGGCGGACCCATGGATCGGCGAGATCTGGGTCTCCGGTCCCTGCGTGGCGGGCGGCTATCTGGGCCGGCCCGGGGCGAGCGAGAACACCTTCCGTGCACGCCTCGCCGACGACGGCTCCGGCACCACCTATCTGCGCACCGGCGACCTCGGTTTCCTGTACGACGGTGAACTGTATGTCACCGGACGGCTGAAGGATGTCATCATCCGCAAAGGCCGCAACCACTACCCGCAGGACATCGAACTGTCGGCCGAGGGCGCCGTACCAGGCCTGCGGCCGAACTGCGCAGCCGCCTTCTCATTCGACGACGGCGAACGCGAACGGCTGGTGGTGGTCGTCGAGGCCGACGGCCGGGTCCTGAACTCCGTGGGCGCCGAGGGTGTGCGTCGACGCGTCCACGACGCTGTACGGGAGACCCACCGGATGATCCCGGACGACGTCCTCGTCGTCCGGCGCGGTGCGCTGCCGAAGACCTCAAGCGGCAAGGTACAGCGCCGCGCCTGCATGCATGCTTACCGGAAAAGCACGTTGAGGACCGTAAGCGCACCGGCGACGGCCGCCATCGGAGGGGAACTGTGATGGCCCGTCTCCGCGCGCCCGATCGCCGCCCCGGATCACGCATTCTCGGCGTCGGCGCGTACCGGCCGACACGCGTGGTGGGCAACGACGAGATCTGCGAGCGCATCGGGTCCAGCGACGAGTGGATCCGCAGGCGTTCCGGTATCGTCTCCCGACGCTTCGCTGGTCCCGACGAGACCGTCATCACCATGGCGGTGGAGGCGGCCAGCAAGGCGATCGCCCGGTCCGGCATCCACCCGAGCGACGTGGGCATGGTGCTGCTGGCCACCATGTCCTTCCTCGAACAGGGCCCGGCCGCCGCACCCCGTGTGGCCCATCAGCTGGGCGCCCGTTCCGCCGGCAGCCTGGACGTCGCTGCTGCGTGCTCGGGGTTCTGCTACGCCCTCGGTCTGGCCGATTCCCTGGTGCGCTCCGGCGACGTCCTCAACGTCGTCGTGATCGGATCGGAGAAGATGAGCGACATCGTCGATCCTGGAGACCGCGGCACGGCGTTCCTGTTCGGCGACGGCGCCGGAGCTGTCGTGGTGGGCCCCTCCGACACACCGGGCATCGGCCCGGTGGTGTGGGGCTCCGACGGGGAACGGCACCACATGATCGCCCATGACCGTACCTGGCTGGCCACCAGAGACACACCCGGTCCGTGGCCGACGCTGCGGATGACTGGCCCGGAGGTCTTCCGCTGGGCGAGCCGTGCTGTGCCGGAGATTTCCCGGGAGGCGGTGGAGCAGGCGGGCATTGGCATCGCCGATCTCGCCGCTTTCGTGCCCCATCAGGCGAACGCCCGCATCATCGACACCGCCGCCGCGTCCCTGGGCCTCGCCCCGCACACCGTCGTGGCCCGGGATGTCGTCACGGCCGGCAACACCTCGGCCGCGTCGATCCCACTGGCCCTGAACGAACTGCTGTCCAAAGGCACGCTGTCCAGCGGCGACCCGGCACTACTGGTCGGCTTCGGCGCCGGACTGGCCCACGCGGCCCAGGTAGTGACATTGCCCTGACCGCGACGCCCGACCGGCGCACTGCTGGAGGGGCAGCGCAAGCGGCCGGCCCTGCCACTCGGCCATTCCGTCCAAGGCTTCCGTGATGGTCAAGCACCGGGTTTGTGAAGAGTGAGATAGTTGGTTTCTGGAGTAACGCAGGGGCGCGGCCGCGTAGTGGGCGCCCTCGCGCTCGGCGGGGTGAGTTCGGCAGGGTGATTCGGCGTCGCGCAGGCTTCGAGCCTACGGCGGACGTACGTGGCGGTGGCCGCGGATCTCGGCGTCACCGCGGAGCCGCTGCGGACGTGGGTCCACCAGGACAAGGTCGAGCCCGTGCCCGGACGCCGTGCCGCGGGCGAGAGCGAGGCGGAGGAACTGGCCCGGCTGCGGGCGGAGAACGCGCGGCTGCTCAAGGCCGAGAAGGAGTGGTACCCGGAGCACGAGATCCTGCGCCGGGCAGCCGCCCCTACTTTCGCCCCGGGAGGTGAAGTGAGACTCCACCGCTGGCACTTCATCTCCGACAACCGAGCCGACTTCGGCGTCAAGCGGCTCTGCCGTGTGCTCGGGGCATCCCGCGCCGGCTACTACCGGCACCTGGCCACCCGGGCCCGCCGGCGCCGAGTGCCAGGCCGAGGAGAAGCGGACCGTGGCCAAGATCCGTGCCATCCACGCCGAGCACCATGGCGCTGCCGATCTCGGTGATCCCGTACGAGAGGCCATCAACGGTCCGCTTGATGTGCTGGTGCACAACGCCGGTGGTGGGAGCTCCGCGCCGGCTCACCCTCTCCGACCGCAGCCCCCTCTCACTCGACTGTCAGGCACCACCAAGTCTGCCACCAGCGATGACACGTACTTCAGGGCCAGCGATGACCGGAACTGCACCAGCCGTGGCTGAAGAGGCGGTACGTCTCGCTGAGCGGGAACGCATCGGCCCTGGGGGGTGCGCCACACCCATGACAACGACTGCCTGCCAATCGAATATTTCTTTCCTTAACATCGGAGATGTCGACGCTCTTGAGGCGAAATCGCGCCATGAGTGTCGATGACCTCGAGCATCATCAGGAGGAATTGATGACGTATTCTCCCCAGGAGAGCATGAACCGCAAGATCGTCAAGGCCGCGTTGAAATCTGGAGCAGAGGACTTCACAAAGTTCTTCACCGAGATATTCACGGATTCCACTGAATGGACAATCGCCGGACATGGGCCTGTTGCCGGCGTGTACAGCGGCCTGGCCGATCTTCACGAGAACGCGGAGAAGGCGCTGTTCGATCGGCTGGACGGGCCGCTCGCCATCACTCCGCGCGGCATCTGGGCGGATGGTGACGACGTGATCGTCCGTATCGACAGCACCGGACGTGCCGCCGACGGGCAGCCGTACAGAAACAGCTACTTGTACATCCTGACGATGAAGGACGGGAAGGTCGTCTCTGGCATCGAATGGCTGGACCTGCACGCCTACTACGAGATTGTCGAGCGCGTCACCGTGTGACCCACCGAGGGTCGCGCACGTCGCGCGGTCTCACGGGGAAGCGGGCCCGCGCCCCGTGGGGCGCGGGCCCGCTTCCCGTTCACCGGGGGCAGCTTCGGTGATCAGGAGCGCTCTGTCGCGGATTCGCCTGTGACTTCATGAGTCGCGGGCTATGCGGCGAGGCTTCCCAAAAGTTCAAGGAGCCGTTCGGAGGGACTACCTGCCGGGGTGTCGCACACGAGCAGATGGCGGTCGTGTGTGTCAGGGATGGCGAAGGTGAGGTAGTCCAGGGTGAGCCGGCCGACGGCAGGGTGGTCTATTGACTTGCGTTGGTGGTTTTTCCCTATGACGGCATGCGTTTCCCACATCTGTAGGAATTCGGCGCTTTCTGATCGCAGCTCGGAAACGATCGTTTCGACGCGGTGGCGTGAAGTGATCTTTCCCCACGCCTGACGCAAGGAACCCACGGTGTCGATCGCGACCCGTTCCCATTCGACGAAGAAACTAGGGCCCGCGGGATCAAGGAATACCATCCGCGCAAAATTGTCCGTCCGCTTGAATGGGGAGTGCAGCGCGCGTCCGAGCGCGTTCGCGGCGAGTATTTCCTGCGTATCGTCATAGACGAATGCTGGATTCATCGGCCAGCGATCCATCAGATCGTTCAGGTAAGGCGCACTGGCACCGTTACCATCCCTACGGCTATGAACAGGATCGTCGCCGGCGAGCCGGTGCACGTGCAGTTGCTCGTCCCTGGAGAGCTCAAGGACACGGCTGAGCGCGTTGATGAGCTGAGGGGAAGGGTGCTTCTCCCGTCCTTGTTCGAGACGCGTGTAGTAGTCGACGCTCACTCCCGCGAGAGTTGCGACTTCTTCACGACGAAGGCCTGGAACCCGGCGTCGCCCCCGAGGAAGCCCAACAGTCTCAGGGTCAACCGCAGCGCGTCGGGCACGAAGATACTCGCCAAGCTCATTCCTGGGTCTGTGATTCGGGGTTGTCATGTGTGAGCGACCCTAGTCCGTGCACTTGAGTGTCGGCCAGTTCGGCGCCGCCACCTCGGCACCCGCGTCGATGAGCTCGCGAATACCCATGTGCCGACGTCGCGCCGGGCCGGTTCGCGTTCGTCAGGGATCCTGTGGTGGTGGTCCATGGAGACGACGCTAGAAATCGTGCTCTTCGTCTGGATCCGCCCTTGTGCCTCGGTGACCCTGCGAAAGGAGGGGTCAGAGTGGCGGATGGTCCAGGAGAATGAGGACGGTGTGTGCCCAGGATCGCTGGGGTGAGATGGAGTAACCGTGCCGGGTCGGCGGCGGCGGCGCGTCACGGTGAGGGACACGTCGGCGTCGCGGACGGCGACGGCGACCGTGACGGCGAGTCATCCCGAAGGCGCATAGATCACGATCCAGTGGTCCCGCTCCGGGTCGTGCAGCATCTCGCTTTGGAAAACCAACCATCCTCGTGTCGGGTGGTGCAGGCGCTTCACGGCAGACCGATCAGCCATGACCTCGCCCCGCTCCCAGTAGCTCCGGAAGGTGGCACTCGTCGCTGAGAGCTCTGCGAACAGGGACCGGAGGTATTCGTCGTCCGGGTATCGGCCCATCGCAGAGCGAAGCTCAGCCGTGGCCCAGCGGGCGTACCGGTGGGCACCCTCGTCTCCGAGGACGCGGCGTGCCGTGGCCGAGAATCCCTGGTGGACGATGTTGTGCCTGTATCGACTCGTGCTGGATTGCGTTCCGAGGAGCTCAGCGGCGGCGGCGTTGCGCGCCATCACGTCCAAGCGCCCGTCGTGGATAGTGACCGGGACGGTGCCGTCGAGGCCCCGCAGCAGATGGAGGAGCCCCGGCCTCACCTTGCAGTCAGGGGCGAGCGGCTCCGGGGGCAGCTCGCCGGCGAGTCGAAACAGATGATCCCGCTCAGGGGCCGTGAGGCCAAGGGCGCGTGCCAGCGCGGTGAGGACCTCTCGCGACGGACGGGGCGCCCGCCCCTGCTCAAGACGGGTGTAGTACTCGACGGAGATCCCGGCGGTTTCGGCCACTTCCTGGCGTCGCAGGCCGGGGACCCGCCGTCGTGACGCCAGCCCGTCAGTCGGCTGCCCGAAAGGTGCCATCGTGGCGCGCTGATGGCGCAGGTATTGACCGAAGTCCGCCTTGATCCTCGTCGGCATGAACACCATTGTGCCCCAGCGGTCCGTCGGCTGGTCCTCTCAGTACCAGGTTCAATCGGGCCTCCCCGGCCTGCGGGAAGTCCCTCATGGTTGTCGTAGAGCGCGAGGTGTGCCGGTGTGGCACAAGCGCTCACCCACTGCACGACATCGGACAAGGGAGGGCCTTGTGCCCACGAACCGCATCGCTCTCGTCACGGGAGCCAACCAGGGCATGGGCAAGCACGTCGCGAAGGAGTTGGCTGCGGATGGCGTCACCGTGTTCATCGGATCCCGCGATCTCGCCCGCGGCGAAACGGCGGCCGCCGAGATCGGCAGCGGCGCCGTCGCTCTCCAGCTCGACGTGACCGACGCGGCGTCGATCGCCTCGGCCGCCAAGCGGATCGACGAGGAAGCCGGTCGGCTCGACCTACTCGTCAACAACGCCGGCGTCTCCACCACCCGTACAGGTGCCTTGAACATGGCCCAGTTGCGCGACCTGGCGAAACCGAGTATTGCCTCGCTGGACGAGGTGCGGGCGGTATGGGAAGTGAACGTTTTCGGCGCCCTGGCGATGTACCAGGCCATGCTGCCGCTGCTGCGCAAGTCATCGGACGCGCGCATCATCAACGTGACGAGCGCACTGGGCTCGCTGACGCTTGCTGCCGACCCGACTTTCGCGTACCACTCGTCCTTCGAACCGATCTATGCCGCGTCGAAGGCGGCGCTCCACGCAGTGACGCTGTCCATGATGATCGAGCTGGAAGCAACCGACATCAAAATCAATCTCGTCTCGCCGGGATTCGCGCGCACCCAACTGGTCAACTTCGAAGGTACGGAGTCGATCGAGGACGCCGCCCGCGAGGTGGTGCGCGTCGCCCGACTCGGGCCGGAGGGGCCCACCGCGACCTTCACCACCTGGGAAGGGAGGAGCCTCCCCTGGTAGTCGGTGGCGAATGCCCTCGCCTTTTTCGGCATGGCCGGGTTCGACGGCGCCTTCGTCTCGTGCCAGTCGGCGGACGGTGTCTCACTTTCCGCGAGGAGGGTGAACACGATGTCGGCGATCAGGCCCTCCTGGCCGCCCACGAGCCGACGCCTTCGACCGCTAAAGGACGGTCGGGCCACTGCTCGCACCAGCGCATCCGCTGGCGGAAGGTGCCGGAGTTCACCACTAACCGGCGCTGGGCGACCTGGTGGCCGGCGACGGCGGCGTGGGACGACTTGTGGGGATCGACACCGATCAGGATCACAGGCTGCCCTCGCACTCGATGAGACAGGACAGGGAGTGCGGTGGGCACCCTGACTCGAAGTCACTGCGTCACCTTCATGCCTCTGTCGAGCCACACCGCGGGTGTCGGCCGGCGGCGGGACGCTATCAGTGAGCCAGCCCGAGGGCGGCAAGGAGCACTGCGGGCCCATCCCTGTCTTGTCCGTCTACCCAAGCGGGTGCTGGAGTCCGCGCTGGAGGGGCACGAGCCGGGTGAGCGGGCCGAGGGCGGCCGGGACAACTACCGCAACGGGCGCTGCTCGAAGACGGTGATCACCGGGTCGGGGCCGGTCGAGATCGCGGTGCCGCGGGATAGGGCAGGGTTGTTGGAGCCGCAGCTGGTCAACAAGCGGCAGCGGCGTCCGGGCGAGGTGGGCGAAATGCGCTGTCGGCGAAGGGGCTGACGCATGGGGAGATCTCCGCGTATCTCGCCGAGGTGTACGGAGCGGAGATCTCCAAGTCCACGATCACCGACAGGGTGATGGCCGGCATGGCGGAATGGCAGCACCGTCCGCTGGACAGCGGGCGGTTTCCATCGGTGGTCGCGAGAACCCTATGGAGATCACATCATGCAACCGGACCCGGCCGACGGCTTCCGGCACCGGCTGTCGCCCCATGCTCACCCTCGACGACATCCACCACCTCGCCAACACGGCAGGAGTCACCATCCCCGCAGAGATCAAAACGGCGAGTTGATAATCCGCAGGGGCATTGGGAGATCAACTGAGCACGTTTGCCGAGCCCGTGAGCAGGGGGCGAAAATCAAGGAGCGCCATCAGCCCGAACAGGGCCGCCGCGCTGGACACGCTGACCAGGGCCAGGGGACTGCCGCTCAAGGCCACGGCATCAGCCTCACGCGATCGCCCAGCCCCGTCTGGGCACCGTCACCGCCGACGGGACGCCGCACTGCGGCGCCGTGTCGCTTCTGCTCGGTATCCACCGCTCGACTTTGCGGCGCACCGATACGGCGGTGAATGCCGGGCGTACGCGGCGTACGCTCGCGCAACAAACGCGAACTCAGGCGCATAGTCCGCAGTTACGGGCCGCCGTAGCGTTTCCGGTGACACCGCAATCCTCATCGGGAGAACTCGCGCATGATCTTGTACGACGCCAACGCACCGGGGCCGAACCCGACGACCGTACGACTCTTCGCCCACGAGCGGGGCGGTCTCGAGTTCGATGTCGTGACGATCGACCTCGTCGGTCTGGAGAATCGGAAGCGCCGTTACCTGACCGACGTGAATGCCCGAGGAGAGGTCCCCGCCCTTCGCCTCGACGACGGCAGCGTGGTCACCGAGATCACAGCGATCTGTGGCTACTTCGACGAGGTGGCACAGGGCGGCCGACCACTGTTCGGCGAGACGCCGCAGGAGCGGGCGGTCATCCATATGTGGACGCGGCGGGCCTATCTCGAGGCCGTGCTTCCCTTCGTGAACTACTGGCGGGGCGGTGAAGCGGCGGAGAACGCCTATCGCGGTCACCGCATCCTGCAACCCGAGGCCAGGCGGAGCAACAGGCTGCTCGCCGAACGCGGCCTCAACCAGTTCGATGAGGATCTGGCGGGCGGGACATACCTCGCCGGCCGGGAAGCGACGATGGCCGACATACTTCTGTACGCCTTCATGGCGACGGTCATCGAGGGGGAAGGCATCAATTGGCTGAACGTGCCGCAGCGGCCCAACGTCGCCGCGTGGTACAAGCGCATGGCGGCCCGCGAGGCCAGCAAGAAGATGCTGGCCTCCCTGCCGGCGCACTTTCAGAACTGAACATCCGTGATGCGTTTTCCCTTCGTCATCGACCCGCTTCCGGGCCTTCGCCCCGAACACGACACCAGCGTGTCTCTCACGGAGGCGGCGCAGCGGACCGGGGTTGACGTGTGGGCGGCCGAAGCGGCCGGCCTGGTCCTTGTCGGCGGCGGCGCGGCGGCGTGGGCGCGACCGGTCCGGATCAACCCGGCGGAACGGCGCGCAGGGCGGGGGGAGGCGCCGGAGACGTGGTGGCGAGGCGGCGCGCCGGAGCGGATACGCCTCCGCTCCGGCAGCGCCGTCCTCAGGCGTGTCGACCCGCCCGTGAACAGCGCGCACCTGCGGGCCACGTACATCCTCGAAGCGGCCGTTCGCGAGGGTGCGCAGCTGTTCAACGACCCGCGCGGCCTGCGCGACGCCAATGAGAAACTGCTGCCGCTCGCCGTAGACGTCCCGGCCCCCGATACGATCATCACCGCCCGCGTACTCGACGTTCTGGAGGCCCTGGAACGGTGGGACGTGGCGGTGGCGAAACCGTTGGAGGGAGCCGGCGGACGTGGCGTGGTCATGGTGCGCAGGAGCGACCCCGGGCTGGCGGCGCTCATCGGCCTCGTGACTTTCCAGGGGACGCGTCAGACAGTGCTCCAGGAGTACCTCCCCGCCGTGGCAGAGGGCGACAAGCGCATCATCCTGCTCGACGGCGAGCACGTCGGGGCGATCAATCTCCGGGCATCCGATCAGGACTTCCCGTGCAACCTCGCCGTCGGCGCCGTGACGGAGGCGACGGCGCTCGACGAGTCCGACGCGGAGAACTGCCGCTGGCTGCACCCGCGGCTCGAACTCCTCGGCCTCCCCCTTTGGCCGGGATCGATGTCATCGGCGGGTGGCTGACAGAGATGAACGTGACCAGCCCGACCGGGCTCCGCGAGATCGAGCTTCTGACGGACGAGGGGCCGAGCGATCGCATTGCCGAGTGGATCACGAACGTCGCGTCAGCGTCCGGGTCAGCGACACTAGGGCGATGACCTCCGATCATCTGGCAGACGTACTGGATCTCGTACGAGTGCGTGCGACCCTGTCCGGAGCGATCGCCGTCGACAGCCGCTGGACGTCCCGTGCCCCCCTGTGCGACCAGTTGAAGATCATCGGGGTGCTCCGGGGGCACGTCACCATACGTACGAACGGCGCGCCACCCGCCGCCCTCGAAGCCGACGACGTGGCTGTCCTCCACGCGCGTTCCTGGCTGGAGCTGCACGGCGGGACCGGCACGGGGTCCGTCCTCGAAGTCCCGGCGCCCCGAGGATACGTCCGGCACCTCGGACCCGCCGGATCCCCCTCCGACATCGTCGTGGGCGGCCACATCGACCTCGACGACACGGGCCGGGCCCTGCTGACCGAGGTGCTCCCCTCGCTGGGGCACCTCCGCGGTTCCCTGCCGCAGGCCGGCAGCATGCGCCGTAGCCTGCTGTTGCTCTTCGAAGAGTCCGCCGAGAACAGCGCGGGCTCCTCATTCGCCCGCCGCCAGTACGGCCGCCTGCTCCTGCTGGAGATCCTGCGCACCTACGCCCGCGCGGCGGAACTCCCGCCCGGATGGCTCCGTGCGCAGGCCGACGAACGGCTACGGCCTGCGCTCGCAGCCATGCACGCCGATCCCGGCAGGCCCTGGCGCCTGGACGACCTCGCCGGCACGGCACGAATGTCACGTACGGCCTTCGCCGTGCGGTTCCGTGCCGCCGCAGGCGTACCGCCCCACGCCTATCTGACGCGCTGGCGCATGCTGCTCGCCCGGTGCGCCCTGGCGCACGACGACGTGACCGTCGCCGCGCTCGCCGCGCGGTTGGGCTACGGCTCGGAAAGTTCGTTCTCCCACGCCTTCAAACGCGAGGTCGGCGAGTCCCCCCTGCGTTATCGCACGCGCGGGGGTGGCGCGGCCTCGGAGGCCGGCTCTCCCTGACCCCGCGCTTTCGCGACTAGGGTTGTCCAGGCCTTGATCAATAAGCGGATAGTGCCGCTGACCTGCACCGATGGGACTTGTCGAGGGTCCTGTCAGTTGCGGGCCGAGCCGGACGTGTTCGGCCCGGTGGCCTCCGACCCGACCGTCTACCGTTTCATGGACGCTCTCGCCGCATCCGGCTCCAAGGCCCTCGCGGCGACCCGGGCCGCACGCTCGGAAGTACACGGGCATGTCTGGGACTTGGTGGGTGCGAGCAGTCCGGCCGCCGAGGGCTGGGTGATCGTGGACGACGATGTCGCTGGCGGCGAGCGCGGCGTCGAGGGAGGCCACGCCGGGCGCCAGGATGTCGAGGCTGCCCGGTGACCCGCTGATGGTGGCTCCGGCCGGAACGTGGGGCTCGTCCGCGATCGAGGTGCGCGGTGGCCTGATGTCGTAGGTCGCGGTGATCCTCGCGGCGGCGTCGCGTGCCTGCTCGGGGGTCTCGTCGACGACCATCGCGACAACCTGGCCGTGGAATCGGACCGCCGCGTCACGGAGCGGGACGTAGTTCTCGACGAAGCCGACGAGCGGGCCGGTGATGGGATGCAAGGCCCAAGCGGGGGTCCGGCGCGGCGTAGACACGCAGGACACCGGGTGAGGCCAGCGCGGCTGCCGTGTCGATGCCGGTGAGGGTGCCTCGCGCGACGGTGCTGGTGACGAGATGGGCGTGTGCGAGGCCGGCGGCGCGGTAGTCGCCGGAGTACCGGCCGCGCCGGTGACCTTCAGCCTGCCGTCGACGCGCTCGGTCTCGCGTCCGACTGGGGAACAGGACATCGTGGATCCTTCAGGTGCTGAATGCGAGTGCGCCGGTCGACGGAGCATTGTGGTGGATGGGAACCCCGGTGCTCAGGGGCGCACCCGAGCCGCCATGCCGGTGGGCGACGACCTCCGCCGCTATCGAGAGCGCTGTCTCCTGCGGGGTATGTGCCCCGAGGTCGAGGCCGATGGGCGAGTGCAGGCGATCCAGCTCACCACTGGTGAGACCGGCGTCACGGAGCCGGGACAGGCGTTCCTCGTGGGTGCGGCGGGACCCCATGGCCCCCACGTACGCAACCGGCATACGCAGCGCGGCGGTCAGGAGCGGCAGGTCGAACTTGGGGTCGTGGGTGAGCACGCACACGACGGTGCGCTGGTCCAGCAGTCCGGCGTCGGCCTGGGACCGGAGATAGCGGTCCGGCCACTCGATGACCACCTCCGCGTCCGGGAACCGTTCCGGGGTGGCGAACGTGGCCCTGGCATCGCAGACGGTCGCCCGGTAGCCGAGGAAGGATCCGAGCCGGGCCAGCGCGGCTGCGTGGTCGATGGCGCCGAAGACCAGCATCCGAGGTGGTGGGGAGTTGCTCTCCACCAGCAAGGTCATCGGCTCCCGGCAGTAGCTGTCGGCCGCCCCGAGCTCGAGCGTGCCGGTCACCCCGGCGTGCAGAGCACCGGTGATCTGTGCCTCGGCGACCTGGTCGAGCAGTACGTCCCCGAGCGTGCCCGCGACGGATCGCCCGGGCCGCACGACGATCGCACGACCGAGGTGGGTCTCCGGGCCGCGCACGATCGTGGCCACGGCCACCGCCCGGCCCCCCGCGGCATCGGCCAGAGCCGATTCGAGCCATGGTTCGGTGCTGGGGTCGTGGTGGCGCAGGAACAGGTCGATGGTGCCGCCGCAGGTCAGGCCTACGTCGAACGCGTCGGCGTCGCTGTACCCGAACCGCAGGGCCCGGGCGCGGTGATCCCCGGCCAGCATCTCCCGACACGCGTCGTGGACCGCGGCGTCGACGCACCCGCCCGACACATTGCCCAGCACTGTGCCGTCCGCGTTCACGACCAGGGACGAGCCGGGCTGCCGCGGAGCGCTGCCAGCCACGCTCGTGACGGTGCCAGCCACGAACGGGGCCCCGCGACGGACACGTTCGGCCAGGTCTGGCGCAAGCTCAAGCATGTGCGCCGCCGGCTCCCGGACCGCCTGCCTCGACGGAGCCAGGCCGGGCGGGGCCCCAGCGCCGGCCGCTCACCGGTTCTCCTGCAGTTCGGTCAGCGCCCGTACCAGGGTGCGACGCAGCAGCGCGGGCTTGAATCGGTTGTGTTCCCGTGGTCGGGCGCCGTCCGCGGCACTGGCGACGGCCGCCTCGAACGTCGCGGAGGTGGCGGGCCGGCCCGTCAGGGCGCGTTCGACGGCCGTCAGCCTCCACGGTCTGGTCCCTACTCCCCCTGCGGCGATCCGGGCGTTCACGATGGTGCGCCCTCGCAGTTGGAGCGCTACGGCGGCCGAGGTGAGTGCGAACTCGTACGACTGCCGGTCGCGGATCTTCAGGTACAGCGAGTGCGCCGCCCAGGGCGAGCGGGGCACGGTGATCCCCGTGATGAGCTCGTTCGGCCGCAGCACGTTCTCGACATCGGGGGTGTCACCGGGCAGGGTGTAGAACGTCTCCAGGGGTACGGTGCGCGTGCCGCGTGCCGAGGCCAGGTGGACGGTCGTACTCAACGCCACCAGCGGGACGGCCAGGTCGCTGGGATGGGTGGCGATGCACGCGTCGCTGGTTCCCAGCACGGCGTGGCTGCGGTTGATCCCTTCCAGGGCTGAGCAGCCGCTGCGCGGCTCCCGCTTGTTGCACGGGGTTGTGACGTCGCGGAAGTAGCTGCACCGCGTGCGCTGCAGCAGGTTGCCGCCGATGCTCGCCATGTTGCGCAGTTGGGCCGAGGCGCTCAGCTCCAGCGCCTGCGCGACCATCGGGCAGTGCCGGCGCACGGCGGGCGCGGTAACCACGTCGCTCATCCGTTCGAGCGCGCCGATGTGCAGACCGTCGTGGTCCAGCGAGATGCCGTCCAGGGGCAGCCGGTTGATGTCCACGACACGGTCGGGGGACATCACCTCGAGCTTCATGAGGTCCACCAGGGTGGTGCCACCGGCCAGGAACGCGGTGCCGGGCTTGGCGTCCCGCACAGCCTCACGGACCGAGCGCACCTGGGCGTAGGTGTAGGGCCGCATCAGCGCATCACCCGCTGCGCGTCCCGGATGGCGTCGACGATGCGGGGGTAGGCGCTGCACCGGCAGATGTTGCCCGACATGCCCTCACGTATCTCGTTGTCGGAGCGGGCGGGACCCTCGTTTTCGACCATGGCGACCGCGGACATGATCTGCCCCGGGGTGCAGAAGCCGCACTGCAGACCGTCGTGATCGACGAAGGCCTGCTGCATGGGGTGCAGCCGGTCGCCGTCCGCCAGCCCCTCGATCGTGGTGACCTGTTGGCCGCTCACCGTGGCGGCCAGTGTGAGGCACGACAGCACGCGCCGGCCGTCGATGTGCACGGTGCAGGCACCGCACTGTCCCCGGTCGCAGCCCTTCTTGGTGCCTTTGAGGTCGAGACGCTCACGGAGCGTGTCCAGCAGCGTGGCCCGCGGGTCCACCCGCAGGGTGACCGGATTGCCGTTGACGGCGGTCGGTACCGTCACCAGCGTGACGCCGTCGACGGTGGCCGCCGGGGCGGCTTCTGCCGTCTCGGCCTGTCCGGTCAGCAGCGGCGCCACGGTGACGGCGGCCAGGCCCCCTCCGACGAAGCTGCGCCGGGACACGCCCGAATCGGCGTCTCCCACGTCGTCCTGTTCGTTCATCAATGCCTCCTGGTGATGGCGAGTTCGGGCAGGGGAAAGGCCGGCGCCGCGACCGTCCGTGCGGCCGCGGGGTCGAGCGCTGCTCCAAGGCTGACCATCCGAAGCAGGATCATCCAGGCTCTGCCGATCCCAGGCTGAGGTCGGACAGAAGGAGCCGGGGCGGGCACCGATCCGGGCCTGCGGCATGATGCGGGATCGGATCGGCCGTATGTGACACACCGAGCGTCAAGACGGTAAGAACGGTGCGCTCCAGGCCAGTTACGACACAGGACAGCGCCTGACGACCGACCGGGCCGGGCCGGGCCGGGCCGAGCTCCTCTGACTGCGACAGGCGAGATACAGCCGGGGGGGTCGGACTCGTCCGTGGTGCGCGACGAGGACCTGCGCGTTGCGGGCGAGAGAAGGTGGCTCTGCTGTGCAGCATGTCGGACCGACTACTGCGGCGATGCCCACTTCGAGCTCGTCAGGACGGCATCCGGCGGAGCCGGTCTTCGGTTCGCCGGGTCAGTGCAGCGTCTGTGTGCCGATCACGGACAGGACCTGTAGTTTCTCGTAGCTCTCCGTGCCCGGGACAGCGGTGTAGACCATCAGGGAATGAGCCTGGTCCGGATCGATCAGGTGCTGGCAGTTCAGCTCCAGAGCACCGACCTCGGGGTGAACGAAGTGCTTGACCTCGCGCGGACGGATCCCGATCTCATGGTCGTCCCACACCCGCCGGAACTCTTCGCTGGAGCCTAGGAGCAGGTCCGCCAGATACGCGGCTCGGGAGCCGGGACCCCGGAGGGTGACAATCCCGCGCAGGCCCGCGGCGTACATCCGGGTCATGAACGCGTGCTGCTCCGGAGCGTACAGGTCCCGGGCACCGGGGTCGGTGAACCACCGGTAGCCACTGCTGCGGGCAGGACCTGTGTACTGCGTCGTATCGCCGGTGAGGGCGACACCCATCGGTGTCTGCCGCAAGGTCTCCCCGAGCTCGGTGACGATCTCCGCAGGCGTGTCCTGCAGCCGGTCCAGAACACGCAGCAACCCCGGGCTGATGTGTTCACTGGAGCTGTCCCGCGGCGGCGGGTTGTGCCCGGCCAGCCGGAACAGATGGTCACGCTCGTCGATGGACAGGTGGAGCCCCTGGGCGATCGAGGCGAGCATCTGCGGTGACGGCTGCGGACCACGCTCGCGCTCCAGACGGGAGTAATAGTCGGCCGACATGTTGCACAGTGTCGCCACCTCCTCCCGCCGTAGCCCGGTGGTTCTGCGGCGCCATCCCCGAGGCATCCCGACGTCCTCCGGCTGGAGCGCCTCACGACGGTTGCGGAGAAAGCCCGCCAGCCCTGCGCGATCGATCACGGCGCTCCCCTTTCTGAGAGTTCCGCCTCGTTTCCCCGTGCTGTGCTGTTTCCTTTCTATCGCCTGTGCATGCGCGTATCCACGGCTTGTCGATCCCCCCTTAGGACGCGCGCCGCCGCGTCAGGGCACGCTCGTACCTTCCCGCGCGGGGCGGAGTCGGCGTTTGCCGCCGCGCCTGTGGGCCACCGGTCCAGGTCAATGGTCGGGGAAGCGAAGGTGTGTGCCGACCAGGGCCCGCGGCATGATGCGGATCGGATCGGCCGTATCTGACACACCGAGCGTCGGGACGGTAAGAACGGTCCGCTCCAGGCCAGTTACGACAGAGCACAGCGTATGCCGACCAACCGGGCCGGGCCGGCCGATTTCCTCCGACGGCGCCGGGTGGGGTGGCAGAGCCGGTGCGGCCCGTAGGCCGCACCGGCCGAGCGACTCGTCATGCCCGGGAGCATGCGGGTGCTGACCCCGGACCGACCTTCTCTGCGTGTCGAGCAAGCGGAGGCGGTCCGAGCAACAGTCGGCCGGAACGCGCTCCTCACGCACTCCGGCACTCGGAGAACGACGGGGGGCAAGGGTGTCGGCATGGTCGGCCCCAGGAGGCGTCCGGGTGCCGCCCGCCGTGCCGGCCGGTCGTCCGACGTGATCGCCGCCGGACCGCACACAGGTCGACAGGACCAAGGGGCGCGCTCCCGTCGACAGCCGGTGTGACGAGCGGGAGCTCGGTCTCGGCGGGGGCTCGGCGCGGGCACCGAGGCCACCGTCCACACCGCTACAGCAGTTTGTCAAGGGTGATGGGGAGCTTGCGTACCCGGATGCCGGTGGCGTTGAAGACGGCGTTGCCGACGGCGGCGGCCGAGCCGACGGTGCCGATCTCCCCCAGGCCGCGAGCGCCGAGACTTCGGGTTCCGACCTCCCCGCCGTCCTCGACGAGCGGCCCGGTGAGGTGCGGGTCGGGCCGGTCGAGGAGGTGCACGTCGATGTCGGGGATGTCGGCGTTCACGGGTACCAGGTAGTCGGCGAGCGTGCTCGCGGCCAGCCGCCCCGTGTCCCGTTCAAGGTGGTTTTCTTCCAGCAGGGCGCCGGAGATGCCGAAGATGACACCGCCGACGATCTGACTCCGGGCGGCCCGGGCGTTGATGGTGCGCCCGGCGTCCACGACGGTGGTGAACCGGGTGACGCGGATCTCGCGGGTGAACCGGTTGACCCGCACCTCACAGAAGTGGGCGCCGAAGGTATGGAACGAGTACCCGGGGGGATCGCCGGCGGGCTCGGAGGCGGTGGCGTCCAGGCCGCGCGACCCGAGGGCCCTGAGCAGTTCGCCAAAGGTCATCGAGCGATCGTTCCCGTACAGTCGGCCCTGCTCGTAGCGCAGGTCCTCGGCGGTCGCCCCGTGCCACGGCGAGCCGGAATGGGTCACCGCGAGCTGCTTGAGCGCGGCGATCGTGTCGCGGGCGGCAGCCACGACCGCCGGGACCGTGCTGTGCGTGGCGCCGGAGCCCACGGCGGGTGCCCCCGGGGGGAGCGCCGAGTCACCGATCTCCGCAGTCACCCGCTCGAGCGGGAGCCCCAGGGCGTCGGCGCCGGCGACCGCCACCATCGTCCACGCGCCAGTGCCCAGGTCCGAGGTCCCGGTCGACACCACCGCGGCGTCGTCGTCGCGCAGCCGGATCCTGACGCTCGCGGCCTGGCGGGCCGCCGGGTACGCTGCGCTGGACATTCCGGTGCCGACCAGCCACTGCCCGTCGACCCGCGCGCGGGGTGTGGCGCTGCGGGCCGACCAGCCAAAGCGTCGTGCGCCGTCGCGGTAGCACTCGTCGAGGTGCTTGCTCGACCACGGCCGGGCTGTGGAGGGGCTGACGGTGGCGTAGTTGCGCAGTCGCAACTCGACGGGGTCGACACCGGTGGCGACGGCCAGTTCGTCCATCGCCGTCTCCAGGGCGAACGCCCCGGGGGCCTCATTGGGCGCCCGCATCGCCCAACTGCTCGGCATGTCGAGGATGACCTGCTGCGGGTTGATCCGCAGGTTGGGCGTGTTGTAGAGCGTGTCCGAGGTGGAGTGGCCCGGGATCATGTTCCAGCCACCAGCAGCCGGCCTCTCGGCGACGCTCTCGTGGCTGATGGCGTTGAGGACTCCGTTGCGGGAGGCACCCAGCCTGACCGTCTGGATGAGGTGCGGGCGGTGGCCGACCAGGGTGAACATCTGCTCCCTGGTGAGGGTGAGCTTGACGGGACGGCCAAGCTCCCGGGCCGCAGCGGCGGCCACTGGGGCCTCGCTCCACACGATGACCCGGGCCCCGAAACCGCCGCCGATGTACCTTCCGACCAGCCGGACCTGCTGTGGGAGAACGCCGAGCCGCTGGGCCAGCAGGATCGTGAACGGCGTTGGCATCTGCGCGCCGGCGTGGACGGTCACCCCGTCTCCGTCCCACTCGGCAAGGACGGTGTGGGGTTCCATCGCGGCGTGGTGCTGCACCGGCTGCTCGAAGTCGGCCTCCACGACGACTTCGCTGGCGGCGAGCGCCTCGTCGATCGACTCGACGCCCGGGGCGAGGACCGTGACGCTGCTCGGCTCCCCGCTGGACGTGGGGTCGGACGGTTCGCGGGGTCCGTCCGCGAGGGAGGAGCGCGGCGGCTGCGCGTCGTAGGTGACGGTGATGAGCGCCGCGGCGTCGCGCGCCTGCTCAACACTCCCGGCAACGACCACGGCGATGATCTGGCCGTAGTAACGCACAGTCCTGTCCTGCAAGGGGATGTAGTTCTCACCGAAGAAACTGAACTCGGGTGCGAGCGCGTACAGCCTGAGGCGCCCGTCCCCCGCGACGTACACGCGCAGGACTCCGGGAGCGGCCAGTGCGGCGACGGTGTCGATGGAACGGATGGTGCCCCTCGCGACCGTGCTGGTGACGACGTGGGCGTAGGACGTGTTGGTGGCCGAATAGTCACCGGAGTACCGTGCGGCTCCGGTGACCTTCAATCGGCCGTCTACGCGGGCGACTTCACGCCCGACTGGAGAGACGGTCATCCTGACTCCTGACTGCTGGGAACGGCGCCCGTCGGCGGGACGGCGGGCCAGTGGATGGGCCCCGGGGCGCAGGTCTGCCCCGGCGCCGGCGCGCGGGTGGGCAACGATCTCGGCCGCGATCGACAGCGCGGTCTCCGGGGGGCGAGCGCCGAGATCGAGCCCGATCGGCGAACGCAACCAGTCGAGTTCGTGGTCGGTGGGGCCGGCACCGCGCAGCCGCGCGAGACGCTCCTCGTGGGTACGGCGCGACCCCGCGACCCCGACGTAGGCCACCGGCAGTCGCAGTGCGGCGGTGAGCAGCGGCATGTCACACTTCGGGTCGTGGGTGAGCGCGCAGACGACCATCCGGCCGTCCGGACGCTGTGCGGTTCCATCCGGTCAGTGCCGAGCAGCCGCTGCCTGGCTCCCGCTGGTGCAGGCGGTCGTGACGTCGCGGAAGCAGCCGCACCGGGTACGCTGCAGCAGGTTTCCTCCGGTGCTCGCCATGGTGCGCAGCTGCGCCGAGGCGCCGAGCTGTCGTCGGCGCTCGCGGGGCCCTCGTCGACCATGGCGACGGCCGACATGATCTGCCCGGGAGTGCAGAAGCCACACCGGAATCCCTCGTGGTCGATAAACGCCTGCTGCATCGGGTGTAGCTGC
Organism: Streptomyces xiamenensis; assembly: GCF_000993785.3. NCBI lineage: Bacteria > Bacillati > Actinomycetota > Actinomycetes > Kitasatosporales > Streptomycetaceae > Streptomyces > Streptomyces xiamenensis. The sequence continues at coordinate 259,317 of NZ_CP009922.3, forward strand.
TCCCCATCGGTGAGGTCCTCGATCCTGGTGCCCTCACGGCCGTTGGCCGTGGCCGCCGGCGTCAGGCACGGCAGCACGCGTCGGCCGTCGACGTGCACGGTGCAAGCCCCGCACTGGCCACGGTCGCAGCCCGTCTTCGACCCGCTAACCTCCAGTTGCTCGCGGAGCGTGTCGAGCAGTGTGGCCCGCGGATCGACTCGCACCGTGTGCCGGTCACCGTTGACCGCGCCCCGTACGGCCACGAGCCAGTCGCCCGCCGCGGTCGCCACCAGCGGCGCCGCAGCATCTGCGGCGACGGCACCGGCGACCCGAACCCTCGCCGGGACACGCCTGACGGACCCTGGCCCGCCTGATTGCCTGGAATCATGCGCTTCTCCTGGTTGTGCGCCGGAAGGCACCCCGACGGTCGGCGGACTTCGGCACAACCGAGCGCTTGAGGTGCTGTTCCCAGGTTGACCAAGCAGGTCGACGGCTGCCAGGACCCGCCGATCCGAGGTTGCGTGATCCGGGCTTACCGCGACCCGGCCAGGCTGGGCTCCCACACCTACGACGCTGAACACGCCGCGCCCACAGAATGTCTCTGACCGCGCTCGAAACCCGCAAGGACCTCGCGGCGCCTGGCGCTTTGGCCCACGCGCCATGAGGTGCGGTCGTGGGTGTCGGCGCAGTGGCTGTGGTCCGGTGACCGACAGCAATCCGGGGAGTTCCAGCCGAGGGCACCGCGGGCCCATCGGCCATGTGGAGGAACGCCGGCTTCTCGCCGCCCGAACCCCGCACGACCGCCAGGGTCCTACCGCCCCACACCCCACGCGGAGGGACCCGAGTGCCGCCCCACACCGTCGTCGACGTCATGATCGTCCTCGAACGCGGAGACCGGATCCGCCTCGCCGAACGAGCGAACACCGGCTACGCGGACGGTCTGCTCAACCTGCCCCCCGGGAAGGTCGAGCCCGGCGAAAGCGTCATCGAAGCCGCAGTACATCGACCCGGCGGACCTCCGCACCGTGCACGTCATGCACTACCGCAACCCCGAAGGCCGGCCCCGCATCGGATGGTTCTTCGCCACCGCCCACTGGCGCGGCGAACCAGTCAACGCCGAGCCCACCAAGTGCGCCGGCATCGGATGGCACCACCTCCGCCAACTCCCGCATCACACCGTGCCGTACAACGCCACGGGGATCGCCCACTACCTCACAGGCGACACCTTCTCCGTCCATGGCTGGTAACCACACTCACCCCGCCCGTCAGCACGCCCTGCCCGGCACCGGCCCGCCGGGCGAGCCCGGACAGCGGAGCGTTCAGCCCTGCTCCGGGCAGACTCGCGGGCGGCGGCCCTCGGCCCGTCATGGGGAGGCCGCCGCTCCCCCGATCTCGGGGTGCTGGGTCACCCCGAGCGCACCGGCCGGACGCTGGCACCCCGGAGGGCCCAGGGCCGAACCTCTGCTGAATAGATCTGTCGCAACAAAAACATCTGTTGGACAGAACTTCGGGCTCACCCAAGGATGGATGGGCGGCAGCGCAGTCGATGGGACAGGTACGCGCGGCCGCCCTGAGTGGAGGCTGAACGTTGAGCGAACAGACCGAAGTAGTCGTCGTCGGTGCGGGCCAGGCCGGCGTCGCGATGAGCGAGCACCTGAGGGCGGGCGGTGTGCCGCACACCGTGCTGGAGCGCCATCGCATCGCCGAGCGCTGGCGCTCGGAGCGATGGGACTCCCTGGTCGCGAACGGCCCCGCGTGGCACGACCGATTCCCAGGGTTGGAGTTCTCCGCTGTGGCACCCGAGGGCTTCGCCGCGAAGGAGCAGGTCGCGGACTACTTCGTCGCGTACGGGCGCCCTCCCACCCAGCGGCGTCCGCGCGTCAGGACGCGAACAGGCTCCTGCGGCGATAGCGGAGACAAGGCAGGGAATTCCGTTTCACTGCAGAAGCGTGGGTGGGTGCATCGGCCCTCCAGAGGTCGTTGCCCCGTACGTGACACCCGCGTCGGTCCGGCCAGCCCCATTCCGTCAGTTCACTCAACCCGTGCAAGCACAGCCGCGCCCCGCAGGTCCCCTCGGCGCCCGCGTCCGACCAGGTCGGCACGCTTGTGCGCCACTCCGATGCAGGGCGCCCCCGCAAGGCTGGGACCACTTTGGGACCACACGTCGCGCACAGCCCAGCCCCGAAGCACCTCCCGCATACGTCATCTCGTTTCCGCCGGTCAGTCTGACCTGCGGAAATGCCCACTCCCATGATCTGGGGGTCAAGGGGTCGCAGGTTCAAATCCTGTCGTCCCGACGGTGCGAAGGGCCGGTGAGCCGGGAGAATCCTCCCAGCTCACCGGCCCTTTCCATGCTCCGGCCCTGGTTCACCGGACGACGCGCAGATGCCGCTGGGGCCTCTCCTCTGGGACCACTTTGGGACCAGGCACCTCCCGGCCCCGGTCGAGATGGGCTGCCAGGGCCATTCCGGCCTCCCCGATGGCCCGGCGGTCGGGATGCAGATACCGCTGCGTGGTGACCAGCGATCCGTGTCCGGCGATCAGCCGCAGCACGTGCACCTTGACCCCGGCGTCCGCCATCCACGTCAGCCCGGTGTGCCGCAGGTCGTGACGGCGCAGATGTTCGTATCCGAGAGCGACGACGACCCCGTCCCAGTGCGTGGCGTCCCGCAGGACGGCGGTGGTGATCCTCCCGACCCTGGGGCCGGTGAACAGGCGGGCCATGGGCCGGCATCCGACGACTTCCAGGCGCTGGATCACCAGGGGCAGGAAAGTGGGGGCGGTTCCTGTTCTGGGCCGCTGCCAGCGGCGACGCGGCCGGCCTCACCCTCGCGTCCCCGCCCGGCGGACAACTGGCCATCGGGCACTCGACACCGGACAGCGTCGCCGTGGTCACCAAGGACGGCCGGCTCCTGGCGGACAGCCCGAACTCGGCATCCCTGGCCATTCTCCGAGACTGGATGTCTGCGTGGATCGCCGCAGGCACCCAGCATTGGTCCACCCACACTCCGCCCTCGTAGAGGTCGAGTCCGGGTGGCGCCTGCGGCTCGGCCGCACCCCGCGGGCGCGCAGCAGCACGACAGAGGACCCCGCACGCCGGTCGGCGTGCGGGGCCTTGTCGTCTTTTCAGCCCCGGGTCGCCAGCCCGGTGGCGACGGCGCGGTGCGCGGACTGGTCCAGCACCATGAGGGCGGTGCCGGGGCCGGCGATCTCGGCGGTGGGCCGGCCTTCGGAATCGAGGCGGACGGTGTGGCACTGGTGGACGTACCGGTCTTCCCGGCCCGGGGCGGCGAGTATCGGCGAGTTCGGGTATTCGAAGCTGAGGAATAGGACGTCGCAGTCGGCCGAGCAAGCGTTAATCCGTTGCGAGAACCGGGAAGCGGGCCAGGATGATCCGATGAGTGAAGAGGCAGATGGTGTAGCTGAGACGATCGCGCGCGAGCTGAAGTTGATGAGTCCCTGTGTTCGGGCGTCCAGGGAGCTCGCTGGACAGCTCTTCGATCCCGACTTCGTGGAAGTGGGTGCTTCCGGCCGCCGGTAGGACCGGCAGACCATGTTGGCAGAGCTGCCTGACAAGCCTGGGGCATCCGATGATGGCCCGTTCTATGAGCCTTTCGGCATGGCAGGGACAATTCTGGCGCCTGGCGTCGTGCATGTGACGTATGAAGCCATCCTTGGCGAACGGCGGTCGCGGCATAGTTCGTTTTGGCGAAAGGTGGATGAGGGCTCCGGGTGGCGGATGTACTACCACCAAGGCACCCTCGTTCCGGCCGATCAGAGGCAGTAGATCATGATCGACTGGCCACCTCGGCTGCATAAGCGGTGCTGACGGCTCCAGCTCTCCACCGTTCGGCAGCAAAGGAGTCGACCCCGAGGCGCCGTTGGAGGACGGCCGGGGCATCTGGGCACAGAGATCGAGCAGGGCGGCGCATCGTCACCGTCAGTCCCGAGGTAACCGTTCCGCTGGTATGGTCCCCGACCTCCGAAGCCGTGGCGGGAGAGTACGTTCCCTTCTTCTCGCTGTCGTAGAAAGAGAAGCCGTTCACATTGCCGAGATGCTGGCCGTAGAAGCTGGGCACGCACCGGCACCGGTAGGCGGTCGCCCCCGCGAGACGCGCGGCTGGGCGCCGCGTTCGCCGTGCTGGAGGAAGCGGCGGCGGCCGGGTGGATCGGCGGATGCGGGTGGGCCACCTGGTCCGGGTTCGCCGACGGGATGCTCACCATCCCGGTTCTGCTGACCGCCGCCCTCTCTGCCGGCAGCGCCGCGCACCACCTGGTCGCCGCTCGCCGCTATCCTGCCCTGTCCCTCCACGCAACGCTGACGTGACAGAGAGAAGCAGCGACCATGCAGGAACCTGGCCAGGCGATCGTGCTCGCGGGCACATCCGGCGCGGGCAAGAGCTCGACGGTCACGGAACTCCAGAACATCCTTCCAGCGCCTTTCCTTGCTCTGGGGCTCGATATGTTCTTCGGCACCCTCCCGCACCGCTGGACCAGTGATGGGGAGCGCAGTTCAGAGGGGTTCTCCTACATCCGAGACACCGACCACGAGGGCCGTACCCGGCTGAGGATCGGGTACGGGCCGGTGGGCGCGCGCATGCTGGCCGGCATGCGTCAAGCCGTTGCCTCGCTCCTGAGAGAAGGCAACAACGTCATCGTCGATGAGATGCCGATCGATACCACCGTCCTGCCCGCCTGGCGCACCGTGCTGGCGGGGCATCGTGTGCTGTGGGTGCGCGTGAAGGCTCCTGTGGCCGTCCTGGAGAGCCGAGAGGCGGAACGCTTTCCGGAGAAGTTCCGCGGCCTCAGCAGAGGTCACTACGACATCTGCGACCAAGAAGGCTTCGACCTCACACTCGATTCCTCCGAGCTGGCACCGCAGGAACGCGCCCAACGCATCGCCGCAGCGGTGGCAGCATTCCCCCGAACCCGCTGACGCCTCGACCAATACTCAGGTGGTCAGAAGTCAAACCTGATGCCCGCCGCGCGGAGACCGTTCCTTGTGAACCGTGGCGGACCCGCCGCTATCACACACCTACTTTCACAACACCTCGATTTCATCCTCGCGCTGACCACTCTGTGGAGGTCTCCGCCCGGTCCTCTCCGAGTGGCCCAATCCGATGACGGGCTCCCCCCGGTAACCGCTCCCGGCGCTACGGTGGACACCGCCACGCAATAACTCCGCGAGGAGGGCGACATGAACCGCCGTACGTTCCTGGCCGCCAGCGCCGCACTCACTGCTCCCGGCATCGTCGCCGCCTCACTCGGAACCGCGTCCCCTGAGCCGGCCCGCAGCGCAAGTGGCCCCGTGATCACCCCCGGCATCGCCGACGACATCGCCGCCACGGTGGAATCCTGCCGCCGCCTGGACGACACCGAGGGCGGCAGCCGCGCCGCCCTGCGGCACATGCAACAACAGGTCACCGAGGTCGCCGGCCATATCCGCAACAGCCGTTTCAGCGACAGCGCCACCCGCCAGCGCACGATCAACCTCTGGGCGCAGCTGGCCCAGACGGCCGGGTGGACGGCCATGGACACCGGGCTCCACACTCGCGCCCACCACTTCTACGCCACCGGGTTGAAGGCCGCCCACGAGACGGCCGACCGGGCCCTGACCTCACACATTCTGGGATGCCTGACATTTCAGGCCATCGCCCGCGGCCAGCACCACGACGCCCTCGCTCTTGCTGATGCGGGCATCACCGCCGCCCTGTCCGCCGCACCAGCCGTCCGGGCCATGGCCGCCGCGCGCAAAGCCCACGCCCACGCGGCGCTCGGCGATCTCACCGCGCTGCGACGAACCACCGACGTGGGTCTCACATTCCTCGCGCACCCCGACGCCCGGGACACCCGCCCGCCCTGGCTGTACTGGCTCAGCGACCTGCGCGTCGTCACCGGCCAGAGCTACATCACCGGCGCTTTCGCGACCGGCGCTCCCGGTACCGGCGAGGCCCGCGCACTGCTGGCCGAGGCGGACCCCTTCATCACCGGCTGGCTCGGCAGACACGCCGAGCACATCGCGGACCGCGACGGCCTCCTCCACGGCGCGTGGCTGGCCCGCTCCTACCTCGCCCGAGACCAACTCGAACACACCGTCGCCACGGCCGGCTCGCTGCTCCAGTACGCATCGACCGTCCCCTCCGCGCACGTGCGTTCCACACTGGCCGCCCTCGACACCGACCTCGCCGCCCGCCGCGAGTTGCGCAGCCACCGCCCCGTCCAGCGCCTGCGCGCCGATCTCCAGGACGTCACCGCCGGCTGACCGTGCAGCAGCCCGTACGGGGCCGGCGCCCGGGGTGAGTTCGGTGAGGTGCACAGAGTGCGGCGCGGGGGCGCGCCACCCGCCTCACGCTGCGTGCAGCAACAGGCGGCCTGGGTGCGTTGGTGCCCCGGGGTCTGCCTCCGCGCCCCCGCTTGTTGACGAGCGCCCGGTGAGAGGCCAGTCACCACTACGCGACGGTCAGGTTCCGGTGCGAGGTTCACGTCAGAGTGGAATCTGACATCGTACGCAGCCACTGTTGTGCGGGGTCGCGGAAGGCTCGGTGCTGCATCATGCGGGCGGTGGCAATGGAGAAGGCGTGGTTCGCCTTCTCGTCGGCCGCCCAGATTTCGGCCGAGGCCGCATTCCACGCGGTGTGGCAGTACCTCGGTCAGAGTCCGCGTCCCCATGAATTGGTGCGTGCCTGGGGCCAGAACGCCTCATGCACTGTGTCACGAGCTGCCGTGGTCAACTGGTGTCTGCACCTGTCCGCGCAGGTGGTAGCGATTCCGCCTGTCGGAGCGTAGCGGAGGGTCGGGACATAGGCGGGAGCGGAGGATGAAGACGGGTTCACGGGTGAGGGTGACACCTTCTATTGCGCCTCCTTTGTAGACCGGACCCAACGAGATTGCCGGTCTCATCACGGATGCCGACACGGGTGTTCTCCGTCCAGTGGGCACTCTGAAAGTGCCGTAAAGCCTGCCCTGATGGGGGCTCTCTGCAGGGCGGCCCGCCCGGGCTGTGGCGGGGCGAGGGGCGGTTGGTAGTCGAGGATGTTCATGCGGTGCAGTGCCCCGGCCCGGGTGGCCGGGTGCTCCGCAAGTCGTTTGAGGGCCTTGGCTGATCCTGGCTTCCCCCGTTCTTGAACAGGTGGTGCTGGCGGCTGGCGCCAGGTGCCGAAGGCGAGCTGCGCGGCCACGCTTCTGCCCGTGGCGGGAGATCGCGAGTATCGCCATTCTGGAGCCCTCCCACTCTCAGGTCGCCCTTGTGCTCACCGATGGATCCCTCGTGACCCTGCCTGCGCCGGCGTAGTCGGCAGACCGGACCGACGCCTCTTTCGAGCGCGGCGTCGCTGAGCTCCGTCGGCGGTTGAAGACGACCACGGGTCCTCGCCGCTGATTGCGGGTCGATGAGGGAACTCGATCGCTCAGCCATCTTCCGAAGTGCTGTCGTTGCCGGGGCAGGAAGGACTGCGGCAAAGCACCGTCGGGCCACCGGTGTCCTCTTGCCGGTTGTTCTGTGGCCGGCCATGATCAGCGTTCTGCCGCGACGGTGGGCTGCGCGGCTGCAGGGTCGGCTGCTTGTGGACGGCCTTCGTGATAGTGCAGGACAGCCGTGGTCAGGACTCCGACGACGGCGCATCCGGACAGCACGGTTGGGGCGGTGTCGAAGTTTTTCTGGTCGGCGAGTGCGCCGATGACGGTGGCGAGGATGCTGTTGGAGATGTCGGTCCGGTCCTCGACCCAGGTGTTCGCTTCGATGCGGACGGAGTCGGTGGCGGTGGCGTCGACCAGGAGAAAAGCGGTGCTGAACAGCGACGGAGGAACGGTTCTGAGCAGGCAATGCGCACCAGAGTTGCTCAGGCAGCGTCGAAACCACTGCTCGCAAGGGCCCGTAGGTAAGGGCTCTGCCGTGTCACGGGTTGCCTTGCGCGGGGAATCGCGGTCATGCCGACAGGCGGGTGCCGCGGCGCCAGATGGCACGGGTGTTGAGGGTGTCGCTGATGTCACTGGTCGGATCGCCGTCCACCAGGAGAAGGTCGGCGCGGAGCCCTTCGGCGACGCGCCCCCGGTCGCTGAGTCGGAAACGGCGGGCCGTGGTCGCCGTGGCCGCGCGCAGTGCCCGTGAGGGTGTGAGCCCGGCCGCGACCAGGTATTGCAGTTCGTGGTGCAGGCTGGCTCCGTGCGCCAGGCCCCCGAAGAACGTCTCCGGCATGGAGACGTCGGTGCCGGCCAAGACGTCGATGTCCGCCGCGTCCAGGGCGCGCACGGTGTCGTACACGTCGTCGAGCCTGCCCTGCGGGAAACGGTTGTAGCTGGAGCGCAGGGTTCGGTCCCATGTGCTGTCGAGGCGCGCGGCGACGCGGGGGTCGTCGGCGAGTTGGCTGCCGGTGTGTCCCATCATCGAGGCGTTGAGAGTGATGCAGGGAATGACGAACATTCCCGCGTCCTTGATGAGGCGGATGATCTCGTCGGTGTGCGGCTGGTCCATGAAGACGTGGGTAACGCCGTCGATGCCGGCTTCGACGGCCATCCTGGTGGCCCCAAGGGTCAGCGCGTGGGCGACGGTCAGGGCGCCGTACTTCTTGGCCTCGGCCACGCCCGCGTTCACGGTTGCCTGGTCGAGCGAGGGCAGCCCGGGGTGTCCCTCCACGCTGCCGTCGTCGATCATGAACTTGATGAAGTCCGATCCTCGCGCGAGGAGTTGGGGGATGAAGGCGGCCGCTTCCCGGGGAGTGACGGAGAAGGGCATCAGGGGCATCACCGGGGGGAGATCCCATTTGGGCCGGAAGCCCTCAGGCATGAGCTCGCTGGGATGTCCTCCGGGAGGCGTGATGGCGAAGCCGGATGAGCGCACGTCGGCCAAGGTGTCGTCGTCGGTGATGAGCCCTCGGTTCTCGCGTGTGTTCATCCCCTGCATCTCCAGCTCGGTCGTCACCCCGAAGCGCAGGGCGAGCGCCAGGGAGCCCGGGGCGGAATGAACGTGGGCGTCGATGAGTCCCGGCAACAGTGTGGCGCCGCTGCCGTCAACGATCTCGCTGTCCCGAGGGGCATCGCCGCCGATGCGGGTGATCTTCCCCCCGTCGATGACCACGGTCGGCGCGCCCACCGTCTTCTCCCCGTCGAAGATCTGCGCGTTGGTGATCGCTGTGAGAGCCATGGCGGTCCACCTCGTTTCTCGCTCGGCACCTGATTTACATAGCAAAGGCTATGCACATGCTCGCGGGTATGCAAATGTGCTCGCTGGGTCTAGGGTGGGTCTCATGAGCAGCGCGTCTTCCTCAGAGCGGTCTTCCGACGACGTGGCGCTGGACCAGATCGGCCCGGCCCTGTCACGTCTGCGACGACGCGCGCCGGCATCGAACAAGGACCTCTCCCGCAATCTCGTACTCAATGTGATCGCCGACGCACCGGGCGAGACGACCGTAGGTGGCCTCGCAGCCGAGATGGGGGTCGCTCAGCCGGTTGCCAGTCGGACCGTCGCCGCCTGCATCGAAGAAGGGCTGCTGCGCCGGACGGCGTCCCCATCGGACGGACGCCGCACCGTACTCGAACTCACTGAGCACGGCGAGGCCGAACGCAGTCGCTTCGCCGCCGAACAGCGAAAAGCGTTCGAGGAGATCACCGTCGCCTGGTCGCCGCAGGAGCGGATCCAGTTCGCTCGGCTCCTGAAACGTTACGGAGCCGATGCCGGCGCCTGGTCCAGAAAACAGGCCCCGAGCGGCGACTGAACATCTCTTCAGCAGTGGTTCGCCCCGCCGGTGGCGCTGGTGCGCCGACGCAGTGGGCTCCCGCGCACCGCGTTGCCCCTGACCGCCGCGCTCTCGCGGGCGCCGGGGCGCGGATGCCGGCGCGTCAACCGGCGGTGCCGAACCGGTCCGCAAGGGCGCCCTCTTCGCGCGCCGCCGGCACGGTCTCCCGGGTTCCGGCTCCGGCGCGCACGGGGACATCCCCGGGCCGGATCCGGCGTACGCCCCCGTGCCGGTCGGTCACCCGCCCCGCCGAGGTGCTTCCCGACATGGCGAGCACGGACAGGAGAATGAGCGCGCCGGCCGGTGCGAGCACGGTCCACGGGGCCAGTTCCAGATAGGGCTGGCCCTCGGAGAGCAGCCGGCCCCACTCGGCGGTGGGCGGCTGTTCACCCAGCCCCAGGAAGCCGAGGGAGGCCAGCACGAGGACCGTGGTGGGCAGCCGCAGCACGGCGTTGCGCACGACGGCGGGCAGCACCGCCGGCAGGTAGTGGCGGCGCAGCCGATGCGGGGCCCCGGCGCCGAGCGAGACCGAGGCGAGCAGATGACCGCTCGCCCGTTCCTGTTCCACCAGTGCCGCGCTCTGGGCCGCGTACGGGGTCCAGCCGACCAGGCACACCGCCAGCGCCGCGCCCCAGACCGAGGGGCCGGTCAGCGCCGTCGTCAGCAGTCCGGCGACCACGGCCGGCAGCGTGGACATCACCTCGGTCAGACCCGCGCTCCAGCGGGTCGCCATGCCGATGAGCAGCCCGGTGACGGCGCAGACCGCCGCCACCACGACCGCCACCCCCGTCGTCCGCAGGGCCCCGTGGCCCAGGCGCGCCAGCAGGTCACGGCCGAGCGCGTCCGTGCCCAGCGGGTGCGCCCAGGAGGGCGGCAGGAGCCGGGCGGCCGTGTCGACCTGGAGGGGATCGCGCAGCAGTCCCGCCCCGACCACCACGCACAGCGCGACGGCGCACGCCGCAACGAGAAGGTACTGCGAGCGCCGCCGGGGCAGCGGGCGCGCGGGCAGAGCGGGCAGGGCACCGCCCCTCAGGGCGGGGCCGATGAGCGCGTACCGCAGTGCCTGGAGCAGCAGGCCGGCGAGGACGCCGAGCAGGACGAGGAAGAGCGTCGCGGTCTGCAGCGGCGGCAGGTCCTGGGCCAGCGCGGAGTCGAGCGAGAGCCGGCCCAGACCCGGGATGTTGAAGATCTTCTCCACCGCGACGGCGCCACCGACCAGGGCCACCACGGTCGGCAGCAGCTGGGGGAGGACGCCGGGCAGCGTCCGGCGTACCGCGCGCCGGGCGACCAGCCGGGGCGCGAGCCCCAGGGAATGGCAGGTCCTGGCCCAGGGCTCGTTGAACGCGGCGGGCAGCGCCTGGTCGAGCAGGCCCCCGATCATCGCCCCGGACGGCAGCCCGAGCGCGAACGCGGGCAGCACCATCGACTGCGGGCCCTGCCAGCCGCTGGAGGGGAACCAGCCCAGCCAGACACCGCCCACCAGCGCGAGCAGCGAGGCGAGCAGGAACTTGGGCAGGGCGGCGAGGACGGCCGCGGCCGTGCCGGCGCCGCGGTGGTGGAGCCGCCGCCGGGAGCCGAGCCGCACCGTACGGGCGCTGATCAGCGCGGCCACCACGAGGGTGACCACCAGGGCGCCGGACATCAGCGTCAGGGAAACGGCGAAGGCGCTGGTGACCTGGGGCAGGACGGGTTCGCCCGACACCCAGGAGGTCCCCGCGTCGCCGCGCGCCAGCCCGGCCAGCCACTGGAGGAGATGCGCGAACGGCCCGGAGTCCAGGCCCAGCTGCTCGCGTACGGTGTCCAGTTGCTCCGGTGTGGGGTCCTGGTCGGCGGAGCGGGCGCGCAGGACGGTCAGGGCGGGGTCGGTCCCGGACAGCCACGGCAGCATCGAGACCGCCGCCAGCAGCAGGGCCCCGGCGACCAGGCGCCCGGCCGCCGCGCCGCGGCGCACGGGGGCCCGGCCAAAGTCGCCCTTCACAGCACGCATCGGTCCTTACTTCAGCCGGGTGTTGACGTCGATCAGGGAGCGCTCTCGCGGGTCGAGGAGCACCCCTTCGACGTGGGCGCCGATGCCCTGCACGACCTTCTCGTGGACGAGCGGGACGACGGCGTCGGTGCGCAGGATCTCCGCCTCGGCCCGCATGATGTCGCGCTGCCGCAGCTCGGGGTCGCCCTGCTGAGCGGCGGCGGCGATGGCCTCGTCGACCGCGGGGTCCCGCAGGGCCGCGATGTTGTAGACGCCGTCGCTGGTGTAGTCGCTGGCAAGGTAGGCGACGGCGTCACCGGTGTCGAGCAGCGTCACCCGGGAGAAGACCAGGGCGTCGTACCCGCCCGCGAGCAGGTCGGCTTCCATCTGGGTGTACTCGCGTACGTCCTGCCGCACGGTGAACCCGGCGCGCTCCAGCTGCTGCTGGACGACGGTGGCGGCCTCGGGGAGTTCGGCGCGGTTGGTGTACGTGGCCAGCCGCAGGGTGCGGTCGCCGGTCGCCTCCGCGACCTCGTCGGGGGTCGCGGCCGTGGCGCGTCCGGTGACGTCCACCCGGTGGCCGGCGGCCCACGGGACGGCGGGCCCGAACAGGCCCTGTGCGGGGTCGGCGTACCCGCCGAAGACGGAGTCGACGAGGGCGGGGCCGTCCACGGCCTCACGGGCGGCGGCGCGCAGCGCGGGGTCGGTGAAGATGCCGGTGCCGGTGTTCAGGACCAGGCTGTCGGAGCGGACGGACGGCACCTCGTGGCGGGTCTGCGCATCGAGCAGGCCGGCCTGGGCGGTGGGGATCCATTCGGCGATGTCGACGTCCCCGGCGCGCAGGGCGCTCGCCCGGGCGGTGCCGTCGGCGATCCAGGTGACGTCGATGCCGGGAGCCTGGGCGGTACCGCCCCAGTAGGCGTCGAACCGGTCCAGGGTGGCCGCGGTCTTGCCGGTCAGCCGGGTGATCTCGAAGGGGCCGGTTCCGGTGCCGAGCGGGCTGACCGTCCCGTCCTCGGCGTACGCCGCAGGGGAGAGGATGCCCAGGGCCGGGCTGGCGAGCCGCAGCGGCAGCACGGGGTCCGCGCTCGCCGTGGTGATGACGACCGTGTCCTCGTCCTCGGCCGTGGCGGTGAGGGTGACGTCGCTGAGGACGCGCGGCTTGATCTCGGCGGCGCCGGCGTGGTCGAGGGCGTTGACGACGGTCTCGGCGGTGACCTCGGTGCCGTCCTGGAAGGTGGCCTCGCGCAGCGCGAAGGCCCAGGTGGTGTCGTCCCGCTGAGTCCAGGACTCGGCCAGCGCGGGCGCGGCGGCACCGTCCGCGTCCAGTGCCGTCAGCCCTTCGGTGACCGACAGCTTGCTCAGGACGGTGGCGTCATTGCTGTACGGGGACAGTGCCTGCACCGGCGGCACCGCGAGAGCCACCCGCAGCCGGCCCGCCGGGTCGGCCCCGCCCCCCGCGTCCGAGGTGTTCCCTCCCGAGGCGAAACAGCCGGTCAGCAAAGGGGCGAGCACAAGTGCCGCGAGGAGTCCGCGGGAGGTGACGCGCATCAGGGTCCTGTCGTACGGGTGGGCCGGACGCCCCGGCACGCCCACATCCCGGGGCGGGGCGGGGCTACGACACTATATGAGGTAAGCCTTACCGAAGAAGGCGCGGGGCGGCGGTCCCGTCCACCGCCATGCCCGGCCCGGCGGCCCCTGCGGGCGGGGCGGGTACGCCGGCGCGGCCGGCCGCGGTCCCGCGCGGACCGGCCGCCCGTGCGGGGCCGCGGCTTCGGGTCACGCCCGACCCGAGGCCGTACTCCTTCGGCGGAAGCTCCCCGGGCGATCCCGTTGTGCCGCGCAACGGGATGCCCGGCACACGAGCCGGTCCGGGTGCCGCTTGCGTCCCGGAGGACGGTCCCGGCGCTCGGCCCTGAGCGGCGGTGGTGCGACCACCGTCCACCATCTGACCTGCACCGCACACGAGTTCCGCCGAGCCACCCCCCGCCGCCGGATCACCGGTCCCGGGGTGGTCCAATCGCCCCGAAGATCATTCCGTGGGGAACTCTCAGGGGGTGAGGTGCGTGGTCGACCCATGGAGACCGAGCCGGAGGACCGGTGCGGCGGTACCGCCGAAGGACGCGCGTGCCTCGGCGGCCGGCAGATGCCGGGGATCGGCGCCGTCGCCGCGCAGGTAGTTGGTGAAGCCCACCACCCGCAGGTCATCGAGAACCCACCAGGCATAGGCCTGGTCCGGTTGCGCCGGCGGGTTGCGCAGGACCAGCCCGGAGCCGTTGAGCGGCTCGTACGGCCCGGTCAGCGCGTCGGCGACGAAACCGTACAGCCCGGTGGGAGCGCCCGGCGGGTGGAACGCCTGCCGGCTGGTGCAGAAGAACAGGTAGTAGCGCGAGTCGTGGACGACGACGTGGGGCCGTTCGATCTCGTGGTTGACGCCCTCGGCCACGACCAGCGGCGCGAGCAGGCGCCAGGCGCCGTCCGTCCACCGGGCCAGGGCGACGGCCCCCATGAAGCGGTCGCCCCAGGGGACACTGGCGGCCACGAGCAGGTACTCCGATCCGTCCGCCGGGTCCCGGAACCAGGCGGGGTCGCGGAACGCCTTGATCCGCCCCGGCCCCCCGTCCACCTCGTCGGCGGGCAGATAGGCGTGGCCGTCGGAGCGCAGGACGACGCGGTGCTCCGCCTCGGGGGACAGCCGCACCGTACCGTCCGTGGTGATCAGGGCCGGGCGGGCCTCCATGACCCGCTGGTGAAAGGTGGGGCGTGCCTCCCCGCGCGTTCCGGTCGCGGTGTAGAAGACCGACACCGTGCCGTCGGGGCGCCGCACCGCGCACCCGGACCACTCACGGCTGCCCGGGGAGGCCCCGTCGGGGAAGACCGGGCCCAGGTCCGTCCAGTTGTCGCCCGTCCGGGCGAGCAGCCACAGACGGGCCATGTCGTGGCGCAGTTCCGGGTGGCCCGACGCGGGGGCGGACAGCGTCATCCACAGTTCCCGGCCGTTCAGGACGGTCGGTGAGCCGTCCTCCTCCTGCACCGGCCACAGGTCCCACACGTCCCGGTCCGCCAGCACCCGGGTGGGAGCATCGCCGATCGGGGGGGCGGTGGTCGCGGGGTCGTCGGCGAGCCGGTCGAGGTCGGCCCGGGTCCACCGCGTGGTGCGGACATCGGTCACGCCGCGTCCGCCTTCGTGCCGTTGTCGGTTGCCATGAGTCGGTCAGCCCTTCACTGAGCCCTGGAGCAGGGCGGAGACGAAACGGCGCTGGAAGATGAGGAAGACGGTCAGGGTGGGCGCCAGGATCAGCAGCGAACCGGCGCACAGCAGGGGGATGTCCGTTCCCCACTGCCCCTGGAAGGCGCCGAGAGCACCGGCCATGGTGCGCTGCCGTGGATCGTCGACGAGCACGATCGCGAGCAGGAACTGGTTCCACGTCCACAGGAAGAGCAGGATCGCGAGCGAGGAGATGGCCGGGGCGGCCAGCGGGACATGGATCCGCCAGAACACCTGCCAGACGCTCGCGCCGTCGAGCTGGGCCGCCTCGGAGAGTTCCGTGGGCACATTGACGAAGTGCGCGCGCATCCAGTAGACGGCGAACGGCATGTACAGGCCGATGAGCGGCAGGATGATGGCCCACCGGGTGTTGAGGAACCCCAGGTCGCGCACCAGGTAGTACAGCGGGGTGATGATGCCTTCGAACGGCAGCGTCAGGCCGAGAACGAACAGCAGGAAGAGCAGCGGGCCGCCGGCCATCCGCAGATGGCCGAGCGCGAACCCGGCCATGGTGCCGAGGACCAGCGAAATGGGCACCACGCCCAGCACGATGAGCGTGCTCGACCACAACAGGTCGCCCATGTGGGCGGCCTCGAAGGCGCGGACGAAGTTCCCCCACTGCGGATCATCCGGCCACTGCAGGCCGGAGGGGTAACTCCCCGACGGATGCAGGGCGGTGACGAACAGGCTGATGAACGGCACGATCGTGACGACCATCAGGGCGACGAGGAACAGGCGCCCCGTCCACGCTTCACGTTTGCCGACGATCATGGCCGCTCCCTGGTGAGCCGCTGGACGGGCAGGACGCACAGGAGCACCAGCACCATGAGGACCACCGCCAGCGCGGACGCCACCCCGATCTGCCGGTCGGAGAAGGCCTGGTAGAAGATCTCCAGGCCGGGCACCATGGTGGCGTTGCCCGGGCCGCCCTGGGTGGAGATGTAGATGATGTCGAAGCTGGCCAGCGCGGAGATGACGGTCACGGTGACGCAGACGCCGATCTCCTGCCGCAGGCTGGGCACGGTGACGGAGAAGAACTCCCGTACCGGGCCCGCGCCGTCCAGCCGGGCCGCCTCGTAGAGGGCGGGATCGATCTTGCTCATGCCCGCCAGTAGCAGCAGCGTGCACAGGCCGAGCATCACCCAGGCGCCCATCACACCGACGGCGGGCAGCGCCGTGGACAGATCACCGAGCCAGGCACGGGTGGTCCCGCCGAGACCGATGGCCGACAGCACCTGATTGACCAGGCCGTTGGAGGACAGCAGCCAGGTCCAGGTGATGCCGACCGCCACCAGGGGGATGACCTGGGGGATGAACACGACCGTTCTGGCCACCAGGGCGAGCCGGCTGGCGGCGATGCGCCGGATGGTCGCGGCGATCGCCAGACCGAGCAGCACGGGGACCACGCTGAAGAACACGATGAGCCGGAAGGCGTTGAGGATCGTGTTGAACAGTTCGGGATCGCGGAACACCCGGTGGTAGTTGTCGAGTCCCACCCAGGTCGAGGCGCCGATGCCGTTCCACTCGTAGAGCGAGTACTGGAAGGTGAGGAGCATCGGCCACAGGACGAACACGGCGTAGACCGCCAGGGCAGGGGCGGCGAACAGCCAGCTGACCCACCACCGGGTGGAGAGGCCGGCGGGCCGGGCGCCGCCCCGCAGCCGGGGCGGACGCCCCCCGGTCCTGCGGGACGCGGCGCCGGCCCTGCCGACCGCCGGCTCCGTCGTCGGAGAGTTCACGGGCGCTAGCTCCCGGTTCCGGACGCGTACTCGTTCTGGACCGCCGCCAGCAGCCCTTCCGGT
Organism: Streptomyces xiamenensis; assembly: GCF_000993785.3. NCBI lineage: Bacteria > Bacillati > Actinomycetota > Actinomycetes > Kitasatosporales > Streptomycetaceae > Streptomyces > Streptomyces xiamenensis. Next base: position 276,063 of record NZ_CP009922.3, read on the forward strand.
GACTGCTCACCCGCGAACAGCAGCTGCAACTGCGGGGTCCAGCCCTTGGCGTAGATGGAGCCGGTGGCGTTGGCGATGAAGTCCATGGCGCCGTTGTCCCCGGAGACCAGGGCTCCGGCCGCCAGCGTTTCAGCGGTGACGGTGCCCTCCTCCACCTCGGGCATGGGCGCGTCGGGCAGACCCATGGGGTGCGACCCGCCGATCTCGACCGCGATCTCCCGGGCACGCTCGTCGGTCGCCACCCAGTTGAGGAAGTACGCCGCGTGATCCGGGTTCTTCGCGTGCGCGCCGATGCCGTAGGTCAGGGGCGCGGACATCGCCGCGACCGGGCCACCGGCCTCGCGAGGCGGCATCACGAAGAAGCCGACTTCCCCAGGCATCTCCGCGTCCAGATTCCCGGACTCCCAGTCGCCGTTGAACATGAACAGTCCGTCGCCGGCCAGGAACTTGCCCATCATCTGGGCGTATTCCATCGCGTTGGCGTCCGGGTCGAAGTACCCCGCCCGGATCCAGTCCTGGAGGTGGCCGACCGCCGAGAGGTTCGACGGTGTGTCGATGTCGGCGCCGGGACGCTGGAAGATCCAGTCGTTGATCGGACCGGGCTGCCCGTAGGCCGCCATCAGATTCTGCAGCGGGAACGCGAAGCCGCCCGTGGCGCCGCCGTTGAACTGGACGATCGGCACGATGCCGGCGTCGTGGGCGTCGGACAGCAGGGCATCGAACTCGTCCAGCGTGGCCGGCGGAGCCGACATGCCGATCCGCTCGGCGAGCGTCTTGTTGTAGAAGACGCCGGTCATGCTGAAGTTGAGGCCCATGCCGTACAGGGATCCCTCACCGCGCGGTGAGCCCTCGGGGGCGGAGCGCAACTGCTCCAGCTGGGAGGGGGGCCACCGGTCCCACCCGAAGACGTTCGCGTATCCGTCCAGGTCGAGCAGCAGGCCGTTGCTCACCAGTTCGGAGAGCTGCGGAAGCCGCATGAGGTCCGGCGGGTCATCCGCCAGTACGCGCGGCGCGTTCTGGGTGATCACCGCGAACTGGTCCTCGCGTATGTCCCATGTGACGTTGGGGTACTGCCGGGTGAACTCCTCCGTCAGGGCGCGCGCCATGGGGAAGCCGGTCTCGAAGTACGCCTTGAGCGTGACCGGTTCGCTGCCGATGGTTGGTGCCTGGGAGGGCGATGCGCCGGGGTTCGACGGCTTTGGCCCGCTGCTTCCCGGCCCGCTGCAGCCCGCGGCCACCGTTCCCGCGAGGGCGAGGAAACCGAGCGCGGCTTGCCGACGGCTGATGGAACGCGTCATTGCGCACACTCCGTGGATTTCGTGGACGAACCGCCGGGGGCAGAACATCCTGAGCCGTTGCTAAATCGTGTTAGCGGCGGTTAGTGTTACGCCCCGTTCCGCTAGGTGTCAAGGTTCTTGTCAGGCTCGATACGTGGGAGGTTCTCCGGTGGGAGTGCGACGGGTGACCATGACCGATGTGGCAAGGCGCGCCGGTGTGTCCCGCACCACCGCCTCGCTGGTGCTCTCGGGGCGGGGCCGGGAGATGAGAATCTCCCGCGATGTCGAGCGGCGCGTCCTCGAAGCCGCCGACGCGCTGCGGTACCGGCCGGACATCGTCTCCGTCGCGCTGCGCACCGGTACGACACGGACCATCGGGTTCGTCTCCGACACCGTGGCGACCTCCCGGCTGGCGGGAGACATGATCAAGGGAGCGCTGGAGGCGGCGCGCGAACGCGGCGTCATGCTGTTCATCGGTGAGACGGAGGGCGAGCCTGATCTGGAGGAAGGTCTGCTCCAGGCCATGCACGACCGGCGGGTCGACGGGGTCATCTTCGCCTCGATGTTCACCCGTACTCTCGTGGTGCCGTCCGTTCTCTCCGGGGGGCCGGCCGTCCTGCTGAACGCGCTGCCGGCCCAGGCGTCCCCGCCGTTGCCCTCGGTGATCCCCGATGAGATCGGCGCCGGCCGTGAGGCGGCCCGGGTGCTTCTCGGCGCGGGGCACCGGGACGGCATCCATCTGATCGGCGCCGGGCCAGGTGTGCGCGATGTGCCGCCCGGAGCCGTGGCCGGGGCCGAACGGCTCGCGGGTATCCGCGAGATCTTCGCACGGGAGTCGGTGAAGATCGCCAGTGGCCGGATGTGCCCCGACTGGCAGCCGGAGTACGGCTACGAGGCCACCCGCGATCTGCTGTCCTGCGACCGGCCGCGGGCGCTGATCTGCCTCAACGACCGGCTCGCGCTGGGCGCTTATCAGGCGCTCGACGCGGCGGGGCTGACCGTGCCGGACGATGTCTCCGTGATCTCCTTCGACGATCACCCCATCGCCACCTGGATCCGGCCCAAACTCACCACCGTGGCGCTCCCGCACCACGAACTGGGCCGCACGGCCGTCGACGCGCTCTTCTCGGAGATCGACCGGCACCGCCAGGGGCTGCCCCCCGAGAACCGGCAGATCCGGGTCCCCATGCCGACCCGGCTGCGGGAGTCGGTGGCACCTGCCGCCGGCTGACACCCGGTGCGCGGACCAACAGTTGACGACGCGTCTCCTCCTGCGGGGTGTCAGGCGTCGCGAGCCCGGCCTCTTGACAGCGCTGGCGACCGTCACCACACTGCCACGGCATAACTAACACGATTTAGCAACTCGTCGAGGCCGTGCCGTCCTGTCCCGGACACCACCGCGAAAGCGGCCCGGCCCACGCGGAGGTCGCCATGCTGCTACGCCGGCTTGCCCTGGTCTGCCTGTCCCTGGGGCTGCTGGGCTCGTCCCTGATGCCCACGGCGTCCGCCGCCACCGGCGACCGGCGCCCGGACCGGGGCGTCCAGAGCGTCACCGCCATCACCCGGGTGCACACCTACGGCCAGAAGATCGACGCCGTGGCGGTGGAGTACGCGGCGGACGTCAACCCCCGCACGCTCGGCCCGGACACCTACACCGTCACCGACAGCGTCTACAACTTCCGCTACGACCCGATCGAGGACCTCACCCGGTACGCGGACCGGGAAGTCGTCAGGGTCTACACGAACGACGCGCCCGCACCGCGTCCGGACGGCCGCTCCCGTACCGGCCGGTATGTCATTGTCGAACTGGCGCCGGCCGATCGTGGCGGCAATACCGTCATCGTGTCCCGCTGCCCGACCTTCCTGTGCTCGGTGAAGGTCAACCCCGAACCTCCCACGCGCATCGTCCAGAACGAGCCCGTCCACGCCCTCCGCGGCAACGGAAACGGTCGGGGACCTGTCCTCGCGCCCGCGTCGTCGGCCGCCCTCCCACTGACGGAGCCGGCGGTCAACCTGCTGGTCGACGACTTCGAACAGAGCACCTATCTCCACCACGGCAGCGTCCTGCCGTACGCCTACCATCTGCCCTCCGGCTACGACCCCGGGCGCGGCTACCCGCTGATGGTGATCCTGCCCGGTCACGGGATGGGCTGGGACGGCGAGAACCTCGGTGTCTCCCTCGCCGCTGACATCCCGGCAACCGCCTGGCTCACCGACGAATGGAACGGGACGGGCGAGGACGTCATCGTGCTCGTGCCCCAGAACCAGCGCGTGGGTCCGGCGGCCGAGGCCGAGATCATGACGGCCCTGGTGGAGGATTTCATCGGCTCTCACGCCGTCGACCCCGACCGGGTGTACGCCTCGACCGTGTCCTACGGTTCCCGGCTGGCCTGGGAAGCCATGGCGGAGCGGCCGGGGCTGTTCACCGCCGCTCTCATCACCGGTGGTTTCGCGGTCGACGACGAGCAGGCGGCCCGCATCGCCTCCGCCCGGACACCCATCTGGGTCACCCACGGTCTCAACGACCACCTGCTGCCCGTCGATTACGGCCGTGACTCGGCGCGATCGCTGCGCGAGGCCTATACGGCGGCCGGGGTGGACCCCGGGATGGCCGAGGACCTCGTGCGCTACACCGAGTACGGGAACGAGGCGTTCTCGGAGCCGGACTACCACGCCGCGTTCGGCCCCACCTATGAGGACGCTTCGATCCTGGGCTGGTTGCTTCGGCAGGGGGGTCGGTGAGCGGTGACCCTCCTGTCGCCCGACACCGCGGGAGTCCTGCCGGTGGGGACGCCCCAGCGACGGGGCCTGAATCAGCGATAGAGTCCCGCCCCACCCCCACGCCCGAAGGTCCCAAGATGTCCGATCACTCCCCCAACCCGCCCACCGGCGCACTCCACCACGTCGAGATCTGGGTACCCGACCTCACCCGCGCCACCCACACATGGGGCCGACTCCTCGAAGCCCTCGGATACACCCCCCACCAGGACTGGCCGGGCGGCAGAAGCTGGCGCCTCGCACACACCTACCTCGTCTTCGAACAATCGCCCGCACTCACCGGCCCCCGCCACGACCGCTGCGCCCCGGGGCTCAACCACCTCGCCTTCCACGCCGGCACCCGCCACGACGTCGACACCCTCACCGACCAAGCGATCGCCACCGGCTGGACCCTGCTGTTCCCCGACCGCCACCCCCACGCCGGCGGCCCCCAGCAATACGCCGCCTACCTCGAGAACACCGACGGCTTCGAAATCGAACTCATAGCCGGCCGTTCCCGGTGAACACCCCCGCTGCCCACGGCTGCCGCACCGCCCGGTCGCGGCGCGGCAGCCAGCCAACCCCGAGCTCCAGGAGCCGATGTCACTCGCGTGCTCGCGCACGCGCGTCCTGTCTCCCCGGCCGGACGGTGCCAGCGGTGGATCTCAGACAGGGGTCGGCCACTCACCCCGCTGCCGCGCCACCTGGGGCGCCGCGAAGTGCGCCGCACCCCGGCGCGCCAGATAGGCAGCCACCGAGGTCGGTGTGACATCCGGGTAGTCCGCGTTGCGCACGTCGCGCAACGCGGCCGTTCCGTCGAACATCGCGACCTGGGCTTGCAGCGCCACGTACTCGACCACGCTGGACGCGTTGAACTGCCGACGCGCGATCTCCGCGCGCAGGTCCTCGAGGGTGCCCCTGCGCACCAGTTCCCACCGCCGCCCGGACGCCGCTTCGATCTCGTTCCGCAGCTCCAGCATGGTCAGCTGTTGGCCGACCACGTGCACCTCGCGGCCCGCGGTCGTCGGGTCGAGCGCGATCGCGGCCGTGAACGCGGCGGTGTCCCCGATCGTGGTGATGTCGATCGCGCGCATGCCGTCGCCCCATACGGAGAACGTGCCCGCGGCCGGGTCGAGCACCTCGTGGACCGGGCCGAGGAAAAACTCCGGGAACGCGCCGATCGCCACCGAGGTGCGCGCGACGGTCGAGGTCGCGAACGCGTCCGCGAAGACTCGGCGCAGGTCGGACAGCACGTTGATGCCGTAGCCGTAGCCGAAGAGGTTGATCGAGAAGTCGGACGGGATCATCCGGTGCACTCCGGCCCGCTCGGCGGCGCGCAGCAGTTCCCGCTGCCCGTCGATGATCACCTCCGGTCCCCCCTGGACCGCGGACACCACGACCTCCACGCCGTCGACGTGCCGCTGCAGTGCGTCGGAGCCGTCTGCCAGGTCGCCGACGCACAGGGTCAGATTCGGGTGTGCCGCCGGCTTGTCCGTCGAGGGCTTACGGACCAGCGCGCGTACCTCCGCCCCGCGCTCCAGAAGGTTCTTCACGATCAGGCTGCCGAGGCTGCCGGTTGCGCCCGCCACCAGAACTGTCGTCATCGCGGTTACTCCTTGTTCGATCTGCTTGTGGATGGCCGCCCGCCCGGTACGGCGTCATGAGACCCGGGCGGCCGGTTGTGGCGTTCTCTGCGCGCGGCGACGAAGGTGTTCCGCGCGTGCCTGTCCTGCGACGGTGCGCGCGGTGGGTCAACCCCCGGCGGTGAAGCGGCTGTGCCGGGGGATGCTGCCGAAGCCGCCGGAATGGAAATCGCGGTAGGCCTGGACGATTTCGGCCTCGCTGTTCATCACGAACGGACCGTGGGCGACGACGGGCTCCCCGATGGGCCGGCCGGAGAACACCATCGCCTTTGTCCGTTCGTCGGCGTCGCGGGCGGCCAGAGCCAGCGTGGTCGGGCCACCCCTTCGGGACACGGGATCGGACCAGGCGATCTCTCCCGCGCGTACGGTGCGCCCGCCGACCGTCAGGCAGCCGGCGATCACGTACACGAAAGAGCGTTCGCTCCCGTCGAGTACCTGCCGGTACTCGGCTCTCGGGTCGAGCGTGATCACCATGCCCAGAATGGGCCAGTGATTGACCGCCGGCCCGCGCACTGCCCCCGCCTCGCCCGAGATCACCTGGACCAGGACACCCGGCTCGGTGTGCACGGCCTGGCCACCGGCCCGGAGGTCCTGGTAGCCGGTGGGCACCGACTTCTTGTTCGACGGAAGGTTGAGCCACAGCTGGATCACGTGGGCGTGCTCCGCGCGGGCGGCGACCTCGCGGTGGATGACGCCCCGTCCGGCCGTCATCCACTGCACGTCTCCGGGCCCCAGCACACCGGCGTTGCCCATGCTGTCGCCGTGTTCCAGGGCTCCGTCCAGTACGAGGGTCACGGTCTCCATCCCACGGTGCGGATGCCACTCGAACCCCGGCTGATTGACCCGTTCCTCTCCCATGAGCAGGAACGGGTCGGTCCGCGCGTCGTCGCCCGGCGGAATGATCAGCGCACTGTGGTCGGACATGGGGGTCGGACCGATGTCCACCCTGGCGACGACCCGGTTCACCCGGCGGTCCGCCGGCGCGGTTCGTGCGGTCATCGTGCCCTCCTTCTCTTCGGCTCACAAAGCATCCGTTCCGGCTGCCGCGTCGACAAAGAGCACCGAAGTTACTTACTTTGGAGAAGTGATGAGATCGCCTGACTCCCCCGTCGACGAGGAGAACTGCCACCGCATCCTGCGCGCGCTCGACATCATCGGGGCCCGCTGGACCGGACCGATCCTGCTCGCCGGGGCCCGGGGCGCCCGCCGGTTCAAGGAGTACCGCGCACTGGTCCCCGGCATCTCGGACCCGCAGCTCACACTGCGACTGAAGCAGTTGCAGAGCCGTGGGCTCATCGAACGCACGGTCGTCCCCAGCACGCCGGTCCGGATCACGTACGCCCTCACGGCTGACGCCGAAGAGCTGATCTCCGCCCTGCAGCCGTTGGCACACTGGAGCGAACGAAATCTCCCGACGCGAAGCGAGGCCTGACGCGGAACAACTCCTTCACCGCCGAGACTCGGGGCGGGAGACGCTGTTCGATGCGGCGGCCGTAGCGGCAGCCGGCGACGAGCCCGGGGGCACAGGGGCATCGGCGCTGAGGACGGTCATGACATCCTCGTCCCACAAGGTTCGACCTGGCTGCCGAGATGGGTGCGGATCAGCATGCGGACGCGAGCCGGGTCTCCACCAAGGAGCCGACAGAGGCCTGCTCCGTGGGGAAAGTGGCTGTGGAGGGCCGGCCCCGGAAAATGCGCCAGTCGGTCCAGCCTGCCTTGACGTACGGGTGGTCCGCACTTCCGCGTGCACCGCCCTGCGGCGACGACGCCGGCGCGGAGTGGGGCGGCGCCGGTGTGATGTTCTGTCGTCGCCGTTTCCCTCGGCAGGTGCCGCGCGGTGCGGCGCTTCATCGATCCGGAAGGACTGAGTCGTGCCGGACTCCATCAGCCGCGGAGCACTCGTCACCGGGGCCTCGCGTGGCATCGGACGTGCCGCCGCCGTCGCCCTGGCCGCCGCGGGGCACCGCGTCGCCGTCCACTACGGGCGTCACCGCGAGGACGCGGACCGGACGCTCGCCCTGCTCGCCGGGGAGGGACACACGGTCGTGGGCGGTGATCTCTCCGACCCGTCCACCGCGCGCCGCGTCGTCGAGGAGGCGGCGCGGGCGCTGGGCGGCCTGGAGGTCCTGGTGAACAACGCGGCGGTGGCCCCGCAGCCGGAGAACCGGCACCGGATCGGCGACGTGGACTGGGAGATGTGGCTCGGTTCCTGGAACGCGATGATCGGCACGAACCTGCTGGGCGCGGTCAACGTCACCTGGGCCTTCGCCGATCAGCTGATCGGCCGCGGGGCACCGGGGAGCATCGTCAACGTGGGGTCCCGCGGCGCCTTTCGCGGCGAGCCCGACCATCCGGCGTACGGGGCGAGCAAGGCCGCCCTGCATGCCTTCGGGCAGTCCGCCGCCGTCGCCCTGGCGCCCCACCGGATCGCTGTGACGTCGGTGGCGCCCGGGTTTGTCGCCACCGAACGGCAGCAGGCGAAGCTCTCCGGTCCCGAGGGGGACGCGCTGCGGGCGCAGAGCCCGTTCGGCAGGGTGGCGTCGGCGGAGGAGATCGCCGACGCGATCGTGTACCTGGCCTCACCGGGGGCCGCCTGGTCCTCCGGCGCCGTGCTGGACCTGAACGGGGCGTCCTACCTGCGGTGAACGGCGGGGAGACCGCCGTCGTGGCGGATGCCTTCCGCACTCCGGTCAGCGCGGCGACATTCGCCGACATCGCGATCGGCCCCAGGGGACCGCCGACCCGGATCGAAGCCGATCACGGACCAGTAGTCATCTGTACGTGCCCCCGCGCGAGCGTGGGTGGTCCGTGACCGGCATGGGCTGGCGCCGGCAGTCCGTCACACGCGGGCGAGCACGATGATGCCCAGGAATGCCGCCGCCCGCGCCACACATGGGTGTGCATGACGATGGCCCCGACCACCACGGTCGGGGCCATCGTCGTTCCTCCGACCCGGCACAATCAGCCTGTGAACCCCGCCGACATCGTCACCGACGCGCAGTGGACCCTGGTCCTGCTGTTCATCGCCGCGCCCCTGCTCGTCCTCGCCATGCTCCTGGCCGCGCCGTTCGCCATCGGCGGGATCGCCGGCCTCCTGCGACGGCGCCGCGCCGCACGGTCCGGCAGGCTTTAGCCGGGAGCCACGGTTCTCCCCTTGATGCATCAACCCGGCAGCATCACCGGGTGACTGTCGCAGAGCTCACACGCCAACCCGACGGCCGGGTTCAGCCCGAAGGACGTGGCCCGTGGCGGCGCCTCCGCGAGCCACGATGGCAGCGTCGAGCCGGGCCACCACCCTTCATCACCGGACCCGCACCCCCGGAGGCAGCAAGCGGGGATGCCACACCTTGATGTGATCCCGCGTCACACATCCGTCACGCATGCGCTCAGCGCACCGCGGACACGCGGCTACGCCCCTGCCACCGACGGTGACCCAGGTCCACGCTCCCTCAACCTCTCCCCCGTCCCTCGGGCGCCAGGGCCCGTTCCCACAGATCCACCACCGACCGCGCCCGCTCCGCCATCGGCCGGTCGTCAGCGGGGGCGAGCACCGCACCGTGCACCTGGGCCTCGATGCCCTGCACCGCCAGCAGCGCCGTGAACTCCGGTGCGTCCCCGCCGGCTCCCAGCCGGCGCACCTGGGCGGCCAGCCCGGCCGCTGCCCGCTGCTCGAAGTCCCGCAGCTCCGCCACGGTTTCAGCGGTACGGGGCGTCTGATCGAACAACAGCCGGTGCAGCGCCGGCCGTTCGGTGTGCAGTGCCACCACTCCGCCCACCAGTTCCTCCAGCAGCGCCCGCAACGGCAGCCGCCGGGCGGTCGCCGCCGCCAGCAACCCGTCCAGTTCGGTGGCCGCGGCGCGCAGGTGCTCCCGGGCGAGCGCGGTCAGCAGCCCGTCCTTGTTGGGGAAGTACTGGTACAGCGAACCGATGGACACCCCGGCCCGCTCGGCGACCTTGTTGGTGGTCGTCGCGGCATAGTCGTACCGCTGGAAAAGCTGAGCCGCCGCCTCCAGAATCACTTCGACGGTCTCCCGGGACCGCTGCTGACGTGGGCTTTTACGGGGCTGGACCATGGGGCTCCCATGCGAGTACCAAAAACTGAGGATCGCTCACATCATGGAGGGGCGGGCCCGCCCACCTCACCGCCCCCTCCGCGAAAGACCCTGCCCCGTGCTCTCCGATCTGCTCGCCTATGCCCTCCGGATCCTGCCGGGTCTTGGCCTGTTGGCCTTCTGCTACCTGCTGACCCGCCCCCTGGGCGACCCGCTGCCCCGGATCGCGGTCCTGATCCTCGGCTTCGTCCTCGTCCGGGACGCCATGACCCCGGCCGGGCTGTGGCACATCGGCACCGCCGGGGCCGTCCCCTGGCTGCGGTTCACCCCCGACCCGGCGCTGCTCGTGGTGTGCGGCACCCTGACGCTCGCCACCACCGCGCTGATCCTGCGCACCGACCACCGCCTGGCGGCGCTGGTCCCCTGGGGCCGGGCGGACCTCCGCACCCTGGGCTGGGGCCTCGGCGGCGGGCTGTTGGCCGCTGCCCCGGTGCTGGCCCTGGCCGCGGCCCGGCCGCTGGAAGAACGCGGTGGATCGGTTGCCCTGTCCCTGCTGCCCGCCCTGGCGTTCTTCGCGCTGGCGGGCAACCTCGCCGAGGAGGTGCTGTTCCGCGGCCTGCTCCAGACCCGTCTGGAAGCCGTGACCGGCCACACCCGCGCCACGCTCCTGTCGGCCGCGCTCTTCGCCGCCTGCCACATCTTCCTCGCCTCGACGGTGACCGACGTGGGCTGGCCCCTGCTGGCCTTCACCCTGTACGAGGGCCTGATCTGCGCCCACTTGCGCAACCACCACGGTGTCCTCGCCGCCGCCCTGGCCCACGCCCTGGCGATCTTCCTCCTGAGCAGCGCGCTGCTGTGATCCGGCAGACAACGGGAGACGTTCGGCCGAAGGCGCCTTGGCCCGGCAGCCACCGGGGCCGCGAGATTCCGTGGTGGCCGGCCGAGGTCAGTCACCGTCCAGGTCGTCGAGCAGATGGACGGCGGCCTGCATGTAGCCGCTGATCCAGCGGTCGTGGATGCGTTTGATCGGGAGCGGGGCCAGGGCGAGGTGACGCTCCCGGCCCGATTTGCGGCCGGTGACCAGTTCCGCCCGCTCCAGCACGCGCAGGTGCTGGAGCACCGTGGTGCGGTCGAGCTCGGGGAACAGCGCGCACAGCGATCCCGTGGTGTGGGTGGAGGCCTTCAGCGCGTCGAGCATCCGCCGGCGCACCGGTGAGGACAGCGCCTTGAACACGCGGTCATCGTCGGAGGCGTTGTCGATCGACCCTGTCATGTTGTAAAAATACAACATGACGAACGAACCGGTTGCCGAGCTGTCCTTCACCGTCTCCGGACGGGTCGCGCGTCCGTGTGCGGAGGCGTACGAGGCCGTAGCGGATCCGGAGCAGCTCTCGCGATACTTCACCACGGGCGGGGCGAAGGGCCGCCTGGAAGCAGGTGCGCAGGTCGAGTGGGACTTCGCCGATTTCCCCGGCGCCTTCCCCGTCACGGTCATCGAGGCCGACCCTCCCCACCGCCTCGTCATCGAATGGGGTGCCGAGGCGTCCGTGAGCAAGAGCGGCACCACCCGCGTCACCTTCGAGTTCGAGCCCATCGACGGCGGCTCCCGGACGCTGGTGACGATCACCGAGACCTCCTGGCTGGCCACCCCGGACGGCGCCAAGGCCGCGTTCGGCAACTGCGAGGGGTGGACGGGCATGCTCGCCGCGCTGAAAGTCTGGCTGGAGCACGGCATCAACCTGCGCGAGGGCTTCTACCGGTGAGCGCGCGGCAGAACCGGCCCGCGATCGTCGACCGCGCCACCTGGAACGACGCCAGGGGTGTCCTGTTGCAGCAGGAGAAAGCGCTGACCCGGATGAAGGACGCGATCAGCGCGGGCCGTCGCCGGATGCCGATGGTCGAGGTGCGTCCGGACTACGCCTTCGACGGGCCCGAGGGCACCGTCACGCTGCTCGATCTCTTCGAGGGGCGCCAGCAGCTCATCGTGCAGCACTTCATGTTCGCGCCCGAGTGGCGGGAAGGATGTGACGGCTGCTCGATGATGGCCGAGCACATCGGGCCGCTGTCCCACCTTCACGCCCGCCGCACCTCGTTCGCACTCACCTCCCGCGCGCCCCTGCCACGCCTACGGGCCTTCCGCGACCGCATGGGGTGGGACCTGCCCTGGTACTCGACCATCGGCGACCGGTTCAACACCGACTTCGGAGCGACCGTCGAGGGTGAGGAGCGCCAGGCGATCAGTGTGTTCCTCACCGAAGGGGAACGCGTCTTCCACACCTGGTCCACCCAGGCCCGCGGGGAAGAGCCCTTCATGCTGGTGTTCGACCTCCTGGACCTCACCCCCTTCGGACGGCAGGAGGACTGGGAGAACTCGCCGGCAGGCACGCCCCAGGAACCCGCCTACTCCTGGATGCGGCTGAGCGACAGCTACACCGGCACCGAGCGCTCGTGCTCGTGTCCGAGCGGATCGGACGGCACTTGCGCCCCCTACCAGATCAGCCCGGGGGTTCCTCCAGGGTGAGGGTGGCGTTGTCGCTGTCGTAGTCGTACAGCTCCGCGTAGCGGCCCCAGTCGATGGCGATGCCGAGTTGGGTCCGGGCCTCCTCGGGGGTGAAGCCGCGGTGCAGGAGGTCCAGGAAGAAGTCCTCGCGCAGCGTGTGGCCGGGGGCGGTACGCAGGGCCTGGGCGATCGCGCGGACGAGCGGGGCACGTTCCAGGGCGTGGCGGGAGAAGAGTTCCTTGCCGCGCAGGATGCCGGCCGCCGTGAATTCGTGGCCGGCGGAGGTGAGTTCGATCCGGGCGTGGGCCGTGCGGGCGAGGCCGAGCAGGACGGCCGCGTCCACCAGGGGCAGCAGGTCGTCGATTTCGAAGGTGAGGGCCTCGGCGATCTCGGCGAGGCCGTCCTCGCCGCCGCGCGCGGCGAGGATCTCCAGCAGGCCCGCCATGCCGCCGACCGAGGCGCGTGGCAGCGGACTGCTGATGGGGGTCGGGACCGGTGGCGGGGTGGCGGCGGGTTCACCGCGGCCGGTGAGGACGTCGTACACCGCGTCCACCAGGTCCTCGAAGCGCGCGCCGTGCCGGTCGCGGGGGCGGGCCAGTTCCACGGTGAATTCGGCGCGGATGCGCCCAGGGTTGTCGGAGAGCACCAGCACCCGGTCGGCGAGCAGCACCGCTTCCTCGATGTTGTGGGTGACGAGCAGGATCGCCTTCACCGGCGCGGTGTGGCCCTCCCACAGCGACAGGAGTTCGGAGCGGAGGTTCTCGGCGGTGAGGACGTCGAGGGCCGAGAAGGGTTCGTCCATCAACAGCGCGTCCGGTTCGACCACCAGCGCCCGGGCGAAGCCGACGCGCTGGCGCATGCCGCCGGACAGTTCGCGCGGGTAGGCGCCCTCGAAGCCGTCCAGGCCGATCATGTCGATGGCCTCCAGCGCCCGTCGGCGGCGTTCTGCGGGCGCCACGCCCCGGGCCTGAAGACCGAGTTCGACGTTCTGCCGCACCGTCAGCCACGGCAGCAGCGCGAAGGACTGGAACACCATCGCCACGCTCCCGCGCCGGTGGACCGTTCCCGAGGACGGGGTGATCAGTCCGGCCGCGCAGCGCAGCAGGGTTGACTTGCCGGAGCCCGATTTGCCGAGCAGCGCCACGATCTCGCCGTCCGCGAGCCGGAAGCTGACCCCGTCGAGCACCGGGACGGCGCGACCGCCGGGAGTGATGAAGGTCTGGGTGACGGAGTCCGCGGTCAGGATCGCGGCGGGCTCGTCCGCGTGGCGCATGTCGGATGGCCTCACAGGCGGTAGCGGGTTTCGGCGAGTGCGTACAGCCTGCGCCACAGCAGACGGTTGACGGCGACGACGTACAGGGCCATCACGCTGATGCCGAGCAGGATCTTGGGGACCTCGCCGTTCGCGGTGGCCTCGGTGATGTACGCGCCGAGGCCGGTGGCGGTCAGCGTGTGGTCGCCGTATTGGACGACCTCGCCGACGATGGACGCGTTCCAGGCGCCGCCGGCGGCGGTGATGCCCCCGGTGACGTAGGCCGGGAAGACGGCCGGCAGCAGGAAGGTCCGCCAGCGCACCGCTCCCCGTACGCCCAGGCTCGCGGTCGCCTCCCGCAGATCGGCGGGGATGGCGGCGGCACCGGCGATGACGTTGAAGAGGATGTACCACTGGGCGCCCAGCGCCATCAGCAGGACGGCGCCGAGGTTGAGCGGGATGTGCCAGGTGAGGAAGACGGCGGCGGCGAACGGGAAGAGCAGGTTGGCGGGGAACGCCGCCAGCACCTGGATGACGGGCTGGGCGAAGCGGGTCACGGGCGGGTTCAGGCCGATCCAGACGCCGATGGGGACCCAGACGAGGGTGGCCACGGCCACCAGGACCACGACCCGGGACAGGGTGAGCGCGCCCAGGCCCAGGGCGTGCCCGAGTTCGCCGAGCCCGACCGTGTCGTGCAGATAGGCGAGGGCCCGCCAGCCGGCGAGCGCCGCGAGCACGGCGGCGGCGCCGGGCAGCAGGACGCGCGGGCCGCCCCTGGTACGGGGTGCGGGCCCGGCGGCGGCGCGCGGGGTGCGGCCCAGCGGGCGGGTGGCGTGGTCCAGGGCGGTGGCGGCCGGGCGCAGCGGACGGGCCAGCAGGCCGGGGACGGCGGAGCGGCGCAGGATGTCGAGCACCAGGGAGCGGGAGGTGACGCGTTCGGCGGGCGGGACCTCGTCCATCCGGAAGCGTTCCGACCACACCGTGAGCGGGCGCCAGAACAGGGCGTTGACGCCGATGACCAGGACCGCCGTCACGGCGATGGCGAGCCCGACCTGCCCCAGGTCGCCGGCGCGGATGGCGGTGGCGGCGTACGAGCCGAGGCCGGGCAGGGCGTAGCGGTGGCCCAGGACGGAGAGGGATTCGGAGGCGGCGAGGAAGAACCAGGCGCCGCCGAAGCTCATCATGCCGTTCCAGATCAGCGGGATCATGCCGCCGGGGACGTCCAGGCGCCAGAACCGCTGCCAGCGGGTGAGCCGCATGAGCCGGGCCGCCGCGTCCAGGTCGGCGGGCTGGGAGACGAGGGAGGCGTAGAGGGCGAACGTCATGTTCCACGCCATGGCGGTGAAGATGGCGAAGACGGCGGCGCACTCCAGGCCGAGGACGGAGCCGGGGAAGAGCCGCAGGAACGCGGTGCCGGTGATGGACAGGAAGCCGAGCACCGGGATGGACTGGAGGATGTCCAGGACGGGGAGCATGACGCGTTCGGCCCGTCGGACCCGGGCGGCGACCGTGGCGTACACCAGGGTGAACAGCACGGACAGGACCAGGGCGGCGAACATCCGCAGCAGCGAGCGGGCCGCGTAGTACGGAAGATGGACGGGGTCGGTGGAGACGGTGCTGGGCGCGGTGTCCGGCAGGAACGGCGCGTCGAGGGCTGGGGCCAGCCGCAGCACTCCGTACAGCAGGCCCAGCAGCGCGGCGGCGACCAGCGCGTCCGTCCAGCGCAGCCCGGGGCGCCGCCAGACCCCGTGGGTGGGGAAGCCGCGTACCCGGCCGCTCCCGCCGCCGCCGTTCGCCATCACACAGCACAGCATCGCCGGAGCCGCTGCCGGCACGGCGCAGCTCACCTCCCGTGGTGCGTCGCGGCGGGGCCCGGCTCTCTGCGTCCGGCCCGCGTGGCTCGACGCTCCTGGCCAGGCCGCCGGACCGGACGTGCCGCCCGGCTCCCCGGATCGCTCTGGAGAGCGGCCTGCCCATGTCTTCCGCCACGGTCAGCGACGACGGGTGAGCCGGCGTGCGGTGCCGAGGGCCGCCGCGCTTGCGGCGGCGAGTGCGGCGGCGGTGATCAGCCCGGTGTCGAGGCCGCGGCGGGCGGTGCGGGGGGCCGCCGCGCGTTCGGGCCGTTCGCGGGGGGCGGGGGTGGCGCCGGGCAGGGCCAGGGCGAGGGCCTCGGCAAGATGCATGGCCCGGCGTCCGGTGTCCGAGGTGTCGATCTGGGTACGGCAGCTGAAGCCGTCGGCCAGGATGAGGGCTTCCGCGGGCGCCCGGCGGACGGCGGGCAGGAGTTCGCGCTCCGCGCAGGCCATGGAGACATCGTGGTGGCCGCGTTCGAAGCCGAAGTTGCCGGCCAGGCCGCAGCAGCCGGCGTCGGGGATGTCGGCGTCGATGGCGGCCCGTCGCATGAGTTCGCGGTCGGGGTCCTGGCCGAGGACGGCGTGCTGGTGGCAGTGGGTCTGTACCAGCGCGGAGCGGGCGACGGACGGGGGCTGCCAGTTGTCCGGGGCGTGGCGCAGCAGGGCCTCTGAGAGGGTGACGGTGGACTGGGCCAGGCGCTGGACGTCCTCGTTCTGGCTGAACATCTCGGGAGCGTCGGCCCGGAAGACGGCGGTGCACGAAGGTTCCAGGCCGACGATCGGGGTGCCGGCCGCCAGCCAGGGCCGCAGGGTGTCGACGGTGGAGCGCAGGACCCGGCGGGCGCGGCCGAGTTGGCCGGTGGAGATCCAGGTCAGTCCGCAGCACACCGGGCGGCTGGGGAGGGCGACGCGCAGTCCCGCGTGTTCCAGTACGGCGACGGCGGCCTGGGCGACGTGCGGGTGGAAGTAGGTGCTGAAGGTGTCCGGCCACAGGACGACGGCCCGGGGGTCGCCGGGGGCCGGTTCGGGGCTGGCGCGGCGGCGCCACCAGCTCAGGAATGATTCCTCCGCGAACAGCGGTGCCTCGCGTTCGGCGGTGACCCCGGCGAGCCGTTTGCCGGCCCGGGACAGTCCGGGGGCGTGCAGGAGTGCGTTCGCGGCGCGTGGGGAGAGCTGGGCGGCGCGGGCCCACAGGGGGAGCCAGCCCAGGGCGTAGTGGGCGGCCGGGCGAAGCCGTCCCGCGTAGTGCTGGGAGAGGAATTCGGCCTTGTAGGTGGCCATGTCCACGCCGGTGGGACAGTCCGATTTGCATCCCTTGCAGGCGAGGCACAGGTCCAGGGCGTCGCGGACGGCGGTGGAGCGCCAGCCGTCGGTGATGGCGGAGTCGGCGTGTCCGTTGAGCATTTCGAACAGGAGCCGGGAGCGGCCCCGGGTGGAGTGTTCCTCCTCACCGGTGGCCCGGTAGGAGGGGCACATGACGCCGCCCTCGTGGGAACGGCAGTTGCCGATGCCGACGCAGCGCATGACCGATCGCCGGAAGCTGTGCTCGTCGTCGGGGTAGTCGAAGTGCTGCTCGGGGGTCTCGTGGGGCTGCCACAGGGGTCCGAGGCGCAGTTGGCCGTCGATGGGGTGCGGGCCGCCGGCCGGCTGGGGGGAGACGATTTTTCCGGGGTTCATGCGGTTGTCCGGGTCGAACAGGGCTTTGAACTCGGTGAAGGCGCCGACGAGCCGCTCGCCGAACATCCGGGTCAGCAGTTCGCCGCGGGCCTGGCCGTCCCCGTGCTCGCCGGAGAGCGAGCCGCCGTAGGAGTGCACCAGGTCCGCGGCGCGGACCATGAACTCGCGGAAGGCGGCGACCCCGGGCTCGTTCTTCAGGCCGAACGGGATGCGGGTGTGGACGCAGCCGTGGCCGAAGTGTCCGTAGAGCGAGGGGTGGTCGTAGCCGAACTCGGCGAACAGGCTCTTGAGGTCCCGCAGATAGTCGCCGAGCCGCTCGGGCGCCACGGCGGAGTCCTCCCAGCCCTCCCACGTCTCGCGGCCGTCCGGCGGGCGGGCGGTCACCCCCAGGCCCGCCTCCCGCGCCTGGAGGAATCGCTGTTCGCGTGCCGGGTCGTCGGAGATCGCGACCCGTGCGTCGTCCTCGGCAAGGCCCAGCGCGTCGAGCAGGGCCCGGGCCTTGCTGTCGGCGTCCTGACGGCTCTCGCCCCCCAGTTGGACGAACAGCCAGCTCTGCCCGGCGGGCAGCAGGGCCAGTGACTCGCTGTGCACGTGCTCCTCGCGCATCAGCTGAGCCATGCGGTCATCGAGTGCCTCCAGTTGCAGCGGGTCGCAGTGGTCCAGCAGCCTCGGTACGTCGTCGGCGGCGGCGCAGATGTCCGGGTAGCCGAGGACGACCAGGGCGTCGGCCGCCTCGACGGGCACCAGGTCGAGTTCGGCGTGCAGGACGGTGACCAGGGTGGATTCGCTGCCGACCAGGGCACGGGCCAGGTCGAAGCCCTGCTCGGGGAGGAGTGAGTCGAGGTTGTAGCCGGAGACGCGGCGCGGGATGGCGGGGTAGCCGGCCCGGATGTCGTCCGCGTAGGTGTCGGCGAGTTCACGGGCTCCCCGGTAGAGGCGGGCGGCTTCGCCACCGGCGGCCAGGATGTCCGCGTACCGCTGGTCGTCGGTCGGCCCGGCCCACAGTCGGCAGCCGCCGTAGGTGAGGACCTCCAGGCGGCGGACGTTGTCGACGGTCTTGCCGTATTTCTGCGCGGAGGCGCCGCAGGAGTTGTTGCCGATCATGCCGCCGAGGGTGCAGTGCGTGTGGGTGGCCGGTTTGGGGCCGAATTGCATTCCGTGCGGGGCGAGTTGCCGGTTGAGTTCGTCGAGAACGATGCCTGGTTCCACGACACAGGTCCTGGCCTGGGGGTCGACGGAGACCAGGCGGTGGCAGTACTTGGTCCAGTCGAGCACGACGGCGACGTTGGTGCACTGCCCGGCCAGGCTCGTGCCACCGCCCCGGGAGAGCACCGGCGCGCCGTGCGCGGCGCACACCGCGACCGCCTCGGCCCCCGCGTCCACCGTGCGGGGAACGACGACCGCGATCGGCACCTGCCGGTAGTTGGAGGCGTCGGTGGCGTAGGCCCCGCGGCTGCCGGGGTCGAAGCGCACCTCCCCGTCGACGCGTTCTCTCAGTTCCGCTTCCAGTCGCCGCAGGTCGAGTCCGCTGAAATCCGCGGGCCGAGGGTCCCGTACGGGCTGCCGTTCCGTGGTCATGGTCTTCTCCCTGTGTCGGGGTGTTCGGCCGGGACGGCCGGGCAGGAAGTCCTGGAGCTTGTGCTTCCTGCCCTCCTTGTCCACGTCGGCCCGGTCGGGGTCGCCCTCGATCAGGGCGGTGGCGGTGGCCTGGGCCCTGGTGGCGTGCGGCGGGACAGGAGCCGCGCCCGTACGAACCGCGGCTGGTCATCCGCTCTCCCCCGCGCCGCCGGCAGCCCGTTGATGCCGTCTCCCGCGTGGGCCAGGGCACATTCGACGTCCCGTGCACGCGAACGGCGCAGCAGATGGTCGGCGACCTTCTCCCTCATGCCACAGCCCCATTCAGAATGTATTCATTTAGATCCTTATTAGCACTGAAAGAAGCATTTGTCGGATGGGTGATGCTGAGCCGGATCGGCCATTGGAGGGCCGGGGCGCCGCGACGGCCTGTCGGCCCAGGGCTCCCCGGCGAGGCTTGACAGCGTTTAGCGACGCGGGCAGTCAGCCCATGGCCGACATCGCACACGAGGGGTCGGATGCGGAACACGTGCGGGCCGCCGGGACCACCGGCGTAGCTGACCCGGGTCAGCCTGCTGATCTCAGCCGCCCCGAACCGGTGCACCGGACCGAAGACAGTCGAGTGGCCACGTTCGGCCGCCGCGTCGATGGCCGCCCCCCGAATACCCGGACGAAACTCCAACAGACAGGAGTTTTTCTTCACGTGCAAGGTACGCGAAGCGGCACGCATCCGCCGACCCCGAAAAGGAGAGGCGACCGCGATGAGTGAGCACCCGGCCGAGCGTCACCCGAGCCCGGAGTTCCCGCAGCAGTCCCAGCAGCCGCCCGGCGCTGCCGGGGAGCTGACCCCGCGGCCCGACCACGGCGAGGACAGCTGCCGGGGTTGCGGCCGGCTGCGGGAGCGGCGCGCCCTGATCACCGGCGGCGACTCGGGCATCGGCCGCGCCGTGGCCCTGGCCTTCGCCCGGGAGGGCGCGGACGTGCTCTTCACCCACCTGCCGGACGAGGTGGACGACTCCCGGGAGACCGCCCGGAAGAAAACCGCGGTCCGGCACGGAAAACGGTCGCGACGGTGCCAGTGGCCCGTGGGTCAGAGCCGGATGACCACGAGGACCGTGTCGTCGGTGGCTCCGTCGGGTGGGAGCAGGTCACGCAGGATCGCGTCGGCGAGGCGCTCGGGGTGGGCGTCGCGGTGGCGGGTGAGGGCTTCGGAGAGACGGGCGAATCCCACGTCGATGTCCTCGCGGCAGCGCTCGATCAGACCGTCCGTGTAGAGGACGAGGGTGTCCCCTTCGGTGAAGGCCGCCCGCTCCTGCGGCCTGGGCAGGTGTTCGAGTCGGGCGCCGAGCGGGGGGTCCGTGGCCCCGTCGAGGAACTCCACGGCTCCGTGGGCGCGCAGCAGGGCGGGCGGCGGGTGACCGGCACAGCTGTACGTGAGGACATGGCCGGCCCAGTCGACGGTGACCTGAACGACGGTGGTGTTCTCGGCGCCCTCGACCGAGCGCGCGTACAGCCCCAGCACGTCCAGGGCCTGGGCGGGGCCCTCGGCGACCCGGGAGGTCGCGCTCAGGGCGCTGCGCAGCAGCCCCATGACACCGGCGGCGCGCAGCCCGTGGCCCACGACATCGCCGACGGCCACCCCGATGCGGTCGCCCGGCAGGTCCACCAGGTCGTACCAGTCGCCACAGACGTTCAGGGCGCTGACGGCGGGCTGGTACCGCACGGCGGCACGGTGGTGCCCGATGTCGCCGGGGTCGGGCAGCATCGCCTCCTGGAGGGCGAGGGCCACTTCCCGTTCGCGGGCGTGGGCCCGGCGCAGACGCTCGTTGACCTCCTGGAGCTCGCGGGCCCGCGTGTACAGCTCTGCCTCCAGCACGCGCGTCCTGCCGCCGTCGGGGAGCCCGCCCAGCTTGATCAGCTCGGTCACCTCCTCCACCCGGTGCACCAGCAGGATCACTCGGCCGCCGGGCCCGAGCACCGGGGTGTTGACGGGGCTCCAGTACCGCTGCTCCCACACACCGGGCCGGTCCGCGCGCTGGACGTCGTAGCGCTGGAGCGCCATGCTGTCCCGCTCCCCGGTGGCCAGCACCCGCTGGAGCGAGAGGTGCAGGTTCCGGGCGCCCTGGGCATCGGCGTTGTCCGGGCTGTCGGGGAACACGTCGAAGACGTAGCGGCCCACCAGTTGCTCGCGGGTGCGTCCGGAGATCCGCAGGTACTCCTCGTTCACGTCCGCGTAGACCAGTTCGGGGGTCAGCAGCGCCACCATGCTGGGCAGCCTCCGGAACACCGCCGTGTAGTCGATGTCGATCCCTGTGTCTGTCATGCCAGCCCGCCTCAGCACCCGCCACCGGTGATCACCACCATAGGAACAGGACGCGGGCACCGCTCCCCGGGGACGACGCCGGCACCACGCCGCCCCGGATCTTCCGCCTCGCACCGGCCGGCCCGGCACCGTCCATCACCCCGACGGTCGTCCTCCCATCGCCGTGGAGGACTCCCCCGCGCCCGCGCGCCGCGTGCCCGTCGCCGGGCCACCGGCGCGGGGGCCGGCCCCGTGACCGGGGCGGCGCGCCGGTGGAGTACCGTGGATACTATCGATAACGATAACCATCTTCAGTTGACGGAGGGCCGGATGGGCACGATGACGGGGCCGGGACCCGCGGCACACGGCCGGCGGCTGCCGGTCACGGTGCTGTCGGGCTTTTTGGGGGCGGGGAAGACGACGCTGCTCAACCACCTGCTCGGCAACCGTGACGGCTTGCGCGTGGCGGTGATCGTCAACGACATGAGCGAGATCAACATCGACGCGGAGCTGGTGCGGGACGGCGGCTCACTCTCCCGCACCGAGGAACGCCTGGTCGAGATGACCAACGGCTGCATCTGCTGCACCCTGCGGGACGACCTGCTGGAGGAGGTCGACCGGCTGGCCCGTGCGGGCCGGTTCGACTACCTGCTGATCGAGTCGAGCGGCATCTCGGAGCCCATGCCGGTGGCCGCCACCTTCTCCTTCCCGCGCGACGACGGTGCGACGCTGAGCGAACTCGCCCGGCTGGACACGATGGTGACCGTGGTGGACGCCCTCAACTTCCTGCCGGAGCTCACCGCGGGGGACACTCTCACCGACCGGGATCTCGCGCCGTTCGAGGGGGATGACCGCACGGTCAGCGATCTGCTCGCCGATCAGATCGAGTTCGCCGACGTGATCGTCCTGAACAAGACGGACCTGGTCGGCGCCGAGGAGACGCAGCGGCTCGAAGCCGCTCTCCAGCGACTCAATCCCGCGGCCAAGGTGGTGCGCGCGCGGCACGGCCGGGTGGACCCAGCAGAGATCCTGGGTACCGGGAGGTTCGATCTGGCGAAGGCGCGGGAGTCCGCGGGCTGGCTGGCCGAGCTCAACGGGGATCACGTTCCCGAGACCGAGGAATACGGCATCTCCAGTCTGCTCTTCCGCGCCGACCGGCCCTTCCAGCCGGCACGGTTGTGGCGGTTGCTGAACGAGGACTTCGACAGCGGCGTCTTCGGCGAGGTCCTCCGGTCCAAGGGCTTCTTCTGCCTGGCGACCCGTCCCGGGATCACCGGGCTGTGGTCACAGGCCGGGTCGGTGGCGAGGTTCGAACCATCAGGGGTGCGGTCCCTGGGGGACACCGATTCCGGTGGTCAGGAACTGGTGTTCATCGGAACGGGCCTGGACAAGGACGCGCTGCGAGCGGCGCTGACGGGTTGTCTGCTCGACGACGGCGAATGGGCCGCGGGGGCCGGGGTGTGGGCGGGCTACGACGATCGGTTCCCGGCCTGGGAGGCGAACGGGCTCCTTGAGCACGACCATGACCACGCTCACGACCACGGCAGCCCGGCGCCGGGCGTGGTGATCGGCGCGAACGTCACGTGAGCACACCGGGCGCGCCGCGTGGCGGGATCCGGCCCCGGCGCCGTCCATCGCCCCGTTGATCACGGGCTTCTGAAAGGCTGGGGAGCATGAACGCGGAGCCACGCCCAAGGCGTTGCACGCTGGACCGGAGCCGGTGGTCGGCGGCGCAGCGGGACCGGGACACGTGCGGATCACTTGTCTGGCCCCACCGACGTCACCCGTCATCGCAGTGGAACCGTCCGCCGCGCTGCGTGCCGCGCTCGTCGCCCGGCTGAGGGCCGACCCGCCGGCCGGCGAGCCCCAGCCCCGCCACGGCCTCCTCGATCGTCGGGGCCACAAAGGCACGGTCGGCCGGCTGGTACGCGATGATCGTGCGCGCTCGCACATCTCGCAGTGTCGGTGGGAGCCCGCCTCCGCGACCGGTTCCCCGTCGGCCGACCGGATGCCCGAGCGGCCGGAGGTGCGGACGAACCCGCCCCCGGTCGGACCCGCGAAGGCGGCCGTGGCCACCCGTACCCCGTGGTCGGCCGCGACTCGGCGAGCACGCCCGCCGTGCACCTCGGCCTCGTGATCGGCGTGCACAACCGCCGCCACAGAACCATCGATGCCCAACGCCGCCGTCCTCGCGGGTGCGGCGTTCGACCTCCCGGTTCTCGCTCCGGCCCGCCGCGCACGGTGCCGGGGCTGGGACATCAGGGCGGAGTCCCGCGTCTGCCCGAGCGTCTTCTGCGGTCCACCTGGGACGGCGTGGGCTCAGCCCTTGTCCACCAGGTGGAGAACCTCTCGTGCGTGCTCGACGGAGCCGTCGACGGTGTCCACGTCGTACATCGAGTCGACCATGAAGTGGTCGATGCCCGTTCGCTCGTGGATCTCCTTGATGGCGTCGGCCACCAGCGCCGTGCTCGTGCCCGCGTTGATGTTCACCCGCAGCACGGTGTCGATCGCCCGGGGGTCCCGGCCGTTCTGCCGGGCCAGTTCGTTCAGGAACGCGCGCTGCTGGACGAGGCCGTCGATGTCGACGTAGCTGGGGACGACGACCAGCGGCAACCAGCCGTCGCCGCGCCGGGCGACACGGCGCAGCGCGCGCTCGGACATGGCGCCCAGGTAGAAGGGCGGCCGGGGAGCCCGAGCCGGCTTCAGCGGCGAGTGGTGCTCGGGCACGGAGAGCTGCGTGCCCTCGTACTGTGCCGGGTCGGTCCTCCAGATGGCGTCGAGAGCGTCGAGCAGTTCCTCCATGCGGGCTCCGCGGCGGGTGAAGTCCACTCCGGCCGCCTGGTACTCCTCGGGGGACCAGCCGATCCCGAAGCCGGGCAGCAGCCGTCCGCCGCTGATCACGTCGATCGTCGTCAGTGACCGGGCGAGCTGGACGGGAGCGTAGAGCGGGGCGATCAGGATGTGGGAGCCCAGCAGTACGCGACGCGTCGCGGAGGCGGCGACACCGAGCAGGACGAAGGGGTCGGCGGAGGCGTTGAGTTCCGGCGGGATGGTGTTGCCCTGCCCGCCGTAGCCGACGGCGGGCCGCACCGCCGCCAGGTTCCGGTCGCCCACCCACAGGCTGGCACCACCTGCCTCCTCGATCGCGGAGGCGAACGTGGCGGTGTGGGCGATGCCGTACGCCTGGTTGTTGAACTGCGGGAGGGCGAAACCTATCTTCATGCTGTCCTTCACAGTCTGGTGCTACGGGGGGACGATTCTGTGCTCCGCCACGGTGATCCTCACCGGGCGGGCCCTCACCCGACAAGCGGGCCAATTCTCCCAAATCCTTTCAGGCAAAGGGCTGTTGTGCAGCCGTAACGAGGGCGGCCCGGGCTCCGGACGTGGTGAAATCCGCAGCCCTGTGCACCGCTCGGGAACCGCTGCGGCACAGGACGCTCCTCAGGGGATCAGCTTGCCGAACTTGCCGATGTCATGCTGCTTTTGCGTTCAGTACCTTGTGCGCGGTCGACCGCAGTGCCCCTCGTCCTCAATGACACTCCGCGTCATGCCCCGCGCTCGGCCCGGACCAGTTCGCGGGCGCGGGGCGCGACCTCGTGGCCGAAGAGGTCGAGGTCGCCGGGCTTGTCCGAGGCGAGGATGAATCCCGAGATTCCGTATTGCAGGGCGATGTCGGCGATCTGTTCGGCCCAGTCATCGCTCCTGCCCTCCAGCAGCCCACCGCCGCTGCCGCTGGTGAAGCGGCCGCCGATGTTGAGCAGGCGGCTGACCGCCGCGGGTTCGCGTCCGGCGGCGGAGGCGGCCTCGTCGATCCGCTCGTTCATCGCGGCCAGCGACGCGGGGCCCTCGGGCAGGAATCCGAGGGAGGGCAGCCAGCCGTCGGCGATCCGGCCGGTCAGCCGGAGCATGCGCGGCTTGTAGGCACCGAGGTGGATCGGGATGCGATGCGCGGGCGTGGGCCCCCGCTTCGCGCCGGTCACGGTGTAGAACTCGCCCTCGATCCGCACGGGCCCGGATTCCTCGGTGGCCCACAGCCCCCGGAGCACGCCCACGGCCTCCTCCAACGCCTGTACGGCTTGCCCCGGTTCAAGACGGCGACCGCCCATCGCGACGATGCCGTCCCA
The DNA here is from genome assembly GCF_000993785.3 of Streptomyces xiamenensis. NCBI lineage: Bacteria > Bacillati > Actinomycetota > Actinomycetes > Kitasatosporales > Streptomycetaceae > Streptomyces > Streptomyces xiamenensis. The sequence goes on from NZ_CP009922.3 coordinate 301,075, forward strand.
GAACGCGCCCGCACCGAGGCCCAGTTCGACCCGCCCGCCGCTGAGCCGGTCCAGGCTCGCGGCGGCGCGCGCCAGCACGGCAGGGGGACGCAGCGGAAGGTTCAGCACGTTGCCGCTGATCCGGATCCGTTCGGTGCGCGCCGCGACGTAGGACATCAGGGTCCAGGTGTCCTGGAACCCCGACTGGTAGGGGTGGTCCTGGAAACTGACGAGATCGAGTCCGGCCCGCTCGGACGTCAGGGCCAGCTCGACCGGCGCCTGCCGCCGGTCGGCGACGGGGGTGATGAAGCTGCCGAACCACAGTGCGTGGCCGTAGTCGGTCATGAGTTGCTCCCTCAGTGGTGGTGGGAGAGGGCGTGCCGGCGGCGGCGCCACCGAGCACGCCCCTGGACGGCGGTCGCGAGGCCGACGCCGGTGGCCGGGTGGTGTCCGCACCCGATCCGGTGTCGGCGTCTCACGGTGCGGGCCGGCGCACGGGCCGTGCGTTCCTGGGACCAGGCTGCACCAAGGTGGCCACGGGCAACAGCTGGGACACGGTGCGTCCAGCGAAGACGACCTGTTCCACGGCCCTGGGGGTGCGTCACCACGGGCCGGCCACGGACGCGTGATCCGTGGCCGGCCCGTGGTGACGCACCCCCAGAAGCCGGTTCCGGGGCTACCGGAGCACGCCCGTCACAGCGGTGCGCCCGGGGGGATCCACGGCAGGGGGGTCGGGTCGGGGTCCGGGTGGGCGGGTGACGCGTCCAGGTGGGGGCGCAGCGCCTCGCGGACGACCGTATGGGTCCGCTCGTCCGCCAGCAGGGCGTGGAGTTGGCGCTGCACGACGGCGGTCGCCGTCGTGCGGACCAGCCGGGCGACACCGTCGTCGGTTTCCGGGTCCGGTACGAGCGTGCCCAGCAGGGTCCCGGCCACGTCGGCGGGCGCGGGCAGGGCCGGGTCCGTGGCGTGCTGCCAGGCCAGGCGGTTCAGGCGCGCGGGGGTGAGGAGTTCGGTGCTGACCAGGGCGGTGGCGGCGGCCGCCGCGGTGAGCGGGTCGAAGGTCCGTCCGGTCTGTCCGCGCAGGGCGTCGGGGTCCCGCCGGTACCGGATGGCCGGCGGTGTCAGGGTGTGCAGGACGGTGGGGGGCAGGGTGAGCACGGAGGGGTGCAGCAGGTCCGCGGTGCGGCGCAGGGCGCGCCACTGGTCGGCGGCGGCGACGGGGGTCGCACCGGCCGCGCCGGGGTCTCCGGCCTGGGCGTAGCCGTACCGTACGCCCGCCACCAGGCGGGCGACGGCGGTCAGTTGGTGGCGGTGGTAGAGGTGGAGGAGGAGTGCGCGGTCCTCCAGTTCCCCGGTCTGCCGGTCCGGGGGGAGGACGGAGCGGGAGAAGCGGGCGAGGGCGGTACGGCGTACCTCCAGTGCCTGGTCGAGCGCGGTGAAGGGGTCGGCGACGGGCACCGTCCAGGGCACCGCGTCGGCGTGGGCGGCGTCGGGACCGCTGGCGTCCTCGTCGGCCAGGTAGAGGAGCCCTTGGGCCGCGGCGGCGCGGCGCAGTTCCTCGCCCGGGGTCTGCCCGTAGGCGTGGGCGACCAGGAAGTGGTCCCAGGGGCCCAGGCCCTGGCTGTAGGCGTGGGTGGTGTCCAGCTCGCCGTCGGGGGTGACGGTGAGGTGGGGGTGAGGGTAGTCCATGACGGACGGGCGCGGGTGGTGGTGGCTGGCGAAGTTGTGCATGAAGCCGAGGGCGTGGCCGATCTCGTGGGCGGCCAGGTGCCGGATGCGGCGCAGGACGAGGTCCTGGACGGCGGCGCGGCGGGCCGCTTCGTCGGGCTGTCCGTAGGGGGCGAGCAGGGCTTCGGCGAGGGCGGTGAGCTGGGCGACGCGCTGGGAGCCGAGCCTGACCCGGCCGTGCAGGATCTCGCCGGTGCGCGGGTCGGAGAGGGTCTGTCCGTGGGACCAGCCGCGGCCATCCCGGTGGACCCACCAGACGGTGTGGTGGGCGGGGTCGCTCAGGTCGAGGTCCTCGGGCGCGGTCTCGACGCGGAAGGCGCCGGGGAGGCCGGCGGCGTCGAAGGCCTCCTGCCACCAGTTGCCGCCTTCGAGGACGGCGGAGTGGATCGGTTCGGGGACGGCGGGATCGACGAGGAAGACCACCGGTTCGGTGAGGCGGAAGCGGGGCTGGAAGCGGACCTCGGCTCCGGGGACGGGGCCGCCGTGGTCGCGGTGGCCGACGCCGTAGCCGCCGGATGCCGGATGGTAGGGGCGCGGCGGGAGCGGGTCGGCGGGCAGCGGCAGGAGTTCCATCCGCTGGACGAGGGTGAGGGTGTCGGGCAGCGGTGCGAGGGAGCGTACGGCCGCGCCGGTGGCCCGGCCGCGCAGGGTGAGCAGGGCGGGCAGCCGGATGCCGTGCGGGCCGCCCGAGGCGTCCGTGGGGTGGGCGAGGCTGGTGGCGGGGTCGACGGTGTAGTCGCCCTGGTCGCGTTCGCGCAGGTGGTCGGCGATGCCGTGGAGGTCGGTGAGGGCGAGCGTGGTGACGTCCACGACGGCCGCCGGGCCGTCCTCGCGCACGATCGGGCCGCTCCACAGGACCGACCCGGCGAAGCCCTCCGTCCCGGCCCGGGTCGCGGCGGTGTCGCCGGCCGCGCGGTGGTGCTTGTTGTGAACGAGGAGCAGGACGCGGTCGCCCGCGCGCCGGAACGTGGCGAGGAGATCGGGGCCGGCCTTGCCGCGGTCGAGGGTGAGGGCGCTGGAGCCCAGACCGTGGGAGAGCGAGGCGGTGAGCAGGAAGGGGGTGTCGAACTCGGCGATGGCCAGCAGGAGTTCGGTGTTCGTTTCGCCGGGCGGCAACCGCCACCGGGGGACGCCGCCGGTCGGGTGCTGGGCGACGGCCGGGTGCTGGGGGTCGGTGGGTATCGGATCGGTCATCGGGTGGGCCCTGTTCTGTCGGCGGGGATCTCGTAGGCGAGCCGGAACCGTTCGCCCGGGACGACCAGGTCGGCCGTCTCCAGCGCCAGGCGGTCCGCGTAGTAGGTGCGTTCGATGGCGGCCACGGGGGCGCCGGGGGCGAGGTCGAGGGCCACCGCCTCGTCACGGGTGCAGGCGCGGGCGGTGACGGTCTCGGTGGAGTGGGTGACCCGGATGCCGATGTATCCCATGCGGGCCACCACGCTCTCGCCCGCCATGGGACCCGCTCCGGGCAGGGTGACGGGGGTGCCGCCGGTGATGCCCAGGGGCTCCCAGCTGACGCAGAGCATCGCGGGCAGGTCGTTGCGGCTGAGCCGGTAGAGGCTGCGGACCACCTGCTGTCCGGGGTCCAGGCCCAGCCGGGCGGCGATGGCGGGGCCGGCGGGCTCGGTGGTGGAGACGGGGGTGCTGCGGACGGTGCGGCCCTCGTCCTCGTCGGCATCGCCGGACACGGCGAGGGTGCCCAGCAGCCGTTCCCTGGTCCAGGAGCGGGCCATGGTTCCGGTGGAGGGCTGTTCGCGGACGTAGACGCCCTGACCGGGGCGGCCCCGGACGACGCCCTCGGCGGTGAGCAGGCGGACGGCCGCGGCGGCGACGTTCGAGCCGACGCCGTACTGGCGGGAGAGTTCGCTCCGTGAGGGCAGTCGGCGGCCGGCGGGGAATTCGCCGGCCGCGATGCGCTGCCGCAGCTGGTCCGCCACCCTGCGGTAGGCCGGCACCTGCATCGCGCGTCTCACTTTCTGGACATCGTCTCGCTATTCGAGACATTGCACGGGGCAAAATCGATGGTGCCACGGAGACTATCGGACGCGACAGCAGGGCACGCTGAGCAACCTGATGCAACAGGTGCCACCGAAAGCGTCCTTTTCCGGCGCCGCACACCCCACTCCCGGCCACCTGATGCATCAGGATCGGTGCGCCGCAGGTGTCTCGCGCCCTCCGGCCGGCGCCCGCCGGGAAGGCTGTTTGCGCCGGTCACGGCTTTACGGCGAGGGACAGGTCCAGCTAGTTTGCTGAGGCGGCACACAGTGACGCACGAGCGGGGCGCCTCTCGCCCTGTGGCGTCTCATGACACCGGCCACCATGCGGACGGATGCTCACGGAAGGAGGGCGGACATGGTCAGCGGCCCGCCCCGTTTCTCCGGCTCCTGTAGCCGGACGTCCGGTCCCCGCTCCCCCCTGAGCACAGCGGCACCCGCCCGCTGACGGCCGGACGTCGTCCCCGGGGCGCCCGCCGGGCGTCCGTTCCCCGCTCGTCATCACCCCCGGAGCACCGCCATGCCCTTGCGCTCACGCCGCCCACTGGTCCTCACCACCACCGCGGCCCTGACCGCCGTCCTGGCCGCCTCCTGCGCCTCGCCGGACACCGCCGCCCAGAACGGTGACACCACCACCATCACCTTCATGGGTTTCTACGGCACCTTCCAGGACGAGTTCACCGAGCACGTCATCAAGCCCTTCGAGGACGCCAACCCCGACATCAAGGTCACCTACGTACCGATCCAGAACTCGGCCGAGGTGCTGGCCAAACTGCGGGCCAGCACCGCGCGCCCGGCGGCCGACGTCGCGCTGATGGACTCCTCGGTGGCCCCCACCGCCAACGAGGAGGGCCTGTTCGCCCGGCTCGACCCGGAGCTGGTGCCCCACCTCGACCAGCTCGTCGACGAGGCCCGCAGCAAGGACGGCTTCGGCCCCGGCCTCACCCTCGACAGCCTGTCCATCCTCTACAACACCGAGAAGATCGACACGGCGCCCACCAGCTGGAACGACCTGTGGAAGGACGAGTACCGGGGGAAGCTCGCCATGCCGATCGCCGACACCCGCGGGGTGGCGCTGATCATCGCGCTCTCGGACATCCTCGGCACCGACTACCAGCAGGACATCGACCCCGCCATCGAACGGCTCCAGGAGCTGGCGCCCGGCGTGGAGACCTGGCAGCCCGCCCCCGACGTGTACACCGCCGTGCAGTCCGGCGAGGCCGGGATCGCGGTGGGCTGGAACGCCCGTGGCCAGTACTACAAGGACACCTCGGGCGGCGTGGTCGAGCCGGTGCTCCCGCAGGAGGGCACGGTGACCCAGATCAACACGATCAACCTGGTCAACAACACCCCCCGCGCCGAGGCGGCGCAGAAGTTCATCGACTACGCGATCGGGGCCGAGGCCCAGAAGGCGTTCGACGAGGCCGCCTACTACGCGCCCGTCAACCAGGACGTCGAACTCTCCCCCGAGGTGCGGGAGCGCACCACCGCGTCCGAGCAGCAGCAGGCCCACCAGATCCCCGTCGACTGGAGCTGGATCACCTCCCGCTACACCGACTGGGTCGACCGCATCAAGCAGGAGGTCATCGGTGGCTGACCAGCAGCCGGCCGTGACGGAGCAGACGGCGGACACGGCCCCGCCCGCCGCCGGCCGGACGGACTACCTCCGGCTCCGCGCCCTCACCAAGGTCTTCCCCGGCCGGTCCACCCCGGCCGGGGCCGCGGTCGCGGGCATCGACCTGACGGTGGCGCACGGCGAGATGCTCGCCGTGCTCGGGCCCTCCGGCTGCGGCAAGTCCACCACCCTGCGCATGATCGCCGGCCTGATCGAGCCGAGCGGCGGAACCGTCGAGGTGGGCGGGCGCGACATCACCCGGCTGCCGGCCCACCGCCGTGACATGGGCGTGGTCTTCCAGTCCTACGCGCTCTTCCCGCATCTGGACGTCGCGCGCAATGTGGCGTTCGGCCTGGAGATGCGCAAGGTCGCCAAGAGCGAGGTGCGCGAACGGGTCGCCCGCGCGCTGGACCTGGTCCGTCTGGGCCACCTCGGCGGGCGCCGCGCCTCCCAGCTCTCCGGCGGCCAGCAGCAGCGTGTCGCGCTGGCCCGGGCCCTGGTCATCGAGCCGGACGTGCTGCTGCTCGACGAGCCGCTGTCCAACCTCGACGCCCAGCTGCGCGGCGCGATGCGCGACGAGATCCGCCGCATCCACCAGGAGACCCGTATCACCACCGTGTTCGTCACCCACGACCAGCGCGAGGCGCTGTCGATGGCGGACCGGGTCGCCGTCATGAACGCCGGCCGCATCGAGCAGCTGGGCACCCCCGAGGACGTGTACGAGCGGCCCTCGGGACGGTTCACCGCCGAATTCGTCGGCCGCGCCAACCTGGTGGCCGGTACGGTCACCGGCCAGGACAGCAACGGCGCCGAGGTCGCCGTCCCGGGCCTTGGCACCGTCCGGGCCGCCGGCAGCGCGGTGACGCCCGACGGCCGGGCCACCGTCATGCTCCGCCCGCACCGCGTCACCCTGCGCCCCGCCGGTGCGGACGGCCGCGCCGGGGGCCCGCGCGGCACGGTCCTCTCCGCCGGCTACAGCGGAGAGGTCATCTCCTACCGGGTCCGTACGGCGGACGGCGGCCCGGAGCTGGAGGTCGAGCAGCCGGCCGGCGCGGGCGGGACCTTCGGGCCCGGCACCGAGGTCGCCCTCGGCTGGGACGCCGCCGCGCCCCGCCTGGTGGCCGACAACCAGGACGCCGCGTGACCGCCATCTCCCCCGCGCCCTCCGCCGAGACCCCCACCAGCGACGCACCACCGGCCCCCGCCGGCCGCCGGTGGCACCGCCGCCCTGCGCTGTGGCTGCTGGCACCCGGGGCGCTCGCGCTGCTCCTCACCTACGCCCTGCCGCTGGTGTGGGTGGTGCGCATGGCGCTCAACCAGCCGCTGCCGGGCGGCGCCATCCTCCAGACGCTCACGCTGTCCACCTTCACCGATGTCCTGACCAGCGCCCACTACTGGAACGTCATCGGGCAGACCCTCCAGCTGGGGCTGCTCACCACGGTGTTCACCCTGCTGCTCGCCTACCCGGTGGCGCTCTTCCTGGCCCGCACCACCAGCCGGTGGCGCAGCCTGCTGTTCGCGCTGGCCGTCGCGCCGCTGCTGATCTCCTCGGTGGCCCGCACCTTCGGCTGGATGGCCATCCTCGGCAACCAGGGCGTCATCAACAAGACGCTGCTGGCCATCGGGGTGATCGACGACCCGGTGCGGCTGGCCAACAACATGACCGGCGTGGTGATCGCCTCCACCGAGATCTACATGCCGTTCGCGATCCTGGCGATGCTCGCCGGATTCGGCCGCCTGGACCCCGAACTGGAGCGGGCCGCCGCCTCACTGGGCGCGAACCGGCTGTCGGTGTTGCGCCGGGTGGTGCTGCCGCTGACCGCGCCCGGGGTGATCACCGCGTCGCTGCTGGTCTTCGTGCTCAGCCTCAGCGGCTACGTCACCCCGCGCCTCATCGGCGGCGGACGGGTCTTCGTGCTGGCCACCGAGATCTACGACGAGGCGATGAACTCGCTCAACTGGCCGGTCGCCGCCGTGCTGTCCGTGCTGCTGCTCATGCTGTTCGGCCTGGTCGTCGCCCTCCATCTGTGGGCGCAGCGCGTGCTGGAGGCCCGCATCACCGGGCGGGAGAGGAAAGCGTCATGAAAGCCGGACTCGCGGCCCGGACCGGCTGGGCGGTCCTGCTGACCGTGCTGTACCTGTTCCTGCTCGCTCCCGTGATCATCGTCCTCATCGTGTCCTTCGACACCAGCACTTTCCTGCGGTTCCCGCCCGAGGGGTTCAGCCTGGAGCCCTACCGGCAGGTGTTCGCCAACCCGGACTTCCAGGAGGGCATCAAGGTCAGCGCGATCACCGCGGCGACCACGACCGCGCTGGCCCTGGCCTGCGGCATCCCGGCGGCGCTCGCGCTGTCGCGGCTGCGGTTCCGCGGGCGCGGCGCGGTGGAGGCGGCGTTCCTGTCGCCGCTGCTGGTGCCGAACATCGTGCTGGGCCTGGCCCTGCTGATCCTGTTCGCGCCGATTCCACTGACCGACACCTACTGGGGCCTGATCCTGGCCCACCTGGGCGTCACCATCCCGTACGTGGTGCGCACCATCTCGGCGGCGCTGGCCGGTGCCGACCCCCGGGCCGAGGAGGCCGCCCGGACGCTGGGCGCCGGTCCGTTCACGGTCTTCCGCCGGATCACCCTGCCGGCCATCCGGCCCGGTCTGTTCTCCGGCGGGATCATCGCCTTCCTGCTGTCCTTCGACGAGACGGTGATCTCGCTGTTCGTCTCGGGCCACAACGTGCGACCCCTGCCGGTCGCCGTCCTGCAGTACGTCGAGTACCGCAGCGATCCGTCCATCGCGGCGCTGTCGGTGTGCCTGGTGCTGCTGTCCGTCGTGGCCGTCGTCCTCGTGGAGCGCGGCCTCGGGCTGCGCCAGAGCCTGCGTTCGTAATCCCCACCCCACCCCTGGAGTTCCCCGTGTCCACCGCACCCGCCGCCCCGGCCTTCGACCCGGCCGCGCTGCACCGTGACAGCGTCGTCTTCAACGCCCTGGACTGCACCCCGCTGAACTGGGCGGACGAGATCTACCTCGGCAAGCTCGCCGCGTCCGGGGTCACCGCCGTCAACCACGCAGTGTCCATCTCGCAGGACTACGACGCGGCGGCGGCCGGCATCGCGGGCTGGCAGCGGCGGTTGGCGGAGACCGGCGGGCGGGTCTTCCAGGGCTACGGTCTGGCCGATGTGGACCGGGCGCACAACGAGGGGACGGTGGCCTGGTTCGCCGGCTTCGAGGACAGCAAGCCCATCGGTGAGGACCTGTGGCGGCTGCACGCGCTGTACCAGATGGGCCTGCGTTTCATGGGCCTGACGTACCAGAACCGCAACTACGCGGCCGACGGCAGCGGGGAGAGCGCCAACGGCGGGCTGAGCCGGTTCGGGCGTGCGCTGATCAGGGAGTGCAACGACCTGGGGGTCGCCCTGGACCTGTCGCACACCGGTGAGCGCTCCACGCTGGAGACCATCGAGCTGTCCGAGAAGCCGGTGCTGGTCACGCATGCCGGGCTGACCCGGTTCGTGGACAGCCCGCGCAACAAGAGCGACCAGGTGGTGCGGGAACTGGCCGCCCGGGGCGGGGTGTTCGGGCTGGCCGCCAAGTCCGGATTCCTCTCCCCCAGCGGCCTCACCCAGGGTGCCGACCCGGAGGTGTTCGCCGACAACATCGACCACCTGGTGGACCTGGTCGGGATCGACCACGTCATCGTGGGCACCGATGTGGGGGACGAGCGCAAGTACTCCAAGGCGGGCATGGCACGGGTGCGGCGGCTGTACCCGGAGATCCCGATCGTCGGGGACGACCTGAACCTGGACATCATCCACCCCGAGGGCATGGGTACCCCCGCCGACCTCCCGCGCATCACCGAGGTGCTGGCCCGGCGCGGCTACGGCGCGGACGACATCACGGCGGTGCTGGGCGGCAATCTGCGCCGGGTTCTGGGCGACATCTGGGACACGCGGCGGTGAGCCGGAGCCGGCCGGTGGTCGCGGTGATCGGGGCGGGCCCGCGTGGCCTGGCCGTCCTCGGCCGGCTCCTCGCCCACCTCGGTCCCGGCGGGTCCTGGGCGGGCACCGGCGCCGATCTGCACGTCATCGAGCCACAGGTGCCGGGCGCGGGCCGGGTGTGGTCACCGGACCAGCCCGAGGCGCTGCTGATGAACACCCTGGCGGGGCACGCCACCGCCTACCCCGACGACTCGGTCCGCATGGCGGGTCCCCCGCTCACCGGGCCCGGTCTGCTGGAGTGGTCGCGGGAGCGGGGGCTGGGCCTGGCCCCCTGGGAGCACCCCGGCCGGGCGCTGATGGGCCGGTATCTGGCCTGGGCGTACGAGGATCTGTCGCGCCGGGCGCCGGACGGTGTCCGCGTGGTGCCGCACCGGACCCGGGCCACCGCGCTGGAGCGGGTGCCCGGCGGGATACGGGTCCATCTGGAGAGCGGGGCGCCGGCGGTGACCGCCGACGCGGTGGTGCTGGCGACCGGGCACACCGATCAGCTCCCGGGGGCGCGGGAGCGGGAGCTGAGCCGCTTCGCCGAACACCACGGCCTGGTGCACCTGCGGCCCGGGTACCCGCACGAGGCCGCCCTGGACCGGCTGGAACCCGGGGCGACGGTCCTGGTGCGCGGCCTGGCCCTGAACTTCTTCGACCAGCTCACCCTGCTGACGGCGGGACGAGGTGGGCGCTTCACGCAGAACCCGGACGGCAGTGCCCGGTATCTGCCGTCCGGGCGTGAACCCCGGCTGATCGCGGGATCCGGGCGGGGCGTGCCGTATCTCGCCCGGGGCCAGGCTCCCGGGGCGATGCCGCGCGGGCACCGGCTGCGGTACTTCGACGCGGAGCGGGCGCGGCAGTTGGCCGCGCGCGGTCCCGGCCGGGTGGACTTCCGCACGGAGGTGTGGCCGCTGATCGCGCGGGAGGCGGGGGCGGCCTGGTACGAGGTTGCGCTGCGGCTGCGGCCGGGGATGTCGCGGCTGCCGCGAGCGGAGTTCCTGGAGCGGTACGGCGCGGTGGAGCACGGTTCGCCGCGGTGGGCGGCGTTGCTGGCCGAGGCGTTTCCCGACCCGGCCGACCGCTTCGACCCGGCCGCGCTGGACCGTCCGCTGGCCGGCCGGGTCTTCCCCGACCGTCAGGCGCTGGGTTCCTGGATACGCCGGTTCCTGCGCGCCGACCTCGCCGCCGCCCGGGACCCGGAGCAGAGCCCGCTGAAGGCCGCGGCGGCGGCGATCGCCGCGACGAAGGCGCAGGTGCGCCGGGTGGCGGTGGCCGGGGTGCTGAACGCGGCAGGGCCGCGCGAACTGCGTTGGTTCCGGGGGTTCGGCGCCCATACGGCCAGTGGCCCGCCGGCTTCCCGGATCGCCGAGTTGCTGGCGCTGCACGAGGCGGGGGTGGTGGAGTTCGCGGGCGCGGGGCTGACGGTGGGCACCGACGGCGCCGCCGGGCTGTTCACCGGCGCGTCCCCGACGGTGGGCGGGGAGCCGGTACGGGCCGGCGCGCTGCTGGACGCGTGGCTGCCGGGGGCGGATCTGGCCACCACCGGCAGTGCGCTGCTGGCCTCACTCGCCCCGGGCGGGCTGGCCCGCCCGCACCGGGCCGGCGCGGGGGACGCGGCCGTCCCGACCGGGGCGCTGGACGTGGATCCGGTCACGCTGCGGGTGCGGGACGCCGCCGGGGTGCCGCAGCCCGATCTGTTCGCCTGTGGCATTCCGCTGGAGGGCATCGAGTGGAACACCGCGATCGGCGCCCGCGCCGGGGGCAACGCCGCGCTCTTCCGGCAGGCCGACACCGTCGCCCACGGAATGCTCACGGCGGCGGCGGGACCGTACGCGCGCCGCTGACCGGGCGGGACGGACCGGGTGGGCGCGCCCGGCGGACGCCGCCAGGGCTGTCGGTGGGCCGGTCGGCCATGGCAGCGGCGCGCTGAGGGTGCGCCGGACGCACGCGTCCGGGGGCCCGTCCCACGGCGCCGATCCGTCCCGGGTCCGGCGTCCGACACCGGCCAGGTCCCCCCGCGTACGGGGCCCCACCCGCCGCCGAGGTCGCCGAAAGGAGCCGCCGGGGCCGGGTGGTGCTGTGCGCCGGTCAGGTCCAGTCGATGATCCGCCGGACCAGGCCCGTGACGGCCCGTCTGATCCCCCCGAACAGCCCCGCCGCCACGGACACATTGGCCCCCAGCACGGCCGCGTCCGCGCGGTACGACCCGGCGCGGCAGGTGGGGCACGAACGGGGCCAACGGCGCTTTCGCGCACCGCACTTCTTGCATGTCGCCATGTTCCGCCGCTCCCCTTGTTCCCCCGTCGCCGCAGGGAGGACATGCTCGCGCGGCTTCCCCGACCGACAGGTTCCGTCGGCGACGCGTCAGCGGGCCGCCTTCGCGAGATCTGTTTATCAGGTCCCGCGCCCCGGCGGGAACGGCCCTCTGACGCCGGGTGCCCCCGGGGACCGCGCCGACTGCCCCCGGGGGCAGTTGGCACGCGCCGTCCCGCGTCCGCGACGGGTGATCCACGGGCGGGTGGCCGGCCGCGCCCGTCAGCGGGTGTGTGAGCGGAGCCAGACCTCGCACGCCACCGTGGGCAGCAGACCGTTGATGTCGGCGACGGTGGCGTGCGAGTGCAGCGCGCCGCGTGCCCGTTCCGGGTCGATGAGGCCCCCGGCGGCGAGCAGCGAGGTGTCCAGGAGGGACCGCAGGGGGCGTCGCTGTCGGCGCAGCGCGCGGTGGAGATCCGCGTCGTACCGGCCCTTGGTCGTCCGGCTCAGGTTCCCGGGCGGGACGACGCCGTCCATGGCGGAAGTCAGCAGCGGCTTGAACCGCCCGGGCAGGTCCGTCTCGGTGGGCCGCGCCGACAGGGCGGCGGTGACGACGTGATCGTCGTGGTAGGGGGAGGCGTACGGGGGCCCGGCCAGGGTGGTGTTCAACTGCCGGACGGCGTTGCCCCCTTCCCTGATCAGGCACAGCACGAAGTGCTGCCAGCGGTGCGCCGCCAGCGACTCGGCCCGGCCCTCCAGGACGCCGCGCAGCACCGCGCGGGCGGCGTGCACCGCCTCGGGGGTGGCCCAGGGAGGCATCCGGGGCGGTGGCTGCCATCCGAGCCGGCCCAGCAGTTCGTGGGCGGGTGGCCCGTCCAGGTCCCGCAGGAGGTGGCGCAGCCACCGCCGGTATCCGGGAGGCGCGGCGACGGCGCGCAGTCCCGAGAGGGTACGGACGCGGTGGTCGAGACAGCGGCGCCGCAGGTGGCGCAGCACGTGCCCGGGGCGGCTCAGCGCCAGATCGGCCAGGTAGGGCGGCGCGGGGGTGAACAGTTCGTCCCCGCCGCCGCCCATGAGATGGAGCCGGGACCCGGCGGCTTCCGCGCGCCGCAGGACATCGCTCTGCTTGGCGACGTCCCGGACCCAGGGCACCGGCTCCTCCGTCCTCAGGCGCAGCGTGTCGATCCCGGCGTACCAGTCGGGGGTCCGCGGTGCCCCGATCACCAGATGGCGGGCGTCCGGCAGGGCGCCGGCGGCCCGCCGCGCCCAGAGCGCGTCGTCGTTGCGGGGGTCGGCGCTCTCCCAGCGCACCGTCACCAGCCGGGCCCCGCCCCGGGAGTCGGCGGTGAAGCACAGGCTGGTGGAGTCCAGGCCGCCGGACAGGTCGGCGCTGATGGTGCCGCCGCCGGCGGTGCAGGTGGCCACCGCGCGGGTCAGCGCCTGCCGCACCTCGCCGGCGGCCTCGCGCAGGGAGCGTCCGGGCTCGGGCGGGCTCCACCACCGCACCCTGCGCTCGGAGCCGTCCCGGTCCCAGGTCAGGGCGTCGTCGGGGCGGACCGCCGTCACTCCCGGCCACAGGGTGCGGCCGCCGAGCGCCGCCCAGGGCATCGGAGGGTCCAGCAGGCGGGCGGCCAGCATCTCCGCGTCCGGTGCCGCGCCGAGCAGGGCGGCGAGCGTGCCCGCGTCCGGGGCGGCGACCGGCACACCGTCGACGCGGGCGGTGAACACCCGGCAGGTGGCCGAGGCGGCGCCCCGTACCCATACCCGGCCGTCCACGGTCGCCAGCAGGTGGTAGCTCCCCGCCGTACCGGCGACCGCCGCCTCGACACCGGGGAGATCACGGACTTGGGCGATCCGCGCTCTCAGTTCCCCGGGGGTCAGCGCGCTGCGCCCCAGCACCGCCACGCGGACGCGTCCCACCCGCGCCGTCACCGCCGCGCTGCCGTGCCGGGCGCCCACCAGCCAGGGGCGCCCCGAGGCGTGCCGCAGGCTCCGCGCGCCCGGCTCTGCCAGGCGGTGCGCCAGGGCGGCGGCGGCTTCCGTGTCCGGCAGCACCACCCACGAACCGTTCATCAGCCCCACCGTCCTCCACGCGCACGCCACCCGGAAACCGCACGCGGTCCGTTCCGCGCCCGCGCGCCGGGACCGACGGACCGACGGGGACGGGACGAACCTGGGTTGTCCCGCCCCCGTCATCGCGACGATCGCTCTCAGCCCCACGTCTGGAACGGCGGCGCGCCCCCATCGGCGCGGGTGCCGAACCCCCCGAGGGTGACCTCGGTGAAGTCACCGGCCTCGGTCACCCGCGGCGGCTCGTAGGACTCCGCATCCTCCATACAGCTCACCTCCGTTCCCGGCCGAACATGGGGAATGTACGGGCCGCCCGGCCGAGCGCGGCCCGCAACGACCTCCCCACCGACGCCGGGCCCCAAAGCGCCGCCGGGGGCAAACCGCCGGGAGAGGTGGATCCGACGCCCGGACCGGGCCGGAGCGCCCCCGCCGCACGCCGCCCGCCCCCATCAGGCGCACGACCGGGCCGCGCGCCCCGCCCGCATGCCCCGTCAGAGAGCGGGGCGGCAACGGATGCCTCAGGCCAGGGACGTGTCGGGGGTCCGGGGCGAAGGCGGGGCCGTACGGGTCAGCGGGCCGGGCCGGTGGAGGAGCGCCAGATGACCTCGGTGAACGGCGCGTTCTCCTCGGGGGCGTCTCCCCCTTCAGTGTTGCCAGCAGTTGGCGGGCCACGCGGCGGCCGATGATGTCGTGGTCCACGAAGACGGTGGTGAGCGCGGGGGGCATGGCCGCCCCCACCGGGCTGTTGTCCCAGCCCGTCACGCTCAGGTCCTGCGGCACCCGCCAGCCACAGGCGACCGCCCCGCTGATGGCCCCCGCCGCCAGCAGGTCGTTGGCGGCGATCACGGCGGTCACTCCGCTGTCGGCCGGCAGCGCGACGACGGCCTCACGGGCCCGCTGGGCGAGCCAGTGGCAGTCGATGACGGCGTGCGAGGTCAGGCCCAGGCGCTCGATCGTCTCCAGGTACACGTCGCGGCGGCGCCGCGCGGACAGGTGCTCGTAGCCGCCGGCCAGGTGCAGGAAGCGGCGGTGTCCCTGCCGGGCGAGCCCGGTGACGATCTCGGCCATGGCCTGCGCGTCGGCCAGTTCACCGATGCTGCGCATGTGCGCGTCGTAATGCGGGGTGACCACGATCGGGGTGCCGCTGGAGGCCCGGCGGGTGTCCAGCGGCAGGGCGGTGAGCGCGAGCAGGCCCTCGTAGAAGCCCGAGTCGGCCAGTTCGAGGGCGCGTTCGGCCCGGGCCCGGGAGGTCCCGTCCAGGGTGAAGACCTCCACCCCGTATCCGGCCCGGTGCGCCTCGTCCTGGGCACCGGCGAGCATCTCCAGCGAGCTGACCGCCGTCCCGTGGGGAAGCAGGAAAGCCAGCCGCCCGGTGTGCCGGTTGCGCATGGCCCGGGCCACGAGGTTGGGCCGGTAGTCGAGTTGTTCGACGGCGAGGCCGATGCGCGCACGCAGGTCCGCGTGGACGGTGCCGTCCGCCTTGAAGTAGCGGGAGACCGTCTGGTGGGAGACCCCGGCCAGCCGCGCGACCTCCCGCATGGTCGGACGCCGCGGCGCCGCGTGTCCGCCCCCCGGGGGCTCACTGCTCATGGCGTTCCCTTCCGAGCGGTCACGGAGGAACATCTTGACACACGGAAGAACGCAAACCTACGGTTGAGTGACCGTTCACTCCGTGCCGGAGCACCTCGGGACCGTCCCGGAAAACGCTTCTGAACAGGTTGTCTCACTCATCGCTCCAAGGAAACAACTCCTCGGACTGGCGAGGCGGGTGAACGTTCACTTCGTCATCGCATCCGATCCCCGACCGGTACGGCGAGGGTCCCCGCGCGGCCACGCCGCGCCCCTTGCGCCGACCGAGACCGAAGGACGAGAACGGACCCATGAGCATCCACAGCCCCGTCGACCAGAACCCCACGGCGCCCCTGCCGGCGTCGAGCCGCAGCGCGACCCCGGCAGCCGGTGTGGTGCCCGAGTTCGCGCCCCCGCCGGCGGACCGTCCGCGCAAGCGCTACGCCGTGGCCGGCACCGGTCACCGGGCGGGCATGTACGTCTCCGCCCTGACCGGGGACCACGCGGACGTCGGCCACATCGTCGCCTGGCTCGACCCGAACCCCGGCCGCATCGACTGGTACGACGCGCAGGTGCGCGACGCGGGGGCCTCCGACCCGCGGCCCCCGGCCCTGCCCCGCTACACGCCCGACGAGCTCGAACGGATGGTGGCCGAGCAGAAGGTGGATGTGGTCATCGTCACCAGCCCCGACCACACCCATGCCGCGCTGGTGGAGCGCGCGCTGCGGGCCGGGGCGGACGTCGTGGTGGAGAAGCCGCTCACGACGGACGCCGAGGGCTGCCGGCGCATCACCCAAGCCGTCGCCGAGACCGGCCGCGATGTCGTGATGACGTTCAACTACCGCTACGCACCCAGGAACTCCACGCTGCGCGAGGTGATCGCCTCGGGCCGCATCGGGACCGTCACCGGCGTCCACTTCGAGTGGGCGCTGGACACCGTGCACGGAGCGGACTACTTCCGCCGCTGGCACCGTGAGAAGGAGAACTCCGGCGGCCTGCTCGTGCACAAGTCGAGCCACCACTTCGATCTCGTGAACTGGTGGCTGGACGACGTCCCCCGCCGCGTCTTCGCATCCGGCGGGCTGCGGTTCTACGGGGACGTCAACGCCCGCGAGCGCGGCGTGGGCGAGCGGCCCGAGCGCGGAACCGACGCCCCGGGCGACCCGTTCTCCCTCGATCTGCGCTCGGACCCCCGCCTGGAGGGGCTCTACCTGGACGCCGAGCACCACGACGGCTACCGCCGCGACCTCGACCCGTTCGCGCCGGGGATCACCATCGAGGACAACATGGCCGTGCTCGTCGACTACCGCGGTGGTGCCCTCCTCACCTACTCCCTCAACGCGCACAGCCCCTGGGAGGGTTACCGCGTCACCGTGAACGGCACCGCCGGGCGCGCCGAACTCGAAGTGGTCGAGCGCGGCTTCGTGGACCTGCCCGAGAACGGGGAGGCCGTCCTCGACCCGTCGGCGACCCCGGTCCCCGCTGCCGGCGAGGCGCTGCGGCCGGACGGGGAACGCCTGATCGTCCAGCGCCACTGGGAGCGGGCCGAGGAGGTCCCGATCCCGGCCGGCATCGGTGGACACGGCGGCGGCGACGCGATCCTGCTCATGGACGTCTTCCGCGGCGACCTGCGGCTCGCCCCGGACCCGCTGCGCCGCCCGGCCGGCTACCTGGACGGGGTGCGCGCGGTCGCCGTCGGCATCGCGGCCAACGAGGCCATGCGCACCGGGCAGCCGGTCCCGGTCGGCGAGCTGGGCCTGGGCACCGATCTGTAGCCGCCCCGCCCCTCCCTCGGGTGGGGGCGGTCAGGCGCCGTCGCTGTGCCGGGACCGGGCCCCGGTGAGCCATCGGCCCGGGTGACGGGTACGGCCAGCCGGGCTCCGGCCACCAGGTGGCGCGGCCCGGCCCCGGGCCCTTTCGGCTCATGTCTACAGCCATGCCCGTCGGTGGGAGGGCAGTTGGCCCGTCAAAGGCAGAAAATGATCACCACTGACGCAGTGATCTGCCTGTGCGTTCACGGTGCCAGCACCACTGTCGGTGACGGTGGGCGGGCCGGCCCCACCGCCGGCCTTGCTCGTACCCGCCCCGACGGGGCGCGTGAAGAGCGGACCACCGCCGGACGCCCTGGGCCGGCCCGGCGGGCGGGGTCAGATCCGGCGGTCGCGGCCCGCGCCCAGGGCCAGCAGCATCAGACCGCAGCACACCAGCAACAGGGCGGTCAGCGGCACGGTCCAGCCGCCGGTCGCCTGGTGCAGGGCGCCCAGGACGAAGGGGCCGAGCGAGGCCAGCAGGTAGCCCCAGGTCTGGGACATCCCCGAGAGCCGGGCGGCGGTGTGCGCGTCCCGGGTGCGCAGCACGATCAGCGTGAGCGCGAGCCCCAGCGTGCCACCCTGGCCGATGCCCAGCAGTACGGCCCACAGCCAGGCGCCGCCCACCGGGTTGATCAGCAGACCCGCCACGCCGGCGGCCATCAGCCCCGCGGTGACGGCGCCCAGCGCCCGCTGGCGCCGCATGCGCCCGGCCAGCACCGGCACCAGGAGCGAACCGCTCATCTGCACCAGGGTGCTGAAGGCGAAGACCAGGCCGGCCTCCCCCTTGTCCATGCCGTGGTCGCTCAGCACCGTGGGCAGCCACGCGATCACCACATAGGCGACCAGGGACTGGCCCCCCATGAACAGAGTGATCTGCCAGGCCAGCGGCAGGGAGGTCAGGCGCGGCCCGGGGCGCAGCACCGGGCGCGGCCCGGCCGCCGCCGCGGGTGTCCTGTCCTTGCGGGCGAGGACGACATGGGGCAGCCACAGCAGGGCGGAGAGCGCGGCGAGCAGCGACCAGGAGACGAACGGCCCCTGCCAGCCGCCGAGCGCCCGCTCCAGCGGTACGGCGGTGGCCGAGGACACCGTCGCGCCGAGGATCATGGTCGTGGAGTACAGCGCCGTCATGGGCGCGACCTGGTCGGGGAAGTCGCGCTTGATGAGCCCCGGCATCAGCACGTTGAGCAGCGCGATCGCCGTGCCGACCAGGATCCCGCCGGCGAACAGCGCGATCACGGGGGGCGCGACGCGTACCAGGATTCCCCCGCACAGCAGCACCAGCGCCCCGAACAGCACCGCCTCGGTCCCGCGGCGGGCGGCCAGCCTCGGGGCCACGAGTGACCCCAGCCCCATGAACACCAGTGGCACGGTGGTGACCAGGCCCCCGGCGGTGGCCGACAGCCCGAAGTGGTCCCCGATGTCGGTGAGCAGCGGGGAGACTCCGGCCACGGCCACCCGCATGTTGAGCGCCGCGAGCACGATGCCCAGCAGCACCAGTCCGCGGTGCGGGAGCGCCGGCCGCCGCGTGGGCCGTATGGCCGGTGGCGGGGCGGGGAGGTCCTGTCCGGCATCGATCAGGGGTATGCCGGGCCGTGCTTGTGACAACGTGCGTCACCTTTCCGTTCTGCGGGTTGCTGTCGGTGCTGCCCCGGTCGGGGGCCACCGGACCGGTCAGTCGTCGGCCAGCAATTCCTCGACCTGCCGGAGCGGTCGCTCCAGCAGTGCCCGGGACGCCGCTTCCGCCGCCGCGGGGTCTCCGCAGGCGATGGCGTCCAGCAGCGCCCGGTGATCGGCGTGGTTCACCCGTGCCATCTCCCGGTCCGCGAGGGAGGCCACCAGTGCCTCGCGCACGCTCGCGGCGAACCAGTCGTACAGCGCGGTCAGGGCGGTGTTCCGGGCCGCGTCGACGATGGCGCGGTGGAACGCCACGTCGTGGTCGGCGTACAGCTCGGTGTCCCCCGCGCCGGGGCCGTTCTCCTGCCGCAGGAGCAGCTGTGCGTCCAGGGAGGACCGCATCCGCTCCAGGTCGGCCGGTTCGCGGCGCAGTGCGGCGAGCCGGGCGGCCTCGGCCTCCAGCGCGGTCCGCAGCTCCAGGACGTCACGGATCGAGGACCGCTGGACGGCGCGCAGCGCGGACGCCGGATCCGTGACGGAGACCACGAACGTCCCCTCTCCCTGGCGGGAGCGGAGCATCCCCGAGTGGACCAGGACGCGGACGGCCTCGCGGACCGTGTTCCGGCCGACCTGGAGGGTTTCGGCGAGCGCGTGCTCCGTGGGCAGCCGGTCCCCGACCGCCCACTCGCCGGAGGTCAGCTGCGCCCGCAGCTGTTCGACGACCGTGTCCACCAGCGACTGCCGTCCTGCGGCGTGCAGTGCCATGGGCGCCCCTCCTTCAAACCGATCAGCTTCTTGCCCAGTCATCCTACAACCGGATTTCCCGAAGACTGAAAGGCGGACGGATCGGGCACGACGGATGTCGTGGGACGGCCGGACGGCCGGCCTCCGTGCGCACCCCGAGCGGTCTCTTCGCCCTCAGTCAGGATCCGGAGCGGAACCGTGCACCGTGAGCCGCTCCCGCAGAGCGGTGAGGGTGAGCAGCGCGAACAGCGTGCCCGCCATCGGGACCAGGAACCCGGCACCGTCCCCCAGCCGGTCCTCCAGCTGACCGGCCGTGGTGACGGCGATGGCCTGTCCGAGCGCGACCGCTCCGGTCAGCCAGGTGAAGGCCTCCGTACGCGCCCCACCGGCGACCATGTCGCCGACCAGGGTGTATCCGGTGATGAGGGCGGGGGCGATGCACACGCCCACCAGGAGACCGAGGCCGGCCAGCACGAGGACGGAGTCCGTCGTCCACAGGCAGGACGCCGCGAGCGCGAGTGCCGTGTAGGCGCCGAGCAGCCGGTGCCGGGGGGTGGCCTTCCAGATGATCGCGCCGCACACGATGCCCGCGATCATGTTCCCCCCGGCGAAGACGCCGTAGAGGACACCGTTGAGCCCCGGTCGGCCGATGGACTCGGTGAACGCGGCGAGGGACACCTGCATACCGCCGAAGACCGATCCGATGCCGAGGAACGCGACGACCAGGACCTGCACCCCCGGCACCCGGATGGCGCTCCCCCGTGCCGCCCGCGCCCGCCGCTCGCGGACCACCGGTGGCTGCGTGCGCCGCTGCGCCGCGAACAGCAGTCCCCCGACCAGGGTCAGCGAGGCTTCCGCGACGAGCCCGGCGGCGGGTGTCACACCGGTGCACAGCGCGGTGGCGAGCAGCGGGCCGACGACGAACGTGAACTCGTCGGTGACGGATTCGAAGGCCGCCGCGGTGGGCGCCAGCGGCGAGTTCCTGAGCCGGACACTCCAGCGGGCCCGCACCATGGGGCCGATCTGGGGGACGCTGGCCCCGGTCGGTACGGCCACCGCGAACAGCGCCCACAGGGGTGCGTGGGACAGGGCGAGCCAGGTCAGGGTCAGTCCCGACAGCGCGTGGAGCAGGACGCTGGGGACCAGGACCGCGCCCTGGCCGTACCGGTCGGTCAGCCGGCCCGCGAGGGGCGCGCACACCGCCATGGCCACCCCGGTGGTGGCCGCGACGGCGCCCGCGGCGCCGTAGGAGCCGGTGGTGTGCTGCACGAGCAGCACGATGGACAGGGTGAGCATGCCGAACGGCTGGCGTGCCGCGAAACCCGGGAGCAGGAACGTCCACGCGCCGCGCGTGCGCAGCAGCTGTCCGTATCCGGGGCGGGGGGAGGTCGACGTCGGTGCGACCGTGGCTACCACGGCCCTTGCCTTTCTGCGGCCTGGTAGCGCGCCCGTGGCGGCGCCGAGAGCTGTCCTCTTGCGCTGAACTGCGGTAGATACCGGAGCTCGTCGAGGGGAGCATCCGGCCGCCATACGGTCGCGCCAGCTCTGCGTCAGGCAGAGGTGGTTCTGATCGGTGATCGTCAGCCTACCCGACCGCCCGGGGCCGGACCGGGCCGTCCCCCGCCGTTCGGGCAGGCGGGAGGGGTTGCCGACGGCACCGGGCGCGATGTCGCGGCGATCACCGATCGCCGACCCCCCGGCCCCGGTCACCGGGGCGTCCGGATTCGGCGCCGGAGAATGCACGCGTGGACGACGACGCGAACGCACTGCCGGCCCGCTGGTCTCCCGCGCCGGCCGGTACGACCGACTGGCTGCGGGAGCTGTGCGGTGACGGCCTCACCGGTTTCCTGCCCCCCGCGATGCCCGACGCGGCCTGGGTGCTGAACGCCATGTACGCGTGGGAGCACGGGGCGTCCGACCTGTCGGACCACGGGCCCCTCCGTGCGGGTCCGGCCGAGGTCAGCGGCCGGACCGATCTCCTTCCGGGCACGGACCCTCCGGTGGAGGGCGTGGTCATGGGGGGCGGCCTGGGGCGCGCCGGGCACCCGGGCCCGGGGTGGCGGCGGCTGCGCTGGGGCGAACTCGCGCGACGGACGGGGGACTCCGTGGTCCCCGACGGGCTGCTGCCCTGCTACCGCTGTTTTCCCTCTCTCTCCGAGAAGGGCGACTGGCCGCTGAACATCACTCCGCCCACGGAGGGGAGCGCGGACCGCGAGAGCTGGAACCGCCTGATCGCCGCTCTCACCGCGTACAGTCCCGGCGGCCCCGAAACCGCCTGCCTGGCCTACTACAACCCGATGACGCTCGGCGCCGTCGATCTCGACAGCCCGCACGTCCTCTCGGGGTGCCTCGGTGACGCCGGGGCGTTGTACGAACACCCCGGAATCGACTTCAGCCCGTCCAACCTCTGGGCGCGGGACCGCTCATGGGTGCTGTGCACCGACTACGACCTGTGGGCCACCAAGGTCGCGGGGCCCACGGAGCTGATCGGCGCGATCCTCGACGACCCGACGCTGGAGGCGATACGCCTGCCCTGGGCCCCCTGACGCCTCGGCCGACCCCCACCCTCTTGACGGGTCATCGTCACGTCACTACGTTCGCCCCGGATTTCGAACTGCGTACGAGATTCTGGACAGGCACGGCGTGACAGCCGCTCCCGAGTTCGCGGCGAGGTGCGCGCCGTTCCAGCGAACACCTCGTCACCTCCAAGGAGCCGCACCCGACATGAGTCCCGACAGACGCACCGTTCTCACCTCGGCCGCCGCCGGGGTCGCCGCCACCGCCGCCGGGATCGCCCAGGCCGGCACCGCCCGGGCCGCCGGGCGGGACCGCCCGGGTGACGCCGCCCCGCGCCGGGAGACCTTCGGGCGGCTGCCCGACGGCACCCGGATCGACCGCTGGACCCTCGCCCGCGGCGGCACCCGGCTCGGCGTGCTCAGCTACGGCGGCATCGTGCAGACGCTCGAGGTACCCGACCGGCGCGGGCGCGGCGCCAACGTCTCCCTCGGCTTCGCCACCCTGGAGCCGTACCTGAGCGCCACCACCTACTTCGGCGCGCTGATCGGCCGCTACGGCAACCGCATCGCCGAGGGCCGTTTCACCCTCGACGGGCGTACCCACCAACTCCCGCGCAATGACGGCCCCAACAGCCTGCACGGTGGTGACGCCGGCTTCGACAAGCGGGTGTGGGACATCACCGCCACCGGGCCGGCCGCCCTCACCCTGCGCCGGGTGAGCCCGGACGGCGAGATGGGGTACCCCGGCGCCCTGGAGGTGACCGTCACCTACACCCTCACCGACGACGGGGACTTCCGGATCGACTACCACGCCACGACCGACGCACCCACCGTCGTCAACCTGACCCAGCACACCTACTTCAACCTCAGCGGCGAGGGCAGCGGATCCGTCCTCGACCACCGGCTGGAGCTCGTCGCCTCCCGCTACACCCCGGTCGGCGCCACGCTCATCCCCACCGGCGAACTCGCCCGCGTCGCCGGGACCCCGTTCGACTTCCGCCGGCGCAAGCCGGTGGGCCGGGACATCCGCACCGCCCACCCGCAACTGCGGTACGGGCAGGGCTACGACCACAACTTCGTGCTCGACAAGGGCATCACCTCCCGCCCCGGCCCCGCCGCCACCCTGGACGACCCCGCCTCCGGCCGCTCGATGTCCGTCCACACCACCGAGCCCGGCGTGCAGTTCTACAGCGGGAACTTCCTGGACGGCACGCTGAGCGGCAGCAGCGACCGCTTCTACCGGCAGAGCGACGGCCTGTGCCTGGAGACCCAGCACTTCCCGGACTCCCCCAACCGGCCGGACTTCCCCAGCACCGTGCTGCGCCCCGGTGGCACCTATCGCTCCACCACCGTGTACTCCTTCGGGGCCCGCTGAACCGGCCGGCCCGAACGGCGAGGACCCGCGCGCCTGAATCACCCCCGAACCGACGGCACCCAGTGGCGTCCCGCGACCGGTTCGCCCACACCTTCCCGGCGCACGCGGTCACCTTCCCGCGCGTGCCCCCGCGCTGACGCGCGGGGCCGGGCGGACGCTCCCGGGTCCTTCGGGCGCCACCGTGCGCCCGAAGGACCCCCGGCGCACCGCCCGGTCACAGCCAGTCGTGTTCGCGCGCGTACCGGGCCGCCTCGTGCCGGGTCCTGGTCTGGGTCTTCTGCATCGCGTGCGAGAGGTAGTTGCGCACGGTGCCCTGCGCGAGGTGGAGCCGGGCGGCGATGTCGACGACCGAGTACCCCTCGCCGGTCGCCCGCAGCACATCGATCTCCCGTTCGGTGAGCGGGCAGTCGTCGACGACGGCGAGGGCGGAGACGTCCGGGTCGACCCACCGCCGGCCCTCGTGCAGGGCGTGAATGATCTCCGTGAGGTGAGCGGGTTCGGCGGACTTGCTGGCGAAGCCCCGGACGCCCAGCCGCAGCGCCTTGCGCAGCACGCCCGGCCTCGCGTGCCGGGTCAGCATGAGGATCACCTGCTGCGGCCGGACCCGGCGGATCTGTTCCACGGCGCCGAGCCCGTCCACCCCGGGCATCTCCAGATCGATGACCAGCACGTCCGGGCGGTGCTCCAGCGTGGCCCGTACCGCCGAGGCGCCGTCCTCCGCCTCGGCGAGCACTGTGATCCGGTCCTCCAGCGCCAGCAGCGCGGCCAGTGCCTTGCGCAGCAGCGCCTCGTCGTCGGCGAGCACCACGGTGGTCATCGGAGCTCCTCCCCCGCCAAGGCCGGGAACGCCACGGACGTACGGAAGCGTCCGTCCTGCTGCTCGACCGTCAGCTCGCCTCCCTCGTCCCCCACCCGCTCGCGCAGGACGGACAGTCCGCTGAGCCGGGTGAGCGCAGCCGTCCCCGCCCCGTCGTTGACGATGGTGATGCCCGATCCGTCGAGGGTGATCCGTACGTGGGTGGCCTGCGCGTGCCGCAGGATGTTGGTGGTCGTCTCGCGCAGGACCTGACCGAGCAGTTCGTTCGCCGCCCGCTCGTCCATCCCGGGGTCACGGTCCACGCGCACCCGGATGCCCGCGGCCTCGAAGAGGTTCTTCGCGTTCTCCAGCTCGACGGAGAGGTTGAGCCGCCGTTCGGCGTGCGCGAGTTCCTTGGTCTGGGTGATGGTGTCGCCGACCAGGGCGCGCACCTCCCGAAGCTCCTCCTGGGCACGCCCGACATCGCTGTCCAGCAGCTTCTCGGCCAGCGCGATCTTCAGCTTCACCACGTGCAGGGTGTGGCCCTGGATGTCGTGCAGATCGCCGGCGAACCGCACGCGTTCCCGGAAGACGGCCAGCTCCGCCTCGCGCTCGCGCGACTCCTTCATGAGCTTGTAGAACATCTCGTTGGCGAAGGTGAGGCCGGTGGCCATCGCCGTGACGCCGGTGGGGACGACGAAGTACGGGAGCAGGTCCTCGGAGAAGGCGTGCGGGGCCACGATCAGCCGCCCCGCGCCCACGGCACCGACGAAGGCGACCAGGACCACGGCCGCCAGGGCCCGGTGCCGCCGCAGCTGCGGGATGAGGGTGGGACCCACGATCGTGAGGCCGTAGGACGCGGTCTGGAGACCGGCGAACAGCGCCCCGTACGCCCACACCCCCGCCGTGATGGCCAGACAGGTCAGGGCGATGCGGGAGGTGTCGCCCCGGGCCCAGCGTTCGATGAACACCAGGGCCACGACCAGGCTCACGGTCAGCACGGTGGCGTTCCACCAGGTGCTGGAGTCGACGACCACCAGCATCACGCCCACGAGGGTGAGCGGGGGCAGCACGGTGGCGCGGTTGAGCGTACGCAGCCGCCCGGAGATCGCTTCGGAGTGATCCATCGTGGAGTGCGGGGCCAGGTAGAAGGTGCTCACCGGTCCTCCCCCGGCCGCGGGGTGATCTGCCCCAGCAGGGGGAACGCCAGCGCGGCCGGCACGGTGAGGGCGGCCGCCGTCCACATCGGCCACCGGTTGTTCTCCAGCCAGGACTCCATGCCGTCAGGGTAGAGGCCGAGGTCGAGGGCGTGGAGAAAGTAGACCGCGCACACCACGACGAGGACGGTCATACCGGCCATCAGCGGCATGCGCGGAGATCTGTCGCCCATGTGCGGCTCTCCCGGGATCGAACGGCGGGGTCACTGTCCGCAGTATTCGGCCGGCCCGGACGGCACACCAGTGACACCGTGTCATGGGTTTCGGCTGAGGAACGTCATCGCCGCCGATGACACCACGCCACTGCCGGGGACGTCCCGCGCCGGATGGAATCGGTGCATGACCACCACACCCGTCATCGATGTCGACCGTCTGAACCTCGTCTACGGCGACTTCCACGCCGTGAAGGACCTGTCCTTCCAGGTGGGGCGCGGAGAGTTCTACGCGCTGCTCGGCACCAACGGAGCCGGCAAGACCTCCACCCTGGAGATCATCGAGGGCCACCGCACCGCCACGTCGGGGACCGTACGGGTCTTCGGCCACAGCCCGCGCGACCGGAGCACGGTGCGGCCCCGGATGGGCATCATGCTCCAGGAGAGCGGGTTCTCCCCGGACCTGACGGTGCGCGAATCGGTCCGGCTGATCGGGGACCTCACCCGCCGCACCGACAAGGCCGAACGCGTGCTGGGCATCGTGGACCTCACGCACAAGGCCGGCACCAAGGTCTCCCAACTGTCCGGGGGCGAGAAGCGCCGGCTGGACTTCGCGACCGCCATCTACGGATCGCCCGAGCTGATCTTCCTGGACGAGCCCACCACCGGTCTGGACATCCAGTCCCGGGACGATCTGTGGGACTCCGTGGACAGGCTGCGCGAGGACGGCTCCACCATCGTGCTGACCACGCACTACCTGGAGGAGGCCCAGCAGCGGGCCGACCGGATCGGACTCATGCACCAGGGCGCCTTTCACCAGGAGGGGACCGTCGCCGAGCTGACCCGGACCCTGCCCGCCGTCATCCGCTTCACCCTCCCGGCACAGGCGTCGGCGCTCCCGCTCCACGCCAGGCCCGACGGGGAGCGCGAGGGCGGATACGTCATCGAGACCTTCGGGCTCCAGAAGGACCTGCACGCCCTGCTCGGCTGGGCCGAGGACAACGCGGTGGAACTGCGGGACCTCCAGGCAGGACCGACGCGGCTGGACGACGTCTTCCGCGCCATCGGCAGCAACTGACCACCAGCACCCACCCGGCACCCTTCCCGGAAAGACGCCTTCACCATGCTCTCCATCGCGCTCAGCGAGCTGATCCAGATCTTCCGCAACCGGCTGATCCTGGTCACCAGTTTCATCATGCCCGTGGCGGTCAGCGCCTACTTCATCCACCAGCACGAGGTCTTCGCCGAGCTGGGCAGCCTCGGCTACATCGCGGCGGTGGTGGTGTTCACCGTGGGGGCCTTCGGCCTCTACACCACCACGGTCACCACCCTGGCCTCCCGCCGCCAGAACCTCTTCCTCAAGCGGCTGCGCTCCACCGCGGCGGGCGACACCAGCATC
The DNA here is from genome assembly GCF_000993785.3 of Streptomyces xiamenensis. Taxonomy (NCBI): domain Bacteria; kingdom Bacillati; phylum Actinomycetota; class Actinomycetes; order Kitasatosporales; family Streptomycetaceae; genus Streptomyces; species Streptomyces xiamenensis. Next base: position 327,877 of record NZ_CP009922.3, read on the forward strand.
CTGTCCGGCCTGGTGTTCCCGGCCACCGTCATCGCGCTGGTCCAGGTGGTCGCGATCCTCGCCGCGCTGGCAGGGGTGAGCGGCAGTCCGGCCAACGTCGCGCTGCTGGCGGTGGGGGTCCTCGCCGTGGTGGCGATGATGCTCGCCCTGGCGCTGGCCACCGCCGGTCTGACGAACTCGCCCGAGCACGCCCAGGTGACCACGCTGCCGGTCAGCCTCGGCGTCATCGCCGTCGCCAGCTGGGTGGGCATCAGCGGCACCGAGGAACTCGCCACACTCAAGCGGCTGCTGCCGGGCGGCTCGGCCACCGAGCTCCTGGTCGACTCCTGGAACGGCGGGGTCGCGGTCACGGACTCGCTGATCCTGCTCGCGCCCACCTTCGGCTGGGTCGTCGCCTCCGTGGCGCTCGCCTCGCGACTCTTCCGCTGGGAGCCGCGCCGCTGACCCGGCCCCGGGGTGACCACGCGGGGAACTGCGCGGCGGCCCCGGTCGTCCCCTCTGCCGACACGCACACCGGCGGACGCATGGCCGTACGCCCCTCGTACGCTCTCGCTGGAGGCACCCGTGGCCATGGTCGGCCTGTTCTGGATCACCGAGGAGTCGGTCCATCTGGGGGCCGAGCCGATCGGCCCGACATCGGGGGTTCGGCTGACGGAGGACGGGGTCCAGGGCCTGGGGAACGCCCCCGACCCGTCCTGGAGCTGGGACGAGGTGCGGCGGGTCGAGATCCGCGACGTGAAGGTGCGCTCCGTCGCACGGCGCCGGGTGGCCCTGACCCTCGGGGCGCTGTACGCGGCGGTGACCGGCGACGCCGGCGACCCCCCTCCTGCACACTGCGGGTGGAGACGGCCGACCGCACCGCGGAACTGAGCTTCTACGCCTCCGCCGTCGGCGGGATCTACTCGCCGGCCGAGTTCGCGCTCTCCCGGACGCTCCTGGACCGGATCGCCGGCGGCGGAGCCCGGGTCGGCGACCTGCTCGCCTGGCGCCGCGAGCAGACGGACGACACGACCCCGCCCCCGGAGGAGCGCGAAGCGCTGCTGCGCAGGTGGGCCGGGGGCCAGGCGTATTGATCGTGGTCCGCCACGAGGCAACCGTTCTCGTCGCGGCCACCAACGAGTGGCTGTGACGAGCACGGATCCTCAGCTTCCGAAACCGGTCAACGCACCACGGTCGTCGAACCTCGCACCGGATGCCCAGGCGATCTCCCAGCGATTGCCCTCCGGGTCGGCGATGTACGCCGACCGGCCGCCCCACGGGCGGTCCACCGGATCAGCCACTGCGACGGCACCCGCCGCCACCGCGGTCGTGAAGGCAGCATCCACCTGCTGAGGGCTGTCCACATTGCAGGCGAGCGTGATGCCCGACCACCCAGCGGGAGACGGGATCGCGGTCGCCGCCTCGGCGGCCAGCTCATCCACCGGGTACAGCGCCAGCAGCACGCCACCGAGCAGGAAACCCGCCCACTCATCGTCGCTGGAGGGGATCTCCTCCCATCCCAGACCGCGGTAGAACCGGCGCAACCCCGGCAGGTCACGGGTGCCGAGGGTCACCACAGAGAGGCGGGAAGGCAGCTCAGACATGGCCAGGATCATGCCGCTGATCGGCTTCCGGCACCAAGTAGGCCGCCATCACGTTCGATGTACGCCCGGGGATCGATGCACGATCTCAGGGCGCGCTGCGGAAAGAAGAACCGCCGGGCGGAGTGTTCGTCGAGCCCTCCGACCACGGTCCGGTACCGGCAGTGCCGGGCCGGCCCGAGTCCGGGCCCGGCCGCCGCGCGAGCGAATCACCGTTTGCGGAACTGTTCCACCAGCGCCGTGTAGCCGCTGCCGCCGTGGCCGGCGGTCGCCGCTCGCTCCGCCAGTGCCCTGATGAGCCTCGGAAGCTCGGAGTTGACGCCGAGCAGCTCGCTCTCCCGGACCACCTGCGTCATTGCCGTCAGGTGGGTGTCCACGGTGCCATCGTCGGCCGGGTGGACGCCGTCATCGGCCTGCCGCGCGTAGCCCGGAAGCCAGCCTGCCACGATGTCGATCGCGGTCTGCGCGACGGGGAGGTACGCCGTGGCGGACACACCGGCCGGGCCGAGGATCGCAACGCCGTTGAGGAAGCCGTCGAGCATGCTCCACATCAGGACGAGGGTGGCCATCTCGTGTGTGGCTGCGAGGCCGGGGTCGTCTCCGAGGTGGAGGCCCGTGCCGAGACTGCCGAGGGTCGACGCGTGGGCGTCGTACAGCGGTCGCGGCCCGCTGTAGGCGAGCACGGCGTCAGCCGTGCCGACCGCCTCCGGGACGGCCATAACCCCGCCGTCGAGGTAACCACCGCCGCGGCGCACCACCTCCGCGGCGAGCTCTCTGGCGCCCGAGGGCGTGCCCGAGGTCAGGTTCACCACGACGCGACCATCGAGCGGTCCGTGGAGGACATCCGCCACGGCGTCGTAGTCGGATACGCAGACCACCACGAGCGGGGATGCCGCGATCGCGGCCCCCGGGGACGGTGCGAGCATCACGCCCCGAACCACGAGACCGTCGGCCTTGGCCGGCGTGCGGTTCCACACGGTCGTCGGGTGTCCCGCACGCAGGAACGCCTCGGCGAGGGCGCCGCCCATCAGTCCAAGGCCCAGAACCGTGACAGGTGTGCCGTTGTGCATCAGGTGCTCCTTCTCCGTTCGCTGGCACAATCGTCAACGTTCACACCGGTATGAAGGTCAAGGGGGAATGCGCGTGCTGATCGGGGAGCTGAGTCGGCGGACCGGGGTCAATGCGCACCAACTGCGGTACTACGAGGCTCAGGGCCTGCTGAGGCCTGTCCGTGGCGGCAACGGCTACCGCGATTACGGTGAAGACGCCGTGCTGACCGTGTCCCAGATCCGGAAACTGCTGGCGGCCGGGCTGTCGACTCAGGAGATCGGCCACCTCCAACCGTGCGTCACGGGCGGGGACCCCGATCTGAAGCCCTGCCCGGAAACACTGGAACTGCTTCGGGCGCGCATAGCCGGACTGGACGAGCAGATCGACATACTCCTCCAGTCCCGTCGGACACTGCGCCAGTACCTGGCGGCCACGGAGCGGCGGGCGGCCGGCTAGTCGTACCGGCGCACGGCGCCCGGGGTGAGGGCCGCCGCCACAGCGTCCGCGAGGGGGGCGATGTCGGCCGGGCCCAGGGGGGAGACGGTGAGCCGGATGCCGGGTGGCGAGGCCAGCCGGAAGCGGGCGCCCGGGCCCACCGCCCAGCCGGCGGTGAGCAGCCTGGTCACGGCGCCGGTCTCCTCCGGGGCCGGTACCCAGACGTTCATACCGCTGCGGCCCCGCGCGGTGACGCCGCGGTCGGCGAGGGCGGCCAACAGTGCCTCGCGCCGCCGTCCGTAGGAGGCGGCCACCGCGACCGGATCGACGGCCCCGCCGTGCCAGAGCCCGGCGACTGTCTCCTGGAGGAGATGGCTGACCCAGCCGGGTCCGAGCCGGTGCCGCCCTCCCACCCGGTCGACCGTCAGCTCGTCGCCGGTCAGCACGGCGACCCGCAGGTCCGGCCCGTACGCCTTGGCTGCCGAGCGGACGAACGCCCAGTGCCGGGTGGCACCGGTCAGCGTGTGCAGCGGCAGATCGACGATGTGGTGGCCGTGGTCGTCCTCGATGAGCAGGGTCTGCGGGTGGGCCGCGAGGACGGCCCGCAGCGCTGCGGCGCGCTGTGCGGTGACGGCGGCCCCGGTGGGGTTCTGGGCGCGGGCGGTGACCACCAGGGCGCGGGCGCCGCGCTCCAGGGCGTGTTCGGCGTCGCCGGGCAGCGGGCCCTCGTCGTCGACCGTCATGGGCAGGGCGCGCAGCCCGAGCGCGGGGACGAGGTCCAGGAGGCTGCCCCAGCCCGGGTCCTCGACGGCGACGGCGTCGCCGGGGCGCAGATGGGCCGCGAGGACGCGTTCGATGGCGTCCAGAGAGCCGGAGGCGACGGTGAGCGGGGCGTCCTGTACGCCGTCGGCGGCGAGTTCGGCGCGGGCGGCGGCGGCCAGCCGTTCGCTGACCGGGGGCGCGCCGTACATCGGCGGGGCCGTGGCGAAGCGTTCGCCGGCCGCGGCCAGTGCCGGGCCCAGCGGGGGCAGCAGGGCGGGGTCGGGGTTTCCGTCGGAGATGTCGCGGGCGCCGGGCGGTACGTGGACGCGGACCGTGTCGTCGCGCGAGGTGCTGGCGGGGCGGTGCCGCACCCGGCTGCCGCGCCGTCCTGCGGTCTCGATCAGTCCGCGCTCGCGCAGCGTGCGGTAGGCGGCGGCGACGGTGTTCGGGTTGACCCCGAGGGATGCGGCCAGTTCCCGCTGGGGCGGGAGGAGTTGGCCGGGCGCGAGATCTCCGGAGCCGATGCCCCGTTCCACGCTCGCGGCGATATCAGCCGCACCCCGTCCCGTAATGCGATAATCTCCTAGCACAAACAAGATTATGCACTAATGCAATATCGAGGGCAAGGAGAAACGCGTGCCCACCGCCGACCACGCCACCGGCAGCTACCCGCGCACCGCGCGCACCACCCCCACCCGCGCCGCCCAGCGTGCCTCCTGGGACCGGGAGCGGGTGCACGGCATCCTCGACGACGGTTATCTGTGCCATCTCGGCTTCGTCCGCGACGGTGCCGCCGTGGTGCTGCCCACCCTGTACGCGAGGGTCGGTGAGCGGCTGTACGTCCACGGCTCCACCGGTTCGTACCCGCTGCGCACGGCGAGCGGCGCGCCGCAGGGGCTGCCGGTGTGTGTGACCGTCACCCATGTCGACGGCCTGGTGCTGGCCCGCTCGGCCTTCCACCACTCCGTCAACTACCGCTCGGTGGTGGTGCACGGCACCGCGCGGCAGGTCACGGATCCGGCCGAGAAGGCCGCCGCGCTGGACGCCATCGTCGATCAGGCGATCCCGGGCCGCTCCGCCGACTGCCGCCCCGCCAACGGCAAGGAGGCGGCCGCCACCGCCGTCCTGGCCATCGAGCTGACCGAGGTGTCCGCCAAGTTCCGCACCGGCGGCCCGAACGACGAGCCCGAGGACCGGGAACTGCCCCACTGGAGTGGCGTGCTGCCGGTCTCCGTCTCGACCGGCGCACCGGTGGCGGCCCCGGATCTGGCCGCCGGGGTCGCCCTCCCGTCCTATCTGACCGCACAGCGGTCCACGAACGCCTGATTGGCCGTGGCCGGCCGCGCGCCGCGCCGCCTAACGTGCCGGCCATGAGAATCCGCATCGTCGACGCGTTCACCGACCGCCCCTTCTCCGGCAACCCGGCCGGGGTGGTCCTCCTCGACAGCTGGCCGCACGAGGACTGGCTGCGCGCCGTGGCCGCCGAGGTCAATCTGCCCGAGACCGCCTTCGCGGTGCCCACCCCGGGCCGGGACGACGCCGACTACGCCCTGCGCTGGCTGACCCCGACCGCCGAGGTGGAGCTGTGCGGCCACGCCACCCTCGCCACCGCCCACGTGCTGTACGGGAACGGCGTCGCCCCGGGCCTGTTGCGGTTCGCCACCCGCTCCGGCGTCGTCACCACCCGGCCGGACACGGAGGGGGCGATCACGCTGGACTTCCCCACCGCGCCGCTGACGCCGCTGGACATCCCGCCGGGGCTCGCCGAGGCGCTGGGGGCGCGGCCGGTGTCGGTGCACTCCCCCGGCCCCGCGATCGCCGAGTTCCTGGTGGAACTGGCGGACGAGCGCACGGTGGCCGGCCTCACCCCGGACATCGGCCGGCTCGGCCAGGTCATCGTGACCGCCCCCGCCGATGACCCGGGCTCCGGTTACGACATCGCCTCCCGCTGTTTCTTCCCGGCGGTCGGTATCCCCGAGGACCCGGTGACCGGCAGCGCGCACACCGCGATCGGCCCGTTCTGGGCGCGGCGCACCGGCCGTACCCGGCTGACCGGCCGCCAGCTCTCGGCCCGCGGCGGCACCGTGCGCATGGAGATGGCCGGTGACCGCACGCTGCTGACCGGCACAGCCGTCACCGTCATCGACGGCGCGTTGCTGGCGGGCCCGGGTCAGGCGGTGGGCAGCCAGCTCACATGACCGGCCAGCAGCGCGTACCCGATGAAGGCCACGATGTCGATCAGGGCGTGCGCCACCACCAGCGGCATCACCCGCCCCCAGCGGCGGTACAGCCACACGAAGATGACGCCCATGGCGACATTGCCGATGAACCCGCCGATGCCCTGGTAGAGATGGTAGGAGCCGCGCAGCAGCGAGGAGGTGAGCAGCGCGGCCGGCGCGCTCCAGCCCAGTTGGTCCAGGCGGCGCAGCAGATAGCCGACCACGATCACCTCCTCCACGATGGAGTTCTGGAGCGCGGAGGCGATCAGCACCGGGAACTTCCACCACACCTCGGGCAGTGACTCGGGCACCACGGTGAGGTTGGCGCCGGCCGCGTGCGCGCCGAGGTAGAGCAGGATGCCGCTGCCGCCGATGCCGGCGGCGACCACCGCGCCCCAGGCCAGGTCGAAGCGCGGCCGGCGCAGGTCGAAGCCGATCACCCGCATCCCGGTGCCACCCGGGCCCGGTTCGCGCAGCAGCAGATGGGCCACCAGCAGGACCGGCACCAGGGCGGTGCTGATCGCGAACACCTGCCACACCAGGTCGAGCCAGGGGCGGCCGGGGGCACGCGAGCCGTTGAGGGTGGCGGCCTGGTCGGCGAGTCCGCCGGGGCGGGTGAGCGCCCCGACGAAGCGGATCACCGCGGCGATGCCGCTGGCCCCCAGGGACAGGGCCAGCACCAGCAGCAGTTCCCGGCTCAGCATCCGCCGGTCGTTCTCCCCGGGCAGCGCGGGCACCCGCCCGCCGCCCGCCCGGGCCGGACTCTCCGGGTTCAACAGCCGCACCTTCACTCCGTTCGCCGCGCCGACGCTCCGCCACCGCGGGGGCGGCTGGACGGAGCGGCGCGGGCGCGCGGCGCGGTCAGCTCCCGATCGGCCAGCTGTGCACCGGCGCGTCGGTGCGCGCCAGTTCGCAGTAGCGGGTCACGAGCCGGGACAGGGCCGTACGGCGGTCGGCTCCGTTCGCCACCTCCTGGTGGTAGACCCGAGTCTGCCAGCCGGCCCCGGTGATCCCGCGGCGGCATCGTTCGGCGATGACGGACAGGTAGTGGTCGCGGTCGGTGGCCGGAATGCCGTACGCGTCCAGGCCCGAGGCGGCCAGCGGCAGCAGGGTCTCCTCGATGAGCCGCGCGGCCGGGCGGGTGATCAGCCCGTCGCCGTCGGGATCGGGCCAGGTCAGCTCGGCGTCGATGCCCTCCCGGCAGGCGGTGTGGAAGTTCTCCTCGGCGGTGGCGAACGGCAGCCGGTGCCACACGGGCTGCTCCTGGTCGGCCAGGGCGCGCACCAGTCCGTAGTAGAAGGCCGCGTTGGCGACGGTGTCGGTGGCCGTGGGGCCGGTGGGCAGCACCCGGTTCTCCACCCGCAGATGCGGTACGCCGTCGGCCACCGCGTACACCGGACGGTTCCAGCGGTAGACGGTGCCGTTGTGCAGGCCGAGTTCGGACAGCTGGGGGATGCCGCCTGCGGCCAGAACGGCGAGCGGGTCCTCCTCGTCGCGCAGCGGGATGAGCGCGGGGAAGTAGCGCAGGTTCTCCTCGAAGAGATCGGTGACGGAGTCGATCCAGCGTTCGCCGAACCATGTGCGCGGGCGTACGCCCTGGGCTGCCAGCTCCGGGGGACGGCTGTCGGTGGCCTGGAGGAAGAACGGCGGGCGGGTCTCCGGCCACAGCTGGGTACCGAAGACGAACGGGGAATTGGCGCCCACCGCTATCTGTGCCGCGGTGACGCACTGGGCGGCGTTCCAGGTGTCGGCGAACCGGTCCGGAGTGACCTGGAGGTGGAATTGCACCGAGGTGCAGATGGATTCCGGGGCGATGGAGTCGAAGGAGCGTTCCAGCGTTTCGGCTCCGGCCAGTTCGACCTTGATTCTTTCGCCGCGGGCCGCAAGTATCTGGTCGTTCAGCATCATATAGCGGTCGACCTGGGAGAGGCTGGTGGGAGCCAGCTCGTCTCCTGTGACAGTGGGCAGAACTCCAATCATCACGATGTTGGCGTCGAATTCCCCGGCCACCGTGTCCGCATAACCGAAGGCGACGCGCAGTTCCTCCGCCAGGTCGTCGAACACCCGGCCCGCCAGGGTGCGCGGGGTCATATTGAATTCAAGGGTGAACTGACCGAGCTCGGTCTGGAAATCCCGGGTGGCCATTCTCGCCAGCACCTCGCCATTGACCATGCGCGGGGCGCCGTCGCGGTCGGCGAGACTGAGTTCCACCTCCAGGCCGATGGACTCCCGTGGCCCGTCGAAGCGCCGCTCCGCGAGCAGCCGGCGCAGGCTCTCCACGCACGCATGCAGTCTGGCCCGGAAAAGTTCCCGGTCAGCAAGATCGAACCGGTCGGCCGCGACCTTCGCACCCATGCGGCACACCTCCTCGTCCGTCGGTGCACCGATCATGCCCACCACCATCGGCCGATAACACCGGACCGTGCGTGGCGCGGCCCACACATGGGCATATCCCAGAGGGATACTTCGCGCACAGGGCGGCCTGATTACCTCTTGCCGAAACTTTTTCGGTGGGCTAGTGGAAACATAACGAGAACACGCGTCGTATAACATCCTGAAGCGCCATGTCTCCCCTGGAAGAGGCGACCTACTCCGAAGCGAGAGGCGACCCGACATGCCCCTGAACATCCCGCCCGCTCCTGCTGCCGCCGAGCGCAGCCTGAGTGCCGCGCTCCAGTCCACGACGGTGCGTTCCCCGCACCCGATCTATCTGAATCGAGGGGCTCTGCGCCCCGTGCTTCCCCTGTCCGTGCACCGGTTGACACCGGTCCCCGATCCCACCGGAGCGGCCCTCTCCCGGCTGACCGGATGGCGTTTTCTGCTGGAGAGTGGTGGCCGCGCCGTCGGAGCCGCGGAAACCATGCTGACCCCGGACGGCTGGGCTTTCTCGCATTTCGGGGAAGGCCCCTATATCGCCTCCACGGAGCGGGCCGTACGGCGCGCCGAGCAGCTTCCCGGTACCTATCAGCCCCGGTTGCTGTCGATTCCGGAGCTGTACATGCTCACCCTGTGGCTGCACTCGGATCCCACGGCGGAGCCGGGCGCCGGCTCGCCGCTGCCGCAGGACATCCTGGTGCCGCTCGCTCCGGCGCCGCCGGGTATCGCCGGGGATCTCCCGGTGCGCGCGGACACCCTGCTGCCGGTGCTCGCCGGCCGCCTGACGATCACGGCGCCGACCGGCTGACCGGCGGCGCACCACACGCAGGTGGTACGTGTCCGGGCCGGTTCCCCGCTGTGGGGAGCCGGCCCGGACGGCGTCGGCCTCGGTCCTGGGCTCTCAGCCCTGGGCTGTCAGCCCTCAGTCCTCGTAGGAGTCCACCGGCGGGCACGAGCACACCAGGTTGCGGTCGCCGAACGCGCCGTCGATGCGGCGCACCGGCGGCCAGTACTTGTCCTCGCGGCCCGTGTCGCCCGGGAAAACGGCGTCCTGACGGCTGTACGGGTGCGTCCACTCCTCGGTGAGCTGCACCGCGGTGTGCGGCGCGCCGGCCAGCGGGTTGTCGTCCTTGGGCCACTCCCCCGCACCAACTCGGTCAATCTCCGCCCGAATCGCGATCATCGCATCGCAGAATCGGTCGAGTTCGGCCAGATTTTCGCTCTCGGTCGGCTCGATCATGAGCGTCCCGGCAACGGGGAAGGACATCGTCGGCGCGTGGAACCCGTAGTCGATCAGCCGCTTGGCCACATCGTCGATGCTGACACCGGTGGCCTTGGTGAGCGGCCGGACGTCGATGATGCACTCGTGCGCCACCAGACCGCCGGGCCCGGTGTAGAGCACCGGGTAGTGCGGTTCCAGGCGCTTGGCGATGTAGTTGGCGCCCAGGACCGCCGTCTGGGTCGCCTCGCGCAGCCCTTCTGGGCCCATGAGCCGCAGATAGGCCCAGGAGATCGGCAGGATGCCGGCCGAGCCCCACGGCGCCGCGGAGACCGGGCCCACCGGACCGTCCACGGGTCCCGCGGTGGGCTGGAGCGGATGACCGGGCAGGTACGGGGCGAGGTGCTCGCGCACCGCCACCGGGCCGACCCCGGGGCCACCGCCGCCGTGCGGGATGCAGAAGGTCTTGTGCAGGTTCAGGTGCGAGACGTCCGCCCCGAACCGTCCCGGACGGGCCAGCCCCACCAGCGCGTTGAGGTTGGCACCGTCCACGTACACCTGGCCGCCCGCGTCGTGCACCGCCGCGCAGATCTCCTGGATGCCCTCCTCGAACACCCCGTGCGTGGAGGGGTAGGTGACCATCAGGACCGCCAGCTCGTCCCGGTACCGCTCGATCTTGGCGCGCAGGTCCTCGACGTTCACATCACCGTTCTCGCCGGTGGCCACCACGACCACCTTCATCCCGGCCATCACGGCGCTGGCGGCGTTGGTGCCGTGCGCCGAGGAGGGGATCAGGCACACGGTGCGCTGCGGGTCACCGTTCGCGCGGTGGTAGGCGCGCACCGCGAGCAGCCCGGCCAGCTCGCCCTGCGACCCGGCGTTGGACTGCAGCGAGACCTTGTCGTAACCGGTGATCTCGGCGAGCCCGTCCTCCAGTTCGCGGATCAGGGTGCGGTAGCCCTCGGCCTGCTCGATCGGCGCGAACGGGTGCAGCGCGGCGAACTGCGGCCAGGTGACCGGCTCCATCTCGACGGTGGCGTTGAGCTTCATGGTGCACGAGCCCAGCGGGATCATGCCGCGGTCCAGCGCGTAGTCCCGGTCGGCCAGACGCCGCAGATAGCGCAGCATCGCGGTCTCGGAACGGTGCTGGTGGAACACCGGGTGGCTGAGGTACTCGTCGGTGCGCAGCAGCGCGCCGGGCAGCGCGTCCGGCGTCGCGGCGTCCAGCGCGTCGATGTCGGTGTGCGCGCCGTCCACGCCGAAGGCGGCCCACACGGCGGCCAGTTCCGCGCGGGTGGTGGTCTCGTCGCAGGCGATGCCGACCAGGTCGGACCCGTCCTGGCGCAGATTGACGCCCGCCTCGCGGGCGGCGGCCACGATCTGCTCCGCGCGGCCCGGAACCCGGGCGGTGACGGTGTCGAAGAACGCCCCGTGCACCACCTCGACGCCGCCCGCGCGCAGCCCGGCGGCCAGCAGCGCGGCGTAGCGGTGGGTGCGGCGCGCGATGTCCGCCAGCCCCTGGGGGCCGTGGTACACGGCGTACATGCCGGCCATCACGGCCAGGAGCACCTGCGCCGTACAGATGTTGCTGGTGGCCTTCTCCCGGCGGATGTGCTGCTCGCGGGTCTGCAGCGCCAGCCGGTAGGCGCGCTTGCCGTCCGCGTCCCGGGAGACGCCCACCAGGCGTCCCGGCAGGCTGCGGGCGTACGCCTCGCGGACCGCCATGTAGCCGGCGTGCGGGCCGCCGAAGCCCATCGGCACGCCGAACCGCTGGCTGGTGCCCACCGCGATGTCCGCGCCCAGCTCGCCCGGCGAGGCGAGCAGGGTGAGGGCGAGCAGATCCGCGGCGACGGTGACGACCGCCCCCAGCTCGTGGGCGCGCTCGATGACCGGGCGCGGGTCGCGCACCGCGCCGCCGGTCCCCGGGTACTGGAGCAGGACGCCGAAGATCCCGCGCTCGGCGGCCTCCCGCGGGATGCCCTCGGTCAGGTCGGCGACCACCACCTCGACCCCGGTGGGCTCGGCGCGGGTGCGCAGCACGGCGACGGTCTGCGGCAGGGTGTCGGCGTCGACCAGGAAGACGCCCTGCTTGACCTTGCCCACCCGCCGCGACAGCGCCATGGCCTCGGCGGCGGCGGTGCCCTCGTCCAGCAGCGAGGCGCCGGCGGTGGGCAGCCCGGTGAGCTCGGAGACCACGGTCTGGAAGTTCAGCAGGGCCTCCAGGCGGCCCTGGGAGATCTCCGGCTGGTAGGGCGTGTACGCCGTGTACCAGGCGGGGTTCTCCATGACGTTGCGCAGGATGACCGGCGGGGTGAACGTGCCGTAGTAGCCCAGGCCGATCATGGAGGTCAGGACCTGGTTGCGGTCGGCCAGCGCGCGCAGTTCGGCCAGCACGGCGGCCTCCGAACGGGCCTGCGGCAGCCGCAGCGGTCCGGAGCCGGCGATGGAGGCGGGCACGGCGGCCGAGGTCAGCTCGTCGAGGGAGCCGAAGCCGACCTGGGCGAGCATCTTCGCCCGGTCGGTGGCGTCGGGGCCGATGTGGCGGGCCGCGAACGGCGAGCCGTGCTCCAGTGCGCTGAGCGGGAGTGGGCGTTCGGACATCTGGGGGCCTCCTGGTCGCTGGGACCCGCAACCACCGGGCGGTGCCTGCTGCGGCCTCCCCCTCTGTCATGTCGACCTGAGAGCTTCACCGCGCCGCCGCCCCGTCGGGCGTTGGCACGGCTTTCACCGTCGGTGAGGGCGGGGCCGGGACGGATGTCCGGCCGTCACCCTGCTTTCCAGAGTGGTTTCGCCCGTGCGGTACGGGGGCCTGAGAGATTCCGGGGAGGATTTGCTCCTTCGGCGCCGCCGGCCACAGGACCGGTGGACTCTCCCGCACGAGGTCGTCAACCGTTTTCGAGCCTACCAGCGGCCTTCGGGCTGCGAACATGGAGAGGGAGCCCCGCTCCCGGTGCCGGTGGACTCGACTGGCCGACTCCGGGTATGTGCCGTTACGTGAAGGCGAAGGGGCGTGCGGCCCGGCAGTGATGAACCGTGGGAGGAACCGTGCAGACCGATATCGATCCCCGCAGCCTGATCGGACGCAAGGCGTTCGACCGGAACGGAGCAAAGATCGGCACGGTGGACGAGGTCTATCTGGATGACGCGACCGGTGCACCCGAATGGGCGGCTGTGCGCACCGGACTCTTCAGCCGGGACGCGTTCGTGCCCCTGGAGCCCAGCGAGCTGGTCGAGGAGTCCCTGCGGGTGCCCTTCGACCGGGCGCTGATCAAGGACGCGCCGGACTTCGGGGTGGGGCGGCACCTCTCCCCCGAGCAGGAGCTGCAGCTGTACCACCACTACGGTCTCGACGTGCCGATGGCGGCGCCCGAGGATGACGCCACGCCGCCCGATCAGGACTTCGGCCGGCTGGCCTCGCCGCCGGACGAGGAGCGCTGAGGGCCGCCGGTCAGCGGCAGCGGGCCGGAGCGGCTGAGCTCCGGATCGTCCACCGCGAAAGTCCGCACCCGGCCCGGCGCGGAGCCCGGCGTCTCGAACCGCACGGTGACCCGCCCGACGCCGCTGCCCTGCACCCAGCCGGGGCCGTGCCCGGTGTGCTCCACGTCCAGGCCGGGAAGCCACCGGCGGTCGGGGGCCGGCCCGGCCTCCGGGGCGGCCCCGGCGGGGTCCGCCCGCTCGGGCGCGCTGTCACCGCCGTCCTCCTCGCCCTCGGCCCTCGCGCCCGCCTGCGCGAACAGATCCTCCTGGGTGAAATCCGCCAGTCCGGTGACGCCCACCCCCAGCAGCCGGACACCGTTGGTGGTGTCCACCCCCTCCAGCAGCCGCGCGGCCAGCTCCCGCACCACCGCCGGATCGTCGGTGGGCCCGCGCAGCGTGTCCGAGCGGGTCAGGGTGGAGAAGTCGTGGCTGCGTACCTTCAGCACCACGGTGCGCCCGGAGCGGCCGTGCTCGCGCAGCCGCCGTACGCACCGCTCGGCCAGCCGGTCCACCTCGTGGCGCACCCGGGCCCGGTCGGTGAGGTCCACGTCGAAGGTGTCCTCCACCGAGACCGATTTGGCGTCGCGCTCGGCGACCACCGGACGGTCGTCGATTCCCAGGGCCATCGCGTGCACCCCGCCGCCGTGCGCGGTGCCCAGCAGGCGCAGCAGCTCCGTCTCACCGGCCCGCACCACGTCGCCCACGGTGCTGATCCCGGCCCGGCGCAGCACGCCGTCGGTGGCCGGGCCGACCCCGGGCAGGGTACGGACCGGCAGCGGGGCCAGCAGGTCCCGCTCGGTGCCGGGCACGATCAGCTCCAGCCCGTCCGGCTTGGCCCGCTCCGAGGCGATCTTGGCGAGCATCTTGGAACCGGCCAGGCCCACCGAGCCGCTCAGTGTGGTGGCCACCCGGATCCGGGCGCGCAGTGCGTGCCCCACCGCCTCGGCCTCGGCGGCGGTGTGCGCCGTGCCGCCGGCCACCAGATCGACGAACGCCTCGTCCAGGCTCAGCGGCTCCACCAGCGGGGACAGTTCCCGCAGCAGTCCCATCACGGTCTCGCTGACCGAGCGGTAGACATCGAAGCGCGGATACAGATAGGCGGCGTTCGGGCAGCGCCGTCTGGCCTGGCCCATCGGCATGGCCGAGTGCACCCCGAACCGCCTGGCCTCGTAGGAGGCGGTGGCCACCACGCCGCGCGGCCCGAGCCCGCCGACGATCACCGGCTTGCCGCGCAGCGACGGCTTGGCCGCCTGCTCGACCGAGGCGTAGAAGGCGTCCATGTCGAGGTGCAGGATCGTCGGCTGGCCTCTCACTCTCCCGATGGTGCCCCACGGGTCTGACAATCCCCGGGAGCGGACGGGATCAGCGGGCTCCGCGCTGTCGGCGCCTGGCCAGTTCGTCGGAGGGGTGGCCCGCGCCGCCGACGGCTTCCCCGGTGTCCACCCGCTCTGCCTGGAGCCGGGCGAGGGCCGCCTCGACATCGCCCCACACCGCGCCGACCGCGATCCCGAAGACGCCCCGGCCGCCGCGCAGCAGCTCGGCCAGTTCCTCGGGGGACTCGCAGCGGTAGACGGTGGCCCCGTCGCTCATCAGGGTCAGCCCGGCCAGCTCCGCCAGGTCGGCGGAGCGCAGGGCGCGCACCGCCGTACGGATGCTCTGCAGGGAGACCCCGGCGTCCAGCAGCCGCTTGACGATCTTGAGCACCAGGATGTCCTGGAAGCTGTACAGCCGCTGGGTGCCCGAACCGTGTGCCGGGCGGATGCTGGGCTGCACCAGCTGGGTGCGGGCCCAGTAGTCGAGCTGGCGGTAGGTGATCCCGGCGGCGGCGCAGGCGCTGGGGCCCCGGTAGCCCAGGCGCTCGCGCCCGGTGCCCTGCCCCTGGGGGGTGGCCGGCGCCCGCAGGGGTTGCCGCGGCGGTACGCCCGGCAGCGGGGAGATCCCGCCCACCGCCGTACCCTCGCCGTTACCTGTCACGCCGGCCTCCGTTCCGCACGCCCCGACCGTGCCCTCGCCACTCACCGCGTGTGACGATGAGCACGCGCACAGCGCTCCTCCCAAGACATGCCCCACAGACGCTAAGCATGCACACTCAGCGCGTCAACGATCGCCACACCGGCTACTGATTGCTGGAGCCGAAGTCCTCGGGAGAGATCTGGTCCAGGAACTCCCGGAACCGTTCCACCTCGTCCTCCTGCTCGTCGGGGATGATGATCCCCGCATCGTCCAGCACCCCGTCACTGCTGTAGATGGGGGTACCCACGCGCAGCGCGAGCGCTATGGCGTCGGAGGGCCGGGCGCTGACCTCGACGCCGCTGGCGAACACGAGCTCGGCGTAGAAGACACCGTCGCGCAGATCGGTGATCCGCACGGCGGTGAGTTCCTGCCCGATCGCCTCGAGCACGTTCTTCAGCAGGTCGTGCGTCAGCGGCCGGGCAGGGGCCAGCCCCTGCTGGGCGAAGGCGATCGCGGTGGCCTCCCCGGGGCCGATCCAGATGGGGAGGTAGCGATCGCCGTCCACTTCACGGAGGAGCACGATGGGCTGGTTGTTGGGCAATTCGACCCTGACACCCACGACGTCGAGCTGGTTCACACATCAACCCTAGGTCGTGACCGGGGCATTTGGATAGTCGAGAACCGCCGCGCGGCGCCGTGCGCTCTCCGTGAGCCGTCACCCACCGTACTGGCCGGTGAAGAAGACCAGACGGTATTTACCGATCTGCACCTCGTCACCGTGCGCGAGCACCGCCGAGTCGATGGGCTCCCGGTTGACATAGGTGCCATTGAGGCTGCCCACGTCGAAACACGAGAAACCGCCTTCCGGACGGCGGCGGAACTCCACATGGCGGCGGGAGACCGTCACATCGTCCAGGAAGATGTCGCTCTGCGGGTGGCGGCCCGCGGTGGTGAGGTCACCGTCCAGCAGGAAGCGGCTGCCGGAGTTCGGCCCGCGCCGCACCACCAGCAGGGCCGAGCCCGGCGGCAGCGCGTCCACGGCGGCCTGGGCCTCCGGGGAGAGCGCGGGCATCACCGCGTGCTGACCGGTGATCTCGGAGTCGTACGCCTCCAGACCGGAGATCGAGATGGTGGAGGTCGTCTCCGAGGAGCCCTCCACGCCCGGCCGCAGCGGGTTGCCGCACTGCGAGCAGTAGCGGCTGGACGGGGCGTTGCGCGAGCCGCAGCGCCCGCAGGGCGTGCCGGCGGCCTGCGCCGCGGGAGCCTGGGAGCCTATGCCGCCGGCCTGGCCGTCCACCTCGTCACGGAACAGCGGGCGCCCCGCCTCCGTCGCGGGCGCCCCCGCAGGCTGCTCGCCACGGCGGGCATGAGGCCGTGCGGCACTGTGCGAGCCACCCTGACGCCTGCCGAACAACCTAGCGAAAAAACTCACCAGCGATCCCCTCGCACCTAGCCCGCCCCGTCGGTGGACGGGCGGTCCATTGTCTCTCATCCGCCGCGCCGGACACTCTGCCAACGTACGCGGCCCGTATTCAGTTTCCCTTACCGAGAGCCACCACATCGGGCAGCCCCCGGCGATGGCTCCCCGTCACGGCGACGACTGAGCGTAGTCAGGCCGGTCCGCCGATCGCAAGGCGTCCACGAGGACGGTCTCCGGCCGCTCCACCGTGACCCCGGCCTGCTCCTTCTCCAGGGACTGCACGACGCCCCCGGGGATGTTCAGCGCCGGTTCCAGGTCCTGCGGGCGCCCGATGGCGTCGATCACGTACGGGGCGTTCACCGCCCGGCCGTCGATGCGCACCTGGCCGTTCTCGTCCGTGAAGAAGGTACCGGCCACCACCCGTACGTCGTTGATCTGGATCGCCTCGGCGCCGGCCGCCCGCAGCTCCTGCACGGCGTCCAGCAGCATGTCGGCGCGCACCCCGCCGGCCGGGTCGGTGACCCGCAGCTCGATCCCCGGGCCCTCGGCGGCCACCGTACCGGCCAGGATGCCCAGTTGCCGCTCGCGTTCGGCGGTCTGCCGCCGGGCCTCCTCGGCCTGGTCGGAGCTGGTCTCCAGGTCGGTGCGCTGCTCCTCCAGGTCGTTGCGCTCGTCCTCCAGACGGCCGCTGCGGTCCTCCAGATCGCTGAGGATGCGCACCAGGTCCTCGGGGCGGGCGCCGCGCAGCGCGCTGTCCTCGGCGCTGGCGGCCCGTACCTGGATGGCCAGGCCGAGGCCCAGGACGAACAGCAGCGCGGCCACGATCAGCTGGCTGCGGGTGACCCGGGGCGGCCACAGGCCGGCCCACAGCACATCGCGGCCGGTCAGGCGCGCGGGCGGGGCCGGCGGGAGGGCCTTGCGCTCCGCGCCCGGTTCCGGCGCGCGCGGCGCCTCGGGCGCCCCCTGCGGTGTGTCCCGGGGCTCCGGCCCGGGCCCGCGGTCGCGGTCCTGCTCGGGGTCGCTCATGGCACTCACGCCCGGAAGAGGTGTCGGCGGATGGACGCGGCGTTGGAGAAGATCCGGATGCCCAGAACCACGACCACGCCGGTGGACAGCTGGGCCCCCACGCCGAGCTTGTCGCCGAGGAAGACGATCAGCGCGGCGACCACGACGTTGGACAGGAAGGAGACGACGAAGACCTTGTCGTCGAACATCCCGTCCAGCATGGCGCGCAGCCCGCCGAAGACCGCGTCGAGCGCCGCGACCACGGCGATCGGCAGGTATGGCTCAAGTCCCATGGGCACCACGGGCCGGGTGAGGATTCCGGCCACGACGCCCAGCACGAGCCCCAGTACGGCGATCACTGTGTGTTTCCTTCTCCCGTGTCCGCGGGTCGCGCCGTCCGGACCGTGAGGCTGGTGGCGGCGGGTATGCGGATCTCTTGCTGGTCGGAGGTGGCGGCCCGGATGCCGTAGTTGTCGCGCAACACGTTGAGGTACTGGCCGTCCACCGTGGAATCGAAGCGGGTACGCAGGTCCTGCGGGTCACCGATGGCCTGGACGGTGTACGGGGGGACCAGCGGACGGTTGTCGACGAGAATGGCGTCGCCCGCCGCGCGGATGGCCGACAGGGCGGTGAGCCGCTGCCCGTTGACGGCGATGGCCTCGGCGCCCGAGGTCCACAGTCCGTTGACCACCCGCTGGAGGTCGCGGTCGCGGACCCGGCCGGTGTCGAAACCGGAGCCCTCCCTGGCGTCCCCGCCGCCCTCGGCGACACCCTTGGCGTCGTTGATGACGAGTTCGAGCCCGGGCCCCTGGACGGCGTCGGCGCCGGCGAGCAGCGCGGTCAGCTCGCCCGGGTCCCCGCCGCTGTCGCTGAGCAGGTCGCGCTGTCGGGCGGCGACCTCGGTACGCAGGGCGTCCACCTCCTGCTGGAGCGCGTCCATCGCCTCGGTACCGGACTCGACCCGCTCCAGGAGTTCCTGGCGCTCCCGGGCGACGGTGGGTGCCGCCTCCCGCGCCTGGGCGGCGCCCAGGGTGACCACCAGGCCGGCCAGGACGAGCCCGGTGGCCAGCCAGAGCTTGGCGCGCAGGGTGCGCGGCAGCCCCGACCGGCCCTCGCTGTGCCTGCGTGCCGCCGCCTGGGCGTACCCCTCGTCGAGGGTGTGGTTCATGACGGTGGTCAGCAGCGACATGGAGGCGTCGGGGCGCGCCGGCGGGCGTGGCCCGTTGGGCTGCGATGACATGGCGCACATGGTCGCACGCCTCCCCGGGGGATTTCGAAACGGGCCCCTGGGGAGGCGTGCGGTCCGGCCGCCGGGCGGTGCCCGTGACCGGTGGTTCAGCCGGGTCGGTCAGTGGTCGGCGCCCTCGACCACCGCCGACCAGTGCTCCAGGAGTTCCTGCGCGGTGGCGTCGTCGGGACCCTCGGCCCACAGGTGGGTGAGGGCCTCGGCCGGGTCGGGCAGCACCAGCACCCAGCGGCCGTCGGCCTCCACCACCCGTACCCCGTCGGTGGTGTCGATGGAGCGATCGCCCGCCGCCTCCACGACGCGCCGCATGACCAGACCCTTGACGGCCCAGGGGGTGGCGACGGAACGGCGCAGGACGTGCGCCCGGGGGATGCGGGCGTCGATCTGGCTGAGGGAGAGCTGGGTGCGGGCCACCAGACCGGTGAGCCGGGCGAAGGCGGCGGTGGCGTCGAAGACACTGGAGAACTCGGGGACGATGAAACCGCCCTGGCCGTCCCCGCCGAAGACGGCGTCCTTGCCGGCGGCGCGGGTGAGGTCGTCGGGTGAGGTGGTGGTCCACTCCACCTGGGTTCCGTGGTAGGCGGCGACCTGTTCGGCGATGCGGGTGGTGGTGACGGGCAGCGCGACCCGGCCGCTGCGGCGTTCCGCGGCCACCAGGTCGAGCATCACCAGCAGGGCGCGCTGGTCCTCGATGATGCGGCCGCGTTCGTCGACCAGGGCGAGCCGTTCACCGACCGGGTCGAAGCGGACGCCGAAGGCGGCGCGGGAGGAGGAGACCATCTCCCCCAGGCGTACGAGGCCGGCCCGGCGGGTCTCGGCCGTCTCGGTGGGGCGGGCCTCGTCCTGGCCGGGGTTGATGACCAGCGAGTCGACGCCGAGCCGGCCGAGCAGGCTGGGCAGTACGAGCCCGGCGCTGCCGTTGGCCGCGTCGACGACGATCTTGAGCCCGGACTCGGGGACCCCGGTGGTGTCGACGGCCCGGATGACGGCGCCGGTGTAGGCGTCGAAGACGCTGGCGGGGAAGCGCAGGTCGCCGATCTCCCCGGGGAAGGCGCGGCGGTACTCCTGGCGGGCGTACACCCGGTCGAGCTTGCGCTGTCCCGCCTGGGAGAGGTCGGCTCCGCGTTCGTCGAAGAACATGATGTCGACGGAGTCGGGAACGCCCGGGGTGGTACGGATCATGACCCCGCCCGCGCTCCCGCGGGCGGTCTGCTGGCGGGCGACGGGCAGTGGGACGTTCTCCAGGTCGCGGACATCGATGGCACTGGCCTGGAGGGCGGAGATGACGGCGCGTTTGAGGGCGCGGGCGCCCCGGGAGTGGTCGCGCGCCGTGGTGACGGTGGAGCCCTTCTTGAGGGTGGTGGCGTACGCGCTGGCGAGCCGGACGGCGAGCTCCGGGGTGATCTCCACGTTGAGAATGCCGGAGACGCCGCGGGCGCCGAAGAGGTGGGCCTGGCCGCGGGATTCCCAGATGACCGAGGTGTTGACGAACGCGCCCGCCTCGATCGTCTTGAACGGGTAGACGCGGACGTTGCCCTGGACGATGGACTCCTCGCCGACCAGACACTCGTCGCCGATGACGGCGCCGTCCTCGATCCGGGCGGCGCGCATGATGTCGGTGTTCTTGCCGATGACGCAGCCGCGCAGATTGGTCTGCGGGCCGAGATAGACGTTGTCGTGGACCACGGCCTTGTGCAGGAAGGCGTCGGCCTTGACGACGACGTTCGAGCCGATGACGGTGTGCTCGCGCACCTCGGCGCCGGCCTCGATCTTGGCGTAGTCGCCGATGTAGAGGGGGCCGCGCAGTTTGGCGTCGGGGTGCACCTCGGCGCCCTCGGCGACCCAGACCCCGGGGGAGATCTCGAAGCCGTCGATGTCGACGTCGACCTTGCCCTCCAGGACGTCGGCCTGGGCCTTGACGTAGCTCTCGTGGGTGCCCACGTCCTCCCAGTAGCCCTCGGCGACATAGCCGTAGATGGGCCGGCCCTCCTTCATCAGCCGGGGGAAGACATCGCCCGACCAGTCGACGGGCACGTCCGGTTCGACGTAGTCGAAGACCTCGGGCTCCATCACGTAGATGCCGGTGTTCACGGTGTCCGAGAACACCTGGCCCCAGGTGGGCTTCTCCAGGAAGCGTTCGACCCGGCCGTCCTCCTTGAGGATCGTGATGCCGAACTCCAGGGGGTTGGGCACCCGTGTGAGACAGACGGTGACCAGGGCGCCGCGTTCGCGGTGGAACGCGATGAGGTCGGTGAGGTCGAAGTCGGTGAGGGCATCGCCGGAGATCACCAGGAAGGAGTCGTCCTTCAGGGCCTCCTCGGCGTTCTTCACACTTCCGGCCGTACCCAGGGGCTTCTCCTCGTTGGCGTAGGTGAGGTCCATCCCCAGTTCCTCACCGTCGCCGAAGTAGTTCTTCACCAGAGAAGCGAGAAATTGCACGGTGACCACGGTCTCGGTCAGACCGTGCCGCTTCAGCAGCCGGAGCACGTGTTCCATGATCGGACGGTTCGCCACGGGCAGCAGTGGCTTGGGCATGCTCGCGGTCATGGGGCGAAGCCGGGTGCCTTCGCCACCAGCCATTACGACGGCCTTCATATCGGAAGTGTCCTCCTTGGGGAGACGGCAGTCATGCCGACCGCACCCGTCTGGAGGGGCCCGGGCCCGGGGTGGCTCCCCGGAAAACTGCGGCACGTGCGGGCGCCAGGCCCCTGCGACACTGCCAGGGCGGGCTCAGTCGGCCGTGGCATCCGCCTTGAGGATTCGGCGGACCTGGACCACGTACAGGACTCCTGCCCACCAGTAGAGCGCTGTACCCCAGCCGACGAACGCCCATCCGAAAATGGCGGCGAGGGAGGCGAGGAGCCCGTGGCCGTCGCTGAGGAGCAACAGCGGGAAGCCGTACATCAGATTGAGGGTGGCGGCCTTGCCCACGTAGTTGACCTGGAGCGGGGCGTAGCCGCGGCGGTCCAGGACGAAGACGGTGACGGCCATCATGGCCTCGCGGGCCAGCAGCAGCGCCGTGACCCACCACGGGAGGATCTCGCGCCAGGTGAGGCCGACGAGCGTGGACAGGATGTACAGCCGGTCGGCCGCGGGGTCCAGGATGCGGCCCAGGTCGGAGACCTGGTTCCAGCGGCGGGCGAGCTTGCCGTCGAGGTAGTCGCTCACTCCGCTGAGGACGAGCACCAGCAGGGCCCAGCCGTCCCGGTTGGGGCCGTCGAAGACCGGGGACAGCACCAGCCACAGGAACACGGGCACGCCCAGCAGCCTGGCCATGCTCAGGATGTTCGGGATGGTGAAGACCCTGCTGGTCTGCGTGTCCGGATCCTGGACGTCCACCCGGAAGCCTCCCGTTGTTCATGCCTGTTCCGGCCGGTGTGCGCCTTTGTGCGCCTTGACCTTACCGGGCGCGGCGGCCGGGTCACCGCTCGGGGCGGCCGGTGATCGGGGTGCTCCGGATCCCATGACTTACGCTTTTATATGGTGTGCCGTCCGAAAAGTGATGGACCCTGATTGTTTTCGCCCTTTGAGAGGCCCTTCATGACCACTGTCACATCTCCTGTGGCCGGGCGGGCCATCCCCCTCGCCGACGTCCCCGATCCGGCGTTCGCCGAGGCGGTGATCGGGTCGGGCGCGGCCGTCGAACCGCTCCTCGCCCCGTGTACGGCCGTGGCCCCCATTGACGGCATCATCGTCTCGCTGCGCCCGAACGCCTATGTGGTGGTGGACGCCGGGGGACGGGGCGTACTCACCCATCTGGGTCTCGATACGGTTCAACTGGACGGACAGGGTTTCGAACCGCTGGCCAACAAGGGCGACACGGTGCGCCGGGGCGACCCGGTGGTGCGGTGGAACCCGGCTGCCGTGGCCGCGGCGGGGAAGTCCCCGGTGTGCCCGGTGGTGGCGCTCCAGGCGACCGCCGACGCCCTGTCCGAGGTCGCCGCGGACATCGAGGTCCTGGCCGGTGACCCGCTTTTCGGCTGGAACTGACGGAGACAGGTGTGATGGAGACAATGCTGCAGGGAGTCGGCGTCAGTCATGGCGTGGCCATCGGCGAGGTGCGGCACATGGGCACCGCGGTGCTGGAACCGCCGGCCGACCAGGTGCCCGGCCAGGACACCGAGCGCGAGACCGCGCGGGCGAAGCAGGCGGTGGACGCCGTGGCCGCGGACCTCGTGGCACGCGGCAACCTCGCCGGCGGTGAGGCCCAGGCGGTCCTGGAGGCGCAGGCGCTGATGGCGCAGGACCCGGAGCTGGCGGCGGACGTCGCCCGCCGGGTGGCCGGCGGCAGCACCGCCGAACGGGCCGTGTACGACGCGTTCGGCGCGTACCGGGAGCTGCTGGCGGCGGCCGGCGCGTATCTGGCCGGCCGGGTGGCCGACCTGGACGACGTACGCAACCGCATCGTGGCGCGGCTGCTGGGCGTGCCGATGCCCGGGGTGCCGGACAGTGACGAGCCCTTCGTCCTGGTGGCCCGGGATCTGGCGCCCGCGGACACCGCGCTGCTGGATCCGGCGCTGGTGCTCGGCTTCATCACCGAGGAGGGCGGTCCGACCAGCCACAGCGCGATCCTCGCGCGGGCGCTGGGGGTGCCCGCCGTGGTGGCGCTGCCGGGCGTCGGCGAGCTGGCCGAGGGCACCGTGGTGGCGGTGGACGGCAGCAACGGCGAGGTCACCGTGAACCCCAGCGGTGAGCAGCGCGCCGCGCTGGCGCGGGCCGCCGAGGAGCGCAGGGCGGCGCTGGCGGCGTCGACCGGCCCGGGTGCCACCTCGGACGGCCACAAGGTGCCGCTGCTGGCGAACATCGGCGGTCCCGCCGACGTGGCGGGCGCGCTGGAGGCCGGCGCGGAGGGTGTGGGCCTGTTCCGCACCGAATTCCTCTTCCTCGACGACAGCGAGCGCGCGCCGTCGCTGGAGACCCAGACGGCCACCTACCGCCAGGTGCTGGAGGCGTTCCCGGAGGGCCGGGTGGTGGTGCGGGTGCTGGACGCCGGCGCGGACAAGCCGCTGGCCTTCCTCAGCCCGGGCGAGGAGCCGAACCCGGCGCTCGGCGTGCGCGGGCTGCGCACCCTGCTGGACCACCCGGAGGTCCTGGACACCCAGTTGAAGGCGCTGGCGGCCGCGGCCGAAGGGCTTCCGGTCTACCTCGAGGTCATGGCCCCGATGGTGGCGGACCGGGCGGACGCGAAGGCGTTCGCGGACGCCTGCCGCGCGGCGGGCCTGCGGGCGAAGTTCGGCGCGATGGTGGAGATCCCCTCGGCGGCCCTGCGGGCCAGGTCGGTGCTCCAGGAGGTGGAGTTCCTGTCGCTGGGCACCAATGACCTGGCGCAGTACACCTTCGCGGCCGACCGCCAGGTCGGGGCCGTGTCCCGGCTCCAGGACCCGTGGCAGCCGGCGCTGCTGGACCTGGTGTCGCTGTCCGCCGAGGCGGCCAAGGCCGAGGGCAAGAGCTGCGGTGTGTGCGGCGAGGCGGCGGCGGACCCGCTGCTGGCCTGTGTGCTGACCGGCCTCGGCGTGACCAGCCTGTCGATGAGCGCGTCCGCGATCCCGTACGTCCGGGCGGCGCTGTCGCGCCACACGCTGGCCCAGTGCGAACGGGCGGCCGCGGCCGCCCGGGCCGCCGAGTCCGCCGAAGAGGCCCGCGCGGCGGCCGAGGCGGTCCTCTCCGGCGAGTGACCCCCGAGTCTGCCCCGGCCCAGCCCCGAACGGGCGGGCCGGGGCAGACTCCCGTGGAACGCGCCGACGCACCCGGGAGCCGGGCAGGAAGGCCGGGCCGTCCCGGCCCACCGGTGGCCCCCGACGGCCGCCGCCCTCACCCGCACGGGCTCACCGGACGGCCCACACGGAACAGGGCGCCCCTCGGAGCGGGCACGCGGGAACGAGCCGTCCCCCTCCTTCACCAACCGACGACCGCCGCACCGGCCCGTCGCCGAACCTTCCGATCGCCCGGCCCGGAACAGGTCGGGCACCGCGTACTCGGGGATCGGCCCGTGACCGGTGGGCGGGGCGGCCCGGTCAGGGGCCCTCGCAGAGGATCGTCGGCAGCGGCGGGGCGTCGCGGTAGTCGACGCCGTGTTCGGGTGGGATCGGATCGCCGGTCATGGGGTCGGTGCAGTAGGCGCTGAAGACCTCCGGTTCGGTCAGCGGCACCACCTCACCCGCCTCCAGGCGCCAGCCCACCGCTTCCGTCCGGCCGCCGTCCACCGCCCTCCGCAGAACCAGACCGCCGGGGGCTCCGGTGGCCAGCGCCACCCCCAGGACCGCGCACAGGGCCAGCGTCGCCGCCTCGGTCGGCTCCGGGGGCGTGTCCAGCGCCGCCGACAGGGGCACACCCCGTACCAGCACCGTGCACACCAGATGCCGGCGGCCGCCGCCGGCATCCTCCAGCAGCAGCGGCAGCACCGCCGCCGCCCTGCGGAAGGCGCAGCGCGCCAGCGGCTCCGCGCACCGTACGCACCCGCCGGCCTCGCCCAGCAGCTCCGTGGCCCGCTCCCAGGAACGCAACCTCTCCCGTTCGACGAGCAGTTCCGGCAGCAGCCGGCGCAGCGAGCGCCGTCCGGTGAAGGGCAGCGTGGCCCCGCGCGCCGCGTCCACCGCCGTGTAGCGGGCCCGGCTGGCCGCGCTGTCCGGGTCCAGCCGCTGCCGCGCGCACCACAGCGCGAACCCCTCCGGGTCGAAGAGCGCGACCCGCACATGCCCCGCCTCCCCGGCCAGCGTGCGCAGCAGTCGCTCGGTGTGCCGCAGATAGCCGCGGTGGTCGGTGAAGCCGAAGCTCGGATAGCGGCGCATCCGGGCGAAGCCCACCGGGTCGGCGATCACCCCGACCGTCCCGCTGCTCTCCTTGCGGCACACCGGCCGCTGCTCCCCGTGCCGTGCCATGATTCCCCCTTCGACGGATCAGAACCTTCTGATCACTCACCGTAATCGGGGTCACTGACAATGGCGCGCTCGCGGGCGAGGCGCTCGAAGAACCGCAGGGCGCCGATGTCGTCCACCGAGCCCGCGTTGACCGCCTTCTCCAGCGGTGTCCCCTGCAACAGCCGCTTGACCGGCACTTCCAGACGCTTCCCGGTCAGCGTGTGCGGGACCGCGTCGATCGCGAGGATCTCGTCCGGCACATGACGCGGGCTCAGCTGCTCGCGGAGGGCGGTGCGGATCACCGTCCGCAGTGCGTCGTCCAGCACCACCCCCTCCGCGAGCCGGACGAACAGCGGCATCCAGTACCCCCCGTCCGGCTGCTCGACGCCGAGCACCAGTGACTCGCCGATCTGCGGCAGCCGTTCCACCACCTCGTAGATGTCGGCCGACCCCATCCGCACGCCCTGCCGGTTGAGGGTCGAGTCGGACCGGCCGTGAATGACGACGGTGCCGCGGGAGGTGAGGGTGATCCAGTCGCCGTGCCGCCACACCCCGGGGTAGGTGTCGAAGTAGCTCTCCCGGTACCGGGTGCCGTCCGGGTCGTTCCAGAACCGCAGGGGCATCGACGGCATGGGTGTGGTCACCACCAGTTCCCCCACCTCGTCCACCAGCGGTTTCCCGGCCGGGTCCCAGGAGCGCAGATCGGTTCCCAGGCACGGTGCCTGGAGCTCACCCAGGTAGACCGGGAGCGTCGGCACCGCCCCCGCGAAGCAGCTGCACACATCGGTGCCGCCGCTGACCGAGGCGATCCACAGCCCCGGGTCCACCTCCTCGTGCAGCCAGCGGAAACCGTCCGGGGGCAGCGGGGATCCCGTGGTGGCGACGCAGCGGGTGGCGCTCAGGTCCAGGTCTCGCCCCGGCCGGACCCCGGCCTTGGCGCACGCCATCACATAGGCGGCCGAGGTGCCGAAGACCGTGGCCCGGGTCAGCTCGGCGATCCGCCACTGCGCGTCGACGGCCGGGTGCCCCGGGCTGCCGTCGTACAGGACCACGGTGGTGCCGGTCAGCAACCCGGACACCAGGAAGTTCCACATCATCCAGCCGGTGGAGGTGTACCAGAACAGCCGGTCGCCCGGGCCCAGATCGCAGTGCAGTCCGAGCTGTTTGAGGTGTTCGAGCAGGATGCCGCCCTGGGACTGGACGATCGCCTTGGGCAGCCCTGTGGTGCCGGAGGAGTACAGCACCCACAGCGGGTGGTCGAACGGCACGGCCGTGAACTCCGGCTCGATCGCCCCGCCGGTCAGCTCAGCCCACTCCAGCGCGCCCTGGGGCGCCCGGGTGCCCAGCAGCGGTACGTGGATCACCGCGCGCAGAGTGGGGAGTTCGCGGCGCAGTTCGGCCACCGTCTCCCGGCGGTCGTGCTCCTTGCCCCCGTACCGGTAGCCGTCGACGGTGATCAGCACCACCGGCTCCACCTGGGCGAACCGGTCCAGCACACTGCGCGCCCCGAAGTCCGGGGCGCAGGAGGTCCACACGGCGCCGACGGCGGCGCTGGCCAGCAGCGCCACCACGGCCTGCGGGATGTTGGGCAGATAGCCGCTGACCCGGTCCCCCGGCCGTACCCCGAGACGGCGCAGTGCGGCGGCCAGCGAGCCGACCTGGTGGCGCAACTCCGTCCAGCTGACCGGCTCCGGTTGCTGCCGCTCGTCCAGGCACAGCAGCGCGGGCGCGTCGGCACGGCCCGGTTCCAGGCCGGCCCGCAGGGCGTGTTCGGCGTAGTTGAGGGTGGCGCCGGGGAACCAGCGGGCGCCCGGCATGGCGGGATCGGCCAGCGCCGGTTCCCCCGGGGTGTGGAAGTCGACCGCGAACCAGTCGGCGACGGCCCGCCAGAAGGCGTCCAGGGCGGTGACCGACCAATGGTGCAGCGCCGCGTACCCGGCCGCGGGGTCATCGGGTACGGATGGGGGCGCCCCCGGACGAAGTCTGGGGGACGGCGCTCCGTACCGCTGGGCGGCGAAGGCGTGAAAACGCGTGAGGCGGGCCGCCGCGATCCGCTCCGGGTCCGGGCGCCACAGCGGTTCGGGGGCGGGGGCGTGGGTCTCGGTGGTCATGACGGCTCCCGGCGGGGGTGGTTGGGGTGCGGGTGGGCGTGAGGATGCCAGCAGATCGGCGGTGTCCCCAGGCGCCACCATCCGGTGTGATGAACGCCACAAACTCCTGTCCGAGTCCTGATCAACGCTGCGATTAACCGCGCTGACCGGCGGGAAGTGCTTGCTGTGGCCCAGGCCACCGCGCCGTCCGAGGGGGATGCCATGCGCTCCGTATCGACCACTGTCCACCGCATCGACGAGGATCCCGATCTTCCGGATGACACCGAGCCGGACGGGGCGGCCGACCTCGCCGATCCGGCGGAGCCGGCCGACATCTGGGCGGTACGGGTGTCCTGCCCGGACTGCGCCCGGCCGGTCGCGCTGACCGAGCGGGCCCAGACACTGCCCGAGCACGCCTGGTGCCCCACGTTGTGGCAGCCGTTCGGCCTCACCGTGTGCACCGGTTCCGGGCGCCGGGTGGCCGGGGACGGCGCCGTGGTGTTCCTGCCGGTGGAGCCGCTGATCGGCGACCCCGCCCCGGCCGGGCTGCCCGAGGGCCTGGACTGGCGCCTGCAGCCGTTCTCGCACGCGACGGACACGGCCGCCCGGGCGGGCCGGACAACCGGCCTGCGCCAGGCGGCCTGAGCCGCGCTAACCACGCCCGCCGGAGCGAGCCTTGCCGCCGCCGTTGCCGATCCCGGTCAGCCGGCTGGCGATGACGGCGCGCTGGATCTGATTGGTGCCCTCCACTATCTGGAGCACCTTCGCCTCCCGCATGTAGCGCTCCGCCGGGAAGTCGGCGGTGTAGCCGTACCCGCCCATCAGCTGCACGGCGTCGGTGGCCACGCGCATCGCGGTGTCCGAGCAGAACAGCTTGGCCATCGCGGCCTGCCGCCCGAACGGCTCCCCGGCGTCCCGCAGCCGGGCGGCGGCCAGGTACAGCGCCCGCCCCGCCTCGATCTGGGTGGCCAGGTCGGCGAGCATGAACCGCAGCCCCTGGAAGTCGGCGACCGGCTTGCCGAACTGCTTGCGCTCCAGGGTGAAGGCCAGCGCCGTCGTGAACGCCGCCTGGGCCACCCCGATCGAGCAGGCGGCGATGCCCAGGCGCCCCGAGTCCAGCGCGGCCAGCGCCAGCCGCAGCCCCGCGCCCTCCTCCCCCAGCCGCCGGGTGTCCGGCACCCGTACACCGTCGAAGTGCAGCTGAGCGGTGGGAGAACCGTTCATGCCCATCTTGCGCTCGGGCGCGGCGGCGCTGAGCCCGGCGGCGTCCCCCGGCACCAGGAACGCGGTGATCCCGTCGGGCCCGTCCCCTCCGGTACGGGCCATCACGGTGTAGAAGTCCGCGATGCCACCGTGCGTGATCCACGCCTTGGTGCCGTTCAGTATCCACTCGTCGCCATCCCGCACGGCCCGGGTGCGCAGACTCGCCGCGTCCGATCCGGCGGCCGGCTCGGAGAGCGCGTACGCGCCCAGCAGCCCCTCCCCCAGCATCGCCGGCAGCCACTCGGCCCGCTGCTCCTTGGCGCCGAACCCGGCCAGGCCGTGGCAGGCGAGCGTGTGGACGCTGGCTCCGAGCCCCACCGTGAGCCGGGCCGCGGCCAGTTCCTCCAAGACCTGCAGGTACACCTCGTACGGCTGCTCCCCGCCCCCGTACTCCTGCGCGTAGGGCAGGCCCAGCAGCCCGGTGGCGGACAGCCGGCGGAAGAGCGCGCGCGGAAAGACTCCGGCCGCCTCCTCCGCGTCCGCGCCCGGCGCGATCTCCCGCTGGATCAGCTCCCGGACCAAATCCAGCAGATCGCGGGCTTCGGGGGTGGGCAGGGTTCGCCGTACCGGCTGGAGTCCCTCGGCGGAGATCGTCACGCGCTTTCCTCCCATGTGGTGGCACCGGGCAGCGCGCGACGCGGTCGCGGGCGGCGCTGCCTCGGGGTCATCGGTCGGCCGGCCGTGGATGATCACCACGGTCCGGAGGTTGGGAGTATGCCCGAAACCCGTTCGCACGTCACCGGTGCGGGATGACACCCTGACGCCGTGTCCCGTCAGGAAGAACAGCCGCTGTCCGGAGGCAACGTCAGCGCCGCGGTGGTACGGGTGGGCGACACCGTACGGCGCCCCGCCGGATTCTGGACCCCGGCCGTGCACGCCCTGCTGTCCCATCTGCGCGCCTGCGGCTTCACCGCCGTCCCGCGCCCGCTGGGCATCGACGAGCGGGGCCGCGAGGTGCTGGGGTTCGCCCCCGGCGAGGCCGTGTGGCCGCACCGCTTCGCCGTCGTGGAGCCCACCGCCCGCCTCGCCCGGGTGGGCCGGCTGATCCGCGAGCTGCACGACGCGCTCGCCGGCTTCACCCCGCCGCCCGGCGCCCGCTGGAACGCCCTGATCCCGGACATCGGCGACGAGATCATCGCCCACCACGACCTCGCCCCGTGGAATCTGGTGGCCGAGGACGGCGACGCGGGCCGGTGGACCATCATCGACTGGGACAACGCCGCCCCCGGGACCCGGCTGTGGGACCTCGCCTACGCCGCCCACGGATTCCTCCCGCTGATGGCGCACCCGCACTGGCGGCGCACCGACCAGGACGCCGGCGCCCGGCTGCGTACCCTGGCGGACGCCTACGGTCTCGACGAGACCCAGCGGCTGGCGCTGGTGCCGCTGCTGGCCCGCCGCGCCCGCTCCATGCACGACTTCCTGCGGGCCCGGCACGCGGCCGGCGACCAGCCGTGGGCCACCTTGTGGCGCGAGGGCCACGGCGGGGTCTGGTCGGCCGACGCCGCGTACACGGAGGAACGCGAGGAGCTGTGGCAGGCGGCGCTGCTGGGGGCGGACTGAGCGGCCGGGCCGCTCAGCGGACCCCGACGGCCGCCAGGGCCCGGCGCTGGGCCGCGGTCGGCCGGGCCGGGAAGAACAGATAGACGACGCCGCCACTGCCGCCGCGTTCCACCCCTCCCGCGTCCAGCCGTCTGGTGCGCAGCAGGATGTTCTCGAACTGCCGCCGCTTGTAGACCCGCCGCACCGCCGCGTTGCTGGGGCTGGCCGGGTCGTTCGCGACCACGTCGCCGTCCGCCGTGAAGCCGACGACCGTCATCAGATGCCCCGCCGTGCCGTAGCCGGAGCCGTCCAGTTCCGCCTCGTAGAAGGACTGCGAGGTGATCAGCGGGATGCCGGCGGCGATCAGCGTCTCGGCGTCCGCCAGCGAGGCGATCCGGGTGACCACACCCTGCATACCGGGGTAGGAGGCGGCGTAGGCGGTGTTGAAGGGCCAGTTGCCGCAGCCCTCGTACTCGTAGTCGAAGGTGAAGCGGGCGGCGTGGCACACCTGGGGGTCGTCGTAGGCCGGGTTCACCCACGCCAGGTCATCGGCGCCGGGGCCCTTGCCCCAGTATTCGAGGATCATGGTGGCGGATGTCGGGCTGCACCAGGCCTGGCCACCGCCGTTGTACTCGGGGTAGCGGCCGATGTGGATGTTCTGCGAGTGCGGCGGCACCGGCAGCTCCGTGCCCGCCGCCACCCCCGGCGTGCTGGCCGGGACCTCGAACCGGTCGGGCACGTCCGAGACCATCGCGCCGACCCGCCACACCACCGGGGAGACCGTCAGCCCCGGCTTGCGGTGCAGCGTCAGCCGCAGCCGGTAGCCGGCGATCCGCAGCGGCCCGTCGGTGTCGTCGACGGCCACGGTGTCGGTCCACACGCTGGACTTGCCGTCCCGCTGGCCGTTCAGCGAGGTGCGCCGCAGGTCCTCGTCGCCCGAGGCCCATACGCCCAGCGTGTACCAGGGGCTCTCGGTGCCGTCCGTGTACGTGGCCCGCACCTCGATCCGTACGAAGGTGCCCGCTGGGGTGTCGGCGTTCCACGAGGCGATCAGCTCGCTGCCGGGGGTGCGCACCCGGTGCTCGGGAGAGAGCCAGGTGGCGTGCTCCCACGCGGAGGTGATCCCGGTGTGCGGGTCGGTGTAGTCCACGGTGCCCTGGGAGCGGCGCAGCAGCACGCCCGAGCGGTCCCCCGACACCAGGGCGGTGCCCCGGCCGGTGCCCGAGCGCCAGTCGGACGCCGAGGTCCAGGCGTGGTAGGCGATGGTCGAGGACGCGACCGTGAGCGCGTCGGTGGGGGCCTGGGCCGGGTCGGGTTCCGCGGCGTCGCGACGGCCAGGCACGGCGGCGGCAGCGGTGGCGGCGGTGGCCGCCGTGACGGCGGCGAACGCGGCGGCGGTCAGCACGGTACGGCGTGGCGTCTGGGTCACGGTGGGCCCTCCCGGTGAGGTCGCAGGATGCGGGCTCCCACTATCGCGGCTGCACCTGCTGACGGCCAGTAACCCCGGGGCAACGGTGCGCTTCATTATTGGTCCCACCTGTGGCACTACGCTGGCACCGTGTCCCTCTCCCCCGCCCCCGGCCCGCCGGACCTGCGTGAACTCGCCGCCCGGCTGCGCGCGCTGCCGCCCTCGTTGGGCCCGGTGCGGCTGATCGGTGTCGACGGGTACGCCGGCTCCGGCAAGTCCACGCTGGCGGCGCGGCTGTCCGCGGCACTGGACGGCGCCCCCGTGGTGCACCTGGACGACCTCGCCAGCCACGACGCGCTGTTCGGCTGGATGGATCGGCTCACCGAGCAGGTCCTGGACCCGCTGGCGCGGGGCGGCACCGCCCACTACGAGGTGTACGACTGGGAGCGCCGTGATTACACCGGTACAGCCCGCGTACCGCCCGCCCCCGTGGTGCTGGTTGAGGGGGTGGGGGCCGGCCGGCGGGCGCTGCGCGGCCGGCTGGCGCACCTCATCTGGCTGGCGGTGCCCCGGCAGCGCGCCTGGGCCGCCGGGCGCCACCGGGACGGCCCCGCCCAGGCGGCCTTCTGGCGCGGCTGGGAGGCCGCGGAACGGCGGCACTTCGCCGATGATCCCTCGGAACCGTCGGCGGATATCCTGATCTCACCGAGGTGCGACAGCTGAGCGGTATCCGCGCATGGGGGTCGTCATGATGTCTGGCACGCAAGACGTTCACGGTCCGCACACCGGAGCCGATCTGGCCTGGCTGCGCGGTGTGGACGCCTACGCGGCGGCCGCCTACCCGGAGGCCGAGGAGGAGTTCCGGGCGGCGGTGCGGGAGGACCCGGGCATGGCCGACGCCTGGCTCGGGCTGCACGCGCTGCGCACCGAGGTGGCACCAGCACTGCTCCAGATGTACCGGCACCGGGCACGGTTCGGGGAGCAGCGCGCCCGGCACGGACGGGCGCTCAGCTCCTGGTACTGGCTGGGCTGGTGGGTACAGCCGGTGCTGGAGACCGACCGCGATCTGCTGCTGGCGCACGCCTCGCAACTGCTGGACGGTCACCGGCTGCCGGAGCTGGACCGGGCGCTGGCCCAGTGCCCGCCGCCGGACACCGACCCCTTCGCCCGTTTCCTGCACGCGTGCCGCTGCTATCTCACCCGGGACTGGGAGGGGCTGTTCCGGCTCACCTCCACCTTGCAGTCCGATCCGCAACTGGGTGTGGAGGCGGGTCTTTTCGCCGGGATGGCACGGGTGCGGATGGAGATGTACGACCAGGCGGAACCGCTGCTGGCGGCCGCCTTGATGCGCTGCCGCAGCGAACAGCCGCAGCGCAAGGAGCTGCGGTACTGGCTGGCGCGGGCCCGCGAGGGCAGCGGGCGCAGCGCGGCGGCGATCCCGCTGTACCGGGCGGTGCACCAGGTGGACGCGGAGTTCATGGACACCGCCGAGCGGCTGACCGCGCTGGCGGTGGAGGACGCGGACACCGCACAGCTGGCGCTGGCCCCGTACGGCCCGGCCCCCGCCCCGGCCCCGCTGCCGGTGCCGGGGCAGCTGGGCGGGGAGCGGCTGCCGGCCGCCGCCGGTGAGGGGCGGGCGGCCGGCACGCCCGGCCGGCCGGGGCCGGTGGCGGGGCACGGCCCGCGGCTCGCGGCCGGGCCCGCGCTGCCGCCGGCGCCGGATCCGGCGCTGCTCGCCCACACCCTGGCCGAACTGGACCGGATGGTCGGGCTCGAACCGGTCAAGGAGCAGGTGCGGGCGATGTCCGCGCAGCTGCGGATGGCGCGGCTGCGCTCGGGCCAGGGGCTGCCGGTGCAGCCGCCCAAACGGCACTTCGTCTTCTCCGGCCCCTCGGGCACCGGCAAGACCACGGTGGCCCGCATCCTGGGCCGGGTCTTCCACGCGCTGGGGCTGCTGAGCCACGACCGGCTGGTGGAGGCGCAGCGCGCCGATCTGGTGGGCGAGTTCCTGGGCCAGACGGCGGTGAAGGCCAACCGGCTGATCGATTCGGCGCTGGGCGGGGTGCTGTTCATCGACGAGGCGTACTCGCTGGTGCACTCCGGCTACAGCAAGGGCGACGCGTACGGGGACGAGGCGCTCCAGGTGTTGCTGAAGCGGGCCGAGGACAGCCGCGAGCATCTGGTGGTGATCCTGGCCGGGTATCCGCAGGGCATGAACCGGCTGCTGAACGCCAACCCCGGTCTGGGCTCGCGCTTTTCGGCCCGGGTGGAGTTCCCCAGCTACCGGCCGGTGGAGCTGACGGCGATCGGGGAGCTGCTGGCGGCCGATCACGGCGATGTGTGGGATCCCGAGGCGCTGGAGGAACTGCGCAGCATCAGCGAGCACGTGGTGGCCGAGGGCTGGATCGACGAGCTGGGCAACGGGCGCTTCGTGCGCACCCTGTACGAGACGAGCTGCGCGTTCCGGGACATGCGGCTGGCGGAGTCGGTCACCGACCCGGGCCGGCAGGATCTGGCGACGCTGCGGCTGCCGGATCTGATGCAGGCGTACGGGGAGGTGCTGGCGTCCCGCGGGCGGGGCCGCCCCGATCAGGGGCGGCGCCCGCCGCTGCCGTGACGGGTTCCCGCCGCTCAGCCACGCCCGGCGGCGGCGCTGCTGCTGTGTGTCTCGACCAGGGCGCGCAGCGCGCGGGCGTCGGCCAGGGCCTGTTCCTTGGCGAGCCCGGGCTGAATGCCCATGGCGGCCAGGGTGGAGCCGTCGGCGAGGTCGAGGGTCACCCACGGGTCGCCGGGCCGCAGCCCGACCCGGACGATCTCGGCCCAGGCGAGCCGCCGCCTGGTGGTGAGGTTGACGACGGTCACCCCGTCCCGGTCGGCGAGCACCTTGGGGCGGCTGAGCACCGCCAGCACGGCCCAGGCGGCGATGCCGGTGCCGGCCACGGTGAACCGGTCGCCCAGCCCCCAGGTGCTGGCACTGACCGGCACGATGACGGCGATGATCAGCAGCACGGTGAAGACCACCGCGCCGGTGCTCATCAGGATGATCCTGGTGAGCCGCGGCTGGAAGGTCACCGGGAGTTCGGGCAGGTCGGGCGGGGTGGGCCGGTCGCCGGTCACCGTGATGTCCTTGTCGGTACGGGGCATGGTGCCGCTCACAGCCGGGCGGCGTGGATGCCGGTGGTGAGGATCGCGCGGGCGCCCATGTCGTACAGGTCGTCCATCACGCGCTGGGCGTCCTGGACGGGGACCATGGACCGTACCGCGACCCATCCCTGGTCGTGCAGCGGGGAGACGGTGGGGGATTCCAGGCCGGGGGTGAGGGCCACGGCCTTCTCCACCAGTTCGGCGCGGATGTCGTAGTCCATCATCACGTAGCGGCGAGCCACCAGGACGCCCTGGAGGCGGCGCAGGAACTGCTCCACCTTGGGTTCGGCGCGTTCGTCGCCGCGGCGCCGGATGACCACCGCCTCGGACTCCAGGATCGGCCGGCTGATGATCTCCAGGCCCGCGTTGCGCAGGGTGGTGCCGGTCTCCACCACATCGGCGATGACCTCGGCGACCCCGAGCTGGATGGCGGTCTCCACGGCCCCGTCCAGCCGGACCACCGAGGCCTTCACCCCGTTCTCGGTGAGGTGCGCGCGCACCACGCCGGGGAAGGAGGTGGCGATCGTCAGCCCGTCGAACTGGGTGACGTCGGTGACCCCGCCGGGCCGGGCCGCGTAGCGCAACGTGGAGGCGGCGAAGCCCAGTTGCTTGATCTCCTCGGCGTCGGCCCCGGAGTCGAGCAGAAGATCGCGTCCGGTGATGCCGATGTCGAGCTTGCCGGACCCGACGTAGACCGCGATGTCGCGGGGGCGCAGGAAGAAGAACTCGACCTGGTTGTCGGCGTCGATCAGGACCAGCTCGCGGCTGTCCTTGCGCTGCCGGTAGCCGGCCTCATGGAGCATCGCCGACGCAGGCTCGGACAGGGAACCCTTGTTGGGGACGGCGATGCGCAGCATGGGGCGTGATTCCTTCGAGAGTGCGGGGACGGGAAAGAGGGGCGGACGGCGGGCCTGCGCCTCACAGATGAGCGTATACATCGTCCAGGGAGATGCCCCGGGCGACCATCATCACCTGCAGGTGGTACAGCAGCTGGGAGATCTCCTCGGCGGTACGGTCGGTGCCCTCGTGCTCGGCGGCCATCCATACCTCGGCGGCTTCCTCGACGACCTTCTTGCCGATGGAGTGCACGCCCGAGGCGACCAGCTCGGCGGTGCGCGAGGTAGCGGGGTCGCCGTGGAGGGCCTTGTGCTGGAGCTCCGTGAAGAGCTGCTCGAATGTCTTGTTGGCCATGGTGACGCTCAGCCTACGGCGTGCGCGGCGCGGGTCACCGCGCGGGTGCGGTCACCGAGCGCAGGGCGGCGGCGGTGGCGACGGCGGCGGTCACCGCCTCGTGGCCCTTGTCCTCGGCGGAGCCGGGCAGTCCGGCCCGGTCCAGGGCCTGCGCCTCGGTGTCGCAGGTCAGGACGCCGAAGCCGACCGGTACCCCGGTCTCCACGCTGACCTGGGTGAGGCCGGTGGTGACGCCCTGGCACACGTAGTCGAAGTGCGGGGTGCCGCCGCGGATGACGACGCCGAGGGCCACGACGGCGTCGTAGCCCTGGCCGGCCAGGGCGCGGGCGGCCACCGGCAGCTCGAAGCTGCCGGGCACGCGCACCACGGTGGAGTGCGTGACGCCCAGGTCCTTCAGGGCGCGCTGTGCTCCGTCGAGCAGACCGTCCATCACGGTGCGGTGCCACTGGGCGGCGATGACCGCGACCCGCAGGTCGCCGCCGTGCTCCACGGTCACCTCGGGGGCGCCGGTTCCGCTCATGTCTGGGTCCTGCCTTTCGGGGAGGGGTGGTGGTGGGAGGAGAGGGTGCGGGGGTCAGGGTGCGCGTGGTCAGGGTGCGGCGGTCACTGTCCGGCGCAGGCCGGCAGTTCGGCGCCGTCCAGCCAGGGCAGGTCGTGGCCCATGCGGTCGCGCTTGGTGCGCAGATAGCGCAGGTTGTGACGCCCGGCGGGGGCCGGCATGGGCTCGCGCCCGGTGACCCGCAGCCCGTGCTCGGTCAGCGCGGCGGTCTTGGCAGGGTTGTTGGTGAGCAGCCGTACGGAGCGCACCCCGAGGTCGGTGAGGATGTGGGCGCCCGCCCCGTAGTCGCGGGCGTCGACCGGCAGGCCGAGTTCGAGGTTGGCGTCCAGGGTGTCCCGGCCGTGTTCCTGGAGTTCGTAGGCGCGGAGTTTGGACAGCAGCCCGATGCCGCGGCCCTCGTGGCCGCGCAGGTACAGCACCACGCCGCGGCCCTCGGCGCGCACCCGTTCCAGGGAGGCGGCCAGCTGCGGCCCGCAGTCGCAGCGCTGGGAGCCGAAGATGTCGCCCGTGAGGCACTCGGAGTGCAGGCGGACCAGGACGTCCTCGCCGTCACCGATGTCGCCGGCCACCAGGGCGAGATGCTCGGTGCCATCGGGTGCCGAACGGTAGCCGTGGGCCTGGAAGTCGCCGTGCGGGGTGGGCAGGGTGGTGCGGGCCTCGCGGCGTACGGCCGGCTCGTCGCCCGGTGCGGTGGCGTCCGGCTCGGCCGCGGCGCGGTGGGCGATCAGATCCTCGATGGAGATGATCGACAGGCCGTGCTTGCGGGCGAAGGGCACCAGTTCGGGCAGGCGCAGCATGGCGCCGTCCTCTCCCGCGATCTCCACGATCACGGCGGCGGGGCGCAGTCCGGCGAGCCGGGCCAGGTCGACACCGGCCTCGGTGTGGCCGGCCCTGGCCAGAACGCCGCCGGGTCGGGCGCGCAGCGGGAAGACGTGTCCGGGGCGGACGAAGTCCTGGGCGGTGGCCTCCGGGTCGGCCAGCAGGGCGATGGTGGTGGCGCGGTCGGCGGCGGAGATGCCGGTGGTGACGCCGTGGGCGGGGCCGGCGTCCACGCTGACGGTGAAGGCGGTGGCCATCGGCTCGGTGTTGGCGGTGACCATCTGCGGCAGGTCGAGCCGGTCGAGGTCGGCGGCTTCCATCGGCGCGCAGATCAGACCGCGGCATTCGCTCATCATGAACGCCACGAGATCGGGGGTGATCTTCTCGGCGGCGACGATCAGGTCGCCTTCGTTCTCCCGGTCGGGGTTGTCGACGACGACCACCGGCCGGCCCAGCGCGATGTCGGCGACTGCACGCTCCACGGGGTCCAGGGCGAGGTCGCGGTCCGGCACGGCGATGGTCATGCGGTTGCTCCTTCCAGGACGGGGCGGGAGGCGGGTGCGCCGGAGCGCCGCCACCAGTCCCGGAGCCCCCACAGGACGAGGACGAGGTAGAAGACGTAGACGAGTCCGGAGAAGGCCAGCCCGCTGCTGAACGCCAGCGGCACGCCGACGACGTCGACCAGCAGCCAGGCGAACCAGAACTCCACCAGGCCCCTGGCCTGGGCGATCATGGCGACCAGGGTGCCGATGAAGATGTACGCGTCGGGCCACGGGTTCCAGGACAGCGAGGGGAAGGCGGCGAACAGCCAGCCGACCGCCACGGTGCCCACGACGGCGCCCGAGGCCAGCGCGAGGCGTTCGCGGCCGGTGGCGAACCGTACGGCGATCTGGCCGTCGGCGGCCTGCTGCCGGCCGCCGCGCCACTGCCGCCAGCCCCACAGGGCCACGATGATGACCAGCAGCTGCTTGCCGACGCCGCCGCCGAGCTGGGCGGAGGCGTAGGCGGCGATCAGCACGAGGCCGGAGAGCAGCTGGGCGGGCCAGGTCCAGATGGAGCGCCGCCAGCCCAGCGCGAGGGCGGCGAGCCCGATCAGGTTGCCGGTCATGTCCGACCAGATGACGTCCTGCCCGAAGGCGCTGAAGGCGACCTCGTGCAGGGGGTCGAAGACGGAGCTCATCGGGTCACCATCCGCTCGACGTACTTCGCGATGACGTCGACCTCGAGGTTGACGGGGTCGCCGGGCTCTTTGATGCCGAGCGTGGTCAGCTCCAGCGTGGTGGGGATGAGGCTGATGGTGAAGCGGTCCTCGCCGGCCTCCACCACGGTCAGGCTGACGCCGTCCACGGTGATGGAGCCCTTGTCGACGACGTAGCGGGACAGCTCGGCGGGGAGCGAGACGGTGACCAGCTCCCAGTGCTCGGCGGGTTCGCGGGCGAGTACGGTGCCGGTGCCGTCCACATGGCCCTGGACGAGGTGTCCGCCGAGCCGGCCGCCGAGCGCCATGGGGCGTTCGAGGTTGACCCGGGAGCCGGTGGTGAGCGCGCCGAGCGAGGAGCGCTTGAGGGTCTCGGCCATCACATCGGCGCTGAAGGTGCCGTCGCCGGTGTCCGTGACGGTCAGGCACACCCCGTTGACGGCGATGGAGTCACCGTGCGAGGCGCCGTCGCTGACCAGCGGTCCGCGCAGGCGCAGCCGGGCGGAGTCGCCGCGCGTCTCGATGGCGGCGACCTCGCCCAGTTCTTCGACGATTCCGGTGAACATTCAGGACTCCTTGCCGGTGGGGACGGGAGCGGTGACGGTGGCGGGGACGGCGGTGACGCGCAGGTCGGGCCCCACCCGGTCCCAGTCGGTGACCCGCAGGCGCAACGCCTGCGCGATGGTGCTGATTCCGGCGTCGCCGAGGGCGGCCGGTCCCGCGCCCAGCAGGGCGGGGGCGAGATAGCCGGTGACCCGGTCGACGGCGCCGGCGGCGGCGAACGCCCCGGCGAGGGTGGGCCCGCCCTCCAGCAGCACGGACCGGACGCCCCGCCGGTGCAGGGCGGCCAGCAGCGCGGGGATGTCCAGGCCGCGCCCGGTGGCGGCGCGCGGCAGCCGCACCAGCTCGGCCCCGGGGAGCGCGGGGGCGCGGTCGTCGGCGACGGCGATCAGGGTGGGCGCGGCGTCGTCCAGGATCCGGGCGCCGGGGGCGACGGCGGTGCCCTCGGTGTCGACGACCACCCGCAGCGGCTGCCGGGCGCCGGGGACGCCGCGTACGGCCAGGTGGGGGTCATCCGCGCGGGCGGTGCCGGAGCCGACCACGACGGCGTCCGCCTCGGCGCGCAGCCGGTGCACGTCGGCGCGGGCCTGCGGCGAGGTGATCCAGCGGCTGCTGCCGTCGGCGGCGGCGATCCGGCCGTCCAGGGTGGCGGCGTACTTCCAGTGCACGTGGGGGCGGCCGTGCCGTACGGAGGTGAGCCAGGCGATGTTGCCGGCGGTGGCCTCCTCGGTGCACGGGCCCGGCTCGGCGGTGATCCCGGCGGCGCGCAGGGTGGCGGCGCCCCCGCCCGCAGCGGGGGTGGGGTCGGGGACGGCGTAGCGGACGCGGCGCACGCCGGCGGCGATGAGGGCCTGGGCGCAGGGACCGGTGCGGCCGGTGTGGTTGCAGGGTTCGAGCGTGACGACGGCGGTGCCGCCGCGGGCGCGCTCACCGGCCTGCTCCAGGGCGTGGATCTCGGCGTGCGGGCCGCCCGCCCGCTGGTGCCAGCCCTCGCCGGCGGGGCGGCCGGCGGCGTCCAGGATCACGCAGCCGACGACGGGGTTGGGGCTGGTGCGGCCCAGGCCCCGGGCGGCGAGTGCGACGGCATGACGCATCGCCTCGGTCTCGGGCGCGTCGGGTGGGGCGGCCACCGGGTCCTCCTGCCTCTTCGGGCACGGACTCCGGGGCATCACGGGACCAACGGAAAGCAGGGGGAACGCCCAGGTCACACGGGTGTCCCGGGTCACGGGACGGCCCGCGGCCGGACATGCCGGTCCCGCTCCGCCGCGCACTGCCTCCCATCCGGACTTTAACCGTCGGTCCAGGAGTTCCACCTGGTCAACCGGCCGCTGGTGGGCGGACGGGTCGCGGACTGTAACCGC
Organism: Streptomyces xiamenensis; assembly: GCF_000993785.3. Taxonomy (NCBI): domain Bacteria; kingdom Bacillati; phylum Actinomycetota; class Actinomycetes; order Kitasatosporales; family Streptomycetaceae; genus Streptomyces; species Streptomyces xiamenensis. Next base: position 368,612 of record NZ_CP009922.3, read on the forward strand.
CGGCTCGGACTTTCACCGACCCCGGAGTGCGCTTGTGTCGTGTTGTACGTCCACCAGTCTGCCACGTCGGCCCGCGCCGTATGCGCGCCTGTGGGGCGCCTCACAGCGCGGGCCGGGTGGCCGGTGGGTCAGCCGAAGGCCCTGACCGCCTGGTAGTAGGTCCAGGCGGTGCCGTCGCAGGCCGTCTTGGTGGCGCCCGAGTAGCGGTTGCAGACGCGCTTCAGGTCCTCGTAGAAGGCGTTGTCCAGCCGGGTCTTGTTGGCGTCGAAGGTGCCTTGGGCCTTGTAGTTCCGGTACCCGAAGTCATGCCGCGCACATGACATCTCAAAGGGGAAACCGAAGGGGTTGTCCGGCGACCAGGAGCAGAAGTCGGTCGACCAGTCGAAGGCGTACGCGGACCAGGCGCCCTGGTTGTTGCGCGCCGAGAGCCAGGAGTTGTAGCTGGCGGCGCTGGTCTGGGTCCAGCTGGAGAGCACCTGCGGCTTGTCGGCGGGCGCGGCGGTGGCCGGGGCGGCCGAGACGGCCACGGCGCCGAGGGCGAGAGCGAGCGTGGTGATGACGGTGGCGAGGCGTTGACGCAGGCGCATGACGCGTCCTCCGGAGTCGGCGGCCCGGATCGCGGGCCGGTGGGGGTTCCGGATTCAGAAGCTACGGAGCACCTGACGAAAGCTCAACACCTTGTTGAAGAACATCAGTTGGATTCAACGGCAACTTCCTGACGGCGCCCCGTCCAGTAGTTGCCACCCCTCACACCGGACGCGCCCGCAACCAGGTGCGGTCCTCCGTGAGATACGCGTCGATGGCCAGTCCGGCCGCCGCCAGCGCCTCCTCGAAGGTGTCGCCGGGGTAGCCGTAGGACAGGAACCGCTGCGTCCACCGGGCGTCCGGGTACGCGTACTCCACCAGAACGGAGGTGAGGTCGGGGCCGGCCGGCTCGATGGCGGCGACTCGGACCAGCCCCCCGCCGGGCAGCGACGCCTCCCGCACCTCCTGATCGCGCCAACTGGCCCGCTCCCGCTGGATCAGCACCCAGCCGTTCTCCGCGACGTGGCGACGGCACGTGCGCAACAGGCCCTCCCGCACCCGGGGATCGCCGTTGTGGACGAGGAAGGAGGCGAGCAGCACCACGTCGAAGCGCTCCCCGCCCAAATCGAGCGACTCGATCGGGGAGCACACCGTGCGGGCCTCCCGTACGTGCTCCAGCATCGCCGCCGACTCGTCCACAGCAGTGACGCGGAAGCCCGCCTCGGTCAGCGGCCCGGTCAGCCGCCCGACGCCACAGCCCAGTTCGAGCAGCGTGCCGCCGCCCGGGACGGCATCCGCGACGATCCCCGGTTCCGGTCCGGGCGGCAACCGCAGCCAGTGCTCCACCGCACTGCCGTCAGGAGTGATCGGTCCCGCTCCGGTGCCCCCGTACCCCTCGCGCGCCTTCTGCGTCATGCCGTCCATGACAGCACAAGGGCCCGGAACTCCTCGTGAGTTCCGGGCCCTTGGAGCGGACGTCGCTACCAGCTGGCGTGCAGCGGCTTGCCCTCCGCGTAGCCGGCCGCGCTCTGGATGCCGACCACGGCCTTGTCCGCGAACTCCGCCAGGGTGCCGGCGCCCGCGTAGGTGCACGAGGAGCGCACGCCGGCCACGATGGAGTCGATCAGGTCCTCCACGCCGGGGCGCGCGCCGTCGATGTACATCCGCGAGGTGGAGATGCCCTCCTCGAACAGTCCCTTGCGGGCCCGGTCGTACGCCGACTCCTCGCTGGTGCGGCTGCGCACCGCGCGCGCCGAGGCCATGCCGAAGCTCTCCTTGTACAGCCGGCCGTCGGCGGTCTGCTGGAGGTCGCCCGGTGACTCGTGCGTCCCGGCGAACCACGAACCGATCATCACATTGGAGGCGCCGGCGGCCAGCGCCATCGCCACATCGCGCGGGTGCCGCACCCCGCCGTCCGCCCACACGTGCTTGCCGAACTTCTTCGCCTCGGCGGCGCACTCCAGCACCGCGGAGAACTGCGGACGGCCCACGCCGGTCATCATCCGGGTGGTGCACATCGCGCCGGGGCCGACCCCGACCTTGACGATGTCCGCGCCCGCCTCGATCAGATCGCGCACCCCGGCGGCCGAGACCACGTTCCCCGCCACCACCGGAACCCGCGGGTCCAGCGCCCGCACCGCCCGCAGGGTGGCCAGCATCGACTCCTGGTGGCCGTGCGCGGTGTCCACCACCAGGGTGTCCACCCCGGCGGCCAGCAGCGCCTCGGCGCGCGCGACGCTGCCGCCGTTGATGCCGATGGCCGCCGCCACCCGCAGCCGCCCCGCGGCGTCGGTGGCCGGGCGGTAGAGGGTGGCGCGCAGCGCGCCCTTGCGGCTGAGGATGCCGGCCAGCCGGCCCTGCGCGTCCACGGCCGGGGCGATCTTGCGGTGGGCGCTGTCCAGGGTGGCGAAGGCCTCACGCGGATCGATGTCCGCCTCCAGCACCAGCAGGTCCTTCGACATGACCTCGCTGAGCTGGGTGAAGCGGTCCACGCCCAGCAGATCGGCCTCGGTCACGATGCCCACGGGGCGCCCCTCGGCCACGACCACGCCCGCGTTGTGCGCCCGCTTGGGCAGCAGCGCCAGGGCATCGGCCACGGTCTGGGAGGGGGCGAGGGTGATGGGGGTGTCCAGCACCAGGTGGCGCTGCTTGACCCAGCTGGTGACCTCGGTCACCACGTCCAGCGGGATGTCCTGCGGGATGACGGCGAGACCGCCCCTGCGGGCCACCGTCTCGGCCATCCGCCGCCCCGCGACGGCCGTCATGTTGGCCACCACCAGCGGAATGGTGGTGCCGCTGCCGTCCGGAGTGGCGAGATCGACGTCCTGTCGGGATGCCACCGCCGAGCGACCCGGGACCATGAACACATCGTCATAGGTCAGGTCGTACGACGGTCGGGAGTCATTGAGGAACTTCATGCCTGCTCTCTCACCTGCGTTCTCGCATTGCCCTGGGGGCACCTCCCGGCCGGGGTCGGGGGAGGGTGGGAGCGGCAGCGTTCGCACGCGGCTCCTACGGCATTATCCCCGATCCACCCCGAAGCGGGCGAACAGATGGCCGAAGGGGTGACGGACCGCACCCGGGCGCGGCCCCCTCACCGGGGGACGCTGTCCGGGTCGGCCCGCTCCAGCGCCGGACGCACACCCGGCGACTGGGTCAGCAGCAGGTCCGCCGCCGCCGTGTCGGTGACCAGGCTGGTCACCAGGCCCGAACGCAGCACCGCGCCGATCGCCTCCGCCTTGCGCCGCCCGCCCGCGATCGCCACGACCTCGGGGATCCGGCGCAGCCGCTCGGCCTCCACGGTGATGCACCGCTCACCCAGATCGCGGCCCACCCGGCGCCCCATGGCGTCGAAGAGATGCGCGGACATCTCGGCGGCCACCCCGAGGGAGGCGTAGTGCTCGCGCTCGTCCTTGTTCAGCATGTCGTGGACCGTGGAGATGCCCGGCTCCCAGGAGCCGATCGACACCGCCGCGATCGTCACCTTGTCGAAGAACTCGAATGCCGCCGCGATCCCGCGCTGTGCGCGCAGCGCGTCCGCCGTCGCGGAATCCGGCAGCAGCATCGGCGCGTAGATCGGATGCGCCTCCCCGCCGGAGACGGCGGCGGCCCGCCGTACCGCCTCCACCGAGCCGCGCTCGGCGGTCCCCGCGTCGTACACCCCGGTCAGCTGGACCACGGTGCACGGCGGCAGCTCGCGCAGCGCCGCCGCCATGTGGATCGTGGAACGGCCCCAGGCCAGGCCCAGCACGTCGCCCTCGGCGACCAGCTCGCCCAGCAGTTCGGCGCCCACCTCACCCAGATGCTCCGGGTCGGGGGTGTCGTCGGCGGTGTCCGTGGTCGACTCGGCGACCACCACGTGCCGCAGCCCGTACCGAGCCCGCAACGCGTCCGAGCGGTCCGCGTCCAGCTCCGCCGGCACCCGGATCTCGATCCGCACCAGGTCGTGCTCCACTGCGGACTCCAGCACCCGGGCGACCTTGAAGCGGCTCACCCCGAACTCGTCCGCGATCTGGATCTTCGACTTGCCCTCCAGATAGAAGCGGCGGGCCATCGCCGCCGCCTGCATCAGTTCGGCGGGGCCCATCCGTGCGGCTGACCTCCCGGTCGACACGGCACTCACCTCTCAGTCCTCCGGCTTGTCCCGCTCACGGTCCGCTCGGCCATCCTCGCAGATCCGTAAGGTCCTTGATGTCGCTCGCGCCCGGCCCGCCGGAGCGGGGACGCCGTTCCCGTTCACCCGGCCGTGCCGGCTCCCCGGGCCGCGGCCGCCGCACGCTCCGCCTGCTCGCGCAGCCCGCGCACCGCGGCCGCCGGGTCCTCGGCGCCGTAGACGGCCGAGCCCGCCACGAACACGTCCGCGCCCGCCTCGGCGCACCGCTCGATGGTCGCCGCCGAGACACCCCCGTCCACCTGGAGCCACAGCGGCAGCCCGTGCCGCGCGATCAGCTCCCGGGTGCGGCGGATCTTGGGCAGCGTCACGTCCAGGAACGCCTGACCGCCGAACCCGGGCTCCACCGTCATCACCAGGATCATGTCCAGCTCGGGCAGCAGATCCTCGAACGGCTCGATCGGGGTGGCCGGGCGCAGCGCCATCGAGGCCCGCGCGCCCTGCGCCCTGATCTCCCGTGCCAGCCGTATCGGCGCGGTGGCCGCCTCGGCGTGGAAGGTGACCGAGCCGGCGCCCGCCTCCGCGTAGGCCGGGGCCCAGCGGTCGGGGTCCTCGATCATCAGATGGCAGTCCAGGGGGGTGTCGGTGGCCTTGCGCAGCGACTCCACCACCGGGAGGCCCAGCGTCAGATTCGGCACGAAGTGGTTGTCCATGACGTCGATGTGCAGCCAGTCCGCCCCCTCGACGGCCTGGGCCTCCTCGGCGAGGCGGGCGAAGTCCGCGGACAGGATGCTGGGGTTGATCTGTGCCATGTCCTCAGTATTCAGCATGGTCAGGGGGTGGGGTGACGCCGGTCACGCGGTGCGGCGCAGCAGCGCGAGGTACATCGCGTCGGTGCCGTGCCGGTGCGGCCACAGCTGGATGTCGGGGCCGTCGCCCAGGGCGGGGACGCGGGGCAGCAGGGGTCTGGCGTCCAGCCATTCGGCGGCGGTGCTGCCCGGATTCTTCAGCACGTCGTGGACCACGGCGCGGGTTTCGGCCAGATGCGGTGAGCAGGTGGCGTACCCGACCACGCCGCCCGGTCGTACCGCGGTCAGTGCCTCGCGCAGCAGCCCGCGCTGGAGCCCGGCGAAGCCGTCCAGGTCCTCGGGGCGGCGGCGCCAGCGGGCCTCGGGGCGGCGGCGCAGCGCGCCGAGACCGGTGCAGGGCACATCGACCAGCACCCGGTCGAAGCCGCCGGCCGGCCAGGCGGGGCGGGTGCCGTCGGCGACCACGACCTGGTACGGACCGGGGTTGCCGGCCAGCGCGCGGGCCACCAGGGCGGCGCGGTGCGGCTGCTTCTCGGCGGCCAGCAGCGCGGCGCCGCGTCCGGCCGCGAGGGCGGCCAGCAGGGCGGCCTTGCCGCCGGGCCCCGCGCAGGCGTCCAGCCAGCGGGTGTCGCCGCCGTCACCGGCCAGCGGGGCGTTCGCCAGCGCGAGGGCGACCAGCTGGCTGCCCTCGTCCTGGACCCCTGCGCTGCCGTCCGCGACCGCCTCGATGGCGCCGGGCTCGCCGCCCTCGGCCAGCCGTACCGCGTACGGGGACCAGTCGCCGGGGGTGGCCCGCTCGGGGCCGGCCTGCTCCAGCAGCTCCGCGGGGCCGATCCGGCCGGGGCGGGCGGCCAGGGTGACCCGGGGGCGTTCGTTGTCGGCCGCGAGCAGCGCCTCGATCTCGCCGCGGCCACCGCCCAGCGCGTCCCACAGGGCGGAGACCACCCAGCGTGGATGGGCGTGCACGACGGCCAGGTGTTCCTCGGGGTCCTCGTCGTAGGGCGGGGCAACCCGTTCCAGCCAGCCGTCCAGGTCGTGGGCGGCGACCTTGCGCAGCACGGCGTTGACGAACTTGGCGCGGCCGTCGCCCAGCACCACGCGGGCCAGTTCCACGCTGGCGCTGACCGCCGCGTGGGTGGGGATGCGGGTGCCGAGCAGCTGGTGCGCGCCCAGCGACAGCACGTCGAGCACCGGCGGGTCGACCTCGCGCAGCGGCCGGTCCACGCAGGCCGCCAGCACCGCGTCGTAGGTGCCCTGGCGGCGCAGCGTGCCGTACACCAGCTCGGTGGCCAGCGCGGCGTCCCGGTCGCCGAAGTCCCCGGCGGCGCGCGCCTTGCGCAGCAGCGGGGGCAGCACGAGGTTGGCGTAGGCGTCGCGTTCGTCGACGGCGCGCAGCGCCTCGAAGGCGAGGAAACGCACCGGGTCCTTGCGGGGACGGCGGTAGGGCCTGGCGGGACGACGGGCGGGCCGATTGCTCACGGGGACGATGACTCCGACTGCTGCTGGTGAGAGGTGGTGCGGGGGGTCAAGCCTAGGCCGTGTCCGGCACGGCCCGGGCCCGTGGCCCCCGGGGTCAGCCCAGCCGCTCCCCCGGGCGCACCCGCACGCCGCGGGCCCAGTCGGCGGCGGCCATCGGCTTCTTGCCCTGGGGCTGTACCCAGATGAGTTCGACGGCGTGCGAGCCGGTACCGGCGTGAACGCTGTGCTTGCCGGTGGCCAGTTCGCCCGGGGCGAGGGCCGACTGCTCGGGGGCGAGGGCGACCTGGCGCACCTTGAGGCGTTCGCCGCGGAAGACGGTCCAGGCACCGGGTGCCGGGGTGCAGCCGCGCACCAGGCGGTGCACGCCGAGGGCGGGGTGGTCCCAGTCGATCCTGGCGTCGTTGACGGAGAGTTTGGGGGCCAGGGTGACACCCTCGGCGGGCTGCGGCACGGCGCGCAGACTGCCGTCCTCGATGCCGTCCATGGTGGCCGCCAGCAGTCCGGCGCCCGCGAAGGCGAGCCGGGTCAGCAGGTCGCCGCTGGTGTCCTCGGGGCGCACCTCCTCGGTGAGCACCCCGTAGACCGGGCCGGAGTCAAGACCCTTCTCGATCTGGAAGGTGGAGGCGCCGGTGACCTCGTCGCCCGCGATGACGGCGTGCTGGACCGGGGCGGCGCCGCGCCAGGCGGGGAGCAGCGAGAAGTGCAGATTGACCCAGCCGTGCCGGGGGATGTCCAGGACGGACTCGGGCAGCAGCGCGCCGTAGGCGACGACCGGGGCGCAGTCGGGGGCGATGGCCCGCAGCCGCTCCTGGAAGGCGGGGTCGCGCGGGCGCTCGGGCCGCAGGATCTCGATCCCGGCCTCCTCGGCACGCTGGGCGACGGGGCTGGCGACCAGCCGTCGCCCACGGCCGGCGGGCGCGTCGGGCCGGGTGACCACGGCGGCGACCTCGTGCCGGTCCGATGCGAGCAGGGCGTCCAGGGCCGGTACGGCCACCTCGGGGGTGCCGGCGAAGACGAGCCTCATGGTGCGGGTGTCACCTTCTCGGGTGAGTGCGGGGTACGGGAGCTACGGGAACAACCCGAAACGGTGCGTCAGTCTACGGTCCGCACCGGCGTGGACCCCCGGGGCGTGCGGAGCGGAACGCGCCCCTTGGCGTGGACGATCCGGTCCAGCAGCGTGACCCAGGCCACGTGTAAGGCGTTGGTCAAGGCAGATTGACCATTCCGACAATCCCTGACGCCGGTTCGAGAGGGTCCTCATGGCCGACCACGCCACCCCTGACGCCCAGGCACGAGCGAGCCTGCATCTGCTGGTGCGGGACATCGAGCGGGTCCGCCGCCAGGTGGACGCGCTGCGCACGCTCACCGCACAGCTGGGCAATGTGTACCGCCCGCGACGCACCGGCTCCGCGGCCGGGTTCGTCGTGTACGGGCGCGCCCCGGCACCGACCGTCCGGCTGGCCCAGGAGCTGCGGGACAGCGTGGAGACACTGGTGACGGCGGCCGTGGACTTCGACCGTTCGCTCGGCTTCTCCTGGGACGCGGTGGGCTCGGCGCTCGGTGTCACCAAGCAGGCGGTGCACCGCCGTTACGGCACCCGGCGCACGGCGGAGCGCACCAGTGCCGTACGGGAGTCCCTCGGCCGGGAATCCCTCGGCCGCGAGTCGCTTGGCCGCGACGCCCTGGGCCGGGAACCCCTCGGCCGGGAATCCCTGGGGCGCGAGCCGCTGGGCACGGCGCCGCAGCAGCAGCCGGTGGCCGCGCCCTTCCCCGGGCCGCGCACCGGCTGAGTTTTGCCGGTCCGGCAACAGTCTTTGCCATGGGCCGTTCGGGGGCGGACCATCTCCGGTGAACCGACACGGAGGTCATCCATGACGAAGGACGAGCGTTCGGCACAGGAGCACTGGGACGACCGGTACCGGGAGAACGAACGGATCTGGAGCGGCGAGCCCAACGTCGCGCTGGTCCGCGAGGTCTCAGGACTGAGCCCGGGTAGCGCCTTGGATCTGGGCTGCGGCGAGGGCGGCGACGCGGTGTGGCTGGCGGACCGCGGCTGGCGGGTGACCGCCACCGACATCTCGGGCGTCGCCCTGGAGCGCGCGGCGGCGCACGCGGCCGGGCGCGGGGTGGCCGACCGGATCGACTGGCAGCGACACGACCTCGGGGAGTCCTTCCCCGAGGGCACCTTCGACCTGGTCTCCGCGCACTTTCTGCACTCCACTGTCGATCTCCCCCGGGAGCGGATCCTGCGCCGGGCGGCGACGGCGGTGGCCCCCGGCGGCACGCTGCTCATCGTGGGCCACGCCGGCTGGCCCCGGGGCCACGAACCGGAGGACCACCCCGAGGTGCACTTCCCCACCCCGGCGGAGGTCATCGCCTCACTCGAACTCGCCGAGGGCGCCTGGGAGGTCCGCACCGCGGAGGAGTACGAGCGCACCCGCGTCCTCCCCAACGGCGAGGAGCTCCACCACAAGGACAACACCCTGAGGCTGGAGCGGCTGTCGCGGTGATCCCCACGCGGCGCCGCCGGCCGCGTCCGGCGGTGTGACGAGGCGCTGCTGAGCCGCCATCACGGGGTGGGCCGGACGGGAGTAACGCCCGCCCCGGGGCAGTGTCCGTACCGATGCGCGGGTCCCCGCGATCACGGGTGGTCCGGCCGCGTCCGAGGAGTCGTTCCGCCACTCGGCGCGGTCCGCAGCTGTTCAGGACCGTGCCGCGCGTCGTCCCTGAGCGCCGGGAAACCACCACCGGTGCGATGACCGGGTCGCCGGGTACGCCGGGCAGGCGACGCGCTGTCACCCGTACGGCGCCCGCCCGTGGACGCACGCCCCGGAGCGGGAACGCCCGGGGTACGAGGCCACCCGCCGGGCCGGCTCAGCCGATGTCCGGCGGGTCGATCCGGATCCGGACCGGCGGCCCCTCCCGGCGGGTCGCCCGGGCGGCCTGCGCCGCCTTCAGCGCGGCGGCCAGTGCGCCACCGCTGCCCGGCGGCACCCGCACCAGGGCCCGCACCCACACCTCTCCCGGCGGCGGATCGCCCGGCCTGCGGGGCTGGCCCGGCGAGCGTACGGGCAGCGGCACCGGGCCCAGGATCTCCGCGTCCGGAGGCAGTCCGGCCGTCTCCAGCAGCCCGTCCACCGCCTCCGGCAACCCGCTCACCGCCGCCATCCGGGACACCGGCGGCTGGCCGAGCGCCGCCCGGTCGGCCAGCTCCCGCTCCGCGTGCCCCGCCGGGTCCCAGCGCACCAGTGCCTGCACCGGCCGCAGCGTGGCCTCGGCCAGCACCACCACCGTGCCGCCCTCCCCCGCGCCCGCACCAGCGCCGCCGCCGACAGCCAGCGGCGCAGGGCCTCCTCGCCGGCCCGCAGATCGGGGCGGCCGAGCAGCGCCCAGCCGTCCAGCAGCAGCGCCGCCGCGTACCCGGGCCCCTCGGCCACCGGCTCGGCGCCCGGTGTGGCGACCACCAGCGCGGGCCGGTCGGGCACCGTGTCCAGGATGTGATCGCGCCCGGAGGTGCGCACCGGTACCGCCGGGAACGCCCGGCCCAGTTCCTCCGCCGTGCGCCGCGCGCCCACCACCACGGCGCGCAGCCGTCCGCCCCCGCACTCGGGCAGTGCCAGGCCGCCTCCTCGCGCCCGCACCAGCCGCAGCGCAGCTCGCCGCCGTCCGGCACGGTCAGCGGCCCGTGGCAGTGCCGGCAGCGGGCCGGTTCCCGGCAGCGCTCGCAGGCCAGCCGGGGAACGTACCCGCGGCGCGGCACCTGGATGAGCACCGGGCCGCGGCCCAGAGCCTCGCGCAGGGTCTGCCAGGCGAGCGTCGGAAGCCGCGCGGTGCGGGCCGCCGCGTCCCGCGCCTCGTCCGCCTCGCCGATCGTGCGCACCTGCGGGGCGGCCTCGCGCACCGTCTCCCGGTCCGCCGCCAGCGGCGCGGCGAAGCCCGTCGCCACCAGCTGGGCCGCCTCCACGGTGTGGGCGTGACCGCCCAGCAGCAGGCCTGCCCGCTCGTGGGCGGCGCGCAGCAGCAGGACATCGCGGGCGTGCGGCTGGGGCGCGTGGTCGTCCGCGTGCGCGTGGTCGCCGTCGTCCCAGATCGCGGCGAGGCCCAGATCACGGACCGGCGCGAACATCGCCGCCCGGGTGCCGACGACCCCGCGCACCGCGCCGCGGCTGACCGCGAGCCACTTGCGGTACCGCTCCTCGGGCCCGGCGTCCGCGGTGAGCAGGACATGGTGGCCCGGCCCCAGCAGTGCGGTGAGCTCGGCGTCCACCCGGGCGGCGGCCCGCCCGTCCGGGAGGACGGCCAGCGCGCCGCGCCCGGCTGCCAGCGTGGTGGCCAGGGCGCGCGCCAGTTCGCCGGGCCAGGTGGGACCCGGCAGCGCCGTCCACACCGCGCGCGGCGCCTCGCCGCGCGCCAGCGCCGCCAGGAAGCCGGCGCCGCGCGGGTAGCGGGCCCAGCCCCCCGGCTCGGGCGCGGCGGGCGGGGGCGGTGCGGGAGGTGAGGGCTGCTTCTCGGGGCGGGCCCGGCGAGGGGGCACCGCGAGCTGTACGACGTCGGCGAGCGCCCCGGCGTACCGGTCGGCGACCGCCCGGCACAGCGCCAGCAGGGCGGGGGTGAGGACGGGTTCGGTCGAGAGCACCTGGGCGATCGGCGCCAGGGTGCCGGGGAAGTCGCTCTCGGCGCGCCGCTCGACGATGAAGCCGTTGATCAGACCGCCGCCCTCGCGGCGCCCGCCCCGCTCCCCCGCGCCGAACCGCACCCGGACGCGGACCCCCGGCTGGGCGTCCGCGTCCATGGCGGCGGGTACGGCGTAGTCGAAGTAGCGGTCGAGGTGCACCAGGCCCTTGTCGACCAGCACCCGGGCGACCGGCAGCCCCTCGGCGAGCGCGGCGCCGCGCCAGGTGCGGGGGCGGGCCGGAGGTTCCTTCCGGCCCGCCCGCACGCTCGCGCGGATCAGCGCCAGTTGCTCCGCGCCCGCCGCCCGGTGTTCTTGCTCGCCGCTCACCCGAGCAGTACAGCAGATGGCTCGGACATCGCCGGGCCGGGAACCTCAGAGACCGACGGTGGCGCGCAGCGCGTCGACGCGGTCGGTGCGCTCCCAGGTGAAGTCGGGGAGCTCACGGCCGAAGTGCCCGTACGCGGCGGTCTGCGCGTAGATGGGACGCAGCAGGTGGAGGTCGCGGATGATGGCGGCCGGCCGCAGGTCGAAGACCTCGGAGATGGCCTTCTCGATCCGCTCGGGCTCGATCGTGGCGGTGCCGAAGGTCTCCACGAACAGACCCACCGGCTCGGCCTTGCCGATCGCGTACGCGACCTGCACCTCGCAGCGCGAGGCGAGCCCCGCGGCCACCACGTTCTTGGCCACCCAGCGCATGGCGTAGGCCGCCGACCGGTCGACCTTGGACGGGTCCTTGCCGGAGAAGGCGCCGCCACCGTGCCGGGCCATCCCGCCGTAGGTGTCGATGATGATCTTGCGTCCGGTCAGCCCGGCGTCACCCATCGGGCCGCCGATCTCGAAGCGCCCGGTGGGGTTCACCAGCAGCCGGTAGCCCTCGCTGTCCAGCTTGATGCCGTCGGCGACCAGCGCCTTCAGTTCGGGCTCGACCACGAACTCCTGGATGTCGGGGGCGAGCAGCGACTCCAGGTCGATGTCCGAGGCGTGCTGGCTGGAGACCACCACGGTGTCCAGGCGCACGGCCTTGTCACCGTCGTACTCGATGGTCACCTGGGTCTTGCCGTCCGGGCGCAGGTACGGGATGGTCCCGTTGCGCCGCACCTCGGAGAGCCGGGAGGACAGCCGGTGCGCCAGCCGGATCGGCAGCGGCATCAGCTCGGGCGTCTCGTCGCACGCGTAGCCGAACATCAGGCCCTGGTCGCCCGCGCCCTGCCGGTCCAGTTCGTCCAGTTCGCCCTCGACCCGCGACTCGTAGGCGGTGTCCACCCCTTGGGCGATGTCCGGGGACTGCGACCCGATCGACACCGACACCCCGCAGGACGCGCCGTCGAACCCCTTCTTGGAGGAGTCGTAACCGATTTCGAGGATCTTGTTGCGCACCAGGGACGCGATGTCCGCGTAGGCCTTGGTGGTGACCTCACCGGCCACATGCACCAGGCCCGTGGTGATCATCGTCTCGACGGCCACCCGAGAGGTCGGGTCCTCCTGGAGCAGGGCGTCGAGGATGGCATCGCTGATCTGATCGGCGATCTTGTCGGGGTGACCCTCGGTCACAGATTCCGAGGTGAACAGGCGGCGGGACACATCGCTCCCTGGGGTTGCAGCGGCTGCTGACTGAACTGGTCCGACGCGCTCCGGGGCCTCCCGGCGGGCGTCGGTGTGAGTCTATCGGCTCAAGGGTCGCCGGACAGCGGTCCAACCACGGCTGCCGCGGCCCTGTCTTACAGTAACGGTCCTGCCCCCGGCTGGGGAGAGGTGGATCGCAGTGCGAGACGGCGCAAGGGGGTCGTACGGAATCAGGCCGTGCTCAAACGCCCTGCCACGATGTCCCAGATGCGGTCCGCCAGAGTCTCTTTGGGGCCGTGCGGCACCGGGGTCTCCGGGCCGCCGGACTCCAGGATCACCGCCTCGTTCTCCTCGGTGCCGAAGGCGCGCCCGCCGCCCACCTGGTTGACGACCAGCAGGTCGCAGCCCTTGCGGGCGAGCTTGGCCCGGCCGTTGGCCAGGACATCGTCCGTCTCGGCGGCGAACCCCACCACGATCTGGGCCGGCGCGGGGCGGTGGGCGGACAGCTCCGCCAGGATGTCGGGGTTGCGCACCAGGGCGATCGGCTCCGGCTCCACCCCGTCCCGCTTCTTGATCTTGCTGTCCACCTCGCGCGAAGGCCGGAAGTCGGCGACCGCCGCCGCCATCACCACCGCGTCGGCGTTTGCGGCGGCCTTCAGGACGGCCTCGCGCAGCTCGCGCGCCGTGCCCACGGGGACGACCTCGGCCCCGGCCGGGTCCGGCAGCGCCGCGTTCGCCGCCACCAGCGTCACCCGGGCGCCCCGGGCCACCGCGGTGCGGGCCAGCGCGTAGCCCTGCTTGCCCGAGGAACGGTTCCCCAGGTAGCGCACCGGGTCCAGCGGTTCGCGGGTGCCGCCGGCCGAGATCACCACATGCCGTCCGGCCAGATCGGGGACGGCCCCCGCGGTGCCGCGCGCCAGCACCCGGCGGCAGACCTCGAAGATCTCCGCGGGGTCCGGCAGCCGGCCCTTGCCGGTGTCGGCGCCGGTCAGCCGCCCGCTGGCGGGCTCGATGACCACGGCGCCGCGTCGGCGCAGCGTGGCGACGTTCTCCTGGGTGGCGGGGTGCTCCCACATCTCGGTGTGCATCGCGGGCGCGAAGATCACCGGGGCCCGTACGGTCAGCAGCGTGTTGGTGAGCAGATCGTCCGCCCGCCCGTGCGCCGCCTTGGCCAGCAGATCGGCGGTGGCCGGGGCGATCACCAGCAGATCGGCCTGCTGACCGATCCGCACGTGCGGCACCTCGTGGACGCTCTCGAAGACCTCCGTGTCCACCGGATGCCCGGACAGCGCCGCCCAGGTGGCCGCGCCGACGAAGCGCAGCGCGTTGGAGGTGGGCAGCACCCGGACATCGTGACCGGATTCGGTCAGCCGGCGCAGCAGCTCGCACGCCTTGTAGGCGGCGATCCCGCCGCTGACTCCCAGAACGATCTTCGGCTTGTCCATCGCTGCCCTTCTCCCGGCGCGAGCACGGGCCCGGCAGCGTGCTGCCGGGCCCGTGGGCGGATCGATGCTGTGGTGCGCGTACGGCGACTCAGCGGCTCTGGCGCGGGCTCGGGTCCGCCGGGCCGTCGATGGCCTCGGAGGTCAGCAGGCCGGCGTTGATCTCGCGGAGCGCGATCGACAGCGGCTTCTCGTGCACATGGGTGTCCACGAGCGGGCCGACGTACTCCAGCAGGCCCTCGCCGAGCTGGGAGTAGTACGCGTTGATCTGACGCGCGCGCTTGGCGGCGTAGATCACCAGGCTGTACTTCGAGTCGGTGGCCTCGAGCAGCTCATCGATCGGCGGGTTGATGATGCCCTCGGGCGTGGTGATGGAAGAGGACACGCTCTACCTTCCGCAGGGGGTCGGGGGCGGGGGAAACAAAGACTGCCCCCTGGTTAACACAGCAAGGCTAGCAGCTCACCCGCGACGTCCTCGACCGACGTATTGACCAGGGTGACGTCGAACTCCGACTCGGCCGCCAGTTCCTTCCTGGCCTCGGTCAGCCGGCGCTCGATGACATCGGGCGGTTCGGTGCCCCGGCCGGTCAGCCGGCGCACCAGTTCCTCCCAGCTGGGCGGCGCGAGAAAGACCAGCCGCGCCTCGGGCATCGAGGAGCGCACCAGCCGGGCGCCCTGGAGGTCGATCTCCAGGAGGACGGGCTCCCCCGCCTCCAGCCGGTCCAGGACGGCACGGCGCGGAGTGCCGTAGCGGTTGCCGGCGAACTCGGCCCACTCCAGGAGCTCTCCGTTGGCGACGAGTTTGTCGAACTCCTCGTCCTCCACGAAGAAGTAGTGCACACCGTGGCGCTCCCCGGGGCGGGGGCGACGGGTGGTGGCCGAGACGGACAGCCACACCTCCGGATGAGCTTTGCGCATATGGGCGACGACCGTGCTCTTGCCGACCCCTGAGGGGCCGGAGAGCACGGTCAGCCGCGGACGATCGTTCATGTGCCGATTATCCCGTCTCCATGCGGAGCGGGAAAATCTCAGGCTGCCTTGTCGCCGAACTCACGCTCCAGCGAGGCGATCTGGTTGGAGCCGAGACCGCGGACCCGGCGGCTCTCGGAGATGCCAAGACGCTCCATGATCTGCCGGGCGCGGACCTTGCCGACGCCGGGCAGCGACTCCAGCAGCGCGCTGACCTTCATCTTTCCGATGACATCATTCTTCTGTCCCTGCTGGATGACCTCGTGCAGGGAGGCGCCGGAGTGCTTGAGCCGATTCTTGACCTCGGCGCGCTCCCGGCGAGCCGCGGCGGCCTTCTTAAGCGCGGCTGCGCGCTGTTCAGGGGTTAGGGGCGGAAGAGCCACGCCTACGTCACCTCGGGTGTCGAATCTGTTGGATACGGACAGCACGCGGCCATCTGGCCCCGCACCGGCGGGCAGTCGGCTGGGTGCCTGGCTGCTCCGCTCTCGTCGGAGACTAGCGGCCGATCCGGCTCGAGTCAGCGAGAATCGTCAAAAAGTCCAGGTCAGCGTTCAATCAGTACGAACTTTTCGGACATTTCTCTACGGCAGAGGGCTCAACGGTGGTCAGGGACCACTGCGGACAGCGCCCGGACCTCCTCCTCCGCGGCCGTGCGCAGCCCTTCGACCGAGGGCCCGCGACGCAGCACGGACCGGCTGACACTGGGCACCACATGACCACTCTGGGCCCCGAACAGCCTGGGCAGATCGGCTGCGGTGGCGCCCTGCGCGCCGATTCCGGGAGCCAGCAGCGGGCCGTTGACCGCCAGGTCCACCCCCGCCGTGCCCAGGGTGGCACCGATCACCGCGCCGACCGAGCCCAGCGGGTCGGCGCCCGCGTTCTCCCGCGCGATGGCGTCCAGCATCAGTTGGGCCAGCGGACGGCCGTCGGCGGCGGTGGCCCGCTGCACCTGGGCGCCCTCCGGGTTGGAGGTGAGGCCCAGGACGAAGATCCCGCCCCCGTTGGCCCGCGCCAGGTCCAGCGCGGGCCGCAGCGACTCGAAGCCGAGGTAGGGGGAGACGGTGATCGCGTCCGAGAACAGCGGGGCACCGGGCTCCAGATAGGCGGAGGCGTAGGCGGCCATGGTGGAGCCGATGTCCCCGCGCTTGACGTCGGTGAGCACCAGCGCCCCGGCGTCACGGCTGTCGGCGATGGCCCGTTCCAGGACGGCCACGCCCCGCGAGCCGAAGCGCTCGAAGAACGCGGACTGCGGCTTGAGGACGGCGACGCGGTCGGCGAGTGCCTCCACCACGGTGCGGGTGAAGCGTTCGAGGCCCGCGATGTCGTCGCCGAGCCCCCAGTCGGCGAGCAGTTGTGCGTGCGGGTCGATCCCCACGCACAACGGCCCGCGCTCGTCCATGGCCCGGCGCAGCCGGGCGCCGAACGGCTCCGGTGCGCTCATGCCCGGCCCTCCTCGGCCTCGGTGTCCACGGGGCTCCTGTCGCCCCGGGTGCTCGCGGTGGCCGCGGTCGCCTCGGTGATCTCGGTGCCGACCGCCTCGGCCAGCGTGGCGTACGGGCTGGCCGCCAGCTGCCTGGCCAGTCCGCGGTGGATGTGCCGGGCCCAGGCCGGGCCCTGGTAGATGAAGCCGCTGTAGCCCTGGATCAGGGTGGCGCCGGCCCGGATCCGGGCCCAGGCGTCCTCGGCGGTGGTGATGCCGCCGACCCCGATCAGGGTGAGCCTGCCACCGGTGCGCGCGTACAGCCGGCGCAGTACCTCCAGCGAGCGCTCGGTGAGCGGGGCGCCGGACAGTCCGCCCGCGCCGATGGCGGCCACCTCATCGGCGGGGGTGGCCAGCGCGTCCCGGCCGATGGTGGTGTTGGTGGCGATGATGCCGTCCAGGCCCAGTTCCAGGGCGAGATCGGCGACGGCGTCGATGTCCTCGTCGGCGAGATCGGGGGCGATCTTCACCAGCAGCGGCACCCGGCGCGCGGTGACCGCGCGGTCGGCCGCCTCGCGCACCGCGCTCAGCAGCGGGCGCAGCTGGTCCACGGCCTGCAGGGCGCGCAGTCCCGGGGTGTTGGGCGAGGAGACGTTGACCACCAGGTAGTCGGCGTGCTCGGCCAGCCGTTCGGTGGAGGTGACGTAGTCGGCGACGGCCTCCGCCTCGGGGACGGCCTTGGTCTTGCCGATGTTGACGCCCACCACGGTGCCACCGGGGCGGGGTGTGCGGCGGGCCAGCCGGGCGGCGACGGCGGCCGAGCCGTCGTTGTTGAAGCCCATCCGGTTGATCACGGCGCGGTCGGCCACCAGCCGGAAGAGCCGGCGGCGCGGATTGCCGGGCTGCGGCTGTCCGGTGACGGTGCCGATCTCGACGTGGTCGAAGCCCAGCATGGCCAGGCCGTCGATGCCCACCGCGTTCTTGTCGAAGCCGGCGGCGAGCCCGAAGGGCCCCGGCATGGTGCGGCCCAGCGCCCGCACCCGCAGCTGCGGGAAGCGGGGCGCGAACCCGGCCCGTACCGCGTCGCGCAGCACGGGGACGGAGGCGGCCGCCCGGATCGCCCCGAACGCGAGGTGGTGGGCGCGTTCGGGGTCGATCCGGGTGAGGACCGTACGGAACAGCAGGGAGTAGGCGCGTCCCATGTCAGGCGCCCGCCCCCTCGCCGGCGGCTTCCCTGGCACTGATCAGGTGCCGGGCGTGGTCCTGGAGCGAGCGGACGCCGACATCGCCGTGGCGCAGGGCGTCGATGCCCTGGACGGCGGCGGCCAGCGCCTGCACGGTGGTGAGGCAGGGCACGGCGCGCGCCACGGCCGCCGTACGGATGTCGTAGCCGTCCAGCCGGCCGCCGGTGCCGTAGGGGGTGTTGACGATCAGGTCGACGTGTCCGTCGTGGATGAGCTGGACGATGGTCCGCTCACCGTTCGGGCCTTCGCCCTCGCTCTGCTTGCGCACCACGGTGGCCTCGATGCCGTTGCGGCGCAGCACCTCCGCGGTGCCCGAGGTGGCGAGCAGTTCGAAGCCGTGCTCGACCAGGGCGCGGGCCGGGAAGATCATGGCCCGCTTGTCGCGGTTGGCGATGGAGATGAACGCCCGGCCCTTGGTGGGCAGCGCTCCGTAGGCGCCGGCCTGGGACTTGGCGTAGGCGGTGCCGAACACCGAGTCGATGCCCATGACCTCGCCGGTGGAGCGCATCTCGGGCCCGAGCACGGTGTCCACGCCGCGGCCGTGCACGTCGCGGAAGCGCGACCAGGGCATCACGGCTTCCTTGACCGAGATGGGCGCGTCCATCGGCAGGGTGCCGCCGTCGCCGTGGGCGGGCAGCAGGCCCTCGGCGCGCAGTTCGGCGACGGTGGCGCCGAGCGAGATGCGGGCGGCGGCCTTGGCCAGCGGGACCGCGGTGGCCTTGGAGGTGAAGGGAACGGTGCGGGAGGCGCGGGGGTTGGCCTCCAGCACGTAGAGGATGTCGCCGGAGAGCGCGAACTGGATGTTGATCAGTCCGCGGACCCCGACCCCGGCGGCGATGGCCTCGGTGGAGGCACGCAGCCGCTTGATGTCGTGGCCGCCCAGGGTGATGGGCGGCAGGGCGCAGGCGGAGTCGCCGGAGTGGATACCGGCTTCCTCGATGTGCTCCATGACGCCGCCCAGGTAGAGCTCCTGGCCGTCGTAGAGGGCGTCGACGTCGATCTCGATGGCGTCGTCGAGGAAGCGGTCGATGAGCACCGGGTGTTCGGAGATCAGCCCGGCGTGCCGCTGGAGGTAGTCGGCGAGCGAGGGCTCGTCGTAGACGATCTGCATGCCGCGTCCGCCGAGCACGTAGCTGGGGCGGACCATCACGGGGTAGCCGATGCCGGCGGCGATGGTGCGGGCCTCTTCGAAGGAGTGGGCGGTGCCGTACTTGGGCGCGGGCAGTCCGGCGGCCTCCAGGACGCGGCCGAAGTGGCCGCGTTCCTCGGCGAGGTTGATGGCCTCGGGCGAGGTGCCGACGATCGGGACGCCGTTGTCCTTCAGGGCCTGGGCCAGGCCGAGCGGGGTCTGGCCGCCGAGCTGGACGATGACGCCGGCCAGCGGTCCCGCCTGCTGTTCGGCGTGCACGATCTCCAGGACGTCCTCCAGGGTGAGCGGCTCGAAGTAGAGCCGGTCGGAGGTGTCGTAGTCGGTGGAGACGGTCTCGGGGTTGCAGTTGACCATGACGGTCTCGTAGCCGGCCTCGCTGAGCGCGAAGGAGGCGTGCACACAGGAGTAGTCGAACTCGATGCCCTGGCCGATGCGGTTGGGCCCGGAGCCCAGGATGATCACGGCGGGCTTGGTGCGCGGGCCGACCTCGCTCTCCTCGTCGTAGGAGGAGTAGAGGTACGGGGTGCGGGCGGCGAACTCGGCGGCGCAGGTGTCCACGGTCTTGTAGACGGGGCGTACGCCCAGGGCGTGCCGCACCTCGCGCACCACGTCCTCGCGCAGGCCGCGGATGCCGGCGATCTGGGCGTCGGAGAAGCCGTGCCGCTTGGCGTGAGCCAGCAGGTCGGCGTCCAGGAGTTCGGCGGCGGCGATCTCCCCGGCGATCTCCGCGACCAGGAACAGCTGGTCGACGAACCAGGGGTCGATCTTGGTGGCGTCGAAGACCTCTTCGGGGGTGGCGCCGGCCCGGATGGCGGCCATCACGGTGTTCAGCCGGCCGTCGGTGGGCATCTGGGCGCGCACCAGCAGCTCCGCCTTGTCGCCCGGCTCACCGCTGAAGTCGAACTGGGAGTCCTTCTTCTCCAGGGAGCGCAGCGCCTTGTTGAGCGCCTCGGTGAAGTTGCGGCCGATGGCCATGGCCTCGCCCACCGACTTCATGGTGGTGGTGAGGGAGGAGTCGGCGGCCGGGAACTTCTCGAAGGCGAACCGCGGGACCTTGACCACCACGTAGTCGAGGGTGGGCTCGAAGGAGGCCGGGGTCTGCTCGGTGATGTCGTTGGGGATCTCGTCCAGCGTGTAGCCGATGGCGAGCCGGGCGGCGATCTTGGCGATCGGGAAGCCGGTGGCCTTGGAGGCGAGCGCGGAGGAGCGCGAGACCCGGGGGTTCATCTCGATGACGACGACGCGGCCGTCCTCGGGGTTGACGGCGAACTGGATGTTGCAGCCGCCGGTGTCGACGCCGACCTCGCGGATGACGGCGATACCGATGTCCCGCAGGATCTGGTACTCGCGGTCGGTGAGGGTCATGGCGGGGGCGACGGTGATGGAGTCGCCGGTGTGCACGCCCATCGGGTCGAGGTTCTCGATGGAGCACACCACGACCACGTTGTCGGCGCGGTCGCGCATCAGCTCCAGCTCGTACTCCTTCCACCCCAGGATGGACTCCTCCAGGAGCACCTCGGTGGTGGGCGACAGGGCCAGGCCCTGGCCGGCGATGCGGCGCAGCTCCTCCTCGTCGTGCGCGAAGCCGGAGCCGGCACCGCCCATGGTGAAGGAGGGGCGGACCACGACGGGGTAGCCGCCGAGGGCGGGGACGCCGGCGAGCACCTCGGCCATCGAGTGGCAGATGACGGAACGGGCGGATTCGCCGTGGCCGATCTTCTCCCGTACCGCCTCGACCACGCCCTTGAACAGCTCGCGGTCCTCGCCCTTGTTGATGGCCTCGACGTTGGCGCCGATCAGCTCCACGCCGTACCGGTCCAGGGTGCCGGCGCCGTGCAGGGCGATGGCGGTGTTGAGGGCGGTCTGGCCGCCGAGGGTGGGGAGCAGCGCGTCGGGCCGCTCCTTGTCGATGATCTTCTCTACGTACTCCGGGGTGATCGGCTCGACGTAGGTGGCGTCGGCGATCTCCGGGTCGGTCATGATCGTGGCCGGATTGGAGTTGACGAGGATGACGCGCAGTCCCTCGGACTTCAGCACGCGGCATGCCTGGGTGCCCGAGTAGTCGAACTCGGCGGCCTGTCCGATGACGATCGGACCGGATCCGATGACCAGGACGGACTGGATGTCGGTGCGCTTAGGCACGCTGGTCCTCCATCAGGGAGACGAAGCGGTCGAACAGGTAGGCGGCGTCGTGCGGGCCGGCTGCCGCTTCGGGGTGGTACTGGACGCTGAAGGCCGGCCGGTCGAGCAGTCGCAGCCCTTCGACGACGTTGTCGTTGAGGCAGACGTGGGAGACCTCGGCGCGGCCGAAGGGGGTGTCGGAGACGGTGTCGAGCGGGGCGTCGACGGCGAACCCGTGGTTGTGGGCGGTGACCTCGACCTTGCCGGTGGCACGGTCCTTGACCGGCTGGTTGATGCCCCGGTGGCCGTACTTGAGCTTGTAGGTGCCGAAGCCCAGGGCGCGGCCCAGGATCTGGTTGCCGAAGCAGATGCCGAACAGCGGGGTGCCGCGTTCCAGGACGCCGCGCATGAGGGCCACGGCGTGGTCGGCGGTGGCCGGGTCGCCGGGTCCGTTGGAGAAGAAGACGCCGTCCGGTGCGGTGGCGTAGATCTCCTCGACGGTGGCGGTGGCCGGCAGCACGTGCACCTCGATGCCGCGCTCGGCCATCCGGTGGGGGGTCATGCCCTTGATGCCGAGGTCCACGGCGGCCACGGTGAAGCGGCGCGCGCCCTGGGCCGGCACGGTGTACGGCTCGGTGGTGGCGACCTCGGCGGCCAGGTCGGCGCCGCTCATCTGGGGGGCGGCCTGGACCCGGGTGAGGAGTTCGTCCTCGGCGGCGAGCGCGTCGCCGGAGAAGATGCCGACCCGCATGGCGCCGCGTTCCCGCAGGTGGCGGGTGAGGGCGCGGGTGTCGATGCCGCTGATGCCCACCACGCCCTGGGCGGTGAGTTCGTCGTCCAGGGTGCGGGCGGAGCGCCAGTTGGAGGGGATCCGGGCGGGGTCGCGGACGACGTAGCCGGCGACCCAGATCCGGCCCGATTCGGGGTCCTCGTCGTTGACGCCGGTGTTGCCGATGTGCGGGGCGGTCATGACGACAACCTGGCGGTGGTACGAGGGGTCGGTGAGGGTCTCCTGGTAGCCGGTCATGCCGGTGGAGAAGACGGCCTCGCCGAGGGTCTGGCCAACCGCCCCGTAGCTGCGGCCGCGGAAGGTGCGGCCGTCCTCCAGAACGAGTACGGCGGGGTGGGTGCGGGTGGTGGCGGTGGTCATGCGGCACCTTCTTCGGGGGTGTGCGGGGCGGCGGCCGTGGTGGCGGCGGGGCCCAGGGCCTGGATCCAGGCGGCGTGCTCCTCGGCGCGGTCGGACCGGAAGCCGGAGTCCAGCAGGCGGTCGCCGTGCTCCCAGGTGATCACCAGCAGTCCGCCCTCGGTGAGGACCTTGCCGGCGATGCCCTTGTCGAGCCGGGCCTCGCGGACGCGCTCGGCCGGGATCAGGAAATCGGGGGCTCCGGGGCGCACCACGGCGATGCCCTCGTCGGTGAGGGTCAGCTCGGCGCGGCTGCGGGCGCCCAGGCCGTGCGCGACGATGCGGTCCAGCCACTGTCCGGCGGTGGTGGAGCCGTGGTAGCGGCCGGCCATCCGCAGCCGGGGCTCGCCGGGGGCGGTGGGCAGCGCGGGCAGCTCGGGCAGGTCGCCCTGGAGGCTGCCGCGCCACTTCCAGCCCTCGCGCATCAGCCAGTAGACGAGGGCGACGAGCAGCAGCAGGCCCACGACCCAGCCGATGCGCGCGGCCCAGTCGGTGACCTCGGCCGACTTGCGTTCGACGCCGTCGTCGGCGAGTGCGATCAGGTGCGCCGTGAAGTTGTGACTCATGTGAGATTCCCGTCCGTGACCGTTGCCCGGCCCCGCAGGAAGGTGTGCGTCACCCGGCCCGGCAGCTCACGCCCCCGGTAGGGGGTGTTCCGGCTGCGGGAGACGAATCCCGCGGGGTCCACCACCGAACGGTATGCCGGGTCGAGCAGGGTCAGGTTGGCGGGCTCCCCCACAGCGAGCGGGCGGCCGTGTCCGGCGAGGCGGCCGATGGCGGCGGGCGCGTACGACATCCGGTCGGCGACCTTGGCCCAGTCCATGAGTCCGGTGTCGACCATGGTCTGCTGGACCACGGAGAGCGCCGTCTCCAGGCCGATCATCCCCATGGCGGCGGCACCCCACTCGCAGTCCTTGTCCTCGTGGGGGTGCGGGGCGTGATCGGTGGCCACAATGTCGATGGTGCCGTCCGCGAGTGCCTCGCGCAGCGCCAGCACGTCGGTCTCGGTGCGCAGCGGCGGGTTGACCTTGTAGACCGGGTCGTAGGAGCGCACCAGCTCGTCGGTGAGCAGCAGGTGGTGCGGGGTGACCTCGGCGGTGACGCGCCAGCCCTTGGACTTGGCCCAGCGCACCAGCTCCACGGAGCCGGCGGTGGACAGGTGGCAGATGTGCAGCCGGGAGCCGACGTGGGCGGCGAGCAGGATGTCGCGGGCGATGATCGATTCCTCGGCGACGGCCGGCCAGCCGGTCAGTCCCAGTTCGGCGGAGACGGTGCCCTCGTTCATCTGGGCGCCCTCGGTGAGCCGGGGTTCCTGGGCGTGCTGGGCGATCACGCCGTCGAACGCCTTCACGTACTCCAGGGCACGGCGCATGATCACGGCGTCGTCCACGCACTTGCCGTCGTCGGAGAAGACGGTGACGCCGGCCGCGCTGTCGTGCATGGCGCCCAGCTCGGCGAGCTGCTTGCCGCCCAGGCCGACGGTGACGGCCCCGATGGGCTGGACGTCGCAGTAGCCGGACTCGCGGCCCAGGCGCCACACCTGCTCCACGACGCCGGCGGTGTCGGCGACGGGGAAGGTGTTGGCCATGGCGTGCACGGCGGTGTAGCCGCCGGCGGCGGCGGCCCGGGTGCCGGTGAGGACGGTCTCGGAGTCCTCACGGCCGGGCTCGCGCAGGTGGGTGTGGAGATCGACGAGGCCGGGCAGCGCGATGCTGCCGTCCGCGTCGATCACGGTGGCGCCCGCGGCGGGGACGCCGGTGCCGATCTCGGCGATGACGCCGTTGTCGATCAGCAGGTCCTGCGGCCGTCCGCCGAGGATCCTGGCGCCCTTGATCAGGGTGCGCCGGTGGGTTGTGGTCTCACTCATGGGTTTCCTTGGTGGCGGCGGGCTCGGCACCGCCGAGCAGCAGGTACAGGACGGCCATGCGGATGCTGACGCCGTTGGTGACCTGCTCGACGGCGGTGCAGCGGGGGGAGTCGGCGACCTCGGCGGTGATCTCCATGCCCCGGTTCATCGGGCCGGGGTGCATGACGATGGCGTGGCCCGGCATCCGGGACATGCGGTCGCCGTCCAGGCCGTAGCGGCGGGCGTACTCGCGCTCGGTCGGGAAGTAGGCGGCGTTCATCCGTTCGCGCTGGACGCGCAGCATCATGACGGCGTCGGACTTGGGCAGGACCGCGTCCAGGTCGTAGGAGACGGCGCAGGGCCAGTGTTCGACGCCGATGGGCACCAGGGTGGGCGGGGCGACGACGGTCACCTCGGCGCCGAGCGTGTGCAGCAGCTGGACGTTGGAGCGGGCCACCCGGGAGTGCAGGATGTCGCCGACGACGGTGACCCGGCGGCCGGCGAGGTCGGTGCCCAGGCCCTGCCCGTCGGCGGCCAGCCGGCGCCGGATGGTGAAGGCGTCCAGCAGCGCCTGGGTGGGGTGTTCGTGGGTGCCGTCGCCCGCGTTGACCACCGAGCCGCCGATCCAGCCCGAGGTGGCGAGCCGGTGCGGGGCGCCGGAGTCGTGGTGCCGGATGACGACGGCGTCGGCGCCCATCGCCTGGAGGGTGAGGGCGGTGTCCTTGAGGGATTCGCCCTTGGAGACCGAGGAGCCCTTGGCCGAGAAGTTGATCACATCGGCGGAGAGCCGCTTGGCGGCCGCTTCGAAGGAGATCCGGGTCCGGGTGGAGTCCTCGAAGAAGAGGTTGACGACCGTGCGGCCGCGCAGGGTGGGCAGTTTCTTGATCGGCCGGTCGGCGATCCTGGCCATTTCCTCGGCGGTGTCGAGGACGAGGACGGCGTCGTCACGGCTGAGGTCGGTGGCCGAGATGAGATGGCGCTTCATCATTGCCTTCCCAGAGGTGAAGGGGAGCTGAGGGCGTGCGGGCAGGCGCGGGC
Source organism: Streptomyces xiamenensis (assembly GCF_000993785.3). Classification (NCBI taxonomy): domain Bacteria; kingdom Bacillati; phylum Actinomycetota; class Actinomycetes; order Kitasatosporales; family Streptomycetaceae; genus Streptomyces; species Streptomyces xiamenensis. Next base: position 393,689 of record NZ_CP009922.3, read on the forward strand.
ACGGCCGGGCCGGGTGGGGGGCCGGGCCGTACGGGACGCGCTACCGCTCGGCGGCGGAGGCGTCCTCGCGTACGCCCAGGAGCACGCCGTCGCGGCCGTCCTCCTCGGTGAGCTGGACCTTGACCGTCTCCCGCAGGGAGGTGGGAATGTTCTTGCCGACGTAGTCGGCGCGGATCGGCAGCTCGCGGTGCCCCCGGTCGACCAGGACCGCCAGCTGGACGGCGCGCGGGCGGCCGATGTCGCCCAGGGCGTCGAGGGCGGCCCGGATGGTGCGGCCGGAGAAGAGCACGTCGTCGACCAGGACGACCAGCGCGCCGTCGATGCCGGCGCCGGGGATCTCGGTGCGCGCCAGGGCGCGGGCCGGGCGCAGCCGCAGGTCGTCGCGGTACATGGTGATGTCCAGGGAGCCCACGGGCACCGGGTGTCCGGTGATCTCGGCGAGCCGGGCGGTCAGCCGGTGGGCCAGATAGACCCCTCGGGTGGGGATGCCCAGCAGCACCACGTCGTCGGCGCCTTTGGCGCGTTCGACGATCTCGTGGGCGATGCGGGTCAGTGCCCGCGCGATGTCCGGCGCTTCCAGGACGGAGCGGGCCGGCGGTGGTTCTTGGGTGTCCATACGAAACGGACCTCCTTCCCCGCCTCACGGGACGGGCCTTAAAGGACGTCTGGTGTTCGAATGAACCATAGCAGGGCACTCGATACGCTCCGCATCGCCCCAGGTCAGAGAGGAGGAAGCCGGTCCGGCTTGACGAGAGATATCACGCTGCGTAACCTCACACTGAGTAACAAAACCGCCGTCCGGGGAGACACATGTCCAGCGAATACGCCAAACAGCTCGGAGCCAAGCTCCGCGCCATCCGTACCCAGCAGGGTCTGTCGCTCCATGGGGTCGAGGAGAAGTCCCAGGGCCGCTGGAAGGCGGTCGTGGTCGGCTCGTACGAGCGCGGTGACCGCGCGGTGACCGTGCAGCGCCTCGCGGAGCTGGCGGACTTCTACGGCGTGCCGGTCCAGGAACTGCTGCCCGGCACCACGCCCGGCGGGGCCGCCGAGCCGCCGCCGAAGCTGGTCCTCGACCTGGAGCGGCTCGCCACGCTGCCCAGCGAGAAGGCCGGTCCGCTGCAGCGCTACACCGCCACCATCCAGAGCCAGCGCGGTGACTACAACGGCAAGGTGCTCTCGATCCGCCAGGACGACCTGCGCACCCTCGCGGTGATCTACGACCAGTCCCCCTCGGTGCTGACCGAACAGCTGATCAGCTGGGGTGTGCTGGGCGCCGACGCCCGCCGTGCGGTGCAGGCCGAGGAGAGCTGACCCGGGGCGTACGCAACGCGCGTCGCATCGGCAGTGCGCCGCCCGGAGCGGCGTACGGCACAGGGGCGGGCGGCCGGCCACACATGGCCCGCCGCCCGCCCCTGCCGTGGCGCCTCAGCGCCGCAAAGAGGGCTTCAGCTCCTTGAGCCGTCCCAGCAGGCCGTTCACGAAGGCCGGCGAATCATCGGTGGAGAACTCCCGGGCCAGCTGCACGGCCTCGTCGAGCACCACAGGATCGGGCACATCGTCCCGCCAGATGAGCTCGAAGGCGCTCAGCCGCAGAATGTTGCGGTCCACGGCCGGCATCCGGTCCAGCGGCCAGCCGATCGTGTACTGCGCCAGCAGTTCGTCGATCCGCTCCGCCCGCTCCGAAAACCCCTCCACCAGCTCCCTGGTGTACGGATTGACCTGCGGATTCGCCTGATCGCTCAGGGCCTTGCGCGTCCACTCGGCCAGGACATCGGTGGGGTCGGCAGCGCGCTGATCCGCCTCGAAAAGGATCTGGAGCGCCCGCTGCCGTGCCTTGCTGCGCGCGGACACGTCAGCTGTTCACCCGGCCGAGGTATTCACCGGAGCGGGTGTCGACCTTGATCTTCTCGCCCGTGGTGATGAACAGCGGGACGCCGATCTCGTAGCCGGTCTCCAGCTTGGCGGGCTTGGTGCCGCCGGTGGAGCGATCGCCCTGGACACCGGGCTCGGTGTACTCGATGGTCAGCTCGACCGAGGCCGGCAGCTCCACGAACAGCGGAGTGCCCTCGTAGATGGCCACGGTGGCCTCGAAGCCCTCCAGCAGGAAGTTGGCCGCCTCGCCCACCGTCTTGGGGTCGATCGGCAGCTGCTCGAAGGTCTCGGTGTCCATGAAGACGAAGTCGGTGCCGTCCTTGTAGGAGAACTGCATCCCCCGACGGTCGACGGTGGCGGTCTCGACCTTGGTGCCGGCGTTGAAGGTCTTGTCGACGACCTTGCCGGAGAGCACGTTCTTCAGCTTGGTGCGCACAAAGGCGCCGCCCTTGCCGGGCTTGACGTGCTGGAACTCGACTACGGACCACAACTGTCCGCCGTCGAGCTTGAGCACGAGGCCGTTCTTGAGGTCGTTCGTGGTGGCCACGGTCGCGGAATCTCCTACAGACTGCTGCTGGGGGGACCGGAGGAACCCCCGTGCGCCGGGCGAAGCCGGTCACAGAGCGAGGAGTTCCTTGGTCGTGATGGTAAGTAGCTCAGGACCGCCGTCCGCCGGGGAGCGAACGACGAGCGTGTCATCGATCCGGACTCCGCCCCGGCCCGGGAGGTGTACTCCCGGCTCGACGGTGACCGGCACACAAGGGCCCAGTCTACCCATGGCGGCCGGGGACAGCCGTGGGTCCTCCCCGATTTCCAGTCCCACCCCGTGCCCGGTGGCCGGTCCCAGCGCCGAACCGTGGCCCGCCGCCTCCAGCACCGTACGCGCCGCCCGGTCCACCGCGCGGTACTCGGTGCCCGGTTCCAGGGACTCCCGGGCCGCCCGCTGCGCGGAGAACACCAGGTCGTACAGCTCGATCTGCCAGTCGGCCGGGCTGGAGCCGATCACGAAGGTACGGCCGATCCGGCAGCGGTAGCCGCGGAACCTGGCCCCCAGGCACACCGACAGGAAATCGCCCTCCTCCACCCGCCGGTCGGTGGGCCGGTGCCCGGCCACCCCGGAGTGGGTGCCGGTGGCCACCGACGTGGGGAAGGCCGGGCCGTCCGCGCCGTGGTCCACCAGCCGCCGCTCCAGCTCCAGCGCCAGGTGCCGCTCGGTGCGGCCCACCAGGATCGACTCCAGCAACTCCCCCAGCGCCCGGTCGGTGATCTCGGCGGCGATCCGCAGGGACGAGATCTCGTCCTCGTCCTTGACCAGCCGCTGGTCCTCCACGGCCCGGCCCAGATCGGTCAGCCGCACCCCGGGGGCGCCGGCGGCCAGCGCCCGGTGGCGGGAGACGGTCAGATGATGTTCCTCGACGGCCACGGCATCGGCACCGGCCTTCATCGCCATCGCGACGGCGGCGGTCGCCGGATCGCTCTCCCCGTGCAGCACCTCGGTGCGCATCCCCTCCGCGTCGGCGGGGCGTGGGTCGGCGATGGCGTCGGCCGCCTCCCAGTGGCTGAGCAGGACATCGTCCCCCAACCGGCCCACCAGCAGGACCGCGTCGGCGGGGGCGGCGCCGACCAGATAACGGACATTGGCGGGGCGGGAGACGACCAGGGCGGTGCTGCCGGCAGCCGAGCAGCGGGCCCGCAGCCGGGAGCGCCGGGCGGCATGTACCTCGGACATGGACCGAGCCTACGCAGCACAGCGCCGCCAGGCGCCTTCAACACGTCCTAACGTGGCGCCGGTGCGTCACGCGGCGCCGGGCGAGGCCCTCACCAGGCAGGCGGGCTGGACAGGCTGCGGGCCACCGCCTCGTCCAGCATCCGGGCGGTGGTGGCCACGTCGTGCCGGGAGTTGTCGATGATCGGCAGCCCCGAGCCGTACCAGCCGGCCATCCGGCCGTGGATGGTCGCGACCTCCTCGTCGGACAGCCGCCGGGTGCCGCTGCGGGCCGCGTTGCGTTCCAGCACGACATCCAGGCCCGGCAGCAGCACGATGGGGATCAGCCCCGGGCCCACGTGCCGCTTCCAGCCGCCGAGGCCGACGGCGGGGCGGTCCGGGAAGACCGCGTCGTCCAGGATGCAGGAGATGCCGTTGGCCAGATAGTTGCGGGCGGCGAAGCCACAGGTGCGGCGGGCCAGCCGGTACTGGGCCTCGGAACGGTCGTCCCACCCGGCGCGCGGATCGGCGAACCCGGCGCGCACCCACTCACGCACATCGTCCAGGCTGATGCTGGCGGTGGGCACCGGGCGGCGGTCGGCCCAGTAGCGGGCGACGGTGGTCTTGCCCGCGCCGGCCGGACCGATCAGCAGTACGGCCACCCCGGTGTGCGAGACATCGGGGTGCAGGGGGGCGGTGGCGGGCGGCGGGGCGGGCACCGCGGTGCCCGCCGGCAGCTGGATCCCGCCACCCGTTCCGCCGTCGAACGGGGCGGGCGGCGGCAGGGGCATCCCGGGTTGATGCATCCGGCTTCCACTCCGATGTCTGAGGGCACGGCAGTCAGTTCCGCGCGGCTTTGCCGGTCGGTGACACACCGTACCCGGCCAGGGTGACGCCCGGGGAACGCGTGATGGGGCCGTGGAGTGCCGGGAGGTACCGGACCCGGCGCCGGTACGCGGGGGACGGTCCGGGTCTGTCCCGGTTTCCGGGGCGGCGGATGTGGCGGGTACCACAGCCGCCGCCCCGGGTGGTCAGGCGGCGATCTCCGCGTGCGCGGCGAGCAGCATCGCCGGGTCGGGGCCCTCCAGAACGGCCGGCCTGGCCAGCCCCTCCAGCACGATGAAACGCAGCAGATCGCCCCGGGTCTTCTTGTCCACCCGCATGGTCTGCACCAGCTTGGGCCACTGGTCGCCACGGTAGGTCACGGGCAGTCCGACCGCTTCCAGGATGGCGCGGTGCCGGTCCGCGGTGGCGTCGTCCAGGCGGCCCGCGATCCGGCCCAGCTCGGCGGCGAACACCATGCCCACGGCGACAGCCGCGCCGTGCCGCCAGTTGTAGCGCTCGTTCTTCTCGATGGCGTGCGCCAGGGTGTGCCCGTAGTTGAGGATCTCGCGGCGCCCGGACTCCTTCAGATCGCCGGAGACCACCTCGGCCTTCACCCGGATGGCCCGCTCGATCAGCTCGGCGGTGGCCGGGCCGACCGCGCTGCGGGCGGCCTCGGGGTCGGCCTCGATCAGGTCCAGGATGACCGGGTCGGCGATGAACCCGGCCTTGATGATCTCGGCGAGCCCGGAGACGTAGTCGTGCACCGGCAGCGACTCCAGCGCCGCCAGGTCGCACAGCACCCCGGCCGGCGGATGGAAGGCGCCGACCAGGTTCTTGCCCTCGGCGGTGTTGATGCCGGTCTTGCCGCCCACGGCGGCGTCCACCATGCCCAGCACCGTGGTGGGCACCGCCACCCAGCGCACCCCGCGCAGCCAGCTGGCGGCGACGAACCCGGCGACATCGGTGGTGGCGCCGCCACCCACGCCGACGATCACATCGGTACGGGTGAAGCCGGTCTGGCCGAGAGCCTTCCAGCAGTAGGCGGCGACCTCGGCCGTCTTGGCCTCCTCACCGTTCGGCAGCTGGACGGCGATCGCCTCGTACCCCTGGTCGGCCAGGTCGTCGCGCAGCACCTCGCCGGTGGAGGCCAGCGCCTCGGGGTGCAGCACGGCCACCCGCTTGGCGGCCGGGCCGATCAGCGCGGGCAGTTCACCCAGCAGCGCCCGGCCCACCAGCACGTCGTACGGGGCGGTGCCCTCGCTGCCGGCGACGGAGATCCGGGTCGGCGGCGTCGGTTCGGGGGTGGTCATGCGGCGGTCAGCTCCATCGCGTCGACGATCGCCTGGGCGACCTCTTCCGGTGTCAGGCCCTCGGTGTCGATGACCGTGGAGGCCACCTCCTCGTACAGCGGCAGGCGCGCCTCCATCAGCGCGCGCCACTGCTGGCGGGGGTTGACGGCCAGCAGGGGGCGGGCCGAGTCCAGGCCCACCCGGCGGATCGCGTCGGGCAGCGCGACCTGGAGGAAGACCACCGGCAGCGGGGCCAGCAGCGCCCGGGTGCCGGCGTCCAGGACGGCGCCGCCGCCCAGGGACACCACGCCGTCGTGCCCACTGAGCGCGGCCCGTACGGCGGCGGCCTCCAGGGCGCGGAAGTGCGCCTCGCCGTCCTCGACGAAGATGTCGGGGATGGCGCGCCCGGCGCCCTGTTCGATGTCGGTGTCGGTGTCCCGCAAGGTGGTGCCGAGCCGTTCGGCGAGCACCGCGCCCACCGTGCTCTTGCCGCTGCCGGGCGGACCGACCAGCACCACGCGGGGAGCGGTCACCGGATCCCCAGGTGGTCGAGGTAGCCGGTGACGTTGCGGCGGGTCTCGGGGACCGAGTCGCCGCCGAACTTCTCGGCGACGGCGTCCGCCAGCACCAGCGCCACCATGGCCTCGGCGACGATGCCGGCGGCCGGCACGGCGCACACGTCCGAGCGCTGGTGGTGCGCGGCGGCCACCTCGCCGGTGGTCACGTCGATGGTGGCCAGGGCGCGCGGCACCGTGGCGATCGGCTTCATCGCGGCGCGGACCCGCAGCAGTTCACCGGTGCTCAGGCCGCCCTCGGTGCCGCCGGAGCGGCCGGAGGAGCGGCGCACGCCCTCGGGGGTGGGCACGATCTCGTCGTGGGCCTTCGATCCGGGCACCCGGGCGAGCTCGAAGCCGTCGCCGACCTCCACGCCCTTGATGGCCTGGATGCCCATCAGGGCGGCGGCGAGCCGGGCGTCCAGGCGGCGGTCCCAGTGCACGTGGGAGCCGAGCCCCACGGGGACGCCGTGGGCGACGACCTCGACGACGCCGCCCAGGGTGTCACCGTCCTTGTGGGCCTGGTCGATCTCGGCGACCATCGCCGCACTGGCCTGCGGGTCCAGGCAGCGCACCGGGTCGGCGTCCAGCCGCTCCACGTCGCCGGGGGCCGGAACCGGACCGGCGGGGGCGACGGCGGCGCCGAGCCCCACCACGTGCGAGACGATCTCGATCCCGGCGGTCTCCTTGAGGTAGGAGCGGGCGACGGTGCCCAGCGCGACGCGGGCCGCGGTCTCCCGGGCGGAGGCGCGCTCCAGCACCGGGCGGGCCTCGTCGAAGCCGTACTTCTGCATGCCGGCCAGATCCGCGTGGCCGGGGCGGGGGCGGGTGAGCGGGGCGGCGCGGCCCAGATCGGCCAGCTCCGCCGGGTCCACCGGGTCGGCCGCCATGACCTTCTCCCACTTGGGCCACTCGGTGTTGCCGACCATGATCGCCACCGGGGAACCGAGGGTCAGGCCGTGCCGTACCCCGCCGAGGAAGGTGACCTCGTCGCGCTCGAACTTCATCCGGGCGCCGCGCCCGTAGCCGAGCCGCCGCCGCGCCAGCGCGTCCGCCACCATCTCCGTGGTGATCGGCACCCCGGCCGGCAGCCCCTCCAACGTCGCGACCAGGGCGGGGCCATGCGACTCCCCCGCGGTCAGCCAGCGCAACCTGCTCAACGGTGCTCCTTCGGTGCTCGACCCCTGCTGAACTGCTGCCCCGATCCTCCCACGCCCGGCAGCACGGGCCGCCGCCCCGTCCAGTACGTGGGCCGGAGCGGGCCGGGGTGGGGTCAGTTCCCTCGCGAGGAGAGCGCGGCCTCGCCGGCCGCGCGCATCTCCTCGATCGGGGCCGGGGCCACACCGGTCATCGCCTCGACCTGGAGGACCGCCTGATGCACCAGCAGGTCGAGCCCGCCCAGCAGCCGCCCGCCGCGGGCCGACCAGGCGGCGGCCAGGGCGGTGGGCCAGGGTTCGTACAGCACGTCGAAGAGGATGCCGGGCGCGGCCGGCACCGCGGCGGCGAGCGCGTCCGTGGCCCCGGCCGGGGTGGTGGCGATCACCAGCGGGGCGTCGAGCGCCCGCGCGGCGTCCGCCCAGGCGGCGGTGGTGACGGGGACACCCAGGCGCTCACCCCAGCCGCGCATCTCGGCGGCACGCTCGGGGCCGCGTACATAGGCCGTGACCTCACCGTCGCACAGCTGCGCCAGTGCGGCCAGAGCCGAGGAGGCGGTGGCCCCGGCGCCGAGCACGGCGGCCCGGGGCACCCGGGTGACGCCCTGTTCGCGCAGCGCGGCGACCAGCCCCGGCACATCGGTGTTCTCACCCCGCCGGTGCCCGTCGGGGCCGAGGATGACCGTGTTGACCGCCTCCACGGCGGCGGCGGTCTCCCCGATCCCGTCCAGCAGCGGGATGACGGCTCGCTTGAGCGGCATGGTCAGCGAGAGCCCGGCCCACTCCGGGCCGAGGCCGTCGAGGAAGGCGGGCAGGCCGTCCTCGGTCAGCTCGAAGCGGTCGTAGCTCCAGCCGGGCAGGCCGAGCGCCGCGTAGGCGGCGCGGTGCAGTGCCGGGGAGAGCGAGTGGGCGATGGGCGAGCCGAGTACGGCGGCCCTGCGGTGGTGCGGTGCGGTGGTCATCAGTCGTTGTTCTCGCGGTTCCTGGCCTGTTCCGCGTTGAAGTCCTTGACGTGTTCCTCGTGTTTGTCGAAGTCCGTCTCGAAGCGGGTGTCCCCGGGCTTGACCGTGACGAAGTACAGCCAGGTGCCCTCCGTCGGGTTGGAGGCCGCTTCGAACGCCTGGTGCCCCGGGTTGTTGATGGGACCGGGCGGCAGGCCCTTCACCTGGTACGTGTTGTACGGCGATTCCATCTTGACGTCCTCGAAGGAGACGTCCAGGGACGGGTCGTCACGCACATAGTTGATGGTGGAGTCGAATTCCAGTTTCTGGTCGATCTCCAGCCGGTTGTAGATGACCCGGGAGACCTTGCCGAACTCCTCGGGCAGCTGCGCCTCCGCCTGCACCAGGGAGGCGATGATGATGACCTCGCGCGGGGTGAATCCGAGGGCCTCGGCCTGCCCCTCCAGGTCGATCTCCTCGAACTCCGCCTCCGCCCGGTCCACCATCTCGCTCAGCAGGGACTCCGGGGTGGTGCTGTCCCCCACGTCGTAGCGGGCGGGGAAGAGGAAACCCTCGACATCGTCCTCGGCCCAGTCGGGGAGACCGAGGTCGCCGTTCTCCGCCGCCTCCTCGGTGCTGCCCTCCTCCAGGTCGAGCTTGAGGTCGATGGCGGTGTAGATCTGGGAGGCCCGCATGCCCTCGGCGATGATGAGGGTGTTGAGCTGCGCCGGGTCGGTGAGCAGGGCCACGGCGGCGTCCGCCGACATCTCCTGGCGCAGGGTGTAGACACCGGCCTGGATCGGGGCGACCCCGTCCTTGGTCGCGGCGGAGACGAAGGCGTCGTGACTCTTGACGACGCCGGCCTCCTTCAGCAGGTTGCCCATCTGGGAGACCGAGGCGCCCGAGGGAATGGTCACCTGGACCTCGCCGGTGCCCTCCCCCGCGAAGTCGGGAGCCGGGCCGAAGCGGCTCTGGTAGAAGTCGTAACCGAAGTACACCGCGCCGCCCAGGCCGCCGACGAGCACCACGGCGACCACCAGGCAGGCGGCGCCGTTGCGCCCCTTGTCCTTGGCCTTCTTCTTGCTCTTGCCGCCGCGCCGCTCCCGCCCGCGCGGCTCGTCCTCGTCGGCCCAGTCGACGTCGTCGTCAGCGCGGGAGAAGAAGTCGGCCTCGCCCTGGTCGGGGCCCGGATCCCAGCCGGTGTCCGGGTCGGGTCCCGGGGCGCCGGCCGGTTCCGGCTCGGGGCGGCGCTGCCGGGTCGCGGGCTCCGGCTGCTGCGGCTTCTGGTACGGCTGCGGCTGCTGGTGGGGTTGCTGCTGCTGGTACGCGTCAGCGGCCGGGTATCCCTGCTGCTGAGCGCCGTACGGGTCCTGGTAGCCGCCGGTGTCGTAACCGCCGCCCTGCTGCTGGGCGTAGGGATCGCCGTAGTACTGGCCCTGGTTGTCCCACCCCTGGTTCTGGCCGGGCTGCTGGTAGTAGTCCTGTTGCCCCTGCTGCTGGTGAAACTGCTGTTGCTGAGGGTAAGGTTGCTGCTGCTGTGGGTACTGCTGCTGGTACGGGTCGTTCTGCTGCTGGCCGTAGCCCTGCTGCTGCCCGTACGCCTGCTGTTCCGGGTACTGCTGCTGGCCGTACTGGTCCCAGGATCCATAAGGGTCGCCCTGGCCCTGGGGGGCGCCCTGGGCGCCCTGCCCCTCGGCCCAGCCCTGGTCTCCGTAGAGCGGGTCTTCGGGCTGCCACCCTTGGGCGCCGGGCCCCCGGCCATACTCAGTCATCGATCCCCTTGTGACGCAGGCGGCAGCCATTCGTCCGCGGGGGTGAGATCCCCGGTAATCCCGCCGCGGCGGGACCTGGTGGAACGACATGCCATGTCGCGCGGAACGTTACCGTATCGCGATCAGACAACCACTTCGACGCACTGCCCGGGCGGGCTGCCCGACACCCTCTCCGTCTCCAGCGCGCTCTGCAGAATCACCACGGCCGCCGCCTGATCGATGCGCGAGCGGCCCTTCTTGGCGTTCACCCCGGAGGCCCGCATGGACTGGGCGGCGGTGACCGTGCTCATCCGCTCGTCCACCAGCCGCACCGGCACCGGCGCGATCCGCCGGGCCGTCTCCTGCGCGAAGGCCCGCACCCGGGCCGCCGCCGGTCCCTCGCCCCGGCGAGGGACCGGGGCAGGCCCATGACGACCTCCAGCGGCTCGTACTCCGCCACCAGTTGTTCCAGCCGCCGCTGAGCGGCGGGCACATCGCGCCCCGGGACGGTCTCCACGGGGGTCGCCAGCAGCCCGTCGGGGTCGCTGCTCGCGACCCCGATCCGGGCCTCGCCGACGTCGATGGCGAGTCGTCTGCCGCGTCTCATCCCTCAGACGCTCTCGGCGACCAGACGCTCGACCGCGGCCAGCGCGTCGTCGATGGCGGCCGGGTTCTGGCCACCTCCCTGGGCCACGTCGGGCTTGCCGCCCCCGCCACCGCCCAGTGCCTTGGCGGCGGTACGCACCAGGTCGCCGGCCTTCAGACCGCGCTCGCGGGCGGCCTCGTTGGTGGCGATGACGGTCAGCGGACGGTCCTTGACCACGGTGAACAGCGCCACCACGGCGGGACGGTCGCCCGGGATCCGGCCGCGGACGTCCAGCACCAGCTTGCGCAGGTCGTCCGCGCCCGTGCCGTCCGGCACCCGGCCGGCGGCCAGCGCCACGCCGTGGATGTCGCGGGCCCCGGAGGCGAGCCCAGCGGCGGCCTGGAGGACCTTCTCGGCGCGGAACCGCTCGATCTCCTTCTCGGCCTCCCGCAGCCGTCCCAGCATCCCGGAGACGCGCTCGGGGAGCTCCTCGGGGCGGCCCTTGACCAGTTCGGTCAGCTGGGCGACCACGGTGTGCTCCCTGGCCAGGAACCGGTAGGCGTCGGTGCCCACCAGGGCCTCCACCCGGCGTACGCCGGAGCCGATCGAGGACTCGCCCAGCAGCTTCACCAGGCCCAGCTGGGCGGTGTTGTGCACGTGGGTGCCGCCGCACAGCTCCTTGGAGAAGTCGCCGATGGTCACCACCCGCACCCGGTCGCCGTACTTCTCGCCGAACTCGGCGATGGCGCCCTGCTTCTTGGCGTCGGCCATCGACATCACCTCGGCGGTGACGTCCAGGTCGCGGGCCAGCACCTCGTTGATCTTCTGCTCCACGTCCTGGAGCACGGAGCCGGGCACCGCGGCCGGGGAGCCGAAGTCGAACCGGAAGCGCCCGGGGGCGTTCTCCGAGCCGGCCTGGGCGGCGGTGGGGCCCAGGGCGTCGCGCAGCGCCTGGTGCGTGAGGTGGGTGGCGCTGTGGGCGCGGGCGATGGAGCGGCGCCGGGTGACGTCGATGCGGCAGTCGGCGGCCGCGCCCAGGGTCACCTCGCCGACCTGGACCACGCCCTTGTGCACGATGACTCCGGGAACCGGCCGCTGGACGTCGCGGACCTCGACCACGGCGCCGGAGGAGAAGGTGATCCGGCCGGTGTCGGCGAGCTGGCCGCCGCCCTCGGCGTAGAACGGGGTGCGGTCCAGCACGACCTCGACCTCGTCGCCCTCCTGGGCGGCGGGGGCGCTCACACCGTCGACCAGGAGTCCGACCACGGTGGCCTCGCCCGAGGTGTCCTGGTAGCCGATGAACTCGGTGGCGCCGGAGGAGTCGGCGACCTCGCGGTAGGCGGAGAGGTCGGCGTGGCCTTGCTTCTTGGCGCGGGCATCCGCCTTGGCACGCTCGCGCTGCTCCTTCATCAGCCGCCGGAAGCCCGTCTCGTCCACGGACAGGCCCTGTTCGGCGGCCATCTCCAGGGTGAGGTCGATAGGGAAGCCCCAGGTGTCGTGGAGCAGGAACGCCTTGTCGCCGGCGAGGACGCTGGAGCCGGCGGCCTTGGTGTCGGTGACGGCGGTGTCGAGGATGTTGGTGCCGGCCTTCAGGGTCTTCAGGAAGGCGGCCTCCTCGGCGAGCGCGACGGTCTCGATGCGCTTGCGGTCGGTCAGCAGCTCCGGGTACTGCTGGCCCATGCTCGTGAGGACCACGTCGACCAGTTCGCCGACGACCGCGCCCTCGGCGCCCAGCAGCCGCATGTTGCGCACGGCGCGGCGCATGATGCGGCGCAGCACGTAGCCGCGGCCCTCGTTGCCGGGGGTGACGCCGTCGCCGATGAGCATCACGGAGGTGCGCATGTGGTCGGCGACCACGCGCAGCGCGACGTCGGAGTGGTCGGCGGCGCCGTAGCGCACCCCGGTCAGCTCGCTCGCCTTGTCCATGACGACCCGCAGGGTGTCCGTCTCGTACATGTTGTGGACGTCCTGGAGGATCATCGCCAGGCGTTCCAGGCCGAGCCCGGTGTCGATGTTCTGGGCGGGCAGGTCCCCGAGGATCGGGTAGTCCTTGCCCTCGCCGGGGCCGCGCTCGTACTGCATGAAGACCAGGTTCCAGATCTCCACGTAGCGCTCGTCGTTGACGGCCGGGCCGCCCTCGGGGCCGAACTCGGGGCCGCGGTCGTAGTTGATCTCGGAGCAGGGTCCGCACGGGCCGGGGACGCCCATGTCCCAGTAGTTGGTCTCCTTGCCCAGGCGCTGCACGCGCTCGGCGGGCACGCCGACGACGTCGCGCCAGATCCGCTCGGCCTCGTCGTCGCCCTCGTAGACGGTGATCCACAGCTTCTCGGGGTCCAGGCCGTAGCCGCCGGACTCCTGGGAACTGGTGAGCAGTTCCCAGCCGAGGGTGATGGCACCTTCCTTGAAGTAGTCGCCGAAGGAGAAGTTGCCGCACATCTGGAAGAACGTCCCGTGCCGGGTGGTCTTGCCGACCTCTTCGATGTCCGGGGTGCGTACGCACTTCTGCACGCTGACGGCGCGCGGGTAGGGCGGGGTGATCTCACCCAGGAAGTACGGCTTGAAGGGCACCATGCCCGCGGGGACCAGCAGCAGCGTGGGGTCGTCCGCGATCAGCGACGCCGAGGGCACCACGGTGTGCCCGCGCTTCTCGAAGAAGCTCAGCCAGCGGCGGCGGATTTCAGCCGACTCCATCAGTGGGTCCTCTTTTCGGGTCGGTGCGGGCCGGGGATCACGGCCCGGGCTTCGGCCGGGCGCGGCACGGCCCGGAGGGTGGTGGTCGGGTTCGGGTGCTCGGCGGCGGCTCCGTCGGGGCCGTCGGGGTCGGCGGTGAGCCCGAGGGCCTCGGTGAGTTCGTGCTCGCGCTGTGCCATGCCGGAGCGTACGTCGAGGGCGAAGTCACGCACCCGGTGCCCGGCGGCGGCCGCCTGGTCGGCGGCCCTGACGGCGAGGCTCTCGGGGGCGAGCGTGCGCAGCTTGCGCTGGATCCTGGTGGTGGCCCACACGCCGGCGGCGGCGCCGGTGGTGAACCAGAAGGCGCGGCGGAACATGATGGGGCTCCTCAGTCCTTCCCGCCGCGGCGGGACCAGGGGCGCTGGCCCGGCAGCCGGCGGCCGGTGACGGTGCGTCGGGGGGCGCGCTCGGAGCCCGCGGGGCGCCGGGTGAGCGCCCTGCGCACGCCGTAGCCGAAGGCCGCGACCTTCACGAGCGGGCCGCCGAAGGTGGTGGCCACGGTGGCGGAGAGCGCGGAGGCGTTGGAGGTGACCTCCTGGACGTCGGTGGTGATGGTCTCCACCTTCTCCAGCTGGGTCTGGGCGGTGCGTACGGTCGCCGACGCCTCGCCGAGCAGCGGAACGGCCTGTTCGGTCACCGCCGTCACCAGGCGGGTGGCCGCCTTGAGCGTCTGGGCCAGCCTCACCAGCACCACGGCCAGGAAGGAGACCAGGATCGCCCAGAAGACAGCCACCAGCAGGCCGGCCACTTCTCCACCGGTCACGTGCACCGCTTCCCTCGGGTTTCTCCGACAGTTGGGGCCGCGCGCCGCTGACCATGACAGACGGCCGGGCGGCTGCCGCGGCGTCCCGACCTTATCGCGCCCGCGGGGCGCCCCTGTACCGCATATCCGCGCGTGCTGCCAAGAGCGGGGCGAAGATAAACGTTCAGGTTTGTACGTTCTGCTTACCTCCGAGTACGCTGCGTTTCCCATGCGAGGCATCCAGGACGCCGGATCACCGGCCGGAGACTCTTCCCGCCCCCGGCGTACGCCGGGCAATCTCCCTGTGGAGCTGACCACGTTCCACGGCCGGGAGAGCGAGCTCGACCGGTTACGGCACGAGGTGATCCGGGCCCGGCTGGTGACCGTGACGGGCACCGGCGGGGTGGGCAAGTCCCGGGTGGCGGCCCGGGCCGCGGAGCAACTGAAGGAACGGTTCTCCGACGGTGTCTGGCTGGTCGAGGCCAGCGCCTCGCACGATCCGCAACTGCTGGAGCACAGCGTGGTCGCGGCCCTGCGGCTGACCGACCACTCCGGCCGCGCTCCCCTCACCACCTTGCTGGAGCACCTGGCCCACCGCCGGCTGCTGCTGGTGCTGGACGGCTTCGAGCATCTGGTGGAGGAATCCGCCCGCCTGGTACGGGAGCTGCTGCGCCGGCTGCCCGGGCTGCGGGTGCTCGCCACCGGGCGCCGCCCGCTGGGGATCGCCGGGGAGCAACTGTTCCCCCTGGCCCCGCTGGCCGCCCCGGACGCCGCCCGGCTGTTCACGGACCGGGCCGCCGCCGTTCGGCCCGGCTTCACGCTCGGCCCGGACAACCACGAGCAGGTGGCGGACCTGTGCCACCGCCTGGACGGCAT
This sequence comes from Streptomyces xiamenensis, assembly GCF_000993785.3. Lineage (NCBI taxonomy): Bacteria > Bacillati > Actinomycetota > Actinomycetes > Kitasatosporales > Streptomycetaceae > Streptomyces > Streptomyces xiamenensis. Next base: position 408,714 of record NZ_CP009922.3, read on the forward strand.
CCCGCTGGCCCTGGAGCTGGCGGCGGGCCGGCTGCGCACCCTGTCCCTGCCGCAGATGCTGGAGCGGCTCGATGACCGTTTCGCACTCCTCACCGGCGGCACCCGGGACGCGCCGCCGCACCACCAGACGCTGCGCACGGCCGTGGGCTGGAGCCATGAGCTGTGCTCGCCCCGGGAACGGCTGCTGTGGGCCCGGCTGTCGGTGTTCGCCGGGGCCTTCGACCTGGAGGCGGCCGAGTACGTGTGCTCGGGCCCCGACCTCCCGGCGGAACAGGTGCTGGACGTGCTGGCCCAGCTGGTCGCGCAGTCGCTGGTGACCCGCGAGGACGCGCCGTCCGGGGTGCGCTACCGGATGCTGGACACCCTGCGGGCGTACGGCGCGTACTGGCTGGCGGCCACCGGCCAGACCCGGCGGCTGCGGGAGCGGCACCGCGACTGGTACACGGGCCTGGTCAGCTGGTGCGAGCTGGAGTGGTTCTCACCGCGCCAGGAGGAGGTGGCACTGCGGATCACCGACGAGTTCGCCAATCTGCGGGCGGCGCTGGAGTTCGCCGTGGACGAGGACGACGACCCCCGGCACGGGCTGTATCTGGCGGGCACGCTGTGGTTCTGCTGGGTGGGCTGCGGCCGGATCCAGGAGGGCCGCCACTGGCTGGAACGGGCGCTGGAGCGCGAGCGGTACGACCCGGTGAGCCCTGGCGGGGACGGCACGGGTGACAGCGCGGTACGGCTGCGCGCGCTGGGCCTGGCGGGCTATCTGGCGGTGCTCCGGGGCGACACGGTCACGGCACTGGCGGCGCTGCACGAGTGTCTGGAGGAGGCGGAGCGCACCGGGGACGAACGGGCCATCGCCTACAGCCTGCTGCGGATGGGTGCCCTGGCACTGATCAGTGACGACGTGCGGCGGGCCGAGGAGTTGCTGAGCGGCGCGCTGGAACGCTACGCGGAGCTCGGTGAGCTCAACAGCCATGTGCTGCTGGGGCGGGTGGAGCTGGCGCTCGCGCTCGCCTTCGGCGGTGATCTGCAGCGTGCCATCGCGCTGTGCGAGGAGGTGCGCCGGGAGTGCGCGGAGCACGGTGAGCTGTGGGCGCGCGCCTACGCCCTGTTCGGGCTGGGCTTCGCCGCCTGGACGCAGGGGGAGCCGGCACGGGCCGGGGCGCTGCTGCGGGAAGGGCTGGCGATCAGCGCGGGCTTCCGGGACCTGGTGGCGACCGTGCTGATGCTGGAGATGCTGGCACTGGTCGCGGTGAGCGAGGACCGGGCGCGGGAGGCCGCGGTGCTCCAGGGGGCGGCCGGGCGGCTGTGGCCCTCGGTGGGGATGCCGCTGTTCGGCTCGCGGTACTTCAACGCGCCGCACAGCGAGTGCGAGCGACGGGCGCGCGCGGCGCTGGGCGAGGGCAGCTATCTGGAGGCGGTGCGGGAGGGCGCGGCGCTGACGCCGGAGGTCGCGGTGGAACGGGCCCTGCGACCCGGGGACGGAGGCCCGGCACCGGCCGGCGGGCTGCTGCCGCTGCCGGTGGAGCCCGCCGCGACCCCCCATCCGCATCCCTTCCCCGGCGAGGGGGATGCGGGGTACGGGCGGGGGATCGCGAGCTAGCCTGCCTGCCTGAAGGGGATCAGCGGGCGTAGAACTCCACGACCAGCTGCTCGTCGCAGACCACCGGGATCTCCTTGCGCTGCGGGTCTCGGTCGAGCCGGAACGCGAGCGCCTGGAGGTTGACCTGGAGGTAGCGCGGGGTCTCCCCGTCCAGCGCGTAGCCACCCTCGCGGGCGACGAGGAAGGGGTGCTTCTCCCGGCTGCGCTCGCGGACGGTGACCACGTCGTCCGGGCGGACCCGGAAGGACGGCTTGTCCACCTTGCGGTCGTTGACCGCGATGTGACCGTGTACGACCATCTGGCGGGCCTGGTAGATGGTACGAGCCAGACCGGAGCGGAGCACCAGCGCGTCAAGTCGCCGCTCCAGCTCGATGATCAGAGCCTCACCGGTCTTGCCTTCGACCTTGCGCGCACGGTCGTAGGCGCGGACCATCTGCCGCTCGCTGATGTCGTACTGGGCGCGCAACCGCTGCTTCTCCAACAGCCGGACCTTGTAGTCACTGGTCTGCTTCCGGCCACGCCCATGCTGGCCGGGAGGGTAGGGGCGCTTCTCGAAGTACTTGACGGCCTTGGGGGTCAGTGCGATGCCGAGCGCCCGCGACTTCTTGACCTTGGGGCGTGACTGGTTCACGTGGAACAAACCTCCGTGTAAGTTAGGTGAGGCTTACCTTAGCGGAGGAGAACGCATGCTTCGACCTGGGAGCGCCATCAGCGCCCAACAGCCCACCGCAGCCGAGCGGGTGCGCACCCTCGTGGAGTCGAACGCGTCAGCGAGTCTGACCATTCCGGGCACCGAACTGGACGAACCAGGGCTCAGCACACCCGAATCCCGCGCCGTCGCGGCCTCGGGAGATGTGATGCTGCTGATCCCGGCCCGTGCCCCGGCGGCCAGAGCCGCCGTTCACGCCCAAGGTGACGATCTGACTGCGGTGATGGAGATCACCGATGTCGCCCCCGTCTCCGTACCCCATCGTATCCGGGGTCGCGGATGGGTCGCCGGGTGGCTGACCGCGGTCGCGGGGAGCGAGCGCGCGGCGGCCGCCCGGCTGCTCGCGCAGCGGCATCCGGCCGGACCGGTACCGGGCCCCGGGTGGACCCTGCTGCGCCTGGAGGTGGGCGAGGCGTACACCGACGATCTGTGGGGCGCCGCCCAGGTGGAGCCCGATGAGTTCACCGCCGCCTCGCCCGACCCGCTGGCCCGGCACGAGGCCGAACTGCTCCAGCACCTGGCCGCCTCCCACGGGACGCAGTTGCGCTCGCTGTGCGTCCTGCTGGGTGACCGGGGCAACAGCTGCGGCACCTGGCGGCAGGTGGTGCCGCTGGGGCTGGACCGCTTCGGGCTGCGGGTGCGGTTCTGCGCCGGCGAGCACTGCTTCGACGCCCGCTTCGATTTCCCCGAGCCGGTGCGCGACGTGACCGAGCTGCGGCGCGCCATGCGGCATCTGTTCGAGGCGGCGGCCGTCGAGGAGTGAACCGCCGGCACCGGGGTGCGGGGCGCCGGTGTTACGGGCGGGGGTCCCGGCCGCCCGACAGCCGCCCCCGTACCCGCTCGGCGACATCCGCGTACCGTGCCTCGGCGCCCCGCCGGGTCGGCTGGTAGTAACGCTTGTCGCGGACCGCGTCCGGTGCGTACTGCTGGGCGGCGATACCGTCCGGCAGATCGTGCGGGTACTGATAACCCGCCCCGTGCCCCAGCTTCTGCGCGCCCTTGTAGTGGGCGTCCCGCAGGTGCTCGGGCACCGGGCCCGCCAGCCCCGCCCTGACGTCCGCGAGCGCGGCGCCGATCGCCACCGTGGCCGCGTTGGACTTGGGTGCCAGGGCCAGCGCGATCACGGCCTGGCTCAGGGTCAGCGACGCCTCGGGGAAACCGATCATCGCCACCGCCTGCGCCGCCGCCACCGCCGTGGTCAGCGCGGTCGGATCGGCCATCCCGATGTCCTCGCTCGCCGAGATCATCAGCCGTCTGGCGATGAACCGCGGGTCCTCCCCCGCCTCGATCATCCGCGCCAGGTAGTGCAGCGCCGCGTCCACGTCCGAGCCGCGGATCGACTTGATCAGCGCACTGGCGACGTCGTAGTGCTGGTCGCCGTCCCGGTCGTAGGTGACGGCGGCCCGGTCCACGGCCTCCTCCAGGGAGGCGAGGGTGATCTCCGGCTCCCCCTTGGCCAGCGCCGCTCCCGCTCCGGCCTCCAGCGCCGTGAGCGCCCGCCGGGCGTCACCCCCGGCGATCCGCAGCAGATGGGCCTCGCTGTCCTCCGGGAGCCCCACCGCCCCGTTCAGCCCGCGCTCGGCGGCCACCGCGCGGTGCAGCAGCCCGCGCAGGTCGTCCTCCGTCAGCGGCTCCAGGGTCAGCAGCAGCGACCGGGACAGCAGCGGTGAGATCACCGAGAAGTAAGGATTCTCCGTGGTGGCGGCGATCAGCGTCACCCAGCGGTTCTCCACCGCCGGCAGCAGCGAGTCCTGCTGGGCCTTGCTGAAGCGGTGGATCTCGTCGAGGAAGAGCACGGTGTCCCGGGCGTAGGCGCCGGAGGAACGCCGGGCGCCCTCGATGACCGAGCGCACCTCCTTGACCCCCGCGGTGATCGCCGACAACTCCACGAAGCGCTTGTCGGTGGCCTTGCTGACCACATGGGCGAGCGTGGTCTTGCCGGTGCCCGGCGGCCCCCACAGGATCACCGAGGAGGGGCCGGCGGGACCGCCGCCGCCCTCCCCCACCAGCCGGCGCAGCGGCGACCCGGGGCGCAGCAGATGCCGCTGCCCCAGGACCTCCTCCAGCGTGCGCGGGCGCATCCGTACGGCCAGCGGGCTGGCGGACGGGTCGCGCTCCTGACGGTCTTCCGCGGCGGCGGTGAACAGATCGGGCTCCACACCGGAAACCCTAAGTCACCCCACTGACAGCGGGGCGGGAGCTCCCCCGGCGGCTCAGCCGGTCCAGAAGTCCCACCAGCGGGTGAGGATCAGCATGCCGATGATCGCGACGTGCACCAGCGGGAACAGCCAGTGGAACTCCTCGAAGGTGCGCTTCACGCCGGCGGGCGCGGGGATGATCCCGTGCCGGATGTTGTGCGCCGTGGTGTACCAGAACATGAAGATGGTCGCGACCCACGCCAGGCAGCACCACAGGCACAGCGCGCTGATCTCGTACAGCGACTGGTACTGGAGCCAGGTGCAGAAGGCGACGCCGAAGAGCGTGCCGCCCTGCAGCCCCAGCCAGAACCAGCGCCGGTAACGGGCCCCGGCCAGCAGCCCCATGCCGATCGCGATCACCGCGCCGTAGGTGACCAGCCCGAGCATCGGATTGGGGAATCCGAAGACCTTGGCCTGCTCGCTCTCCATGATGGAGCCGCAGGAGACGATCGGGTTGAGGCTGCAGGCCGGGGTGAAGTCCGGGTCCTCCAGCAGGTGGAACTTGTCCAAGGTGATCACCCAGGCGGCCAGCAGGCCCATGAAGCCGGTGATCACCAGCAGCAGCGCGAAACCGCGACCCGCCCCCACCTCCCCGGGCGCGTCCTGAGCAGGCTCCTGGGTCCGTTCCACGTCTACCGCCGATGCCGTCATCTCGCCATTCCCGCTCGTTGTCGGATACGGCCCCAATTCTGCACCAGCGGGGGCCCCTGCCAAGGGTCCCGTATCACCCGTTCGGCGTACCCCGGTCAGCCGAGCAGTCGCGTCAGCTCGCTGACCAGCGCGTCCGCGGGTACCGGCCGCTGCTCCCCGCTCGCGAGGTCCTTCAGCTGGATCACGCCCTCGGCCAGATCACGCTCACCCGCCACCAGCGCGTACCTGGCACCGCTGCGGTTGGCCGCCTTCATGGCCGCCTTGAGCCCCTTGCCGCCGTACGCCAGGTCCGCCGCGATCCCGGCCCGGCGCACCGTGGTGACCAGGGAGAACAGCGTGCGGGCCGCTTCCTCTCCCAGCGGCACCGCGAAGACGTCGGTGCCGGCGGGCAGGTCCAGCTCCACGCCCTCCGCGCGCAGGGCCAGCACCGTGCGGTCCACACCCAGGCCCCAGCCGACCGAGGGCAGCGCGGGGCCGCCGATCATCTCCGAGAGCCCGTCGTAGCGCCCGCCGCCGCCCAGCGCGGACTGGGATCCCAGGCCGCCGTGGACGAACTCGAAGGTGGTACGGGTGTAGTAGTCGAGACCGCGCACCAGCTTGGGGTCGTCCTCGAAGACGATGTCCGCCGCGGTCAGCAGCTCCCGGACCCGCTCGTGGTACTCCTCGCACGCCGTGCACAGGTGGTCGCGCATCATCGGCGCCCCGGTCAGCTGCCGCTGCACGGACTCCCGCTTGTCGTCCAGTACCCGCAGCGGGTTGATCTCGATCCGGGCCCGGGTGTCCTCGTCCAGGTCCAGGGCGCGCAGGAACTCCTGGAGCGCGGCCCGGTAGGCGGGACGGCACTCGGCGTCGCCCAGCGAGTTCAGCAGCAGCCGCACCTGGGTCAGCCCGAGCGCCCGGTAGGCGTCCGCCGCCATGATGATCAGCTCGGCGTCCAGCGCCGGGTCCTCGGCGCCGACCGCCTCGGCGCCGACCTGGGAGAAGTGCCGGTACCGGCCGGCCTGCGGGCGCTCGTAGCGGTAGAAGGAGCCGGAGTACCAGAGCTTGACCGGCAGATTGCCGGCCCGGTGCAGATTGGCCTGGAGCGCGGCGCGCAGCACGGACGCGGTGCCCTCGGGGCGCAGCGCCAGGTGGTCGCCGCCCTTGGTGGTGAGGGTGTACATCTCCTTGCTGACGATGTCGGTGGACTCACCGACCCCGCGGGAGAACAGCTCGACGTTCTCGAATCCTGGGGTCTCGACATAGCCGTAGCCGGCCCGGCGCAGCGGCGCGGCCATCGCCTCGCGGACCGCGAGGTAGCCGGCGGAGTCGGGGGGCAGCAGGTCGTAGGTGCCCTTGGGGGCGGAGAAGGTGCTCACGGAAAGACGTCTTCACATTCCTCGTCGCGGCGCCGGGGTGTCCCCGGTGCCCTGGCCGGCGGCGACCTCCCGCAGATACGGGTTGGTGGCGCGCTCGGTGCCGATGGTGGTCTGGGGGCCGTGCCCGGACAGGACGACCGTGGAGTCCGGCAGCGGCAGGCACACGCGTGCCAGCGAGCGCAGGATCTCGGCGTGGTCGCCGCCGGGCAGATCGGTGCGTCCGATGGAGCCGGCGAACAGCAGGTCACCGGAGAAGAACACCGGGGGGACGTCCCCCGTCTCCGGCATCCCGAAGGTCACCGACCCCTGGGTATGGCCCGGGGCGTGCGCGACGCCGAACTCCAGACCGGCCAGCTCCATGGCCGTGCCGTCGGTCAGCTCGCGCAGATCGCCGGGCTCCCCCACGGTCAGCTCGCCCAGCAGCCGCTGCCCGATGGCCCTGCCGAGGGCCTTCTCCGGGTCCGCGAGCATGTAGCGGTCCCGGGGGTGGATCCAGGCGGGCACGTCGTGGGCGCCGCACACCGGCACCACCGAGGCGACATGGTCGATGTGGCCGTGGGTGAGGAGCACGGCGACCGGCTTGAGCCGGTGCCGCTCGATGGTGGCGGCGACTCCCTCGGCGGCCTGGTGCCCGGGGTCGATGATCACGCACTCCTCGCCGGCGGCGGGGGCGACCAGATAGCAGTTGGTCCCCCAGGCCCCGGCGGGGAAGCCAGCGATGAGCACAGGCGTCCTTATGTGGTTCTCGGCTTCGGCTGTGATCGGAAAGCCTACCGGCGACGGTACGGGGCGGGCGAACCCGTATACGGTGGCGCAAGGCTTACCGGGAACGTCAGGAGGAGCGCGGTGGTCAGCAAAGAGCAGCGGCGCAAGCAGCTCGCCCGGGCGAAGTGGGAACGCCAGCAGCAGCGCCGCGGGGAGCGGTGGCGCAGGACGCGGCGGCGCAAGGCCGTCCTCGCCGCCGTGCTGGTGGTACTGGTGGCGGGTGGCGGTACGGCGGTGGCCATGGGGGTGTTCTCCGGCGACGACGACACCACGGACGCGGCGGCCCAGGATCCGCTGGACCAGGAGACCGAGGCCCCGCCGGCGGAGGACCCCTGTGCGGCCCCCGCCGAGGGTGAGCCCTCGCAGCAGCAGTGGGACGCGGAGCCGGAGCTGACGGTGGACACGTCGGCGGCACACACCATGCGGCTGGCGACGACCTGTGGTGACATCGAGATCGCGCTGGACGCCGAGGCGGCCCCGCGCACGGTCAACTCCTTCGCGTTCCTCGCCGGGGAGGGCTATCTCGACCACAGCCCGTGCCACCGGCTGGTGACCGAGGGCATCCACGTGCTGCAGTGCGGCGACCCGACCGGTACCGGTGCGGGCGGCCCCGGCTACAACATCCCGGACGAGAACCTGGACGCCCCCGAGGTGGCGGACGGGATCTACCCGGCGGGCACGGTGGCGATGGCCAACCAGTACAACCCGCAGGAGGACAGCGGCCGGGACTCCGGCGGCAGCCAGTTCTTCCTGGTGTACGAGGACAGCCCGCTGCCGCCCGACTACACCCCGTTCGGTACGGTCACCGGCGGTCTCGACGTGCTGGAGACCATCGTGGCCGCGGGCAGCACGACCGACCCGGAGACCGGGAACACCCCGCCGAACGCCACTGTGGTGATCGACTCGGCGACGGTGGAGGCCGGCTGACGCGCGCCCGGCGGTAATTTCCGTTCCGTCAGGGGCGGACAGCCGGGCGGAGCGTCGCCTATGTTTGGCGGGGACAGGGCCCCTCGCCGGTCAGGTGGGCCCGAAAGCCGGATGAGACCGGATGAAATTCGTGGAAGATGCCGTGGCACAACGCACCGCGGCATCGTGTGAGGGAGGCGCCGTGAGCGACGCACGACAGGCTGCCGGGCCGCAGACAGACACCGAGTCGACACTCGGCCTGCCGGGCGGCGAAGCGAACGAGGCAGCGGCGCGCGACGCACGGCAGGATGCCGGAGCGCGGCCGGACACCGTACCGGTGCCCGGCCCGTCGGGCCCGGAGGCGAAGGCGGTGGCCACGGGCGACGCGGTCACCCCGGCGGCGCGCGCGGCGAGCGGTACGGCCGGCGACGGCGAGGCATGGGGCCGGGTCGACGAGACGGGCACCGTGTACGTCCGCACGGCCGACGGGGAGAAGACCGTCGGCTCGTGGCAGGCCGGTTCGCCGGCCGAGGCGCTCGCGTACTTCGAGCGCAAGTACGAGGGCCTGGTCGTGGAGATCGATCTCCTGGAGCGCCGGGTGCGCACCACCGATCTGGCGTCCAAGGACGCGCAGACGGCCATCGGTCATCTGCGCGAGCAGGTGGACGCGGCCAACGTCGTGGGCGATCTGGCGGCCCTGGGGCGCCGTCTGGACCAGCTGGGCACGGTGGTCGAGGAGCGCCGTCGCGAGCGCAGGGCGGCCCGCGCCAAGCAGGGCGAGGAGGCCAGGGCCGCCAAGGAGGCGCTGGTCGCCGAGGCCGAGGAGCTGGCGGGCAGCGAGCAGTGGCGGTCGGCCGGCGAACGGCTGCGGGCCCTGGTCGACACCTGGAAGGGCCTGCCGCGGCTGGATCGCAAGGCGGACGACGAGCTGTGGCACCGCTTCTCGCAGGCTCGTTCGGCGTTCTCCAAGCGCCGCAAGGCGCACTTCGCCTCGCTGGACGCGCAGCGCGAGGAGACCCGGCGCCGCAAGGAGAAGCTGATCGGCGAGGCGGAGGCGCTGTCCACGTCCACCGACTGGGGTGTGACGGCGGCCCGCTACCGGGAGCTGATGACCGAGTGGAAGGCCGCGGGCCGCGCGCACCGGGACGCCGAGGAGGATCTGTGGACCCGCTTCCGGGCCGCGCAGGATGTCTTCTTCCAGGCCAGGAGCACGGTCTTCGCCGAACGCGACGGTGAGCAGCGGGAGAACCTGACCCGCAAGGAGGAGCTCGCCACCGAGGCGGAGAAGCTCCTGCCGATCACCAGCGTGAAGGCCGCCCGGGCGGCGCTGCGCTCCATCGGGGAGCGCTGGGAGGCCATCGGCCACGTGCCACGGGACGCCAAGAACGCCATCGAGGGCCGCTGGCACGCGGTGGAGCGGGCCGTGGCGGAGGCCGAGGAGTCCGAGTGGCGGCGCACCAACCCGGAGGCGCGGGCGCGCGCGGCGGGGCTGACCGGCCAGTTGCAGGACGCGGTGGACAAGCTGCGCCGGCAGGCCGACCAGGCGCGCGCGGCGGGCAACACCGCCAAGGCGGACAAGCTGGAGCGGGAGCTGGCGGGCCGGCAGGCGCTGCTGGACCAGGCGTTGAAGGGCCTGGCCGAGTTCGGCGGCTGAGCGGGCAGCATGCGAACGGCGGTGGCCCCCGTACGGAAGAACTCCGTACGGGGGCCACCGCCGTTCGCCGTCAGGGTCGCCGGGCCGAGGTCACCCGGTAGACGTCGTAGACGCCCTCGACGCCGCGTACCGCCTTCAGGACGTGCCCCAGATGCTTGGGGTCGCCCATCTCGAAGGTGAACCGGGATGTGGCGACCCGGTCCCTGGAGGTCTGCACCGCCGCGGACAGGATGTTGACGTGCTGGTCGGAGAGCACCCGGGTGACGTCCGACAGCAGCCGGGAGCGGTCCAGCGCCTCGACCTGGATGGCCACCAGGAAGACCGAGGACTGGGTGGGCGCCCACTCCACGGCGAGCATCCGCTCCGGCTCGCGGGAGAGCGCGTCCACGTTCACGCAGTCGGTGCGGTGCACCGAGACGCCGTTGCCCCGGGTGACGAAGCCGATGATCGGGTCGCCGGGCACCGGCGTGCAGCAGCGGGCCAGCTTCACCCACACGTCGTCGGTGCCCTTGACCACCACACCGGGGTCGGCGCTGGAACGGCGCCGGCCACGGGTGGGCATCGGCGGGGCGGTCTCGGCGATGTCCTCGCTGGCGGCCTCCTCGCCGCCCACGGCCTGCACCAGCTTCTGCACCACGCTCGGCGCGGACACATGGCCCTCGCCGATCGCCGCGTACAGCGAGGAGATGTCCGGGTAGCGCATCTCGTGGGCGAGGGTGACCAGCGAGTCGCCGGTGAGCACGTGCTGGATCGGCAGGTTCTGCTTGCGCACCGCGCGGGTGAGCAGGTCCTTGCCCTGCTCGATGGCCTCGTCGCGGCGCTCCTTGGAGAACCAGCCACGGATCTTGTTGCGGGCCCGCGGGGACTTGACGAAGCCCAGCCAGTCCCGGGAGGGGCCGGCGCCCTCCGCCTTGGAGGTGAAGATCTCCACGGTGTCGCCGTTGTCCAGGGTGGACTCCAGCGGCACCAGCCGGCCGTTGACCTTGGCCCCTATGGTGCGGTGCCCGACCTCGGTGTGCACCGCGTAGGCGAAGTCCACGGAGGTGGAGCCGGCCGGCAGCGCGATCACATCGCCCTTGGGCGTGAAGACGAACACCTCGTGCCGGGACAGGTCGAAGCGCAGCGACTCCAGGAACTCCCCGGGGTCCTCGGTCTCCTTCTGCCAGTCCAGCAGCTGCCGCAGCCAGGCCATGTCGTTGACGCCCTCGCCCTTGTCGCCCTTCTTGGGGGCGTCGGAGCGGATCTTGGAGGCGCCGGCCTGGGCCTGCTGCTTGTACTTCCAGTGCGCGGCGATGCCGTACTCGGCGCGCCGGTGCATGTCGAAGGTGCGGATCTGGAGCTCGACGGGCTTGCCCCCAGGACCTATCACCGTCGTGTGCAGCGACTGGTACATGTTGAACTTCGGCATGGCGATGTAGTCCTTGAACCGCCCCGGAACCGGGTTCCAGCGGGCGTGGACCGTGCCGAGCGCCGCGTAGCAGTCGCGGACCGTGTCCACCAGGACCCGGATGCCCACCAGGTCGTAGATCTCGGCGAAGTCCCGGCCGCGCACGATCATCTTCTGGTAGACGCTGTAGTAGTGCTTGGGCCGCCCGGTGACGGTGGCCTTGATGCGGGCGCCGCGCAGATCGGCGAGGACCTCGTCGATGACGGTCGCCAGGTACTCGTCGCGCTTGGGGGCGCGCTCGGCGACCAGCCGGACGATCTCGTCGTACATCTTGGGGTAGAGGATGGCGAAGGCCAGGTCCTCCAGCTCCCACTTGATGGTGTTCATGCCCAGCCGGTGGGCCAGCGGGGCGTAGATCTCCAGGGTCTCGCGGGCCTTCTGCTCCTGCTTCTCCCGCTTGAGGAACCGCATGGTGCGCATGTTGTGCAGCCGGTCGGCGAGCTTGATGACCAGGACCCGGGGGTCCTTGGCCATGGCCACCACCATCTTGCGCACGGTCTCGGCCTGGGCGGCCTCGCCGAACTTGACCTTGTCCAGCTTGGTTACGCCGTCCACCAGCAGCGCCACCTGGTCGCCGAAGTCGCGGCGCAGGGTGTCCAGGCCGTACTCGGTGTCCTCCACCGTGTCGTGCAGCAGCCCCGCCATCAAGGTGGCCGGGTCCATGCCCAGCTCGGCGAGGATGGTGGTCACCGCCAGTGGGTGGGTGATGTACGGGTCGCCGCTCTTGCGCTTCTGGCCGCGGTGCCAGCGCTCGGCGACCTGGTAGGCGCGCTCTATCTGGCGCAGCACGGCGGTGTCGGCCTTGGGGTCGTTCGCGCGGACCACCCGCAGCAGGGGCTCGAGGACCGGGTTGTACGGAGTGGAGCGCTGGACACCGAGCCGCGCGAGCCGGGCCCGTACCCGGTTGGAGGAGCCCGAGCGTCCCGAGACCCCGGAGACGGCGGCCGGGGGCGCCGGGGCGCGGTTGTCCGGACCGTCACGCCGGGTGGCGGCCGGGGACGGTGCGGCGTTCTTCCGCTGGGTGGAGGTGAGCGGCTGGGCCTCGTCGGGCAAGGGCACTCCTTCTCGGGCCCTGTCCCGCCCGGGGGCGGTCGGGACAGGGAGCGGTACTCCGGGCCACGGGGGGCCCAAGGAGAGTCCGGCCGGGAAACGATCGGACTGCCATGGTAACGAGCCTAGGCCAACCCTTCCCGCCGGGCGCCGTGCGGGCGGACGGCGCGGGGCCCCGGACGCGCAAGCGCCCCGGAACCGTGCCGGGCACGGTTCCGGGGCGCTCAGGCCCGCTCTCAGAGCGTGATGAGGGAGTGCAGCGGGGCGCCGTCCAGCTCGGACAGCACCCGGTCGCGGCCGGCGAGGAAGGACAGCTCCAGCAGCACCGCGAGCCCTGCCACCTGGGCACCGGCCCGGCGGATCAGCCGCAGTGCCGCCTCGGCGGTCCCGCCGGTGGCCAGCACGTCGTCGATCACCAGCACCCGGTCGTGGGTGCTGAGGTCCTCGGCGTGGATCTCGATCTCCGCCGTGCCGTACTCCAGCTCGTAGCGCTGCCCGAGGGTGGCGCCGGGGAGCTTGCCCGCCTTGCGGGCGGGGATGAAGCCGGTCCCGGCGCGTACGGCCACCGGGGCGGCCAGGATGAAGCCGCGGGCCTCCAGGGCGACCACCTTGGTGGCGCCGCTGGTCAGAGCGATCTCCGCCAGAGCGTCGGTGAGGGCGCCGAAGGCCACCGGATCGGCGAGCAGTGGGGTGATGTCCTTGAAGACCACGCCCGGCTCGGGGTAGTCCGGCACATCACGGATGCGGTCGAGCAGCAGTTCCCGCAGCCCGGCCGCGTCGGGGGTCACCGAGGTCACCGGTTCACCGCCGCTTTCCGGACGGGCGGTTGCGGCCCCGGGAACGGGAGACCGGCTGGCGGCGCGGACCGACCACGGCGCCGGCCGCGCTCTCGTCGTCGCCCGCGTCCTGGGGCGGGTCGTCGGCCTCGGCCTCGGACACCGTGCCGGTGTTCTCCTCCGCCTCGCGCTTCGCCCGCTTGGCCAGCACCTTCTTGTCGTGCGCCTTGATCGAGGGCTCGTGCATCTTGAAGTCGGCGACCATCGGGGTGGCGATCACGATGGAGGAGTAGGCACCGGCCGTCAGACCCACGAACAGCGACAGCGCGATGTCGTTGAGCATCCCGCCGCCCAGGACCCCGCCGCCGATGAACAGCAGCGCGGCCACCGGCAGCAGCGCGACGACCGAGGTGTTGATCGACCGCACCAGGGTGCCGTTGAGGGACCGGTTGGCCAGCTCGCCGTAGGTGTAGTTGGTCTGCTTGGTGAAGTTCTTCGTGGTCTCCTTCAGACCGTCGAAGACGACCACCGTGTCGTACAGCGAGTAGCCGAGGATGGTCAGCAGACCGATCACCGTGCCCGGGGTGACCTCGAAGCCCACCAGCGCGTACACCCCGACCGTGATGGTGAGGTCGTGGATGAGCGCGATCAGCGCCGCCATGGCCATGCGCCACTCGAAGGCGATGGCGAGGTAGATCACCACCAGCACCATGAAGATGGCGAGCCCCTGCCACGCCTTGTTGGCGATCTGGGAGCCCCAGCTGGGGCCGACCAGTTCCGCGTTCAGCTCCTGGGTGGGGATGCCCAGCTCTTCGGCGAGTGCCTCACGGGTGATGTTGGACTGATCGGTGTCCAGACCGGAGACCTGGATCCGCAGCGACCCGTCGTTGCCCAGGGACTGCACCAGGGCCTGGCTGCCGGACGCCTCCTCGGCGACCTCCCTGGCCCGCTCCACGCTGACATCGGTGGCCTCCGTGGTGAAGACCGCCCCGCCCTCGAACTCCACGCCCATGTGCAGGCCCCGGACTCCGAGGCCGGCGAAGGCGAGGATCGTGATGAGGATGGAGACGCCGTACCACAGCCGGCGCTTGCCGACGAAGTCGTAGCCGATCTCACCGCGGTGGAGCTTGGCTCCGATATCACCGAGCCGTGACATCTCACGCCTCCTTCGGGTCGCTGGGAACGGTGACCGGCTTGTAGCTGCGGCGGATCGGGGGCTGGATGCCCAGACGCTTGGGGTCGAGCCCGGACCAGGGGTGGCCGCCGGAGAAGAACTTCTTCTTGGCCAGGATCGTCATGACCGGCTTGGTGAACAGGAAGACCACCACGACATCCAGGGCCGTGGTCAGACCCAGGGTGAAGGCGAAGCCCTGCACCTTGCCGACCGAGACCACGAAGAGCACGGCCGCCGCCAGGAACGAGACGAAGTCGGAGACCAGGATGGTGCGCCGGGCGCGTGGCCAGCCCCGCTCCACGGCGGTGCGCAGCGTACGGCCCTCGCGGATCTCGTCCCTTATGCGTTCGAAGTAGACGATGAAGGAGTCGGCGGTGATACCGATGGCGACGATCGCGCCGCAGACGGCCGGCAGGTTCAGCGCGAAGCCGATGGCCGGGCCGAGCAGGGCCATGATCGAGTAGGTGAGGATGCCGGAGACCACCAGCGAGGCGAGCGCGATCAGCGCCAGACCCCGGTAGTAGACGAGCATGTAGAGCACCACCAGGGCGAGACCGATCCCACCCGCGATCAGACCGGCCTTCAGCTGCTCACCGCCCAGCATGGGCGACACGGTGGTGACGCTGGACTCCTCGAAGGTCAGCGGCAGCGCGCCGAACTTCAGAACGTTCGCCAGGTTCTCGGCGCTCTCCTGGTCGAAGGTGCCGGAGATCTCGGCGTTACCGCCGGACAGCCGCTGGTTGACGCTGGGCGCGGAGACCGTCTCGCCGTCCAGCACGATGGCGAACTGGTTTTGCGGCGAGGGCAGGGCGGCCAGCTCGCCGGTGACGTCCGCGAACTGGTCGGCGCCGGAGTTGGTGAACTCCATCTGGACGATCCAGCCCTGACCGCGCTGGGTCTCGTAGATCGCGTTGGCGCTGCTCACACCGGTGCCGGGCACGGCGACCGGGCCCAGGGCGTACTTGTACAGGCCATCCGTGTCACAGGAGACGATGGGCTGGTCGGTGTCCGCCTGGGCGGCCGCCTCACGGGCGGCGTTCCGGGAGTCGTCGGTGGAGCAGTCGAGCGCCTCGAGGCGGGCCTGGAGATCCGCGGCCTCCTGCTGGGCCGGGTCGGTGGCGGGGTCCTCTGCGGTGTCGCCGGAGTCGTCCGTGGCGGCGTCATCCGTACGGAAGGAGGCGTTGGAGGCGGTGGCGGCGCCGCTGCCGGACGGGGCCAGGCTCTGGTCCGTGGTGCCCTCGCCCTGGTCGCCGTTCCCACCCTCGTCCCCGGTGTCGCCGGTGTCCGCGCTGTCCCCGGTGTCGGCGGATTCCTCGCCCTGGCCGGCGTCCTCGTCCGTGCCCGGGTCGGTGCCGTCACCCTGATCGGTGCCGTCACCGCCGTCGTCGGGCAGCGGGAGCGCCGAGCCCACCGAGAGCACCGGCCGGAAGCCCAGTTCGGCGGTGGTGCCGACCTGCTGCCTGGCCTGTTCGCTGTCGGTGCCCTTGGGGATGTTGACGATGATGTTCCGGTCGCCCTGGGTCTGGACCTCGGCTTCCTGGACACCCAGACCGTTGACCCGGCGCTCGATGATCGAGACGGCGGTGTTCAGATTGGTCGGGTTGATCGCGGACTGGTTCTTCTCGTCCGTCGTCGCCGAGAGCGTGATGCTGGTGCCCCCGGCCAGGTCGATGCCCAGCCGCGGGGTGGTGTGCCCGGAGGCGAACATCCCCGCCGTGAGCCCCGCCACGATCAGCACGATCAGCACCAGGGGGCGCCACGGCTTCCCCTGACCTCCGGACAGGTCCCGCTTCCTGGGGGACCGGAAGTCGTTCTTCGGTGTCGCCACCTTCTCGTCTCTCTCTGCCTACGACCCGCGCCCGGTGCCGGCCACGCGGACGGGCGGGGTGATGGACGGGCGGACCGGTACGCCCGTGCCCCGGCGGGGCGGGCGGCACCGGCGGCTCAGGACTTGGTGGACCCGTTCTCCCCGTCGCGCGTGGAGTCATCGGTCTTGGACTCGCCGTCGGCGGCGGCCTCGGCGCCGTCCTTCTTCCCCAGCTCGACCCGGTCCGCGTCATCCGCGTCGGTGCCCTCGGTCAGGGAGGAGGCGTCGTCCGGCACGACGGGGGCGTCCTCGTCGTCGTACGGCGACTCACCGCTCAGGATGCGCTGGTACTCGTCGTCGTCGAGCACCGCCCCGATCGCGTTCTTGGCGAACAGGGCCTGCACGCCGGAGGAGAGCTCCAGGAGGACGGTGTCCTCCCGCACCTCCTTGACCTCGGCATACATCCCGCCGATGGTCCGCACACCGGTGCCGGGCTCCATCGAGTCACGCATTTCCATGGCCTGCCGCTGCCGGTTCTTGGCCGACCGCGACATCAGGAACATGACGCCGATGAGAAGAATGAAGGGGAAGAGAAAAGCGATATCCACGGTGGAGGAATTTCCTTCGTATAACCGCTGACGCGGCCGTGTATTCGGGGGGCGGGGGCGCCGTCCGGGTCGGATGACGTCGGCGGAGTCTAACGAGGCTGCGCCTGGGGAACAACGTCTCGGATGCTATCGGAGTTCCGTTCCAGCGTAAGCCCGTGCGATCAGGACTCGAACAAGCCTTCTGGTGGCCCGCCGACCGCCGCCGTGCCCTGCGGAGGCCGCAGTCCGAGGTGCTCCCAGGCGGCGGGGGTGGCCACCCGGCCCCGGGGGGTACGCGCCAGCAGTCCCTCGCGTACCAGGAACGGCTCGGCGACCTCCTCGACGGTCTCCCGCTCCTCCCCCACCGCCACGGCCAGCGTGGACAGGCCCACCGGGCCCCCGCCGAACAGCTTCAGCAGCGCTTCCAGGACGGAGCGGTCCAGCCGGTCAAGGCCCCGGCCGTCCACCTCGAAGACCGCCAGGGCCCGGGACGCCGCCTCCCGCGTGACCACCCCGTCCCCCTTGACCTGGGCGTAGTCCCGCACCCGGCGCAGCAGCCGGTTCGCGATGCGGGGGGTTCCCCGGGAGCGGCCGGCGATCTCCGCCGCTCCGCCGTCGGTGGTCTCCACCTCCAGCAGCCGCGCGGAGCGCTGGATCACCCGCTCCAGTTCGGCGGGGGCGTAGAACTCCATGTGGCCGGTGAAGCCGAAGCGGTCGCGCAGCGGCGGTGGCAGCAGTCCGGCCCGGGTGGTGGCCCCGACCAGGGTGAAGGGCGGCAGCTCCAGCGGGATGGCGGTGGCACCGGGGCCCTTGCCGACGATGACGTCGACCCGGAAATCCTCCATGGCCATGTAGAGCATTTCCTCGGCCGGCCGGGACATCCGGTGGATCTCGTCGAGGAACAGCACCTCGCCCTCGGTGAGCGAGGACAGGATCGCGGCGAGATCACCGGCGTGCTGGATGGCGGGCCCCGAGGTGATGCGGATGGGGGCGCCCATCTCGGCGGCGATGATCAGGGACAGCGTGGTCTTGCCGAGCCCGGGGGCACCCGAGAGCAGCACGTGGTCGGCGGTGCCGCCGCGAGCACGGGCGGCGCGCAGCACCAGGTCCAGTTGCTCACGGACCTTGGGCTGGCCGACGAATTCCGTCAGGTCCTTGGGCCGCAGCGCGGCCTCTGCCGCCAGTTCCTCCCCCTCGGCGGTGGCGCCCACCAGCCGGCCGGTGTCCTGCGGTGGCTCTTCGTCCCAGTTCATCGGGGCTGTCCTCGTCTTCTTCCGGATGGCCCCGTGCTCAGCGGGCGCGGTTGAGGGTCTGCAGGGCCGCGCGCAGCAGGCGCGGGACCGGGACCGGGGTGCCGTCGGCGGCGACCGACTCGGCCTGCGGGGCGATCGTCGCGATCGCCTCCTCGGCCTCCCGGGGGGCGTACCCCAGGCCGGTGAGCGCGGTCATCAGCTGCTCGCGCCAGTCGGGCGGACCCGAGAGGGCGGGGGCGGCGGGACTGCGGGGGCCGCCGACCGGCTCGCCGAGCCGGTCCTTGAGCTCGAGGAGGAGCTTCTGCGCCCCTTTCTTCCCGATGCCGGGGACGGCGGTCAGCGCCTTCTCGTCCCCGGCGGCGATCGCCCGGCGCAGTCCGTCCGGGCTGTGCACCGCGAGCATGGCCTGGGCCAGGCGGGGCCCGACGCCGGAGGCGGTCTGGAGCAGCTCGAAGACCTGCCGCTCGTCGTCGTCGGCGAATCCGTACAGGGTCAGGGAGTCCTCGCGGACCACCAGCGAGGTGGCCAGGCGGGCCTTCTCCCCCACCCGCAGCGCGGCGAGGGTGCCCGGGGTGCACTGCACGGCCATACCGACGCCGCCGACCTCCACCACGGCGATGTCGGGGGCGAGGGCGGCGACGGGTCCTTGGACAAAGGCGATCACGGTTCGATGGTGCCCTTCGCAACTCGTACGGGCGGGGTGCGCCGCGCGCCGGGGGCGGCCGCGGTGGCCCGCGCCAGCCGCTGCTGGGCGGCGCCGCGCCAGATGTGACAGATGGCCAGGGCGAGCGCGTCGGCGGCGTCGGCCGGTTTCGGTGGTGCCGACAGCCGCAGCAGCCGGGTGACCATGGCGCCGACCTGGTCCTTGTCGGCCCGGCCGCTGCCGGTGACGGCGGCCTTGACCTCGCTGGGGGTGTGCAGGGCCACCGGCAGGCCGCGCCGGGCGGCGCACAGCATGGCCACGGCGCTGGCCTGGGCGGTGCCCATCACGGTGCGCACATTGTGCTGGCTGAAGACCCGTTCCACCGCGACCGCCTCGGGTCGGTGCTCATCGAGCCATTCCTCGATACCGCGCTCGATGAGCACCAGCCGCTCGGGGGTGTCGCGCTCGGCGGGGGTACGGACCACGCCGACCGCCACCATCCGCAGCGGACGCCCGGCGACGCCGTCCACCACGCCGACCCCGCAGCGGGTCAGCCCCGGGTCCACACCCAATACCCGCACCGCACTCCCTCGCTCCCCGTGCCGTGACCGGCACTTTGGCCGAAGGCTATCGGGCGGCACTGACAAGGAGGGTGAGCGGGCGTCAGGCGTCGACCTTCGCCATGATGTCGTCGGCGACGTCGAAGTTGGCGAAGACGTTCTGCACGTCGTCGCTGTCCTCCAGCGCGTCGATCAGCTTGAAGATCTTGCGCGCGCCGTCCTCGTCCAGCTCCACCTGCATGGTGGGCAGGAAGCTGGCGTCGGCCGAGTCGTAGTCGATGCCGGCGTCCTGGAGGGCGGTGCGCACCGCGACCAGGTCGGTGGCCTCGCTGACCACCTCGAAGGACTCGCCGAGGTCGTTGACCTCCTCGGCCCCGGCCTCCAGCACGGCGTCCAGCACGTCGTCCTCGGCGCGGTCGGCCTTGGGGACGATGATGACGCCCTTGCGGTTGAACAGGTACGACACGGAGCCCGGGTCGGCCATCGAGCCGCCGTTGCGGGTCATGGCGACGCGCACGTCCGAGGCGGCCCGGTTGCGGTTGTCGGTGAGGCACTCGATGAGCACCGCGACGCCGTTGGGACCGTAACCCTCGTACATGATCGTCTGATAGTCGGCGCCGCCCGCCTCAAGACCGGCACCGCGTTTGACGGCGCGGTCGATGTTGGTGTTCGGGACGGAGTTCTTCTTCGCCTTCTGCACGGCGTCGTACAGCGTGGGGTTGCCGTCCAGATCGGCACCGCCGGTCCGGGCCGCGACCTCGATGTTCTTGATCAGCTTGGCGAAGAGCTTGCCGCGCTTGGCATCGATCACGGCCTTCTTGTGCTTCGTGGTAGCCCACTTAGAGTGGCCGGACACAGCCTTGCTCCTTCAGATGTCACCAACAGAAACCAGTGCCGGCGATCCTACCGCCAGCGGGTCAATCCGCCCGCCGCACCATCTCGGTGAACAGCGCGTGGACCCGGTGGTCGCCGGTCAGCTCCGGGTGGAAGGCCGTGGCCAGCAGGTTTCCCTGCCGTACCGCGACCGGATGGCCCTCGTGGCGGGCCAGCGCCGTGGCACCGGCGCCCAGCGACTCCACCCACGGTGCGCGGATGAACACCCCGTGCACGGGGCCGCCGCTCACCCCTTCGAGGTCGACGGCGGCCTCGAAGGACTCGTTCTGCCGGCCGAAGGCGTTGCGGCGCACGATCATGTCGATGCCGCCGATGGTCTCCTGGCCCGAGCGCGGGTCGAGGATCTTGTCGGCGAGCAGGATCATGCCGGCGCAGGAGCCGTAGACGGGCAGCCCGGCCCGTACCCGCTCGCGCAGCGGCTCCAGCAGGCCGAAGGCGGTGGCCAGTTTGGAGATCGTGGTGGACTCCCCGCCGGGGAGCACCAGGCCCTGCACCGCGTCGAGCTCGGCGGGGCGGCGGACGGCCCTGGCCTCGGCGCCCACGGCGGTGAGCGCGGCGAGGTGTTCGCGCACGTCGCCCTGGAGGGCGAGCACGCCCACCACCGGGGCGGTGGGCGTGCTCGTGGAGGGTGTCGCAGTCATCGCGCTTACCAGCCGCGCCCTGCGTAGCGCTCGGTCTCGGGCAGGGTGTCGATGTTGATGCCGACCATGGCCTCGCCCAGGCCGCGCGAGACCTCGGCGATGACCTTGGGGTCGTCGTAGAAGGTGGTGGCCTTGACGATGGCGGCGGCGCGCTGGGCCGGGTCGCCGGACTTGAAGATGCCGGAGCCGACGAAGACACCCTCGGCGCCGAGCTGGCGCATCAGCGCGGCGTCGGCGGGGGTGGCGACACCACCGGCGGAGAACAGCACGACGGGCAGCTTGCCCAGCTCGGCGACCTCGCGGACCAGCTCGTACGGGGCGCGCAGCTCCTTGGCCGCGGCGAACAGCTCGTGGTTGTCCAGGGAGCGCAGCCGGCCGATGTCGCCCTTGATCTGCCGCATGTGCCGGACCGCCTCGACGACGTTGCCGGTGCCGGCCTCGCCCTTGGAGCGGATCATGGCGGCACCCTCGGAGATCCGGCGCAGGGCCTCGCCGAGGTTGGTGGCACCGCAGACGAAGGGGGTGGTGAAGGACCACTTGTCGGTGTGGTTGACCTCGTCGGCCGGGGTCAGCACCTCGGACTCGTCGATGTAGTCTACGCCCAGCGCCTGGAGGACCTGGGCCTCCACGAGGTGGCCGATGCGGGACTTGGCCATCACGGGGATGGAGACGGCCTCGATGATGCCGTCGATCATGTCGGGGTCGGACATCCGGGCGACCCCGCCGTCCTTGCGGATGTCGGCCGGCACCCGCTCCAGGGCCATGACCGCGACCGCTCCGGCGTCCTCGGCGATCTTCGCCTGCTCGGGGGTGACGACGTCCATGATCACGCCGCCCTTGAGCTGCTCGGCCATGCCGCGCTTGACGCGGGCGGTGCCGGTCTCGGGGGTCTGAGGGGTGCTGGGGGACGTGCTGGACACGAATTGACCTCACTCGGCAGTTAATAATGCGACATGACCATCGTAGGCCCGGGCGGGCGGGAGCCACGAACGGCCCGGTTCCCGGGCGGCGACCGGGGCCACCGGATGCGATGACACCCGGTGGCCGCTCGTGCGGCAAGGGCCAATCCGTGGTCAGTGGCCTGCGGCGGTCAGCGCGGCCGGCGGCTCGTCGTCCATCTCGAAGGCGAGCGGGAAGGGCGCGTGCCCGGCCAGCCGGAACCAGCGCACCGTACGGTGGCGGCGCAGCGCGCGGGCCGCCCGCACCGCGTCGTTGTGGAACCGCCGCGCCATGGGCACCCGGCGCACCGCGGCCTCCAGCTCGCGCACCGTGTCCTCACCGCCCGGGGCCTCGCGCACCGCCTCGACCTGGTCGCTCTCCCCCAGCACCGCGCGCAGCGCCTGGCTCAGCTCACTCTCGGCGACCTCGCGCTGCTCGTCCTCGGCCTGCCGCGCGGCGTGCGCGGCCTGGTTGAGCACCATGGAGGCGGCCGGATCGAAGATGCCCGAGGTCGCCACCTCCTGGGCGACGGAGGCGCGGCGCAGCAACTGCGCGTCGAGCGCGGCGCGGGCCGCGTCGATCCGGGCGTGCAGCCGGTCCAGCCGTCCGGCCGTCCAGCTGAGGTACACGCCGACCAGCACCAGCGCGAGGGCGATCCACAGGGGCCAACTGAGAAGAGTCACGGCCGGTCACCCTATCGGGCCACCGGCGCGGCGCCGGAGGCGACTACTCCTTGGAGTCCCCGGATTCCCTGCCGTCCTTCCCTTCCCGGGACTCCCTGCTCTCCCGGGTCAGGCCCAGCCGCCCCAGAAGGCCGACCCGGTCGTCGGGGGCGACCGCACCGGCGCCCGCGGTGACCGTCTCGTAGACCGCCAGGATGTCGTTGCCGACCGTGGACCAGTCGAAACGCCGGACATGGCGGCTGCCGTACGCGCGCAGCGCGTCCCGGCGCTCGGGGTCGCCCAGCAGCGCCAGCGTCGTGGCGGCGAGGGCGTCCGCGTCCTCGTTGGGGAACAGTTCCCCCGCCGCGCCGCCGTCCAGCACCTGGGCGAACGCGTCCAGATCGCTGGCCAGCACCGGCGCCCCCGCGGACAGCGCCTCCACCAGGATGATCCCGAAGGACTCGCCGCCGGTGTTGGGCGCGATGTACACATCGACGCTGCGCAGCAGCCGGGCCTTGTCCTCGTCGCTGACCATGCCCAGGAACTCCACCTGGGAGCGCATCTCGGCGGGCAGCGAGGCCACGGCCTCCTTCTCGTCGCCCCGCCCGGCCACCAGCAGCCGGGTCTCCGGGCGTTCGGCGAGGATCTTGGGCAGCGCCCGCATCAGCACCGGCAGGCCCTTGCGGGGCTCGTCGATCCGGCCGATGAAGCCGATCGTCCCGCCCTGCCACTCCGCCTTGGGCTCGGCGTCGGCGAAGAAGCCGACGTCCACCCCGTTGGGGATCAGCACGGCGTCGCCGCCCAGATGCTCGACCAGCGTGCGGCGCGCGTACTCGCTGACCGCGATCCGGGCGCTGATCTTCTCCAGCGCGGGCTGGAGGATCGGATAGGCGGTGGCCATCGCCCGCGAGCGCGGGTTGGAGGTGTGGAAGGTCGCCACGATGGGGCCCTTGGCGGCCCAGCAGGTCAGCAGGGCCAGCGAGGGCGCGGCCGGCTCGTGCACGTGCAGCACGTCGAAGTCCCCGTCGTGCACCCAGCGGCGTACCCGGGCGGCGGACAGGAAGCCGAAGTTGAGCCGGGCCACGGAGCCGTTGTACGGCACCGGGATGGCCCGCCCGGCGGCCACCGCGTACGGCGGCAGCACGGTGTCCTCGTCGGCCGGAGCCAGCACGGAGACCTGGTGGCCCTGCCGGATCAGGTGCTCGGCCAGGTCGCGGATGTGGAACTGCACCCCGCCCGGGACATCCCAGGAGTAGGGGCAGACGATGCCGATTCTCATGCCGCGCGGTCCTCCCGCTGTGCGGCGCCCGCCTCGCCGGGGCGCGGTTCGAGATCGGCCAGCCACAGCCGCTGGAGCATGTGCCAGTCGTGCGGGCGCCGGGCGATGCCGGCGGCGAAGGAGTCGGCCAGCGCCTGGGTCATGACGGCGGTCCGCTCGGCGCGGGTGCCCTGCTCCGGGACGTCGACGGCGGGGTGGACCCGGCCTTTTATCACCTTGGTCTCGTCGTACCACAGCTCGACCGGGAACAGCGCGGCCCCGGTCTGCTGGGCGAGCAGCGCCGGCCCGGCCGGCATCCGGGTCGGCTCGCCGAAGAACTCGACCTCCACCCCGGAGGCGGACAGATCGCGGTCGGCCACCAGCGCGACCACCCCGCCCTTGCGCAGCCGGCGGGACAGTATCCCGAAGGCGGAGCCGCCGGTGTGCGGCACCACCTCCATGCCCAGGCCCTCGCGGAAGGCGACGAAACGGTCGTACAGCGTCTCCGGCTTGAGCCGCTCGGCGACCGTGGTCAGCGGGATGCGCAGTTCGGTGACCAGCCAGGCGCCGGCCACGTCCCAGTTCCCGCAGTGGGGCAGCGCGAGCACCACGCCGCGCCCCTCCTTGAGGGTGTCGGTGACGAGGTCGAAATCGGCCACGTAGAAGCAGTCCTTGATGCGCTGCTCACCCCACACCGGCAGCCGGAAGGACTCGATCCAGTACCGCAGGTAGGAGCGCATCCCCTGGCGCGACAGCTCGCGCAGCCGCTGGGGGGAGGCGTCGGGCACCACCCGGGCGTAGTTGGCCTCCAGGCGCTGCACCGCGGGCCCGCGGCGGCGCCACACGGTGTCGGCGACGCGCCGGCCCAGGGCCATGGCCGCCGGTTCCGGCAGTCGTTTGACGGTGGCCCAGCCCAGTCCGTAGAGCGCCTCGCTCAACCGCTGCTTCATGCCCCTCCGTTCCGCGCCGCCTCGGCCGCGTCCGCGGCGTCCGCCTCGGCGGACTCCCGGCGTACGGTGACCACCCGCTGCACGATGGTGACCAGCGAGCCGACGGCGACCACCCACAGGGCGATCGGCAGCAGCACCCCGATGTGCGGGACGGAGAAGGTGCGTTCGAAACCGGCGAGGCCCGTCAGCACCAGCGTGATGGTGAGCCGTTCGGCGCGTTCCACCAGGCCGTTGACCTTGACCGGCAGCCCGATGCTCTCGCCCCTGGCCTTGGTGTAGGAGACCACCTGACCGCTGGCCAGGCAGACCAGGGTCACCGCGCACAGCAGCAGGTCGTCGCCGTTGCCGGCGAACCACAGCGCGAGCGCGGAGAAGATCGCCGCGTCGGCGACCCGGTCCAGCGTGGAGTCCAGGAACGCTCCCCACCGGCTGGAGGTGCCCAGCTGGCGGGCCATGTTGCCGTCCACCAGGTCCGAGAAGACGAACAGCGTGATGACGACCGTGCCCCAGAAGAACTCGCCGCGCGGGTAGAAGGCCAGTGCTCCCGCCATCACTCCGGCGGTTCCGACGCAGGTCACGGCGTCCGGGCTGACCCGCAGCCGCAGCAGCAGCGCGGCGAACGGCGTGAGGACACGCGTGAAGAAAGCCCGCGCGTACTTGTTGAGCATGACCTTCCCAGGGGTCGGTGACGGGCCGGGTGGTCGAACGGCCACCGGCCGCCCCATCGTAGTCACGCCGCGGGCTGTCAAGGGCGCCGAGGTCGTCCGGGCCGCAAATCGCCGTTGTGGGCCCGGCGCGGGGCCCCGCGCCGCTAGGCTGACCCCGGCGTGCAGGTGTGCCGGTCCTCCCGGAGGGGAACGGGCCACCCGGGCGGCTGAAGTGTGAGGACTGGGGGTTTGCGATGTCGGCGCTGGACGATCTGCGCAACGCGGCGGGCATTGATTTCGACTTCGCGCCGGGCGCGCAGGTGCCGCTGTCCGGGGCGGGCACCGGGCACTCGGGGATGAGCCAGGCGCTGGCCTCGGTCGCCTACCGGGATGTGCCTCCCGAGGACATCAAGGAACCGAACGACGCCGCCGGGGTGAACAAGGGCAAGTTCACCCTGCTGGAGCCCAATCTGGGCGAGGCGTTCACCCGCGCCGTGGAGACCCGGATGATCGCCGACGGCCGCAAGCCGCTGGTGCAGTCCTTCGGGGCCGATCCGCAAACGGTGGTGGAGCACGCGCTGTCCGCCAAGCGGATCCGCAAGCAGCGGGACCGCAGGCTGACCCTCATCATGGGCATCTTCGGGGTGCTGTTCCTGCCGGGCGTGCTGATATGGCTCGGGCTGTTCCAGCTGCGCCGCACGTTCGCCGGCTCCCAGGGCCGGCAGGCGGGCTTCCTGGGCACCCTCACCCTGGTGGCGATCGCCGCGCTGATCGCGCTGCTGGTGATCAGGGTGCCGCTGGGCGGGCCGATCCGGCTGTACGTGTGGAGCATGCTGCCGGCGCCCATCATCGGATGGTACTGGGCGAAGCAGATCTCCGAGCGCACCGCGCAGAATCTGCGCGCGCACTGGGCGGACCTGGCGGGCGGCGGCGGCTCGGGCGCGATGATCCCCGAGGCCGTTCCGCAGAACCCCAACGACAAGGAGGCGGAGCGGCTGCGGGTGGGCCTGGCCAAGCTGGCCGCCGAGCAGAACAGCAACATCGTCCACTACGCGGGCCCGCAGGGCATTCTGGGGATGGGGGTGCGCTGGGGCAGCTGGCAGCTGGCCGAGGAGCTGGTGCCCAAGGACCCGGGGCGCGAGATCGACCCGTTCCGGGCCTGGGACGTCGCCCGTGCCATCCACGACCAGTTGCGGATGCTGGAGCGCGGCCCGCTGCACACCGGTGGCTTCCCCACCCCGTCGATCAAGCACTGGGTGGTCCGTCACATAGGGGAGGGCGCCGGCGCGATCAGCCGGCCCATGGGGGACACCGCCGACTCGTTCGGCATCGACAACCTCGAGGTCCAGCGGATCTGCAACGAGCAGCAGTTCGACAGCGGGGACCGGCACTATCTGGGCGTGCAGTTCGTGCTGTGGGACGGCGAGCTGGTGCTCACCATGATGATCACCGTCACGGTGCTGCACCACACGCTGCGGATCGAGGTCACCGGGCACGCGCTGGGGCCGATCCACGGGTTCTTCCGCAAGGGTCCGGACGGCAAGTCCAAGGAGATCCGCGATCCGGTCAAGTTCTGGAAGAAGAAGAAGGTGCCGCTGCCGCTGGTGGACGCCAAGGAAGTGGTCCGGCTGGCCGCCCGCGCCCCGCTGACCTGGTTCCCGGCCAAGCTGGACGCCTACGGCGGCACCATCTCGCTGCCGGAGCCGTTCGGTCTGCGGCACACCTGGGCGGGCAAGCCGTGGCGGCACCGCTTCATGGCGGACGACGCGCTGCGCGCGGCCACCCCGGTGCTGCGGGTGGCGCACGCGGCGGCGTTCCGGGTGCTGGAGGAGAACGGCGTGGACATCAGCCGCTTCGAGGGCCGTTCGCAGGCGCTGGGCGGCGCGGTGCAGGCCGCCGAGCCCCGTAAGGCCGACGAGTACAACATGTGAGGCGCGGCCCGTCACGGGCCGCGCCGGGTCAGCCGGCGGGCCAGGCGGCGGCGAGCAGCCGCCTGGTGTCGGCGAGCAGTTGGGGCAGCACCTTGGTGTGCCCGACCACCGGCATGAAGTTGGCGTCGCCGCCCCAGCGGGGTACGACGTGCTGGTGCAGATGCGGGGCGATGCCGGCGCCGGCCGCGCTGCCCTGGTTCATCCCGATGTTGAAGCCGTGCGCGCCCGAGGCGGTACGGATCGCGGTCATCGCGCGCTTGGTCAGCAGCGCGAGTTCGGCGGTCTCGTCCTCGGTCAGCTCGGTGTAGTCGGCGACGTGCCGGTAGGGCACCACCAGCAGATGACCGCCGTTGTACGGATAGAGGTTGAGCACGGCGTACACCTGCTCGCCGCGGGCGATGACGAGCCCGTCCTCGTCGCTCTTGGTGGGGATGACGCAGAAGGGGCAGCCGTCACCGGCGCCGTCCCCGCGCGGCTTGCCCTCGCCCTGGATGTAGGCCATCCGGTGGGGGGTCCACAGTCGCTGGAACGCGTCCGGCGTCCCCACCCCGATCTGCTGCTCCGGCTCGCTGTTCATCTGAGTTCCTTCGTGGGCTCCCCCGCTTTCGGGCGAGAGAAGAAGCGGACACGCGGCTTGCATACTCAAAGAGCTTGGTCGACCACGAAGCGTGACAGCCGAGCTTACCGCCGGGCTGGTGGGAAGTCAGGTCTGTGGAGCTTGTGTAAGACCGTGGGCGGTACACCGTCCCTTCGCTGGTAACCCCAGACGGCAACGGGCTGTGAAGCAGAAAGGTCCGGTCCGCGAGGGCTGGGATTCCCTTCGTTCTTTCACGAGGGGGAGGAGGTCAAGGCGGTCAGCATAGGCTCCGCCGGGCGGTCCGGGGTAATCCCGGACCGCCGGCCGGCGGGCGATCAGACCTGGACGCGGGCCTCGACGGCCCCGGCGATCTCGCGCAGTGCCTCCGCGCGCGGGATGCCGTTCTTCTGGGAGCCGTCGCGGTAGCGGAAGCTGACCGCGCCGTTGGCCACGTCGTCGTCTCCGGCGATCACCATGAAGGGGATCTTGGCCTTCTGGGCGTTGCGGATCTTCTTCTGCATCCGGTCCGAAGAGGTGTCGACCTCGAACCGGAGCCCGGCGGCCTTGGCCTCGGCGGCGAACTCCTCCAGGTAAGGCACGTGGGAGTCGCCGACCGGGATGCCGACCGCCTGGACGGGGGCCAGCCACGGCGGGAAGACACCCGCGTAGTGCTCCAGCAGGACGGCGAAGAACCGCTCGATGGAGCCGAACAGGGCCCGGTGGATCATGACGGGCCGCTGCCGGGAGCCGTCGGCGGCGGTGTATTCGAGGTTGAAGCGCTTCGGCTGCTGGAAGTCGACCTGGATGGTGGACATCTGCCAGGTACGGCCGATGGCGTCCTTGGCCTGGACGGAGATCTTCGGGCCGTAGTAGGCGGCGCCGCCCGGGTCCATGACGAGTTCGAGGCCCTGCTTGCCGGCGGCCTGGCGCAGCGTCTCGGTGGCCTCCTCCCACTCCTCGGGCTCTCCGATGAACTTGTCGGAGTCGTCCCGGGTGGAGAGCTCGAGGTAGAAGTCGTTGAGGCCGTAGTCGCGCAGCAGGTTCAGGACGAAGGTCAGCAGGCTGTCCAGTTCGTCCGGCATCTGCTCGGTGGTGCAGTAGATGTGGGAATCGTCCTGGGTGAATCCGCGGGCCCGGGTGAGGCCGTGGACAACTCCGGACTTCTCGAAGCGGTAGACGGTGCCGAACTCGAACAGCCGCATCGGCAATTCCCGGTAGGACCGCCCGCGCGCCCGGAAGATGAGATTGTGCATCGGGCAGTTCATGGCCTTGAGGAAATAGTCCTGCCCTTCGAACTCCATGGGCGGGAACATCGACTCGGCGTAGTTCGGCAGATGCCCGGAGGTCTCGAACAGCTTGGCCTTGGAGATGTGGGGGGTATTGACGAATTCGTACCCCGACTCCTCGTGCCTGCGGCGCGAGTAGTCCTCCATCACCTTGCGGATGACACCGCCCTTGGGGTGGAAGACCGCGAGGCCGGAGCCGAGCTCCTCGGGGATGGAGAACAGGTCGAGTTCGGAGCCGAGCCTGCGGTGGTCGCGCTTCTCGGCCTCGGCCAGGAACTCCAGGTGGGCCTTGAGTTCGTCCTTGGTGGGCCAGGCGGTGCCGTAGATGCGCTGGAGCTGCGGGTTGCGCTCGCTGCCGCGCCAGTAGGCGGCGGCGGACCGCATGAGCTTGAAGGCCGGGATCAGCCGGGTGCTGGGCAGGTGCGGGCCGCGGCACAGGTCCTTCCAGCACAGTTCGCCGGTCTTGGCGTCCACGTTGTCGTAGATGGTGAGCTCGCCCGCGCCGACCTCGGCGGAGGCGCCCTCGGCCGCGTCGGCGGCGGAGCCCTTGAGACCGATCAGCTCGATCTTGTAGGGCTCGGCGGCGAGTTCGGCGCGCGCCTCGTCATCGGTGACGACCCGGCGGGCGAAGCGCTGACCCTGCTTCTGGATCTGCTGCATGCGCTTCTCGATGCGGCCCAGGTCCTCGGGGTGGAAGGGCTGCTCGACGTCGAAGTCGTAGTAGAAGCCGTCCTTGATGGGCGGGCCGATGCCCAGCTTGGCCTCGGGGAAGAGGTCCTGCACGGCCTGGGCCAGCACGTGGGCGGTGGAGTGCCGCAGGATGTTCAGGCCGTCGTTCGAGCTCAGCTCGACCGGCTCGACCTCGTCGCCGTCGGCGAGCGGATGCGTGAGGTCGCGCAGCTCGCCGCCGACGCGGGCGGCGACGACGGAGCGCTGCCCCTCGAAGAGGGCGGCGGCCGTGGTGCCCGTGGTCACCACGCGCTCTTCCCGCTCGGAATCGCGTTGGATGATCACACGGACGTCTGACACCGGTCTCTCCTGACGTTGGCGGCTGCTCGATGCGCAGCGCTCGCTGCGGTTTCGCATGGTACCGAGCGGGCTGGCCCGGCCGCGAAACGGTTGCGGGGCCGGAGCGCGCAGCCCGGCCAACCAACGCAAGAAGGCCGGTCCTTGACGGACCGGCCTTCCCAGGGCGTGGGCGATACTGGGATCGAACCAGTGACCTCTTCGGTGTGAACGAAGCGCTCTCCCGCTGAGCTAATCGCCCTGGGCTGGTGCTTTCGGGCTGTTCCCCTCGGCACGAGAAGAACCATACACAGCTCAGCGCCCCAGAACCAAATGAACTCCCGGCGGGCGACCGGGCCCTCGCCGCCGGCCGGAGTGCGGGGCGGAGCGCGGCGGGCGTCACCGGATGGCGCATCACTCGTTGACAGGGGCGGCGCTCTCTGTAGCCGACTGTGCACAAAATGGCACTCACCCATTCGAATGATGTCAAGCATCGCAAATAGGACAGAGGGGTTTACAACCGGCGCGTACGTGGCATGTCGAATTCGCCGACGTGCGAATCCCCGAGCGCACACTGAGCGAAAGGCCCTGGCGCTTATGAACACCACGGTCAGCTGCGAGCTGCACCTGCGCCTCGTTGTATCGAGCGAGTCCTCACTGCCTGTACCCGCGGGGCTGCGGTATGACACGGCGGACCCCTACGCCGTACACGCCACATTTCACACCGGAGCCGAAGAAACCGTCGAGTGGGTTTTCGCCCGCGATCTCCTGGCCGAGGGGCTGCACCGGCCCACCGGGACGGGAGACGTCAGGGTGTGGCCCTCCCGCAGTCATGGCCAGGGGGTCGTGTGCATCGCACTCAGCTCCCCGGAGGGCGAAGCACTGCTTGAGGCCCCCGCCCGGGCCCTGGAATCCTTCCTCAAGCGCACCGACGCCGCCGTCCCGCCGGGCACGGAGCACCGCCACTTCGACCTCGACACCGAGCTCTCGCACATTCTCGCGGAGAGCTAGAGACCCGCCGGTTCTCCGCGCCGTCCGACTCGGGGCGACGGCGCGGGGCCGGCGTCGCACACAGCGCGCAGCGCCGTCGCGGACCACGCGGCGGCGCTGTCGTGTCACCGAGCGGCTAAAGTCCGGGGGCAGGAACGCCAGGGAGGGCGGGCCCCCGCCCCTGACCCCACCGGGAGACGGCCTTGCTGATCAACCACGACACCCGGTGTGCGCTCACCCATACCGTGGATCTGCTGAACACCGCCCTCGGCGACGGCTCGCCGGACGCGCTGAGCACCGTGGAGCAGCTGCGCTCCTACGTCGAGTCCCACGATCTGAGCGGCGTCCAGGTGGGAGCCCTGAGCGAGGCGGACCTGGCGGGGGTGCGCCGGGTGCGCGAGCTGTTCGCGGCGGTGTTCGCGGCGGGAACGGACCGGGAGGCCGCCGAGCTGATCAACGCGATGGTCGCGAAGGCCGGCACCACCCCCCAGCTGACCGACCACGACGGCCACGACTGGCACGTGCACTACTTCGCGCCGGGCGCCTCGGTCGCCGATCATCTCTCCGCGGACTGCGGGATGGCGCTGAGTTTCTTCCTGGTCGCCGGGGAACGGGAGCGGCTGCGGCGCTGTGACGCGCCGGATTGCCGCCGGGCCTTCGTGGACCTGTCCCGCAACCGTTCACGCCGTTACTGCGACAGCAGGACCTGCGGGAACCGGCTGCACGTGGCCGCCTACCGGGCCCGGCAGCGGCGCTCGGCGGCGCACAGCGGCAGCTGACCCTCCCCCGGCCGGAGGGCGGGCCGGAGGGCGGTCGACGCCCCCCGTCACAACCAGAACCGGTCATAGACCCCCGAGACGAGCAGCAGCACGCCGATCACCGTGAGGAAGAGGATCAGCGGCGGCTGCGAGAGCGCGAACAGGCAGCCCCTGGCCTCCGGATCACCGGGGTCAGGGGCGGGACGGTCGGCCGTGTCGGGCCGGATCGGGGGATCGGGAGCGTGCTGCTCCCCGGTGAAGTGCGCCATGTCGCGGTGATCATGACGCAGCGGACGCCCCCTCCGCGATCAACACACCTCATATGAGCGGGGATTCGCTATTTCGAGGGTCTGGTCATATGCCGTGCTTCTTCAGGATGGCCTCGATGTCCGAGAAGTCGTCGGCGGGCGCCGCGGCGGCGGCACGGCCACGCTCGGCGGGCAGCGCGGGGGCCTGCGCGGCCGGCTCGGCCGCGGCCTGTCCCGCACCGCCGCCCCCGCGGCGGTCCGCGAACCCGGCGACGAAGAAGATCAGCACGGCGAGACCGATGACGCCCAGGCCCGCCCAGGCGACCGGGTTGAAGGTCATGTTGAGCACGAACCGCACCACACCCGTCATGGCGAGCCCCAGGGGCAGCAGCGAGAAGGCCGCCACCCGCAGCGCGGTAGCGTAGCGGCGGCGCTTGGCCACCAGAAAGGCCACACCGAGGCCGGCGGCGGTCAGCAGGGTGCAGAATGTTCCGATCAGCATCCTTCCATCCTGCCTGGCGCCGCCCCCGGAGGCCATGGCCGCAGCGGGGGGATCAGGGACAATTCGGGGTAGCGGCGGGCCACGGCGGCCCGGCTGGAAGACTGGGGGCATGAGCGAAGCAACCGGCCGCACCGTCGTGCTCGACGTGTGGTGCGACCTCCAGTGCCCCGACTGCCACCGCGCCGAGAGCGACCTGCGGGCCCTGCGCGAGCGGTTCGGCGACCGGCTGGAGATCAGGCGGCGGCACTTCCCGCTGCCGGGCCACCGGCACGCGCAGGCCGCCGCCCAGGCCGCCGAGGAGGCGTACGCGCAGGGCCGGGGCGACGCGTACTGGACGGCGCTGCTGGAGCGCACGGCGGAGCTGCGCGAACGCGGGGAGCCGGTGCTGGGCGAGGTGGCGCGGGCCACCGGGGTGGACGCCGAGGAGATCGAGACCGCGCTGATCGACGGCCGCCACCTGCTGGCCGTGGACGCCGACCAGGCCGAGGGCCAGGCGCTGGGGGTGCGCGGCACCCCCAGCTACGTGATCGCCGGGCAGCGGCTGGACGGCGGCGCGAGCCAGGACGGTCTGCTGGAGCGGATCGGCGAGATCGCCCAGGAGGAGCTCGACCGGGCCTGAGCGCCCCAGGCACCCGTCCCGGCACCCCACGCGGTCAGAGCAGCGGCTTGTGCAGCCGCAGGGCCACCGGGCGGTAGCCGAGGGAGTCGTAGAGCCGGCGGGCGGGGGTGTTGTCGGTGAGGACGCTCAGGCCCAGCAGTTCGCCGCCGGCGGCGGCGGTGCGGCGCTCGGCCTCCCGCAGCAGCGCACGGCCGTGCCCCTGCCCCCGGTGCGCCTCGGCGACCTCCACCGCGTACACGTAGCCGTCCGCGCCGTACGGCAGCCGTCCGGGGCCCGTCGTCAGCCACAGGGTGCCCACGTCGGTGCCGTGGTGGCTGAGTACGCGCAGCACGGCGCCCTCGGTGCGGTGGCCCTGTGGCAGTTGTGCCGCGAGCAGGGTGTCGGCGTGGGCGGCCGCGTCCTCGGGCCCGGCACCCTGCGCGCGCCGCGCGGCGGCGAGCCGCTCCCGCTCCGCCGCGTGCCAGGCCGCGTACTCCCGCTCCCCCATCGGCCGGAACCCGCTGCCCGCCGGGAGCGGCGGCGGCTGGTCGGCCGGTCTCTTGGCCAGCCAGCGGTTGCGTTCGGTGTAGCCCAGCGCCGTGAACAGCCCGAGCGCCGGGGCGGCTTCGGCCGGGATGTCCACCTCGGCCCGTACGCAGCCCCAGCCGCGCAGGATCTCCTCCGCGGCCAGGGCGGCCACCGTGGCCCGCCCGCGGCGGCGGTCCTGCGGCGCCGCGATGCCCAGCTCCTCGATGCGGCCCGCGGCCGGCCCGTATCCGGGGACACGGGTCAGCCGCAGGCCGCCCACCGGGCGGGAGTTGACGCGTATGTCGTAGCCACGGGTCCGGCCGCCATGGGCGGAGCGCTCCTCGGGCCCGTTGGGCCGCACGGTGGTGGTCATCTCGCCTTTCAGGGGTCGATGTCGGCCGCGGAGCGGGCCTGGAAGACGCGCAGCGCCTCGGCGGTCACGGGGCCCGGGGCACCGGGCAGTTCGCGGTCGTCGACGCGGCGCACGGCCTGCACGTCGCGGGTGGAGGAGGTGAGGAAGATCTCGTCGGCCCGCTGGAGCACGTCCATCGGCAGTTCGGTCTCCTTGGCGCCGGCCCATTCGACCACCAGGGCCCGGGTGATGCCGGCCAGACAGCCGGAGGCCAGCGGCGGGGTGTGCAGTTCGCCGTCGAGGACTACGAAGACATTGGTGCCGGTTCCCTCGCACAGGGCGCCGGTGGTGTTGGCGAACAGCGCCTCGGAGGCGGCCTGCTGGTGGGCGCGGGCCAGGGCGATGACGTTCTCGGCGTAGGAGGTGGACTTGAGCCCGGCCAGCGCGCCGCGCTCGTTGCGGGTCCAGGGCACGGTGATGACGGCGGTGGTGGCGGGCCGGCGGGCCGTCTCGGCGTGCGCGATCAGCAGGGTGGGCGGTGCGTCGCCGCGGTCGGAGCCCAGCGGGGAGGTGCCGCCGGTGTAGGTGATGCGCAGCCGGCCGAAGGGCACCGGCTCGCTGTTGTCCAGTACCGCCCGGCAGGCGCGGCGCACCTCGTCGCGGTCGGGCTCGGGCAGCCCGAGTCCGGCGGCGGAGGCCGCGAGCCGGTCGAGGTGGCGGCTCATCGCGAAGGGGCGCCCGTGCTCGGTCTTCAGCGTCTCGAAGACTCCGTCGCCGACCGTGAGTCCGTGGTCGAAGACGGAGACCTTCGCGCTGTCGGCGTCCCGCAGCTCACCGTCCAGCCAGATCAGCGCCATGGTGTCGTTCTCCTGTCTCGTGCGTGGTGCCCGACGCTACCGTGAGCAGCCGTTCGGCCTTGAGTTCGGTCTCCGCCCATTCCCGCTCGGGGTCCGACCCCCAGGTGATACCCGCGCCGGTGCCGAAGCGCAGCACCGGAGGGCCGCCGGTGCGGTCGGTCCAGAAGGTGCGGATGCCCACCGCCAGCTCGCCCGTACCGCGATCGGCGTCGACCCAGCCGATGCCGCCGCAGTACGGGCCGCGGGGGGCACGTTCCAGTGTCTCGATGATCTTCAGGGCGCTGGGCTTGGGCGCGCCGGTGACCGAGCCGGGCGGGAAGGTCGCGGCGAGCAGGTGGGCCCAGCCGGTGCCGGGGGCGAGTTCGCCGCGGACGGTGGAGACGAGGTGGACGAGTCCGGGATGGGGCTCGGTGACACACAGTTCGGGCACGGTGACGCTGCCGGTGGCGCAGACCCGGCCCAGGTCGTTGCGGACGAGGTCCACGATCATCACGTTCTCGGCGTGGTCCTTGGGCAGCAGGTCGGCGGCCGTGCGGCCGGTGCCCTTGATCGGGCCGGATTCCACGGTGTGGCCACGGCGGCGCAGATACAGCTCCGGGGAGGCGGTGGCGATCTCCACGCCGTGTCCGGGCAGCCGGACGGTGCCGGCGTACGGGGCGGGGTTGCCGCGGGCCAGCAGCGCGGTCAGGGCGTCGATGTCGGCGGCGGACGGGTCGGGCAGCGGGGCGGTCAGGACCCGGCAGAGGTTGGCCTGATAGACCTCGCCGGCCGCGATGTGCTCGCGGATGCGCCGGACGGCAGCGGTGTAGGCGGCGCGGTCCAGGGAGGTGTGCCAGCTCCTGGGGTCCGGGCCGCGCCAGCGGCCGGTCCTGACCGGGAGGGCGGGGGCGCGGCGCACCTGTCCGAAACGGGCGCACAGCGGGCCGCCCTCGTAGTCGGCGACCACCGCCCACCAGCCGGTGGAGTCCAGGGCGGCGGGGTCGCGGGTGACGTCCCGCAGGTCGGTGGCCAGATACCCGCCGAGGCGGGCAAGCGGAGCGAAGTCGTGCACATGTGCGAGTCTAGGCCGCGGATACGGGCCCCACCGAGTTTGAGCTGGCCCGCGGATCCGCTAGAGTTCATGACGTCACCAGGGAGCACAAGCCTCCAGGGGGGCATACACACTGCGGACGTAGCTCAGTTGGTAGAGCACCACCTTGCCAAGGTGGATGTCGCGAGTTCGAGTCTCGTCGTCCGCTCGAAGGGGGCCTGGCCCCCTCCGGTGGAGTGGCCGAGAGGCGAGGCAACGGCCTGCAAAGCCGTCTACACGGGTTCAAATCCCGTCTCCACCTCGGACGATTAGCTCAGCGGGAGAGCGCTTCCCTGACACGGAAGAGGTCACTGGTTCAATCCCAGTATCGTCCACTGGGTCCTTAACGGGCCTTCCCGCGCGATTAGCTCAGCGGGAGAGCGCTTCCCTGACACGGAAGAGGTCACTGGTTCAATCCCAGTATCGCGCACGCGAGATCAGCGTCACACGGACGATTAGCTCAGCGGGAGAGC
The DNA here is from genome assembly GCF_000993785.3 of Streptomyces xiamenensis. Lineage (NCBI taxonomy): Bacteria > Bacillati > Actinomycetota > Actinomycetes > Kitasatosporales > Streptomycetaceae > Streptomyces > Streptomyces xiamenensis. Next base: position 445,014 of record NZ_CP009922.3, read on the forward strand.
GCTTCCCTGACACGGAAGAGGTCACTGGTTCAATCCCAGTATCGTCCACCACCGGCAAGGGCCGGGAAGCCGCACGGCTTCCCGGCCCTTCGTCTGTGCCCCTTGGGCTGTGTACGTACGCGGTGCCCGGGCAGCTCCCCAGCTGCCCGGGCACACATGCCGTCCGCCTGACCCCCGTCCCCACGGGGTGTTGGCCGGTGTCCCCGACCCGGGCCGCTCTCCCGGGTCCGGAGCGCTGTTCAGCGCCCCAGAAGTCCGGCCACGGACGACGCCTGTGTCACGACGGCATCGACGCCGCCGATCACGACCGCGAGTGTGATGGCCAGCGGCAGCACCATGGCCACCGCGATCAGCGGATGACGCCGTGCCGCCCTGGGCGAACCGCCGGTCAGCTGCGTCATCTGTCCACTCCCGTCGAGTTGTTGGCAAGCGGCGGGCGGGTGACCTCGGGGGACGAGTGCTGCGCCCGCCGCTTGACCTCAACACTAGGCGGCGGCCCCCGTCCCGGCGTCAGCCCGGCGTATTGAACCCGTGGCCTCCCAGGGGATGACGCGAGGCCCCGGGGGCTACTCCCCAGGGTGGACGAGAGGTGGGATTCACCAGGGGTTTCCCCCAGGGGACCCGCGCACCGCACGCCCTTCTCGGCGTTGTGGCCGCCCAGTCCGTAAGCTGTGCGACGGCTGTTGAACAGCACAAGAACCGGGCTGCGAGGTAGAGATGGCGATGATGCGGCTCCGGCGCGAGGACCCGCGGGTCATGGGGGCGTTCCGGCTCCACCGCCGGCTGGGCGCGGGGGGCATGGGGGTGGTGTACCTCGGCTCGGACCGGCGCGGGCAGCGGGTGGCGCTCAAGGTGATCCGGCCCGATCTCGCCGAGGACCACGAGTTCCGGGCCCGGTTCGCCCGCGAGGTGTCGGCGGTGCGCCGCATCAGAGGGGGGTGTACGGCCCGTCTGGTGGCCGCCGATCTGGACGCCTCGCGTCCCTGGTTCGCGACCCAGTACGTGCCGGGGCCCTCGCTGCACGACAAGGTCGCCGAACAGGGCCCGCTGTCGGCCGCCGAGACGGCCGCGATCGGCGCCTCGCTCGCCGAGGGTCTGGTCGCCGTGCACGAGGCCGGGGTGGTGCACCGGGACCTGAAGCCGTCCAACATCCTGCTGTCGCCCAAGGGTCCGCGCATCATCGACTTCGGCATCGCCTGGGCCACCGGCGCCTCCACCCTCACCCACGTGGGCACGGCCGTGGGCTCACCCGGCTTCCTGGCACCCGAGCAGGTACGGGGGGCGGCCGTCACCCCGGGCACCGACGTGTTCTCGCTGGGCGCCACCCTGGCGTACGCCACGCTGGGCGACTCACCGTTCGGGCAGGGCAGTTCGGAGGTGATGCTCTACCGGGTGGTGCACGAGGAGCCGATCCTGCGCGGCACCCCCTCGGCGCTGGCGCCTTTGCTGCGCGCGTGCCTGGCCAAGGCCCCGCAGGAACGGCCCAGCACGCTTCAGCTCGCGAGCCGGCTGAAGGAGATCGCCGCCCGCGAGGCACGCGGCACGGCCCTGGCCCCGCGCCCCAGGCCCCGCCCCGCGGTGCCCGCGCCCGCCGCACCGCCGCAGCAGGCCCGTACCGCCCGCCCGGAGCCCGCCGCCCCGGGCCCGCGCCCCTCCCCCGTCCCGCGGCCCGCCGCCCGGAGGCCCGCACCCGCGCCGGTACGGCGCGGGGTGGACCGCGGGCTGCTGCGGCAGCGGCTGATCGTGTTCGTGGTGGTGACGCTGCTGGTGGCGCTGGGCATCGCGGCGGCCCAGGGCTGTCAGGGCCCGGTCTGAGGCGGCCGGGAGGTGGCGACGGCGTAGAAGGCAACGGCGGCGGCAGCGGCCACGTTCAGCGAGTCCACCCCGTGCGCCATCGGAATGCGTACCCAGGTGTCGGCAGCGGCCAGGGCGCGCGGAGTGAGACCGTCGCCCTCCGCGCCGAGCAGGAGCGCGACCCGCTCCGCCGGCTCCTCCCGGCGGAGGGCGTCGGCCAGCTCCACCGCCCGCGCGTCGGGGGTGAGCGCCAGCAGCCGGAACCCGGCCTCGCGCACCCCGGTGAGGCTGTGCGGCCACTGGGCGAGCCGCGCGTACGGCAGGGAGAACACCGCGCCCATCGACACCTTGACCGAACGCCGGTAGAGCGGATCGGCGCTGTCCGGTGACAGCAGGACGGCGTCCATGCCCAGGGCGGCCGCGCCCCGGAAGATCGCGCCGATGTTGGTGTGGTCGTTGACGGCCTCCACCACCGCGACCCGGCGGGAGCGGGCCAGCAGGTCCGCCGGGTCCGGCAGCGGCAGCCGGTGCAGGGAGGCCAGGGCGCCGCGGTGGACGTGGTAGCCGGTGACCTGTTCGGCCAGTTCGGGCGTGACGACGTACACGGGGGCGCCGCAGGAGGTGATGACATCGCCCAGTGCCTCGGCCCACTTTTCGGTGAGCAGCATCGAGCGCATCGGGTAGCCGGCCGCCAGGGCGCGGCGGACGACCTTCTCGCCCTCCGCCATGAACAGCCCCTCGGCGGGTTCCCGGCGGCGGCGCAGGGCGACGTCGGTCAGCGCCGTGTAGTCGGTGAGCCGGGGGTCGGCGGGGTCGGTGACGGGGATCAGCGGCACGGTCACGGGGTCTCCTCCGGGTGCTCCGCGACGGTCACCACATCGCCGACGACGATCACGGCGGGCGGCCGGACGCCGGTGGCGGCGATGCGGTCGGCGGCCGTCTGCAAGGTGGCGTCGACGCGCCGCTGGGCGGCGGTGGTGCCGTCCTGGATCACCGCCACCGGGGTACGCGGGTCCCGGCCGTGCCCGATCAGGGTGGCGGCGATCGCGGGCATCCGTTCGACCGCCATCAGCAGCACGAGAGTGCCGCGCAGCCGGGCGAGACCCGCCCAGTCCACCAGCGACTTGGGGTGGTCCGGCGCCAGGTGGCCGCTGACCACCGTGAACTCGTGTGCGACACCGCGGTGGGTGACCGGGATGCCGGCCGCGCCGGGCACGCTGATGGCGCTGGTGACCCCGGGGACCATGGTGACCGGGATGCCGGCCTCCGCCAGTGCCGTGGCCTCCTCCATGCCCCGGCCGAAGACGTACGGGTCTCCGCCCTTGAGCCGCACCACGGACTTCCCGGCCCTGGCGTGCTCGATGAGCGTCCCGTTGATGGCCTCCTGGGCCATGGCCCGGCCGTAGGGGATCTTGGCGGCGTCGATGACCTCGACGTGGGCGGGCAGTTCGTCCAGCAGGTCGCGCGGCCCGAGCCGGTCGGCGACCACCACGTCGGCCTCGGCCAGCAGGCGGCGGCCGCGCACGGTGATCAGGTCGGGGTCACCGGGGCCGCCGCCGACCAGTGCCACCCCGGGCGTGCGGGTCCGGTGCCTGGGCGCGGCCAGGGTGCCCTCGCGCAGCCCTTCGACGACGGCGTCCCGTACGGCGGCGGAACGGCGCGGGTCACGGCCGGTGAGCACGGCGACGGTGACGCCCTCGCTGCGGCCGGTGGCCGGGGTCCAGGCGGTGGCGGCGCCTGCGTCGTCGCTGCGGACGCACCACACCCGGGCGCGCTCGGCCTCGGCGGAGGCGGCGGCGTTCACCTCGGGGTCGTCGGTGGCGACCAGCGCGTACCAGGCGTCGGCCAGGTCACCGGGCCGGTATCCGCGCCGCTCCCAGCGCAGTTCGCCGGCCTCGGCCATGGCCTGGACGGAGGGGGTGACGGCGGGGGCGATCAGTCGGATGTCGGCTCCCGCGGCCAGCAGGGCGGGCAGTCGGCGCTGGGCGACGGTGCCGCCGCCGAGCACCAGGACCAGGCGACCGGTCAGCCGCAGTCCGACGGGGTACGCGGGGTGGTCGGGGTGTGGCTGTGGCATGGGTGACGCGGCTCCTGGTGAGCGAGCGGGATCGCCGCTGCGACGCTGGAGCGGCTGCGATGAGCTGGGTGGCGGCCGGGGCAGAGCGCCCCGGCCGCCACCCACACAGTACGGTCCTCAGTTCTTGTCGCTGACGCCTGCCGCGTCGAAGGTGGCGACCTCCCGCATGGCGCGGGCCGCGCTCTGCACCACCGGCAGCGCCAGCAGCGCCCCGGTGCCCTCGCCGAGCCGCAGGTCGAGATCGACCAGCGGACGCAGGCCGAGCGCGGTGAGCGCGGCCATGTGGCCGGGCTCGGCGCTGCGGTGGCCGGCCACGCACACGGACACCGCCTCGGGGGCGATGGCGCGGGCGGTGAGGGCGGCGGCCCCGGCGCTGACCCCGTCCAGGATCACCGGAACGCGCAGCGAGGCGCCGCCGAGGATGAACCCGGTGAGGGCGGCGTGTTCGAGGCCGCCGACCGCCGCGAGCACGCCGATGGGGTCGGCGGCGTCGGGCTGGTGCAGGTGCAGGGCGCGGCGTACGACATCGATCTTGCGGGCGTGGGTCTCGTCGTCGACGCCGGTGCCCCGGCCGGTGACCTCGGAGGGCTCGCTGCCGGTGAACACGGCGATCAGCGCGGCGGCGACCGTGGTGTTGGCGATGCCCATCTCGCCGGTGAGCAGCGCGCGGTTGCCTGCCGCCACCAGATCGCGGGCCGTTTCGATCCCGACCTCGATGGCGCGCTGCGCCTCTTCGCGGCTCATGGCGGGGCCCGCGGTGATGTCGGCGGTGCCCGGCCGTACCTTGCGGGGCATCAGCCCCGGCTGGCCCGGCAGTTCGCCGCGCACGCCGACGTCGATCACGCACACCTCGGCGCCGACCTGCTGGGCGAAGGCGTTGCACACCGCTCCCCCGCCGAGGAAGTTGGCGACCATCTGGCCGGTGACCTCCTGCGGCCAGGGCGTGACGCCCTGGGCGTGCACCCCGTGGTCGCCGGCGAAGATCGCGACGGCGGCCGGCTCGGGCAGTGGCGGCGGGCAGTGGCGGGACAGGCCGCACAGCTGGGCGGAGATGACCTCCAGGGCGCCGAGCGCGCCGGAGGGCTTGGTCATCCGCTTCTGTCGCTCCCACGCCTCGGCCAGGGCCTGGGCGTCCAGCGGACGGATGTCCTCCAGCGTCTCGCTGAGCAGATCGTGCGGCTCGGCCCCGGGCAGCGCGCGGCGGCCGTAGGACTCGTCGTGCACGACCCAGGACAGGGGCCGCTGCCGGGCGGGCCCGGGGGGCGCGGTCCCGGTCTCGTCCGCGAAGGCGTCGACGTAGCCGATGCAGAGGTAGGCCACGATCTCCAGGTGCTCGGGGAGTTCGAGGGTGCGCACCAGTTCGCGGTCGTCGTAGAAGCTGACCCATCCGACGCCGAGGCCCTCGGCGCGGGCGGCGAGCCAGAGGTTCTCGACGGCGAGCGCGGAGGAGTACGGCGCGAGCTGGGGCTGCTGGTGCGGCAGCGGGGTGTGCCGGCCGCCCCGGGTGGGGTCGGCGGTCACCACGATGTTGACGGGGGTCTGGACGATCGCGTCGGTCTTGAGCTCTTTGAACTGCTTGGCGCGGCCCTTGGGGAGCGACTTGGCGTACGCCTCGTGCTGGCGGACGGCCAGCTCGTGCACCTGGGTGCGGGTCTCGGCGGACCGGATGATGACGAAGTCCCAGGGCTGGGTGTGCCCGGAGGTGGGCGCGGTGTGCGCGGACTCCAGGACGCGCAGCAGGACTTCGTGCGGGATGGGGTCGGGCAGGAAGCCGTGCCGGACATCGCGCGGCTCGCGCATGAGCCGGTGCAGGGCGGCGGGGTCCGCCGCCGGGGGTGCGGCGGAGGTGGCCGGGCGGCCGGACGGCGCGGCGACGTGCTGCGTGATGGAGACGGCGCCCGGGGGCGCGGGGGTGGTGGGCGCGCCGCTGGCCGGGGGTGCGGCGGGGCCGTTGGCCGTGGCGGCGGGCGGGACGGCCTCCGGCGCGGGGGCCGCCGGGGGGCCTGCCGGTACGGGAGCCTGCGATGTCCCGTCGGGAACGGCAGGACCGGCCTCGGCGGCTCCGCCGGGCTCGGGCGCCACGGCACCGGCGGTGGGAGGTGCCCCGGCGTCGGCCGCCGGGGCGGGCGCGGTGGCGGCGCCCGGGGCCGGTGTTCCGTCGGCGAGGGCGGGAACCGGGTGGGCTCCCTCGGCTTCGGCCGCCGTGGTGGCCGGTGCGGTCACGGTGACGGCACCGGGGCCGGCCTCGGCATCGCCGGCCGGCGGCGGCGGGGTGACCGCGGCGGCGGGCTCAGCCGGGGAATCGGTCGCAGTCGTGGAAGCGGGCGGCGCCGTGACCTGGGGCTCGGTGGCGGCCGAGGGCTCGGCCGGTGCGCCGGGGGCGGGTGCCTCCGGCTCGGCGGGAGAGGCGCCCTGCGGGGCCACCACGGCCTCGGCGGGGGCGGCTGCGGCGGCCGGGGGTTGCGCGACGGCGTCGGTGTCGCTGCCCGCCGGGTCGGCGGCGGGCACAGCAGTCTCGGTTCCGTCGGGCGGGCCGGGAGCGGCGGCTTCGGGCGCCGGCCCTTCGGTCACGGGGCCGTCGTGGGTGCCGGGGACGGCGGGCGCCGGGGCGTTGCCCTCGGGAGGGGGCGTGGGCACGCCCGGACCTGCTGCGGCGGGGGCCTGGGGTGCGCCCGGCGCGGCGGCGGTCACCGTTGCCGGGGCGGCCACGGGCGTGGCTGTGGTGGTGCCGCCGTTTGCCGGAGGGCCGACCGGCTCCGCCGGCGCGGCGGCGGGCGCCGGAGTGCCCTCGGTCCCACCCGGGACGGGCACGCCGGGGGCTGCTCCTGCGACGACCGGGCTGCCCGGAGCGGCGGCGACGGCGCTGTCCGGGGAAGGCACCGGCGCGGGAACGGTCGGAGCCCCGGCAGGGACAGGCGCCTGCCCGCCCGGGGCGGCTGCCGCCTCGGACGGTGCGGCGGGAGAGCCTTCGGGGGCTGTCAAGGTTTCGTCCGTGGTTTCTGGAGCGGTGGCGACCACGTCGCCGGGCTCACCGGTTGCGGCCGGCTCCTCGGCGGGCGCCTGGTCCTGCCCGACCGCTCCGGCTTCGGGGGTGCCGGGAGCGGGCACCGTGCCCGGCTCCTCCGCGTCGGTGAGTGTCTCACCCGGCGCCGCCGGTGTGGCGGCGCCGGCCGGCGGGGGCGCCTGCCCGCTGCCGGGAACGGAAGGTGCGACGGCCCCGGCCCCGGGAACGCCGCCGGCCGGTGCCCCGTTCTGCGGGGCACCCGGAACGGCCCCCTCCCCGGGGGCGGAGACTGCGGCTTCGGGTCCTGCGGACACGGCGCCGTCACCGACCGCGGGTGCGGCATCGGCCGCCGGGCCGGGAACGGGCGTGTCCTGTCCGGGAACGGCGGCGGGCGCCATGTCGGGGACGGGGGCCCCCGGAGCCGTGCCGCTGTCATCGGTCGCGGGTGCTGTCGCGCCGGCCTCGGCCGGGCCCGCCACCGGGGCCACCGGGCCGCCGTCGGCACCGGGGGCCGGGACGGGGCCAACCGCGGGCGGCGCGGGGGCAACACCGGGCGTCGGCACACCGGGAACCACCGCCGTGGCCACGCCGCCGCCAACGGGGGTCGCCAAGGCCGGTGGTGTGTCCGGGTGCGCGGCGTTCACGGGTACCTGCGCGGCGCCCGCTGCCGGCACCGGCGTCGCCGGCTGCGGCCACGCGGATGCGGCGCCCCCGGGACGGGGGGCGGGGAACTGGGGAGCCAGTTGGGCCGGTCTCGGGGCCGCCGGAGTGATCGGCTGCGGGGTGGGCGCCGCGTCGCCCCAGGCGACATGCGCCCCCGGCATCAGCAGATCTTCCTCTTCGCCCTCGACGACATCGTCCGCCTGGACCGGGAAAGGAAAGCCCTGTTCCGGCTCTCCCCCCTCCGGGATCCGGCCGGTGTCCGTCATGCGTACCCCTCGCCCATCGGTAGTGCTCTGCCGGGTTGCGCCGGGCTCATCCGGACATTGGCGGATGAATCATCAAGTCCGGCCGTCGGCACAACGATCCACCAGCCTACCGCTGCCCGTACCCGCCCGGGGTCGTGGGTCGTACGAGTGGCCCGGGATGCTCCCGGTTTGTCTTCGCGCTGGTCACAGACGGCTTCCGGCCAACAGGAACACCACGGAGCGGCCCCGTTCGGACCACTCCTGGGTCTCCAGTTCCACCGATTGCAGGAGCGTGCAGCGCACGGTGTAGCCGGCGCCGCTGAGCACCCGTCCCGCTGCCTCCGCCTGATCGCGGGTCATGGCATGGGTGACGATCCGCTGCGGCCTGCGGTCCGCGCAGGCGACGAGGGTGCGGTGGCCGCCTCCCCCGACACGTACCACGTCGGGCTCCGGCAGCGACTGGAGCACCTGGGGCGCGACCCCGTGCACCACGTGCAGTTGCACGCCGAACCGCCGGGCGGTGGCGCCGGCCAGGGCGCAGGCGTCGGCGTCCCGGTCGACCGCGATGACGGCGGCGCCGTGCCGCGCGGCCTCCAGGGCGGCCAGGCCGCTGCCGGCGCCGATGTCCCACACCAGGTCGCCCATGCGCGGGCCGAGCACGGCCAGTTCCAGCGCCCGCAGTTGAGGGGTGCGGCCGGGGGCGGGCAGGGCGGTCTGCCGGTACTCGGCCGGTTCGAGGCCCCAGCCGCGCGGTTCGACGGCCGCGGCCGGGTCCTGGCCGGCCAGCCAGCTCTCCCCCGCGCCGCTGGTCCCGCCGACGACGATGACCAGGTTGGGGTCGGTCCAGCGGTGCCGCGCGACCTTGTCCGAGGTGAGCACGGACACCCGTTCCCGGTCGGTGCCCAGCGACTCGCAGATGACGAAGGTGCGGTGCACGTCGCCCAGCAGCAGGGCGATCTCGGCGGGTCCGGCGCCGGGTGAGGTGAGGACGGCGACCTTGGGGTGGGCACGGCACACGTTGACGGCGCGGCGCAGGGTGCGCTGCTGCGCGGTGACCACGCGGGCGTCGTCCCAGGGCATGCCGACGCGGGCGAACCCCGCCGCGACGGCCGAGACGGCCGGCATCACCTCGACCTCCAGGCCGTGTTCGAGGTCGCGCAGGGTACGCACGACGCCGAAGAAACCGGGGTCACCGTCGGCGAGGACCACCGCCGTGCCGCGGTGCGCGGCGATCCGGCCGGCGGCCAGGCTGAGGCTGCCGAGCTGGACGCGTTCGGCCCGGGCGGGGACCTCGGGCAGCACCAGGTGCCGGGGGGCGCCCGCGACCAGTGTGGCGGCGCTCAGGGCGGCCTGTGCGCCCGGGGTGAGCGGGCTGCCGTCCCATCCGATCACGGTGACGCGGTCGGCCATGTACGGGGAGCTCCTGGACTCGTCACGGGTGGGATGTCCCGCTGAGCCTACCCCGCGTGATCAGGGGCTCAGCGGTCCTCGAGGTCCTCGGGGAGCAGGCTCCACACGATGGTGTCGGTGCGGATGTCGGTCCAGCCGCCGTCCTCGGTGCGCGAGCGTACTATCCGGGCGTTGCGCAGGACGCCCTCGCTGACGCAGCCGGCCTTCTGGGCGACCCGCTGGGAGGCGGTGTTGCCGGCGGCGGTGCGCAGTTCGAGGCGTTCGAAGTGCTGGTCGTGGAAGAGCCACTGGGCGACGGCGAGCACGGTCTCCACGGCGTACCCCTCGCCGCGGCCCCAGGGACCGATGACGTAGCCGATCTCGGTTCTGCGGTTGCGCCAGTCGGTGTTCATCAGGTGGGCGCTGCCGACCAGCCGCTGGGTGAGGTGGTCGGTGACGGCGAAGACGATGCCGCGTCCGGAACGGCGTTCGGCCGGGGCTCGTCTGACGACCCACTCGTGGGCGTCGCGACGGGTGTACGGGGTGGGGGCACTGGTCCAGGCGGCGGTCAGCTCGTCGTTCATCATGTCGGCGAGCGGAGGGATGTCGGCTTCCTCGAAGGGGCGCAGCACCAGGCGTTCGGTGCTGATGGAGATGTCGGGGAAGAGGGATGTCATGCGCCGCTCCATACCTGGGGTCCGAGGGGACAGCATGCAGTATCCAGCCCTTTTGCGCAGCGCCGGGCCCCGGCAGGGGTGCCGGGGCCCGGTGCTGGAGGGGCTGGTGACCGCGGAACCGGTCAGGCGCCGGGGGTGCCGAACGCCGGGACGACGGAGCCCGGGTAGGTGTCCTCGATGAACTGCGCGACCTCGTCGGAGTTCAGCAGCTCGGCGAGGGTCTGGACGGCGGGGTCGTTCTCGTGGCCGGCCTTGACGGCGAGGAAGTTGGCGTAGGGGTTGCCCTCGGCCTCTTCCAGCGCGATGGCGTCGTCGGCCGGGGAGAGGTCGACCTCCAGGGCGTAGTTGCCGTTGACGACGGCGGCGTCGAAGTCGTCCAGGGCGCGCGGGAGGCTGGCGGCCTCCAGCTCGGTGAACGTGATGCCCTTGTCGTCGGTGATGTCGCCGAGGACGGCGTTGGCGCCGACGCCGTCCTTGAGTTCGATGACGCCGTTCTGGGCGAGCAGCTGAAGGGCGCGGCCGCCGTTGCTGGCGTCGTCCGGGATGGCGATGGTGGAGCCCTCGGTGAGCCCTTCGACGCTGTCCAGGGACTTGGAGTACAGGCCGAGCGGCTCCAGGTGCACGTTGACGACCGGGACGATGTCGGTGCCGTGGTTGGCGTTGAAGTCGTCCAGGTAGGGCTGGTGCTGGAAGTAGTTGGCGTCCACCTCGCCGCTGTCGACGGCGGTGTTGGGCAGCACGTAGTCGCTGAACTCCTGGACGGTCAGGTCGAGTCCGGCGTCCTCGGCGAGGTTGTCCCGGACGAAGTCGAGGATCTGCGCGTGCGGGTTGGGGCTGGCGGCGACGGTGATCTTCTGGGTGTCCCCGGCGGAGGACCCGGCGTCGTCGTTCGACGAGGGGTCGGAGTCGGTGCCGCATGCGGCCAGGCCCAGGGTGAGAGCGGCTGCGGACGCCACGACGGCGGCGGTACGGAGGTGAGTACGCACGAAAAGTGCCTTTCGGTTACGCGGGTGCGGTGTTTCCTGTGATCCCGGGGGTGCCGGGGGTCTGTGGGGTGCGGGGCGGCCGGTACGGGCCGTTGGGGGTGTCCCCTGCTCGGAGGGGTCAGGTCATCCGGTGCGCCCGCGGCGGGTGAGGAGTCGGACGACCCCGTCGCCCAGGAGCTGCACGATGGTCACGATGACGACGATGACCGCGAGGATGACGTACATGAAGTCGGTCTCGAAGCGCTGGTGGCCGTAGGTGAGGGCCAGGGTGCCCAGGCCGCCGCCGCCGACGGCCCCCGCCATCGCGGAGTAGCCGATGAGGGCGATCACGGTGGTGGTGAGTCCGGCGACCAGAGAGGCCAGGGACTGCGGCAGCAGCACTTTGAGGACGACGGTCCAGGTGCCGCCGCCCATCGCCTGGGCGGCCTCGACCAGTCCGTGGTCGACCTCGCGCACGGAGGTCTCCACCAGCCGGGCGAAGAAGGGGATGGCGCCGATGGCCAGCGGCACGATGGCGGCGGTGGGGCCGAAGGCGGTGCCCACCACCCAGCGGGTGAAGGGGATCAGGGCGACCATCATGATGATGAACGGCAGCGAGCGGCCGACGTTGACGATGGCGCCGAGGATCTTGTTGACCACGGCGTTGGCGAGCATGCCGCCGCGGTCGGTGAGCACCAGCAGGACGCCGATGGGCAGTCCGCCGAGGGCGGCGATCAGGGTGGACCAGCCGACCATGTAGAGGGTGTCGATGGTGCCCTGCTCCAGCAGGGGCCGCATCTGATCCCAGCCCATCAGGCACCTTCCTTGCTGAGCGCGACGGCGGCCGGGGCGGCCGTGCCGGGTATCTCGACGGTCAGGCCCTGGGCGCGAAGGAAGGCCAGGGCACGGTCGTTGTCGCCGGGGCCGCCGGGCAGCTCGATGCGCATCCGGCCCACCTGGGCGTCGCCGACGGTGTCCATGGCGGCGCCGAGGATCGACACGTCGACGGCGTGGTCGCGGGCGAGCTGGGAGATGACGGGCCGCCCGGCGCTGCCGCCGTGGAAGGTGATGTCGACCAGGGTGCGGCCCTCGCCCGCCGCGCCGGTGAGCGGGAACAGCTCGTGGGCGAGGGTGGAACCGGGGGTGGCCAGCAGGTCGGAGACGACGCCGGACTCCACGACGCGGCCGTCCCGCATCAGGGCGGCGGAGTCGCAGACGGCCTTGACGACGTCCATCTCGTGGGTGATGAGCAGGACGGTGAGGCCGAGCTGCTGGTTGAGGTCGCGCAGCAGCTGGAGTACGGAGCGGGTGGTCTCGGGGTCGAGCGCGGAGGTCGCCTCGTCCGAGAGCAGCACCTTGGGGTCACCCGCCAGCGCGCGGGCGATGCCGACGCGCTGCTTCTGGCCGCCGGAGAGCTGGGTGGGGTAGGCGCGGGCCTTGTCGGCGAGGCCGACGAGGTCGAGCAGGTCCAGGGCCTTGCGGGCGCGTTCGCGGCGGGTGAGCCCGAGAATCTCCAGCGGCAGCTCGATGTTGCCCTGCACGGTGCGGGCGGAGAGCAGGTTGAAGTGCTGGAAGATCATGCCGATGCGGGTGCGGGCCTCGCGCAGCGGGCGGCCGGCGCGCTTGCCGCGGCCGGCCAGGGCGGTGAGGTCGACGCCGTCGACGGTGACCGTGCCGGAGGTGGGGCGCTCCAGCAGGTTGACGCAGCGGATCAGGGTGGATTTCCCGGCGCCGCTCTGTCCGATGACGCCGAAGACCTCTCCGGGCCGGACGTGGAGGTTCACGCCGTCCAGCGCGGTGACCTCCCGGCCGCGTGAGTGGTAGACCTTCGTGAGGTCCGTGGTGGTGATCACTGGGTTCCCGTCACAGTCGAGTGTCCGGGCGCGCGGCTCGGCGCGCCGGGCACGGGGCATGTCCGCGCGCGGGGTCCGCGGGGACAACGAGAGAGAGGATGAGCGCGGGGGCCGGAGGGCCGGGCAGGTTGTGCCGGCCGGCGGCTGTCAGGTGTCGCTTCGGGGCGCGAGACGGCTCGTGCGGGGGCCCTCAGCGGTCACACATTCGGCCCCGACAACGAGCACCGGGCAGGGGGACTGCCTCGGTCGTCACGGCACGCATGCTCGTCGCGGTCATGCCGACCAGTAAAACAGAACGGCTGTGGCGCGTTCCTTCCCCTGGACCACCTTGTCCGCATGCTGGACAGCGCGTCCGGCTGGCGGGCACCTGGCCCGTGTGCGCCGGAACCCCCCTTGACCTGCGCGGATACCGAGCCGGACCGGGTACGTATCGAGTGCGGGGCGGGACGTGCACAAGGGACCACTGTGGTCAACGCCACGGCCTGCGGCCCCGGGCCCGGGAGGGTCAGGGGTGGTTCGGGGCGGGTCGGGACCGCGCAGTAGAGTCGGCCCATGCTCACCCCCCTGACCGTCGCGGTCGCCGTGGCCGCGCTGCTGCTGGCCGCCTGGTGCGGGTACGCCGCGCTGCGGGACCAGCCCGTCAAGGACTGGCACTACCTGGGCATGGGCGTGGTGCTGCTGCTCACGATCGTGCAGCTGGCGATAGGGGTCCTCCAGCTGTCCGGCGGCGAACGCCCCTCGGGCGACAGCACGGTGGTCTTCGCCTCGTACCTGGTCGCGGTGCCCCTGTGTCTGCCGGTGGTCGCCATGGTCTCGCTGGGCGAACGGACCCGGTGGGGCTCGGCGACGGTGGCGGCGGGCGCCCTGGTGCTGGCCGTGCTCCAGCTGCGCCTGGACGACGTGTGGGCGGGAGGTGTGAGCGTTGGCTGAGCGCGAGATCCCCGGCGCCGCACCGCCGCGGGCCCCGGAGCCGGACGGGCCGCAGGACGCCGGACGGGCACCGGAGGCCGCGCCGCGCGGACTGCGGCACGGGCCGGGCCGGCTGCTGGTCACGCTGTACGGGATCTTCACCGTGGGCGCGGCCTCGCGCTCCGTCTACCAGCTGTCCACCCGCTTCGACGAGGCCCCGCTGGCGTACACGCTGTCCGCCGTCGCCGCGCTCGTCTACGCCTTCATCACGGTGGCGCTGGTGCGCGGCGGGGAAGGTGCCCGGCGCCTCGCCCTGGTGTGCTGCGCCGCCGAGCTGGCCGGGGTCCTCGTGGTGGGCACCTGGACGCTGGTGGACGCCTCCGCCTTCCCGGACGCGACCGTGTGGTCGGACTACGGCCGCGGCTATCTCTTCCTGCCGCTCGTGCTGCCGGTGACCGGGCTGCTGTGGCTGCGCCGGTCCCGGCAGCGCGAGCGCTGACTGCCGCCGGGATCAGGCGCTGGCGGCCAGGGTCCGCGGCAGCGGCTGCTGCGCCCGGATCTTCTCCAGGGTGATCACGTTCAGCTTCGGCGAGACGTGCTCGGTGGCCACCGGCGCGTAGCCGAGCCGGCGGTACAGCCGCAGGTTGCCCTCGCCGCGCTGGCCCGAGTGCAGCCGGTAGCGGGCGGCGTCGGCCTCGGCGGCCAGCCGGTGTTCGATCCGGTCGAGCAGCCGGCCGCCGAGCCCGTGGCGCTGCATCCGGGGGTGCACGATCAGCCGGCCGATGGAGGCGGTGCCGTCCGCGTCGACGGTGCCGCGTACCGAGCCGACGACCTCGGTGCCCAGCCGGGCGACCAGGACCAGGCCGGCCAGCATCTCGGCGCGCAGTTCGCCCGCCGTCTGGGTCAGCGCGTCGATCTGGTAGTCCCCGGCCAGCTCGGCTTCCGCCTGATAGCACAGGTACTGGAGTTTGAGGATCTGTTCGGCGTCCTGCTCGGCCGCCTTGTCGATCGTGACGCTCATGCCCATGTGCTCACGTCTCCCCAACGAGGTGATGGGCCGGGGCACGTGAAGGAGGGTGTGCGCCGCCGGCCGGTGAATGCCCTGACGGCACCCGCCGGTTGACCGGACCGGGCGCCCCCTGCATTGTGCGGGCAACCGGCGCGCCTGGGGAGGGTGCACGCGACAACCGACTTGTGAGATGTACGACTGGGCCCCGGCGCATGAGCCGGCGCCCGGGGGGAGAGGGGGGACGCGCCGGGGTCAGCGCCGGTCGGCGGTGACCAGCAGCATGGTGTCGGGGTGGTCGGTGTGGATACCGTCGATGCCCTGGTCGAGGTAGGCGCGGATGGCGCCGAAGGCGTCGCCGTAGCGGTTCTCGCGCTCCCCGGTGCGGAACTCGGCGGGCAGGAAGACGTTCTCGTTGCGCAGGGTGTAGCCGTGCACGCTCAGGCCCCGGTCGTGGGCGTCGCCGATCAGGGTGGTGGGAGCGGCCAGCGTGTCGTCGTCACGGCGCGGGATGACCAGGTCGAGGGTGGGGCCGATGATATGGGCGTAGCCGGCGATCTCCCGCAGCCCGTCCGGGGTGATCAGGTCGGCGACGGTGCGCGGGTCGCCGGCCCGCTGGAGGTCGTGGGGGCGCTCGGTGGGTCCGGCGAGCAGCAGGGTGCGGCGGGTCTCGGTCCGCTCGGCCATCCGGCGCAGGCTGTCGGCCTCGAAGCTCTGGAGCAGGACGGGGGATCCGGCCCGGTGCAGTTGGTGGCGGTGCAGCAGCCGGGTGAGCGGCTCCTCCAGGTCAAGGCCCAGGGAGCGGAAGTGGGTGGGGTGTTTCAGTTCCAGGCACAGCCAGACGGGCCGGCCGCGCTCCCGGCCCCGGTCCGCGGCCCACTCCAGGACCTCCTGGAGGGTGGGGACGCTCCAGCGGCCGTTGTAGAGGGTGTTGTTCGGGCGGCGGGCGGGGAGCCGTTCGACCGAGCCGAGAGTGGTGAGCTCGGCGGCCGTGAAGTCCTCGGTGAACCAGCCCGTCAGCCGTTCGCCGTCCACCGTTCTCGTGGTTTCCCGGTCGGCGAATTCGGGCCGGGCCGCGACGTCGGTGGTGCCGGAGATCTCGTTCTCGTGACGGCACACCAGCTGGTGGTCGCGGGTGGGCACCAGATCGATCTCGATGACGTCGGCACCGAGGTCGAGGGCCAGCTGGTAGGAGCCGAGGGTGTGTTCCGGCCGGTAGCCGCTGGCTCCGCGATGGGCGATGACGGTGGGTGTGGGCGGGTCTCCGGAGCCCGCCGCGGGTGACCGGGCGGCGCGGGCGCCGACGGCGCCCAGCAGGGCGGTGGCCCCGGCACCGGCCACCGTCGCGCCCAGCAGGGTGCGCCGGGTCAGCCGCCTGCCGTCGGGCCCGGGACCTGCTTCCTGGTCTGCCGCCATGCTGCCTCCGTGGTCCACGCGTCACGGCGATGGTAGGGAGCGGGAAGCGCCCGGACGGGGATCTTCGGGTGCAGACATGACAAAGGCACATCAAAAATGCGTGTCCGCTGCGTGAACCCCGTGCGCCGCGAGCCCGCACACGCGAGTATCGTCCTTGAGCTGTGTGCTTCCCGCGCGCTGGCAACCACCGACCGGAGGGAACCTTGTCCCGTTTCACTCTGCTGAGGGCGCTGTTCGGCCCCCTGCTGAAGCTCTTCTTCCGACCCAGGGTCGAGGGCCTGGAGAACATCCCCGGCGAGGGCCCGGTCGTGCTCGCGGGCAATCATCTGACGTTCATCGACTCGGTGATCCTGCCGCTCATCTCCAAGCGGCAGGTGCACTTCATCGGCAAGGACGAGTACGTCACCGGCCGTTCCCTCAAGGGGCGGATCATGGCGTGGTTCTTCACGGGGGTCGGCATGATCCCGGTGGCCAGGGACGGCGGTCACGGCGGGGTCGCGGCCCTGATGACCGGCCTGCGGGTGCTGGAGCAGGGCAAGGTCTTCGGGATCTACCCCGAGGGCACCCGCTCCCCCGACGGCCGGCTGTACCGGGGGCGCACCGGCATCGCCCGGCTGACGCTGATGTCCGGCGCGCCGGTGGTGCCGTTCGCGATGATCGGCACCGACCGGGTGCAGCCGGGCGGCAAGGGGCTGCCTCGTGTCGGGCGCGGGCGGCGGATCACCGTACGGTTCGGTGAACCGCTGGACTTCTCCCGGTACGAGGGCATGGACCGCGACCGCTACGTCCTGCGGGCCGTCACCGACGAGGTGATGACCGAGGTCATGCGGCTGTCCGGGCAGGAGTACGTGGACATGTACGCCACCAAGGCGCGGGCCGCCTGACCTCCGGTCCCCTCAGCTCCAGGGCAGCGCGGAGCGCTTCGCCCAGTACCGCGCGGCGGGCTCGGCCAGTTCCGTGAGCCGGGCCAGCTCCCGCGGGTCGAGCCGCAGCCGGGCGGCGGCCAGATTCCCCGTCAGCTGGGGCACGGTGGCCGCCCCCGAGAGCACGATCCCCACCCACGGCCGGTGCAGTACGGCGGCGATCGCCACGGCGTCCGGCCCGGTGCCGTGCTCCCGGGCCATCTCCCGCAGCGCGGGCGGGGCCGCCTCACCGGCGAGCCGGCCGTTGGCCATGGCCTCCTTGACGATGACGGTCAGCCCGGCCGCGTGCGCCTCGGCCAGCGCATCGCCCGCCGAGGGCTCCAGCACATTGAACGTGGACTGCACCGTGCGGAACAGCGGCCCGTTCTCGTACCGCAGTTCCAGTGCCGCGCGGATCGCCTCCGCCTGGGCCGGGCCACTGGTGGACAGGCCGACATCGAGCCCGGCGGCGCGCAGTGCGGCCAGCCGCTCCAGGACGGCAGGGTCGCGCAGCGCCGGGCTGTCCGGGGTCACGGAGTGGATCTGGTACAGGTCCAGCCGGTCGCCGAGCAGCGCGGTGCTCTCCGCGTACTGCCGGTCGAAGGTGGCGGCGCTGTGGTCCTTCACCTCGTGGGTGGCGGCGTCGGTGCGCCACTCGGCCGTATACGTGTAGCCCCACTTGCTGCCCACGACGACATCGCGCACGCCGGGGCGGTCGGCCAGCCAGCCGGCGAGGAACTCCTCGGCCCGGCCGTAGGAGCGTGCCGCGTCCAGGTAGCGCACCCCGGCGGCGTGGGCGGCGTCGAGCAGTTGATGGCTGCGCTCGCGCAGCGCGCCGACGGTGCGTTCGGCGGGCAGATCACCGGCCCGCCCCAGGTTGATGTAGCCGGGGCGGCCGACGGCGGCCAGGCCCAGGCCGATCCGGGCGGCCGGGGTCGCGTCGGGGCTGAAACGGGAGAACGCCATGGGTCTCACGCTACCGGTGCGGCCCGCGGTGCGGCCCAGGCGGCGGCACACAGCGCGTGCGCGGCGCGGTCCCCGTAGTGGGCGGCGGCCAGCCAGGCGAGGGCGAACCGTTCGGCGTCCGCGGGCCGCAGCCGGCCGAAGACGTCACGGGTACGGTCGGCGGCCGCCCGGTGCAGTGCGGTGAGGAGTTCGGCGGCGGTGGACAGACCGGCGTGCCGCAGGCGCTGACGGTCCGTCTCGGTGCTGCCGGGCAGGGCGACGGCGGACCGGCCGGCGGCGAGCGCGGCCTGGACGCGGCGGTGCAGCAGATGCAGGGGCGCGGGGGCCGCCTCCCGCAGGTCGGCGGGCGGGGCGGGGGTGGCGCCGGCACCGGGCAGGTCGGCGCGGCGCAGCCGGTCGTAACCGAGATCGACCGGTCCGCACGGGCCCTCGCCCGCGGCGGCCCCGGGGACGGGGCCGGCCGCGAGCAGCCGCAGCCGGGGGTGGTCGGCGGGGACCAGCCGGGCGATGACGCGCAGGCGCAGCCCGGGGGCGGCCGCCAGCAGCCGCAGGTTGTCCCGGTGGGCCAGGCCGCGGTGTTCGTCCCCGGGGGCGATGCGGACGGTCAGCCCGGCGCAGTCGGCCGCCAGGACATCGGGGGCGCCCGTCTCGCGCACCGGGCCGAGCACGGTGAGGTCGGTGAAGACCAGACCGGCGGCGGAGGTGGGGTCGGGGTCATCGAGGGCGCGGGTGATCTGGTCGGGGAGCGGCACCTCCCACAGGGCGGCGACGGGTTCGGCGTGCCAGGGGGCGCCTTCGGCCCGCACGGCGCGTACGCCCCGGCCGGCGCCCAGCCTGCCGTCCGGGGAGACGGTGGCGCCGGAGACGACGAGTCCGCCCCGGGCCAGCTCGCGGTGGGTGCAGGAGGCGTCACCGAGCCGCACGGTGTAGCCGGCCGCGTCCGCCGCGCGGCGGGCGCCGCCGGGGGCCACGTCGGTGAGGGCGAACAACTGCCCGTCCGTTCCCAGGACCCAGGTGACCACCCCGGCGTGGCCGCTGCGGGCGAGCACCGGCTCGCAGCACAGGCCGTACAGCCGCAGGGAACCGCCGGGCGTGTAGGGGCGGCGGGCGGTACCGCGCAGGGCGGCGAGGGAGGTGCCGGAGGGCGCGGCCGGGCGGCGCAGGGCATGACAGACCATCAGCAGCTCGCGGACGGTGGCGGTCAGCTCGGCGAGCCGGTGGCCGGGGTCGGCGGCGCGGGCGGCGCGCAGGCCGTTGACGGTGGCGATCGCGAGGGTGGCGGGGCGGTGCAGGCCGGTGAGGCGGGCGGTGTGCGCGGCGTGCAGCAGTTCGGCCTGGACGAGCGCTCCGGCCCCCTCGATCCCGGCCTCCAGCGCGGCGGCCCCGGCCCGCCACAGGGCAGTGGCGGCGGCGCGCTGGTCCGGGTCGGGGACCGCCGGCTCCGCGTCGCCCGGGGCCGGCCCGGCCGGGGCGGGCTGCGCGGCAGGAGCGGCGGGGGCCTCCGGGGCTTCTCCCGGGGGGACCGGCTCGGCCACCGGAGCGGCGGTGGCGACGGCGGCCCGGTGCACACAGTCGGGGGCCAGCAGACAGCCGCAGCGGATGGCGTCGGTGGCGGCGACGGTGCCGGTGGGGGCGTGGAGTTCGAGCGTGGTGTCGTCGTCGACGGCGATGCGCACGGTATTCCCCTCCCGTGTTCTGGGACGGGCGGCGAGCTTCGCGGCGGCGGCGTCGAGCCGCTTGCGCAACCGTGGGCTGAGGGTGTGCGCCAGCTGGGCGGTGACCTCGGGGGCGACGGGTGGCAGCGCGATGTCGGCGAGGGCGGGATCGGTCATCACGGGTCTCCGGCGAGGACGGGAAGGGAGCGGGGGCAGGGGACGGCGGCAGGGTGGCCGGGGGCCGGGCGGGCGGTGGTCCGGGTCACCGGATCTTCTCCCCCACCCAGCGGGCGAGTTCCAGCGGACTGACGGCGGCGATGGGCATCCCGGCCGCGACCAGCTGCCCCGCCGTGCCCGTGCTGTAGCGGGGGCGCCCGGTGTCGTCCAGGCTGGCGCAGCCCAGCAGATGGCAGCCGGAGTCCACCAGCGCGCGCACCTCGGCGAGCAGCCCGCCCAGGGGGTAGCCCTCCTCGAAGTCGCTGACCACCACGACCAGGGTGCGGGACGGCACGGTGACCAGACTCCTGGCGTGCCGCAGTCCCGCGGCGATGTGGGTGCCGCCGCCGATCCGTACTTCGAGGAGCAGGCCGAGCGGGTCGTGCACCTGGTCGGTGAAGTCGATGACCTCGGTGGAGAAGGCCAGGAAGTGGGTGCTCAGCGCGGGCACCCCGGCCAGGATGGACGCGGTGAGCGCGGACCAGACGGTGGACGCCTCCATGGAGCCGGAGACATCGGTGACCAGGATCAGCCGCCAGTCGGCGGAGCGCCGGGCGCGGCTGCGGAAGACCGGGCGCTCCGGCACGAGCTGGACCCGGCCGCCGGGGCCGCGGTGTGCGGTGCCGAGGTTGGCGCGTACGGTCCTGGCCAGGTCGAGCCCGCCGCCGGGGCGCCGGCTCGGCCGGGGCAGGGCGGTCCCGGTGAGGGCCGGACGCAGCTGGGTGGCCAGTTGCCGGGTCAGCTCCTCGACCAGCTTCCGGACCAGGGGCCGCAGGGCGGCCAGCCGGGCCTCGGGGAGGCCGCCCGCGTGCCGCAGTACGGTGCGCAGCAGGTCCACGGAGGGCCGGGCCCGGTCGGGGTCGAGCGCGAACACGGCGTCCGCACGCCCGGCCGCGACGGCGGCGGCCAGGACCTCCTCGCGGACGCCGGGGCCGAACAGGGCGGCGAGTTCACCGGCCCACTCGCGCACCCCCGGGTAGGCGGCCTCGCGTCCGCCGCCGGTGCCGTGACCGCCGACCAGATCGCCGCCCGCGCCTTCGCCGCGGCCCGCCCCGTACAGCTCGTCCAGTGCGGTGGCCGCCGCCCGCGCCCGCGCGGGCAGGCGTTCGGCCTCCCGCCCCAGCACGAGGCGCCAGCGGTCGTGCGGAAGGATCGCCCGCTCGCCCATTGGGCAACCGGCGGCCCTCGTGCCGGCGGCGGCTGCTGTCCGGTCCGTGGCCGCGCCGGGCTGGGATGCTCCGCTTCCGGCGGCGACCGCGATCGGGCCCCCACCCGGGCCACCGGCGTCACACGGGGCCGTGTCGCCGTTCCCCGTGAGCGGGGACGGGCCCGCGAACGCCCCGGAGTGGTCGCCGGTGGCCGTCGCGGCACCGGCCATGGCAGCCCCGTGGACAGCGGGACCGTCCGGGCCGGTGCCCCGCTCCCCCGCTCCCGCCGGTGTACCGGTGCCGGTCGTGGCTCCCGTCGCCGTGCCGTCCCGGGCACCGGCCGTGGCGGCCCGCTGCGCGGGCGCTCGCGGGGCGGGGACCGCGGCCGGCGTGGCGACGGTCGCGGGTGGCAGCAGGTCCAGGACGGCCAGTGCCGCACGGGCGGCCAGGTCGGCGGCCGTCCAGCGGGCCAGGGCGGTGGGGTCGGTGTCGGGCAGTGTGGCGAGTGGGCCGCCGAGTTCGTCCTCCACGGCCGCCAGCAGCCGGTCCCGGGCGGCCGGGCTGAGGGTGTCGAAGCCGCCGCGCAGGGCCGGGAGGCGCTCCAGGAAAGGCTGGTCGGGCAGTTCGACCACCCGCTCCAGCAGCGGCGTGAGTGCCTGCGGCGCGGTCTCCAGCAGCGGGCCCGCCGCCGTCAGCAGGCCCGTCAGCCGTGCGGTGAGTGCCGCCCGGCCCTCTGGGGTCGTCGCGGTGTCCACCCAGGACGCCACCCGCTCCCCCAGGTCACCCGGCCGCTGCTGCCCCAGGAGCACCCGCACCGCGTGCGCCGCCCCGGACATGAGCGGCGAGCCGTCCCGGGCCAGCCGGGCGAGCGCGTCGGTGAGCCGCAGTCCGCCGGACGCGTCCGCGCGGTGGGCCAGTTCCAGCAAGGCGCGGGCGTCGGCCGGGTCCTCGGAACCGGTCAGGCCGTCCAGCTGGCGCACCGCCGCCCCGGTCAGCAGTTCCACGGTCGCTGCGGTGGATGCGGCCCCGTCGTCCGGAGCGGCCAGCCGGTCCAGCAGGGTGAGCGCGGCCAGCAGTTCGGGCAGGGTGCCGGAGGCGGGGACGATCCCGGCGGTCTCGGCGAGCCGTTCCGCCGTCAGGGCGCTCAGGTCGCACGCGGCGGCCTCCTCGAGACCGGCGATCACCTGGGCTGCGGTCGGGCCGCCCGCCGCCAGCTCGGTACGGTGCCGGGCCCGCAGGGTGCCCTCGGCGGCCTGGGCGGGGGTGACCCCGCGGATCCCGGCGGCGACCAGCATCGCCGCGGTGGCCGGGGTCCAGGCCACGTGCCAGCGGGTGGTGACGGCCTCGGCGCCGCCCGCCCCGCTGACCTCGCGCTCGGTCGCGTACGGGATGCCGCACACCGTGAGCCGGCGCAGCAGCAGTTCGCGGCGCCGGTCGCGCGCCGAGCGGCGCGGATCCAGGCGCAGTTCGCGCTCGGCCCGGCCGCCGGCACCGTCGGGCCCCGGCAGTCCGAGGTCGGCGAGCTCGCGTTCCACGGCCGGGCCGAGGCCACCGCGTGGGGCGTCCGGGGTGGGCCGTCCCGTGCGGTCACCGACCAGGACGTGTTCCAGTGCGCGGGAGACCGCCCGGCCGCGCCCCAGGGGCTCGCCCTGGGCGAGGGTGCTCTGGACGGCCTCGAGGAGTTCGCCGCGCCCCGCCGCCGGCAGTCCGCGCAGCCGGGCGAGGTCGGTGGCCAGCCGGATGATCTCCGTGGCGTCCGCCGGCCCGCTGGGATGGTCCTGGGCGCGCAGCCGGGCGCAGATCCGCACGGCGGTGCGAGTGAGGGCCTCGGCCAGCTCCTGCGGGTCGCCGCCCGCCGCCAGCACCTGGTGCTGCCATTCGGGGTCGCGGATACCGGCGGGGTAGCCGGAGCGTTCGTCCAGCAGGGCGTAGGTGTACGGGATGAGGGAGACGGTCCACGGCGGTGCGGCGGCGGCTGTCGGTGACGGGCCCGGATCGGGCTCCGGCTCGGGGGCCCGTACGGCGGTGGCGGTGAGGGCGGGTGCGTGGAAGGCGCCGATCACGGCCGCCACCCGGTGCCCCGCCTCCGCGGCCCCGGCCAGCCCGGACCGCATCCACCGTTCCCTGTGCAGGTCGAGCGGGTCGACCCCGGCGCCGTCCTCGGCGTCCCGGCGCAGCGCCCAGCCGGCCAGCAGCGCCGCGCGGCGCACTGCCTCGGGGCTCGATCCGGGGGCGCCGACCTCGACCAGCCGGTCCCACAGGTCGTCGCTGTCGCGCCCGGTGAGCCGGGCCCGCATGGCGTGTTCGAGTCCGGGGCGGCCGGTGCCGGTGCGGCGCGGGTGCCGCCAGGCGGGGTCGCTCAGCGGCAGGTCGGCGGCGACGGCGGGGACGCCCCGGCGGGCGGCCCAGCGCAGGGCCACCAGCTCGGGCGAGAAATCGGCGAAGGGGTAGAACGCGGGGCCGGTGATGCCGGTGCCGTCCGCGGGGTGCGGGGGCACGGCGGCCAGGGCCACCGGCGCGTGGGTCCGCGGGTCGGCGAGCCAGGGCAGCCAGTCCTGGAGGTCGGCCGGGAGTTCGACGTGCAGCACGTCGGGTTCGGCCGCGTCCAGCAGGGCGGGCAGCGCCGTCGCCAGCGACGGCGCGTGGTGCCGTACGCCGACCAGCAGGGCACCGGCCGGGTCGGTCAGCTCGGCGAGGACGTCCCGGGCCCGGGCGGCGTCCGGGCCGCCGTCCGTCGTGCGGGTCATGCTCAGTCCTCCAGTACGGCGCGCAGGTCCCACAGGGTGCGCCAGGTGGTGGCGCCCGCCTCGGCGCGCCGCCGCACCGCGCCGTCCCAGTAGCCGAGCAGCCGGGCGGCGTCGGCGGGGTCGTCCTTGCGGACGACGCCCAGCAGATGGCCGGGGAGCAGCCGCAACGGGTCGCGGTCGGCGGGGAAGTAGGCGGCGGCCAGGCCCAGGGCGGTGGCCACGGACACGGCTTCGGCGGTGCTCATCACGGTGGACGGGCGTTCCACCTCCCAGCCCTCGGCCGTGCGGCCGCCGCGCAGTTCGCGGAAGGCGGTGACCAGGACTTCGAGGACCGCGTCGTCGACGCCGTAGCGGGCGCCGGTGCGTTCGACGGCGGCCCGGGACTTGCGGCGGACCAGTTCGGTCTCGGTGTCGAGGTCGGAGATGGGGCCGATGGTCTCGAAGTTGAAGCGCCGTTTGAGGGCGGCGGACATCTCCGAGACACCCTTGTCGCGCAGGTTGGCGGTGGCGATGAGGGTGAAGCCGGGGGCGGCGTGGAGTTGGGCGTCCGGTCCGCCGGCGAGTTCGGGTACGGCGACGCGCCGTTCGGACAGCAGGGAGACCAGGGCGTCCTGCACCTCGGGCAGGCAGCGGGTGATCTCCTCGACGCGGGCCACCGCGCCGGTGGTCATGGCGCTGAGGACCGGTGAGGGCACCAGGGCGGAGCGGCTGGGGCCCTGGGCCAGCAGCAGGGCGTAGTTCCAGCCGTACTTGAGCTGGTCCTCGGTGGTGCCCGCCGTGCCCTGGACGGTCAGCGCGCTGGTGCCGCAGACGGCGGCGGCCAGCAGCTCGGAGAGCAGGGACTTGGCGGTACCCGGTTCGCCGACCAGCAGCAGCCCGCGTTCGCCCGCGAGGGTGATGACGCAGCGTTCGACGAGGGCGCGCTCCCCGACGAACTTCTGCTCGATGACCAGCCGGCGCGGCAGCCCTTCCGGGACATCGGCGGCGTCGGCCGGCAGGGTGAGCGACTGCCCGGCGCTGCCCATCACGAAGGTGACCGCGGCCTGCGGGGTGAGCCGCCAGCCGGGCGGGCGCGGGCCGGTGTCGTGCGCGGCCAGGAAGGCGAGTTCGGTGGCGTACCGGTCCTCCGGCGGGACGATCTGCCGCTGTTCGGCGGCGGGGCCCGTAGGGGTGGCGGTGGTGGCGCTGGTCATCGGCGGCCCTTCCTGGTGGCACGGGTGGTGAGTTCCTCGAAGGCGGGCGCGTCGCCCCCGGTGGCACGGGCCCAGGCGCTGCGGAACAGCGCGGGCACCGGGCCCATCGGCAGCGGCAGGTCCCGGGCGGAGCCCGTGTACAGGCTCTGCTTCCAGATCTCCATGGGCAGTTGGGGAGCGTCGTGCGGCTGCCAGCCGCCGGGCAGGAACAGGGTGCGTCCGGCGCGCGCCCGCTTGGCCTCGACCACGAGTGCGGTGGCGGCCAGTTCGGCGCGGGCCCGCTTGTTCCGCGCGGGCTTCCAGCCGCTCCAGCGGGTGAGGTGACGGTCAGTGGGGTCGGGCAGGGCCAGCAGCTGGAGGTAGAGCGCGGCGGCGTCCCGGCTCAGTGCGTGGGCGGCGGCCACCTCGGTGACGAGGTCGGGGACGCTGAACTCGGGGTCCTGGGCGTACCCGGGTGCCTGTCCCGCTCCGTGACCGGCGGCGACGGCCGCGGCCACCCCGTCGCCCAGGAGGGTCTGCACGGCCCACAGCGGGCTGTACGCGGCGGAGCCACTGAGCCCGGTCAGCAGGTCGAGGGCCGGGTCATCCGCTCCCTTGAGCGCGGCCGGGCGCACCAGCACGGTCTCGGTGGAGCCGTAGGAGGGGGCGAGGACGAAGACCTCGCCGACCGCGGTGAGCCCGTCGGCCCCCGCGCCGCCCTCCTTGGGCAGCCCGTACGCCTGGCGCAGCGCCGCGGACAGCTGCTTGCCGTCCGGCAGCCAGCTGTATCCGGCCGAGAGCAGCAGTTCCGGGTCGGTGAGGCGCTGCCGCAGCGCGGTCAGGGCGATGGGCAGCGCGGTGCGCAGCGGGTCGCCGTAGGGCAGGGCGTAGGCGAGGTGCAGCAGCGTCCGGGCAGCACGGGCGAGATCGCCCAGGGTGGGGACGGCGGCGGGGTCCTCGGCCGTCAGCTCGGCGTACGTGCTGTGGTGCCGTTGGTGGGTGACCAGGCGCTGGGTGGTCGTCCTGCTGATCCAGGGGGTGTTCCGGGGGTTGAGCACGGCCAGGGCGGAGCGCGCCTCGTCGGCGCCGAGCCGGGTCATGGCGTCCTCGGAGGGCAGCAGCAGGGTGCCGAGGGCACTGTGCCAGTGCCGTGCGGCGGCTGCTGTGTCGGGGCCGGTCTTCCACAGCTCCGCGAGCTGCTCGGGGAGCAGCGCGCCGACCACCGCGGGGAGATCGCCGTGGGTGCCGAGGGCGGTCAGCAGTTCGCCGGCGATCTTGGCGGTGCCCGCTTTGAGGCCGATGGACGCGGCGGTGGCGGCGTCCGGCTCGGCCGGCAGGGCGGCCAGCAGCAGTGCGGCCCGGGTCGGGCCGATCCCGGTGTCGGCGGCGAACGCGCTGACGGCCTCCGGCTGCCACGGCGCGGGGCCGTGCTCGCGCACCAGCCGGACGAGTTCGGCGGCCCGGTCCGAGGTGAGCCCCGGGTTCAGCGGCCGTTCCTCGCTGTGGGCGAAGCCGGGGACGGCCTCGAAGGCGCCCCGGGGATCGTGGTCCAGCGCGCTCCAGCAGGCGTGGTCCCGCTCGTGGCAGCCCGGCCGGCGGCCGAGGAGGACGACGGTGCGCCCGCCGTGGCGCAGCACCTGTCCGCCGCGCTGCTGGTCACGCTCGTCCGCCCGCAGCACGACGGTACGCAAGGTGCCGGGACCGCCGGTGAGCGGGCCCTCGGCGAAAGCGGACAGCAGCAGCAGCAGCGCTTCGCGTTCGGCGTCCCCGGTGGCCGCGGCGGTGGCGCGGTAGGCGAGGGCCGGCAGAGCGGGCAGCAGCTGGGGCCAGTTGCCCGCTCCGACGGGGACGATGCACGCGTCGGTGGTCCAGCCGCCGGTCAGGGACTCCTTGCGGTGCCGCTTGGGCAGCGGCTTGCCGTCGGCGGGGCGGCCGGCGATGACCTGCTGGACGGCGCGGACCTGCTGGAGCGTCAGCCAGGATCCCTGCGGGTGGTAGCCGCCTCCGAGGCCGGGGCCGAGTCCGGCGACGGCCCGCACGAGGACGTGCTCCTCCCCGTGCCGCGGACGGTAGTCCTCGAACATGGCCAGATCGCGGCGGATCTCGGCGGGCTGTGGAGGCTGGGTGAAGCGCTCCACCGACCGGCCCAGACGTACGGCGCAGGCCACGAGCCCGGCTATGCCGCGGCGCAGCGCGGGATCGGTGACCTGGGGCAGTGCCCGGGCGACCACGGAGCTGAGGGCGCCGGTCCGCTCCCGGCGCAGTTCTTCCTGCTGGGCGGGGGTGAGTGTGGTGCCTGCGCGGGCGGCGCGTTCGGCCAGGTCGCGCTCCTCCAGCGTCGCGGTGAGGTCGCTGACCAGGCGTGCCGCGAGTTCGTCGGTCAGTTTCCGCAGTCCGTGCGAGCCGTGCTCGTCGCGGGCCCGCAGCGCGTGCCAGTGGGCGAGGGGCGGCAGCAGCGGGGTGCCTCCGGCGAAGTCGTCGTTGCGGCGGCCCTTCTGCGCCCTGCCGAGCGCCCCGGTGCTCCGGTCGGCGCCTTCGTCGTACAGGGTGACGCTGTCGCCCTGGGCGGCGATGACCGGCCGGGCGCCGCCGGGCAGCAGCAGCGATCCGACCGGCTGCTCACCGGAGCCGTCGGTGACGCCGGTCAGGGAGGCGGTACGGCCGTCGGTGCCGCCGGCCTGCGCCCGGCCGGTGGCGGCGTCGTACCGGGTCCACCAGCCGAGCAGCGTGCCGTCGGTGCCCAGCGGGGTGTTCTCCAGGCCCGGCGCCATGGGCAGCAGGGTGGAGTGCTGCTGGTTCAGCTCGCCCGGCCCCTCGGTGGCGTCCGCCAGGAAGGCGGGCAGGGAGCTGCGTCCGCCCTCACCGCTGACCGGGTCGTACTCGGTCCACACCGCACGGCTGCGGAAGGACAGGCGCCAGTGGCCGGTGCCGTCGCTCATCACGAAGCGTTCGGCCGGCAGCCGGGTGTCGCCGGCGCGCAGGGTGCCGGCCCCGGTGGCGGTGCCGCCGCCGGGCAGCGGCAGTGAGGTGGGGGACGGGGCACTCCGCCAGCTGCCGCCCGGGGTGCCGGTGGGGGTGAAGATCTCGGCGGGGCGGGCGGACCAGTAGGCGCGGGGCCTGCCGTCGTGCCGCCACTGAACGAGCAGTTCGCCGTCGACGTACCGGAACTGCGGCTTGTACCAGCTGTCGAGGCGGTCGGGGATGCGCAGTTCGTGGTCGAGCAGGATCTCGTCGGGGCCCACCACCAGGGCCCGCTCGGGGTTGGCCAGGATCAGTGCCGGCCAGGAGGACTCGTCCATGACGAACCAGCCGTTCTTGCCGGTGGAGCGGCCGGTGGCCTCCAGGCGGCTCATCGCCTCCTCCAGGGCGGGCCAGCCGAGTTCGTCGATGATGCCGGCGCGCAGGGTGTGGGCGAGCACGGGCGGCAGCGGGTGGGCGGCGACCCGGGCCACCGCCCGCGGGTTCACCTCGGCGGCGACCGGGCGGAAGGGGAGCAGCGCGCTCAGCACGGACTCGGCGGCGGGCAGTCCTGGGGCGCGGGTGAAGTCCTCGGCGCGGGAGGCCAGCCAGTCGTGGAGCACCCCGCGCAGGACGGGATGGGCGGCGACGGTGGCCAGCCGCAGGTCCGCCCCGCGGCCGTGGCCGACGCCGCCGACCGCCTGGGACAGCAGCGGGGCGAAGCGCGCGTCGGCGGCGACGGCGGCCAGGTCGCGGCGGATGTCGGCGGGGAGTCCGAGCCACTGCTCCAGGTCGCGGCCCCATCCGGAGCCGGCGTCGGGGCCTGCGACCGGGATGCCGCATTCCAGGGCGGTGTCCAGCAGTTCCAGGTCGGTCCGCCCGTAGCGGCCGGCACCGGCGATCGTCACCGGCCGGCCGGCCGAGCGCAGCCGCCCCGCCATCCGCGCGACCAGCTCGTAGGTGGCGGCCGACCGGCCGGTGCGCTGCCAGCCGGCGTGCAGGTGCGTGGCCCAGCGCGAGAGCCAGTCGGCGGCGTCCACGCCGGGCCCGGCGCCGTCCTCGTCGACCGTGGTCAGCAGGTCCTGGGCGCCGGCGTCGGCGAGCAGGCTCAGCCACAGGGTGTCGGCGGCCTCGTCGTTCGCCGTGGCGGGGATGAACTCCAGCAGCCGGCGCCGGATCGCCGGCTCGTCCTGGGCGAGCGAGGCGATCGCCTCCCGGTAGGCCTGCCAGAAGGACAGGGGGGCGCGGACCACGGCCGGGGAGGCCAGCAGCTCGGTGAGCAGGGCCCGTTCCTCCTGCCGCGCGTCGAGTCCGGCGGCGCGGACGAGGGAGCGGGCGTCCTGCGGGAGCGAGGCGTACGGGGGCAGTCCGGCGGCGCAGCGCTCGACCGTGAGCTGCCGGAACTGGGCCCAGGCGGCTTCGGGGGACAGCCGGGCGGTGAGGTCCTTCAGATGTTCCTTGAGCGCCTTGACGGTGAGGGCGCCCGCGAAGGCGAACTCCAGGAAGACGGCGCGCTGCCGTGCTTCGTCGACGTCCAGGGAGTGCACCCGTTCGGCGGCGCGGGCCTTGCCGAAGAAGGCGGCGGCGTACTGGCTGTTGTCCTGGGCGAGGAAGACCCGGGCGGCCTGCTCGTAGAAAGTGGGCAGGAAGTGCGGCGCGGAGCGGTCCAGCCGGGTGCCGAGTTCGTCGAAGCCCTCCTTGGCGGCCCCTGCGCGGGTGGCCGCCATGGCGGCGAGCCGTTCGATGTCCTGGACCAGGGCCAGTGCGTGGTGGCCGTTGGCGGGGTCGTTGACCAGGGCCCAGGCGGGGAAGCCCAGCGTCTCCCGGCGCACCTGGCCGATGGTGCGGGGCTCCCCCTCGCGGGTGAGGCCGAGGAAGTCGAGCGCCAGGTCCTCCGCCTCACCGAGGGTGCCGGGGACGAGCCGGACGACGGTACGGCCGGGCAGCAGCGGGTGCCGGTAGTCGCGGGCGGTCAGGGTGTCGGTGTCGTCGCCGGTCAGGCTGCCGGGGGGCAGGATGGCGCCCGCCTCCAGCAGGGCCGCGGGCCGCGGCCCGTTCGTGGTGGTGGTGGTGCCGGTGCCGCTCATGCCCGCTCCTCGCTGCTCTTGATGTCCCGGCCGGCGTAGAGATCCGCGGCCATGCGCATGCCTTCCGACCAGGCGACCGGTCCGACCTCGCCCAGGGTCAGCGCGGACCCCTCGGCGGTGGTCCAGCTCAGCGGGCCGGTCTCCGCCTCGTCGTAGCCGGCGTCGCCCAGCCACACCCGGGCCTCGACGGTGCCCCCGTCCTCGAAGACGGGGCAGACCGCCTGGCCGCCGCGCACCCGGTAGCCGTGCGACACGGCGCGGCCGGCCAGGAAGCGGAAGCGCTGGTAGACGCCGCCGGCGTAGGTGTCCACGGAGTGCGCCGTCGGGTCCTCGACGGTCCGCCGGAACACTTCGCGGTGCAGCTGTCCCACGCCCTGCCGCAGGTCGAGTTCGGTGGCGAAGTCCCGCAGTTCGCCGAGGTCCTCCAACAGGACCGGGTGCGGGACACGGATCTGCTCGGGGGTGATGCGGACGCTGTCGCCGTCCAGGTCGACCAGGCCCAGGCCGCGTACGGGGTCGGCGTCCCTGAGGTAACCGGCCACCACGCCGCCGCTGTCGGTGATGACGAGGTCGCGCAGCGCCGCCCGCCAGGCCGTGTCCGGCCACAGCTCCACGAGGGCGGCGGTGGGCACGGGCAGGGAGCGGATCATCCAGCGCTCGACCGTGGCCACGCACTCGCGCTGGTGGCGTTCCAGCCACTCCGTGAGCTGCCGCAGCCCGATCACCGCCGGATCGTCCGCGATCTTCGCGGGGACGGTCTTCAGCTGCCGTCCCTTCGCGTTGCGGCAGATGACCTTGCCGCCGTCGTCGAGCGCCACCTCATAGGCGCCCGCGCTGATCCACCCCATCACCATCTCCCCTGTGGTTGCCCGAGGGCAGCGTCCGGCCGCCCGGATCGGGCCCGGATCTCCCGGCACGGCCGCGCCGTGCCTACGATGATCGAACTGTAGGGGGAGCCACTGACAACGCCGGCCGGGCCGGCGGGCAGCACGGAGGAGGGCCAGATGAACGAGGTCACGCAGGGTCCGAAATCCCCCATCCGGTGGGGGATTGTGGCGACCGGCTCGATCGCCGCCGCGGTCACCGCGGACATCATGGCGATGCCGGACGCCGAGGTGGTGGCGGTCGGTTCGCGCACCCAGGAGTCGGCGCGAAGATTCGCGGAGCGTTTCTCCCTGCCGCGCGCGTACGGCAGTTGGCGGGAACTGGCGGAGGATCCGCAGGTGGATGTCGTGTACGTGGCGACTCCGCACAGTGCGCACCACGCGGCGGTGCGTACCGCCCTGCTGGCCGGGAAGCCGGTGCTGTGCGAGAAGCCGTTCACGCTGAACGCGGCCGAGGCGGGCGAGTTGGTGGCGCTGGCCAGGGAGCGCGGGGTCTTCCTGATGGAGGCCATGTGGATGTACTGCAATCCGGCGATCCGCCGGATCACCGAGCTGGTGCGGGACGGCGCGATCGGTGAGATCCGCTCCGTGAACGCCGAGTTCGGGCTGGCCGGGCCGATACCGCCGGAGCACCGGCTGCGCGACCCGGCGCTCGGCGGCGGGGCGCTGCTGGATCTGGGGGTGTATCCGGTGTCCTTCGCCCAGCTGTTGCTGGGTGAGCCGGAGCATGTCACAGCGTGGGCGCACATGAGCGGCGGAGTGGACGAGAACACCGGACTGCTGCTCGGCTATGAGAGCGGGGCGGTGGCGGCGCTGACCTGTTCGCTGGTCGCGGGCACCGCGAACCGGGCGTCGGTCACCGGTTCGGCCGGTCGCATCGACCTGCCCGGCGGGTTCTTCTTCCCCGACCGGTTCACGCTGCACCGTGAGGGTGCCGAGCCGCAGGAGTTCACGGACCTGGGCCCGCACCAGACGTACGCGCACCAGGCGGCCGAGGTGATGCGGGCGCTGCGGGCGGGCGAGAGCGAGTCCCCGCTGGTGCCGCTGGAGGGCACCCTGGCGGTGATGCGGACCCTGGACGCGGCCCGCGAGCGCATCGGGCTGCGCTTCCCCGGCGAGTGACCGGGCACGGCGGGCCGGGCCGGGGCACTGACCCGCCCCGACCCGCCGGCTCCCGGCGGACATCAGACGACGGCGGGACCGCTCCACTCCCGCTGCACCGTCAGATCCGCCTTGGCCTCGGCCAGTTGTACGGCGACGGCGGACGGTGCCGTGCCACCCCGCGCGTCGCGCGCGGCGAGCGCGCCCGGCACGTTGAGAACGGTGCGCACCTGCGGCGTCAGCCGCGGCGAGATCTTCGCGAACTGTTCGTCGGTCAGCTCGTCGAGCTCGATGCCGGCCGCCTCGCAGACCTTGACGCACTCGCCCGCGCTCTCGTGCGCCTCCCGGAACGGCACTCCCTGCTTGACCAGCCACTCGGCGATGTCGGTGGCCAGGGAGAACCCGGCCGGGGCCAGCTCCTCCATCCGCTCGCGGTGGACGGTGAGGGTGGCCAGCATGCCGGTGAAGGCCGGCAGCAGGATCTCCAGCTGGTCGCAGGAGTCGAAGACCGGCTCCTTGTCCTCCTGGAGGTCCCGGTTGTACGCGAGCGGCAGCGCCTTGAGGGTCGCCAGCAGCCCGGTGAGATTGCCGATCAGCCGGCCGGACTTGCCGCGCGCCAGCTCGGCGATGTCCGGGTTCTTCTTCTGCGGCATGATCGAGGAGCCGGTGGAGAACGCGTCGTGGAGCGTGACGAAGGAGAACTCCTTCGTGTTCCAGATGATGATCTCCTCGGCGATCCGCGACAGGTCGACGCCGATCATCGCGGTGATGAAGGCGAACTCGGCGACGAAGTCCCGGGAGGCGGTGCCGTCGATCGAGTTGGCGACGGAGCCGCCCTCGAAGCCGAGGTCGGCGGCCACCGCCTGCGGGTCGAGCCCCAGCGAGGAACCGGCCAGCGCGCCCGAGCCGTAGGGCGAGACCGCGGTGCGCTCGTCCCACTGGCGCAGCCGCTGCGCGTCGCGCGACAGGGCCTGGAAGTGGGCGAGCACGTGGTGCGCGAAGAGCACCGGCTGGGCGTGCTGGAGGTGGGTCCGCCCGGGCATGGCGACCTCGGGGTGGGCCTCGGCGAGGCCCACCAGGGCCTCCTGGAGGTCGGCGATCAGCGCGCCGATGATCCGGGCGTGGTCGCGCAGGTACATCCGGAAGAGGGTGGCGACCTGGTCGTTGCGGGACCGGCCGGCCCGCAGCTTGCCCCCGAGGTCGGGGCCCAGCCGCTCCAGCAGGCCGCGCTCCAGGGCGGTGTGCACGTCCTCGTCGGCGATGGTCCCGGTGAAGGAGCCGTCGGCGACATCGGCGGCCAGCCGGTCGAGCCCGGCCAGCATGCGCTCCAGCTCGTCGTCGGTGAGCAGCCCGGCACGGTGCAGGACCCGGGCGTGGGCGCGTGATCCGGCGATGTCGTAGGGCGCGAGCCGCCAGTCGAAGTGCACGGAGGCGCTGAGCTTCTCCAGCGCGGCGGCGGGGCCGTCGGCGAACCGGCCGCCCCAGAGCTTGACGTCGTTCGGTGCGGTGTGGGTCACGGTGTCAGGTCCCGTCGTGCGGCGATCATTCCGGACGTGCCGAAGATCTCGGTGAATCCCTGGGACATCGACGGGTGGGGCATGTCGCCGGTGTCGCAGGTGGCCAGGTCGAAGTCGTCCAGCGATGGGGTGGACCTGCGGCCGGTGACCACGACGCGCTCGGTCACGGGTCCCTCCCCAGGATGCATACGCTGTTCCGAATAAGTATGCATCCTGGCGCATGGCCCGTCAAAAAACTCCCTGCCGGCTTCCCGGGGCCGTGGAGCAGACTGAGCCCATGGGAAAGACATACGACCGGATAGCCGGACGGCTGCGGACCTTCATCGAGGAACAGCCGATCTTTTTCACCGCCAGCGCCCCGCTCTCCGGCGCCGGAACCGTCAACCTCTCGCCCAAGGGTCTGCGCGGCTCCCTCGCCGTCATCGACGAGCACACCCTCGCCTATCTCGACTTCGCCGGCAGCAACGCGGAGACGGTGGCCCACCTCCGCGAGAACGGCCGCATCACCCTGATGTGGTGTGCCTTCCAGGGGCCGCCCACCATCGTCCGCGTGCACGGCCGCGGGGAGCCGGTCTTCCGGGACGACCCGCGCTGGCCGGAGCTGATGACCCATTTCACCACCATCGACCCGGACGCGCACGGCCACCGGGCGATCATCGTGGTGACCGCCGAACGCATCCGCGACTCCTGCGGCTACGCGGTGCCGTTCATGAGCTACGACAGCGAGCGGCCGCTGCACGCCTCCCGCTTCGCCCGGGAGACGGACGAAAGCCTGGACGCCTACTTCCGCAAGAAGGACCACATCGCCCGGAGCATCGACGGGCTCCCGGGCCTGCCCCTCCCTCTGCCGCCCACTCCGCCCCGGGGCGACCGCGCGGCGGACTGAATCCACGCCCCGCCGGGCGGGGACTGCGAGGCCCACGAGGCGGCAACCCCCACGGGGGAAGCAGGCGCAGCGTGTTCGAAATGAGGGGCGCGCGACAGAATCCGGAGATCAGGGTACCGACGGCAGACGGAACAGCCGGACCGCGAGCACGGAGCACCCAGGTCAGCGGCGCGGTGGTGGTCCAAGCCGGCGCACTGGAGCGCGCCCGGCGTGAAGCCGATCCGGAACGCGCCGTTCCGCCCTGTCCGAAAAGCGGTCAAGCTGACAACGCCACGCGTCATCGCCGTACGGCTGCCCGCCGACCGGCGGCGCCGTCCCCGGTCATCCGTCAGCCGAGGAATTGGAGACTCCGTCCATGACCCCCGTCCCCGATCTGGCGTCAGGGCAGCACACCGCCAAGGACACCCTCACCCGTACCCGCGAACTCCTGGACCCGGCGCTGCGGTCCTGGACACAGCGGCTGCCCGCGCCCGTGGCCCGGGTCGCGTCCTATCACTTCGGCTGGGTGGACAGCGCCGGCCGGCCCGAGAACGCCCCCCAGGGCAAGGCACTGCGCCCGGCCCTGGTACTGACCTGCGCCGAAGCGGTCGGCGGCACCGCCGACTCCGCCCTGCTGCCCGCCGTCGCGGTGGAACTGGTGCACAACTTCTCGCTGCTCCACGACGACATCCTCGACGGAGACACGACGCGCAGACACCGGGCCACCGCCTGGACGGTGTTCGGCTCCTCCGCCGCACTGCTGGCGGGCGACGCCCTGCTGATCCACGCCGGCCGGGTGCTGTGCGACGGGCCGCCGCAGCCGCACACGGTGACCGGCATCCGCTGGCTGAGCGAGGCCACCACCCGGCTGATCGAGGGCGAGCAGACCGACATCGGGTTCGAGGAACGCTCGCACGTGACCCTCGCCGAGTGCCTGGACATGACCGAGCAGAAGACCGCCGCGCTGCTGGCCGTCTCCTGTGCGCTGGGCGCGCTGTGGGGCGGTGGCAGCCTCGAACAGGCCGACCTGCTGCACCGGTTCGGCACCCATCTGGGAATGGCCTTCCAGCTGACGGACGATCTGCTGGGCATCTGGGGTGACCCGGCCGTCACCGGCAAGCCGGCCGGCGCCGATCTGATCAGCCGCAAGAAGTCGCTGCCGGTGGTCGCCGCACTCGATTCCGGTACCCCGGCGGGGCAGCGGCTGGCCGCCCTGTACACCGATCCGGAGGCCGAGCCGAGCGAGGTCGCCGAGCTGAGCCGTCTGGTGGAGGAGGCGGGGGGCCGGGCCTGGGCGGAGCGCACCGCACGCGAGGAACTGGCCAGGGCCCTGGCGGCGCTGCGCTCGGCGCGTCCGGCGCCGGAGGCGGCCGAGCGCCTCACCGCGCTGGCCGAACTCGCCACCCAACGCGACCGCTGACGGCGGCCCCCGGCGCACGCGGCCGGACCGTCCCCGGGGCGGTCCGGCCGCGACTGCGGGTCCTACCCTCCGTTCACCTGCGAGCCCGCCCGACCGGACGCCGGTGAGGCGCGGGCCTCACGAAGGTTCGACGAAGGAGGCCGGTGACGTGAGTCAGAGGCTTTCCGTCCGGTGATCGGGCATCAGCTGCCCGGTCCGAAGCCGGTGCCATCGTCGGTCGGTCACGGGCGGCGGCTGGTGTTGGAGGGTCGTGACGACCGGCGAGCGAGGGGGCAGGCTTGGACGCTGTGGCCGCCGATGTGCTGGAGTGTGCCGAGGGGTACTCGATTCTGGAGGGGTTCCGCTGTTCAGGGGACCTTTGCGGCTCGGTACGGGATCGTCCCGGGCGACATCGATGGCCCGGCCAGGTGACCGAAGCGGTGGAGTGGGAGTTGAAGCAGGTGGAGCAGCGAGTCCTCGGCAGAAGCGAGCAGCGGGTGTCGGCTGTCGGGCTGGGCACCTGGCAACTGGGGGCCGACTGGGGGCAGGTGGAGGAGAAGGCCGCTCTCTCGGTGCTGGAGGCGGCGGTGGAGGCCGGGGTGACGTTCTTCGACACGGCGGATGTGTACGGGGACGGGCGCAGCGAGCGGGTCATCGGACGGTTCCTGCGCGAACGCCCCGACGCCGGGGTGGTGGTCGCCACGAAGATGGGACGCAGGGTCGCGCTGGACCCCGATCTCTACACCCTCGACCACTTCCGGGCCTGGACCGACCGCTCACGCCGGAATCTGGGAGTGGAACGGCTGGATCTGATCCAGCTGCACTGCCCGCCCACCCCTGTCTATTCCTCGGACGCGGTCTTCGACGCGCTGGACACCCTGGTCGAGGAGGAACGGATCTCGGCGTACGGGGTGAGTGTCGAGACCTGCGCGGAGGCGCTGACGGCCATCGCCCGGCCGGGTACGGCGAGTGTGCAGATCATCTTCAACCCGCTGCGGCTCAAGCCGCTCGAGGACGTGCTGCCCGCCGCCACCGCGGCGGGCGTGGGCATCATCGCGCGCGTGCCGCTGGCCAGCGGTCTGCTGTCCGGGAAGTACACCAGGGACACGGTCTTCTCCGACGACGACCACCGCACGTTCAACCGCCGTGGTGAGGCGTTCGACCAGGGCGAGACGTTCTCGGGGATCGAGTACGCCAAGGGTGTCGAGGCCGCGGCGGAGTTCTCGGCGCTGGCCGCCGAAGGAGCGACACCGGCCCAGACGGCACTGCGATGGATCATCCAGCAGCCGGGCGTGACCTCCGTCATCCCGGGTGCGCGCAGCCCCCAGCAGGCGCGCCTGAACGCACAGGCCGCCTCACTCGACCCCCTGCCGGACGAGACGCTCAAAGCCGTCGGCGAGCTCTACGACCGCTGGGCCCGTGCGGATATCCACCACCGCTGGTAAGCCCTCCGGAGTCCGCCGAAGAGGGACGGTCGGCTGGGTTGGCGGGCCGGGCGAGATCCGGCGGACAAGCCTCAGTCCTGCTGCTTCTGCGCCACCCGCAGCAGATGCTCCGCCAGGGACTGGCCGCCGGCCGGATCGCGGCTGATGAGCAGCAGCGTGTCGTCCCCCGCGATGGTGCCCAGGATGTCGTGCACCTCCGCCTGGTCGATGGCGGAGGCCAGGAACTGCGCCGCGCCCGGCGGGGTACGCAGCACCACGAGGTTGGCCGACGCCTCGGCGGAGATCAGCAGTTCTCCCGCCAGCCGGGCCATGCGCTCTTCCTTGGCCGACTCCCCCAGCGGGGCCCGTGGCGTGCGGAAACCGCCTTCGCTGGGCACGGCGTAGATCAGCTCACCTCCGGTGTTGCGGATCTTCACCGCGCCCAGCTCGTCCAGGTCGCGGCTGAGTGTCGCCTGGGTGACGCTCAGGCCGTCGTCGGCGAGGAGCTTCGCGAGCTGGCTCTGCGAGCGCACCGGCTGCCGGTTGAGGATGTCGACGATCCGGCGGTGCCGGGCCGTACGGGTCTGCGGTACGGACGGGCCGTTGCCCAGCCGGTCATCGGTCATGCTCCCTCTCCGGTTCGGTCGGTCACGGTTCAGCGGCGGGCGGGTGCCGCCTTCGCCCGGGCGTCCGCCACATCCAGCACCCCGGGCAGGGCGCGGACGAACGCCGACACCTCCGCCTGATCGATGATCAGCGGTGGCGCCAGCCGCACCACGTCGGCCGCCACGGCGTTCACCAGAATGCCCGCCGCCTGGGCTGCCTGCTGCACCTGCGCCGCGAGCGGCTCGGTGAGCACGATACCCAGCAGCAGCCCCGCTCCCCTGACCCGGTCGACCAGCGGGTGGCCCAACTGCCAGATGCCTTCCCGCAGTCGCTCACCCATGCGCCGGACGTGCGCGAGCAGTCCCTCGGACTCGATGGTGTCGAGCACGGCGAGAGCGGCGGCGCAGGAGACCGGGTTGCCGCCGAAGGTGGAGCCGTGCTGTCCGGGGGCGAACAGTTCGGCGGCCGGTCCGAAGGCGAGGGTGGCGCCGATGGGCAGCCCGCCGCCCAGACCCTTGGCGAGTGTGACGATGTCGGCCTCCGCCCCCTGGGCCAGCCCCTCGAACCACTGGCCGGTGCGGCCGATTCCGGTCTGCACCTCGTCCAGCACCAGCAGGGTGCCGGTGGCCCGGGTGATCTCCCTGGCGGCCGCCAGGTAGCCGGCCGGCGGCACGATCACCCCGTTCTCGCCCTGCACGGGCTCGAGGATGACCAGCGCGGTGTCCCGGGTGACGGCGGCGCGCAGCGCCTCGGCGTCTCCGTAGGGCACATGGGTGACATCGCCCGGAACGGGCTGGAAACCGCGCTGCTTCGCCGGCTGACCGGTCAGCGCCAGGGCACCCATCGTCCGGCCGTGGAAGCCGCCGGTGGTGGCCACCATGTGGGTGCGGCCGGTGAGCCGGCCGAGTTTGAAGGCGGCTTCGACGGCCTCGGCGCCGGAGTTGGAGAAGTAGACGCGGCCGGGACGCCCCGCCAGGGCCAGCAGCCGCTCGGCGAGCGCGACGGGCGGCTCGGCGATGAAGAGGTTGGAGACATGGCCCAGCAGCGCGATCTGGTCGGAGACCGCGCGCACCACGGCCGGATGCCCGGTGCCCAGGGAGTTCACGGCGATGCCGCCGACGAAGTCCAGGTACTCCTTGCCGTCGGCGTCGAACAGCCGGGCGCCCTCACCGTGGGTGAGCGGGATGCGCGGGGTGCCGTAGTTGTCCATCAGGGCGCCCTGCCACCGGCCGATCAGGTCCTGGTTGCTGCTCATGTCGGCTCTCCTTGGTCCGGCACGACCATGGTGCCGATGCCCTCGTCGGTGAAGATCTCCAGCAGGATGGAGTGCTGGACGCGCCCGTCGATGACGCGGGCGGTACGCACCCCGCTGCGTACGGCGTGCAGGCACCCTTCCATCTTGGGCACCATGCCGCTGGCCAGGTCGGGCAGTAGCCGTTCCAGTTCGCTGACGGTCAGCCGGCTGATGACCTCGTCGCTGGCGGGCCAGTCCGCGTACAGGCCCTCGACGTCGGTGAGGACCATGAGTGTTTCGGCGCCCAGGGCGGCGGCCAGGGCCGCGGCGGCCGTGTCCGCGTTGACGTTGTAGATGTGGTCGTCGTCGGCGCTGCGGGCGATGGAGGAGACGACGGGGATGCGGCCGTCCGCCAGCAGCGCCTCGATCGCGCCGGTGTCCACGGCGGCGATCTCGCCGACCCGGCCTATGTCCACCCGGTCGCCGTCGACATCGGCGTAGCGTTTGGTGGCGGTCATGGTGTGGGCGTCTTCACCGGTGAGCCCGACGGCGAGCGGCCCGTGCCGGTTGAGCAGCCCGACGAGTTCGCGCTGCACCTGCCCGGCGAGCACCATCCGGACCACGTCCATGGCCTCGGGGGTGGTGACCCGCAGCCCGGCCTTGAACTCGGACTCCAAGCCGAGGCGGTCGAGCTGGGCGGTGATCTGGGGGCCGCCGCCGTGCACCACGACGGGTCGCAGTCCGGCGTGCCGCAGGAAGACGACGTCCTGGGCGAAGGCCGCCTTCAGCTCCTCGTCGATCATGGCGTTGCCGCCGAACTTGATGACGACGATCTTGCCGTGGTGGCGGGTCAGCCAGGGCAGCGCCTCGATGAGTGTGCGGGCCTTGGGCTGGGCGGTGTGCTTGCGTGCGGTACCGATGGGGGTCTCCGGCTGCTGGGTCACGACGAGTACGCGCTGTTCTCGTGGACGTAGTCGGCGGTGAGGTCGTTGGTCCAGACGACGGCGGAGGCGTCCCCGGCGGCCAGGTCGGCGGTGATGCGCACCTCACGGAAGCGCATGTCCACCAGGTCGCGGTCCTCGCCGACGGAGCCGTCCTTGCAGACCCACACGTCGTTGATGGCGACGTTGAGCCGGTCGGGCTCGAAGACGGCGGAGGTGGTCCCGATCGCGGACAGCACCCGCCCCCAGTTGGGGTCCTCGCCGTGGATGGCGCATTTGAGCAGGTTGTTGCGGGCGATGGAGCGGCCGACCTCGACAGCGTCGTCCTCGCTCGCGGCGCCGACGACCTCGATCCTGATGTCCTTCGAGGCGCCTTCGGCGTCCCCGATGAGCTGCCGGGCCAGATCGGCACAGACCTCGCGGACGGCTTCGGCGAACGCCCCGGACTCCGGGGTGACGCCGGAGGCACCGGAGGCCAGCAGCAGCACGGTGTCGTTGGTGGACATGCAGCCGTCCGAGTCCACCCGGTCGAAGGTGGTGCGGGTGGCCGCGCGCAGCGCCCGGTCCAGATCCCGCGCGTCCACGTCGGCGTCGGTGGTCAGCACCACGAGCATGGTGGCCAGCCCGGGCGCGAGCATGCCCGCGCCCTTGGCCATGCCGCCCACGGTGAAGCCCTCACCCTCGGCGACGGCGGTCTTGTGCACGCTGTCGGTGGTCTTGATGGCGATGGCGGCCTTCTCCCCGCCGTGCCGGGACAGCGCCGTGACGGCGGTGTCGATGCCGGGCAGCAGGGCGTCCATGGGCAGCCGGGTGCCGATCAGCCCGGTGGAGGCGACGGCGATCTCCCCGGCGCTGTGCCCCTCGCCCAGGGCCTCGGCGGTCTTCTCGGCGGTGGCGTGGGTGTCCTGGAAGCCCAGGGGCCCGGTGCAGGCGTTGGCGCCGCCGGAGTTGAGGATGACGGCCGAGACCCGGCCGCCCTTGAGGACCTGCTCGGACCACAGCACGGGGGCGGCCTTGACGCGGTTGGAGGTGAAGACACCGGCCGCCGCACGGCGCGGGCCCCGGTTGACGACGAGCGCCAGATCCGGGTTGCCGTTCTCCTTGATCCCGGCGGCGATGCCCGCCGCCTGGAATCCCTGCGCTGCCGTCACACTCATGGCGCGACTCCGATCGTCGAAAGTCCCAGCTCCTCGGGCAGGCCGAGGGCGATGTTCATGCTCTGCACCGCGCCGCCGGCGGTGCCCTTGGTGAGGTTGTCGATGGCGCTGATGGCGATGACGCGGCCGGCGTCCTCGTCGAGGGCGACCTGGAGCAGGGCGCTGTTGGCGCCGTACACGGCGGAGGTGGCGGGCCACTGGCCCTCCGGGAGCAGCCGCAGGAAGGGCTCACCGGCCACGGCCTTCTCGTAGGCCTCGCGCAGCGCGGTGGCGGTCACCCCGGGCTTGGCCTTCGCGGAGCAGGTGGCGAGGATGCCGCGCGACATGGGGGCCAGGGTGGGGGTGAAGGACACGGATATCCGGGTGCCGGCCACGGCCGACAGGTTCTGGATCATCTCGGGGGTGTGCCGGTGCACGCCACCCACGCCGTAGGGGCTCATGGAGCCCATGACCTCGCTGCCCAGCAGATGCGGCTTGGCCGCCTTGCCCGCCCCCGAGGTGCCCGTGGCGGCCACGATCACGGCCTCCGGCTCGGCGATCCCGGCCGCGTACGCCGGGAAGAGCGCCAGGGACACGGCCGTGGGGTAGCACCCGGGCACCGCGATCCGCCGCGCGCCGCGCAGCGCCTGCCGGGCGCCGGGCAGCTCGGGCAGCCCGTACGGCCAGGTCCCGGCGTGCGGGCTGCCGTAGTACCGCTCCCAGTCGGCGGCGTCGGCGAGCCGGAAGTCGGCCCCGCAGTCGACGATGAGGGTGCTCTCCCCCAGTTCCTCGGCGACCGCGGCGGACTGGCCGT
This sequence comes from Streptomyces xiamenensis, assembly GCF_000993785.3. Taxonomy (NCBI): domain Bacteria; kingdom Bacillati; phylum Actinomycetota; class Actinomycetes; order Kitasatosporales; family Streptomycetaceae; genus Streptomyces; species Streptomyces xiamenensis. The sequence goes on from NZ_CP009922.3 coordinate 486,784, forward strand.
GCGGCAGGGCGAGAAAGACGACGTCGTGCCCGGCCAGCACCTCGGCGGAGGTCGGCTCCAGCACCCGGTCCGCCAGCGGGTACAGCTGGGGCTGGAGCGCCCCCAGCCGCTGACCGGCGTTGGAGTGGCCGGTCAGCGCCCCTATCTCGATCTCCGGATGCCCCAGCAGCAGCCGCAGGATCTCCCCGCCGGCATACCCACTCGCCCCTGCCACCGCAGCACGCATCGCCACCATCGCCTCCTCATCAGCTATGGCATGACTATACGTAGACCAGCAGTTTTATGCAATCACACGGATGGGGGATCTCCGCCTCCGCCGAAGGGGCACGCCGCCTCAGCTGTGCGGGAACACCGCCCCCGTCAGCTCCTCGGAGACGCTCCAGATCCGCTGGGCGTCCTCGGTGCCGCGCAGCCGGGAGTAGAGCTTCTGTTCCGCCGGGCCGCCGCCCAGGTGCCCGAGACCGCTCGGGCCGTAGAACACGGCCTCCTCGCCGTCGGCCACCGTCGCGGCGCGGAGGGCCGGGAGCCCGGCGCTCTCGACGCTCCCGACGAGCAGGCCGCGGGCCGCCAAGGCACCGATGAGCCTGCGGCCCCCGGTCTCCCGGTCCCGGCCGACCTCGGGGCGGGCGTCGAGCAGGCTCGTCGGAGCGACCCCCGGATGGGAGAGGTTGCTCGTGATGCCCCAGCCGTGGGCCCGGCCGCGCCGGCCGAGTTCGAGCCCGAAGAGGCCGAACGCGATCTTCGACTGGCTGTAGGCGCTCATGCCCTCGTACGAGCGTTCCCAGTTGAGGTCCTTCCAGTTGATGGCGCCCCGGTTGGCCGCGACGCTGATCTGCGAGGTCACCCGGGCCCGTCCGGCGCGCAGCAACGGCAGCAGGTGTGCCACCAGGGCGAAGTGGCCGAGGTGGTTGGTGCCGAACTGCAACTCGAAGCCGTCGGCCGTCGTCTGCCGGTCGGGCGGTGTCATGACGCCGGCGTTGTTGATGAGGAGGTGGAGGGGGTGCCCCTCCTCCCGCAGGGTCCTGCCGAGGGCCGCTACGGAGTCGAGTGAGGACAGGTCGAGGGCGCGCAGGGACACCTTCGCCCGGGGGACCCGCTGCCCGATGGCGGTGACGGCCGCCTCCCCCTTGCGCGGGTTCCGGACGGGCAGCAGCACCTCGGCACCGGCCGCCGCGAGCCTCGTGGCGATGCCGAGACCGATGCCGTCACTGGCGCCGGTCACCACGGCGCGCTTCCCGGCGAGATCGGGGAGAGGGAGGTCGATGGGCTTACGTGACATGGGTGGGCTCCTCGTGGGTGTGGTCCTCGCTCCCACGATGGGCAACGATCGCGCCGCCATCCAGGACCGCTCGATCCACTGATACGCGGGGCACGGCCGGGCCGGCCGGCGGGACCGGTGCCCCGAGGGGTTCGCGAGCGGCTCCCCGCCCGCCCGGCGCGCCGCGCGCGTCCCGGTGTCCGGAAGGGGGGATCGGCGGGCCGTGGCTACCCGGGCCCGCGGGCGGTAGGAATGACCCCGTACCGAGAAGGGGAGCCCATGGTGATCGACCGGACCGGACTGGCGGAGTTCCTGCGGCGCCGCCGGGCGGCGCTGCAACCCGAGGACGTCGGCCTGCCGCGCGGGCGGCGCCGCCGCACCGAAGGACTGCGTCGGGAGGAGGCGGCGGCGCTCTGCCACATGTCGACCGACTACTACGCGCGCCTGGAGCGGGCCCGCGGGCCCCAGCCGTCCGAGCAGATGATCGCCTCCATCGCTCAGGGACTCCACCTCTCGCTCGACGAGCGCGACCACCTGTTCCGGCTTGCCGGGCACAACCCGCCCGCCCGGGGCGCCATCAGCGAACACATCAGCCCCGGCCTGCTGCGCATCCTCGACCGGCTCGACGACACCCCCGCCGAGATCGTCACCGAACTCGGCGAGACCCTGCGGCAGTCGCCGCTCGGCGTGGCGCTCACCGGCGACACCACCCGCTTCAGCGGCCCGGCCCGCAGCATCGGCTACCGCTGGTTCACCGATCCCGCCACGCGGGCGCTCTACGACCCCCGGGAGCACCCGTTCCTCACCCGGATGTTCGCCTCGGGCCTGCGCGAGCTGGCCACCCTGCGCGGCCCCGGCTCCCGCGCGGCGCACTTCGCCGACCTGCTGCTCGCCCGCAGCGAGGAGTTCCGGACGGTGTGGAACGCGCACGAGGTCGGCATCCGTCCCCACGAGGTCAAGAACTTCGTCCACCCCGAACTCGGCGCCCTCGAACTGACCTGTCAGAGGCTGGTCGACCCGGACCAGGGCCACTCACTGCTCGTCTACACGGCGATCCCCGGCAGCGAGAGCCACGAGAAACTGCAACTGCTGTCCGTCCTCGGAGCGCCGGCCCGGCCCTGACTTTCGCCGTACGGTCCCACGGCAGTGCCGATTCCGTCCCACTATCGGAGGATGAGCCCCGAGGAGGGCACTCCCACGGCGCACGGACGAGGGCCAACGCCGGGTCACGCCGGGGACGTTCACCCCGCACCTCCCGGGGGGCGTCACCACGCCACGGATCGGAGACGGGCCCCGGACGTCCGCCCGCGCCCGAACGCGCCGCCGCGGACCGGCCGTTCGCCCCTCCCGCGACCCGGTCAGCCGAGCCGCAGATTCCACTGCCCGCGGGCGCCGTGCAGGCTGACCACCGACAGGGGGTAGATCTCGGTGCGCCAGTAGGCGTGCGGCGGGGCCTTCAGCGCGTACAGCATCGCCGCCCGGATCACCGAGGCCTCGGTCACCGCCACGATCCGGCCGTCGTCCGCCAGCGGGCGGGTGTCCAGCCAGCCGCCGACCCGGGAGATGAACGACAGCAGGGCCTCCCCGCCGTGCGGTGCCGCGCGCGGGTCGGTCAGCCACGCGTCGACCGCCGCCGGTTCACGGGCGGTCACCTCGGCGAGGGTCAGTCCGCTCCACCGGCCCATGTCGCAGTCCCGCAGCGCCGGCTGGGCGAGCGGCGCGTATCCGAGGACCTCGCCGGTCTGCCGGCTGCCCGCGGTCGGCGAGCAGTACCGCAGTTCGGCGGCGGCCAGCGGCGCCAGGGCCGGCACGGCCCGTTCCAGCGCCTGCCACCCGGCGGCGTCCAGCGGGCGGTCATCGCCGAAGCGGGTTTCCAGGAGCGGGGAGGTGCGGGCAGCGGCGATCAGCGTGACCAGCATGGCGCGATGGTACGAGCCACCTGTGTACCGCACCACTACGGCGACGTAAATCTCCTGAGGTGTTACGCGGGCCAGGCGGTGCGCAGTCTCCGGACGCCCTCGCCGATCTCTCCCACCCCCGCCGCCGGCGCGAAACTCAGCCGCAGATACGGGGACGGCGGCTCGGCCGCGAAGTACGGGGCGCCCGGGGCCAGCGCCACCCCCGCGCGCAGCGCGGCCTCCGCCACCGCCGCCGGGTCGGAGCCCTCGGGCAGCCGCAGCCACAGGTGGTAGCCGCCGTGCGGGATGTGCGGCAGCGGGACGTCCGGCAGTTCGGCCGCGAGCGCGGTGGCCATCGCCGCCCGCCGCAGCCGCAACTCCGCGGCGACCGTGCGCAGATGGCGGGCCCAGGCCGGGGAGCTGATGAGTTCCAGCGCGGTCTCCTGGAGCGGGCGCGGTACGAAGAAGCTGTCGACCACCTGGATCGCCCGCAGGCGTTCGAAGGCCGGGCCCCGGGCGGCCAGGGCGCCGACCCGCAGGCTGGGCGAGGTGATCTTGGTGAGGGAACGGACATGCACCACCACCCCGTCCGGGTCGTCGGCGGCCAGGGCGGGCGGCAGGGCGCCGGCGTCGTCGTGGGCCAGCCAGCGGGCGAAGTCGTCCTCGATGACGAAGGCCCCGGCCGCCCGGGCCGCCGCCAGCACCCGGGCCCGGCGCTCGGGGTGGAGCACGGCGCCGGTGGGGTTCTGGAACAGCGGCTGGCACACCAGCACCCGGGCCCCGCTGGCCGCGAAGGCGCGTTCCAGCAGTTCGGGCCGCACCCCGTCACGGTCCACCGGCACCGGGACGGGGCGCAGCCCGGAGGCGCGGGCGGCGGCCAGCAGCCCGGGGTAGGTGGGGGATTCCAGGAGGACGGCGGAGCCCTGCGGGGCGAGTGCCCGCAGCGCGGTGGTGAGCGCGCTCTGTCCGCCCGCGGTGATCAGTACGCCGGAGGGGGAGAGCCCGCCGCCGGGGCCGCCGATCTCCCGCGCGAACCAGACCCGCAGTTCCTCGATCCCCTCCATCGGCGGCCGGTCCCAGGCCCCGGGCCGCCGCCCGGCGCGGGCGAGCGCCGCCGACAGTGCGTGCTCGGGGCGCAGTGCGGGCGGCAGATAGCCACCGTTGAACTCGATGACGCCGGGCGGCGGCACCGCCAGGGTGGCCAGGACACCGCTCGCGTCGGCGCCGCGCGGCCCGCCGCCCTCCGCCAGCGCGTCCGCGCTGAGCGCGACCTCCTGCCAGGAGGTGTCCCCCGGGGCGGGAACGGCGGCCCGGGGGACGGCCCGGAAGGCTCCGGCCCCGGGGCGGGTGACGACCAGGCCCTCGGCGGCGAGCGCGGCCAGTGCCCTGGAGACGGTGACGGGACTGACCCGGTGCCGCTCGACCAGGGCCCGACTGGACGGCAGCTTCTCACCGGGCGAGTAGCGGTTCAGCTCTTCACGCAGAACGCGAGCCAATTCACTCTCACTGCTACTGTGGTGCATGAGAGTAGACAGTAGCGCTATCGCACCGGCGCCGATAGCGGTCGCCACCCCGGCCCCCGCACCGATACCGGCCACCGACCGGGGCGGTATCGCGCTCGCCGCCGCCGGAGTCCTCGCGTTCTCCTTCACCCTGCCGGGCACCGCCTGGGCCATGGACGGCCTCGGCCCGTGGACCACCACCTCGCTGCGCATCGTGCTCGCCGCCCTGATCGCCGCCGTCGCCCTGCGCCTCACCCGCACCCCGCGCCCCGAGCGCCGCCACTGGGCGGGGCTGGCCGTGGTCGCCTGCGGCACCGTCATCGGCTTTCCGCTGCTCACCGCGCTCGCCCTGCAGACCTCCTCCACCTCCCACTCCGCCGTGGTGATCGGTCTCCTCCCGCTGACCACCGCCGTCTACGGGACGCTGCGCACCGGCAGCCGCCCCTCCCCCGCCTTCTGGACGGCCGCCCTGGCCGGTGCCGCCGCCGTGGTCACCTTCACCCTCGGCACCGGGGGCGGCTCCCTCACCCGCGGCGACCTCTATCTCGCGGCGGCACTGCTGATCACCGCCGCCGCATACGGCGAGGGCGGCCGGCTGGCCCGCGAACTGCCCGGCTGGCAGGTGATCTCCTGGGCGCTGCTGCTCTCCCTCCCGTTCGCCGTGCCCGCCGCCGCACTGGCCCTGGCAGCCGAGCCGTTCGAGCCGACCGCCCGCTCCCTCGCCGGGCTGCTGTGGGTGGCGCTGGTGTCCCAGTTCTTCGGCCTGGTCCTGTGGTACCGGGGTCTGGCGCGCGCAGGGGTCGCCCGCGCCAGTCAGCTTCAGCTGGCCCAGCCGCTGCTCACGCTCGCGTGGGCGGTGCTGCTCCTGGACGAGCACATGACCTGGGCCGCCCCCGTGACCGCGCTGGCCGTCCTGGCGTGCATCGCGGTCACCCAGCTGGCCCCGTCCCGCCCCGAACACGCCAGGACAGATCATCAGTAATAGACTGAAAACAGGCGAAAGTATCACACCTGAGAAGCACACCCGAAGACGCGATCAGCGACGGGAGGGAAGGCGATGCGGGCGAGAGCGGGCGACCGGATGGTGACCCACGGCAGAACCGTGGGCCAGGAGGACCGGATCAGCGAGGTCGTGGAGGTACTGGGCGCCGACGGCGCGCCGCCCTACCGGGTCCGCTCCGGGGACGGCCACGAGACCGTGCTGTCGCCCGGGCCGGACACCGTGGTGGAGCACACGGCGCACGGGCGGACCGGCGGCCGGGGCAAGGGCGGCCGGCGCCACTGGTGGCCGGGCCGGACCTGAGGATCGCCGCCCAAGCGCGGCGCCTCAGGCGCGGTAGTGGTCCTCGAAGACCCGGGTCATCGCGCCGATCGGATCGCGCACCACGTGCGCGGCCGAGTAGAAGGCGTTGCCCCCCACCGCCGGGAAGTCCTCGCACAGCGTGATGTGGCGGGAGAGTTCCACGGGGTCCTGCCAGGCGTCGGGCTGCGCCGCGTCACCGCACTTGTACAGGGCCTCGCCGATGTACAGCGCGACCCCGGTGCCCTCGGCGACATCGGCCCACCAGCGCACCAGCGTCTCGTAGTCCGCCGCGTCGTAGCCGATGTTCCAGTAGAGCTGCGGCAGCACGTAGTCGATGCGGCCCTCCTTGACCCACGCCCGTACGTCCGCGTACAGATCGTCGTAGGTCTGCACCCCGCCGCGGGTGTCGGAGCCGAGCGGGTCGGTGGACCTGTTGCGCCACACCCCGAACGGGCTGACGCCGAAGGGCACTCCCGGCCTGAGGTCCGCGACCCGCTCGCGCATCTCCCGCACCAGCAGGTCGATGTTGTGCCGCCGCCAGTCGCCCAGGTCCGTGAAGTCCCCGCCGTGCTCGGCGAAGGCCGCCGCGTCGTCGAAGGTCTCGCCCGCCACCGGGTACGGGTAGAAGTAGTCGTCCCAGTGCACGCCGTCGATGGCGTAGTGCTCCACCGCGTGGCACATCGCGTCCTGCACGAAGGTCCGCACCTCGGGCAGACCGGGGTTGTAGTACATCCGCCCGCCGTACGTCACCACCCACTCCGGGTGGGTACGGGCCGGGTGGTCCTTGGCCAGCGCGGAGGGGTCGGCGTGCATGGCCACCCGGTACGGGTTGAACCACGCGTGCAGTTCGAGGCCGCGGGCATGCGCCTCCTCGACCGCGAACTCCAGCGGGTCCCATCCGGGGTCCTTGCCCTGGGTGCCGGTCAGCCAGTGCGACCACGGCTCGTACGGCGACGGCCACAGCGCGTCGGCGGTGGGCCGCACCTGGAAGAAGACCGTGTTCAGATTCCACCGCTGGGCCGCGTCCAGCAGGTCGGTCAGCTGCTCCTTGGCGTCGGCGGCCGGCGCGCCCTGCCGGGGCCAGTCGATGTTGGCGACGGTCGCGATCCACATGCCGCGCAGCCCGTCGGCCGCGTTGCCCGGCCCGGCCGCGCCCGCCGCGCCCTCCTCGCGGCGGCCACCGCGGGGCCCGCCGCTCGCCGATGCCTGGGAGAACGTCAGCACCGAGGCCAGTACCCCGACCGTCGCGGTGCCGAAGACCCTGCGGCTGACTCGTCCCACTGGACTCCCCCTGGGGTGTCGTTCCTGCGTACTGAGCTGCCCGCCGTATGCGTATCACCGCGGGACCCGCCTCGTCCAAAAGCCTTGCCGTGATCTGCCCGTGACACACCCCTTATGCGAACACCATTCGACGGTTAACATCTGCGACACGCACATCTGGGAGCGCTCCCATCGCTTGATCACGTCTCTCCACCCCCCATACCGCCCGCCCGGCGGTCTTGCCACACAAGGAGCGCTCACGTGCGCAGATGGAAACCGGTGACGGCGATCATGGCCGGCCTTGCACTGGCTGCGGGACTCCTCACCACGGCCGCCCCCGCGGCCTCCGCGGAGGATGTCGGCGCCCAGGCGTACACCTGGAAGAACGTCCGGATCGGCGGCGGCGGCTTCGTCCCGAGCTTCGTCTTCAACCGCTCCGAGCCCGACCTGGTCTACGCCCGCACCGACATCGGCGGCGCCTACCGCTGGAACGAGCAGGGCCAGGAGTGGATACCGCTGCTGGACTCCATCGGCTGGGACGACTGGGGCTACACGGGTGTGGCCTCTCTCGCCACCGACCCCGTCGACCCCGACCGCGTCTACGCGGCCGTGGGCACGTACACCAACGACTGGGACCCCGAGAACGGCGCCATCCTGCGCTCCTCGGACCGGGGCCGGACGTGGCAGCGCACCGAGCTCCCCTTCAAGCTCGGCGGCAACATGCCCGGGCGCGGCATGGGCGAGCGGCTCGTCGTGGACCCCCACAACAACAACGTCCTCTACCTGGGCGCCCCCAGCGGCCAGGGCCTGTGGCGCAGCACGGACGCCGGTGTGACCTGGCAGAAGGTCACCACCTTCCCCAACCCCGGTGACTACGTCCTCAATCCGGATGATCCGGGGGGCTACGAGAACGACATCATCGGCGTCGTGTGGGTGACCTTCGACCCCTCCACCGGCTCCCCCGGCTCCACCACCCAGACGCTGTACGCGGGCGTCGCCGACCTCGACGAGAGCGTCTACCGCTCCACCGACGGCGGCCGGACCTGGTCCCCGGTGCCCGGCCAGCCCACCGGCTATCTCCCGCACAAGGGGGTGCTCGACGAGGAGACCGGCGACCTCTACGTCGCCACCGCCGACAACCCGGGCCCGTACGCCGCCGAGGACGGCGAGGTGTGGCGGTACGACACGGGCACCGGCCAGTGGACGGACATCTCCCCCGTCCCGGCCGGCGGCGACCGGTGGTTCGGCTTCTCCGGGCTGACCGTGGACCGCCAGAACCCGGGCACCGTGATGGTCACCGGCTACAGCTCCTGGTGGCCGGACACCCAGATCTTCCGCTCCACGAACGGCGGCGACAGCTGGACGGCAGCCTGGCAGTGGGGCAACTATCCGCAGCGCGACAAGCGGTACACGATGGATGTGTCCGCGGTGCCGTGGCTCACCTTCGGCGAGAACCCGCAGCCCCCGGAGGAGACCCCGAAGCTGGGGTGGATGACCGAGGGGATGGAGATCGACCCGTTCGACCCGGACCGGCTGCTGTACGGCACCGGCGCCACCGTGTACGGCACGACCCAGCTCACGAACTGGGACCGGGACCAGACCTTCACCGTCCGCCCGTTCGTCAAGGGCCTGGAGGAGACCTCGGTCCGTGACCTGATCTCCCCGCCCTCCGGTGCCCCGCTGCTCAGCGGCCTGGGGGACATCGGCGGCTTCCGGCACACCGATGTGGACCAGGTGCCCGCGATGATGTTCCGCCAGCCCAGCTTCGGCACCACCAGCAGCCTGGACTACGCCGAGCTGGCGCCGAACATCGTGGTGCGGGTCGGCACCCACGTCGGTGACGGCACCGATCCGCTGATCGGCTTCTCCACGGACAACGGCGCCCACTGGTGGTCGGGATCGACCCCGGGCGGTGCGGGTGGCGGTACGGTGGCGGCCGCCGCCGACGGCAGCCGCTTCGTGTGGAGCCCGGAGAACACGGGCGTGCACCACTCGGTGGGCTTCGGCAACTCCTGGAGCGCGTCCCAGGGCATCCCGCAGGGCGCGCGGGTGGAGGCGGACCGGGTGGACCCGAACCGCTTCTACGGCTTCCACCAGGGCACCTTCTACATCTCCACGAACGGCGGGGCGACCTTCACCGCCTCCGCCGCGCAGGGCCTGCCCGCCACCGGCGAGGTACGGTTCGGCGCCGTTCCCGGGCGCACCGGGGACATCTGGCTGGCCGGCGGCGGGCTGTGGCGTTCCACCGACGGGGGCGCCACCTTCACCCGGAACACCGGCATCGACGCCGACAACATCGGCTTCGGAGCGCCGGCCCCGGGCCAGTCGTACCAGGCGCTGTACAGCAGCGGCGTGGTCAACGGCGTGCGCGGCGTCTACCGCTCCACCGACACCGGGGCCACCTGGACCCGGATCAACGACGACGACCACCAGTGGGCGTGGACCGGTGACGCCATCACCGGCGATCCGCGGATCTACGGCCGCGTCTATCTCTCGACCAACGGCCGCGGGGTGATCTACGGCGACAGCGCGTGACGGAAGGGCGGCGCTGTGCATCACAGCGCACCGTCACCCCACAGGGACCGGCCGTACCCTTCCCCGGCCGGTCCCGCTCCGCCCGTCCGCGCCCGGTAACGTCGGGGCCGACCGACCGAACCGTGGACAGGACCGGACCAGCGAAGGGGCACGGTGTGAAGGACATCGAACGCGTCGGAGTGGTGGGCTGCGGCCAGATGGGCGCGGGCATCGCGGAGGTGTGCGCGCGGGCAGGGCTTTCGGTGCGGGTCGCCGAGACCACCGGGGAGGCGCTGGAGCTGGGCCGCACCCGGCTGGTGAACTCCCTGGACAAGGCGGCCGAGCGCGGCAAGATCAGCGCGGAGGAGCACGGGGCGACCCTGGAGCGGCTGACCTTCACCACCGATCTCGGCGAGTTCGCCGACCGTGATCTGGTGATCGAGGCGGTGGTGGAGAGCGAGCCGGTCAAGACCGAGATCTTCCAGGTGCTCGACCAGGTGGTGACCCGCCCCGACGCCATCCTGGCCTCGAACACCTCCTCCATCCCGCTGGTGAAGCTGGCGGTGGCCACCGGCCGCCCGCAGCAGGTGATCGGCATCCACTTCTTCAATCCGCCGCAGGTGCAGACCCTGGTGGAGCTGATCCCGGCGCTCACCACCGGGGAGGAGACGGTGCGCCGCGCCGAGGCGCTGGTGGGCGAGGTGCTGGGCAAGCACGCGATCCGGGCCCAGGACCGTTCCGGCTTCGTGGTGAACGCGCTGCTCGTGCCGTATCTGCTGGCCGCCATCCGGATGTTCGAGTCGGGGGCGGCGACCCGCGAGGACATCGACACCGGCATGGAGCAGGGCTGCGCCCATCCGATGGGCCCGCTGCGGCTGACCGATCTGATCGGCCTGGACACGGTGGCCGCGATCGCGGACAGCATGTACGAGGAGTTCAAGGAGCAGTTGTACGCCCCGCCGCCGCTGCTGCGCCGGATGGTGTCGGCCGGGCAGCTGGGCCGCAAGAGCGGCGCGGGCTTCTACTCGTACGGGTGAGAAAGGGGCCGCCGCCGGACCTCAGGAGGCCCGCTTGCGGGTCGTGGTCTTCTTGGCGGCGGTCTTCTTCGACGTGCTTTTCTTCGCGGTGCTCTTCTTGGTGCTCTTGCCGGCCGTGGCCTTCTTCTTCGCCGGGGACTTCTTGGCGGCGGCCTTCTTCTTGATCGGCGTGACGGTCGCCTCCCCCTCCGGCTCCTCCTCGCCGCGGGCCTGGCGGGCGCTGCGCACGCTGTCTTCCAGGGCGGACATCAAGTCGATCACCCGGCCGCCGGTGGCCGGCCGTTCGGTGATCTCCTCCGGCACCCGGCCCTCCAGCTTGGCGGTGACCAGCGCCTCGACGGCCGCGCGGTACTCGTCGTGGAGTTCGGCCATGTCCACCGAGCCGAGGGTGTCCATCAGGGTGTCGGCGAGGTCCAGTTCGGCGTCCCGGACGGTGACCCGCTCGCCGGGCACCACCCCGGTGGCCGGGCGGATCTCGTCGGGCCACAGCAGGGTGTGCATCCCCAGGACCGCCTCGCCGTCCCCCTCCAGGGCGCGCAGCAGGGCCAGCGTCTCGCGCCCGCGCATGGCGAGCTTGGCGATGGCGCCCTTCTGGCTGCGCCGCAGGGCCTCCCGCAGCAGCGCGTAGGGCTTGATCGCGCCGGTGTCCGGGGCCAGGTAGTAGGAGCGGTCCAGCTGGTAGGGGTCGATGCTGCTCACCGGGACGAAGCCGAGGATGTCGACGGTCCTGGCGGTGGGCAGCGGCAGCGCGGCCAGGTCGTCGTCGGTGAGCTGGACGACGGAGCCGTCGGCCGCCTCGTACGCCTTGCCGATCTCGTCGCCGCCCACCTCCTCCCCGTCCAGCTCGCACACCTTGCGGTAGCGGATCCGGCCGTCATCGGCGGTGTGGATCTGCCGGAAGGACACCGAGTGGTTCTCGGTAGCGCTGACGACCTTCACCGGGATGCTGACCAGGCCGAAGGAGATGGTGCCCTTCCACAGCGATCGCATCGTTCACCCCTTCTGCCCGCTTTCATGCCATCCTCAGGCTATGCCTGTCGTCGCGGTGGAGGGACGTCGTCTGTCGCTGTCCCGGCTGGAAAAGGTGATCTATCCGGACGGGACGACCAAGGGCGAGGTGCTGCACTACTACGCCGCCCACGGCAGCGCGATCCTGCCCCATCTGCGGGATCGGCCGCTGAGTCTGCTGCGCTATCCGGACGGCCCGGACGGCGAGCGCTTCTTCACCAAACACGTTCCCCAGGGCACCCCCGAGTGGGTGAAGATCTGCGAGGTGCCGCGCTCGGGTGGCGGCACCATGCGGCAGGTCGTCCTCCAGGACCTGGCGAGCGTGGTGTGGGCGGCGAACCTGGTGGTGGAGTTCCACACCCCGCAGTGGCGGTACGAGGAGCCGGGCGTCGCCGACCGGCTGGTCTTCGATCTGGATCCGGGCGAGCCGGCCACCGTCGCCGAGTGCTGCGAGGTCGCGCTGTGGCTGCGCGAGCGCCTGGCCCGGGACGGCCTGGCCGCGTACCCGAAGACCTCGGGCTCCAAGGGGCTGCATCTGCTGAGCCCGCTGCGCCCGGTGGACTCGCGGCGTGCCTCGGAGTACGCCAAGGCGGTGGCCGGTGAGGCCGCCGCCGCGCTGCCGGGTCTCGCGATCGCCACCATGGCCAAGCGGCTGCGGCCGGGCAAGGTGTTCATCGACCACAGCCAGAACGCGGCCCGCAAGACGACGGCCGCCCCCTACACGCTGCGCGCCCGAGCCATCCCGGCGGTCTCCACCCCCGTCACCTGGGAGGAGGTCGCCGGGTGCGCGGAGCCGGAGCAACTCGTCTTCACCCTGCACGACCTCCCGCACCGGCTGGCCGCACACGGCGACCTGATGACCCCGCTGCTCAACCCCCGTGCCGCCCGCCCCCTTCCCTGAGCCCGCGCAGGCTCTACGGTGGGGTCGTGCGGATCGTCTCCCTTCTCCCGTCGGCCACGGAAATCCTCTTCGCGCTCGGCGCCGGCGACCGCGTCGTCGGCGTGACCTTCGAGTGCGACCACCCGCCGCAGGCCCGCGAACGCCGGATCGTGTCGACCAGCGCGCTGCCCGAAGGGCTGCCGCCCGCCGAGATCGACCGGGTGGTCAGCGCACGGATGGCCGCCGGGGAGGACCTGTACCACCTGGACCGCGGGGCGCTGGCCACCCTGGCGGCCGATCTGGTGGTCACCCAGGATCTGTGCGCGGTCTGCGCGGTCGACGTCTCCACGGTGCACGACGCCCTCAACTACCTCTCCTGCCGGGCCGAGGTGCTGACCGTCGACCCGCACACCCTGCGGCAGGTACTGGACTCGGTGCGCACGATCGGGGAGGCCACCGGCACCGGGGAGGCCGCCGACCACCTGATCACCGCGCTGGACCGGCGGCTGGCGGCGGTACGGACGCGGGTGGCGGCCCGCCGGCCTGTGCCGGCGCTGGTACTGGAGTGGACCGAGCCGCCGTTCGCCCCCGGCCACTGGGTACCCGACATGGTGGCGGCGGCCGGCGGGCACTGCGTCCTGGGCCGCTCGGGGGAACGCTCCTTCCGCACCGGCTGGGAGACGGTGCGGGCCGCCGGTGCCGAGGTCGTGGTGTGCGCCCCGTGCGGCTTCGGCCTGAGCGAGTCGGCCCGGCTCGCCGAACAGGTCGCGGACCGGCTCCCGCCGGGCGTGCCGCTGTGGGCGGTGGACGCCAACGCCTCCTTCGCCCGCCCGGGGCCACGGCTGGTGGACGGCGTCGAAGCACTGGCCGGGATCTTCCACCCGGAGGCGGCCGAGGCCCCCGATCCCGCCCTGGCCGTCCGGCTGGCCTGAGCGCCGCGCGCCCCTGCGGAATGACGCTGCCCGCCGCGTACGTTGTGCCGCACGGACACTCTTCAACCGCGTGAAGGGAAGGGGCACCATGCCACTCACCGGCGAGTACGAGCCGAGCACCTCGAAGCTGGTGCGGGATCAGGTGGAGCTGTACGAGAGTTCGGGAGGCACCCGGGGAACGACCCTGGCGGAACTGGTCGGTTCCGATGACGAGCGGCGCCGGGACCTGCCGGTCATCATCCTGACCACCCGCGGCGCGAAAAGCGGCAGAATCCGCAAATCCCCGCTCATGCGGGTGGAGCACGACGGGCGCTACGCCGTGGTCGCCTCGCTGGGCGGCGCCCCCAAACACCCGGTCTGGTACCACAACGTGGTGGCCGACCCCCGGGTGGAGCTCCAGGACGGCCCGGTGCGCCAGGACATGGTGGCCCGGGAGGTGACCGGCGAGGAGAAGGCCGTGTGGTGGGCCCGGGCCGTCGAGGCGTATCCGGACTACGCCGACTACCAGCGGAAGACGGACCGGGTGATCCCGGTCTTCGTCCTGGAGCCGGTGCCGCAGGGGCACTGACCCCGCACAGCGCGGCGGGCCCGGCCGTCACTCGGACGGCCGGGCCCGCGCGGGCCGGTGCGGCGGGGCGTCACGCCCCGCGCAGCACCGCCCCGGTACGCTCGACGGCGCTCGCGACCGCCGCCTCGCGGGCGGCCGTCGCCTCCTCCGCCGTCAGCGTGCGGTCCGGGGCACGGAACCGCAGCGTGTACGCCAGGGACTTGCGGCCCGCACCCAGCTGCTCACCGGTGAAGACGTCGAACAGCCGCAGTGACTCCAGCAGTTCTCCGGCGCCCGCGCGCAGCGCGGCCTCCACCTCACCGGCCGGCACCGAGGTGTCGACCACGAGGGCGACGTCCTGGGTGGCCACCGGGAACGTGGAGATGCGCGGCGCGCTCAGCGTCTCGGCACCCGCCCGCTGCAGCAGATCCAGATCGACCTCGGCCGCGCTGGTGCGCTCCGGCAGCCCCAGCGCCTTGATCACCCGGGGGTGCAGTTCGCCTGCGTGCCCGGCGAGCACCCGCTCACCGTCGACGCTCACGTACAGCGCCGCGCAGCGCCCGGGGTGCCAGGGCGCGTACTGCGCGCTCTCCACCTCCGGTTCGGCACCGGCCTCACGGGCCACCGTGCGGGCGGCCTCGATCGCGTCGGCCCAGCCCGCCGGACGTCCGCCGCCCCACCAGCCGGACCGCTCGCGGGCCCCGGCCAGCACCACGGCGGCGTGCCGGGGCTGCTCGGGCAGCGCCGCGTCCAGCTGTGCGATCTCCTCGTCCGAGGGACGGCGGGTCACCGGCAGCCGCACCGGCGTGGTCTCCGTGCCCGTGGGCAGGAACACCAGGCCCGTCTCGAACAGCGCCAGATCGTGGCTGCCGCGCCCGTCGTTGCGGCGCAGCGCCGTCAGCAGACCCGGCAGCAGCGTGGTGCGCAGCGCCGGCTCCTCGTCGGAGAGCGGGTTGACGAGGGTGACGGTGCGGCGCCGGGCGTCGTCCGCCGGGATACCGAGCCCGTCGAGCACCGGGGTGCCGATGAAGGGGTAGTTGAGCGCCTCCACGTACCCGGCGCCGGCCAGCGCCCGGCCCACCCGGCGGTGCAGCCGCTGCCGCGGGGTCAGGCCCCGCCCGGCCGGCGGGCGGGGCAGGGTGGCGGGGAGGTTCTCGTACCCCTCCAGGCGGATGACCTCTTCGGCGAGGTCGTTGGGGTCGGTGAGGTCGGGCCGCCAGCTGGGGACCGTGACGGTCAGCTCGTCGGAGCCGTAGACGTCGCAGCCGACCTGCTGGAGCCGCCGTACCACGGTCTCGCGCCCGTAGGCCACGCCCGCCACCTTGTCGGCGTGGTCGGCGGCGACCTTGATGGTGCGCGGGGTGAGCGGCACCGAGACCTGGGTGACGCCGGGATCGGCGGTGCCGCCGGCCAGCAGGACCAGCAGATCGACGGCGCGCTGCGCGGCGGCGGCCGCGGCCTGCGGGTCCACGCCGCGTTCGAAGCGCCGGGACGCCTCGGAGGACAGCTTGTGCCGCCGCGAGGTACGGGCCACGGTGACCGGGTCGAAGTGCGCGGCCTCGACCACGATCTCCGAGGTTCCGGTGTCCCCGAGCAGCGGGTCGGTGCCGGCTTCCGGCGCGTCCGCGATCTCGGTGTGGGCACCGCCCATCACCCCGGCCAGGCCGATCGGGCCCTGCTCGTCGGTGATGACCAGGTCCTCGGCGTCCAGGGTACGCTCGGCGCCGTCCAGGGTGGCCAGCTTCTCGCCGGCCGCGGCCCGCCGTACGCCGATCGCGCCGTGCAGCCGGGAGCGGTCGTACGCGTGCAGCGGCTGGCCGATCTCGAGCATCACGTAGTTGGTGATGTCCACGGCGAGCGAGATCGGGCGCATGCCGGCCTTCTGGAGCCGGCGCTGCATCCAGATCGGGCTCACCGCGTGCGGCTGGACGCCGGACACGGTGCGGGCCACGAAGTGGTCGCAGGCGCCGAGGTCGCCGACCGTCACGGGGTAGCCGTCGCCGTTGGGCGCGGGCACATCCAGCAGCGCCGGGTCGCGCAGCGGCAGCCCGTACGCGGTGGCGGTCTCGCGGGCGATGCCGCGCAGCGACAGGCAGTAGCCGCGGTCGGTGGTGACGGCGATGTCCAGCACCTCGTCGACCAGCTCCAGCAGCTCGATCGCGTCGGTGCCCGGCTCGTGGCCCGGCGGCAGCACGATGATGCCGGAGTGGTCCTCGCCCATGCCGAGTTCGGCGGCGGAGCAGATCATGCCCTCGGAGAGCCGGCCGTACGTCTTGCGCGAGGAGATCTTGAAGCCGCCGGGCAGGACGGCGCCCGGCAGGACGACCACGACCTTGTCGCCGACGGCGAAGTTCCGCGCGCCGCACACGATGTTCTGCGGCTCGCCGGTGCCGTTCGCGTCGCCGACATCCACCTGGCAGTAGCGGATGGGCTTCTTGAACTCGGTCAGCTCCTCGATGGCCAGCACCTGGCCCACGACCAGCGGCCCGGTGAGGTCGGCGCCGAGCCGTTCGACGGTCTCGACCTCCAGACCCGCCGAGATCAGCTTCGTCGCGAGGTCACGCCCGGTGACCTCGGCCGGCAGGTCGACGTATTCCCGCAACCAGGAAAGCGGGGCCCGCATCAGATCTCCATCCCGAACGCCCGGGTGAACCGCACGTCACCCTCGATCATGTCGCGCATGTCCTCGACGTTGTGCCGGAACATCAGCAGCCGCTCGATGCCGAAGCCGAACGCGAAACCGCTGTACTTCTCCGGGTCGATGCCGGCGGCCACCAGCACCCGGGGGTTGACCACGCCGCAGCCGCCCAGTTCGATCCAGCCCTCGCTGGAGCAGGTGCGGCACGGCCGGTCCGGGTTGCCCACGGACTCGCCGCGGCACACGTAGCAGACCATGTCCATCTCGGCGGACGGCTCGGTGAAGGGGAAGTAGTTGGGCCGCAGCCGGGTGTGCATCCCCTCCCCGAACAGCGAGGACACCATGTGGTCCAGGGTGCCCTTGAGGTCCGCCATGGTCAGGCCCTCGTCGATGGCCAGCAGCTCGACCTGGGTGAAGACGGGGGTGTGGGTGGCGTCCAGCTCGTCGGTGCGGTAGACCCGCCCGGGGCAGATCACATAGATGGGCGGCTCGCGGTCCAGCATCGAGCGGATCTGCACCGGGGAGGTGTGGGTGCGCAGCACGACGCCGGAGTCCGCTCCGGCGTTCTTTCCGGTCCCGGCAGGGTCCGCCACGAAGAAGGTGTCGTGGGTGGTGCGCGCCGGGTGGTCGGGGGCGATGTTGAGGGCGTCGAAGTTGAGCCACTCCGCCTCGACCTCGGGCCCCTCGGCCACCTCGTAGCCCATGGCCGTGAAGATGTCCTCGATGCGCTCGGAGAGCGTGGTCAGCGGGTGACGCGCGCCGGCCGGTACCCGGTCGTGGGGCAGGGTGACGTCCACCGCCTCCTCCACCAGGACCCGCTCGTCGCGCTCGGCCTCCAGTTCCTCCTGCCGGGTCTTGAGCGCCTTGTTCACGGCGCCCCTGGCCTGGCCGACCCGCTTGCCGGCCTCGGCCTTGGCCTGCGGGGGCAGGGCACCGATCTCGCGGTTGGCCAGCGCCAGCGGCGAGCGGTCCCCGGCGTGGGCGGTCCTGACCTCGCGCAGCGCGTCGAGGTCGCCCGCGGCGGCGATCGCCCCGAGCGCGGCTTCGCGCGCCCGGTCGATCTCTTCCGGTTTCAGTGCCTCGACCTCGACAGGGTCGTAGGACTTATTGGGTGCCGACATCTCTTCCCATGTTTTCCGTATGGCTGTGCGCTTCACTGCGCTGCGCGCCGGGCCCGGGCCGGCGCGGACCGGATCGGTCCGCCGGTACCTGCTGCGATGCCCCACGGCGTAGTGCGTGCCAGGGGTCGAGTCTAAGGGTGTGCGTGCGGCGAGCGAGAAACGCCTGGACGTGTGAGGGGCCCGCGGGGGCCGTCAGACCATGAAGGCCGGGGTGCCCGCGGGCAGGGTAAATCGGAACCGGGCGCCGCCCCGGTCGCCGCGGCCCACCGTGACGGTGCCGCCGTGGGCCTCCACGATGCCCTTGACGATGTACAGGCCAAGGCCGGTGCCGCTGCGGTCGCTGCCCCGCCAGAAGCGCGTGAAGACCCGGTGCATCGCCTCTTCGGGGATGCCGGGCCCTTCGTCGCTCACGGTCACAGCCGTGCCTTCCTGGTGGTGGTCACTCGGCGGTACGCGGTGCAGTTCAATGGTGATGGTTCCGGCGCCGTGGCGCACCGCGTTTTCCAGCAGGTTGCCCAGCACCTGGTCGATCTTGTCGGGGTCGGCCCACAGCCCGGGCAGATCGTCGGCGGCCCGCACCGTGAAGCGCTCGGCCGGGTGGCCGCCGTTGACCAGGGTCTCCACGTGGCGGCGGGCGGCCTCGGCGAGCTGGACGGGCAGGCGGCGGATCTCCAGGCGGCCCGAGTCGATGCGGGAGACGTCGAGCAGTTCGGTGATCAGCCGGGTGACCCGGTCGGCGTCGCTGTCGACGGTCTGCAGCATCAGTCGTTTCTGGTCGTCGGTGAACCGCTCCCACTTGTCGAGCATGGTGGCGGTGAAGCCCTTGACCGAGGTCAGCGGTGAGCGCAGTTCGTGGGCGACGGTGGCGATCAGCTCGGCGTCCGAGCGCTCGTCGCGGTGCCGGGCCCCGGCGTCCCGCAGACTCAGCACCAGGCGGTGCAGCGGCCCGCCGGGAGCGGTACGCAGATAGCGCGTGGTCACCAGCACCTCACGGCCGCCGGGCAGCAGCAGATGGTGCTCGGGCTCCCCTGAGCGGGTGGCGGGCCCGTCGTACGGGTCGGCCAGCCGCCACCAGCGGCGGCCGTCGGTGTGCTCCAGGGGCAGCGCGTCCTGGATGGGCAGGCCCAGCATCCGGGTGGGTACGGCGCCGGTCAGCCGTCCGGCCTCGGCGTTGAAGCAGCTGATGAGACCACGCCGGTCGGCGACCACCAGGCCATCGGGAAGATCGTCGGGCCGCACGTCCTCTTCCCCGGCCCCGGCTGCGCTGTCCATCCCCGAATCGCCCCTCTCCCACCTGCGCGTCACCTTACTAGGACCGGCGTCAATAATCGCCTCCCGCGACGGACGCCGGCCAAGGCGCCGAGGGTGTGTGCCGCGCCGTCGCCGGGGGCCCGGTCAGCCGGCGACGCAGCCGCCGGGCGCGCGCTGCGCCCGCGCCGAGGCATACAGGCAGACGGCGGCTGCGGTGGCGAGGTTGAGGCTCTCGGCCCGGCCGTGGATGGGCACCCGGACGGCGGCGTGCGCCAGCGCCCTGGTCTCCGGCGGCAGCCCCCACGCCTCGTTGCCGAAGATCCAGGCGGTGGGGACGCCCATCCTCCCGGCGTCCAGTTCGGCGTCCAGGTCGTGCTCGCCCGCGCCGTCGGCGGCCAGCACCCGTACCCCGGCCTCGTCGAGCGCGCCCACCGCCTCTTCCACCGACACCCCGACCACCACCGGCAGGTGGAAGAGGGAGCCGACCGAGGCGCGGACCGCCTTGGGGTTGTACACGTCCACCGAGGCGTCGGTGAGGACGACGGCGTCCGCCCCGGCGGCGTCGGCGCAGCGCAGCACGGTGCCGGCGTTGCCGGGGTCGCGGACGTTGGCGAGCACGGCGACCAGGCGGGGGCCGGCGGCCAGCACGGTGTGCAGCGGCCGGTCCAGGAAGCGGCACACCCCGACCAGGCCCTGGGGGGTGACGGTGTCGGAGATCGCGGCGACCACGTCCTCCTCGGCCTGGTGCACGCGTACGCCGGCGGAGCGGGCGGCGTGCACCACCTCCGCGTGCCGCTCGGCGGCCTCGGCCGTGGTGAACAGCTCGATCAGGGTGTTCTCGCCGTCCGCGCGGTGGGCGATGGCCTCGCGTACCGCCTGCGGGCCCTCGGCCAGGAAGCGGCGCTCCTTGCCCCGGAAGCTGCGGCGGGCCAGCCGGCGGGCGGCGGTGACGCGGGGGGATCGCGGGGAGATCGGCTCGGCGGCGGGTGCCATGGGCGGCGGCTCACTTCTGGTGGTGCGGATGCGGACGGGGCCGGCTGCCCGGGCCGAGGCGCGGGACGGCGCGGGACGCGGGAGGACGCGGTGCGCGGGGCGGCGCGGGCGGCCGGAAAACACCGGACCCGCAGGCGGTGCCGCCTGCGGGTCCATCAACTGTCGCCCTCATCGGGGACGGCCGGCCTTCGTACGCTGCGGTACGTCAGGGGTGCTTCAGGCGGCCTTGGGGGCGTTCACGTCGCTGGGGAGCGCCTTCTGGGCGGTCTCCACCAGGACGGCGAACGCGTTGGGGTCGTTCACCGCGAGGTCCGCGAGGATCTTGCGGTCCACCTCGATCTCAGCGGCCTTCAGGCCCTGGATGAAGCGGTTGTAGGTGATGCCGTTGGCGCGGGCGGCGGCGTTGATCCGCTGGATCCACAGCTGCCGGAAGTCGCCCTTGCGCTTCTTGCGGTCGTTGTAGTTGTAGACGAGGGAGTGGGTGACCTGCTCCTTCGCCTTGCGGTACAGGCGGGAACGCTGGCCGCGGTAGCCGCTGGCCTGCTCGAGGATCGCCCGGCGCTTCTTGTGGGCGTTGACTGCCCGCTTGACGCGTGCCACGTATGAACTCCTTGTCGGGGGGCCGCGGTGCTGTTCTCACGCGACCCGGAAACGGATGGGTCCCGGTCGTCGAGCCGTGTCGCCGCCGCCACGGGGGCGGACGGCGCCGGCTCACTTGCCGAGAAGCTTCTTGATCCTCTTGGCGTCGGCCGGAGCGGTCTCCGTCGTGCCGGCGAGGCGACGGGTCAGCGTCGAGGGCTTGTGCTCCAGGTAGTGACGGCGACCGGCGCGCTGGCGCATCACCTTGCCGGAGCCAGTGAGCTTGAATCGCTTGCTGACACCGCTGTGCGTCTTGTTCTTCGGCATGTCGCCGCTCTTTCCTCGTCGGTGACGCTCCCGGGAGCCCGGTGGGGCCCGGCCGGGGCGTCAGTTGCTTCCGTTCCTCGCACCGCGCCAGCAGCGCGCGGTGGCGGGGAACCTAGGACGCGGTGCGTCCCTGCTGTTCCAGGCGCTCGGCCTTGCGGGCGGCCTGTGCCTCCCGGGCCTCGGCCATGGCCTCGGTCTTCTTCTTGTGCGGGCCCAGGACCATGATCATGTTCCGGCCGTCCTGCTTGGGGCTGGACTCCACGAAGCCCAGGTCCTGAACGTCCTCCGCGAGCCGCGTCAGCAGCCGGTAGCCCAGTTCCGGGCGGGACTGCTCACGACCGCGGAACATGATCGTGATCTTGACCTTGTCCCCCTGCTTGAGGAACCGGACGACATGACCCTTCTTGGTGTCATAGTCGTGCGGGTCGATCTTCGGCCGGAGCTTCATCTCCTTGATCACCGTGTGCGCCTGGTTCTTGCGCGCCTCACGGGCCTTCATGGCCGACTCGTACTTGAACTTCCCGTAGTCCATGAGCTTGCAGACCGGGGGTCGGGCGTTCGCCGCGACCTCGACCAGGTCCAGGTCGTACTCCTGGGCAAGCTCCAGTGCCTTGGCAAGCGGCACGATGCCGACCTGCTCACCACTGGGACCGACGAGTCGCACCTCGGGGACGCGAATCCGGTCGTTGATGCGGGGCTCGGCGCTGATGGGGCCTCCTCGGGTTGCGCCGCACGGTTGTCTGGCGGACAGCCGTGCACGGATATGCGGGTGACCACCGCCCCACGGGGACGCAAAAACGCCCCGGACGGCACACAGGCGGGGCTCCTTGACAGACCGGAGCACCGCCGCGATCACCGCGGGGCGCAGCCTGACCGGTGACCTGCCGATCCGGGGATCGATCAGGTGGGAGTTCGGAGCCTCCACTTGCGGGCCGGGCACACAGGTGTCCGGCCGGTCACTGTCCATCGTACACAACCCGGGACCGGGGGCATCCCGGGGGCGGCCGGCCGGCCGGCGCCGCCTACGCTGGTGGGCATGAGCGACGCCGTCCAGACCCCCGCCTCCGCCGACCCCTCCCCCGAGCTTGAGGGTGCCACCCGCGACATCGCCGATGTCCCGGCGGTCGAGGTGATCACCACCGTGGCCGTCCACCTGATGAGTTCCGCGGCCGTCAACCTGGGCCTGGCCGAGGGCGGCGAGGACCACAAGGACCTGGACGAGGCGCGCAAGCTGATCACCGCGCTGGCCGGCCTGGTGACCGCCGGTGCCACCGAGATCGGTTCCTACCACGCGGGGCCGCTGCGGGACGGGCTGAAGTCGCTCCAGCTGGCCTTCCGCGAGGCCTCCAGTGTGCCGGACGAGCCGGGCCAGGGCCCCGGCGAGAAGTACACCGGGCCCGTCTTCGGCTAGGAGTCGCCGGACTCCCGGTCGCGGTCGCCCTCTCCCTTCGCCCGCGCGGTGCGCGAGCCGGAGAGGGCGGCGAGCCCCGGGAACAGCCGCTCGCCGTGCGGGTGGATGAGATAGCGCACCAGGACGGCCAGCAGCGCGCCCACGATCGGCGCCACGAAGAACAGCCACATCTGCGCCCAGGGCTGGCCGCCCGCGAAGATCGCGGGGGCGAAGCTGCGCGCCGGGTTGACCGAGGTGCCGGTCAGCGGGATGCCGACCAGGTGCACGGCCGCCAGCGTCAGCCCCACCGGGACGGCGGCCAGCGGTGACAGGGCGATCCGGTGGGTCACCGAGAGGTAGACGAAGACCACCAGGAACGTCAGGATCACCTCGGCCACCAGCGCGCCGAAGGTGGACACTCCGACCGCCGAGCGGTAGCCGTAGCCGTTGGTGCCGAACGCCTGGCTGGTACGCAGCCCCGGCACCTGCCGCGCCACCAGGAACAGCAGCGCCGCGCCCGCGATCGCCCCGATGAACTGGGCGAGCCAGTAGACGGCGGTCCTTCTGAGGGTCATCCGGCCCGACAGGAACATCGCGAGCGAGACGACCGGGTTCAGATGGCTGCCGGACACCGGCCCGATGATGAACGCCAGCAGCACCAGCGTGAAGCCGAAGGCCAGCGCGATGCCGAAGGAGCCGATGAACTCGCCGGCCAGCACCGCCGAACCCACGCCGAAGAAGACCAGGATCAGGGTCCCTATCAGCTCCGCCGAGAACAGCTGTGCCTCGTCCTCCGTCCCGGCCTGCTCGGATTCGGTCTCCACGGTCTCCGCGGACATGGCGCCTCCAGTGCCTGGGTGAATCTTTGTGCGAGTCTGAACGAGGGGCCGGGCGCGTCGCACATCGATTGCGCCGTCCGGGTGTCAGCGGCGCAGCAAAGGTTCCCCGGGCAGCGCGGTACCGGCCGGCAGGACCGCCAGCTGGAGCCCGCGCACCAGGTGGGCACGGAGCATCTGATCGGCGGCGAGCGCGCGGGCGACACGTCCCACCACCTGGGCCGGGTCGGCCGCCTCGTCGAGCAGCAGGGCCAGGGTGCCGTCGCTGTCGGCGGTGGCGTTCGCGGCAGGGACCAACTGCGCGGACCGTACGGCCGGTTCCGCGGTGAGCACGGCGCGCACCGCCTCGCGTACGGCGGGGGTACGGGCCACCTCGCCGCCGCCCGCCGCCAGCGCGCGCAGCGCGGGTCCGGCCAGTTCGTACACCACCGGGCCGCCCAGATCGAGCACCAGCGTTCCGGCCCCCTCCTGGACCGCGGCGCTCAGCGCCTGCGGCACGGTGACCGCCACCGGGCGGGCGTCGGGGCGCCATCGGGTGAGGGCCTGGGTGGAGGTGAAGACGGGAAGGGCGCGGCGGCCGTCGGGCACGGTGAGGGTGAGCACGGCCATGTCGCTGCTCTTCTCCCGGCGCAGCCCGTCCGGGCCCGTCTCGGCCTCGCCGAGGACGGCCACCACCGGTACCAGCAGCCGGGCGTCGGCCAGGACCTCCAGCAGCCGGGGCTCGGTGGTCCGGTCACGCGCCCAGTCGGCCAGGGCCCGGCCCAGCTCGGGGTCCTGAGCACCGTCGTCGCCGGCGAACGCCGGCTGCGGAATGTTCTTGAGCGCCACCCGCCGAGGGTATCGGGGGCGGGCACAGGGCCGGATGGGCGGGGGCTGTACGGGGGGTGTCCCGGCGGGCGGTGCGCGCCGATTCCGGGGCTTTTGTCATCGCCTGTTACCGCGATTTCTCCAGGAGACGGGTGACTCGGGCAGGTGTGCGGGTTAACGTGCCCAGCATGGACGAACCGATATCCCCGAGCCGGCCCCTGCCGGGCCGCGCCCGGCGGTGGGCGGTTCCAGCGGTCGCGGCGACCGCCGTACTGGCGATGGGGGTGGCCGGTGACGTGCCGCGCGGAGGGGGACCCGAGGTGAGCGCACAGCCCGCGGCGGTGGAACCGGCGCCCGGCAGTGACCACGGTGGCGGGCTCGGAACGGGGGACGGTGGCGCGGCCGACATCCAGGCACTCGGCCGGCTGCCGGCGACCCCCGCCGACGCGGCCCTGGCCCGTTCGCTGGAGCCGCTCCTCGCCCAGCAGCCGCAGCTGCGGATATCGGTGTGCGTCCTCGGCCTGCACAGCGGCGCGAGCGCGGCGTACGGGACCGGGACGTTCGACACCGCCAGCATCGTGAAGGTCGATGTGCTGGCAGCCCTGCTGCTCCAGACCCAGGACGCGGGGCGCTCCCTCACCGAGCGGGAGCGGACGCTGGCGGCGGCGATGATCCAGCAGAGCGACAACGACGCCACGGATGTGCTGTGGCGGGTGATCGGCCGCCAGGCGGGCCTTGACGCGGCCAACGCGCGGCTCGGACTCACCGCGACCACCGGTGGGGCCGACAACCACTGGGGGCTGACCCAGACCACCGGCGCGGATCAGCTGACGCTGCTGCGGCAGGTCTTCAGTCCGGGCCCGGACCCCGTGCTGAACGCGGCCTCCCGCGGCTATCTGCGGGAGCTGATGGGCTCGGTGGTGCCCGACCAGCAGTGGGGCATATCGGCGGCGGACACCACCGGGGCGGGGGCCACCGAGCTGAAGAACGGCTGGCTGCCGCGCAGCTCGACGGGGCTGTGGGACGTCAACAGCATCGGCCGGGTGACGGTGGGCGGGCAGTCCTATCTGATCGCGGTGGTCTCCGACGGCCACGCCGACTACGAGAGCGGGATCGCGGCCGTGGAGAGCGCGGCCCGGGACGCGGTGACCGCGCTCAGCGCCGGCCCCGGCGGCCAGGGCGCCTGAGCTCCCGGAACTGCCACCAGGACACCCCCAGCAGGGCGAGCCCGAGCACCCCGGAGACGGGCGCCAGCCAGCTCGTGCCGCCGCTCCCGCTCTCCTCGGGACGCGGCCCCGGCCCGAAGTAGGCGTCGGCGTACGCCTCGGCGGCCGGGGAAGGGCTGTCCGGCGGCAGTTCTGCGGCGGCCGCGATGGCGGCGGCGGGATCGACGACGCCGGCCCCCAGTGCGTCGCTGCGGCCCCCGTCGGGCGGGTCCTGGGCGGTGCCGGTGAGCAGCGTACGGACCTGGGAGGGGGTCAGGTCGGGCCGTGCCGCCAGCAGCAGGGCGGCGGAGCCGGAGACGAAGGCGGCGGCGGCCGAGGTGCCCCAGCCCGCGTAGTACAAGCCGTCGGGGTCGGCGACGATGACGTCCTTGCCGGGGGCGCTGAGGGTGGCGTACCAGCGGCGGGTGGAGAACTCGGCGCGGCTGCCCGTGCGGTCCACCGCGGCCACGGCGATCACGCCGGGATAGCCGGCCGGGTAGGAGACCGGGTCGCCCTTCTCGCCGCCGTTGCCCGCCGAGGCGACGACGACGGCGCCCATGCTGAGCGCGTAGCGCACCGCCGCGTCCTCCTCCGGGTCGGGGTGCGCGGATTCGCTGTCGTCGCCGAGCGAGAGATTGATGACGTCGGCGCCCTGGTCGGCGGCCCACCTGATGCCCTCGGCCAGCGCGCCGCGCCGGGCGTCCCGGGCGGCGTCGCGCTCCGGGTCGTCGTCCTCCAGCAGCACCCGCACCGGCAGGATCTCGGCCTCGGGCGCGACGCCGATGACGCCGCTGTCCCGCCCGGGGCCGTGACCGCGGCCGGCGATGATCCCGGCCATGGCGGTGCCGTGGGAGGCCCAGGTCTCTTCCCCCGGCTCGGCGCCCATGCCGATGAGGTCCCTGCCCTCGCGCACGGCGCCGGCGAGATCGGGGTGGCCGGCGTCCACGCCGGTGTCCAGGACCGCGACGGTGATGCCGGCCCCGCGGGTGGTCTCCCAGGCGCCCGACACGTTGATGGCGTCCAGAGCCCACCGCTGCTGATCCCGTATCGAGTCGGCGAGGGCCCCGGGCGTGCCGGCGGCGAGCAGCGCGCAGAGCAGCAGGACGACGGTGAGGGGGCGGCGGGTCATCCGTGGTCCTCGGTGAGTCGGGCGGCTGCCTGGCGGATGCTCCGCTCGACCTGGTCGGCGAGGCCCATGGCCTCGTGCCCGAGGCCGGCCAGCGCGACGGCGGTGTCCTGGCCCTCCGCGACGGCCTCGGTGGCGGGCTGCGGGCTGTCCACCACCCGGGCGTCGGCGAAACCGCTGACGGTGTACACGATGACGGGCGCGTCGGTCAGGACGCGCACGGTCCAGGTGGCGCGCTGTTCCGCGCCGAAGCCCTCGGCGGCGGTGCCGGGGGCGGCGAGGGTGAGGGGCAGCGGGGCGCCCTCCCCGGTGCCGAAGGAGGCGCGCAGGGCTTCCATGGCCGGTGCGTCGGCCTTGGTGAACACCATGCCGACGGTGGTCACACTGCTCACGGTGTCGTCCACGTAGCTGGCCCGCACGGCCCGCTCGCAGCCGGCCGTGGGCAGCAGGACCTCGGCGAGGGCGGGGCCGACGGCGGTGAGGCAGTCCTCGTCGGGCGCGACCGCGACCCGCAGCCAGCGGCGCTCGGCCCCGCCGGGGCCGGCGCCCTCGCTGGTCAGCTCCGGCGGGAACAACTCGTCGACGGGGAGATCCCGCCACAGCGAGCGGCTGTCGTCGAAGGCCGCCCGGGCTGCGGAGGCGGCGCTGTCCCCGGTGAGCCAGGCTCCGGCGGCGGCGCCGCCGAGCAGTCCGGCGCCCAGCACGAGCGCGATGACCACGGCGGCCACCCGCAAGGGGTGCGGCCGGGAGGCGACCACGCGCAGCAGCAGGGTCGGGTGCGGGTCGTCCTCGGGCACGCCCGGCTCCCCGGCGGGCCGGGGCGGCGCCGTGGGCGCGCCGGGGCCGGGGGCGGGCGAGAAACCGGCGGAGGTTCCGGGCCCCGCGCCGGTCCGGTCCCCGGGCGGGGCGGGTCGGGGCCCGGCCGGAACGCCGCCGGTTCCCCGGTCATGTGCCGGGCCGGGGGGCGGCACGGAGCCGGCGGGCCTACGTACGGAGGTTCCGCCACCGGAGGACGCCGGGCCGGGGACGGGCGGAACGGGGGGCCGCCGGGACGGTGCGAAGCCGCCCGTGACGGAGGGCGGTCGGCCGGTCGTGGCGGAGCCGCCCGGGGCGGACGCACCGGGCGCCGGTGCGACGGAGGGGCGGCCGCCGGGAGCGGACGCGCCCGAAGGGGAGGAACCCCCGGACCCACCCGGCGCACCCGACGGCGACCGACCGGGCGACGGGACCGCGGAGCGACCCGCCGACACCGAACCTCCCGTCCCGGGGGGCGGTGTGGAGCCGACGGGCGGGCGTGCCGACATCCCGCCACTGTCGGACCCCGGGCCGGGGACGGGCGGAACCGTGGGGCGCGACCCCGGAGCCGGGCCGGCCGGACGGGGAGGGTTGAGGCGCGTACCGGACGGCGCGTGATCGGGCAGGTGGGGAACGGACGCCCGGCGGGGCGGCGCCGAGCCGCCCACCGCGTCTGTCGGACCGGCGGGCGCACCCGTCGCTCCGCCCGTCCCGACCGCGGCGCGCGGCGCTCCGGCGGATGGGGCACGCACCGCGGACGGCTCCGGCCTGCCCGTCGCCGCCGGGCCGACGGACGATCCGATGCCCGGACCGCCCCGCGCCGGGCCGACGGACGGAGCCGGGCCGACGGACGGGGCCGAGCCGGGGGACGGCTGACGCTCCGGCGCTGCGGCGAACCTCGGCCCACCCGGCGCCGGTGTCCCGGCGTCCGGCCGCCCGGACGCCCTGCCAGTGGCCGGGCCCGCCGGCGTGCCGGTGCCGCCCGGTACGACGTCCGGCGGCCCCGGCGTGCTCAGCGCCCCCGCGGCCGGCGCCGCCGCCGGCTTCGCCGGTGCGGTGCTGCGCGGCAGGAGCCCCGGCGGGGACGCTCCGGAGTCCGGACGCCGCCCGGCGACGGAGGCCGGCCCCCCGGGCGGTCCGGCGGCCGTTCCTTCGTGCGGGCCGGCGGCCGGACGCCCCGGCGCGGGCCGGAGGTTCTGGGGCGGTGTGGGCGGGCCCGGCCGTTCCGGGGGTACGGGGCGGGCTGCCGCCGTCGGCTGCCGCGTCGTACCGGCTCCGGTGGCCGGGACGGGTATCCGGTGTCCGGTCGGGTTCTGCCCGCCCCGACCTCCGCCGTCGGCGCCCGCGCCGTCGTCCTCACCACTGTCGCCGGCGGACGTCGCCACGGGCGGGTGGGGTGGGCGCGGGGGTGTCAGGGGCATGGCGGGCCGTGGTTGTCCCGGCTGGGTGTCCATCCGTTCCCGCCCCTCCCGCCAGGCCTGTCCCGTCGCTGCTCACGACGGTGTTGGTCACTCTACGTGCACCGGTTCATCCAGTGGTACCGGGCGCCGGATGAGGGAGCGTACCAACTGCCCTGCCCCGTCAGGCCGGTGATCCGTCCCCGGCCGGACGCTGGACGCCCGCGGCGATCCGGTCCATGTCGTCAGCCGGCGGGGCGTCCGCTCCCACGTCGAAACCCAGGCGCAGCACCAGCAGTTCACCCGACCCGTCCGGTGCCGGGAAGACCACGGTCTCGGCGTAGGCCGAGATGCCCGCGCCGGTGGTCAGCAACTCCCGGATCCGGTAGCCGCTCTCGCCCGCGACGGTCGTCCGGGCGGCGAGCACGCGCTCGTGGCCGGTGACCCCCGCGTAGGTGGCGTCGCCGAAGGACTCCTCGATGTGGGCCGTGATGTCCGCCTCCGCCACCAGCCTCGGGTCCGTACCGGCGGCGGGGTCGGCCGTACCGAGGAAGGCGCCGGCCGTCACGCAGGAGCGGGCGGGGTCGGCGGGGCAGGGGTAGTCGCCCGTGGTGACCAGCAGGCCGCCGCCGCCGGGTTTCTCCTCCCAGCCGGGCAGCACCGGCAGCGCCAGCCCGCCGGGGCCCGGGCCGCTCAGGGGCAGGGGCAGGGGCGTCGCGGAGTCGTCGGGTTCGCCCCGGTCATCCGCCTCGCCCTCCGGGTCCGTACCGGTGGCGGGCGCGGTCGGGTCGGGGCCGGCACTCCCGCCTTCCCCCCGGTCGCCGAGCACCAGCACCCCGCCGGTCACCAGGGCGGCCAGCATCAGCGCGCTGCCCACCGCCATGAACACCACGGGCCGCCGCCCCGGTTCGCGTTTCCCCGCCGGTGCGCGCCGCGGCTCCGGGCGCCGTCCGGCGTCCGCCGGATCGGGGGCGGTGGGCCCCGGCTCCGCCGGGGCACGGGTGCGGCCGGTCCAGGCGGCGCCGTCCCACCAGCGCTCGGGCGCCGGTCCGTTGCCGGCGTGCCCCGGGTCGGGGTACCAGCCGGGAGAAGAGTTCGCACTCACGCCCGAAACCTCTCACAGCATGCCGTCTCCCACCACCGCCGCCGTCCTACAGCGGGGTGACGTACGCACCCGCGATGCCGCCGTCCACCAGGAATTCGGCGGCGTTGACGAACGACGCGTCGTCGCTGGCGAGAAACGCCACGGCCGCCGCGATCTCCTCGGCCTCCGCGAACCGGCCCACCGGGATGTGCACCAGCCGCCGCGCCGCCCGCTCCGGGTCCTTGGCGAACAGTTCCTTCAGCAGCGGGGTGTTGACCGGCCCCGGGCACAGCGCGTTGACCCGGATGCCCTCCCGGGCGAACTGGACGCCCAGTTCCCTGGACATGGCCAGCACGCCGCCCTTGGAGGCGGTGTAGCTGATCTGCGAGGTCGCGGCGCCCATCACCGCCACGAACGAGGCGGTGTTGATGATGGAGCCCCTGCCCTGCCGCCGCATGTACGGGAGCGCGGCCTTGCAGCACAGGTACACGGAGGTGAGGTTGACCTCCTGCACCCGGCGCCACGCGTCGAGCTCGGTGGTGAGGATCGAGTCGTCGTCGGGCGGTGAGATCCCGGCGTTGTTGAAGGCGATGTCCACGGAGCCGTATGTCTCGTCGGCCGTCCGGAAGAGCGCCTCGACCTGGTCGGGGTCCGTCACATCGGTGGCCACGTACAGTCCGCCGGTCTCCCGCGCGGCGGCCTCGCCCCGGGCGGCGTCCACGTCGGCGCACACCACGTGGGCGCCCTCGGAGGCGAGCCGGCGCGCGGTGGCCAGGCCGATGCCGGAGCCCGCTCCGGTGACGACGGCGGTGCGGCCGACCAGGCGGCGGCACACGGCGGTCTCGTCGGACATGGTCAGTTCTCCTCGGTGCTGATGAAGACGTTCTTGGTCTCGGTGAAGGCCACCAGCGCGTCGGGGCCCAGCTCGCGTCCCAGACCCGACTGCTTGTAGCCGCCGAAGGGGGTGCTGTACCGGACGCTGCTGTGGGAGTTGACGGACAGGTTGCCGGCTGCGACGGCACGGGCCATCCGGATGGCGCGCCCCGCGTCGCGGGTCCACAGCGATCCCGAGAGCCCGTACGGCGTGGCGTTGGCCAGCCGTACTGCCTCCGCCTCGTCCTCGAAGGGGGTGATGACGGCGACCGGGCCGAAGACCTCCTCGGTGGCGGTGCGTTCGTCCGCGGTGCGGGATTCCAGGACGGTGGCGGGATACCAGTAGCCCTTGCCGCCGGGGACGGTGCCGCGGATGGCGGCGGGGGCGGACTCGGGGACGTAGGACCGTACGCGTTCGCGCTGGGCGGCCGAGATCAGCGGGCCCATCGCGGTGTCGGGGTCGGCCGGGTCGCCGACGGTGAAGGCGCGCACCGCGGGCTCCAGCAGCTCCAGGAACCGGTCGTACACCTGGCGCTGCACCAGGATGCGGCTGCGGGCGCAGCAGTCCTGCCCCGTGTTGTCGAGGAAGGAGCCGGGGGCGGCGGCCGCGGCGCGTTCCAGGTCGGCGTCGGCGAAGACGATGTTGGGGCTCTTGCCGCCGAGTTCGAGGGTGACGGGCTTCACCTGGGCCGCGCAGCGGGCCATGATCTGTTGGCCGACCGCGGTCGACCCGGTGAAGACGATCTTGGCGACGCCGGGGTGGTCCACCAGGGCACCGCCGGTGGTGGGGCCGTCCCCGGGCAGGACCTGGAAGAGGTCTTCGGGCAGCCCTGCCTCGGTGGCGAGGCCGGCCAGCCGCAGGGCGGTGAGCGGGGTGGTCTCGGCCGGCTTGAGCAGGACGGCGTTGCCTGCGGCGAGGGCGGGCGCGGCGCCCCAGCCGGCGACGGGCAGCGGGAAGTTCCACGGGGCGATGACCCCGACGACGCCGAGCGGTTCGTGGAAGGTGAGGTCGATGCCGCCGGCCACCGGGATCTGCCGGCCGGCCAGCCGTTCCACTCCCCCGGCGGCGTACTCCAGGACGTCGCGGACGTTGCCCGCCTCCCAGCGGGCGTTGTTGACGGGGTGGCCGGCCTCGCGGACCTCGATGTCGGCCAGTTCCGCGACGGCGCCGTCCACGGCGTCGGCGAAGCGGCGCAGCAGCCGGGCCCGGTCGGCGGGGGCGAGCGCGGCCCAGCGCTCCTGGGCCCGCGCGGCGCGGGCGACGGCGGCGTCCACCGCGCGCGGCCCGGTGGCGGGGACCGTGGCGATGGTTTCCTCGGTCGCCGGGTTGATCACCTCGTGCTCGTCCTGCACGTGCGGTGTGCTCCCTTCCCTCACAGGCGTTCGAAGGAGCGGAACCGCTCCCAGTCGGTGACGGCCGTGTCGTAGGCGTTCTGTTCGACGCGGGCCATGTGCAGGTAGTGCTCGACGACGTCGTCGCCGAAGGCGTGACGGGCGAGCGCGCTGTTCTCCCACAGGTCGGCGGCCTCGCGCAGGGTGGCGGGGACGGTCTCGGCGCCGGCGGTGTAGGCGTTGCCGGTGCAGGCGTCGGGGAGTTCCAGCTCGTGCTCCACCCCGTACAGGCCGGCGGCGATCATGCCGGCGACGGCCAGGTAGGGGTTGACGTCGCCGCCGGGCAGCCGGTTCTCCAGCCGGTGGGAGGGGCCGTGACCGATGACGCGCAGCGCGCAGGTGCGGTTGTCGGGGCCCCAGGCGACGGCGGTGGGGGCGAAGGAGCCGGGCCGGAACCGTTTGTAGGAGTTGATGTTCGGCGCGTACAGCAGGGTGAGTTCGCGCAGGGCGGCGAGCTGTCCGGCCAGGAAGTGCCGCATGGTGGCGGACATGCCGTACGGGCCGTCCGGGTCGGCGAGGACCGGCCGCCCCTCGCCGTCGCGCAGCGAGAAGTGGATGTGGCAGGAGTTGCCCTCGCGTTCGTCGTACTTGGCCATGAAGGTGAGCGCGCTGCCCTGCTGGGCGGCGATCTCCTTGGCGCCGGTCTTGTAGACGGTGTGCTGATCGCAGGTGGTGAGGGCGTCGTCGTAGCGGAAGGCGATCTCGTGCTGGCCGAGGTTGCACTCGCCCTTGGCGGATTCGACGGTGAGGCCGGCGGCGCCCATCTCGTTGCGGATGCGGCGCAGCAGGGGTTCGACGCGGCCGGTGCCGAGGACGGAGTAGTCGACGTTGTACTGGTTGGCGGGGGTGAGGCCGCGGTAGCCGGCCTCCCAGGCCTGCTCGTAGGTGTTGTTGAAGACCATGAACTCCAGCTCGGTACCGGCGTATCCGTGCCAGTCCCGCTCGGCGAGCCGGTCCAGCTGGCGGCGCAGTATCTGCCGGGGCGAGGCGGTGACGGGGCTGCCGTCGTGCCAGGCGAGGTCGGCGATCATCAGGGCGCTGCCGGGGTGCCAGGGCAGCCGGCGCAAGGTGGCGTGATCGCCGTGCAGGGCGAAGTCGCCGTAGCCGCGTTCCCAGGAGGACATGGCGTAGCCGTCGACGGTGTTCATGTCGGTGTCCACGGCCAGCAGGTAGTTGCAGCCCTCGGTACCGTGGTGGAGCACTTCGTCGAGGAAGAACCGGGCGGCGAACCGCTTGCCCTGGAGTCTGCCCTGCATGTCGGTGAAGGCGAGGACCACGGTGTCGAGCTCTCCGAGGTCGACCAGGCCCCGCAGTTCCTCGAGCGTCAGCGGGGGTGTGGGTGCTGCCACGGGACGGCCTCCTGTCGCTACAGCCGGAGGCCATAAGGTAGCCGTGCAGACCATTGATTGGGAAGTAGGTCGATGGACGACTTCAGCAGCGCGGCCGGGTTCGCGGCGCCGGACGGCCTGCCGCCGGGCGCGCTGCGCCCCGTACGGGCCGGCAACGGCTTCGAGGAGGCGCTCGAACAGATACTGCGGGTGCTGCGGCTGGGCCTGGTGCCGCGCGGCGGCCGGCTGCCGGCCGAACGCGAGCTGGCCGAGCGGCTCGGCGTCAGCCGGGTCACGCTGCGCGAGGTGCTGAAGGTCCTTCAGGACGAGGGCCTGGTGGTGAGCCGGCGCGGCCGGTACGGCGGGACCTTCGTACGGGAGCGGTCCGAGCCCGCCAGGGACGCCGCCCGCGGCGAACTGCGCCGCCGGCTGGCCGGGGTGGACGTGGAGGACGTGCTGCGGCTGCGCGAGGTCCTGGAATCGGGAGCCGCCGGGCTGTGCGCGGCCGATCCGCCCGACGCGGCCCGCACCGAGCGGCTGCGCGCCGCGCTGACCGCCACCCAGGAGGCGCCGCTCGCCGACTACCGGCGCGCCGACACCGCGCTCCACCTGGCGCTGGCCGAACTCAGCGGCTCACCGACGCTCGCCGTCCAGTACGCAGCGGTCCGGGCCGAACTCAACGCGCTGCTGGACTGCATCCCGCTGCTGGTGCGCAACCTGGCGCACTCCCAGGAGCAGCACGCCGCGCTGGTGGCGGCGGTGCTGGCGGGTGAGGCGGACGCGGCCCGGGAGATCGCCCGCGAGCACTGCGCGGGCACCGCCGCGCTGCTGCGCGGCTTTCTCACCTGACCCGCGGACCGCCACCGACCTCTGGCCGTCACCGCTGCCACCGCTGCCACCGGCGTCGCGCTTGTTTACCGCTGTTTTACGCACGGGGCTTGCGCCGCTCGCCTTCCGGGGGCAAAGGTATGCCGCCAAACCATTGTGCGCGAGGCAGGAGCGGCCCCATGTCGGACGAAGCCCAGGCACCCCCCACCGCACCGCCGGCCGCGGCGCCCGGCTCCGGGACGGGCGAGGCGTATCTGCGCAAGCGCGCCCTGCGCGGCGGCAGCGCGGGGCCACTGCTGCTGACCGGCCTCGGCGTGGCGTACGTCGTCTCCGGCGACTACGCGGGCTGGAACTTCGGCCTCGCCGAGGGCGGCTTCGGCGGCCTGGCCATCGCCGCGCTGCTGATGGGCCTGATGTACGGCTGTCTGGTCTTCGCCACCGCCGAACTGGCCGCCATCCTGCCGACCGCGGGCGGCGGTTACGGGTTCGCCCGCCGGGCGCTGGGCCCCTGGGGCGGCTTTCTCACCGGTACCGCGATCCTCATCGAGTTCGTGCTGGCCCCGGCCGCCATCTCCATCTTCATCGGCGACTACGTCGAATCCCTGAACCTCTTCGGTCTCACCTCGTCCTGGCCCGTCTACCTGGGCTGCTTCGTCGTGTTCATCGGCATCCACCTGTGGGGCGTGGGCGAGGCACTGCGGTTCTCCCTGGTCGTCACCGCCGTCGCGGTCGCCGCCCTGCTGATCTTCGTCCTGGGCGCGCTCAGCGACTTCCAGGTGGGCTCCCTCAACGACATCCCCGTCGACCCCGATGCCTTCGGCGCGAACTCCTGGCTGCCGTTCGGGCTCCTCGGGATCTGGGCGGCCTTCCCGTTCGGCATGTGGTTCTTCCTGGGGGTGGAGGGGGTGCCGCTGGCCGCCGAGGAGGCCCGCGACCCGGCGCGTACGCTGCCGCGCGCCATGGCCTGGGCGATCGGCATCCTCGCGGTGCTCGCCCTGCTCACCTTCCTGGCCGCCGCCGGGGCCGGCGGCTCGGCCGCCCTGACGGACGCCGGCAACCCGCTGGTGACGGCCGCCCAGGACAACGGCGAGCCGACCGCCCTGAGCCGGTTCATCAATTACGCGGGGCTCGCCGGCCTGGTGGCGTCCTTCTTCTCCCTGGTGTACGCGGGCTCCCGGCAGCTCTTCGCCCTCTCCCGGGCCGGCTACCTGCCCCGCTTCCTGTCCCTGACCAGCCGCCGCAAGGCCCCGTACCTGGGACTGCTGATCCCCGGCGCGACCGGCTTCGCACTGGCCGCCGCCACCGGCAACGGCGACACGATGCTGAACGTCGCGGTCTTCGGCGCTGCCCTGTCGTACGCGCTGATGAGCCTGTCGCACATCGTGCTGCGCCGCCGGGAGCCGGAACTCCCCCGCCCCTACCGCACCCCGGGCGGGACGCTCACCTCCGGCACCGCGTTCGTCCTGGCACTGGCCGCCCTGGTGGCCACCTTCCTGGTGGACCGGGACGCGGCGCTGATCGCGCTGGGCGTGTACGGAGTGGCGATCGGTTACTTCGCCTTCTACTCTCGGCACCGGCTGGTCGCGGCGGCCCCGGAGGAGGAGTTCGCGGCCCTCGCGGCGGCCGAGGCGGAACTGCACCGCGACCCCGACCGCGACTGATCCCCTTCCACGGCACGGAGCACCCCTTGAGCACACCCCCGCTGATCGGCATCAGCAGCTATCTGGAGGCCGACACCCGCTACCGGGAGTGGCGGCAGCCCGCGGCACTGGCCCCGGCCGGCTACCACCAGCAGGTGCAGCGTTCCGGCGGGCTGGCCGTCCTGCTTCCCCCCGACCCCGCGCCAGGGGCGGCAGCGGCGGCGGTGGCCCGGCTGGACGGCCTGGTGATCTCCGGCGGCCCCGATGTGGCGCCGGAGCGGTACGGAACGGCGCGCGATCCGCGCACCGGTCCGCCGGCCGCCGAACGGGACGCGTGGGAGCTGGCCCTGATCGGGGCGGCCGGGGCCCGCCGGGTGCCGCTGCTCGGCATCTGCCGGGGCATGCAGTTGCTGAACGTCGCCAGGGGCGGCACGCTGCTCCAGCACCTGGACGAGCACGGCGGCCCGGTGCCCGGCTCGTTCGGCGAACACAAGGTCACCCCGGTCCCCGGCACCCTGCTGGCCGGCATCCTCCCCGGGCCGGTCGCCGTGCCCACGTACCACCACCAGGCGGTCCAGCGGCTCGGCGCCGGGCTGATCGCGGGCGCCCACGCCGCCGACGGCACCGTGGAGGCGGTCGAGGACCCCGCCGCGCCCGCCCTCACCCTGGCCGTGCAGTGGCACCCGGAGGCCGCCGACGACACCCGGCTGATGACCGCGCTGGTCCGCGCGGCCACCGGCTGACCCCCTGCCCGACCGGCGGGTGGCGGTCCGCCCTGTCAGTGCCATCGGGGATGATCCGAGCATGACCCGCTCTCTCATGCTGCTGGACACCGCCTCGCTCTACTTCCGCGCCTACTACGGGGTGCCCGACTCCGTCCGGGCCCCCGACGGGACACCGGTCAACGCGGTACGCGGGCTGCTGGACTTCATCGGCCGGCTGGTCCGCGACCACAAGCCGCACTCCCTGGTGGCCTGCATGGACGCCGACTGGCGGCCGCACTGGCGGGTGGAGCTGATCCCCAGCTACAAGGCGCACCGGGTCGCCGAGAGCACCCCGGGCGGCGACCCGGACGTGGAGGAGGTGCCGGACACCCTCACCCCCCAGGTTCCCGTCATCGAGCAGGTGCTGGACGCCATCGGCATCACCCGGCTCGGCGCCCCGGGCTTCGAGGCGGACGACGTCATCGGCACCCTCGCCACCCGGGCCACCGTCCCGGTGGACATCGTCACCGGCGACCGCGACCTGTTCCAGCTCATCGACGACCGGCTCCCGGTGCGGGTGCTCTACCCGGTCAAGGGCATGGGCGACCTCGCCACCTTCGACGAAACCGCGCTGCGCGAGAAGTACGGCGTGGACGGCCCCGGTTACGCCGAGATGGCGGTGCTGCGCGGTGACCCGAGCGACGGGCTGCCCGGGGTGCCCGGCATCGGCGAGAAGACCGCCGCGACCCTTCTGGAGCGCTTCGGTGACCTCACCGGCATCCTCGCCGCGCTGGACAACCCGATGGCCAAGCTCACCCGCTCTCAGCGCGCCAAGCTGGAGGGGGCGCTGCCCTACCTGGCCGTCGCCCCCACGGTGGTACGGGTCGCCACCGACATCCGGCTGCCGGCCCACGACGCGACGCTGCCCCGCACCCCCCGCGACCCCGGCACGCTCGACGCTCTCGCCGAACGCTGGGGCCTGGGCAGCGCCCTGGACCGGCTCCTCACCACCCTGGCGAACCGGCCGGAGTAGCCGGCCGGCTCCGGGCCGCCCTTTCCGCGTCCACGGGGCCGGGGCCCGGTTCACGCCACCTCGCCGCCCGTGCCGGGAGCCGGGGGAGGACGCCGACCCGAGGTACTGCGCCGCCCCGGCCAAGGCCAGGCAGGACAGGGCCCGGTCCGGGGAAGGTCCGGGAGAGCGGGCCTACCCGACCGAGCTGTACGCGACGACCCCGCGCAGTATCTTGTCCACCGCCTGGTGGGCGGTCCTGGTGACCGTGCCACCGGGCGGCGCGGCCTGCGCGATCTGGCCCAGCACATCGATGATCTGCTTGCACCAGCGCACGAAGTCACCGGCCGTCATGTCGGCGTCGCTCAGCACCTCGTCCAGCGAGTGCCCCTGCGCCCAGCGGTAGGCCGGCCAGGCGAAGCCCAGATCCGGCTCCCGCTGGCCGACCCCGGTGGCCTGGTTGATGCGGTGCTGCTCCTCCAGGGCATCCAGCCGCCCCCAGATCCGCACCATCTCGCCCAGCGCGGCCCTGGCGCGCCCGCCCGGCAGCTCCGGCGCGGGCGCGTCGTCGGCCGAGCGGGTCTCGAAGACCAGCGCGGAGACGCAGGCCACCAGTTCGGCCGGGTCCAGGCCCTCCCAGACCCCGTCCCGCAGGCACTCGCTCGCCAGCAGGTCCAGCTCGCCGTACAGCCGCGCCAGCCGCCGCCCGTCGTCGGTGACCTGGTCCCCGTCCAGGTACTCCAGCTCCGACAGCAGCGCGTACACCTGGTCGAAGGTCCTGGCGATGGTGTTGGTGCGGCCCTCGATGCGCCGCTCCAGCTGGCGGTTGTCCCGCTTGAGCCGGTGATAGCGCTCCGCCCACCGGGCGTGGTCCTCACGCTCGTCACATCCGTGACACGGATGCGCCCGGATCGCCTGCCGCAGCTGCGCCAGCTGTGCGTCGTCGGCCGCCGCCGCCCGCTGCTTGCGGCTGCGTCCCGGCTCGTGGTGCCCCGCCTTGGTGCGCAGCGCCGATGCCAGATCGCGCCGTGACTGCGGGCTGCGGGCGTTGAAGGACTTCGGGATCCGCATCCGGTCCAGCGGCTCCACCGGCACCGGGAAGTCGATCGAGGCCAGCCGCTTGACCTGCCGCTGCACGGTCAGCACCAGGGGCCGCGGCCCCTCGTACCCGTCCATCCCCCGATGCCGGGACGGGCCACGCCCGCTGCCGGGCACCCCGGGGTCGAGCACCAGCGCCAGACCGGCGAACTTGCCGGTCGGCACGTGGATGATGTCCCCCGGCCGCAGCTTGTCCAGGGCCGCGGCGGCGGCCGCCCGCCGCTGCGTCACGCCCTCGCGCGCCAGCTCCGTCTCCCGGTCCTTCAGCTCCCTGCGCAGCCGCGAGTACTCCTCGAAGTCCCCCAGGTGGCAGGTCATCGCCTCCTTGTACCCGGCCAGACCCGTCTCGTTCTTGTGCACCTGCCGCGAGATGCCGACCACCGAACGGTCCGCCTGGAACTGGGCGAACGAGGTCTCCAGCAGTTCCCGCGAACGGTGCCGGCCGAACTGGCCCACCAGGTTGACGGCCATGTTGTAGGACGGCTTGAAGGAGGAGCGCAGCGGATACGTCCGCGCCCCGGCCAGCCCGGCCAGCGCGGTCGGGTCCATGCCGCGCTGCCACAGCACCACCGCGTGGCCCTCGACATCGATCCCGCGCCGCCCGGCCCGGCCGGTCAGCTGGGTGTACTCGCCGGGCGTGATGTCGGCGTGCTGCTCCCCGTTCCACTTGACGAGCTTCTCCAGCACCACCGACCTGGCCGGCATGTTGATGCCCAGCGCCAGCGTCTCGGTGGCGAAGACGGCCTTCACCAGGCCGCGGACGAACAGTTCCTCGACGATCTCCTTGAAGGCCGGCAGCATCCCGGCGTGGTGGGCGGCGATGCCGCGCTCCAGGCCCTCCAGCCACTCGAAGTAGCCCAGGACCCGCAGATCCTCGTCCGGGATGGCGGCGGTGCGCCGTTCCACGATCTCCCGCACCCGCAGCCGCGCCGCCGCGTCGTTCAGCCGCAGCCCGGCGTACAGGCACTGCTGCACGGCGGCCTCGCAGCCGGCCCGGCTGAAGATGAAGGTGATGGCCGGCAGCAGACCCTCGGCGTCGAGCCGGTCGATGACCTCGGCGCGGCTCGGTGTCCACACCCGGTTGCGGGCCCGGCGCTCTCGCTCGCGGTCGGCGGCACGCCGCCGGTCCCGGCCGGCGCCGCGCTCCCGGTTCCAGCTCCTGGCGCCCTCGGTGCGCGCCATCCGCAGCAGATCGGGGTTGACCTCCCGCTTGGCGCCGGACTCCTCGAACAGGTCGTACATCCGCCGCCCGGCCAGCACGTGCTGCCACAGCGGGACGGGGCGGTGCTCGGCGACGATCACCCGGGTGTCGCCGCGCACCGTGTCCAGCCAGTCGCCGAACTCCTCCGCGTTGGAGACGGTCGCCGACAGGGAGACCAGGGTCACCGACTCCGGGAGGTGGATGATGACCTCCTCCCACACCGCGCCGCGGAAGCGGTCGGAGAGGTAGTGCACCTCGTCCATCACCACGTAGCCGAGGCCGTCCAGCGCCTGGGATCCGGCGTACAGCATGTTCCGCAGCACCTCGGTGGTCATCACGACCACGGGCGCGTCGGCGTTCACACTGTTGTCACCCGTCAGCAGGCCGACCCGGTCCGCTCCGTACCGCTTCGCCAGATCGGTGAATTTCTGGTTCGAGAGGGCTTTGATGGGCGTGGTGTAAAAGCATTTACGGCCCTGGGTGAGGGCCAGATGAACGGCGAATTCTCCGACGATCGTCTTCCCCGAACCGGTCGGCGCGGCGACCAGGACGCCGCTGCCGCCCTCCAGGGCCCGGCATGCCTCGATCTGGAAGTCGTCGAGATCGAAGTCGTACATCTGACGGAAGGGGGCGAACGCGGTGGCCTGCTCGACGGCGCGCCTGCGGGCGGCGGAGTAGCGCTGCGCGGGGGACATGTCCTCGGTCATTGTGCTGTCGAGCCTACCGGCCACCGCCGACAGTGGGGTGATCTTTATCGTGCCGCTGCCCCCGGCACCGTGTGGGTGCCGGGGGCAGCGGGGGAGACCGTCGCGCGCTCGGCGGGATCAGGTCGCGTCGTCGTAGCCGGTGCGGCCGGGCGGCGGAATGTCGTCGGGGCGGTCGATGCTGGAGGGCGTCAGGTCCAGGTCGGATGCCTCGTCGTCGCTCAGCTCCGCCTCGGGGTCCTTGCGGCGCCGGCGCCA
Organism: Streptomyces xiamenensis; assembly: GCF_000993785.3. NCBI lineage: Bacteria > Bacillati > Actinomycetota > Actinomycetes > Kitasatosporales > Streptomycetaceae > Streptomyces > Streptomyces xiamenensis. Next base: position 527,507 of record NZ_CP009922.3, read on the forward strand.
GTCGTTGAGCAGCGAGATGCCGGTGGCCAGGAAGTACAGGCCGGTGACCGGCACCTGGAGGGCGATCATCGACATCAGGTCGGTGGGGGTGATGGCGGCCGCGAAGATCGCGATGCCCACCACCATGCCGCGCCACCAGCCGAGCATCCGCTTGCCGCTGACCACCCCGCCGAGATTGAGCATCACCAGCAGCAGCGGCAGCTCGAAGGCGAATCCGAAGGCCACCGCCATCCGTACGGTGATGTCGAGGATGTCGTCCACCGAGACGAGGTTCTCCGCGCCGTCGGCGGAGAAGCTCAGCAGCACCGGGATGGCGCGGGGCAGGAGCCAGTAGGCGAAGTAGGCGCCGAACAGGAACAGCGGCACACCCACCGCCACCACGGCGCGGGTGTACTTCTTCTCGTTCTTGTGCAGGCCCGGGGCCATGAAGCCCCACGCCTGGTAGAGCCAGACCGGGGACGCCAGCACGAAGCCCACCATCAGCGAGATCTTGATGTAGGTGGCGAACGGCGAGGTGAGACCGCTCTGCATCAAGGTGGCGCAGCGGCTGCCGGTGGCGTCCGGAGTGTCGGCCTCCAGGCACTTCGGCAGGGGCTCGGTGATGAAGTTCATGATGCTCTTCGCGAAGAAGAGCGCCACGATCGTGATCACCACGACGGCCAGCACGGAGATCGCGAGCCGGTTGCGCAGCTCACGCAGATGCTCCGTGAGGGGCATCCGCCCCTCCGGGTCCTTCACCTTCTTCTGGGCGGCCTTGGGCACCCCTGCGTCCTCATCCGTCGAGGCAGCCGGAACCGCTCCGGCCACCGGCTGTCAGTGCTGGTGCGGCGCGACGGTCAGCCCTGGCTGTTGTTCCGGGGCTCGTCCACCGGGCGGGCGCTGCTGACGTCGCCGGGAGCGGCCTGGATGGTGCGGGGGGCCGGCTGCGGCTGCGGCTCGGCGGTGTTGTGGGCGGTGCTGTCACCGGCGGAGCCGTTCTGCGCGGTGTCGTTGCCGTCACTGCGCAGCGCGGCGGTCTCGCTCTTGAGGATCCGCAGCGACTTGCCGAGCGAGCGGGCGGTGTCCGGCAGCCGCTTCGACCCGAAGACAAGTACGACGATGGCCGCGACGAGAAGGATCTGCCACAGACTGATCTGGCCCATAATTTTCGTCCAGTCTCTCATCCGGGAAGGCGGGTGATTTTGCCAGCCGTGCCGGACGGGGCTTCGGTGAACGTCCCGCACGAGCTGAGTAATAGTAACGCTGAAGAGTGAACACAAAGCAATGCCCGGGCATAGCCCTAACGGCGGGGCACTTCCTGGGCGAGCCGTACGGCCGAACGCTCCAGTTCCTCGGAGGCCCGGCCGATCCGCTCCGTGCTCTCCCCCACCGCCCGCCCGAATCGCGCGGCCTCGATACCGACCCGCACGGCCAGCACGCCGAGCACCAGGACTCCGGTGGCGGCCAGGGTGAGATGGAGCATCGCCCAGAACATGGTGCGGAGCCTACGCCACCGCAGCGTGCACCCCGCGCGGGCGGGTCCGCCGCTCGCCCGGGTCGCGCCGGCGCGGCCTCAGACCAGCGTGTCGTACGCCTCCAGTGCGGCACGGGCGGCCTCCCGGGCGCTGTCCGCCAGCTCCACCGGGGCCACGATCCGCCCGTCGCCGCCCAGGCGCAGCGCGAGGCGGCGCAGCGTGGCCGGGTCGGGGGTGCGCAGGGTGATCCGCAGCCCGCCGTCCGCCAGCTCCTCGGCGGTGTCGTGCGGGTAGTACTCGGCGACCCAGCGCCCGCCGGGCCCCACCTCGATGATCACCTCGGGGTCGGAGGCGGCCGGCTGCACCAGGCCCTCGCTCAGGTCCCGGGGCTCCACCGGCGGCGGGTCGGCCGGGGTGTCCAGGAGTTCGACGCTGGCCACCCGGTCCAGCCGGAAGGTGCGCCGGGCCTCGCTGCGCCGGCACCACGCCTCCAGGTAGGTGTGGCCCACGGCGAACAGCCGTACCGGGTCGATCTCCCGGTCGGTCAGCTCGTCACGGCCCGGCGAGTAGTAGCGGATCCGCAGCCGGCGGCGTTCGGTGAGCGCGCGGTCGGCCACGGCGAAGACCTCGCCCTCGGATTCGAAGGTCACCGACAGCCGCGAGGAGGCGCCCGCGCTCTCCCCGGCCGCCGCCTCCAGCTTGGCGGTGGCCCGCAGCAGCGCCTCGCGGTCGCCGTCGCGCAGACCCGGCAGGGTGGCCACCGCGCGGGCGGCGACCAGCAGCGCGGTGGCCTCGTCGGCGGCCAGCCGCAGCGGCTCGCCGGCCGAGGAGCCGGTGGCCTCCGCGTTGTACCACCAGATGTGCTCGCCGTCGGTGTCGATGTCCAGCAGATCACCGCCCCGGAAGCTGGTGCCGCACATCGGCAGCACGCTCAGGTCCGAGATCAGCTCGTCCTGCGAGATGCCGAAGGCCCGGGCCACCTCGTCCACCCGGGCGCCGGGGCGCTCACGCAGATAGGTGACCAGGGACAGCATCCGCCGGGTCCGGTCGATGGCATTGGTCGCCATGGTGTGCGCGTCCCCTCATCCCTTGGCGACGGCGCGCAGCCGGTCCACCACGTCGGCCCGCAGTTCGGCGGGTTCCAGCACGATCACATCGGGGCCGAATTCCACCAGCCAGGCACCCAGGCCGTGGCCGTAGGGGATCTCCAGTTCGTCCCAGCCGTCCATGCGCTCCCCGGTCCAGGTCGCGCGGGCCCGCAGCGGGTAGCCGGCCCCGGCCCGCAGCCGGATCCTGGCCTGCCCGGTGGCGCTCTCCCCCGCCCATTCGGCGACCGACTCCCGTACCGCGACCACGCCGGGCACCTCGGCGGTGAACGCGCCGCTGCGCGAGCGCACCCGCCCGCTGATCCGGGACAGCCGGAAGACGCGCTCGGCGCCGCGGTCCCGGTCGAAGCCGGCCAGGTACCAGTGTCCGCGCCAGCACTCCAGCGCCCAGGGCTCCACCTGCCGCTGCTCGGGATGGGCCGCGTTGGACTTGCGGTAGCCGAAGGTGACCGGGCGCCGGTCGCGGCAGGCGATCATCAGGGGTTCGAAGGCGGCCTCGCCCGCGGGGATGCGGGGCTCCAGGGCGCTGAAAGTCTCCTGTTCGGCGCCGGCCAGGGGCATCCCGGCGGCACGCAGCTTCTGGAGCGCGCCGCTGGCGGCACCGGCCAGCCTGGCCTGCTGCCACACCTTGGCGGCCAGGCCGAGGGCGGCGGCCTCCTCGGCGTCCAGGGTCAGCGGTGGGAGCCGGTTGCGGTCCCGTCGGGCGAGATAGCCGATCTCGCCGTCCAGGGACTCCACGGTGTCGATGACCATGCCCAGCTCGCGGAGATCGTCCTTGTCCCGCTCGAACATGCGGGAGAACGCGTCCTCCGTACCGGCCTCGATATAGGCCTCGATGGAGGTGCGCAGCTCCCGCTTGGTCAGCGGGCGGCCGGTGCCCAGCAGGCACAGCGCCAGGTTCATCAGCCGCTCGGCCTTGGCGATCGCCATCGACGGGCCGCCCCTTCCTCGTCCTTGCCCCACAGCACAGCAATGGGCCCATCCCCCCAGAGGGATGGGCCCACGGTACCGCTTGCCGGGATCAGACCGAGACCAGGTCGCAGACGAAGATCAGCGTCTCGCCCGGGGCGATCCGCCCGCCACCGGCGCCCTGGTCGCCGTACGCGAGGTGCGGCGGGATGGTCAGCTGCCGGCGGCCGCCGACCTTCATGCCCTGCACGCCGCGGTCCCAGCCGGGGATGACCTGGCCGGCGCCGAGCTGGAAGCTCAGCGGGGTGCCGCGGTTCCAGCTGGCGTCGAACTCCTCGCCGCTGCTGAAGGAGACGCCGACATAGTGCACGGCGACGGTGGCGCCGGCCTCGGCGACCGGTCCGTCACCCTCCCAGAGGTCCTTGATCTCCAGGTCGGCGGGCGGGTCGCCGATGGGGAAATCGACCTCGGGCTTGTCGATGCTCACGAATTCACTCCTAGGAACGATCATGTCGATGGTGCGTACGAAAGCCTACGGGCTCAGGCGACACCGATGATGTCCACGACGAACACCAGGGTCGAGTTGCCCGGGATGCTGGCGTTGCCCGCCTCGCCGTAGGCCTTGTCCGGCGGCAGCACCATCAGCACACGGTCGCCGACGTGCTTGCCCACCAGGGTCTCGTCCCAGCCGGAGATCACCTGACCGCCGCCGATCTGGAACGAGGCACCGCCGTCGCGGTCCCAGGACGAGTCGAACTTCTCGCCGCCGTCCCAGTTCACCCCCGTGTACTGCACGAACAGCGTGTGACCGGCGAGCACCTCGGCGCCGTCGCCCTCGATGAGGGTCTGCTCGCGCAGCTCGGTCGGCGCGTCACCCTCGGGGATGGTGATGGTGGCGGGCTCCTGGCCCTCCGCCACGACCTCGGGCAGGCCCTCCTCGACCGGCGCCTGCTCGCCCTCGGCGGTGGTGGTCGGGTCGATGGCGACGTTGATGTCGAAGACCCACACCAGGCCCTGGCTCTTGTCCAGGCCGACCGCCTCCGCGGTGTCGCCGAGCAGGTCGCCCGCGGTGCCCTCGATCTTGACGCGGCTGCCGACCGGGGTGCCGATCAGCGGCTCGGTGATGGCCTCGGGGAGCGCGGACTCCACGCCCGCCTGGGTCACCAGCTGCGGCCGCGGCGGGGCGCCCGGGTCGTCCGAGGTGGTGGACTGGCCGTCCTGGGTCATCCAGGTGTTGACCAGGTCGCTGTCGCCGCCCGGGGTCTTGCCGATCACGTCCATGCCGAGCATGTCGCCCTGCTTGACCTGCGCGCCGTCGCCCTCGCTGAGCACTTCCACCGAGGTTTCGGTCACCCCGGCGTCCTCGTCGAGTTCGATGGTGGGCTGCTCACCGGCCTTGCCCGAGACCGTGGCGAGCGGCCCCGACGACGAGGAGTCTTCGGAGCCGCACGCGGCTGCGGTCAGCAGAATGGCCGGGACTGCCAGCGCCGTCACAACACGGCGCACTCGTTGCGTAGGGATCATCAGTCCAACTCAGCTAGGGACGGACGGGGGGGACCCGCTGGTCCCGCCCAGCCTACGACCTCCGTCCCGCTATTCCCGGTTTACATTCCGGCGATGAGCTTCTCCACCCGCTCGTCCACCGAGCGGAACGGGTCCTTGCACAGCACCGTGCGCTGCGCCTGGTCATTCAGCTTCAGATGCACCCAGTCGACCGTGAAGTCCCGGCGCTGCTCCTGGGCCCGCCGGATGAAGTCGCCGCGCAGCCTGGCCCGGGTGGTCTGGGGCGGCACGGACTTGCCCTGGAAGATTTTCAGGTCGTTGCAGATCCGCTGGGCCTGGCCCTTGCGCTCCAGCAGGTAGTACAGGCCGCGGCGACGGTGGATGTCGTGGTAGGCGAGGTCTATCTGGGCCACCCGCGGGTGGGACATGGTGAGGTTGTGCTTGGCCCGGTACCGCTCGATCAGCTGGTACTTCATGACCCAGTCGATCTCGGTGTTGATCTTGTCGAGTTCCTGGGCGCGGATCGCTTCCAGGGTGCGGCCCCACAGTTCCAGGACCTGCTCGGTGAGACCGGTGCGCATGCCGCGGCGCTCGCAGAAGTCCAGTGCCTTCTCGTAGTACTCCTGCTGCACCTCCAGCGCGGAGGCCTCCCGCCCGGTGGCCAGCCGCACCTTGCGCTGGCCCGTGGTGTCGTGGCTGACCTCACGGATGGCACGGATCGGGTTCTCCAGGGTGAGATCCCGCATCACCGTCCCCGCCTCGATCATCCGCAGCACCAGATCGGTGGCACCGACCTTCAGCAGCATGGTGGTCTCGGACATGTTGGAGTCGCCGACGATGACGTGGAGCCTGCGGTAGCGCTCGGCGTCCGCGTGCGGTTCGTCCCGGGTGTTGATGATCGGCCGGGACCTGGTGGTCGCGGAGGAGACGCCTTCCCAGATGTGCTCGGCACGCTGGCTGACGCAGAACACCGCACCGCGCGGCGTCTGGAGCACCTTTCCCGCTCCGCAGATCAGCTGCCGGGTGACCAGGAACGGAATGAGGACATCGGCCAGCCGGGAGAACTCCCCGTGCCGGGCGACCAGATAGTTCTCGTGACAGCCGTAGGAATTTCCGGCGGAATCGGTGTTGTTCTTGAAGAGATAGACATCGCCGGCGATCCCCTCTTCGTGCAGCCGGCGCTCGGCGTCGACGAGGAGCCCTTCCAGAATGCGCTCACCCGCCTTGTCGTGGGTGATGAGCTCGGTGACGTTGTCACACTCCGGCGTCGCGTATTCGGGGTGTGAACCGACGTCCAGATACAGCCGGGCGCCGTTGCGCAGGAAGACATTGCTGCTGCGGCCCCAGGACACGACTCGGCGGAAGAGGTACCGCGCCACTTCGTCCGGAGACAGCCGCCGCTGTCCACGGAACGTGCAGGTGACGCCGTACTCGTTCTCCAGCCCGAAGATTCGGCGATCCATGTCTGAACATTACGCCCGATCCTCAGTTCTGAAACGGGGTTCGGGGGCGGCGTTTCGATCATTTTCCGACCCGGCCACCGCCACCGTCACCGGGTGCGGCGAGGTCAGCACACCGCGGGTGACCGTCAGTACCAGCAGGGCGAGCAGCCCGCCGATCCCGCTGAGCACGTATCCGGCCTGCTCAGAACCCCACTCGATGACCGGACCCACCGCCCCGCTGCCCATGGCCGCGCCGACCCCGAAGCTGGTCACCAGCCAGGAGAACGCCTCGGTCACCGTACCGATCGGCGCGTGCCGGTCGATGACGACGAACGCACAGGCCAGGGCCGGCGCCAGGAAGATTCCGGCCACCACGGAGAGCGCCGTCATCACCACCACGTCCGAGGGTGCGAGCGCCAGCGGGAGGTACCCCACCGCCAGTGCCGCCACCAGCAGCCGCAGCCGCCGTTCCGGCTCTCCCGGCCACTGTCTGGCGCCGTACACCAGACCGCCCAGCAGCGCGCCCACGCCGAGTCCCGAGTGCAGGTAGGTGGCGACGAGTTCATCACCGTGCGTGTCCGCGTACGCCACCGCCGCGACGGCGATCGCCCCCAGCGCGGTGCCCACGAAGAAGAAGCCGCCCAGCAGCGCCAGCAGCCCCTTCGAGCGCAGCGCGCCCAGCCAGTGCGCCTGCCGCGGCGCGCTGCGCCAGCGCCGGGACGGTCCGGAGACCGCCACCGAGAGGGCGCCCAGCAACCCGACCGCGTTGACGATCACCAGGGCGGCGCCCTCGGACCACTGGGCGACGCAGAGCATCACGATCAGCGGGCCGCCCGCGAAGATCACCTCCTGGGCCACCGCCTCCAGGGCGTACGCGCGGTGCACCCGCTCCGGGCGGTGGTCCAGCACGCTGGGCCACAGGGCCCGCAGCGCTCCCTCCAGCGGCGGGGTCGTCAGCCCGGCCACCACCATGAGGGCGATGGCCAGGGCGGGGCTGCCGATGCCGACGACGGCCAGCGAGCCCATCGCGGTGGTCGAACACAGCGCGGCGGGCAGCAGGATCCGGGGCTGGCCGTACAGATCCACCAGCCGCCCCAGCAGCGGCTGGCCGACGGCGGTGGCCACCCCGTACCCGGCCGCCAGCGCGCCGGCCAGGCCGTAGCCGCCGCCCTCGGCGCGGACGAAGAGCACGACGGCGAGGGCGGCGACGCCGTTCGGCAGCCGGCCGAGCAGTGTGCCGCCCAGCAGTCGCATCGCGTGCGGCGCGCGCATCAGATCCAGATATCCCGTTGCCATGCAGGCTCCCGCGGCTGAAGTGTTACGTATAACGTCGCTCGATTGTACGTACCATGGCCGACTGTGAACAGCAGCGCCCAACCCGGGGGTGTCCCCGCCCGCCCCACCAGCCGGGACGTCGCCGAACGCGCCGGGGTTTCCCAGGCCACCGTCTCCCTGGTGCTGCGGGAGCGCTGGCAGGGCCGGGTATCCCCCGCCCGCGCGGAGACGGTGCGCGAGGCCGCCCGCGCGCTGGGCTACCGCCCCAATCTCGCCGCCCGCAGCCTGCGGCTGGGGCGCACCAGGACGGCCCTGGTGGTGGTGCCCGCGCTGTCCTCGGAGTTCTTCGCCAAGGTGTACGCGGGAGCGGCCCGGGTGGCCGCCGAGCACGGTTTCGGCGTGGTGCTGTACCCCTCCCCCGAGGGCATCGGCCCGGCCCCCGACCCGTTCGCGCACTCCAGCGCCACTCTGGACGGCGTGCTGGCCGCCTCGATGGCGGCCCCGGCGCTGCGGGCGCTGAGCGGGGGCGGGCTGCCGCTGGTGATGCTGGACAGCGAGCCGCAGGACCCGGGCGCGGCCGCCACCGTGAACCCGGACATCGCCGACGGCATGCGGCGGACGGCGGCCCACGTCCTGGACCTGGGGCACCGGCGGCTGGCGCATCTGGCGGCCGACGTGGACTCGTGGACGTTCAGGGAACGCGCGGACGCACTGGCCCGGGAGACGGCCCGGGTGCCGGGCGCCGCGATCGTGCGCACCGAACGGGCGCCGCTGTCGGTACGCGGCGGCCTGGCCGCGGCCGAACGCGCCCTGACCGCGGACCCCCGCCCCACGGTGCTGGTGTGCGACGACGACGTGCTGGCGGTGGGCGCTCTCAAGGCCGCCCGGCGCCTGGGACTGCGGGTGCCCGGGGATGTCTCGGTGACCGGTTTCGACGACACGGAACTGTCCACCGCGGTCGAACCGGAGCTGACCACCGTCCGCCTCCCCGCGACCGCGATGGGCGAGGAGGGCATGCGCGCCCTGCTGGCCGCGCTGCGCGGCGAGACCGCGCCGGGCGCCGTCCTGCCGGTCGCCCTGATCCCCCGGGCCTCCACGGGCCCGCCACCGGCCGGGTAGGCGGAGCGGTATCGCCCGCCGGTGACCACACGGCGGCGGCGCGCCGGTCCGCCCGGGCGCCCCCGTGAACGCCGGTGGGCCCTGTGCTCCCGGCCGGCGGCCGGGAGCACAGGGCCCACCGGGGCGTGGCTCAGTCGTTCTCCTCGCCGGAGCCGTCCGTCGTCTCCGACTCCGCCGCGCCGCTCTCGCCGAGCAGGCGGGCCAGCTGACGGCCCAGCACCCGCTTGAACTTCCGCTGCTGCGGACGTGTACGGTCCAGCACCGCGACCTCCAGCTGATCGGCGGTCAGTTCGCGCACCTCGCCGCCGTTGCCGTCCCGGCCCAGCGCCGCGACGGCCAGCCGCAGCGCCTCGTCCAGGGGCATGTCGTCCCGGTGCCGCTGCTTGAGATAGCTGCCGATCTGCTCCGAGTTGCCGCCCACCGCGACCGAGCCGTGCTCGTCGATGATGGAGCCGTCGTGCGGCAGCCGGTAGATCTCGTCCTCCGCGCTGCTCTCCCCGACCTCGGCGACCAGCAGCTCCACCTCGTAGGGCTTCTCGCCCTGGCTGGAGAAGATCGTGCCCAGCGTCTGGGCGTAGAGATTGGCGAGGCCCTGGGCGGTCACGTCCTCGCGGTCGTACGTGTAGCCGCGCAGATCGGCGTACCGGGTACCGCCGATGCGCAGGTTCTCGTACTCGTTGTACTTGCCCGTGGCGGCGAAGGCGATCCGGTCATAGATCTCGCTGACCTTGTGCAGCGCCCGCGAGGGGTTCTCCGCGACGAACACCATGCCGTCGGCGTACTGCAGCACGACCAGGGCGCGCCCGCGTGCCACGCCCTTGCGGGCGTACTCGGCGCGGTCCGCCATGACCTGCTGGGGTGAGACATAGAACGGCGTCGACACCGGCTATTCGTCCCTTCCTGATCCTTGGGAAATCTACAGAACCGGGGCCTGCGGCCCGTTGGGCAGCTGAAGACGGCCCTCGTGCACCGTCCGGGCGATCTCGGAGATCTCCGCCTCGGTGAGCCGGCGGAAACCCTCCTCGGTGATCACAGTGACGATGGGGTAGATCCGCCGGGTCAGGTCGGGACCGCCGGTGGCCGAGTCGTCGTCGGCCGCGTCGTAGAGCGACTGCACCACGGCGGTGACGGTCTGCTGCTCCGTCAGGCCCTCGCGGTGCAGTTTCTTCAGCGAACCCCGCGCGAAGACCGAACCGGAGCCGACTGCGGCGAACCCCAGCTCCTCGGAGCGGCCACCGGTCACGTCGTAGGAGAAGATCCGGCCCTTCGCGCGCTCCAGGTCGTATCCGGCGAACAGTGGCACCACGGCCAGGCCCTGCATGGCCATGCCCAGGTTGCCGCGGATCATGGCGGACAGCCGGTTGGCCTTGCCCTCCAGGGAGAGCACCTGGCCCTCGACCTTCTCGAAGTGCTCCAGTTCGAGCTGGAAGAGCTTCACCATCTCGATGGCGAAGCCCATGGTGCCGGCGATGCCCACGGCCGAGAACTCGTCGGCCGGGAAGACCTTCTCGACATCCCGCTGGGCGATCTGGCTGCCCATGGTGGCGCGCCGGTCACCGGCGAGGATCACCCCGCCGGTGAAGGTGGCGGCGACGATCGTCGTCCCGTGCGGGATCTGGACGGGGCCCTCCACCGGCGGGAGCACCCGGTTGCCCGGCAACTGCTCCGGCGCGATGTCGGCGAGGAAATCGAAGAAGGAGGACGACCCGGGCCTCAGGAAGGCTGCCGGAAGTCGCCCCTGGTCATGGGAGTTGCCTACCACAGAAGTCCTTCCAGGTCATGGAAACGGTCCGGCGGTGCACGGCGCCGGCGCGGAGTACGCCAGGGACCCTACCCGGCACCTGGTGGTGATCCACATCGGGTGACGCGCGAACAGCCGTGCCCGCCGCGCGTCACCCGAGGGTGGATTACTGGCCGCCCTTCTGGACGAAGGAGCGCACGAAGTCCTCGGCGTTGGACTCCAGGACCTCGTCGATCTCGTCCAGGACGGAGTCCACGTCGTCGGTCAGTTCCTCCTGGCGCTCCTTGAGCTCCTCGGAGACCTCCGCGGTCGTTTCCTCGGTTTCCTCGCTGGTGCGCGACGCCTTCTGCTGGCCGCCGCCGGTGTCTTTGGTCGCCATCTCCCTCACCCCTGCTCAGCTTCGACGTAACAAGATCAGACCCTACTAGCCGGTGCTGACATCGGCTCCTTCATTGCTACAACGTCCGGGGGTCCTCCGCATGATTCCCGGATCCGGAGGAAATCAGCCCCCGGACAGCGCCCGGAGCAGGTCCTGTGCGCTGGCACTGGCGTCCAGCAGGTCCTTCACATGTTCCCGGGTACCCCGCAACGGGTCCATGGTGGGCACGCGCTGCAAGGAATCCCGGCCCGGCAGATCGAAGATCACCGAGTCCCAGGAGGCGGCGGCCACGTCATCGGCGTACTGTTCGAGACAGCGGCCGCGGAAGTAGGCGCGGGTGTCCTCGGGCGGGCTGCCCTGGGCCCGCAGCACATCCTCCTCGTCCAGCAGCCGGGTGATCCGGCCGCGGGCGGCCAGCCGGTTGTACAGGCCCTTGTCGGGACGCACATCCGCGTACTGGAGATCCACCAGGTGCAGCCGGGCCGCGTCCCAGCCCAGCGAGTCGCGGCGCCGGTAGCCCTCCATCAGCTCCCGCTTGGCCACCCAGTCGAGCTGACCGGCCAGGCTCATCGGATCGGTCTCCAGCTTGCCCAGCACGTCCTCCCAGCGGCTGAGCACATCCGTGGTCTGCGGATCGGCGTCCGCGCCCCAGCGCTCCTCCACGTATTTGCGGGCCAGCTCGTAGTACTCCATCTGCAGCTGTACGGCGGTGAGCTTGCGCCCGCTGCGCAGGGTGACCAGTTTGCGCAGCGAGGGGTCGTGGCTGACCCGGTGCAGGGTGCGCACCGGCTGGTCCACGGCGAGATCCACCGCGATGAAGCCGTCCTCGATCATGGAGAGCACCAGGGCGGTGGTGCCCAGCTTCAGATAGGTGGAGACCTCCGCCAGATTGGCGTCGCCGATGATCACGTGCAGCCGCCGGTACTTCTCGGCGTCCGCGTGCGGCTCGTCCCGGGTGTTGATGATGGGCCGCTTGAGGGTGGTCTCCAGGCCCACCTCGACCTCGAAGTAGTCGGCGCGCTGGGAGAGCTGGAAGCCGTGCTCGCTGCCGTCCTGGCCGATCCCGACCCGGCCGGCGCCGCAGATCACCTGCCGGGAGACGAAGAACGGCGTCAGATGGCGCACGATGTCGGAGAACGGCGTCTCCCGCTTCATCAGGTAGTTCTCGTGGGTGCCGTAGGAGGCGCCCTTGTTGTCGGTGTTGTTCTTGTAGAGCTGGATGGGCTGGGACCCGGGCACCTCGGCGGCGCGGCGGGCGGCCTCGGCCATGATGCGTTCGCCCGCCTTGTCCCACAGCAGGGCGTCCATCGGGCTGGTGGTCTCGGGGGCGCTGTACTCCGGATGGGCGTGGTCGACGTAGAGCCGGGCGCCATTGGTGAGGATGACATTGGCGAGGCCGATGTCCTCGTCCGTGAGCTGGCTGGCGTCGGCGTTGTCGCGTGCCAGATCGAACCCGCGGGCGTCGCGCAGCGGGTTCTCCTCCTCGAAGTCCCAGCGTGCTCGCCGGGCCCGGTGCATGGCCGCCGCGTAGGCGTTCACGACCTGGGAGGAGCTGAGCATGGCGTTGGCGTTCGGGTGGCCGGGGACGGAGACGCCGTACTCCGTTTCGATGCCCATCACTCGCCGTACAGTCATGCGGCCCTCCTTGGGAGAAACGTCCGGCTGCGGGTCATGCCGTCGCATGTCCCGCAGCCGGATGTTTCGCTACTACAGGTATTGACCCGTGTTCGCCACCGTGTCGATGGAACGGCCGGTGTCGGCGCCCTTCTTTCCGGTGACCAGGGTGCGGATGAAGACGATCCGCTCACCCTTCTTTCCGGAGATCCGGGCCCAGTCGTCGGGGTTGGTGGTGTTGGGCAGGTCCTCGTTCTCCTTGAACTCGTCCACGCAGGCGGCGAGGAGGTGGGAGACGCGCAGGCCCTTCTGATTCTGGTCCAGGAATGCCTTGATGGCCATCTTCTTGGCCCGGTCCACGATGTTCTGGATCATGGCCCCGGAGTTGAAGTCCTTGAAGTACAGCACTTCCTTGTCACCATTGGCGTAGGTGACTTCCAGGAAGCGGTTCTCCTCGGTCTCCGCGTACATCTGCTCGACCACGGTCTGGATCATTCCGGCGACCGCGGCCTCGGCGTTGCCGTGGTGCTCCTCCAGGTCCTCGGAGTGCAGCGGAAGCCGCGGGGTGAGGTACTTGGAGAAGATGTCCTGGGCCGCCTCGGCGTCCGGACGTTCGATCTTGATCTTCACGTCGAGCCGGCCGGGGCGCAGGATCGCCGGGTCGATCATGTCCTCGCGGTTGGAGGCGCCGATCACGATGACGTTCTCCAGGCCCTCCACACCGTCGATCTCGGAGAGCAGCTGCGGGACGATGGTGTTCTCCACGTCCGAGCTGACCCCGGAGCCGCGGGTGCGGAAGAGGGAGTCCATCTCGTCGAAGAAGACGATGACCGGCGTTCCCTCGCTGGCCTTCTCGCGGGCCCGCTGGAAGACCAGCCGGATGTGCCGCTCGGTCTCGCCGACGTACTTGTTGAGCAGTTCGGGGCCCTTGATGTTGAGGAAGAAGCTCTTCCCCGCGGGCTGTCCGGTGACCTCGGCGACCTTCTTGGCCAGCGAGTTGGCCACCGCCTTGGCGATCAGCGTCTTGCCGCAGCCGGGCGGGCCGTACAGCAGGACGCCCTTGGGCGGCCGCAGCTCGTGCTCCCGGAACAGGTCCGGGTGCAGGTACGGCAGCTCCACCGCGTCCCTGATCAGCTCGATCTGGCCGCCCAGACCACCGATCTTGTTGTAGTCGATGTCGGGGACCTCTTCGAGGATGAGCTCCTCGACCTCGCTCTTGGGCACGACCTCGAACACGTAACCGGAGCGGGGCTCCAGCAGCAGGGCGTCGCCGGAGCGCAGCACGATTCCGGAGGCCAGCAGCGGCTCGGCCAGCCGTACGACGCGTTCCTCGTCGGTGTGCCCGACGACCAGGGCGCGCTCGCCGTCCTCGAGGACCTCCTTGAGGGTGACGATCTCGCCGACGCTCTCGAACTCCATGGCCGCGACCACGTTGAGCGCCTCGTTGAGCATGACCTCCTGGCCACGCCGCAGCTTGTCCAGTTCGATATTGGGGCTGACATTCACCCGGAGCTTGCGGCCCCCGGTGAAGATGTCCGCGGTGTCGTCCTCGTTGGCGTGCAGGAAGACGCCGAAACCGGCCGGGGGCTGCGCCAGGCGGTCGACCTCTTCCTTGAGGGCGACGATCTGGTCACGGGCCTCGCGGAGGGTAGTGGCGAGCCGCTCGTTCTGCGCGGACACGCCGGCCAGATTGGTCTGCAGCTCGACGATCCGCTCCTCGAGAACCCGAGTGTGCCGCGGAGAGTCGGCCAGCTTTCGGCGCAGGACGGTGATCTCCTGCTCAAGATCGGCAAGCTGCCGGGACGGGTCGTCGGATGCCCGACCGGGCCGGATGCCGCGGTTGCTGTCGTCATCGTGGGATGCCACGGTCCTCACCTCCTCCAAAGGGAGCTGGACGCTTCCAGACCCTACCTGGACCGGTGCGGTTCGAAACCCCTAGATCACAAAGACGGTCGAGGTGGATCCGATCTTCACCCTTGCGCACTCCCTCATGGCAGGGAATACCCACCCCGGGCGAGTGGAAAGCGGACGGTTGTATGGTCGTAAGCGGTCAACACCCGGCAGGGATGGCTCTCTTTGTTTCACACCCTCAAGGATTGGCAGGCCACATGACCGCGCGGAATGAATCCGGAGACCTGGAAGTCTGGATCGACCAGGATCTGTGCACGGGCGACGGCATCTGCGCGCAGTACGCCCCGGAGGTCTTCGAGCTGGACATCGACGGGCTCGCGTACGTGAAGCCGCCGGCGCCGGCCGGCCAGGAGGCCGATCTGCTCACCGCTCCCGGTGCCACCGCGCCGGTGCCGCTGACACTGCTGCGGGAAGTGATCGACTCGGCCAGGGAATGCCCAGGTGAGTGCATTCACGTGCGCAGGACGGCGGACCAGACCGAGGTGTACGGCCCGGACGCCGTCGTGGACGCGTGAACGCCCCGTAGCCGCGTCGTCGGTGCCGGTCACGGCCGAGCGTACTCCAGCGCACGGCCGGACGGCGGGGTCGGCGGGAACATTCAGTAGCTGCCGGGCGGCGGGGCCGCGCGCAGCGCCAGGGTGCCGGCCGTCCACTCCCACGCGACGTCGCGGCGCTGGTCGGGGGCGGAACGCGGAACGTCCACCGAGGAGTAGCCGAGCAGCCGTACCGACACGGTGCCACCGCTGACCGTCAGGTTCTCCAGCATCATGCCCTCGGCCGGGTCCACCAGGGTGAGCGCGACCCGGGGCCCGCTCGCGCCGCGGGCGGGGTCGGTCAGGACGTACAGACCGTGCGGCGGGCTGCCGGCCCCCGCGTCGCAGTGCACGGCGGCGATGGTCTCCGGGACGCCGTCGCCGTCCAGGTCGCTCACAGCGTGGTCGGTGACGGTGATGCCGTACGGGCCGCAGTCCACCGGGTAGTCGGCGGCGGCGGGGTCCGGGCCTCCCCGGGCGGCCGCCGGCGCTTTCGCGGCGGCACCGCCGGGGCCGATCCAGGCTGCGGCCGCGGTGAGGGCGGCGACCGCGGCGGCGGTGATGAGCCAGTGCACGGGTCGGCCACTGGGGGAAGGAAGTGCTGCGCCTGCCGGTGACTGCACGCGGAAGACTCCTGGGGCGGGGAGGTGGAGACAACTCGATGCCGGGACCTGCGCGTTGGCAGGTCCCGGCATCGTGCCACACCTCACATCACCGGGATACGGCGGGGGGTTTACGCGTCCGTTTCCTCCGCGGGGCCACCGGTGGCGGCCTCGGCTGCGGTGGCAGCGGTCCCGGCGGCACTCGACGAACCCGGGCCGGTGTAGTCGGAGCCGTACGCGCCGGGGGCCGGGCGGCGGCGGCGGCGCGGGGGCTCCACCCCGTCGGCCAGCCGGCGGGCGGTGACCAGGAAGCCGGTGTGCCCGATCATCCGGTGGTCCGGGCGGACCGCCAGGCCCTCCACGTGCCAGGTGCGCAGCATGGTCTCCCAGGCGGTCGGCTCGTTGAAGTTGCCGTGCTCGCGGAGCGTCTCCACGGTGCGTGCCAGCTGGGTGGTGGTGGCCACGTACGCGCACACGATCCCGCCGGGGACCAGCGCCTTGGCGACGGCGTCCACGCACTCCCAGGGGGCGAGCATGTCCAGGATGACCCGGTCCACCTCGGTGTCGGACAGGTTGTCCTGGAGGTCACCGACCGTCAGCTGCCAGGCGGGGTGCGGGGAGCCGAAGTAGCGCTCCACGTTCTCCTGGGCGATCTTGGCGAAGTCGGCGCGGCGCTCGTAGGAGTGCAGCATGCCCTGGTCGCCGATCGCGCGCAGCAAGAAGGTGCTGAGCGAGCCGGAGCCCACGCCGGCCTCGACGACCCGGGCGCCCGGGAAGATGTCGGCCATGGCCAGGATCTGCCCCGCGTCCTTGGGGTAGACCACGGCGGCACCGCGGGGCATGGACAGGACGTAGTCGGGGAGCAGGGGGCGCAGCGCGAGATAGGCGACGTTCCCCGTGGTGCGGACAACGGTTCCTTCGGGGGCGCCGATCAGCTCGTCGTGCGGGAAGGCACCCTTGTGGGTGTGGAAGCTCTTCCCGGCTTCGAGCGTGAAGGTGTAGTGGCGGCCCTTGGGATCGGTGAGCTGTACCTGGTCCCCGACCTGGAAGGGCCCGCGTCGGCGGGCGGCACCGGTCGGTTCGGACATGGGGGTCAGCCTAGTGCAGGGCGGGAGGGCCGCCGTGCGCGGGGAGGCGGACGGCGGTGGTCAGCGGCGGGCGGCGGGCCCCGTCATGGCGTCCATGAAGGCGCGTTCCACGTCGGTGGTGGACAGCACGCCGTAGATCTCGTCGTTCTCCTCGACCACCAGGTACTCGGTGGCCGGGGTGGCCCGCAGGTGGTCCAGGAGTGCCTCGCCGGTGAGGTCGGCGGGCACCCGCATCCCGTCCTCCAGGTCCTGGGCGAGGGCGGAGACCGCGACCCAGGGGCGGCGCCGTTCGGGGACGGAGGCGATGCCGGCCTCGCGGACCAGCGCGACGGGGGCTCCCTGGCCGTCGACCACCACCAGGGCGCGGGCGCCGGCGTCGTTGGCGCGGCGCAGTGCCTCGGACAGCGGGGTCTGCGCGCTGACCGGGACGGCCCGCCGGGTGAGGACGCGGGCGTTGAGGGCGGGCAGCCGTTCGCGCAGCCGGGCCATCTTCAGGCTGTTGCCGGCGCCGGTCCAGATGATGGCGGCGAGGATGGCGGCCAGCAGTGCGTCGGTCAGCGAGTCCACGCCGGTGTAGGAGTCGCGGTCGGTGACGCCGGTGAGGTGAGTGGTCAGCGGGAAGCCGATCAGCACCACCACGGCGAGCACCCGGCCGGTCCAGGCGGCGACCACGGTGCCGGTCATGGGGCTGCCGCTGAGCCGCCACACCACGGCGCGCAGCATCCGTCCGCCGTCCAGCGGAAGGCCGGGCAGCAGGTTGAAGGCGGCGACGATGACGTTGGAGATCATCAGGCCGGCGAGGAGGACGCCGGGAACGGTGTCGCGTTCGACGGTGAGCATGCCGGCCCAGAAGACGCCGCCCAGCACGAGGGAGAGCAGCGGGCCGACGCCGGCCAGCACGAACTCGCGGCCGGGGGTCTGGGACTCCTTCTCGATCTCGGAGACGCCGCCGAAGAACTGGAGCTGGATGCGGCGCACCGGGAGGTCGAAGCGGATGGCGGCGTAGGTGTGGGCGAGTTCGTGCACCAGCACCGAGGCGTAGAAGGCGACCGCGAAGAACAGGGAGACGAGGTAGCGGCCCGCGCCGAGGTCGGGCAGCACCCGGTCCAGCTGGTTTCCGAAGAACCAGGTGATCAGGGCCGCGACGAGGAACCAGCTGGGCGCGACATAGATCGGCACGCCGAAGACGCGCCCCATCAGCAGGCCGCCGCCGGCCCCCTTGGAACCGCCGGGCTTCTCGCCGGAGCCCTGCGGGCGGGCCGGGCTGTCGGGCCCCGATGTCCGGTCGCTTTCGGAGTCTGGCACCAATTCCCCTTGCTGGGTGTGACCTCGCGGGAGAGGCGGGTCGGCTGTGGAGTCGATGGTAAGCGCCCCGCTGTCAGTGACGCCCCGTAGGGTTCCGGACATGGAAGCGTCAGCCACCGCGCGTACTTCGTCCCTCTCGCCCTCCCGGGCCGCCGACTTCATGCAGTGCCCCCTGCTCTACCGCTTCCGGGTGATCGACAAACTGCCCGAGGCGCCGAGCGCGGCGGCCACCAGGGGAACGGTTGTCCACGCCGTGCTGGAGCGGGTGTTCGACGCGCCGGCCGGGCAGCGCAGTGTGCCCCGGGCCAAGGCGATGGTGATGCGGGAGTGGCAGCGGCTGCTGAAGAAGCGCCCGGAGCTGGCGCAGCTCTTCGCGGACGAGTCGCAGGACGCGGAGCCGGGGGCGCTGGACCAGGAGCGGCTGGCGGGCTGGCTGACGGAGGCCGAGGGTCTGGTGGAGCGCTGGTTCTCGCTGGAGGACCCCACCCGGCTGCAGCCGGCCGAGCGTGAGCTGTGGGTGGAGACGAAGCTGGAGTCGGGGCTGCGGCTGCGCGGGGTGATCGACCGGGTGGACATCGCGCCGACCGGCGAGGTGCGCATCGTCGACTACAAGACGGGCAAGGCGCCGCGCCCGGAGTACGCGGCGGACGCGCTGTTCCAGATGAAGTTCTACGCGCTGGTGCTGTGGCGGCTGCGCGGTGAGGTGCCCAAGCGGCTCCAGCTGGTGTATCTGGGCAGCGGCGATGTGCTGACCCTGGACCCGCA
Organism: Streptomyces xiamenensis; assembly: GCF_000993785.3. NCBI lineage: Bacteria > Bacillati > Actinomycetota > Actinomycetes > Kitasatosporales > Streptomycetaceae > Streptomyces > Streptomyces xiamenensis. The sequence continues at coordinate 546,253 of NZ_CP009922.3, forward strand.
GGAGAGCGATCTGGCGGCGGTGGAGCGCAAGCTGCTGGCGCTGTGGGAGGCGATCCGGCGGGCCACCGAGAGCGGGGACTGGCGGCCGAAGCCGGGCCGGCTGTGCGGCTGGTGCGACCACCAGTCGCGCTGCCCGGAGTTCGGCGGCACTCCCCCGCCGTACCCGCTGACCATCCAGCCGTCGCTGCCGCTGGAGGTGCCGGGCCCCCGGGCGGGCGAGGAGCGCGAGGGTGACCTCCCGGAGGGCTGAGCCACGGGGGTGTGGGCGAGAATGGTGCCGCCTGCCGTCTGATCGAGGGGTTGGTCCATGCCCATCCGCGTTCTGCTGGTCGACGATCAGCCGCTGCTGCGTACCGGTTTCCGGATGATCCTGGAGGCCGAGGGCGATGTGGCCGTGGTCGGCGAGGCCGGCGACGGGCTCCAGGCCCTGGACCAGGTGCGGGCCCTGCAGCCCGATGTGGTGCTGATGGACATCCGGATGCCCCGGATGGACGGGGTGGAGGCCACGCGGCGGATCACCGGGCCGCAGCGGAACGGCCCGGCCAGGGTGCTGGTGCTGACCACCTTCGATCTGGACGAGTACGTGATCGAGGCGCTGCGGGCGGGGGCCGCCGGTTTTCTGCTCAAGGACGCGCCGGCCGCCGAGCTGGTGCAGGCGATCCGGGTGGTGGCGGCGGGCGAGGCGATGCTGGCGCCGAGCGTGACGCGGCGGCTGCTGGACAAGTACGCGGGGAAGCTGCCCTCGGGGGAGGAGGCGGTGCCGCACGCGCTGGGCACGCTGACCGAGCGCGAGGTGGAGGTGCTGAAGCTGGTGGCGCGCGGGCTCTCCAACGCGGAGATCGCGGCGGATCTGTTCGTGAGCGAGACCACGGTCAAGACGCATGTGGGCCATGTGCTGACCAAGCTCCAGCTGCGCGACCGGGTGCAGGCCGCGGTGTACGCCTACGAGAGCGGCCTGGTGCGGCCCGGCAACTGACACCCGCCCCGCGGGCACGACGCGCGGGGCACGGGCGCGGCCGGCACCGTCAGACCGGGTCGGCCGCGCGGGCGTGGCCCCGGGCCGGGGCGCGGTGGTGCAGGGCGCGCAGGAACCCGACGCTGATCTCCTCCAGTGAGGTGACCACGGTTCGCCCCGGGGCGGGGGGCACGGGCGCCACCGAGGGCACCGCGATGACCTGGCACCCGGCGGCCTCGGCGGAGGCGACGCCGGTGAGGGTGTCCTCCACGGCCACGCAGCGCGCCGGGTCGGCGCCGAGCCCGGCGGCGGCGGTGAGATACGGGTCCGGGTGCGGCTTGGTGCGGGTCAGCTCGTCGCCCGCGACGGTCAGCGCGAAGTGGTGGGCGCCGATGGAGCCCAGCATCCGGTCGATGACGGTGCGGTGCGAGGCGGAGACCAGGGCGGTGGGCACCCGGTGCACGGCCAGCTCGGTCAGCAGCCGGTGGGCGCCGGGCATGAGCGCGATCCCCTGGTCCAGGCGGCGCAGAAAGGCGGCGTTCAGGGCGTCCCGCGCCTCGTCCAGGGTGATGTCGGCGCCGGTGGCCTCGATGAGGAAGCCGGCGCTGCGGGTCATCGGCCCGCCCACCACGACCGCCCGGTACTCCTCGGCCAGGGTGTGACCCAGGCCGGCGAAGACCTCGACCTCGGCGTCCCACCAGAATCCCTCGGTGTCCACCAGGGTGCCGTCCATGTCCAGCAGCACGGCCTGCGGCAGCGGGCCCGCGACGGCGGCGGTGTCGATGATGGATGGGGAACTGGTCATCCGTGGTCCCTTCGGGGAGCAGGACGGCCGGTCGTCACCCCTCCGGATCGGGAGGGGAACGACCGGCCGCTTACCGGACAGATCATTCTACGGTGCTGTGGGGTGGTTCGCCCGGGCAGACACCTGTTCGGCCGGTTCCCGGGGATCAGCGGGCGTTGAAGTAGTTGGCCTCGGGGTGGTGCAGGATGATCGCGTCGGTGGACTGCTCGGGGTGCAGCTGGAACTCCTCGGACAGGGTGACCCCGATCCGCTCGGGCTGGAGCAGCTCGGCGATCTTGGCGCGGTCCTCCAGGTCGGGGCAGGCGGGGTAGCCCAGGGAGTACCGGCAGCCCTGGTACTCGGTGCGGAACATCCCGGCCAGGGCGGCCGGGTCGGAGCCGCCGATGCCCAGTTCGGCGCGGACCCGGGCGTGCCAGAACTCGGCGAGCGCCTCGGCGAGCTGGACGGACAGCCCGTGCAGCTCCAGATAGTCGCGGTAGGCGTCGGCGGCGAACAGTTCGGCGGTGGCGCCGGAGACCCGGGAGCCGACGGTGACGGCCTGCAGGGCGACCACGTCTGTCTCGCCGCTCTCCGCCGGGCGGAAGAAGTCGGCCAGGCACAGCCGCCGGCCGCGGCGCTGGCGGGGGAAGGTGAAGCGGGTGCGTTCCTTGCCTTCCTCGTCGAGGATCACCAGGTCCTGGCCCTCGGCGTGGCAGGGGAAGTAGCCGTAGACGACGGCCGCTTCCAGGAGGTTGTCGGTGTGCAGCCGGTCCAGCCAGCCGCGCAGCCGGGGGCGTCCCTCGGTCTCCAGCAGTTCCTCGTAGTCGGGGCCCGCGCCGCTGCGGCTGCCCTTGAGCCCCCACTGGCCCTTGAAGAGGGCGTCCTCGTCCAGCCAGGCGGCGTAGTCCTTGAGCGGGATGCCCTTGATGACGCGGGTGCCGAGGAACGGCGCGGTGGGCAGCGGTACGTCGGTGGCGGTGGCCGAGCGGCCCACCGGCTCCTCGGTGTCCTCCTGCGGCAGGGCGGCGGGGCGGGCGGCGACCCGGCGCTTCTTCAGCTCGGGGAGGGTGGCGCCGGGCACGCCGCGCTTGACGGCGATCAGGGCGTCCATCAGCCGCAGGCCCTCGAAGGCGTCGCGGGCGTATCGGACCTCGCCCTGGTAGACCTCGTGCAGGTCCTGCTCGACATAGGCGCGGGTGAGGGCGGCGCCGCCGAGGATGACCGGGTAGTCGGCGGCCATGCCGCGCTGGTTGAGCTCCTCCAGGTTCTCCTTCATGATCACCGTGGACTTCACCAGCAGCCCGGACATCCCGATGACATCGGCGCGGTGTTCCTCGGCGGCGTCCAGGATGGCGGTCACCGGCTGCTTGATGCCGAGGTTGACGACGTTGTAGCCGTTGTTGGACAGGATGATGTCGACCAGGTTCTTGCCGATGTCGTGGACGTCGCCGCGCACGGTGGCGAGCACGATGGTGCCCTTGCCCTCGTCGTCGGACTTCTCCATGTGCGGTTCGAGGTGGGCGACGGCGGTCTTCATGACCTCGGCGGACTGGAGCACGAAGGGCAGCTGCATCTGTCCCGAACCGAACAGCTCGCCGACCGTCTTCATGCCTTCCAGCAGGGTGTCGTTGACGATCTCCAGGGCGGGGCGGGTGGTGAGCGCCTCGTCCAGGTCGGCCTCCAGGCCCTTGCGCTCGCCGTCGACGATGCGCCGGCGCAGCCGCTCCTCCAGGGGCAGGGCGAGCAGTTCCTCGGTCTTGCCGGCCCGCATGGACTTGGCGTCCACGCCCTCGAAGAGTTCGAGGAAGCGCTGGAGCGGGTCGTAGCCCTCACGGCGCCGGTCGTGGATGAGGTCGAGGGCGACCTGGACCTGTTCGTCCTCGATCCGGGCGATGGGCAGGATCTTGGCGGCGTGCACGATGGCGGAGTCCAGGCCGGCCTTGACGCATTCGTCGAGGAAGACCGAGTTGAGGACGAGCCGGGCCGCCGGGTTGAGGCCGAAGGAGATGTTGGACAGGCCCAGCGTGGTCTGCACCTGGGGGTGGCGCCTCTTCAGTTCCCTGATGGCCTCGATGGTGTGCACCCCGTCGCGGCGGGACTCCTCCTGGCCGGTGCAGATGGTGAAGGTGAGGCAGTCGATGATGATGTCGCTCTCGGCCACGCCCCAGTTGCCGGTGAGGTCGGCGATGATGCGCTCGGCGATGGCGACCTTGTCCTCGGGGGTGCGGGCCTGGCCGCGTTCGTCGATGGTGAGGGCCATCAGGGCCGCGCCGTGCTCCACCGCCATCCGGGTGACCTTGGCGAACCGCGAGTCGGGGCCGTCGCCGTCCTCGTAGTTCACGGAGTTGATGACGGCCCGGCCGCCGAGCCGCTCCAGGCCGGCCTCCAGGACGGCGGGCTCGGTGGAGTCCAGCACGATGGGCAGGGTGGAGGCGGTGGCGAGCCGGCCGGCCAGTTCGGACATGTCGGCGGCGCCGTCGCGGCCGACGTAGTCCACGCACAGGTCGAGCAGGTGGGCGCCCTCGCGGATCTGTTCGCGGGCCAGCTCGACGCAGTCCTCCCAGCGGCCCTCCAGCATGGCCTCACGGAACTTCTTGGAGCCGTTCGCGTTGGTGCGCTCGCCGATGGCGAGGTACGAGGCGTCCTGCCGGAACGGCACGGTCTGGTAGAGGGAGGCGGCGCCGGGCTCGGGGCGCGGGTCGCGCGCGCCGGGGGTCAGCCCGCGCACCCGCTCCACGACCTGTCGCAGGTGCTCGGGGGTGGTGCCGCAGCAGCCGCCGATCAGGGAGAGGCCGAATTCGCCGATGAAGGTCTGGTGGGCGTCGGCGAGCTCGGCGGGGCCCAGCGGGTAGTGGGCGCCGTCCTTGCCGAGGACGGGCAGCCCGGCGTTGGGCATGCAGGAGATGGGGATGGTGGCGTGCTGGGAGAGATAGCGCAGGTGCTCGCTCATCTCGGCCGGCCCGGTGGCGCAGTTCAGGCCGATCATGTCGATGCCCAGCGGTTCCAGGGCGGTGAGGGCGGCGCCGATCTCGGAGCCCAGCAGCATGGTGCCGGTGGTCTCGACGGTGACCTGGACGACGAGCGGCAGGTCGACGCCGGTGGCGGCCACGGCGCGGCGGGCGCCGAGCACGGCGGCCTTGGTCTGGAGCAGGTCCTGGGCGGTCTCCACCAGCAGGGCGTCGGCGCCGCCGGCGATCAGCCCCTCCGCGTTCCGCTGGTACGCGTCGCGCAGGTCGGCGTAGCGGATGTGGCCGAGGGTGGGCAGCTTGGTGCCGGGGCCGATGGAGCCCAGTACCCAGCGCTGCCGTCCGTCGCGGGCGGCGCAGTCGTCGGCGGTCTCGCGGGCGATGCGGGCACCGGCCTCGGAGAGTTCGGCGATGCGTTCGGGGATGTCGTACTCGCCGAGGGCGGCGAGGTTGGCGCCGAAGGTGTTGGTCTCCACGCAGTCCACGCCGGCGTCGAAGTACTCCTGGTGGACGGAGCGCACGATGTCCGGGCGGGTGACGTTCAGGACCTCGTTGCACCCTTCCAGCTGCTGGAAGTCGTCCAGGGAGGGCTCGGCGGCCTGGAGCATGGTGCCCATGCCGCCGTCGGCGACGACGACGCGGGAGGCGAAGGCCCGGCGCAGTGCGGCGGCGCGGTCGGCCTGGGTGTGCGGGGACAGGATGGGCGAGGCCATGAAGGTGCTCCTGGTGTGCGACGGCTGTCGGCTATGCGCTCCCGCGGGGGAGGCACTCGCTCAGCGTATCCGCAGTGGTGGCGGATTCCCGGAGCCTTCCGGGGAGTGGGACGGTCGTAGACTCATGACATCCCCGGTGCTATCGACATCACCGGATGATGTTCGGCATTGTCGAATGGTGCGAGCGGGCGGCAGGGCCCGCTGAGGGCGTGAACGGCAGGAGGCGTCTCATGGCGCGGACCATTCAGTCACTGGAACGGGCCGCCGCGGTGCTGCGGCTGCTGGCCGGCGGCGAGCGGCGGCTGGGCCTGTCCGACATCGCCTCGTCCATCGGTCTGGCCAAGGCCACCACGCACGGGCTGCTGCGCACCCTCCAGCAGGAGGGCTTCGTCGAGCAGGACGCGTCCTCGGGCAAGTACCAGCTGGGCGCCGAGTTGCTGCGGCTGGGCAACAGCTACCTGGATGTGCACGAACTGCGGGCCAGGGCGCTGGTGTGGACGGACGACCTGGCCCGCTCCAGTGGCGAGAGCGCCTATGTGGGGGTGCTGCACCAGCGCGGGGTGCTGATCGTCCACCACGTCTTCCGGCCCGACGACTCCCGGCAGGTGCTGGAGGTCGGGGCGATGCAGCCGCTGCACAGCACGGCGCTGGGCAAGGTGCTCGCGGCCTACGACCCGGTGGCGCACAACGAGGCCGTCGAGGCGGGCTTCGCCGCGATCACGGATCGCACCGTGGTGGATCCGGTGGCCTTCGACCGGGATCTCGACACGATCAGGGCCCGCGGCTGGGCCGGTGACGTCGGCGAGACGTGGGACGGGGTCGCCTCGGTGGCGGCCCCGATCCTGGACCGGCGGCGGATGCCGGTGGGCGCGGTGGGCATCACCGGTGCCGTGGAGCGGATGCAGGAGGACGGCGAGCTGCGCCCCCGGCTGATCGCGGCGGTGCGGGACTGCGCGCGATCCGTGTCGCGCGACCTCGGATCCGGTCGATTCTAGAACAATACGGACATTCGTCAGCTCTCTGTCGTTCCTTGCATCACATCCCTTGACGGCAGCCTCACTGAAGAGAAAACTCGCGTTCAGTGGTCGACATTGTCGAACACCGGACGGAGCTCTACCTGGTCCGCTGGACAAAGGACAAAGGAGTCACGGGTGTCCAACTCCGAAATCTTCTACGGCGAGGTGCTCGGCACCGCCGTACTGATCCTGCTCGGCGCCGGTGTCGTCGCCGGTGTCGTGCTGAAGAAATCCAAGGCGTTCGGCGCCGGCTGGGTCGCGATCACCTTCGGGTGGGGTATCGCCGTGCTCGCCGGCGTGTACGTCTCCACCGAGATCTCCGGGGCGCACCTGAACCCGGCCGTCACCCTCGGCATCATGATCGTGCACGGCGGATGGAGCCAGTTCTGGGTCTACATCCTGGGCCAGTTCACCGGCGCGATGCTGGGCGCCATCGGCGTGTGGATCGGCTACTACGGCCACTTCCACGCCCATCTCACCGACCGCGAGGAGGAGGGCGGCTCCCGCACCCCCGGCGTACGGGCGTACGACGAACCGCGCCCGACGCGTGAGCGGCGCGCCGCGACGCGCGGCGAGCCCGGACCGGTGCTCGGCATCTTCTCCACCGCCCCCGAGATCCGGGTCTACTGGCAGAACGTGGCCACCGAGATCCTGGGCACCTTCGTCCTGGTCTCCGTCGTACTGGCCACCGGCGTCAACGACGCCCTCCAGGTCACCGCCATCGGCGGCCTGCTGGTGGCCCTCACCGTCCTCGGCATCGGCCTGTCCCTGGGCGGTCCGACCGGATACGCCATCAACCCGGCCCGTGACCTGGGCCCGCGCATCGTCCACGCGCTGCTGCCACTGCCCAACAAGGGCGGCTCCGACTGGTCCTACTCCTGGGTCCCGGTGGTCGGTCCGATGCTCGGCGGAGCCGCCGCGGCCGGTATCCACCAGCTGGTGTTCTGACCCGCAGGCCGCCCGTCCCGCCCCCCGTACCGAAAGATCAGGAGCCGACCGCATGAGCGAGACGCACGACCCCGACTTCTCCTCCGGGCAGCGCCAGTACATCGCCGCCATCGACCAGGGCACCACCTCCTCCCGGTGCATCGTCTTCGACCACGACGGACGCATCGTCTCGGTCGACCAGAAGGAGCACGAACAGATCTTCCCCAAGCCCGGGTGGGTGGAGCACAACGCCGCGGAGATCTGGGCCAACGTCCAGGAAGTGGTCGCCGGGGCCCTGGACAAGGCCCAGATCACCAAGGACCACGTCAAGGCCATCGGCATCACCAACCAGCGCGAGACCACCCTGCTGTGGGACCGCCGTACCGGCGAGCCGGTGCACAACGCCATCGTCTGGCAGGACACCCGCACCGACGCGCTCTGCCGCGAACTGGGCCGCAACGTGGGCCAGGACCGCTTCCGCCGCGAGACCGGGCTGCCGCTGTCCGCCTACTTCGCCGGGCCCAAGATCCGCTGGCTGCTCGACAACGTCGAAGGGCTGCGCGAGCGCGCCGAACGCGGCGACCTGCTGTTCGGCACCATGGACTCCTGGGTGATCTGGAACCTCACCGGCGGCGTCGACGGCGGGCGGCACGTCACCGACGTCACCAACGCCTCGCGCACCATGCTGATGAACCTGCGCACCATGGACTGGGACGAGCGCATCCTGTCCTCGATGCAGGTGCCCGCCGCCGTGCTGCCCGAGATCCGCTCCTCGGCCGAGGTCTACGGCCACGCCAAGGGCGGCCCGCTGGACGGGGTGCCGGTGGCCTCCGCGCTCGGCGACCAGCAGGCGGCGCTGTTCGGGCAGACCTGCTACGACGTCGGCGAGGCCAAGTCCACGTACGGCACCGGCACGTTCCTGCTGATGAACACCGGCACCGAGGCCGTCAACTCGTACGCCGGGCTGCTGACCACCGTCGGCTACCGCATCGGTGACCAGCCCACGGTGTACGCGCTGGAGGGGTCCATCGCGATCACCGGCGCCCTGGTGCAGTGGATGCGCGACCAGATGGGCATCATCCACTCGGCGGCCGAGATCGAGACCCTGGCCAGGACGGTGGAGGACAACGGTGGCGCGTACTTCGTACCGGCGTTCTCCGGCCTGTTCGCCCCCTACTGGCGTTCGGACGCGCGCGGCGTCATCGCCGGGCTGACCCGCTATGTCACCAAGGCGCACATCGCCCGCGCGGTGCTGGAGGCCACCGCCTGGCAGACCCGCGAGATCGTCGACGCCATGAAGAAGGACTCCGGCGTCGAGCTCACCTCGCTGCGGGTCGACGGAGGCATGACCTCCAACAACCTGCTGATGCAGAACATCTCGGACTTCCTGGACGCGCCGGTGGTGCGGCCCATGGTCTCCGAGACCACCTGTCTGGGGGCCGCCTACGCGGCCGGACTCGCCGTCGGCTTCTGGTCGGACGTCAGCGAGCTGCGCGCCAACTGGCGCCGGGCGGCCGAGTGGACCCCGGAGATGGACGCGGCCGACCGCGACCGCGAGTACAAGCTCTGGCTCAAGGCCGTGCAGCGGACCATGGGCTGGCTCGAAGAGGAGGACTGAGAACCGATGAACACCCCGCAGCACACCACGGACGCCTCCGGGGCCGCGATATCCGCGACCCCGGCCGCCGGCCGCACCGAGACCCGGGAGCGGCTGGCCGGCTCCGCCTACGATCTGCTGGTGATCGGCGGCGGCATCCTGGGCACCTCGGTGGCCTGGCACGCCGCGCAGTCGGGGCTGCGGGTGGCGATGGTGGACGCCGGCGACTTCGCCGGCGCCACCTCCTCCGCCTCCTCCAAGCTGGTGCACGGCGGACTGCGCTACCTCCAGACCGGCGCGGTCAGGCTGGTGGCCGAGAACCACCACGAGCGCCGGGTGCTCGCCAAGGACGTGGCCCCGCACCTGGTCAACCCGCTCACCTTCCACCTCCCCGTCTACAAGGACGGCCCGCACGGCGCCGCCAAGCTCGGCGCCGGGGTGTTCGCCTACTCGGCGCTGTCCGCCTTCGGCGACGGGGTCGGCCGGATCATCTCCCCCGCCAAGGCCGCCGCCGCCAACCCGGCGCTGCGCACCGACAACCTCAAGGCCGTGGCGGTATACGGCGACCACCAGATGAACGACGCCCGCGTCGCCGTCCTCACGGTGCGCGCCGCCGTCGCCGCCGGCGCCGCCGTCCTCAACCACGCCGAGGTCACCGGGCTGCGCTTCACCCACGGCCGGGTCACCGGCGCCGAGGTCCGCGACCGTGTCGACGGCACCGAGTTCGGCATCAGTGCCCGCCTGGTGCTCAACGCCACCGGCCCCTGGGTGGACCACCTGCGCCGCCTGGAACACCCCGGCGCCGCGCCCAGCGTCCGGCTCTCCAAGGGCGCCCACATCGTGCTGCGCCGCACCGCCCCCTGGCGCGCCGCGCTCGCCACCCCGGTCGACAAGTACCGCATCACCTTCGCCCTCCCCTGGGAGGACCAGCTGCTGCTGGGCACCACCGACGAGCCGTACGAGGGCGACCCGGGCGAGGTGCGCGCCACCGAGGCCGACATCCAGCAGATCCTGGCCGAGGCCGCGCTGTCGGTGCGCGACACCCAGCTCGACCGCGACCTGCTCACCTACGCCTTCGCCGGACTGCGCGTACTGCCCGGCGGGCCGGGCGGGGTGGAGTCCGCCAAGCGCGAGACCGTCGTCACCGAGGGTCGCGGCGGGATGCTGTCGGTGGCCGGCGGCAAGTGGACCACCTACCGGCACATCGGCCGTACGGTGCTGGCCAAACTCGCCAAGCTGCCGGGGCTCGGCATCGCCGAGGACATGGAGCCGGTACGGGAGCTGGTGCGCCGCGCCCCGCTGCCCGGGGTCGCCAACCCCAACGCGGTCGCGCACCGGCTGCTGGTGGACAGCGAGCCGGGCGGCCGGATGGATCCGCTGACCGCGCGCCATCTGGCCACCCACTACGGCTCGCTCGCCCTGGAGATCGCGGACCTGGTGCGCCGGGACCCGGCGCTCGGCGAGCGCATCCACCCGGCGGGCCCCGAGATCTGGGCCCAGGTCGTCTACGCCCGCGACCAGGAGTGGGCCCAGACGGTGGACGACGTGCTGCGCCGCCGCACCACTGTCACCATCCGTGGCCTGGACACCGAGGAGGTGCGGGAGAAGGTGGCCGCCGTGCTGGCCCGCCGGGAGGGCTGAGAGCGCGCCGCCGCACTCCCGTGCCCGGTCCCGGCCCGCCGATCCGATGCGTACAAAGGCCGTGGCCTGGGAACGGTGACGCCGTAGGCTGGGCCGCACGGAAGACAAACGGCAGCCGGGCCGGGCATACCACCCCGACCCGGCCGGAAGGAGGCGCTGGGTGATCGAGCTCGAGGGAGTTCCCGAGCTGGTCGACCCGGTCATGGTGGCCGCGTTCGAAGGCTGGAATGATGCCGGCGACGCCGCCTCCGCCGCGGTCGCGCATCTGGAGCGGGAGTGGAAGGGCGAGGTGTTCGCGGCGCTGGACGCCGAGGACTACTACGACTTCCAGGTCAACCGCCCGCTCATCTGGCTGGACGACGGCGTGCGCCGGATCACCTGGCCGACCACGCGGCTTTCCGTGATCCGCGGCGGCGCGACCGGGGGCTCCGGCAGACGGCGCGACCTGGTGCTGGTACGCGGCATCGAGCCGAGCATGCGCTGGCGGTCGTTCTGCAACGAGCTGCTGGGCTTCGCCCACGAGCTGGGCGTGGAGATGGTGGTGGTGCTCGGCGCGCTGCTGGGCGACACCCCGCACACCCGGCCGGTACCGGTCACCAGTGTCACCTCGGACGAGGAGCTGGCCCGCTCGCTGGACCTGGAGGAGTCCCGGTACGAGGGGCCGACCGGCATCGTGGGCATCTTCCAGGAGGCGTGCGCCCACGCCGGGTTCCCCGCGGTCAGCCTGTGGGCCTCGGTACCGCACTACGTCTCGCAGCCGCCCAACCCGAAGGCCTCCCTCGCCCTGCTGAACGCGCTGGAGGATCTGCTGGGGGTGGGCATCCCGCTGGGCGATCTGCCCGAGGACGCCCGCGCCTGGCAGCTGGGAGTGGACCAACTGGCCGCCGAGGACAGCGAGGTGGCGGAGTACGTCCAGTCCCTGGAGCAGGCGCGCGACACGGCGGAGCTGCCGGAGGCGTCGGGCGAGGCGATCGCCAAGGAGTTCGAGCGCTATCTGCGGCGCCGGGGCGGGCCGCAGGAGCCGGGCCCCGGGGAGCCGGGCGGCGCAGGGCCGTTCCTGAAGGATCCGAGCAGCGGGCGGGCCCGGCCGCGCCGGCGCCGCAAGCCGGAGAGCGACGCCGGACCGCCGCCGACGGCGGAGGGCGGCGGGGGCCCGGCCGAGCCGGGCGAGTAACGTCCGTCCGGTTTACGCGCATCGATCCGGGCCCGTACGCGGTGCGTACGGGCCCGGTCCGCCGTCAGTGCCGGCCGCGGCGGGTGCGCCTGCCGGTCACAGGGCGACGCCGAGCAGGGCGTCCACGGCCCGCGAGACGATGCCGGGGGCGCCGGTGTCCTCGCCGCCGTCCGCCAGCTGGGCCGCGGCCCAGCGGTCAACGGCCGCGAGCGCGGCCGGTGCGTCCAGATCGTCGGCCAGCGCCTCCCTGATCTCCTCGACCAGGTCGAGCGCGGCCAGCCCGTCGGGGCGGGAGACCGCCGCCCGCCAGCGGGCCAGCCGCTGCTCGGCCTCCTCCAGCACCGCGGGTGTCCACTCCCAGTCGGCGCGGTAGTGCCGTGACAGCAGCGCCAGCCGGAGGGCGGCCGGGTCGACGCCGTCGCGCCGCAGCTGGGAGACGAAGACCAGATTGCCCCGCGACTTGGACATCTTCTCGCCCTGGTACCCGACCATGCCCGCGTGCACATAGCTGGCGGCGAACGGGTACTCACCGGTGAGCGTCTGGGCGTGCGAGGCGCCCATCTCGTGGTGCGGGAAGGCCAGGTCGGAGCCGCCGCCCTGCACGTCGAAGCCCATGCCCAGGTGCTCCAGGGCGATCGCCACGCACTCGATGTGCCAGCCGGGGCGCCCCGGGCCCAGGCTGCCGCCGTCCCAGGAGGGCTCGCCGGGGCGGGCGGCCAGCCACAGCAGCGGATCGAGAGGGTTCTTCTTGCCGGGGCGGTCCGGGTCGCCGCCGCGTTCGGCGGACAGCGCGCGCATGGTCGCCGCGTCGAGCCCCGAGACCTTCCCGAAGTGCTCGTCGGCGGCCACCGAGTAGTAGATGTCACCGTCGAGTTCGTAGGCGGCGCCCTGCTCGCGCAGCCGCTCCACCAGCGGCACGATGCCCGGTATGGCCTCCACCGCCCCGACGTAGTGGGCGGGCGGCAGCATCCGCAGCGCGGTCATGTCCTCGCGGAACAGCTCGGTCTCGCGCAGCGCGAGCGCCGTCCAGTCCTCGCCGGTGGCCACCGCCCGCTCCAGCAACGGGTCGTCGATGTCGGTGACGTTCTGTACGTAGTGCACCTGCCGCCCCGTGTCCAGCCAGACCCGCTGCACGAGGTCGAACGCGGTGTAGGTGGCCGCGTGGCCCAGGTGAGTGGCGTCGTAGGGGGTGATTCCGCAGACGTAGAGCCGGGCCACGGGCCCGGGGGTGAGGGTCACCCGGCTCCCGGTGGCGGTGTCATGAATCCTGAGGTCGCGGCCCTGACCAGGCAGCGCGGGGACCTCGGAGGCGGGCCAGGCATACATGCCACGAGCCTATCCGCCCACGCCCCGGCTTACACGGCGGGCCCGGTCAGGGGCTCCCGCCGGGGGCGTGGCACGGTTCCCCGGCCGGTGTTCAGATCAGCGGCCAGGGGATGGCGGGCCACTCGCCGCCGGGGAGCGGATGACGGCCGGTGCGCAGCAGTTCCGCGACGCGCTCGCGCAGCGCGGCGTACTCGGCGGGGCTGATCAGCTCCGCGATCCGGGTGGCCGGCTCGCTGTCCGGGTCGGCCAGCGCGTCCGACAGCCTCCGCAGCGCCTGGGGCACGCCGTCCGGCAGCGGCTCGCCCGCCCAGCCCCACAGCAGCGTGCGCAGCTTGTTCTCGGTGTGGAAGGTCACCCCGTGATCGATGCCGTACAGCCGGCCGTCGGGCTGGGGCAGCAGATGGCCGCCCTTGCGGTCGCCGTTGTTGATCACCGCGTCCAGGACGGCGACGCGGCGCAGCCGTTCGTCGTCCGCGTGCACCAGCAGTGCCAGGGTGCCGTCGCCGGTCTCCACCTGGCCGATCGCCCGCCAGCCGGGCTCGGGCTCGGTACCATCGGTCAGGGCAAGCAGTTCGGAGGGCGGACCGGGCTCGGCGCCGTCCGTGTCCTGCGCCTCCCCCGCCTCCGGTTCCGGGGCGTCGCGCGGGTCGGGGCCCACCCACAGCTGGCACATGGTCTCGCCGTGCGGCCCCTCGCGCAGCACGGTCGGCGGCACCAGGTCCCAGCCCAGCGCGCGGCACACCTCGTACGCGGCGACCTCACGGCGGGCCAGATTGCCCTCGGGAAGTCCCACAGCGGGCGCTCGCCGGCCACCGGCTTGCACACGCAGGCCAGTTGCCGGCCACCGAGTTCGGCGGTGGCGTACAGGACCGCGTTGGAGGCGTCCGGGATCCGGCCGAGCACGGTGAGCGTGCCGTGCGCGAGGATCTTGGCGGCGTCCTCGTGGGGGTCGGGTGTCATGTCCGGCTGCGCCGGTACCCGTTCTGGCGCGGGCATACATGTCCCTCCGGGTCGAGCGGCAGGCTGCACAGGGGGCACGGCGGGCGCCCCGCCCCCACCACCTCCAGGGCGCGCTTGGCGAAGGCACGGGCCATGGTGCCGGACAGCCGCACCCGCAGCATGGGCGGGCCGTTCTCGTCGTCCCGCAGCAGCCGCTCCTCGGCCTCGGCGAACTCCTCCTCGGAGTCGGCCTCCAGCTCCACCAGGGCCTGGGCCTCCACGATCATCCGCTCGTTGTCGCCGTCCCAGGCCAGGGCCATGGTGCCGACCCGGAACTCCTCCTCGACGGGCACCTGGAGCGGCCCGGTGTCGGCGACCTCGGTGGGGGCGACGGCCGGGACGGTGGTGGACCCGCCGGAGCGGCGCACCACTTCGTCAAGCAGTTCGTCGATGCGCTGGGCGAGCGCCTCGACCTGGGCCTTCTCCAGGGCGACGCTGGTGGTGCGGGGGCCGGCCGTGGCCTGCAGGAAGAAGCTGCGCCGGCCAGGCAGTCCGACCGTCCCGGCGACGAATCGTTCCGGAGGGTCATAGAGGAACACCTGACGGGACACGTACTGCTCCGTTGGGTCGATGGCGGACTGTTGTCTGGCGACACTGGCACCCTACTGCGCGACACGATCACGGTGCCTAGGCACCGCCCCCGACCGGCGCCTCGGTCTCGGCGGTGCGGTCGCGTTCACCCGCCGGGGTGTGCGGTACGAACTCGCGCAGATCGCCCGTGTCGCCGAACCGCAGCAGCAGGGGGTGGTCGCCGTAGCGGATGGCGGTGACGGAGGCCGGGTGCGGGGCGATGCGCTGGAAGTGGTCGAGGTGGAGGCCGAGGGCGTCGGCGACCAGCGCCTTGATGTTGTCGCCGTGGGTGCACAGCAGCCACACCGCGGCCTCGCCGTGCTCGCGGGCGATGCGGGCGTCCCACTCCTGCGCGGCGGCGACCACCCGCTCGGCCATCCCGCGCAGGGCCTCGCCGCCGGGGAAGCGTACGGCGGAGGGCCGGGTGCGGACGGTGGCCATCAGGGGCTGCTCGGCGAGTTCGCGCAGCGCGCGGCCGGTCCACTCGCCGTAGTCGCACTCGATGACCCGCTCCTCCTCGTACACCGGCAGGTCGGGGCGGGCGGCGCGCAGCGGCGCCAGGGTCTCCACGCAGCGCTGGAGCGGGCTGTGCACGGCGGCGGCCAGCGGCACCCCGGCCAGCCGCCCGGGCAGCGCGGCTGCCTGCTCGTGGCCGAAGTCGTCGAGGGCGGTGCCGGGGGCTCGCCCGGCGAGCAGTCCGGCGGAGTTGGCGGTGGTCCTGCCGTGGCGCAGCAGCAGCATGGTGGGCATGGGGCCAGCGTAGGACGGCGGGCCCCGGATCGGGGAGTGATCCCGTACGGGTCACCGCTGTTGGGGACCCGGGCCGGGCCCGGGTCCCGCCGCTCGCGCGGGTCTCAGCCCAGGCCGGCCCGTTCCAGGGCCTCGGCGCCGGTCCGCAGGGCGCCGAGGCGTTCCTGGAGGGTGAGCCCGGCCGGGGCGAGGGACAGGGTGGTGACGCCGGCCTCGGCGTAGGCGCGCATCCGGTCGGCGATGCGCTCCACCGGCCCGATGAGGGTGGTGGAGTCGATGAGCGAGCGGGGTACGGCGGCGGCCGCGGCGGCCTTGTCGCCGGCCAGGTAGTGGTCCTGGATCTCGGCGGCCTCCTTCTCGTACCCCATGCGCCGGGCGAGCCGGTTGTAGAAGTTCTGTTCGCGGCTGCCCATGCCGCCGACGTACAGGGCGGTGTACGGGCGGAAGTGGTCGGCGAGGGTGTCCAGGTCCTGGCCCACGGCGATCGGGACGGTGGGGGCGATGTCGAAGCCGGTCAGATCGGCGCCGACGGCCGCCCTGCCCTCGCGCAGGGCGCCCAGCGTGGTGGCCTCGGCGTGTTCCGGCGAGAAGAAGATCAGCAGCGCGCCGTCGGCGATCTCACCCGTCTGGCGGAGGTTCTTGGGGCCGATGGCGGCGATGTAGAGCGGGATGTGCTCGCGGACCGGGTGCACGGTGAGCTTGAGGGGCTTGCCGGGGCCGCCGGGCAGCGGGAGGGTCCAGTGTTCGCCCTCGTGGGTCAGCCGCTGCCGGGACATGGCGGTGCGGACGATCTGCACGTACTCGCGGGTGCGGGCCAGCGGTTTGTCGAACGTGACGCCGTACCAGCCCTCGGAGACCTGCGGCCCGGAGACGCCGAGGCCCAGCCGGAAACGCCCGCCGGACAGGGAGTCGAGGGTGGCGGCGGTCATGGCGGTCATGGCCGGGGCGCGGGCGGGGATCTGGAGGATGGCGGAGCCGATGTCGATCCGCTCGGTGTGGGCGGCGACCCAGGACAGCACCGTGGGCGCGTCGGAGCCGTAGGCCTCCGCTGCCCAGCAGACGGCGTAGCCGAGCCGGTCGGCCTCCTTGGCCACTTCGAGGTTGTCGGCGTCCATTCCGGCGCCCCAGTAACCGAGGTTGATTCCGAGCCGCATACAACCGCCTCTACTCGTCGGTAACCTGCCCTTGCGACGGACTCTACCTCCCGGCGCCAGTACGCTCAACGGCCATGGATCTTCGGCATCTGGGCCACACCGGCCTGCGCGTATCCCGGCTCGGGCTCGGCACGTTGAGGTGGGCGAGGGACACGGAGGAGCAGGACGCGGCGGAGCTGCTGAAGATGTTCTGGGAGGCGGGCGGCACGCTGCTCGACACGGCGGACGTGTACGCGGACGGCGGGGCCGAGTACCTGCTGGGCCGGCTGCTGGACTCCCTGGTCCCCCGGTCCGAGCTGGTGATCGCCACCAAGGCGGGCAGCGTGCCCGATCCCGACCGGCGCTTCGACGGCTCGCGCGGCCACCTGCTGGCGGCGCTGGACGCCTCGCTGGAACGGCTGGGCACCGATTACGTCGATCTGTGGCAGGTGCATGCCTTCGATCCGATGACCCCGCTGGAGGAGACGCTCCAGGCCCTGGACATCGCGGTGAGCAGTGGGCGGGTGCGGTACGCCGGAGTCTCCAACTTCTGCGGCTGGCAGCTGGCGAAGGCGGCGACCTGGCAGCTGGGGGTGCCGGGGGCCCGCACCCGGCTGGCGAGCACCCAGATGGAGTACTCCCTGCTCCAGCGCGGTGTGGAGCGCGAGGTACTGCCGGCCGCCCTGGACCTGGGGGTGGGGCTGCTGCCGTCCTCCCCGCTGGGACGCGGGGTGCTGACGGGCAAGTACCGGCACGGCACCCCGCCGGGTTCGCGCGGGGCCTCCACGACGCTGGCCGGGTTCGTCGCCCCGTACCTGGACGGGGCGGGGCGACGCGTGGTGGACGCGGTGGCCACCGCGGCGGACGGCCTCGCCGTCACCCCGGCACAGGTCGCGCTCGCCTGGATACGGGACCGGCCCGGGGTGGCCGCCCCCATCGTCGGCGCCCGCACGGCACACCAACTGCACGAGGCGTTGTCAGTGGAGGACCTTAGGCTTCCTGACGAGATCTGCCGCGCGCTGGATGACATCTCGGCGCCGGTGCACCAGTACCCGGACCACGAGTGGAGTTCGCTGTGACCGCCGAGAACCAGTCGCCGCAGCCGGCCGAGGGCACCCCCGCGGGGGGCCTGGCGGACGCACTGCGGGCCGCGGTACGGGCGGTGGAGAGCGGGGAGCGGCCCGCCACGTCCTTCTTCACCCGGCCGGAACCGGCGCCGCGGCCGGCCGCCGCACGGGCCGTGGCCCGTGCCGGGGCGCAGCCGGCCGGCGGCGGGGCGCCGGTGGCCGTGCCGGCGGAGCTGGTGGAGCTGCTGGAGCGCGGCGGGGCGCCC
Organism: Streptomyces xiamenensis; assembly: GCF_000993785.3. Lineage (NCBI taxonomy): Bacteria > Bacillati > Actinomycetota > Actinomycetes > Kitasatosporales > Streptomycetaceae > Streptomyces > Streptomyces xiamenensis. Next base: position 564,137 of record NZ_CP009922.3, read on the forward strand.
GGGGAGCTGGGCGGCCGGGTGGCCGCGGCGCTGGGCGAGAGCGCGGCGGCCGAGCTGGCCGGCGACCCCTGGCGGCTGCTGGCGGTGCCCGGCATGCTGCCCGGGCAGGTGGACGGCTTCGCGCGGGCGCTGCTGGGCACCGAGTGCGATCCGCAGGACCCGCGCCGGGGCGTGGCGCTGACGGTGTGGCTGCTGGAACGGGCGGCACTGGCCGGGCACACCGCGCTGGAGGCCGCGGCGCTGGCCGAAGCGCTGGCGGGGCAGCGGGTGGCGGACCCGGAGGAGACCCTGCGCGCGGCCGTCGAGGAGGGCGCGGTGCTGGTCTTCCAGGACACCGTGGTGGCGGCGGGCGCCGGCGAAGAGACACCCGTCCGGGTGTTGTTCGGACTCGACCGCTACGCGCTCGCGGAGGAAAGCCTGGCCGACGGCCTGGCCCGGCTGCGCGGCTCGGCCCCCGCCGGGGACACGGACAGCGCCCGGGGCTGGGAGGAGGCCGCCGCCGGGGCTCCGACTCCCTCGGCCGCCGAGCTGATCAAGGCCGTGGCCGCGCACCCGGTGGTGGCGCACAGCGGCGGCGAGGCGGCGCGGGCGGAGCCGGCCGCGCTGGTGGCGGCGGCCCGCCGGCTCGGGCTGCGGGCCTTCGCGGCGGCCCACGGCCCGGACGGACGGCAGCGGCTGGCGCGGGCGCTGCCGCCGCAGGACGCGGACGCGGCCGTCACGGTGAGCGGCCTGCTCGGCGGCACCGAGGGCCCCGAGCGGGACGCGGACGGGGCGCTGGCCCTGGACGTGCTGGCCGTACTGGACGCGCCCCAGCTCACGGTGGAGACCGCGGCCACCTTGGTGGAGTCACTGCCGGACGGCGCCCGGCTCGTGCTCAGCGGCGATCCGGCGGTGCTGGGGGCCGCGGGCCCCGGTCAGGTCCTGGCGGACGTGGCGGCCTGCGGGGGCGTACCGCATCTCACCTCGCGGACGCCGGACGAGGGCCCGGTGGGCGAACTGGTCTCCGGGATCGCCATCGGTGAGCTGTACCAGGTCGAGGCGCCCGGCAAGGAAGTGGTGATCGTGCCGGCGGGCGACGCCGGCGAGGCGGTGCACCGTACGGTCCAGCTGGTCACCGACTCCATCCCGCGCGCCGTGGGGATCCCGGCCGCCGAGGTGCGGGTGATCACGGTGGGACACGGCGGCGCGGCGGGCACCCGGGTGCTGAACGCGGCCCTGAAGGAGCGGCTGAACCCGGGCCCCGGCCGGTTCGGCGGCTTCGACCCGGGCGACCAGGTCACCTACTCCCCCGCACCCGGCCGGAGCCGGCCCGCCACCGTCACCGGGGCCGACGCGGACGGGCTGCACCTCACCGCCCAGGAGGGGCCCTTCACCGTCCCCCGGGAGCGGGTGGCGGGGACCGTACGGCACGGCTGGGCGATCACCGCGCACCAGGCCGCGGCGGCCCGCTGGCCGGCCGTGGTCGTGGTGCTGCCGGGCGACGCGGTGGCGGCGCTCGACCGGTCCTGGATCTACACCGCCTTCAGCCGGGCTGAGCGCCATCTCTCGGTGGTCCAGGGGATCGGACCCGCACTGGCCCAGGCGGTCGCGGCGCCCCCGGCGGCCGGCCGTGGCACCCGGCTGGCCGCGCTGCTGCGCCCCCAGCCGGTGGCGGGCGGCTGAGGGCGGCACAGGGCCGGGCTCCTGCTACCGCAGGGAGCCCAGGTCCTCCTCGTCGAAGGCGTCACTGATGTCGAAGCGGCAGATCACCCGCTCGGGGTCGACCGCCTCGAAAGGGGCCGCCAGCCACTCCCCCGGCTCCACCGGCTCGTCCCCGGCGGCCACCCACAGGGTCGCGTCGCCCTCCTCCAGGCCGAACTCCTTGTGCCGGGTGGCGATCTCGTCCGGGTCGAACTCCCCGAAGATCACCCCGAGCGCCGCGTGCAGGCTGCCCCCGGCGGCCTCGCGCACATCGGCGGCCTCCGCCCCGGTGGTCTCCGGGTCGAGTTCGGTGACGCGCTGCGCCTGACCGCGCAGCCGCCGGGGGTCGACGACGACGTAGTCGCGCCGCATGAAGACACTCAGATACTCCGGCCGTTCCGGACCCGCGTAGCCGGTGGGGCCCTCGGTCGCGGGGACCTCGAAGGGCGTCACCTCGTCGTAGACGTCGTACAGCAGCTCGTCGTACACCTCACCGGCGGCCGCCATCTCGTTGAACGCGGTGTAGACATCGGCCTCCGCGTCGGCTTCGGCGGCCTGTCCGGTGGCACGCCGTTCAATGGCTTCCAGGTGCCGGTCGATCGCGTTCTTGAGCGCGTCGGCGGCGGCGCGGACTTCGGCAGCCGTCGGCTGCACAGCATCAGACATGGTGCAGACGGTATCGGCATCGGGGCCCTGGACGCACAATGGATTCGATGCCGGAATATGAGTTTCGTGATGTGTATGTCCCCCGCACGGTCTCGCGTGCCGCTACCACGCGGCTGCTGACCGACCAGGCCGAGTACGGGCAGTGGGAGCTGGCCCGGCTGCGGCTGTATCCGGACGGCAGCCGAAGGGTACGGCTGAGACGACGGATCATCCGCCAGCTGCGCCCGACCTGGTAACCCTCCGACACGACAGGTGGGCCCCGCGCGAACGCGGGGCCCACCTGGATGCGGCTCGTCAGGACTGACGCGCCGCCCGGCCACGCCGGTACAGCACCACGCCACCGACCATCAGGCCGGCGCCGAGGGGAAGCATCACGCCCAGGCCCGGGCCGCTGCTGCCGGTCTCGGCCAGCTCGCCGCCGCCCAGCTGCTCACTCGGCTCGTTGCCGGGCTGCTCCTCGTCGGGGGCCTCGGAGCCGCCGCCACCGGAACCGCCGACGTCGCCACCGCCGCCCGAACCACCGGAACCGCCGGGACCGCCGGGCTCCTCGGAGTCGCCGCCGCCCGAACCACCGGAACCGCCGGGACCGCCCGGACCACCGGAGCCACCGGAACCGCCCGGCTCCTCCGGCTGCTCGGGCTCGCCGGGCTCACCCGGGTGCTCCGGGTGCTCGACCGGGGGCGCCTCGGTGTAGCACTCGTTGCCGAAGACCGGGTTCAGTACGCCCACCACGTCGATGCCGTTGCCGCAGGCGTTGACGGGGACATCGATGGGCACCTGGACGTTGTTGCCGGAGCCGACGCCGGGAGAGTCGACGGCGCCGCCCTCCGCCTGGGCCCCGCCCTGACCGGCCTCGTGGCCGGGTTCGTGCTTGCCGCCGCCGGGAGTGCCGCTCTGGCAGGTGTTCCCGAAAGCGGGGTTCAGTACGCCGATCACATTGATCGTGTTGCCGCAGACGTTGATCGGCACATTGATCGGCACCTGAACGGTGTTGCCCGAAGCCACGCCGGGTGAATTGGCGGCACCGCCATGGGCGTCGGCGTCGGCGTGCGCCGTACCGCCCGCCATGGCCAGCATCCCGCCCGCGGCGGCTACGGAGAGCAGGCCCTTCCTGGTGACCTGTCGCATGGTGTTTCCCCTGCCTTGTTCCTTCATGGAGGCGCGGGGTGGGGGCTGAGGGCATCCCGCGCCCTGCGTAAAGACCCCAGCGGTCCCGGAGCGCGGCGTGCGCTCCGGGACCGCCTGGTGTCAGGCCCTCATGGAGTGGGGCCGAATGTCACTTGGCGATGCAGGTGTTGCCGAAGGTGGGGTTCAGCAGCCCGATGATGTCCACGGTGTTGCCACAGACGTTGACCGGGATGTGGATCGGCACCTGAACAACGTTGCCGGAGATGACACCGGGGGAGCCCACGGCCGCACCCTGGGCGCCGGAGCTGGCGACGGCCATGCCCGCACCCGCGAGCACCAGGCTGCCGGTGGCAGCCGCGGTGGCGACGACCTTCTTGATCATGCTTCCTCCTCGTAGACAATGCGGACCCAGCAGGGCCGCACCCCGAGTAACGAGGAGGAGAGAACAAGGCTACGAGGGTTAAGGGATATTCACCCATCCCGACTAACATCGCACACGGGAGCGATCAGCATTCGTCCAGGAAACGGTCAAGCACCCGGACCCCGAACTGCAGTCCCTCCACCGGAACCCGCTCGTCCACCCCGTGGAACATCCCGGCGAAGTCCAGCTCCGGCGGCAGCTTGAGCGGCGCGAACCCGAAGCAGCGGATGCCCAGATCGTCGAAGGACTTGGCGTCGGTACCGCCCGAGAGCATGTACGGCACGGCCCGCGCGATGGGGTCGTGGGCCTGCAGCGCGCTCTGCATGGCGTCCACCAGCGCACCGTCGAAGGAGGTTTCCACGGCCTTGTCGGCGTGCACGTCCTCGCGCCTGACCCGCGGGCCCAGGATGCGGTCCAGGTCGGCGAGGAACTCCTCCTCGTAGCCCGGCAGAAAGCGCCCGTCGACGTGCGCGGTCGCCTGCCCGGGGATCACGTTGACCTTGTAGCCGGCCCCCAACTGGGTCGGGGCGGCGGTGTTCTGGAGCGTCGCCCCGATGATCTTGGCGATGCCGCCCAGCTTGGCCAGCGTCTCGTCCATGTTCTCCGGGTCGAGCTCGGTGCCCAGCGCGTCCGACAGTTCGTCCAGGAAGGAACGCACCGTCTTGGTGACCCGCACCGGGAACTTGTGCCGGCCCAGCCGCCCCACGGCCTCGCACAGTTCGGTGATGGCGTTGTCGTCGTTGGTCATCGACCCGTGCCCGGCGGTGCCGTCCACGGTGAGCCGCATCCAGTGGATGCCCTTCTGGGCGGTCTCCACCAGATACAGCCGCAGCTTCTCGTTGACGGTGAAGGAGAACCCGCCGACCTCACCGATCGCCTCGGTCACCCCGTCGAAGAGGTCGCGGTGGTTGTCCACCAGATGCCGGGCCCCGTACACACCACCGGCCTCCTCGTCGGCGAGGAAGGCCAGCACGATGTCCCGCGGCGGCTTGCGCCCGCTGCGCATCCGCTCCCTGACCACTGCGAGGGTCATGGCGTCCATGTCCTTCATGTCGACCGCGCCGCGCCCCCACACACAGCCGTCGGCGATCTCCCCGGAGAACGGATGGTGCGTCCAGTCCTCGGCGTTGGCCGGCACCACATCGGTGTGCCCGTGGATGAGCAGCGCGGGCCGGGAGGTGTCCTCCCCCTCGATCCGCGCCACCACGGAGGCCCGCCCCGGGTGCGACTCGATGATCTGCGGGTCGAGCCCGACCTCGGCCAGCTGACCGGCCACGAATTCGGCGGCGACCCGTTCCCCGGGCCCGGAGTGATCCCCGTAGTTGCTGGTGTCGATGCGGATCAGGTCCCGGCACAGGTCCACGACCTCCTGCTCCGCCCGCTGCCCTCCGGCGTCCGATGCGCTCACGCTGTGCTCCTCACACGATGGGACGCCCATCCTCCCCCGCCCCCCGGAGATCACCAAGGCCGGGACTTTGCTATGGTTTCCCTCAGTCACAGCGACACACCCGGTCCGGGTGGCGGAATGGCAGACGCGCTAGCTTGAGGTGCTAGTGCCCTCTTATGGGCGTGGGGGTTCAAGTCCCCCCTCGGACACCAACGATGACCCCACGATCCCCTGCGGATCGTGGGGCTTTGTCGTACGGCTGCCCGGTGTCACCCGTGCTGTGGGCTGTCCTCAGGAGCCGGGCACCTTGTCAAGGAAGCCGTAAACGCCCTTGATCCTTCCGGCGCCGTCGGTCACCACCACGTCAAAGCCGATGGCGACGTTCCCGCCGCCGGTGGCGGGCACCAGCTCCCACTGGAAGCGGGCGATGTGGTGATTGGCGTCAACGTCACCGAGAATCTTGAATTCGTAGCCCTTGAACTGGTCACGGGCGCCCGCGATCACGGCGCCGAGACCAGCGTGCCCCTGTACGTCGGCCAGCGGGTCGGTGTACGTGGCATCCGCGGTGAACTGGTCGGAGATCGCCTGGGCACGCGTGCCCTCGTCCGCCTCGTTCCAGACAGCGATGTAACGGCCGGCCAGTTCGGTCAGGTCACTCACGCGTATTTTCTCCCGTTCGTCTCGATCGGCTGATGTCCGAAATCCTGGCCTTGGTCGGCCGTCCGATCCATGACCTCACAGGTCATGGCCACCCGGATACGGACCCTTAGGCTCATGGGTATGAGCGTTGCGGTCGAAGCCCTGCCGGTCGGTGCGCTGTTGCGGACCTGGCGTGAACGACGCCGGTTCAGCCAGCAGGAGCTGTCCAACCGATCGCGGGTCTCCACCCGGCACCTCAGCCGGGTGGAGACCGGCAGGGCGCGCCCGACACCGGAGATGCTCATGCATCTCTTCAACCATCTGGATGTGCCGCTGCGGGATCGTAATCGGCTCCTGCTGGCCGCCGGCTACGCACCGCGCTATCAAGATCGCCGATGGGACGACGTATCGATCGCGGTAGTGATGGACGGCATGCGCCGACTCCTCGGCGCCCACCTGCCGTACCCCGCGCTCCTGCTGGACGATCACTGGGACATCGTGGACGCCAACGCCGCCGTTGATCAGCTGCTGGCTGGTTGCGCGCCGGAACTGCTGGAGCCGCCGGTCAATGTGGTGCGGGTCTGTCTTCATCCGGACGGGTTGGCCGGCCGGATCGGCAATCTCGCGGAGTGGGGCAGTCACCTTCTGAGGCAGGTGAGCCACCGTGCCGAGCGTACCCATGACCAGCGTCACCACGAGCTTGCCACAGAGATCGCCGAGTACCTCGGCAAAACCGATGCTGCCACCCCCCTGACGGGACCGGTGATCACCCTCGAAATCGACGTGGATGGCACCACGCTCCGGTTCTTCAGCACCTCCGCCACTCTCAGCACTGCTTCCGATGCCGCCTTGGAAGGGCTGCATCTGGAGACATTCCTGCCGGCCGACGACAGGACCCGACGCCGGCTCGACCAGCGATAGGCAGTTCGGCGCATCGACCCATGGAGGGTGGCTGCGACCAGGTCGGCTCGGCGTGGTCGCAGCCACTCCGTCGGATGCGCCGGCACATGTCGGTGGCAGGCAGCCGGACGCGGGTCAGCGCCGGTTGGGTGCGGGACTGCTCAGCGTCAACGACGGCCACACAATCGGTGACGTTGACGCACCCGAGCTCTCCGTTTCCAGGGGGCTCTCGACGGCCCGGCGGCAACGGAACCGGCCTGACCGGTCCGCCTGAGTTTCCGCCCCGCCGAACCGGACTCCGCACTCCTTCCCCGCCTCGCCCGAGTGGCTGTTCCCCCGATTCGGAGCACAACACCTTGGCCGAGCCGGCGGACACCCTTCGCCGTGGTCGCGGCCGGCACAGACGTCGGACTCACTCGTCTCGATGTACTGACCACAAGCGTTGTTGACACTCGTACCAGTATTGACCGAGGTGTGCTGAGTTACTGGTCACCGTGCAGGTATCGGGTGATCATGGCAACCAGTTCCGTCTCCAGCCTTTCAACCTGGTGAGGGCGTGGAGTTGCCATGAGTTTGTGGGTGTTCATCTCTACGGTGCCCACGACAAGTTCTGCCGCCATGTCGAGGTCCTGTACCTGGACGTCCGGATGGCGGGCGAACACCTCGCGTACCTGGCTCACCCGGGCTTTGCCGTGCCGGTCGATCGCTTCGATCAGGTCGCTGGAGACCGGCGCTTCCTCGATCATGATCCGCAGGAGCTGGGGGTCGTCGCGATGGTGGTCGATCGCGTCGCGGACCAGGGACCGGACGGCGTCTTTGAGGCTGCCGGGGGTCATGTCCAGCTCATCGGCTCCTGTCCATACGCCACGGTCGATGTGCCGGACCAGTAGCTCGGCAAGGATGGAGTCCTTGTTCGGGAAGTACTGGTACAGCGAGCCGATGGACATGCGGGCCCGTTCGGCGATCCGGTTGGTGGTGCCCGCCGCGTACCCGTACTCGGCGAAAACGTGAGCAGCCGCGGTGAGGATCCGCTCGCGGGTGAGTTCGGCACGCACCTGTCGGGGCTTGCGACGTGGGGCGAGTCGGCGGTCGGCGGGTGTCATCCGTTGTTCCTTCCGGGCGGTGGAAAGCGAGTAGCCAATAGCTGAGCTTTTGCTCAGAATAGTGTCATGAGCTGCGGAAACAAGAGGAACCAATGCCTGGGAGTGTGGCGGTGATCCCCCGGGTGAGCCTCCCTCGGGAGCGCAGGATGATCACGTTGGAAGTGCGGCGATGCCGGCCGGTCTCACCCGGCTTCACCACCGTCACCCTGGGCGGCCCCGGCATCCGGCACCTCGTCCCGGGAGGCCGTGACCAGGCTGTCCGACTTTTCTTCCCGCGGGAGGGGCAGCCCGAGCTGCGGATGCCGACTGCTTCGAACGAGGCATGGATGGCGCAGGTCCTGCTGATGCCGAAAGCGACCCGTCCGTGGGTGCGCAATCTGACCATCCGCAGCCTGCGTCCGGTGGAGCAGGAGCTCGACATCGAGTTTGCCCTCCACGGCGATTCGCCCATGACCTCGTGGGTGCGTCGGGTCCGGCCGGGTGACCGGGCCGGGATCTTCGATCTGGGCTCCATGTACCGGCCGCCCGAACATGCCCGGGGGCGTCTGCTGGTGGGCGATGAGAGTGCGTTGCCGGCCATCTTGTCGATCCTGGACAGCGACCCGAACCCGCCACCCACCGAAGTCTTCGTGGAGGTGGCGAGCGCGCACGACATCCGGTCCCCACTCACGCCGCCCGGGGTGCGCGTCCAGTGGCTCAGCCGTGACAGCGAGGCCCTGCGTCCCGGTGTCCGCGTGCTGCAGGCAGTTGGTGATGCCGAGTTGCCCGAAGGCCCCCTCTATGCGTGGGTGGCGGGTGAGTCCCGGCTGGCCACGTCTGTTAGGCGGCACCTGGTCAACGACCGCGGCGTACCCAAGCGGAACGTCTCCTTCTACGGCTACTGGCGACTGGGCCGGTCGGCCCCGGGCTGAAAGATCCCTCATGCAGCAGCACACCTTCGAGCCGGCCGCGATGCACCGGCTGTCCTGCCTGGACGAGGTCGAGGCGGTCGTCGGCCGCCCGGCCGCGATGGTCATGAAGAAGCAGATCAGCGTTGTGGACGCAGGATGTCGCAACGTCCTGGCCCACAGCCCGGTCGCGGCCTTCGGCTACCAGGGCGCCGACGGCACCGTCCGCACCACGTTCGTCGGTGGCACGCCCGGATTCGCGCGCGTCCACTCCTCGCAGCGGTTCTCCTTCTCCGTTCCAGGGGCGGGTGTCGCATCTGGCCCGGTCTCGCTGTTCTTTCTGCTGCCCGGTGTGGGCGAGGTGCTGCGCGTCAATGGCACCGCGTCCCCTCTCAAGGGCGGGGAGACGGCCGTGGACATCTCCGAGGCGTACGTGCACTGCGCGCAGGCCGTCATCCGCGCCGGCCTGTGGGAGCCGCCCGACCAGCCCCACGCCGCGGAGCCGGTCTCCGACCGGGGACCGTTGGCTGGTGCGGGCATCAGCGAGTTCCTGTCCGCCTCACCCTTCCTGGCCCTGTCCACCTGGGACACGGAAGGCGGCAGCGACACCAGCCCGCGCGGGGAGCGGCGGACGGTGGCCCGCATCCTGAACGGCCGCACCCTGGTGCTGGCCGACCGTAAGGGCAACAAACGCGCGGACACCCTGCACAATCTGCTCCACGACGACCGGATCGCCCTCGCCGCCCTCGTCCCCGGCCGCAGCGGCGTCCTCCACATCCACGGGCACGCCGCGATCACCGATGACATGGCGCTGCTGAAGACCTTGGCCTTGCGCGGCGTGCCGCCGCACCTCGCCCTCCTCATCGACGTGGAGTCTGCGGAGATCCGCAGCAACGACGCTGTTGCCCGCGCACGCCTGTGGAACCCCGACACACGATCCGGCCGGGACCCGGCACCCGACATGATGGCCCTGGGCAGCGCCCATCTGGCCGCAGGTGCAGCCGAGTCCGGGCGTGCATCCGCATGGCTGATCAAACTCATCACCGCCATTCCGGGCATGAGGCGGCTGATGCGGAAAGCGGCGGACCGTGCCTATGTGTCCAGGCTGCGTAAGGAGGGCTACGACGATGTCCGCACCCCCGCTGCCGCACGCCGTGGTGAAACGCGTCACGGGCAGGTGACGGAGAGCCCGCTGCGGCCTGTGCGCATCTGCGAGATACGGCAGGAGACACCCTCCGCCCGCACCCTGGTGCTCGAAGACTCAGCCACCGAGGCCAAGCCGTTCCACTTCCACCCCGGGCAGTTCTTCACCCTGGTCACCGACATCGCGGGCCACCCCGTACGACGCGCCTATTCGGCCTCCTCGGCGCCGGGCGCCACCCGCCTGGAGCTCACCGTCAAGTACGTTGAGGGCGGCCAGTTTTCCACGCACGCCCACCGTGACCTGTGTGTCGGGGACCGACTCGCGGTACGCGGCCCCTCCGGCACCTTCCACGCCCCGCCGCAGGCCACCGAACAGCTGGTGCTCATCGCTGCCGGCAGCGGCATCACGCCCATGATGAGCATGATCCGCGCACGCCTGTCCGACCCTGCGTCGGCCGGCAGGATCGATCTGCTGTACAGCAGCCGAAGCCCCGAAGAGATCATCTTCAGCGCCGGGTTGACCCGTATGGAAAAGGACCATCCAGACCGGCTGACGGTCACCCACGTCCTCACCAGCCGCCACGGCCGACTCGACGGCGAAAGCATCCGCCGATGGGTGACCGCCCTGCCGCTGACGGACAGCGCACATCACTTCGTCTGCGGACCCGAAGCACTCATGGACACCGCGCAGGGCGTACTGCAACAACTCGGCATACCGGACGAACATATGCACCAAGAGCGCTTCAGCGGTGGCGCCACCGCCCTGACCACGCAGGCGCCCCAGGAGATGCGAGTCGAGAAAGACGGGAGCCTCCTCGGAGTGGCCGTGGTCGAACCCGGCCAGTCACTGCTCGATGCCGGTCTCGCCGCAGGGCTGCCCCTGCCGTACTCCTGCACGGTCGGCAGCTGCGGCGAATGCATGGTGCGTGTGCGCAGCGGAGAGGTCACGCAACCCGAACACACCGGCCTCACCCTCAAGCAGAAGGCGGACGGGCAGGTACTGACATGCGTCAGTTGCCCGCTGTCCGGGGTGACCCTTGATATTGCCGACCCGACGCCTCCCGACCCTCACTGAGACTCTCCAGCACCCGCCGGGCATCACAGTCACACCCCACGTACTTCGGTCCCCGCTCACGCGCCACGGCTCACAAGTGGGTGCGCCGCGGCGCGTCGAGGGCGACGCAGGGCTGTACGACCGTGCGAGCAGGCCACGAACCACCCCTCACCGCACCCCCGGCAGAAATCGAAGTCATGATCTGTGCCCTGCGGCGGAGCGGAAGATCGGCCCCGCACGGATCGGCCCGATCCTGGGAGTACCCGCCTCCACGGTGCACCGCGTTCTGACCCGCCACGGCTTGAACCGCCTGCGCCGGCTGGACCGGCCCACCGGCCAGGTCACACGTCGCTACGAACGAGCGAGCCCCGGCGAACTCGTCCATGTCGACATCAAGAAGCCCGGCAACATCCCCGACGGCGGCGGCCATCGGATCATGCCGCGCCGGCAGGCCCCAGCCAACCGACAGGCCACTACCGACACGCGTAAAGGCGGCAGTCCCGTGATCGGCTACAGCTTCGTCCACTCCGCCACCGACGACTACCCCCGGCTCGCCCAAGCGAAGTCCTGACCAACGAGCACAAGGAGACGGCCGCCGCATTCCGGCGGCGAGCGAACACCTTTGCCACCGAGCACGGCACCACCGTCGATGCCGTACGGCGTTTGGAGGCCGGCCACCCATCAGCCGTGTGAACAAGGCTCCGGGTCGAAACATCTAGGGTGCGAAGGCCGTGGCCGAGACCTCCCGTTCCAGTTCCGCCCGATGGAATTCATAGGTGGCGATGTCGGAGATCCTGATCAGCAGGCAGAAGCGCTCGGTCGAGGGCAGCTCCCCGGCCAGCTCGGCGTACCGCCGGCGCAGGAAGTGGATGGCCGCCAGGTTGGCCATGGGGCTCTGACCGCATATCACCACCACCGGGCGGCTGGATTCGGACGGGGTGAACTTCGCGACCAGGGCGAATTCCTGGCGTCCCTTGTCGAACAGGTAGGTCTCGCCGCCGACTTCGAAGGCCAGGGAGTCCGGGCGGGTCACGTCGTAGGGGTGGATCACCACGCCGGGCAGGTACGCGGCGAGGTGGCCCCCCGTACGGATGTTGGAGTCCCCTGCCGGGCCGCCGACGCAGAACTCGGTGCGGTCGCCGTTGCTTCCCCGGAAATCGCCGGGTTGTACGTCGAGTCGGCAATCCAACTCGCCCGCCAAAAGGGCCAGTTCAACGGCAGTCCGGACGTCCCGGAAGTGGGCGGTGCCGGGTGCGTCGTACTTGCGGCCCAGCACGATGAGGCATTCCTGGCCGGGGCGCACGCCGAAGAATTCTGCCCGCCGGTTCACGGCGCGCATCCGTCTGGCCCGCTCCCACAGCCAGACGAAGCCGCCGCCGAGCAGGCTGGTGACCAGCCCGATCGCGATGTTGAGCAGCACCGACTCCATCGGATCCGCCTCCCCCGTGATGATCAGCCCGATCATTCTCCCGGGGATCGGAGCCCGGTGGAAGCCGGGCCGCCGCTGAGCGCCCGGTTCGCTGCCCACGGCGATGCCGATGCCCAGGATCGCCGGCAGGAAGATGCGCAGGGGGGACGAACCGGGCCACCGCCGCGGCCATCAGAACGGGCGGGACGCCGATCGCCGGGGCACCTTCCACGACGCGCCACCGGCCGAAGGCAGTGTCGCGCCCGCGCAGCCACCGGAGACAGGACCGCGCGCGGGAAGCGGGCCGTGACCGGCCCCCGGGCCGCGTTCCTCCGGCCGCCCCACGACCCGGCCGAGGGTCGTGGGGCGCCGCGGTGTCAGGCCGCGAAGGGGAGGGGTCTCGGGCCGGGGCCCGTTACTGGGTCACATACGTCGTGATACTCGCGGCCGGGAGCGTGGCCGTGAAGGAGCCGTTCGACAGCCCCGTGCCGCCCTGGGCGGCGAGGGTACGGCCCCCGTCCGTCACCCAGGACAGCACGCTGGAGCGGGCGGTGTTCTCCAGCACGAACCGCTGGCTCACCGGCGCGCCGCCCTTGTTGACGGCGACGACGGTGATCCGGGAGTCGGGGGCCTTGTAGGCCGAGACGTAGACGTTCGGCGCGGGCTGGGAGGTCGCCTCGATCCGCCGGTGGCCGGGGCGGATCCACTTCGAGAAGTGGGCCATGTTCGCGCCGCGCTTGCTGATCGTCCCGTTCTCCCGCATGGGCCCGTAGCCGCGCCGGATGTACCACCACACGTACGCCTGGAACTCCGCGTCCACCAGCGCCCGGTGCATGTGCTCGCCGACATCCAGCGCCTGCGGCCACAGGTCCGCCGAATCACTGCTGTTGGGGTGGTACACCTCCGTCATCCACAGTTCCTTGCCCGCGCCCCGCTGCTTGAAGAGGGGGTAGGGGAAGTTCTGGGACTGCGTGCCGTACAGGTGTGCCCCGAGGATGTCCAGGTTGGACAGGGCCTGCGGGTCGTTGAGAATCGGGTCCGAGATGCTCTTCACGTACTGGAAGGACTCCGGCGCGATGATCCGTGTGCCGATCGAGCCGGCGTTCTCCCGCAGGAAGCGGACCAGCTCGGCGGCGGTCCACCACGTCCAGTCGTGCGCGTAGTCGGGTTCGTTCTGCACCGAGATGGCGTACAGCTCGACGCCGTTGCCTCTCATGAACTGGTGGAAGTCGTTCAGGTGCTGGGCGTAGGAGCCGTACATGTCGTACCGGAGCCGCCTGGCGTTGGTCTGGCCGCCTCGCACGAACGTCTCCGTCATGTGGAGCGGCGGATTCCACGGGGAGGCGATGACGGTCGCCCCGTGTTCGATCGCGCGCCGGGCGGTGGCCACCTCGCGGCTCCAGTTGGCCCGGTCCTCGTGCACGGGGATGCGCAGCACGGAGAAGCCCAGCTGCCCCTCCCCGTTGCCGAAGGCGGTGTTCCGCTGCTCGGGCGTCAGATCACTGATCCACACGGTGTGGTTCATGCCGCCGAAGCCCTTGATGATCTGCCGCTCCGCAGCGGGCGAGACCACGGCATCGGCGGCGGACACCGGACCTGTGTCCCTGGCCGCCGCTACGGCTGGTGTGGCGGCGGCGAGCGGCAGGGAGGCCCCGAGCGCGGCCAGCACGGCCCTCCTGCTCGGTGACCCCTGGCCTGTGTTTCCCGGCTCGTTCGGACGTAACGCCATGTTTCTCTCTCCTCGGCGTCGGTGTGGACCGGTGCGGCGTACGGCCGTCCGGACCGGCCAGTTTTGGGAGCGCTCCCAAACCTGTGCGGGCTCCACCGTTCCGAACGACGGAAGTGATGACGCGCGGGCGCGCCGGCCCGCACCGGACGTTCGGTGCGCAGGACAAGGTGCGCGGCACCGAACCGCCGGTGAAGCTAATGACCCGGTGCGCCGCCGTCAAGCAGCCGCGCGCCCGGCGCCGGCCAGGGCGAGGGACGCGCACGGGGCCGGGGCCACGGATCCGTGGCCCCGGCCCCGTGCCGGCTCACCGGAAGGCCGGGACGACCTCCTTGATGAACAGTTCCAGTGAGGCGCGCTTCTCCTCGTGGGACAGCCCGGTGTCGATCCAGAAGCTGTACTCGTCCACCCCCAGCTCCTCGTAGCTCCGCAGCCGCTCGATGACCTCGGCCGGGGTGCCGATCATCGCCGTCCGGTGCAGCGCCTCGGGGGCGAACTCGGGCCGCTCCGCGAACTTGGCCTCGGGGCTGGGTGCCAGGAAACCGTTCTCGGGGGTGGCGCTGTTGCCGAACCAGGCGTCGAAGGTCCGGTAGAAGCGATTGATCGCCTCGGCCGCCGGGCGCCAGCCGTCCGTGTCCTCGGCGGCGTGCACGTGGGTGTGCCGCAGCACCATCAGTTCGGGGCGGGGCACCTCGGGGTGGTTGGCCACCGCCGTGTCGAACTTCCCCTTGAGAGCGGCGACTTCCTCATCGCCCTTCATCAGTGGGGTGACCATGACGTTGCAGCCCTGCGCCACCGCGAAGTCGTGCGAGTCGGGGTCGCGGGCGGCGATCCACATGGGCGGGTTGGGCCGCTGCACCGGCTTCGGCACACTCGTCGCCGTGGGGAACTGCCAGATCTCGCCGTCGTGCGCGTAGTCGCCGCGCCACAGGGCCCGTACGGCGGGCACCAGTTCGCGCAGGTGCTTGCCCCCGTCCCGGGCGGAGAGCCCGCCCGCCATCCGGTCGAACTCGAACTGGTAGGCGCCCCGGGCGAGTCCGACCTCCATGCGACCGTCGCTGATGACATCGAGCAGCGCGCACTCGCCGGCGGCCCGGATGGGGTTCCAGAAGGGCGCGATAAGGGTGCCGGCACCCAGTCGGATGGTGGAGGTCCTGGCCGCGAGGTAGGCCAGGAGCGGCATCGGGCTCGGGGAGATGGTGTACTCCATCGCGTGGTGTTCCCCGATCCACACGGTGCCGAAGCCGCCGGCCTCCGCCATCAGCGCCAGCTCCGCGAGGCTTTCGAACTGCTGCCGGTGGCTGACCTCCTCGTCCTGGCGTTCCATGTGGACGAACAACGAGAACCTCATCACTGCTCCTTTTCCGCTGGGTCGGCCGGGTCCCGTCCGGCGGCGTCCAGCTCGGTGAGGGTGACGTCACCGGTGGCCCAGTGCGTACGGGGGACTTCGTGCACGACGACCCGGACGTACTCGGGTCGGGTGCCGGTGGTGCGCAGGACCGCGCCGTGCACCTCGTGCATCAGGGCGCGGAGTTGCTCGGGGGTGCGGCCCTCGGCGAGGGTGACGGTGACCTGGGGCACGGTCAGCTCCGCAGGGTGAAGGGGTCGGCCACCGGCTCTTCTCCGGTGTTGATCCACACGCTCTTGAGCCGGGTGTACTCCTTGATGGTCTCGGTGCCGTGCTCGACACCGACGCCGCTGGTCTTGAAGCCCTGCCGGGGGGACATGGGCGACATGGCCCGGTAGGTGTTGACCCACACCGTGCCGGCCTCCAGGCGGTCGGCCATCCGGTGGGCGCGGGAGAGGCTGGTGGTCCAGACTCCGGCGGCCAGCCCGTACTCGGTGTCGTTGGCGATCCGGACGGCCTCCTCCTCGGTGTCGAAGGGCAGGACCGCGAGCACGGGGCCGAAGATCTCCTCGCGCACCACCCGCATGCTGTTGTCGACGTCCACGAGGATGGTGGGTTCGTAGAAGTAGCCGCCGAGGCCGCCGTCGGTGGCGCGTCCGCCGGTGAGCACCCGGGCGCCTTCCTCGCGGCCCAGCTCCACGTAGCCGGCCACCTTGTCCCGTTGTTCGGCGAAGGCCAGCGGACCCAGTTCTGTGGTCTCCTCCAGCGGGTCGCCGATGCGGATGGCCCGGGCGCGTTCGGTGACGCGTTCCAGCAGTTCGTCGTGGACCGCGCGGTGGACGAGGACGCGGCTGCCGGCGATGCAGGTCTGTCCGGCGGCGGCGAAGATGCCGGCCACCACGCCCATGGCGGCATTGGGGATGTTCGCGTCCTCGAAGACGATGTTCGGGGATTTGCCGCCGAGTTCGAGGGTGGAGCCGATGAACCGGCCGGCGGCTGCGGAGGCGATCCGCGATCCGGTGGCGGTGCTGCCGGTGAAGGAGATCTTCGCCAGGCCCGGGTGGTCCACCAGGGGCGCTCCGGCCTCGGCGCCGAAGCCGGTGACCACGTTGACCGCGCCCGGCGGGAACCCGGCTTCGAGGGCGAGTTCGGCGAGCCGAAGGACGGTGGCGGAGGTGTACTCGGAGGGCTTGATGACCACCGTGTTGCCGGCGCACAGGGCCGGGGCCAGTTTGCTGCTGGTCAGGGTGAGCGGCGAGTTCCACGGGGTGATGGCTCCGACGACGCCCAGCGGTTCGCGGGTGGTGTAGTTGAGCACCCGCCGGTCCGAGGTGGGGATGACGTCGCCGTGGATCTTGTCGGCGAGTCCGGCGTAGTAGTGGTAGTACTCCGGGAGGGTGGCCAGTTGGCCGCGCATCTCGCGCAGCAGCTTGCCGTTGTCCAGGGTCTCCATCCGGGCCAGTTCCTCGGCGTGCTCGGCGATCAGGTCGCCGAGCCGTCGCAGCAGATGGCCGCGCCGGGTCTGGCTGAGGTCGCGCCAGCGCGGGTCCTCGAAGGCTGCGGTGGCGGAGGCCACGGCGCGGTCGATGTCCGTGGCGTTGCCGCGCGCCGCCCGGTACAGGGGTTGGCGGGTGGCCGGGTTGGTGCTCTCGAAGGACTCCCCCGAGGCGGGTTCGACGCGCTCCCCGCCGATGAGGTGCTGGAGCGTGGTGAGTTCAGACATGGGCGCGCTCTCCGATGAAGTGGGTCAGGGCGTCGGCGAACGCCCGCGGACGCTGGACGGGCAGCATGTGCCGGGCGCGGGGGACGATGACCGCGCGGCAGTCGGGCAGCGCGGCGGCGAGCCGGTGGGTCATGGCGGGGGTGGACCCCGGGTCGTCCTCCCCGGTGACGGCCAGCGCCGGGACGGTGATCTCGCCCAGGCGCGGGGCGAGTTCGGCGTCGGCGGTGGCGAAGACCCGGTAGCAGGCGAGGAAGGACCCGTGGTCGTTGGCCCGCAGCACGGCCTCGGTGCGGGCCACCGGTTCGGGGCCGACGCCGGTGCCCGCGTACCAGCGCTCCAGGGAGGCGGCGGCGCTCGCCGCCCCGTCGGTCTCGGCGGTGCGCAGCCGGGCGAGTACGGCGGCCCGTTCCTGCGGGGTGCGTCGGCACACCGAGCTGACCGAGGTGAGGGTGGCGGCCCGGCCGGGGTGGTGGAGCGCCAGGTGCTGGGCGACCAGTGCGCCGAGCGAGAATCCCACGAGGTGCGCGCCCGGGGGGACGGTGGCGGCGATGCCGTCGGCCAGTTCGGCGAGGGTGATCCCGTCCCGGACCGGCGGGCGGGTGCCGTGGCCGGGCAGGTCGGGGGTGAGGACGGTGAAGCGGTCGCTCAGGAGCACGGCGGCGGGCTCCCACATGGTGTGGTCGAGCCCGACGCCGTGCAGCAGCACCAGCGTCGGCTTGCTCATGTCGCCTCTATCGTTCGGTTGCCAGCGGTGCCAGCCGCTGCTGGGGTCGCCCCTGGGCGGCCGCGGCGAGGGCGACGACGATCTCGCCGGGGTGGGGGGCGTCGGAGATCCGGACCTCGACGCTCTGGTGGTGGGAGCGGATCGTGGCGTCGGTGATGTGCTTGAGCGGGATGTCGAAGAGGACGCCGGCGGGTCCGCGCTTCTCGACGGCCGGCAGCAGGGTGGTGGCGTCGGCGGCCTTGCGGAAGTGGTCGCCGAACTTGAGGGTGTGGATCAGGGCGGAGCCGTGTTCGATCTCGCCGTCGAGGCCGACGATGGCGGCCTTGCCGTATGCCTCGGCGGGCGCGCCGAGTGCTTCGAGCACCGCCGGGGCCAGCAGGGCCCCGAGGTCGGAGGCGTGGGCGTCGATGCCGGGGGCCAGGTCCTCGACGAAGCCCCGGCCGGCCCACGGGTTCGCGATGACGGCGGCGACGACGGCGACCTTGGCCGGGGTGGCGACCTCCCGGCCGCCCTCGGTGCGGATCTCCTCGACGACGGTCACGATCTTGCGGACGTTCATGACGGTGTGGCCTCCAGGCTTGCGGCGGTGACGGTGCGGTCGGTGGTGCGGTCCCCGATGCGGGGGTGCGGCCGGGGTCCGGTGGACGCGGCGGCGATGACGACGATCTCGTCGGCGCGCGGGGCGTCGGGTACCCGGGCGCTGATGGTCTGGTAGTGGCTGCGGGTCGCCGCGTGGGTCTTGTGCCACAGGGGGACGGTCAGGGCCTCCCCCGCCTCGGCGCGGGTGTCGGCGAAGCAGATGATCGATTGACCGGCCAGGAACTCCCGTACCAGGTTTCCGAAGTAGGGCGTGTGGATGAGCGCGCCGGCGTGCTCGATCTCGCCGCCGGTACCGACCACGGCGGCCTTGCCGAACGCCTCGATCTCCTCCACCGGGCCGAGCGCGGCGACGAGCCGGTCGGTGAGCAGGGTGGCGAGGACCGGGGCGATGCGGGCCTGTTCCTCGGACAGGTCGGCCCAGGGGCCGCCGTGCAGCCACGGGTTGGTGATGACGGCGGCGACGCTGGCCCGCCGGGCGGGCCGGTCCGGGGTGTGGCCGGCCTCCGTGACGACCACGTCGCGGTAGAGCACGAGCTTGCGGAGACCGATGGAGTGGTCCGGGCGATCCGGGATGCGCTCTTGCATGCCACAGGACGATAGGCATACGTCTTCTCCCGGTCAAGAGCCGTGCCAAAGACGGCATTCCACGGAGGGGCGCGCTCGCTCCGTTCAGCGCACCTGCGGTCTGTAGCAGGGGTTTCTCCGGTCAGGTGGACTGTTTCCGATTCATTTCGCCGTACCTCTTGACCCGTGATGGGTGACATGCATTACTGCTGCTTGCATGCCAGCGGCGAAGCTGGTGACCCTGCGGACTCAAGGAGCCTCATGTCCAGTCACCTTCGAACGGGTGCGGAGATGACACCCGTGAAACCGCGGGGAAGCGACGCCGGAGCCGACCGGGAGCGCGGTGGCCGCGCCCGGCTCGGGTCCGTCTTCTGGACCTCCATCGGCATCTCGGTGGTGTTCGTCGCCTGGGCCGTGCTGTTCACCGAGAACCTGAACAAGGTCACCTCGACCTCGCTGGGCTGGGTCACGGAGACCTTCGGCTGGACCTATCTGGTGGTCACGCTCGGTATCCTGATCTTCCTGGTGTTCCTGGCCTTCAGCCGGGCCGGCTCGATCCGGCTCGGCGAGGACAGTGACCGCCCGGAGTTCTCGACGGCCACCTGGCTGGCCATGCTGCTGGCCGCCGTCATGGGCATCGGACTGATCTCCTACGGAGTCGCCGAACCCATTTCGCACTTCGCCGACCCGCCGCACGGCCTCGCCGAGCCGAACACCCCGGCCGCGGCGGCGCGCGCCCTCCAGTACTCCTACTTCGACTGGGGCCTGCACGCCTGGGCGGTCTTCGCCGTCTTCGGTCTCGCCATCGCCTACGCCACGCACCGCAAGGGCCGCCGCGCCCTGGTCAGCCAGTTGTTCGTGCCGCTGCTCGGCGACCGGGTGAACGGCCCGATCGGCAAGACGATCGACGTCCTGGCGGTCTTCTCCACCCTGTTCGGTACCACGACCTCCCTGGGTCTGGGGGCCCTCCAGCTCAACAACGGTCTCGGCAGCCTGTTCGGCGTCCCGGTCAACTCGGTGAGCCAGGTGCTCATCGTGGCGGCCCTGACCTCCCTGTTCACCATCTCGGCGGTGACGGGGATCAGCAAGGGCATCAAGTACCTGAGCCAGATCAGCACGGTGCTCGCGATCGTGTTCGTCGCCTTCATGCTGATCGTGGGGCCCGCCGCCTTCATCGCCAACCTCTACACCGAGTCCCTGGGCCTGTGGGCCAGCGACTTCTTCCGGATGAGCCTCCAGGGAAGCGCGTTCGGCGGGCTGGAGTGGATGCAGTTGTGGACCTACTTCATGCTGGCCTGGTGGGTCTCCTGGGGAGCCTTCGTGGGGATCTTCCTCGCCCGCATCTCCCGGGGCCGCACCATCCGGGGTTTCATCTCGGGTGTCCTGGTCGTCCCGAGCGCGGCGTTCTTCACCTGGTTCACGGTCTTCGGCGGCACGGCCATCCACGTCGACCTGTACCGGGGCGGCGACATCGCGCGGCAGACCGCCGCCGACCTCAACACGGCGTTCTTCGCCACCCTCGACCACTTTCCGCTGGCCGGCCTCACCTCGGCCGTGGCCATCCTGCTGGTGGTGATCTTCTTCGTCACCAGCGCGGACTCCAACACCTATGTGCTGAGCATGATGACCTCCGACGGATCGCTCACCCCGCGCCGTTCCGTCCTCATCCTGTGGGGGGCCATCACCGGGGTCACCGCCGTCGCCCTGCTGCTCGCCGGCGGACTGAACGGCCTCCAGAACACCGTCATCGTCACGTCCCTGCCCTTCCTCGTGGTCATCGCCGCACTGACGGTGTCCTTCTGGAAGGAACTGAGCGGGGACCTCAACGCCCCGCCGAGCGCGGACATGAAGAAGGAAGAGAAGGAGAAGGCTGATGCCGGACAGTAACGCCCGCCGCGACCTGATCGAGACGACGTGGGCCGCCGCCTGGGGCCGTGGCGAAGTGGACGCCCTCGGCGCGCTCCTCGCGCCGGACTACCTCCGTTACGGCAGCGACCCGCAGCCGCAGCACCTGGACGCCCTCAAGTCGGCGATCCTCGGCACCCGGGCCGCTTTCCCCGATCTGACCACCACCATCGACGACATCCTGCTGGACGGGAATCGGGCGGCGATCCGCTGGCACAGCACCGGCTGCCACGAGAACCCCTTCCTCGGCGTCCCCGCCACCGGGCGGCGCGTCCGTGTCGCCGGCGCCACCTTCGCCCGCTTCGAGGGCGACCGGATCGCCGAGGAGTACGTCACCTGGGACCCGCGCGCACTGCTGACGGCGCTCGGCGTCTTCCCGGTGGGGCAGGACTGACGCGCCCGATGACGACCTCTGCCCCCGCACGCGCGACGACCACCAGCACGGCCACCACGGCACGGACCAGGACAAGGAGCACCGCCATGACCGCACTCGCCGCCGCCCCCGGCATCGATGTGATGAAGCAGGTCAACCGGCAGTTCGTCACCGGGGTCACGGTCGTGACCACCATGGACGGCGAGACTCCACGGGGTCTGGCGGTCAACGCGTTCTCCAGCATCTCCCTCGACCCGGCCACCGTGATGGTGTGCGTTCAGCGGACCTCCTCCACCCACGACTGCCTGTTCCGTGCCGGTCATCTCGCCATCAACATCCTCTCCACGGAGCAGCTGGACGTCGTCGGTGTCTTCGCCGGCAAGTCCGACGACAAGTTCCGCCAGGTGAACTGGGAGAGCGGTCCGTTCGGCAGCCCGCTGCTCGCCGCGAGCAGCGCCAGGGTCGAGGCCGAGATCCGCGAACGGCTCCAGGCCAGTACCCACACCATCTTCATCTGCCGGGTGGTGCACGCCGATGTCGCCGAGTGGCCGCCCATGGTGTACAGCGCGGGTAAGTTCTTCGACGGGGGCGCGCTCGCCCCGCTGGGATGACCGGTGACCGATGGACCGATGACCGGCGGCCGGTTCGGGAGACGACAGGGATGAGATCGGTGAATCGCGGACAGAGCGGACCGAAGAACGGGTCGGTACAGGCCCGGGTGGTCGCCGAGATGCGCCATCGCATCATCAGGGGCGACATCGGACCCGGGTCACCGCTCGCCGAACTGGCCCTCGCGGAGGAGTTCGGTGTCAGCCGCACACCGGTGCGCGAGGCCCTGAAACAGCTTCAGACCGAGGGCCTGGTCGAGATCAGGCCCCGGGTCGGCACGTTCGTCACCGCCCCGTCCCGCCGTGAGATCACCGAACTCTTCGAGATGAAGGAACTGCTGGAGGGCGCCGCCGCACGCCTGCTCGCCCAGCGCGGCCGGGTCGCGGAGATCGAGTTGCTGGAGCGCAACCTGCGCGAGGCGGACAACGCGGTGGAGCGCGACAACCGGGAACGGTACGCCGAACTCGTCCAGGAGTTCCACGATCTGCTGATCGCCGGGGCGGACAACAGCAAACTGGAGGCCCATTACCGCACGCTGATGAACCAGCTGGCGTACTCCCGGCTGGTGACCACCTCCCTCAGCCGGCCGGGCCGGGCCCGCCAGTCCGACCGCGAGCACCACCACGTCCTCGAACTGATCCTGGAGAAGGACGGCGACAGCGCGGAACACGTCATGCGTGAGCACGTCCGCGCCTCGCGCCGCGCCCTGCTGGCCGGGCTGCCACCCGCCGGCGGCACGGCCGGCGCGTGATCCCGTCCTGCGCCACGGCGGTGTCGCGACGGCCACGGAAGGGAGCGCCGGACCGGCGGGGTTGTTGTCGTGCTCACCAGGCCCGGGGCGGTGGCGCCCCGGGCCGCTCCGTGCGCGTGGGTCAGCTGTCGGCGCCGGTCGGGTACAGGTCGCGGAGATAGGCGCCGAAGCCCTCGGCCCCGTCGATGATCCGGGGGCCGCTGATGGCCTCGTTGTAGTCGAGGATGTAGAAGTTGCCGGCCAGCACGGCCGGGAGGTTGCGGGTCACGGGGGAGGAGCGCAGGAAGTCGATCTTCTCCTCGGCCGGGCGGTCCTGGTAGTCGAGGATGACGATGACCTCGGGGTCGGCGTCGACGACAGCCTCCCAGCCCACTGTGGTCCACCGGTCGGTCAGATCGGCGAAGACGTTCTCGCCGCCGGCCGTCTCGATGATCTCGTGGGGCGGGGCCTGGTTGCCGGAGGTGAACGGCTGGTCGGTGCCGGAGTCGTAGACGAAGACGCGGGGCGCGCGGCCGGCCGGGGCTGCCTCCTCGACGGCCGCGACGCGTTCACGCATCCCGGCGACGACCTCCTCGGCGCGGTCTTCGGCGCCGAAGATCCGCCCCAGCAGTTCCAGGTCCCGGTACAACCCTTCGATCGGGGTGAAGTCCACCGGGTATTCGGGGTAGTTGTAGCAGGTCTCGCTGTGCATGAAGCTCTGGATGCCCAGGGTGTCCAGGAGTTCGGGCGTGATGCCGCGCTCGTCGCTGAAGCCCGAGCGCCAGCCGGCGACGACGAAGTCCGCCCCGGCGTCCACCACCAGCTCCCGGTTGAGCAGGTCGTCGCTGAGCATCTCCACCTTCGCGTACTCGGACGCCCACGGGGACTCCTCCACGGGCGGGTTGGCGGGCGGCATGACGTAGCCGCGCACGTGGTCGGTCAGGCCCAGGACGAACATCTTGTCCGCGCTGCCGGCCTCGTAGACGACGGCGCGCTCAGGGAGCTGGTATGTCACGTCCTCGCCGCAGCGCGGGACGGTCACCGCCGTGGCGCCTGAGGCGCCGTCCGCCGCGACATCGGCGCCGCAGGCGGCCAGGGGCAGGGCGGCCGCGGCGAGGGCGGCGGCGCGCAGGCGTCGGGTCATGCGGGGGCTCCCAGGGAGTAGAGGAGTTGCGGGTGGCCGGTCAGGGGGTGGGGGACGACGGTGGCCTCGACGCCGAAGACGGTGCGCACCAGTGCGGGGGTGAGTACCTCGCCCGGTGTGCCGGCCGCGACCAGGGCGCCGTCGGCCAGCACGCCGACGCGGTCGCACACGGCGGCGGCGAGGTTCAGGTCGTGGAGCACGATCACGACTGTGAGGCCCGAGCGGCGCAGCAGCGTGAGCAGGTCGATCTGGTGCCGGATGTCGAGGTGGTTGGTGGGTTCGTCGAGCACCAGGACGTCGGGTTCCTGGACCAGGGCGCGTGCGGCGAGCACGCGTTGGCGTTCGCCGCCGGAGAGGGTGAGGACGCCCCGGTCGGCGAGGTGGAGGACGTCGAGCTGTGCCATGGCGCGGTGGCACAGTTCGGTCTCGCGGGGGCCCAGTGCCTGGTTGCCGCGCAGGTGGGGTGAGCGGCCGAGGGCGACGATCTCCGCAACGGTGAAGTCGAGTTCGGATCCGCTCTCCTGGGTGAGCGCGGCGATGTGCCGGGCGCTGTCACGGCGGGTGTAGGTGGTCAGCTCGCGGTCGTGGAGCCATACGGTGCCGGTGGTGGGGGCGAGCGCCCGGTAGACGCAGCGCAGGGCGGTGGACTTGCCGCTGCCGTTGGGTCCGACGAGGCCCACGATCTGGCCGCTCCCCACATCCAGGGACAGGTCGCGGACCAGGGCGCGGCCGTCCCTGACGACCCCCAGCGCGTCGAGTCGCAGCGTCATCAGCGGCCCCCGAAGACGTAGCCCTTGCGGCGCATCAGGGTGATGAACACCGGGACGCCGACCAGGGCCGTGATGACGCCGAGGGGAAGTTCGCGCGGAGCGGCGAGGGTGCGGGCGACGAGGTCGGCCCAGACCATGAAGACGGCGCCGACGAGCGGTGCGAGGACGAGCACCCGGGCGTGGCGGGCGCCGACGAGGATGCGGACCAGGTGCGGCATGACGAGGCCGACGAAGCCGATCGCCCCGCTGACCGCGACCATCGCGCCGGTCATCAGGGAGGTGATGACGAACAGGCCGCGCCGCAGGGCGGTGGCGTCCACGCCGAGGCTGCCGGCCGTCTCGTCGCCCAGTGCCATGGCGTCCAGGGCCCGGGAGTGGCGGTGCAGGACGAAGGCCCCGGCGAGGACGATCACCGCGACGGTGGGCAGCGAGCCCCAGGTGGCGGCGCCGAGCCCGCCCAGCGTCCAGAACAGGACGGTGTGGGTGGCCTCGCCGTCGGGGGCGAGGTAGACCATGACGCTCATGACGGCCTGGAAGCCGTAGGCGAGGGCGATCCCCGTCAGGACCAGGCGCAGCGGGGTGAGTCCGGTGCGGCTGTAGGAGGCCAGGTAGACGAGGGCGGAGGCGGCCAGCGCACCCGCGAAGGCGCCGGCCGACAGGGCGTGGACGCCGAAGGCGCCGAAACCGCCGAGGACGATGACGGCGACCGCGCCGACCGAGGCGCCGGAGGAGACGCCCAGGACGAACGGGTCGGCCAGCGCGTTGCGTACCAGGGCCTGTACGGCGACGCCGACCACGCTGAGGCCGGCGCCGACGACGACGGCCAGCAGCACGCGGGGGGTGCGGACCTCCCAGATGATCTGGTAGCCGGTCAGGTTCTCGGCGGGGATGGTGCCGCCGGTGAGCGCGGCCCACAGGTAACGGGTCGTGTCCGCGGGTGAGATGGCGGCCGGACCGAGACCGATGGCCACGACCACGGAG
Organism: Streptomyces xiamenensis; assembly: GCF_000993785.3. Lineage (NCBI taxonomy): Bacteria > Bacillati > Actinomycetota > Actinomycetes > Kitasatosporales > Streptomycetaceae > Streptomyces > Streptomyces xiamenensis. The sequence continues at coordinate 589,750 of NZ_CP009922.3, forward strand.
ACGATCAGCACGGCGAGCAGGGCGAGGACGGGGAGGGCGAGGCCCCGGCCGGTGGGCCCGGGGTCCGGGCGGACGGTGAGGTCCCCCGAGGGCTCACGCAATCTGTCGATAATGGAAATCATTGTCGTATCAGTGTTGTGCGCTGTGCCCGTTTCGTCAAACGGTCGCCGCCGAGGGGGCCTTCAGGGCAGCCGCGGAGCGGGGGCCCGCGCGGTGCACACCCCCTTAGGCAACCGCCTCCGGAGTGGACCGTGCCCCGCCCCGCGAGAAGTGGCGCGCGGTGGGCACCAGCGCCGCGCCCGCCGGGACGAGGAAGCACACCAGGGTGCACAGGCCCAGCACCGGGCCGGGCCCGAAGGCGTCGACGGCGGGGGCGATCAGGGCCAGGCCCACGGGGGCCAGGCCGTAGGAGACCATGAAGTCGAGCGAGGAGACCCTGGCCAGCCGTCGCGGTTCCACCTCGCGCTGGATGGCGGTGAACCAGGGGACGTTGAACAGTTCGATGCCGACGCCCGCCACCGCGTAGGCGACCACCACCAGGGCCACCGGCCCCGGCAGCCACAGGCTCAGCGGGGCGAACCCGTAGCAGGCCAGGGCCGCCAGCGCGGCCCAGCCCTGGAAGCGGGGGCGCCAGCGGGAGATGAGCAGCGCGCCGAACAGGGCTCCCGCCGTGTAGGCGGTGACGGCGGTGGCCAGGACGGCCTCGGTGCCGTAGCGGTCCCGGCTGACCATCGGCAGAACGACTCCGGTGGCCGAGTATCCGGTGGCGATGACGGCGGCGAGCGCCACGAGACCGCCCAGGAACCAGGGGTGGCGGCGCGCTTCCCGCACGCCGTCGGCGAACTCGGCGGTGAATCCGGGCCGCTCGGCCCCGTCCGGGGCGGGGGCGGGGGCGGGCTTCCCCCGGGGCGGCAGGAGGGCGGCGGCCAGCCACAGCACGCCGCTGCCCAGCAGCAGCGTGGGTACATCCAGCACGGTGGCGAGCAGTGCGGCCAGCGCGGGCCCCGCCAGCGTGGTGACGCGGACGGCCAGGGTCATCGCGGCGTTGGCCTGCTGGCGCCGCCCTGGCCGCACGACTTCGGCGGTCAGGGCCTGGAAGGCCGGCCGGCAGGCGCCCTGCCCGGCACCGATCACCGCGCCGGCCACCGCCATCAGGGCGACCGAACGCCCCAGGGACATCGCCAGTACGGGGGTGGCGACGGCGGCGGCGAGCGAGGACCACAGCACGACGGAGCGGCGCGACCAGCGGTCGGCGAGGACACCGCCGACGGGCACCGCGATCAGGAAGCCGACGGTGCGTACGGCCAGTACGAGGCCGAGCGCGGTGGGCGTGATGGCGCTGTGCAGCACCGCGAGCCCGAGGATGAAGGGCATCGCCCAGGTGGCCAGGCCGGAGGCGGTCGAGCCCGCCCACAGCCGCAGGAAGGAGACCTCGCGCAGTACGGACCGCGGGCGGTCGGCGGTGACGGGTTCCAGGGTTGACGCGGGGGGACCGGCCACGGTGGTGCCTCCTTGAGGGTCGGAGCGGCCTGATGTGCGGTCAGTCGTGCGGGGCGGAGGGTGCACGGCCCCACCGTGCGTCCGCGACCACCGGTCGGCGGGCAGCGACACAGGCGCCCGCCGGGGGCCTACTCCCGTGCCACGGGGGGCGGTTGGGGCCAAGGGCAACTCTAGACAGAAATGAAAATCGTTTGTAATACTCGCACGGTCATCGGAGTGCGACCACTCCGCTACCAAGGGAGACCTCGTGGATCACCCGGCGCCAGGACCGGCGTTCGCCGATCAGCTTCCCCCGCCCCTGCCGGCGGACCGGATCATCGCCCTCAACCAGCCCAGGGCCGACCTCCACACCACCCGTCAGCACACCTGGAACGGCTGGACGTTCGACCTGCCGCCCGGCGTCTTCCAGCCGGGGGAAACCAGCCGCATGATCCACGAGCGGATCCTGGACGGCCGTATCGAGGTGGCCGGCCGCCGCTACGCCGCCATGGGCGTGGGCCTCGGCGTCGAGGCCGTGGCGGCCGGGCAGCGCGGCGCCCGCGAGATCTACGCGCTCGACATCCACCCGGAGTCGGTCGCCACCACACGGCGGCACTACGAGCGGATCGTCGGGGACCGTCCGGGGACCACCTTCCACCCGCTCGTCTCCGACCTGTTCGACGCGCTGCCGCCCGGGACCCGACTGGATGTCATCACCTTCAACCCGCCCGCCGTCAGCAGACGGGTGAGCGAGGACCCCGACGTGGTGCGCAACGTGTGCGTCGGCGCCCCGCTGCTGGCCGCCTTCTTCAGCCGGCTCGCCGAGGGCGACCTGCTCGCGGCCGGCGGCGAGGTCCATCTCATCGCCTCCAACACCGCCGACCTGCGCGCCATCATCGGGCAGGCCCAGTCCCTCGGCTTCCACCCGGAGGTGACTCTGCGCCACGACTGGCGGGACGGGGTACTGACCTATCTCTTCCGGCTCACCCTCCCGGCTGCCGACCGCCAGGAGCCCGCCGCATGACCCGGCCCACCGCCCGGCCCACCGCGCCGCCCGCCACTGTCGAGGAACTGCGCCGCGCCGTGCTGGCGGACGCGACCGGCGCCGGCCCGGCCGCCCCCACCGCGACCGCTGTCTTCTGGCTGCACCACGGCACCCGGCTGTCCGGCGGGGACACCACCTACCTCAACCAGTATCTGCTCGTCCGCAGCGGCGGGTCGTTCGGGGCCTGCGCCGTCGAGGACGGCGAGACCGACCCGGCGCTGTGCCGCCGGTACACCGGCGCCCCGCTCCGCGCCCTGCTCGGCGAGGACGTCCCGCGCCCGTTGCGGCTGGCGGCGCTCGACGCCCTCCTCGCCGAGGCGTCGCCGCACCGTGAGGACCCGGCCGCCGAGCCGGTCGGCCTGCCCCGGGGAACGCCGGAGGAACGCGCCCGCGCCCGGGACACGGCCATCGCCGGACTGCTGGACATCCCCGAGGGCGCCAAGGTCGCCCTGATCGGCGTCGTCAACCCGCTGGTGGCCGCCATCCGCGACCGGGGCGGGGTCTGCCTGCCCTGTGACTTCAACCTGCGCACCACCCAGTGGGAGGAGCCCGTCACCGATTCCATGGACGAGGTCCTGGGCTGCGCCGACGCGGTGGTCGCCACCGGGATGACCCTGGGCAACGGCTCCTTCGACACCATCCTCGGCCGCTGCCGGGAGCGCGGCATCCCGCTGGTGGTCTACGCGCAGAGCGGCAGCGCCGTCGCCCGCGCCTTCCTCGGCAACGGGGTGACCGCGCTGTCCGCGGAGCCCTTCCCCTTCTCCCAGTTCAGCGCCGAGCCCACGGTGCTGTACCGGTACCGGGCCACCGCGTGATCCCCTCCACCGGCACCGGGGAGGCCCCCTGTCACCACGGCGAGATCCTGCAGGGCGCCTTCCGCGACCGGACCGGCCGGACCTCGCTGGGCCTGGTCACCCTCTCGCTGCCCACTACGGACTCGCTGGGCAGCCGCGCGGAGTTCACCCCGTGCCCCAAGGCCCCCGCCGGCCGGCTCACGGTCCACCCCCCGGACCGGGTCAAGGCGCTGCGCGCGGCGGCCTCGACCATCGCGGAGTGCGCCCGCCGGAGCGGACGGACGCCGTGCGGCGGCCGGCTGCTGCTGCGCGGCGCCGTCCCGGTGGGCCTGGGGATGGGCTCGTCCACCAGCGACATCATCGCCACCATCCGGGCGGTGGCCGCCGGCTACCACGTCGCGCTGACCGCACCCGAGGTGGCCCGGCTGGCGGTGGCCGCCGAGCACGCCTGCGACCCCCTCATGCTCGACGACGGGCGGGCCCCCGTCCTGTTCGCCCAGCGCGAGGGACGCGTCCTCGAAGTGCTCGGCACGGCGCTGCCGCCGGCCGTGGTCGTCGGCTGCGCCACCAGCGGCGGCGCACCGGTCGACACCCTGGCCCTGCCCACCGACGCCTACCGCGACGAGGACGTGACCACGTACGAGAGTCTGCGCGGCCTGCTGCGTCGCGCCGTCACCACCGCCGACACCGCACTGCTCGGCCGGGTCTGCACCGCGAGCGCCCGCCTCCACCAGCGACTGCTCACCAAGGAGGAACTCCCGCTGCTGGAGGCCATCGCGGCCGAGACCGGCGCGGCGGGCGTACAGATCGCGCACAGCGGCAATGTCGCCGGAGTGCTCTTCGACCCCGCTCTCCCCCGCCTGCGACCACGGATACGCCGCTGCCTCCACCGGCTGGAGCGCACGGGCATCCCCACCACCCGGATCTTCACGACGTCCGCGAGCACGCCGGACACAGAGAACGAGAAGGTGAGCACGCATGCACGACCACGTGTCCGACGCGATCGGCGCCCCCGACCTGATACGCCTCGAACCCGGACTGATCTGCCTGCGCTTTGAGACCATGAAGGTCGTCTCCGCCCTCGCCGCCGTGCGGCAGCTGCTTGAGCGCGGCACCGTACGGCCGGGCGACACCCTGCTGGACAGCTCCAGCGGCATCTACGCCTACGCGCTCGCCCTCGCCTGCCACCGCCACGGCCTGCGCTGTCACATCGTGGGCTCCACCACCATCGACGAGGTGCTGCGCACCCAACTCGCCGTCCTCGGCGCCCGTCTGGAGCAGATGCCGCCAAGCGACGACCTCAAACTCGACCAGAGGCGGCGGGTGCGGCGCGTCCGCGAGATCCTCGCCGAACACCCCGCCTACCACTGGATGCGCCAGTACCACGACGACATCCACTACCTCGGATACCGGGCCGTCGCCGCGTCGGTGGCCGAGGAAACACCGGGGCAGGCGCTCACCCTGGTCGGCGGCGTCGGGTCCGGCGCCTCCACCGGGGCGCTGGCCCGGTACCTCCGCGAAGGCGGCACCGACCTCTGCCTGGTCGGCGTGCAGCCGTTCGGCAGTGTCACCTTCGGCAGCGAGCGGGTGACCGACCCGGAGATCATCATCGCCGGGATCGGCTCCTCCATCCCGATGGGCAATGTCTCCCACACCAGCTACGACACCGTGCACTGGACCGCCTTCGACGCCGCCCTGGCCGGCAGCGTCGATCTGCTGCGCCGGCACGCGGTCTTCGCCGGCCTGTCCACCGGCGCCGCGTATCTGGCCGCCCGCTGGGAGCACCGCCACGACCCGGAACGCACCGTGGTCTTCATCGCCGCGGACACCGGCCACCGGTACGTCGACACGGTCTTCGGCCGGCACCGCGAGGCCGTCCCGCTTGAGCGCCTCGCCCCCCGGACGGTCACCACCCCCGCCGAACTCGCCCTCCCCTGGTGCCGGATGGAGTGGTCCGGCGAGCGGGGGTTCGGGGAGGATCGGCGGATGGCGGTGCCGGTCACCGGCGCGCCGCACGGCTGACGGGGGCCGTGCTGGTGTGCGGCGTGGCAGCTCACCAGCGCGGTACGGAGGGAGCCTGCCAACCGGGGTCGGCGGCCCGCATCGCGGCGGCGTCGTCCCGGTCCCGGTAGTGGCCGTACGTACTCTCGTCCAGCCAGCGGCCGTGCAGTACGGCCAGCCGCTCGTGGTCGAGTTCGACGCCCAGGCCCGGGGTGTCGGAGACGGTGACGCGGCCGTCGCGGAAGCGCGTCCGGGTGGTGATCACGTCCTCGCGCTGCCAGGGGTAGTGGCTGTCGCAGGCGTAGTCGAGGTGGGGGACGGTGGCGGCGACCTGGGTCATCGCGGCGAGGCTGATGCCCAGGTGGGTGTTGGAGTGCATGGACAGGCCGACGCCGAAGGCGCGGCAGACGGCGGCCAGTTCCCTGGTGCGGTGGAGTCCGCCCCAGTAGTGGTGGTCGGAGAGCACGATCTGGACGGCGTCCCGGGTGAACGCGTCACGGATCTCCGGGACGGTGGTGACGCACATGTTGGTGGCGAGCGGGACGTCCGTGCCGGCGGAGACGCGGGCCATCGCGTCGGTGCCGGTGGCCGGGTCCTCCAGGTACTGCAGGACGCCGCGCAGCCGGCCGGCGACGTACAGGGAGGTCTCCACGGACCAGGCGCCGTTGGGGTCCAGGCGCAGCGGCATGCCGGGGAACGCCTCGGCGAGGGCGAGCACGGCGGCGATCTCCCGGTCGGGTTCGAAGACCCCGCCCTTGAGCTTGAAGGAGGTGAAGCCGTGCTCGCGGGCGAAGCGGCGGGCCTGGGTGACGATGCCCGCGGGGTCGAGCGCGGCGCCCCAGTCGTCGGGTTCGCAGGGGACGCCGTCGGGGTGGCGGGCCCAGCGGTGGAAGAGGTAGGCGCTGTAGTCGACGCTGTCGCGGACCTTGCCGCCCAGCAGGGCGTGCACGGGGAGCCCGAGGGTGCGGCCGAGGGCGTCCAGGCAGGCCACTTCGAAGGCGGAGACGACGGAGAGCCGCAGCTTGTCGGCGGTCAGCACGCCACGCTGGCCGCCGACGTCCAGGGTGGCGGCGCCGGTGGCGGGCGGCGCGTCGCCGCAGACGCGTTCGGCGAGGGCGAAGAGGGCGTTGAGGTCGCTGACGCGGTGCCCCGGCAGGGCGTCGGCGAGCGGGCGGGCGAGCCGGAGGTAGGTGGTGTCCCCGTAGGTCTCGCCGAGGCCGGTGACCCCGTCCGCGGTCTCCACCTCGACGACCAGGCGGGGGGTGTACGGCTGGTGGACGCCCTGGGTGTTGAGCAGCGGGGGGTCGGACACGAGGATCGGGGTCAGCCGTACGGCGGTGATGGTGAGCCTGCTCATCAGACGGTTGTCTCCATACGTGGACGCTGTTCACCCATGAAGGCGGAGAGTAGGGAGGGCCGTGGTCCGGGTCAAGGGTCGGCGCGCGGTGCGCCCGGGGGGGCGGCCCGGCTGCCGCAACGTCGCTGAGCGGGGCGGGAGATCGCGCCCCTACGGGACCTGGTGGCAATTCCAACCACCTGGTAGAAATCTCGCCGTGGAGAGCATCACGAAGAACCGCCAGCCGCCCGCCGTCCTGCGGGCCATGATCGAGCGCGCCTACGGCCCCGAGCGCGTCCCGCACGGCGAGGGATGGGCCCGGGAGCTGGGACACGGCTGGTTCAACGTCGCCTACCGGATCCGCCTGCGGGACGGCGCCGAGGTCGTCCTGAAGATCGCCCCACCGCCAGGGGTGGAGGTACTGACCTACGAGCGCGGCGCGATGGGCACCGAACTCGCCGCGCTGGAACTCATCCGCAAGCACACCGGGGTCCCGGTCCCCGCCGTGGACTTCGCCGACCGCGGCCACGAACTGTGCGACGCGGACTACTTCTTCATGCCGTTCATCGACGCCGACAACCTCGACGTCATCGAGGACCGCCTGCCCGCCGCCGAACGCGACGCCTACCACGAGCGGCTGGGCGCCGCCAACCGCGAGCTGAACTCCGTACGGGGCACCGCCTTCGGCCCGCTGGCCGGCCCCGGCGACTCCAGCTGGCGACGGGTGTTCACCGGCATGTTCGAGGACGTCCTCGCCGACGGGGAGCGGCGGGCGGTGGACCTCGGACGGCCGTACGCGACCGTCCGCGCGGTGCTCACCGAGTACGCCCCGGCCCTGGACGCGGTGGTCGAGCCGCGCCTGGTCGAGTGGGACCTGTGGGCCGGCAACGTCATGGTGCGCGAGGGCCGGATCGTGTGCGTCATCGACCACGAACGGGCGTTCTGGGGCGACCCGTTGATCGAGGCCGGCTTCACCGGTACGCAACTGGCCGCCTTCGGCGACTCCTCGGCCTTCCTGCGCGGCTACGGACACGGCGCGCTCACGGAGAACGAGACCTGGCGGCGCCGGCTGTACTGCCTGTACCTGGTGCTCGTCATGGTGATCGAGACCGACTACCGCGGCCACACCGACACCCGCCAGTACGACTGGGCGCGCGAGCGACTGACCGAGGTCATGGCCCTGTTCGGCCGCACCGGACCGTGAGGGGACAGACCGACGCGGCGGCCCGGCTGGCCGAGCGGCCGGTGGGCCGGCTGCTGTGGCACCCCTGCACCCAGACCACCGCCTCGGTCGGCGTCTACGGGGTCTACGCCCTGAGCAACGCCTGGTTCGTGGGCCGTGGGGTGGGCGACCAGGCGATGGCCGCGGTGAACCTGGTCGCGCCGCTGCTGCTCCTGCTGGGCGCCGTGTCCACCACCGTCGGGGCCGGCGGCGCCTCCCTCATCTCCCGCGCGCTGGGCGCGGGCGACCCCCGGGCCGCCGCCCGGGCCGCCGGCAACGCCTTCACCCTCTTCTGGTCCGTGGCCCTGGCCACCACCGTCCTCGGACTGGTCTTCCTGGACCCGCTGCTGACCCTGCTCGGCGCGCGGGGGCCACTGCGCGAGGACGCCCACGCGTACGCGGTGATCCTGCTGTGCGGGGCGGTGGTCTCCACCGGCTTCTCCGGACTGGTGCGCGCCGAGGGCCGGATCGGCTTCTCGACGCTGCTGTGGGTGGTGCCGGTGGCCGTGCAGATCACCCTCGACCCGCTGCTGATCTTCGGGCTGGGCATGGGGGTGCGGGGCGCGGCGCTGGGCACCGTCGGCGGCCAGGCGGTGTCCGCCGCGATGAGCCTGTGGTTCTTCTTCGGCCGCCGCGACCGCCCTTACCGGGTGGGGGTTTCGGCGCTGCGCCCGCACGCCGGCACCCTGCGCGGGCTGCTGGGCCTGGGGCTGCCGTCGTTCCTCGCGGGTGCCGGGGTGACGCTGCTGGCGGTGCTGGTCAACACCACGCTGGCCGCGGCGGGGGCGGCCACCGCGCTGGCCGCGTACGCCGTGTGCGCCCGCCTCCAGACGTTCGCGATGATGCCGCACACCGGCATCAGCCAGGGTCTGCAACCCATCGTCGGCTACAACGCGGGGCGCGGCCTGGCGGAACGGGTGGTCCGGGCCCGTACTTTGGCGCTGCGCGGCTCACTGCTGTACGGCGTGGTCACCGCGACGGTGCTGGTGGTCGCGGCGGAACCGCTGGTGGGGCTGTTCCTGAACGATCCGGCGACCGCGGCGGTCGCGCGGGACGGGCTGCGCGTCATCGGCATCGGCCAGGCCGTGGCCGGGGTCGCCCCGCTGGCCGCCGGGTACTTCCAGGCCCTGGGCCGGCCACGACCCGCCTATCTGCTGTCCGTCGGCGCCCTGGTGCTGGTCAAGGTGCCGCTGGTGGTGGTTCTCGGGGGAACCGGCACCCTGGGGGTGTGGATCGCGCTGGCGGCCGGTGAGGTGATCACCGCGGCGGCGGCGCTGGCGGTGCTGCTCCGCTCGCGTCCGGCGGCCCGGGCGGGCCCTCGGGTGCCCGCAGCAGCCGCTCGATGAAGAACCGCAGGGTGCCGGCCATGTCGATCTCGCCGGGGCTGGTCAGCCACTGCACCTGGAGGCCGTCCATGAGGGCCACCAGGCCGACCGCCGCGGTGGCGGGGTCGACGCCTTCCCGCAACTGCCCGGCGGCGCCCAGTTCCTCCAGCGCGGTCCTGGCGAACGCGCGCACCTGGGCGTAGTGCCGCGTGAAGTAGTCGTGCGCCGGGTGGTCGGGGGCGAACGCCTCGGCCGCCAGGCGGACATAGAGCTCGACGATCGGCGGGTGGCGTGCGTTGTGATGAGCCAGGTCGAGGAGATGCCGCACCATGTCCATCGGGGCGGGCACGGGCGTTCCGACCAGCTGTGCGTCCTGGGCGTCGCGCCGTTCCAGCACCGCCGCCAGCAGGGCCTCGCGCTGGGGGAAGTGGTAGAGCAGTCCGGCGTGGCTGATGCCGGCCCGTTTGGCGATCTCGCGCAGCGAGGCGCCGTGGTAGCCGGTCTCGGTGTACGCCTCCGCGGCGGCCGCCACGATCTGCTCGCGGCGGGCCCGGCCCTTGGCATAGCCCCCTGAGGAGGCCGCCGTTCGCGGCACCGCTCCTGACACAGCCGTCCTCCGGGGTCGGCGGGTATCCCGTCGGGGCTACGTTCTCACACGGCGGGAGTGTACGGCCGTACGCTCGGGAGCGTACGATCGTCCGCATGGCCACGGACCACTTCGCCCAGGACCCCCGCAGCAACCTCGAACGCATGGAGGCGGGTGACCTCTACATCGCCGACGACCCGGAGATCGCCCGCCGGCACCAGCGGGCCGTACGGCTGGCCGCCCGCTACCAGGCCGCCTACGTCGAGGACGTGGCCGCCGCCCGGCCGATCCTGGAGGAACTGCTGGGCTCCCTGGGCGAGGAGGCCCACCTGACACCGCCGCTGTACGTCGACTACGGCAGCAACATCACCATCGGCCCGCGCACGTTCGCCAATTTCAACCTCACCGCCCTGGACGTCGCGGCGATCACCATCGGGGCGGACTGCCAGATCGGGCCGAACGTCCAACTGCTCACCCCCACCCACCCGCTGGAGCCACAGCCCCGGCGCGACAAGCTGGAGGCCGCCCGCCCGATCACCATCGGCGACAACGTGTGGCTGGGCGGCGGCGCGATCGTCCTGCCCGGGGTGACCATCGGGGACAACGCGGTCATCGGCGCCGGCGCGGTCGTGACGAAAGACGTGCCGGCGAACGTCGTCGCGGTCGGCAACCCGGCCCGCCCGGTCCGGAACCTCTGAGCCGGCCGACCACCACCATGGCCACCGGACACACGGACCCGCTGCGGCGCGAGCGGATCATCGCGGCGACGCTCGACCTGATCGCCGAGGACGGCGTCGCGGGCGTCTCGCACCGCAGGATCGCCGCCCGCGCCGGGGTCCCGCTGGGGTCGATGACGTACCACTTCACGGGTATCGACCAGCTGCTGCGGGAGGCGTTCGGACGGTTCACCGACCGGATGGTCACGCTCTTCGACGCCCATCTCGGCGGCTGCGCCGACCGGGACGCGGCGCGAGCGGCGATCGCCGACCTGGTGCACACCATGTCGGAGGACGGTCCCCGGGATCTCGTCCTCACCCAGGAGCTGTACACCCTCGCCACCCGCCGGCCCGCCTACCGGGAACTCACCCATGAGTGGATGCGGCGCAGCCGGGTCCATCTGGAGAAGCACTTCGACCCGGCGACGGCCCGGCAGCTCGACGCGCTGATCGAGGGGCTGACCCTGCACCGCGCGCTGGCCAGGGAGCCGCACGACCGTGCCCTGACCGTCGAGGCGATCGCCCGCATCACGGCGGCGGCCGGCTAGCTCCGGTTCACCGGCCGCCGCCGGGACGCTCACCAGGTCACGGGCAGCTCGTACACGCCGTACACGGCACCGTCGTGCTTGAACGCGAGATCGCCGACGCCGCCGTCCCCGGCGAGCCGGAGGGTGGGGATCCTGCGGTACAGCGTGCCGCAGACCACCTGGAGTTCCAGGCGGGCCAGGGGCTGGCCCAGGCACTGGTGCACCCCGAAGCCGAAGGCGACGTGCCGGCGCGCGTCGCCGCGGGCCAGGTCCAGGCGGTCGGGGTCGGTGAAGGCGTCCGGGTCGCGGTTGGCGATGTCGTTGGAGCAGATGATGCCCTCACCGGCGCGCAGGGTCACGCCGGCGATCTCGATGTCCTCCAGCACCGCCCGGCGCCGCCCGGTGTGGGTGATGTCGAGATAGCGCAGCAGTTCCTCCACCGCGGAGGTGATCAGGACCGGATCGTCGCTCTCGCGCAACAGGGCGAGCTGCTCCGGGTGTTCGAGCAGCGCGGCGGTGCCGAGCGCGATCATGTTGGCGGTCGTCTCGTGGCCGGCCACCAGCAGCAGCACACCCATCTGAGCGGCCTCCTGGCGGGTCAGTTCACCCGATTCCACCCGGCAGACCAGGCCGGACAGCAGGTCATCGGCCGGGGCCGCCGCCTTGCGGCCCATCAGATCGTCCAGGTAGCGGGTCAGTTCCACGTGGGCGGCCGTACGCAGCGCCGGGTCCACGTCCCTCCTGAGGAGGACGGCGCTGTGCTCCTGGAAGAACGCGTGGTCCGTGTACGGCACGCCGAGCAGTTCGCAGATCACCAGGGAGGGCACCGGCAGCGCGAAGGCCCGGACCAGATCGACGGGGCGGGGCCCGGCGAGCAGCTCGTCGATCCGGTCGTCGACGATCCGCTGGACGGCGGGCCGCATCGCCTCGACACGTTTGATGGTGAAGGGGGCCTGCACCATCCGTCGCAGCCGGGCGTGTTCGGGGTCATCGCGCAGGATGAAGCTGAAGGAGGACCGGCCGGTCAGCGGTGTCGGCAGCGGATAGCCGGGGCTGAACGGGTTGGCGCTGACCCGCCGGTCGAGCAGCAGGGCGCGCTGGTCCGCGTAGCGGGTGACGAGCCACGGGGTGCTGCCGTCCCACAGCCTGACTCGCTCGAACCGGGCACGCCGCTGCATGGCGGCCAGGGCCGGGGGCGGGTCGAACGGGCAGCGGGCCGCCCTGGCCATCGGAAAGTCCTCGGGGCTGTGGTGGTCCTCGATGAGCGGTGGCTGGGTCGCGCGGCCTGCTGAGGTCATATCGCTCTCCTGTGAGCCTGTGAGCCGGTGAGTCGCTGTCCCCGCTCACCCAGCGAAGCACCCGCCCGGATCACTCATCAAGCGTTCGCTTTAATTTCATCCATCCGGGTGACGGGCGCCTGCCACAGCGCGACGATCACGTCGATCAGGCCCGTCGCCATGTCCGGCCAGGAGGCGTGTGCCGTGGGGGCGTTCGTGGCGAGGGCGCGTTCTCGCTCGACGGCCATCTGGACGATCAGATGGCGGGTCATGGCGGCGCGTTCGGCGCGCACCCCGGCGGCCAGTTCGGGCAGCGCGCCGTTCATGCCCGCGTGGAGGCGGGTCAGCGAGGGCGAGACGGCCAGGGTCTCCTCCGCCACCAGCGCGTACAGCGCGGGATCCGCGGTGACCTGGGCGATGAAGCGGGCGTACCAGGTGGGGCCGCCGCCCATCGACTCCAGGTGGTCGGTGAGCGTGCGCACGAAGCAGGTGACCCACTCCCGCAGCCCGGCGGAATCGTCCAGGCCGGCCATCAGCCGGACCCGGATGCGTTCCATCCGCTCCGCGTGCCGGCGCGCGAGCGCGCGGATCAACTCGTCCTTGGTGCCGAAGTGGTAGCTGACGGCCGCGTTGTTGCCCTGCCCGGCGGCCTCGCTGATCTGCCGGTGCGCGACCGCGTGCACCCCGCGCTCGGCGAACAGCCGTTCCGCCGCGGTCAGCAGCGCGTCCCGGGTCGCGCTGACCTGTTCGGCCCGTCTCGTTCCGCCCGCCATCCTCATCACCGCCCGGGACCGCGCGCCCGCCGTGCCGCGAAGGCCGGTCCCCGTACGCCTCGCGCCGTCCGGGCCCGGTCGGCCGGGCCGGAGGAGGGCAGCTTACGCAAGCGGGCCGCGCGGCGGCACACGCCGGACGGGTCAGCCGGTCAGGAGGGTCGCGAAGAAGGTGAGGGAACGGTCGACCTCGGCCAGCGACGGGGTGCGGTTGAGATGGCCGTGCAGCATGCCGGCCGCCAGACAGGTGCGGGTGGGAACGCCGGACTCGGTCAGCTGACGGGCGAGCAGTTCGCCCGAGGGCCGCAGGTCATCCAGTTCGGACAGGACGATGCCCGTGGGCGGCAGCCCGGTCAGGCGGGCCGCGCCGGGCATCGCGGCCGGAGGCAGTTCGGTGATCCGGCCCACGTAGTTCCGCACCATGTCCTCGATCGACTCGGTGCCGAACCGCAGGATCGGGGGCAGTTCGCGCATCAGCGCCGCCGTGTCGTCGTCCAGCACGGGGACCGGGAAGTGCGCGAAGGGGTACGCGAGCAGCAGCGCGGCGGGCGGTGCCGACCCGGCGTCGCGCAGCCCGATCGCGGCCGACAGCGCGAGGGCGGCGCCCGCGCTGGCGCCACCGAGGGCCGGCGGCCCCGTGTACGTGGGCGCTTCGGGCCCGGTCAGCCACCGCCAGGCGGCGCGGACGTCGTCGACCGGGACCGGGTGGCGGACGCCGTCCACGGCGAGCCGGTAGCCACGGAGACCACCAGCGCGCCCGCGCGGGCGGCGAGTTCGGCGGAGACCAGGTGGGCCTCGGGCATGTCCAGATCGCCGGCCCGGAACCCGCCGCCGTGCAGCCACAGCAGCCCGGGGCCCGGCCGCCGGCCGCGCGGCCGCGCGGCCGGTAGACGCGTACCGGGATCGGGCCGTGCGGCCCGGGCACTATGTGCTCCTCGGTGTCGGCCTCGGGTTCCGGCCAGGGCGCCGGGTCGCGGAAGAACGCCTCGAACCGCCGCCCGGCCTCGGGGTCCGCCGGGTCGTACCGGCGCAGACCGTCGATGAGGTGCAGCTTCGCGGCGAGGAAGGGGTCGAGTGGCACATCGCTCCTTGGGTTCCGCGCGGCCTCCGCCCGTGGACGGCCGCGACCGGGCGGAACGATGTCAGAACGGCGCCGCGGGTGGCTACCGGAGGCCGCCGCGTACGGCCCTCACCGGCCCTCAGCCGGGGTCCGCGCTCACCGTCGCCCGGCGCCCGGAACGGTGGCGCCGGAGGGCACCGAGCGCGATGTCGATGACCAGGAACGCCAGCAGCGAGATGCCCAGCAGCGGGACGAACCAGCCCACGAGGACGGTCACCGCGATCAGCGGAACGCCGATGGCGGGCGGCACCTGACGCCAGGCGCCGCGCGGTAGCGGACGGCCGAACGCGGTGCCCCGGCCGCGCAGCCACCACATCCGGTAGCCCCACACGATCAGGACGATGACCGACAGGGCGAGCGCGGCCAGCAGGATCTGGTTTGGCAGGCCGAACAGGACTCCGGTGTGCAGATCGATGCCCCAGCGCGACAGCTTGGCCAGCACCGGGAAGTCGGCGAACCGCACCACGTCGGTGACGGCGCCGGTGGACGGGTCGACGGCGACCGCGTCCTGTTTCTCCGGCCAGCTGCGCTGGATCTGCCGGACCACATAGGCGGATTCGGCGTCGGCCGGCGGGAGGATCTCCACCGGGTTCGTCAGCCCCTGGGACCGGGCGGCGGCGAGCACGATGTCCAGGTTCACGCCGCCGGGCGTCGCCCCGTCCGCGCCGTGGTCGTGCTGGTGTCCGCCATCCCCCTGTCCCTGCCCGTGCTCCGCGTGCTCGCCACCGCCGCCGGCCGCCCCGGCATCGACCACCGGGGTCTCCTGACCCAGCGAGGTGCGCAGTTCGGTGATGTTCTGTCCGGCGTAGGTCGACCAGGTCAGGCCGGTCGCGGACAGGAAGATCAGGCCGACCGCGCACCACGCGCCGACCGTGCCGTGCACCCCCAGCACCCGGCGCCGGCCGGTGGTGCCGCGCACCGTGCGCGCGGAGCGGCGGCGGGTGAACCACAGCGCCAGGCCGGCGACCGCGATCACCCCCAGCCAGCTGGCGGCGAGTTCGCCGTACAGCCGGCCGGTCTCCCCCAGGTGCAGATCGCGGTGGAACTTGTCGATCCAGGTGCGCAGCGGCAACGCCCCGGTGGAACCGTACTGTTCGAGCGCACCGCGCACCTCCCCGGTGTACGGGTCGACGAACACGGCCAGGGTGTGGTCGGCGGCGATGCCGTCCACCCCGGACAGCAGCACCCGGGTGGTGGCGCCGGACTCCGGGGAGGGGCGTACCGCGTTCAGTTCGCCCTCCGGGTGGGCGGCGCGGGCGGCGGCTATCTGCTCGGTGAGGGGGAGTTCGGCCTCCCCCGCCGGTACGCGCAGCTGCTCGGCGTAGACGATCCGCTCCGCCTGGAACGAACCGGCGTACAACAGCCCGGAGAACGCGGCCACCAGGAGGAAGGGGGCGACGAACACCCCGGCGTAGAAGTGCAGTCGCAGCAGCAGCGGGCGCAGGGCCGGCCAGCCGCGGCGGGGACCGGCGGGCGGCGGGGGCGCGGCCACGGTCTCGGGTTCTGCGGACATCCAGGACTCCTCGGTGCGGGGCGGACGATCAACGAGTCGGGTGCCGGTGGCGCGGAGTTCCGGGTCTCGCGTGTGACGCGTGGCACATCAGAGGCGTACGGGGCCCGCCGTCGCCCCTCCACGGGCCCGGTCGCCCCGGCCCGGTCGCGGCACGTGGTCATCGCTGTGCGGCGTACGGACGGGATTGACCGCACGGCCGGGGGCGTCATACTGCTCAGCGGCTGGCGTTTACGTAAACATCTCAACGGAGAGGTGGGCGCATGCGGCGGACGGCGGGCGTACTGATCGGAGTGATGGCGTTGCTGGCAGGGGTGTTCACGGGACCGGCCGGAAGCACGGAACGGGCGGGGGACGGCGAGCGGGAGCGGGCACAGCTGGAGTACGCGGGCTATCTGTTCGTCTACTTCACGGGCGAGGACAGCGCCGACGGCGAGCAGGTGCGGATGGCGCTCAGCCAGGGCAACGACCCGCTGCACTGGCGGGAGCTGAACGGCGGGCACCCCGTTCTCACGTCGTCGCTCGGCGAGCGCGGGGTCCGCGATCCGTTCATCATCCGGGCGCCGGAGGGCGACCGCTTCTATCTGATCGCCACCGACCTGCGCATCCACGGCAACGGTGACTGGGACCGCGCACAGCGGCACGGCAGCCTGGACATCATGGTGTGGGAGTCCACCGACCTGGTGAACTGGTCGGCGCAGCGCGCGGTGCGGGTGGCCCCGGCCACCGCGGGCAACACCTGGGCGCCCGAGGCGTACTGGGACGAGCAGCGCGGTGAGTTCGTGGTGTTCTGGGCGTCAAAGCTGTACGCGCGGGACGACCCGGACCACACCGGGAACACCCACCACCGCATGATGTACGCCACGACCCGGGACTTCGTCACCTTCAGCGAGCCGCGGGTGTGGAGCGATCCGGGGCACTCGGTGATCGACTCCACCGTCATCGCGCACGACGGCCACTACTACCGCTTCACGAAGGACGAGCGGGACACCAGCGCCGCCAACCCGTGCGGAAAGTTCATCGTGGCCGAGCGCACCCGTGAACTGCGCTCCACCTCGTGGGAGTTCATCGCCGAGTGCATCGGCAGCCGGTCGATCGCCCGGGGCGAGGGCCCCACCGTGTTCAAGTCCAACACCGAGGAGAAGTGGTACCTGTTCATCGACGAGTTCGGTGGCCGCGGCTATGTGCCGTTCGAGACCACCGATCTCGCCTCGGGGCAGTGGGTCCCGTCCACCGGCCACCAGTTGCCCGCCTCGCCGCGCCACGGAACCGTACTGCCGCTCACCCAGGCCGAGTACGACCGGCTCGCGTCCCGCTGACGCGCGGATCGCCCGGCCGGGGTCGAGGATGCCGATGCCCGCTCAGGCCCCGGCGTGGGCGTCGCGCAGCGCCTGGATGTCGAGCTTCTTCATGGTGAACATCGCCCGCATCACCCGGTCGGCCTTGACGGGGTCGGGGTCGGCGATCAGCTCGGGCAGGTCCCGGGGCACGATCTGCCAGGAGACCCCGTAGCGGTCCTTGACCCAGCCGCAGTCCCGTTCCTCCCCGCCCTCGGACAGCGCGGCCCACAGCCGGTCGACCTCGGCCTGGTCGGCGCAGTCCACGGACAGCGAGATCGCGTCGTTGAAGGTGTCGTGCGGCCCGCCGTTGAGCGCCATGAACCGCTGCCCGGCCAGCTCGAACGTCTGGGTGAGCATGGACCCCGGCTCGCCCGGCCCGGCCTCGGTGTACCGCTGCTCCGCCACCACGCGGGCGTCGCCGCCGAAGACGGCGAGGTAGTGCTGTACGGCCTCCTCCGCGTCGCGCTCGAACCACAGACACGCGGTGATCTTCTGCTCCGCCATGACTCACGCCTTCCTTGCCGGTGCGGTGATGAACCCTCACAGGGTTGACCACCCCCGGCCCCGGAACTCATCGCGACGCGCGGAATCCGTCGTGGTTCAGAGCAGATAGACCAGCGCCGACCAGGCGGCGATCAGGACGGCGATCACCGGGCCGAGGGGGAAGCCCTGTTCCCCGGCGGAGGCCTCCCGGTCCGGGCGCAGGGCGGGATGGGTGTCCAGGGCCCTGATCTCGTTCCGGGCCGTCTCGGCGCGGGAGGTGCCGTGCAGCCGGTGTTCCAGGGGACGCAGGCCGGTGACGGGCAGGGAGATCTCGCGGCGGCCGCCGACCCGGAAGCGCAGGCCGTCCCCTTCGGAGCGCACCGACGCCAACTGCTCCCAGGGGATCCGGTGCACGCGCCAGGGGCCGGTGACCCACAGGCCGTCGCGGTCGGCGGTGATGCGCCAGTTGAGGGCGCACACCGTCATGTTGACGGAGCTGGGCAGGCCGAACAGCAGCAGCCAGTTCCAGCCGATGCCGTCGTGCAGCACCAGCCACAGGCAGCCGCCGTTGAACAGCAGCAGGAACAGTCCGACCGCGCGGGAGACGGCGCCGGCCCGCCAGGCGAGCGGTGCGCCGCCGGGGGTCATGCCGGCGGCGGTCTCGGCCGCCGAGGGGGTGCGCCGCACCGGGCGGCGTGGCGCGGGGCGGCGCGCGGTGGAGCGCGGGCCGGCCGTGGCCGGGGCTGCTTCGGGGCGGGCGCCGGTGACGGAGCGTTCGACGGTGACGCTGTGCTCACCCGCCATGACCACGGCCACCCCGGCGCCCGCGTGCGGCGTCCCGTACAGCACGGCCTCGCGCAGCACGCCCGCCTCACTGCCGCGCAGGGCGCCCCTCACCTCCTCGGCGATGACCTGCGGGTCGGTGTCCTCCGGGGCCGGCTCGGGCCAGCCGTAGAAGCTGAACAGCGGCTGGGAACCGGCGTGGTCGTCGGCCGCGTGGACGTAGGTGCGGCTGTCGTCCTTGCCCTCGGCGGCAAGCACCCGCAGCACCGGCTGCGGTCCGCTCATCAGGGCGGCGGTACGGCGGCGGGCGGCGGCGCGGTGCAGCAGCGCGATGCTGCCGGGCAGGGCGGCGCCGAGCAGCAGCAGTTGCCAGCCGAAGGGGTCGTACGGTTCGGCGACGGTGCGCGCCCAGTCGCCGTCGACGAGCACGCCGATGGTGGCGCCCTCGGCGTAGTCCTCGGGATAGGTGACGGCCAGGGTACGGCTGTCACCGCCGGGCAGGGTGACGGTGATGGTGTCCGCGCCCCGGTCGGTGACCTCGGCCGACACGGCGGTGGCGGCGGCGGCCCGGCTCGCGTCCCGGTCGATGCCGCGCAGTGCCTGCCACAGCGCGCCCGCGGCGAGTGTGAGCAGCAGAACGCCCACGACCAGGGCGATCCGGCCGCCGCCCAGCGGTACGGGGCCCAGCGGCGCCCGGTGCCGTATCCCGGCGGACGCCTCGGCCGCCACCGCACCCTGCCGCCGCCGTACGTCGCGGCGGTGGTGCAGCCCGGCGTACCCGAACAGACCGGCGGCCGCCACCCCCAGGCGCGGCAGGTCACCCGCATCGCCGAGCGCCGCAGGCTCCAGCAGGACCAGGGCGAGCACCGGGCCCAGTGTGACGAGGGCGAGGGCGGGATGCAGGCACAGGGCGTAGAGCGTCAGCAGTCCCGCCCCGAAGAGCCCGAAGCCCCACCACTGGGGCCCGCAGGGTGCGGCGTCGGTGCAGGCCGGTTCCGGCACGGAGGCGGTTGCCCACACCGCGGTGACGACCAGCGCGAGTACCGCCCACACCGGCCATGCCCACCGCGCGGCCCGGACGGCGAGCCAGCGTTCCGCGTCCCGCGCACGCCACTCCCGCGTTCCCTCGGGTATGTCCCCCGCCGACAGCGGTATCGGACCGTCATTCCTCACCGCTGCATTATGTGCCCTGGGCCGGGGTCGTCCGTTCGGCGCGGATGGGCTCCAGCGCGTCGACCACGCGGCGACCGTGGCCCGTTGGGAGATCGGCGAAGGACGGGGAGCGACGGCGAGGGGGCTTCTTTGCCGGGTTATGGGCATATGACCGGGCGCTGCCGCTTGACAGTGCTGTCCGGCTGTCTGACAGGATCCTTCACGTGAACCTGTCAGACAGCCCGGCGGGCGCCGCCGTGCCGCGCCGGGTCGGGGCCATGGAGGCCGTGCTCACCCACCTGCGGGGCGCCATAGAGGGGGGCGCGTACGCGGTCGGCGACAAGCTGCCCTCGGAGGCCGAGCTGTGCCGGCGGCTGGAGGTCAGCCGGTCGGTGCTGCGGGAGGCGTTGCGGGCGCTCCAGGTGATGGGGCTGACCGCCTCCCGTACCGGCAAGGGGACCTTCGTGATCTCCAGGGGGCCGGTGGAGGACGCCACCTTCGGGGACTACACGGCCGGCGATCTGCTGGAGGTGCGGCGGCACGTCGAGCTGCCGATGGCCGGGTACGCCGCCCAGCGGCGGACCGCCGAGGATCTCGACCACCTGAGCCGGCTGCTGGAGCGCATGGAGCGGGAGTCGGACACCACCGCCTGGGTGGCGATGGACACCCTGTTCCATCTCGGGGTGGCGCAGGCCGCGCGCAATCCGGTGTTCCGGAAGGTGATCGAGGAGATCCGGGACGCCCTGGCCCGGCAGTCCGCGTTCCTCACCGAGCCGGCCGGCCGCCGCGAGCACTCCAACCGGGAACACCGGGCGATCGTCCGGGCCCTGATCGACGGTTCCCACGACGACGCCGTCGCCGCCATGGCGCACCATCTCGACCGGGTCGAGGCCTCCCTGGTTTCCCTCGTGCGCCCCGGGCCCCCGAAGGCGAGCGCCGGCCGTGAGCGAGAACCCCGAGCTGGGCCTCCGTACGGAGCCCGCCGCCGGTCAGGTCACCGACGCGGGCGACGAGGGGTACAGCAAGGCGCTGGCGCCCCGGCACGTGAACATGATCGCCATCGGCGGCGCGATCGGCACCGGCCTGTTCCTGGGCGCGGGGGGCCGGCTCGCCGATGCCGGGCCCTCGCTGGCCCTCGTCTACGCGGTGTGCGGCATGTTCGCGTTCATGGTGGTGCGGGCGCTGGGCGAGCTGGTGCTGTACCGGCCCTCCTCCGGGGCCTTCGTGTCCTACGCGCGGGAGTTCCTCGGCGAGAAGGGCGCCTTCGTCGCGGGCTGGATGTACTTCCTGAACTGGGCCACCACCGGCGTCGTCGACATCACGGCGGTCGCCCTGTACACGCACTACTGGGGCATGTTCACCGATGTCCCGCAGTGGGCGCTGGCGCTGATCGCGCTGCTGGTGGTGCTGTCCGTCAATCTCATCTCGGTGCGGATCTTCGGCGAGCTGGAGTTCTGGTTCGCGATCGTCAAGGTCGGTGCTTTGGTCGCCTTCATGGCGATCGGCGTCTTCTTGCTGACCACCGGGCACGCGGTGGACGGCCACACCGGCGGGCCCGGGCTCATCACGGACAACGGCGGGGTCCTCCCGGCCGGTCTGCTGCCGATGCTGCTGATCGTCCAGGGCGTGGTCTTCGCGTACGCCTCGGTGGAGATGGTCGGCATCACCGCCGGGGAGACCAAGGACCCGCACAAGGTCGTGCCGCGCGCGATCAACTCCATCATGTGGCGGATCGCGCTGTTCTACGTCGGTTCGGTGCTGCTGCTGGCCATGCTGCTGCCCTGGGACGCGTACACGGCCGGGGAGAGTCCGTTCGTCACGGTGCTGTCCCACGTCGGCATCCCGGCGGCGGGCGGCGTGATGAACCTCGTGGTGCTCACCGCCGCCCTGTCCTCGCTGAACTCCGGTCTCTACTCAACCGGCCGCATCCTGCGCTCGATGGCGAAGTCCGCCTCGGCGCCCCGCTTCACCGGGGTGATGAACCGCAACCAGGTGCCCTACGGCGGCATCCTGCTGACCTCGGGCGTGTGCGTGCTCGGGGTGGGGCTGAACGCGGTCGTGCCCGAGGACGCCTTCGAGATCGTGCTGAACTTCGCCGCCATCGGCATCCTGGCCACCTGGGGGCTGATCATGGTCTGTCATCTGCGGTTCTGGCGGAAGACACGGCGCGGCGAACTGACCCGGCCCGGTTACCGGCTGCCCGGCGCCCCGTTCACCCAGTTGGTCACGCTCGCCTTCCTGGCCGCGGTACCGGTGCTGATGGCCGCCGACGGCGAGGGGCCCGGGCGGACCACCGTGCTGTGCCTGCCGCTGATCGCCGTGGCACTGGTGGCGGGCTGGTACGGGGTAAGGGGCCGGGTCACCGGCGTACGGACGGGCGCGGTGCCGGACACCGCGGGACAGGAAGGTCAGGCATGAGGACAGGGCACACCACCACTCCCCCGGTCCGGCTCCCGGCGCATGTGCCGCTGGTGCTGCTGGAGCGGGCCGGGATCATCGAGGGTGTCCACCACGGCTCGGTGGTGGTACTCGACCCGGCCGGGGATGTCGTGCACGCCGCCGGGGACATCGACGCGGCGATATATCCGCGCTCCGCGCTCAAGCCGGTGCAGGCGGCGGGCATGGTGCGGGCCGGGCTGCCGCTGGAGGGCGAGTCGCTGGCGCTCGCCGCCTCCAGCCATTCCGGTGAGCCGCGGCATCTGGCCGGGGCGCGCCGGATCCTGGAGCTGGGCGGGTTCGGCGAGGACGCGCTGCGCAACGTGCCCGATCTGCCGTACGGGCAGGACGCGCGGGAGCGCCTGCTGCGGGAGGGCCACGGGCCGTCCCGGATCGCCCAGAACTGCTCGGGCAAGCACGCCGCCATGCTGCTGACCGCCCGCGGGCGCGGCTGGTCCACCGATGACTATCCGGACCCGGAGCATCCCCTGCAGCGGGCGCTGGCCGCGGAGGTGGAGCGGCTCACCGGGATGCCGGTGGCGGCGGTGACGGCGGACGGCTGCGGCGCGCCGCTGTTCGCCACCTCGCTGCGCGGTCTGGCCCGGGCCGCCGCCGCACTGGTCACCGCGGCGCCGGGCACACCCGGGCGGCGGGTGGCGGACGCGATGCGCGCGCATCCGGGGATGGTCGCCGGGGCCGGGCGCGATGTCACGGCGCTGATGGAGGCGGTGCCCGGGCTGCTGGCCAAGGACGGGTTCGAGGGGGTGCAGATCGCGGCGCTGCCCGACGGCCACGCGGTGGCGGTGAAGATCGCCGCCGGTACGGACCGGGCCAGGATGCCGGCGACGGCCGCCGCCCTGCTGCGCTGCGGAATCGATTCCGCGGTGCTGGAACCGTTCGCCGAGGCACCGGTGTACGGGGGCACGCACGTGGTCGGACGGCTGCGGGCGGCGACCGGTGAAGAACAGCTGTCCTGAGTACCGCCCCCGTACCGGGCGTGATCCGCGGGGGTGACCGCGAGGTCCCGGCCGACGCCCGCCGGGGGCCGGGACGGCTGCCGTGCCACCGGGCCCGCGCCGTCCACGACGTGCTGACGAGGGGCCCTGCCGCTGCCACCGTGACCGTGCGGACCGGGCCCCGGTGGGCGCCGGGCAACGACACGAAGCCGCCCGGTTTGGCCTACGCTGCACCCGCATCATCATCAACGAGCCCGCCGACGAGAGGTCTGCATTCATGGCGCAGGAAGTACGCGGTGTCATCGCACCGGGCAAGGACCAGCCGGTGCGGGTCGAGACCATCGTGATCCCCGACCCCGGCCCGGGTGAGGCCGTGGTGCGGGTGCAGGCGTGCGGGGTGTGTCACACCGACCTGCACTACAAGCAGGGCGGCATCAACGACGAGTTCCCCTTCCTGCTGGGGCACGAGGCGGCGGGTGTCGTGGAGTCGGTCGGCGAGGGGGTGAGCGAGGTCGCCCCCGGTGACTTCGTCGTGCTGAACTGGCGAGCGGTGTGCGGCCAGTGCCGGGCGTGTGAGCGCGGGCGGCCCTGGTACTGCTTCAACACCCACAACGCCAAGCAGAAGATGACCCTGACCGACGGCACCGAGCTGTCGCCGGCGCTGGGCATCGGTGCGTTCGCCGAGAAGACGCTGGTGGCCGCCGGGCAGTGCACCAAGGTGGATCCGGCCGTCTCCCCCGCGGTGGCCGGGCTGCTGGGCTGCGGGGTGATGGCCGGCATCGGCGCCGCCATCAACACCGGCCAGGTGGGCCGGGGGGACAGCGTGGCCGTCATCGGCTGCGGCGGGGTGGGGGACGCGGCCGTCGCCGGTTCCCTGCTGGCCGGTGCGGCGAGGATCATCGCGGTGGACATCGACGACCGCAAGCTGGAGACCGCCCGTACGCTGGGCGCCACCCACACCGTGAACTCCCGCGAGACCGATCCGGTGGAGGCCATCCGCGAGCTGACCGGCGGGCACGGCGCCGATGTGGTGATCGAGGCGGTGGGCCACCCCGAGACGTACCGGCAGGCGTTCTACGCCCGCGATCTGGCCGGCACGGTGGTGCTGGTCGGGGTGCCCACTCCGGAGATGAAGCTGGAGCTGCCGCTGCTGGACGTCTTCGGGCGCGGGGGCGCGCTGAAGTCCTCCTGGTACGGCGACTGTCTGCCCTCGCGGGACTTCCCGATGCTCGTCGATCTGCATCTGCAGGGCCGGCTGCCGCTGGACGCGTTCGTCACCGAGACCATCGCGCTGGACCAGGTCGAGGCGGCGTTCGACCGGATGCACGCGGGCGACGTGCTGCGTTCCGTGGTGGTGCTGTGATGGCGGCGCGGATCGACCACCTCGTCACCTCGGGCACGTTCTCGCTGGACGGCGGCACCTGGGACGTCGACAACAACGTGTGGATCGTGGGCGACGACCACGAGGCGGTCGTCATCGACGCCGCCCATGACGCGGACGCGATCCGGGCGGCGCTGGGCGACCGTGCGCTGCGCGCCATCGTGTGCACCCACGCGCACAACGACCACATCGACGCGGCACCGGCCCTGGCCGCCGCCACCGGAGCGCCGATCCTGCTGCATCCGGAGGATCTGCCGCTGTGGAAGCAGACCCACCCCGACCGGCTGCCGGACGGCGAGCTGGCGGACGGCGAGCGGATCGCGGTGGCCGGCACGGAGCTGACGGTGCTGCACACGCCGGGGCACGCGCCGGGCGCGGTGTGTCTGTACGCGCCGGAGCTGGGCACCGTCTTCACCGGTGACACGCTCTTCGCGGGCGGTCCCGGCGCCACCGGACGGTCGTTCTCGCACTTCCCGACGATCATCGACTCGATCCGGGACCAGCTGCTGACCCTGCCGGCCGGGACGGCGGTGCGCACCGGCCACGGGGACGGGACCACCATCGGCGCCGAGGCCCCCCAACTGGCGGAGTGGATCGCCCGGGGACACTGAGCGCACCACCCGCGCCTGCGCCCGTACCGGTGCCGGCCGTGCGAGCCTTCCGCCATGAACGCACCTGCGGAGGGCCTGAGCACGTCGAGCCCGGGCGGGCGCCGGGTGCTGGCCGCCGCCGTGCTCGGGTCCGGGATGGCGATGCTGGACGGCACCATCGTCGCGGTGGCGCTGCCCCGGATCGGTGAAGGGCTCGGCGCCCCGCTGGCCACGCTCCAGTGGACGCTGAACGCGTACATGCTCACCCTGGCCGGGCTGATCCTGCTGGGCGGCGGGCTCGGGGACCGCTACGGGCGGCGCCGGGTGTTCGTGTGGGGGGTGGTGTGGTTCACGGTGGCCTCGCTGCTGTGCGGGATCGCGCCCAACGGGGGCTCGCTGGTGCTGGCGCGGGGGTTGCAGGGGGTGGGTGGGGCGCTGCTGACGCCGGGTTCGCTGGCGCTGATCCAGTCCTCCTTCCGGCCCGAGGAGCGGGCGAAGGCGGTGGGGCTGTGGTCGGGTCTGGGCGGGGTGGCGATCGCGTTCGGTCCGTTCCTGGGCGGCTGGCTGGTGGACGGCCCGGGGTGGCGGTGGATCTTCCTGATCAATCTGCCGCTCGCGCTGGTGGTACTGGTGCTCGCCAAGCGCGTCCCGGAGAGCCGGGACTGGGAGGCGGCGGGGCGCTTCGACGTGCTCGGCGCGGGACTGGCGGCGGTGGCGCTGGGGGCGGTGACCTACGCGCTGATCGCCGCGCCGTCGGCGGGGGCGGCCACGGCGCTGGCGGTGGCCGCCGGCGGGGTGCTGGTGGGGGTGGCGTTCGTGGTGCGGGAGCGGCGCGCGGCGCGTCCGATGCTGCCGCTGGGGATCTTCCGCTCCCGGCTGTTCACCGGCACCAACGGGGTGACGCTGTGTCTGTACGGGGCGATCGGCGGGGTGTTCTTCCTGTTGCCGGTGCAGTTGCAGAACGGGCTCGGCTACGACGCGTTCGCGGCGGGGATCGCCACCTTGCCCATCACGCTGCTGATGACGGCGCTGTCGGGGCCGGCCGGGGCGCTGGCGCAGCGGATCGGGCCGCGGCTGCCGCTGACGGTGGGGCCGCTGGTGGCGGCGGTGGGGCTGCTGTTGCTGCACCGGGTGGAGCCGGGCAGCGGCTACTGGCACGCCGTGTTTCCGGCCGTGCTGGTGCAGGGCCTGGGGATGAGCCTGTTCGTGGCGCCGCTGACCGCGACCGTGCTGGCCTCGCTGGAGGTGCGGCGGGCGGGTATCGCCAGCGGGGTGAACAACGCGGCGGCGCGGGTGGCGCAGTTGCTGGCGGTGGCGGCGCTGCCGCTGGCGATCGGTCTGTCCACCGATGAGTACCGGTCGGCCACCGATGTGAACAGCGCGTTCGGCAGGGCGGCGTGGATCTGCGCGGGGCTGATGGCGGTGGGTGGCGTGGTGTCCTGGCTGCTGATGCCGGCCACGCTTGAGGCGCTGCCCGGCGGCGCTCCGGTGCGCCGCCCCGAGTGCACCATGCACTGCGCGATCACCTCGCCGCCGCTGGAGCCGGGAGACGGCCGCCACCGGGGACGACGGCCGTCTGCGCCGGCGTGAAGCGTCCCGGCCGCCCGGGTCAGTGGGCGGTCAGGGTGTCCTGGTACTGGAAGGCGAGCAGCGCGGCCTCGATCCGGGTCGGGATGCCGAGTTTCCGGGTGAGGCTGGTGATGTGGGCCCGTACGGTGCGTTCCGAGATGCCGAGTTGTCTGGCCAGGGCGCGGTTGGGCTGACCGCTGGCGAGCAGGGCCATGACCTCGGCCTCACGCTTCGTCAGTAAGGCGAAGTCGGGTTGTCGGCTGCCGCTCTCCTGAAGGTCCCCCGCGGATGGTGGGTACACGTGCTCTCCTCTTGGAATTCGTGGGCCGGTGCGGTGCACCGTATCCAAACACCTGTTCATCTCCCCTGTTCCAGGTCGCCTCTCCCCGTGACGCACATCACGTCCCTTCCCCGCCCGGGCCGACTTGTTCTAGCATGATGCGAACAAATTGTTCGCCCCTGTTCCGCACTGGAGGCACCATGAGCGCGATGACATCCGCGGCCCCTCCCGGCCACGGCCGGCGCGGCTACCCGCTGCTCGCCGCCGGACCGCCGTTCCTCGCGGCCGTGGTGATCGCCGCGGTGTCCGCCGCCGTGTGGTCCCGGCTGCCAGAACGGGTCGCGACCCGCCTCAGCGGCGGCGAGCCGGACGGCTTCGCCCACCCCGCCGTCCTGGTCGGCGTGGCGATAGCGGTGCCGGCCATCTGGGCGGGGGTCAGCGCCTGGCTCGCCCGCACCGCCACCTTCTCCGCCCGTGCCCTGTACGCGGCCTCGCTGTCCTCCACCGTCGCGCTCGGCTATCTGTTCACCGCGCTGCTGCTGGCCAACGCCGCGGCCGACCGGGCCGCCGACGTACGGTTCCCGCTGTGGCACCTGGCCGTCGCGGCGGGCGGCGCGCTCCTGGCCGCCGCGCTGGGACCGGTGCTCCCCAGCCGGGAGCCGGCCCCCGGCGGTCCCGGCTCCGACACCTCGCCGCGTACCAGCACCCTGGGACTGCGCCCCGGCGAGCGCGTGGTGTGGCAGCGCACCGTGCACTCCTGGCCGCTGACCGGCCTGCAGGCGGCGCTGGTGGTCTCCGCCGTGTTCACCGCGGTCAGCGGCTCGGGTCCCGGGGCGTGGGGCGCCCTGCTGGCCACCGCGGTGCTCCTGTCCCTGATGACCCGGGTGCGGGTGAGCGCCGGCGCGACCGGCCTCTTCATCCGGCCCGCGCTGCTCGGCGTTCCGCGGCTGGGCGTTCCGCTGGAGCGCATCCGGTCCGTGGAGGTACGGCACACCAGCCCGCTCAAGGACCTGGGCGGCTGGGGTTACCGGATCTCGGCCGGACGCCGCGGCTTCGCGGTGCGCTCCGGCGAGGCGCTGTGGGTGCGGCAGACCAACGACACGTGGTTCGTCGTGGTGGTGGACGACGCGCACACCGCCGCGGCGCTGCTCGGCGACCTGCTCGCCCAACGCGCCGGACGCAAGGGCTGACCATGTTGATCCGCATCGATCCGGCGTCCTCCCGGCCGCTGTCCGCGCAGATCGCGGCCTCGGTTCGGCGGGCTCTGACCGCCGGTGAACTGCGCACCGGTGACCGGCTCCCGGCGGCCCGGGACGTGGCCCGCTCGCTGGGCATCAACATGCACACGGTGCTCAAGGGCTACCAGGACCTGAAGGCCGAGGGGCTGATCGATCTGCGGCCGGGACGCGGCGCCGTGGTGACCGTCGCCGCCCCCCGGTCCCGGGCCCGGCTGCTGGAGGCCGGGCATCACCTGGTCGCGCTGGCCCGCGAGTCGGGGATGTCGGACGAGGAGACGCTGGAGCTGGTGCGCGAGTGCCTGGCACCGGCGGTGTCCCCTCCGCCCTCCTCCACCGGCTCCACCGGGCCCACCTGACGGCGGTACAGCCGCGCCCCGAGCGGGGCGCAGAGCAGCAGCACCCCGCCCCACATCGCCAGGGCGAAGCTCCACAGGCCCATCAGCACGGCGATGGAGGCGTGGAAGCCGAGGCCGGCGGCCAGCAGTCCCCAGCGCACCCGCTGCGGGAGCAGCAGCGCCACCGCGAGCGTGATCTCGATCGCCAGCGGCACCCAGGTGAGCAGCGCCGTTCCCAGCGGGGAGGAGACCAGCGGGTGCACGAGCGGCTGGAGCCAGCCGGGGGCGCCGAAGTTGAGGCTGTGGCCCCAGTAGTACATCGCGGACCCGTCGGCCCACTCGGTGTGCGGGAGTTTGGCCACCGCCGCCTGGAAGTAGAGGAAGGACATCTGGAGGCGGACCATCACCAGGGCGCCGGCGCCGGCCAGTACCCAGCCGGTGCGCTCCGCGTCCCCCTCCACCGGCGGCTGCCAGTGCCAGCGGCGGCGATCGCCCAGGGTGGGCAGCACCAGCAGCAGCGCCAGGACGGAGGCGATCTGGTCCCCGCCGTCGCCGATCGCGATGCCGGTGTACACGCTGAAGGCGACGTAGGCGTGCGGCAGTCCGGTGAACCGGGGCCGCCAGCCGCAGGCCACCACCAGCAGGACGGCCACGGCGGCCCACTGGACCCAGCCGAGCTGCTCGCGCGGCACCAGGCAGAACGCCCCCGCCGCGGAGACCCCTTGGCACACGGGGTGGTCGCCGGTGCCGACCACCGGCCGGAACAGGGTGTCGGTGCCGGAGAAGAGCAGGGTGCCCGCCATCCCGGCGGCGATGAGGGTACGGGCGAGACCGTACAGATTGGTCCAGGGAACGGGTACGCGGCTCAGCATGTGACGTCCAGGACGGTGAGTCGGTCCGGGGTGTGGGACCCCGCGAGAAGGTCCCGCCAGGCGAACGGGACGGGCTTCTGCTGGATGACGGCGACCGTGCCGCACAGGGTGGGGCCGGGGGTGCGGTTGACGGCGGGGCCGGGCGGGGGCGCCGAGGCCAGGCACGCGGCCAGGGCGCCGCGCTCGCAGTCGCTCCAGGTCAGGCCCGGTGCCTCGTTGATGAGCAGGGCCATCTCGATGCCCTGGGAGCGGGAGCGCCGGTCGAAGCCGAGCCAGTGGCGTGGCTCGCCGTGCGGGGCCAGGGAGGCGTTGACCCACGCGCCGTCGCGCAGGACGTACGGCTGGAGCTCGATCTCGCGCGGTGACTTGGTGAAGAAGCCCCAGCCCTGCGGTGCGATCGAGCGGACGGCGGGGGTCACGGTGTGCTGGCCCGGCAGGGTGATGACGTTGCCGGGAAGGTGGGCCTGCGCCACGTACAGGACGGCCAGCGCCCACGCGGTGGCCACCGCCCACAGCCGCTGCCGGGGAACGCGGGTGGTCAGCGGCCCGTCGACACCGAGAGGCAGCCGTCGCTTCCACGCGTCGGGGGTGCGTCGCATCGCCAACTCTCATCCTGGGGAAGCCGGTGGGGGGAATCTGAAGGGTGCGGGGCACCCCCGGGTGGCTGCCGGGGGTGCCCCGCTCGGTCTGCGGAGGTCAGGCCGCGAGCTGCGCGGTGAGCAGCGCGACGGCCTCCTCCTGGGAGAGGCCGGCGCCGTCGGCCGGCGGGGCCTCGATCCAGAAGTTGACCTGGGTGAGGACATTGGCGACGCTGGCCACGTTCAGGGCCACCGCGACGTTCGCGGCGGCGGCGACGTTCACGACGCACAGCGCGCCGGAGCCGAAGTCCTCGCTCCGCTCGACCTCGACGACCGCGGTCAGTTCCTCGGCGGCGTCGGCGACGGCCTGTTCCACCAGGCGCGGGTCTCCGCTGCGGACATCGGAGGCGAAGCCCGCGAAGAACTCCGGGGACGCCTCCTCGACCAGGGCGACGATCTCCGCGATCGCGGCGCGGCCCTCGGCGGTCGCGTTGTGGGCGAACTCGCCGGTGTCGTCACCGGCGAACAGGCCGCCGGCCACGAGATCGTCCGCCACCGGGCCGATCCCGAAGAACAGGCCGGTGAACAGGTCCTGACCATCGGTGGCGGCGTCCTGCGCGACGGCCACCAGGGGGGTGGGGGACGGGGTCGCGGAGGCGGAGGCCACGCCGATGCCACCGGCGACGATCGCGGCGGCCGCGGCAGCGGCGATGAAGCGCTTTCTCACGGAGAACACCTTTCTCGGTGTGATGTGGGGCCGGACGCGTGGAGCGCGGCCGGTATGTCACGGGAAAGGCCTTTTCCCTTTCGGGCAACCGGTTGTACGGCACGACCGCCCGCTTTGTCCGGCCACGGTGCGATCGCCGGACCATTGTGCGGCGCGGAGCCGATCTCCACCATTGCCCGATCGGGCATCGCCGGGGCGGGCATTGCCCAAGTGGGCAGCGTCCGCAGGCACCGAAGGATTCACCCGCGCGACTGGCTTACGCCATGCGCCCCCTGATGCGCTGTCGAGCGGAAGAGTGGCGGACCGGGGAGTGCGTGCGCTCAGGCGCACACCACGCACGGCCGATAACCCTGACGACGCCCGTCTCACCGACCCCCGAGGAGCCCGTCATGTCCCCTGCTGTGAGCCGCCGCGGTCTGCTGGCCGGCACGGCGGCGGTGGCCGCCGCCCCCGCCCTGCTGGGCGCCGCCGGAGCACCCCGCGCCGGAGCACCCCGCGCCGAGGTCACCGGGGGCAGGCGCCGGGGCGGCCGGGTGGTGGAGGTGAGCGTCGACTCCCCCGCCCTGGGTGGTCCGGGGGAGATCGCGCTGCTCACCCCGCGCGGCTGGGACCGGCGCCGCCCCGGCGACCGCTGGCCGACCCTCTATCTGCTGCCGGGCGGAGACGGGGATCACCACGTATGGACCGCGGAGTTCGCCGTCCAGGACATCCCCGAGCTGGCCGATGTGCTGGTGGTGATGCCCGCGATGCCGCTGTTCGGCTTCTGCACCGACTGGTGGAACCACGGCGCCGGCGGCCCGCCGGCCGTCGAGAGCTTCCATCTGCGCGAGGTGATCCCGCTGATGGAGCGGGAGTACGGGGCGGCCCCGGTCCGCGCGGTGGCCGGTGAGTCGCAGGGCGGGTACGGCGCGCTGTCGTACGCGTCCCGCAACCCCGGGATGTTCGGCGCGGTGGCGGCGTTCAGCGGCCCCGTCCATCCGCTGGCCCACCCGGAGGTGTGGCTGGCGGGAGCCCGGCTGGTGGGCGTGGACCCGCTCGCGATCTGGGGCGACCCCGTCGCCCAGCGCCGCAACTGGATCGCGCGCGACCCGTACTACCACGTGCGGGGGCTGCTGGGGACGCCGGTGTATCTGTCGTCGGGCGACGGCACCCGGGGCGAACGGGAGGGCCCGGACTGGGAGGAGGAGATCTTCATCCCCGGCACCGAGGAGTGGATCGAACGCCTCCCGGACAACGTGGTGTCCGTGACCGAGGCCATCATCAGCAGGGAGGCCCGCGCCCTGACCGACCGGCTCATCTCGGTGGGCGTCCAGGTCGAAGCCCACTTCCACCCGGGCACGCACACCGGCGGCTACGGGCCGGGCGAACTGCGCCGGGCCCTGCCGGTGCTGCTGGGCGCCCTGTAGTCCGCACCGCGGTCGGCGCGGCCCCCACGGGGTCAGCGGGCGGGCGGCCGGCCGTGGGGTATCGGAGTGCCGTCCCGGGGGTCGCTGCGCGCGGTGCCGCCGGACCGGGGCCCCGGAGTGGGCCTCACCGGGTGGCCGGCCGGGGGCGGCGGGCCCGCCGCCGGTCCCCGGGGCGGCGCGGGCACGTCGCCCTCGCGCCCGGCCGCGCCGTTCACCGGGGGCCTGGGCAGTTCCATGGTGATCTCCGAGGACGGCTCCGCGCCCCGGTGCGCGGCGGGCGGCGGCGAGCCCGTCACCGGGTCCCCCGGCTGCCGCGCCGGCGCCGATGGCAGCCCGGGCTCGCCGTCCGGCGGTAGGCGCAGCCGGGCCAGTTCGGCGTTGAACTGGGCTCCCGCCAGCAACGACAGATTGGTCAGCCACAGCCACACGAGGAAGACGATCACCCCGGCCAGCGGTCCGTACAGCCGGTTGTAGGTGCTCACGTGCGAGGCGTACAGCGCGAAGCCGGCCGAGGCCACCAGCCACAGCAGCATCGCCAGCACCCCGCCCGCCACGCCGCGCCCCGGCGCGCGCCCGGCCGGTGGCCCGGTATGGAAGAGGATCATCACGAGGCCGGCCACCAGCAGCATCAGCAGCGGCCACTTCAGGGCGCTCCAGCCGGCCGCGACCGCCTCGCCGGTGCCCAGCGCCCGCCCTATGGTGCGCACCGCCCCGCCGGTGAGGATCAGCGCGGTGGCGGAGACCACCAGCAGTCCCAGCAGGCCGAGCGCGGTGAGCAGCGTGCGGTGGATGTGCCGCCAGGCGGGCCGGTTGTCCCGCACGCCGTGCATGGCGTGCTGCACCCGCCGGAAGACGCTCAGATAGTTGTACGCCGAAACGACGGCGCTGACCGTGGCCACCACGATCAGTACGGAGGCCGCCCCGCGCTGGTCGGCCAGGTCGCGCAGCGCGTCGTGCACGTCCGCCCGCGAGTTGGCCGGCACCAGCGCCGTGACGTGGCCGATCAGTTCGGGCGCGGCGCCGGGCCAGGTGAGGCTCATCACCGACAGCGCGACCAGCAGCCCGGGAAAGAGCGCGAGCACCGTGTAGTACGTGAGGGCCGCCGCCCAGTGATCGATGTCGTCGCGCCACAGCGACACCGGCGTGCGCCGCAGCGCCTTGCGCCAGTACGTGGGCGGACGCCGGTGGATGAGCCGCCTGATCCGTGCTCCCCGCATCGCGTTCACCCTGCCTGTCGTACGGCCTCGATCAGGGCGCCGAACGCCCACTGTACGCAGGATAGGACCAGCTCAGCGGTACTGACGCTGCCGGTTACCCCTCCGCTTGAGTGTTCTGCCGGCGCCGCCGGGCGAGCCGCCGCCTGGACCATGTGCAGGGTCCAGACGACGAGCCCGGCCACGATGACGCCCACGGCCGGTGAAGTCCGTTGCGTCCAGTGGCTTTTGGCGTGGCTCACCGCACCCGTGCCTCGTCGTCCGGGTCCTCCTCGTCGGGCAGCCGTACATCGACGATGGAGAGGTTGACCTCGACGACCTCGAGGCCGGTCATCCGCTCGACCGCCGCGATGACGTTCTCCCGCACCTCGTGCGCGACATCGGTGATCGGCACCCCGTACTCGACGACCACGTCGAGGTCGACGGCGGTCTGCTTCTGGCCGACCTCCACCTTCACCCCGCGGGTGACCCCGGAGCGCCCGCCGGGCACCCGGTCGCGTACGGCGCCGAGCGTGCGGCTGAGCGAACCGCCCAGCGCGGCCACCCCGGGCACCTCACGGGCGGCGAGGCCGGC
This sequence comes from Streptomyces xiamenensis, assembly GCF_000993785.3. Taxonomy (NCBI): domain Bacteria; kingdom Bacillati; phylum Actinomycetota; class Actinomycetes; order Kitasatosporales; family Streptomycetaceae; genus Streptomyces; species Streptomyces xiamenensis. The sequence continues at coordinate 623,372 of NZ_CP009922.3, forward strand.
GATCTTCTCCACCACGCCACCGGCGATGGAGGTCTGCCCCCGCTCGGCGGCCGGTTCCTGCGTCCCGCTGCGGCCCTCGCTGAGGCTGGTGGTGCCGTCCGAGGGCTCCGCCGCCTGCTGCTCGGTCGCGGGGGCCGGAACAGCGGTGGGGGAAACTGTCTTGGCTGCCATGGCGTACCTTCCCGTCATGCGGTGTTGTCGTGCTGACATCCGGTTGGACACGGCGCACGGCGGATCGTCACGCGGTCACGGCGGATTTTTTTCGGAAGGGGGCGGTGCGTGTCAGGGAACGGGTCGGCCGGTCACGACGACGCGCTGCTCGCGGTGCGGGCGGGAGAAGGTGACGAGGATGCCTTTGAGGTGCTGGTACGGCGGCACGGACCGGTCCTCCTGCGGCTCGCGGAACAACTGCTCGGCAGTGCGGCCGAGGCGGAGGACGCGGTCCAGGAGGCGCTGGTGAGCGCCTGGCGCCGGCTGCCCGAGTTCCGGCGGGAGGCGGCGTTCGGCAGCTGGATGTACCGCATCGTCACCAATCGCTGCCTGAACGTGCTGCGGGCCCGGCGTCCCCTCACTCCGCTGGAGGCGGTGGCGGAACCGGCCGCGCCGGAGAGCACCGCCTCGCCCGAGCGGGCGGCCGTGACGGGGGCGGCGGTGCACGCGCTGCACGAGGCGCTGTCGGGCCTCTCCCCCGAACAGCGGGCATGCTGGGTGTTGCGGGAGTTCCACGATCTGTCGTACGAGGACATCGCGAAGACGGTCGGGATCAGTCAGCAGGCGGTGCGCGGCCGGATATTCCGGGCCAGGCGCGCTCTGACGGAGGCGATGGCGGCATGGCGCTGAACGACGGGCCCCCAGAGGAGACCGAGGACGAGCTGCTGCCCTGCGGGCGGTCCCTGATGGAGCTGTGGGAGGACGCCGAGAGCGGGTCCACGACGCTGGCGGGGCATCCCGGCGGCTGCCCGCACTGCGCCCGGGCGCTGGAGGAGTTGCACGCGCTGGAGGGCGTCGTCTCGCGTTCGCGCGCCGAACAGGAGGCGGCACCGCACCGCGAGCTGTCGGTGACCCGGGTGATGGACATCGTGCGGATGGAGCTGCGGCCCGGACGGACGCTTCCGCTGGGCGAGCCGGACGAGGACGCGTGGATCGTGGAGGCGGCCGCCGCCAAGGTGTTCCGCAGGACGGTGGACGCGCTGACGGGGGTGACGGCCGGGAGCTGCCGGATCGCGCCGCTGGGCGCGGGCGGCCGGGGCTCGGTGGCGCGCGGCCCGGTGCGGGTGCGGCTGGAGGTGGTGGCGGACCTGTCCTGGACGATTCCGGCGCTCGCGGCGACGGTGCGGGACGAGGTGGCCCGGGCGGCGGACGAGCGGCTGGGGCTGCGGGTGCACGCGGTGGACGTGGTGGTCGTCGATCTTCAGGAAGCGGACGGGGAGCGGGGGCGTGGCGCATGGTGAACGGTGAACTCGCCGAGCGGGTGCGACGGGCGGCCTTCGCGGCGGCGCGCGGCGTGGAGGGGGTGGCGTTCCTGCGGCCGGGCCTGGCGGATCTGCTGCGTCCCACGGGGTCGGGGGCGCGGCGCGGGCCGGCCGGGGTCCGGGTGCGGCCGGGCCGGACCGCGGGGAGCTGGGAGATCCGGGTCGAGCTGGCGGCGGAGCGCGGCCACCGGGCGGTGGAGGTGACGCGGGCGGTACGGGCGGCGGTGACCGGGGCGGTCGCCGAGGTGCTGGCGCCGGGCGGTGCCGGGGCCGGCGGCGCCGCGACGGAGCGGGTCGCGGTGTCCGTCACGGTGAGCGATATCGCCTGACCGGGCGGTTCATTCGCTCCATTTGCACCATGTTTTGGTCAAGTCTGCAACGCTCCCGGATCCCCGGGCTGTCTTTGAAGATATGAAGATCTCTTTCCTCCTCCATAACGGCTATGGAATCGGAGGAACCATCAGAACCACGTTCAACCTCGCGGGGGCGCTGGCCGGACGGCACGACGTCGAGATCGTCTCCGTGTTGCGGCACCGGGAGCGGCCGCACCTCACCCTCGACCCCCGGGTGCGGATGCGCGCCCTCGTCGATCTGCTCACCGAGCAGGACGACCCCCGGCACGGCCGGCCCTCCCGCGTCTTCCCCTCCGGGGACACGCGGCGCGCGCAGTACAGCGAGCTGACCGACGAACGGATCGCCGCCGCGCTCGGCACCGTCGACGCCGATGTCGTCATCGGCACCCGGGCCGGGCTCAACATCCACCTGGCGCGGCAGGCCCCGGACCGGGTGGTGAAGGTGGCCCAGGAGCATCTGACGCTCGACAGTCACCCCTCCCGGATGCGTACCGCCATGCGCCGCGTCTACCACCGGCTGGACGGGATCACCACGGTCACCGAGGCCGACGCCGCCTCCTACCGCCGCAAGATGCGGCTGCCCCGGGTCCGCGTCGAGGCGCTGCCGAACTCCGTGCCCCAGCCCGTGCTGCCGCCGGCCGACGGCCGCGCCCGGGTGGTGATCGCCGCCGGGCGGCTGCACAGGGTCAAGCGCTACGACCGGCTGATCGAGTCCTGGGCGCTGCTCGCGGAGCGGTTCCCCGACTGGCAGCTGCGGATCTACGGGCACGGCCCGGAGCGGGAGCGGCTGCGGCAGCGGATCGACGAGATGGCGCTGAATGACCAGGTGTTCCTGATGGGGCCGGCCACCCCGCTGGAGGCGGAGTGGGTCAAGGGCTCCATCGCCGTGATGACCTCGGAGTTCGAGTCGTTCGGCATGACCATCGTGGAGGCGATGCGCTGCGGGCTCCCCGTGGTCTCCACCGACTGCCCCAACGGCCCGCGCGAGATCATCGAGGACGGGGTGGACGGCCTGCTGGTGCCGGTCGGCGATCCGCGCGCGCTGGCGGCGGGGCTGGAGCGGCTGATGGCGGACGAGGCCCTGCGGCAGCACATGGGGCGGCAGGCCCTGGGGAACGCCGCCCGGTTCGATCCGGTGCCGGTGGTGGACCGGGCCGAGGCGATGTTCGAGGACCTGGTCGCGGCCCGGCGCGGCGGTGCGCCGCGCCGGGCGGGCGGCGCCCGGCGCGGCATCGGCGCGGCGCTGGTCAGCCGCGGCCACGCGGTGCGGGATCTGACGCTGGCGGCGGGAGCCGCCACTCTGAAGACGGTGCGGAGGGAGCGGTGATGGGTGTGAACGGGACGGACGAGGAGGCCACCGCGGCCGTGAGCGGGGCGACGGAGACCGGCCCTTTGGTGGCCGACTGCGCGGTGGACGCGGCCGGGGTCTTCACCGTGGAACTCGACCTGCCCGGCGGGATCGAGGACGGCACGGCGCGGGTGCTGCTGCGGTCGCGCCCCCGCACGGGCGAACAGGCCACGGACGTGACCCTGGAGACGACCCCGGTGCCCGGACGGCCCGGCCGGGTACGGGCCCTGCTGCCGGTCGAGCCGGTGCTGGCCGAGGGGCACTGGGAGGTCCGTCTCAGCGGTGGCGGCGTGGCGCTGCCGGTGGCGGCCGGGATACGGGATCTGCGCGCCCTGGTGGACCGCACGCCGCCCGTGAGCGCCGGGCCGCTGGCGGTACGGGTGCCGTACGCCGGCCAGGAGGACCGGCTGATGCTGCGGGTGTGGCGGCGCGAGGGGCATGTGGAGGCCGGCGGGCTGCGGCTGGCCGACGGGGCGCTGACGGTGCGGGCCCGGCTGGTGGGGGTGGCGCCGGAGCCCGGTGCGCGGGTGCTGCTGCGGCGCCGCGGCAAGGGCGGACCGCAGCATGTGGTGGAGCCGCGCACGGATGCCGACGGCGGCATCGTGTTCACGGTGGAGCTCGCCGCGCTGCTGGAGGAGGAGCCGCCGCGCGCCGCCTACTGGGACCTGTTCTGGCTCCCCTCCCCCACCGCGCCCAGGATCCGGATCTCCCGGCTGCTGGACGATGTGGCCGAGCGCAAGCGGGTCTTCGTCTATCCGCACACCCGGGTGGCCGGGCACCGGGTGTTTCCCTACTACACGGTGGACAACGACCTGTCGATCGAGGTGAACGCCCCGGCGGGATGATCCCTCCGGGGGCCGGCCGGGGGCGTACCCGTCACCCCCGGCCGGCGCTGTCACAGATAGCCGAACAGGGAGAGCCAGCGCCGCTGATCGCCCTCGGCGGCGGCAATGAGGTCCAGTGGCGGGATCCGGACGATCAGCCCGGAGTCCGCCTCGGGCAGTTGGTGGCCCAGGATTTCCGGTGGGCTGACGTCGGTGCGCGCGGGGAACTCGCCGATCTGGCGGAACACGTCCTGGCCGCGCTGGGACAGGTTCCAGTCGAGGAACAGCTCGGCGGCGGCCTCGTGGCGGGCCGATGAGGTCTTGCCGACGAAGTAGTCGTAGGCGGCCATGCCTTCCTCGGGGATGACGAAGTCGACCGGGGCGTTCTTGGCGGCGGCGATGTTGACGCTGCTCACCACGGCGGTGGCCACCGCGACCTCGCCCCTGGCCAGGGATTCCAGCGCGGCGCTCGAGGAGTCGAAGATGCGCGGCTGCTGGTCGGCCAGGGCGGGCAGGAAGTCGGGGCCCAGCCGCTCCTCCTGGAACCGGGTGAGGGTGAGCGAGGAGCCGCCCGCACCGACCTGGGTGATGCCGAGGCGGCCCTTCCAGGTGTCCTGGGTCAGCTCGTCCCACGAGGTGGGGGCTTCCTCCGGGTCGACCAGCACGGTGTTGTAGGCGAAGGTGTACAGCGGGTTGAAGACCCGGTAGAACGCGCCGTCCTGGTAGTTGACGGTGTCGTCCAGGGTGTCGTAGCCGGGCACCTCGTGGCGGGTGAACACCCCGGCGTCGTACATGCGCATGGCGATGTCGTAGTCGGAGGTGCGCACCACGTCGGCGCCGAGCCGGCCCGCGCCCTGTTCGCTCAGGACGCGTTCGGACAGCCGGTTGGGCACCAGCCGCACCAGGTTGACCTCGATGCCGGTGTCCCGTTCGAAGGCCGCGATGACCTGCTTCTCGGAGTTCTCGACATAGCCGCTGTACAGGGAGAGCGAGCCCTCGGCGCGGGCCGCCTCGAACAGCTCGGCGTCCGCGATGTGTTCGCCGTCCACCACCAGGCCGTCGGTGGTGTCCACGGTGGCGGACCCGGCGTCCACCACGTTCACGGACGGGGGCGCCGCGCACGAGGCGGCGGCCAGGGCGATGGGCAGGGCGAGCGCGGCCAGGGCGTACCGGGGGGTCGTTCTCATCGGGCACCGTCCACGGTCCGTGCTCCCAGGGTTTTGGCCAGCAGGGCGATGATCCCGATGACGCCGCAGTACAGCAGGCTCACCGAGGCGGCGCCCTGCATGGCGCCGTTGTCGTAGTTGTCGAATATGAGGATGGACAGCAGCCGGGTGTCGGAGGTGAACAGGAAGAGCGCGGCGGACAGTTCGCGCATGCACAGCATCAGCAGGAGCAGCAGGGTGGAGACCATGCCGACCCGCATCAGCGGCAGGGTGACCTTGGTGACGGCCTTGACGCGGTGGGCGCCGAGCAGCACGGCGCTGTCCTCCAGATCGCGGTCCACCTGGAGGATGGAGGCGCTCACGCCGCGGTAGCCCTGGGGCAGGAAGACGGCGAGGAAGGCGACGATCAGCACGATGACCGTGCCGTACACCGGCAGCGGCATGACCAGCCAGGTCCACAGCAGACCCAGGCCCAGCACGATGGCGGGCACGGCGAGCGGCGCCATGGCGGCGAACTCCAGTACGCGGCGGCCGGCGGCGCCGGTGCGGTAGACCGTGTAGGCGAGGGCGAAGCTGAGGGCGGTGCCGATCAGTCCGGCCAGCACGGCGGTGAGCACGCTGTTGCGGGCGGCCTGGAGGAAATCGGGCGAGGTGATCATCTCGCCGAGCGCGTAGAAGGACAGCGCGCCGGGTTCGGTGAGCTGGCCGAGCGAGGCCACGTACGGGGAGTTCTGCAGCGAGGCGATGAGCAGCGCGCCCAGCGGCAGGACCACGGCGAGCACGAAGTAGGCGACGGCGGCGGCGAGGGCGGGCAGCCGCCAGCGGCCCAGCGGCACCTTCTTGGGCTTGACGCCCTTGCCGGTGACGGTGGTGAACTTGCGGCGCAGGACGGCGCGCTGCTGGATCGCGGTGACGATGAGCAGGACGCCGGTGAGCACGATGGCGACGGCGGCGGCCTCGTTGCCCCGGGAGGGCGAGGCGTTCATCAGCCGGTAGATGAAGCTGGGCAGGGTGTCGATCTGGGCGGGGTTGCCGATCACCTGGGCGACGGGGAAGTTCTCCATGGTGAGGGCGAAGATGAGGATGCCGGAGCCCAGGATCGCGGGGAGGGCGAGGGGGAAGGTGACCCGTCGCAGGGTGCGGCGGCGGGTGCCGCCGTGCACGAAGGCGGCTTCCTCCAGGTCGGGGTTCATGAGGGAGAGCGCGCCGTGCACCAGGAGGAAGGCGTACGGGGCGTAGTACAGCGCCAGGACCATCACCAGGCCGGGCGTGCTGTAGATGTTGAGGGTGATGTCGAGTCCGGCGCCGTGCAGCAGCAGGTTCAGGAATCCGGTGGCGGGGCTGCCGAGCAGGGACCAGGCCAGCGCCCCCACCAGGGAGGGCAGGAACATCGGGGCGATGCCGGCGAAGTAGATGAAGCGGCGGCCCGGGGCGTCGGTGCGGGCGGCGAGGAAGGCCAGGCCGCAGCCGATGGCGAGGGCCAGCACGGAGGCGGAACCGGCGATCAGCAGGGAGTTGCCGACGGCGCCGAGTGCCTGGCTGGAGCCGAAGATCGCGAAGTTGTCGAAGGACAGGCCGCTGAGGCCGATGGAGCCGGGCCTGGGTATCTCGGAGCTGAACGCGGCGAGCGCGATGAACAGCATGGGGACGATGACCAGCACGCCCAGGACCAGCAGCAGGACGGAGGTGGGCAGGCCGCGGCGGAGTCTGCCGATGAGGGCGCTCATGCGGTCACCTCCGCGGGGAGCACCTGGATGGCGGCGGGGTCGGCGGTGGCCCACACGGGTTCGCCGACGCCCAGCAGGGAGGTGCCGCGGCGCGGGACGATGGCGTCCAGGTCGGGGCCGTCCTTGAGGGCGACGCGGTAGCGGACGTAGGAGCCCTGGAAGCTGACCACGTCGACGCGGCCGGGCCAGGTGTTGGCGCCGGTCAGGGGCTCGGGGGTGAGCTGGATGTCCTCGGGGCGGATGCAGGCCCGGGGGGCGGTGAGGGCGCCGGCGGGGGTGGGGGCGGCGCTGGTGACCTCGGTGGCGTGGCCGGTGAGGCGGAAGGTGGTGGTGCCGGTCGCTGTGGCGCCGGTCGGGGCGGTGGTTCCCGGGTCGCAGGGGAAGATGTTGGAGACGCCGAGGAAGTCGGCGATGGCCGCCGAGGACGGGGCGTCGTAGATCCGCTCGGGGCGGTCGATCTGGACGATGCGGCCGCCCTGCATCAGTGCGATGCGGTCGGCCAGGGCCAGCGCCTCGGACTGGTCGTGGGTGACGTAGACGCAGGTGAGGCCCAGGCGCTGTTGGATGTCGCGCAGTTCGACGCGCAGCCGGTCGCGCAGCCGCGCGTCCAGGTTGGACAGCGGTTCGTCGAGCAGCAGCACGCTGGGACGCATGACGAGGCTGCGGGCGAGGGCGACGCGCTGCATCTGGCCACCGCTCAGGAGGCTGGCGCCGCGCTCGGCGTAGTCGGTCAGGCCGACCAGTTCGAGGACCTCGGCGACCCGCTCGCGGATCTCGGCCTTGGGCAGCCGCTGCTGCTGGAGGGGGAAGGCGACGTTCTGGAAGATCGTGCGGTGCGGCCACACCGCGTACGACTGGAAGACCATGCCCACGTTGCGTTTGTTGGGCGCCATCCGGATGCCGCGCTCGCTGTCGAAGACGACGGTGTCGCCGATGGTGATCCGGCCGCGGGTGGGGGTCTCCAGGCCGGCCACGCAGCGCATGGTGGAGGTCTTGCCGCAGCCCGACTTCCCCAGCAGCACCAGTGACTCGCCGTCCTCGACCGTGACGCTGAGCCCGTCGATGGCGGTGGCTTCGCCGTAGGCGAGGGTGATGTTCTCCAACTGGACTTTCACGACAGCTCCTTTGCTGCCCAGACAACGTGTGCGGTGCCGCTCACACGCTTTCCTGGAGTAGTGCGGGGACGAGAAGTTGAGCGGTGGCGATACGGCGGGCGGCCCGGTGCAGGGTGATGAGCCGGACGGTGCCGGCGGAGTCGGTCTCCGCTTCGGCGGTCACTACTCCGGCCGGGGTTCCCAGCCGGATGACGGAGGCGGACAGCCGGTTTTCGGCCAGCTGCGCCGGGATCGTGCCGGGCGTCAGCACCGCCGCCGCGACGGCCACTGCGGAGGTCAGCCCGATGGCCGGGTGCGGCGCGTGCATGGACACCATGCGAACGGCCACATCGTAATCAGACCCCTTCACATGGTCACCCAGCGTGGTGAGGTAGTCGCCTGGCGGCGCCACGACCCCCACTTTGGGGATGGCGTGGCTGACGGGGTCACGGTCGGTGGCCAGGCCCATGCGCAGTGCCGCGGCGCGGCGCAGGGTGGCGAGGGCCGGCACCAGGGCGGCGAACGCCTCGGGGTGCTCCAGTCCCGTGGCGCCGAGCGCGGCGGCGTCGGCGAGGACGGCGGGGGCGCCGGCGTCGACCAGGGTGGCCGGAATTCCACCGTCGAGGGTGTCCACGGGGGCGCCGGTGGGCAGCAGGGCTCCGGTGCTGGCCCCCGAGGGGTGCCGGAAGCCGAGCCCGACGGGGACACCGGTGGCCAGCGAGCCGGGCACGGTCGCGGCGCCGAGTTCGGGGACGGTGCCGTGCGGGGTGGGGACGGTGGCGGAGAGCCGGACGCCCGTGTTGCGGTTGCGCATCACGACGGTGCTGTGCGGCGCGGTGGCGGGGGCGAGCCCGTTGAGCAGGGCGTAGAGGCCGACCGCGGTGGCGCAGTTGCCGCAGTTGCTGCCCCACTCGACGCCGGGGGTGCCGATGCCGACCTGGGCGAACAGGTACTCGACGTCGACGCCGTCCTCGGTGGAGGGGCGCACGATCGCGGCCTTGGAGGTCGTGGAGGTGGCGCCGCCGACGCCGTCGATCTGGCGCGGGTCACGGGCGCCGAACGCCGAGGCGAGCACCTCCTCCAGCCGCCCGCCGGCCTCCGTGGCGCCGGGGGGCAGATCGCGGGCGTCGAAGATCCAGCATTTGCTGGTCCCGCCGCGCATGAGGGTTCCTGGCAGTCGCAACACCCGACGTCCTTCCGTACCTGGTCCGAGCGATGTCGAGCATGGACGCCGGGGAGGTTCAGTACAATCTCGGAAAAGTGGATGCCCCTTCAGAAAAACTTAAGGCTGGCCCCGATGAGACTCGATGTACGGCGGATGCTGCTGCTCGCCGAAGTGGCCGCGCACGGCTCGCTGACGGCGGCGGCGCAGGCCATGGCGTTCACCCCGTCCGCGGTGTCGCAGCAAATCGCAAAGCTGGAGTCGGAGGCCGGTCAGCCGCTGCTCGAACGCCATGCCAGGGGCGTCGCCCTCACCCCGGCGGGAGAAGCCCTGGTGCGGCACGCCCAGCGGATCGGGCGGCAGCTGGGCGCGGCGGCGGCCGAGCTCGACGAGATCGCCGGACTTCGCTCGGGCGAACTGCGCATCGGTTCCTTCCCGACCGCCGGATCCTCGCTGCTGCCACTGGTGGTCCGGCGCTTCGCGCAGGCCCATCCGGGCATCCGGCTGGTGGTGCGCAGCGCCGTCCTCGACGGGCTGCGGGCGATGCTGGAGAGCCGCGAGATCCAGCTGGCCCTGCTGTGGGACTACGACTGGAGCCGGGTGGACGATCCGGCGCTGGCGCTCACCCCGCTGCTGGAGGACGCGACCGCGCTGATCGTCTCGGACCGGCACCCGCTGGCGCACCGCGCGTCGGTGACCATGGCGGAGCTGAGCGCGCAGGAGTGGATCACCCGGGCCGACGAGCACCCGGTCGCCGATGTGCTGGCGCGCAGCTGCCGTGCGGCCGGTTTCCAGCCGTCGATCGCGTTCTTCGCCCACGACTACCAGGAGGCGCAGGCGATGGTCTCGATCGGGCTGGGCGTCGCGCTGGCGCCCGGTCTGGCGCTGACGAACCTGCGCTCGGGGATCAAGGTGATCGCCCTGGAGCCCTCGGCACCCACCCGCCGCATCCTGCTGGCCCGGCTGGCCGACCGCCGTCCCACCCCGGCCGAGGCGGCGGCGGAGACCCTCTTCCACGAGGCGGCGGACACCCTGCGCCGCGACCGCGCACGGCCGACGGCCGGCTGACCGCGCCCCGTCCCGCCTGGCCGGCGGTACGCTCCCGGCCATGAACGCCACCGCACCGCACACCGACTCGCCGCCCCGCATCCCCGCCGGGTTACTGCCCCGCCGGGTGGCGGTCGCCATGGACGGCAACGGACGCTGGGCCCGGGAGCGCGGCCTGCCCCGCAGCGAGGGGCACCGGGCGGGGGCCGGGCGGCTGCCCGAGCTGGCGCGGGCGGCGCTGGAGGTCGGGGTGGAGCAGGTGCTCGTCTACGGGTTCTCCACCGAGAACTGGCGCCGCTCTCCGCAGGAGGTGTCCGGATTGATGCGGATCGCCGGGCAGGTGCTGGCCGTGTCTGAGAGATCCCGCCTGGCCCGCGACGTCTGGCACGGCACCTCGCTGCGTTGTCGAGGCATCCGAGTAGCCCACTACGAGGAAGCCCCTCCGCCTTGCGATGCACCGCACCAGACGCCGCGGGCCTGACCGGCGCTATCTCTCAGACACGGCCTCGGGCACAGCGCGCCGAGCTGCACGCCATGGGCGTACGGGTGCGCTGGTCGGGACGGCCGGGGCGGCTGTGGAAGGGCGTCGTCAGGGAACTGCGGGCCACCGAGGAGCTGACCCGGGACAATGAGCGGCTGACCCTGGACCTGTGTGTGAACTACGGCGGTCAGGCGGAGCTGGTGGACGCGGTGGCGGCGATCGCGCGGCAGGTCGGGGCGGGGACGCTGCGTCCGGAGGCCGTCGACGAGGCGGTGGTCGCGCGGCATCTGTACCAGGGCGACAGCGGCGACGTGGAGCTGTTCCTGCGGCCCTCGGGCGAGCGGCGGACCTCCAACTTTCTGCCGTGGCAGCTCGCGCACGCCGAGCTGGTGTTCATGGAGGTTCTGTGGCCGGATTTCGAACGGCGGCACCTGTGGGAGGCCGTACAGATCTATGCGGATCGCCACAAGCGGCGCGGCGGATGAACATCCGACCGGCCATCCTTCCCCGTCCGGCCCGGTCTTAATCGGGCCGGACGGGAAATGCGTTGGTAGCCTGGGGCGAGTGCCCAGGACTGTCGTGTCCGGGCTTCTCCTCAGGGGTTTCCTTCTTATGGTTTCTCTTGCTCTCGGGCCGCAGTGGCTGGACCCGGACTGGCTCATCCCGACCTTCGGCCTCATCGGCATCCTGGTGATCGTCTTCGCCGAGTCGGGTCTGCTCATCGGATTCTTTCTCCCCGGTGACTCCCTGTTGTTCACCACGGGACTGCTGGTCGCCACCGGCCAGTACCTGCACTACCCGCTGTGGCTGGTGTGCACCCTGATCGTGATCGCCGCGGTGGCCGGCGACCAGGTCGGCTATCTCTTCGGCAGAAAGGTCGGGCCCGCGCTGTTCAACCGGCCCGACTCCCGGCTGTTCAAGCAGGAGAACGTGGCCAAGGCGAGCGAGTTCTTCGCCAAGCACGGCCCCAAGTCCCTCATCCTGGCCCGTTTCGTGCCGATCGTGCGCACCTTCACCCCGATCATCGCCGGGGTGGCGCGCATGGAGTACCGCGTCTTCGTGCTCTTCAACGTCATCGGCGGCGTCCTGTGGGGCGCCGGTGTGACGCTGCTGGGGGCGGCACTGGGGCAGATCGAGTTCGTCCGGGCCAACATCGAGTTCATGCTGATCGGCATCGTGGCCCTGTCGGTGCTGCCGATCGTGATCGAGCTGTGGCGGGCCCGCAGGGCGAGCAGGCGTACGGGCGGGGCCGCGCTCGCCGGTGCCGGTGACGACGACGCGGAAAGCACCGCGCCCCCGGCCGATGGCCGGGGGCGCCATGCGAGACGCTGAGCGTCGCGTGCGCGGGTCAGCGACCCGCTGACGCGTGCTCTTCCTCGGGTTGCCGCTCGGCCTCTTCCTTGGCCGCGCGGCCGCCGGGGAGGATCCGGGCCACCCAGTGGGAGCGGCCGGCCACCAGGGGTGCGACCACCGCCAGGATGAGTACATAGCTGGCGATGAAGGGCGACAGCCGGGGATCGAGCCCGGCCGTGGCGGCCATGGTGGCGAGGATGAGGGCGAACTCTCCTCTGGCGAGCAAGGTGGTGCCCACATTGGCCGTGGGTTGCGGTCCGAACCCGTAGATCCGGGCCGCGACGATACCAGCGGTCAGGTTCATCGCGACGGTGATCACGACGGCGATCAGCACCGGGACGATGACGGATCCCATGTCGCCCGGGTCGATGGACAGACCGAAGGCGAAGAAGAAGATCGCGGCGAAGGCGTCCCGCAGCGGATGCACCAGATCGCGGATCCGGCTGCCCGAAGCGGTGCTGCCGAGGATCAGACCGACCATGAAGGCACCGATGGCGTCGGCCACCCCGAACTTCTCGGAGATGCCCGCCACCAGGACGGCCGCACCGAGGAACGAGATGACGAGCAGCTCGTTGTCCTTGATCGCGAACAGCTTGCCGATGACCTTGGTGCCGAACCGGGCGGCCAGGGCGAGCAGCAGCAGGAAGGCGAAGGCCTTGCCGATCTGCAGGGCGGTCTCTCCGAAGCCGTCGGCCCCGGAGATGATCGGCTGCAGGGCGGCCAGGTAGAGGGCGAGGAAGATGTCCTCCACCACGATGATGCCCAGGATCGGCTTGGTCTCGGGGTTACCGATGCGCCCGAGGTCCACCAGGATCTTGGTGACAATCGCGGATGAGGAGATTCCGAGGACACCGGCGAAGACGAACGCCTCCGAGGTGCCCCAGCCCATCATGAAACCGAAGGCGAGACCCGCGCCCACGTTCAGGGCGAGATACATCCCACCCGCGATGGCCATCTTCTTGCCACCGGTCTTGAGGTCGTCCATGTGGAACTCAAGGCCGAGGTAGAACAGCAGGAGAACCAGCCCGAGGGCGGAGAGCATCTCCAGGTCGTGCGGGTCGTCGAGCAGGACAAAGCCGGGGGTATTGGGTCCGAGAAGTATTCCGGCGAGGATGAACAGCGGGATGGTCGGCAATCCGATGCGGCTGCCAAGGCGAGCCAGGACCGCGGCGGCGACGAAGGCGCCACCCATGGCGAGCAGAGTGTCAGCATGTCCCATGGCCGTCACCTGGGGGGTGTGACGGTCGGGAGCAACGGGAAGCCGATGCGGGCGGGCGTCGTCAAGTGGATGTCTCCTCCTGGGCGTCCGGACGTCTCGGTCAAGTGAGCGTCAAGAAAGCGTTAATAGTTAGCTTACCAAACCATTTTTTGGTCTGGTTTTCTTCCCGTGACCTGCGTCACGGGTCATCGGACGCTCACAGGGAGAGACGGACGTCCGAACCGCACCCGGCGATCGCACCCCATGTGCACGGGATGCCCCGATGTGGGCGGCCCGGCCCGCGTACACAGGGAAACACACACCATGGCCGAAAACTTCCGCGCGCCCGTGCGACGGGAACGGCGACGCGGTGCAGGTTAGTTGTGTTCGTGCCCGGATGTGCAGTCCCCCCGGGGACGGACGCCCATCCCTCATGAACAACACGAAGGAGAGAACGCCGACATGGTGTTCAAGAAGCTGCTCGGAGCCCTCGGAGTGGGTGGCCCCACGGTGGACACGGTCCTGGACGGCGGGCCGCAGGGCCTCGCCGTGCTGCCGGGCGGCGCCCTGACCGGACGGGTCGAACTGCGCGGCGGCTCCGCCGAGACGGACATCAACCACATCACCCTCCACCTCGTCGCCCGCGTCGAGGCCGACGGCCAGGGCGTCGGGGGCCGCGACGCCGAGGGCTTCGTCGCCTTCGACCAGATCACGGTCGGCGGCGGATTCCGTCTGGGCCAGGAAGAACAGCGCTCCATCCCCTTCACCGTCCATCTCCCGTGGGAGACCCCCATCACCGAGCTGTACGGGCAGCCGCTGGGTGTCGTCCTCGGCGTCCGTACCGAACTGTCCGTGTCAGGCGCCAAGGACAAGGGCGACCTCGACCCGATGCGGGTGGCCCCGCTGCCCCTCCAGGAGAAGATCCTGGAGGCCTTCGGCACCCTCGGCTTCGGCTTCCGCACCGCTGACCTGGAGCTGGGACACATTCCCGGCACCAGTCAGAGCCTGCCCTTCTACCAGGAGATCGAACTCAACCCGTCGCCCCAGTACGCGCACGTGATGCGCGAGATCGAGGTGACATTCCTCACCACCCCGGCCGGCGTCGAGGTCGTCCTGGAGGCCGACAAGCGCGGCGGCTTCTTCGGACAGGGCGGGCAGGACACCCTGCTGCGCTTCGGCGCCTCGCACGCGGACGCCGAGCAGCGTGACTGGACGGCCGAGGTGGCGTCCTGGATCGAGCAGTTGGCCACCCGCCAGCAGCAGCGCGGCGCGATGGGGTACGGCGGCCAGCAGGGCGGCTTCCAGCAAGGGGGTTACCCGCAGGGTGGCTACCAGCAGGGCTACCCGCAGGGCGGTTACCCGGGGCAGCAGCCGCAGCGCTCCGGGCCCGGGATGGGCGGGGTCGTCGCGGGTGCGGCGGCCGGTGTCGCGGTCGGCGCCCTCGGCGCCTACGCCATCGGCGAGATGATGGACGGCGACGACGGCGGAGACGTCGAAGCCGCCGAAGAGGACTTCGGCGGCGACGAGGAGTAAGCGGGCCGGGCGGGTGGGGGCACGCGGCGGCGCGAACCGCTCCGTGCCCCCACCCCCGGACGGCCGGATCGCGCCAGCCGGCCGGTCAGCCCATCAGCCGGTCAGGTCGTCCGCGAAGGACGCCACCCAGGCCAGCGGGGCGTTCCAGTTGATGGTGACCTCGTTGGTCGCGTACGACTCGATGTGGTCGATGTAACACATCGCCGGGGCGCAGCCGGCCAGCCGCTCCTCCGCGACCGGATCCTGGAGCTCCTGGTTGGGGCCGCCGGCCACGCTGCCGGGCGGCGGGTTCGGGAGCGCGGGGTTCAGCTGGTTCGCCCAGAACCGGTGGTGCTGGTTCTGCGCGTACCGCTCGCCGTACCCGGTGACGTACGACAGGTTCAGCGGGTTGGCGCCCAGCAGGTAGTCGAAGCCGCGCAGCAGCGCGTCCCGGTGGGCGGGATCGCCGGCCAGATCGTAAGCGGTGCCGAGCACCACCATGTTGTTGAGGACCTGGCTGTTGGAGCCCCAGAAGTAACCGCCGCCGTCCGGCGAGTCGTAGGGCACCCCGTACGCCGAGCCCGCCGAGTCGGCCGCGAACCCGTCCGCCGCCTCGATCAGCAAAGCACGCACGGCCGCCAGTTCGGCGGCCGGCAGCTCGCTGTCCACGGTGGCCAGGCTCAGCGCGCCCAGACCGGCCGTGGACTGCCAGGAGAGCCCGTTGCGCGGGAAGACCGCGTCGACGTCACCGTGCAGCTCCGAGCCGAGCAGCGCCTGGCGGTAGCTGTCCTCGCCCGTGGTGACGAAGAGTTCGGCCGCCGCCCAGTAGAACTCGTCCCGGACGTCGGAGTCCTCGTACGCGCCACCGCCCTGCCCGTCGGTCGGGGGGGCGTACCGCTCCGGGTTCGCCAGCGCCGCCTGCCAGGCCGTGGTGGCCGTGCTCGCGCAGCGGTCGGCGAACTCCGCGTCGTAGGGCGCGTACAGCCGGGCACACTGCGCCGCCGCTGCCGCCAGGTTGAGCGTGGCGGCGGTGGACGGCGGGGCCAGCTCGCGCGGCTGCGGGTCCTGGTCGGGACGCAGCGGAAGGCCGGTCCACTCGCGGTCGTGCAGCTTGTGGTGCGCCATGCCGGCCAGCGGCTCACCGGCCGGGACCTGCATCCGCAGCAGGAACTCCAACTGCCAGCGCGCCTCGTCCAGAATGTCCGGGACACCGTTGCCCTGCTCGGGGATGGCGAGGGTGCCGTCCCCCAGCGCGTCGCCGTCGGCGCCGTCGGCGGTCAGGGTGCGCTCGTAGGAGGACATCAGCTGGGCCACCGAGATACCGCCGTTGACGACGTACTTGCCGTGGTCGCCCGCGTCGTACCAGCCGCCGTGCGCGTCCAGGGTGTAGTCGCACTGCCCGGGGCGGCAGGGCACCTCGAAGTCACCCTGGTTGGCGCCCTCGTTCAGGTGCCCGGCAGGGCGGGCGTACTGCTCCCCGACGTACTGCGCCTCGATCTCGATGCCACTGCGGTTGTGGTAGAAGTACGCCAGCGCGTCGGTGCGCAGCGTCGAGTAGAGGTCGTCGCCGATGGCGAACGGCTCGCTCACCTCCCCGTCGACCGCGACCGTGTACCCCTCCCCCGGTTCGGCGAACGCCCCCAGGTCGAAGGTGTGGACGTGCTGCTCGGAGGTGGGGTCGACGCCGACGGGAGTGGTGCTGCCGGTGGCCCGCTCCGTGCCGTCCGCGTCGCGCAGTGACCAGCTCAGGGGTGAGGTGGCGTCGCTGACCAGGGTGCCCCGCTTGGGCCCTTCGGTGAGGTAGCCGACCTGGTTGACGCGCACCGGCGATCCGGTGTCCGGCTCGTACACGGGGGGTTCGGCGCCGCCGCGCAGCGAGACGTCGTCCAGACAGAAGGTGTACGGCTGCTGGTGACCGCCGAGTTGGAAGGCCAGCTGGGCGGCGGTGTTGTCGCTCTTGGCCGTGAAGACGTGGGTGACCGGCTCGGGGTCGGACCCGATGGGGTCCACGGCGGCCAGCTCGGTGGTCCAGGGCTCCTCGGCCAGTTGGACGAGGCTGCGGATGGCGACCGGGGCGGAGGCGGTCGCGGTGTAGGTGAGGGCGTACGTCTCGCCCTCGGTGAGCGGAAGATCGTCCTGCCCGATGATGGCGTCCCAGGCGTTCAGGGTGCCGCCGGGCACGTCGGCGCACAGCTGTCCGTCGACGACGGCGGCGGGGCTTCCCGGGGTCCACCACCAGGGGGCGGTGCCGTTCGAGAAGTCGCCGTTGACGATGAGTTCGGGTCCCTCGTCGGCGCCGGTGGCCTGGAGGGCGTGGGGGCTGCTGTCGGCGCTGGCGGTGGCCGAGACGGCGACCAGCGAACCGGCGAGCAGGGCGGTGACACCGGCGATGACGGGCAGCCGGCGTCTGCGATGGCGTCCGGAAGGTGCTGAGGACACGGCTCTTGTCCTTCCACGGATGGGTGGGGGGTGGGAGCTCCATGGGAGCGCTCCCAATGCATCCTGGGGGCGACCCCGTGCCCCGTCAAGGAGTCGCGCGGGCGCCGCATGCGTCCGGGGGGACGTCATGCGCCGTCACGTGGCGCTCCGGGCTTCCACCGCGAAGACCGCCCCGCAGCCACCGTCGTGGGCCGGCACCCCGGGATGCTCGGGTGCCGGCTACCGCGCCGACGCGGCGCCGAGTGCGGAGACTGCGCGGTGGGTCGACCGATCCTCCGTCGCCCCGCGGCCGCCACATCGAGCAGTTGCTGGGGCGGCCCACGTCACGTCAGTGCGGTCTGACACTCCTCGCACCGCCGTACCGCCTGCCGGGCGGTGTTCCCCTCGGTGGCGGTCGCCGGAAAGCTGTCGCTCAATCGGTCCCAGAGCCCGGCCGGAGGTGTGGGGATCCAGCCCCAGCGAGGCGCGGTCACCAGTTCCTCGGTCAGGTGCGTACAGGCTCCGGGAAGGTGCGCGTAGCGTGTCGGGGAGATCAGAATCGTGTCCACGGGGAAGCGCCGCCACTCCCGACGGGGCGAGGCCGAGGGATCTTCTTTCGGCGCGGATCCGTCGATCGGGCAGGCACAGCCCATTCCGATGACGAAGTCACACCGGTCACAACGTACTTCTGTCATGATGCCGCCTCACTCTGCGTCGTACCGAACCCCTCACGATAGACGCATCGCTCATGACACGCTGTGACGCGATGATGCGACGACCAGCACTGATGTCCCGGCGATGGACGCAATCCCGGCCCTCGCCGATGTGGCGTGCTCAGTCTTCCGCCGACCGCGCGGGCCCTCCGTGCGCGGGCGGGCGGTCAGGTGCTCGGTACGCGGTCCGGGGCGGGGCCGACCGGGAGTTCGGGGCGGAGGTGGCGCAGGAATCCGTCGGGCACGGGGTAGGGACGTTCCTCGGGCAGCAGAGCGCGAGCCGCGTCCAGCTCTCCGACCCGTACGTGGGCGTGGACGGTGTGCGCGAGGTCGGTGACGTCCGTGATGGAGACCGTCCACGCGTCGGCGTAACGGTGCGCGGCCTCGCCGGTGAGGCCGAGTTGCAGAGAACGGTGGGGCAACGGGTTCAGCCGCAGGTCGCGTTCGGGGTCCCACTGCACCCGGGCCGGAGTCTCGCGCAACTGCCGTTTCCAGGTGGCGTGGTCGGGGTGGATCCCGGACGCGTAGTGGGACAGGCAGGCGTGCTCCAGCGCCCACTCGAAGCCCTCGCGGGTGATCTCGACTGCGAGGACGGTCTCCTGATCGTTCTTGGTGCCCCAGCCGCAGCGGTACATCATCCACAGGAAGGACGGTTTGATCCACGTCATCCGGTCCCGTTTCCAGGTCGCGGGGAATCGTCCCTCCCGGGCGGCGGGCAGGCCGATGGCCGGTGCGTACGCCTGGTAGACGGTGACCGTGGTGGCGGTGTGCTGGGCGCGGATCTCGTACGTGGGTGTGGTCACAGCGCCCAGCGTGGTGACATCTGGCGACCGACGCCATCGAATTACCGGGCACGCCGGCTTGTTGAGCCTCCTCCGATGCACGCGTGGGGAAGCCGGACGCATCGGCCCGGCTCCTCCACGGCGCGCGTCACCGGCAGCCGGAGAACGCTCAGACCACGCGATCGGCGACCCCGGACACGAAAGCCGACCAGGCACCGGCACGGACGATCAGAACCGGGCCGCGTCCTTCGTGCTTGCTGTCCCGCGCCATCACCTGACCACCAAGGAACGCCGCTTCCACGCAGTTCCCGTTTCCGTTGCTGTAGCTGGATTTCCTCCACTGCGCGTGTCGCACATCAACCCTGTCCATAGCTCCCTGCCACCTCAGCGATCAGCACTCTCGACGCCCGCTCATCGAGCGCCGTCTCCCACGTTCCCTCGAACGCCTGCTCGTACTGCTGTACTTCCCTCGGCTTGTCCAGATACAAGCCTCCCGTATAGCCATCCGCGTACACGGTCGGCGGCTCCGAGTCGTTCCCGTCAGCGTTGAGGGGGAAGCGCAGAATCACGAAAGGTCCCGTGACGAGTCCCGCATGGGCTCCCGCCACGAACGGGACCACGCGCACCGTGATGTGTGGGAGTCCGGACATGTAGATGAGATGGGCCAGTTGCTCGACCATCACACTGTCCCCGCCGATGGGCCGTCGGAGTACCGCCTCGCTGAGAGCGACACGCAGCTCCGGTGGGTCGGTGACCCGGGTGAGCAACGACTGTCGCTCGACGCGCAGGCGTACCCGGCCTTCAAGCTCCTCCTCGCTTATCCCGCGAAGGTGAACGCGGATGATCTCGCGCGCGTAACGCTCCGTCTGGAGCAGCCCCGGCACGACCTCGTTCTCGTAGGTAGCGAGACGCGTCGCCGCCTCTTCGAGTCCGACGTACACGTCGAATCCCTCCGGGATCACATCACCGTAGGCATGCCACCATCCCCGCGCCTTGGTCTCCTTGGCCAGCCCCATCAGTGCCTCGGTGAGATCCGATGGAGCGCCGTAGACGAAGCACATGGCCTGAACATCGAGACTGCGCAGTGGGGTTTGTCCGGTCTCGATGCGCCACATCTTGGCCTCGGACCACTCCAGCTTGCGAGCGGCCGCACGCACCGTGAGCCGCGCCCGACTCCGCAGTTCTCTGAGATTCCGGCCGAGTTGGCGTCGTGGCACCGTCGATCCAGTGGGCCCTGCGACCATCCTTCGCCCCTTCACTGACTCGCCATGAGAGATTCCCGCCACTCACGATGCAAGCAGTCACGTACCCGCCATACAAGACGAATCATCAGTTCGAGACTATTACCGCGATGAATCGTCACGAAGTCTTGCACCGTGCATGGTCGCACCGGCACTCTGGCGATGCCGTCGCTCGGTGTACAAGTGCCGTGACTTCGCGTCACTTTGACGCGCCATCGGTGCCGCACTGCTCCGCGTCGGCCGGCACGTGCCCGGCTGCGCCGGGCTGATCCATGGCAGGTGAACCCTGGTGCACACCGTGAATCCGGAGCGAGTACAGGACGGCGAGGAGCCGGACGAGGCCGAAGAGCTGCCGCCGGAGGATGACGATCACGCCGAACTGCGGGAGATGGTCCGGCACATCAACGCTTCCAGTGAGACCGGGCTCGGCATCAAGAGCGGTGGCCGGGCGCTCGGTGGGGGTGTGCGGTGAGCGGGTGGCCCGAGGCGGTGGAGATCACCGCCGAGACCGTACTGGTCGGGGATGTGATCTCGGTCGGCGGCCGGCCGCTGGTGGTGGTCGATCTGGTGCTGACGACCCGGGGCGGGCGGCGGCTGGAGTTCGCCACCGGGGAGGCGCTGACGCTGCACTCCCGGTCGCGGCTGAACGCGACCCGCACGAGCGGCCGGGGACGCCGGTGATCACGGCGGCCGGGACCCGGCCCGTCCCACCACGGCTGGGGGACCGCTCGGAGTGGGTACTCGGGCGCTGCTGGCTGTGGTGCGGGAACCGGCACACCTGGGTGCTGTGGCTGGGACAGGCCAGGACCACCGGCCACCACGCCCCGCTGTACGCCTGCGAGGAGTGCGTGGACCGGCTGCACCACACGATCATCGACTACGGCGAGGCCATGACGGACGCGCCGGTGGATG
Organism: Streptomyces xiamenensis; assembly: GCF_000993785.3. Lineage (NCBI taxonomy): Bacteria > Bacillati > Actinomycetota > Actinomycetes > Kitasatosporales > Streptomycetaceae > Streptomyces > Streptomyces xiamenensis. The sequence goes on from NZ_CP009922.3 coordinate 644,175, forward strand.
GATCGGGGATACGGGTCCCCCTGTACCTGGCGGCCGATGAGACGCCGTGGCCGGGGCCCGTACGGTATCGGCGCGGACGGCACCGGCGCCCGCGGACGGCGCTCGGCCGGTTGTGGGAACGGGTCATCACGGGGCGTTCCGCGCGCTGAGAAGGCCGCCGGTCCGGGAGCGCGCACGCTCCCGGACCGGTGCCGGCTCCGGAGGCGATGTCCGGTTCAGGAGACGATGTCCTTGGTGCGGAAGCCCCGGAAGGCGAGGGCGAACAGCACCAGCGCGAAGGACACCGACACCGAGGCGCCCTTGAGCATGCCGGTCCACTCCAGTTGCGGCTGGAGAGCGTCCAGCCAGGCGAAGGCCCAGTGGGCGGGCAGGAATTCACGCCAGTCGCCGAGCGCCGTGATGGCGTCCAGGATGTTGCCCACGATGGTGAGGCCGATGGCGCCGCCGACCGCGCCCAGCGGGGCGTCGGTGACCGTGGACAGCCAGAACGCGAGCGCGGCGGTGACCAGTTGGCTCACGAACACATAGCCGGTGATGAGCGCGATCCGGCCCACCGATTCGCCCGCGGCGATGCTGCCGCCGGTGGGCAGCTGGAGCGGTCCCCAGCCGTACGCCGCCGTTCCCACGCCGAGCGCCACCAGGGGCAGCAGCACCATCGCGGCGGCGCTGAACAGCAGTGCCACGGTGAGCTTGCTGGCCAGCAGCCGTGAACGCGGCACCGGCGCGGCCAGCAGATAGCGCAGGGAGGACCAGCCGGCCTCCGAGGCGACGGTGTCGCCGCAGAACAGCGCCACCGGCAGCACCAGCAGGAAGCCGGCGGACAGGAAGAGGCAGGTGATGGCGAAGTTGGGGCCGGAGACGGTCGCCACGTCCATGATGCTGGGCGCGGAACGGTCGGCACGGCCGCCGCCGATGGCGAAGGCGATGGCCACCACGAACGGCAGCGCGATCAGGATGCCCGCCACCACCTGGGTGCGGCGGCGGCGCAGTTGCCGGGCGGCCTCGACCCGCAGCGGGAGGGTGCGGCGGGGGCTGTAGCCGGGGGCGACAACGGTGTCGGTCGAGGCGTTCACGCCGCGCCTCCGATCAGGGTGAGGAAGGCGTCCTCGAGACGGCGGTGCGGGCCGATGGCCGACACCGGGACCTCCAGCCGGACGAGTTCGGGAAGGAGTTCGGTGGAGGTCATGCCGTCCAGCCGGATGAGCAGACCGTCGTCGGTGGGCCGGACGTCGGCCACGCCGGGCAGGTCGGCGATCTTGTCGGTCAGGGCGTCGGGCACCGGGCGGGCGAGGGTGGCCAGCACGGTGTTCCCGGTGCCAGTGATGTCGGCGACGGGGCCCGCCTGGACGAGCTGTCCCCGGTCCATGACGACCAGATGGGTACAGGTCTGTTCCACCTCGGCCAGCAGGTGGCTGGAGACGATCACGGTGCGGCCGGCCTCCGCGTAGCGGATCATCACCTCGCGCATCTCGCGGATCTGCGGCGGGTCCAGGCCGTTGGTGGGCTCGTCGAGGATCAGCAGGTCCGGCAGCCCGAGCATGGCCTGGGCGATGGCGAGCCGTTGCCGCATGCCCTGCGAGTAGGTGCGCACCGCCCGTTCCAGGGCGTCGCCGAGGCCGGCGATCTCCAGCGCCTCTGCCACGTGGGCGTCGGCGGTGGGGCGGCCGGTGGCGCGCCAGTACAGGTCGAGGTTGGCGCGGCCGGAGAGATGGGGCAGGAAGCCGGCGCCCTCGACGAAGGCGCCGACCCGGGAGAGGACCGGGGCGCCGGGGGTGATGCGCTGTCCGAAGACCCGGATCTCCCCGGCGTCGGGGGTGATCAGGCCCATCAGCATGCGCAGGGTGGTGGTCTTGCCCGCCCCGTTGGGGCCGAGCAGGCCGAGGACCTGTCCGCGTTCGACCGAGAAGCCGAGGTCGCGCACGGCGTAGCGGTCGCTGGCGCCCGCGTAGCGCTTGGTGAGACCGGTGATGCGCAGCGGTGCGGGTTCGTTGCCGGCGGGCGTGCCGGTCGCGGCGTCGTCGGCGGCCTTGGCGGGGGCGGGCACCGGTGCGGCGGGCGTGCCGGTCGCGGCGTCCGCCGTCGCGTCGCCGTCCCCGGCGTCGCCGTCCGGCGTGCCGCTCGCCGCGGTGGCCGGGGCCGCGCCGGCGGGCGGCGGCGCGGTCGTGCGGCGGCGGCCGGTGAGCAGCAGGGCGGCGGCGATCGCCGCGGCGATCAGGGGCAGGCCCCAGGTCCACCAGGTGAGGGTGGCCGGCAGCAGGGTGGCCTGCGGCGCGGTGGGGACGGTCAGGGCCTGGTCGCCGGCCAGGGCCACGGTGTGGACGGCGGGGGCGGCCGGGGAGGCGTAGCCGAGGTCGGTGGTGGAGACCACCAGCCGCATGCGGTGGCCCGCTTCGAAGGGGTAGTCGATGGCGGGGAGCGGCAGGTCGGCGGTGGTGCCCTCCCCGTCGGTGCCGCTCACCCGCACGGGGGTGACGAGCTGGGCGGGCAGCGACTGGGTGCTGCCGTCCGGGGAGACGTCGTACACCTTGAGGAAGAGCACCGCCTCGGGGGCGTCCGAGGCGATGTGCAGGCGGACGCCGGGCGAGCCGGTGACCCGGACGGTGTCGGTCAGCGGCGCGGAGTCGAAGGTCGCGGTCTGGCCGGGGAAGTCCAGGGCCAGGCCCAGGCCGAGGGTGGACAGTCCGCTGAGCGAGCCGAGGCCGGGGACGGCGGAGATCGAGGGCGGGGTGCCGCCGGCCGGGTTGGTGAAGGTCTGGGGCTCGCCGCTCAGCTCCACCTGGCGCGGGTCGCCGTGCAGGCCGGGGTAGGTGTCGGCCTCGGCGCCGCGCAGGTTGGTGTCGCCGTTGGTGGTGTCGATGCCGGAGATGCGGGTGACCCGGAAGGCCGGTCCGGTGTCGGTGCCCTCCTCGCCCTTGAGGTAGTGGTCGAACCAGGCGGTGACGCGGTCCTGGACCCGGCCGCTCTCGGAGACGCCGCCGTCGTGTCCCGCCCAGGTCCAGTCGACGGCGACCGGGGCGCCGTTGGCCTCGATGGCCTCGGCCATGGCGTCGGCGTGGTCCAGGGGGAAGAGTGAGTCGTGCTGGCCCTGCACGATGAGGGCGGGGACGTCGATGCGGTCGGCGACGGCGGAGGGGCTGCGCTCGGTGAGCAGCGCGGTGGCCTCGTCGTCGGGGGCGCCGGCGACGGCGACGCGTTCGTACATCGCGCACAGTTCGGCGGCGAAGTTCCCGCAGCCGGGGGCGCCGTTCTCGCTCGCGCCGGTGGCGAAGAAGATCCCGGCCCACAGCTTCTTGAAGACGCCGTCGGGGAAGAGCGCGTCGGCGAGGTTCCAGTAGGTGATGCGGGGCGCGATGGCGTCGACCCGGTCGTCGTACCCGGCGGCCAGCAGCGAGATGGCGCCGCCGTACGAGTCGCCGCTGATGCCGACCCGGGGGTCGCCCTCGGCGTCGAGCTGGACCTCGGGCTGCTGGGCGAGCCAGTCGATGAGGCGGCTGACGTCGGCGACCTCGGCCTCGGGGTCGTTCAGGCCGATCTGCCCGCCGGAGTCGCCGAAGCCGCGCGCGGACCAGGTGAGGACCGCGTAGCCGTCGCGGGCGAGTGCCTCGGCCTGGCCGCGCAGGTCGTGCTTGCTGCCGCCGAAGCCGTGGGCCAGCAGGACGGCGGGGCGGGGGGTGCCCGGGTCGCCGGAGGTGAAGTAGGAGGTGTCGATCCCTATGGAGTCACCGTCCGCGTCCGGCATCTGGGCCATCCGGTCCTGGCGGTGCACCTGGGGCCCGCTGTCCCCTGCGGCGACGGTCCAGGTGCCGGCTCCGACGAGGACGGCGGCCAGGGCTGCGGCACCCGCGAGCAGCCGCCCGCGCCGCCATGGCCTAGGAGGGGTCATGGGCACGGGGTTCCTTCCACGGGCGGATCACCAACCTAACCGATCACCCGGAGGGACCCCGCCCGCCCCCTGCTGGTTGATTCGCCGGGTGATACTCGGGGGACATTACGGATCATCACGGGCTATTCCGGGAGGCCGGGCATGGGTCAGGGTGTGCACGTCACGGATCTGCCGGGGGTCGGGAAGCGGTACGACATCGATCTGGAGCGCGAGGACGAGCGGGTCTCGGTGGTGATCAGGTCCGGCGGGATGCGTGATCTGTACGTCTTCACCTCCCGCTCCGCCGACCCGACGGCGGTCCTGGAGCTGACGGAGGAGCAGGCCCGCAAGGTCGGGGCGGTGCTGTCGGCGACCTTCTTCGAGTCGTGAGGAGGCGGCGGGCGGGTGCCGGAAGCTGATCTGCTCGGCCTGGGTGCCGCCGTACTGGTCGCGGGGCTGCTGGCGCGGCTGGCCCGCCGGTACGGGCTTCCGTCCGTGCCCTGCTACATGCTGGTGGGTATCGCGCTGGGCCCCGGTACACCGGGCCCGGTACTGATCTCCCACCCGGACGATCTGGCCCTGATCGCCGCGCTCGGGCTGGTGCTGCTGCTCTTCCACCTGGGCGTGGAGTTCCCGGTGGACGAGGTGCTGGGCGGCGGGCGCCGCCTGGTGGTGGCGGCGGGCTGCTACATCGGGCTGAACATGACGGCCGGGCTGCTCTTCGGCTTCGCGCTGGGCTGGGGCGCGTCCTCGGCGCTGGTGATCGCCGGGGCGCTGGGCATCTCCTCGTCCGCGATCGTCACCAAGCTGCTGATCGAGCTGCACCGGCTGACCAACGCGGAGACCCCGGTGATCCTGGGGATCATCGTGCTGGAGGACCTGTTCCTCGCCTTCTATCTGGCGCTGCTCGCCCCCGTGCTGTCGGCCGGTGACACCCCGGGCCGGATCGCCCGGGACGTCGCCATCAGCTTCGGGATGCTGGCCGGGCTGCTGCTGGTGGCGCGGTTCGGGGCCCGGGCGGTGGGGCGGGTGCTGGACTCCCGGGAGGACGAGGTGCTGGCGGTGGTCACCATCGGTCTGGTGGTGCTGGTGGCCGGGACCTCGCAGGAGGCGGGGGTCTCGGACGCCGTCGGGGCGCTGCTGACGGGTCTGGTGGTCTCCCGCACGCGGCTGCGGGAGCGGGTGGAGCGGCTGGTGACACCGCTGCGGGACGTGTTCGCGGCGGTGTTCTTCGTGGCGTTCGGGCTGAGCATCGACACCGGACACCTGGGCGCGGTGGCGGTGCCGGTGGCGCTGGCCGTCGTGGTGACCGTGGTCGCCAATCTGAGCGCGGGCATCGTCACGGCGCGGCTGTTCGGCTTCAACCAGCGCGGCGCGGCCAACATCGGGCTGACGGTGCTGGGGCGCGGCGAGTTCTCGCTGATCCTGGCCACGCTCGCGCTGGCGGCCGGCCTGGACTCGCGGATCGGCCCGTTCGTGGCGCTGTACGTCCTGGTGCTGGCGGTGCTCAGTCCACTGTTCGCGGCGCGTTCGCGCTATCTGGCGCGGGTGATGCCGGACTGGCTGCTGCGCCGTGACTGGACGTATGTGCGTGAGGAGACGATCAGCACCTCCTGCACGCATCTGGATCAGATCCGGGTCACCGAGACGGATGCCGAGGAGTGCCCGGAGTGCGTGGCCACCGGGAGCGACTGGGTCGCGCTGCGGCTGTGCATGACCTGCGGTTACGTGGGGTGCTGCGACGACTCCCCGCACCGGCACGCCAGCACCCACGCGGCCCGGGCGCGCCATCCGATCATCCAGTCGGCGCAGCCGGGTGAGGACTGGCGCTGGTGTTTCATCGACGAGACCCTGGTGCGGGCGCCGCTGGGCACCAAGCGCTGACGAAGCGCCGGTCAAGCTTTCACCAAAGCATTTACATGTAGCAAGCAACTTGTCGTACGGTCGAATCCGTGACCGAGCATGCGACGAGCTCCTACGCGGAGCTGGGCCGCCATCTGTGGGCCGTGGGAGCGATCAACCGGGAGATGGGGCGATCCCTGCCGCACGACTGTCCCCCGGCGACGCTGGCGTTGATCTCGATCCTGGCGCGGAAGGGGGAACTGCGCATGGGCGGGCTCGCCGACCTGATCGGCGTCGACATCTCGGTCGCCAGCCGCTACGCGACCCACGCGGTGGAGCGCGGCTGGGTGGAGCGCACGCCGGACCCGGACGACAAACGGTCCCGGCTGCTGCGGGTGACCGACAGCGGCGAGGAGCTGCTGGCCGAGCTGTCCGAGCGCTACGCCGAGGCCCTGTCCCGCTATCTCGCCGACTGGTCGGACACCGACGTCAGACACCTCATTGAACTGCTGATCCGCCTGCGGACGAGCTTCGACAGCTGCCGCGCCAAGCCGGCGGAGTAACCAACCAGGGAAGAAGCACCCGAAGCGTATGTCCTCACCTCGTCCTGCCCCCGCGCGTCACGACGCCGCCCCCGCCGCCGCCCCGCCCGAGGCCGCGCCGGAGGGCGCCGCCATGACGCACCGGGAGATCCTGCGGGCGCTGTCCGGGCTGCTGCTCGGCATGTTCGCCGCCATCCTCTCCTCCACCATCGTCACCAACGCGCTGCCGCACATCATCGCGGACCTCGGCGGCGGCCAGAGCGCGTACACCTGGGTCATCACCGCGACCCTGCTGGCCATGACGGCCTCCATGCCGCTGTGGGGCAAGCTGGCCGACCTCTTCAACAAGAAGCTGCTGATCCAGCTGGCGCTGATCATCTACATCACCGGCTCGGTGATCGCCGGGCTCTCGCAGAACTCCGCGACGCTGATCGGCGTACGGGTGGTGCAGGGCATCGGCGTGGGCGGACTCGCCGCGCTGGCGCAGATCATCATGGCCGCCATGACCACCCCGCGCGAGCGCGGCCGGTACGGCGGTTACTTCGGCGCCACCTTCGCCGCCGCGACCGTCTCCGGGCCGCTGATCGGCGGGGTCATCACCGACACCCCGGGGCTCGGCTGGCGCTGGTGCTTCTACATCGGGGTGCCGATAGCCGCGGTCGCCCTGGTGGTGCTCCAGCGCACGCTGAAGCTGCCGGTGGTCCGGCGCAAGGTGCGCATCGACTGGCTGGGCGCGCTGCTGCTGTCCGGCGCCGTCTCCCTGCTGCTGATCTGGATCACGCTGGCCGGCGACTCGTACGCCTGGGCCTCGTGGCAGACGGCCGTGATGACCGGAGGCTCGGTGGTGCTGGGCCTGCTGTTCGTGCTGGCCGAGTCGCGGGCCAGTGACCCGATCATGCCGCTGCGGCTGTTCCGGGACCGTACGATCACGCTCTCCTCGCTGGCGTCCCTGTTCGTGGGGATCGCGATGTTCAGCGGCACGGTGTTCTTCAGCCAGTACTTCCAGCTGGCGCGCGGCGAGTCCGCGACCATGTCGGGAGTCATGACGATCCCGATGATCCTGGGTCTGTCGGTCTCCTCCACCGTCTCGGGGCGGATGATCTCGCGCACCGGGCAGTGGAAGAACTGGCTGGTCGCGGGCGGTCTGCTGATCAGCTCCGGGATGCTGCTGCTGGGCACCATCCGGTTCGACACCGCGTACTGGCAGGTCGCCGTCTTCATGACGCTGCTGGGTCTGGGCATCGGCATGATGATGCAGAACCTGGTGCTGGCCTCGCAGAACCAGGTGCAGCCCTCCGACCTGGGCGCGGCCAGCTCGGTGGTGAACTTCTTCCGTTCCTTCGGCGGCGCCCTGGGCGTCGCGGCGCTGGGCGCGGTGCTCGCCAACCGGGTGAGTCAGTACACCCGGGAAGGGCTGGCGCAGCTCGGCGTGGACGCCGGTGATGGAGCCGTCGGGGGCGGCGGCATCCCGGACCTGAGCCAGCTCCCCGACCCGCTGCGGGCGGTGCTGGAGACGGCGTACGGGCACGGGGTCGGGGACGTGTTCCTCTTCGGCGCCCCGGCGGCGGTGCTGGCCTTCGTGATCACGCTGTTCATCAAGGAGGTCGCGCTGCGCGGCAGCCAGCAGGCGCCGCAGGCGAGCGGGACCGCCTCCTCCTGAGCGGCGGCGGTGCCGGGAGGAGACGGTCCGGTGGCGGGTGCGGGCCCCTGGATCAGCGGGTGGAGGCGGCGGGCGCGTGGGGCGCGGACACCGGCCCCTCCCCCGCCTCCCCGTCCGGCTCCCGCTCCCCGGACCGCTCGGCGCGGGGCACCTTCCAGCCGGTGATCGCGTACAACAGCGAGAACGCCATCGACAGGAAGACGAAGAAGTAGAACGGCAGATACGTCAGGGTGGACACACCCAGCACCCCGGCGACGAAGACCCCGCCGCTGGACCACGGGAAGACCGGGTCGTTCGCGGTGCCGGAGTCCTCCAGGATCCGGGAGAGATTCCTGGGGTCGAGGCCGAACTTGTGGTACAGCGGCAGCAGCAGCGAGCCGGACATCACGGCGGCGAAGCTGAACGAGCCGCCCAGCGCCACCAGCGCGGGCACCAGGAAGATGCTGGTCACCATCAGCCGGCGGGGTGTGGTGATCCAGCGCAGCGTCGGGGTGATCAGCGCCAGCAGCATCCCGGAGCCGGTGAGCAGTCCGGCCATCCCGATGGCGAACAGGAACAGGGCCACCATGCCCATCATGGACATGACGCCGCCGCCGGAGACCAGGGAGTCGACGGTGGCGGTGCCGGTCTCCATGACGAAGCCGTTGTAGAGAACCGACAGGGTGTCGCTGACGGAGGCACCCTGGTACAGCACCGCCACCAGGGCCCCGGCGAGCGCGCCGACGAAGATCGAGGGCCAGGCCGGTTTGCGCATCAGCAGCAGCACCAGGACCACGACGATCGGCAGGAACGCCGGCAGGCCCAGGGAGAAGTTCTCCGACAGGGCCGCGTTGATGGCCTCGGCCTCGGCGACGGAGCCCCGGCCGTGCGAGGTGGTGAACCCCAGCACCGTGAAGATGCCGCCGCACAGCAGGATGGTGGGGACGGTGGTCCAGGTCAGATGCCGGATGTGGCGGGTGAGGTCGGTGCCCACCAGGGCGGCGTTGAGGTTGGTCGAGTCGGAGAACGGGGACATCTTGTCGCCGAAGTAGGCGCCGCAGACGATGGCGCCGGCGGTCATCGCCACCGGGTAGCCCATCCCCTCCCCCACCCCCATCATGGCGACGCCGACCGTGCCGATGGTGCCCCAGGAGGTCCCGGTGGCCATCGACGCGAGAATGCACAGCAGCAGCGTGGTGGGCAGGAAAAGCTGCGGGGAGAGCACCGACAGGCCCAGGTGCACGAGGGCGGGGATGGTGCCGGATTCCGCCCAGGAGCCGATGAGCGCGCCCACCGCCATCAGAATCATGATGAGACCGAGCACGCTGCGTATCGCTCGGAATGCGAAATTCTCGGCGTCATCGAAGCTGTACCCCAGACGCATCACCAGGGGGACCAGCGCGACCATGGAAATGAACAGCAGCAGCTGGATATCCGCGTCGAATCCCAGGGATCCGACGAGAAGTATGGCGACAACGATAAGGACGGAACCGGCGGCATAGGCAAATCCCGGCTCCTTCGCGGTGGCCGCCGTCGCCGGTTCCCCGGAGGTCTGCGTACTCATGAGAGGCACCACTTTCGCTTTCCGCACCCGGAGACGCGTTACCAATAAATTAACGGGTGGGGTGTCTTTGATAGACCGGTACGCTACGGGCAGCCTGGCCCCCGGCACAGTCTCAATCCACAGCGCTTCCTCAAGGGATCACCTATGGCACAGCCGACCCTGATGCAGTTGAGCTACTTTCTGGCGGCGGTCAGCCATGGCTCCTTCTCCGCGGCGGCCGATGCCCTGCACATCGCCCAGCCGAGCCTGTCCGAGCAGATCAGACGCCTGGAGCACACGCTGGGTGTGGTGCTGTTCACCCGCACCAACCGCCGCCTGCAACTGACCGACGCCGGCCGTACGCTGCTGCCGCACGCCGAGCGCACCCTGGCCGATGTCCGCGAGCTGGGACAGGCGGTGCGCGAGGTGCGCACCCTGTCCGGCGGCACCGTCTCCTTCGGTGCCTTCAACAGCGCGCACCTGTATCTGCTCACCCCGCTCATCCGCGACTTCCACGAGCAGTACCCGCAGGTGCTGGTGCGGGTGGTCGGGCTGAACTCCGCCGAGGTCGCCGACGCGGTGCGCGGCGGCGAGCTGGAGGCGGGACTGGTCCAGCTGCCGATCAAGGACCACGGCCTCTCGGTGGGAGCGCCGGTCCTCACCGACACCGTGGTGTACGTCAGCGCCGACCCGGAGCGGGCCCGGGTGCCGGTCGGCATCGAGGCGCTGGCCGCCGCCCCGCTGGTGCTCTCCGAAGCCCGCTGGGAGGACGAGGACCCGCTGCGCCGGGCGCTGACCGAACGCGCCCAGCGGGCAGGGGTGACGCTGCGCCCGTACGCCGAGGTGGAGTTCCAGACGCACGCGGTGGAGCTGGCCGCGCACGGGGTCGGCGACTCGCTGGTGTCCTATCTGGTGGCCCGCTCCCAGGGGTACACGCGGCGCCTGCACTGGGCCCAGCTGGACCCGCCCGTGGAGGAGCACTTCGCCTTCATCACCCGCTCCGGCGGAGCGCTCTCCCCGGCCACCCGGATGTTCATGAAGATCGCGCACAAGCACATCGCGGCCCTCCAGCGGCGCGCGAAGCGCGGCCTGGCCCAAGGCTGAGGCTATCGATGGTGCTGTAAATCAAGCATTTACCGGAGATGGCCGCTGTCGTGATACTCCGCACATGGGAACCAATCACCGACAGCGGGTGTGCGTCATCGGCGCCGGGGCCGCCGGGCTCGAAGCGCTGCGGGTGCTGCGGGCCGAGGGCCTGGAGGTGGACTGCTTCGAACGCACCGGGCGTGTGGGCGGCCACTGGCACACCGACTACGAGGCGCTGCACCTGATCACACCGCGCGGCAGTTCGGGCTTCGAGGGCGCGCCGATGCCCGCCGACTATCCGCTCTTCCCCAGCCGGGACCAGGTACGGGACTACCTGGAGGACTTCGCCGACCGGGAAGGGCTGCGCCCGCACATCACCCTCGACACCGAGATCACCGCGGTGGAACGCGAGCCGGAGGGCCCGGGCTGGCTGGTGCGCACGGCGGACGGGACGGAGCGGGCGTACGACGCCGTGGTGGTCGCCAACGGCCACCACTGGGACCCCAGACTGCCCAAGGCCGCCGCCGACTTCGCGGGCCGTTCGCTGCACTCCGGCGAGTACCGCAACACCGGGGACATCGACGGCGAGCGGGTCCTGGTCGTCGGCTCGGGCAACTCGGGCTGCGATCTGGCGGTGGACGCCGCCAACGCCCGGCTGCGCACCGACATATCGGTGCGCAACGGCCATGTGTTCCAGCCCAAGACGTTCTTCGGGCGGCCGCGCAACGAACTGCCGCTGGTCCCCCGGCTGCCGGGCCGCCTCGCCGAGCGGGTGACCAGGACCCTGGTGAAGATCTCGGTGGGCACGGCCGAGCGTTACCCGGGGCTGCCCACCCCGGCCACCGAGAACCTCAACGAGCAGCTGCCGGTGGTCAACGAGCTGCTGCTGTACTGGATCCAGCACGGCCGGATCGCGGTCCGGCCCGGCATCGAGGCCATCGAGGGCCGCACGGTGCGCTTCACGGACGGCACCCGGCGTGAGTACGACACGGTGCTGTGGGCCACCGGCTTCCGGGTGAGCCTGCCATTCCTGCCGCCCGAGCTGCTGACCTGGCAGGGCGGAGCACCGTTGCGCACGGCGGGACTGACCGTGCCGACCGGAGTGCCGGGACTGTACTTCGTCGGTCTCGCGAGCCCGCGCGGGCCGCAGTTCCCGGTGTTCTCCGCGCAGTCGCGCCTGGTCGCCCGGCTGATCACGCTGACCGACCGGCTCTCGGGCCGGCTCGCCCGGCCGCTGCCGGACGTCCTGGAGCGCCGGTTCGGCGCCGATGACCGGATCGACATCCTGCGGCCGGTGTGGAGCGAGCAGATGCGACGGGTCAACCGCTTCCTGGACGACCTGGAGCGCGGCGCCCGCGCGCGGGGGATCCGGTGAACCACGACACGAGGCGCACGACAGCGACGACCCACACGAGCACGAACACGAACGCGAGGGAGAGCACCGTGGACAGGACCGTACTGGTGACCGGCGCCGCCAGCGGCATGGGACAGTCGGTGGCACGGCGGTTCGCCGCCGGGGGCTGGCAGGTGCTGGCCGTGGACCGGGACGCCGCCGCGCTGGCCGAGGGCGCGCGCGAGGTCGGCGAGTCGTTCATCCCGCTGGCCGCCGACGTCACCGACCGGGCCGGGCTCCAGCAGGGCCTGATCGGCGCCCTGGGCACCGCCTCGCTGCGTGCCGTGGTCAACGCCGCCGGCGTCTACCCGCCCACCCGCCTCGATGACTTCACCGAGGAGCTGTACCGGCGGATCTTCGACGTGAACGTGCTCGGCACGCTGAATGTGACGGCCGTGACCACCCCGCTGCTCGCGGCGGCCGGCGGCGGCGCGGTGGTGAACTTCGCCTCGGTGGACGCCTTCGCGGTCTCCCCCGGGCAGTTGCTGTACAGCGCGTCGAAGGCGGCGGTGGTCTCGCTCACCAAGTCCCTCGCCATCGAGCTGGCACCGGACAACATCACGGTGAACGCCGTCGCTCCGGGCTGGGTGGACACCCCGGGCAACGCGGCGACCGGACGGATGGCGGACGTGGCGCAGAACATCCCGCTGCGGCGGGTGGCCCGTCCCGAGGAGATCGCCGACTGGGTGTGGGCACTGGTGCACGGCGGCTACGTGACCGGCGAGTCGCTGGTGATCGCGGGCGGCAGCGTCATGCGGTGACAGGTGCCGCCCGCAGGAACACGGCGGGGCCGCGCGGCCGCGGCACTGCGCCCGCCGTCCGGTCCGGCCCCGCGAGGGCCGGACCGGGGGCTCACCGGCGGGGGCGGCCGGGGCCGCGCCCCCGGGACCGGTGCTCAGGTCAGCAGGAAGTCCGCCTCGCCGTGCTTGGCGCCACGGATGAAGGTCTCGATCTCGTGCGGGGTGTAGATCAGCGCCGGGCCCTCGGGGTCGGTGGACTGACGCAGGGCCACCCGGCCGTCGGCCAGTTTCATGGCTTCCACGCAGTTGCCGCCATTGGTACCGCTCCAGGGCTTGCGCCAGCCCGCGTTGCCGAGTTCCTTGGCGGGCATCCCGTTGTAGATGTGGGGGGGAGGAGAGGGCGATATACCCATGAGTCACAGCTCCTTGCGAATCTCACCGAGGATGGCCACGGTGTCCTGTACAGACGCGGCCTGCGCGCCCATGCGGTCCAGCACCTCCAGATAGGCGATGGTGTCGGGGCGTTCATCGTGGTACACCGCACCGGTGAGGCTCTCGGTGTAGATGATGTCCGGCAGCTCCGGGATCTCGAACCGGAACAGCTGGAAGGGCCCGAACATGCCGGGGTGGGGCCCGGCACTGAACGGCATGATCTGTAGCGTCACGTTCGGCAGGGACGTGATCTTGAGCAGATGGTCGATCTGCTCCCGCATGACGGCCGGATCCGGCAGCCGTCTGCGCAGTACGTGTTCCTCCATGACCGCCCACACCAGCGGCGGCCTGGTGCGGGTGAGCAGATCCGCGCGCTCCATGCGCAGCGCGACCCGGCGGTCCAGTTCCTCCTCGCTGCCGTGCGGGAAGCCGGTCCGCAGCAGCTCGCGGGCGTAGGCGGGGGTCTGCAGCAGTCCGGGAACGCAGTGCGGTTCGTAGGACCTGATGAGGCGGGCCTCGCCCTCCAGGGAGACGTAGAGGCTGAACCAGTCGGGCAGCACGTCGCGGAAGTTGTGCCACCAGCCGGGCTGGTTGGCCTCCTCGACCAGGGTGAGAAAGGCGTCCGCCTCCGCGCCGCCGACCCCGTACCGCTCCAGCAGCGCCTTCACGTACAGCGGTTTGAGGCCGACCTCGGCCTTCTCCATGCGCCGCACGGTGGTGGTGTTGACGCTCAGCGCCTTGGCGGCGTCCGCGAAGGTGCAGTCGGCCCGCTCACGCAGATCCCGGAGGCGCAGACCGAGGACGATCTGTCCCACGGTCGGCCCCGAGCGCGCTTCCGCCACGGTGTCTCCTCCAGCGCCCTGTCAGCCACGCCTTGTTGGTGTACGCAATGCGACCGGTCCCGGCCCTCAGGGCGTAAGTGTGCCACAGCGGTAATGGCATCGACAGAGATCGCTTCGCGTTCTGCGAATCGCAGAACTCCCCTTGCGCTCTGCGCACATCAGAGCTCATAGTGAACACGTGACCCGGCTCACGCTGGCCCCGGTTCCATGGAAGGCGCACCCGCTCGTGTTCTCATCCCCCCGCACGACGCCGCTCCCGGTATCCCTCCCGCTCCCCGCCACGCCCCTGGCGGACCCCCCGGGAGAGAGATTCGAGCTGCCGTCCCGACCGGCCTCGGTCGCCGCCGCGCGGGAGGTCGTACGGCACCGGCTGAGCGGCTGGGGGTGCCGCGCGACCTGATCGACACCGGGCGCCTGGTGATCTCCGAGCTGGTCACCAACGCGCTGCTGCACACGGACAGCGAGCGCATCGTGTGCCGGATCGAGCGCCGCGGATTCCAGGTGCGGATCGAGGTCGCCGACCAGGGGCCCGGCATCGACCCCTGTGCGCCGCGCTGCTGCCCGGCGGATCCGGACGCCGAGGGCGGGCGCGGACTGCTGCTGCTGGACGCGATGGCCACCCGGTGGGGTGTGATCTCTCCCGACCAGGGCGCCGGATGTACGGTCTGGGCGGAAATCGCCCCCTGATTCGCAGCCGGGACGTTTTGCTAGTGTCCCTGGCGTCAGTGGCCTCACCCGGGGCCCCGTCCGCAGCAGCCATCGGGGAGATCCGTGTCGTACTCCATACCCCCGCCGCCGGCCCAGCCACCCACGGTGCACCGGCGGGGCGTCGGGCGTCGGCTCGCGGCCGTTCCCCGGCCGGTGCTGATCAGCGGCGTGGCGTTCCTCGCGCTGGTGTCCGCCGGGGTCACCGGGTATCTGCTGATGGGCGACGGCATCGCCGAGGGCACCACCGTGCAGGGGGTGGACATCGGCGGGCTCTCCGCGCAGGAGGCGCGCGAGAAGCTGGAACGTGAGCTGGGCGCGCTGGGCGAGACGCCGCTGACCGTCGTCATCGGCGAGGGAGCGGACGAGGGCGCCGACGCGGACTCCCAGGAAGCCGATGTCCATGAGCTGGCGCCCGCCGAGGCCGGGCTCTCGCTCGACTTCGAGGCGACCGTCGCCCAGGCCGCCGACCCCTCCCTGCTGGACCGCCTCCTGGGGCGCGGCGGCGGCGAGATCGAGCTGCTGGTGCACCAGGACGAGGAGCGGGGCCGGGCCGCGCTCACCGAGCTGGCGGAGGACTCCGACAGCACGGTCCGCGAGGGCGCCATCACCTTCGCCGAGGGGGAGCCCGAGGTCACCCAGCCGCGCGCCGGGGTGGCGCTGGACGTGGAGGGCTCACTGGGCCGGCTGCGCGAGGGCTACCCGGCCGCCACCGGCGACGCCGCCCAGCCGGTGCCGCTGCCGGTGACCCGCGCCGAGCCGCTCACCGGGCCGGCGGAGATCGAGCGGGCCCTGGAGGAGTTCGCCGAACCGGCCGTGTCGGGCCCGGTCCTGCTCACCGCGGGCGAGCGGACCCTGACCATCTCCCCCGAGCTCATCGGCGACCACCTCACCCTGTCCGCCGACGGCTCCGGCGCCCTGCTGCCGGAGTTCGACGGCGCGGCGCTGGGCTCCGACGAACGTCTCGACGCGGCGGTCGCGGCGGTGGAGACCGAACCGGTGGAGGCCACGCTGCGGCTGGAGGGCGGCGACGTGGTGGCGGCGAGCCCCGGCAGCGTGGGTTCCACGGTCAGCCGGGAGGCCATCGGCCCGGCCGTCGAGCCGCTGCTGTTCGCGACCGGTGAGGCCGCCCGTACCGCGCCGGTGGCCACCGAGGAGGTGGAGCCCACCATCAGCCCGGCGAACTACAAGGACCTGGGCATCGTGGAGGAGATGTCCTCCTTCACCGTGAACTTCGACGCCGCTCCGTACCGGATCACCAACATCGGGCGGGCCGCCGAGCTGATCAACGGCTCGGTGGTGGCGCCGGGCGACGAGTGGAGCTTCAACCGCACGGTCGGCGAACGCACCGAGGAGAACGGCTTCGTCGAGGGGATCATCATCCTCGACGACCAGTACACCACCGCGCAGGGCGGCGGGGTCTCGGCGGTGGCCACCACCATGTTCAACGCGATGTTCTTCGCCGGGGTCAAGCCGGTGGAGTACGGCGCGCATTCGTTCTACATCGAGCGCTATCCGGAGGGCCGGGAGGCCACCGTCGCCTGGGGCAGCCTGGATCTGCGCTTCCTCAACGACTCGGGCAACACCATCTACATCCTCGCCTCCTCCACCGACACCTCGGTGACCATCACCTTCCTCGGTACCAAGCGCTACGACGAGGTCCGCTCGGAGACCGGTCCGCGCACCAACGTGAAGGAGCCGGGCAGCCGGGAGGGGGCGGAGGGCGACGAGTGCGTCCCGCAGCCGCCGCTGGAGGGCTTCGACGTGGAGGTGACCCGGATCTTCGTCAACGGCGGTGCGGAGGCCGGGCGCGAGACGTACAACACCACGTACGTCCCGCGCGACGAGGTGGTCTGCGAGGGCTGAACCGCCCCACCGGGGCCCGGGGCCCCGGTCCGCGGTCCTCACACCCGCAGCGCCTCCCGCACCGTCTCCTCCGCGCCGTCCTCCCCGGAGCCCGAGGAGGTGATCCGGCCGGCCTCCAGGACGTAGTAGCGCTGGGCGGCGCGCAGGGCGAAGCCCACGTGCTGCTCCACGAGCAGGACGGAAAGCCCGCCGCGGCCGCTCAGCTCGATGACGGTGCGCTGGATGTCGGCGACGACCGAGGGCTGGATGCCCTCGGTCGGCTCGTCCAGCAGCAGCAGCCGGGGGCGGGTGATCAGGGCGCGGGCGATGGCCAGTTGCTGGCGCTGGCCGCCGGAGAGCAGTCCGGCGCGGCGGGTGCCCAGCGTCCGCAGCGCGGGGAAGAGGTCCAGCGCCTCGGCCAGCGCCGCCCGGCCGTCAGCGCGGCCGTCGGCGACCAGCCGCAGGTTCTCCATCGCGGTCAGCTGCGGGAAGCTCTGCTGACCCTGCGGGACGTACGCCATGCCGCGCCGTACCCGCCGGTGGGCGGGGAGCCGGGTGATGTCCTCGCCCTCGAACCACACCCGCCCGGCCATGGGCCGCAGCAGGCCGAGCGCCGCGCGCAGCAGGGTGGACTTGCCGGCCCCGTTGTGGCCGAGGACGGCGGCCACCCCGTCTTCGGGGACCTCCAAAGACACGCCGTGCAGGACGCGGCTGCGGTCGTAGCCGGCCGCCAGTTCCTCGATGCGCAGCATCACGCCTCGCTTCCCGCCGGTGCGGTGACCACCGGCTCGCCGAGATAGACCTCCTGGACCCGGGGGTCGGCCCGGACCTCGGCCACGGTGCCCTCGCTGAGCACCCGGCCCGCGTGCAGCACCGTGACGCTGCGGGCGACGGCCCGCAGGAAGTCCATGTCGTGTTCGATGACGACGACGGTGCGGTCGGCCGCGATGCGCCGCAGGAGGGCACCGGTCGCCTCGCGTTCGGCGTGGCTCATGCCGGCGACCGGCTCGTCCAGGAGCAGCAGCCGCACGTTCTGCACCAGCAGCATGCCGATCTCCAGCCACTGTTTCTGGCCGTGGGCGAGTTCTCCGGCGGGCCGGTCGCGGTGGGCGGTGAGCCCGGTGGTCTCCAGGGCGGCGGCCACCTCGTCGGGGATGTTCCGGCGCTGCCGCAGCAGGGTGCGGACGGGCCGGCCGGCGCCGGCGGCGATGTCCAGGTTCTGCAGCACGGTGAGCTGTTCGAAGACGGTGGCGGTCTGGAAGGTGCGGCCGATGCCGAGCCGGGCGACGCGGTGGACGGGGCGGCCGAGCAGTTCGTGGTCGCCGAAGCGGACCGAGCCGGTGGCGGGGGCGAGTCCGGTGACGGCGTCCACCAGGGTGGTCTTGCCGGCTCCGTTGGGGCCGATGAGGAAGCGCAGGTCCCCGGGGCGGATGTCGAGGTCGACGCCGTCGACGGCGGTGAAGCCGTCGAAGGTGACCCGCAGGTCGCGGATGGTCAGCGGCGCGTTCACGCGGGGGTTCCCTCCGTACGGGTGCGGCGGCGGGTGAGCAGTTGCCGCAGCGAGGCCAGGCCGCCGGGCAGGAAGGCGATGACGACGATGAACAGGCCCGCCTGGAAGTACGTCCAGGCGGCGGGGAATTCCTCGGACAGGGTGGTCTGGGCCCAGGCGACGGCGATGGCGCCGAGCGCGGCCCCGGCGAGCGAGGCGCGCCCGCCGATGGCGGCGCCGATGACGAACTGGATGGAGGGCACGATGCCGATCAGCGCCGGCGAGATGATGCCGACCGCCGGGACGAACAGCGCGCCGGCCAGTCCGGCCATGCCGGCGGACAGGGTGTAGGCGGCGAGTTTGACCCGGGCCGGGTCGTAGCCGAGGAACCGGACGCGTTCCTCGGAGTCCCGTACGGCGACCAGCAGTTCTCCGTAGCGGGAGCGGAACAGCTGGCGGGTGATGAGCAGTACGGCGAGCAGCGTTCCGGCGATGACGAAGTACACCATCCGCTTGTTGAGTGGGTCGGCGAGGGCGAAGCCGAAGAAGCCCTGGAAGTTGGTGAGTCCGTTGGTGCCGCCGGTGGTGGCCTGCTGGCCGATGAGCAGGATGGCGAAGGCGGCGGCCAGGGCCTGGCTGAGGATCGCGAAGTAGGCGCCGCGCACCCGGCGTCGGAAGACGAGGAAGCCGATGAGGGCCGCGGTGGCCATCGGGAGCACCAGCACGGCGGCGAGTGCGAACAGCGGGTTGCGGAACGGCTCCCACCACCAGGGGAGTTCGCCGCCGCTGCCGTACAGCAGCATGAAGTCGGGCACGGCGCCGGGCCCGGCGTCGGCGAGCTTGAGGTGCATGGCCATGGCGTAGCCGCCCAGTCCGAAGAACAGGCCCTGGCCCAGGGTGAGCATGCCGCCGCGTCCCCAGGCGAGGGCGATGCCCACGGCGACGATGGCGAAGCAGAGGTAGCGGGCGAGCAGGGAGAGCCGGAAGTCGGAGAGGACGGCGGGGGCGACGGCGAACAGCAGCGCGGCGGTGAGCGCGAAGCCGGCCAGGGTGAGGACGCGGGATCGGGTGTCGGTCATGCCAGGCTCCGGGTGCGTACGGTGGAGATGCCCTGGGGCCGCCACTGGAGGAAGGCCACGATGGCGATGAGCACCGCGACCTTGGCGAGCGAGACGGTGGTGGAGTACTCGACGACCGCTTGCAGCACGCCCAGGGCGAAGGCGGCGATGACGGCGCCGCGCAGCCGGCCGATGCCGCCGACGACGACCACCAGGAAGGCGTCGATGATGATGTTGGTGCCCATGGTGGGGCCGATCGGGCCGATGAGGGTGAGGGCGACGCCCGCGACGCCGGCCAGTCCCGATCCGATGAAGAAGGTGAGCCGGTCGACGCGGGCGGTGGCGATGCCGGAGGCCTCGGCGAGTTCGCGGTGCTGGACGACTGCGCGGATCCGGCGGCCGAGCGGGGTGCGGCGCAGGGTGAGGGTGAGGGCGACGACGGCGGTCAGGGCCAGGGTGAGGATGAACAGCCGGGCGTGGGAGAGGGTGAGCGGGTGCTCGCCGCCGAACAGGGTGATGCGTCCGGTGAGCCATTCGGGCGCCCTGGTCTGCACGTTGGGGGCGCCGAAGATGTCGCGGGCGAGCTGCTGGAGCAGCAGGGAGACGCCCCAGGTGACGAGCAGGGTGTCCAGGGGGCGGGTGTACAGCCGCCGGATCAGGGCCCATTCGAGGAGGACGCCCAGGGCCCCGGCCACCGCGAAGGCGGCCGGGAGGGCGAGCAGCAGCGAGGTTCCGGCGTCCGTCAGGTGCTGTTGCAGGACGTAGGTGGTGTACGCGCCGGCCATGATGAACTCCCCGTGGGCCATGTTGATGACCCCCATCTGACCGAAGGTGAGGGAGAGTCCGAGGGCGATCAGCAGCAGGACGGCGCCGATGCTGATGCCGGTGAAGGACTGGCTGAGGATGACGGTCATCGGGCCAGGCCCTCGGCCCAGTCGTACTCCTTGAGGTAGGGGTCGGGCTTGATGGGCTGATCGGAGGACCAGATCTCGGCGATGGTGCCGTCGGCCTCGATGCGGCCGATGCGGTTGGTCTTGTGGAGGTGCTGGGTCTCGCCGTCGACGGTGACGGTGCCCTCGGGGGCGTCGAAGGTGATGCCGTCGGCGGCGGCGCGCACGTCGGCGACCTCGAAGGAGCCGGCCTCCTCGACCATCTCCTTCCACAGGTGGACGGAGGTGTAGGCGGCCTCCATCGGGTCGGAGGTGGGCCGGTCGGCGCCGTACTTCGCCTGGTAGGCGGCGACGAACGCCTCATTCGCCGGGGACTCGGTGGTCTGGTAGTAGTTCCAGGAGGTCAGCTGGCCGGTGAGGTACTGGGTGCCGATGCCCTTGACCTCTTCCTCGGCGATGGAGACGGACAGCACGGGCATGGTGTCGGCGGTGAGGCCGGCCGCGTCGTACTCCTTGAAGAAGGAGACGTTGCTGTCGCCGTTGAGGGTGTTGAAGACCGCGTCGGCGCCGGACGCCTCGACCTTGTTGGCGATGGTGGCGAACTCGGTGGAGCCCAGGGGGGCGTAGTCCTCGCCGAGGATCTCGATGCCGTGGGCCTCGGCGTACGCCTCGATGATCATGTTGGCGGTGCGGGGGAAGACGTAGTCGCTGCCGACGAGGTAGAGCGAGGCGACGCCCTGTTCGCGCAGGTAGTCCAGGGCGGGCACGATCTGCTGGTTGGTGGTGGCGCCGGTGTAGAAGATGTTGGGCGATTGTTCGAGGCCCTCGTACTGCACGGGGTAGAAGAGCAGCGCGCCGTGCTGTTCGAAGACGGGGAGCACGGCCTTGCGGCTGGCCGAGGTCCAGCAGCCGAAGACGGCGGCGACCTGGTCCTGCTGGATGAGCTTGCCGGCCTTCTCGGCGAAGGTGGGCCAGTCGGAGGCGCCGTCCTCGCCGATGGGCTCGATCTGTTTGCCGAGGACGCCGCCGTCCGCGTTGATCTCCTCGATGGCCAGGAGGATGGCGTCGCGGACGGTCACCTCGCTGATGGCCATGGTGCCGGAGAGCGAGTTGAGCAGGCCCACCTTGATGGTGTCGCCCGAGGTGTCGATGGTGGCGGCCCCTGGGGCCGTGTCCTCGTCCCCGGTACGGGCGCCGCAGCCGCTGAGCGCGGCGGCGGTGGCCAGGGCGAGAACGCATGAGGCCAGACGGTATCCCCGGGCTGTGGGCATCGCGGTTCCTCCTCGGCCCTTGCGGAAGGGCCTGCACGATCGGAAGTTGCCGCCGGGCAGCGCCGCCCGGCGAGGGCATGCCACAGCTTTGGAGGGAGCCGTTTCCGGGGAATGTCACGTTCATTAATACTTCCGTCCGGAAGTATTAATGGTCCGTCAGCCGGTCCACGCGTCCAGGTCGGCGGTCACCCGGAAGTCCAGGCCGTCCGCCTCCGCGAGATAGATGCGCTGCCGTACATGACGGCCGGTCAGCCGCAGGATGCCCCGGGCGCCCTCGTAACTGACCTCCTGCGCCGTGCCCTCGATCGCCGGGACCGCCCAGGACCCGGCCCGCGCGATCAGCGCCGCCAGCAGCAGCACGCCCTCGTAGCAGGACTCCCCCAGGCTGCTGGGCGCCGGGGCCGCCGGGCCGAAGCGCCCCGCGTACCGGCCGTGGAAGTCCAGGGTGTCGGCGGTGGCCAGTGCCCCGAAGAAGCCGGCCGTCGCGGACAGGTTCCGGGTGCCGGCCACCCCGGAGGCGACCAGCATGTTCTCGTCCATCAGGGTGGACAGCCGCAGCGCCCGCTGATCCAGGGCGGCGGCTCCGAAGGCCCGGTTGAACCGCACCGCGTCACTGCCCACCAGCAGCATCAGCACGGCGTCCGCCTCGCTGCGCTCGATCGCGCGCAGGGGCGCCGCGAAGTCGTCGGTGCCCAGCGGAAGATAGCTCTCGCCGCAGATCACCGTCCCCGACTCGCGGGCGTAGCGGTGGGCGGCCCGGGCGGTGTGCCGGGGCCAGACGTAGTCGTTGCCGACCACGTACCAGCGGCGCACCCGGCGTTCGGCGGCCAACAGCCGCATGGCGGGCCGCAGCTGGCCGCCGGGTGTCTCGCTGGTGAGGTAGACGCCGGTGGTGTTCTCACCGCCCTCGTACAGGGCGGTGTAGACGTACGGGACCCGGTGGGCGATCAGCGGGGCCAGGGCCCGGCGCACCGAGGAGATGTGCCAGCCGGTGACACCCTGCACGGCGCCCGCCTCGATGAGGGCGCACACCTCGGCGGCCACCCGGTGCGGGGGCGCGCCGCCGTCCACGGTGACCAGCCGCAGCGCGCGTCCCATGACGCCTCCGGCCGCGTTGACCTCCTCGGCGGCGAGTTGGGCGCACAGTTCGCAGCCCGGACCGAAGATCCCGGCCGGGCCCTGCCGCGGCACGACCAGGGCGACGCCGAGGGTGCCGGTGGCGGCGGGGGCGAGCTGTTCCCGGTACGTCACCCGGCCATCATGGCGCGGTTTGTAGGATGGTCGTTCCCGCGGCCCGAGGAGCGAGATGCCCGCTGACGATCTGGCCACGCTGCTCACCCGAGCCGAACGGCTCGCGGTCCGCCGGCTGCGTGCCGTGCTGGAGGGCACGGGCTGCACGGTGGACGCCTGGCGGGTGCTGTCGCTGCTCGCGGACGGCGAGGGGCACGGCATGACGGCCATCGCCGAGCGGGTGCTGCTGCCGCCGCCCACCCTGACCCGGCTGGTGGATCAGCTGGTGGACGACGGTCTGGTGCACCGTCGCGTGGACCCGCTGGACCGGCGGCGGGTGCTGGCCGCGCTGACCCCGCGCGGCACCGAGCACTGGCGGCGGCTGGACGGCCTGGTGCGCGCGGACAACCCCGAACTGCCGGGCGGTGGCGCGGACGAGGAACTGCTCAGCGCCCTGCTGGCCCGCCTGATCACCCGTCTCGAAGAGGTCGGGGACTCCTCCGCCCCCCGGCTCCCGGCCGGTACCTGAGCGCGGGCCGCCTGGCCCGGGGCCGCCGGCCGGTGCGCCGGGGCAGCGGCCCCGCGCGGCAGCGGTTCGTCGGCGAAGGCCACCGCGGTCAGTGCGGTGGACAGCCCTGGCAGGGCGAAATGATCAGCTCCAGGCCGGTTCCTTCCGTCGCCGCCACTGCCGCACGGCCCACACCACGGGCACCAGGGCCAGGACGACCACGGCCCCGGTGGTGAGCTGCCAGGCGGGGACGCCGAACCAGTGCAGCAGCCGGTCGTCGTAGTACACCCTGCGGAACTCGGTGTCCTCGGCCGTGCGGCGCAGCACGTGGTCGCCCTCGATCAGTCCCGGCCGGGCGAACTCCTGGCGGATCACGGTGAGGAAGGCGTCCTCGCCCGCCAGGTCGCGCAGCGGGCCGGGCGAGGGGGTGAGGCGTCCGGCGAAGGTGACCTCGGGCTGATCGCCGCCGAGGGTGGAGGCGGGCTCCATGCGGTGGGCGGACAGGACGTAGAGGGTCAGCAGTTGCTCGGTCTCGGCCAGCCGGGACAGCCGCATGGGGTAGACGAGTTCGTCGGAGGCGAAGGTGAGGCTGATGGGGTCCAGGGTGCCGCCCAGGACCGCGTCCTGCTCGCCGGGCGCGTCCGGGGCGAGCCGCAGCGCCACGTACTCCCACTCCTGCTCGACGTAGGGGGTGAGTTCGGCGGCCATGTCCGCGGGGAGGGTGAAGCCGTTGTCCCGCAGCCACTCCTCCAGCGCGGTGGGGTCGGTGGCGGTCAGCCGGGCCACGTCGAAGGGGCCCAGGCGGTCCCGGCTGACCACCCCCACGGGGGGCGCGCCCGTGTCGGGCGCCGCGCCCGCCATCGCGCCGTCGCCCTCCTCGCCGCGCGGCCAGTCACCCGGGCGCGGCCAGAAGTAGAAGCGGTCGCGGTACTCGGGGGCGGCGGCCGACCACAGTTCGTCGAACAGCCCGGGGTCGCCGAGGGAGACCTCGGCACGGCTGGGCACCGGCATGATCCAGGCGGCCTCGGCGGCGTCCCCGCCCACCGTCAGGCTCATGACGATCTGTTCGGTCTCGCCGTCCCAGCGCACCGCCGAGGTCTCCTCCTCGACCGTGAGCCGCTGCCCGGGGCCGGTGACCATGCCGCCGCAGCCGCACGCGTACGCGGGCCAGGCGACGGCCACCAGTTGGGTGGCCAGCAGCAGCAGGACGAGCAGAACCGACCTGCGGGCCGTGCTCAGGACCGGTGCACGGGCCGGTGTACGCATGTCTCCCCCTCAGTGTTGCCTACAGCGCGCGGGCGGCGGCACGGCCGGCCGCGCGGCCGGAGAACAGGCAGCCGCCCAGGAACGTCCCCTCCAGGGAACGGTATCCGTGCATGCCGCCGCCGCCGAAGCCGGCCGCCTCGCCGGCCGCGTACAGGCCGGGCAGCGGTTCGCCGTCCTCGCCCAGGACCCGGCCGCCGAGGTCGGTGAGCAGGCCGCCGAGCGTCTTGCGGGTGAGCAGGTTCAGCCGGACGGCGATCAGCGGGCCGGCCTTGGGGTCGAGCAGCCGGTGCGGGGCGGCCACCCGGATGAGCTTGTCGCCGAGGTAGCGCCGGGCCCCGTGCACCGCGGTCAGCTGGAGATCCTTGGAGAACGGGTTGCCGATCTCCCGGTCACGTGCCTCGATCTCACGGCGCAGCAGGGCCTCGTCGATCAGTCCGTCGCCGGTGACGCCGTTCATGCCGCGGGCCAGCGCGGCCGGGTCGCCCGCGACGACGAAGTCCGCGCCGTGCTCCAGGAACGCGCGCACCGGGGCGGGGGCGCCCGACCGTGCCCGTCCCAGGACC
This sequence comes from Streptomyces xiamenensis, assembly GCF_000993785.3. NCBI lineage: Bacteria > Bacillati > Actinomycetota > Actinomycetes > Kitasatosporales > Streptomycetaceae > Streptomyces > Streptomyces xiamenensis. The sequence continues at coordinate 668,921 of NZ_CP009922.3, forward strand.
TGGCGCACACTCTTGCCGGTCAGGTCCGGGTTCTGTTCGGAGCCGGAGAGGGCGAACTCCTTCTCGATGATGCGCTGGGTGAGCACGAACCAGGTGTATTCGTGTCCGGTGCGCATGATGTGTTCGAGGGTGCCGAGGGTGTCGAAGCCGGGGAAGAGCGGCACGGGCAGCCGTTTGCCGGTGGCGTCCAGCCACAGCGAGGACGGTCCGGGCAGGATGCGGACGCCGTGCCGGGCCCACACCGGATTCCAGTTGTGGATGCCCTCCGTGTAGTGCCACATCCGGTCCCGGTTGACCAGGCGCGCCCCGGCCCGTTCGGCGATGCCCAGCATCAGGCCGTCGACGTGCGCGGGCACCCCGGTGAGCATCCGGCGCGGGGCGGTGCCCAGCCGCTGGGGCCAGTGGGCGCGCACCAGTTCGGGGTTGCCGCCGATGCCGCCGGTGGTGATGACGACGGCCTGGGCGCGCAGTTCGAAGGCGCCGGCCACCTCGCGGCTGCTGGCCGCTCCGCGCGGCACGGAGTCGGGGGTGAGCACCTCGCCGGTGACGGTGTCCACGGTGCCGTCGGTGGTGGCCAGTGCGGTGACCCGGTGCCGGAAGCGCAGGTCCACCAGACCGGTGGCCGCGGCCTCCCTGACCCGGCGTTCGAAGGGGGCGAGCAGGCCGGGACCGGTGCCCCAGGTGATGTGGAAGCGGGGTACGGAGTTGCCGTGCCCGCCGGCGTCGCCGCCGCCGCGCTCGGCCCAGCCGACGACGGGGAAGAAGCGCACCCCCTGGCCGTGCAGCCAGGCGCGCTTCTCCCCCGCGGCGAACTCGGTGTAGGCGCGGGCCCAGCGGCGCGGCCAGGTGTCCTCCTCGCGGTCGAAGCCCGCCGTGCCCTGCCAGTCCTGCCAGGCGAGTTCGCGGCTGTCGCGGATGCGCAGCCGGCGCTGCTCGGGTGAGTTGACGAGGAACAGGCCGCCGAAGGACCAGTGGGCCTGGCCGCCCAGGGACGCCTCGGGTTCCTGGTCGAGCAGGATCACCGTGCGGCCGGCCGAGGCCAGTTCGGCGGTGGCGACCAGCCCGGCGAGGCCGGCTCCGATCACGATCACGTCGGCGTCGTACGCCATGCCTGCCCCGCCCCATCGCCTCGGCCCCGGACTGGCTTCAGATCTTGGGCGCCCGGCGGGCCGCCGTCAACCTTCGGTGCGTGCCGCTACTGAAGGGTGACCCGGTGCACGGCGTCGCCGCCGGGGCCGTTGGAGGTGGACAGCCACAGGGCGTCGCCCGAGGGGGTGCTGAGGACGGTGCGCTGCCGGCCGACTTCGCCCTGGTAGTACGCCTGGGGGGTGCCGGTGTCGGTGCCCTCCACCGGGATGCGCCACAGCCGCTGGCCGCGCAGCGCGGCCATGTAGAGGGAGCCGTCCGCGTAGGCGAGGCCGCTGGGGGACGCCTCCGCGGTGGACCAGGTCTCCTTGGGATCGGTGAACCCCTCCCGGCCGCACACGCCTTCGCACTCGGGCCAGCCGTAGTTGGCGCCGGGCTCGATGAGGTTGAGTTCGTCCCAGGTGTTCTGGCCCAGTTCGGAGGACCACAGGCGCCCTTCGTCGTCCCAGGCCAGGCCCTGGGCGTTGCGGTGGCCCAGGCTGTAGACGGGGGTGCCGAAGGGGTTGCCGGGGGCGGGGTCGCCGTCGGTGGTGATGCGCAGGATCTTGCCCTCCAGGGCGGCGGGGTCCTGGGCGAGTCGCGGGACGGCGGCGTCGCCGGTGGTGGCGTAGAGGTGGCCGTCGGGCCCGAAGGCGAGCCGGCCGCCGTTGTGGATGCTCGCCTTGGCGATGCCGGTGAGGATGGTCTCGTAGCCGCCGAGGGTGTCGCCGTCCCAGGTCAGGCGGGCGATGCGGTTGTCGCCCGCCGCGGTGTGGAAGACGTACAGCGTCCGGTCGGTGGCGAAGCCGGGGGACACGGCGAGGCCCAGCAGTCCGCCCTCGCCGCCGTGCACGACGTCGGGGACGGTGCCGATGACCGTGCGGGTGCCGTCCGGGGCGAGATGCACGACGCGGTGGGTGTCGCGTTCGGTGTACAGGGCGGAGCCGTCCGGCAGCCAGTCGGCGCCCCAGGGCATCGACCAGCCCGCGGACAGTTCCTCGAGGCCGGCGGGCTCGCTGAACGCGCCGGGCGGGGTGGCCTGACCGGGGCCGGTGGCCGGGGCGCTGGTGGTGGGGGCCTCGTCGGGGGTCTCGTCCCGGGTCTCGGTGGCGCAGGCACCGCCGGCGGTCAGCAGTGAGACGGTGAGGGCGGCGACGGCGGTGACAACGGTTGTTCTGGCCCGGTGGGCGCGCATGGCATCTCCCATGTCCCTGGTGAGTACGGCAGTTCGAACCAGCCCCCACGGCGCTCCCGATCAGATCACCGGCCGCGCGCACCGTCAATGGGGGCGCTCCCGGCGGCTCCGGGGCGTTGACAGTGGTGAAGGCCGTCAGCATGCTGGGCGGATGGCGGAGCCGCGGATCTTTGCGTCGGTCGATGAACTGCGGGGCGCCTCCGGCGCCCACCTGGGGACCAGTGACTGGCTGGAGGTCGACCAGCGGCGGATCGACCTGTTCGCCGAGGCGACGGGCGATCACCAGTGGATCCATGTGGATCCGGAGCGGGCGGCCGGTGGCCCGTTCGGCTCGACGGTCGCGCACGGCTATCTCACGCTGGCCCTGCTGCCCGAGTTCGTGCGCCGGCTGATCCGGGTGGAAGGGACCAGGCTGGCCGTCAACTACGGAGTGAACCGGGTGCGGTTCCCCGCCCCGGTGCCGGTGGGCTCGCGGCTGCGCGGCACGGCGGGGATCCATGAGGTGGTGCAGGTGCCCGGGGACGGGGTGCAGCTCACCCTCACGGTGACGGTGGAGCGCGAGGGCGGGCACAAGCCGGTGTGCGTGGCGGAGACGGTCACCCGGTACTTCCTCTGACGCCGGGCCGCTCCCGCGATCCGTGCGCGGTCGCACGCTCCTCCCCAAGGGTGACATCGCACTGAAATTCTTACCCAATGGTGTGATATTGGGTCAGAATCGGGCGAGCTTGTGCGCCGATGCGCCCTGCCACCCGTGCCCCCGGTTGTGAGACCAAGAAGGCATGACGGAACGGCGCGGCCCCAATGACCAGCTGCGAGCACTGCTGCGGGAGGCCGGCTGGACACAGGCGGACCTGGCCCGCGCGGTCAACGCCGTCGGTGCCGAGGCCGGCACCGCGCTGCGCTACGACCGCACGGCCGTCGCGCACTGGCTCTCCGGCACCCAGCCCCGGCACCCCGTCCCCCAGCTGATCGCCGAGGCGCTGTCGCGGCGCACCGGACGGCCGCTCACCGTGCGCGAGGCCGGCTTCCCCGGCGGGCCGACACCCCCCGCCACCGGCCCGCAGGCCGCCCGGCGGACCGGCCCCGTACCCCGCTTCGCCCAGCTGTGCCGCACGGACGCGGACGGCGGACGGCGTGCCTCCCTGCTGCGGCAGCGTCCCTACCGGGTGGCGGACTCCGCGGTACCGCTGCCGGTACCCGGGCCCCGGCCGCCTGTGCCGGAAGGGCCGCCCGCCGAGGCCACCCGCGCGCTGCACGAGGCGACGGTGTTCTTCGCCACCGCCATGCGCACCCACGGCGGGCGGCACGCCCGCGGCGCGCTCGCTCTGCATCTCGCCGAGGACGTCGCCCCGTTGCTGGTCGTACCGGGGCGGCCCCCGGCCACCCGCGCCGAACTGCTCACCGGCGCCGCCCGGCTGGCCTTCGTCCTGGCCCGGATGTACGAGGACGGCCAGCGGCACGGGCTCGCCCAGCGGTACTTCACCAGCGCCCACCAGCTGGCGGGCGAGGCCGGGGACCGGGCCACCTGGAGCATCGTGCTGCGGGCGATGAGCGGGCAGGCGCAGCGGCTGGGCCAGCTGCCCTCCGCGCTGCGGCTGGCCGAGGCCGCCGCCCGTACCGCCCGCTGGGCACCGCCCGCGCAGCAGTCGTACATCCAGGCGCAGCTGGGCGTCGTGCTGGCGCACTGCGGGGACCGGCGCGGCGCCCTCCGGGCGCTGGTGCGGGCCGAGCACGCGGGGCAGCGGGCGGAGGAGCAGGGGCCGGGGACCGGGGGCCCGTTCGACCGCTATCCCCGCTGGTGCCTGCTGTACCAGACCGCGCTGACGCTGGAGGCGCTCGGCGATCTGCCGGGCGCGCTGGCGGCGCTGCGCCGCGGGGCGGCCGAGCGGCCCGCCGCCGATGTCCGCGGCCACGCGCTCACCCAGGCGAGATGCGGTCGGCTCCTGCTGCGCGCGGGGCATCTGGAGGAGGCGTGCGCGGCCTGGGAGGCGTTCGTGACCGGCCGGGAGCGGCTGCGCTCGGGCGATGTGGAGCTGGCGCTGCGCGCGATGCGGCAGGTGCTGCGCCCGTACCGGGGCCGGCCACGGGTGGCCAGGCTGCTGGCGCGGTCCGGGCGGCCGGCCGGGGAGGGCGGATTCTGAACAAAGGATTCACCACCGGAACCCGTCCGGGTAGTTGACTTGCCACCCTTCGATTCCTACGGTCTCTCACAGGAATGATCGTCGGGACCGATGGGCGGGAGCACGCCATGGGCAGCGGACAGCGAACGACGGTGGCGGCCGGCGACGGAATCCGCTACTCCACGGGATTCGGCAACGAGCACTCCAGTGAGGCCGTCCCCGGCGCACTGCCCATCGGCCGCAACTCCCCGCAGCGCGCCCCACTGGGCCTGTACGCCGAGCAACTGAGCGGCAGCGCCTTCACCGAGCCGCGCGACACCTCGCGCCGCTCCTGGCTGTACCGCATCAGGCCCTCGGCGGCGCACCCCCCGTACACCCGGATCAGCCAGGGCGCCCTGCGCGGGACGCCGTTCGACGAGACGGTGCCCGACCCGAACCGGCTGCGCTGGGACCCGCTGCCCGAGCCGCCCGCCGGCACCGACTTCGTCGCCGGGCTGTGGACCCTGGGTGGCAACGGGGACATCCGGCAGCGCTCCGGGATGGCGGTGCACCTTTACCACGCCAACGCCTCCATGCGGGACCGGGTGTTCGGCAACGCCGACGGCGAACTGCTGATCGTCCCGGAGCGCGGCACCGTGCTGCTGCGCACCGAGTTCGGCGTGCTGGAGGCCGGCCCCGGGCACATCGCGCTCATCCCGCGCGGGGTGCGCTTCCGGGTGGAGCTGCCGGACGGCGCGGCGCGCGGGTACGTCTGCGAGAACTACGGCCGCCCCTTCGTCCTGCCGGAGCTCGGCCCCATCGGTGCCAACGGCCTGGCCGCCGCCCGGGACTTCGAGGCGCCGGTGGCCGCCTACGAGGACGTCGAACGCCCGGTCGAGGTGATCACCAAGTTCTGCGGCCATCTGTGGGCCGCCGTCCACGACCACTCGCCGCTGGACGTGGTGGCCTGGCACGGCAGCCACGTGCCCTACCGCTACGATCTGCGCCGCTTCAACGTCATCGGCTCGATCAGCTACGACCACCCCGACCCGTCCATCTTCACCGTGCTGACCTCGCCCTCGGACACCCCGGGCCTGGCCAACGCCGACTTCGTGGTGTTCGCGCCGCGCTGGCTGGTGGGTGAGGACACCTTCCGCCCGCCGTACTTCCACCGCAATGTGATGAGCGAGTACATGGGCCTGATCGAGGGCGCCTACGACGCCAAGGCCGAGGGCTTCGTCCCGGGCGGCGGCTCACTGCACAACATGATGTCGGCGCACGGTCCCGACCGCGAGACCTTCGAACGGGCCAGCGCCGCCGAGCTCGTACCGGCGAAGGTGGCGGACGGCCTGGCCTTCATGTTCGAGACCCGCTGGCCGGTGACGCTGAGCGCGGCGGCGGTCGGCGAGCACCGTCCGCAACATGGATACGACAATGTGTGGGAGGGTCTTCAACGGCACTTCACCGCCTGAGCCCCCCAGTTCCCGGAGCGCGCCGTGACCGTCTTCGCCCCCGACTCCCTCGAACTGAACCGCAAGCTGCCCTTGTGGTATCAGGTCTCGCAGTCGCTGCGGGCGTCCATACTCGGCCGCCCGCCGCAGGCACCACTGCGGCTGCCCACCGAGGAACAGCTCGCCGAGCACTACGGGGTGTCCGTCCTCACCATGCGGCAGGCGCTCAAGGAGCTGGAGCTGGAAGGGCTGATCAGCCGGCACCGGCGGCGCGGCACCTTCATCGAACCGGCGGCCAGGCCCGGTTCACCGGTACGGCTGCTCGGCTCGGTGGACGCCATCGTGGCCCAGCAGTCGGGCGAGACCACCACCTTGCTCGAACACGGCCCGGTGCCGGTCCCGGTGGAGGTGGCACCGTACTTCCCCGGCCTCGCCGAAGTCGTCGCCTTCCGGCGGCTGCGGTATGACCGGGAGAGCGGAGAAGCCGCCAACTGGGCGGAGAATTTGCTCCACCCGGAGGTCGCCGCGCGCATTCGGCCCGAGGATCTGGAACGCTGGCCGATGACCAGGGTGCTGCGGGACGTCGCGGGAGTGACGGTGGGTCGGATCGCCAACACGGTTCAGGCACGGCTGGCCGACCCGACCACCTCGCAGCTGCTCGCGGTGCCGCTGCTGAGCCCGATCCTGCACATCACGGGGGTGGTGTACGACGAGAACGGACGCACCGTGGATGTCGCGCGCATCCACTACCGGGGCGACCGCTTCTCCTTTGCCGTATCGGTGGACTCCTCCCCCGAGTGACGCGTGAGAGACCAGGCGGCTGGTACGGAAGTGACGTTCCGTATCAGCCGTGACTGCCGAAGAGCGTACGCCGCAGCCTCCGCAGCGGGGTGAACAGCCGCACCCGGGCACCACGCGTGGTGGTGTTCCTGGTGGACTGCCGATCCCGCGTCGTCAGCTCGCGCATCAGCGTGGTGGCCTCTTCGGTCTCGCGCGCCGGCACGGCAGGTCCGGACAGCACGCTCAGATGGCGTTCCAGGCGCGTAGAGCTTGCGCCGCTCCCGCAATCGATCGCAGGCACTCGGGGCCTGCCGCGTGTTATCTGCTCCATGACTCTCCCACCCGTACGAGGGCACCCGGTCCGGGCAGAGTAACCCTAACGCCCCCCGAGTGCGCGCGGGTATCCCGGTCCCAGCTTTCACCTTTCCCCACAAGGGTGTTGACGAACATCGTCCTTGCGCGCTTTTGCGTCAGAAATCCGGGTGCGCACCGGGCCGGCGCGGGCAATCATGGCGGGCATGACTCCCGTTCCCCCGCCCGCCCGACCCGGAGAGGAGCCCGCCCTGCCCGTCACCATCACCGACAGCACCGCGCCCGCCGACATCGTCGACATGCTGCTGGTCAGCGAATTCGCCTCGGGACGGCTCCCGTACGCGCGCAGCCGCCGGCTGGAAAAGGTGCGCAGGCACCACCCGCTGGTCCCCGACGGCGCCGAGGTGCACCGCACGGTGCGCGGCGACGACACCTATGCCGTGCTGGCGAGCGGGCCTGGCTGGATGCTGCGTTCGCGGCGCTGGACGTACGGCGCCCAGGTGACCGTGATCGCCGAAAGTGATGAACTCGCGCAGCAGGTCCTCAAGCAGACGGTCACCGGTGCCGAAGCGCCGCCGGACCCCGATCCGGGGAACGTGACCATGGGCTTCTGGCATTTCTCCCCCGGTGGCCGCGGCGCGGTGCGTACCACCCGGCGGATCGCGGCGGAGAGCTGGGAGACCGTGCGCCCCGGGTACTCGGCGCCGGTGGCGCGGGCCATGGACGACCTGATGGGGGTCACGGCCGCCGATGTGGCCGGCCGGCTGCTGCTGCTCCACGGGCCGCCGGGCACCGGCAAGACCTCGGCGCTGCGCACCCTGGCCCGCTCCTGGCGGGATTGGTGCCAGGTGGACTGCGTGCTGGACCCCGAGCGGCTGTTCTCCGAGGTCGGCTATCTGATGGACGTGGTCATCGGGGACGACGAGGAGGACGAGGACGGCGGCGAGGACGCGCTGCGGTACGAGGAGGAGCCGGCCGGGGAGGGGCAGCCGACACGGCGGGACCGCTGGCGGCTGCTGATCCTGGAGGACTGCGACGAACTGATCAGGGGCGGCGCGAAGGACGCGGCGGGCCAGGCGCTGTCCCGGCTGCTGAACCTCACCGACGGGCTGCTGGGGCAGGGCCGCCGGGTGCTGGTGGGCATCACCACCAACGAGGACCTGGAGCGGCTGCATCCGGCGGTGGTACGGCCCGGGCGCTGTCTGGCGCGGATCGAGGTGGGGCCGCTGACCCGCCCGGAGGCGGTGGCGTGGCTGGGCACCGAGGAGGGGGTGCCGCGCGCCGGGGCCACGCTGGCGGAGCTGTACGCGCTGCGCCGGGGCACCGCGCCCACGGCGGTGGCGCCGCTGCCCTCGCGCGCGGAGGCGGGGTTGTATCTGTAGGAGCCGACAGGGTGTCAGTGGCCGTTCGTAGGGTGAGGGACATGGTGAGGAACACGGGGCTGCCGGGCGAGACTCTCGCGGCGGAACTGGCGGCCGGGGCCGCGCGCGGTGAACGGCTGAAGTACCTGTACTTCTGGGGGCACCGGCCGCAGCGGGACGGCAGCGTGGGGCGGGCTGTCTGAGCCAGTGGTGGCCCGCGCCGTTCACCGTGGCCGGGGAGACCTACGCCACCGCCGAGCACTGGATGATGGCGGGCAAGGCGCGGCTGTTCGGGGACGAGGAGGCGCGCGCGGAGGTGCTGGCCGCGGGTCATCCCCGCGACGCCAAGGCCGCGGGCCGCACGGTGCGCGGCTTCGACGAGGAGCGCTGGCGCGCGGAGCGGTTCGCCGTCGTGGTGGAGGGCAGCGTTCACAAATTCGGGCAGCACCCGGCGCTGGGGGCCTATCTGCTGGGCACCGGGGAGCGGGTGCTGGTGGAGGCCAGCCCGGTGGACCCGGTGTGGGGCATCGGTCTTGCGGCCGACGATGCCCTCGCACAGGACCCGGCCCACTGGCGTGGGCTCAATCTGCTGGGTTTCGCGCTGATGGCGGCACGGGAGCGGCTGCGGGCTCCGCAGCCGTAGCCGGAGCCGCCGGTACGGGGCCGGCCGGGGTCCTCGGCCTGCGGGCGGCGGAGGCCAGGGTGCTGACGAGCAGCGCCACGGCGGCGACGGCGAGCATGGCGTGGCGCAGTCCGGTGTGTTCACCGAGCAGCCCCAGCAGCGGGGGCCCGGCGAGGAAGGCCAGATAGGCGATGGTGGCCACGGCGCTCACCCGGGCGGCGGCGTGGTGCGGGCTGTCGCCGGCGGCGGAGAGGGTGACCGGGAAGCCGAGGGAGGCGCCCAGGCCCCACAGCACCACGGCGGCGGCGGCCAGCGCGGGGTGCGGGGCGAAGACGACGACGAGGATGCCGATGGCGGCCAGGACGGCGCTGCCGCGGACCACGGTGACCCGGCCGAGCCGGGCGAGCACGAACTCCCCGCCGAACCGGCCGGTCGCCATGGCGGCGGCGAACAGGGTGTAGACCAGCGAGCCGGTGGTGGCGTTCAGCTCGTAGCCGTCGACCATGATCAGCGGCAGCCAGTCGTTGGCGGCGCCCTCGGCCAGGGCCATGCCGAGCACGATCGCGCCCAGCATCAGGGTGCGCGGCTCGCGCCACACCGCGAGCCGTTCCGCCCTGGTCAGGCGCGGCTCGTCGGTGGACGCCGCGCCCTCGCGGCCGGTGCCGGCCGGCAGTTGCCGTACCGCCCAGGCGGCGGCCGGGGCGCACAGGGCGGTCACCAGCCACAGATGCCAGGCGACGGAGAAGTCGACGGCGGTCAGCGCGATGCCGGTGGCGGCGCCGACGACGGTGCCGGCGCTGAAGCAGCCGTGCAGGGCGGGCAGCACGGAGCGGGACAGGGCCCGTTCCACGGCGGCGCCCTCGATGTTGACGGCGATCTCCATCAGGCCGCTGCCGGCGCCGAAGATCACCAGGGCGACGAACACCAGCCAGGCGGAGCCGGTGGCCGCGCCGATCCCCACCAGCAGGGGGCCGAGCAGCAGAACGCCGATGCCGGCAGCGGTGACGGGCCGGCCGCCGAACCGGGCGACGAGCTGCCCCGAGCTGAGCACTCCGGTCATGGCGCCGACCGAGAGGCCGAAGATGACCAGGCCCATTCCGGCGGTGGAGGCGCCGATGGCGTCACGGATGTCGGGGGTGCGGGTGATCCAGGACGACATGGAGACGCCGACGATCACGAAAAGGACGAAGAGCCCGGCGCGCCAGCGGCGGATGTCGCTGAGCGGCTGCTCCTTCCTGCTGGTCATGAGGTCCTCTCGCAGGGACGTTCGAGTGGTGCCGGTGCCCGGTCAGGCTGTCACGCGGCGCCGGAAACCGGCAAGATCCCCCGGTTTCGGAGGGGCGGCGCCGGCGGCCGTGTCAGTTTCCTGCCGAGTCTTCCGGACGCCATGGCCAACGCGCGTAGACCTGGGGCAGCATGTCGGGGCACCACCTGCACGGTCATCTGATGAAATGCGCCCGCAATCCGGGCGCCCAGCAGGAGGGTTCCCCCCACCCATGAGAATCCGTTCGGTCCTCACCGCTCTCGCCCTCACCGGTGCCGCGCTGGCCGCCGCCCCGGCCGCCGGCGCGGCGTCCCCGTCCGTGTCCGCGCCGGTGTCCGCGGTCACGGATGTCACGCCGTACGCCACCAAGATCACCCACGCGCAGGCCACCTCGATGTTCCAGGCGGTCGGCATCACCTGGTCGTCCTCCGGCGGCTGCTCCAACCGCAACGTGTCCACCTGTACGTCCTTCGACCAGCTCAACCTGGAGTCGGCCCAGGGCGCCCAGACCCTCAAGCGGGCCAGCGGCTGCGCGCTCAACATCACCGGGGGCACCGAGACCGGGCACGCCAGCGGCACCTACAGCCACTGGAACGGCTACAAGCTCGACTACGGACTGAACACCTGCATCAACAACTACATCACCGGCAGCTTCACCTTCATCGGCAACCGGGCGGACGGCGCGGCCCAGTACCGGTCGGGCTCGGGCAACATCTACGCCCGCGAGGGCAACCACTGGGATGTGACCTACTACAACTGCGGCGGCTGCTGACGCCCCGTCCAGCAGTGTCCGCATCCGGCCCCGGTGACGGCATGTCACCGGGGTCTTCCCGTGCGCCCATCCGGGCCAGTCCGACCGCGTGTGCGATTACCAAGCAACTTTCCGAGTCCGAAAGTTCCCGGAGTCTACGCCCGTTGCACCAGGTCAGCGTCCTTTTCACTGGACTGGTCCACGGGGGGACGCCGAACTCCCTTTACTGGCGCCGGTTGGTGTGCGTGACTATTGGCGCGCACACTTCAAGACACGCCGAACGTACACCCCCACGTCCCCCCACACGACGACGCGGCGGCCCGGCCTGCCCTGCCCTATGACCGTCGGGCTGTTTGACTCGCTCTGTGGCACTCACCCCACATCTCTGTGCCAGGAGGTAGTACATGTCCATCCGACGTGCCCGGACCGCCGGATCCCGCCGGCGACGGCTGACCCTCGCCGGTGTCCTCGCCGCTTCCCTCACTCTGCTGGTCGCGCCGCTGAGCGCCACCGCCGCGACCGCCGCCGACACCGGGGCCGACGCCCCGGCCGGCGAGCCCACCACCCTGGAGGTGGGCGAGCTGGCCCCCGGAACCGCCTTCATGGGCGCCGGGGAACTGGCGCACGGCGACGCCACCCCGGACGACGCGCCGCAGTTCACCCCGTACGCGCCGACCGACGGCGTCCAGGGCATCGACGTCTCGCACTGGCAGGGCTCCATCAACTGGACCTCGGTGCGCAACTCCGGGATCCAGTTCGCCTGGATGAAGGCCACCGAGGGGACCAGCTACCGCGACCCCAGCTTCAACACCAACTACCCCGCCGCCCACGCCGCGGGCGTCATCCGGGGCACCTACCACTTCGCGCTGCCGAACTCCTCCAGCGGCGCGACCCAGGCCAACTTCTTCGCCTCCAACGGCGGAGCCTGGTCGGCGGACAACCTGACGCTGCCCGGCGTGCTGGACATCGAGTCCAACCCGTACGGCGCCCAGTGCTACGGCCTGTCCACCACGCAGATGCGCACCTGGATCCAGGACTTCTACAACACGTACAAGGCCAGGACCGGCCGTGACGTGGTCATCTACACCTCCCCGAGCTGGTGGAACACCTGCACCGGCAGCTGGAGCGGCATGGCGAGCCAGAGCCCGCTGTGGGTGGCCCACTGGACCACCGCCAACAGCCCCACCCTGCCCGGCGGCTTCAGCGTGCACACCGTGTGGCAGTACACCGACTCCGGTTCGGTGAGCGGCGTCTCCGGCAACGTGGACCGCGACCAGTTCAACGGCTCCCGCGACCGGCTGCTCGCGCTGGCCAACAACACCCCGTAGCGCCCGCTCCGGGGAGCCGGCCCGCGCGGCCGGCTCCCCGGGCGTTCCGTGTCCCACCCCCCGCACGCTCAGCACGAAGGAGATCCCATGTCCGGTGCCGATCTGACGCGGCGTCGTCTGCTGCTGGCCGGTTCGGCCGGCCTGGTGGCCGGTGGAACCGCCCTCGCCCTGTCCGGAACCGCAAGCGCCGCCCCCCGGTCGGGCCCCGTCGTGGAGCCGGACATCGACAGCACGGCCGTGTGGGGGGCCCGGCCGGCCTCCGGCACCATCACGGTGCTGGACAACCGGCCGAACAAGATCATCGTCCACCACGCGGCCGGTCCCAACAGCACGGACTACTCCCGCGCCCAGGCCCACGCGCACGCCAAGTGGGTCCAGAACATCCACATGGACGACAACGGCTGGTCCGACACCGGCTACCACTTCGTGGTCAGCCGGGGCGGCTGGATCACCGAGGGCCGCCACGAGAGCCTGCGCACCCTGCGCGCCGGGCAGGGACTGGTGCTCGGCGCCCACACCTCCGGGCAGAACTACGACGGCATCGGGATCTGCACCGAGGGCGCCTACCACGACGGGGCCACCCCGCCGCGGGCCCAGTGGGACGTCCTGGTCAGCCTGTGCGCCTACACCTGCCAGCGGTACGGCATCGCGCCCACCCAGCTGTACGGGCACAAGGACTTCAACGCCACCCTGTGCCCCGGGGTGCTGCACGACATGCTGCCCCAGCTGCGTACCGAGGTGGCGGCGGCCCTGGGCTGACCCGGCGGCCACGGTCAGTACACCACCGTCACCGACAGCAGGCCGACCGCCTCGTCGGTGCAGCCGGTGACACCCTCACGCGGCAGGAACAGCGCGTCCGTCTCGTCCGGCGGGTAGACCAGCAGCCCGGCGGCCGGGACGGGCGAGCACTCCTCGGCCGGATAGTTCTCCGCCCGGGCCAGCCGCAGATCGGCGCGGGCCGTGCCCCCGGGCTCCAGCTCCACCCGGAGCGCCTCGCCGCCCTCGGGCCCGCGCACCGCCGGGGCACCGATCTGCTCGCCGCCCTCGGCGGTCAGCAGCGACACCCCGGGGAAGCCGGTCAGCGTGCAGGCGGTGTCCCCGGTATTGGTGAAGGCCAGCGTGTACATGAGCGAACCCGCCCCGGCGTTCGGGTTCTCCACGCTGAGCGCGAGCGCCTCGGTGGCACACACCGAGGGGGTGCTCGCACCGGCCGTCTCGTTCCCCTCCTCCACGGGCGGTGTGTCGCCGGCGTCCGGTTCGGCCTGCCCGGTGGGCGGCGCGGCCGGCTCGTCGGAGGGTTCGGAGGACGGCTCGGGCGAGGGCTCGGCGCGCTGCTCGTCCCGGGGCGGAGGCTCGGCGGCCACCGGTGCCCGGCCCTGCTCCCCGTCGGAGCGCGCCATCGCGGCCACCACCGTCGTCCCGCCGGCCGACAGCACGACGGCCGCCGTCACCGCGACCAGCCGGCGTCTGCGCCGGGCGGCGGCGCGGTGCCGCAGCTCCTCGTACGCGCCCGGCGGCGGGTCCAGCCGCAGCTCGGCCGTGGTGAACGCCTCGGCGATCTCGGAGGGCTCGTGCGGCTGCTCGGAATCACGTGCTGATCTCATGAAGTCCCCTCAAGGCGGTGCGCAGCCGCTCGCGTGCCTGGTGCAGATCGCCCTTCACGGTGCCCGGGCGCCGGTGCAGCACGGCCGCGATCTCGGCGATCGGCAGGCCGGCGTAGTAATACAGCAGGACCGGCACCCGCAGCCGTGCGGGCAGCGCCTCCACGAGGCTGCGCAGATCGAATCCCTGGTCGGCGGCCGGGGCGTGCTCGCGTCGCCCGGCCAGCAGCCGGCGTACGGCGCCGCGCTCGTTCTCGCGTGCGCGCCAGTGGTCCTTGACCAGGTTGGCGGCGATGCTGAAGAGGTACGACTCGCGCCGGTCCACGGTGCGCCACCGCGCCCACAGGCGGGTGAACGCCTCTGACGCGATGTCATGGGCGACGCCGTCGTCATCCACCAGCCCCCGGCACCAGCCGGCGAGCCGCGGGTAGAAGTCGGTGAAGAACTCCTCAGCTTCCCTGTCCACGCCCCATAGACTCCGCACCGCCGCCTCCGGTTATCACAGAAGCATAACGAACCCGTGCGGGGTGTCAGCGGGTTCCGGCGGACAGGCTCTCCTCGATGGCGCCCACGGTGTCGAGCAGGGCGCGGCCCACGCTGCGCAGGTCCCGGTTGTGGACCGTGTCCCCGACCACCACCGCGGCCATCGGGCCCGAACGCCCCAGGCTGACGGGGGCGGCCAGTTCGACCAGTTCGGGGACGCAGCGGCTTCTGGCGTACGACAGTCCGGTGCGCCGGATCCGCTCGAACTCGCGGCGCATCGAGTCGGCGCCGGCCGCGCCGCGCCGGGTGCCCGCCGGTGCCCCGTCGCTGAAGTCCGCCGGATTGCGCATGGCCTTGGCCAGCAACAGCTTGCCCGCCGCCGACCAGTGCGCCGGGAAGGGGCGGCGCAGCGCGGTGGCGAGCCGGACGTGCTCCTGCCCGTACAGGGTGCCCACGTGCTGGATCCGGGTGCCGGAGAGCATCCCCAGGCTCACGATCTTGTGGGTGAGCTGGAACAGCTCGATCAGGTACGGGGTGACCGTGTGGCCCAGGCTGTGCAGCCGGGCCGGGCCGCTGGTGGAGGCCAGCTGGAAGAGATAGGTGCCCAGTTCGTAGGACTTGGACTCCATGCGGACGGCGAGGCCGAGGTCGGTCAGCACCCGCATGTGGCGGTGGAGTGTCGACTTGGGCTGGTTGACCAGGCGGGAGAGTTCGGAGAGGGTCAGCGGCCCGGGGGCCTCCGCCAGGGCCTCCAGTACGGCCATCGACTTGCGCAGCGGGCCGCCCGCGAGTCCGCCCGCGCCCGGGTCCGCCGCCTCGCCGGCGGCCGGCCCGGCGCAGGCCGCCCGGGGTTCGCGTCCACCGTCCACCGTGATGCTCCCGTCGCAGCAGCGCGTCCAACACGCTCATGGCTACCGGAACCGGGAGGCCGCGCTCAAGATCGGGAGGGTGCCGTGGCCCGTGGGACCGTGCGACCGGTCCCTTTGTGACAGCGTTCCCCGGGCCCGCCGCAGGCCCGTTCTGGAAAGTGGAAAGCGTCGTTGAGCGCACCGTCGCGGCCTTCTTACGCTGCCCGGCATGGCTGATGTGAGCTCGGACGAGTATGTGCAGAACGGAGTCACCCGTCGCATTCTGCTGGCCGGACCACGGTCCTTCTGCGCGGGTGTCGAGAGGGCCATCGAGATCGTCGAACGGGCTCTGGAGTCCCGGGGCGCACCGGTGTATGTCCGCAAGCAGATCGTGCACAACGTCTCCGTCGTGGATGACCTCGCCGGGCGCGGGGCGGTCTTCGTCGAGGAACTGGAGGAGGTGCCGGACGGTTCGACGGTGGTGTTCTCGGCGCACGGGGTCTCCCCCGCCGTGCGCGAGGAGGCGGAAAAGCGCGGGCTCGACGTCATCGACGGGACCTGCCCGCTGGTCGCCAAGGTGCACGCCAAGGCGCGGCGTTACGCGGCGCGCGGCGACACGGTGGTGCTGATCGGGCACGCCGGGCACGAGGAGGTGGAGGGCACCCTCGGGGAGGCGCCGGAGTCGATGGTGCTGGTCCAGACGGCCGAGGAGGTCCGGCAGCTGTCGGCCGACGACGCCCCGCAGATCTCCTATCTGACCCAGACCACGCTGGGCGTCGACGAGACGGCCGAGGTGGTCGACGCCCTGCGGGAGCGGTTCCCGCTGCTGTACGAGCCGCCGTCCGAGGACATCTGCTACGCCACCACCAACCGGCAGAACGCGCTCAAGGCAATCATCCCCGAGGCCGATCTGGTCCTGGTGGTCGGCTCGGCGAACTCCTCCAACTCGGTGCGCCTGGTGGAGCTGTCGCGGTACGCGGGCACCCCCGCCGAACTGATCGACACCGCCGAGGACATCCGGCCCGAGTGGCTGGAGGGCGTGCGCACCATCGGGCTGACCGGCGGCGCCTCGGCCCCGCCCGCCCTCGTCGAGGGGGTGGTCAGCGCGCTGTCCGCCTACGGTCCCGTCACGGTCGAGGAACGCGAGATCGCCCGCGAGACCGTGTACTTCGATCTTCCGTCGGCCGTGCGCGGCGACGCGCCCCGGCCGGCGGACGGCCTTTCCAGCTGAGTGGGTGAGACATGTCGACAAGTGTGCTCGACCGTGTATCGGGGCCCCGGTCCCTCAAGGAGCTGCACCGGGACCAGTTGCCCGCGCTCGCGCGGGAGATCAGGGACCTGCTCGTCGCGCGGGTGACCGCGGCCGGCGGGCATCTGGGCCCCAACCTGGGGGTGGTCGAACTGACCATCGCGCTGCACCGGGTGTTCGACTCGCCCACCGACCGCATCGTGTTCGACACCGGCCACCAGGCCTATGTGCACAAGATGCTCACCGGCCGGCGGGACGCCTTCGGCACCCTGCGCGCGCCCGGCGGTCTGTCGGGTTACCCGATGCGCCAGGAGTCGGAGCATGACCACGTGGAGAACTCGCACGCCTCCACGGCGCTGTCCTACGCGGACGGTCTGGCCCGCGCCCAGCGGCTGCTGGGCGAGGAGCACCGGCGGGTGGTCGCGGTGATCGGCGACGGCGCGCTGACCGGCGGCCTGGCCTGGGAGGCGATGAACAACCTGGGACGCTCCTCCCGCCCGGTGGTGATCGTCCTCAACGACAACGGGCGCTCCTACGATCCGACGGTCGGCGGCCTGGCCGAGCATCTGGCGGTGCTGCGGCGCGGCCGGCACGAGGGCCCGAACCTCTTCGAGAACCTCGGCTTCGCCTACCTCGGCCCGGTGGACGGCCATGACCTCACCGCGCTGGAGGAGGCGTACCGGCGGGCGGTGGAGCTGGGCTGCCCGGTCGTGGTGCACTGCGTCACCGAGAAGGGCCGCGGTTACGCGCCCGCCGAGAACCACGAGGCCGACCGGATGCACGGGATCGGCGTCCTCGACGCGGCGACCGGCCGGCCGCGGCCGGGCGGCTCGTCGGTCAGCTGGACGAAGACGTTCGGCACGGAGCTGGAGCGAGTGGCCGCCGAGCGGCCCGAGGTCGTGGCGCTGACGGCCGCGATGCTGGAGCCGGTGGGCCTGCGCGCGTTCTCGCGGCGCTTCCCCGAGCGGGTCTTCGACGTGGGCATCGCCGAGCAGCACGCGGCCACCAGCGCCGCCGGGCTGGCCATGGGCGGTCTGCACCCGGTGGTGTGTCTGTACGCCACGTTCCTGAACCGGGCGCTGGACCAGATCATGATGGATGTGGCGCTGCACCGGCTGCCGGTGACCTTCGTGCTGGACCGGGCGGGCATCACCGGCCCGGACGGCGCCAGCCACCACGGCATGTGGGACATGGCGCTGCTGGGCGCGGTGCCCGGCATGCGGGTCGCGGCCCCGCGCGATGCCCGTCAGCTCGGTGAGCTGCTGGGCGAGGCGGTGGCCACCCGGGACGCGCCGACGGCGCTGCGGTTCCCCAAGGGATCCCCGGGGCCCGACATCCCCGCCCTCACCCGGCTCGAAGGGCTCGACGTGCTGCACCGCACCCGCTCGCGTCCGCTGGACGTGCTGCTGGTCTCCGCCGGTGCGCTGGCGGGACCCGCGGTGCGCGCGGCGGAGTTGCTGGCCCGGCGGGGCATCGGGGTCACCGTCGTCGATCCGCGCTGGCTGCTGCCGGTCAACCCCACGCTCGTCCATCTGGTGTCCCGGCACCGGCTGGTGCTCACGCTGGAGGACGGGCTGCGGTCCGGTGGTGTGGGCGCGGCACTGACCCAGGCGTGCGCGGACGCCCGGATCGGGACGCCGGTGCACACGCTGGGGCTGCCCCGGGCGTTCCTCACCCACGGGGAGCGGTCCGCCATCCTCGCCGAACACGGTCTGAGCGCGGAGTCCGTCGCCGAGACCGTCCTGTCGCTGCACCGTGCCGTTCCGGCACCTCCCGTACCCCACTTGGAAAGGACACCGCGGTGACCCAGGTCGCGCTCGGTATGCCCGCTCCGCCGCCGCTCACGCTCGCCGACCGCCGCAAGACGCGGCAGTTGCGGGTGGGCTCGGTGGGGGTGGGCAGTGAACACCCGATCTCCGTGCAGTCGATGACGACGACCGTCACGGCGGACGTCAACGCCACGCTCCAGCAGATAGCGGAGCTGACGGCGGCCGGCTGCGACATCGTGCGGGTGGCCTGCCCCAGCGCCGACGACGCGGCGGCGCTGCCGCAGATCGCCAGGAAGTCCAAGATCCCGGTGATCGCCGACATCCACTTCCAGCCCAAGTACGTGTTCGCGGCCATCGAGGCGGGCTGCGCGGCCGTGCGGGTGAATCCCGGCAACATCAAGAAGTTCGACGACCGCGTCGGGGAGATCGCCCAGGCGGCGACCGAGCACGGCACCCCGATCCGGATCGGGGTGAACGCGGGCTCGCTGGACCGGCGGCTGATGGCGAAGTACGGCCGGGCGACCCCGGAGGCGCTGGCCGAGTCCGCGCTGTGGGAGGCCTCGCTCTTCGCCGAACACGGCTTCCACGACCTGAAGATCTCGGTCAAGCACAACGATCCGGTGATCATGATCCGGGCGTACGAGCTCCTCGCGGAGAGCTGCGACTATCCGCTGCACCTGGGCGTCACCGAGGCCGGTCCCGCGTTCCAGGGCACCATCAAGTCGGCCGTCGCGTTCGGGGCGCTGCTGCGCCGGGGCATCGGCGACACCATCCGGGTGTCGCTGTCGGCACCGCCGGTGGAGGAGGCCAAGGTCGGCGGGCAGATCCTCCAGTCGCTCAACCTGCGGCCGCGCAAGCTGGAGATCGTCTCCTGCCCGTCCTGCGGGCGGGCCCAGGTGGACGTCTACAAGCTGGCGGACGAGGTCACCGCCGGCCTGGAGGGCATGGAAGTGCCGCTGCGGGTCGCGGTGATGGGGTGTGTGGTGAACGGCCCCGGCGAGGCGCGCGAGGCGGACCTGGGGGTGGCCTCCGGCAACGGCAAGGGGCAGATCTTCGTGAAGGGTGAGGTGGTCAAGACCGTCCCCGAGTCCAAGATCGTGGAGACCCTGATCGAGGAAGCGCTGCGCATCGCCGAGGAGATGGAGCCCGCGGACGAAGGCTCTCCCACCGTCGTCGTGGGCTGAATGAGGGATTCCCCTGGCGGGAACGAGAACAGCCCGATCTCGTCGACTCCCCGAAGTCGGCCACAGTATGGTCTTTGCAGTTGTCTTTCCGACTGCCAATGACCGAATGAGGCCACTCTCGGGGAGTTTTGACGTGGTGACGAGGAAATGCACGAGAAGATGACCATGCGGCCCCAAGCCGTACTTCCGTGCCGGATCTTCGGTGTCGCCCGACCTCCACGCGTAAATTTCCCGGTCTCATGGACGCAACACAGGGGAAACGGGGGGAGAACTTTCTTCCTGAAACCATGGCGACCGGCGCCCGCCACGGCTCTTGCTGTATGCCCCGGCGAACGTCCTGTGAATTCTTGGAGGTCCTCCAGTGACGACCGACACCACGACACGCACCGTGAAAGCGATCGTGCGCGCACCCGATCCGCTCACCTATACGGCCGTGCGCAATCATCTGGGTTCGACGGCGAACATCGAGGTTGCCACCGGTGAATACCGGGGCCCGGTCGACGTCGCCGTCTTCGTCGCCGAGCGGATGACCGTGGAGGTCATGTCGGCGCTGCGCAGGCTCAAGGACTCCCTGGGCATACCGGTGGTGCTCATCCCGTCCGAGATCGACCGGGCCGAGCTGTTCGCCGCGGTGGAGTGCAACGTGGTGGCCGTGCTGCCGCGCGCCGCGGCCACCACCGGCCGCATCGAGGAGGCGGTGCTGACCGCGGCGGCCGGCGGCGGGGTGCTCCCGCCGAAGATGCTGGGCGAGTTACTGCGGCAGATCGAACGGATCCAGCGCGAGGTGCTCTCCCCGTCCGGCCTGCACACCTCCGGGCTGACCCCGCGCGAGATCGGTGTGCTGCGGCTCATGTCGGAGGGCCTGGACACCGCCGAGATCGCCGTCAAGATGTGCCTGTCCGAACGGGCCGTCAAGCGCGTCATCTTCGGGGTCACCCGGCGGCTGAACTTGCGCAACCGGCCGCACGCGGTCGCCTACGCGCTACGCAGCGGCGTCATCTGACCGCGCGCCCGCAGCCGTACGCCGGAGGGACGCCGGCGGCGGCGCGGCGCCGGGCTCCGGCAGCGGACCCGTCCCGGACGCGGGGGCACGCAGGGCCCACAGCGGCCGGCCCTCGCGGAGCATCGTGCGGCGCAGCAGCACGATGTAGGTGATGTCCAGGGCGACATACGTCACCACCAGGACCTGCAGCAGATGGTGCGAGGGGTAGACGACGAGGGCGGTCATCCCCGCGAACAGCGAGCCGGTGAACTTGGTGACCGCGATGTGCATCGACTGACCCGCGCTGGAACCGCGCCGCTTGAGCAGCAGCAGGAACGAGGCGCTCAGCGGCACCTGGATGATCATGCCGGTGTACATGCCGTCCCGGTCGTGGAACTCGTTGGCGCCCACCACCACGATCACCGCCGCCCACAGCAGCACCCCGGTCATCATCCACCGGAAGGCCCGCAGGGTGAGCGCCGGATAGTCGCGCGGCCCGTACCGGAACGCCAGATACAGCAGGACGACGTTGAAGACGCACCACAGGACATTGATCTGCCGTTGTGTCTCCGTCTGTTCCAGCACGAACGTCAGGCTGAACTCCCAGGCGAAGTTCACCGCCACCAGCGGGGCGGGGATGGCGGTCCAGCCCTCCCGCAGCGCGAGCCGGATCGCCAGCACATAGGTGGCGATCCAGCCCAGCGCCGTGGGTCCGGCCACGGACCAGAACAGCCAGCCGGGAACGTCGGCCGCCCCCACCGTGACCGGTGCGACCTGCGACATCGGGATGAGGAAGGGGGGCAGCCAGTCCATGGGGTTCCTTCGGGGCGGGGGCAGGGGTGTCAGAGGCTGGGGACGATGGAGTCGAGGCCGAAGAAGGAGCCGCCGTACAGTTCGTGGCCGACCTGGACGTTGAGCATCGCGTGCCGGGCGGCGGTGTTGGCGTCCCGCCAGTACTGCTGGAGCGGGTTGGCCTCGGCGAAGGACGCCGCCCCGTGGGCCCACATGAGGTCATCGAGGGCACCGGTCACCAGCTGGGCCGCCTGGGAGACGTCCCCGCGGATGCGGCGCAGCTCGCTCTCGGACAGGGCGACCGCCGCCGCGGCGGCCGCGTCGATGCTCTCCGCCGCCCGGCGCACGTGCATCCCGGCGGCGTCGACGGTGAGCGCGGTGCGGCCCAGCGAGGCCACGAACGCCCCCGAGTCCGGCTGGCGTTTGTAGACGGTCGGGGTGACGCCGCGCTGCGGAGCCCGCTGTTGGACGAAGGCGAGCGCGGCCTGGCCGGCACCCAGCACCACCGAGGCGCAGATGACCGCCATGGCCGCCACCGCAGGGGAGCGCAGCAGCGGGGGCAGCGAGACATCGGTGACGTGCGCCCGCCCCAGCTGGGTGGGCAGGGGCAGCACGCGGTGTGCGGGGACGAAGACCTCGTGGGCGACGGCTGTGTGGCTGCCGGTGGCGCGCATGCCCACCGTGGACCAGGTGTCCTCGACGGTCAGTTCGGCCACCGGGACCAGCACCGACAGGGGGCGTACGGTCTCCCCGTCGGGGCTCGTCTCCTTCGCGCTCAGGATCGCCCAGTCGTCGTGCAGGATCCCCGAGGCGTACGGCCACTGCCCGGTCAGCACATGGCCGCCGTCGGCCGGGACCGCCCGGCCGGGCGCCACGAACACCGAGGCGAGCTTCGCCCCCGGGTGGTCACCGAACACCTCGTCCCGGGCCCGGCGCGGGAAGCGGGTGGCGAGCAGGTTGGAGCCGTTGATGTTGTTGACCACCCAGGAGGTGGACGGGCAGTAGTGCGCCAGGGCCTTGGTGACCTCGCTCAGGGTGCGTACGTCGCCCTCCAGGCCGCCGTACTCCTTCGCGGTCCACACCATGCCCACCTGGGAGCTGTCGATGGCCCGCACCGAGGCGTCGGGCAGCCGCCGTTCGCGGTCGCCCTCGGCGACCCCGTCCGCGAGGACGGGCCCGATGGCGTGGACGCGTTCCACCAGTTCCGCGCACAGGCCCTTGCTGTCGGGTTGTGTGGTCGTCATGTCCGTTCCTCACCCTTCCTCGTCGTCGTCGGAGATGAGGCGGGTGATGTCGAAGTAGTCCCGCCAGGCGGCGATGCGGCCGTCGCGCACCTCGAAGGCGGCCATCACCTTGAGGTTGCGGGCGATGGGGGTGCCGTCGGTGCGCAGCATGTTCTCCACCCGCTCCACCAGGACGGTGTCGCCCGCGGTGGCGACGTGCCGGAAGCGGTACTCCAGTTGCGCGAAGTCGGCCGGCATGAGGCCGAGGATCTGCCCCTTGCCCACGCACACCGGGGAACCCGGGTTCTCCCACACGCAGTCGTCGGTCAGGTACCGGTCCACGGCCGAGCGGACGGCGGCCGGGGTCGGCCCCATCGCGGACAGGAACGCGCGGACGAGGTGTTCGCCGTCGAGGTCCGTCATCACGGCCGCCCCGTGGTCGCGCCCGCCGGCCGGCCCAGGGCACGGGCCAGGGCCTCGTCCAGTTCCCGCTCGGCGTACGGGCTCGCCGACGCCCCGCGCCAGGCGATGTGCTGGTCGGGACGGACCAGGACGGCGCCGTCGTCGCCCACCCCGCGCACGGCGGACCAGGCGCCCTCGGCGTCCCGGTAGCGTGCCGTCTCGTCGTCGGCGCCGATGGACACCACGTCCAGCGGCACGCCGTACGCCTGCGCCACCCGCTTGGCCGCGAGCCGCCAGCCGTCCGCCGCCGGCCCGGTGATCAGCACGAAGCCGCCCGCGCGGCCCACCAGGTCCTGGGTGCTGACGCGTTCGGCGCCCCGGGAGAGCCAGGCGTGCGGCAGCCGGTGGCCCGGCCGGGTGACGGGGTGGTGGGCGCTGCCCATGGGGTCCAGTGGCGGGCGCTCGGTGCCGTCCGGGACGAGGGCGCCCTGCTCGTAGTGGAAGCCGATCTCGATGTCGTGCGCCTGGTACTCCACGCGCTGGGTCGCGAACACCTCGGCCGTCCTGGCGCGCAGCGTGTCGCCCATCGGGGTGTCGGCGAACAGGGCGCGGAAGTTGGCCTGGGTGACCTCGGGCGGCGCGCCGGGCATCAGGCCCAGACCGGCGTGCAGCACGCCGTGGTTGCGGAAGGCGAAGAACGCCCACTCCATGGAGCGGCGCGCCACCGGCAGCCGTTCGGCCTCGTAGCTGTCCAGCAGCGCCTCGTCGGCGGTGCCGCCCAGGACGGCGGCCAGCTTCCAGGCGGCGTTGTGCGCGTCCTGGACCGCCGTGTTCAGCCCCAGGCCGGTGGCCGGCGGCTGGCGGTGCGCGGCGTCCCCGGCCAGCAGGACCCGGCCCACCCGGAAGGTGTCGGCGATGACCGCCTCCGGCGTGTACCGGCTCACCTGGTGCACGGTGACGTCCAGGTCGGGCAGCTTGAGCAGTTCCCGCACCCGGGCGATGGTGGCTTCCTCGCCCAGGTCCAGGTCGACGCCGGCCGGCAGGTGGAAGTGGAGCGCCCACTCCTCGGAGGCCAGGCCCCAGTGCGGGCCCATGGCGACCATGCCGTAGCGGGAGATGAGCCCGCCGTCGGGGCTGACGAAGTTGGTGATGAGCACCTTGTCGCCGCTCCACCACCGCGACAGGTCGGCGCTGAAGTGCACGGAGATGACGTTCCACGCGCCGCCCTGGCCCTCCATGGTGACGCCGAGGGTGTCGCCGATGCTCCGTCCGCCGTCGGCGCCCAGCAGATAGCGGGCCCGTACGGTGCGGGTGGTGCCGGTGGCCCGGTCGGTGATCCTGGCCGTCACCCCGTCCTCGTCCTGCGTGAACTCCTCCATCATGTGGTGGAAGCGCACCATGCCGGGGGCCCGTTCCTCGGCGTGCCGGCGCAGCAGCGGTTCGAGCCGGTGCTGCGGCAGGTTGGTGGAGGGGCAGGGGCTGTCGGCCGCGTACGGGACTTCCGTGCTGCCGCCGCCGAAGGAGTCCATCCGGTGCAGGTCCCGTGCGTCCAGGGGGCCGTCGCCCGCCAGGGAGGTGCGCCAGGCCACCTCGCTCATGTTGGCCAGCGGGGCGCTGAGCGCGTACACGTCGTCGGCGACGCCGTGCTGGCGGAAGATCTCCATGGTGCGCTGGTTGAGGTAGTGCGCTCTGGGCAGCACCGAGGTGGACTCGCGCCGTTCGACGAGCAGATGGCGGATGCCCAGGTCGGACAGGAACAGCGAGGCGGTGAGCCCGCAGCCGCCACCGCCGACGATGAGTACCGGTACGTCTTCGTCGATCATCGTTCGCTCTCCGGAAGGGGCCGTGTGCTGTGACATGTCGGGGTCCTTGTTCTCTCGGGGCGCGGCGGGCCCCGGGGGTGGGGCGGGCGCCGCTCAGGCGTCGGTGAGCAGGTGGCGTGCCCGGCGCGCGCCGCGCGGGCTGTTCCAGCCGATGACGCCGACGGGGCGTCCGCCGGCCTCGGCGACCGCGGTGAACGGGCCGCTGTCCGGGTCCCCTTCGGTCACCCGCAGGTGGTCGCCGGCGGCCGGGTCGCCGAAGATCTGCACCCGTACGCCGTGCTGGTCGGTCCAGAAGTACGGGACCGGGGTGTAGGCCCGGTCGGCCCCGAGGATGTTGTCGGCGACGGCGAGGGCCTGTTCCGCCGCGTTGGAGCGGTTCTCCAGCCGCACCGTGCGGCCCTGGCCCGGGTGCCACCAGCGGGCCACGTCACCGGCGGCGTACACGTGGTCGGCCGCCCGGCACCGGGCGTCGCACACGATCCCGTCGTCCAGCGGCAGTCCGCTCCCGCGCAGCCAGTCGGTGGCGGGCAGCGAGCCGACCGCGATCACCACGGCGTCCGCGGGCACCGGCCCCTGGGAGGTGACCACCGCGGTGACCCGCCCGCCCGCGGTGACCGGGGCCTCCGCCTTGGTGCCGGTCAGCAGCCGCACGCCGTGCTCACGGTGCAGGGCGGCGAGCCGCAGGCCGGTGCCGGCGCCGAGCCGGTCGGCCATCGGCACCGGCGCCGGGTCGATCACGGTCACCTCCAGGCCCAGCGCCCGGCCCGTGGCGGCGATCTCGCAGCCGAGCACCCCGGCGCCGATCACGGCGAGGCGGCGGGCGGCGGCCAGGGCGGCGCGCAGCCGCCGCACATCGTCCAGGGTGCGCAGCGTGTGCACCCCGGCCACGCCCTCGAACGCCGGCAGCCGGCGGGGCGTCAGCCCGGTGGCGAGCACCAGGTCGCCGTAGCCGAGCCGGGTCCCGTCGGCGAGCGTCACCTCGCGCCGACCGGTGTCCACGGCCACCGCCCGGCGGCCCGGCAGCACCTCGATGCCCTGGCAGGCCAGGTCGGCGGGCGGGCGCAGCACCGTACGGCCGGCGTCCCAGGTGCCCAGCAGGACCTGCTTGGACAGCGGCGGCCGGTCGTACGGCGGGTGCGGCTCCTCCCCCACCAGGCGGACGGTGCCGGTGAAGCCGCGCCGGCGCAGGGACTCGGCGGTGGCCAGACCGGCCGCCGAGGCGCCGACGATCAGGACATCACTGCGCGCGGACATCACGCACCGTCGCGCTCGTGCAGCAGGATGGCGGCGGCCGGGCACAGCAGCGCCGCCTCCCTGACCCGTTCGCGCTCACCGGCCGGCGGCGCCGCGTCGAGCAGCACCACCACGCCGTCGGAGTCGCGCTGGTCGAACACCTCGGGGGCCGCTGTCACGCAGTGCCCGGCGGCGACGCAGCGCGGCTCATCGATCTCGACCCGCAGGACCATGGTGTCTCCGGTTTTCCTCACGGCGTCACCACGTGACCGGCAGCGCGTTGACGCTGAAGACGAGGGTGGTGGTGCGGTAGTCGATCTCCTCCTGCGGGGCGGCCAGGCGCAGCGTGGGGAACCGGCGGAAGAGGGCGGGCAGCGCCGTCCGCAGTTCCGCGCGGGCCAGTTGCTGCCCCAGGCACTGGTGGGCGCCGTAGCCGAAGACGACGTGCGGCGGCGGGGTGCGGCGGACGTCGAGGGTGTCCAGGTCCCCGTCCGCCAGGGTGTGGTCGCGGTTGGCGGCCAGCACCGACAGCACGACGCGTTCGCCCTGCTTGATCGTCCGCCCGCGGACCTCGATGTCCTCGGCGGCCTCGCGCGGCATGGTGATGGCGGGCGAGATGTAGCGCAGCAGTTCCTCGATGGCGCCGTCCACGGCCTCGGGTTCGTCGCGCACGACGGCGAGCTGGTCGGGGTGCTGGAGCAGCAGGGTGCTGCCGGCCGAGAGCATGCTGGCGGTGGTCTCGTGTCCGGCGACCAGCAGCATGTTGCCGATGCCGACCAGTTCGTCCTCGTTCAGCTGGTCGCCGTGCTCGCGCACCACGGCGCCCAGCAGGTTGTCGCCGGGGCTGCGCCGGTGGGCGGCGACCAGCTCGCCCATGTAGGCGTCCATCTCCATGAGGTTGCGGATGTGCTCCTCACGGGTGGCGTTGACGTCCAGGCCCACCTGGGCGCGGCGCTGGAAGTCCTCCCGGTGTTCGTAGGGGACGCCCAGGAGTTCGCAGATGACCAGCGTCGGGATGGGGGTGCAGAAGGTGGAGATCAGGTCGGCGCCGGGACCGGCGGCCTCCAGGGCGTCCAGCCGCGAGGCGACGATCTTCTCGATGGTGGGCTGGAGGGCACGCACGCGCTTGACGGTGAAGGCGCCGGTGAGCATGCGGCGCAGCCGGGTGTGGTCGGCGCCGTTGTAGTTGAGCAGGTTGCCGGGCTGGTTGAGCATGCTGCGCGGGGCGTCCGGGTCGAAGACGAAGCCCATGCGCAGGCGTTCGTCGCTCAGCAGGGCGCGGGCGTCCTCGTAACGGGTGATGGCGACGGCCTCGAACTCGTCGAGGATGGGGCTGGGTACGCCGATGCGGGGCAGTTCCTCGTCCTTCTGCATGGCGTACAGCTCGGGCGCGGGGGTGAAGGGGCAGCCGGCGGCGCGGGCCGCGAACGGGAGCACCTTGGGATCGGGCATGGCGGAAGTGCCTCTCTGGATGGGGGTGCGGGCGCGGGGGGCCGCGGTGCGGGGGTGCGGGAGTGGCGCGGGGTCAGAAGCGCCTGCCGACGATGAATCCGCCGATCTCCAGGAACTCGGCGTGCGGCGCGTCCGCGAGCCCGGCCTCCGCCAGGCAGCGTTCGGCCGCCGCCAGCTGACGGTCCGCCTCCTGCCGCGCCCAGTCCCGGCCGCCGGCGCGTTCGACGAGGTCGGCGACGCGATGGACCTCGGCCTCGGTCAGGGGCTCGGCGCGCAGGTACAGGGCGCGCAGTTCCTCGGTACGGTCCGCGTTGAGGGCGGCCACCACGGGCAGGGACTTCTTGCGCACCCGCAGATCGGCGCCCACCTGCTTGCCGGTGCGCTCCGGGTCGCCCCAGATGCCCAGCAGGTCGTCGATGAGCTGGAAGGCCAGCCCGATGTGTTCGCCGAAAGCGGCGAGCCGGTCCACCAGGACGGGTTCGGCGCCCACGAGTTCGGCGCCCAGCGAGCAGGCGCAGCCCAGCAGGGCTCCGGTCTTGTCCCCGGCCATCCGGACGCACTCGGCGAGCGGGACGTCCTCGCGCCGTTCGAAGGCCACATCGGATGCCTGGCCGCTGATCATCCGCTGGGTGGCGGTCATCAGCGAGGCGGTGGCCGCGCGCGCCCCCGGGTGCGGGGCGTCGAGCAGCGCGCTGGTGGCGGCGGTGACCATGGCGTCGCCGGCCAGGATGGCGTGCGGCACCCCGAAGACCGTCCAGGCGGTGGCCCGTCCGCGCCGGGTCGCGTCGCCGTCCATGATGTCGTCGTGCAGCAGCGAGAAGTTGTGGACCAGCTCGATGGCCACCGCCGCCGCGATGCCGTCGGCCGCGATGCCGCCCGCCGCCCGAGCCGAGAGCAGGGACAGGGTGGGGCGCACCAGCTTGCCGCCCCAGCTGCCGGTGGGCCGGCCGTCGGCGTCGGCCCAGCCGAGGTGGTACTGGGCGATGCGCCGCATCTCGGGGTTCAGCCGGCTTCCCACGGTGTCCCGCAGGGCGGGTTCGAGCAGGGAGCGGCCGGTGTCCAGGCTCGCGGAGAGCGTTCTGATCGGGGTCGTCGTCATGCGGTCCGCCCTCCGCCCGCACCGGGCACGGGCACGTTCGGGACCGCCGGCGGGCGGAGGGGTGACGCGCTGGGCAGTGGCATGGTGCACCTTCGCTGTCGGCTGGTGGTGGTCACGGCGTGGGCAGATCGCGCGGGGTCGGCACCGCGGGGGTCAGCAGGGTCCGGCGCAGGACCCGGGGCGAGGTGAGCAGGGTGTGGGGCGGTGCCAGCAGGAACAGGACGTCCCGGTTGGCGGTGCACACCACCGGGTCGCCCGGCACGTGGTCGCGCACCCGGTCGAGGTAGCGGGTGAGGACGCGGGCGGCGGGGCCGGTGCGGGCCGCGTTGCCGGTGGCGCCCGGCATGGGGCTGTCCGCGCCGGTCGCGACCTCCCAGGCCGTACGGGAGGCGTGCAGGACCGCCCGCTGGAGCGTGTGGACGGACGGGGTCCGCCCGGCGCCGGCCAGCGTCTCGGCCAGCGCCAGCGCGCTCAGGGCGGCGACCGAAAGCCCTTGCCCGTAGACGGGGTTGAGCGCGCAGGCCGCGTCCCCGACGACGAGCAGTCCGGTGCGGGCGCGGTCCAGCCGGTCGTAGCGGCGGCGCCGGTTGGCGGTGTGCCGGTAGCCCACGGGCCGGCCGGCCGGTTCCGCGGTGCTGAGCCACTTGTACGGCGCCGGGTGCGGCAGCCGGTGGGCGAACTCGACGAAGCCGTCCGCGTCGTTGGGCGGCGCCTGGTCGCGCAGCCCGGAGAGGGTGACCGACCAGCGGCCGTCCTCCAGCGGCATGATGATCGCGCCGAGCGGTGCCCCCGCGTCGGGCACGATGTAGAACCCCCGCAGATCGCCCGGTGGTTCGTCGGCCTCGAAGACACAGGTGGCGTACCCCCGGCCGGTCTCCACCACCTCCTCGGCGGGCGGAGTGCCGCCGAGGTCGGCGAGCCACCGGGGGGTACGGCTGGAGCGGCCGGTGGCGTCCACGACGAGGTCGGCCCGCAGTTCCCGGGGGCCCGGCCGGTCGGTGCCGCGACCGCGCAGGGTCACGCCGGTGACGCGGTCGGGCCGGCCCAGCAGCCCGGTGACCTCGGCGCCGGTGCGCAGGTGGACGCGGGGGTGGGCCAGCACCAGGCGCCGCACGTGGTGTTCCAGCAGGGGACGGGAGGGGGTGAGGATCGGCCTGGAGGGGTTGCGGCGGGAGATCCACTGCCCGCCCAGCCACACCCCGAGGTCCCCGGGGACCGCGAGGCGCGGGGCGCCGGCCGCCGTCAGTTCGGGGACGAGGTCGGGCAGCAGCGCCCCCAGGGCGTTGATGCCGCTGGTGAGCAGCACATGGGTGTGGCGGGACTGCGGCACGCCGGGCCGGGGCGCCGGGGTGTCGCCGATCCGGTCGCGTTCGAGGATCGTCACCCGGTCCGCGTACCGGGCGAGGACGTGCGCGGTCAGCAGGCCGGCGACGCTGCCGCCGAGCACGACCACCT
Source organism: Streptomyces xiamenensis (assembly GCF_000993785.3). Lineage (NCBI taxonomy): Bacteria > Bacillati > Actinomycetota > Actinomycetes > Kitasatosporales > Streptomycetaceae > Streptomyces > Streptomyces xiamenensis. The sequence continues at coordinate 698,804 of NZ_CP009922.3, forward strand.
CGCCGAGCGAGGGCCGCCGACCGGTCCGCACGTGCTGGGGGCGCGGCTGCTCCGTGCCGTCCGGCCCGGCGCTGTGGGCGTCGGCGTCGGCCGTCCCCGGCCGGGGCGGGGTGTCCTCCAGGCGTGCGGCCAGGAACGCGGCGCCTGAGGTGTCGCCGCTGCCCGGCGCGTCGCCGAGCATGTGGCCGACCAGCTCCAGATGGGTGCGCCGCCAGCGCCGCACCGCGCCGCCGAGCCGTTCGTAGGGGCCGGTGCCGTCGGCGGCCAGCCGCCGCGTCAGCGTGAACAGTTCACGGAACTGCTCGGACTGGAGCCCGCTGGCCGTGCCGAACCGGTCGCGGAACGCCAGGAACTCCTCCCGCCGCAGTGTGCCCCGCAGCAGCGTCAACTGCCCTTCCAGCGCGTCGATGAGCCGGGTCGCCCGGTTCGAGCGGTGGGCGTAGCAGGCGGGTTCGCACTGGCCGGCGTCGATGTGCCGCAGGTCGACGAGGACCTGGCTGAGCAGGGTCTCCGAGGCCTGGTGGACGACGATGAACAGCCGCTCGCTGTCGCTCACGTCCCGCTGTTCCACGGGGGTGAGGGGCTGTTGCAGCGAGAGCAGTTCGTCCAGGCGCAGATACGTCGCGTAGGTCGGGCAGGTCATGGGGCCAGCTCCTCGGGGTGAGTGCGCGTTACACCAGGCGGCCCGGCACGGTGAGGTCCTCCAGCGCGTCGCGGTGCGGGCTGGGCGGGAGGGTCTGCAGCGCCCGCGTGGCCAGCTGTACGTGGCGGTGCGACACCTCCCTGGCGGCCTGTGCCCCGTCGTAGGCGCCGACCAGATCGGCCATGGCCTTGTAGCGCTCGGCGGCCGGCGCGGCGGTGTCGGCGAGCAGCCGCTCGATGCGCAGTTGCTGTTCCCTGGGGGCGCGTTCGTGGGCGAGCAGCACGGGCAGCGTGGGCCGGCCGTTGCGGACGTCGGAGATGTTCGGCTTGCCGGCCCGCGTCCCGTCGTACGCCATGAGGTCGTCACGGATCTGGTAGGCGATGCCCAGCTGGTCGCTGTACTGGCTGAGCGCCTTCAGGGCGGCCTCGTCCGCGCCGCCGAGCGTGCCGCCGACGCCGCAGGCCATCCACAGCAGGGCGCCGCTCTTGTCCGCGATCATGTCGAGGTAGTCCTGGACGGAGCAGATCTCGCGGCTCATCCGGATCTCCCGCAGGGCCGCGCTGCCGATCCGCAGCCCGGCCCGGGACAGCACGGTGAACGCCTGGGCGACCCGCTCGGCGGGGGCGCCGGCCTCCCGGCACTCGGACAGGGCGGCGAAGCCGTGGAAGAACAGGCCGTCGCCGCCCACGATCGCGGTCGGCTCACCGAAGACGGTGTGCGCGGCCGGCTTGCTGCGGCGCTGGGCGTCGCAGTCGATGATGTCGTCGTGCATCATGGCGCCGACCTGGACGCACTCCAGGGCGACGGCGGCGGGCAGGGCGGTGGCGATGTCACCCCCGACCGCCAGGGCGGAGCGGATGAGCAGCCAGGGGCCCATCATCTTGCCGAAGGGGACCAGCCCGTACCGCACCACTTCGTCGAGGCCCGAAACGCCGAGCGGCCAGCGGCCCTCCACCTCGGCTCGCACCATGGCGGCCACCTCGGGATCGGCGACCTGGGGCACATCGATGTCGGTCATGGCATCGACGGTAGGGAGGGGGTCCGGGGGGTGTCCGTACGGTGCGCCGAGCTGGTCCCGAGAGGGACCACGGGTTGGCATCTTTGGTCCGGCGTGCCGCGGGGCCCACCGGCGGCCGGCGCGGGCCCGGTGCCCCGGGTCAGGGGGCGGGCAGCCGTCCGCCCAGGCTGGCGGCGGCGAGTTCGACCCGGGAGCGGCAGCCGGTGCGGGCGAACAGCCGGGTCAGATAGTGCTCCACGGTCTTCTCGCTGATCCCCAGCCGCTGCGCGATCTGACGGTTCGTCATCCCCGCGCCGATCAGCTCGACGATGGCCGCCTCCGTCCCGGCCGCCGGCCCGCGCCGGCCGCGGGCGCGCGGGGCGGGCACCCCGCGCTCCCTGGTGACCGCGCGGATCCGCTCCAGCAGCACGGACGCCCCGCAGTGCGTGGCCACTTCGTGCGCCTCCCGCAGCCACGGCCGGGGGTCCTCGGCGAACCGGGCGACGACCAGGCAGGAGTCCAGCAGCGCCGCCTTGTCGCCACGGTCACGCGCCAGGCCGGTGGCGACCCGGGCATGGACGATGTCGGGACGTACCAGGCCGCGCGCCAGATGGACGCTCTCCGTCATCAGGGTGCGGCCGCCCACGCGGTGCAACTGCTCGGTCTGCTCCAGCAGATACGCGGCGCTGTCGTGGTCCTTGACGTAGACGGCGATCCCCACCGCCCGCATGAGCAGCAGGTCCATCCCCACCCGCAGCCCGGCCCGGTGCAGATGGCGGCAGAACTTCCTGGCCTGCCGCACCGCCCGCCGGTCCTGGCCCATCCGGCTGAACAGGCCGATCCGCGCCCAGGCGCGCAGCGCCGCGAGCCGGGGGGCGGGCGCGGCGGCGGCCAGCCACTCCGCCGCCTGCCGGAACTCTCCCCGGGCGGCGCAGATGTCGGCGGCGAACAGCCGGGCCGCGTGGTGCACCAGGGTGTCGGTGTGGCCCGAGAGTTCCAGCTCGCGGACCGCGGACATGGCCTGGGACCAGTCGGCGTCGCGGTGAGAGCGCACCACCCGCTGGTAGACGCCCAGCGGACCGGTCTCCGGCACCCGGTAGCGGTCGCCGAGGACGACCCGGGTCACGGTCGCGATGTCCAGCACGGCCGCGGCGTCGTGCAGCGCGTCCAGTTCCGGGGAGGGGGCGGGGCGGCCCGCGCGGCGCCAGGCGCCTTCGCAGACCTCGGCGTCCCCGTACAGCGCGGCGCTCAGTATCTCCATCTCGTCGGACGAGATGAGGCCGGGGACGCCCGGCCAGTGGATCGGCGCCCTCCCTTCCGGACGCTCTTCCGCCCGCCCGCCGGCCGACAGTTGGCGGCCGAACCACCACTGCGCGAAGCCGATCCGGCCGCCGCCGGGCAATTCCTCGTCCAGCAGTGACCGCAGGGCCGGCTCGGCGGGCGGCTCGCCGGTGTGCACGGCGACAAGGGTGGCCGCCAGCCGGAGTTCGGCCAGCGGTGCGGGTACGGCGGCCGGCACCTGAGGCCCGTCGGGCACCTGGGGTCCGTCCGGATCGGGGTAGCCACTCAGCACATCACCCAGCAGGGCGTACTGCCCGGTGCGCACGACGAGGGTGAGCAAGGTGGTCAGCGCCGTGGCGTGTTCGGGCGCGGTGGGCGGCAGGCGGTGCAGCGCGGCGGCGCACAGCAGGGCTGCCCGCTCCGGTTCCTCCCCGGCGGTGGCCGCCGCCAGGTCCAGCAACCGGCCGGTCATGTCCTCGCCGAGGTCCACCGCCGCCCCGCCGCGCGCGATGTGGTCGGCCAGGGCCACCGGATCCACCCCGCCGCCGCCGCGCTGCCGGGCCAGCAGCCGTTCGGCGATCGACGCGTGCAGCCCGGCGCCCCAGAAGACCTTGGTGCGCCGGACGGCCGCGGCCGCCAGGGCGGGGCAGCGGCAGTTCACCCGGCCCGCCACGTCGGCGACCAGAACGCCCGCCTCGATCAACCGGTCCAGCGTACGGCCGCAGGCCGCGAGGTCCGCGCCGATCGTCTCGGCCAGCAGCGGCAGATCGTCCACGCTGATGCCGTCCCACACGGCGACCGAGGACACCAGCCAGGGCGCGAGCGGGCCGTGGGAGGCGGCCCGGCGCAAGAGCGGGTGGCTGTCGGGCAACGCGATGGGCTCGGCCGGTGCGCGCAGGCACAGCCGACCGCGGAAGGCGGTCAGCCGGCCCCGTTCCCGCAGGTCGGCGAGGGTGCTCAGCAAGGTGCCCGGGTGCGTGAACAGCGGTCCGAGCGCCGTGCGCAGCGCGTCCGGCACGGCCTCGTCCAGCCGGGCGCCCACCGTCCGGCGCACCAGCGCTTCGGCATCGGCGTCGGCCAGCGGCCCGAGGGTGATGACCCGGTCGGCCGCGGTGAACAGCTCAGCCGCGCCCGGGCTGTGTTCGGTGCCCTGCTCGCAGGTGACCAGCACCGGCCAGCCGCAGCGGCGGGCGGCGGCGAGCAACGGCGCGGGCTCGGCCACCAGGTGCGCGTCGTCGGCGAGCAGCGCGGTGCGCCCCCGCAGGCCGATCCGCTCGAAGAGCGCGCCCAGTTCACCCACCATGGAGGGCGCCCACCCCCGCGCGTCCCCGCCCGGGGTCTGGCTCAGCCGGGCCACCGGCTGCAGCGCGTCGGCGAGCTGCGCGTCCGCGAACTCCTCGAAGCGCTCGCGCACGCTGCCCACCAGCGGTCCGATCCCGTAGGTGTCGTCGGCACCCCGCTCCCCCCGCCCGGCGCCGAAGCGCACCGGCAGCACCCGGACCCCCCGCCCGCGCAGGGCACGGCCCACCTCCTCCTGCAGCGCCGATCTGCCGATGCCGGACGGACCGCGCAGAACGACCAGGGAGCCGGCGTCCGCCGCCAGCAGCCCGCACAGCAGCGTCAGTTCCCGTTCCCTTCCCACGAGCGCGCTACGGTCTCGGGCCACGGCCGCCTCCTTGTGGGGGATGTCACGCCTCGGCCCGGGGGCGCCATTGGGCCGAACTCTCATTGTGCAGAAGGCTTTACAGGTCGAAGATGTGCGAATGCGCGGCGAAGCTGTGGGCATGCTGCCCGGGTGATCGACAGCCTGCCCGATCAGGTCACCACGGTTCGGCCCCCGCACGGGCTGCCGGGCCGCACCAGCACCGTCACACGCGTCATCGACACCGCCACCGCGCCCGGCAACGGGCCGCTGGTCCTGGTCACGGGACCCCTGGGCATCGGCCGCAGCGCGGTGCTCGCCGCCGTCGGGGACGGGCTCGCCGAGCGCGGCCACCACGTCCTGGCGCTGCGGGTGGCACGCAACGAGCGTGACCGTCCCTACTCCCTGGCTGCCCGGCTCTCCGCCGAACTCGGCGCCCTGCACCGGGGAACCGATACCCGCCGGGCGCCCCACGCCGCTGCCCCGGTGACGCATCCGGAGGCCGGACGGCACCTGACCGCCGTGCTACGGGCCGCCGTCAAGTCCGGGGAGCCACTGTTCGTGCTGATCGACGATCTGCACTGGGCCGACCCGGCCTCGCGTGGCGTGCTGTTGCCCAAGCTCCGCTCGCTGGCCGGGAGTCCGGTCACCTTCGTGTGCACCTTCCGCACCCTGCCCGCCACCACGGAGAACGACCGGGTCACGCTGGAGCGGCTGCGGACCGCCGGACTCGCGCACGTGGTGCCCCTGCGTCCGCTGCACTCCCGTGAGATCGACGCCCTCGTCGCCCACGAGTTGCAGGCCATCCCGTCCGCCTCGCTCTCCGAACGGCTGCGCCGGGACTGCCGGGGCATACCCTCCGCCGCGCTCGGTGCCGTGGCGGGGTACCGACGCGCCGGGTCGCTGCGCGTGGTCGACCGGCACGCCTATCTCGCCTCGCCGGACCGCCCGCCCGAGATGCCGCCCGGGCAGCCCTGCGTCGAGCATCTGCGCGGCCTCGGCGCGCCCGTGTGGCCGGTGGTCAAGGCCCTGGCAGTGCTGCACCCGCTGGGCTCCGCCGCAACCCGGCTGATCGCCGAGGCGCTGGACACCGGCGAGGACGAGGTGCGCGCGACGCTGGACTCACTGCGCGCCGAAGGGCTGGTGTGTCACGGGCCCGAGCCCGGGCACTGGCGGTTCCGGCTGCCACTGCACGCGTCCTCGCTGACCGCCTGCCTGGGACAGTACGAACGGCGCAGGCTCTCCCAACTGGCCGTCACCGCCGTGTGGTCGGGTACGGCCACCGCCCAGGGCTGCTATTTCGCCGAACACCTCGTCACCGCAGGCCGGTTCGTGGACCCGGCGCGGGCCGCCGAGGAACTGTTCCGGCACGGCAGCGCCGCGATGCTGGAGGACGGCCACTCCGCCGAACGCTGGCTGCGTGCCGCCCTGGACCTGATCACCGAGCCGGAACCACGGGCCAGGGTCCTGACCGTGCACGCCTCCACCTGCACGATCCATCTGCGCCACGCGGAGGCCCGGGAGAGCGCGTGGGCGGTGCTGTCACGGTACGCGGACCTGGTGACCGCCGAGAACCTGCTCGAGATGGAGATGGTGTACATCGTCTCGCTGGCCGGGATGTCCGACCAGGCGGCGCTCACCGCCCTCGCCGACGAGGGCTGGCGCACGCTCCCCGGCGGCCCGGGGCACCGCATCATCTGCAGGTACAACGCCCTGTGCCTCCTGGAGCGGTGGCAGGAGGCCGCCGACCATCTGGCGGCGACCCGGGAGGAGTGGAGCGCGGACAACGACTTCGTCGCCGGAGTGGGCCAGATCCTGGACGAGATCTCGCACGCCTTCCTGGGCCGGCCCCGGGACTTCGATCGGGCCGTCGCCGATCCGACCCGGTGGCCGCTGTGGGAACGTGGGCCCCGGCACCGTTTCCAGCGGCTGTCCTGGCTCACCAGGACCCTGATGACCTTCGGCGAACTGGCGCCCGCGCAGCGGCTGCTGGAGACGTACGGCCTGCCCTCGGGGTACCGGCCCGTCTCCGACCAGGTGGTGGCGGACAGCCAGTCCGGGCACTGGGACCGGGCGCTGGACCTCGCCCGGCGTGCCCTGGCCACCGGGGGGTGGGTCGGTGACCTGACCAGCCACACGATGGCGTCCCGGGAGATGAGCGTCATCCTGGGCGCGCGCGGCCGGATCAACCAGGCCAGGTCGGTGATCGAGAACGCCCGTGGCGTGCACTCCATGCTGCCGCATCTGCTGGCCGGGCCCGAGGCGGAGCAGGAGCAGTCCCTGGGGGCGACCGAGCGCGCCCACCGGGTGATCAGCGACGCGCTCGCCCTGGCCGAACGGCTGGGCCTGGTCATCGGCACCGACGAACTGTGGCTGCGCAGGACCGAGATGGAGCTGAACGCGGGCGACCCGGCGGCGGCCAGGCGCTGCGCGCGGGAGGTTGCCCGGGTCGCGGAGCTGACCGGCACCGGGCGCAGCCGGCTGTGCCATCTGATCGCCACCTCCATGGCACACCGCAACCCGGCTGCCGCGGCGGAGGCGGTGGCCCTGGCCCGGCACCGCGACCAGCCGCTGGAACTGGCGGACACCCTGGTCACCGTGGTCCGCCACGGGCAGGCCGACCCGGGGCTGCTGCGGGAGGCGTACGCGGTGTACGGCGATCTCGACGCGCTGCTGCGCAAGGCCCAGTTGCGGAATCTGATGCGGGAGCAGGGGGTGCCGGTGCCGGGCCGCAGCGCGACGATCGCGGAGAACGAGCGGCTGCTGGCGGTGCTGGTGACCGAGGGCCTGACCAACCGGGAGATGGCGGTCGCGCTCGGGTGCAGTGAGAAGAGCGTGGAGAGCCGGATGACGCGGCTGTTCAAGCGCGCCGGCTACCGTTCCCGCGTCGAGTTGGCCTCGGCGATGCTGACGGGCGACTACACCGTGTGAGGCGGGCCGGGGCCCGCGGCACGGACGGCGCGGTGCGGTACGGGCGGTGCGGTGCGGCCGGTCAGGCGCCCCGGGGCGCGGACGGGATCCGGGGCCGGTCGGCGGCGATCAGGAACCGGTGGGCCCGTACGTCCAGGCGTCCCTCCGCACGGATCCCGCGATCCAGGCGGCGCAGCGCCGCGTCGTAGCGCGCGGGGCCGAAGTCGGGGATCTGCCACGCCACCAGGCGCAGGTGGTGGACGACGGCGCCGATGTCGTGGAAGGAGAGGACCGGGTACTCCTCCTGCGCCAGCACCGGCTCCAGACCCGCGTCGGCGAGCGCCGAGCGCGCGGTGTCCAGGGTCCAGCTGCCCGGGGGATGTGCGGGCGGGGCGCCGAGCAGGTCGTTCAGCCCGGCGCAGTCCTCGCTGCCCACCTGCTGGGTCAGCAAGGTGCCCCCGGGGCGCAGCACCCGCCGGATCTCCCGGGCCGCGAGCCGCCCGTGGCGGTTGAGCACGACATCGACCGACGCGTCGGGCAGCGGCAGGATTCCGGAGTCGGGGGCCGGGAGGACGGTGACCCCCAGCGGTTCGAGCCGCGCCCGGGCGACGGGGAGGTTGGGTGGCCATCCCTCGGTCGCCCAGGTGTGCCGGGGCAGCGGCCCGAGCCCGGACAGCAGTTCACCGCCGCCGGTGTCGATGTCCAGCAGACGTTCCGCTCCTGCGAGGCGGGTGCGGGCCGCGCGCTGGTAGGACCAGGACGGATCCGAGCCCCGCACCCGTCCGGCCAGCGCGCCGAAGTCCCAGCCCCCGACCGGAGCCGCCATCGCGGCGGCGACCAACTCCTCGTATCCGGACTCGACCACCCCCGGAGGCTAGGAGAACCCCCGCCCCCGGGCAACGGGTTATCGGGTCCCGCACCTGTTCCTCCGGCCGGCTCCCGGCGGAGCGCCGTTGGGGCGATCGACGGAGCATCCGAAGTCGCCCTCGTGCTCACGGGCTTCGGCGGGACCTAGCGTCCGTTTCCCCGGCTGCCGGGGCGCTGACGTTTGTCACTACTGGCGCGGTGGCGCGGCGAGAACACTGGGCCGTGCCGTGGAAAACGTGGCCGTTCCGGGCGGACGGCCTGCGGACGTCGTGCCGCACGGGCCCGTTCCGGTGCCCCCTGCGCTCCGAGGAGGACATCCGATGCCCAGAACCTTGTCCCTCGCGCTCGCCGCCCTCGTGGTGGCGACCGCGCTTCCTGGGGCGGCGGCGGCCGCGGCACCGGACACCGTGCGGTGGGGCCCGTGCCCCGAGGAGGTCGCCGCGCCCCGTCTGGAGTGCTCGACGCTCGACGTCCCGCTGGACTACGGCGATCCGGACGGACGGAGGATCGAGATCTCCATCTCCCGGCTGGCGAGCGAGGAACCGGCACAGCGCCGCGGCGTGCTGCTGACCAACCCGGGCGGCCCCGGCGGCCCCGGCCTCGGCTACCCCGCCGTGCTCGCCGCCGCGGGGCTGCCGCAGGAGGTGCTGGACTCCTACGACCTGATCGGCTTCGACCCCCGCGGCGTCGGCCACAGCACCCCGGTGACCTGCGACCTGACGGAGGAACAGCAGCAGCGCGGCGCCTTCGCGCCGTACGCGCACACCGCCGCCGACGTCACGCGGGAGGCGGGATACGCGCGGACCGTCGCCGAGAGCTGCGCCGCCTCGGAGACCGCGTGGATGCTGCCGCACACCACCACCGCGAACACCGCGCGCGACATGGACGCGATCCGGGTCGCGCTCGGCGAGCCGACGATCTCGTACCTGGGCGCCTCCTACGGCACCTACCTCGGCGCGGTGTACGCGACGATGTTCCCGCACGGCGGCGACCGGATCGTGCTCGACAGCAGCCTGGGGCCCGGCGGTTACGACGTCACGGCCATGCGGATGTTCGCCCGTGGACTGGAGGACCGCTTCCCGGACTTCGCGGCGTTCGCCGCGGCCCGCCCCGAGTACGGCCTGGGCAGCACCCCGGAACAGGTGCGCGCGACGTTCTTCGAGCTGGCGGAACGGCTGGAGGCGGCGCCGGTCGAGGGCGTCGACGGGACCCTGTTCCGCGCCCTCACCTTCGAATACCTCTACAGCGACGCACTGATGCCCATGCTGGCAGGGATGTGGCAGGCGCTCGACACGGGCAGCCCGCTGCCGCCCGGTCTGCCGCCGCCGTCGGGGGACCTGGAGAACCTCATGGCGTCCCGGCTCCATGTGATCTGCGGTGATTCCCGCTGGCCCGGGACCGTGCGGGAGTACCAGCGCAACGTCGCGGTCGACCGGATCAGGTACCCGATGCTGGGCGGGTCCACCGCGAGCATCGGTCCGTGCGCGTTCTGGCCGTCCGAGCGGGTCGGGCCGCCGGTGCGCATCGATGACCGGGGGCCCTCGAACGTCCTCATCGTGCAGAACGAGCGCGACCCCGGAACACCGCTGGCCGGCGCCGTGGAGCTGCGGCGGGCGTTCGGGGACCGGGCCACACTGGTGACCGCCGACCAGGGCGGGCACGGTGTCTACCCGTTCGGCGGCAACACGTGCGCGAAGGACGCGGCGACCGCGTTCCTCACCTCCGGGGAACGCCCGTCCGGGGACCTCGCCTGCGCGGCGGAGCCGGGCGCGTAACGGAAACGGGCACGCCGTGCGCCCACCGGGGCCCGTCAGCGCTGCCGGCGGGCGTTGAGCCGGGCGGCCTGGCGCGTGAGGTGGTCCCGCTCGGCGAGATGGGGGGCCAGGTGGGCCGCCTCGGAGTACAGCCGTGCCGCTGTCGTCAGGTCGCCCCGGCGCTCATGGAGGTAGGCCGCCACCGCGGTGTACCGGGGCAGTGCGGCGTCCAGCCCCGAGAGCGCCGCCAGGCCGGCGTCCGGCCCTTCGGCCTCCCCGACGGCGACCGCGCGGTTGAGCCGGACGACCGGGCTGTCGGTCAGGCGCGTCAGCTCGTCGTACCACTCGACGATCTGCGCCCAGTCGGTCTCCCGGGCCGTGGGTGCGTCGGCGTGGAGCGCCGCGACGGCGGCCTGGGCCTGGAACTCGCCCAGCCGGTCGCGGGCGAGAGCCGCCTGCAGGATCCGCACCCCCTCGGCGATCAGCGCCGTGTCCCAGCGGCCGCGGTCCTGCTCGGCGAGCGGCACCAGGCTGCCGTCGGCCGCGGTCCTGGCGGCACGCCGGGCGTGGTGCAGCAGCATGAGGGCGAGCAGCCCGGCGACCTCGGGGTGGTCGACGCGGGCCGCGAGCTGCCGGGTGAGGCGGATGGCCTCGGCGGCGAGGTCGATGTCGCCGGAGTAGCCCTCGTTGAAGACGAGGTAGAGGACACGCAGCACGGTGGCGACATCGCCGGGCCGGTCGAACCGCACGCCGGAGACGGTGCGCTTGGCGCGGCTGATGCGCTGCGCCATCGTGGCCTCGGGCACCAGGTAGGCCCGGGCGATCTGGCGGGTGGTGAGGCCGCCGACGGCGCGCAGGGTGAGGGCGACCGCCGACGCGGGGGTGAGCGACGGGTGGGCGCACAGGAAGTAGAGCTGGAGCGTGTCGTCCACGGCGGGCGCGGGCCCGGGGGCGGGTTCCTCCTCGGCGAGATCCTCGCGCCGGCGTCGCGCGGTGTCCGCGCGGGTCGCGTCGAGGAACCTGCGCCAGGCCACCGTGATCAGCCAGCCCTTGGCGTCCCGGAGGGGCTCCGCCGGCCCTGCGGATCCCGGGGAGGGTTCCGCCGGCCAGTGCCGGAGCGCCTCGATCAGCGCCTCCTGCACGGCGTCCTCGGCCGCCGCGAAGTCGGCTCCGCGGCGGACGAGGACGGTGATGACGCCCGGGATGAGGCTCCTGAGCAGGGCCTCGTCCATGGATGAGGTCATTCGGTGACGGTGGGCGGCGCGGTCAGGAACGGGCGCACCTCCAGCCACTCGTGGATCGGCCTGCCGCCGGCTCCCGGGGCGGCCGACAGTTCTCCGGCCAGCTCGACGGCGCGCTCGTAGCTGTCCACGTCGATGATCATCCAGCCGGCGATGAGGTCCTTGGTCTCCGCGAACGGCCCGTCGGTAACCGGCGGGCGCCCCTCACCGTCGTACCGGACCCACGCTCCCTCGGGGGCGAGTGCCTGACCGTCGACGAACTCGCCGCTGCTTTCCAGGCGGGCGGCGAAGTCGTTCATGTACTGGATGTGGGCCGAGATCTCCTCGGGGCTCCACCGGTCCATCGGCACGTCGTTGACGGCGGCCGGGGCGCCGCGGTAGTGCTTCAGCAGCAGGTACTTGGCCATCGTGGTTCTCCTCGGTGCGCGTGCGACCCATTGTGGTCGCGTTCACCCCGGGGACGGAGCCGGACACGGATTCTCGACATCACCGTCCAACTTTTCCGGCCCCGGCCCCGGCGATGAGCCTCCTCGCCCCCCGTTGTCAGTGCTCCCTGCTTCGATGGCCCCGTCGTGATGTGACACCACCATGCGGAGGAGAGACCGTGGGCACCTGGGGCAGTGGGAACTTCGACAGCGACACGGCCAGGGACTATCTGTCCTCCTTCATGGATCGGCTCGTCGCGGAGGTGGCCGAGGTCATGGAGGGGGATCCGGTCGCCATCGAGCCCGACGAGTACTGGGGGGTGGCCGTGCCGTGTCAGCTGGAGCTGCTGCACGTCCTGGTCCGGGCCGGCCACACCTCCGACACGCCGCTGCGCCCGGAGGTGGTGGAGAGGTGGAAGAAGCACTTCATGGCCGTCTGGGAGCGGACCATCGACGAGCTGGAACCCTCGCGGGAGTACAAGGAAGAACGCCGCGCGGTGCTGGTCCGTACCTTCGACCAGCTGGCCGGGGCGGCAGCCGAACGCGCCGCGTAGCCGGTCCGGTGCGGACCGGGGGTCAGGCGCGCAGCGCCCGTCAGGTCCAGGGCGGGCCGGGAGCGCGGGCCAGGTCGTCCAGGGCCCGCCGGGCATCGGTGAGCAGCGCCCCGTACAGCGGCCATTCGCCCGGTGCCCGCAGGTCCGCCCGGCGGCTGCTGCCCGCCAGTTCGGCGGCCCGGCGCCGACCGGTGGCCACCGGACCGCCGTCCGGCTCCGGGCCACCCTCTCCGGCGGGCGCCGCGGAACCGCTCTCACCCAGCTGATGCGCCGCCCGGCCGATGTCCTCCAGCAGCCCGGCGAAGGGAAGGAGGAAGTCGCCGGCCAGCGCCGCCCGGTTGTCGCGCCCGGCCGCGTAGTCGAGCCCCCGGACGACGGACTCCAGCTGGTAGGCGGCACGCTCCAGGGCGGTCACCCGGGCGTGGTGATCCGGCAGGCTCAGCAGGCCGCCGCTCACCAGCCGCCGCGGATTGAGCCGGACGTTCTCCTCGCCCAGCTCCACCGTCGCCCGGGCCTGACGGGCCATGGTCCGCAGTGCCTGCGCCTCGTCCCACCAGGCACGGGTCTCCGCCTCTCCCGGTCCGCCCTCGCGCAGGTTGCGCGCGACGCCGGCCGCCAGATCGCCGACCCGCCCGGCAAGGTACGCGATGGACCGGTCGGCGTCCCGGTGGTGCACCGCCGGCGCCAGCACCACGACGGCCACCAGGCCGCAGCCGATCCCGATCAGCACCGCGGCCGCCAGCCCGGCGCCGTAGTCCCACTCCCCGTTGCCGGTGGAGAAGGCGAACAGTGCGGTGACCGGCACCTGGAGCCGCTGCGCGCCCAGCGGCTGCGCCCGGGAGAGGGCCAGCGCCACCAGGAGCAGCACGGCCAGGGTCCACGCGGTGCGTCCCGCGGCCGAGCCGAAGACGGCGGCCAGCACCACCCCGAGCGTGACGGCCGCCAGATAGCGCCAGGACTGCTGGATCGAGCGGTGCACCGTTCCCTGGATGGCCAGCAGTGTGGTGAACGGGGCGAAGGTGGCGACGCCCGGCGCCAGCAACCAGGAGGCCAGGGACCAGGCGGCCACCGCCGCGGCCACCGTCTTCAGCTGGAGCAGCAGGTCCTCCCGCTCCCAGCCGGGTGTGCGCACGGCCTGCCGCAGCCGGTCCCGCAGCACCGCCACTCGTACCGTCACCGCGTGGACCGGTCCCCGTACCGTCCTTCCGCACACGCCTCCTCACAGCCACGTCGGCTGCCCGGCGGGACCGGCGGCAAACGTGCGCGGCGGGGCCGTCCGACCGCCCCTACGAGCTGCCGCGCGGTCCGGAAAGTGCTTCCATCCGTACAGGAAGAACGCGGCGCCCTCCCCCCTGAACAGGCACAGCGCGACACCGTGAGGGCAGGCTCCGTACCGCTCGCCCAGGCGTCTGGAGGCATCCATGGCCGTACGGCACCGACTGATCGCCCATCCACCCGACACGGTGTGGGACGTCCTGGCCGACCCCTCCCAGTACGCCGCCTGGGTGGTCGGCACCAAGGATTCCGCACCGGCGGAGGGCGAGTGGCCCGAAGTCGGCTCCGCGCTGGCCTACACCGTGCGCCTCGGCCGCAAGGATCTGCACGGCCGCACCTGGGTGCGGCGCTGCGAGCCACCTCGGGCCCTGGAGCTGGAGGTCGACAGCGGGCGGCTCGGCACCGCGCGCATCTCCCTGGACATCCGCCCGTGGGGCGAGGAGACCCTGGTCATCATGGACGAGCACCCGCTGCGCGGCTTCGGAGGCACCGTGCACAACGCCGTCCTGGACGCGGTGCAGCAACTGCGGCACCGCGGGATGCTCGCCCGGCTGGAACGGCTGGTGGACGAGCGGGCGTCGCTGCCCTCCGGGCACCGGCCGGGCTCCGGGGGCCCGGGGAGCTGACGGCGGCGCTCGTCCGCGGACCGAGCCGGCGCGGTATCACCGTACGGTGCGGGGAGCGGGTCACCGAGGTCTCAGTGCGGGGCGGACGGGTGGCAGGCGTGCGCACGGCGGCCGGGACGGTGCATGTGGCCTTTGCCCACCCGGGCGGCGGCGTGCCACGGCGCGCCCGGGGCCAACGCCGCCCCCGCCGCGCGGCGCGCGGGCAGCACCGCCCGTCAGGCGCCGGGCCCTGCCAGGGGTGAGCGCAACGCTGACTCACCCGAGCGCCAGGCGGTCAGCACCTCCCCCGCCAGACGGTCCTCCAGATGAGCGGTCGCCCCGATGCCGAAGGCCACATCGGCCGCCAGCGCGGGCTCGTCCGCCAGCAGACCTCCCACGACATCGTGACGGACCACTTGTTCGTGCACGGCGTCCGCCTCCACGTGTTCGTCGTAGAAGCGCACGGCGGCCGGGCCCGCGCCCACCCGCGCATCGCGGCGGCCAGCCGGCGGGAGGCCGGCGGGGACGTCACCTCCACCGCGGCGAAGTGGCCCACCAGCGCCCCGCGCAGCGACCGGTGCAGGCCGAACAGCGACATGAGGTTGACCGTGGCCAGGGCCGGTGCCGGGGCCGCGTCGAGGTACCGGCCGTAGGCCGGGTCCAGGCCGAGATCCCTCATCAGCGCCGCGAACAGCTCGGCGTGCACCCGATCGGCGCGCCCCGCCCCGAACTCGTCGTACTCGATGGCGACCATCGCGGCCTTCGCCCGCCCTCGCAGCCGGGGCACGACCCACAGGTGCGGGTCCGCCTCCTTGAGGTGGTAGAGGGAACGCAGCGCCGCGTACTCCCGCACCTGCCACAGGGTGCCTTCCCCGGCGAGGTGGTGGCTCACGCTGTCCCCGCTGTCGCCGACCGGTTCCACGAGCAGTTCGCCCAGGGCCTGCTCGGCGTTCTCACCGGTGGTGGTGTCCCGCCGCAGGGCCGTCAGGAAACGGTCCTCCGCGTCGGCGCGCAGCCGCAGCAGCGCGGGGTCCCACTCGTAAGCGTCGTCGATGCCGGCGAAGCCCCGGTAGTGCAGTTCGTACAGGAGGTACAGGGCCAGTTGCAGATCCGCTCCGTAGGGATCGGCGCCGGAGACCGCGGCGGCCCGTGGCAGCGGACTCGCCGCCCCGCGCAGGGCGGCGATCACCGCGCCCGACAGGTCGCCCCTGGCCGGGGGCAGCGGAGGGGACGCGGTGACGCGCAGCGGCAGCGTGGTCACGGGGCTTCCTCCGTTCCGCCGGGAGGCGGCGATCCGGGCCCGGGCCGCCGTTCGGGTGAGTTCCGCCGGTCGTTCCCGCGGGACCGGCGGCGGTGGCTGGTGTCGCACCACGGATAGCTGCGGCTGCGCCGGCACGCGCACAGGGCGACCTGGAACCGCTGGGAGGACACGACGGTGCCGTCCGGGAGGACGACCTCCACGGGCCCTTCCACCAGGATGGGTCCGTCCGCGTCGAGCCGTATCCGGCAGGGCCGTTCAGAGTCTTTCGGCACGGATGACCACCAGCTCCTCCTCGTCCTGGCCGTGTTCCAGCAGCCCTTGGGCGCGCAGCCAGGGGGCGCGCTGCCGCAGGACGGGGCCCAGCGGTATCCGGGCCCGGTCGCCGACGGTGGCGTGCAGTCCTGACCGCTGCAGCCGCAGCAGGGTGTCTTCCGTTCCGCACAGGGTGGAGTGGACCAGGAGCAGCACACCGCGCGGGCGCAGCAGCCCGGGGGCGGTGGCGCAGATACGGTCCAGCAGGGTCCGTCCGTCGGCACCCGCGTCCCAGGCCACGCGGGCCCCGTGACGGGCCGGCCGGCGGGGCGGGGCCGGTACGTACGGCGGGTTGCTGACCACCAGGTCGAAGGTCAGGCCCCGCAGGCTTGCGGCCAGGTCCCCCCGGCGCACGTCGATGGTCACGCGGGCCAGCAGGGCGTTCAGCCGGGCCGTCAGTACCGCGCGGCGGGCGATGTCCACGGCGGTCACATCGGCGCCCGTGAGGGCGGCGCGCACGGCGAGCACCCCGCTGCCGGTGCACAGGTCCAGCACGGAGGTGCCCGGGCCGGTCCGCTCGCGGGCCAGCGCACCGGCCATGAGCCGGCTGTCGTACTGCGGCGGGTAGACACCCGGAACCGTGAGGACTCTGCCGAGGGCCGGTGGTGAGGTGGTCGTCATGCGCGCTCCTGTCGCCTCCCCGCACCGGGCGGTGCGTCCGGGGGGCCGGTTCCGTGGGGCATGGCATGCGTCGACGGTGACGGTCAGCCGCGGTTGAGGCCCTTGAGATCCGGAAGGAACTCCTGGACCTTTTGCTTGATGCCTCTCTTCACCACATTCGTCCGGTCGCTGTCACCGCGCAACAGCGCTTCGGCGGTGGCCTGGGCCTGCTCCCAGGTGGCGTGCGGGGGAATCGGCGGCACCGCGGGATCGGTGACGAATTCCAGCAGGCAGGGCCGGTCGGCCGCGAGCGCCTGCCGCCAGGCGGACTCGACGCCGCCCGGCTCGTCGACCCGGATGCCGTGCAGGCCGATGGAGCGGGCGAACTCCGCGTACGGGACGTCGGGCAGGTGCTGGGAGGGCTCGAACTGCGGGGCGCCGGACATCGACCGCATCTCCCAGGTGACCTGGTTGAGGTCCTGGTTGTTGAGCACGCCCACGATCAGCCTCGGGTCGCTCCAGCGCCGCCAGTAGCGTGAGGCGGTGATCAGCTCCGCCATCCCGTTCATCTGCATCGCGCCGTCGCCGACGAGCGCGATCGCCGGCCGTTCCGGGTGGGCGAATTTGGCGCCGATGAGGTAGGGGACGCCCGGGCCCATGGTGGCCAGCGTGCCCGACAGGGAGCCGCTCATCCCCGGCCGCAGCCGCAGATGACGCGCGTACCAGTTGGCCGCCGAGCCGGAGTCCGCCGCGAGCATGACGTCGTCGGGCAGCAGCGGCGACAGGGCGGCGGCCACGTACTCGGGGTTGACGGGGTCGGCCTCGGTGGCGGCCCGCCGGTCCATCACCTCCCACCAGCGGGCGACGTCGCGCTCCAGGTCCTTGCGCCACTTTCCGTGCTTCTTCGGCTCCAGCAGCGGCAGCAGCTCCCGCAGCGCGGTCGCGGCGTCCCCGATGAGGTTGACCTCGTACGGGTAGCGCATGCCCGCCATGTGCGGGTCGATCTCGATCTGCACCGCCCTGGCCTGACCGAACTCCGGCAGGAACTGGGCGTACGGAAAGCTGGAGCCGATCGTCAGCAGGGTGTCGCACCCCTGCATCAGCTCGTACGAGGGCCGGGTGCCCAGCAGTCCGATGGCCCCGGTGACGTACGGCAGTTCGTCGGAGAGCACGTCCTTGCCCAGGAGTGCCTTGGCCACCCCGGCGGACAGCACCTCGGCCGCCTGCTCCACCTCCGCGCGGGCCCCGGCGGCGCCCTGGCCCACCAGCACGGCCACCCGTTCGCCGGCGTTCAGCACGGCGGCGGCCCGTTCCAGGTCCTCCCGGGCCGGGACCGGGGCCGAGCGGCCAAGTCCCAGCGAGGAGGGCACCATCTTGAACGCGTGCGACGGCGCCTCGTACTCCAGCTCCTGCACGTCGGCGGGGACGATCACCGCGGTGACCGTGCGCCGGCCGTACGCGGTGCGGATGGCGCGGTCGAGCACGTTGGGCAGTTGCTCGGGAACGGTGACGGTCTCCAGGAAGTCGGAGGCGACGTCCTTGAACAGGTTCGCCAGGTCCACCTCCTGCTGGTAGGAGCCGCCCATGGCGCTGCGGTTGGTCTGGCCGATGATCGCCACCACCGGCACATGATCGAGCTTCGCGTCGTACAGGCCGTTGGACAGATGGATGGCTCCGGGCCCCGAGGTCGCCACGCAGACGCCCAGCCGGCCGGAGTACTTGGCGTAGCCGACGGCCTCGAAGGCCGCCATCTCCTCATGCCGTGCCTGCACGAACATGGGGTCGTCCGCGGCCCTCCCCCACGCGGCGAGAAGTCCGTTGATCCCGTCCCCGGCATAGCCGAAGACGTGTTCGACATCCCACTCCCGCAGCCGCCGCAGCAGGAAATCCGCCACCTTCTCACCCATGCGCGCGCTCCCAGTCCTCGCTCACGTCGCGGCCGGCCCATAGCTGCGCGGCCCCGGCCCGCGCGGTCCGGCCGCAAGGTCAACGGCGGGCACGCGGACGAGCCGGGTACCCGATGCGGGACACTCCAATCGCCCTGACCACTCCCCCGTCCCTCACCCGCTCGGCGCAACGCCGGGGCCGGTGCGGACCCTCTTGACTTCAACAGCACTTGAAGTTCTAACGTGCTGATCATGACGAACGCGATCAGGACGCAGACGGAGAACGGTGTCGCCGGGTTCGGTGAGTTGGCTTCCCTGATGGGGCTGATGACCGGGGCCGAGAAGCACGGCCCGGCCGCGACATCCACGCTGGACGCGCTGTGGGTCCTCTACGACCGGGTGCTGCGGGTCTCCCCCGAGACCGCCAAGGACCCGGGGCGGGACCGGTTCCTGCTCTCCAAGGGGCACGGCCCGATGGCCTACTACGCGGTCCTCGCCGCCAAGGGCTTCTTCCCGAGGACATGGCTGCCGGACTTCGGCACGTACGACTCCCCTCTCGGGCACCACCCGGACCGGACGCTGGTCCCGGGCGCGGAGATCGGCAGCGGGTCGCTGGGGCACGGCCTGCCGCTGGCCGTCGGCACGGCGCTGGGCCTGCGGGCCCAGGGGCTCGACGACCCGGCGGTGTGGGTACTGGTCGGCGACGCCGAACTGGACGAGGGCAGCAATCACGAGGCCATCGCGTACGCCGGCGCCGCCGGGCTCTCCCGGCTGCACACGCTGGTCATCGACAACTCCTCGGCCACGCACGGCTGGCACGGCGGGATCGCCGCGCAGTTCCAGGCCGCCGGATGGTCGGCGGTGACCGTGGACGGGCGCGATCACGAGGCGCTGCACCGGGCGTTCACCGCCCCGCACCCAGGACGCCCGCACGCGGTGGTCGCCCAGGTGGAGCCCAAGGACACGGGCGAACCCAAAGTCGCGTGAGGGACCCCCGTCCCCCGCTCCACGACGTTCCACGATCTATCACGAGAGGGCCTTCCCCCATGGACACCATGCGTGAGCGCTTCACCGCCGTCACGTCCCGACTGCTGGACGAGGACCCGCGCCTCGCCGTCGTACTCGCCGAGATCGGCAGGGACGGCTTCACCCGGGCACAGGGCCGACACCCGGACCGGGTGGTGAACGTCGGCATCAGGGAACAGCTGCTCGTCGGCGTGGGCGGGGGGCTGGCCCTCACCGGCCTGCGCCCGATCATGCACACCTTCGCCAGCTTCCTGGTGGAACGCCCCTTCGAGCAGCTGAAGCTGGACCTCGGCCACCAGGGCGTCGGCGGGGTGCTGGTGAGCGCGGCCGGCTCCTACGACTGGCCCGCCGGTGGCTTCACGCACATGTCACCGGGCGACGTGGCCCTGCTGGACAGCCTGGACGGCTGGACCGTCCATGTCCCCGGTCACCCGGACGAGGCCGAGGCACTGCTGCGGCACGCCGTGGCCGCCGGCGACGACAAGGTCTACCTCCGGCTGTCCGAACAGACCAACCAGGAACCGCGCGCGGTCGACGGCGCCCGCTTCCTGACCCTGCGAGAGGGCCGCGGCGGCGTGGTCGTGGCGGTCGGCCCGATGCTGGAGAACGTACTCGGCGCCGTCGCCGGCCTGGATGTGACGGTGCTGTACGCGAGCACCGTGCGCCCCTTCGACGCGGCCACGCTCCGCACCGCCGCGGCTGTCGCCGAGGCGGCGGACGTGGTGGTCGTGGAGCCGTACCACGAGGGAACCTCGACCCGGCAGGTGAACGACGCGCTGGCCGACGTACCCCACCGCGTGCTCGGCCTCGGCGTCGGCCGCCGGGAGCTGCGCCGCTACGGACAACTCGACGAGCACCTGACCGGGCAGGGCCTGGACCCGCGAACCCTGCGCGAACGGATCACCGGCTTCCTGGCACCGTGAGCAGCGGCCGCCACCCGGCGGTCATGCGGCCTGCGCGTGTGGCCGGAGACATCGATCCGCCACCCGGCCCGTAGCAGTGGTGCCCGATGGCGTGCGACGCGAAGACGGTCAGTTGATGATCTCTCCCCGGACCGAGGCGAGGCGAGTACGCCAGTCCCGCAGCGCGTCCGGGGTCAGTCGCGTCCAGTCGTCCACCTCGCCGAGGATCCGCAGCGGTTCCTCGCTGCGATAGGAGCGGGTCGGGTTGCCGGGAAACTTCTTGTCGGTCACGTTGGGGTCGTCCTGGAAGTCACCGGTCGGCTCGACCAGGTAGACCCGCGGCTGACCGTCCCCGGCGGCGAGCTCGGCCGCGAGGCCGGCACCGTCGCGAAGCGCCGTGAAGTAGATGTGACGCATGACGACTTCTGGCCGGTAGTTGGAACGGAAGCCCGCGGTCAGCAGGTCTCCGGCCCGAAGATCAGCCTTCGTGCCGTGGTAGAACGGCCCGGGATCCAGCGTTTCACCCATTCGGACAGCCTACTGACCCGGGCCGACGCGTCCGAGCGGGCGGCCCAGGTCCCACGCTCTTTCCGGGACACCGGGCGTTTGGTCACCGCGCGCAGCCCGCATGCGGGACACCGCGACCTCGTACCCGCCCTCCTTCCAGCCGTTGCACGGGGGGCGCCGCTCGGGTGACCCCTCAGAGGCGGCGGCCACGGCCGCCGAAGTCTCCCTTCTCCACTGTCACGAACCTTGCCGGAACGGCACTGGCGCGTGAGAGCGCCGCAGCCCGCGTTCGGCGTCTGCACGGGCGGGAGCGCTCCCACGAAAGCGCGTGAGGAACGTCAGCCCGGTGGCGGCCACCCCTCCTGAGCGACCGACAAGGCCGACGGTTCCATCGATGCGGAACGGTAGAAGTGCCGGGCCACCCCGTCAAGCCTGTGCGTACCCACACACCGCGCGGGTGCCCGCGGGGCCGGGCCGGCCCCGGGAAGCCGCCGGACGACAGGCCCGCCACCAGGGACGATGCCTGGCCGGGGCCGCGCTGCGCGGGACCGACAACGAATCCGAACCGGAGTCATTGACGCGGCTCGCGCCATGCTCCATCATCCTTGCTGTTTGGCAAGCCGGTCGGCGTCCGGTATATCGAATGCGGCTACGGTGGGGATGACCTCCGCTCCCCCCGGCACACCGCACTCTTGATCGTTCTTCTCGGCACTTCCCCCGAGCCGGAGAGTTTCCCCGCCCCGGAGGCCACACCTCCCGGGAACGAGAGCACTCTTCACACCCCGGGGCCCGCACCTCGCTCCGACGGAACGCGCACGCCGCAACTCCAGCACCATGCTCGCCCGCCAGTCCGGCGCGGCCGTGCCCGCGCACACCTTCCGCTCCGACCAGGGGCGGCGGTTCTCGCAATCCCGCATCTTGATCAAGGAGTACCGATGTCACTACGACGCCGCACCGTCCTGAGCCGAGCACTTGGCATGAGCACGGCATTATTGGGCGCACCCCTGCTCGGCGCCGGTCCGGCGACGGCCGCCGGACCGCTCGACGCACCGACCCAGCGCTTCGCCATCGGCGTACGCGAGTTCGACTGGAACCGCGGAGGCCGCCGCCTGGTCACCCGGATCTTCTACCCGGCGACCGGGAACCCGGGCGGCAACCCGGTGCGCGATGCCGCCATCGCCAACGGGGTCTTCCCGGTGGTCGAGTTCAGCCACGGTCTGGGCGGCAACCCGGAGAGCTACGCACCGCTCATCCGCCCGCTGGCGGAGGCCGGCTTCGTGGTGCCGGCCCCGGTCTTCCCCACCACCTCGACCGGCACCCCGGGCAATATCGGGGATGTCTACAACGGCAACCAGTCCCAGGACGTCTCCGAGGTCATCACCCGCACCCTGGCCCTCAACACCACTGCCGGTTCCCCTTTCGCCGGGCGCCTGGACACCGCCACCGGCGTCGGCATCGCGGGGCATTCCCTCGGTGGGATGACCACGCACGGCCTGCTCACCGCGTGGCCCGACGAGCGCGTCGTGGCCGCCGTACCGTTCGCCACCGTGGACATGGGCAACCCCTCCGGACGCCCGGCGGCGAAGGTCCTGTTCGTCCACGGCGACCAGGACCCCATCTGCCAGTACTCCTCGGCTCGGCAGGCGTACACCGAGCTGCCGGCGCCCAAGGCGTTCCTCACCCATCTGGGCACCGGCCACGACGAGTACATCTGGAGCGGCGTCAACCACACCCAGACCGTGAACACGTATGTGGACTGGATGCGCTGGAGCCTGTACGGGGACACGGCGGCCCGCGACCGACTGCCCGCCGGCGCGGCCGGGAGCCGTACCCGCTGGGAGTCCGTCCTCACCCCGGCCGAATCCGGCCCGGCGGTCGCGCTGCGGTCCGCGGCCAATGGCCAGTACGTGTGCGCGGAGAACGCCGGAGCCGAAGCCCTCATCGCCAACCGGCCCACAGTGGGCCCGTGGGAGCGCTTTGAGCTGGTCGACACCGGCGGTGGTTCGGTGGCCCTGCGCGCGCTGGTCAACGGCCAGTACGTGTGCGCGGAGAACGCCGGAGCCAGTCCTCTCATCGCCAACCGTTCCGCCGTCGGCCCGTGGGAGACCTTCACCCGGATCAACAACGGCGACGGTTCCATCAGCCTGCGCGCGCACGCCAACGACCGCTATGTCACGGCGGGGGCCCAGCCGTTGGTCGCCGCCGCCACGACGATCGGTTCAGCGGAGTCCTTCCACGTCTCGGCCTCCTGAGTCCGGTCCCCAGATTTCCGCCCGCTCCATCTGATCGGAAGGACACCAGATGATCCTCACCGCACAACCGGCTCCACACAGCGCCCTGTTACGCCGCTTCAGACTGCTCGTCATGCTCCTGGCGGCCGTACTCATCGCCAGCGGCACCGTCGTGGCATCGGCGGGCACCGCTGCGGCGGGCACCACGCTGGGAACATCGGCCGCCGAACGCGGACGCTATTTCGGCGCCGCGGTCGCCGGGCACAAGCTCAACGAGAGCGCCTACACCACGATCGTGAACAGGGAGTTCAACAGCCTCACCGCCGAGAACGAGATGAAGTGGGACGCCACCGAACCCTCCCGCGGCTCCTTCAACTTCTCCGCCGGTGACCGCATCGTCAACCACGCCCGCCAGCAGGGCATGTCCGTCAGGGGCCACGCCCTGGTGTGGCACTCGCAGCAGCCGGGGTGGGCGCAGGGCCTGGAAGGCAGCACGCTCCGCTCCGCGATGATCAACCACATCAACCAGGTGGCCGGCCACTACCGGGGCCAGATTCACTCCTGGGACGTGGTGAACGAGGCGTTCGCCGACGGCGGCAGCGGGGGACGGCGTGACTCCAACCTCCAGCGCACCGGCAACGACTGGATCGAGGTCGCGTTCCGCACGGCACGTGCCGCGGATCCCGGGGCCAAGCTCTGCTACAACGACTACAACACCGACGGTATCAACGCCAAGAGCACCGGTATCTACAACATGGTGCGCGACTTCGTCGCCCGCGGAGTGCCGATCGACTGCGTGGGGTTCCAGTCCCATCTGACGAACTCCGCACCCGGTGACTACCAGGCGAATCTCCAGAGGTTCGCCGACCTCGGGGTGGACGTGCAGATCACCGAACTGGACATCGCGGGTGCCGATCAGGCGAACGCCTATGCCGCCGTCACACGTGCCTGCCTGGCCGTGAGCCGCTGCACGGGCATCACCGTGTGGGGCGTACGGGACAGCGACTCGTGGCGCACGGGCCAGAATCCGCTGCTGTTCGATGGGGCGGGGAACAAGAAGGCGGCCTACACCGCTGTGCTCAACGCCCTCAACTCGGGCGGCACACAGCCTCCCGGCGGGATCGACACGAGTGCGTGGTACGTGCTGGTGAATCGCAACAGCGGCAAGGCGCTCGACGTGTACAACCTGGCGACGAACGACGGCGCCCGGATCACCCAGTGGTCACGCAACGACCAGGCTCAGCAACAGTGGCAGTTCGTCGACTCCGGCGGAGGCTACTACCGGCTGCGCTCACGCCACTCGGGCAAGGTCCTCGACGTCCACAACTGGTCCACCGCAGACGGCGGCGCCATCGTCCAGTGGAGCGACAACAACGCCGCCAACCAGCAATGGCGAGCAGCCGACTCCGGCAGCGGAAACATCCGGCTCATCAACCGCAACAGCGGCAAAGCCCTCGAAGTCCAGGGAGCCTCCACCGCCGACGGAGCCAACATCGTCCAGTACAGCGACTGGGGCGGCACCAACCAGCAATGGCAGCTCGCGCGCGTGGGCTGACACAGGGCACAGGGCGCCGGCGTGGGAACGGGTTCACGACGTTCGCGGCCCGCGCCGGTCCGCCGGTGCGGGTGGGGCAGCGTGCCGGCGCCCCACCCGCACCGTCCAGCACACGTGGCAGCTGCCACCGGGGCCGACCACGCCATGCCCCACCTGCGCACGGCCGGGTCAGCCGAGCGGCACGCGCGACATCACACAGGTGAAGAAACGGATGTTCCCGGTGACACAGGATCAGCCGACCCTCCAGCACCCGGACGCTGACCATCCACCCGTGCCGGCTTCAGTTCCTCTGTCAGGGCATGGATCCGGGAGCCGGCGGTGAATACGTCCTCCTGCCGCGGCGGATGGGCCTGCTCACCCAGACCAACTCCACCTGCTGAACCATACTTCGCGGTACGGACGTGCCCATTCCACCGATGTCCCCGGCCGGGGACATCGGGAGCCACGGCCGAGCTGTTCCGAAGCGACCCCGGAGGACCTGCGGGCAGCGCGAACCGGCGGGCCACATCCCCGCGGAAGAACGGAGGAACGAGCCTTTGGCCGGGAAAAGACCGGGGTCAGCGCGTGCGGCCCCGGGGTTTGAGCGGTACCGGGGGAAGGGCGGGGGCGGACAGGCGGTCGCCCGCGTAGCCCTTCACCTCGCCGAAGCGGCTGCCCTCCTCCCAGTCGGCGCGCGCCTGGACGATGTCCTCCGCCGACCTGCCGATGAAGTTCCACCACATGACGATCTCCTCCTCGAAGGGGACACCGCCCAGCAGCATCACCGCCGCGTCGTGGTCGGAGCGCAGCGGCAGGTGGCGGCGGCCCTCGCCCAGGTAGAGCAGGGAACCGGGGGGCAGCGGCACGCCGTCGATCTCGGGGGCGCCGGACATCGACAGGACCGCGTACTCGAAGTCCTCGGTCAGCGGCAGCGCGGTGTCGGTGCCGGCGGCCAGCGCGAGGTCGGCCCCCACCAGCGGGCTGAAGGTGGTGCCGGGCGAGGCGGCCCCGTCGAGTTCGCCCAGGATGACGGTGGCGGAGAGCCCGCCGCCACCGCGCAGCACCGGCAGCGTGGTGTGGTGCTCGAAGGAGGGCGCGGTGTGGCGGTGTTCGCCCGGCAGCGCCACCCACAGCTGGGCGCCGTGCAGGATCGGGGCGTTGCGGTGCGGGCTCGGCGACTCCTCGGAGTGGGCGATGGCGCGCCCCGAGGTCATCAGGCCGAGTTCGCGCGGGCGGACGGTCTGCAGGCTGCCGAGACTGTCACGGTGCAGCACCTCCCCGGCGTGCAGCCAGCTGACGGTCTGCAGGCCGATGTGCGGGTGCGGGGGCACCTGCATGCCGGGCTCGTCGGCGATGTCGTCGGGGCCGTAGTGGTCGACGAACACCCAGGCGCCCACCATGCGGCGGCCGAGGCTGGGAAGCAGCCGGCGTACCACGGTGCTCTCGCCGAGCGGGACCTCACGGCCCGCGAGGAGTTCGTGCACGGGGCCGGTCCTGGGCTCGGCACCGCAGGGGGTGGGGGCGGGGCGCTGGTCGAGGTTGCTCATGACCCGATCCTGCCTCACTCCGGCAGCCAGCGGCCGGTGGGGATGTCGTGGACGAGAACGGGTCCGGTGGTGCCGCTGGTGCGGAAGGGACGGCCGTCGTCGTCGATACGCGTGGTGCCGGAGCGCCCGCCGCTGTTCCAGTCGAGTTCGATGTACCAGTCGACGTCGCCGGTTGCGGCCCTGGCCTCGAAGCGCAGCAGCAGCGGCTCGTCCGCGCCGAGGGCGAAGGGGAGGCGGGGGGCGGGGAATTCCTCGCCGGTGGCGGCGTCGCCGCCGGCGATCGGGTGGGCCAGCGGGCGGTCGGCGTCCAGGTCGACGCCGAAGGCTGCGGGGGCCAGGGAGCCGCCGCAGCCGTTGTCCATGCGGTACACCGGCCAGGGCAGCGGTGCGCGGCGCTCGGCGATCCGGATGTGGGCCGCCTCCACGACGACCGGGGCGCCGGTACCCGGTTCGGCGGTCAGGGTGATCTCGACGATGGCCGCCTCCGCGTGCACGGCCCGCCGGGCGGCCGACCAGCGCTCGGCGTCCTGGGCGACCGGCGGTGCCGGGACATCCTGCGGCCCGGCGTCCACCAGGTAGCGGTGACCGCAGCCGAAGGCCCAGACGTGGGAGCGGGTGGTCCACTCCAGTGGCGCCGCGTTCTCCCCCGCCGTCCCGGCCTTCGCCCCGCCCGCGGCGTCGAGGGTGAGCGCGGCGGCCAGCAGCAGCGCGGCGAGCCCCACCGTCAGCCGCGCGGTGGGCCGCCGGCGCCACCACGGGCGGGCCGGGCCGGGCGCGGCGGGGGGTTCGGCGGTGGGCTCCGCCGGGGGTACGTCGGAAGGTACGGCGGTGGGCTCCGCCGGGGGGCCGGGCGCGGCTTTGGCCGGGGTGGCGCCGCGCTGGGCGTCGGCCAGCACCCACAGGCGGTGCAGGTGTCGCCGTTCCGGCTCGGTGGCCCCGCACAGCGCGGCGAGGCGGTCGGCCGTCGCGTACTCCTGGGGCAGCGCCGCTCCCGAGCAGTAGCGGTGCAGCGTCGAGGTGCTGGTGTGCAGCCGCGTGGACAGCGCGCCGAAGCTGAGCCCCGAACGTTCCTTCAGCTCACGCAGCGCCCGCGCGAATTCCTGTGCCGGTGTCGCGTCCTCCATGGCCTCCCCCGCCCTGTCCGCCGTCCCGTTCCACCATTCCAGCCCTCCGCATCGTCCCACGTCAGTGGGGGTGGAATGGTTCCGCCGTCCCGGTCGGGGCCGCAAGCGTTGCCGGATCCCGGACGGGAAGCACAGGGTTTCGGGTGTCACACCGAGCATCACCTGGAGGGGACCCACCCATGCGACGCACCCGCACCCGCATCCTGACCCGTACCGCCCTGGCCGCCGGGGCGCTGGCCGCCGTCGCCGCGTTCGCGCCGGCCGCCGGTGCCGCGACGGCGACCACTGCCCCGAAGACGCCGGTGCCGGCGTTCCTGGAGCCCGGTGACCTGCCGCCGCACTCCTCCTCGCAGTGGTTCGCGCAGAGCCCGCGGCACGGGCAGCCCGAGTTGCCGCTGTTCTGCTTCGAGGAGGTGGAACTGCCGGCCGCCGGGACCTGGGTCCGGGAGTACCACACCGACCTGGACACCACGGCACGTCAGCTCGTCGTGGAGACCGGCGGCAACGCCGAGGCCCAGGCGCTGGCCGCCGAACTCTCCGACGCCGCGGCCGACTGCGCCGCCGACTGGCTGCGCGAGAACCCCGGCGCGGGCGCCGCCTGGGACGACTACGGCACCGTGGACGCCGCCGACGGGGCGCGCGTCTTCGGGGTGCACGTCGCGCCGCCGCAGGCCGGAACCGGCGTGCACCTGTTCGGCATAGGCCGCGACGGTGACACCGTCACCGTCGTCGTGTGGGGCGAGATGGGCGATCTGGCGCAGGCGCCGGTGACCGCGTTCAAGGACACCACGGCCACCGCCCTCACCAAGCTCGGCGGCTGACCCTGGCTGGCCGGGGCGGGCAGGACCGTACGAATCCGGCCACTCATCCGCCCGCCCGCCCCGGCCGGCTCCGCTCCCCGAGGGCACCCACCCGCGCGGCAACGCCGGGACATGTACACGTTTACATCACCTTTCACATCTCTCATCTGCGCTTTTGATGCTTCAACCGACCACCGCCACCCGGCATGGCGGATATCGAAGATCTTTTCATGTAAACGATTGCATTCCCTCCGTCATCGGCAGTACGTTCGGGCTCCTCGCAGCGAACGGAGGGTCAGCAGAGCGTATGGCCGCCAGCATCATCGATGTCGCCAGACGCGCGAAGGTGTCCACGGCCACCGTCTCGCGCGCGCTGCGGGGTCTGCCGAATGTCTCCGAGACGACCCGGGACCGGGTGCTGCGGGCGGCGGAGGAACTCTCGTACGCGATCTCCCCGCACGCCTCCAGCCTCGCTTCGGGCCGGACCGGCACCATCGGTGTCGTACTGCCGTTCGTCAACCGGTGGTTCTACAGCCAGGTGCTCTCCGGCATCGACGCGGTGCTGCGCGCCAACGACCTGGACCTGCTCCTGTACAACCTGGGCGATGCCCGCGTCCATGAACGGTTCTTCGCCCGGATGCCGCTGCGCCGCCGGGTGGACGCGCTGATCGTCCTCAACCTCCCGCTGTCCAAGGCGGAGTCCGAGGCGCTGGTCTCGATGGAGGTACCGGTGGCCGTCCTGGGCACCCGGGTGCCGGGCTGCTGGCACGTCTCCATCGACAACGCCCAGGGCGCCACCACGGCGGTGCGCCATCTCATCAACCTCGGGCACCGGCGGATCGGCATGATCACCGGTGCGCTGGGCGACCCGAGGGGCTTCACCACGCCCATCGTCCGTGAGCACGCCTACCGTTCGGTGCTGGCCGAGGCCGGCATCCCGTACGAGCCCGAGCTGGAGGCCCCCGGCAACTTCGGCATCGAGGAGGGCGCCTCCGCGATGGCCCGGCTGCTGAGCCTTCCCGACCCGCCGACCGCCGTGTTCGCGGAGTCCGACCTGATGGCGTTCGGCGCGCTGCGCACCCTGACCAGAATGGGCCTGCGGGCCCCCGACGATGTCTCGGTCATCGGGTTCGACGACCACGAGACGGCCGAGTTGCTGAACCTCACCACCATCGCGCAATCCGTTGCCCACCAAGGGGAGCTGCTGGCCCGCCAGATCCTGGACGCGCTGTCCGGGGCGAGCGAGGAGCCGACCGAGGTGGTGGTGCCCACCCGGCTCGTGGTCCGGGGCACCACCGGAGCGGCCCGCGTGGCCGGCCCCCGGACCAGTCCCGAGCATCCGCCCGAACCCGCGGCGGACTCCGCCCCGTACCCGGGCGGACCACCCGAACGTCACCCGGACCAGCACACCCGCACCACTGCGCGGTGAGCCGCTGAAGCCGCGCATCTCCCAGGGTCAACTCGCAAGAGGAATGGAAGATACGTGCCCCGCACCCGTATTCACCGGACACCGGCCACGCCCTGGTGGCGTACGGCCGTCAGCTATCAGGTCTACATCCGCAGCTTCGCCGACGGCAACGGCGACGGGATCGGCGACATCGCCGGACTGCGGGCCCGGCTCCCGTACCTGAAGGAGCTGGGCGTCGACGCCATCTGGGTGACCCCCTGGTACCCCTCCCCCATGAAGGACGGCGGCTACGACGTCGCCGACTACCGGGCCATCGATCCGTCCTTCGGCACACTCGCCGAGGCGGAGGAGATGATCGCCGAAGCGCACGCGCACGGCATCCGTGTCCTGCTGGACATCGTCCCCAACCACACCTCCGACCAGCACACCTGGTTCGCCGAGGCGCTGGCCTCGCCGCCCGGTTCGCCCGAGCGCGACCGCTATCTGTTCCGTGACGGGCGCGGCCCGGACGGGTCGCTGCCGCCCAACGACTGGCGCAGCCGGTTCGGCGGCCGGGCCTGGACCCGAACCACCGATCCGGACGGCACTCCGGGGCAGTGGTATCTGCATCTGTTCGCGCCCGAGCAGCCCGATCTCAACTGGGCGAGCCGGGAGGTGCGCGCGGAGTTCGAATCGATTCTTCGGTTCTGGTTCGACCGGGGCGTGGACGGCTTCCGCGTCGATGTGGCGCACGGCCTGGCCAAGGACCCGGCGCTGCCGGACCTGGGCATACCCGAGGAACTGCTGTTCGAGCACGAGCGGCACCGCGAGGGGCATCCGCACTGGGACCACGACGACGTCCACGAGATCTACCAGAGCTGGCGGAAGATCGCCGACAGCTACGCCGGGGACCGGGTGTTCGTGGCCGAGGCGCATGTCCGTGAGGACCGGCTGGCGAACTATCTGCGCTCCGACGAACTGCACACCGCGTTCAACTTCCCGTTCCTGACCGCCCCCTGGGAGCCGGAGGCGCTGCGCTCCGTCATCGACCGCAATCTGGCCTCGCACGGCGAGGTGGGCGCGCCCGCCACCTGGGTGCTGGCCAACCACGACGTCACCCGGCAGGTCACCCGTTTCGGCCGCAAGGAGACGCTGCTGGGGGAGCACGGGTACGACATCGAGTCGGCCGGCCCGTGCGACCTCGACCTGGGCACCCGCCGGGCGCGCGCGGCGGCCCTGCTGATGCTGGCGCTGCCGGGGAACGCGTACCTCTACCAGGGCGAGGAACTGGGCCTGTGGGAGGTCGAGGACATCCCGGAGGCGCTGCTGCGCGACCCGACCTGGGAACGCACCGGGGGGACCGTGCGCGGCCGGGACGGCTGCCGGGTGCCGATGCCGTGGTCGGGGGCGGAGGCGCCGTTCGGCTTCGGGCCGCGCGGCAGCAAGCCGTGGCTGCCCCAGCCCCGCGAGTGGCACGGGCGCACGGCGCAGACGCAGTCGGGCACGCCCGGGTCGATGCTGGAGCTGTACCGCTCGGCGCTGCGGCTGCGGCGCGGGCAGCGCGGGTTCGCGGCGGAGTCGCTGCGCTGGCTGGAGGCGCCCCCGGGGGTGCTGTCGTTCGAGCGGGCGGCGGTGCTGCGCTGCGCGGTGAACCTCTCCTCCGAGCCGTATCCGCTGGCGAAGGACTGGGGTGTGCTGCTCTCCAGTGACCGGATCGAGAACGGCAAGCTGCCCCCGGACACCACGGTGTGGCTGTGGGGCGGGGGCGCGCGGGCCGTGTAGGCCCGCTGCGCACCGGGTGGTGCTGCCACGGTTGAGGGCCTGTGCGCCCCGGTGGGGAAGGCGACATCCGCACCGGGAACCGGAGGGGCCCTCGTCCCCCGCCGTGGCAGTTCCCCGAACACCCCCGCCTATACGCGGCGGAGACGGTACAGCAGGCCCCGGTGTGCCCAGCCCGTCCGCCGGAGTCCGGCCCAGACGCAGCCGGCGGCGATGAGGACCGCGAGGGCGCCCGCGCCGGGGGCCGAGGGCACGGCGTTCAGCACGGCGACGCCGATCAGCACGGCGACGAAGCCGTCGAACTGCCACGCCACGATGCGCAGCCCGGACAGGTCACCGAGCGGCGTGACGACCGGGAGCAGCAGTTCCAGCGGCAGGTTCAGCTTCATCTCCCGCAGGAATCTGGCGCCGAGCACCAGCACCACGGAGCCCGCGGCGAGCAGCACCGCGTGCGCCGCCGGCCGGCCGGTGAGCGGCCATGGGAGGAGGAGCGCGAGGGCGCCCCCCAGCCCCGCCCCGGTCGCCACGGCGGTGAGGGGCCAGGCCAGGGTGCGGGCGGGCGTCCCTCCCCACCACTCGCCGAGCAGCGGCGCCAGGGTCAGCTCGTCGCGCAGGCCGCGCCAGGTCTCGCTCACCCAGCCGGATCCCAGGTAGACCGCGATCGCCCCGGCCAGCCACAGCGACAGCGACAGGCCGCCCTCCGGCCCGGCCACCCCGCGGGTGAGCACCGCGCCGCCGGTCAGCAGGAGCAGCACGGCCGCGAGGGCGCGGCCGCGGGTGCGCAGCGCGCGGACGGCGCCCTGGGTGAGGTGGCCGCGCAGCCGCCCGTCGGGGCGGATCAGCGCGGAGGTGAGCCCGCGTGGCTCCGGGCGGTACAGGTCCAGGGCGTGGTGGAGGGTTCCCGTCCCCGCGTACGTCCGGGCCTGGGAGGCGCGGGCCGATTCGCGGGCCAGCCGGGCGAGGTCGATCGTCCGGATCGAGCGGAAGGCCGCCCGCCCCAGGAGGGCGGCGCCGGCCGCCGAGACGCCGGCCACCAGCCACAGGCCGCCCTCGCCGTCCGGGACCGCCAGGCTCAGGGCGCTCACGAGGAGGGCCACGCCGCCGGCGGCCGAGGCGAGGAGAAGGTTGTCGCGCACCGCCCGGACCTGGCCCCACAGCCAGGCCACCGCGGCCAGGACGCTCACGCCCGCCGCGACCGCGACGCCCGGCAGCGCGGTGCTCGGACGGTCGAACAGGTCGGTGGTGAGGTAGGCGGCGGTGATCGCGGCCAGCAGGACGGCGGTGCCCGCGGCGGCCAGCCGGCGCCTGGCGATCGTGCCGAGGTAGCTCATCGGCGACATGTCGGTGGACATGAACACGTGCAGCAGGAACGGCTGGAGCACCAGCGGTCCCCAGAACCGGCCGGTGAGCTGGGCGCCCCAGCAGCCCGCCAGGGCGAGGGCGCAGGTCAGGGGCGCCGCCGCGGTCGGCGTCCGCACGGCGAGGAGGGGCGGTGAGGTGCTGGCGGTGTAGAGGACCGGCACGAGGTAGATCAGGGCGAACAGCGCGATGAGATAGACGGTGTACGCGCGGCCCCGCACCGTGGCGCGGTCGCCTCGGTGGGCGTAGTGATGCCGTACGGCCTGGACGCGCCCCGCCGCCCCGGTGCCGGGGCCGGGGTCCGCCTCGTCGTCGGCGTCGGGGGGCGTGACGCCGGGCGTGGTGATCATCCCAGCTCCACGCGGCCGTCGCAGGCGTCCACCAGGGCGGGTTCGTGGGTGGCGACCAGGAACGCGGTGCCGTTGCGGGCGCGTTCGGTGAGCAGGGTGGCGACCAGGTGGACGCGATGGGCGTCGAGGTGCCGTTCAGGCTCGTCGAGCAGGACGACCTCGGCGGGGCGGACCAGCGTGAGCGCGAGGCTGAACAGCTGAAGTTGTCCGGAGGAGACCTGGTGGGGGAAGCGTTCGGCCAGCGCGGACAGCCCCAGCCGTTCGATGACGGCTTCGGCGTGTTCGCCGGTCTCCGGGGTGTTGCCGTACCAGGAGGCGGCGACGAGCATGACCTGCTCGTGCAGGGTCATGTCGCGCGCGATGGGGATCGGCTCGACGAGCGAGGCCAGGAGACGGCGTTGGCGGGGGCGGGCCGGGTCGGCGGGTTCGCCCTTCACCGAGCACGAGCCGGCGCTCAGGCTGCGGCTGCCGAGGAAGGCACGCAGGAGCGTGGTCTTCCCCGATCCGTTGCTTCCGGTGAGGCACCAGAGTTCACCCGGCCGTACGCTGAACGTCGTGGGCGCGAGCAGTGTGGTGTCACCCAGCGTGACCGTCGCACCGTCCGCCGCTATGACAGGAACTCCGGTCACTTGGCCTCCACTTCCCCCAGCATTTCTCCTGAGCGTGCAGTGTCATTCTCGCCCGCACACCCTCCGTTGACGCGCGTCACTCCTGGCCCTGGGAGGGGAAGAACGCGTTCCGGGACAGGGTGGTCATCCCGTCATCCGGTCCGCGCCTGTCAACGCTTGTACAGACCATCAGCTCGTGTAGGTGGCGCGCAGGGCGTCGTGGACGGCGGCCAGCGCGGCGTCGTGGTCCAGGCCGAGACGCTGGGCGCGGCGCGCGTAGTCGAGGGCCGCCGTCGCCGCCTCCCTGCTCGCGGCGTCCCCCGCGGCGGCGACGAAGGTGCCGTTGCGGCCCCGGGTCTCGATGACGCCGTCGCTCTCCAGGGCCCGGTACGCCTTGGCGACGGTGTTGGCGGCGAGGCCGAGCCGCTCGGCGAGACCGCGTACGGTCGGCAGCCGGTATCCGACGGGCAGGGTGCCGGCGCGGGCCTGTGCGGCGAGCTGGGAGCGCAGCTGCTCGAACGGGGCGGTCGCGGAGGCGGCGTCGATG
Source organism: Streptomyces xiamenensis (assembly GCF_000993785.3). Classification (NCBI taxonomy): domain Bacteria; kingdom Bacillati; phylum Actinomycetota; class Actinomycetes; order Kitasatosporales; family Streptomycetaceae; genus Streptomyces; species Streptomyces xiamenensis. Next base: position 732,758 of record NZ_CP009922.3, read on the forward strand.
ACGATCTTCACGCCGCCCATTGTCCCCGCTCCGTGGCCGGTCGGCGGACCGGCGGACCGCCGGTTCCCGTCCGGGCCGCTGCTAGGGCGCGCCCACCGGCCCGTCGGCCTGTTCCCGCAGCCGGGCGTTGACCGTGCCCAGGGCGTCCGCGAGGGCGAGCAGTTGCCGTCGGTCCAGCTGGTCGATGAGCACCTCGCGCACGCGCGCCACGTGCCCGGGGGCCGCAGCCCGCAGGACATCCATGCCCTCGGCGGTGATCCGCGCGGTGACCCCGCGCACGTCGGCGTCACAGGCCCTGCGCAGGACGAGGCCCCGCTTCTCCAGCTGGCCGACCTGGTAGGTCAGCCCACTCTTGGGGGTGATGAGCGAATCGGCCAGGACCGTCATGCGCAGTCCGCCCTCGCCCGCCGCGGCCAGCTTCACCAGGATCTCGTACTGGGGGTGGGAGAGCCCTTCGTCCTCCTTGAGCTGGGTCTCCACGGAGCGGAAGACGCGATGGGTCACCTCGAGGAAGGAAATCCAGGCGGCCATCTCCTGCTCGTCCAGCCATCGCGTCGTCGCCATGCCTCCATCGTACGTGGTTGTTCAAATTCGAACCGTCCCGTACGCTCCTGGAAACGTGGTTCGAATTTGAACGACAACGTCCACCTGGAGAACCTCACACATGACCTCCCCCACACCTCTGATGTCCCGTGCCGCACTCGGCGGCGGCGAGCGCACCGCACCCAGCGGCACCGACCTGGGACTGCTCGTGCTGCGCCTGGCCGTCGGGCTGACCATGGCCGCGCACGGCACGCAGAAGCTGTTCGGCTGGTTCGACGGCGGCGGCCTGGACGGCACCGGCCAGTTCTTCGAGTTCCTCGGCTACCCCTCCGGCAGCACCATGGCGCTGATCGCCGGGCTCTCGGAGACCCTGGGCGGCCTCGGACTCGCCCTCGGGCTGCTCACCCCGCTGGCGGGCGCCGCGATCGTGGGCACCATGCTCAACGTCATCGTGTCCGCGCACTGGGACGACCCATTCATCGGCGGCTTCGAACTGCCGCTGCTGCTGGGCCTGTCCGCCGTCGCCCTGACCCTGTCCGGCCCCGGCCGGTACGCGGTCGACCACGTCCTCCCGCTGCCCGAGCAGGTGCGTGAGCACCGGCTGGTGCACGGCGTCGCCGCACTGGCGTTCGCCCTGGTGGTCGCGGGCATCACCCTGCTCATCCGGAACTGAACACAGCTCCGGGACTGACCCCGGCCTGCTCCGGGACCCACCCGGAGCAGGCCGCTTTCCCCTTCGAGGAGTGTCATGACCACCGCAGCCGACCGGATGCCCGTGCTGTACCTCAGTCACGGAGCGCCGCCGCTGGCCGATGACGCGCTGTGGACCCGGCAGCTGGCGGGCTGGTCCGCCGCACTCCCGCGGCCCCGGGCGATCCTGATCGTCTCCGCGCACTGGGAGTCCGCCCCGCTCACCATCGGCGCCACCCGCACCGTGCCCCTGGTGTACGACTTCGGCGGCTTCCCCGCGCACTACTACCAGGTGACCTACGCGGCGCCCGGGGCTCCCGAGCTGGCCGCGCGGGTGCGCGCCCTGGTCGGCGGGCCGGGCGCCCCCGTGCACGAGGACCCGGCGCGCGGGCTGGACCACGGGGCCTACGTACCCCTGAAGGAGATGTACCCGGACGCGGACATCCCGGTGCTCCAGGTATCCATGCCCACCCTCGACCCGCAGCGGCTGCTGGCCCTCGGCCGGCGGCTGGCGCCGCTGCGGGACGAGGGGGTGCTGATCGTGGGCAGCGGCTTCTTCACCCACAATCTGAGCGGTTTCACCTGGGGCAGTGGGCCCCAGGAGGCGCCGGGCTGGTCCCGGGAGTTCGACGCCTGGGGCGAGGAGGCGCTGGGCGCCGGCGACATCGACGCGCTGCTCGACTTCGAACACGCCTCGCCGGCCGGGCGGATCGCCCACCCCCGTACGGAACACTTCGCCCCGCTGTTCGTGACCCTCGGCGCGGGCGAGGCGGAGCTGGCCACCCAGCGGTCGGTCATCGACGGCTTCTGGGGCGGGCTGGCCAAGCGCTCCATCCAGCTGGGCTGACGGGTGCCGGGCGGGCGGGGCATCCCGGCGACCCCGCCCACCGGGATGCCCCGGCCGCCGGGAACGCCCCGTGCGACCGCCGTCACACGCGCAGCATGCGCCAGGTGGCGAGTGCGGCGTCGGCGGCCGGCACGGGCGGGTCCGCGCTGATCCAGGTGGTGATCACCCCGCACAGCGCGCCGGCCAGATAGCCGGCGTGCAGATCGAGGGGGACGTCGGCGGCGCCCGGCGGGCGGCGGCCCTGCGCGAAGCGTTCGGCGAGACCGCCGGCGAGGCGGTGCTGCATGCGCCGGGCGAACCGGGCGCTGCCGCCCTCCGAGAGCATCCGTCGGTAGAGCACGGCGCCGGCCTCGACCTCCGTGAAGAGGTCCAGGAGGGGCGGCGGCGGGGCGTCGCGGGGGCCTGGAGCGGGCAGAGCGCGGCGGCCCGGGCGAGCCGGCCGATGGCGTCGTCCATCGCGTCGGTCACCAGGGCGTCGAGGTCCGCGTAGTGCGCGTAGACGGTGGCGCGGTTGATCGCGGCCCGCCGGGCGATGAGGGACATGGTGATGGCGCTGAGCTCGCGCTCACCGGCGAGTTCGAGCGCGGCGGCGCGCAGGCGTTCGCGGGTGCGGCGGGCGCGGGGATCGTCGGGGTTCACGGCGGCAGTGTACGACAGATGTTGCATAACCAACACCTGTTGCTTATATTGGCGGCATGCGTATCGAGATCTGGGCGGATGTCGTCTGCCCCTGGGCGTACATCGGCAAGCGGCGGCTCGAAGCGGCCCTCGCCGCGTGGCAGGGCGAGCCGGTCGAGGTCGTGTGGCAGCCCTACCGCATCGACCCCATGGCGCCGGCGAAGGCCGAGCCGCTGGCGGAATGGCAGATCGATCCGCTGGTCGACGACGCGCTGGACGCCTGCGGACCCGAGGACGTGACGCCCGGCGAGAACCGGGCCCGGGTCTCGCGGATCGCGGCGGACGAAGGGCTCGGCACCCCCTTCGGCGCGGTGTGGCGCGCGGACAGCGGACCGGCGCACCGGCTGATCGCCCTCGCGTACGAGGAGGGCGGGGCGGAGCTCCAGAACGCGGTGGTGGAAGAAGTCCTCAAGGCGCACTTCGTGGACGCCCAGGACATCAGCGACCCGGCCGTCCTGGAGCGCGTGGCCCGCACGGCGGGCTTCGGCCACGGCGGCGCACTGCTGGCCGCCGGGGGCGGCACGCAACAGGTGAAGGAGGCGCTGCTGCGCGGCAAGGCCATCGGTGTACGCACCTCCCCCACCCTGGTGGCCGGCACCCTGGCCCTGGCGGGAGCCCAGCACCCGGACGCGATGGCCGCGTTCCTGCGGGACGCGGCCCAGGCCCCGCCGGTCCGGGAGCTCCCCGAGGAGGTGCGGCGCCTGCGGCAGGCGGAATCACTGCTGGACAAGAGCGACCCGCTGGGCGCGCTGACCCTGCTGCGGCCCCTGCTGGCCGAGCACGGGACGGACCGCGCCGTCCAGGTGCTGGCCGCACGGGCGTACTACCACTCCGCGCAGCTGGAGCGGGCCCGGGTGACGCTGGAGCGGCTGACCCGGGACACCCCTGACGACGCCTACCTGCGGCTGCTGCTCGGCCGCACGCTGGAGCGGCAGGGGCGGGACGCGGACGCGGCTCCGCACCTGCGGCTGGCGGCGGCGATGCGGCCGGACGAGGCGTAGCGCGTCACGCAACACGCGCGCGGGCCCCGGCCGCCCTCCCGGGGGTGGCCGGGGCCCGCGTGCCCCGGCCGGTCAGGGACGCCGGTCAGCGGCAGGGGCGGGACGCGGACGCGGCTCCGCACCTGCGGCTGGCGGCGGCGATGCGGCCGGACGAGGCGTAGCGCGTCACGCAACACGCGCGCGGGCCCCGGCCGCCCTCCCGGGGGTGGCCGGGGCCCGCGTGCCCCGGCCGGTCAGGGACGCCGGTCGAGTGTCGGCCCGACCTGGCTGGTGTGCTGTATGTAGGCGGCGAGCTCCGGGCTCAGCAGGCCGGTGACGGTCAGCAGGTCCTTCGTCCGCAGGGCTACGGGCGCGGTCAGCAGAGGTTCCCAGTGCGCGGCGCGGTTGCGCAGCTCGTGCAGGGCGCCGATGAGCTGGTCGACCGTCGCGCGGTGGGTGCCGGGTGGGAACGCGCGATGGAGATGAGGCACCCACAGTGTCTTCTCGTGGGCGGAGGTGGACAGGTACCGCCACACGCCCAGCGACAGCTCCGCGATGACCTTTCCCGGGGGAGCCGTGCGCCCGTACCGTTTGCGGGCTCCGTCGATGGCGCCGCGGGTCTTGTCGTTGATGTCGACCCGCCGCCGTGGACCGCGCCGGCTCTTGCGCATCCGGATCAGCGGGGCCCGCAGCGGGCTGCCCGGGTCGTCCAGCCAGTGCCCGGTGCCGGTCCAGGTGGTGTCCAGTGCCCGCGCGTACGCGTTGCGCAGCGCGATCTCGAAGTGGCTCAGATCGCGCAGGACCGCGCAGGCCAGGGCCGTGTTCCACTCGTAGAGGGCCAGGGCGCGGGCGCGATCGCCGTCGGCCGCGGTCAGGTAGACCGCGTACCGGGCGGGGCTCAGCCAGTTCTCCACCCACGGCCCCGGCGCGGGAACCGGGGATACCTGCGTCACAGGTTCCTCCTGCTGAGAAATCGGGTAAGGTAACAAGTGACAAGCCCCGGTGGACCGCTGATCTTCACGATCACGTCGCCGGGGCTAAGACTTTTTGCGGACCCGGTGCCTGGCCCCGGCCCCGTTGGGTGTGCTCGCCGCCCGGCCTGCGCTGTATGACGCCTCACCCCTCGAACACACGGACAGTGACCCGCAACCTACCGGGCGGCCCGTGGTTGTCCAAACTCCCTCCCGCCGACCGCACATGGCCTCGGCGGACACCGGTGCGGCACGTCGCCGCGCCCGGCGAGCGGTGCGGGCCCTTCGGGGCCGCCGCCCGGTCCGGTTCAGGCCGTCATGGTGCGTGCGACCAGGGCGTAGCGCTCGTCCCGCACCGGGCGGCCCCACAGGGCCGGGTCGTCCGTCAGGTCGTCGTGGCGGATCGCGGCGGGGGGAATGTCCGGCAAGGACGAGAGCATCGCGCGCAGTTCGGTCGCCGCGATGCCCGTCGGGGCCGACTCGCCCCAGCGGCCCTCCACCAGGATCAGCCGGCCCCCGGGCCGGACCAGGGCGGCCCAGCGGGACAGGACAGCCCGCGGGTCGGGCAGCGCCCACAGCACATGGCGCACCAGCAGCACGTCGAACGACCCGGCGCGCAGCGGCGGGTGGGCGGCGTCACCCACCGCCAGGGTGGTGGTACCGCCGGCCAGTTTGGCCCCGGCGAGCCGCACCATCGGCTCGGACCGATCGATCGCCGTCACCGTGTGGCCGTGTTCCACGGCCAGTTCCGACAGACTGCCCGTTCCACAGCCCAGGTCCAGGACCCGCGAGGGCCGCCCGGACAGCCAAGAGCGCAGCCGCGCGTCCCACGCCGCCCGTACCGCCGGATCCCGCAGGCCGTGGTCGGGTTCCTCGTCGAACGTCGCCGCGGCTTCGTCCCAGTACGTGTCCCTCATGCGACCGACTCCCCCACGTGTCCGCGCTGTCGGTGCTCCTCCGACAGACCAGCCCATCATGTCCGGTGGGCGGACGATCGGGCCAGGGGAGAGGACACCGAAGGCCGCTGGGGACCGCTCGGGTCCGGGCCCGGCCGCCGCGCGCGGCCGGGCCCGGAGCGCTACTGGGGGCCGAAGGTCTGGAACGCGGTACGGCGCGGGATGGGGAAGGTGTCCCTGCCGCTGACCGCGTTCAGGATCAGGGCGCCGCGGTAGGCGCCGATGCCCAGGTCGGGGGCGGCGGCTCCGTGGGTGTGAAGTTCGGCGTTCTGGACGTAGAGCCCGGCTCCCACCTCGGGGACGGTCAGCACGCGGTGGCCCTCGGTGATGTCGTACCGGCCCTTGGTGTCCCAGGCGATCAGTTTGTCCACCGGGGTCAGGCACGCGGGGCGGCGCGGCGCGTAGCCGGTGGCCGCGATGACCGCCTCCGTCTCCCGTACCGCCCGCTCGCCGGTGTCGGCGTGGGCCGTCGTCAGGCGGATCGTTTTCCCGCGCCGCCCCGTCTCCGCCGTCTCCGCCGCGGTGAGCGCGGTGGCCGGCAGCAGGGTCACCGGCGGCCGGTCGCCGTCCAGCAGATGGTCGTACAGCTCCTCGTGGATGAGGTCGATCGTCTCCGAGTCGATGCCCTTGTACAGCTGCCACTGCGAGGCGATCAGCCGGTCGCGCACCCCGGGCTCCAGGGCGTGGAAGTACCGCATGTACTCCGGGGTGGTGTACTCCAGCACCAGCTTGGAGTAGTCGAGCGGCGCGAACCCCCATGACCGGGTGAGCCAGTTGACCGCCCAGCCGCTCTCCTTCTGCCGGCGGAGGAGGTCGAGGAAGACCTCGGCCCCGGACTGGCCGGAGCCGAGCACCGTGATGTCGCGTACCCCGGCCGCCGCGAACTCCTCGATCCGGTGCAGGTGTTCGCCGGAGTGGATGACCCTGGGGTGGCCGGCCAGATCCTTCAGTGGTGCGGGCAGCGCCGCCTCGGTGCCGATGCCCAGGGTGATGTTCCTGGCCGGCTGGACCCGGACGGTGCCCGTCGCCACGTCCCGCAGCGTCAGCAGCCACAGATCGCGCCGGGCGTCCCACTCCACCGCGTCCACCGACGTGCCGAAGTGCAGCCCGGGTATGCGGGCCGCCGCCCATGCGCAGTAGTCGGCGTACTCCCGGCGTGGGATGTGGAAGCGCTCGGAGATGTAGAACGGGTACATCCGGTCGTGCTCGACCAGGTAGTTGAGGAACGACCAGCGGCTGGTGGGCCGGATCAGCGAGACGAGGTCGGCGAGGAAACCGACCTGGAGCTTCGCCCAGTCGAACATCAGCCCGGGATGCCAGTCGTAGTGCGGGCGTTGGTCGTACGCCGCGTAGGTCAGGCCGGGTACGTCGTCGGCCAGGGCCGACAGCGACAGGTTGAACGGGCCGATACCGACCGCCGCAAGGTCGAGGACGGTTCCGGTTTCCTTCTCAGACATGGTGCGCTTCCTCCTCGGCCGCCCCGGCCGCGTCCACGGCGGCCAGCATTTCCTCGATGTCGCTCGTCCTGGCCTGCGGGTTGAGCAGGGTGAGTTTCAGCTGGACCGCGCCCTCGGTCTCGGTGCGGCCGATCAGCGCACTGCCCTCGCGCAGCAGGCGCCGGCGCAGCGCGCCGTTGATGGCGTCGACGGTGGCGGGGTCCGTGGTCGTGCGCGGCCGGTAGCGGAAGACGACCGTGGTGAGGACGGGTTCCGTGGTCAGTTCCAGGCGCGGATGGGCGGCCACGGAGCGTGCGGCGTGCAGGGCGAGGTCGTGGCAGGCGTCGAGCATGGCGCCGACTCCCTCCCGCCCCAGGGCGAGGAAGGTGGCGGCGACCTTGAGCGCGTCGGCCCGCCGGGTGGTCTGCAGGGAGTGGCCCAGCAGCCCGTCGTAGCCGGCCTCGCCGTCGTCCTCCGGGTTGAGGTAGGCGACGCGCAGCCCGGTGGTGGTGGTGAAGCCGGCCCGGTCGCGCAGCAGCAGGGCGCTGGCGGCGGCCGGCTGCCAGGCGGTCTTGTGCAGGTCGATGGTGATGCTGTCGGCGAGTTCGATGCCGTCCAGCAGGGGGCGCAGCCGGGCGGAGAACAGCGCGCCGCCGCCGTACGCCGCGTCCACGTGCAGCCGGATCCCGTGGTCGCGGGCGATGGCGGCGAGCTGCGGCATCGGATCGATGGAGCCGTAGTCGGTGGTTCCGGCGGTGGCGACGACGGCGATGGGGAGTTCGTCGGCGGCCCGGGTGCGCAGCGCGCGGTCGAGTTCCTCTGGGCGCATCCGGTGGTGTTCGTCGGCGGCGACGGGACGTACGGCGTCCTCGCCGAGTCCCAGCAGCGCGGCGGCCCGTGCCATGGAGAAGTGGGCCAGTTCGGAGCAGTAGAGAACGGGGCGTACGGTCAGCCCGCTCAGCCCCACGGCGCGTACGTCGCGGCCCGGACGCAGGGCGGTGTCGCGGGCGATGAGCAGGGCCTGGAGGTTGGAGGCGCTGCCGCCGGGGGTGAGGACCCCGCCTGCGGCCGGCCCGTAGCCGGCGAGGTCGGTGAGGGCGGTGATGAGGCGGCGTTCGAGCTCCACGGCGTAGGGGCCGGAGTCCCAGGTGTCGACCGAGGCGTTGAAGACGGAGGCGAGGACGTCGGCGGCGGCGGCGACGCTGAGCGAAGGGGGCTGGAGGTGGGCGGCGGCGCGCGGATCGGCGAGGTCCACGGTGCCGGCCGCGTAGGCGCGGGCCAGCGCGAGAACGGCTTCCCGTCCCCCGCCGTGACGGGGTATCGGCCCGTCGGGGAGCTGGCGGTCCACAAGGGCCGCCAGCTGGCGGGGGGTCTGGGCGGGCAGCGGGCCGGTGCGGCGGCGCAGGGCGCCGGCGGCTTCGCGGGTGATCTCGGTGACCAGCCGGCCGACGTCGGCGAGTCCCGCCGGGTCGGCGGCCAGCAGGTCGGGCTCCAGCAGGGTGGGGGGCACGGGCACGGTTGGTGCGTGGCCGGGCATGCTCATGGGCTCTGTACGGTCCCTTGCGTTGACGGTGGGGCGGGTCGTGCGGGTCGTGCGGGTGGTGCGCGGCGGTCGAGTGCGGCTCGGTCGTCGATCAATTTAGGTTAGGCATACCTAACCATGTCAACCATGCCTGTCCCACCCCGGGCCCTATGACCGAAAGTCCACCGTCCACCCGAGGTGCCCCACCCGCCCCTTCCGTGCTTAACCCCGCCTTGCGCCCGTCCTTAGCCCGGACTTAAAGACCCGTGAAAGGCCGCTTCCCGCCAGGATCGGGCCCTGTCCGGCGGCTAGCGTGCTCACTCCCCGGGCCGTTGATCCCCCGTCACGGCCCGGGCCCCCGATCCGAGGAGACGTTCCACGATGACTGCGCCGCGCACCGCCGCCACGGTCGCCGCCCTGGCCGTAGCACCGCTGATGATCACCCTGGCCACCGCGACCCCGGCCGGCGCCCACGGTTCGCTGGAGGACCCGGTGAGCCGGGTGAAGACCTGCTTCGACGAGGGACCGGAGAGCCCGGTGTCGGCCGCGTGCCGCGACCTGGTGGCCATCGGCGGCACCCAGCCGCTGTACGACTGGAACGAGGTCAACCTCGCCGACGCCGCCGGCCGCCACCGGGAACTGATTCCGGACGGCAAGCTGTGCAGCGCGGGCCGCGACAAGTACGCCGGGCTCGACCAGGCGCGCGCGGACTGGCCGGCCTCCGAACTCGCCGCGGGGCCGCACACCTTCCGTTACCGGGCCACGGCACCGCACCGCGGCGGCTTCGAACTGTTCATCACCAAGGAGGGGTACGACCCCACCGCCCCGCTGCGCTGGTCCGACCTGGAGTCGTTCGGCCAGGTGACCGACCCGCCGCTGGAGGGCGGCTCGTACGTCTTCGACATGACCGTGCCCGAGCGTTCGGGACGGCACCTCGTGTACAGCGTCTGGCAGCGCAGCGACAGCCCCGAGGCGTTCTACACCTGCTCGGACGTGGTGTTCGGCGGCAGCGGTGCGACGGGCGGGGGCGGCGACCCGGTGATCGAACCGGCGCCGCCGGCCGCCGAGCCGGAGCCCGGGGGCCACGAAGGCCACGGCGACCACGGTGACCACGACCAGCACGGCGAGGACCCGCACGACGGGCACGAGAAGCCCGCCGCCGGCGATCAGCGGGAGGAGGACGCGGTGCCCGAGGCCAACCGCCCCGCCCCGGCCGGCGGCACGGACGACGCCGTCACCGCCCCGGACACCGAACCGGACACCGAGCCGGCCGATGACCGCGAACTGGCCGCCACCGGTGGCGGCTCCGCCACCACCGCGCTCGCCCTGGGCGGCGCCGCGGCCCTGAGCGTCGGCACCGCCACGCTCCTGCTGGCCGCCCGGCGCCGGGCGGCCGCCGCTCGCCGCGCCTGACCGGCGCGGCCCGTGAACCGGTGCCGCCGTCTCCCGGCCCCCACCTTCAGGGGAGACGGCGGCACCGCCGTACGCTTCGTGCTGTCAGCACCTGGGGGGCAGACCCGGAAAGGGGAGCGCGATGACGTCGGCACCCGACACCTTCGTGGAAGTCACCTCCGAGAGTGAACTGCGCGAGCTGGTCGGCGAACCCGCCCCGTACACCCGGGACAAGGCGCGCACCGCGCTGCACGCCCTGGACCGCGCATGGCTGGCCCGCTCACCGCTGTGCCTGATCGCCACCAGCGCCGCCGACGGCAGTTGCGACGTCTCCCCCAAGGGTGATCCGCCCGGCTTCACGCTCGTGCTGGACGACCGCACCCTCGCCATCCCCGAGCGCCCCGGCAACAAGCGCCTGGACGGGTTCCGCAACATCCTCGCCAACCCGCGGGTGGGGCTCATCTACCTGCTGCCCGGACGCGGCGACACCCTGCGGATCAACGGCCGCGCCCGGATCGTGCGCGAGGCGCCGTTCCTGGACGAGATGATCGTGCGGCGCAACCGTCCCAAGCTCGCCCTGGTGGTGGAGATCGAGGAGATCTTCCACCACTGCTCCAAGGCGTTCCTGCGCTCCCACACCTGGGACCCGGACAGCTGGCAGCCCGAGGCACTGCCCAGCCGGGCCCGGATCGCCCAGGCGCTGGAGCGTCCCGCCGACTCCCTGGCGCAGTTGGAGGAGCACTACGGTCCCCGCTACGCCGAAGGGCTCTACGAGGCGAACTAGGACAGGAAGGACCAGCAGTTCGTCGGCCGCGCGTTCGCCGGGTCGAGGGCGTTCGCCGTCTCGTGGAAGGCCGTCCGGTCGAGCAGGCCGATCGTCGCGTGCTCGGAGATGTTCAGCGGGCACAGATCCTGGAGCAGCACATTGCGTACCCCCGGCTCCTCGATGAACTGCGAGCGGTACGGGGTGACCACCTCGTCGTACCGGGTGGCGATCACCGTGTACGTGACACCGGGCACGGTGTAGCCGTCGGCGTTCAGTTCCCGCAGGAAGTCGGAACCGGCGACCTGTTGGGACAGGGCGGGGGCGGCCTCGGCGATGGCCCGGTCCAGGCCGGGGAAGAGGTCGAGCAGCTTGGTGAGTCCCAGCAGGGTGGTGCCGTTGGTGCTGGGAGCGATCGCCACGAACGCGTTGACCTTGTCCGCCGCTCCCGGGTGGTGCTTGAGGTAGTAGCGGGGCATCAGGCCGCCCTGCGAGTGGCCGACCAGGTCGACCTCGCTCGCCCCGGTGCGGGCCAGGACCCGGTCGACATGGGCGGCGAGTTCACCGGCCGAGTCCTCCATCGGGGTCAGGCCGCCGACGAGCGGCACGCCCGGCAGCCGGCCGTAGTCGAAGGAGTGGACACAGTAGCCGCGCTGGACGAGATAGGGCGCCAGGCCCAGCCAGTTGTTGGTGCCGTCGGCGAAGGTGCCGTGCACCAGGACCACGGGGCGGGGGTGGGCGGCGGCGGGGACGCAGTTCTCCTTGTTCCAGCCGCCGGTGGCGGCGGCAGCGGCCGGGGCACCGGTGGAGGCGGGGGCGGTGGCGGCCGTGGCCGGGGCGGGCAGCACGGCGAGCAGGGCGGCCAGCAGCAGGCCGGTGGTCAGTCGTCTCGTGCGGATACGGGTGTCGTTCCGGGGCAGCTTCACGGGGCGGCTCCTCGCTGGACTCACATGGGGGGGTGACAGCGCGGCAGCTGCTGGGGTCCGGACCACAGTTACTGCTGAGTACCCCTCACGTTACGAGCGGGTAACCCCGTCGCCCAGCACCCGGTACGTGAAGAATCCGGCACACCGTCACCACCTTGGCCGCACACCTGTCGCGGCACGGGACCACCCCTGATAGGAACCGGTTATGCGCCGCTCCCCCGCCCTGCTGGCCGTCGCCGCGGTCGCCGGTACCGCTCTCGTCCTGCCGCTGTCCGGCTCGCAGGGGCCGCCGGCGGTCACGGACACCGCCCCCGCCGACTTCGTGGCGCTGCGCGAGGTCGCCCCGGCCATCCGGCAGGAGATGCGGTACGCGGGTCCGCACAACTTCACCGGCGAGCGGGTGGACGGGTACGAACAGGCCGAGTGCCTGCTCACCTCGGACGCGGCGCACGCCCTGGAACGCGCCGCCCGCGCGCTGGAGGCCCAGGGCTACGGGCTGCTGGTGTACGACTGCTATCGGCCGCAGCGTGCCGTGGACCACTTCCTGCGCTGGATGGAACAGCCCGAGGACGGCCGCACCCGGGCGGAGTTCTATCCCCGGGTGCCCAAGGAGCGGCTGGTCGAGGACGGCTACCTGGCCGAGAAGTCGGGTCACAGCAGAGGCAGTACGGTCGATCTGACGCTGACCGGGGCGGACGGGGGCGATCCGGTGGACATGGGCACCGGATTCGACTTCTTCGATCCGCGCTCGCACGGCGACTCCCCCGACGTCCCCGGGGAGGCACGGGCCGCGCGCCGGGTGCTGGCCTCAGCCCTGGGGGCGGAGGGGTTCGCACCGGTGGAGACCGAATGGTGGCACTTCGGCCACCGGGCCGAACCGTACCCGGAGACCTTCTTCGACTTCCCCGTGTCCCTGGACTCACTCGGTCGTTGACACGGGCAACGGCGGCGGCCACCGGAGCCACCCCCGTGGGTCCCGATGACCGCCACCGTCGCTGATCACCGACGCGCCGGGCGCGCCGAATGGTTTCGCCCTTCCGGGCGTTGTCACCTTTTCGCGACACGGGCGGGACAACCTCAGGACGTCACGGCCGCAACTCCCGTTCAGGACACGGCTGAGCGCTGCCGTGCCGACCGGTGCAGCGCGTGCTCCACCACCGCGACCAGCGCGTCCCTGGCCGAGGAACGCTCGCGTGCGTCGCACAGCAGCACCGGGACGTCCTCGTCCAGATCCAGCGCGCGCCGCACCTGCTCCGGCGGGTAACGCACGGCCCCCTCGAAGCAGTTGACCGCCACCGCGAACGGCAGCCCCCGGGTCTCGAAGAAGTCGACCACCGAGAAGCTGTCCGCGAGTCGCCGCGTGTCCACGAGGATCAGCGCGCCCAGCGCCCCGCGCGCCAGCTCGTCCCACAGGAAGCGGAACCGCTCCTGCCCCGGTGTGCCGAAGAGGTACACGATCACCGAGTCGCTGATGGTGATCCGGCCGAAGTCCATTGCCACGGTGGTGGATCGTTTCCCCGCCACCCCCCGGATGTCGTCCACCGGCCGTCCGGCCTCCGTCAGCGACTCCTCCGTCTGGAGGGTCTTGATGTCGCTGACGGCGCCGACCAGCGTCGTCTTCCCGACACCGAAGGCCCCCGCGACGAGGATCTTCAGTGCCGTGGGGTCCGCGGACCTGCCGCGGCCGCGTTCAAAGGGCCCGGAGACCATCGATCACCTCACGGAGTGTGCTGTCGTCCTGCAACTGGGAGGCGGGGACCGGGCGGCTGACCCGTACCAGACCGGCGTCGAGCAGATCACTGATGAGCACCCGTACCACCCCGACCGGCAGGTCGAGGCCGGTGGCGAGTTCCGCCACCGACTCGGTGGTACGGCGGCAGCGGCGCATGATCTCGGCGTGCTCGGGGGCCAGTTCGCGGTCGGTGAGATCGCTGCCGGTTCCGGCCGCGCCCTCCTGGTCACCGGTCTTGGCCGTCACCAGGGCGATCAGGTCGAGGGGGTGATCGACGGTCCCGCGGGTGCGGCCGCGCGTCATCGCGTAGGGCCGCACAATGGGTCCCGCCTCCTCGTCGAACCAGCCGTGGCTCATCGGCCGGCCGGTCAGCTCTCGCCCGGGCCACCGCGCGGCGCGGTGCCCAGGTGCGCGCCGACCCGCTTGATCAGCAGCGTCATCTCGTAGCCGATCTGTCCTATGTCCGCCTCGATCTCGGCGAAGACGGCGAGCGCGCTGCCCTGGCCCGCCGCGGCCACGAAGAGAAACGCGTCATCCAGCTCCACCAGGGTCTGGCGGACCCCGCCGGTCGCGAAGTGGCGTCCCACCCCCCTGGCCAGTGAGTGGAACCCGGAGGCCACGGCCGCCAGTTGCTCGCTGTCCTCCCGGCTCAGCGCCTGGGAGGCGCCGCGCGCCAGACCGTCGGCGGAGAGTATCAGCGCATGGCGGATTCCCGCCACTCGTCCGACGAGTTCGTCGAGCAGCCAGTCGAGCCGCTCACCATCCTGAGGTGTGCCGTCCTGGGCGTCGGCCCCCGGTGCAGTCATGGGTCTGCCCCTTACGGTGTCGGTGCCTGCGGGTCATCGTCCCGCCTGGTGTCGTTGCGGTTGTCGCGGTGGTCGTTGTGCTGCCGGCCGCGCCGCCAGCCGAGTTGCAGTGCGGCCATCCTGGCCCGCACCTCGTCGGCGTCCTGCTCCGTCAGGTCGGTGACGGTGGCGTGGGCGCCCGGCTCCTCGTCGTCCCAGGTGTCGGGGACCGCGGCGGGGGCGGAGGCGGGCGGCGTGCGGCGCTGCCGGCGCGGCAACCCGGCGACGGTGGTGCCACCGCCGTCCTCCTCCTGGTGACCGGGCGCGGGATTCTCCTCGCCCGGTGGTTCGCCGACCTGCCGCCCGTGGTCGGCGACCAGCACCGGGGTGCGGCGCCGCTGCGGCAGCGGGATGGGCGGTGCGGGATCGGCCGCGGTGGTGTGCTCGGCCTGATCCACGGGGTCCGCGGGGCGCGGTGGCGCGGGGTACGCGGAGGGTTCGTGGTGTGCGGGGTACTCGTCGGGGCGGGCGTGCCGGGGCCGTTCGCCGCGCCGCCCGTCGCCGTCGCCATCGCCGTCGTCGGGGAAGGGGTAGGGACCGAAGCCGCGTGCGCCCTCCCCGGCATGCTCCAGGCTCCGGAAGCCGACCGGCGCCTCCAGCTCGACGGGCCCGTCCACCGGGCCGTTCAACAGCTCGGGCGGCGCGGGGCGTTCGGGCAGCGGATTGCGCTCCCCGGGGCCGTCGCCGGTCTCGGTGAGCAGTTCGCCGGGCAGCAGCACGACCGCGGTGGTGCCGCCGTACGGGGACTCCTTCAGGGAGACGCGCACCCCGTGCCGCTCCGCCAGCCGGGATACCACGAACAGGCCGAGCCTGTCGGTGTCGGACAGGTCGAACTCGGGGGTGTGCGCCAGCCTTTCGTTGGCCTCGTGGAGCGCCTCGGCGGTCATGCCCAGGCCCCGGTCGTGGATCTCCAGGGTGTAGCCGTGCGGGACCCGTTCCCCGGACACCTGAACGGCGGTGTGCGGCGGGGAGAAGACCGTCGCGTTCTCCAGGAGTTCCGCGATCAGATGCGTCAGGTCGGCCACCGCGCCGCCGGCCACCGCCAGTTGGGGCATCCGGTGCAGCTCCACGCGCTCGTAGTCCTCGACCTCGGCCACCGACGCCCGCACCACGTCCATGAGCTGGACGGGCTTGCGCCACTGCCGGGCCGGGGCCGCGCCGGAGAGGATGACCAGGCCCTCGGCGTGCCGGCGCATCCGGGTGGTGAGGTGGTCGAGGCGGAAGAGATCGGCGAGTTCGTCGGCGTCGTCGGTGCGCCGCTCCATCGCGTCCAGCAGGCCCAGCTGACGGTGGAGCAGCACCTGGTTGCGGCGGGCCAGATTGACCAGGACGTCGGAGATGCCGCGCCGCACGGTGGCCTGTTCGACGGCGGCGGCGACTGCGGCGCGCTGCAGGGTGTTGAGGGACTGGCCGACCTGGCCGACCTCGTCGCGGCCGTACTCCAGGTGCGGTGCCTCGGTCTCCACGTCCACCCGCTCGCCGGCTGCCAGGCGGCGCAGCACGCCGGGCAGCCGTACCTCGGCGGCGTCCTTGGCCTCCTTGGAGAGCGTCATCAGGTCGCGGATCAGCGCACTGCCGATGCGCAGCGAGACGATCAGCGAGAGGATCACGGCGGCGGCGCCGAGCACGCCGGCCGCCCCGGCCCGTACCAGCACGGCCGTGGCCTCGGGGTCGACGGCGTCCTGGTAGCGCTCCTGGGCGGCCTCCCCGAGGGAGCGCAGCTGTTCCAGGGCATTGCCGCCGGTGTCCACCCACTGGTCGGCGCGGGCGGAGCGGGTGCCGCCGTCCAGCAGCCGGCCCTCGACGACAGTGAGGACGTGGCCGGGGCCGGTGTCCCAGAAGGTGTCGTGGGCCTGCTGGTCGTGCAGCGGGAGGTCGGGGAGGTAGGTGGTGTAGGCCAGGTCGCGTTCGGTGATGCGGTCGCCGACCTGGCGCAGTTCGGTGTCGGTGATGCGCCCCGCCGCCAGCGCCCCGGCCACCAGCGCGTCCTCGCGCGAGAGGTACTCGCGGGCCTGCGCGATGCCGACGACGGCGCGGCCGTGCCGGTCGAGGTCGACGTTCTCCACGAGGTGCAGGGCGGCCAGGAACCGGAATCCCGGGTCGATGACGACCGTGTAGGCATTGAGTGCGGCGGTACGGGAGATGGTGTTGCTGTGGACCTGATCGCGCAGCGCGGAAAGACCGTCCAGACCGGACAGAAAGGCGTCCAGCCGTTCCTTGGCGCCCCCGTTGAGGTCGTCGCGAGCGCCGCCCGCGGCTTCTTCGCGTACCTCGGCAACGGTGTTGTCGGTGGACTCCTGGGTGGTGCGCAGCTGAGCGAGGGCGTCCGAGCGGCGCGGGTCGGCGAGGAACACCAGGGTCTGGCGGCGCTCTTGCTGGATGGCGTGGATGACGCTCTCGGCGGGGGTGCCGAGTCTGTCGGAGACGGAGGCGACGGCGAGCAGGGATCTGGCCTCGGCGACGGTGATGGCCGTGGCGAACGCCCAGATCGACACGAGCGACAGCAGGGGTACCAGCAGCAGGGCCCCTATCTTCCGTCGGATCGACTTCCCTCGCACGTGCGGGCCCTCCCAGGGGTGTGTCCGTGCTGTTGCGTGCTGCGACAGCGCGAGCCTACTACCGCTGATAGCGGCTGGGCGTGAGGACTTGGTGAGGGCGTGAGCGGGGCGGGGCCGTACCATGGAGCGGCAGGACATACCAGCACATCTCACCGTACCGGAGGACGGCGGAGTGTATGCGAGACCCCGGATGCCCGATCCGGTGCGCAACGCGGCGGTGCGGGCCGTCATCATCATCGCACTGACACTCAGTCAGGTCGTCGTGGTCCTGCTGTGCACGCTGGCCGGATCCTGGCTGGCGCTGCCGATGACGATCTCGTCGGTGGCCTCCACGGTCGTGGCGACCTGGGCGGTGCTGGACATCTGGATCACCCGGCAGGCGTGGCGGCAGCGGAACGGCGTGATGTCCGTACCGAGCAGTGTGGCCCGCCGGCGCACCTCCCTGTGGCACTACGATCAGTGAGCCGGCGCCTCCGGGCTGTCGGCGGGCTTGCGGTAGACCCGGGTGGCGGTGATCTCCCCGTGGATGGCCTCTGATTCAGCGCCGCGCTGCTGCGGCAGCCCGGGCCGCAGATGCTCCTCGACGCTGATGTACTTGAGCCCGGCCCGCAGGTCCGCGTCGTTGCGCAGCCTGATGACCAGCGGGAACTCGGCGAGCGCGGTCGTGTCGAACAGCCCTGTGGTGTAGAGGAGCTGGACGCCCAGCGCGTCGGCGACCGCCCGCTGGAGCTCCAGCAGATAGGTGGCGTTGGCGCGGCCGATGGGGTTGTCGAGGAACAGGGTGCCGGCGTGCCGGTGCTTGTCCCGGCCCCGGTCGTTGCTGCGCAGCGCGGCCATGGTGCAGTACAGGGCGATGGCGGCGGTCAGCAGCTGGCCGCCGGAGAACACGTCGCCCATCTGTCCGACCGGCACCCGCTCGGCGCGCAGCACGGCGTCCGGCTTGAGGATCTCCACGGACACACCGCCCGGGCGCAGCGCGGCGTGGGTGCCGCGCAGCAGCAGGGACATGCCGTCCCGGCGCAGGTCGGAGTTCTTCTTGACGGCGGCGCGGGTGGTCTCGTCGATGACCTCGCCGAGCCGTTCGCTCAGGGTGGCCTGGTCCGGGTCCTCGAACCGGATACGCAGGAACTCCTGCCCCGACCACTCCCCGAGCCCTTCGGGCAGCCGGGACAGCCGCTGGGCGGAGCGCAGAGTGGCCAGGGAGGACTCCACCAGGCCGCGCAGCCGGTCCACGATGGAGTCGCGGTTGCGTTCGAGCTGGGCGAGTTCATCGGTGAGGACGCGCAGCCGGGGGCGAACGCCTCGGCCCAGGCGGTGGCGTGTTCGGGCAGCGCGGCGGCGGGCAGCTCGCGGATCTGCTGCCGGGCGGGGGTGCGTACCTGTTCGTAGCGGGCGGCGTTGGCGTGCCGTACGAGGAGGTCGCCCGCCTCGCGGACGGCGCTGTCGGCCGCGGAGAGCGCGGTGGCGCACGTGCGCAGGGCGCGGCGGGCGTCGGTGGCGGACTGCCGGGCCTCGGCGAGCGTGCCGGGGTAGGGCGTGTCGTCGGGCTCGGTGCCCTCGGCGGCCGGCTGGTCGGGCTGCGGGTCGCGCAGCAGATCGCGGAGCAGGGCGGCGGTCTCCTCGAAGCCGCCGGCGCCGTCGCGGGCGGTGTGATGCTCGCGCAGCAGCTCCTCGTGGGCGGCCCGGGCGGCGTGCAACGTGTCCTCCCGGGCGGCGAGTTCGGCGGTGGCGGTGCGCAGCAGGTCGCGGGCGTGCTCGGCGTCGGCCGGGACCCGGTCCTCGGGGAGGCCGGTGTGGGCGTCGCCCTGCTCGGGGGCGAGCCGTTCGGCCTCGCCGCGCAGCCGGCCGAGCTGCTCGCTGGCGGTGGAGGAGCGGGACTCCAGCAGTTGGACGTGTGACTCGGCGCGGGCGGCGGCCGCCTGCCGGGAGGGGCCGTCGGCGCCGTCGAGTTCGGCCAGGAGCTTGGCGGCCCGGGTACGGACCTTGTTGGTCAGCCGCTCCAGGGCGGCGCTGGCGGCGCTCTCGTCGCCCTCGGCGCGGGCCTGTTCGGCCCGCAGGTCGGCGCCGACGCCGACCTTCTCGTACAGCTGGGAGGCGGTGCGGTACGCCTCGCGCAGATCGGGCAGCGCGGTGGACGGTACCTCTGCGGGCAGTTCGTCGGGGGCGCCGGTGACCTGGGC
Organism: Streptomyces xiamenensis; assembly: GCF_000993785.3. Lineage (NCBI taxonomy): Bacteria > Bacillati > Actinomycetota > Actinomycetes > Kitasatosporales > Streptomycetaceae > Streptomyces > Streptomyces xiamenensis. The sequence continues at coordinate 751,777 of NZ_CP009922.3, forward strand.
CCGTTCGGCGCGCAGCGCGCGGGCGGTGCGGCGGGTGTCGTCGGCGGTGCGCTGGGCGGCGCGGCGGTCCTCGTCGGCGGCCCTGGCCCGCTCCAGGCACTCGGTGGCGGTGGCCTCCGACTCGGCCGCCTCGACGGCGAGTTCACGGACTCTGAGCTGCCAGTTGGCGCGTTCGCGCAGCCGGAACGCCAGCCCGGCGAGGGCGTCGGCGGAGCGGCGGGCGCGCTGCACGCGTTCCTGGGCCTCGTCGCGGACGCGGGTGGCCTCGCCGGCGATCTCCTCGGCCTCGGCGCGGGCGGTGGCCGCGTGGGCGAGCCGCTGCGAGGCGGTGGCGGCGCTCTCCTTCGCCTCCCGTGCGGCGGCGGCCAGTTCGGCCAGCCGTCCGGCGGGGCAGCCGGCCCGCCAGGAGGCGAGCCGGGCGGCGAGCGTACGGTCCCCGGCGAGCCGGGCGGCCAGCGCACGGATCTCCGTGTCGCGCTCGGTGGCGCGCCGGCGCAGTGCCTGCCGCTCGTCGTCGGCGGCGCGTTCGTCGTGCATGGCCGGGTTGGGCGGGACGAGGAAGACGCCGCTGTCCACCCCGCCGGCCGGCGGGGTGGGCGCGAGCAGGGCGGCGGCGGTGCCGACCGCGACGGTGGAGCGGGGCAGCAGGGCCGCGCCCGCCAGGGCCTCGCGGGCGCGGGCGTGGCTGCCGGGGTCGGTGATGATCACGCCGTCGACCAGCTCGGGCCGGGCGGCGAGCACGGCGGCGTGGTCGGCGGGGTCCACGGCCTGGGCGAGATAGCGCCAGCCGGGCAGCGCGGGAATGCCGTGCTCGCCGAGGAACTCGACGGTGGCCAGCACGTCGGGGCCCGGCGGCAGCAGCCCGCCGTCCCCGAGCGCGCCGAGGATCCGCGAGTCGTCGGCGGCGGCGGTGCGCAGCTCGAACAGCAGCCGCTCGGCCCCGCCGACCCGCTCCTCCAGCAGAGCGGTCAGCGCCTCGGCGTTGCGGTCCAGCTCCTCGGCGGTGAGCGGCCCGTCCTCCTGGCGGCCGGTGGCGGACTCGGGCGTGGTGGCGTCCCGCGAGGTGTCGCCGCCGTCCCCGGCCGGGCGGCGGCCGGGGGCCAGGCTGAGCAGTTCGGCCAGCCGTGGTTCGCGGGCCAGCGCGCCTGCGGTGGCGTGCTCGGATTCCCAGGCGGCCTGCGCCGCCTGCGCCGCGTCCATCGAGCGGGCGGCGAGCAGATCGGCGCCCGCCTGGGCCGTGGTGGCGTCGCGCAGCTGTTCCGTTGCGCGGATCGCCGCCTCGCGCGCCGATTCCCAGGCGGCCGTCGCCGACTTCTCCGCGTCGGAGGCGGACAGGGCGGCTCGGGCCGGGTCCGCGCCCTCCAGCCAGCCGTTGCGGACCGCTTCCGCCGTCTCCGCCTCGACCTCGGCCAGCCGCTGGCGCAGATGCTCGGACTCGCTGCGGGCCCGCTGGGCGGCGGTGGCCGCCGCCGTGGCATCACGGTGCGCCGACTCGGACTCACGCTGCAGCCCGGCGGAGCGCTCCTCCTGTTCGCCGGCCGCCCGTTCGCTGTCCTCGGCCGCCGCGTGCAGCGCCCGTACCAGCTCGCCCGCCGCCTTGCCGCGGGCCGCCAGCGCGGGGGCCGCGTCCCGTTCCGCCTCCTGGATGGCCGCCGCCACCCGGGCCGAGCGGTCAGCGGCGGCCCGGTGGGCCAGTACGGTCTCGGCCGCCTGCCACGCGGCCTGCAGCGTCCTGGCGTCCGTCAGCTCCCGGCGCTGCGCCGCCGCCGCCCGCTCGGCCGCCGCCAGCGCCAGCGAGGCGTGGCGGTAGGCCAGTTCGGCCGCGATCAGGGAGGCGTCGGCGCGCTCGTGCTCGGCGGCGGCGACCGCCGCCTGTGCCGACTCGACCCCGGCGGCCAGCTCCGCCGCCCGGTCACGCTCCGTCCTGCCCCGGGAGGCCAGCCGGGCGGCCAGGGCGCGTACCCGCCGCTCGGCGGTGCCGTGCACCGTACGGGCCTGCTCGCACTCGGCGGCGGACTCGGAGATGCGGCCCAGCAGGTCAAGGGAGCCTGCGGTGAAGTCGCGTTCGGCGGTCAGTTCGGCGCGGCGGCCCAGTTTGTGGGCGAAGCCGTGCACCAGGTCGGCGAGCCCGTCCGTGTCCCGGGTGTCGGTGACCGCGCGCAGCAGCAGATCGGTGAAGTCGGAGTCGTTCTTGACCGCGAAGAGCCCGGCCGCCTCACCCTCGTCGGCGTTCATCTCGCGCTGGTAGCGGAAGAGTTCCGGGTCCAGGCCGAGCCGCTGCAACTGCTCGATCCACCGTTCGTGGATCTCCTCCCACACCACGTCCAGGTTCGGGTAGGCCTTGCCGGTCTCGGTGAGGACGTCCCGGAACCCCTTCATGGTGCGGCGCCGTCCGCGCGCACCGGAGGCGCCCTCGCCCCGGTCCTCGCGGGGCCGCAGCGCGGTGGACTCGGCCACCGGCAGCGAGTCCAGATTCATCCCCGGGCCGGGCCGGAAGGAGTACCAGGCCTCGGCGAACTTCCGCGGGTCGCCGGACACCTGGCGCCCGCGCCACTCGCTGACCTTGCCGACCACCACGCTCTCGCCGGTGAGCGTGTGCTGCCACTCCAGGGCCACGTGACCGCAGTCGTCCGCGAGCAGGAACTTGCGGAGCACACCGGAGCTGGCCCCGCCCAGCGTGTTGCGGTGGCCGGGCAGCATCACCGAGAAGATCAGCTTCAGCAGGACGGACTTGCCGCCGCCGTTCTCCAGGAAGAGCACCCCGGCGGGCGCGGGGCGGCGCGGCGGCCCGGTGGGCTCCTCCTCGAAAAAGTCCGCCTGGGCGGGGGCCGGGGTGGGCACCACATCGCCGACTCCGCGCAGATCGAGGACGGTGTCGGCGTAGCGCGCGCCGGCCGGTCCGATCGAGTAGAGGCGGACCCGGGACAACTCGTACATGTGGCTGGGCTCTCGTAGGTCGTGGTGGTGTCGGGTGGCCGGCCGGCGGGGAACGGCCGAGGGCGGGGCCGGAAGCGGAACGGTCAGCTGTGGAACGGCAGTCCCGCGCCGTCCACCAGGTCGAGGTCGTCGGTGGTGTCGGGTGGCAGCAGCGAGGCGCTGCCGTCGCTCACCGGCACGATGCCCAGCTCCAGCAGTTCGCTCAGCGCGGCCCCGGCCGCCATGTCGCGGACCTGGAGCTGGTAGCGGGCGGTGGTGCGGTACGCGCCGCCCGCGTCGTCCCCGGTGCGCTGGAGGAAGCCGGAGTCGGTGAGGAACGCCACCGCCTTGCCGACGATGCCGGTGGTGGAACCGGCCAGCCGCCGCGCGTCCTTGGTCGCCCCGGTGGCACTGCGCCGCGCGTACACCCGCCAGGCGGCTTCCAGGCCGGGCGCGCCGGAGGCCGGGTCGGTGTTCTCCCCCTCCTCGGCGGCGCGCTGCTCCAGGCGCCGGCAGGCCTGCCGTACGAAGGAGTCCACCCCGTTGATGGTGATGCGGCCGATGTAGCCGTCGTCGGCGAGGTCCTGGGGGCGCGGGAAGGCCAGAGCGGCGACGGCGAGATGGGCCAGGCCGTGCAGAAAGCGGTCGGTGGAGTCGGCGGTGGTGCGGCGGGCGTACTCGCTCATGCGGACCGCGAACACGGAGTCCTCGGCGGCGGTCATGGCCATCCCGGCGCGGGTGGACACCTCCAGGACGACCAGCCCGAGCCCGGTGGCGACGGCGTCGGCGAGCCGGGCGAACGTGGGCTCCTCCTGGTAGCGGCGCAGCAGTCCCGCGTATTCGGCGTCGCGGGCGGGCAGCAGCTTGGGCTGGAGCCCGAAGCTGACCAGCCGTGCGGCGTCGGCGGCGTCCGCCGGGGTGACGGGGGCGGCTGCCGACGGCGGGGGCGCGGCGCCCTCGTCGTCGCCTTCCGTTCCCAGGGCGTCGGCTGCGGTGGTCATGACGTGCTCTCCGAGCGGTCGGCGGCCATCGAGGCCGCGTCCAGCAGTGCGGTGCCGACGATCAGGTCGGCGCCGCCGAACTCCGGGTCCCGCAGCACCGTGCCGTCGTCGACGGCGAACAGCAGCCGGCGTTCGCCCTGCCGATAGGCGGTGCCCACCGGAGGGCTGGCGGCGTGCACGGCCAGCAGGGTCAGCAGATAGGGCAGTTCCGGGTCCGCGGGGGCCTTGCGGCGGGCCTGCTCCAGCAGTCCGGACAGCCGGCGCGGGGCGTCGGGCGGCAGGTCCAGTATCTCCAGGGCGGCGGCCAGCTGTTCCTCGCTGAAGCGGGAGTCGTCGGGGGTGGCGACGAGGTCCGGCTCCGGCAGTTCCGCGCCGAGGTGTTCGCGGGGCGCGGGCGGGGTCAGCAGCAGTTCGGTCAGGTCGGCCAGGCGCACCGCACCGGGGGTGCGCGGTCCTGTGCCCTTGGCGAAGTAGGCGTCGGTGACCCGGGCGGCCCGCTCCAGCGGCTCGGGCAGCAGCGGGGCCAGCAGTTGACCGTAGAGGTCGACGCCGGCCCGGGCGGCCCGCGGGGCGAACGCCTGCCGGTCCTGCTCGGCGCGGAACAGCGGCCCGGCCTCCAGCAGCCGGGACTGGAGCTGGGTGTGGCGGCGGATGCAGTCCTTGACGATGTCGACCAGTTCTGCGGCGCGCAGCTTGTTCTCGGGCTCTATGGCCTCGTCCCTGGCGCGCCGGATGTTGGTGAGGATGGCGTTCTCGTGCCGGTAGCGGTCGGCGATGTGCTCCAGCGCCTCGCCGATGAGGTCGGGCACGGTGCGCAGCCAGTCGACGGCACGGACGTTGCGCCGGGTGGCCTCCAGGGCGCGGCGCAGCGTCTCGGCGTACTGGACGGTGCGGTAGCGGGCGGCCTCGGCGGCGAGTTGGGCGTCGGCGAGCCGGCCACGGCTGATCAGCACCTCCAGCTTGACCTCGGCGGCGATCTGGGCGCTGGTGACGTCGGTGTCCAGCGCGCCGACCAGGACGTTGACGGCCTCGTCGGTGGTGCGCAGGTACACCCCGCCGCCAGGCCCCGGCACTTCCTCGATCAGCTTGAAGTCGTAGTCGCGGCGCACATAGGCGCCGTCGGGCCCGAAGGTGCCGTAGACGGCGCGGAAACCGCGGTCCACGCTGCCGACGTTGATGAGGTTGTCGAGCACCCAGCGGGCCACCCGCTCGTGTTCGGCGGCGGCCCGCCGCGGCGCCTGGGCCGCGACGCGCGGCAGCAGCCGCAGAACGACCTGCTCGTGGTCGGCCCCGGTGTCGAAGTCCATGCTGAGGGTGACCAGATCGATGGCGGCGAGCGCGACCTCCGCCATGGCGTAGGTGCCGTACTCGCCGGCGAGGTTGGCCTTGCGGGCGTCCAGGTCGTGCAGGGGCGCGGTGCAGGCCAGCGCGCGCAGCCGCCGGGCGAGCCCTTCGTCGGCGGCGGGACCCGGGGCCGGGGTCGCGTGGGTCGTTCCTGCTGGTGCGGTCACGGATCCCACACTAAGCGGTGGCACGGACATTGATCGATTCGGCACGGATGGTTCGGATGACCCAGATCGTTCGGATGGTGTGGATGGTTCGTTTGGTACGGATACGGACAGGGCGGCTCAGGCTTCGACTTCGGCTCCCGCCCCGGCCTCGGCCATGGGCGCGGTCGCGGGCACGGCGGAACAGCGGCCGGTCACGCGGACCGCTTCTCGCTGTCGGCCCCACCCCGGTGCACCCGCGCCACCAGCAGCGCGACATCGTCCTGCGGAGCGGTGTCGCGCCCCCGGATGCCCAGCACAGTGTCGCAGGTTTCCTCCAGTGAACCGGCCGGCCCCTCCAGCAGCCGCAGCACCGCCCGCAGCCCCTCGTCGATCGAGTGTCCGCGCTCCTCCACCAGACCGTCCGTGAACAGCGCCAGTGTCGCCCCCGGGGCCAGCCGCAACCGGACGCTCAGGAACGGCACACCGCCCACCCCCAGCGGCACCGCCCGGGGCAGTCGCAGCAACTCGCCCCGCCCGTCCGGCTGCACCAGCACCGGGGGCAGGTGCCCGGCACTCGCCAGCTCGCACCATCCCTCGCGGGGGTCGCACTCCGCGTACAGGCAGGTGGCGATCGAGTCGCCGAGGAACTCCGCGATGCCGTCCAGATGCCCCAGCAGTTCGGCCGGGGGCACTCCCATGCGGGCCAGCGCCCGGATGGTGGAGCGCAGTTGCCCCATGATGGCCGCGGCCCGCACCCCCTTGCCCATCACATCGCCCACCACCAGGCCGAACCGCCCCCCGGGCAGCCGCAGCACATCGATCCAGTCCCCGCCGACCTCGGAGACGGCGGGCCGGTAGCGGTAGGCGATCTCGATGTCCGAGCGTTCCTGAGGCAGTTGCGGCAGCAGGCTGCGCTGGAGGGTGAGCGCGGTGTTCCGTTCCCTGGTGTACAGCCGGGCGTTGTCGACACTGATCGCGGCGCGCGCCGCCAGCTCCCCGGCCAGCTCCCGGTCCTCCTCGTCGAACGCCCGGCTGCCGGTGGTCCGCATGAGGGTGAGGGTGCCCAGCACCTCGCCGCGTGCGATGAGCGGGGTGACCAGGACGGAGTGCACCCCGGCGGACTCCAGCAGCCGTGCCTCCCGTTCGTCGCGGGTCAGCCGCCGCAGCCCCTGCGCGGTGGCCTTCGCCAGCAGGATCGGGCGGGAGTGCCGCACCGCCTGGGTGTTGATCCTGGCCGGGCCGAAGGTCACCGGGCTGCCGATGTCCCGCGCCGCCGGCTCCAGCGCCGTGCCCTCGCCGCCGGCGAACGCCAGCAGCCGGAAGACCGCCGAACCGTCGCGCTGGACGGGCGGGGCCGCGCCGCCGCCGAGCACCGCGTCGAGGATGTCGACGCCCGCCAGGTCGGCGTAGCGCGGTACGGCGGCCCGCACCAGTTCGTGCGCGGTCTGCCGCAGATCGAGGGTGGTGCCGACCCTGGTGCCCGCCTCCGCGATCAGCGCGAGCCGTATCCGGGCCCTGGCCACCTCGTTGTTGGCGCGCACCCGTTCGCTGACGTCGATGGCGGACATCGCCACGCCCAGCGGGCGCCCGTCCGGCTCGTCAAGACGGTAGAAGGAGGCGGACCACACGTGGTCGCGGTCGGGGTCGGCGGGGGTACGTCCGGTGGTGCGGTGGTCGATGACGGGGCGGCCGGTCTCCAGGACCCGGCGCAGCACCTCGCCGACGCCGCTGACGTCGGTCTCGGTCAGTGTCGCGCCGAACGAGCGGCCGATCAGCTCGGATGCCGGGACCCCGTGCAGCCGGGCGAGCGCGGGGTTGACCCGCCGCCAGTTCAGATCGGTGTCGAACAGGCCCAGGGCGACCGGGGACTGGTTGATGAGCCCGGTGGACAGGGCGAGGTCGGAGGCGAGTTCGCGCAGGGTGCCGGCGTCGGCGGCCTGGCTGAGGATGCAGACGGCGCCGCCGGGCGCCGGGGCGGGGCGGCTGCGGACCTCGACCAGCCGGGTGTGCCCGTCGGCGTGCCGGGCCGGCAGCACGCCCGCCCACTCGCGCCCGGTGCGCGCCGTACGCTGCCATTCCCGCGCCGGCCCGGTGGGCCCGTCGGGGAGCAGCAGGTCAGCGGCCTGCTGCCCCAGCGCCCGCTCGGGCGGGTAGCCGAACAGCAGTTGGGCTTCCGGGCCCCACAGGATGATGGCGCCGCTCTCGTCCTGCACGAAGACGGCCTGCCGCATCAGGTCGGTCAGGGCTCCGCTGGACCGGTCCGGCATGGCGCCGCCGGCCATGGCCCCGGCTCTGCGCTCCGGTCCGCCGTCCACCATCGCCTACCCCGGTTCCGTGTCCAGGAGCTGTTCGGTCCAGATGGTCTTGCCCCGGGAGGTGTAGCGGCTGCCCCAGCGATGGGCGAGCTGCGCGACCAGGAACAGTCCCCGGCCGCCCTCGTCGGTGGGCCGGGCGCGGCGCAGGTGCGGCTGCGTCTCGCTGGGGTCCGAGACCTCGCAGATGAGCGTCTCGTCCCGGATGAGCCGCAGTTCGACGGGGCCGCCCGCGTACCGGATGGCGTTGGTGACCAGTTCGCTGACGATCAGTTCGGTGGCGAAGACGTTGGCGTCCAGCCCCCACTCCGTCAGCCGGTCGAGGACGGCGTTGCGGGCCTCGCCCACCACGGCGGGGTCGGCGGCGAAACTCCAGTGCGCCGTGGCGTCCTCGGGCAGGGTGCGGACCCGGGCGACCAGCAGCGCCACCTCGCTGTCGGGTGTGCGGCGGGGCAGCAGCGCGTCCAGGACGGCGCGGCCCAGTTCGGCGGGGGTGCGGTCGCCTGCCGCCGAGAGTTCGGCGCGCAGCAGTTCCATCCGCTCCTCCGGGGTGTTCTCCGCCGGTTCGAGGATGTCACCGTCGCCGGCCCTGGCGGCGACCAGTTCGTCGCTGAACAGCAGCAGCCAGCTGTCCGGTTCGAGCCGCACCCGGACGGATTCGAAGGGGGTGCCGCCGACTCCCAGCGGCGGTCCCGCCTTCAGCGGCACGACCTCCGGCGGCCGTCCCGGCAGGGCCAGGACCGGGGGCACCCGTCCGGCGCCCGCCATGGTGCAGTCACCGCTGACCGGGTCGTACACGCAGTACAGGCAGGTCGCGCCGACCGCCCCGGTGCCGTCGCGCGGTTCCTGCTCGGCGTCGGCCAGCCGGATGGCCAGGTCATCGAGGCGGGTGAGCAGTTCCTCGGGGGCGAGGTCGAGGTCGGCGAGGGTCTGTACGGCGGTACGCAGCCGGCCCATGGTGGCGGTGGCGTTCAGGCCGTGCCCGGCGATGTCACCGATGACGAACGCGACCCGCGCGGAGGAGAGCGGGATCACGTCGTACCAGGTGCCGCCCGTACCGGCGGCGGTGCGGGCCGCGACGTAGCTGCCGGCGGTGCGGGCGGCGCTCAGCTCGACGACGGGCTGCGGCAGCAGGCTGCGCTGGAGCGATTCGACGGTGCGGTGCTCGCGGGTGTAACGCCGCGCGTTGTCGAGGCTGAGGGCGGCCCGGGAGCCGATCTCCTCGCCGAGCCAGGCGTCCTGGAGGGTGAAGGTGAGCCGCCCCGGCGCGCGCCACAGGTGCAGGGCGCCCAGGACCTGGCCACGGGCGGTGAGCGGCACGATCATCCGTGACCCCGGCCCCTGCGGCAGCTGGTACGCGGCCGGTCCCGGCTCGGCGCCCGGCGGGGTCAGCGGCGTGGTCCGCACCGCCTCGGGCAGCGGCTCGCGCAGCGCGCGGTCGCCGGTCAGCCGGGGGTCTGCGAACTCTTCGACGCGGAAGAGCGCTCCGGGCGGGTAGACCTCGGCGGGCCACTCTCCGTGGGCGATCTCGCCGCCGAGCCGGCGCAGTTGTGCGCCGGGCACGGTCCACTCGGGTTCGTCGCCGCCGAGCATCAGTCCGGAGATGTCGACGCCGGCGAGGTCGGCGAAGCCGGGCACCAGCACCTTGGCCAGTTCCTGGGCGTTGGCGGCGATGTCGAGGGTGGCGCCGATGCGTTCGGCGACCGCGTGCAGCAGGGCCATCCGGCGGCGCGAGATGTACTGCTCGGTGATGTCGGTGAAGATGCTGACGGCGCCCTGGACCCGTTCGGCGCGGTCGCGCAGCTGGAACATCTGGATGCTGAGCACCCGTTCGTCGTCGGGCGCGTCCCGCAGCCGTGCCGTGTGCTCCCAGTCGATGACGGGCTCGCCGCTGTCCACGACCTGGCGCAGCCGGCCGCTGAGGGCGTCGGCGTCCTCGGGAACCAGCATGGCGCTGATCGGGGCGGGCAGCGGCGACGGCCGCGCCTGCCCTTCATCGGTCTTCGTGGCGCTCAGCAGCACCTGCGGGGTGAGGTTGATGCGGGTGATTCGCAGGTCGGTGCGGTGGATGGCGATGCCGACGCGGCGCTGCGAGAACAGCGCGCGGACCAGCGCCTGGTCCTCCTCGTGGCGGTGCGCCGCGTCCTCGGGGGTGAGGGTTACCAGGCGGCGCGCGGTGCCACCGCCGGGAAGATCGACGGTGGTCAGCCGCAGGCGCAGGGAATCCGGGCGCCCGGGGCGGGCGAGGGTGGCGCAGCCGTGTTCGACGCGATCCAGCAGCTGGTCGAGGCGCTGCCCGGTGATGTGCTCGGCGGGCCGCCCCAGCAGTTCCGCGGCGTCCGGGGTACAGGTCAGTACCTCGTCGCGCGCGCCGAGCACCAGTACCACGGCGGCGTCCAGGGGCAGTGGATCGGGGCTGGCGGTCACATTCCTCCTCGGCCGCTGGGGCGGGCCCTTTCCCTGCCCCCATTGAACGCCGGGGGCCGGGCGGGCGCGCGGCGGGAGCGGGGGCGGTGGAGGCCGGGGCGGCGCGGCAGGCGGCCGGGGATGCGGGATGCGCCCGAATGGGGTGCCATGGAGAGAACGGGAAGGCACGGGAGGAGGCGCGGCGATGACGGCTTCCACGCGCTTGCTGCGGGTGCTGCCGCCCACGCACCGGGAGCGGCTGATGGCACTGGCGCAGGAGGTGTCCTTCGACCAGGGCGAACGGATCTTCGAGGAGAAGGGGCGCGCAGACCGGTTCTGGGTGCTGCGCTCGGGCACCGTCACCCTGGACATGCAGCTGTCGGGCCCGCGCCCGACCCCGGTGACCTCGCTGGAGACCGGCGATCTGCTGGGCTGGTCGTGGCTGTTTCCGCCGTACGAGTGGGATTTCGGTGCGGAGGCGCTCAGTCCGGTGCGGGCGTACGAGTTCGACGGGGCGCAGGTGCAGGCGGTGTGCGACGACGATCCGGACTTCGGGTACGCGCTGCTGCGGGTGATCGCCGAGATCCTGGCCTTCCGGGTGCGGGCGGCCCGCACCCGGCTGCTGGACCTGTTCGCGCCGCACGCCGGCCGGTACGGGCCGGGCGTTCCCTAGAACTCGTCCTCTTCGCCGGACCGCGCCGGGTGCGGGCGGGGGCCGGGGGCGGGTGGCCCGTACCCCCCGCCGCCCGGCGTGTCGATGATCACCTCGTCCCCGGCCGCGACCCGCGCGGTGTCGGCACCGGCGAGCGGCTCCGTACGGCCGTCGGCACGGCGCACCGCGTTGCGGCCGAGCGCGCCGGGCCCGCCGCCCGCCATGCCGTACGGGGGCACCCGCCGGTGGCCGGACAGCACGGTGACCGTCATCGGCTCCAGAAACCGGATCCGCCGCCGCACCCCGTTCCCGCCGCGCCGGAGGCCGGGCCCGCCGCTGGCCTCGCGGACGCGGAACTCCTCCACCCGGACCGGGTAGCGCCACTCCAGGACCTCGGGGTCGGTGATCCGGGAGTTGGTCATGTGGGTCTGCACGGCGTCGGCGCCGCGGAACCCGTCCCCGGCGCCGGACCCGCTGGCGATCGTCTCGTAGTACTGGACGTGGTCATTGCCGAAGGTGAGGTTGTTCATGGTGCCCGACCCCTCGGCCTGGACCCCGAGCGCGGCGTACAGGGCGCCGGTGACCGCCTGGGAGGTCTCGACGTTGCCGGCCACGGTGGCGGCCGGATGGGCGGGCGCCAGCATCGAGCCGGGCGGAATCCGTACCTCCAGCGGCTTGAGGCACCCGCTGTTGAGCGGGATCTCGTCCGCGATGAGGGTACGGAAGACGTACAGCACCGCCGCCATCACCACCGAGGAGGGCGCGTTGGTGTTGTCGGGCCGCTGCGCGGAGGTGCCCGTGAAGTCGAGCACGGCGGACCGGTTCGTGCGGTCCACGGTGACCGCGATCCGGATGACGGCCCCGGCGTCGGTCTCGTAGCGGTACGAGCCGTCGTGCAGCGCCCCGATGACGCGGCGCACCGATTCCTCGGCGTTGTCCTGGACGTGCCCCATGTAGGCGTGCACCACGTCCAGGCCGAACTGGTCGATCAGGGCGCGCAGATCGGCGATGCCTTTCTCGTTCGCGGCGATCTGGGCGCGCAGGTCGGCGAGATTGGCGTCCGGGTTCCGGGAGGGGTGGCGGGCCCCGGTGAGCAGCGCCCGGGTCCCGGCCTCGCGCAGGACGCCGTCGCGCACCAGCAGCCAGTTGTCGAAGAGCACGCCCTCCTCGTCGATGGTGCGGCTGAAGGCGGGCATGGAGCCGGGCGTGATGCCGCCGATCTCGGCGTGGTGCCCGCGGGAGGCGACGAGGAAGAGCAGCTGCGGCCCGTCCGTCCCGGCTCCGCCGCCCTCGCCGAACACCGGGGTGACGACCGTGACATCGGGCAGATGGGTCCCGCCGTGATACGGATCGTTGATCGCGTACACGTCGCCGGGGCGCATCGTGCCGGCGTTGCGCCGCAGTACCTCCTTGATGGACTCCCCCATCGAGCCCAGATGCACCGGGATGTGCGGCGCGTTGGCGATCAGGTTCCCCGAGGCGTCGAACAGGGCGCAGGAAAAGTCCAGCCGCTCCTTGATGTTGACGGAGTGCGCGGTGTTCTCCAGCCGCACGCCCATCTGTTCGGCGATCGCCATGAAGAGGTTGTTGAAGATCTCAAGCCGCACCGGGTCCACCGCGGTGCCCACGGCGGCGGTGCGCGGCCGGTCCCGCACCCGCCGCAGGATCAGATGTCCCCGCGGCCCGGACTCGGCCCGCCACCCCGGGTCGACGACGGTCGTGGCGTCCGGCTCGGCGATGATCGCCGGCCCCTCCACGGCGTCCCCGGCCCGCAGATCGGCCCGCCGGTGGAGCGCGGCCCGCGGGTACCAGCGTCCCGCCGCGTACATCCGTACCCGGTCGACGGGTTCCGGTGGCGGCTCGTCCGCGCCGCGCGCCGGGGTCGGCCTCCCCGGTGCGGCCGGCCCCGCGGCCCCCACGGCTTCGGCGACCGCCAGCGCGACGACCAGTGGTTTGTCCATGGCGAACCCGTAGCGGGCCCGGTGGGCGGCGGTGAACTCCTCGGTCATGGCGTCGAGTTCGCCGAGCTCGACGGGCAGGTCGGCCTCCGTGCCCGCGTAGCGCAGATGGAGCCGGGAGACGGTGCGGACGGACTCGGGCGGGATGCCGTCGGAGAGCAGTTCGGCGCGGGCCCGCCGCGCCAGTTCCCGGCACATCTCCCGTACGCCGCCCAGGGTTTCGGGGGTGAGCTCCGTCTCGATGGAGTGTTCCCGCAGGGCGGTGGCGTCCGCCACCCCGATCCCGTACGCGGAGAGCACTCCGGCCAGCGGCGGGGCGATGACGGTCTCGATGCCCAGCGCGTCGGCGACCGCGCACGCGTGCTGCCCGCCGGCGCCGCCGAAACTCGCCAGGGCGTACCGGGTGACGTCGTGACCGCGCTGCACGGAGATCTTCTTCACCGCGTTGGCCATGCCGAGCACCGCGATCTCCAGGAAACCGGCCGCGACCCGCTCCGGGGTGCGGGTGTCCCCGGTCGCGCCGGAGATCTCCCGTGCGAGCCGCGCGAACTCCTCCCGCACCACGGCGGCGTCCAGCGGCTGGTCCCCGCCCGGACCGAACACGGCGGGGAAGTGTCCTGGCTGGACGCGTCCCAGCATCACATTGGCGTCGGTGACCGTCGGCGGCCCGCCGCGCCGGTAGCAGGCCGGGCCCGGCACCGCGCCCGCCGACTCGGGGCCGACGCGGTAGCGCGTCCCGTCGAACCACAGGAGCGAGCCGCCACCGGCCGCCACGGTGTGGATGTCCATCATCGGCGCGCCCATCCGGACCCCGGCGACGGCGGTGCCGAAGACCCGCTCGAACTCCCCCGCGTAGTGCGAGACATCGGTGGAGGTGCCGCCCATGTCGAAGCCGATGACCCGGTCGTGGCCGGCCTCGGCGCAACTGCGTGCCATCCCGACCACCCCACCGGCCGGCCCGGACAGGACGGCGTCCTTGCCGCGGAAGTGGCCGGCTTCCCGCAGGCCGCCGCTGGACTGCATGAACATCAGCCGTACGCCGCGCAGTTCGCCCGCCACCCGCGCCACGTACCGGCGCAGCACGGGGGAGAGATACGCGTCGACGACCGTCGTGTCCCCGCGCGTGACGAGCCGGATCAGCGGACTGACCTCGTGGGAGGCGGACACCTGGGTGAACCCCGCCTCCCGGGCGAGCCGGACGACGGCCCGCTCGTGCTGCGGGTACCGGTAACCGTGCAGGAGGACGACGGCGGCGCTGCGGTACCCGGCGGCGTGGGCCCGGCGCAGGCGGGCGCGCAGGGCGTGCTCGTCGAGGGCGGCGACGATCTCCCCGTGGGCACCGACCCGCTCCGGCACCTCGATGACCCGCTCGTACAGCGCCCGCGGCAGCACGATCCGCCGGTCGAAGAGCCGCGGCCGGTTCTGGTAGGCGATGCGCAGGGCGTCCCGGAAGCCGGCGCTGATCAGCAGCACGGTGGGCTCACCGCGCCGCTCCAGCAGCGCGTTCGTGGCCACGGTGGTGCCCATCTTCACGACGGAGATCCGCTCGGCGGGCACCTCCTCGCCGGGCGCGAGGCCCAGCATCCGCCGGATCCCGGCGACGGCGGCGTCGCGGTACCGCCCGGGATCGTGCGACAGCAGCTTGGCCGTCGCCAGCGAACCGTCGGGCCGCCGCCCCACCACATCGGTGAAGGTGCCGCCCCGGTCGACCCAGAACTCCCAGCGTCCGCTCACCCGCGCTCCTCGGTCATCCGGAGACCCTGCGTGACGCCGAGCATACGTACCGTCGCCGCGCGTGAGGGGCGGCGGGCGGGTGAGCGGCCGCGGTGTCACCCGGTGACGGTGTCCCGGATCCACTCCCGCTCGGCGTGGCTGGAACCGTAGACGCCGTGCTGGTCGAGGCTGCCCCGGGAGACCACCCCGACGACGGTCCAGGTGCCGTGGGTCCGCGTCAGCAGGGGGCCGCCGGAGTCGCCCGCCCGCGCGGTCTGCGGCCACGTGCTGCCCTCACCGGGCAGGGCCCGCACGCACAGCTCCCCGGGAAGGATGGGTTCGCCGCTGATGCCGGTGCAGCGTTCGGGGGCGATGAGGCGCGAATCCAGCTGCCGCAGCTTCACCGGACGCGGTCCCCACGGGTCGCCCGGGTTCTCCGGCAGCCGGTGGTCGCCCCAGCCGATGGTGCGCACGGGGTCCCCGGTGTCCGGGGCCCGGCGGGGCAGGGCGGCGGGCGCGGCCGCGACCGGGGCGTCCAATGCGAGCAGGGCCATGTCCTGGCCGCTGTCCGGGTCCGCCGGGGCGGCGACGATCCGTTCGCCGCGACGCACCTCGCCGCCCCGGGTGCGGTCGTTGCTGCCCACCCGGACCTGGATCGTGGCCGGATCCCGCAGGTCGCTCTCGGCGTCGCCCGGGTCGGCCAGCACGCAGTGCTCGGCGGTGAGGATCCACCGCGCCGCGATGAGCGTGCCGCCGCAGAAGTGTTCGCCGCCCGTGTCCTGGAGGGAGGCCATGAAGGAGTAGGTGGTGGTGGCCTGTTCGCCACCGGTGATGGCCTGTGCCGGTGGGGCGCCCACCACTGCCCCGGCCGCCACCGCGCCGGCCGCGCACCACACCCGCAGCTTCCGGGGCGCCCGCCCCACCCGTCCGTCGTTCGCTGTGCTCTTCATGAACTCAGCTCAGCACGGGGGCGATTGCAGCGCCGTAAGGCCGGCCGCGGGCGCGCGGGGCAGCCGGCGTGTCCGCCCTTGCGGCACCCGCCCGCTCAGGACGGTGCCAGCCGGCCCCTGACCGCCGTCTGGACGCCCTCCTGCTCGGCCGGGTCCGCTGCCAGGGAACGCAGCCGGTCCAGGACGCGGGCGTCCGCCGTGGCGGCATGGTGGGCGGCGACCTCCCTGGTCTCCTCCTCGCAGTCCCACAGGCACTCCACCGCGAACCCCGAGGCGAACGTCGGGTCGGTGACGGCCAGCGCCCGGGCGGTGTGGCCGCGCAGCTGGGAGGAGATGGTCTGCCGGTAGATGTGCCGCAGCACCGGCACCGCCGGTCCTATGGCCAGCCGGGCCGAGCCCTCCACCAGGGCCCGCAGTTCCTTGGCGTCGGTACCCCTGGTGCGCACCACCCGGCGCAGCGCGGCCAGCACGCCCGGCGCGTCCGGCGCGGAGCCGCGGCGGGCGAGCATCACGGCGGCGGTGCGGCCCAGTTCGTCCGTCCGCTCCAGCCAGCCGCGCGCCTGGCGCAGCGCGCCGTCGTCGTTCATCCGGGCGTACGCGGTGACCGCCGCCTGGGCCAGCTCCTCGTCCGGCTCCTCCGCCGCCCGCTGGATCAGCTCGAAGACGGCCGGGTCGCCGCGTTCGGCGAGGTGGCGCAGGGCGGCGGCCCGCACCACCGGGCTGGGCCCTTCCACGGCCGCCCGGAGCAGCACCTCGCGGTCGCCGGGGCCCGCCACCGCGCCGAGACAGCGAGCCGCGGCGGCCTCCCGCCACTGGCGCGGGGTCTGTTCGTACCCTTCCCTGGCCCAGTCCAGGACGGCACGCACACTCCAGCCCGGCTGCGGGGTCGGCGGGCGCAGCTGGCGCTGCCAGCGGTCGAAATCGCCGATCTCCAGGGCTCTGGCCAGCCGCTCGCGCTGGCCGGAGCGGGCGGGGTCCTCGGCCCACAGGTGCCAGGGGCGGGGTTCGAAGGAGTCACGGACGGCTTCGATGAGGGCGCGCTCGCCTGCCTCGGTGCCGGGGAAGCGGGCCAGGATCGCGGGGCCCAGTTCGCGCAGCCCGGCGTCGTCCTCGCGCACCGCCAGCTCGTCCAGGGCCCAGCGCCAGTTGGCGCCGGTCACCGCGTACCGGCGCAGCAGCGCCAGCGCGTCCTGCCGCCCCGCGGTCACCAGGTGGCCCAGGACGGACAGCGCGAGTCCGGTGCGCTGCTCGCACTCCTCCAAGGCGTCGACGGGGTCGAAGAGGTGCTCGCCGATGGCGTCGAGCGGGGCGTCCAGCTCGCGGTAGAGGCGCGCGTAGTAGAGCGACCGGTGTTCGAGTTGCCAGTCCGGGCGTGGGTCGCGGAGCACGCAGTGGTTCAGCGCGGCGACGGCGTCCGGCCGTGGCGCCGCGAGGGCGTGCAGCCATCCGTCGCCGCGCCCTCGCTGGAGAAGCCCGAGAAGGGTTCCGCTGGGCGCTATGTCTGTTTCGATGGGACTGGCGAACATATGAGTCAGCATCCGGTTGGGGAAGTCCGGTGGCAACGGGATTTCCGGATCGAGCAGTGGGACGCCGGTCATCCTTGCCGTTGGAAGCCTGTCTACACCTGCGGTCGGCCCGCTGTCGAAGTGTCCTCGGCCATGCCCCGGCGGCAAGCGGCCGAATCTCTTACGGAGCGGCGCGCGGCATGGCACAGTCGGTAGTCAACCGCGCCTGGTTCCGACCGGCGTCGGTGTCCGGCACGAACCGCGCGCCGTACCAGGTATCAGGGATCAGACATGCTCTCCTCCCCCCATTCGGAATCCTCCGCGAACGATCTGCCAGCAGGGAGCGACACCTTCGACACCCTCGATCAGTTCGACACCCTGATGGCCAGGGCCCGCCGGCTGCGGGAGGACGCGCGGACGCTGCGGCACGCGGAACGCTCGCCGCTGCGCCGGGCGGCCTGGGACGCGGCGACCGAGCGGCTGGACGAGTTCGGCCGGCAGCTGGCGGAGCTGCGGCCGCTACCGGCCGCAGCTCCGCAGCTGCCCGGAGCCGCGGCGCATCCGGCGCGGGCGGCGGAGGAGGCCGGGACGGTACGGCTGGGGGCGCGGATCGGCAGTGCGGAGTGGAGCCTGCTGACGGATGGGGCGGTGTGGTCGCAGGAGCTGTTCGCGATCTTCGGGCGCTCGGAACGGGACGGGCCGCTCACCCTGGACCAGCTGCCGTCCTGCCTGGTGGCCGCGGATCAGCCGGCGCTGTCGGCCGCGATGACCGGCTGTCTGGTGGACGGGCGGGCGATGGACTGCGAGTTCCGCGTCAACCGCCCCGACGGTTCGCGGCGCACGGTGCGGATGGCGGGCGAACCGGTGCTGGACGAGGCGGGTGGCACCGTCGCGATGTGGGCGGTGATCCGTGACATCACCGGGCTCGACGAGGAGGACAGGGAGCGGGAGGACGAGGAGGGGCGGCCGGGGGAAGAGACGCGGCAGCTGCGACGGCTGGCGCTGGCCGGGCACCGGCTGACGGTGGAACTCCAGGAACCGGCGGAGAGCGGTCCCGCGCCCTGGCTGGCGAGACCGGCGTCACGGACCGTGCCGGCGCAGCGCGGACCGTCCGGTTCGCTGGAGCTGGCCGCCCGTTATCTGCCCGCGCTGGACGGCGGGGCGCCGGGCGGGAAGTGGTACGACTCGCTGGAGCTCGCGGACGGCGGCACCGTGCTGAGCCTGGGCGATCTGCCGGGCCGGGGGGCGGTGGCCACGGCGGGTACGGCGACGGCGCTGGGGGCGATCCGCGGGATCGCGCTGACGGGGGCGGGCCCCGGGACGGTGCTGGGGCATCTCAACGAACTGCTCGATCTGGGCAGTCATCCGCTGCTGGCCAGCGCGCTGTGCTGCCGCTACCAGCCGGGCGAACGGCTGCTGACCTGGGCGCAGGCGGGCCATCCGGCGCCGCTGCTGTGCCGGGCGGGCGCGGGGCGGGCGCTGGCGCGGCCGGTGGGCCCGCTGCTGGGCACGCTGTCGGGGGCGGGGTACGAGGAGCGGGTGGAACGGCTGGAGCCCGGGGACGTGCTGGTGCTGCACACCGACGGGCTATTTTCGGACAGCCGGGCCGCCGGGGCGCCGCGGGAGGATCACGACGGGAACGAGCGGCTGCTGGCGCTGGCCGGCCGGCTGGCGGCGGCGGGCAGCGCCGGGGAGTGTCTGCGGGTCCTGGTGTCCGCGTCGCAGGAGGCCGGGATGCCGCGCGAGGACGACGCGTGTGTGCTGGTGGTGCGGATCCGGCCGTGACGGACGGCGTCCGCCGGTGTCCGTGATCCGCCCCGGATGACTGTCCCGGCGCGTCCCCCACCCGTTCGGTGCCCGCTCCGTGCCCGATCCCGGCTCACGCGCCGTCGGTGCGCACAGTGCCCGGCGGGCGGTGACTCCCCTCGCGGTCGGCGTCCGTGATCGGGTGCGGGACCCGGGCACCGGTCCCGGCCGCGACGGCCGTGTCCACCTCGCCCATCGGATCTCCCTCCATCAGGTGGGCGGGATTCTCCCGGAGCGGCCCGGCGCGCCGGGTGGCCCGGTCCGCGGAGGGCACCCGGGTGCGCGGGGCCGGAGGGCTGTCACCTCCCGCCCGGCCCGCGACGCTCCCGGCCCGGCGGCCGGGAGGTGTCCCCGGGTGGGCGGGATGTGCCGGACAGCCCTCAGACCCTGGCGCTGCCCGAGGGCAGTGCCCTGGGCATGGCGGCCTCCAGTTCCTCCCGCAGTTCGTCCACCGTGGCGTAGCCCCGGTAGTAGGCGCTGAGCCGGTACATCTGGCGCAGCCGGTCCCAGGTCCGCAGGGACGAGTTCTCGCGGATGCTGTGCAGGGCCAGCCGCGCCGTGTTCGTGGCCTGATCGGGTTCGTCCGCGATGAAGTGCGCGGAGGCCAGCGAGATCTGGTCGAACAGCATGGCCCGCTGCCGGTCCTTGATCCGCAGCGCCAGCGCCTCGTTGGCGTGCCGCTCGGCGATCCGGGCCGCCGCCGGGTCGTGTTCGGCCAGGGTGCGGTACGCCAGGGCCTGCATCCCGTGCAGATCCGCCTCGTCGAACATCTGCATCCAGCTCGGCGGCGGCACGTCGGTGCGGTCGGAGACGAACAGGTCCTCGGCCTCGCCCAGGGTACGGCGCATCGACTGCCCGCGTCCCAGGGACGCCTGTGCCCACGCCTCGATGGTGAACAGCATGGCGCGGGTGCGCGGCAGCGCCTCGTCCCCGGCGCCGCGCTTGGCGAGCTGCATCAGGTCCAGCGCCTCGTCGGGCCGGCCCAGGTGCACCATCTGGCGTGCCGCCCGGGACAGCGCCTCGCCGGTCCGGGGCCGGTCACCACTCTCCTTGGCCGCGTGGGCGGCTATCACGAAGTACTTCTGTGCGGTGGGTTCCAGGCCCACGTCGTGGGACATCCAGCCCGCCAGGACGGCCAGGTTGGCCGCCACCCCCCACAACCGCCGCTGCAGATGCGGGGGTGGCGGTAGGCGAGTATGCCGCCCACCTCGTTGAGCTGGCCGACCACCGCCTTGCGCTGCAGTCCGCCGCCCTTCTTGGCGTCCCAGGCGCGGAAGATGTCGACGGAGCTTTCCAGGGCGTCGATCTCCTCGGAGCCGACCGGGGCCGCCTCGTACCGGTCGAGGCCCGCTGAATCGATACTGCCGGAAGTGAGTTCGGAGGGGGAGGAGGCACCTGAGCCGGGAGGGGTCAGAAGCCAGTCGTGCATGGCGTCGCTGAGTGCGGAGCCTGCGGCGAGCGCGGCGCCCGCGCCCACCATGCCGCGTCGGTTGAGCATGAGGTCCATTCCCGTGAATTCGGTGAGAACCTCGGCTGTCCGCCGGGGAGCCCACGGCAGCCCGTTGATGGACTGGCGTGTCCCCGCATCCCCTGGCCGGCGCAACCCGAGATCCTCGATGGTCACGACACGGCCGAGTCGCTCGGTGAACAGCGCCGCCAGCACCCCGGGCACCGGATCGCGGGGGGTTTCCCCCACCTCGATCCAGCGCCGTACCCGTGAGGTGTCCGTGGACAGCTGGGGATGGCCCTGGGCGGCCGCCTGGCGGTTGACCAGGCGGGCGAGTTCGCCCTTGGACCACCCCGCCAGCCTGAACAGGTCGGCCAGGCGGGTGTTGGGTCGTCTGCTCACGTCAAGCCCCCAGGATCTCGGCTGAGTTGACAGTAACCGCCAAGGAGGGTCGCGATGCCCATTCGCCAGGGTTCGCCAGGGTCCGCCTGGTGGTGCGCCACCCGCCCGGGGCGGTGCTGTAGAACCGCGCAACCCCGTCCCGGTCTCCGGCGGGCATTCCCCAGGATGCCCGTGCGGGCCCGGGCCGGGAGCGCCCTCGAACGTACCGGCGTACGAAGGGACCCTGCCCGCCCATGTACTCAGCACCCTCACCCGTGTTCAACCGGCCCCGGCCGCGCCTGGCCGACCGGACCGGCGCAGGCGCCCAGACCGCCGCACTCACCGCTGAGCGACCCGTCCGGGCCGGCGGCCGTGCCGTCCCGCCGCCGGGCGGTGCCCGGCTGGACCTCTCGGGTGCGCGTGGGGCCCGGCTGCGTGCGGCGCTGGCCGCGGTGCAGGAGATCTGTCCGGAGTTCAGCGCGGTCCAGGTCCTGCGGGAGCGCGGCCCCTCCCTGGTGATCGCCGGGATGACGGGGCGGCGGGCGGCCGTCGCCAAGTGCCTGCTGGACGCCCCCGCCCAACCGGCGCGGGCCGAACGGGCCCGGCAGGAGATAGCGGCGTACCGCAGCTTCGTACGGCACCGGCCGCCGGTCCGGGTGCCGAAGCTGGTGGCCGCCGATCCGCACAGCTGCACGCTGGTGACGGAGTTCATCCCGGGGCGGCCGGCCGCCGGCGTGCGGCATCCGCTGTCGCCGCCGAGCGTGGCGGACGAGCGGGCACTGCTGGGCGCGCTGGTGCGGCTCGGCCAGTGGCAGCCGCCGCCCGGTGCCTTCGACGACGCCGTCAACTATCCGGCGCAGCTGGCCCGCTACCACGCGCTGGGGCTGCTCACCGATCGCGACATCGGCGATCTGCAGGCGCTGCTGCACGGGCTGCGCGGGCTGCGGGACCCGGGGCAGGAGCTGCCGCGGCAGTTCTGCCACGGCGAGGCGCTGGTGAGCAGTGTGGTGCTGTCGCCGACCGGCCCTGTGCTGGTGGGCTGGGACGCGGCGGGCTGGTACCTGCCGGGGTACGACCTGGCGACGCTGTGGGCGTGTCTGGGGGACGCGCCGCTGGCGCGCCGCCGGATCAGCCAGACGGCGCAGACGTCGGGCCCGGCCGGACGGGACGCCTTCCTGGTGAATCTGATGCTGATCCTCACCCGGGAGATCCGGATCTGTGAGGAGGCGGTGCAGCGGGCGATGCGGGCGGCGCCGGGTCCGGCGACGGCGGGCGGGATGGCGTACGGCGAGGAGCAGCGGCTGTTGCTGCGCCGGCTGCACGACGACTGGGCGCTGGCGCGGCGGGCGGTACGGGCGGCGGTGGGGACGCGCTGAGGCGGTGCGGGCCGGGCGGCGCGCGGGTGAGGTCGTTGACTCGCGCATAGCGGACATATAGTCATACGAGCGTGGAGTCCGTACACCGCGCCGGCGGCCGCGCGTCCCGCGCCGCCCTTGGCCTCGCCGTCGCGACGGCACTGCTGCTCCCCGGCGGCGCACTCGCCGCGGCACCGGCACCGGCACCGCCGCACGAAACGTCCCTGCGGCAGGCGTTCGGCGCCGCCGCCGAGCGCTACGAGGTGCCCGAGGCGCTCCTGCTCGGCCTCGGCTACCTCCACTCCCGCTGGGAACACCACGACGGCGCCCCCTCGGTCACCGGCGGCCACGGCCCGATGCATCTGCGGGAAGACGGCCCCGGCTGGGCCACCGTGAAGCGCGCCGCCGAACTGACCGGCCTGCCCGCCGAACGGCTGCGCACCGACCGGGCCGCCAACGCCGCCGGCGGGGCCGCGCTCCTCGCCCGCGCCCAGCGCGACCTCGGCCTGCCCGCGAGCCCCGACCCGGCGAACTGGTACGGGGCGGTGGCCCGTTACTCCGGCGCCGACACCGCGCAGGGCGCCGCGGCCTTCGCCGACGAGCTGTACACCGTCCTCGCCGAGGGCCAGGCCCGCCGCACCCCGGAGGGCCAGTACCTGCACCTGCCCGCCCACCCGCGCCTGTCCCCCGCCACCGCCCAACTGGCGCTGCTCGGCCTGCCCGGCGCCGCGAACGCCACGGCGGACGCCACCGAATGCCCCGCCGACGTGACCTGCGTGTGGCAGCCCGCCGCGTACGAGGAGTACCCCGGCGCCGACGGCGAACCCGACTACGGCAACCACGACAAGGCCGACCGGCCCGCCTCACAGCGCGTGGAATACATCGTCATCCACGACGTCGAGGGCTACTTCGACAGCATGACCGAGCTGATCGAGGACCCGCGCTACGTCTCCTGGCACTACACCCTGCGCTCCTCGGACGGCCTGATCGCCCAGCACGTGCCCACCTCGGACGTCGCCTGGCACGCCGGGAACTGGTACGTCAACAGCAAGTCCATCGGCATCGAGCACGAGGGCTTCCTGGCCGAGCCCACCGCCTGGTACACGGAGGCCATGTACCGCTCCTCCGCCCGCCTGGTGCGCCACCTGGCCGCCGCGTACGACATCCCGCTGGACCGGCACCACATCATCGGCCACCACAATGTGCCGCCCATGCTGCCCGAGAACGCCTCCGCCATGCACAACGACCCGGGCCCGTACTGGGACTGGGCGCACTACTTCGACCTGCTCGGGGCGCCCTTCGGATCGGGGGCCGAGGAAGTGGCCGACGGCCCGCTGGTGGTCATCGACCCGCCGTACGCGGGCGGCACGGGCGACGGCTTCTCCGGGGTGGCGCTGCGCTCCTCCCCCGACCCGAAGGCGCCGCTGCTGGGCAACTCCTCGCTGGACATCGGGGACACCGGCGCCCGCGCCGGGGCCGGACAGACCTTCGTGCTCGCCGAGCAGCGCGGTGAGTGGACGGCGATCTGGTACGACGGCCGCAAGGGCTGGTTCCACAACCCGCCGGACGCCCGGACCGCGTACCGCGCCGACGGCGCGCGCGTCACCGGGTTGAGCGGCACCGGCAAGGGGGACACCGTACCGGTGTACGGCCGCGCCTACCCCGAGGCGGCCGCCTATCCGCAGGACCTGCCGCCGGAGAAGGTGACGCCGATCGCGGAGTTCCCGGCGGACCAGGAGTACGCGCTCGGGCTGAGCACATCCGCCGAGTTCCTCGCGGCACGCTCCTTCGACCCGGCGCGGCACCGGGTGATCAGGGGCGAGGAGTACCACCAGATCCAGGTCGGCCACCGGATCGGGTACGTACGGGCGGCCGACGTGCGCCTGCTGCCGCCCTCCTGAGGCGGCCCGGGCCGGCCCCGGCCGCGCCGTGCGCTACTGCTGGAACATCTCCGCGGGCAGCGGCTTCAGCAGCTGGTACAGCTCGTCGGTGATCGGCCGCTCCCAGCTGGCGATGGTGACCAGCACCCCGTCGCTGCGGTCGAACTGCACGCAGGACACCCGGCTCTCCGAGCAGGTGATCCGGTGCACGATCAGCAGGTTGTCGTCGTGCATCACCGGGATGTCCTCGGACCCGATGACCCGCACGTCCTCGTCGATCTCCAGGGCCGCGAGCAGCTGATGCACCTCGAAGGGCACATCGTCCTCTTCGATGTCGCGGGCCGGCGATCCCTGCGGGAGGTTGCCGATGACCATCGCGGGGCCGCGCCCGCCGAACAGGTCGTAGCGCAGCACCACACCCTGGCAGCTCCCGTCGGGCGCGGGCAGCAGGCCGGCGCCCAGAACTCCCGGCCAGTCACCGGGATCCATGGCCAGTACGTCGAAGTCCGGGCCCGCGGGGGACGCGGCGCTGCGGCGGCGGAGAAAGGACATACCCGCAATGGTACGTGGCCCGCGCCGGTCATCCGCCGGGACCGGCACCGCTGTCCCAGCCGCTCTCCCACCCGTTGTCCCAGCCGTCGGCCGCCCGCCGGTACAGCAGTGCCGCCTCCTGCGGGCGGCCCAGGCGTTCCAGGCAGTACGCCTCGTCGTTGCGGCTGGTGGCGGTGTCCGGATGGGCGGCGCCGAGCACCTTCTCCCGGGCCCGGCGCACCTGCCGGTACTCGGTCAGCGCCTCCGCCCAGCGGCCCAGCCAGCCCAGCGCGATGGCGATCTCGCGGCGGCTGACGAGGGTGTCCCGGTCGTCGGGGCCCAGCACCCTGGCGCGCAGCGACCACACCTGCCGGGCCTCCGCCAGTGCCTCCGCCCAGCGGCCCAGCCGCCCCAGCGAGATGCCCCGGCCGTGCCGGGCGCGCAGCGTCCGCGGATGGCGGTCCCCGAACCGGCCGGCGCACACCGCGATCAGCTCCTGGTACAGGGCCAGCGCCTGGTCGGGGTGGCCGAGCCGGCCCAGGCAGATGCCCATCTCGAACCGGGCGTCCAGCGCCTCGGGCGCCCCGGTGGCGGCGACCGGCCGGTGGGCGGCGAGCGCCTCGGCCCAGCGGCCCAGGCGGCGCAGCGCGTGGGCGAGCTGGTACTGGCTGGCCAGAGTGTCCGGATGAGCGGCTCCCAGGGCGCGTTCGCGTTCGGCGGCCAGCGCGCGGTGTGCCTCGTACGCCTCGGGCCAGCGGTCGAGACGGCCCAGCGCGAGGGCGGCGCGGTGCCGTCCGGCGAGCACGGCCAGGTACTCGGGGGCGGGGCGCGGCCCGGGCAGCGTGCTGGTGACCGGGCCGGTCCACGGTCCGGTGAGGCCGGACGTGCGGTCGGGGGGCGGCAGGCGCAGCGACCACGAGCCGCTGGCCCGGGATCCGGCGCGCATCCCGCGGGTCCACTCCGGCAGCGGTCCCTCGCCGTCGACGCCGCTGCCGCCGCCGTTGCCGCCGGCCGGGGTCACCGGGCCGGCGTCCAGCTCCCGTACCAGCACAGCGGCGTCCGCCGGGCGGTCTTCGGGACGTTTGGCGAGCAGCGCGAGGATCAGCCGGTCCAGCGGTTCGGGGATCTCCGGGCGGTGGCTGCTGGGCGGTACCGGGAGGTGGTCGCGGTGGCCGATCAGGATGGCCCAGGGGTCGCCGAGGTCGAAGGGCGGTGCGCCGGTGGCCAGCTCGTACAGCACACAGCCCAGCGAGTACAGATCGCCGCGGTGGTCCACGGGCTGTCCGGCGATCTGCTCGGGCGACATGTAGTGCGGGGTGCCCATGGCCATGCCGAAGCCGGTCAGTTTGGTGGAGAACCCGATGTCGTGGGCGAGCCTGGCGATGCCGAAGTCGCAGATCTTGACGGTGCCGTCGGTCAGCCGCATCACGTTGGCCGGCTTGAGGTCGCGGTGCACCACACCCTGTTCGTGGGTGTAGGCGAGGGCGGCGGCGGTCTGGGCCGCGATGTCGGTGACGTCCTCGACGGGCAGCGGGGCGCCGCCGCCCTCGTTCAGCACCTGGCTGAGGTTGCGGCCGACGAGCAGTTCCATGACGAGGTACAGCAGTCCGTCGTCCTCGCCGAAGTCGTGGACGACGGTGATCCCCCGGTGCTGGAGCCCGGCCGCCACCCGCGCCTCGCGCCGGAAGCGCTGCCGCAGCACCCGCAGGAAGGACTCCTCGCGCCCCGACCCCAGCGGCTTGAGGCATTTGACGGCCACCCGCCGGTCCAGTGCCTCGTCCCTGGCGCTCCAGACCTCCCCCATGCCGCCCCGGCCGATCAGCTCCAGCAGCTGATACCGGCCGTGAATCACCGGACGCTCCGTCATGTCCCCCTTCTTCCGCCATTCCCGACCCGGGCGGAGACGTCTCCGCAGGGGCCAGTATGACGGCCCCATCCGCTCCCGTGACGGTGAGCGGCCGGGCCGGGGAGGCGCTGGAGGCGGCCCGGGCGGCGGCCACGGCGGCCATCGGGTCCGGCAGCGCGTCACTCAAGGAGGTGACCGCCTTCGCCGGGCGGCGTGCCGCGGTGCGGGGCCCGGATCAGCGGGCGGCGGCGGTGACGGCGGTGACGGGCGTTCGGCGCAGGCGCCGACGGGTGGCGCCGGCCGGGCCGAAGCCGACCACCCGGCGCGGGTACGCGCGGTACCCGGACCGGGCCCGTGAGCTGATCGACGGCACGCGTGGGCGCCGGCCCCGCGCGGCGCGCGCCGCGGGGCGCACCGTGCCCGATGATGCGGGAACAAGGACGGACCGCCCAGCGCCATACAGGAGTCGCCCCGATGACGGATCTTCCCCTCCCCCGCTCCACGTTCTTCGACGAGGCGTTCGCCGGTGTCCCGGTGATGGGGATCTTCCGGGGCTACGACCCGGAAGCCACCGTGGAACTGTGCGAGCGGGCCTGGGACCTGGGTATCCGGATGGTCGAGGTGCCGGTCCAGGATCCGTCCGCGTTCTCCTCCCTGCGGGCCGCCGTCGCCGCCGGGGCCGAGCGCGGGCTGCCGGTCGGGGCCGGGTCCGTGCTCTCGGCGGCGCAGGTGCGGGAGGTGGCGGTGGCGGGCGCCGCGTTCGCCGTCTCACCGGGGATGCTGCCGGAGGTGGCCGGGGCCTGCGGTGAGCACGGACTGCCGTATCTGCCGGGGGTCGCGAGCGCCACGGAGATCGCGCAGGCGCTGGCGCTCGGCCTCGGCTGGCTGAAGGTGTTCCCGGCCGCCCAGCTGACCCCGGGCTGGGTCCGTGCCCAGCTCGCCCCGTTCCCCGACGTGTCGCTGGTGGCGACGGGCGGCGTCGACGCCTACAACGCCCAGGACTTCCTGGCGGCCGGCTGCCGGGCGGTGGGAGTGGGTTCGGCTCTGGAGGACGGGGCGCAACTGGAGCAGCTGGCGGACTTGATGCGGGCCTGACGCCGGACCGGGACCGGTCGGGCCCGGTCCGACCGCTCAGCCGTCGGCGGCGTGCTCGGCGCGCTGGGACGCGCTGCGCAGCACACAGAACTCGTTGCCCTCCGGATCTGCCAGGACGACCCACCCTGTTCCGTCGGGCCGCCGGTGGTCCGCGACCAGGGTGGCGCCGAGGTCCAGCAGCCGTGCGGTCTCCTCCTCGCAGCTGGTGTCCGGGCGCAGACACAGGTGGATGCGGTTCTTGACGGTCTTGGGCTCCGGCACCTGGTTGAAGTGCAGCAGCGGCCCGGAGGGCAGCAGCACCTGGGTCTCCTCGGCGCCGGGACCGTCCTCCGCGTGCTGCGGGTATCCGGTCACCTTGCTCCAGAACTCGGCCAGCTCGTAGGCGTTCGCGCAGTCGATCGCCACGTTCTCCACTATCGACACCATGGCGCCGACCCTCCCCCACCACCCGGCCCCGCCGCCACCGGTTTACCCCAGGCGGCGGCCACCACCAGTACCGCCACCTGGGTGAGCAGCGCCGGCAACAGACCCAGGAGCGGATGCCAGTGAATCAGCAGAGCCCCGCCGAAGGCGCCCAGCAGCAGCGCCACCGGGGCCGCCGGCCTGCGCCTCCGCCGCGGGGACTCGGCGATCGCCAGCGCGGTGAGCGTGCTGGTGATGACGGTGGTGGGCAGGTCGGCGACGCCCAGCCGCCGGACGGCGCCGCCCTGCAGCCCCATGGCGAAGCCGAGCAGCCCGGCCAGCACGTCACGGGTGGCGACCGCCCACAGGGCTGTCACCAGGACCAGGGTCAGGGTGCTCGCGGTCAGTGCCGCGACGACCCGGGCCGGCCAGGCGCCGGGCGGCACCGTCTCCCGTACGACCCGTCCGGCCGCCACCGCGCCGACCACGAACGCCGCCAGCGCGATGCCCGTGCGCAGCAGCGGGATCTCGCCGTGCCCCGCGGCGGCGAAGCCGAGCAGCGCCACGTTGCCGGTCATGTTGGCGGTGAAGACCCGGTCCAGGGTCAGATAGCTGACGGCGTCCACCGAGCCGGTGGCGAAGGTCAGCGCGATGAGCAGCGCCACCCGCAGTCTGCTGTGCGTCACCTCGGCCTCCTCCGCCCGCCGCCGCGTCCCCCTCCTCCCTCACCCTGTGCGGCGCGGCGCCGCTCCGCATCCGGCCCGCCCGCGCTCTCCGGGTTCCCGCTCCCCCGGACGCCGCGCGCCCGGGTGCCGTACCGGTCCCGCGTCCGTAGGCTGGCCGAATGAAGATGCTGATGAACGTCCCGGAACGGGTGGTCTCCGACGCACTGCACGGAATGGCCCTGGCCCACCCGGAGTTGGTCGTCGACGTCGACAACCGGGTGATCGTGCGGCGGGACGCCCCGGTGGCCGGCAAGGTGGGCCTGGTCTCCGGCGGCGGATCGGGTCACGAGCCGCTGCACGGCGGCTTCGTCGGCCCCGGCATGCTGGACGCCGCCTGTGCCGGGGAGGTCTTCACCTCTCCCGTTCCCGATCAGATGGTACGAGCGGCCGCCGCCGTCGACAGCGGTTCCGGTGTGCTGCTGATCGTCAAGAACTACACGGGCGACGTCCTCAACTTCGACATGGCGGCCGAACTGGCCGAGGACGAGGGCGTACAGATCGCCAAGGTCCTCGTCCAGGACGATGTGGCCGTCACCGACAGCACCTACACGGCCGGCCGGCGCGGCACCGGCGGCACCCTGTTCGTGGAGAAGCTGGCCGGCGCCGCCGCCGAGGAGGGCGCGGACCTGGACCGGGTGGCGGCGATCGCCCGCCAGGTCTCCGACTCCTCCCGCAGCTTCGGGGTCGCGCTCAGCGCCTGCTCCACTCCCGCCAAGGGCGGCCCCACCTTCGATCTGCCGGCGGGCGAACTGGAACTGGGCATCGGCATCCACGGCGAGCCGGGCCGCGAGCGGCGCGCCATGATGACCTCGGGTGAGATCGCGGATGTCGCGGTGGACGCGCTGCTGGAGGATCTGCGCCCGGACGGTCCGGTGCTGGCGCTGGTCAACGGCATGGGCGGGACGCCGCTGCTGGAGCTGTACGGCTTCAACGCCGAGGTGCAGCGGGTTCTGACGGCCCGCGGGATCCCGGTGGCGCGTACCCTCGTCGGCAATTACGTCACCTCGCTCGACATGGCGGGCGCTTCGGTGACGCTGTGCCAGGTGGACGAGGAGCTGCTGCGGCTGTGGGACGCGCCGGTGAGCACGCCGGGGCTGCGCTGGGGCCGTTGAGCCAGGGGAGTGTGAGGACGAGGATGGACGCGGAATTCTTCCGTCGCTGGCTCACCGCGACGACACGGGCCGTGGAGGAGGAGGCCGACCGGCTCACGGAGCTGGACGCGGCCATCGGCGACGCCGATCACGGCGCCAATATGCGGCGCGGCTTCCGGGCGGTGTCCGAGGCGCTGGCTGCTCAGGAGCCCGATGTGGTGCTCACACCCGGCGCGGTGCTGATGCTGGCCGGGCGGACGCTGATCTCCAAGGTCGGCGGGGCGTCGGGGCCGCTGTACGGGACGCTGCTGCGGCGTACCGGCAAGGCGCTGGGCGACGCGCCCGAGGTGTCGGACGCCGAACTGCGGGCCGCGCTCGACGAGGGCGTGCGGGCGGTCGGGACGCTGGGCAAGTCCGAGGCGGGTGACAAGACGATGCTGGACGCGCTGATCCCGGGGGTCCGGGCGCTGGCCGAGTCCTATCCGGCGGCGCGGGACGCGGCCGCGCGCGGGGCGGAGGCCACCATCCCGATGCGGGCGCGGCGCGGCCGGGCCAGCTATCTGGGTGAGCGCAGCATCGGGCACCAGGATCCGGGGGCGACGTCCTCGGCGCTGCTGTTCGCGACCCTGGCGGAGGTGGCCGGCGATGTCTGAGGAGGAGGCGCTGGTCGGGGTCGTGCTGGTCTCGCACAGCAAGGAGGTCGCGGAGTCGGTGGTACGGCTGGCGGCCGGGCTGGCCGGCGGCGGGCGGCTGACGCTGCTGGCGGCGGCCGGCGGTGACGCGGACGGCGGTCTGGGAACCAACGCGGAGCTGATCACCGAGGCGGTGCGCCGGGTGGACCGGGGCGCGGGGGTGGCGGTGCTGGCGGACCTGGGCAGCGCGGTGCTCACCGTGCAGGCGCTGCTGGCCGAGGGCGACGAGCTGCCGCCGCGTACCCGGCTGGTGGACGCCCCGTTCGTGGAGGGCGCGGTGGCGGCGGTGGTCACGGCCTCGGCGGGGGCGGACCTCCAGGCGGTGGCGGACGCCGCCGGGGACGCCTACACCTTCCGCAAGATCTGAGGGCCGCCCGGCCCGGGCCGACCCGGTCGTGGCTCGGGCGGGTGCCGGCCGGCGGGACATCGCCCACGTGGCCGAGGTCCGCCGCAGTACTTCGCACCGCTACTTCCCGATCGGTCGGCGCCGGTCCGGGCCCTGTTGGTCGACTGCGCGGGGACCGGCCCAGCGGAGGCCAGACCCGACGACGGCCCGGTCTCCGAGGCCTTCCGCCGGCTGGTACGGACGATGTTCGACCTCGGATTCCGGGTCGGCTTCCTGTTCAACGAGGTCGGCGCGGGCGACTGGGACGACACGGCTTGGGAACGGGCGCACATGCCGGTCGCCATGCTCTTCCAACGCGGCCAGCGGGAGCGTTACTTCGACCACGAGCTGGAGCTCGACTGGTTCATCCGCACCCTGTGGTACCTGATCCCCGCCGGCTGGGAGTTGACGGACAAGAACGGCACGCCCCGGCACATCGCCCTGGACCGCGTCATCAGGACGCTGGAGGGCGGAGTCCGCGGGCCGCATGACTGACCGGTCCGCCCCCGGTCACGCCCTGCTCCGGCCCCTCCGGGACGGCTAGGGTCGGGCCATGGCTACCCCAGACTTCATTCGCGACCTCCGGCGGTCCGCAGGGCACCAGTTGCTGTGGCTGCCGGGCGTCAGCGCCGTCGTCATCGATGACCGGGAGCGGGTGCTGCTGGTACGCAGGGCGGACAACGGCGCGTGGACCGTCATCGGCGGGATCCCGGAGCCCGGCGAGGAGCCGGCCCTGACGGCGGTGCGCGAGGTGTACGAGGAGACCGCCGTCGAGGTCGAGGTGGAACGGGTGGTGTCGGTCGGGCCGACCGATGTCGTGGAGTACCCGAACGGCGACCGGTGCCAGTACATGGACATCTGCTTCCGCTGCCGCCCCGTCGGGGGCACGGCGCGGGTCAATGACGACGAGTCCTCGGAGGTCGGCTGGTTCGCACCGGACGCCCTGCCACCGCTCGCCGACCGTCAGCTGGCCCGGATCGCGCGGGCCCGGGTCGCGGACGCGGCGACCTGGTTCGGGTCGCCGCTCAGTCCGCGCGTCTCCGGGTAGGCGAGGGCGGCGGCCGGCAGCGGTGCCTCCCGGCCGCCCGCCAGCACCAGCAGAGCGCCGGTGGCGGGCGCGTCCGGCGCGGGCGCGGCACCGATCCGGCGCAGCGCCTGCGCGGCGACGGCGTCCGCCGAGCCGTACAGCGGCACCGGGCCCAGGTGCGCCAGGTGCTCCCGGATGGGGCCGGTGACGAGTTCGTAGTGGGTGCAGCCGAGCACGACGGCCGTGGTGCCGGCCGGGGTGAGTGCGGCGGCGGCCGTCACGGCGGCGGCGACGGCGTCGCGGTCGGCGCGTTCCACGGCGTCGGCGAGCCCGTGGCAGGGCACCTCGGTGGCGGTGGCACCCCCGGCGAAGTCCGCGATGAGCCGGCGCTGGTAGGGGCTGCCGGTGGTGGCGGGGGTGGCCCAGATCGCGAAGGGGCGGCCCGCGGCGGCGGCCGGCTTGATGGCGGGCACCGTGCCGATGACCGGGATGCCCGGTTCCAGCTCGGCCCGCAGCGCCTCCAGGGCGTGGACCGAGGCGGTGTTGCAGGCGACGATCAGAGCGTCGGGGCGGTGCCGGGCGGCCGCCCGGGCGCACTGCAGCGCCCGGGCGGTGATGTCCTGCGGGGTCCTGGGGCCCCAGGGCATGCCCTCGGGGTCGCCGGAGAGCAGCAGGGTGGCGTCGGGCCGCTGCCGGCGTACGGCGGCAGCGGCGGCCAGCAGCCCAAGACCGGAGTCGACGAGTGCGATCTTCACACCCGCCAGCCTACGTGCGCGGGGATCCGTTCACTTGCTGCCGGGGGTCCACTGCATGCCCCAGCCGTAGGCGTAGTCGACGGTGCGCTGCGGGCTGACCCGGGGCTCGGGCACCAGGTAGCGGGCCTCGCGCTGGACGATCAGCTCGCCGTTGGTGTTGGTGAGCAGGGCCAGGACACACACCGGGGAGTCGACGGTGCACTCGTCGAGGGTGAACTCGACGGGGGCGCCGTTCTGCGGGGTGAGCGTGACGGTGGCCGCGATGTCCTTGAAGCTCGCGGCGCCGGAGTAGATCGTCACGAAGATCACGATGCGACGCAGATCACGGACGTGATCGAGGTTGATGGTGAGGTTCTCGCCGGCGGCCACCGCACCCGTGCGGTCATCGCCGTCGAGGTGGATGTACGGGGGCTGGTGCAGGGCGCCGAACGCGTTGCCCAGGGCCTGGACGACACCCTTGCGGCCGTCGGCCAGCTCGAACAGGGCGCACAGGTCGAGGTCGAGGGCCCCGCCCATGGCCTTGCTGAACTTCTGCTTCCAGCTCTGCTGCTCCTGGGCGCGTTCCTGCCAGTTGAGGTTGACGCGGATGGTGCCGCTGGTGGCGCCCTGCTTGGCCAGCGAGATGCTGGGGGCGCTCTTGGTGAGCGTGACCTTGCTCAGCCGGACCGGGGCGGCGGGCGCGGCAGCGGGCCGGGCGGCGGGCGGCGGTGGCGCCTGGGCCGGTACGGGCGGGGCGGCGGGCGGCGCCGGGGTGTCGTCCACCGAGATGCCGAAGTCGGTGGCGAGCCCGCTCAGCCCGCTGTCGTAACCCTGGCCCACGGCGCGGAACTTCCAGCCGCCGCCGCGCCGGTACAGCTCGCCCAGGACGAACGCGGTCTCCGTGGAGGCGTCCTCGCTGTCGAAGCGGGCGAGTTCGGCACCGGTGTCGCCGTCCAGCAGCCGAATGTGGAGTCCGGGCACCGCGCCGAAGGCGCCGCCGTCGGCGGAGGCGGCCAGCACCACGGTCTCGATGCCGGGCTCCACGGAGCCCAGGTCGACGCCGAGCCGGTCGGTGACGGTGCCGCCGGTGGGCTGCTTGCCCTCGTGCCGCACGGCGCCCGAGGCGTGCCGGGGCTGGTTGTAGAAGATGAAGTCGTCGTCCGAGCGGACCTTGCGGTCGGCGAGCAGCAGCGCCGAGGCGTCCACGTCGGGTGCGCCGGGGGCGGCCTGCCAGCCGATCTCGACACGGACCGAGCGTGCCGTCACCGGGACATTGGCACCTTTGAGCATCTTCGCTTCCTCCGCGTCGGGTGGCCGGGCCGGCGCGCCGCTGTCCTGGGGCGCGTCATCAACTATGCACCACCGGTCCAACTACCCTCGGGTACGCCCCCGTCGGCGGGGGCGCGGCGGCGGTATGTGATCACTCATCGGCCATTTTTCTCCGGTTTTCCCGATATTCACGGGTATCGCGTGCTCGGGGACCCTCCGGGGACGGTAAAAGACCCGCTAATCGCTCTCCCCAACCACCACACGGTGGGCTTAACTTATGGAGCATGACCTCCCCTCGCCCCTACGGCGGTGGCTACTCCTCACCGTCATTCCCTGACACGCCCATCTACGACAGGTTGGTGGCCGAGCGGGGAACCCCGCAGATCGCCCCCATCCGGGTCTCGCTGCCCTACGATCAGCTGCACGGCTTCCCGTCCGCCAACCCCGTGCCCAGCGCCCAGCCGGCCCTGCCCGCGCTGCCGGCCCTGCCCTCGGCGGCCTCGCCCGCCCCGGCCCCGCAGCAGCACGGCTACCAGCCGAACGGCTACCCCGAGTACCAGTCGGCGATGCCGGCGCGCCAGCAGCTTCCGGCGCCCGCGCCGCAGGCTCCGGCCGCCTACATACCCCAGCAGGCGCCGGTGCAGCGGCCGTACCCGGGCCAGCAGGGGGCGCCCGCACCGGCCCCGCAGCAGATGCGGCCGGCCGCCGCCGCGCCCCGTCCGGCGGCGCCGCGACCGGTGCAGCCCGGCGGGTACGGCTACCCGAACCAGGGGCACAGCCAGGGGCAGGGCCAGAACTACGCGCAGGCCGCCCAGCAGAGCCACGGACCGGGGCAGGGACCGGGACAGGCGCAGGGGTACCAGGGTCAGTACCCGGCGGCGCAGCAGCAGCATCAGCAGCACCCGTACCCCGGTGCGGCTCAGCAGGGGCAGGGTCAGGGTCATCAGGGCGGCTACTGGAGCGAGCAGTAGGGCGGCGCGGGCGGGTTCGTCACCGGTTGCGGTAAACCGGCCCGCGGGGGCTCCGGGCGAAACCCCCGCGGTGGCCGGCGTTCGTGCTGTCCGAAAAGCGGCGGTGGATTACGGTCAGATTTCGACGTCCTCCAGAATGCCGAGGGCGTCGGGCACCAGGACGGCCGCCGAGTAGTAGGCACTGACGAGGTAGGAGATCACCGCCTTGTCGTTGATGCCCATGAAGCGGACGTTCAGACTGGGTTCGTATTCATCGGGAATTCCCGTCTGATGCAGCCCGACGACACCCTGGTTCTCCTGACCGGTACGCAGGGCGAGGACGGAGCTGGTGCCGGCTGCGGTCACCGGGATCTTGTCGCAGGGCAGCAGCGGGATGCCGCGCCACGAGCGCAGCCGTACGCCGTCGATCTCGGTGTCCTGCGGATAGATCCCCCGGGCGCTGCACTGGCGCCCGAAGGCGGCGATGGTGCGCGGGTGGGCCAGCAGGTACTGGGTCTTGCGGCGCCGTGAGATGAGTTCGTCGAGGTCCTCGGGGGTGGGCGGCCCGGTGCGGGTGTGGATGCGCTGCCGCAGATCGGCGTTGTGCAGCAGGCCGAACTCGCGGTTGTTGACCAGCTCGTGCTCCTGGCGTTCGCGCAACGCCTCGATGGTCAGCCGCAGCTGCTCCTCGACCTGGTCCATGGGTTCGCTGTAGAGGTCGGCGACCCGGGTGTGGACGCGCAGCACGGTCTGGGCGACGCTCAGCTCGTACTCGCGCGGGTGCAGGTCGTACTCGGCGAAGGTGCCGGGCAGTGCGGGCTCGCCGGTGTGTCCGGCGGCCAGCGCGATGTCGGCCTCGCCGCGCTTGTTGCGCGCGGGGGCGCTGCGGGCGGCGGCGGCCACCTCTTCCAGATGGGTGCGGAGCGCGGGCGCCACGTCGGCGACCGCGCGGACCCGGGCGAGCGGCAGGGCCAGGACGGTGGAGCGGGTGACGGCCTTGAGGGTGTGCGGCCAGGTACCGGGTTCGGGGGCGGCCAGGGCGTCGTCACCGGTGAAGTCGCCGTCGGCGAGGGTGCCGAGCTCCGCGGCCTCGTCGTAGGCGGCGGGGCCGAGCTTCCTGATCTTGCCGTGGGCGATCAGCAGGATCTCCTCGACCGGCCGGCCGAGGGCGGCGATGACGTCGCCCGGCCCGTACTCGCGCTGTTCGCAGTGGCCGGCGAGGGTGGTGAGCAGTTCGTGGTCGGTGATGCCGTGCAGCGCGGGCAGTTCGGTGAGCTGGGCCGGGATGACCCGGACCTGCGCGCCGGAGCTGACGAATTCCACCCGGCCGTTCCCGACTGTGTGGGTGAGCCGCCGGTTGACGCGGAAGGTGCCGGCCGAGACCTGCACCCAGGGCAGGATTTTCAGCAGCCACCGCGAGGAGATTCCCTGCATCTGCGGGGGCGTCTTGGTGGTGCTGGCGAGATTCCGCGCGGCAGCGGTGTCGAGGCTGGAGGCGGCGGGCGGTACGGAGGCCGCCGGATCGAGGGAAGTCGTCATGGTCAGTGCCCGATCTCCACGTCCTCGAGAATGCCGAGCGCGTCCGGCACCAGAACGGCCACCGAGTAATAGGCGCTCACCAAATAGGAGATGACGGCCTTCTCATTGATACCCATGAAGCGCACGGAAAGGCTGGGCTGGTATTCGTCGGGGATTCCGGTGCGGTGGAGTCCGACGACGCCCTGGGCCTTCTCGCCGGTGCGCAGGGCGAGGATCGAGGTGGTGCCGCGGTCGGTGACCGGGATCTTGTCGCAGGGCAGGACGGGGACGCCGCGCCAGGCCGGGACGGCGTGGCCGTCGAGGTCGGCGTTGGCGGGGTAGAGGCCGCGGCGGCTGAGTTCCCGGCCGAAGGCGGCGATGGCCTTGGGGTGGGCCAGGATGACGCTGGGCTCCTTCCAGACGGAGGCCAGGAGTTCGTCGAGGTCGTCGGGGGTGGGCGGGCCGGAGCGGGTGTGGATGCGCTGCCGCAGGTCGGCGTTGTGCAGCAGGCCGAACTCGCGGTTGTTGACCAGCTCGTGCTCCTGGCGTTCGCGCAACGCCTCGATGGTCAGCCGCAGCTGCTCCTCGACCTGGTTCATCGGCTCGTTGTACAGGTCGGCGACCCGGGTGTGGACGCGCAGCACGGTCTGGGCGACGCTCAGCTCGTACTCGCGGGGGCTGAGGTCGTAGTCGGCGAAGGTGCCGGGGAGGTCGGGTTCCCCGGCGTGCCCGGAGGCGAGTTCGATGGCGGATTCGCCGTGGGCGTTGTGGGACCGGGCGGAGGCGTCCCGGTCGCCGGCCCGGGCCAGGTGGGCGCTCAGCGTCTCGGATCGCTCGCGCACCCGGTCGAAGGCGGCCCGGCTCAAGGTGAGGACGGTGCCGCTGGTCAGGGCCGTCAGTCCGTGTTCGAGGCGGCCGGTCTCGGCGTCGGCGCCGGTGAGGGCGGCGTCCCCGTAGAAGTCGCCGTCCGCGAGTACCCGGAACTCGGTCTCGGCGTCGTAGAGTCCGGCGCCGCGTTCGCTGAGCTTGCCGTGGGCGATCAGGACCACCGTGTCGGCGGGCGCGCCGGCTTCGAGGATCGTCTCGCCGGGAGTGAAGTCCCGCTGCACGCAGGAGGCGGCGAGTTCCGCGAGGACCTCCTCGTCGGTGAATCCGGACAGGGCCGGGAGTTCGGCGAGTTCCGCGGGGATGACCCGCACTTCGGCGCCGGTGGACACGAATTCGATCCGGCCGTTTCCGAGAGTGTGGCTAAGGCGCCGGTTCACCCGGAACGTACCGCCGGAAACCTGCACCCAGGGCAGGACTTTGAGCAGCCACCGGGAGGTGATGCCCTGCATCTGCGGGGGCGTTTTGGTGGTGGTGGCGAGATTGCGGGCGGCCGCGGTGGCCAGGCTCAACTGGGCGTGGGAAGGGTTGCCGCCGGAGGACGGTTCCGTCGAAGTCGTCATGGTGCGAGACGGTAGGAGGAAGGAAAGACACCCGGCAATCACTCAAAAGAGAAGGCCATTTGAGGATTCTCGTAAAATCATCAGGGGTATCCGAGCGCCTTTTCTCCCCGCGCCACCACGGAGCGTCCCCAAGTCCCCACCATCGGTGACTCTTTGGGGCGAGCACGAGCGGATGTGCGAGATAGTGTTTGCGCAGGCCGCTGCGGTCATCCCATCAGCCCGCAGCACGCTACGGTGGGTTCTCGTACGCGTGTCAGCGCGCTCCGTCATCGCATCAGGTTGGGGCACACAAGTCCATGGCAGAAGGCTCGGTCCAGGTCACGCACACCGGAACTTCCCGCTGGCGGCGCCGGACCGCCGTCTATGGCACCGTCACCGAAGCCCTGGCCGCCGCCGCGGACGGTGACATCCTCGTGCTGGGCCCCGGCACCTACCGCGAGAACCTGGTGATCGAGCAGTCCGTCACCGTACGCGGCCCCGAGGAGAAAGAGGGCTCGGCCCGGATCGCGCCCGCCGACGGCGTACCGCTGACCGTACGCGGCTCCGCCATCGTGCAGCGCCTGCGCATCGAGGGCCAGGACATCGCGGCCCCCGCCGTCCTCATCGAGAACAGCACGCCGGAGCTGGCCGAACTGCTCGTCCGCACCTCCTCCGCCTCCGGCATAGAGGTGCGCGGCGGCGCACGGCCCACCGTGCGCCGCTGCGCGGTCAGCAACGCCACCGGCACCGGGATCAGCGTCCTGGACAGTGCCGGCGGCCTGTTCGAGGAGTGCGAGATCACCGAGTCGGGACAGACCGGCATCTCGGTGCGCGGCCCGGCCCACCTGCGGCTCGAACGCTGCCGGGTGCGGCGCGGCCAGGGCGCCGGGCTCGCCGTGGTGGGCGCGGACAGCGCGGTGGACGCGGTGGACTGCGACATCCACGACATCAAGGGGGCCGGGGTGCGGCTGGCCGAGCGCGCCACCGCCCACCTGACCGACTGCCGGGTGAGCGCCACCACCGGGGACGGCGTCACGCTGGAGTCGGAGGCCGTCCTGACCCTGACCGACTCCGAGATCCACGACATCCCGGAGAACGCGCTGGACCTGCGGTCGCGTTCGGTACTGACCCTGGTGCGCTCCACCGTGCGGCGGTTCGGCCGCAACGGGGTGTCGGTGTGGGACCCGGGCACCCACGTGGACGCCCACCACACCCGCATCCACGAGTCGACCGGTGACTACCCGGCGGTGTGGGTCAGCGACGGCGCGACGACCGTACTGGAGTCCTGCACCGTCGACCATGTGCCCGACGCGCTGTTCGTCCTGGACGCGGGTTCGCGCGCCGATGTGGTGGACAGCGAGATCGAGCACGTGCGCGGCTCGGCGATCTCGGTGAGCGACGGTGCCACCGCCCGGGTGGACGCGACCCGGATGCACCGGGTGGGCACCGGCGCCTGGTTCCGCGACCGGGGCAGCGGGGGGACGGTCACCGGCTGCACCATCGACCAGGCCACCACGGGCGTCATCGTCAGCAAGGACGCCGACCCCGCCGTCGAGGACTGTGTGATCACCGCGCCCGCCGAGGCCGGTTTCTACGTCTCGGCGCGCGGCAAGGGCACCTTCACCCGGTGCCGGGTGACGGGCTCACGCGGCTACGGCTTCCACATCATCGACGGTTGCCGCAGCGAGCTCATCCGCTGCCGCACGGAGCGGTGCGCGCGCGGCGGCTACGTGTTCTCCGAGAAGAGCCCGGTGCTGACGGACTGCCACAGCGACGAGGCGGTCGCGCCGGGCGAGAGCGTCACGCCCGAGCCGGTGGCCCCGCCGGTGACGCAGGTCAAGGCCACCGCGAAGGCGAAGCAGCCGCCGGCCGCCGCGGACCCGGCGACCGCCGCGCCCGCCGAGGAGCCCGCCGCGAGCCGCCCCTCGGACGAAGTACTGGCCGAACTGGAGTCCCTGGTCGGCCTGGACAGCGTCAAGCAGGAGGTCAAGGCGCTCATCGACATGATCGAGGTGGGCCGGCGCCGCCAGGCCGCCGGTCTCAAGGCCGCCTCGGTCCGCCGCCACCTGGTGTTCACCGGCTCCCCCGGTACCGGCAAGACCACGGTGGCCCGGCTGTACGGCGAGATCCTGCACTCCCTCGGGGTGCTGGAGCGCGGCCACCTCGTGGAGGTCTCCCGGGTCGATCTGGTGGGCGAGCACATCGGCTCCACCGCGATCCGCACCCAGGAGGCGTTCGACCGCTCGCGCGGCGGGGTGCTGTTCATCGACGAGGCGTACGCCCTGTCCCCCGAGGACGCCGGGCGCGACTTCGGCAAGGAGGCGATCGACACCCTGGTGAAGCTGATGGAGGACCACCGCGAGGCGGTCGTCGTCATCGTCGCCGGCTACACGGCGGAGATGGAGCGCTTCCTGGCCGTCAACCCCGGGGTCGCCTCCCGCTTCTCGCGCACCATCACCTTCGGCGACTACAACGCGGAGGAACTGCTGAGCATCGTCCGCCAGCAGGCCGGCGACCAGGAGTACGCGCTGGGCGAAGGCGCCGAGGAGGCGCTGCTGAAGCACTTCACCGACCTCCCCAAGGGGCCCACCTTCGGGAACGGCCGCACCGCGCGCCAGACCTTCGAGGCGATGGTCGAACGGCACGCCGGCCGGGTCGCCCAGCTCTCCGACCCCAGCACCGAGGATCTGACGCTGCTGTACCCGGAGGACCTGCCGGGCCACTGACACGGGCGGTGCGCGGGCGGTGCGCCCGGGTGCACCGCGCGTCCCGCCACCTCACGGCGCCTTCTCCGCGGCCCCCTCCCCCGGCTGCTGGTGCGGCAGCGCCACACCCGCCCCGCCGCCCGCCAGCCGCTCGAAGAGATCCGCCCGCGCCCGTCCGAAGGCCGGGTCCGCCGCGTAGTCGGCGTGCCCCAGGATCGGCTCGGGCAGCGGGCGGCGCAGATTGCGCCCGTAGTACAGGGGGTCGGGCAGCGGTCCCACATCCACCGGCTCCTGCCCCACCGGGCCGCCGATCGGATCGGTCTCGCGCCACAGATTGCTCCAGCACGGCAGCTCCGCGCGCAGCGCGTCCAGCCGGCGGGCCCCGAAGTACGCGGGGAACCACCGGCTGTACAGCCGTTCCAGCGGGGAGCCGTACGTCAGCAGCGCCACCCGGCTGCGGGTGGCCGGATCCAGCTGCCACACGGCCGCCGCCGCCAGCACGCTGCCCTGCGAGTGACCGGAGATGATCACCCGGCCGCCGGTCGAGTCGATCCAGGTGCCCATCCGCCACGACAGATCGGGCACCGCCCGCTCCGCGTAGCACGGCGGCGCGAACGGGTGGGCCGCGCGCGGCCAGAAGGTGCCGACGTCCCACAGGATGCCGATGGTGCGCCGCGCCGCCGCGTCCCGGTACGCGCGCCGGCCCACCGCCAGCAGCGCCACCACCATGAACCCGGCCAGCCACGACCCCAGCGTCTGCGAGAACTCCGCGAACCCCCGCACCGGCGCGGGGGCGTCCGCCGCCGCCACCGCCGGCGGCTCGCCGGTCAGCGTTCCGGCCACCACCGCGATCCCGAGCACCACCGAGGCCGCCGTCAGCACCCCTATCAGCTTCGGCGCCGCGTCGGTGAGGCGGGCCCGGGCGACGGCGGAGGCGATGGCGCGGCTGCGGTCCTGGTCCGGCGGGCAGTTCTCCCGGGCGTAGCGGTGCACGATCCCCGGTTCCAGCGCGGCGCGACGCCGCGCCACCGTCCGCAGCGCCACCACCAGCAGCACCAGCAGCACCACCAGCAGCGCGGGAATGGCGCTGGACTGCCAGCTCAGCTGCACCGGCGGACCCGCGATCACCGCCTCCGGGCCGCCGGTGGCGGCCGACTCCGGTTCCAGCCAGGCGCCCAGCCACTGCACCACCGCGCCGGTGAGCATGCCGCCCAGCGCGCAGGCGATCATCGCCACCGAGGCCCCGCCGATCCCCAGCAGCGCGCCCCGGTCGGTGCTCGGCGCGTGCCGGTGCAGATGGAAGGCGGTCAGCGCCAGGCCGAGCACCAGCACCCCCTGGACGATGGCGAGCACCGGATAGAAGGCGTCGCCCGCCGGGAGCGCGCCCTCGGCGGTCCACTGCGGCCGGCTCCAGCCGGTGTGCACCAGCGTCACCGCCAGCAGCGCCAGCGAGGCCCACGGCAAGGCGCTGACCACCGCGGGCGCCCCCGACTCGTCCGGTTCCTCCTCGCTGCGGCCGTGCCCCGCCTCCATGGCCGCCACCGCCACCCAGCCGCTCGCGGTCAGTACGGTCAGCGCCCACCACCACACCGTGCGCTCAAAGGTTCCCGTCGCGGTCAGCAGGACCGCGGTGATGGTCAGCAGCCCGACCGCGGTGTGCGCGGCCCGCAGCCGGCTGACCAGGGTGCGCCCGTACCAGAAGCCGGGCAGACTCAGCAGCGGCCGCTCGGGGCCGTCCGCCAGGGTGCGCACCGGCGGTGAGGCCGACTCGTACGCGCTCCAGGTGCGGTGCGAGAGCCACCACAGCAGCGCGGTCAGGGCCAGCGGCAGCACGGTGGCCAGCGCCAGGCGGCGCCCGGGCTGAGCCCACCAGCCGCCGTCGGGGCCCCAGAAGGCCAGCCAGGAGACGTCGGCGGTGCAGGCCGCCGAGGCGCCGCACTGCCAGGCGAGCAGGTCGAGCGCCGCCGAGCAGGCCCCGGCGACCAGCAGCACGGTGAGGGAGAGGGCGAGCAGGCGTACCAGCAGGTCATACAGCCGCTGGGTGCGGCGGGTGCCGCGGACGTCGGGCCGCATCCAGTGCGCGAGGTTGACGACCATGAAGGGGAGTAACAGCAGCCACAGGGCGCGGGCGCCGTTGCCCGAGGTCAGGTTGGACCAGGAGTACGCCTCGCGCAGCGGAGTGCCGTCGTCCCAGGGCCGGTCGGCCGCGTCGTCGGTACGCCGGTGGACGGAGGCCGTGTTGTCGCCGGTGATGCGGGTGGTACGGGGGTCCTCGAGCATCTTCTGCGGCGTGGTTCCGCCGACCCCGTGTACCAGCAGCTCCACCCCGGGTTCCGGTGAGGTGCTCATGACTAGAGGCTTCTCCGCGTCAGTGGTGGTTCGAACATGCGAAGATGACTCCTTCATCAGCCAATGGGGCGAACGCCGGTCAAGCGCTCCCCGCGCACGCGCGGACGTCCCCCGGCACCCCGGAGAGGATCCCGTGGCCGACAACCAGAACCTGCTGGCGGGGCAGCGACGCGCCCTGATCCTGGAGGAGGTTCGCCGCCGAGGTGGAATCCGGGTCAGCGAGTTGACGCGGATGCTCCAGGTCTCGGACATGACGGTCCGGCGGGACCTGGACGTACTCGCCCGGCAGGGCACCTTGGAGAAGGTGCACGGCGGCGCGGTGCCGGTCGATCAGGCGCGTACCCATGAGCCGGGCTTCGAGGCGAAGTCGGAGCTGGAGCTGACCGCCAAGAGCGACATCGCCCGCGCGGCGGCTGCCCTGGTCGTGCCCGGCACCGCGGTGGCGCTCGCGGGCGGCACCACCACCTTCGCCGTCGCCCAGCAGCTGGTGGACATCCCGGACCTCACCGTGG
This sequence comes from Streptomyces xiamenensis, assembly GCF_000993785.3. Taxonomy (NCBI): domain Bacteria; kingdom Bacillati; phylum Actinomycetota; class Actinomycetes; order Kitasatosporales; family Streptomycetaceae; genus Streptomyces; species Streptomyces xiamenensis. The sequence goes on from NZ_CP009922.3 coordinate 794,807, forward strand.
TCACCAACTCGGTGCGGGTCGCGGACGTCTTCCACGCGGCACGCCGCCCGGCGGAGGGGCGCGGCGCGGAGAGCGGAGCGGCCACGGTGGTGCTGACCGGCGGAGTGCGCACGCCCTCCGAGACATTGGTCGGCCCCGTGGCGGACGCGGCGATCAGCTCGCTCCACTTCGATGTGCTCTTCCTCGGCACGCACGGCATCTCGGTGGAGGCCGGGTGCTCGACGCCCAACCTCGCCGAGGCGGAGACCAACCGGCACTTCATCCGCTCGGCGCGCCGGGTGGTGGTGGTCGCGGATCACACCAAGTGGGGCACCACGGGGCTGAGTTCGTTCGCCTCACTGGACGAGGTGGACACCCTGGTGATGGACGCCGGGCTCGCGGCGGCCGACCGGGAGGAGATCGCGGAGCAGTTCGCCGAGCTGATCATCGCGGGCCCGGACACCGGCGGCAACGGCGGCTGACCCGGGCGCCGCCGCCGCGCGCCGTCAGCAGCTCCACCGCCCGGTGCGCAGGAAACCGTCGATGGCGCGGCGGTAGGGGTCCACGTCAAGGCCCTGCCGCGCCAGCCAGTCGTCCGAGTAGTACTTGTCGAGATAGCGGTCGCCGGGGTCGCAGATCAGCGTGACCACCGAGCCGGTACGCCCCTGCTCCACCATCTCGGCGACGATCTTCAGCGCGCTCCACAGCCCGGTGCCGGTGGAGCCGCCCGCCTTGCGGCCGATGGCGCCCTCCAGCGCCCGTACGGCGGCCACGCTGGCGGCGTCGGGCACCTTCATCATCCGGTCGATGGCGCCGGGCATGAAGCTGGGCTCCATCCGGGGCCGGCCGATGCCCTCGATGCGCGAGGCGCAGTCGCTCACCGCGCCCGGGTCGCCGGCCAGCCAGCCGTCGTAGAAGCAGGAGTTCTCCGGGTCGGCGACGCAGATGCGGGTGTCGTACTGCATGTAGTGGACGTAGCGGGCCAGGGTCGCCGAGGTGCCGCCGGTGCCCGCGGTGGCCACGATCCAGGCCGGTTCGGGGTAGCGCTCCAGGCGCAGCTGCTGGTAGATCGACTCGGCGATGTTGTTGTTGCCGCGCCAGTCGGTGGCGCGCTCGGCATAGGTGAACTGGTCCATGTAGTGCCCGCCCTGCTCGGCGGCGAGCGCGGCGGAGACCTCGTACACCGTGGCCGGGTCGTCCACCAGGTGGCAGCGCCCGCCGTGGAACTCGATCAGCCGGGTCTTGGCGCTGGAGGTGGTGCGCGGCATGACGGCGATGAACGGGACGCCGATCAGGCCGGCGAAGTACGCCTCGGAGACGGCGGTCGAGCCGCTGGACGCCTCGATCACCGGCCGCCCGGGGCGGATCCAGCCGTTGCACAGGCCGTACAGGAACAGTGAGCGGGCCAGGCGGTGCTTGAGGGAGCCGGTGGGGTGGGTGGACTCGTCCTTGAGGTAGAGGTCGATGCCCCAGGACTCCGGCAGTGGGAAGCGCAGCAGATGAGTGTCGGCGCTGCGGTTGGCGTCGGCCTGGACCTTGCGCACCGCGTCCTTGAGCCAGGCCCGGTACGCGGGGTCGCTGCGGTCGGTGTCCCCGGTGGCCACGACCGGCGGGCGGGCCTGCTGCTCACTGCTGTTCACGCCGCGATCATAGGCCGCGCCGTCCTCGTACGAGGAGGGCCCGGCGGAGCGGACGGTCCAGCAAGTCGCTCAGGTGTGCGAACGGCCCTGCGGTGCGGCGTGTGGCGCGCCCGTCGGTGACACCTGCAAGAATCGAGAATGTGTACGAATACGGGGGCCGTTGGGCCCTGGCGGAGCAACCCGACGGTTCGGCCCTGGTGTGCGCCCTGGACGAGCGGGGCCGGCCGGGCGGGCCGGTGGCGCACGAGCCGGACGCGGCCACCGCGATCACCGCACGGCCCGGAGTCGCCCGCTGGGTGTGGCGCTCCACCGCCGCGCTCTACCCGCGGCTGCTGGCGGCGGGCGTACGGGTGGAGCGGTGCTACGACGTGGAGGCGGCCGAGGCGCTGCTGCTCGGGTACGACGGCGGGTTCGGGCTGCCCCGTTCGCTGCCGGCCGCCTGGGCGCGGCTGCACGGAAGGCCGGCCCCCGAGGACCCCCGGCCGGCCGCCGCCGACTCCGGGCAGCCCTCCCTCTTCGACACCGGCCCGCCACCACCGCCCGCCGGCACCGATCCGCTGACCGCGCTCGTGGAGGTGTACGCGGACCAGCTCGTGCGCACCGCGCGGACCGACCGCCCCGGCCGGATGCGGCTGCTGCTGGCCGCCGAATCGGCCGGCACCCTCGTCGCCGCCGACCTGACCCGGGCCGGGCTCCCGTGGCGGGCCGACATCCACCGCGCGATGCTCGACGAGATGCTCGGCGAGCGCTACCCCGGCGGTCAGGAGACGCGGCGGCTGGCCGAACTGGCCGAGGAGATCTCCCACGCCTTCGGACACGGCCGGCGGGTACGTCCTGACCTGCCCGCCGACATCATCCGAGCCTTCGGGCAGGCCGGCATCAAGCTCACCTCCACCCGGGCCTGGGAGCTGCGCGAGATCGACCACCCGGCGGTGGAACCGCTGCTGGAGTACAAGAAGCTGTACCGCATCCACACCGCGCACGGCTGGTCCTGGCTGCGCACCTGGGTGCGGGAGGGCCGCTTCCGCACCGAGTACATCCCCGGCGGCGCTCCCTCGGGCCGCTGGACCTCCAACGGCGGCGGAGCGCTCCAGATCCCCCGGGTGGTACGGCGCGCGGTGGTCGCCGACCCGGGATGGCGGCTGGTGGTGGCGGACGCGGACCAGCTGGAGCCGCGGGTGCTGGCGGCGATCTCCGGCGACAGCGGACTGATGGAGGTGGCCGGCGGGGCGGGCGACCTGTACACGGCACTGTCGCACCGGGGGTTCTCCGGCGACCGGGAACAGGCCAAGCTGGCGCTGCTCGGCGCGATCTACGGGCAGACCTCGGGGGACGGCCTGAAGCACCTGGCCGACCTGCGCCGCCGCTTCCCGGCGGCCGTGGCCTACGTGGACGAGGCGGCGCGGGCCGGGGAGCGAGCCGCCCTGGTCCGCACCTGGCTGGGCCGCACCTGCCCGCCGGAGCCGAACACCGACGACTGGTCGGACACCTCCCCCGCGGCCCGCGCCCGGGGCCGCTTCACCCGCAACTTCGTGGTGCAGGGCAGCGCCGCCGAATGGGCGCTGCTGCTGCTCGCCGCGCTGCGCTCGGCGCTGCGCGGGATGCGGGCCGAGCTGGTGTTCTTCCAGCACGACGAGGTGATCGTGCACTGCCCGCAGGAGGAAACGGACCGGGTGCGCGCCGCCCTGGTCCACGCGGCGCAGACCGCGGCGACCACCACCTTCGGCCCCGGCCCGGTCCGCTTCCCGTTCACGACGGCGGTGGCCGAGTGCTACGCGGACGCCAAGTGATCCACCGGGAGCCGCCGGGCCACGGGGCCCGCTCGGCCCCACGGACGCGCGCCCGCGTAACCCCGCAGCGGCTTCGGCGGCGTACGGCTACTCCCTCCCCGCGTCCCCCGCACCGCCCGGCCCGCCCCCGGCGGGCGCGGCCCGCCCGCCGGGCCTGCGCATGCAGATCCGGGGCCAGCGGTCCAGGCCCAGTTCCGCCTCGTGGGCGCGGATCGCGCGCAGCCCCGGGGTCAGCTCCCGTGCCGGCACCTCCCGGAAGCCCAGCCGGGCGTAGTACGGGGCGTTCCACGGCACCTGCGTGAAGGTGGTCAGGGTCTGCGGCACACCGGGCTCGGCCGCCGCGTCGATCAGGGCCCGGCCGATGCCGCGCCGCGCCCGGTCGGGGTGGACCGACACCTGCTCGATGTGCACGGCCCCGTCCACCTCGTCCGCCAGCAGATAGCCGCCCACCTCACCGGCCCCCGTGTCCCACACCCACAGCCGCCCGCGCCGCCGGTAGCCGTCCAGCACCGCGTGCGAGGGCGGTTCGTCGTCCGCGACCGCCGCCATGCCCAGGGCGCGGAAGGGTTCGCCCGCCGCCCGTTCGATCTCCCGCAGCCGCTCCAGCTCCCCCGCGTCGGCAGCCCTGATCCGGCCTACGCCCGTCATGCGGTGTACCCCCTCGGTGTCTGTGTTCCGTACCGCGCTCCCTCGGCCACGAACCGGGCCGCCGCCGCCAGCCGGGCCGCCGCCTCGGAGGCTGCGGGTTCCCCGATGGTGAACGGGATCCGCACGTAGCCCTCGAACGCCCCGTCCACCCCGAACCTCGGCCCGGACGGCACCCGTACGCCGAACCGCTCACCGGCGTCCGCGATCCGCGAACCGGACAGCCCTCCGGTGCGCACCCACAGCGTCAGCCCGCCGCTGGGCACCGCGAACTCCCACTCGGGCAGGTGGGCCCGCAGGGCCGGGACGATCGCCGCGCGGTGCTCGCGGATCCGCTCCCGGCGCTCCTCGACGGCCGCCTCCCAGCCGCCCTCCGTCATCAGCGCGGCGATCGCCAGCTGTTCCACCACCGGGGTGCCCAGGTCGGCGTAGGCGCGCCGCGCCACCAGTTCGCGGATCACGTCCGGGGTGGCCCGCACCCATCCGATCCGCATACCGGCCCAGAACGACTTGCTGGCCGAGCCCACCGTGATGACGGTCGAGCCGCCGGGATCGAAGCCGCTCACCGGTCGCGGCGCCGCCTCACCGGGCGCCCGGTCCAGCGCGAGGTCCGCCATGGTCTCGTCGACCACCAGGACGGTGCCGGCCGCCCGTGCGGCGGCGACCAGTTCGCGGCGCTGCTCGTCACCGGCCAGCGCTCCGGTCGGGTTGTGGAAGTCGGCGACCACGTACGCCATGCGCGGTGCCGCCTCGCGCAGCACCCGGCGCCAGCCGGCCAGGTCCCAGCCGCCGAGCCCGTTGTCGAGCATGGGCACCGGCACCAGCCGCACCCCGGCCTCCCGCATCAGCTGGAGCACGTTGGCGTAGCTGGGGTGTTCCACCGCCACCCGTTCGCCGGCCGGGGTGAACATCCGGCAGATGGCGGCCACCGCGCCCATCGCCCCGGTGGTCACCATGATCTGCTCGGGCATGGTGGGTACGCCGCGCGCCGTGTACCGGTCGGCCAGCGCCCGGCGCAGCGCGGGCAGCCCGGCCGGGAAGTCGCCGTGCGTGCCGGCGGCGGGGCCCAGGGCGCCCAGCGCGCTGTGGAAGCCCTGGGTCAGCCAGGGTTCGGGGGCGGTCAGCGCGGCGCAGCCCAGGTCGATGATCCCGGCGGCCGATTCGGGAGGCAGCGGGTCGAGCGAGCGGGTGGGCAGCGGCTTGCCCGGCGGGACCGCCGTCCAGCTGCCGGCGCCGCGCCGGGACTGCAGGAAGCCCTCGGCGCGCAGCGCGTCGAAGGCGGCGGCCACGGTGGTGCGGCTGACCGACAGGGCGGCGGCGAGTTCCCGTTCGGCGGGCAGCCGGGCGGCCACCGGTACCCGGCCCTCCAGGACCAGCAGGCGGACACCGTCGGCCAGGTTCCGGTAGGCGGGGGCGCGGCGCCCCGGCGCCGCGGCGGGGGCGGAGTGCTGGGAGCCGAGCAGCCGGGCCAGCTGGGCGGCGCCCACGGTTGAGGTCCACTGGGGCATTACTTGCGGGCCACCCTTCCTCGATTGGCCATGGTTCGGCGATCCAACCGGGTCACACAATGCCATGTGTCAGTCCAGTTCGGGAAAGTTTTCGTGCCACCCTCCAGGAGTCCAGATGCACCGGGCCCGCCGTCTCCTTCAACTGCTCGTCGGGCTGGTGCTCTACGGCACCGCGGCCGCCCTGCTGGTCCGTTCCGAGCTGGGCACCAACCCCTGGGACGTACTCCATCAGGGGATATCCCGGCAGACGGGCGCCACCATGGGCACCGTCTCGATCATCGTGGGCGCGCTGGTGCTCCTGCTGTGGATCCCGCTGCGGGAGCGCCCCGGGGTGGGCACGGTGGCCAACGTGGTGCTGGTCGGCCTGTCGCTGGACGCCGTGCTGGCCGTTTTCCCCGAGGTGGCGGCGGACGCGTGGGCGGCCAGGGTGGGCCTGATGCTGGGCGGCATCGTGCTGCTGGGGGCGGCCACCGGCCTGTACATCACGGCGCGGATGGGATCGGGTCCCCGGGACGGCCTGATGACGGGTCTGCACCGGCGCACCGGACGTTCGGTGCGGCTGGTGCGGACCGGCATCGAGGTGCTGGTGCTCGCGGTGGGGTTCGCGCTGGGTGGCACGGTGGGGATCGGTACGGCCGTTTTCGCGCTGACCATCGGCCCGGTGGCGCAGTTCTTCCTGCGGCTTTTCGGCACAATGATCCCGTCGCCATCCGAGCGGATGTCCGACCGGATTTCGACGCAGGGGCGGCGGACGGGTATTCTACGCGTTCGATCCCATCGGACGGACCGTAACCGCGAGCCATCCTGTGCGGACGCCGGGTGACATCTCAGCCCTGATGTGACAAACCGGACGTCGGTGGGTACAAGAAGAGGCGGCACGACGGGCGACGCATGACCCACACGGGAATCTTTACCGCCGACCGGACGTTGACCTGACCGATGACGACAGCGACACCTGTCCTGTGGGCGATGAGCCCGGGAGGCACGATTCATGAGTGAGCGAGCTCTTCGCGGCACGCGGCTCGTGGTGACCAGCTACGAGACCGACCGCGGCATCGACCTGGCACCTCGCCAGGCCGTGGAGTACGCATGCCAGAACGGACATCAATTCGAGATGCCGTTCTCGGTCGAGGCAGAGATCCCGCCGGAGTGGGAGTGCAAGGTCTGTGGCGCGCAGGCCCTGCTCGTGGACGGCGAGAGCCCCGAGGAGAAGAAGGGCAAGCCCGCGCGTACACACTGGGACATGCTGATGGAACGGCGCACGCGTGAGGAGCTGGAGGAGGTGCTGGCCGAGCGGCTGGCCGTCCTGCGCTCCGGCGCCATGAACATCGCCGTGCACCCGCGCGACAGCCGCAAATCCGCCTGACGGAGCGGCGCACGGATCGCGGAAGGGCCCGGGTCACCGAAAGGTGACCCGGGCCCTCGCGCGGTGCTGGGACCGTACGGCTACGGGTGGCCGCCGCCGTCCCGCGGCCCCCGGCCCCCGTGCCCGCCCTCGTCGTCGTCCTCGTCGAGCACCTCGCCCTGGACGACCTTGCCGTCCGGGCGCCGCATCCGCATCTGCTGGTTCGCGCTCCGCACGTCATGGAAGAGCGAGCCGATGGGCCCGGTGCTGCGCCGCAGCCAGTGTCCGCCCAATCGGGTGAGCAGCGCGGCGGTGGGCGGAAAGACCAGCAGCAGACCGAGGACGTCCGACAGCAGACCCGGCACCATGATCATCAGGCCGCCGAGCATGGTCAGCGCGTTGCTGCGGCGCCGCCCGGGAGCGGCCGCCGGCTTCTGCTCGCCCGGCTGCTGAGCCGCCCGTACGCTCGCCGTCAGCTGCTGCCAGGCCCGCCGCCCCGCCACCTTGATCACCAGCGCGCCCACCAGCAGCCCGCCGGCCAGCAGCAGGAAGACGGTGAGCCCGCCCCACGCCTGCCCCACCAGCGTCAGCAGCCAGATCTCCAGGACCGCCCAGATCGCCACCCCCAGGGGCAGCAGCGGCCGGGAACGGCGCCGCGTCGCGACCGAGTGCGCGCCATGGGGACGCCCGCGGGCGCCTTCGTACGGGTTCGGGATGCCGCTTGTCATGATTCCAGTGTGCCGGTCCGGGTCAGTTTCCTGAACCTGGAGGCCACTCCCCACGCCGTCACCCGCCACAACGCCTCCACCACGATGTCCCGGCTCATCTTGCTGTCGCCGTGCGAACGCTCCACGAACGTGATCGGCACCTCGGCCACCCGGTGCCCGGCCCGCACCGCCCGATGGGCCAGGTCCACCTGGAAGCAGTACCCCTGCGAGGCCACGTCGGCCAGCAGCCCGGCGTCCAGCACATGGGCCCTGAAGGCCCGGAACCCCCCGGTGACATCCCGGATCGGCAGCCCCAGCAGCAGCCGCGAGTACGTGCTTCCGCCCCGGGACAGCAGTTCCCGGTACTTGGGCCAGTGCACGATCCGGCCGCCCGGTACCCAGCGCGAACCGATGACCACGTCCGCCCCGCCGCGCACCGCCCGCAGCAGCCGGGGCAGCTCCTCCGGCTGGTGCGAGCCGTCGCCGTCCATCTCCACCAGCACGTCGTACCCGCGCTCCAGGCCCCACGCGAAACCGGCCAGATAGGCGGCGCCCAGGCCCTCCTTGCCCGCGCGGTGCAGCACCCGGATCCGTGCATCACCGGCGGCGGCCTCCTCGGCGATCCGGCCGGTGCCGTCCGGGCTGTTGTCGTCCGCGACCAGGATGTCGCACTCCGGGACGGCCAGACGCAGCCGTTCCAGCAGCGGCGGCAGGTTCTGGGCCTCGTTGTACGTCGGGATGATCACCAGCACCCGGCCGTCCGCCGGGTCCTGCGTCACGGGGTCGCCCCGGCGCCGGCCGCTCCGTCCCCTTGGTCCCCGCGCGCCGCGTTCTCCTCGCGGCGCCCCCATCTCGCCCGTACCGGCACGGCCAGCCACGCCAGTGCCCCCAGGCCCGCCAGCGCCCACTCCGGGGCCGCGCCGACCCGGTCGGCGACCGTACGGGCGTCCCGCAACGGCAGTTCGCCGACCAGCACGTCCTGGGTGAACTCCTCGGTCACCTGCTCCACCGTGCCGTCCGGGGCCACGATCGCGCTCAGCCCGCTGGGCGCGGCGGTGACGATCGCCCGGCCGTGCTCGACGGCGCGCAGCGAGGACATGGCGAGCTGCTGCTCGGGCTGCCCGGTCTTGCCGTAGGTGGCGTTGTTGGTCTGGATGACCAGGGCGCGGGCCCCGGCGTTGACGGTGTCCCGCACGATGCCGTCATAGGCCACCTCGAAGCAGATGACATCGCCGAGCCGGGCGGGGCCGACGTCCAGCACCCCGGTGTGGTCACCGGGCCAGAAGTCGCGCGGCACCCGGTCGAGCCGGGAGATGAAGGTGCTCAGCTGCTCCCGGAACGGCACGTACTCGCCGAACGGCACCGGGTGCTGCTTGGTGTACGAGGCGCCGGGGCCGGTGACCGGGTCCCACACGATGCCCTGGTTCTCGACGTACCCCTCCCTGGTGGGGTGGTCGACCAGCGCGCCCACCAGGACCGGTACCCCGACCGCGGCGACCGCGCGCTCGATGGCCCGGCGTGCCTCGGGGTACTTGTACGGGTCGAGGTCGGAGGCGTTCTCCGGCCAGATCACCAGATCGGGCTGTTCGACCCGGCCGGCCGCGACATCGGCGGCGAGCTGCTCGGTGGCCTCGACGTGGTTGTTGAGGATCAGCATGGGGCGGCCGAGGAAGTCCATGCCCGGTTGCTGCACATTGCCCTGCACGACGGCGATCCGCACGGTGTCGGCGGCGTCCGTGCCGACCGGGACGGCGTAGCCGGACAGGCCCACGGCGGCGGCGAGGGAGGCCGCGCCGGCGGCGGGCAGCGCGCGCCGCGCCAGGGGGGCGGCCCCGCGCGCGCCGGCGGGGCGGGCCCGGTGCTCGGCGGCAAGCCGCCATCCCGCCCAGGCTGCCCAGGCCAGCAGGGCGCCGCTGAGCGCCACGGCGAAGGTCACCAGCGGCGCGCCGCCGAGCGCGGCCAGCGGGGTGTACGGGGTCTGGGTGTTGGCGAACGCGAGCCGCCCCCAGGGGAAGCCGCCCAGCGGCTGCCGGTCGCGGACCAGTTCCTCGGCCACCCACAGACAGGCGGCCCACAGCGGCCAGGCCGGGAGCCGGGAGGTGAGGGCGAGGGCGGAGCCCATCACCATCATGAACAGCGCCTGGAGCAGGGAGAGTCCGACGACGACGTCCCAGCCGATGGTGTTCAGCCACTTCAGCAGCACCAGGAAGAACGGGAAGCCGAACGCGAGGCCGAACCAGGCGCCCTGCTTGCCGGTGCGGCCCCGGGTGACCAGCGACAGCACGGCCACCGCCAGCACCGACAGCGGCCACACGTCGTAGGGCGGGAAGGCCAGCGCCAGGGCCACCCCGGCGCCCGCGGCGGCCAGCGAGGCCGGCCAGTGCCGCCGGGCGGCCGCGCCGATCCGGCGCAGCCGGCCCGGACGCCGCCCGGCCGGCGCGTCCCGTGCGGCGCGCGCGGCGCCGGCCGCGCCGTCGCCGCCCGGGTCGGCGGGGAGCGAGGCGGCGGGGATGACCGGCCGCGTGCCGGCGTCGCCGTCCTGGGGGCCGGTCACGGCGGTGGTCTCAGGGCCCGATGGCACAGTCGTGGCCTTCCTCGGTCGAGCGGTGCTGAGGTGACGGTACCTCGGATACACCGCCCGGCAGGGTTCCTCCCCCGCCTCATCGAGCAGGGGTGCCCCGTGCGGAGACCATCGCGCTGCGGGATCGGGGCCCGGGTGCCCTTCGGGCCGACCTGGGACCCGCTGGCTGCGGGTCGACCGAAAGCCGTTGTCTACTGAGCATCCGGGCCCCACCCGGGTCGCACCAGCCGGCCGGACGAAACCTCCGCCCCCGTGCCGCGGGCGCTGGACCTGGCTCCCAGTGACGGGGCGCCGGATCAGCGGCGCCCCACCCTCTGGCCCAGCAGCGTTCGACGACTGCGCGGAAAGAGCGCCGGCCGGACGTCCTGTGGTGGACCCGGCCGAACCTACCGCTCGCCGACCGCCGCCTGTCAACACTCTTCTGACCTGGGGATTCTCATCAAAACTCCAGGTCAGTGCCAGCCCGCGCCGCCGGACCGACAGACCCAGCACACATCGTTCGGCGGTATCACCGGGTCCGCGGATCACTCATTCAGCCGGTCGTGGACGGTCCGTCCGGCCACCACCGTGCGCAGACAGTCGGGGGTCGGACCGCCCGGGGTGAGATCGGGCAGCCCCGGCGTGGCGGCCCGCGGGTCGGTGGACCAGCGCGCGATGCGGTCGTCGGGGGTCTGGACGATCAGCTCCCCGGTGCTCCACAGCGCGTAGTCGGCGGGCGCGCCGGGCACCAGGGCGCCCGCGTCGTCACGGCCGATGGCGCGCCAGCCACCGCGGGTGTGCGCGGTGAAGGCGGCGCGCACCGAGATCCGGTGTTCGGGGGTGCGGTGGAAGGCGGCGGCGCGCAGCGTCCCCCACGGGTCGAGCGGGGTGACGGGGGCGTCGGAGCCCAGGGCCAGCGGCACCCCGGCTCGCAGCAGGGCGGCGTACGGGTTGAGCGTACGGGCCCGGTCGGCGCCCAGACGCTGCGCGTACATGCCGCTCTCGCCGCCCCACGCGGCGTCGAAGGCGGGCTGTACGGAAGCGGTCAGGGCGAGTTCGGCGAAGGCGTCGATGTGCCCGGCGGTGAGCAGCATGGCGTGTTCGACGCGGTGCCGCATGGCACGCACCCGGGTGAGCCCGACCTGCTCGGCGGCTGCGCGCACGCCCTGGGTGACGGAGCCGATGGCGGCGTCGCCGATGGCGTGGAAGCCGGCCTGGAGCCCCGCCTCGGTGCAGGCGGCGACGTGGGCGGCGATGGTGTCCGCGTCCAGGTGGGCGGTGCCGGTGTGGTCCGCGTCGTGGTACGGGGCGTGCAGGTGGGCGGTGTGGGAGCCCAGGGAGCCGTCCGCGAAGAAGTCGCCGCCCGCGCCGATCGCGCCGAGGTCGCGCACCCGGGCGGCGTCCTTGGCGCCGGTGACCAGTTCGCCCCAGTAGCCGACGACGCGCGGGCCGGGCTCGGCGGCGGCGAGCGCGAGCAGCCCCCTGAGGTCGTCCTCGCTGGAGATGTCGGGCCCGGCGCACTCGTGCAGGGTGCCGATGCCCAGGGCGGCGGCGCGGCGCAGTGTGGCGCGCTGGGCGTCGGCGCGCTGGGCGTCGGTGAGGGCGGCGTCGGCGGCGTGCCGTACTGCGTGGTGGGCGTCCCCGGTGAGTGCGCCGTCCGCCCGGTAGCCGGGCAGGGCGGTGACGCCGGGCACCAGGTCGAGCAGGGCGGTGGTGGCCAGCGCGGAGTGGGCGTCGACGCGGGTCAGGTAGAGCGGGCGGTGGCCGGCCGCCTCGTCGAGTTCGGCGCGGGTGGGCGGGCGTCCGCCGGGCCAGCCCGAGGCGTCCCAGCCGTGGCCCAGCAGCGCCGCGCCGGCCGGGCGGCCCGCGACGTACTCCCGGATCCGGGTGAGCACCTCGCCGGGGGTGGCGGAGCCGGTGAGGTCGAGCCCGGTGAGCGCGAGCCCGGTGGCGGTGGCGTGCACGTGCGCGTCGGTGAACGCGGGGGTGACGAGGGCCCCGTCGAGGTCGATCACCTCGTCGGCGGTGGCGGCGAGCGAGTCGGCGGCGCCCTCGGAGCCGACCCAGGCGATGCGGTCGCCCTCGACGGCCATCGCGGTGGCGAAGGGATCGGCGGGGCTGTGCACCTCGCCGCGGCGCAGCAGTACGGTGCGGGGCCGCCCGGGGGTGGTGCTGGTGGAGCTGTCGGTCATGGGCCCAGTCTCCCCGGTGCGGGCGCGGGGCTCAGATCCGGGGCGGGCGGGCCTCGTACGGGGTGGACAGGACGACGGTGGTGCGGGTGGAGACGCCGGCCAGCGAACGGACCCGGGCCAGCAGGTGCTCCAGCTCGATGGGCGTGCCGACCCGGACCTTCAGGATGTAGTTCTCGTCGCCGGCGACGCTGTGGCAGGCCTCGATCTCGGGCACCTCGGCGAGCCGCTCCGCGATGTCGTCGGGGGCGCTGGGGTCGAACGGTTTGACGGAGATGAAGGCGGTCAGCGGCAGACTGATGGCCTGCGGGTCGACGATGGCGCTGTAGCCGCGGATGACGCCGCGCTGTTCCAGGCGGCGTACCCGCTGGTGCACGGCCGAGGTGGAAAGCCCGGTGGCCTTTCCGAGGTCGGTATAGCTCATCCGCCCGTCCTTGACGAGCAACTCCACGATCCGGCGATCCAGTTCCTCCACGGTGCGTAACCTACCGGACGCGGGCGGGGCCCGGGGGCGTACCGGCGGCGGGGGTAGGGTGCGGGGGTGTCTTCCGCTATCGAACTGGTGATTTTCGACTGCGACGGGGTGCTGGTGGACAGCGAGCCCCTGGCGCTGCGCGTGTGTGTGGAGCTGGGCGCCGAGTTGGGCTGGCCGCTGACCGAGCGGGAGATCGTCGACCGGTTCCTGGGGCGCTCCGAGCGCTCGGTGAGCGCGCAGGTCGCCGAGCGGCTGGGCGAGGAGGCGGCGGCACGGTGGAACGCGCTGTACCGCTCCCGGCTGGCGGCGGCGATCGACGCGGAGCTGCTGCCGGTACCCGGGGTCCTCGAGGCGCTGGAGGCGATCGTGCTGCCGCGCTGCATCGCCTCCAGCGGCTCGCACGAGAAGATGCGGCGCACGCTGGGCCGCACCGGCCTGTGGGAGCGGTTCGAGGGGCGGATCTTCAGCGCCTCGGAGGTGGCGCGGGGCAAGCCGGAGCCGGATCTGTTCCTGCACGCCGCCCAGCGGCTGGGGGTGGAGCCGGAGCGCTGCGCGGTGGTGGAGGACAGCCAGTACGGGGTGCGGGCGGCGCGGGCGGCCGGGATGCGGTCCTTCGGGTACGCGGGCGGGCTGACCCCGGCGCCGTGGCTGGAGGGCGCGGACACGGTGGTGTTCGAGGACATGCGCAAGCTGCCGGACCTGCTGCGGAGCGCCGGGCAGGGATGATGCCGGCATCCACCGATCGGGGGATGCGAGGTCTGGCCCGGTGGGCGATGTGGCGGGGGGTGCCCGCCGCGGAACCCTGGTGGGCATGGCAATCATCGAAGTCAGCGGGCTGCGCAAGCGTTACGGGGGCAGGCCCGTGGTCGACGGGGTGTCCTTCTCCGTCGACGAGGGGGAGATCTTCGGCATCCTCGGGCCGAACGGGGCGGGCAAGACCACGACGGTGGAGTGCGTCGAGGGTCTGCGGGTGCCGGACGAGGGGCATGTGCGGGTGGCGGGGCTCGACCCGCTGAAGGACCGCGCGGGGGTGACCGAACTGCTGGGGGCGCAGCTGCAGCAGAGCGCGCTCCAGCCCAAGCTCACGGTCCGGGAGGCACTGGAGCTGTACGCCTCGTTCTACCGGCGGCCGGCCAACTGGCGGCCGCTGGCGGAGCGGCTGGGCCTGGGTGACCGGCTGGAGACGCGGTTCGCGAAGCTGTCGGGCGGTCAGCAGCAGCGGCTGTTCATCGCGCTGGCCCTGATCGGCGGTCCGCGGGTGGTCGTGCTGGACGAGCTGACGACGGGGCTCGATCCGCACGGCCGGCGGGAGACGTGGGAGCTGATCGAGGAGGTACGGAACTCGGGCGTCACGGTACTGCTGGTCACCCACTTCATGGAGGAGGCCCAGCGGCTGTGCGACCGGGTCGCGGTCATCGACGGCGGGCGGATCGCGGCGCTCGACACACCGCAAGGGCTGATCGAGCGGGCGACCGGTTCCACGGTCATCTCCTTCGTCCCGTCCCGGCCGCTGAGCGACGACGAACTGGCCGCGCTGCCGCTGGTGCGCTGGGAGCGGCGCAAGGACGACCGGCTGGTGATCGAGGGCGACGACGCGTCGGCCAACGCGGTCATCGCCCTGCTGGCCCGGCAGCGGATCACGGTCCGGCAGTTGCGGGTCACCGACGCCACCCTTGACGACGCCTATCTCGGCCTGACCGCGAAGGAGAGCTGACATGTCGACCACACATGCTTCCCGGGCGGTGCTGAAGAGCGAGTTCCGGCTGTTCGGCAGGGAGCCGGGGGCGATCTTCTGGATTCTGGTCTTCCCCACCGCGCTGATCACGATCCTGGGGCTGATCCCGGCCTTCCGCGAGGTGGGCGAGGATCTGGACGGCCGGCGGGTCATCGACCTCTATGTGCCGGTGGCCGTCCTGCTGTCGATGATCGTGGCCGGTATCCAGTCGATGCCGGCGGTGCTGGTGGGATACCGCGAGCGCGGCATCCTGCGCCGGCTGTCCGCCACCCCGGCCCGGCCGCAGAGTCTGCTGACGGCACAGCTGGTGCTGCACGGGGCGGCGATCGCCCTGTCCGTGCTGCTGGCCCTGACGGTGGGCAGAGTGGTGTTCGACGTGGCGCTGCCGGGGCAGCTCGCCGGGTACGTCCTGGCGGTGGTCCTCACGGCGGGGGCCGCTCTGGCGCTGGGGGCCACCATCGCGGCCGTCTCCCGCACCAGCAAGATCGCGCAGACGGTGGGCACCATCGTCTTCTTCCCGGCGATGTTCACCGCCGGTGTGTGGCTGCCGGTGCAGACGATGCCGGACACCCTGCGCGAGATCGTCCAGCTGACCCCGTTCGGGGCCGCCTCCCAGGCCCTGGACCAGGCCGCGACCGGCAGCTGGCCCGGCTGGGCACCGCTGGGGCTGACCGCGCTGTGGGCGCTGGTGCTGACAGCCGTGGCCGTCCGCCGGTTCCGCTGGGAGTAGCACCGTGCGTGCGGGCGAAGGGGAGACGGACGGCATGCTGGGGGGCATGACGGACAGCCGGATCACGGTCGAGGAGGGCTGGGAGCGGTTCTACCGCTGGGGCCCCTACGGCGCGCTGGGGCTCAGCGTGCTGCTGTCCCTGCTCACTTTCGGGATCATCACCACGCCCAGGGGTCTGTACGTCGGCGGTGTGCTGGTGACCGCCGCCGTCGCCCTCCAGGTGTGGCGGGGGCGGGCGCTGCGCCTCGGCGACCCGCCGGGCTCGGCCGGCGGCCAGGTGTACTACTGGATGAGGGCCGCGCTCGCCTTCGCCCTCAACTGGATCAACCCGTTCTTCGGTGTCTACGCGGTGCTCGGCTACTTCGACCCGGGCCGGCTGCTGCCCGGCCGGGCCGTCCGGGCCGGGCTGCTGGCCACCGCGGTCATCATGGCCGGCTCCAACATGGGGGGCTTCCCGCCGCAGGGGGCCGTGTCCTGGGGCGCGTTCGGGGCGCTGTTCGTGCTGCACGGCTCCCTCACCCTGGTGTTCGGCCATCTCGGCGGCCGCGAGGAGGAGCGCGCCCGTGCCAGGGCCGCCACCATCGAGGAACTGGAGCGCGCCAACACCCATCTGGAGCAGGCGCTGCGGGACAACGCCGCCCTGCAGAACATGCTGGTCGTGCAGGCCCGGGAGGCCGGGGTCACCCAGGAACGGCAGCGGCTGGCGGCCGAGATCCACGACACCATCGCCCAAGGGCTCACCGGGATCATCACCCAGCTCCAGGCCGCCACCGCCGCCACCGACGAGGCCACCTCCCGGGCCCATGTGACCCGCGCCGCGACGCTGGCCAGGACGAGCCTGGGCGAGGCCCGCCGCTCGGTGCAGAACCTGGGCCCGGGGGCGCTGGAGCACCACAGTCTGGCCGAGGCCCTCAAAAAGGCCGTGGACGCGTGGACGGAGGAGTTCGGGGTGCAGGCGATGTTCACCATCACCGGCACCGTGGAGCCGTTGCACGAGGAGGTGGAGGCCACCTTGCTGCGCATCGCCCAGGAGGCGCTGGCCAACGCCGGGCGGCACGCGGAGGCAGGCCGGGTCGGGGTCACGCTGTCCTACATGGACGACGAGGTGACCCTGGACGTGCGCGACGACGGCCGGGGATTCGACCTCCGGGTGCCGCACCCGAGGGAGAGCCCCGGCGGCTTCGGGCTCGGCGGGATGCGGGCCCGGGCGGCACGGCTGGCCGGCACGGTGGACGTCGAATCAGAGCCCGGCCAGGGCACGGCGGTCTCCGCTCGCGTACCGTTGGTGCGCCATGGCTGAACAGCGCCCCATCACCCTGCTGATCGTTGACGACCACCCCGTCGTCCGGGACGGCCTGCGCGGCATGTTCGCCACCGCGCCCGAGTTCGAAGTCCTCGGCGAGGCGGCGGACGGGCCCACGGGCGTGGAGCTGGCGCGGCGCCTGACGCCGGACGTGGTGCTGATGGATCTGCGGATGCCGGGCGGCGGCGGAGTTGCGGCCATCCGCGAGCTCGGCCGTCGCGGCCTGAGCAGCAAGGTGCTGGTCCTCACCACCTACGACACCGACTCCGACACCCTCCCGGCCATCGAGGCGGGCGCCACCGGCTATCTGCTCAAGGACACCCCGCGCGAGGACCTGTTCGCGGCGGTCCGGGCGGCGGCGGAGGGCCGTACGGTGCTCTCCCCGGCCGTGGCGACACGGCTGGTCTCCCGGGTACGCGAGCCCGTCGGCGAAGCGCTGAGCGTCCGCGAACGCCAGGTGCTCGGGCTCGTCGCCAAGGGCGGCTCCAACCGGGAGATCGCCGCCGAGCTGTTCATCAGTGAGGCCACCGTGAAGACCCATCTCGCCCATCTCTACACCAAACTGGGCGTCAAGGACCGCGCGGCAGCCGTCGCCACGGCGTACGAACGCGGCATCCTCGGCTGAAGCCCGTCGCACCGTCCACGGGACAGGCCCGCCGTACAAGCGGTGCCAGGAGCTGAGCGGCGTGCTCAGGTGCCTGGGACAGCTCCTGCGAGGTGGCTGTTCTCCTGGTGGGTGGCGGTGAGCTTGACGCTGTTGAGGCGCCAGCCGCGCGGTGTCCGGACGGCTTCGTTGTCGTAGAAGCCGACGACCAGCCATCGGTCCGGCCCGCCGCCTGCCCGCTCCTTCGGCACCCAGTGTTCGGCGCGGACGTGCGTGTGGAGGGCCGCGCGATCGCCGTCGATGCCGACGACGTGGCCTGTGATGGTGTGATGGGTGGCGGAGAAGGGGGCGAAGGCTTGGCCCAGCACGTGGACGTACTCCTCGAGCGGCACGGTCGTCGGCGGCAGGCCGATGACCGAGGAGAAGTCGAGGGTCACCGAGTCCGCGTAGACGAGGGAGGGGAGGCGGGTGAAGTCCTTGAGGTCGGCGATGTCGGCGTAGCGGCCCATCAGTTCGATCAGTTCGATGCGGTCGGCGAGCATGGTCATGAAGGACTTCCTACGGACTCGGGTGCGGGCGTGGGTGCAGATTTCTGCTTCCGGGACCGGTGGCTCACCGCGAGGATGCCGTCCAGCAGCCGGGCCGGCAGGAAACGGGCGAGAGGGATGATGAAGGCGGCGTCCGTACCGAGGGTGTACCTGGTGCGTGGGCGGGGTGTGGTCGCCACCCTGGCGATCCTGGCCCCCGCGTTGGCCGCCGGAAGGGCGCGTTCCAGGAAGGCTGTGTTCGACGACACCGTCGCGTTGATGAGGTCGCCGTAGAGGCGCTGGTGCTCGGTGTTCATCCCGGCGGCGAGTTCGAGGGAGATGTCACCGCTGCGGGCGGCCATCTCGGTCCGGACACCGCCGGGCTGGACGACGACCACCTGCACGCCGTGCGCCGCGACTTCGCGGCGCAGGGAGTCGCTGGCCGCCTCCAGGGCGAACTTGGTTCCCGCATAGGCCCCGAAGACGGGCAGCGCGGCCACCCCGCCCACGGAACTGATGTTGACGATCCTGCCCCGGCTCCGCCGCAGGAAGGGCAGGAGTCCTTGGATGACGGCGATGTGCCCGAAGAGGTTCACCTCGAACTGCTCGCGCCACAGGGAAAGGGGCAGCACCTCGACGGGGGCGTTGATCTCGATCCCCGCGTTGTTGACCAGGACACGCAGGACGCGCCGATCGGGGTCGTCGGCGATCCGTCGGGCCAGGGCCTCGATGTGTTCCGGGACGGTGATGTCCAGGGTGACCGGTTCGACGCCGTCGGCCCGGACGGCGTCGGCCTCGCTGTCGGTGCGTACCCCGGCGAGGACGTGGTAGCCCATGGCGGCGAGGGTCTGCGCCGTCGCGGCTCCGATGCCCGACGACGCCCCGGAGACGACGGCGAGTTCGTTCTTCTGAGGCTTCTTCCGCGGGTCTTTCCGTGGACGGGTCACAGCGGTGGTTCCTTTCACGAGGCAGGGGGCGTGGGTGTGTCGAGGGGGAAGCGCGTGCCGGTCAGTTCCTCCGACACCTCCCACAGCCGCCGTGCCGCCGAGCCGTCACGTGCTCGGGCGGCCCGTCCGACCAGCGTCGGCGCACCGCGCATGCCCCACAGCCGGTCGGGGCCGGCATAGCTGTCGCCGGGAAGGTCCGCGGTGGCGGCGTACAGGGTGGGCAGGGCTCCGTCCTCGGCGCTGTGGGCGCCGAGCCCGACAAGGAACTTCTCGACGCGGAAACCGAGGGAGGGCTTCTCCTCCGCTCGCATCAGGTTCGTCGAGGAGATGCCGGGATGCGCGGCCGTGGAGATGACGCGTGATCCCGCGCGGGTGAGTCTGCGCTGGAGTTCGGCGGCGAACAGGAGGTTGGCCAGCTTGGACTGCGCGTAGGCGGCGTTCGGCCGGTACGGCCTGCGTTCCCACTGGAGGTCGGAGAAGTCCAGGGAGCCGATCCGGTGCCCGAGTGAGGCCACCGTCACCACCCGTCCCCTGATGCGTGGCAGGAGCAGGTTCGTCAGGGCGAAGTGGCCCAGGTGGTTGGTCCCGAACTGCAACTCGAATCCGTCCGCGGTCCGGGAGAGCGGCCCCAGGGAGAGACCAGCGTTGTTGATCAGCAGATCGACGGGGCCCGGGAGGTGGTGGGCGAACGCCCGTACGGAGGAGAGGTCGGCGAGATCGAGGGTGTGCACCTGGACCGTGCCCGTCATGGTGGCCGCCACCGCTTCCCCCTTGTCCGGATCGCGTACGGCCAGGACCACCCGCGCACCGTGCTCGGCGAGTAGGCGGGCGGTGACAAGCCCGATACCGCTGTTCGCGCCGGTGACGACAGCGGTGCGGCCGGTCAGGTCGGGAAGGTCGGCCGGGGAGAATCTGGACATGGCACGAGAGTAGCCACTGGCAACATTGTTGTCAATGGAAACATTGTGCTGAGTAGGCTGGCTCCATGCCAGACACCAGCCAGCAGCGCCCCTATCACCACGGGAATCTCCGCACGGTGCTGCTCGACGCGGCGGAGCGCAGTCTGAGGGCGCACGGGGTCGAGCAGCTCTCCCTGCGGGACCTGGCACGGGATATCGGAGTGAGTCACGCGGCGCCCCGCCGGCACTTCGCGGACCGCCGCGCGCTGCTGGACGCCCTCGCCGAGTCGGGATTCGTCCGCCTGGGCGCCCAGCTGCGGGCCGCGGTGGACGAGATCGACGACGAGGACGATCTGCCCGCTCGCCTGCACGCCTTCGCGTGGGCCTACGCCCGGTTCGCGACCGAGAACGCCGCGCTGACGGGGCTGATGAACTCCAGCAAGCACCGCCCGGGGGCGACCGCGGTCGCCGAGGCCGCGGCGGCCGCGTTCGGGCAGATCAGCGACCTGATCGAAGAGGGCCAGGAGCGCGGCGCGTTGGAGGAGGGCGACCCGGAGGACATCGGGCTCATCATCTACGCCACCGTCCTGGGGATCACGTCCATGGTCAACAGCGGCATGATCGAGCCGGGACGGCTCGAGGGACTCGTGGACACCGCGGTGACACAGTTCCTCAGAGGCGCCCGCCCCACAGGACCGCGCTGACCGGCCGCGAGATCGGGGCGCGCCTTTGGCCAGGACCCGGCGCCAGACCCTCGACGGCGGCTACCGGCTCCTGGCGGCGCAGACCTGGCCCACGCGGCCCGCCATGCGGCACACCCCCGCGCCGCCGCCCCCGGAGGGGAGGGGCCACTCCGTCCTCACCCCGACCGCAGCCCGGCGGTGATCAGGTCCTCGCCGCGCGCCAGCAGGCGGGAGAGTGCCAGGCCGTCCGGGGCCAGGGCCGTGATCAGGGCGCCGGGGCCCGCCAGCGGGGTCAGGACGGCGGTGGGGCCGAGCAGCTCCGGTTCCACCGGCCGTTTCCCAAAGTCGGGGTCGATCACCAGCAGTTGGCCCACGGCCCGGTGCGATCCGAGCACCGCACCGCTGCGCCATCCCGGAACCCCGGGGCCGAAGCTCAATTCCTGGTCCAGCAGGGGCCGCCCGCCCCCGCGCACGATCAGGCGGGTGCTGAGCCGCCCCGCCGGTTCACCCGCGCGCCCCAGGATCTGCTGTTCCCGCAGCCACAGCCGGGCGCCCGGCGCCAGGGCCACCCGGGTGGTCATCCTCAGCACACTGTCCGCCGCACAGATCAGCGGCTCCGGCCACCAGTGCAGAACGCCGCTCTCCCCCACCGTCAGCTCGGTGTCGTAGGATGCCTCAGCGCCGTCCCGGCCCGGCCCGGGCAGGGCCACCATGGACGCCGCCGAGGTCACCCGCAGCGCCGCGCCGGGCTCCACCGTCACGGACATCCGCAGCCGGTCGCCGCCCAGCGGCCCGCTCATCCCGCCGACCGTCGTGACCTGCGCCCACGTCCCCCCGGCTCGCTCCCGGGGCCGGGTGCGCCGTACCGCCAGCGGCCCCTCACCGCTCAGCACCGGCAGCCGGCCACCGGGTGCCGCCGTGATCCTGGCCCGCGCCCGGACGGTCATACGGCCGCCGGGTCCGGTGCGGCCCACGCGGCCAGCCGCTCCCGTACCCACTCCCGCACCGGCGCCACCCCGTCCGGCGCCCGCAGCGAGGTGAAGGCGACCGGCAGGTCCCCGCGCTGCGCCTTCGCGTCGCGCGCCATCGCCTCCAGGTCGGAGCCGACGTACGGGGCCAGGTCGGTCTTGTTGACGACCAGCAGGTCGGCGCCGGTCACCCCGGGACCGCCCTTGCGCGGGATGTCGTCCCCCGCCGCGACGTCGATGACGAAGATCTGCGCGTCCACCAGGCCCCGGGAGAAGGTGGCGGTGAGGTTGTCGCCGCCTGACTCCACCAGGATCAGATCCAGCGGGCCGTTGGCGTCCTCCAGTTCCTCCACGGCCTCCAGGTTCGCGGAGATGTCGTCGCGGATCGCGGTGTGCGGGCAGGCGCCGGTCTCCACCGCCGTGATCCGCTCGGGCGGCAGGACGGCCTCGCGCAGCAGATGGTCGGCGTCCTCGCGGGTGTAGATGTCGTTGGTCACCACGGCGATGGACAGGTCGGCGCGCAGCGCCCGGCACAGGGCGGCGACGGTGGCGGTCTTGCCGGAGCCGACCGGTCCGCCCAGCCCGATGCGCAGGGCGCGCCGCCGGCCGTCCGGGCGCGTGAGGTGTGCCCCGCCCGAAGTGCTTGGGGAAGGCCCGGCCCCGTGCGTGTGCCGCTCCGGGAAGGTTTCGGGATGGTTCAGGTGCATGGGCGGTCTCCTCGGAAGGCGGTGGGGCGGCGGTCAGGAGGCGAACAGCCGGCCGGTCCGCACGGCGTGCTGCTGCGCGGCGATGTCGAGCAGCGGGGCGGAGGCGGCGGGCAGGGCGTCGGTGCCGTGCGCGGGCAGGGCCAGCGCCGCCTGTACGGCGCGGGCGGCCACGGCGTCGATCCCGGGGCCGAGGCGGGCGAGCAGCGCGGTGGCGTCGAAGGGGTCCAGCCCCAGCAGCCGTACCACCGCGGTGGCCGGGCCGCTGACGGATTCGTACGCGGCTGCCTGGGCGGCGTCGTACGGGGTGAGCCCCGCGGCACGAGCGGCCAGACCCAGCACGACGGGCTGGTGGAGGCCGCCGGGGTGGCGGCGGGCGACGGCGTCGAGGGCGGGGTCGGGCCAGGTGGCACGGGCGGCGCGCAGCAGTTGCCGCCCCAGCCGGCGTGCGGCGACGCGCAGGGCGGGCGCGGGGGTCCGGGCGTCGGCCGCGGCGTCGAGTTCTCCCGGGTCGTGGCCGGCGGCCCCGGCGGCGGCGAGGGCGGCGGCGACCAGGCCGGTGGTGTGCAGCCGGCCGTGACAGAAGCCGGCGAGGTCCCCGGGGCCGGTGAGGTGTCCGGAGCGTACGGCGGCCTCCGCCCCGCCGGAGTGGGCGTGGGATCCGGCGGGGAAGCGGCCGTCGGCGAGCAGCAGCAGTGCGGCGGCCGGCATCAGAAGAGGAAGTAACGCTGGGCCAGGGGGAGTTCCGTGGCGGGTTCGGGTACGACCCGGTCGCCGTCGATGGTGACGGTGAAGGTGTCGGGGTCGACGGTGACATGGGGCCGCGCGTCGTTGTTGCGCATGTCGGCCTTTCCGGTCCGCCGGGTGTCGCGGATCGCGGTGAACCGTTTCCCCACTCCAAGGCGCTCGGGCAGCCCGTCGTGCACGGCGGCCTCGGTGACGAAGTTGACGGAGTTGGCCGCCGGGGCACGGCCGACACCGCCGAACATCGGCCGGGGCAGCACCGGCTGCGGTGTGGGGATGGAGGCGTTGGCGTCGCCCATCTGGGCGTACGCGATCTGGCCACCCTTGAGCACCACGTCCGGCTTCACACCGAAGAACGCCGGCTGCCACAGCACCAGATCGGCGAGCTTGCCGGGGGTCACCGAGCCGATCTCGTGGTCCAGGCCCTGCGCGATCGCCGGGTTGATCGTGTACTTGGCCACGTAGCGGCGGGCCCGGTGGTTGTCGGCGGGGCCGTCCCCGGGCAGCGCGCCGCGCCGCCGCTTCATCACGTGCGCGGTCTGCCAGGTGCGCAGGATGACCTCGCCCGCGCGGCCCATGGCCTGGGAGTCGGAGGACAGGATCGAGATGGCCCCGAGGTCGTGCAGGATGTCCTCGGCCGCGATGGTGGTGGGCCGGATGCGGGATTCGGCGAAGGCCAGGTCCTCGGGGACAGCCGGGTTGAGGTGGTGGCAGACCATCAGCATGTCGAGGTGTTCCTCGACCGTGTTGACGGTGTGCGGCCGGGTGGGGTTGGTGGAGGACGGCAGCACGTGCGGTTCGGAGACCACGGTGATGATGTCGGGCGCGTGCCCGCCGCCGGCGCCCTCGGTGTGGTACGCGTGGATGGACCGCCCGCCGATCGCGGCGAGGGTGTCGGCGACGAACCCGGCCTCGTTCAGGGTGTCGGTGTGCAGGGCGAGCTGGGCGCCGGACTCGTCGCACACCCGCAGACAGGCGTCGATGACGGCCGGGGTGGCGCCCCAGTCCTCGTGGATCTTGAAGCCGACGGCGCCCGCCCGCAGCTGGGCGCGCAGGGCGTCCTGGGCGGTGGTGTTGCCCTTGCCGAGCAGCCCGAGGTTGACGGGGTAGCCGTCCATGGCTTCGAAGATCCGGGCCAGGTGCCAGGCGCCGGGGGTGACGGTGGTGGCCTTGGAGCCCTCGGCGGGGCCGGTGCCGCCGCCGACGAGGGTGGTGACACCGGAGGCGAGGGACTCCTGGGCGATCTGTGGGCAGATGAGATGGACGTGGGCGTCGACGCCGCCGGCGGTGAGGATCTTGCCGTTGCCCGCGATGATCTCGGTCTCCGGACCGATGATCAGCTCGGGATGCACCCCGTCCATGGTGTCGGGGTTGCCCGCCTTGCCGAGCGCGGTGATCCGGCCGTCCCTGATGCCCACGTCGGCCTTGCCGGTCCGGTCGTGGTCCAGGACGATCACGCCGGTGATCACCGTGTCGGGAGCGCCCTCGGCGCGGCTGACCCGGGACTGGCCCATCGATTCGCGGATGACCTTGCCGCCGCCGAAGACGGCTTCCTCACCGGCCCGGCCGGGGCCGCCGCACAGATCCTCCTCGATCTCGATGAACAGATCCGTGTCGGCCAGCCGCACCCGGTCCCCGGTGGTGGGGCCGAAGAGATCCGCGTACGCCGCCCTGCCGAGTTCAGCCATCGCCCGTCCTTCCGTTCGTTTCCGCAGCCGATTGCGCACCAGCGCCCGCTGCCGCCCCGCACCGGAGCGCGCGGGGTACCGGCGGTCCGGCCGCGGCCCCGCGTACGCCGTTCACAGCGGTCCGTTCGTCTCGCCGCGCAGCCCCGGGACGATCCGGCGGCCGGCGATCGGTACCAGCTCGACCTCCACCGGGATGCCGGGCTCGAAGCGGACGGCGGTGCCCGCCGCGATGCCCAGGCGCTTGCCGTGCGCGGCGGCGCGGTCGAAGTCCAGGCCGGGGTTGGCCTCGGCGAAGTGGTAGTGCGAGCCGACCTGCACGGGCCGGTCCGCGGTGTTCCGTACGGTCAGCCGGGTGACCGGCGCGCCCTCGTTGAGCGGGACGGGGGTGTCGGCGTAGCGGATCTCGCCAGGGATCACAGGGGGGTACTCCCGCCGGGTCGGAGGTCAGACGATGGGCTCGTGGACGGTGACGAGCTTGGTGCCGTCCGGGAAGGTGGCCTCGACCTGGACGTCGTGGATCATCTCCGGGACGCCCTCCATCACCTCGGCGCGGGTGAGGACCTCGCGCCCGGAGGCCATGAGTTCGGCCACGGTGCGGCCGTCGCGGGCGCCCTCCAGGAGGTGCGAGGTGATCAGGGCGACCGCCTCCGGGTGGTTGAGCCGCAGCCCCCGGTCGCGCCGCCGGGCGGCCACGTCGGCCGCCACATGGATCAGCAGCCGCTCCTGCTCGTGCGGGGTCAGTCGCATCCGTCGTTCCACCTCGCCGTCGTCACCGGGCGGTACGCGCCGGTCACCCGGAGGCTAGTTCGGCCGCGTTTCATGGGCGTTACTTCCATACAGAAGTATCTTCACGGTCTCCCCCACCGGACGTGACCGACATCAAAGAATTAGCTGTTGTCGAATGGACAAGGCAGGGTAGAAGCCCCGGCGCACGGGACGTGAGCTGGACAGTCATGGACGCAAGGAGCCACATGAAGATCGGGATCGTCGGAGCCACCGGCCAGGTCGGCGGTGTGATGCGCGGGATTCTGGCAGAACGGAAGTTCCCGGCCGATCAGCTGCGGCTGTTCGCCTCCGCCCGTTCCGCGGGCCGTACGCTGCCGTGGCAGGGCGGCGAGGTCACCGTCGAGGACGCCGCCACCGCCGACTACTCCGGCCTGGACATCGTGCTGTTCTCGGCGGGCAAGGCCACCTCCAGGGCGCTGGCCGAGAAGGTCGCCGCCGCGGGTGCCGTGGTGATCGACAACTCCTCCGGCTGGCGCATGGACCCCGAGGTCCCGCTGGTGGTCTCGGAGGTCAACCCCCACGCGATCGCCGACCGCCCCAAGGGCATCATCGCCAACCCGAACTGCACCACCATGGCCGCGATGCCGGTGCTGCGTCCGCTGCACGCCGCCGCCGGGCTCACCTCCCTGGTCGTCGCCACCTATCAGGCGGTCTCCGGCAGTGGCCTGGCCGGCGTCGCCGAGCTGGACGAGCAGACGCGGGCGGCCGTCGCCCAGGACGCCACCCGGCTGACCTTCGACGGCACCGCGGTGGACTTCCCCGCCCCGAACAACTACGTGCGGCCCATCGCCTTCAATGTGCTGCCGATGGCCGGCTCCATCGTGGACGACGGCCTGGACGAGACCGACGAGGAGCAGAAGCTCCGCAACGAGAGCCGAAAGATCCTGGAGATCCCGGCCCTGAAGGTGTCCGGTACCTGTGTGCGGGTGCCGGTCTTCTCCGGCCACTCCCTCCAGATCAACGCCCGCTTCGACCAGCCGCTGAGCCCCGACCGGGCCCGCGAGCTGCTGGCGGACGCCGAGGGTGTGGTTCTGTCGGACGTGCCCACCCCGCAGCAGGCGGCCGGCCGCGACGCCAGCTACGTGGGCCGCATCCGCCGTGACGAGACAGTGGACCACGGTCTGGCCCTGTTCGTCGCCAACGACAACCTCCGCAAGGGCGCGGCGCTCAACGCCGTCCAGATCGCGGAGCTGGTGGCGGCCGAGCGCGGCTGAGCGCCGACCGCCCGGGGGTGCCGGCCCCGACGGCCGGCACCCCCGGGCGGCTCAGGACGTTCCCCGGCCGCCGCGACCGGATGAGGCGGGTCCGCGGCCCGGGCCTGCGGCTCGTCCGCGCCCTCCCGCAGGGCCCCGTAGCTGTTCCCGAGTCAGCAGTCGCAGCCGCAGTTGCAGTCGCAGCTGTCGCAGCACCCGCCGTCGTCGCCGTCCCCACCGCAGGAACAGCACGAGCAGCAGTCGCACCCGCTGCAGCAGTCGCAGTAGTGACAGCAGCCGTGCCGCTGCTTGCCGGTCCACGGATCCGTGTAGTCCTCGCGGCAGCAGATCTGGCAGGTGCAGAACATGCCCGACCAGACCAGGCAGCCGGCCGCCCAGCCCCGCCGACGGCGCCCGAGGTCCGGCGGATCCGTGAGATCGGGCGTCGCCTGCGCGGTGGCACCGTGCCGGCATGCCGCCCCGCCGGGACCGGCGAAGGTACGGTCCACCGCCCGCCGCAGCTCGTGCACGAGCAGCACATGCACCAGCCGCTCGTCGCGGAACTCCGCCTCCCGCAGGGCCAGTCGCACCCCCAGCACCGCGTCGTCGCACAGCCGCCGTGCCTCCGCCCGCGAGGTGGCGGTCGCGGTCAGCGGGTTCCAGGCACCGTCCCGCGCGTCCTGATCCTGGTCCTCCACCGCGTCCAGCAGATGCGCCAGCCGCCCGAAGTACCGTCCGGCGTCCGCCAGCGCCCGGGCGTTGCCCGGACGCCCCGCCAGGGTGGCCGTGTGCGCGAACGCCGCGGCCGTCGCCGTCTCGGTCGGCTCGGTCACGGTCAGCAGCGCCCCGCCCGGCACCGCCGCCGCCTCCAGCTCCTGCTGCCGGCCGATGGCGTCCGTGAGCAGCGTCGCGTCGAACCCCACCGCCGCCCCGCCCCTGGCCCCGGCCCGTTCCCAGCCACGCGCCACCCGCCCGGCCGCCACCGCCAGCGAACGGCGGCGCAGCGCCCCGTCCCCGTCCAGCGCGTGATCGCGCAGCTTGGCCGAGGCCAGCACCAGGGAGACGGCGGCCGCCAGCGCCGCGCCCTCTCCCCTGGCGACCGAGGCCGTGCGCATGCCGCGCAGCGGGCACGGACCGGCCGTACGCCGCACCGGCCCGGACTCCGGCGCGGCCTGGGCCTCGTACAGCACGGATATCAGCAGGCCGTCGTAGTTCGTCGCCAGCCGGGCCGCCTGACCGTGCGTGCCGCGCAGGGCCAGGCACAGGCCGCACAAATGCGCCATCCACTGCTCGCCGAGTCCGGCCGGCAGCCGGTGCCGACAGGGCCTGATGATGCCGAACACGCCACGTCCCCCCATGGGTCCACACACAACCGAAGCCCCCGGCCCATTCCCGGGCCGGGGGCTTCGCAGTGTGTCACCGGGTCCCGCCGCGCGCGGCGGCAGGCCGTGGACTGTGGGGATCCTGTTACGGGATGGTGGCGCCCACCGCGTTCAGCGCCGCGACCACCGGCTGGAAGAAGGTGGTACCGCCGCTGGAGCAGTTGCCGCTGCCGCCCGAGGTCAGGCCGTGTGCGGTGTTGCCCGAGAAGAGGGCGCCGCCGCTGTCACCGGGCTCGGCGCACACGGTGGTCTGGATGGTGCCGCGCACCGTTCCCTGCGGGTAGGTGACCGACACGTTCAGCGCGGTGACCGTGCCGCTGTGCCGACCGGTGGTGGAGCCGGAGCGCTCGACCGTCTGGCCGACGACCGGGTTGGCCGCACCGGTGATGGAGCGGGTGGAACCGTTGTACAGGTTCACCGAGCTGGGGCTGGCGATGCTGGAGCTGTACCTGCCGGCCGCGTAGTCGGAGCCCGGGAACACGCTGGTGCTCAGGGTGCCGAAGGCGGCGCCGCCGGAGGTGGCCGACCAGCTGCTGCCGGTCGAGCCGCAGTGACCGGCCGTCAGGAAGCCGCGCTGGCCACCGATGGTGACGTTGAAGCCGAGCGAGCAGCGGGCGCCGGAGGTGTAGATGGCGTCACCACCCGCGATGTAGGGCGAGAACTCGCCCTCGACCTGCTCCAGGACGGCCTGGCCGCCCAGGGCCTCCACGCCGCTGCGGAGCTCGGCGAGCGCGTCGCCGGTCACGGTGGAGTCCACCGTCACCTTGACGGCGTTGGAGACGGGGTCGATGCCCCAGGCCGTGCCGGGCACGGCGAGTTCCTCGACCTCGTCGGCCGCGGCCTCCAGCTGGGCCAGGGTGTGGTCCACCAGGCGCGCTTCGGCACCGGTGGCCTGGACCTCGGAGACGGCGGCGGTGTCCGTGACGTTCACCACGAGGGTTTCGGTCTGGGCGTCGTAGAAGGTGCCGGCCGTGTTGGCGGACAGCGTGTCCTCCAGGGTGGTCGCCAGTTCGACGGCCGCCTGCGAGGACAGGACATCCGGGGTGAAGGTGGGGGTCTGGGCGTTCGCCTGAGACATGGTGAACGTCCCGGCCAGCAGTGCGGCAACGCCGGTGGCGGCCATCGTGATACGCCGCGCGGACATGCGTCGGTTTGTCACGCTCGTTTCCTCCTGTGGGGGTTGGAGCCCATTGGCTCCGGAGAGAGCAGGAACCTGGCTCTTCAGCCACGTTCATGCCAAGCGGTGATGGCGAGTATTCCCATCCTGCCCCGGCCCACACAAGAACGACTTCACGCCCGACACGGCCGTTCGCCCCTCGCACGCACGTCCAGACGATGTGTCCCGAACTCGCCCGATATTCCTCGACACTTCGCCACGCTACGCGCGTTGAGCACCCGTCAGCTCGCCCTGGGTAAGGACTAGACCTGTCTGAAAATCACCGCTCGGGGTTCGCTCATCGTTCGCAGGAGTCCGGTTTTCGTGACATCCGCCGTGCGCACGCTCCCCATACGGCCGCCCCCGTCCGGGTGACCCGGACGGGGGCGGCGAGTGGTGGCGAGGGCTCCCCGGAGGGACCCGGCCCGTTACGGGATGCTGGCCCCGTAGGCGCTCAGCGCCGCCGTGACCGGCTGGAAGTACGTGGTGCCGCCGACGCTGCAGTTGCCGCTGCCGCCGGAGGTCAGACCGATGGCGGTGTTGCCGGAGAACAGCGGGCCGCCGCTGTCGCCGGGCTCGGCGCAGACATTGGTACGGATCATCCCGTAGACGATGTCACCGCCGCCGTAGTTCACGGTGTAGTTCAGGCCGGTCACCGAGCCCGAGCGCAGCCCGGTGGTGGAACCGGAGCGCTGCACGGCCAGGCCGTTGGTGGCGTTGGCCGCGCCGGTGATGGTCCGGTAGGTGCCGTTGTAGAGGTAGACGTTGCTGGGACGGGCCAGCGAGGAGTTCGTGTACGAGATCAGCCCGTAGTCGTTGACGGGGAAGCTGGAGCCGATCGTGGAACCGATGACGGTGGTGCGGGCGGAGTTGGCCCACCAGGTGCCCGCTCCGTCCGTACAGTGGCCGGCGGTCAGCAGGACCGTCGTACCGCCGCGGGTGGCGTTGAAGCCCGCGGAGCAGCGCCAGCCACTCGCGTAGATGGCGTCCCCGCCGGACAGGTAGTTCTCCAGCGTGCCCGGAGTGCGCTCGATGCTGATGGCCCCGGCCAGGGAGCCCGCGCTGTCCTTGATCTCCGCGATCTCCTCCCGGGTGACGGTGGAGTCCACGGTGACGACGACCTGGCCGGTCTCCTCGTCCACCGTCCACGCGGTTCCCGCGATGTCGGCGGCGAGCACGGCGCTGTCCGCCGTGGCCAGCTGCGCGGTGCTGAAGGTCTGCACCGGCTCGGCGGCGGCGGTGCTGGGCAGCACGAAGGCTGTCAGCGCCGCCACGCCGGAGGCGGCGGCGATCAGCCGCAGCCGCTTGACGAGGCGTCTGTGGGGGTTGGGGCGCTCGGAACTCACGATTTCCTCCGTGGGGAATCTGGGGCCCGCTGGATGTGTGGGCCCGTGAGGCGTGGCCGGGGCCGTGCCGCCGTGTTCATCGGCATGACCCTGACAAGCGCTGCACCGAATCTTCACCACAGGCGCCCCGATTGCCAAGAACAAGTTTCAGCCACTCCACGGAACCTCCCCACCCGATCGGCCCCGTGCCCGAAACTCACTCTCCGTCAGTTGAGTGGCGCGCCGCTTCTCCTGATGGGGCGCCATAATCGATTGCACCAGAACCGTCACGAAATCCAGTTCCGGCGCCAATCCACTTGGCGCATCATCCGCATCATGGATGACGATAGGGGTGTGGGCGGTTTCGAGCCGCGTTAGAGAGGAGGCATCCATGGGATCGGTACGCAAGGCGAGCGCCTGGCTCGGCCTCGTCGAGGACCGCGAGATGCGCTACTACGACGACGAGTACGCCGAGGGACCCGAGCCGGGCGACAGCGCCGAGCCGTGGGCCACCGACCCCGCGGTGCGGGTGGTGGAGGAGCCGGAGCCCGAGGGCGACAGCGGCCGGATCGCGACGGTGACGCCGGAGAGCTTCCGCGACGCCCGCCGCATCGGGGAACTGTTCCGTGACGGGGTCCCGGTGGTCATCAACCTCACCGCCATGGAGCCCGGCGACGCCAAACGCGTCGTCGACTTCGCGGCGGGCCTGATCTTCGGCCTGCGCGGCTCCATCGACCGGGTGGCCAACCGCGTCTTCCTGCTGACCCCCGGCGACTACAAGGTGGTCAGCGACAGCCGCCGGCACGCCACCGGCTTCTTCAACCAGAGCTGAGCCGTCACAGCCGGTGCGCGCCCGCCCGGGCGCGCACCACGCGGCGCGTGTTCGGGGCGTCAGCCCCGGAATGCCTCAAGTCCGGTGAGAGCCTTGCCCAGCACCAGTTGATGCATCTCGCTGGTGCCCTCGTAGGTGAGCACCGATTCCAGATTCCCGCAGTGCCGCAGCACCGGATACTCCAGCGAGATCCCGTTCGCGCCCAGGATCGTGCGCGCGGTGCGGCAGATCTCCAGCGCTTCCCGGACATTGTTCAGCTTGCCGAAGCTCACCTGCTCCGGGCGCAGCCGTCCCGCGTCCAACCGGCGGCCCAGGTGGTGTGCCAGCAGCAGCCCCTTGTGCAGTTCCAGCGCCATGTCCGCCAGCTTCGCCTGGGTGAGCTGGAAACCGGCGATCGGCCGCCCGAACTGTTCGCGCTCCCCCGCGTAGGTCAGGGCTGTCTCAAAACAGTCCCTGGCGGCCCCCAGGGCGCCCCACACGATGCCGAACCTGGCGTGACCCAGCG
Organism: Streptomyces xiamenensis; assembly: GCF_000993785.3. Taxonomy (NCBI): domain Bacteria; kingdom Bacillati; phylum Actinomycetota; class Actinomycetes; order Kitasatosporales; family Streptomycetaceae; genus Streptomyces; species Streptomyces xiamenensis. Next base: position 826,356 of record NZ_CP009922.3, read on the forward strand.
CCCCCAGCGCCGCACCCAGCCCCCGCGCGCCGGGCAGTACGGCGTCGGCCGGCAACCGTACCCCGTCCAGGACGAGTTCACTGGTGACGGATGCGCGCAGTGACCATTTGTGGCGGATCTCCCGCGCCGTGAAGCCGGGCCGGTCCGTGGGCACCACGAAGCCCCGGACTCCGTCCTCCGTGCGGGCCCACACCACCGCCACGCCGGCCACCGAGCCGTTGGTGATCCACATCTTGCGGCCCGTCAGCACCCAGTCACCGCCGTCCCGTTCGGCCCGGGTACGCATCGCGGCCGGATCCGATCCGTGGTCGGGCTCGGTGAGCGCGAAGCAGCCGATGGTCTCACCGCGCGCCATCGGCGGCAGCCAGCGTTCGCGCTGCCCGGGCGAGCCGTAGCGGTGGATGGCGTACATGGCCAGCGAGCCCTGCACCGAGACCAGCGAGCGGATGCCGGAGTCGGCGGCCTCCAGCTCCAGGCAGGTCAACCCGTACTGCACGGCGGACGCGCCGGCGCAGCCGTAGCCCTCCAGCGACATGCCCAGCGCGCCCAGTTCACCGAGTTCCCTGGCCAGCTCGGTGACCGGCGCCCGGCCGTCCTCGTACCAGCGGGCGATGTGCGGCCGCACCCGGTCGGTGGCCCACCGCCGGGTGGTCCGCCGCACCGCGAGGTCCTCGGGGCTCAGCAGGTCATCCAGGCCCAGCGGGTCGGCCGGGTCGAAGGGCGGTGGGGAGCCGGTGGGCATGCGGGGCCTCCAGGTGCGCTCGGAGCGGCCGACGTTACGGCCGGGTAACCCCGCTGGGCAAGAGCGGCGGCTCCTCCGGGGCGCGTCGCGGGCCGGGCTCCGCGGCGCGGGGGCCGGGCACCGGCGCGGCGCCGCTTCCGGCGCCCGTGCGCGCCCCGCCCGGGGGTCGGGCCTCGGCCGCCGGGGCCGTCGCGAGGTCGCGGGGCAGCCGCAGCGCGGCCAGCGCGCCGAGCAGCAGCAGGACGGCACTGGCGATCAGCGTCATGTGCATGCCGTGGACGTACGCGTCCCGGGCGGTCTGCCGCAGCGCCAGTCCCGGCCCGCCGCCGACTTGGGTGGCCACCGAGTACGCCTCTCCCAAGGAGTGCGCCGCCGCCGCCGACTCCTCGGTCCCCACTCCCTGGGCGCCGCGGACGGCGGGGCCGTAGACGGCGTTCATGATGCTGCCCAGCAGCGCGATGCCCAGGCCCGCGCCGAACTGGTAGGCCGTCTCACCGATCGCTGCCGCACCGCCGGCCTGGCCGGCCGGGGCGTCGGAGAGCATCGACTCGTAGGAGGCGAACAGGGTGGTCTCCAGGCCGAAGCCCAGCAGCACGAAACCGGTGGCCATCAGCGCCGGGCGGTCCTGCTCCCCCAGTGACATCAGCACGAGGACGGCGAAGGCGGTGAGGACGAACCCGAGCGAGACCATCAGGCGCGGGCCGAGCCGGTGCAGCAGCCGGGCGCCCACCAGGCCCGCGGCGATCGCCGCCAGGCTGAGCGGCAGCAGCCGCAGCCCGGTCTGCAACGGGGAGAGGCCGAGCACCAGCTGCAGGTACTGGGCGGCGATCAGGGCGAGCCCGACGAGTGCCAGCACGGTCAGCACGATGCACCCGACCGAGGTGCCGAAGGCCGGCCGGGCGAAGGCGCGCAGGTCGATCAGCGGATGCCGTTGGCCGCGCTGCCGGCGGACGAAGAGAAAGAGCAGCACCCCGCCGGCCACCGCGGCGAGCAGGGTGAGCGGGCTGTACAGCTCCCCGCCGCCGGCCCGCTTGAGCGCCATGATCACGGTGAACAGACCGCCGGCGGCCAGCAGGGCGCCGGTCACGTCCCACGGGCCCTCGCGCTCGCCGGTGGACTCCGGCAGCAGCCAGCGGGCCACAGGCAGGCACAGGACCATCAGGGGGATGTTGATGAGGAAGACCGAGCCCCACCAGAAGTGCTCCAGCAGCACACCGCCCACCAGTGGCCCGATCGCGGCGCCGACGGCCGCGACGGCGCTCCAGATGCCGATCGCCAGGGCGCGTTCCCTGCGGTCGGGGAAGACCTGCCGCAGGATGGACAGCGTGGCCGGCATGATCATCGCCCCGCCGACCCCCAGCAGCGCGCGGGCGAGCACCAGCACCGCGGGGGTGCCGGCGTACGCGGCCAGCGCGGAGGCCAGGCCGAAACAGGCGTAGCCGATCAGCAGCACCCGGCGCCGGCCGATCCGGTCACCGAGGGTGCCGAAGAGGATCAGCAGCGAGGCGCACACCAGCGGGTAGACATCCACGATCCACAGCAGCTCGACCGCGCCGGGCCGCAGGTCCTCGGTGACGGCGGGCACGGCGACGTGCAGCACGGTCGCGTCGATGGCGACCAGCAGCAGGCTGACGCAGAGCACGACCAGAACCGTCCAGCGGTTTCGGTCTTCGGCGGGGAGCGGACTCGCCATGGGCGCGGGCACCTTGGGGACGGGCGGGGTGGGCGGACGAGCCACAGCGTACGTCAGGGACCGGCCGGACCCCCAGGGACCGCGGTCCCTTCCCGCAGGGCCCGCACACGGTCTCCATGTCACCCGGAAAGCCCTGAGGGGAAAACAATCCGAATGGCCGTACCATCATCCCCAGATCGGCAAATCATGGCTTTCTGCTATTCCGTAAAGCCGGGTGAACAGCGGGGGAACTCCGGGCCAATGACCCCCGGAAAAACCCTGCTGCACATCACATCGGCATCACGAAAGCAGGCTGGAGTCGAAGCTCTCCTATCACCGGCTGTAATCTTGCTGGAGTGCGTACCGACCGATTCTTTGCCCGCCTCGAGCAGGAGCCGCAGCGACCGGCCGTCGCGGCTCCCGGCATGAGCCGCACCCGGATCGCACTCCTGTGGGCGACGCTGGGCTCGTACGCGGCGATCGTGGCGGCGGTGCTGAGCACGTCCTGGCTGGTCAGGCTCGACTGGCAGGTGATGCTGTTCCGGCCCTACAAGCAGTGGCCGCAGTTGCACGCCTTCCTCGACTACTTCGTGGTGCTGGGGCAGCGCGGGCCCACCGCGGTGCTGGTGGCCGCCTGGCTGGGCTGGCGCTCGTGGCGCCAGCGCACGCTGCGTCCGCTGCTGGTCATGGCGGTGGCGCTGCTGGCGCTGAACGTCACGGTCGGTGGCGCGAAGTTCGGTATGCGCCGGGAGGGCCCGCACTACGCGAATGACATCGGCTCCAACGAGATGTGGTTGAACGGCGATATATTTCCCTCGGGTCACACCGCCAATGCCGTGGTGACCTGGGGGATTCTCGCGTATCTGGCCACCACGCCGCAGGCCCGCCGCATCCTGTCGGTGATCGCCGCGGTCTTCGCGCTGGGCGTGGGCGCCACCACCGTCTACCTGGGCACGCACTGGGTGAGCGATGTCCTGCTCGGCTGGGCGGCGGGGCTGCTGATCCTGCTGGCGCTGCCGTGGTGCGAGCCGGTGATCCGCGAGGTGGAGCGCCGGGTGATGGTGCTGCGGGACCGGCTGCGGGGACAACCCGTGCGCTCGCGGCACAGCCTTTCGCCGCCACCGGGGGCTCCGGTGGCAGCCCTCCCCGATACCCTGACGGCGCCCGCCAGGCCCGCCGCGATCACGGCCCGGATCGGCACCACCCACCGCACCCCGGCCCGGCCGCACCAGCCGGAGACCCGGCCGCCCGGAGCGCATCCGCCGGTGCGGCCCGTCGAGCCGCTGGGCGGCCCGTTCAGCCCTGCCAGCAGCGCACCACCTCACCGTCCTTGACCGCGAGGTTCAGCCGGCCCGGCATGTACTCCATGGTGATGATCGCGTCGGGCGCGAGCCGGCGTACGGTTCCCCAGCCGCGCTCGGCGGCCTGCCGCTCGGCCCGGTCTGCGGCCAGCCCCACGTAGGCGTCGGGGTCGTCGTCCGGCGTCTGGGGGCGGGAGGGGCGCCAGGGCTGTGATGGGGTCATGCCCCCACCGTATGCCGGGCCCGCCGCCCCCGGAAGTAGCCGGTGGACGTCCCGCCCCGATCAGCGGACTGTCACGCTTGTGTCACGGTCGACCCGGCCGGCCACCGCCCGGTGGTTCGTGCGCTTCGTGTAATGGAGAATTCCTCCGCTTTTCCCTTCCGCCGGTTCGTGGAAATCACCGCAACGGCACCGAATCCGGCCTTCCGGAATGGCCTCGGACACCCGTCCGCTTTTCCGCTGCCGGCCGTGTTCCCGCACTCCGGGCACCGCACCGAACCGGCCACTTCATCGGCGCACTCGACACTCGCGCAGACGTGCGAACCGGGCGCGCCCCCGTACCCGTGTGTGCGAATCACGCGCCCTCGGCGTGACCCTCGCGCCGCCCCGGCCGTTGTGCACGGGGCCCGCGACGGCAGCGGGCCGCGATACCCAACCGAGGAGCCACATGTCCCCCTTGCTCGACGTCAGTGACGAGGTTCGCGCCGAGATCGGCGAGGCCGAAGCGGCACGGCTGCTCGCGGGCGAGAACGCCCCCGGCACCTATGACTGCACCTCGTGCCGCACCCCGGGCGACACCGGCCAGGAGCGCACGTCCACCGTGCTCTTCGTCGGCGGCGAGACGGCGGTGCTCGCCTTCGCCCACGCCGCCTGCATCCCCTCCCAGGTGGTGACGGTCTCCGAGGAGCAGCTGCGCGGGGCGGTGGCCTCGATCACCGGCCAGTCCACCGTCGCCGAGCCCACGGCTGCCCCCGGCACCCCGCTGGCCGCCGAGCTGGAGGAGGCCACCGGCCAGGTGGTGCTCGGGGTGACCTGCGGCCAGATCCTGATCGGTGAGGACCTCTACCCGGCGCTCGTCGTGGAGCCGTCGGGTCCGGTGGCCCGGCCCGGCTCGGACGGCCCCGGCGACGATTTCCTGCCGCTGCTGATCGAGGCCGGCTTCCTGCCGGTCACCGATGTCTCCAAGGCTCCTTCCCAGGTTCCCGGCTGGTCGGTGCTGCTGGCCATGGGACAGCTGCACTCGGTGCTCCAGGCGGACGCGGCCACCGGCCAGACAGCTGCCTGGTGGCAGGCGCACCAGCCGCTGGCGGTCACCGACGGCTGGCGCTCGACCGCCAACCAGAAGCAGACGGTGCTGGTGTACGCGGCCCCGGCCGGTTCGATCGGCCAGCAGCCGCGGGAGGACCTGCTGCGGGACGCGCTGGAGAAGGCGGCGGCCGGCGGGCTGCTGGTGGCCGCCGCGATGCCGCTGGCGGGCACCTGAGCCGCCCGCCCGGCTGACGCGATCAGGTATCCGGGCGCGGCGCCCCGCATCCGCCGCCCCGGATGATCGTTGACCGGGCGTGCACCCTTACGAATCCACCCGACCTCAGCATGCCCCCGCCCACGCCGCGATTCCCGGCCAGTCCGGTGCGCACGCACGGAGGGCTCCGTACGATCACGGCCACACCGCTTCGGAGACCCCGATCTTCGACTCGCTCTACGACGAGTACCGGCGGCTGTTCCGGGCGCTGCCGGGGGACCGCTCGGGCGAGGAGGACCTGCGGTTCGAGGGATTCGGCACCATCCGCGGCACCGGCACCAGCAGCGGGGCGGCGAGCTGGCGGTACTACGGGCGGCCGGAGCAGGGGCACCTCCCCTCCTCGTACTACGGGGAGGTGTCCACCACCGGCCGGTCCTTCCCGGCCGCGCTGCCTCCGGCCCGGCGTGACGCGGGCGGGTGAGCGGGCGGCCGGGCCGTGCGGCTACTTCTTGACCCGGCCGCGCTTCTCGCGCACCCGCACCGACACCTTGATCGGGGTGCCCTCGAAGCCGAATTCCTCGCGCAGGCGGCGCTCGATGAAGCGCCGGTAGCCGGCCTCCAGGAAGCCCGAGGCGAACAGGACGAAGCGCGGCGGCTTCGTCCCGGCCTGGGTGCCGAACAGAATCCGGGGCTGCTTTCCGCCGCGCACCGGGTGCGGGTGGGAGGCCACCAGCTCACCGAGGAAGGCGTTCAGCTTGCCGGTGGGCACCCGGGTCTGCCAGGCGTCCAGCGCGGTCTCGATGGCCGGCACCAGCTTCTCCATGTGCCGGCCGGTGAAGGCGGAGATGTTGACGCGCGGCGCCCACTGCACCTGCACCAGGTCGCGCTCGATCTCCCGTTCCAGGTAGAAGCGGCGCTCCTCGTCCATGAGGTCCCACTTGTTGTACGCGATCACCAGCGCCCGGCCGGCCTCCACCGCCATGGTGATGATGCGGGTGTCCTGCACGCTGATCGGCTCGGTGACGTCGATGAGGACGACCGCGGCCTCCGCCTTCTCCAGGGCGGCGGCGGTGCGCAGCGAGGCGTAGTAGTCGGCCCCGTCCTGGAAGTGGACGCGGCGCCGGATGCCGGCGGTGTCCACGAAGCGCCAGACCTTGCCGCCGAGGTCGATGAGCTCGTCCACGGGGTCGCGGGTGGTGCCGGCGGTGGCGTCGACGACCACCCGGTCCTCCTTGGCCACCTTGTTCAGCAGCGAGGACTTGCCGACGTTGGGGCGCCCGATGAGGGCGATCCGGCGCGGGCCGCCGGGCGCGCTGCCGAAGGTCTGCGGGGGCGCCTCCGGCATGGCCTCCAGGACCGCGTCCAGCATGTCGCCGGTGCCCCGGCCGTGCAGCGCGGAGACGGGGTAGGGCTCGCCGAGGCCCAGGGACCACAGGTAGGCGGCGTCGGCCTCGCCGGAGGGGCCGTCCACTTTGTTGGCGCACAGCACCACGGGCTTGCCCGCCTTGCGCAGCAGCTTGACCACGGCCTCGTCGGTGTCCGTGGAGCCCACGGCGGCGTCCACCACGAAGACCACGGCGTCGGCGGCCTCGATGGCGTACTCGGCCTGAGCCGCGACGGAGGCGTCGATACCGAGGACATCCTGCTCCCAGCCGCCGGTGTCCACCACCTTGAAGCGGCGGCCCGCCCACTCGGCCTCGTAGGTGACGCGGTCGCGGGTGACGCCCGGGCGGTCCTCGACCACGGCCTCGCGGCGGCCGATGATCCGGTTCACCAACGTCGATTTGCCGACGTTGGGGCGGCCCACGACGGCGAGCACGGGCAGCGGCCCGGCGTTGGCCGCCGCCAGCTCGCTGTCGATCTCCTCGGCGTCGAAGCCCTCCTGCGCGGCCAGCTCCATGAACTCCGCGTACTCGGCGTCGCCCAGCGCACCGTGCCCGCCCGCGTCGCCGGGATCGTTCTGGTCGTTCATGGGTGTGGTCCTCAATGCGAAGAAACGAAAACGAAAGGGATGGAGGGCGGCGGCCGGCCCGGGAGCCGGTGCCGCATCCTCCAGTGTCGCTCAGCGGCCGGTGAGCCGCCGTGCCTTTTCCAGGTGCGCGGTCAGCCCGTCCCGCAGCCGTACGGTGGCGGCGTCCAGCGCCGCCCTGGTGCGGCGGCCGCCCTCGCCCACCGTGAACGGGTCGCCGAAGACCACGTCGAGCCGGCCGCGCAGCGGCGGCAGCCCCTGTATCAGCCGACCGCGCCGCTCCGTGCTGCCCAGCACCGCCACCGGCACCACCGGGGCGCCGGAGCGCACGGCGAAGTACGCCAGACCGGCCCGCAGCGCGGCGAAGTCGCCCTCGCCCCGGCTGCCCTCGGGAAAGATGCCCAGCACCCCGCCGTTCTTGAGTACGTCGAGGGCGGAGGTGATCGCGGTGCGGTCGGTGGTGTCGCGGTCCACCTCGATCTGGCCGATGCGGCGCAGGAACGGGTCGAGCGGTCCGATGAACGCTTCCTTCTTGATGAGGAAGTGCACCGGCCGCGGGGCCACGCCCATCACCATCGGGCCGTCCACGTTGTGCGTGTGGTTGACGGCGATGATCGCGGGCCCGGCCGCCGGCACCCGCCAGGCACCCAGCACCCGGGGCCGGAAGAGCCCGTACATCAGGCCGACCCCGATCCGCCGGCCGACCTCGGCGCCGCGTTCGGTGGGTGCGACGGGGGCACGGGAGACGGTCACGGCAGTCGCTGCTTCCGCTCCGCGTCCTCGATGACGCTGATCACGCAGGAGATGACCTGTTCCAGGGTCAGCTCGGTGGTGTCCATCTCGGTGGCGTCGCCGGCCTTGGCCAGCGGGGAGGTCTTGCGGCCCGAGTCGGCGGCGTCCCGCTTGATCAGCGCCTCCCGGGTGGCGGCCAGGTCGGGGGCGCCGGGGCCGGTGGCCTTCAGCTCACCGCTGCGCCGCGCCGCGCGCGCCTCGGGGGCCGCGGTCAGGAAGATCTTCACGTCGGCGTCGGGCAGCACGGTGGTGCCGATGTCCCGGCCCTCCACGACGATCCCGCCGGGGGCGTCCGCCGCGATAGTGCGCTGCAGCTCCGTGATCCGGGTGCGCACCGCGGGGACCGCGCTGACCGCGCTGACCGCGCCGGTGACCTCGGGGGTGCGGATCGGGCCCGCCACGTCCGTCCCGTCCACCGTGATGGTGGGGGCCAGCGGGTCGGTGCCGGAGACGATGTCCGGCTTGCCGGACACGGCGGCGACCGCGGCCGGGTCGTTCACGTCGACGCCGTTGCTGAGCATCCACCAGGTGATGGCGCGGTACTGCGCCCCGGTGTCGAGGTAGCCCATGCCCAGTCGCGCGGCCACCGCCTTGGAGGTGCTGGACTTGCCCGTTCCGGAAGGGCCGTCGATGGCGACGATGACGGGATGTGCGGACACGTGGCTGCGCACCTTTCTCAGCGGCGGGCGGGAGGGGGCGCGCTCCCTGGATCAGGCAGCGATCGGCCCCGGCCAAGGGTACCGGCCCCCGGGCCCACGCCCGGCCCCCGCCCACACTTCCCGCACAGATGTACGAGCCGGAGTCACTGCCGTATCGCCCAGCCGCGCTCGCGCAGCGAGGCGATCAGCCGCGGCGCCGCCATCGGGTCCACCATCAGCTGCACCAGACCGGCCTGCTGGCCGGTGGCGTGTTCGATGCGGACATCCTCGATGTTGACGCCCGCCGCGCCCGCGTCCGCGAAGATCCGGGCCAACTCCCCCGGCCGGTCGGTGATCGGCACTCCGACCGTCTCATACACGGCGGGCGCCGCGCCGTGCTTGCCCGGCACCCGCTCGCGGCCCGCGTTGCCGCGCCGCAGCACCGTCTCGATCCGGGCCGCCCCGCCCGCGCGCCGTTCCTGGTCCCCGGACTCCATCGCGCGCAGCGAGCGCACGGTCTCCTCCAGATCGCCCGCCAGCGCGGCCAGCACATCGGCGACCGGGCCGGGGTTGGCGGACAGGATGTCCAGCCACATCTGCGGTGTGGAGGCCGCGATCCGGGTCACATCACGGATGCCCTGCCCCGACAGCCGTACCGCGGACTCCTCGGCGTGCTCCAGCCGGGCCGCCACCAGGCTGGAGATCAGCTGCGGGGTGTGCGAGACGAGCGCGACGGCCCGGTCGTGGGCGTCGGCCTCCATCACCACCGGAACCGCGCGGCACAGCGCGACCAGCTCCAGCACCAGGTTGAGCACCTCGGTGCGGGTCTCGGGGGTGGGGGTCAGCACCCAGGGCCGGCCCTCGAAGAGATCGGCGGTGGCCGCCAGCGGCCCCGACCGCTCCTTGCCGGACATCGGGTGGGTGCCCAGGTAGCCGGCCGGGTCGCCGCCGAGCGCGGCCAGCTCGCGGCGCGGACCGCCCTTGACGCTGCCCACGTCGATGCAGCCGTCCGCCACCGCACGCCGCTGCACGTCCGCCACCGCGGCGGCGATGTACGCCGGGGGAACGGCGACGACGGCGAGCTCCACCCGCCCCGTCACCGGCTCCTCGGTACCCGCCCCCAGCGCGGCGGCGGTACGGACCTGGTCCGGATCCCGGTCCTCCAGGTGCACCCGTACGCCGCGCGCGCTGAGCGCGAGAGCGATGGAGGTACCGATCAGACCGGTGCCGATGACCAGGGCGGTGCGCATCCGACCAGCGTAATGGGGTCAGCGGACGGTCACAGACCGACCTCCCGCATCAGCTGGCCCACCTCGGTGTTGGTGAGACGGCGCAGCCAGCCCGACTTCTGCGAGCCCAGGGCCAGCGGGCCGAAGTGGGTACGCACCAGCTTGTCGACCGGGAACCCGGCCTCCGCGAGCATCCGCCGCACGATGTGCTTGCGGCCCTCGTGCAGGCTCACCTCGACGAGGTAGTTGTTGCCGGTGTTCTCCACGACCTTGAAGTGGTCGGCGCGGGCGTAGCCGTCCTCCAGCTTGATGCCGTCCTTGAGCCGCTTGCCCAGGTCACGCGGGATGGGCCCGCGGATGGCGGCGAGGTAGCTCTTCTTGACGCCGTAGCGGGGGTGGGTCAGGCGGTGCGCCAGCTCGCCGTGGTTGGTGAGCAGGATCAGGCCCTCGGTCTCGGTGTCCAGACGCCCGACGTGGAAGAGCCGGGTCTCCCGGTTCTGCACGTAGTCGCCCAGGCACTGCCGGCCCTCGGGGTCCTCCATGGAGGCCACGACGCCGGCCGGCTTGTTGAGGGCGAAGAACAGGTACGACTGGGAGGCGATGGTCAGCCCGTCGACCTTGATCTCGTCCTTGTCCGGGTCGACCCGGCGGCCCTGCTCGGTGACGATCTTGCCGTTGACCTCCACCCTGGCCTGGTCGATCAGCTCCTCGCAGGCCCGGCGGGAACCGAGCCCGGCACGCGCCAGCACCTTCTGCAGGCGCTCGCCCTCCGGCTCCCCGTGGGTCTTGGGGAGCTTCGGCGCCGGCTTGTCGTGCCGGGCGCGGTTGCGCTCCTCGATCTGGGCGTCGTACTCGCGCGACCGCGCGGGCGCCGGACGCTTGCGGGCCGGCTTGGCGGGCCCGCCCGGGCCGCCCTGCTTGCCGTACCTGCGCTCTTCGGGACGGGGGGGCCTGCCCGTCCGCTTCTGCTTGTCGTCGCGGCTGTTGCCCGCGCCCCGGTGGTTCCGGTTGCTGTTATTGCCGCTGCTTCGCATCAATGATCCGTAGGAGTCTCGCCGCTGTCGTCAACTTCGAACGACGGCACTCCTTCCTGGCTCTCGCCCTCGACCTGATCGGCCTCGGGAAGGAAGGGAGCCAGCTGCGGGAGCTCGTCCAGGCCGGTGAGGCCCAATCGCTCCAGGAAGTAGTGTGTCGTCCCGTACAGGATCGCACTTGTTTCGGGTTCGGTGCCCGCTTCCTGGATCAGCCCGCGCTGGAGCAGGGTGCGCATGACCCCGTCGCAGTTCACGCCACGCACGGCGGAGACCCGGGAACGGCTGACCGGCTGCCGGTACGCGACGACCGCCAGCGTCTCCAGCGCGGCCTGGGTGAGCCGGGCCTGCTGCCCGTCCAGCACGAAGCTCTCCACCGCCTCGGCGTACCGCGCCCGGGTGTAGTAGCGCCAGCCGCCGGCGACGTACCGCAGCTCGAATCCGCGGTTCTGCGCGGTGTACTCGTCGGCCAGCTCGCGCAGCGCGTCGGCGATCTCCCGGCGCGGCCGGTCCAGGACCTTGGCCAGGTGTTCCTCGGTCGCCGGCTCGTCGACGACCATGAGCACGGCTTCCAGGGACGGCTTGAGCGCGGGCGGTGGGGCCGGTTCACTCATGGGGTGCCTCCTGATCGAACTCATCGGTGACCAGCGTCCGCCCGGCCTCCTCCGGGGCGGCGCTCCAGCGCACCAGCAGCGGCCCCAGGGCCTCGGGCTGATCCAGGTGCACGGCGCGTTCGCGGTACAGCTCCAGCAGGGCGAGGAAGCGGGCCACGACGGTGAGGGTGTCGGGGGCATCGGCGGTCAGCTCGGCGAAGGACACCTGCCCGGCCCCCCGCAGCCGCTCCACGACGAGGACGGCCTGCTCCCGTACGGAGACCAGCGGCGCGTGGATGTGGTCGACGTACACCTGGGGCACCGGCTTGGGCTGCATGGCCTTCACGGCGAGCGCGGCGAACCCCTGGGGGCCGACGCTGATCATCACCTCGGGCAGCAGCTGCGCGTGGTGCGGTTCGAGGCCGACGGTACGCGGGTGGCGCAGCGCCTCGCCGGTGAGCCGCTCGGCGAAGATCTCGGCGACGCGTTTGTACGCGCGGTACTGGAGCAGCCGGGCGAACAGCAGGTCGCGGGCCTCCAGCAGGGCCAGGTCGCCCTCGTCCTCGATCTCGGCGGCGGGCAGCAGCCGGGCGGCCTTGAGGTCGAGGAGGGTGGCGGCGACGACGAGGAACTCGGTGGTCTGGTCGAGATCGCCGTCGGGGCCCATGGCCCGCAGATGGGCGAGGAATTCATCGGTGACCCGGGAGAGGGCGATCTCGGTCACATCGAGCTTGTGCCGCGAGATCAACTGCAACAGCAGGTCGAAGGGGCCCTCGAAGTTGTCCAGGACGAGCCGGAACCGCCCCTCCCCCGGGGCGCTCGCCTCGCCGGCGGGGTCCGCGTCCGGGTCGGGCGGGGCCCCGCCGCCCCCGACGTGGCCGGCCCCGTCCCCGGGGCGGTGCGCGGGAGCCGCGCCGCTGTCCGGCTCCGCCGGTGTCTGCGGCGGTGGCACGGACACCTCGGCGGGCGGTGCGCCGCCCGCCGCCGCGCCCCGCGAGGACGCCGGTGGCCGCGTCCCCTCGTCACCGTCCGCCGTACCCGCGTGCCCGGGCGCGGGCAGCGCTCCCGCGCCGCGGCCCAGGGGGCGGCGGCGTCTCGGGGTGGAGGGGTCGGCGGGGGGCATCGCGGGGCACATTACCCCTCGGTGCTGACAATTGGGACGTGCCGCGACGCGAAGTGCCGTCCGGTCTTGCCCGCGTCATGCGGTGGGCCTCAGCGGCCCCGCAACCGCCGCACCAAGATGCTGGCGTCGCCCCGTGATTCGAGGTCCGCCAGGACCACCGCGACCGCCTCGCGGACGATCCGGCCGCGGTCGACGGCCAGTCCGTGCTCGCCGCGCAGCACGAGCCGCGCGTGTTCCAGGTCCATCAGTTCCTCGGCGGACACATAGACCGTGATCTTCTCGTCGTGCCGTTCCCGCCCGCTCGGCCGTCGCGCCGAGCGCCCCTTGCGCGGCTGTTGCTGTGCCTGCCCCGGCCCCGCCGCGGCGGCCCCCGCGCCCGCCGCCGCTGTCGGCTGCTGCTGCGCCGACCGCCGTTTGCCCTGCCCCGGCACCGCGGCCTGGGCACCGGCCTCGCCGCCCCCGCCGCCCGGCGCCGTGGGCGCCGGGCCGTCGGCGGAGGAAGGCGGCTGTGCCTGCTCGTTCGGGCCGGAGGTCTGGGTGGGCTGAGCGGGCTGGGAGGACTGGACGGCCGCCGACCCCCCGGTGCTGCGGAACAGTTCGTCGGCTGCCGGGAGACTCACTCGGCGTGGCACCGGGCGAGCACCTCCCTGGCGAGCTGGCGGTAGGCGGCCGCGCCCACCGAGTTGGAGGCGTACGTGGTGATCGGCTCACCGGCGACCGTGGTCTCCGGGAAGCGCACGGTACGTCCGATCACCGTGTGGTACACGCTGTCGTCGAACGCCTCGACGACCCGCGCCAGCACCTCACGGCTGTGCACCGTACGGGAGTCGTACATGGTGGCCAGGATGCCGTCCAGGCTCAGCTGCGGGTTGAGCCGCTCCTGCACCTTCTCGATCGTCTCCGTCAGCAGCGCCACACCCCGCAGCGCGAAGAACTCGCACTCCAGCGGCACGATCACCTTGTGGGCCGCGGTGAGCGCGTTCACGGTGAGCAGGCCGAGCGAGGGCTGGCAGTCGATGACGATGAAGTCGTAGTCGGGCAGCAGCGGTTGCAGGGCGCGGCTGAGGGTCGACTCGCGCGCCACCTCGCTCACCAGCTGTACCTCGGCGGCCGACAGGTCGATGTTGCTGGGCAACAGGTCCATGCCGGCCACGGCGGTCTTCAGCAGCACCTCGTCGGCGGCCATGCCGCGTTCCATCAGGAGGTTGTAGATGGTGAGGTCCAGCTCCATGGGGTTGACCCCCAGGCCGACCGACAGGGCACCCTGCGGGTCGAAGTCCACCAGCAGTACGCGGCGGCCGTATTCGGCGAGCGCCGCGCCCAGGTTGATGGCGGAGGTCGTCTTGCCGACGCCGCCCTTCTGGTTGCACATGGCGATGATCTTGGCCGGGCCGCGCTCGGTGAGCGGGCCGGGGATCGGGAAGTACGGCAGCGGGCGCCCGGTGGGGCCGATGCGCTCGCGGCGCTGTCGGGCCGCGTCGGGCGCGATGGTCGCCGCGTACTCGGGGTCGGGTTCGTATTCCGCGTCCGGGTCGTAGAACTGTCCGTCGGGCAGTTCTGCGTCATCGGGGATACGGTCGGCGTCTTTCACGTCGTGGCCGTCCGTGCTCTGAGGCGCTGTCATGGTCGCGTGGCTTTGGTGAGTTGCGAAGGTACGGACGGCGACGGAGCCGCTGCCCGCGTGTCCACCCCGGGGAGTAATTGTCGACTCATTCACAAGTCGTCCTACCTCCTAGGGGATCAGGAAACTTCTGGACAGAGTCAGCGTTGCACCATGCCGACGATTGGCGACTCTATGGCGTGTCGGCGGTCAGCGGCAACACAATCCGCCGGACCGGTACCGATGTGTCGGGCTTCGCACACCCCCCTGTCAAGAGTGCGAGAGGCGTTTCAAGGTCCGTTCCCGCAGTACCCACTTGGTTGAAAGGGGCACCGGCGGGAAACCGGCGCCCTCCTGTCAGCCGATGTGTCGACAAGAGGATGTGATCTTCCCGATGTTGACGCCTCCGGTTGACGGAACGATCGGATCAGGCCAGAACCGCGGCCAGTTCGGCGTGGGGCATTCCGTGGGCCTCGGCGACGGGGCCGTAGACGACCTGTCCCTCATGGATGTTGAGGCCCAGGGCCAGCGCCGGATCGCGGCGCAGGGCGCCGGTCAGGCCGTGTCCCGCCAGCTCCACGATATACGGGAGCGTGGCATTGGTCAGGGCATATGTGGAGGTGTGGGGCACCGCGCCGGGCATGTTGGCCACGCAGTAGAAGACCGAATCGTGCACCCGGAAGGTGGGTTCCGCGTGCGTGGTGGGGCGGGAGTCGGCGAAACAGCCGCCCTGGTCGACCGCGATGTCGACAAGGACACTTCCGGGGCGCATCCGCGCCACCAGCTCATTGCTGACCAGTTTTGGCGCCCGCGCGCCCGGGATGAGCACCGCGCCGATCACCAGATCGGCGGCGAGCACGGCTCGTTCGAGCTCGAAGACGTTGGAGACGATGGTCTTCACCCGGGTGCCGAAGATCCGGTCGGCCTCCCGCAGCTTGGCCACATCCCGGTCCAGCAGCGTCACATGGAAGCCCAGACCGATGGCGATCTGGGTGGCGTGCCAGCCGGAGACCCCGCCACCGATGACGACCGCCTCACCGGGCGCGGTACCGGGTACGCCGCCGGGCAGCACGCCCCGGCCGCCCGCCGAGCGCATCAGGTGGTAGGCGCCGACCTGTGGCGCGATGCGGCCGGCCACCTCCGACATGGGGGCCAGCAGCGGCAGGGCGCGCCCGGCGGTCTCGACCGTCTCGTAGGCGATGGCCGTGGTGCCGGAGTCCAGCAGTGCCTGGGTGCACTCCCGCGAGGCGGCCAGATGGAGGTACGTGAACAGGATCTGGCCCTTGCGCAGCCGGTGGTACTCCTCGGCCACCGGCTCCTTGACCTTCAGCAGCAGTTCGGCCCCGGACCACACCTCGTCGGCGGTGGGGACGATCGAGGCGCCGGCGGCGGCGTACTCCTCGTCGGTGATGGCGGAGCCGAGACCCGCGCCGCTTTCCACGGCGACCTGGTGTCCGGCGGTGACCAGCTCGTGCACGCCGGCGGGGGTGATGGCGACCCGGAACTCGTTGTTCTTGACCTCGCGGGGAATTCCGACCTTCACGTCGATCACGGTCCTCTTGCGTCATTGCCAAAGGCAGAACGGAAAGCTGTCAGACCAGTCTAATGAAGGGATGATCCCTGTCCAGCCTTACATTCATTCGATCACCACCCAGTGAACTCTATGTTTCGCAAGGTCCATCCTCGGTGACCACAGAGGATTCCAGGGCGGCGCCGGACCCCGCCGCCCGGTACCTGGCCGCCTGGGCCATCCTCCCCATCCGCTCCGCCATCCGCGCCAGCAGCAGCCGCACCTGCACCGCCAGCTCCGGATCCCCCGCCTCGCCCGCCAGCCGCAGCGCCTCCTCGCCGCTGCGCAGCGCCTCCTGCGGCCGGCCCGCGTACTCCTGGACGGTGGCCAGATCCGCCAGCGCCGCCGCCTGACCGAGCCGGTCCCCTCCCCTGCGGTGCGCCGCGGCCGCCGCCCGCCAGGCGCGCAGCGCCTCGGTCCAGTGCCGGGTACGGGTGAGGGCCGCCCCGATCCGCCCGTGCAGCCGGGCCACCGCCGCGGGCTCGTCGCGCGACTGCTGGATCGCCAGCGCCCGCCCGTACCAGTCGGCCGCGCGCTGCCAGTCCGCCAGCTCCGCGTAGGTGTCGCCGACCGACTCCAGGGCCCGGGCGGCGAGCGGGCCGTCCGGACCGCCCCGGTCCGCGCGTGCGGCGTCCAGCGCCGCCCGGTACCGCTCCAGGGCCAGGACGGGGCGGCCGGCCGCCAGGTCCAGGTCGCCCAGCCCCAGCAACGCCGCCGCGCGCTCCCCCGCGAGACCGCGCCGGGTCGCCACGTCGAGCACGAGTTCGTGCAGCCGGTACAGCTCGGGGGCCGCGCCGTCCCGGTCCCGGTGCGCCAGCAGGGCACCGGCCAGCGCCCCGATCAGCCGCCGGGCCAGGGTGTCGAGATCCCCGCCGTCCGCCACCGCCATCCGGGCGGCGGCGGTCAGCGCCGGCAGCCGGGCGGCGAGCCAGCGGGCCGCGTCCGCCGGGTCCTCGAAGCGCAGCGCCGCCGGGAGCCCGGACAGCCACTGCCGGGCAGGGCTGCCCAGCGGCTCGGTGACGGCCTGGCAGGCGCGCAGCCGGCGCACCGCGCGCTCCAGCATCCTGGCCCGCGCCAGCAACACCTCGGCGGGTCGTTCCCGCGTCCGCAGCAGGATCCGCAGCAGCGGGTCGAGCGCGCCCGGAACCCGGTACTCGCCGCGCTCGCCGCCGGGCGGGGCCGGGCGTACCAGGCCCAGCAGCGCGAAGTTCTCCAGCGCCCCGCGCGCCGCCCCCAGCGCGCAGCCCGTGAGCGCGGCCACGGTGTGCGCGTCCAGCACTCCGGACGGTGCCAGCGCCATCAGCCGCAGGGTGCGGGCCGCGCCGGACGGCAGCGCCGCGTACACCAGGCGGAAGGCCAGGGCCACCGGGTCCTCGGCGCCGCCCAGACCGTCCGCGTCATCCGGTCGGGTGATCTTGGCCAGAGCTTCGGCGATGGTCGACTCGGGGCGCATCGCCAGCCATCCCGCCGCCAGCACGACGGCGGCCGGCAGCCCGCCGCAGGCCACGATCAGCCGGTCGGCGGCGGTGGGGTCCACGGTGATCCGGATCTCCCCGGCGCCGCGCCGCAGCAGGCTCAGGGCGGCCGACGGGTCCAGGGCGCCCAGGGTGCACGGACGGACATCGGGGATGCCGGTGAGCGGGCCGCGCGAGACCGCGAGCACCAGGCAGTCCCGGGTGTCGGGGATGAGCTCGGCCAGCTGTCCGGCGTCCTTCACGTCGTCGAGCAGCAGCAGCGCGCGGTGTCCGGCGAGGGCGGTACGGAGCACATCGGTGAGGTCGTCCTCGTCCGCGCCGGCCGGGGCCGGCACGTCCAGGGCCGTCAGCAGTTCGCGGGTGACCCGTTCCAGGGGAACCGGTTCGCCGCCGGGATCGGTGAGCCGGGCGCGCAGCAGGCCGTCCGGATAGCGGCCGGTGGCGAGCTGCTCCTGGGCGAACTCCTCGGCGAGAGCGGTACGGCCGCTGCCCGGGCGCCCGGCCACCAGCAGCACCCGGCTGCGCGGCGCGGGCCGGCCGGCCATGGTGTCGAGGCCGGCCCCGTCGATGTCGGCGCGCAACCGCGCGAGTTCGCTCTGCCGCCCGAGCAGTCCCCCGAGGCCGGGGGACCCGTCAACCGCCGCTTCCGTCACTGCGCGCCCTCTGCTTCGCGTGCGTGGTGAGTGGTGAGCGCAGCGTATGCCACCGGGGGCGTGCGCCCCGCCAGGACACGGGCCCCCTCCCCGGTCCCGGGCCTCCCCCGCCGTGAGCGGGGCGGGCAGCGGGCACCGGAGGGAAGCGGCGGTACCCCGGTGCGGGCAGCGGATCCGCACCGGGTGGCGGAGCACCCGGCGGGAGCGCGGACCGGGTCAGCGCCGCGCCCCCGCCGGAGACGGGACGGCGCACGGCACCTCGCCGCGCGCCGCCCACCCGGGGCCGGAGCGGGCGGACACGCCCGGTGACGCGCGCCCGCCACCACGGCACGGCCGGTACGGGCCTACGCCGGGAACGGACGCGCCGGCCAGGGCGCCAGCGCCGGCCGCAACGCGTCCTCACCGTCCCCCGCCCGGGCCGCGGCGAGTGCCAGAGCACCCACCACCAGGCAGTTGTTGTGCAGTTCCCCGGCCAGCACCCCGCTCAGCAGTTCGGCCAGCGGCACCCGGGCATGATCCATGTCGGCCTCCTCCTCGGAGACCGCGTACCGCTCGCCCTCCGCGTCGGACAGCCCGCGGGCCAGGAAGATCCGCACCGCCTCGTCGCAGCCGCCGGGTGTCGTGTACACATCGGCCAGCACCCGCCAGTCCTCGGCCTTGATGTGCGCCTCCTCGTACAGCTCGCGCTGGGCGGCGTGCAGCGGGTTCTCGCCGGGCACGTCCAGCAGACCGGCCGGAATCTCCCACAGCCGGGCGCGGACGGGGTGCCGGTACTGGCGGATGACCACCACCCGGTCCTGGTCGTCCAGCGCCAGGACGGCCACCGAGCCGGGGTGCACCTGGTAGTCGCGGCGCACCACCGATCCGTCCGGCATCACCACGTCGTCCGTGCGGACGCTGGTCTTGTTGCCGGTGAAGGGGGTGGCGGTGGCGTTCACCGGCCAGGCGTCGGGGGTGTCACGCAGTTCGCGGGGCATGGTCGGTCAGGAGGCCTTTCGCTCGACGGCGGCCTTCACCAGGCCGGCGAACAGCGGATGCGGACGGGTCGGCCGGGAGCGCAGCTCCGGGTGGGCCTGGGTGGCGACGAGGTAGGGGTGGGTCTCGCGCGGGTACTCCACGTACTCCACCAGCTTGTTGTCGGGCGAGGTGCCGGAGAAGACCAGCCCCGCCTTCTTCTCCAGGTCCTGGCGGTAGGAGTTGTTGACCTCGTAGCGGTGCCGGTGGCGCTCCTCGACGTACGGCTCGCCGCCGTACACCTCGCGCACGATCGAGCCCTCGGCCAGCTTCGCCGGGTACAGGCCAAGACGCATGGTGCCGCCCATGTCGCCCTCACCGGCCACGATGTCCAGCTGCTCGGCCATCGTGGAGATCACCGGGTGCGCGGTGGCGCGGTCGAACTCGGTGGAGTCCGCCCCCTCGATCCCGGCCAGGTTGCGCGCGGCCTCGATGACCACGCACTGGAGCCCCAGGCACAGGCCCAGCAGCGGCACCCGGTTCTCCCGGGCCCAGGTGATCGCGGAGATCTTGCCGTCCACGCCCCGGTCACCGAATCCGCCGGGGATGCACACCGCGTCGCAGTCGGCCAGCTGCTCGGCGGCGCCGCCCGGCGTCTTGCAGTCGTCCGAGGTCACCCACTTGATCTTCACCCGGGCGTTGTTGGCGAAGCCGCCCGCCCGCAGCGCCTCGGTGACCGACAGGTAGGCGTCGGGCAGGTCGATGTACTTGCCCACCAGCGCCACCGTCACCTCGTGCGCGGGGTGGTGGACGCGGCGCAGCAGATCGTTCCACTGGGTCCAGTTCACGTCGCGGAACGGCAGGTCGAGCCGGCGTACCGCGTACGCGTCCAGGCCCTCGGTGTGCAGCACCTTGGGGATGTCGTAGATCGAGGGCGCGTCCATGCAGGCCACCACGGCGGCCTCGTCGACGTCGCACATCAGGGAGATCTTGTGCTTGATGGCCAGCGGCACCTCGCGGTCGGCGCGCAGCACGATCGCGTCGGGCTGGATGCCGATGTTGCGCAGCGCAGCCACCGAGTGCTGGGTGGGCTTGGTCTTCAGCTCGCCGGAGGGGCCGATGTAGGGCAGCAGCGAGATGTGCACGACGAAGACGTTGTCGCGCCCGACCTCGTGGCGCACCTGGCGCACGGCCTCCAGGAACGGCAGCGACTCGATGTCGCCGACGGTGCCGCCCACCTCGGTGATCACCACGTCCACGTCGTCGGTGGCCATCCGCCGCACGCGGTGCTTGATCTCGTTGGTGATGTGCGGGATGACCTGCACGGTGTCGCCCAGGTACTCGCCGCGCCGTTCCTTGGCGATCACGGTGGAGTAGATCTGCCCGGTGGTGACGTTGGCGGTGCCGTCCAGATCGACGTCGAGGAACCGCTCGTAGTGGCCGATGTCCAGGTCGGTCTCTGCTCCGTCGTTGGTGACGAAGACCTCGCCGTGCTGGAAGGGGTTCATGGTGCCGGGATCCACGTTCAGATACGGATCCAGCTTCTGCATGGTGACGCGCAGCCCGCGCGCCTTGAGCAGTGCGCCGAGCGAGGACGCCGTGAGTCCCTTGCCGAGCGAGGAGGCGACCCCGCCGGTGACGAAGATGTGCTTGGTCGTCTTGTGGGGACTGGAGACAGTGGCCAAAGCGGGCTCCCGTGGTCGCGAGGTCGGATGCGGCTCGGGGGTCCTGCTGCCCTCCGCTCCACGGGCTACCAGCGTATCAGTGAGCGGGCTGTAGCCGGGCGGTACACGGATGGCGCGCGAGGACCCGCGAGGCGTCGTATATTGCTCGGACGCTCAATTGAGCGACGTACATCACGCACGTCCCACGGGGCTGCCCCACCGTTCGACTGGAGATGCAAGTGGCCGGGCGCATCGAGGATTACGCACTCATCGGCGACATGCAGACCGCCGCCCTCGTTTGCCGGGACGGCTCGGCCGATTGGCTGTGTCTGCCCCGTTTCGACTCGCACGCGGTCTTCGCCGGCCTGCTCGGCACGGATGAGCACGGTTTCTGGCGCATCGGGCCCGCGCACGGCAAGGACGTGCCGCCTCCGCCCGCCACCCGGCGCCGTTACGTGGGCGATTCGCTCATCCTGGAGTCCGAGTGGGACACCACGCGCGGCACCGTGCGTGTGACCGACTTCATGCCGCCGCGCGACGACAGCGCCCCGCAGCTGGTGCGGATCGTGGAGGGCGTCAGCGGCCGGGTGCCGATGCGTTCGGCGCTGCGGATGCGGTTCTCCTACGGCTGGGTGGTGCCGTGGGTGCACAAGGTCGACGACCGTACGGTCGCCGTCGCCGGGCCCGACTCGGTGTGGCTGGACACCTCGGCCGAGACGTACGGCAAGAACCTCACCACCTACTCCGACTTCACGGTCGCCCCCGGCGACCGGATCGCGTTCACCATCAGCTGGCAGCCCTCGCACAAGGAGCCGCCCGCGGTGCCGCAGCCCGAGGAGGCGCTCGCCGCCACCGAGGAGTTCTGGCGCGACTGGGTCAGCCACTGCACGTACCACGGTCCCTACCGCGAGGCGGTGGTCCGCTCACTGATCACCCTCAAGGCCCTCACGTACGCGCCCACCGGCGGCATCGTCGCGGCGCCCACCACCTCGCTGCCCGAGGAGATCGGCGGCTCGCGCAACTGGGACTACCGCTACACCTGGCTGCGGGACGCGGCGATCACGCTCTCCTCGCTGCTGCGCACCGGCTACCACGAGGAGGCCCGGGCCTGGCGCGAGTGGCTGCTGCGCGCGGTGGCCGGCGACCCGGAGAACCTCCAGATCATGTACGGGGTGGCGGGCGAGCGGGAGCTGGCGGAGGCCGAGCTGAGCTGGCTGCCCGGTTACGAGAACTCGCAGCCGGTCCGGATCGGCAACGGCGCGGCCGGCCAGCTCCAGCTGGACGTCTACGGCGAGGTGACCGAGGCGCTGCATCTGGGCCACATGACCGGCCTGGCCCGCAACGATCACGCCAATCTTCTCCAGCTGAAGCTCATCCGCTACCTGGAGGACCACTGGAACGAGCCGGACGAGGGCATCTGGGAGGTGCGCGGTCCGCGCCGCCACTTCGTGCACTCGAAGGTGATGGCCTGGGTCGCGGTGGACCGCACCGTCAAGCTCATCGAGTCGGGCGAGGTGGACGGCCCCCTGGAGCGGTGGCGCGATCTGCGCGACGAGATCCACCGCGACGTGTGCGAGCACGGCTACGACAAGGAACGCAACACCTTCACCCAGTCCTACGGTTCGCAGGAACTGGACGCCTCCCTGCTGCTGATCCCGCAGATGGGCTTCCTGCCGCCCGACGACAAGCGCGTCATCGGCACCATCGAGGCGATCCAGCGCGAGCTGTCCACCCTGGACGGCTTCATCCTGCGCTACCCGACCGCCGGTGACGAGGCGGGTGTCGACGGTCTGGAGGGCGACGAGGGCGCGTTCCTGGCCTGCTCGTTCTGGATGGCGGACGACCTGGCGATGATCGGCCGGGTGGACGAGGCCCGCAAGCTGTTCGAGCGGCTGCTGTCGCTGCGCAACGACCTCGGTCTGCTGGCCGAGGAGTGGGACCCGCGCCGGCAGCGCCAGGTGGGGAACTTCCCGCAGGCGTTCTCGCACGTGCCGCTGATCGACACGGCGCTGCGGCTGACCGCATCGGGCGCGTACGGCGGCTGACGCCCGCCCGCATACCGCACCGGTGGCCGCCCCGACTCGGAGTCAGGGGCGGCCACCGGCGGTTGGGGGGACGCGTGGTCCTTCGCCTCAGAAGGGGCTGAGGGTGAGCGTGAACTGCTGCGGCGCGTGGTCCTGGATGTAGGACGCGAAGTCGGCGACGTCGTCGAAGGCGAAGCCGTAGGCCCGCCCGTCCTCCATGGCGGCGTGCAGCGCCTTGGCGTAGTGGTGGGTGACGTCGCCCTGGTAGAACGCGGCGGCGTCGGTGACCGGCTGCTCGATGTGGCTGTGCGCGGTGGTGCGGTTGAGCGCGGCGCCCAGGATGGCGGCCACCGGGCCGCGCATCCCGTCGTTGGGGGCGTGCAGGGCGCCGTCGCAGAACAGCACGTCGCGGGTGGTGGGGCGGTCGAACGCCACCTCGGCGGGGCCGTTGAAGACCAGCCGCCCGCCACTGCCCCGGCCGGTGAAGTAGCCCTCGTTCGTGCGGACGTTCAGCTGGTGGCCCTCGCCCCAGATCCGGTCGATGTACGCGTCGAAGTAGCCACTGGGGAAGAGCCCGGCGTCCAGGCCGTGGCTGGGGGCCAGCACCCGGCGGTCGCCGATCACCAGCGGCGCGTACGTGTCGTTCCGGCCGACCTCGGTGAAGATCTGCTGCCGGCCACCGGGCTTGAGCACCCCCGCGGTCTGGTCGGCGGTGCCCTGGAGCCGGACGTCCAGCGGGACGCTGAACATGTCGACCATGGTGACGTTGCAGAACATGCCGTCCGCGTTGTACGTGAACTCGGCGCAGTCGTGCAGCACGTCGTAGTTGGGGTCGGTGGGCACCCAGCCCGCCGGGTAGGCCAGCGCCGGGGCGCCGTTGCCGTCCGCCACCGCCTTGAACTTCAGCTTGGCGCCCAGCGCCGTGTAGATCCGGCCCGACATGTACGGCAGGTGCAGGGTGGTGGTGCCGGAGCCGGCCAGCGGGATGGCGTAGTCGGTGAAGCCGTCCGGGCCGTTGTCGTCGAGCGAGATCGGGGCGAGCGCGCCGTCCGGGGTGAGCCGTACCTGACGGCCGTCGACGTTGCCGACGACGTACAGGTACACCGAACTGTTGGCCCATTCCCCCGTGTTGTTGACGATGTGCACGGGGAGGGTGGCGGCGGCCGAGGGCGGTGCGACGGCGGTGTCCGTGCCGCCGAAGGCCCGGGTGGCGAGCAGTCCGGCGGCCGGGACGGCGATGGCGCCGGCGGCGGCGCCCTTGAGCAGGTTCCTGCGGTTGACCATCGGGATCACACCTCACCGATCTGGACGGAGACATTGTCGACGAGCAGGGAATGACCGGGCTCGGTGGCCGCGGTGGGGGTGGGGAAGCCGGCGCGCCAGACCTCGGCGAGGGTGCCGGGCTCCTGGGCGCTCGCGGTCGGCAGCAGGACGGCGGCGGAGGCCGCCGGCGCGGTGACGGCGGCGGCCCCGGCCGCGAGCCACCTTGCTTGTTTCATGCTCATGACAGTGCACATCTTCCGTGTGGGGGTGCGGTGTTGCATCGGACGGGTCCCGTGGGGGGAGCTTGTGAGAGCGCTCTCAGGCGTTGTCCAGCACATTGCCGGGGGCGGGCGGTACGGTCAAGGGCCCGCGACTTAAGAGGGTCCTAAGTGTCAGCACACCACCCCACGCTCGAAGCCGTCGCCGCCCACGCGGGCGTCTCGCGCGCCACCGTCTCCCGGGTGGTCAACGGAACGCCCGGCGTACGGGCCGAGTTGCGCGAGCGGGTCCGGCGGTCGGTGGCGGCGCTCGGGTACGTGCCCAACAGCGCGGCCCGCTCCCTGGTCACCCGCCGTACCGGCGCTGTGGGCGTGGTGATCGCCGAACCGGAGGCGCGGGTCTTCGCCGACCCCTTCTTCGCCCAGCAGTTGCGCGGCATCGGCCGCGAACTCGCCGCCCACGACACCCAGCTGCTGCTCATGCTGGTGGAGCGGCCGGGCGACGACGACCGCATCGGCCGCTATCTGGCGGGCGGCCACGTGGACGGCGTACTGATGTTCTCGCTGCACAACGACGAGCCGCTGCCGGCGCTGGCCCGGTCCTGCGGACTGCCGACGGTCTTCGGCGGGCGCCCCGGCTGGCCGGGCGCCGAGCGGGAAACCGGACTGCTGTACGTGGACACGGACAACCGCGACGGGGCACGGCAGGCGGCGGAGCACCTGCTGGCGCGCGGCCGGCGACGGATCGCCGTCATCACCGGACCGCTGGACCAGACTGCGGCGCAGGACCGGCTCGCCGGGTACCTGGACGCGCTCGGCCGGACCGCGCCCGACCCGGCGCTGCTGGCGCACGGTGATTTCACCGCGGAGGGCGGGGAGGCGGCGATGGCGCGGCTGCTGGAGAGCTCCCCCGATCTGGACGCGGTCTTCGCGGGCAACGACCTGATGGCCACCGGCGCGCTGCGCACGCTGCGCCGGCACGGCCTGCGGGTGCCGCGGGACGTGGCGGTGGCCGGCTACGACGATCTGGAACCGGCCGCCTGGGCCGAACCCGCCCTGACCACGGTCCGTCAGGACGTGCAGCTGATGGGCCGTCTGATGGCCGAACTCCTGCTCCGCCGGCTGACCCCCGCACCGGAGGCCGGAACCGCCCCGCCGGCCCCGGTGATCACCCCCGCCGAACTGGTGGTGCGCGCCTCGACTTAGGGGCGGCGGCACTCCCGCGGCCCTCCGGCCCCCACGGGTAGTCTGCGGGGATGTCCGAAGCCGAGGCGAGCCGCCACCGTTCCGCCCGGGTGATCCTGATCGACGGCGCGCACCGGGTGCTGCTGTGGAAGTCCCTCGACCGTCCGGGGATGCCGGAGGCCGGGCACCGCTGGCACACGCCCGGCGGCGGAGTGCGGGACGGCGAGACCCCGGCCGCGGCGGCAGCCAGAGAACTGCGCGAGGAGACGGGTCTGGCCGTACGGCCGCGGGACCTGGGGCCGAAGATCGCCGAGACATCCGGGTACGCGGACCTCGGCTGGGCCAGGGGCGTCTTCCAGGACGATTTCTTCCACCTCGGGGTCACGGCGCACCATGTGGAGATGGGCGGCCAGGAGGCTCACGAGACCCGGCACCTCGCGGGGCACCGCTGGTGGCCGGTCGGGGAGCTGGCGGTGACCACCGAAACCGTCCACCCTCTGGGCCTGGCGGACCTGGCCGCCGATCTGGCCGCCGGCCGGGTGCCGCCCACCCCGGTCGTTCTCCCCTGGCACCACTGACCCGGGCGGCCGGGCCGCGAGCCGGCCGCCGCCGGGTACCGGCACGCCCGCTAGCGGGCGCCGGACAGCTCGTCGTAGACGCTCAGCACCTGCGCCACCGTGGTGTCCTCCGTCGGCCAGGAACGGGCCCTGGCACGGCCCGCCAGCGTCAGGGCCGCCCGGTGGTCCGGGTTCTCCAGCAGGGTGCGCACCGCGCTCGCCAGCGCCCCCGGGTTGCCGTAGGGGATGAGCACCGCCGCGTCACCCACCAGCTCCGGTACGCCGCCCACCGCCGTCGCCACCAGCGGCACCCCGCCGCGCAGCGCCTCCTGCGCCAGCTGCGGCCTGGCCTCCCAGCGCGGCGCGGCGAGCGCCACGTCGGCCACCGGAAGCAGCCGCCGCACGTCCTGGGCGCGCTCCAGCAGCCGCACCGGCAGGCCCTCGCGTTCGATGCGCCGCTGCCAGGCGCCGCGCTGCGGCCCCTCCCCCGCCATCACCAGCAGCGGCTGCGGGTCAAGACCGCGCCAGCCGCGCGCGGCGGCCAGCAGCAGGTCGTGGCCCTGTTCGGCGATCAGCAGCGGCCGGTCGACGACGCCCAGCTCCGCCCGTACCTTGTGCGGCTCGCCCTCACCGCTGCGCCCGGTGCGCTGCGCGGGCAGCGCCACCGGCGACAGCCGGGCGTCACGCGCCCCGCGCCGTCGGGCCCGGTCCACCAGGTCGGAGGTGGCGCCCAGCACCACGGAGGCGGCGCGTGCCACCCAGCGTTCGGTCAGCCGGCGCAGCCGCTCCCGTACGCCCTGGTCGCCGGGGCGGGCGTGCCAGGTGACCACGAGCGGGACCGCGCGGCGCCGCAGTGCCAGCGCGGCGACCAGACCGGCCCGCATGCCGTGGGCGTGCACCAGGTCCGCGTCGCAGCAGATCGCCCGCAGGGTGCGGACGGCATCCGCCTGGGCCCGTACCGGGAGCGGGATGAAGCGGGCGCCGGTGCCGGCGAAGTCGTAACGGCGCTCGGCGTACTGAGAGGCGCATACCGTCACGCGCACGCCCCGGGCGTCGAGCCCCGCCGCCAGCGAGCGCACATGCGCCCCCGTGCCGGCACTGCCCCCGCCGAGCAGCTGGACCACATGCAGCTGCGGGGCACGTCCGGCCACTGGCGGCACGACGGGCATGGCCGGCACGCTCCTCTCCTCGACTGTGTGCTGGGTCACTTCGCGGTCACACACCGCGCGGGGCGTCCAGAATGCCAGCTCGCGACGGCATCGCGGTAGCGCGCGCCACTCTCCTGGACTACCGGCGGCGTCCCAGCCGGGCTGCGGTGGCCAGCAGCTCCTCGGCGTGCGCGCGGGCGAGCGCGGAGTCCTCCTGCCCCGCCAGCATCCGGGACAACTCCCGTACCCGGCCCTCGCCGTGCACGGACTGCACGCCGCTGCGGGTGACCGATCCGTCGTTGGTCTTCTCCACCACCAGATGCCGGTCCGCGAAGGCCGCGACCTGCGGCAGGTGTGTGACGACCACCACCTGCGCGGAGTCCGCCAGCTTCGCCAGCCGGCGGCCGATCTCGACGGCCGCCTTGCCGCCCACCCCGGCGTCCACCTCGTCGAAGAGATAGGTGGGCACCGGTGCCGACCCCGCGAAGACCACCTCGATGGCCAGCATCACCCGCGACAGCTCACCCCCGGAGGCGCCCTTGGCGATCGGCCTGGCCGTGGCCCCGGGGTGCGGGGCCAGCAGCAGCTCGACCTCGTCCACCCCGTGCGGCCCGTACGCCACGGTGCGGCCGCCGACCTCGATGCCCTCGGCGGGCAGCGCGGCCTCGGTGTGCCGCAGCGCGACCTCGATCCGGGCGTGCGCCATCGCCAGCTGGGTCAGCTCGTCGGTGACGGCCTCCCCGAACCGCTTGGCGGCCTCCGCCCTGGCGTCGCTGAGGGTCTGCGCGAGCACGCTCAGCTCGGAGCGCAGGGCATCACGCTCGGCGGTCAGCTCCTCGATCCGCTCGTCGTCGCCCTCCAGCTCGGCGAGCCGGGCGGCGCTGCCCTCGGCCCACACCAGCAGCGCCGAGCAACCGTCGCCCGCCGCCGTCTCCTCGGGACCGCCGCCGTACTTGCGGATCAGGTGCGCCAGGGTCGCGCGCCGCTCCTCGACGGCGGCGAGCCGCAGCGGGTCGGCGTCCAGGCCGTCGGCGTAGGAGGCGAGTTCACCCGCCACGTCGGTGAGCAGGATGTGCACCTCGGCCAGCCGGTCGGCGAGCTCGGCCAGCTCGGCGTCGTGGCCGCGCACCGCCTCCAGCGCCCGGTGCGCGCCGCCGACCAGCACCCCGGCGTCCACGCCCGCCGGGTCGGCGGGGTCGCCCGCCAGCGCGCCGTGCGCGACGGCGGCGGCCGAGGCGAGCGCCTCGGCGTGGCCGAGCCGCGCGGCCTCCGCGGTGAGTTCGCCGTCCTCACCGGGGCGCGGCTCGGCGGCGGCGATCTCCTCCAGGCCGAAGCGCAGCAGATCGGCCTCCTGGATCCGTTCCCTGGCCAGCGTGGTCAGCTCCGACAACTCGGCGGAGACATCACGCAGCCGCCGGTACGCCTCGCGGTAGCCGGCCAGCGGCACGGCGACGGCCTCGCCCGCGTACCGGTCGAGCGCCTCGCGCTGCCGGGCCGGGCGCAGCAGCCCCTGCTGGTCGGTCTGGCCGTGCACCGCGACGAGCTCGTCGGCCAGCTCCGTCAGCAGCCCGGCCGGCACCGACCTGCCGCCGACGTACGCTCTGGAACGTCCCTCGGCGGAGACGGTGCGGCTGATGAGCAGCGCACCCTCGTCCAGTTCGGCACCGGCCTCCTCGGCGCGGTGCGCGGCCGGCGCTCCGGGGGGCAGGCTGATGCGGCCCTCCACGACGGCCGCCGCGGCCCCGGCACGCACCAGCGCGGCGTCCGCCCGGCCGCCCAGCAGCAGGCCGAGGCTGGTGACGACCATGGTCTTGCCGGCGCCGGTCTCGCCGGTCACCGCGGTGAAGCCGGTGGACAGTTCGACGATCGCGTCGTCGATCACGCCCAGGTCCTTGATCCGCATCTCCTCCAACACGGATACGACCATACGAGGTCATCGGGGGATGTGGCGACGCCCGGGGTCGAACATCAGTGCGGAGCGCCGCGCCATCCGGCCACCGGCAGGGCGAACTTGGCCACCAGCCGGTCGGTGAACGGCGCCCGGTGCAGCCGCGCCAGCCGGACCGGCACCAGACCGCGCCGCACCTCCACCCGCGCACCGGCGGGCAGTTCGACCGTGCGCCGCCCGTCGCACCACAGCACACCCGGTCCGGTGTCCGGGCGCACCTCCACCGCGAGCACCGATCCCGGCGCGGTGACCAGCGGCTTCGCGAACAGCGCGTGCGCGCTGATCGGCACCATCAGCAGTGCCTCGACCTCGGGCCACACCACCGGTCCGCCGGCCGAGAAGGCGTATGCGGTGGAGCCGGTGGGCGTGGCGCACACCACTCCGTCCCCGCCGAAGCCGGAGACCGGGCGGCCGTCCACCTCGATGACGACCTCCAGCAGCCGCTCGCGGGCGGCCTTCTCCACCGAGGCCTCGTTCAGCGCCCAGTCCCGGTGGATGACCTGCCCGTCGTCGCTGACCAGCACATCGAGGGTCATCCGCTCCTCGACCTCGTAGGCGCGGGTGACCACCCGGTCCACGACCTGGTCCAGGTCGTCCCGCTCCGCCTCGGCGAGGAATCCGACCCGGCCCAGGTTCACCCCGAGCATCGGCACCCCCGAGGCCCGCGCGAGTTCCGCGCCGCGCAGCAGGGTGCCGTCGCCGCCGAGCACGATCAGCAGTTCGCAGCCGTCGGCCACCCCGGGGCCGGCCTCCACCCACTCCACGCGGTCGTCGTAGGCGCCGTGCCCGGGCATCGGCAGGTCCGCGGCCTCCTCGGCCAGGACCCGCACCCCCACTCCGTGCGACAGCAGCCCGCGCACCACGAGTTCGGCGCTGCGCACGGCGGCCGGCCGCCCGGTGTGGGCGAGCAGAAAGACGGTACGCGGCGGGTTGATGGTGGTCACTGGGGCCCTTCCGTCACGGCGCGTTCGACATCGGCGGGGTCGAGTGCGGGTGCGCCGGCGCGCAACCACAGGAAGTATTCGACGTTGCCCGAGGGTCCGGGCAGTGGACTGGCGGTGACGCCCCGCACGCCGAGGCCCAGCTCCGCCGCTCGTCCCGCGACGGCGGTGACCGCCTCGGCGCGCAGCAGCGGGCTGCGCACGACGCCGCCGCTGCCGAGCCGTTCCTTGCCGACCTCGAACTGCGGTTTGACCATCAGCACCAGATCGGCGTCCGGCGCGGCACAGGCGATCAGGGCGGGCAGCACCAGTCCCAGGGGAATGAACGAGAGATCACCGACGATCAGTTCCGCCGGCCGCCCGCCAATTTGTTCGAGTGTCATCTCCCGCACATTTGTCCGGTCCTGTACGGTGACGCGCTCGTCGGCCTGAAGCGACCAGGCGAGTTGCCCGTAGCCCACGTCCACGGCGATGACATGGGCCGCGCCGGCCCGCAGCAGCACATCGGTGAACCCGCCGGTGGAGGCCCCGGCGTCCAGCGCGCGGCGGCCCTCCACGCGCAGCCCGAGCGGGGTGAATGCCTCCAGCGCGCCCGCGAGTTTGTGGCCGCCGCGCGAGACGTAGCCGGGGTCGTCCGCGTCCTCGCGCACCAGCAGGGCCGCGCTGGTGGCGACCTGGGTGGCGGGCTTGGCGGCCACCAGACCGTCCACCGACACCCGGCCGGTCTCGATCAGCGTCCTGGCGTGCTCGCGCGAGCGGGCGAGCTTGCGCCGCACCAGTTCGGCGTCGAGGCGGGACAGGCGTCGGCGGGTCGCTGCCACGGGTGGCTCAGCTCCTGGGGGTCACGGGATGAGGGTGCGGGACATCGAGCGCGGTCAGCGTGTCACGCAGCCCGCGGTGAACATCCTCGTACACCTCCCCATGACCGCCGACGGCGAGGTGATCGGCGTCGGTCAGCCGGGCCAGTACGGCGTCCACACCCGGGTGCCCGGTGGTGCTGATCCCGATCCCCAGCGGTCGCGGCCCCTCGTCCTGCTGGGGCACCTCGACCGGTTCCGGCTGCCGCGTGGGCGTGGACTCATCCATGCGCCCGACGCTACCGCCTGCCCGCCCCCGAACCCCGCCGCCCCACTCTCACGGTCCTGCGGCCCGGCGTTCGGTGGACAGCGGCCACGGGGAGCGGGCGGCCGACCCGGGGTTGGTGGGCGGGGCTCCCGCGTACGGTCCTGGGGCGCCGCCGGCGCGGAACCGGCCACCGTGAGCGCTTCCCCCGTCACTCGCAACTCCCTCTGGGCCCCTCACGCTCGACGCGAAAGTTAGGTTAGCCTAACCTTCTGTTCCGGCTTCCCGAGAGACCAGGCCCCTATGACGCTGCCCCGCACCGCGCTCCTGTCGCGCCACCGCCTCCCCGGGCGGGCGGCGGACCGGGCGCCGGCAACACGTCCGGGCCTGCCGGCCGGGAGGCCCACGGCCACGGACCGCACCACCGCACGCCCGCCGGGCTGAATCCCACGACCGAAACGAGAGGACACGACACATGACCGCCGCGCCCTTCGAGTTCTTCGATCTCCAGGTGCTCCGAACGACCCGGCTCAGCCCCAGCTTCACCCGCGTCACCCTCGGCGGCGACCGGCTCGGCCGGCTCGCCAGCGGAGGACGCGACCAGCGCTTCAAGCTCTTCCTGCCCCAGCCCGGCGACCACGAGGTGGCCATCCCCCGGGACGCCGGACAGGGCTGGTGGCCCGCCTGGCAGCAGATGGACCCGGCCAAACGCGGCATCATGCGCACCTACACCGCCCGCGAGCAGCGCCGCGGCCCGGACGAGCTGGACATCGACTTCGCCCTGCACGGCGAACACGGCGGCCCGGCGTCCCGGTGGGCCGAGAAGGCCGCCCCCGGGGACGCCATCGCCATCCTCGGCCCGGTCGAGGAGGACAACGCCGCGGTCGATTTCCGCCCGCCCCCCGAGGCCGAGTGGATGCTCATCACCGGTGACGAGACGGCGCTGCCCGCCGTCGCCGGCATCCTGGACTGGCTGCCGCCCGGCATCCCCGCGAAGGTCTGGCTGGAGGTCGCCCACCACGAGGACCGCCAGGAGCTGAGCACCAAGGCCGACGCCGACATCACCTGGATCGTCCGCGACGACGAGACCACCCTGCTGGACTCGGTACGCGCCACCCACCTGCCCGCCGGGCGCCCCTACGCGTGGATCGCCGGCGAGGCGGGCTCGGTGCGCGCCCTGCGCCGTCACCTGGTCGACGACCGGGGCATCGACCGCAAGAGCATCAAGTTCACCGGCTACTGGCGCAAGGGCACCACCGAGGACGACCTCATCGCCCAGATCTCCACCGGCCCGGCCAAGGCCGAGGACAACGACTGACCGGCACGACCGCCCGACCTGACCGGCCGATCCGATCGAGCGGCCGACCCGGGCGGTCCGGTGCGGGCCACGCCACACCCGTACCGGACCGCCCGTCATTCGTCCCGCGCCGACGGCCGCCGCAGCATGAACACATCGACGGAGCCCTGGCCGGTCACGGTGAACCCGTGCCGCTCGTACAGAAGCCGTCGCGCAGCCGCTGCCGCACCCGGTGCTCGTCATAGCGCCCCAGCCGTTCCAGGTCCGCGCGCATCACCACAGCCCGCAGTGCGGCGATCGGCCCGACATCGCCCGCGCCGGCCGCCCGCAGGGACCACGCGAACGGCTCGGTCCCCGCCGGCCGGGGCCACGCCGTCCGCCGGCTCACCGCCGGTCGGCCAGCAGCCCGGCAAGACCCGCCGGCACGTCGAGGCCACACGCACCGTCCCCGGCCGCCGTCCAGCCGGCCGCGCACAGCGCCCGCAGCGCGTCCACCGGGTCCCCGCCCCCGGTCAGCTCCAGCGCCCGCTCCCCGGCCACCGCCCGCCAGCCGCCGCACCCGAACCCGCCGCCGGTGCCCGGCTCCGCCACCACGGCGGGCTGCCCCACCAGCAGGTCGCGCAGATCCGCCGCCACATACGTGGGCCGGTGCTCGGGCCTGGCCGCCACCGCGCCCGCGGCGTCCGTCACGCCCGTCAGCACGAGCAGCGAGTCCACCCGCCCGTTGAACGCGCCCTCGATATCGGTGTCCAGCCGGTCCCCCACCACCAGGGGCCGCTCGGCACCCGTCCGCAGAATCGTCTCCCGGTGCATCGGCGGCAGCGGCTTCCCGGCCACCACCGGCTCCACCCGCCCCCCGGACCCGATCCGTACGACCTCTACGGCCGCGCCGTTGCCCGGCACGATGCCCCGCCCGCTGGGGATCGTCAGATCCGTGTTCGACGCGAACCACGGCAGCCCCCTGTTGACCGCCAGCGTCGCCTCCGCCAGCGCCCCCCAGGGGAGTTCGGGACCGCCGTACCCCTGCACCACCGCCACCGGATCGTCGTCCGCCGAGGCGACCGGCCGAAGCCCCCGCTCGGCCAGCGCCACCCGCAGCCCCTCACCCCCCACGCACAGCACCCGCGCCCCCGACGGCAGCCGCTCGGCGATCACCCGCGCCACCGCCTGCGCCGAGGTCACCACCTCGGCCTCCTCGGCCGGCACCCCGAGTTCCGTCAGATGCCCGGCCACGGTGCGCGGCGTACGGGAGGCGTTGTTGGTGACGTACGCCAGCCGCATCCCGCCCTCCCGCGCCGCCCGCAGCGAGTCCACCGCGTGCGGCAGCGCCTCGCCGCCCGCGTACACCACCCCGTCCAGGTCCAGCAGCGCGGTGTCGTACGCCGTGAACAGCGCGCGCTCGCTCCCCGCCGGGCTCGTCCTGACCTTTGTCTCAACCCTGTCATCAGCCATAACACCCCGATCATCCCCCACCACCGCCGATCGCCCCCATCTGCCCCGGACAAGGGCATTCGGCATAGCATGCCGGGATGGCTTCCGACGTCCCCGCCGGCCCCGGCGGACTGGATCTCGCCCCATTCCGGGGACTGCGTTACGCCCCTGGGCGGGTGAGCGACCCGGCCGCCGTCACCTCGCCCCCGTACGACGTGGTGGTCCGCCCCGACGGGCTGAACGAACTGCGCACCGCCGACCCGTACAACATCGTGCGCCTGATCCTTCCGCAGGCCGCCGACCCTGCCGAGGGCCACCGCCGCGCCGCCCGGACGCTGCGCCACTGGCGCGCCGAGGGCGTCCTCACCCAGGACGCGCGGTCCGCCCTGTACGTGTACGAACAACGCGGCCCGCACGCCGTGCACCAGCGCGGCGTGATCGGCGCCCTGCGGCTGACCGAGCCCGGCTCCGGGACCGTCCTGCCGCACGAGGACGTCATGCCGGACGTGGTCGCCGACCGCGCCGCCCTCACCCGCGCCACCGGCACCAACCTCGAACCCCTGCTGCTCTCCTACCGGGCCGCGGAACCCGACGACGCCGACGCCGTCATCGAGGAGACCGTCCGCACCACTCCGCTGCTGGCAACCCGCACCGCCGACGGCATCGAACACCGGCTGTGGGCGGTGACCGGTCCGGACACCCTCGCCCGGCTGCGCACCGCCCTGCGCCGGCACCGCGCACTGATCAGCGACGGCCACCACCGCTGGGCCACCGCGCTGCGGCTGCGCGACGAACACGCCGGCCGACCGCCCTGGGACCGCACCCTGGTCCTGCTGGTCAACACCGCCCGCCATCCGCTGCGGGTCCAGGCCATCCACCGGGTGCTCCCCCAACTCCCCGCCGCACAGGCGCTGGAGCGGGTACGGGCCACCGCGGCGTTCCGCGTACGCCCGCTGACCGCCCCGCCCGGGGAGGCCCTGCGCACCCTCGCCGCCACCGAGGGCACCGCCTTCCTGCTGGCCGGCCCGGCCGCGGGCGAACTCCACCTGCTGGACCGCCCCGACCCGGCGCTGCTGGCGCGTACGATCCCGGCCCACCGCCCCGCCGCCTGGCGGGCCCTGGACGCCACCGTCCTGCACACCACCTTGCTGGAGGCGGTGTGGGGCGTCCCCGACCGGCCGGGGGCCGTCCGCTATCTGCACGAGGCCGACGCCGCGCTCGCCCAGGGCCTGGACACCGGTGGCACCGCAGTACTGCTGCGCCCGGTCTCCGAGGAGACGGTTCGTTCGCTGGCGGAGGCGGGCATCATGATGCCGCGCAAGTCCACCTCCTTCGGCCCCAAACCGGCCTCGGGGCTGGTGCTGCGCCCGCTGGAGGAGGAGCCGGAGCAAGGGCCCATTGCCCCAGAAAATTAGGTTAGGCTAACCTCACTTCCGAGTTGCCCCATCGCACCCGGGAGCCGCATGAGCACCACCCTGTTCACCAGAACCGACGACGCACTCGGCCGGTTCACTGTCCGCGCCGTCGACCCGGCCGCCGACACCCCACTGCTGCACAGCTGGCTCACCCACCCCAAATCGGCGTTCTGGCTGATGCAGAACACCACGCGGGAGCAGGTGCGCGGCTACTTCGACACCATCGCCGCGTCCACCGCACACCATGCCTACCTCGGGCTGCACGACGGAAACCCCGCCTTCCTGACCGAGCGGTACGACCCGGCCCACGAGCCCGTCGGCAAGGTCTACCCCGTCCAGGAGGGCGACGTGGGCATGCACTTCCTCACCGCCCCCACCGACACTCCCCGGCACGGCTTCACCCTCGCCGTCATCACCACGGTCATGGAACTCCTGTTCAGCGACGCCGCCACGCAGCGCGTCGTCGTCGAGCCCGACGCCCGCAACCGCGCCGTCCACGTCCTCAACGCCGCCGTCGGCTTCCAGGTGGCCGCCCGTGTCGAACTGCCCGGAAAGGAAGCCCTGCTGAGCTTCTGCACCCGCGACCAGTACCTGGCCGCTTCCCTCCGGCAGCACCCGGCAGCCACCGACTAAGGAGCACGCCCCGCCATGCACCCCCAGGACCCCCACCAGGCCGTCGCCCACCTCACCCCCGCGCTGTGGGAGCAGGCCGGCCGCCGGCTGATACGCAAGGCGCTCGCCGAGTTCTCCCACGAGCGGCTGCTCACCCCCACCGAGGACCCGGACCACCCGGGCCACTTCACCGTCCCCACCGACGACGGCACGGTCATCTACCGCTTCACGGCCCGCCGCCGTGCCCTGGACCACTGGCAGATCGACGCCGACAGCATCACCCGCCACCGCCGCGACGGCACCGAACTTCCGCTCTCCGCACTCGACTTCTTCATCGAGCTGCGCACCGCGCTCGGACTGGGCGACACGATCCTGCCGGTCTACCTGGAAGAGATCAGCAGCACGCTCGCGGGCGCCGCCCACAAACTGGCCGGAGAACTCAGCACCGACCCGGCCATCCGCCGTCCCTCCGCCGCCGAACTGGCCCGCGCCGACTTCCAGACCATCGAAGCCGGCATGACCGAGGGCCACCCCTGCTTCGTCGCCAACAACGGCCGCCTCGGCTTCGACGCCGCCGAATACCACGCGTACGCGCCGGAGACCGGCGCCCCCGTCCGGCTGATATGGCTCGCCGCGCGCCGCGACCTCACCACCTTCTCGGCCGGCGCGGGGATCGACTACGAGGACCTGATCGCCGCCGAACTCTCCCCCGCCGAACGGGACGCCTTCGCCGCACACCTCACCGGGCAGGGCCTGGAACCGGACGACTACCGGCTCATCCCCGTCCACCCCTGGCAGTGGTGGAACCGGATCTCCGTCACCTTCGCCGCCGAGGTCGCCCAGCGGCACCTCGTGTGCCTCGGCCCCGGCGAGGACAGCTACCGCGCCCAGCAGTCGATCCGTACCTTCTTCAACACCGACGCACCCGGCAAGCACTACGTGAAAACCGCCCTGTCCGTCCTCAACATGGGCTTTCTGCGCGGACTCTCCGCCGCCTACATGGAAGTGACACCGGCCATCAACGACTGGCTGCACGACCTGGTGAGCGCGGACCCCCGGCTGCGCGCGCTGGGCTTCGGCATCCTGCGCGAACGCGCCGCCATCGGCTACCACCACCCCCAGTACGAGAGCGTCGCCGCCAAGGGTTCCCCGTACCTGAAGATGCTGGCCGCCCTGTGGCGGGAGAGCCCGGTACCGTCCCTGGAACCCGGTCAGCGCCTCGCCACCATGGCGTCCCTGCTGCATGTGGACGCCCGGGGCGAAGCGCTGGCCGCCACGCTCATCAAGGACTCCGGGCTGGCCCCCGAGGAGTGGCTGCGCCGCTACCTGGACGCCTACCTCGCGCCGCTGCTGCACTGCTTCTACCGGTACGGCCTGGTCTACATGCCGCACGGTGAGAACGTCATCCTGGTGCTGCGCGACGGCGTCCCCGAGCGGGCCGTCATGAAGGACATCGCCGAGGAGATCGCGGTCTTCGACCCGGCGACGCCGATCCCGGCCGGCATCGAGCGCATCAGGATGGACATCCCCGAGGAGGAGCGGCCGCTCGCGCTCTTCACGGATGTCTTCGACTGCTTCCTCCGCTTCCTCAACAGCACCCTGGCCGAGGCCGGCGTGCTGACGGAGGACGCCTTCTGGGGGACCGTGGCCGGCTGCGTCAGCGACTACCAGGAGCTGCACCCCGAACTGGCCGACCGGTTCAAGCGATACGACCTGTTCACGGAGACCTTCGCGCTGTCCTGCCTGAACCGCCTCCAGTTGCGCAACAACCAGCAGATGGTCAACCTGACCGACCCCTCGGCCGCCCTCCAGTTCGTCGGCACCCTGGACAACCCGATCGCGAAATTCGCCTGAGCACGACGAAGCGGCGGGAGGGAACGCATCCCCTCCCGCCGCTTCGGTCACACGTGGCGGTCAGTCCTCTTCGCCGAGCTCGGGATCGAGCGCGTCCACGAACTCCACCCCGTCCAGTTCGGCCAGCCGGTCCGAGGCGTTGGTGATCCCGCCGGAGTCCGCGTCCAGCGTCTTGGCGAACCAGTCGCGGGCCTCGGCCTCACGCCCCACCGCGAGCAGCGCGTCCGCGTACGCGTACCGCAGTCGGGCGACCCAGGGCTGGGTGGAGCTGGAGTTCAGCTCGGGGCTCTGGAGCGTGACGACGGCGGCCTCCGCCTCTCCCATGTCCCGCCGGGCGCCGGCCGCGACGAGCCGCATCTCGACCTGGCCGGCCTTGTCCAGCCGCCGCACCTCGGGTTCACCGGCCATCGCCAGCGCCCGCTCCGGGCGCCCGAGCCCACGCTCGCAGTCGGCCATGACCGGCCACAGGTGGTCGGCCCCGGACATCCGGCGCGCCGCCCGGAACTCGGCGAGCGCCTCGGCGTACTTCTCCACCGCGTACGAGGCGAACCCCGCGGCCTCTCGCACGGCGGCCACCCGCGAGGCGAGCCGCAGCGCGACCCGCGAGTACGCGTACGCGCGCTCGGGGTCCTCGTCCAGCAGCTGGGCGCACATCACCAGGTTCCGCGCCACATCGGTGGCGAGGGTCTTCGGCAGGCTCATCAGCTCCTGCCGCACCGAGGGGTCGATCTCGGCGCCGGTCACATCGTCAGGGATCGACAGCCTCCGCGGCGCCGGTCCGCGCTGCCCGCGGTCGTCCCGCCGAAAGCCGCCCCCACGCCGGTCATCGCTCCCCCGGTAGCCGCCGCCACCACGCGACCCGCCCCGGTCATCACGCCGGAACCCGCCACCACGGCGGTCATCACGCCGATCATCCCGGCGGTCGTCGCGCCGGAAAGGCGGCCGGTCCCCCTCACGGCGGGGACGGTCATCACGCTTGAACGGAGGCCGGTCGCCGTCACGGCGCGGCCGGTCATCGCGGCGGTCATCACGCTTGAACGGAGGCCGGTCGCCATCGCGACGCGGGCGGTCGTCCCGCTGGTACGAGGGACGGTCACCGTCGCGCCGGAAAGGCGGCCGGTCCCCCTCACGGCGGGGACGGTCGTCACGGCGGAACGGAGGCCGGTCGCCGTCACGGCGGGGACGGTCATCACGCTGGTACGAGGGACGGTCACCGTCCGGACGGAAGGCCGGCCGGTCACCATCGCGACGCGGCCGGTCATCACGCTGATACGGCGGACGATCCCCGTCCCGACGCGGACGCTCATCACGGCGGTCATCACGCTTGAACGGAGGCCGGTCGCCATCGCGACGCGGACGCTCATCCCGCTGATACGAAGGCCGGTCACCGTCCCGGCGGGGACGGTCATCACGCTTGAACGGAGGCCGGTCACCGTCCCGGCGGGGACGGTCATCACGCTGGTACGAGGGACGGTCACCGTCCCGACGGAAGGCCGGCCGGTCACCGTCACGACGCGGCCGGTCATCGCGGCGGTCATCACGCTTGAACGCGGGACGGTCGCCATCGCGGCGAGGCCGGTCATCCCGCTGATACGGCGGGCGGTCGTCACGGCGGAAAGGCGGCCGGTCGCCGTCACGGCGGGGACGGTCATCACGCTGGTACGAGGGACGGTCACCGTCGCGCCGGAAAGGCGGGCGCTCTCCCTCACGACGCGGAGCGTCATCGCGGCGGGGCCGGTCACGGTCGTCCCTGCGGTCATCGCGCCGGAACGCCGGCCGGTCACCATCACGGCGAGGCCGGTCATCACGCCGGGGTCCTCGCCTCTCAGATCGGTCCTCGGGTGAATACGACATGGGGTACAGCTCCTGTTCCTACGAGCAATAAAAAAGACCGGTTGGTCTTTCAGCAAGTGTGCTGAAAGACCAACCGGTCTTCTCAAAGATTGTTCGGCGGCGACCTACTCTCCCACACGGTCCCCCATGCAGTACCATCGGCGCTGAAAGGCTTAGCTTCCGGGTTCGGAATGTAACCGGGCGTTTCCCTTTCGCCATGACCACCGAAACGCTTACAAACGTCTCAGCGTGAACAAGCACACTTTTCAGTTTGAAGAAATCATAGTTGTCTAAGACAAATTCACAGTGGACGCGAGCATCTGAGGACAAGCCCTCGGCCTATTAGTACCAGTCAACTCCACCTCTCACGAGGCTTCCATATCTGGCCTATCAACCCTGTCGTCTACAGGGAGCCTTACCCCATCAAGTGGGTGGGAGTCCTCATCTCGAAGCAGGCTTCCCGCTTAGATGCTTTCAGCGGTTATCCTTTCCGAACGTAGCCAACCAGCCATGCCCTTGGCAGAACAACTGGCACACCAGAGGTTCGTCCGTCCCGGTCCTCTCGTACTAGGGACAGCCCTTCTCAAGACTCCAACGCGCACAGCGGATAGGGACCGAACTGTCTCACGACGTTCTAAACCCAGCTCGCGTACCGCTTTAATGGGCGAACAGCCCAACCCTTGGGACCAACTCCAGCCCCAGGATGCGACGAGCCGACATCGAGGTGCCAAACCATCCCGTCGATACGGACTCTTGGGGAAGATCAGCCTGTTATCCCCGGGGTACCTTTTATCCGTTGAGCGACGGCGCTTCCACAAACCACCGCCGGATCACTAGTCCCTGCTTTCGCACCTGCTCGACCTGCCAGTCTCACAGTCAAGCTCCCTTGTGCACTTACACTCACCACCTGATGACCAACCAGGCTGAGGGAACCTTTGGGCGCCTCCGTTACTCTTTAGGAGGCAACCGCCCCAGTTAAACTACCCACCAGACACTGTCCCCGATCCGGATCACGGACCCAGGTTAGACATCCAGCACGATCAGAGTGGTATTTCAACAACGACTCCACCTGAACTAGCGTCCAGGCTTCACAGTCTCCCACCTATCCTACACAAACCGAACCGAACACCAATATCAAGCTATAGTAAAGGTCCCGGGGTCTTTCCGTCCTGCTGCGCGAAACGAGCATCTTTACTCGTAGTGCAATTTCACCGGGCCTATGGTTGAGACAGTCAAGAAGTCGTTACGCCATTCGTGCAGGTCGGAACTTACCCGACAAGGAATTTCGCTACCTTAGGATGGTTATAGTTACCACCGCCGTTTACTGGCGCTTAAGTTCTCAGCTTCGCCACACCGAAATGTGACTAACCGGTCCCCTTAACGTTCCAGCACCGGGCAGGCGTCAGTCCGTATACATCGCCTTACAGCTTCGCACGGACCTGTGTTTTTAGTAAACAGTCGCTTCTCGCTGGTCTCTGCGGCCACCCCCAGCTCAGAGAGCAAGTCTCATCACCAGAAATGGCCCCCCTTCTCCCGAAGTTACGGGGGCATTTTGCCGAGTTCCTTAACCATAGTTCACCCGAACGCCTCGGTATACTCTACCTGACCACCTGAGTCGGTTTAGGGTACGGGCCATTGTGAAACTCGCTAGAGGCTTTTCTCGACAGCATAGGATCATCCACTTCACCACAATCGGCTCGGCATCAGGTCTCACCCTCGTGTGGAACGGATTTACCTGCTCCACGGGCCACACCCTTACCCCGGGACAACCACCGCCCGGGCTGGACTACCTTCCTGCGTCACCCCATCACTCACCTACTACAGGTCTGGACCACCGACTCCACCACTCCACCCACCCCCGAAGGGACAGATGGCGGCTTCGCGGGCTTAGCATCGCCTGATTCAGCGTTGGCGCTCCACAACGGGTACCGGAATATCAACCGGTTATCCATCGACTACGCCTGTCGGCCTCGCCTTAGGCCCCGACTTACCCTGGGCAGATCAACTTGACCCAGGAACCCTTAGTCAATCGGCGCAAGAGTTTCCCACTCTTGTATCGCTACTCATGCCTGCATTCTCACTCGCATACCGTCCACAACTCGTTTCCACGGCTGCTTCACCCGGCACACGACGCTCCCCTACCCACCACAACCTTCGTTAGAAGTATTGTTGCAGTGACACGACTTCGGCGGTGTACTTGAGCCCCGCTACATTGTCGGCGCAGAATCACTCGACCAGTGAGCTATTACGCACTCTTTCAAGGGTGGCTGCTTCTAAGCCAACCTCCTGGTTGTCTCTGCGACTCCACATCCTTTCCCACTTAGCACACGCTTAGGGGCCTTAGTCGATGCTCTGGGCTGTTTCCCTCTCGACCATGGAGCTTATCCCCCACAGTCTCACTGCCGCGCTCTCACTTACCGGCATTCGGAGTTTGGCTAAGGTCAGTAACCCGGTAAGGCCCATCACCTATCCAGTGCTCTACCTCCGGCAAGAAACACACGACGCTGCACCTAAATGCATTTCGGGGAGAACCAGCTATCACGGAGTTTGATTGGCCTTTCACCCCTAAC
Organism: Streptomyces xiamenensis; assembly: GCF_000993785.3. NCBI lineage: Bacteria > Bacillati > Actinomycetota > Actinomycetes > Kitasatosporales > Streptomycetaceae > Streptomyces > Streptomyces xiamenensis. The sequence goes on from NZ_CP009922.3 coordinate 868,183, forward strand.
CACAGGTCATCCCCCAGATTTTCAACTCTGGTGGGTTCGGGCCTCCACGAGGTCTTACCCTCGCTTCACCCTGCCCATGGCTAGATCACTCCGCTTCGGGTCTAGGGCATGCTACTGAGTCGCCCTGTTCGGACTCGCTTTCGCTACGGCTACCCCACACGGGTTAACCTCGCAACACACCGCAAACTCGCAGGCTCATTCTTCAAAAGGCACGCAGTCACGGCCATACACACAAGTGCGCATGACGACGCTCCCACGGCTTGTAGGCACACGGTTTCAGGAACTATTTCACTCCGCTCCCGCGGTACTTTTCACCATTCCCTCACGGTACTATCCACTATCGGTCACCAGGGAATATTTAGGCTTAACGGGTGGTCCCGCCAGATTCACACAGGATTTCTCGGGCCCCATGCTACTTGGGAAACCTTTAAGTGAGCCATGCAGATTTCAGCTACGGGGGTCTTACCCTCTACGCCGGGCCTTTCGCATGCCCTTCGCCTATCCACACAGTTTCTTACTCACCGACCGTCCGGCAGAACGATCAAAAAAGCTCCCACAACCCCGCATGCGCAACCCCTGCCGGGTATCACACACATACGGTTTAGCCTCCTCCGGTTTCGCTCACCACTACTCCCGGAATCACGGTTGTTTTCTCTTCCTGCGGGTACTGAGATGTTTCACTTCCCCGCGTTCCCTCCACACCGCCTATACATTCAGCAGTGGGTGACAGCCCATAACGACTGCCGGGTTTCCCCATTCGGAAACCCCCGGATCACAGCTAGGTTGACAACTCCCCGGGGACTATCGCGGCCTCCCACGTCCTTCATCGGTTCCTGGTACCAAGGCATCCACCGTGCGCCCTTAAAAACTTGGCCACAGATGCTCGCGTCCACTGTGCAATTCTCAAACAACAACCGAAGATTCAGCGGAGAACCGCCGTACCTTCAGACACCCAACAGCGAACCAAATGTTGCAGTCAATGTTCCACCCATGAGCAAACCACCGCCGGACACTCGCCGGCGTAGTGGCTCTGGACTACCAAAAGGCAGCCTAGAAGCTCCTTAGAAAGGAGGTGATCCAGCCGCACCTTCCGGTACGGCTACCTTGTTACGACTTCGTCCCAATCGCCAGTCCCACCTTCGACAGCTCCCTCCCACAAGGGGTTAGGCCACCGGCTTCGGGTGTTACCGACTTTCATGACGTGACGGGCGGTGTGTACAAGGCCCGGGAACGTATTCACCGCAGCAATGCTGATCTGCGATTACTAGCGACTCCGACTTCATGGGGTCGAGTTGCAGACCCCAATCCGAACTGAGACCGGCTTTTTGAGATTCGCTCCACCTCGCGGTATCGCAGCTCATTGTACCGGCCATTGTAGCACGTGTGCAGCCCAAGACATAAGGGGCATGATGACTTGACGTCGTCCCCACCTTCCTCCGAGTTGACCCCGGCAGTCTCCCGTGAGTCCCCGGCACCCCCGAAGGGATCCGCTGGCAACACAGGATAAGGGTTGCGCTCGTTGCGGGACTTAACCCAACATCTCACGACACGAGCTGACGACAGCCATGCACCACCTGTACACCGACCACAAGGGGGCGACCATCTCTGGCCGTTTCCGGTGTATGTCAAGCCTTGGTAAGGTTCTTCGCGTTGCGTCGAATTAAGCCACATGCTCCGCCGCTTGTGCGGGCCCCCGTCAATTCCTTTGAGTTTTAGCCTTGCGGCCGTACTCCCCAGGCGGGGCACTTAATGCGTTAGCTGCGGCACGGACAACGTGGAATGTTGCCCACACCTAGTGCCCACCGTTTACGGCGTGGACTACCAGGGTATCTAATCCTGTTCGCTCCCCACGCTTTCGCTCCTCAGCGTCAGTATCGGCCCAGAGATCCGCCTTCGCCACCGGTGTTCCTCCTGATATCTGCGCATTTCACCGCTACACCAGGAATTCCGATCTCCCCTACCGAACTCTAGCCTGCCCGTATCGACTGCAGACCCAGGGTTAAGCCCTGGGCTTTCACAATCGACGCGACAGGCCGCCTACGAGCTCTTTACGCCCAATAATTCCGGACAACGCTTGCACCCTACGTATTACCGCGGCTGCTGGCACGTAGTTAGCCGGTGCTTCTTCTGCAGGTACCGTCACTTTCGCTTCTTCCCTGCTGAAAGAGGTTTACAACCCGAAGGCCGTCATCCCTCACGCGGCGTCGCTGCATCAGGCTTTCGCCCATTGTGCAATATTCCCCACTGCTGCCTCCCGTAGGAGTCTGGGCCGTGTCTCAGTCCCAGTGTGGCCGGTCACCCTCTCAGGCCGGCTACCCGTCGTCGTCTTGGTAGGCCACTACCCCACCAACAAACTGATAGGCCGCGGGCTCATCCTGCACCGCCGGAACTTTCCACACACGAGCATGCGCTCATGTGTCGTATCCGGTATTAGACCCAGTTTCCCGGGCTTATCCCAGAGTGCAGGGCAGATTGCCCACGTGTTACTCACCCGTTCGCCACTAATCCCCGGCCGAAACCGGTTCATCGTTCGACTTGCATGTGTTAAGCACGCCGCCAGCGTTCGTCCTGAGCCAGGATCAAACTCTCCATGAATGCTTCATGTAAGAGCAAGGAAAATCCTCGCTTAAATGCTGCACCTCAGACGAGGTCGAGATGCAGACTCAGTAAATGCTGTGTCTTTTAAAGACTGCTGGCATTGACTATTTGGCACGCTGTTGAGTTCTCAAGGAACGGATGCTTCCTTTGGTTCCCTCTCGGGCCCCTCCGGGCTTTCCCTTCGTGTCCACTACTCTAGCCGACTTTCCGGCCGGCTCCTAATCGGGCCCTTTTCGCTTTCTTCGGCTACTCAATGAGCGCACCAAAGAAACCAGAACTGGGAAGTTCCGATCAGATGGAGTGGGTGTCGCTTCCGAGGCTTCCCCGGGCGATCTTCCGACCGCTTCCCTGGGGTTGCCGCCTCAAGCGACTCGATCTACATTACGGCCCGACGACATCCGCGTCAAGTTGCCTGGTCCGGCGCTTGGGCTGGTGCGGCCGGTACGGACTCACCGTGGGGTCGCCGGCGATCCAGAAGCGCCACGGATGGACGCCTCCGTCGCCGGCGACGCCGGTGCGCGGCCCGGTGCTGATCCGGTTCTTCGGCACCGGGGTGCCTGCCAGCACCCGCAGGTCGAAGTCGTCGGGGTCCGCACCGCAGACATCGGTGCCGTTCAGCACCCGGTCCACGTCCAGCGCGGTCGCCAGCCGGGCAGGCCCCTTGGCCAACTCGTGGTCGCGCCCACGGGCCGAGGCCCGGCGCGGCCGGGCCAGCTCCGCTCCCGTCAGCACCTCCCCGGCTCGCAGCAGGACCCCGCTCGCGTGCCCGTCCGGGCCGCACACCAGGTTCAGGCAGTGCCACATGCCGTAGGTGAAGTAGACGTACGCGTGCCCTGGCGGGCCGAACATCGAGGCGTTGCGCTGCGTCCGGCCCCGGAAGGCGTGCGAGCCGGGGTCGATCTCACCGGCGTACGCCTCCACCTCCGTGAGCCGCAGCGTGATGGTGCCCTCCGCCGACCGCCGGACCAGGGTGCGGCCCAGCAGGTCGGGCGCCACTTCCAGCACCGGGCGGTCGAAGAAGGCACGGGGCAGGGGCTCAGTGGTGTGGTCGCGGCTCATCGTCATCCAGTGTCACAGTCAGGGGAACGCCCTGGTTCCGCCAGTGGGTCGCGGCGTCCGCCAGGATCTCCCCCAGGACCCGCGCCGACTCCGGCAGCTCCCGGCACAGCTCGTCCCAGCCGCGTACGGCGATCACCCAGCCGACCGCCGGGGGCTCGCCCCACCACATCAGATCGCGCAGGCAATCGTCCAGCGCGTCCCAGTTGTGCCCGAAATAGTCGGGGAACCCCAGGTCCTCGGCGCACCGCCGCAGCAGCGCGTCCCGGTCGCGCACCCCCGTGAGGTCCAGGCGGTGCGGAGCTGGTTCGGTCATGGCACGAGTAGTACCGCATCAGGCGTGGCAGGCGCTGGCTAGGGTGATCGGCACCACCCTTCCCGATGCCGAGGAGAGGCACATGACGTCCGAGTCCGCCCGCCGTCCGCTCCCCCACGACTTTCATCCGCCGGTGGCGTCCTTCACCGTGACCAGCGACGACCTGGCCCCGGGCGCCCGGCTCGGCGAGGCACAGGTGTACGCGGCCGGCAACACCTCCCCGCAGCTGCGCTGGGAGGGCTTCCCCGAGGGCACCAAGAGCTTCGCCGTCAGCTGCTACGACCCGGACGCACCGACCGGCAGCGGGTTCTGGCACTGGTCGCTGTTCGACATCCCGGTCTCGGTGACCGAGCTGCCGGCCGGGGCGGGCAGTGGGGCGATGGCCGGGCTGCCGCAGGGCGCGGTGCATGTACGCAATGACTACGGCACCCGGGACTTCGGGGGCGCCGCGCCGCCGGCCGGCGACGGGCCGCACCGCTATGTCTTCACGGTGTACGCGGTGGACAGCGAGAAGCTGGGTCCGGGAGCCGACGCCACCCCGGCGCAGGTGGGGTTCATGCTGCGCTTCCACGCTCTGGGGCGGGCCCAGCTCATCGGTGAGTACGAGGTGCCCGCGGGCGGCTGACCGTACGGTGATCCCCCGGTGCCGGGCGGTGCCCGATCGATCCCTCACCGGGGGTTTAACCGTCATCTCCCGTTTTTGTTACCTCCCTGGAAATTGCATTGTCGGGCTCACCGGGCCCCGGCAGAGTGAGAGCCATCCCGCCGCGGGGGCGGGCAGCTCAAGGGGAGGTGGGCGGGATGCGGCAGACGCTGGTGCTCAATGCGACCTACGAGCCGCTGTCGACGGTGTCGCTGCGGCGGGCGGTGGTGCTCGTCATCCAGCACAAGGCGGTGGTGGAGCACGCGCATCCGGGGCTGCGGGTGCGGGCGGCGGCGGTGGAACTGCCGGTGCCCCAGGTGATCAGGCTGCGGCGGTTCGTGAAGGTGCCCTTCCGACAACGCGCCCCGTGGTCGCGGCGTGGGGTGCTGGTACGGGACCGGCACCGGTGCGCGTACTGCGGGCGCCGGGCGACCACCATCGATCACGTCGTGCCGCGTTCCCGGGGTGGTGGGGACACCTGGCTGAACACGGTGGCGGCGTGTGCCGAGGACAACCACCGCAAGGCGAACCGGACGCCTGCCCAGGCGGGGATGCCGCTGCTGGTCCAGCCCTTCGAGCCGACGCCGGCGGACGCGCTGTGGCTCGCCCTGGGGTTGCGGGAGGGTGAAGGGCCGCCGTTGGGGGCGCCGCCGACCGAAGGCTGGGTGGGGGTCCCCCCGGCTGGGGCCAGGGTGGGGGTCCCCCTGGCCGAGTCGGCCTGATCCGTCGGGCCCGTACGACCTGCTCGGCACACCGTGACAAGGGCGCGGGCCCCGACCGTTCTCCGGTCGGGGCCCGCGCCCTTCAGCGTGGTGGCACCGTGCTCACTCGATACGCGGCTGCTGCCGGCCGACCGAGGGCTTGCTCAGCGCGTTCGGGTCGGTGGCGCCCCCGTCGGGGCCGCCGTTGCCCGTGCCGTTGCCGGTGATCCGGTTGAGGTTGCCGCCCAGGCCCTTGAGGGCGTCGCCGATCTCGCTGGGCACGATCCAGAGCTTGTTGGAGTCGCCGGAGGCGATCTTCGGCAGCATCTGGACGTACTGGTACGAAAGCAGCTTCTGGTCGGCGTCGCCGGCGTGGATCGCCTCGAAGACGGTGCGGATGGCCTGGGCCTCACCCTCGGCGCGCAGGGCCGATGCCTTGGCGTCACCTTCGGCGCGCAGGATCTCGGACTGCTTGGCACCCTCGGCCTGGAGGATCTCGGACTGCCGGACACCCTCGGCCTGGAGGATCGCGGCGCGCTTGTCCCGGTCGGCGCGCATCTGCTTCTCCATCGAGTCCTGGATGGAGGTCGGCGGCTCGATGGCCTTGAGCTCGACGCGGTTGACGCGGATGCCCCACTTGCCGGTGGCCTCGTCGAGGACGCCGCGCAGAGCCGCGTTGATCTCCTCGCGGGAGGTGAGGGTGCGCTCCAGGTCCATGCCACCGATGATGTTGCGCAGGGTGGTGACCGTCAGCTGCTCGATGGCCTGGATGTAGTTGGAGACCTCGTAGGTCGCGGCGCGGGCATCGGTCACCTGGTAGTAGATGACGGTGTCGATGTTGACCACCAGGTTGTCCTGGGTGATCACCGGCTGCGGCGGGAAGGGCACGACCTGTTCGCGGAGGTCGATGCGGTTGCGGATGCGGTCGATGAACGGGACCACGATGTTGAGGCCCGCGTTCAGGGTGCGGGTGTAACGGCCGAATCGTTCGACGATCGCGGCGCTGGCCTGCTGGATGACCTGGATTGTCTGGACGAGCGCGATGATGACCAGCACCACCAGGATGACCAGCACGATGATGATGGCGTCCACCGTGACTCCCCCTGCGGCTAGATGAGTTGAACGGTTGTCTGTATGGGGTCCATCACATCACGATGGCTGTGGCTCCGTCGATCTCCACCACGCTGACCTCGTCGCCCGGTTCGTGCGTGATGTCGCTGTCCAGGGCGCGGGCCGACCATTCCTCGCCGGCGAGCTTGATCCGGCCGTCGCGGGAGTCGACCCGTTCCAGCACGACCGCGGTGCGGCCCCGGAGTCCGTCCACGCCCGAGCTGAGTTTGGGGGGCAGCACTCTGGCGCGGCGGGCGATGGGCCGTACGACCACGAGCAGAGCCGTGGAGACGACGGCGAACACGACGACCTGGAGGGCGATGTTGTCGGTGACCGCGCCGGAGGCCGCGGCGGCGGCCGCCCCGATGGCGAGCATGCCGAGTTCGGGCATCGCGGTCAGGACGAGCGCGATCGAAAATCCTCCGGCGGCGATCAGCCACCACACCCAGAAGTCCACACGGCCCATGGTAGGGGCGCCGACGCCGGGCGAACAGGCCGGAATTCGTCAGAGACCGGCCGGAATCCGGGGGTTGGGCCGCTACGCCAGGGGAAGGCCGTGGGCGGTGAACCGGTCGCCCTGGCGTTCCACGATGAGCGGCAGGCCGAAGCAGTGCGAGAGCGCGGCGGAGGTGAGGACGCTGTCCACGGGACCGGCGTCCAGGACCTTGCCCTGCCGGATGAGCAGCACGTGCGTGAAGCCGGGGGCGATCTCCTCGACGTGGTGGGTCACCATGATCATGGCGGGCGCGTAGGGGTCACGGGCGAGCCGGCCCAGCCGGCGCACCAGGTCCTCGCGGCCGCCGAGGTCCAGCCCCGCGGCGGGCTCGTCCAGCAGCAGCAGTTCGGGGTCGGTCATCAGGGCGCGGGCGACCTGGGTGCGCTTGCGCTCACCCTCGGAGAGGGTGCCGAACCTGCGGTCGAGCATCTCGCTCATGCCCAGCCGGTCGAGGAAGGCGCGGGCGCGCCGCTCGTCGACGTCCTCGTAGCTCTCCTGCCAGCCGGCGGTCATGCCGTACGCGGCGGTGAGCACCGTCTGCAGGACGGTGGCCCGCTGGGAGAGCTTGCCGGCCAGGGCGCTGGAGGCCATGCCGATGCGCGGGCGCAGCTCGAAGACGTCGACGCCGCCGAGCTTCTCGCCGAGGATCTGCACCCTTCCCGTGGTGGGGAAGAGGTAGCTGGACGCGATGTTCAGCAGGGTCGTCTTGCCGGCTCCGTTGGGACCGAGGATCACCCATCGTTCGCCTTCGGCGACCGACCAGGAGACGTCGTTCACCAGAGCGCGGCCATCGCGGACCACGGATACGTCCACCAGCTCCAGTACATCGCTCATGCGCGCGGTCTCTCCCATTGCAGTCGCCGTCTGACCGTGCCTGCCGGCACTTCCCCGGAACAAAACTTACGCCACACCCGTCATGTCCCGGGCGTCAGGAGGGCCCTTGGGCCTTCTTCCCTATGCTGAGGCCATGCTCGATGAACCTCGTGCCGGGCGGTTCGCCGCCTGGGGCAACGCTCTGCTGGCCGGTTTGGTGTCCCCCGACGAGGCCGCCACGCGTGCGGTGGCGGACGATGCCTCGCACCGGGTGGTGGAGCTGCCCGGGGAGCCGGGGCCGGTGGGGCTGACCCTGGCCTTCGGCCGGCTGCGGGCGCTGGGCGTGGCGGGGCTGCGGATCGCGCTGCCCGCGCCCGGGCATCCGCTGGGCCTGTGCGGGCCGCCGGAGTTCAACGAGCGGGCGCTGGAGGCCGGGGAGGCGGTCCTGGCCGCGGGCGCCCCCGGACGGGCGGCGGGGGCGGACACGGCGCTGGGGCTGATTCCGGAGGTGAGCGCGGCCGGCCCGGCCGGGGACGTGCTGACCCAGGTGGTGTGGCGCTGCGTGCCGGTACGGCAGGCGCCGCCGGCCGATGTGCCCTCGCTCGGTGAGGCGGAGCGGGAGCTGAACGAGGTGCTGCGGGAGACGACTGCGGCGCTGATGACGCTGGATGTCGCGGGGGCGGGGGCGGCGACCCGGGCACGTCTGGACGCGTACCGGGCGCGGATGGAGCGGGGTCGGCAGCTGCTGGCGCCGGGGTATCCGCCGCGCGCGGCGCGGGTGCTGGAGCTGGCGCAGCGGGTGGCCGGGCTGGTGGAGCTGGCCGGGGGCGGCGATCACGGGGGGGCGGTGAGCGCGGCGGAGATCGCGGAGCGGGACCGGCTGCTGCGCCCGGTGGAGCGGGCGGCGCGGCGGGCGCGGGTGGCGGCGTACAACGCGTACGCGGAGGAGCTGGAGCGGCAGCGCGGCTGAGGGGCGCGGGCGGGACGACATGAGGGCAGGCCGTGCTGTGCTGTGCTGTGCCGGAACGGATCACGGCCCCGCGGGGGATGGGATCCGCGGGGCCGTGATGACCGTGGGGGGTGGCGTCAGACGATGGCGCCGACGTTGCCGAACGCCGGGTTCAGGATGCCGATCACGTTGACGGTGTTGCCGACGATGTTGATCGGCACGTCCACCGGGATCTGAACGATGTTGCCGGAGATGACACCCGGCGAGTGGACGGCCCCGGCCTTGGCGCTCGCGCCGCCGTGGGCGGTGGCCATGCCGGCGGCGCTGCCGACGGCGACACCGGCGACAGCGAGCACGAAAGCGGCCTTCTTCGCAGTGTTCATGACGTGCGATCCTCCTGGGACGGTTCTTGGCGGTGACTCCGACGGAAGAGCCACGCGCTGCACAACGCTGGGCGTGTCCGGATGACACGGGGGCGCCGGGCGACAACCGCCGTTCGGCCCAATAGGCCGATCAGCTGCGCGCGCGACCGCCCGTCCTCAGGAGATGGACCCGGTGGGTCAGTGGGCCAGGCCGAAGTTGCCGAAGGCCGGGTTCAGCAGGCCGATGACGTTGACGGTGTTGCCGACGACGTTGACGGGCACGTGGATGGGGGCCTCGACCACGTTGCCGGAGATGACGCCGGGCGAGTGCACGGCGTTGCCGTGGGCACCGGAGGCGGCGGTGGCCACACCGGCACCGGCGGCGGCCAGACCGCCGGCCACGGCGGAGACGACGGCGATCTTCTTCATGCTGTTCATGAAACGAACCTTTCGGACGCTGCCGCGGCCAGGTTGCCGCGGCATGTCCTGCAGAACGCGTCACGCCCGATCGGGTTCCGCCATGTGGGGGACATCCACTCGACCGAATGAATCCCGCGCCGGATCGCACACCTGTCGGGGCGAGCCGGCCGCTACGCCGCGCGTCAGTCGGCCACTCCGTGCCGTACCGCCCACAGCGCCGCCTGGGTGCGGTCGGCCAGATCCAGCTTCATCAGGATGTTGGACACGTGGGTCTTCACGGTCTTCTCCGACAGCACCAGGTCACGGGCGATCTCCCGGTTGGAGCGGCCCCGGGCGATCAGCGCCAGCACCTCCCGTTCCCGCTCGGTGAGCTGCCCGCCGCGCCCGCTGCCGCCGTACGGCGTCTCCTGGGCCAGCAGCGCGCCGGCCACCTCGGGCTGCAGGAGCACATGCCCGGCGTGCACGGAACGGATCGCCCCCGCCAGCGCGGTGGGGTCGATGTCCTTGTGGACGTAGCCGGCCGCCCCGGCGCGCAGCGCGGGGACCACGGTGCGCTGCTCGGTGAAGCTGGTGATGATCAGCACCCGGGCCGGGTTGCCCAGCTCGTGCAGCTTGCGCAGGGCCTCCACACCGTCCCCGCCGGGCATCTTGACGTCCATGAGCACCACGTCGGGGCGCAGTTCCTCGGCCCGGGCCACCCCGGCGGGGCCGTCCGCGGCCTCACCGACCACCTCGATGTCGTCCTGGATCTCCAGGAAGGTGCGCAGCCCGCGCCGTACGACCTGGTGGTCGTCGACCAGCAGCACACGGATGACGTCAGACACCGGGTACCTCCATCTCGATCACGGTGCCCGCTCCGGGCGCCGAGCGCACTGTCAGGGCGCCGCCGACCGCCTGGGCACGGTCGCGCATGGAGACCAGGCCCAGGTGCCGCCCCGCGCTGCGCACCGCCTCCGGGTCGAAGCCGGTGCCGTCGTCGCTGACGCGCAGCACCGCCCGGCCGCCGGGGTGCTGGTCGAGGCTCACGGTGACCTTGGCCGCCGCGGCGTGCCGCAGCGCGTTGTGCAGCGCCTCCTGGGCGACCCGCAACAGGGCCTCCTCCTGGGCGGCGGGCAGCGCCTTGGCCTCACCGGCGACCAGGGTGACCCGGGCCGGGTGGGCGCGGTCCAGGACCTGGATCTGGGCGCGCAGGGTGGCGACCAGGCCGTCCTCCTCCAGGGCGGCGGGGCGCAGTTCGATGACGGCGGCGCGCAGTTCGTCGGTGGCCTCGGCGGCGAGCCGGGTGACCTGGCGCAGTTCGCTGCGGGCGCGGGTGGGGTCGCGGTCCATGAGGGTGGTGGCGGCCTGGGCGGTGAGCCGCAGCGAGAAGAGCTTCTGGGCCACGGCGTCGTGCAGTTCGTGGGCGAGGCGGGCGCGTTCCTCGGCGATGGTGAGCTCGCGGCTGCGTTCGTACAGCCGGGCGTTGGTGAGGGCGATGGCGGCGTGCTGGGCGAGGATGCCCAGCAGTTCCTCGTCCTCGGCGGTGAAGGCGCAGCCGTCGCCCGGGGTGCGGCGGTGTTCGGGGGTGCCGCGCTTGGTGGCCAGGAAGATGGCGCCCAGGACCTCGTCGCCGTCGGCGATGGGCATGCCCAGGAAGTCGGACATCTCGGGGTGGGCGGCCGGCCAGCCCTCGAAGCGCGGGTCCTGGCGGACGTCGGCGAGGCGTACGGCGGTGGCCTCGTGCAGCATCGCGGCGAGGATGCCGTGCTGGCGGGGCAGCGGGCCGATGGCCTTCCACTGGCGGTCGCTGATGCCGTCGACGATGAACTGCGCGAAGCCGCCGGCGCCGTCGGGTACGCCGAGGGCGGCGTAGCGGGCGTCGAGCAGTTCGCGCGCGCTGGAGACGATGGTCTGCAGCACGTCGCGCACCTCCAGGGTGCGGTTCATGGCGAGCAGGGCGGCGCTGACGGCGGCCAGGCCGGTTCTTCTGACCATGGGGGGAACGCTACCGGGGCGGAGGGCCCGGGCGGATCGGTCCGCGGCGGTGGGTGGGTGCGTCGGGGGTCCTAGGACCGGTGGACGACACGACGGTGGTGGCGCCCCGTGCGGGGTGCCACCACCGTCGTGGGTGGAGCGTGCGGGGTGCCGCGCGGTCGCGGTGCCCGGTGTCAGTCGCGCATGACCTCGGGCTCGTGGCGGCGCAGGAACTTCATCACGAGGAAGCCGCAGGCGACGCCGAGGGCGATCAGCATGGAGACGTCCAGGAGCCACCAGCCGGCCGCGTGGTTCCACAGCGGGTCGCCGCCGGCGTCGGGGTCGGCGATGGAGGCGGTGAGGGTGTTGAGGTCGGCGGTGGTGGCGGTGCCGGCCAGGGCCCAGCGGGAGGGCATCAGCCAGGCGAGCTGTTCCACGCCGAGCTTGCCGTGCACCTCGAAGAGGGCGCCGGTGAACACCAGCTGGACCACGGAGATCATCACCAGCAGCGGCATGGTCATCTCGGAGGTGCGCACCAGCGAGGAGATGACGAGGCCGATCATCATGGAGGTGCAGCCCAGGACCATGATCACCAGGGTCATCTCCAGCGCGGGAGAGCTGGTGAACAGCACGCCCTCGGCGGGCATCTCGCGGGGGCCGAAGCCGATGGCGCCCAGGATGGCCGCCTGGAAGATGGTGACGATGCCCAGCACGAAGACCTTGGACATCAGATACGCGGAGCGGGAGAGGCCGACCGCCCGTTCGCGTTCGTAGATCACCCGTTCCTTGATGAGTTCCCGTACGGCGTTGGCGGCGCCGGAGAAGCACATGCCGACCACGAGGACCAGCAGGATGATGCTGGCCTGGCTGTTGCGGCCGCCGTTCTCCGGTCTGCCGTAGCCCAGGCCGAAGTCGGCGGGGATGGCCAGGGAGACGGCGCCCAGGATGACCGGCAGGGCGACGGTGAGGCCGAGGAAGCCCTTGTCGGCGAAGATCACCGCCGCGTATCTGCGCATCAGGGTCCACACCTGGGAGCCCCAGGTCTGGGCCTTCTGTTCGGCGGCGGCGGCCACCGGCTGGAAGTTGGCGGCCTGCGGCTGCACGGCGTCGAGGTCGGCCGCGTATATCTGGTAGTGCTGCGAGCCGCGCCAGCGGCCCATCCAGTCGTAGTCGCGGTAGTTCTCGAAGGCGGAGAAGACGTCGGCCCAGTTGTCGTAGCCGAAGAAGTTCAGCGCCTCGTCCGGCGGGCCGAAGTAGGCGACGCCGCCGCCGGGGGCCATGACCAGCACCCGGTCGCACAGGCCGAGCTCGGCCACCGAGTGGGTGACGACCAGGACGGTGCGGCCGTCGTCGGCCAGGCCGCGCAGCAGTTGCATGACGTCGCGGTCCATGCCCGGGTCCAGGCCCGAGGTCGGCTCGTCCAGGAAGATCAGCGACGGCTTGGTGAGCAGTTCCAGGGCGACGGAGACGCGCTTGCGCTGGCCGCCGGAGAGCGAGGAGATGCGCTTGGTGGCGTGGATGTCGAGCTTGAGTTCGCCGAGCACCTCCTCGACCCGGGCGTTGCGCTCGGCCTCGGCGACGTCGCCGGGGAAGCGGAGCTGGGCGGCCAGCCGCAGGGCCTGCCGGATGGGCAGTTCCTTGTGCAGGATGTCGTCCTGGGGGACGAGGCCGATACGGTGCCGCAGCTCGGCGAAGTGCGTGTACAGGTTGCGGTGGTCGTACAGCACCTCGCCGTAGGTGGCGGGGCGGTAGCCGGTGAGGGCGCGCAGCAGGGTGGACTTGCCGGATCCCGAGGGGCCGATGACGCCGATCAGGGACTTCTCGGGGACGCCGAAGGAGACGTCGTTGAGGATGGTGGTGCGGCCGTTGTTGACCTGGACGGTCAGGTGGCGCGCCGAGAAGGAGACCTCACCGGTGTCGACGAACTCCTGGAGCTGGTTGCCGACCAGCCGGAAGGTGGAGTGGCCGATGCCGACGGTGTCGTTCTGGCCCAGGTAGCGGCGGCCGTTCTTGTCCATCCGCTGGCCGTTGACGTACGTGCCGTTGTGGCTGCCGAGGTCGTGCAGCTCGTAGCGGCCGTCCGAGTGGGCCAGGAATTCGGCATGGTGGCGGGAGACCTGGAGGTCGGAGACCACCAGTTCGTTCTCCAGCGCACGGCCGATGCGGGTGACCTGGCCGACCGCCAGGTGGTGGAACGTGGTGGCGCCGCGGTCGCCCGCGCCGGCCGGGTCGGCGCCCGGCTGGTGGCCGGGGGGCTGGTGACCGGGCGGCTGGTGCGGCGGCATGGCGGGCGCGTGGCCCGCCATCACGGGCACCGGGTCCCCGAACGCCTGCTGCGGGGCCTGCTGCGGTTGCTGGTACTGCTGGTGCTGCTGCGGCTCCTGCTGTTGCTGTTGCTGGGGGACGGGCGCGGTTCCCGAGAAGGTGAGCCGCGGTCCGTCGGTGGCGTTGCCCAGATGGATGACCGATCCCGGGCCGAGTGGCAGTTCCTGGACGCGCTGCCCCTGGGCGTAGGTCCCGTTGGTGCTGCCGTGGTCCTCCAGGATCCAGTTCTGGCCGCCCCACCGCACCGTGGCATGCCGCCAGGAGACCCGGGCGTCCTGCAGGACGAGGTCGCCCTGCGGGTCCCGCCCCACTCCGTATGACCGGGTCGGGTCCAACGACCAGGTCTGACCGTTCAGTTCGAGTACGAGTTCTGGCACTCCATGCCCCACAAAGTTGTCCCCCGACCGACCCCCTCGACATGAGGGTCCGGGATGGTCGAACACCGTCCAGGCACTATTCCAGTCCCGGGCCGGAAACGGAAAGTCGGGCCCGGATAGTCACGGAGCTGGTGCGAAGCGTCGGCAACTCTGTGACCTTCCTCTCCGTTCCTCCGCATGGCGGCCCGTGGTCATCGTCCCGCAACCGGGAGCGACTACCGTGGTGGGCACCATGATCCCCGCACAGACGCCCACGCTGCTGGTGAAGATCTTCGGCAGGGACCGGCCGGGTCTGACCGCCGGTCTCTTCGAGACGCTCGCCGCCTTTCATGTGACGGTCATCGACATCGAGCAGGTCGTGACACGGGGCCGCATAGTGCTGTGCGCCCTGGTGAGCGCGCCGGCCGGCGGCTCGGGGACGGAGGGCGAACTGCGTGCCACCGTCCACGGCTGGGCCGAGGGCCTGGGCATGCAGGCCGAGATCATCTCGGGTCTGGGCGACAACCCGGCCCGGGGCGACGGCCGCTCCCACGTGACGGTGCTGGGCAATCCGCTCAGCGCGGAGGACACCGCCGCCATCGCGGCCCGGATCACCGGCTGCGGCGGCAACATCGACCGGATCTTCCGGCTGGCGAAGTATCCGCTGACGGCCGTCGAGTTCAATGTCTCCGGGGTGCCGACCGAGAAGCTGCGCACCGAGCTGGCGACCGAGGCGTCGGTGCGGTCCATAGACGTGGCGGTGGTCTCGGCCGGGCTGCACCGGCGCGCGCAGCGTCTGGTGGTGATGGACGTCGACTCCACGCTCATCCAGGACGAGGTCATCGAGCTGTTCGCGGCGCACGCGGGCTGTGAGGAGCAGGTCGCCGAGGTGACGGCGGCGGCGATGCGCGGGGAGCTGGACTTCGAGCAGTCGCTGCACGCCCGGGTGGCGCTGCTGGAGGGGCTTGACGCCTCGGTGGTGGACAAGGTGCGCTCGGAGGTGCGGCTGACCCCGGGGGCGCGCACCCTGATCCGTACCCTCAAGCGGCTGGGCTACCAGGTGGGGGTCGTCTCGGGCGGCTTCACCCAGGTCACGGACGCGCTGGCGGAGCAGCTGGGTCTTGACTTCGCCGCGGCGAACACGCTGGAGATCGTGGACGGGAAGCTGACCGGGCGGGTGACCGGGGAGATCGTGGACCGGGCGGGCAAGGCGCGGCTGCTGCGGCGGTTCGCCGATGCGGCCGGGGTGCCGCTGGCCCAGACGGTGGCGATCGGGGACGGCGCGAACGACCTGGACATGCTGAACGCGGCCGGGCTCGGGGTGGCGTTCAACGCGAAGCCGCTGGTGCGGCGGGCGGCGCACACCGCGCTGAGCGAGCCGTTCCTGGACACGGTGCTGTATCTGCTGGGGATCACCCGGGAGGAAGTCGAGGCGGCGGACGCCGGGAGCTGAGGCTCCGGTGGGCTCCCGCCGCCGGGGGTGTCAGGAGTGCGGCGTCCAGAAGGCCACCAGGCGGGCCACGCCGTGTTCCACGGATTTCCAGTCACCGGTGAAGGCCAGCACGGCGAGGGACGCGGTGGGGAATCCGGAGCGGTTCATCCGGGAGAGCACGTCCCCCTCCGACTCGCCCGCGAGGGCGTCGGCCAGTGCGTGCAGTCCGGGGTTGTGGCCGATGAGCAGCAGATCGCGCACCTCGTCGGCGGTCTCGTTGACGAGGGCGATCAGCTCGCCGAGCGAGGCCTCGTAGACCCGGTCCTCGTAGACGGTGCGGGGCCGCTGGGGCAGTTCGGGGACCGCCAGCTTCCAGGTCTCCCGGGTGCGGACCGCGGTGGAGCACAGGGCGAGGTCGGGGGTGACGCCGGTGCCGGCGAGCCATCGGCCCGCCACCGGGGCGTCCTTGCGGCCCCGCTCCGCCAACGGGCGATCATGATCGGAGACGTCGGGCCAGTCGGCCTTGGCGTGTCGGAAAAGAACGATCCTGCGGGGTGCGTCAACGCTCATGTGTCCCAGCTTTGCATGAAACGTGCCCTGGGGTGACGGCCGTTGGAGAACCCGGGGGAAGCGGGAGCCGGCCTCAGCCGAGCCAGCTGCTCCTGGCGTGCTCGACCAGCTGGGAGACGGGCTGCGGCCCGCCGCTCGCATCGGCCTGGGCACTGGCGGCGAGCAGGAACAGCAGGGCGCTGAACGCCGCGACGGGCAGGGCCAGGGCCCACCAGCGCAGCCGGATGTCGCTGCCGGCCGCCGCCCGGTGGCGGGGGTTGGTCATCAGGGCCGTGCGACCGCTCATGGGCGCGCCTCCATCCGTGGTCCGCGGGGTCATCGCCGCGATACGTCCACGGTAGGCGGGCGGGCTCTTCGGGCCCATCGGGTAAGCCACCCACGCTCCCCTGACGATGGCCCCCTAGGGGATGGTGGGGCCTGCCCCACCGCCGGTGCGCCGGGGCGGGGCCGCCCGGTCAGTTGCCGGCGGCGAAGGTCGCGATCACCCCGATCACGACGCTGACCGCGAGCATCACGCCGAGGATCCGCAGCAGGGTGCGCTGTCCGCCGGTGGGGTTCGGTTCAAGAGCTGGCATGGGCCCAGTCTGCCATTCACGCGCCGTCCTCGATGTGCCGGTCCCGGCCGGCCAGGACGCCCGCGACGATCTGGAGGGCCATCAGCGTGGCCATGAACAGCAGCGGGAGGCTCCAGCTGCCGGTGGTCTCGTTCAGCACGCCGACGATCAGCGGTCCCGGCAGCGAGATGAGGTAGCCGGTGCTCTGGGCGAAGGCGGACAGCCGGACCACTCCGTGGGCGCTGCGGGCGCGCAGCCCCAGCATGGCCAGGGCCACCGGGAAGGAGCAGTTGGCGATGCCGAGGAGGGCGGCCCAGGCCCAGGCGCCGCCGTGCGGGGCCAGCCACAGCCCGGCGTATCCGGCGAGGCCGCAGGAGGCCAGCACGGTGAGCAGCGGGCCCTGTCGGCGCATCCGGGTGGCCAGGCGGGGGACGACGAAGGACAGCGGGACGCTCAGGCCCATGGCGACGGCGAACAGGACGCCCGCGGTGCCGGCGGGGACTCCGGCGTCGCGGAAGATCTGCGGCAGCCAGCCCATGATGATGTAGGCGGCGGTGGCCTGGAGGCCGAAGAAGCAGGCGAGGGCCCAGGCGGTGGGCGAGCGCAGCAGGCGCACGGGGGTGCCGTCGGGGCGGGTCATGGTCGTGGTGGCCCGGGCGGTGCCGTTG
Organism: Streptomyces xiamenensis; assembly: GCF_000993785.3. Lineage (NCBI taxonomy): Bacteria > Bacillati > Actinomycetota > Actinomycetes > Kitasatosporales > Streptomycetaceae > Streptomyces > Streptomyces xiamenensis. The sequence continues at coordinate 885,505 of NZ_CP009922.3, forward strand.
CCGGCCGCGGCGGCTGCGGGGGCGGGGGCGGCCGGTACGGCGCGGCCGCGGATGAGCACGGTCAGCCAGACGGTTGCGGCCAGCACCGCGGGGAGGGCCCAGACGCCGATGCCCAGCCGCCAGCTGTCGCCCAGGGCGCTCGCCACCGGCACGGTGATGGCCCCGGCTCCGGCGGCGCCCAGGGACAAGGCCATGGTGTAGAGGCCGGTCATGCTGCCGATGCGGTCCGGGAAGTACCGCTTGACGATGACCGGCATCAGGATGTTGCTGACCGCGATGCCGGCCAGGGCGAGGGCGCTGGAGGCGAGGAAGACGCCGGTTCCGCCGGCCAGGGAGCGCAGGCCGAGTCCGGCGGCGACGGCGGCCATGCCGGCGGCGACGACCGCGACGGGGCCGTATTTGCGGGACAGGGCCGGGGCGGTGATGCCGAAGACGGCGAAGCACAGGGCGGGTACGGAGGTGAGCAGCCCGGCGACGGTGCCGCTCATGCCGAGGTCGGCGCGCACCTCTTCGAGCAGCGGGGCGAGCGCGGATATCGCGGGGCGGAGGTTGAGGGCCGCCAGGGCGAGGCCGACGGCGAGGAGCCACGGCGCCACGGGGGTGATCACCGTGGCGAGTGCGGTACGGAGCGGAGTCCGGCCGGCTGCGGGTGCGGGTGCGTCCTCTGCGGAGATACGGTCATGCTTCGCCAACGACATGACCTCATCATAGAATCATCCAATGAATGGGTCATTAAGAGATTCCTGCAGCTGACAGGAGAACCATGTCACTCACCTCCCCCCGCCGCTCGGCCCTCGCCGACCAGGTGATCGACCAGTTGCGGAACGAGATCACCTCGGGCGCCTGGCCGGTGGGATCGCGCATCCCCACCGAGCCCGAGCTGGTCGAACAGCTGGGGGTGGCCAGGAACACCGTCCGTGAGGCCATCCGCGCACTGGCCCACAACGGGCTGCTCGACATCCGGCAGGGCTCGGGCACCTATGTGGTGGCCACCAGCGAACTGGCCGGGGTGATGCACCGCCGGTTCGCCGACGCCGACCCGCGCCATGTCGCCGAACTGCGCGGCGCGCTGGAGACCGCCGCCGCCCGGATGGCCGCCGAGCGCCGGACCCCGGCCGATCTGCGCCGCCTCGACGCCCTGCTCACCACCCGCGAGGCCGCCTGGCGCACCGGGGAGGTCGAACGGTTCGTGGAGGCGGACGCCACCTTCCACCTGGGGATCGTCAAGGCCTCCCACAACGAGGTGCTCACCGGCCTGTACGCCGACCTGGGCACCGTCCTGCGCACCTTCCTGCGCCACGACGTGGGCGACCAGCTCGACCCCGAGTCGTACATGGACCACGCCCGGCTGCTGACCGCCGTCCGCGAGCGGGACGCCGCGCGGGCCGAGCGCGAGGCCGCCGCCCACACCCGGACCTGCCGCGCCTTCACCGCGGCGGCCGCCGGGGCCTCCTGAGACACCACGCGGCGGCGGCCGGTACGGAAGGGTCTCCCCTCCGTACCGGCCGCCGCCGTGTTCAGCCGTGCCGTGCTCAGGCACCCATCATGTGCACGCCACCGTCGACGTGCACGATCTCGCCGGTGGTCTTCGGGAACCAGTCCGACAGCAGGGCCACCACACCGCGGGCCGCGGGCTCGGGGTCCTCGAGGTCCCAGCCGATCGGCGAGCGGGTGTTCCACACGTCCGCCAGCTCCTCGAAACCGGGGATCGACTTGGCCGCCATCGACTTGATGGGGCCGGCCGAGACCAGGTTGACGCGGATGTTCTTCTCGCCCAGGTCACGGGCGAGGTAGCGCGAGGTGGCCTCCAGCGCCGCCTTGGACACGCCCATCCAGTCGTACTTGGGCCACGCCACCTGGGCGTCGAAGTCCATGCCGACCACCGAGCCGCCGCGCTGCTCCAGCAGCGGAAGCAGCGCCATCGTCAGCGACTTGAGGGAGTAGGCGGAGACCTCGACCGCCGTGGCCACCGACTCCCACTCGGTGTTGAGGAAGTTGCCGCCGAGCGCGTCCTGCGGCGCGAAGCCGATGGAGTGCACGACACCGTCGAGCGAGTCGACGTGCTCGCGCACCGCGTCGGCCAGCGAGGCCAGCTGGTCCTTGTTCTGCACGTCCAGCTCGATCACCGGCGCCGGCTTGGGCAGCCGCTTGGCGATCCGCTCCACCAGGGAGAGCCGCCCGAAACCGGTCAGGACGACCTCGGCACCCTCCTGCTGGGCCAGCTTGGCGGTGTGGAAGGCGATCGACGACTCGGTGAGCACCCCGGTGACCAGGATGCGCTTACCGACAAGAAGTCCACTCATGGTTCAGTGCCCCATGCCCAATCCGCCGTCAACGGGGATGACGGCTCCGGTGATGTACGCGGCCTCGTCGGAGGCCAGGAAGCGGACCGCGTTCGCGATCTCATCGGGCTGGGCGTAACGGCCCAGCGGCACCTGCTCCACGATGCCCGCGCGCTGCTCGTCACTGAGCACCCGCGTCATGTCGGTGTCCACGAACCCGGGGGCCACCACGTTGCAGGTGATGTTCCGGGAGCCCAGCTCGCGGGCGAGGGAGCGCGCGAAACCGACCAGACCGGCCTTGGAGGCCGCGTAGTTGGCCTGCCCCGCCGAGCCCATCAGGCCCACCACCGAGGAGATCAGCACGATCCGGCCGGTGCGCGCCCGCAGCATGCCCTTGGAAGCGCGCTTGACCATCCGGAAGGTCCCGGTGAGGTTGGTCTCCACGACCGAGGCGAAGTCCTCCTCGGACATCCGCAGCAGCAACTGGTCGCGCGTGATGCCGGCGTTGGCCACCAGCACCTCGACCTTGCCGTGCTTCTCCTCGATCTCTTTGTATGCCTGCTCCACCTGCTCCGGTTCGGTGATGTCACACCTGACCGGCAGCACGCCCCGCTCCACCAGTTCCTGGGGCGGTTCTCCGGAACGGAAGGTAATGGCGACCTTGTCACCCGCGTCCACGAGGGAACGGGCGATGGCCAGGCCGATTCCGCGGTTCCCTCCGGTGACGAGTACCGAGCGACTCAAGGGATCACCCCTTCTCTGCGACATGTGCTCGCCACCAAACTAGCCCGCCCGGTAGAGCGGACAGGGATCGGGGGCTGACAGGCGCAGTGCCGGGGGCCTGTGGGATTCCTACATCCGCGGCGCCATTTCGGCAGGATGCAGCAGACATTCGCACCACACGGTCTTGCCCTGCGGCGCACTGGCCACACCCCAGGCGGCGGCGAAGGCGTCCACCAGCAGCAGACCGCGGCCGTTCTCCTGCTCGCCGCCGAAGGGGCGCAGCACCGGGTAGCGGTCCGCCCGGGAGTCGGTCACCTCGATCCGCAGCGGTACGGCGGCGGCACCCTCGCGCGGGCCCGCCGCGCCACCGGGCGCGAGGGCGGCCATCGCCACGGCCAGGGTGAAGCCGCGCCCCGGGGCGGACCCGTGCCGTACGGCGTTCGCGGCGAGTTCACCGACCAGCAGGGCGACGGTGCGGGCGGCGGGGCAGCCGGCCGGAACGCCCCACTGGGCGAGCCGGTCCCCGACGAGCTGCCGGGCCTGGCGTACGGCGTGCGGGGTCGCGCTGAACGACTTGCTGAACGACGTCATGGCCTCGGTGGGGATCAGCTCCTGCTCCATGGACCGAGCGTGGCGAAAACAAGCCCCGGCTAGCCAGTCCCGCTCCGGACATGAGTCGCTACTCTCGGCAGTCGCGGAGGGTTCCGCCGCAGGTGGCGGGGGCGTGGGGAAAGGATGTCCCGGGCCGCGAAAAGCGCTCGGAATATGACGCCCGCAGGGGACAACCGCTGGTCGGACGGCAGTTGGGGCCGGCAAGGGCCGTCGCCGCTGGTGCGGCGGATCCATTACGGTTCGCACATGTCCGAGCAGCCGCCGATATCCCCGCCGCCGAGCCTTCCTCCGGGCCCGCCGCCCGGGCCGCCGGGGCCGGTTCCCGGCCATCCGCCGCCGTACCCGCGGGGATACCCGGGGCCCACCGGCTACCCGCCCCCGTACGCCGGGCCCCATCCCCCGCCTGGGTACGCGTATCCGGCGCAGCCGCCCCCGTACGTGATCGTGCCGCCGCCCGGCCCGGTGCACCCCGGCTACGGTCCGCCGCTGTCCGTGCTGGCCCGCCCCGCGTACCGGCTCTACGCGCGGCTGGTGGACTTCGGTCTGCTGCTGGTGCTGTTCTTCGCGCTGCTGTGGACCGGACTCGCACTGGCCGGCGACGACTCGGGCGAGCGGGGCGCGAACGTCCTGTGGTCGGTGTGGTTCGCGCTGGGTTATCTGCTGCTGTACGACCCGCTGGCGCACTGGCTCACCGGTGGTCGCACGCTCGGCAAGTGGCTGTTCGGGTTGCGGGTGGTCCGGCTGCGCGACGGCGGCCGGGTCGGGCTGCTGCGCGGCATCGGCCGCGAGTGGTCGTATCTCTTCGGCACCCTGTTCGCCGGATTCATCGCCGGCGCCGGGGCGCTGATCGCCGCCTGGTGCCTGTGGGACGCCCCCTTCAAGCAGGGGCTGCACGAGAAGCTGGCCGACACGGTGGTGATCGGAACCCGGCCCGGGTCGGCCGTTCCCCTCCCGCCGGTACCGGGGCAGGTGAGGTGACGGACGCCCGCCCAGGGGCGTTCTCCCGGTTTCCGCCTGGGCAGCGGCGCGCCGAACGGGCATGATCGGTGGTTCCCGGGGGCTGTGCCATGCCCCGGACCACCCAAGATGGCCATGGACAGGAGAGACTGTGCCCCCATCCATCGATGAGAGCTTCCTCGCGCTTCCGCTGCGACAGCTCGCCGATGCCGCCCTCGCGCGGGCGAAGGCGCTGGGCGCCGAGCACGCGGACTTCCGCTTCGAGCGGGTGCGCAGCGCCAACTGGATGCTGCGCAACGCCCGTCCGGCCGGCTCCTCGGACGTCACCGACACCGGATACGCGGTCCGGGTGGTGCACGGCGGCAGCTGGGGTTTCGCCGCCGGTGTCGATCTGACGATGGACGCCGCCGCGAGGGTCGCCGGGCAGGCCGTGGCGATGGCGAAGCTGTCGGCGAAGATCAGCGCGGCGTCCGGGTCCACCGCCCGGGTGGAGCTGGCCCCCGAGCCCTCCTACGGCGAGCAGACCTGGGTCTCCTCCTACGAGATCAACCCCTTCGACATCCCCGACGCGGAGAAGACCGCGCTGTTCGCCGACTGGAGCGAGCGGCTGCTGGCGGCGCCGGGGATCAGTTACGTGGACACCCGGCTGTGGGCGGTCCAGGAGAACAAGTTCTACGCCGACACCGCCGGTACCGTCACCACGCAGCAGCGGGTGCGGATCAATCCCGAGCTGACCGCGACCGCCGTGGATTCCGCGAGCGGCCGGTTCGACACCATGAACACCCTGGCGCCGCCCGCCGGGCGCGGCTGGGAGTACCTGACCGGCACCGGGTACGACTGGGACGCGGATCTGGAGCAGATCCCGTCGCTGCTGGCCGAGAAGCTGGCCGCGCCGTCGGTGGAGGCCGGCGCGTACGACCTGGTGGTGGACCCGTCGAATCTGTGGCTCACCATCCACGAGTCGATCGGGCACGCGACCGAGCTGGACCGGGCCCTGGGCTACGAGGCGGCCTTCGCGGGCACCTCGTTCGCGACCTTCGACCAGTTGGGGAAGCTGAAGTACGGCTCGCCGCTGATGAATGTGACGGGTGACCGCACCGTCGAGCACGGCCTGGCGACCACCGGCTTCGACGACGAGGGGGTGCGCACCCAGTCCTGGGACGTGGTCAGGGACGGCACCCTGGTCGGGTACCAGATGGACCGGCGCACGGCGCGGCTGCAGGGTTTCGACCGCTCCAACGGCTGCGCGTTCGCGGACTCCTCCTCCCATGTGCCGATCCAGCGGATGGCGAACGTCTCGCTCCAGCCGGACCCGCAGGGGCCGGATACGGCGGGGCTGATCGCCGGGGTGGAGCGCGGCATCTACGCGGTGGGCCGCAACTCGTGGTCCATCGACATGCAGCGCTACAACTTCCAGTTCACGGCGCAGCGGTTCTTCCGGATCGAGAACGGCCGGCTGGCCGGCCAGCTGCGGGACGTCGCCTACCAGGCCACGACCACCGACTTCTGGGGCTCGATGGAGGCGGTCGGCGGGCCGCAGACCTATGTGCTGGGCGGCACCTTCATGTGCGGCAAGGCCCAGCCGGGCCAGGCGGCGGCGGTCTCGCACGGCTGCCCGTCCGCGCTGTTCCGGGGCGTCAACATTCTCAACACCACCGCGGAGGCGGGCCGATGAGCGGGAAGAACAGCAGGCCGCACGAGATCGTGGAGCGGGCGCTGGGACTGTCGCGCGCCGATGGTCTGGTGGTGCTCGCGGAGGAGAACTCCAGCGCCAATCTGCGCTGGGCGGGCAACTCGCTGACCACCAACGGGGTCACCCGGGGCCGGACACTGACCGTCATCGCCACGGTGGACGGGGCGCGGGGCACCGCCGCCGGGGTGGTCTCGCAGGGCGCGGTGACCGACGCCGATCTGGAACCGCTGGTGCGGGCCGCCGAAGAGGCCGCGCGGCAGGCGCCGGCCGCCGAGGACGCCCGGCCGCTGCTGACCGGGGACGGCGCGCCGGCGGGCGCGGATGGCGGCTTCACGGAGGAGCCGCAGGTCACCTCGCCGGAGATCTTCGCGGAGTTCGCGCCGGCGCTCGGCGAGAGCTTCGCCCGCTCACGGGCGGCGGACCGGGAGCTGTTCGGTTTCGCCAGCCACGACATCACCTCCACCTACCTGGGCACCTCGGGCGGGCTGCGGCTGCGGCACGACCAGCGGGCCGGGCACGTGGAGATCAACGCGAAGTCCCCGGACCGTACCCGCTCCTCCTATGTGACGGTGCCCACCGCCGACTTCTCGGACGTGGACGTGGCCGCTCTGGAGGCGGACCTGGCACGGCGGCTGGGCTGGGCGGAGCGGCGGGTGGACCTGCCCGCCGGGCGGTACGAGACGCTGCTGCCGCCGTCCTCGGTGGCCGATCTGCTGATCTACCTGTACTGGACGGCGGACGCGCGACGGTCCCACGACGGCCGTACGGTGTTCAGCCGCGCGGGCGGCGGCACCCGGGTGGGCGAGAAACTGTCCGGGCTGCCGGTGGACCTGTACAGCGATCCGGCGGCGGCCGGGGTGGAGGCGGCGCCGTTCCTGATCGCGCACGCCTCGGGGGGTGGTCTGACCCCCGAGGTGTCGGTGTTCGACAACGGGCTGCCGCTGGGTCGTACCGACTGGGTGCGGGACGGGGTGCTGCGGCAGCTGCCGACCACCCGGGACTCGGCGGAGGTGACCGGGCTGCCGGTGGCGCCGCTGACCGACAACCTGCTGCTGGAGGCCGGGGGGACCCGTTCCCTCGACGAGCTGGTGGCGGACACCGAGCGGGGCCTGCTGATCACCTCGCTGTGGTACATCCGCGAGGTCGATCCGGCCACCCTGCTGCTGACCGGACTGACCCGCGACGGGGTGTACCTGGTGGAGAACGGGGAGGTGGCGGGGGTGGTGAACAACTTCCGCTTCAACGAGTCCCCGGTGGACATCCTGGCCCGGGCCACCGAGGCAGGGCGCACCGAGGTGACCCGGTCGCGGGAGTGGGGCGACTACTTCCCGCGGACCGCGATGCCCGCGCTGCGGGTGCCGGGCTTCAACATGAGCTCGGTGAGCCCCGGGGTGTGACCACAAGGGCTGTCCCGTCCTCCCCGCCGGGCGCACGGCGCCGGCCACGGCACCTCGCCGCGTTGCCGGACCGCCCGAGTACGCCCGGTACGGGGGCCATCCAGCGCCTTGCGATGCACCGCGTCTGACACCGTGCGCTGGCCCGGCGCGGATGACGGGACAGCCCTTAGACTCTGCCTGTTGTTCTTGTTTTCCTTTCCGACCGTCGACCTTCAGGACTGAACGTGACACGCCTCGGCGACTCCGTGCAGCGCGCATCCGCGCTGCTCGCGCAGGACCTCTCCTCCGACACCACCGTGCGGCAGCTGCTGGAGGAGACGGGATCGCGGCGTTATCTGGACCTGACCGATCTGCCGGCGAGGGAACAGGCGGAGCTGATCGCGGCCCGCGCGGTCGAGGTGCTGCCGTCGGTGGACAAGCTGGCGGCGGACATCGAGGCGGCGCGGGCCGAGGGGCGCGGGCTGCACGTGAAGCTCGGCATCGACCCGACGGCGGCCGACGTGCACCTGGGGCACGCCGTGCCGGTAATCGTGCTCAGCCGCTTCCAGCGGATGGGCCACCGGGTGACGCTGATCATCGGCGACATCACGGCGAAGATCGGCGACCCGTCGGGGCGTTCCGCGGAGCGGCCGCCGCTGTCGGACGAGGACATCGCGGCGAACCTGGCCGGCTACCGGGGCCAGGTGAAGCCGTTCTTCGACTTCGAGCGGGTGGAGTTCCGGCACAACAGCGAGTGGCTGACCGGGATCACGCTGCCGAAGCTGATCGGGGTGCTGGCACAGGTGCCGGCGTCCTCGCTGCTCCAGCGCGAGGACTTCCGCACCCGCCTGGAGGGCGGCCACGGGCTGACCATGTCGGAGCTGATCTACCCGGTGGCGATGGCGATCGACTCGGCCGAGATCGACGCGGACATCGAGCTGGGCGGGGTGGACCAGCTGCTGAACATGCAGATGGGCCGCCGCGTGATGGAGATCTACGGGCTGAAGCCGCAGCTGGTGGTGACGATGCCGCTGGTGGAGGGCACCGACGGCACCGGGGCCAAGATGTCGAAGTCCAAGGGCAACTACGTGGGGCTCTCGGCGCCGGCCGACGATGTGTTCGGCAAGATCATGTCGGTGCCCGACCGGCTGATGGAGCCCTACCTGCGCGCGTGGACCGAGTGGACCGATCCGGAGATCACCGGGGCGCTGGCCCGGGTGGCGGACGGTTCGCTGCACCCGATGGACCTGAAGAAGGTGCTGGCCGGGGAGATGGTGGCCGCGCTGTACGGGGTGGAGTCGGCGATGGCGGCGCGGGCCGGATTCACCGCCCAGTTCTCGAAGAAGAGCTTCACCGAGGTGGCCGCGCTGCCCGAGGTCGAGCTGGCCGAGCACGGCGCGGAGCGCGTCGACACGGTGCTGACGAAGGTGCTGGAGTTCACCGCGTCCTCGTCGGCGGCGCGTCGGCTGGCCAAGCAGAACGCGCTGCGGCTGGTGCTGGAGTACGGCGACGGCGAGCAGCGTGCCCAGGTGCTGGGCGAGGCGGCGGTGACCCGGTCGCTGGCGGAGGTGGCCGAGGAGGCGACCGCCGCGCAGGACACCGGGGAGCGGCCGGCCGGGGTGTACCTGAAGGCCGGGCGTAAGCTCGCACTGCTGGTGCGCCGCTGATCCAGGGCGGCGGCCGGCTCCGAGTGAGGAGTGTGCGGCATGGCGCGGTGGCGGCGGAGCGGGGCCCCGGATGCGTCCGTTTACCGGATCACCGGGGCCCGGCGCGGGCTTGCGGAGGATGTGCGCGGCCGGCAGCGACGTTATGTCATTTCCATGTTGATCCGTACGGCTGCGGTCCTTCTCACATTCGTGCTGTGGGACCTCAGCAGGCCGCTTGCGGTCGCAACTCTGGCGGTGGGAACGGTCATGCCGTACATCGCGGTGGTGATCGCGAATGCGGGCCGGGAAAACTCTCCGGCCATGCCGTCCACCTTCATCACCAGCGCTTCCCGATCGGCGCTGCCACCGGTGACGGATTCCGCACCGGAGACCAACAGACAGCGCGAACAAGCTCCTTGATGTATTCAGTTGCGAAGCTCAAGAAAAGCTCAACGGAAATTGGGCTGTTCGGCTGCACACCGGCGTGCATTGCATGTCATACTTCAAGAGCGCTCCGTATCCCCCGTCGGAGCGACGGACCGACGCCGGGCGGCTCCCCCCGTGGCTGCCCGGCGTCGCCATGTCCGGAGTCAGGGTGTTGGATGGATTCCGTGTCCGATGAACCCACCAGCGATGATCCGCTGATCTGTTCCGCCAAGGGCTGCCGTGCGCCCGCCGCCTGGGTCGTGGCCTGGAACAATCCGAAACTCCACACCCCCGAGCGCCGCAAGACCTGGCTGGCGTGCGAGGAACACCGTGAGCATCTCGCGCAGTTCCTGAGCGTGCGCGGGTTCTTGAAGGACGTGGTGCCGCTCGCACAGTGGCAGGCGGCCGAGCGCTCCGGAGAGGGCTGACCGGCGGGCGCGGGCGCCTCAGCCGCCGATGGCGGACATGGGGCGCTGCGGCTGGAGGAAGGACGGGTCATCGAGCCCGGAGCCGGCCTTCTTGCCCCACATCGCGGTGCGCCAGCGCGCGGCCAGCTGCGCGTCGTCGGCGCCGTCGCGCAGCGCACCGCGCAGATCGGACTCCTCACGGGCGAACAGGCAGGTACGCACCTGCCCGTCGGCCGTCAGCCGCGTGCGGTCGCAGGTGCGGCAGAACGGCCGGGTGACGGAGGCGATCACCCCGACCCGGTGCGGTCCGCCGTCCACCACCCAGCGTTCGGCGGGCGCGGCGCCGCGTGCCGCCTCGCTCTCGGGGACGAGGGTGAAGCGGGCGGCGAGGTCGCGCAGGATGTCCTGCGCGGTGACCATGGTGTCGCGCTGCCAGCCGTGCTGCGGGTCCAGGGGCATCTGTTCGATGAAGCGCAGTTCGTAGTCGTGCGCGATGGCCCAGGCCAGCAGGTCCGCGGCCTCGGTGTCGTTGACGCCGGGCATGAGCACGGTGTTGACCTTGACCGGGTCGAGCCCGGCGGCGCGGGCGGCGGCGAGACCGCGCAGCACGTCGGCGTGCCGGTCGCGGCGGGTGAGGGTGCGGAAGGTGTCCGCGTCGAGGGTGTCCAGGGACACATTGACCCGGTCCAGGCCCGCGGCGCGCAGCGCGCCCGCCACCCGTTCCAGGCCGATGCCGTTGGTGGTCACCGAGAGCCGGGGGCGGGGTGACAGCGCGGCGCACCGCTCCACGATGGACACCAGACCCGGGCGCAGCAGCGGCTCACCGCCGGTGAACCTGACCTCGGTGACGCCGAGTTCCCGCACGGCGACGGTCACCAGGCGGACGATCTCGTCGTCGGTCAGCAGTTCGGGCTTGGACAGCCAGCGCAGGCCCTCTTCCGGCATGCAATAGGTGCACCGCAGATTGCAACGGTCGGTCAGGGAGACCCGCAGATCGGTGGCGACGCGGCCGTAGGTGTCCGACAACATGTTTGGCAGGGTACGTCACCCCTGTGACAGGGCGGTCAACTCCCGGCGGCGGTGGGGGCGCTGTCGGTGGCGGCCCGTATCCTCAGGGACCATGCTCGAAGACCACCAGGCAACCACAGTTGAGGTTCCCGCACAGCAGGCGGCGGGCGTGCCCTGGCCCACCGGATACCCCGGCGGGTACGCGGTGGTGGATGTGGAGACCACGGGGCTCGCACCGGATGACCGGATCGTATCGGCGGCGGTCTACCGACTGACCGCCAGGGGGGAGGTGGAGGATCACTGGTACACGCCGGTCAACCCGGAGCGTGACCCGGGCCCGACCTGGATTCACGGGCTGACCAGCGACATGCTGGCCGACGCGCCGCTGTTCGCCGAGATCGCCGGCGATTTCGCGCAACGCCTCGAAGGGCGGGTGCTGGTCGCCCACAACGCCGTCTTCGACTGGAAGATGATCGCCCGCGAGTACGCGCGGGCCAAGCGCGTGGCGCCGGTGGAGCAGCGGCTGTGCACCATCCAGCTGTCCAAGGCGCTGGGCCTGCCGCTGGCCAACCACCGCCTGGAGACGCTCGCCGCCCACTTCGGGGTGGAGCAGCGGCGCGCGCACCACGCGCTGGACGACGCACGGGTGCTGGCGGAGGCGTTCCGGCCCAGCCTGGAGCGGGCCGCGCGGCTGCGGCTGCCGCTTCCGCTGCTGGCGTGTCTGCCGGTCACCGACTGGCCGCAGGCCGCGTCGGGCGGCGCGGCACGGGCGTCCGGCGGCAGCGGGGCGGGCTGGCAGCCCGGGTGGCGGGCGGCGAAGCGGCGCCCGCCGTGCCCGTACCCCAACCCGGGCCGCTACGAGCCGGGCGGGCGGCTGACCCAGGGCATGCGGGTCGCGTTCTCCGGGGACACCTCGGTGGACCGGGAACTGCTGGAGGACCAGGCGTTCGAGGCCGGTCTGCACATCGCCACCAGCGTGTCCCGGCTGACCAGTGTGCTGGTCACCAACGACCCGCAGGCACCCACCAGCAAGGTGGCGAAGGCCAGGGCGTACGGCACTCCGGTGCTGGACGAGGCGGCGTTCACGCATCTGCTGCGGGAGGTGGCCCCGGCGCCGGAGGTCTGACCACGTTCGGGTAACGTCGTCAGCCGTGTACCGCTTTCTGCTGACGCGGCAGTGGGTGACTCTCACGCTGGTCGCACTCGCGCTGATCCCGGCCTTCGTCTGGCTGGGCTTCTGGCAGCTGCACCGGCATGAGCAGCGGGTCGCCCGGAACGATCTGATCTCCCAGAGCCTGGCGGCACCCGTGGTGCCGATGACCGAGCTGACCTCGGTGGGCACCGGCCCGGACCCGGAGGACCGCTTCCGGCCGGTGACCGCCACCGGCGTGTACGACGCCGGTCACGAGGTGCTGACCCGCTCCAGAACCGGGCCGAACGACGAGGTCGGCTATCTGGTGCTGACCCCGCTGCTCCAGGACGACGGCACGGCGGTGCTCGTCAACCGCGGCTGGGTGCCGGCCGGCGGCGATGTGACGGTGGCGCCCGAGGTGCCGGACCCGCCGGCCGGCGAGATCACGGTGACCGGGCGGCTGATGGTGGACGAGACCACCGCGAACACCGGCATCAAGGACCGGCCCGGCCTGCCGGAGCGCATGGTGATGCTGGTCAACAGCGAACAGCGCGCCGAGGCGCTGGGCACGCCGATGCTCGCCGGGTTCATCGACCTGACGGACAGCTCACCCGCCGACGGGGCGGAGGGCGCGCCGCTGCCGCGCGACGCCCCCGACCACACCGGGATCGGCGCGCACTTCGCCTACGCCATCCAGTGGTGGATCTTCGCCGCCGGTGTCCCGGCGGGATGGATCATCCTGCTGCGCCGCGAGGTCAAGGACCGCGAGGCGGAGGCCGGGAAGCAGCACCGGACACCCGCTCCCTCCCCCGCCCCGCACAGGGAACCGGCCGCCGCCACCGGCGGTTGAGGCGCCCGTAGGGGACAGGTCAGCTGACGCGCTCCGGCGGATGCTTCGCCGCGCGCAGCCGGACCTCCGTGGGCAGGGACTCCAGACCGGCCGAGCGGCCGGCGTGGGCGAGCGCCTCGGCCTCCAGCCGCCGGACCACGTCCGCCGGTTCGGCCTGCGGGGAGAGCAGCAGACCCACCCGGGCCCGGGGCTCGGTGCGACGGCCGGTGAGGGTGACCGTCGCGTGGTCGATGCCCGGCAGCGACTCCGCCTCGGCCCTCACGACCTCCTCCATCGCCTGCCCGCGCAGCAGCGCGCCCACTCCGTCCTCGCTGTCCACCAGGATCTCGCTCAGCCGCCGGCGGCGCAGCTGGGCGAGCAGCCACCACAGGGCCAGCAGCACCAGCAGGCCGAGCAGGCCCAGGACCACCGGCCAGAACCAGCCCGCCTCGTGCCAGCGGGTCCGGCCGTCCGCGCCCAGCAGGACGTTGCCCGGGCCGCGCCAGGTGTAGCCGGACGGCAGGGTGATGCCCCAGCGGCCGGGCAGGTCGAGGGCCGCGAACAGCACGGCGAGGCCGACGGTCAGCAGACCTAGACCGGTCAGGGCGAGCAGGATCCGGTTGGTGATCCGCAGCATCGTGGTCTCATCCCTTCGGCCGGCGGACCTGGACGGTCAGCGCCGGTTGTCTGGCCAGGCCGAGCCCGGCGATGCCGTCCTCCAGGACCTCGTCGAGATCGGCCCGCACCTCGTGCAGATCCCGGAAGTGCGCCTGCGCCCGGACCCGCACCCGCCGCCGGCCGACCCGGACGCGTACCGCCCGCACCCCCGGCACCTGGAGCCCTCGGTCACGCAGCACCACGGCCGCCGCGCGGCGCTCTATGCCGGCACGCAGCACCGCGCTGTCCCGGCGCATGGGCAGCAGCCCGCGCAGCCCCGGGGTCAGGGCCAGCACGATCAGCACCAGCCCGAGGACCACGGCGGACCCGGCCGCCGCGATCACCCACGGGTCGTCCAGGGGGCGGGTGGCGAACTCGTCGGCGAGCCGTCGCCGCCAGGCACCGACCGGGCGGTCGGCGCGCACCGAGGCGACGTCGTACAGCAGCAGGGCGGCGGCCAGGAGCAGGACGAGGGCCACGAACGCGGCCGGGCAGCGGCGCACCGACCAGAAGCGGCCGGCCGGCTCCTGGCCGCCGACGCCCTCCGGTTCGTAGCGCGCCGCCGAGGAGGACACGGCCATGCCACCGGCGGGGGTGACGTCCGGCTGCGGCTCCTTCTCCGGCTCCTTGGCCAGGGAGACCGGCCGCTCCTCGCTCACCGGACTCTCCCCGCACTCGCGCCGCGCGACTCCGCCGAGTGCAGCCGTTCCACGTCGACGGCCACCTCCGGTGCGTCGAGGTCGGCCAGCTCCTTCATCCGCAAGACGATCTGCCGGCGCACCGCCCCGCACTGGGCGCCGATGTCGGAGGGGTAGGACAGTTCCACGGCGACCCGGATCCTGGCCGGGCCCCGGGTGGGGCGCAGCACCGCCGTGGCGGAGGGCCGCGCGCCGGGCGCGGGGCGGCCGAGTGCCTCGCGCGCGGCCTGGGCCGCGAGCTTGGCCACCACGCGCTCGGTGATCCGGGTCGCGCCGCGCTCAGCGGCGGGCACCACCGATGTCATCGGATCTCACCTCCGCCGATCCCGCTCGCCGCGGTCCCTGACCCGGAAGAAGTCCCCGGGCTCCAGGTCGCCGTCGGCGAACCGGCCGGCCACGAACCCGATCGCTCCCAACGCCGCGACCAGCAAGAAGGCCCCGAATCCGCCGAAATACCCGGCGAATCCCAGTGCCATGCCGGCCACCATGCCGACCACCGCCATGCTCATCCGTCCGCTCCTTCGCCGCGCGACGCCCCGGTAACCCCTGGTGCTGTCCCAGGGCTTGTCCGACGGATCCCGCCTGGCCCGCGTCTCTCCCCCAGCCTGGCGGCCGGGAGGTGCCCCCAGCACCAGACACCGCGGGCCTTAACGGCGCTATCCGTCGGACAAGCCCTAGTGCAACGCCGGGCGGGAGTCCTCGTCATCTTCCTCGCTGTCGGGCAACTTCACATCCACCACGGCGATATTGACCTCGACCACTTCCAGTCCGGTCATGCGCTCCACCGCGGTGATCACATTCTCCCGGACGGTGCGCGCCACATCGCCGATGGAGACCCCGTACTCGACGACGATCTCCAGATCGAGCGCCGTCTGCACCTCCCCGACCTCGGCCTTGACGCCCCGGGTGGCGGACTTGCCGCTGCCAGGCACCCGGTCCCGTACGGCGCCGAACGTGCGGGCGAGGCCGCTGCCCATCGCGTGCACGCCCACCACGTCCCGGGCCGCCATCCCGGCGATCTTGGCCACCACGCCGTCGGCGATGGTGGTGCGCCCCCGGGTGGCGGGATCGCCGGTGCCACGGCGCCCCGCGAGGGACTTGCCGGGCAGCTCGGTCGTCGTCCCGACCTCGGTTTCGGTATCGGACACGGAACCTCACCCCACTTCGACATCCACATCATCCGAACGGTGGTCAATTCACCGTCCGCCGGCAACCCTACGCGTGCCCGCTGACACGCCGCTCCACGCATGGCGCATGCTGGTCGCGGCGAAGGGATGCGGACGATGAGCGACGAGCGGCTGTTGCACGCGGTACGTCAGCAGGTGGAACTGGGGCGGCTGGTGCCGCTCGGTTCGGCGGCCGACGGGGCGTGGCTGGCGGAGCGGGCGGCCGCCGGGGCGCTGCGCCGGGCGGTGGCGGCGGCGGTACCCGCGGCGCGCGTCGAGGAGTTGCGGCTCGCGGTCACCGAGCCGGAGCCGGCGCCCGCGGCGGTGCCCCCGCCGGCCAGCGCGCTGCCACCCGGTCCGCTGGCCATGACGGCCACCGTGGCGGCCCCGGTGCACCAGCCGCTGCCCGAGTACGCCAATGCGCTGCGGCTGGCGCTGGCCCAGGCGGCCCGCGACCGGCTGGGGCTCGCGGTGGCCACCATCGATCTGCGGGTGGCCGGGCTGATCGAGGATGCCGGGGAGGCCGGCGGGCCGGAGGTGACCGCGACGGCGCCGGGGCCGGCGGACCGCGCGGGCGGGGGCGCGGTGGCCGCGGCGGTGCGGGTGGTGCCCGGGGTGTACGCGCTGCCGCACCGCGTCGAGATCACCGACAGCGCGGAGCCGCCGTGCCGGCTGGTCCGGCTGGTGCTTGCGGTGACGGACGGCCGCCGGGTGCTGGACGTCGTCCGGGAGGCCCGGCTGGCCGCCGCCGCCGCGCTGGACGACGAGGCGCCGGGCCCGGTGCGGGTGTCCGCCGTGGTGACCGACGTGGTGCCAGACGGTCAGCTGCCGTCCGCCGGTTAGGCCGTCTCTTTCGGGTCTTCGCTGGTCGGGCCGCTCCCCCGGCCGGCACCGGGAGGTGCCCCACCGGAGGCCGCCGGCTCGGACCGTGCGCTCACTCGCCCAGGCCGGTCAGGTCCCGCAGCCGGCGGGTCTGGGCGGCGCGTTCGGCCTCGCGCTGTACCTCGGGGGTGTGGGCGGACGCCGCCGCCAGCAGTGCCTTGGTCTCGGTCACCGCCGCGCGCGGTGCGGCGAGCAGCGCGGTGGTCAGGTCCTCGATGGCGGCGGCCAGTTCCGCCGCCGGGACCACCAGATTGGCCAGGCCGGTGCGCTCGGCCTCCTCGGCGTGGAGGGTGCGGCCGGTGGCACACACCTCCAGCGCACGCGGATAGCCCAGCAGTTCGACCAGCGGCTTGGTGCCACCGAGATCGGGCACCAGGCCCAGGGTGGTCTCGGGCATCGCGAAAGCGACGTCGTCGGCGCAGATCCGCAGATCGCAGGCGAGGGCGAGCTGGAAGCCCGCGCCGATGGCGTGCCCCTGCACGGCGGCGACGCTGATCAGGTCGCTGCGGCGCCACCAGGTGAACGCCTCCTGGTACTCGGCGATGACGGCGTCGATCTCCCCGTCCGGGCGGCGGGCCAGGGCGGGGAAGGACACCTCACCGTCGATGCCCTCTGGGGTGAACGCCCGCCGGTCGAGACCGGCGGAGAAGGAAACCCCTTCGGCGCGCAGCACGACGACCCGTACGGCGCCGTCCAGACGCCGCCCGGCCTCGGCCAGCGCCCGCCACAGGGCAGGGGTCTGGGCGTTGCGCTTGGCCGGGTTGGTCAGGGTGACGGTCGCCAGGGCACCGTCGGCGTCGACGGTGACCCGTACACCGTCCTTCTCCAGCAGCGTCATCGGGTCAGGTTATCCGCCCCCGGCGGCGGTGTGATCAGGCCGCCGGGGACTTTTTTCCTCTGGTCGCGCCGCCGCGGCCACGCAGGGTGACGTCGGCTTCGCTGAGCATGCGGTGCACGAAGCCGTAGGACCTGCCGGTCTCCTCGGCCAGGGCCCGGATACTCGCGCCGGATTCGTATTTACGCTTGAGGTCCGCCGCGAGCTTCTCGCGTGCGGCGCCGGTTACCCGGCTGCCCTTCTTCAGAGTCTCGGCCACCCGTGCCTCCTCGTGGGAAGTGCGCTGTTGGACTCTCCGAACTGACTCTCATGATCACCCCTATCCCGCTTCCTGGCCACCCATTCGACGATGTCCGTACGACAAGCGGACAACGGCTTCCCGGCGCGTCGCGTCCGTACGGCGGAGGACTCTCGCGCCGCGGGCCGCGCGGGTGTGGCGGGGCCAGGACCGAATCCGCTGGTCAGCGAGGTGGCGCGGCGGGCGTGCGCACGTGAGGAGGGCGGTCGTACGACCGGCGCACTGACACGCCGCGGTACGAGCCGCCCTCACTCATATGAAGGATCAAGACTGGGCCGAATGATCCATCCCGGATGATCACATCCGGTGGATCGGGCCGTCATCAGGCGAGCGCCACCAGGTCCAGGTAGTCCTTGCCCCACAGGTCCTCCACGCCGTCCGGCAGCAGGATGATCCGCTCCGGTTCGAGCGCCTGCACGGCGCCCTCGTCGTGGGTCACCAGGACCACCGCGCCGGTGAAGGTGCGCAGCGCGCCCAGGATCTCCTCGCGGCTGGCCGGGTCGAGGTTGTTGGTGGGCTCGTCCAGCAGCAGCACATTGGCGGAGGAGAC
Organism: Streptomyces xiamenensis; assembly: GCF_000993785.3. NCBI lineage: Bacteria > Bacillati > Actinomycetota > Actinomycetes > Kitasatosporales > Streptomycetaceae > Streptomyces > Streptomyces xiamenensis. Next base: position 903,682 of record NZ_CP009922.3, read on the forward strand.
GACCAGGGTGGCCAGGGCCAGCCGGGTCTTCTCGCCGCCGGAGAGCACCCCGGCCGGCTTGTCCACGTCGTCGCCGGAGAACAGGAAGGAGCCCAGCGTCTTGCGGATGGCCACCAGGTCCATGTCGGGGGCGGCCGTGCGCATGTTCTCCAGCACGGTGCGCTCGGGGTCCAGCGTCTCGTGCTCCTGGGCGTAGTACCCGAGCTTGAGCCCGTGGCCGGGAGTGACCTGGCCGGTGTCGGGCTTCTCCACGCCGCCCAGCAGCCGCAGCAAGGTGGTCTTGCCCGCGCCGTTGAGGCCCAGGATCACCACCCGGGAGCCCTTGTCGATGGCGAGCGAGACATCGGTGAAGATCTCCAGCGAGCCGTACGACTTGGACAGGCCCTCGGCCATCAGTGGGGTCTTGCCGCACGGGGCGGGGTCGGGGAAGCGCAGCTTGGCGACCTTGTCCTGCTGCCGTGCCTCCTCCAGGCCGGACAGCAGCCGCTCGGCGCGGCGGGCCATGTTCTGGGCCGCGACGGTCTTGGTGGCCTTGGCGCGCATCTTGTCGGCCTGGGCGTTGAGGGCGGCGGCCTTCTTCTCGGCGTTGGCGCGCTCGCGCTTGCGGCGCCGCTCGTCCGCCTCGCGCTGGGCCAGGTACTGCTTCCAGCCCATGTTGTAGATGTCGATCTGGGAGCGGGTGGCGTCGAGGTAGAAGACCTTGTTGACGACGGTCTCCACCAGCTCGATGTCGTGGGAGATGACCACGAGCCCGCCCCGGTAGGTCTTCAGGAAGTCCCGCAGCCACGCGATGGAGTCGGCGTCCAGGTGGTTGGTGGGCTCGTCGAGCAGCAGGGTGTCGGCGTCCGAGAAGAGGATGCGGGCCAGCTCGACGCGGCGCCGCTGGCCGCCGGAGAGGGTGTGCAGGGGCTGGCCGAGCACCCGGTCGGGCAGGCCGAGGCTGGCGGCGATGGTGGCCGCCTCGGCCTCGGCGGCGTACCCGCCCTTGGTGAGGAACTCGGTCTCCAGACGCTCGTACTTCTTCATGGCGCGCTCGCGGGTGGCGCCCTTGCCGGTGGCCATCCGCTGCTCGTTCTCGCGCATGCCGCGCAGCACGGTGTCCAGGCCGCGGGCGGAGAGCACCCGGTCGCGGGCGAGCACGTCGAGGTCGCCGGTGCGCGGGTCCTGCGGCAGATAGCCGGTCTCGCCGCCGCGGGTGATGGTGCCGCCGGCCGGGATGCCCTCGCCGGCCAGGCACTTGGTCAAGGTGGTCTTGCCGGCGCCGTTGCGGCCCACCAGACCGATCCGGTCGCCCCGGGCGATGCGGAAGGACGCGGATTCGATCAGAACGCGGGCGCCGGCGCGCAGCTCGACACCGGTTGCGGTAATCACAGGAACACTCCAGGTGAGGACGTACGGGCAGAAGCTTCTTGTGGAGCGGGTACGTCCGCTAAGCAACGAGGAGCGAGATGTCCATACGGGGTAGTTTACCGGGGGCTCGCAAACCTTTTTCGCGCCCCGCCCGCCCCCGGAAACCCCCGGGACGCCCTCAGACGCCGCCGTTGTGGACCTGGAAGGCCGCCCGGCGGACGCGTTTGGCGGTGGCGGGGTCGGGGTGGGCGGCGGCCAGCGCGAGCAGGACCTGCACGGTGTGCGGGTGGCCGCAGGTGCGGATCTCGGTGAGCAGTTCGGGGATGGAGGGCTGGACGGCCGAGTCGAGGTGGTCCAGCAGGAGCTGTCCCGAGCCGTGCTCGTGGGCCGCCGAGGCGGTGTCCACCCACAGCCAGGTGGCCTCCTGCCGGGTGAGGACGGTCAGCGGCGCCTCCTCCGGGTCGGCGTCCGCGCCCTCCCCCTCGTGCTCGGCCAGCCACAGCAGCGCGTAGGGCCGCAGTCCGGCCTCCGCGGCGGCGGCCCGTACGGCGGTGCGGGCGGGGGCGCCGACCACCCGCAGCGCGTCGAAGGCCAGGCCGCGGATGAGGGCGTCCTCGCCGCGCGCGGCCTCCAGCAGCTCGTCGACGGCGGGCCCGGTGGGGCGGGCGGCCAGCCAGGCGCGGTACTCGGCGCGGGCGGGGCCGGGGGTGAGTCCGGCGCAGCCGCGCAGCATGCCCACGGCAGACTGTTCGATGTTGCCGGCCGGGCTCTGGGCGGCGATGCAGATCTGTTCCAGCTTGGTCCACATCGCCCAGCCGCCGAGCGGGGTGAGCCGGGCCCTGGCGGGGGTGTCGCCGTAGCGGGCGTGCAGGGTGAGGGCGCCGACGGCGGCGAGCGCGTCCAGGGCCCAGCCCAGCAGCCGTACGAGTTCGGGATCGGGGGTTATCGAGGCGGCGGCGGCCGGGGCGGGCCCGCTGCCCGGCCGGCCTTCGCGCAGCTCGGTGACGCGCTGGCGCAGCAGGTCCAGGAGTTCCACGGCGGTGACGGGGCCGTCGGACAGCTGCATGAAGGCGAGCAGTTGCGGGACGGCGGTGATGATCTCGGCGACCAGGGTGGTGTCCGCGTCGCCCGGGGCGGGGCGGGCCAGGGACCAGGCGTCGAAGAGGGCGACCCAGCCGCGCAGCACGGCGGTGTCGTCGCTGTCCCAGGCGCGCAGCCGCCAGCCGCCGCGTACCTCTCCGGCGGTGCTGCCGGGTCCGGGGTCGCCCTGTTCGACGAGGCCGGCGAGGCGGGCGTTGCCCCACAGTTCGCGCAGTTGGGCGGGGCTGAGCCGCAGCGCCGCGGCGGCCCGGTCGGTGGCGGCGTCCGGGGCGCTGCCGGTGAGCTGGGCCCAGCGGGCCACGCGTACGGCGTCGGCCAGCCGGTCGCGGGCCTGCCGGGCGAGCTCGGCGCGCGGCGGGATGCCGCGGGGCGGGGTGGGGGTGCGTCGTGCGGCGGGGCGGGTTCGGGTTCGCCGGCCCGCGGCGCCGGGCTGGGCGGGCACTTCGGGGACCAGGTGCAACCGGGGCTCGCGCGGAGTTCGGGACGTCACCCGAGCAGTTTCACCGCTGAGGGCTCGAAAGCCCAAACGGCGGTCGTCCGCGCTCACATGAGGGGGGTGACAAAGCGCCGCAGGACGTCCTCGTAGTCGGCCGGGTCGGCGTTCCACATGGCGGCGTGCTCGGCCTGTCGGACGGTGTGCAGGACGACGGCCTCGGGGTGCCGTGCGGCCAGGGCCCGGGAGGCGTCCCAGGGGGCCACGGTGTCGCCGGGGCCGTGCAGGATGAGCACCGGCAGCGGCTTGCCGTGTGGCCCGGTGATCAGCGGCGGCGGGTCGGCGTCGTGCGGCAGGAGCCCGCCCTGGGCGCCGGCGACGGCCAGCGGCAGCAGCGGGGTGGGGACACCGCGCCGGGCGGCCAGCGCGCGCCGGGTGGCGGCCCGGTCCAGGACGGGTGAGTCGAGGACGAGTCCGGCGACGTGGCGGGCGAGCGGGGAGTGGGCGGCGGCGTACAGGGCCATGGTGGCGCCGGTGGACCAGCCGTGCAGGATCACCCGGCTGGCGCCCAGGTGCAGGGCGTGCCGGATGGCGGCGTCGGCGTCGTGCCATTCGGCGGCGCCGAACCGGTTCCTGTCCTGGCGGGTGCGAGGGGCGCCGGGACCGCCCGGATCGCCGCGGTAGCGGGGGATCAGCACCGGGAACTGGTCCCGCTGCCAGCGGGGCAGCAGGTTGAGCGCCTGTTCGCGGGTGGCGCCGAGTCCGCCGTGCAGGGCGATGATCCAGGTGTCGCGGTCCCCGGGGACCCACCAGGTCGGCAGTGCGCCCAGTTCACCGGGGACGGTGATGTCGGTGTACGGGATGCCGAGCGCCGTGAGCGGGTCGCCCTGGTAGAGCTGCGGGGTGACGGTGACGTGGGTGCCGGGAGTGAGCCGTGGGCCCTCCTCCGGGGTGGTGCCGATCAGGCGGCGTACGACGGTGCGGTCGCCGGCGGGTACGTCGAGCAGTTCACCGACGACGGCCCGGGCGGGCGGGTCGCCGTGGCTCGCCACCAGCGCGTACGTGCCCGGGCGCAGGGTTTCCAGCGTGCGGGTGAGGGTGATGCGTCCGGCGGCGGTGGCATGCACCGTCAGCGGGACGCCGGTGAAGCCGACCGGGGTGGTGGCTCGTCTGCCGCTGCGTACCGCCGCCACGGCTGCCGCGGCGGTGGCTCCCAGCAGGGCTGTGGCGGTCATCGCCGCCGTAGTGCGCCGGACCATGGCTCCAGCATGCGGGTGGACGTGGAGCGCGGCCACTCGGGGCGGGGTGAAGAGGGTGTGCGAAGGGGGTGTAATGCGCCTCGTTCACCTGCGCATTCACCGTTCTGACAAGGGTCCTTGGGACACAGCACCAGGTGGCTGCCAGCAGTTCACTTTCCGTTCATCTGTTTCTTTTACGTTCACCGCGGCCTTGCCCCGTCGAACTGATTGTCCGGTGGATGGAACACATCACGCTGTTGATCGCGATCGTGATCGTCACGGCTTTGGTATTTGACTTCACCAACGGCTTCCATGACACGGCCAACGCCATGGCCACCACCATCTCCACCGGGGCCATGAAGCCCAAGGCGGCGGTGGCCATGTCGGCCGTCCTCAACCTGGTCGGCGCCTTTCTGTCGGTCGAGGTGGCGCGGACCATCTCGGGCGGGATCATCGACGAGTCGGCGGGTGTCCGGCCCGAGGTGATCTTCGCCGGTCTGGTGGGCGCCATCATCTGGAACCTGCTCACCTGGCTGGTGGGGCTGCCCTCCAGTTCCTCGCACGCCCTGTTCGGCGGACTGATCGGGGCGACCATCGCCTCGGTGGGCCTGGACGCCATCCACGGTGACGCCGTGGTGATGAAGGTGATCGTGCCGGCGCTGGTGGCGCCGCTGGTGGCGGGGTTCGCCGCGATGTGGGCGACCCGCCTGACGTACCGGGTGGCGCGCAACGCGGATGAGCGGGCCACGTCCAAGGGGTACCGGGCGGGCCAGATCGGCTCGGCCGCGCTGGTCTCCCTGGCGCACGGCACCAATGACGCGCAGAAGACGATGGGCGTGATGACCCTGGCGCTGATCGCGGGCGGGGCGCTGGCCCCGGACTCGGATCCGCCCATGTGGGTGATCGCCTCGGCCGGGATCGCGATCGCGCTCGGTACCTACCTGGGCGGCTGGCGGATCATCCGCACGCTGGGCAAGGGCCTCACCGACATTCAGCCGCCGCAGGGCTTCGCGGCCCAGACCAGCGCGGCGACCACGATCCTGGCCTCCTCCCACATGGGCTTCGCGCTCTCCACCACCCAGGTGTGCTCGGGGGCGGTCATGGGCTGCGGCCTGGGCCGCAAGGGCGGCGTGGTGCACTGGTCCACGGCGCGCAAGATGGTGGTGGCGTGGGGGCTGACGCTGCCGGCCGCCGGCATCATCGGCGCGCTGGGCGCGCTGCTGGCGGAGCAGGGCACCTGGGGTGTCAGCGCGGTGCTGGCGCTGCTGATCGTGGTGAGCACCGCCATCTTCCTGCGGTCGCGGCGCGACCCGGTGGACCACTCGAACGTGAACGACGTGAACGACGTGAACGAGCCGGTGGCCGGCGGTGGCGCCGGCCGTGCGGACGCGGAGCCGGCCGCGATGCCCGGGGCGGTCGCCATACCGCTCCAGGTGACGATTCCGCAGGCGGCCTCCGCCGCCCGGGCCGGCGATGAGCCGTCCGTACCCGACAAGCCCACCACGACGGTCTGAGGTAACAGCGATGAACATCGAGTGGTCCGTACTGGGCGAGGTCGTCCTGGTCTCCATCCTGATGACGGTGGCGCTGGTCGGCCTGTTCACGGTCGGCATCGTCACCGGATCCGCCCAGGACGGCGTCACGGCGACCGCCGCCGCCCGGCCGAGGCTCGCCGTGACGCTGAGCAAGCTGATCGCCTACACCTGCTTCGCGCTGTGTGCCGCGGCGGTCGTCTTCGGGATCTATCTGATCGCGTTCTGATCGCGTTCTGAGCGCGCTCGGTCGAGCGTCCTCCTCCGGGGTGCCCCCGGCCCGGGACAAGGGCCGGGGGCACCGCTACGGAACGAGGGCGATCAGAGCGGGATCAGCCCTCGGCGGTCCTGCGGGCGGCTGCCGCCGCCATGGCGCGGCGCCGGGCGACCAGGAGGATGCCGCCGCCGCCCAGCAGGGCGATGGCGCTGCCCGCGAGGTACGGCGTGCGGGGGTCGCCTCCGGTGGCGGCCAGGTCCGGGGTGCGCTGGTCGACCTCGCTCCGGTCACCGGTCTGGGTGCTGGGGCCCTGCGGCTCCGGCTGCTCCTCCTCGGCCGGCGGCTCGGGCTCCTCGCGCTCGGGCTCCTCCTCCTCGCCCGGGTCCCGCGTGCCGTCCGGGGTGGTGCAGCCGACCTCGGCCAGCGTGATGCGGCCCTCGACCTCGGCGACGTTGAGCTTGAGCGGGTTGACGGAGATCTGGAGGTCCAGCGCACTGGCGGCGGCGGTGTCGGTGGTGGTCTCGGTGCTGGACAGGTCCAGCTGGACGGAGCCGACCCCGGGCACCTCCACCGTGGTGCTGCCGCCGGTGCTGAGGGTGATCTCCTTGCCGAGCACCGTGACGCTCGCGCCGAGGTTGGCCTCGGCGACGGGGGCGGCCCCGGTGGCGCAGACGGCGCGGGCGGTGACGGCCTCCAGTTCGACCACGGACAGCAGCGGCAGCCCGGGGACGTGGATCTTCGCCTCGGCGAGCGAGACCTCGGCCTCGGTGCCGTCCGCGGTGGCGGTCGCGGAGGCGGAGGCGACATCGGCGCGCAGCACCTGGAAGGGGCGGCCGCCGTCCACCCCGTCGAGGGTGGCGCTGAGGGCGGTCTTGTCGGCGGTGCCCTCGGTCTCGGGGGCGTTCACCTCGTTGAGCGTGAGTTCGAGCGGCAGCTGGACGGTGCGGTTGAGCAGTCCGACGTCCAGTCCGGTGCGGAGCACGGTGGCGCGGGCCGAGCCGCGGCCGTCGCGCTCCTCACCGGCGCTGTCCCCGCCGGTCGTCGCGTACGCGGGGCCCGCGGCCCCCAGCAGCGCGGCGGTGGCCAGCAGGACGGCTGACCGGCGGAAGGCAGAGTTGTACACGTGTGGAACCCCCACAGAAAAGTTGGCGCCGCCACGCGTGCCGATGGGGGACATCACACGCGTTGGCGACTGGGACTCCGCCATCCTTGACGTTCAAACATGGAAACGTCAGCAGTCTTCGGGCACTTCACCCGAACGGGGCAAAGTCGCTCAGGCATGCGAATCCTGGGCCACTCCTGTTCTCCCACGTCCCCGTTTTCACCCGGACGCGCGCTCCCTCAGGCCACCACACGCCCCCGCAGTACCACCCGGCGCGGGCGGGCCAGCACCGCGAGTTCGGCCCGCGGGTCCTCCCCGTACACCACCAGATCGGCCGGGGCGCCCTCTGTCAGACCCGGACGACCCAGCCACTGTCGCGCCCGCCAGGACGCCGCGCCCAGCGCCGCGTGCACCGGCAGCCCGGCCGCCCGCAGTTCGGCCACCTCCTGGGCGATCAGCCCGTGCCCCAGCGAGCCCCCGGCGTCGGTTCCGGCGAAGACCGCGATCCCCGCGTCGTACGCCGCCCGCACCGTGTCGTACCGGCGGGCGTGCAGCCGCCGCATGTGGTCCGCCCAGCGGGGGAACTTCGCCTCCCCGCCCTCCGCGAGCCGGGGGAAGGTGGCGATGTTGACCAGCGTCGGCACGATCGCCACCCCGCGCTCCGCGAACAGCGGGATCAACTCCCGGGTCAGCCCGGTGGCGTGCTCCACGCAGTCGATGCCCGCCTCCACCAGATCGCGCAGCGAGTCCTCGGCGAAACAGTGCGCGGTGACCCGCGCGCCCTCCTCGTGCGCCGCCGCGACGGCCTCGCGCAGCGCCGGGGCGGGCCAGCACGGCGTCAGGTCGCCGCGCTCGCGGTCGATCCAGTCGCCGACCAGCTTCACCCAGCCGTCGCCGCGGCGGGCCTGCTCCCGTACCGTCGCGGCGAGCGCGGCGGGCTCGACCTCCTCGGCGTAGTTGCGGATGTAGCGCCGGGGGCGGGCGATGTGCCGGCCGGCCCTGATGAGGTGCGGGAGGTCGGCGCGGTCGTCGATCCAGCGGGTGTCGGCGGGCGAGCCCGCGTCCCGCAGCAGCAGGGCACCCGCGTCCCGCTCCGTCAGCGCCTGCCGTTCCGTGGTGGCCCGGTCCACGGCGCCGTGCGCGTCCAGTCCGACATGGCAGTGCGCGTCCACCAGGCCGGGCAGCACCCAGCCGCTGACCGTGGTCATCTCCCGCACCCCCACGGGGCGCCGGAAGGTGATCCGGCCGCCGACGACCCACAGTTCGTCCCGCACCCGCCATTCGGCCCGCGCACCGTCCACCGCGGCCGGGCCCAGCAGGACCCGTCCCTTGATGTGCATCGCCGGTGTGTCGTCAATCATGCTCGGCAGCCTACAAATTGGCTGCTAGTCTCCAGCGTCGCCGGGGGTCCGGACGTTGGTCCGCGTGGTGCACGACGTGTCGAACCAGGACGGGGGGTTCGACGGGAGAACCGGGTCCGCAACACCAAGGAGGCCGGCGTGGCCGACCCCAGCGAGGATTTCAGCGCGGAGTTCGACGCGTTCTTCGAACGGCACCACGCCGAACTCGCCAGGCTCGCCCACCTGCTGCTCGGCGGGCCGGACGGCGCCGAGAGCGCCGACGACCTGGCCGCGGACGCGCTGGTCGCCATCTGGCACCGCTGGGAGCGGGTACGGGCCGCCGACCGCCCCATCGCGTACGCCCGGGGCGTGGTGGCCAATATGGCGCGCTCCCGGATCCGCAGCAGAACCCGCGAGCGGCGCAGGATCGCGCTGTTCTGGTCGCAGCACAGCACCCACACCAACGGCCCGGACGTACCCGCGGTGCTCGATGTACGGGCCGCGCTGGGCCGGCTGCCCTACCGCAAGCGCGCCTGTGTGGTGCTGCGGCACGCCTTCGACCTGTCCGAACGCGAGACCGCCCGCACGCTGGGCATCTCGGTCGGTACGGTGAAGAGCCAGACCTCGCGCGGCATCGCCGAGCTGGAGCGGTTGCTGACGCCGGGTGAGGCCGGCCGCGGCGAGGGCGGTGGCCCGCCCCTGCGGGCGCTGCGCACCGGACCGGTGGAACGGAGTAGCTGATGGCGGAGCGCACGGAGCCGTCCGGGGTGACCGGCGCGCTGCGCGAGGCGGCCGGCGCGCACCGGCCGGACCGGGAGCGGATGCGGGCGCGGGTGAGCGCGGGCATCGCGGACGGCGGCGGGCTCCCGGAGCGTACGCCGCGCCGCGTGCCGTGGCCTGCCGCGCTGCCGGCCCGGGCGCGGGCCGTCGGTGCCGCGGCGGTGCTCGCGGTGGCGGTGGCCTGGTGGGGCCCGGCCGCGGGCCCCGACCCGGTGCCGCCGGCGGGTGAGGCGCCGCCGCCCGCGGCGGTGACCGCCGGGCCGCTGAGCGCGCTGGGCGAGGTGGATCCGGGCTCGCACGCCTTCTGGTCGCAGAGCAATGTCACGGTGCGCACGGCGGAGCCACTGACCGCGTTCACGCTGGAACTGCGGGTGACCGGCGGGGAGGGGGTGCGCTCGACGGGGGCCTGGCGGACGCTGCCCGGCGAGGACTTCGAGCTCACCGTGAGCCAGGAGGCGGGGCAGCTGGTCCACCGGTGGGAGCTGCGGGCCGGGGCCGAGGTGCCGGCCGGGACGCATGTGTTCGCCGCGCAGTACGACCATCCGGCGGGCGAACGGGAACCCGAGCGCGACCGTTACCTCCTCCGGGCGACGGGAGTGGGCGGCCCGTTCTCCGCCGAAGGTGCTTTCCGGTGAATGGCACGCGTCAATTCAGTGCCTTTTCAACCATCGCGCGGACTGCTCTTTCCGGGTGAATGTTTTGGCCGACATATCAAGGGCCTCCTGCCCCGTTTTCCGGACCTCAAACGCGCGCATTGTGGTGGATGTAATGCACCACACAACCCCGTGAACAGGTCACAGCTTCGTTACGCATCCGTGACAAACGACAGATCGTCGCCCCATTTGTCACGGTAACTAACCGAAATATCCGGGCAAGTCGCCAAGCCTTCAGGCGATCACGGGGCCGCCCCCATAACATATCGCCCACCGCCCGGGTAACCCCCTCTCGCGATGCGATTTCCTCCCATGCTCGGTAAATTCGATGGGCATGACCCCCGCACAAGCAGACCATGCACGTGCCGACCAGGAATTCATCGAAATAGCCGGCGGACTACGACTGGAAAGCCCGCGTCTTGAGGATGGAGCAGCATTGTGGCGCATCGCCCGTGACTCCAAGGCCCTCGACCTGAACTCCTCCTACAGCTACCTTCTGTGGTGCCGCGACTACGCGGGCACCTCGATCGTGGCGAGGGACCGTACCGGTGAACCGGTCGGGTTCATCACCGGCTACACCCGCCCCGAGGCCCCGCGCACCCTGCTCATCTGGCAGGTGGCCGTCGACGCGGCACAGCGCGGCAAGGGACTCGCCGCGGCGATGCTGGACGGCCTGGTCCTGCGCACCGGCCGCGAGTGGGGGGTGGACACGGTGGAGACCACCATCACACCGGACAACACCGCCTCCAACCGGCTGTTCGCCTCCTTCGCCGAGCGTCACGGCGCCGGGCTCGAACGGGAGGTCCTGTTCGACTCCGGGGCCTTCCCCGAGAACGGACACGAGCCGGAGGTGCTCTACCGGATCGGCCCCGTCCCGGCACCCGGCGGGCCCTAGGCCGCCGCTCCCCTCCCCCACCCCACTTCCCCAAGCCACTCGCGTACCGCATCCCCCAGGGAGAACGCCGTGACCATCACCCAGCCCGATCTGAGCGTCTTCGAGGCCGTGGAGTCCGAAGTCCGCAGCTACTGCCGTTCCTGGCCCACCATCTTCGACCGGGCCCACGGCAGCTACCTGTACGACGAGGACGGCCGCACCTACCTCGACTTCTTCGCCGGGGCGGGGTCGCTGAACTACGGGCACAACAACCCCGTCCTCAAACGCGCCCTCATCGACTACCTGGAGCGCGACGGGATCACCCACGGTCTGGACATGTCCACCACCGCCAAGCGGGCGTTCCTGGAGACCTTCCGCGACGTCGTGCTGCGCCCCAGGGACATGGACCACAAGGTGATGTTCCCCGGCCCCACCGGCACCAACGCGGTGGAGTCAGCACTCAAGCTGGCCCGCAAGGTGAAGGGCCGCGAGTCGATCGTCTCCTTCACCAACGCCTTCCACGGCATGTCGCTCGGCTCGCTCGCGGTCACCGGCAACGCCTTCAAGCGGGCCGGCGCCGGCATCCCGCTGGTGCACGGCACCCCGATGCCGTTCGACGACTACCTGGATGGGCAGACCCCGGACTTCATCTGGTTCGAGCGGCTGCTGGAGGACTCCGGGTCCGGGCTGAACCAGCCCGCCGCCGTGATCGTGGAGACCGTCCAGGGCGAGGGCGGGATCAACGTGGCGCGCCCCGAGTGGCTGCGCGCGCTGGCCGATCTGTGCCGGCGCCACGACATGCTGCTGATCGTCGACGACATCCAGATGGGCTGCGGCCGTACCGGGGCGTTCTTCTCCTTCGAGGAGTCGGGCATCGTCCCGGACATCATCACCGTGTCGAAGTCGATCGGCGGCTACGGGCTGCCGCTGGCGCTGACCCTCTTCCGTCCCGAACTGGACGTCTGGGAGCCGGGTGAGCACAACGGCACCTTCCGCGGCAACAACCCGGCCTTCGTCACCGCCGCCGCCGCGCTCAACACGTACTGGAGCGACGGCCAGATGGAGAAGCAGACCCTGGCCCGCGGTGAGCGGGTGGAACAGGCGCTGCGCCAGATCGTCGCCGAACACGCGCACGCCGGGGCTTCCTACCGCGGACGCGGTCTGGTCTGGGGACTGGAGTTCCAGGACCCGGAGCGCGCCACCGCCGTGTGCAAGCGCGCCTTCGAACTCGGCCTGCTGCTGGAGACCTCCGGCCCGCAGAGCGAGGTCGTCAAGTTCCTCCCGGCCCTGACGATCACCCCCGAGGAACTGGACGAGGGCCTGCGCATCGTCACCCGCGCCATCCGCGACACCGACTGAGCGGCCGGTGGGCCCGCCTCCGGCCGGAGGCGGGCCCACCGTCGCGTCCGGTCCACCGACCGTCCGACCGATCAGCACCGAGACAGCCACGAGAAGGGAAGTCGAACACCGTGATCGTCCGATCCATCAGCGACATCGAGGGCACCGACCGGGACATCGAATCCGCGTCGGGCACCTGGCGCAGCAAGCGCATCATCCTGGCCAAGGAGCGCGTCGGGTTCTCCCTCCACGAGACGGTGCTGTACGCCGGCACCGAGACCTCGATGTGGTACGCCAACCACGTGGAAGCGGTCTTCTGCGTGTCGGGCGAGGCCGAGCTCACCAACGACAACACCGGCGAGAAGCACCGCATCACCCCGGGGACGATGTATCTGCTGGACGGTCACGAGAAGCACACCGTCCGGCCGGTCACCGACTTCAAGGTGCTCTGCGTCTTCAACCCGCCGGTCACCGGCCGCGAGGACCACGACGAGAACGGCGTCTACCCGCTGCTCACCGAACCCGAGGTGAGCTGAGCGCACAGCCGCCGACGGCGGCACCACCACCCGGAACCGGAAAGGGAAGGCACGCACCATGACCATCGCCCGCGAACGCACCGCTGACCTGTACCCGACCCGTGGCGCCACCGAGGTGTCCACCCCGCGGCAGGATCCGGTGGTGTGGTCCCCGCCCGGCACCGCCGGGCCGGTCGGCGCGCAGCAGCTGGCCGGTCTGGAGCGGGACGGTTTCCTGGCCGTCGATCAGCTCATCACCGCGGACGAGGTGGCGGTGTACCGCGCCGAACTCGACCGGCTGATCGCGGACCCGGACATCCGGGCGAACGAGCGCTCGATCATCGAGCCGCAGTCGCAGGAGATCCGTTCGGTGTTCGAAGTGCACAAGCTCAGCCAGGTCTTCGCCGATCTGGTGCGCGACCCCCGGGTGGTGGGGACGGCGCGCCAGATACTGGGCTCCGAGGTGTACGTCCACCAGTCGCGGATCAACGTCAAGCCGGGGTTCGGCGCCAGTGGCTTCTACTGGCACTCGGACTTCGAGACCTGGCACGCGGAGGACGGGCTGCCACGGATGCGCACGATCTCGGTGTCGATCGCGCTGACCGAGAACTACGACACCAACGGCGGCCTGATGATCATGCCGGGGTCGCACCGGACGTTCCTGGGCTGCGCCGGTGAGACGCCCAGGGACAACTACAAGAAGTCGCTGCAGATGCAGGACGCCGGGACCCCGTCCGACGAGGCGCTCACCCGGTTCGCGCAGGAGCACGGCATCAAGCTGTTCACCGGTGCGGCCGGTTCCGCCACCTGGTTCGACTGCAACTGCATGCACGGGTCGGGGGACAACATCACCCCGTACCCGCGCAGCAATGTGTTCATCGTGTTCAACAGCGTGGAGAACACAGCTGTGGAGCCGTTCGCCGCGCCGGTCCCGCGCCCCGACTACATCGGGGCCCGGGACTTCACCCCGGTGCGGTAACCGGGATCAGTGATACGGCTGGGGAGGGCCCCGGCGCCCCGCCAGCGGCGCCGGGGCCCTTCCCTGTCCTGTCTTCTGCCCCGTTACGCCCACCACATGGCGGGCAGCGCACGGTCGTTGTAGTCGAACAGCGCCTGGTTCTCCCAGCCGTTGCCCGAGGACGGGTCGGTCTCGTCCCAGCCGTTGCCCGGCACCGCCGTCCACGCCGGTTCCCAGTAGAAGATCCCCAGCCCGCGGCCGCCCGGCACCGAGGCCACCACCTGGCCGATGTCCCGCATCCAGGCGGTCTGCCCCTGCGGGGTGGCCGGGTAGCCGGGGACCAGCTGCGAGGGACTGGCGATGATGTCCTCGTGGTTGTCCTTGCTGCCGAGCCGGAACGGGTACGCCGTCTCCGCCACCAGCACGTCCTTGCCGTAACGGCTCGCCGCGTCGTGCAGGTTGGTGCGGAGCTGGGCCAGTGTCCCGTGCCAGTAGCCGTAGAAGGACAGGGCGATCACATCGAAGGGGACCCCGCGCGAGGTGGCGTTGTCGAACCACCAGCGGGTACCGCCGTTGTCACCGCCCTCCGCCAGGTGCAGGGCGAGCCGGGTGCCGGGTGAGGCGGAACGGGCCCCCTGGGCCCCGGCGTTCAGCAGTCCCGCCAGCTTGTCCCAGTCGGTGGAGCGGCCGTCGGGCCACAGCATGCCGCCGTTGATCTCGTTGCCGATCTGCGCCATGGCGGCGGGGGTGCTCTGCCGGGCGAGGGAGCCGAGGATGTCGGCGGTGTGGTCCCGTACCGCCGTCTCCAGCGCCGTGCCGGTGAGGCTGTTCCAGGCGGCGGGCTTGAACTGCTTGCCGGGGTCGGCCCAGGTGTCGGAGTAGTGGAAGTCCACGAGGAGTCGCATGCCCTGGGCCTGGATCCGGCGGGCCATGGCCAGCAGCTGCCGCTTGCCGTGGTAGCCGTCGGCGGAGTTCACCCAGACCTTGATCCGGGCCCAGTTGGCGCCGGCCTCGCGCAGGATCCGGACGGCGTCGCCCCGGGTGCCGTCCGCGTAGCGGAAGACAGCGCCCTTGTCCTCGCCCTTGGGGAGCGAGGACAGGTCGACGCCCCGGATGTTCAGCGCGGCGGCCTGCGCGCCGGATACGGGGAGGGCGGCGAGCACGGCGGGGGTGGCGAGAGCCGCCGTGCCCAGGCGGAGCACACTGCGTCGGCGCATCGTCAGGGGTCCCTTCCTTGAATGGTGCCTGAACGGTGGGGGATGGCGCTGTTCCTGGTGGCCCGGTGGTGCGTGGATACGGGGTCCCCCGGCGCCGGCGATGCGGTGCCGGGGGACGCCCGGGTCAGTCGTCGAGGTGCAGCACGCGGACGGTGCCCGCCGGTACGGACAGGTCACCCTCCACGCGCCGGCCGCCGAACAGCTCGCGCCCGGCGCCGCCCACCGGCACCTCGGCGTCGGCGGCGGTGTGGTTGATGACGAACACGTAGCGGCCGGCGGCGCCTTCACGGCGCACCACCTCGACATCGCGCGGCAGGTCCTCGCGGGGGGCGATCCGGGCGTCCAGCCCGGCGGCGGCCAGCACGGTGTCCAGACCGTCCGCGTCCAGCCGGGTGGAGAGGTACCAGGCGCTGCCCTCGCCCAGCTCGTGCCGGGTCACGGCGGGGCAGCCGGCGGCCGGGCCGTCCGTGTACGTCCACACCGGCTCGGCTCCGCGCGCCACCACCGTCTCGGCCCACACATCGGCGGTGAGACGGTGGCCGTCGGGGCCTTCCAGGGTGACCCGCTCGTGCCGGCGCAGGGGCTGGAACTCCTCCACGGTCAGCCCCAGGACGTCCCGCAGCGCGCCCGGGTGCGGACCGGGGTGCACGGCGTCGTGCTCGTCGACGATGCCGGAGAAGTGGCCGACGACCAGGGTGCCGCCGCCTTCGACGTAGGCGCGCAGGTTGCGGCCCGCCGCCTGCGTCATCAGGTACAGCGCGGGCACGACCACCAGCGGATAGGCGCTGAGATCGGCCTCGGGGTGCGCGAAGTCGACCGTCAGATGGCGGTCGAAGAGAGCCGCGTACACGGCCTCGGCGCGCTCGCGGGTGTCCAGGTCCTCGCTGGGGCGCCACTCCAGCTTCTGCGCCCACCAGGACTGCCAGTCCCACACGATCGCGGCGTCCGCCACGGTGCGGGTGCCGCGCAGGCCGGACAGCGAGCCGAGGTCGGCGCCCAGCGCCACCACCTCGCGCCAGATCCGGCTGTCGGTGCCGGCGTGCGGCACCATCGCCGAGTGGAACTTCTCGGCGCCGAAGCGGGAGGCCCGCCACTGGAAGAACATGGCGCCCTCGGAGCCGCGCGCGACGTGGGCCATGCTGTTGCGGGCCATCTCACCGGGGCGCTTGCTGATGCCGCGGGTCTGCCAGTTGACGCCGCTGGTGGAGTGTTCGAGCAGCAGCCAGGGCTTGCCGCCGCCGACGGAGCGGGTGAGGTCGGCGGCCATCGAGAGATTGATGTGGTTGCGGTCGTCCTCGGCCACCAGGTAGTGGTCGTTGGTGACGATGTCCACCTCCTGGGCCCACTTCCAGTAGTCGATGGTGTCGCACTGGGTGGGCGAGACCATGAAGTTGGTGGTGACGGGGATGCCCGGTGACAGCTGGTGCAGCAGGTCGCGCTCGCGGCGGAAGTTCTCCAGGGCGCTGTCGCTGGCGAACCGGGCGAAGTCGAGCCGCTGGGCGGGGTTGCAGGTGGTGGGGGTGGCCCGGGGCGGCTGGATCTCCTCCCAGTCGCCGTACGCCTGGCCCCAGAAGGCGGTGCCCCAGGCGGCGTTCAGCGCGTCCAGGGTGGTGTAGCGCTCGGTGAGCCAGCGGCGGAAGTGCGCGGCGGAGGTCTCGCAGTAGCACTCCAGGACGGGGACCCCGTACTCGTTGTGGACGTGCCACATGGCGACGGCGGGGTGGCTGCCGTAGCGCTCGCCCAGGGCGCGGGTGATGCCGGCGGCGGCCTCGTGGTAGGCGGGCGAGCTGTGGCAGATGGCGCCCCGGGAGCCGAACTCCCAGCGCACGCCCGCGCGGCTGACCGGCAGCGCATCGGGGTGCGCGCGGTAGAACCAGGCGGGCGGGACCACGGTGGGGGTGGCCAGGTCGGCCCGGATGCCGGCGTCGTGCAGCAGGGCGAGCAGCCGGTCCAGCCAGCCGAAGTCGTACACGCCCGGGCTCGGCTCCAGCTTGGCCCAGGAGAAGATCCCGACGCTGACCATGGTCACACCGGCCTCGCGCATGAGCGCGATGTCCTCTTCCCAGGTCTCCTCGGGCCACTGCTCGGGGTTGTAGTCACCGCCGTAGGCGAGGCGGTCCAGGCCCTGGGGGGCGGCGTGCGGCATGGAAACTCCTGGGCATCGCTGGGAACGTGCACAGCCTCCGTCGGCTGCATCACACCAACATAACCGCACAGCATCAACCATTGACAAGTGTCTGTTCTGTTTCTCTACTGTGAACGCTCACAGTCCCTGCCAGGGAGGCAACATGAATCACCGCACCGTCGCGGTACTGGCCGCCACCGTCGTCTCGTCCCTCGCCCTCACCGGCTGCGGCGGCTCCTCGGACGACTCCTCCTCGTCCTCCGGCCCCGTCAAGCTCACCTACTGGGCCTGGGCCCCGGGCATGGACGAAGTCGTCAAGCTGTGGAACGACGCCAACCCCGACGTCCAGGTCACGGTGAAGAAGCAGGCCAGCGGCGACGACCTGGTCACCAAGACCATCACCGCAGCCAAGGCGGGCAACGCCCCCGACCTGATGCAGGCCGAGTACCAGGCGCTGCCCACCCTGGTCAGCAACGATGTCCTCGCCGACATATCCGGCCAGGCCGGCGACGCCGAGGACGCCTTCGCCCCGGGACTGTGGCAGCAGGTCACCCTCGGCACCGACGCCGTGTACGCGATCCCCCAGGACTCCGGTCCGCTGATGTTCTACTACCGGGCCGACCTCTTCGAGGAGTACGGGCTGACCGTCCCCACCACCTGGGACGAGTTCGCCGACACCGCCCGCGACCTCAAGGAGCAGCAGCCGGACAAGGCGCTCACCACCTTCTCCGCCAACGACGCGGGCCTGTTCGCCGGGCTCGCCCAGCAGGCCGGCGCCCAGTGGTGGACCACCGAGGGCGATCAGTGGAAGGTCGCCATCGACGACGAGGCCACCGGGAAGGTCGCCGACTTCTGGGGCGGCCTGGTCGCCGAGGGCGCCATCGACAACCAGCCCATGTACACCCCGGCCTGGAACAACGCCCTCAACACCGGCGAGCAGATCGCCTGGGTGAGCGCCGTGTGGGCCCCCGGCACCCTCACCACCGCGGCCCCCGACACGGCCGGCAAGTGGGCCATGGCCCCGCTCCCCCAGTGGAACGCCGGCGAGAACATCACCGGCACCTGGGGCGGCTCCACCACCGCCGTCACCAACGACGCGGGCGACAAGGACGCGGCCGCGCGGTTCGCCACCTGGCTGAACACCGACCCCGAGGCGCTGTCGGCCCTGGTCACCCACGGCGGGATCTACCCGGCCGCCACCGCCGCCCAGACCGGTGAGGCGCTCGCCCAGGCACCCGAGTTCTTCGCCAACCAGCCCGACTTCTACACCGTCGCCGCCGAGGTGGCCGAGGGCACCGCGCCCGCCGCCTGGGGCCCCAACACCAACGTCGCCTACTCCACGTTCAACGACGTGTTCGCCCAGGCCGCCCGCGACCGGAGCGACTTCGGCGCCGCGCTGACCCTCATGCAGCGCGCCACCGTCGACGACCTCGCCGGCCACGGCTTCCAGGTCACGGAGTGAAGAAGCACCGCACGTCGTACGGGGCGCCGCGGCGCGCCCCCTACGCGTTCCTCCTTCCCGCCGGGGTGCTGTTCGCGCTGTTCTTCGCGCTCCCCATCGGCTACGCGATCTACCTGTCGCTGCGCAAGATCGAGGTCAAGGGCCTGGGCCTGGGCAGCGGCGCCCGCTCCGAGGTGTGGGCCGGGTTCTCCAACTACACGGCGGCGCTGAGCGACCCGGTGCTGCTGGACGGTGCCCTGCGGGTGCTGATCTACGGCCTGATCGTGGTCCCGGTGATGCTGGGCCTGGCCCTGGTGTTCGCGCTGATGCTGGACTCCGACCGGGTCCGCGGCCGTGCCTTCACCCGGCTGGCGATCTTCCTGCCGTACGCCATCCCCGGGGTGATCGCGGCGCTGCTGTGGGGCTTCCTCTACCTGCCCTCGGTCAGCCCGCTGCACTACCTGCTGGACTCCTTCGGGCTGCCGCAGCCCGACCTGCTCAGCGGCGGCGCCCTGTACATCGCGCTCGCCAACATCGCGGTGTGGGGCGGCACCGGCTTCAACATGATCGTCATCTACACGGCGCTGCGCGCCATTCCCGCCGAGGTGTACGAGGCGGCCCGGCTCGACGGCTGCTCGCAGTGGCAGATCGCCTGGCGGATCAAGATCCCGATGGTGGCGCCCTCGCTGGTGCTGACCTTCTTCTTCTCGGTCATCGCCACCCTCCAGGTCTACAACGAGCCGACCACGCTGCGGCCGCTCACCAACAGCCTGTCCACCAACTGGAGTCCGCTGATGAAGGTGTACCAGGACGCCTTCGTGGGCGGCGACATCCACTCCGCCTCGGCCACCGCCGTGATCATCGCCGCGGTGACGTTCGCGCTGTCCTTCGGCTTTCTGCGGGTGGCCAACGCCCGTTCCCGGCGGGAGGAGAACCGATGACCGCCCCGACCACCACCCTCCGTGCCCGGCGCCGGGGCGGCTGGCTGCCCACGGCCGCGCTGTTCCTGGGCGCGGCCTACTGCCTGCTCCCCGTGGTGTGGGTGGTGATGGCCGCCACCAAGTCCGGCAGCGAGCTGTTCTCCACGTTCACCTTCTGGCCCGGCACCGGCTTCGCGGAGAACCTCAGCGATCTGTCGGCGTACCGGGACGGCGTCTACTGGACGTGGATGGCCAACTCGGCGCTGTACGCGGGGCTGGGCGCGCTGCTGTCCGCCGCCGTGTCGGCGGTCAGCGGATACGCGCTGGCGCAGTACCGCTTCCGGGGCCGCGAGACCATCTTCAACATCCTGCTGGCCGGTGTGCTGATGCCGCCGGTGATCCTGGCGGTGCCGCAGTATCTGCTGATGGCCGAGGTGTCGCTGACCGACAGTCATCTGTCGGTGCTGCTGCCGGTGATCCTCTCCCCGTACGGCATCTATCTGGCGCGGATCTACGCGGCGGCGGCCGTGCCGCCCGATGTGGTGGAGGCGGGCCGGATGGACGGTGCCGGGGAGTGGCGGATCTTCCGTACCGTGGCGCTGCCGATGATGGCGCCGGGTCTGGTGACGATCTTCCTCTTCCAGTTCGTGGCCATCTGGAACAACTTCCTGCTGCCGTACATCATGCTCAGCGACGACGAGAAGTTCCCGCTGACGCTGGGACTTTTCACGCTCCTCAACCAGGGCGCCAACACCCCGGCGCTGTACACCCTGGTGATCATCGGCGCGCTGCTGGCGGTGCTCCCGCTGATCGCGCTGTTCCTGTTCATCCAGCGGTTCTGGAGCCTTGACCTGCTCTCGGGCGCCGTAAAGTCATGACCATGTCCGTACCAGCGCGGCGCCGGCGGGCGCCGACGATCCACGACGTGGCCCGGGAGGCCGGTGTCTCCCGGGGCACCGTCTCCCGGTTCCTCAACGGCGGCCACAACGTCTCGGCCGTCTCGGCCAAGGCGGTGGAGGAGGCCATCCGCAAGACCGGTTACGTCCTGAACCGGCATGCGCGTTCGCTGATCACCGGCCGGTCAGGGTCGGCGGCGTTCCTGCTGACGGAGCCGCAGGAGAAGTTCTTCGAGGACCCGAACTTCAATGTGCTGCTGCGCGGTTGCACCCAGGCGCTGGCCGCGCACGACATCCCGCTGCTGATGATGATCGCGGGGACCAGGGAGGAACAGCGGCGGCTGCTGCGCTACGTGACCTCCGGGCACGTGGACGGGGTGCTGCTGGTCTCCAGCCACACCGGTGATCCGGTGGCCGAACAGCTGGCCGAGGCAGGGGTTCCGGTGGTGCTGTGCGGCAAACCGATGGGCCCCGGCGGGCGGATGGCGCACGTGGCGGCGGACGACCGGGACGGCGCCCGGGAGATGGTGCGCCACCTGGTGGGTCTTGGCCGGCGCCGGATCGGCACGGTCACCGGCCCGCTGGACACCCCGGGCGGGGTGGAACGGCTGGCGGGCTACCGGGAGGTGCTGGCCGAGTCGGGGCTGCCGGTCGCTCAGGAGCTGATCGCCACCGGGGACTACAGCAGGGAGGGCGGCGAGGCCGCGGCGACCGCGCTGCTGGCGCGCCGACCCGATCTGGACGCCCTGTTCGTCGCCTCGGACCTGATGGCGCAGGGCGCGCTGGCCGCGCTGACGGCGGCGGGCCGGCGGGTGCCGCAGGACGTGGCGGTCGGCGGCTTCGACGACTCCTCGGCGGCGGTGGCCTCACGGCCCGCGCTGACCACGATCCGGCAGCCGTGGGACCGGATCAGCCAGGAGATGGTGCGGCTGCTGCTCGCCCGGATCAGCGGGGAGGACACCTCGGCGGTGATTCTGCCCACCGAGTTGGTGCGCCGTCAGTCCACGTAGTGGGATGACCGCATGGACGAGATGAGAAGGATCGGCATCGCGCTGTTCCCCCGGGTCGAGGAGTTGGACGCGATCGGACCGTGGGAGGTGCTCGCGTACTGGACGCGGAACTTCCCCGGGGACGGCTGGGAGGTGTTCACCTTCTCCGCCGACGGCGCGCCCGTGGAGTGTGCCAAGGGCCTGACGGTCGCGGCCCATCACGCCCGGGACACGATGCCCGCCCTCGACGTTCTCCTGCACCCGGGCGGGCAGGGCACCCGGCCGCAGCTGACGGACGCCGAGCACCTGGCGTGGCTGCGTGCCCAGCGGGACCGGGTTCCGCTGCTGACCAGCGTGTGCACCGGCTCCCTGGTGTACGCGGCGGCCGGCCTGTTGAGGGGGCGCCCCGCCACCACCCACTGGGGTTCGCTGGAGCGGCTCGCGGAACTGGACCCCACCATCGAGGTGCGCCGCGAGGCCCGCTTCGTCGACGACGGCGACCTGATCACCTCGGCCGGGGTCTCGGCGGGCATCGACATGGCGCTGCATCTGGTGGTCCGGCTGGCGGGCGAGGAACGCGCCCGGGCCGTGCGCCGGGGCATCCAGTACGACCCGGAACCGCCCGTGTGAGCCGTGCCGCCACCGCCGACGGGCCGCCCCCGTACCGGCTGCCGGTACGGGGGCGGGCTCGGGATCGGGCTCACGGGCCGGTCGCTAGGCGCCGATGACGCCGCCGTCCGTGCGGCGGATGGCGAGGGTCGCGGAGCGCGGGCGGCCCTCGGGGTCGAAGTCGGGCCAGTTGCTGACCGCCCGGGGGTTGCCGGGGGTCGGCTCGCCCCAGGCGGGAGTGGCCTCGCCGGGGTGCTGGACGTTGACGAACAGGGTGCGCTGGTCGGGGGTGGTGATCACCCCGGTGATCTCGCAGCCGCGCGGCCCGGTGAGGAAGCGCCGGATCTCGCCGGTGTGCGGGTCGGCGGCGAGCATCTGGTTGTTGCCGATGCGGTCGTAACCCTTCTCCGGCAGGTTCTGGGAGGAGTTGGAGACATCGGTGAGGATCCACAGCCGGCCGTCCGGGTCGAACCACAGGCCGTCGGGCGATCCGAAGCGGGTGTCCTCGCTGAGATCGGTGCGCTCGTCGTACGCCGGGTCGCCGGCCAGCAGGAAGATGTCCCAGGTGAACGTGGTGGCGGTGTTGTCACCTCGGGACTCGCGCCAGCGGATGATGTGCCCGTACGGGTTGGGCGTACGGGGGTTGGCGGCGCCGCCCCGGCCGCTGCCGTTGGTGAGCGAGCAGTAGACGTCCTGGTTGGCGGGGTTGACGGCGATCCACTCGGGGCGGTCCATCGGGGTGGCGCCGAGCGCGTCGGCGGCCTCGCGGGTGCGCAGCAGCACATCGGCCTGGTCCGCCCAGCCGCCCGCGCGGGTCAGCGGCCCGGTGCCGTGGGTGAGCGGCAGCCAGCGGCCCTTGCCGTCGTCCTCGAACCGGGCGACGTACAGCGTGCCGTGGTCCAGGGGGCTGCGGCCCCGGGCGCGCTGGTCGCGCCAGGTGCCCTCGCCGACGAACTTGTAGAGGTAGTCGCCGTCCTGGTCGTCCCCGGTGTAGGCGACGATCCGGCCGCGCGCCTCGGTGGTGACGCAGCCCTCGTGCTTGATGCGGCCCAGCGCGGTGCGTTTGACGGGGACCGCGTCGGGGTCCATGGGATCGATCTCCACGACCCAGCCGAACCGGTTGGCCTCGTGGGGGTTGACGGCGATGTCGAAGCGGGGGTCCGCCTCGTGCCAGCGGTAGCCGAAGCCCTCGTGGTCGATGCCGTACCGGGCCTGCTCGGGCGTGGGTTCCCAACCGGCGCGCTCGGTGCCGAAGTAGGCGTTGAAGTTCTCCTCGCAGGCGAGGTAGGTGCCCCAGGGGGTCACGCCGTGCGAGCAGTTGTTGATGGTGCCCCGGGGCGGGCCGTCGGCGCGCAGCGCGGGGTGCCGCGGGCCCACCGGTCCGGAGAAGGTGACGGGGGTGTCGGTGGTGACGCGCCGGGCGCGCGGGGAGTCGGCGACCTGCCAGCCGCGGTCGTCGGTGCGGACGATTTCGACGATGCTGACGCCGTGCGCGGCGAGGGCCTTGGCGACCTTCTCGCGGGTCATCTCGGCGTCGCCGTCCGGGAAGAGGAGTTGCTGGTCGATGTACTCGTGGTTGAGGACGAGCATGCCGCGGCGGCTGCCCTCGGCGCCCTTGCCGAGCGGGAAGAAGTGCATGCCGTCGTGGTTCATGCCGACCTGCTCGGCCTGGTCCGCGGCGGAGTTGGAGGCGTCCTTGCGCCAGGCGGGTCCGCCGGGGCGGATCGGGGTGCCCCAGGGGATGATGACCTGTGCCTCGTACCCGGCGGGGAGGGTGATCCCGTCGGCGTCGGAGGTGGGGACCGGGGTGAAGCCGAGGGTGGGCCGGCGGCCGGTGGGCTCCGCCGGCGCGGGGCCTGGGGTGGCCTGGGCGGTACCGGTACTCCCGGTGAGAAACCCGGCCGCGGCGGCGACGGCACCGGAGGCGAGCACGGACCGCCGGCTGAACCGGGCGGCGGCGACCTCGTGGAAGGGCCGGTTGGCCGAGAGGTTGGAACTCACCTCGTCCGGGTCGAACTCAGGGAAGACCGGGCGACGCTGGACGGACATCCGCTGATCCTTACTTCCGGAAACAGGACATTTCCGAGAGGTTAGGAGCGATCAGGGGTCGCGTGAAGCATCAAAGGTGACAACACGACCAGTTTTCGCCGGACAGCGGATCTGCGACTCGCGGCCGTGTCGCACGGGCCTGCGGGAGACCGGCGGGCCGGGCCGCGGGCACAGCCGCGAGGGCCGGAAGCCATGGCTTCCGGCCCTCGCGGCGCGGTGCGCCGGCGCCGTCGTGCGCGGCCGGGCGGTCAGCCCTCGCGCTTGCCGTTCACCCGGCGGGGCAGGCCCAGCGGGTTGGCGTCCTTCAGTTCCTGCGGGAGCAGGGCCTGGGGGGTGGACTGGTAGGCGACCGGGCGCAGCCAGCGTTCGATGGCCGTGGCGCCCACCGAGGTGGAGGTGGAGGTGGTGGCGGGGTACGGGCCACCGTGGTGCTGCGCGGGGGTGACCGCGACGCCGGTGGGCCAGCCGTTGACCAGGACCCGGCCGGCCAGCGGGGTCAGCTCGGCGACGAGCGCGGCGCCGTCGCCGCTCTCCCCCGCCGCCTCGGCCGTGCTCAGCTGCACCGTGGCGGTGAGGTTGCCGGGCAGCCGGTCGAGCACCTGGCTGACCTGCTGGCTGTCGGTGTAGCGGGCGATCACGGTGACCGGCCCGAAGCACTCCTCGATCAGCAGTTCGTGGGCGCTGCCGTCCTCCGCGAGCCGGGCGGCGGGCACCGTGAGGAAGCCGGGGACGACCGTCTGCTCCTCGCCGCCGCCGGCGGCGGTGCTGGTGGTGACCTCCGCCAGCTCCGTACGGGCGGCGACGCCGTTGATGAAGTTGTCGCGCATCCGGGTGTCCAGCAGGACCCCGGGGGCGGCGGCGGCGAGCTTCTCGCCGAGGGTGGCCACCAGCCGGTCGCCCGCCTCGCCCTGCGGGGCGAGGACGAGTCCGGGCTTCACGCAGAACTGGCCGGTGCCCAGGGTGACCGAGCCGGCCAGGCCCTCGCCGATCTCCTCGGCGCGCTCGGCGGCGGCGGCCTCGGTGATGACGACCGGGTTGAGGCTGCCCAGCTCGCCGTGGAAGGGGATGGGGGTGGGCCGGGCGGCGGCGGCGTCGAACAGCGCGCGTCCGCCGCGTACCGAGCCGGTGAAACCGGCCGCCGAGACCAGCGGGTGCTTGATCAGCTCGATGCCGGCCTCGAAGCCGTGCACCACCGAGACGACGTCCTCCGGCAGCCCCACCTGCGCGGCGGCACGGCGCAGCGCAGCACCGGTCAGGGCGGAGGTGGCGGGGTGGTCGGGGTGGGCCTTGACGACGACGGGGCAGCCTGCGGCGAGCGCGGAGGCGGTGTCGCCGCCGGGCACGGAGAAGGCGAGCGGGAAGTTGGAGGCGGAGTAGACCGCGACCACGCCCAGCGGGATCTTGTAGCGGCGCAGATCGGGCCGGGGCGGGGTGAGGGAGGCATCCGCGTGGTCGATGATGACGCCGAGGTAGGCGCCGTCCTCGACCTCGTCGGCGAAGGCGCGCAGCTGGCCGGTGGTGCGGCCCAGCTCGCCGGTCAGCCGGGGCAGGCCCAGGGCGGTCTCGGCGTCGGCCGCGGCGATGATGGCCTCGCGGTCGGCCTCCAGCGCGTCCGCGGCGGCCCGCAGCAGGGCGATCCGGGTGTCACGGTCGGCGAGCCGCCCCACCGTGGCGTGCGCGGCGCGGACGGCCTGGTCCACGTCGGCGGCCGTGGCCTCGGTGGTGACCTGTTCCCGCCGCTTTCCGGTCCGGGGGTCCACGCTCCACACTGGTTCTGCTGGCACCGGTCGTTCCTCCCGCACTGAACGTTCGATATGCTGAACACCGTCCCTGTATGTGAATAGGGAACGTGCAGTGACTCTATAGCGGTTCGAACAAAGGGGTCAAGGTCGATGGCAGCCGGTGAGACAGGCGCATCCCCGGTCAAATCCGCGGTGCGGACCGTGGAACTGCTGGAGTTCTTCGCGGGGCGTCCCGGTATGCACTCGCTCGCCGACGTGCAGTCGGCGGTCGGCTACCCGAAGTCGAGTCTGTACATGCTGCTGCGCACCCTGGTGGAGCTCGGCTGGGTGGAGACCGACCCGACCGGCACCCGGTACGGCATCGGGGTGCGGGCACTGCTGGTGGGCACCTCGTACATCGACGGCGACGAGGTGGTGGCCGCCGCGCGCACGACGCTGGACCGGCTCTCGGACGAGACCACCGAGACCATCCACCTGGCCCGCCTGGACGGCACCAGCGTGGTCTATCTGGCCACCCGGCAATCGGACCACTATCTGCGCCCGTTCACCCGGGTCGGCCGCCGGCTGCCGGCGCACTCCACCTCGCTGGGCAAGGCGCTGCTGGCCACGTATCCGGACGAGCGGATCCGGGAGCTGCTGCCGCCGGAGCTGGAGGCGCTGACCGAGCACACCGTCACGGACCGCGAGCAGCTGATCGAGGAGCTGGGAACGGTGCGCGAGCGCGGCTACGCGATCGACCGCGAGGAGAACACCGTGGGGCTGACCTGCTACGGGGTGGCCATCCCGTACCGGACCCCGGCGCGCGACGCGATCAGCTGCTCGGTCCCGGTGGCCCGGCTGACCCCCTCCCACGAGCAGCAGATCAAGGAGGCGATGCTGCACGCGCGGGACCGGCTGACGCTGGCCACCCGTCATCTGTGACGCAGTGCCCGACGCGACGCGCGACGCCCCCCGGCCCGTGATGACGGGCCGGGGGGCGTCGTCGTGCCGTTCTCCCGGGCGTCAGCTGACGCCGAGCACCTGCTGCACCGGGTCGATCGCGAAGTAGATCACGAACAGGGCGCCGGTCAGCCACAGCATCCAGTTGATCTCGCGGACCCGGCCGGTCGCGATCTTCATCAGCACGTAGGTGACGAAGCCGGCGCCGATGCCGTTGGTGATCGAGTAGGTGAAGGGCAT
Organism: Streptomyces xiamenensis; assembly: GCF_000993785.3. NCBI lineage: Bacteria > Bacillati > Actinomycetota > Actinomycetes > Kitasatosporales > Streptomycetaceae > Streptomyces > Streptomyces xiamenensis. Next base: position 930,280 of record NZ_CP009922.3, read on the forward strand.
CACGGCGATGGTGACGAACGCCGGGACGGCCAGGGTGTAGTCGTTCCAGTCGATCCGGGCCACCTGCGTCATCATCAGGAAGCCGACCGCCACCAGCGCGGGCGCCGCCGCCTGGGCCGGGACCACCGCCGCCAGCGGGGCGAACAGCAGCGCCAGCGCGAACAGCGCGCCGGTGACCAGGTTGGCGAAGCCGGTACGGGCGCCCTCACCGACGCCGGCCGCCGACTCGATGTACGAGGTGCCGGAGGAGGCGGAGGCCGCGCCGCCGGCGGCGGCCGCCAGGCCGTCCACGAACAGCAGCCGGCCCAACCGCGGCACCCGGCCCTTCTCGTCCAGCAGCCCGGCCTCGCCGGAGACGGCGACCGCGGTGCCCATGCTGTCGAAGAAGTCGGTCAGGAACAGTGTGAAGGTGATGAGCAGCACGGTGATCCAGGTGATCTCACCGAACGCGCCCAGCAGGCTGAACTGGCCGAGCAGGCCGAAGTCGGGGGTGCCGACGATGTCGTCCGGCAACTGGGGCACGGTCAGGCCCCAGGCCAGGTCGTCGATGTCGGCGATGCTGTTGATGATGATCGCCACGACGGTGGTGACGACGATCGAGATGAGGATGGCGCCCTTGGTCCTGCGGGCCATCAGCGCCAGCGTCAGCAGCAGGCCCAGGCAGAACACCAGCACCGGCCAGCCGGTCAGCTCGCCGGTGGCGCCCAGGGACAGCGGGGTGCCGTCGCCGGGGGCGGTGAAGCCGGCGTTCACGAAACCGATCAGGGCGATGAACATGCCGATGCCGACCCCGATGGCCTGCTTGAGCGCCATCGGGATCGCGTCCATCACCTTCTGCCGCAGCCCGGTGGCCGCCAGGGCACACAGGATGAGCCCTTCGATCACCACCAGGCCCATGGCGTCGGGCCAGCTCATCCGGGGCGCGATCTGGTAGGCGACCATCGCGTTGATGCCGAGCCCGGCGGCCAGCGCCAGCGGCAGGTTCGCGGTGATGCCCATCAGCACGGTCATGATCGCCGCCACCAGCGCGGTGACGGTGACCACCTGCTGGAAGTCCAGCTGGTTGCCGTAGGCGTCCTCGGCGCCGCTGAGGATGATCGGGTTCAGTACCAGGATGTAGGCCATGGCGAAGAACGTGGCGAGCCCGCCGCGCACCTCCCGGCCCAGGGTGGAGCCGCGCGCCGATATCTGGAAGAAGGTGTCGGCACGTTCGATGAGCGCGGGGCGGGGCGGCATGGGCTTCCTCGGTGATGTGGTCCGGGTGGCACGAAGGTGTGCGACCGGGGGATTCTGCCTGCCAAGCCAGCCGGAAAGGTTTACGCGGTGTAACACGATGCCGCACCGTTACGGAATCGCGTTCTCAGGGCACCGCTCAGGGCAGCCGGGCGAGAGCGTGCCGGACCAGGGCCAGATCATCGGCGGTGGCCAGGCCGGCGTGGTAGAGCCGCAGTTCGGTGGCGCCCAGAGAGGCGGCGTGTGCGGCGTCGTCCACCAGCGTACCGGGGCTGCCGCCCATTCCCGCGACGACCTGGAAGTTGGCCGCCAGCACGGTGTCCGCCCGGCGGTGCGCGGCGAACGGCGGCAGCACGGCGGTACGGTCCTGCTCGCCGCCGGTGCACGGCAGCACCACCCCGTCCGCGTGGTCCAGCACCGCCTTCGGACCGACGCCGGCGTTGGCACCCAGGGCACGCGGCGCCGGGTGGGCGTGCAGCAGCACCCGGAAGTGCGGCAGTCCGCGCTCGCGGGCCCGCTCCCGTACGGCGGCCACCGTCTCCCGCTGGAAGGTGTCGGCCGCCGCGTCGCGCCAGCCGGCCACCGCCGCCGCGTCCACCCCGCTCAGCTCGCCCTCGACGGCCCGCCCCTCCCAGGCGGGGGCCAGCAGCTCCCGTACCCGGGCGCGCAGACCCCGCGGGTCGGCGCCGTGCTCCGCGTACCCCCGCTCGCACACGGCGCAGAAGCACAGGGACATCAGCCACCGCCCGTACTCCCCCAGCGGGGCCCCGGCGATCTTGTCGTGCGCGTGCGGGTGCTCCAGGCCGTACCAGCCGCAGGACTCCAGCTCGGTGCCGGTGGTGCCGGGGCGCACCGCGGCCTCGGCGGCCAGCCGGACCGCGTACGCGCGCACCTCGGGGCGCGCGACGCACGGCGCCCAGGGGTAGTGGTCGCCGTGCGCGTTGCGCACCGTGCTGTCGGGGTGCTCGCGGCCGAGCCGGGAGTTGTGGGCGAGGATCACCCACGAGTGGACGTCGAGCCCGGCGGCGGTGAGCGCGCCGGCGGCCTCGCCGTACGGGTCGTCGCCCGGCAGCCAGGTCTGGGCGGCGGGGCGCAGCGCGGATCCCGCCCAGTGCGCGGGGTCGGCCGGGTAGTACACGGCGGAGTGCCGGGCCGTGACGATGCGGTGGCCGGGGTGGCGCGGGGTGAGGGCGCGGGTGGCGTGGTACGCGGCGGCGAGGGTGACCTGCTGGACGCCGAGGCCGGCGATCAGCTCGGGGGCGGCGGGGTCGCCGGTGACGTCCCAGGGGTAGAGGAAGGCGGCGGTGCGCATCGGCATCGGGTCAGCGTCCTAGCAGGGTGAGGCCGCGCTCGATGAGCGCGGCGAGTTCGGTGACGTGGGCGGGGGTGGGCTCGGTGAGCGGGGCGCGCACCGGGCCGACGTCCAGGCCGCGCAGCCGTACTCCGGCCTTGACCAGGGAGACGGCGTAGCCCTTGCCCCGGTCGCGCAGCTCGACCAGGGGCCGGTAGAAGCCGTCCAGGAGCCGGGCGGCGGTGTCCCGGTCGCCGGTGGCGAGCGCGGTGTGGAAGGCGAGGGCGATCTCGGGGGCGAAGCAGAAGACGGCGGAGGAGTAGAGGTCCACGCCCAGGGCGCGGTAGGCGCTCTGGGTGAGTTCGGCGGTGGGCAGTCCGTTGAAGTAGCGGAACTCCTCGCCGGGGGCTTCGGTGCGCACCGCGCTGATGACGCGCTGGAGCAGGTCGAGGTCGCCCAGGCCGTCCTTGAAGCCGGTGATGCCGGGGACGCGGGCGAGTTCGACGACGGTGGCGGGGGTGAAGACGGCGTTGTCGCGCTGGTAGACGATGACGTCCAGGCTGGTGGCGGCGGCGATCCGGGTGTAGTGGTCGAGCAGGCCGTGCTGTTCGGCGCGCACCAGGTAGGGCGGCAGGGCGAGCAGTCCGTCGGCGCCGGCGGCCTCCGCGCTGCGCGCGAAGTCCACGGCGAGGGCGGTGCCGTAGCCGGTGCCGGCGACCACGGGGACGCGTCCGGCGGCCTCCTCGACGGCGGCGGCGACGCAGGTGCGGAACTCCTGGGGGGTCAGGGCGTGGAACTCCCCGGTCCCGCAACAGGCGAAGATGGCTCCGGCGCCCGCCTCGATCCCGGCGCGCAGATGGGCGCGGTAGGTGTCGGTGGCGAGAGCGCCGTCCGGTCCGTAGGCGGTCACGGGGAAGAAGAGCGGACCCGCCAGCCGGGTGGCGAGTGAGGTGGTCGTCATGCGGGCCCCCAGGGACTCGTACAGGATGATGACTATCGTCCATATACCTGAACGACCACGCTAGATGAGTACGGAATCAATGGTCAACAGGTCATTGACAGCACGTTGACGGGCACACGGCGACCACTTAGCGTGTCCCGATATATGAACGATATTTATGGATGGAGACTCGATGAGTGCCGCTGAGCCCACAGGTCGTACCGGATCCACGGTTCTGCTCACCGGAGCCGCCGGCGGCGTGGGCACCCTGATGCGGGAACTGCTCCCCGCTTACGGCTATACGCTGCGGCTGCTCGATGTGGTCCCCGTGCCCGGAGCCCCCGAGGCCATCACCGCCGACCTCGGTGACCGGGACGCACTGCGTGAGGCGGTGCGCGGGACCGACGCCATTCTCCATCTCGCGGGGATCTCCCTGGAGTCCTCCTTCGAGAAGATCCTGCGCGCCAATATCGAGGGCACCTACAACCTCTACGAGGCCGCCCGAGAGGAAGGCGTGCGCCGGGTCGTCTTCGCCTCCAGCAACCACGCGATGGGCTACCACCCGTGGCCCGCCGCCGGCGCGGACACCCCGCTGCTGCCGGCCGACGCCCCGCACCGGCCCGACACCTTCTACGGCCTGTCCAAGTGCTTCGGCGAGGACCTGGCCCAGCTGTACTGGGACAAGCACGGCATGGAGACGGTGTCCGTCCGGATCGGGTCGCTGTTCCCCGAACCCAACTCGGTGCGGATGCTGTCGATGTGGCTGAGCCCGGAGGACGGGGCCCGGCTCTTCCACGCCGCGCTGACGGCACGGGAGGTCGGCCACACCGTCGTCTACGGTTCCTCGGCCAACACCCGCCTGGTGTGGGACCTGGCCACCGCGCGCGGGCTCGGCTACGCACCGCAGGACGACTCCGAGAAGTTCGCGGAGAAGCTGATCGCCGAACAGGGCGAGCTGGACCTGGCCAACCCCGACCAGGCGCACCTGGGCGGGCACTTCGTCACCAGTCCGCCCCAGTGGCCGGTCGGGCACCGGCCGCACCCGACCCCCGAGGCGGACTGAGCGCGGCGGCGCACCCGGCGCGGCCGGGCGGGTCCTGTCCAGGGCCCGCCCGGCGGCCGGCTGCCCCTTCACCCGCCCAGGGCCAGCGCACAGGCCCGCGCGGTACGGGCCAGCCGTTCCGCGTCGGGCCCGGCACCGCCCGGTACCGGGAAACGGCGGCGCACATAGCCGAAAGTGAGGCCGGAACGCGGATCCGCGAAGGCCATCGAGCCACCCGCCCCGTCGTGTCCGAAGGACCCGGCGCCCAGGAACGGCAGCCCGATCATGAAGCCGACGCCGTACGGGCGGTGGATGTCCAGCACCAGGTCCTGGCCCGCCACCTGCGGCAGCGCCCAGCCGCCGTAGGTATCCGGGCGCAGCAGCGGCGGCCGGCGGGTGCCGTCCTCGTCCGCAGTACCGTGCACCGCCGCCGCGTAGAGCCGGGCCAAGCCGCGCGCGCTGCCCACTCCCCCGGCCGACGCCTGGCCACCGGCCCGGAACGACCGGGAGTTGGGCCACTCCCACAGCGGCCCCGCGTCCGGGCGGTGTTCGTTGCCCGCGATGCCGCCGAGGCGGTCGGGCGCGAACGGGTTCTCCGGCAGCGGCTGCGGCGGCAGCACGGTCGCCACCCGCTCCTCGTACTCCTGCGGCAGTCCCAGGAACATCTCGATGCCGTACGGGCGGCGGATCCGCTCCTCGTACACCTGCTGGAGCGTGCGTCCGGTCGCCCGGCGCACCACCTCGCCGAGGAGCGCGCCGATGGTCGCCGTGTGGTAGCCGAAGAGCCCGCTGTCCGGGTTCCAGTACGGGGGGTGCGGGGCCAGCAGTTCGGCCAGCGCGCGGTCGTCCGCCAACTCCGCGAGGCCGAAACCGGCCTCGGTGCCGATCGCGCCCGCCCGGTGGGTCAGCAGCTGCCGCAGGGTGACCCGTTCCTTGCCGGCCGCGGCGAACCGCGGCCAGTAGTGCCGCACTTCGCGATCGAGGTGCAGCACTCCCTCCTGTGCCAGCAGCGCGGCGGTCAGATAGGCGGCGCCCTTGGTGGAGGAGAACACACCGATCAGCGCATCACCCCCGAGGCCGGGACCGCCCCACAGATCGACGACAGGGCGGCCGTGCAGATACGCCGCGACCTGCGCCGAGTGCTCCGGGTCGGCGGCGAGCAGCGCCGCCAGTTCCTCCCGCACCGGCTCGAACCCCCGGGCCGTGCGGCCGTGCGTCTCGCTCAACACTGTGCCTTTTCATCCGTTCCGTTGTCCGAAAGTATGCCCGCGCGACGGTGCCCCGGCGGGCGTGCGCCCGCCGGGGCACCGTCGCGCAACGGCGCGCGGATCAGCCGATGAGCCGGCCGCTGCCCGCGTACAGGCCCACCAGGACCGGCACCGCCGCCGGGTGGTCGACCCGGGTGCGCAGCGCGGGGGTCCAGCCGGCGTCCTCGCCGACCGTGCGCGCGGGTCCGGTGGCGTGGTAGGCGGCGATCAGGTCCACCGGGCGCCCGTTGAACCAGTTGTCGCCCGCGGTCAGCGACTGGCCGTCGTTGAAGGGCCGGATGACCCGGTCGGCGGTGGTCCCCCGGGCGAGCGTGAACGCGTTGTGCTCGGCGACGAGACGGGACTCGAAGCCGACACCCCAGCTGTAGCCGAACCGGCCGCCCTCGTCCTGCCGGTAGTGGTTGTTGTAGACGTCCACCTGGCCGAAGCGGACCCGGGGCGCCCGCTCGTTGACGTTGTGGAAGAGGTTGTGGTGCAGGGTGATCCGCAGCCGGCCCCGGTCGTCGGCGCCCGCGCCGTCACCGTTGCCGATGATCATGGTCTTGTCGTGCTCGCGGAAGACGTTCCAGCTGACCGTCACCAGGTCCGTGCCGCGCACGATGTCCAGCAGCCCGTCGTGCTGCTGGTACAGCCGCCCGAAGTAGTGCGGCAGCCCGCTGTCGGGGTTGCGGCCGTCGGTGAAGGTGTTGTGGTCGATCCACACGTGGCGTGAGCCGCGCAGCTCGATGGCGTCGTACTCGGAGTTCCAGTTGCCGAACTGGCCGTCGGTGGGGTCCCAGGAGGGGAAGCAGTCGGCGGCGTCCTCCAGGGTGAGGTTGCGGATGATGACGTTCTCGGCGTTCTGGACGCTCAGGCTGGCGCCCAGCAGGCGGGCGTCGCGGCCCTCGCCGATGATGGTGGTGTTGGAGCCGACCGACAGCCGTACCCGTTCGCGCTGGGCGAGCTGGGAGGCGTGCCGGGCGTCCTCGAGGGGACCCTCCGGCTCGCTCTCCCAGCCCCACACCTGCGGGTCGTAGGCGGCGAGATAGTCCTCGATGGTGTAGCCGTCGACCGCGTAGTCGGCGCAGCCGAGCACCCGGCCCGCGTCGTCGGTGTTGACGTCGACCGTCCCCCTGATCTTGATGATCTTGGGGGTGGGGTCCTGGTCGTTGAGCGCGGCGACCAGCCCGGCGCGGTCGGTGACCGTGTACGTGTGCGCCCGGTCGGCCTCCGACCCCCCGGTCACCCCGCCCTCTGCCGCACCCCAGCCGTCACCGGCACCCAGGACCGTACGGGAGGGGTCCGGCAGGCAAGCGGGGCCGGCGGCCCGGGCGGTGGCCCCCAGGGGCAGCAGGCCCACGGCCAGCGCGGCGCACCCGGCGAGGGCACCGGCTCTCAGACGGCGTACGGGCATGGCGACTCCTTCGATTCGGCGGTGAACAAAGGGGAATGCGGACAAGCGGGCCCAGCGGGGCGACCGCGAGGGGTGGCGTACGGGCCGGGTCAGCCGGCCCAGGGCGCCCCCAGTTCGGAGTACAGCGCCAGCCGCCGCGCCCCGGCGGCGGTCAGCGCGTCGACACCGTCGATGACGCGGCGCGGCCCCTGCACGGCGGGCTCCGTGCGCCAGGCCGCGTCCGGCAGCACCCGTGGTTCGGGCGCGGTGCGTACCGCCTCCACCAGCCGCATGAAGGCGCCGGTGCGCTCCGGGGGCACCAGCAGCGCGGTGGCCGGGTCGCGCAGATGGGCGATCAGGTTCTCCAGCAGATCGGTCCGGCTGTGGTCGCTGTACTCCGGCTCGTGGCCCTCGCGTTCCAGCAGCACCCGGTCCTGCTTGTACCAGAAGGTGATGCGGCCCCGTTCGCCGTGCACCTCGACGTACGGCTCGCCCGGACGCTCGGCGGCCAGCGTGACGGCGGTGACCACGCGGGTGCCGTCCTGCGTGGTGATCCGGGCGGCGGAGGTGTCGTCCGAGGCGATGTCGTTGACCCGGTACAGCTCCAGCTCGACCGTGTCGACATCCTGCGCGCGGTCGGCCCCGGCGAGGTGGAGGGCGGTGGCCACCGCGTGCGCGAGCGGGTTGGTGAGCACCCCGTCCACCACATCGCGGCCGTCCGGGGTGCGGCGCAGACCGCCCCACGGCGCGCGCTGCCAGTACGCCTCCTCCCGCACCCAGGCACCGGCGGCCCCGTACCCGTTCACGTGCCCGATCGCACCGCCGTCGATCAGCCCCCGCAGGTACGGCAGGGCGTGCGAGCCGAGCGACTGGAAGCCGATCTGGCACCGCACACCGGCCGCCGCGATCCCGTCCGCCATCCGCCGGAACTCGGCCAGCGAGGGGGCCGGCGGCTTCTCCAGCAGGATGTGCGCGCCGGCCCCGGCTGCGGTCAGCGCCAGATCGGCGTGGGTGTGGATGGGCGTGCAGATGATGACGATCCGGGCACCCGTGCGCTCCAGCAGCTCCGCGAGGTCGGCCGACTGGACAGGGGCGCCGAGCCCTTCGCCCAGCTCCTCGGCGGTCAGCGGCTGGAGTTCGCAGATCCCGGCGAGGGTGACGGCGCCGCTCGCCGTCAGCCGGCGCAGATTGCGCAGATGCCAGCGGCCGTGCCCCCGGGCGCCCACGAGCACCACGGGAAGCGGGCTGTTGCTGTTCGTTGTCATGAGTGGCCCTTCAGCCCGCGTACGGCTCGGGCACCTCGCCCGGCTGGGAGAGGAAGGCGAAGTCGCAGCCGGTGTCGGCCTGGGTGATGTGCTGCTCGTACAGCACGCCGTACCCGCGCCCGTACCGCAGCGGCGGCGCCTGCCAGTCGGCGCGGCGGCGCTCCAGCTCCTCGTCGTCCACGTGGAGGTGGAGGCGGCGCCCCTCGGTGTCCAGGGTGATGAGGTCACCGGTGCGCACCAGCGCCAGCGGCCCGCCGACATGCGACTCGGGGGCGATGTGCAGCACACAGGCCCCGTAACTGGTGCCGCTCATCCGGGCGTCGGAGAGCCGCACCATGTCGGTGACGCCCTCCTTGAGCAGGTAGTCGGGGATCGGCAGCATCCCGTACTCGGGCATGCCGGGGCCGCCGAGGGGGCCCGAGCCGCGCAGCACCAGGACGCTGTCGGCGGTGATGCCGAGCTCCGGGTCGTCGATGTTCTTCTGCATGGTCTTGTAGTCGTCGAAGACCACGGCCGGGCCGGTGTGCTGGAGCAGGTGCGGCTCGGCGGCGATGTGCTTGATGACGGCGCCGTCGGGGGCGAGGTTGCCGCGCAGCACGGCGACGCCGCCCTCGGGGGCGAGCGGGTTGTCCAGGGTGCGGATGACGTCGTCGTCGTGGACGAGGGCGCCGGCCAGCTGCTCGCGCAGGCTGGGGTGGCTGATGGTGGGCCGGTCCAGGTGGAGGTGCGTCTCGCCCAGGCGCGCGAGCAGTCCCGGAAGGCCGCCCGCGTAGTGGAAGTCCTCCATGAGGTGGGCGCCGCCGGGCCGCAGGTTGGCCAGCACCGGGACGGTGCGGGCGATGCGGTCGAAGTCGTCCAGGGTCAGGTCCACGCCCGAGCGGCCGGCCATCGCGATGAGGTGGATCTCGGCGTTGGTGGAACCGCCCAGCGAGAGCACCGTGGTGACGGCGTCCTCGTACGCCTCGCGGGTGAGGAACTTCGAGAGCTTCTCACCGCGCTTGACCAGCTCCACGGCGCGCAGCCCCGCGGCGGCGGCCATCCGGCTGTGGCCGGAGTCCACGGCCGGGATGGAGGCGGCGCCGGGGACGGTGACGCCCAGGACCTCGGCGGCGGAGGTCATGGTGGAGGCGGTGCCCATGGTCATGCAGTGGCCCGGCGAACGCGCCAGTCCGCACTCCAGTTCGGCCAGCTCGCAGTCGCCGATCTTCCCGGCCCGCTTCTGGTCCCAGTACTTCCACATGTCGGTGCCCGAGCCGAGCGTCTCGCCGCGCCAGTGGCCGCGCAGCATCGGCCCGGCCGGCACGAAGACGGTGGGCAGGTCGACGCTGGCCGCGCCCATCAGCAGCGCCGGGGTCGTCTTGTCGCAGCCGCCCATCAGCACCGCGCCGTCCACCGGGTAGCTGCGCAGCAGTTCCTCGGTCTCCAGGGCGAGCAGGTTGCGGTACAGCATGGGGGTGGGCTTCTGGTACGTCTCGGAGAGCGTCGAGACGGGGAACTCCAGCGGGAAGCCGCCGGCCTGCCACACCCCGCGCTTGACGGCCTCGGCCCGTTCGCGCAGATGCTGGTGGCAGGGGTTGATGTCCGACCAGGTGTTGAGGATGGCGATCACGGGCTTGCCCATGTGCTCCTCGGGCAGATAGCCCAGCTGCCGGGTACGGGCCCGGTGCGAGAACGAGCGCAGCCCGTCGGTGCCGTACCACTGGTGGCTGCGCAGGGTGGCCGGGTCGAAGTCCTCGGCGGGGTTCGCGGTCTCCTCGCTCATCGCACGTCCCACCCTTCGACGATGGCGGCCACGGCCGCGCGGCCCTCGGCGGACAGCGGGGCGCTGGGCGGCCTGATGTCGCGGCGGGCCAGGCCCAGCACGGCCAGCGCCTCCTTGACCACGGACACGTTGTTGGCCGACTGCTGGGCGGCGCGCAGCTCCTCGAAACCGCGGATCCGCTCCCAGACCTTCATGGCGGCGGGGTAGTCGCCGGCGCGCAGCGCGGTCAGCATGTCGAGGGAGACGGACGGCGCGACGGTCACCAGGCCCGAGGTGAAGCCGGTGGCGCCGGTGGCGAAGTAGCCGGGCGCGTACAGCTCGGCGAGGCCGGCCACCCACACGAACCGGTCCAGGCCCGCCTCGCGGGCGAAGGTGGCGAACCGTACGGCGTCCGGCACGGCGTACTTCACGCCGATGACGTTGGGGCTCAGCTCACCGAGCCGGGCCAGCGCCGACCCCTCCAGGAGGGGGTTGCGCACGTAGGGGACCACGCCGAGACCGGGCACGGCCTCGGCGATGACGCGGTGGTACTCCACCCAGCCCTCGGCCGAGACGTACGGGTTCACGGGCTGGTGCACCATGACGAGGTGCGCGCCGGCGTCGGCCGCGGCGCGGGCGTCGGCGACGGCGGTGGCCGGATCCAGGCCGATCCCGACGACGATCTGCGCCTCGTCGCCCGCCTCGGCGACGGTCAGTTCGACCTCCAGGCGGCGCTCGGCGGGGGTGAGGGAGTAGAACTCACTGGTGTTGCCGTTCGGCGTGAGGGTCCGGATGCCGCCGTCGAGGAGCCTGCGCAGCAGCGCGCGGTAGGTGTCCTGGTCGAGCGCGCCCTCGGCGTCGAACGGGGTGACCGGGATGGCCACCACATCGGCGAGGGCGGCGCGCTGGGCCGCGAAGTCGGTCATGGTGTCTTCTCACTGCCTTCCTTGGGGAGCGCGTCCTCGGGGAACGCCCGGGACACGAACCCCGCTATGTGCGCGTGCAACAGCCGGGCGGCGCCGTCGGCGTCGCCCTCCTCGGCGCGGGCCAGGATCGCCCGGTGCTCGTCCGCCTCGCCGTCCCAGCTGGGGGTGATCTGCCAGGCGACGGAGGAGACGAGGGCGGCCTGATCGCGCAGGTCGTCAAGGGTCTTCACCAGCAGCGGGTTGCCGCAGGGGGCGTACAGGGCGCGGTGGAAGTCGCGGTTGGCCTCGGCGCGGTCGGCGGCGTCGGTGGCGGCCAGCGCGCGGGCCAGGGCCTCCCGGGCCGGGGCAAGCTCGCGGCCGGCGGCGACGGTGCGGCGCAGCGCCTCGGGCTCCAGCAGCTGCCGGATGTCGTACACGGCGCGGGCCATGCCGGCGTCCACGGTGCGTACGGCGGCGCCCCTGTACTCGTTCATCTCGACCAGCCCACGGCCCGCGAGGGTCTTCAGCGCCTCGCGGACCGGGGTCTTGGACACCCCGAAGCCGGCGGCCAGTTCGGTCTCCACCAGGGGCGACCCGGGCGCCAGCGCTCCGCTGAGGATGGCGTGGGTCAGATGCTCCAGGACGTAGCTGGTCCGGGAGGGGATGGGGACGGGAACCGGGAGTGTGCCGGGACGCGGGGGGCTCATGGCGTGGGCTGGCTCGTCTCGTATATGAGATATGGCGTATGACGTATGAGATGCACAGCGCACGCTAGAGGGAGGCGCGGGGGACGTCAACGGTTGGGACAGAACTGGGGGAAAGGGCTTTCTACGAGCCACCGGCCGGCCCGCCGCGCACATCCGCGCGAACGGGCCGGCCGGTGCCCCGCCGCTGCGATCAACTACAGGTGTTGCGACTGGAGTTGTTCAGGGTGAGGTTGCGGAACTGGATGTTCACGCCGCACGGGTTCTCATTGACCGCCGAGTTGGTCACCGTGAGGTTCTGGAGGGTGACGTCCCGGGTGTTGGCGAACTCCGTACGGGCGGCGATCCGGATGTCCCCGGGGCCGCTGACCGTGCCGCCGACGGCTGCGAGGGTCACGTTGTAGCAGTTCTCGATGAGGATGGCGTTGCTGCCGGTCTGCGCGATGTCGATGCGGTCGATCACGGCGCCGCCGCTCTCCGACACGCAGAAGATCCCGCGCCCGCCGCCACGGGCGATGACCTCGCCCACCCGGATGTTGGTGGGGTAGCCGTCCCCGACCCGGCCGTTGCGGTTGGCCATCCGGAACGCCGCGTAGCCGGTCCCCGTCCCGGTGCCCTGGCCGTCGACCCGCTGCACGGTGGCGTTGATGGTGTCGTTCAGCAGGAGCCCCGAGTAGGCCGTGTTCCTGGCGGTGACGGTCCCGATGGTCAGCCCGTCGACCCCGTACGTCTCCACCCCGTGGTTGTTGGTACCGGACACGTAGACGTTGTCGATGCGGACATTGCGGGTACGGACGTCGCGGTTGCTGTGGTTGTCGATCCGGACGCCGAGCCCGCCGGAGAGCCGCAGATCGAGCTGGCCGCGGGTGATGTTCGTCCCGTTGCGCACGAACACCCCGAAGTAGGGGGCGCCGGTGACGTTGAGGTACGGCACCTCGATGTCGGTCACGTTGCGCCCGCGCACCACGGCGTGGTCACCGCCCGGGGTGCCCGTGACGTTGATCGTGCCGCAGACCTCCAGGATGGTGTAACTGGGCAGATCCAGCGACTGGTTGGCGGGCATGTTCCCGGACCCGCGCACCACGACGCGCTGCTTGCTGGTGCGCCCCGGGGTCAGGCTGTTCACCGCGGCCCGCATGGCGGCGAGCATGTCGGTGCCGGAGTACCCGGGCGCGGTCCAGGTGGTGCCGTTCTGCACGGCCTGGGCGTGTGCCCCGGAGTCGCCGCAGGCCAGGGCGCCGACATCACCGGCGGTGACTCGGTCGGCGGCGGTGGTGCGGGCGTCGGCCGCATCGGCGGCGGAGGCACCGCCGGCCCCGGTGAGGGTGGCGGCGGCCGTGACCATGGCGAGGAAGCCGGCGACGACCAGGGAGGACCTCCGCCTGCGGAAGGGCGTCACGGCTCTGATCTTGCGCGTTCCCATGCGTTCTCTCCTACGGTGGGGGGAGTGTGCTGAATCGATTCACGAGAAGCGCGGAACTGTCCCGTACCCGGTACTCGCGAACCGGAGGAGCGTGCGGTGACCACTGGCCGGGCGAAAGCGCTTACGGCTGGCGCGCGCAAGGGGACCCGGCCCATCCGGGATCCTCGCAACGGCCCCCACCCCCGTCAAGGACCCGGACACGGGGACGTGCGGGCCCGCCCGGCGTCCACCGAAATCCGGTGTCCGTCTTGAGCGGCTTGTGATGAGGTGGTCGCGCGGCCGATACCGGGACACGAGTGAGCGGAGCCAGGGCGGATGTGGGACGAGAGCGGCAGGACGGACGGGACGGACGGGATCGCGGCCCTGATGGAGCGGAACCTGGCCGAGCACGCCTGCCATCTGCACCGGCGGCTGCCCGGCGCGTCCGTCGCCGAGGAGGGTGATCTGCTGATCGCCGACAGCGGGCTGGCCGATGACACGTTCAACATCGTGGCCGGGGCACGGTTCTCGCCCGGGGCCGCCGACTCCCGGATCGCCGAGACGGCGCGCAACCTGGCGGCCACCGGCCGGCCGTTCTCCTGGTGGGTGGGGCCCGCCTCATCCCCCGCCGACCTCGGCGAGCGACTCGCCGCCGCCGGGTTCGGCGCGGCCGAGCGGGAAGCCGCAATGTGGAAGGCCCTCGCGGAGCCACCGCCCCCCGCGGCCCCCACGCCCCGTGGTCTCACCATCCGTCCGGTGATCACCGCCGCCCAACTGGCGGACTACGCCGCCGTGCTGTCCGCCAACTGGGAGCCGGCCTCGGCCACCGTCGTGGAGTTCTTCCGCCGCGCCGCCGGCTTCGCGCTCGCCCCGGACAGTGCGGCGCGGTACCTGGTGGGGTACGACGGGGACCGCCCGGTCAGCTCGGCCGAGGTGTTCCACCACGCGGGCGTGGCCGGTCTCTACAACATCAGCACCCTCACCGCCCACCGCGGGCGCGGCCACGGCACGGCGATGACCGCCGCCGCGCTGCGCACCGCGTACGGGACGGGCGCGCGCACGGTGGTGCTGCAGGCCTCCGCACAGGGCGAACCCGTCTACCGCAGGCTCGGCTTCGTCTCCCTGGGGCACTTCACCGAGCATCCGCTCGGCCTCGCGTAGGGTGCGCGGGCGTCCGCCGAACGGCTACGCTGCATGATCACCACATCATCTGCATGTCCTCGGGGGACTCATGAACATGCGCGCACGCCGCGCCGCCGCCGCCTGCGCGGCGGCGGTGGCCCTGACCTTCACCGCCGCCTGCGACGACAGCGACGCGGCCCTGCCCCTTCCGACGCAGAGTCAGCCCCCCGGGGACGACGACGCGTCCGACGACGAGGCCGGCGAGGAGGAGACGCAGGAGCCGCCCGCACCGGACACCCGGGGGCAGGACGACCTCGACCTCGGCGCCACCCACACCTGGGAGCACAGCGGACTCGCCGTCACCGTCGACCGGATCGAGACCCTCGACCCGGCCGGCATCGAGGAGTGGGAACGGCCGGAGGAGGGGCTGACCCCGTTCCGGGTGCACGTGACCGTGGCCAACACCGGCGACGCGCCGGCCGACCTCGACTCGCTCGCGCTGAGCGTGGCCGGTGCCACCAGCGGCGGCGAGGTGCAGTTCGGCATGTACGAGGGCGACCAGCGGCTGACCGGCCGTCTCGCCCCGGGCGTGAGCACCGAGAAGAGCCAGAGCTGGGCGTTCGACACCGGGGCGCACGGCGCCGACATCCTCATCACCGCCTCCTACTGGGGCGACGACGAGGACCTCTGGGCGGATGACCCCCAGTGGATCGGCAGCATCCGCTGAGCGGTGCCCGGCACCGGAAAGCTCCCCGCACCCGAGGTGCGGGGAGCTTCCTTGTTTCGCTACTCCCCGCGGTCGCGCGCCCGCAGCGCCGCCTTGCGCGCCTCCTCGGCCAGGGCGCGGTCGGGGTGCAGCCGGCCCATGGCCTCCAGGACCTCGGCCGTCGCGGGGTGATCGACCCGCCAGGCGTGCTCGAAGAAGGAGCTGTGCTGGACCGTCAGGCCGTCGATGAGGGTGCGGAGTTCGTTCTCCTCGTCCTCCTCTTCCTCGTCGACCGTCGCCAGCTGGGCCGCGAGGGTGTCGATCGTCAGCCAGAAGATCAGGTCCTCGTCCGGCGGCGGTACGTCCGCGGCGCCGCGTTCGGCCAGCCAGACACGCGCCAGGCCGCCCAGCTCGCGGTCCGCCAGGACCTCCCGCAGGGCCGGCTCCGCCGGTGCGCCCACGAGGGCGAGCGCCAGCTGGCAGCCCAGCCGCCGCAGCGGCGCGTCCTCGTCCGTGCCGCGCGCCGCCGTCAGCAGTTCCCGGGCGGCGGTCAGCGGGTCGCGGTCCGCCAGCCAGGCCTCGGCCTCCGCCTGGGCCGCGCCGTGCGCGCGGTGCGGGAGTTCGGTCAGCAGCGCCCCCGCGCCGGCCGTGGCCAGATCGCCGACGGCCGGGGCGTTCAGGCCCGCCTCCCGCATCCGGCGGCGTACGCCGTACACCCCGAGCGGGGTCAGGCGCACCTGGCCGTAGCGGGTCAGGTCCTCCTCCTCCGCCGGGAGTTCGTCCGCCGCCTCCTCGCCCTCGGCCACGATGAGGGTCTGGTCGACCGGGTCGTACTCCAGCAGTCCGGTGCCCTCCAGGACCCGGAACTGCTCGTCCAGCCGCATCATCACCGACGAGACCTCTTCCAGGGTCTCGTCGCTGGGCTCCTCGCCGTCCTCGGGCTCCTCCCCGTCCGGGACGACGAGCGCGGCGGCGACCACCGGGAGCGGGACCATGGCGCCGGCCGCCACGTCCTCGTCGGTGGCGGCGAGCAGATAGAGCTGGGCCAGGGCGGAGTCCAGGAAGGCGGCCTCCTCGTCCGGGTCCCACTCCAGGGTGTCCAGGTCGAAGGTCTCGGGGTCGAACGACTCCAGGTCATCGCCCAGCAGATCTTCGATGGTGGGGGTCGCGGCGTCGGCGAGCACGGCTTCCAGGCCGTCCGCCCAGATGTCGAGGATCTCCTCGGGCGTGCCGGCCGTCAGCCGCTCCAGTTCCGCGCCGGGCGCGGCGGTGCCGGCCGCGGTGCCGGGCTCGCCCTCCTCCTCGGTGACGTCGACGAGCCCGGTGTCGACGGCGAAGTTCCAGGCCTCGACGGTCAGTTCCGTGGCGTACTCGTGCGCGTCCAGGCCGAGCGCCGCGATCGCCTCCGGCAGTCCTTCGGCGAGCAGCTCCGCCCCGGCGCCGACCGGGACCCCGGGGCGGGCCCAGCGGGCGAGGGCGGCGGCCCGGGTGACCAGCGGGACGGCCAGCGCGTCGCGCGCCAGTTCCGCCTCGGTGGGCAGCCGCACGGGGGGCAGGGTGGGCAGGTCCGCACCGGACATGATGTGGGGGCTCCTCGGCAACGATGGCGTGTCGGTTCAGCCTAGAGCGTGATCCACAGCACGCCCAAAGACACAGCGCACCGGCCCGCGAGCCTTCGGCGCCGGTTCACGGGAAAGTCCCCCGGCCGACCCCTGCCAGGCGTTGACAACCCACGGCGCGTACGGGAGCTTTACGCGCGTAGAAGTGCAGCCCCGTCCCCAACAGGTCCCCACCCGCCCCCGGAGGGCATTTTGTTCGCTCTGTCCCGCCCGTCCAGACGCGCCACCGCCGTGGGCGCGTTCGGCGTCTCGGCCGCTCTCGGCGCCACGCTCCTGGTCACCTCGCCCTTCTCGGCCTCCGCCGCCGACACCGGCGAGCTGCGCATCCACGACATCCAGGGAAACACCCGCATCTCCCCGTTCCGGGGCGAGCAGGTCACCGATGTGCCCGGAATCGTCACCGGGGTACGGACGTACGGCTCGCGCGGCTTCTGGATCCAGGACCCGCGGCCCGACGACGACCCGGCCACCAGTGAGGGCATCTTCGTCTTCACCAACGCGGCGCCCACCGTCGCGGTCGGCGACTCGGTGACCGTCAGCGGTTCCGTCACCGAGTACTACTACGGCGGCGTCGCCCGGGGCGACACCTCGCTGACCCAGATCTCCCGGCCCACCGTCTCCGTGGTCTCCTCCGGGAACGAACTGCCCGCGCCCGTCGTCCTGGACGCCGGCGCGATCCCGGCCCGGTACGCGCCCGAGGGCGATACGGCCGACGGCAACAGCATCGAGAACCTGCCGCTGGAGCCCGAGAAGTACGCGCTGGACCTGTACGCCTCGCTGGAGGGCATGAACGTCCAGGTCGAGGACGCCGCCATCGTCGGCCCCAGCACCGCGTACTACGAGCTGTGGGTCAACGTCCAGCCCGAGCTGAACGCCACCTCGCGCGGCGGCACCCGCTACGCCTCGTACGAGGACCCCAACCCGGGGCGGCTGAAGGTGGAGTCGCTGGTACCGGTGGGCCAGGCGCCGTTCCCCACCGCGAACACCGGGGACACGCTGAGCGGGGTCACGGCGGGACCGCTGGACTTCGACGAGTTCGGCGGCTATCTGGTGGCCGCCCGTGAGCTGGGCACCGTCACCTCCGGCGGCATCGAGCCGGAGACCACCCGCGCCCAGGAGCGCAAGGAACTGGCGGTCGCCGCCTACAACGTGGAGAACCTGAACCCCGGCAACGACCAGGCGAAGTTCGACCGGCTGGCCGCCGGCATCGTCGATCACCTCGCCTCCCCCGACATCGTCGCCCTGGAGGAGATCCAGGACGACAACGGCGCGGTGGACGACGGCACCGTGAGCGCCGAGCAGACCCTGACCCGGTTCACCGACGCGATCGTCGCGGCCGGCGGCCCCCGCTACGACTGGCGCGGCATCGACCCCGAGGACGGCAAGGACGGCGGTCAGCCGGGCGGCAACATCCGCAACGTCTTCCTCTTCAACCCGGACCGGGTCTCCTTCACCGACCGTCCCGGCGGCGACGCCACGACCGCAGCCTCCGTCGTCAAGGAGCGCGGCAAGGCGGCGCTCACCCACTCCCCCGGCCGGATCGAGCCGGCCGACGCGGCCTGGAACGCCAGCCGCAAGCCGCTGGCCGGCGAGTTCAGCTTCCGCGGCACCCCGGTGATCGTGATCGCCAACCACTTCAACTCCAAGGGCGGGGACCAGTCCCTGTACGCGCGGTACCAGCCGCCGACCCGCTCCAGCGAGACCCAGCGCCTGGCCCAGGCCGAGCTGGTCAACTCCTTCGTCCGCGACATCGTCCGGGTCCAGAAGAACGCCCAGGTGGTGGTCCTCGGTGACATCAACGACTTCGAGTTCTCCGGCACCACCGCGGCGCTGACCTCCGGCGGGGTGCTGCGCAGCGCGGTGTACTCGCTGCCGGCCGCCGACCGCTACACGTACCTCTTCAACGGCAACGCGCAGGTGCTGGACCAGACGCTGGTGACGCCCGGCATCAAGAAGTTCGACTACGACATCGTGCACATCAACGCCGAGTTCGCCGATCAGGCCAGTGATCACGATCCGCAGGTAATCCGTTTCAAGCCCTGAGCGGGGGCCGTTACGGTGGGGCCATGCGCCCCGAACCCCCCTTCGGCCGCCGTGCCGCGGCCATGATCACCCCGTTCACGGCGGGCGGTGCCCTCGATCTGGAGGGCACCGCCCGTCTCGCCGTTCATCTCGTGGACCGGGGCGGCTGCGACGCCCTGGTGCTCAACGCGACCACCGGCGAGTCGGCGACCACCACCGACGCGGAGAAGGACGCGGTGCTGCGCGCGGTCCTGGAGGCCGTCGGTGACCGCGCCTCGGTGATCGCCGGGGTCGGCACCAGCGACACCCGGCACACGGTCGCGCTGGCCCGGGCCGCGGCGTCGGCGGGCGCGCACGGGCTGCTGGTGGTCACCCCGTACTACTCGCGCCCCACCCAGGAGGGCATCGTCCGCCATCTGGAGACGGTCGCGGACGCCACCGAACTGCCGGTGATGCTGTACGACATCCCGGCCCGTACCGGCGCGGGGACGGAGCTGACCGCCGATTCGCTGCGGCGGCTCGCCGGTCATCCGCGGATCCGCGCCGTCAAGGACTGCGCGTACGACCTGCTGAAGTCGGGTCTGGTCATCGAGAGTACGGATCTGGCGTACTACTCGGGCTGCGACGAGCTGCATCTGCCGCTGTACGCGCTCGGCGCCACCGGCTATGTGAGCACCGTCGCCAATGTGGCGGGGCCGCAGGTGCGCGCGGTGCTGGACGCCGTGGACGCGGGCGACCTGGCCACCGCCACCCTGCTGCACCGGCGGCTGCTGCCCCTGGTGGACACGATGATGACCGGGGTGCCCGGCACGGTGTCGGTCAAGGCGCTGTTCGCGGCGGCCGGGATGCCGGGCGGTCCGGTACGCGGGCCGCTGCTGCCGGCCGGTGAGGAGTTCACCGGCCGGCTGGTGGAGGAGCTCAAGGCTGTGCTGGCGCCCGCTTCGTGAGGTCGGGGCCGGTGCCGGTGCCACCGTCGGCGTCCGGATCCGGGTCCGGGTCCGGGTCGGCGGCGAGCTGCCGCGTCGCGCCGTCCCCGACGAGGTCGCGGGCGAGCAGCGTGGCCCCGGCGACGGCGCCCGGCATCAGGAAGATCGCCAGGGGCGGCACCATGAAGGCCGCCACCAGCGGGACGCCGAAG
This sequence comes from Streptomyces xiamenensis, assembly GCF_000993785.3. NCBI lineage: Bacteria > Bacillati > Actinomycetota > Actinomycetes > Kitasatosporales > Streptomycetaceae > Streptomyces > Streptomyces xiamenensis. The sequence continues at coordinate 950,050 of NZ_CP009922.3, forward strand.
CCGACCGCCAGCCAGCGGCGCCCGCGCAGCATCCGCAGCCGCTCGCGGACGTCGATGCCACGGCGCCCCAGGGCGTAGCAGACCAGTTCCAGGGTGAGGAAGAACCCGGAGACGGCGAAGCCGATCACCGGGATCACGGTCTGCCCGAGTACCGGCAGGAAGCCGAGGACGAACAGCGGCACGGTCCACAGCGTGGCGCGCCACAGCACGTACAGCGCCTCCACCAGGGCGGCCCACAGCTCACGCCACAGCGGCCGTTCGGGGGCCGCGGGGCACGCGCCCTCGCTCTCCTCCACGGCGGCCGACAGCGCGTCGTAGAAGGGGTCGCCGATGACGAGGGTGACGGCGGTGAAGGTCAGGACGGCGAGTGCGAGTCCGGCCGCCAGCAGCAGGGCGACGGCCAGGCCGCGCACCAGAGCGCGCCAGGGGGATTCCCAGTCGTCGGCGAAGGGCGTGATCCAGGCGGCGAGATCGCCCGCGTTGAGCAGCAGGACGAGCAGCGCCGCCGCGTACAGCACCAGCGCGATCAGCGCGGGCAGCAGGGCGCGGCCGTACCGTCCGGGGTGCTGGGCGAGCCATCGCTGGCCCAGCACCACGTACCGTATGCCGGCCGTGAGATCAATCATCATCGGATCATGATCTCGCACCGGCGGGGGTGAACGGTGTCAGTTGTGGCTGTGCAGCGCCTCGTTGAGGCCGCCCCAGGAGCCGGTGCGCTGCAGCGCCTCGACCGTGCCGGTGGTGGAGTTGCGGCGGAAGAGCAGGTTGTTGGCGCCGGAGAGCGCGGCGGCCTTCTCGATGGTGCCGTCGGGCAGGGTGACGCGGGTGCCGGCGGTGACGTACAGGCCGGCCTCCACCACGCAGTCGTCGCCCAGCGAGATGCCGATGCCGGACTCGGCGCCGAGCAGGCAGCGTTCGCCGATGGTGATGGTCTGCTTCCCGCCGCCGGACAGGGTGCCCATGATGGAGGCGCCACCGCCGACGTCGGTGCCGTCGCCGACGACGACGCCCGCGCTGATGCGGCCCTCGACCATGGAGTTGCCGAGGGTGCCGGCGTTGAAGTTGCAGAAGCCCTCGTGCATGACGGTGGTGCCGGCGGCCAGGTGCGCGCCGAGCCGGACCCGGTCGGCGTCGCCGATGCGGACCCCGGCCGGGACGACGTAGTCGGTCATCCGGGGGAACTTGTCGACGCTGGTGACGTTCAGCGCGGTGCCGGCGGCGCGGGCGGCCAGCCGGGTCTCCTCGACGCGCTCCACGGCGACCGGGCCGAGGGTGGTCCAGGCGACGTTGGCGAGCAGCCCGAAGATGCCGTCCAGGCTCAGGCCGTGCGGGCGCACCAGGCGGTGGCTGAGCAGGTGCAGGCGCAGGTAGACGTCGTGGGCGTCCAGCGGCTTGTCGTCGAGGGAGGCGATGACCGTACGGACCGCCACGACCTCGACGCCGCGCACCGGGTCGGGGCCCAGCGCCTGGGGGGCGGCGGAGCCGAGGAGTTCGGCGGCGCGCTCGGGGGTGAGGCGTTCGCTGCCGGCCTCGCCGGGTTCGTCGCTGAGGGCCGGGGCGGGGAACCAGGTGTCGAGCACGGTGCCGTCGGCGGCGAGGGTGGCCAGGCCGGCGGCGACGGCACCGGTGGTACGGGGGGTGGGTGCGGAGGCGGTTGCGTCGGTCATGCCCCAGACGCTAGCCGGTGGGCGGCGCGGCTGGCCAACCGGTCCCGGATGGCGGTATCCGCCGGTTGACCTGGTCGGCGACGGCGTGGGGGTGGTGGCTGCCTTTGGTGCGGAGGTGCCGGATCAGCGGCCCGTCCGCAAGGGGCGGGGACGGCGCGCGCGGTGGCTCGTCGGGCACGTGGGCGCGCGGGGCGGCGGTGGTCGCGTCGATGGGGCGCCGCCGCCGTTCCGGGTCGTGGCGGCGGGCCGTCAGTGGGCTCCTCCGAGGTTGAGCAGGGTGACGCCGCCGATGACGAGGGCGACGCCGGCGACCTTGGCGGCGGTGACGCTCTCGCCGAGGAAGAGCATGCCGATGGCGGCGATCAGGGCGGTGCCGGCGCCGGCCCAGATGGCGTAGGCGACGCCGACATCGATGGTCTTGAGGACCCGGGCGAGCAGGATGAAGGCGACGGCGTAGCCGGCCAGGGTGCCCAGCGTGGGCCAGAACTTGGTGAAGCCGTCGCTGAACTTCATCAGGGTGGTGCCGGCGATCTCGAAGAGGATCGCCCCGGCGAGCAGAACGTAGGCCATGCACCGGAGCGTAGTGACGATGTGCCGGCCCGTACCCGTGCGCGACGGCCGGGAGGGCGTCGCGCCGGGGAGGGTGCCCGGGGCCGTGGCGACGGTGGGAGGCCGAAAGGTTCGCCCGGGTCGATCGCCGGCCGCCTGATCAGGCACCGACGCCGGGTGAGATCGGCTCCCCACCGGAGTGACCCACCCCGCGCGCCACCCGGGGCGCTCTCCCCCGCCCGCGCATCCTGAGCACGGATCACGACGGACGACAGACGGAGAGAGGATCACCCATGGCCCAGTGCGAGGTCTGCGGCAACGACTACCAGCTGACCTTCGAGGTGCGCGCCGCCGGCGAGGTGCATGTCTTCGACAGCTTCGAATGCGCCATCCAGCGGATGGCCCCGGTCTGCGAGAACTGTCAGTGCCGCATCATGGGCCACGGCGTGGAGACGACGGACGGCCACATGTACTGCTGCGCCCACTGCGCCCGCGTCCAGGGACACCAGCAGCTGGCCGACCACGCCTAGCCGGGGCGCCCGGCACGGAAAAAGCGGGAGGCGGGGCCGGCCGGCCCCGCCTCCCGCACGAACGGTGCGGCCTCACGTCTCAGACGTTGAAGCCCAGCGCGCGCAGCTGCTCGCGCCCGTCATCGGTGATCTTGTCGGGCCCCCACGGCGGCATCCAGACCCAGTTGATCTTCAGGTCCTTCACCAGCCCGTCGGTGGCCGACTTCGCCTGGTCCTCGATGACGTCCGTCAGCGGGCACGCCGCCGACGTCAGCGTCATGTCGAGGGTGACGATGTTCTCCTCGTCGACGTGGATCCCGTAGATCAGTCCGAGATTCACCACGTCGATGCCGAGCTCGGGGTCCACGACGTCGTACAGCGCCTCGCGGATCTCTTCCTCGCTCGCCGGCTGGGCCGTCGTGGCCGTGCCGCCTGTCGTCTCGCTCATGCCGCCTCCTTCAGGGCCTGGGCGGTTGCTTCCTTCCAAGCCATCCAGCTCAGCAGTGCGCATTTCACCCGGGCCGGGTACTTGGAGACCCCGGCGAACGCGACCGCGTCCTCCAGCAGGTCCTCCATCGCGTCGTCCGGCTCCAGCCGGCCCTTGGACTGCATCAGCTCCAGGAAGGTCTCCTGGATCCGCCGCGCGTCCGCCAGCTCCTTGCCGACCAGCAGGTCGTTCAGCACCGAGGCGCTGGCCTGGCTGATCGAACAGCCCTGCCCCTCGTAGCTGACGTCACCGATGGTGGTCCCGTCCATCCGCACCCGCAGGGTGATCTCGTCACCGCAGGTCGGGTTGACATGGTGCACCTCGGCGTCGCCCGGGCGCAGACCGCGCCCGTGCGGGTGCTTGTAGTGATCGAGGATCACTTCCTGGTACATCGATTCCAGCCGCATGCTCAGGGGCACCTCATCCGAAGAAGCCGCGTACGTACTCCAGCCCCTCGATCAGGGCATCCACCTCGGCGGGCGAGGTGTACAGATAGAACGACGCCCGCGTGGTCGCCGGAATTCCGTACCTCAGGCACACCGGCCGTGCGCAGTGGTGACCCACCCGCACCGCGATGCCCCGCTCGTCCAGCACCTGACCCACATCGTGCGGGTGGATATCACCCAGGGTGAAGGAGATGGCGGCGCCCCGGTCCTCGGCCGTCCGGGGGCCGATGATCCGCAGGTCCGGCACCTCGGCCAGCCGCGCCAGCGCGTACTCGGTCAGGGCGTGCTCGTGCGCCGCGATCCGGTCCATGCCGATGCCGCTGAGGTAGTCCACGGCCGCCCCGAGGCCGACCGCCTGGGCGATCGGCGGGGTGCCCGCCTCGAACTTGTGCGGCGCCGGGGCGTAGGTGGAGGAGTGCATCGAGACGGTCTCGATCATCTCGCCACCGCCCAGGAACGGCGGCAGGTCCTCCAGCAGCTCCTGCCGGCCCCACAGCACCCCGATCCCGGTCGGGCCGCACATCTTGTGACCGGTGAAGGCCACGAAGTCGGCGCCCAGGTCCTGCACGTCCAGCGTGGCGTGCGGAACGGCCTGCGAGGCGTCGATCAGCACCAGCGCGCCGACCTCGTGCGCCCGCCGGACGATCTCCCGCACCGGGTTGTGCGTGCCGAGGATGTTGGACACCAGCACGAACGAGACGATCTTGGTCCGCTCGGTGATGATCTGATCGATGTTCGACAGATCGAGCCGGCCCTCGTCGGTGAGCCCGAACCACTTCAGCTGCGCTCCGGTGCGCTGCGCCAGCAGCTGCCACGGCACGATGTTGGAGTGGTGCTCCATCTCCGTGATGACGATCTCGGTGCCCGAGTCCACCCGGTAGGGCTCGTCGGCCCAGCCGAGCATGTTGGCCACCAGGTTCAGCGACTCCGAGGCGTTCTTGGTGAAGATCACCTCGTCCCGGCTGGGCGCGTTGATGAACGCGGCGACCTTGTCCCGGGCGCCCTCGTACAGCTCGGTGGCCTCCTCCGCCAGCACGTGCACACCCCGGTGCACGTTGGCGTGGTGCCGCTCGTAGTACGTGTTCATCGCGTCCAGCACCTGGCGCGGCTTCTGCGAGGAAGCCGCGTTGTCCAGGTAGACCAGCCTCGTGCCGTCGTGGACCACGCGGTCCAGGATCGGGAAGTCCTTGCGGATCGCCTCGGTGTCCAGGAGGCCGGCCGGGAGACCGGGGCGGCCCGCCCGTGGCTCGGTCATGAGGCGCCACCACCCTTCGTGTACGCCTCGTAGCCCTCGGCCTCGAGCTTGTCGGCCAGCTCGGCGCCGCCCGACTCGACGATCCGGCCACCGGCGAAGACGTGCACGTGGTCGGGCTTGATGTAGCGCAGGATGCGCGTGTAGTGGGTGATCAGCAGAGTGCCGGACTCGCCCGCCTCGCGCACCCGGTTGACGCCCTCGGACACGATGCGCAGCGCGTCGATGTCCAGCCCGGAGTCGGTCTCGTCCAGGATGGCGATCTTCGGCTTGAGCAGCTCAAGCTGGAGGATCTCGTGGCGCTTCTTCTCACCGCCGGAGAAGCCCTCGTTGACGTTGCGCTCGGCGAAGGCCGGGTCCATCTCCAGGCGGGCCATCGCCTCCTTGACCTCCTTCACCCAGGTACGCAGCTTGGGTGCCTCGCCGCGCACGGCGGTGGCGGAGGTGCGCAGGAAGTTGGAGACGGAGACGCCGGGGACCTCGACCGGGTACTGCATCGCCAGGAAGACGCCGGCACGGGCGCGCTCGTCGACGGTCATCTCCAGTACGTCCTCACCGTCGAGGGTGACGGTGCCGCCGGTGACGGTGTACTTGGGGTGGCCGGCCAGCGAGTAGGCCAGGGTGGACTTGCCGGAGCCGTTGGGGCCCATGATGGCGTGGGTCTCGCCCTGCTTCACGGTCAGGTCGACGCCGCGCAGGATCTCGGTGGGTCCGCCTTCGGCTTCGACGGAGACGTGCAGGTCGCGGATCTCAAGGGTTGCCATGGGTGCTTCAGGACTCCTGGGTGACGGAGACGAGCACAGCGGCGCCGGGGCCGTCTCCTTCGATCTTGACGGAATAGACGGGGATGGGGCGGGTCGCCGGCAGGCCCGAGGGCTTGCCGGTGCGCAGGTCGAAGCTGGAGCCGTGCAGCCAGCACTCGATCCGGCAGTCCTCCACCTCACCCTCGGAGAGCGAGACATTGGCGTGCGAGCAGATGTCGTGGACCGCGAAGACCTCGCCCTCGGTAAGGACCACGGCCACCGGCACCCCGCCGACCTCCACGCGCTTGGGGGTGTCCTCCGCGAGGTCCCCCAGCACGCAGGCCCGCACATAGGACGCCTGTGGTGTGCTCATGCGTGCGACGCCTCCAGTTCGGCGGAGAGCTTGGCGATCAGCCGCTCCTCGACGTCCGGGACGCCGATCTGCTGGATCAGCTCGGCGAAGAAGCCGCGGACGACCAGGCGGCGGGCCTCGTCCTCCGGGATGCCGCGCGCCATCAGGTAGAACAGCTGCTCGTCCTCGAAGCGTCCGGTGGCGCTGGCGTGGCCGGCGCCGGCGATCTCGCCGGTCTCGATCTCCAGGTTGGGGACCGAGTCGACCCGGGCGCCGTCGGTGAGGACCAGGTTCCGGTTCAGCTCGTAGGTGTCGGTGCCGGTGGCGGCGGCCTGGATCACCACGTCGCCGATCCACACCGCGTGCGCGTCCGTGCCCTGGAGCGCGCCCTTGTACGCCACGTTGCTGCGGCAGTTGGGGGCGGAGTGGTCCACCAGCAGGCGGTGCTCCTGGTGCTGGCCGGCGTCGGTGAAGTACAGGCCGTACAGCTCGGCCTCGCCGCCGGGGCCCGCGTAGGTCACCCGGGGGTGGATGCGGACCACGTCGCCGCCGAAGGTGACGATCACGGACTTGAAGGTGGCGTCGCGGCCGATCAGCGCGTTGTGCTGCGAGCAGTGCACGGCGGTGTCGGCCCAGTCCTGGACGGAGACCACGGTGACCTTGGCGCCGTCGCCGACGACGAAGTCGACGTTGGCGGCGCGCACGGTGTCGCCGGTGTGGTCCAGGACGAACACGACCTCGGCGAAGGCGCCGACCTCGAAGACGGTGTGCCCGAAGGTCACCCCGCCCTCGCCGTGCACGGACACCCGCACCGGCTCACCGAGGACGGCCTCGGCGGGCACGGTGATCACGGTGGCCTTCTCCACCGTGCTGAACGCCTGCGCGGCGACCCGGTCCACCGGGGTTCCCGCCTTGCCGACCCGGGCGTCGTCGCGGCTCACGGTCTCCACCGTGACGCCGGAACCCTCGGGGGCGATCACCTCGGCCTTGACACTGCCACCACCGGTGGCGGTGCCGTCGTGCAGGCCGCGCAGCCGTGCCAGGGGAGTGAAGCGCCACTCCTCCTCGCGGCCGGTGGGCACCGGGAAGTCGGCCACATTGAAGGACGGCGGGGCGCTCATCCGGGTGGCGACGGTGGACTCCGCCGCCAGCGCGACCGGATTGCTTGGGGCCTCAGCCATGGGTCTCGTCGTGCTCACTCTCTTGATAGGGGAAACGGCTCACACAGGGGGGCGGGCGGGGTCAGCCGACCGAGCCCTCCATCTGCAGCTCGATCAGCCGGTTGAGCTCCAGGGCGTACTCCATGGGCAGTTCCTTGGCGATCGGCTCGACGAAGCCGCGCACGATCATGGCCATCGCCTCGTCCTCGGACAGGCCGCGGCTCATCAGGTAGAACAGCTGGTCGTCGCTGACCTTGGAGACGGTGGCCTCGTGCCCCATGGTCACGTCGTCCTCACGGACGTCGACGTAGGGGTAGGTGTCGGAGCGGGAGACGGTGTCCACCAGCAGCGCGTCGCACAGCACGTTGGACTTGGAGCCCTCCGCGCCCTCACCGATCTCGATCAGACCGCGGTAGGAGGTGCGACCGCCGCCGCGCGCCACCGACTTGGAGACGATGTTGGAGGAGGTGCGGGGCGCCATGTGCACCATCTTGGCGCCGGCGTCCTGGTGCTGCCCCTCGCCCGCGAAGGCCACGGACAGGGTCTCGCCCTTGGCGTGCTCGCCCATCAGGTAGATGGCCGGGTACTTCATGGTGACCTTGGAGCCGATGTTGCCGTCGACCCACTCCATGGTGGCGCCCTCGTAGGCCACCGCCCGCTTGGTCACCAGGTTGTAGACGTTGTTCGACCAGTTCTGGATGGTCGTGTAGCGGCAGCGGCCGCCCTTCTTGACGATGATCTCCACGACCGCCGAGTGCAGCGAGTCCGAGTTGTAGATCGGCGCGGTGCAGCCCTCGACGTAGTGCACGTAGGCGTTCTCGTCGACGATGATCAGGGTCCGCTCGAACTGGCCCATGTTCTCGGTGTTGATGCGGAAGTACGCCTGGAGCGGGATGTCCACGTGCACGCCCGGCGGCACGTAGATGAACGAACCGCCCGACCACACCGCCGTGTTCAGCGCGGAGAACTTGTTGTCGCCGGCCGGGATCACGGTGCCGAAGTGCTCCTGGAACAGCTCCGGGTGCTCCTTGAGCGCGGTGTCGGTGTCCAGGAAGATGACGCCCTGCTGCTCCAGGTCCTCACGGATCTGGTGGTAGACGACCTCCGACTCGTACTGGGCGGCGACACCGGCGACCAGCCGCTGCTTCTCGGCCTCCGGGATGCCCAGCTTGTCGTAGGTGTTCTTGATGTCCTCGGGCAGGTCCTCCCAGCTGGTGGCCTGCTTCTCGGTGGAGCGCACGAAGTACTTGATGTTGTCGAAGTCGATGCCCGACAGATCCGAGCCCCAGGTGGGCATCGGCTTCTTGCCGAACAGCTTCAGGCCCTTCAGGCGCTGGTTGAGCATCCACTCCGGCTCGGACTTCTTGCCCGAGATGTCCTTGACGACATCCTCGCTCAGTCCGCGCTTGGCGGCGGAGCCGGCCGCGTCGGAGTCGGCCCAGCCGTATTCGTAGGTACCCAGCCCTTCGAGTTCGGGGTGGGCGGTCTCCGTGGGGAGCGTCATGCGGGGTTCCTCCCGGCTGTGCGTGGTGTCGCGGTGGTGGGTGTCTCCGGCGCCGGTGACGGCCGGTGGCCGGCCGGTGGCGCGGAGGGGACGAAGGTGGTGCAGACGCCGTCGCCGTGCGCGATGGTGGCGAGCCGCTGCACATGGGTGCCCAGCAGGTGGGAGAAGACCTCGGCCTCCGCCTCGCACAGCTGGGGAAAACGCTCGGCGGCGTGCGCCACCGGGCAGTGGTGCTGGCACAGCTGCTCCCCCGGCGCGCCGGGTGCGGTGCGCGCCATCGCAGCGTACCCGTCCTGCGTGAGGGCCTCGGCCAGCGCCCGGGTGCGCTCGGCGGGGCTCGCGCCGGCCAGCAGCTGCTGGTAGCGCTCGCCCTGCGCGGCGGCCCGCTCGCGGGCGAAGGCGAGGACGGCGGCGGCGCCGCTCTCCCCGCCGCCGGCGGCGCGGGCGATGAAGCCGAGTGCCTCGACGGCCAGCGCGTCATAGGCGTGGTCGAACGCGTCGCGGCCACCGTCGGTGAGCGCGAAGACCTTGGCGGGCCGGCCCCGGCCCCGGGAGCCGTAGACCCGCTTCTCGCGGGCTTCGACCGTGCCGTCGGCGACCAGTGCGTCCAGGTGCCGGCGCACGGCGGCCTGGGTGAGGGCGAGCCGGTCGGCCAGCTCGGCGGCGGTGGAGGGGCCGTGATCCAGGATGGAACGGGCCACCCGCTGCCGGGTGCCGTGCTGCTCCCCGTCCGGTGCGGACAACGGGGCGGCGCCGGTGGCATCCGCTGCCACCGGCGTCGTACGCTGCGCCTCGCCGTTTTTCACAACGCCATTGTTGCGTAATTCCCGCAAAGCGAGCAAGCCGCGTTCCGGTTCCCGGAAATGCGGTACGTCACGTAAGGCATGCCTAACCCCCGCCCGGTATGCGCGGACGGGGGTCAGAGAATAGGTAAGCCTTGCCTTACTTGAGTGGTGGCGGAGGCGCGGTCGACTCCCGGACCACCAGCGAGGTCTCCAGCGTGGTCTTGGCCGCGCCCCGCCCGCCCGGCATGTCGATCGCGTGCAGGAGCAAATCGACGGCCGAGCGGCCCGCCTCCTGGGTGGGCATCGCGATGGTGGTGAGCTTGGGCCGGGCCACCCGGCCCGCGACGGTGTCGTCCACCCCGACCACGCTGACCTCGCGCGGCACCTCGACGCCACTGCCGGACAGCCCCTCGATGGTGCCGATCGCCATCAGGTCGTTGTACGCGATGACCCCGGTGGCGCCCGCCTCCAGCACCGCGGCGGCGGCCAGCCGGCCGCCCCGCTCGGTGGGCGCGTTCGGCCCGGTGATCTCCAGCGACACCCCGGACCGCTCGGCCGCCGCGGCGGCCGACCTGCGCATCTGCTCGCTGGTCCACGAGCCGCGTGGCCCGCCCAGCAGCATCAGCCGGCGGTGGCCGAGCCCGGCCAGGTGCTCCACGGCCGTCGCCGCACCGCTGCCGATGTCCATGAGCACCGCGGGCAGACCCTTGACATTGCGGTTCACGACCACGAACGGCAGATCGGCGCTCAGCCCCGCGATCGCGGCGTTCGACAGTCTGGGACTGACCAGCACCACCCCGTCCACCTGCTTGGCGAGGATCGAGATCAGCTCCTCCTCGGCCCGCGGGTCCTCGTCCGTGTCGGCCACGAACACCTGATAGCCGCGCACCCTCGCGTAGGACTGGGCGGACTTGATCAGCGGCGGGAAGAACGGATTGGCGATGTCGGCGACGATCAGGCCCAGGTTGTGGGTCACGCCGGTGGTCAGCGCACGGGCCGCCTGGTTGGGGCGGTAGCCGAGTTCGGCCGCGGCCGCGAGAACTCGTTCCCGGGTGTCGACTTTGACCAGGTTCGGTGCCGAGAATGTCCGGGAGACCGTGGACACATGAACGCCGGCGGCTCGGGCCACATCACGGATGGTCACCGCCATGAGCGCCCGCCCCCCTCCACAGTCGTCTCTCTGTCACGGCGGTCACCATAGCCTGCAATCGGTTGCCATGAAAATCCGTCCAGACCCTTGACGTTTCTTGCTGGTTACACCAGCCTGCTGCAACCGGTTGTATTAACGGAGCACCAACCCGGACCCCGCGTCGTCCCTCAACACGCTCGGTGTGCTGCCCCTCGTCTCCTCGAAAGGAGCGCTCCCGCATGACCGACACCCAGGTGCGCCCCAGGCCACCGGGCGCCACTGACCGCCCTCCCGTGGCGGACACCAAGGGCGCGCTGCGCAAACGGCGGCGCAAGGAGTACCTGACCGCCTACCTCTTCCTGCTGCCCTGGTTCGTCGGCCTCATCGCCATCACCGCCGGCCCCCTGCTGACCTCGCTGTATCTGTCCTTCACGGACTACAGCCTGATCGGCGACTCGCAGTGGGTGGGCTTCGACAACTACACGCGGATGTTCCAGGACGACCCGCGGTTCATCAAAGCCCTCACCAACACGGCCATCTACGTCTTCGTCTCCGTACCGCTGCAGCTGGCCTTCGCGCTCGCCCTGGCGATGGTGCTGGACCGGGGCGTGAGCGGACTGCCCATCTACCGCTCCGTCTACTACCTGCCCTCGCTGCTCGGCTCCAGCGTGGCCATCGCCATCCTGTGGCGGCAGATCTTCGGCGCCGACGGCCTGGTCAACGAGTTCCTGGGCATCTTCGGCATCGAGGGCATGGGCTGGGTCTCCCACCCCGACACGGCGCTGGGCACCCTGATCATTCTCAACGTGTGGACCTTCGGCTCCCCGATGGTCATCTTCCTGGCCGGTCTGCGGCAGATCCCGACCAGCTACTACGAGGCGGCCAGCCTGGACGGGGCCAGCAAGGCCCGGCAGTTCTTCTCCATCACCCTGCCGCTGCTGTCGCCGATCATCTTCTTCAACCTCATCCTCCAGCTGATCAACGCCTTCCAGTCCTTCACGCAGGCGTTCGTCATCAGCGGCGGAAACGGAAGCCCGGCCGACTCGACGCTCCTCTACACGATGCACGTGTACCAGAAGGGCTTCAACAGCTTCGAGATGGGCTACGCGTCGGCGATGGCGTGGGTCCTGGTCCTGATCATCGCGGCGCTGACCGGGGTGAACTTCCTCATGTCAAAGTATTGGGTGTTCTACAGTGACAAATAACGTCAAACCGCGCCCCGACGCCCGCGCAGGCGCCGCCCGCGACGGCAACGGTCACCCCGAACTGAACGACACCCTGTTCGCCCGTGTCCTGAAGGCCCTGGCCGGCAAACGCATCCTGACGCACATCCTGCTCATCGCGTTCGGGTTCGTCATGCTGTACCCGGTCCTGTGGATGATCTCCAGCTCCCTCAAGCCGGAGGAGCTGATCTTCCGCGAGCCGGGGCTGTGGCCCTCCAGCTTCACCTTCGACAACTTCTCCAACGGCTGGGACGCGCTGCGCTACCCGTTCAGCCACTACTTCCTGAACTCGGCGATCATCACCGGCTTCTCCATCGTCGGCAACCTGGTGGCCTGCTCGCTGGCCGCCTACGCCTTCGCCCGGCTCGAGTTCCCGTTCAAGAAGATCTTCTTCGCCCTGATGCTCGGCTCCATCATGCTGCCGCTGCACGTGGTGATCGTTCCCCAGTACATCCTGTTCTCGGACCTGGGCTGGATCAACACCTTCTATCCGCTGATCGTCCCGAAGTTCCTGGCCACCGACGCCTTCTTCATCTTCCTGATGGTGCAGTTCATCCGCACGCTGCCCCGGGAGCTGGACGAGGCCGCCGTCATCGACGGCGCGGGCCACTGGCGGATCTTCACCAGGATCATCCTGCCGCTGTCCACGCCCGCCCTGGCCACCACGGCGATCTTCACGTTCATCTGGACCTGGAACGACTTCCTGAGCCAGCTGATCTTCCTCACCAACCCGGACAAGTTCACCGTTCCGGTGGCCTTGCGCACGTTCCTGGACTCCAGCGGAGAGTCCTCGTGGGGCCCGATGTTCGCCATCTCGGTGCTCTCCCTCGGCCCGATCTTCGGGTTCTTCCTCGCCGGCCAGAAGTACCTGGTGCGCGGTATCGCCACCACCGGCCTCAAGTAGTCCCCCCTTCTCGCGTCTGTATCGACAAGGAGTTTCAGTGAACGGCAGAAAGAACGGTGCGACGAAGCTCTGTTCGGCGCTCCTCGTGGCCGGTGCCCTGACCCTCACGGCCGCCTGCGGCGGCGGTGACAGCGGCGGCGGCGACGGCACGACCACCCTGCGCGTCGCCTGGTGGGGCAACGACACCCGCCAGGCGATCACCGAGGAAGTCCTCGACCTCTTCATGGAGAAGAACGAGGACATCAAGGTCGAGATGGAGTACTCCGACTGGGACAACTACTACGACCGGCTGACCACCCAGATGGCCTCCGGTGACGCCCCCGACGTGTTCTCCACCGAGATCCGGCGGATGGGCGAGTTCGGCACCCGCAACGCGCTCGCCGACCTCGACGGCCTGGTGGACATGAGCGGTCTGGACCCCCAGCTGCTGCAGTCCGGCCAGCTGGAGGGGACCCAGTACGCCATACCCACCGGCGTCAACGCCTTCATCATCGCGGCCAACAAGACCGTCCTGGACGAGGCGGGCATCGAACTGCCCGACGACACCACCTGGACCTGGGACGACTACCGCGACTTCGCCGCCGAGGTCACCGCCGCCACCGGCGACGGCACCTACGGCACCCAGCTGAGCTTCAACGACGCCTACCTCAACATCTACGCCCAGCAGCACGGCGAGATCTTCTACGGCGAGGACGGCAAGATCGGGATGTCCGAGGAGGTCATCGCCGACTGGTACACCTTCCAGCAGGACCTGATCGACTCCAAGGCCAGCCCCGACGCCTCGCGCAGCGCCGAACTCGGCTCCACCGGTGTCGAGGCCTCGCTGGTCGCCACCAACAAGGGTGCCTTCGGCATGTGGTGGTCCAACCAGCTGAACGCCATCACCACCGGCTCCGGCTCGGAGATCGTGCTGCTGCGGATGCCCAAGGACGCGGACGCCGTCAGCGGCGGCCACTTCCTGCAGCCCAACATGTTCTGGTCGGTCGCGGCCAGCAGCGGCAAGAAGGAGGCCGCGGGCCAGCTCGTCGACTTCCTGGTGAACGACCCCGAGGCCGCCGCCATCATCGGCTCCGACCGCGGCCTGCCCCGCAACGAGGCCGTCCTGGAGGAGATCCGCGCCGGTCTGCCCGAGACCGACCAGGCGTCCCTGGAGTTCATCGGCGCGCTCGCCGACGAACTGAACGACCCGCCCAAGGCCAACCCGAACGGTGCCGGCGAGATGCCCGCCATGCTGGAGCGGTACGGCCAGGAGGTCGTCTTCGGCCGGATGACCCCGCAGGAGGCCGCCTCCGGCTTCATCAGCGAGGCCAACTCCGTCCTCAGCAAGTAACACCGAGCCGGCCCGCGCACCCCCTCACGGTGGGTGCGCGGGCCGTCGGCCGTACCACCGCCACACAGGGAGAACCAGGGATGACCCGCCGCTACGCCTTCGTCGGACTCGGCAACCGGGCGCAGATGTATGTCGACGCGCTGCTGGGCGACTGGAGCGACACCGGACAGATCAGCGCGCTCTGCGACATCAACCGCACGCGCATGGACTACTACAACCAGCTCATCACCGCCACCGGGCGCGAGGCGGTGCCGACGTACACCCCCGACGCGTTCGACGCGCTGCTGGAGCAGGCCGACGTGGTCGTGGTCACCACCATGGACTCCACCCACGCCCACTACGTGTGCGCGGCGCTGGACGCCGGCCGGGACGTCGTGGTGGAGAAGCCGCTGACGATCGACGCGGAGAGCTGCGCGCGGATCGCCGACGCCGCGGAGCGCAACCCCGGGCAACTGGTCGTCACCTTCAACTACCGCTACTCGCCCCGCAACTCGGCGGTACGGCAGGTCATCGCGGACGGCCGGATCGGCGATGTCACCTCGGTCCACTTCGAGTGGGCGCTGGACACCATCCACGGCGCCGACTACTTCCGCCGCTGGCACCGGCGCAAGCACGAGTCCGGCGGGCTGCTGGTGCACAAGTCCACCCACCACTTCGACCTGGTCAACTGGTGGCTGGCGGCCAGCCCCGAGCTGGTGTTCTCCCAGGCGGACCTGCGGTTCTACGGCAGCGAGGAGGCCGGCGCCGAGCAGGCGGGCGAGCGCCCCGAGCGCGGCCAGGGCTCGCCCGGCCTGGGCTCCGACCCGTTCATCCTGGACATCTCGATCGACCCGAAGCTCAAGGCGCTGTACCTGGACGCCGAGCACGAGGACGGCTACATCCGCGACCAGGACGTGTTCGCGGACGGGGTGACGATCGAGGACAACATGTCGGTGCTGGTGCGGTACGACAACCGCGCGCTCCTGACGTACTCGCTGAACGCCCACTCCCCGTACGAGGGCTACCGGGCCGTCTTCAACGGCACCCGAGGACGCCTGGAGCTGGAGGTCGTCGAGCGCTCCTGGACCCCGCCGCACGCCGCGGTCGACCCCTCGGCGGCCAGCAAGTCGAAGGCCGAGGGCGTCTCGGAGCGCCTCACGCTCCAGGAGCACTGGAAGCGGGCCGAGGAGATCGAGATCCCCTCGGGCGAGGGCGGTCACGGCGGCGGCGACCGGCTGCTGCTGAACGACGTCTTCCGCGGCCCCGACAACGACCCGCTGGCCCGCCAGGCCGGCTACCGCGACGGCATCCGCAGCGTCCTGACGGGCGTGGCCGCCAACGAGTCCGTGCGCACCGGGGCGCCGGTCCACCTCACGGACGAGGGAACGAAGCTGCTGCCGCGAGCCTGAGGACGGCGGCCCCGGCCTCCCGGTGACCGGGAGGCCGGGAGGCCGGGAGGCCGGGGCGGGCGGCCGAGGTCCTAGACTCGTGCGCATGCAGACCGCAGGGGCCGGGGCGGCCGTCGAAGCCGTGGGATTGGTCAAGCGGTACGGGGAGGTCACCGCCGTCGACGGGCTCGATCTCACCGTCGGGCGGGGCACCGTCACCGCCGTCCTCGGGCCCAACGGGGCGGGCAAGACGACCACCATCGAGGCCTGCGAGGGCTATCGGCGGCCCGACGCGGGCACGCTCAGGGTGCTCGGGCTCGACCCCTACCTCCCCGCGGAGGCCGCCGCCCTGCGGCCCCGGATCGGCGTCATGCTCCAGAGCGACGGCGTCTACCCCGGCGTGCGCGCCCTGGAGATGCTGCGGCACATGGCCACCCTGTACGCGCACCCCCTCGATGTCGACGCCCTCGCCGAGCGGCTCGGCCTCGCCTCCTGCGGCCGTACCCCCTACCGCCGGCTCTCCGGCGGCCAGCGCCAGCGGCTCGCGCTCGCCCTGGCCGTCGTCGGCCGACCCGAGCTGGTCTTCCTGGACGAGCCCAGCGCCGGCCTGGACCCCCAGGGCCGCCACGCCACCTGGGAGCTGGTCCGCGAGCTGCGCGCCGCCGGCGTCACCACCGTGCTCACCACCCACTTCATGGACGAGGCCGAGGAACTGGCCGACGAGGTGGCCATCATCGACGGCGGCAAGGTCATCGCGCACGGCAGCCCCGCCGCGCTGTGCCAGGGCGGTGCCGCCGACACCCTGCGCTTCGGCGGTCCGCCCGCCCTCGACCTCACCTCCCTCAAGGCCGCGCTCCCGGCCGGCAGCGACGTCAGCGAGCCGGTGCCCGGCTCCTACCGCGTCTCCGGCGAGATCGACCCCCGGCTGCTGGCCACCGTCACCGCGTGGTGCGCCCAGCACGGCGTCATGCCGGACCGCATCACCACCCGCCGGCACACCCTGGAGGATGTCTTCCTCGAACTGACGGGCAAGGAGCTGCGTTCATGACCGCCACCGAGGCGACCGGCACCGCCCTCACCCCGCGGCCCGCGCCCGCCCCGCTGTCCCGGATGATCGCCGCCCAGGCCGCCCTGGAGACGCGGATGCTGCTGCGCCACGGCGAGCAGCTGCTGCTCACCGTGGTCATCCCGACCCTCCTGCTCGTCCTGTTCAGCGCGGTGCGGATCGTGGACACCGGCGACGGCGAGCGCGTGGACTTCCTCGCCCCCGGCATCCTGGCCCTGGCCGTGGTCTCCACCGCCTTCACCGGCCAGGCGATCGCCACCGGCTTCGAGCGCCGCTACGGCGTCCTCAAGCGGCTCGGCGCCTCCCCGCTGCCGCGCTGGGGCCTGCTGTGCGGCAAGACCTGCGCCGTCCTGGTCACCCTCGCGCTCCAGACGGTTCTGCTCACCGGTACGGCGCTGGCCCTGGGCTGGTCCCCGCGCGGCAATCCGCTGGCCCCGGCCGTGCTGATGCTGCTGGGCACCGCCGCGTTCTCCGGTCTGGGCCTGCTGCTGGCGGGCACCGTGCGCGCCGAGGCCACCCTCGCGGCGGCCAATCTGATCTTCATCCTGCTGCTGCTCGGCGGTGGCGTGGTCGTCCCGCTGGAGAACTTCCCCGACGCCCTGCGCGGTCTCCTGGAACTGCTGCCGGTCAGCGCCCTGTCCACCGGTCTGCGCGACGTCCTCCAGGACGGCGCCGCCATGCCCTGGGGCCAGGCGGCCGTCCTGGCCGCGTGGTCCGTGGTCTCGCTGACCGCCGCCGCCCGCTTCTTCCGCTGGGAATGACCGGGAACGGGCCGAACCCACCCCCTCGTGAAAACGCGCACAAGCTCGGGGCCTACCATGAGCGGGTGCTGAAAGCAGTGCGAAACCCCCTCGCGTACATTGCCGAGCGCTGGACGCCGCGTCCCGAGACCGTGCGCCGCGCCGCGTTCACCGCGCTGGTGATGAGCGTGCTCATCATCGTCACCGGTGGCGCCGTCCGGCTGACCGGCTCCGGCCTCGGCTGCGACACCTGGCCCAAGTGCACCGACGACTCGCTCACCACCACCTCCGAGATGGGGGTGCACGGGCTGATCGAGTTCGGCAACCGGATGCTGACGTACGTGGTCTCCGCCGCCGTCGGCTGGACGATCATCGCGGCCCGCGCGGCCAAGCCGCGCCGCCACCCGCTGACCCGGATGGCCTGGGCCCAGTTCTGGGTGGTCATGAGCAACGCCGTCATCGGCGGCATCACCGTGCTCACCGAGCTGAACCCGTGGATCGTCGCCGGCCACTTCCTGGCCGCGATGGCGCTGCTGACCACCACCACCCTCACCTGGCTGCGCGCCCGCGAGGGCGACGACCCGCCGCGCCCGCTGGTGGGTGTGCCGGTGCGCCGTGCCGTGTTCGGCCTGACCGTGCTCACCGGGGTCCTGCTGGTGGCCGGCACCGCCGTGACGGGCAGTGGCAAGCACGCCGGGGACAGCGGGGACATCGAGCGGATGCCGTTCGACTGGGAGACCGTCACCCGGGTGCACTCGATGCTCGCCTGGTCGGTGGCGCTCGGCGCGCTCGCCGTGTGGCTGGTGCTGCGTCTGGTGGACGCCCCGGCGGGGCCGCGCGCCCGTTCCCGCGATCTGCTGCTGATCGTCCTGTCCCAGGGCGCGATCGGTTATGTGCAGTACGCGCTGGACGAGCCGGAGTGGCTGGTCGGGATCCACATGTTCGGATCGACGCTGGTGTGGATCGCGATGCTGCGGCTGCTGCTGTCCACCCGGGAGCGCGGGCTCGCGCCGGGCCCCGAGGTCCGCGCGGAGCCCCCGGCGGGTGACCCGGCGGCGAGGGAACCTCAGCCCGTCTGAGGCACGCGCTGCGCGGGGGCCCGTTCCTCCAGCCGGTAGACGCCGCGGGCGGTGCCGCCGCTGATGCGGTCGGCGATCCGCCGGGCGTCCGCCCGCGAGCACTCCCCCTGGGTGATCCACTCCCCCAGCAGCCGTGTCATGGCCCGCTGGTACTGCCGCACCCGCACCACGTGGAGTTCGGGCAGCCCGCGCGCCCCGGTGGAGAACAGCAGCTTGCCGAACGGCGCCCGTGCCAGGGTGACGGCCGGTTCCGGACCCACATCGGCGTAGACATGCGGAAAGGCCGCGGCCAGCCGGGCCGCGGCCTCGTGGTGCGGGCGGCGCGGCAGCAGCACGATGACGGCCCGGCCGGCGGTCGCGCGCAGCAGCGGGATCAGCGGCCGGGGGTCGGCGCAGCGCAGTTGTACGGGGAGCCCGCAGGCGAACGCGGCCCACAGCAGGTGCCCGGTGAGGGCGGGCTCGGTACGGCGCCGGCCGCAGGCGAGCCAGCGGCCGGCCGCGCGGCGTACCTCGGCGGGTTCCGGCGGTGCGCCGTCCCGCAGGGTCGCCGCGTCGCACACGAAGGCGACGGCGCACCGGGCGGCGGAGTGCAGGGCCTGGGCGATGTCCTGCGGAAAGGTGCGCACTCCCCCGCCGCGGTCGGCGACCCGGGCGGCGAGCGCGGTGAGGGCGACCAGTTCGTGGGCCCGGGAGCCGGCGGCGGCGGCGAGTTCGCGGACATCCGTCACCGCGTCGCTCTCCCCGTCCCCGGTTCCCTCTCCCTCGCCGGGTATCGAGGGGTCCACGAGGTAGGTGTGGATGCCGCTGCCGCGCAGCAGGGCCCGGGTGGCCGCGTACGCCCCGAGTTCTCGCCGCCGGGCCAGGTAGCGCACGGCCGTGGTGTGCGGGGGCAGCCCGAGCAGCGGGGGGCACCAGCGGCGCAGCGCGAGGCCCGTGGTGGTGTCGTAGGAACTCCCGGTGCCGGCGGGTCCGCCGAGCGCGGCGGCGAGTTGCCGCTCGAAGGTGCCGAGGCCCAGTTCCCCGTGGAGCACGCCGTGACCGTGCTGATCCACCAGGGGCGAGGTGTGCATATTCCGCCTAACGCCCGAAACCGCTTTCAGGTATTGCGGGGTCCGCCGATCTGGAGGCCCGCCATGCGGGTCCATTCGTAGGGCCCGGTGCGTACCTTCGCGGCGAGCGGGGCGTCGAAACCGTCCCGGGGGGTGATTCCCGCTGCTTCGAGGGCCTGCCGGGCGGTGTCGCCGTCCAGTGCCATCAGATCTCCCCAGTCGCCGTCGGCGGCCACGAGGACGATACGGGCACCGCGTGCGCCGACGTGGCTCACGGTGGCCTCGGCGGAGCCGCCGTGGGAGCGGGCGAAGGCGGTGATCTGCCGGGTGAGCCGCTTGCCTGCCCGGTCGGTGCGGGTTGTCATGCCCGGCATGTTACGGCGCGGTAATCGGGTGGGGGAACACCCCCCGGCCGGCGGCCGGGAGCGCCCGTGGACCGTTCGTCCGTTCCTCCGGGGATTGCACCCGATGCCCCGGAGGAAGGGCCCGCTCGCCCCTTCTTCCGGGCGCGCCCGGCCTCAGCGCAGGAACGGGTCGACGGCCACCGCGATGAAGATCAGGGAGACGTAGGTGATGGACCAGTGGAACAGCCGCATCTCCTTGAGCCGGGAGCCGGTCATCCCGGCCCGGGCGCGCGCCTGGAGCGTGTGCGCCTCCCACAGCCACCACACGCCGGCGGCCACCGCGACGGCCGGGTAGAACCACCCGACGTACCCCAGCGGCCACAGCAGCAGCGAGACCCCGACCATCACCCAGCTGTAGACGACGATCTGCCGGGCCACCACCTTGTTGCTCGCGACCACGGGCAGCATGGGCACCCCGGCCCGCGCGTAGTCCTCGCGGACCTTCATGGACAGCGGCCAGTAGTGCGGCGGGGTCCAGAAGAAGATGACCAGGAAGAGGATCACCGCGGCCCAGGACAGCGAGTTGGTCACCGAGGACCAGCCGATGACCACCGGCAGACAGCCGGCGATGCCGCCCCACACGATGTTCTGCGCGGTACGGCGCTTGAGCCACATGGTGTAGACGAGGACGTAGAACAGCAGCGCGCCCAGCGCCAGCGCCGCCGACAGCCAGTTGACCAGCAGGCCGAACATCGCGGTGGAGACCACCGCGAGCGAGATGCCGAAGACCAGGCATTCCGCCGGGCTGACGATCCCGGTGACCAGCGGCCGGTTCGACGTGCGGTGCATGAGCGCGTCGATGTCGCGGTCGTAGTACATGTTCAGCGCGTTGGCGCCGCCCGCCGACAGATAACCCGCCGTAACGGTAACGATCACCAACCAGAGGTCGGGAACCCCTTGCTGAGCGAGGAACATCACCGGGATGGTGGTGATGAGCAAGGTCTCGATGATGCGGGGCTTGGTCAGCGCGATGAACGCCCTGATCCGGGCTCCACGCGTCCACTGGCCGGAGCCGGTACCGCGCTCTGCCACCGGACGGGAATCGACGGCCGTCACGGACACCCCTGATTCTGCGAGATCAGCGTCGGGGCTCCGGCGACGCGACGGTTCTCCGCCACGGGCCGCTCACGGACGCCCCTCACATGAACACCGTCACTCTAGACGCCCGAGATACCCACCTTGTCTTCGGGGTGGCCCCCGCGCGGGCGCGCCGCCCGCGACGGCGCGGTACGCCCTGGAATGGTGGTGCGCGTCATCGCCGTCACGGCCGGCACCGTCGCCGGGCGCGGCCCGCCCACTGGATGAACGCGGCCACAGGGGCGACGCCCGCCAGAGGTAGGCTCGGCACCGCCCGGTGAGCCTCGCGCCGCTTCCGGTGGGAGAACGCATCACCGGACCTACCCGACCGCGGAGAGGAGCCCTGACGCAGGGTGAGCACCAAGCCGACCACCTCAGCCCTCGACTGGACCGAGCTGGACCAGCGGGCCGTCGACACCGTTCGTGTTCTGGCCATGGACGCCGTACAGAAGGTCGGGAACGGCCACCCCGGCACGGCGATGTCCCTGGCGCCCGCCGCCTATGTGCTGTTCCAGAAGCTGCTGCGGCACGACCCGTCCGAGCCGGACTGGACCGGCCGGGACCGATTCGTGCTGTCCGTGGGTCACACCAGCCTCACGCTGTACATCCAGCTGTACCTGGCCGGGTACGGCCTGGAGCTGGAGGACCTGAAGTCCTTCCGTACCTGGGACAGCCGCACCCCTGGGCACCCCGAGCACGGGCACACCGTGGGGGTGGAGACCACCACCGGGCCGCTGGGCCAGGGCGTGGCGAACGCCGTGGGCATGGCGATGGCCGCCCGCTACGAGCGCGGTCTGTTCGACCCGGACGCCGCCCCCGGCACCTCCCCCTTCGACCACACCATCTGGGTGTTCGCGGGTGACGGCTGCCTGCAGGAAGGTGTCTCGGCCGAGGCCGCCTCGCTGGCCGGCCACCAGAAGCTCGGCAACCTCGTCCTGCTGTGGGACGACAATCACATCTCCATCGAGGGTGACACCGAGACGGCGATCTCCGAGGACACCCTGGCCCGCTTCGAGGCGTACGGCTGGCACATCCAGCGGGTCGCCCCGCTGGAGAACGGCGACCTGGACCCCAAGGCCGTGCACGAGGCGCTGCTCGCCGCCCAGGCGGTCACCGACCGGCCCTCCATCGTGGCCGCGCGCTCGATCATCGCCTGGCCCGCCCCGAACGCCCAGAACACCGAGGCCGCGCACGGCTCGGCGCTCGGCGCCGAGGAGGTCGCGGCCACCAAGGAGCTGCTTGGCTTCGACCCGACCAAGACCTTCGAGGTCTCCGACGAGGTGATCGCCCACACCCGGGCGGCAACCGTACGGGGCCAGCGGGCCCGCGCCGCCTGGGACGAGGAGCTCGCCGCCTGGCGCGAGGCCAACCCGGAGCGCGCCGCCGAGTTCGACCGCATCCGCGCCGCCCGGCTGCCCGAGGGCTGGGAGAAGGCCCTGCCGTCCTTCCCGGCCGGCAAGGACGTCGCCACCCGCAAGGCCTCCGGCAAGGTGCTCACCGAACTGGGCCCGGTCATCCCCGAGCTGTGGGGCGGCTCCGCCGACCTGGCCGGCTCCAACAACACCACCATCGACGCGAGCTCGTCCTTCCTCCCGGCCGGCAACCCGCTGCCCGAGGCGGACCCGTACGGCCGCACCGTGCACTTCGGCATCCGTGAGCACGCCATGGGCTCCGCCATGAACGGCATCGCCCTGCACGGCAACACCCGCGTCTACGGCGGCACCTTCCTGGTGTTCTCCGACTACATGCGCCCCGCCGTCCGGCTGGCCGCCCTGATGCAGGCGCCCGTCACCTACGTGTGGACGCACGACTCGATCGGTCTCGGCGAGGACGGCCCGACCCACCAGCCGGTGGAGCACCTGTCCGCGCTGCGCGCCATCCCGGGCCTGAACATCGTGCGCCCGGCCGACGCGAACGAGACCGTGCTGGTGTGGCGCGAGATCCTGGAGCGGTACGCCACCCACCCGGCCCCGCACGGCCTCGCCCTCACCCGGCAGAACGTGCCCACCTACGCGCCGAACGAGGACACCGTGCGCGGCGGTTACATCCACACCGAGGCCGAGGGCGGCACTCCGCGCCTCATCCTCATCGGCACCGGCTCCGAGCTCCAGCTGGCGGTCGCCGCCCGCGAGGTGCTCCAGGCCGAGGGCATCCCCACCCGGGTGGTGTCGATGCCGTGCGTGGAGTGGTTCGAGGAGCAGGATCAGTCCTACCGCGACCATGTGCTGCTGCCGGTCGTGGCGGCCCGGGTCGCCGTGGAGGCCGGGGTCGGCCTCACCTGGTACCGCTACGTGGGCACCGCCGGGCGGATCGTTTCGCTGGAGCACTTCGGTGCGTCCGCCGACTACCAGACGCTCTACCGGGAGTTCGGGATCACCCCCGAGGCCGTCGCCCAGGCGGCCCGGGAATCCCTGGCCGCCGCAGAGCGCTGAGACAGACAGACAAGCAAGCAGGGGATGCGATTCTCATGACCGACGCACTCAAGCGACTCTCCGAGGAGGGTGTCGCGATCTGGCTGGACGACCTGTCGCGCAAGCGCATCACGTCCGGCGACCTCGGCGAACTGCTCGACCAGCAGCACGTCGTCGGGGTGACCACCAATCCGGCGATCTTCCAGAAGGCGATCTCCCAGGGCGACGGCTACGAGAGCCAGCTCGCCGACCTCGCCACCCGCAAGGTCACGGTCGAAGAGGCCGTCCGCATGATCACCACCGCCGACGTGCGCGACGCCGCCGACGTGCTGCGGCCGGTGTACGACGCGACCGACGGGCGCGACGGCCGGGTGTCCATCGAGGTGGACCCCCGTCTGGCGCACCACACCGAGGCGACCGTCGCCGAGGCCAAGCAGCTGGCGTGGCTGGTGGAGCGGCCCAACACGCTCATCAAGATCCCGGCCACCCGGGCCGGGCTGCCCGCCATCACCGAGACGATCGCCCTGGGCATCAGCGTCAACGTCACGCTGATCTTCTCCCTGGAGCGCTACCGCGAGGTGATGGACGCCTACCTGACCGGTCTGGAGCAGGCGAAGGCCAAGGGCCTTGACCTGTCGACGATCCACTCCGTGGCGTCCTTCTTCGTCTCCCGGGTCGACACCGAGATCGACAAGCGGCTGGCGGAGCTGGGCGGGGAGGCGGAGCAGCTGCGCGGCAAGGCCGCGGTGGCCAACGCGCGCCTCGCCTACCAGGCGTTCGAGGAGGTCACCGCCTCCGACCGCTGGGCCGCCCTGGCCAAGGCCGGCGCCAACGAGCAGCGTCCGCTGTGGGCGTCCACCGGTGTGAAGGACCCGTCCTACCCGGACACCCTGTACGTGACCGAGCTGGTCGCCCCCGGCACCGTGAACACCATGCCGGAGGCCACCCTCAAGGCCACCGAGGACCACGGGCAGATCACCGGCAACACCATCGCCGGCACCTACGAGCAGGCCCGCGCCGACCTGGACGCGCTCGCCGCCGCCGGCATCTCGTACGACGACGTCGTACGGGTGCTGGAGGAGGAGGGCGTGGAGAAGTTCGAGTCGGCGTGGACCGCGCTGCTCGACTCCACCCAGGCCGAACTCGAGCGGCTCGCCGGCGGGGAGGACTGAGCGACGGTGAGCGGCTCAGCTGCGAACGCGCCGGGCGCCGGGCAGATCCCCGGCGTCCGTGCCAACCCGCTGCGCACCCCGCAGGACCGGCGGCTCCCGCGTATCGCGGGGCCGTCGGGCCTGGTGATCTTCGGGGTCACCGGCGACCTTTCCCGCAAGAAGCTCATGCCGGCGGTGTACGACCTCGCCAACCGGGGGCTGCTGCCCCCGGGCTTCTCCCTGGTCGGGTTCGCCCGCCGGGACTGGGCGCACGAGGACTTCGCCCAGGTCGTCCACGACTCCGTGATGGAGCACGCCCGCACCCCCTTCCGTGAGGAGGTGTGGGAGCAGCTGGCCGAGGGCATGCGCTTCGTGCCGGGCACCTTCGACGACGACGTGGCGTTCGACACGCTGCGCACGACGATCGAGGAGCTGGACAAGGAGCGGGGCACCGGCGGCAACTTCGCCTTCTACCTCTCCGTACCGCCGAAGTTCTTCCCCACGGTGGTGCGTCAGCTCAAGAAGCACGGCCTGTCCGAGGGGCAGGGCGACAGCTGGCGGCGGGCGGTGATCGAGAAGCCGTTCGGGCACGATCTGGCCTCCGCGCAGGAGCTGAACGCGGTCGTGCACGACGTGTTCGCGCCGCACGAGGTCTTCCGCATCGACCACTACCTGGGCAAGGAAACCGTCCAGAACATCATGGCGCTGCGGTTCGCCAACACCCTGTTCGAGCCGCTGTGGAACCGGTCGTACGTCGATCACGTGCAGATCACCATGGCCGAGGACATCGGCATCGGCGGCCGGGCGGGCTACTACGACGGCATCGGCTCGGCCCGTGACGTCATCCAGAACCACCTGCTCCAGCTGCTGGCGCTCACCGCGATGGAGGAGCCCTCGGGCTTCGACGCCGAGTCCCTGGTCGCCGAGAAGCTGAAGGTGCTCAGCGCCGTACGGCTGCCGCAGGACCTGGGCCGGCACACGGTGCGCGGGCAGTACACCGGCGGCTGGCAGGGCGGCCAGAAGGTGGCCGGCTATCTGGAGGAGGACGGCATCGACCCCAAGTCGGTGACCGACACCTACGCCGCGATCAAGCTGGAGATCGACAACCGGCGCTGGGCCGGGGTGCCGTTCTATCTGCGCACCGGCAAGCGTCTGGGCCGCCGGGTCACCGAGATCGCGGTGGTCTTCCAGCGCGCCCCGTACTCCCCCTTCGACGCCACCGACACCCAGGAACTGCGCAACAACGCGCTGGTGATCCGGGTGCAGCCGGACGAGGGCGTCACCATCAGGTTCGGCTCCAAGGTGCCCGGCACCCAGATGGAGATCCGGGACGTGACGATGGACTTCGCGTACGGGGAGTCGTTCACGGAGTCCAGCCCCGAGGCGTACGAGCGGCTCATCCTGGACGTGCTGCTCGGGGACGCCAACCTGTTCCCGCGGCACCAGGAGGTGGAACGCTCCTGGGAGATCCTCGACCCGGTCGAGGAGTTCTGGGCCGCTCACGGCCGCCCCGAGCCGTACCCGGCGGGTACCTGGGGCCCGCAGGCGGCGGACGACATGCTCGCGCTCGACGGACGGAGCTGGCGGCGCCCATGAAGATCGACCTCACGGACACCACAGTCAGTCAGATCAACGCCGCCCTGGTCCGGGCGCGGCGCGCGACGGGAACCCCGGCGGTGGGCATAGTGCTGACCCTTGTCATCGTCACCGACGAGGGCAACCACTACGACGCCCTGAAGGCGGCCAGCGACGCGTCGACGGAGCACCCGTCGCGCATCCTGGTCGTCATCCGGCGCCCCGGGCGTTCCTCCCGGGACCGGGCCGGCGCGCATCTGGACGCCGAGGTGCGGGTGGGCGGGGAGACCGGCAGCGGGGAGACCGTACTGCTGCGGCTGCACGGCGAACTGTCGGCGCACGCCTACAGCGTGGTGCTGCCGCTGCTGCTGCCGGACGCCCCGGTGGTGGTGTGGTGGCCGCAGGACGCCCCGGCCCACCCGGAGCGCGATCTGCTGGGGACGCTGGCGCAGCGCCGCATCATGGACGCGGCCGCGACGGAGGACCCGGTGGCGGCGCTCGCGGCACGGGCGGAGGTCTACTCGCCGGGCGACACCGATCTGGCGTGGACCCGGATCACTCCGTGGCGCAGTGTGCTGGCGGCGGCGCTCGACCAGAAGCACGGCACGATCAGCTCGGCCGTGGTCGAGGGCGAGAGCAACAGCCCCTCCACCGAGCTGCTGGCGCTGTGGCTGGCGCAGCGGCTCGGCGTCCCGGTGGAGCGGGTGGTCACACCCGGCCCCGGGATCACGGCGGTGCGGCTGCTCACCGAGGACGGCACGATCTGCCTGGACCGGCCCACCGGTTCGCTGGCGAAGCTGGCGGTGCCGGGGCAGCCCGACCGCAGTGTGGCGCTGCACCGGCGCACCGTGGCGGAGCTGATCGCGGAGGAACTGCGGCGTCTGGACCCGGACGAGGCGTACGCGGACGCGCTGCGGTTCGGCGCGACGGCGGGAGCGCGGCAGTGACGGGTACCCCGCAGGTGGTCGTCCACCGCGACAAGGAACTGATGGCGCAGGCCGCCGCCGCCCGGCTGATCACGAAGATCGTGGACGCCCAGGCGGCGCGCGGCTCGGCGTCGGTGGTACTGACCGGTGGCCGCAACGGCAACGGGCTGCTGGCGGCGCTGGCCGCGTCCCCCGCGCGGGACGCGGTGGACTGGGCGCGGCTGGATCTGTGGTGGGGGGACGAGCGCTTCCTGCCCGCAGGGGATCCGGACCGCAACGAGGTGCAGGCGCGTGCGGCGCTGCTGGACCAGGTGCCGGTGGACCCGGCCCGGGTCCATCCGATGCCGGCCTCCGACGGCCCGTGGGGCAATGACGCGGAGGCGGCGGCCGAGGGCTACGCGGCGGAGCTGGCCACGGCGCGCGACGTGCTGAACCACGACACGGTGCCGCGCTTCGACGTGCTGCTGCTGGGGGTGGGCCCCGACACCCATGTGGCGTCGCTGTTCCCCGAGCATCCGGCGCTGCACGAGAGGGAACGTCCGGTGGTGGCGGTGCACGGTGCTCCCAAGCCGCCGCCCACCCGGATCTCCCTCACCCTGCCGGCGATCCGCACCGCACGTGAGGTGTGGCTGCTGGCGGCGGGCGAGGACAAGGCGGAGGCCGCGCGGATCGCGCTGTCGGGACCGGGCGAGCTGCAGGCACCGGCGGCGGGCGCGTACGGGCACAGCCGCACCCTGTGGCTCCTGGACCGCGCGGCGGCCTCGGCGCTGCCACCCCAGCTGTACCCGCCGGCGACGGCCTGACCAGGCCGCCGCCGGGGGGCGCCGGGGGGCGGGGGCTCAGCGCCCACGCAGCTCCCGGTACCTGCTGACGAGGGCCCCGGTCGAGGCGTCGAGTCCCGGCACCTCGGCCCCCTCGGTGAGGGCGGGCTCCACGCGCTTGGCCAGGACCTTGCCCAGCTCGACTCCCCACTGGTCGAAGGAGTCGATGTCCCAGATGGCGCCCTGGACGAACACCTTGTGCTCGTACAGAGCGATCAGCTGTCCCAGGACGGACGGGGACAGCTCGGTGGCCAGGATCGTCGTGGTGGGCCGGTTCCCCGGGAACGTCCGGTGCGGCACCAGTTCCTCGGCGACACCTTCCTCCCGCACCTCCTCGGCGGTCTTGCCGAAGGCCAGCGCCTGACCCTGCGCGAAGAGATTGGCCATCAGCAGGTCGTGCTGGGCGGCGAGATCGGGCGCCAGCTCGGCCACCGGCCGGGCGAACCCGAGCAGATCGGCCGGGATCAGCTTCGTTCCCTGGTGCAGCAGCTGGAAGTAGGCGTGCTGGCCGTTGGTGCCCGGCGTGCCCCACACCACGGGCCCGGTCTGCCAGCTCACCGGCTCGCCCTGACGGTCCACCCGCTTGCCGTTGGACTCCATGTCCAGCTGCTGGAGGTAGGCGGTGAACTTCGACAGGTAGTGGCTGTACGGCAGCACGGCATGGGACTGCGCGTCGTGGAACGCCCCGTACCAGACCCCCAGCAGCCCCAGCAGCAGCGGTACGTTCTGCTCCGCCGGCGCCGTGCGGAAGTGCTCGTCGACCAGGTGGAACCCGCCGAGCATCTCGCGGAACCGCTCGGGGCCGATCGCGATCATCAGGGACAGGCCGATGGCCGAGTCGTAGGAGTACCGGCCGCCGACCCAGTCCCAGAACTCGAACATGTTGTCGGTGTCGATGCCGAACTCCGCGACCTTGCCGGCGTTGGTCGACACGGCGACGAAGTGCTTGGCGACCGCGCCGACGTCGCCGCCCAGCCCGTCGAGCAGCCACCCGCGCGCCGAGGTGGCGTTGGTGATCGTCTCGATGGTCGTGAAGGTCTTCGAGGCGACGATGAACAGGGTCCGCGCCGGATCGAGATCCCGCACCGCCTCGTGCAGATCGGCACCGTCGACGTTGGAGACGAACCGGAAGGCGATGTCCCGCGCGGTGAACGGCCGCAGCGCCTCGTACGCCATCGCGGGCCCCAGATCGGAGCCGCCGATGCCGATGTTGACGACGGTGGTGATCCGCTCCCCGGTGTGCCCCTTCCACTCGCCCGAGCGCACCCGGTCCGCGAAGCCGGCCATCTTGTCGAGGACGGCGTGCACGGCCGGTACCACGTTCTCGCCGTCGACCTCGATCACCGCGTCCCGGGGCGCGCGCAGCGCGGTGTGCAACACGGCCCGGTCCTCGGTGGTGTTGATGCGCTCGCCCCGGAACATGGCGTCCCGCAGCTCGGCGACCCCCCGGGCGGCGGCCAGTTCGCGCAGCAGCCGCAGGGTCTCATCGGTCACCAGCTGCTTGGAGAAGTCCACATGGAGATCCCCGACGGGCAGAGCGAGCCGCTCGGCCCGCTCCGGGTCCTTGGCGAACAGCTCCCGGAGCGAGACCTCTCCCAGCGCCTCCCGATGCTCCCCGAGCGCCTGCCACTCACCCGTACGGTCCACCCTGCCACGACGCTCGCCGGCGTTGTTGTTCTTCGTCACTCCTCACAAGCTAGTCGATCCCCGCACCACGCGAGGCGGCACCCGTCCGTGTGCTCGCCCCTTCATGTGAAGCCGGAGTTCGCGGGAATCGGCAGCACAGGCGGCCACTGGACGGCCTCGCGCGCCGCGTGGAGAGGGAACCCGCCGCCCTCGGCGGGGAGGCCGGGCACAGCGCAGGAGAGGTCCGGGAAGGGGCCGTTCCGATCGGCGGCCGGGGCGATACCGGAGAGCGGCACCTCAGCGGGATCGCCGCTGAAGTGCTCCCGGGGGAAGGTGACATCGGCGGCGGCCTCATGAGCCGCTCCGTCACGCGGGTCACGCGGAGCGCCGAGGGTGACCCGCCCCCGGACAACGATCCGCCCGTTCTCGTTTCCGGCCGTCACCGCGTACGCCGCGGGGTTCTCCGCCGGCTCATGGGCCGCCACGGGATTCTGCGGGATGGTGATCTTCCCGTGGTAGACGCGGACCTCCGGGGCCTGCGGGCGCTCCCCCGCACCCGCCGGGACGGCGAGCAGGCCGAGCGACATCGCCGCGCCCAGCAGAAACACCCCTAACGAGCGGGCGATCATGCCCCCACGCGCCCCATACGTCACACGCCGCGACCACATGGCTCAAGATCGTAAAAGATGATCACCGCATGAGTCCATGCCGTGAGGCGTCGGTGACCCACCGTACGCTCACAGCGGAATCGGCGGACGGCGTCAGATCTCGCCGCGCAGTTTCGCCAGGGCCTCCGCCAGGATGGCCTCGCCGTCCGCCGCGCTGCGGCGTTCGCGGACGTAGGCCAGGTGGGTCTTGTACGGCTCCGTACGCGGCGGGGCCGGCGGGGCCTCGCGTTCCGGGCCGGCCGGGAAGCCGCAGCGCTGGCAGTCCCAGGTGTCCGGGATCTGGGCGTCGCTGGCGAAGCTCGGCTGTGTCTCGTGTCCGTTGGCGCACCAGAAGGAGACCCGCAGCCGCGGCGCGGATTCGCCCCGCTCTGCCTCGCCCATGGGCCCCGCGCCGACCCGGCTGCCCCGGATCGCGTTGCCACCTGCCACTGTCGTAACTCCCTGCCTCACTACACGTGCTAAGAAGTCGCCTCAGTCTATGCAAGGCTCAACGCACGTCCAGTGCCCGAGTTACGAGGGATCGCGGACCGTCCCCGCTCGCGCGGGGACGTGCGGTGGTTCAGGACTTCATCTGCAGACCGAGCAGCACGATGATCACAAACCAAGCGAGCCCGACGATCACGGTGATCCGGTCAAGGTTGCGTTCGGCGACCGACGAACCGCCCACCGAGGACTGCATGCCGCCACCGAACATGTCGGAGAGGCCGCCGCCCTTTCCCTTGTGCATGAGCACAAGCAGCCCCAAGAGGAAGCTGAAGACGATCAGGGCGATCTGGAGCGCCAATTCCACGACTGGGACCAACTCTCTCGGACGGATGGACACACACAATGTACAGGGCATCGGGGGCCGGGTGGAGACGTGGGACGTCACCGGTCCGGCCCCCGGACAGGGTATCGCTAGTGCACGGCCGAACCGTTACTGATCGCGGAACCGCACGATCTTGGTGAACTCGTCGGAGTCCAGCGCCGCACCGCCCACCAGGGCGCCGTCCACATCGGGCTGCGCCATGATCGCGGCCACGTTGCCGGACTTCACCGAGCCGCCGTACTGGATGCGGACCCCGTCCGCCAGGTCGGCGTCGTACAGCTCGGCCAGCCGGGCACGGATCGCCCCGCACACCTCCTGGGCGTCGTCGGGGGTGGCCACTTCGCCGGTGCCGATGGCCCACACCGGCTCGTAGGCGATCACCACGCTCGCCGCCTGCTCCGCGGGGATGTCCTTGAGCGCGCCGTCCAGCTGGGCCAGCGTGTGGGCGACCTGGCCGCCGGCCTTGCGGACCTCCAGGCCCTCCCCCACGCACAGGATCGGGGTGAGGCCGTGCCGGTAGGCGGCCTTGACCTTGGCGTTGCAGGTGGCGTCGTCCTCGCCGTGGTACTGCCGGCGCTCGGAGTGGCCGATCACCACGTACGTGCAGTTCAGCTTGGCGAGCATCGCGCCGGAGATCTCCCCGGTGTACGCGCCGGAGTCGTGCGCCGAGACGTCCTGGGCGCCGTACTTGATCTTCAGCTTGTCGCCGTCGACCAGCGTCTGTACCGAGCGCAGATCGGTGAACGGCGGCAGCACGGCCACCTCCACCGCGGCGAAGTCCTTGTCCGACAGGCCGAAGGCCAGCTTCTGGACCTGGGCGATGGCCTCGAGGTGGTTGAGGTTCATCTTCCAGTTGCCCGCCATCAACGGGGTACGTGCCATGGTTCAGTCCTCCAGTGCGGCGAGGCCGGGGAGGGTCTTGCCCTCCAGGTATTCGAGGCTGGCGCCGCCTCCGGTCGAGATGTGGCCGAACGCCGTCTCGTCGAAGCCGAGGATGCGCACCGCCGCGGCCGAGTCGCCGCCACCGACCACGGTGAAGGCGGGCGAGTCCAGCAGCGCCTGGGTGACCCCGCGGGTTCCCGCCGCGAAGTCCGGGTGTTCGAAGACACCCATCGGGCCGTTCCAGAAGACGGTGGCGGCGTCGGCGAGCTTGGCCGCGTACAGCTCGGTGGTGCGCGGGCCGATGTCCAGGCCCAGCCCGCCGGCCGGGATGGCGTCGGCCGGCACCACGGTGGGGTGCGCGGGCGCCTTGGTGGCCAGGTCGGGGAATTCCTTGGCCACGACCACGTCCACCGGCAGCACGAACTCCACGCCGCGCTCGGCGGCCCGGCGCAGATACTCGCGCACCACGGGGAGCTGGTCCTCCTGGAGGAGCGAGGCGCCGACCTCGTGGCCCTGGGCCTTGAGGAAGGTGAACACCATGCCGCCGCCGATCAGGATCCGGTCGGCGCGCTCCAGCAGGTGGTCGATGACCCCGAGCTTGTCGGAGACCTTGGCGCCGCCGAGTACCACCGCGTAGGGGCGGCGGACGTCCTCGGTGAGCTGCTTCAGCACACCCACCTCGGTGGCGATCAGCCCGCCGGCGGCGTGCGGCAGCCGGGCCGGGAGGTCGTACACGGAGGCGTGCTTGCGGTGCACGGCGCCGAAGCCGTCCCCGACGTACGCGTCCGCGAGCCCCGCCAACTGCTCGGCGAAGGCGCCGCGCTCGGCATCGTCCTTGCTGGTCTCGCCGGGGTTGAAGCGCAGGTTCTCCAGCAGTGCCACCTGGCCGTCGGCCAGGCCCGCCACGGTGGCACGCGCGCTCTCGCCGACCGTGTCGGAGGCGAACGCGACCGGGCCGCCGAGCAGTTCACCGAGCCGGGCGGCGACCGGAGCCAGCGAGAACGCCGGGTCCGGGGCACCCTTGGGGCGGCCGAGGTGGGAGGCGACGATCACCTTGGCGCCGGCCTCGGCCAGCTTCCGGATCGTCGGAACGGCGGCCCTGATGCGGCCGTCGTCGGTGATCTTCCCGCTCTCCAGCGGGACGTTCAGATCGGCGCGGACGAAGACCCGCCGCCCGGCGACCTCAAGATCGTCAATCGTCTTCATACGTGTGATGCGCTCCTCGTGAGGGCGGGCCCGTGCCGCTCCGGGGCGGCCGAGACCGCACGCACAGGGCCCGCGACGCGCGTGGTGCGCGGCTCGCGGGCCCTGGCTGCGTGCCGGACCGGTGCCTGTGGAAGGGCCGGTGCCCGTACGACCGCTGTGGCCCTGACCGTGGGAACGGTCAGCGGGTCACAGGCGGTCGCCGACGTAGACGGTCAGGTCGACGAGGCGGTTGGAGTAGCCCCACTCGTTGTCGTACCAGCCGACAACCTTGACCTGGTTGCCCTGGACCATGGTGAGCTGCGCGTCGAAGGTGCAGGACGCGGGCCAGTTCACGATGTCCGAGGAGACGATGGCGTCCTCGGTGTACTCCAGGATGCCCTTCAGCTCGCCGGAGGCGGCGGCCTGGAAGGCGGCGTTGACCTCCTCGACGGTGACCTCACGGTCCAGGTCCACGACCAGGTCGGTGACCGAGCCGGTGGGGACCGGCACGCGCATCGAGATGCCGTCCAGCTTGCCCTTGAGCTGCGGGAGCACCAGGGCGGTGGCCTTGGCGGCACCCGTGCTGGTCGGGATGATGTTGATCGCGGCGGCCCGGGCCCGGCGGGGGTCGCTGTGCGGGAAGTCCAGGATCCGCTGGTCGTTGGTGTACGCGTGGATCGTGGTCATCAGACCCTTGACGATGCCGAAGCTCTCGTCCAGGACCTTCGCCATCGGCGCCACACAGTTGGTGGTGCAGGAGGCGTTGGAGATGATGTCGTGCTGCGCCGGGTCGTACGCGTCCTGGTTGACGCCCAGGACCACGGTCACGTCCTCGTTCTTCGCCGGGGCGGAGATCAGGACCTTCTTGGCGCCGGCGGCCAGGTGCTTGGCGGCGTCCTCACGCTTGGTGAAGATGCCGGTGGACTCGATCACGATGTCGGCGCCCAGCTCGGCCCACGGCAGGTTCGCCGGGTCGCGCTCCGCCAGGGTCTTGAAGGTCTGGTTGCCCACCGTGATGGTGTCCTCGGTGTGGCTCACCTCTTCCTTGAGGCGGCCGAGGATGCTGTCGTACTTCAGCAGATGAACCAGGGTGGCGTTGTCGGTCAGGTCGTTGACGCCAACGACCTGAACATCTGCACCCTGCTCAAGGAGCGCGCGGAAGTAGTTGCGGCCGATACGGCCAAAGCCGTTGATTCCTACGCGGATCGTCACGAACCGATCTCCTCGTTGGTACGCCGGATGCGGATTCCGGCGATGCTGTATGGGACGTCCCCGACCTCTTCCGACCCTACCGCGCCCGGGTCCAAGCGGTGACATCGGCCGGGGACAGGCGGCGGGATCGGGTGCCCGACGGCACCACGGGTGCGGCTCAGCCGACCATCTCCTCGGTGAGGTTGGACTCGGTGCCCGGAACGCCCAGGTCCTGGGCGCGCTTGTCGGCCATCGCCAGCAGCCGCCGGATCCGGCCGGCGACCGCGTCCTTGGTCAGCGGCGGGTCGGCCAGCGCCCCCAACTCCTCCAGGGAAGCCTGCTTGTGCTCCATGCGCAGCCGCCCGGCCGCCGCCAGGTGCTCGGGAACCTCCTCGCCCAGGATCTCCAGGGCGCGCTGCACCCGGGCCCCGGCCGCCACCGCGGCGCGGGCCGAACGGCGCAGATTGGCGTCGTCGAAGTTGGCCAGCCGGTTGGCGGTGGCCCGCACCTCGCGCCGCATCCGGCGCTCCTCCCAGGCCAGCACGGACTCGTGCGCGCCGAGCCGGGTCAACAGGGCGCCGATCGCGTCACCGTCCCGGACGACGACGCGGTCCACACTGCGCACCTCGCGCGCCTTCGCGGCGATCTGGAGCCTGCGGGCGGCGCCCACCAGGGCCAGCGCCGCCTCCGGCCCCGGGCAGGTGACCTCCAGGGAGGAGGACCGGCCGGGCTCGGTGAGCGAGCCGTGGGCCAGGAACGCGCCGCGCCAGGCGGCCTCCGCGTCGCAGGTCGCCCCGGAGACCACCTGCGGCGGCAGCCCGCGGATGGGACGGCCGCGGCCGTCCACCAGACCGGTCTGCCGGGCCAGCTGATCGCCGCCGGCCACCACGCGCACCACATAGCGGCTGCCGCGCCGCAGCCCGCCCGGGGCCATCACCACCAGGTCGGAGGAGTGTCCGAAGATCTCCAGGATGTCCCGGCGCAGCCGGCGGGCGGCGATTCCGGTGTCCAGCTCCGCCTCGATCACAATCCGCCCGCTGACCAGGTGCAGGCCGCCGGCGAACCGCAGGACCGACGACACCTCCGACTTGCGGCAGCAGGTGCGGGTGACGGGGAGCCGTGAGATCTCGTCCTTCACCGCGGCCGTCATCGCCATGGGCCGATCCTTCCATGCATACGAAAAATACGGTCATACGCGGCGGCCAGCAGCTCCGGGTCGTGCCGTGCGGAGCCGCCGCCGGTCAGCGGGTCACCGGCGGCGGCCACCGGGGCCAGCTGGACCGAAGCCCCCAGCCGCTCGGCGGCCAGGCTCAGGCTTTCCTGGTCGGGCACCGCTGCCCGGTCGGCCAGCACCACGTCAAAGGCGAGTTTAGGGGCGTGTTGTACCAAAACCTCCACATGACGCTGCGGGGAGAAGCCATCAGTTTCCCCGGGCTGCGGTGCGAGGTTGAGCGAGAGCACCCGGCGGGCCTTGGTACGGGTGAGGGCGTCCAGCAGTTCGGGGACCAGCAGATGGGGGATCACCGAGGAGAACCACGAACCCGGGCCCAGGATCACCCAGTCCGCGTCGAGGACGGCCTGCACCGCCTCGGGGACGGCCGGCGGGTCGTGCGGCACCAGGACCACCTGGAGCACCTCGCCCGGGGTCAGCGCGACGGTGGCCTGGCCCCGTACCCGGCTGAGCGCCTGCGGACGGCCGCTCTCGTGCCCGCGTACCAGCGCCTCCAGTTCCAGCGGCACGGCCGACATCGGCAGCACCCGGCCGTGCGCGCCCAGCAGTTTGCCGACCAGGTCGAGGGCCTGGACGTGATCGCCCAGCTGTTCCCACAGCGCGACGATCAGCAGGTTGCCGACCGCGTGGTCGTGCAGGGCGCCCTCGCTCTTGAAACGGTGCTGGACGACCTCGGACCAGGTGCGGCCCCAGTCGTCGTCGCCGCACAGCGCGGCCAGGGCCTTGCGCAGGTCGCCCGGGGGCAGGACACCCAGCTCGTCGCGGAGCCGGCCGCTGGAGCCACCGTCGTCGGCGACGGTGACCACGGCGGTGAGATCACCGGTGATGCGGCGCAGCGCGGTGAGTGAGGCGGACAGCCCCATGCCGCCGCCCAGGGCGACCACCTTGGGCTGGGCGCCGCGCCGCGGGGCACGGCCGGTGCGGCCGATCCGCCGCATGACGGTGCGACGGTGCTCGGGGTCCCGGCCCTGCCGGGCGGCCTTTCGTGGCATGTTATTCGCGCCCCATGTCCCGGTGTACGACGACGGTTTCGATGCCTTCGGCGGCGAGCACCTTGGCCAGCCGCTCGGAGACGGCCACCGAGCGGTGCTTTCCGCCGGTGCAGCCGACCGCGATGGTCACATAGCGCTTGCCCTCACGACGGTAGCCGGTGGCCACCAGGTGCAGCAGTTCGGCGTAGCGCTCCAGGAACTCCTTGGCGCCGGGCTGGTCGAAGACGTAGCCGGCGACCTGCTCGCTGGTGCCGGTGAAGGGCCGCAGTTCGGGGACCCAGTGCGGGTTGGGCAGGAAGCGGCAGTCCACGACGTGGTCGGCGTCCACCGGCAGGCCGTACTTGTAGCCGAAGGACATGACGGTGGCGCGCAGTTCCGGCTCGTCACCGCTGGTGAACTGGGCGTCCATCTTGGCGCGCAGTTCGTGGACGTTGAGGTTGGAGGTGTCGATCACCAGGTCGGCGTCGCCGCGCAGTTCGCGCAGCAGGTCGCGTTCGGCCTCGATGCCGTCCACGATCCGGCCGTCGCCCTGGAGGGGGTGCGGGCGGCGGACGGACTCGAAGCGCTGGACGAGGGCGTTGTCGGACGCCTCCAGGAAGACGATGCGCCGGGTGACGGACTTGGCGTCGAGGTCGGCCAGGGATTCCCGGAGGCTGTCGAAGAAGCTGCGGCCGCGGACGTCCACGACGACGGCGATCCGGGCGACGTTGCCCTGGGAGCGTGCGCCGAGGTCGACCATGGTGGGGATCAGGGACGGCGGCAGGTTGTCGACCACGAACCAGCCGAGGTCTTCCAGACACTTGGCGGCGGTGCTGCGGCCGG
Source organism: Streptomyces xiamenensis (assembly GCF_000993785.3). Classification (NCBI taxonomy): domain Bacteria; kingdom Bacillati; phylum Actinomycetota; class Actinomycetes; order Kitasatosporales; family Streptomycetaceae; genus Streptomyces; species Streptomyces xiamenensis. The sequence goes on from NZ_CP009922.3 coordinate 987,161, forward strand.
CCCCCGACATGCCCGAGATGATCACCAGTTCGGGAGTGGGACCGCTCTCCTCACTGGCGGTGACGGTCCCGTTGACGGTGGGTTCCGGCTGTTCTTCGGTTCTGCTGTGTTCGCTCATGATCTCTCTTCCCCCGCCGTTGTGTGGTGTGTGGGTGATGTGGTGCGGGTGGTACGGGGTGGGGCGGGTGGACGTGACGCCCCCGGCCTGTGGCCGGACGGCGCACCCCGGGGTCGGACCGCTCAGTCCTCGATGATCTCGCCGGTGGCCGTGTTGACGGCCGGGGCGGCCGGGCCGCCCTCGGCGAGCGCGGCGAGCACCGTCTCCGCGGTTTTCCGGCCTATGCCGGGAACCTCGCAGATCTCCTCCACGGAGGCGGTGCGCAGCCGCTTGACGGAGCCGAAGTGCTTCAGCAGCGCCTTTTTGCGGGTCTCGCCGAGGCCGGGGACCGCGTCCAGTGGCCCCTTCCTCATCGATTGTGCCCGTTTGCCGCGCTGGTAGCGGATGGCGAAACGGTGCGCCTCGTCGCGCACCCGCTGGAGGAGGTAGAGCCCCTCGCTGGTGCGGGGCAGGATGACGGGGTCGCTGTCGCCGGGCAGCCAGACCTCTTCGAGGCGCTTGGCGAGGCCGCACACGGCCACGTCGTCGATGCCCAGCTCGTCCATGGCCCGCCGGGCGGCGGCCACCTGGGGGGCGCCGCCGTCGACGACGACGAGCTGCGGCGGGTACGCGAAGCGCTTGGGGCGGCCGTCCTCCTCACGGTGGGCGTCCTCACGGTGGGTCTCCTCGTGAGGAGTCTCCGCACTCCGGGTCTCCCCGTGGACGGCCTCTCCCGGCCGCACGCCGGCACCCTCGGCCTCGCCGTTCCCGTTCGCCTCGCTCTCGGGGGACTCCTCGACCCAGCCGCCGCTCTTCTCCTTCTCCCGCAGGTAGCGGCGGAAGCGGCGCGAGATCACCTCGTGCATCGCGCGGACGTCGTCCTGTCCGGCGAAGCTCTTGATCTGGAAGCGGCGGTACTCGCTCTTGCGGGCCAGGCCGTCCTCGAAGACGACCATGGAGGCGACCACGTCCTCGCCCTGGAGGTGGGAGATGTCGAAGCACTCGATGCGCAGCGGCGCCGAGTCCAGGCCGAGTGCCTCGCTGATCTCCTCCAGGGCCCGGGAGCGGGTGGTCAGGTCGGAGGCACGCTTGGTCTTGTGCAGGGCGAGCGCCTGCTGCGCGTTGCGCTGCACCGTGGCCATGAGGTCCTTCTTGTCGCCGCGCTGCGGAACGCGCAGGCTGACCCGGGAGCCGCGCCGTTCGCCGAGCCAGTCGGTGAGCGCCGCCTCGGCCTCCGGCAGGGTGGGGACCAGAACCTCGCGGGGGACGCCACCGGTGCCGCCGGCGCCGGCCTCGTCCCCCCACTCCTCGCCGTACAGCTGCTGGAGCGCGTGCTCGACGAGCTGCGGGGTGGCGACGTGCTCGACCTTGTCGGTGACCCAGCCGCGCTGGCCGCGCACCCGGCCGCCGCGCACGTGGAAGATCTGGACGGCGGCCTCCAGCTCGTCCTCGGCCACGGCGATGAGGTCGGCGTCGGTGGCGTCGGCGAGGACGACGGCGTTCTTCTCCATGGCGCGCCGCAGCGCCTCGATGTCGTCGCGCAGCCGGCCCGCCCGCTCGTACTCCATGTCCTCGGATGCCTCGTGCATCTCGGCTTCCAGCCTGCGCAGGTAGGTGCCGGTGCGGCCGGCCATGAAGTCGCAGAATTCCTCGGCGAGTTGGCGGTGCTCCTCGGGGCTGACCCGGCCGACGCAGGGGGCCGAGCACTTGTCGATGTAGCCCAGCAGGCAGGGGCGGCCGATCTGGTGGGCGCGCTTGAAGACCCCGGCGGAGCACGTGCGTACGGGGAAGACCCGCAGCAGCAGATCGACGGTCTCGCGGATGGCCCAGGCGTGCCCGTAGGGGCCGAAGTACCGTACGCCCTTGCGCTTGGGCCCGCGCATGACCTGGGCGCGGGGGAACTCCTCGTTCATGGTGACGGCGAGCGAGGGGTAGCTCTTGTCGTCGCGGTACTTGACGTTGAAGCGGGGGTCGTACTCCTTGATCCAGGTGTACTCCAGCTGGAGCGCCTCCACCTCGGTGGCGACCACGGTCCACTCCACGGAGGCGGCGGTGGTGACCATGGTGGCGGTGCGCGGATGCAGTCCCGTGAGGTCCTGGAAGTAGGAGGACAGCCGCGGCCGCAGGCTTTTGGCCTTGCCGACGTAGATGACCCGGCCGTGCTGGTCGCGGAAGCGGTAGACGCCCGGGTCTTCGGGGATCTCGCCCGGCTTCGGGCGGTAGCTGGAGGGGTCGGCCATGTGCGTAACCCTACTGCCGGGCACCGACACTTCATGGTCACCGGGCGGCCGTGCGAGGTGGCCGGCACCTACCAGCCGCGCTCGCGCCAGGCGGGGAGCTGGGGGCGTTCGGCGCCCAGGGTGGTGTCGGCGCCGTGCCCCGGGTAGACCCAGGTCTCATCCGGAAGGGTGGCGAACAGCCGGGTCTCCACGTCGTGCAGCAGGGCGGCGAACGCGGCCGGGTCGCCGTGGGTGTTGCCGACGCCGCCGGGGAAGAGGCTGTCTCCGGTGAACAGGTGCGGGTGGCCGTCGGGGTCGTCGTAGACCAGGGCCACGGAGCCGGGGGTGTGACCGGTGAGGCGGCGTACGGTGAGTTCGATGTCACCGAAGGTGAGGGTGTCGCCGTCGTCCAGCGGGACGTCGGTGGGCACCGGGATGCCCTCGGCGTCGGGGCGCCCGGCGTAGGTGGTGGCGCCGGTGGCGGCGACGACCTCGGCGAGGGCGCCCCAGTGGTCGCCGTGCCGGTGGGTGGTGACGACGGCGGTGATGCCGTCGTCGCCGATGAGCTCCAGGAGGGTGGCGGGCTCGGCGGCGGCGTCGACGAGCAGCTGGGCGCCGGTGGCCCGGCAGCGCAGCAGGTAGGCGTTGTTGTTCATGGGGCCGACCGCCGCCTTGGAGATGATCAGGCGGGCCAGCTCGTGGGCGTCCGCCGGCCCGCCGACCGTGACATTTCCGGTGTACGACATGGCGGCCAGTGTGTCAGAGCGGGGGCAGGACAGGGAGCGTACCGCCGCTGGTGGTGAGGCCGGAGCCGGTGGTGCGGCCCGAGAGCCAGCCGACGAGGGCGGTGGGGGCGCCGGCCACCACGACCCGGGCGCCGTCGTGTCCTCCGCTGTACCAGCTGCGCCCGTCCTCGGCACGCAGGTCGAGGGGCGGCAGGTCCTGGTGGCCGGTGAACCGGCGGGTGAGGTAGTCCACGGTACGGTCGGTGAAGGTGCCGGGGAGCCGGTCGATGGTGTGCCCGATGCCGAGGTCGACGTGGTGCAGTTCGATCTCCACCCAGCGGCGCAGCGGCAGGGCGGAGAGCCGGTCGCGGACGCCGTTGCGCAGTTCGGCGGTGGTCTGCCAGCGCTCGGCGGGCAGCGCCTCGAAGGCGTCGGCGAGCCGGGCGGCGCTGTCGCGCACGTCGGCGAGCTGCTCGGCGGCGGGCCGTGCCGCGCCGCGCTCGATGTCGGCGTCCCTGGCCTCCTCGCCCGGGTACATGGGACGGCCGGCGAGCACGTTGCCGAGGGCGTCGGCGTTGCGGGCGAGGTGCGTGGTGAGGTGGCCGCGGGTCCAGCCGGGCAGCTGGGAGAGCGCGGCGAGGTCCGCGTCGTCCAGGACGTCGAGGGCGGTCAGCAGGCGCCGGGTGGCGTCCCGCAGACCGATGAGGTCACCGGTGGGCTTCGTCATGATCACACGCTATCCGGGTCCACTCCTTCGAGTGAAGATGGCGATATCCGCCCGGGAATCGAACGCACGTGCTATAGGCTGGTTCGGCGCCGCTCGAGGCCGCATCGGCCTTGCTTCATTCCGCCGCCCCTACTCTTGGACGGGGGTGCTCCGTGCGCCATGGGGTCCCCGTTCTTCACACGAAAGGTGCCATCCGCGTGGCCGACCGGCTCACCGTTCGCGGAGCTCGCGAACACAACCTCAAGAATGTCTCGCTCGACCTGCCGCGCGATGCCCTGATCGTCTTCACCGGCCTGTCGGGCTCGGGCAAGTCGTCCCTGGCCTTCGACACGATCTTCGCCGAGGGCCAGCGCCGCTACGTCGAGTCGCTGTCCGCGTACGCCCGGCAGTTCCTGGGCCAGATGGACAAGCCGGACGTGGACTTCATCGAAGGTCTGTCCCCGGCGGTGTCCATCGACCAGAAGTCCACCTCGCGCAACCCGCGCTCGACGGTGGGCACCATCACCGAGGTCTACGACTACCTGCGGCTGCTGTTCGCCCGCATCGGCAAGCCGCACTGCCCCGAGTGCGGCCGGCCCATCGCCCGCCAGTCCCCGCAGGCCATCGTGGACAAGGTGCTGGCGCTGGAGGAGGGCAGCCGCTTCCAGGTGCTCTCACCGCTGGTGCGCGAGCGCAAGGGCGAGTTCGTCGATCTCTTCTCCGACCTGCAGACCAAGGGCTACAGCAGGGCCCGGGTGGACGGCGCCACCATCCAGCTCGCGGAGCCCCCCAAGCTGAAGAAGCAGGAGAAGCACACCATCGAGGTGGTCGTCGACCGGCTCACCGTCAAGGACAGCGCCAAGCGGCGGCTGACCGACTCCGTGGAGACGGCGCTCGGCCTGTCCGGCGGCATGGTGGTGCTCGACTTCGTCGACCTCCCGGAGGACGACCCCCAGCGGGAACGGATGTTCTCCGAGCATCTGTACTGCCCGTACGACGATCTCTCCTTCGAGGAACTGGAGCCGCGCTCCTTCTCCTTCAACTCCCCCTTCGGCGCCTGCCCCGAGTGCACCGGCATCGGCACCCGGATGGAGGTCGACCCGGAGCTGATCATCCCGGACCCGGAGAAGTCGCTGGAAGAGGGCGCCATCCACCCGTGGTCCCACGGCCACACCCGCGGCTACTTCCACCACCTCATCGCCGCCCTGGGCGACGCCCTGAGCTTCCGCACCGACGTGCCCTGGGAAGCGCTGCCGCAGCGCGCGAAGAAGGCCCTGCTCAACGGCCACCGCACCAAGATCGAGGTCCGCTACGAGAACCGGCACGGCCAGGAGCGGGCCTACGCCACCGCCTTCGAAGGCGTCATCCCCTTCCTGCGCCGCCGCTACGCGGAGGCCGACACCGACGCCGGGCGCGAGCGGTTCGAGGGCTACATGCGCGAGGCGCCCTGCCCCGCCTGCCACGGCACCCGGCTCAAGCCCCTGGTGCTGGCCGTCACGGTGCAGGGCAAGTCCATCGCCGAGGTCTCGGCGATGTCCATCAGCGAGTGCTCCGACTTCCTGCGCGGCATGAAGCTGGACGCCCGGGAGAAAGCCATCGCCGAGCGGGTCCTCAAGGAGGTCAACGAGCGGCTGCGGTTCCTGGTCGACGTCGGCCTGGACTACCTCTCCCTCAACCGCGCCGCGGGGTCGCTCTCCGGCGGCGAGGCGCAGCGCATCCGGCTGGCCACCCAGATCGGCTCGGGCCTGGTCGGGGTGCTCTACGTCCTGGACGAGCCGTCCATCGGTCTGCACCAGCGCGACAACCACCGGCTGATCGAGACCCTGGTGCGGCTGCGCGACCTGGGCAACACCCTGATCGTCGTCGAGCACGACGAGGACACCATCAAGACCTCCGACTGGGTGGTGGACATCGGCCCCGGGGCCGGCGAGCACGGCGGCAAGGTCGTGCACAGCGGCCCGCTGGCTGAGCTGCTGACCAACGAGGAGTCGATCACCGGCCAGTACCTCACCGGTGCCCGCTCCATCCCGATGCCCGAGGTACGGCGCCCGGCCGACCCCAAGCGCCGGCTGACCGTGCACGGCGCCCGGCAGCACAACCTGAAGAACGTCGACGTGAGCTTCCCGGTCGGGGTGCTCACCGCGGTCACCGGAGTCTCCGGGTCCGGCAAGTCCACGCTGGTCAACGACATCCTCTACACCCACCTGGCGCGCGAGCTGAACCGCGCCAAGGCGGTGCCCGGGCGGCACACCCGGGTCACCGGCGACGACCTCGTCGACAAGGTGGTGCACGTCGACCAGTCGCCGATCGGCCGCACCCCGCGTTCCAACCCGGCGACGTACACCGGTGTCTTCGACCACGTCCGCAAGCTGTTCGCGGAGACGATGGAGGCCAAGGTCCGCGGCTATCTGCCGGGCCGCTTCTCGTTCAATGTGAAGGGCGGCCGCTGCGAGAACTGCTCGGGCGACGGCACCATCAAGATCGAGATGAACTTCCTGCCGGACGTCTACGTCCCGTGCGAGGTCTGCCACGGCGCCCGGTACAACCGGGAGACGCTGGAGGTGCACTACAAGGGCAAGTCCATCGCCGAGGTGCTGGACATGCCCATCGAGGAGGCCATGGACTTCTTCGAGGCGGTGCCGGCCATCTCCCGTCATCTGCGCACCCTCAACGACGTGGGCCTGGGCTACGTACGGCTGGGGCAGCCCGCCACCACGCTCTCCGGCGGCGAGGCGCAGCGCGTCAAGCTGGCCTCCGAGCTGCAGCGGCGCTCCACCGGCAGCACCGTCTACGTGCTGGACGAACCGACCACCGGGCTGCACTTCGAGGACATCCGGCGGCTCATCGAGGTGCTCTCCGGCCTCGTGGACAAGGGCAACACGGTGATCGTCATCGAGCACAACCTCGATGTCATCAAGACCGCCGACTGGGTCGTGGACATGGGCCCCGAAGGCGGGTACGGCGGCGGCACCGTCGTCGCGGAGGGCACCCCCGAGGAGGTGGCGGCCGTCCCGGCCAGCCACACCGGGAAGTTCCTGCGCGAGGTGCTGGGCGACCGGTTCAGCGACGCCACCCCGGCGCGGCGCACCACCCGGAAGAAGGCGCCGGCCAAGAAGGCCGCGGCCGGGCGGAAGAGCACCGCCAAGAAGTAGGCCGTCCGGCTCCGTTGACCGGAGTTCGCCGGAAATTGGCGGCGTCGCACTGGTGCGGCGCCGCCTCCCTTGGAACGCTGAGGCACCCGATGCCGACGCGTCCGAGGGAGTCCTGGTGATCCACCGCGCACCGAGCACACCACGACACAGCCGAGCCGGGGACGTTCTGCGCGCCAGGGCCCCGGTCGTGGCCGCGGCGATCGCCGCGCTCGCCGTGACCCTGCTGCCGTCCGGGCCCGCCGTCGCCGCCCCGAGCACCGGGGGCGGCGGCCTCGAACTGTCGCGCGCCGTCCAGCCACTGGGCCCCGGCACCGAACTGACCAGCCTTCAGAGCCTGGAGCCCACCGGCTGGCGCAGCGCGCACGCCGTCACGATCGATCTGACCGCCGGGGCCCGGGTGGAGTCCGTGGCACCTGACGACGTGTCGGACGCCGCGCCACTGAGCGAACTCGTCCGCGACCACGACCCCGGCCCGGGGCGCGCCACGGTGGCGGCCGTCAACGCCGACTTCTTCGACATCAATGGCTCTCTCGCGCCGCTTGGCCCCGGCATCAGCGGCGGCGAGCTGCGGCATTCCGCCTCGGACGGGGCTCCCACCGAGGCGGTGGGCCTGGGCCCCGGTGACACCGGGCGCCTGCTGGACCTCAGGTTCGAAGGCACCGTGCTGCTCCCGGACGGGGTGGCTCCGCTCGCCTCCCACAACGCGGCGCGGGTGCCCGCCGGGGGCATCGGCGTGTACACGGCCGGCTGGGGCGGGGCCGACCGGGCGCTGACCGTTCCCGGGGCGGCGCGGGTCACCGAGGTCCTCGTGCGTGAGGACGTGGTGGTGTCGGTGTCGGAGCGCGCGGGCCGCGAGCGGATCCCGCCCGGCGCCACGGTGCTGCTGGGCCGCGACGCCGGCGCCGGGACGCTGGCCGCGCTCGCACCGGGCGACGGGGTGGCCCTGGAGTACGGGCCGCGCACCGGGGACGGCGGACCGCTGCCGGAGGAGGCGGTGGGCGGCCGGGGCCTGCTGGTCATCGACGGCGAGCCGCAGAACTGGGAGGGCCGGCCCAACAACACCGCGGCACCCCGTACGGCAGTGGGTTTCTCCCGGGACGGCGGCGAGATGTTCCTGGTCTCGGTGGACGGCCGGCAGCAGCACTCGGGCGGCGCCACCCTCACCGAGTTGGCGGTGCTGCTCGCCGACCTCGGCGCGTACACGGCGCTCAACCTGGACGGCGGCGGCTCCAGCACCCTGCTCGCCCGGCGGCCGGGCGATCACGAGCCGCGGCTGGTCAACCGCCCCTCGGACGGCGCCGAGCGGCCGGTGCCCAACGGTCTGGCCGTCACCGTGCCGACCGGCAGCGGCACGGCGACCGGGTTCCGGGTGGAGACGGTGGCCGATCCGGAGCGTGCCCCCACCGCGGACCCGGTGCCCGGCGGGCATCCCGGACGGGTCTTCCCCGGGCTGACCCGGGCGCTGGCGGCGACCGGCCACGACGAGACGTACGGCCCGGCGCCCGCGCGCCCGGCCTGGAGCTCGGCACGGCCGGCCATCGGCTCGGTGGGCGCCGACGGCGTGTTCACCGCGCGGCGCACGGGCAGCACCACGGTGACCGCCGGGCGGGGCGGGGCCACCGGCACCGTCGAGCTGACCGTGCTCGGCGCGCTGGAGCGGCTGGAGCCGACCGCGCGCCGCGTCGGTCTCGCCGGGCCCGGGGAGAGCGCCGGGTTCGGGCTCCTCGGCCAGGACGACGAGGGGAACAGCGCCCCCGTCGAGCCGGCCGATGTGACGCTGGAGTACGACCGCGCGCTGTTCACCATCGACCCGGACCCGGCGGCCGGCGGGTTCACGGTCACGGCGGCCGAGGGGTCGGACGGTGCCGCCGGGGAGGTTCGGGCCGCGGCCGGCGGGCGCAGCACCGTCCTGGCCGTCACCGTCGGCGGCGAGGAGAGCACCGTGGCCGACTTCGAGGACGCGGCGGAGTGGACGTTCAGCCACGCCCGCGCCGCCGGCGGCATCACCCCGGAACCGGCCGGGCAGGACGGGGGCGGCGCGCTGCGCCTGGAGTACGACTTCACCCTCAGCACCGCGACCCGCGCCGCGTACGCCACCCCGCCCGGCGATCTGCCGGTGTCCGGCCGGCCGCAGAGCTTCGCCCTGTGGATCGACGGGGACGGGCACGGCGGCTGGCCCTCGCTGCAGCTACGGGACGCGGCCGGCACCGATCAGGTGCTGCGCGGCGAGCACATCACCTGGCGGGGCTGGCGGCAGGTGGTCTTCGAGGTCCCCGAGGGCATCGCGCTGCCGGTCTCGGTGCACCGCTTCTACGTGGCCGAGACCCGGCCGGACGCCGCGTACACCGGCTCGGTCGCCATCGACGGGCTGACGGTGCGCACCGCCCCCGAGGCGGAGCTGCCGCCGGACGGCGCCCGGAGCGGGCCGCTGATCGGGGCCGGGCGGGAGGTGGCGGCGCGGGAGTGGCGCTTCGCGGTGGTCTCGGACGCCCAGTTCGTGGCCCGGGACCCGGACAGCGCCATCGCGGCGGCGGCCCGGCGCACCCTGGGCGAGGCGCGGGCGGCAGAGCCCGACTTCGTGGTGATCAACGGGGACTGGGTGGACGAGGGCTCGCGGGCCGATCTGGAGTTCGCCCGGGAGATGATCGAGGAGGAGCTGGGTGACGCGCTGCCCTGGTACTACCTGCCAGGCAACCATGAGGTGATGGGTGGCTCCATCGGGCTGTTCGAGGAGATCATCGGGCCCGCCCGGCAGACCTTCGACCACCGCGGGACCCGCTTCATCGCCCTGGACACCTCGTCGCTGACGCTCAGGGGCGGGGGGTTCGCGCAGTTCCAGCAGCTGCGGGCGGAACTGGACGCGGCGGCGGAGGACCGGTCGGTGCGCTCGGTGGTGGTGCTCAGTCATGTGCCGCCGCGTGATCCGACCGTCCGGCCGGCCAGTCAGCTCACCGATCGCATGGAGGCGGCGCTGCTGGAGCGCTGGCTGGCGGACTTCCGCCGTTCCTCGGGCAAGGACGTGGCGTTCTTCGGGGCGCATGTCGGGGTCTTCGACAGCTCCTGGCGGGACGGGGTGCCGTATGTGATCGGCGGGGACGCGGGGAAGGCGCCGGCCGCCGCCCCGGGGGAGGGCGGATTCACCGGATGGGCCCTGGTGGGCATCGACGGCACCACGGGCGCCCGGCCGCGGGAGGGCGGGGCGCGTGGTCACGGCGGGGGTGGCGGGTGGCTCTCGGTGCAGACCAGGCCCCATGTGGATGCCCTGACACTGGACGCCCCGGCGGCGCTGCCGGCCGGCGGTGCGGAGCGGGTGGCGGCGACGGTGTCGCAGGGCACCGGAGCCGGGGCGCGGGAGGTGCCGGTGGCCTTCCCGGTGAGCGCCGACTGGTCGGGGTCGCGCGGTCTGTACGTGGGGCCGCCCGGCGGGGCGCAGCGGGGGCAGGTGGCGGCCTTCGACCCGGCGACCGGTCTGCTGACGGGGCTGCGGGCCGGCGAGGTCACCCTCGAGGTACGGGTGAGCGGGGTACGGGAGCGGGTGACCGTACGCATCACCCGCTGAGCGCGGCGTGAGGTACGGCCGGGGCCGGAGCCGGGTCGATCGGCTCCGGCCCCCGGCCCCCGGGCCGCTTCCCGGCTACAGGTACGGGGCGATGGCGGGCAGCAGGTCCTGGAAGGTCCGCCCGGAGGCGGGCTCGCCGATCGCCGTCATCCGCCACTCACCGCTGTCACCGCGGCTGACCTTGGCCATGATCTGCGCGGTGTGCGCGCCGCCGCCGGCCAGCGTGTAGCGGGCCAGTTCCTCGCCGGTGGTCTCGTCCACCAGCCGGCAGAACGCGTTCTCGACCTCGGCGAAGGTCTGGCCGGTGAACGAGTTCACGGTGAAGACGATGGTGTCGACGGCGGCGGGCAGCCGGGCGAGGTCGACGATGATCGACTCGTCGTCCTCCTGGCCCGCGCCGCCCACGACGTTGTCCCCGGTGTGGATCACCGAGCCGTCGTCACTGGTGAGCTTCTGGAAGAACACCACGTCCTTGGACTCGGTCCCGGCGTACAGCACCGCGGAGGCGTCGAGGTCGATCTCCCCGCCGCCACCGAGCATCTTGCTGAAGAACCCGCGCCGCACCGCCTGCCAGCCGAGCCCCATCCGTACGGCGGACAGACCGCCGCCCCCGGACTTGACCAGACTGACGGCCTGTCCCTTCGAGAGATTGACGCCCACAACAGCTCCCCTTCCTTGTCAGGCGACTCCGGTAAAGAAAGAGTCAAGGGCGACGCTAGCGCAGGCCCACCTCACGCATCTGACGCAGTTCCTTCTTCAGGTCGGAGACCTGGTCCCGCAGCCGGGCCGCAACCTCGAACTGAAGCTCGGCGGCAGCCGACCGCATCCGCTCGGTGAGCGCCTCGATGGTCTCCGCCAGCTCCGCGGCGGGCCGCTCGGTCAGTTGCTCGGTGCCCGCGTTCTCCCGGGCCACCTTGGCCGGCACCGGGGCCTTGCCCCTGCCCTTGGCCGGCTCTCCGCCCTTGCGGTACCCGGAGCCCAGCAGTTCCTGGGTGTCGACCTCCTCGCGGGCGATGGTCGCCACGATGTCGCCGATCTTCTTGCGCAGCGGCTGCGGGTCGATGCCCCGCTCCTCGTTGTACGCGATCTGCTTGGCGCGGCGCCGATTCGTCTCCTCGATGGCCCGCTCCATGGCGGCGGTGATCCGGTCCGCGTACATGTGCACCTGCCCGGAGACGTTACGGGCGGCCCGGCCGATGGTCTGGATCAGCGAGGTGCCGGAGCGCAGGAAGCCCTCCTTGTCGGCGTCCAGGATCGCCACCAGGGAGACCTCGGGCAGGTCGAGCCCCTCCCGCAGCAGGTTGATGCCGACCAGCACGTCGTACTCGCCGGCCCGCAGCTCGCGCAGCAGCTCCACCCGGCGCAGGGTGTCCACGTCGCTGTGCAGATAGCGGACCCGGATGCCCAGCTCCAGGAAGTAGTCGGTCAGGTCCTCGGCCATCTTCTTGGTCAGCGTGGTGACCAGGACCCGCTCGTCCTTGTCGGTGCGGGTGCGGATCTCGTGCACCAGATCGTCGATCTGGCCCTCGGTGGGCTTGACCACGACCTCCGGGTCCACCAGACCCGTGGGCCGGATGATCTGCTCCACGACGCCGTCGCCGCGCGACAGCTCGTACGAGCCGGGGGTCGCCGACAGGTACACCGTCTGGCCGATCCGCTCCAGGAACTCCTCCCATTTCAGCGGCCGGTTGTCGACCGCCGAAGGGAGCCGGAAGCCGTGGTCGACGAGGGTGCGCTTGCGGGAGGCGTCCCCCTCGTACATGGCGCCGATCTGCGGGACGGTGACATGCGACTCGTCGATGACCAGCATGAAGTCATCGGGGAAGTAGTCCAGCAGGGTGTGCGGCGCGGTGCCGGGGGCACGGCCGTCGATGTGCATCGAGTAGTTCTCGATGCCCGCGCAGGTGCCGATCTGGCGCATCATCTCGATGTCGTAGGTGGTACGCATCCGCAGCCGCTGGGCCTCCAGCAGCTTCCCCTGCCGCTCCAGCGTGGCCAGCCGCTCGGCCAGCTCGCTCTCGATCCCCGCGATGGCGCGTTCCATCCGCTCGGGACCGGCCACGTAGTGCGAGGCGGGGAACACGTACAGGTGGTCCTCGTGGGAGATGACCTCGCCGGTGAGCGGGTGGAGGGTGGACAGCGCCTCGATCTCGTCGCCGAACATCTCGATCCGGACGGCCAGCTCCTCGTAGACCGGGAAGATCTCGATGGTGTCCCCGCGCACCCGGAAGGTGCCCCGGGTGAAGGCCACGTCGTTGCGGGCGTACTGGATGTCGACGAAGCGCCGCAGCAGCGCGTCCCGGTCGATCTCCTCGCCCACCTTGAGCGGCACCATCCGGTCCACGTACTCCTGCGGGGTGCCCAGGCCGTAGATGCAGGAGACGGAGGCCACCACGACCACGTCACGCCGGGTGAGCAGCGAGTTGGTGGCGCTGTGCCGCAGCCGCTCCACCTCCTCGTTGATCGAGGAGTCCTTCTCGATGTAGGTGTCCGTCTGGGGGACGTACGCCTCCGGCTGGAAGTAGTCGTAGTACGAGACGAAGTACTCGACGGCGTTGTTCGGCAGCAGTTCGCGGAACTCGTTCGCCAGCTGGGCGGCCAGCGTCTTGTTGGGCGCCATCACCAGAGTGGGGCGCTGGACCCGTTCGATCATCCAGGCCGTGGTGGCCGACTTGCCGGTGCCGGTGGCACCGAGCAGGACGACGTCCTTCTCACCGCCCTTGATCCGGCGCTCCAGGTCGGCGATGGCCGCCGGCTGGTCGCCGCTGGGCTGATAGGGACTGACGACCTCGAAGGGCGCCACCGTACGTTCGATGTGGGAAACGGGCCGCATGTCCTCCACGGTACGACCCGGCTCTGACAATCGGCTCCGAAGCGCTTCGGGACCACCGTTGGTGACAGATTGTCGCTACCTGTTCAGCCGTAGGTCATCGTTTTTCTGTCTGGTGAGGGCATACGCGGGGAAAAGATCATCACGTCCTATCACCGACGCATCGGAGTCATTGTGTCGAAACGCCCCGGATCGGCGGTCGCGGCGGCCGCCCTCGGTGTCATCACGCTCCTGCTCACCGTGATTCCCGCCGGCGGCGCCGCTGCCGCTCCGGCGGGGAGCACGACGACCCTCACCGGCACCGCCACTCCGCTGATCGTCGCCCATCGCGGTGCTTCCGGATACGCGCCCGAGAACACCCTGGTGGCCGCCGACGAGGCCGCGCGGCTGAACACCGAGTGGGTGGAGGTCGATGTCCAGCGCACCAAGGACCACAAACTCATCCTGATGCACGACACCACGCTGGCGCGCACCACCAACGCGGCGGCGGTCTTTCCCGACCGCGCGCCGTGGAACGTCGCCGACTTCACCTCCCGGGAGATCGCCCGGCTGGACGCCGGCAGCTGGTTCGGTGACGAGTTCGTGGCCGAGCGGGTCCCCACGCTGGGGCAGTTCCTGCACCGGCTGACGGCGAACGGGCAGAAGCTGCTGCTGGAGATCAAGTCGCCCGAGCTGTACCCGGGTGTGGAGCGGCAGATCCTGCGGGTGCTGGACGACGCGGGCTGGCTGGAGGAGGAGTACCCCGGCGAGCGGGTGGTGCTCCAGAGCTTCAGCGCTGACTCGGTGCGCACGGTGCACGAACAGGCACCGGAGGTGAAGACCGGCTTCCTCGGCACCCCGAAGGTGGCCGAGCTGCCCGCCTACGCGGAGTTCTCCGACCAGATCGGCCCCCGGTACACGGATCTGACCGCCGAGTACGTGGCGGCCATCCAGGCGGTGGACGGCGTGCACGGGGAGCCGCTGGAGGTCAACGCCTGGACGATCAACGACGGTCCGACCGCCGCCCGGATCGCGGGGCTCGGGGTGGACGGGATCATCACCAACTTCCCGGACGTGGTGCGGGAGGCCATCGGCGGCTGAGAACGCGGATCGCGGGCCGGGAGGTTGCCCGGGGCCGGTGTCCGTGCCCCGCCACCGCGTGTTGGCGGGGCACGGCCGGCGCCGGAGAGGGGTCCTGCCGGAGCCGCTGTTCCGGGCGGCTCCGGTGCGGGTCCGCGCATGGCGGCGCCCCGCCCGGCACCTGTGCGGTGCCGGACGGGGCGCGGTCGGTGGAGCGGGGCGGCAGGCGTCAGAACGAGGCGCCCTTGCTCTGCATGAAGGCCACCGGGTCCACGGCGCTGCCGTAGTCCGGGGTGGTCCGGATCTCGAAGTGCAGGTGCGGGCCACTGCTGTTTCCGGTGTTGCCGGACTCGGCGATCTTGTCGCCGGTGTTCAGCTTCTGGCCGACCTTCACGTCGATCTTGTTCAGGTGGGCGTACTGCGAGTAGCTGCCGTCGTCGTGCTTGATCACGATGGCGTTGCCGTACGCGGGGCCGTCACCGGCGCCGTTGCCACCGGCCTTCACGACGGTGCCGCTGTGCACGGCGCGCACGTCGGTGCCCACCGGTACGGCGAAGTCCTGGCCGCTGTGCTTGCTGGCCCAGCGGTCACCGCTGTTGCCGAACTTCGCGCTCAGGCTGTAGTCGCCGCCGATCGGGCTGACCCAGGACTTCTGGGTGGCGGTCACGGCGTCGGCCTGGGCGCCGGTGGAGTCGGCGAGCTGGCTGGCGGTGTGGGCGGCGAACAGGTCCGGGGTCTGCTGGGAACCCTCGGCGGCCGTCGCCACGCCGACCGTCAGGACCGCCGATGCCCCCAGGCCTGCGGCCAGGACGGCGGCACGGGTGCGGACATTGGAGACCTTGGCGATGCGGTTCGTGATGCGGTTCGACATTCGGGGATTACCTCGCGGTGCTCGGGGATATTCGACCATCGGCCGGAACAACACCCATTCTTAGCGACCGATTCCCCGGCATTCAAACGCCCTTATTACTATCGGAAGGCGTAGCGCGGAGAGGGGAAAAAGGTCCCTTAACAGGGCCGGAAAAACCCCGGCGCACCCATCTTTCCCGCCCCGCCTGCGGCGCCGCCCCGGCCCCCGGGGCTCGGGGCAGCGCCCGGCCGCCGCCTGCCGGAATTCCCGGCCGCCCCCTGCCGAATTCCCCGGGGCGCCGGGACGAAAGTCCCGGCCTTTGGTCACATTTCTCTCCTACGGCCCTTCGTAAGGTCCGGATGCGCTGTGTCGAGGGCCACAGGAAAGCGGCATCAAATGCGCTGCGGCGCCCTTTCCTCGGTCCGCGAAGCCATCGGATCAAGGCCCACGAAGAGCCCGGTGAGCAACATCAGCAGCAGCGGAACGATCAGGATCGGCATGAGTGTCTCGATGGGCGCCCGGGTCTCCAGAGCGCTGACGGTGTGCGCGTGCACCGACATCGCCGCCATGCCCGTGTAGTGCATGCCGCTGACGGCGATGCCCAGCAGTGCGCTGGCCCCGACCGCCGCCTTGAGGCCGCGCACCGCGACGGCGCACCACAGGGCCAGGACGGCCGCGACCACCGCGATGACCACGGACGCCGCCACGTACAGCGGCTCGTAGCGCACCTCGGCCGCCATGACCAGGCCGCTCATGCCGACGTAGTGCATGGCCGCCACCCCGAGCCCGGTGATGAGTCCGCCGCCGAGTACGGCGGGGGCCGTGCGCCGGGTGGCCGCGACCAGCAGCAGCCCCATGGCCACCACCACGATGGCGATGGCGAGGCTGGCGAAGGCCCGCCCCAGGTCGTAGGCGATGTGCACCCCGCCGGTGGTGAAGCCCATCATGGCGATGAAGTGCATGGTGAAGATGCCGGATCCCAGTGACAGGGCGCCCAGGGCCAGCCAGCCCGGCCGCCGGCCGCCGTCGGACCCCCCGGGCAGGGCCCGCGCGGCGCAGCGCAGGCCGAGGGCGGCGCCCAGTACCGCCATCAGATAGCCCAGTACCGGGGTGATCGACCCATAGCTGAAGTGATCGACGGTTACCTCGACTGCACGCACCCTGCATCTCCCCACCTGGTCATTTGTGAGGATATTAAGGCGGAATCGATCAAGGCCGTACCGTCTGTGATCAAAGTGTGCTGAGGCATATTCCGCCCCGGTGGCCCGGCCCACCCCGGCCGGGCCGTGGCGTCACCGCCAGCCGTGCCGCGCCTGGAGGCTGTGCACCACACTCTGGTACCGGGCCCGGTCCAGTGCGCACGCCTCGCGCCGCATGCCCTCCGGATGCACCCGCAGCACCCGCTCCAGGTCCACCCACGACTCCCGGCCGGTGCGGTCCCACGGACCGGTCCCCAGCGGGAACCACTCGGGGTCACCGTCCCGGTCCTTGCTGCTCAGCTGTACGGCGAGCACGGTGCCGGCGTCCTCCCTGGCCACCACCAGCACCGGGCGGTCCTTGCCGCGGCCGTCGTTCTCCTCGTAGGGCACCCAGGTCCACACGATCTCGCCCGGGTCGGGGTCGCCGTCGAACTCGGGCGCGTACTCGGCACGCACCACCCCCAGCGAGCCCGCCCGCACCTCGGTGGTCCCGGTGGGCCCACCACGCCCATGCACCTCATCCGCGTCGATAGTCATACCGCCACGCTATCGCCGCCCGGTCAATTGTCAGTGCGCGCCTCTACGTTGTGACCACTGACGCGACCGACACAACGGCAGGGAGATCGCCATGTCCACCACCACGTACCTCGAGCTGTCCGAAGACGGCGGCGGCGCGCACAAGTTCTACGAGGTGACGGTGGACGGCACGGCGGTGAGCGTACGGTACGGGCGGATCGGCGCCGGCGGGCAGCTGAAGACCCAGAGTTTCCCCAGCGCGGAGAAGGCCAAGGCGGCGGCGGCCAGGAAGATCGGCGAGAAGGTCCGCAAGGGGTACGCGCCGGCCGTTCCCGGTGGCCGCGCCGCCCGCCCGGTGACCCGCCGCCAGGTGACCTCGGCGCCCTCCACCGCCCGCTCGGTGGCCCCGGTGCTGTGGCGGTTCCGCACCGACGCCGCCGCGTTCGGGATCCACATCGACGAGGACCGCTGCTGGGTGGGCAACCAGAACGGCGACGTCTACACCCTGGGCCACGACGGCGAGGTACTCGCGCGCTACCGGCTGCCCGAGGGGGTCAAGTGCCTGGTCGCGGACGACTTCTGGATCTACGCCGGCTGCGACGACGGCACCGTCTACGACCTCTCCTCCAAGCTGCCCTTCGCCGCCTACGAGATAGCCACCGATGTCGACATCTTCTGGCTCGACATCCACGAGGGGGTGCTCAACGTCGCCGACCGCCAGGGCGGGCTGACGGTCATCGACCACGAGGACGAGTTCCAGTGGTCCCGCAAGAGCTCCGGTGACCACGCCTGGATGGTGCGCCGCGACGACCACGCCGTCTACCACGGCCACGGGGACGGTGTCACCGCGTACAGCCGGGACGGCTCGGGCGAGCTGTGGCACACCCGGACCCGGGGCTCGGTGCTCTTCGGCTGGCAGGAGGACCGCTCGGTGTACGCGGGCACCGACCGGCGAGTGGTGCAGCGGCTGGCCAAGGACACCGGCCGGGTGGAAGCCACCTACTCCTGCGACTCCGTCGTCTACTCGTGCGCCACCGCGCCCGGCGGCCGCTACGTCTTCGCCGGTGACTCGTCCTCCTCCGTGTACTGCTTCGCCGAGGACGGGACCCGGCTGTGGAAGCTGGGCACCGGCGCCGGCTCCGCCCTGTCCATGCAGTACCGCGACCAGAAGCTGTACATCGTCACCACCGACGGCTCGCTGGCCTGCGTCGACGCGAGCGAGGCGGCCATCGCGGACGCCCAGCGCGGTACGGTCCCCACCGCCGTGGACATCAAGTCCGCCGCCGGCATGCCCACCTTCACCCCCGCCCGGTCCGCGGAGAGCGTGCGGGCGGTGGCCTCGGTACCGGCGAACGGGGTGGTCGTCGAATGCGTCCAGGAGGGCTCCCGGCTGCGGATGCGGGTCACCAGCGCGGGCTACGACCCCACCTGGAACGTGCAGTTCCCCCGGCACATACGGCAGGCCGGCGCCCGCTACGTCGTCGACTCGCTGCACACCTCCCCCGGCGGTTTCTACCGGGTGCACGGCGAGATCCAGCGGCTGCTCTGAGCGGTGGCCCACGCGGCGCGGTCGGCGCAGGTCAGTTGGCCCCGTACCGCACCCCGTTCAGCCGGTCCCGTTCGGCCTGGGCCTCCACCGGCAGCTCCGGGTCCCAGTCGGAGGCCCGCGGTGACTCGGGCCCGTCGGGCCCGACCCGGATCAGCCGCTCCAGACGCATCACCCGGTAGTGCCGGTCGGCGCATCGCACCTCGTCGCGCCGGGTGCCCGCCAACGCCTCGGCCGCCGCGCGGAAGTGCGCCGCCGGCACCGCGTCCTCGGCGTACACCGCCGGCGCCACGTCCCGCAGATACGTCACCAGCGTGTCGCGGATCTCCTGCGGGGTGTCCGCGCCACCGGTCATCGGCGTCCAGCGCCCCTCGGTGAACTCGGTGATGGCGAACACCGGAGGCAGCAGCACCCCGCCCGGGTGGCTCTGCAACGCCCGCAGCGAATCGGCCCGTACATCGTGCGGCACCCGGGATGACGGGTACACGAAGCTCAGCAGATCGATGCGCAGCATGCCCTCGGACATGCCGGTGGCGGCCGCCGGGTCGATCAGGAATCCCCTGGTACGCGGCCTCGCCCGGTGCCCCTCGCCCGGCCGCATCGGATCGGGGTCGCTGGGCCGGGGCGGCTCGGGCCCGTCGGGCCCCATGCGGATGAACATGTCGCCACGGGCGATCCGGAAGCGGTGCTCGCCCACCTTCAGCTCGTTGAGCTTCTCCCAGTCCATGCGGCGCGCCCCGGTCAGCCACAGCCGCTGCGCCTCCCGGTCCTTCACCGCCACCGCGTCGGCCGCCCGCAGCCGGCACTCCCGGGCCAGCTCGTCCCGGCACCCCTGCGGATTGCCCTCATCGGCGAGCAGCACCCGCCACCGGCCGTCGGCCTCCTGCTCGACCAGGGCGAACATCGGTCCTCTGCCCATGATGTCCGGGTAGGTGTCCCGCGCCCGCCATGCCTCCGTATCGGAGATCACCGACACCGGGTCATCGAAACGCGTCATGCTGATGACGCGGTGGGGCTCGGGAAGTTCCGCTTGGCCATCGCTCATACACGCATTGTGATGGCGCTGTCAGCCAGTTGACAGCGAATCAGCCCCACATCATCCTCCCGGGGGTCAAACCCGGCCGTACACCGCCCAGTTCTCCGGCAACTCCGCTACCCTCACCGCCGCCGGCGCACTCCGCCCGGCCGGACCACGGCACCGCGGACCGGTGCGGGCACCGGCGGGGGTGACGACGTCCGGCCGGGAACGGGACCGGCCGCCGGGGCTGTCGTGCCCCGGCGGCCGGTCCCTCGCCTCATCACGCCCGCGCGGGTCAGCTCTCCCGGTGCCGCGGCCGGATCAGCACATAGCCGGCCACGCCGGCGATCGCGCCCAGCACGCCGCCGGCCGCCGTCCACACCCAGCGATCGGTCCACCACGAGCCCATCCAGCCGGACTCGGGCTCGCTGACCGCCACCGGCCGCACGCCGCTGGCCGTGTCGTCGTCACCGCTGTCCTCGGCGTCCGGGTCGGCCTCCAGGTCGACGATCGAACCGGCCCTGGCCATCGGGATCAGCGGCTCGGACAGCTCTCCGCCGCTCGCCCGCGCGCCACCCGACTCCACGGCGCTGACCTGCACCTGCGTGGAGACGCCGAGGCCCAGGTCACGCTCGGGCAGCTCGACGACGGTCAGCCGCAGGTAGTAGGCGCCGGGCAGCGGGTCGTCCGCCCACGGCTCCGACCACGCCTTCACCGGGCGCAGGGTGCAGCTCAAGGTCAGCGAGGCGGCGCTCTCCGCCGCGGTCACCGTCTGCTGCCCCTCGGTGCAGGCCTGCCGGCGGCGCAGCCCGTCGTACACGTCCAGCTGCCAGGTGACCGGGCCGCTGCGCGCCGCCGGGTCCGGCAGGGTGACGGTGGCCTCGGCGGTGGCGGTCTGCCCGGCACCGGCCGGGAAGGTCCAGTACAGGTAGTCGCCGGTCGAGGCCGTGGCGGTGGCACTCTCGTCCTGGTCGATGACGGTGGCGGTACGGAAGTTGGTGCCCGCCTCGCCGGGGGCCGCCTGGTCCTCGGCGGCGGCCGTGCCCGTTCCGGCGCCGGTGAGCAGCAGCCCCACGAGCGGCAGCAGTGCCGCGCCCTGGATCGTACGTCGCAGTCCCTGTCGCATCAGTGGGCCCTCCCCAGTGCGATCCCCATGCGGACCAGCAGGCCCCACAGCACGCCGGCGACCAGGCCGACGACGGTCAGCAGCAACAGCGGCACCCAGCCCCGGGCGAGGCCGAAGGCCGCGACGTCCGAGGGGTTGTCGGGTCCCGACACCACGTCGACGGACAGCTCCACCGGCAGGCCGGGGGTACGGGGCTGGCCCTCGGGGACGGAGAAGGAGTTGGAGACCTTCAGGCACACGGCGACGGCGGTGGAGGAGTCGCCCTCCTCCGGTTCGGGCAGCGGGTAGCGCAGCCCGGTGGACATCACATCGGTACGGCCGTGTCCGGCGCCGGTGCCACGGGTCAGCTCCTGGCCGTCCTCGCTCACCGCGCGCAGCAGCACCCCGTGGTCGGGGTCCATCGCCCGGTCGGCGGCCACGCTCACGGAGGCCCGCAGTTCCTGGCCGGGGCGCACCGGCACCCGGTACCAGCGGGGCTCGCCGAACTCGGCGCGGTCGATGTAGACCCCGGCGCCCAGCAGCGGCGCGTCGGCGCACACGGTGGCGCCCTCGACGGCGGCCGGGTTCTCCACCGGCACATCCGCGCGGCGGACGAGTTGCCCGATCCGGTCGGCGAGCTGGTCGGCGTCCTGGACGGCGGTGTACGTCCCGCCGGTGGCCTCGGCGATGCAGCTGAGCTGCTCGCGCACGGCGTCGTCCAGGGTCAGGCCGAGGGTGTCGATGACCAGGTGGGTGCCGCTGGCCGCCAGTTCACGGGCGACCACGCAGGGGTCGGGCTGGCCGCAGGAGTCCTCGCCGTCGGTGATGAGCACGATCCGGCGGGTGCCGGGGTCGTCGCCGAGGTCGTTGTCGGCCTCGCGCAGCGCGAGGCCGATCGGGGTGAAACCGGTGGTGGGGCGCAGCGTGGCCACCGCGGTCTTGGCCTCGAGACGGTCCACCGGCCCCACGGGGTACAGCTGGTCGCTGTCGAGACACCCGGCGACCTTGTCGTCGCCGGGGTTGCCGGCGCCCAGGGTGCGGATGCCGAGGTGCACCTCCTCCGGCATCGCGTCGAGCACCTCGTTGAACGCCTGCTGGGCCGCCGCGATCCGCGACTGCCCGCCGGCCATGTCGCGTTCTTTCATGGAACCGCTGACATCGAGGACCAGTTCCACTCGGGGCGGTGGCTCGCCCTCGCGCGCCACACCATCGGCGAGGGCGCTGGGCGCGAACGCGCCCGCCATCAGGACGGTCAGCAGCCCGCTCAGGGCAACCGACCACTTTCTTATGATCATTGGCGGATCCTATTGACCGTCAGGTGTGCATCTCAAAACGAGCGGGTCGCCTCCCGGCCAATGCACCACCGGCACCACTACCTTGTCGGACATGACTGCCGATAACCCCGGAACGGTGCCCGCGACGATGCGCGCCTGGACGGTACGGACCCCCGGCCGCCTGGAGGCGGCCGAACTCCCGGTGCCGCACCCGGCCGAGGACGAACTGCTGGTACAGGTGCGGGCCTGCGGGGTGTGCCGCACCGATCTGCACGTGCGGGACGGGGACCTGCCGCCGCACCGGTCACCGGTGGTCCCCGGGCACGAGGTGGTCGGCGAGGTCGTCGCCGCCGGACCGCGCGCCCAGGGCCATCCGGTCGGCTCCCGGGTGGGCGTCCCGTGGCTGCGCCACACCTGCGGGCACTGCCGCTTCTGCCGGCACGGACGGGAGAATCTGTGCCCGCACTCGCGCTACACCGGCTGGGACGCGGACGGCGGCTACGCGGAGTACACCACCGTCCCGGCCGCGTACGCCTACTCACTGCCCGGCGGCTACTCCGACGCCGAACTGGCGCCGCTGCTGTGCGCGGGCATCATCGGGTTCCGCGCGCTGCGCCGCGCCGAACTGCCGCCGGGCGGACGACTGGGCATCTACGGCTTCGGCGGCTCCGCACATCTGACCGCGCAGGTGGCCATGGCCGAGGGCGCCACGGTGCATGTGCTCACCCGCTCGGCCGAGGCCCGGCGGCTGGCCCTGGAGCTGGGCGCCGCCTCGGCCGCCGGCGCCCAGGACACCCCGCCCGAACCCCTGGACGCGGCGATCCTGTTCGCCCCGGTCGGCGACCTGGTCCCCACCGCCCTGGCGGCGCTGGACGCGGGCGGCACCCTGAGCGTCGCCGGCATCCACCTCTCCCCCATCCCCGCCCTGGACTACGAGCGCCACCTCTTCCACGAACGCACGCTGCGCAGCGTCACCTCCAACACCCGCGAGGACGGCCGGACCTTCCTCGCCTCGGCGCAGGCCCACTCCGTGCGCACGACCGTCACCCCCTATCCCTTCGCGGAGGCCGACCGCGCACTGGAGGACCTGGCGGCGGACCGGGTGAACGGCGCGGCCGTGCTGCTCATGTGACGGTGTGCGGGCGGTGCGCCACCACGATGATCATGCCGTCGCTCTGCTCGGCCGCGGTGAACTCCGCCCAGTCGACGTGCTCGCCCATCGCGTGGATGCGGGCCAGGTCCGGCGGGAGTTCGCCGTGCCGCCGCAGATGGTCGCGGGTGCCGGTGTAGATGTGGGCGGCGGTGTACTTGGTGTGTTCGGTGATGTCGGCGATCTCGTCGATCACCAGTCCGGCGTCCCGGGCGAAACCGGGGTAGTCCTCGGCGCGCGTCATCGGGGCGGCCCGCCAGATCGCCAGCATCTCGGCGACCGCGCGCCGTTTGTGCTCGTCCTCCTCCTGGGCGCCGCGCTCCACCAGGTCGGTGAGGACCAGCCGGCCGCCGGGGCGCAGCACCCGGGCGATCTCCCGCAGGGCCCGGCCCCGGTCGGGGAGGTGGACGATGGACTCGAAGGCGAGCACGGCGTCGAAGGAGGCGTCCCGGTAGGGCAGTTCCATGGCGTCGGCCAGCTCGAAGCGGACCTGTCCCGCCACCCCTTCGGCCTCCGCCCGGGCCCCGGCCAGGGCGACGTCCCCGGCGCTGATGGACACGCCGGTGACCCGCGCGCCGGTCGCCCGTGCCAGCCGCACGCCGGGCCCGCCGGTGCCGCAGCCCAGGTCGAGCACCTCGTCCCCGGGCCCGGCGCCCAGCCGGCCGATCAGGAGGTCGGTGAGGCGCTGCCCGGCGGTGGCGAAGTCGCTGGTGTCGTCCGGGCCCAGCCAGTACCCGTAGTGCATGCTGCCACCGTAGATCTCGGTGATCGCCCGGTTGTTCGCGTCGTAGAACTCCCCCACCGCCTGCGGTGTCGGCGCCCCCGGCAGCCCGGTGTCCGTGGTCTCCGGCATCGTCTCGCTCCCCCTTCCGGTCGGCGGCAGCCCTGCTCGCCGACCGGAACCTGCCCGCACGCCGCCCGCCCCAGTGCCCGCCGCATCCCGATTCACCCGCACGGTGGAAGGTGCGGCGAGCAGGTTGACGTCGGGCGTCCGTTCAGGCCATGGCCGGCTTGAGAAGGACCTTGGTCCAGCCGTCGTCCCGCTGGTCGAAGTGCTGGTAGGCGTCGGGGGCCTCGCTCAGCGGCAGCCGGTGGGAGACCAGGAAACTCGGGGTGGCCCGGCCGGCGACGATCATGTCCCGCAGCTGCCGGTTGTACGCCTTCACATTGGCTTGGCCGGTGCCCATCCGCAGGCCCTTCTCGAAGAAGCGGCCCATCTTGAAGAGCAGTTCTCCGTGCTTGGCGCTCTCCGAGGGGCCGCCGGGGTCGGCCGGGACGTACAGGCCGACGACGCCGAGCATCCCGGTGGGCCGCACGCACTCGATCAGTGTGTTGAGCACCACCGCCGGCTGCTCGTCGCCCTCGCGCACCGTGGCCTGGTAGCCGACCGCGTCGATGCCCTTGTCGGTGCCCTCGCCCCCGGTGCGGTCCTTGATCTGCTCGACCGGATCGCCCTGACCGAAGTCGATGGGGACGGCACCGATCCGTTCCGCGAGCCGCAGCCGGTCGGGCTGGCGGTCCACCACGAACACCTGGGCGGCGCCGCGCAGGATCGACGAGTAGGCCGCCATCAGGCCCACCGGCCCCGCGCCGAAGACGCACACCGACTCCCCCGGGGACACCTGTGCCATCTCGGCGGCGTGGTAGCCGGTGGGGAAGATGTCCGCGAGCAGTGCGAAGTCGTCCTCGTGCTCCTCCCCCATCGGCAGCTGGAGACAGTTGAAGTCGGCGTACGGCACCCGCAGGTACTCGGCCTGGCCGCCCATGTAGGGCCCCATCGACACATAGCCGTACGCGCCGCCCGCGAACCCCTTGTTGACCGTCAGACAGAAGCCGGTCCTCCCGGCCAGGCAGTTCTTGCAGAAGCCGCAGGCCACGTTGAACGGCATCACGACCCGGTCGCCCTTCTTGACGGTGGTGACGCCGGATCCCACCTCCTCGACGATGCCCATGTTCTCGTGGCCGAAGACGATGCCCGGCTCGGCGCCCGTCCTGCCCTCGTACATATGGAGGTCGGACCCGCAGATCGCCGCCGTCGTCACCCGGACGATGGCGTCGTTCGGCGCCTGTATTCGGGCGTCCTCGACGTCCTTGACCTCGACGGAGAAAGGCTCCTGATACACAACCGCCTTCACTGGGTCCTCCCTGCTGTGTGGCCCCCGACCAATGGCTGCCATCCTTTTTGTCATATTAAGGTGTGGTATCTGGTCCAGCCACATGGGTGTGAGCGGCGGGAAGAAGCACCAGAAGGGCGGCAGCGTGCCCGATCTGTCCGAGCAAGTCGTCGACCTCGCCAAGCGCGGCGGCCGGGAGCCGGTCGTCGCCCAGACGCTGCGCTCCACCGCCGCCGCCACCCTCGCCTACCTCGCCGCGCTGTGGCTCACCAACGTCAGCGCTCCGCTGCTCGCCCCGCTCACCGCCCTGCTCGTCGTCCAGGTCACCCTGTACGCCACCATCACCAGCGGCATCCGCCGGGTGACCTCCGTGGTGGTCGGCGTCGTCGTGGCGGCCGGTTTCAGCGCCATCGTCGGACTCAGCTGGTGGAGCCTGGGACTGCTCATCCTCTGCGCGCTGTCCGTGGGGCACGTGGTGCGGGTGAGCGAGTTCGTCCCCGAGGTGGCCATCAGCGCCATGCTGGTGCTCGGCGTCGCGCAGGTCGCCGAGACCGCCTGGGACCGGGTCGCCGAGACCCTGATCGGCGCGGTGGTCGGGCTGCTGTTCAACGTGATCTTCGTGCCACCGGTGTGGGTGCAGACCGCGGGCGAGGACATCGAGGACCTCGCGGCCCGGATGCGCGATCTGCTGCTGCGGCTGGCGGAACAGTCGGAGACCCAGCGGCTGTCCGTCACCCGCGCGGAGCAGAAGCTGGACGAGGCCCGGCAGCTCGACCAGGACATCACGTACGTGGACGCCTCACTGCGGCAGGCCGAGGAGAGCCTGCGGCTGAACCCGCGGGTGAAGGAGGGCCTGCTGACCAGGATCGTGCTGCGCACCGGCCTGGACACCCTGGAGGTCTGCGCCGTCATCCTGCGCACCATGTCCCGCTCGCAGACGGACATCGCCGCCCGGCGCACCGGCGAGCCCCTGGTCCCCCCGGACGTGGGCCCGGCGCTGCGCGATCTGCTCGCGCACCTGGCGAGCGCCGTGGACAGCTTCGCCACACTCATCACCAGCCAGGTGAACGCCGCCGCGGAGGAGGCGGAGGACAACCTCATGAAGCAGCTGGAGGCCAGCCGTGCCAGCCGGGAGCGGCTGGCACGGCTGATGCTCGCGGGGGTGCAGGAGCATCCCCGGCAGTGGCAGTTCCACGGCTCGATGCTGGCCGAGGCGGACCGGATGCTCGACGAGCTGGACGTGGAGAAGCGGTCCCTGCGGGTGATGGAGGAGCTGGACCGCTACTCGCGGGAGCGCAGCGACCGGATGCGGCGACTGCGCCGCAAGGCCAGAATCCGGATCAAACGTTCCGAGTGAGTCCCCGGGACGCTCCGGGCCCCGGCAAACTCACCGGGTACGGGCACCACGCCCGGACACCCACCGGGACCCGCCCCGGTTCATCCCCGCCCGCCGCCGATCCGCTCCCACAGCCGGTCGACCTGCTCCGCCAGGTCCTCCCGGGTGCCGTCGTTGTGCAGCACCACATCGGCGATCGCCAGCCGCTCCTCGCGGCCGGCCTGGGCCGCCATCCGGGCCCGGGCGTCCTCCTCGCTCATCCCCCGCAGCCGCACCAGCCGATCCCGCTGCACCTCGGGCGCCGCATCCACGACCACCACCAGGTCGTACCGGTCCGCCAGCCCGTTCTCGGTCAGCAGCGGCACGTCGTGCACCACCACCGCGTCCTCGGGGGCCTCCGCCTGCAACTGCGCCGAGCGCCGCGCGACCAGCGGATGCACGATCGCGTTGAGTGCCGCCAGACGCTCCCGGTCGGCGAAGACGACGCGGCCAAGACCCGGCCGGTCCAGCGTCCCGTCGGCCGCCAGCACTCCGGGCCCGAACTCCTCGACCACCGCCGCCAGCCCCGGTGTGCCGGGCGCCACCACCTCCCGCGCGATCCGGTCCGAGTCCACGATCACCGCGCCGTGCGCGGCCAGCAGCCGCACGGCCTCGCTCTTGCCCGCCCCGATCCCGCCGGTCAGTCCCACGCTCAGCATGCCCGCAGGCTACGTCACCGGTCGCCGTCCCCCTGCTCCCGCTCGGCCAGGAACCGCTCGAAGACCTCGCCCAGTTCGTCGGCGGACGGCAGTTCGGCCGGCTCCGCCACCAGCGAGCCGCGCGTCGCCGCCCCCGCCAGCGCGTCGTACTGCTGCTCCAGGCCGCGTACCACCGCCACCAGCTCGGAGTCGCCCTCGGCGAGCTCCCGCTCGATCTCGTTCTGGGTCTTCAGCGCCCGGTTGCGCAGCGCGTGCGCCACCTGCGGCAGCACCAGGCCCGTCGCCCCGGTGACCGCCTCCAGCACCACCAGCGCCGCGTCCGGGTAGCGCGAGCGCGCGATGTAGTGCGGTACGTGGGCCGCGACCCCCAGCACATCGTGCCCGGCCTCGGCCAGCCGCAGCTCGACCAGCGCCGCCGCGCTCCCCGGCACCTGCGCCTCGTCGAACATGCCCCGGTGCCCGGGCAGCAGATCCGTACGGTTGCCGTGCGGCGTCAGCCCCACCGGCCGGGTGTGCGGCACCCCCATCGGGATGCCGTGGAAGGTCACCGCGAGCCGTACCCGCAGCCGCTCCACGATCTGCCGCACGGCGGCCGCGAAGAGCTCCCACTCCACGTCGGGCTCCGGGCCCGACAGCACCAGGAACGGCTGATGCGTGTCGTCGTGCACCAGACGCAGTTCCAGGGACGGTGTCTCGTACGCCGTCCAGCGGTCGCGCCGGAACGTCATCGCGGGGCGCCGCGCCCGGTAGTCGATCAACCGGTCGTGGTCGAACCGGGCCACCGTGGTGTAGGGGCGGCCGTCCAGCAGTTGCTCGATCAGCTGCGTTCCGGTCTCCCCCGCGTCGATGAAGCCGTCGAACTGGTGGATGAGCACCGGCCCGGCGCCACCCACTCCGTCCGCGCTCTGCTCGGCCACCCGGAGACCACGAGCGTCCCATGTGTACAACTCCTGCGGATCCCGCACCGTCACCGCACCCCTTCCGCCGTCTTGCGTGCACAGTGCAGAACGCCCCGTGACAGCAAGGCATTCCCGTTCCCGCCCGCTTGTACCGCCGGGCCCCGCCCCGTTCCGGACACGCGTCAGGGCCCGCACCCCTGATGGGGTGCGGGCCCTGACGGAGTCAGCCCACCTCAGTCGGCGGGATCAGCGGTGAGCGTTCAGCTCTGGCCGCCGGCCAGCTTCTCGCGGAGCGCCGCCAGCGCCTCGTCGGAAGCCAGCGCGCCGGTGTCCTCAGCGCCCTCGGAGGAGTAGGAACCCCCGCCGCCGCCGCTGCCGGACTGCGGAGCCGGAACACCGGCACCCGCCGCCTCGGCCTCGGCCTGGGCGTCCGCCTCGCGGGACTTGACGACCTGCGCCTGGTGCTGCTCGAAGCGGGTCTGCGCCTCCGCGTACTGGCGCTCCCACTCCTCGCGCTGCTTGTCGTACCCCTCCAGCCAGTCGTTGGCCTCGGGGTCGAAGCCCTCGGGGTAGATGTAGTTGCCCTGGTCGTCGTAGGACGCGGCCATGCCGTACAGGGTCGGGTCGAACTCGACGGCCAGCGGGTCCGGGCCGAAGTTCTCGTTGGCCTGCTTCAGCGAGAGGCTGATGCGGCGGCGCTCCAGGTCGATGTCGATGACCTTGACGAAGATCTCGTCGTTGACCTGGACGACCTGCTCCGGGATCTCCACGTGGCGCTCGGCCAGCTCGGAGATGTGGACCAGACCCTCGATGCCCTCGTCGACGCGGACGAACGCACCGAAGGGCACCAGCTTGGTGACCTTACCCGGAACGACCTGGCCGATCTGGTGGGTGCGGGCGAACTGCTGCCACGGGTCTTCCTGGGTCGCCTTCAGCGACAGGGAGACGCGCTCGCGGTCCATGTCGACGTCGAGGACCTCGACGGTGACCTCCTGACCGACCTCCACGACCTCCGACGGGTGGTCGATGTGCTTCCAGGACAGCTCGGAGACGTGGACCAGACCGTCCACGCCGCCCAGGTCCACGAAGGCACCGAAGTTGACGATGGAGGAGACGACGCCGGAGCGCACCTGACCCTTCTGGAGGGTGGTGAGGAAGGTCTGGCGGACCTCGCTCTGGGTCTGCTCCAGCCAGGCGCGGCGGGACAGGACCACGTTGTTGCGGTTCTTGTCCAGCTCGATGATCTTGGCCTCGAGCTCCTTGCCGACGTACGGCTGGAGGTCGCGGACACGACGCATCTCGACCAGGGACGCCGGCAGGAAGCCACGGAGGCCGATGTCGAGGATGAGACCACCCTTGACGACCTCGATGACGGTACCGGTGACGATGCCGTCCTCGTCCTTGATCTTCTCGATGGTGCCCCAGGCACGCTCGTACTGCGCGCGCTTCTTGGACAGGATCAGACGGCCTTCCTTGTCCTCCTTCTGGAGAACAAGGGCCTCGATCTCGTCACCGACGGCCACGACCTCGTTGGGGTCCACGTCGTGCTTGATCGACAGCTCGCGGGAGGGGATGACCCCTTCCGTCTTGTAGCCGATGTCGAGCAGGACCTCGTCCCGGTCGACCTTCACGATGACGCCGTCGACGATGTCGCCGTCGTTGAAATACTTGATCGTCTCGTCGATCGCGGCGAGGAAGTCTTCCTCGGAACCGATGTCGTTGACCGCAACCTGCGGGGTGGTCACGGTGGTCTCGGTGCTGCTCGTCATGTGGTAAAGGGCTCCGGTACGGACAGGGTGTCGTAGGCACTGCTACGCATGGGGCCCGTATCGCACTGCCGAAGCCGGACAGCCTGAGAAGCGCTCTCCAGAAGTCACCTTCCGGAAGCGCCCCGAAAACCGAGGGGACATACAACAGATGCGAGCGCGGCCTGCTCCGTCCGAGGCGCACAGGCCCGCAGCGCGTCTTATAGCATACGGGCGCATCCGGGCAGGGTCAATGCGTGGTTCGCCCCACGCCATGCGATATCCAGCCAAAACCGGCAGTTCACGGGTCGGGCGGGACGTACATCACCCTCCCGCCGGGCGTGGCGCGCCGCCGATCGTACGCAAACGGCGCGCCCGGGGCCTCGGTGGCCCGGACGCGCCGTGCGTGGTGGGGGTGGATCAGACGCGGCGGGTGAGCGTAGCGGCGCTCTGTGTCACGGGGTCCTCGCCCTGCGAGGCATCCCCCTCCTCGTCGCCGGCGTCCTCGTCCCCGTCCTCGTCGGTCTCCTCGTCGTCGTCGCAGCCCTCGATCCCCTCGGGGTCCTCGGACCCCTCGGACTCCTCCCCGTCGTCCTCGCTGCCTTCGCCGTCCGCGTCACCGGTTCCGTCCGTGCCGGGAGAGGCGTCCTCGCTCTCCTGCGCGCCGTCCTCGGTGCCGGAGTCCTCGCCGGGCTCCTCCTCGTCCGGGTCCACGGGGCACTCGGGCTGCTCGCCCGGCTCCTCGGGGTTCTCCGGATCCGGGTCCTCGGTGTCCGGGTCCTCGGTGTCCGGGTCCTCCCCGGGTGGGTCGCTCGGGTCCGGGGCCGGAGGCGGGTCGATGGGCTTGATGCCACCCTCGACGGGGTCCGCGGGCTTCGGGGCGGTGGGCTTCTCGCCGGACGGCCGCTTCCCCTCCTCCGCACCGGGGGCCTGCGGCTCGCGCTCCGCGTTCTGCTCCCGCCCGGCGTCCCCTCCGCCGTCCGAGGGCTTGCCGGGGCCGGGACTGGTGGGCAGCTGCCCCGTACCGTCCGGGACCTCGTGGGTGCCCTCGTAGTAGAAGTCGAGCCAGGAGCGCACCGTGCGGACGTAGTCCCACGAGTGGTTGTAGCTGAGCAGCGCGCGGTTGAGGCCGTCCTCGGTGGTCAGGTCGCGACCGCCGGCGCACAGGTAGTTCCCGGCCGCCAGGGCCGCGTCGTAGACGTTGTTGGGGTCCTTGACGCCGTCCCCGTTGCCGTCCGCGCCCCACATCGCCCAGGTGGAGGGGATGAACTGCATCGGCCCCACCGCCCGGTCGAAGACCGGGTCGCCGTCCCAGCGTCCGCCGTCGGTGTCCAGGATCCGGGCGAAGCCGTTGCCGTTGAGCTGTGGTCCGGTGATCCGGTTGAGGGTGTTGCCGTCGGCGTCCACCCGGCCGCCGCTCGCATGGCCGGACTCGACCTTGCCGATCGCCGCCAGGACCTGCCAGTCCAGTCCGCAACCGGGGGTGGAGTGTGCCACCGCGGCCTCGGCCTGCCGGTACGCGTCCAGGACGGTCGCCGGGATCCCGGCCTCCGCGGCTCCGGCGAGGCCGCCACCGCCGCCCGCCTCGCCCTCACCGTCCGGGTCGTACCCGAGGTCCAGGGGCGGCTCCGCCGGGCCGATCGGAAGCAGTGGCGGAAGATCGGTGTGATAGGGCAGGCCGAGATGTTCCTGCGCGTACTCCGGCTCCCCCTGTGCGGTGTTCTCCCTCGGGTCCTGCTCGGCCGCAGGCTCGGCGCCCAGCACCTCGGACGCCTGGGAGGCGGTCAGCGCGGCCATGGCGACCGCCGCCACGGCCGAGCCGGATATCCCCCTGCGGATCTTCCCGATGCGCAACGTCACACGCGTCCCCTCCCGATCACGCCAAGTCCCCATCGACGAGTTCGACATTACGATACGTGCGAACATCCCTGCCCGCAGGCGTCCGACCCTGCGCATCTGTCCCAACCCCGTGACACTTTGAGGAACTTGGGGTTTCCCGCCCGGGTGCGGCCGGGCCACCGCCCGCCGGAGGCGCCGGGAGCGCACCAACGCACGGGCGGGGCCGCACCGGCATCCCGCCGGTACAGCCCCGTCCCGTGGCCTCTCCCCTGCCCCGCTCAGTGGGCGGCCGCCTCCCACGTCGGGCCCCAGCCGACCGAGACATCCAGCGGCGCCCGCAGGCTGACCGCGTTCGGCATCTGTTCACGCACGAGGGCCTCCACCGCCTCGTGTTCGCCCGGCGCGACCTCCAGCACGATTTCGTCGTGGACCTGGAGCAGCATCCGCGAGGTCAGCCGCTGCTCCGTGAGGGCCTCGTCCACCCGCAGCATCGCGATCTTCACGATGTCCGCCGCGGTGCCCTGGATCGGGGCGTTCAGCGCCATCCGCTCGGCCATCTCGCGGCGCTGCCGGTTGGAGCTGGTGAGGTCCGGCAGATAGCGGCGGCGGCCCAGCACCGTCTCGGTGTACCCGGTGGCCCGCGCCTCGTCCACCACGCGCTGGAGGTAGTCCCGTACCCCGCCGAAGCGTTCGAAGTAGGTGTCCATCAGCTTCCGCGCCTCGTCGGGGCTGATCGACAGCTGCTGGGAGAGCCCGAAGGCAGAGAGCCCGTACGCCAGGCCGTAGCTCATCGCCTTGATCTTGCGGCGCATCTCCGCGTCCACGGCGTCCTTGCCGACGCCGAAGACCTGCGAGGCCACCGTGGTGTGCAGGTCCTCCCCGGAGGTGAAGGCCTCGATCAGCCCGGCGTCCTCCGACAGATGGGCCATCACCCGCAGTTCGATCTGGCTGTAGTCGGCGGTCAGCAGCGTCTCGAAGCCCTCGCCGACCACGAAGCCGCCGCGGATGGCGCGCCCCTCGTCCGTACGGACCGGGATGTTCTGCAGGTTGGGGTCGGTGGAGGACAGCCGGCCGGTGGCCGCCACCGTCTGCTGGAAGGTCGTGTGAATCCTGCCGTCCGAGGCGATCGTCTTGATCAGCCCCTCCACCGTGGTGCGCAGCTTCGCCTGCTCCCGGTGGCGCAGCATGATCACCGGCAGGTCGTGCTCGGTCTGCCCCGCCAGCCACGCGAGGGCGTCGGCGTCCGTGGTGAAGCCGGTCTTGGTCTTCTTCGTCTTCGGCAGGCCCAGCTCGCCGAAGAGAACCTCCTGGAGCTGCTTGGGCGACCCGAGGTTGAACTCGTGGCCCACCGAGGCGTGCGCCTCGGTCACCGCCTGCTGCACGGCGGCGGCGAACCGCTGCTCCATGCGCTCCAGATGGGCCCGGTCGGCGGCGATGCCGGACCGTTCCATGCGGGCGAGCAGCGCGGAGACCGGCAGCTCCAGATCGTGCAGCAGCCCGGCGGCGCCGACCTCGGTGAGCCGGCCCTCGAAGGCCGCGCCCAGGTCCAGCACGGTGCGCGCCTGGCGCATCAGGTTGTAGGCCTCGGCCTCGTCGTCGGCGCCGAACGCCAGCTGGCCGCCGTCGTCCTCCGGCTTGTCCAGCTCCCGGCCCAGGAACTCCACGCTCAGCGCGTCCAGCGCGAAGGAGCGGCGCCCCGGCTGCACCAGGTAGGCGGCGAGCGCGGTGTCCATACCGACCCCGGCCAGGCCCCAGCCGTGCTCGGCGAACACCCGCAGCAGGCCCTTGGCGCCGTGCACCACCTTCGGGCGGTCGGCGTCGGCCAGCCAGGCGGCGAACGCCCGCTCGTCGTCGGCGTCGACAGCGGCCGGGTCGAACCAGAGCGCGGGCCCCTCACCGGTCGCCAGCGCCACGGCGCGCACCGCGCCCGCGCCCAGCTTCCAGTCGTCCAGGGTGGCCACACCCAGCCGCTGCCCGCCGTGCTCGGCAAGCCAGGCCCCCAGCTCGCCGGCCGCCGGCAGCGTGCCCTCCACGGTGACGCCCTCGGCGAGCACCGTCTCCTCGCCCTCGGCGCCCGGGTCCACCGCGAACAGCCGCTCCCGCAGGCTGGGGTTGCGGAACTCCAGGACGTCCAGCAGGACCGTCATGGCCTCGCGGTCATAGGGCGAGCGCACCAGGTCCACCGGGCCGCACTCCAGCTCCATGTCCCGCACCAGCTCGGTCAGCTCCCGGTTCAGCCGGACCGAGTCCAGGTGCTCGCGCAGATTGGCGCCGGCCTTCCCCTTCACCTCATCCGCCCGCTCCAGCAGCTCGTCCAGCGAACCGAACTGGTGGATCCACTTGGCCGCCGTCTTCTCCCCCACCCCCGGGATGCCGGGCAGGTTGTCGGACGGGTCGCCGCGCAGGGCCGCGAAGTCCGGGTAGCGGGCCGGGGTCAGCCCGTACCGCTCCTCGACCTTCTCCGGGGTGAACCGGGTCAGCTCCGAGACGCCCTTCGTCGGATACAGCACCGTGACCCGGTCGCTCACCAGCTGGAAGCAGTCCCGGTCACCGGTGACGATCGACACGTGGAAACCCTCGTCGGCCGCCCTGGTCGCAAGGGTGGCGATCACGTCGTCGGCCTCGAAACCGTCGACCGCGAACCGGCGCACCCGCATCGTGTCCAGCAGCTCCCCGATCAGCTCCACCTGCCCCTTGAACTCGTCGGGGGACGCCGAACGGGTCGCCTTGTAACCGTCGTAACGGTCCGAGCGCCAGGTCTTGCGCGAGACATCGAACGCCACCGCCAGATGCGTGGGCTGCTCATCACGCAGGGTGTTCGCCAGCATGGAGGCAAAGCCGTAGATCGCGTTCGTCGGTTGCCCCACGGCCGTCGTGAAGTTCTCCGCGGGCAGCGCGAAAAACGCGCGGTACGCCAGCGAGTGCCCGTCCAGCAGGAGCAGGCGCGGCGCCGGGGTCGTCTCGGTTTGCGATGCGTTCTCAGCCACACAGCGATCCTCCCACGGACCACTGACAGTCCCCGCCTGCGACGACATCCGCCCTGTGCACCCCGCGCGGCCCCGCACGGTGCCCGCCGCCGCCCGGCATGGCACGATCATGTCCGACCCCGTACCGAGCCGTCACCCGCCGTCAAGGTCAAGGGAGCCGCCCCATGTCTGCCAAGCCGCCCGCCTCCGATCCGGTCCAGGACGCCCCGGAGGTCAGCGCCCCGAAGGAATCCGCCGTCGGCCTGCCGGCGATCACCCACGCCCTGCGCGCCGCCCAGCAGCAGATGGGGATACGGCGCACCGCGCTCACTCTGCTGCGCGTCAACCAGCCGAACGGCTTCGACTGCCCCGGCTGCGCCTGGCCGGAGCCGGGCAAGACCCACACCGCCGAGTTCTGCGAGAACGGCGCCAAGGCCGTGGCCGAGGAAGCCACCCTGCGGCGGGTCACCCGCGCCTTCTTCGCGGAGCACCCGGTGGCCGAACTGCGCGAGCGCTCCGGGTACTGGCTCGGGCAGCAGGGCCGGCTCACCGAGCCGATGTACCTCGCCGAGGGCGCCACCCACTACACCCCGATCGGCTGGAACGCCGCCCTGGACCTGATCGCCGACGAGCTGAAGGCGCTGGACTCGCCCGACGAGGCCGCCTTCTACACCTCGGGCCGCACCAGCAACGAGGCCGCGTTCGTCTACCAGCTGTTCGCCCGCGAGTTCGGCACCAACAACCTGCCGGACTGCTCCAACATGTGCCACGAGTCCTCCGGTTACGCCCTGGGCGACACCATCGGCGTGGGCAAGGGCAGCGTGCTGCTGGAGGATCTCGAAAAGGCCGACCTGATCATCGTCGCCGGACAGAACCCGGGCACCAACCACCCGCGGATGCTGACCGCCCTGGAGGGCGCCAAGCGCGCCGGCACCAAGATCATGACGATCAACCCGCTGCCCGAGGCGGGCATGCAGAACTTCCACAACCCGCAGACCCCGCGCGGCCTGGCCGGCCCCGGCACCAGCCTC
Organism: Streptomyces xiamenensis; assembly: GCF_000993785.3. NCBI lineage: Bacteria > Bacillati > Actinomycetota > Actinomycetes > Kitasatosporales > Streptomycetaceae > Streptomyces > Streptomyces xiamenensis. The sequence goes on from NZ_CP009922.3 coordinate 1,022,794, forward strand.
ACCGACCTCTTCCTGCAGATCCGGATCGGCGGCGACCAGGCCCTGTTCCGGCTGCTGAACAAACTGCTGCTGGAACGCGACGGCGCCACCGACGACGCGTTCATCCGCGACCACACCCACGGCTTCCAGGACTTCGCCACCGCCGCCCGCACCGCCACCTGGGACGAGACCCTGGAGGCCACCGGGCTCACCCGCGAGGCCATCGAGTCCGCCCTGGAGATGATCCTCGCCTCACGCAGCATCATCGTGTGCTGGGCCATGGGCCTGACCCAGCACAAGAACTCGGTGCCCGCCATCCAGGAGATCGTCAACTTCCTCCTGCTGCGCGGCAACATCGGCCGGCCGGGCGCCGGCGTGTGCCCCGTGCGCGGCCACAGCAACGTCCAGGGCGACCGCACCATGGGCATCGTCGAACGCCCCACCCCGCAGCTCCTGGACGCCCTCGAACGCGAATTCGGCTTCACACCGCCGCGCGAGCACGGCCTCGACGTCGTCGACACCATCCGCGCGCTGCGCGACGACCGCGTCAAGGTGTTCTTCGCCGTCGGCGGCAACTTCGTCTCCGCCACCCCCGACTCCGACCTCACCGAGGCCGCCCTCACCCGGGCCCGGCTCACCGTGCAGATCTCCACCAAGCTCAACCGCTCGCACTGCGTCACCGGCCGCCGCGCCCTCATCCTCCCCACCCTCGGCCGCACCGAACGCGACCGCTCCCCCGGGGGCGACGAACAGTTCGTCACCGTCGAGGACTCCATGGGCATGGTGCACGCCTCCCGCGGCCGGCTCGCCCCCGCGGGACCCCAGCTGCGCTCCGAGACCGCCATCCTGTGCGACCTCGCCCGCCGCGTCCTGGGTCCCGGAAGCAGCACCCCCTGGGAGGAGTTCGCCGCCGACTACGGCCGCATCCGCGACGCCGTCGCCCGCGTGGTCCCCGGGTTCACCGACTTCAACACCAAGGTCGCCCGGCCCGGCGGCTTCGCCCTCCCGCACCCGCCCCGCGACAGCCGCACCTTCCCCACCGCCACCGGCAAGGCCAACTTCACCGCCGAACCGCTCACCTGGCCCCACGTCCCCGAAGGCCGGCTGCTGCTCCAGACGCTGCGCTCGCACGACCAGTACAACACCACCATCTACGGCCTCGACGACCGCTACCGCGGCATCAAGAACGGCCGCCGCGTCGTCTTCGTCCACCCCGAGGACGCACAGCGCCTGGGCCTGCCCGACGGCTCCTACGCCGACCTCACCAGCGAGTGGACCGACGGCAGCGAACGCGTCGCCCCCGGCTTCCGCGTCGTGCACTACCCCACCGCGCCCGGCTGCGCCGCCGCGTACTACCCCGAGACCAACGTGCTCGTCCCGCTCGACTCCACCGCCGACAAGTCCAACACCCCCACCAGCAAATCCCTCATCGTCCGCCTCACCCCCACCGGCCCCGACGCCACCTGATACAACGCTGTACGGACCACCGTCCCGTCATGTCACGACCCACGCGCCACAAGCGACGCACGATCGGAGCCGTACCGCCATGACCGACCAGACCACCAGCACCCGGTTCCCGCACGAGACCATCGAGCAGTGGGCCGGCCTGGGCTTCGACCTGCCCCGGCTGTTCTCCGCCGGCGCCCTCGGGGAACGCATGGGCGTGCGCGTCCTGGAGGCCGCCCCCGCCAAGGTCGTCGGCACCCTCCCCGTGGAGGGCAACACCCAGCCCTACGGGCTGCTGCACGGCGGCGCCTCCGCCGTACTCGCCGAAACCCTCGGCTCGGTCGGCGCCATGCTGCACGGCGGCCCGCAGAAGATCGCCGTCGGCGTCGACCTCAACTGCACCCACCACCGCGCCGTACGCTCGGGCATCATCACCGGCACCGCCGCCCCCGTGCACGCCGGACGCACCTCGGCCACCTACGAGATCGTCATCACCGACGACAGCGGCAAGCGGGTGTGCACCGCACGCCTCACCTGCGCCCTGCGCCCCGCCGCACCCCACGGCAACGCGGACGCCGCGGGCCCCGCCTCCCACTGAACGGGAAGGCGGGGCCCGGCGCATCGGGGGGCGGCCGCTACTCGGCGGCCTCCCCCAGATACGCCGCCCGCACCCGCGGGTGCGACAACAGCTCGGACGCCTCGTCCGACATCACCACCGCACCCGTCTCCAGCACATAGCCGCGGTCGGCCAGTTGCAGCGCCTGCGAGGCGTTCTGCTCCACCAGCAGCAGCGTCGTGCCCTGCTCGTTGATCTCCCGCAGGATGTCGAAGATCTGCTGCACGATCAGCGGCGCCAGACCCATCGACGGCTCGTCCAGCAGCAGCAGCTCCGGCTTGCCCATCAGGGCCCGCCCGATCGCCAGCATCTGCTGCTCACCGCCGGACAGCGTCCCCGCCACCTGCTTGCGGCGCTCCGCCAGCCGCGGGAACAGCGTGAACACCCGGTCCAGGTCCGCCGGATCGGGGCGGCGCAGCCGGTACGCGCCCATCTGCAGGTTCTCCAGCACCGTCATCCGGGCGAACACCCGCCGGCCCTCCGGCACATGGCCGATGCCGAACTTCACCAGCTCGTGCGAGGGGATGCCGTCCACCCGCTCCCCGCGCAGCACCACCTCACCCGAACGCGGCTTCAGCATCCCCGAGGCGGTCTTCAGCGTCGTCGACTTACCCGCGCCGTTCGCGCCCAGCAGGGCGACGACCTCACCCTCGGCCACCGTCAGCTCGACACCCTTGAGCGCCTCGATCGCACCGTAGAACACATGCAGATCGCGCAGCTCAAGCAGCGCCGGCGCCGGTGCGTCCGTCGTGGGACCCCCCGCGGGGTCCTTCTCCAGCTGCGTACTCATGCGCCCTTCACCTCTCACCCTCGGCCACATCGCCCTCGGACTCCGCCTGCGCGGCCACCACATCGGCCACCGCCGCCGCGTCCTCCTCCGCCGACGCGCCCAGATACGCCTCGATCACGGCCGGATCCCGCTGCACCTGCGCCGGCGTGCCCTCGGCGATCTTCTTGCCGAAGTTCAGCACCACCACCCGGTCCGCCACCGACATCACCAGCCGCATGTCGTGCTCGATCAGCAGCACGCTCACGCCCAGATCGGTGTTGATCCGGCGGATCAGATCCTCCAGATCCCGCTTCTCGGTCGGGTTCGTACCCGCCGCCGGCTCATCCAGCAGCAACAGCTCCGGATCGGTCGCCAGCCCCCGTGCGATCTCCAAACGCCGCTGCTCGCCGTAACTCAACGAGGACGCCAGCTCGTTCAGCCGGCCCTCCAGACCCACGAACGACAGCACCTCGTGCGCGCGCCGGTCGCTCTCCCGCTCCGCACGCCGGGCGTGCGGCAGCCCCAGCATGATCGACAGGGCATCCGTCTTCTGCCGCGTCTCGACCGCGATCTTCACGTTCTCCAGCGCCGTCAGCGCCCCGAACAGCCGGATGTTCTGGAACGTGCGCGACACCCCGCGCCGCGACACCAGATGCGGCTTGCAGCCCCGCAACTCGTGCCGGCCGCCGCCGCGCGGCAGAAAGCCGATCGAACCCTCCTGCGGGATGTACGCGCCGGTCAGCGAGTTGAAGAACGACGTCTTGCCCGCGCCGTTCGGCCCGATGATCGCCAGGATCTCCCCGCGGCCCATCGACAGCGCCACATCGTTCAGGCTCGTCAGCCCCCCGAACCGCAGGGTGACACCCGAAACCTCCAGCACATTCTCCGCGGCCACCTCGGGCCGCGTCTCCTGGATCCGCTCCGCCGCGGCCATCACGCCTTCACCTCCGCCAGCTGGAGCTCACGCTGTCTGCGCTTGGACGGCAGCAGACCCTGCGGCCGGTAGATCATCATGATCACCAGCAGCGCGCCCAGATACATGAAACGGTCCTGCGGATCCACCGAATCGCGCAGGAACTCCGGCAGCCACACCAGCAGCGCCGCTCCCGCGAGCACACCCGGCACCGAGCCCATGCCACCGAAGATGACGTACGCCAGAACCAGGATCGACATCAGCAGCACGAAGTTCTCCGGCGAGATGTACGCCACCTTGCTCGCGTACACCACCCCGGCCACACCCGAGGTCGACGCCCCGATGCCGAACGCCAGCAGCTTCATCCGCACCGTGTTCACACCGGTCGCGGCCGCCGCCACCTCGTCCTCGCGGATCGCCGTCCAGGCCCGGCCCACCCGCGAGTGCTCGAGCCGCAGGAACAGGAAGATGATCACCACGATGAAACCGAGCAGCAGCCAGTAGTACGGCTTCGGGTCCAGACCCCACTCGAAACGCCAGAACCCCAGATCGATCACGAACCGCTCCGACATCCGCGCACCGCGCGAACCACCGGTGAAATCCGTCCAGTTACGGGCCGCCAGGTACACGATCTCGTGGAAGCCCAGCGTCACGATCGCCAGATAGTCACCCCGCAGCCGCAGCGTCGGTGCCCCCAGGAGCACCCCCGCCAGCAGACACGTCACGATCGCGATCGGGATCACCAGAAAGGTGTTCAGCACCATCGGCGGCTCGACCGGCAGCGAACCCGTCCAGTACGCGGCGGAGTAGGCCCCGATGGCGAAGAACGCCACAAAGCCCAGATCCAGCATGCCCGCCCAGCCGATCACCACGTTCAGGCCGATCGCCAGCAGCACGAAGATGGCGATCTGGTCCACCATCACCTGCTGCCAGTACGTCGACACCCACAACGGCAGCGCGATCAGAACGATCAGCAGCACACCCCCGCCGCCGTACCGCAGCCGCGGATCGCCCTGCCACACCCCGCGCACCCGCGCCACCGGCGGCGAGACCTGGTCCCGCAATGACGTCCAGGCGCCGTTCACCGGCGCGCTCAGGAACTCCCGGATCAGCCACACACCCACGCACAGCGCCAGCCAGATCCAGATCCCGGAACCGGTGAAGTTCTCCCCCAGCGCGTAGAAGATGTCCGTCGAGGTGCCCTGCACCCCGGTCACCTGCGCGCCGACCACCGCCAGCACCAGCAGCGCACCCAGCCGCTTCCAGCGCGGCTCCTGATACCAGCGCACCTGCCGCAGCTTCGCGGCGGAGGGCATCCGCTCCCCGCCGGAACCCCTGCCCTTCGTTTCCTTCACCGTGCTCATGCCGTCCTCGCCACCCGCTCGCCCAGAATTCCGGTCGGACGGAACATCAGCACCGCCACCAACACCGCGAACGCCCCGACGTAACGCCAGGAATCGCCCCAGATCTCCACCGTCATGGCCTCAACCACGCCCAGCAGCAGACCACCGAGCATCGCCCCGCGCACATTGCCGATACCCCCCAGCACCGCCGCGGCGAACGCCGTGATGCCCGGCAGGAAGCCCATCGTGTACCAGACCTGCGTCGTCGTCCCGTACAGGAAGCCGGCCACACCACCCATCAGGCCGCCCAGCACGAAGGTCCGCGACACCACGCGGTCGATGTTCACCCCCATCAGCGACGCGACCTCCGGGTCCTGCGCCACCGCCCGGATACCCGACCCCAGCTTGGTGCGATTCACCACGAAGTCCACCAGGATCAGCATCAGCACCGCCGACGCGACCACCAGCGCCTGCGTCACATTGATCGGCGTGCCGAACAGCGTGAACAGCGTCTTGTTCTCGTACATCGTCGGCATCCGCGCCGCGTTGCGGCCGAACACCTTCCCCGCCAGGTTGTAGATGAAAAACGACGCACCGATCGCGGTGATCAGGAACACCAGCCGCGGCGCGCCCCGTCGGCGCAACGGGCGATACGCCACCCGTTCCAGACCGAACGCCACACCGCCACCGATCAACGCCCCCGCCGCGATGCCGAGCAGCACATAACCCACCGACTGGATCCCACTGGGATCGGCGGCCGGAACCACGATCGTCAAAATGATGAGTCCGCCGAAACCGCCGGACATGAACACTTCGCTGTGCGCGAAGTTGAGAAGCTGAAGAACACCGTAAACAAGGGTGTAACCAATGGCGATGACGGCATAGAGCGAGCCGAGCACCACCCCGAGGACGAGAACGTCCCAGAAATCCTGGAGGGACATGGAGCTGACTTCCTTGTGGGAACGGAGACAAAGCGAGCGGGGCGCGATGAGAACACCGCGCCCCGCCAAGAGACTGGGAAAGCGACGGAATCCCGCCGAATCAGCCGCCGGTCAACTCCTCGATCGGCCCCAGGTACTCGATGCCGTCACCCTCCACCTGGTAGATGAAGATGGCATCGTTCGTGAACTCACCCGTCTCGTCGAACTCGAAGGTCTTCGTCAGCCCCTCGTACGAACCGGTCGCGACCGCCTGGTACACCGACTCACGGTTCGCGTCCGCACCCAGCTCCGCGATCGCGCCGATGATCATCTGCGCCACGTCGTACGACTCGGCCGAGTACGTACCCGGCGGCTGGTTGAACGCCGTCTGGTACCGCTCGGCGAAGTCGACCGTCGCCGCCTCGGCCGTGGCGTCCGTGCACGGGCATGTCAGGTACCACTGGTCCGAGGCCGAACCCGCCAGCGAGATGAACTGCACGTCATTGCTGCCGTCGCCCGAGACGCCGATGCCGTCGAAACCGGCCGACTCCAGGCTGACCGCGAACGGACCGAGCGCCTCGTAGTAACCCGCGTAGATCATGGCGTCCGCACCGGACTGCACCACGTTGCGCGCGGCACCGCTGTAGTCCGGGGTGTCGGCCGGAACACTCGCGCGCTCCACCTCAATGCCCAGCTCCGTCAGCGATTCCACCGCGACATCGGAAAGGCCCTCACCGTACGGCGACACGTCGTCGACGACGATGACCTTCTCCACGCCGTCCTGCGCCGCCAGGAACTGCGCCATGCCCGCGCCCTGCGCGTTGTCATTGGGAACGGCCCGCAGGAACGTCGGGAAACCCTGCTCGGTCAGCGTCGGGTTCGTCGCCGACGAGGAGGCGGCCAGCAGGCCGGCCTCGCCGTACAGCGGCGCCGCCACCTCGGCCGGGCCCGAGAACGCGGGGCCGATCGCGGCGATCACATCGGAATCGTCGATGACCAGCTGCGCCGCGGCCGAGGACTGACCCGGCTCACCGCGGTCGTCCGTGGCCACGTACTCCAGGGTGAAGTCGTAGTCGCCCGAGGCGTTCGCCTCGTCGATGGCCAGCTGGATACCGTTCTGCATGTTCTCGCCCAGGGCGACGTTCTTGCCGGAGAGCGGCCCCTGAAAGGCGATCTTGTACGTCGTACCGCCGCCGCCTCCGCCACCGCCGCCGTCACTGCCGCCATCGTCGCTGCCGCACGCGGTGAGCGCGAGCGCGCCGATGGCGACAGGTATCGCCAGCTTCACGATGGATCTGTTGAGCACGAGGAAACCCCCTGGAGGCAGCCACAAGATCTATATGAACGCCCTACGACATCCGCATGGCGTGTGCGGAATCTATTGCCCAGGTATACGGCGCAGATAGACAGCCGACACAGATGTGACCGCCTCGTGATGTGCGTCACGCGTCGGAAACAGAACACTGCTTACCGCTGAGCGAACATTCCAGCCAACCCATGACGCCACCCCCGAAGGAGCAACAACATGGGGAAGCCGGGCAAAATTTGCCCGGCTTCCCCATCCACCCTCAGCTCAAACCTACTTGCGCTGCTTCTTCTCCTCGGCGTCCTGAATCACGGCCTCCGCCACCTGATGCATCGACAACCGCCGGTCCATCGACGTCTTCTGAATCCACCGGAACGCCGCCGGCTCGGACAGCCCGTACTGCGTCTGCAGCACACTCTTCGCCCGGTCCACCAGCTTCCGGGTCTCCAGCCGCTGCGCCAGGTCGGCGACCTCCTGGGTGAGCGTCTTCAGCTCGGTGAAACGGGACACCGCGATCTCGATGGCCGGGATCACATCGCTCTTGCTGAACGGCTTCACCAGGTACGCCATGGCGCCGGCGTCCCGCGCCCGCTCCACCAGGTCGCGCTGCGAGAAGGCGGTCAGCATCAGCACCGGGGCGATGCCCTCCCCGGCGATCTTCTCGGCGGCGGAGATGCCGTCCATGACCGGCATCTTCACATCGAGGATGACCAGATCCGGCGCCAGCTCCCGCGCCAGCTCAACGGCCCGCTCACCGTCACCGGCCTCACCGACGACGGAGTACCCCTCCTCCTCCAGCATCTCTTTGAGATCCAGCCGGATCAGGGCCTCGTCCTCGGCGATGACGACACGGGTGGTCAGCGGCGGCACATGCGCGCTTCCCGCGCCGGTGCCGGTGTCGGTGCCAGTGGGCTCGTCGGGGACCTCGGGGGTGCTCACGATGCTCCTCGTTTCCTGCCAGAAGGGGGCACCCACGAGACTACCTATCCGGGATAAGTTTGAGGCACGGCGGGTTTCCGGTAGCCTTCACTTCGCAGGGCGCCCCGGTAGCCCAGCGGAAGAGGCAGTGCTCTCAAACAGCATACAGCGTGGGTTCGAATCCCACCCGGGGCACATTACCTTCGATTCCAAGGTGCAGGATCGTTGGTTCTTCACCGTGGACCATCGCACACATTCGGGTGAACATCCCAGCGGATGCCCCGGAGCGATTTGGTGCGGGCCAGCATCACCCCATGGAACAGCACGGATATGCGATCCGCTCACATGCCCTCGCCATGATCAGGCAGGGCGCTTCTTACGCCGAAGTGTCCAATCGACTCAACGTCCCACACGGCACCATCAGCTGGTGGCGCCACGAAGAGCGGCGGGCGCTGGGGATCACGATCGAACGCACTCATGATTGCCCACGATGCTGTCCGCGTGACTTCGACCGCAGGGCATACAGCTACGTACTCGGGCTCTATCTCGGCGATGGCCACATCGTCTCCAAGCCGAAGCAACACCACCTGTCGATCTTCTGCTGTGACTCATGGCCGGGGCTGATCACGGCAGCGGAAGACGCCATGCGAGCAGTCATGCCGCTGCCCCGAGTCCGGCGGCGCCAGCTGACCGGCTGCACCGAAGTGAAGTCCTTCACCAGGCACTGGACATGCCTTTTCCCTCAGCACGGCCCCGGCAAGAAGTACCGGCGACGCGTCGCTCTCGAAGCCTGGCAGCAGGACATCGTTGAAGCGCACCCTTGGGAGTTCATCCGGGGGCTCATCCACTCCGATGGCTGCCGGATCGTCAACTGGACGACCAAGGTCGTTGGCGGGGAGCGGAAACGGTATGAGTACCCGCGTTACTTCTTCAGCAACAAGTCCGACGACATCCGGGCCCTGTTCACCGAAGCCCTGCGCATGGTTGGCGTCCGGTGGACGATCCTGGCGCGCGGCGCTGACCCGTTCAACGTTTCTGTGGCTCGCAAGGAGTCCGTGGCGCTCATGGATGCTCACGTCGGGGCGAAGTATTGAGTGCCTCACGGGCAGCCTCCTCCCGCTCGTACCGGCGGCGGGCCGCCTCGTAGGCGACCCCCGCTCCGGGGCGGCTCATGACCTCGTTGCGCAGTTTCTGCCAGTTCGCATGCCTCATTGGCGCGAGCGTACTCGCTTGCCTACTCCCCGTAGTACGGCAGCGTCGTGCCCGGGATCTCGTACTCCTGGCGGCGGCCGCACATGCCGTAGCCGGCGGCCCTGGTGGGGGTGCTCGTGGTGATCCGCGCCTCCGCGAGGTGGGTGGGGTCCGCCTCGGCCAGTGCCTTGAGGTGTTCCTCCGTCCTGCGCGCGGCGGCCAGCGCCCCGTCCTGCCAGCGGGTGTGCCATTCGGCGACCTTCGGCGCCACCAGTCGCGCCGCCGCGCGGTGGAAGGCTTCCAGTGGGGCGGTGTCCCCGTCCCGCAGGGCCGTGCGCAGCACCTCGTACCCCGCGATGGCCAGGTCCCGGCGGGCCCGGGCCGCCGTTGCCACGGCCGGGCCCTCCTTGCCGGGCAGCGCGGCGGCGGCCGCGTACCGTTCGGCGTCGGCGAGGATCTCCGGCGGGAAGGTGAAGACGGCGTCGCCCGCCTCGGGGAGGCCGCTGTTCTGCATGAGGACGGTGACCCGCAGGGCGCCGTCGCCGTTGATCATCCGGTGGACGGTGCCGGGGGTGAACCAGGCGATGACGCCGGGGTGCAGCGGGGTTTCCGTGTAGCCGTCCGGTGTGAGGGTCTGCACCGCCCCCTCCCCCGCGGTCACCACGTAGGCCTCGGTGCAGGCGAGGTGCATGTGGGGGCTGCCGCCGCAGGCTCCGTCCGCCGCGAGCCAGTCGTAGGCGGAGATGTGGGAGACGCCGACGGCGCCGGGGAGGGGGTTGTGCAGGGTGGTCATGTGTGCCGTCCCGTCCTTACCAGGGGTGGTGCTTGAGGTAGCCGGCGATGCGGTCGGTGTCCCATGCGCCGTCCGCCACCACGACGCGGTAGCGGTAGCGGAAGGATTCCCCGTCGGCGAGTTCGAACTCGTCGAAGAAGGCCCAGGAGAAGGCGACCGTGGGGATGGGGGTGGAGCGGACGAACCAGTGCGAGGGGTGGATGGCCGCCTCGCCGCTGTTCTCCGGGGCGTGGTCGAAGATGAGGGTGGAGTGGCCGTCGTGGTCGTCGTGCTGGGCGGTGAAGCCGATCCACGGCACGTCGGCGGCCGGTGTGCCCATGGTGTCGGCGTCGGTGCTGGGGCCGGTGGGGGTGATGACCTGGCCGCCGGTGAAGTCGCGGGGGCCGCGCCACTGGAGTCCGGTGTAGCCGGCCATGGTGCGGCCGGCGGTGGTGGGGCTGCCGAAGCGCAGGGGTTCGCCGCGGACGTTGGTGAGGTCGATGGACCATTCCAGGGTCCAGGCGCCTTCGCCGGTGTCGGCGGAGTGCACGGCGAGGGTGCGGGTCTCGCGGGCCCAGTCCTGGCCGGCGTGGTTGACCCAGGTGAGGTTCTCGGTGATGTCGGCGCGGTCCTGGGTGGCGGTGACGGTGTCGAAGCCGTCGTGGCGCATGGAGCCGACCCGTTCGGGGATGCGCTGGTATCCCTGGCCGTGGATGTAGGAGTTGCCGCCCCAGAAGTTCTGTTCCGACAGGTGGCTGGCGGTCATCTGGACGCCCTTGTGCCAGCGGTGGTCGTTGGGCCGGTAGCCGGTGACGAGGTTGCCGGCGAGGGTGCGCAGGGGGTGGGCGTACGGCTTGGGGGATTCGTAGGCGTCCGGGTCGGGCCGGTAGACGTAGGCGAGGATGTCGGTGCCGGCGGCGGTGACGGTGATGCGGTCGCCGTGGGCGTGGGTGACGGTGAGGGGGGCGACGGTCACTGCTGCTCCTCGGTGGCGGGGGCCGGGGCCCAGTCGGGGTGGTTGCCGTGCATGGCGGTGTAGTAGGGGTCGCCCGCGGTGATCTCGCCGGCGTGCACGGGGCGGCCGGTGAAGGCGGCCTTGTACAGGGCGGCGTTGAGTTCGATGGTGCGGCGGGCGTCGTCGCCGCTGCCGGGTGGGCGGGTGCCGGCGCGGAAGGCGTCGATGATGCCGGCGAGCTGGGCGGCGTGGGAGCTGGGGGTGTTGTCGGGGTTGGTGCGCCACTGGGTGACGCGGTCCTCGTCGATGCCGGGCCGGGGGGTGTAGCGCCAGTCGTCGTTGGTGTGCCCGTAGAGGTGGGTGAGTTCGACGGTGGCGTCGTCGCAGTCGATGCGGATGCGGCTGACCTGGTCGGGGGAGAGCACGCTGTTGACGACGGTGGCGATGGTTCCGTCGGCGAAGCGGACGAGGGCGGTGGAGACGTCCTCGCTCTCGATGTCGTGGACGAGGCGGCCGGCGAGGGCGCGGATCTCGGTCCAGTCGCCGAGGAGGTGGAGCAGCAGGTCGGTCTGGTGGATGCCGTGGCCCATGGTGGGGCCGCCGCCCTCGGTGGCCCAGCGGCCGCGCCAGTCGACGGCGTAGTAGTCGGTGTCGCGGTACCAGGTGGTCTGGCAGTGGGCGACGCGTGGTGCGCCGAGTTCGCCGGTGGCCAGCAGGCGGCGGGCGTGGGTGGTGCCGGAGCCGTAGCGGTGCTGGGCGACGACGGCGGCGTAGGGGCCGTGGCCGGTGTCGTCACCTTCGGCGGCGGCGATGTCGTCGAATTCGGCGAGGGTGAGGCACAGCGGCTTCTCGGCCCAGACCCAGGCTCCGGCGGCCAGCGCGGCGAGGGCTTGCTGGTGGTGGAGGGAGGGTGGGGTGCCCAGGAGGACGAGCTCGGGGCGCTCGGTGGCGAGCATGGTGGCCAGGTCGGTGTGGCCGGTGACGGGGCCGATGCCGTCGATGGCGGTGGCCGTGGCGTGGAAGGCGTCGAGGCGGGCCTGGTCGATGTCGACGGCGGCGACGAGTTCGAGTTCGTCGAGGTGCGCGGCGATCGCGGGGAGGTGGGCGCCGGTGACGATGCCTCCGGTGCCGACGACGGCGGTGCGGATGCGGGTGCGGGCGGGCTGGTCAGCCATGCGGTGCGACTCCTGGCTGTGCGATAGTAAGCGCTTTCAATCGGAAATCGCCAAAAGCCAACCATGCCGTCGCCCGGCATGACAAGGGGCGCCGCCCAATCTGCGCGGCGCCCGGAAGCGCTCCTTCCCGGTGCGCGTGCGCGCGTGTGCGAGGCGTACCCGCACACGCGCACCGCGCCCCGCGGATGTCGGTGGGACGCCGGCGCGGGAGGTCGGAGCGGGGAGGTGGTGCGGGAGATCAGTGCGGGGCGTCGTCCTCGCCGACGTGGTGCACGCGTACCAGGTTGGTGGTCCCGGCCATGGCGGGCGGCGACCCCGCGGTCACCACCACGATCTCGCCCTTGGCGCACCGGCCGATGCGCAGCAGCTGCTCATCCATCTGGCTCACCATCTCGTCGGTGGAGCGGACGGTGGGCACCAGGTAGGTCTCCACGCCCCAGGTGAGGGTGAGCTGGGCGTGGGTGGCGGGGTCGGGGGTGAAGGCGATGACGGGGATGGGCGAGCGGTACCGGGAGAGCCGGCGCGCGGTGTCGCCGCTCTGGGTGAAGGCGACCAGGAGCGTGGCGCCCAGGAAGTCGCCGATCTCGGCGGCGGCGCGGGCCACGGCGCCGCCCTGGGTGCGGGGCTTGGTGGCCTCTTCCAGCGGTACGAGGCCGCGCGCGAGGACCTCTTCCTCGGCGGCGGTGACGATGCGGCTCATGGTGCGCACCGTCTCGATGGGGTAGCGGCCGACGCTGGTCTCGCCGGAGAGCATGACGGCGTCGGTGCCGTCCATGACGGCGTTGGCGACGTCGGATGCCTCGGCGCGGGTGGGGCGGGAGGCGTCGATCATGGAGTCGAGCATCTGGGTGGCGACGATGACCGGCTTGGCGTTGCGCTTGGCGAGCTTGATGGCGCGCTTCTGGAGCATCGGGACAACTTCGAGGGGCACTTCGACGCCGAGGTCGCCGCGGGCGACCATGATGCCGTCGAAGGCGTCGACGATGTCCTGGAGGTTCTCCTCGGCCTGCGGCTTCTCGATCTTCGCGATGACGGGGAGGAAGCGGCCCTCCTCGGCCATCACCCGGTGCACGTCCTTGATGTCGTCGCCGGTGCGCACGAAGGAGAGGGCGATGATGTCGACGCCGGTGCGCAGGGCCCAGCGCAGATCGTCGATGTCCTTGGTCGACAGGGCGGGTACGGAGACGGCGACGCCGGGGAGGTTGATGCCCTTGTGGTCGGAGATCATGCCGCCTTCGGCGACGGTGGTACGGATCTCCGGTCCTTCGACGGCGGTGACGTCGAGGGCGACGCGCCCGTCGTCGATGAGGATGCGTTCACCGGGGCGCACGTCGGTGGCGAGTCCGGTGTACGTGGTGCCGCAGCGGTACTGGTCGCCCTCGATGTCCTCGGTGGTGATGGTGAACGCGTCGCCGGGTTCAAGGAGTACGGGGCCTTCGCGGAAGCTGCCGAGCCGGATTTTCGGGCCCTGGAGATCGGCCAGAATTCCGATGCTGCGCCCCGATTCGGCGGCGGCGCGGCGGACGCGCCGGTAGCGCTGTTCGTGATCGCGGTGGCCGCCGTGGCTGAGGTTGAGCCGGGCTACGTCCATTCCTGCTTCGACAAGCGCGGCGATGCGCTCATATGAGTCAGTGGCGGGCCCAAGTGTGCAGACAATTTTTGCTCGGCGCATACCTCAACAGTAGGCCGTACCAGCGGGTAGAGAGCTATCGGAAAGTGACCAGGCAACGACCTGAAATTAAAGAGGCATTGACAACTCGCCCATGAGCAGAAGACCGCTCTTTTGAGCCGTCCGGCATTTCCGGGCGGCATATGTTCGGAATATTCAGACGGTTTCGATCCTCACCATCCCCTTCGGTCCGCAGGCCGGCCCCGGGAGCTACACGCCCACCCTCCGTACCCCCTGCGACGGTCCGGCCGCCCCCGGTCCCGCGCCGCCCGCACCCGTCCGCCGCAGCCCGAAGGTGGTGAACGCGCTCCGCTCCGGCAGCGGATAACGCTCCTGCCCGGTCAGCGCGTTGAGGATGGTGGCGCTGCGATGCGCGACCAGGCCCAGATCCGGCGCCCCGACCCCGTGCGTGTGCCGCTCCGCGTTCTGTACGTACACCGACCCGGTCACCTCCCTGTCCAGCACCAGCCGGTACTCCTCGTCCACCACGACACGCCCCGCCGCGTCCCGGCGCAGCACCGGATCGAGCGCGGCCAGCAGCGGGTCCAGCGGGCGCTCGCGGTAGCCGGTGGCCATCACCACGGCCTCGGTCACCAGCCGGGAGCGCTCTCCCTGTTCGGCGTGGTCGAGGTGGAGTTCGACCTGCGTCGTGCCCAGCCGCCCGGCCGTGCGGACGCTCACCCCGGGGGTCAGGACCACGTCCGGCCAGCCGCCTCCGATGCTGTGCCGGTACAGCTCGTCGTGGATGGCCGCCAGCGTCTCGTGGTCGATCGCCTTGTGCAGCTGCCACTGACGCGCCACCAGTTCGTCGCGGCGCTGCTCCGGCAGGGCGTGGAAGTACCGGGTGTAGTCGGGTGTGAAGTGTTCGAGCCCGAGCTTGCTGTACTCCATCGGCGCGAAGGCCGGGGTGCGGGTGATCCAGTGCAGCCGTTCGCGCCCGGGCGGGCGGCGGCGCAGCAGGTCGAGGAAGACCTCGGCGCCGGACTGGCCCGAGCCGACGACGGTGATGTGCCCGGCTTCCAGGAGTTGTTCGCGGTGGTCGAGGTAGTCGGCGGAGTGCACGACGGGGACGACGGGCCGCTCGGCGAGCGGGCGCAGGGCCTCGGGGATGTGCGGGGCGGTGCCGATGCCGATGGCCAGGTGGCGGGCGTGGGAGCGTCCGACCGCCTCGGCCTCGCCGTTGGGGCCCAGGCGGGTGTAGTCGATGTCGAACAGGGCCTGTTCGGGGTTCCAGCGCACGGCGTCGATGTGGTGCCGGAAGTGCAGGGAGGGCAGTTGGCGGCTGACCCAGCGGCAGTAGTGGTCGTACTCGGCGCGCGGGCTGTGGAAGCGTTCGGAGAAGTAGAAGGGGTACAGCCGCTGGTGCTGCCGCAGGTAGTTGAGGAAGCTCCACGGGTTGGTGGGGTCGGCCAGGGTCACGAGGTCGGCGAGGAAGGGCACTTGCAGGGTGGCGCCCTCGATCAGCAGTCCGGGGTGCCAGTGGAAGGCGGGGCGCTGCTCGTACCAGGCGGCTTTCAGTCCGGGCTGGGTGTGGGCGAGGGCCGCGAGTGAGAGGTTGGCGGGGCCGATGCCGATGCCGACGAGGTCGTGGGGCTGTGGGTGGGTCATCGTCGCGGGTCCCGCTCCTGGCGCTGGTGACGGTGCTGGTGCTGGTGCTGATCGAGGACGAGTTTGAGCAGGCCGTGCAGGTCGCTCTCCTGCGTGTGGGGGTTGAGGAGGGTGACCTTGAGCCACAGGGCGGGGTGGCCGGTGGCCGGGTCCACCGCCCGGGCCCGGCCGAGGACCGCGTGCCCTTCGTGGAGCAGGCCGCGGCGGACGGCGGCGACCTGGGCGTCGGTGGCGTTCTGCGGGCGGAAGAGCACGGTGCTGATCCCGGGGCGGGCGCGGAGCCGCAGCAGGGGCTCGGCCTCGATCAGATCGGCGAGTTGGTGGGCGGCGGCGCAGACTGCGTCGACCAGTTCGCCGAGGCCGCGCCGGCCCAGGGCGCGCAGGGTGACGGCGATCTTGAGGATGTCCGGGCGGCGGGTGGTCCGCAGGGAACGGCCCAGCAGATCGGGCAGGCCCGCCTCGGTGTCGTCGTCCGCGTTGAGGTATTCGGCGCGGTGGGCGAGCGGGGCGAGGGCCGTGCGGTCGGGGACCGTGAGCAGCCCGGCGGCGACCGGTTGCCAGCCGAGCTTGTGCAGGTCGAGGGTGACGGTGTCGGCCCGTTCCACCCCGGCGAGGCGGGTGCGGTGCCGGTCGCTGAACAGCAGCGGGCCGCCGTAGGCGGCGTCGACGTGCAGGGTGACGGCGCGGGTCGGGCGGTGGGCGGCCACCACGTCGGCGAGCGCGCCGAGCGGGTCGATGGCGCCGGTGTCGGTGGTGCCGGCGGTGGCGAAGACGACGGCGGGGGTGGGCGGTCGCGGGGACGGGCACTCCAGCGCGTCGAGTCCGGCGAGTGCCTCGTCGACCGTCGTGGGGTCGAGCACGCCGCGCGGGGTGGGGAGCACCAGGGGGGTGTCGAGGCCGAGCAGCCAGGCGGCGCGGTGTGCGCTGTGGTGCGCGTCGGCGCCGCAGATCAGCCGCAGGCGCCGGCCGTGGACCTCGCGGGCGAGGAGGACGCCGATCAGGTTGGACTCGGTGCCCCCGGTGGTGACGAGTGCGTCGGGGTCCCGGCCCGAGGGGTGCACGAGGGCTCCGATCCCGGCGGCGACCCGTTCTTCGAGGGCGGAGGCGGCGGGGGCCTGGTCCCAGGAGTCCATCGACGGGTTCAGCGCGGAGGCGGCCAGGTCGGCGGCGGTGGCCACGGCCAGCGGCGGGCAGTGCAGATGGGCGGCGCAGTGCGGGTCCGCCGGATCGGCGGCGCCCTCGGCCAGGACGTACACCAGTTCGCGCAGGGCGTCGTGGGCGCCGTGCCCCTGCTCGGGCAGGACGGGGGTGCCGTGGTCGGCGACCCGTCTTGCCACGCCGTCCGGTCCCCCACCGGGCAAGGGCCCGCACCGGGCGGCGGCACCGTCGGTGAGGGCGGTGAACACGGTGTCGACCAGGGGCCGCAGGGCGCGCGGACCGCCGGTGCCGCCGGCGAGCAGGGTGGGGTCGTGGGGAGGTGAGGCAGGCATGGGAGAGCCCTTTCGACGAGGGCGGATGAGTGGCCACAAGCTACGCGCCACGCGGACCGTCGATCCCACGGAATGCCATTCTTCCCCCGTTCGGGTGACCCGGGGGGTGTCCCTTCCCGCCAACTTCGCGTGCCGGTGGGGTGGGTGCAGGGATTGCGGTGAATGCGCTGCCGCCACCGGGGACGGCGCGATCACCATACGAAGAAACGAACGGAGAAAGAATTCCGCATCTCGGCATAAAGCGATCACGGAAAATGACAGGTGCTCAGAGATGGTGGAGACCCGCACCCGTCACGCCGTGGAGGAGTTCCGACGCACGCCACGACCCGGCCCCGGCCGGCCCCTCCCGGGCCGGCCGGGTGCCGGGCGGCCGTCAGCTCCTGGACCGCACCCGCAGGGCGCGGCGCAGGTCATCCGTCTCGTCGGTCAGTTTGCGGTGGAGGGCGGCGGGGAGGTCCTCGCGCAGTGCCGCCTCCGCCAGGGTCAGCGTGGCCCGCTCCGTGAACGGATGCGGGAAGGCCGCCTTCGCCGCGGCCACCGCCAGGGCGTGCCCCCGACGGGTGGCCACGCCCGCCGCGGCCGGGAAGTAGCGTGCCACGTACGGGCGCAGCAGCTCCAGCTGTGCCTCCTCCGCCTGCCAGAAGCCCTGGGCCGTGGCCGTGAAGAGGTAGTTGGACAGCACGTCCGCCGGGTCGAAGAGCGCGTCCCAGGCGGCGGCCTTCGCCGCTTCCTGCGGCAGGGCCGCGAGGCAGCGGGCGGCGCCCTCCTCGCCCTTGGCTCCCGGGTCCCGTTCGGCCTCCGCCCGGATCTCTGCCTCCTGCGTTGCGCCCAGGGCCGCGAGCCGGTAGAGGATCTGCCAGCGCAGTTCCGGGTCGCCGCCGATGGCGTCGTCCGCCAGCCACTCCCGCAGCGGGCGTTCGGTGGTCGCGCAGCGGATGGCGGTCCGTACGGCGATGAGCTGTTTCGCCTCGTCCTTCGTCTCCCGTGCCCGGTTCAGCAGGTCGGCGGCCATGTCGGAGAGCAGACCGAGGGCTTCGGTGCGGCCGGCCGCCGTCGGCAGGTAGCGGTTCGCGATCTGGCCGGTGGCGAAGGAGAGGACGCCTTCGACGATGGCGGTCTCCGGTTCGGCGGGCAGGTGTCTGCGGGCCGCCTCCAGGTAGGCCCGCGGGGCGAGTTCGGCGTCGCGCACCATGTCCCGTGCCGCGTTCCACACCACGGTGCGGGTGAGGGGGTCGGGCAGGTCGGACAGCACGCGCTGTGCCGTGTCCCAGGACGGCGTGTCCAGTCGTACCTTGGCGTAGGTCAGGTCGCCGTCGTTCACGATGAGCAGGTCGGGGCGGTGGCCGCCGGCGGTCACCTCCTGGGCGGGCTCGTCGGCGCCCAGTTCGACGTCCAGTGTCTCCCGGTGCCGCGCGCCGTCGTACACGCCCAGCCGCAGCCGGTGCGGGCGGCTTCCCTCGTGGGTCAGCGTCACGGCCCATCCCTCTTCGGTCTCCCGCACGCGGGGGGCCAGGAGGTCGGGTCCGCTGGTGCGCAGCCACGCGTCCGCCCAGCCGTGGACGTCGCGCCCGGAGGCGCGGGCCATGGCGTCGATGAAGTCGGCGAGGGTGGCGTTCCCGAAGCGGTGCCGGGCGAAGTGGTCGTTGACGCCGGCCAGGAAGGTGTCCTCGCCCAGCCAGGTGACGAGTTGCCGCAGCGCGGAGGCGCCCTTGGCGTAGGAGATGCCGTCGAAGTTGAGCCAGGCGGAGGCGGTGTCGGGGACGCCGTCCGGTTCGGGCGCGACGGGGTGGGTGGTGGGCCGCTGGTCGGCGTCGTACCCCCAGGACTTGCGGTCCACGGCGAACTCGGTCCACGGGGTGAAGTGGGGTACGGCGTCGGCGAGTACCTGGTAGCCCATGAACTCGGCGAAGGACTCGTTGAGCCAGATGTCGTCCCACCAGCGCAGGGTGACGAGGTCGCCGAACCACATGTGGGCCATCTCGTGCGCGATGACGACGCCGCGCAGCTGCCGCTGGGTGTCGGTCACCGCCGAGCGGTAGATGTACTCGTCCCGCAGCGTCACCAGGCCCGGGTTCTCCATCGCCCCGGCGTTGAACTCGGGGACGAAGGCCTGGTCGTAGGAGTCGAAGGGGTAGGGCTCGTCGAGGATCTCGTGGTAGCGGTCGAAGACGGCCCGGGTGATGCCGAGGATCTCGTCGGCGTCCTGGTCGAGGTACGGGGCGAGGGATTGCCGTACGTGGATGCCGAAGGGCAGTCCGGCGTGCTCGGTGCGTACCGAGTGGTACGGGCCGGCGGCGACCGCCATCAGGTAGGTGCTGATGGGCGGGGTGGTGGCGCAGCGCCAGCGGCCGGGGGCGCCGGCGACGGGGGTGGCGATGCCGTTGCCGAGGACGGTCCACTCCTCGGGGGCGGTGACGGTGACGTCGAAGGTGGCCTTGAGGTCGGGCTGGTCGAAGGCGGCGTAGACCAGCGGGCCGTCGGTCATGCAGCACATGCTGTAGAGGTAGGTGAGCCCGTCCGCCGGGTCGGTGAAGCGGTGCATGCCCTCTCCGGTGTGGGAGTAGGGCATGTCGGCGGTGACGGTGAGTTCGTGGGGGCCCACGGCGAGTCCGGTCAGCGGCAGCCGGCCGTCGACGAGGGTGCCGGGGTCGAGATCGTGGCCGTCGAGGGTGGCGCGGTGCAGAGTGTGGGGGCGGAACTCGATGAAGGTGTCGGCGGCCTCGCGAGTGCTGAAGCGGACGGTGGTGGTGGAGGCGAAGGTGTCCTCGCCGCGGGTGAGGTCGAGGTCGATGGCGTAGGTGTGGACTTCGAGCAGTCCGGCCCGGGTCCGGGCTTCGTCACGCGTCAGTGTGGCCATGGGGGTCATGCTGCCAAAGGGTGGGCCGTGCCGGACTGCTCGTCGTGGGTGTGGGCGCGAGACGTCAGACCTGTTTCCAGGTGCAGCCGCTGGTTTCGAAGTATTCGCCGGTGTTGACGGTGACGCGGCCGGGCCCCTCGAAGAAGTCGTTGGCGATGATGGAGTCGAACTCTCCGGAGGCGTCACTGTTGCGGGACCAGTAGCAGGCGCCCATGAGGCTGTCTCCCCCGCCGTCGGTGCGGTATTCGCCGGGGTCGATGTCCTCGCCGACCAGGTAGGTGCCCGGCCCGAAGGTGGTGTTCTCCGGCTCCGGTTCGGGTTCGGGTTCCGGCTCGCGTTCGGGTTCCGGCTCCGGCTCCGGCTCCGGCTCGGGTTCCGGCTCGGGCTCGGGCTCCGGGGATTCCTCTTCGGCCGGCTCCGCCTCGGGGGATGTCGCGGGCGGATCACCGGCCCTGGGAGAGGCGGATGCCTCTTCCTGCTCCGTGCCCCCGGCCCCCAGGCCCACACCGATCAGCAGGCAGACGATCCCGACGGCGGCGTGCGTGAGGATGGTCTTGCCCTGGCCCTTTTTCTTCGGTCCCGGGACCGTGTACGGCCCCGGGACGGTGGGCGGGGGTCCCTGCTGGGGGTGTGGCGGGTAGGCGGGCTGCTGCGGCGGTTGGGTCATGGTCCACCCCATGGGTCATCGGCGAGCACGGTCGTGGCGGTGTGGGGGAAGACCGATCCTGCGCGAAGGAGACCCGAACGCGCAGACGTTCGGGTTCGATGTGATGATTCTGTGATCGTGACGTGTACCCAGGGGGCGTCCGAGGGGGGCGGTGGCCTCCCGGACCGGGGGAAGCTCACCCCTCGACGGCTCCCATGAACCACACCGCGTCGCGATCGCCGATCCCGAGACCGAACTCCAGTCCCTGACCCTCGCCGAGGGAGCACGCCTCCGACCACGTGGCCTCCGCTCCCTCTTCGACAGCGGACGGCGGTGCGACGGTGATGCCGTCGAAGGTCGCCCGCTCGGCGGGTATGCCGTCCACCACGCACTCGACCACCATCCCGTCCAGCGTCAGCGGGGCGCCGGTGCCGTTCGTGGCGGAGACCACGACCAGCGCGTACCTGCCGCTGTCGTCGTAGCTGCCGAAATCGTCGGGGACGAACACCTCGCCGACCTCCGCGGACAGGCGGAGCCCGTCGTCGAGCTCCACTTCCCCGCCGAGGTCGGAGAGGACCCAGCCGGGCTGCTGCGGATCGGGCGTGCCGGTGACCTCCGGCGGCTCGGGGATGGGCGTGGGGGTGGGGGTGGCCGTGTCGTCCTCGCCGCCCGAGCCGCACCCGGCGAGCGACAGGAGCGAGAGAACAGCAACAGCGGCAATCACGCGGTTCCGTGTCATCCCGTCACCCTTCCCCGCGCTCGCGGGGTGTGTGTGCCGCGTGACGGGACTGTGATCCTCGGCGGGTCGGGAGGACCGCTGGGGGCGAGGCCGGGGCGGGTGTCGCCGCGGGCCCCAACCGCCTCCGGGCATGGGGCGGTTATCGGCCTGCGGTGTCTTCCTTGCTCACGGACTCGTTGGCGATGGTCTCGTGGTGCCGGATGACCTCCGCGATGATGAAGTTCAGCAGCTTCTCGGCGAACGCCGGGTCCAGGTGGGCGTTCTCCGCCAGCTGCCGCAGCCGGGTGATCTGGCGTGCCTCGCGCGCCGGATCGGCGGCCGGCAGCTGGTGGCCCGCCTTGAGGCGGCCGACCTGCTGGGTGCATTTGAAGCGTTCGGCCAGCATGTGGACGACGGCGGCGTCGATGTTGTCGATGCTCTCCCGCAGCCGTGTCAGCTCCGCGCGCACGTCGTCGTCGATGTCGTTCATGCCGTATACCCTATGCGGCTTATGCTGCCTGCATGATCGCGACCTTGCAGTGCACAGTGATCGACTGTCCGGACCCGATGGCCCTGGCCCGCTTCTACGGCTCGATCCTCGGCTGGGAGCTGGATGACTCCTCGCCGCCGTGGGTGACGCTCACCGACGCGGCGACCCGCCGGAAGATCGCCTTCCAGTACGCGCCCGACCACCAGCCGCCCCGCTGGCCGAATCCCTCGCACCCCCAGCAGATGCATCTCGATTTCGACGTGCCCACCCGCGAGGATGTGCTGCGCGCGGAGGAGGAGGTGCTGGCGTTGGGGGCGCGGTTCCTGCACGACAGCGGCGGTCAGACCCGGGGGTTCCGGGTGTACGAGGATCCCGCCGGTCATCCGTTCTGTCTCTGCTACGGGCAGTTGCCCTGAGTTCCGCCGCCGCCCGCGGGGCGTTTCCTCATCTGGCGTCGGTGCGTTCGGCGGTCACGGCGCTGTACCGCGGGCTGTCCCCGGAGACGGTGCGGGGCTTCGCGACGAGCGTGCTCCCGGTGGATGTGGCGTTCGACGACGCCGAGGATCTGGCCGCCGGGGTGGAGCGGGTGGCGCTGGTGATGGTGCGTCATCTGGGGCTGCCGCCGGGGCCGGTGCGGGTGCGGTTCCGCGATGACATGCCGGAGGCGGCGTGGGTGGAGGTCGAGGCGGCGCCGGGTGGCGTGTACACCGTTGATCTGCACCGCCGGTTCGACGGTCAGCGGCGTGACATCGGCGGGGTGCTGGCACACGAGGTGATGCACGTGTACCTGCACCGGGCCGGTCTGTCGCTGCCGGTGACGGCCGAGGACGAGATTCTCACGGACACGGCCGCCGCGTATCTGGGCACGGGCTGGCTGCTGTTGGACGCGTTCCGCGAGGACGCGCTCGGTTCGCAGCGGCTGGGCTATCTGACGCCGCAGGAGTACGGGTACGTCCTGGCGCGGCGGGCGGCGGTGTTCGGGGAGGACCCGCGGATCTGGTTCACCAGCCCGCAGGCGTACGAGGCGTACGAGGCGGGCCGCCGGCTGGCGGAACGGGACGCGGTGCGGCCGCCGTTGGCGGGCGGCCCCTGGGCGGTGCGGCAGCGGTACGCGGCGGAGCGGGCGCTGGCGGTACGGGGGCGCTCGGTGCCGGGTGAGGGCGGCGCGGGGTACGCCTTCGAGCAGGGGGAGCCGCTGAAGGTGGTGTTCGGCTGCCCGGTGTGCGGACAGCGGTTGCGGCTGCCGGTGGCGGGGCGGCGCCGGGCCCGCTGCGGGTTGTGCCGTACGGTCCTGGACTGCGACACCTGACGGACGGCGGGGGCCGGGACCGCTACTTGATGGCTCCGGCCGCCAGTCCCCCGGCGAGCCGGCGCTGCACCACGACGAAGAAGATGAGTACCGGCACGGTGATGAGGGTGGAGCCGGCCATGACGGCGCCCCAGTCGGTGCTGTACTGGCCGAAGAACCGGTGCAGTCCGACGGCGGCCGTGTACTTGCTGTCGTCCTGCATGAAGGTGAAGGCGAAGATGAACTCGTTCCAGGCCACGATGAAGGCGAAGATGCTGGTGGCGACGAGTCCGGGGGCCACCAGCGGCAGCAGGACGGAGCGGAACATCCGCCACCAGCCGCAGCCGTCCAGGTAGGCGGCCTCCTCGATCTCCCGGGGGACGGCGGCGACGAAGCCGCGCAGCGTCCAGATGCCGAACGGCAGGGAGAAGGCCAGGTAGACCACGGTCAGCCCGAGCAGGCTGTTGAGCATCCCGAGGTCGCTCATCTGGAGGAACAGCGGGATGACGAGGGCCTCCAGCGGCACCATCTGCACGATGAGGATCATCACCAGCACCTTGGTCCGCATCCGGAACCGGAAGCGGGCCACGGCAACCGCGGCGAACAGGGAGAGCAGCCCCGACAGCAGCACGGTACCGGCGCCGACGAGGGCGGAGTTGGCGAGGAAGGTGGTGAAGTCGCCGGTGTCCAGGACGTACCGGAAGTGGTCGAGGGTGAAGCCGGAGGGCAGTACGGACGCGCCGCGGGTGCCGGCTCCGGGGTCGAAGGCGGAGGACACCATCCAGTAGACGGGGAAGAGGGAGAAGGCGAGCAGCGCGGCGACGGCCAGGGCCGGCCCGGCGCGGCGTGCGCGGCCGCCGGCCGTCCCGGCTGCCGTCTTCGGGGCCGGGGCCGGGGGCGTCTTCGGGGCCGGGGTCGGGGTGGTCGCCATCGTCAGAGTTCGTCCCTCTCCTTGAACAGGGCCCTGATGTACGCCACGGTGATGGCGAGCAGCAGCAGGGTGAGCAGGACGGCGATGGCCGAGCCCATGCCGTACTGGTTCTTGACGAAGGACTGGTGGTAGGACCAGACCCCGAGGTTGAAGATGTCGGGGTTGGAGCCCGAGCCGCCCGGCATCAGGTAGATCTGGGCGAAGACCTTGAAGTCCCAGATGGTCGACAGGATGGTGACGACCATGAAGACCGGTTTGATGGTCGGCACCGTGATCTTCCAGAACCGCTGCCACGCGTTGGCCCCGTCCATCAGGGCGGCCTCGGGGAGTTCCCTGGGGATGGTGAGCAGCCCGGCGAAGACGGTGATGGCCACGAACGGGAAGCCGTGGTGCACGACGTTGAGGGTGGCGATGGCGTAGAAGGACCATCGGTCGGTGAACCAGTTGGTCTCGCGGGGTTCGATCAGGCCCAGGGAGTCCAGGCCGCCGCTGACGATGCCGTTGAGCGGGTCGAAGATCCAGATCCACACGTAGGTGCCGGTGACGGCGGGCATGGCCCAGGCCATCATGATCACGGTGGAGCAGATGACCCGCCATACGGTGCCCAGGCGTTGCAGCAGGAGGGCGACGAGGGTGCCGGTGATGACGGTGAGGGCGACACAGACGACGGCGAAGACGACGGTGTTGGGCAGCACCGTGGACCACAGGGCGCTGTCGCCCAGCAGGGTGCGGTAGTTGTCGAGACCGGTGTAGTTCGATGTGCCGGTGTAGATCTGGCGCAGGCCGTAGTCCTGGAAGGACAGGAGCACCACGCGCAGCAGGGGCCACAGCAGCAGGACGGCCAGGACGGCGAGGGCGGGGGCGAGCAGCAGCCAGGGGCGCAGGGCGCGGGTGCGTTGTGCGCGGCGGCGGGCGAGGTGCCGTTCCCGTTCGGGGTCCGGTGTCCGGCCCCGGTCGCGGCGCCGGTTTCCGTTCCGGTGCCGCGCGGGGTCGGTGGTGTCGGTGCTCATCGGCTAGTTGCCAAAGGTCTCGTCCATGGTCGCTGCCGCCGTGTCGGCGGCTTCCTGCACGGTGGCCGAGCCGGAGAGGATGGACTGGAGCATCCGCGGGATGACCTGGGCGCCCTGGACCTGGCCGTACAGCTCGGTCACCGGCACGCTGGCACCGGCCTCCAGCATCTGGGTGGCGAAGGGGGCGACGAGGGGTCCTGCCCGGTCCGCCACGTCTTCGAGGAGGGACTGCTGGCCGGGGAAGAAGCCGGACTGCTCGGCCCACCGGGCGCCGTACTCGCCGGTGGACATGAGCTTGATGAGTTCCCAGGCGAGTTCGGGTTCGTCGCTGTTGAAGTCGCCGAGGAGTGAGCCGCCGACGAAGGAGGGATTGTAGGTGCCGGGCTGCCGGCCGGGGATGGGGACGACGCCGAGCCGGTCGGCCCAGGTGGGGTCGTCCTCCAGGAGGGTGTTGACGGTCCAGTTGCCGTTGATGACCATGGCGGCCTGGCCGGTCTGGAAGCTCTGGAGCTGGTCGGTTTCCAGCCAGGTCTCGGCGGCGGCGACGGACAGGCCGTGTTCGGTGGCGAGCGAGGTGTAGAACTCGATGCCGGCGACGGCCTCGGGGGCGTTGATGGTGGAGGTCCAGGTGCCGTCGTCGTCGGCCTGGGCTATCTGGCCGCCCGCGCCCCAGATGAAGGGGTCCACGGTGTACTCGGTGCCGCCGATCACCGGGAACGGGATCATGTCGGGCTCCAGTTCCTTCAGCTGGAGGGCGACGTCGCGGAGTTCGTCCCAGGAGGTGGGCGGCTGGAGGCCGTGTTCGGCGAAGAGGTCGGCGCGGTACATCAGGGAGCGGGTGCCGGCGTGCCAGGGCATGCCGTAGGTGGCGCCGTCGACGGTGCCGGCCTCGTGGAGGGCGGGCACGAGGTCGCCGCCCAGGCCGTCGGCCTCGATGTCGCCGGCGAGGTCGCGCAGGGCGCCGACGGCTCCGAATTCCAGGGCCCAGGTGGTGCCGATCTCGGCGACGTCGGGGAGTTCGCGGCCGGCCATGGCGGTGGTGATCCGGTCGTGGGCGTCGGCCCACTGGATGAACTGGACGTTGAGTTCGGCGCCGGTCTGTTCCTTGAACGCGGCGCCCAGTTCCTCGAAGTAGGGGCCGGCGTCGGGGTTGGTGCCTTCCATGATCCAGACGTCGAGGGTTTTCGCCGCGCTGTCGCCGGAGTTGGAGTCGCTACCGCAGGCCGTGAGCAGGCCGAGGGACAGCACGGCCGCACCGGCGAGGAGGCGGCGGGCTGGGGTGCCGAAGTGGCCGGGGGTGTGCGACATGGTCAGTCCCCTCCTGAAGGTAGGGAGATCATCCAGCCGGATGGAGCGTTGATTGTGACAGCGCTGTGTTCACGCCTTCCAGGTCCTGGCATCACGGAATGGCACCGTTTGTGGCCTGGACCACTGGAGGTCGTGGAGGAACCGACCGAAGGTACGGACCGTCCCAGGGATTTGGTACGACCAGTGCCGACGGAGGGGGATGGGATGCGGCCACGGATCACCAGATCGGTCGTCATCGGGACGGTGTTGGGCTTCTCGATCGCGGGCGTGGGGCTGGGCGCGATGCTGGGCGCGATGTTGCTGACGCAGCATCAGCTGCAGAAGGGGATCACACCGTTGGAACCGGCGCCGTACCCGCCGCCTCCCGTAGACGCCACCCCTGCGACGGTCTCACCGGTGCTCTTCGAGGAGCGGGCGGAGGAGATCGTCGGCGCGTGGCCGGACCCGGGGCCCTTCGACGGCGGCGGCGCGCAGCTGCTGCCGCTGTCCGGGATGAACGCCGTCTCCCCGGCGGACACCGCGCTCACCGTCCACGTCGGCCATGGCGCCTGCGATACGGAGTTCGGCGCCTGGCTGCGGGAGACGGAGGAGCTGCTGATCGTGGGCGGCTGGAACGTACCCGATCCCACGGTGGCCTGTACGGAGCAGTGGCTGTCCGACCCGTACCGGATCGGTCTGGAGTCGGCGCTGGGCGACCGCCCCGTGATCGACGCGGTCTCCGGGGCACCGCTTTCCTCCTCGCGGTGAACCGGACCGCGGCCCCGGCCGCCGGGGGCGTCACCGCCACCGCCGCGCCACCGGCCGGCGTGGCCACCACCCAGGCGGGCAGATACGGCGCGGCCGGCTGCGGGGGGATGGCTCCCCCGAGTTCCTCCCCCCTCCCCGGCCCGCCTGCGGACATGCCTCGGCGCCTGCCCTCACTCGGTCGGGGAGAGGCAGGCGCCGTGGCCACTTTCCGTACGACGCTGTACGGAAGCCGGTGGGGCCCGGGCGGGACGGAGTCCGCACCCGGGCCGGGCGTCAGACCGTCAGGGAGCGGTCGGTCGGCCGGATCGGGTAGGGCAGGGCGCTGGGCGCGCCGGTCAGGAAACGGTCCACACCGCGGGCCGCCGCGCGGCCCTCGGCGATCGCCCACACGATGAGCGACTGGCCGCGCCCGGCGTCACCGGCGACGAACACGCCGTCGACGCTGGTCGCGTAGTCCGCGTCCCGCGCGATGTTGCCGCGCGCGTCGAGGTCGACGCCGAACTGCCGCACCAGGCCGTTCTCCTGGTCGGTGCCGGTGAAGCCCATGGCGAGGGTGACCAGCTGGGCCGGGATCTTCCGCTCGGTGCCCGGCTTCTGGGTGAGCTTGCCGTCGATGAACTCGACCTCGACCAGGTGCAGCCACTGCACGTTGCCGTCCTCGTCGCCCTCGAAGTGGGTGGTGGAGACGGAGTAGACCCGCTCGCCGCCCTCCTCGTGCGCGGAGGTGACCTTGTAGGTCATGGGGAACGTGGGCCACGGCTGGTGAGCGGGGCGGTCCTCGCTCGGCCGGGGCATGATCTCCAGCTGGGTGACGGAGGCCGCGCCCTGCCGGTGGGCGGTGCCCACGCAGTCGGCGCCGGTGTCGCCACCGCCGATGACGACCACGTGCTTGCCCTCGGCGCTGATCGGGGCGGTGATGAAGTCGCCCTCCTGCACCTTGTTGGACAGCGGCAGGTACTCCATCGCCTGGTGGACGCCGTTCAGTTCGCGTCCGGGCACCGGCAGGTCGCGCGCCGTGGTGGCACCGGCGGCGATGACGACGGCGTCGTAGCGCTTGCGCAGCTTCGCCGCGTCGATGTCGCGGCCGATCTCCACGCCGGTGCGGAACTTGGTGCCCTCCGCCCGCATCTGCTCGATGCGCCGGTTGATGTGCCGCTTCTCCATCTTGAACTCGGGGATGCCGTAGCGCAGCAGGCCGCCGATGCGGTCGGCGCGCTCGTACACCGCGACCGTGTGCCCGGCCCGGGTGAGCTGCTGGGCGGCGGCCAGGCCCGCGGGGCCCGAGCCGATGACGGCGACGGTCTTGCCGGAGTGGCGCTGCGGCGGCTGCGGGGTGACGTTCCCGGCCTCCCACGCCTTGTCGATGATGGTGACCTCGACGTTCTTGATGGTGACGGCGGGCTGGTTGATGCCCAGCACGCACGCCGACTCGCACGGTGCGGGGCACAGCCGCCCGGTGAACTCCGGGAAGTTGTTGGTCGCGTGCAGCCGTTCGCTGGCCGCGGCCCAGTCCTCGCGGTAGGCGTAGTCGTTCCACTCGGGGATCAGGTTCCCCAGCGGACAGCCGTTGTGACAGAACGGGATGCCGCAGTCCATGCACCGCGACGCCTGCTTGCTGATGATGGGCAGCAGCGATCCGGGGACGTAGACCTCGTTCCAGTCCTTGACGCGTTCGGCTGCGGGCCGGGAGGTGGCGGTCTCGCGGCCGGTGGTGAGAAAGCCCTTCGGGTCAGCCATGGGTCGCCGCCTCCATCATCTTCTCGTGGGTCTCGGACTCGCCGAGTCCGGCGCGCTCGGCGGCGTCCTTGGCGGCGAGCACGGCCTTGTACGTGGTGGGCATGATCTTGCTGAAGCGGGCGACGGCAGCGTCCCAGTCCTTCAGCAGCTTGCCGGCGACCGTGGATCCGGTCTCCTCGGCGTGGCGGCGCACCACTTCGTGCAGCCAGTCCCGGTCGGTCTCGCTCAGCGTCTCGACGGCGACCATGCCGGGGTTGACGTTGTGCTCGTCGAGGTCGATGACGTAGGCGACGCCGCCGGACATGCCGGCCGCGAAGTTGCGTCCGGTCTCGCCCAGGACGACGGCGTGGCCGCCGGTCATGTACTCGCAGCCGTGGTCGCCGACGCCTTCGGCCACCACGGTGGCGCCGGAGTTGCGGACGCAGAAGCGTTCGCCGACCCGGCCGCGCAGGAACAGTTCGCCGCCGGTGGCGCCGTAGGCGAGGGTGTTGCCGGCGATGGTGGAGTACTCGGGCAGGTGCTCGGCGCCGCGGTCGGGCCGAACGATCAGCCGCCCGCCCGACAGGCCCTTGCCGACGTAGTCGTTGGCGTCGCCCTCCAGGCGCAGGGTGACGCCGCGCGGCACGAAGGCGCCGAAGGACTGGCCGGCGGAGCCGGTGAAGGTGATGTCGATGGTGTCCTGGGGCAGTCCGGCGCCGCCGAACTTCTTGGTCACCTCGTGGCCGAGCATGGTGCCGACCGTGCGGTTGATGTTGCGGATGGCGACCTGGGCGCGCACCGGCCGGGCGTCCTCGGCGGTGTCGGCCGTGAGGGCGTCGGCGGAGAGCCGGATCAGCTCGTTGTCCAGGGCCTTCTCCAGGCCGTGGTCCTGGGCGATCGTGCGGTGCAGCGGCGCGCCGGCCGGCAGGTCGGGCACGTGCAGCAGCGGGGCCAGGTCCAGACCGGCGGCCTTCCAGTGGTCGACCGCGCGGGTCACGTCCAGCAGTTCGGCGTGACCGACGGCCTCCTCCAGGGTGCGGAAGCCCAGCTCGGCGAGGAGTTCGCGCACCTCTTCCGCGATGAACTCGAAGAAGTTGACGACGAACTCGGGCTTGCCGCTGAAGCGTTCGCGCAGCACCGGGTTCTGGGTGGCGATGCCGACCGGGCAGGTGTCCAGGTGGCACACCCGCATCATGACGCAGCCGGAGACCACCAGCGGCGCGGTGGCGAAGCCGTACTCCTCGGCGCCGAGGAGCGCGGCGATCAGCACGTCGCGGCCGGTCTTGAGCTGTCCGTCGGTCTGCACGACGATGCGGTCGCGCAGCCCGTTGAGGAGCAGCGTCTGCTGGGTCTCCGCCAGGCCGAGTTCCCAGGGACCGCCGGCGTGCTTGAGGGAGGTGAGCGGGGAGGCGCCCGTACCGCCGTCGTGTCCGGAGATGAGGACCACGTCGGCGTGTGCCTTGGAGACGCCCGCCGCGACCGTGCCGACGCCGACCTCGGAGACCAGCTTCACGTGGATGCGGGCGGCCGGGTTGGCGTTCTTCAGGTCGTGGATGAGCTGGGCGAGGTCCTCGATGGAGTAGATGTCGTGGTGCGGGGGCGGCGAGATGAGGCCGACGCCGGGGGTGGCGTGCCGGGTCTTGGCGACCCACGGGTAGACCTTGTGGCCGGGCAGCTGGCCGCCCTCGCCGGGCTTGGCGCCCTGGGCCATCTTGATCTGGATGTCGTCGGAGTGCACCAGGTATTCGCTGGTGACGCCGAAGCGTCCGGAGGCGACCTGCTTGATGGCGCTGCGGCGCTCGGGGTCGGTGAGCCGCTCGGAGTCCTCGCCGCCCTCACCGGTGTTGGACTTGGCGCCCAGCCGGTTCATGGCGATGGCGAGGTTCTCGTGCGCCTCCTGGGAGATGGAGCCGTAGCTCATCGCGCCGGTGGAGAAGCGCTTGACGATCTCGCTGACCGGCTCGACCTCCTCCAGCGGGACGGGAGCGCGCTCGCCGTCCTTGAGCCGGAACAGTCCGCGCAGCGTCATCAGCCGCTCGGCCTGCTCGTTCACCCGCTCGGTGTACTGCTTGAAGATGTCGTAGCGGCGCTGCCGGGTGGCGTGCTGGAGCCGGAAGACGGTGTCGGGGTCGAACAGGTGCGGTTCGCCCTCGCGGCGCCACTGGTACTCGCCGCCGATCTCCAGGTCGCGGTGGGCGGGGGCGATGCCGGAGGCGGGGTACGCCTTGGCGTGCCGGGCGGCGACCTCCTGGGCGATCACGTCGAGGCCGGCGCCGCCGATCTTGGTGGTGGTGCCGTGGAAGTAGGTGTCGACGAAGGACTCGTCGAGACCGACGGCCTCGAAGACCTGGGCGCCGCGGTAGGAGGCGACGGTGGAGATGCCCATCTTGGACATGACCTTCAGGACGCCCTTGCCGAGCGCCTTGATGAGGTTCTTGATGGCGGTCTCGGCCTCGATGCCGGGCAGGTAGGTGCCGCGGGCGACCAGGTCCTCGACCGATTCCATGGCGAGGTAGGGGTTGACGGCGGCGGCGCCGTAGCCGATGAGCAGGGCGACGTGGTGCACCTCGCGGACGTCGCCGGCCTCGATGAGCAGCCCGACCTGGGTGCGCTGCTTGGTGCGGATGAGGTGGTGGTGCACGGCCGAGGTGAGCAGCAGCGAGGGGATCGGGGCGTGCTCGGCGTCGGAGTGCCGGTCCGAGAGGACGATGAGGCGGGCGCCGTCGGCGATGGCGGCGTCCGTCTCGGCGCGGATCTCGGCGAGGCGGTCGGCGAGCGCGGCGCCGCCGCCGCTGACCCGGTACAGGCCGGACAGGGTGGCGGAGCCGAAGCCGGGGAGGTCGCCGTCGGCGTTGATGTGGATCAGCTTGGCCAGCTCGTCGTTGTCGATGACCGGGAACGGGAGGTTCACGGAGCGACAGGTGGCGGCCGAGGGGTCCAGCAGGTTGCCCTGGGGGCCCAGGGAGGAGTGCAGGGAGGTGACCAGTTCCTCGCGGATGGCGTCCAGCGGGGGGTTGGTGACCTGGGCGAAGAGCTGGGTGAAGTAGTCGAAGATCAGCCGCGGCCGGTCGGAGAGCGCCGCGATGGGGGTGTCCGTTCCCATGGAGCCGATGGGCTCGGCGCCGCTGCCCGCCATGGGAGCGAGCAGGATACGCAGCTCTTCCTCGGTGTAGCCGAAGGTCTGCTGGCGGCGGGTGACGGAGGCGTGGGTGTGGACGACGTGCTCGCGCTCGGGCAGGTCGGCAAGGCCGATGAGGCCCTCCTCCAGCCATTGCGCGTAGGGGTGCTCGGCGGCCAGGCCCGCCTTGATCTCGTCGTCCTCGATGATGCGGTGCTCGGCGGTGTCGACGAGGAACATCCGGCCGGGCTGGAGCCGGCCCTTGCGCACGACGGTGGCCGGGTCGATGTCGAGGACGCCCACCTCGGAGGAGAGGACGACGAACCCGTCGTCGGTGACCCAGTACCGGCCGGGGCGCAGCCCGTTGCGGTCCAGTACGGCGCCGACCTGGGTGCCGTCGGTGAAGGCGACGCAGGCGGGGCCGTCCCAGGGCTCCATCAGGGTGGAGTGGAACTGGTAGAAGGCACGCCGGGCGGGGTCCATCGACTCGTGGTTCTCCCACGCCTCGGGGACCATCATCAGCACGGAGTGCGGCAGGGAGCGGCCACCGAGGTGGAGCAGTTCGAGGACCTCGTCGAAGGAGGCGGAGTCGGAGGCGTCCGGGGTGCAGACGGGGAAGATCCGGTCCAGGGCGTCCTGGTCGCCGATGCGTTCGCCGAACAGCGGCGAGGCCAGCTGGGACTCGCGGGCGCGCATCCAGTTGCGGTTGCCGCGCACGGTGTTGATCTCACCGTTGTGGGCGACGAACCGGTAGGGGTGTGCGAGCGGCCAGCTCGGGAAGGTGTTCGTGGAGAACCGGGAGTGGACCAGGCCGATGGCCGAAGCCAGGCGACGGTCTGAAAGATCAGGAAAAAACGGCTCAAGCTGTCCGGTGGTGAGCATTCCCTTGTAGACCAGGGTGCGCGCCGACAGCGAGGCGAAGTAGACGCCGGTCTCGCGTTCGGCGCGCTTGCGCAGGACGAAGGCGCGCCGTTCCAGCTCGATGCCTGTCCGTCCGCCGTCCGCATCGTGGACAAAGAGCTGGCGGAAGGCGGGCATGACCTCGCGGGCGGCGGCGCCGAGCAGCTGGGGGGCGACCGGCACCTCGCGCCAGCCGAGGACGGTCAGGCCCTCTTCGGCGGCGATGGCCTCGATGGCGGTGGTGGCGGTGGCGTTCTCGTCCGCGTCCACCGGGAGGAAGGCGGTGCCGACCGCGTAGGAGCCGGCCTCGGGGAGACCGAAAGGAACGTTATCCCGCAAAAATGCATCGGGGATCTGGATGAGGATCCCCGCGCCGTCCCCGGTGTCCGGGTCGGAGCCGGTGGCGCCGCGGTGCTCGAGGTTCCGCAGCACGGTCAGCGCCTGATCGACCAGCTCGTGGCTGGCCTCGCCCGTCAGGGTGGCGACAAAGCCGACGCCACAGGCGTCGTGTTCATTGCCCGGGTCGTACATACCCTGCTTCACCGGGTGGGACGCAGAACGCATCGGCTCTCCCGTCGTCTCTTGGTAGGTGTTGTGTACCGAGGGACGACGCTGGCCCTGGCTGGCTTAAATTTTCGTGCAGGTTACACGATGGCGAGGTTCCCGAGAAGTGGATACCTCTGTCCACGATGCGGACTACGTTCTGCCGGGCTCCGGCCGGAGAATGGCGGATATGTCGGCGCTGGCAGGCGTGGAAGCCTCATGCCCGCAGGAAACGAACTGAAACCCTCCGGAAACAAAGCTCACCCATGGGCACGCCGATGAGTACATAGCGTGCGGGGTCACCCGGTATATTCCCGGACGATCCGGGCGAAGGGGTCAGCTCAGGGCGTTGTCGAGCAGCGCGCCGATCCCGTACGTCAGGCCGGCCGCCGCGGCCCCCAGCAGCAGCTGCCGCAGCCCGCTGAACCACCAGGAGCGGGCCGTCACCCGGGACACGACCGCGCCGCACAGGAAGAGCCCGGCGAGCGCGAGGAGCAGGCCGGGCCAGAAGGCCGTGCCGCCCAGCAGATAGGGCAGCACCGGCAGCAGGGCCCCGACCGCGAAGGACCCGAAGGAGGACAGGGCCGCGACCATCGGCGAGGCCAGATCGGAAGGGCCGACCCCCAGCTCCTCCCGGCTGTGGATCTCCAGCGCCTGGTCCGGATCGCGGGACAGCTGCCGGGCGACCTCCCGGGCCAGCTCCGGCTCGACCCCGCGTCCCACATAGACCGCGGTCAGCTCGGCCAGCTCGTCGTCGGGGTTGTGGGCGAGCTCGCGCCGCTCCACCTCGATCTCGGCCAGTGCCAGCTCTCGCTGGGAGGCGACCGAGGTGTACTCCCCGGCCGCCATCGAGAACGCCCCGGCGGCCAGGCCCGCCATCCCCGCGATGGCGATGGTGTGGGCCGACGCCGAGGACCCCACGACACCGCTGATCAGCCCGAGATTGGAGACCAGCCCGTCCATCGCCCCGAAGACCGTGGGACGCAGCCAGCCTCCGCTCACGTCGCGGTGCCGGTGGTGGGCCTCGGCAGAACCCGTCATGACGCGGAGGTGGCCCCCGCCTTGTCGGTGCCGTCGCCGTCGTCGCCCTTGGCCAGGCCGACCCGGCCCTTGGCGGCGGGCTCCTTCTCGCCGTCACCCTTCCCGGCGGCGTCGGCGTCGGCGTCACCGTCACCGTCCGGGGTGTCGGCGTCGGTCTCGGCTCCGGCCTGCTCCTCCCCGGCCCCCGGCTCGACGATCTCCTCCCGGCCCGGCCGGCGCTTGGCGGAGATCACCAGGTAGGCCACGGCGGCGAGGAAGACGACGATGGAGGTCCAGTTGTTCAGGCGCAGGCCCAGCACCTCGTGGGCCTCGTCGATCCGCAGGTACTCGGTCCAGAAGCGGCCCGCGGTGTAGGCGGCGACATACAGCGCGAACGCCCGGCCGTGCCCCAGCTTGAACCGCCGGTCGGCCAGGATCACCAGCACACCGACGCCCACGCACCACAGCGACTCGTACAGGAAGGTGGGGTGGAAGGTACCGACATCAATGCCGTTGTCGATCTCCAGGGCCCAGGGCAGATTGGTGGGCTTGCCGTACAGCTCCTGGTTGAACCAGTTGCCCCAGCGACCGATCGCCTGTGCGAACGCGATACCGGGCGCCACGGCGTCGGCGAAGGCGGGCAGCGGGATCCCGCGCCGCCGGCACGCGATCCAGGCACCGACGGCGCCACCGGCGATCGCGCCCCAGATGCCGATACCGCCGTCCCAGATCTTGAACGCGTTGACCCAGTCGCGGTCCTCACCGAAGTACAGCTGGTAGTCGGTGATCACGTGGTACAACCGGGCGCCGACCAGGCCGAAGGGCACGGCCCACACGGCGACGTCGGCGACGGTCCCGGGCTGTCCGCCCCGGGCGACCCAGCGCTTCCCGCCGAGCCAGATGGCGACGAAGACACCGATGATGATGCACAGGGCATAGCCACGCAGGGGCAGGGGCCCGAGATGGACCTCGCTGGTGCCTGGGCTGGGAATAGAGGCAAGGATCTCCATGGTGTCCCCGACGCTACCGCGCCGGACGCCCACCCGGGAATCCACGGCCCGCTTTCCCAACCGGGATCACACTGTGTGCCCACTCGGATGCGCTGGCCGCGCGGCTGCACCGGGCGTGAGGCCATCGGGGTCGCAGGAGCAACCATCCACACCGGCCGATACTTCCCGCTCGCCGAGGTCGCGGAGAGCGCCCGTTGGAGCCGGCCGAAGGCGAGTCCAGGGCCGTCAGCGCCGGATCGCGTCAGACGCCGTCCCGCCCCCCGTCCTCTCACGCCGCCCCCCTTCTCTGCTGAGCGGCTCCCGTGTCTCGGCGAGCAGCGCCCTCAAGCGGTCCACCCCGGCTTCTCCTCCGGCCAATCTCTTGGGAAGCATCAGAACTGTCGAAAACGGAGATCTCGATGACACCAGTACGAATGATCGCTTCGTTTCGACCCAGAACGGGAAATGATGCAAAGAGAAGCGATGGGACGCCTTGCCCTCGATGACCTCTGCGCTGGAATTTCCAATCCTGAAATGAATACCACCATTCCGCCTGATGCGCCGGACGCGAAGCATGATGAGAAACCAGTGGAAGACTCTCCATACCGTCAGGCCGACGAGAATCGCAACGAAGATGTCCACGAGAGCAACCGCCTGATTGCTGAACCCCTCCAGGAGATCGTCCTGGAACGCGGCGGCAATCGCTCCGAGGAGCAGAAGGTAGAAGACGAAGGGCCCCACCAGTCCCCACCGGCGCGCCCGCAGCGCGCCGCTCAGGTCGGCATGGGTGAGGACGCCGCCGAACTCGATGCCCGTCCCGTCATCGGTCCGATTTTCCCGATCACGAATGATGAATACCGGGTCATTCATTCGAACTCCAGATGAACTTCGCCAACAGTCGATCCACGCCACAACCCATGCCCGGACCTCGCTTCCCCGGGGGAGACGGGTCACGTCCCACGAGATCCTGGCAGAACTCTTCACCGCAAAGCGCGGCCAGTGATAACTGGAATCACTCGGATAAACCCGTCCGGTACGCCTGGGCCACCTTTCAACATGTGCCCCAGCCGCAGCCGGGCGACGGCTCACACAGGGATCCTGCCGGAGCCAAACGGTCACTCCCTCGGCGGGGACGCATCCCCGCGACCGACCAAAGCGCACCCCGGACACGACCGGAGAAGATCGGGAAACCGACGCTCGGGCCCGCTTGCCGGGGCTTCCCCGTCCCCGCTCACGGTGAGGCCGGATCCGCCTTGCGGCAGACGGGCGACTCCGCCGGTTCGCCTCCAGAGCATTCCTCCACAGGATGCTTGCCGGGCTGCGCGCCGGAATCCGGACCCGCCTCACCGGCACGCCCGGCGGTGGGTCCCGGTTCGGGCCCACCCGGAAAGGCCACCGGCCACTCGCTGGGGGCACAGCCGGAGAGCCCCTCACGGCGGGAGCATCATGACGACACACAGCTGTCCCCCACGGAAAAGACGCTTTCGTGGGGGACAGACTGTGATCTTCACGCGGCCTTCGCAAGCCGGACACCGGTCGCGGCCGTTGCTTCCGGCGGACAGACCGGGGCAAGGGGGGCAACCGGCGCTCCGTGAGACCGGATTGTGACCGGTGGCTAGGAACTCGCCGCCAGCTGGTTGACCTTGTTGCGCAGGGTGTCCGGGGTCAGCGGCTCCGAGGTGTTGCCGTAGAGGTTCTCGCCGTTGAGCAGGATGGTGGGGGTGGCGTTGAAGCCGGAGTTCATGAAGTCGGCGTTGCTGCGCTGAGCCCACTCGTCGTGGGTGCCGTCCGCCACGCAGGTCCGGAACGTCTCGTTGTCCAGCCCGTCGACCTGGCCGGCCAGGTCGATCAGGAGGTCCTTGTCCGCGAACGCGTCGTCCGCCTCGGCCGGCTGGTTCTCGAAGAGCACGTCGTGGTACGGGGAGAACTTGCCCTGGTCGTTGGCGCACTGGGCGGCGTTCGCCGCGTTCGTCGAGCCCTGGCCGCGGAGGTTGCCGTCGATGATCGTGACCAGGTGGTAGTCCACCTTCAGCTTCCCGGCGTCCGTCAGCTCGTGGATGACATCCCGGAAGCCGTTCTCGAACTGCCCGCACGCCGGGCAGCGGAAGTCCTCGTACACGGCCAGCGTGGCGGGGGCCGTCGATTCGCCGACCGTGATCGGCGCCGCCGGGGGGCCCTCGTTGCTGGTGCCGCCCGAGTTGGCGGCCAGCACGCCGATGACGCCGGCCACGGCGAGGATCGCGGCCGCCGTTCCGCCGACCTTGAGCGAACGCATCCGCCGCTCCGCGGCCTTCTCGCGCTCGCGCTCCTCCCGCATCCGGTCGCGGGCCCTGCCTTTTCCGTCACGGTTCTTCTGGCTCACGCCTGGGCCAACGAGTCTCCCGCCGTCAGGACACGGTTCACCACCACGCGACGGCGACCGTGGCCGCGCCGAACAGGGCGCGCGGGACGGCGGCGGACGGCAGGACGACGGGGAGGAGATCAGTCATCCGCCCGGCTCAACTCAGGTCGGCCTGAACTTCCTTGATGTCCCAGGGCACCGTCAGCCACGGGCTCTCCGGCTCCGTGCTGAGGAGGTGGTGCACCTCCAGCATCTCCCGGTACCAGTCGCCGAACGTCTCGTCGTCGAAGTGCAGGCAGCGCCCCAGGATGTACCCGGCCGCGAAGTCCGGCCAGGAGACGTACGTCCGGCGCGCCGCCGCGCCCGCCCGCAGCAGCGCCGTCTCCGCCTCATGGGTGTCGCAGTACCGCGCGCCCAGGCCGTCCCGCGCCATGAAGGAGGCGCGCCCGAAGTCCCAGGCCAGGACGGAGCGCACCGACGCGTCCGCCGCCAGGATGCCGTCCGCGCGGAACCGCGCCTCGTACCGCAGGATCCTGCCGATCAGGTCCTGCGCCAGGGTGATGTCCGCGTCCAGGTCGAACTGCGGGGGCCGGCCGGTCTTGTCGACCACCTCGGCGGTACGCGCCAGCAGCACCCGCTCGGAGGTCTCCCGCCACTTCACCGCGCCCGGCACCACCCCGTACTCCTGGATCAGCGCGTGCCGCACCCGCAGACAGAACTCCCACGCCGGCGGCGACAACTCGCCGCGCAGCAGGCCCTCCTCAGCCTCCAGCCAGCCCTCCCGGCCGGTGATCCCCCACCAGGTCCTCAGCAGTTCACGGGTCTCGGAGTAGCCGCCGTTCTGCCAGCCGAGCTGGTTCCACAGGGTGCCGTTGTTGACAAGCAGCAGCGCGCCGCAGGCCATGCCGTGCGCCATGGCGTCGGTGCGCGGCCCGGTCCACAGCGTCTTCAGGCGCGGCTCCTCGCGGGCCCGCTTGGCGTGCCGCTTCCACTGCCGCGGGTCGGCCGGTACGAAGGTCTCCACCGGCGTCCCGGGGTTCACCGCCAGCCAGCTGACGGTCTTGGGCCAGGCCTTGGCCAGCGGGCCCAGATTGCCGCGTTCGAAGACCTGGCCCGCCACCGGGGGCGGCAGCATCCCGCGGGTGAAGACGGCCACGCACAGCCCTTCCACCTGGGGATCGCGGAACGGCGCGAAGCGGAACCCGCCCGGCACCGCGTCCACCACTTCCCGCGACATCGGAAAGAACAGGTCGGTGCCCGCCAGCACGTCGAAGAACGCCGGCCAGTCGCCGTTCATCCCGGCCGCGTACAGTCCCGCTTCCACGGTCGTCGGCGGCTGCCAAGGCCCCTGTGGTGTGGCCCCCATACTCCCCATGGGGCCAGACCTTATCGGGCCCGGCCGTCCCCGTGCCGTGCAGCCCGGGGACGGCCCTGCGGTCCCGCGTCAGCCGGACCGGCGCACCCCGGCGGCCAGTTGCCCGGCCAGGGCGCGCACCGCGTCCAGACCGGCTCGCTCGTCGCCCTGGTGGGCCAGCAGTTCCTTCACGAACGCCGTGCCCACGATGACCCCGTCAGCGAAGGCGGCGACCTCGGCGGCCTGCGCCGCGTTGGAGACGCCCAGGCCCACGCACACCGGCAGTTCGGTGCTGGCCCGGGTACGGCGCACCAGGTCGGACGCCTGCCGGCCCACCGACTCGCGGGTGCCGGTGACGCCCATCAGCGAGGCCGCGTACACGAAGCCGCTGCCGGCCGCCGTGATGGTCGCCAGCCGGGCGTCCCTGCTGCTGGGCGCCACCACGAACACGGTGGCCAGGCCGTGGTGCTGGGCCGCCTTGCGCCACACCTCGGACTCCTCCACCGGCAGGTCGGGCAGGATGCAGCCGGCCCCGCCGGCCGCCGCGAGTTCCTCGGCGAACCGCTCGGCGCCGTACCGGTCCACGGGGTTCCAGTACGTCATGCACAGCACCGGTGCCCCGGTGGCTTCGTACACCTCGCGGACCGTGCGCAGCACGCCCTCGATCCGCACTCCTCCGCGCAGCGCGATGTCGTCGGCGGTCTGGATGACCGGACCGTCCAGGACCGGGTCGCT
The DNA here is from genome assembly GCF_000993785.3 of Streptomyces xiamenensis. Taxonomy (NCBI): domain Bacteria; kingdom Bacillati; phylum Actinomycetota; class Actinomycetes; order Kitasatosporales; family Streptomycetaceae; genus Streptomyces; species Streptomyces xiamenensis. The sequence goes on from NZ_CP009922.3 coordinate 1,062,575, forward strand.
GTGCGGCAGCCCGATCTCGATGACGTCGCAGCCGCCCTCCACCATGGCGATGGCCGCGCGGATGCCGCCGTCGACGGTGGGGAAGCCGGCCGGCAGGTAGCCGATGAGCGCGGCGCGGTCCTCGGCGCGGGCGGCGGCCAGGGTGGTGCCGAGCAGCTCCAGGTTTCCGGTCATGACGCCGCTCCCTCGCTGTCGCCGTTGTCGCCGTCGTAGAGCCCGAAGTAGCGGGCGGCGGTGTCCATGTCCTTGTCGCCCCGGCCGGAGAGGTTGACCAGGATCAGCCCCTCGGGGCCGAGTTCGCGCCCCAGGTCGAGGGCGCCGGCGAGGGCGTGCGAGCTCTCGATGGCCGGGATGATGCCCTCGGTGCGGCACAGCAGCCGCAGCGCGCGCATCGCCTGGTCGTCGGTGACGGGGCGGTACTCGCCGCGCCCGCTGTCCTTGAGGTAGGCGTGCTCGGGGCCGATGCCCGGGTAGTCCAGGCCGGCCGAGATCGAGTACGGCTCGGTGATCTGGCCCTCGTCGTCCTGGAGCACGTACGAGCGGGAGCCGTGCAGGATGCCGGGCTCGCCGGCGGTCAGGGTCGCGGCGTGCTCGCCGGACTCCACGCCGTGCCCGGCCGCCTCCAGGCCGACCAGCCGGACATCGCCGTCCGGGATGAACGCGTGGAAGAGGCCGATGGCGTTGGAACCGCCGCCCACACAGGCGGCCACGGCGTCGGGGAGCCGGCCGGTGCGCTCCAGGATCTGCCGCCGCGCCTCGACCCCGATGACGCGGTGGAAGTCGCGCACCAGGGCGGGGAAGGGGTGCGGTCCCGCGACCGTGCCGAAGAGGTAGTGGGTGGTGTCCACGTTGGCGACCCAGTCGCGGAACGCCTCGTTGATGGCGTCCTTGAGGGTGCGGCTGCCGGAGCCCACCGGGATCACCTCGGCGCCCAGGATGCGCATCCTGGCGACGTTGAGCGCCTGCCGCTCGGTGTCGATCTCGCCCATGTAGATGGTGCAGTCGAGGCCGAACAGGGCGCAGGCGGTGGCGGTTGCCACGCCGTGCTGGCCGGCGCCGGTCTCGGCGATGACCCGGGTCTTGCCCATCCGGCGGGTGAGCAGGGCCTGCCCCAGGACGTTGTTGATCTTGTGCGAGCCGGTGTGGTTGAGGTCCTCGCGCTTGAGGAAGATCCGGGCCCCGCCGGCGTGCTCGGCGAACCGCGGCACCTCGGTCAGCGGCGAGGGGCGGCCGGTGTAGTCGACGAGCAGGTCGTTCAGCTCGGCGGCGAAGGCGGGGTCCGCCTTGGCCTTCTCGTACTCGGCGGCCACTTCCTCGACGGCGGCGCGCAGCGCCTCGGGGATGAAGGTGCCGCCGAAGGCGCCGAAGTACCCCGCGGCGTCGGGGACCGTCCCTTGCGGGTCGGGATGGAAGTACACGTCGGACATGTGTGAGCCCTCCGGGCGTCAGCGACGGAACGGGTGAGGGAGAAACGGGTGGCGGAGGGGAGGGGCGGCACGGCGCAGCCGGGGATCCGGGGTGGACCCGGATCAGGACCCGGCCCGCGGCACGGCCCGCGGGCCGTTCGCGTACAGGTTCGCGACCCCCGGCCCCCGGCCGTGAGTCATCGGAACGCCGCGGGCGCGCCGCGTCGGGGCGGCGCGGTGAACACGCCGCAGCGCCGGTTACGCGACGGCCGCCGGCCCCCGCCGGCCCGGCCATCGCCGCCCGCTGATCTGTCCCGGCTCGCTGCCGATGTGGTACCGCACCCGCCGCCCAAGGATCCGCCGGGCGGGCGCGCGGCAGCCGCGCGGCGCGGCGCCCCGGGCCAGCCGGGGGAAGTCGGTGGGGGTGACGGCGGGCATCGTGATCAGCGCCCGTGCCGCAGCGCGGGGTGCTCGCCGGCCGCCACCAGGTCGGCCACCGCCGTACGCGGGTCGCGCCCAGTCACCAGCGACTCGCCGACCAGTACGGCGTCGGCGCCCTCGTTGGCGTACGCGATCAGGTCGTGCGGCCCACGCACGCCCGACTCGGCGACCTTGATCAGGCGGTCGGGGATCTCGGGGGCGACCCGGGCGAAGGTGCCCCGGTCGACCTCCAGGGTCTTCAGGTTGCGCGCGTTCACCCCGATGATCTTCGCGCCGGCGGCCACCGCCCGCTCCGCCTCGTCCTCGTCGTGCGCCTCCACCAGCGGCGTCAGACCGATCGACTCGGCCCGCTCCACCAGCGACACCAGCGCGTCCTGCTCCAGGGCGGCCACGATCAGCAGCACCAGGTCGGCGCCGTACGCCCGCGCCTCCCACAGCTGGTAGGAGGTGACGACGAAGTCCTTGCGCAGCACCGGGATGTCGACCTTGGCGCGGACCGCCTCCAGGTCGGCGAGCGAGCCGCCGAAGCGGCGCTCCTCCGTCAGGACGGAGATCACCGCGGCGCCGCCCGCCTCGTAGTCGGCGGCGAGCCCGGCCGGGTCGGCGATCGCGGCCAGCGCGCCCTTGGACGGGCTGGAGCGCTTGACCTCGCAGATCACCCGGACCCCGTCGCCGCGCAGGGCGGCGACCCCGTCCCTGGCCGCGGGCGCCTTCGCGGCGCGCTGCTTGAGCTCGTCGAGGCTGACACGCGCCTGCCGTTCGGCGAGGTCCGCGCGTACACCTTCGATGATCTCGTCGAGCACACTCACGCGGCGGCCTCCTGTCGTCAGGGCGGGATCGGGATGGGTCGGACACACCGATGGTATCCGGCTCGGGGCAGAGGTTACGCCCACGGCGGGGGGAGGGGCAGATTGCGCAGCACCGTGAAGGCCGCCATACCTCCCAGCAGCGCCCAGCGGTACGGGGCGGCCGGTACGGGCACCGCCCCCGTTCTGCCGCGCACCTCCCGGACCAGCCACCACAGCAGGGCGACGCCCAGGACGAGCGCGGCGAGCACCACCAGCGCGTTGGACGCGAGCGCCTCCCCCAGCCGGCCGTGCGCCAGGGCGTGGGCGGCGCGCAGGCCCCCGCAGCCGGGGCACTGCCAGCCGGTCAGCGCGGGCAGCGGGCAGGCGGGATAGGGGCTGGAGGGCGCGCCCGGGTCCACCGCGGCGACCACCGCCCAGGCGGCGCCCGCGGTGCCGAGCGCGGCGAGCGGGGCGGCGGCACGCCGCGCCCGGACCCGCACGGTCATGCGGGCTGCGGAACGGACGGTGGGCGGCTGCGCGGAGTCCGGCACCCGCCCAGCATCCGTACCCGGACCGGGACGCGCAACGGCGCGGCGCCGATCGGGGGATCGGTGCCGCGCCGCGAAAAGGTCGCGCCGTGCCGGTCAGCTGCCGGCGGCGGCCGGTGCCGGGGCCGGCTCGTCGGTGCGCTCCGCCGCCGGGGCGGTGCGCTGCGCCGGAAGGGTCTCGGGCTTCTTGCCGTAGCCCGCCGCACGCATGGCCAGCCCGGCGACGACGCCGACGGCGGACAGGCCGACCCACGCGCCCAGGCCCACGAAGGGCTGGCCCGCGACCATGAAGTAACCGCCGACGATCGAGGCGGCGATCATGATGATGACGCCGGTCCAGGCGGCAGGGGTGTTGCCGTGGTCATCGTGGCCCGCCATGCTGATGCTCCTTGTGTTCCTCGGTGGTGGGGTACGCCCGACCGCCATTGTGTCAGGCCCCTCCCGGAGGACGGATGAGGCCCTTGGTCCCGAACGGACGGCCTTAGGTCGTCGGATCCTCGCCCCGGTCCAGGGCCTTCCAGATGTCCTCCGGCCGGTCCGGGTCCACGGCGGTGCGGCGGCCCCGCCGTTCACCGCGCTCGCCCCGTTCACCGCGCTCGTAGCGGCCGGACATCGCCGGCCACTGCCGCCCGTAACTGAGCGCCAGCAGCCCGGCGATCAGCAGCAGCAGCCCGCCGAGCGCCGACAGCCACGGCCAGCCCGTGTGGCTGACGCTCGTCACCGCGGCCTCGGTCAGCCCGAGCGCGTCGGCCGCCGCCCGTTCCAGGGCCCGGGTGTCGGAGGCCCCCACCAGCGCGGCGCCGATCGCGCCGGCCCCGCTCAGCGCGAGGACGGAGGCGACGATCATCCGCCCGGTGCGGCGTACGGCGAACACCGCGACCAGCGACGCGAGCCCGACGAGCGCCAGCGCGCTCGGCAGGTCCGAGACGGCGCTGCCGCTCGCCGTGACGGGCAGTTCGCCGGCGCCGAACCCGGACTGGCTCGCCTCGCCCTCGCCCCAGGTCTGGCCGGCGGCGATCAGGACGATGGCGGCCCCGGCGGCGCCGCTGAGCAGCGCCGCGCCGAGCGCGCGGCGCGGGGCGCGGGTGGGGCTGCTGCTGGCCGGCTCACGAGTCACCTCTCCACGCTACCGCGCAGCTTTGCGGCGGTTCCTACCGCCCTGAGTACCGCCGCCGCCTTGTTGCGGCACTCGGTGTCCTCGGCGACCGGGTCGGAGTCGGCGACCACACCCGCGCCGGCCTGGACGTATGCGGTGCCCTCGCGCAGCAGCGCGGTGCGGATGGCGATGGCGGTGTCCGCGTCGCCCGCGAAGTCGAGATATCCGACACAGCCGCCGTACAGCCCGCGCCGTACCGGCTCCAGTTCCTCGATGATCTGCAGCGCGCGCGGCTTGGGGGCGCCGGACAGGGTCCCCGCCGGGAAGCAGGCGGTGAGCGCGTCGAAGGCGGTGCGGTCGGGGGCCAGGGTGCCGGTGACGGTGGAGACGATGTGCATGACGTGGCTGTAGCGCTCGACCGTCATGAAGTCGACCACCTCGACGCTGCCGGGGGCGCAGACCCGGCCCAGGTCGTTGCGGCCGAGGTCGACGAGCATCAGATGCTCGGCGCGTTCCTTGGGGTCGCCCAGCAGTTCCGTACCGAGGTCGGCGTCCTCCTGCGGGGTGGCGCCGCGCGGGCGGGTGCCGGCGATGGGGTGCAGCATCGCGCGCCCGTCCTCGACCTTGACGAGGGCCTCGGGGCTGGAGCCGACGATGTCGAAGCCGTCGAAGCGGAAGAGGTACATGTACGGGCTGGGGTTGGTGGCGCGCAGCACCCGGTAGACGTCCAGGGCGCTCGCCTCGCACGGGGTCTCGAAGCGCTGCGAGGGCACCACCTGGAAGGCGTCGCCGGCCCGGATGTGCTCCTTGACGTCCTCGACGGCGGCGCGGAAGTCGGCGCCGCCCCAGTGCGCGGTGTACGGGGGCAGTTCGGAGGGCGGCAGGGGGGCGGCCTCGGCCGGTACGGGGCGGGCGAGGTCGGCGGTCATGGTGTCGAGGCGGGCCACGGCGTCCGCGTACGCCTCGTCGACGCCGCTGGCGCGGTCGTTGTGGTTGATGGCGTTCGCGATGAGCAGCACGGTGCCGTCGCGGTGGTCCAGGACGGCGAGGTCGGAGGCGAGGAGCATGGTCAGTTCGGGCAGGCCCAGCTCGTCGCGGGTGTGCTCGCCGATGCGCTCCAGGCGGCGGACCACGTCGTAGCCGAGGTAGCCGACCATGCCGCCGGTGAACGGGGGCAGGCCCGGCTCGCGCGGGGTGTGCAGCGCGGTGAGGGTGGCGCGCAGGGCGTGCAGCGGGTCGCCGCCGGTGGGGACGCCGACCGGCGGGGTGCCCAGCCAGTGCGCCTGGCCGTCGCGCACGGTGAGGGCTGCGGCGCTGCGGACCCCGATGAAGGAGTAGCGGGACCAGGTGCGGCCGTTCTCGGCGGATTCCAGGAGGAAGGTGCCGGTGCGTTCGGCGGCGAGCTTGCGGTAGAGGCCGATGGGGGTGTCGCCGTCGGCGAGCAGCCGGCGGGTGACCGGGATGACTCTGCGGTCCTTGGCCAGTATCCGGAAGCGGTCGAGGTCCGGCGTTGCCTGGTGCGTCATGGCTGGTGAGCCTACTGCCCGCCGCTGACCGGGAGGGGGTCCGCGTCGAAGCAGGTGCGGTCCCCGGTGTGGCAGGCGGCGCCGACCTGGTCGACCTTGACCAGCAGGGTGTCGCCGTCGCAGTCGAGGGAGACGGACTTGACGTGCTGGTGGTGTCCCGAGGTGTCGCCCTTGACCCAGTAGGCGCCGCGGCTGCGGGACCAGTACGTGCAGCGGCCGGTGGTGAGTGTGCGGTGCAGTGCCTCGTCGTCCATCCAGCCGAGCATGAGCACCTCGCCGGTGTCGTACTGCTGGGCGATGGCGGGGACCAGGCCGTCGGCGTTGCGCTTGAGGCGGGCGGCGACGGCGGGGTCGAGGTCGGATGCGGTGCGGGCCATACCCCTATTGTGCCGGGCGCGGCGCGGTGGATGGCCGGTGTGCGGGAGGGCGTCCTAGTCTGGAGGCATGTCTACCCATGCCAAACGTGAACGACTGGTGCTCGCCGACCTGTTGGAAGAGGCCGGGCCCGATGCCCCGACGCTGTGCGAGGGCTGGAACACCCGTGACCTGGCGGCGCACGTGGTGGTGCGCGAGCGCCGCCCGGACGCGGCGGCGGGCATGGTGATCAAGCCGCTGGCGGCGCGCGGCGAGAACATCCGTACGGAGTTCGCCGCGAAGCCGTACGCGGAGCTGCTGGAGCTGATCCGGTCGGGCCCCGGGCGTACCTCGCCGTTCTCGCTGAAGCCGATCGACGAGGCGGCGAACACGGTGGAGTTCTTCATCCACGCCGAGGACGTGCGGCGGGCGGGGTCCCTGTGGAAGCCGCGGGAGCTGGATTCGGTGTTCACCGAGGCGCTGTGGAAGCGTCTGGAGTCCTCGGCGCGGCTGATGGGCCGCCGGAGCCCGGTGGGCCTGGTCCTGCGGCGGCCGAACGGGCAGACGGTGGTGGCCCAGAAGGGCACGCCGGTGGTCACGGTCACCGGGGATCCGGGCGAGCTGTTGCTGTTCTCCTCGGGCCGGCAGCGGGCGGCGAAGGTCTCCCTGGACGGCGAGGAGGCGGCGGTCCGGGCGGCCGGTACGGCGAAGATGGGCCTGACCGGCTGAGGCGGGGGCGGGGGGTCACCGGGGCGGTGCTGTCACGACGCCACGCCGGCAGCCGCTCGACCATGGGGCGTTCCAGGTCCCGGGCGGGATCGCAGGGTAGCAGCGCGGGCGACGGCGGCGGAGGTGTCATGCGGGGCAGCGCGGCAGCGTACCGCCGTCCTAGAGTGGCGGCATGGCCGATGGCACCGTTCCCGTACTGATCGATGAAGGCGTCGAGTTCCCGGAGCCCGGGGCGGGTGAGCTGTGGGCCGTGGGGGCCGCGGTGGTCAATGAGCGCGGTGAGGTCTTCGCCCAACGGCGTTCGGCTCAGCGCCGGCTGTTCCCCGACACCTGGGATCTGGTGGGCGGCCACGTCGAACCGGGCGAGAGCGTCCTGGCGGCGCTGGTCCGCGAGGTGGCGGAGGAGACCGGCTGGCGGGTGCGCCGGGTGCGGCGCTCCCTGGGGGTGCTGACCTGGGAGGGCGACGACGGTCTCGGCCTGCGGCACGAGGTGGATTACCTGGTGGAGGTGGAGGGGGATCTGTCCGCGCCGCGCCTTGAGTGGTCCAAGCATCCGCGCTACGGCTGGTTCGGCCCGGACCGGCTGGAGGAGCTGAAGGAAAACCGGGCGCCCGAGGAGCAGTTGGTGTACGAGGTGGCGGCCAGGGCGCTGGGGATCGCCCCGTCCTGACCGCACCACCTGCACGTTCCTGTTCGCTCACGTGCGAATGCGTGCAGACGTCTTGACAGTCCGGTGACCGGTTGGCAACACTCCCCGCGAATCAGCAAGCGCTTGCACTGTGTCGTGCGCATGACTAATGAATCGATTCAGATTCGTTGGGTGTGCCACCACGCCCGCATGCGCCGCGCCCCGTACCACCCACCACATAGGAGTGATGATGGGCGGAAGTGCTGCTACACCCACCCCGAGACCCCCGCACGGCCACCGCCACCGCCACAGGCGCGGCCGTGGCCTGCTGCGCACCGTGATCACCTCGGTCGCCGCCGCCGCGACCGCCGTGGTGGGCCTCGCGCTGCCGGGCCAGGCCCAGGCCGCCGAGCCGATCACCGTGTACCTCGCCAGCGACTCCACCGTACAGACCTACGACCCGTACTGGGTCCCCCAGGCGGGCTGGGGCCAGGTCTTCGACCGGTTCTTCACCGATGACGTCACCATCGCCAACCACGCGATCGGCGGCCGCAGTTCCCGCAGCTTCATCGAGGAGGGACGGCTCGACGCCATCCTCGGCCAGATCAAGCCGGGCGACTATCTCTTCGTGCAGTTCGGCCACAACGACGCCACGGTCGACCGGCCCGAGCGCTACACCCCGCCGGACGACTACAAGGAATTCCTGCGCAACGACTACATCCGGGGCGCCAAGGAACGCGGCGCCATCCCGGTCGTCGTCACCCCGGTCTCGCGCCGCTCCTTCAACGCCGACACCGGCCGGTTCAACGTCTCCTTCCCGCAGTACGTGGACCGCGCCATCGCGGTCGCGCAGGAGGAGAACGTGCCGCTGATCGACCTGTCCGCCTCCTCCCGCGCCTACCTGGACGGCATCGGTCCCGAGGAGGCCAAGTCGGTCTTCCTGCACGTCCCGGCCGGCGTCTACCCCAACCGGCCCACCGGCACCGTGGACGACACCCACTTCCAGGAGTACGGCGCCATCCAGATGGCCCGCCTGGTCGCCCAGGACGTCGCCGCCCTCAACACCCCGCTCGCCGGCCGCGTCACCGGCGCCGGCACCCCGGGCGCCGTCCCGGCCAAGCCCGGCGGGCTCGCCGCGCAGAACATCTCCAATCAAGGTGCCCGGCTCACCTGGAACGCGGTGGCCGGCGCCGACATCTACCGGGTCCAGCGCAAGCCGCAGGGCGCACCCGACAGCCAGTACACGCTGGCCACCACCTCCACCCTCCCGCTGGCCGACATCGGCGGCCTGGCCGAGGGCAGCGCCCACCAGGTGCGGGTGATCGCGGTCAACGCCCGGGGCGAGTCGGCCCCCTCCGACCCGCTCACCCTCACCACCCGCTCCGCCGACCACCGTTACGACTTCGGCCCGGTGGGCCAGGTGGTCGCGGCCGGCTACACCGAGGTCAACACCCAGACGCTGTACACCGCGCAGCGCGGCTACGGCTTCACCAGCACCGCCAATGTCATCGACCGCGACCGGGGCGGTGCGCTGGACGCCGTGCAGCGGGACTTCGTCGCGTACTTCGGCGGCACCTACGAGTTCCGGGCCGATGTCCCCAACGGCACGTACTCGGCCACCGTCCACGTGGGCGATCTGCTCGGCTCCGCCCGTACCGTCCTCGCCTTCGAGGGCGTGGACCACGGCCAGGTCTCGGCCGGAACCGGCGCCGTCACCAAGGCCACGTTCAACGGGATCACCGTCACCGACGGGCAGCTGAACGTCACCATCTCCGGTCAGACCGCCCATCTCAACGGACTTGAGCTGACGAAGGTCGGCTGACCCCTTCCCCGGCCAGGCCCGGCTCCCGGCGGCCTCTTTCCGCCGGGGCACGTCACGGGCCGGGCCACCCCACCGACCCCGCGAGAACCTCGCGCCCATCGCACCAAGGAGCAAGGATGGCTTTCCGAGCCGCAACCGTCCGAAGATCCACCCGCACCCTGGCCGTCGCCGGGCTGGCCGCCCTGGCCACCGCCGCGTCGCTGCTGACCGCCCCGGCGGGCACCGCGGCGCCCGCGGGCCGCCCCTCCCCCGCGCCGGTCCGCGCGATGGAGCAGCTGGACCGCGCTCCGGTGGCCGTGCTCACCGAGGACGGCGTGTACGTGGGCTGGCGGATGCTGGGCCTGGACCCGGACCACATCTCCTTCCACGTCTACCGGGACGGCGAGCGCATCACCCGGCAGCCGGTGCGCGGCGCCACCAACTACACCGATCCGCAGGGCACCGCGGACTCCCGCTACCAGGTCGCCGTCGTGCAGGGCGGCAACGGCCCGCGCGGGGAGCGCACCGAGGAGTTCGGCGTCTGGTCGCAGCAGTACCGCGACATCCCGGTCAGCCGCCCGGCCGGCGGGACGACTCCGGACGGCGTGGAGTACACGTACCACCTGGGCGACGCGAGCATCGGCGACCTCGACGGCGACGGCCGGTACGAGATCGTCCAGCTGTGGTCGCCGAGCAACGCCAAGGACAACTCCCACTCCGGGTACACCGGCAATGTCTACATCGACGCCTACACCCTGGACGGCGAGCAGTTGTGGCGCATCGACCTGGGCCGCAACATCCGGGCCGGGGCGCACTACACCCAGCTGATGGTCTACGACCTGGACGGTGACGGGAAGGCGGAGGTCGCGGTCAAGACGGCGGACGGCACCGTCGACGGCACCGGTACGGTGCTCGGCGATCCGGCGGCCGACCACCGCAACTCCGGCGGCTACATCCTGTCCGGACCCGAGTTCCTGACCGTCTTCGACGGCGAGAGCGGCGCGGCCGTGGAGACCGTGGACTACGCGCCGGGGCGCGGCAATGTCGCCGAGTGGGGAGATGGCTACGGCAACCGCGTGGACCGCTTCCTGGCCGGGGTGGCCTACCTGGACGGCGAGCGCCCCAGTGTGGTCTTCGCGCGCGGCTATTACACCCGTACGGTGCTGGTGGCCTACGACTACCGGAACGGCGCCCTCACCGAGCGCTGGACGTTCGACTCGAAGGAGTGGGGCCGCCAGTACGAGGGGCAGGGCAGCCACAGCCTGTCGGTGGCGGACGTGGACGGCGACGGCCGGGACGAGATCGTCTACGGCCAGCTGACGATCGACGACGACGGCACCCCGCTGTACAACACCACGCTCGGGCACGGCGACGCGCTGCACGTGGGCGACTTCGACCCCTCCCGGCCGGGCCTGGAGGTGTTCGCCGCGCACGAGAGCATGTCGGCGTCCGGCAACCGGGGCGCGACGCTCCGGGACGCGGCGAGCGGCGAGATCCTGTACGACATGCCGGCCACCCGGGACATCGGCCGGGGCGCGGTGGGCGACATCGACCCGACCCATCCGGGTGCGGAGGGCTGGGCGGTGACCGCCACCGGGGCATGGAACTCGCGCGAGGGACAGTTGCGCGCCGCGGACGGCACCCTGATCGGCACGGACATCCCGTCGGCCAACTTCATGATCTGGTGGGACGGCGATCCGCTGCGGGAGATCCTGGACCACACCTTCGACGAGGCGAACGACCCGGCCGGTGTGCCGTTCATCGCCAAGTGGGACTGGGAGAACCAGGAGCAGGTGGAGATCTTCCACCCGCAGGGCGTCTACTCCAACAACTGGACCAAGGGCACGCCGGTGATCCAGGCGGACCTGTACGGGGACTGGCGCGAGGAGGTCGTCTACCGGACCCAGGACGACTCCGCGCTGCGGGTGTTCACCACGGTGGAGGAGACGGATCTGCGGCTGCGCACGCTCATGCACGACCCGCAGTACCGGCTGGCGATCGCGTGGCAGAACGTCGCGTACAACCAGCCGCCCCATCCTTCCTTCTTCATCGGGGACGGGATGAGCCGGCCCTCGAAGCCGCGGATCCAGTACGTGGCGGCGCCGAAGGCCCACTGACCGGGCGAACCTCGATCCCCATAACAGCGCAGGTCAGCGCATGAATCACCAGGACCGAACATAGTTCGACCACGGTCCGAAAGCGCCGGGCGGCCCGATCAACGGGCCGCCCGGCCGTGTTCGTACCCCGCCGACGTGACGTCGGCGTTTCCGAAAAGTTATCCGCCGCCCGGTTGCCGGAGCAGGCCCCGGCGGTATTGTAACGATTCACTTCGGGTGTCACCGGGGGCCGGTAAGGCGATCAGAAGCCATTGACACCTCCCGTGGAGTGCCGTTGTGCATAACGGAGCAAGGAGGCTCTACATGTCATTCAAGAAGACCGCGCTGCGTGGTCTCGCGATCGCCGCAGCCGGATCTCTGGCCCTTACGGCGTGCGGCTCCGATGGCGGCAGTAGTGACGGAGGGAATGTCACCCTCAAGTTCACCTGGTGGGGCGGCGACGAGCGGGCCTCCCGTTATGAGCAGGCCATCGATCTGTTCGAGGACCAGAACCCGGGCATCAAGGTCCAGACGTCTTTCGCCGCGTTCCCCGACTACTGGACGCAGCGCTCCACGGACGCCACCTCCGGTGAACTCCCGGACGTCTTCCAGATGGACGCCTCCAGGCTTCTGGAGTACGCGGGCTCGGGCCTGCTGCTCGGTTTCGACGACTACGCCGGCAATCAGCTGGACACCTCGCAGATCGACGCCGAACTCCTCAGCTCCGGCGAGGCCAATGGCGAGCTGGTGGCCATCCCCACCGGCACCAATACCCTCACCCTGATGTACAACCCGGATCTCATCGAGGAACTCGGCCTGGAGATACCGGACTGGGACTACACCTGGGACGAGTACTTCGCTTTCCTCTCCGAGGTGAGCGCGGCCGGCGCGGACCACAGCCCGCGCGTGTACGGCGCCAACGACCCGACCATGGTGTGGTGGCTGTTCATGCAGCACCTGGTGCAGCAGGGCATCGAGCCGTTCAGCGAGACCGGTGAACTGAACTTCACCGAGGACGACATGCGGGAATTCATCGACAGCGCGGCCTCCCTGCGCTCTCCCGACAACCAGATCTTCCCCGCCGAGCGGGTCGAACAGCTGGACCCGCTGGGCGGGTTCACCAACGGCGAGGCCGTGATGGAGTTCCACTGGGACAACTTCATCCACAACTACTCGCACGACCTCGACAGCGACAACGTCCAGCTGATGCCGGTGCCCAGCGGTGCCGACGGCCAGAAGCACATGTTCTTCAAGCCGACCATGCAGCTGAGCATGGGCGCCAACACCAAGCACCCCGAAGAGGCGGCCCTGCTGGTCGACTTCCTCATCAACTCCCCCGAGGCCGGCGCCATCATCGGCACCGACCTGGGCGTGCCGGCCTCTGCCGAGCGGCTCGACGCCCTGGAGATCGAGCCGGGCAGCCTGAACGAGCGGGTCATCGAGTACCAGCAGAAGGCCCGTGACGAGGGCTACATGACGGCCACGGTGCCGTTCCAGCCCGAGGGCTTCGGCGCGGTGGAGACCGAGTACGTCGAGGTGCTGGCCAAGGAGTTCGACTTCCGCCAGATCGACACCGACGCCTTCGTCCAGCGCTGGTTCTCCGAGGCGGGCAACCACCTCGTCCGCTGACCGGTATCCCCGGAGTCCCCTCACAGACGCACCGAACGGATGATTCCTCGTGTCACTCACGCATGAGGCGTCCCGGGAATCGGCGAACAGCACCCCCGCCCGGCGACCGCGCAATGGGCGCCCGCCGCGGCGGGGTGCTGAGACCCGGGCCGGCTACGCCTTCCTCGCCCCCTGGCTGCTGGGCTTCATCACCCTGACAGCCGGCCCGATGATCGCCTCGCTCTACCTCTCCTTCACCAACTTCCACCCGATCCGGGACTGGGGCTGGGTCGGCTTCGACAACTTCACCCGGCTCTTCGACGACCCGCGCTTCATGGACTCGGTGCAGGTCACCGGCCTGTACGCGGTCGTCGGCACCCCGATCAAGCTGGCCGCCGCGCTGGGCGTGGCGATGCTGCTGAACAACCGGCGGCGCGGCCAGGGCACCTACCGCTCGCTCTTCTACGCGCCGTCGCTGATCGGCGCCAGTGTCTCCATCGCCATCATCTGGAAGGCGATGTTCAACGACCAGGGCATCGTGGACGAGATCGGCCAGTTCTTCGGGATGAAGCCCGGCGGCTGGGTCGGCAACCCGGACATGACGCTGCCGATGATGATCCTGCTGGCGGTGTGGCAGTTCGGTGCCCCGATGGTGATCTTCCTGGCGGGTCTGAAGCAGATCCCGAACGAGCTGTACGAGGCCGCCGAGGTGGACGGCGCCGGTCCGCTGCGCAAGTTCTTCCGGATCACGCTGCCGATGCTCTCGCCGGTGCTGTTCTTCAACCTGGTGCTGGAGACCATCAACTCCTTCCAGGTCTTCGCCTCCGCCTTCATCATCTCCGGTGGCAAGGGCGGTCCCGCGAACTCGACGCTGTTCTACACGCTGTATCTCTACCAGCGCGGCTTCGGCCAGGGGCAGCTCGGTTACGCGGCCGCGATGGCGTGGCTGCTGGTGATCGTCGTCGGCATCATCACGCTGATCTTCTTCAAGACCTCGAAATACTGGGTGCACTACGGCGGGGAGACACGATGAGCAACACCACTCCCACCCTCACCGGGGAAACACCCCCACCCGCACCGTCCGCCGCCGAAACCCGTTCCGTGGAGGCACAGGCGGCCCGGCGGAAGGCGAAACTGCGCGGCGGTGGAAAGACCGTACTGTTCCACGGGATCACCTGGGCGCTGGGCATCGTGATGCTCTACCCCGGGGTATGGATGCTGCTGTCCTCGTTCCGGCCGTCGAATCAGATCATCGGCGAGGTCGGGCTGATTCCGCGGGAAACCACCCTGGGCAACTTCACCCGTGCTTTCGAGGGCATCGGCGGGGTTTCCTTCTGGACCTTCTTCAGCAATTCGATGATTCTCGGCATCGGTTCGGTGGTGGGTGTCTGCCTGTCCTGTTCGGTGGCCGCCTACGCCTTCGCCCGCATCGAATTCCCGGGCCGGAAGCTGTACTTCGGCCTGATGATCGGCACGCTGCTGCTGCCGTTCCACGTGGTGATCATTCCGCAGTTCATCATGTTCAACGAACTGGGCTGGACGGATTCCTACATCCCGCTGCTGATCGGCAAATTCCTGGCGGCCGAGGCGTTCTTCGTCTTCCTCATGGTGCAGTTCATGCGCGGGGTGCCGCGCGAGCTGGACGAGTCGGCGCGCATCGACGGCGCCGGCCACGGCCGGATCTACTGGTTCATCATGCTGCCGCTGATGCGGCCGGTGCTGGCCACCGCCTCGATCTTCGCCTTCATCTGGAGCTGGAACGACTTTCTGGCCCCGCTGATCTATCTGCGCAGCCCGGACAAGTACCCGCTGCCGCTGATGCTGCGCCAGTTCTCCGACCAGACCTCGGTCTCGGACTACGGCGCCCAGATGGCGGCGGCGGTCTTGGCCCTTGCCCCGGTCATCATCTTCTTCATGCTCTTCCAGCGCTATATCGTCGACGGTGTGGCGACCTCGGGTCTGAAGGGCTGATCGGGCATGGCGAGCAGAGCCGGCGCGGGCGGCGGTGTCAGGGCGGGTCTCACGCTGTTCGGCGAGGTGGTGATCACCGGCGTGCTGGTGGCCGTCCTGGCCGCCCCGCTGATCACCGCCCTGCCGGCGCTGGCGGCCGGCATCGCCCACCTGCGGCGCCAGCTGACCGGCGACAGCGTACGGATGGCGGACGTCTGGGCGGACTTCACCGCCGCCTGTCGCGCCCTGTGGCCACTGGCGCTGGCCTTCCCGGCCGCCGCTCTGCTGCTGCTGTGGAATCTGTCGCTGGCCGAGACGGGGCTGCTGCCCGGTGGGGCCGCGGTCCGGCTGGTGTCGATGACGGCGCTGGCGGTGTGGGCGGTGCTGCTGCTGCGCACCGCCGCGGCGTGGCACCGGGACGCCACCGCGGGCCGCGCCGTCCGCGAGGCGGCGGTGGCCGCCCGGGAGGATCTCGCCGGCTCGCTGCTGCTGGCCCTGGCCGCCGTGATGTGCGTGGTCTTCGTGTGGATGCTGCTCCCGATGGTCCTGCTGGCGGGCGGGCTGCTGGCCCTGGCCGCCCTGGCGGTGCAGTACCGCTTCGCGGGGAAGGCGGCGGCGAACGGCGCGGAGAGCGCCGAGGAGCCCGAGGGCCTTTCCACCACCCGCTGAGCGGCCCCGGCCTCCGTGCGGCGGCGCCTCCCACCGGTCGAGGTGCGGACGACCGGGGGCACCACGCGCACGCCGCCCGGCCGCCGCACCTCTGGCCGCTCCGCGTGAAACGCCGTGCGGCCCGCCCTCACCCTTCGCCGTCTGTCGCATCCCGGGGGCGAGCGACCGAGGCACAGCACGCCGGGATGGGTCCCGCCGGCCCCGGGCTGCGCCGTCGGCGCCGTCGGGCCTCTGGGCAACGGCGCCTGCCCGCCGGTCGCGCGGCCCGGATGTGGTGGTGAGTGTCCACGGCGGCACCCCCACCAGTTCGGCGAGCGAGGTGACCGAGCGGCCCGGCCACGAGCACTTCAGCGCCCTGTGACAGCTTCTGAGCATGCGTCACGGCTGCCGGTCATGTGTCGCAGAAACGGCGAGTCCGCAGTTCTTGACCACCTTGGCGGCTTGACTCGCTTTTAGCTAACCGCTATCTATTGAACATCGCAGAGAAGGGGGAAGCAGCCCGGTGCAGGACGTGGTGCTGGCGCTTCTGGTCAAGGAGCCTTCGCACGGATACGACCTGCGCGGGCGGCTGCTCGCCGCGCTCGGGCCGCTCGGCGAGACACTCAATGCCGGGCAGGTGTACGTCACGCTCGCCCGGCTGGAGAAGGCGGGTCTGGTCGTACAAGAACGCGAGGACGCGTCCGCGCGTGGCCCGCGACGCAAGGTGTACGCGCTGTCCGGCGCCGGACGGGAGCGGGTGGCCGAGTGGCTGGCCGAGCCCGCCGGGCCCAAGGCGGACGTGGCGGAGTTCCATCTGAAGCTGGTGGCCGCCGCCGAGTCGGGCATGGCGGAGCCACTCGCGCTCGTCGAGGCCCGGCGCCGCGAGCTCAGGCGCAGCCTCGCCGAGGCTCAGCACGCCGTCCTCACTCACGGCACGGACTGCGAGCCCGGGCTGCTGCTGGAGGGCGTCGCACTCCGGTTGCAGGCCGATCTGTGCTGGTTGGAGGCGTGCGAGCGGACCTGGGCAACCCTCACCCCGTACAGGAAAGACGGAGGAAACGGATGACGACGCGAGGCGGACGGAGGGGCAGAGGGCTGTACCGGCGCGGCGACTTCGGGACCGTGACGGCGGATCCGGTGCTGCGGGCCGTCGGCCTGACCCGGGTCCACGGGCACGGTGACAACGCGATCACGGCCGTCGATGGGGTCGACCTCGACATACCCACCGGGCAGATGCTGGCCGTGACCGGTCCCAGTGGCTGCGGCAAGTCGACTCTGCTGCGTCTGCTGGGCGGCCTCGACCGACCCGACGAGGGTGAGGTGTGGCTCGGTGGGCGGCGCATCGATCTGCTCGGCGAGCGCGCGCTCGCTCGGCTGCGGCGCCGCACCGTCGGCTTCGTGCACCAGGACTTCCAGCTGATGGACGAACTGACCGCGGCCGAGAACGTCGAACTGCCCGCGCTGCTCGCCGGTGACGCACCGCGCACCGCCCGCGGTCGCGCCGCCGCCCTTCTCGACCGTGTCGGGATGGCCGACCGGGACCGGCACCTGCCCTCCGAGTTGTCCGGGGGTCAGCGGCAGCGTGTCGCCATCGCCCGTGCCCTGGTCAACACACCTCTCGTGGTTTTCGCCGACGAGCCCACCGGGAACCTCGACACCGCCGCGACCCACGACATCCTGCGCCTCTTCGCCGACCTGCGGGCCGCTGGGCAGACCCTCGTACTCGTCACCCATGACGAACGCGTGGCCGCCACCGCGGACCGGGTCGTTTCCCTTCGCGACGGGGTGTCGGCCGGGGACACTCCCCTGGTTGTGGGCGGCTCGCGGCTCGGCGGGCTTCTCGGCTGGGAGAGGTGACCATGGGACGTCTGCTGCTGATCTGGCGGCTCGTCGCACGGGACCTGCGGCGCCGGCCCGGCGAGGCCCTCGTGTTCCTCCTCGCGGCCACCGCCGCCACCACGTCGCTGACCCTGGGAATGGCTACCGAGAACTCCGTGGCCAGCGGCTACACAAGGACTCGTGAGGCCACCTCGGGGCCGGACGTCACGGCCATCACCACCTCTGCGGACCCCTTCGCCCTGGCCGGACGCATCGCGGACGCCCCCGGCGTGGACACGCTCGCCGACCCGGTCCCCGGCTTCTCCACGACGGTCCGCGCCAACGGACGGACGGAGAACACCACGGTTGAGGGGCGCGAGCGCGCCGCGTCCGCCGTGGACCGGCCACTGGTGACGTCCGGCACGTGGGTACGCGGCGGCGGCGCCGTCATCGAACGCGGCTTCGCCCAGGCACTCGGCGTGCGTGTCGGAGACCGTGTCACCATCGGCGAGCGCGAGTACCCGGTTGTCGGTACAGCCATCAGCGCGGCCACCGCCGTCTATCCGTGGGGCAACTGGGCCCAGGGCCCGGGGCCGTCCGACGGCGGCGGCCGGATCTGGCTCACCACCGAAGACGCCCGCGCGGCGGCCGGGAACACCTCCCCGCTGTACCTGCTGAACATCAAGCTGTCCGACCCCGAGGCGGCACGCGGTTGGGCGGACAGCGCGTTCATCGACGACCTCAGGGGGCAGGAGTGGGTCAACACCCGTCCCTGGCAGACCTTCCTCGAGGGGGACACACGGCTGCTGGGATCCGTCCGGCCCACGCTGGTCGTCGGCGGGGGTCTCCTCGCCGCGGCCTCGCTGGTCACCCTCGCGTCGCTCGCCGCCGTGCGCGCCCCGCGGGACCGCCGGCGCGCGGCTCTGTTCAAGGCGGTCGGCGCCACGCCACGTACCGTGGCCGCGCTGCTGCTCGCGCAGTACCTGCTCCTCACCGTGGTGGCAGCCGCCGCCGGGGTCATCGCGGGTTGTCTGACCGCGCCCGCGCTGGCCGACCCCAGTGCGGGGCTGCTCAACACAGCCGGCCCTCCGACGGCCGGCATCGTCGTGGCCGCGACCGCGCTCGCCCTGCTGGTCACCTCGATCGCCACGCTCGGCCCCGTCCTGCGCACCGTGCGCTCCAGCACCGCCGACACCCTCGCCGACCCCGCCCACCTGACCGCACACCGTCCCCGGCTGACGGCTGTGACGGCCCATCTGCCCACCCCGCTCCTGATCGGAGTGCGGCTGATCGCACGGCGTCCCGGACGCGCGGTCCTGAGCGCCGTCGGCCCCGCCGCCACCATGGTGATGGTGACCGCGGTCCTCACCTTCCAGGTGTCGCTCGCGGCGGAGACCGCCCAGGGAACGTCCACCGTCCAGGAGATCCGCGACGCCGTGACAGGCCAGGTCATGCTCGGTGTCACGGTCGCCCTCGGGGCGCTGTGCGTGCTCAACACCGTCTTCGTCAGCTGGAGCACCGCGGTGCAGGCCCGGCGCGCCCTGGCCGTCACCCGCACCCTCGGCGCCACCCCCGGCCAGGTCGTCGCGGCGCTCTGCGTGGCACAACTGCTGCCCGCCGTGGTTGCGACCGCGGTGGGGATCCCGATCGGGATCGGCCTGTTCGCGGTGTTCAGCCCGGTGGTGGTACTCCCCCCGGGCAGTTGGCTCGCGGCGGCGGCCCCGGCCGTACTGCTGGCGGTAGCGGCGCTGACCGCCCTGCCCGCCTGGCTCCACACCCGCAGCCCCGCCGGCCGCGTCCTCAACGCCGAACCCGCCTGATGGGCCTTCCGCGAAGCCCAGCGGCACCCTCGCCGGCCCGCCGGCAGGCCACGATCACTCTCGGCGGCGCTTCCCGTGGCTCACCTCGCGCCCGCGCCCGCGTCCGGGCTCGGGAGGGCCCCGCCCGAGGCGGGTGGCCGGTGCCTCCCGATGGCGCCTACAGCCCGCCCCGGTGGGTCATCAGGATCCGCTGGAGCTCGCGTGCCGCCCGGGGTGGTGAGACGTCCCCGCGGTGGGCGACCGAGACCGTACGGTGCAGGCCCGGGGACATGAACGGGGTCGTGGGCAGCCCGGAGCGGGCCGCGACCATGCTGGGCACCACCGCCACCCCCAGCCCGGCCCGCACGAAGCCGAGCACCGCGTCCATCTCCCCACCCTCCACGCTGAACACCGGCTCGAACCCGGCCTGCTGGCACGCCGCGACCGTCAGCTCCCGCAGGTCGTAGCCGCGCCGGAACATCACCAGCGGCACTTCCCGCAGGTCCGCCACCCCGATGGCCCGGCGCCCGCGCCCGCTCCCCCGCCCCGGTGCCCGGCCGCGCCCCGCACCCGGTACCTGCGGCCCGTCCGGCGCGGAGATCAGCACCAGTTCCTCCCGCAGCAGCTCGCTGGTCACCAGCGCCGGCGCGTCCGCCTGGAGCGGGGTGATGACCAGGGCCAGATCCAGCTCCCCGGACGCCAGCAGCCGCACCAGGTCCCGCGAGCCGCCCTCGTGCACCAGCAGGTCGACGCCCGGGTAGCGGTCCTTGAAGGTCCGCAGCACGTCCGGCACCAGCGAGGCGCACAGGCTCGGGGTGGCGCCCAGCCGTACCCGCCCGCGCCGCAGCTGTGCCACCTCCTGCACCTCGCGGCGCGCGGTCTCCGCGTCCGCCAGGATCCGCCGGGCCAGCGGCAGCAGCGCCGTCCCGGCGTCGGTGAGCGTGATGTGCCCGCGCGCCCGGTGGAACAGCTCCGCGCCCAGCTCCCGCTCCAGCGCCCGGATCTGCTGGGACAGCGACGGCTGGGCGACGTGCTCGCGCTCGGCGGCGCGGGTGAAGTGCCGGGTGTCCGCGACGGCGGCGAAATAGCGGAGCTGCTGGAACTGCATGACCACCCACCCTACCCGCGATGATAGGCATCAGCTATCGAGATGACCTGTTCTATGTCTTGGACGGATCGCGGCGCCACTCCCTACCGTCGGGTGTCATGGCTCTGGCGACGCGGACGAGCAGCCGCAGCACCCCTGTCCTCATCTGGCGATCCACCATCGGCAAGAAGATCGTGATGGCCGTCTCCGGGCTGATCATGCTCCTCTACCTGATCAGCCACATGCTCGGCAATCTGAAGGTCTTCTTCGGACCCGACGACATGAACGGCTACGCGCACTGGCTGCGCACCATCGGCGAGCCGTTCCTGGGCCACGAGTGGTTCATCTGGATCGCCCGCGTCGCGCTGCTCGCCGCCGTCGTCGCCCACGGCGTGAGCGCGTACCAGCTCAGCCGCCTGGACCGGGCCGCCCGCCCCGTCCGGTACGCGCACACCCGCCGCCGCACCACCTACGCCACCCGCACCATGCGCTGGGGCGGGGTCATCCTGGCGCTGTTCATCGTCTGGCACATCCTGGACCTCACCACCGGCACGGTGAACCCGCACGGCGTGCACGGCGAGGCGTACGAGAACGTCGTCGCCACCTTCAGCACCTGGTACGGCAACGTCATCTACATCACCGCGCTGGTCGCCGTCGGGCTGCACATCCGGCACGGACTGTGGAGCGCCGTGCAGACCCTCGGCCTGAACAGCCGCACCCGCGACCGCGCGCTGCGCGCCACCGCCAACGGCCTCGCGCTCCTGCTGACCGCGGGCTTCGTGTCCGTACCCCTCGCCGTCATGACCGGAATCGTGAGCTGACAGACATGACTGAGATGACCGAGATCACCGACCAGCTGCCCCCGTACGCCGACTACGCCACGGCGAAGACCCCGCTGCGCGACACCGCCGCGCCCGACGGTCCGATCGCCGAACGCTGGGACCGCCGCCGCTTCGAGGCGAAACTCGTCAACCCCGCCAACCGCCGCAAACACACGGTGATCGTGGTCGGTACGGGTCTGGCGGGCGGCGCTGCCGGGGCCACCCTCGCCGAAGCCGGGTACCACGTCGAGCAGTTCTGCTACCAGGACTCGCCGCGCCGCGCCCACTCCATCGCCGCGCAGGGCGGCATCAACGCCGCCAAGAACTACCGCAACGACGGCGACTCCATCCACCGCCTCTTCTACGACACCGTCAAGGGCGGCGACTTCCGGGCCCGCGAGTCCAATGTGCACCGCCTCGCCCAGCTGTCGGTGGAGATCATCGACCAGTGCGTGGCGCAGGGCGTGCCGTTCGCCCGGGAGTACGGCGGGCTGCTGGACACCCGCTCGTTCGGCGGGGTCCAGGTCTCCCGTACGTTCTACGCCCGCGGCCAGACCGGACAGCAACTGCTGCTGGGCGCCTACCAGGCGCTGTCCCGGCAGATCGACGCGGGGAACGTCACCCTGCACGCCCGCACCGAGATGCTGGACCTGATCGTCGTCGACGGCAGGGCGCGCGGCATCGTGGCGCGCGATCTGCTCACCGGGCGCATCGACACCTATGTGGCGGATGCCGTCGTGCTGGCCTCCGGCGGCTACGGCAACGTCTTCTACCTCTCCACCAACGCCAAGAACTCCAACGCCACGGCGATCTGGCGGGCCCACCGGCGCGGCGCGTACTTCGCCAACCCGTGCTTCACCCAGATCCACCCCACCTGCATCCCGCGCTCGGGCGACCACCAGTCGAAGCTGACCCTGATGAGCGAGTCGCTGCGCAACGACGGCCGCATCTGGGTGCCGGCCCGCGCGGGCGATGCACGTCCGGCGGCCGAGATCCCGGAGGCGGAGCGGGACTACTACCTGGAACGCCAGTACCCCTCGTTCGGCAACCTGGTGCCGCGCGACATCGCCTCGCGGGCCGCGAAGAACGTCTGCGACGAGGGCCGCGGGGTGGGCCCCGGCGGACAGGGCGTGTACCTGGACTTCGCCGACGCCATCGCCCGGCTGGGCCGGGAAGCGGTCGAGGCGCGCTACGGCAACCTCTTCGAGATGTACGAGCGGATCACCGCCGAGAATCCGTACGAGGTGCCGATGCGCATCTATCCCGCGATCCACTACACCATGGGCGGGCTGTGGGTGGACTACGACCTCCAGACCACGATCCCGGGCCTGTTCGCCATCGGTGAGGCCAACTTCTCCGACCACGGCGCCAACCGGCTGGGCGCCTCCGCGCTGATGCAGGGCCTGGCCGACGGCTACTTCATCCTGCCCGCCACGCTCGCCGACTACCTGGGGCGCAACCCCGGTCTGGAGCAGGTGCCGCAGGACCACCCGGCCGTCACCGACGCGGTCTTCGAGGTCAGCGACCGGCTCTACCGGCTGGTCTCCAACAACGGTGACCGCACCCCCGACTCCTTCCACCGGGAGCTGGGCGAACTGCTGTGGGACCACTGCGGGATGGCCAGGTCGGCGGAGGGGCTGCGCGAAGCGCTGGCCCGTATCCCGTCGCTGCGGGCGGAGTTCTGGCAGCGGATCAAGGTGACCGGCTCCGGGCAGGACCTCAACCAGTCGCTGGAGAAGGCCAACCGCATCGCCGACTATCTGGAACTCGCCGAGCTGATGTGTCTGGACGCCCTGCACCGCGGCGAGTCCTGCGGCGGCCACTTCCGTGAGGAGAGCCGCACCCCGGACGGGGAGGCGGAGCGCAGGGACGAGGAGTTCACGTACGCGGCGGCCTGGGAGTTCCGGGGTACGGGCAGCCCGCCCGTACTGCATCGCGAGGAGCTGACCTTCGAGTACGTCCACCCCACCCAGCGGAGCTACGCGTGAGCACCAAGACGATGAACCTGACCCTGCGCATCTGGCGCCAGCCGGGCCCGGACGCCCAGGGAAGACTGACGACCTATCAGGTCTCCGGGATCTCCCCGGACATGTCCTTCCTGGAGATGCTGGACACCCTCAACGAGGAGCTGATCCTGGCGGACGAGGAGCCGGTGGCCTTCGACCACGACTGCCGGGAGGGCATCTGCGGCGCCTGCGGGATGGTCATCAACGGCTCGGCGCACGGCCCGGAGCGCACCACCACCTGCCAACTGCACATGCGGAACTTCGCGGACGGCGACACGATCGACATCGAGCCGTGGCGGGCGGCGGCTTTCCCGGTGGTGAAGGACCTGGTGGTGGACCGGTCGGCGTTCGACCGGATCATCGGCTCGGGCGGCTACATCACGGCGCCGACCGGCGCCGCCCCCGAGGCCCATGCCACGCCCGTGCCCAAACCGGACGCGGACGCCGCGTTCGAGCACGCCGAGTGCATCGGCTGCGGGGCCTGCGTGGCGGCCTGCCCCAACGGTTCGGCGATGCTGTTCACCTCGGCGAAGGTGGTCCATCTCAACGTGCTGCCGCAGGGCGCCCCGGAGCGGGAGAGCCGGGTCCTGGACATGGTCGGCACGATGGACGCCGAGGGGTTCGGCGGCTGTACCAACACCGGCGAGTGCGCGACGGCCTGCCCCAAGGGCATCCCGCTGACCTCGATCACGACCATGAACCGCGAATACCTGCGGGCCCTGCGCAAGCGCTGAGCCGCACCCCACACTCCGGCCCGGCACACCGATCGTCCCGGTGCGCCGGGCCGGTGCGTTCGCACCGGGGCCGCCGAGGCACTGTGGCGCAGCCGCCGCTGCTCGGCCGGGGCGGCACGGCGACGGAGCCGCCGTGCCGCTCGGGGTCACATCGGGGGCGGCGGAGTGCCCGGTGTGCCGGGCGCGCCGGGCGCCTGCGGCGGCCAGGGCGCGGTGACCGGCGGGTACGGCGCGGCCTTCGGCATCGGCATCGGGCCCTGCGCGTACTTCATGAGCTGCCACTGGGTCAGCCGGCGGACGACGATGATGGCCAGCACCGCGGCGACGATGCCCAGCAGATCACTCACGAGCGTCATACTGACCGACTGCTGCATATTGCTCAGTTCCTCGGCGAAGCTCGCCTCCTCCCGGTTCATGGTCCGGAAGGACGCCCTGTCCAGGAATGCCGTGATCAGCCACAACACCCACCAGGCGGTGAGCACCCCGGTCCCCTGGCGCTCCCCGCCGGGGGCACTGGCCCGCCAGATGTCGTTGGCGATCTTCTTCGGGAACCAGAAGTTGACGATCGGCACCAGCCAGCCGCCCACCGCCCAGCCCCGCTTCATCCGCTGCCCGTACGGGTCGAAGACCTCGGCGTTCACCCTGACCCGGTAGAACCACATGATGAACACCACGGCGGTGGCCAGCATCGCCAACGCCTGCAGGATGCCGGACATCGTATAGAAGGAATCGGCGCTGTCCGCCTCGCTACTGCTGACGAAGCGCCCCTGCTCCACATCGAGCAGCAACCCGTACAACTGTCCGCCCGCCAGCACGGCGACGGTCCAGGCGGCTATGCACACCCCCAACAGCACCGTGACCGCCGTCGCCAGCCCCTGCGGGTCGGCGAAGTGAGCCGGCCCGTGCGGCGGATACGGCTGGAGCGGAGCACCGTAGTACGGCTGCGGTCCACCATGCGGCACGGGGTACGGCTGCGGTCCACCATGCGGCACGGGGTACGGCTGCGGTCCGCCCTGCGGCGCCCCGGCGTACGGCGGCACGCCCTGCGGCTGCCGCTGCGGATACGGAACCGCCTGCGCGCACGGCTGACACAGCCCGTCCGGCAAGGCGGCCGGCTGCTGCCAACAGTTCCAGCACTGTGGCGCGTTCATCAATGACCCACCCTCTTCACCCGTTCAGCACAAACGCCTGACCTTAGCAGCGTTGTGCGAACGGTATGGCGCGGGCCGGGCACGTTGAGCGACCCGTGCGGAGTCGCTCAACGTGCCCGGCCCGCTGGGGCGGTGCCTCAGCGCACCGGATGTCCCGCCGCCCGCAGGGCGCCCTTCACCTCGCCGATCCGCAGATCCCCGAAGTGGAACACCGACGCCGCCAGCACCGCGTCCGCTCCGGCCTCGATGGCCGGCGGGAAGTGGTCGAGCCGGCCCGCCCCGCCGGACGCGATCACGGGGATGCTCACCCGCTTGCGCACCGACGCGATCATCGCCGTGTCGTAGCCGTCCTTCGTGCCGTCGGCGTCCATCGAGTTGAGCAGGATCTCACCGGCGCCCAGGCCCGCGGCCCGCTCCGCCCACTCCACCGCGTCGATGCCCGTCCCCCGCCGGCCGCCGTGCGTGGTGACCTCGAAGCCCGAGGCCGTCACGGTGCCCTCGGGGCACCGCCGCGCGTCCACCGACAGCACCAGCACCTGGCTGCCGAACCGCTCCGCGATCTCGCGGATCAGCTCGGGCCGCGCGATGGCCGCCGTGTTCACGCCCACCTTGTCGGCGCCCGCCCGCAGCAGCCGGTCCACGTCGTCCGTGGTGCGTACGCCGCCGCCCACCGTCAGCGGGATGAACACCTGCTCCGCCGTGCGCCGCACCACGTCGTAGGTGGTCTCCCGGTTGCCCGAGGAGGCGGTGATGTCGAGGAAGGTCAGCTCGTCGGCGCCCTCCGCGTCGTACACCTTGGCCATCTCCACCGGGTCCCCGGCATCGCGCAGATTCTGGAAGTTGACGCCCTTGACCACCCGGCCGGCGTCCACGTCCAGGCACGGAATGACCCGTATCGCCAGGCTCATCCCCGCTCATCCCCTCGGTACGCTTCCAGCTCCACCGTCACCAGCACCCTCGGGTCCACGAATCCGGCGGTCACGAGGACGGTCGACACCGGCCGTACCGCCTCGAAAAGTTCCCGGTGCGCCCGGGCCACCTCCTCCACGTCCCGGACGTGGCTCAGGTACATGCGGGTGCGCACCACGGCCTCCAGGCCCAGGCCGTACGGCCGCAGCGCCTCCACCGCGTCGCCGAAGGCGGCCCGGGTCTGCTCGTACGGGTCGTCGGTGGCCGACACCGACATCCGGCCGCCGTCCGCGAGCGGCGCCGTCCCGGAGACCAGCACCCGGTCCCCGGCCGCCACCGCCCGCGCCGAGCCGAGCGTGTCTTCCCACGTGCTGCCGCTCATACGGACTTCAGCGCCTCCTCCAGCGTGAATGCCTTGGCATACAGCGCCTTGCCGACGATCGCACCCTCCACACCCTGCGGCACCAGCGTCGCAAGGGCCCGCAGGTCATCGAGGGAGGACACGCCGCCGGAGGCCACCACGGGACGGTCGGTCGCCGCGCACACGTTCTTCAGCAACTCCAGGTTGGGGCCCTGAAGGGTGCCGTCCTTGGCGATGTCGGTCACCACGTACCGCGCGCAGCCCTCGGAGTCGAGCCGGGCCAGCGTCTCGTACAGGTCGCCGCCGTCCCGCGTCCAGCCGCGCCCGCGCAGCGTCGTGCCGCGCACGTCCAGCCCCACCGCGATCCGGTCGCCGTACTCGGCGATCACCCGCGCCACCCACGCGGGCGACTCCAG
Source organism: Streptomyces xiamenensis (assembly GCF_000993785.3). Taxonomy (NCBI): domain Bacteria; kingdom Bacillati; phylum Actinomycetota; class Actinomycetes; order Kitasatosporales; family Streptomycetaceae; genus Streptomyces; species Streptomyces xiamenensis. The sequence continues at coordinate 1,089,296 of NZ_CP009922.3, forward strand.
CGCCGCCGTGCCCAGGTTGACCCGGGTGCAGCCGGTGCCCAGGGCCGCCGCCAGCGAGGCGTCGTCCCGGATGCCGCCGGACAGTTCGACCTTGATGTCCATCGAGCGCACCACGTCCGCGATCTGCTCGCGGTTGTCGCCGGTTCCGAACGCCGCGTCCAGATCCACCAGGTGGAGCCACTCGGCGCCCGCCCGCTGCCACTCCAGGGCGGCGGCCAGCGGGTCGCCGTAGGAGGTCTCCGACCCCGACTCGCCGTGCACCAGCCGTACGGCCTGCCCGTCCCGTACGTCGACGGCCGGCAGGAGTTCCAACTTCGCGGTGTTCGCGGTGTTCGTCACAGCGTCTCAATCCAGTTCTTCAGCAGCTGGGCCCCGGCATCGCCGGACTTCTCCGGGTGGAACTGTGTCGCGGACAGCGGGCCGTTCTCCACCGCCGCGACGAAGGGCGCACCATGGGTGGCCCAGGTGACCAGCGGGGCGGTCAGCGCCTCGTTGTGCGCCTCCAGCTCCCACTCGGCCACCGCGTACGAGTGCACGAAGTAGTAGCGGTCCTCTTGCGACAGGCCCGCGAACAGCCGTGACCCCGCGGGCGCCGTCACCGTGTTCCACCCCATGTGCGGCACCACGTCGGCCGTCAGCGGTCCGACCGTGCCGGGCCATTCGTCCAGGCCCTCGCTCTCGACGCCGTGCTCGATGCCGCGGGCGAACAGGATCTGCATCCCCACGCAGATCCCGAGCACCGGCCGGCCCCCGGCCAGCCGCCGCCCGATGACCCAGTCGCCGCGCGCCTCGCGCAGGCCCGCCATGCAGGCGGCGAAGGCGCCGACGCCGGGCACCAGCAGGCCGTCCGCGTTCAGCGCGGTGTCGAAGTCCCGGGTGATCTCCACCTGGGCCCCGGCCCGGGCGAGCGCCCGCTCCGCGGAGCGGATGTTGCCGAAGCCGTAGTCGAACACGACCACCGAGGCCGTCACTCCCACACCTCCAGCACCATGACACCGGCCACGACACACATCAGGGCGCCTATGCCCAACAGCACGGTGACGCCGCGCGGCATTTTCTGCTGGATGAAGGAGTACGTGCCCCCGCCCAGGAACAGCCCGCCCGCGAACAGCAGGATCGAGGCCCAGTTCACAGCGCGCCCTTCGTCGACGGAATCCCGGTCTGCCGGGGGTCGATCTCGCTGGCGCCGCGCAGCGCCCGCGCCAGCGCCTTGAACTGGCACTCCACGATGTGGTGCGCGTTGCGCCCGTACGGCACGTGGACGTGCAGTGCGATCTGCGCCTGCGCCACGAACGATTCCAGGATGTGCCGGGTCATCGTCGTGTCGTACGACCCGATCATCGGCGCCATGCCCTCCGGCTCGCTGTGCACGAGGTACGGCCGGCCCGACAGGTCCACCGTCACCCGCGCCAGCGATTCGTCCAGCGGCACGGAGGCGTCGGCGAACCGGACGATCCCGCGCTTGTCGCCCAGCGCCTGCTTGAACGCCGCGCCGAGTGCCAGCGCCGTGTCCTCGATGGTGTGGTGGGTGTCGATGTGCAGATCACCCTCGGTCTTCACGGTCAGGTCGAACAGCCCGTGCCGCCCCAGCTGGTCGAGCATGTGGTCGTAGAAGCCGACCCCGGTCGACACATCGACCTGCCCGGTGCCGTCGAGGTCGATCTCGACGACGACCGACGTTTCCTTGGTGGTCCGTGCCACCCGCCCCACGCGGCTCATGGGCGTTCCTCGCTCTCTGGTGCTGCTGCTTGCGTCTCCTTGAGCGCGGCCCGCGCCGCCTCCAGGAACGTGTCGTTCTCGGCCGGGGTGCCGACGCTGACGCGCAGCCGTCCCGGCACCCCGTTGTCCCGGATGAGCACGCCGTGTTCCAGCACCTTCTCCCAGAAGGCGTGCGGATCGGCGAAGCTCCCGAACTGGATGAAGTTGGCGTCCGACTCCGTCACGTCCAGGCCCATCGCCCGCAGTTCGCGCACCAGCCGGTCGCGTTCGGACTTCAGCTCCTGGACGTAACCCAGCAGCGTGGGGGCGAACTCCAGCGCGGCGTGCGCGGTGGCCTGGGTGACGGCGGACAGGTGGTACGGCAGCCGGACCAGCTGCACGGCGTCCACCAGCGCGGGGTCCGCGGCCAGATAGCCCAGCCGCAGCCCGGCCGCCCCGAACGCCTTGGACATGGTCCGCGAGAGGACCAGGTTCGGCCGGCCCTCGATCAGCGGCAGCAGCGAGGGCCGGTGGCTGAACTCGGCGTACGCCTCGTCGACCACCACCAGCGCGCCGTGCCGGCCCTTCGCCGCCCGCTGGGCCGCGTCGTACAGCGCCAGGACGGTGTCGGGCTCGACCGCCGTACCGGTCGGGTTGTTCGGTGAGCAGATGAACAGCACGTCGGGCCGGTGCGCGGTGACGAACTCCACCGCGGCCGGCTCGTCGATGGTGAAGTCCGCCTCGTCCCGCGCCCCGGAGACCCACCCCGTGCCGGTGCCGCGCGCGATGAGCGCGTGCATGGAGTACGAGGGGTCGAAGCCGAGCGCCGTGCGCCCGGGACCGCCGAACGCCTGGAGCAGCTGCTGGAGGATCTCGTTCGAGCCGTTGGCGGCCCACACCTGCCGCGGGCCGACCGCGTACCCGGTGGTCTGCGTCAGATAGCCGGCCAGCGCCGTCCGCAGCTCCACCGCGTCCCGGTCCGGGTAGCGGTTCAGCCCGCGCGCCGCGTCCGAGACGCGCTCGGCGATCCGGCGCACCAGCGCGTCGGGCAGCGGGTACGGGTTCTCGTTCGTGTTCAGGCGCACCGGCACATCGAGCTGCGGCGCGCCGTAGGGGGTCTTGCCGCGCAGTTCGTCGCGCAGCGGCAAGTCGTCGATACGGGTCACTTGCTGTCCGGAACCTTCCCATCGAACCGTGCCTTCACCGCGGCACCGTGGGCGGGCAGATCCTCCGCCTCCGCGAGCGTGACCACGTGGCCGGCCACCTCGGCCAGCGCCGCGCGGTCGTACTCCACGACATGGATGCCGCGCAGGAAGGACTGCACGGAGAGGCCCGAGGAGTGGCAGGCGCAGCCACCGGTGGGCAGGACGTGGTTGGAGCCGGCCGCGTAGTCGCCCAGCGAGACCGGCGCCCAGGGGCCGACGAACACCGCGCCGGCGTTGCGCACCCGCGCCGCGACCGCCGCCGCGTCCCGGGTGAGGATCTCCAGGTGCTCGGCCGCGTACGCGTTGACGACCGCGAGCCCCTGCTCGACACCGTCCACCAGTACGATCCCGGACTGCCGGCCGGTCAGCGCCGCCGTCACCCGCTCCTGGTGCTTGGTGAGTGCGACCTGCGCCCGTACCTCCGCCTCGACGGCCTCCGCCAGCGCCGCCGAGTCGGTCACCAGCACCGCCGCCGCCAGCTCGTCGTGCTCGGCCTGGCTGATCAGGTCGGCCGCCACGTGGCGCGGGTCGGCGCTGTCGTCCGCCAGCACCGCGATCTCCGTGGGCCCGGCCTCGGCGTCGATCCCGATCCGGCCCTTGAGCAGCCGCTTCGCCGCCGCCACGTACACATTGCCGGGGCCGGTCACCAGCTGCGCCGGGGCGCACTCGTCGGTGCCGTAGGCGAACATGGCGATCGCCTGCGCGCCGCCGGCCGCGTACACCTCGTCGACGCCCAGCAGCGCGCACGCCGCCAGGATGGTGGGGTGCGGCAGCCCGCCGTGCTCGCGCTGCGGGGGCGAGGAGACCGCCAGCGAGGCGACACCCGCCTCCTGCGCGGGCACCACGTTCATCACCACGGACGACGGGTACACCGCCTGCCCGCCGGGCACGTACAGCCCGACGCGCTCCACCGGCACCCACCGCTCGCTGACGGTGCCGCCCGGCACCACGCGCACGGTGGAGTCGGTACGCCGCTGGTCCCGGTGGACCAGACGCGCGCGCCGGATCGACTCCTCCAGCGCCGCCCGCACGGCGGGATCCAGCTCGGCCAGCGCCCGCTCGATCCGGTCGGCCGGGACCCGTACCCGCTCGATCTCCACCCGGTCGAACCGCCGTGCGTACTCGACCAGCGCCGCCGTGCCACGATGGCGCACGTCCTCGCAGATGGGCCGCACCTTCTCCAGGGCGGCCTCGACGTCGAGTTCGGCGCGGGGCAGCAGGTCGCGGTCGATCGCACCCTCTGACGAGGGAGAATCGCGCAGATCGATTCGGTTCAGCACTTCTCCAGTCTCTCAGACCCCTGTGACACGGCGATCGCGCGTTTCACCATGCGGTCCCCGGATGAGCGGCGACCCACCGTTGCGGGGGGCCACACAGCCAGTAGGCTGGCCGGTCGTGACGACCACGCGCCTGCCACTGTTTCCGCTCAACACCGTGCTCTTCCCCGGGCTCGTGCTGCCGCTGAACGTCTTCGAGGCGCGCTACCGGGCCCTGATGCGGGATCTGCTGGACCTCCCCGAGGACGGTCCACGACCGTTCGGGGTGGTCGCGATCAGGGACGGACACGAGGTGGCGCCCAGCGCCATCGGACTGCCCGAGCCCGACGCGCCGCTGCCGGAGGCCGGCCCGGGAGCGGGCTTCGCCGCCGATCCGATGGACTCCTTCCACGGGGTCGGCTGCATCGCGGACGCCTCCACCATCCGGCCGCGCGCGTCCTCGGCGGCGGCCGTGCTCGCCGAGGAGGGCGAGCCGGAGGCGGCCGCCGACGGCTACGAGGTGCTGGCCACCGGGACGACGCGGTTCCGGCTGCTGTCCGTGGAGAGCAGCGGCCCGTATCTCACGGCGGAGGTGGAGACCCTGCCGGAGGATCCCGGCGAGGGCGCCGGGGCCCTGGCCTCCGGGGTGCTGCGGGCGTTCCGCGGCTACCAGAAGGAGCTGGCGGGCGCCAACGAACGCACCCTGGCCTCCGGTCAGGAACTGCCCGAGGACCCCTCGGTCGTCTCGTACCTGGTGGCGGCGGCCACCGTCATGTACACCTCGGACAAGCAGCGGCTGCTCCAGGCCAAGGACACCGCGACCCGGCTGGCGGAGGAGCTGAAAATCCTGCGCCGTGAGACGACCCTGATCAGTAGGCTGCCCTCGGTTCCGGGCGCCGAGTACACGCTGCGCCCCACCAGCATGAACTGAGAGGCCGGCGGTGGCGAAGAAGAAGCAGCGGACGGGCGGGGGCGGCACTCCGGCCACGGTGGCGGCCACCGGGGCGGGCGTACGGTTCACCCTGCACGCCTACGACCACGATCCCGGCTCCTCCTCGTACGGCGAGGAGGCGGTCCGGGCGCTGGGCAACGATCCCCGGCAGGTCTTCAAGACGCTGGTCGCCGAGGTGGACGGGGCCCTGACCGTGGCGGTGGTGCCGGTCGCCGGCTCCCTCGATCTCAAGGCCCTGGCGGCGGCGGTCGGCGGCAAGCGCGCGGCGATGGCCGATCCGGCGGCGGCGGAGCGCACCACCGGCTACGTACGGGGCGGCATCTCACCGCTGGGCCAGCGCAAGCGGCTGCCCACCGTGCTGGACGCCTCCGCCACCGGATACGGGACGGTCTTCGTCTCGGCCGGCCGGCGCGGTCTGGAGATCGAGCTGGCCCCGGCCGATCTGATCGCCCTCACCTCAGCGGTGACGGCCCCGATCGGCAAGGACTGAGACCGCCGGGCGGGGCCGTGCCCGTCAGGCGGAGGGCCTGGACGGCTTGGACGGCCACTGCGGCACCGTCCGTCCCGGCGCGGGCAGCGGATCGCGCGGACCCCACAGCGCGGTGCACAGCAGATGGGCCCCGACCGCGCCGAACGGCAGGCCCACCAGGACGCCCTTCGCCTCCAGCTTGAGCGGCCCGTCGAAGACCACGCCCTCCCCCACCCGGCGTGCGTGCGCCACCAGGTCCTGCTCGGGCCCCAGCCAGATGCCGACGCGCCAGGCGAGGAAGGCGCCGGCCAGCGCGCCGGCGGCGAGCCCGAGCACCTCGGCGATCCCGCCCTTGCGCCGCCGCAGCAAGAAGACCAGCGTCCCGGCGACCGCCCCCACCGCGAGGCCGGTCAGCAGAAACGTCCCGTCAATCGCGATCGACTGCTGCCCCTCGGAGTTCTGGAGCATCACCGCGCGGCCGTTGGACACCACGGGGACCCGGGGCGCCAGCAGCGGCCACAGCGCGCCGAGCGCCAGCCCGGCCAGTACCGCGACGGGGAGCGCCACCAGCAGCGCGGTCCCTGTCTCCCGGCCCCACTGCGGGCGCGCACGCTCCGGCGGGGGCTGGGCGGGAACCGACCAGGGGTCATGGCCGCCGCCCATGGCGGGCGAGCGGTGGTCCTCGGAAGGCTGGGGCGCGATCACCCCAACATCCTGCCAGCACCGGCCACCTGTTCGGGCATCGGTAGGGCCGTTCGGATGTATGAGCGGATCATCGACACCGTGGCAAGGGTCGCCCGACCGAGACCCGGTCCGACTCCCGCCCCAGGGCCGGCGCCCGAGGCGCCCGTCCCGACCGCTCACTAGGCTCACGGCGCGGCAACGACAACGACAGGAGCACCTCATGTCCGACGCGGTCGACCTCACCCCCCACCTGCGCATCGCCCGCCCCTCCCGGGACCTCGGCGCGGCGGAGCGCTTCTGGCACGACGGCCTCGGGTTCCAGGTGCTGTACCGGCAGGCCGCCGACGGCACACCCGCCCACCGCCACCACCTGCTCATGCTCGGCCGCCCGGACGCCTCCTGGCACCTGGAGCTCGTGCAGGACCCGCTGGCCACCGTGGAGCCCCGGCCCACCCCCGAGGACCTGCTGGTTCTCTACCTGGGCACGCCCGTCCCCGACTCCCTGGTGAACCGGCTCGAAGAGCACGGCGGCCGACGCGTCCGGGCACACAATCCGTACTGGGACAGCTGGGGCGTCACGGTCCAGGACCCCGACGGCTATCGGCTGGTGCTGTCCACCCGGAACTGGTCCAACGGCTGAACAGCGGGCACCGGGTCAGAACACCCGGCTGATGGCCGCCCGCCGGTAGGCCCAGGTCGCCAGGGTCAGCGCCAGCGCCCCCACCGCCGCGCACACCCCGAGGTTCGCGACCACCGACCCCCAGTCCGGCCCCGGCCGCAGCACCTCGGCCAGCGCCTCCACCCCGTAGGTGGACGGCAGCAGCTCGCGCAGCCATCGCACCGGCTCCGGCATCCGCCCGGCCGGCAGGACGCCCAGCAGCAGCGCCGCCGACATGCCCAGCTGCCCGCACAGGGTGGCCAGCTCGGGCCGGGGCGCCAGCAGTCCGAGCGCCGCCCCGAGCCCCGCCAGCGCGGCCCCGGCCAGCGGGATCACCGCCAGCAGCACCCACAGTCCGCCCAGCGGCAACTGGTACAGCAGACTGCCGGAGACCGCCGTGACGATCACCCCCGGCACCGTGAACGAGGCGTACGCCGCCGCCGTCCCCAGCGCCACCGAGGCGGCCGGCACCGGCAGCGTCGCGTAGTGGTCGATGCCGCCGCTCGCCCGCAGCTGCCCGAAGTGCTGGGCCAGCAGGTTCAGCGCGACGAACGCCACCACCAGCACCGACGAGCCCGCCACGACCGCCCGCGCCTCGTCCCCGGTGCCGCCGTCGACCACCCCGCGCATCAGGATCATGATCCCGATGGACTGGAAGGTGGCCACGAACAGCAGCGGGATCCTGGCCACCCGCGCCCGCGACAGCTGCGCGACATAGACGGCCCGCAGCGAGGGCCACAGCCGTACGGCGGGAGCCAGCGGATGGGGAACGGAAGCGCTCACGCCCGTACCAGCCCGTCCCCCTGGCCGCCCAGCGCGAGGTAGACGTCCTCGAGCGTGGGGGTGGCCAGGGTGAAGTCGTCGAGGGCGGCGAACGCCGGCCCGGTGGTCACCTCGGTCACGGCCGCCCGCGCCCGCTCGGGGGGCAGCCGCAGTGTCCAGCGCCGCCCGGCCTCCACGGCCCCGGGGCGCAGCGCGGCGATGGCCGGCACCCACAGCGGCGGCTCGTCGCGCCACACCAGGTCCAGCCGCACCTCGTCCCCCACCAGGGCCTTCAGCCCGCCGGGGGTGTCGCAGGCGATGACCCGGCCCGCATCGAGGACGGCGACCCGGTCGAGCACGGTCTCCGCCTCGATCACGTTGTGGGTCACCAGGACCACGGTGGTCCCGTACTCCGCGCGCCGCCGGTCGATGGCGGCCCACACCGCGCGCCGGGCGACGGGGTCCATGCCCGTGGTGGGCTCGTCCAGGACGAGGACGGGGCGGCCGGCCACCAGGGCGGTGGCCACGCAGGCCAGCCGGCGCTGCCCGCCGGAGAGCTTCTTGAGCGGCCGCCCGGCGAGGGGCCCCAGGCCCAGCTCCTCGATGACGGCGTCCCGTTCCCGCCGCGCCGCCGCGGCGTCCAGCCCGCGCAGCCGTGCGGTGGTCTCGGCGGCCAGCGCCACGGTCAGTTCGTCCAGCGCGCTGGATTCCTGCCCCAGGTACGCCAGCAGCCGGGCGGCGCGCCGCGGGTGCCGCACCAGGTCGTGCCCCAGCAGTTCGATACTCCCGGCGTCGGGTCGCAGGAGCCCGGTGAGCTGTCGTACGAGGGTGGTCTTGCCGGCCCCGTTGGGCCCCAGCAGGCCGAAGATCTCTCCGGCCGTGACGTCGAGGTCCACGCCGTCGCTGGCCACCACAGGGGCGCCCCGGGAACGCCGCCAACCGCGCGGCGCCGGGTAGGTCTTGACGAGCCCGCGCACGGTCAGCGCGGTCACAGCATCACCGCTGTCCGCCGCTGTCTGCTGAACGCCGGACTTCGACCGCCCGACCCATGCGGTAATGGGGCCCACAGCCCCTGACCCTACGTGGCGCCCGCCGTCGCCGGGGACCCGGGGCCTTCTTGGGGGACGGGCCTCAGGATTCGGGGCCCGCGGTGCGGACCGTGTCCGTCCGTTCGTCGATCTCCCGCCAGAACCCGGCCCGGATCGCGTACCGGTCCCGTTCGTCGATCTGGTCGTCCTTGTGCGCCAGCAGTCCGAAGCGGGCCGCGTAGCGCAGCAGCTCGCCGTCGATGCGGTGCGGGATGCGCGGGTAGTCGGCGGACAGGGCCGACAGCTGTACGAACGGTTTGGTGCCGCCGAGCCGTTCCGCCCAGCGGCGGGCGAAGACCTGGCCGACCTCGAAGGGGTCACCGCTGACCGCCGTGATGTCCTCCTCCCGGTCGGCCCAGCGCTGCTCGGCGGTCGTCAGGTGCGACAGCATCGGCAGCGCCGCCGTCTCCGGCGACTCCTCGGGGCCGCGCTCCACCCATCCGCGGTCGGAGGACCAGCGCAGCGTGGCGGAGGTCGGGGGTGCCTGCGCGGGGCGGCCCAGCGAGGCGAGGTCCTTGGGGGTGGGCACTTTTCCCACCGGCTCGGTCTCGGTGGCGGTGGGGCACGGCTCGGTGCTGACGGCGGCGGTGGTGGCCCGGACCTGTTCGCCGTTCTTGGCCTGGGCGGGCGGGGCGGAGAGGATCGCGGCGATCTCGGGCCTCGGCTGCGGCTGGGCCTCCTTCACCCGGATGGCCCTGGTGATCCAGGCCCGGTCGAGCACCCGTCGTTCGTCCGCCTCGGCGACGAGGTCCTCGGACTGGTTGTAGTCGCCGTCGGCGGCCTGGACCGCCCACAGGTGCACGGCGACCCCGTGTTCCTTGGCGGACACCAGGCCCGGGAGCAGATCGCCGTCACCCGTGATGAGCACGATGTCGGCGCAGGCCCGGTTCCGCGCCAGTTCGGTGAGTTCGGCGTGCATGGCGGCGTCCACGCCCTTCTGCGCCCACCGTCCGTCGCTGCGGGTGAGGGCGCCCAGCCTTACGGTGACACGGGGCATGACGCGAAGTCGCCGGTGTTCGGGCTGCGGGACCCGGTCCGGGGCGCCGTCGAACCAGTAGATGCGCAGCAGATCGCAGCCGGTGTCCGCCTCCGCGCCCTCCCGCAGCCCTTGGATGAGGGCGGTGTGGTCCACGCTGATGCGGGGGCGGGAGGGTTCACCCGCCAGGAGGCTCGCGGCGGCCCCGAGCAGATATCCGGCATCGACCAGGACGACGCAGCGGTCCACGTGGCACCTCTTTCACCGAGCCGTTTTCTGGAGTCTGCCCGACCGCGTCACCGTTATCAGCCTGAACTCGATCATCGGCGTGGCGAGTCGGACCGGAACCGGTCATACAGGAGACATCGCGCAACCTGCCCGAAATGCGAAGTCTGTACGATCATGCGAATCTGATCGCGCCCACTGATTCCCGCAGCCTGGAGGCGATCATGAGCAAGAAGAAACGCGGCCGCGATCAGCAGCAGCCCAGAAGCGGACGCTCCGGCGACGACGAACGCCGCATGAACGAACGTGAGCAGCAGCAGATACGCGAGCAGTCCGAGTCCCCCTCCGGCAAACCCCGCCGCTTCGGCCACAACTGACCACAGCACGAGGGCGCACCCCCGCCGGGGTGCGCCCTCGCCGTGTGCGCGATTCCGTCGCCGCTCAGTCGGAGAATCCGTGCCGTTCGTGCGCCGCCGCGAACGTGCGTGCCTGGGACAGCTCCGAGGGAACGGAAGGGAGCGCCGGTGCACCCTGATGCACCTGGTCCCACGCCTCGTACACACACCGCGTGCGATCGTCGAACGCGGTCCCCGGGAAATACTCGGCCAGCGCCCGTATCACCGCACCACGCGAGACATGCGCCTCACGCAGGAGAAATACGGCCTTCTCAATCATTCTGGCTTCCACGGCATTCCACCCCTCAAGCGGGCCATTCACTCCACATCGAAGGTAACGCCGTCAATTACTCATTCGGGCAAAGCAGTTTCCTTTTCCGGTAAAGGCGATCTCATGATCCGATCAAGACCGGAACATCCTTCTCACGACGCCACGCACGCCCCGGCTGCCGCCCGCTGAACGCCGCCGCGCGCAGGCGACCTCCCGGGAGCGACACCGGCGCGAAAATCTCAACATCATCTCGCTTCATGCCGCCGTCGAACCGGAGCGCGGGCGACCCGCGTCTGTCCCCGACGAGGCGGCCGAGCAGGCGTCCGCAGCGCTGGAGGGGCGGGTCGGCCAGGCCCCCGACGACCTCACCTGCGCCGAGGACCTCACCTGCGCAGGTCGGGGCGAGCATCCGCCGCGGGCTGACGGCGGGCGGCCGGACCTACGGCGTGACCATCACCACGACCTCGGCCGAGGGGGGACAACGCCGAGTTCGACATCCTGGTCGACGACGAGCCCCACGGAATAGACCCGCTCCCGGGCCCACCCCCTCACAGGGACCGGATTTCCCGCACACCTTCACCCACGTCACCCACCGGCCCACCGGCCTCATCGCGTTAGGGTGGGGAACCCCCACACCCCCCTGAGCCCCACCCCGCGAGGAGTCCCTACCACCGTGGCCGACAACTTCGTTCACCTGCATGTTCACACCGAGTACTCGATGCTCGACGGGGCCGCGAAGAACGGCAAGCTGTTCGCCGAAGTCGAACGCCAGGGGATGCCCGCCGTCGCGATGAGCGACCACGGCAACATGTTCGGGGCCTACGAATTCTTCAGCACCGCGAGCAAGACCGGCGTCAAGCCGATCATCGGCATCGAGGCGTACGTCGCGCCCGAGTCCCGCTTCCACAAGAAGCAGGTCTTCTGGGGCGGCAGCGGACGCGGCCAGGACGCCAGCGGCGAGGGCGGCAAGGACGTCTCCGGCGGTGGCCGCTACACCCACATGACCATGTGGGCGCAGAACGCCCAGGGGCTGCGCAACCTCTTCCGGCTCTCCTCCCTCGCCTCCTTCGAGGGCTACTACATGAAGCCCCGCATGGACCGCGAGCTGATCTCCCAGCACGCCACCGGCATCATCGCCACCACCGGCTGCCCCTCCGGCGAGGTGCAGACCCGGCTCCGGCTCGGCCAGTACGACGAGGCCGTCAAGGCCGCCGCCACGTACCAGGACATCTTCGGGAAAGAGAACTACTTCCTGGAACTGATGGACCACGGCCTGGACATCGAGCGCAGCGTTCGCGAGGACCTGCTGCGCATCGCCAAGCAGCTGAACATCCCGCTGCTGGCCACCAACGACTCGCACTACGTCACCGAGGACCAGGCGGACGACCACGACAGCCTGCTGTGCGTGGGCGTGGGCAAGAACAAGGCGGACACCAACCGCTTCAAGTTCAACGGCACCGGCTACTACATCAAGACCTCCGCCGAGATGCGGCAGCTGTTCTCCGAACTCCCCGAGGCCTGCGACAACACGCTGCTGATCGCCGAGCGCGTCGAGTCGTACAAGGAGGTGTTCGCCTACGAGGACCAGATGCCGCAGTTCGACGTCCCCGCGGGCGAGACCCAGGCCAGCTGGCTGCGCAAGGAGTGCGAGCGCGGCATCAAGGAGCGCTACGGCGACAACCCCGAGCCCGAGGTGCTGGAGCGCCTGGAGACCGAGCTGTCGGTCATCACCCCGATGGGCTTCGACTCCTACTTCCTCGTGGTCTCCGACATCTGCAAGTACGGCCGCGACAACGGCGTCCCCGTCGGCCCGGGACGAGGCTCGGCGGCCGGCTCCCTCGTCGCGTACCTGACCCGCATCACCGACGTCGACCCGCTCAAGCACGGCCTGCTCTTCGAGCGGTTCCTCAACCCCGAGCGCATCAACCCCCCGGATGTCGACCTCGACTTCGACGACCGCCAGCGCGACGTCATGGTGCGCTACCTCACCGACAAGTACGGCGAGGCGTACACCGCCCAGGTCAACACCTTCGGCACCATCAAGGCGAAGGCGGCCGTCAAGGACGCCAACCGCATCCTCGGCTTCCCCTTCTCCATGGGCGACCGCATCACCAAGGCGATGCCGCCGGACGTCATGGGCAAGGGCATCCCGCTGTCCGGCATCTTCGACCCGGAACACCCCCGGTACTCCGAGGCCGCCGAGATCCGCTCGATGTACGAGAACGAGCCCGACGTCAAGAAGATCATCGACACCGCGCGCGGCATCGAGGGCCTCACCCGCGGCACGGGCGTGCACGCCGCCGCCGTCATCCTCTCCCGCACCCCGCTCCTCGACCTCATCCCGATGCACAAGCGGGACCGCGACGGCACCATCATCACCGGCTTCTCGTATCCCGACTGCGAGGAGATGGGCCTGATCAAGATGGACTTCCTGGGTCTGCGGAACCTGGGCATCATCGATCACGCCATCAAGATCATCAAAGAGAACCGCGGCATCGACGTCGACACCAGCACCATCGAACTGGACGACAAGCCCACCTACGAACTCCTCGCCCGCGGCGACACCCTGGGCGTCTTCCAGCTCGACGGCACGGCCATGCGCTCCCTGCTGCGCCTGATGCAGCCCGACCGCTTCGACGACATCTCCGCCGTCCTCGCGCTCTACCGCCCCGGCCCGATGGGCGTCGACTCGCACACCAACTACGCGCTGCGCAAGATCGGCCGCCAGGAGATCACCCCGATCCACCCGGAGCTGGAGAAGCCGCTCCAGGAGATCCTCGACCCGACCTACGGCCTCATCGTCTACCAGGAGCAGGTGCAGAAGGCCGCCCAGATCCTGGCCGGCTACAGCCTGGGCCAGGCCGACCTGCTGCGCCGCGCCATGGGCAAGAAGAAGCCCGAGGTCCTCGCCAAGGAGTTCATCCCCTTCCAGAAGGGCTGCCGCGAGCGCGGCTACTCCGACGAGGCCATCCAGGCCGTGTGGGACGTGCTGGTCCCCTTCTCCGGGTACGCGTTCAACAAGTCGCACACCGTCGCGTACGGCATGGTCGCCTACTGGACCGCCTACCTGAAGGCCAACTTCCCCGCCGAGTACATGGCGGCCCTGCTCACCTCCGTCGACAACGACAAGGACAAGACCGCCATCTACCTGGCGGAGTGCCGCCGCCTGGGCATCAAGATCCTCTCCCCCGACGTCAACGAGTCCGTCGCCGACTTCTCCGCCATCGGCGAGGACGTCCGCTTCGGCCTCCAGTCCATCCGCAACGTCGGCGCCAACGTCATCGAATCCCTGGTGAGCACCCGCAAGTCCAAGGGCAAGTACACCTCCTTCGCCGACTTCCTCGACAAGTCCGAGATCGTGGTGTGCAACAAGCGCACCATCGACTCCCTCATCAAGGCCGGCTCCTTCGACTCCCTGGGCCACACCCGCAAGGGCCTGTGCGACATCCACGAGACCGCCGTGGACGCCGTCATCCCCGTCAAGAAGCAGCAGGCCATCGGCCAGGACGACCTCTTCGGCTCCATCGACACCGGCGACGACATCCCGACCATCGGTCTGGACTTCGAGGTCAGCGAGCAGGAGTGGAACCGCAAGGCCAAGCTCTCCCTCGAACGCGAGATGCTCGGCCTGTACGTCTCCTCGCACCCCCTGGACGGCGCCGAGCACATCCTGGCCCGCAGCCGCGACACCTCCATCGCCGAGCTGCTCGCCTCCGGCCGCACCGAGGGCGAGACCAAGATCGCCGGACTGATCACCGGCATCGACCGCCGCCTCAACAAGCAGGGCGACCCGTGGGCCATCGTCACCATCGCCGACCGGGACGCCAGCTGCGAGGTGCTGTTCTTCCCCAAGTCGTACGCCCTCGTCCAGCACGAGCTGATCGACGACAACGTGCTCTCGGTCCGCGGCCGCATCAACGAGCGCGACGGGGCCATCAGCATCTTCGGCCAGGAGATCACCGCCCTGGACATCTCCTCGGCCGAGCACGGCGGCAAGCCCCCGGTCCTGCTCGTCCTCCCCGAGCACCGGATCAACGGCCGCGCCGTCCGTGAGCTCAAGCGCACCCTCAAGGCCCACCCCGGGGACTCCCCGGTCCGCCTCAAGGTCGAGGGCCGGCAGAAGACGACGATCTTCGAGCTCGGCTTCCTGGTGAACCCGGACAACATCGCCTCGGACATCAAGGGCGGATTCGGTCCCTCCGCCTGGGCCGGTATCGCGTTGTGACGGTCACCTCCGTCACCCCCATACCGGCCACGGGCCCACCCGTGGCACACTCGGCTCGATGGGCATAGTCAGCGGACCCGGCATACGCACGGCGCGCGCGGCCGTCTTCAGCGCGCTGTGCGTCGCGCTGGCGTCCGCCGCGCACGTCCTGCTGTCCGGTACGCCGCTGCCGGTCCCCACCGTGGCCGCCGTCACCGTGGTGATCTTCGCCGTGGCGTACGTGCTCGCCGGGACCGGCGAGCGCCGCTTCTGGCACATCGCCGGACTCCTGCTGCCCCTCCAGCTCGCCGCGGACACGATCTTCACCGCCGGCCAGACCGCCTGCTACGGCACCGGAGCGGGCGGCCTGGTCCGCCCGCTGCACTTCATGGGCCTGAACCTGTTCTGCGCGGGCGGCGACGTCGGTACGCCCCTGGCCCGGCTCGCCACCGGTGAGCAGACCCCGCTGGCCACCCCCGTCCACCCGGCGCTGCCCTGGCTGCTGCTCGGCGCCCACCTCACGGTGGGGCTCGCCGCCGCGGCCTGGCTGCGCTGCGGCGAGGCCGCGCTGGCCCGGCTGCTGCACGCCGCCGTGGCCGCCACCTTCCGGCCGCTGCTGATCGCCGTCGCGGTCCACCGGGCCGCCGCCACGGCCGGCCGCGGGCCCGTACGGTACGCCGCTCTGCGGCCCCGCCCGCTGGGCGCCGGCGCGCTGCTCACCCACTCCGTGTCCCTGCGCGGTCCGCCGCGCGGCCCGGCCCTCGCGGCCTGACCGCTCCACGCAGCACCGGAACCCCACACCTCACGGAGAACCCGATCATGAGCAAGCGCAACTCCCAGGAAGCCAAGCGCGAGGCCCGCGAACGCCTGAAGGCGGAACGCGACAAGCAGGCGAAGCGCGACAAGATCCGCCGGCAGCTGACCGTCGGCGGCTCGGTCCTCGCCATCCTGGCGATAGCCGGCGGCATAGGTTTCGCCATCGCCAACAACAGCGGCGGTGGCGGTGACAGCACCGACTGGAGCGCCGCGCGCGACATCGTCGACAACGGCGCCCCCGCCACCGACGACACCGACGCCGACGCCGAGAACGCGGCCAACTACCCGACCGAGGCCCCGGCCAACACCTCCGGTGACGACAGCCTCACCGTCCAGGTCGGCGACCCGGACGCCGCCAACACCGTCACCCTGTACGAGGACCCGCGCTGCCCGGTCTGCGCCACCTTCGAACAGACGATGGGCGAGACGTTCAAGCAGGGCATCGAGGACGGCAGCTACAAGGTCGAGTTCGTCTTCGGCACCTTCCTGGACAACAACTTCCCCGGCGACGGCTCCAAGAACGCCGTCTCCGCCCTCGGCGCTGCCCTCAACGTCAGCCCCGAGGCCTTCCTCGGATTCCACGAGGCCCTCTACTCGGCCGACTGGCACCCCAACGAGCGCACGGACGGGTTCACCGACGAGTACCTGATCGAGATCGGCGACACCGTCCCGGAGCTCAAGGACAACCAGGACTTCCAGGACGCCATCACGAACAGCACCTACGCCACGTGGGCCGTTCAGATGGGGGACAAGTTCAACGCCGACCCCGAGGTCGAGGGAACCCCGGCCGTCAAGATCAACGGGCAGCTCATCGAGACCCCGTACACCCCCGAGAGCCTGGACGCGGCCCTGGCCGCCGCCTCCCAGGGCTGAGGCACCCGGGCCGGCCCCCGGCCCCCACACCGTGGGGGCCGGGGGTCACCCCACCTCGTCGAGGAACGCCAGCGCGACGCGCCAGGTGGCCTCCGCCGCCTCCGCGTCGTAGTCCGGCAGCTCCGGGTCGGTGTACAGGTGCCCCGCACCCGCGTAGGGGAAGACCTCCGCGTCCGCGCCGGCCCGCCCGATCCGCAGGTACCAGGCGGTCTGCCAGTCGTGCGGCTCGAACGGGTCCGGGTCGGCCACGTGCAGTTGCACGGGCAGCCCGGGCGAGGACGCGTCATCGGCGATGTCCCCCGTCCCGTGGAGCAGCAGCAGCCCGCGCGCCTTCACATCCCCCAGCGCCAGCGTCTGCGCCAGCGAGGCACCCAGCGAGAAGCCCGCGTACACCAGGCCCTTGTCCGAGTACGGGGCGGCGGCGGCGACGGCACGGCGCAGCAGTTCGTCCGTGCCGATGTCGTCCTTGATCTCCATCCCCTCCTCCACGGTCCCGGCGGTCCGCCCGTCGTAGAGGTCGGGCACGTGCACCTGGTGCCCGGCGGCCCGCAGCCGCTCCGCCGCCGTGTGCACGGCGGGCCGCAGCCCGTACGCGGAGTGGAACAGCACAACGTCGGCCATGGTGGGATCGCTTTCCGGAGGGGGCACTCTTGCTCTGCGCCCTCATCCTGCCAGTAGCCTGGCCGGGTGAGCGCGCGGCATACAGGCCCGCAGGGGACCACGACGACGGAGGACTGAACCACCGATGGATGATGTGCTGCGGCCACTGCTGGTGATCGGTGGCACCGTCGCCCTCACCCTGCTCATGGGCTGGCTGATCGACCGCGCGCTGCGCGCCGCCGACGCCCGCCACCCCGAGACCCGGCTGTGGTCCCTGCTGCGCAGCTGCCAGCCGCCGCTGCAGGTGCTGCTCGCCTCGGGCGCCGTGCAGATCAGCTACGCGGTGTGGGAGCTGTCGCTGGGCAAGGGCGACGTGGTGCCCAAGATCCTGGCCACCCTCACCATCGCCTCCGCCGCCTGGCTGGCGATCCGCGCGGCCGACGCGGTCGCCGAGAACACCCTGGCCCGGTACGAGGCCAGGACGGAGGACCTGGCCCGGGTCCGGCAGTTCCGCACCCAGCTGACGATGCTGCGCCGGGTGGTCACCACCATCCTGGCGATCGTGGCGTCGGCGGTGGCGATACTGCTGGTCTTCCCGGATCTGCGGGCGCTGGGCACCTCGATGCTGGCCTCGGCCGGTGTGATCGGCGTGATCGCCGGTGTGGCGGCCCAGTCGATGCTCGGCAACCTGTTCGCCGGCCTGCAGATCGCCTTCGGCGAGTCGGTGAAGATCGGCGACACGGTCGTGGTGGACGGCGAGTGGGGCACCGTCGAGGAACTGTCGCTGGCCTTCCTCACCATCCGCATCTGGGACGACCGCCGGCTGACGATGCCGGTGTCGTACTTCAACAGCCGCCCCTACGAGAACTGGTCGCGCGGCGGCCACGAGATCACCGCGACGGTGTATCTGCACCTGGACCACGCCACCCCGATCCCGGCGCTGCGCAAGCGGCTCCAGGAGTTCCTGCTGGGCCGCGCGGACTGGGACGGCCGGGTGTGGAGCCTGGTGGTGACCGACAGCACGCCGACCACGATCCAGGTCCGTGCGGCGATGTCGGCCAAGGACTCCGGGGACGCCTGGACGCTGCGCTGCGCGGTCCGCGAGGAGCTGATCGCCTGGCTGCGGGACCACCACCCGCACGCCCTGCCCAGGGTGGCGCACTCCCCCGCGGCGATATCCCCCTCCGGCACCGAGGACCACCCCTCCCCCTGAGATCCGCTCCCCCGCGCCGGGACTCCGGGGCCGGGCCCGTACCGGTCTACAGACTGCGCTGGTCCAGCTGACGCAGCACCCGGTCGACCACCTCCGGGTCGGAACCCGGCTCGCTGCGTGCGGCGAGCACCTCGTGCCGGGCCGCCGACAGCAGTTCGGCGTTGAGCCGGTGCACGTGCTTGAGATAGCCGGCCCGCTTGTGGAAGGCGTCGCGCCGCTCGTCGTCCGCGATCCGCGGCGAGATCCGCACCCCGATGTCGTACGCGCGGCGCAGCAGGATCTCCGAGACCTCCTCGGGCAGGTCCTCGCCCTCCGCCTCCTCGATCTCCCGCAGCCGCCGCTTGGCGGCCTTGGCCGCCCGCATCGCCAGCTGGTGCTCCAGTTCCTCCTCGACGCCGCTGTCCGCGCGCACTCCCAGCTTCCCGGCGAGCCAGGGCAGCGTCAGTCCCTGGAGCAGCAGCGTGCCGAGGACCACCACGAAGGCGACGAAGACGAGGGCGTCGCGCTCGGGGAAGTCGGCGCCGGTGTCGGTGGACAGCGGGATGGCCAGGGCCAGGGCCACCGAGGCCACCCCGCGCATCCCCGACCACCACATCACCAGGGTCTCGCGCGGGCTGACCGGGATCTCCTCGGCGTAGTCGGTGCGCCGGTGCAGCCGCTGGGTGAGCCAGGAGGCGGGCAGCAGCCACAGCAGCCGGACGAGGATCACCACGGCGAGGACGAGTCCGGCGGCCGGCAGCATCTCCCGCCAGCGGTCGGTGGCGGTGCCGAGCACGGTGTGCAGTTCCAGGCCGATCAGTCCGAAGGCGACACCGGTGACCAGGGTGTCGATGATCGACCAGAACGCCTGTCCGGTCATCCGCCCGGCGACGTCGTCGGCGTCCGCGGAGCCCTCGCTCAGGAAAATGGCGGTGACGAGGACGGCGAGCACCCCGGAGCCGTGGGTCTGCTCGGCGATCACGTAGGCGGCGAAGGGCACCAGCAGCGTCATCCCGGTGCGCAGGGTCGCGTCGCCCAGCAGGGCGAGGACCTTGACCGTCGCCCAGCCCAGCACGACGCCGACCACGATCGCCACCGCCGCCGACAGCAGCAGTTCGGCGCCCGCCGAGCCCACCGAGAAGGTGCCGGTGACGGTCGCGGCGATGGCCACGTGGTACAGGGTGATGGCGGTGACGTCGTTGAACAGGCCCTCGCCCTCCAGGATGGACACCATCCGGCGGGGCAGTCCGATCCGTCCGGCCACGGCGGTGGCGGCGATCGGGTCGGGGGGTGCGACGAGCGCGCCCAGCGCCACGGCGCCGGCCAGCGGCAGGCCCGGGACGATCGCGTGCGCCACCGCGGCGACGGCGGCGGTGGTGACGAAGACCAGGGCCACCGCCAGCAGCAGGATGGGCCGCAGGTTGGCGGTGAACTGCCGCCAGGACGTGCGCTGGACGGCCGCGTAGAGCAGCGGTGGCAGCACCAGGGGCAGGATCAGCTCGGGGGCGATCTCGACGTTCGGTACGAACGGCAGCAGGGCCAGCGCACCGCCGAACAGGGTCATCAGCACGGGCGCGGGCAGGGAGATCCGGTCGCCCAGCGGCACGGTGACCACGGCACCGAGCAGCAGGGCGAACAGCAGCGTGAGCTGGTCCATTCAGTTGATCCTAAAGGGACCCCTGTGCGTTCGGGGCAAACGTCCGGACAAGGCCCCCGGCGCCGTCAGGCGATCAGGCGCTCTCGGACCGCACGCGGTCCAGGGCCCGCTGGAGGTCCTCCGGGTAGGGGCTGGCGAACTCCGCCCACTGTCCGTCGCCGGGGTGGGTGAACCCGAGCCGCACGGCGTGCAGCCACTGCCGGGTGAGCCCCAGCCGCTTGGCGAGCGTCGGGTCGGCGCCGTACGTCAGGTCCCCGACGCAGGGGTGCCGGTGCGCGGACATGTGCACCCGGATCTGGTGGGTGCGGCCCGTCTCCAGCTTGATGTCGAGCAGGCTCGCCGCCCGGAACGCCTCGATCAGGTCGTAGTGCGTGACCGAGGGCTTGCCCTCGGCGGTGACCGCCCACTTGTAGTCGTGCTGGGGGTGGCGCCCGATGGGCGCGTCGATGGTGCCGCTGAGCGGGTCGGGGTGGCCCTGGACGAGGGCCTGGTAGCGCTTGTCGACCGTGCGCTCGCGGAACTGCTGCTTGAGCACCGAGTAGGCGCGCTCGGACTTGGCGACGACCATCAGTCCCGAGGTGCCCACGTCCAGCCGGTGGACGATGCCCTGCCGTTCGGCCGCGCCGGAGGTGGCGATGCGGTAGCCGGCCGCGGCGAGGCCGCCGATCACGGTGGGTCCGGTCCAGCCGGGGCTGGGGTGGGCGGCGACCCCCACCGGCTTGTCGACCACGACCAGTTCGTCGTCGTCGTGCACGATCTCCATGCCCTCGACCGGCTCGGCCACCACGGTCACCGCGCCCGGCGGCGGGGGAATCTCGACCTCGATCCAGGAGCCGCCGGTCACCCGCTCGGATTTGCCGACCTCGGCGCCGTCCAGCCGCACCTTGCCCTCGGTGGCCAGCTCGGCCGCCTTGGTGCGGGAGAAGCCGAGCATCCGGGCGAGGGCGGCGTCGACCCGCTCCCCTTCCAGGCCGTCGGGTACGGGAAGGGTCCGGGTCTCGGGATGCGCGCTCACCCGAACGAGTATGCCCGAGGCCGGTCAGTCCTTGTGCACGGTGCCGTCCGGGTCAAGGCCCCGGAAGGAGAGGATGACGATGAGGATGCCACCGCAGACGATCGCCGAGTCGGCCAGGTTGAACACGGAGAAGTGCTGGACGGAGATGAAGTCCACGACGTGGCCCTCGAAGACCCCCGGGGCCCGGAAGAGCCGGTCGGTGAGGTTGCCGAACGCCCCGCCCAGCAGCAGCCCCAGCGCGATCGCCCACGGTGTGCTGTAGAGCTTGCGGGCCAGCCGGATGATCACCACCACCACGATGGCGGCCACGGCCGTCAGGAAGACGGTCAGCGCCTCGCCGAAGCCGAAGGCGGCCCCGCCGTTGCGGATCACCGAGAAGCGCAGCCAGTCGCCGATGATGTCGATGGAGCGCTGGTGCTCCAGCCACTCCACCGCGGCGATCTTGGTGACGAGGTCCAGCACGAAGGCGAACGCCGCCACCACCGCCAGCACGCCGACCCGGCGGCGCCGAGGCGCCGCGGGCCCGGCCCCGGGCTCGTCCGCCGCGTCCGCGGCCGCCTCCGCCTGGGGTGCCGTTTCCTCCACGGGCTCGTCCGGCTCCGGACGACGGGAGGAATCTTCGGGTGTCTCGATGGTGCGCTCCGCCTCGCTCACACGTTGAGGGTACGACACGGGCCGGTCCGATCACCCGACGACCGGCACGCCCGCCGTCAGACCCGCCGTTCCTGCCGCTGCTTGTCCTCGACGCACAGCGTCGCGCGGGGGAACGCCTGCATCCTGGCCTTCCCGATCGGCTTGCCGCACACCTCGCACGTTCCGTACGTGCCGGCCGCCAGCCGGTCCAGCGCCTTCTCCGTCTGGTAGAGCATCTCGCGCGCGTTGGCCGCGAGCGCCAGCTCGTGCTCGCGGGTGATGTTCTTCGAGCCGGTGTCCGCCTCGTCGTCCCCGGCACCGTCGCCCGAGTCACGCATCAGCCCGGCCAGCGCGTCCTCGGACGCGGCGATCTCGGTCCGCAGCCGGTCCGCCTCGCCCGTCAGCTCGCTGCGGGCCTCGGCGACCTCCTGCGGTGTCCAGGGGTCCTCGCCCGGCCGGACCGGCAGTTCCCCGGGGGCGGCGGCCCGGGCGGCGGGCACCGCGGCGGCCGAGTCCTCGGTCGTCTCCGTCGTCTCCGTCGTGGTGTTCTTCGCAGCCACCTTCTTGACTCCCGTCTCGTCCGTCGTGGACTTCTTGGCCGGCCTGCTCGCGGCCGTCCGCTTCGCGGGGGCGGCACTCTGGGCCGTCTCCTCCGCCGCCGCCTTCGGCACGCTTTTCCTCGCCGCCTTCTTCGCCGGCTTCCGCGTGCTCTTCGTCGTCTTGGCCGTGGTCTTCTTCCCGGACTCGGCCGGAGTGCCGTCCGATGAATCGCCGGTATCGCTCGCCACCATCGCGGCGGCCCCTTCACATAGTGTGATCTTGCTCGCGCATTGTGACCGGAACGATAAATCGACCCGGGGTGAGCGGCAACGGGGACGCGCCGATCCTCCTGCGTTGTGCCCCGCCCGGCCCCCGGATAACCGGTCGTTCCCCCTGCGCGACGCCCCGTACACTGGGGCGCAGCGAAAGGCATGGATGGGGACGAGTAGCGCCGTCCGGCAGCCAGGAGCGACCCGGGGACGGTGCGAGCCCGGGGGCGTGCGCGGCGCGAAGATCACCCCGGAGCCGCCGGAGGAAAGCCACACCGGGACCAGCTGTGTCCCGGTGGGTGAGTAGAGCCGGCATCGCGGCCCAATGAGGGGGCCGAGGAGGCGGTCAGCACCGCGCCCCGGCCAAGGAGGGTGGTACCGCGGGCGCCCGAGCCGGGCTCTCGTCCCTCCGACGGAGATCAGTGTGTCCGCCGGAGGAATGCCGATGACGCAGTACCGCCCCGTGCCGGCCCAAGTCGATCTGCCCGCGCTCGAACACGCGGTCCTCGACTTCTGGCGCGAGAACAAGACGTTCAACCGCACCCTGGAGCAGTCCCAGGGGCGCCCGGAGTGGGTGTTCTACGAGGGCCCGCCCACCGCCAACGGCATGCCGGGAGCCCACCACATCGAGGCGCGGGTCTTCAAGGACGCCTTTCCCCGCTACCGCACCATGCGCGGCTACCACGTCAGCCGCAAGGCCGGCTGGGACTGCCACGGCCTGCCCGTGGAGCTGGCGGTGGAGAAGGAGCTGGGCTTCACCGGCAAGCAGGACATCGAGGCGTACGGCATCGCGGCGTTCAACGCCAAGTGCCGCGAGTCGGTCACCCGGCACACGGACGCCTTCTCCGAGCTGACCACGCGCATGGGCTACTGGGTGGATCTCGACGACGCCTACCGCACCATGGACCCGCAGTACATCGAGTCCGTGTGGTGGTCGCTCAAGGAGATCTTCAACAAGGGTCTGCTCACCCAGGACCACCGGGTCGCGCCCTGGTGCCCGCGCTGCGGCACCGGCCTGTCCGACCACGAGCTGGCCCAGGGCTACGAGACGGTCGTCGACCCCTCCGTCTACGTCCGGATGCCGCTCACCTCCGGCCCGCTCGCCGGACAGGCGGCCCTGCTGGTGTGGACCACCACCCCCTGGACCCTGGTCTCCAACACCGCCGTCGCCGCCCACCCCGAGGTCACCTACGCCGTGGCCACCGACGGCGCCGAGCGGCTGGTCGTCGCCGAGGCACTGCTGAGCACCGCCCTGGGCGAGGGCTGGCGGGCCACCGGCGAGACCTTCACCGGCGCCGAGATGGAACGCTGGACCTATCAGCGCCCCTTCGAGCTGGTCCCCTTCGACGAGGCCGCCCACTACATCGTCAACGACACCTACGTCACCACCGAGGACGGCACCGGTCTGGTCCACCAGTCGCCCGCCTTCGGCGAGGACGACCTGCGGGTCGGGCGCGCGTACGGCCTGCCGGTCGTCAACCCGGTCCGCCCGGACGGCACCTTCGCCGAGGAGGTCCCGCTGGTCGGCGGCCAGTTCTTCAAGAAGGCCGACGAGGCGCTCACCGCCGACCTGCGCGAGCGCGGTCTGCTCTTCAAGCACCTGGCCTACGAGCACAGCTACCCGCACTGCTGGCGCTGCCACACCCCGCTGCTCTACTACGCACAGCCGTCCTGGTACATCCGCACCACCCAGGTCAAGGACGCCCTGCTGCGGGAGAACGAGAACACGACCTGGCACCCGGAGTCCGTCAAGCACGGCCGCTTCGGCGACTGGCTCAACAACAACATCGACTGGGCGCTGTCCCGCAACCGCTACTGGGGCACCCCGCTGCCCATCTGGCGCTGCGCCGAGGACCACCGCACCTGTGTCGGCTCGCTCGCCGAGCTGAGCGAGCTGACCGGCACCGACCAGTCGGGGCTGGACCCGCACCGCCCGTACATCGACGAGATCACCTTCCCCTGCACGGCCGAGGGCTGCTCGCTCACCGCCACCCGGGTCCCGGAGGTCATCGACGGCTGGTACGACTCGGGCGCCATGCCGTTCGCGCAGTGGGGCTACCCGCACCGCAACCGCGAGGAGTTCGAGAAGCACTACCCGGCCCAGTACATCGCCGAGGCCATCGACCAGACCCGGGGCTGGTTCTACACCCTGATGGCCGTGGGCACCCTGGTCTTCGACAAGAACTCCTACGAGAACGTCGTCTGCCTGGGCCACATCCTGGCCGAGGACGGCCGCAAGATGTCCAAGCACCTGGGCAACACCCTGGAGCCCATCCCGCTGATGGACCAGCACGGCGCGGACGCGGTGCGCTGGTTCATGGCGGCGGGCGGCTCCCCGTGGGCGGCCCGCCGGGTGGGCCACGGCACCATCCAGGAGGTGGTGCGCAAGACACTGCTCACCTACTGGAACACCGTCGCCTTCCAGTCCCTGTACGCGCGCGCCGCGTCCTGGGCCCCGGCCGCAGGCGACCCGGCGCCGGCCGACCGGCCGCTGCTGGACCGCTGGCTGCTCAGCGAGCTGAACGCCCTGGTCGAAATGGTCACCAAGGCCATGGACACCTACGACACCCAGCGGGCCGGCAAGCTGATCTCGACGTTCGTCGACGATCTGTCCAACTGGTACGTGCGCCGCTCCCGCCGCCGTTTCTGGCAGGGCGAGCCGGCCGCGCTGCGCACCCTGCACGAGGTGCTGGAGACCGTGACCCGGCTGATGGCCCCGCTGGTGCCGTTCATCACCGAACGGGTCTGGCAGGACCTGGTGGTGCCGGTGACCCCCGGCGCCCCCGATTCGGTACACCTGGCCGACTGGCCGGACTCCGACCCGTCCCGGGTGGACGCGGATCTGTCGCAGGACATGCTGCTGGTGCGCCGCCTGGTGGAGCTGGGCCGGGCCACCCGCGCCGAGTCCGGGGTGAAGACCCGGCAGCCGCTGTCCCGGGCGCTGGTCGCGGCGCAGGGCTTCGAACTGCTCGGCGAGGACCTGCGGGAGCAGATCGCCGACGAGTTGAACGTCACCGGGCTGGCCGCGCTCTCCGAGATGGGCGGCTCGCTGGTGGACACCACCGCGAAGGCCAACTTCCGGGCGCTGGGGCGCCGCTTCGGCAAGCGCACCCAGCCGGTCGCGCAGGCCATCGCGGCGGCGGACGCCACCGAGTTGTCGGCGGCGCTGCGGGCCGGCACGGCCGCGGTCGAGGTGGAGGGCGAGCGGATCGCCCTCACCCCGGAAGAGGTCATCATCACCGAAACGCCCCGCGAGGGCTGGTCGGTGGCCTCGGACACCGGCGCGACCGTGGCGCTGGACCTGGAGATCACTCCGGAGCTGCGCCGGGCGGGCATCGCCCGGGACATCATCCGGCTGGTGCAGGAGGCCCGCAAGAACAGCGGCCTGGAGGTCACCGACCGGATCGCGGTGCGCTGGGCGGCCACCGACCCGGAGGTGAGCCGCGCCCTGGCGGACCACCAGGCGCTGATCTCCACGGAGGTGCTGGCCACGGACTTCGCGGAGGGCGAGGCCACCGACGCCTTCGGCCCGGCCTTCAGCGACGAGGATCTGACCCTCACCTTCCACCTGCGCCGGGTGTAGCGGCACGGGGAGTGTGCCGGGCGGGCCGGGTGGCCCGCCCGGCACACCGACCTGATCGCTCCCCCGCGCACACGGCAACGAGGCCGGGCCCGGACAAGATGTCCGGGCCCGGCCTCGTTGGTGATATGCCGACGCGTTACGCCGTGGTGGGCGCCGTCAGTTGTCGTCCTCGTCGATCAGGAATCCGCGCATCGGGGACGGGGCCTGCTGCTGGACCGGCTGCGGGCCGGCCGGGCGGACCGGCGCCATCGGCTGGGTCATCGCCGGGGACATCCCCTGCTGGCCGCCGTAGGACGGCGGACCCGCGTGACCGCCACCGGGGTGGCCGCCGTGGGTGCCGTTGTGACCGGGGCCGCCCATCTGCTGCTGACCACCCATGGACTGGTGTCCGCCGCCCATGCCGCCGCCCGGGCCGGACGGCGCGCCGGCCGAGGCCAGCGAGGGCTGCGGGGATGGCGGCAGCGAAGCGGCCGCCGGGGTGCGCGGCGGGGCGAGCGAGTCGTCGGACTGGCTCTCCAGCTGACGCAGCTGGCTCTCCAGGTACGACTTCAGTCGCGTGCGGTACTCCCGCTCGAAGCCGCGCAGGTCCTCGACCTTGCGCTCCAGGGTGGCGCGGGCGGACTCCAGGGAGCCCATCGCGACCCGGTGCTTCTCCTGGGCGTCCCGCTCCAGCGCGTCGGCCTTGGCACGGGCGTCCCGCTCCAGACCCTCGGCACGGCTGCGCGCCTCACCGACGATCTTGTTGGCCTCGGAACGGGCCTCCGCGATCGCCTGGTCGGCGGTCTGCTGCGCGAGGGAGAGCACACGGGCAGCGCTCTCGTTGCCGCCGGGCTGCTGCATCGGGCCGGGGCCGCCGGGGCCGGGGCCGTGGCCCATCGGGCCGGGGCCGCCCATCTGCTGGTGCTGCTGCATCTGACCGGGACCACCGGGACCACCGGGGCCGCCCAGCGGGTTGGGGCCACCGGGACCCATCGGTCCACCGGGGCCGGGGCCGTGACCCATCGGGCCGGGGCCGCCCATCTGCTGGTGCTGCTGCATCTGACCGGGACCACCGGGACCACCCGGACCCATCGGACCACCGGGCCCCGGCAGCTGGGGCGGGCCGCCCATCTGCTGTTGCTGGGGGCCGGATTGCGGACCGGATATGGCCGGCGGGCCACCGGGCCCGCCGGGGCCACCGGGCCCGGGGCGTTCCTGGGGCTCCGGCTTGCGCATGTTCTGCTGGTTCTGGGCGGCGGCGCGGGTGGCGGCCGCGAGTTTGGCGCGCAGGTCCTCGTTCTCCCGCAGCAGCCGGGTCAGCTCTGCCTCGACCTCGTCGAGGAAGGCGTCGACCTCGTCCTCGTCATAGCCTTCGCGGAGACGGACAGTGGTGAACTGCTTGTTCCGCACGTCCTCGGGGGTCAACGGCATCTCTTCACCTCAACGTATTTCGTCAGCATATCGGCAAGACCGTACTCGTTCACAGCCCGGCCACGACGTTGATCAGGATGTAGACGATGATCATGAGTACGAAGAAGGACAGATCAAGCGCCACACCCCCGAAGCGCAGCGGAGGAATCACCTTTCGCAGCGCCTTCAGCGGCGGATCGGTGACAGTGTAGGTGGCCTCCAGGGCGACGACCATCGCCCGTCCGGGCTGCCATGAGCGCGCGAACATGAAGACGTAGTCCATCACCAGCCGGAAGAGCAGAAGTCCGAGGACGCAATACAAGGCGATCAGGATCACGTCTCGTACGATGCCCATCCTGGGTGTCCCTCTCCCCTGCCCTGCCCGGCCGGTTGGCCGGGTTCGCTCTCGTCCGGTTGCTGTCGTGTCAGCTCTGGTTGAAGAACCCGCCCTCAGCGATCCGGGCCTTGTCCTCCGCCGTTACATCGACGTTAGCAGGCGACAGAAGGAAGACCTTCTGCGTCACGCGCTCGATGCTGCCATGCAGACCGAAGACCAAGCCAGCGGCAAAGTCGACAAGTCGCTTCGCGTCCGTGTCGTCCATCTCCGTGAGGTTCATGATCACCGGGGTTCCCTCGCGGAAGTGTTCCCCGATCGTACGGGCTTCGTTGTAGGTGCGCGGGTGCAGCGTGGTGATGCGATACGGCTCCCGCTCGGACACGACCTTGGGCATGATCACCGGTGCGCTCTTCTCGACGTGGGGTCGTTCGGATGTGATGGAAGACACGGGAGCGATCCTCCCAGGTCGTCTGTTTTCCGACAGGAGGGGCGCCGGGGCCGGTTCACTCTCCCGCTGGGCCGGCGGATGCACCGCCCGCACCGGCTCCTCCACCCGCTCCCGGGGCGGCGGTTCGTGCGCCTGCTGGCGCCGTGCGCGCTCCGGCTCGGGCTCGGGTTCGAAATCGTCGTCGGGGCCGTACCCCGGGCGGTCGTAGCCGTCGTCCTCCACGAGGCCGAGGTAGACCGCCATCTTGCGCATCGCGCCAGCCATCGACTGGATCCTCCGCTCTCTGGTGGATCGGCACCGCCCCGGATGGGCCGTCAATCCACGTCACTGTGCCCGAATGTATCGGGAATGACCATATTTTCGGCAGTGTTCCGACTCGTTTGGCGACGTTACCCGAGGGCGGGGCGGACTCCGAGTACCGCACTGCCGACGCGTACGTGTGTCGCCCCCGCCCCGATCGCCTCCTCCAGGTCGGCGCTCATACCCGCCGAAACCATGGTGGCAGCAGGATGCGTGGCGCGCAGGTCCCTTGAGATTTCCCACAGCCGTTCAAAGGCGTACGCCGGGCGCCCGGCGTACGCCCCACTCAGCGGGGCGACCGTCATGAGTCCGGCGAGCTCCAGGCCGGGGGCGTCCGCCACCGCGTGCGCCAACTCCTCCACGCCCTCCGGCGCTACCCCGCCCCGGCCGGCGCCCTGTCCGGATTCCTTCTCCAGGGCGACCTGAACCAGTACCCGCAACGGCGGGCGCCCGGCGGCGGCCACCGCCGAGGAGAGCGCGCCGACCAGCCGCAGCCGATCCACCGAATGCACATAATCGGCATATCCGGCCACCGAGCGGACCTTATTGGTCTGCAACTGACCCACAAAGTGCCAGTTCAGTGAAAGATCCGCGCAGGCCGCCGCCTTCTGTGCCGCCTCTTGGTCCCGGTTTTCCGCGAAATGCCGGATTCCCAGGCCCGCCAGCAGCCGCACATCCTCCACCGGGTAGGTCTTGGTCACCACCACCAGCGTGACGTCCTCCCGCGCGCGCCCCGCCGCACCACACGCGCGGACAATGCGCTCCTCCACCCGGGCGAGCCCCGACCTCAGTTCCTGCTCGCGCTCACTCA
Source organism: Streptomyces xiamenensis (assembly GCF_000993785.3). Taxonomy (NCBI): domain Bacteria; kingdom Bacillati; phylum Actinomycetota; class Actinomycetes; order Kitasatosporales; family Streptomycetaceae; genus Streptomyces; species Streptomyces xiamenensis. Next base: position 1,118,602 of record NZ_CP009922.3, read on the forward strand.
TAGGGGGGACACCCATACATAGCTGGCCTGCCGTCCGGTGGTCCGGTCCCGGCGGTAGGAGTAGTGGTCGGCGGACTCCAGCGTGCACACCGGGGAGAGCAGGAAGTCGGTGACCCCGGCGCCCGCCAGCTGCCGGCGCACGCCCTCACCGATGTCGATCCCGGGAGTACCGCCCCGGGTGAAGCAGCCACTGCCCGGCACCGCGGCCTCGACCTCGTCACGCATCGCGGCCGGCACCTCGTAACAGGGGCCGCACACCGCGGGTCCGGTCCTGGCGGTGATCCGCTCCGGCTCGGCACCCAGCGCCACCATCGCCTCGACGGTGGCCGGCACCACCCCGAGGGCGAGCCCCGGCCGCCCGGCGTGCGCCGCGCCGACCACTCCGGCGGTGGCGTCGGCCAGCAGAACGGGGGTGCAGTCGGCGGTGAGCACCGCGAGGGCCAGACCGCGCCGGGCGGTCACCACCCCGTCCGCGCGGGGGGCCAGTCCACCGGGCCACGGGCCCTCGGCGACCGCGACCTCCCGGCCGTGCACCTGCGTCATCCAGCACACCGCGGCCGGGTCAAGACCCAGATCGGCCGCCGCGCGCGCCCGGTTGGCCTCGACGGCGGCGCTGTCGTCACCGACCGCGCCGCCCAGATTGAGCGTGTCATACGGAGCGGCGCTCACCCCGCCCCACCGGTCGGTGAAGGCGAAATGCGCGCCGCTCGCCATGCTCTGTCGGTCTATCACGTCAGCAAAGGATCACTTGAGGAAATCGGGGACGTCGAGCTCCTCGGCCTGACCGCCGTCGTACGGGCGGGCCGAGGGCACCTGGGGGCTGAGCGAGGCCGGCGTCTCGGGCCGCTCGGCGACCGGCTCGGTGACCGCGGGCGCCTCACGCTCGGCCGGCTCACGGGAGGGCAGCGTGCCGAGCCCGCCGAAGGAGGGGCGCTCACTGTCGCCGTCCGTGCCGCGGTCCTTGGCCGCCGGCGCCGGCGACTCCTCCTTGGCGCTGTACGAACCGAGCACCCGGTCCCGGCTGCGGGCCGGCGGCTGGCCGCCGTCGAAGCCGGCCGCGATGACGGTGACCCGGACCTCGTCGCCCAGCGCGTCGTCGATGACCGCGCCGAAGATGATGTTGGCCTCGGGGTGGGCGGCCTCGCTCACCAGCTGGGCGGCCTCGTTGATCTCGAACAGACCGAGGTCGGAACCGCCGGAGATGGACAGCAGCACCCCGCGTGCCCCGTCGATGGAGGCTTCCAGCAGCGGGGAGGAGATCGCCATCTCGGCGGCGGCCACCGCGCGGTCGTCGCCGCGCGCCGAGCCGATGCCCATCAGGGCGGAGCCGGCCTCCGACATCACGGACTTGACGTCGGCGAAGTCCAGGTTGATCAGACCGGGGGTGGTGATGAGGTCGGTGATGCCCTGCACACCCGACAGCAGCACCTGGTCCGCGGACTTGAAGGCGTCCAGGACGCTGACCTGGCGGTCCGAGATGGACAGCAGGCGGTCGTTGGGGATGACGATGAGGGTGTCGACCTCGTCGCGCAGCTGGGCGATGCCGTCCTCGGCCTGGTTGGCGCGGCGGCGGCCCTCGAAGGTGAAGGGCCGGGTGACCACGCCGATGGTCAGGGCGCCGAGGGTACGGGCGATGTTCGCGACCACCGGCGCGCCGCCGGTGCCGGTGCCGCCGCCCTCGCCCGCGGTGACGAAGACCATGTCGGCCCCCTTGAGGACCTCCTCGATCTCCTCGCGGTGATCCTCGGCGGCCTTGCGGCCCACCTCCGGGTCGGCTCCGGCGCCCAGGCCACGGGTGAGCTCACGGCCGACGTCGAGTTTGACGTCGGCGTCGCTCATCAGCAGCGCCTGCGCATCGGTGTTGATCGCGATGAACTCGACGCCTTTGAGACCGACCTCGATCATCCGGTTGATGGCGTTGACGCCACCGCCGCCGATACCGACGACCTTGATGACTGCGAGGTAGTTCTGCGGTGCTGCCACGTCGAAGGCCTCTCGCCTCGATTACGTATCGCCGCTCCGCGGATGCAGCGGTGCGCCGAAGGATACCGATGGGACGGTTTGGGAAAGCCGACCCGACCCTAACGCTCAAGTTTAGGGTTAGCTGTGCTGGTCGTTCCTTGGATTGCTCGGAACGGACACTAAGTCGACATGTGGTACGCGTTCAACGAACACGCCGAACCTCCCGTTTTTCTTTTCACCCTATGTGATCACGCTTGGTGCGGCGAACCAGGTATCCATCGTCAACCCCCCGACGCGGCGGGGGCGCTGGGCACGCTCACATCGAAGTGCCGGGCGTCCGGGGCCGCTTTCATCAGTATGGTCAGCGCTTCCGCCTTCGCCGGGGAGTCCTCCGGACTCCCCCAGCGCACGGTGCGATCATCTGATAGTTCAAGGGTGATGGCGTCGTAGGACACGATCCGGATCACCGAGGTCTCCCCGGCCAGCGGCCCGGGCAGCGCCGACGCCACCGCCACCGCGTCGCGCAGCGTGCGCTCCTCACCGAACCGGCGGGCGCTGGGGCTGTCCTCCATGTCCAGCTCCAGCAGCGGTACGGAGGGCAGCGGCTCGGCGATCTCCGCGAACCGCACGCCCTCGTCGTCCACCTCGGCGTAGCCGCCGGGCGCCGGCAGCTGGGCCTGCGGCTCGCGCTCGGTCAGTTTCAGACCCACCCCGTGCGGCCAGGCGCGGACCACCCGCACCGACTTCAGCCGGGGCAGTTCGGCGAGCAGCCGCGCCTCGATCGCCTCCTTGTCCAGCGAGGCCATCGGCGCACCCAGCGGAACCGCGGCCACCGACAGCACCTGATCGCCGGTCAGTTCCCGTCGGCTCTCCGGCTCCCAGCTCACCGACACCTTCTCGATGCGCAGCCACTGCGAGCCGTACAGCGCCCAGGCGCCGAAGCCGGCCAGCCCGACGGCCGCCACCAGCAGCAGCGCCGGCAGGATCCGGGAGCGCGGCAGCAGCCGGCGGCCCGGCGGGCGCTGCCCGCCCCCGGGCGGTGCCTTCACCTGTCGCCGCTGGGCGACGCTGCCGGCTCCGGCCACGCTCCCTCGCCTTCCTCAGCCGCCCGCTATGCCTTGCGGGCCGCGATCGCCTCGTGCACCATGCCGACGAGCAGATCGTCGGCGTCCGGCCGGCCGAACTCACTGGCCGCCCTGGACATCGCCAGCAGCCGACCCGGATCGGTCAGCACCGGCAGGACGTTGCCCTTGACCCACTCCGGCGTCAGCTCCGCGTCGTCCACGATCAGTCCACCGCCGGCCTTCACCAGCGGCTGGGCGTTCAGCCGCTGTTCGCCGTTGCCGATCGGCAGCGGGACGTAGGCGGCGGGCAGCCCGACGGCCGACAGTTCGGCGACGGTCATCGCGCCCGCGCGGCACAGCATCATGTCGGCCGCCGCGTACGCGAGGTCCATGCGGTCCACATACGGTACCGGGACGTACGGCGGCATCCCGGGCATCGTCTCCACCTGCGGCAGGTCGTTCTTCGGACCGACCGCGTGCAGGATCTGCACGCCGGAGCGCTGAAGGACCGTCACCGAGGCCTGGACGACCTCGTTCAGGCGCCGCGCGCCCTGCGAACCCCCCGACACCAGCAGGGTGGGCAGATTGGGGTCGAGCCCGAACGCGGCGCGCGCCTCGGCCCGTACCGCCATCCGGTCCAGGGTCGCGATCGAACGGCGCAGCGGGATGCCCACGTAGCGGGCGTGCCGCAGCTTGCTGTCCGGAGTGGAGACGGCGACGAACTTCGTGTACCGGGCGCCGATCTTGTTGGCGAGTCCGGGACGCGCGTTGGCCTCGTGGACCACGATCGGCACCCGCTGCCGCTTGGCGGCCAGGTAGCCCGGCAGGGCCACGTAGCCGCCGAAGCCCACCACGCAGTCCGCCTTGGTGCGCTCCAGGATCTCCTCGGCGGCCTTGACCGTTCCGCGCAGCCGCCCGGGGACGGTGATCAGCTCGGGGGTCGGCTTGCGGGGCAGCGGTACGGCCGGGATCAGGCCGAGTTCGTAGCCGCGCTCGGGCACCAGCCTGGTCTCCAGGCCGCGCTCCGTGCCGAGGGCCGTGATCCCCACGGTCGGGTCCTGCCTGCGCAGGGCGTCCGCGAGGGCGAGCGCGGGCTCGATGTGACCGGCGGTCCCCCCGCCGGCGAGTACAACATGCACCGAATTTCACCGCTCTCCGGACGGCGCCTTCTTCGCGCGCCGTCTCATCGACTTACCAATGAGCCCAGGTTTCCGCATGGCCAGGGCCGCCCCGGCGGCGGGGTCGCTGCGCGCGAAAGCGATCAGCAGCCCGACCGCGAACATGGTGGACAGCAGGGCGGACCCCCCGTACGAGAACAGCGGGAGGGGCACCCCGGCGATGGGAAGCAGTCCCAGCACCGCGCCGATGTTCACCACGACCTGGGTCATGATCCAGGCTGTCACCCCGCCCGCGGCATACCTCACGAAGGGGTCCTCCGTGCGTCCGGCCACGCGGATACCCGCATAGCCTAGAGCCGCGAAGAGACCGAGCACCGACAGCGTCCCCGCAAGACCGAGCTCCTCCCCCGTGATGGCGAAGATGAAGTCCGTGTGGGGCTCGGGGAGTTCACCCCATTTCTCCACACTGGCGCCCAGCCCCGAGCCGAACCAGCCGCCGCTGGCGAGGGCGTAGATGCCGTGCACGGCCTGCCAGCAGCGGTCTCCGTCGCCCGGCTCGGTGGCGCCGACGCAGGCGAGCCGGTCCATGCGGTGCGGGGCGGCGGCCATGAACAGCGCCGCGAGACCGGCGGCGGTGGCCAGCACACCGGTGAACAGCCGGGTGGGGGCGCCGGCCAGCCACAGCAGGGCGAACAGGATCATCGTGAGGATGACCACGGTGCCCATGTCGCCGCCCAGCATCACCAGGCCGTAGACGAGCAGCGCGCCCGGGATCAGCGGGATGAGCAGGTGCCGGATCTGGCCGAGCAGCGCCCTGTCCCCCTTGCGCGCGAGCAGATCGGCGCCCCACAGCACCAGGGCGAGTTTGGCGAACTCGCTGGGCTGGAGGCGGAACCCGCCCACCAGATCGAGCCAGTTGGTGTTGCCGTTCACCTCGACGCCGATGCCGGGCACCTGGACGAGGACGAGCAGGCCGACGGTGACGGCGAGGAACGGATAGGTCAGCGCGCGCAGCAGCCTGACCGGCATCCGCATGGCGAGGATGAGCAGCACCGCGCCGCCGGCGAAGGCCAGCAGTTGCTTGTGGAAGTAGTACGTGGCGGGCAGCCCCCAGCGCAACGCCTGGATCTGGGAGGCCGAGAAGACCATCACCAGGCCGAGGAAGGCCAACAGCAGCCCGGTGCCGAGCAGCACGTAATAGGCCGTCAGCGGCCGGTCCCAGGTGCGCCGGAGGCGGCGCACGAAGCGCGGCGTGCGCGGCGCTCTGGAGGGCCGTGAAGGCGGCCTGGGGGCACGCTTCCCGGTCGCGGCGGGCGCGGACTTCGTCCGGGACACGGCGGCCGGGGACCGGCGCGGGGCCGGGGCCACCTTTCCCCGGGCCGACGGCGTCCGGCCGCGCGCCTCGCGCAGCACGAGCCCCTCGGCACCGGCCGGTGCCACGGCGGGCAGCACGGCCGCCGGCAGCCAGCGCCGGCCACCTGACCCATCAGCACCCGTACGTCTCACGCTCTCCCCCACCGCTCTGCGGCACCTGGACGGAACATCATGGCCGCACCGGCGGCCGTCGCAACACGGCGGTACGGCACCGGCCGCGCGGCCGGTGCCGGGAGAGCGGGGCGCGGGTGGGCGGCGGTCTCCCGGCGGGTGGTGGCCGGCCGGTGTCCGGGGGGCCTGTGCTCCGCCCTCGACGGCAGGCAGGGCGTCATCGCTCCGTCCCCTCCTCGGTGTCCCGCCGGCGGCCGGAGGTGGCGGGGTCAGTCGGTCAGGTCCGCGACGGCCGCCGCGAACGCCTCGCCGCGCTCGTTGTAGTTGGTGAACATGTCCATCGACGCACAGGCCGGGGCCATCAGGACGGTGTCACCGGGGCGGGCGAGCGCGGTCGCCTCCCGTACGGCGGCGGCCATCGCTTCAGTGTCGGTCCGGTCGAGGCCGACGACCGGGACATCCGGCGCGTGTCGCGCCAGGGCGTCGGCGATCAGCTGCCGGTCGGCGCCGATCAGTACGGCGCCGCGCAGCCGGCCGGCGGCCGTCTTGACCAGGTCGTCGAAGGTGGCGCCCTTGGCCAGGCCGCCGGCGATCCACACGATGGACTCGTAGGCGGCCAGCGAGGCCTGGGCGGCGTGGGTGTTGGTGGCCTTCGAGTCGTTCACGTAGGAGACGCCCGCCACGTCCGCGACGTGCGCGATGCGGTGCGCGTCGGGGGTGAAGGCGCGCAGCCCGTCCCGTACCGCCCTGGGTTCGACGCCGTAGGCGCGGGCCAGGGCCGCCGCCGCCAGCGCGTTGGCGATGTTGTGCGGGGCGGCCGGGGTCACATCGGTGACCTCGGCCAGCTCCTGGGCCTGCCGGTGGCGCTGGGGGATGAAGGCGCGGTCGACCAGGACGCCGTCCACCACGCCCAGCTGGGAGGGCCCCGGGGTCCCCAGGGTGAAGCCGATGGCGCGGCAGCCCTCGACCACGTCCGCCTCGCGGACCAGGTCCTCGGTGGCGGGGTCGGCCGCGTTGTAGACGCAGGCGACGGTGTTGCCCTCGTAGATCCGGCCCTTGTCGGCGGCGTAGCCGGCCATCGAGCCGTGCCAGTCGAGGTGGTCGGGGGCGAGGTTGAGCACTGCCGCCGAGTGCGGGCGCACCGAGGGCGCCCAGTGCAGCTGGTAGCTGGAGAGTTCGACGGCGAGCACGTCGTACGGCTCGCCGGAGAGCACCACGTCGATGATCGGGGTGCCGATGTTGCCGACCGCCGCCGTGCGCAGGCCCGCCGCCGTGAGGATGGCGGCGAGCATTTGTACGGTGGTGGTCTTGCCGTTGGTGCCGGTGACGGCCAGCCACGGCGGGGCGTCGGGGCCGCGCAGCCGCCAGGCGATCTCGACGTCGCCGACGACCTCGACCCCGGCCGACCCGGCGGCGGCGAACAGCGCGCTGTCCGGCCGCCAGCCGGGCGAGGTGACCACCAGGTCCGTGCCCTCCGGGAGGGTGGCGCCGTCGCCGAGCCGCACCGTGATGCCGGTGTGGGCCCGTTCCAGCTCGGCGGCGGCGCCGCGCTGCCGCTCGCCGTCGCCGCCGTCGACCACCGTGACGCGGGCGCCGAGGCCGGCCAGGGCGCGGGCAGCGGAGATGCCGCTCACGCCGAGTCCGGCGACGGTGATCCGCTGCCCGGAGAACTCGCTCACCAGTCCGCCACCCATCCGCCGTAGAAGACTCCGATACCGACAATCACGCAGATGCCCTGGATGATCCAGAATCGGACCACGACCAGAACCTCGCTCCACCCCTTCAGTTCGAAGTGGTGCTGGAGCGGTGCCATCTTGAACACCCGGCGTCCGGTGAGCCGGAAGGAGCCGACCTGGATCACCACGGACATGGTGATCAGGACGAACAGACCGCCCAGCAGGGCCACCAGCAGCTGGGTGCGGGAGACGATGGCCAGACCGGCCAGGGCGCCGCCCAGGGCCAGCGAGCCGGTGTCGCCCATGAAGATCTTGGCGGGCGAGGTGTTCCACCACAGGAAGCCGAACAGGGCGCCCATCATGGCGGCGGCGACCACGGCGGTGTCCAGCGGGTCGCGCACCTCGTAACAGGTGGCCCCGGCGGTCAGCTCGTTGGCGCAGGTCTGGCCGTACTGCCACACGCCGATGAAGACATAGGCGCCGAAGACCATCACCGAGGCACCGGTGGCCAGGCCGTCCAGGCCGTCGGTCAGGTTCACGCCGTTGGACATCGCCAGGATCATGAACAGCGCCCACAGCACGAACAGCACCGGGCCGATGGACCAGCCGAAGTCCTGGGTGAAGGACAGGTGCGTGGAGCCGGGGGTCAGGCCGCGCGAGTCGGAGAAGTTCAGCGCGAGGATCGCGAAGGCGATACCGACGAAGAACTGGCCGAGCATCTTGGCGCCGGCCCGCAGACCGAGCGAGCGCTGCTTGACGATCTTGATGTAGTCGTCGAGGAAGCCGACCAGGCCCATCCCGGCGAACAGGAACAGCACCAGCAGCCCGGTGACGGTGGGCGCGGAGCTGGTCATGATCTTGGTCGCGGCGTACGCGATCAGGGTGGCCAGGATGAACGCGATACCGCCCATGGTGGGGGTGCCACGCTTGCCGGCGTGGCCGCGCGGGCCGTCGTCCCGGATGAACTGGCCGTAGCCCTTGCGGGCGAGCAGCTTGATCAGGAGCGGGGTGCCGATCAGGGTGAGGAACAGCCCGATGGCACCGGAGAAGAGGATCTGCCTCATCGGGCGGCGACCTCACCAACGCCGTCGACGTCGCCGGCCAGTGCGATGGCGACCTGCTCCAGGCCCACCGACCTGGACGCCTTCACCAACACCACATCTCCCGGCCGCAACTGACCGCGCAGCAGCTCCACCGCTGCCGAAGCGTCGGACACGTGCACCGACTCCTCACCCCACGAACCCTCGTTCTTGGCGCCCATGTCCAGCCAGGCGGCCTCTTGACCGCCCACGGACACAAGCTTGCTGACGTTGAGCCGGACGGCGAGCCGTCCGACGGCGTCGTGCTCGGCGAGCGCGTCGTCCCCCAGCTCGGCCATGGCGCCGAGCACCGCCCACGTACGGCCTCCCCCGGCTCCGGCGGCGCCGCCCATGGCGGCGAGTGCGCGCAGGGCGGCCCGCATGGAATCCGGGTTGGCGTTGTAGGCGTCGTTGACGATCGTCACGCCGTCCGCTCGCTCGGTGACCTCCATCCGCCACTTCGAGAGCGGGCCCGCGGCGGAAAGCGTTTGAGCGATCTCCGCAGCGGACATGCCTACCTCATGCGCAACAGCCGCAGCGGCAAGCGCGTTCGACACATGGTGCTCACCGTACAACCGCATGGTCACGTCGGCGTACCCGGTGGGGGTCTTGAGGCGGAACGCGGGGCGTCCCTGAGGGGTCAGATGGACGTCTTCGGCGCGGATGTCCGCCTCTTCGGCCTCCCCGAAGAACACGGTACGGGCGCGGGTGCGCTCGCTCATCGCGCGCACCAGGGGGTCGTCGGCGTTGAGAATCGCCACCCCGCCCTCCTCGGCCGGCGGCAGCCCTTCGACGATCTCGCCCTTGGCCCGCGCGATCGCCTCCCGGCTGCCGAACTCGCCCAGGTGGGCGGTGCCCACGTTCAGCACCATGCCGATGGTGGGCGGGGCCAGCGTCGTGAGATAGCGGATGTGGCCGATCCCGCGGGCGCCCATCTCCAGCAGGAGATGACGGGTTTCCCCGGTCAGGCGCAGCGCGGTCAGCGGCAGGCCGATCTCGTTGTTGAACGATTCGGCGGTGTAGACCGTGGGGCCCACGCGCTCCAGCAGCTGGGCGGTGAGGTCCTTGGTACTCGTCTTGCCGGAGGAGCCGGTGAGGGCGATGACCGGGGTACCGAGCCGGCGCACCGTGTGCTGGGCGAGGGCACCCAGCGCTTCGGTGACGTCGTCGACCACGACCGTGGGCACCCCGGCGCCGAGGCGGCGGGTGGCCAGGACGACGGCCGCGCCGGCGGCGACCGCCCGGTCGGCGAAGTCGTGGCCGTCGACGCGGTCGCCCGGCAGGGCGGCGAACAGGGCGCCGGGGACGGCCTCCCTGGAGTCGATGACCACGGGCCCGGTGACGGGAGGTGGCGGCTCCGGTATGTCGTGCGGGGTGCCCCGTACGACCGTGACGAGCTCAGCAACGGGAAGAGGGATCACTTCAGTGGGCCTCGCGTGGCGTTGTGGCGTGAGGGCGGATGGGCAACCGCGGCCCGCTCGATGGCGGCACGCAGTTCGGTTCGGTCGTCGAAGGGCCGGATGACTCCGGCGATGTCCTGGCCCAGCTCGTGGCCCTTGCCGGCCACCAGGACGGTGTCGCCGGCCTCGGCGCGAGCGACGGCCAGGGCGATGGCGGCGGCGCGGTCCTCCTCCAGGAGAACGGTGCCGCGCTCGTGAACGGGCACCTCGGCGGCGCCGGCGAGCATCGCGGCGAGGATGGCCAGCGGGTCCTCGGAGCGCGGGTTGTCGGAGGTGAGCACGGCGGTGTCGGCGAGCCGGGCGAGCGCGGCGCCCATGGCGGGCCGCTTGTGCGGGTCGCGGTCGCCGCCGCAGCCCAGCACGGCGTGCACCTTGCCCTCGGTGACCTTGCGCAGGGCGTACAGCACCGATTCGACGGCGTCCGGCTTGTGCGCGTAGTCCACGACGGCGAGGTAGGGCTGCCCTGCGTCCACCCGCTCCAGGCGCCCCGGGACGCCGGGGACGGTGGCGATACCGCCGGCCGCGGTGACCGGGTCGATACCGGCCACGGCCAGGGCGGCGATGGCACCGAGGGTGTTGGCGACGTTGAACGGGCCGGGCAGCGGCGCGGTGGCGGACACCCGTACCCCGCCGGGCCCGATGGCGGTGAAGGTGGAGCCGAGCGGGCCCAGGGTGACGTCCCCGGCGCGCCAGTCGGCGTCCGGGTGGCCCTCGGCGGAGAAGGTGGTGATCGGGATCTCGGCCTCACCGGCGAGGCGGCGGCCGTACTCGTCGTCGATGTTGACGACCCCGGCCTGGGCCCTGGCCTTGGTGAACAGCTGCGCCTTGGCGGCGTAGTAGTCGGCCATGTCGGGGTGGAAGTCGAGGTGCTCGGGGCTGAGGTTGTTGAAGACCGCCACGTCGAAGACGACGCCGTCCACCCGGCCCATCACCAGCGCGTGGCTGGAGACCTCCATGGCGAGCGAGGTCACCCCGCGTTCGCGCATCACGGCGAACAGTCCCTGCAGCTCGGTGGCCTCCGGGGTGGTGCGCTCGGACTTCACCCGCTGGTCCCCGATGCGGGTCTCGACCGTGCCGATCAGCCCGGTCGGCTCGCCCTCCTTGGCCGCGGCCCGTAGCCCGCCTTCCACCAGGTAGGCGGTGGTGGTCTTGCCGGAGGTGCCGGTGATGCCGATCTTCAGCAGCCCGGCGCCTGGCTCGCCGTAAATGGTGGCGGCCAGCTGACCCATCCGGGTGCGGGGGTCGAGGACCGTGAGGACGGGCAGCCCGGCGGCGGCGGCGCGTTCGACGCCGGTGGGATCGGTGAGTACGGCCACCGCGCCGCGGCTCGCGGCCTGGGCGCAGAAGTCGGCGCCGTGGAAGCGGGCGCCGGGCAGCGCGGCGTAGATGTCACCCGGGAGGGCGGCGCGCGAGTCGTGGGTGATGCCGGTGACGGCGGTACCGGCGTGCGCGGCGGCGGGTTCGGCGACCCCCAGCAGCCCGGCCAGCTGCGCCAGCGGTACGGGGGAGACCCGTGCCGGGCGGGGCGGCGCCGACGGGGTGAGATCAGCGTGGGGCACGGCGGTGAGCGTACCCGGCGTGGTGGGGGTGCCGCGAAGTGAGGTGCGGCCGGATGCCGCGCCCAGCGGGGCGTTTCCTTCGCCCTCGGTGATCGTTCTCACGTGCTTGCTCTCCGCTTCGGTCAGTCGTTGGGGTCGAACGTGACGGGAAGGCCCGGAAAGTCCGTGCCGGTGGGCGGGACCTGGAGCGCCTTCAGGGAGAAGTCCATGACCTCGTTGAAGACCGGTCCGCACACCTTGCTGCCGTTGTAACTGCCTTTGGTGGGGTTCTGCACGGCGCAGTAGACCGTGATGCGGGGGTTGTCGGCGGGCGCGAAGCCCGCGAACGACGCGGTGTAGCCGGAGTAGCGGCCGGTGAGCGGATCCACCCGGTTGGAGGTACCGGTCTTGCCCGCCACCCGGTAGCCGGGGATCTGGGCGGCGCTGCCGGTGCCCTCGGGGGCGGTGACGACGGTCTCCAGTATTTCGCCGAGCGTGGCCGCCGTCTCCTCGCTGATCACCCGTTCGCGGGCGGGCTCGGGGGAGGGCTCGTAGGTGCCGTCGGGGCCGGTGTAGCCGCGGATCAGGGTGGGGGCGATGCGCTCGCCGCCGTTGGCGACGGTGGAGTACACCGAGGCGGCCTGGACAGCGTTGACGGACATGCCCTGGCCGAAGGGGATCGTGTACTGCTGGGAGGTGTTCCAGTCCCCGGGGGCGGCGAGGATGCCGGAGGTCTCGCCGGGGAAGCCGAGCCCGGTGGGCTGTCCGAAGCCGAAGCGGGTGAGGTAGGAGTGCAGGACCTCGTTCGCCTCGGGCTGGGTGTCGCCCAGTTCCTCGGCGGCGAGGATGGTGCCGATGTTGCTGGACCGGGCGAGCACGCCGGCCAGGGTGAGGTAGTACGTCTCGTGGTCGTGGTCGTCGGCGAAGTTGCGGTCGGCGCGCGGCAGCCGGTTGGGGACCGTGACGTGGGTGCCGGGAGTGGCGACGCCCTCCTCGAGGACGGCGGCCATGGTGGCGACCTTGAGGGTGGAGCCCGGCTCGTAGGCGTCCAGCAGGGCGGCGTTGCGCAGGACGTCGCTGCTGGTGACCGAGGAAAGATCGTTGGGATCGTAGCCGGGGGCCCCGGCCAGCGCGAGGATCTCGCCGGTGGTGTTGTCCTGGACGATGACGTAGCCGTCGTCGGCCTTGGACTCCTCGACCTGCCGGCTGATGGCGTTCTGCGCGGCCCACTGGATGTCGCGGTCGATGGTCAGCTCGATGTCGGTGCCCGGGACGGCGGGCTGCTCCTGGGAACCGGCGGTGGGCACCCGGCGGCCACCCGACTGGGCGTAGGTGATGGTGCCGTCCTCGCCGGCCAGCGCGGTGTTGAGCTGGGCCTCCAGGCCACCGCCGCCGACACCCTCGGCGTTGACGAAGCCGAGGGTGGCCGCGGCCAGGTCACCGCCCGGGTAGACGCGCTTGGCGTTCTTCTCGGCGAAGACGCCGGAGAGCACCTGGTCGCCGGTGCCCTTGGCCGCGGCCTCGCTGAGGTTGCCGCGCAGGTCCTTGATCTGCCGCCAGATCTGCGGGGTCTGCTTGCGGGCGAGCACGGCGTACCGGGAGTCCGGCTCGGACAGCAGGGCGGTCAGGGTGTCCTCGTCGCGGTCGAGGATGGGGGCGAGCAGGGCGGCGGCCTGGGCGGGGGCGTCGGGGACGCCCGTCTGTTCCTCGGTGAACAGGAAGGGGTCGGCGGTGATGTCGTACGCGTCGACGGTGGTGGCCAGCGCGGTGCCGTTGCGGTCGGTGATGTCGCCGCGCTGGGCGGCGAGCGGCACGGTGACGTAGCGGTTGACGGCGGCCTTGTCGGTGTAGGTGGCGGCGTCCACGGCCTGGACCTGGAGCAGCCGCACGGTGAAGGCCACCATGACGAGGGCGAGGCCGAGGCTGACGAGCCGCAGCCTGGGGCGCACGGTGGCGGGGCGGGGGTGGCCGCCGCGGGAGCCGCCGGGCTTCCGGGGGCGACGGGGGGCGGGGGGCCGGGTTCCCCCGCCGCGGTTGCCGGCCGATCCGCTCACTGGTCCGTCTCCTCCTCGGGCGCCACCGGGTCGGCGGGGTCCACCGGGTCCGTGTCCGGTGTTCCGGCCGCGGCGCCGTCCTCGCTGCCGTCCGGTCCGGCGTCCGCCGGGCCGCTCTCGTCCGTCGGGTCGGTCCCGTCCGGGGTGTCCGGGTCCTGCGGGGTCTCCGGGGTCTCCGGGGTGTCCGCCGGGTCCGTACCGTCCGTGCCGTTCGTACCGTCCGTGGTGTCGGACTCCTCGGGGTCCGGTGGCGGTTCCGGGGCCGGGGAGGGCTCGCCGGTCACGGTGCCGTCGCGGTCCAGGAAGGCGGGCGGGCCGGCCGGGACGAGGCCCAGTTCACGGGCACGTTCGGACAGCGCGCCGGGCGCCGAGAAGGCGTCCACCTCGGCCTGCAGCGCCTGCTGTTCGTCGGTGAGTTCCTGGGTGTGCCGGCGGAGCTCGCTCAGTTCGAAGGAGCCCTGGTTGAGCGAGGCGTTCAGCAGCAGCAGGGCCAGCATCCCGGCGCCCAGCAGCAGGACGATCAGCAGCACGAACGGCGTACGGGCGGCGGAGCCGCGGCCCGCCGGCACCAGACCCGTCAGCCGGGCGATGCGGGTCTGCGGGCCCGGCTCGCGCCGTTTCGGGCTCACCGCACCCGCTCCCGCACCCGCTCGGCGCCGCGCAACCGGGCGGGTGCGGCCCGCTTGTTCTCGGCGATCTCCTCGTCGGTGGGCAGTTCGGCGCCCCGGGTGAGCAGCTTCAGCCGTGGCTGGTACTCCTCGGGGACCACGGGCAGACCGGCCGGGGCCGTGCTGCGGGCGCCGTCCGCCAGCACCCGCTTGACCAGGCGGTCCTCCAGCGAGTGGTAGGAGAGCACCGCGATCCGGCCGCCGACCGCCAGGGCGTCGACGGCGGCGGGCATGGCGCGCTCCAGGACGGACAGCTCGCCGTTGACCTCGATGCGCAGCGCCTGGAAGGTGCGCTTGGCCGGGTTGCCACCGGTGCGCTTGGCGGCCTGCGGCAGGGCGTCGCGGATGAGGGTGACCAGGCGGGCGCTGGAGGTCAGCGGCTGCTTCGCCCGTTCGGCGACGACGGCCTCGACGATCTTGCGGGCGAACTTCTCCTCGCCGTAGGCGCGCAGGATGCGGACGAGTTCACCGGGCGGATAGGTGTTCAGTACCTCGGCGGCGCTGAGCCCGGTGGTCTGGTCCATCCGCATGTCCAGCGGGGCGTCCTGGGAGTAGGCGAAGCCGCGATCGGCCTCGTCCAGCTGCATGGAGGAGACGCCCAGGTCGAAGAGGATGCCGGCGACCCGCGGGGTGCCGAGCCGGGCGAGGACGGCGGGGAGTTCGTCGTACACCGCGTGCACCAGGGTGGCGCGGTCGCCGTACGGGGCGAGCCGGGCGCCGGCCAGCTCCAGGGCGCGCGTGTCGCGGTCCAGGCCGATGAGCCGGACCTGCGGGAAGGCACCGAGCAGCGCCTCGCTGTGGCCGCCCAGGCCCAGGGTGCAGTCCACGACGGTGGCGCCGGGCGCGTCGAGCGCGGGCGCGAGCAGGTCGAGGCAGCGCTGGAGCATGACCGGGCGGTGCCGGGTGTGCGGGGGCCGGTCGTTGCTGGTGGTCATGCGCCTTCCGAGGTGAGCGGTGCGGTACGAAGACGGTGGCTCTGGCGGCCCGGCCCGCCTCCCGGTGCGCGTCACCTTAGTCCACACGCCTGGTGGGTCAATCATTGAGGTTCGGGGTGTGTGTTCGTGTTTCGGCCGTGCGCTTCCCGGGGTGACTCCGGTCACCCCCGGGGGGCGGGTGTGACACGTTTCCGCTGTGACGTCCGGTCTCACGGACGGGCTCCGGTATCCGTGAGCGGGCGCCACGTAATACCGTCGGGGCATGGCAAAATCGGTCACAGATGAATTGGTCTCAGCCAATCAGCAGTACGCCACGACGTTCACCGATCCCGGGATGGACGCCCGCCCCGTGCGGAAAGTGGCGATTGTCGCCTGCATGGACGCCCGTCTCGATCTGCACGCCGCGCTCGGCCTGGATCTGGGCGACTGTCACACGATCCGCAACGCGGGCGGCGTGGTCACCGAGGACATCATCCGCTCGCTGACCATCTCTCAGCGCGGTCTCGGCACCCGTTCCGTCGTCCTCATCCACCACACCGGCTGTGGCCTGCTGCAACTCACCGAGGAGTTCCGGCACGAGCTGGAGCTGGAAGTGGGTCAGAAGCCGAGCTGGGCCGTCGAGTCGTTCACCGATCTGGACCAGGACGTACGCCAGTCGATGGCACGCGTGCGGACCTCGCCGTTCCTCTTGCACACTGATGACGTACGCGGATTTGTGTTCGACGTGACCTCGGGTCTGCTCCGCGAGATCGACCCGCAGGACACCGCCGGCCGGTGACGGCCGGGACCGGGGGCGTGAAGAATGGCTGCCGGAGGGCGACCTCCCGGCACGTTTCCGGTGTCGTCGTATCCGGCAGCGTCCGCGCCGTTCAGGGTGGGGACCGAGACAGCAGTGCGGGCCGAGGAGGGCCGGTTGACGACCTATGAGGAGCAGACGAAGCTCACCGATCTGAGCGCCACGGCGGAGCAGGTGCGCCGCGCCGTGGAGCGCGTGATCGAGGGCAAGCCGGAGGTCGTACGCATCTCCTTGACCGTGCTCCTGGCCGAGGGGCACCTGCTCCTGGAGGACGTGCCCGGGGTGGGCAAGACCATGCTCGCCAAGTCGCTGGCCCGGGCCATCGACTGCACGGTGCGGCGGGTGCAGTTCACCCCGGACCTGCTGCCCTCGGACATCACCGGGATCAGCGTCTACGACCAGCAGACCAGGGAATTCGAGTTCAAGCCGGGCGCGGTGTTCGCCCAGATCATGATCGGCGACGAGATCAACCGCGCCTCGCCCAAGACCCAGTCGGCGCTGCTGGAGGCGATGGAGGAGCGCCAGGTCACCGCGGACGGCCGCACCTATCCGCTGCCCGACCCGTTCATGGTGATCGCCACCCAGAACCCGGTGGAGATGGAGGGCACCTATCCGCTGCCCGAGGCGCAGCGCGACCGCTTCATGGCCCGGGTCTCGGTGGGCTATCCGGACCCCGAGGCCGAGCTGCGGATGCTGCAGTCGCACGGCGGCTACTCCCCGCTGGACGCGCTCCAGCCGGTGGCGAGCGCCCAGGACGTGGTGAAGCTGATCGAGGCGGTGCGCGAGATCCATGTCTCGGACGCGGTCCGCCGGTACGCGGTGGACCTGGTGATCGCCACCCGCACCCACGCCGAGCTGCGTCTTGGTGCCTCGCCGCGCGCCACCCTGCAACTGCTGCGGGCCGCCAAGGCGTCCGCCGCGCTGTGCGGGCGCGGCTACGTGCTGCCCGACGACGTGCAGGCGCTGGCCGTTCCGGTGCTGGCGCACCGGCTGCTGCCCACCGCCCAGGCGCAGCTGAACCGGCGTACCTCGGAGCACATCGTCACCGAGATCGTGCACCGTACGGCGGTGCCCTCCCCGTACGGCGCCCCGCAGCACCGGGGCTACTGATGCCCGGCGGCGACGGGGACGGGCGCGGGCCGCTGCGGGCGGCCTTCGGCGGCCTGACGACGCGCGGGCGGTCGTTCCTGGCCGCCGGCGCCGCCGCCTCGGTGTGCGCCTATCTGCTGGGCCAGCCGGATCTGCTGCGGGTCGGCGCGCTGCTCGCGGCGCTGCCGGTGGTGTGCGTCCTGGTGCTGTACCTCACCCGCAACCGGGTCTCGGCCTCGCGCCGGCTGTCCCCCGCGCGGGTGCCGGCCGGCGGCGAGTCCCGGGTGCATCTGCGGGTGGACAACTGGTTCCGGCTGCCCAGCGGTCAGCTGATGCTCCAGGACCGGGTGCCGTACGTGCTGGGGCCCCGGCCGCGGTTCGTGCTGGACCGGATCGAGCCTGGCGGTCAGCGCGAGGTCAGCTACCGGGTCCGTTCCGACCAGCGCGGGCGCTATCCGCTGGGGCCGCTGGAGCTGCGGCTGGCCGACCCGTTCGGCATGGTCGAACTGCACCGCTCCTTCGACGCGTACGACGTGATGACTGTGCTGCCGCACATCGAGCGGCTGCCGGCCGTACGGCTGGGCGGCGCCTCGGGCGGGCAGGGCGAGAGCGGGCAGCGGTCCATGGCGGTGACCGGCGAGGAGGACATCATTCCCCGCGACTACCGGTACGGGGACGATCTGCGCCGGGTGCACTGGCGGTCCACCGCGCACCGGGGCACGCTCATGGTGCGCCGCGAGGAACAGCCGCCGCGCGCCCAGTGCACCGTGCTGCTGGACACGCGGCGTTCGGGTTACGCGGGTTCGGGGCCGCAGGCGCCCTTCGAGCGGGCGGTCTCCGGGGCCGCCTCGGTGATCTCGCACCTGGCCGAACGCGGCTACCAGGTGCGGCTGGTGACCGACACGGGTCATCTGGTCCCGGCGCCCGACCAGCAGGTGGCGGACAGCGCGGAGACGATGGGCCTGATGATGGACGCCCTGGCGGTCCTGGACCACTCCCCCCTGCCCGGGCCGCTGGACCTGGTGACCGACACCCAGGCCGTATCCGCCCCCAGGTCGGATCTCGACGGTGCGCTGGCCGCGCTGGCCGGCACCGAGACCGGATTGCTGATCGCCTTTCTCGGCGCGCCGGACGCGGCGGCGATCGCCCAGCTGGCGCGGTTGCGGCAGCGGGCGTCCGGGGGGGTCGCCTTCGTGGCGGCGGGCCAGCTGGACCCGGCGGTGGAGGCCGGGGCGCTGGGGCAGTTGCGGGAGAGCGGCTGGGCCGCGCTGCCGCTGCACCCCGGGGTGCCGCTGGCGCAGGTGTGGCAGCAGGCCGACGGGGAACGAGCCGGCGCGTACAGGGGGCTGTGAGCGGTGTTGGAGACCAGGCCGAGGGTCGCGCTGGCGGCGTGGCTGGCCACGATGGGCTCGGCGGCGGCGCTGCTGCCGCTGGTGAGGGACAGCGGCTGGCTGGTGCAGGCCGGGCTGCTGCTGGCCGCCCAGACCGCCACCGGGATGGTGGCGCGGCGGTTGGGCGCGCCCGCCGCGCTGGCGGTCGCGGCCCAGGTGCTGGTGTCGCTGCTGCTGGTGACGGTGAGCACGGTGTCCGCGTACGCGCTGGGCGGCCTGCTGCCGGGGCCCGAGGCGTTCGGCCGGTTCGGTGAGCTGCTGTCGGCGGGCGCCGAGGACATCGGCCACTACGTGGCACCGGCCCCGATGACGGACGGCATCCGGCTGATGCTGCTGGCCGGGGTGCTGCTGATCGGGCTGCTGGTGGATGTCCTGGCGGTCACCTCGGCGAGCGCCGCGGCGGCGGGGCTGCCGCTGCTGGCGCTGTACTCGATAGCGGCCGGGGTCAACCAGGAGCAGGCCGGCTGGCTGTACTTCCTCGCAGCGGCGGCGGGCTATCTGCTGCTTCTGCTGGCCGAGGGCCAGGAGCGGCTGGACCGCTGGGGCCGCTACTTCACCGGCCCGGGGCCGGCCCGCGGATACGGGTACGGACAGCCTGCCGCCGCGGCGCCGCCCGCGCAGTCGGCGGGGCCCCGGCTGCGGGCCGGCCGGCGGATCGGCGCGCTGACGCTGGGCGCCGCGGTGCTGGCGCCCGTCCTGATGCCCACGCTGGGCGAGGGCCTGCTGGACCTGGACGGCCGCGGCTCGGGCACCGGCACCGGCGGCTCGGGCCCGATCAGCTCGGTCAACCCGGTGGTGGCACTCCAGGACCAGCTGAACCAGCCGCAGAACCAGCAGGTGCTCACCTACCGCACCGAGGGCGGCGACCCCACCGGCATGTATCTGCGGCTGGTGGCGCTGGACGAGTTCACCGGCAGCGAGTGGAAGTCCTCGCGCTGGCTGGAGAACGAGGTGCCCGCGGCCCCGTGGCTGGTACCCGGACTCGGCCCCGGCGTGGCCTTCCAGGAGATGACCACGGAGATAGAGGCCAGCGGCTCGTACGCGCAGACCTCGCTGCCGGTGCCCTACCCGGCGGTGTCGGTGATGACGGACGGGGCGTGGTGGTTCGACCGCGGTTCGCAGACCCTGGTCTCGGACAACGGGCGGATGACCACCCAGGGCCGGACCTGGACGGTGACGCACCGCCAGGTGCAGCCCACCGCCGAGCAGCTGGCCGGGGCGCCGCCCGCCCCCGCCAACCTCGCCTCCTACTACACCCAGGTGCCCCCCGACCTTCCGGAGGTCGTCGCCGAGCTGGCGCGGGAGGTCACGGCCGACGCCGCCGACGACCACGCGCGGGCGGTGGCGCTCCAGGACTGGTTCGCCAAGGACGGCGGCTTCCGGTACAACACCGATGTCTCCTCGGGCAGCGGCAGTGAGGCGATCGCCGCGTTCCTGGAGGACCGCGAGGGCTTCTGCGTCCACTTCGCGTTCAGCATGGCGGCCATGGCGCGCACCCTGGGCATCCCGGCGCAGGTGGCGGTCGGCTTCACTCCGGGCGACCGGCAGGTGGACGGCTCCTACCGGGTCGGCCTGCACAACGCGCACGCCTGGCCCGAGCTGTACTTCGAGGGCGTGGGCTGGACCCGCTTCGAGCCCACCCCGGGACAGGGCAACACCCCCGATTACACGCTCCCGGAGGCCGACCGCCCCGACCCGGCCCAGCCGGGCGAGGAGGACACGGAGACCGCGGAGCCGGAGGCCCCCGAGAACTCGCCGGCGCCCACCGACCCGGAGACCTGCGACCCGGTGCGGGAGGCAGCCGCGTGCGAGAGCGAGGCCCCCGCCCCGGCCGGCGGCGGTTCCGGCGGCGGGCCCTCCCCGGGGCCGTGGCTGTGGGGGGCGGGCGCCGCGCTGGCGCTGCTCGCCGTGCTCGCCGTGCCGCCGCTGTGGCGCGAGCGGGTGCGGTCTAGGCGCCTGGCGCCCGGTGCGGGGGCGACGGCCGCCTGGCAGGAGCTGAGCGACAGCGCCTGGGACCTGGGGCTCGGGCCGCTGGCGGCGGAGACGCCGCGGCAGTCCGCCACCAGGATCACCACCGTGATCCCCCTGGACGCCGCGGCCCGGGACGCCGTCCACCGGCTGGCCACCGGGGTGGAGCGGGAGCTGTACGCGCCCGCGCCGCCCGGGGCCGGTGCGCCGGGGGCGGAGCCGGCGGACGAGGGGCCGGCCCGGGACGTACGGACGGCCCTGGCCGGGCTGCGGGCCGGGGTCGGGCGCGGGACCCGGTGGCGGGCACTGCTGTTGCCGCGCTCCGCCATTCGGGTGACTTACCGGATGAGTGAACAACGGCTGCGGGCCGCCCGGCGGCTGCGTGAACGCCGCACCGCATTCCTCGGGAAAATGCGGAAAGCCTGAAAGCCCGGAAAGGGAAAGAACGGGCACCCAGAAGCACAACGGAAGGGCCCGCCGGTTCCCGGACCGGCGGGCCCTTCCGCACCTTCACCCCCGGAATCCCGGGGATCTTCGCTCAATCGCCGCGATCATCGCGGCGGCGCTGCCAGCGCTCCTCCATACGGGTCATCATCGAACGCCGCTGCTTGTGCGGCCGCTGTCCCTTGCCGCCGCCCGCGGGGGCCGCCCCCTCGCCGGGCGCGGGAGCCTTCCGCCAGCCGGTGACGGCGATGACCGCACACCCCAGCATGATCACAAAACCGACGACGCTGAGCCAGATCAGCTGGGCGACCATGCCGCCCATCAGGAGCGCGATGCCCACCAGGAATCCGGCGATCGCCTGGTACACCCGCTTGCGGGTGAACGTCCGCAGCTCACTGCCCTCAAGCGCTGTCGCGAACTTGGGATCTTCGGCGTACAGCGCTCGCTCCATTTGTTCGAGCATGCGCTGCTCGTGGTCCGAGAGCGGCACGGAGTCCTCCTACTCGCCGGCCGCGGAGGCGACCGTTTCCGACTCTTTCCAGGATAGGCAGGGAAGGCTCCCTGTGAAACCCACCCCAGTTCGCCAATTTCACCCACCCGCCGGGTGACGCGGATCCACGGGATCGGACAAGTCTTTCCCGTCCCCGACCCGGGTCATGCCGGAGGGCTGACTGCCGATAATACGGGGCGGAGATCACATTTGGCGGCCCGGCGCCTCATGGGGCAGCCGGGCGAGCAGATGCAGCTGTCCGGCGACCGCCTGGAAGGCCGGCAGCTCGGCCGCCTCGGCCTCCAGCGCCGCCAGCGCGCGCAGCGCGTCCGGCTCGGTGTCCACCAGCACTCCGGGCACCAGATCGGCGAAGATCCGCACCCCGTGCACCGCCCCCGGCTCCAGCCCCGCCTCGGTGACCAGCGCGGCCAGCTCCTGGGGCGTGTAGCGGCGCGGTACGGGGTCGGCCTCGCCCCAGCGGCCGTCCGGGTCGCCCAGCGCCCTCCTGGCCTCCTTGAAGCGCCCCGCCAGGGCACGGGAGAGCACCGCCCCGCCCACCCCGGCCGCCAGCAGGCTCAGCGTGCCGCCACCGGGACGCAGGGCCCCGGCCACGGCGGCCAGACCGGCGCGCGGATCGTCCACGTACTCCAGCACCCCGTGGCAGAAGACCATGTCGTAGCCGCCCGGCTCGGCGACGTCCAGCAGGCCCTGGGTGTCGCCCTGCACGCCGTGCACCCGGTCCGCCACGCCTTCCTCGGCGGCCCGCCGCTGGAGGGCGAAGAGCGCGTTGGGGCTCGGGTCCACGACGGTCACCCGGTGGCCGAGCCCGGCCACGGGCACGGCGAAGCTGCCGCTGCCGCCTCCGGTGTCCAGCACGTCCAGGACCGGCCGGCCGGTCTCGGCGGCCCGCTCGGTGAGGGCACGACGCAGCACCTCCCACACCACGCCGGTGCGCAGCACGGTGTGCGGCCCCGGGGACAGCGGTCCGCCCGCGTCCCGGGCCGGGGGGTTGGACGGCATGACGGGCGGCTCCTCGAAGTGCTGTGTACTGCTGTGCTGCCGCGTACCGCCGGTCCTGCGGGTGCGCGGCCCGCCGTACGCGGGCAGCCACAGCCTACTTCGGCACCGGACCTCCGGGGTCCTCGGTCCGCAGCACCGGCTGCCTGATCAGCATGGACTCCACCAGCCGCAGGAAGAACCCGGCCGCCCGCCGCAGCTCGGCGGCCTCCCGCAGATCGGCGGCCCGGCGTATCCCGGCGTCTATCCGGGCCCGGCGGGCGGCGCTGGCGGCGAACAGGGTGCTCCACTCGGACAGTTCCGGGGCGATCTCCGGCAGCACCTCCCACACGCTGCGGATCCGGCTGCGGCCCCGCGCGGTCGGCTCGGGGCGGCCCCGGGCGGCGACCACGGCCGCGGCGGTGCGCAGCGCGGCGAGATGGGCGGCCACGTACGCCTCGCCCGGGTCGGGCAGCGTGGCGGCCTCGTCCAGCCCGCGCGCGGCCTGGGCGAGGAGATCGAGGGCGGCGGGCGGCGCCGGGGCGCGGCGCGGCACCCGGTGCACGTCGGCGGGGATTCCGGTCATGACGAGCCTCCAGTCGTCATTCGGCGGTGCTGCTCTTCGTGTGTCGGTCCGTTCTTCGCATCTGGGCACATGCTGACGCATGCCACTGACAATCCGCGCTGAGCACTGCAAACACCTGCACATACGCCCCGCGGGCCCCAACAGCCTTGTGGTGAGGAGAGAATCGGCGCATGACACGCGCGATCAGCAACCGTCGCAACGCGACGCGGCAAAGGCTCTACGACGCGGCGGTGACGCTCATCGCCGCACAGGGCTTCTCCGCCACGACGGTGGAGGAGATCGCCGAGCGCGCGGGGGTCGCCAAGGGCACCGTCTACTACAACTTCGCCGGCAAGAGCGAGCTGTTCGAGGAAGTGCTGCGGGATGGGGTGGGCCGGCTCGCCGGCGAGCTGCACCGGGCCGACGAGGCGGCGCTGGACCGGGGGACGGACGCGGTCGGGCGGCTGTCGGCGATAGCCCTGGCCGGGCTGGTGTTCATCGAACGCAATCCCTCGCTCACCCGGCTGTTCACCGCCGAGCTGTGGCGTACCCACCGGGCCTGGCACGCCACCTTGCTGTCCGCCCGGCGGCAGGCGGTGGAGGTGGTGGAGCGCGTGCTGCACGAGGGGGTGAAGGGCGGGGAGCTGGACCCGGCGCTCGATGTGGAGCTGACGGCGGGCGCGTTAGTGGGGATGATCCTGGTGGGGGCCCTGGACTGGCTCTCGTTCCATCCCGAACGGCCGCTGCGCGATGTTCATCTGGCGCTGGCCCGGCTGCTGCACGGCCGGGTGCGGGCGGACGCGCCCTGAGCCGCGCCGTGGTCCTGCGCCCTCGTCCTGCGCCCTCGTCCTGCGCCCTGGTCGGTGCCGCGAGCGCGACAAGCAGCGGTGCGCAGGGTCGGCGCGGGAGAGCCGGGGCCCGGAGCCGCTCCGCCGCCCCGTGCCGGCGGTGCGGACCCCGGTTCCCGCTGATCGACAGCCTGCCGTCCGGCGGCACTCCCGCCCATCCGCTCTCGTGCTCAGGCCGGTACTCATCCGGTCTCTGAGTAGGCCGGCCCCCGGCTAGGTACCTTTGTGCCCGCCGGACCCGCGGGACGCCCCGGCACGGACCGCCCAGGCCCCGGGGAGACCGTTCGAACCGGCCCGCACGGCCCCGGGTAGGGTGCGGCGCATGGCGCGAGTGGTGGTGGTCGGTGCCGGTATGGGCGGCATGGCGACGGCGGCCCGGCTGGCCGTGGCGGGGCATCGGGTGACGGTGCTGGAACGCGGCGGACGGGCGGGCGGAGCGGCGGGCAGGTTCGAGCGGGACGGTTTCACCTTCGACACCGGACCCGGACTGCTGTGGCTGCCGGCGGTGTGGCGGGACCTGTTCATCAAGACCGGCAAGCGGCCCCTGGAGGAGTGCGTCGAGCTGCGGCGGGTCGATCCGGCCGCCGAGCACCGGTTCGCGGACGGCACCCGGCTGCGGCTGCCCGGCTTCTCCCGGGGCGGGGTGGGACAGGCTCTGGACGAGGCGCTCGGCGCCGGTGCGGGAGAGCGCTGGCACGCGTTGCAGGGGCGGGCCCGGCAGACCTGGGAGGCCACCCGGCGGCCGCTGGTGGAGGAGCCGCTGACCTCGGCGGCCGGACGGGCGGCCCTGCTGCCCGACCCGTACCCGGCGCTGCCGCCCCGGCGCACCGGGCTGCTGCGGCGCCGGGCCCCCGCCCGGGGGCCGGGGTTGCCCGCGGTGGCGGAACGGGAGCTGGGCGACGCCCGGCTGACGGCCCTGCTGGCCGGCACCGTCGAGGAGTACGGCATCCGGTTCGAGCGGGCACCCGCCTCCGCGACCGTACTGGCCTATGTGGAGCAGACGTTCGGCACCTGGTACCCGGTGGGCGGCATCGCCGCGCTGGTGGACGCGGTGCGCGAACGGTGCGCGGAGCGCGGCGTGGAGTTCGTGCACGGGGCCGAGGCGCGGCGGATCCTGGAACGCGACGGGAAGGCGGCCGGAGTCGAACTGGCCGACGGTGAACGGGTGTCGGCCGACCACGTGGTGTGGAGCGCCCCGGGGCTCGGCGCCGCGCCGCGCGGGGAGAGCCGGTTCACGGTGCTGCTGGCGCTGGACGGCGCCCGCCCGCCGGGCACGGCGCACCGGCTGCTGGTGCACCCGGCGGACGGCGGGCCGGTCGTACGGGTGCTGCGGCCCGACGACGCGACGCTGTGGCCCGCCACCGGCACCGGCCCGGCGGGGCACACGGCGGTCGTGTCGGCGCTGGCGCCGCCGCAGGGGGCCGTGGACTGGCGGGAGGCCGCCACCGTGGAGCGCTGGACGGACCGGCTGCTGACGGCGGCGGGCCTGGAGAACGTGCGCTGGCACCAGGTGCGTACCCCGCTGGACATCGAGCGGGAGACCGGCATGCCCGGCGGGGTGATCCCGGCGCCCGCCCTGGCCGGGGCGGACGGCGAACTGCTCGCCGCCCCCAACGCGGGCCGCCTGCCGGGCGCCTGGCGGGCCGGCGCCCTGGCGCACCCGGGCGGCGGGCTGGCACACACCGGCATGTCGGGGGCGCTGGCCACCGGTCTGATCGTGGAGGGCCCCGGCTGGCGCGGCTCCTACTGACGTGCGGGGCGGGGCCGTTGTGCGCGGCCCCGTCCGGCGGTCAGTAGCGCTGCTGCTGCTCGTTGTAGTAGTACCCCTGGTCGGCCGCCGGGTCGTAGCCGCCCGGGTGCTGCTGCGGGGGGTAGGTGTCCTGCTGGGGCGGGTAGCCGTAGCCGCTGTCCTGCGCGGGGGCGGGGGCGGCGGTCTCGCGCTGCTGGGGGACCCAGACCCCGCCGGGCGGGGTCTCCTGGTAGTAGGCGTCGGCCGCGGCCGTCTGCCACTGGTCGGCGTACTCCTGCTGCGCGTACTGCTGTTGCTGCGGGTCGCCGTACGGGGCGCCGTAGGTCTCGTACGCCGCGGTCGCCCCGGCGCCGGCGTAGGGCTCGGCGTACGGCTGCTGCTGCGGGTCCCCGTAGGGCTGCTGGGCCGGGTCGTACCCGGTGCCCGCCGCGTCGTAGGGCTGCTGCTGCTCGTGGTAGCCGTCCCCGTACACCGTCTCCGGGGACTGCGCCCCCGCCTGGTGCCCGGCGTACGGGTCCTGCTCCTGCGGCGCGGATTCGCCCTGGTGGGCGGTCTGCGGGTCGTAGTCCCACGCGTCGTAGCCGCCGCCGTCCGCGCCGGGCTCCCCCGGTGCGGCGGGCGGCGCGGGCGGGGGTGGGCCGTCGGACCCGGCCTCGCTCTCCTCGACCGGGTCCAGCGGACGCATCTCGCCGCTCTCCTCGGCGCCTTCGCGCCGCCGGCGCTTGCTGTTGCCCGGCTGGCCGCCCAGCGCCCAGCCGGTGGAGAACCCGCGCCGGAAGGACAGCGTGACGAAGGTCTGGCCGGTGGCGAACGCGAGGGTGCCCAGCGCGATCACCGGAACGTTCGGCAGCACCACGCCGAGGACCACGGCCAGAAAGCCGGAGAAGGCCAGCAGCCGCCAGCGCAGTCTCGCCTTGTACTGGAGCAGGACCTCCCCGAGCAGCCACAGGGCCACGATTCCGAACGCGATGTAGAGGACCGCCCAGCCCATGTACGCCCCTCTCAGCTGTGCTTCAGCGCTGTTCCAGGCCCGCCCGGTGCAGACCGAGGTTCTTGTAGACGTCCAGCGTCGCCGTCGAGTGCAGCGTCGTGTTCAGGGTGACGAAGTGCAGACCGGGGATGTCCTCATCCATCAACCGTGCACACAACTCGGTGGCGAACTCGATCCCGACCGAGCGTACAGCCATCGGGTCGTCCTTGACCGCGCGGAGCCGATTCTCCAGCTCTTCGGGGAAGGAGGAGTTGCTGAGCTCCTTGAAGCGTTCGATCTGCCGCAGATTCGCGATGGGCATGATTTCCGGGATGATCGGGACATCGCATCCCGCGGCGGCCACCCGGTCACGAAGCCGCAGGTAGTCCTCGGGGTCGAAGAACATCTGGGTGAGCGCGAAGTCCGCCCCCGCCCGGCACTTGTTGATGAAATGCCGGATATCCGTCTCCCAGTCGGTGGAACGCGGATGCATCTCCGGAAATGCCGCGACCCCGACACAGAAATCGCCCGACTCCTTGATGAGACTCACGAGTTCCGCGGCGTATGTCACACCCTCGGGGTGCCGGTTCCACTGCCCCATCGGGTCGCCGGGCGGGTCGCCGCGCAGCGCGAGCATGTTGCGGATGCCGGCGCCCGCGTACTGCCCGATGATGTTCCGCAGCTCGGCCACCGAGTGGTTGACGGCCGTGAGGTGGGCGACCGGGGTGAGCGTGGTCTCGGTGGCGATCCGCTCGGTGGCCCGCACCGTGCGCTCGCGCGAGGAGCCGCCGGCGCCGTAGGTCACGGACACGAAGGTCGGCCCCACGGCCTCGACCCGGCGAATGGCGTTCCACATGGTGCGTTCGCCCTGCTCGGTTCTGGGCGGGGTGAATTCGAAGGAGTACGAACGCTTGCCGGCGGCGAGAAGGTCGCGCACCGTGTGCGCCCGGTCATTCATCGTGGACGGAATCCCAAGGGCCATGGCCGCAGGCTACCCAGAGCGACGGAAATCTCCCATGTGTGTCCGGGTTGCGGACGGGCGTACGGCGTCACGCGGCGCGCAGCCGCGCGGCCAGCGCGCTCGCCGCCGCACCGGGGTCCCCGGCCTCGGTCAGCGCCCGTACCACCACGATCCGGCGGGCCCCGGCCTCCAGCACCTGATCCAGGTTGCCGGCGTCGATGCCGCCGATGGCGAACCAGGGCCGCTCGGGGCGGCGGGCGGCCGCGTACCGCACCAGGGGCAGCCCGGGGGCGGAGCGGCCCGGTTTGGTGGGGGTGGGCCACACGGGGCCGGTGCAGAAGTAGTCCACGCCGGGCTGTGCGAGGGCGGCGTCGACCTGGGCCTCGCTGTGGGTGGAGCGCCCGATGCGCACCCCGGTGCCGAGCAGCGCGCGGGCGGCGGGCACCGGCAGATCGCCCTGCCCGAGGTGGAGCACGTCGGCGCGGGCGGCGTGCGCGACATCGGCGCGGTCGTTGACCGCGAGGAGCCTGCCGTGCCGCCGGCAGGCGTCGGCGAAGACGTCCAGAAGCTCCAGCTCCTCGGCGGCCTCCAGGCTCTTGTCGCGCAGTTGGACGATGTCCACGCCGCCGGCCAGGACGGCGTCCAGGAAGGCGGGCAGGTCGCCCTGGCGCTTCCTGGCATCGGTGCACAGATACAGCCGGGCGCCGGCGATGCCGTCGGTCACGGCTCTCCCCCTCGGTGGTGCTTGGCAGGTCGGTGCGGTGGCGCGGCACCAAGGGTGCCGCGCCACCGGTCAGGCGGTCGTACGGTCAAGCGGTCGGGTGGTCGCGCGTGCGGCCGTCACACGGCCAGGGCCTGGGCCCGCCGCTTCACCTCGGTCCCGCGATTCTCCCGCAGGGCGTCGGCGGGGGTGCCGGGCAGGCTGTCGTCCGGGGTGAAGAGCCACTCCAGCATTTCCCCGTCGGTGAAGCCGTCGTCGCGCAGCAGCGTCAGGGTGCCGGCCAGGCCCTTGACGATCCTGCCCTCGCCGATGAAGGCGGACGGCACCTGGAGCACCCGGTTCTCGCCCCGGCGCACGGCGATCAGCTGCCCCTCCTTGACCAGCTGACGAACCCGGGTCACTTCCACGTCCAGCGCTTCGGCGATGTCGGGGAGGGTGAGCCAGTCGGGGACGAGAGCTTCGGTTTTCGCATCAATCTCGGTCACGCCTCAAGCCTGCCACCTCCGACTGACAGGCGTCATCGGGGAGTGGCAGCGGAGGGACGGTACCGCCGTGCGGGGGCCGCCCCGTGCCGTTCAGGCCGTCGCGTTCTTCAGGGGCACGGCGGGGTCGGCGGCGCGCACCGGGTCGAGGCGGGCACCGCGTTCGATGAGCCGGCGGCCCTGGGCCAGGTCGCGGGGCCGGTCCACGGCGCACACCGCCCGCAGCACCCCGGCGCCGTCCAGCCAGCACACCGACCAGGCGGCGCCCGGGGCGCTCCCGGCGGCGGGGTCGCCCCGCCACAGCAGCGTGTCGTGCGGAGCGTGCCGCCCGGCGTACTGCACGAAACGGCCGAACTGCTCGCTCCAGAAGTACGGCACCGGGTCGTACGCCGTGTCGGCCGTCCCGGTGATCTGGGCGGCGACGGTGGCGGGCCCGGCCAGGGCGTTGTCCCAGTGGTGCACCAGCAGCCGGCGGCCGTACCGGGCCGAGGGGAAGGACGCGCAGTCGCCGACCGCGTACACCCCGGGCAGCGAGGTGCGCAGCCGGTCGTCCGCGCGGACCGAGCCGTCGGCGGCCAGTTCGACGCCGCTGCCGGCGAGCCAGCCGGTGGCGGGGCGGGAGCCGATGCCGACCAGCACGGCGCCGGCGGGCAGCAGCTCGCCGCCGTCCAGCTCCACCTCACCCGGCCGGACGGCCGCCACCCGGGCGCCGGTGCGCAGTTCGGCGCCGGCGTCCGCGTACCACTGGCGCATCGGTTCGGTGAGTTCCGGCGGCAGCGCGCCGGGCAGCGGGTGGCCGGCGGCCTCCAGCACGGTGACGGGGGCCCCCGCGGCGCGGGCGGCGGTGGCGACCTCGGCGCCGATCCAGCCGGCGCCGACCGCGACGAGCGGGCTGCGGGCTGTCAGCAGCGGGCGCAGCCGGGCGGCGTCGTCCAGGGTGCGCAGCACGTGGACGCCGGGGGTCCCTTCGCTGCCGGGCAGGGCCAGCGCCTCGGCTCCGGTGGCGATGACCAGCTGGTCGTACGGCACGGCTCCGGCGTCCGTGCGCAGCGCGCGGGCGCCGGCGTCGATTCCGGTGGCGGTGCGGCCCAGCAGGAGTTCGATGCCGAGGGTGTCGAAGTCCACGTCGAGGGGCGCGCCTTCGGCCTTGCCGAGCAGCACGTCCTTGGACAGCGGCGGGCGGTCGTAGGGCCGGTGGCGCTCGGCCCCGACCACGGTGACGGTTCCGGCCCAGCCCGCTTCGCGCAGCCGCACCGCGGTCTGCGCGCCGGCGAGCCCGGCCCCGGCGATGACGACCCGCTGATCCCGTTGTTCCACGCGGCCACCCTACGCGCGCGGCACGGGGCCCGGCCCTGCCGCGCTCCACGGAATCTCCGGTCGCGGCCGGTGCGCGGCGCGAACACCGGTCCGCCGCGCGGACGTCCGGCACGGGGGCGGGAAGCCGCAGGGCTGCGGGGGCTTTTCGTCCCCGGCCCCGCCCGTACTACTGTGGCGGGCGACAGAGCACACGGGAGCCCGGCGGTCCGGGCTGAGAGGGAGGCGGGCGGCCTCCGACCGTACGAACCTGATCCGGGTCATGCCGGCGAAGGGAGCAGCCGCGTGGTGAGGTCCGTGCCCTCAGCGTCCGCAGGCCGTACGTCCGATGTCCTGATCATCGGTGGCGGCGTCATCGGTCTGGTCACCGCCTGGCGGGCGGCCGGGCGGGGGCTGCGTGTCGCCGTCGCCGACCCGGCGCCGGGCGGCGGCGCCGCGCGGGTGGCCGCCGGCATGCTGGCCGCCGTCACCGAACTGCACCACGGCGAGGAGCCGCTCCTCGAACTGAACCTCGCCTCGGCCGCCCGCTACCCGGACTTCGCCGCCGAGTTGGAGGACGCCGCGGGATCCGGTGTCGGCTTCCGCGCCTGCGGCACCCTGGCCGTCGCGCTGGACGCGGACGACCGTGCCCAGTTGCGTGAGGTGCACGCGCTGCACCAGCGGTGCGGGCTGCGCTCGCAGTGGCTCACCGGCCGCGAGTGCCGGCGGCTGGAGCCGATGCTGGCCCCGGGGGTGCGCGGCGGGCTGCGGGTGGACGGCGACCACCAGGTCGACCCGCGCCGGCTGGCCGCCGCGCTGCTGACCGCCTGCGAACGGGCCGGTGTCACCTTCCACCGCGAGCGGGTGCGCGAACTCACCGTCACCGGGGACCGGGCCACCGGCGCGGTCCTGGCGGACGGTACGGCGCTGTCGGCCGCCCGTACGGTGCTGGCGGCCGGCAGCCACAGCGGTGAACTGCCGGGGTTGCCGCCCGGGATCGCCCCGCCGGTCCGGCCGGTCAAGGGCGAGGTGCTGCGGCTGCACATGCCGCCGGTGCCGGAGGGCGCGGGCGGCGGCGCGTTCCTCTCCCGCACGGTGCGGGCGGTGGTGCGCGGCTCGGCCGTCTACCTGGTGCCGCGCGCCGACGGCGAACTCGTGGTGGGCGCCACCTCCTGCGAGCAGGGCTGGGACACCACGGTGACCGCGGGCGGCGTCTATCAGCTGCTGCGGGACGCGCACGAACTGGTGCCGGGCATCACCGAGCTGCCGCTGCGCGAATGCCTCGCGGGGCTGCGGCCCGGCAGCCCGGACAACGCGCCGCTGCTGGGGCCCACCGCGCTGCCGGGGCTCCAGCTGGCCACCGGGCACCACCGCAACGGGGTGCTGCTCACCCCGCTGACCGGGGAGGTCCTGGCCGAGTCGCTGGTCACCGGCGAAGTCCCGGCGATCGCGCGGCCCTTCAGCCCGCTGCGATTCCCCTCGGTGGTGCCGGTATGAGCGGGTCCCCCACCGTTTCCGTCAATGGCGCCCCGCGCGAGCTGGCGCCCGGCACGACCCTGGCCGATCTGGTCGCCGAGTTGCTCTCGCGCGACACGGGGGCGGGGGTCGCGGCGGCGGTCAACGAGTGCGTGGTCCCCCGGGCCCGCTGGCACGGCACCACGCTGGCGCCGGGTGACCGGGTGGAGATCCTGACCGCCGTCCAGGGAGGCTGACGACCGATGACCGACCTCACGACCGGCGCGGCGGACGATCCCGCGAACGCCGCCGCGAGCCCTCCGCCGGGGGACGGGGACGATGTCCTGGTGCTCGGCCCGCTGCGGCTGACCTCCCGGCTGATCATGGGCACCGGCGGCGCCCCCAGCCCCGAGGTGCTGGAGCGCGCCCTGGCCGCCTCCGGCACCCAGCTGACGACGGTGGCGATGCGGCGGGTGGATCCCGGGGTACGGGGCTCGGTGCTCGGCATCCTGCGCAACCTCGGCATCGCGCCGCTGCCGAACACCGCGGGCTGTTTCACCGCGGGCGAGGCGGTGCTGACCGCGCGGCTGGCGCGCGAGGCGCTGGGCACCGCGCTGGTCAAGCTGGAGGTCATCGCCGACGAGCGCACCCTGCTGCCGGATCCGGTGGCGACGCTGGACGCCGCCGAGACGCTGGTGGACGACGGCTTCACGGTGCTCCCCTACACCAATGACGACCCGGTGCTGGCGCGGCATCTGGAGGAGGCGGGGTGCGCGGCGGTGATGCCGCTGGGCTCGCCGATCGGCTCGGGGCTCGGCATCCGCAATCCGCACAATTTCTCGCTGATCACCGAGCGGGCCGGGGTGCCGGTGATCCTGGACGCGGGCGCGGGCACCGCCTCGGACGCGGCGCTGGCCATGGAGCTGGGCTGCGCCGGGGTGATGCTGGCCTCGGCGGTGACCAGGGCGCAGCGTCCGGTGCCGATGGCGCGGGCGATGCGGCAC
This sequence comes from Streptomyces xiamenensis, assembly GCF_000993785.3. NCBI lineage: Bacteria > Bacillati > Actinomycetota > Actinomycetes > Kitasatosporales > Streptomycetaceae > Streptomyces > Streptomyces xiamenensis. The sequence goes on from NZ_CP009922.3 coordinate 1,150,864, forward strand.
GCGGTCGAGGCGGGGCGGCTGGCGTTCGGCGCGGGGCGGATTCCGCGGCGGCATTTCGCCCTGGCCTCCTCGCCGTTGGAGGGGCGGGCGGAGCTGGACCCCGAACGACCGGCATTTTGATCCGATCGCACTGATATACGATCGCCGGATCTGGGGGACCATTCTGTCCGTTACGGGGGATCGCGAGCCGCGGGCCGGCCCTGTCTCCCGAGCGGCAGCTGAAGGAGAGAACGACCGTGAGCACACCGCCGCAACCGCCGCCGCCGGGACCGGAGCAGGGCCAGAACCCGTACGCCTCCGCCTCCCCGCCGCCCGGACCCGCCGCCCCGGGCGCGGGCTACGGTTACCCGGGCCAGGCGCCGGTGCCCGGCGCGCCGCAGGGCTACGGCTACCCGCCACCCGGCGGCCCCGGCTACCCGGGAGGCCCCGGGTACCCCGGCGGTCCCGTCCCGCCGCCGTACGGGCAGCCGCAGCCGCCGGCCAAGACCAACGGCCTGGCCGTCGGTTCGCTGGTGACCGGCCTGCTCGCCATGGCACCGATCGCGCTGATCCTGGGCATCCTGGGTCTCAACCAGGTGAAAAAGACCGGGGAACGCGGCAGGCCGCTGGCCATCGCCGGTATCGCCCTGGCCGCCGTGCAGATCATCACGCTGGCGATCCTGGTCCCCACGGTGTTCCTCAAGGACGACAAGGGCAGCGAGGCGACCCCCACCCCCTCCCCCAGCGAGTCGGCCACCGACGAGGAGAACGGCGACCCCGGGCGCGAGGTCGCGCCGGACGGCGAGGGGATCACCGTCTTCGACATCGCCGTCGGCGACTGCTTCGACACCAGCGGCCTCTCCGACTACCAGGGCGAGGAGGGCGGCAGCGAGACCGATGTCACCCTCTACCCCTGCGACGTGCCGCACGAGGCCGAGGCGTTCGGCTCCTTCGAGGTCACCGGGTACGACAGCTTCCCCGGCATGGACGAGATGGTGGAGATCGCCAACGCCGAGTGCAACCGGCTCGTCCAGCCCTACATCCTGGACACCTGGACGCTCGGTGAGGACACCGGCATCTTCTACTACCACCCCGAGGAAGCCAGCTGGAGCATGGGCGACCGCGAGATCCTGTGCTTCTTCGGGCTCGCCAGCGGCCGGTCGATGTCCGAGTCGCTGCGCCCCGACGAGAGCGCGCTGAGCGCCGACGCCCTGGGCTACCTGGAGATCACCGGCGCGCTGGACACCGAGTCGTGGATGGAGCCGTCGGAGGACTCCGGCGTCCCCGCCTTCCGGTCGTGGGGTGAGGCCATGGCGTCCGTCATCGAGGACGAGATCGCCGCGCTCTCCGCCGCCACCTGGTCGGACGCCGAAGTGGAGTCGCTGGTCGGCGAGCTGATCGACGCCCGCGAGAGCAGCCTGCCGTACTGGCAGGACCTGTCGGACGCCGGTGACGAGGCGGCGGTGTGGGAGAACTACGAGCAGGGTTACGGCACCCTCGGCATCGACACGGAGATCGAGATCCGCTCCCTGCTCGGACTGGCAACGGGGAGCTGACACTTCCGTCACTGTTTCGCTGCGGTCCTGATCACAGGACCGCGGCGGCCGGGTGGGTGTCCGCGGCAGACCGTAGACTCAACAGCCGTGGACACCACCCTTGAGGACCCGCTGATCGGGCATGTACTCGACGGCCGTTACCGCGTGGACGAGCGGATCGCCGTCGGCGGCATGGCCACGGTCTACCGGGCGGTGGACACCCGCCTCGAACGAGAGCTGGCCGTCAAGGTCATGCACCCCTCGCTGGCGGACGACGCCGACTTCACCGAGCGCTTCATCCGCGAGGCCAAGTCGGTGGCCCGCCTCGACCACCAGAACATCGTCGGCGTGCTCGACCAGGGCCGCGACGGGGACTACGTCTATCTGGCCATGGAGTACGTGGCCGGCTGCACCCTGCGTGACCTGCTGCGCGAGCGCGGCGCGCTGTCGCCGCGGGCCGTGCTGGACATCGTCGAGCCGCTGCTGGCCGGTCTGGCCGCCGCCCACCGGGCCGGGCTCGTGCACCGCGACATCAAGCCCGAGAACGTCCTGATCGGCGGGAACGGCCGGGTCAAGGTCGCCGACTTCGGTCTGGCGCGCGGCGTCGACCACCAGACCTCCGCCGACACCGGCACCCTGCTGGGCACCATCTCGTACCTGGCGCCCGAACGCATCGAGCACGGCACCGCCGACCAGCGCGCCGACGTCTACGCCTGCGGGGTGCTGCTGTACGAACTGCTGACCGGTGCCAAGCCGCACACCGGCGACTCCCCGGCCCAGGTGCTGTTCGCACACGTCCACCGGGACGTGCCGCCGCCCTCGCAGGCCGTGCCCGGGCTGGCACCGGCCCTGGACACCCTGGTGGCGCGCGCCGCCGCCAGGACGCCCCAGGACCGGCCCGGGGACGCCGCCGGGCTGCTGGCGCTGGTCCGCGCGATACGGGATGAGCTGACCGACGAGGAGCTGGACCTCCAGCCGCCGGCGGCGACCCAGGTACCGGCGGGCGAGAGCGCCGGCGGCACGACGGACGCCGACAAGACCGCCGCGGTCCCGGCCACCGCCGACCCCGACGAACGGACGAGTGTGGTGCCCCGCCCGGCCGGCGTGCGCTCCACCGCCCCGGACGGCCCCGACCGCGACGCGGTGAACCACACCGCCCGGATCGAGCTGCTGCCGCCGCTGTCGCACAACGGGGACGACGACGACCGCGCCGCCGCGCCGCCGGTCCGGCGGAAGCTGCCGCGCCGCGCCGTCCTGGCCATGGTCGCCGCCGTGCTGGCCGTCCTGGGCATCGGCGCGGGCATCTGGTACATCAACTCCGGGCAGTTCCTGCACACCCCCGGGGTGTACGGGGTGCCGCAGGCCGAGGCCGAGCAGACCCTGCGCGAGGCCGGGCTGAAGGTGGCGGTCGACGAGGCGTACCACGAGACCGTGGAGCCCGGCCATGTCATCTCCACCGACCCGGCGCGCGGCGACCGCGTGCGCAAGAACGCCACCGTCACCCTCACCGTCTCCCAGGGCCCGCCCGTGGCCGTCGTGCCCAATCTGCGCGGCATCCCGCTGGCGGACGCCAAGGAACAGCTGACCCGGGCCGGCCTGACCCCGGGCACCGAGACCCGGGAGTTCTCCACCGAGGTACCGCGGGGCTCGGTGATCTCCACCGACCCGGCGCCCGGCACCGAGAAGCGCCCCGACGCGGCGGTGGCGCTGGTGGTCAGCCGCGGCGCCGAGATCGAGGTGCCCGAGGTCATCGGTACGGCCGAGGGCACCGCCATGCAGCAGCTGACGGAGGCCGGCTTCGAGGTCGAGGTGGCCCCGGAGCGGGTGTTCTCCGAGGAGGAGTCGGGCACCGTCGCCGAACAGTCCCCCACGCCCGGCGAGAGCGCGGGTGAGGGCGATGTCATCACCCTCACCATCTCCAAGGGCCAGGAGATGATCGAGGTGCCCGACGTACGCGGCGAGTCGGAGAGCGAGGCCCGGCGGATCCTGGAGGACGCGGGCTTCGAGGTCAACGTCAACCGGCTCTTCTTCACCGGCACCGTCTTCAACCAGTCGATCTACGGCGGTGACACCGCCCCGCGCGGATCGACCATCACCATCTGGGTGCGCTGAGGACCGTACGCACTGAGGCGGGGGTCACATTCCGTACCGCGGAGGACCCCCGCCGCTGTGATGCGCGCCATAGGGCGGGCGTCACATACGACCGCGCTTAGTGTTTTTCACCTGCGCGCCGCAGGCCGTAAAAAGCCGGGCAAATTCCGGGAACAATCCTCGGGAACCCCTCGGGGAACCCCCCGGGGATGATTCCCCCCAGCACTAACCTCATTAGTATTCGTGACCTTTGCGCGGGGTTTTCCGCTGCTGCTACGAAAGGCCGTCGCAGCATTCGCGAGAACGTGAGGTCCCCCGCATGACCGCTCAGCTCCCCACTCCCCGCCGAAGTCGCTTCTCCCGGCTCCAGAAGTCCGCCACGACGGCCGTCGCCGGCTGCGGCATGGCGGCCATCGCCTTCACCCTCGTACCCACCGCGAGCGCCCACGAGTCCGCCGCGGCGGACTCCGCGGACCGGTCGGTCGCCTGGGTGCTGAAGGCCAACGACGTCCCCGGTCAGCAGCGGTACGACGGTGGCGCGGCCGAGGCCGACGGCTCCGCCCCCCAGGACGTGGCCCAGTCCCTGCAGAAGACCCTGCGCGCGCTGGCCCCCGAGTCCCCCTCCCGGCAGGCCGAGCGCGTCGCCGCCGAGCAGGCCGTCCAGGCCGCCCAGGAACTGGCCGCGCAGCAGGCGGAGGCCGAGCGGGTCGCCGCGGAGCAGGCCGCCAGCCGCGCCGCCGAGCGCGAGGCGCTGGCCGCGGCCGAGACGGCCGCCGCCGAGGTCACCGCCGCCCCCGAGGCACCGGCCCCGGCCGCCGAGCCGGTGGCGCCCGCCGCCCCCACCTACACCGACGACCTGGACGGCTGGATCCGCGAGGCGCTGGACATCATGGCCGAGCACGGAATTCCGGGCTCCTACGACGGGCTCTACCGCAACATCATGCGGGAATCCAGCGGTGATCCCAACGCGATCAATGACTGGGACATCAACTGGATCAATGGCACGCCCTCCATCGGGCTGCTCCAGGTGATTCAGCCGACCTTCGACGCCTATCACGTGGAAGGCACTCCCTACAGCCTTTACGACCCGGTCGCCAATATCGTGGCCGCCGCCAACTACGCCTGGGACCGCTACGGTTCCATCGACAACGTGAACGGTCCCTACTGACCGGCGGCCCCCGGCGGCACCTCACACCCGCACCTGGCAAGCTTTCCGGGTGACCTCAGATCGCGACCGCAATCCCATGGGCGGCCATGTCCCCGTAGCCGGGGGCCTGGCCGCCCGTGGCCTTGCGTACGCCGCCACACTGGGCGCGGAGACGCTCCAGGTGTTCGTCGCCAACCCGCGCGGCTGGGCCACCCCGCCCGGGGACCCGGGTCAGGACGAGGAGTTCCGCGCCGGGTGCGCCGAGCGGCGGCTGCCCGCGTACGTCCACGCGCCCTATCTGATCAACCCGGGCTCCGCCGATCCGGTCACCGCCGAGCGCTCGGTGCGCTCACTGCGGCACTCGCTGCGCCGGGGCCGGGCGATCGGCGCCCGGGGAGTGGTGGTGCACACCGGTTCGGCGACAGGCGGACGCAGCCGGGACTCGGCGCTGGCCCAGACCGGGGAGTTGCTGCTGCCGCTGCTGGACGAGCTGACCCACGACGAGGACCCGTACCTGCTGCTGGAACCGACCGCGGGCCAGGGCGCCTCCCTGTGTTCCCGGATCGCTGATCTGGAGCCGTACCTGGCCGCGCTGCGCGGCCACCCCCGGGTGGGGATCTGCCTGGACACCGCCCATGTCTTCGCGGCCGGCCACGATCTGGCGGCCCCGGGCGGGGCGCGCGCGACTCTGGACGAGCTGGTACGGGTGGCCGGCCCGGACCGGCTGCGGCTGATCCACGCCAACGACTCGAAGGCACCGGCCGGATCGCGGCGCGACCGCCACGAGAACATCGGCGTCGGCCACATCGGCCGCGCCGCCTTCGCCGAGTTGCTGCGCCACCCGGCGACCGCCGGCGTCCCGCTGATCGTCGAGACCCCGGGCGGACCCGAGGGTCACGCGGCGGACGTGGCCCTGCTGAAGGAGCTCAGGAAGACACCGGCTCACAGCTCGGGACCGTCACCCGGCTCCTCCTGATAGCTGTAGCGCTGCTCGCGCCAGGGGTCGCCCAGGTTGTGGTAGCCGCGCTCCTCCCAGAACCCGCGGCGGTCGGCGGTCATGTACTCCACGCCGCGCACCCACTTGGGGCCCTTCCAGGCGTACAGCCGCGGCACCACCAGGCGCAGCGGGAACCCGTGCTCCGCCGTCAGCAGCTCACCGTCGCGATGGGTGGCGAACACGCTGTGCCCGTCGGCGAAGTCGGCCAGCCGCAGGTTGGCGCTGTAGCCGTACTCGGCCCACACCATCACGTGGGTGACGCCCGGCGCGGGGGGTACGAGGGAGAGCAGGGTGCTGGCCCGCACCCCGCCCCATTCGGCGCCCAGCATGCTGAACTTGGTGACACAGTGCAGATCGGCGACCACCGTCTCGTACGGCAGAGCGCTGAACTCCTCGTGGTTCCAGCACCGTTTGTCGCCGGTGGCGGTCGCGCCGAAGATCCGGAACTCCCAGCGTTCGGCCCTGAACCGCGGCACGGGCCCGTAGTGGGTGACCGGCCAGCCGCGCTGCTCACGCTGTCCCGGGGGCAGCCCTCCGGCCGCCTGTCGCGTGTCCGCTTCCTCCTCCGAACGGCTTTCCGGGTGACCCATCCCTCTATGGTGACAGACCTGACATGCACAGTCCGCACCGCCACCCCTGCCCCGGCGAGAACTCCCCGGAAACGGGGTAATTCGGTAAGCCTTCGCTTACTGGACGTAATCCCCCGGGGGTGCCACGATGCCTCGAACACCTGCCCCTTCTCGCGGAAGGAGCGCGCTGCCATGCAGGGCGATCCCGAGGTCATCGAGTTCCTGAATGAACAGCTCACCGCTGAACTGACGGCCATCAACCAGTACTTCCTGCACGCGAAGATGCAGGAGAACTTCGGCTGGGTGAAGCTCGCCAAGTACACCCGCGCCGAGTCCTTCGACGAGATGCGGCACGCGGAGGTCCTCACCGACCGGATCCTGTTCCTGGAAGGGCTGCCCAACTACCAGCGGCTCTTCCATGTCCGGGTGGGCCAGACGGTCACCGAGATGTTCCAGGCGGACCGCCAGATCGAGGTGGAGGCCATCGACCGCCTGCGCCGCGGCGTCGAACTCATGCGCGCCAAGTCGGACATCACCTCGGCGAAGATCTTCGAGTCGATCCTGAAGGACGAGGAGCACCACATCGACTACCTCGACACCCAGCTCGACCTCATCGAGAAGCTGGGCGAACCCCTGTACATCGCCCAGCTGATCGAACAGCCCGACGAAGCCTGACGTCTGGCGTCTGGTGCCGCGGGCGGGGCAGCCCCACCCGAGCGGCTGTCCCGCCCGGCGGGCGCAGCACGGCGCCCGGGTCGCAGGGGGCTCAGACTGCCGTGGGCAGCGGGGAAAGCGCGGGGGCCGGGGCGGCGGGGAGGGGCCGGGCGGTCGTGGGCACGGCGGCGGACTCGGTCGCGGGCGCGGCGGCGGCCGGTTCGCGGCGGGGGCAGGGGCGGCCCAGCAGGCCCTGGATGCGGCGGACGCACGAGCCGCAGTCCGTGCCGGCCCCGCTGGTGGCCGCGATCTGGCGGGGGGTACAGGCGCCCGCGGCCGCGTGTGCGCGGACCTGGTCCTCGGTGATGCCGAAGCACGAGCAGACGTACACCCGCTCCACCTCCCGCAGTGATCTTCCGGTCTTAGTAAGGCAAACCTCACCTTACCTTCCCGTCGCCGGACAGAGAACAGGGCCCCGGTGTGCGCTGCCGCACTCCGGGGCCCTGCCCTTGTTCTCCGGTGGCCTCAGCCCCGGTACATCTCCGCCACCAGGAAGGCCAGATCCAGCGACTGGCTGCGGTTCAGCCGGGGGTCGCAGGCCGTCTCGTAGCGCTGGTGCAGGTCATCGACGAGGATCTCGTTGCCGCCGCCGACGCACTCGGTGACGTCGTCGCCGGTCAGCTCCACATGGATGCCGCCGGGGTGGGTGCCCAGGCCCTTGTGGACCTCGAAGAAGCCCTTCACCTCGTCCAGCACGTCGTCGAAGCGCCGCGTCTTGTGCCCGGAGGCCGCCTCGAAGGTGTTGCCGTGCATCGGGTCGCACACCCACGCCACCTCGGCGCCGGACGCCGTGACCCGCTCCACCAGCGGCGGCAGCAGGTCGCGGATCTTGTCCGCCCCCATCCGCGTGATGAACGTCAGCCGCCCCGCCTCCCGCTCCGGGTCGAGCCGGTCGATCAGCGCCAGCGCCTCCTCCGGAGTCGTGGTCGGGCCGATCTTCACCCCGATCGGGTTGGAGATGGAGGCCGCGAACGCGATGTGCGCCCCGTCCAGCTGGCGGGTCCGCTCCCCGATCCACACCATGTGGCCGGAGACGTCGTACAGCCGCCCGCTGCGCGAGTCCACGCGGGTCAGCGCAGCCTCGTAGTCCAGCAGCAGCGCCTCGTGCGAGGCGTAGAACTCCACCGAGTGGAACTCGGCCGGGTCCGCGCCGCACGCCTTCATGAAGTTCAGCGCGTTGTCGATCTCCCGCGCCAGCGCCTCGTAGCGCTGGCCGGAGGCGGAGGTGCGCACGAAGTCCTGGTTCCAGGCGTGCACCTGCCGCAGGTCCGCGTACCCGCCGGTGGTGAAGCCGCGCACCAGGTTCAGCGTGGCGGCCGAGGCGTGGTACATCCGGCGCAGCCGCTCCGGGTCCGGGATCCGGGCCTCGGGGGTGAACTCGGGGCCGTTCACCGAGTCGCCCCGGTAGGAGGGCAGCGACACCCCGTCGCGGGTCTCGGTCGACTTAGAACGCGGCTTGGAGTACTGGCCGGCGATGCGCCCGACCTTGACCACCGGGACCGCGGCCGCGTACGTGAGGACCGCGCTCATCTGGAGCAGGGTCTTCAGCTTGGCGCGGATCTGGTCGGCGCTGACCTGGTCGAACGCCTCGGCGCAGTCGCCGCCCTGGAGCAGGAACGCCTCGCCCCGTGCCACGCTCGCCAGCCGGGCCCGCAGTTGGTCCGCCTCGCCGGCGAACACCAGCGGCGGATAGCCCTCGATGTCCGCGGTCACAGCGCGCAGAGCCTCGAGGTCCGGATATTCGGGCTGCTGCGCCGCGGGCAGGTCTCGCCAGGAGGAAGCGATGGAGAAGCTGCTGTCAGCGTTCACGGTCACGCGCCCAAGGTTACGGGTTCGTACGGGTGGCGTTTCCCCGCGCCCGCGAAGTGAGACAGGGGCCACTCGGGCGCTATAGTCCACCGCATGCGCACGCAGCAGACCCGTAACTGGTGGTGGCCCGCTCCCTCGGCGGCCCACTGACTGCGCGCATCCCGCAGCACGACGCGAAGGCCGCCCGAAGGGGCGGCCTTCGGCGTTCGCAGGCCATCGGGTCGCCCCTTCCCCATCCAGGACAGGGGTTGTCACCATGGGGCACCACTCATCACCCGCAGCCGTCATCGAGCGGCTGCTGAACGGCGGCGAGCCGTTCGCCCTCCTGCACCGGCGCACCCCGGGGCGGGTGCGCTCCGGCGAGGGCACCATCGAGGTACTGACCGGCCCGGTCCACGAGGTCGACCGGATCGGCGCCCTCCCGCTGCCCGAGCGGCCCGGCATCGGGGCGCTGGCCCTGATTCCGTTCCGGCAGATCGCCGAGCGCGGCTTCGAGGTCACCGACGACGGCACCCCGCTGTCCGTCCTGGTCCCGGACCGGGTGGAGGAGCTGCCGCTGGCGCGGGCCCTCGACGCGCTGCCCGCGCACGCCGTCTCCGTCGCCGAGGGCCGTTTCGACGTCGACGACCCGGCGTACGAGGAGATCGTGCGCACCGTGCTGCGCGAGGAGATCGGCGCGGGTCAGGGCGCCAACTTCGTGATCCGGCGGACGTTCACCGGCCGTATCGACGGCTTCGCCCGGCGGGACGCGCTCGCCCTCTTCCGCCGGCTGCTGGCCGGCGAACGCGGCGCGTACTGGACGTTCGTGGTGCACACCGGCGAGCGCACCCTGGTCGGCGCCAGCCCCGAGGTGCACGTGAGGATGCGCGGCGGCACCGTCGTCATGAACCCCATCAGCGGCACCTACCGCTACCCGGCCACCGGACCCGACCCGCAGGGGCTGCTGGACTTCCTCGGCGACCCCAAGGAGATCGAGGAACTGTCGATGGTCGTCGACGAGGAGCTGAAGATGATGTGCGCGGTCGGCGACCGGGGCGGGGTGGTGATCGGCCCCCGGCTGAAGGAGATGGCGCATCTGGCGCACACCGAGTACGAACTGCGCGGGCGCAGCACCCTGGACGTGCGCGAGGTCCTGCGCGAGACGATGTTCGCCGCCACCGTCACCGGCAGCCCGGTGGAGAACGCCTGCCGGGTCATCCGCCGCCACGAGCCGACCGGACGCGGCTACTACGGGGCCGCGCTCGCGCTGCTGGGGCACGACGCCACCGGGACCCAGACCCTGGATTCACCGATCCTCATCCGCACCGTGGACATCGCGCCCGACGGGGCGCTGCGGCTGCCGGTCGGCGCCACCCTGGTGCGCGGTTCCGACCCGGCCGGCGAGGTCGCCGAGACGCACGCCAAGGCCGCCGGGGTGCTGGCCGCACTAGGGCAGCCGGTGACCGCGGCCCCCGGCGAGCGGCCGGTACGGGGTGCCTCCGCCGCGCCCGCCGCCCCCGCGGGCCGCGCCCTGGCCGCCGACCCCCGGGTGCGGGCCGCCCTGGACGGCCGCCGCGCCGGCCTCGCGCCGTTCTGGCTGCGGATGCAGGACCTCGCCCCGCGCCGCCCCACCGGGAGCGGGCGGGTGCTGGTGGTCGACGGCGAGGACACCTTCACCACGATGCTCGCCCACCTGCTGCGCACCACCGGCGCCGACGTCACGGTGGAACGCTACGACGCCCCCGGGCTGCCCGCCCGCGCCGCCGCCCACCCCGGGCCCGTGGTGCTGGGCCCCGGACCCGGCGACCCCAACGACACCGCCGACCCCAAGATGCGGCTGCTGCGGACGCTGACGGCCACCCTGCTGGCCGGGCCGCACCCCGGCGGCGTCCTCGGGGTCTGCCTGGGCCACGAGCTGATCGCCGCCGAACTCGGCCTGGAACTCCTCCGGAAGGCACATCCGTTCCAGGGGGCACAGGAGCGGATCGACTTCTTCGGCCGGCCCGAGACCGTCGGCTGCTACAACTCGTTCACCGCCCGCTGCGATCAGGACACCGCGCACGAACTGCGCGCGCACGCCATCGAGGTCAGCCGCGACGAGGCCACCGGGGACGTGTACGCGCTGCGCGGGGAGGGCTTCGCCTCCGTGCAGTTCCATCCCGAGTCGGTGCTGACCCTGGGCGGCCCGGCGATCGTCGCCGAGCTGCTGGATCACTCGGTGTCGAGTCCGCGTTCGATCGCGTAGCGCACCAGCTCCACCCGGCTGTGCAGTTGCAGCTTGCCGAGGGTGTTCTGCACATGGTTCTGCACGGTGCGGTGCGAGATCACCAGCCGGTCGGCGATCTGCCGGTAGGTGAGCCCCTTGGCGACCAGCCGCAGCACCTCCGTCTCCCGCTCGGTCAGCTGCGGCACTTCAAGGCCGCCCCCGCTCCCCGGGGGCGGCCCCGAGGCCAGCCGCCGGTACTCCCCCAGCACCAGGCCGGCCAGGCCGGGGGTGAAGACCGGATCGCCCCCGGCGGTCCGCCGCACGGCCTCGGCCAGTTCCTCGGCGCTGGCCGACTTCACCAGGTAGCCGGTGGCACCGGCCTTCACCGCCTCCAGCACGTCCTCCTGCTCACCGCTGGCCGACAGCACCAGCACCCGGGGCCCCTGCTCGCCGCCCGCCCCGGGAGCGCCGGCCAGCCGCCGGCACACCTCCGCCCCGGGCAGCCCCGGCAGGTTCAGGTCGAGCACCAGCACGTCGGGGCGTACCGCCCGGGCCCGGCGCACCGCCTGCGGGCCGTCCCCCGCGGTGGCCACCACGTCGAACCCGGCCGCCCCCAGATCCCTGGCGACCGCGTCACGCCACATCGGATGGTCGTCCACGACCATCACCGTCACCGGCTGTCCCGCGCTCACCGGCCGGCCTCCTTCCACCCGCGCTTGCGGGGCAGCCGCAGCTCCACCTCGGTGCCCTGCCCGGGCACCGAGATCCAGCGCGCGCTGCCGCCCAGCTCCCGCATCCGTCCCCGGATGGACAGCGCCGCGCCCATCCGGCCCTCGGCCTCCGCCGCCGCCAGCCGCCCCTCGGGGATGCCGGGGCCGTCGTCGCGCACCGTCACGGTGATCTCCTCCGGCTCGTCCTCCAGCAGAATCCAGGCGGCCGCCGGCTCCCCCGCCGGGCCGCCCGCGTGGCTGCGCACATTGTCCAGGGCTGCGCCGACGGCGGCGGCCACGGTCCGTGCGGTGTCCGCCGGCAGCGGTACGGGGCAGCCGGGGCCCGCGTACGTGACGGGCCCGCCGGGGCCGCCCGCCGCGAGGGTGAGCAGCGTGCGCAGATCGATCTCGGCGTCCGGGTCCCCCGGGGCCGCGTGCCGCTCCCCGGAGAGGAGCCCGTCGAAGGCCGCGCCCGGTGGCGGCCCGCCCGCGCCCTCCTGCCGCTGCCCGGTGACCAGTGCCCGCAGCGCCACCTCCTGGTCGCCCGCCAGCCGCCCCAGCTCGGCGGCCTCACCGCCGATGGCCGTGCCGCGCCGCTGGACCATGGCCAGCACCTGGAGCACGCTGTCGTGGATGTCCCGGGCCAGCCGTTCGCGCTCCCGGTTCGCGGCCTCGATCCGCAGCGCCCTGGCCAGGGTGCGCTCGCTGGCCCGCGCCACCTCCACCACGTAGCCGATCGCGATGCTCGCCACGCACACCAGCAGCACGTTGTGCAGCGCGCTGCGCGAGAAGTGCCCGTCCTCCAGCAGATTGGCGGCGCCCACCAGCGCGGAGCCGAACGCGGCCCACCGCCAGCCGCTCTTGATGGCCACCGCGATCACCGGGCCCGCCACCCAGATCGAGGGCAGGGTGGGCCCCACCCGGCCGGCGGGATCGGCCAGCGAGCTGAGCAGGATGCCGCTCACCGCCATCGTCAGGTCCGCCGTCAGGAACCGGCCCGTGCAGCGCTCGGCCGAGGAGACGCTCGGCAGGGTCAGCAGGGTCCAGGCCGTCAGCAGCGCGAGGTAGCCGACGCCGAGCAGCGGCCGGCCGTAGTCCCGGTAGCCGAGCGCGAACACCGCCAGCGCGTAGCCGAGGGTGACCACCCGGTACCCGGTGAGCGCCCGCCACAGCGGCTGCTCCACCGATATGCCCGAGGACGGCTCCGCCGTGCCCCGGTCCTCCCCCGCCTGCGCCTTGTCAGCCATCCGCCGGTGACCCTCCCCCTCAGTCCGGCGAGGCTTCCTTGGCCTCCGCCTTCTTCCGCTTCGCCTCCTCCTCCATGGCCTTCTTGACCACCGAGGCGTAGGTGTCCACGTACTCCTGTCCGGACAGCTTCATGATCGCGTACATCACCTCGTCGGTGACCGAACGCAGGATGAAGCGATCCCCCTCCATGCCCTGATAGCGGCTGAAGTCCAGCGGCGCGCCGATCCGGATGCCGGGGCGCATCAGCTTGGGCATCACCTTCCCGGGCGGCTGGATCTTCTCGGTGTCGATCATGGCCACCGGCAGGACGGGCGCGCCCGTCGCCAGCGCGACCCGGGCCAGACCGCCGGGCCGGCCCCGGTACAGGCGGCCGTCCGGGGAACGGGTGCCCTCCGGGTAGATGCCGAACAGTTCGCCGCGCTCGATGACCGCTATGCCGCTGCGCACCGCCGCCTCGCCCGCCCCGCGGGTGCCGGAGCGGTCCACCGGAAGCTGCCCGACGCCCTTGAAGAACGCCGCCGTCAGCTTCCCCTTGACCCCGGGGGAGGTGAAGTACTCGGATTTCGCGATGAAGGTGACCTTGCGGTCCAGCACCACGGGGAGGAAGAAGGAGTCCGAGAAGGACAGGTGATTGCTCGCCAGGATCGCGGGCCCTTCGGAGGGCACATGCTCCAGCCCCTCCACCCATGGTCGGAAGGCCAGCTTCAGCCCTGCTCCGACGGAAATCTTCATCGCGCCGTACAGCACTCCGCCAACCTCCTGTGTTCTTTCGTGCCCGACCCTACTGGGGATTTACTGTTCTTGGCGCCTCCGGGCCCACGTAGGCTGGCCGCACCCCCGCACCGAACGGAGGCCCCCATGCCCCTGCTGAGCGGAGCCGAACCCTTCTCCCACGCGGGGTCGGCCACCGGTGTGCTGCTGTGCCACGGCTTCACCGGCACCCCGCAGCCCCTGCGGCCCTGGGCACGGCACCTGGCCGAACGCGGTCACACCGTGGCTCTGCCGCTGCTCCCGGGGCACGGCACCGCGCAGCGGGATCTGCGGGTGACCGGCTGGCAGGACTGGTACGCGGCCGTCGACCGTGAACTGCGGGAGCTGCGGGACCGCTGCGAGCGGGTGTTCGTGTGCGGCCTGTCGATGGGCGGCACGCTGGCGCTGCGGCTGGCCGCCCTGCACGGGGACCGGATCGCCGGCGTCGCGGTCGTCAACCCGGCGATCACCTTCCCGCGCGTCCAGGGGTTCGCGCTGCCGCTGCTGCGGCACGTGCTGCCCAGTGCGCGCGGGGTGGTCGGAGACATCCGCAGGCCGGACGCCCCGGCCGAGGTCGGCTACGACCGGGTGCCTCTGCCCGCGGCGTACGCGCTGCGGCAGCTGGTGCATCTGGTACGCGGCGAACTGCCGCAGGTCACGCAGCCGCTGCTGCTGATGCACAGCGCGGTCGACCATGTGGTGCCACCGGGTGACTCGGCCGTGGTGCTGGGTTCGGTGTCCTCCACGGATGTCACCGAGCTGGTGCTGGAGAACAGCTATCACGTGGCCACCCTGGACCATGACGCGGAGCGTATCTTTCAGGAGACGGACGCCTTCATCACCCGCGTCATCCGCCCCGCGACGAGGAAGACCGCCAGTGACGGAACGTGACCAGGAGCGCGGCGACGGCCGCGACCCGATCGACGAGGAAGCCGCCTGGGCTCAGATCGTCGCCGGATACGGCGAGGAGCCGGCCGATCCGCCCGGGGTCTGGCCCAAGGGCGACGAGCTGGATCTGACCGACACCGTGGACCGGGTGCCGCCCGCCGAGCCGGACCGGGAGTCCGGCGCGGAGGCCGGCGGGACGGGTGTGTCCGGTGGGACCGGTACGGCCGGTGCCGAAGCCGGTGGGACCGGTGCGGCCGGCGCGGAGAGCGGCAAGGAGGGCGGCGGCACCGTCTCCGGTACGGGTACCGGCGCGTGGTCCGGCAGCGGCCCGCGCGACTGGGGTCCCGGCGAGGACCCCGACGGCGACCACTTCGTCCCGCCGGACCCGCCGCCGCTGCCCGAGACGGACCTGACCACGAAGCTCGCCTGGGTGGCGGTGCTGGGCGGGCCGCTGCTGCTGCTCGGCTCGGTGCTCCTCCAGCAGGAGATGACCTGGTGGATCGTCACCCTGGGGGTCGGCGGTTTCCTGGGTGGCTTCGCCACGCTGATCTCGCGGATGCGGGACGGCGACGACGACTGGACGGACCCGGGCAGCGGCGCCGTGGTCTGACGGGGCAGCCTCAGGGCACCCGGAGGGTGGCCAGGACCGGCAGATGGTCACTGGCGGCGCGCAGATCGTGCTCCGTGACGCCGGGGTGGCCGAGCGGGACGCCGCACTCCTCCACGGTGACCCGTTCGGTGCTGAGCACGGCGTCGATACGGCTGACCGCGCCGGTGGCGGGGTACGTGTGCTCCCCGCCCCGGGGAGCGGCGGCCCAGCCGTCAGTGAGATCGCGGGTGAGATACCGGAAGGCCGCGCCCCGCGGCGGCTCGTTGAGGTCGCCCGCCAGTACGGCGGCGGGCGCGCCGAGCCCCGCCAACTGCTCCCGTACCAGCGGCGCGTGCCGGCGCCGCTCGGCGGCACGCAGCCCCAGATGGCAGCTGACCACGGCCAGCCGGGCGCCGGCGCCGAAGCGCAGGACGGCGCAGGCCAGTCCGCGCCGGTGCAGCCCGGGAGTGTACGGGAGGGTCACCTCCGCCACCCGCTCCACCGTCGGCCGCAGGGTGCTCATGATCATGGTGCCGCAGGTCGGGGCGCCCCCGCTGACGTACAGCAGCCCGGTGGCCCGCCCCAGCCGCAGGGCCCGGCGCCGCCATCCGGCGAACCGGGGCGCCTCCTGGACGGCGACCACATCCGGTGCGCAGGCCCGGATCACCCGGGCCAGCGCGGCGGTGTCATCACGCAACGAGCGGACGTTGTAGCTGAGCAGGCGCACGACGGCGGGCATACGCCCGAGGCTAGCGCCGGTGCACGCCCGGCGGTGGAATGCCGGGGCCCTCAGCGCGGTTGATCGCGTCATGACGGATCGACCCGGGCCCCGCTCCCTCACCGACGACGCGCTGTCCGCGCTGCTGGCCGCCCAGCGGTTCGGCACCGTGGCCACCGTGCGGCGCAGCGGCCACCCGCACCTGACCACGATGCTGTACCACTGGGACCCGGCGGCCCGCGTCGTGCGGATCTCCACCACGGCCGACCGCGCCAAGCCCGGGCACATCCGCCGCGACCCGCACGCCGCCCTGCATGTGCCGGGCGGCGACGTGTGGTCGTTCGCGGTCGCCGAGGGCGAGGCCGAGGTCTCGGAGATCACCACGAGCCCGGGCGACGCGGTCGGCCGCGAACTGCTCGACATGCTGCCGGCCGACCTGCGGCCCGCGGACGAGAGCGCGTTCCTGGAGCAGCAGGTCGCCGAACGCCGGGTGGTCATCCGGCTGCACGTGCGCCGCCTGTACGGGACGGCGCTCGAGGTGGGCTGACGGCAGCCGGGTGCGGGCCGGCCGGGCCGGGCGGAACCCGTCGGAGAAGCCCTAACCCTGGCGGGCCAGGTCCGCCGCGCCGACCAGGCCGGCGCGGCCGCCGAGCTGGGCGGCCACCACCTGGGCGTGCGGCCGGTAGCGGCTGCCGACCAGCCAGCGCCGGAAGGACTTGCGGATCGGCTCCAGGACCAGGTCGCCCTCGTCCGAGACGCCGCCGCCCACGATGAAGGCGGAGGGGTCGAACAGGGAGGCCAGGTCGGCGAGCCCGGCACCGGCCCAACGGGCCAGTTCGCGGAAGGAGTCGATGGCC
Source organism: Streptomyces xiamenensis (assembly GCF_000993785.3). NCBI lineage: Bacteria > Bacillati > Actinomycetota > Actinomycetes > Kitasatosporales > Streptomycetaceae > Streptomyces > Streptomyces xiamenensis. The sequence continues at coordinate 1,167,650 of NZ_CP009922.3, forward strand.
ACCGGGTCGCCCTGCCGCGCGGCGGCGGAGACATGGCGGCCCTCGATGCCCTCGGGGGTGCCGTCCCCCTCCGCCAGCAGGATGCTCGCGGCCTCGGGGGTGGCGCTGGCCCGCTGCCGGGCGTAGCGCACCAGGGCGCGGCCCGACGCGTACTGCTCCCAGCAGCCCTGGCTTCCGCAGCCGCACAGCAGGCCGTCCGGTACCACCCGGATGTGGCCGAACTCGCCCGCGACGCCGAACCGTCCGCGGTAGAGCCGGCCGCCCATGATGATGCCGCCGCCCAGGCCCGTGCCGAGGGTGATGACGACGACGTCGTCGTGCCCGGCGCCCGCGCCGAAGCGGTACTCGCCCCAGGCTGCGGCGTTGGCGTCGTTCTCGACGACGACCGAGAGCCCGACGCGCTGTTCGACCTTGTCCTTGAGGGCCTCGTGGCGCCACTTGATGTTCGGGGCGAACAGGACCGTGGCGCGCTTGTCGTCGACGTAGCCGGCCGCGCCGATGCCCACGGCCTCGCACTTGCTGCCGCGTCCCACGGTCTTGACGGCCTCGGCGATGGCCTCCACCACTCCCTCGGGGGTGGGCGGCGTGGGCACGGTGCTGGTGTCGAGGATCGTGCCCTCTTCGTCGACCACACCGGCCGCGATCTTGGTGCCGCCGATGTCAACGCCGATGGTCAGTCCCATGAAATCCTCGATAAGGTCAGTCGGTCCCCGCCGGCGAACACCGTACCTCGCGATCAGTCCAGATCAATGCGCTGGGCCGGACCGGAAGGTTCCTCTCCGTCACGGTCGTCACGAGCGTCGCGGGCGTCACCGCGCTCCTCGGCCCCGAGCCCGTCCTCGGTGCTCTGCCGCTGGTACCCGATCACCGCGGCCCGGTAGGCGGCCACGAGTTCGGCGCCCGCGTTGGACAGGTGCTGGAGCACGTCGGGGTTGACCGCCGACCGGGCGCGGGCGGCCAGCAGTGTGGCGTCCGCCCCGAACCGGGCCCCGATCCGCCCCGCCTCCTCGGTGATCGCCGTCATGAGCTTGCGCAGTTCCTCGGCGGTGTCCCCGTGCGAGGACTGTCCGGTGCGTTCGCGGAACCGGGCCCGCTCGGCGGCGAGATCTTCCGCGCAGGCCTGTTCCCAGGCGTGCGGGTCGGCGTCGGATGGCTGCTCGGTGGGTTCGCTCATGGCGTTCTCCTGGCACAGCTGCGCGTCGTGGATTCCCCGACGTTACCCCGGATCGGGGGCGAACCGTACGGCGAGCGCCCCCGATTCCTCCAGGGCCGCGCCGGTCACCTCGCGGTGCCGCAGCTCGGCGGGCAGCGGCACCGCGCGGCGGAACGGCCCGACCGTGAGGAAGAGTTCGTCGCCGCGCCGCACCAGGTCCAGTTCCGAGCGGTTCGCGCCGGGCAGCGGCAGCCGCCACACCGGCCCGTCGTCGAGGACCGGGGTGAGCCGCCGCGGCTCGCCCGCCGGGGCCCAGTCCAGCGCCCCGCTCGCGGCCAGCTCCGTCAGCTCCGCCTCGCCGGGGGTGCCGCCCAGGTGCGGGAGGTCGCGGGTCTCGGCCGGGAGCGCGTCGAGGGCCGACTGCTGTGCCGCCGCCACCTCGCGCAGCCAGGGGTCCGGGGAGCCGGAGGGCAGCACCCGGTTGGCGATCACCGTCTCCAGGGCCAGCCCGTGCAGGGCGAGTCCGGCCCTGGCCATCCGTACGGTGGCGGGTGCCTGTGCCGTGGGTTCGACCACCAGCCGCACCGCCGTCGCCGGTGAGGTCAGCAGGGCGTGCAGCTCATCGAGTTCCCCGGCCCAGCGTCCGGCCGCCTCGTACGGCAGGCCGGCCAGCTGGGCGAGGAGCGAGGCCGGGCGGCCGCCGGGGAGCAGCCTGCGTACGTAGCGGGCCAGCAGTTCGGGCAGGGCCAGCAGCCGGATCGCCTCGGTGACCGGCGGGAGGTCGACGACCAGGGTCTGCCACCGCCCGGAGCGGTGCGCCTGCGCCAGCGCGGTGAGCAGGGCGAGCCCCTCGCTGCCGGGAAGCGCGGTCAGTTCGTCCTCGTGCAGCAGGTCGGTGCCCGTCTGCCGCTGGATCCCCAGTACGCCGTCCCGGAACCACTGCCCGGTGTCGGGGCGGACGGCCGCCACCCCGGAGAGTGTCCCGACGCGCTCGCCGAGCAGCAGGACCGAGCGCCCGGCCCGTGCCTCCGCCAGCGCGGTGCCGGCCGCGACGGTCGTCGTGCCGGCCCCGCCGGGCCCGGTGACCAGCAGCACCCGTGCCGACGTCATCCGGCGGTCGCCTCGCCGCTCTCCACCCGCTTCTTCAGCCCGTCCAGGGCGCGTTCGATGATGACCTTCTCGGCCTTGCGCTTGATGGTGCCCAGCATCGGGATCTTCACGTCCACGGTCAGCTGGTAGGTGACCTCGGTGTGCGTGCCGCCGTCCACCGGCACCAGCCGGTAGGAGCCGTCGAGCGAGCGCAGCATCTGGGACTTCACGAGCGACCAGCTGACCTCGTCGGTGTCCGACCAGGTGTACGCCAGGGTGTGCTCGTCCTTGATGGCGCCGGCGTCCAGCAGCAGCCGCACCTGTTCGGCGCGCCCGCGCCCGTCCGTGCCGAGCACCTCGGCCTCCCGCACCTCTCCCGTCCACTCGGGGTAGCGGCCGAAGTCGGCGATCACCGCCATGACCTCGGCCGGTGTGGCGTCGATGGTGATGCTCGACCTGGTGTGTTCGGCCATCCCGGTGGCTCCTTGTTCCGCGCGCGCTGTCGTCGTGTCGTGGGGGGTGAGTGTCACCGGGAAGGCTATCGCGGGCCGTCGCTAGAGCAGTTCACGCAGCCGCTGCGCCAGCAGGTCCCAGCGCCACTTCTCCTCGACCCACTGCCGCCCGCGCTCGCCCATCCGCCGCCGCAGCCCCGGGTCACGCAGCAGGGTGACGATGCGCTCGGCGGTCTCGGCCGCGGCGCCGGGGGCCCCGCCGCGGACGATCCAGCCGGTCTCGCCGTCCAGCACCGCGTCGGGCGCGCCGCCCGAGTCGCCGGAGACCACCGGCAGTCCGGTGGCCGACGCCTCCAGGTACACGATGCCCAGGCCCTCCACGTCGAGGCCGCGGCGCCGGGTGCGGCAGGGCATGGCGAACACGTCGCCGGCCCCGAAGTGGGCGGGCAGCCGCTCCCAGGGGACGGGCCCGGTGAACCGGACGGAGCCGGCCACCCCGCTCTCCCGCGCCAGCTTCTCCAGGTCCCTGCGATAGGGGCCGTCGCCGACGATCAGCAGGACGGTGTCCGGCTCGGCGGCCAGGATCCGGGGCATGGCCCTGATCAGGGTGTCCTGGCCCTTGCGCGGCACCAGGCGGGAGACACACACCACCACGGGACGGTCGGTGAGGCCCAGTTCGGCGCGGACCTTGTCGCCGCCCGATCCGGGGTGGAAAAGCTTCTCGTCCACGCCGGGCGGCAGTTGCACCATGCGTCCGGCGGCTTCCTCGGTGAGCGCCGAGGCGATCCGTGAGCGGGTGTACTCCCCCAGATACGTCACCGTGTCGGTGCCCTCGCCGATGCGGCGCAGCAGTTGCCGGGCGGCGGGCAGCTGGGCCCAGCCGGCCTCGTGGCCGTGGCTGGTGGCCACCAGCCGCCGGGCGCCCGCCTTGCGCAGGGCCGGCCCCATCAGGCCCAGCGGCGCCGCCGCGCCGAACCACACCGACTCGCACCCGTGGGTGCGCAGCAGGTTGACCGCGCGGCGGGTGACGCGCGGGGTGGGCAGCAGCATGGTGCTGCGGTCCCTGATGACCGGGTACGGCTGCTCGGCGTCGAAGGCCGCGGTGGCCGCCCGGCCCTCCTTGTCGCGCTTCCAGGTGGAGGCGTACACGACCACCCGGTCCGGCTCCAGGCGCAGCGCCATGCTGTGCAGGAACGCCTGGATGCCGCCGGGGCGCGGCGGGAAGTCATTGGTGACGATCAATGTCTTACGCATCACGGGCGAGCGTATCCGGTGGCGGGGCCCGGGCCGGGGTTCAGGGTCGGACCACGGAGTGCAGCGGCATCATGCCGACCGGCTCCATGCGTACCTGGGCGCCGGGGTAGGGCGCGTGGATGACCTGGCCGCCGCCCACGTACAGGGCGATGTGGCTGGCGTCGCCGCGGTAGACGACGAGGTCGCCCGGCTGGGCGGCGGACAGCGGTACGGCGGTGCCGGCCGCCGCCTGGGCCTGGGAGGTGCGGGGCAGGGAGATCCCGGCCTGGCGGTAGGCCCACTGGGTCAGTCCCGAGCAGTCGAAGGAGTTCGGGCCGGCCGCGCCCCAGGCGTAGGGGCTGCCGAGGGCGCTGTGGGCGGCGGCGAGCGCGGTGGCGCCGCGGCCGGTCGCGCTGGGCTCGGAGGCCGGGGTGGCGGTGGCGGCGGTGGGGGCGGTGGTGGCCGCGGCCTGCTCGCGCGCCTCCCGGTCGGCCTGTTCGCGGGCGGTGAGCCGGTCGTACTGGGCCTGGGCGGTGGCGAGCTTGCGCAGCACGGTGCGCTTCTCGCGGGCGAGCACCTCGCGTTCGGCGGCGAGTTCGTCGAGTTTGTCGCCGGCCTCGGCACGGCGCTGTTCCAGGGTGCGCTGGGCGGCCTGCAGCTCGCGCAGCTCACCCGAGCGTCTGGTGCTGACCCGGTTCAGCGTGGCGGCGCGGGCGAGATAGCTGTCCGGGTCGTCGGAGAGCATGAGGGTGACGGTGGGGTCGATGCCGCCGGCCCGGTAGTGCGCGGCGGCGGCCGAACCCAGGGAGCGGCGCGTCTCGTTGACGGCCTGCCTGCCGGTCTCCACCCGCCGCTGGTAGAGCTCGGCCTCGGCGGTCAGCTCCTCGACCCGTTCCGAGGTGCCGTTGTACGCCTCCACGGCGCGCTCGGCCTCGGCGAAGAGCCGGTCCACTCGCTCGGCGGCGCCGGCGCTGCTGGGGACGGGCTCGGCCACGGCGGGCGCGCTGCTCAGGGCGACCGCGGCACTCGCCGCGGCGGACAGGACGGAGGCGCGGGCCGCGCGGGCCGGGCCGTGCTGCGGGGGTCGCCGGTGGGTTGCCACTGCGCGCCGTGTTCCCTTCGGTGGGGTACCTGAAGGGGGCAGAATCTAGTTGCGGCGCGGCCGGGTACAGCGCATCCCGGGCCGGATGTTGTCCGGCGAGCCAGAGAAGCGCCGCAGGTCAGCGGGGGTCGGCGGCCACGGTGTCCGGCCGCCGATTCACCCGGATGGAGGAACGTGCCGGGTCAGCCGACCCGGACGCCGAACTGGAACGGCATGGTGTGCAGCCCGGTGTACTCGACGTACTTGCCGGTGCCCGGCGAATGCAGCACCTGGCCGTTGCCGGCGTAGATCCCCACGTGGTGCAGGTCGCCGTAGAACAACACGATGTCGCCGGGCGCCAGCTGGCTCTCACTGACCCGGGTCCCCGCGTTGGCCTGCGCCTGGGAGGTACGCGGCAGGGTGACGCCGGCCTGCGAGTACGACCAGCTCACGAAGCCGGAGCAGTCGAAGGAGTTGGGCCCGGTGGCACCCCACTGGTACGGGGAGCCGACCTTGGTGGCGCCGGCGGAGAGCGCGGACTGGCCACGGGCTGAGCCGCTGCCGTCCAGCACCGGACGGCCGTCGCTGCCACTGCGGTTGGCGCGCTCGGCCTCCGCCTGGGCGGCAGCCGCCTCCTCGGCCTCGGCGGCGGCGATCGCCGCGCGCTCCTCCTCGGTGAGCTGGTTGAGCAGGGACTGCGCCTCGCTCAGCTTGCCCTGGATGGTGTCCTTGCGGTCCTTCAGCTCGTCCCGGGTCTCCTCGAGCTCGGCGAGCTTCTCGGTGGCCTCGTCGCGCTGCTGGGACAGGGTGCGCTGCTTGGACTCGATGAGCTGCAGCGTCTCGGCCTGCTTGCCGCTGACCTGGCTGAGCGTGGAGGCGCGTTCGAGGTACGCGTCGGGGTCACCGGACAGGAAGAGCTGCACGGAGGGGTCCAGGCCACCGGTGCGGTACTGGGCGGCGGCGATGGAACCGAGGCCGGAGCGCAGCTCGTTGAGCTCCTCCTGGCCGCGGGCGGCGGAGTCCTGAAGGGTCTCCACCTCTTCCTGGAGCGCTTCCTCGCGCTCCTTGGCCCCGTTCCACTCCTCGGTCGCGACGGCCGCTTCGTGGTGGAGCTCGTCAACCCGCTCCTGGACCTGTTCCTTGGTCTCGGCGTGGGCTGCCTGGGAGCTGAGGGCTACGGTGGCGGCCGCGGTGGCGCCGAAGACGGTCACCCGCGTACGGCTCGGGGGCTTGGGACGACGGTGGGACGCCACTGGGGCGAGCTCCTTCTTCCTCAGCCGCCTGCCGGGTGTGGGGGCTTGGCCCCGGCTCCGCGCATCGGCCGCGGAATCGGCGGTACCCTCACGGCCCCCCGGGATGGGTGAGCGACCGCGCGAAGGTTCGAGGCCCGACCCTAGCGAGGCGTTGTTCCCTCATTCAAATCCCTGTGGGCTTTTTTTACTTACCTCACACGCCGAGCGACCACGGGTCACCCAGTGTGCGGCACAGAAGCGGTCACACCGCGGCCGACCGGGGGAAATATCCGCAGGACGGGCAAGATCGGCACAATCGGATCATGTCCGGGCAAGGCGTTTGAGCAGCAGGGCGGAGGCGGCGGGACGCGCCCCGGCGCGTGCGATGCCGTCGGCGACCTCCCGGTCGGAGGAGACCACCACCACGGGGCGGCCCGGGGGTTCGGCGCGCACCAGCCGCCGGATCAGCTCGTCGGCGGTCTGCCCCGGGTTGCTGAACAGCACCCGCACCCCGCGCGGTGGCGTCAGCAGCACCGGCGCGGCCAGCTCCGCGCCGTCGAACACGCAGGTCATCTCGGCGCCGGTCTGCGCGGCCAGCACCGCGAGTCCGCGCAGCAGCCGAGCCCGCTGCTTCTCCAACGGCAGGGTGGGATAACCGGATTTGGTCACGTTGTAGCCGTCGACCACCAGATGGGCCTGGGGCAGCGCCAGCAACTGGTCCAGGAGCGCCGGATCGTCCTCGGCCAGCGCGCGATGGGCGACGTCCTGCGGTGACAGCTCCCCCGGGCGCACCGCGTCGACCGTCTGGGCGGGCCGCAGCTGGGCGGGCGGCAGGGCCAGTTCCCTGCGCAGCCCCTGGGCCGCGTCCAGCACGGTGTCCAGCAGGAGCCGCAGCCGCATGTCCTCGATGCCCCGCCCCTCTCGCGCCGCCCTGCGGCCCGACTCCAGGGTGGTCTCGGCCTCGGCCAGCCGGGCGCGCAACCGCCGCGCTTCGCTGTCCGCCGCGGCACGGGCGGCACCGGCCTCGGCGCGGACCGTCTCCAGTTCCTCGCGCAGCTTGCGCACCGTGGCCTCGCCGCGCCGCACGTCGCTGAGCGCGCTGCGCAGCTTGCGGTGCACCGCGTCGGTCTCCTTGCGGGCCGCTTCGAGCTCGGTGCGCAGCCGCTCGCTGTCGGTACGCGCGGTGGTCCGGGCGTCGGCCAGCTCGGAGCGCAGCCGGGCGAGTTCGCGCTCGCGCTCCTCACCGGCGCGCTCGTCCTGGGCGCGCTGCGCCTCCTCGCCGGCGGCGGCCACCAGCTTGGCCCAGCCGGGGGGCCGCAGCAGATAGGCGATGGCGGCGACCGCGACCGGATCGGCGGCGGCGGGCGGGGTGCCGCCCTCCACAGCCTCGGACAACTCCGGTTCGGCGGCACGCAGCCGGGCGGCGACGCGGTGCCGGAAGAGGGTGTCGTTCTCCAGGGCGGTGGCGATGGCGGCGCCGCCGTGCCGGATCCGGCGGGCGGGGGTGAACCGCGCGTACTGCCGCAGGACCGGCGGCAGCTCGTTGACGGTGAGGCCGGCGAAGGCGTCTCCGGCCAGCACGATCACACGGTGCCGGACCTTCTCGGGCAGCGGACGGTCCAGGCTCTCTGCGGGCTCCGCTCCCTCATCGCCATCCGTGGCATCCATGACCGGTCACACCCGTCCGTCAGCATCCGTTGGCCGAGAATGCGCCATGGTTTCGCCTACTTTCTGAACTGCCCGGCCGGGGGTACCTCCCGAAGAGGGGTCCGGGGGAGGCTGTCATCATCCGCACGGTCACCCTACGGCCTGCGTACTGGCCCGTGTGCTCAAGCGCCGGGGATCGCCCGTCCGGCGGACGACGGGGGCGCGCGGGCTAAGGTGAGCGGCGTACCGCGACCGGCGTCCAGGGAAGGCCAAGCCGTGATCACCTCCATCGTGCTCATCAAGACCAGCGTGGACCGCATCCCGGAGATCGCGGAGGCGATCGCGGCCCTGGAGGGGGTCAGCGAGGTGTACTCGGTGACCGGCGCGCACGACCTGATCGCCATCGTCCGCGTCCCCCGCCACGACGACCTGGCGGACGTGATCCCCGGCAGGATCAGCAAGGTTCCCGGCGTGGAGTCGACCGAAACCCACATCGCGTTCCGCGCCTACTCCCAGCACGACCTGGAGGCGGCCTTCGCGATCGGCCTCGACGCCTGAAGCGGCGCCGCCGGGACGGAGCCCGCCCGGCGTTCAGCGCGCCAGGCGCGGCAGCAGCAGCGAGGCGGCGGTGACGGCCAGGGCCGCCGACAGGACCAGGACGCCCAGATCCAGCAGCAGCCGGTCGGAGGTGCCGATCAGCAGGCCGCGCAGGGCGTCCACCTGATGGCTCAGCGGGTTGACGGCGGCGACCGCCCGCAGCCAGCCGGGCATCAGCTCCACCGGGTAGAGGGCGTTCGAGGCGAAGAACAGCGGCATGGTGATGGCCTGTCCGATGCCCAGGAGCCGGTCCCTGGTGAGGACGATGCCGGCGATGGTCATGGACAGGCAGGAAAAGAACACCGAGCCGAGCACCACGACCACCACCACCCCCAGCAGGCGCAGCGGGTTCCACAGGAACGACACGCCGAGCAGCGTGGCGATGACGATCACCACCACCGCCTGGATCAGCGCCTTCACCCCGGCCGCGAATGCCTTGCCCATCACCAGCGCGGCCCGCGGCGTCGGGGTGACCATGAGTTTCGTCAGCACCCCGGCGTCCCGCTCCCAGATGATCGTGATGCCGTAGAAGGGGCCCGGGGCGGGGTGAGCAGCGGGCCGAGGTCAGCCTCCCCGGGAGGCGGCGCGCCGGGTGCTTCTGACATCGCGGTAGCCCTCCGTTCCCTCGTCCTCGAAGGTGTCCCCCGCGTAGTGGCGGAAGACGTCCTCCAGGGAGGGCGGGGCCTTGGCGCCGCGCTCCCCGGCGACCTGTTCGCGCAGCTCACGCGGGGTGCCGAGGGCCCGGATGGTGCCCCGGTGCATCAGGGCGACGCGGTCGCAGTGCTGTTCGGCCCCGTCCATGTAGTGGGTGGTGACCAGGACGGTCATCCCGGTGGCGGCCCGGACCTCGTCGATGCGCCGCCACACGCTGGTGCGCGCGATCGGGTCCAGCCCGATGGTGGGCTCGTCGAGGACCAGCAGCCGTGGCCCGCTGACCAGCGCCTGGGCGAGTTCGAGGCGGCGGATCATGCCGCCCGAGTACGTGGCGGCCCGCCGGTCGGCGGTCTCGGTGAGTCCGACCGCGGTGAGGGCCGCCGCCACCCGGGCGGCGCGTTCGCGGCGGTCCACGTCGTACACCCGGGCGAAGAGGCTGACGTTCTCCCGCCCGGTGAGGTCGGCGTCCGCCGACAGCGCCTGCGGCACGTAGCCGAGCAGCCGGCGGACGGCCATCTTCTGCCGGGCGGCGTCCCGGCCGAAGACCCGGACCATGCCGGAGGGCACCGGCAGCAGGGTGGTGATGGTGCGGATCGCGGTGGTCTTGCCCGCTCCTCCCCCAGACTTCGTCCGGGAGGTACCCCCAGGCCCAGCAGGCCGAAGACCTCGCCGGTACGGACCGTCAGGTCGACTCCGTCGACGGCTCCGGTTCCGTCGAAGGCGTAGCGAAGCCCGGCACAGACGACCGCGTCGGCCCCTTCGCCATCATCGGACATACCGCCCATCCTGCACCGGTGGCCGCCACGCCGCACGGGCCGGCGGCCACCCGGGCCAGGGGGCACCTGCCGGACGGAGTCCGGGGACAGGAGCGGTCAGCGGTGGGTCGCGCTCACCCAGCGCTCCAGGGTCTCGCGGGCGGCGCCGGTGTCGACGGAGGCCGCCGCCCGGGTCATGCCCGCCGCGATCTGCTCGGCCAGCGGGGCGTCCGAGGGAGCGAGCGCCACCAGCGCGGCGGCCGAGTTCAGCAGGACCGCGTCGCGTACCGGGCCCGGCTCACCGGCCAGCAGCCGGCGCGCCACGTCCGCGTTGTACGAGGCGTCGGCGCCGCGCAGCGCGGACACCGGCACCAGCTCCAGACCCACCTCGCGCGGGTCGAAGGTCTCCTGGCGCACCGCCCCGTCCCGGACCACCCACACGGTGGAGGTGGCCGTGGTGGTCAGCTCGTCCAGGCCGTCGTCGCCGCGGAAGATCAGCGCCGAGCTGCCCCGTTCGGCCAGCACTCCGGCCATGATCGGGGCCATCCGGGCGTCGGCCACGCCGGTGGCCTGGGCCCGGACCCGGGCCGGGTTGGTCAGCGGCCCCAGGAAGTTGAACGGGGTCGCCACCCCCAGCTCGCGCCGGGCGCCCGCCACATGGCGCAGCGCGGGGTGGAAGTTGGCGGCGAAGCAGAAGGTGATGCCCGCCTCCTGCGCCACTTCGGCGACCCGCTCGGGAGGCAGCGTGAGGTTGACGCCCAGCTTCTCCAGGACGTCGGAGGCGCCGCTGGCGCTGGAGGCCGCCCGGTTGCCGTGCTTGACGACCTTGGCGCCGGTGCCGGCCACCACGATGGCGGACATGGTGGAGATGTTGACGGTCTTGGCCCGGTCGCCGCCGGTGCCCACGATGTCCACGGCCGGGCCGGGGACCTCGATCAGCCGGGCGTGCGCGTACATGGCCCGGACGAGGCCGGCGATCTCGCCGACCGTCTCGCCCTTGGCGCGCAGCGCTACCGCGAATCCGGCGATCTGCGCGTCGGTGGCCTCGCCGCGCATGATGCGGTCCATCGCCCAGGCGGTGTCCCCGGTGGAGAGGTCGGTTCCGGCGATGAGGGCGGTGAGGATGTCCGGCCAGGCGCGGGCCGCCGCGGCGTCGTCGCCGACGGGGGGCACAGTGCTCATGGCTCACCTCTGGGGGGATCCGGGGATCTTCTGCGGGGCAGCCTAACCTGCCCGCGACATGGCAAGAGCCCCGGTCCGAAGATCGGACCGGGGCTCTGACCCGTCAGCGCGGAACGCGGCTCAGTGGTGGCCGTGCCCCTCGGTGATCTCGCGGTACTCCTCGGCGGTCGGCTTGGTGACCTGACCGCTCTCGCCGAAGTAGCCGCGGCTGACCTTGACCCGCATCCGCTCGATGACGCCGACCTTGTTCCGGACCCCGTTCTCGTCCGTCGCAGGCGGCAGTTCGGCCGGCTTGTACTGGTCGTGCGCGGTGAGCGTGTGCAGCTGCTCGCGGTCCAGCGGCTCGTGCACCTCGATAAACTCGCCGTGCGGCAGCCGCTTGATCACACCGGTCTCCCGGCCGTGCAGCACCTTCTCCTTGTCCCGGCGCTGCAGGCCCAGGCACACCCGGCGGGTGGCCCAGAAGACGAGCACCGGCAGGACGAAGAACGCGACCCGGCAGACCCAGGTGATGGTGTTGATCGACAGCCCGAACTTCAGCGCGATCACGTCGTTGCCACCGGCCACCAGGGCGACCAGGTACCAGCTGATCCACGCCACACCGAACGCGGTACGGGTCGGCGCGTTGCGCGGCCGCTCCGCGATGTGGTGCTCGCGCCGGTCCTTGGTGACCCAGCTCTCGAAGAACGGGTACACCGCGATGATGATCAGCATCAGCGGGAAGACCGCCAGCGGCACCAGCAGACCGAAGTTCAGCGTGTACCCGCCCGGGATCACCCACTCCCAGCCCGGCATCAGACGCACCAGGCCCTCGGAGAAGCCCAGATACCAGTCCGGTTGCGCGTTGGAGGTGATCTGGTCCGGCCGGTACGGACCGAGCACCCACACCCCGTTGATCGTCGTGGTCGCGGCGATGATCGCGATCACACCGAAGACCAGGAAGAAGAACCCGCCGGCCTTGGCCATGTACACCGGGAACAGCGGGAAACCGACCACGTTGGTGTTGCGGCGGCCGGGCCCGGCGTAGTGGGTGTGCTTGTGGAACACGATCAGGATGAGGTGGGCCACCACCAGCGCCGCCATGATGCCGGGCAGCAGCAGCACGTGCGCGACGAAGAACCTCGGGATGATGTCCGTGCCGGGGAACTCCCCGCCGAAGACGAACATCTGGATGTAGGAGCCGACCACCGGGACGGCGAGCATCGCGCCCTCGGAGAAGCGGATACCGACACCGGAGAGCAGGTCGTCGGGGAGCGAGTAGCCCGTCAGACCGGTGAGGATCGCCAGCACGAAGAGCAGGAAGCCGAAGACCCAGTTGACCTCACGCGGCTTGCGGAAGGCACCGGTGAAGAACACCCGCATCATGTGCATGAAGATGCCGACCACGAAGATCAGCGCGGCCCAGTGGTGGATCTGCCGCACGAGCAGACCACCGCGGACCTCGAAGCTGATGTCGAGCGTCGAGGCGTACGCCTCGGACATCAGCAGCCCGTTCATGGGCGCGTAGGAGCCGTGGTACTCGACCTCCGCCATGCTCGGCACGAAGAACAGCGTCAGATAGACACCGGTCGCGATGAGGATGATGAAGGCGTAGAGGCAGATCTCACCCAGCAGGAAGGACCAGTGGTCCGGGAAGATCTTGCGCATGTTGGCCTTGGCGAGGGAGTAGATCCCCACCCGGCCGTCCGCCCAGTCGGCGATGCGCTCGCCGGCGGGCGCCTTGCCCCGCGAGGACGGTGCCTCGGGAGCCTCGGCGTTCTTGGTTGCCGTACTCATCCGCGCTCCCAGAAGCTCGGGCCGGGCGGCTCCTCGAAGTCACCGAGGGCTTCGAGGTAACCGTCGTCGTTCACCTTGATACGCAGCTGCGGCAGCGGGTGGCCCGCGGGACCGAACAGCACCCGGGCCCCGTCGGCGAGGTCGAACGTCGACTGGTGGCAGGGGCACAGCGCGTGATGGGTCTGCTGCTCGTACAGGGTGGCCGGGCAACCGATGTGCGTGCAGATCTTGGAGAAGCACAGGATGCCCTCGTGGCCCCACTCGGCCGACTTCGGGTCCTTGATGTCGTCCGGCTCCAGGCGGACCAGCATGACCGCGGCCTTGGCGATCTCGACCTGGAAGTTGTGGTCGTGCGGGTCGAGACCCTCCGGCATGGCCTGGGTCAGCGAACCGAGCGTGATGTCCTCGGGCCGCAGCGGCTGCATCGTGTTCTCGTTGATGATCAGCGAGCCGGGCTTCCACATGGTGTGGCGCAGCTTGGTGCCGGGCAGCGGGCCGAGGTCGCGCAGCAGCACCACTCCGGAGAGCGGTACCAGCGCCAGCGCGCCGAAGAGCGTGGTCCGCACCAGCTTGCGCCGGCCGAACTGCGACTCCTTGGTGCCCTGGGCGAAGTCCGCCAGGACCTGGGCCTTGACCTCGGGCGTGGCCTCGATCGGGTGTCGCTCGTCGCTCATCTCCTCGTCGGACATCAGCGTGCGGGCCCAGTGGACCGCGCCCGCGCCGATGCAGAAGAGGGCGACACCCAGGGTCAGACCGAGGGCGAAGTTGAGCCCGCTGATGTGACCGAAGGGCCAGATGTAGACGATCTTGTCGATCGGGATCGCCACGTAGGAGGCGATGAAGCCGATGGTGGACAGCATGGACACCGTGAACAGCAGGGCCACGGTGCGCTCGGACCGTTTGGCGGCCCGCTCGTCGATGTCCTGCCTGCGGTGTTCGTGCGGCGGCAGTCCGGGGTCGGCGAACGGATCGTCCGCCGGGGCCACCGCGCCACGCTCCTGCTCGCTCGGCAGGTGTTCGTCAGACACGTTGTTGTGGGAGTTCCGGGAGTCGTTGTCGTCGGGATTGCTCATGACTTCTTCGCCTTCGCGCTGCGGGCGGCGATCCACACGGCCACGGCGATCAGCATGCCGATGCCGATGGTCCAGGCGAAGAAGCCCTCACCCACCGGGCCGTATCCGCCCAGGCTCAGACCGCCGGGGTTGGGCGACTCGGAGGTGTTGGTCGCGTCCAGCCAGGCGATGATGTCGCGCTTGGCGTCCTCGGGGAGCACCCCGTCGGGGAAGGAGGGCATGTTCTGCGGGCCGGTCAGCATGGCTTCGTACAGGTGACGCGGGTTCACGTCCGCCAGGTTGGGGGCGAACTTGCCGTGCGTCAGCGCACCGCCCTGACCGGTGTAGTTGTGGCACTGCGAGCAGTTGGTGCGGAACAGTTCGCCACCGCGCGCCGGGTCACCCTGGGCGGGGTCGTACGCGTCGGACTCCGGCACGGCCGGGCCGGGGCCCAGGGAGGCGATGTACGCGGCGAGCTGGTCGATCTCGGCCTGGTTGTAGACGGTGGGCTTGCGTTCGGCCTGCGGGCCCGGCTGCGCCATGGGCATCCGGCCGGTGCCCACCTGGAAGTCGACGGAAGCGGCACCGACACCCACCAGAGAGGGTCCACCGGTGCCGCCCTGGCCCTCGTTGCCGTGGCAGCTGGAGCAGCCCACGGAGTAGAGCGCCTTGCCTTCCTCGATGGCGAGGGTCTGGGCCGTTTCCTCGGCCTGGGCCTCACCCGAGGGCGCCAGTACGGCGTACAGCCCCCCGGTGACCGCCAGCGCGAAGATAAGGACGACGAGCGCAGCCAGCGGATGGCGCCGTCGTGCGGAGAGCTTTTTCACGGATTACCCCGGTGTCAGGATCTGCTGCGTCGGTGCTTGAGGTGTGCGTCGGAGCGCGTCCGGTGCGGCGACCGGCTACTTGATCAGGTAGATCGTGGCGAAGAGGCCGATCCAGACGACATCCACGAAGTGCCAGTAGTAGGACACGACGATGGCCGACGTGGCCTGCTCGTGGGTGAACCGCCGCGCCGCGTAGGTCCGTCCCAGGACCAGCAGGAAGGCGATCAGTCCGCCCACCACGTGGAGGCCGTGGAAGCCGGTGGTGAGGTAGAAGGCGGACCCGTACGGGTCGGAGGACAGCGTGACGCCCTCGTGCACCAGTTCCACATACTCCGTCACCTGGCCGCCGATGAAGACCGCGCCCATGACGAAGGTGACCACGAACCACAGGCGCAGCTTCTTCACGTCGCCGCGCTCGGCGGCGAAGACGCCGAGCTGGCAGAACAGGGAAGAGAGCACCAGGATCGAGGTGTTGCCCAGGGCGAAGGGGACGTTGAGGGTATCCGCCTTATCCGTCCAGAAGTCCGCTCCCATCACCGATCGCAGGGTGAAGTACATCGCGAAGAGCGCCGCGAAGAACATCAGCTCGGAACTCAGCCAGATGACGGTTCCGACGCTGGTGACATTCGGCCTGTTGACCGAGGGGTGTGCGCGCCCGGTTTCTACTGCTGTTGCTGTCGCCACGCCGGACATTATGTCGGTCGCTTATCCGGCGCTTAGCCGGGGGGTGCCATTCGGTGTGTCCAAGCGGTATGTCCTGGGACGACGCGGGGCCACTCCGAGGTTGACGACCCCTGCCGCCGGGCGGTGCCGACGGAGTAGCATCCGGGCCACGCTACCCGTCCATTCACGCGGAGGAACGATGCAGCGGACCGCAACGGTGCTGGTCTACAGCGACGACGCGAACACCCGCGAACAGGTACGTCTGGCGGCCGGCCGCCGCCCCGCCTCGGACGCCCCGGCGGTGGAGTATGTGGAGTGCGCCACCCTGCCCGCCGTGCTGTCCGAACTGGAGCGCGGCGGCATCGATGTGTGCGTGCTGGACGGCGAGGCCGTCCCGGCGGGCGGCATGGGCGTGTGCCGGCAGATCAAGGACGAGATCTTCGACTGCCCGCCCGTGCTGCTGCTGATCGGACGGCCCCAGGACGCCTGGCTGGCGACCTGGAGCCGGGCGGAGTCGGCCGTACCGCACCCGGTGGACCCGGTCCAGCTGGCGGCCGCCCTGGCGGAACTGCTGCGCTCGCGGCTGCCTGCCGTCGCCTGAGCCGGGAGAGCCCTGGCTGAGGCCCCGGCCGGTCACTGGACGGGGCCGGGGCCACAGGGCGGCTCCCAGGAGCTCTGGCGGGCTCTCAGAGCGCCGGGGCGAGCCGGCTGGGGCTGCCGGAGGCGCCGGCCGGGTCGGGCGCCTGGTGGAGCGCGCTGCCCGCCAGCCACTCGTCCCAGGACAGGTTCCAGTCGCCGAAGCCGTTGCCGAAGGGCGCCATGTCCTCGCCGTATCCGTTGATGTGTTCGACGATGTCGCCCTGGCGCACGGTTTCGAAGAACCAGCGGGCGTCGGCGTCACTCATTCCGGTACACCCGTGGCTGACGTTGGAGTTGCCCTGGGAGCCCACCGACCAGGGCGCGGCGTGCACGTACTCGCCGCTCCAGGTGAGCCGGGTGGCCCAGGAGACATCGAGGTCGTACGACTCGGAGCTGCCGGCCGGGATGCCGATGCTGGTGCCGGTCATCCGGACGTTCTGCTCCTGGCCGAGGACGACCTTCTTGCCGTCGCGGGTGGCGAATCCCACTTTTCCGGTGGTGATGGGCAGGGTGCGCAGGACCTCGCCGTTGCGGGAGACGGTCATGTGGTGGCCGCTGATGTCGGCCACGGCCTCCACGCGGTCGCCGATGGTGAGCTGGAGTTCCTGCCCGGCACCGCCGCGCAGTCCGTCCCTGATGTGCAGTCCGGCGAGCTGGGAGCTGACCGTGACGCTGGCCCCGGCCGGCCAGTACTCCTTGGGCCGGTAGTGCAGCAGGGTGTCGTCCACCCAGTGCCACGAGCCCTCCACCTGGGGCTCGGAGGCGACCGTGAGGGCGCTCTCCACCAGGAGGCGTTCGGCCGGGTCGGCGACCTCCTCGCTGAGCTCCGCGGTGAGCGGCTGACCGACCCCGTAGGTGCCCGCGGTGGGGCCCAGTTCGACGTCGAGGGGGGAGGCGTCCGAGTCGCCGGTGCTGAAGGTGTGGGTGCCGCGCCCCGGGCGGCCGTCGTTCTCGGTGCTCACCTGAATGGTGTAGCTGGCCCCGGCCGCCAGCGGGCTGGTGCTGTGCCAGCTGCTGCCGTCCTCGGACAGCTGTCCGGTGACGGTGCGGCCGATCGCGTCGGTGGCCACCACGTCCGTGATCCGGCCGTCGGTGTCCTTGCTGGTGATCTTCAGTGGCTCGTCGGGGTTGACGGCGGCGTCGCTGTCCCCGGCGGGGCCGAAGGAGAGCTGTTCCGTGGCGTCGTAGGGCTTGCCCGTGAGGGATCTGGAGGCATCGCTGCACGCGGTGACCCAGACCATCAGCGGGGCGAGTATCAGGGCGCAGCTGAGCGCCGTCCGGCGGGATGCGACCGCCCTGATGGGCGCGCTGTCCGAGATGCCTCTTTCGTGACCCATGGTCACAAAATACGAATAATACTCCGACAGGGCGCGCGGAGTTCCCGCATTCGGGGGACCCACCGGTCGCGTCGCCTCTCCCCGGCACGCCGCCGGCCCCCGGGGAGGCTTCCCCGGGGGCCGGCGGCGGTACGTGCGCGGGACGTCGCGGCTACTGGTTCTGGTTCTCGCCCCGGTAGAACTCGAAGACCCACAGCCACAGACCGACGAGCAGCAGCGGCGCGGTGAAGAACGCCAGCCACCAGCCGAACACCGGCCCCATGAAGGCGGTCAGACCACCGAGCGCCAGCACCAGCGGCGCCCAGCTGTGCGGCGCGAAGAAGCCGAGCTCCCCCGCGTCGTCCGCGATGTCGGCGTCCTTGCGGTCCTGCGCCCCGGTGTCCACCCGGCGGGCCGTGAAGACCAGGTAGAACCCGATCATCGCGGCCAGCGAGAAGGACAGGAACAGGGCGGTGGTGCCCACCGGCTCCTTGGACCACAGTCCGTAGACGATGGCCGCGCCCAGCATGAACAGGGCGATGCCGCTGAAGAGGTAACCCTGGATCTTCACTTGGCGTCTCCCTCGGACTCGGTGCGGCCCTCGGTCGGCTTGCTCTCGGTCCCACCGGTCACCGCGGTGCGGGGATCGGTGTTCTCCAGCGCGTCCAGCACGGCCAGCTCCGGGTGGTGCAGGTCGAACGCCGGCGATTCGGAGCGGATCTTCGGCAGGGTGACGAAGTTGTGCCGCGGCGGCGGGGAGGAGGTCGCCCACTCCAGCGAGCGGCCGTAGCCCCACGGGTCGTCGGCGTTGACCGGCTTCCCGTACTTCCACGTCTTCCAGACGTTGTAGAAGAACGGCAGCATCGACATGCCCAGCAGGAACGAGCTGATGGTGGAGATGGTGTTCAGCGCGGTGAAGCCGTCCGCGGCCAGATAGTCCGCGTACCGCCGCACCATGCCCTCGGTGCCCAGCCAGTGCTGGACCAGGAAGGTGCCGTGGAAGCCGATGAACAGCGTCCAGAAGGTGATCTTGCCGAGACGCTCGTCCAGCATCTTGCCGGTCCACTTCGGCCACCAGAAATGGAAGCCGGCGAACATCGCGAAGACCACGGTGCCGAACACCACGTAGTGGAAGTGCGCCACCACGAAGTAGGTGTCCGAGACATGGAAGTCCAGCGGCGGCGAGGCCAGGATGACACCGGTCAGACCACCGAAGAGGAACGTGACCAGGAAGCCGATCGACCACAGCATCGGGGTCTCGAAACTCAGTGACCCCTTCCACATGGTGCCGATCCAGTTGAAGAACTTCACACCGGTCGGTACCGCGATCAGGAAGGTCATGAACGAGAAGAACGGTAGGAGTACCGCTCCCGTCACGTACATGTGGTGCGCCCACACCGTCACCGACAGACCGGCGATGGAAATGGTCGCGATGACCAGACCGATGTAACCGAAGATCGGCTTGCGGCTGAAGACCGGGATGATCTCCGAGATGATGCCGAAGAACGGCAGCGCGATGATGTACACCTCTGGATGGCCGAAGAACCAGAAGAGGTGTTGCCACAGAATCGAGCCGCCGTTGGCCGGATTGAAGATTTGTGCCCCGAACACCCGGTCGGCGGCCAGCGCGAACAGCGCGGCGGCCAGCACGGGGAAGGCCAGCAGCACGAGCACACCGGTGAGCAGGACGTTCCAGGTGAAGATCGGCATCCGGAACATCGTCATGCCGGGGGCGCGCATGCAGATGATGGTGGTGATGAAGTTGACCGCGCCCAGGATGGTGCCGAAGCCGGAGAAGGCCAGCCCCATCACCCACATGTCGGCGCCCACGCCCGGCGAGCGGACCGCGTCGGACAGCGGTGAGTAGGCG
This sequence comes from Streptomyces xiamenensis, assembly GCF_000993785.3. NCBI lineage: Bacteria > Bacillati > Actinomycetota > Actinomycetes > Kitasatosporales > Streptomycetaceae > Streptomyces > Streptomyces xiamenensis. Next base: position 1,186,868 of record NZ_CP009922.3, read on the forward strand.
AACCAGCCGAAGCTCGCGGCGCCCTGCGGGGTGAAGAAGCCCGCGATCACCAGCAGACCGCCGAAGAGGTACAGCCAGTACGCCAGCATGTTCAGCCGCGGGAACGCCACATCGGGCGCGCCGATCTGCAGCGGCATGATCCAGTTCGCGAACCCGGCGAACAGCGGGGTCGCGAAGAGCAGCAGCATCACCGTGCCGTGCATGGTGAACAGCTGGTTGAACTGCTCCTTGGAGACCAGCTGCAGACCCGGCCTGGCCAGCTCGGCGCGCATGATGAGCGCCATGACGCCGCCGATGATGAAGAAGATGAACGACGTCAGCAGATACATATTGCCGATCGTCTTGTGATCCGTGGTGGTGAGCCACTTGATCACAATATTGCCGGGCTCTTTCCGGCGCACCGGCGGCACTGCCTTCGCGGCGCCGGCCTCCTGTGGGGTGTCAAGGATTGTCACGGCTGGTTCGTCTCCGCGTTAGTGGCGGCTTCCGTCTGCTCGATGCCCGCCGGGATGAAGCCCGTCTGACCCTGGGCAGCCAGATCCTGGAGGTGCTGCTGGTACTCCTCGGGGGAGACGACCTTCACGTTGAAGAGCATCCGGGCATGGGCCTCGCCGCACAGCTCGGCGCACTTGCCCATGAAGGTGCCCTGCTTGTTCGGGGTCACCTCGAAGCGGTTGGTGTGCCCGGGGATCGCGTCCTGCTTCATGAGGAACGGAACCACCCAGAAGGAGTGGTTGACGTCCCGCGACGTGATGATGAACTGAACCGTCTCGCCCTCGGGCAGCCACAGGGTGGGCCCGGGGTTGCCGGTGTCCGGGTCGCGGTCGTCCAGCGCGCCCACGGTGTAGACCCCGTCCGCGTTCTCCGGGACGGCCTCCATGAAGCGGTCGGGGATGGACGCCAGCTCGGGAGCGTTCTGGGCGAACTTCTGGGTCTCGGTCTCCTCGGACAGATGTCCGACCGGCTCCAGGTAGTTGAAGGCCCAGCTCCACTGGAAACCGACCACGTTGATCACGTGGTCCGGCTGGTCCGAGGTCTCCAGGAGCTTGGTCTGGTCACGTGCGGTGAAGTAGAAGAGGACCGAGACGATCACCAGCGGAACCAGGGTGTACAGCGCCTCGATGGGCAGGTTGTACCGGTTCTGCGGCGGCACTTCCACCTTGGTCCTGGACCGGCGGTGGAAGAAGACACTCCACAGGATCAGCCCCCACACCAGTACGCCCGTCACCAGAGCGGCGGCCCACGAGCCCTGCCACAGGGACAGAATGCGCGGCGCCTCCTCCGTCACCGGAGTGGGCATACCGAGACGGGGGAAGTCCTCGGATGTGCAACCTGTCGCGGTCGCCAGGACCAAGCCCGCGAGCAACGCCTGCGGCAGGATCCGCCGCACCGGGCGCCGCGACGAGCGGTCGGAGCCGTTGGGACTCACGTAGCGCCTTCCCGAGAGTCTCGCCCGCGGTATACGGCCACTGCCTTCGCCCGGGGCGGGGGCACCGGCCCTGACACGGGCAGGGGTTTGGATGTTTATGCGGTGCAAACCCTACTGGACGCTATTTGAGGTCGTGCGGGGAGGGTGCCCAACCCGGCGCGCCGGTTCCCCCACCCGCCGAGTCCCCGCTCAGCGCCCCCTTCTGACGCCGTGCGAGCGCGTCGGGCACAGGGGTTCGATACCGGGTGGCCGCGGGCACCGGGTTGACGCGGGGGCGCTACGTTCAGGGGGTGTCCTACTTCGATGCCGCCTCCTCCCTCCCTCTGCACCCGGTCGCCCGGCAGGCCCTGCTGGCCGCGCTCGACGACGGGTGGGCCGACCCAGGCCGCCCGCACCGTGAGGGCCGCCGGGCCAGGATGCTGCTGGACGCGGCGCGCGAGTCGGCGGCGGAAGCGGTCGGCTGCCGCCCCGACGAACTGACGTTCACCCCTTCGGGTACCCGTGCGCTGCACACCGGCATCGCGGGCGCACTGGCCGGCCGCCGCCGGGTGAGCCGGCGGCTGCTGGTGTCGGCGGTCGAGCACTCGGCCGTACTGCACGCCGCAGGGACGCACGAGGCGGCGGGCGGCACCGTCACCGAACTGCCGGTCGAGCGCACCGGACGGCTGCGCACCGACGCCCTGCGGCAGGCGCTGGGCGACGGCGACCCGGCAGCGCTGGTCTGCCTCCAGTCCGCCAACCACGAGGTGGGCACCGCCCAGCCGGTCGCGGAGGCGGCCGAGCTGTGCTGGGCGGCCGGGGTCCCGCTGCTGGTGGACGCGGCCCAGTCGCTGCCCTGGGGTCCGGTGCCCGGCGACTGGTCGCTGCTGGCGGCCAGCGCGCACAAGTGGGGCGGCCCGGCCGGGGTGGGGCTGCTCGTGGTGCGCAAGGGCGTACGGTTCGCTCCCCCGCCGCCCGCCGACGAGCGCGAACGCGGCCGGGCGGCCGGCTTCGAGAACATCCCGGCGATCGTGGCGGCGGCGGCCTCGCTGCGCGCGGTCCACCAGGAGGCCGCGGCCGAGGCGGAGCGGCTGACCGCCCTGGTGGACCGGATCAGGGACCGGGTGCCGGAACTCGTCCCCGACACCGAGGTGGTGGGCGACCCGGTGCGGCGGCTGCCGCACCTGGTCACCTTCTCCTGCCTCTACGCGGACGGCGAGGCGCTGCTGCACGCCCTGGACCGGGCCGGCTTCGCGGTCTCCTCCGGCTCCTCGTGCACCTCCTCGACGCTCACGCCCAGCCATGTCCTGCGGGCGATGGGCGTGCTCTCGGAGGGCAACGTGCGGGTCTCGCTGCCGCCGGGGACCAGCCGCGGGGAGGTGAACCGTTTCCTGGCCACCCTCCCCGAGGCGGTCGGCTCCGTCCGTGCCCAGCTGGTGCCGGACGCCGAGCCGGTGGTGGTGGCGAGCGGCCCGGACGGGGTGACGGTGGACGCGCTCGGCAAGCGCTGCCCGGTCCCGGTGATCGAGCTGGCGGCGGTGATCGGCACCGTGCCGGTGGGCGCGGTGGTCACCGTCCTGTCCGACGACGAGGCCGCCCGTCTGGACATCCCCGCCTGGTGCCACACCCACCACCACGACTATCTGGGCGAGAGCGAAGCGGACGCGGGCGCCACCGCGTACCGGGTCCGCCGGGCGGAGTGAACGGCCGGGGCACGGCATCTGGCCGCGCCGGAACATCGCGCCGGGGAAATCACCCGGACGGCCCGCTCCGGGGGCGCCCCTCCCGCCACCTCGGGTGAGGTGCGGGAGCAGCGCAGGCGGCACCGGAGCCCGGAGGCTCCCTAGAGCAGGTGCTCGCGGACCTCGGCCGCCGCGTCCGCGCCGTACGCCTTGGTGAAGCGCTCCATGAAGGCGCCCCGGCGCAGCGTGTACTCCTGGGTGCCGACCGTCTCGATCACCAGCGTGGCCAGCATGCAGCCCACCTGGGCGGAACGCTCCAGCGAGGCGCCCCAGGCCAGCCCGGCCAGGAACCCGGCGCGGAAGGCGTCGCCGACGCCGGTCGGGTCGGTCTTCGACTCCTCCTGGGCGCAGCCGACGAAGATCGTCTCCTGGCCCGCCCGGTCGATCCGCACCCCGCGCGCGCCCAGCGTGGTGACCTGGGTGCCGACCTTGCTGAGCACCTCCTCGGCCGACCAGCCGGTCTTGGTCTCGATGAGGGCCTTCTCGTACTCGTTGTTGAAGAGGTAGGCGGCGCCCTCGGTGAGGTTCTTGATGTCCTCGCCGTCCATCCGCGCCAGCTGCTGCGAGTAGTCGGCGGCGAAGGGGATGCCCCGGGTGCGGCACTCCTCGGTGTGGCGCATCATCGCCTCGGGGTCATCGGCCCCGATGTGCACCAGGTCCAGGTCACCGACGCGGGCGGCCACCGCCGCCAGCTCGATCAGCCGGGCCTCGCTCATGGCGCCGGTGTAGAAGGAGCCGATCTGGTTGTGGTCGGCGTCCGTCGTGCACACGAAACGGGCGGTGTGCAGCACCTCGGAGATCCGTACGGCGGAGGTGTCCACGCCGTGCCGGTCCAGCCAGGCCCGGTACTCCTCGAAGTCCTCGCCGGCCGCGCCCACCAGGATTGGGCGGGCGCCGAGCTGCCCCATCCCGAAGCAGATGTTGGCGCCGACCCCGCCGCGGCGCACCTCCAGGGCGTCGACGAGGAAGGAGAGCGAGACGGTGTGCAGCTGATCCCCCACCAACTGGTCGGCGAACCGACCGGGGAAGGTCATCAGATGGTCATGGGCGATGGAGCCGGAGACGGCGATGCGCACGGTGGACTGCTCCCGGGGAGGCACGGATATCGGCCCGACCAGGCTACCGGTGGCCCCAGGAACCCGGCGCGGGGTCGTTCCGTCCCAGTGGTAAGAGCCCATGGAAGGAGCTTGGCCGTGACGGAAGAGTCGGACGAGACAGAAGTGCTCACCCCGGCGCAGGAGCCACCCCGCAGGGAACGCCCGCGCTGGCTGACCGTCACCGCGGGAGCCCTGGGCGTCGCCCTGCTGACGGGCGGCCTCTTCGGCGCGCAGGCGGTGCTCGGCGGCGGCGAGGGCGGGGGCGGGGAGTGGGAGGGAGCCCTGGAACCGGAGTGGAGCGATCCCGGGTCGCGCACCGCGGGAGAAGGGGTCGCCGACTGGCCGGGCGGGTACTGGGGATCGGAGCTGGTGGCCACCGGGCCGCTGCCGCAGGGCCCGGGGAGCGCGGCGGTGTACGGATTCGCGGAGGGGATCGACGAGGAGCGGGTGGCCGAACTGGCCGCGGCGCTCGGGGTGGAGGGGGAGCCCAGGCTCAGCGACGGCCACTGGTGGCACGCCGCCGGGCCGGACGCGAACGGCTCCTATCTCTCGGCGACCAGGGAGACGGGTCAGTGGTTCTACTCGGCCGAATCCGGGGTCGACGCGTACACGACGGTGGAGCCCAGCGATCCGGATGACCCGCACACCATCGTGAGCAGCGAGGGAGTGCCGGCGGAGCCCGTGGGGCCCGCACCGTCCAGGGAGGAGGCGCTGGCGGCCGCCGCACCGCTGCTCGACCTGCTGGGGCTGACGGACGCGCCGGTGGAGGAGCTGGATCGCCACGACGGGAACCGCACGCTGCTGTTCCCCCGCATGGTGGACGGTCTGCGGGCCCACGGTCTGGAGACCGAGATCACGGTGTCGTCGCAGGGCGCGATCGTCTCCGCCTCCGGATCGGTCGGCGAGCCGGTGGCGGAGCGGGAGCGGGAGATGCTGAGCGCCCAGGAGACGCTGGACGCACGCAACGCGGCCGAGGCGGGCCCGCTGGCCCGGATGGAGCCCGGCTTCGCCGACTGTCCGACACTGCTGCCCGAGGAGATGCCGCACATCGACGGCGACCCGGAGGGCGAGTCCGCCGGGGCGACGGTCGCGGAGTGCAAGCCGGTGCCGCTGCCGGAGCCGATCGAGCTGCCCGAGCCGGTCGTCGAACAGCTGGAGGTGACCGGCGCCGAGCAGGTCCTGATGCTGTGGCAGGAGAACGACTTCACCCCGTCCACGCTGGTGCCGGGCTGGTCCTACACCCTGAGCGGCGGCGACGGGTTCGGCAGCACCCTCCAGTACCCGGCGGTGGAGTTCGACGGGATCCCGGACGGCTCGTACCCCGACTCCGGCTCCTCCGCCGGGTCGGCCGAGCCGGCGTACCCCGGGGACGGCGGCACGACCGGTGGCTCGGACGGCGGGGAGGAGCCCGGGTACACCGGGACCTCCGTCGAGTCCTACGACCCGCAGGACACCGCGCTCGACCTGACCTACTGGACCGGGGTGTGCGCCGAGTACCGCCTGGTCGCCGAGGAGTCGGCGGACGAGGTGCGGGTGCTGGTCGAGGAGGTGCCGGGTGATCCGTACGACGCGTGCATCCTGGTGGCCGAGGAGCAGACCGGTGAGCTGACGCTGGACTCCCCCATCGGCGACCGGACGCTGGTCGACGAGTGGGGTCAGGAGATCCCGGTGAGCTGAGCGGCGGCGCACCACAGGCCGTGGCACGGCGAAGGGCGGCGGCCCCATCAGGGGGCCGCCGCCCTTCGCGCGCGTGCTGGTGTGTGCGACTCAGTTGAAGGAGTCGCCGCAGGCGCAGGAGCCGGTGGCGTTGGGGTTGTCGATGGTGAAGCCCTGCTTCTCGATGGTGTCGACGAAGTCGATGGAGGCGCCGCCCAGGTACGGGGCGCTCATCCGGTCGGTGACGACCTTGACGCCGTCGAAGTCCTTGACGACATCGCCGTCGAGCGAGCGCTCGTCGAAGAAGAGCTGGTAGCGCAGCCCGGAGCAGCCACCCGGCTGGACCGCCACGCGCAGTGCGAGGTCTTCCCGGCCTTCCTGCTCCAGCAGGCTCTTGACCTTGGCCGCGGCCGCGTCGGAAAGGATGATGCCGTCGCTCACAACGGTCTGGTCCGATACGGACATCTGCTTCTCTCCCGGGTAGTACGGAATCCTCTGCCGGCTGCTCCAACAGAAAGCCCTACGGAATCATTCCGGTTCTGGGCGGGTGTTTTTCCCTTCTTCCCATGCTCGCACACCCCCGAGGACCCGAAACCGGGGATGCGTCACATTGACGCTTTCAGCGTCGTCAAACTGACGCGAAGCGGCTATCATCCATAACGTCAGATAGACGAAAAGGCGTGGACGCGCCGGAAAGGGTTGGGTGGCCGTGAACACCGCCCCGAGCACCGCCGATCCCCTGGATGTCCAGCCCTCTCCCCTGGCCCTGCTGCTGCTGGGCCGCGAGGCCGACGCCGCCAGCGAGCGCGGCGTGGACTGCCCCGGCGACCTCCCCTCCCCCTCGGACCCCGACCTGGTCGCCCGGGCCCGCGCCGCCAAGGAGCGGCTGGGCGAGCGCGTCTTCGTCCTGGGCCACCACTACCAGCGCGACGAGGTCATCCAGTTCGCCGATGTCACCGGCGACTCCTTCAAGCTCGCCCGTGACGCCGCAGCCCGCCCCGACGCCGAGTACATCGTCTTCTGCGGCGTGCACTTCATGGCCGAGTCCGCCGACATCCTCACCACCGACGACCAGCGGGTCATCCTGCCCGACCTGGCCGCCGGCTGCTCGATGGCCGACATGGCCACCGCCGAGCAGGTGGCCGAGGCCTGGGACGTCCTCACCGAGGCCGGGGTCGCCGAGCGGACCGTGCCCGTCTCGTACATGAACTCCTCCGCCGACATCAAGGCCTTCACCGGCCGGCACGGCGGCACCATCTGCACCTCCTCCAACGCCGAGCGCGCCCTGCGCTGGGCCTTCGGGCAGGGCGAGAAGGTGCTCTTCCTCCCCGACCAGCACCTGGGCCGCAACACCGCCGTGCGCGACCTGGGCCTGTCCCTGGAGGACTGCGTCCTCTACAACCCGCACAAGCCGAACGGCGGGCTCACCGCCCAGCAGCTGCGCGACGCGAAGATGATCCTGTGGCGCGGCCACTGCTCGGTGCACGGCCGGTTCTCGCTGGAGTCGGTGGAGGACGTCCGGGCCCGGGTCCCCGGCGTCAACGTCCTGGTGCACCCCGAGTGCCGGCACGAGGTGGTCGCCGCCGCCGACTACGTCGGATCGACCGAGTACATCATCAACACCCTGGACGCGGCCCCGGCCGGCTCCAAGTGGGCGATCGGCACCGAGCTGAACCTGGTCCGCCGGCTGGCGAATCGTTACGCCGCCGAGGGCAAGGAGATCGTGTTCCTCGACCGGACCGTCTGCTTCTGCTCCACCATGAACCGCATCGACCTGCCCCACCTGGTGTGGACGCTGGAGGCGCTGGCCGAGGGGCGCACCGTCAACCGCATCACGGTCGACCCGCAGACCGAGAAGTACGCCAAGCTGGCCCTGGAGCAGATGCTCGCCCTGCCCTGACCCGCACGACACCACGGGGGCCCCGCACGGGGCCCCCGTGCCCGGCCCTCAGCCGGGGAAGCGGGGCCGCACCAGACCCGTCTCGTACGCGGTCATCACCAGCTGGGCCCGGTCCCGGGCCGCCAGCTTGGTCAGCAGCCGGTTGATGTGGGTCTTCACCGTCAGCGGGCTCACCTCGAAGCGGGCCGCGATCTCGTCGTTGGACAGCCCGCCCGCCACCTCCACCAGCACCTCGCGCTCGCGGGCCGTCAGCACCTGGAGGTCGGCCGCCGCGCCACCACCCGCCGCGCCGTGGTCCCCGGTGGCCAGGAAGCGGGTGATCAGCGAGCGCGTCGCGGCCGGTGACAGCAGCGCCTCCCCGGCCGCCACCAGCCGGATCGCCGACAGCAGCTCGCCCGGCTCGGCACCCTTGCCCAGGAACCCGGAGGCGCCGGCCCGCAGCGACTCCACCACGTAGTCGTCCGACTCGAAGGTGGTCAGAATGACCACCCGCACCGCGCTCAGCGCCGGGTCGGCGCTGATCTCCCGGGTCGCGGCGAGCCCGTCGAGCCCGGGCATCCGGATGTCCATCAGCACCACATCGGCGCCCCGCTCACGCACCAGTGCCAGCGCCGCGGCGCCGTCCGACGCCTCACCGGTGACCGTCATGTCGGGCTCCGACTCCACCAGCACCCGGAACGCGCTGCGCAGCAGCGCCTGGTCATCGGCCAGGATCACCCGGATCATGCCCACACCCTCTCAGCCACACGGACGCACCCAGCCACGGTCGGCGGCCTCCGACCGCTCCACGGCGGGGCCGCCCGGCGAACGCAGCGGCAGCACCACCCGTACCCGGAACCCGCCGCCGGGCACCGGCCCGGTCTCGCAGCTGCCGCCGAGCGCGGCGGCCCGCTCGCGCATGCCCGTCAGTCCGTGGCCGCCACCGGCGGCCGGGGCGCGCGGCGGCGCGGCGGCACCGCCGTGCCCATCATCCAGCACCATCACCTCGAGCCGCGCGGAGTCCCCCCGCCCCGCGCGGGAGATCCGCACCCGTGCCTTGGCGTCGGGCCCGGCGTGTTTGTGCACATTGGTGAGCGCCTCCTGGACCACCCGGTAGGCGGCCAGGTCCACGGCGGCGGGCAGCGCGCGTTCCTCCTCGCCGTCCCCGCGCTCGACGGCCACCGCCATCCCGGCGCGGCTGAAGCCGTCGACGAGGTCACCGAGCACCGCCAGGCCCTTGGTGGGCTCGGTGGGGGCGACCGGATCGTCGCGGTGCCGCAGCAGCCCGACCGTGGTCTGGAGCTCGCTCAGCGCCTGCCGGCTGGCCAGCCGTACCTGGGCGAGCGCCTCCTTGGCCTGGTCGGGGCGGCTGTCCATGACATGGGAGGCGACCCCGGCCTGCACATTGACCAGGGCGATGTGGTGGGCGACGACGTCGTGGAGTTCTCGGGCGATCCGCAGCCGCTCCTCGGCGACCCGGCGGCGCGCCTCCTCCTCGCGGGTGGCCTCGGCTCGCTCGGCCCGCTCGCGTATCGCGTTGACGGCGGCCCGCCGGTGGCGCACGGCGTCGCCCGCCAGACCGGCCAGCGCGGTCCAGGCGATGATGCCGAAGTTCTCCGAGGTGTACCAGGGCTGAGCGCCCAGCAGCATGCCGGCCACCGTGATCAGGGCCAGCGTGCAGGTGCCCACCCGCAGTGTGGTGGGGCGGTCGGTGGAGGCGGCCAGGGTGAACAGGGCCACCGCCACCATGCCCATCATCGAGGTGTGGCGCTCGCCGGGCGAGTGCGAGAACGTGCCCATGATCAGCTCGACGAGCGTCAGCACGATGGTGGCGCACAGCACCGGGCCCGGATGGCGGCGGCGCAGCACCAGCGCGCCCGCGCCCAGCAGCGCGGTGACGACGGTGTGGAGGGGCAGCGGGCGCTGGCCGAAGCCGTCGCCGCCACCGGGGTGCTTGTTGATCGTGACCGACAGGACGAGCACGATCAGCAGCGTCACCGAGGCCACCAGCGCGTCCACGACCAGCGGGTGCAGCAGCCAGGGCCGCGGGCGGGCGGGGGTGCCGGGGTGAGCAGTCACTGTGCCAGAGTACGAGCAGGGGCCGTCCTGCGGCACCGGCCGCGTACGCAGCGGCGTGAGGGGGCCGGTGGGACGCCACCTCGGGGGCCGGTCCGGTGTGGGACCGGCCCGCGGGCGGGCCGGGTCAGTCCGGGATGAGGCCGTCGTCGGTGAGCATCGCGCGGACCTCGTCGATACTCGCGTCCGGCGGGGGAAGCAGCAGATCGGACGGTTCGAGCGCGTCGGCGTCCAGCGGTGTGCCCATGCCCCGGACGGCGTCCAGCAGCGCGGTCAGCGTCCGCCGGAATCCCTCCTCGTCATGGGCCTCGACCTCGGCCGTCAGCTCGTCGTCGAGTTCATTGAGCTTGGGGAAGTGGCTGTCATCCAGCTTCACCTGCCCCTCACCCATGATCCGTACGATCACACCGCTCTCCTTGCCCCTGTGGGTCTTCTTCAGCGCGGACAGGCTGTCACTGCTTGTCGAACCGGGGGGACTCCTGCTGGTCGCCCCGCGTGGCGGAGCCGTTGCCGCCCTCGATCGCGGCCCGGCCGCCGCTGCTGCCGCCGGACAGCTCGGCCTTCATCCGCTCCAGCTCCAGCTCCACGTCGGAGTTGGAGGAGATGCGGTCCAGCTCGGCCGTCAGGTCGTCCTTGGAGGTCCCGGTCGGGTCGTCCAGGGCGCCGGAGGCCAGCAGCTCGTCGATGGCGCCGGAGCGGGCCTGGAGCTGCGCGGTCTTGTCCTCGGCGCGCTGGATCGCGAGGCCGACGTCGCCCATCTCCTCGGAGATGCCGGAGAACGCCTCGCCGATCTGGGTCTGCGCCTGGGCCGCGGTGTAGGTGGCCTTGATGGTCTCCTTCTTGGTGCGGAAGGCGTCCACCTTGGCCTGCAGCCGCTGGGCGGCCAGGGTCAGCTTGTTCTCCTCGGCCTGGAGCGTCTCGTGCTGCGTCTGCAGGTCGGAGACCTGCTGCTGGAGCGCGGAGCGCCGGGTCAGGGCCTCGCGGGCGAGGTCCTCACGGCCCAGGGCCAGGGCCTTCTTGCCCTGCTCCTCCAGCTTGGAGGACTGGCCGTTCAGCTGGTTCAGCTGGAGCTCAAGGCGTTTGCGGGAGGTCGCCACGTCGGCGACTCCACGGCGTACCTTCTGGAGCAGCTCCAGCTGCTTCTGGTACGAGTAATCGAGCGTCTCGCGCGGGTCCTCGGCCCGGTCCAGGGCCTTGTTGGCTTTCGCGCGGAAGATCATCCCCATCCGCTTCATCAAACCACTCATCGGCCTGGGCGCCCCCTTCGTGACGGACTCGGACCTAAAGACCATTCTCCTGCTTGATCCCCTAGCCTACGGGGCGCTCTCCCATTAGCGCACTGTCCGGCCCGGAATCGGGTCATCCCGCAGGAGGATCGATACCGGACCGAGTCCGGCGCAGGGTGGAGGGGCGACCCTGGGTGATACCGGGGTTGCCGCAGGGGGCTCACGGTTCCCGTGGCTCACCCCGTACCCTGGAGATGTGTTCCGAAGCCGTGCGAAAGAAGAGCAGGCCCCCGCGACGGTGGCCGAGCCGCAGATCCGTGACGCCCAGGCGCCCAAGGGGCGGCCCACCCCCAAGCGCAGCGAGGCGGAGGCCCTGCGGCGTGCCGTCGTGAAGCCGCCGGCTTCCCGCAAGGAGGCCGCCAAGCGGCAGCGCGAGGCCCGCAAGGTGGCGCTGGCCAAGCAGCGCGAGGCGCTGCTGAGCGGTGACGAGCGGCATCTGCCGCTGCGTGACCGCGGCCCGGTGCGCCGCTTCGCGCGGGACTTCACCGACAGCAAGTGGCATGTGGCGGAGTACTTCCTGCCCATCGCCGTGCTGATCCTGGTCCTCAGCATGATCCCGTCGGCCGCGCCGATCGCGATGCTGCTGTGGCTCGGTGTCATCCTCATGATCGTGATGGACTCGGTGGTCTCCTCGCGCCAGCTGAAGAAGGCGCTCGCGGAGCACTACCCGAACGAGAGCCACCGCGGCGCGCGTGCGTACGCCCTGATGCGTACCCTCCAGCTGCGCCGGATGCGGCTGCCGAAGCCGCAGATCAAGCGGGGCGAGGCGCCCCGTACCGGCCGCTGAGCCGTTCGTTTCCCCCACACGCCCCCGGAATGGCGTAGCGCATATGCGCCGCCCCGGGGGCGTGCGCCGTCACAATCCGCTGTATGACGCCGATCCCCGGTCCCTCAGCGCTCCCCCTCCAACGCCCCCTCCGCGCGCTGGCCGCGCTCGGCGCCCTGTGCGCGCTGCTGGCCGGCTGCACCCGGTCGGACGGTACGGCGCCGGCCGCCGACACCGCGCCGCGGGCCGACGCGGGGGCGCTGGAGGACGCGTACCAGCAGGTGGTGTCGGACGTGCTGCCGTCGGTCGTGCAGATCACCACGCGGGACGGGCTGGGCTCGGGGATCATCTACGACGGCGACGGGCACATCGTCACCAACGCCCATGTGGTGGGTGAGGAGCAGGAGTTCGAGGTGCTGCTGGCGGATCAGCAGCAGCCGTTGCCGGCCACCCTGGTGGCCACCTACGCCCCGCAGGACCTGGCCGTCATCGTGCTGGACGACAGGCCGGACCGGCTGCGGCCCGCCACGTTCGGGGACAGCGGTCGGGTGGAGGTGGGGCAGATCGTGCTGGCGATGGGCAACCCGCTGGGGCTGTCCTCCAGCGTCACCCAGGGCATCGTCTCGGCGGTGGGCCGCTCGGTGAGCGAGGGCGAGGGCCAGGCGACGCTGGGCGACCTGGTGCAGACCTCGGCGGCCATCAACCCGGGCAACAGCGGAGGCGCGCTGGTCAATCTCAAGGGTGAGGTGGTCGGCATCCCCACGCTGGCGGCGCGCGATCCGCAGCTGGGCGGGGGCCAGGCGCCCGGGATCGGGTTCGCGATCCCCTCGCGCACGGTCACCGATCTGGCCGACCAGATGATCGAGGACGGGAAAGTGACCCGGTCGGGGCGGGCGGCGCTGGGGGTGACGGTGCGGACCATCCTGGGCGACGGGTTCCAGCCGATCGGGGCGGCGATCGTGGACCTGACGGAGAACGGCCCGGCGGCGGACGCGGGGCTGCGGGCCGGGGATGTCCTGGTGCGGCTCGGCGAGGAGCCGGTGACCGATGTGGTGACGCTGTCGGAGGCGCTCGCGGCGTACCAGCCGGGCGACGAGGTGGCGGTGGGGTATCTGCGCAACGGCGACCGGCACGACACGAAGGTGACGCTGGGCGAGGTGTGAGGGGCGGGCGGCGTACGGGGCCGGGGGACCCGTACGCCGGTCAGGTCAGCCGGCGTTCAGGACGCTCGCGACCCACCGCGCGTGGTGCGGGACGCTGACGTGCACGCCGTGGTGGACGCCGCACTCCTCGGAGGCGCCGCCGGGAGCGAGGTCGCGGGAGACGACGGCGGTCAGCTGCCGACGGCCGTCGGCGTACCGCAGGACGGGGGCGCCGGAATCGCCGTAGCACGTGCCGTCGGCCGGGTCGGGGCTGACACAGAGGTCCCCCTCCGTGAGTTCGTGGGGTCCGCCGGTGCGGCATGCGGCGTCCGGGATCACCTCGGTGTCGAGCTGGTGCAGTGCGGCCGGCGGAGCGGGGTGGGTGGTGCCGAGGAGGCCCCAGCCGAGGACGCGGACGCGGTCGCCCGGCTGGGCGGGGGTGCCGGCGAGCTCGACGGGCTCCAGGTCCACCGCCCGGTCCAGCCGGAGCAGGGCGAGGTCCGCGTGCCAGGACTCCCGCGGCGCGTGGCCGGGGTGGACGAGGACCTCGGAGACTCCGGCCACGGCGCCCCCGGCGGTGCGGTCCCGGGAGCCCACCCGCACCGAGAGCTGGGCGGGGTCCACGGTGGCGTCGCCGTCGGCCACGCAGTGCGCGGCCGTCAGGACCCACCGCTCGTGGATCAGGGATCCGCCGCAGCGGAAGGCGGGCCCGCCCTTGTCGCGCTGGCCGGAGACGGCGGTGACGAAGGGGTATTCCCCGGTCGCCCTCTCGCCTCCGACGATGGCCCGGGCCGCCGCCGGGAGGACGGCCAGGACGACCGCGGCGACGGCCACCGCCACCGCTCTCCCGCTGCGGGTCCGGCGTCGGCCGGCGGCCTGTGGTGGGTGCGTCATCGAGGTGTTCGCCCGCTCTCGTCGCTCACCCGCGCCCCCGTGCGGAGGGGCGGGAGACCGGCGGATCGCCCGTCCCTCCGTGGCGCGTGGGGCCATCGTGGCGTACGAGGCGGGGAAACTCGGGTACGACAAGCCGAACACACGATGATCCGGCCCCGACTGACGGGGTGCCGGTTCCCCCTCCGGGCCCGCCCCGGGGTCAGCTGTCGTCCGCCGCCTCGTGCAGGCTCATCGGCCCGTACACCTTGCTGCCGTCCTCCAGCAGCGTCACCTGGTCCACGCCCTCCGCCAGCAGGTCCTTCCAGATCTCGCCGATCCAGCTCTCCGCATCCCCCTGCGTACCGAAGTCGCCCGGGTCGGATCCGACCGGGGCCACCGAACCGTCCGCCTTCTCGAACCGCCACACCCACGCCATGGACGCCTCCGCTTCTGCCGCTTCCACTGCTGCTGCTACAAGTGCGATCTCGGTATGTACTGCCCGCACGCCGCTCCGGCTACCGCTGATCGCAGACTAGATCACCCCCCACCCACGCGCGGCTGCGACAGCGGACGCGATCGGATGGCGAGAGGATCAGCACGTGGACGTCACTCTGCTCGGCACCGGCGCGCCCGCCGGTCTCCCCCGCCCCGGCTGCCCGTGCGCCTCCTGCGCCCGGGCGCTGGGCCCCGACGCGCGCAACGCGACCGCGCTGCTGATCGACGGGGTCCTGCTGCTCGACCTCACCCCGGGACCGGCCCTGGCCGCCGCCCGCGCCGGGCGGACGCTGCACGGCGTACGGCAGGTGCTGCTCACCCACCCGCACACCTCCCCCGGCGTGGAGGTGCCGGCCGACCTGCCCGCCCCGGTGCGCGTCCCGGACGGCAAGGAACTGGCCCTGATCACCGGGCACCGGGTCCGCGCGCTGGCGCTCGACGTTCCCGGCACCGGCTACGCGGTGACCGGCCCCGACGGCAGCCGGCTGCTGTACCTGCCGCCCGGCGCCGCCCCCGCCGGGCTGCCGGCCGACGGACCCGCCTACGACATGTGCCTGCTGGACGTCATCGGCCGCCCCGGGGCGCTGGCCCGGCTGCGGGCGGCGGGCGCGGTGACCTGGACCACCGATGTACTGGCCGTGCACCTGGACCACGACGTACCGCCCGGCGCCGAACTGCGCCGCCGGCTGGCCGCGGCCGGCGCCCGGCTGGAACCGGACGGCACCACCCTGGCCGTCGGGGACTTCCGCGACGTGCCCGAGCCACCGCGGCGGACCCTGGTCCTGGGCGGCGCGCGGTCGGGCAAGTCCGCCGAGGCGGAACGGCGGCTGGCCGCGTACCCCGACGTCGTCTACGTGGCCACCGGCGGACAGCGGCCCGCCGACCCCGAGTGGCAGCACCGCATCGCCGTCCACCGCGAGCGGCGCCCCGGCGGCTGGAGCACCAGGGAGACCTGCGACCTGGTCCCGCTGCTTCAGGCCCCCGACGGGCCGCCGCTGCTGATCGACTGTCTGGCGCTGTGGCTCACCGACGTCATGGACCGGGCCCGCGCCTGGGAGGCGGCGGACGCCGGGGAGTTGCCCGAGGTCGCCGGGCGCACCGCGGAACTGGCCGAGGCGCTGCGGACCACGGGGCGCACAGTGGTGCTGGTGAGCAACGAGGTGGGTTCCGGCATAGTCCCGGCGACCCCGGCCGGCCGCCGCTTCCGCGACGAACTGGGCCGCCTCAACGCGGCGATCGCCGCCGAGTGCGAGCAGGTCCTGCTGGCGGTGGCGGGCACCGTGACCACGCTCCGGCCCTGACCGCCCGGGCGCCGCGCGGGGCCGGCCGGGACCGGGTGGCCGGGGCCGCACCACGGGCCGCTGGGCTGCGGTGACGGACAGGTAGCCTCTACCCCATGAGCGACGGTGGTCTGACCCTTGATGCCTTCGGCGACCTCATCGAGCGGCCAAGTGCCAAGCTGCGGCGGGAGGCCGAGGACCGGCGCACCCGGATCGGGCTGCCGGCCCGGGCACTCGGCCGGCTGGACGACCTGGGCGGCTGGCTGGCCGCCGCCCAGGGACAGGTGCCGGTGCGGGCGATCGAATCGCCCAAGGCGGTGCTGTTCGCCGGCGACCACGGCATCGCCGAACTCGGTGTCTCGGCACGTCCGGCCGGCAGCGCCTCGACTCTGGTGCGGGCCGCCCTGGACGGTACGAGCCCGGCGGCGATCCTCGCCCGGCGGGCCGGGGTGCCGCTGCGGATCGTGGACACCTCGCTGGACTGCCCGGTGGAGGAACTCCCCGAGGAGGTCACCCGCTATCGGGTACGGCGCGGCTCGGGCCGGCTCGACATCGAGAACTCGCTGACCCCCGAGGAGGCCGAAGCGGCCTTCCGCGCCGGGATGGCGGTCGCCGACGAGGAAGCCGACTCCGGCACCGACCTGCTGCTCCTGGGGGACATCTCGGTGGGCGGCACCACCCCCGCCGGGGTGCTGATCGCCGCCATGTGCGGCACCGACGCCTCGGTGGTCACCGGGCGCGGCGGGATCCGCATCGATGACCTGGCGTGGATGCGCAAGTGCGCGGCCATCCGGGACGGGCTGCGCCGGGGCCGGCCGATCCTGGGCGACCAGCTGGCGCTGCTCGCGGCGGTGGCCGGGGCCGACCTGACGGCGATGACGGGCTTCCTGCTCCAGTGCGCGGTACGGCGTACCCCGGTGATCCTGGACGGCGTCGTCTCCACGGCGTGCGCGCTGGTGGCGCAGCGGATCGCGTTCCGCTCCCCCGACTGGTGGCTGGCGGGTCAGGCGAGCGGGGAGCCCGGGCAGGCCAAGGCCCTGGACCGGATGGCGATGGACCCGCTGCTGGATCACGGCGTGACCGTGGGCGAGGGCACCGGGGCGCTTCTGGCCCTCCCCCTGGTCCGTGCGGCGGCCGACCTGGCGGCCGAGCTCCCGGTCCTGCCGGAGCCGGCCCCCGAGGCCGAGCCCGCGCGGGACGACGCGGCGCAGACGGCGATCACCGAGGCGACGTAAGTCTCCCCGGGCGGGCGGGCCCTGACGGTGCGGGGGATGGTCGTGCGCCGTGCCCGCGCCACCCGGTGCCGGGCGGCGCGGGGCCCGCGTCCCGGGCCACCGGCGCTACGCGCCTCCCGCGTCCCCGCCACCGCCGTCCCGCTTCTGGCGCTGTTCGTCGGTCGGGGTGCCGCCCAGCCAGTCCTCCACTTTCTTGCTGGGGCCCGACCAGCGGGCGTCGTGACGTTCGGCCCTGCGGGCGGCGCGGGCCGCCGTCTTAGGGCGGCGACGGTACAGGCGGTGGGCCCAGGGCGAGTCGGGGCGGGCCAGGCGGACCGCCCCGAACAGGGCGACCGGCGGGACCAGCACCCCCACAGCGCCAGCCAGCGTTTGCCCTTGAGCAGGGTGATCAGCACCAGCGCGAAGTTCACCAGCACCGTCGCGATGGCGTTGCCGCGCGTGACCTTCTCCTCCGCCGAGACGTTCCTGACGTCCAGCGGGACGAACCCCGCCAGCAGCATCGCCACCAGGGCCGCCGTGACCACCACGAGTTCCACGCTCTGCCGGCCCTGCTCGCTCCAGTACACGTCGTGCAGATGCAGGATGAGCGCGAACTCGTCGAGCACCAGGCCCGCGCCGATCCCGAACAGCACCGCCACCACGTACGCCGTGATGCCCACCGCACCGGCCGCGATGCCGCCGAAGCCGCCGATGAGCATGAGGATCACGCCCGGCACCACGTGGTGGACGTGAGTGCCGCCCGCGCCCGTCACATCGTGGAAAGGGCCGCGGCCGGCCCGGATCAGCCGGGTGATGGTGCGGGTGATGACGAAGGTGAGGATGAACGCGGCCAGCGCCAGCAGCAGCGGCAGCTTCCCCGGTTCGACGATGTTGCGGTACAGCCAGTGCCCCATGGCTCCTGAGCGTCCGGGGCTACGCTGCCGCCTCATGGATGCCACGCCGCCCGCACCCCCTTTCGACGCAGTGCGGCACGGTCTGCGGTTCGCCTTCGGCACGCTCACCGTGCTGCCGCCGGGCCGCACGCCGCCCCGCTGGGACCGGGACACCGCACGGGTGGGGATGCTGTGTGCCCCGGTGGCGGGTTTTGTCATCGGGCTGTGTGCCGCCGGCGCCGGCTGGGGGCTGTCGCGGCTGGGGTTCGGGGTGTGGCTGGTGGCCGTCGGCACCGTCGCGGTGCCGGCCGTGCTCAGCCGCGGGCTGCATCTGGACGGGCTCGCCGATGTCGCCGACGGGCTGGGCAGCGGGCGGCCCGCCGAGGGGGCGCTGGCCGTCATGAAGCGCTCCGACATCGGCCCGTTCGGCGTGGTCACGCTGCTGTTCGTGCTGCTCGCGCAGGTCGCCGCGTTCGCCCAGCTGTACGGGGCGGGGGAACGGTACGGGCTCGTCGCCGCCGTGCTGTGCGGCCTGGTCTCGCGCACCGCCCTCACGCTCGGCTGCCGGGCGGGGGTGCCCGCCGCCCGCGCGGACGGCCTGGGCGCGGTCGTCGCCGGCGTGGTGCCGCGCGGCGGCGCGTACGCCGTCGCCGGCTCCGTCGTGGCGCTCAGTACGCTCGTCGTCTGGCCCCTCGGCGGCTGCGCCGCTCTTCTCGGGCTGTGCGCCGCCGAGGGGTTGCTCGCCCGCTGCCGCCGGCGGCTGGGCGGCGTGACCGGTGATGTGCTGGGCGCGCTGTCCGAGACCGCCGGTACGGCCGCCCTGCTCGTGGCGACCCTGGGAGCAGGCTGACGGCGGCCCGGCGTACCCTGTGGGCCGTCGGCCCCGACCTACGACGAAACGGAATAACTGCACCGTGACAGCACTGACCCTCAGCAAGACCTCCGCGACAGCGGTGAGCGCGGATGCCCTGGTCATCGGCATCGTCAAGGGCGAGGACGGCCCCGCGCCGGCCGCCGGCGTCCCGGCCCCGGCCGGGCTGCTGACCGAGGCGGCCGGCGTGCTGGCCACCCTCGGTGCCAAGGGTGGCAAGGACGAGATCACCCGGCTGCCCGCCCCGGCCGGCACCACCGCGCCGCTGGTGATCGCGGTGGGGCTCGGCTCCGCGCCGCAGGACGGCGAGGACTTCGACCCGGAGACGCTGCGCAGCGCGGCGGGCTCCGCCGCCCGCGCGCTGTCCGGCACGGAGCACGCCGCGTTCGCGCTGCCGGTCTCCGACGCGGAGCGGGTCGCGGCGGTCGCCGAGGGTGCGCTGCTGGGCGCCTACGCGTTCACCGCCTTCCGCAAGACCGGCGAGGACGACCGCGGTCCGCTGGCGCGCGTCACGGTGCTGACCGCCGACGCCGAGGGTGCGGACGACGCCGCCCGGCAGGACGCGATCGCGCGGGCCGAGGTGCTGGCCACCGAGGTGGCGCGCACCCGCGACCTGGTGAACACCCCGCCGAACGCCCTCACCCCCGCCGGCTTCGCCGCGCACGCCACCGAGGCCGCCGCCGAACACGGCCTGTCCGTCGAGGTGCTGGACGAGGCGGCGCTGCGCGAGGGCGGCTTCGGCGGCATCCTCGGTGTCGGCATCGGTTCGCAGTCCCCGCCGCGCCTGGTGCGGGTGGCGCACACCCACCCCGAGGCGGACCGGACGATCGCGCTGGTCGGCAAGGGCATCACCTACGACTCGGGCGGCATCTCCCTCAAGCCGGCGGGTCACAACGAGACGATGAAGTGCGACATGGCCGGCGCCGCCGCCGTCCTGTCCACGGTCGTGGCCGCCGCCCGGCTCGGCCTGAAGGTCAACATCACCGGCTGGCTGGCGCTGGCCGAGAACATGCCCTCGGGTTCGGCGACCCGCCCCGGTGACGTGCTGCGCATGTACGGCGGCAAGACCGTCGAGGTGCTGAACACCGACGCCGAGGGCCGGCTGGTGATGGCCGACGCGCTCGTGCGGGCCGGCGAGGAGTCCCCGGACGCGATCGTCGACGTGGCGACCCTGACCGGCGCGATGATGCTGGCGCTGGGCAAGCGCACCTTCGCCGTGATGGGCAACGACGACACCTTCCGGGGTCTGCTGCACGACAGCGCGCGCCGCGCGGGCGAGCAGTCCTGGGAGATGCCGCTGCTCGCCGATCTGGCCGAGGGCATCAGCACCTCCACCATCGCCGACCTGAAGAACATGGGTGAGCGGATGGGCGGCGGCCTGGTGGCCGGTCTGTTCCTGAAGGAGTTCGTCCCGGCGGGCACCCCGTGGGCGCACCTGGACATCGCGGGCCCGGCCTTCAACGAGGGCGGCGCCTTCGGTTACACCCCGAAGGGCGGTACGGGTTCGGCCGTGCGCACCCTGCTGCTGCTCGCCGAGCGGGCGGCCGCCGGGGAGCTGGAGGGACAGGGCTGACCCGCCCCGTCACGTGATGCCCGTCACGGTGGCCCCGGCCCTGCCCGGCCCGGCGTCTCACTTGTCGCCGACAAGTGCGAAGATGTTGTTCCGGCAGGACAGGGCCGGGCTCAACCAACCGGGGCGAGCCACATCGAGCCGCGCATCACACCACGCGGCGTACATACACCGCCGGCCGGTCGATGCGGACCGGGTTCCGGTGAACCCCATGCTTGGAGGAACGTGACGTGGCGAACGACGCCAGCACCGTTTTCGACCTGGTGATTCTCGGTGGCGGCAGCGGCGGTTACGCCGCGGCCCTGCGCGCTTCGCAGTTGGGCCTGGACGTCGCCCTGATCGAGAAGAACAAGCTGGGCGGCACCTGTCTGCACAACGGCTGCATCCCCACCAAGGCCCTGCTGCACGCCGGTGAGGTAGCCGATGCCGCCCGCGACGCGTCGGAGTTCGGCGTGAAGGCCAGCTTCGACGGTATCGACATCGCCGGGGTGCACAAGTACAAGGACGGGGTGATCGCGGGGCTCTACAAGGGGCTCCAGGGTCTGGTCGCCTCGCGCAAGATCACCTACGTGGAGGGCGAGGGCCGGCTGTCGTCGGCCACCTCCGTGGATGTGAACGGCAAGCGCTACGTGGGCCGGCACATCCTCCTGGCGACCGGCTCCACCCCGAAGTCGCTGCCGGGTCTGACCATTGACGGCGACCGGGTGATCTCCTCGGACCACGCGCTGGTCCTGGACCGGGTCCCGAAGTCGGCGATCGTGCTGGGCGGTGGCGTCATCGGCGTCGAGTTCGCCTCGGCGTGGAAGTCGTTCGGCACCGAGGTCACGATCATCGAGGGCCTGCCGCACCTGGTTCCGGCGGAGGACGAGAACAGCTCGAAGCTGCTGGAGCGTGCCTTCCGCAAGCGCGGCATAAAGTTCTCCCTCGGTTCCTTCTTCAAGGGCGTGGAGTACACCGCCGACGGCGTCCGGGTCACCCTGGACAACGGCAAGGTCCACGAGGCCGAGCTGCTGCTGGTGGCCATCGGCCGCGGCCCCGTCTCCCAGGGCCTGGGCTACGAGGAGGCCGGGGTCGCCATGGAGCGCGGCCACGTGCTGGTGGACGAGTACTGCCGCACCAACGTGCCCACCATCTCGGCGGTCGGTGACCTCATCCCGACCCTGCAGCTGGCGCACGTCGGCTTCGCCGAGGGCATCCTGGTCGCCGAGCGGCTGGCGGGTCTGTCGCCGGTGCCGATCGACTACGACGGTGTGCCGCGGGTGACGTACTGCCACCCCGAGGTCGCCTCCGTGGGCATCAGCGAGGCGAAGGCCAAGGAGCGGTACGGGGCCGACCAGGTCGTCACCCTGAAGTACAGCCTGGCCGGCAACGGCAAGAGCAAGATCCTGAAGACCTCGGGCGAGATCAAGCTCGTGCAGGTCCGTGACGGTGCCGTCGTCGGCGTCCACATGGTCGGCGACCGGCTCGGCGAGCAGGTCGGCGAGGCTCAGCTCATCTACAACTGGGAGGCGCTGCCCGCCGAGGTCGCGCAGCTCATCCACGCGCACCCGACGCAGAACGAGGCGCTCGGCGAGGCCCACCTGGCCCTGGCCGGCAAGCCGCTGCACTCCCACGACTGACCCAGGCCGCGTTGCCCACCAGAGCGCGCCACCATCCGTACCGCACATCTCGTAAGGAGCAACAGAAACCATGCCGGTTTCCGTAACCCTTCCGGCGCTCGGCGAGAGCGTGACCGAGGGCACCGTCACCCGCTGGCTGAAGGCCGAGGGTGAGCGTGTCGAGGCCGACGAGCCGTTGCTCGAGGTCTCCACCGACAAGGTCGACACCGAGATCCCGGCGCCCGCCGCCGGTGTTCTCACCAACATCAAGGTCGCCGAGGACGAGACCGTCGAGGTGGGCGCCGAGCTGGCGATCATCGACGACGGTACGGGGGCGGCCGCCGCTCCCGCCGCCCCGGCCGCGGAGCCCGCCGCGGCCGAGCCCGCGCCCGCCCCGGCGCAGGCCGAGGCCCCGGCTCCGGCCGCCCCCGCCGCTCCGGCCGCGCCGTCCGGCGGTGCCGCCTCCGGCACCGACGTGGTGCTGCCCGCGCTCGGCGAGTCCGTCACCGAGGGCACCGTCACCCGCTGGCTGAAGGCGGTCGGTGAGTCGGTCGAGGCCGACGAGCCGCTGCTGGAGGTCTCCACCGACAAGGTCGACACCGAGATCCCGGCGCCGGTCTCCGGCACCCTGCTGGAGATCACGGTGGGCGAGGACGAGGTCGCCGAGGTCGGCGGCAAGCTGGGCGTGATCGGTGCGGCGGACGCGGCTCCGGCCGCTGCCGAGCCCGCCCCGGCTCCCGCTCCCGCTCCGGCTCCGGCCGCCCCGGCTCCCGCGCCGGCCCCCCAGGCCGCCGCACCCGCCCCGGCACCGGCAGCTCCGGCGCCCGCGCCTGCCCCCGCACCCGCCCCGGCTCCGGCCGCCGCGGCACCGGCTCCCGCGCCGGCCGCGGAGGGCGCGTACGTCACCCCGCTGGTGCGCAAGCTCGCCGGCGAGAACGGCGTGGACCTGAACACCGTCACCGGCTCCGGTGTCGGCGGCCGCATCCGCAAGCAGGATGTGCTCGCCGCGGCCGAGGCCGCCAAGGCCGCCGCGGCGCCCGCCGCCGCCCCGGCCGCCGCGAAGGCCGCCCCGGCTCCGCAGACCCCGTCCCCGCTGCGCGGCCAGACGGTGAAGCTGACCCGGATCCGCAAGGTCATCGCGCAGAACATGATGAAGGCGCTGCACAACCAGGCGCAGCTGTCCACCGTGGTCGAGGTGGACGTCACCCGGATCATGAAGCTGCGGGCGCGGGCCAAGGAGTCCTTCCTGGCGCGCGAGGGCACCAAGCTGTCCCCGATGCCGTTCTTCGTGAAGGCCGCGGCCGAGGCGCTGAAGGTCCACCCGGCCGTCAACGCCAAGCTCAACGACGACGACACCGTCACGTACCACGATGTGGAGAACATCGGGATCGCGGTGGACTCCGAGAAGGGCCTGATGGTCCCGGTCATCAAGGGCGCGGGCGACCTGTCCCTGGCGGGCATCGCCAAGAAGACCGCCGAGCTGGCCGGCAAGGTCCGCTCCGGCAAGCTGAGCCCGGACGACATGGGCGGGGGCACGTTCACGATCAGCAACACCGGTTCGCGCGGTGCGCTGTTCGACACGATCATCGTGAACTACCCGCAGGTCGCCGAGCTGGGCATCGGTGCCACGGTGCGCCGTCCCGTCGTGATCAACCACCCCGAGCTGGGTGAGACGATCGCGATCCGCGACATGGTGTACCTGACGCTGTCCTACGACCACCAGCTGGTGGACGGCGCGGACGCCGCCCGCTACCTGGCGGACGTGAAGGCCCGCCTGGAGGCCGGCGAGTTCGAGGGTGAGCTGGGTCTGTAAGGCCACGGCGACACCGCGGGCCGCGCCCCGTCCGGAGCATTCCGGGCGGGGCGCGGCCTTATTGTTCTGGGGGGTGTCTTCACAGTGGCGCCGTCCGCCCGAAGGGCGGGCCCCGCGGTGTCTGGTGCGGTGCATCGCAAGGCGGAGGGTCGCCCTCATAGCGGGTTATTCGGGCGATGCGACAACGCAGCGAGGTGCCGTGCCAGACACCGCGGGGCAGGCGGGACTGTGAAGACACCCCCAGGGCAGCCTGTACCAGGGAGCGTGATGTCACTCATGAGTCAGCCGGTCGTGCATTCCCTGCGCGAGCAGATCCGTCAGCACATCGTGGAGGGGATCGTCAGCGGGCGCTGGCAGCCGGGCGAGCGGATCGTGGAGCGGCGGATCGCGGTGGAGCTGGAGGTCAGCCAGACGCCGGTACGCGAGGCGCTGCGCGAGCTGGAGGCGCTGCGGCTGATCGAGTCCGTCCCGAACAAGGGGGTGCGGGTGCGGGCGCTGACCGTGTCCGTGCTGGAGGAGACGTATCCGGTGCGCGCCGGTCTGGAGCAGATCGCGGCGGAGCTGGCGGCGGGGCGGCTGGCGCGCGACGTGTCGGCGCTGGAGCCGCATGTGGCGGCCCTGTACGCGGCGGACCGGGCGGGGGACGGGGAGGCTCAGGTGGGGCACACGGTGGCCTTCCACCGGGAGCTGGTGCGCGCGGCGGGGAACGGGGTGCTGCTGCACACCTGGGAGTCGCTGGGGATCGAGGTGTGGACGGCGCTGTCGATCCGCTGGCTGGGGACGCGGCAGCAGTCGTACGCGGAGGAACACCAGGCGCTGCTGGACGCGTTCACGCGGGGTGATCCGCGGATCGGTGAGCTGGTGAAGGCGCATGTGCTGAACTGCGCGCCGCACGTTCCGGAGGGCCGGGAGGTGCCGGACGGGGACCCGGCGGGGGTGGCACAGGGTGCACGGGGGGCCTGAAGATGCGCAATTGTCCTGGCACAGGATGCCAATTTCCCCGTTCTGAGCGTTTTTTTACGACCCACCTTTGATCGATCATCGATCACGGGCTTACAGTCATCAGCGAACCGTTGTTACACCCGCATGACATTGTCCTGTCCGGAAGGGGGCCACCCATGCCCGATCCCGTACGCCTTCGGCTCTCCGCGCTCGATCAGCTGCCGGATCGTGATCCCGAGGAGACCGCCGAGTGGGGCGCGAGCCTCGACGCCGTGGCCGCCGCCGCCGGCCCGCACCGGGCCGGCCAGCTGGTGCGCCGTACGGTGGAGCACGCCCAGGCCAGCGGGATCGATGTGCCCTCGCTGCTGGAGACGGATTACATCAACTCCATCCCCACCGGCGCCGAGCCCGACTTCCCCGGTGACGAGGCCCTGGAGGCCCGCGTCACCGCCTGGAACCGTTGGAACGCCGCCGCGATGGTCACCCGGGGCGCCCGGTACGGGGTGGGCGGCCACATCGCCACCTTCGCCTCCGCCGCCTGGCTGTACGAGACCGGCTTCCAGCACTTCTTCCGCGGCAAGGACGCGGCGGACGCGCCCGGCTCCGGCGACCAGCTGTTCATCCAGGGCCACGCCTCCCCCGGCATCTACGCCCGCGCCTTCCTCGACGGCCGCCTCACCGAGGCGCACCTGGACAACTTCCGCCAGGAGTCGGGCGGCGCCGGCCTGCCCTCCTACCCGCACCCGCGGCGGCTGCCGTGGCTGTGGGAGTTCCCCACCGTCTCCATGGGCATAGGCCCGCTGTCGGCGATCTACCAGGCGCGGTTCAACCGCTACCTGGAGAACCGCGGCATCAAGGACACCTCCGCCTCGCACGTGTGGGCGTTCCTGGGCGACGGCGAGATGGACGAGCCCGAGTCGACCGCCGCGCTGGCGCTGGCCGGGCGTGAGGGTCTGGACAACCTCACCTTCGTCATCAACTGCAACCTCCAGCGGCTCGACGGCCCGGTGCGCGCGAACTTCAAGATCGTGCAGGAGCTGGAGGCCCAGTTCCGGGCGGCCGGCTGGAACGTCATCAAGACCCTGTGGGGCTCCGCCTGGGACGACCTGCTGCGGGCCGACACCACCGGCGCGCTGGTACGGCGGCTGCGGGAGGTCCCGGACGCGCAGTTCCAGACGTACGCCACCCGCGACGTCGCCTACATCCGCGACCACTTCTTCGGCACCGACCCGGCGCTGGCCCAGCTGGGTGCCTCGCTGCCGGACGCGAAGATCGCCGAGTGCTTCCACACCTCGCGCGGTGGCCACGAGCCCCGCAAGGTGTACGCCGCGTACCGGGCGGCCGTGGAGTTCAAGGGCGCCCCGACCGTGGTGCTGGCCCAGACCGTCAAGGGCCACACCCTGGGCGACGGCTTCCAGTCGCGCAACGCCAACCACCAGATGAAGAAGCTGACGATGGAGCAGTTCCGCACCATGCGGGACCTGCTGGAGCTTCCCATCCCGGACAGCGAGCTCTCCGGCGATCTGGTGCCCTACGCGCACCCCGGCCCCGACTCCCCCGAGGTGCGCTACCTCCAGGAGCGGCGCGCGGCCCTGGGTGGTCCGGCGCCGGCCCGCCGGGTGCACCAGGTGGTGCTGCCGGAGCCGTCCGAGAAGGCGTTCAAGGCGCTGGAGAAGGGCTCGGGCTCGCAGGAGGTCGCCACCACCATGGTGATCGTCCGGCTGGTCAAGGACCTGATGCGGGAGAAGGAGTCGGGGCGGCGCTGGGTGCCGATCGTCCCCGACGAGGCCCGTACCTTCGGCATGGAGTCGATGTTCCCGTCCGCCGGGATCTACTCGCCGCTGGGCCAGACCTACGAGTCGGTCGACCGCGACCAGCTGCTGCACTACAAGGAAGCCGTCAACGGCCAGATCCTGAACGAGGGGATCACCGAGGCCGGTTCGATGGCCGACTTCACGGCGGCGGCCACGGCGTACGCCACGCACGGCGAGCCGATGATCCCGTTCTACATCTTCTACTCGATGTTCGGCTGGCAGCGCACCGGCGACCAGATGTGGGCGCTGGGCGACCAGCTGGGCCGCGGCTTCATCGTGGGCGCCACGGCCGGCCGCACCACGCTGACCGGTGAGGGCCTCCAGCACGCGGACGGTCACTCGCCGCTGATCGCCTCCACCAACCCGGCGGCGCTGACGTACGACCCGGCGTTCGCGTACGAGGTGGGCGTCATCGTCAAGGACGGCCTGCGCCGGATGTACGGCCCGGACGCCGAGGACGTCTTCTACTACCTGACGGTCTACAACGAGCCGAAGCCGCAGCCCGCCATGCCCGAGGGCGTGGAGGAGGGCATTCTGCGCGGCCTGTACCGCTTCAACGAGGGGCAGGCCCCCTCGGCGGAGGCGCCGCGGGTTCAGCTGATGGCGTCGGGTACGGCCATCCACTGGGTGCTCGAGGCCCAGCGACTTCTGTCCGAGCAGTGGGGTGTGGCCGCCGACGTGTGGTCCGCCACCTCCTGGAGCGAGCTGCGCCGTGACGCCCTGTCCTGTGACGCGGCGCAGCTTCGAGGGGAAGACCGGGTCCCGTACGTGACGCGTGCGCTGCGGGGCGCGCGGGGCCCGGTCCTCGCCGTGAGCGACTGGATGCGGGCGGTGCCCGACCAGATCGGTCAGTGGGTCGAGCAGGACTACTCCTCGCTCGGCACGGACGGCTTCGGCCTCTCCGACACCCGTGAGGCGGCCCGCCGGCACTTCGGCGTGGACCCGCAGTCGATCGTGGTGGCGGCGCTGGACCGGCTGGCCCGGTCCGGTGAGGTCAAGCGCGAGACGGTGCTGGCGGCGCGCGAGGCCTACGGCCTGTAACCGCGTGCGGCCATCGGGCCCGCCCGCCCCCGGATCGGGGGTGGGCGGGCCCTTCGCCGTTTGTGATGATGGCGGCATGCGAGCCGCCCGCCTGATGAGAGTGGTCCTGCTGCTCCAGTCCCGCCGGACCATGACGGCGGCGGAGCTGGCGGCAGAACTGGAGGTCTCCGAACGCACCGTCCAGCGCGACATCGCCTCTCTGTCGGAGGCGGGCGTCCCGGTGTACGCGGACCGGGGCCGGTCCGGCGGCTACCGGCTGGTCGGGGGCTACCGCACGCGGCTGACGGGACTGGGGCGGGACGAGGCGGAGGCGCTGTTCCTGTCGGGCGTCCCCATGGCCCTGCACGCCCTGGGCCTGGCGGACGCGGCGTCGGCGGCCCGGCTGAAGGTCTCGGCGGCGCTCGTGCCGGACCTGGCGAACGCCTCGGACTCGGCGGCGCAGCGCTTCCACCTGGACGCCCCGGGCTGGTGGCAGCCGGCCGACCCGCCGCCGCTGCTGCCGGTGGTGGCGGAGGCGGTGTGGGACGACGCGGTGCTGAGCGTGGTCTACCGGGAGAAGGAGCGGACGCTGGCCCCGTACGGCCTGATCCTCAAGGCCGGTGTGTGGTACCTGGCCGCGCGGGTGGGGTCCTCGGTACGGGTCTACCGGGTGGACCGCTTCACCTCGGCCACGGCGACGGGCGAGCGCTTCGAGCGGGACGAGACGTTCGACCTGCCCGCCTTCTGGGAGGAACGGGCGAAGGAGTTCGCCCGCTCGATCCTGCGCGAGACGGTGACGGTGCGCCTGACCGAGGCGGGCACCCGGGCCCTGCGCCGGGTGACTGACCGTACGGCGGCGGAGGAATCCCTGGCGGCGGCCGGCGCCCCGGACGGGACGGGCCGGGTCACGGTGCTGCTGCCGGTGGAGTCCCAGGACGTCGCCTTCGAGCAACTCCTGGCGCTGGGCCCCGAGGCGGAGGTCCTGGCCCCGGCGGACCTGCGCCGCCGCTTCGCGGAGGCGACGCGCCGTTCGGCGGCGCTCTACGCCTGACCCGGGGGCCGGCGCGCGTCCTCGCCGGCCAGGGCGGCGAGGGTGGCGGCGGCCCAGGCGCGGACCCGCTCCTCGAGGCCGGCGGCCGGAAAGCCGCCGTCCACGGACACGTCGGCGATGGTGACCCCGAACGTGGTGGGCGTTGGGCGCTCCGGGAGTTCCGGCTCCGCCGGCCACGACGGCGCACCGCGCCGCCGGTGGGAGTTGCCCCGGCGCAGCGCGGCGGTCAGCGCGCGGAGCCCTTCCCGGCCCCCGTCGAGGAACGCCCGGAGCACCACCAGGCGCGGCCCCGGCCTGCCGGGGCCGGCGAGGGGGTGCCCTGGATGCTGGAGCAGGAAACAGGCGACGACGACCCCGTGCAGCGGGCCCCAAGGCTCCCGTTGGGAATGGTCCAGGGCCAGCAGCCGCTCGAACTTTTCCTCACAGCTCGCCCCTGCCGTCTCCGCTCCACACTCCGCGCACCTCGTCACACTCACCGTCGCAGGATGCCCGCGAAGCACCGCCGGGCCAACCGATATACCCCGTGGTCAGCGGGCGAGGACGAACCGGTTCCTGAGCAGCGCTCCGCTCCCAGACGGATGTGTCCGACGTCGCCGCCGCGCTGGCGAGCGGTGAACCGGGCTGCGTGGTCCTCGACTGCCGCTCCACGGCGTCCTGGAACCAGGGACACATCCCCGGCGCCCTCCACCTGCCGACCGCGCTGATCCCCGAACGCGCCGCAGAACTCCTCGACCCCTCGGTGCCCGTCGTCACCTACTGCTGGGGCCCCGCCTGCAACGGCGCCACCCGTGCCGCCCTGGCGCTGGCCGAACTCGGCTACCGGGTGAAGGAGATGATCGGCGGATTCGAGTACTGGGTACGCGAGGGCTTCGCCTACGAGGCGGAGCAGGGCACCGAGCACCGCGACGCCGACCCGCTGACCGTCCCCGTCACGGAAGCCTGCGGCTGCTGACCAGGCCCTGCTTGGGCGGGTACGGGGTGTAGTGGTCCAGGCCCGGACCGGTGAGCACTCGGACGCCCTGTTGCCGCAGCGTCTCGATGCTGCACGGAACGGCCGGCTGCGCGGCCTGCGCCTGGTTGAAGTACGGCAGTGACCGACATGGCACAGCGAACCGTTCGCATCCTCGGCGGCTCTGCGGCCATGCACACAATGGGGCATCTGATCTTGAGGGAGGCGTGCGTGATCCGTGCGGTGGCTTTTGACGTCGGGGAAACATTGACGTGCGATGACCGGTACTGGAACGCGTGGGCGGACTGGCTGGGCGTACCCCGGCACACGCTGTCGGCAACTGTCGGGGCAGTGGTGGCCCGGGGGCAGGACAACGCGGAGGCTCTGCGGTTGTTGCGGCCGGGAGTGGACCTGGCCGCAGAGTACGCGGCACGGGAAGCGGCTGGACGCGGCGAGGATCTCACGGAGGACGACCTGTACCCGGATGTGCGGGCCGCGCTGGCATCCCTGCGGGCCGCTGGTCTGCGCGTAGTGGTCGCGGGCAACCAAACGGAGCGAGCGGGCGTGTTGCTGCGCGGGCTGGACCTGCCTGCCGACGCGGTCGCGATGTCGGCCGAATGGGGGGTGGCCAAACCCCCGCCCGAGTTCTTCGACCGGCTGATCGAGCTGACCGGTCACCCGGCGGACGAGATTCTGTACGTGGGGGACCATCCCGCCAACGACGTGTTCCCCGCACACGCGGCCGGCCTGCGCACCGCCCATATCCGGCGGGGTCCATGGGGGTACTTGTGGGCGGACGATCCCAAGGTCCGCGCCGTCGCTGACTGGAGCGTGGGCTCTCTTGAGGAACTGGCGAACACGGTTATCCGTGAGGTGTCCCCCGGGTAGCTGGCGTTCTCCGGATTGCGGCACGGCAACGCTGTCTGGCCGGTACGGTCCGGAACATGTCGCGCGCCTTCCGGAGCCTCACATGTCTGTGGAAACAGCCCACGCCGTCGGGAGAAGAGTCGCCTACCAGCGTCGTATGGCCCGTCTTACCCAGGAGCAACTCGCAGCAGCTGCCGGCATTCATGTCGGATCACTGCGCAAGATCGAACGAGGTGCCCGGGGCGCCAGCGAGACGGTGCTCGATGCCTTGGCTGCCGCCCTCGGCGTTGATGTCCTGCGCTTGCACGGGAATCGAGAGCACGCTTCCAGCCGGGTACGTGACGAGATGCCGGCTCTTTCAGCGGTGTTGGCTGGCTTCGATTGGCCGGACGAAGGGCCTGTACGTCCCCTGCACCAATTGAGGAAAGGGACGGCGAACCTCGCCGAGTGGCGTCTCGGAGCCCAATACCTCCGGGTCGCACGTCAAGCACCCGGGCTACTGGCTGAATTGCTGCGCGCTTTGCACACCGCACCCGGCAACGAAACGGCACAAATTACCCACCTGCTGGTGAGTACTTGCCGTTCTGCGGATGCGGTTGCCTACAAGTACGGCGCCCCAGATCTTTCGGCACGCATCATCGACATCATGCGGTGGGCAGCGCCACGTGCCGAGAATGCTTCGCTCGACGCCACCGTCGCGTACGTCCGAGCTGAGACGTTTTTCGCTGCTCAGGCCCATGCCGCAGGGCTTCGGATGTTGGAACGAGCACTCGACGAGTCCCCGGCTCCGCGAGACACGAGGACACGAGCATCGCGGGGTGCCCTGCACATGCGTGCCGCTGTGATGGCGGGTCGCGACGGGAATTCATCTTCTGCGATCGATCACATGGAAAGGGCCGGCCTCCTGGCTCATCAGGTCGCGGAAGGTGTCTACCAGGGAACGGCCTTCGGCCCCGCCAGCCTCATCGTGCACAAGGTTTCGCTTTCAGTTTCCCTCGGTGGAGATCACGTCCCGCGAGCTCTGGAAATCTCCCGTAATTGGACACCACCAACGGATCTCCCGGCCGAACGTCGCAGTAGCTTCTACATCGAATTGGCCCGCGCTCAGCTCTGGGCCGGGCTTCCCGATCAGGCCTTCGACTCATTGAAGGCTGCCCGACACGTCGCCCCACAGCACACTCGCGCCATGGTCGACGCGCCGGTGGACGGTGCGGGGATACGGGTTCCGTTGTACGTCGGGGCCTCCGATCCGGTGCGGCCCCCGCCGATCACGTATCGGCGGGGGCGGCACCGGCGGCCACGGACCGCCCTCGGCCGGTTGTGGGGGCGGGTGGTCAGCGGCCGGGAGGGTCAGCCGGTCAGGACGGAGACGGCGGCGAAGAGGTAGAGGCAGCCGCCGGCGGTGACCGCTCCGCCGGCGATGGCCGGGGTCCAGGCGGAGACGGTGGCGGCCAGCCGGGAGCCGCCCGCGCGGCCGGCCAGCAGCGTACGGCCGCGCACCGTCAGCATGCCGACGCCCGTGAGGGTTACGGCCATGCCCACGCCGAAGGCCAGGACCAGGATGACGGCGTTGAGGGAGCGGCCGGTGAGCATGCCGCTGACCAGGACCAGGAAGGCCGAGGGGGACGGCAGCAGGCCACCGGAGACGGCGATGGCCGTCAGGCCGCGCCGGGACCAGGGGGAGGTCTCCGGGATGTCGTGGCTGTGGTCATGGCCGTGGTCGGGGTCGTGGGCGTGGTGATGATCGTGGCCGTGGGCGTGGCTGTGGGCGTGCTGCGTCCGCTTGCGGCGAGTGCGCAGGTGGCGGTGGACCAGGTGGGCGCCGACCGCGATGACGACCACGCCCGCGGCGACCTGGAGCCACGCCGTGACGGTCTCCGTCGCGAACCCGGCCGCCCCGGTCAGCCCCACCCACGCGCTGGCCAGCAGCAGCACCGACAGGGTGTGCATGATCGCGACGATCACCCCCAGCCGCAGCGCGTCCCGGTACCGCCCGCGCACCCCCACCAGATAGGCGGCGGTGATGCTCTTGCCGTGCCCCGGGGCCACCGCGTGCGCGGCGCCGACGCCCAGGGCCACCAGCAGCGCGACCCAGAAGGCGGCCCGGCCGTCGAAGAGGGCGATCAGCTTGCCGTCCAGGCTGTTGAGGTCGTTCATGAGCGTGCCCTCCCGGCCCGCCGCCGCCCGATCAGTACCCAGGCCACGGCGCCCGCCATGATGGCGGCGGCGGTGCCGGCGGCCACGGCCAGGCCGGGGGTCGCGAGCACGCCCGCGTACCAGGAGAAGTTCATCCGCCGGGTGGTGTCGGTGGCGGTGAGCAGGGTGCTGCTCGGGTCGGCGGGGGTCTCGGCCGTGAGCATGGTGCGGTACGCCTCGTTGAGGTCGGAGAGCGCGCCGACGGTCACGTCCACCTTCCGTACGTCCCGGGGGCAGCGGTAGGTGAGCCGGGCACCCTCGGCCAGCAGGTTCTCCATCGAGGCCAGTTCGCCCTCGCAGCGGCTGCCGTCCTGGGTGATGTAGATCTGGTCGAGCAGGTACGCCCGTACGTCCTGCGAGCCTTGCAGTTTCTGCTCGCCGGTGAGGGTGGTGGAGACGTTCCCGGTGGCGGGGTCCTCCAGGGCGCCCAGGGCCTGGCCGAGCGCGACCCAGTCGTCCTCGGCGGCGCGCCAGGCGATGGAGACCGTCGGACCGTCCGCGCTGATGGTGGCGGTGGACGGCGGGCCGAAGGGGTGGGCGGCGGCGGGCGGGGCCGCCGGGCCGGCGGTGGCCCAGAGGACGGCCGCCGCCGCGGTGGCGGCCAGCGCGGGCAGCCGGGTGCGGTGGGTCACGGTCACGGTGTTCGTCGGTCTCCCGGGATGGACGCGGTACGGGGCGCGGGGGCTGTCGCGCACCCGCGACCCGTACCGGCGGCGCTACTTGGTGATGGCGATCGACGGGCTGTCGATCCGCTGGTTCTCGCTGGTGAGGTAGACCTCGTAGGAGGTGTCCTTCTTCACCCAGCTCGGCAGCTTCAGGGAGTACGACAGGCGGCCGATCTCATCGGCCTCGACCGTGGCGATGACCCGTTCCTTGTCCTTGCCGTCCACCGTCCGCAGCCGGATCTCGACGCGCTCGCGCGGGTCGTAGCCGAACGCCGACACCTGGACCTTGTCGCCCTTGCGGGCGGTGGTCCGGTCGACGGTGACCTGCTCGCCGGTGGTGTTCTCCTCGGTGCGGATCTCGTTGACGGTGCGCTCGCCGTCCGCGTTCTTGCGGATGAGGAAGCCGTCGTTGTGCTCGCCGTTGGCGAACCGCGACTCGTACCGGATGGTGTCCCCGGTGACGTCGATCATCTGGTAGAGCTGCGCGTTCTCGCCCTGGCGTATGAGTTCGGCGCCGTTGTCGGTCCAGTTGGCACCGTTGTTGAGGTCGTACATCTTGCCGCCGGAGACGGAGACCGCGTACGTGACGCCGTTGTGGACGGTGACCGAGTCGCGGTTGGCGACCTGGTTGCCGCGCCCGTAGGCGTGGTCGTGGCCCTGGAGCACCAGGTCCACGCCGTACTCCTCGAACAGCGGGCCCCACTGGTTACGCACGTTGACGTTGTTGCGGGTGCCGGTCATGGCGTAGACGGGGTGGTGGAAGGTGACCACCGTCCACTGGTTGGGGTTGTCGCTGAGCAGCCCCTCCAGCCACGCGGTCTGCGCGGCCATCAGCTCGGCGTTGCCCTGGAAGTTGGAGTCCAGGCCGATGAAGCGCACGCCCTGGTAGTCCACCGTATAGACGGTCTGCTTGAGTTCCTCGTTGCCCGGGCCGTTGTCGGGGTAGGGGAACTGCGGGCGCCAGAAGGCGGACAGCCGGCCGCTGCTGTACTCGTGGTTGCCGGTGACGGAGAAGTTGTTGACCTGGCCGTCGATGAACCCGCCGGCCTGGTACCACTGGCCCCACTCCTCCTCGGAGTTGGGGGAGTTGATGAGGTCACCGGCGTTGACGATCATCTTCGCCTCGGGCCGGTCGGCGAACGCCTGGCGGAAGACCCGGGGAACGGCAGAATCGATGTAGTTCTGCGCGTCGCCGTAGTAGATGAAGGAGAACGGCTCCAGGCTCTCGGCCGCGGTGGTGAAGTCGGTCCACGCGCTCCAGTTGACGCCGTCCCCGACCCGGTAGGTGTAGCGGGTGTCCGGCTCCAGGTCGGAGAAGGAGACGGTGTGGTACGTGGAGGCGTAGCCCAGGTTGGTGTTGACCGGGGTGGCGGGGCCGGCCTTCACCGTGGTGACCTCGCCGGCGGCGGGCTTCACATCGCCCAGGCCGCGCGGGGCCTTGAGGATCTGGGCCTGGGACGAACCGGCCGGTGCCTCCGCCCGCCAGGTGACGTTCTGGCTGGTCGCCGGGGTGGTGGTGGGCGTCAGCATGACGCGGTCGGGCATCGGGGAAGGCTTGTGGATCTCCGCCGCCGGGTGGGGCGTGGGATCGGTCGGAGAGTCACCGAAGGCCAGCGGGCCGGCGAGCACGCCGCTGGCGAGCAGCGTGGCGCCGCCGAGCACGGCGACCTTGGTACGCGTGGACGCCATGGTCCAGCGTGCGGTGTTGGCAGTCACGGAATGAGGAACCCTTCACGGGCGAGTTCGGTGTGTCCTCCTCGGGCCTGGTGCCCAAGGCGTGTGGATTCAGCCAGGATCAGCCGAACAATCCGCTGTTGCCGTCTTGCCACGGGGTGAACTCTGCGCCATCTCATGGGTGGTGGGGTTCCGGGCGCCGTGCGGCCTTTGGCCGTTTGCCGTCCGTTCGCCGAAGTGTCCCCGGAACGGGATAGTTTCTGGCCGGTCGGACACGGACGAGGTACGAGGAGCGGGCGGATGGCAGCCAGACGCGGGGCGGTCCCGGTGTTCTGCGGCGCGCTGGCGCTGGTGGCCGTGGCACTGCTGCCCGCCGCCGACGCCGCTCCGGCCCCGGGGCCCGCCGTGCCGGACCGCAAGGGCGACACGTTCCTCACCGCCGAGAGCGGCGGGGTCCTCGCCATCGAGGGCGGCGAGTGCTTCACCGACCCCGCCCGCTCCCCGGCGGCGGGCGAGGTCATGGTGCGCTATGTGCCGTGCGACGAGGAGGGCGCAGCCAACCAGGTGTACGGCTTCGTGGCCGCCCCGGACGGCGCCTTCGACCGCGAACGGGTGGCGGCGTTCGCCCGGGAGAGCTGCGGCCGCGGCTTCCGTACGTACTGGCCCGGCGAGGCGGCGGCCGGCCTGGACTTCTATCCCGTCCTGCCGACCGCCGCGACGTGGGACATCGGTGACCGGGACGTCATGTGCGTGGCGTACCGGCCGGGGAGCCCGCTCACCGGCTCCCTGCTGCCCCTGGCCTCGGCCCTGGCCCGATGAGGGTCAGCGGTAGTCGGCCGCGTCCGGCTGCTTCCCCTCCGCCAGGGCTTTGATGAACGGCCAGGCGTCCGGCTGGGAGCCGTCGGTGTCGGTGACCCCGTACTCCTTGGCCAGATCACCGCTGCTCAGCGAGGCGCCGTTCCAGCGCGCCCGCTCGGGGTCGGCGGCCAGCGCGGCGATGCCGCGGCCGATGTAGGTGGGCGATTCGGCGATGGCGAAGGCCGGTTCCCGCTCGATGCCCTCGCGCCAGTTCTCCTCGGTGACCTTGAAGTGGGTGTCCAGCATCGCCTCCGAGCGCAGGAAGCCGGGGGTGACACAGACGGCGGTGCAGCCGTACTTCTTCAGGTCCTCGCCGAGGTTGTACGCCATCCGGATGGGGGCGTTCTTGGCCAGGTCGTAGAAGAAGTTCAGCCGGTAGTCGCGGTTGGACTCCGCCGTGCCGTCCGTCACCTCGATCACCAGGCCGCCCCGGTTGCGGGCCAGCAGCGGGAGCGCGTAGTGACTGGTGACGATGTGGCTCTCCACGCCCAGCCGGAGCATCCGCAGGCCCTGCTCCAGGCCGATCTCCCACATCGGGGGGGTGGCGTGGACGTCCAGGAGGTGGTCGCCGCCCCAGACGTCGTTCACCAGGATGTCCAGCCGACCCTGCTCGCGGTCGATGCGCCCGGTGAGGGCGGCCACCTGCTCGGGTACGAGGTGGTCGGTGGGTACGGCGATGCCCGTACCGCCGCTGCCGCTGTCCGCGCCGGCCGCCGTGATGAGTTCGGCGGTCTCCTCGATGGTCTCGGTGGCCCGGCCGACCTCACTGACCGCGGCCCGGGTGGTGCGACCGGTGGCGTAGACGGTGGCGCCCGCCCGGCCGAGTTCGACGGCCATCGCCCGGCCGGCGCCCCGGGTGGCTCCGGCGACCAGGGCGATCTTCCCGGCGAGGGGTGCGGTCCGTGTTTCCAGGTCTGACACGTGTGTCCTTCCGTTCGTGCGTCGTGCGTCGTGCGTCGTGCGTCGTGCTGCGTGTGTCGTGTTCCGTGCTGCGTGTGTCGTGTTCCGTGCTGCGTGTGTCGTGCCGCGTACGCCGCCTCGCGTGCGTACGGAGTCACCCTGACAGCGAAACCCGACAACCTCTGTCGTACTTTCCGGTGGTCTCGGGATGCGTGTCGCGACCGGGCGGCGGATCCTTGTCCCGTGATGGACGAAACGGATTTCTGGGAGATCGTCGACGCCGCCCGGGAAGGGGCGGAGGGCGACCCGGTGGTGACCGCCGACCTCATCGTCGAACGTCTGAGCGATCTCGATCCGGAATCCGTCACCGACTTCGCCCGCCACTTCGAGGCCCGCTTCAACCGCGCCTACCGCTGGGACCTGTGGGGCGCCGCCTGGGTGATCCTGGACGGCGCCAGCGACGACTGCTTCGAGAACTTCCGCTGCTGGCTCATCGCCCAGGGCCGGCACGTCTTCGAGGGCGCGCTGCACGACCCCGACACGCTCGCCGAACTGCTTCCCCAGGATTTCGACCCCGAACAGGACGGCGAGGCGGAGGAGGTCGGCTACGCGGCGTACGACGCCTACGAGCGGCTGACCGGCGTCGAACTGCCCGAACTCGGCTTCGAGGAACCACCGGAGGAACCCGAGGGCTCACCGGTGGATTTCGAGGACTCCGGCGTGCTGGCCACGGCCTACCCCCGATTGTGGGCCCGCTTCCGCGCTTAGCATGGCCGCCATGCCCAAGCGATCACAGCGACCCGCCGCCACCCCCCGCCCCCGTATCGCCGTCACCGGCTCCTCCGGTCTGATCGGCACCGCCCTCACTTCCGCCCTGCGCGCGGACGGCACCGACGTCGTACGGCTGGTGCGCCGCCCGCCCGGCGCGGCGGACGAGCGGTGGTGGGACCCCAGCGGCCGGCAGCAGGAGAGCACCGCCGCCTCCATCGCCGGCTGCGAGGCCGTGGTGCACCTGGCCGGGGCCGGGGTCGGCGACCACCGCTGGACCGCCCGCTACAAGCAGGAGATCCGGGACAGCCGTGTCCTGGGCACCGCCGCGATCGCCGCCGCCATCGCCTCGCTGCCCGAGGCGGACCGGCCCCGGACGCTGGTGTGCGGCAGCGCGATCGGCTGGTACGGGGACACCGGCACCGATCCGGTGGACGAGGACGCCCCGGCGGGCAGCGGCTTCCTGGCGGACGTCTGCCGCGAGTGGGAGGCGGCGGCCGTGCCGGCGGCCGAGGCCGGGGTCCGTACGGTGTACGCGCGCACCGGCCTGGTGGTGGCCCGCTCGGGCGGGGCGTGGGGAAGGCTGTTTCCGCTGTTCAAGGCGGGGCTCGGCGGGCGGCTCGGGGACGGCAACCAGTTCTGGAGCGCGATCTCGCTGGCCGACCACATCGCGGCGCTGCGCTTCCTGCTGGCCGAAGAGCCGGGCCTGTCCGGGCCGGTGAACCTGACCGGGCCGCATCCGGTCACCAACCGCGAGGCGACCCGGGTGATGGGCGAAGTGCTGCACCGGCCCACAGTGTTCACGGCTCCGGCGCCGCTGCTGCGGGTGGCGCTCGGCCAGTTCTCGGAGGATGTGCTGGGCAGCCAGCGGGTGCTGCCGCGCCGGCTGCTGGAGGCCGGCTTCACCTTCACGCACCCCACCGTGGAGGACGCGGTACGGGCCGCGCTCGCCAACGAAAGCTGATGTACCGGCGTTCGGCGGTGTACTGAGGCACATAGTGCGACCTGCGTGCGCCTGTGCCCGGTGCGTGCGCTCTGCCGCATTCCGGACGTCGTGAGAGGGTCAGCGTCGGTCCGGGCGGCGTTGCCCGTGCCGCGAATGGGCAGCAGCCCCTGCGGGCGGGCCCACCCATGGCCCGTCCGGCAAGCGCCGACCGCCTCATGGGAGGGCCCGTGCTGAGCAGCCGAACGCAAGCAGTGGATTCCGACGTCGTCGTCATCGGGGCAGGTACGGCGGGTCTCGCCGCCGCCCGCAGAGTGCGGGACGCCGGGCTGACGGTGACGGTCCTGGAGGCGGCCGACCGGATCGGGGGCCGGATGGCCACCGCCTCCCGGGACGGCTTCCTCCTCGACCGGAGCAGCCGGCTGACGGCCCCGGGCCTGCCGGAGGAGGCGGTGTGCCGGCTGACGGGGGGCGCGCTGCTGCACGGGGCGCGGGGTGAGGTGCACCGGGTGGGTGAGGCGCAGGGCGGCGGCGCCACCACGGCGGCGGACGTGGCCGCCGACGACGGCCGGGCGCGGCGGAGCCGTTCGCTCATCACCGCGTTCGACCACTCGTGGCTGCGGGCCAACCTCGCCCGGCTCGGGCAGCTTCCCGACGAGCGGCTGGCGGCCCGGCCGGAGCTGCCGGTGGCGGACGCGCTGTCCGCGCGGGGCATACCGGCGCGGATCGCAGAAGGCTTTCTGCGTCCGCTGCTCTCGGCGCTGCTCCATGACCCGCGGCTCGCCACCTCCAGCCGGCTGGGCGATCTGACGCTGCGGTCCTTCGCCCGGGAGGGCCTGGCACTGGCGGCGGGCGGCTCCGGCGCCCACGCGCGCGGCCTGGCGGAAGGACTGCCGGAGGATGCCGTCCGCACCGGGGTACGCGTCACCTCCGTGTCCACCTCCCGGGTGGAGACGGAACGGCACGGGACCGTACGCTGCCGGGCCGTCGTCCTGGCCACCGGGGCGCGGGAGGCCGCGCGGCTGCTGCCGGGGCTGCGGGTGCCGCGGTTCCGGCCGGTGACGGTGCTGCACCACGCCGTCCCGGGGCCGGGGCCGCAGACCGGCCCGGC
Organism: Streptomyces xiamenensis; assembly: GCF_000993785.3. Taxonomy (NCBI): domain Bacteria; kingdom Bacillati; phylum Actinomycetota; class Actinomycetes; order Kitasatosporales; family Streptomycetaceae; genus Streptomyces; species Streptomyces xiamenensis. Next base: position 1,226,285 of record NZ_CP009922.3, read on the forward strand.
GCTGCTCGTCGACGCGGTGCCGGAGCGCGGGCCCCTCAGCTACTCGCTGGTCGCCTCGGCCGCCGACCCCTCCCGGGCGCCGGAGGGCGCGGCGCTGGTCACCTCGGTGGTGCTGGGGCCCGCGGCGGGCGAACCGGCCGAGATCCTGGACAAGGCAGCCCGCCCTCAGCTGACGGCGCTGTACGGGACCCCGGCCCATGAGTGGCGGCTGCTGGCCGCGCACCACGATCCGCAGGCCGTACCGCTGAACCCGCCCCCGTACGCGGGACCGCGCCGCACCCGGCTGCTGGACGGCCTGTACATCTGCGGCGACCACCGCGGGGCGGATGATCCGGACACGGCGCGGACGGCGGTCGCCGCCCTGCTGGAGGACTTCGGGCGGCCGGTGCTGAGCGAGCCGAACACCAGCGCCGCGGCCTGACGCCGGTGACGCGGGCAGGGGCACGGCCCAGCCGGCCCGCACGCCGGTGTTGCGGGTCGCGCCGGGTGGTTCCGACCCCTGCACGGGGCCGGAACCACCCGGCGCGCGCCCGTTGTGCCCGCGCCCCCGGGCCGGGCCGCCCGCACCGTCCGTGTCAGGTCAGGGCGGCCACCTTCTCCCGGTAGCCCCGCACCGCGAGCGAGTCGCGGTAGGGGTCCAGGCGCCGTTCGAAGTCCTGGAGGTACTCGTGCGCCCGCGCCGAGCGCATGTCGGTCGCCTGCTGGGCGGCCTCGACCGCCAGGGCGCACGCGTGGTCCACGTCGCCCAGGCCCAGTTTCGCCGTGGCCAGCACCACCCGGCAGAACAGCCGGCTGCGCGCGTAGCCGTTGGCCCGCAGTTGCAGGGAGCGTTCCGCGTAGCGCGCCGAGGTCCGGTACTGCTGGAGGTCGCGGTGACAGTGCGCGAACTCGTCCGCCAGCTGCGCCTCGTCGAAGAACCGCGCCCAGGTGGGCACCTCCTCCCCCGGCCTGGCCGCCTCCAGGGCGCGCTCCGCCCTGGCGAGCGCCGCCGAGCAGGCCCGCACCTCCCCCAGCAGTCCGTGCCCGCGCGCCTCGACCGCGTGCAGCAGCGCCTGGACGGCCGGTGGTACGGAGCTGGCCATGCCCTGCTGGGCGACCCGCGCCAGCTGCACCGCTTCGCGCCCGTGCCCCAGGTAGACGGCCTGCCGGCTCATCGACACCAGGACATAGCTGCCGTACGAGCGGTCCCCGGCGGCCTGGGCCAGCCGCAGCGCCTGGACGAAGTACCGCTGGGCGAGGCCGTGGGCGGCGATGTCGTACGCCGTCCAGCCGGCCAGCCGGGTCAGGTCGGCGGCGGCGGAGAACAGCCGGCGGCCGGTCTGCTCCCCGTAGGTGCCGCGCAGCATCGGCTCCAGCTCGTGTTCCAGGTACCGCACCAGCGCCTGCCGGGCGTGGCCGCCGCCGTAGGCGTTGTCGAGCGCGCGGAACAGCTCGGCGACCGACCGCAGGGCCGCGATGTCGCCGCCGGTGACGCGCTGCCCGGGGCCGCGTTCGACGCGGTCGGTGCCGCCTCCCGCCCCGGCACGGTTCGCGGCGACGGCGCTGGCGGCGCGGTGCCGGGTCTGTTCGGGCACCCGGGGGTGCGCGGTGAGCCCGGCCAGGCTGGGCAGTCCGGTGATGCCGCCCACCGGGTCCGGCGGGTCGCCGCGCGCCACCCGGTCGTCCGGGCGCCCGATGAGCCAGTCACGGCTGGGCACCACGAGCCCCGCCGGGGTGAAGGCGATCTTGCGCAGCTCGGCGTAGCTGCCGGAGTCCTTGCGCCACAGGCCGGCGACGATGTCGACGGCCTCGGCGGGGGTCGCGGCGAACTCGAGCCCCGCGTACACGGGCGCGCAGGCCTCCAGACCGAGGTCCTGGGCGGAGAGCCGGCGGCCGAGGCGGCGGGTGAAGACCTCGGCGATCAGCGCGGGCGTGGTGCCGCGCGGTCGCTGGCCGCGCAGCCAGCGGGTGACGGAGGTCTTGTCGTACCGCAGATCAAGCCCGTGTTCGAGGCCGAGCTGGTCGACGCGGCGGGCGAGACCGGCGTGCGAGAAGCCGGCTTCGGCGATCAGGGCGGCCAGTTGCCGGTTGGGGGTGCGCTGCCCGGAGGGAGGCGGGGCCGGCGGCGGCGTGCTGCCGGGCGCGACGGCCCGTGGGGCGTGCGCGGGTGGGGGTACGGAGGGGGTCCCTCCGGGTCGTTCCGTGGACATCGGCGATGCGGTCTCCTGCCTTACGGCTGTGCGGCTGGAACGGCGTGAATGTAACGGTCTCTCCCCACCTGATCGGCCCGTCTGCGGATGATTCATCCATATGTGTGAGGACCGGGGCACACGCTTACCTGTCGGAGCACGGCCGTACAGTGGTTCGGGACGCTGCGCGCGTCGTGGTTCTGCACCGGGAGAGTGAGCGGCAGTGAGTGAGCTGCGCTTTGTCCATCTGGGCTTCGGGGACGAAGCCGTCGAGTATCACGCGGCCTGGCAGGAGCAGCGGCGGGTGCACACCGCGCGCTTCGCCGACGAGGTTCCCGACACCTGTCTGCTGTTGGAGCACCAGTCGGTGTACACGGCGGGGCGGCGTACCGAGGACAGTGAACGGCCCCTGGACGGCACTCCGGTCATCGACATCGACCGGGGCGGGAAGATCACCTGGCACGGCCCCGGGCAGCTGGTGGGGTATCCGATCCTGAAGCTGCCGCGCCCGGTGGACGTGATCGCGCACGTGCGGCGGCTGGAGGAGGCGGTGATCCGCACCTGTGCGGAGTTCGGCCTGGAGACCACGCGGGTGGAGGGCCGCAGCGGGGTGTGGGTCCTGGGGGACTCGGTGCCCGCGCCGGCGTCCGTGACCGGAGGGCTCAGGCTCGACTTCGATCCGCGGCTGAACGACGAGGAGTTCGATCCCCGGCTGGCCGGCCCCCAGTACGCGCCGTCGAACGCGGGGCAGCGCGGCGAGGACCGCAAGCTGTGCGCGATCGGCATCCGGGTGGCCAAGGGCGTCACGATGCACGGCTTCTCGCTGAACTGCGACCCGGACAACACCTCGTACGACCGGATCGTGCCGTGCGGCATCCGGGACGCGGGTGTGACATCGCTCTCCCAGGAGCTGGGGCGGCGGGTGCCGGTGGCGGAGGTGCTGCCCGTGGTGGAGAAGCATCTGCGGGCGGTTCTGGAGGACACGGTCCCCCTCCCCCGCGCGGTCTGACCTCATAAGCACAGGCGTACGCTGAGATACGCCGATGAACCAAAAGTGGTAGGGAGGCGGACGTGTCCGCTGTCGCGCCCGACGGTCGTAAGATGCTGCGCCTTGAGGTCCGGAACAGCCAGACCCCGATCGAACGCAAGCCCGAGTGGATCAAGACCAGGGCCACGATGGGTCCTGAGTACAAGGACCTGCTGGGTCTGGTGAAGCGGGAGGGGCTGCACACGGTCTGCCAGGAGGCGGGCTGTCCCAACATCTTCGAATGCTGGGAGGACCGGGAGGCCACGTTCCTGATCGGGGGCGAGCAGTGCACCCGGCGCTGCGACTTCTGCCAGATCGACACCGGCAAGCCGGCCGAGCTCGACCGGGACGAGCCGCGCCGGGTGGCCGAGTCCGTCCGGCAGATGGAGCTGAAGTACGCCACCATCACCGGGGTCGCCCGTGACGACCTGGAGGACGGCGGGGCCTGGCTGTACGCGGAGACGGTCCGGCAGATCCACACGCTGCTCCCCGGCACCGGGGTGGAGCTGCTGATCCCGGACTTCAACGCGGTGCCCGAGCAGCTGGCCGAGGTGTTCTCCTCGCGGCCCGAGGTGCTGGCGCACAACGTGGAGACGGTGCCGAGGATCTTCAAGCGGATCCGGCCCGGCTTCCGTTACGAGCGGTCACTGGAAGTGATCACGCGGGCGCGCGAGGCGGGCCTGGTCACCAAGTCCAACCTGATCCTGGGCCTGGGCGAGACCCGCGAGGAGGTCAGCGACGCGCTGCGCCAGATGCACGACGCGGGCACCGAGCTGGTCACGATCACCCAGTACCTGCGGCCCACGCCGCGGCACCACCCCGTGGAGCGCTGGGTGAAGCCGGCGGAGTTCGTGGAGCTCCAGCAGGAGGCCGAGGAGATCGGCTACGCGGGGGTCATGTCCGGCCCGCTGGTGCGTTCGTCGTACCGGGCGGGGCGGCTGTACCGGCAGGCGCTGGAGCGGCGCGAGGCGGCGTCCCCGGCGGCCTGAGCCGCCCTGGGCGCCGGTGTCGGCGGGACGGCCGTAAACTTGCCGACATGGCGCGGAAGGACAAGGAACAAGATTCCGAGAACCCAGGGCGGCTCAAGCAGATCGCTCTGACGTACAAGATGACCAAGCGGGTCGATCGGTGGATCGGCCTGGTCATCTCTGCAGTCGGCCTGGGCACCTTCGGTGTGATCCTTGGCATCGGCTTTCTGATCGGTCACCCGATCTATCTGGGCATCCTGGGCTTCCTGGTCGCTTTGCTGACCACGGCCATCGTCTTCGGGCGGCGGGCCGAACGGGCGGCTTTCAGCCAGATGGAGGGGCAGCCGGGAGCGGCCGCCGCCGTGCTGGAGAACCTGCGGCGCGGCTTCGTGTTCACCCCGGCGGTGGCGATCAACCGCCAGCAGGACGTGGTGCACCGGGCGGTCGGCAAGTGCGGCGTGGTGCTGGTCGGCGAGGGCAACCCGAACCGGGTGAAGACGCTCATGGCCGCCGAGAAGCGCCGGATGAACCGGGTGGTCTCGGAGGTGCCGGTGCACGACGTGCTCGTCGGCACCGGCGAGGACCAGGTGCCGCTGAAGAAGCTGCGGAGCAAGGTCATGAAGTTCCCGCGGGTGCTGCCGGGCCACCGGGTCACCGAGGTGAACGACCGGCTGCGCGCGATGGGCGACCTGATGAGCAACATGCCGCTGCCGAAGGGCCCGATGCCCAAGGGTATGAAGCTGCCGAAGGGCGGCCCGCAGCAGCGCAGGGGGCGCTGAGCGAACCCGTCACGGATGACGGGTGGACATCGAACGGAAGGGCCCGGCGGTCGATCCCGCCGGGCCCTTCCGCTGTGTCCGTCCTCCGTACCTCGGTGCCGCGGTGCCGCGATGCCGTCGCTGGTCGTCCCGGTCGCCCGCCGGCGTCGGGGCCCGGTGGGCTCAGACGCGGAGCTGTACGGCCTCGGTGAGCCGGTCGTGGAGCCCGCGGCTGTCGCGGTCCCAGATCAGGGCCGGGACGGCGAGCGCGAGCAGGACCGTACGGGCGGCGGCGCGCGGGAAGCTCAGCCGCTCCCCGCTGAGGTGGACGACGCGCAGGCCCAGCAGCCGCTTGCCCGGGGTGGAGCCCAGGGTGCCGACGGTGAGGATGCCGGTGACGGTGAAGACCAGCAGGGTCCAGTTGCCCAGCGAGCTCGGGCCGTCGGCGAGCAGACCGTATGCGATCAGGGCGCACAGCGCCCAGTCGACACAGATGGCCGCCACCCGCCGGCCGAGCGAGGCGATGGAGCCCGGCCCGTGCTCGGGGAGGCCGAAGCGCTCGCCCCGGTAGCCGAAGTCGACCCCCATGCTCTCGGCGGTGGCCCGGGGGCCGGAGAGCCAGGATCCGATGACCTGTCGATTGTCGAGCTCTTTGTCCGCCTCTTTGTCCACCCGTCCACGGTAGCGCGGTCCGCCCGGCGGTCTCCGGGCGGCTCCCGCCGCGGGCGCCCACCGGCCAGTCGCCGGAGGTTGCTCCGGTTGGCTGGTTAACATCGGCGAAACACGAGGGTCATGCCCGAGAAATGGCCGGTTCTTAGGGTCGGCCCCGGCAGGTCCGTGCCCCGGGCCCGCACCCGAGCTGCGCATTCCCCGCCCGATGGGTGGGCAAGGAGGACGATCGGATGTTCCAGAACGCCGACGAGATCAAGAAGTACATTGCGGATAACGACGTCAAATTCATCGACGTCCGCTTCTGCGATCTGCCGGGCATCATGCAGCACGTCACGCTCCCGGTCCAGGCTTTCGACCCGGATGAGCAGCTGATGTTCGACGGCTCGTCGATCCGCGGCTTCCAGGCCATCCACGAGTCCGACATGGCGCTCGTCCCTGACCTCTCCACCGCGCGTCTCGACCCGTTCCGCAAGGACAAGACGGTCAACATCAACTTCTTCATCCAGGACCCGATCACGGGCGAGGCGTACAGCCGCGACCCGCGCAACGTGGCGAAGAAGGCCGAGGCCTACCTGGCCTCCTCCGGCATCGCCGACACCGCGTACTTCGGGCCCGAGGCGGAGTTCTACGTCTTCGACGACGTGCGCTTCGAGACCAAGTCGAACGCCGGCTACTACTACATCGACTCCGAGGCGGGCGCCTGGAACACCGGCGCCATCGAGGAGGGCGGCAACCGCGGGTACAAGGTCCGCTACAAGGGCGGCTACTTCCCCGCCCCGCCGGTCGACCACTTCGCCGACCTGCGCGCGGAGATCACCCTGGAGCTGATCAACGCCGGTCTTGAGGTCGAGCGCCAGCACCACGAGGTGGGCACCGCGGGCCAGGCGGAGATCAACTACAAGTACAACACCCTGCTGGCCGCCGCCGACGATCTGATGCTGTTCAAGTACATCGTCAAGAACGTCGCCTGGCGCAACGGCAAGACCGCCACCTTCATGCCCAAGCCGATCTTCGGTGACAACGGCTCCGGCATGCACGTCCACCAGTCGCTGTGGACGGGCGGCTCCCCGCTCTTCTACGACGAGCAGGGGTACGCGGGCCTGTCCGACATGGCCCGCTACTACATCGGCGGCATCCTCAAGCACGCCCCGTCGCTGCTGGCGTTCACCAACCCGACGCTGAACTCGTACCACCGTCTGGTGCCGGGCTTCGAGGCCCCCGTCAACATGGTGTACTCGCAGCGCAACCGCTCGGCCGCGATGCGCATCCCGATCACGGGCTCCAACCCGAAGGCCAAGCGCGTGGAGTTCCGCGCCCCGGACCCGTCCTCCAACCCGTACCTGGCCTTCTCCGCCCTGCTGCTGGCGGGCCTGGACGGCGTCAAGAACAAGATCGAGCCGCCGGAGCCGGTCGACAAGGACCTGTACGAGCTGGCCCCCGAGGAGCACGCGGAGCTGGCCCAGGTCCCGACCTCCCTGCCGGCCGTGCTGGAGGCCCTGGAGGAGGACAACGACTACCTGCTGGCGGGTGGCGTCTTCACCACTGACCTGATCGAGACCTGGGTGGACTTCAAGCGCGAGAAGGAAATCGCGCCGATGGCCCAGCGCCCGCACCCGCACGAGTTCGAGCTGTACTTCGACGTGTAAGCGGATCGGCACCGCGCGCAGGCGCGGAACGCACCGGCGGGCAGTCCCTGATGGGGCTGCCCGCCGGGCTTTTCGGCGTTGTTCTGTTGTGTCTATGTGCGACTCCCTGTCAGGTCGTCATCCTCTCGCTGTGGGTGTGGCGCTTGCGGCGCATCGCCAGTGCCGCGCCGGTGGCTGCCAGTCCCAGAAGGAAGATGACACCGCCGACGATGATCTGGCTGAGGATGATGCCGCCGCTGGCGCCACTGCCCACCGTCCAGATCGCAACGATCGACCACGCTCCGATGACGCACAGGGCCAGGCCCATGCCGTGCATCCGCTCCGGCACCAGGGCGAAGCCCAGCGCCAGCACCGCCACCGCGATTCCGAGGATCAGGTTGTGTATGCCCAGACGCGGCTGGGCGGCGATGAACGTCGGCACCAGCCAGGCGGAGACCGCCAGATACAGGCCGGCCAGGAAGACCGGTGCGTCCACCAGCGGCACTGTCGCGCCACCTGTCACACGGGAGTAGCGCTCCCGCATCTCACGTGCGTCGGGGTGGTCCGCCATGCTGGTGTCCCTGCGATGGGAGACGTCCGTACCCCTGTGGTGTGAGACGTCGGCCATGCGACTCGCCTCCTTCTGTGGGATTCGTGCGACCGCGCTGTCTCAGTCTCATTTACAGACCTTGCTCCCATTGTGTACCCATTGCCCCGTTTGGCGCATTTCGGGCCAGATATTTTTTTCTGCCCCGGAGTACGGGTCTGGGATCGCGGCTCCGCACCGCGTTACCGCTGGTTTCTCTCTCAAACCCCGGGTACCCGCCGGGCCCGGCACCGAAGGAGGGACCTGACATGCAGGAACGGGGCAGCAGTCGGCTGAGCGCGCATCAGGACGATCAGCTGAAGCACGAGGTGGAAGGGGTGCTGCGGGCGGACCGGCCCACCCGGGCCGACGCCTGGCGGGATCCGGAGCCGGTGGAGGGCGCGGACGGCGCGACGCCGCCACCCGGTGCGGGGGACGACCGGGAGGTGCGCGACGAGGCGTTCCGTTTCGAGCTGGCGCGGCATCTGCGGCGGACCGGGTTCCCGGCGAAGCGGTCGGAGGTCCTGCGCACCCTGCTGGAGGAGCGGGCGCCGGACGAGCTGATCGATCAGGTGCGGTCGCTGCCGCGGCGCAGCAGCTACGCGAATGTGCAGGAGCTGGTGGCGGCGCTGGGGCGGGCTCCGCGCTCCTAGACGGGGGGCGCGGTGGGCAGGACCAGTTCGTAGCCGCGGTCCAGGAGCTTGGGAAGGACCTGGCCGAGGGCGGTGACCGTCTGGGAACGGTCGCCGCCTCCGTCGTGGGTGAGGACGATCGCCCCGGAGTGGGCGCCCTCCAGGACCGAGCCGGCGATGCTGGAGGTGCCGGGTCTGGCCCAGTCGTTGGTGTCGACGGACCAGCCCAGGGGTTCCATGCCGAGTTCGGCGCAGACGGTGAGGGACGCCTTGTCCCAGGCGCCGTACGGGGCGCGGGCGAGGTCGGGCGGGGCGCCGAGGATGTCCTGGATGATGTCGCAGGTGTCGCCCAGCTCGCGGCGCACCCGCTTCTGCGAGAGAGTGTCCAGCTGCGGATGGCTCCAGGAGTGGTTGGCCACCACATGGCCCTCGTCGGCGATGGCGCGCACCAGGTCGGGGTGGGAGTGGGCGTTCTCGCCGATGACGAAGAAGGTGCCGGGAACCTTGTACGTGCGCAGCAGCTTGAGCACCTGGGGCGTGTACGTGGGGTGCGGGCCGTCGTCCAGGGTGATGGCGATCTTCTTGCCCGGGGTGGCGAGGGTCAGGGCGGCCTCGGCGCGCACCGGCAGCGGCTGCCGGGGTGGCGTGGTCCGGGCGGCACTGCCGGAGGTGAAGGGGCGCAGGCGGTAGGAGTCCGCGGCGGGGGCCGCCGGTGCGGCGGGGCCCGGGGCCGCGCCGGCCGTGCCCGTACCGGCGCCGGAGGAGGAGCACGCGGTCAGCAGGCGGTCGAGGCCGAGGATGCTGAGGCAGGCGGTGGCGCCGAGCAGGACGCGGCGGGGCACGGCGGACTTCTCTGAGACTTCCGATGACATGATTAACGGATCTCATGCCTTGGAAGGGCTCACCACCGCCCGCGTCCGTTCGGAGCACCGGCGCCCGGGCCCGCCCGGCACCCACCGGGGCACGGCGGTCCGGCGCGGGCCGGGGATCGGTCAGGGATCAGCCGGCCGCGCCCAGTTGCCCCTCGGCCGTCGCCAGGATCTCCGTCACCCGCAGCGCGAACCGTACGTCGCACGGGTGCGCCTCACCCGTCCGCGCCGCCCGCTCCAGCGCGTCGATCGCCGCGCCGAACGCCTCCACGTGCCGGGCCTCGCCCCGGTCCGGGAGCGTCACGATGCCCGGCTTGCCGCGCAGCACCGCCGACATCGACGACGCCTGCGGAGGCACCGACAGGCTCACCGTGAGGGTGCTGGAGGCGCCGCTCACATGGCGCAGCGCCATGTGCACCATGTCGCCGGGGCCCCGGGCGGCGGTGATCGCGTCCAGCCCGGTGACATCGCCCAGCGGCGGCAGCAGCACCGACAGCGCGTGCGGGCCGATGTCCCACAGTCCGCCCTTCTCCCGCCGCCACGGGGAGGCGGCGTACGGGCTGTCGCTGCCGCCCTCGTCGAAGATGCCGGAGAACCACTCGGCGCGGCCGTTCACCCAGCCGTCGGTCTCCTGCTGCTCCACCAGCCAGGCCGCCGACTCGGGGGTGAAGTGCAGGGTGAAGAAGACCACCGACGCCACCCCGGCGGCCGCGGCTGCCTCGGCCACCTCCCGGGCCGCCGGCACGGTCGTGGCCAGCGGCTTGTCCAGCAGCAGATGACGGCCGGCCGCCGCGGCCCGTACCGCCAGCGGGGCCTGGACGTCCGGCGGCAGCGCGATCGCCACCGCGTCGCAGTCGGCGATCAGCGCGTCGGCGTCCTCGTAGGCCCGGGTGTCCAGCCGCCCGGCCAACTCCCGCGCCGCCTCGGGGCGGCGGCCCCACACGCCCACCAAGTCCACCCCGGGGTGCCCGGCCAGGGCGGGCCCCTGGGTCAACCGGGCCCAGGGGCCGGTGCCGAACAGTCCGAAGCGCATGCGCAGAGGAAGTGACATGCCACACAGGGTAAGGGCCGTTCCGCCGCACCGGCACGCCGTCCGCCGGCCCAAACCCCGTTCACAGCTCGTTAACAACCGGGCAACTGGTCAGAAACCGCAGGTAGCGAGGGTGGCGACAGCGTATGGACCACCCCGCACACCCCCACACGCCATTGCGACATCTGCGATGAACTCCTCAAGGAGCACGACCGTGAGCTACAAGGCCGAGTACATCTGGATCGACGGCACCTCGCCGACGGCGAAGCTGCGTTCGAAGACGAAGATCCTCGCCGACGGCGCCGAGCCCCCGGTCTGGGGCTTCGACGGCTCCAGCACCAACCAGGCCGAGGGCCACGCCTCGGACCGCGTCCTGAAGCCGGTCGCCTCCTACCCGGACCCGATCCGCGGCGGGAACGACATCCTGGTGCTGTGCGAGGTCTTCAACACCGACGACACCCCGCACGAGTCCAACACCCGTGCCCTGCTGCGCCCGGTGGCCGAGCAGTACGCCGCGCAGGAGCCGATCTTCGGCATCGAGCAGGAGTACACGTTCTTCGAGGGCTCCCGCCCGCTCGGCTTCCCCGAGAACGGCTTCCCGGCCCCGCAGGGCGGCTACTACTGCGGCGTCGGCGTGGACGAGATCCACGGCCGTGACATCGTCGAGGCGCACCTGGAGCACTGCCTCAAGGCGGGCCTGGGCATCTCCGGCATCAACGCCGAGGTCATGCCGGGCCAGTGGGAGTTCCAGGTCGGCCCGCTCTCCCCGCTGGAGGTCGCCGACCAGCTGTGGGTGGCCCGCTGGCTGCTCTACCGCACCGCCGAGGACTTCGGCGTGGCCGCCACCCTGGACCCCAAGCCCGTCAAGGGCGACTGGAACGGCGCCGGCGCGCACACCAACTTCTCCACCAAGGCCATGCGCGAGGGCTACGACGCGATCATCACCGCGTGCGAGTCCCTGGGCAAGGACGGCAAGCCGCTGGAGCACGTCAAGAACTACGGCGTGGGCGTCGAGGACCGGCTCACCGGCGCGCACGAGACCGCCCCGTGGGACCAGTACAGCTACGGCGTGTCCGACCGCGGTGCCTCGGTCCGCATCCCGTGGCAGGTCGAGCGGGACAAGAAGGGCTACATCGAGGACCGGCGCCCCAACGCCAACGTCGACCCGTACGTCGTCACCCGGCTGATCACCGACACCTGCGGCGCGGCGCTCGCCGAGGCCGGCCAGGTCTGATCCCGCCCCCGGAAACGTCCCCGGTCCGTGGCTGGCAGCTCGGACACGGACCGGGTGACCCGCCGCGGATCCGATGACCCGAAGCCGCGGTGTACCTGGGTACACCACGGCTTCGGGTCGCGGCCCCCGTGATCGGGGCCCGCGCTCTCCGGAAGACTGTCCTCCGTACACACGCACCCACAGCAGCACGCGGCGGAGGACACGGACACCATGAGCACCGAACGGGCGCGCGACGCCCTGCTGGCGTCGGCCAGGGCACTGCTGCTGTCGCTGGCCTCGATCATCGGCTCGCTGCTGCTGTTCATCCTCTCCGTGCTGTCCCTGGCCTTCCTCGGGCTCGGGCTCGGCTTCCTCACCACTCCCCTGGTCGTCCGTCTCACCCGCGCGCACGCCAATCAGCGCCGGCTGCTCGCCCACGACTGGTCCGGGGTCACCATCCACGCCGCCTACCGCCCGCTGCCGGACGCCCGGCGCGACGGGCTCGCCGCACGGGTGGAGGAGACCACGCGTCTGCTGCGCGACCCGGCCACCTGGCGCGACCTGCTGTGGCTGCTGGTGGACGCCACCCTCGGCTTCGCCGTCCTGGTGCTCGCGCCCTCCCTGCTGCTGTACGGGGTGTACGGGCTGGTGCTGCTGGCCGGCGTCTGGCAGCCCATTCACGAGGCGTCCGGCACCATCTGGCTGGCGTTCGTGCCCATCAGCTCCTGGTTCACGGCCGTCCTCGGCGCCCTCACCGGTGCCGGCTTCTTCCTGCTGGGGCTGCGCTGCAACCCGCTGCTGCTGCGCACCCACTTCCTGCTGTGCCGCGTCTTCATCGGCGCCAGCCACAAGCAACAGCTCGCCCAGCGGGTGGCGCGGCTCACCGAGACCCGGCACGACGCGGTGGACAGCTCCGCCGCCGAACTGCGCCGCATCGAGCGCGATCTGCACGACGGCGCGCAGGCCCGGCTGGTCGCGATGGGCATGAGCCTGGGCGCGGCCGAGGCGCTGATGGAGAAGGACCCGGCCCAGGCCAAGGAGCTGCTGGCGCAGGCCCGAGCCTCCTCCGCCGAGGCGCTGACCGAGCTGCGCGACCTGGTGCGCGGCATTCATCCGCCGGTGCTCGCCGAACGCGGTCTGGGGGACGCCGTCAAGGCGCTGGCGCTGCGGATGCGGATTCCGGTGGAGGTCGATGTCGAGCTGTCCGGGCGGCTGCCGGAACCGGTGGAGACCGCCGCGTACTTCGCGGTCAGCGAGGTGCTCACCAACGCCGCCAAGCATTCGGGCGCCGACCGCATCTGGCTGGACATCTACTACGGGGAGGGCGAGTCCAGCCTCAAGATCGCGGTGACGGACAACGGACGCGGCGGTGCCTCCCTGGACGGGGGGACGGGGCTGCGCGGCATCGAGCGGCGGCTGGGTCCGTTCGACGGGGTGCTCGCGCTGTCCAGTCCGGCCGGTGGGCCGACGCTGGTGACGATCGAGGTGCCCTGCGAGCCGCCGGTGGCGCGCTGACCCGTCCCGTACGTCCCGTGCCCGTCCGCCCCGTGCCCGTCCCACCCCGGGAGTCCGAGCGGGCAGCCGCCCCCGGGTCGCCCGGCGAGGTCCCGCGTTCACCCCCACCTCATCCAGGTGTAGACCAACTCGCTTACGCTGGCGTGGACTTGCTCCCCCCACAAGAGAGCGCGGCGACGTATGCGACGCATCAGGAACCTCCGTAACCTCCTGCTCATCAGCGCGACGGCACTGGCCCTCACCCTCCCCCACGGCGCCGCCCGGGCGGCCGGCGCGACGGACGCCGGCACCTCGGCCGACGGCGCCCTGGCCTTCGACGCGGGCACCATGGTCGGCGTCCACAACGCCTACGAGAAGAGCACCTTCCCCTACCTCGCCGACGGCCTGGACTCCGGCGCCGGCATGCTGGAACTCGACGTCTGGACCAACTTCTTCGGCGGCGGCTGGCGGGTCTCGCACAGCAACCCGCTGGGCAACGACAACAACTGTGAGAACGCCTCCTCCCCCGCCGAGCTGCGCACCAAGGCCCGCAACCAGGGCCTGGCCGGCTGCCTCGCCGATCTGCGGGCCTGGCACGACGGCAACCCCGGGCACCGACCCATCCTCATCAAGGTGGAGATGAAGGACGGCTTCGCCGCCAACCTCGGGCGCGGCCCCGCCCAGTTCGACGCGCTGGTGAACGGCATCCTCGGCGACGCCGTCTACCGGCCGGGCGAACTGGCCGCCGGACACGCCACCCTGGACGACGCGGTGCGCGCCGACGGCTGGCCCACCCGCGACGAGCTGTCCGGCAAGTTCCTCTTCCACCTCATCCCCGGCACCGTCGAGGAGGGCAACCCCTTCGACACCCTGTGGACCGATGTCGAGTACAGCCGCCACCTGCGCGACCTGGCCGCCGCCGGAGACCTGGACCGCGCCGTCGCCTTCCCCGCCGTGCACCACGCCGAAGCCGACGACCCGCGCACCACACGGTACGCGGACGCCACGCTGCGCCCGTGGTTCGTCGTCTTCGACGGCAACGCCCCCACGTACGCGGGCGGCACCATCGACACCGGCTGGTACGCCCGCAACAACTACCTGCTGGTGATGACGGACGCGCACGCCGTACCGCCCGCCATCAGCCCCACCGAGCCGGCGGAGAGCGAGGCGCTGGAGCGGGTACGGCAGCTGGCCGGCACGCACGCCAGCGTCGTCAGCTCCGACTGGCACACCCTGCCCACCGTTCTGGGGACCGTGCTGCCGCGCGGCTGAGCCACCGGAACCGGCGGTAGGCTGATCCACTCCGGGCGGGCGGACGGAACCGACGGACACGAGCGGAAGCAGGTAGGTACCGGGTGCGCGTCGTTCTCGCCGAAGATCTGTTTCTCCTCAGGGACGGCCTCACCCGGCTCCTGCAGGCGCACGGCTTCGAGATCGCGGCGGCCGTCGACAACGGCCCCGCCCTCACCCGGGCGCTCGCCGAACTGCGGCCGGACGTCGCGGTCGTGGATGTCCGGCTGCCCCCGTCCTTCACCGACGAAGGGCTGCAGTGCGCGCTCCGGGCGCGCCGCGACCGCCCGGGCATGCCGGTGCTGGTGCTGTCCCAGCACGTGGAGCAGCTGTACGCCCGCGAACTGCTGGCGGACGGCCACGGCGGGGTCGGCTACCTGCTCAAGGACCGGGTCTTCGACGCCGACCAGTTCATCGACGCGGTGCGCCGGGTCGCCGGGGGCGGTACGGCGATGGATCCGCAGGTCATCCAGCAGTTGCTCGCGCAGCGCACCCAGGACTCCCCGCTGGAGCGGCTCACCCCGCGCGAGCTGGAGGTCATCGAGCTGATGGCGCAGGGCCGTTCCAACGCCGCCATCGCCGAGCGGATGGTGGTGACCGAGCGCGCCATCGCCAAGCACACCTCCAACATCTTCGCCAAGCTCGGCCTCCCGGTCTCCGACGACGACAACCGGCGGGTGCTGGCCGTGCTCGCCTATCTCGAACGGCGCTGACCCGGTCCGAAACGCACGGCCGGCAGACAGCCGGCGGACACAAAGCGCGGCTTTCAGGAGAAAAACGGACCGCTCCGGAGAGAAACCGGACGCGGTCCGGACGCCCGGGAACACCCGCGTGTCCTCGGCCCCTTCCGCTCGTTCAGCGGGATGTGTCCTCCAGCGATCTGTCTTCCCCCGATGTCAAGACCACCAGCCACCGGCGCCGGGAGACCGCGCCCGGCGTCGGCCCCGAGCAGGCCGCCGCCGCGCTGGTGGAGCACTATCCCCGGCTGGTCAGGCTGGCCTACCTCGCCCTGCCCGACGACCTCGGCCGGCACCGCCGGGTGCTCACGGCACACGCCCTGGTCCAGCGCGCCGTGCCGCGCGGCAGGACGGCCGCGCCGGCGGTGCTGCCCACGGCGGGCGGTGACCCCGGCGCCGTCCCCGTACCGCGCGCCGGAGCCGGGCCGACCGCCGACCCCGGCTATCTCCATCTGCGCCAGCGGGTCCTGCGCGCAGCGCTGACCGCCGCCCGCCCCGTGCGGCTGGCCGGGCGCGAGCTGCCCCGGCTGCGCACGGGCCCCTACGGGCTGCCCCGGGTGGCCGGGCTGCGGCTGTTCCCGCGCGCCACCGGCGACACCCCCGAACTCGCCCTCGAACAGGCCCTCAAGCGGCTGACCGGAGCCGGCCGCGCGGCGTACGCGCTGCGCCGGCTCGACGGGCTCAACGCGCCCGCCATCCGTACCCTGCTGGCCGCCTCAGGGGTGGACGAGGACGGCATCCGCGCGGCCCTGCGCGGCGCCGACACCCTGCCCGAGGGCGGTGAACTCGTCGATCCGTGCGCGCTGACCGCCCGCCCCACCGATCTGGCCAGGCGCCGCCGCCGGCAGCGCACCTTCCTCGCCGGTGCCGCCGCTCTCGCGCTGGCCGCCGGCACCGTGGCGCTGGTCCCCGGCGGCTGGGGCCCGGACGGCGCCGCCGCCCCGCCCTACGCGGAGAACGCGCAGGCCCAGGCAGCCCTGGACCCCAAGACGCTGCGCCGGATGCCCGCCGACGTGTGGGAGGGTTCCTCCCGGGTGGACTTCGCCGTGTGGCCCGCCCGTGGCGAAGCCGTCAACGACCAGGAACTGCTGCGCCGCGCGCTGGCCGTGTGGGCGCGCCCCGGCGAGTCGGTGGGCGTCTCCGCGACGCCCGGCACCCAGACCGGACCGCCCCCGGGCCCGCCGCAGTTGCTGTTCGCCGGGGAGGTCGGCCAGGCCACGGTGGTGCTGCTGTACGACGGGATGCGGCTGGTGCGGTACGCGGAGGCGGCCGGCGCAACCGAGGGCGGCGCGGTGATGGACTTCGCCCGGGTGGACGGGGCCGACGCCCTCGCCTCCTCCGCCGTGGTCCTGGACCGGGCGGACGGCAACACCCGCTATCTGCTGGCGCCCTGGGTGGAGTCGCTGGAGATGACCGATCTGCTGACCCCGGGCCGCGGCGGGGTCCCCGCGGAGGTCGACGAGCACGGGGTGAGCGCCCCGGTGCGCACCCCGGCCGGGAGCGGCACGCAGGAGCAGTGCGCCGAGTACGCGGTGCTGGAGTTCACGGCGGCGGGCACGGCGGCGCCGTACGCGATGGCGGACCTCGGGGAGCTGACCCCGGCGCTGCTCACGTACGGTGCGCCGGGCGAGCGGGCCGGGGCGCTGTCGGACGGCACGGCGGCCGCCCGGTGGGCGCGTACCGCCTGTCATCTGTCCGGGGCCACGGCGACCGGGGTGCGCTCGGTGAACACCTGGAACTTCGCCGAGCAGGAGCTGCCGGACGGGGCGGGTACGGCCCAGTGGGTGTGCACCCGGGCCGAGACCTGGCGGGGTTCGGGCAGCCGCACCATGGCGCAGTTCCAGATCCCGTCCGCGAACGACGGTGAGCCCGGTGCCGTCGTCGCGCGGCAGGAGGAGGGCACGGCCTGCGGAGAGTTCGAGCCGCGGGTGCTGGCCGGCGTGCTGTGGAAGTCGCCGGCCGACTCCTGGTACCTGCTGGCCGCGGGCAGTCCCGAGGTCCACTCGATCGCGGCGGAGGGCGAGGTCGAGGGGCACGTCACCGGCCGGGTGATGGCGCTGCCGGCACCCGGGCAGGAGGCGGACGCGGAGCTGACGGCGACGCTGGAGCACGGCGAGACGCTGAGTTCGCTGGGCTGAGACGGGACGGCGCTGCCCGTACGGCGAAGGGCCGTACGGGCAGCGGTCACGCGGGCGCGCGGTCGCGCGTCACGCGGTCATCCGGGGTCGGTGGCCCGGACGGTCAGCAGGAGCGGGCGCCGCTGTGCAGGGCGAGCGCGGTGTTGCTGCCGAGGGTGGCGGTGAACCGTCCCGAACCGTCCACCGTCACGGTGCGGTTGCTCTGCACGTCGCAGTAGTTCCCGGCCGGGAGCGAGGTCTGGTAGGTCTGGGTGAGCGAGCCGCCCTCGTGGTTGATGGCGACGAAGCCCCGACTGCCGCGGCCGAAGGCGATGGCGTTGTTGCCGTTGTCCCACCAGTTGGTGACGGCCTGGCCACGGGTGGCGTTGCGGAAGCCGACCATGGAGGAGATCTCCGGCCAGGCGTGCTGGCACTTCCAGCCGTTCGCGTAGCAGGCGCTCACCTGGCCGTTGCCGGGCGGACCGGCGTCGTGATCGGTGAACTCGTAGCCGGAGTGCACATCGGGTGAGCCGTACGGCCAGGCCAGCATGAAGACGTTGGCGAGCGTGTAGTCGGCGCCGTTCTTGTAGGACAGGGTGGAGCCGTTGCGCTCGGTGTCGTGATTGTCGACGAAGACGGCGGAACCGCCGCTGGGCATGTGGCCCCAGCCCTCGCCGAAGTTGTTCAGGTAGGCCAGCCGTTCGTTCTGGAAGACCCGCTTCAGGTCGGTGCCGTAGCGGAACTCCTGGACATCGCCGGTGCCCCGGTACTCGGTGGGTGAGACGGCCTCGCCGGCGCCGTAGATGGCCTCCTGCTTCCAGTAGGCGTTGGGGTTGCTGAGGCGGGACTTGATGTTGGCGAGGTCGGCGGCGGGCATGTGCTTGGCCGCGTCGATGCGGAAGCCGGCGACGCCGAGGGAGAGCAGATCGTTCATGTAGTCGGCGATGCGCTGGCGGACGTAGTCCTTGCCGGTGTTCAGGTCGGACAGCCCTACCAGTTCGCAGTTCTGGACGTTGTGACGGTCGCCGTAGTTGTCGCCGATCTCGCGGCGGCAGTCGTTGAAGTCCCAGTCGCTGTAGGGGGCGTTCGGGTAGTCGTACTTGGTGTAGGTGCTGCCGGCGGTGCCGGTGCCGGAGCCGGCCGTCATGTGATTGATGACGGTGTCCACGACCACGCCGACGCCGGCACTCCTGCAGGTGTTGACCATGTTCTGGAACTGGGCGCGGTTGCCGAGCCGGCTGCCGATCGTGTAACTGACGGGCTGGTAGGCGGTCCACCACTGGCTGCCCTGGATGTGCTCCTGGGGCGGGGAGACCTGGACGTAGCCGTACCCGGCCGGGCCCAGACGCTGGGTGCATTCGCGGGCGATGGAGTCGAAGTTCCAGGAGAACAGCACGGCGGTGACGTCCTTGTCGCCGGGCGGTGCGGCGCTGGCGGCGGGGGCGCCGAGTGAGACCGCGAGCCCGGCGGCTGCTGCCGTCAGACCGGCGAGCGCCGTACGGATCAGGGGCATGACATCTCCTCACGGGTGGGGGTGCCGGAAGAGCACTCTTCTTGCCGAAAGGTTCTTGGAAGTTTCAGCAATAAGGTTGCAGGGCTGACCGTAGAGCGGCCCGCAGGGGCGGTCAAGGGGCATGACACGCCCCGGAAATGTTGACGTCGAATGTCCGCAACCTCTTACACAAGAAGTTGCGGACTGCTAGCGTCGAACGGCTGCCATCCCGTCACCCGTTGCCGCGCTGGGGCGCGATCGCCGTGCTCCCCCTGACGACGAGTTCCGGCTGGAAGACGAACTCCGTGTGCTGGACCTGGGTTCCGTTGATCTCTTCCAGCAAGGTCGTGACCGCCGCGCCCGCCATCGCGCGGACCGGTTGGCGCAGGGTCGTCAGCGGCGGGTCGGTGAACGCGATCAGGTCGGAGTCGTCATAACCGGTCACCGACACGTCCCCCGGCACGGTGAGCCCGCGCTGCCGCGCGGCCCGTATCGCGCCGAGCGCCATCATGTCGCTGCCGCACACGATGCCCGTGCAGCCCGCGTCCAGCAGGGCGGTGGCCGCGGCCTGGCCGCCCTCCACGCTGAACAGCGAGTGCCGCACCGGCGCCCCCTCCCCCAGTTCCGCGGTGAAGCCCGCCACCTTCCGCAGCACCGGGACGAAACGGGCCGGCCCCACCGCCAGGCCGATCCGCTCATGCCCCAGATCCCGCAGATGCCGCACGGCCATCCGGGTCGCCGCCGCGTCGTCGGGGGAGACGAACGGCGCCTCCACCCGGTCGTTGTAGCCGTTGATCAGCACGAACGGCACCCCGCGCCCAGCCAGCCTGGAGTACCGGTCGGGGTCGGTGGTGGTGTCCGCGTGCAGCCCCGACAGGAAGACGATGCCGGTGACCCCCCGTTCCACGAGCTGATCCACCAGTTCGTCCTCGGTGGCCCCGCCCGGACTCTGGGTGCACAGCACCGGGGTGTAGCCGTGCGAGGCGAGCGCCTGCTCGATGACCTGGGCGAAGGCGGGGAAGATCGGGTTGGTCAACTCGGGTATCACCAGGCCGATCAGGCCCGCGCTGCGCTGCCGCAGCCGCAGCGGGCGCTCGTACCCCAGGACGTCCAGGGCGGCGAGCACCCGCTGCCGGGTCGTGGCCGCGACCCCCGACTTTCCGTTGAGCACCCGGCTGACCGTGGCCTCACTGACCCCGGCCTGCCCGGCGATATCGGCGAGTCGGGCGGGCGCGGCGTCAGCCATGCGTGGCCCACCACACCGTGGTGTCGGCGGGCAGGATGTCGCCCCCGGCGGGGACCGGGCCGCTGGCGAGCAGCAGGGTGCCGGCGGGTGCGAGCCCGGCGGGCAGCGTGATGTCGGCCCCGGTGGTGTTGGCCAGGACCAGCACCGCTCCCCCGTCGGCGCCGTCCGCGCCCTCCGCGGCGCGGCGGCGGAACGCCAGCACCCCCTCGGGGGCGTCCAGCCACTCCACTCCGTCCCCCGCGCCGAGTTCGGGCCGACGGCGGCGGATGGCCAGCGCCGAGCGGTACAGCACCAGGGTGGAGTCCGGGTCGTCCGTCTGCGCCGAGACGGCGAGCTTGGCCCAGCCGCCGGGCTGCGGCAGCCAGCTGCCCCCCGTGCCGAACCCGTACGACGGCCCCTCGCTGCTCCACGGGATGGGCACCCGGCAGCCGTCGCGCAGCCCGTCCTGGCCATCGCCCTCGGTGCTGTCCTCGTCCGGCGAGCGGCGGTAGAACGCCGGGTCCTGCCGTACCTCGTCGGGCAGTTCGGTGACCTCGGGCAGGCCGAGTTCCTCGCCCTGGTAGAGGTAGGCGGAGCCGGGCAGCGCCAGCATCAGCAGGGTGGCGGCACGGGCCCGGCCCACGTCGCCGCCGAGCCGGGTGAGATGGCGCACCACGTCGTGGTTGGACAGGACCCAGGTGGTGGGGGCGCCGACCGGGCGCATGGAGTCCAGCGAGGAGTCGATGACCTCGCGCAGCGCGCCGGCCTCCCACGGGGTGCTCAGGTAATGGAAGTTGAACGCCTGGTGGAGTTCGCCGGGGCGCAGGTAGCGGGCGGTGCGCTCGGCGCTGGGGGTCCACGCCTCGGCGACGCCGATGCGCTGCCCCGGGTAGGCGTCCAGGATGGTGCGCCAGTCGCGGTAGATCTCGTGGACGCCGTCCTGGTCGAAGAACGGCAGTGTCTGGGTTCCCAGGAGCTTCAGCTGTCCGCTGTGGCCCATGTCGGGGAGCCCTTCGGCCTTGACCATGCCGTGCGCCACGTCGATGCGGAAGCCGTCGACGCCCTTGTCGAGCCAGAAGCGCAGCACCGAGCGGAATTCGTCCCGGACGGTGTCGTTCTCCCAGTTGAAGTCGGGCTGTTCGGGCGCGAAGAGGTGCAGGTACCACTCGCCGGGCGAGCCGTCGGGGTTGGTGGTGCGGGTCCAGGCGGGGCCGCCGAAGATGGACTCCCAGTCGTTGGGGGGCTCTTCACCCTTTTCGCCCTTGCCGGGGCGGAAGTGGTAGCGCTCGCGCATCGGGGAGCCGGGGCCCTCGCGCAGGGCGCGGCGGAACCACTCGTGGCGGTCCGAGGAGTGGTTGGGGACGATGTCGACGATGATGCGCAGGCCCAGGTCGTGGGCTTCGCGGATGAGGTCGTCGGCGTCCTGGAGGGTGCCGAACATGGGGTCGATGGCCCGGTAGTCGGCGACGTCGTAGCCGGCGTCGGCCTGCGGGGAGGCGTAGAAGGGGCTCAGCCACACGGCGTCCACGCCGAGGTCCGCGAGGTAGGGCAGGCGGGCCCGGATGCCGGGGAGGTCGCCCATGCCGTCGCCGTCGCCGTCGGCGAAGGAGCGCGGGTAGACCTGGTAGATGACGGCGTCCCGCCACCACCCGGGCGTCTCGGCGGCAGGGGTGGTGGGGGCGGCGAGGTGCTGGGTCATGTCTTCCCTGTGGCTCGTCGTGTACGTGATGGGGGTGCCGGCGCGGGCCGGTGCGGTGGCGGTGCTCGGTGCGGGCCGGGTCAGGACTTGGTGGCGCCCGCCGTGAGCCCGGACTGCAGGTGCCGCTGCGCGTAGCCGAAGACCAGGGTCGCGGGTACGGCGATGAGCACGGCGGCGGCAGTCATCAGATGCCAGTCCTGGGTGTGCTGGTTGACGAAGGTCTGCAGACCGCCCGCCAGGGTGAGGTGCCGTTCACCGGTCATGAACGCGGTGGCGTAGGCGACTTCGGCCCACGCGGTGACGAAGGTGTAGAAGCCGGTGACGGCCAGGCCCGGCCGGGCCAGCGGCATGATGAGCCGCCAGAAGGTGCCGAAGGGCGACAGACCGTCCACCCGTCCCGATTCGTCGATGGAGACGGGGATGGTGTCGAAGAAGCCCTTCATCATCCAGGCGCAGAACGGCACCGCGATGGTGAGGTAGGTGACGATCAGCGCGATGGGCCGGTTCAGCAGCCCGTACTGGGCCATCAGGTTGTACAGCGGCACGATGAGCACGGCCATCGGGAACATCTGCGTGATGAGCAGGGTCCACATCAGCGGGCGCATGCCGGGGAAGCGGAAGCGGCTGAGCGCGTAGCCGGTGGTGGAGGAGATGAACACCCCGATGATGGTGGTGGTGACCACGATCAGCAGGGAGTTGCCGAACCAGGTGAGGAACTTGGTGTTGTTCAGCACGTGGTCGTAGTTGTCCAGCGTGAAGTTGGACAGCAGCGAGATGGTGAACGTGTCGGCCTTGGGCTTGAAGGACGTCACCAGCAGCCAGGCCGGCGGGAAGACCGCCACCAACGCGGCGAGCAGCAAGGTGGCGTGCAGCCCGAAGGAGGCGAGCGGGCCGCGTTCGCCGCGCCGTCGCGGGCGCTTGCCGCGTCCGCCGCCGGCGCCGCCCCACTGGGGGGTGTCGCCGGTGCCGGTGCCCGTGCCCGGGGCGGCCGTGGTGGTGCCGGTGGTGAAACGGGTTGTCTCGGTGGCCATCGCTACCACACCTCTCCCTGCTTGCGCAGCGCTCGCCGGTAGGAGATCGCGAACAGGACCAGGAGCAGCAGGATCAGGACGCCCCAGGCCGCGGAGTTGGCGAAGTCGCGGGGGCTTCTGATGAACGCCAGCCGGAACGCCTCGGTCACCAGGATGTCGGTGGAGCCGGCCGGGCCGCCCCGGGTGAGCAGGAAGATCACCGGGAACATGTTGAAGGTCCAGATGGTGCTGAGCAGCACCACGGTCATCGACACCGAACGCACCCCGGGCAGCGTGATGTTCCAGAAGCGCTGCCAGGGTCCGGCGCCGTCCATCTCGGCCGCCTCGTAGTGCTCGGGCGGGATGGACTGGAGGGCGCCCAGCATGGCGATCAGCATGAAGGGCACGCCCAGCCAGACGTTGACGCCGATGACGGCGAGCTTGGCCCAGGTCGGGTCGCTCAGCCAGTGCACCCCGGCGATCCCCTGGCCCTCCAGGAGGTTGTTGAGGATGCCGTTGCGCTCGTTGAAGATCATCCGCCAGGCGAAGACGGACACGAAGGCGGGGATCGCCCAGGGCAGGATCAGCGCCATCCGGTACAGAGTGCGGCCGCGGAAGCTGCGGTTGAGCATGTTGGCCAGGCCGAGACCGATGAGGAAGGTGATGCTGACGCAGGACACCGTCCACACCAGGGTCCAGCCCAGGCGGTCCCAGAACTCGCTGCCGCCGAGGATGTCGAGGTAGTTCTCCAGGCCGACGAACTCGTAGGTGGCCTCGATCTTGTTGACGCCGATCTGCCGCTCGACGTTCGCCTCGTTGGCGTTGGTGAGGGAGAGGAAGACGCCCCGCACCAGGGGCCAGCCGATGATGCCGGTGATGACGACGACCACCGGGGCGATCATCGCCCACGCGTACCAGTAGTTGGACAGGGATCGGCGCAGCCTGGTGCCTCTTTTGAGCCGGGAGATCGCCGCTTCAGCCATGGTCTCGGCCGCCCTTCATGTCACACGCTTCCACAGGTTTCGCACCGGGCCGCTCAGTCGAGCCAGTCGTCGAGGATGTCGCGGTAGGCGTCACCCGTGCTCTTGGCGGCCTCCTCGGGGGACGCGGAGCCGATCAGCAGGCCCTGCACGTTCTCCTTGATGGGGTCGAAGAGGGACTGCGCCTGCGGGATCCAGGGGCGCTCGTGGGCCACGTCGACGGCCGGCTTGAAGAACTGCACCATCTCGTTGTTCCGCACCGACTCGACGTCGTAGACGGAGGTGCGGGTGGGCAGCAGGCTCAGTTCTTCGGTGATCCGCTGCTGGGTGGCGGCGGAGGACATGTACTTGACGAACTCGAAGGCGGCCGGGGACTCCTCTTCCGGGGTGCCGGCGTAGATCGCGTAGTTCCAGCCGCCCTGCGGTGCGGCCTGGCCCGCGGAGCCGCCGGGGACCGGGGCCACGCCCAGGTCGTCGCCCAGGCCGGCGACGGCGTCGTTGATGGCCCACGGGCCGTTGATCATCATGGCGACCTCGCCACGGGTGAAGGAGCCCATCATGTTCTCCCAGCCGTCGCTGGTGTCGGTGATGGCGGCGCCCGAGTCGACCATGTCCTTCATCTGCGTGAAGGCGGCGATGCCGGCCTCGTTGTCGATGGTGACCTTCTTGCCCTCGGCGTCGACCATGTCGCCGCCCTCGCCGTACAGGAAGGGCAGGAACCAGTACGGGTCGTCGCCGCGCATGTACATGGGGACGGCGCCGGCGCCCTCGAAGGCGCCGGTGGAGTCCTTGACCTCCTCCAGCGTGGTGGGCACCTCGACGCCGGCGTCCGCCAGCAGCCGCTCGTTGTAGAACAGCGCCAGGGTGTCGATGACCTGCGGGACGGCGTAGGTCGTGCCCTCGTACTGGGTGCTGGCCCAGGCCTGCGGGACGAAGTCCTCCTGGTTCTCCAGGGCGGCGGTGTCATCCAGCGGCCACAGGTAGCCGAGGCTGGCGAAGTCGGCGACCCAGGCGACCTCGGTGCGCATCACATCGGGGGCCTCGTTGGCGGCGGCGGCGTTCTTGAAACGGTTCTGCGCGTCGTCGAAGCCGATGTTCACATAGTCGACGGTGACGCCGGGGTGCTGGGTCGCGAACTCCTCGGCGATGGCCTTGAAGACGGCCGCCTCGGTCTCGTTGGAGGTGTCCCAGTAGGTGATGGTGCCGCTCAGCTCACCGTCGGCGGCGGCTCCGCCGCCACCGTCCCCTCCGTCACCACCGCCGCAAGCCGTTACCGCAAGCGCCAACGCCGCGACCGCGGCCGTCGTCGTCCCTATGCTGCGCCGCATGTGAACTCCTTCAAGCGTTTCGCCCGTTTTAGGGGGCTGCATCCCACCCTAGGCGCGGCTCCTTCGCCACGCCGGGCCGATCAGGAACGTAACAGCGACGTCATCCTTTGGAAAGACCTTGCGGCAAATTTCTGCAAGCCTGTCGCCACAACCGATCCGGCGGCTCCGGTCCCGGCCGCCGGCCCCTGTGCGCGCCCCGCGCGCCGGGGCGCGCCGCAGCGGCCGTCCGGGTGAACACGCCCGCCCTGGTCCCGGCCGGAATACACACATCCCGGTACAGTTCCCCCGGCCCGGTGGGCACGCACCGAGGCGGCCGGTAAGGTCCACTGGGTGACCGCACGGCTAGCTGACATCGCAGCCCAGGCGGGGGTCAGCGAGGCGACCGTCAGCCGGGTGCTCAACGGCCGGCCGGGCGTCGCCGCGGCCACCCGCGAATCCGTACTCGCCTCCCTCGACCTGCTCGGCTACGAGCGTCCCGCGCGGCTGGCCAAGCGCAGCGCGGGCCTGGTGGGGCTGATCACCCCGGAGCTGGAGAACCCGATCTTCCCGGCGTTCGCGCAGGTCATCGGGCAGGCGCTCACCCGGCAGGGCTACACCCCGGTGCTCGCCACCCAGACCCCGGGCGGCTCCACCGAGGACGAGCTGACCGGGATGCTGGTCGAACGCGGGGTGGCCGGGATCATCTTCATCTCCGGCCTGCACGCCGACACCTCCGCCGACGTGGAACGCTACGAGCGACTGCGCGGCAACGGGGTGCCCTTCGTCCTGGTCAACGGGTTCGCACCACGGGTGCGGGCCCCCTTCGTCTCCCCCGACGACCGGGCGGCCATGCGGCTGGCGATGAGCCACCTCATCTCGCTCGGCCACCGCAGGATCGGCCTCGCGCTGGGGCCGGCCCGCTTCGTCCCCGTCCAGCGCAAGATCGAGGGCTTCCTGCGCGGCGCCGCCGAGGACCTGGGAACCCCGGAGGACGAGGCGCGCGGGCTGATCGAGCACTCGCTGTTCACCCTGGAGGGCGGTCAGGCCGCGGCCACCGCCCTGCTGGAACGCGGCTGCACGGCGGTGATCTGCGCCTCCGACATGATGGCGCTCGGTGCGATCCGGGCGGCGCGGCAGCGCGGTCTCGCCGTCCCCGGCGAGGTGTCGGTGATCGGCTACGACGACTCACCGCTGATCGCCTTCACCGACCCGCCGCTCACCACCATCCGCCAGCCCGTCCCGGCCATGGGCCAGGCGGCCGTCAGGGCACTGCTGGAGGAGATCGGGGGCACCCCCACCCCGCACAGCGAGTTCGTCTTCCTGCCCGAACTCGTCGTCCGCGGCAGCACGGCCACCGCTCCCTCCGTCGTACGGGGAACCCCCTGGGGTCAGAACCCGACCGGAGGATGATCGGGCGGGCCTCCGGTCTCTGGCAGACTGTTCGACCATGGGGGCAACAAGCGTCGAGCCGGACAGTGAACAGCGAGTGGATGCGGGGAGCGTGACCGACAAGCAATCCGAGTCCCCGTCCCGGACGAGATGGCTGGGTTCGCTGCGCGTGCCGCGCCGCCCCCGCCTCTGGTTCGAGCTGCTGCTCATCGCCGTCAGCTACGGCGTGTACTCCATGATCCGCAACGCGGCGCCGACCCACGAGGAGCGGGCGCAGGAGCACGCGCGGCAGATCTGGGACTTCCAGAACAGCATCGGGCTGGGTTTCGAGCGCGCGGTCAATCACGGCATCGAGTCCGTGACCTGGCTGATCGTGCCCATGAACTACTACTACGCCACGCTGCACTTCATCGTGACCATCGGCGTGCTGGTGTGGGTCTTCCGCCGGCACCCCGGCCGGTACGGGGCGATCCGGCTGGTGCTGTTCGCCACCACCGGGATCGCGCTGATCGGCTACTACTTCTACCCGCTGGCCCCGCCGCGGCTGATGGCCGGCATGGACTTCATCGACACCGGGCGGGTGCACCAGACCTGGGGCTCGTTCCAGTCGGAGAGCATGCAGTCGGTCTCCAACCAGTACGCGGCGATGCCGTCGATGCACATCGGCTGGTCGGTGTGGTGCGGCATCACCATCGTGCTGCTGTCCAAGCCGCTGTGGGTGAAGGTCCTGGGTGTGCTGTACCCGACCCTCACGCTGCTGGTGATCGTGGCCACCGCCAACCACTTCTGGCTGGACGCGGTGGGCGGGCTGGTCTGCCTGGCGTTCGGCTTCGCGGTGGCCCGGACGTGGTTCGCCGAGTCCCCGTACCGGCTGCCCCAGCTGGTGCCGGACACCGTGCCGCGCGCGAAACGCGCTCAGTCACCGTCGTAGAACAGCCGCTCCACCACCGTACGGGCACGGCGCGTCGTACGGCGGTAGTCGTCGATCATCTGGCCGCCGCTGCCGGTGTCCTGCTGGCGGGCGGCGCCCGGCTCGTACCCCAGGTAGCGGGCGACGGCCGCCAGTTCGCGGGGGTCGGTGGGGAAGGTGTCCTGCGGCCTGCCGCGTACCAGCATCACCGCGTTGCGCACCCGTGAGGCCAGGATCCAGGCGGCGTCCAGCACGGCGGCGTCCTCGGCGTCCAGCAGCCCGGCCGCCTCGGCCGCGGCCAGGGCGCGGCGGGTGCGGGTGGTGCGCAGCTCGGGGAGTTCGGCGGCGTGCCGCAGCTGGAGCAGCTGCACGGTCCACTCGATGTCGGACAGTCCACCGCGGCCGAGCTTGGTGTGGGTGGTGGGGTCGGCGCCGCGCGGCAGCCGTTCGGCCTCCATCCGGGCCTTGAGCCGGCGGATCTCGCGGACGTCGCTCTCGCTCAGCCCGGCCTCGGGGTAGCGCAGCGGGTCGATGAGGGCGGTGAACCGCTCCCCCAGTTCCGGGTCTCCGGCCACCGGCTGGGCGCGCAGCAGCGCCTGGCTCTCCCACACCAGCGACCAGCGGCGGTAGTAGGCCGCGTAGTTGTCGAGGGCGCGCACCAGCGGGCCACCGCGGCCCTCGGGGCGCAGCGCGGTGTCGATGAGCAGCGGCGGGTCGCCGGAGGGCAGCTGGAGCAGCCGGGTGAGCTCGCCGGCGACGGCGAGGGCGGCGCGGTCGGCCTCGGCCCGGTCGGCCCCCTCGCGCGCCTCGTGGACGAACAGGACGTCGGCGTCGGAGCCGTAGCCCAGTTCGTGGCCGCCGAAGCGGCCCATGGCGATGATGGCGAACCGGGTGGGCAGCTCGTCGCCCCAGCGGGCCTGGACGGCGGCGCGCAGGGCGCCGGCGAGGGTGGCCGCGTTGATGTCGGTGAGGGCGTCGCCGACCTGGTCCAGGGCGGGGCCCTGGCCCTCGCCCGGGGGTGCCTCGGTGGGGCGGTAGGCGCCGACGATGTCGGCGGCGGCGGTGCGGAACAGTTCGCGGCGGCGTACGCCGCGGGCGGCGACGGTGGCGGCCTCGGCCGAGTCCGCGCGGCCGACGGCGGCCAGCACCTCCTGGCGCAGGGCGGTGGCGCCGCGCGGGGCGAGCCCGCCGGGGTCGCCGAGCAGGGCGACGGCCTCGGGGGCGCGCAGCAGCAGGTCGGGGGCGAGCCGGCCGGCCGACAGGACCCGGGCGAGGTTCTCGGCGGCGGCGCCCTCGTCGCGCAGCAGCCGCAGGTACCAGGGGCTGGTGCCCAGCGCGTCGGAGACCTTGCGGAAGCCGAGCAGTCCGGCGTCCGGGTCGGCGGAGTCGGCGAAGCGGTCCAGCAGGACGGGCAGCAGGGTGCGCTGGATGGCGGCCTTGCGGGTGACGCCGGAGGCCAGGGCCGTCAGATGGCGCAGTGCGGCGGCCGGGTCGGCGTAGCCGAGGGCGACCAGCCGGACCCTGGCGGCCTCGGGTGCCAGCCGTACCCCGCCGCCCTCCAGGCCGGCGACGGCGTCCAGCAGCGGGCGGTAGAAGAGCTTCTCGTGCAGCCGGCGCACGGCGGTGGTGTGGCGGCGCCAGGCGGCGGTGACCTCGGCGACCGGGTCGGGGGTCAGGCCCAGCGAGCGGCCCAGGCGGCGCAGGTCGGCCTCGTCCTCGGGCATGAGGTGGGTGCGGCGCAGCCGGTACAGCTGGATGCGGTGCTCGACGGTGCGCAGGAACTCGTACGAGTCGTGGAGGCTGGCGGCGTCCTTGCGGCCGATGTAGCCGCCCTCGGCCAGCGCGTGCAGCGCGTCCAGGGTGCTGGCGTGGCGCAGCGCGGGGTCGGTGCGGCCGTGCACCAGCTGGAGCAGCTGGACGGCGAACTCGACGTCCCGCAGCCCGCCGGGGCCGAGTTTGAGTTCGCGGTCGACGCGGTCGGCGGGGATGGACTCCTCGACGCGGCGGCGCATGCGCTGGACGTCGGGGACGAAGTTGTCGCGTTCGGCGGCGCCCCACACCAGGGGGGCGACGGCCTCGGCGTACCGGGCCCCCAGCTCCTCGTCGCCGGCCATCGGGCGGGCCTTGAGGAGGGCCTGGAACTCCCAGGTCTTGGCCCAGCGGTGGTAGTAGGCGAGATGGCTGGAGAGGGTGCGTACCAGGGGCCCGTTGCGGCCCTCGGGCCGCAGATTGGCGTCGACGGGCCAGATGGTGCCCTCGGCGGTGGTGTCGGAGCAGATCCGCATCATGCGGGCGGCGAGCCGGGTGGCGGCGCGCAGCGCGGCGGGTTCGGTGTCCTCGGCGGCGCCCTCGGGCGGTTCGGCGACGAAGATGACGTCGACGTCGGAGACGTAGTTGAGCTCCCGGCCGCCGCACTTGCCCATCCCGATGACGGCGAGCCGGCAGCCGGCGGCGTCCTCGGGGGCCTCGGCTGCGGCGATGCGCAGGGCGGCGCGCAGCGTGGCGGTGGCGAGGTCGGCGAGTTCGGCGGCGGTCTCGGTGAAGCCGGTGGTGCCGGTCATGTCGCGGGCGGCGATGGTCAGCAGGGCCCGGCGGTAGCCCACGCGCAGCGAGTCGGGGTCGGTGGCCTCGGCGAGGGCGGCGGTGAACTCCTCGATGCCGGGGTGCAGGTCGGCGGTGTCGAAGGCGGTGAGGGTGCGCCATTCGACGGGGTGCCGGGCGAGGTGGTCGCCCAGCGCCTCGGAGGCGCCGAGCACGGCCAGCAGGCGGTCGCGCAGGGGTTTGGCGGCCAGCAGGGTGTCGAGCAGGACGGCCCGGTCCCCTTCGGGCTGGGCCTCGGCGAGCCGGGTGAGGGCCGCCAGCGCGAGGTCGGGGTCGGCGGTGGCGGCGAGCGCGTCGAGCAGCACGCCGTCGTCGCCCACCGGGTGCAGCGCCTCGTGGTCCAGCAGCAGGGAGGCGGCGCGCGGGTCGGTGAACCCGCGGCGCGCGAGCTGGCTGAAGCGGCCCTGCCGCCGGCCGCCGAAGGGGGTGCCGGGTCCTGTCACAGCGCGGGCAGGTTTTTGCGCAGCTCGAAGGCGGTGACCTCGGAGCGGTACTCCTCCCATTCCTGGCGTTTGTTGCGCAGGAAGAAGTCGAAAACGTGCTCGCCGAGGGTTTCGGCGACGAGTTCGCTGTGCTGCATGAGGTTGATGGCCTCGCCGAGGTTCTGCGGCAGCGGCTCGATGCCCAGGGCGCTGCGTTCGCGGTCGGTGAGCGCCCACACGTCGTCCTCGGCGCCGGGCGGCAGTTCGTACCCCTCCTCAACGCCCTTGAGGCCGGCGGCCAGCAGCAGGGCGTAGGCGAGGTAGGGGTTGACTCCGGAGTCCAGGGAGCGCACCTCGACGCGGGTGGAGCCGGTCTTGCCGGGCTTGTACATGGGCACCCGGATGAGCGCGGAGCGGTTGTTGTGGCCCCAGCAGATGTAGGAGGGGGCCTCGCCGCCGGCGCCGGCGGTGCGCTGGGTGCCGCCCCAGATCCGCTTGTAGGAGTTGACCCACTGGTTGGTGACGGCGGAGATCTCGCCGGCGTGCCGCAGGAGTCCGGCGATGAAGGAGCGGCCGATCTTGGAGAGCTGGTACTCGGCGCCGGTCTCGTGGAAGGCGTTGCGGTCGCCCTCGAAGAGGGAGAGGTGGGTGTGCATGCCGGAGCCGGGGTATTCGGAGAACGGCTTGGGCATGAAGGTGGCCTGGACGCCCTGTTCGAGGGCGACCTGCTTCATGACGAGGCGGAAGGTCATGATGTTGTCGGCGGTGGACAGGGCGTCGGCGTAGCGCAGGTCGATCTCCTGCTGGCCGGGCGCGCCCTCGTGGTGGGAGAACTCCACCGAGATGCCCATGGATTCGAGCATGGAGATGGCCTGGCGGCGGAAGTCCATGCCGATGTTCTGCGGGGTGTGGTCGAAGTAGCCGGAGGAGTCGGCGGGGGTGGGGCGGGAGCCGTCCACCGGCTTGTCCTTGAGCAGGAAGAACTCGATCTCGGGGTGGGTGTAGAAGGTGAAGCCGAGGTCGGAGCTCTTGGCGAGGGCGCGCTTGAGGACGTAGCGGGGGTCCGCGTAGGAGGGGGATCCGTCCGGCATGAGGATGTCGCAGTACATCCGGGCGGTGCCGGGGGATTCGGCGCGCCAGGGCAGGATCTGGAAGGTGGAGGGCGCGGGTTTGGCGATCATGTCGGACTCGTGGACGCGGGCGAAGCCCTCGATCGCGGAGCCGTCGAAGCCAATGCCTTCGTCAAATGCCTGTTCGAGCTCGGCGGGGGCGACGGCGACGGACTTGAGGAAGCCCAGCACATCGGTGAACCACAGCCGGACGAACCGGATGTCCCGCTCCTCCAGTGTCCGGAGCACGAACTCCTGCTGCTTATCCATGGCCACCATCCTCGCAGGTCACAACGCTCATTCTGGCGCACGGAAGCTCATCCGTCGCCCCCCAGTATCAGGGCATCCGGTTTCCGGGGCATTGCCGGTGCGGCACGGCGTGGGGTACGGGGGCCGTGCGGGGGGTGCGGCGCGGTCGCGGCGGGTGTGACCGGCGGGGTACGGCGGGCCGGGTGCGGGGGCGTCGCGCCGCTGGTCATATGCGTGCGGCCGGGTGCCGAGCGGGGGCGGGTCCGGCGGGGCTGAGCCGAACCGGCCACCCGCCCGACAAGCTTTGGCCATGGTTACGCGGGGAGTGTTTCAGGGCGCGCACCGGCGCATCCGCGCAGCTCATCGGCTTGTCAGCACCCCTCGCGCCCCCGCTCACGGACTCGTTCGGGGGACGTTTGACGAACTCGCTGCGCCGGGGGCTTGCGGCCCCGTACTCTCCCTGTCACATAGCGAGTTGTGGCCACTACAGCTAGTCGCGGCTGGGTGGCCGCTGCCCGTGAGCGGACGCATGTATGTCAGAGGCATACCCCCTCCTCATCCGCAACTGCCGTCCCCAGCCCCCGCCCTCTGTCCACTGTCGATCGCAACGCTAGTGAGGAAGCCCATGGTGCGAGCCGGTTCATTACAGCGGAGTGAGCGCCCCCCGCGCCCCGGAGCGTGGATCGTTCCGCCCGCCGTGACCGTCATCGGCGCCGTCGTCGCGCTGCTGCTGGTGAGCAGCGAGCAGCGGGTGGCCGTCGCCTGGTGCGCGGTGGTGACCACGGCCCTGGTCACCGCTCTCTCCGCGGAGGCCGCACGCCGGGGCATGGCCCTGGCCGCGCTGAAGGAGCAGCTGGCCACCGAGCGCGCGGCACGCCGCAAGGAGGCCCACCACCTCGCCTGGAAGATCTTCCCGGTGGTGCTCGACAAGGTGCAGGACGGCGCCTCGCCCTCCGAGGTGGCGCCCCGCGACCACAGCGAGCTCTCCAGCGACCCGGAGATCGGCGCCTCCTACTACACGGCGCTGTTCAAATCGGGGATCGCGGTCCAGGAGCGCGAGCACGCCAAGGACTCCGCCAACCGCGCCATCGTCAACATCTCCTGCCGCATCCAGTCCGAGATCCACCGCCTGCAGGACGACATCAACAAGATGCAGTACCGGCACGGCGGCCCGGAGATCCTCGGCGACCTGATGCACCTGGAGCACGGCATCAACGTCACCGGCCGCTTCGCCGTCTCACTGGCGGTGCTCGGCGGCGGCGCCCCGATGCGGCGCTGGCAGCGGCCCATCTCGCTGTACGACGTGATGCGGGCCGGCAGCGCCCCCATCCAGGAGTACCTGCGCGTCGAACAGCACCACGTCGCCGAGGTCGCGGTCATCGGCCCGGCCGCCGAATCGGTCATCCTGGTGCTCAGCGAACTGCTGGACAACGCCTGCCGCTACTCCCCGCCCAGCACCTCGGTCGTGATGAACACCGAGGAGGTCGCCGCCGGCGTGGAGATCTCCATCGAGGACAAGGGGATGGGGCTCACCGAGGAGTCCCGCAAGCACGCCGAGTTCCTGATGAAGCAGGCCGCCGACGGCCTGGACCTCTCCGACCTCGGCGAGACCGCCCGGGTCGGGCTGCGGGTCGCCTCCATCCTGTCCAACCGGTTCGGGCTGCGGCTGACCCTGCGCCCCTCCACCGGCAACGGCGTACGGGCGGTGGTCTTCGTACCGCAGGAGCTGCTCACCCAGCTGCCCGAGCCCAAGTACCCGATCCCCGGCATGCGCCCCAAGCCGCACCCGGTGATGGCACCCGGCCTGGCCCGGCCGGTCGACGAGGACGAAGAGATCGAGTACGAGCGCAACGAGAACGGGCTGCCGCAACGGCACCGCAACCGTGCCTTCGACAACCCACGGCGCGCCGCCGCCACGCAGGCCGCCCGCCAGCAGCCCGCCCCGGCGCCCGCGCCCGATCCGGTGGACGCCCGGGACCGGGCCGCGGGCAAACCGGCCCGCCAGGTCGAGTCGGGGCTGTGGGTCTCCGACTTCTTCGCCGGTCTGGCCGCCGCCGACGGCGGGCACCCCAGCGGCACCGACCATTCCTCCGCCGATCAGCCGACCGGCAAAGACCTCCGGAAGTAAAGGGTGTAACAGGTGGTAGAGCACGTGACACAGCGGCTGATGAACATGGACTGGATGCTGAAGGACCTGGCGGCCACCGTCCCCGGCATCCGGCACATCGTCCTGCTGTCCGCGGACGGCCTGTGCATGGCCCAGCACGGAGACGACCGGGACGCCGGTGAACGGCTGGCCGCCGCCGGATCCGGCATCAAGTCCCTGGCGCAGTCCGTGGCGATGGAGTTCCCCGACGAGGAGAACGACGTACGGATGGTGGTGCTGGAGCTGACCGGCGGCTTCTTCTATCTGATGTCGGCCGGCTCCCGCTCGTACCTGGCGGTCACCGCCAGCGCCGAGGTGAGCGCCGCCATGGTCAGCCAGCGGATGCGGGATCTGGTGCTGCGGCTCGGCGAGCACCTGTCCAGCGCGGTGCGAGCCCCCGAACAGGCGGCGCCATGAGCCGGAAACGGCGGGAGGACGGCGGTGGGGCGGGCGGTCAGGAGGAAGAGGCCCCCGTACCGCTGTATGTCATCACCGGCGGGCGCAGCGAGGGCAAGGAGGACCATTTAGTCCTGGATCTGGTCACGCTGGTCGTGTCCCGATCCGCTCCCACTTCCGGTATGCACCCCGAGCAGGCGGCCATTCTGCGGATGTGCGGCAACCCCCTGTCCGTGGCCGAGATCTCCGCGTACATCGATCTGCCGTTCAGCGCGGTCAATGTGCTGCTGGCGGATCTGCTGGCCAACTCCCATGTGGAGGTCAGGGAAGCGAGAAGTGCGGCGCCCCAGCGCACCGCGACGGATCCCGATATCGACACCCTGAAGGCATTGATCGATGGACTACAACGGCTCTGACCTTTCCCTGGGCCCACGGCCGGAGGATCTGCTGCCCGCCTCGACGGAGAAGTCCGTCAAGGTGGTGATCGTGGGTGGCTTCGGCGTCGGCAAGACCACGATGGTCGGCTCGGTCAGCGAGATCCGCCCGCTGACGACCGAGGAGACCATGACCCGCGACAGTGTCGGCGTCGACTCGCTGCACGGGGTGGAGCGCAAGACGGAGACGACCGTCGCCATGGACTTCGGCCGCATCACCCTCAACCAGCAGCTGGTGCTCTACCTGTTCGGCACCCCGGGGCAGCAGCGGTTCTGGTTCCTGTGGAACGGCGTGATCGAGGGGGCGCTGGGGGCCGTGGTGCTGGTGGACACCCGCCGTCTCGAGGACAGCTTCCAGGCGATGGACCGGCTGGAGGCGGGCAACGTGCCCTTTGTCGTGGCGGTCAACAACTTCCCCGACGCGCCGCTGCACTCGGTGGCGGCGCTGCGCTCCGCGCTCGACCTGGGCGAGGACGTCCCCCTGGTCAACTGCGACGCGCGCATGCTGGAGTCCAGCCGCGACGTGCTGCTGACCCTGATGCGTCATCTGTACACCAATGCCACCCGAGGCACCCAAGCACCGTCGGAGGTCACACGATGAGCGCGCCAGCCGCCGATCCGTCCGGTTTCGGGCCGACGGGCGCGCAGCCGCCACCCGGCTGTCCGGCGCACGCGGGGGGCGCCCCGGCGGGGCGCGGGTACCCGGTCGGGCCGTACGGGCCCGGCGGGGTGGTCCGGTTGTACGGCCCCGAGGCGTCGGCCGATCCGGTCGGCCTCTACGAGCGGCTGCGGACGGACCACGGGCCGGTGGCCCCGGTGCTGCTGGAGGGCGACGTACCGGCCTGGCTGGTGCTGGGCTACCACGAGATCCTGGAGGTGTGCCGCAATCCGCGCCGCTACAGCCGGGACGGCCGCAACTGGCGGGACTGGCAGAACGGGGTGGTGGGGGCGCACGACGCGATCGCGCCCGTGCTGGCCTGGGGGCCGGACGCCACGCACCAGGACGGCTCGGTCCACCACCGGCTGCGCGGCGCCGTCAACGAGTCCCTCGAACGGTTCGACCGGCGGGCGATCCGCCGCCTGGTGGCCCGGTACTCCAATCATCTGATCAATGAGTTCGTGGACGCGGGCGAGGCGGAGCTGCTCGCCCAGTACGCGCAGCAGGTACCGATGCGGGTGATGGGGCGGCTGGCCGGTCTGGAAGAGGAGGACGGGCCGCCGATGACGGAGGCGGCGCGGCAGTTGCTGATCGGCACCGAGAAGGCGGTGACGGCGGATCAGTTCATCCAGCGGCGGCTGCGGGAGCTGGTGGCGGCCAAGCACGACGCCCCCGGGTCCGACCTGGCGAGCTGGCTGATCGAGCACCCGGCCGGTCTGTCGGACGAGGAAGTGCTGCACCATCTGCGGCTGGTGCTGGTGTCCGCCAACGAGACGACCACCAACCTGATCGTCAACACGCTGCGGGTGGTCTTCACCCATCCCCGCTTCCGCGGCTCGCTGCACGGTGGCCGGATGACGCTGCCGGCGGCGGTGGAGCAGGTGCTGTGGGACGAGCCGCCGATCGCGGTGTGCCCCGGCGGCTTCGCGATGTTCGACATGGAGCTGGGCGGACAGCACATCAAGAAGGGCGACGCGATGCTGCTGGGCCTGGCGGCGGGCAATGTGGACCCGGTGGTCCGGCCCTCGCCCGGGGCGATGATGTACGGCAACCGCTCGCATCTGTCGTTCACCAGTGGGGCCCACGAGTGCCCCGGCGCGGACATCGGGCGGGCGATCACCGGTTCGGCGATCGAGGCGCTGCTGTACCGGCTGCCGGACATCCATCTGACCATCGAGGCGGACGAGCTGAGCTGGTCGGCGTCGACCTGGTCGCGGCATCTGGAGCGGCTGCCGGTGCGGTTCACCCCGCGCGACGCGCCGAACCCGATCGCGCCCATCCGGTTCACCCCGGAGGAGCTGGGGCACCGGGCGGTGGCCCACGCGGCGGTGCAGGACCGGCTGGCCCGCGGAGCGCGTACGGAGTCGGGGGTGCTGACGGCGGTGCGGGACCCGGCCGAAGCCGGTGCCGGGTCCCGCTCCGAGGCGCTCAGGGACGAGCGGCGCGGCTGGTGGAACCGGCTGTGGGGCCGC
The DNA here is from genome assembly GCF_000993785.3 of Streptomyces xiamenensis. Taxonomy (NCBI): domain Bacteria; kingdom Bacillati; phylum Actinomycetota; class Actinomycetes; order Kitasatosporales; family Streptomycetaceae; genus Streptomyces; species Streptomyces xiamenensis. The sequence continues at coordinate 1,262,970 of NZ_CP009922.3, forward strand.
TGAGCGCGTCCTCGCGCCGAGTGGAGCCGATGTCGCCCGGGATCACCTCGATGCCGATGTTCTCGGTGGCGTAGCGGGCCGAGGCGGTGCCCCAGCGCTGATTGCCCGTCATCCAGTGCCGCAGCCCCGCGATGTGGCGGGCGAGCCGCCGGCCCTCGGGCCCGGCGGCATGCCGCTCGGTGAGGGTGCGCGCGGTGTCCTGGAAGCGGTGCACGGCGTCCCCCACCAGGGTGCCGACCCGCTCCAGGGCCTCGGCGCGGGAGCATCCGCGGCTGCGCTGGGTGATGAGCACCAGATTGTGCGGGTCGCCCTGGGCCTCCTCGCGTTCCAGGGAGTGCACGTCGTTGCACAGGAAGATCACATCGGTGGCGCAGCGCAGCAGCGTCTGCACGCCGGTGCTCCAGTAGAGCTCCTCGGAGAGCTCGAAGTGCCCGGCGCGTTCGATGAGGTCGAAGCAGGGGCCGGTGCCCACGGCTTCGCGGCGCAGGGTGATGTAGGTCTTCTCGTCCAGGACGGCGCCCGAGCGGCGGTTGTGGGCCTCCTCCACGTAGGCGCGGAAGAAGCGGGTGTAGGTGGCGGCGGCCCTGGTGCGCCAGGCGGCCGACATGCCCTGGGCGCTGCGCTGCCACACGTCGGTGTAGGCGCGGGTGAGCGCGGTGTCCAGGGCGGGCGGGGTGCCGGGGACGCGGTAGGGGATGGCGGCCAGTTCGGTGCTGAGCCGGGCGACGTGCTCGGGGTCGTTGCCGCGTGGTCCATCGAACTGGTCGTCCAGCGGGAAGCCGATGCAGACCGCGTCGGTGACCAGGTCGAGGTCGGCGCCGCGGGCTTCCGGGTAGGCGTATCCGGCGAGATCGGTGAGCAGCCACTCCCGGTAGCGGCTCAGGGCCCGCTCGCCGCGTACCAGTCCATGGGCGCGGATCCAGGCGAGGTGGTGCTCCCCGGCACGGGCTGACTCTGGATTCGATCCGGCCTGGAACGGCAGGTGGAAGGTGACGTTCTGTGGCATGAGACCTCCTCTCTTCAGCCCCTCCCATGAACAGGTGTTCATTCCTGGGGCGTGAAGTTCCTTGCCCTGCTCCCTTTTCCGGCAATCTATGCCCGCATGATCCTGACCGAATATTTGCGTTTGGAACGGATCATTCCGCTTATGTGACCTCGGTTGGCGTTATCGGCCGGGTCAGGGGCGCAGGAAGAGGTGGAGGAGGTAAGGCCGCCGGGGCTCGGCTACAGGCCGGGGGCGCCCCAGACCGGGAACCAGCGGCTGAGGTCCTTCTCCAGCCGCAGATCGTTCTCCAGCAGTCCGCGCATCTGGAGCTCCAGCGGGGTGTCCCGCCGCTCGCCGCCGCCCGGCACCGGCGCGAAGGGATAGAAAGTGCCCCGCTTGTACAGGTAGACGAGGGCGAGCGGGCGGTCCCGGTCGTCCTTGAAGCCGATCAGCGAGCACAGCAGCTGCGGGCCGAAGCCGCCGTCCTGGAGCAGGGTGTTCACCGCGTGCAGATCGTTGACCAGACCCGCCGCGTCGGAGGGGTCGTGCTCGGCGAGCAGCCAGGTGTAGCCGTAGCCGTCCTGGCTGAACTTCACCGGCACCCCGCCGGCGGGGGTGTCGGCGTCCAGCAGCCCCCGTACGTCGTCCTGGATGCGGGCGAACGCCCCGCCCTCCACGCTGGCGAAGCACACCGAACCGAGCCCGGTGGGGGCGAACCCGGCGCCCGCTTCGAGGGTCAGCGCCGCGGACGGCACCGCGAACAGCTGATCGAGATCGGGTTTCACCGGCTTGCTGCGGCCCAGGATGATGTCGAGGAAGCCCACGGGAGGATCAGCACCTTCACGGTTGACGGCTGGCGACGGCGCTGCCGATCCTACGGGCGCCCCAGCTCCGCCGAGATGCGGCCCAGCTGGTCCAGGCGCTTCTCCAGGCTGGGGTGCGAGGAGAGCAGATTGCTCAGGCTCTGGCCGGAGACCGCGGGGGCGAAGTAGAAGGCGTTGAACGGCTCCGCCTGCCGCAGGTCACGGGTGGGCACCCGCGCCATCTGGCCGGAGATCTTGGTCAGCGCGGAGGCCAGCGCCGAGGGGCGGCCGGTCAGCAGCGCGCCGGCCCGGTCGGCGGCCAGCTCCCGGTAGCGGGAAAGCAGCCGGGTCAGCAGATAGCTCAGGACGTACACGACGGCGCTGATCAGCGGGATGAGCAGCAGTGCGATGTTCTGGTTGTTGCGCGAGCGGCCGAGGCCGCCCCACAGGGCCATCCGGGTGATCAGCCCCGCCAGCACCCCGAGGAAGCCGGCGATGGTCATCACCGCGACGTCGCGGTGTGCCACGTGGGACATCTCGTGGGCCAGCACGCCCTCCAGTTCGTCGGGCTCCAGGCGGCGCAGGAGCCCCGTGGTGACGCACACCATCGACTTGTGCTGGCTGCGCCCGGTGGCGAAGGCGTTGGGGACATCGGTGTCCGCGATCGCGACCTTGGGCTTGGGCATGTCCGCCAGGGCGCACAGCCGGTCCACGGCGCCGTGCAGCTCCGGGGCCTGCTCGGGGGTGACCTCGCGGGCGCCCATGCTGTACGCGGCGATCCGGTCGCTGAACCAGAACTGGGCGACGAAGACCGCGCCCACGATGATCACGATGAGCGGCCAGGCCTTGCCCAGCAGGACGATCATGACCCCGACGAAGACCACATACAGCAGCCCGAGCAGGAACATGGTGGTCACCATGCGGTTGGTGAGCCCACGGTCCGGGGCGAAACGGGTACGGGCCATGTCTGTCGTGTCCTCCTGACGGGGGCGGTCCCCGCCATCAAACATAGACCGCCGGGCGGCGAACCGGAGCGGACCGGGACCACCGGGGCCACCGGGAGCACGGGCAGCTGCCCGCTCCCCCGCCCGGAGAGCGCCCGTATCCCGCCCGGCGGCCGGCCGCCGCCGGGGTCAGAAGTCCAGCCGGGCCGCCACCGGGAGGTGGTCACTGCCGGTGGCGGGCAGGGTCCAGGAGGAGACCGGCTCCAGCTCACGCACCAGGATCTGGTCGATGCGGGTCACCGGGAAGTTCGCCGGCCAGCTGAAGCCGAAGCCCGCGCCCGCCGCGCCCTGGGTCGAGCGCAGCTGGGAGGTGAGCGGGGCCAGCGCGCGGTCGTTCACCGTGCCGTTCAGGTCGCCCAGCACCAGCAGCCGGCTCAGCGGCTCGTCCGCTATGGCACGGCCCAGCAGCTCGGCGGCGTCGTCGCGCTGCTCGGCGGTGAACCCGGCCCGGAACTGCACCCGTACCGAGGGCAGGTGCGCCACCAGGACGGCCACCTCGCCACTGTCCGTGTGCACGGAGGTACGCAGCGCCCGGGTCCAGCCCATGCCGGTGTCCAGCTCGGTGGTCTCGCTCAGCGGCAGCCGGCTCCACAGCCCGACCGTGCCCGCCACCGTGTGGTATGGGTACTCCGCGGCCAGGGCTTCCTCATAGGTGGCCACGTGCCGCTGGGGCAGCTCCTGGAGGGCGATCAGGTCGGCGTCGCTCGCCGCCAGGGCCGCGGCGGTGCCGGCCGGGTCCTGGTTGTCGGCGTCCACGTTGTGGCTGACCACCATCAGGGCGCCGCCGCTGCCGGTCTTGTCCAGCAGCAGTCCGCCGAAGAGGTTCAGCCACACCAGCAGGGGCACCAGCAGGGCCACCAGCGCGGTGGCCGAGCGGCGCAGCGCGGCGCAGGCAGCCAGCACCGGGATGGCCAGGCCGGCCCACGGCAGGAACGTTTCCAGCAGGCTGCCGAGGTTCCCGATCCGGTTGGGGACCCGGGAGTGCAGCAGCATCACCAGCGCCAGCACCACCGCCACCACGGCGATGATCACACCACGTCGCCAGCGGCCCACCCGATCGCCCCAGCGCGCGGGCTCCCGGGGCGCCTTGGGCGGCTCCGGCGATTTCTCGTCGTCGTCACCCGGGGTGTCCACCACTGCCATGCGCCGCCCTCGCCAACCGTCGCTCTGTGCCCTCGGAACCTTACGCGAACCGGGACTCCCGAAGCGCATCCGTGCAGGCCGCCGGGGTGTACTTCCGGCTCACAGCAAGGACGTTCACACGACCGTGCCGGGTTCCGCCCCATCTGCTTCCCGTGCCCGGGGATCGGTGCGACCATGGGAAGCGATCCGGGGACGCCGTACGGCGCTTCGAGACGATGAATGGAGCACAACGATGACGCAGCACAACGCTGCCCAGGCTCCGCGCGAGCCGCGCGAACCGGGACTGTACGGGGGCAGGAACAGCCGCCGTATCACCGTACGTGACATAGCGGCCGCGAAGCGACGCGGCGAGAAGTGGCCGATGCTCACCGCGTACGACGCGCTGACGGCCTCCGTGTTCGACGAGGCCGGCATCCCGGTGATGCTGGTCGGCGACTCCATGGGCAACACCCACCTCGGGTACGACTCCACGGTGCCCGTCACCCTCGACGAGATGACCATGCTGTCGGCGGCCGTGGTGCGCGGCACCAAGCGCGCGCTGATCGTGGGCGACCTGCCGTTCGGCTCGTACCAGGAGGGCCCGGCGCAGGCGCTGCGCAGCGCCACCCGGCTGCTGAAGGAGGCCGGTGTCGGGGCGGTGAAGCTGGAGGGCGGTGAGCGCTCGGCCGATCAGATCCGGCTGCTGGTGGAGGCCGGCATCCCGGTGATGGCGCACGTGGGCCTCACCCCGCAGTCGGTGCTGGCCTTCGGCGGCCACCCGGTGCAGGGCCGCGGCGAGGAGGCGGCCCAGCAGCTGCTGCGCGACGCGAAGGCGGTCCAGGACGCCGGGGCGTTCGCGGTGGTGCTGGAGCTGGTGACGGCCGAGCTGTCGGCGGAGGTCACGCGGTCGCTGCACATTCCGACGGTCGGCATCGGGGCGGGCGCCGAGTGCGACGCGCAGGTGCTGGTGTGGACGGACATGGCCGGGATGACGGACTGGCCCGGCGGCCGGATGCCGCGCTTCGTCAAGCAGTACGCGCAGCTGCGCGGGGCGCTCGGGGACGCCGCCAAGGCGTTCGCGGAGGATGTGGTGGCGGGCACCTACCCGGCGCCCGAGCACAGCTTCCGTTCCTGAGCGTTCCCTGACCGGCCGATCGCCCGCGGCCGGGGGTGTCGTCACTCTGTCGGTGGTTTGTCGGTGGTCCCTGGCAGGCTGGGGCGCATGACGCGAGAAAACACCCCCGGCCGCGGGCGGAACGCCGTCGAGGTCCGCGGCCTGGTCAAGCATTTCGGGGAGACCAGGGCCGTCGACGGCATCGATCTCGACGTCCGCGAGGGCACGGTGATGGGCGTGCTCGGCCCCAACGGCGCGGGCAAGACCACGCTGGTGCGCTGCCTGTCCACCCTGCTGATACCGGACGCCGGCACGGCGGTCGTGGCGGGCTACGACGTGGTGCGCCAGGCGCGCCAGCTGCGCCGCACCATCGGGCTGACCGGCCAGTACGCCTCGGTGGACGAGAAGCTCTCCGGCTGGGAGAACCTGTACATGATCGGGCGGCTGCTCGATTTCTCCCGCGCCGATTCCCGCAAGCGGGCGGACGAGCTGCTGGAGCGGTTCTCCCTGACCGAGGCCGCCCGGCGGCCGGTCGGCAAGTACTCCGGCGGGATGCGGCGCCGGCTGGACCTGGCGGCGTCGATGATCGGCCACCCCCGCGTGCTCTACCTGGACGAGCCGACGACCGGCCTGGATCCCCGGACCCGCAACGAGGTGTGGGACGAGGTGAAGCGGATCGTCGCCGACGGCAACACGGTGCTGCTCACCACGCAGTACATGGAGGAGGCGGAGCAGCTGGCGAGCGAGCTGACGGTGGTGGACCACGGGAAGGTCATCGCCGAGGGCACGGTGCGCGAGCTGAAGGCGAAGGTCGGCGGGCGGACGCTGCTGGTGCGCCCGGTGGACCGGGCGCAGCTGCCGCTGATGGCGGCGGCGGTGACCGAGGCGGGCCTGGACGGCATCGCCGGGGCGGGTACCGACGCGGCGGGTGAGGCGCTGAGCGTGCCGATCATCAGCGACGAGCAGCTCACGGCCGTGGTCGGGCTGCTGGGGGCACGGGGCTTCGGGATAGCCGACATCAGCACCCATCTGCCCAGCCTGGACGAGGTGTTCCTGTCCATCACGGGCAAGCCGGCCACGACGGCGGACGAGGCGGACGAGAAGGAAGAAGAGGCGGCCACGGCATGAGTGCGACGACGACACAGGCACGGCCGGAGCCGCGCCCGGAGCCGGTGCCCGCCGGGGAGCGGCAGTCGGACGACGGCCGGATCGGGGCGCGGGCGAATCTGCGGCACATCTCGGCGCTGATCCGGCGCAACGCGCTCCAGATCAAGCAGAACCCGGAATCGATGGCCGACGCGCTGCTGATGCCGATCGTGATGACCCTGCTGTTCGTGTACGTCTTCGGCGGGGCGATCGCCGGAGAGGCGGGCGGCTACCCCAACTGGATCGTGCCCGGGCTGATGGCCATGATGGGCCTGAGCCTGGCGATGTCCGTGGGCACCGGGGTGCACGAGGACTTCAGCAAGGGCGTGATGGACCGGTTCCGGTCGATGCCGATAGCCCGTTCCTCGGTGCTGATCGCCAAGGTGATCGTGGAGCTCGGCCGGCTGCTGGTCACCATGGCGGTGCTGCTGGTGGTGGGCCTCGCGGTGGGTCTGGAGCTCAACGGCCGGTGGGTGGAGCTGCTGGCCGCGGTCGGTCTCGCGGCGCTGTTCGGGGCCTCGCTGACCTGGATCTTCATTCTGCTGGGGCTGACGATGCGCAGCGCCCAGGCGATTCAGGGGATGGCGTTCATGGTGATGATGCCGCTGCAGTTCGGTTCGTCGATCTTCGTACCCACGGAGACGATGCCGGGCTGGCTGCAGGCGTTCGCGAACGTCAATCCGCTCTCGCAGCTGGCGGAGGCGTCCCGGAACCTGATCAACGGTGCCGGTGACGTGGCCGGCCCGGCGGCATCGGTGGTGCTGTGGTCGGTGGCGATCACGCTGGTGACGGCGCCGCTGGCGATCTCGAAGTTCCGCAAGAAGGTGTAGGCGCCGGGCACGGCCCGGGGAGGGCCGCCGCCGGCCGCGGTCAGCGGACGGTGGCGGCCCTCTTGTACGCGAACCAGGCGATGTTCGAGGACAGCCCGGCGATCAGCACCCAGACGATGCCCAGGAAATTGGCCTGGGCGAAGGAGACCACCGCGGCGGCCACCGCGAGGACGCAGACGGCCAGGGCGTACAGGGCGAGCCGCCGTGAGGAGCGGGCGGCCGCGGGGTCGGGGCCGGGTGTGGTGGTGTCGGGCGCGGGGGTGCTGGAAGACATGCTCCCCATTGTCCCCGAGCGGGTCAGATGTCGGTGAGCCGGACCCCGGCGTGTGCCTTGTAGCGGCGGTTGACGGAGATCAGGTTGGCGACGAGCGACTCCACCTGGTGGGCGTTGCGCAGCCGCCCGGCGAAAACGCCGCGCATGCCGGGGATGCGGCCGGCCAGCGCCTGGACGATCTCGCAGTCGGCGCGGTCCTCGCCCAGCACCATGACGTCGGTCTCGATCTCGGTGATCGCGGGGTCCTGGAGCAGGACGGCGGACAGGTGGTGGAAGGCGGCGGTGACCCGGGACTCGGGCAGCAGGGCGGCGGCCTGCTGGGCGGCGCTGCCCTCCTCCGGGACGAGGGCGAAGGCGCCCCGCTTGTCGAAGCCCAGCGGGTTGACGCAGTCGACGACGAGCTTGCCGGCGAGTTCGGTGCGCAGCGCGGTGAGGGTCTTGGCGTGGCCCTCCCAGGGGACGGCGACGATGACGATGTCGCTCTCGCGGGAGCAGCCGGCGTTGTCGAGGCCGCGGATCCCGAGCCCCAGTTCACCGGCGGCCGTCTCGGCCCGTTCGGCGGCGCGCGAGCCGATGATCACCTGCTGTCCGGCGCGGGCCAGCCGGTAGGCGAGCCCTCTCCCCTGGTCGCCGGTTCCGCCGAGCACCCCGACGACCAGACCGGAGACATCGGGCAGTTCCCAGGGGTCCTTGGGGGCGGGCTTGGGGGTGGCGGCGGCATCGTGAGAAGTCATGGGGCCGATCCTGCCACCCCGTCCCGGAGAACGAGCGGGGTGCCGGTCGGCAGGTCACCGATCCCGGGGCCGGGCGAGCGGCTCCCGATGGCGCCGCCCGTCCCGCCCGTCTCCGTCCTGTCCGGCGGGTCAGGCCGCCGGGTCAGGCCGGCGGGTCCTCCTCGTCCTTGAGCGGCTCGGGCTCGCGGTCGCGCCAGCGGGGGTCCTTGCGCCATTCCTCGTCCCGGGTGCGGGCCGTCTCGATCGCCCGGGCGGCCTCGCCCGGTGTGTCGTAGGGGCCAAGTCGGTCCTTGGCCGGGCATTCGGGGCCTTCTTCCACCTTCTGGTGCTTGAGGCAGTAGTACCACTCGCCGGCCTTGCCGGTCGTGGTCCGTCGTCGGAAGAGCGCAGCCATACCCCCATCCTGCCCGCCCGTAGACTCGCTGGCATGTCTGGCCAGTCTCTTCTTGTTCCCGGTACGGTCTCGCCGCAGCGGTCCGTCCCCTCCGTCATCCCCCGCCCCGAGTACGTGGGCAAGAAGGGGCCCACCCCGTACACGGGGCCCGAGGCGCAGGACGATGCCACGATCGAGCGGATGCGGCTGGCCGGGCGGCTCGCCGCGCAGGCCATGGCCGAGACCGCCGCGCACATCGCGGACGGGGTCACCACCGACAAGCTGGACGAGATCGCGCACACCTTCCTGTGCGACCACGGCGCCTACCCCTCGACCCTGGGCTACCGGGGCTTCCCCAAGTCGCTGTGCACCTCGGTCAACGAGGTCATCTGCCACGGCATCCCGGACAGCACCGTGCTGCGCGACGGCGATCTCGTGAACCTCGACATCACCGCCTATGTGGGCGGCGTGCACGGTGACACCAACGCCACCTTCTTCGTGGGCGGCGAGGCGGCCGCGGACGAGGAGTCGCGGCTGCTGGTGGAGCGCACCCGGGAGGCCCTCAACCGGGCGATCAAGGCGGTGCGCCCCGGCCGGCAGATCAACGTCATCGGACGGGTGATCGAGTCGTACGCCAAGCGGTTCGGTTACGGCGTGGTGCGGGACTTCACCGGTCACGGCATCAACCGTTCCTTCCACTCCGGCCTGATCGTCCCGCACTACGACGACCAGAACGCCACGACGGTGATGCGGACCGGGATGACGTTCACCATCGAGCCGATGCTCAACCTCGGCACCCACGAGTGGGAGATGTGGGACGACCAGTGGACCGTGGTCACCAAGGACCGCAAGCGCTCCGCCCAGTTCGAGCACACGCTGGTCGTCACCGAGGCCGGCGCGGAGGTGCTGACGCTTCCCTGAGGCCCGCATGTTTACCGACAACGTGTCGGCAAGAGCTTGACTTAGGTAAGCCTAAGTAGGGAGTATGGCGGGGCACGGCAGCATGCCGTGCCCCGCGCCATCGTCCCCGGAGGCCCCCTTGACCACGCCGCTCGCCGTCACCCCGTTCTCCGCCCAGATCCGCGAGGCCTCCCACGAAGCGCACACCGAGGCGGAGAACTCCTCCTTCATGAGCGACATGCTCGGCGGGAAGCTCGGCGTCGCCGCCTACCGCCGCTACACCGAGCAGCTGTGGTTCGTGTACCGCGCCCTGGAGGCCAGGAGCGCCGACCTCGCCGCCGACCCGGTGGCCGGCCCGTTCATCCGGCCCGAGCTGTCGCGCACCGCCGCCCTCGAAGCCGACCTCGACCACCTGCACGAGGGCCCCGGCTGGCGCACCGTCATCACCCCGCTGCCCGCCACCGAGACCTACGCCGCCCGCGTCACCGAGGTCGCCACCACCTGGCCGGCCGGCTACGTCGCCCACCACTACACCCGCTACCTGGGTGACCTCTCCGGCGGCCAGATCATCCGCGGCACCGCCGAGAAGACCTGGGGCTTCACCCGCAAGGGCCCCGGCGTCCACTTCTACGTCTTCGACGCCATCGGCAACCCCGCCGCCTTCAAGCGCGAGTACCGCCAGTCCCTGGACGACATCGCCGCCGACGGCCAGGAGCGGCTGCGCATCGTGGAGGAGTGCAAGCGGGCCTTCGCGCTCAACTCCTCCGTCTTCCAGGATCTGGCCACCGCCTGCCGTTAACGTGAGGGGCATGCCGCCCTTCAGCCCCCCACCGTCCTGGCTGGCCGACGCCGTTCTCTACCAGATCTATCCGCAGAGCTACGCCGACTCCAACGGGGACGGCATCGGCGACTTCGCCGGCGTCACCGCCCATCTGGAACACCTGTCCTGGCTGGGCGTCAACACCGTCTGGCTCAACCCGTGCTTCGCCTCCCCCTTCCGGGACGCCGGCTACGACGTCAGCGACTATCTCTCCCCCGCCCCGCGCTACGGCACCGAAGAGGACCTGGCGCGTCTGGTGGACGAGGCGGGCCGGCTGGGCATCCGCGTGATGCTGGACCTGGTCGCCGGGCACACCTCCGACGAGCACCCGTGGTTCACGGCCTCGGCACGGGACCCCGGCGACCACCGGTACATCTGGGCGGAGCCCGGCGCGGACGGCACGCTGCCGCCCCGCTTCGTCCGCTCCCCCGGCACCCGCCCCGGCGGCTATCTGCCGAACTTCTTCGAGAGCCAGCCCGCCCTCAACTTCGGTTACGCCCGCCAGGACGCGGCCGAGCCCTGGCGGCAGCCGGTGGACGCCGAGGGGCCGCGCGCCAACCGGGCCGCGCTGCGCGAGGTGATGGACCACTGGCTGCGGCTCGGCCTGGCCGGGTTCCGGGTGGACATGGCGCACTCCCTCGTCAAGGACGATCCGGGCCTGGTGGAGACCTGCCGGCTGTGGGGCGAACTGCGCACCTGGCTGGACACCACCCACCGGCAGGCCGCGCTGCTCGCCGAGTGGGGCGACCCGCAGATGTCGGTGCCCGCCGGGTTCCACGCCGACTTCCTGCTCCAGTTCGGCGGTCCCTCCGACGGGCTGCCGATGCGTTCGCTGTGGAACAACGGCACCGGCACCGTCCACCAGCACTGGGAGCAGCGCGACAGCTGCTACTTCGACGCCGGGGCGCGTGGCAGCGCCGAGACGTTCGTCTCGGCGTGGCGCTCGGCCACCGCGCTCATCGGGGACAAGGGCTTCATCTCGCTGCCCACCGCCAACCACGACTTCTCCCGGCTGTGCTGCGGCCCGCGCACCGCCGAGCAGTTGCCGCCCGCCTTCGCCTTCCAGCTGACCTGGCCGACGCTGCCCGCCATCTACTACGGCGACGAGATCGGCATGCGCTACCTCCCCGGGCTGCCCGACCACGAGGGAAGCGTGCTGGAGGCCACGTACAACCGGGCCGGCTCCCGTACGCCCATGCAGTGGGACGCGACACCGGGCGCCGGGTTCTCCACCGCCCCCGCCGACCGGTTCTATCTGCCGCTGGACCCGGACCCGGACCGCCCCGACGTCGCCACGCAGCGCGCGGACGAGAACTCGCTGCTGCACCTGGTGCGGCGACTGATCGCGCTGCGCGCCGGCACGCCCGAACTGGGCGGCCGGGGCTCGGTGGAGGTGCTCTCCACCGGCTATCCGCTGGTGTACGTGCGCGGCGGGCGCTACCTGGTGGCGGTCAACCCGGGGCTCGCGCCGGTCACCTTCCCGTACGGGACGGACGGAGGCACGCCGCGGCCGCTGGAGGTGAGCGGGGTGCGGATCAGGGACGGTGCGATCAGCGCGGACGGTTTCGGGTTCGGGATCTTCGCGCTGTAGGACTCCCGGGCAACGGCCCTTCCGCTGGAGCCCACTCCAGCGTGCAGACTCCCCGCATGACGACAACACAACGGGTACTGGGACGCTCCGGGATCGCTGTCAGCCCGCTCGGCTTCGGCTGCTGGGCGATCGGCGGCCCGTGGCAGGACACCGAGGGCCTGCCGCTGGGCTGGGGCGCGGTGGACGACGAGGAGTCGGTGCGGGCGGTACGGCGGGCGCTGGAGCTGGGTGTCACCTTCTTCGACACCGCCGACTGCTACGGCACCGGGCACAGTGAGGAGGTGCTGGGCCGGGCGCTGAAGGGGCGCCGCGAGGAGGTGGTGCTCGCCTCCAAGTGGGGCAACGTCTTCGATCCGGCCACCGGCACCATGGCGCGGGATCCGGATGTCAGCCCCGGCTATGTGCGGCGTGCGCTGACCGCGAGCCTGCGCCGTCTGGGCACGGACCATCTGGACCTCTACCAGTTCCACATCGGCCACGCGCCGCCCGAGGTGGGCGAGGAACTGCGCGAGGTGTGCGAGGAGCTGGTGGCCGAGGGGCTGATCCGGGCGTACGGCTGGTCCACCGATTTCCCCGACCGGGCGAAGGTGTTCGCGGCCGGCGAGCACTGCGCGAGCGTGCAGCTGAACTGCAACGTGCTGGAGGACGCGCCCGAACTGCTGGCGCTGTGCGAGGCGGAGGGGCTGGCGGCGATCAACCGTGGGCCGCTGGCGATGGGGGTGCTGACAGGGAAGTACGACAGTGTCCCGGGCGGCGGCGCGAGCCTGAGCCCCGGGGACATCCGGGCCGAACCGCCGGCCTGGCTGAGGTACTTCAGGGACGGTCGGCTGGAGCCCGTATGGCGGGCGAAGTTCGAGGCGGTGCGTGACGTGCTCACCAGCGCAGGCCGTACCCCGGCGCAGGGCGCGCTGGCCTGGCTGTGGGCGCGCAGCCCGGCCGCGGTGCCGATCCCGGGCATCCGCACCGTGGCGCAGGCCGAACAGAACGCGGCGGCGATGGAGTTCGGGCCGTTGACGGCCGAGCAGCTGATGGACATCGAGAGGCTGCTCGGCCGTCGCTGACCGGCCGGGGCCATGACGGCCGGTGGGGAGGCGCGTGCCCGCCGGCCGGGCGTTGACCGGCGGGCACGCTGTCTGTCGCGGGCTGGACCGTCAGCCCGGCGACAGCGTGCGGCGGCGGGCGGCGTAGAACGCCGCGACACCTGCCGCGCTCAGGGCGGCGGCGCCACCGGCCAGTTCGGCGAGCGGGATACCGCTGCCGGTGCTGGCCAGGGCGCCACCGAGGGCACCGCCGGAGGCGCCGCCCTGGGGGGTGGTGCCGGCCGGGGTGGTGATGGAGCCGGTGCCACCGGGGTTCTCGCCCCTGGGCAGTTCGGCGTCCTCGCTCAGGGCCACCGTGACGGTGAGCGTGTCGAGCGCGGTGCCCGCCGGGTACATCGGGGTGCCGTTGTACGCGAACGCCTCGGAGCCCTCGGCGGTCAGCGTCGCCGGGATGTCCGTGAGAACGATGACGTCGTCCTCGGAGGTGAGGGCGCCGGCCGGGATGTCGAGGTCGGCGACCGTGACGGCGTCGTACGTGCCGTCCTTGGTGACGACATCGGCGATCAACTCGCCCTGGGTACCGTCGATCTCCACCGCGAAGTCGGAGAAGGTGAGGTCGAGGGCGTACCCGCCGCCGGCCTCGGCGTGGCCGAAGAAGCGGACGCTGCCGTCGAAGGCGGCGCCGAGGGTTTCCTCGGTGGTGTCGAACTCGCCCTCGGCGTCGGTGAAGCGGTAGCCGTCACCGCTGTGGACGGCGCCGTCGGCCAGCTCCACATCGCCGTGCGCGATCGGTCCGTTGATGTAGGTGCGGAAGGACTCCTTGACGCCCCAGTCCAGGGTGCCGTCGTGGACGACCCCGGCGGGGATCGGGTCCTCGGCGTCCGGCTCGTCGTCGACGGGGTTCTCACCGTCCGGCTTCTCGGGCTTCTCGGGGTTCTCCGGGTTCTCCGGGTTCTCGGGGTTCTCCGGGTTCTCGGGGTTCTCCGGGTTCTCCGGGTTCTCCGGGTTCTCGGGCTCCGGCTCCGGCTCGGCCGTCTTCGGGGTGACCGTCAGGGTGGCCGGGTCCAGTTCGGTGCCCTCCGGGTACATCGGGCTGCCGTTGTACGAGAACGCCTGCTCGCCCGCCTTGGTCAGCGTGGCCGGGATGTCGGCGAAGACCATCGCGCCGCCGTCGCCCGAACCGGGCCGGACACTCGACAGGTCGAGGCCGGCGACCTCCACGTCCTCGGTGACCTCACCGGCGACGGTGATGTCCGCGACGATGGCCCCCGCGGTGCCTTCGGTGACGACCCGCAGATCGGAGAATTTCACGTCGAGCGCGCCGTGGTGCCCCTCGTAGTGGACGCTGCCGTCGAAGGCGGTGTCCACCCCGTGGGTGGGAAGGTCGTAGCCGCCGGTGCCGTTGGTGAAGCGGAAGGTGGAGTCCGCGTTCGTCTCGGCGCCGTCGGCGGTGGTGATCGAACCGCCGGCTATCGGACCGGAGACGTAGCGGTTGAAGGAGGCTTTGACGCCCCAGTCCAGGGTGCCGTCGATCAGCTCGAAGGAGCTCGCGCCGGGCCGTTCGTCGGCGAAGGCCGGGGCCGCGAAGCCGGTGGTGTACAGCACGGTGGCGGTCGCCGCCGCCAGCAGCATGCCGCCGCGCCGTACGGTACGGGTACGGGCTCGGGTTGCGGTCGTCATGATCGCGTTGACTCCTCGGGTGTTCCGGAAGGATCTTCTGTGTGCCGCGCGCTGCGGCGCCTCGACATGAGGTAGGCGGTGAGGGCGGCCGGCACGAGGACCGTGCCGGCGCCCGCCGCGATGAGGGAGGCGGGGAAGGAAGAGGAGGCGGCGGCCGGTTCGGGCTCGGTTTCCGCGTCGCTCTCCGGTGCGGGGGCGGCCGTCTCCGTTTCCACCGGGTCGCTGCCGATGTCGGGCAGGGCGGGGAGTCGGGCGTCCTCGGTGAGGGCGAAGGCCACCGTGACCGGGTCCATCTGCGTGCCCGGCTGGTACAGGCCGAAGATGTCCGCGCCCTCGTCGGTCAGTTGGGCGGGGGTCTCCTCGATGAGGATCAGGCCGTGGGCCGGGGCCAGCTGTTCCGGGCCGGCGGTGAAGGTGACCAGCGGCTGCCGCTCGCGGGCGCCCTCATCCGTGGTGACATCGGCCGACAGGGTCCCGGTGCCGTCCGCGATGTCCACGCGGACGGCGCTCAGTTCGAGATCGAGGTCGTTGCCGGTGAAGCGCAGCGTTCCGGTGAAACGCGCCTCGGCGGTGCCCTGTTCGGGATCCACGGTGCCCTCGCCCGCCGGGAAGCGGAACAGCGCGCCGCCGTCCTGGGCCCCGTCGCTCAGCTCCCACCGCCCGGCCGCGATGTCACCGGTGACGTACTCGCGGTAGGTGCGCCGTACCCCCCAGTCGACGGCCGCGTCGGTGATCTCCCGGGCGGCGGGCTCCTCTTCCTGCCCGTCCTCGGGCTCCTGACCCGGCTCGGGGCCGGGTTCGGGGTCCTCGGCGGGCAGCGCGGCGCGCTCCGGGGTGTCGGCGGTGAAGGTCACCGGGTCCAGCGCGTCGCCCGCCTCGTAGTAACCGGCGAAGGCGGTCGCGCCGTCACGCGTGAGGGTGGCGGGGATGCCGGAGACCGCCAACTGCGTGCCGCCGCGCAGGTCGACGCCGGAGAGGTCGAGGGAGGCGAGCGGCACCCGGGCGCGGTCGGTGATCTCGCCGCTGCCGCGCGCCTTGCTGCGCACGTCGGCGTAGAGGGTGCCAAAGCCGCCGGAGAGGGAGAGCGTGGGGTTGGAGACGGTCAGGTCCAGTTCGTAGGAGCCGTCCGGCTGCTGGTGCCCCAGGAAGCGCACGCCCCCGGAGTAGGCGGCGGTGGCCGCGCCGCTGTCCGGGTCGTAGGAGCCGGTGGCGGAGTGGAAGCGGAACTGGCTGGTTCCGACCGTGGAGGCCCCGCCGCTGAGCGACCAACTGCCCTGGGCGATGGGCCCGGTGACATAGGTGAGGAAGGAGGACCTGATGCCCCAGTCCAGCCGGCCGCCGGAGACAGAGCGTTCGGCGGCCTGGGCCGTGCCGGGCAGCAGCAGCACCGCCACCAGCGACGGCAGGAGGGCGAGCAGCGCGAGGGCGAGTGCGCGGGCACGCTGGGATCTGGGCAGCATCGACGGGTTCCTTCCAGCAGACCCGGGGCCATGAACTGAGGTTAGGCTAACCTAAGCTACGGGTGGCCAGATCGGAAACCCCGGGCCCGAAAGGCGGACTCCCCGTGACACAACGGCACCTAGTGCGCGGCCCACTTGCCGCACTGCTGCTGCTCGCCACACTCGCCCTCGGCGGGTGCGCGACCGCTACCGGAGGCGGCAGCGGCACCGGGGAGCAGGCCGGCACGGGGCCGGCGGGCCCGGCCGGCGACCCCGCCGACCGCCTCGAACCCCTGGAGGGGCCCGCGCCGGTGCCCGCCCTGCCGGTCACGGTGGACTCGGCGGACGGCGTGGAGATCACGGTGGAGAGCGCCGAGCGGATCATCCCGCTGTCCGGATCCATCGCCGAGATCGTCTACACCCTGGGCCTCGGCGAGCGCGTCGTGGGCCGGGACGTGACCGCCACCTTCGAGGAGGCGGCGGATCTCCCGGTCGTCACCCGGGGCCATGAGGTCTCGGCGGAGAGCGTGCTGTCGCTCCATCCGGACGTGGTGCTGATCGAGTCCACCACGGGGCCGGCCGAAGCCATCGGCCAGATCCGCGGCGCGGGCGTCCCCGTGGTCGTCTTCGACGCCGCCGGGGAACTGGACGACGTGGCGGCCCGGATCACCGCGGTGGCCGGCGCACTGGGCGTGCCGGAGGCCGGGGACGTCCTGAACGACCGTACGGGGCAGCGGATCGCCGCCGTGCGGGCGGACCTTCCCTCCGGCGGCGACCGGCCCCGGGTGGCGTTCCTCTATCTGCGCGGCACGGCCTCCGTCTATCTGATCGGCGGTGCCGAGTCGGGGGCCTCCTCGCTGATCGAGGCGGCCGGCGGCATCGACGCGGGCAAGGAATCGGGGCTGACGAAGGACTTCACCCCGATCACCAGCGAGGCGCTGGTGACGGCGGCGCCCGAGGTGATCCTGGTGATGACCAAGGGGCTGGACTCCGTCGGTGGCATCGACGGGCTGCTGGAGATCCCCGGAATCGCCGAGACCCCGGCCGGCGCGGACCGGCGGATCGCCGACATCCCGGACGGCGTCCTGCTGAACTACGGCCCCCGCACGGACGCGGTGCTGGCCGACCTCGCCGCCCAGATCCACGCCGGGGCCGACGCCGCATGACCGCTCACGACCTCCACCGCGATCGCGGCCACGGACAGGGGGACGGCCGCGGACAAGCCGCCGGGTCCGGTACCGGACGGCCGGTGGACGAGGCCGCGATACGGGTGGCACCGGGCGCCGCGCCCGTGGCTCCGGTCAGGCGCCGACGCGCCGCCCTGCTCACCGCGGGTCTGCTCGCCGCCCTCGTGCTGCTCGCGCTCATCGCCACCGGCACCGGTGCCTACCGAATCGCGCTGCCCGACATCCTCTCCTCCGTCGCCCACCGCACCGGGCTCGGCGGCCAGGCCATGGACCGCACCGCCGAGAGCGTGCTGTGGAACGTCCGGCTGCCGCGCGTCGTCCTCGCGCTGCTGGTCGGCGCCTCGCTCGGCTGCGCGGGAGCCCTGATGCAGGGGGTGTTCGGCAATCCGCTCGCCGAACCCGGCGTGATCGGCATCTCGCTCGGCGCCGCCGTGGGCGCGGTCGCCACGATCGCGTTCGGCTGGACGTTCCTCGGCAACTGGACGGTGACGGCCGCCGCGTTCGTCTCCGGCCTGTTCACCGTCCTGCTGGTGTACGCGCTCTCGCGCTCCGCCGGGCGCACCGAGGTCGTCACCCTCATCCTCACCGGCATCGCCGTCAACGCCTTCGCGGGCGCGCTCGTCGGCCTGTTCACCTTCTTCGCCGACAACGCCCAGGTCAGCCAGATCACGTTCTGGCAGCTCGGTTCGCTCGCCCAGGCCACCTGGCCCAAAGTGCTGGCCGTCCTGCCCTGCGCGCTCGCCGGGCTGCTCGTCGCCCCGCTGTACGCGCGCCGCCTGGATCTGCTGGCCCTGGGCGAACGCCCCGCGCGCCACCTGGGGGTGGACGTCGAACGGCTGCGCATCACCCTCATCCTGGTGGTGGCGCTGCTGACCGCCGCCGCCGTGGCCGTGGCCGGGGTGATCACCTTCGTCGGGCTGCTGGTGCCGCATCTGCTGCGGATGGCGGTCGGGCCGGGTCACCGCTTCCTCATCCCGGGCAGCGCGCTGGGCGGCGCGCTCGTCCTGCTGGCCGCCGATCTCGGCGCCCGCACCCTCGTGGCACCCGCCGAGCTGCCGCTCGGGGTGCTCACCGCCCTCATCGGCAGCCCGTTCTTCTTCTGGCTGCTGCGCAGGACCCGTCGCAGGCAAGGAGGCTGGGCGTGATCCGCCAGTTGCTCACCGGATGGACCGCCCGCGCCCCGCGGCCCCCGGCGCCGCCCGCGCCGGGCCGGCCGCTGGCGCACGCCGCCGGGCTGACCGTACGGCTGGGCGGGCGCGCCGTGCTGGACGGCGTGGATCTGTCGGTCGCCGCCGGTGAGGTGGTGGCGCTGGTCGGCCCGAACGGGGCGGGCAAGTCCACGCTGCTGGCCGCACTCGCCGCCGATCTGCGCCCGGACGCGGGCGAGTTGTTCATCGCGGACCGGCCGGCCGGTGACTGGGACGCCCGCGATCTGGCGCTGCGCCGCGCGGTGCTGCCGCAGTCGGCCGAGCTGTCGTTCCCGTTCGCGGTGGCCGAGGTGGTGGCGATGGGTCGCGCGCCGTGGGCGGGGACACCGCAGGCGGACGACGACGAACGGGCGGTCGCGGAGGCGATGGCGGCGACGGAGGTGACCGCGTTCGCGGCCCGGCCGTTCTCCGCGCTGTCGGGCGGTGAGCGGGCCCGGGTGGCGCTCGCCCGTGTCCTGGCCCAGCGCGCCCCGCTGCTGCTGCTCGACGAGCCGACGGCCGCGCTGGATCTGCGCCACCAGGAACTGGTACTGCGTATCTGCCGCGAACGGGCCGCGGCCGGGCAGGGCGTGGTGGTCGTGCTGCACGACCTCGGGCTCGCCGCCGCGTACGCCGACCGGGCCGCCGTGCTGCACGGCGGGCGGATCGCCGCCGAGGGCCCGCCCGAGGAGATCTTCACAAACGGACTGCTGTCATCCGTCTACCAGTACCCCGTCGACGTACTGCCGCACCCCCATACGGGTGTGCGGTTGGTGATTCCCCGCAGAGCGACTGAATCCAGGCGCTGACACCGGCACATCGGGAAAGATTCGACCAACAACCGCCAAACGGTGGTCCTTTCCCCTAAGCTCTCTGCTGCTGCACGGGCGCGACTCACGGGGAGGTGAGGACGCGCCCTGTTCACGGCTGATTCACCACACCCGCACAACCGTCCGGCCGACCGCGCACCGCCTCCGTACCGCCGCACTTCCGCAACTCAGCACCGCCGCACCGTCGCACCGTCGCACCGTCGCACCGTCGCACCGCGTCCACCATCGCGCATCACCTGGGGGGTCCATGCGTCCACTGGGTACCTCACGCTCCGGAGCCGTCCGAAGACCTTCCGCCGCGAGCGCGCCGCCCCCCACCCGGCGCCGCGACAAACCCGCCTGGTACGCCCCCACCGCCCTGGCGACCGACGCCCTCGGCGTCTTCGTCCCCGTCCTCGCCGCCTTCACCGCCACGGGGGAACCCCGCCCGCTGGCCGCCGCCGCGACCGCCGCCACCGCCTGGGCCGGCGTCCGCGCGGCCCACCACCGCTACGCGTTACGCACCCTCGGGGAGACCCGGGGCCTGCTCAGCTCCCTGCACGACTGGCTCATCCTGCTCGGCCTGCTCGCCGCGCTCCGCGTCCTCACCGGCGAGTCCTCCAGCCTCCTCACCGCCGTCGGCGCCCTCGCCCCGGCCCCGTTCCTCACCGCGCTCGCCGCCGCCCTCACCCACCGCCATCTCACCCGCAGCCGCCGCCGCGCCCAAGCCCTGTGCCGGGTCCTGGTCGTCGGCGAACCGGGCCCGGTGGACGCGGTCACCGCACAGCTCGCCGCCCGCACCGACCACGCCTACGTCGTCATCGGCACCGTCCCCGTCGGCGGCGGCCACCTCACCTGCGGCGCTCCGGAGACCGGCCGGCTCACCGCCGACGAACCCACCCTCACCCTCGCCCTGTCCGAGGTGCTTCCCGAGGGCCCGGACGGCTCCACCGTGCTCGACGCCGCCCGCCGGCTGGAGGCCGACCTCATCCTGGTCGCCCCCGGCTCGCTGCTCACCGGCGACCGGCTGCGCCGGCTGTCCTGGGCGGTGCACGACGCCGGGCTCGGCTTCGTCATCGCCTCCGGACTGAGCGAGGTGGCGCCGGGCCGGGTACGCGTCCAGGCCACCGCGGGACTGAGCCTGCTGCATGTCGTCCCGCCCCTGCGGCGCGGCCCGCAGCCGTTCCTCAAGGCGGCCCTGGATCGTACCGGAGCGGCCCTCGGCCTGCTGCTGCTCGCCCCGCTGCTGGCGGCGGTGGCGCTGGCCGTACGGCTCGACTCCAGCGGCCCCGCCCTCTACCGGCAGACCCGGGTCGGGCTGCGCGGCGAGCCGTTCACCATGTGGAAGTTCCGCACCATGGTCACCGACGCGGAACGGCTGCGCCCGGCGCTGGAGACCGCCAACGACCACTGCGGCGGCCCGCTGTTCAAGATGCGCCGCGATCCGCGCGTCACCCGGGTCGGGCGCTGGCTGCGGCGCAGCTCGCTGGACGAACTCCCGCAGCTGCTCAACGTGCTGTCCGGCCGGATGTCCCTGGTCGGCCCGCGCCCGCCGCTGCCCGACGAGGTGGAGCGCTACGGATCGGCGGCGCTGCGGCGGCTGTCGGTGAAACCGGGCCTCACCGGCCCCTGGCAGGTCGGCGGGCGCTCGGAGCTGTCGTGGGACGAGAGCCTGGCGCTGGATCTGTCCTACGCCGACAACTGGTCGCTGACCGGGGATCTGGACGTGCTGGCCAGGACGTTCCGCGCCGTCGTGGACGGCCGGGGCGCGTACTGAGGGGCGGCACGGGTGATGACACCTCTACGCGATCCGCGCCGCCCGCTCACCGCCCGGGGCCCGCTGGTCCTGCCCGCCCTGCGCACGCCACCAGCGGTAGGTGTCCCGGATGCCGTCCGCCAGCGGCACGGCCGGGGTGAAGCCCAGCGCGCGCAGCCGGGAGACCTCCAGCAGCTTGCGCGGGGTGCCGTCCGGCTTGCCGGTGTCCCAGCCGATGCCCCCGGTGAACCCGGTGGCATCCGCCACCAGAGAGGCCAGTTCCGCGATGGAAAGGTCCTCGCCGCAGCCGACGTTGACCGGGCTGTCCCCGTCGTACCGGCGCAGCAGCAGCAGACAGGCGCGCGCCAGGTCGTCGCTGTGCAGGAACTCCCGGCGCGGGGTGCCGCTCCCCCACAGCACCACCTCCCGGCGGCCGGAGGTGCGCGCCTCGTGGAAGCGGCGGATCAGGGCGGGCAGGACGTGCGAGGTCTCGGGGTCGAAGTTGTCGCCGGGCCCGTAGAGGTTGGTGGGCATCGCCGAGATGTACGCGCGCCCGAACTGCCGCCGGTAGCCGCGTACCTGGGTGATCCCGGCGATCTTGGCAAGGGCGTACGGCTCGTTGGTCGGTTCCAGCGCGCCGGTCAGGAGCGCGTCCTCGGTGATCGGCTGGGTGGCGTGCTTGGGGTAGATGCACGAGGAGCCCAGGAACAGCAGCCGGTCGATGTCCGCCGCGTGCGCTCCGGCGATCACGGACAGCTGGATGCGCAGGTTGTCCTCCAGAAAGGGCACCGGATGGCGCGAGTTCGCCATGATCCCGCCGACCCGGGCCGCCGCGAGCACCACGGCGTCGGGGCGGGCCTCGCGCAGGAAGGCGCCGGTGCGCCCGGCGTCGCGCAGATCCAGCTCGTCACGGGTACGGGTGAGGACCTCGTACCCCTCGGCCGTCAGCAGGCGGGTGAGGGCGGAGCCGACCAGACCGCGGTGGCCGGCGACGAAGATCCGGGCGGCGGGCGGCAGCAGGAGCGGGGGCGCGGGCGAAGGCGCGGGCGACGTCACGCTCCCGGATTCTGCCAGCCCGCCCGCACGCGGCAACGCCGTTTCACACAAGCCGACTTCACATCCCACTGGGGGAACCGCTGATGCCGAGGACCGCGCTGATCACCGGGGTGACCGGGCAGGACGGCTCGTACCTGGCCGAACTGCTGCTGGGGAAGGGGTACACGGTGCACGGGCTGGTGCGCCGCTCCTCCTCCTTCAACACCGAGCGGATCGACCACATCTACCAGGGCC
The DNA here is from genome assembly GCF_000993785.3 of Streptomyces xiamenensis. Lineage (NCBI taxonomy): Bacteria > Bacillati > Actinomycetota > Actinomycetes > Kitasatosporales > Streptomycetaceae > Streptomyces > Streptomyces xiamenensis. The sequence continues at coordinate 1,285,054 of NZ_CP009922.3, forward strand.
CGCAGGACTTCGAGCGGCGGCTGATCCTGCACCACGCCGATCTGTCGGACGGGGTGGCGCTGGTCAATCTGCTGCGGGAGGTCAGCCCGGACGAGGTGTACAACCTCGGCGCCCAGTCGCACGTGCGGGTGTCGTTCGACGCGCCGCTGTACACCGGGGACGTCACCGGGCTCGGTTCGCTGCGGCTGCTGGAGGCGCTCCGGGCCAGCGGCGTACCGGCCCGGGTGTACCAGGCGTCGTCCTCGGAGATGTTCGGCGCGGCCCCGCCGCCGCAGCACGAGGGGACCCCGTTCCACCCGCGCAGCCCGTACGGCTGCGCCAAGGTGTTCAGTTACTGGTCGACCGTCAACTACCGCGAGGCATACGGCATGTTCGCGGTGAACGGCATTCTGTTCAACCATGAGTCGCCGCGCCGTGGTGAGACCTTCGTGACCCGCAAGATCACCCGGGCCGTCGCCCGGATCGGGGCCGGGCTCCAGGACAAGCTGTATCTGGGCAATCTGGACGCGGTACGGGACTGGGGCTACGCGCCGGAGTACGTCGAGGCGATGTGGCGGATGCTCCAGCGCGAGGTGCCCGACGACTACGTGGTGGCCACCGGGGACGCGGCGACCGTACGGGACTTCCTGGCCGAGGCGTTCGCGGCGGCGGACATGGAGTGGGCGGACCACGTGCGGTTCGACCCCAAGTACGAACGCCCCAGCGAGGTGGACGCGCTGATCGGGGACGCGGGCAAGGCGCGGGAGCTGCTGGGCTGGGAGCCGGCGGTGCGCTGGCGCGAGCTGGCCCGGCTGATGGTGAAGGCCGATATCGCCGCGCTGGAGGAGGAGTTGAGCGGGGCCCGGGTACGGGTGGATCGGTGACCGCGACCGCGGCGTGCACACGCGGGGACCGTGACCACCGCCGGACGGATGGTCACGGATGGATCGGTGAAGGGGAGCGACCGGTGAAGGACGGCGAGGCGGAGTGGGCGCGATGACAGCACGGCAGAACCGGAGTGGGTGGCGGCGGGCCACCGTGTACGGAACGGCCCTGGCGCTGGCCGCCGGGGCCCTGGTGGGAGCCGGCGGCGGGGTCGGCGGCGAGAGCGGGGGCGCGCACGCGCTGACCCCTCCCGTGGGGTTCACCGCGGACGAGCTCCCGACCTGGCAGACGAACGGCATCGTGCACGCCCTGGCGGAGGCGGACGGCACGGTGTTCGTGGGCGGGACCTTCTCCACCATCCGTCCCCCGGGCGCCGCGTCCGGCACCCAGGAGCAGGCCGTGGACAATTTCGTCGCCCTGGACGCCGCCACCGGCGAGCCGGTGACGTGCGATCTGCGGTTCACCGTCGGATCGGGTACGGCGACGGTCCGTGCCCTGGAGGTCTCCCCCGACGGCCAGACGCTGTACGTGGGCGGCACCTTCGGGTCGGTGAACGGCGTCGGGGCCTCCTCGGTGGCGGCCTTCGACCTGCCCGGCTGCACCCGCAAGAGCTTCCCGGTCGCCGCCAACAGCATGGTGCGCTCCTTCGCGGTGAGCGACGACCGGGTCTATCTGGGCGGCAACTTCACCCAGATCAACAGCACCGCCAGGTCCCGGTTCGCAGCCGTGACCCCGGACGGCACACTGACGGACTGGGTCGCCAACGCCGACGAGCCGGCCAAGGCGGTGGAACTGACCCCGGACGGCAGCCGGGTGATCCTGGGCGGCGACTTCTTCACCGTCAACGGCGCCGACTCGCACGCGCTGGCGGTGGTACGGGCCGACACCGGCGCCAACGTCCGCACGTATCCGCTGGGGTTCATCGAGCGCACCTCCACCGTGCAGGACATCGCGGTGGACGCCACCGGCTTCTACACCGGCAACGAGGGCACCGGGTCGGGAGTGTTCGACGGGCGGATCGCCCTCAACCACAGCGACCTCAACGAACGCTGGCGCGACACCTGCCTGGGCGCCACCCAGGCGGTCGAGGTGTACCAGGACGTGCTCTACAGCGGGCACCACGCCCATGACTGCTCCAGCATGGGCGAGTTCCCCGACCAGCCGCGCTACCACCTGTTCGCGCAGTCGGTGAACCACCCCAAGCTGCTGGGCTGGTTCCCCAACACCAACGACGGCCTCGGCGAGGCGCTGGGGCCGCGCGTGCTCCAGGCCGTCCTGGACCACCCCACCGACGACCGCGACTTCCTGTGGGTGGGTGGCGGCTTCACCACCGTCAACGGGCAGCCGCAGTGGGGCCTGACCCGGTTCGCCGACCGCCCGGACACCGGGAATCCGTCCGTGCCCGAGGTGTACGCCTCCTCGCACACACCGGGCCAGATCGAGGTGCACTGGCGGCCCAGCATCGACCTGGACGACCACCTGCTGACGTACCGCGTCTACCGCGACGGCGCCACCACCCCGATCCACACCAGTGAGGTGGAGTCGGTGCCCTGGCGCCGCCCGCAGCAGACCTTCACCGACACGGCGGTGACGGCGGGCGAGACCCACAGCTACCGGGTCACCGCGACCGACGGGGCAGGCAACACCACGGCGCTGTCCACCCCGGTGTCGGCGACGGTCGCCTCCGGAACCCAGCCGTACGTGCAGGCGGTGCGGGCCGACAACCCGCTGCTGTACTGGCGGTTCGACGAGACCTGGGGGAACCTGGTCACCGACGCCTCGGCGAACAACCGGGCCAACGGCGTGCACCGCAACGGCCCGCAGCGCGGCGTCACCCCCGGCGCCGTACCCGGGCCCGGCGCGGCGGGCGTGGGCCACGACGGGTCCGCGACGTACACCTACAGCGACCGCAGTTACTCCGGTCTGACCCGGTTCACGGTCGAGACCTGGTTCAAGACCACCACCACGCAGGGCGGCAAGATCATCGGGCTGGGCAACCGGACCCTGGAGCCGAGCTCGGTGCGCGACAACAACCTGTACATGCTGAACGACGGCCGGCTGTCGTTCGGGGTGTACGACACGGCGCTGCGCACGATCACCAGCGGCGGCACGGCGCGGTACAACGACGGCCGGTGGCACCATGTCGTGGCCTCGGTGGGCGCGAACGGGATGCGGCTGTACGTGGACGGCACACAGGTCGCGAGCAACACGTCCATCACCCAGGTGCGGAACCGCACCGGCTGGTGGCGCGTCGGCGGCGACAGCACGGCGAGCCTCGCCTCCCGCCCCTCCAGCGACTTCTTCAACGGCCAGCTGGACGAGACGGCCGTGTACGGGGCGCAGTTGTCGGCGGCCCGGGTCACCGCGCACTACCAGGCGGCGTCGCAGCCGGTGGACACCGTCACCCAGCTGACGCCGGTGGCCGACACCTACGTCAACGCGGCGGCGGTCAGCGCCAACTACGGCACGCACCAGAATCTGGCGGTGCGCGGCACCCCCGGGTACGAGGCGTATCTGCGCTTCCAGCTGCCGGCCGCCCCCTCCGGGACCGTGCTCAAGAGCGCCGCGCTGCGGGTACGGGTGACGACGGACGCGGTGGCGGGGTCGGTGGACGACTTCACGGTACTGCCGGTCACCGGGAGCTGGACGGAGACGGGCACCACGTACACCGGCAGACCCGCGCTGGGGACGGGCGCGCTGGGCACGCTGAGCGCGCCGGAGTCGGTGGGCGGCACGTACACGGTGCCGCTGACGACGGCGACGGTGCGCGGATCGCTGGGCGGGCAGTTGAACGTGGCGCTGGTAGGGGACGGGGACGACAGTCTGTGGCTGTACGCGCGTGAGTCGGGCGCCGAGGCCAACCGTCCGCAGCTGCTGCTGACGTTCGGGGCCCCGTGATGATGTGGCTGCGGAGGTACAGGCTGCTGTTCGCGCTGGGGCTGCTGGCGACGCTGGCGGGACTGCTGGTGCTGAACCAGTGCTCGGCGCGCAGCGGCGGGGGCCAGGTGACGGTGGGCGCCGGGCAGCCCGGGGCGACGGGGCCGGCCGGGGCACCAGGGGCGGACGGCACGGCGGACGGCGAGGGCCGGGAGGCCGGCGGGGGCGCGGGAGAGCGCGAAGGGGAAGGCGCGGCGGACCCGGATCCGGACCGCGACACGGACCCCGACGCGGACCCCGACGCGGATCCGGGGGCCGCGCCCCAGGGCTCGCCCGCCGGCGGGTCCGCGTCCGGCGGTGGACTGACGGCGGAGCAGCGGGCCTTCGTGACCGAGCTGTCCGGCAGCCCCGACGTGCCGGCCGGTACCGACCCGGCGGCGGTGCTGGAGATCGGCACGGAGGCGTGCGAGCGCCTCGGCTACCTCGACCGGCACGCCACCGGTGAGGAGATCACCGGCGCGCTGCGCGACGGCGAGATCCCGCAGGCGGAGACGGCGATCGAGAACCTGTGCCCCGAGTACGGGGATCTGCTGGACCAGGCCCGAGGAGAGTGAGCGCACCGGTGCGGAAACTACCCATCGTCGTGGTGATCCCGACGAAGAACGAGGCGGAGAACATCACCTCCACGGTGCGTTCCGTCATCCACCACTTCGAGGCCGTCGTCGTGGTGGACTCCGACAGCACGGACGGCACCCGGAAGCTGGCGAAGGCGGCGGGCGCCGAGATCGTCCCGTACACCTGGGACGGGAAGTACCCGAAGAAGAAGCAGTGGTGCCTGGACCATGTGCACCGCGAGAGGGACTGGGTGCTGTTCCTGGACGGTGACGAGACGCCGAGCCCCGAGCTGCTCGCCGAGCTGCGGCGGATCTTCTTCGACGGTCGCGGGGTGAAACCGGCGGCGTTCGACATACCGCTGGGGTACTGGTTCGGCGGGCGGCGGCTGCGGCACGGGTACACCATCGTGAAGCGGGCGCTGCTGGACAGGACCCGGGCCAGGTTCCCCGAGCCGGACGATCTGGACGCGCCGGGGATGGGTGAACAGGAGGGGCACTACCAGCCGTTGGCGCACCCGGCGTTCCGGCTGCGGGCGCCGATCGAGCACCGGGACCTGGACCCGGTGGGGACGTGGTTCGATCGGCACAACCGCTACTCGGACTGGGAGGCGTGGCTGGAGCTGAACCCCGAGGTGCGGGAGCAGATCCGGGTGGCGAAGACCCGGCAGGGGCAGCTGTTCCACCGGGCCCCGTTCAAGCCGCTGGTCTCCTTCGCCTACGCGTATGTCTGCAAGCGTGGCTTCCTGGACGGGCGGGCCGGGCTCGACTACGCGCTGGCGATGAGCTTCTACCGCTGGCAGATCGGGGTGAAGGCGCGGGAGCTGGCCGAGTCCCGGTTCTAGCGGCGGTGTTCGAGTCCCTCGTAGATGCCGAGGAGTTCGCCGACGACGGCGTCGAGGGTGAACCGCCGCCGCACCAGGTCCCAGGCGGCCAGCGAGGCTTTCTCGTTGGCCGCCGGGTCCAGCAGTTCCAGGACGGCGCCCGCGATGTCCTGCGGCCGTTCCACGACCCGCCCGGCGCCCGCCCCGGCGACGTCCGGGGCGAGCCCCGTGGTGGCGGTGATGACGACGGGGGTGCCGACCGACATCGCTTCCAGGACGGAGACGGAGAAGGCGTCCTGGACGGACGGCAGCACGAACACGTCCGCGGCCCGCAACTGCCGCAGCACATCGGGCCCGTCGAGCCCGCCGGGCACGTCGAGCGCGTCGCGTACCCCCAGTTCGCCGGCGAGCGCCAGTGTGCCGGCGAGCGCCCCGGTGTCGGGCCCGGCGAGCACGAACCGCGCGTCCGGGTGCCGGTCGAGCACGGCCGGCATGGCCCGTACGAAGTCCTGCGGCCGCTTCCCCTCCTGCACGCGGGCGAGGTAGAGCACGGTCGGGGGGCGTCCGGGGCCGGGGAGGCGCGTCCGCCGTTCGCGCCCCGGCACTCCGTTGACGAGGCGGTGGGCGGGGGCGATCGGGTCGGGGGCCACGACGGCGGCGGTCTCGCGCCGCTCGCGCTCGGTGAGATGCAGGACGGCGTCGGCGCGCCGGAGCACCCGGCGCATTCCCAGTACGTCCACCAGCTGCGCGACGCGTTTGTCGGTCGGATCGACCATGCCGTGCGTCTGGACGACGAGGGGCCGGCCGGCCCGCAGGGCGATCAGTGCGAAGGGCAGGGTGATCAGGTCCCGCATCAGGTGGACATGGACCACGTCGGCCGAGCGGATGTACGACCGGGCGCGGGCCAGCAGGGCGGGCGAGGTGATGCCGCTCACCTCGAAGCGGGGCAGTACGTGCCGGGCCGGGAACAACCGCACCGGCACCCCGTCCACGTGGCGCGGCAGGGGCTCCCCGGGCGGGAAACCGTCGCCGAGCGCGAGCGTGAGGGCCTCGTGCCCGCGTGCGCGCAGACCCCGGCAGAGGTTGAGCGCCACCCGGGTCGGGCCGCCGAACGCGTGCGTCGGGGTGTGCAATGTGACCACATGAAGAACCCGCACGGGCATCAGTCAAGCAGACCGGCGGTTCAGGCGGAGGCCAGTCGCAGTATCAGGGCGGCGACGGCGAGCAGGCCGGAGACGATGGGCGGGACCAGGCCGCGGTCACCGGCGCGCAGGTGGATGAGGACCGCCCCGATGAAGTAGCAGATCACGCCGGAGGCGGCGGCGGCGCCGAGCGGCACGATCACGAGGCCGGCGAGCAGCCCGATCCCGCCGGCCAGCTTGGTGAGGGCCAGCCGGGGTTGCCAGGCGTCCGGCACGCGCAGGGCGCGGAGGTTGGCGCGGTACTGGGGATTGCCGGACAGGGATACGGCGGCCGTGCCGATGAGTATGGCGGAAAGCAGGGCGCTGACGACGCCATAGGCGATGAACATGACCGCTCCGGGGTGGGGTGGCGCGAGGTGACGCGAGGTGACGGGTGTGTGCCGGAGGACACCCAATCAGGAGAACCGCCCCTGTACATAGGCCCTTTGCGCGTTTAACCGATCACACGTGCGAGGGAGAAGCCGTCGTACCCCTTGCTTCCGACGGTCTGGACGGCGGTGGCGGACAACCGCTCGTCCCGCGCGATGCGTTCCAGGTACCGCCGTACGCCCTTGACCCGCGCGTCGGTGCTGTCGGAATCGATGACGGCGCCGTCCCGGACCACGTTGTCCCCGATGATCAGACTGCCGGGGCAGGTGAGCTTGAGCGACCAGTCCAGGTAGTGCGCGTTATTGGGCTTGTCGGCGTCGATGAAGACGACGTCGAACGGCTCGGCGCCCTCCTCGACCAGCGCGGCGAGCGTATCGAGCGCGGCCCCCACCCGTACCTCCACGGTCTCGGCCAGGCCGGCCCGGCGCAGATTCCGGCGGGCGACATCCGCGTAGACCGCGTCGTACTCCAGGGTGATGAGGCGGCCGCTGCCGTCGGTGGGCAGCGCCCGGCCCAGCCAGATGGTGCTGTAGCCGCCGAGTGTCCCGATCTCCAGGATCCGCCGGGCCCCCTGGAGCTGGGCGAGCAGTTGCAGCATCTTCCCCTGGTTCGGCGCCACGTGGATGGGGGGCAGCCCTGCCGCTTCACTGTTGAGCAGCGCGGCCCGCAGAACCTCGTCCTCGGGCGCGAGCAGGCCGGAGAAGTAGTCGTCCACGGCGGTCCACCGCGACTGAAGGTGCTGCTGGCGATGCGAGTGGTGGAGAGGCATGAGCCGAACCTAACAAATCGGACAGCTGTCGCCGGGTGGCGAACCGCACGGGCAGCGCCCATGGCGTCGGAGGGAGGCCGACGAGGAGTCCGGTGTCCCGGGTGTCGCGGGTGTTCCGGGTGTCGCGGACACGGGCCGTGACGGGCCCGGCGGGCATCTTCGGCGAGGTGGGCACCCTCACGGTCGCCGTGCCCCACTCCGGCGCCGGATCATGCACGCACCGCCCCCGCTATGAAGGCCGTCCACTGCTCACGTGTGAAGGACAGCCGCGCTCTTTGTGCGGCCTTGGTGTCACGGACCTGCACGCCATCACAACTCGCGGCCACTTCGATACAGTTGGCACCGGAGCCATCGCTGTAACTGCTCTTGCGCCAAGCCGGCCGCTCACCGTTCATAGCTCTCCCGCCAATCGTTCGATGAGGCGCGCGGACCGCTCCGCGTCCAGCGCCTGCATACGGATAATGCCATGGCGCTGAGCCTGGACACCGACTCTCAAGCGGTCGGTGATCACCGCGCTGATCTCCTGTGACTCGGTATACGCCACACTGCGCCCGTCCTTGGTATCCAGCAGCGTGATGGAGCCGTAGATGCCGTGGTGTCGCCACTGGGCAGTCGGCATAATCTGAATGGACACATTGCGCAGTGCGCCCATCCGAAGCAGCCAGTCAAACTGCTCCGCCATCGTCTCCCTGCCCCCCACCGGGCGGCGCAGCACGGCCTCCTCGATCACGAAGGCGGTGACGACCGCCTTGTGGCTCTCGAAGATTCCCCGGCGCTCCATACGCGCGGCGACCAGTTCCTCCACCACCTCTTCGTCGGTGGGCGGGCACTGGCCGCTGATCAGTGCCCGCGCGTAGCTCTCCGTCTGCAACAGCCCGGGGACGACCAGGGGCTCGTACGAGTAAAGGCTGAAAGCCTCTTGCTCCCACTTGGCGAAGTCACGGAATCGGGCCGGGAAACGCGCGCGGTCGATGTCCTCCTGAATGGCCTTCAGTACCCCGCCGGCGTTGAGTACCGATTCCACGCCGTCGATGAAGGGAGCCTTCGGGGCGCGACGTCCGCGTTCGACGGCCGACACCTGATCGACCCCGTATCCGATCCGGTCACCGAACTCCTGCTGTGTCAATCCGGCCGCCTCGCGCAGCCGCTTGATCTGTTTTCCCACGACCCGCAGCAACGGATCGACGACCTCCCGGCTCTCGCGGTTTCCCTGTTCCCCACCGTCGAATTCGGGAACATCGTGCTCGCCGGTACTCATGGTGCGACCACCTCACAGTCGTCCGCCTGACCTCGTGTCAGGCTAGAGGCGGCCCCTTCCGGCTCACGGATTCCGCTGGGGAATTCCCTCACACGGGTCATTGCCGTGAGGGGAAATTCCCTCACGCTGCGGGGGATTGCGCCATCCGGTCGCGGTCGGCCGGGGTCGACCGGCACCGTCCCGGTCCGGCACCTTGGGCGGCCGCCCCGGCGAACCGGCTGGCCACAGCGCTGCCGTACGGTACACGCCCCGGTCCGTGGCGAGCGGGGCTCCCGTTGCCCCGCCGCCCGCCTCCACCCGGGACGTCCGCGTGCCGCAGCCGTCAACACAGCGCGACCCGGCATGCGCGACCGGACACAACGGCCCCTCCGGGCAAGCCACTTGACCTCAACCACGCTTGAACTTCTACGGTCGTGAGCGATGAAGGGAGTCCGCACGTGACGACTTTGGTAACAGGCGCGACGGGGAACACCGGACGGCATGTGGTGGCGGAACTGCTCCGCCGGGGCGAACGGGTACGGGCGCTCACCCGCGATCCGGCCGCCGCCGTGGCGGCGGGAAGACTTCCGGCGGACGGGGTGGAGGTGGTGACCGGCACGCACACCGCGCCCGAGACTTTGGGCGGTGCCCTCGCCGGTGTCGAACGGCTGCACATCACGGTGACGGCGGGACTCAGCGAGGCCGGGCCCGCGTTGGTGCGGCGGGCGGTCGACGCGGGCGTGCGGCGCATCACGGTGGTGTGGGGCGGCTGGGTGGGACCGGTCGAACGGGCCGTCGCGGACTCGGGGGTGGAGTGGACACGGCTGGAGCCGCAGGAGTTCATGTCCAACGCGTTGACGTGGACGGAGTCGATCCGCGCCGAGGGCGTGGTGCGCGAACCGTACGACGCGCCCAGTGCCGTCATCCACGAGGCCGACATCGGCGCGGTGGCGGCGACCGCTCTGCTGGATGACGGCCACTCCGGGCGGGCGTACAACCTGACGGGGCCCGAGACGCTGACCACGCGGGAGCGGATCGCCGTGCTGTCCGGAGTCATCGGGCGCCCCGTGGAGTTCGCCCCGATCACGCACGAACAGGCCGTGGACAGGCTGCTGGCCGAGGGGGTGTCCCGGGAGGACGCCGACTACGTCATCAACTGGCACGCCGCACCGCCGCCCGAGGCCTCGACCGTCGCGGACACGGTCGAGCGGGTGACGGGCCACCCGGCGCGCACCTTCACGGAGTGGGCGACGGCCCACGCCGACCGCTTCTGACGCTTCGCGTGGGCCCCGGGCGCGGTGCAGGCACACCCCCCGACGGCCCCGGACGCGGCGTCGGCAGGGCCCCTCGGCCGCCTCGCCCCGCCGGGGGGCGAGGGCGCGGCGGCCGAGGCGGCGGGGGTCAACGCTGCTCCGTGGGACGGACGGATGCCGCCCCGGATGTGCCAGGGAGGATTGTCAGTCCCCGGTGCCACAATCGCCGGCATGCCTCTGTGCGACTACTTCTCCGCCCCTGACGATCAGGCCGCCGTCGCGGTGCTCCCGACCGGGGAAGGACCGGGGCAGGCGGGCCTCGACACCGTCGGTCTCAAGAACATCGACCCGGTCGTCGCGATGGCCCGGCTCGAAGCCATCCTGACGGGCTGCGGCTACGAGGAGGCCCGCGCCCTCCCCCGGGCCGGGCGGTTGCTGTCCGATCCGGAGGACGAAGCGGCGTTCGTCGTCAGCCTGACGGACACGCTGACCGCTGCCCTGGCCACGACTTCGGCGGACGACCGCGCCCGCTGTGCCCGGCTGTGGTCGCGGACCGGCGAGCTGCGGGAGCTGGAAATCAGCGCCGAGGACACGGCCGGTGCCCTGGAGGCGCTGGCCGGGCTGGCCCGGCGCGCACGGGGCTCCGGCCGGCGGCTGTACTGCTGGTGGGCGCTGTGACCCGCCGGAGCGGGGTCAGATGGCCGCCCAGCCGTTGTCCACCGGGAGGATCGCGCCGTTGATGTTGCTCGCGGCGTCGGAGGCGAGGAAGACGATCGCGGCTGCCTGTTCGGACGGCTCGGAGACCTTGCCCACCAGGCGCAGGTAGGGGCCGATGGCGCGGGGGCCGTGGGCCTCCGGGTCGGCCTGGGGGCGCATGCCGGTGGCCGTGCCGCCGGGGGCGATGGCGTTGGTGCGGATTCCCTGCTCGCGGTACATGACGGCCAGGGACTTCGTCAGTCCGTCGATGCCGTGCTTGGCGGCCGTGTACGCGGCGCCCGCCGCGCTGCCGCGCAGGCTCGCCTCGGAGGCGGTGAAGACGATGGCGGCGCTCTCCCGTTCCAGCAGGTGCGGGAGGGCGGCGCGGGTGAGGAGGAACGGCGCGGTGAGGTTGACGCGGATGACCCGGTCCCATTCGGCGTCGTCGGTCTCGCCGAGCGCGGACATCCGGTCCATGATCCCGGCGTTGTTGACCAGGATGTCGAGGCCGCCGTGCGCCTCCACGGCGGTGGCGACGACCTCGTCCACCACGCGCTGTTCGCTCAGGTCGCCGACGACGGCGCGGGCGGTGCCGCCGTCGCCCCCGATGGCGGCGACGACCCCTTCCGCCGCCTCGCCGTCAAGGTCGGCGACGAGGACCCGCGCACCCTCCCCGGCGAAGCGCAGGGCGGCGGCGCGGCCGATGCCCGAGCCCGCCCCGGTGACGATCACGCTCTTGTCGCGCAGTCCTGTGGTGGTGGTCATCGTCTCTCCCTCTGGTGGCGGGTGCGGGTTCCCGGGCCCGCGCGGATCGGGCCCGGGAACCGGTGCCGATCCCCGTCCCCACGGGTTCCGGCGTACGGACCGCCCCCGCTCGTGGGCGGTCCGGTCCGGGGCCTCCCGGGAACGTGTGTGCCAGGTGGCACGGGGGTCTGAACTGCCGTTTCGCCGGGAAGTGGCTTACTTGACTCAGGCAAACATGATGAGCTTGCCTAAGTCAAACAATCACGGCGAAGACATTGCTTGACTCAGGCAAAGCTGAACTAGAGTGTGATCCATGCCAGTCCCCACCCCCTCCTCCGGTGACTCTCCCGCCGACGGCGCACCTTCCCCCGAGGTGCTGGCCATCGAGAGCGCCCTCAACCGCATCACCTACCTCACCGCCCGCGCCCGCCAGCACACCCGACTGATGTCCCAGGCCGGGGTCCCCCTGGACCGGGCCGGGGCCGCCCTGCTGCGGCAGGTGGCGGAGGCCGAGCCGCTGCGGCCCAGCGAGCTGGCCCTGCGGATGTCCGTGGAGGCGTCCCACGTCACCCGGCAGGCGCAGCATCTCCAGCGGGCCGGCTATCTGACCCGGGTCGCCGATCCGGAGGACCGGCGGGCCCAGCGCATCCGGATCACCGAGGCCGGCCGGGAAGCGGTGCGCAAGATCCGGGACGCCAGCGGCCGGAGCATGGAGGTGGCACTCGCCGACTGGTCACCGGAGGAACTCACCCAGCTCGCCAGCCTGTTCAACAAGATGGTGGACGACTTCCTCGCCCACGCGGACAACCTCACCGAGGAGGAGAATACGGACGGGGCCTCCCCCGCGGGCACTGAAACCCCCGCCCCTGCCCTCCCCACCCCTCCCCCGGACCCCTGCCCTCCCCACCCCTCCCCCGGACCCCTGCCCCCGCCCCCTCCCCGCCGCCCCACTCGCCGTGAAGTCCAAGCGCTCCTTCCGAATGGTCTTTCATGCTGGCATCGCAGGCACCCCAGGCAAGCACTCACGACAAGGCACCGCCGGCCAGGGGGGACGGGGAGCAGCTCCTTGTCCTCGCCGGCGATCCGCCGAGCGCCGAACTCCTCACCACCACCCTCGAACTGGCGGGCTACCGGGTCGACACGGGCGGCTGCGGCCGTGAGGCGGTGGCCCACCTCACCCGGCGCCGGTATGACCTGCTGATCCTCGACGTCGCGCTCCCCCGGCTCGACCGGCTGGCCGAGCACCGCCGGCCCCTGCCCGTACGGCCGCCCGTCCTCTTCCTCACCGACTGCGACTCCCTGTTCAGCCTGCTCCCCGGACTGGGCACCCGCCCCGCGCCCGAGGACTACGTCACCAAGCCGGTCCGGATCCCGGAGGTGCTGGCCAGAACGCAGCTGCTGCTGCGCGGCCGGGGCGCCGGGCGACCCGAGCAACTCGCCCAGCACTACGGCGATCTCGTCCTGGACGACGCCACCTGTCAGGCCCGGCGCGGGGCACGCCCGCTCGATCTCACCCCCGCCGAGTACCGGCTGCTGCGCCAACTGCTCGTCAACGCCGAGCAGGTGCTCTCCAAGGAACAGATCTGCCGCCATGTCTGGGGGGAGTTCCGGGCCGGCAACGCCATCGAGAAGCTCGTCTCCCGGCTGCGGCACAAGGTCGACCGGGAGGGGCCGCCGCTGATCCACACCCGGCGCGGCTTCGGCTACTGGCTGGGCCGCCGCGCCTCGGAGACCGTCGCACTCTGTGACCTGTGTCACGTCAGGTTGTCGTCAGGTAACTGACCGCAAGGTGTCAGCTCCATCGGGTTGCCTGAAACCACCCTGCCCCGGTGCACCCCACAACCGAGGAGAGACATGGCCGACACCCCAGCGTCCGGTTGCGGCCCGCACCAGTGCCTGGGCCAGCCGCTCGCCCGCCCGGAGCCGCAGATCGTGTACGGCACGCTCCACCGCCGGACACCGGGGCTGCGGCCGGCCGTGGCGTGCGAGGAGATCGAGTTCGTGCCCGAGGAGACCATCTACGGCGTGCGTGCCCTGCCCGTCACCTGGTGACCCCCTTCATTTTCCGAGGAATCGCATCATGCGCGTAGAAATCGACGAACCCAAGTGTGTGGCCTCCGGTCAGTGCGTCGTGGCTTCGCCCGGCGTCTTCGACCAGCGGGACGAGGACGGCGTCGTGATCCTGCTGGAACAGACGCCGCCGTCCGCCCTGCACGACGAGGTGCGGGAGGCCGCCGCCGTGTGCCCGGCGGCGGCGATCCGGCTGGTGCAGGGGTGATCCGGTGACCCGGATCGTCATCGTCGGCGCCTCGGCCGCCGGACTCGCGGCGGCCGAGACGCTGCGCCGCGAGGGGTACGACGGCACGCTCACCCTCGTCGGCGACGAGCCGCACCCGCCGTACGACCGGCCGCCGTTGTCCAAGCAGGTGCTCGCCGGGCAGTGGGCCCCGGAGCGGCTGGCGCTGCGCGCCCCGGCCGATCTGGCCGCGCTCGGCCTGGACCTGCGGCTGGGCACCGCCGCCACCGGGGTGGACCCGGCTGCCCGCACGGTCCTGCTCGCGGACGGCGGAAGCACGGGCGAACGCGACCTGCCCTACGACGGACTCATCATCGCCACCGGCGTACGGCCGCGCCTGCTCCCCGGCTCCGGCGGGGACGCCGCCCATGTGCTGCGCACCGTGGAGGACGCTCTGGCGCTGCGGGACCGGCTGCGCCCCGGCCGCCATCTGGTGGTGGTCGGCGCCGGGTTCCTCGGAGCGGAGGCCACCGCGGTGGCCCGGGGCCTGGGCGCGGAGGTCACCCTCCTCGAACCGGCCCCGGTCCCGCTGGCGCACGCCGTCGGCGAGCGGATCGGTGACCTGCTCGCCGGAGTGCACCGGGCGCACGGCGTCACGCTGCGCACCGGCGTCACCGTCCGCGAGGTGCTGGACGGCGGGCGCGGCGTACGGCTGGCGGACGGCGAGGAGATCCCGGCCGACGACGTGCTGGTGGCGATCGGATCCCGGCCGAACACCGAGTGGCTGGCCGGCAGCGGACTGCCGGTGGACGACGGCCTGGTGTGCGACGCGTACTGCGCCGCCGCCCCCGGTGTCTACGGCGCGGGCGATGTCGCGCGCTGGCACCATCCGCTGTTCGGCACGGCGCTGCGCGTCGAGCACCGTACGCACGCCGCCGAGCAGGGCATGGCCGCCGCCCGGAATCTGCTGCGCCCCGAGGGGCGTCGTCCGTTCGCGCCGGTGCCGTACTTCTGGTCCGACCAGTAGGACCTGAAGGTCCAGGCGTACGGGCACCTGCGCGGCCACGACGAACTCGCCGTCGTGGCGGGCGATCTCGCCGAACGCCGGTTCCTGGCCGTCTACCGCACCGGCGACCACCTCACCGGCGCGCTCGCCGTCGGCATGCCGCCCGGGGCGATCCGCCCGTGGCGGGCGGCCGTCGCCGCCCGCACCCCCTGGCACGAGGCGCTGCGCGCCGCCGCGCCCGGCACGAGCGCCGGCACCATCTCCCCCGTTCCGTGAAGCGACCAGAAGGGTTACGCGTGTCAGCGACAGACGACCTGGGGTTCGATCCGGACGCCCTGCGTGCCAAGTACCGGGCCGAGCGCGACCGCCGGGTCCGCCCGGACGGCAGCCGGCAGTATCTGCGCACCACCGGCGAGTTCGGGTACTACGAGGAGGACCCGTACACCGGCCCCGACGCTCAGAGCGCCACCCGCGAGCCGGTCACCGGCAGTGCGGACGCGGTCATCATCGGCGGCGGGTTCGGCGGACTGCTGGCCGGGGCGCGGCTGCGCCAGGCCGGGCTGCGGGACATCCGGATCATCGAGAAGGCCGGCGACTTCGGCGGCACCTGGTACTGGAACCGCTACCCCGGCATCCACTGCGACATCGAGTCGTACGTCTATCTGCCGCTGCTGGAGGAGATCGGCTACGTTCCGCGCTGGAAGTACTCCCCGGGTGAGGAGATCCGGCAGCACGCGCGGGCGATCGGGCGGCACTTCGGCCTGTACGAGGGCGCCTGCTTCCAGACCGAGGTGACCGCCCTGGACTGGGACGAGGACGCGCAGGGCTGGACGGTGCGCACCGATCGCGGGGACCGCGTCGAGGCCCGCTACGTGGTGGTCTCCAGCGGGCCCTTCAACCGGCCCAAGCTGCCCGGCATTCCGGGGATCGAGACGTTCACCGGGCACACCTTCCACACCAGCCGCTGGGACTACGGCTACACCGGCGGCGACGCGAACGGCAATCTGCACAAGCTGGCGGACAAGCGGGTCGGGGTGATCGGCACCGGCGCCACCGCCATCCAGTGCGTGCCGCATCTGGGCGCGGACGCACAGGAGTTGTACGTCTTCCAGCGCACCCCGTCCTCGGTCGACGTGCGCGACAACCGGCCCACCGATCCGCGGTGGGCGGCCTCGCTGTCCCCCGGCTGGCAGGCGCACCGCCGGGAGAACTTCCTCACCGTGGTCACCGGTGGCGAGGCCGAGGAGGACCTGGTGGCGGACGGCTGGACCTCGGGCGCCGAGCTCCAGCGCACCATGATGCCGGTGGCGGGCCGCGAAAGCCCCGAAGTCCTCGCCGAACTGGCCGACTTCCGCAAGATGAACGAGATCAGGGCCAGGGTGGAGAGCGTCGTCACCGAGCCGGGCACGGCGGAGACGCTCAAGCCCTGGTACCGCTACATGTGCAAGCGGCCCACCTTCAGCGACACCTATCTGCCCACCTTCAACCGCCCCAACGTGACGCTGGTGGACACCGGCGGGCACGGGGTGGAGCGGATCACCGAGCGCGCCGTCGTGGTGAACGGCACGGCGTACGAGCTGGACTGCCTGATCTTCGCCACCGGCTTCGAGACGGCGGTGCGCCCGGCCGACCGGGCGGGTCTGGCGGTACGGGGCCGGGGCGGGGTCACGCTCGCCGAGTACTGGCGGGAGGGGCCGCGTACGCTGCACGGCTTCTACAGCCACGGCTTCCCCAACCTCTTCCATCTCGGCACGCTCCAGAACGCGGTGTCCGTCAACTTCACGCACGCGCTGGACGATCAGGCGGTGCACGTGGCGGAGGTGGTCGCCGAGGCGCGTTCGCGCGGCGCGCGGCGGGTCGAGCCGTCGGCGCAGGCCGAGGAGGCGTGGTTGGCGACGGTGCGACAGCCCGTCCCCGCCCGGCTGGTGTTCCTCGCCGAGTGCACCCCCGGGTACTACAACAACGAGGGCAAGGTGCCCGAGCGCATCGAGTCCTACGCCGCGGGGCCCGTCGCCTTCTACGAGATGCTGCGGCAGTGGCGCACCGAGAGCGGCATCGGCGAGGTGATCGTCAAGTGACGGCCGTCCTCGCCCCGGCGGGATTGGCGGCGCCCACCCGGTTCGATCCGACCGGGCGGGCCCGGCCGCACAGCCGCCGCTGGCGGATCGAGCGGCTCAACCGGCCGAACCCGCTGTGGGGTTCGAACGGTGTCGCGTTCGGCCCCGACGGGCGGCTGTACGTGGCGCAGTTCCTGGCCGGGCCGATCAGCGCGGTGGACCCGGTCTCCGGCGAGATCGAGACGGTGGTGCCGCTGGACGGCCCCGTACAGGCGCCGGACGACCTGGCGTTCGGCGCGGACGGCTCGATGTACATCGCCGACCTGCCGGCCGGGCGGGTGTGGCGGCGTACCCCGGCCGGCGCGTACCACCTGGTGTCGGACGAGGTGGAGGTGCCGAACGGCATCACCTGTATCGGCGACCGGCTGTTCGTCAACGAGATGCGGGTGGACGGCCGGCTGCTGGAGCTGTTCCCGGACGGTTCGCGCGGGCCGAAGGTGGTGGCCGAGGGGCTGGCCATGGGCAACGCGATGCAGCAGGGCCCGGACGGGCTGCTGTACTACCCGCAGATCGTGGTGGGCGAGTTGTGGCGGGTCCCGCCGGACGGCGGTGTCCCGGAGCTGGTCGCCTCGGACGTACCGGGGCCGGTCGGGGCGCGGTTCGACCGGGACGGGATGCTGGTGGGGGTCTCCAGCGGGATGTCGGGGCAGCTCACCAGGATCGACGTGTTCGGCGACGGGCGCCGTTCGGTGCTGGCCACGGGAGTGCCGGGCATCGACAACCTGGCCATCGACGCCGCGGGCCGGATGTTCCTGTCCAGCTACGCGGGCGGCGGCGTCACGGTGCTGCGTCCCGATGGCCGGTCCCGGGAACTGGTGCCGCAGAGCCTCAACGGCCCGTTCGGGGTGACGGCGGACGCGCGGGGCACCGTGTACGCGGCGGACCACTACCGCCTGGGCCGGGTCGAGGGCCGGGCGGACGGCGGCGTGCAGACCCTGGAGATCTTCAACGGCGCGCACGGAGTGGTGGCGCTGGGCCGGGAACTGCACCTCACGTCCGAGACGGGCGAGGTGCTGACGTACCACCTCGGGGAGCGCACCCCGCGGGTACGGGCGGCCGGCCTGCGTCTGCCGATGGGGATCGCGGTGGGTGCGGGCGGCGTGCCGGTGGTCGCGGAGACCGGTGCCGGCCGGGTGGTGGCCGTGCCGGCGGCGGGCGGGATCACCGTGCTGGCGGCGGGACTTGACCATCCGGTGGATGTGGCGTTCGACGAGGAGGGCCGCTGCTATGTGAGTGAGGAGCGGCGGGGTGCGGTGCTGCGCGTGGAGTCGAACGGCGCGCTGACGACGTTCGCGAGCGGGCTCGGCGGGCCGCAGGGTCTGGTGGTGCGCGGCTCGGAGCTGTTCACGGTGGAGACGGAGCACCGGCGGCTGGTGTCGTTCTGTCTGGAGACGGGACGGCGGCGGGTGGAGGCGGAGCGGCTGCCGGTGGGGCTGCCCCCTGGGATCGAGCGGGAGGAGCCGGATCCGGTGCCGGGTGTGGCGGGCCGGCCACGGCGCTTCGCGGGGCTGGCTCTGGCGCCGGACGGCTCGCTGTTGCTGTCGGCGAACGGGGAGGGCACCGTTCTGCGCCTGTCGCCGCGCTGAGCGGAGCCGGTGGGCCGGGCCGCCCCCGGGGGAGCGGCCCGGCCCCGGTGCTGTGCCGGTCAGGAGGCGTAGGTCTCGTACTCCGCGATCCTGGGGGTGCTGCTCGCGCTGGTGATCTCGAAGGTGATCTTCCGTACCGAGGTGGCCGGGAAGGAGATGACGCCCGCTCCGCTGCCGGTGGCCAGGACGGCGCCGGTGTCGGCGTTCAGCACCCGGTAGGAGCCGATGCGGCCGGTGGCGCCCGACGCCTCCCTGATGTTGATCTTGGAGACGGTGGTGGCGGAGCTCCACTTGATCGAGATGGAGCCGGTGGTGCCGTTCGGGGACCAGTAGGTGTTCATGTTGGCGTCCCGCACGTTCCCGTAGCTGGTGCCGCTGGCCTTGCTGCTGCCGTCGGAGTCACCGGTGAGGCTCAGGTTGGTGCCGCCGGGGGTGCCGGGGTCCGGGTTGCCCGGGTCGGGGTTGCCGGGGTCGGGGTTGCCGGGGTTGCCCGGGTCGGGGTTCTGCGGGGTGCAGCTGCCGTCCGAGACGCGGTTGCCCTTGTTGGCGCCCGCCGTCTGGGCGACCACGCCCGGCACGCAGTTGGCCGGGTCGAGGCTGTGGGAGTAGGGGATGCTCACCGAGGTGGTGGAGGTCGGGTTGGGGCCGGCCGGGTTGGTGGTGCCGCCGCGGCTGGACCAGGTCACGTTGTCGAACGTGTTGCCGTTGACGTGCCAGTAGCCGGCCTCGGAGGTGTAGAAGGTGCCCAGGACGTCCTTGGAGTCCTCGAAGTAGTTGTTGTCCACCCGGACGCGGGCCCCGGCCCGGGAGTTGATCCCCGAGTCGTTGATGTTCAGGAAGTGGTTGTTGTACGTGTGGGCGATCCCGCCGCGCATCAGCGGGGCGCGGGAGTCGATGTTCTGGTACAGGTTGTGGTGGTAGGTGACGTAGCCGTTGGAGAGGTCGCTCTCGCTGGACCCGACCAGGCCGCCACGGCCCGAGTTGCGCAGGATGCTGTAGGACAGGGTCACGTACTGGGTGTTGTTCTTCAGGTCGAACAGCCCGTCGTAGCCCTCGGATTCGCCGCCCGACGCCTCCAGGGTGACGTGGTCCACCCACACGTTGCGGACGTTGTTCTCCATGCCGATGGCGTCACCGCCGTTGGAGGTCGGCGAACCCGACTTCTTGACGTTCCGCACGGTCACGTTCTGGATGATGATGTTGCTCGACTCGCGGACGTGGATGCCCACCTGGTCGAACAGGGCACCGGTCCCGACGCCGATCAGCGTGACGTTGCTGATCTGCTTGAGTTCGATGACCCCGTCGGCGGTGTTGCAGCTGCCGCCCGACACCTTGCTGGTGTTGCCGTGGTTGATGGTGCCCTGCACCTCGATGATGATCGGGGTGCTGCTGCTGGCCCGGCCGCACAGGGCCGCGTGGATCTGGGTTCCCGTGGTGGCCCGGACGGTCTGGCCGCCGGCGCCGCCGGTGGTGCCGCCGTTCTGGGACGCGTAACCGGTGGCGGTGCCGACCGCGGCCGATGCCTGCGGCACCGACAGGAACGCGCCGGTCGCGACCACCAGGGCCGTCAGGGCCATGGTCACGCAGAGTCGCACAAGCGCGACTGATCCTCTCATTGCTCCGCTCGCCTCTCATTTCCACATCGTGGGGGGTTGCTGGGCGTTGCTGGGCATTACTGGATGACACGTGGTGCGACCGCTCGCTGGGGCCACATCCCGGCATGGCGCAGTACGCCCTTTCCCTCCACGGCGGGTTGGCGCCGTGGCGGGCGGAGTCACACGGGATCAGTAGCGGCTGATGCGCAGAACACAGCGGGTGTCCGGCAGTTACGGCTCACCGGACGCCCGTTGCAAGCGCTTTCTGGCATCGGAGAATAGAAGTGCGACCGCCCGGTGGCAAGAGATCGGGCAGCATCCGTGGCCGACCGGGAAAACCGGTTGCCCGCCCGGAGCGGCGCGGGCACGGTGGCCCGGTGAACGAACCGGAGGTACGCCCCCACATCGACGCGGCACTGGTCCGCCGGCTGATCGCCGCGCAATTCCCGCGATGGGCCCACCTGCCCGTCGAGCAGGTGCTGCCCGGAGGCAACGACAACCGCACGTTCCGGCTCGGGGAGACCATGACCGTACGGCTGCCGAGCGCCACCGGCTACGCGGGGCAGGTCCGCAAGGAGCAGCGCTGGCTGCCGGAGCTGGCGCCGCTGCTGCCGCTGCCGATCCCGGCGCCGGTGGCCGCGGGCACGCCGGGTGAGGGGTTCCCCTTCCCCTGGTCGGTCAACCGCTGGCTGGAGGGCCGTCCGGCGCGGGAGCACCGGATCGCCGACGTGCGGGCCTTCGCCGTCGATCTGGCGGGCTTCCTCACCGCGCTCCAGCGGATCGACCCCACCGGCGGACCTGCCCCGGCGCTGCACACCGGCTTCCGCGGCGGGCCGTTGAGGACCTACGACGCGGACACCCGTACGGCCATCGACGCGTTGCGCGACGGCGAGGTGCCGGGGGCGCTCGCCACCGAGATCTGGGAAAAGGCGCTGGGGGCCGGGTGGCCGGGCCCACCGGTGTGGTTCCACGGCGACATCGCGTGGGGCAATCTGCTGGTCGACGGGGACGGCCGGCTGTCGGCGGTGATCGACTTCGGCTGCATGGGCGTCGGGGACCCGGCGTGCGAGGCGGTGATCGCCTGGACGCTGTTCACGGGCGAGAGCCGCCGGGCCTTCCGGGAGGCCCTCGGGGTGGACGACGCGACCTGGGCCCGGGCGCGCGGCTGGGCGCTGTGGAAGGCGCTGATCGTGCTGGCCGCGAGCCGGGAGAGCGACGAGGCGTCCGCGGCGGAGTCCCGGCGGGTACTGGCCGGGATCTTCTCGGAGTACGGCGGGTGAGTTGCGGCTAGCCTGAGGCCATGCCGCGCCGCGACAAGGACCATGAGCCGACGATCGCACACCAACACCCCGGCAGGGGCCGGGCGTTGAGCCGGGCGATCCCGGGGGGCACGGCCGCGTGGCTCCCCTGACGGCCGGGCCCGGACAACGGGCCGTTCTGTCACGGCCGCTGTCGGTGCCGCTGGTGGCCGGGGTGGTGGGGCTGCTGCCGTTCGCGGTGGCCGCGCAGCCGGGTGAGGGGGTGCGGGACACCGCGTTCTGGCTTCAGTTGGTGGTCGCCGGGTACGCCGGAGTACGGCTGTGCACCATGGTGCTGTCGGGGCGGCGGCGGCTGGTCCAGGGCGTTTTCTGGCTGTTCTGCTATCTGGCGATGGGCATCGCCCCGCTCGCCCAGTCGGTGCTCGGCCGTGATCCCACCCCGGTGCTGGGCCCGCGCTCGGACACGCTGCTGGCGACCGTGCTGGTGCTGACCGGGATGGTCGCCTTCGACGTCGGGGCGCTGCTGGCCCGGCACCGGCCCTCGCTGCGCAGCATGCGCGCGCCGGCCGCCACCGTGCACCGGCGCCGGCTGTTCGTGCTGGTCGCGGTGGCGTACGTGGCGAGCGGGCTGCTGATCGTGCGGCTGGGCGGCCCGGCGGTCTTCTTCAGCAGCCGGCAGGAAGTGGGCGCCGCGCTGAACGAGGCGACGGCCTCCGGTGCGGACGGGGCCGGGGGCGAGGCGGGCAACGCACTGCTGCGCGGCTTCGGCACCGTGCCGGCGCTGCTGGCGCTGCTGTTCCTCACCCGCTGGCTGGTCACCTCGCGGCGGGCGCGGCGGCGGCTGTGGCTGGTGCTGTGCTGGGCCGGTCTGCTCGTCCTCAACGTCATCGTCAACAACCCGATCTCCAATCCCCGTTACTGGTTCCTGACGGTGCTGTTCGCGCTGCTGTTCACGCTCTTTCCGCGCAGCAGCGTGATGTACCGGGCGGCGCTGGCGCTGGGCCTGGTGGTGGCGCTGCTGGTGTTCCCGTTCACCGACCGGTTCCGGTACGACGAGGAGGGGCGGCAGCCGGTGGAGACCGGGTCGCTGATGGAGCCGCTGGTCATCAAGGACTACGACCAGGTGGGGATGTTCGCGAACACGGTGACGTACGCGGGGGACGGCAACGGGCACACGCTGGGCCGCCAGGTGGTGGGCGCGGCGCTGTTCTTCGTGCCGCGCACGGTGTGGGAGTCCAAGCCGGAGGACACCGGGTTCCTGGTGGGCGGCTGGATGGGCACCTCCAGCGCCAATCTGTCCTCGCCGCTGTGGGCGGAACTGTGGCTGGACTTCGGCCCGCTGGGCATGGCGGCGGGTTTTGTCGCGGTGGGCTATCTGGCGGCGCGCACGGACCGCCGCTATGTGGCCCGGACGCTGGACGATCCCTCACCGGGCAATGTGCTGGCGGTGGTGGCGCCCGTGCTGGCCGGGTACAGCTTCATCCTGCTGCGCGGTTCG
The DNA here is from genome assembly GCF_000993785.3 of Streptomyces xiamenensis. Taxonomy (NCBI): domain Bacteria; kingdom Bacillati; phylum Actinomycetota; class Actinomycetes; order Kitasatosporales; family Streptomycetaceae; genus Streptomyces; species Streptomyces xiamenensis. The sequence goes on from NZ_CP009922.3 coordinate 1,307,797, forward strand.
CTGCTCCAGGCGTCGGGGCGGATCGGGATCGCGCTGCTGTGTCTGGCGCTGGTGACGAGTTGGCGGGGGGATCCGCGGACGCAGTTGCGCTGACGGGCTCTTGACGGCGCGGTCCGCACATCTGTCTGATGAGCGTGCACGCGTCAAAAGTCCCCCACGCTTCTGGAGCGTCCATGACCTACCGCCGTCCGGCCGTGCCCGTCATCGCCCTCTCCCTCGCTCTCGCCGCCGGACTCGCCGGCGGTGCCACCGCCGCACCCGCCCCCACGGGAGCCACGCCCCCCACGACGGCCGCCGCGCCCGACATCGAGGTGGACCGGGTCCTGGGCCACCTCACCGAGCTGGAGTCCATCGCCGCCGCGCACGGCGGCAACCGCGCGCACGGCCAGCCCGGTTACGCCGCCTCCCTCGACTACATCGAGGGCCTGCTGGAGGAGGCCGGGTACGAGACCAGCCGCCACGCCTTCACCAACGCCGGCATCACCAGCTGGAACCTCATCGCCACCTGGCCGCACGCCGCCACCGACGAGGTGCTGATGGCCGGGGCCCACCTGGACTCGGTACGGTCCGGGGCGGGCGTCAACGACAACGGTTCGGGGTCCGCGGCGGTCCTGGAGGTGGCGCTGGCGGTCGCCGGGGCCGACCTGCGCCCGCAGAAGGAGCTGCGGTTCGGCTGGTGGGGCGCGGAGGAACTGGGCATGGTCGGCTCGCGCGCCTACGTCGCCTCGCTCGGCGCCACGGAACGCGCCCGGTTCGGCGAGTACCTGAACTTCGACATGATCGGCTCCCCGAACGCCGGTTACTTCGTCTACGACGACGACGCGGCGATCGCGGCGCTGTTCACCGACTGGTTCGCGGCGCGCGGCATCCCCACCGAGCCGGCCACCGCCGCCCGCAACAGCTCCGACCACGTCCCGTTCCGCAGCGCCGGCATCCCGGTGGGCGGCCTGTTCACCGGGGCGGGCAACACGATGACGGCGGCCCAGGCGGCGCAGTGGAACGGTACGGCGGGCGTCGCCTTCGACCCCTGCTACCACCGGGCGTGCGACACCCTCGACAACATCGATCAGACGGCGCTCGACCTCAACACGGACGCGCTGGCGCACGTCCTGTGGGAGCTGGGCTCCTGAGCACCGCCCCGCTCACGCCCTGACCGCCTGCCGATGGTGGCTGGGCCGGACCCCGTACACCCGCTGGAACGCCACACTCAGCCCGAACGCGCTGCCGTAGCCGACCTGGTGGGCGATCGACTCCACCGTGGCGTCGGTGCGGGCCAGCAGGTCGGCCGCCTGGGCCAGCCGCCAGCCCGTCAGGTACGCCATCGGCGGCTCGCCGACGAGTTCGGTGAAGCGGCGCGCGAACGTGGCCCGGGAGACGCCGGATTCGGCGGCCAGCGCCTCCACCGTCCAGGCCCTGGCCGGCCGGTCGTGGATCAGCCGCAGCGCCGGGCCCACCACCGGATCGCCCAACGCGCGGTACCAGCCCGGCGGATCGGCCTCGGGACGGGCGAACCACTCGCGCAGGGTGGCGAGCAGCAGCAGGTCGAGCAGCCGGTCAAGAACGGCCTGCTGGCCGGGGTCGTCCCGGCTGATCTCCAGCGCGGCGAGGTCGAGGATCGGCCGGGGCCCGTCGCCGTGCGCGACGACCAGCACCCGGGGCAGCGCGCGCAGCAGCCGCTCGGAGACGCGGCCCCCGACCTGGTAGGTGCCGGTGAGCAGGATCGCCTCCGGGCACTCCAGGCAGTTGCCGCAGGTGCGCAGGGAGAGCAGCAGATCGTCACTGATCGCCTCGCCGTCCGCCGTCGTGCAGAGGTCGGGGCCGTGCACGACGTACAGCGGGGCGGTGCCGGGATCCGGGGAATCGGCGACGGTGAACGGCTCGGCCCCCACCACGATGGCCACATCGCCCGGCCCGGCCGCGACGGGCGCGGCCCCGCCGCCCGGGTGGATGTGGCCGGTGCCGCGCACCATGGTGACCAGGGTCAGCGGGGTCCGGGCGGCGAACCCCACCGACCAGGGCGGGGCCATCAGGTTCCGGCTGAAGAGGGCGCCGTCGGACCGTACCTCGTACAGCAGTTGGGCGAGTGCGTCCATGCTCCCCAGTTTGGACGATCGGACATCCGAGTGAGCCGATGAACCATTCCCGCGCTCACCGCTGCCGGGTTTGACTCTCCTCATGACAAGCACAGCGACAACGACAGTACAGCCCGTCCTGGTCCTGGGCGCCACCGGCAAGACCGGTCGCCGGGTGGCCGCCGGGCTGCGGGAACGCGGCCACACCGTCCGGGAGGCGACGCGCCGCGGGCGGACCCGCTTCGACTGGTACGACGAGAACACCTGGGAGCCGGCCCTCGAAGGGGTCCGCGCGGCCTATCTGGTCGACTCGCAGCGCGCGGACGCGGCCACACCACTGCGCGCCTTCGGCAAGCTGGCGGTCGAACGCGGCGTGCGGCGGCTGGTGTTCCTGTCCGCCCGGGACTGGGTGGTGCCGGCGGGCGAGGAGAAGCTGCCGGGCGAGCGCGCGGTGCGCGAGTCGGGAGCGGAGTGGACCATCCTGAAGCCGTCCTGGTTCGCGCAGAACTTCAGCGAGGATCCGTTCTTCCTGAGCCAGGTCCTGGACGGCGAGCTCGCCTGGTCCACCGGGCAGGGCGTCGAACCGTACGTCGACGCCCGGGACATCGCCGAGGTGGCGATCGCCGCGCTGACCGAGGACGGCCACGCCGGGCAGGCGTACGAACTGACCGGGCCGCGCACGCTGGGCACCGGCGAGGTGGCGGCCCTGATCGCGCGGGCCACGGGCCGGGACCTCCGCTACCGCCCGCTGACGCCCGAGGAGTTCCGGCGCCACGCCACCGGCCGTGGCCTGGACGGCGAGTACGCGGACCTGCTGAACGAGTTGTTCGGCTGGATCGCGGAGAGCCGGTTCGGCACCCTGGCGGACGGCGTCCAGCGGGCGCTGGGGCGCGCGCCGCGCGACATCACCGACTACGTCCGCGAGACGGCGGGCACGGGAGTGTGGCACCCCTGACTCCCCGGAGCGGAAATCCGTTCGACCAACGGGGGCGGGCGGAGCAGGATCAGCGGATGTGACACCGAACGAATCCCCCGCGTCCCTGGTCCTGGCCGCCGCCCGCAACAACGCCGAGTGGTGCGCCGTGATGAGCGCCGCCCACGGCGTGACCGGCGGCGGCTTCGGCCCGCAGTCCTGGGCCGCCCCCACCCGTACCCCGCCGTACTACCCGGACGCGGTCACGCTGACGCCGGGCGCCGACCCGGCCGCGCTGGTGGCCCGGATCGACACGGCCACCCCGGGTGCCTCGGTCAAGGACAGCTTCGCCGACCTGGAGCTGACCGGGGCCGGGTTCCGGGTGCTGTTCGAGGCGGCGTGGATCCACCGGCCGGCCGGCGCACCGGCGACCGCCTCCGGCCTGGGGTGGGAGGTGGTCCGCGACCCGGACGCGCTGCGTACCTGGGCACTGGCCTGGGACGACGGCGCCGGGGACGCCGCTCTCTTCCCGCCCGCGCTGCTCGCCGACCCGGACACCTTCGTGCTGGCCGGGCGGCATCCCGGTGACCGCGGGGTGGTCGCCGGGGCGGTGGCCGGCCGCGCCGCCGGTGTGATCGGCGTCTCCAACGTCTTCCGGCGGGACGACGCCACCCCCGATACCGCCTGGCCGTTCGTACTGGAGGCGGTGCACCACCTCTTCCCCGGCCTGCCGGTGGTGGGCTACGAGCACGGCGAGGACCTCACGGCCGCCCTTGCACACGGCTTCGCGACGGTGGGCCCGCTCCGGATCTGGCTGCACGGATAGCGGATGCCCAGGTCAGGTACAGTGGGCGGCTGCGAAGGGGAGTAGCCCCGCGATACCGGTCGTCGACACACTGGAACCCCCGGGTTCCCGGTGGCCGGGCCCGCCATCCGGTCCAGGCCGGTGCACGGGCGGGCGAGACCTTCGGCCCATTTGTCGACGACGTATGTCATGCGGTGCGTCGGCGGGGTCGAAGCTGCCGCCGCTCCCCCGCGCCGGACGTCCTCGATGCCCCGCCGTCGCGCGGGAAGGCCGGACGATAACCGTGATCCATTTCGTACTGCTCATCTTGTGTGCGGTGGCGATCTATCTCTCGTGCGAGTGGTTCGTCAATGCCGTGGAGTGGCTGGGCGAGCGCCTCAACGTGGGGAAGATGGCCGTCGGGACCATCCTCGCCGCCTTCGGTACGGCGCTGCCCGAGTCCGTGGTCACGCTGGTCGCGGTGACGACCGGCGCCACCGACGAGGCCAAGGACATCGGCGTGGGAGCGGCCATGGGCGGCCCGCTCGCGCTGGCGACCGTCGCGTACGGCGTGACCGGCACGATGCTGCTGCTCAAGCGGCGCCGGGACCGCGCCCTGGTGGCAACCGGCGGCTCCGGCTCCGGCGGCGTGGGCGCCGCGTCCGAGGCGCTGGGTGACGAGCGCGACATGCGGCGGCTGGCCAAGGACCAGAAGTGGTTCCTGCCGATCTTCATCGTGAAGGTGGCACTCGGCCTGGTGGCGTTCGCGTTCAAGCCCGCGCTGGGCGTGCTGTTCTTCGCCGCGTACGCCGCCTACTTCTGGCGCGAGATCCGCAACAGCCGCGCCGCCGAGGGCTCGCTGGACGGCGAGGAGGAGGACGAGCTGGAGCCGCTGAAGCTCCAGCCCCACGCCGCCTCCCCGGCGACCTGGGCCGTGGTGCTCCAGACCCTGGCCAGCCTCGCGGTGATCTTCGTCGCCGCCCACGCGTTCGTGGGTCAGCTCGACAGCATCGGCCCCATGCTGGGGCTGTCCGCGACGGTCACCGCGCTGCTGCTGTCGCCGATCGCCACCGAACTGCCGGAGATCATGAACGCGGTGATCTGGGTCAGGCAGGGCAAGATCAAGTTGGCGCTCGCCAACATCTCGGGTTCGATGATGATCCAGGCCACCGTGCCCAGCGGGATCGGACTGATCTTCACCCGCTGGCACTTCGACGGCGCGCTGCTGTGGTCCGGGCTGATCACCATGGCCGCGATCGGCTATCTGCTGCTGACGATGCGGACGCACCGGCTGACCCCGGCGCGGCTGGCGGTGACGGCGGGCTTCTACGTCGTCTTCGCGCTCGGCCTGATCCCGATCCTCGGCTGACAGCGACAGCCGACGGGCCCGGCAAGGGGGTGGCCGGCTACCCGGCCACCCGCCCGTCCCGCTCCGGGGCCGGCTCCCCGTCCGGCGGTTCCGCCTCCGGTTCCCGCTCGGCGGCGACCCGCACCTCGAAGGCCACCCGGGTCCAGGCCGCGACCGCCTTCGCCGCCGAGCCCGCACACAGGCCCCAGGCCGCGCCCAGGATGCCGCCCAGCGCGTAGCCGGTCAGCAGGGCCACCACCGAGACCAGTGAGAACACCAGCTGGATCGGCAAGGTGGCGCGCGGGCTCAGCACGCGCAGCGCCAGCAGGCCGCAGGTGCCCATGGCCATCGCCGCGTACTGGCTGCCGGTGGCCGGGATGAGCGCGGACGCCGACTGCCAGGTGTCGCCCAGCAGTTGGCGGCCCCAGCTGTCCGGCAGCATGGACAGCAGCAGCGCCCAGAGCGCCGCCACCGCCGCGAGCGCGCCGCCCGCGAGCGCCGCCGTACGGGCCTTGCCGGCGCCCGATCGCTGCTCGCCGAGCAGCGGCGGGCCGAAGCCGGTGGCGGTGTTGAACAGCACGTTCAGCGGGCCGAAGACGGTACCGGCGCCGCGCAGCGCGCCGACGGCCAGCGGGTTGGCCAGCGCTCCGAGCCCGATGATCGCCAGCTGCGAGGAGGCGTTGCCGACGCCGAACTCCACCACGAACCGCTGCCCCAGATGCCCGCGCGCCAGCAGCGCCGCCGGGCGCGGCCGGCCGGCCGCGTCCGCGGTGGCCCGGTACAGCAGCCAGCTCGCGAGCCCGAGCGCGGGCAGTGCCGAAAGACCCCAGGCCAGCACGAGCGTCGCGGCGCCGGGACCGGCCGGCAGCAGCGACAGCGCGGGTACGGCCACCGCCAGCCGCAGAACGTCGGCCGCCAGCGCGAGTTGGGGCCGCCGCAGCACCGAGAAGGCGTAGCGCAGGGTGTCCTGGGTGAGCACGATCGGCAGCACCGCGCCCAGCGCCGCCAGCGCCCCGGCCGACAGCGCGTACGCGGGCAGCGCCAGCACCAGCCCCACGGCGGTGGCGGCGGCGAGCGCGAACAGGGCGGCCGAGCGGCAGTCCCTGGCCAGTTCGGCGGGGTCGCGGCCGGCGCCGCCGCGCAGCACGAGCGATTGGCCGACGTACGCGGTGCAGGCGCCGAGCAGGACGGCGAACACGGCGTAGACGAGGGCGAAATCGGCGAAGGCCCCGGCGGAGGACTGGCGGGCGGCGAACACCACCACCGCGATGTTGGTGAGGGCCGCCACCCCCTGATCGGCGATGGAGAAGGCGACGGCGCGCCCGGGTCGTATCACTGCGGTCTGCTCACGGCTTTCTCTCGGATCCCTGGTGTCGCTCAGTGGTGCCCTTCATGATCACCCAGCGCGCCGGGATCGAGGATCCGCAGTCCCATGGTTTCCGAATTGCTCCCCTGGGGCTCCCGGTTGACGCCACCCGGCGGCTGCCGGTGCCGCGCCCCGTGCGGCTGCCCCGGCACGGGGCGGACCGCCGGGGCCCGGCCGTCGCGGTCGCGGCCCTCGGCCTCGCCGGTCCGTTCCCCCGGACGTGCGCCATCCCCCTCGCCCTCGCCCTCGCGCGGGTCGGTGCCGCTGCCCCACGAGTGCAGGACCGCCCCCAGCAGCAGGCCGCCGGCCCCGACCACCAACTCCCGTACCCGGGTCAGGTCGTCGCGGTGTACCTCGCTGGGGTCGCACACCACCAGCACCCCGTCCACCCGGTCCGTGAGGGCGATGGCGTCCGCGTACAGCAGCACGGCGGGGGCCAGTACCACCACCACGGCGCCCTTGGCGTCGGCGTGGTTGATCAACTGGCTGGCGGCCGGTGAGGTCAGGGCGCGCGGCACGTTGCGCACGCGGCGGCCGGGCACCAGGTCGAAGATGCCGGACTCCTCCGCGTCGATCGGTACCCGCAGCCCGCTGGGCCAGTCGGTGCTCTCGCCGCGCCCGCCGGGCGAGCTGGCCCAGCCGGGCCGTACGCCGTCCGCGTGCCGCAGTTGTTCGGTCAGGGTGGGGGTGCGCAGGTCGGCCTCCACCAGCAGGGCGTCCATGCCCATCTCGGCGAAGGCGGCGGTGAGGTTGACGGCGGCGGCCAGCGGGGTCTCTATGCTGCCGCGCGGCGCGACCACCAGCAGCCGGCGGCGCTGCGCGAACGCCTCGTCGTAGGCGAGCCGGAACGCCACCGAGCGGTACTCCTCGGCCAGCCGGCCCTGGGCGAGCAGTTCCTCCGGGCCGTCGCCGCGCGCGGGCCGGGGCAGCACGCCGAGCACGGGGGCGTGCAGGGCCCGGGTGACATCGCCGGGCGAGCGCACGGTCGGGTCGAACACCAGCCGGACCCAGGCGGCGAGCAGTCCGATGCCGATGCCGACGACGTAGCCGAGCGCGAGCAGCAGCGGCAGGCCGGGGCCCGAGGGGCTGCCGGGCGGGGTGGCCTCGGTGATGACCCGGCCGCCGGTGGTGTCCAGCGAGGTGAGGCGGGCGATGGCGGCGTTGAGGTCGGAGATGGCGCTGGTGACGCCGGACAGGTCGGCGAGGGCGTTGTCGTAGGCGGCGCTGCCCTCGAAGAGGGTGCCGAGTTCGTCCTCCAGTGCGTCGCGGCGCTCCAGTTGGGGGGCGCGCTGGCTCTCCAGGGAGGCGACGCCGGCGGCGATGGTGGCGTCGGCGTCGGCCTGCCGGTTGCCGAGGTAGGCCTGGACGAAGGCGTTGGCGCGCTCGGCGGCCAGCTGCGGGTCGTCGGCCGAGTAGGCGAAGCGCAGGACCTCGGTGTTGGGCGGGTTGGTGACCTGGAGTCCGCGCTTGAGCTGCTGGGCGCGGTCGGGGTCGCCGAGTGCCTCGGCGGCGCGCTGGGCGACGATGTCGCTGACGGCGGTGCGGCGTTCGGAGCCCATCGCGACGCGGTCGACGGTGCCGCCGGCGAACGGGTCGGCGGTGGGGGTGCGTACGGTGACCTCGGCGGTGGCCACGTACGTCTCGTTGGCCGTGAGCCCCAGCCAGCCGCCGCCCGCCAGGCCCAGCACGATGCCGCAGACGATGAGCAGGCGGTAGCGCAGCAGTTGCCGGAACTGGTCGCGCAGCAGGTCGGGTTCGTCGTACGGGGCGGCTGCGGCCGGGCTGCCCGCGGGGGCCTCCTTCAACGGGACTCCTTGAACGCGAGGGCCGGGTCCGTGGGCTCCGGGCGGGGTGCGGAACGGGAGGGGAGCGCGCGCCCCAGGGCCTCGTCCAGCAGGGCGTCGACCCGGGCGAGACCGGCGGCGCGGCCGAGCCGGGTACGGGCGTAGTCGGCGCCGCGCACGCCGATGGCGTCGGCGGCGGCCGGGTCGGCGGCCAGTTCCCGGGCGGCGGCGGCGAGCGCGGCGGGGTGCTCGGGCGCCACCAGCCAGCCGGCGGCGGAGTCGCGGATCTCCTGGGCCGTTCCGCCCTCCGCCGCGACCGAGGCGATGACGGGGCGTCCCGCGGTGAAGTAGGAGGTGAGCTTGGAGGGGACGCTCATGTCCAGGACGGCGGCCCGCTGGGTGACCACGAGGGCGTCGGCGGCGGCGAGGACGTCGGGGAAGTCGGCGTCGGCGGCGGGTGGCAGGAACTCCACGTTGGGCGTTCCCGCCGCCAGCTCCCGCAGGCGTTCGCGCTGGCTGCCGTCGCCCATCAGCACCACCCGGATCTCGGGCGCCTCGCGGGCCGCGCCGATCAGCACCTCAAGTCCCTGCTTGAGGCCCATGTTGCCGGAGTGCAGGAGCACGGTCTGCTCCGGCGGCCAGCCCAGGCGGGCGCGGACGGCGGCGCGCGGCGTGGCCGGTCCTGACACGTGCGACCAGTTGGGGACGAGCCGGATCCGCTCGTCGGGGACGCCCAGCGCCCGGACCCGCTCCCGGAACGTCTCGTGGATGATGCCGACCAGCGTGGCGCCGCGCAGCATGCGCCGCTCCACGGCGGCGGCGGCGGACGCGGCGCGGTCCCCGCCCCGGATGCCGCTCTGTGCGGCGGCGGCGCCCATCAGGTCCTGGATGACGGGGATGTACGGGGCGCGGTGGCGGCGCGCGATCCGCGCGGCGAGCACCCCGCCGGCGAGGCTGGGCACCTGGGCGACCACGGCGTCCGGGCGGCCCATGCGGGGCGGGGCCAGCAGGCCGTGGCCGAGGATCGTCGCCTCGTACAGCGCGCGGCGCAGCGCGGACTGGCGCGGGGGGACGGTGTGCCGGCGCCGGTGGACGAGGACCCCGGCGCGTTCGTCGACGGTGCGCCACACATGGCGGTAGGCGGGGTCCAGACGCCAGGCGGGGTAGTGCGGTAACCCGGCCAGGACGTGTACTTCCGCGCCGCGCGCGTGCGCCCAGTGCTCGGCGAGCTGGGTGGCGTACGGGCCGATGCCGGCCTGTTCGGGCGCGTAGTTCGTGGAGACCAGCAGCAGCCGTTCGTGTCGTTCGCCCACAGTCGAACTTCTCCCCCCTGAACGGGAATCCCGACAGCGCTCAGTGTCCACCCTATCCGCAGAACCTGCACCGCATGTCATCAATCAGGCCCGGGGAGTGAGGGTTTGGGATTAAGGTCGGGTGGATCCGCCGCCCGTGCCGCCCTGGCCGGGCGGTCCCAGCGACCGCGTGGGGGGCACGAGTCATGCCGCAGGGACACGGGCAGCAGCGGGTACCGCACCTGGTGGGTTACGCACCCGGCGTCTACGACCTCTTCCACATCGGCCATCTCAACATCCTGCGGCACGCGCGCAGTCGCTGCGACTACCTGGTGGCCGGGGTGGTATCCGACGAGATGGCGGAGCTGGCGAAGGGCAGACCGCCGGTGATACCGCTGGTGGAGCGGCTGGAGATCGTGCGATCGATCCGGTACGTGGACGCGGCGTTCGTGGAGACCGTGCCGGACAAGGTGACGACCTGGCAACAGGTGCGCTTCGACATCCTGTTCAAGGGCGACGACTGGCGGGGCACGCCGAAGGGCGAGAAGCTGGAGCGCGACTTCCGGCAGGTGGGCGTTGAGGTCGTGTACTTCCCCTACACCGTGCACACCTCCAGCACCCAGCTGCGCGGCGCGCTGGACGCCCTGGCGACCCGGGCGGAACAGGGCTGACGCGGCCCGGGGCACGCTGCTTTGATGGCCCCATGATTTCCGCCGACCGCCTGCTGGCCTTCGCCGTCATGTCCTTCCTGCTGATCATCATCCCGGGGCCGAGCGTGCTGTTCGTGGTCGGCCGGGCCCTGTCCCAGGGCCGCCGCGCCGCGCTGATGACGGTCGCGGGCAACGCGGTCGGCGCGTACGTGCTGATCGTGGCGGTTGCGGCCGGAATCGGGGAGCTGGTGGAGCGTTCGGCACTGGTCTTCACCGCACTGAAGTTCGCGGGCGGAGCGTACCTGGTCTATCTGGGCGTGGCCGCCTGGCGCTCGCGCCGCGCCCTGTCGTCCGCGCTTCCCGCCGCCCGGGCGGGGACGGGCGGCGGGAAGCGTACGTTCTGGGAGGGGTTCGTCGTCGGGGTGACCAACCCCAAGACGATCGTGTTCTTCGCGGCCGTCCTGCCGCAGTTCGTGGATCGCGGGCAGCAGCACCCGGCGCTCCAGATGCTGCTGCTCGGCGTGGTGTTCAACGTGATAGCGCTGGCCTCGGACAGCGTCTGGGGCCTGACGGCGGCCACCGCCCGCGACTGGTTCGCGCGCTCACCGGAGCGGCTGTCCATGGTCGGCGGCGCCGGCGGCCTGGCGATGATCGGCCTGGGCGTCACGGTGGCGGTGACGGGCCGCTCGGACTGATCCCGGACGCCCCGGACGGCCACGGTCAACAGCACGGCGGCGCGAGGGCGTTCCGCCCCCCTGCGGCCGCGGCAGTCCCCTCAGCCGTCCTCGCGGTACAGGCCCCTGAGCAGGTCGACGACGGCCTGCGTCGCCGGGTGCGGGTCGGTGTGCCGCCACAGGAGATGGACCGGGACGGGCGGGGCGTCGCGCAGCGGCCGGTAGACGATGCCGTCGCGGCGGTACTGGGTGGCGGTGGAGCCGGGCGTCACCCCCACACAGCGCCCGGTGGCGATGGCGGCGAGCCAGTCGTCGATGTCGTGCGTGTACTCGACGGCGGGCCGTTCGCCCTCGGGCCACAGGTCCAGGGTGGTGGTGCCGGTGCGCCGGTCCAGGACGAGGGTGCGCTCGCGGATCTCGGCCAGCCGGATGCTCCGGCGCCGCGCCCACGGATCGTCGGAGGCGAGCGCGATGACCCGCGACTCCTGGCCGACGAGGGCGTGGGCCCAGCGGCGGGTGTCGAAGGGCAGCCGGACCAGGGCCAGGTCGCAGCGGCCCTCGGCCAGGCCGCTGGTGGGGGTGTTGTGGCGCACGAGGTGCAGTTCGACGTCCGGGTGCTGGGCGTGCCAGCGCCGCTGGAACTCGGTGGTGTGCCCGCCCATCGCGGACCAGGCGTGCCCGAGGTGGAGCCGGGTGTGTCCGGTGGTGGCCCGGGCGACGAGCGCGTCGGCCTCGCCGAGCAGGTGCCGGGCGCGGGCCAGGACGTGCACCCCGGCGGCGGTGGGGGTGACGGTGCGGCTGGTGCGGTGCAGCAGCCGCACGCCGAGGATCCGCTCCAGGGCGAGCAGGTTGCGGGAGACGGCGGCCTGGGAGACGCCCAGCGCGATGGCGGCGTCGGTGAAGGTGCCGGCGTCGGCGATCGCGACGAGACAGCGCAGGTGCCGCAGCTCCAGTTCCTTTCCCTCCATGCGTCCAGCGTATAGATGCGCCGCACGGTGCATTTTGTCCGCGCCCGGCCGCGGCGGAGGGTCGGGGCATGAGAGCCGGAGAACGCGCGTCGGGGATATCGCTGATGGTGGGCAGTGGCCTGGCCAACCAGGCCGGGGCCTCGATCGGCGCACTCGCCTTCCCCGTCCTGGGCCCGGTGGGCGTGGTGGCCGTACGGCAGTGGGTGGCCGCCGCCGTCCTGCTGGGCGTGGGGCGCCCCCGGCTGCGGGCCTTCAGCGCCGGGCAGTGGCGTCTGGTGCTGGCGCTCGCGCTTGTCTACGGGGCCATGAACCTGACCCTGTACGCGGCGATCGACCGGATCGGGCTCGGCCTCGCGGTCACCCTGGAGTTCCTCGGGCCGCTGGCCGTGGCCCTGGCCACCGCCGGGCGGCGCACCGGTGTCCTGTCGGCGCTGGCCGCCACGGCGGCCGTGATGGTCCTGGTCCGGCCGCAGCCGAGCACCGACTACGCGGGCATCGCCCTGGGGCTGACGGCCGCCGCGTGCTGGGCCTGCTACATCCTGCTGAACCGCGCCATCGGCCGACGGCTGCCGGGTCTGGAGGGCTCGGCAGCGGCGGCGGGCGTCTCCGGGCTGCTGTATCTGCCGGTCGGCGCGGTCGTCCTGTGGCTCTGCGGCCCCACCCCGCTCGCCCTGCTGTGCGCGCTGGCGGCGGGCGTCCTGTCCTCGGTCGTCCCGCTCCTGGCGGACCTGCTGGCGCTGCGCCGGGTCCCCGCCCACCTCTTCAGCGTCTTCATGAGCGTGAACCCGGTGTTCGCCGCGCTGATCGGGCTGCTGGTCCTGGACCAGCACCTCGACCCGTGGTCGTGGGCGGCCATCACGGTGATCGCCGCGGCCAACACGGTGACGGCGGGCGCGGACCGCTGATCAGCCCCGGTGTCCGCGCAGGACCCCGGCGGTGAACTCCGCCAGCTGGGCCCGCAGGTCGGCGCGGGAGACGCCCTGCCGCCCGACGAGGTCCTCCACGAGGTCGGCCCGGACGGCGGCGAGGAGGGCGTGCGCGGCGAAGCCGCCGTCGCCCCACTCCGGGATCCGTTCCAGTTCGGCGCGCAGCAGGGCGTGCCAGCGGTCGTAGTGGGCCATCTCGTACGGGCTGCCGCTGCCGGACTCCTCCAGGGCCAGGGCGAGATGGCGGTTGTCGATCTTGAAGCACAGGACGGCGTCGAGCACGGCGGGCACCCGTTCGAGCGCGGGCGCGCCCGGTCCGAGTGGGGGCGGTCCGGTCTCGACGGCCTCGCGGAGCGGCGTGAACCGGATCTCGTACAGTGCGCGGATGAGTCCGGTGCGGTCGCCGAAGGCCCGGAAGAGGGTGCCCTTGCCGACGCCCGCCGCCGCGGCGATGTCGGCCATGGTGAGGTCGGCCGGGCTGTCGCAGTCGGCGAACAGCGTGTCGGCGGCCTCCAGTACGGCCGCCCGGTTGCGGAGGGCGTCCTTGCGCGGCTTGCGTTCGGTCATGGTGGGCCGTTCCTCCTGTTGCAATCCGGACCGCCGGTCCGTATCGTCCAACGTAACGGACCCTGGGTCCGCATCGTACGCGTTGGAGGAAACCCATGCCCATGGCCGCCGCAGCGAGGAACCCCGACCGCGCGAGGACACACCTGCCACCGGACCGCACGACCACCGAAGCCGGAGGCACCCGATGACCTCCATCCTCGTGACCGGCGCGACCGGCACCACCGGCAGCCGCACCGCCGCCCAACTGCGGGCCGCAGGCCACCCGGTCCGGGCTGCCACCCGCAACGGCGACCCGCGCTTCGACTGGTACGACCCCGCCACCCACGACGCCGCCCTCGCCGGGGTCGACCGTGTCTACCTCGTCCCGCCCCCGGGCGAGACCGACCCCGCCCGGATCATGCTGCCGTTCCTGGACCGGGCACGCGCCGCCGGCGTCCGGCGGGCGGTGCTCCTCAGCTCATCGGCCATCCCCCTGGGCGGCCCGGCGGTGGGCGAGGTGCACGCGGCCCTGCCCGGCCTGTTCGCGGAATGGGCGGTGCTGCGCCCCTCCTGGTTCATGCAGAACTTCCTGCGCGACCACGCCCACGCGCGGAGCATCCGGGCCACCGGAACCCTGGCGTCCGCGACCGGCACCGGCCGGGTCGCCTTCATCGACGCGGACGACATCGCGGCCGTCGCCGCCCACGCCCTGACCACCGCCGAGGCGCCCAACACGGACCTGATCCTGACCGGCCCGCAGGCGCTGGCCTTCGACGACATCGCCGCCACCCTCACCGAGGTCACCGGCCGCCCGGTCACCCACCAGCACCTGAGCCACGACCAGTTGAGCGAGCACCTGGCGGCCGGAATGCCGGCGGAGTTCGCGGCGCTGCTGGCGTCCCTGGACCTCGCCATCGCGGAAGGCGCGGAGGACCGCACCACCCCCACGGTCCACCACCTGACCGGCCGCCCCCCGACGGACTTCCGCACGGTGGCCGTGCGGGAACTGGGACGTTCGGGCGGCGTGAACGACCGCTCATAACAGAGGTGGTGGAGGTGATCGGGACCAAGTGGCCCGACGCCCCGGGCCGCTACCTTCCGATGGCAACTCGTCAGCGGTGAGCGGCAGTCGCTGACCGGCTCAGCGCGGCAGCCGGCCCGCCTTGATCGCCAGGAGCAAGGCGCTCAGCGCGGGCGGCTTCGCTCTCAGGACCATGCCGGGGTCGTCACTCTCGCGCAGGCGAAGCCTGCCGTCAGCCGGCGGGGTGCCTATCTCCAGGCATTCATTGCCGACACCATTGCCGGAGAAGCTCGACTTCTGCCAACTCGTTCCCTTGGGCACAGTGACATCCTCACAGTTCTCGCTCGATCCGAAGGATGCGGTCCCGTGACTCAACCACATCCAGTGTGTCCCTCTTCAGTTTGCCGAAGAGGGTTCGGTAGCGCGCGAGCTGCGAGAGGGCATCGAGGAAGACGACGCCGTGGGGCGCGTCCAGTTGGACCGTATCGAGTTGCGGCACCGCTCCGCCCGCGTAGTACATCGTGGCACCCGCACCGGCGAACGCGTCCGCTTCGAAGGGAATGACACGAATCTCCACGAGGCCCGACTCGGAGAACTCACAGAGATGCCGCAACTGCTGCCGGGCGACAGCCACTCCACCGACCCTGATCCGGAGGGCCGCCTCGTGGATGATCGCCACCACCTCGGGCACGGTTGAGCGTTCGAAGACCACTTGCCGGTGCATCCGATGTGCTACAAGGGCGTCCAGTGCGTCCGGCTCCAGCTCAGGGACGGCATAGGCGAAGCTGGCACGGGCATGGGCCTCGGTCTGCAACAGCCCAGGGATGTGGGAGATCTGCACGAGGTGCAGATGGACGGCCCGGTGCTCCAGCTCGGCCAGATCCAGCGACACCGGTGGCAGAACGTCGCGATAGGCATCCCACCAGCCCTTACCGTTCTCCCCCGCCATGGCGACCAGAGCATCGATCAACGCCCGGTCCTGGCAGGCGTACAGCGCCGCCATCCGCCGCAGGCGTTCCTCGCTGACCCCGGACCGCCCGGCTTCCGTATGGCTCATCTGGATCGGGTTGGTGCCCAGCAGTTCAGCCGCGTACTTGGCTGAGAACCCAGCGGTCTCCCGCAACTTGCGAAGCTCCGCGCCCAGACGCTGCTGCCGGGCTGTTGGCTGACCCCTCGGTGGCATCCGCCCGCTCCCTCACTTGGTTGAATCCACCCTCATTAACACAACCTTGCGCCGTCGCATCATTATGCCCTACCGTCTGTGTTGTTCAGATCACACTCCGACAGGCGGGAGTACATGATGACGCACGACGGCGTCGAGTTGGGCGACGATCCTTACGACGAGAAGCTGCATGCCTACGTCCGGAGCTGCGCTCCACGGCCCTACGCGCTGGTCGAGGAGTCCTTCGGCGAGGACGACAGGGCCCGGGTCAGCGTGGTGGGGTGGGGGCTCGCGTTTCCCACCGGGCCCACGGAAGTGGTGCGGGAGGGAGAGCCGATGCGCGTGTACTGCGCGTCGCCCGAATCGGCCGCCGACCATCTGGCGTTCGTACGGCGGCAGTCCGTCTTTCTCGTGTGGCCCGACGCCGCTCAGCGGAGCTCGCAGAACCACTTCGTCAGGAACGCGGCGCAGAACAGGACGTAGGCGGCACACAGCGCCAGGTAGCCCAGCCGGAAGGCGGTTTGGCTGCCCAGGAGCAGGAACAGGGCGCACAGGACGCCGTAGTCCACCGGAAGGAGCGCCACCGCCCTGACGCGGGAAGGGGGTGGGGGCGCCAGGGCTCCGGGCGCGGGCTTCGGGGCCGGCTTGAGTTTCTCCCGCAGCAGGCCGCCGAAGAAGATGACCACGGCTGCCAGTTGGAACAGCAGCGGGAGGAGGAGCCAGCCGTCGTGCGGCAGGTCGAAGTGGCGGTAGAAGGTGATCAGGACGACGGCGTGCAGGGCGGTGATCTTCGCCGCGTCGACCACATGGTCCAGCCACTCCCCCACCGCGCTGGACTCGCGGCGCAGCCGCGCCAGTTGGCCGTCCGCCGAGTCCAGGGCGAAACCGAGGACCAGCCCGGCGTACACCCCCGCCGCGAGGGCCCATGACGGCGGGAGCAGGGCGACCGCCGCCAGGGCGGCGTAGCTCACCAGCGCCGACAGCAGCGTGACCCGGTTGGGGGTGAGGCCCGCGCGGAAGGCAGCCGCCGCCAGGACGCGGCCCAGCGGGCGGTTGATGTGGCGGGAGTAGAGCGAGACGCCCTTGGAGGTCTTCTGTGCGGTGCGCAGTTCCCGTAACGCCGCCGTGAAAGTCATGGTCCCCACCATGGTTCGCATCCTCCCATGCGAGGGCCGTCGGCGGGCACGGTTACGATGCCTGGGCCCGTGGCCACAGGGCCGGGGCTGAGCAAGAGGGTATGGGGAGGGCTTCACGATGCGGGTGCGAGCGCGGGTGGCCAGGACCGCCGTGGGCGTGGTCATGGCTGTGGCCACGGCGGCGTCCGTGTCGGGGTGCGTCACGGTGCACGGGGAGACCGCCATCGTGCCGGCGGCCTCCGAGGAGGAGGCGGAGGCGGCGCTCGACCGCTTCGTCGAGGTGAGCAACGAGTCCAATGCCGCGTACGACGCCGAGTTGAACGAGACGATCGAGAACGGCCCGCTGGGCGAGATCGATCACGCGGGCCTGGTGGCGCGCGGCGAGGTGACCCCGGGCGGCAACCCGGACTTCGAGCCGCTGGAGCTGACGGACGCGACGTTCCACATACCGCAGCAGGCGGGCTGGCCGAAGTTCTTTGTGGCCGACACCGCCACCAACCGCAGCGGGGACAACCGCTGGCTGCTGGTGTTCACCCGCAACGGGATGGACGAGGAGTGGCTCGCGTCCTATCTGAGCGTGCTGGAGCCGTCCGCGGTGCCCGAGTTCGCGGTCGACGACGACGGCTACGCCGAGGACATCCCGATCCCGGCGGACGCCGAGCAGGCGGCCGGGGACGACGCGGGGCTCGTCCTGCCGCCGGCGCTGCTGGGCCCGGCGTACAACGACTTCCTCGGGTCGAAGGCCGGGCCGTTCGCCGACGGTCCGTACACCACCGAGGCCGTCGAGCGGCGCGAGGAGTCCAACAGCAACCCGGCCTATGCCATGCAGTACCAGGACTCGGTGCCCACCGAGCCGGGTTTCGCCCCGGTGGCGCTGCGTGACACGGACGGCGGCGCGCTGGTGTTCTTCGCGACCCGGCACCACGAGAAGCAGACCATGGCGGAGGGCGAGACCCCGGTGGTCGATCCGCTGGTGGAGGCGCTCATGGAGGGCAGCGCAGAGACCTCGGTGACGCTGGTACGGATGGCCATGCACGCCGCTCTCGTCCCGGCTTCCGGTGCGGGCGATGTGGCGGTGCCGAGCCGGATCACCGGGGTGACGTCGGCCATCGGCGAATGACGACGGTGCGCCGGCGGGCCGGTTCACCCCGGTGGCGTCGGCCATCGGTGGCCGGCCGCGGCGCGGTGCGCGCCGCCGGTCAGGTGGTCAGCCGGTGAGCCAGTCGGCCGGGATCTCCTTCTCGGCCTCCCTGGCCAGTTCGGCGGCGCAGGCGTCCGTCAGTGCTTCGAGCAGGGTGAGCGGTTCGGGCAGCGGCAGGTGCGGTTCGCGCAGCCAGCGGACGCCGCCGCCCGCCACCTGGGACGGGGGCACCAGCACGTAGCTGCCGCGGCAGTGCCAGCGCAGGCCGGGGTGCTCGTCCATGGTTTCGGGGAGGCAGTCCAGCGCGCAGGGCCACCACTCGTCCTCGTCGTCCGGGGTGCCGCGGGTGGCGGTGAAGAAGAGCATCCGGTCGGGGTCGGCGATGGCGACCGGGCCGGTGTCGGTGCCCTCGGAGGCGAGACGTTTCAGCGCGGCGTGACCCGCCTCGGCCGGGACGTCCAGGACGTCGTGGGTGACGCCGGTGGCCGTAATGAAATTCGCCTCCTGGTCGGCGCGGAGCCAGGCCAGGAGGCGTTCGGGGTCGGTGGTCGCCTGGGTCTGCCAGGCGAGGGATACCGGGTGGCGTCCGGGGGTGGGGCACCCGATCCGCTCGCAGGAGCAGCCATAGCCCTGGGGGTGGGCGGCGGGAGCCAGCGGGAAGCCGGCTCCGGCGGCGGCGAGCAGCAGTTCCTCACGGGCCTGGGCGGCGGCGGCCGAATCGGCGGCGGCGCGGGCGCCCCTGCGCATCCAGCGGGGAAGTTTGCGCTCTTTTTCCATGGGCTGAGGTCGCCTCACTTCCGTCCCGCTCGTCCTGCGTGCTCCGTGACATTACCGGATCGGACATCACCACGGGGGCGGATGGGGGCGGGGTGCGGCGAGGGTCACTCCCGGGGGGCGCGGGTGAGCAGTCCGCGCAGCGCGTGATCGACGAGGGCGTCGGTGAACTCGTACGTGAGCGGGGCGCTGCGGGTGAGCCAGCGCTGGGAGAACGGGGACAGGATCAGCTCGGTGGCGATCCGCAGATCCGTGCGGGGGTCGATCTCACCGGCCTGCTGGGCGGTGCGGAGGCGGTCCATGTAGACCTGGACGCCGCGTTCGGAGAGCCGGGTGACGAAGGAGTGGGCCAGCTCGGGGTCGCCGGCGGAGGCGATGGCCAGAGCGCGGTAGGGGGCTTCGAAAGCGGGGTCGTTGAACTCGTCGACGGTGGCGCGCAGCACGCCCTTGAGGTCGGCGACGAGGTCGCCGGAGTCGGGGAACTCGGCGTCGTAGTCCGGATGTTCGACGGTGGCGGTGAAGGCGTCGAGGAGGACGGCCGCCTTGGAGGGCCACCAGCGGTAGATGGTCTGCTTGCCGACCCCGGCCTGGGCGGCGATGGCCTCGATGGTGAGTTTCTCGTAGCCGACCTTGCCGACGAGGTCCAGGCTGGCGTCGAAGATCGCCTGCCGGGAGCGGGGGTTGCGGCGCGCGGGGTCGGGGGCGGAGGGGCCCCGGGTGGCGCGGGGCGTGTCGTGCGGAGAGGTCGTTCCCATGAGGGCAGTGTAATGAGAAAAGGCGTTTGACAAGACGATACGTCTCGTTCAGCCTTGGTGGTGACGGATCCACTCCGCAACGACGGAGCGACGGAAGGAAGGAGGACCGGCCATGAGCAAGGGACGCAGTGGCGCCATGATGGGCGTCGGCGGGCCGCGCACCCACCTGTCACGCAAGCAGTTGCGCGGCGGCAGGGGCGGCGCCGGAGCGGGCGGCGCCGGCCAGGACGCGGCGGCGCAGAAGCGGGAGCTGCTGAGGAGACTGCGCGAGCGGCGCGATGCGTAGCCCCGGGGAAACGGGCGGCGGTGCCGGGGCGCCGCCGCCCGTTCGCGGGTCTACGGGGCGGGCTTGAGGTTCTTCATCGTGAAGTGCGAGGTGACGTTCCTGACCCCGGGGATTGTCATGACCCGTCCGCTCAGGAACGCCTCGTAGGCGACGAGATCGGCCACCGCCACCCGCGCGAAGTAGTCGGGGCTGCCGAACAGCCGGCGCAGCTCGATGACCTCCTCGGCCTCGGTGAGGGTGCGCTCGAAGTGCTCCACGATCCCGGACGCCTGACTGTCCAGGGTCAGGTCGAGCAGCACCTCGAAGGACCGGCCCAGCGCCGCCGGGTCGACCACGGCCCGGTAACCCCGGATCACTCCGTCCGCCTCCAGACGCTGCACCCGCCGCAGGCACGGGCCGGTGGTCAGGCCGATCCGCTGGGCCAGCTGGACGTTGGTCAGCCGCCCGTCCCGTTCCAGCTCGGCAATGATTGCGCGATCCGTGGCATCCATGGCCCATACATTGCACGATGTAGCTTCCTTTGGGCAATGTTCGCCACCATATGGCGCGCTTTCTGCGCGACCATGGAGACGTGCGAGAGAACACCCCGGGCCCGGCCACGGCGCCCGGCCCCACCGCCCCCACCGCTCCCCCTCCCCCGGCCCCCTGCGCTCCCCCGCCCGGCCTCCGCCGGGAACGGATCACCGCCGGCGTACGCGACTCCTTCTCCGCCGGGCTCGGGATCTTCCCGCTGGGCATCGCGCTCGGCCTGCTCGTCGTCCAGGCCGGTCTGCCCTGGTGGCTGACGCCCGCCCTGTCCGTGGCCGCCTTCGCGGGCTCCCTGGAACTGCTGCTGGTCGGCATGGTCGCGGCCGTCACCCCGCTGGCCGCCGTGGCGCTGACCACGCTGGTGGTCAACTTCCGGCACGTCTTCTACGCCTTCTCGTTCCCCCTGCACCTCGTGCGGAACCGGTACGCCAGGGCCTACGCCGTGTACGCGATGATCGACGAGGCGTACGCCGTCACCGCAACCCAGTCCGCGGCCGAACGTTCGGCGCCCCGGCTGCTGGCGATGCAACTCGCCTGCCAGCTCTACTGGGTCGGCGGCGGCCTGCTCGGCGTCGCGCTCGGCGCGGCACTGCCCGCCCCCGTCGAGGGCCTGGAGTTCGCGCTGTGCGCGCTGTTCACCGTGCTCACCCTCGACGCCTTCCGCTCCCGCCGGGAGATCCCCTCGGTGCTGCTCGCCGCGGCCGGGGTGACGGCGGCGCTGCTGCTGACCCCGGACGTCGCCCTGTTCACCGCGCTGCTGCTGTTCGTCGGGCTGCTGCTCGCCCGCCACGCCCTGGCAGGGAGGCGCGCCGATGCCTAGTACGCCCTATCTGCTCGCCGTGCTCGCGATCGTCTTCGGCATCACGCTGGCGCTGCGCGCCGTGCCGTTCGCCGTGCTGCGCACCCTGCGCGGCTCGGCCGTCGTCCAGCGGCTCGCGCTGTGGATGCCGGTCGGGATCCTGGGGATCCTCGCCGTCACCTCGCTGCGCTCCACCCTGACCGCCGCCCCCGGCACCCTGCCGTACGCGCTGCTCGCCGTCGCGGTCACGGCCGCCGTTCATCTGGCGTTCGGGCGCCGCACGATCCTGAGCGTGGGCATAGGCACCGCCGTCTTCGTGGTGCTCGTCAACGCGGTGTGACGTCCGTGCCCTCCGGCGGCGGCCACGCCGCGCCCCAGGGGGTGTCGCGGGCGGTGCGGTAGGTGTCACCGTGCCGCTTGGTGACGGTGGTGCGGGTGAGGGCACCCTCCGGGGTGCACAGGTCCAGGAGCACCTGGCCCTTGCGCAGTTGCGGCTTGCGCACGACCCGGGCGACGGGGCGCGGCGCGTTGTCCGGCGCGGCGGCGGGGGCTGCGGTGGCCGCGACGTAGGCGAACTTCTCGTCCTCGTACGGCAGTACGCCGCCCTTCACCTGGCGGTGCAGGGCCGAGCGCGCGACCCGGGCGGCGAAGTGGCACCAGTCGGAGCCGGGTTCGATCGGGCAGCGGTCGCTGTGCGGGCAGGGAGCCAGGACGCGCAGCCCGGCGGCGACCAGCCGGTCCCGGGCATCTCTGATCCGCAGATAGCCCTCCGGGGTGCCCGGCTCGATCAGCACCACCGTGGAACCGGCCCGGGCCGCCGCGTCGGTCAGGCTGTCGCGGTCGGCCCCGGTCAGCTCTCCGAGCACGTACGAGACGGTGATCAGGTCGGCCGCGGGCAGTTCGGGCTCGGCACCGATCCGCTGCTGCCGCCACCGCGCGGAGCGGACTGCGGGCTGGGCGGCGCCGGCGGCCAGTTCACGGCCCAGGTCCAGGGCGGGTCCTGCCCAGTCGATGACCTCGGCACCGCGCGACATGGGCCACACCTCGGCGGCGGCCCACAGCGCGGCGCCCGTCCCCCCACCGACGTCCACATGGCTGCCGGGCGCCCAGCCGGCGGGCATCCGCGCCGCGCACGCCTCCAGCGCCGCGGTGACCGCCTCGAAGGTGGCGGGCATCCGGTAGGCGGCGTAGGCGATGGCGTCGGCCCGGTCGCGCAGCACCGGCGCGTGGGTCTGGGTACGGCCCCGGTAGCTGGTGATCAGCCGCTCCACGGCGGCGGCCGTCCGCTTGGGCGGCAGCCCGTCGAGCAGCCGGTCCAGCGCGCCGCGCAGCTCATCGGCCGCGGCGGGCGCGGGGGCGGCGAGAGGCGCGGGGGACGCGGCGGTGCCGGCGACGGGGGGCGTGCTGCTGTTCACCGGCCCATCGTAGGCGTCCGCCGGGGTGGATGGCCGGGGCGTCCCGACGGCGGGCATCATCACCGGATGGCACATCTGGGACTCACGGCGCTGCTGGTGCACGACTACGACGAGGCCATCGCGTTCTACCGGGACGCGCTCGGCTTCGCGCTGGTGGAGGACACCGCGCTGGGCGGCGGCAAGCGGTGGGTGGTGGTGGCCCCGCCGGGGGCGCGGGAGTCGGGGCTCCTGCTGGCCCGAGCGGTGGGCGCCGGGCAGGAGGCCCGGGTGGGGGACCAGACGGGCGGGCGGGTCGGCTGGTTCCTCAACACCGAGGACTTCGCCCGCGACCACGCGCGGATGCGGGCGGCCGGGGTGGTCTTCGAGGAGCCGCCGCGCCACGAGCCGTACGGCACGGTCGCCGTCTTCCGCGACCTGTACGGGAACCGCTGGGATCTGATCCAGCTGGACGGGTCCCGGGAACGGGACGCGGAAGGCGCGGAGGGGGCTGGCTGAACCCCGGGCCGCTCCCGTCCGTCCCCGCTCCCGTCCGTCCCGGCGATCGGGTCGCGGCCGCGCGGACGGAGCGGGTGCCCGGTGGGACCGGGGTGCCGCGACGCCCGGAGGGACGCCCGCGCCCCGGCCCACACAGGGTCGCGCGGGCCGGGGCGGCACACCGCCCCGGCCCGCGTCGACCGCACCCTCAGCGAGCCATCAGCGCGCCATCAGGGCGAAGACCCCCCAGCCGAGGTACTCCCGCTGGTACCGCGTGTAGCGGACGGGTTCGGTGGTGAGTTCGGCCCGTACTTCGGCGGCCAGCTCGTCGTCGGGGTGCGCGTCGAGCCAGCGGCGGAGGTTGAGCCACTGTGCCGCCTGGTAGCGGTCCCAGCTGTCCTGGTCGGCCAGCACCATCTCGACGACGTCGTAGCCGAGCGTGCCGAAGTGGCCGATCAGTTCCGGCAGGGCCAGGAAGTCGTCCGGGCCGCCGGCGAGGCAGGCTTCGGCCGTCTCCCGGTCCGGCACGTCCCGGCGCCAGTACGGCTCGCCGATGAGCATCAGTCCGCCGGGCCGCAGGCTGCGGCCCAGCAGTTCGACGGTGCCGGCGACGCCGTTCCCGATCCAGGTGGCCCCGACACACGCGGCGAGATCGACCGGCTCGTCCGAGACATGGCCGGTGGCGTCGCCGTGGACGAAGGTGACCCGGTCGGCCACCCCGAGCTCGGCGGCACGGGCGCGGGCCTGACCGGTGAACACCGTGCTGATGTCCACGCCGGTTCCGGTCACGCCGTGGTCCCGGGCCCAGGTGCAGAGCATCTCGCCCGATCCGCTGGCGAGGTCGAGCACGCGGGTGCCGGGCTCCAGGCGCAGCGCCTCGCCCAGGACGGCGAGCTTGCCGGGGGTGAACGGGTTGTGGAGCCGGTGGCTACTTTCGCGAAGGGTGAAGATGCGGGGAAGATCCACGAGAGGTGTCCCTTGGGTTCGATGAGGTCATGGTCCTGGGGAAGGACGGCCGGCCAAAGTCGGCCGCCGCTGCTCGGACCGTCATCGAATACACCTCATCGCGAACGCGTGGATCGTGGACCCGGCCACGGTAGACCTTCCGGGCCCGCGCCTCCACCGATTTCTCCGCGCCGGTCCTCCGGGGCCGCACGGACCGCGTACCCGGCGGCCCACTGCGGGCGGTGGTCGACGACGGCCACCGCCCGGGTGGTCTCATCGGGGAACGGCGCGGTTCCGCCTGGGCAGGCACAGGAAGACGAAGCACAGCGCGGCCAGCACCACCGAGCTGAGCTGGACGACCGCCATGGGGACGGCCGTGTCCTCACCGGCGACGCCCACCAGCGGAGAGGCGACGGCGCCGATGAAGAACTGCGAGGCGCCGAGCAGGGCCGAGGCGGAGCCGGCGGCGTGCGGGGCGCGCATCAGGCCCTCGGAGTTGGCGTTGGGCAGGACCAGGGCCATCAGGCCCATCAGGCAGAACAGGCCGATGGAGACCGCGACCAGGCCGGCTTCCCCGAAGACGCCGCCGGTCAGCAGCAGCAGCGCGACGGAGACCAGGATCAGCAGGGTGAGGCCGATGCCGATGATGCGGTTGAAGGACACCCGGCCCACCAGGATCTTGCCGTTGATCTGGCTGACCGCCACCAGCGCGATGGAGTTGACCATGAACAGCAGGCTGAAGGTCTGGGGCGAGGCGCCGTAGATCTCCTGGACGACGAACGGCGAGGCCGCCACGTACGCGAACAGGGCCGCGAAGGTGAGGGAGCCGACCAGCAGATAGCCGGTGAAGACCCGGTCCTTGAACAGTCCGCCCATGGCCCGCAGCGCGGCGCCCACGCCGCCGCCGTCGCGCTTGCCGGGCGGCAGTGTCTCGGGCAGCCAGCGGGCGACGATCAGGGTGAGGACGAGGCCGGAGGCGGCCAGGGTGAGGAAGACGCCGCGCCAGTCGGTCAGCCGCAGCAGCTGGCCGCCG
The DNA here is from genome assembly GCF_000993785.3 of Streptomyces xiamenensis. Taxonomy (NCBI): domain Bacteria; kingdom Bacillati; phylum Actinomycetota; class Actinomycetes; order Kitasatosporales; family Streptomycetaceae; genus Streptomyces; species Streptomyces xiamenensis. The sequence goes on from NZ_CP009922.3 coordinate 1,332,589, forward strand.
AAGACGGGGGCCAGGATGGGGGCGGCGCCGGAGATCAGCATGAGGGTGGAGAAGAACCGGGCCATGGCGAGGCCGTCGAACATGTCGCGGACGACGGCGCGGGCGATGACGATGCCGGCCGCGCCGGCTACGCCCTGGACCGCCCGGCAGGCGGTGAGGATCTCCACCGTGGGGGCGACCGCGCAGGCCAGCGAGGCGGCGACGTAGCAGACCATGCCGACGAGCAGCGGGCGGCGGCGGCCCAGCTGGTCGCTCATGGGGCCGACGATCAGCTGGCCCAGGCCGAGGCCCAGGAGGCAGGCGGTGAGGGTGAGCTGGACGGTGGCGGCGCCGGTGTTCAGGTCCTCGGTGACGTCGGGGAGCGCCGGGAGGTACATGTCGATGGAGAGCGCGGGCAGCGCGGAGAGGCTGCCGAGGATGAGCGTGATCAGCAGTCCGGCCCGCTGCCGCTTGCTGAGTTCTGGTGCAGCGGAGGGAGCGGGCCGGACGTCGGGGCTCTGGGTCTGAAGGGGGGTGGCGGTGGGGACGGGGACGGAAGCGGGGGCGGCCGTGTTCGGCTGGCTGCCGGGCTGATTCATGCACCTCTCCGGTACTCGCTGAGACCGCCCAATCGTCCCATGATCCGGCCACCGTTCTATATGGTTTTCGTTCGTAAGATCACGCTGGGAAGAGCCCGGGGTCCCCCGCACGGGACACGAACGAGCCCGCCGTGCTCACCTCGCCGCCCGGAACCGTGACCCCCGAGACCACCCGGTAATCGGCCCGCACCTGCCGCTCGTCCAGGCTGACCAGCACATAACCGCGCCGGCCGTCGTAGAAGCGCAGATGCGGATTGACCGTCATCATCGCCTCCCAGTTGGCCGGCCGCCGGTTCCCGTTCCCGCCGCTGGAGATCGAGGTGGTGACCAGTTCCACACCGAGCGTCCGGGACGCCGGATCGTCGAAGTCCTCCTTGATGTCGAATCCGTGATGGACGTGCACGTCCCCGGTGAACACCACCAGGTTGCGCACCCCGCTCTCGCGGACCGTGCGCAACAGCCGCTCCCGCGCCCACGGATAGCCGTCCCAGGCGTCCATCGCCAGCGGCCACGGCTCGGCCAGCTGGTTGCGGCGGCGCGCGACGACGATCTGCTGCGGCACGAGGTTCCACACCGCGCGCGAGGTGCGCCAGCCGTCCGCGAGCCAGCGCTCCTGCGCCGCCCCCAGCAGCTGCCGGTCAGGCGCCCGCGAGGCGTCGGTGGGCAGCTTCCAGCCGTCGCCGTTCGCCTGGTCCGCCCGGTACTGCCGGGTGTCCAGCACATCGAGCTGGGCCAGCCGGCCGTAGTGCAGCCGGCGGTAGAGCCGCAGGTCGGGGCCGTCGGGGAGCTGAGGACGGCGCAGCGGCATGTTCTCGTAGTACGCGCGGTACGCCGCCGCCCGGCGCACCAGGAACTCCGCCTGGGCGTCGTCGTCCTGGGAGACGGCGGAGGCGTAGTTGTTGTCCACCTCGTGGTCGTCCCACGTCACGATCCACGGGTGCGCGGCGTGCGCGGCCTGGAGGTCGGGATCGGCGTGGTAGAGCGAGTACCGCAGCCGGTAGTCGTCCAGGGTGACGGTCTCGCGGTTGTAGTGCGCGGGCAGCCGCTGCTCACCGGTGTACGCGCGGGCGCCGGCGGCGGCGTTGATCGCGTACTCGTACAGGTAGTCGCCGAGGTGGATGACGGCATCGATGTTCCCCTCGGCCGCCAGGTGCCGGTACGCGGTGTAGTACCCCTGGTCGTACCGCTGGCAGGAGACGAGCGCGAACCGCAGCCCGGCGCCGACCCGCGCGTGGCGGGCGGGGGCGGTGCGAGCGCGCCCGGTGGTGGAGGTCCACGGCCCGGCCTGGAAGCGGTAGTAGTAGTCGGTGCCGGGGGCCAGCCGGCCGGCCTCCACATGGACGGAGTGGTGGAACTCGGGGTGTGCCAGGACCGTGCCGCCGTCCACCGGACGCTCGAACGCGCGGTCGCGGGCGATCTCCCAGCGGACGGGCAGGGGTTCGGCCGGCAGGCCGGAGTCCGGAGCGTGCGGGTCGGTGGCCAGCCGGGTCCACAGCACGACGGAGTCGGGCTGTGGATCGCCGGAGGCGACGCCGAGGGTGAAGGGATTGCCGTCCAGGCCCGCCGCGTCGGCGGGGGCGGCGGCGTGGGCGGTGCCGGCCCCCGGCAGGCCCACGGAGAACGCGAGCGCGGCGGCGGCGCCGGTCACGGTGACGAATCTCCGCCGTCCCAGGGACCGGACGGCGGCACGCAGGTGTGCGGAGAATTCTTCGGAGATCTGCGTCATGGACATGAGTGCACCGGGAGCACTCATCCTGTGGCTGGCAGGTATGCGTCAACGACATGGCGATCCGATGACGCTTCGGCCACGATCGGACACACCGTGTCACAGAGGTCGCTCATGCCGCACCTCATGCGTGCGGCGGCGCGGCGCGCACGGTGTGTCCCGCGCGCCACCGCGCCCGGCGCACCGTCAGCGCTCGCGCAGCTCCGTCACTTCCTGGTGGGTGTGCGCCTCGATGTCCCGGGCGCCCTGGTACAGCAGCTGGTACGACAGGTCGGACAGTGCCCGCGCCGCCGCCAGCTCGTGACCGATCGCCGCGTCGTACTCGTCCCCCGGCTTGGCCTGCGCCGATCCCTCCCCCACCAGGCCACGCGAGGTCTTGCCCTGCAAGCGGGCCTCGGCCCGGCAGGACCGGCCCTCATCCTCGATGTCGATCTTGGTCTTCCATGTCTGGTGCGACGACGACATGACTGCACCTCCAAGGGAACACTGGGACAGGAGTCGGGAGCACCACTCCACTCCTTCTCCCCCCATGCTCCCTCCGATGGCCCAACCTCGCAGCTCGAGAAAACCGGGGACGTCTCCGCAGCTCAGGCGGGGTTCGCATGGGCGGTACGCAGCGCGTGCAGGAAGGTGTCGACGGGCTGGGCGCCCGAAACGCCGTACTTCCCCTCCAGGACGAAGAACGGCACCCCGCTCACCCCGATCCGCCGCGCCTCGGCGATGTCGGCCGCCACCTCGTCCGCGTACGCGTCGCCGGCCAGCGCCGCCCGGGTCTCCGCCTCGTCCAGGCCCAGCTCGACCCCGAGCCGTACCAGTGTGTCCAGGTCGTCCACTGTCGCGCCCTCGCACAGGTGGGCGGCGAGCAGCCGCTCGTGCGCGGCGTCGCCCAGGCCCTGCCGGTCGGCGAGGTGCAGCAGCCGGTGCGCGTCCAGGGTGTTGACGGAGATCGCGCGCTCCAGGTCGTACGTGAGGCCCTCGGCTGCGGCGAGGTCCGTCACCCGCTGCTGCATCTCGCGGATCTGCTCGGGGCCGGCGCCCATCTTCCGCTCCAGCATCGCGGTGGTCGGCTCGCGCAGCCCCGCCGGGTGCGAGGGGTCGAGCTGGAAGCTGTGCCAGCGCAGCTCCACCTCGTCCGCGTGCTCGAACCGCGCCAGCGCGCTCTCCAGCCGGCGCTTGCCGATGTAGCACCAGGGGCAGACCACGTCCGACCAGACATCGATCCTCACAGCGCGCACGCCCCGTCCACGCACAGCGGGCCGGAGCCTTCGCCGGGGGCCTGGCCGGCGCCCGGGCCGTCCTCCTGGCCGATGACGATCAGCGCGGGCGGCCGTGGCCCGTCGTCGGTGCCGGTCTGCGACGGGGCCGGCGGCTCCGCGGCCGGGGAGGCGGGCTGTAGGGGAGACATGATCACTCCGGGGGGCGAGGGGGCGGACCGGGCGGGACCGTACGGGACCGCCATGGTTACTTCTGGTGTGGTACCCCACCGTACGCAACCGCCCCGGCCACCGTAAGAACGTACCTTCAGGTCAGTCACACACCCAGGGGTGAGCCCGCAGCCCGTGCGGCGGACTCGTCTCCGTGTCCACGAGCCGCTCGATCACCCCGCCCAGGCCCTGCGCCCGCGCCGAGAGCGCGAACAGCCGCCGCAGCAGCGTCTCCGTCAGCTCCGGCACCCGGGACAACTCGCCGACGAGCCCCCGCAGCTCGTCGATCAGCACCCCGAGTCCGGCCGGCACGTCCGCCGGCGGGCAGCCCGCCCGGTGCAGCTCCAGATAGTCCACCAGCCGCTGCCCGGCCCGCACCGCCGTGCCCCGCGCCGGGCCCGCCTCCCCCGCCCACCGTTCGTCCGCCGCCAGATACAGCAGCGAGTGGATCAGGGCGGTCATGGCGTGCGAGTTCCGCTTGTCCACCGCGCCCAGCGACGCGTGCAGTTCGGCGGCCCGCCGCCAGTACCCGATCGCCTCCCGGTGCCGGCCCAGATGGTGATGCGCGTACGCGATCAGGTCCATCGTGCGCGCCATGTCGCTCAGCTCACCGGCCTCCTCCAGCATGCTCAGCGCCCGCTCCGCCGAGACCAGTGCCTCCCCGTAACGCCGCATCCGGCCCTGCGCCTTGGCGATCACGCTCAGCGCCGCGCCCTCCCCGACCGTCCAGCCCAGCTCGCCGAAGATCTTCAGGGAGGTACGCGCCTCGGCCAGCATCTTCTCGTACACGCCGGCCGACGCGTGCACCCCGGCCAGCTGCCGGTGGGTGTAGGCGGCGACCAGCCGATCGCCCTCCCCTCGATCAGCTCCAGCGCCCGGTGCAGATGCCGCTCCGCCTCGCCCCACTGGCCCGCGTTGTACTCGGCGCGGCTCAGCCCGCGGTGCCCCATGGCCATGCCGAGCCGGCTGCCCTCGCGGCCCGCCGCGCGCAGCGCCAGGGTGCTGGTGGCGCGCAGTTCGTCCCAGTGCCCGTTGACGTCGAGGTAGTGCCGCACCATCCAGGCCAGTTGCCACACCGTACGGTCGTGGCCGGCGCGGTACGCGGTGTCGATCAGATGCAGGATCGCCCCGTGCTCGGTCTCGAACCAGGACCGCGCCTCGGCGTACGTGCTCAGCGAGCAGCGCCCCAGCGGGCGGATCGGCGGCATGTCGTGGTGCCGGGACAGGATCCGGGCCGCCTCGTGGGCGGTGTGCAGATAGTGGCTCAGCACCCGCCGCAGCCCGGCGTCGCGCTCCTCGGGCGTGGTGGTCTCCGCGAGCACCTCCACCGCGTACGCGCGTACCAGGTCGTGCCAGCCGTACTGACCGGGACTGCGCTCCTCCAGCAGCCGCATGGCGGTGAGTTCGTCCAGCAACTCCTGGACGCGGCCCAGCGGCTGGGCCAGCAGGTCGGCGATGAACGGGGCCGTGGCGGAGCGGCCCGGGTGCAGCGGCAGCAGCCGGAACAGGCCGGCCGCCGCCCGGCTCAGCGCCCGGTAGGAGGAGGACAGCACCGAGCGGACCCCGGGCGAGCTGTCCTGGCCGGTGAGGAAGGAGATGCGGGCGCGCGCGTCGCGCAGTTCCCCGGCGATGGCGGCGAGCGAGAACGAGGGATTGGCGATCGCCTTGGCGCACACCACGGCGAGGGCCAGCGGCAGCCCGCCGCAGCAGTCCACGATGTCCTGGGCCGCCCGTTCCTGTCCGCGCATCCGCTCGGGCCCGAGCTTGCCGCGCATCAGCTCCAGGGCCTCCTGCCGTGCGAAGGGCCGCAGTTCGCTCACCCGGGCGCCGCGTGCCGTGATCAGTCCGGCCAGCGGGGAGCGGCTGGTCACCAGCACCAGCGGGCCCGGCGCCGACTCGGGGATCAGCGGCAGCACATGGGCGGCGTCGCGCGCGTTGTCCAGGAACAGCAGCAGGCGGCGGCCCGCCAACTGGCGGCGCAGGAAGGCGGTACGGGCCTCCGCGTCGCGCGGTATCCGCTGCCGGGGTACGTCCAGGGCCTCGATCAGCCGGTCCACGGCGTGCGCGGTGGGCATCATCGGCCGGTCCGCGTCGAAGCCGTGCAGGTTCAGGTAGAGCTGCCCGTCGGGGTGTTCGCGGCGGAGCCGGTGCGCGAGGAGGGTGGCGAACTCGGTCTTGCCGACGCCCGCCATGCCGCTCACCACGATCACCCGGGTGCCGCGTCCGATGTCCCGCAGCGCTGCCGCCAGATCCGGGCCGCGCCCGATGAATAACGGTGCCGGGAGCGGCAGTTGTGCCGGCCCGCAGGGCCGCGGCGGCACGGGCTCACCGCCCGCCGCCCCGCCCGTGCCGCTGTCCGCGCCCGGCGGGGCACCCGCGAGCGCGTGGTCCCCGTCCCCGTGCCGCGGGCCGAGCGCCGGGTCGCCGCGCAGGATGCGCTCGTACAGGGTGGTGAGGGAGGCGGCGGGGTCGACGCCCAACTCGTGGCGGAGGACGGTGCGTACCCGTCCGTACGCCGAGATCGCCTCGGCCTGCCGGCCCGCCCGGTACAGGGCCAGCATCAGCAGTTCGTGGAACCGCTCGTGCAGCGGGTCCTCGACGACGGCAACCGACATCAGCTGGATGACCTCGTCGTCCCGCCCCAGGGTGAGCGCGGCGGAACCGTACAGATCGAGTGCGCTGGTGCGGGTCTGCCGCAGCCCGACCCGTTCGCGCTCGGCAGCCTCGCCGTGGATCTCGCGCAGGGGTTCGCCGCGCCACAGGTCCAGCGCCTGGCGGCTGAGGCGCGCGGTGCCGCGGTGGTCGCCCGCGCCGTGCGCCGTGCGTGCGGAGCCGACCAGGTGCCGGAAGCGGTGCGCGTCGATGGCGGTCGGCTCGACCATGAGCGCGTACCCGTGGGTGCCGGACTCGATGTGCGCGCCCTGGGGCTCCAGGGCGCGGCGCAGCCGGTGGATGTACGTGCGCACCGTGCCGCGTGCTCCCCTGGGCGGGGCGCCGTCCCACAGCGCGCTGGCGAACTGGCCGGCCGGTACGGTGCCACCGGCGTGCAGCAGCAACACGCTGAGGGTGGAGCGCTGTTGTGGCGATCCCAGCGGGATTTCGGCGCCGTCGTGCCAGGCGCGTACCGGTCCGAGGAGGGAGAAGCGGAGCCCCGTTGTCATAGATCTCGTCCTTGGCGCAGGTTCCAGCCGATTGGACGAATGTATGACGTGATGAAGATCGAGGCGACGGTTTACCGTGCAACTGTATGAACGGGCCGTTGGTACGGGCCGGGCCGCCCCCGTGGTGCGGCCCGGCCCCGGAGCACCGGACGGTCAGTCCAGACGCTCCAGCTCGATGAGCGCGAACATCGAACGGGTGGGACGCAGCCCCGTCCGCTTCCACCCCGCCTCGGCGAACAGCGCGTCGTACGCCTCCAGGGAACGCTCCTGACCCGCCGACACCGACAGCATGTTCATGTCCAGCAGCGCGACCGGATCGGGCGAACCCGTCTCCCCCAGCAGCGCCTCGATCACCAGGATCCGCCCGCCCGGCCGGGCCGCCTCGCGGCAGTTGCGCAGAATCCGCACGCACTGCTCGTCCGACCAGTCGTGCAGCACCCACTTGAGCAGGTAGTAGTCGGCCTGCGGCACGCTCTCGAAGAAGTCCCCCGCGACTGCCTCGAAACGCTCCGCCACCCCGGCCGCCTTGGCCGCCGCCTCGGCGGCCGGCAGCGCGTGCGGCAGATCGAACACCACGCCCTCCAGGTGCGCGTGCTCCGCCATCAGCCCCAGGACCAGCGCCCCGTCCGCACCGCCGATGTCCGCGATCCGGGCCGCCCCGTCCAGATCGAGCAGCGCGACCGTGTCCTGCACGACCTGCTCGGTGGCGTTGTTCATGGCCCGCGAGAACAGCTCGGCGTCCTCGGGGTGCTGGGCCAGATACGTGAACAGATCCGAACCCAGGGCCCGTTCCCACTGCGGACGCCCCTCGCGCACCGCCTCGGGGAACGGCTGCCACACCTGCCAGTGCGCCGGCGCCCCCGACAGCAGCGCCGCGTCCCGCAGCGACCCGGGCACCCCGTCGCGCAGCAGCGCCCCGACGGGCGTGAGGTCGAACCGACCGCCGCCCTCGTGCGCGAGCAGCCCGATCGAGGCACAGGCGCGCAACAGCCGTTGGGTGGCGCCGGGATGGCTCGACTCGCGCTCGGCGATCTCCTCGGCCGTACGGGCCCCGTCCGCGATGTGGTCGGCCACCCGCAGGACGGCGGCGGCCCGGACCACCTGGGTGATCCAGTGCGCCGTCGTCATCTGGTACAGGGCCTGGGCGTGCTGTGCCGCCTCCACTTCCGCTGGCGAGAGTTCTGGTGCGGTGCCGGTCAGGGGCATGAACATCCTTGTCGGGGGATTCACTGGCGAAGGACACCCCGAAAACCGCACGCGGCCACGGACGACTCCGCCCGGTGGGGCCCGGATGTCTCCCCGTAGCCACCCGGACCCCACCGGAACGGCCGCTCCGTTCCTCGGGATGGAGCATGTGTAAAGCCCGCCTGTCGACAAAGCGTTGACGCCGCGACGAAACCACGGAAGGGGCGGGGAGGAGCCGCCCGGAACAGCGCCGGCCGGGGAGGAGGAACGACGGACCACGCGAGTTGCGCCGCTCCCCGGGAGGACACACTCACTGCAGATTCACGAAGCATCCCACCGTGCCCTCGGCATCCGGCTCCCGCTGCTCGTCCTTGAGCTTCCCGTCGACGTAGATACGGCAGACGGTTCCCGGTGCCGCGTCGGTGACGGCGACGTCGTTGAAGCCATACCCGACGTTCTGGCTCATGCTCCAGGGCAGCATGACACCGCTCTCCGACGTGCCGTCGCTGTCTCCGGAGAAGGCATAGCTGACGTCACCGCTTCCCTCACCTGTCACTTCGAGCGTGACGTCCCAGCTGCCTGTGAACACACCGCAGCCAGTGACTGCGGTCAACGACAGGGCCGAGGCTGAGGCGGTCAGCAGCAACTTGGCAACGGGGCTGGTCAGGGAAGGCATCACGGAATTCCTGCGGGTAGGTGGTCGGCTTGTCATGCATGACCCATCGTTCACGCGCGGCGGGCCGGCCGGTTCGGTCAAGAGGTGGAATGTGAGGCCCGGAGGTCGGCCGAAAGTACGAAGCCTCCCCGTCCCCGAAGGGCCGCCCGAGCTTCAGCCCGTGGGCCGGGTCACCCTCGGTGGGTGGTGGCGAGGACGGAGGTGAGGTCGTCGACGAGCACGGTGTCGCGGCTGTCACCACTCGCCCAGGCGACGTGGCCATCGGGGCGGATGAGGGCGGCGCGCGTACGGCGGACCACTCGGCCGGGAGCAGGTGGGGGGTTCCGGTGTGCACGCGCAGGCCGGGCCGGGCGAGGTGGTGGAGGGGTCGGTCCGGGCCGCCGGTGAGGTCGAGCAGCAGGTAGCTGCCGGCGCGCAGCGAGGAGAACAGGCCGTTGTCGCCGACGGCGAGGTCACCGGCCCGGGTACCGGTCAGCGGGTGGGCGTTCGTCACGGTCGGCGGATAGGTGACGGCGAGAGAACTGACCTGTGCGGCGAATTCGTCGTTGAGCTCGGGCAGGGCGGTGCGCACACCGCGACGGCGCCGCCCTGGTGACCGGGACCTACCCGGCCCGCCTGATCGACGCCGTGCTGGAAGCGGGAGCGAAAGAGGAGCAGGCGGCCTGGACGGCGTGGACGGTCCTCTACTTCCTCCTGTGGCTGGTCCAGGAGGAACAGGCCGCGCCCGGCAGGTTCGACGACCGGCCGGCCGGGGCCGTGGACGCCGGCACGCACCCAGCGGGCCGGCCGTAGCGGGCCGAGGGTGGCCGTCCGCCCCGTTGGCCGCGACGGCCTCGGCGCGGCCGTACGGATCGTGACGGAGACCGGTGAGACGGCCGCCAAGGTCGCGCGTGATCCCGGAATCCGAGCGGCGACGCCACCTCCTGGACGATACGTAAAGAAAGTCGGACTGTGCGTCATGGAGAGCGTCGCCGATCTCCCGCAGTATCGATGTCGCGGGTGAACCGTGAGCACACGAGCACAGTCCGGACCCCGGGCGAGAAAGGCAGTCATGTCCGACTTCGACATGCGCGAGTTCTACGATCGCTACTGCGAGGCGCTCAACGCGCATGAGTTCGACCGCATGGACGAGTTCGTCCACGAGTCCATCCTCTCGCACGGCGAGCCGGCCACGCGGGCGGATGTCGTCGCGGCACTCAAGAGCATCACGGACGCGGTTCCCGACATGCGCTGGGAGATCAAGGAGGTGGCGATCCACGGTGAAACCCTGGCCTGCCACTCCGTCAACCACGGTACTCCCACCAAGGAATGGCTCGGGGTGGCCCCCACGGGCGCGCCGATGGAGATCGACGAGTTCGCTCTGTACCGGATCCGCGACGGGAAGTTCGCGCAGATGTCCAACGTCCACGACGTCGAGGCCCTGTAGAAGCAGCTCGCGGGCTGACCGGTTCAGCCGAGCTGTGCCTTCAGCCATCGCAGGACCTCAGGTGTGACCGGGTCGGTGATGTCCGCGAACTCGTCGTGCCGCTTGAGGAACTTGGCGACGTAGGGGCAGACCGGGACGATCCGCATCCCGGATGCGCGCACGTCGGTGAGTGCCTGCTGCACCAGTTGCGAGCCCAGCCCTTGGCCGGCGAATGCCTCGTCGGTCTCCGTGTGGAAGAAGACACGCCGCGTGCCCTGGTCACGGTAGGCGGTCAGACCGGCGCGTCGGCCATCGACCAGGATCTCGTACCGGCTGTCGGCGTCCACACGCTCGACGACCTTGGCGGTGGAGGACTCGCTCATGGTGTGCCTTTCGTCAGGGAGGTCAGCGGGTCGGCGGGTTCCGGCGCGGTGTGATGACGGCGTTCGGCAGGGCCGGTGCGGGAAGGCGGCGGCCGGGAAGCTCCTCGCCGAAGCGGTCGGAGGATGCCTCCCAGTCCTCGCGGGCTTTCACGATGTCCTCGTGGCTGCGGCCGATGAAGTTCCACCACATGACGATCTCCTCCCCGAAGGGAGGTCCTCCGAGGAGGATCGTCCGCGCCGGCGCGTCGGTCTCGTTCACCAGCGTCAGGGTGTCCGCGCCGCGAGCAACGTATCCGAGTTCGGCGGGCCGCAGCACCGTGTCGAGCAGGCGGATGTCCCCGCTGTCCACGAGCAGGCCGTGCTCGAAAGCCGCGTCAACGGCGAGCGTGAGTGTCGCGTGCGGTTCGATGACGATCTCGGCGCCGAGCAGCGGTGTGAAGGTCCGGACCGGGGAGGTGCTTCCGGCGAGCGTGCCCAGGAACACCCTGATCCCGGCCCCGTCGACCCGCGCGAGTTCGGGCACGTAGTGCTGGAAGTCCCGGTCGGCGTCGCGGTGTTCCCCGGGCAGCGCGACCCACAACTGGACGCCGTGGACAACGGCGGCGTTCGGGGTGGAGACCTCCGAGTGGGCGATGCCGTAACCGCCGGTCATGAGGTTCATCTGGCCGGGCCGGATCAGGGCATGGGTGCCGAGGGTGTCGCGGTGTTCGATCTCGCCGCTGAACAGCCAGCTCACCGTCTGCAGTCCGGTGTGCGGATGCTGGGGCATGTTCATTCCACCCGACGCGGCGACCCCATGAGGTCCGAAGTGATCGGCGAAGCACCAGGCACCGATGAGTGTGCGCTTTCGCTGCGGCAGTGTCCGCCGCACGCGCAACGCACGCGGACCGCCGAGGGGCACCTCTCGCGCCGACAGGACATCGACCCGGGAAGCTCCGGTCGACCGGTCATCTTCGACGGGCGCACTGCCCAGCAGCGCCGCGGCATCGGCTTCCGTACTGCTCACCGAGAGCACCCCCTACCCAATCTGGTTGCCACATCAACTATAGTGCCATGGAGGCAGGCCACTGGCCACAGCACCCGCCCGGACACAGGCCACTCCCGGCGCGACCCGAAGGAGCCCCCCGACGTGAGCGACCCCACCCACAGCTCCCCACCCCGCAGGGTCTTCATCGACAAACAGAGCCCCCATGCCTTCCAGGCACTGGTGCAGGCCGCCGAGGCGGTCCGCACCACCGCCGCCGAGGCAGGACTCGACCGCACCACCGCGGAACTGATCAACATCCGCGTTTCGCAACTCAACGGCTGCGCCTACTGCCTGGACATCCACACCAGAGCGGCGCTGCGCGCCGGTGAGTCACCGCAGAGACTCGGAACCCTGAGCGCATGGCGGGACACCGCCCTGTTCACCCCTGTGGAGCGCGCCGCCCTGGCGCTGGCCGAGAGCACGACCGAGCCGGCCGACGCCACGGCCCAGGCTTCCGCCTACGAGGCCGCCCGGCGGGTCCTCTCCGAAGACCAGATCTCGGCCGCGATCTGGGTGGCGATCACCATCAACGCCTTCAATCGCGTGTCGATCATGAGCAAGCACCCCGTGTCGCCGCGCCCCGGCACGTAGCGGGCCTGCCGACGGCGGCGGGTCAGTCCACCTGGATGTTCGCGGCGTTCTCGGCGAGCCAGTCGTCGAAGCTCTTGAGCGCCGGGTTGATCCCCCGCAGCAGGTTCAGGTCGCGGGCGCCGGTGAACTCCTGGTCGAAGTCGCCGTAGTACTGGAACATGTTGGCGATCTCCTCGCCCGCCGGGATGTCCAGGGAGCGGAAGACGTCGTAGGGCACCGGCTGGAAGCGCACCGGCTCACCGATCGCGGCGCCCAGCTTCCGCGCGTACTGGGCGCCGGTCAGGTGGTCGCCGGCGAGACCGACGGTCCGGCCGATGAACCGCTCGCCGCCCTTGAGGAGGGCCAGCGCCGTGCGGCCGATGTCGTTCACGTCCACGCCGGCCAGCAGCTTGCCGTCCTCGAACGGCAGGGTCAGCGTCAGTACGCCGTCCTCGGCACGCTTGGGACCCATCGACGACAGGAAGCCCTGGAAGTAGAAGGTGGTGTTCAGGAAGGTGGTCGGCACCCCGGCCTGCCGGAACAGCTCGTTTCCCTCGCCCTTGACGTCGAAGTGCGGGACGTTGTAGTGCTCCTGCAGGACGGGCATCCGCTCGTCGCGCAGCGGCAGCAGTTCACGGGTGTCCTCCAGCGTCGACCACACCACGTGCCGCAGTCCGGCGCTCTTCGCGGCCCGCACCAGAACCTCGATCTCCTCCCTCTCCTTGGCCGCCGAACCGTGCGCCCAGAAGTTGGTGACGAGGAAGGCGCCGTAGGCACCCTCGAGCGCTGCGCGCACGGTCGGCTCGTCGGAGAAGTCCGCCCGCACGACCTCGGCACCGAGCTGCGCGAGCTCCTTGGCCGCCGGCGAGCCGGGGTTCCGGGTCAGCGCACGCACGGTGAACCCCGAGTCCGGGTCGGCGAGGATCGCCCGCGCGGCACCGCCACCCTGGGCACCCGTGGCTCCGGCGACGGCAACAACCTTCTTCGCACTCATGCTCTTACCCCTACCCGAGGAGATGTCGTTGACGGATCAACTGAAGCGCATTCTGGTTGATTAATCAACTTGTGGCACAGGATTCAGCGCGCTCGCCGCGCAGGGTCACCCGAGGGGCCCAACGCGACTGACAGGACGCCCGGTGCGACCCACGGCGGGAAGGCGCTCAGGACCCGAGCCGCCGCCCTCGCTGTTAGATGAGCTGTCAACGACTTCGTTAGACTGCCCCCATGGATGCACCGCCACGCTGGCTCGACCCCGGGCAGCAGGCCGCCTGGGACAGCTTCATCCGCATGCAGGAGAAGCTCATCGGACGGCTGTCCCGGCACATCCAGGCCGACTCCGGCATGTCGGGCTCCGACTACATCGTGCTCGTCAGCCTTACCGAAAGAGGCGACGGACGGATGCGCTTCTCGGAGTTGGCCAAACGCGTGGAGTGGGAGAAGAGCCGGGCTTCCCACCAGGTCACACGGATGGCGAAACGCGGACTCGTGGCCAAGGAGGAATGCCCCGAGGACGGTCGCGGAGCCTTCGTCACCGTCACCCCGGCCGGCTACGAGGCGATCGAAGCAGCCGCACCTCAGCACGTCGAACACGTCCGCCGCCTGCTCATCGACGCCCTGACACCCAGCGAGCTCAGCGCACTCGCCCGGATCTCCCGGCGCGTCCTGGACCACATGGAGAAGCAGCCGGACTGACCCGGCGAGGGGACACGGCCTCCCCCATCACCGGACGTCCGCCCCGCGCCGTCCGGGCGGGAACGTCCCGGGTACGGGAATCCGCCGACTGCGGCAAGTCCGGATGGCATCGTGAGCCCGGGCCCCGCGGCCAGGCCCCGGGCGTCAGTTCACCGCTGCGCGCGTGCACGTGCCGCACCCCGGCATAGTTGACACATAAACCAAAGGAGTGCCATGGTTTATGTGTCAACTAGATCGGTGGAGATGGTGTGGGTCGTCACGGACGCCGCACGCCACACCCCGACACAACGAAAGCGTTGAACAGTGAACACGACGGATGCTCCGCACATCGAGTTCGGTATCGACAGCTTCGGAGACCGGCCCCGTGACGACCGGGGCGCGATCCTCTCCCATGCGCGGGCGATCCGCGCCGCGGTGGCCGAAGCGGTCCTCGCCGACCAGGCCGGTATCGACGTGGTCGCGCTGGGCGAGCACCACCGGCCCGAGTACGCGATCTCCAGCCCTGAGACGGTGCTGGCCGGCATCGCGACGAGCACGCGACGCATCCGGCTCGCCTCGGGCGTGACCGTGCTGTCCTCGGACGACCCGGTGCGGGTCTTCCAGCGGTTCGCCACGGTCGACGCGCTCTCCGAAGGTCGCGCCGAGGTGATCCTCGGACGCGGTTCCTTCACCGAGTCGTTCCCCCTGTTCGGGTACGACCTCAAGGACTACGACGTGCTGTTCGAGGAGAAGATCGACCTTTTCCACCGGCTCCTCGACGAGAAGCCGGTCACCTGGGAAGGCACCACGCGCGCCGCTCTGCACAACGCGGACGTGTTCCCGAAGACCGATACGGGGCGTCTGCCCACCTGGGTCGGGGTCGGCGGAACACCGCAGTCCGTGCTCCGCACCGCCCAGTACGGCTTCCGGCTCATGCTGGCCATCATCGGCGGCGCCCCGGACCGGTTCGCTCCCTACGTGGATCTGTACCAGCGTGCCAGCGAGGAGTTCGGCACGACCGCACAGCCGGTCGGGATGCATTCGCCCGGCTTCGTCGCCGCCACCGACCAGGAGGCCAAGGAGCTCTTCTACCCCGGGTACAAGGAGATCCGCGACCGGATCGGGCGGGAGCGCGGCTGGCCGCCGCTCCGCCGGGAGGAGTTCAACGCCGAGGTGGAACGCGGGTCCCTGTACGTCGGCTCTGTGGAGACGGTCGCCACCAAGATCGCTCGTGCCGTGCGAGTTCTGAACGCGGGCCGGTTCGACTTGATCTACTCCGCGGCCGGCACCGTTTCCGCCTCCGCGCGTCTGCGTTCGGTCGAGCTGTACGGCACCCAGGTCATCCCTCGGGTCCGCGAACTGCTGGCCGAGCGGCCCGCGGCCGCGGCGGGAGCGACACGATGACCAGCCCCGTCACCACGGTCGGGATCCTGGGAGCCGGGAAAGTCGGCACCGTCCTGGCGCGCCTGGCCGTCGCCGCCGGCTGTCGCGTCCTGATCTCGGGGTCCGGTGACCCCTCCAGGATCGCGCTCACCATCAAGGTCCTCACCCCCGGGGCGACCGCCGTGTGGCCGGCCCAGGCCGCGGAGGCGGCGGACGTGGTGATCCTGGCTCTCCCCCTCGGCAAACACCGCGACCTCCCGCGCGCGGAGTTGGCGGGCAAGCTGGTCATCGACGCGATGAACCACTGGTGGGAGGTCGATGGTCCCCGTGACGCGATCCTCCCGCCCGACACCTCTTCCAGCGAGGTCGTTCGGCGGTTCCTGACGGGAGCACATGTCGTGAAGGCCTTCAACCACATGGGCTACCACGACCTCGAGGACGAGGCTCGTCCCGCCGGCGCCCCCGGACGCAAGGCCATCGCGCTCGCCGGTGACTCGCCCGAGGATCTCACCGTGGTGTCCATGCTGATCGACACGCTCGGATTCGACCCCGTCCCCATCGGCGACCTCGCGGCGGGCATCCGGCTCGAGCCGGGAAACCCCGCCTTCGGAGCCAATGTCGACGCCGACCGGCTTCGCGTGCTCACCGACGCCGCTGCTCCGGAGAAACTCATGGAACCCTCGTAACAGCGACACCGGTGCGTCCATGACGCTCCAGCTCGATCTCGTCGGATTCCAGGAGCGGTCACGCGCGCCACGCCCGGCGAGCCGCGAGGTCATCTCCTCGGCCGCATCGATAATTTGGCGCCGTGCGGCGCTGTCAGGTGGCGCCCGGTACCAGGGCGCACACAACCCGGTTCTCACAGCGTGACGACGTGAATTGTGCATGGAGGACGAATGCGGCCCATCATTCCCGACTATCTGGCCGAGGTGCTGGGAGACGTGGAGCCGGACGCGTCCGGAGAGCCGGCGGGATATATTCCTGAGCTGGCGGCAGCGGACCCCGACCGCCTCGGAGCGGCCTTCGCCACGATCGGCGGAGAGGTCTACGGTGTCGGCGACTCCGACATCGAGTTCACCATCCAATCGATCTCCAAACCGTTCGCCTATGCACTGGCCCTGTCCGATCGCGGATTCGACTCCGTACTCGCCAAGGTCGGTGTCGAGCCGTCCGGAGAGGCGTTCAACGAGATCTCCCTCGAAAGCGACACCGGGCGCCCGCTCAATCCCATGATCAACGCCGGCGCGATCACCGTGCACTCACTGACCGGAGCGGAGGACCTGAATCCGGCGGAGCGTGTGGAACGCGTACTCCACGGCCTCTCGGCCTTCGCCGGGCGCCGGCTGCGGATGGATGAGGCGGTCTGTGCGTCGGAGATGGAGACCGCGCACCGCAATCTCGCCATCGCGCACATGCTGCGCGGTCACGGCATCCTCACCGGCGATCCCCGGCCCATCGTGGAGGGCTACGTCCGCCAGTGTTCCGTGCTCGTCACCACACGGGATCTGGCCGTGATGGCCGCGACGTTGGCCAACCGCGGCAGGAACCCTCTCTCGGGTGATCAGGTGGTTCCGGAAACGGTGGTACGTCAGGTGCTGAGCGTCATGTTCAGCTGCGGCATGTATGACGCCGCCGGCGACTGGGCGACGCAGGTCGGTATTCCGGCGAAGAGCGGAGTGGCCGGGGGCCTGATCGGCGCGCTCCCCGGGCAGATCGGCATCGCCACCTTCTCACCACGACTGGACAGGCACGGGAACAGCGTTCGCGGGGTGTCACTGTTCGAGCGATTCTCCTCGGACATGGGTCTGCATGTGATGGAGGTCCCCGCCGCCGCGCGTGCCGTCGTGCGCTCCCACCACGTCGTCGGCAGCGGACCGGGCGCGCTCCGGGTCCTGCGGCTGCAAGGCGGTATCGGCTTTGCCGGGGCCGAGAGAATTGTGCGGGAGGCCGAGGAAATTCCGTCCTCGGACGTCAGGGTGGCTCTGGACCTGACACGGGTCCATTCGATCGACGACGTGGCACGGCGCATGGTGCTGGAGGTCGCACGCCGACTGACGCTGGATGGTCACGAAGTCTACCTAGTTGACCCAGAATCGATCATTCCCGATCCCGATCCCGGCGATGGTGGCCGCGTCACGGTCGTCGACACATGGAACGCGCTGACCTGACCACGGCGACCGCGGGAAGAGGTCACAGCGGTTGAACGCACACAGTGAGATCCGCGCCCCACCACGGGCCGACGCGGAACCGCGACACCCCCGCTCCACCCTCCGTCACCACACCGTCATCACACGCATGATGTCGGCCGGCCTACGTTTCGCCGGCCGGAAGGGGCAGAAATCATGGGTCACATCACCGTCGGCACGGAGAACAGCACGCCGGTCGAGCTCTACTACGAGGATCAGGGTTCCGGGCAGCCGGTCGTCCTGATCCACGGCTACCCCCTGAACGGGCACAGCTGGGAACGCCAGACGCGCGAGCTGCTGGCCCAGGGCTACCGGGTCATCACCTATGACCGCCGGGGCTTCGGCCAGTCGTCGAAGGTGAACTCCGGCTACGACTACGACACCTTCGCCGCCGACCTGAACACGGTCCTTGAGACCCTGGACCTGCACGACGTCGTCCTCGTCGGTTTCTCGATGGGCACCGGCGAACTCGCCCGCTACGTGAGCCGCCACGGTCATGAGCGGGTCGCGAAGCTCGCCTTCCTCGCCTCGCTCGAACCGTTCCTGGTCGCCCGCGACGACAATCCCGACGGGGTGCCGCAGGAGGTCTTCGACACCATCGCCGCGACCGCGAAGGCGGATCGGTACGCCTGGTTCAAGCAGTTCTACTCGGACTTCTACAACCTCGACGAGAACCTCGGTACGCGCATCAGCGAGGAGGTCGTGGCCGGAAGCTGGAACGTCGCGATCGGCAGCGCTCCCGTGGCCGCGTACGCCGTGGTGCCGGCCTGGATCGAGGACTTCCGCACCGACGTCGAGGCGGTCCGCGCGAGCGGCAAGCCCGCACTGATCCTGCACGGTACGAAGGACAACATCCTCCCGATCGAGGCCACCGGGCGCCGTTTCCACAAGGCGCTCCCCGAGGCCGACTACATCGAGGTCGAAGGTGCGCCGCACGGCCTGCTCTGGACCCACGCCGACGAGGTCAACACCGCGCTCCGCGACTTCCTCGCGAAGTGACGGCGGATGACGCCCGGTCGCCCTGACGGCTTCTCATGACGCGGGACCGCGTCATCGCTGTCGAAGAGGGGCGTATGTGACGCCGAACCGATGCCGAGGCGCCGCATACGCCCCTCCGGGTCCATCAACGCGACGGACGCCTGACCTTCGACCGTCAGGTCACCCACGTGTCGCCAACGCCGTCCGGCGGAACCCGCCGCCTCGGCAGCGCCCGCACGTACGACACCTTCCTCGCCGCTGAAGGGCTGCCCGAGGTTCTGCCCATGCTCCGTGACGACCAGGAGATGATGAGGACGGGTTTCCGCCTGATCCTGGAGGCGCAGGACGAGATATCCGTGATCGGTGAGGCGTCCGACGGTGTGGAGGCTGTCGAGGTGGTGCGCCGGCTACGCCCCGACGTGTGTCTCATGGACATCCGGATGCCGAAGCTGGACGGAATCGAGGCCACCCGGCGGCTCCGGCGGACGCCGGGGAACGCGACGGACGACACGAGGATCGTCATCGTGACCACTTTCGACCTCGACGCGTACGTGTACCGTGCGCTGCGCGCCGGCGCGAACGGCTTCGTGGTCAAGAACTCCGGGCCCCGGCTGCTGATCGAGGCCGTGCACGCCGCGGCCCGGGGGGACTCCCTCATCTCTCCGTCCGTCACCGTGCGGCTTCTGGAGCACCTGAGCCCACCGCGGCACACCGAGAACCCGGCCGCCGCACAGCGGCTGAGCCCGCAGGAGCACAAGATCGTCCGCTTCGTGGCGCGAGGGCGCACGAACAACGAGATCGCGCAGGAGCTGACCCTCTCCCTGAGCACGGTGAAGAGCCACCTGAGCCGGATTCAGGACAAACTGCGGGCCCGCAACCGCGTGGAGACCGCCGCGTGGGCGTGGGAGCACGGCGTGGTCAACTGACCCGGACGGAAGGCTCATGAGCATGCGTCGTGCTGCCGCGGGCCGTCCGCGGTGCGGCGGTACGTCCGAACGCCGCGAGGCGCAGGCGCCGGAAGCGGCGTGGCGGCCGGGCCGTTTCGGCCGCCACCCGCCGTGTGGTGCCTCAGGTCTGGTTCTCGCCGCCGTCGACGTAGACGTTCGAGCCGACGACATAGCCGCTCTGTTCCGAGGCCAGGAAGGCCACCACCGCGGCGGCCTCCTGGGGCCTGCCCATACGGCCCTTGGGCACGGTCGCGGCGACCTTCTCCTTGATGGCCCGGGCGGTCTCCTCGTCGCCGAAGGCGGCGGTACCCCCGGGAGTCTCGATCCACGCCGGCGAGACCACGTTGACCCGGATCCCGCGGCCCCTGAGCTCGGTCGACCAGGTCCGCGCGAAGGACCGGACGGCCGCCTTCGACGCCGCGTACGCGCCGAACGCCTCCATCCCGCGGTCGGCTGCCGTCGAACCGACCATGACGATCGAGGCTCCGTCGTTGAGCACCGGCAGCGCCTTCTGCACAGTGAACAGCGTGCCTCGGGCGTTGACCGCGAAGGTCTGGTCGAAGTGCTCCTCGGTGGTCTGTTCCAGCGTCATGAACGAACCGATCGCCGCGTTCGCCACCAGGACGTCCAGACCCCGGCCTCGCGCCTGGACCGCCTCGTAGAGTCGGTCCAGGTCCTCCAGGTTCGCGATGTCGCCGGCGACCGCGGTGGCCCGGTCCGCTCCGATGGTCTTGACGGCGGCCGCCAGTTCGGCCTCGCGTCGCCCGGTGACGAACACGTACGCACCCTCGTCCGCCAGCCGCACGGCGGTGGCCAGACCGATACCGGTGCTGCCCCCGGTGACCACCGCCGTCTTGCCTTCCAGCTGTCCCATGGTGGATGTCTCCATCGCTCTCTCGATGCCGATCCGTTCGACATCGATACTGCGGAAGTTCGGGAGTACTATCCATGATGCACAGTCCGAGTTTCTTTACGTATCGTCCAGGAGGTGGCGTGTGGTGCTCGGATTCCGGGACCCGGTGGCTGACGCGATCGGTCTGCTCCGGCCCCGCACGGTGATCGGGCCGAGTCTGCGGGCCGCGGGCGAGTGGGCGCTGAGCTTCGACACGTTCCCGCACGTGCGGATCGGTGGCCTCGTGCGCGGCACATGCTGGTTGATCCTGGATGGGCACGAACCGGTGCCTCTGCGGGAGGGCGACACCTTCATGCTGGGCAACCCGCCGCCCTACGTGCTGGCCAGCACACCCGACGCGAGCCCGCGCCCGGCGGAGCGGGTGTGGGCGGGTGCCGAGGACGGGTTCGTGCGGATCGGCCCCGAGTCCGAGGAGCACCTCTACCTGTGCGTCGGTCACATCGCGTTCGACGACCGGAACGCGGCCCTCCTGACCGATCTTCTGCCGCCGCTGGTGATCGTCCGCGTGGGCGATCCCCATGGCGGGCGGCTCGCGCAGCTGATCGATCTCCTGGCCACCGAGGTCGGGGTCTGCGCCGCCGGCGGCCCGCTGGTGCAGAACCACCTCGCACAGATCCTTCTCGTGCACATGCTGCGGGCTCACGCCGGTCGGACGGACCGGCCCACCGGCTGGCTGGGCGCCCTGAACGAGGACGGCATCGGTGCCGCGCTGCGGGCCGTGCACGCGGATCTGGCCCACTCCTGGAACCTGAGGGAACTCGCCGAGATCAGCCACATGTCGCGTTCCGCGTTCGCCCAGGCATTCAAGAGCCATGTCGGGATCCCGCCGTTGGAGTACCTGATCCAATGGCGCATGAGCCTCGCGCGCGACGCCCTGGCCCGTGACTCCCTGTCGATCTCCGAGCTCGCACGGGCCACCGGCTACCTCTCCGAGAGCGCGTTCAGTACCGCGTTCCGCCGCGTGGTCGGCTCCTCACCCGCCCAGTTCCGGAACCGGATACGGCAGTCGGCGCACTCCACCGCGGTACCGGTGGCGCCGGGATCGTGAGGCCGGACCCCGGAGGGCGGTGACCAGTTCAAGGGCGGGGAACGTTGCGCAGGTTGGAGCGGGCCAGGTCGAGCAGGAACGGTCCGTCATGGGCCAGCGCACCCTTGAGCCCTTTGACGACATCCTCGGAGCGCTCGACCCGGATCGCCTCGATGCCGGCGCCACGGTGAACACCACGTCCTCAGCGGCGAGATCGTCCAGCACCGAGGCCGCGTACTCAGGGTGGATCGGGGTGTGCCGCCCGACGTCGCGGGTGCAGGCGGAGACCACGGTCTCCAGCGGCTTGGCACGCTTGCTCGGCCCCCGGTCCAGATGGGCACGCTCCCGCTCCGCCCCGACCCCCGGCAGCACAGCCCGCTGCGCCTGCCGGACGTCGCCGTGCAACCCGAGTTCCAGCACCGTGCGAGATCCGCGGCGCCCGGCGTCGTGGTCGATCTACATGGTCCGCGCACAGAATGTCCACCAGTTGCTGGGCCTCCGTCGGATTCCGCATCGTCGGACCTCAACCCTGAGGCTGTACACCTGTTGCACAGGACGATCGACAGCCCCG
Source organism: Streptomyces xiamenensis (assembly GCF_000993785.3). Lineage (NCBI taxonomy): Bacteria > Bacillati > Actinomycetota > Actinomycetes > Kitasatosporales > Streptomycetaceae > Streptomyces > Streptomyces xiamenensis. The sequence continues at coordinate 1,354,400 of NZ_CP009922.3, forward strand.
ATATAGTTGATGCATCCACTTTAATGTGGGTGCCGAGGACGGCATACCGAGCGGCGGAAGGACCGCGGGACCGCGCCAGTTGTACGACGCAAGGGTGAACGGCACCGCTCAAGGAGAAGTCATGCGGGAAGAGATGTTGATCGTCGAGGATCTGCTGCTCACGCTGATGGACGACACATCCGGGGCGATCGCCGGCGAGGGTACGTTGTACTACACGCTCGGAGGAGCCGTACTGGCCGAGCTCGCCCTTCGCGGCCATGTGACGGCCGCCGAAGGCGACACGGGGCTGACCGGCCTCAAGGTGCACGCCGTTTCCGGCCGTTCGATCGAGGACCCGCTGCTCCGGGACGCATACCGGAAGACCGCCGAACGCACACGAGGCGTCCAGACGCTCCTTGTCGAGATCGGCGCCGAGCTGCGCGGCACGGTCCTGGACCGACTCGTCGACCGGGGCGTGGTGAGCCGGGAGCGCAAGCGCAGGCTGGGCCTTTTCCACACGACATCCCTGTCCGTGGCGGATACCCGGCACAAGGCCGAAGTCCTGCGGGAGGTACGCGCCACGCTGGTGGACGGGCGGACGCCCGGCGAGCGTACGGCGGTGCTGATCGGGCTCCTCTCCGCCAGTGGCAGCCTGCCCGGCCTCCACCCCGCCATTCCGTGGTCGGGGAAGGTCTACGAGCGGGCGAAGGAATACGAGAAGGGAACCTGGGGAGCGGACGCGGTCAGCGCCGCCGTGACGCGCACGGTGGTGGCGGTCACGGTGGGAAGTGCCGTCGCCGTGACCGGCGCCGCCGACTGAGGCCTGATTCCGGCGCGGGCCGGTGGAACCGGTGGAGATGCGGCATCGATGACGAACCCGGTCACCCCGACGGCTCGGCGGCGCACCACCGCCCGGAGAGACGGCAGACGAGTCGGGCTGTACGCCGGGTTCTGTTCCCGCCCCCAAAGGGGTGGGTGGCGGTCATCCATCTAGGGCTGCCGTCGCCGACAGCCTCCAGCGGTCTACCCGCGGACTCGGGCGGGCCGCCCTCAGTCATCCGCGCGAGGCCATCGCCGATGGCCCCTTCTTGACCTTGCTCCGGGTGGGGTTTACCGAGCCGGCCGGGTCACCCCGGTCGCTGGTGGTCTCTTACACCACCGTTTCACCCTTACCGGGTGCCGTTCGCACGGCCCCGGCGGTCTGTTTTCTGTGGCACTGTCCCGTGGGTCGCCCCAGGTAGGCGTTACCTACCACCCTGCCCTGTGGAGCCCGGACGTTCCTCGGCGGCACCCGGCCTGAACCGGACACCAACGCGACCGCCCGCGCGACTCGTCTGCCGCACCTCCCACCCTACCCGGCGTACCCTGCTGCTTTGCGCCCCACAGAGGAGACCCGATCGTGCTCGTACTGCTGCCACCGTCCGAGGGCAAGGCCGCCGGCCCCGAACGCGGGGAGCCGGTCGAGCCGGAGGCGCTGTCCCTGCCCGCGCTGACTGCGGCCCGCGAGACGGTGCTGAACGAGCTGACCGCCCTGTGCGCCGCCGACCCGGACAAGGCGCGCACCATCCTGGGGCTCGGCGAGCGGCTGGCCGGCGAGATCACCAAGAACGCCGCCCTGCGCACCGCCCCCGCCGCACCGGCCGGCGAGGTGTACACCGGCGTGCTGTACGACGCGCTCGGGCTCGGCACCCTGGAGCCCGCGGCCCGGCGGCGGGCCGGGGAATCGCTGCTGATCTTCTCCGGACTGTGGGGCGCGCTGCGTGTGACGGACCGCATCCCCTCCTACCGCCTGGGCGCCGGGGTCAGGCTCCCCGCGCTCGGCGGCCTGCCCGCCTACTGGCGCCGCCCGCTCGCCGAGGCCCTGGAGCCCGCCGCCGAGGCGGACGGCGGCCCGCTGCTCGACCTGCGCTCGGCCGCCTACCGCGGCATGTGGAAGCCCACCGGCGAGCTCGCGGCGCGCACCGTCACCGTGCGGGTGCTGCACGCCCCGACCCGGACCGTCGTCAGCCACTTCAACAAGGCCACCAAGGGCAAGGTGGTGCGGGAACTGCTGAGCGCGGGCGAGCTGCCCGGCACCCTCCCGGAACTGACCGCCGCGCTGCGCGACCTCGGCCACACGGTGGAGCGGCCGGCCGGCGACGACCGGCAGCTCGACATCGTGGTCGACCAGGTCTGAGCGCCCCGGCCCCCGCGCTCAGCGCCAGGCGGGGGCCGCCGCGTACGGGCCGAGCGGGCCGGCCCCGTCCGCCGTCCGCAGGTGCGCGGTGTCGTTGAACAGCCGCATCGAGGCGTGCCCGTCGTTGTAGTACGTCACCGCGGACAGCGCCGCCGGGGACAGCTCCATCCGGAACATCGCCTCGGTCGGCGCGCCGAGCGCCAGCCGCAGCAGCGACTTGATCGGCGTGACGTGCGAGACGAGCAGCACCGTCCGGCCCGCGTACCGGGCCATGATCTTGTCCCGGGCCAGCGCCGTACGCCGCGCCACGGCCGTGAGGCTCTCTCCGCCGCCGGTGGGTTCGGCCTGGGCCGAGGCGAGCCAGCGCGCCAGGTCCTGCGGGTGCCGCTCGTTCACCTCGGCGAACGTCAGGCCCTCCCAGGCGGCGAAGTCGGTCTCGCGCAGCCCCGCCTCGATCCGCACCTCCAGGCCGAGCCGGTCGGCGACGGCCTGCGCCGTCTGCCGGCAGCGGCGCAGCGGGGAGGCGACGATCGCCTCGATCCGCCGGCCCTCGGGCGCGGCGGCCAGCGCCACCGCCGCCGCCTCGGCCTGCCGCACTCCGGCCGGGGCCAGTTCGGGGTCGGCGTCCCCGGTGCTGCCGCTGCCGCTGAACCGCTTCTCGCGGGTCAGCGCCGTCTCGCCGTGCCGCAGCAGCACGAACGTCGTGCCGGGGCCCTGATCCGCGCCCCAGCCCACGGCCGGGGTGCCGACGGTGACCGCCTCGGGCTGGGTGGGCTCGGGCCGGTCCCGTACGGCGGGTTCGGCGGTCAGTGCCTTCGACTCGGAGGGCTGCCAGCTGCGGCCCTTGGCCGCCGCATCCATCGCCTCGTTCGCCAGCCGGTCGGCGTGCTTGTTGCGCTCACGCGGGATCCACTCGTAACGCACCGCGCCCGAGCGGAAGATGTCGCGGGCCTCGACCGCCAGCGGCCGCATGTCGGGGTGCTTGATCTTCCAGCGGCCCGACATCTGCTCGACGACCAGCTTGGAGTCCATCCGCACCAGGACGGTGGCGGACGGGTCCAGCGCGTGCGCCGCCCGCAGGCCGGCGATCAGCCCCCGGTACTCGGCGACGTTGTTGGTCGCCCTGCCGATCGACTCGGCGGTCTCCGCCAGCACTTCACCGCTGGCGGCGTCCAGCACCAGCGCGCCGTACCCGGCCGGGCCCGGGTTGCCCCGGGACCCGCCGTCCGCCTCCACGATGAAGCGGCGGCTCACAGGCCGGACTCGGGGGTACGGACCAGGATGCGGCTGCAGTTCTCACAGCGCACGACATCGTCGGCGGCGGCGGCCTTCACCTCGTTCACCACCGTGACATCGAGTTCCAGGCGGCAGCCCTCGCAACGCCGCTGGTACAGCCGCGCCGCGCCGACCCCGCCCTGCTTCTCGCGCAGCCGGTCGTACAGCTTCAGCAGGTCGGCGGGCACGCCCTGCGCGATCTGCTCGCGCTGCTTGCGGACGGTGTCCTCCTCGGCGTCGATGACGGACAGCGCCTCGTCGCGGCGCTCGACCAGCTCCGCCTCCCTGGCCTCCAGGTCGGTGACGGCGGTGGCCAGTTCGGCGGCGCGCGCCTCGGCGGCCTCCTGCCGCTCCATGACCTCCAGGACGACGGTCTCCAGGTCGTCCTGGCGGCGGGAGAGCGAGGCGATCTCGCTCTGCAGCCCGGACAGGTCCTTGGGGTTGGTGACCAGGCCGGAGTCCAGCCGCTCCTGGTCGCGGGCGGCCCGCTTGCGCACCTGGTCGACGTCCGCCTCGGCCTTGGCCTGCTCGCGGGCGGTGTCGCTGCTCTCGGTGCGGGCGGCCACCAGCAGCGAGCGCTGCTGGGTCAGTTCGCCCTCCAGGGCGCGGATCTCGGCGTGCTGGGGGAGGTTCTTGCGCTGGTGTGCGAGCTGGGTGAGCCGGACGTCCAGGTCCTGGACGTCGAGCAGCCGGATCTGATCGACGGGCGCGGCTTTCAGTTGGGGGCTCCCGGGGTGGTGTTGGGGTCGGATGATGCGTGCGCGGTCCAGGGGTCCGTGATCCGGTGGGAGACGTGCGTGCGCAGCCCCCAGCCGTGCCGTTCGGAGACCGCGTCCAGTTCGGCGGCGGCCAGCGCGCACCAGGGCCATTCGGTGGCCCAGTGCGCGGCGTCCACCAGGGTCAGCCCGGTGTGCTCACGGGCCTCGGAGGCGGGGTGGTGCCGCAGGTCGGCGGTGACGTAGGCGTCGACGCCGGCCGCCCGGACCGCCGCGAAGAGGCTGTCCCCGCTGCCGCCGCAGACCGCGACCGTACGGATCGGGCGGTCGGGGGCGGCCGGGTCGGCGGCCACGCGGACGCCCTGCGCGGTGGCGGGCAGCCGCTCGGCGGCGTACCGGGCGAACTCGGCGGGGGTCAGCGGCCGGTCGAGCGCGCAGATCCGGCCGAGTCCGCGCCGTCCGGCCGGGTCGGTGGGATCGGGGATCAGGGGCCCGGTGACCCGCAGATCAAGGGCGCCAGCGAGCGCGTCGGAGACGCCCGGGTCGGCGCGATCGGCGTTGGTGTGGGCGACGAACAGCGCCACATCGTGTTTGATCAGCTGGTGGACCACGCGCCCCTTGAAGGTGTCGGCGGCCACCGAAGTGGTACCGCGCAGATACAGGGGGTGGTGGGTGATGAGCAGTTGGGCGCCGCGTTCGATCGCCTCGTCCGCGATCTCCTGGACCGGGTCGACGGCGAACAGTACGCGGGAGACGGGGGCTTGCGGATCGCCGCAGACCAGGCCCGTGGCGTCCCAGTCCTCGGCCAGCGCGGGGGGCCACAGAGCGTCGAGCGCGGAGATGACATCGGAGAGTACGGGCGGCACGCGCTCAGGCTACCCGGCCCCGCGCCCGCCCGGTTTCCGGTGCGGCCCCGGCCCGGCCCGGCCGATGCACACCCCACCCAGGTTGATCTTGCAAACCCCGCTGGGTCACCCTTATGCGTGAAGCGGAGCACGGCGGGTTGTTCGGTCGGCGCGCGAAATCTACCGTCCTGGCCTGGAGGTGAGCGATTTCATGATGTCGATCGCGGCGGACGGATCGTACGCCGCCCGGCTCGTACGGGCCCCGGGCGGGGCGGAAGACGCCTGGTACACGGAACGCTGGACGCTGGACGGTCCCGAACCGTACGCCGTTCCGCTGCCCGCCGGCCAGCCGGAGGAGCCGGACAGCCCGGTGCAGCCGCTCGCGGACGGCCGGGTGCTGATCGCCCGCTACGCGGACGGCCACTATCACCTGGCGCTGCTCTATCCCTCCGGGCCCGAGACCGGCGAACTGCCGCTGGGCGCGCTGGAGTCGTCGGGAGCGCTGCGGCTGCTGCCGCCGGCCCCCGACGGGGCGCGGGTGTACGCGCTGGTGGCGGACGACGCGGCCGGTGAGACGGCGCTGTGGCTGGTGTGCGGCGGGGCGTTCGGTCCCGAGCCGGTGACGCGGGTCCCGGGCCACTGCTCGGGCGGCGCCTGGCTGGACGCGGGCGGCCGGCTGCTGGCCCTGGACCGCACGGACCCGGCGACCGGCCACACCCGCACGGTGACGGTGGACGTGGAGGGCGGCGGGCTCCCGAGCGAGCTGCTGCGGATCACCGAGCACAGCAACGACCGGCTGCTGCTGGCCGACCCGGACAGCGGGCTGCTGATGGTCGTCTCCGACGCCCCGGGCGAGGACCGCATCGGGTGGGGGGTGCTCGGCAGCCGGCTGCCGGTGCGCTTCCCCGAGGCGCTGCACCCGGACGGCGTGGCGATAAGACCCTTCGCCGTGCAGCCCGGGCAGATGCTGACGCCCGAGGCGTGCGCGGTGGCGCTGGAGCTGTCGGCGCCCGAGGTCGGCGTGCGGTGGGTGGCGGTGTGGCGGGCGCAGCAGCGCGAGGTGCAGCCGATAGCGGCGCCGGAGGGCTGGCTGGCGGGCGTCGGGCGGTGGACGGCGGCCGGGGAGCTGCTGCTGCCGTACGCGACGGAGGAGTTGCCGTGGGGCCTGGAGCGGGTGCTGGTGCCGGTCCCCGAGCCGCAGCCGCTGCGGCCCGCGCCGGAGACGGCGGTGCCGTACGTGCCCGGTGGGCAGGAGGCGCCCGCGGGGCACGGGCCGCCGGTGTCCGCGGCGCCGGCGAACCAGGGCGTCACCAAGCCCGTGCCGTTGCACCACTCGCCGCTGGCCCGGACCGACTGATCGGGCGGCCGGGTTCGCACGGCGCGGGGGGTCGGCGGGTCGGTCGGGCGGGTGCTTCCCACGGTCCGGCCGGTCCGTGCCGGGACCCCGGGGCGCGGCTGTCGGCGGGATGGTGCAGCATGGTGGCCACGGACAGCTCGCGGGGGCGGGCAACGGGGACCGTAGGGGGACGATGTGTCCGAAGCCGAGGACACCACGGACATCTTTGACCACGTCCGGCGGGCCAGGGGTTTCATGCCGCTGGACGAGGGCCGGGCGCTGCACGGCGCCGCCGTGGAGGCCGCCCGGACGCTCGGGCTGCCACTGCTGGAGATCGGCAGTTACTGCGGCCGGTCCACCCTGCTGCTCGCGGACGCCGCGCGCGCGGCCGGTACGGTCGCGGTCACCGTGGACCACCACCGCGGCAGCGAGGAACAGCAGCCGGGCGAGGAGTACCACGATCCGGCGACCGCCGACCCGGCGGATCCCGGGCGGATGGACACGCTGCCGCTGTTCCGGCGCACCCTGGCCGAGGCGGGCGTGGAGGAGTACGTGGTGGCCGTCGTCGGCGGCTCGGCCCGGGCGGCGAGTGCCCTGGGCGGGGGCGGCGGCGGACGGTACGGCCTGGTGTTCATCGACGGCGGGCACTCCGAAGCCCAGGCCGTGGAGGACTACGAGAGCTGGGTGCCGCAGCTGGCGGTGGACGGACTGCTGGTCATCCACGACGTGTTCCCCGACCCGGCGGACGGCGGCCAGGCCCCGTACCGGATCTGGCGGCGGGCGGTGGAGTCGGGGGCCTTCGCGGAGGTCTCCGTGTGCCGTTCGCTGCGGGTGCTGCGGCGGACCGTTTCCGACCGCGTCTGAGCAGGTGGAAGGACGTTCCCGGCACGCGATGTTCGGACGCTGTGGGGAAAGTCACGACAACATCACAAGCGTGCCGTCTGGGAAACAGATCAGCCCTCCCCACGGACCGGCGGCGGACTTCATCCGTACGATGGGCCCGCCTAGTGTCTGACCAGACCATGACGACGAGACCGACAAGACGACGAAGGATCTGATGTGAACAACCGCTCACTCACCCGAGGCGACGCTGGAGTGATCGGAGCAGCGGTCCTGCTCTTCATCGCCTCGTTTCTCGACCTGTACGACACGGACGGCGGCGGCAGCTGGAACGGCTGGTCCTCCGACTTCTTTCCGGCGCTGCCCTCGATCTACCTGGCCGGCATCATCGGCGGCGGCCTGATCGTCGGTTCGCGCTTCCTGCCGCAGGCGGACAAGGAGTTCGCCGGGCTGAAGCTGGCCCAGTGGGGCACCGCGCTGTCGGTGACCTCCTTCTGGGCCGCGTTCTGGACCATGACCGGTGGCCCGGAGATGGCCAACAAGGGCGTGGGCTTCGTGCTCGCGTTCATCGCCACCCTGATCCTGGCCGCGCTCGCCATCGCCGCCCCGATGGTGCCCGCCCTCCAGGCTCCGCTGATCCCCGCCGGTGGCCCCAAGGCCCCGCCGTCCGCCTACGGTCAGCCGCAGGCGTACGGCGCGCAGCCCGGTCAGCCCCAGCCCGGTCAGCCGCAGGCCGGTTACGGCTACCCCGGCCCGGGTGCCCAGCAGCCGCCGTACGGTTCGCAGCCCGGTGTGAGCGCCGTGCAGCAGCCGGCCGCCGCCGACCCGAACTTCCAGCCGTTCTGGTTCGCCGTGCCCGCCGCCCGCCCGCTGTACGACGAGAACGGCGCGCCGACCCCGGTCGCCGAGCTGGCGCCCGGTACCTGGTACCTGGCCGTCGAGCAGCGCGGTCAGGCCCTGGTCGCCCAGACCCAGGACGGCCGTCGCGGCGTGCTCCAGGACACCTCCGGGATCCAGCGCGGCTGAGTCGGGCCGTGAGGCCGTAAACAGGTCTGGCAGACGGACACACGAGGGCGGCGGGCCGGCAACGGCCCGCCGCCCTCGGCCGTGTTCAGGACCGGTCGCAGCACTCCTCGGCCTCCAGGCCGCGCGGCAGCCCCGCACCGCCGAAGACTGCCCCGGTGGCCTCGTCCCCGGTCAGCGCGGCCACCGCCAGCAGGACGGAGCCGGCCGTCCACGCGGTGCGTTCGCGCGGCCAGATCGCCTCGTCCGCGTACACGTACCCGGTCCAGTACAGCCCGTCCGGCGCCCGCAGATGTCCGATCCAGCGCAGGACGCGCGCGGCCCGCTCGCTGTCGCCGACCGCCCACAGGGCCAGCGCCAGCTCGGCGCTCTCCCCGCCCGTCACCCACGGGTTGGTGGACACGCAGCGCACGCCGAGCCCTTCGACCACGAACTCCGGCCAGCGGTCCTCGATCCGGGCCCGCCCCGCCGCGCCGCGCAGCGCGCCCGCGAGCACCGGGTAGTACCAGTCCATCGAGTAACTCGACTTGTCGAGAAAGCACTCGGGGTGGTGCCGCAGCGCGTGTCCGAGCCGCCCGGTGGCCAGTTCCCAGTCCGGCTGCGGGTCGTCCCGCAGTTCGGCCAGGGCGAGCGCGCAGCGCAGCGCCTGGTGGATCGAGGAGCAGCCGGTGAGCAGGGCCCCGTCGCAGGCGCTGCCGTCCGGGTCCCGGCGCCAGCCGATCTCGCCTCCCTCGCGCTGGAGTTCCAGCACGAATTCGACGGCCGCGTACACCACGGGCCACATCCGTTCCCGGAACTCCTCGTCCCCGGTGGCGAGATAGTGGTGCAGGACCCCTGCCGCCACGTAGGCGCAGAAGTTGGTCTCCTTGCCCCGGTCGGTGGGCCGGGTGGCGTCGCCGTCGGCGTACGCGGCGTACCAGGAGCCGTCCGGCAACTGGTGGCGGGCGAGCCAGTGGTAGGCGGCGGCGGCGCGGCGGTGGTCGCCGGCCGCGTCCAGGGCCATGGCGGCCTCGATGTGGTCCCAGGGGTCCAGGTGGTGCCCCCGGAACCACGGTATGGCGCCGTCCGCGCGCTGGATCCCGGCGATGGCGGCGGCGGTGACGGCGGCCTGCTCGGCGGTGAACACACCGGGCAGCGCGAGCCGTTGGGTGCCGTGCCCGGTGTCCTTGCCGCTCACGCGCGCACCTGCCGCCGGGGCTTGGTCGCGTACACCACGAAGCTCTTGCCGATGAGCGGGTTGAGCAGGTCCTCGGCGAGCCGGGTCGCCAGCGGCTTCTTCATGATGTCCCACACGAGCAGCTTGTGGTACGCGCGCACCGGCAGCGCCTTGTCGTTGTCCACGCCGAAGGCGCACTTCAGCCACCAGTACGGCGAGTGCAGGGCGTGCGCCCAGTGGCTGCCGTACGGGCGCAGGCCGGCCTCCCGGACGCGGGCGAGCAGTTGGCGCGGCCGGTAGATGCGGATGTGGCCGCCCTCGACCTGGTGGTAGGCGTCGCTGAGCGCCCAGCACACCCGCTCCGGGCCGTACCGGGGCACGGTGACGGCGATCCGGCCGCCCGGCTTGAGCACCCGCACCAGTTCGGCCAGGACGCCCTTGTCGTCGGGGATGTGCTCCATGACCTCGGAGATGATGACGGCGTCGAAGGTGGCGTCGGCGAACGGCAGCGCGAACGCGTCGCCCTCGATGGCGACGGCGCTCGCCGCGGCCGGTGCCTCGCCCGCCTCCCGCATGGCGGCGAGCCAGCCGGCCACCGTGCGGACCTCCTCGCCGTTGCGGTCCAGGGCGACGACGTGGGCGCCGCGCCGGTAACACTCGAAGGCGTGCCGTCCCGCGCCGCAGCCCAGATCCAGGACGCGGTCCCCCGGGGCGATCGGGAAGCGGGTGAAGTCCACGGTCAGCACCGGGCGGCTCCTTCGGCTGTGGTTCTGTGCGATCAATCCCTGATCGGGTCAGGATCGGGACCGGGTCAGGCGGTGACGGCGGCGCGGTAGCGCTCGACCGTCCCGATGGCGGCCTGCCGCCAGGTGAAACGGGCCAGCACGCGCTCGCGTCCCGCGGCGCCGATGCGCGCCCGCAGGTCGCGGTCCGCCAGCAGCCGGCCGAGGGCGGCGGCGAGCGCACCGGCGTCACCGGGCGGTACGGCCAGGCAGGTCTCGCCGTCCGCACCCGCGACCTCGGGGATGGCGCCGCCGGTGGTGGCGACGAGCGGGGTGCCGGTGGCCATGGCCTCGGCGGCGGGCAGCGAGAACCCCTCGTACAGGGAGGGCACGGCGGCGACCTGGGCGCCGCGCACCAGGTCACCGAGTTCGGTGTCGCTGATGCCCTTGACGAACTCGACGGCTCCACTGCCCTCTTCGAAGCCGAAGCGCTCCATGGCGTCGGCCACCGGGCTGCCGGCCGGGGGGCGCGAGCCGACCACCACCAGGTGGGCGGTGGGGTGTTCGGTGCGGACCTTGGCGAGCGCCTCGATGAGGTGGACCAGTCCCTTGAGGGGGACGTCGGCGCTGGAGGTGGTGACGATGCGTCCCGCGATCTCGGGGACGGCCGGGTCGGGGTGGAAGACACGGGTGTCGGCGCCGATGGGCACGACCCGGACCCGGTCGGGGCGGACCCCGAGGTCGTCGATGATCTGCTGCCGGGAGGAGCCGGAGACGGTGACGACGGACGGCAGCCGGCGGGCGACACGTTTCTGCATGCGCGTGAAGCCGTACCAGCGGCGCAGCGACATACGGCGGCCCCGGGTGGGGGCGGCGGCCAGTTCCAGGCGGCGGTCCACCGTGATGGGGTGGTGGATGGTGGTGACCAGTGGCAGGCCGAGACGTTGCGGCAGCCCGAGCAGCCCGTAGCCGAGGGTCTGGTTGTCGTGCACCACGTCGAAGTCGGCGGCGCGGGCGGCGAGGGCGCGGCGGGCGCGCAGCGAGAAGGTGAGCGGCTCGGGGAAGCCGCCGGTGCGCATGGTGGCGACTTCCAGGCGGTCGATCCAGTCCCGGTACTCGTCGCGGCGCGGGCTGCGGAACGGATCGGGCTGCCGGTACAGGTCGAGGCTGGGCAGCGGGGTGAAGGTGACGCCCTCGCCGAGGGAGTCCAGGACGGGGTAGGGCTGGGCGCCCATGACCTCGACCCGGTGGCCGAGCGCGGCGAGTTCACGGGAGAGGTGCCGCACGTACACGCCCTGGCCGCCGCAGAAGGGGTTGCCCTTGTAGGTCAGCAACGCGATGCTCAGTGGGCGGTCCACGCCTGCCTCTGCGGTCACGCCCGGCCCCCTCGGTCAAGCGGCTACTCACGGGTAAGTCACAAGGTTCCGGAGAAACATAGCCTGCCCACCACGAACGGGTCGTAGCCGGGGAAGGTGATGAACACCACGTGCCGGCCCGTGAGTGGGGCGCGGACGTGCGGGAAAGCGGCTGAAACCGGGCGGATAGAGTGGGCCGACCGTCCGCAGAAAGGCATAGCGCAGATGCATCTCCCGCGCCGCGGCGCCCTGGCCCTGGCCGGCGCCGCCGTGATCGCCCTGACCACACCGTGGGGTGCCGTCGCCGCGCCCGCCGCGGACGACGCCCTCCCGGACGCGCTGTTCGGCTCCGCCGACCCGTCGTACGACGGGGTGTGGCGGCAGTCGGTCGCGCTGCTCGCCCAGGACGCGGCGGGTTACACGCCGGCGCCCGAGGCCGTGGAGTGGCTGCTGCAACAGCAGTGCGCGGACGGCTCGTTCCTGTCCTACCGGGCCGATCCGGAGGGCGAGGCGTGCGCCGATGTGACGCTGGCCGACTCCAACGCGACGGCGATGGCGCTCCAGGCGCTGGCCGCGCTCGGCGGCCACGACGAGGCCGTCGCCGGAACGGTGAACTGGCTGACCGGGGTGCAGAACCCGGACGGCGGCTGGAGCTACAACCCGGGCGGCGCCAGCGACGCCAGCTCGACCGCCGTGGTGGTCTCGGCGCTGGCGGCGGCGGGGACGGATCCGGCGCAGGTCGTACGGGGCGACGCGAGCCCGTACGACGCGCTGGCCGGGATGCAGTTGGGCTGCACCGCGCCGGCCGCCGAGCGCGGCGGGTTCGCCTGGCAGCCGGACCCGGACTCGGGCGCGCTGACGGTGAACGACGCGGCGACGGTGGACGTGGTGCTGGCCCTGCAGGGCGCCGGGCTGCTGGTGACACCGAGCACGCCGGCGGAGGGCGTGTCCCCCGGCACCGACACCGCGCCGGTGGCGCTGGAGTGCGACGGCGGCGAACCGGTCGCCGAACTCACCCCGCGGACCGCCGCGTCGGCGGGCGCCGCCTACCTCACCGCACGCCTTGAGGCGGGCGGCCAGCACCTGGTCACGGCCTTCCCCGGCGCGGAGGAGCAGCCGGACTTCGGCTCGACCGCCCGTACGGTGATCGCGCTGGCCGCGGGCGGGCACAGCGAGTCGGCCGAGGCCGTTCTCGACTGGCTGCGCGAGCACCACGGCGGCTGGGCCGACTACGCGACGAACCCGGCGGCGGTGGGCACCCTGGTGCTGGCCGCGCACGCGACGGGCGCGGCCCCGGAGAGCTTCGGCGGGACGGACCTGATCAGCGAGCTGTCGCTGCTCGGCCCGGCCCCGGACGGCGCGGGCATGGCCACCGACCCGGCCTCGTCCACGGAGGACAGCGGCTCCGGCTCGCTGGTGTGGGTGCTGCTGATCGGTCTGGCCATCGGGATCGGCATCGGCGTGGTCATGAGCATGCGGCGCAAGGCCGCGCCCGCCCCTGAGCAGGCGCGGACCGCGACGGCGGAGCCGGACCAGGAGCAGTCCGCCCCCGAGCAGGGGCAGGCCGGGCCGGAGCGTAAGCAGGACAGGCCCGAGTCCCCCGCGCCGAAGAAGGACGAGGAGTAACGGTGCGGCGCGCGCTGGCGCTGTCCGCCGCCCTGCTGCTCCTGCTGTGCCTGCCCGCCAAGGCGTGGGCGGCGAGCTACGCCTACTGGTCGTTCTGGCAGTGGGACGCGGGCTCGGGCAGCTGGGCGTACGCGGCGGAGGGACCGGGCACGGCGCGCGTCGCCGAGGGTGATGTGGTCGGCTTCCACTTCACGACGAGCGAGAACGCGACGGCCGCACCCGCCGCCCCGCGCGGCGCGACCGAGCACGCGGAGATCTGCCCCGGCGATCCGGCCGGGGTGGCGGTGGTCATCGACTTCGGCACGGCGGACGGTGCCCCGGCCGCCCGTACGGCGTGCGCCCCCGACGCGGCAGGAACGACGGCCGCCACCGCCCTGGCGGCGGTGGCCGAGCCGCTGCGCTACGCCTCCAACGGCATGCTGTGCGGCATCACCGGCTACCCGGAGACCGGCTGCGGTGAGGCGGCGCCCGCCGCGAGCGAGGACACCGCGAGCGAGAGCGACGACGGCGCCTCACCGCTGCCGGTGATCGCGGCGCTGTCGGCGGTGGCAGTGCTGGCGGTGGCCGGTCTGTGGCGCGCCCGCCGCCGCGACCGTTCCTGACCCGCGTCCGCGCGCGTACGGACCTCAGGGCCGCATGACGATCTTTCCCACGTGTCCCCTGCGGGAGAGTTCCTCCTGCGCCTGGGCGGCCTGTTCCAGGGTGAAGCTGGCGGCGATGACGGGCTGGACCTCCGCGCGGCGCGCCAGGTCCATGAGGAGGTCGAAGTGCGCGGGCGTGTGCATCGCGGAACCGATGACCTGGGCGTTGTGCAAGTAGAGCCGGCGTACGTCGAAGGCCACTCCGTAGCCACCGAGCGCCCCGGCGATGACCCACCGGCCCCCTTCGCGCAGCAGCGGGAGCCCTTCGGCGACCAGTTCGCCCGCCACGACATCGAGTGCGACGTCGATGCCCTGCGGGGCGGCGGCGCGGAGCTGCGCGGTGATGTCTCCCGCGCGGTCGATGACGTCGTGCGCGCCCGCCTCGCGTACCGCGTCGATCTTGGTTCCGCTGCTGATGGCGATCACCCTGGCGCCGCGCGCGCGGGCGATCTGCACCAGCGCGATGCCCACCCCGCCGGACGCTCCCGAGACCAGTGCGGTGTCGCCCTCGCGCAGCCGGCCTCGCTCGATCATGCCCAGCGCCGTGCCGTAGGCGGTCGGCAACGTCGCGAGCTGCTCGTCCGTGAGCGGGGATTCCGTCACGTCGTGCACCCGCTTCACCGGCGCCGTCACGTACTCGGCGTATCCGCCGTCGCGTTCGCTCCCCATCAGGCCCACCGGGTTGGCGTCCGGCCCCTCGGTGTCGTAGATCGCGGGGTCGAGGACCACCCGGCGCCCCACGAGATCCCGCGGTGCGCCGGTCCCGACGGCCACGACGTGGCCGGCCACGTCGGCGCCCTGGATGCGCGGGAAGTCGATCGGGCCTCGCCAGCCCGACAGCGCCCCGGGGTCGTCCGGGCGGCCGTAGGCACCCTCCCGCGTCCACAGGTCGGTGTTGTTGAGCGCCACCGCGCCGACCCGGACCAGCACCTCCCCTTCCCGCGGGGCGGGGACGGGGACCTCCGTCGGTTCAAGGACCTCCGGCCCTCCGTGCCTGGTGATGCGGACCGCTCGCATGGCATCGGACGCACTCATCGCTTGAACCTCCTCAGGTATACTGATCTGTGAACTTCTCCCACCGTACACCGTTCTGTGAAGGGGGCCCGTCGTGGACGAAACGCGGCCCATGACGCCCGCCGGCCGCCGCATTCTGGCGGCCGCGGAGGAGTTGTTCTACCACCGGGGCATCACGGCGGTCGGGGTGGATCTGATCGCCGAGCACTCCGGCGTGACCAAGCGGACCCTGTACAACCGGTTCGGTTCGAAAGAGCACCTCGTGGCCGCCTACCTCACGGAACGCGACCGGCGCTGGCGGGCTCACGTCCGGGCCGCCGTCGACGCCTGCGACTCTCCGGCCGAGGCCGTCACCGCCCCCTTCGAGGCCCTGCGGACCTGGAGCGGGAGCAACACCCGCGGCTGCGCCTTCATCAACGCGCTGGCGGAGCTTCCGGACCCCTCGCACCCCGCGCACCGCGTCGCCGCGCACCAGAAGCTCTGGCTGCGGGACCTGTTCGCGGAACTCGCCACCGCGGCGGGCTGCTCGCACCCGGACGCCCTCGCCACTCAACTCCTCGTGCTGCACGAGGGCGCCGTCGCCACGCAGCCCCTCGCGCTGGACACCCTTCCGGAGACCGCCGGTCTGGCCCGCGCCCTGGTGCGGGCCGGCACGTCGCCGGGCCGGTAGGGCGCCGTCGGCGGGATGCCGCCGTGCCACCGGTCCGGGCGCGGCACCCAGGCCCTACAGGGCCGTGTGCCGCTCCAGCGACTGGCGCGTGTTCACGCCGTACACCCCCCACTCGTCCCCCTGCACGCCGTACGCCATCTGGAAGCGGGCCACCGCGTCCGCGGTCCGTTCGTCGTACGTGCCGTGCGCCGGTCCGTCGTAGACCCAGCCCAGCTGGAGGAGGCGCTGCTGGAGCTCCACCACCTGCTCCCCGGTATCGCCCTCCCGCAGCACGCCGCCCGGCGGGTCGGGTGAGGGCAGCGGCTCGGAGGGGAGCGTCTCCTCGGGCGGCTCGCCCGGGTTCTCGGGGGCGGGCGGCGGGGCGGGCTCGGCGGGCGGCGACGGTTCGCCTGTCTCGGTGACCGGCGGGGGCTGGGGCACCGGCACGGTGCCGTCGTCCGTGTCCCGGCCGGTGCCGGTGCCGTTCCCGGCGTCCGACTCCGTCCCCGTCCCCGTCCCCGTCGCGGGGGAGGGCGAGGGCGTCGGGCCGGGGCGGGGACCGTACTCCCACCGGTCACCGCCGTCGGGCAGGACACCGCCGTCCGGCAGCGGGTCGCCGTCCGGCAGGGAGATCATCGGGCCGTCCTGGCTCTTCTCCAGGGCCTCGTTGGTGCGGCCCTGCCCGCCCATCAGCGAGGCGGCCAGCGCCGTGCAGCCCACCACCGCCGCCGCCATCGCCCCGCCGGCGGCGGCGACCGCCCGGGTGCGCTGCCTGGGCTTGCGGTGCGCGCCCTGGGCCCGGGTCTCCGGGGTGGCCTGCAGGGGCACCCTCGGCATCGCGCGGCGCTGCTGGGGCGGGGACTCGACCGAAAACAGCGCCACATCGGCCGGATCAGGACCGGTGACGGAGGAGGGTACGGGGCGTGACAGCGAGTGCGTGAGACACCCGCAGGCGGGCTCCCCACTGGGGTCCGCCGGGCGTCCGCATATCAGGCAGTCGGCGTCCTGGGACATCGCGCCACCCTTCCCCCTCGATTGGCAGCGATTATGCACCACCCGTACGAGTGATGCCCGTCTCTCGTTCAACAAGCCAGCACCCGAATTTACGGACAAGATGGTGCAGAACGAATCGAACACCGTAGCTGTCCGTTACAAGCACTCATACGTCCGTGCCCGAAAGGGCAGTCGGCCCCTTCTGTCCCTCCCGCCCCTTCTCCCTCTCTCTCCCCACTCCCCCATCCCCCCGCGAGGAGGCGACGCCCCGTATGACGGCGCAGCCCGCGACACCCGCCGATGCCGGCCCTCCACCGCCGCCCGAGCCGGAGACCCGCTCCCGTGCCGCTCTGTGGCTCTCGCTCGGCACCCTCATGCTCGGGCTGTTCCTCGCGGCCCTGGACCAGACGATCGTGGCCACCGCCCTGCCGACCATCGTCAGCGACCTCGGGGGCCTGAACCACCTCTCCTGGGTGGTCACCGCCTACCTCCTCGCCTCCACCGCCGGTACGCCGCTGTGGGGCAAGCTCGGGGACCAGTGGGGCCGCAAGAAGCTGTTCCAGCTGGCCATCGTGATCTTCCTGATCGGCTCCGCGCTGTGCGGCCTCGCGCAGAACATGGGCGAGCTGATCGCCTTCCGCTTCTTCCAGGGTCTGGGCGGCGGCGGGCTGATCGCCCTGTCGATGGCGATCGTCGGCGACCTCGTACCGCCCCGGGACCGTGGCCGCTACCAGGGCCTGTTCGGCGCCGTCTTCGGCGCCACCAGCGTGCTCGGCCCGCTGCTGGGCGGCTTCTTCGTCGACCGGCTCTCCTGGCGCTGGGTCTTCTACATCAACGTCCCCGTCGGCGCCGTCGCCCTCGTGGTGATCGCCCTCGTGCTGCACCTCCCGGCCCGCCGCAGGCGCCACACCATCGACTACGCGGGTACCTTCCTCGTCGCCGCCGTCGCCACCTGCCTGGTGCTGATCGCCTCGCTCGGCGGCTCCACCTGGGCCTGGGCCTCCTGGCAGATCGCCGGCGTCGCCGTCCTCGGCCTCGTCTGCCTCGCCCTGTTCATCCGGGTCGAGGGGCGCGCCGCCGAACCCGTCCTGCCGCTGTCCCTCTTCCGCATCCGCACCTTCTCGCTGTGCTGCGGCATCGCGTTCATCGTGGGCTTCGCGATGTTCGGCGCGATCACCTACCTGCCCACCTTCCTCCAGGTGGTGAAGGGCATCTCGCCGACCCTCTCAGGGGTCCATCTGCTGCCGATGGTGCTGGGCCTGCTGTTCACCTCGACCCTCTCGGGGCAGCTCATCAGCCACACCGGCCACTGGAGGATCTACCCGATCATCGGCACCGCGGTCACCGCGCTCGGGCTGATCCTGCTCCACAACCTCAGCCCCTCCAGCGGCACCTGGGAGACGAGCCTGTACTTCCTCGTCTTCGGCATGGGCATCGGCGGCGTGCTCCAGGTGATGGTGCTGGCCGTCCAGAACGCCGTGGGGTACGAGAACCTCGGCGTCGGCACCGCCGGGGTGACCTTCTTCCGCTCCATCGGCGCCGCCTTCGGCGTGGCGGTGTTCGGCACCGTCTTCACACGACTGCTCGGCGACAAGCTCAGCGCCGATCTGCGCGGCGTCGCGCCGCCGCCCGGCGTCAGCCGCGACACGCTGCTCCACGACCCGCGCGGCATCGCCCTGCTCCCCGACGGGCTGCGCGTCAACGTCCTGCACTCCTACTCCTCCGCGATCACCAGCGTGTTCCTGTACGCGGTGCCGGTGATGGCGATCGGCTTCGTGCTGGCCTGGCTGCTGCGCGAGGAACCCCTGCGGCGCAGCGTGCAGGCGCCGGACGCGGCACAGACGGTACCGCCGACCCCGGTGGTGCGTTCCTCGCACGACGAGTGCCTGCGCGCGCTGTCCAAGCTCGGCAGTTACGCGGGGCGGCGCGAGGTGTACGAGAAAGTGGCCCGCCGTTCGGGCACCGGCCTGGAACCGGCGGCCTGCTGGCTGCTGCTGCGCATCCACCGCGACGGCCGGGCCGAGCCCGCGCTGCTCGCGGACCGGCACGGGGTCCCGGTCGAGGTCATCACGCGGGCCGCCCGCACCCTGGAGGAGCGCGGCGAGGCGGTGCGGGAGGGCCTGGATCTGCACGCCACGACGCGGGGGCGGGCGACGACCGCCGCGCTGGTGCGGGCCCAGGAGGAGGAACTCGCCTCACTGCTGGGCGACTGGTGGGGTCCGGGCCGCCCGCACGATCTGGAGGTGCTGGTGCGCGAGCTGTCGGCCGAGCTGGGGGCGGCGAACGGCGACTGGCCGGGAGGTGAACACCGATGACGGTACGGGGGGGCTGGCGGTGACCGGGCTCCGTTTTGTATCGTAGAAAAACAAAGTGGTTCCGCCCGCTCCCCGACCTTGCGGGCGGGGCCACTGGGTTTTGTGCTGTCCGCTGTTTGGAGCTCCCGCGATGCCGACCGCCGTACTCACCGCCCGCGCCCTCCTGCTGGACATGGACGGCACCCTGGTGGACTCGGACGCGGTGGTCGAACGGCTGTGGCGGGCCTGGGGCGAGGAGCACGGAGTGCCCTTCGAGCAGGTCCTGCGGGTCGTCCACGGGCGGCAGGGGTACGCCACCATGGCGGAGTTGCTGCCGGAACGCCCGATGGAGCTGAACCACGCGGACAACGCGCGGATGCTCGCCGCCGAGACCAGCGACGTCGAGGGCATCGTGCCGATCCCCGGCGCCCACCGCTTCCTGGCCGCCCTGGAGGCCGGAGCCCTGCCGCACGCCCTGGTCACCTCGGCCGATGTGGCGCTCGCCACCGCCCGGATGACGGCGGCCGGGCTGCGCATCCCGCGGCCCCGGATCACCGCCGAGTCGGTCGGCGCCAGCAAGCCGGACCCGGAGGGCTTCCTCAAGGGCGCCGCCGAACTGGGCATGGCGCCGGCCGACTGCGTCGTCTTCGAGGACTCCGCCGCCGGCATCGCGGCCGGTCTGGCCGCCGGGATGCGCGTGGTGGGGATCGGCCCGCGGGCCGCCGCCCACGGGCCGACCGTGGCCGTACCCACCCTGGAGCACGTGACGGTCGACCCGCTGCCGGGCGGTGAGGGCCTGACCCTCACACTCCTCGTCGAGGACGCTCAGCCGGCGATCGCCTCGTAGAGGCTCCAGGCCGCCAGCACCAGCATCACGCACGCCGCGACCCGCGTGATCAGCCGCATCGGCACCCGCTTGAGCAGCGCCCGGCCGCCCAGGATGCCGATCCCGGCCACCGCGCACAGCGCCGCGAACGCGCCGATGCCCACCGACAGCCAGTCGTCGTACCGGGCCGCCAGGTTGGCGGTCATGATCTGGGTGAGATCGCCGAACTCGGCGACCAGGATGAGCATGAAGCCGGAGCCCGCGACCTTCCAGAAGGACGCGCTCGTGGGCTCCTTGATCTCCTCGTCCTCCTCCGCCTTGCTGCGCAGCAGATAGAGCCCGCCGCCCAGGAACAGCAGGCCGACGACGGCCTGGAGCGGGCGCTGCGGCAGCAGGGTGAGCACCGAACCGGCCGCCACCGCCAGCACCACATGGATGGCGAAGGCGGCGGCGACCCCGGCGAAGACGTAGGAGGCGCGGAAGCGGGTGCCCAGCAGCAGACCGGCGAGCGCGGTCTTGTCGGGCAGTTCGGCAAGGAAGATGACGCCGAAGACCACGGCGGCGGTAGTCAGGGAGAACACGGGGATTCCTCATGAGGGTGGATCGGACGGGCCGACGGCCGTGCCGAGGAATCCGCGGGAGAGCGCACGCTTCGGCACGGCAGCGTCATGGACACTGCTGGCCGAAGGTCTCGCTGGCGGACGCTCACGCGTCCGCTCCGGGCGCCGGGCCCCGAGGGGCCAGTATGTCGACGGTCCGGCGAAGAGCTACTCCCCTTCAGACGCCTCCACTGTACGCGACACCCTCAGTCCGTGAACGCGACCGTGAGGCACGCCACTCTGCCGCCCGCGACCCCGTGGTCCCCGGTGGCGTGCTCGTGCAGCACCAGGGAGTTGGCCTCGCCCGGCCGGAACACCCACGCGTGCCGGGAGACCGCCGTGCCCCGGCCCTGGGAGTCGGCGGTGAAGTCGAGCCACACCTCGTTGCGGGGGTTCGCCGCCCCGGGGTCCTCACCGGGCACGTTCTGGTAGTGCGGACCGGAGTCGGCGGGGTCCTCCCCGCACGGGGACTCGTGCACATGCGCCCCGAAGGTGTGCCCCGGCAGCACCCCGCGCACCTCCAGCTCCACCGTCATCGCGTCGCCCGTCACGCGCTGCACCACCTGGATCCGGGCACCGGCGGGCACCAGGTCCTCGTCGTACGTCAGCGCGTCACGGCCGTCGCTCTCGCCGGGCGGGACGGTGTACCCCCACGCCCGCAGCCAGTGCGCCCCGTCATCCCCGGCGCGTGCCTGCGCGATTCCCGTGCCCGCCAGCGTCAGCACCATCGCGGGGGCCAGCGAGCGCGCCAGCACACGCATCCGCGGCCCCTTCCGCACCCCACTGATCTCCGTGCTCCGCACACCCATGTCCGTTCTCCTCACACGCCGCTGCACATAGCCCCTCACCTGGGGCGTTTCCACACGATGCCCCCTCGGGAGTGGGGCGCCCGCCGTACGCACCCGCGTTCACCGGCTGGATGACGCGGGCGTACGCTGTACGGCGGTACGTGTACGCACGACATGGGGAACGACCGTGCACAGGAATGCGTCACTATCGAGAACATCCAGCGACGAGGACGGCTGACGGCCCAACGGCTGCGCGGGGAGCGGGGAACACGTGTTGGAGACCTTGGGGGTCCTGCTCTACGCCCCGTGGATCTACCTCGTCGTCGTGCTGTTCATCCTGCTCGACGTGTTCGTCCCGGTGCTCCCCAGCGGCGCCGTCGTGGTCACCGCGGCGACCATCGCGGGCGGTACGGCCATGGACGTGGCGGGCCTGCCGGCCCCCAACCCCGGAGCCCATCTGCCGCAGCTGGCCCTGCTGATGCTGTGCGCGGCGACCGCCTCGTTCCTCGGTGATCTGTGCGCCTACCGCCTCGCCCTGCACGGCGGGCGCCGCTTCGACACCGCCATCGCCCGCTCCCGGCGCCTCTCCAGCGCCCAGGTCCGACTCGGCTCGGCGCTGGCCAGGGGCGGCGGTTCGCTGGTCGTCCTGGCGCGCTTCGCCCCGGCCGGGCGGGCGGTGGTCTCGATCGGGGCCGGCGCCACCCGCCGCCGGGCCAAGGACTTCCTGCCGTGGTCGGCGCTGGCCGCCGTGGTGTGGACCTGCTACAGCGTCGGCATCGGCTACCTCGGCGGCCAGATCCTGGGCGCGAGCTGGATCAGCACCGGCCTGTCGCTGGTGGCCCTGGCGGTGGCGGGGGCGGTGGCCGTCCGGCTGCTGCGTCCGGCCCCCGCCCAGCCTGCGCCCGCCACCGCGTAGGCACCGGGCAACACCGCCGCGCGCCGCCGGTCAGGCGAGTCGGCCGACGCCTCCGTACCAGGACACATCGGCGTGGTCGGGCCGCTCCTCCTCGGGCACCTCGGGCCGCCAGTCCGAGACGACCTGCACCCCGGGCTCGATGATCTCCAGCCCTTCGAAGAACTCCGTGAAACGCGCCTTGTCGCGCAGCGTCAGCGGCACGCCCTGCGCCCGGTAGGCGCGCTGGACGCCCATGGCCGCCTCGGGGGCGATGTCGGCGGTGGCGTGCGACAGGATGAAGTGGCTTCCGGAGGGCACGGCGTCACGCAGCGTCCGCACGATCGATTCCGGCTTCTCCTCGTCGCCCACGAAGTGCAGCACGGCGACCGCAAGAACGCCCACCGGCTCGCTGAAATCGATGAGTTCACGGGTGCGCGGGTGATCGAGGACCGCGCGCGGATCGCGGGCGTCGCCCTGGATGACGGCCGTGCGCCGGTCCTGGGCGAGCATGGCACTGCCGTAGACGAGCACGATCGGGTCGTTGTCGACGTAGACGACGTGTGAGGTCGGGTCGTGGCGCTGGGCGACCTGGTGGACGTTCTCGGCGGTCGGCAGCCCGGAGCCGAGATCGATGAACTGCCGTATGCCCGTCTCGCGCACCAGGTACTGGACGGCGCGGCCGAGGAACTTGCGGTTCTCCCGGGCGGCCGTGCGCAGCAGCGGAAAGGCGGTCAGCGCCTTCTCGGCGGCTTCACCGTCCACGGTGTAGTGATCCTTGCCGCCCAGCAGATAGTCGTACATCCGGGCGGCGTGCGGCTGATCCGTGCGCAGGTCCACCGGACCACCCGTCTCGTCGTTGAGCTCTGCCACTCCGGCTCCTCACTCCGTCATCGATTAGTCAACTCCGAGCAGACTAACGGTGCTTGCGCCGCAGGGGTTTGCGGGCCATTCGAAGGAACGGTGAATGCTCACCGCATACGGCGGCGGTGCGCGGCGACCCGCTCGCGGGAGGCGCAGGCCGGGGAGCAGTAACGGCGGGGGCTGCCGGGGCCGGTGCCGAGGAAGAGGGTGCCGCAGCGCGGCGAGGCGCAGGTGCCCCAGGTGGCGCGGCCGTACTCGGTGAGGACCTGCGCCAGGGCGAGGGCGCTGGAGGCGAGGAACCAGTCCGCCCAGCCGGCGTCGTCGCCCCGGTCGACGTGCAGGTGCCAGGGCTGACCGTCGTGCCGGGAGAGGCGGGGGCGGGCACCGCAGTCGGCGAGGAGGCGATTGAGGGCGTGGGCGGCACGGTCGGTGCGCGCGTCGGCACTGATGTCCGGGGCGGGATCGGGATGGGGGTCGGTCAGCACCTCGTCCAGGAGCCGCTGGACAGCGCCGCGCAGAGCGGCGGCGTCGCCCTCGCCGAACGCTTCCCCGGCCACGTCGACGGGCCGTTCCCCGTGCCGTACCAGCAGTTCCGCGAGCGCCTCCCGAGAGAGATCCGGGGTGGCGCGTACGGCGTCGGCGAGATCGATCGCCCGCTGGGCGGGACGGAACTCCTGCTTGACCATGGTCCGAGCGTAACGTCTTATAGCAACTAGCCGCTACAGATGCGTGGTGCAGGGGGAAGGGAGCCGGCGCATGTCCCGTTACCTGACGACGGCCTTCCTGGCACGTATGGCCGAGGAGGGCATGGCGGTGGCGCTCGCCCTGCTGGCGCTGCACCGCACCGGCAGCGCCGCCCAGGGAGCTTTCGTCCTGACGGCCTGGATGGCGCCGCATGTACTCGCCGCGCCCCTGGTGGGCGCGCTGCCGGCCCGCTGGTACGGCGCGGCGCTGGGGATCTTCGCGACGGCCATCGCCACCCTGGCGGCGACCGTGGGGCATGCGCCGCTGCCGCTGACCGCGGCCATCGCGGTGGCGGGCGGCAGTTGCGGCCCCGTGGTGGCCGGCGGCCTGTCCAGTCTGGTCGCCGGGCTCGCCCCCGCCGGCCGGGACCGCACCCGCGCCTACGGCCTGGACGCGACCGTCTACAACGCCGCCTCGGTGGCCGCCCCGGCGGCGGTGGGCGTGCTGACTGCCCTCACCGGCCCGGCCCGGGCCATGCTGGCGCTGGCGGTGTCCGCCGCGACGGCGGCCCTGCTGACGGCGGCCCTGCCGCGGCCCCCGGCCCCCGCCCGCCCGCCCTCGCGTGCCGGAGTGACGGCGGCCATGACAGCGGGTACGACGGCGCTGTGGCGGGTCCCGCAGTTGCGGGCCGTCACGGCGGCCACCTCCCTGGCCTTCCTCGGGGTGGGCGGACTGACCACCACCACCGTGCTGCTCGCCGAGGAGCGGGCGTTCCCCGGCGGCGGCAGCCTGCTGATGACGGTGTTCGCCCTCGGCGCCCTCGCCGGCGCGCTGGCCACCGCCCGGCTGCGCCGCCCCGTACCGCCCGCCCGGCTGGTCACGGTGGCGCTGGCCGGAACCGGAGTGGCCCTGGGCGCGGCGGCGTTGGCGCCGTCGCCGGTGCTCTGCCTGCCGCTGTACGCGTTCGCGGGCCTGTGCGACGGCCCGCTGCTGAGCGCCACCCTCCGCATCCGCGCCGATCACGCCCCGGACCACCTGCGCGCCCAGGTCTTCACCCTGGGCGCGGGGCTGAAGATCACGGCGGCGGCCTGCGGAGCGGCCCTGGTCGGCCTGCTGGCGGCACTCCCGGCCGCACTCCTGCTGATGTGGGCGGCGCTCCTCCACGTGGCCGCCGCCGCCCTCCACACCGGCCTCACCCGTCACACCACCCGGACCGGCAGTACCACGGCCTGAACGGGGCCGACGAGAGATCCTCAGACGTACCCGGCACCGGACGGCACCGCCAGCAGCGCCGGCATCTCCCGTACGTCCGCGCCGTTCACCGTCGCCCCGGCAGCAGGATCAGCCCCGACACCGCGGCCGACAGCCAGCACAGCGGCTGCACTGTCATCGCGTCGAACACGAAGGCGAACAGCCCGCACAGCACCGAGAGCGTCAGCACGACGACGGCGGCGCGCCGTACGACTCCGCCCCCGGCCCACTCACCGCGCAGCGGCCCGGACGGCCGCCACATGATCCACAGCCCCAGGGCGACGGGCACGGTGGCGAACAGCAGGAACGGCAACGGCGGTCGGGGCATGGCGGAGGTGACCGCGCTGTCCGGGCCCGCGAGTTCGACCAGACCCACCACCAGGACAACCGGCCCCACGAGACCGAAGACGCCCGCGACCAGCCGCAGCACCGGAACACCCGCGATCACCGGTACCGGCTGCCGGCCGAGGCCGAACGGCAGGGAGCGCCGCGACATCAGTTCCAGTCGCCGTGCCGCGTCACGGAAGTCCGTGGCGACGATCCAGCCGAACGCGGTCGCCGTCAGTCCCCACATCACCGTGAACAGACCACTGTTCATCGTCCGGCCCGCCCCTTCTCCCCGACGCTGGACACCACGCACCACACACCACGAAGCCCTGCCCCCCACGGGGGGGACAGGGCCGGGTCGATCGCACGGGAGTGGGTGCAGACGGGTTCGAACCGCCGACATCCGCCTTGTAAGGGCGGCGCTCTACCGCTGAGCTATGCACCCGTGGATGTGCAACAGCGTACATGGCCGACCATGGTGGGGTTAGCCATACCCGGCTTCGGCCGGGCAGCAGGATTACCAGGTGGCGGCGGCGTTTCTAGCGTTGAGGTGTTCTTGTTCCCCGCCCCGCCACCAGGAGTCCCACCGTGCGCCGCGCCCTCCTCCCCGTCACCGTCCTCGCCGCCGGAACCGCCGTGCTGCTGGCGGGTCTCACCGGCTGCTCACGGCAGACGCACGACGGCGCCGCCGAGCACGCCGCCTTCGGTGTCGAGGGCGGAACGCTCACCGTCGAGGCGGGCGGCAGCGACGTCCGGCTGGTGCCCGACCCCGGGCTGAGCGGCGAGATCGGCGTCACCCGCTGGTTCACGGCGAGCAAGGTGAGCGGCACCACCGACGCCGACTGGGAGATGGACGGGGACACCCTGACCCTGCGTGTCACCTGCGACGGGTTCGTCACCACCTGCGACATCCGGCACGAGATCACGGTGCCCGCCGATCTCGCCGTGACCCTGCGCGGCTCGAACGGTGCCATCGAGGCCGCCGGGTTCTCCGCACCGCTGGATCTGGAGTCGGACAACGGCAGCGTCACCGTGCGGGACATCGGCGCCCCCTCCCTGCGGCTGGCCTCGCACAACGGGAAGGTCAGCGGCTCCGGGCTCGATGTCCCGCTGATCACCGCCGACACCCATAACGGGGGCGTCACCCTCGCCCTCACCACCGTGCCGGAGGAGGTCGCCGTCACCTCCCACAACGGCGGCGTCGATCTCACCGTCCCGGCCGCCGGTACGTACCGGGTGGACACCGACACCCACAACGGATCCGTCGACGTGGACGCCCCGCACAGCGCCGACGCCGCCGCCCGGATCGGCATCAGCACCCACAACGGGGCCATTTCCGTTCACGGCTCTGACTGACCTGGCCATGTTCTGTCCCCACTCCTGATGAAAGAATGACGGAAGTCGTGGAGTGGGGAGAGTGCACAGTGAGGGCGACGCGTACCGCGAAGGAACTTGCCGGGATCGCGCTGCTGCCGCTCGCGCTGCTGCCCGCCGTGGCACTCGCCCTCCCCGGGGCGTTCACCGGCGGCGGGGTACGGCGCTGGGGCCGGGGCCGGGTGGAGGACCTGCGGAACGAGGCGCAGGCCGCGCAGGACGAGACGGCCGCCGCCTTCTACGACCTCGACACCGCCCAGCGCGAGCTGCGGATCACCATCGAGACCATCACCGCCGCCGCCGACGACACGCGCCGGGCGGGCCGGGTGGCGGCGGACTTCGCCGCGTTCGGCGAGCGCATCGACCAGGTCAGCCACGAGTACATCCGCACCGTGGACTCCCACGACCTCGACAGCGAGGACCTGGACGCCGGCACCGCCTCCCGCGCCCGGCACGACTTCACCCGGGTCCGTGACGAGCTGCGCCGGGTCAAGGCCGATCTGGACCGCTTCGGCGAGAGCCTGGGCCCGCTGCTGGAGCGCGCCGAGAACCAGCTGCGCCAGGTCGCCCCCGCCGTGGAGGGCGCCAAGCGGGCCCTGCTGGCCGCGACCTCCGCACTGGACTCGGTACGCGAGGCGCGGCTGGCCGCCGATCAGCTGGCCACCGCGCTGGCGGCACTCGGCCCCGAGCTGCGGCTGCTGAACGAGGGCCCGGCCCAGCACGGCATCCAGCCGACCGTGCGGCGCGCCGAGGACGTACGGCGGCGGGCCGAGGCGATCACCGCGGAGGCCGAGCAGCTGCCGCGCCGGGCGGCAGGGATCGACAAGCGGCTGGCGTCGCTGCGCACCCGGGCTCAGGCGATCACCACCCGCGCCGGGCAGGTGGAGCCGGTACTGAGCGAGCTGCGGCGCCGCTTCAGCGCGGCGTGCTGGCAGGATCTCCAGCGCGTTCCCGAGCAGGCGGCGGCCTCGGTACGGGAGGCGGAGAACACGCTGCGTGACGCCCAGCGGGCGCGCGACGAGCAGCGCTGGGACGAGGCGACGGCACGGCTGGCGGCGGTGCAGACCCTGCTGGGGCGTACCGATGAGTCGGTGTCGGCGGCCGGTGAGCGGCTGCGGCGGCTGAACGAGGTGTCCTTCGACCCGTCGAAGGAGGCGGAGCGCACCAGGTTCGCGATCCGGGACGGGCAGCGGCTGGCGATGAGCGGCCGGTCCGTCCCGGACCCGCGGCACGCCGGGCCGCTGGACGCGGCGGTGGAGCGGCTGGACCGGGCGGTGGCCGCTTTGGAGTCGGGGGGCCGCAACCCCGACTACTGGCTGTTCCTGACCGAGATGGAGGCGGTACGGAGCCTGGTCTCCTCCGTCGTGGAGGACATCCGGCGCCGCTAGGGCCTGTCGATGGATCCCGCCTGGCCCACGTCGCCTGGCACGGCACCTCGCTGCGTTGTCGAGACGCCCAAGTAGCCCACTACGAGGCCGCCCCTCCGCCTTGCGATGCTCCCCCAGCCTTCGGCCGGGAGGTGCCCCCAGCACCAGACAACGCGGGCCTGACCGGCGCTATCCATCAGACAGGCCCTAGGCTGTGGCCATGCCGCGTTATGAGTACCGCTGCCGCAGCTGTGGCACCCAGTTCGAGCTGAGCCGTCCGATGGCCGCGTCCGGTGATCCCGCGGTGTGTCCGGCCGGGCACGAGGACTCCGTCAAGCTGCTGTCGACCGTCGCGGTCGCCGTCGCCGGGGGTACGGGTTCCCCGGCCGCCGCGGGCCCGGCACCGGCCGCCGGTGGCGGCGGTGGCTGCTGCGGGGGCGGCTGCTGCGGTTGATACGTCCCGGTATGGGGTCCATGGTGGAGAAATGGCCACTACGCATTCGCACGACCGGATGCCCGAGGTCGGACTGCGGGGTCTGTTCCTGCGGGCCAGGCTCGATGAGCATCTGCCCGCCGAGCACCGCCTGAGCACGGTCTACCGGATCGGTGCCGGGCTCATGGGGCTGGCGCTGATCGTTTTCGGGGTTTTCGGCGTCATCCAGCGCATCGGTTTCTTCTCCACCGGGGACAACACGATCGCCGGGCTGAACGGGAACGGCGCCCTGAGCTGGCTGTCCATCGTCTTCGGCCTGCTGCTGTTCGTCGGCATGATCAAGGGCGGCAATTTCGCCTCCACCCTCAACCTGGTGGTGGGCGTCCTGTTCGTGCTGAGCGGTTTCTACAACCTCGCCGTGCTGGAGACCGGCGCCAACTTCCTGGCGTTCCGCATCCAGAACGTCCTCTTCAGCTTCGTGGTGGGGCTGTTGCTGATGTTCTTCGGCATGTACGGGCGGGTCAGCGGCCGGCTGCCGCACGACAACCCGTACTGGCAGGCCCGGCATCCGGAGCAGGCGGCCGAGGAGCGGCGGCTGCGCGAGAAAGCCGCCGCCCGTCAGCACCTCACACAGCGCAGTGACGCGCGAACGCCCGGAGAATCTCCTCCCCACAGCTGACCCCGCGCCCCTCCAGGGCGGTGACGTGCGGGGCGCTCCAGCCGGTATCGGCGAGTTCGCCGTGCCCGGGGCGCCAGCCGGTGTCGGCGGCCAGCAGCAGATCGGCGTCCAGCAGCGAGTCACCGGCGGCCAGCACCGTACCGGCCCCGGTGCGCCGCGCGATCTCGGCGACGGCGGCCGACTTGGTCAGCGGGCGCGGCACGGCGTACAGCTTGCGGCCCTGGAGCGAGACGGTCCAGCCGCGCGGCCCGGCCCAGTCGGCGAGTTCCTTGGCCCAGGTGTCGGGCAGCAGATCGCGCTCGACGACGAGATAGGTGAACAGGTCCTCGGCGTCGCGCACCTTCAGCAGCCACCGGGGGTCGGCGGAGCGGCGCAGATGGTCCCGCACCTCGGCCAGGGGAGCGCATTCGGCGGCCAGGGTGCGCCGCACCTGGGCGTGCCAGTCCCAGTCGGTCTCGCCGTCCACCAGCAGATGTCCGCCGTTGGCGCAGATCGCGTACGGGGCGGGGCGGCCGGGGAAGCTGATGCGCCGGTACTGCTTGCGGGTGCGGGTGGTGGTCGGGATGAACACGGCGTGCGGCGCGGCGGTGAGCCGGGTCAGCAGCGCGGCGGCGGTCTCGGTGAGGAAGGACTGCGGCTTGCCCTGGTGGACCTCGACGCACAGCAGGCGCGGCGCGTCGGCGTCCGGCATGTCCAGGGCGAGGGCGGCGGGCGAGTAGATGAGGGTCCGGTCGAGATCGCTGGCGATGAGCGTGGGGCCGCCGCCGGCGGTGTCGGTCCCGGTTCCGGTGCCGGTCATCGTGCTGCCTTTCCGTCGGCGCCGGTGGCGCCCTTGGTGTACCGGGGGTGGATCAGTCCGACGCAACTGTAGGGAAGGTCGTCGGTCTCCTCGACGGGGACGCCGCGCTGTTCGGCGAGCAGCCGGATGTGGTCGAGGTCGGCGCCGGCTCCGCGCCGGGTGAGGACGCGCCACGGGACGCGGCGCAGCAGGACCCGGGTGGTCTCGCCGACGCCCGGTTTGACGAGGTTCATGTCCCCGATGCCGTACGCCTCGCTGATGCGTTCCACGGCCCGCCAGCCGGCCCAGGTGGGGGTGCGGTCGGCGGCGAGCAGTTCGGGTACGGCCCGCGCCACGTCCTCCCCCACGTGCGTGAAGCGGTCGCTGACCGTGTCCAGGAAGTGTGCGGAGCGGTCGGCCTCGGCGAGTTCGGTGTAGTGCTTGGCGCCGTGGAAGTCGTGCGGGCCGATCAGGTCGGCGCGCAGCACGGTCCGCGATATCAGCCCGGAGACCGTGGAGTTGAGACAGGCGGAGGGGATGAGGAAGTCCTCGCGGGTGCCGTAGGTGGACACACAGCCGCCGGGGTCGGCGAGCACCGCCAGGGACGGGTCGAAACCGGGGAACGGGGCGAGAGCCTCGGTGAGTTCGCGGGTGATGGCGCCCTTGCCGGTCCAGGCGTCGACGAACACCACGTCGGCCGGGTCGTGGTGGGCGGCCAGCCAGCGCAGCGCCGTGGTGTCGATGCCGCGGCCACGCACGATGGACACGGCGTAGTGCGGGAGTTCGAGGCCGTGCGCGTGCTGGGCCCAGCGCCGCATGAGGATGCCGACCGGGGTGCCGGCCCGGGCCAGGGAGACCAGGACGGGGCGGGGGCGGCCGGTCAGCACCATGTCGGTGACGGTGCCGACGGCGGCGGCGATCCGGTGTGCGGAGGCGTCGAGCGCGGTGTGGAACAGCCGCTGGTACTCGGCGCTCGGCTGGTACTCGACGGGCAGTGATTCGGCGTAGTGGGCGCCGCCGCTCTGGATGGCCTCCTCGCGTTCCTCGGTGGGCGCCTCCAGGGAGACGTCGGTGAGGTCCTTCAGCAGCCAGGCGACCTCGTCGGGGGCGTAGGAGGAGAAGGCGGGGCCGCGCAGCGGCGGGGCGGCGGCGGGGACGGTGGCCAGCAGCACGTGCGGGGTGTGGGCGGCGAGCCGCTCCAGCAGGCCGCCGGAGGCGTGCAGTTCGGGCCGGTCACCGGGCGAGTCGGTGAGGACGACGACGGCGTCCCAGGGGCGGCCCGCGATGTTGTAGGCATAGCGCGGCCCGGGGCCGTCGGCGGGGTCGTCGTGGGCGGGGAAGACGAGCCGGGAACGGATGGCGTACCCGGGGTCGTCGACGGGCAGGACGGGCGAGCGGGTGGTGCTGGAGAACCGCACCTCGACACCGGGCTCCCGGTCCTCCAGGGCGGCGGCCAGCCGCAGCGGGACGTACAGGAACTCCTCGGTGCCCAGCACCAGAACCCGCTGGGCGCCGGGCGGCAGGGCGGCGGCGAGTTCCGCGGCGAGGCCGGGCAGCGCCCGCTCCAGACGGCGCCGGTGCGCGGGGGTGAAGCCGTGCCGGCCGCCCTCGGGCAGCGCGTCGGGCCAGCCGGGGGTGAGGCGCCGTACGGTGCCGGTGGCGGCGGGTGCGGCCGGGGCCGGCGCCGGGTCGTCCAGTTCGGCGACCAGGGCCCGGCCGCGCTCCAGGACGTCCTGGGGCAGCACGACGTCGCCTGCGGCCAGCGAGACGACATCGACGGTGGTGCCGAGGGAGGCGGCGAACTTCTCCAGCGCCGCGCGGTCCTCCTCGGTGCGCAGATCGGCGAGCGCGGCGACGACGTACCGCTCACGGGGCCGCAGTTGGTGCAGGGCGGTGATGGTGTTGCGTACCGTGCGGCCGGTGGACAGTTCGTCGTCCACCAGGACCAGCGCGCCGTCGGCGGCCATCAGCGCCGGGTCGGCGGGCAGCACCAGATGGCCGGTGTGGTGGCTGTGCTCCTCCTCGAACCGCACCTGGGCGACCCCGGGGACGTTACGGCGGGTGGAGTGCAGATACGTGACGCCGTCCCGCGCGCCGTCGCCCGCACCGCCGCCGATGCCGTCCGCGACGCAGTGCCCCAGCCCGGTGGCGGTCTCCGCGTACCCGAGCACCACGGCCACCGGCGCGCCCGCGCCCAGCAGCTCCCGTACCCGGCGGCCGAGTTCGAGGCCGGCGCCGTACACCACCCCCGGCCGCTGCGGCACGTGCTTGCCCAGGATCCGCGACACCAGCAGGTGCGCCCGCTTGGGGTTGCGCCGCACCGCCAGGCCCAGGTGCTCGCGCGCCGCCTCGCCCCGCAGCTCCACGCCGAGCCGGCGCGTCACCCACTCGCCGTTCCAGGTGCTTGCGGTCATTCGCCCTCGCCCTCCATGCCGGTGGCCAGCAGATCGACGAAGTCGACGCCGTCCCTGGCCACGCCGAACACCTCGGCGCGGCGGATGGTCCGCTCGGCCCAGGCCCGGTGCGGCTTCACTTCGTTCATCTTGTTGGTGTAGGCGGAGCGCAGCACCCCGCCGCCGTGGGGACCGGTGCGCAGGATGTCGGCCGCGTCGCTGAACTCCTCGTGCGAGACGACCGACAGGGCGTGCACGGGGGCCACGTGCGAGGGGTGGATGCAGGTCTTGCCCATCAGGCCGTTGGCCTGGTCGAGTTCGATCTCCTGGAGCAGCCCGTCCATGTTGTGCTCGATGAGCGATTCGCGCAGCCCCTCGGCGCGCCCGCTGAAGGGACTGCGGCGCAGCTGCGGCTTGAACATCCGCTCCTGCGCCCGGAAGTACTCCCACACCGGCCCGGAGACGGTGTAGCCGGTGCCGTCGGCGCGGCCGAAGACGTTCACCACGTCCGCGATGACGGAGGCGACCAGGTGCACGTCGTAGGCGGTCATGTCGGGGGTGCGGCGCAGGCCGTACGCCGAGCAGAAGTCGGTGACGCCCAGCCGCACCGCGGGTATGCGCTCGCGGTACTTGTCCAGGACGCGGGCGGCGGCCGTCAGGTGCTCGGCGCGCGATTCGAGGTGGAGCAGTTCGGGCGACTCCAGGATGGGCATGGCGAGCAGTCGCCGTCCGCTCATCACCTCGGCGCCGGTGAGGGCTTCGAGGAAGGCGGGGCCGGCGGCGGCGGTGAACTTGGGCAGGACGAAGCCGGCCAGCAGCCGTACCGCCGTACCGAGCCGGCTGGTGAGGTCGGTGATCTGCTCGGGGGTGCGGACCCGTATGAACAGCAACGGCGGCTGATCGGCGGGGTCTTCGCGCTCCAGGCGGCCGAGCTGGCGCACCAGGTTCTCCTCGGCGCCGGGAACTTCCGCGTCGCTGATGGAGTCTTCAAGGCACAGGACCATGGACACCACGCCGGCGGCCTGCTGCTTGCGGATGTCCGAGGCGAGCCGGGGCCGGGTCGCGGGGCTGTAGAGCGTAGCGCCCAGGGCGGTGCCCAGCAGGTCCACGGGAGAGTCCAGGCTGAATTCGGCCGGCTCCTGATGGAAGAGGACGCGACGTTGCGCGGCCGATAGGTGCCCATAATGCCGCATATTTCACCCCGGACGGTCGATGTTTCCCGGGCACCCCGTCGGCAGCACCGGATCTCGGCCATCGTAAGCGGGCCGTTGTTTCACCAGTGTGGCGGCAGGCAGGATTTCTGTATGACGCACGCACTGGACAAGGGAGCCACCGTTCGGCTGCCGGTCACCTCGGTACGGGCGGTGCTGCGCTGGTCACCGCGCGGCTCCGGCGGGGCGGACGTGGAGCTGTCGGCGCTGCTGCTGGCAGACACGGGCCGGGTGCGCTCGCCGGGGGACTTCGTCTTCTACAACCAGCCGCGGCACCCCACCGGTCTGGTGCGCAGACTGCCCAAACGGCGGGACGGCCACGGGCTGCTGGCCACGGTGGAGGCCGAGCTGGCCCGGTTGGACCCGGCGGTGGGCCGGGTGGTGCTGGCCGCCTCGGCGGAGTCCGGCTTCGACGCCGCCAGGACGCATCCGCATCTGCTGCTGTACGGGGCCTCGGCCGCCGAGCCGCTGGCCCGCTTCACGCCCGAGCCGCGGCCCGGGGAGACGGCGGTGATCTGCGGCGAGCTGTACCGCTTCGGCGGCAGTTGGAACTTCCGGGCCTCAGGGCTCGGCTTTTGGGGCGGACTCGTGGCACTGGCCGCGGAGTTCGGCGTCACGGCCGCCGCTCCCCCGCCCCCCGAGGACCCGCGCCGCCGGGCCGGCTACGGCTATCCCCAGCCGGCAACGGCCCCGCCCGCACCGCCCGACCTCACCCTCCCGCCCCAGGGCCCCCAGTTCCTGCCGCCCGGGCCGGGCTGATCCGCCTCAGAACTCGCCACGCGGCGACTCGCCCTCCGGGGTGCTGAAGCAGGCCGACTGGAGGGTGATCTGGAGTTGGGAGCTGTCGCCCCGGCCGGCCAGGGTGATGTCGGCGGCGAAGTGCAGGGCGGCGTTCTCCAGGAGGAGGTGCGGGGAGCGGTTGGCGTTGGCGAGGACACCGTCCTCGACGACGGTCCAGCCCTGCGCCGGGAGGCCCTGCCGCAGCCGGTCCATGGCCTGCTCCAGCTCCTGGCGCGGCAGCCGGTGCAGGCCCCAGGCGTGGTACATCGTGAACAGCCGCTCGCGTTCGGGGTCCTCCTCGCACACGTCGACACCGGGCCCCGGGTCGGTGACCGTCGCGCCGTCGGCCGGGGCGGCCAGCTCCAGCAGCCGCTCGGACAGTGCGCGGGTCTCCTGCCGCGCCGTCTCCACCGGCTTCTCCGCGACCGGCGCCGTGCCGTGGCCGTCACGCGGCGCGGCCTCGTGCGCTCCGTGCTCGCTCTGCCCGTCGTGCCTGTCGTGCCCGTCGTTCGTCGTCATGGTCGCGCCGCCGCATCCCGTGGTCAGTGCTGTCAGTGCCGTCAGTATCGCCAGTACGGCGGTGGCCGGGACCGCCGGTCGCCGCCGCCCCCGTACGCCCGTGCTCATCCGAGCTCCACGTCGTCGTACCGGCCCGCGATCACCCGCGACTGATTGCGCAGGCTCAGGGAGTTCTCGTCCCAGTAGGCGCTGTGGCCCGTGGAATCGTTCGCCATGATATGCGCGCCGAACTGCTCGTCCGAGGGGACATTCGGGATCACATCGGTCTTGAGGTAGGGGATGCCGTACCGGCCGACCCCCACCCCCACGTCGTTCTCGCCCAGGAACATCCGGCCCGCGTTGGGCACCACGTCGTCGAAGGTGCCCGCCGCCATCGACCACACGTGGTCGCTGCCGACCCCCAGGTCCTTGGCGTAGGGCACCAGCATCCCGGGGCTGCCGACCGCCACGATGTCGTCGGTGGCCAGCCCGCCGTCGGAGCGCGCCGCCGCGCCGACCACCGTGCTGCCGTAGCTGTGCCCGATCACCGTCGTGTGGCCCGCGTCGGGGCCGCCCGCCGCGATCTCCAGGCCGGAGGTGAACTCCCGCAGCGCGGGCGCCCCCTCCAGCGCGTAACGGCGGTCGGTGGCCGAGGGGATGATCTCGTCCTTCTCGAAGGGCATCGCGTTCTGCGGGGCGTCGTAGCCGAGCCACATGACGGTGGACACGCTCTCACCCATGGCCGCCATCGTGCTCTCGCGCCACAGCCGGGTGCCGCGCACCAGGTCGCCCTCGACGTTCTCCAGCCGGGCGCCGGTCCCGGGGACGTACACAGCGGTGTGGTCGGCCAGATCGGGGTTGCCGACGGCGACGATCGCCCGGCCGTTGCCCTCCGTGCCGAAGCCGAGCAGGAACGTTTCGGGAAGTCCGTTGGTACCGCCCGCCGCCAGCCGGTTCTGGATCGCCTCCATGCCCCGTGACTGGCCCTCCAGCCGGTCGTGTGCGCGCTGCCACTCCTCGTGCGCCGGGCCCCCGGCGGCCGGCTCCAGCGCCCGGTGGGCCTCCAGCTCGGTGGCGACCCGGGCCTGCTCGATCTCCAGCACACCGCGGTTCGCCCGGTCCCGCACGACCGCGGGCAGGCCGTCCAGCGCCCCGACGGCGGCCGGGAACAGCGCCAGATAGGTCTCCTGCTCGCGCTCGCTCAGCGCGTTCCACCACGCGGCGTTCTCCCCCGCCGGGGCCCCGGCGGGGATGTCGTCCGCCGACAGCAGTCCGGTGAGCGCGGCGCCCACGGTCCGCAGGTCCTCGCCCGCGTCGGCCCACATCGCCTCGGTGATCCGCAGGCCGGGTTCGACGACGAGGGCGGCCAGGGTCCGCGCGTACCGCTCGTCGACCTCCTCCGCCTGCCGCAGCGCGCGCCCGATGCGCTGGGCCAGGCCCTGCGCGGAAATGGCGTGCGGGCCACCGATCAGGGCACGCACCGAGTCCAGGTAGTCGCCCAGTCGGCCGCCGCCCCCGCAGGTCGCGGTGCCGCCCTGCCAGCCGGGTTCGCCGTCCTCGCCCGCGATCGCGGGGAAGGTGACGGAGCCGTCCTCCCCGACCGGGTAGCCGCGCTCGGCGGCCTCCTCCAGAGCGGACCGCAACCGCCGCTGCGCGTCGGCCAGTTCCTCGGCGAGGCCGCCCAGGGCGGCACACACCAGGCCGGACTGGAGGCGCGCGTACTCGCAGTTGTCGGCGAGCACGGTGACGCGGCCGAGAGCGGCGGTGACGGTCTCCCCCGACCGCTCGCGCAGCACGTCCGCCATCTCCTGGTCGACGAACTCCTTGGCCGTACCCGCCCAGGTGGTGAACTGCGACCAGTTCTCGGCCTCGGAGGCGAAGTCGGCCGGGCGGGCGGAGTCCAGCTGCGAGACGGTGATCACGAAGGCCCCGCCTCCTGCTCCAGGCGCGCGCCGAGCGCCGCGAAGCCGGCCTGGATGTCGGCCTCGGTGGCCTCGAAGTTCCCGGCGGTGGTCACCAGGCCGTGCTCCATGCCGGACGCCTCGTCCCGTACGGTGCCCAGCCGCTCCTCCCAGCTGGCGCGGACCTCGCGCAGCCGGGCCACCGCCTCGAACCCACCGCCGGGGGCGGCCCCTTCGCCCTCGGCGGTGCGCAGCAACCGCAGCAGCACGTCCAGATTCCCGGCGACCACGCCGGAGTTGATCGACAGGCCCCGCAACTCGCCCGGATCGACTTCCAGTCCGTTCGACAACGTCAGCTCCCCGCATCAGCCATTCGGCAGCAGGAAGCTATCAGTGGCGTGCAAGGACCGACATGAGTACCGGTACTCAGATCGGCGCGGTCACCGGCGGGCGGCGCCGGTGGTCAGGCGCGGCCGGCCTTCCGCCCCCGCGCCCAGGACATGCCCCAGCCGTAGAGGTGGTCGATCTCGGACTGGAAGCCGTAGGTGTACTTCACCTGCCGGCGGGCCACCAGGGCGCCGTCCGCCTCGTGTTCGATGAGGACCACCGCGCACGAGTGCGCCTGGTCCGGCGGGTCGGTGAGGCCGATCTCGACGTGCTTGCCGTCGCTCGTCACCAGCGTGATGACCACGTTGGCCCGGCTGAAGGCGGCCACCCCGTCGTAGATGTAGACGAAGATCAGCAGCCGCTTGATCTCGTCCTTGTTGTCGAGGTTGATGTACATCTGCTCGCCCGAGGCGGTGCCGAACCGGTCGTCACCGCTGAGCTTGATGTACGGCGGGTCGCCGAAGTCCCCGGTCAGCCCGCCGAGCGGCTGCACGACACCCTTGGTGCCGTTCGTCAGCTCGTACAGGCAGCCCAGGTCGAAGTCGACGTTGGCGAGCCCTTGGGTGTGCCCCTGGATCTCGGCCGGCTTGAACAGCTCCAGCGGGTGCCGCCAGGCGTTCAGCTTGCGGTGGCTGGAGCCGCCCAGTTCGGTGCGCATCCGCCAGGAGAGGTCCACCCGCAGGGTGCCGGTGTCGGCGCCACGCCGGGTGAGGGAGAACTCCGGGTAGCGCTTGGTGAGTTCGTACGCGTAGCTGGCCGCGCCACCCACCGTGTCGAACTTCTGCGCCGGCTCCCGGCTGCGCCTCAGATAGCTCCACAGCGACGCCATGTCCCACTCCACCCGCCCTCGTACCCGCATAACCATGGCGGGGCGCCCTGGGCATGTGGCCCAGCGGCGCCCCGCCTGTTAGGTTTCCGCAATCGCGCGGTGCTCACACCCCGGAGGGTATGGCGGATTTCCCGGAGTCCACTCCGCCGCCGTCCCCGTCGTCCCCACCGCCGCGGCGGGTGGCCGCGTCGGCGCGGTTGGCCCGTAGCGAGGACCAGAACGACAGGCCGATCAGCGCGACCCCGACGCCGCCGGTGACCACCTCCGGCAGGTGCCAGCGGATGCTCACCAGCAGCATGGTGGCGAGCGCGCCGATCGCGTAGTGCGCGCCGTGCTCCAGGTAGCGGTACTCGTCCAGCGTGCCCTCGCGCACCAGGTAGATGGTGAGCGACCGCACGTACATCGCCCCTATGCCCAGGCCGAGCGCCATCCAGAAGATGTGGTTGGTGATGGCGAAGGCGCCGATGACCCCGTCGAAGGAGAAGGAGGCGTCGAGGACTTCGAGGTAGAGGAAGAGGAAGAACGCGGCCCGGCCGGCCAGGCCGACCATCGTGGGCTGCTGCCCGGCGGCCTTGGCCTCCTCGGCCCTGGCCTCGGCCTTGGCCTCCTCACGCTCCTCGTCCTCCTCCAGCTTGTTCTCGAAGAACCCGGAGAGCCCGCCGACCACCAGATAGGTGAGCACACCGGCGAGGCCGGCCAGCAGCACCGTGCTCGACTCGTCGGAGTACGTACCGCCGTGCTGGTAGGCGTGCGTGGCGACCGTGCTGGCGGTCAGCAGCAGCGCGGCCAGTGCCACGCCCACCGCGAAGGAGTCGATCCGGCCGAGCTTGGCCAGCGGGCGTTCCAGCCTGCCCAGCCAGTGGACGTCGCGTTCCTCGAAGATGAAGTTGAGGAAGATCATCAGCAGGAACATGCCACCGAAGGCGGCGATGGACGGATGGGCGTCCGTCACCATCTCCTGGTACTGGTCGGGGTTGTCGAGCGCGAGTTGCACCGCGTCGATGGGCCCGATACCCGCCGTGACGCTGACGATGGCGACCGGGAAGACCAGCCGCATGCCGAACACCGCGATGAGGATGCCGATGGTGAGGAAGATGCGCTGCCAGAAGGCGTTCATCTTCTTCAGCACACCGGCGTTGACCACCGCGTTGTCGAAGGAGAGGGAGATTTCAAGGACCGAGAGGATCGCGACGACGGCGAACCCCTCCCACCCCCAGAAGTAAAAAGCTGCCGCCAGTCCGATGGCGGTGACCCCGAAGGACCAGCCGAAGGTTTTCAGTATCACAAGAAGTCCTGTCTCCCACGCCGGGCGTCACGGCGCCGTATCACGGGTCAGACGTTGACGCCATAATCGAGTGCGATGCCCCGCAGTCCCGAGGCGTAGCCCTGCCCGATGGCGCGGAACTTCCATTCGCCACCGTGCCGGTACAGCTCCCCGAAGACCATCGCCGTTTCCGTCGAGGCGTCCTCGGTCAGGTCGTAGCGGGCCAGCTCGCGGCCGTCCGCCTGGTTGATGATGCGGATGTACGCGCCGAAGACCTGGCCGAAGTTCTGCTGGCGGGAGTCGGCGTCGTAGATCGAGACCGGGAAGACGACCTTGTCCACCTCGAGGGGGATGTTGGCCAGGTCGACCTTGATCTCCTCCTCGTCGCCGCCGTCCGCGTTGCCGCCGACCAGTTCGTCGCCCATGTGCTCGACGGAGCCGTCGGGGCTCTTGAGGTTGTTGAAGAAGATGAAGTGCTGGTCGCTGATGACCTTGCCCAGGGTGTTGGTCAGCAGGGCACTGGCGTCCAGGTCGAAGTCCGCTCCGGTGGTGGTGCGTGCCTGCCAGCCCAGGCCCACGGTCACCGCCGTCAGATTCGGGGCCTCCTTGGTCAGCGAGACATTGCCGCCCTTGGTGAGGCTGACTCCCACGGTGTCCTCCAGTCCGTTGGTATGCGTGTGCGAAAGCGCGTCGGGGGACGCACGAACCGTCCCCAATATGTCATTACGACGCGTTGGGTGGTGATCCGGGTTACAGCGCCTTGAGAGCGGTGACGTACTCCTCGATGTCCCGCGCGT
This sequence comes from Streptomyces xiamenensis, assembly GCF_000993785.3. NCBI lineage: Bacteria > Bacillati > Actinomycetota > Actinomycetes > Kitasatosporales > Streptomycetaceae > Streptomyces > Streptomyces xiamenensis. The sequence continues at coordinate 1,393,962 of NZ_CP009922.3, forward strand.
CCGGAAGGCCGTTGACGACCGTCCAGCGGACGACGCCCTCCTTGTCGATGATGAACGTGCCGCGCACCGCGCAGCCCTTGTCCTCGTCGAAGACGCCGTACGCGCGGGAGGTCTCGCCGTGCGGCCAGAAGTCGGACAGCAGCGGGTACTCCAGGCCCTCCTGCTCGGCGAACACCCGCAACGAGAACGCGGAGTCGTTGGAGACGGCGAGCAGCTGAACATCGTCGTTGACGAAGGTCGGCAGCTCATCGCGCAGGGCGCACAGCTCGCCGGTGCACACACCGGTGAACGCGAAGGGGTAGAACAGCAGGACGACGTTCTTCTCGCCCCGGAAGGACGAGAGCGTGACGGTCTGGCCGTGCTGGTTCTTCAGGGTGAAGTCGGGCGCCTTGGTGCCGGGCTCAATCGCCATGGACGGACATCCGTTTCGGTGTCGGTTGCATGTGTCGCGCCCAGCCTACGTTGCGGCCCCCGGCGGCCGGGATGGCGCCGGGGGCCGTGCAGCGCGCTACTTCTTGCGCGCCGCCTTGGGGGTCAGCAGACGGCTGCCCGTCCAGTCCTTGCCGGCGTTGAGGTTCTTCGTCTGGGCCAGACCGGCGGTCTTGGCGGCCTCGCCGATCTCGCTGGGCTCGATGTAACCGTCCCGGCCCGGCTTGGGCGTCAGCAGCACGATCTGCCCGTCCTCGTCGAGCAGCCCGATGGCATCCACCAGCGCGTCGGTCAGATCGCCGTCGTCCTCGCGGAACCACAGCAGCACCACGTCGGCGACGTCGTCATAGTCCTCATCGACGAGATCCTGGCCCGTGGTGGCCTCGATCACCTCGCGGAGCTCTTCCTCGGCGTCGTCGTCGTAGCCGATCTCCTGGACCACCATTCCGGGCTGGAAACCCAGCCTCACGGCAAGGTTGGTCTCCGCGTGGTCCGCGGTCGCGCTCACGGATTGCTCCTGTCCTGTCTCAGTCAGTACGGTTCGGGCCCGCGCGTTGACGCGCGGCTTTGCCGTAGTCCACACGGGCCGGGCGAATCGCGCAAGTACCCGGCCCGGCGAACCCGGCCCGTCGTTGACGCCCCGGGCCCGTGTCGGCCATGGTTGCGTGATCTGCGTCATAGTGGCAGACGCCGCTCGCGCGGGTGGCGGCACCCCGGTGTGCTGGGCCCAGGAGCGGCCGGATGGCGGTACGCGGGCCATGTCCACCGGAGTGGGGAATACCGCCCGGTAGAGATGTTTTCCCGCCGCCGCCCGGTACACGATGGAACGGTGGGAAACGCCGCAGACGTTGGATATGACACGAGACGCCCGTGGCGCCCCACCCGGCACACTCCCCACATCCGACACATCCGACACACCGACATCCCACCAGAACCGCACACTCCCAGCGAAGGACGTGAAGGAACAGCGTGGCTTCCGGATCCGATCGCAACCCGATCATCATTGGCGGTCTGCCCAGCCAGGTCCCGGATTTCGACCCCGAGGAGACCCGGGAATGGCTCGACTCGCTCGACGCCGCCGTCGACGAGCGCGGCCGGGAGCGGGCCCGCTACCTCATGCTGCGGCTGATCGAACGCGCCCGCGAGAAGCGCGTCGCGGTGCCGGAGATGAGCGGCACCGACTATGTGAACACCATCGCGACCCGGGACGAGCCGTTCTTCCCCGGCAATGAGGAGATCGAACGAAAGATCCTCAACGCCACCCGCTGGAACGCGGCCGTCACCGTCTCCCGCGCCCAGCGGCCCGGCATCGGGGTCGGCGGGCACATCGCCACCTTCGCTTCCTCCGCCTCCCTGTACGACGTGGGCTTCAACCACTTCTTCCGGGGCAAGGACGGCGGCGACGGCGGGGACCAGATCTTCTTCCAGGGGCACGCCTCGCCGGGCATCTACGCCCGTGCGTTCCTGCTGGACCGCCTGACGGAACGCAACCTGGACGGGTTCCGGCAGGAGCGCTCCAAGGCCCCGTACGGCCTCTCCAGCTATCCGCATCCGCGGATGATGCCGGACTTCTGGGAGTTCCCGACCGTCTCCATGGGCCTGGGCCCGATCGGCGCGATCTACCAGGCCCGGATGAACCGCTACATGCAGGCGCGGGGCATCTGCGACACCTCGCGCTCCCATGTGTGGGCGTTCCTGGGCGACGGCGAGATGGACGAGCCGGAGTCGCTGGGCCAGCTGACGATCGCGGCCCGCGAGAGCCTGGACAACCTCACCTTCGTCGTCAACTGCAACCTCCAGCGTCTGGACGGCCCGGTCCGCGGCAACGGCAAGATCATCCAGGAGCTGGAGTCGGTCTTCCGGGGCGCCGGCTGGAACGTCATCAAGCTGGTGTGGGACCGCTCGTGGGACCCGCTGCTGGCCCAGGACCGGGACGGGGTGCTGGTCAACAAGCTGAACACCACCCCGGACGGGCAGTTCCAGACGTACGCCACCGAGACCGGCGGCTACATCCGCGATCACTTCTTCGGCGGCGACCAGCGGCTGCGGGCCATGGTCGAGCACATGACGGACGACCAGCTCCTGCATCTGGGGCGCGGCGGGCACGACCACCGCAAGATCTACGCGGCGTACCGGGCGGCCAAGGAGCACCAGGGGCAGCCGACGGTCATCCTGGCGCAGACGGTCAAGGGCTGGACGCTGGGCCCGAACTTCGAGGGCCGCAACGCCACCCACCAGATGAAGAAGCTCACGGTCGATGACCTCAAGGGCTTCCGCGACCGGCTGCGGCTGCCGATCCCGGACAGCGATCTGGAGGAGGGCCTGCCGCCGTACTACCACCCGGGGCGGGAGTCGGAGGAGATCCAGTACATGCACGACCGGCGCCGGGAGCTGGGCGGCTACGTGCCCACCCGGGTGAACCGGGCGCGCCCGCTGAAGCTGCCGCAGGAGGGCGTGTACGCGGCGCTGCGCAAGGGCAGCGGGCAGCAGTCGATCGCGACGACGATGGCGTTCGTGCGGCTGCTGCGGGATCTGATGCGCGACAAGGAGATCGGCCACCGTTTCGTGCCGATCGCGCCGGACGAGTACCGCACCTTCGGCATGGACTCGCTCTTCCCGTCCGCGAAGATCTACAACCCGCTGGGGCAGACGTACGAGTCGGTGGACCGCGAGCTGCTGCTGTCGTACAAGGAGTCGCCGACCGGGCAGCTGCTGCACGACGGGATCACGGAGGCGGGGTGCACGGCGTCGCTGATCGCGGCGGGGTCGGCGTACGCGACGCACGGCGAGCCGCTGATCCCGGTGTATGTCTTCTACTCGATGTTCGGTTTCCAGCGCACTGGCGATCAGTTCTGGCAGATGGCCGATCAGCTGGCGCGCGGTTTCGTGCTGGGCGCGACCGCCGGCCGTACGACGCTGACCGGTGAGGGGACGCAGCACGCGGACGGCCACTCCCAGCTGCTGGCGTCCACCAACCCCGCGTGTGTGGCGTACGACCCGGCGTTCGGCTTCGAGATCGCCCACATCGTGCGGGACGGGCTGCGCCGGATGTACGGCCCCGACGCCGAGGACGTCTTCTACTACCTGACCGTCTACAACGAGCCCATCCAGCACCCGGCCGAGCCGGAGGGGGTGGACGTCGAGGGGCTGCTGAAGGGCCTGTACCACTACCGCACGGCCCCCGGCGGCACCGTGGCGGCGCGGATCCTGGCCTCGGGCGTCGCGGTGCCGTGGGCGGTGGAGGCGCAGCGCATCCTGGCCGAGGAGTGGGACGTACGGGCGGATGTGTGGTCGGCGACCTCCTGGACCGAGCTGCGGCGGGACGCGCTGGCGGCCGAGGAGCACAATCTGCTGCACCCGGAGGAGGAGCCGCGGGTGCCGTACGTGACCCGGGCGCTGCACGACGACCACGGACCGGTGCTGGCCGTCTCCGACTGGATGCGGGCGGTTCCCGACCAGATCTCGCGCTGGGTGCCCGGTACGTACCAGTCGCTGGGCGCGGACGGTTTCGGCTTCGCCGACACCCGGGGTGCGGCGCGGCGCTTCTTCCACATCGACGCCCCGTCGATCGTGCTCGGGGTGCTGACCGAACTGGTGCGGGACGGCAAGCTGAACCGCTCGGTGCTCCGCACAGCAATCGATCGCTATCAGTTGCTGGATGTTGCCGCCGCGCACCCCGGTACGGCCGGCGGCGACGCGTAAGTACCACATAAAGGCTGGTCAGGCCCCGTCGAGGTGTGTCACACGCCACGGCGGGGCTGTCCGATTTGCGCCCGGCGGACTCATATGATGCGCGAATAGTGCTGACTCTCGCGACGCTCCGCCAGGAGCGTTTCCGCCTGCCGACCACCGCCCGACGGGTCCTGATGCCCCTGGCGGTGGTGTTCGCCGTGCTGGCCACCGCGGGCTGGATGGCGCGGGGCGACGCGCCGCCCCCCAGCGTGTACGCGCAGGAGCACGCCGCCTGGGCCGAGGGCACCCTGCACGGCGAACCCCTCCCCCGCCCGGACACCCCCGCCGAGGGCATCGGCGCCTTCTTCGCCGGCCTGACCGCCGCCGAGCAGCGGACCCTGGCGCACGACTACCCGCTGGTCGTGGGCAATCTGGCCGGTGCCCCCATCACCCTTCGGTACGAGGCCAACCGGGTGGCGCTGGCCGAGGCCGCGGAGGCCGAACGCGCGCGCATCGCCGTCGGCGGCTTCTCCCCCGCCGGGGCGCACGAGGCACAGCGCCGGCTGAACCGCTTCGAGACCCTGGGCGACGGGAAGCGGCAGATCCTCGCCTTCGACCCCACCGGCCGGGGCAAGGTCGCCGAGGTGCTGGGCGACCTGGAGACGGCGGAACGCGTCGCGCTCATCGTGCCCGGCGTCGACACCGATCTGCTGGGCTTCCAGAAGACCTTCGGCAAGTACTCGGCACCGGTCGGCATGGCCCAGGCGCTGTACCGCGAGGAGCGGGACCTGGAACCCGGGACCAGCACGGCGGTGATCGCCTGGGCCGACTACGACGCGCCCTCCGGCATCGCCATGTCCGCGTTCACCGGCGACCTGGCCGAGGCGGGCGCCGACCGGCTGCTGACCACCCTGACCGGGCTGCCCGGCGACTCCCCGGTGGCGCTGCTGTGCCACTCCTACGGCTCGGTGGTGTGCGGCCTGGCCGCCGACCGCCTGCCCGCACGCGTCACCGACATCGCGGTGGCCGGCAGCCCCGGAATGCGCGCCCCGGACGTGACCGGCCTGGGCACCAGCGCCCGGGTGTGGGCGATGGTCTCCGACGACGACTGGATCAGCGACGTCCCGCACCTGGAGGTCGGGCCGCTGGGCCACGGCGCGGACCCGGCGGACCCGGCGTTCGGGGCGCGGCTGCTCGGCACCGGCGACGCGGTGGGACACAGCGGCTACTTCGAACCGGGGGCCGAGAGTCTCGTCAACCTGGCGCTCGTGGCCACCGGTGCGGTCGACTCCGTCCGGTGCGCGCCAGGGATCACCCACTGCGCCCCTTCCGACCCGTGCGCGGCACTGGTTTGATGCGCGTAGCACCGTTTGCTGGCGACCACCGGACACACTGCGACGCGCGAGGGGAAACCGTCAGCGCGGGCGCATACGATGACCCGCATGGGTGATGTGCTGGCGGGAATTCATTCCTCCTGGGAGTTCGACACCGACTCCGTGCTCATCCGCTTCGAACGGGGCATACGGACGCCGAAGCTCTTCCAGATACTCGGCGAGCGCCGTATCCCGTATGAGGCGCTGAGTTCGGTGGAACTCACACCGGGGAAGCGCAAGGGAACGATGGTGCTGCGGGCGGTGCCCCGGCGGGGTGCCGACCCGCTGCTGGACGCGGCCGCCGGGCAGCTGAAGTCCTCGGCCGATCCGTACCGGCTGCTGCTGCCGGCGGAGCGGGAGACGCTGGGCGAGTACTACGCCGACGAACTGCGGGCGGTGCTGCCCCCGGACGCGGCGGAGCCGGCCGACGGCTATCTGGTGGCGGCGCCGCCCGCGCCGCTGCAGTTCAAGGCGTACGACGCGCGGGTCGCCTTCGACGGCGACGTGGTCTCCTTCCGCTGGTTCTCGACGGGGGCCTCCTCGGCGAAGTGGAAGGCGGGGGACCAGTTCTTCCAGGTGGGCGAGCTGGCGGGCATCGAATGGCGCTCCCCGGAGATCACCGGCGGGCATCTGCGGCTGCTGCGCCACGGCCCGGACGGCGAACCGGAACCCGCGTCGGGGGAGCCCGACCAGGACCCCACGGCGGTGTGCTTCGGCCTGGGCTACGGTCTGGTCCACGAGTCGCTCCCGCTGGCCGCCGCGGTCCTGGCGGCGGTGCACGCCACCGATCCCGTCCCCGCCAAGGTCAGCGCCCCGGCCCACCACCACCGGGCCGACCCCGCCGACATCGCGGACCGCATCCGGCACTTGGGCCAGCTGCACGGGGCGGGGCTGCTGACGGACGAGGAGTTCACGACGAAGAAGAAAGAGCTGCTGGCCGAGTTGTAGGAGCGTGGGCCGACCGGCGAGCACGGACGGTGGCGCGCTCGGGGGAGAAGCACGGCGGGGCGGCCGGCGGGGCCCGGCGGACCGCAGGTCGTACGCTGGCCCGCGTGGGGTCTACTGCGGAGTCGGCTGCCGGGCGGTTGTGGAACGACGTGCGCCGGCAGGGAGTGTTGCTGTCCCGGGCGCTCGGGGCTCGCGAGCCGTCCGAGGCGCTGCTCGCCCGTGCCCCCCGGGCGTGGATGCGGGTGCTGCCGCACGTGCTGGCCTTCGCCGCCGCCGCGTCCCTGCTGCCCACCGGGATCGTCGTCCTCCTCAACGACTACGGCCTGCCCGGCGCTCTCGCCGGCCTGCTCGGGGTCGCCCAGGCCGCGCCGCTCCTGCTGGCCGCCGCCCGGCCCCTGTCCGCCTGGTACATCGTCTTCGTCGCCGACATCCTGACCGCCCTGGCCCTGCTCCTGTGGGCCGACACCCTCGGCAACCAGGCGTGGCCCTGGCCGCCGCCCGCGATCATCGGCTACCTCCTGCTGTGTCTGCCGCTGTCCCTGCGCCTGCCGCGCCGCACCCTGGTCGCCGTCTGGCTGGCGACCGTGGCCGCCGCTGTCCTGCTGGGTCTGCTCAACCCCGACCACTCCCCCGGCTCGAACGTGCTGCTGGTCGTCCTGTCCGGCGTCGTCCTGCTGCTGGGCGGCGCGGTGCGCGAGCGTTCCGAGGCGCAGCACGTCAGCGAGGTCGAGCGGGCCCGCCGCACCCTGCTGGAGGAGCGCGCCCGGATCGCCCGCGAGCTGCACGACGTGGTCGCGCACCATATGTCGGTGATCACCGTGCAGGCGGACAGCGCCCCGTACCGCATCGAGGGCATCCCGGAGGCGGCCCGCGAGGAGTTCGCCACCATCGCGGGCACCGCCCGCCAGTCGCTGGCGGAGATGCGGCGGCTGCTGGGCGTGCTGCGCAGCGAGGGCAGCGAGGGCAGCGACGGCGATCCGCAGCTCGCGCCGCAGCCGGGTCTCGACGAACTGGACGCGCTGGTCGAGTCGGCCGTCCACGCCGGGGTGGACGCCCGGCTGACGCGGTCCGGGGAGGCCGACGGGCTTCCGCAGGCGGTCACCCTCAGCGCGTACCGGATCGTCCAGGAGGCGCTGGCCAACGTCGTACGGCATGCCCCGGGGTCCGCGGTGACGGTGACGGTGGCCGTCGACGACGCGCGCTCCGCGCTGCGGGTGGAGGTCGTGAACGGCCCGGCCGCCACCCCCGCCCGCCCGCTGGAGTCGCACGGCACCGGCCATGGTCTGATCGGCATGCGGGAGCGAACCCGCCTGGTCGGCGGGGAACTCGACACCGGCCGGACGGCGGACGGCGGCTTCCGGGTGGCGGCCGTGCTGCCACTGGCCGAACCGACCCGGGGGGAGATCTCATGAACAGCACCGGCACGGGCGCCGGCGGCCCGATCACGGTGGCGATCGTCGACGATCAGGCGATGGTGCGGGCCGGGTTCGCGGCGCTGCTCGCCGCGCAGAGCGACATCGATGTGGTGGGCGAGGCCGTCAACGGCGCCGAGGGCGTGGAGCTGAGCCGCCGCCAGCACCCCGACGTGGTGCTGATGGATGTCCGGATGCCGGTGATGGACGGCCTGGAGGCGGCCCGGCGGCTGCTGGACCCGCCGCCCGGGGTGGTGCACCGGCCGCGCGTGCTGATGCTGACCACCTTCGACGTGGACGACTACGTGTACGAGGCGCTGCGGGCCGGCGCCAGCGGCTTTCTGCTGAAGGACGCGCCGCCGGCCGATCTGATCGCGGCGGTGCGGGTGGTGGCCGCCGGGGACGCGCTGCTGGCGCCCTCGGTGACGCGCCGCCTGATCGCCGACTTCGCCGCCCGGCCGGCGGCCGGCCGCCGCAAGGACCCGGCGCTGCGGCTGAAGGGGCTGACGGCCCGTGAGACCGAGGTGCTGGAGCTGGTGGCGCGCGGACAGTCCAACCAGGAGATCGCCTCGTCCCTGTTCGTGGCGGAGCAGACGGTGAAGACCCATGTCAGCCGCGTCCTGGGCAAGCTGGGCCTGCGCGACCGCGCCCAGGCGGTGATCTTCGCCTACGAGTCCGGGCTGGTCTCCCCCGGCGAGCGGTAACGACCGCCCCACTTTCGGGGCGGTCCACCGCCGCACCCCCTACCCCGGTATGACACCGGGAATGGCTCCCCGGTGTGACGCGGGTACGGGTGCCGTCCCCGCACTCTCCTTCCCGACCGGCCGCCGGCTCCTCCGGCGGCCCCGGGAGGGAGACCTGACATGCCGCGCCGCCGTCTCACGCGGGTTCTGGCCAGCACACTGCTCGCGCTGACCGCCGCCACCGCGACCGGGGGGTGGACCTTCGGGTCGCACACCCAGCCCGTCCAGGGCCCCCCGGCCGGGGCGGCGGCGTGGCGGGCGGACGACAGCCTCGGGGTGCCGCTGCCCGACCCGCGGGACGCCGCACCGGCCGAGGTCGCCGCGTTCTTCGCCGCCCTCACCGGCGACCAGCGAAGCGATCTCGCGGCCCGCCACCCGCTGACGGTCGGCAATCTCGACGGCGCCCCCCTCACGCTGCGGTACGCGGCCAACGCCCTCGCCTGGCAGGAGCACTACGGCGTCCCGCCCGACCCCGGCCGGCAGCTGCTCGCCTTCGATCCGCGCGGCCGGGGCACCTTCGCCGAGGTGTTCGGCGATCTGCCGTCCGCCGAGCGGACCGCCGTGGTCGTCCCGGGCAGCGACAACGACCTCGACACGTACAACACGCCGACCACCTGGGCCCGCGCCCTGCACGACCAACTGACCGCCGACGCCCCCGGGACGGCCTCCGCGACCGTCGCCTGGATCGGGTACACCACCCCGGACGGCGTCGGCCCCGACCAGGCGACCGACCGGCTGGCGCGGGCCGGGGCACCACGGCTGGAGCGTTTCCTGGCCGGGCTCGCCGTCACCACCGCTCCCACCGCCGCCCCGCCCACCGTGCTGTGCCACAGCTACGGCTCCGTGGTGTGCGGCCTGGCCGCCCGGGACGCCGGTACGCACCTGGCCGCAGGCGACCTGGTCTTCCTCGGCAGCCCGGGCACCCGCGCCGGTTCCGCCGCCGCCCTGGGCACCGGCGCCCGCGTGTGGGCCTCCCGTGCGCCCGCCGACTGGATCAGCGCCGTCCCCAACGTCCAGGTGCTGGGCCTGGGTCACGGCACCGACCCGACCGACCCCGCGTACGGCGCCCGGGTCTTCACCTCGGACGACGCCGGCGGCCACGCCGGATACGGCACGCCCGGCACCGACGCGCTGCGCAACCTCTCCGCCATCACCCTGGGCGCCTACGAGCTGATCGGCTGCGCCCCGACCTCCCCGGAGTGCTCCGATGTCCCTCTCCACTGAGCTGCGTTCCCTCGCCTCCACCGTCGAGGCCCGCACCCCCGCCCACCGGGACCGTGCCGTCGACGGGCTGCGGGCGCTCGCCCTGCTGTCGGTGCCCGCCGGACACTGGCTGGTCGGCGGTTTCACCCTCGACGAGGCCGGCGCGCTGCACAACAGCAGCCCGCTCGCCGCTCTCGGCGCGCTCGCCCCGGCCAGCTGGCTGTTCCAGCTGCTGGGCGTCTTCTTCCTGGTCGGCGGGTACTCCTCGGCCCTGTCGCTGCGCCGGGCCGCCGAGCGCGGCACCCCGGCCACCACGTGGCTGCGCGGCCGGCTGGTGCGTCTTGGCCGGCCGGTGCTGGGGGTGGCCGCCGTGTGGGCGGCGCTGCTGCCGCCGCTGTCCCTGGCCGGGGTGCCGGGCGCCACCTTGCGGACGGCGGCGGTGCTGGTCGTCCAGCCGCTGTGGTTCGTCGGCGTGTACGCGGTGATCACGGCGCTGACCCCGTACGCGCTGCGCGCCGCCGAGCGCGCCGGGTTGTGGTCGGCGCTGCCGCTGCTCGCCTCGGTGGCGGTGGTGGACGCGCTGCGGTACGGGCCGTACGCGGAGGCGATGCCGTCCTGGCTGGGGCTGCTGAACCTGCTGCCGGGCTGGCTGTTCGGCTATCAGCTGGGGCTGGTGTGGGGCGTGGGACGGCTGTCGCGGCGGGCGGCGGCGTGGCTGCTGCTGGGCGGCGGGCTGGCGCTGTTCGTGACGCTGCTGACAGTGTTCGGTTACCCCGCGTCGATGGTGGGGGTGCCGGGCGAGGCCCGTACCAACTCCCACCCGCCGTCGCTGCTGGTGCTGGCGCTGGCCGCCGCGCAGTCGGGAGTGGCGGTGCTGGTGCGCGAGCGGCTGGCGGCGCTGCTGGCCCGCCCCGCGCTGTGGACGCCGGTCGTGGTGATCAACCTCAGCGCGATGACGATCCTGTGCTGGCACCAGAGCGCGATGCTGGCCGCCGCGATCCCCTCCGCCGTGCTGAGCGGCGGTGCGGCGGTGCTGGGCCTGACCTCGGCCCCGGCCACCGTGGGATGGGTGGCGGCGCGGCTGATGTGGCTGCCGCTGTTCGCCGTGCTGCTGGTCGGTATCGGGGCGCTGACCAGGCGTTTCGAGCAGCCGTGGACGGGTGCCTCGGCGGGTGGGCGGGCGCTGGCCGGGGTGCTGGCGGCGGCGTTCTCGCTGTACGCCTTCGCCGTCGTGTGAAGGGGTTACGGGGCTGATGCCGGGTACTCGGTTGCCGCACGACGGGGGCCACGCGGCAGCGAGGACCGAGGACCGACTGCGATGGCGGACAGAGTACGGATGTGGCGCTGGCACCGCTCCGCACTGCGGCGGCGCAGCGATGTGGTGGAGGGCGTGGTGCTGATGGTGCTGTCGGTGCTGCTGGTGGCCGGGCCCGTGCTGATGGGTGTGCTGGCGTTCTCCAGCACCTGGCACACGGGTGTACGGCAGGAGCAGACCCGGCACAGCACCCCGGCGGTGGTCGTGGACGACGCCCGAGCCGCCGCCCCCAGCCCGGCGGTGCGGCCCAGCAACGGGGAGACCACGGCGACCGTGCGCTGGAACGACACGAACGGCACCGAGCACACCCAGACCGTGCGCCTGGACCACGGCGGCAAGCCGGGCGAGCAGGTGACGCTCTGGCTCGATCAGCACGGCTCCCCGACCCAGGCGCCGCCGAGCCCGGCGGCCAGAGGGGTGCAGTCCTCGGCGGCCGGGCTGCTGGCGGCGGGCGGGGCCGGCGCGGCGGTGCTGCTGACGCGGCACCTGGCGCGCGAGCGCTTCGAGCGCGGGCACGACCGGTACTGGGGGCGGGAATGGATGGAGGTGGAGCCGCGATGGGCACGCCGCTATCACTCCTGAGGTCCGCGCTGCGGTACCTGGTCCGTTCGCGCCCGGTGCGGCGGTTCGCGGCCACGTTCGCCGTGTCGCTCGCGTACCGGCTGGCGTACGCGGTGCTGCGGCGGATCGAGCGCCGCCGCTCCGGGGCGCGGGGGTGAGAAACTGCCGTCGTCTGAGCGTGCATAAGTGTGTATGGCTGTCCTCTAGTTGCACTATGATCGCGGAATGAATCTGACTGAGTGGGCACGAGCGCAGGGGGTGAGCCCCCATACCGCGTACCGGTGGTATAAGAACGGGACGCTTCCCGTGCCCGCTCAGCGCGTTGGGCCGCGCACGATCCTGGTGAACATCGAAGCCGCCGCGACTCCCGGGGCAGTCGGTGGTCTTGGCCTGTATGCCCGCGTCTCCTCGCATGACCAGAAGGCCGACCTGGAACGTCAGGTTGCCCGTTTGTCGGAGTGGGCGGCGAAGGCCGGTCACCGTGTCGTCCGTGTAGAGGCGGAGATCGCTTCAGGGATGAACGGCTGCCGGCCGAAGGCGAAGCGGCTGCTGGCCGACCCGGCGGTGACCACGGTCGTGGTCGAGCACAAAGACCGCCTCGGCCGGATGAACGTCGAACTCGTTGAGGCAGCCCTGTCCGCGCACGGCCGCCGCCTTGTCGTCCTGGACGATGGTGAGGTGGAAGACGATCTGGTGCGCGATGTGGTGGAGGTGCTGACGTCGTTCTGTGCCCGCCTGTACGGGCGCCGGTCGGCGAAGAACCGTGCCCGCAAGGCGCTTGAGGCGGCTGAGCATGGCTGAGAAGAAACCGCTGCGGCAGATCGCCCGGCCGTTCGTCGCGGACGGGCCGTCCGGCGTCAGTATCCGCGACCGTCTCAAGAGCCTGACCGCCGAGGACGAGAAGGTGTTGCGGGCCGTCGGCGAGCACATGGGGCGGCTCGCTTCCGCTGATCTGGCCCGGCGCCGCCGTGACGGAATGGACCACTCCACCGACACGTGGGCCGCCCGGAAGCGGGACCTGACCGCCGAGTCGTCCTCGCGGTGGGCTGGCTCGGTCACCTCCAGCACGCACGACCAGTGGGGCCTGTCCCGCCGAGCCCAGCACCAGCACCTGGCGTCGCTGGACGCCGGTATCCGCACCCTGCGGCACCGCCTGTCCCTCCCGGTCGGGGAGAAGGGCAGCCGGGGCAAACCCGGCGGCTACCGGTCCAAGCACGAGTGGTTCGTCAAGACGCGCCGTCTGGCGATCCTCGAAGAGAAGTGCGAAAAGATCCGCGTCGAGCGGGAAGCCGGACGAGTGTCCGTCACACGTGGCGGCCGTCGCCTCTTCCGCCAGCGCCATAACCTCAACGCCGCGGGCAAGATGCCCGAGCAGTGGCGTGCCCAGTGGGAGGCGGCCCGCTGGTTCCTCACCGCTGACGGCGAGTCCGGCAAGCGGTACGGGAATGAGACGATCCGCGTCACCCCCGACGGCGGAGTGTCGATCAAACTTCCCGCGCCGCTCGCCGACCTGGCCAACGCCCGGCACAGCCGCTACGTGCTGGCCGCGAAGGTGTCGTTCCCGTTCCGGGGCGAGGAGTGGCGCGACCGTGTTACCGGCAACAGAGCCGTGGCCTACCGCATCCACCTCAACACCGCCTCCGGCCGCTGGTATCTGGACGCGTCCTGGACCCGCAAAGACCTGCCCGTGATCCCACTGGACGCACTGCGGGCCGGTGGTGTGATCGGCATGGACACCAACGCCGATCATCTGGCCGCGTGGCTGCTGGACGAGTACGGCAACCCGGTCGGCGCACCCCGGCGCTTCGACTACGACCTCAGCGGTTCGGCCAGCCACCGCGACGCCCAGCTCCGGCACGCCCTCACCCGCCTCCTGCGATGGACGCAGGAGTGCGGCGTGCGGGCCGTCGCGATCGAAGACCTCGACTTCACCGACTCCAAGACCCGCGAGAAGCACGGCCGGAAGAAGAAGTTCCGGCAGCTCATCTCCGGCATCCCCACCGGCAGAGTCCGTGCACGTCTGCTGTCGATGTGCGCGGAAGCCGGTATCGGCGTGATCGCTGTCGATCCCGCCTACACCTCGATGTGGGGGGCCGAGCACTGGCGCAAGCCCCTCACCACCAAGCGACGCCCCGCGACGCGGCACTACGCCGCAGCGGTGGCGATCGGACGACGTTCCCTCGGCCACCGGATCAGACGACGGACGGCACCGCCCCCACACCACCAGAGCGATGGTGTGAGGCATCGGACCGCCCAGGCCCGACCCGGCGACCCAGGGAGCGAGGGACACCACCCCGCGTACCCGGACCACGGACACGATCCGCTGGCGCTGGACGCGGCAGGAACGCGGTGGACCAGAACGCCCAAGACCGTTCGGGTCGTTCGGCTGAGCACGTGCAACTCATGCTCACTCTTTAGGAACGGTTATTCCCGTCCGGCCGAGGTGCTGGACATGTCGGCGTAGCGGTCCCCGGCGACCTGGGCGGCGATCGGCTCCAGGGCGGTGAGCTCCTCCTCGGTGAGCCGGACGCGGGTGGCGCCGGTGTTCTCCTCGACGCGGGAGGGGCGGCGGGTGCCGGGGATGGGGACGACGGTCATGCCGCGCTCGGTGGCCTGTTGCTGCACCCAGGCGAGCGCGATCTGGCCGGGGGTGGCTCGGTGGGCGGCGGCGATGTCCTGGATCGGGCGCAGCAGCGCGCGGTTGGCGGCGGCGTTGTCGCCGGTGAAGCGCGGCTGGGTGCGCCGGAAGTCGTCGTCGCCGAGTTCGGTGCCGGCGTCGGCGAAGGAGCCGGTGAGGAAGCCGCGGCCGAGCGGGGAGTAGGGGACGAAGGCGACGCCCAGGTCCCGGGCGGCGGGTACGGCGGTGCGTTCCACGTCGCGGGAGAACAGCGACCATTCGGACTGGAGCGCGGCGATGGGGTGGATGGCGTGGGCGGCGCGCAGTTCGGCGCCGGTGACCTCGCTGAGCCCCAGGTGCTTCACCTTGCCCTCGCGGACCAGTTCGGCCATGGCGCCGACGGACTCCTCCAGCGGGACGGCGGGGTCGCGGCGGTGCATGTAGTAGAGGTCGATGACGTCCACGTCCAGGCGGCGCAGGCTGCCCTCGACGGCCTGCCGGATGTACGGGGCGTCGTTGCGGATGAGGCGGCGGCCCGGGTCGTCGGGGTCTAGGCCGATGGCGAACTTGGTGGCGATGGTGACCTCGTCCCGGTGGGCCCGGAAGAAGGGGGCGAGGAAGGTCTCGTTCGCGCCGGCCCCGTACATGTCGGCGGTGTCGTAGAGCGTCACGCCGAGTTCCAGGGCGCGGTCCAGGGTGGCGCGGGCGGCGTCGGCGTCGGTGGGGCCGTAGGCGAAGCTCATGCCCATGCAGCCCAGGCCCTGGACGCCGACGAGCGGGCCGCCGGTGCCCAGCGGCACCCGCTCGATGGGGGTGGTGGTGCTCATGCGGAGTGTTCCCCTGTCGTCGTATACATGTCGATCTTGAAGTCGAGGACGGCGAGCGTGCTGTGCAGTTCGGCCATCCGGCGCGTCACCTCGGCCCGGGTCGCGACGAGCAGGGCGCGGCGCTGCGGGTAGGTGTGGTCGCCCTGTCGTACGAGATCGGCGTACCGGACCATGTCCGCGACCGCCATTCCGGTCAGCCGCAGCTTGCCGACGAAGGCCAGCCACTCCAGGTCCTGGTTGGTGTAGCGGCGCTGCCCGGTGTGGGAGCGGTCGATGTGCTGCATCAGCCCTATGCGCTCGTACCAGCGCAGGGTGTGCACGCTGAGCCCGGTGTGGGCGGCCACCTCGCTGATGCTGTACCGGTCCTGGCCGGCGGGCCTGGGGTGCGGCCGGTCGACCGAGGCGCACAGGTCGTCTTCCGTTCCGGTGGCGGTGCGCTCCTGCTGGGTCAGGGTCATGGGCCCACGGTACGGAGTTGGAGCGCACTCCAGGCAAGGGCCACCGGGCGGGTGCCGCGGGGCGGCGCGTTAGGGTCGGGGTCATGCCGAATCTGCGGAGTCTGGAGATCATCGACAGCTGGCCGGTGCCGTCAGCGGCGGCGGCCGTGGTGCTGGCGGACGGGCGGGTGGCGGGGGTGCGCGGCCCGGCCGGTCAGCGGTTCGCGCTGGCGTCGGTGACCAAGCCGCTGGCGGCGTACGCGGTGCTGGTGGCGGTCGAGGAGGGTGCGACGGAGCTGGACGAGCCGGCCGGTCCGCCCGGGTCGACCGTGCGGCATCTGCTGGCGCACACCTCGGGTCTCGCGTTCGACGAGCACCGGGTGATGGCGGAGCCGGGCACCCGGCGGCTGTACTCGAACGCCGGGTTCGAGGTGCTGGGCGAGCATCTCACCAAGGCGACGGGGATGCCGTTCGCGGACTATCTGCGCGAGGCGGTGCTGGAGCCACTGGGGATGGCGTCGACGGAGCTGGCGGGCTCGCCGGCCAAGGACGGTGTCTCGACGGTGACCGATCTGGCGGCGTTCGCGGCCGAGTTGCAGGCGCCGCGGCTGCTGGCGCGCGAGACGCTGGACGAGGCGACCTCGGTGGTGTTCCCGGGGCTGAACGGAGTGCTGCCCGGTTATGGGCACCAGAAGCCCAATGACTGGGGGCTCGGTTTCTCCCTCCGCGATCACAAGAGCCCGCACTGGACGGGTGCGGCGTCCTCGCCGCGTACCTTCGGGCACTTCGGGCAGTCGGGCACCTTCCTGTGGGTGGACCCGGAGGCGGGCGCGGCGTGTGTGGCGCTGACGGACCGGGCGTTCGGCCCGTGGGCGGCGCAGGCGTGGCCGCCGTTCACGGACGCGGTGCTGGCGGAGCTGGGCGCTTCGCGCTGAGCGAGGCCCCGCCGGGCGGGCCCCGGAGGACAGCTTTTACGCCGCGGGGCCGCGTGGTGCCGTCGCGGCGTCGTCGGGCGGCGGCGTCGGCACGGTGCCGGTCGTGGACGCGGGTGCGGTCCCGGTCGGCGGCGGCGCCTCGGCCGGCTGTGGCTGCCGGCCGTGCAGGAACAGCAGGTTGAGCACGATCGCCGTGAGGCATCCGGCGCTGATGCCGCTGTCCATGATGGTCTGGAACCAGTGCGGGAACCCGTCGTAGACGCCGGGCACCCCGACCGGCAGCAGGCCGACGGCCACCGAGACGGCGACCACGGTCAGCGCGTGCCCGCCGCGTTCCCCGCCGAAGTCGACACCCGCCAGGGTGCGCAGTCCGCTCGCCGCGACCGTCCCGAACATCACCAGGCCCGCGCCGCCCAGCACCGGCGCCGGGATGGCGGCGACGACGGCGCCCAGTTTGGGCAGCAGCCCGAGCACCACCAGCATGGCGCCGGCCGCCGCGACCACCCAGCGGCTGCGGACCCGGGTGAGCGCGACCAGGCCCACGTTCTGGGCGTAGGCGGTGTAGGGGAAGGTGTTGAAGACGCCGCCGAGCACGGTGGACAGGCCGTCGGCCCGCAGCCCGTCGGCCAGCCGGCGCGGGTCGGGCCTGCGGCCCGTCAGCTCACCGACGGCGATCAGGTCGCCGGTGGTCTCGGTCATGGTCACCAGGGCGACCACCAGCATGGAGACGATGGCGGCCAGCTGGAACTCGGGGGCGCCGAAGTGGAACGGGGTGCTGACCCCGAGCCAGTCGGCCTCGCCGACCCCGGAGAAGTCGGCGAGGCCGAACGGCACGGCGACGCCCATGCCCACGGCGATGCCGCCCAGCACGGCGACCCGGCCCAGCAGCCCGGGGCCGAACCGCTGCAGGAGCAGCGTCACCGCCAGGACGCCGCCGGCCAGGCCCAGATGGCGCGGGTCGCCGAAGTCCTCGGCCCCGGCCCCGCCGGCCGCCCAGTTCCCGGCCACGGGCAGCAGGCTGAGCCCGATGACGAGGATGACCGTGCCGGTCACCAGGGGCGGGAAGAACCGCAGCAGCCGGCCGAAGACCGGCGCGAGCAGCATGATGGCGATGCCGCACACGATCACCGAGCCGTAGATGGCGGGCAGTCCGCCGTCCTGGCCGATGAGCACCATCGGGGTGACGGCGGCGAACGTGCAGCCCTGCATGATGGGCAGCCGGGCCCCGAACCGCCACCAGCCGACGCACTGGACGAGGGTGGCGACACCGCAGATCAGCAGGTCGGCGGTGATGAGGTACGCCAGCTCGGCGGGTGAGAGCCCCAGGGCCCCGCCGACGATCAGCGGAACGGCCACGGCGCCCGCGTACATGGCGAGCACGTGTTGCAGTCCGAACGCCACCAGGCGGGTGGGGCGCGGGACCTCGTCGACGGGATGGACCTGATCTTTCTCCCAAGCTCTGGCCATAGCTGGACCGTAGGCGCCTTAAACAATCTGTTGATATCACCGAGATTACCGCTGTGTGACCTCCGTCACCTTCCGGGAACCCCGGGACGCGGCCCGGCCGCCCGCCGGCCCGGCACCGTCCCCGCCCCGGTCATGCGGTACGTCGTGCGGCGTGCGGTCAGGGCGCCCCGTGACCGCCGTCGAACTCCCAGATCAGCACCTCGGCCCCCGCCGGCCCCGCCTCCGCCGTCAGCCCGGCGGCGTCCGTGATCCGGGCCGCGTCGGACGCCTCGCACACGGTGTCGCCCAGCCGAACCGACCCCGCCGTCACCACCAGATACACCCGGGGCGCCGGCGGCAGGGCGAGCCCCGCGCCCGCCGCCGGGCGGCACACCCGCAGCCGGGCACCCGCACCCGGCACCTCGTACGGCTCGTCGAGCGGCACCGACCGCAGCACCGTGTACCGGGGCTCGCCGCCCGCCGTGCCGGGTTCCAGCCACATCTGCAGGAAACGCAGCGGCGCCGGGCCCGCGTTGCGCTCGGCGTGCCGGATGCCGGCGCCCGCCGACTGGTGCTGGAGGTCCCCCGGGCCCAGCGTGACCGTCCGGCCGGCCGCGTCCTGGTGCGTCAGCGTGCCCGCCAGCACCCAGCTCACCAGTTCCACGTCCCGGTGCGGGTGCTCGCCGAAGCCGCTGCCGGGCGCCAGCCGCTCCTCGTTGCAGGCGAGCAGCGGCCCGAACCGTACGTTGTCCGGGTCGTAGTGGCCGCCGAAGGAGAACGCGTACCGGCTGTCGATCCCCTCCCCCGGTTCCCCGCCCCGGTGGCGGTCGGCACCGCGCTGCACTCGCACCCGTTCGTCACCCATGGGCCCCACCGTATCCACCGCCCGCGGACCCCCGCCGGGAATGAGCGCCCGCCGGATGAGGCAGGCTGGACCCGTGTCCGATGCCGATCAGAGTCACCCGCATGCCGCCACCGTCCGCCGCCTCGAACAATCCTCCGGGAAGCTGGCGGCGGCCGCGATCACCAGGATGGATCAGCAGCTTCCCTGGTACCGCGCGATGCCGCCGGAGAACCGGTCCTGGATCGGCCTGGTCGCCCAGGCCGGTATCGCGGCGTTCACGGAGTGGTTCCGGCATCCCGAGACCCCGCAGGCCATCAGCACCGACGTGTTCGGCACCGCGCCGCGCGAGCTGACCCGGGCGATCACGCTGCGGCAGACCGTCGAGATGGTCCGCACCACCATCGAGGTGGTCGAGACCGCCGTCGACGAGATCGCCGCCCCCGGCCAGGAAGAGGTGCTGCGGAGCGCCCTGCTGGTCTACGCCCGGGAGATCGCCTTCGCCACCGCCCAGGTGTACGCGCAGGCCGCGGAGGCGCGCGGCGCCTGGGACGCCCGGCTCGAATCCCTGGTCGTCAACGCCGTGGTGTCCGGGGAAGCCGATGAGGGTGATCTTTCCCGGGCGGCGGCGCTGGGCTGGTCCTCGCCCGACCATGTGACGGTGCTGCTGGGCAGCGCGCCCAACGGGGACAGCGAACTGACGGTGGAGGCGATCCGGCGGGCCGCCCGCTATGCCAAGCTCCAGGTGCTGACCGGGGTGCTGGGCAAGCGCCTGGTCGTCATCACCGGCGGCAGCGACGATCCGCTGGCCGCCGCGAAGTCGCTGATCGGCCCCTTCGCCTCGGGCCCTGTGGTGGCCGGTCCGGTGGTCGGGGACCTGCGGGCGGCCACCCGCTCCGCGCAGGCCGCCGCCGCCGGGCTCCGGGCGTGCGCCGCCTGGCCGGACGCCCCGCGCCCCGTCCTGGCAGACGATCTGCTGCCGGAGCGCGCCATGGCGGGCGATCCGGTGGCCAGGACGCTTCTGGTGGAGGAGATCTACAGACCGCTCCAGCAGTCGGGGGCCGCGCTGCTGGAGACGCTGAGCGTGTATCTGGAGCAGGCCAGCTCGCTGGAGGGTGCGGCCAGAATGCTCTTTGTTCACCCCAACACCGTCCGCTACCGCCTGCGACGTGTGACCGACGTCACCGGCTGGCCGCCGTCCGATGTCCGATCGGCCTTTACGCTGCGCATCGCGCTGATGCTCGGACGGCTCGCCGACGGGGAGCACCGGGTGTGACCGGTCGGGTGAGGCCCACCCCTTACCTTGTGGGGTCCTCACAACTCGATCAGCCGTTCTTCGTCCCCGTCCCCACCGGCGGGGACACCCTTGGCCAAGAGAGAGTGTGAGGGTGTTCGTACTCGTAGCTCCCGGCCAAGGCGCACAGGCGCCCGGCTTCTTGCGCCCCTGGCTCGATGTCCCCGGTGCCGCCGACCGGCTGACGGCATGGTCGGACGCCATCGGCCTCGACCTGGTCCACTACGGCACGGACGCGGACGCGGACGAGATCCGCGACACGGCGGTGGCTCAGCCGCTGCTGGTCGCCGGTTCCCTGCTGTCCGCCCGCGCACTGCTGGGGGACACCCCGTACACCGGTGTCACGGCCGGCCACAGCGTCGGTGAGCTGGCGGCCGCGGCGATCGCCGGGGTGCTGAGCGACGAGGAGGCCATGACGCTGGTCCGCAAGCGCGGTCTGGCGATGGCCGAGGCGGCGGCCGTCACCGAGACCGGGATGTCGGCCGTGCTCGGCGGCGACCCGGAGGAGGTCGCGGCGAAGCTGGACGCGCTCGGCCTGACCCCGGCCAACAACAACGGCGGCGGCCAGATCGTGGCCGCCGGTACCCTGGAGCAGTTGGCGGCGCTGGCCGCCGACAAGCCGGCGAAGGCGCGGGTCATCCCCCTGAAGGTGGCCGGTGCCTTCCACACCGAGCACATGGCGTCCGCCGTGGCCGCCATGGACGAGGCGGCCCGGGACGTCAGCGTCGCCGACCCGGCCCCGGGGATCCAGTACGTGTCGAACGCCGACGGTGAGATCGTCACCAGCGGCAAGGAGATCGTCCGGCGCCTGGTCGCGCAGGTCTCCAGCCCGGTCCGCTGGGACCTGTGCACCGAGACCTTCCGGCGCCTGGAGGCGACCGCGCTGGTGGAGCTGTGCCCCGGCGGCACACTCGCGGGTCTGGCCAAGCGCAACCTCAAGGGTGTCGCCCAGCTGGCGATCAAGACCCCTGAGCAGCTGCCGGAGGCCCGCGACCTGCTCGCCGCGGCCGCGGGCGCGGCCGGCACCGGTTCCGGTGCCTCCGCCGCCGGCGCATCAAGCGAATAAGGCGAAGAGGAGCCACCGAGTATGACCGCCACCATCAGTCCCGGCACGGGCGCGCCGCACGCGCGCATCCTCGGCGTCGGCGGCTACCGCCCGGCCCGCGTCGTACCGAACGAAGAGATCCTCAAGCACATCGACTCCTCCGACGAGTGGATCCGCTCGCGTTCGGGCATCGTCTCCCGGCACTGGGCGGGCGAGGACGAGACGGTCGCCTCGATGTCGCTGGACGCCGCGGGCAAGGCCATCGCGGATGCCGGGATCACCGCCGACCAGGTCGGCGCGGTGGTGGTGGCCACCGTCACCCACTTCATGCAGACCCCCTCCGTGGCGACCGAGATCGCCCACAAGCTGGGCACCGGCAACGCCGCCGCGTTCGACATCTCCGCCGCCTGCGCCGGGTTCGGCTACGGCCTGGCGGTCGGCAAGGGCCTGATCGTCTCCGGCAGCGCGCGGTACGTCGTGGTGATCGGTGTGGAGCGGCTGTCCGACCTCACCGACAAGGAGGACCGTTCGACGGCCTTCCTGTTCGGGGACGGCGCGGGCGCGGTCGTGCTCGGCCCCTCCGAGGAGCCCGCGATGGGCCCCACCGTGTGGGGTTCGGAGGGCGACAAGTCGGACGTCATCGCGCAGACCGTGCCGTGGGACCGGTTCCGCATCGGTGACCTGAGCGAACTGCCGGTGGACTCGCAGGGCGAGGTGAAGTTCCCCGCGCTGCGCCAGGAGGGTCAGACGGTCTTCCGCTGGGCGGTGTTCGAGATGGCGAAGGTGGCCCAGCAGGCGCTGGACGCCGCCGGGATCACCGCCGATGACCTGGACGTCTTCATCCCGCACCAGGCCAACATGCGGATCATCGACTCGATGGTGAAGACCTTGAAGCTGCCGGAGCACGTCGCGATCGCCCGCGACATCGAAACCACCGGCAACACCTCGGCCGCCTCCATTCCGCTCGCGATGGAGCGGATGCTGGCGACCGGTCAGGCGAAGAGCGGGGACACCGCTCTCGTCATCGGCTTCGGGGCGGGTCTCGTGTACGCCGCGACGGTCGTTACTCTCCCCTAAGCACAACTGAGTCGGCACGGCGAGCGCCGGGCCGTTTCATCACCCAGATGCGGTACCCACCGCAGCACACTGAAGGAGCGCGGCAATGGCTGCCACCAAGGAAGAGATCATCGCTGGTCTCGGTGAGATCGTGAACGAGATCGCCGGGATCCCCGAGGAGGACGTGCTCGAGGACAAGTCGTTCACCGACGACCTCGACGTCGACTCGCTGTCCATGGTCGAGGTTGTCGTGGCCGCCGAAGAGCGCTTCGACGTCAAGATCCCGGACGACGACGTCAAGGGCCTGAAGACCGTTGGTGACGCTGCCAACTACATCCTCACGCACCAGAGCTGACCTGATTCGGCGCATGTCGCCACCCAGCGGTGGCGCGGTACCCCTGTACCTCTGAACCCTTACTAGCGGATAGGAAAGTCCCGTGAACGCGACCAATCGAACGGTGGTTGTCACCGGCATCGGCGCAACCACACCGCTGGGTGGCGACAGCGCGTCAACATGGGAGGCGCTGCTCGCCGGGAAGTCCGGCGCGCGCCCCCTGGAGCAGGAGTGGGCGGCGGATCTGCCCGTGCGGTTCGCGGCGACGGTTGCCGTGGACCCGTCCGAGGTGCTGCCCCGCCCGCTCGCCCGGCGTCTTGACCGCTCGGCGCAGCTCGCGCTGATCGCCACCCGTGAGGCGTGGGCGGACGCGGGCTTCACCGGCAAGGCCGGCGAGGACGAGTCCGGGGTGATCCCCGAGCGCCTCGGCGCGGTGGTGGCCTCCGGCATCGGCGGTGTCATCACGCTGCTCGACCAGTACGACGTCCTGAAGGAGAAGGGCGCGCGGCGGGTCTCCCCGCACACCGTGCCCATGCTCATGCCGAACAGCCCGACCGCGAACGTCGGTCTGGAGATCGGTGCCCGGGCGGGGGTGCACGCGCCGGTGAGCGCCTGCGCGTCCGGTTCGGAGGCGGTGGGTTACGCGGTGGAGATGATCCGCAGCGGGCGCGCCGACGTGGTGGTCGCGGGCGGTACGGAGGCGTGCGTCCACCCGCTTCCGATCGCGGCGTTCGCCAGCATGATGGCGATGAGCAAGAACAACGAGGACCCGCAGTCCGCTTCGCGCCCCTACGACACGGCGCGGGACGGTTTTGTGATGGGCGAGGGCTCGGGCGTGGTGGTTCTGGAGTCCGCCGAGCACGCCGAGCGCCGTGGCGCGCGGGTGTACTGCGAGGTCATCGGCCAGGGCCTGTCGGCCGACAGCCACCACATCGCGCAGCCCGAGCCGACCGGCCGGGGGATCGCGGCGGCGCTGGAGCACCTCCAGGAGACGACGGACTTCGATCCGAAGGAACTGGCCCACGTCAACGCGCACGCCACCTCGACGCCGCAGGGCGACGTCGCGGAGATCAAGGCGATGCGCAAGGTGCTGGGCGAGGACCTGGACCACGCGGCCATCTCGGCGACCAAGTCGATGACCGGTCATCTGCTCGGTGGCGCGGGCGGCGTGGAGACGGTGGCCACCGTCCTGGCGCTGCACAACCGGCTGGCTCCGGCCACGCTCAACCTGGACGAGGTGGACCCGGAGGTGGCGGACGCCGACATCGTCCGCGGCGCTCCCCGGGAACTGCCGCAGGGCCGGATCGCCGCGCTGAACAACTCGTTCGGCTTCGGCGGCCACAACGTGGTGCTCGCACTGCGCTCGAACTGATCGTCGGCCCTCGCTCGCGGGTCCAGGACACGCGACGCGGGGCACGGCGTACGAAGGCCGCCCGCCCGGGGTTTCCCGGGCGGGCGGCCTTCTGTCACGCTCCGGGGGCGCCATGGTTTCCGGGGCGCCGCGGGGAGCCGGGTCACCAGCCGACCAGCCCTCGCACCCCGAGCACGATGAGCACCCCGCCGGTGACCCGGCCGACCGCCCCGCGCACCCGCGCGCTCTCCAGGTAGGGGGCGGCCCGCCGCATCAGCAGCGCCCAGCCCAGCAGCCACAGGCCGACCATCACCACCTGCACGGTGGCCAGCGCGAGGATCTGACCCCCCAGCGGTCGGTCGGTCGTGACGAACTGCGGCACCAGCGTGAGGAAGACCGAGGCCGCCTTGGGGTTGAGGAGATTGGCGAACAGCGCCTGCGGGTAGGCGGAGTTCCACCGCACCCGGCCGCCACCGGCCGCAGCGGGCACGGCGCGGGTGGCCGACCACCACGTCCACGCCCCCAGCCCGGCGAGGTAGCAGGCGCCGGCGATCCTGACCACGGTGAACGCCGCCTCCGAGCGCATCACCAGGGCCGCCAGACCGGCCACGGCGAGCGAGGCATGGACGTACAGCCCGGTGGCCGTCCCCAGGATCACCGGCAGCGCCCGCCGCCGGCCGCCCTCGGTGACATGCCGGATGAGCAGCGCCAGGCTGGCTCCGGGCGTGATGACCAGCGGGAGGATCGCCAGCGCGAACCCCGTCACGGGATGACGCGGAAGTGCGTGGTCAGCCGCCCCTCGTCGTCGAGGAGGTGGTAGGCGAGCCCGGGCGGCTGCTCCCGGTCGGCCGGGCGGTCGCCCTCCCAGGGCATCCGCAGCGTCCAGGTGACGGCCGGGGACACCAGGAGCGGGCGCCCGGCGAAGACCGAGGCGGCGGCGGTGTGCGCGTGCCCGGTCAGGACGGCGATGACCTCGGGATGGGCGTCGAGG
This sequence comes from Streptomyces xiamenensis, assembly GCF_000993785.3. Classification (NCBI taxonomy): domain Bacteria; kingdom Bacillati; phylum Actinomycetota; class Actinomycetes; order Kitasatosporales; family Streptomycetaceae; genus Streptomyces; species Streptomyces xiamenensis. Next base: position 1,418,792 of record NZ_CP009922.3, read on the forward strand.
AGGGCCGCGAGGTCGCCAGGGTTGGTGAGCCGGTGGGCGTCCGGCAGCGGGTGGTGCAGCGCGACGGGCGGCTGGTGGAAGGCGATCAGTGCCCGGGTGCCCGGTGCCAGAGCGCCGAGGGTGCGGTCGATCCACGCGGCTGTCTCCGGGGACAGGTGCCCCTCGTCCTCACCCTCAAGGGTGACATCACACATCAGAACGGCGACCTCCCCGAAGTGGTGAACCTGGTTGCCGGGGCCCAGTTCCCGCTCGTACGGGGCGCGGACGTCGTGGTTGCCGGGGCAGGTCAGCACCGGGAACGGCGCCTTGAGGATCCGGGTGGCCTCCGCGTACTCCTCGGGCGTTCCGTGGTCGGCGATGTCGCCGGTGACCAGCAGCGTGTCGACGGGGCGGGGCAGGGCGCGCAGATGCTCCATGACCCGGGTGGCCCGTTCGGTCGCGCGCTCGGTTCCGTCCAGGTGCAGATCACTGATCTGGGCGAGCAGCAGCACTGCGCCCTCCTTTTCTCACGGTAATTTTTCGATTTACCGTGAGGACCTTAGACTGTGCGCACCGATGTCATCAAGGGAGCGGAGCGAGGGACCCGATGGAACGCTGGCCGGCCCTGGACCTGGCGAGCACGATCCGGCACGACGGCTCCGGCGGGGTGTGCGACGACCTGGCCACCGTCGAAGGGCTCGCGCGGTGGCTGACGGAGCTGCCCGGGGCGGGCGGGACGGCCGGGGAGCCCGCGCTGCCCGTCCAAGGCGTCGGCGCGAGCGAGGAGTTGCGGCTGCGGATCACCGGCCTGCGGGCGGCGGCACGGGCCCTGTTCGCCCGTACCGTCAGCCCCGGCCCGGCCAGCCCGGCGGACGCCCACCGGCTCATGCCGCACGAGGAGGCGCTGGCCCGGCTCAACGCCGCCGCCGCGCTGGAGCCCGTCGCCCCCCAACTGGACTGGCCCGCCGGGGGCGTTCCGGCGGCGACCGTACTGCCCTCGGCCGCCGACCCGGACGCCCGGCTGCTCGCCGCCCTGGCCCGCGCGACGATCACCTTCCTCGCCGGCCCCGAGCGGGAGCGGCTGCGCGCCTGCACGGCCCCGCGCTGCGTGCGGTACTTCGTCAAGAGCCACGGCCGCCAGGAGTGGTGCAAGCCGTCCTGCGCCGACCGGGCCCGCGCCGCCCGCCATTACCGGCGCCGGGTCAGTTCTTCCGGATGACCTCCAGCAGCCGCGAGAAGCTGTCCCCGGACGCCCGCGAGCCGGCCACCACGGTCCTCGCAGCCCTGGAGGGCGCCGAGGTCACCGCGCGGATCACCCGCTCCGAAGGGCCGCCGCACGGCAGCCGGACGCCAACTCGCCCGGCTGCCACGCTCGTACGGGATCCGAGCCGTACTCAGAGCGAGATCAGCCGGACCACGGTGACGGTCAGGACCGTGGCCGAGACCACGTAGCGCACGATGGCCCCCGCCACGGTGGCGTCGCGGCGGTCCCGGTCACCGCCGACCTCCGTGGAGCCGTGCCCGTACGGGTCACGGGCGATGGTCGTCGCCATCGCGCTCTCGAACTCCGACCGTCGCGGCATCTTGCGCAAGCCGTCGTCGGCCGGCGGCGCGTAGGCGAGGCGATGCCTCACCCGGCGCCGTGCCGCTCGGCCTCTTCCCGGGCCAGGCGCTCCATCGTGGCGTCGGCGGCCGGGTCCGGTACCGCCTCCAGCATCCAGTGCCGCATCACGGCGTGGATCTCGTGCACCCCGGCCTCGTTGATGGCCATGTCGAAATCCGGCCGTCGTTGCGGGGGCAGGGCGGCTCTGATGTCGGGGATGCTGTTGGGAACATCCACCTCCCGGCCACCGACCCAGGTCTTCAGCGGTTCTGCCACCCGGGCAGCGTAGCGCCACCGGCCCGCGCGACAACCCGGGGCACCGCAGGTTCGCGCCGATCACCCGGCGCTGCGCCCCGAGTTGGCCGCTGCCCCCGGCGGGCGGCGGCCCTCACCACCACGTCCGCCAGGCCCCGCACGCCCCGTTGGCGCCGGGGGCCGACGGGATGCCGGGTGAACACGCCCGCTCCCCCGCCGCCGCGTGCAGCCGCACCAGGGCGCCGGACCCCCGGGCGCACGCCCCGTCAACACCCGTGGCGGGAGCGCCCGGTGGCGCGTACCACCGGCCCGGCGGCTCCTCCTCGGCCTCCGGCAGGTGGCCACGGACCCAGCCGCCGGTGTGCGTTCCGCCGGCCTGCCGCTCCCCGTGCGCGGCGTAGGGAGGGCGGGGCCCCTCCCCCGGGTGCCCGTGCGGCGGTCGCAGCCGGTGCTGGGCGACCCGGAGGTAGGTGAGGAAGCGCGCCTGCGAAAGACCGTCACGGTGCGCGCCGGACAGCACGGGCAGGTGCCCGGCCCTCAGGTCGTACGGCCCGGCCACCGGCGCCGCCGCCCGCCATCCGAACGGGCCCGCCGCTTCCCTCCGCAGCGCCCGGCCCACCGCTGTGGCGGCCTGCCCGCCCTGCGGGAGGCCGGTGACGTACAGCTCACCGCTGAGCCGTACCCCCAGACGCCCGGCGGCGGTTCGGGCGGCGCGCAGGGAGTCCAGGGCTGCGGACCGGGTGGAGACGGCGTACGGGGACAGGTGGGGGCCGGGCCGGGGGCCCTCGGCGGCGACGACCGCGAATCCGCCCGCCGCGTAGAGCAGGGCGTCGGCAACGGAGCCGTCCCCACCGGCGGAGTACGCGTCGTGGCTCCGGGCGTTCCTGCCCGGGACCCCGGACACGGTGGGCAGCGGGGTGGCACCGGCACCGGTGGGCAGGACGGGGAGGACGAGCAGTGCCGAGTGGGTGAGGGCACCGCCGTGCGGCGCGAGCGTGCGGTAGGTCAGCCGGTGGAACGCGGCCCCGTAGCGGACGAGTCCGGCCTGCGCCGGCACGCCCGTCGCGGTCTCCAGCATGGCGGCCACCTCGGCGCGGGCGTACCGCTCCAGCGGGGTGACCTGGAGCAGGGCGCCGCGCGTCACCGCGCACCGGAGGTCCGGCCCGGTGCCGCCCCCGGCGCCGGCGCCGTCCGCGAAGGCGGGGGAAGCGGGCAGGGTCAGCACCATCAGCAGTGCGGCGGCTGCCGCACCGGTCGTTCGGAACCGCATGGCATTCCTGGGCACCTCTTATTTCTCCACCCGCCGGAGCCTTCGCCACCCGTGCCACGCGGAACTTGTGCGGTTGTGCTGGGGTGCGGAGGAGCGAAGCGATCACCGGACGCGCCCCGATGTGACAGAACGCGGATTGTCTGACTAAGGTCAGAGGATGCTGGAGAGGCCCCAGATCGAACAAGTCCGCCGGTTCAACCGGACCATCACCGAGCGTGTCGGCGTGCTCCACGACCATTACCTGGGCCGTGACCGCCCCATCGGCGAGGCGCGGCTGCTGTGGGAGATCGGCGAGCGCGGCTCCGACGTACGGCGGCTGCGCGAGCGCCTCGGGCTCGACTCGGGCTACGTCAGCCGGCTGCTGCGCGCGCTGGAGACGGCGGGCCTGGTGACGGTGGAACCCCTGCCGTCCGACAAGCGGGTCCGCACCGTGCGCCTCACCGGCGCCGGCCGCACCGAACTGGACGAACTCGACCGCCGCAGCGACGAGATGGCCGGCTCGCTGCTCGAACCCCTGAACACCTCCCAGCGCGCACGACTGGTCTCCGCCCTGGCCGAGGCCGAACGGCTGCTCACCGCGGGAACCGTCTCCCTCGACCCCGTGGACCCGGATCATCCCGACGCCCAGCACTGCCTGCGTTCCTTCTTCGCCGAGCTGGGCGAACGCCTGGACACCGGCTTCGACCCCGCCCGCAGCCTGCTCCCCGACGCGGGCGAACTCCGCGCGCCGCGCGGCGTGTTCCTGGTGGCCCGGCTGCACGGCGAACCCGTCGGCTGCGCCGGCCTCAAGCTCCCGGCCGACGCCCCCGCCGAGGTCAAGCGGATGTGGGTCTCCCCCGCCACCCGGGGCCTGGGGCTGGCCCGCCGCTTCCTCACCGAACTGGAGGCGCGCGCGGCCGGGCATGGCTACGACACCCTCCGGCTGGACACCAACAAGGTTCTGACGGAGGCGATCCGGCTCTATCACGCGTACGGCTTCACCGAGGTCCCCGCCTTCAACGCCGAGCCGTACGCCCACCACTGGTTCGAGAAGCGCATCACCGCGGGCGAGCCGGTCTGACGCCTCCCCGCCGCGGCCTCTGGCCCGGGTCCGGAGCCGCCCGGCGGCAGCGAGGGCTCACGGGGAGCGCCCGTCGCGTACCGACCGCGCTCGGCGACGGTGATGCGAAGGGTTCGCCCGTTGGAGCGGTTTGGCCGCTTCGCCGGTTGCGGCCCGGCCGCTGCGGAGAGCCTCCGCCGTGACGGGGCCGCCCGTCGGCCGGGCAACCCCGAACGGAGAGAGCCCATGACCGCACCCGCACCCGCCTCCATCGCCCTGCGTCCGGGCATCACCCCGGCGACCACCGGCGACACCATGGTCCTGCTCGACGAACGCGCCGGAAAGTACTGGCAGATCAACCCCACCGGCACCCTCGTGCTGCGCCATCTCCTCGACGGTGCCACTCCCGAGCAGGCCGCCGCGGCCCTGGCGCGCGAACACCCTGGAGCCGTCCACGCGGAGGCGGACGTGGCCGACCTGCTCGCCACCCTGCGGGAAAAAAGACTGCTGGCGAGCTGAGGCCATGACCGAGAACGGCCGCCCCGGCCCGCCCCACCGCGCCCTGGCCCTGCTGTGCGCGGTGGCCGCCCGGCCTCTGGCGCGGGCCGGGCCGTACCGCATCCGCCGCGTCCTGGAGCTGCTCCGCAGGGGCGCGCGGCCGGCCACGGCGGAGCAGGTGGCCGCGGCCCGGCACGCGGTGGTCACGGCGAGCGCGCGCTGCGCCGCCGCCCGCAGCTGTCTGCCGCGCTCCCTCGCCACCGCACTGCTGTGCCGGGCGCGCGGGGTGTGGCCCACCTGGTGCACGGGGGTGCGTACGGAACCGTTCGGCGCCCACGCCTGGGTGGCCGTCGACGGCGCCCCGATCGGCGAACCCCCGCACGACACGGGCTACACCCCCGTCATCACCGTTCCGCCGCTGCCGCGCGGACCGTGACGGCCGACGCCGCGACGGGACGTCCTGGGGGCCTGTCGGTGCGGTGGGGCAGGATGACGTGATGGCTCATATCGCGCTGTTCCACTCGATCCTCGGCCTGCGTCCTGCCGAACGTCTCGCCGCCGAGCGGTTGCGTGCCGCCGGACACCAGGTCATCACACCCGACCTGTTCGGCGGCGCGACCGCGACCACCCTCGACGAGGGGTTTCAGCTGCTCGACCGGGTCGGCTGGGCGACAGTGGTCCACCGTGCCCGGCAGGCGCTGCGGGACATGCCGGAGGAGACCGTGCTCGCCGGTGTCTCCATGGGGACCGGTGTCGTCACCGAGCTGTGGCCCGAGCGCACCGCTGCCGCCGGTGTCCTTCTCCTGCACGCCACCGCCGAGCTTCCCGCGTCCGTCCCGCCGGGCACGCGGGTGCAGTTGCACGCGGCCGAACCGGACGACTTCGTGCCGCCGGAGAACGTCGCCGCGCTCCGTCGTGCGGCGCGGGAACAGGGCGTCGAGCTGGAGATCTTCCGCTATCCGGGCGCCGGCCACTTCTACATCGACCGTGAAGGCGAGGACCACGACCCGGAGGCCGCCGAGCTGACCTGGCGCCGGGTACTCGACTTCCTCGACCACGGCCTCACCTCCCGGGGCACCGCACCGTAGCCACCCGGCACGGCGCGGCCCGCCGTCCCCGCGCCGGCCCCGTCGTGGCCGTCAACGACGGGTCGCACATGACCTCTTCGTGCGGGCCGGTGCCTGACGCCGGTGGGAGGCCCACCGCGAGAGGCGATGGCGCTCTCCTGCCGCCCCGCGTCAGATCTGGTTCTCGCCGCCGTCGACGTACACGTTGGCGCCGAGCATGAAGCTGCTCTGGTCGGAGGCGAGGAACGCCACGACGCCCGCGACCTCCTCCGGGCGCCCCATCCGGCCGATCGCGGTATCCGCGGCGAGGTTCTCCCGGACGGCGGGCAACTGCTCCTCGCCGAAGAGATCCCTGATCCCGGTGGTGTCGATCGGGCCGGGCGAGACGGCGTTGACCCGGATGCCCCGGCCCTTCAGTTCGTTGGCCCAGGTCCGCGCGAAGGACCGGACGGCGGCCTTGGACGCCGCGTAGAGGCCGAACGCCTCGGTGCCGTTGTCGGCGGCGGTGGAGGCGTTGAGGATCACCGAGGCGCCGTCGTTGAGCAGCGGCAGCGCCTTCTGGACGGTGAACAGGGTGCCCCGCACGTTGACGGCGAGGATCCGCTCGACCTGCTCCTCGGTGGTGTGCTCCAGCGTCGAGAACAAGGCCGCGGCCGAGTTCGCGAAGACCACGTCCAGGCCACGCCCCCGGGCGCGGACGGCCTCGTAGAGCCGGTCGAGGTCGGCCACGTTCGTGATGTCACCCTGCACGGCGGTCACCGACGGAGCGCCGACGGTCTCCACCGCCGCGTCGAGTTCGGCCTTGCGCCTTCCGAAGATGAACACGTGCGCGCCCTCGGCCGCCATGCGTACGGCGCTGGCCAGGCCGATCCCCGTGTGACCGCCGGTGATGACAGCGGTCTTGCCTTCGAGTTGCCCCATGCGACTGCCCTCCACAGAGTTCCGCACCGATCGGTACGTAAAAGGAAACGTAGCACCTCTGAACCGATCGGTACAGAAGAGGTAGACTGGGCCGCATGGATGCGCGACACAAGGGCCGTCTCGGCCGTCCGCGAGGGTTCGACGCGGACGAGGCCCTGGAACGGGCCATGCGGGTCTTCTGGGAACAGGGCTACGAGGGCGCCAGCCTCGCCGACCTGACCGAGGCCATGGGCATCAACCGCACCAGCATGTACGCGGCCTTCGGCAACAAGGAGGAACTGTTCCGCAAGGCCCTGGACCGCTACTCCGAGGGCCCCGCCTCGTACGTCGCACGGGCCTTGCGGGAGCCGACCGCCCTGGCCGTGGCCACCGCCTTCCTGAACGGCGCCGTCGAGGTCAGCACCCGCCCCGGGTGCCCCGCCGGCTGCCTCGGCGTCCAGGGCGCGCTCGCCGCCGGGGAGGCCGGAGTCAGCAGCCGCGACCTGCTCGCCGACTGGCGCAATGCGGGCGTCGATCACCTGCGCGACCGCTTCCGGCAGGCCGCCGACGAGGGTGATCTGCCCGCCGACGCCGAACCCGGGGCGCTCGCCCGCTACCTCATGACGCTCGCCAACGGCATCTCCGTCCAGGCGGCCGGCGGCGCCACCCGCGACGAACTCCAGCACGTGGCCGACATGGCACTGCGCGGCTGGCCGCCCGCCTGACGAGAGCCGTGGCGGGAACAGCCGCCCCCACCGGGTGGCTCACGGCGTGCGACGCACGGCGCCCGGCGCCGAGTTGCCCCTCACCACTCGCGGGGGGCGATCAGCTCCTCCACATCCGCGTCGGCGAAGCCGTACGCCTGGGCGACGAACCAGATGTCCCCGCCGATCTCCTCGCGAGCCACCGTCTCGATCTCACTGCCGGCTGCCTCGAACTCGGCCTCCAGGGCGTTGAACTCCACGGTGGCGGCATGGGTCAGCACGTACAGCGCGGCGAGATCGGCCGGCCGCTCGGCCTCGATCCGTTCACACAACCGCGTCAGGATCGCCCGGCCCCGGTCCAGGACCTGATCGGGAAAGTAGTCATCGGCATAGAGAACTTCGAGGAACCGGCGCTCGGCGGCCTGGGGGTTCGTGATCGGCATGCCGCCGAGTATGGTCGCCGGCACTGACAACGGCCCGGGACGCCGATGCGAAGGCGACCCGCACACCGGGACGCGGACGAAGGATCCCCGGGGCGGGCGCGCAGCCATCACCGCGACGATCGCCACGGCCGGGGCAGGGGCGAATGGGAAGGCCCCGCCCGCACGTCCGCCGGCTCCCCCGACGGCTCATGGGCGGGAACCGCCCGGGTTACCGCTCCCCCCTCACCGCTGACCGGCCGGCTCGCCGAGCACACGCGGACGGAACCGGAGGATGGCGGCGGCGACCTCGTCCAGGTGGCTCTCCAGCAGGAAGTGACCGCCGTCGAGCAGGACGATCTCCGCGTCCGGGGCGTCCCGGCGGAACGCCCGCGCCCCCTCCGGCCCGAAGATCTCGTCGTTGCGGCCCCAGACCGCCAGGACGGGCGCCCCGCTGGACCGCAGCCACGCCTGCACCGCCGGGTACAGCTCGCGGTTACCGGCGTAGTCGCCGAACAGGGCGAGCTGGGCCCGGTCGACGCCGGGCCGGGCGAGAAGCGCCAGGTCGTGCTCCCAGGCGTCCGGGTCGATCAGGCTGGGGTCGGGAACACCGTGCGTGTACTGCCACTCGACGGCCTCCCGGCCCAGGGCGGGCCGCAGTTGCTCCTCGTTCTCCGGGCTGCGCTGCGCGCCGTAGGCCCAGATGGGCTCCCAGAAGGGCTCGACGAACCCCTCCTCGTAGGCATTGCCGTTCTGCGAGACGACGGCGAGGACCGCCTCCGGGGACGCCAGCGCGAGCCGCCAGCCGATGGGCGCGCCGTAGTCCTGGACGTAGATCGCGTAGCGGTGCACGCCGAGGACGTCCAGGAAGCCGCGCGTGACGTCGGCGAGGGCGTCGAAGGTGTAGGCGAAGTCGCTCACGTCGGGTGCGGAGGATCGGCCGAAGCCGATGTGATCGGGGGCGATCACCCGGTACGGGCCGGCCAGCGCGGGGATCAGGTGCCGGAACATGTGCGAACTCGTCGGATAGCCGTGCAGCAGCAGGAGGACGGGGGCGTCCGAGGGACCCGCCTCCCGGTAGAAGACGGTCAGACCGTCCACGTCCACAGTCCGGTGATGAACAGCGACCACGGTAACCCCTTAAATTATTTTTACCGGTTAGGTTATGCTGATCATGCAGAGCACAGCAGGGCGTGTCAAGGAGAGCGGGACATGGGCGTGGCCGAGGACGAGGAACTCCTGCTCGCCGTGCTCAACAGCGCCCCGGTGCTCGACGGGCGACCCACGGACGCACTGACGGCGGAGGACGCGGCGGAGTGGATACGGACGCTCGGCGGACGCGGCACACGCGAGGAGCGCGATCATCTACGCCAGGTACGGGACACGTTGCACGGGCTGATCCGGGGGATGTCCTCAGACGTCAGTGGCCTGGCAACGGTGCTTGATCAGGCACGACTCCGCCCCGGCGTCTCGCCGGCGGGTGTCTCCTGGGAGTTGGAGGCGGCGCCGGACAGGGAACTCGCGGCCCGCGTCGTCCTGGCGTGGTCGCGCGTCACCAAGGAACTGCCGCGACGGCTGCGGCCTTGCGCGAACGAGGAGTGCAACCTGTTCCTCATCGACCACAGCCGCCCCGGAACAGCCCGCTGGTGCTCCATGGCCACCTGCGGCAACCGCATGAAGGCCCGCACCCACGCGCGCAAACAGCGCTCCGTGGGCTGACCGGCCAGCCGAAGTCACCTGGCCCGGGACGGCATTCAGCGCCCTCAGGGGCGGTCGAACGCTCCGGCCTTGGCAGCACGGAGGAAGGCCGCAAGCCCGGTTCGCATGCAGTGGGGCGGCGCCAGGTCGGGGCGCTTCGAATCACCCAGGGCAACGCCGCCGGGCATGGTCATGAGCTGAACGCGGGCGTTGCCGTTGACCGCGCTGTAACTGGACTACATCCAGTGGCCGTTCAGCGGCGCAGTGCCCACATCGGAATCTTCTTCACTCGCCACGCGCGCCTCCGGCGTCACCTGTCAAGAAGATGGTCGAACTCGCCATCCTTCGCAGCCTGAAGGAAGGCCGCTAGCTCGACTTGTGTGTACCGAAGCGGGGCCAGCTCAGGACGCTTTGAATCGCCCAGTGCCACACCGCCATCTATTTTCATCAGCCGGACACACGCGTCTCCGTCACCTGAACTCAGGCTGGACTTCTGCCACTCGCCTGACAGCGGGGCAGCGTACAGATCGGGCTTGAGATCCCTCATAGCGCCTTCTCAATCTCTTCGATGAGTCCAATCGTCTCCCCAGGGCCCAGAGCATGCTCCGCAAGGTCGTTGAAACGACGCCGCATCCGGCGAACCTCTGCCGCGCTGTGGGTGTCATCGTCACCCCGCGACATCTCGCGAAGGACCGCCGCCTTGTTGTGGGCTCCCGGGAACTCGAACAGAGTAAACGGCGAGCCGACAGCAGCGGCGGACCCGGCCGAGAACGGCACAACGCGTAGCGTGATGTTCGGCTTGTGGGCCATCTCCTGCAAGTGTTGGAGTTGCTCACGCATCACCTCCCGGCCTCCGACAACGGGCCGCAGAGCCGACTCCAGGAACATTCCCGTCATGAGTACCGGGTGAGTACGGGTCAGGATGTGCTGCCGCCGAAGGCGCATCTCGACGAAGAGTTCACGATGCAGGGCACTCTCGTCCCTCTGGCCGAAGGCCGCAAGAGCCTGGATGTACCCCTCGGTTTGCAGCAGGCCGGGGATGAATGTGCCGGAGTGGTTCCAGATCTTCGCTGCGCCGTCTTCGAGAGGGAAGATCTTCCCCAAGCCGCCGGCGATCAGGTCCCGATACCGTGGCTCGTCCCACCACGATCGCTCGATCGACTTGCCTGTCCGGATGGTGGCCCTGATCTCGGCACTCTTCGACTCCGAGAGACCGTAGACCTTCAGCATCCGCTTCAGGAGCGCCTCATCCGGCCAGCGCTTGCCGCTCTCCACGTAAGAGATCTTGTTCTGCGAGCACTTCAGCGGCTTCGCAGCCGCCGTCTGCGTCTTGAACCCGGCCTCCAGCCGTAGGCGGCGCAGTTCCTCGCCCAGGTCTCGCTGGATCGCGAGGGCACTGGTGTTGACGCTCGTCGACACAGTTCTCCCTTACCTTCGTCGAACCCCGCCACCCAGCAGAGTAGCGCGCCTCATCAAGGCGCGGTTGCTCCAAAGGATGAACTCCAACCACTCTCCTTGCATACTCACGGGGATATGCCTAACACTCGCTCATGTACGTCCAGCCATCGCAATGTCGCTGGGCGTGACCCCAGGTCGTCGCAGGTCGGCTGGAAGGAACTTCCCATGCTTGAGCGCGGGTTCGTGTTGGCTGTCGGGCGGTACCCCTGTGTCGCGGCGTCTGTCCGCCGGGCGCGGCGGATAGCGGTGGAGGCGTACGCGCCGTATCCGGGGGTGGACCGGTTCGCGGTCGAGTTGCTGATTTCCGAACTGGCGACCAACGCCGTTCTGCACGCCACAGGCGACTCGTTCGACGTGCTGTGTCACTCGCCGCTCGGCGGCTCCGTGCAGGTGGAGGTGCACGACCGGTGCCGCGCCGTTCCCGTGCGTCGACGGGCCGCCGTGCAGGACGAGTCGGGGCGCGGGCTCGAACTGCTGGACGTGCTCGCCTCGCACTGGCGGACCGAGCGGACCGCGAACGGCAAGAGCCTCATCTTCACTCTTCAGGAGGGGTCATGTTCGAACCGCTGATCCGGACCATCGTGGTCAACGGCAGCGACGTCCGCGTCGGCGATGTCGTCTCGGTGGGCGGCATCCCGCACCGCGTCCGCGAACTGCGCGAGCTCATGCCGTCCCGCAAGAAGCTCATCTTCGATGACGGGAACTCCTACATCCTCGGCAAGTTCCTCACCATCGAGGTCACCAGGCTGCACGCACCGCTGCGGCGCGTGCGGTGAAGGTGCCGGAGGAGCCCCTGCTGTTCGCCCGGACCGGGGTGCTCAGCGGCTGGTGGGAGAGCGGCCTGTGTCTGATGTGCCGCAGGGAAGGGGTGCCGGTGATCTGGCTGGGGCCGGTGATCCACGGGGCCCGGCACGCGCCGTTCTACTCCTGCGAGACGTGCACCGGATGGCTGGTGCGGTACGTCGGCACGCACGATCACGACGCCCCTCCCCCGGCACCGCCCTCGTCGCCGGCGCCCGTGGGGGAGTTAGGGCTCCGGTACGTCGTCGCCGCGCTCGGTGTGCTCACCGTGGCCGGGGCCGTCGGTTCCCTCTGGCTGGCCTTCTCCGGCCGTCCGCCCTAGTTGTACGGACCAGCGAGATGGGGGCACACGGCCGGCGGTGGTCGGCCGCGTACCCGGACCGACCGACCGCGAACCGCGGCTCCCGACGTAGGACCGCGGAGAAGGATGACTCAGGAATCGGACGGCTCGATCTCTCCCGCGAAGACGATGATCTGGTCGATGAGGCTCCGCGTCAGATGGACGACGTCCGTTCCCGCCAGGCGGGGGCCCCCACCGGGCGTGGTGAAGACCCACTGGTACCGGGCCCATTCGTCAGGCATGTCCACCGCTGAGCAGCGCACCATCGTCCCGGCCCCCGCCGGATGGTGGCGGATGTCCAGCACGAACCGTTCGACCGCGGAGATTCCTTCGCTGCGACCCAACGGCCCCCAGAAGACCACGTCCGCGGTCAGGGCCTGGGAGAGCAGGGCAGTCACATAACTGTCGTCCGAGGTGTTGAACGCGGAGATGAACGTGTCGATCGCGGAGCGTGCGGTCTCTTCCTGCATGCCTCAGTCATACCAGCCGCTTCGCGCGTGTTGGTCCCACAAGCAGCATTCCGATCACAGCGAACCGTCCCCGTCACGGCACGAGGTGTGTTGCCGGGGGACGTTGGTGACGGGTCCCGGTGTCGCCGGCCGGCCAGGACGGGGGTCGTGGACAGTGTCCCTGCCCGCCGTTCACGACCCCCGCACGGTGTGGGCCGTCAGACTTCGATCAGGCTGTACGTACCCGTACCGTCCTGTCTGCCGCCGGAATACTGGCGGATGAACTCCCCGTCCGCGTACCGGTCGTGGCCCATCATGGAGCCGGTGTACTTGTTCTGCACACCGACCAGCGAACTGCCGGGAACGTCGCGGTAGATGTAGAAGCGCTGGAGATCGTCCTCCGTGCAGGAGGCCGTCCGCAGGATCGCCCGTTCGTCAGCCGCGGTGGGCTGGGCGATGGTCGCGCACCCTCCGTTGCCCCAGTTCCACAGGGACGCCTCGAGGACCCCGTTGGTCTCCGTCACGTTGCACAGGCGCCAGTGGTCCAGGTGGGCGCTGAAGATCGTCGAGGGCCGCAGGCGGACACCGTCGCTCGCCAGGACCGGCGCGCCCCAGGACAAGGGCTGGCCGGGTACGGCGATCTTGTAGACGGTGGTCTGGCAGTCAAGGGCGGCCTGCGTGCCCTGCCCGGTGGCCTCGGGCTGTCCGGCGGACGTGCCGCCGGTGAGGGCCGGGCTCCGCACGCTGCGTTCCCGCAACTGTTCGGCCGTCGGCGCCACCGCACCCGCCGGGTGCTCGGCCTGCGCGGCGGCCGAACCGCAGTCGAGGAGGTTCTGTGCCTTGGCCACGATGCTGCCCGCGGGCACATCGTCCTGGCAGCGCACCGCGCCTTCCTCAAGGGTGGTGTAGGTGGTGAAGCTGCCGCTGCCGGACCCCTCGATCCACCGCAACGCCCAACTGCCGTCGTCCTGCTGTGCGCGGTTGCAGTTGAGGCTTCCGTACGTACCGGTGACTTTCTTGGTGCCTTTGTAGACGCCGTAATAGCCCGGCTGGTTGAAGTTCCACGTGACCTTGTCCGACTCGGTGCTGGTGGAGGAGTATTCGACCTTGACGTTCAAGCCCAGGCTCGCGGCGACGGCTTCGAGAGTCGCGACCTTGAAACCAGCCTCGATTTTTCCCTCAAGGCCGACGGAGACCGAGATGGTCGTCTCCGTGCTGGTGGTGACTTCGTGGCTGCCGGTGGTGCCCTCGGTGACGTACCAGCCCTTGAAATGGGTGATGGTCGGGGACACTTCGGTGGTCTTGAGATACGGGTGGCGCGTGCCGAGTTCGGCGGAGGTGCAGGCGTCGCCGAGCTTCGGCCCGTCGGCGGCTGTGGCGGCTTCCGGGAGCCCTGCCGCGGCGGCGTGGCCTGCCACGGCGGTCATGGCGGCGAGCGTCGACGCGGCGGTCACGGTGAGGGCGACCAGTCCTCTGGCCCAGCGGCCGGAAGATCCTAAGTGGCTCATCATGCCCTTTCCCTGGCCCAAGTCCCCCCCAGGCCGGAACCCTGCCAGTGATGTGTGCGGAGCATTGCTCGATCACAAAGAATTTAGCAGCGGCGGCAACGTGTGGGGGGCGAAACCAGGCGGCCCGAGGTGAAAACCATGACCCCGCATGAGCTGTTGGCAATTGACCCGCCCAGGCCATAAAAGAATCCCGTCCGCCGGGACCGATATCCACCACCAAGCCATCACGATATTCGCGGGACGTGCACATACTGAAACCAGGGGCGGAGTGTCCTCGGATGCCGCTCACCGGCGCGGTCCGGCGGTGTTGATCGGCATCTCACGCACCGCCTACCGTCAGGTCGGTGGAGACAACGCACCGGCCCGCCGCCCGGGTCATCTGTCTGGACGCCGCCCGCCGTCTGCTGCTTCTGCGCTGGCGTGACCCGTTCGACGGGAGGTGGCTGTGGGAGCCGCCCGGCGGCGGAATCGACCCGGGCGAGACCCCGCTGGTGGCGGCACGGCGCGAACTGGCCGAGGAAACCGGGCTCGATCCCGCCTCGGTGCTGGACCGGTCGGTGCCCGTCGACCGTGACTTCCGGTGGAACGGAAAGCGGTTCGTCGGGCCCGAGCACTTCTTCCTCGCCCGGTTCGCCGAGGAGCAACCCGCGCTCGCGCGCACCGGCCTGCTCCCCGACGAGCAGGTGAATCTGGGCGGGCACGCGTGGATCTTCCCCGCCGAACTCGGCGCGCTGCCGGACCCGCTGGAACCACCCCACTTGCCGTCCGTCCTCGCCGCCCTGGTCCCGGACGGTCCGTGAGGGCGACGGGCTGAGAGCGCGGATGTGAGGCGGCGCGGGCCCGACGGCCGCGTGTGCGTTCCGGCGCGTCGAGCGGGCCCGCTCGTGCAGGTCCTGCCGCACCTGGCCCCGTTCCCGCCCCGGTCCCTGACGGGCGGCGAAAGCGTTTGCCCGACCGGGTGCGGCTCTTGCACAGTTGCGGGCCGCCCACCGAAAGGACCGCACCATGCGCACGCTGTACGTCGTCACCCACCCGGAGGCGACCCACCACGTCGAGAAAGTCGTCGGCGGGTGGCACGACTCCCACCTGACGCCCGCCGGCGTCCGCGCCGCCGGCTCCATCGCCCAGGCGCTGCGGGCACAGGTCCCGGACGACGCCGAGGTGGAGCTGTACTCCTCGGACCTGCGGCGCACCGTCCGGACGGCCGAGGAGGTGGCGGAGGTGTTCGGCGTGCGGCCGGCCCTGGACCGCGATCTGCGGGAGAAGTCCTACGGTGAAGCGGGCGGAAGGCCGCAGGAGTGGCTGGACCGGCGGTTCGTCCCACCGCCCGCCGTCGGGGAACGGATGGACCACGACGAGGGCGTGGCGGGCGCGGAGACCAAGCTGGAATGGGCGCGGCGCCTGTACGCCGCACTGGACCGGATCCTGGCCCGCCCCTGCCGCCACCAGATCATCGTGACGCACGGCGGCTCCCTCACGTTCCTCGTCGCGGCCTGGATCAGGATGCCGATCGAGGCGGCCGGGTACGCCAGTTTCCGGGCGCCGTCCGGCAGCATCAGCACGCTGCGCGAGGACGACTTCTTCCACAACCGTCAGCTCGCCGTCCTCGGTGACACCCGCCATCTTGACACCACCGGGGCCGGCTGACGCGCCCTTCGCTCAGCACGAGGCGCGGAGGAACCGGCTGGGTTCCCGGCCGAGCGGGGTGGGCGCCGTCAGTCGACGGGGGCGACCCGGATCAGGTTGCCGTCCGGGTCCGCGACGACGAAGGTGCGTCCGAAGACCGTGTCGGCCGGCTCGCTGACCACCCGGACGCCCTTGGCCACCCACTGCTCGTACCGGCGGTCGATCGACTCGGGCGCGCCCGGCAGACAGAGACAGACCTCGCCCGTGCGCGGCGCCCGCGCGTTCAGGCCGCCGTCAGCCTGGCCGCTCCACAGGGCCAGGTCGGCGCCGTCCCCGAGGGAGAAGGAGATGTATCGGGGGGTCTCGAAGGTGGGTTTGAGCTCCAGGAGGTCGGCGTAGAAGCGGGCGGCTTCGGGCGCGTCGTCGACGTAGACGATGAAGGTGATCGAGGCAGGCATGAGGCGTTCCCTGGGTCGGTCGTTCTGAGTGGACGACCGGAGCCTGCCGGTCATACCTGACGGATCCCGTCACCTTTTCTGCGATGCTCGGATTCCGTGACCCCGGATCGTTTCTTCTCACTGCTGCTGGCCCTGCAATCGCGGGA
Source organism: Streptomyces xiamenensis (assembly GCF_000993785.3). NCBI lineage: Bacteria > Bacillati > Actinomycetota > Actinomycetes > Kitasatosporales > Streptomycetaceae > Streptomyces > Streptomyces xiamenensis. The sequence continues at coordinate 1,435,010 of NZ_CP009922.3, forward strand.
GGCCACGACCACCGCGGACCTGGCCGCCGAGTCCGGGGTGTCCGTGCGCACCGTGCTGCGGGATCTGCGCTGGCTCCAGGAGGCGGGCTTCCCGCTGCTCGTGCGGCGCGGCCGGTGGGGCGGGGTGACGCTGCTGCCCGGTGGCCCGCTGGACACCGCGCGGCTGACGCCGGAGGAGCGGGATCAGCTGGCGCTCCACGGACTGGACGACGCGCAGCGCGGGCAGCTGGGGGCGTCCGCCGACAGCAGCCGGGCGCGCCGCAAGATACGGGCGGCGCCGCGCCAGGCGGGGACCGGCGCGCTGCCGTTGAGTTCGCTCGTCACCACCGACAACAGGCCGTGGTTCTCCGGGGAGTCGGAAGGGCTGCCCCGGGCGGCGTTGGTGGACGCCCTGCGGCGCGGGGTGCGGCTGCGGATCAGCTACCGCCGCTCGGGGGAGCCTGAGCCCGCCTGGCGGGTGGTGGACCCCTACGGCCTGCTGGCCAAGGCCGGGAGGTGGTATCTGGTGGCCGACCGGGCCGGGCGTCCCCGGCTGTACGCGCTGGAGCGGCTCGTGGACTGGGAGCCGGTACGGGCGGCCCGGCGACTGCGTCCGGGCTCGGACCTGGCCGGGGTGGCGGCCGAGCTGACGGCGCACTGGGAGAACCCGGGCGGTTTCCCCATCCGGGCCGAGGTCGATACCGAACGGCTCGGTGTGGCCCGGCGCATGCTCGGCCGGCGGCTGGTGATCGGGGAGGCGGTCGCGGGCGGGCGGGTGAGCGTCACCGTCAACGGGCGGAACGTGGAGGATGTCCGGCTGCTCCTGCCGTTCGGCGGCAGTCTCACGGTGACCGGTCCGGCGCAGGCCCGGGAGCGGATGCGGGAACTCGCCGAGGAGATCCGCGCGGTGTACGCGTAGGTGCCGCCCCGCTCTCCACTCCCCCGCCCAGGGATCGATGCCGGGGGTCAGCCCTCGGCGGCCGGGGGCTCGAAGCTCGCGAAGTAGGAGGCGGCCATGTCCTCGGCCGCGTGGCCCTGTGCCGCCGCCCGCCGGAAGCGCTCCGCGCCCGCCGCCGTCGCGTCCAGCAGGACCCCGGCCTCCTGGCCCGCCGCCACGATGAGCCGGGCGTCCTTCTCGGCAGTGTCCACGGCGAAGCTGGGCGGGGTCAGTGAGCGGGTGCGCACCGCCGTCGATTTCGCCCGCAGGTAGCCCATGTCCAGGCTGCCGCCCGCGATGGCGTCGAGGAACTGGTCGAAGTTGACGCCCAGGCCCTCTGCCAGGGCGAGCGTCTCGGCCGCGCCGTGGGTGACGGCCAGCACCCAGGTGTTGCAGACCAGCTTCAGCCGGGTGGCCTGGCCGGGGCGTTCGCCCACCCACACGATGCGGGAGCCGACCGCGTCCAGCACCGGCTCGATCCGTTCCCACACCTCGGTGGGTCCGGCGATCAGGGTGGTCAGCTCACCGGCCTCCGCCGGGGCCCTGGTGCCCAGCACCGGGGCGTCCACAAAGGTCAGCCCCCGCTCCCGCGCCAGGTCCAGGAGAAGGGGCAGGGAGTCGGTGCCGGCGGTGGTGGACTGGAGCCACACGGTGCCCTCGGCGAGGCCGTCCGCCGCCGCCCGCATCGCGTCCAGGGTGGCCGGTCCGTCGTACAGCATGGTCAGCACGGTGTCCGCGCCGGCTACCGCATCCGCCGGATTTTCGGCGACCCGGGCGCCGTCGGCCGCCAGGGGTTCTGCCTTGGCCCGGGTGCGGTTCCACACCCGTACGTCGTGGCCGGCCCGGCACAGGTTGCGGGCCATGGCGGCGCCCATGATGCCGGTGCCGAGGACCGCGACGGAGCGGCGCGTCATGATCAGACCACCTGGTGGAGCCAGCGGACGGGGGCGCCCTCGCCCGCGTACCGGAACGGTTCGAGTTCGTCGTCCCACGGCTTGCCCAGCAGGCGGGTGATCTCCATGTGCAGGTCGCTCTCGCCGCGCGCGGCGCGCGCGGTGGCGGCGCGCAGCCGGTCCTCGGGGATCATGATGTCGCCGTGGATACCGGTCACCGCGTGGTAGATGCCCAGCTCAGGGGTGCAGCTGTAGCGTTCGCCCTCCGCAGACTGGGAGGGGTCGCTGGTGACCTCGAAGCGCAACAGATGCCAGCCGCGCAGGGCGGAGGCGAGTTGGGAGGCAGTGCCGGGGGCGCCCTGCCAGGAGAGTTCGGCGCGCCAGGTGCCGGGGGACGCGGGCTGTCTGATCCAGTCGAGGGACACCCGACTGCCCAGGACTCCCGCCACGGCCCACTCGATGTGCGGACACAACGCGCGCGGCGCGGAGTGTACGTACAGGACTCCTCGTGTGGTCATCGGGTCCTCCAGGTCTTTCCTACCAGCGCCCACACCCCCACGTACCGCGCACGAACAGTAAACACCATGGAGATCATTTCTCGCCAAAATGGACAGCGTGTGACATGAGGTCATGTCTTTTACGCTGGATGAAGGGCCCGATCCCACTCGCCGTCCAGTGCCTGGACCCAAGCTACCGCGCGGCGGTGGCCCCGGGCCCCGCCGCAGTGCCAGCGCACCATGACTCAAGGGCAGGGAACTGAATGCCGGTCAGCCGCCCCATCCTCGCCTCGACGCTCGCCGCCGCCGCCTCGCTGGCGCTGGTGGCCGGGTGTACGTCGACCCCCGCCGGTTCCGAGCCCGAGTCCGTGAACGCGACGGACGAGGCGGGGGTCCCTGCCGCCCCGCCGTGGAACACCAGCCCGGCGTCGGTGGCGGCGATCGGGGATTCCATCACCCGGGCCTTCGACGCCTGCGGGGTGCTGGCCGACTGTCCCGAGGTGTCCTGGGCGACCGGGACGGACCCTGAGGTGGCCTCGCTCGCGCATCAGCTGATCGGGGACCCCGAGCTGCTGGCCACCCGCTCGTGGAACCTGGCCGAGTCGGGGGCGCGGGCGTCCGACCTGCCGGCCCAGGCGCGGGCGGTCACGGCGCACGATCCGGAGCTGGTGACGATCATGGTCGGCGGCAATGACGCGTGCGCCCCCGATCTCGCCTCGATGACGGACACCGAGGACTTCCGCGCGGACATCGAGCGGGCGGTGGAGATCGTCCGGGAGTCGCTGCCGGACACCCAGATCTATGTGTCGAGCGTGCCGGATCTGCTGCGGCTGTGGGAGGAGGGCAGTACGTCGGCGCTGGCCCGCACGGTGTGGGGGGTGGCGGACGTGTGCCCGTCGATGCTGGCCGATCCGGTGGCCGTCACGCCGGAGGCGACGGAGCGGCGGGACGCGGTGCGCGAGCGGGTGGAGGAGTTCAACGCGGTGCTGGAGTCGGTGTGCGCCGCCGACGCGCTGTGCCGGTACGACGGCGGGGCGGTCTTCGGGTATCAGTTCACGGCGGACGATCTGAGCAAGTGGGACTGGTTCCACCCGAACGCGCGGGGGCAGGCCGCGCTGGCCGCGCTGGCGTATGAGCAGATCAGCATGGAGTAGGGCTCGTCGGTGCCGAATGGGGCCAAGTTATTGACACGGCGGCTTGGCTCTCATTACGTTCACGCCAGCATTTCGAACAGCTGTCGAAATATCGAACAAGTGAGAGGCTGGCTGTCCCCGTGCGCATCACCGGAATCAGTACGCATGTCGTCGGTACCCCCTGGCGGAACCTCACATACGTCCAGGTGCACACCGACGAGGGGCTGACCGGCGTCGGCGAGACCCGGATGCTGGGCCGCACCGACGCCCTCATCGGCTACCTCCGGGAGGCGGAGGTCAACCACATCAAGGGCTCCGACCCGTTCGCCGTGGAGGACCTGGTCCGCCGCATGAAGTACGGCGACTACGGGCGGGCCGGGGAGATCGTCATGTCGGCGATCGCCTGTGTGGAGACCGCCTGCTGGGACATCAAGGGCAAGGCCCTGGGCGTACCGGTGTGGCAGCTGCTGGGCGGCCGGGCGAACGCCTCCGACAACCGGATCAAGGCGTACGCGAACGGCTGGTACACCGTCGAGCGCACCCCCGAGGCCTTCCACCGGGCCGCCGAGGCCGTCGTGGCCCGCGGCTACCAGGCGCTGAAGCTGGACCCGTTCGGCACCGGCAACTTCGAGCTGGACCACGCCGAGACCGTGCGCTCGCTCTCCCTGGTCGAGGCGGTGCGGGACGCGATCGGCCCCGAGCGCGAGCTGCTGCTGGAGATGCACGGCCGCTTCTCCCCCGCCACCGCCATCCGGCTGGCCAAGGACCTGGAGGAGTTCGCGCCGTCCTGGCTGGAGGAGCCGGTGCCGCCGGAGAACCTCAAGGCGCTGGCCAAGGTCGCCGCAAAGACGACCCTGCCGATCGCCACCGGTGAGCGCATCCACGACCGGATCGAGTTCCGCGAGCTGTTCGAGTCCCAGGCCGCCGACATCATCCAGCCGGACCTCGGGCACCTGGGCGGCATCTCCGAGATGCGCAAGCTCGCCGCGACCGCCGAGACCCACTACGTGCTGATCGCCCCGCACAACGTCGGCGGCTCGGTGCTCACCGCGGCCAGCCTCCAGCTGGCGGGCTGCACCCCCAACTTCAAGATCCTCGAACACTTCAACGACTTCGCGGACGCCGAGATCAAGAAGGTCGTCAAGGGGGCGCCCGAGGTGGTCGACGGGTACTTCACCCTCTCCGAGGAGCCGGGGCTCGGCGTGGAGCTGGACACCGACGCCGCCGCCGAGTTCCCGCAGCAGCAGGCCCGGTTCGACCTGTGGGCCGAGGGCTGGGAGAAGCGGGAGGGGACGAACAAGTGACGCGCGGCAGCACGGCGCGCTCCGTCCTGATCGAGGAGCCGGGGCGGCACCGGCTGGTGACGGGGCCGCCCGCCGAGCCGGGCCCGGGCGAGGTGCGGGTGGCGGTGCGTGCCGCCGGGATCTGCGCCAGCGACCGCGAGGTGTACGAGGGCACGCGCGCGCCCGGCTATGTGCGCTACCCGATCGTGCCGGGGCATGAGTGGGCGGGCACGATCGAGGCGGTCGGCGAGGGCGTCGACCCCTCGCTGATCGGGCGCGGGACGGTCGCCGAGGGGTTCCGGGCGTGCGGGATGTGCGAGCGCTGCCGCACCGGGCAGACGAGCCTGTGCACGGCCGGGTACGAGGAGACCGGCTTCACGCGGCCGGGCGCCTTCGCGGACACCGTGGTCGTACCGGCCCGGCTGCTGCACCCGCTGCCCGACGGCGTGGACCTGAGCGCCGCCGCGCTGCTGGAGCCGGCCGCCGTGGTGGCCGCCGCCGTGCTCGCCGCCCCGCCCAGCCCCGGCGAGCGGGTCGCGGTGGTCGGCGCCGGCACGCTGGGGCTGCTGGCCGTCCAGTTCCTGGCCGCCTCCTCCCCCGGCGAACTGCTGGCCATCGACCCCAGGAAGCGTCCGCTGGAGCAGGCCGCGGCGTTCGGCGCGACCGCCACGGTCACCCCGGACGCGGCGAACGCCCTGCACGGGCGCTACGACCTGGTGATCGAGACGGCGGGGGCGCCGACCACCGCCCGGGACGCCACGCTGCTGGCGCGGCGCGGCGGGCGGGTGGTGCTGACCGGGATGCCGGAGGCCGGGGCGGTGGGCATCGATCCGGTGCATCTGTCGGTCTCCCAGCTGACCGTCTCCTCGGTGTTCGGCGCGACGCCCGCCGCCTGGAGCTACGCGGTGCGGGCGTTCGGTGGCGGGCTGCTGCGCCCGGCGGACCTGATCACCCATCAACTGCCCCTGGAATCCTTCGGCGAAGCGATCGAACTCGTCGGTAGCGGAGACCCGGAGGTGGGCAAGGTGTTGTTGACGCCCTAGCCGGCCGCCGGTGCCGCACCGCCCCGTGCCGGGGAGTCGTGTGACCGCCCGCCATCCCGTCCGAACCACGTACGACATATCGAACAAACCCTTACAGGAGCATCGTGTCTGAGTCAGCCGCCGCCCTTCCGCACCGCCCGGGCGAGGCCGCCCTGGCCTCGCTCGGCCACGCCATACCGGCCGGCGACACCGCCGACTCCTCCCCGCACGCCTTCCCCGACGGTGGCCGCTGGCGCACCGAGGTGCCCTCGGTCGAGGGCCCCGAGGCCCTGCACACCGTCCTGAAAGAGGCCGCCCAGCTGGGCGTGCCGGTCCACCGTGTCAGCCAGGGCAGCGGCGTGTGGATGCTCACCGACGCCGAGATCACCGAGATGGTGGACACCGCCGCGCGGGCCGGGGTGGAGCTGTGCCTGTTCACCGGGCCGCGCGGCACCTGGGACATCGGGGCAGGTACCCGTACCGCCTCGGGCGGCGGCGGGCTGCGGGCCCGCGGCCAGTCCGCCGTCGCCGGCTGCGTGGAGGACGCCCTGCGCGCCGCCGCGCTGGGCGTGCGCTGCCTGCTGGTGGCGGACGAGGGCGTGCTGTGGGTGCTGCACCAGCTGCGCGAGCGCGGCGACCTGCCGGCCGACACCACCTTCAAGGTGTCCGCGCTGATCGGCCCGGTGAACCCGGCGGCCGTCTCCGTCCACGAGGGGCTCGGCGGCGACTCCATCAACATCCCCTCGGACCTGACGCTGGAGCACCTCACCGAGATCCGCCGGGTCAGCCGGGTCCCGCTCGACTTCTACCTGGAGGCGCCCGACGATCTGGGCGGCTACGTCCGGATGCACGAGATCGCGGAGCTGATCCGGCGCGGAGCGCCCATCTATCTGAAGTTCGGGCTCAGCAAGGCGCCCGGCATCTACCCGTTCGGCGGGCACCTGCGGGACCTGGCGCTGGAAACGGCGCGGGAACGGGTACGGCGCGGACGGCTCGCCCTGGACCTGCTCGCCCGGCTCGGCGGGGGCGAGAGCGGCACCGACACGATGTCGCCGCTCGGTTCACGGCTTCCGGGCGCGCTCAACCGCTTCCCCATTCCGGCGAGCTGACGGAGAATCAGCCGGCCAGCACCACCACCACAACCGAACAACTTCCCTCACCGAACACCGCCAGGAACAGCGCCACCTGCACGACTCGCACCACGCACCACCGCACAGACAAGGCACCGCACCACCGAGTCGAGAGGACGTGACCCCGTCATGTCTCGCGCACGAGCCGCAACACGCGTCACCACCGCCACCGGCGCCGCCCTCGCCCTCACCCTGCTCCTGGCCGCCTGCGGCCAGGACTCCAACCGGGGTGGGGGCGGCGGCGGTGACCGGGATCCCGAGGCCGAGGGCGGCACCATCGGGATCGCGATGCCCACCAAGTCGTCCGAACGCTGGGTCGCGGACGGCAACAACATGGTCCAGCAGTTCGAGGACGCCGGTTACGACACGGTCCTCCAGTACGGCGAGAACCGGGTCGAGAACCAGGTCTCGCAGATCGAGAACATGATCTCCCAGCAGGTCGACCTGCTGGTGATCGCCGCCATCGACGGCAGCGCGATGACCAACGTGCTCCAGCAGGCCCACGACGCCGGGATACCCGTCGTCTCCTACGACCGGCTGCTGCTGGGCAGCGAATACGTCGAGTACTACGCCTCCTTCGACAACGAGCGGGTCGGCCGGCTCCAGGGCGAGTACATCGTCGAGGCCCTCGGCCTGGCCGACGGCAGCGAGGAAGGCCCCTTCAACATCGAGCTGTTCGCCGGCTCCTCGGACGACAACAACACCCAGTACTTCTTCCAGGGCGCCATGGACGTGCTCCAGCCCTACCTGGACAGCGGACAGCTGGTGGTCCGCAGCGGGCAGACCAAGCTCAGCCAGATCACCACCGCGGCCTGGGACGGCGGCCGCGCGCAGAGCCGGATGGACGACCTGCTGACCGCGCACTACTCCGGCCAGCGGCTGGACGCCGTGCTGTCCCCCTACGACGGCATCTCCATCGGCATCCTGTCCTCCCTCAAGAGCATCGGCTACGGCTCGGGCAACCAGCCCTTCCCGGTCATCACCGGGCAGGACGCCGAACTGGCCTCGATCAAGTCCATCATCGACGGTGAGCAGACCCAGACCGTCTACAAGGACACCCGCGAACTGGCCCGGCAGGCCGTGGCGATGAGCGACGCGCTGCTGACCGGCGGCGAGGCGGAGGTCAACGACACCGAGAGCTACGACAACGGTGTCAAGGTCGTGCCCGCCTACCTGCTGGACCCGGTGAGCATGGACATCACCAACTACCAGATCCTCATCGACGAGGGCTACTACAAGGAATCGGACCTCGGCTGAGCGGCGAGGCGGACGGAGGCAGACGGAAGCACGGGAGCGACGTCATGGCACGTGCACACGGCACGGCATCCGAGCCCGGACACGTCCTGCGGATGAGCGGCATCGTCAAGACCTTCCCCGGGGTGCGTGCCCTGGACGGGGTCAGCATGTCGGTGCGGCCCGGCGAGATCCACGCCATCTGCGGGGAGAACGGGGCCGGCAAATCCACCCTGATGAAGGTGCTCAGCGGGGTGCATCCGCACGGCAGTTACGAGGGGGACATCGAATTCGAGGGCGAGCCCTGCGCCTTCAAGGACATCCGCGCCAGTGAGCGGCGCGGCATCGTCATCATCCACCAGGAACTCGCGCTCATACCGCAGCTGTCCATCGCCGAGAACATCTTCCTCGGCAACGAACGCACCGGCGGACGCGGTTTCATCTCCTGGTCCACCACGCTGAGCGAGACCGAGCGGCTGCTGCGCCGGGTCGGGCTGACCGGCGAGCGCCCGCAGACGAAGATCTCCGCCCTGGGCGTGGGCAAGCAGCAACTGGTGGAGATCGCCAAGGCGCTGGCCAAACGGGTCAGGCTGCTGATCCTGGACGAGCCCACCGCCGCGCTCAACGACGAGGACAGCCGCCAGCTTCTGGACCTGATCCGCGAGCTGCGTGACCAGGGCATCTCGGCGATCCTCATCTCGCACAAGCTGAAGGAGGTGCTGTCGGTCGCGGATTCCGTCACCATCCTGCGCGACGGCCGCACCATCGAGACGCTGCCGGCCGAGGGCCTCACCGAGGACCGCATCATCCGGGGCATGGTGGGCCGCGAACTGGACGCCTACTACCCCGACCGGGTGCCCTACGAGGGCGAGGACGCCGGACAGGTGGCGCTCGCGGTGCGCGAGTGGACGGTGGCCCACCCCGCCGACGAGCGGCGCAAGTCGGTCGACTCGGTCTCCTTCGAGGTGCGGCGCGGCGAGATCCTGGGCCTGGCCGGGCTGATGGGCGCCGGCCGCACCGAGCTGGCGATGAGCCTGTTCGGGCGTTCCTGGGGCCGGTACGAGGGCGGCACGGTGGCCGTGGACGGCGAGGAGGTGTCCACCCGTACGGTGCCGGAGGCCGTCGCGCACGGCCTGGCGTACGTCACCGAGGACCGCAAGACGTACGGGCTGAACCTGATCGACACCATCAGCCGCAACATCTCCCTGGCGGGGCTGCCGGGGATGGCGCGGCGCGGCGTCGTGGACGAGCACGCCGAGACGCGGATCGCCGAGCGCTTCCGCACCTCGATGAACATCAAGACGCCCACGGTGTTCGAGCAGGTGGGACGGCTGAGCGGCGGCAATCAGCAGAAGGTGGTGCTCAGTCAGTGGATCAACACCGGGCCCAAGGTGCTGATCCTGGACGAGCCGACGCGCGGCATCGACGTGGGTGCCAAGGCGGAGATCTACGCGGTGATCAGCGCGCTGGCGGCCGAGGGGCGGGCGGTGGTGCTGATCTCCTCCGAACTGTCGGAGCTGCTGGGTCTGTGCGACCGGATCGCCACCATGGCGGCCGGGCGGCTGACCGGCGTACTGGAGCGGGAGCAGGCGTCCCAGGAGGCCCTGATGCGGCTGATGACGCGCACCGAGGAGCCCGTTGACAGCGTTGTCAGCGCGGCCGGCGGGGGCAGGGGCGACGAGGACGGGGAGGCACGAGGATGAGCGGCACCGACGTCACGCTGGACAAGAACGCGCCCGCGCCGGGCGGCGGTGACGGGCCCGGGCCCGGCCGCGGGAGCGGCGGGCCGGCCGGCGGACTGGCCGTGCTGGCATCGGAGTTGCTGCGCTCGGTGCGCACCAACATGCGCCAGTACGGGATGCTGATCGCGCTCGGCGTGCTGGTGGTGATCTTCCAGATCTGGACCGGCGGCGATCTGCTCATGCCGGGCAACGTCACCAACATCATCCTGCAGAACGGCTACATCCTGATCCTGGCCATCGGGATGATGATCGTGATCATCAACGGCCACATCGATCTGTCGGTCGGTTCGGTCGCGGCGTTCTCCGGGGCGGCCTCGGCGGTCCTGATCGTCAATCACGGGGTCCCGTGGCCGCTCGCCCTCACGCTGTCGCTGCTGATCGGCGCGGCGGCCGGGGCCTGGCAGGGCTTCTGGGTGGCGTACATCGGCATCCCGTCGTTCATCGTCACGCTGGCCGGGATGCTGCTGTTCCGGGGTGCCACCCAGCTGCTGCTGGACGGTCAGTCCCGGGGCCCGTTCCCGCGCGGCTTCCAGAACATGAGCCAGGGGTACCTGCCGGAGGTCGGCCCGTACACCAACTACCACAATCTGACGCTGCTGCTGGGCCTGCTGGTGGTGGCGGTGGTGCTGTTCCAGGAGTGGCGCAAGCGGCAGCAGCAGCGGGAGTACGAGCTGGAGGTGCTGCCCCGCAATCTCTTCCTCCTCAAGTGCGCCGCGATCGTGGCCGCGACGGCCGCGTTCACCATGACCCTGGCCAGCTACCGGGGTGTTCCGGTGGTGCTGCTGATCCTGTCCGGGCTGCTGATCGTGCTCGGCTACGTGATGCGCAACGCGGTGCTGGGCCGGCATGTGTACGCGCTGGGCGGCAACCGGGCGGCGGCCCAGCTGTCCGGTGTGAAGGACAAGCGGGTCACCATGGCCGTGTTCATCAACATGGGCGTGCTGGCGGCGCTGGCCGGATGTGTGTTCGCGGGACGGCTCAACGCGGGGACCCCCGGCGCCGGTCAGCTCTTCGAACTGGAGGCGATCGCGGCGGCGTTCATCGGCGGCGCGTCCATGAGCGGCGGCGTCGGCACGGTGCTGGGCGCGGTGATCGGTGGCCTGGTGCTGGGTGTGCTGAACAACGGCATGCAGCTGGTGGGGATCGGTCCCGACTGGCAGTCGATCATCAAGGGGCTGGTGCTGCTGGCCGCCGTGGGCTTCGATGTGTGGAACAAGCGCCGCGCTCGCACATGAAGGAGCGCTCCCGCACATGAAGGAGCAAAAGGCAACATGAGCACCACGGAGCACCGCACGGCCGCGGCCCCGCCCGCGCGCACCCCGTTCGGCACCCTGCCGGACGGAACCGGCGTCGACCGATGGACGCTGGCGCGCGGCGGGCTGCGGCTCGCGGTGCTCACCTACGGCGGGATCGTGCAGTCCCTGGAAGTACCGGACCGGGAAGGGCGGCTCGCGAACGTCTCGCTGGGCTTCGACCACCTGGCGCCGTACGCGGCCGGCGGCGCGTCCCCGTACTTCGGCGCGCTGATCGGCCGCTACGGCAACCGGATCGACGGCGGGCGGTTCACGCTCGACGGGCGGGAGCACCGGCTGCCGGTCAACAGCGGCGAACACAGCCTGCACGGCGGGAACACCGGGTTCGACCGGCGGCTGTGGGACATCACCCCCTTCGACGGGCCGCTGGGCACCGGGCTCACGCTGCGCCGGACCAGCCCGGACGGCGAGGAGTGCTACCCGGGAACGCTGGAGGTACGGGTGGACTACACGCTCACCGATGGCGGGGCGTTCCGGATCGACTACACGGCGACCACCGACGCCCCCACCCTCGTCAACCTGACCAGCCACACCTACTTCAACCTCGGCGGGGAGGGCAGCGGGAGCGTCGAGGACCACGAGCTGCGGCTGGCCGCCTCCCGCTACACCCCGGTGGGGCCCACCCTCATCCCGACCGGTGAACTGGCCCCGGTCCAGGGCACCCCGTTCGACTTCACGGGCCCGGCCGGCAAGCCGATCGGCCGGGATCTGCGCACCGGGCACGAGCAGCTGCGGTACGCGCAGGGCTACGACCACAACCTGGTGCTGGACGCCGGGGCGGGCGAGGAGCCGCGGTACGCCGCCACGCTGCGCGACCCGCGCTCGGGCCGGGTCATGGAGCTGGCCACCACCGAGCCGGGGGTGCAGCTGTACAGCGGCAACTTCCTGGACGGCTCGCTGGTGGGCTCCTCGGGGCGGGCGTACCGGCAGGGCGACGCGGTCTGCCTGGAGACCCAGCACTTCCCCGACTCGCCGAACCGGCCCGGCTTCCCCTCCACCGTGCTGCGGCCCGGTGAGACCTACCGCAGCAGTACGGTGCACACCTTCACGACCGGGTAGCCGGGTGGGGTTTGCGCCGGTTTGCGGGGGTTGGTGGCTCTTGCTGTAGTGGAAAGCATGAGCTTGCCCTTCGGATCCTCGTCGTCGTCCTCCTCGCCCGACCCGTTCTCCGATCTGCTCAACCGCTTCTTCGGGATGTCGCCGCTCGCCTCGCCCCCCGCCGTCCAGCGGGTGCCGATCGGGCGGCTGCTCACCGACGCCGCGCGCGAGCTGATCTCGCTCGCCTCGGGCCGGGCCACCCGGGACGGCAGCGAGGATCTGGACACCGGCCACCTGCTGTGGGCCGCCACCCAGGTCGAACCGTCCCGGGGGCTGCTCACCACCGCCGGCGCGGACCCCGACCGGCTGGCGGAACGGGTCGAGGACACCCTGCCGCACCCGGGGACGAGGGCCGGCACCCCACTGGGCCTGACTCCCTCCGCCAAACGCACCCTCATCGCCGCGCACGCCCGCTCCCGGGCGGCCGGCGTGTCCTACATCGGCCCCGAGCACATCCTGGGCGCCCTGCTGGACGACCCCGAATCGGCCGCGGCCCGGCTGCTGCTGGGCGACGCCCGGGTGGACAGCGGACGGCTGCGCGAATCCGCCCGCCCCGGCCGGCCCGCCGAGCCCGTGCGCGGCCCCGGCGCGCTGGGCATGCCCGGCACCGCCACCGAGCGGGAGAGCAACACCCCCACCCTCGACCTGTACAGCCGCGACCTGACCGAGGAGGCGGGCGCGGGCCGGCTGGACCCGGTGGTGGGCCGCGCCGAGGAGATCGAGCAGACCGTCGAGATCCTCTCCCGGCGCGCCAAGAACAACCCCGTGCTGATCGGCGAGCCGGGCGTCGGCAAGACCGCCATCGTCGAGGGTCTCGCGCAGCGCATCGTCTCCGGTGACGTGCCCTCCACCCTCGCCGACCGGCGGGTGGTCGCCCTGGACCTGACCGCCCTGCTCGCCGGGTCCAAGTACCGGGGCGAGTTCGAGGAGCGGCTGAAGAACGTCATCGACGAGGTACGGGCCACCGAGCGCTCCACCATCCTGTTCATCGACGAGGTGCACACCGTCGTCGGCGCCGGGACCGGCGGCGAGGGCAGCATGGACGCCGCCAACATCCTCAAACCGGCCCTGGCCCGAGGCGAACTGCACGTCGTCGGCGCCACCACGCTGGACGAGTACCGGCGGCACATCGAGAAGGACGCGGCCCTGGAGCGCCGCTTCCAGCCGGTCACCATCCCCGAGCCGACCGTCACCGAGACCGTCCAGATCCTGGAGGGGCTGCGGGACGCGTACGAGGCGCACCACCAGGTGCGCTTCACCGACGAGGCGCTGACCGCCGCCGCCGAACTCTCCGACCGCTACCTGTCCGACCGCTTCCTGCCCGACAAGGCCATCGACCTGCTCGACCAGGCCGGCGCCCGGGTGCGGCTCAGCGGCGGCCCCGGCGGGGCGGACGGGCAGCGGCGGCGCGAGCGGATCGCCTCCCTCAACCGGGAGAAGGACCAGGCCATCGCGGTCGAGGACTACGAGCGGGCCGCCGACATCAAGCGGCAGCTCGCCACCGTCGAGGCCGAGGGGACGGCGCCCGGCGGGTCCGGCCACCACGAGGGCGTGCGCACCGTCACCGCCGACGACATCGCCCAGGTGCTCTCGCGCGCCACCGGCATCCCCGTCGCCCAGCTCACCGAGAGCGAGCGGGCCCGGCTGCTGCGCCTGGAGCACGCCCTGCACGAGCGGATCGTCGGCCAGGAGGAGGCCGTCACCGCCGTCTCGGAGGCGGTGCGCCGCTCCCGCGCCGGGATGGGCGACCCGGACCGGCCCGTGGGCTCCTTCCTCTTCCTGGGCCCCACCGGGGTCGGCAAGACGGAGCTGGCCAAGGCCCTCGCCGAGCTGCTGTTCGGCGACGAGAGCCGGATGGTGCGCTTCGACATGAGCGAGTTCCAGGAACGCCACACGGTCTCGCGCCTGGTGGGCGCCCCGCCCGGCTACGTCGGGTACGAGGAGGCCGGGCAGCTGACCGAGCAGGTGCGCCGCCAGCCGTACCGGGTCCTGCTCTTCGACGAGGTGGAGAAGGCACACCCCGACGTGTTCCACCTGCTGCTGCAGGTACTGGACGACGGGCGGCTGACGGACGGCCAGGGCCGCACCGTCAACTTCCGCAACACCGTGGTCATCATGACCAGCAACCTGGGCGCCGACCTGATCCTGTCGCACGGCGGTGAGGTCGACGAGATCAGGACCGAACTGCTGGAGCAGCTGCGGCGCGGCTTCCCGCCCGAGTTCCTCAACCGGATCGACGAGACGATCATCTTCCACCGGCTGTCGGACGCCGACCTGGAGCGGGTGGTGGACCTGCTGCTGGAGCGCAGCCGGCGCCGGGTGCGGGCCCAGGGCATGCGCCTGGAGGTCACCCCGGCCGCCAAGCGGCTGCTGGCGGAGCGCGGGCACCAGCCGGAGTACGGGGCCAGGCCGCTGCGCCGCACCATCCAGACGGAGCTGGACAACCGGATCGCCACGCTGCTGCTGAGCGACCGGGTCGAGCGCGGCGACACCATCACGGCGGACGCGCAGGGGGACCACCTGGTGGTGACGGTGACCCCGGTGGCGGACGAGGAGGCCGAGGAGCGGGCCGAGGGCGAGGGCATGCCGCCGCCCATGAGCTGAACCCGGGAGCGGGTCCGGTGGTCCGCCAACGCGCGGGGCGCCGGCCCGGGGCGGGGTGCGCCATACGGGGACGACATCTGTTCGGCCAGCCCGGGACTCTGCTCAACGCACCATGATGAACCTAGCTTGATCCTCATGACGGATTACAGACTCAGCCGCCGTCGCATCCTGACCATCGGCGGCCTGGGAGCCGCCGGGTTTGTGCTGGCCGGCCACTGCCCCGCGAGCGCCGCCACCGGCGCCGCCACCCCCGTCCACCCCACCGCGAGCGCCACCGGCGACACCACCGCCGGCTCCTGGTACGAGCTGACCACCCACCGCTCGGACGGCCCGTACACGCTGACCGCCGCCCAGAACCGGCAGGACATCACGGACGGCAAGCAAGGCGTGCCGCTGGCCCTCGACCTGACGGTGCGGGACAGCGGCGGCAGCGGGGCCGCCCTGCCCGGCACGGCCGTCGAGGTCTGGCACTGCGACGCCTGGGGGTACTACTCGGGTTACACCGACGCCAACCCGGGCGGCGAGGTTCGCGCCGAACGCGAGGACCGCAGCGGCGCCGACCCGGACTCCTTCCTGCGCGGCTACCAGGTCACCGACCGGGAGGGCCGGGTCGCCTTCCGCACCATCGTGCCGGGCTGGTACGCCCCGCGCGCCCCGCACATCCACGTCCGGGTGCACTTGGGCGCCGAGCCGGAGAGCGGCGGCTTCGCGGCGGAGGCCACGCACTTCACCGGGCAGCTGTTCCTGCCGGACGAGCTGGTCGCCGAGGTGTACGAACTGGAGCCGTACGCCCAGCACATCGGTGACGGTCCGGCGACGCTGGCCCGCGACATCGTGTACGCCGGCGGCGGGGAGCGGGACGGCCTGCTGTCCCCGGAGCGGGTCGGCACCCGCGGTCTGACCGAGGGCTGTTCCGCGGCGTTCACCCTGGCCGTCCCGGCGGAACGCGCCAGGGCCGCCGCCCGCGCGGCGTCCGCCGCCCGCGCCGCCTGACCGGTGAGCGCGCGGCCCGCCGGGGGGCGGGCCGCGCGCTCACCGGGGCCCACAGGCGGGCCGGGCGGGCGCCGTCAGCCCGCGTACGGGGCCTGGACGTCGAGGACCCACGTGACGCCGAAGCGGTCGGTGAGGATGCCGAAGCCGGGGCTCCAGGGCGAGGCGGCGAGGGGCTCGACGATGTCGGCCCCGTCGGACAGCGCCTTCCAGTAGCCGGTGACCTCGTCGAGGGTCTCGCCCCGCACGGACTGGAAGAAGGTGCGGTCGGTGAGGGTCATGCCGTTCTCCCGGCGGGTGGACCCGGCGACCGCGGCGGGGTCGGCGTCGTCCGTGCCGGGGATGTCGTAGGCCATGACACGGAACCCGTCCTCGTTCTCGACCTGGCCGAACACCACCTTGCCGGCACCGGGCGCGTCCTTCGGCGCGCCGAGGTCACCGTACGTCACGAGGGTGAGCCGTCCGCCGAACACGCTCTGGTAGAACTCCAGGGCCTGCCCGGCGGTGCCGCGGAAGTTGAGGTGGGTGGTGGTCCTGATGGTCATGGGGGTGTCCTTCTCCTGAGGGTTCCTCGGCGGCCTGTTCGCCGCGGGATCCACCCTCGCGGCAGTAGAGGACAGCGGCGGTCCTCCACTTCGGGCACGATCGGGTGCATGGTCGGAAGTTCCTCCCGGATGCTGTCGTTGCTGTCGCTGTTGCAGACCCGGCGCGACTGGCCCGGCCAGACGCTGGCCGAGCGGCTGGCGGTGAGCCCGCGTACCGTGCGGCGCGACATCGGGCGGCTGCGCGAGCTCGGGTACCGGATCAGCGCAACGAAGGGCCCGGACGGGGGTTACCGCCTCGCCGCGGGATCGGAGCTGCCACCGTTGCTGTTCGACGACGACCAGGCCGTGGCGATCGCGGTCGCCCTGCGGAACGCCTCCGCGAGCGGGGTCGACATCGAGGAGGCCGCGGCGCGGGCGCTGGAGACCGTACGGCAGGTGATGCCCTCGCGTCTGCGCCACCGGATCGACGATGTCCGGTTCACCGGCTCCGAACCCGCCGCACGCGTGGACCCCGGGGTGCTCCGGACGGTGAGCGCCGCCGTGCGGCGGCGGCACGTCCTGCGCTTCGGCTACGGGGAGGCCGACGGTCCCGCGCGACGCGCCGAGCCGCACGCCGTGGTCGCCCGTGGCGGCCGGTGGTACCTCATCGCCTGGGACCTGGACCGCGACGACTGGCGCGTCTTCCGCCTGGACCGGGTGACCCCGCGTCTGCCGCAGGGCGGCCCCTTCACCCCCCGCCCGCTTCCGGCCCCGGACGCGCGGACCTTCCTGGCCGCGCGGTCCAAGGGGTCGGCCGCCGAGGACCGGTGGCCGTGCACCGGGGAGATCGTCATCTCCCTGCCGGCGAGCGAGGTCGCGCCGTGGATCGAGGACGGCGAGGTGGAGGAGCTGACCGAGCGGACGTGCCGCCTCACGGTGGGCTCGTGGTCATGGACCGCTCTGCTCGCGCTCGTGACCCGGTTCGACGCCCCCTTCACCGTCGTCGGGCCGAGCCCCCTGGCCGCCGCCGCCCGTACCCTGGCCGACCGGCTGCGGGCGGCGGCCACCGGCCCGCCGCCGGACGCGGACCCTCAGTCGTGATCCGCTCCGCAACAGGGGTGCGGATCCGGGGTCTCGAACGGCACATAGGTGCCGCCCAGGGCCGGCATCAGCCGCAGCAGCAGCCGCCCGCCCACCCATTCGGGGCGGACGTGGGAACGGGTGAGGAGCACCGTGTCCGGGTCGGCCGGGGTGCCGCCCAGCACCTCGGCGGCGTCGATCGCCGTGGTGGCGAGGAGTTCGGCGACGGTCAGCCGTTCGGGCAGACCCGCGGAGCCGGGAAAGCACACCGCCCGGCCGCCCGTACGGCCCGTGTGCTCGGCCGTGGCGAGCGCGGCGCCCGCGCCCGCCTCCGTACCGCACCGCACCCCCGCCGCGCCGGCCCGCGCGCCGAGCCGGTCCAGGACCCTCCCGGCGTCGGCGGCGGGCACCGCGAGCGACAGGGCCAGGCCCGGCCGCTCGCCCGGCGGGCGCACCCGGTGGGTGCAGGCGTACGCACCGGCCGGCAGCGGGAGCAAGCCGGCCAGCCGGTGCAGCACATGGTCGGCGGCGCGCAGGGTGGTGGTCTCCCGCCCGGCGTCGACGCCGATGACGTGGAACGTGCTCACGAAGGCAGCACCCAGATGGGGTTGGAGTAGAACCACAGGTCGCGCCACGGGTCGGCGTCGCCGACGACGTCCAGCGCCGGACCGTTCGGGTCGGTGGCGGCGCCGTGCAGGCCCACCTGCGAGCGGTTGCCGTCGGTGCCGCGCACCCGGACGTACACCGGGCGGTCGACCTTGCCCAGCTTGTGGGTGAGGGTGACGGAGCCGGTCGACTTGTTGACCTCGAAGGACTGGGCGACCTTGGTGCCGGGGGCACGGAAGCCGTCGCGGTCCTGCGCCGCGCCGGTGACCTCGCCCCGGATGACGTCGACCCGGGCCAGTTCGGGCACGAAGCCGGCCCAGTTGGCGCCGTTGGCCAGCGCGATCTCCAGCCGCAACTCCACGCTCGTACCGCGCTTGACCTGGAGGGTGCCGCCGAGGGTGGCGGAGCGGTTGCCGCCGCGCAGCTGGGCGTCGAGGCCGGAGATCAGCCCGCCGTGGTCCACCCAGACCCGGCCGTCGCGGATGCCTTCCATGACGGCGGCGTAGGAGAAGCCGGTGGCGCCGACGTGGGTGCGGCTGTACTGGCCGGGCCAGTAGTCGCCGGCGTCCAGGTTCAGGCCGCCGGAGTACACCGGGTCGCCGTGGAAGCCGTTCGCGTCGAAGTCCGTGTCGGAGGGGCGGGCGGCGGTGTCGGCGTAGTTGCTGTGCGAGTCGGAGTTGGCGCTGATCCACCAGGGCTTGCCCTCGGCGAGCAGGCTGTCCCACAGGCCGCCGACGGTGGCGGTCATCCAGTCGAAGCCGCCCCAGGTGCGGTAGCTCTCGGCCGGGTAGGCGGGGAAGGAGCCGGCGCCGGGGCTGGAGTCGTAGTAGCCGCGGCCCGAGCCGGGGCCGCCCGGCTTGGCGATGCCGGCGGCCTGGTGGCCGGGGGCGCCCTCCATGCCGACCGCGATGCCGGGCTGCGCGTCGCGCCAGGCGCGGATCTCGTGCGGGGAGTCGATGCCCTTGCGGGAGGGGTGGTTGGCGAGCATGAGCGCGGCCTTGACCTTCTTGCGCTGGACCTGCTCGGCGAGGAAGTTCAGGCCGGAGATGGCCAGGGCCTCGTTCTGCGGGGTGTCGGCGGTGGCGCCCTTGACGGCACCGTCGTAGCCGGTCTCGAACTGCTTGAGGACGTCGACCTCGTTCTTGCCGGGGTGGACGAAGACGGTCGCGTGCTCGGCGGCGGGGATGTTCCACTCCAGGCCCTGGAAGACGAGGGTGTCCTGGTAGCGCTCCCGGGCGGCCTTGATGTCCGGGTTGACCTTCTCCACGCCGATCCGGGAGTGGTTGGTGCTGCCGTGGTCGGTGATGACCATCCAGTCCAGGCCGTGGCGCGCGCCGTTGCGGACCTGGTCGGAGACCCGGTACAGGCCGTCGGAGCTGTACTGGGTGTGGATGTGGTGGTCCCCGGCCAGCCACAGCATCCGGCCGTTGCCATTGCCGTTGCCCCGGCCGTTGTTGCCGGTGGGGCGGGTGCCGGGGGCGGCGGCCGCCGCCTCGAAGGCGGAGGACCCCAGCACGCCCGCGCCGGCGATCCCGGCGCCCAGCAGTCCGGCGCGGCGCAGCATGGAGCGCCGGGAGAGCTGATCGGGGCTCAGCTCGCTGTCCGGGATCTCCGTGTCCATGGCGGCCGGTAGCGCCCGGGGTTCCCCGTCGTGCTCGTGGTCGTGCCTGTGACCGTGTTCGTGGTCATGACCGTGCGGGTGGTGGTGTCCGTGCCCCATGGGATCGCTCCTGTGTCCACGCGTTGTCGCTGCCGCAGGAACTCTGAGAGTGGCAGGTGAACACGAACCCGTATCGACGCCACGTGGAGAAGAACAAAGGAGAAGAATGTCAGGGAATCACCGACGGAATCGGCGAAGAAACCGGGCGAAGAAACCGGCGAGGGGATCGGCGGCGGACGAGGGGCGGCGGGCACGGTCCCGCCCGTTCCGCCGCCCCGACCCGACCCGGTCAGCGACCCTCGGAAGGCACCTGTCGGCCGTGTTCCGGCCCGGCCGGCTCCGCGGACTCACCCGCGCTCACGGCGGTCCCGCCGGCCAGCACCAGCAGCCCGGCGGCCAGCACTCCGGCCCCCACCGCGGCCAGATTGCGGCGTCCGGTGGGCCTGCGGTGCCTGCTGCGGCTCATGGGGTCCTCTCGTGTACCGAACCGTCCTGTACACCTCAACCTAGAAAGCGCTTGTTCACTCCGTCAATCCCCGCCCCGGGCCGGTTCGGTGGACGTCCTGTGGTGGTTCACGGGGGGCTCACAGATCGCGCCGGTGGACCGGCGGCCCGTTGTGCGTGCGGGCGTTGCCGGCCGGTGACCCGCCGCTCATCCGATCCGGGCTGCGGGTGCTGATCGCCGACACGGCCGGGCTCCAGGTGGTGGGCGAGGCCGGGACCGGCGCGGAGGCGGTCGCGCCGGCGGCCGAACTGTGCCCCGATGTGGTGGTGATGGACGTCCGGATGTCCGGCATGGACGGCGTCGCGGCCACCCGGATCATCACGGCGGGCGGCGTGGGCCCGCCGGGTCCGCACCCGCGCCGCATATGCCTATGTCCCGTTCCACGCGCTCCTCCCCCATCTGCGGCTTGCACGGCATATGGGACGGGTAGGGCTCTTGGCCGGAATCGCCGCCCCCACCCGAAGAGGTTCGACCGTGCCCATGGGACCGCTCGCCGACGCGCTGATCCGGGTGCCCCGGCACGCGTTCATTCCGACCGCGGCCTGGGCCAAGCCCGCGGCGGGCGACGGGTACTGGATCGACCGGGAGCGGGATCCCGACCTGTGGTGGACGGCGGTGTGCTCCGACACCGTGGTCTTCACCCAACTGGACGACGGGGCGACCGAGCTGACGGCGCGGAACGCGGCCCGTACCTTCGCGCCCACCTGCTCGGCGTCCAGCCCGCTGCTGATCACCGCCTTTCTGCGGCACCTCGCGCCCGCGCCCGGCGACCGGGTGCTGGAGGTGGGGACCGGCACCGGCTGGACGGCCGCGCTGCTCGCGGACCTCACCGGAGACCCCGGGCGGGTGACGACCGTCGAGATCGACGCCGCGCTGGCGGCCGTCGCCGAGCGCAATCTGCGCGCGGCGGGACCGGTGCCGCGTCTGGTGGTCGGCGACGGCACCGCGGGGGCGCCGGAGCACGGGCCCTTCGACCGGCTGCACATCACCGCCGGGGTGCGGGAGATCCCGTACCCCTGGATCGAGCAGACCCGCCCCGGCGGCGTCATCGTGCTGCCCTACGCGCCTGTGATGCGGCTGCTGCGGCTGGTGGTCGGCGCGGACGGTTCGGCGCTGGGGACCTTCCACGAGGACTGCGCCTTCATGCCGCTGCGCTCCCAGCGCGGGACGGGACCGGGCACCCCGGCCGGCGACCCGGGGCCGCCCCGGACGCGCGCGCTGGACCGCGATCCGGCGCCGCTGCTCGATCCGGCGCCCGGGCTCCAGCTGCTGTTCGACGTCCTCCTCGGCGATCTGCCCTGGGAGGGCCGCGACGGGGAGCTGGTACTGGCCGGCGGCGCCTCCCGCGCCACGGTACGGGCGGGCGAGGTCACCCAGAGCGGGCCGCGCGATCTGTGGGACGAGGCGGAGCACGTGCACGCCGCATGGACCGACCGGGGCTGCCCGGGACCGGACCGGATGGGCCTGCGGCTCACCCGGGAGCGACAGTACGTATGGCTGGATGATCCCGCCTTCCCGGCGACGGACATCCTCACCGCGAGAGGGGATACGCACCATGGCTGACTGTGGATCGTGCGGGGGCCAGGGGTGGGTGTGGGTGCACTACGACGGCAAGCGCCGGAAGGAGAACTGCCCCATCTGCACCGGGAAGTGAGCCGGAGGCGGGTGGGACCGCCGGCGCCCGGGGATGGGCGGGCGGCGGCGGCCCCGGTCGGTGGGGGTGCGGGCCGGCGGCTACGGGGTCACGCGAGCCGGATGACGTTCCACGACAGCGGCTCCAGGGTGGCGCTCAGGGTGCCGTCGGTGAGCGTCGTGCCGGTGGCCGCGTGCGGGGCGACCCGCTCGGTGTTCTCCAGGGTGTTGCGCGCGTCGGGGTCCTCGTCCGAGAGCACCGAGTGCTCAACGACCCGGGTCAGGTCCAGGCCGTGCAGCACCGCCTCCAGCGGCAGCGCCCGGGTCTGGCTGCGGTTGACGGCGAAGATGGTGACCTCGCCGGTCTCGTCGTTCTTGACGGCCGTGGTGTGCAGCAGGTCGACCGTGCCGAACTGCTCCGTCTCGTACGTCGGGGAGTCCGGGCGCACGTCGAGCACCGTGCCGCGCCCGTACTTCGAGGCCGCCGCGAAGGGGAAGTAGGTGGTCTGCTTCCACGCCGGGCCGCCCGGCTCGGCCAGGATCGGGGCGATGACGTTGACCAGCTGCGCCAGACAGGCGACCTTCACCCGGTCCGCGTGCCGCAGCAGTGCGATGAGCAGCGAGCCGAAGACGACGGCGTCCACCACGCTGTAGTGGTTCTCCAGCAGGCGCGGCGCCTCGGCCCAGTCCTCCTGCGGCGGGTCGGTGTGGGCCGGCGCCTCGGGGTTCATGTACCAGACGTTCCACTCGTCGAAGGAGAGATTGATCTTCTTCTTCGACTTCAGCTTGGCGCCCACGTGGTCGCAGGTGGCGACGATCTTCTCGATGAAGGACTCGGTGTCCACGGCCGAGGCCAGGAAGGAGTCGCGGTCCCCGTTCCGCTCCTCGTAGTAGGCGTGCAGCGAGACGTGGTCCACCAGCTCGTAGGCGTGCTCCAGGACGGTGGCCTCCCACTGCGCGAAGGTGTCCATCCCGGAGTTGGAGCTGCCGCAGGCGACGAGTTCGACACTCGGGTCGATCTGCCGCATGGCGCGCGCCGTCTCGGCGGCCAGCCGCCCGTACTCCTCGGCCGTCTTGTGGCCGGTCTGCCAGGGTCCGTCCATCTCGTTGCCCAGGCACCACAGCTTGATGTCGAAGGGGTCCTTGTCGCCGTGCGCGGCGCGCAGGTCGGACAGGGCGGTGCCGGCCGGGTGGTTGGCGTACTCCTGGAGCTCCAGGGCCTCCGCGACCCCGCGCGTGCCCAGGTTGACGGCCATCATCGGGGTGCCGCCGACCTTGCGGACGAAGTCGATGAACTCGCTGAGCCCGAACTGGTTGGACTCGGTGGAGCGCCAGGCCAGGTCCAGACGGCGCGGCCGGTCCTCCTTGGGGCCGACGCTGTCCTCCCACTTGTAGCCGGAGACGAAGTTGCCGCCGGGGTAGCGGATGGCGGTGACGCCCAGTTCCCGGACCAGGTCCAGGACGTCGGTGCGCAGTCCGGCGGCGTCGGCGGCGGGGTGCCCGGGCTCGTAGATGCCGGTGTAGACGCAGCGTCCCAGGTGCTCCACGAAGGAGCCGAAGAGCCGCGGGTCCACCTCGGAGACGGCGAAGGCGGGGTCGAGGGTGAAACGGGCGGTCGTCTGCTGAGCACTCATGCGGGTCCCTGACTGACTGAACGGTGTTGTTCGATGGTGTTCGTTATTTCGTACATCGGTCGCAGCTTCGAACAAAAAGAAAATCTAAGGCGGGATGGAGCCGGCGTCAACGGGGTCCCGCCGACCGCGCCGGCCACTGGCCAGTAGTCGATATACCGAACGGAGATCGCATCTGCGAACGTGCGCCGCAACGCACCGCACCGGAGAACCGCCGCGGCACAGGGTCAACCGCCCGGGAGCACGAAGCCGGAATCCCGCCCACGGCCGCGCACAACGGAGCCCGGGCGCAACGCCGTCGGCGTCCCACCCGGGCTCCGGCACGCGCCGTCGGCGCCGGCCCCGACCGCGCGCCTACAGGCGCACCAGCATCTTCCCGGTGTTCTCGCCGCGCAGCATCCCCAGGAACGCGTCCAGCGTGTGCTCGACGCCGTCCACCACGGTCTCCTCGTACTTCAGCTCACCCGACCGCACCCACGCGCCCGCCTGCTCGACGAAACGCTCGCGCAGACCCTGGTGATCGCCCACCAGCATTCCCTCGATCCGCAGCCGCTTGCCGATGACCTGGCTCAGGTTGCGCGGGGCGGCGGGCGGCTCGGTGGCGTTGTAGAGCGAGATCATTCCGCAGATCACCGCCCGGCCGTGGACGTGGAACGCGTCGATCGCCGCCTCCAGGTGCTCCCCGCCCACATTGTCGAAGTAGACGTCGATGCCGTCCGGGGCCGCCTCCCGCAGCTGCTCGGTGACCGGCGCCGGGTCCTTGTAGTTGAACGCCGCGTCGAACCCCAGGTCCTCGGTCAGCCAGCGCACCTTCTCCGCCGAGCCGGCGCTGCCGACCACCCGGCCCGCGCCCAGCAGCCGGGCCAACTGCCCCACTTCGCTGCCCACCGCGCCCGCCGCGCCGGAGACGAAGACCGTGTCGCCCTCCGTCAGCCGGGCCACCGCCACCAGCCCGGCGTACGCGGTCAGGCCGGTCATCCCCAGCACCCCCAGATAGGTGCTGAGCGGGGCGTCACGCTCCGAGACCCGCCCGGCCCGCGCCGCGTCCACCACCGCGTGCGAACGCCAGCCCAGGCCGTGCAGCACATGGTCGCCGGGCGCGAACCCGGTGACCCCCTCCCCCACCGCCAGCACCTCGCCGACCGCGCCGCCCTCCATCGGCTCCTCCAGCCGGTAGGGCGGCACGTACGAGGGCACGTCGTTCATCCGGCCGCGCATGTAGGGGTCGACGGACAGGTAGACGTTGCGTACCAGCAGCCGGCCCGGGCCCGGCGCCTCCAGCGGGATCTCGCGCAGCGCGAAGTCCGAGGAAGTGGGGACACCATGCGGGCGGGCGACCAGATGCCAGGCGAGAGCGGTGCTCGGCAGGGACACGGAGAACCTCCGGGTGGGGGGGACGGCTCAGGAGCGCCGCGGCACGGTGCGCACCGCGGCTCCCTGGTCAACCTTCCCCCCGGCAGGGACATTCCGCACCAGCGGAAGCGCTCCGGCTCAGCCCGCGAACGCCGGCTGCGGCAGCCCGCTGCCCGCGCCCGGCAGCACCAGGACCGAACCCGCCAGCGGCTCGGCCGCCGGATCGGTGCCGGTGGCGGCGGTGGTGATGTACAGGTCCGTCAGGTCCGCGCCGCCGAACGCGCAGGCGGTGGGCTGCGAGACCGGCACCGGGACCGTACGGTCGAGTTCGCCCGCCGGGGTGTAGCGGAGCACCGCCCCGCCGCCCCAGAACGCCACCCACACACAGCCGTCGGCGTCCACCGTCAGCCCGTCCGGGTCGCCCGGCATCGCACTGGTGTCCACCAGCGGGGCCCGGCGCACCTCGCCGTCGTCGGAGAAGGTGAGGATGTCGATCCGCTTGGTGGGGCTGTCGACGTAGTACGCCCGGCCACCGTCCGGGCTCCAGCCCAGACCGTTGCTCACGGTGACCTCGGGGAGGAGGGTGTGCACGGTGCCGTCCGCGTCCACCCGGATGAGCGTGCCGCCGCCGGTGGCCTGGTCGTAGCGCATGCTGCCGGCCCACAGCGAGCCGTCGGGCGCGACCGCCGCGTCGTTGGCGCGGCGGCCCGGCACGACCTCGCGGTGCAGCCAGCGGAAGCCGGTGCCGTCCGGCTCGTACAGGCCGATGCCGTCCCGCAGATTGACCACCAGACCGCCGCCGGCCCGGGGTTTGGCGGCGCCGACGTGCTGCTCGACCGGCAGGACGGTGTTCGTGCCGCCCGCCGGGTCGTGGGAGTGGACGCGGGAGCCCAGGATGTCCACCCAGATCAGCCGCCCGGCCGCCGGGTCCCAGGTCGGGCCCTCGCCCAGCTCCGCCCGCGCCCGTATCGCGATGTCGAGTCCCTGCCCAAGGTGCTGTGCCACGCGAACCCTCTCCCTGAAGTGTGCGGTCAGTCCCGGTTGCCGGTGTGATGCCCGAGCCGCTCGGACAGATCGGCCGCGCCGCGCGCGGCCAGCTCCGCCAGTTCCCGCTGCCGTTCCTCGCTCCAGCGGATCATCGGCACCGAGACGGACAGCGCCGCCACCACCCGGCCGGCCCGGTCCCGTACGGGGGCGGCCACACAGCTCACATCGGGGTTGGACTCGCGCTGCTCGTAGGCGATGCCCCGCTCCCGCACCCGCGCCAGCTCGGCGCGCAGCTCCTCGGGGGAGGTGAGGGAGTTGGGGGTCATGGCGGTGAGCCGGGCGGGGAGCCGGGCGGCCAGGTCCTCGGGCGGCAGGGTGGAGAGCAGCATCTTGCCGACGGCCGTGCAGTGCGCGGGCAGTCGGCGGCCGGTGGCGGAGACCATCCGTACGGCGTGGGTGCTGTCGACCTTGGCGATGTAGATGACGTCGGCGTCCTCCAGGACGGCGACGTGCACGGTCTCCCCGCAGGTCTCGGCGATGGCGCGGGCGACCTGCTGGCCCTCGGCGGCGAGATCGAGCTGCTCGGCGTAGCGGCTGCCGAGCTGGTACGTGCGCACCCCGAGGCGGTAGCGGCCCGGCTGCTCGGGGACCGGGACGAGATAGGAGCGTGCTGCCAGCGTGGTGACCAGCTCGTGGACGGTGGTGCGCGGGAGCTGGAGCCTGCGGGTGATCTCGGGCGCGGAGAGCGTGCCGTCCCCGTCGAGGAACAGCTCCAATATGTCCAACGCACGGCTGACCGCCGGTACGCGACGCCCCATGACCGCGGCCTCCGCTCGCTCACTGTTCGGCATGCCGGTCAGATGCCGGAATGTCGAACAGCACGCTACCGAGCCGGGCCCTTCCCCGGCAAGAGGCGGCGGCCGGGTGGCGACGGGGGCCGGGCTCCCTCCGCTCAGGCGACCTCTTCCTCCGCGGCTGCGGAGCGGCGCACCTCGCGCAGCTTCTCCGCGACCGGGTCGGGCAGCTTGTCGCCGGCCCGGTCCACAACGGCGCCCGCCGCCATCGCCGCCGCCTGACGCCCGGTCTGGTTGGCGGTGTCCATGCCGTTGCGCACGGCGGGCCGGTCGAGGAACCGGCGGGCGGCGTCCGCCAGCTGGTCATACCGCTCGCGCCCGGCCCGGGCACCGAGCACGTAGCCGACCGCCGCACCTGCGACGAAGATGAGCTTGCGCATGGGGATGCGTCCTTTCTCGTACGGACTGTCCGTCGTACTTATGGGCGCCCCGGTCACCGATTTCGAAGCACCGCCTCACATGCGCTAATGTATTGCCCGCAGCGAGGGAACGCTTCCGCAGAACAACGGGAGGCAGACCCGAGCGGCGCAGTCCCCTGTAGCTCAATTGGCAGAGCAGCCGGCTGTTAACCGGCAGGTTACTGGTTCGAGTCCAGTCGGGGGAGCATCACTCGAAGGGCCCCGTTCAGGGGCCCTTCGGCGTTCTCCATGCATCACCGCCCGCTGACCGGGAACCGATCAACCCATGACCGCCGTCGTAGCCTCCGTACAACCGCCCCAGTCCGGGCGGGAGATCGTATGAGCAGCTATGCTGCGGCAGACGGCGCGCACATGTGTGCGCGGCTCGCCGTTGATGGGGCGGTAGCTCAGCCGGTTAGAGCAACGGACTCATAATCCGTCGGCCGTGGGTTCGAGTCCCACCCGCCCCACCTCAGCAGGCCAGGAGCATCCGCTCCTGGCCTGCGGCATGTCCGCCACCCGGGTGCCGCCGGGCACCACCCGAGCTCGCGGCGCCACGCGTTGGGCGCGGACGGACGGGCCGACGGGCCCGGAGCGGTTCAGCCCGCGGAGGCGTCCGGGCGGGCCGTGGGGCACACCTCACCGGGCGCGACCACCAGTTCGAAGTGCCACATCTCGTTCGCGTACGTCTGGCACAGCCCGTACCGCGCGCCGTTGCGGACCATCCAGTCGGCGCCGTCCGTGTAGCCGATGTCCACGGCCTCCCCCGTGACATGGCGGGAGAGCTCCGGAGTGCTCACCCAGCGCCTGGCCTCCTCCTCACTCCCGTACACCCGGATCGCGTTGTCCAGCAGCTCCCGCTGATAGGAGGCGCTGCGCCGACCCGAGGTCACCACCAGCTCCACGCCGTCCGCCGCGGCGTCCTCGGCGGCCGCGTGCAGCGCCGCCCGCAGCCCGGGCTCCAGCCCGGTGATCGCCCAGTCGTCCGCGAACGGGGAGATCGGTGCGGACAGGAAACCGCTGTCCTGCGATCCCCCGGGCGGGCCGCCCGCCGGATCCGGGCCGCCGCCGGGGGAAGCGGTGGCCGTACAGCCGGCGAGCGTGCCCGCCAGCAGCACGGCCACCATGCCCAGCGGGGCGGCGCCGGGGCGGCGATGAGTGACGCGGTCCATCGATGGCTCCCTCCCGCGGCGGCCCTCGCCGCGTGACGGGGGCCATCCCACGCGCCCGCACGTTGCGCGGCCGTGAGCCCGCCGGCTCACATTTCCGCAACACGGCCGCTGCCTAGACTGGCCGGGCCGAAGGGAGGGAGAACGGAACGTGCGCGTGCTGGTGGTCGAGGACGAGGAGTACCTGGCCGAGGCCCTGCGGGAAGGGCTGCGGCTGGAGGCGATCACCGCCGACATCGCCCTGGACGGGGACACCGCGCTGGAACGGATCTCCGTCAACGACTACGACGCCGTGGTGCTCGACCGCGACATCCCCGGCACCCACGGCGATCAGGTGTGCCGGGTCATCGCCGAGAACCACCCGGCGGTGCGGGTCCTCATGCTCACCGCGGCCGCCCGGCTGCGGGACAAGGTCGGCGGCTTCGAGCTGGGCGCCGACGACTACCTCACCAAACCGTTCGCCCTGGCGGAGCTGGTGGTACGGCTGCGGGCACTGGGCCGCCGGCCGGCCGCCTCGGCGCCGCCCGTGCTCACCTGGGGCGAGCTGCGTCTTGACCCCTTCCGTCACGAGGCGTACCGGGCCGGCCGCTACCTGCGGCTGACCCGCAAACAGTTCGCGGTGCTGGAACTCCTCATGCGGGCCGGCGGCGGCCTGGTCAGCGCCGAGACGATGCTGGAGAAGGTCTGGGACGAACACGCCGACCCGTTCTCCACCGCGCCCCGGGTGACCGTCTCGACCCTGCGCAAGGCGCTCGGCGACCCCGACCCCATCACCACCGTGCACGGATCCGGGTACCGGCTGCGGAAGCCGGCTCCGTGACGCAGCCGCTCCCTCTCCCGCCGCGCGGCCCCCGGGTGAGCGCCCGGCTGCGGCTTGCCCTGGGCTACGCGGTCTTTCTCGTCGCCGCCGGAGCCGTCGTCCTGGCCGGGGTCTACATCGTGCTGCGCCAGGTGCCGAACTATCCGCTCACCGCGGCGAACCCCCGGGACCGCGCGTACGCGCCCAGCCGCCAGGAGATCCTGGAAACCCTGGTGGGGGTGTCCGGCTATCTGCTGGCCGCGCTCGCCGTGGTCGGGGTGGTGGGCGGCTGGTTCCTGGCCGGCCGGGTGCTGCGCCCGCTGCGGCGCATCAACGACGCCGCCACCCGGATCGCGGCGACCGGCGCCCTGGAGCACCGCATCGGGCTCCGGGGCCGCAACGACGAGTTCCGGCAGCTGGCCGACTCCTTCGACGCCATGCTGGGGCGGCTCCAGGACTCCTTCGCGGCGCAGGAACGGTTCGCCGCGAACGCCTCCCACGAGCTGCGCACCCCCCTGGCGGTGACCTCCACCCTGCTGGAGGTGGCCCGCCGCGATCCGGCCGGGCAGGACTACCCCCGGCTGCTGCGACGGCTCACCGACACCAATGAACGCGCCATCGCGGTGACCGAGGCGCTGCTGCGGCTGGCCGACGCCAACGAGGTGACGGCGGCCCGCGACGACACCGACCTCGCCGCGGCCGCCTCGGCCGCCCTGGCCGAGTGCGCCACCGAGGCCGAGGGGGCCGGGGTCCGGGCCCACGCCGACCTGCGCGCCGCGCCGGTACGCGGGGACGCCGAGCTGCTCGCCCGGCTCGCGGTGAACCTGGTGCAGAACGCCGTACGGCACAACCTCCCCGACGGCGGCGCGCTGCGGGTGGGCACCCGGCACGACCGCGCGGCCGGCACGGTCACGCTGCGGGTGGAGAACACCGGGCGGCCGGTGCCGGCCGAGGACGTGGCGCGGCTGCGCGAGCCGTTCCTGCGCGGCGCGGGCCGGGTGGCGGCGGGGCCCGGGCCAGTCCCGGCCCCCGGCGGGACCCGTGGGCACGGCCTGGGGCTGGCGCTCGTCGACCGGATCACCCGGGTCCACCACGGCATGCTGACCCTGCTCCCCCGCGAGGGCGGCGGTCTCGTCGTCACCGTGGTGCTGCCCGCCCGCCCGGTCACCGGCGCCACCGTTCCATGACGGAGTGCAGCCGCAGCAGTTCCAGGGCGGGCGGCGGCCCGGCCTGCCCCGTGTGCGCGGCCAGCGCGGCGTGCCGGGCGGCGCGTACGCCCCGGGGGAGCCGTGCGTACGCCACCTCGCGCAGCAGGGGCCGCCGGAAGCCGAACCGGGCGGTGCCGTCGGGCGCCGGTGCGCGGGGGGCGAGGATGCCGCGCGCGGCGAGTTCGCCCAGTGCCTCGGCCGTCTCCTCGGTGGGGTGACGGCGCAGCGCGGCGAGGGTGTCGGCGCGGATGTCGTCGCCGATCGCGGCGGCGTCCTGGACCACCCGGGCGAGGCCGGCCGGCAGTGCGTCGAGTTCGGCGCCCAGCATCCGGCGTACCCGCCCGGGGATGAGCGTGGTCCGCGGGTCGCGGGAGAGCGCAGGGGAGCCGGGGCGGCGCAGTGCCATGCGGACGAACTCGGCGGCGATCAGCGGGTTGCCGCAGGCGAGCGCGGTCACCGCCTCGGCCAGTTCCCGCGCCGGCCCAGCCGCTTCCGGCTCCGCCTCCACGTCCGGGAACGTGCTCGCCGCCAGCAGCGCGTGGACCAGTTCGGCCACCGCCGGGTCGGACAGCGGGGCCAGGGCGAGGGGCACCAGCCGCGGGGCGGTGGCGGTCCCGCCGGCCGCCGGGGCCCACGCCGGGCGGCGCCGGAACAGTTCGGGGCGCGCCGCGGCGATCACGGTGAGCCGCTGTCCCGGCCGTCCGGCCGGGTCCACGGCCCGGTCCACCAGGCGCAGCACGGCGTCGTCGGCGGTGTGCAGATCGTCGATGAGCACGATCACCCGGCGCTCGGTGGCCAGCCGTTCCAGCAGGGTGTGCCACGCCGTCATCACCTCGTCGGCGGGCACCGTCCGTTCGTGGTCGGGGACGTGCCCGATCACGATCAGCAGCAGGGCGAACAGCCGGGCGGCCTCGTCGGCGTCGTCGGCGACGCGTTCGATGACCGTCCACAGCTTGTGCCGCGCGGTGCCGGGCGGGTCCTCGATCTCGATGCCGCAGGCGGCGCACAGTTCGGTGGCGACCGTGAACAGCGGGCTGTCGTCGACCGTGCGGGGGGCGAGGTGCGCCAGCAGCGGGCGCGGGCGGCGGGGCATGTCCCGCTCGGTGGCCAGCCGTTCGCACGCGGTCAGCAGCGCGGTCTTGCCGAGCCCGGCCCCGGCCACCACGAGCGCGGCGTGCGGCCCGTCCGCGCCGGGGACGCCGTCCAGCAGGGCCGCGAGGGTCCGTAAGCTCTCCGTCCGTTCCAGGAGCGGTACCTTCTCCCCGGTGTCCAGGTCGCTTCCGCGCATGCCCCGTACGGTCCAGGCGGCCGAGGAGACCCGGGCGGGCCGGCAGTCGAGAGCCGAGCAGGTCTGTTCGCGCGTGGTCTCACCGACCCACACCTCGTCCAGCGGTACGAGCGGCAGCAGCGCGTGCGCACGGTCGAACACCGCGCTGGTGACCGCCGGGGGGACGGCGTCCTGCGGCCGGTGCTGGACCACCGCCTCTCCGGTGTCGATCGCGGCCCTGATCCGCGGCCGCCGCTCGGGGTGCCGGCCCCAGCGCAACCGCTGCCGGATCGCCAGGGCCAGCTGGACGGCGCGCAGCGGCTCGTCGCCGCGGGCGCGTCCGGCGCCCAGCACCACCAGCCAGGAGGAGCCGATCCGGGAGGTGACGGTGCCGCCGAACCGGCCGGCCTCCTCGCCGATGACCGCCTCCAGCGCGGCGCTCTCGGCGTCGACGCGCTCCAGATCGCCGTCGTCATCGCCGGCGGGGAAGGAGATGTTGATCAGGGCCGCGGTGACCTCACGGCACTCGCGCACCGGCGCCGGCGGGGCGGGCGGGGGTACCGGCGGGGCACCGGAGCGCTCCGCCGCAGGGGCGGCGGGTGCGGCGGGCTCCGGCCGGCCGCGCACGAGGGTGGGGGCGGGGGCGAGGGCGGTGTGTGCCCCGCCCGGCGGCCGGGCCGGGTCCAGGTCCAGGGCCGGGTCGCCGACGAGGATCGCCCGGTGCAGTTCATGGAGCCGGCGACCGGGCTCCAGGCCCAGTTCCTCGGCCAGTTCGGTGCGGATCGCGGCGTACACGTCCAGTGCCTCGGAGCGCCGGCCGCCACGGTGCAGCGCGAGCATGAGCTGCCCGGTGAACGGTTCCCCGCGCGGCTCGGCCCGGGTGATCGCTCGCAGCTCGGGGAGCACGCTGTCGTGCCGGCCCAGGGCGAGTTCGGCGTCGAAGTACTTCTCCAGGACGTCGAGGCGTGCCGTCTGCGCCGCCTCCAGGTCGGGCCAGCGCACGCCCGTCTCGACCAGATCGGAGAGCATCGGGCCGCGCCACAGGGCGAGCGCCTCGCGCCAGCGCAGTGACGCGGTGGCCACCGCGCCCTCCCGCATCCTGTCCCGGCCCTCGGCGGCGAGCGTGTGGAAGCGGTGCAGGTCAAGGGCGTGCGGGGGCACGTTCAGCTGATAGCCGGGCGGCCGGGACCACAGGGCGACGGGGGCGGCGGGCCTTCGCCCGTCCGCCGCGTCCGAGGTCTGCGGCGCGCCGGCCGGGTCGGTGTCCAGCAGCCGTCCCCGTAACCGCCACACCGCGTTCTGCACCATCTTGCGCGCCGAGGCGGGGGCCGGGCCGCGCCACAGCGCGGCGATCAGCTCGCTCGTCGCCGTCACCCGGTTCGGCCGCAGCAACAGGTATGCCAGGACGGCCCGCTGGTGGAAGCCGCCCAGCCGTACCGGGGCGCCGCCGCGCAGCACCTCCAGCGGG
Organism: Streptomyces xiamenensis; assembly: GCF_000993785.3. Lineage (NCBI taxonomy): Bacteria > Bacillati > Actinomycetota > Actinomycetes > Kitasatosporales > Streptomycetaceae > Streptomyces > Streptomyces xiamenensis. The sequence continues at coordinate 1,468,005 of NZ_CP009922.3, forward strand.
CCCAGCAGCCGGAACCGCAGCTCCCCGGGGTCCGCGCCGGCCCTCACCCGCGCGCCCCGCCCGGGCCCGTCCGGGCGGGTAACGGGGCGGTCGTCCGGTCGTCCATGAGGTCCACTCCTTCATCGCGGTACGCACGTGCCGTACGCGGTCCATGACATGCCATCAGGTGAGCCGCGAGCAAGGTGGCGCGGTCCGCGCGGGCGGGCCCGCCCCGGCCGCTACCGGACGGGCTCCCGCACCGCGCGCACCACCCGGTACTCGGCCAGGTCCACCCGCCGGGTCGCCCTGCGGAACTCGGTCGTGGTGCCCGGCCAGTGCGTGACGTCCCGGCCCTCGTGGTCCAGGTAGGGGCTGTCGCAGCCGGTCTCCCACACGGTCCTGGCGAGCTTGCCGCGCATCCGCGCGTTCCAGGCGCGCAGCGCGTCCGGGGACGGGTCGAGCGCCACCCCGCCCGGCTCGCCGACCGGCTCGGCCAGTTCGTCGAGCCGGTGCAGGAAGTCGGCGAGATAGCTGAGCTGGGCCTCGATCATCAGCACCTTGGAACTGGAGGAGGACACCGCCTGCGGCCCGCCCATCATCAGCAGGTTGGGGAACCCGGTCATGGTCGTTCCGCGCAGTGCCTGGATGCCGCCGCCCTTGTCCCACGCCTCCGCCAGCGTCGTACCGTCCGCCGCGGCGATGCGCCGGGTGATGGGCCGGCCGACGTTGTGAAAGCCGGTGGCGAACACGATGGTGTCCGCCTCGTGCGTGCTGCCGTCCTGCCCGATCAGGGTGCCGCCCTCGACGCGGGCCAGCCCCGAGGCGACGACCTCGACGTTCTCCTGGGTGACCGCGGGATAGAAGGTGTTGGAGAAGGTCACCCGCTTGCAGCCCATCCGGTGGTCGGGGGTGAGCTTGCGGCGCAGCTCCGGGTCCTTGACGCCGAACCGCAGGTGCGCGGCGACGAGCTTCTCGGCCAGCGCCAGTTGGCGCAGCCGCCGGGTCAGCAGATCGCTGCGGACCTCGCCGACCGCCCAGAACCGGCCGCGCTGCGCCAGCCGCAGGAGCGGCAGCCGCTCGTACAGCCACTGTTCGGCGCGCGGGTGGGGCCGGTCGAACTTGGGCAGCACCCACGGCGCGCTGCGCTGGAAGAGCGTGACCCGCCGCACGGTGGGCTGGAGGGCGGGAACGATCTGGGTGGCCGAGGCGCCGGTGCCGACCACGGCGACGCGCCGCCCGGCCAGGTCGCGGTCGTGGTCCCAGCACGCGCTGTGGAAGGCGGCGCCGGGAAAGGTGTCGAGGCCGGGGATGTCGGGGATCTTCGGGGCCGAGTGCATGCCGGCGGCCGTCACCAGGACATCGGCCGTCAGCTCGCCGCGGTCGGTGGTGAGGTGCCAGCGGGTGTGCTCGGGCTGCCAGCGGGCGGCGGTGACGGCGGTGTTGAGGTGGATGTGGCGCCGCACGTCGAAGCGGTCGGCGACCCGTTCCAGATAGGCGAGGATGTCGCGCTGGGCGGAGAACACCCGGGGCCAGCGGGGATTGGGGGCGAACGAGTAGCTGTAGAGGTGGGACGGTATGTCGCAGGCGGCGCCGGGATAGGTGTTCTCGCGCCAGGTGCCGCCGAGCGATCCCGCCGCCTCCAGGACGGCCAGGGAGTTCACGCCCTCCCGGCGCAGCCGCACCGCCGCGCCGAGCCCGCCGAAGCCGCAGCCGATCACGGCGGCCCGCACATGGCCGCCGATCCGGTCACTCATGGTGTGTGCCTTCCTTCGCGTGGGTGCGGCCCGGCGCCGGTACGGGCCGGGCCGTGCTGCTGCCGGCGCCGCTCGTGCTCGTGCCTGTGCCCGCGCTCACGGCCGCTCGGCGACGATGCCTCCGTAGGGCCACTTGTCGTGATCGGCGGCGTCGGGCAGCACCCGGAAACGGCCGAAGCCCGCGCTCTCCAGGGAGGCCGTCCACTCGGCCATCGTGAGGTAGCCGGGGTTGACCCGGCGCGGCGGATCGAGTTCGGCCCGGTAGAAGCTGTGCAGCGTCGACTGGAAGAACTCGAAAGGGAAGAACTGCCCCGGGCGGCCCCGGCTGCCGAAGGTGAACACCAGCCAGCCGCCCGGTTTGAGGATCCGGCGGCTGTGGCTGAGTACCTGGTGCAGGTTCGCCACGTCGTACAGCACGCTCTCGTAGATCACCAGGTCGGCGGCCTCGTCCTGGAGATAGGGCACATCGTCGTACGCGTCCAGGTCATCGAGGTCCACCCGGTCGAAGTGCATCCGCTCCACCAGCTCGGGCAGTTCGGCGGTGAACGTCCGCCGGGCCTGCTGCATCAGGGAGCGGCTGACGTCGGTGAACCCGTACGAGGCGAGGTGCGCGGTGCGTTCCCGGAAGCCCTCGATCGTCAGCGCCTCGCGCAAGGTGGCGCCGATGCCGGCCCCGCCCTCGAAGACGACGGTGGGCTCGCCGGAGCGCAGCCGCAGATCGAGGGCGCGGGCGGCCAGCTTGCTCGGCGCTCGCTTGGGGCCGGCGTCCACCATGAGGTGGTGCCACAGCCGCTGCGTCTCCTCGGCGCCGTACGCCTCCTCCAGCAGCACAAGGCCGTCGCGGCCGCACAGCACGCCGCCGACCACGCTCTCGAAGTACTTGATGACCTCCATCGTCGGCGAGCCGGTGACCCCGGGGCCCAGGAACTGTTCCTCGGACATCCGGGCGCGGGCCGCGAGTTCGGGGGTCGGACGGCAGGTGTCGCCGTTGATGATCAGCTCGCCGCGGTCGGCGAGGTAGTCGAGGAGCTTCTTGCGGAAGTAGAACGGCTGGCGGGCCATCGCGCCGGCCGGCGGCTCGGCGTCCGGGTGGTACGCGGCGGGCCCTTCGGCGAACAGGTGCGTCATGGCGACGCGGGCGAACAGCAACGACGCCTCGTGCCTGGCCCGTTCGATCTGCTCGGTGTAGGCGGGCGTGTAGACGTCGGCCATGCTGAGGGCGTCGATGCCGGGGCCCGGTTCGGTCCTGGTGGTCATGGCTGTGCCATCCATTCGGTCAGCGCGTCGGCGACCGCCTGCGGCCGCCGGGCCCAGTGGTAGTGGCTGGGCTCCTTCAACCGGAGCTGTTCGAGCGAGAGTTCGCGCAGGGTGACGGGGGCGGCGGTGACCTTGTCGGCGATGTGCCGCAGCCCGGCCGGGGGGACGAGCGGGTCGTGTGCGAAGCCGACGAAGAGGGTGGGGACGGTGCTCTTCGCCAGGGCGGCCTCGTAGTCGATCTCGGTGCGGGAGAGTTGGTAGCGGCCGGTGCGGCCCTCCCGTACCCAGTCGTGGATCACATGCCGGGCCTCGCGTCCGGCGAACGGGAACCACTTCGGCAGATAGCCCCACAGCGTGGCGACGACCCCGGTGAGCCGGACGCCGAAGTAGCGGCGCGCCGCGTCCTTGCCGGTCACGACGCGGTGCCAGGCGGTGCCGGTGCCGATGACGGCGGCCCGCGAGATCCGCTCGGGGGCGGTGGCGCTGTACAGCAGGGCCAGCTGGCCGCCCAGGCTGTGCCCGGCCAGCACGAGCTGTTCGACGCCGAAGGCGGCCCTGACCTCCTCGATGATCGTGGGCAGTTCGACCTCCAGCAGGTCGGCGTAGCCCCAGGTCCTCCGGCGGCCGGGGCGCACCGAACTGCCGCCGTGGCCCCGGTGGTCGGCCAGCGCGACGTGCGTGCCGTTCTCCACCAGCACATCGGCCAGCACCTCGTAGTAGCCGGCCCGTACGCCCATGGCGGGCAGGAACAGCACGACGGGCGCGGCCGGGTCCTCGGCGGGGAAGAGCCGGACGGTGGTGGTGCTGCCGTCGGCGAACGTCACCACCAGATCGCCGGGTTCCGTGGGAGCTTCCCGTTCCTCAGCCGGCCCCATGGGTCGTCCTTTCCGCGAGGGGGAACCGCGTCACGGAGAACAGCAGGTTCCGGTCGTAGAGCTGGTTCAGCAGGTCGAGCGCGGTGCGGTCCACCTCGTCGAGTACGGGGGCGGCCGGGAGAGTGCCGGCCTGCTGGGCCAGGTGCCGCAGGCACAGCGCCAGCCAGCCGCCGTCGTCCAGGAACCCGGCCGACGGGCCGTCCCGCTCGGCGTCCTCGGGGCTCAGGGGGCTGTGGTGCCGCGCCAGCCAGCGCCAGGCGCAGGCGCCGGCGGCGTGCAGGTGGGTGTAGCGGGCCGCCAGGTCGTAGGCGGCGGCGCCGCGCCGCTGTCCCGGATCGCCCGCGAGGGCCGCGGCCTCGGCGTCCAGCGCGGCGCGCGCGGTGCGCAGGTGTTCGGTGAGGTCGAGCAGCAGGGCGCGCCGGGCCGGGGTGAGCGCGGGTACGGGCTGTTCGCCGCCGAGCAGCGCGGCGAGGTGGTCGAGTCCGGCGGTGACGGCGTCCTCGTCCGTGTCGAGGGCCATGCGTTCCGGGTCGAGCGGGGCGGGCGCGGTGGCCGGGGGCCCCGGGGCGTACAGGGCGGGCAGCCCCTCGGTGCGTACGGTGCCGGCAGCGCGGGCCTCCGCGAGCGGGGTGAGCTGGTCGGTGAGGCCGCCCAGCACCACCGGGGTCGAGCCGTCGAACAGTCCGGTGACGGCGCAGTCCCGGCGCATCTTCTCGAAGACGGCCTCCTGGAGCTGGTCCTGGCCGGTGAGGTAGGAACGGGCGCCCAGCACGACGCTGAGCGATTCGATGGCGTCCATGGCGCGGTGCGGGATCAGGTACTTGGCGCACAGCGACTGGAGCGGCAGCTGGTCGGGCCGGTCGTGCGCGGCCCGGCAGGCGCCGGCCGCCACGGTCTCCCCCACCAGCAGATCGGCGAACGCGTCGATCAGCCGGCGGGCCACCGGTTCGAGGTCGTGGACGGGGGCGTCGTACAGCCGCCGGTCGCGGGCGAAGGCCAGGGTGTGGCGCAGACAGGTGTCGAGGGCGCCGAGGGCGAGGCCGGAGACGAGTACGCGGGTGATCTGGAAGGTCTCCAGGATGGTTTCCAGTCCCGAGCCGACCCGGCCGATGGCGTCGGTGCCGCGTACCCGCAGGCCGGTCAGGGTCAGGCCGCCGATGGCGCTGCCGCGCAGGCCGTGGGTGGCGACCTTCGGCAGCCGCCGCCAGGCGGTGCCGTCGTGCGGGGCGGTGGCCAGGAACAGGGTCAGGCCGCGCGGGCCGCGGCCGGTGCGAGCCGTCACGGTCGCGGCGGCGGCGTGTCCGGTGTTGTTGATGAGCCACTTCTCGCCGTCGATGCGCCAGCCGTCGCCCTCTCCCTCGGTGTCGGGGACGCGGGTGGCGGTGGTCTCGCCGGCCACCAGGTCCGCGCCGTGCTCGCGCTCGCTGAGCGCGAAGGCCACGAAGCCGCCGGCCCGCAGCAGGCGCGCGACGCTCTCCTTCTGCGCCGCGCTGCCGCGCAGCCACACGGGCAGCGCCGCCAGCAGATTGCTGCCGAGCGCGATGGCCGCCGTCAGGTCACGCCGGGACAGCACCCGGCACAGTTCGAACGCCTCCTCGATACCGCGCAGTTCACCGCCGCACTCGGCGGGGATGAGCCACTCGGCGACACCCCGGTCCAGGGCGGCGCGGCACAGCCGCTCGGGGAACGCGGCGTGCCGGTCGGCCTCCAGCGCCTGCGCGAAACCGCCGGGGAGTCGCGCGTCGTACGGGTCCGCGAGGGCGTGTTCGAGCGAGAGCGCCGCGGAGCCGGTGTGGGTCGGTGTCGTCACCGGGACTCACCTCCTTGTGCCACCAGTTCGAGCCCGGCCGGGCCGTCCGCCGGCTCGGTGCCGGGCCGCGCGAGGCGGGCCACGTCCTCCCACAGCAGGCGGGCCGTGCCGGCCGGCATCCGGCGGCCGGGTTCCAGCAGGGCGGAGATCCCGGATCCCAGCCAGGGCGCCGGCGGCCCGTCCGCGGCCGGCGCGCTACGGGCCAGGCAGGTCGCCGCGAACAGCCGCGCGTAGCGGTCGGCGAACTGCTGCCCGGCCAGCGAGCGCGGGTCGAGCGCGTCCCGCGCCTCGGTACGTACCCGCGCTGCGGCGGCGCGCAGCGCGGCGGCGGCCCGGCACAGGACGCCGTCCCCGTGTGCGGCGCCGAGGCGCTCCAGGACGGCGGCGGTCTCCTCGACGCCGGCCGTGACCGGGTCGTCGTCCGCGAACGGGCCGGTGTCCTGGCCGAACAGGGACGGCAGCGGGCCGCCGCGCGCGAACAGGGCGTCCGCCCGCCGGGGATCGGCCGGGGCGTCCAGGCACGACGCCTGGGCCGCCAGCGAGCTGAGCACGACCGGCTCACTGCCGTCGAACAGTCCGAACAGCCGTACGTCGCGCCGGAGCTTCTCGAAGAGCCCCGACCAGTGGCCCTCGCGCAGGTACGAGCGGGCGCCGAGCACCACGGACAGCTTCCGCATCCGGGCCTCGACGACCTTGGGCACCAGGTACTTGGCGACGGCCGAGGTGACCGGCACCAGGTCGGGCAGCACGTGCGGCGCGCGGGCGCAGGCCCGCGCCACGGCCTCGGCCGCCCGCAGATCGACCAGGGCCGCGGCGAGTTCCTCCCGCACGTACGGGATGTCGGTGGCCGTGCCGCCGTACAGCCGGCGTTCGGCGAGGAACGCGGTGCAGCAGCGCAGCGCCGTGGCGAGCACGCCCAGGCTGAGTACCGGGACGAGGGTGCGGGTCACCGACAGGGAGGCGGAGGCGAGTTCGAGCCCGGCGCCGGCCCGTCCGATCAGCGCGGACGCGGGCACCCGGGCGCCGTGGAAGCGGATGCCGCCGATCTGCGCGGCGCGCACCCCGTGGGTGGGGACGCGCGGCAGGATCTCGTACGACGCGGCGGGCAGTTCCTCCAGGTCGACCAGCACGAACGACAGGCTGCGCATGCCTGTGCGGTCGGGGTCGCGGGCGAGCAGGCACACGAACCGGGCCTGGGCCGCGTTGTTGATCAGCCACTTCTCGCCGTCGATGACGTATCCGCCGCCTTCGCGGCGCACCGTCGTCTCGCTCGCCAGCAGATCGGCGCCGTGCGCGCGCTCGGTGATGCCCAGCGCCACGTACGCCCCGCCCAGCACCGCGTCCGCGACCTGGCGGCGCTGCGCGGCGCTGCCCGCCAGCCACACCGGCATCGCGGCGCCCAGTGGCGAGTTGGCGATGAGGGTGACCGCCGGATCGCGTTCCGCGATGACCCGGCCGATGGTGAGGAGGTCCTCCAGGGAGGTCAGCCGTCCGCCGTGCTCCGCCGGCACTTGGTACGCGCGGTAGCCCCAGCTGTCGAGCGCCGCCAGCGACTCGGCGGGGAAACGCTGTTCGCGGTCGTCACGGACACTGGCGGCGTAGGTGAGCGGCCCCTCGGGGCGCAGCGGATCGCCGAGGTGGGCGGCGAGCGCCCGCGCGCGGCGCGCGGCGTCCGGGCCCTCGCCGGTCAGCCGAGCGATGGCGCACCTCCCCGGCCGGCCCCGGCGGCGGGCAGCGCCTCTGCGGCCGAGACCCGGGCGACGACCTTGCGCAGCGTGCCCTCCAGCAGCCGACGGCGCATCAGCAGCCGCTGGAACTTGCCGCTGGTGGTACGGGAGATGGCCAGCGCGGGCAGCAGCACCACGTCGACGGAGGCACCGCCCAGCACCTCGGCGGCCGAGCGCCGGATGGCGGCGACGGTCTCGGTGTACGGGCCCTCGGTGGCGACTTCGGCGAACACGCACAGCCGCTCGGGCAGCCCGGCGTCCGGGTCGGCGGGCAGCACGACGGCGATCGCGGAGCGGCGGAAAAGGCCGGGGGCGTCGCGTACCGCGTCCTCGATGTCCTGCGGGTAGTGGTTCTGCCCGGCGAGGATCAGGATCTCCTTGCTGCGCCCGGTGATGTGCACGCAGCCGTCCGCCAGGTAGCCGAGGTCGCCGGTGCCGCGCCAGCCGCCCGGCAGCCCGGACGGTGCGGGCTCGCGGTAGTAGCCGGCGGTGACGGCTTCGCCGCGGATCTCGATCTCGCCGACCGCGCGTTCGCCCACCACCTCGCCGTCGGCGGTGACGCGGACCTCGACGCCGGGGGCGGGGGTTCCGCAGTTGACGACGCCCCGCGCGCCGGTGGTGGCGGGGATGGCCTTGCGCTCGTCGTTGAGCGCGGCGCGGTCCACCCAGTCGATGGTCGGGGGCCGGCTGTCGGAGTCGAAACTGACCGGCAGGGTGGCCTCGGCCAGCCCGTAACAGGGCACCTGCGCCTGGGCCCGGAAGCCGGCGGCGGCGAAGTGCCGGGCGAACCGGCCCAGTCCCTCGGGGTCGATGGGCTCCGCGCCGTTGAGCGCCAGCCGTACGCCGGACAGGTCGAAGCCCGCCACCTCGTCCGCCGGTACCGCCTCGACCAGGTACTGGTAGAAGAAGTCCGGGCCGACCAGGATGGTCGCGCCGGCCGCGCAGGACGCGGCCAGCCACTCGGCCGGCTGCTTGACGAAGTCGCGCGGCGCGGACACGCACACCCGGATGCCGCTGCCCAGCGACGCCAGTGAGCCGAACAGGCCCAGGTCGTGGGAGAGCGGCAGCCAGTGGCTGATCACATCGGTGGTGCGTGGCCGCAGGGCGGCCGGGATGATGCGCAGCGCGGCCAGCACGTTGCGGTGGGTCAGGGCGACCCCGCGCGGGTGGGAGGTGCTGCCCGAGGTGTACTGGATGAGGGCGAGGTCCCCCGGGTCACGGCCGGGCGGGCGTACGTCGCCGGGAGCGGCCGGCGCGGACGCGCGGGCGGTGCGCAGCAGTTCGCTCAGCGGCTGGGTGGTGACATCGGGCAGCACCTCGGCCAGGACCGGCACCGCGTCGTCGTCGGCGAGAATGAGGGCGGCTCGGCAGTCCTCGACGATGTGCCGCAGCCGGGCGGCGGACGCCTGGTTGCGGCCGGCCCGCGCGGAGACCGGCACGGCGATCGCGCCGACCGACACGATGGCGTTGAGCACCGGGAAGAAGTCGGCGGGGGAACCGGCCGGGAAGACCACCGGGGCGCCGGGTTCGACGCCGCGGGCGCGCAGCTCGGCGGCCAGGGCCAGCCCGTCGCGCTCCAACTGACGGAAGGTGACGGCCTGCTGGGGGTCGGTGGCGCCGATCAGCTGCTCGGGATACCGCTCGGCCGCGTACGTGAACAGGCCGTCGAGCAGGGTGACGGAGGCGGGCACGGCGGGAGCGAGCCCCGGTGCGCCGCCCGTGCCACTCGTACCGCTCACGCCGCTTCCCCGGAGACGGTGGCGGCGCGCTGCGCGGCGATCTCCTCCACCAGCCGGCCCAGGGAGACGCCCTGGAAGAAGAGGCTGTCGTCGAGTTCTATGTCGAAGCGCCGCTCGACCTTGCCCGCGACCCGCAGCAGCTTGATGGATTCGACCATGCCGAGGTCGGACAGCACGGATTCCCGGGTCACCCGCTCGGCCGGTACCCGCAGCGTGTCGGACACGATCTGCCGGAGCGTCTCGAAGATCTCTTGTTCGTCGGATGAGTACGCCATGGTGAGGAAACCGTCCTGTGCGTCGACAAGGGGCTGGGCGCTGTCGTGGTGATCGAGGTGGCGCATGGTGGAGCCGCACAGCGACCGTATTGACTGGCCCCCATCCGCCGTTCTTCCCGTGGTAATCGGCCGGCGGGGCGGCCGATGGACGGGCGATGACCGGCGCGTGGACGGGCGTTCCGCCGCTACGAACGGGCACGGGCGGCCACGGGAGAGCTGGAACGGGGCCCGCGCCGGGCAGTGCTGCCCGGTACTGCGCAACCGCCTTCAACGGCGGCGGGCGCCGTGCGATCATGTCCCCCCTGGAACGTTCGTCCTGCCTTGGCAATGTCGCCAACGCCCCCCACGCGCACGCGAGATGCCCGAGATGGGATGGTTCCGCGGTGGAATTCCACCTGCTCGGCCCGCTGGAAGTACTGCACGAAGGCGAACGGCTGGCGCTCGGAGGTGTCCGGCAGCGCGCCGTGCTGGGGTTCCTGCTGCTGCACGCGAACACCCCGGTCGCCACGCGACGGCTCATCGACGCGCTGTGGCGCGACAACGAGCCGGCCACCGCGCGCAAGATCCTCCAGAACGCCGTCTCGGGGCTGCGCAGAACACTGGCGGCCGAGAGCGGACCCACCCACGGCTCGACGCCGCACTCGCTGGCGGCCGGGCGCCACGGTTACGTCCTGCACGTGCCGTCGCACCACATCGATCTGCCGCGCTACGCGCGTCTCGTCGCGCACGGACGGCAGCGGCTGGCGGCCGGCTCCTGGGCGTCGGCCGCTCAGCTTCTCGATTACGCCCTGGGGTTGTGGCAGGGCCGCGCGCTGGCCGACCTGATCGAGGCGGGCGTCGCCTGGCCGGAGCTGACCGCGCTGGAGGAGGACCGCTGGCAGGTGCTCAGCGACAAGGTCACCGCCGACCTGATGCTGGGGCGCGTCGCCGAGGTCACGGCCGAGTTGAGCGTGGTGACCACGGCGGAACCGGCCAGGGAACGGCTGTGCGCCCAGCTGATGCTGGCCCTGTACCAAAGTGGCCGCCAGGCCGAGGCGCTGGAACGCTACCGGCGGGCCAAGGCGGCGATCGTCGAGGAACTGGGCGTCTCCCCGGGCCGCGAACTGCGCGACCTGGAGCGCGCCATCCTCACCCAGTCCCCCGCGCTCAGCTCCCCCACCGCCGCGGCCCGCCTCTTCACCCGCCCGCCGGCCCCCACCACCCGGCTCCCCCCGCCCCGCACAGCCCGCCTTGCCCCGGGCCTTGCCGGCGAACGCCTCACCCGGGGCCGCTGACCCCGCGGCGGGGCCGCTGACCGCGCGGCGGGGGCACGGGCCGCGCGGCGGGGTCAGGTCACGCGGCGGGGCCCGGGGCACCGGCTGTTCGGAGGAGACCGGGCCGTCACCTGCCCGCGGCCGGTACGTGTGCCAGGCCGCGCCGTACAGCAGCAGGGCTGCGGTGAAGGCGGCGCCCCCGCGCTTGGCGGCGCCGGTCAGCACCCCCTCGGCGAAGGTTCCCCAGGGTGCCCGGACGGTGGTGGCGGGGTACGTCGTCTCGCTCGTGCCGTCCTCGAAGACGCGGGTGACGGGGTGCTCGTGGTCCACCACGGTCGTGTACCGGAAGGCGTCGATGTCGGCGCGGGCCCCGGCGGCGACGCCCAGCGCGGTGGCCAGGGCCAGCAGCGCGAGCACGGTCAGCCGCACCGGGCGACTCAGCCGTGCCACGCCGTTGCCCGCGTCCCGGTGCCCGGCCCGCGTCCGGTCGCGGCGCCGCCACAGATGGCGGGCGATCAGCGCCAGGCCGAGGACGGTGCTGAGGGTCTGGAGCAGCCGGGAGACGGTCAGTCCGCCCAGCACCGCCTCGCTCAGCAGGGCGGCGCGGGTGACCAGGAAGCCGTCCCCGTGGGTGACGGCGTCCCAGGCGAGATGGGTGGCGATCCCGATCACCGCGGAGAGCACCAGCCATCCGGCGTACCGCGCCCGCACCCGGGGCCCGGCCCCGGGAGCGGCGGCGGGTGGCCCCACCCGCACCCGGGCCGGGAGCAGCGCCACCAGCGGCCCGCGCACCAGCCGCCAGCCGAAGACCAGCAGGAGAGCCATGGGCAGGTTGACCAGCAGCCCGGTCAGGGGCCCGTGCGTCGTGGTGGCGTTGAGGAACGGCTCGTACCAGTCGCCGGACGAGGTGGCGGCGACGCCGAGCTCACCGAGGTAGTAGGGGACGTCGGGGGCGAGGGCGCCCATGACGAGGGCCGCCGGGACGAAAGGACGGCGCAGCAGCGGCAGGACGGCCGCGGGGTGGGACAGCGTGAACGGCAACGCGGTGCTCTCTCTGCTCGCGCTCAACAATGGAACGCACAGGAGACTATTCACTTCAACGGACTATGGCAATTCGGTCAGCTCCCCCGCCGCACCCACCACACCCCGACAGTGAACGCCGCCCCCAGCGGCAGCACCAGAGACAGAAGCACCACGGGCCACGCATCGAGCCAGGCATCCGCGTACGCGCGGCCGATCAGCGGCGGGGAGGCCACCGCCATCGCCCCCAGTTCGTACAGCCCGCGCGAGCGCCGCCGCACCGCCAGCACGATGCCCGAGGCGGCCAGCACCAGCAGCGGCCACGCCCCGTAATCCGTGCTCACCGCGAACTCCCCGGTGCCCACGGCCACCAGCGGGAACCAGCCCACCGCCGCCATCACCCCGGCCGCCGCGCACACCTCGGGATCGGCCCGCCGGTCCGGCGGGCGGGCCAGCACGACGGCCACCGTCAGCAGGGCGAGCACCGGCACCAGCGCGCCCCCGCCGCGCGCCGGACCGAGGGCCGGCCACAGCGCGACCGTCCCCAGCAGCCCGCCCGTCACCGCGGCGACCCCGGCCACCCAGCGCCCGGTCAGCGCGACGATCGCGCCCACGCACACCAGGAGCGAGCACAGCAGATACAGCCCCCACGCGGCCCCCGTACCAGCCACCATGGCGCGCAGCGTGGTCGGGGAGAGCACCAGGGTCCGGTACCAGCCGGTCAGTTCGAGGCCGGCCACCACCGCGGCGGTGGCCAGCGCGAACGGCGCCGCGAGCGCGAACAGCCGCCCGCCGGGCGCGGCCGGGTCCAGCCCCAGGCGCATCCGCAGCGCGTGCGCCGCCAGATCGGCGTCGGCCCGCAGCCGGGCCGCGCGCGACAGCCCGGCGGTCAGCTCCCGGTGCGTCTCGGCGATCTCCGCGCCGTGCACGGCGCGGTAGCCGGCCGGGTAGAGCCGGACCGGACCGCGGCTCATGTGGGCTGCACGGCGCCGCCGATGCCCAGCCGCCGGCGCGCCTCGGAGGCGGTGGCCGCCATCCGCTCCGCCTCCGCCGCCAGCCGGTCCCGGCCGGCGGGGGTGAGCGCGAACGTACGGCGGGCGCGCCCGTCCACCACCTCTTCACGCTCCACCCGGATCAGGCCATCGGCCAGCAGCCGGTCCAGCGCCCCGTACAGCGCGCCGGTGCGCGGCACCACCCGGCCGTCCGTGATGGCCTTGACCTCCTGCGCGATCGCGTAACCGTGCCGGGGCGCGTTGGCCAGCGCCGTCAGCAGCAGCAGGGCCAGCTCCTGCATCCCTCGCTCACTCATGCCAGCAGAGTATTCCGCCCGGCGGACCGCCGTCCCCCGCGCTCACTCCCCCTTGGCCTCCCGACGCCCCTGCACCGACAGCGCCAGCCAGCAGCCCCAGCCGATCGGCTGCAACAGCCAGTAGCTCCAGATCCGGTAGAGCAGCGTGGCCGCCAGCGCGTCGGCGGCGTTCAGCCCGTACACCACCAGCAGCGCCGCCATGCTCGCCTCCACCACGCCCACCCCGCCCGGGGTCAGCCGCAGACTGCCCGGGATCTGCGTCAGCCCGTACGCGATCAGCACCCCGTGCCAGGGCACCGAGATGCCCAGCGCCCACAGCGAGGCGACCAGACAGGCCGCGTCCAGCAGCCAGTTGAACTGGGCGTACGCGTACGGCCGCAGCCACGGACGGAAGCCCGGCTGGATGGCGCGGGCCTGCACCAGCAGCCGGTTCACCGCCTCGGTGCCCTCCCTGGCCCTGCGGTGCCGGGCCTGGACCCGCCGCCATCCGCGGCGTGCCCAGGCCCGTACCGCGGCCGAGCGCGCCAGGACCAGCACCAGCAGCGCCAGGAGCACCAGAACGATCCCGATCCGGCCCAGGACGCCGGCCGGCCCCCGGGCGCCGGCCGTCAGCAGCCCGGCAGCCAGCACCGCGATCAGGCCGAGCGCGGACAGCGCCCCGGCGATGACCAGCGAGGCGGCGGCCAGCGCCTTGCTCGCGCCCCTGCGGTGCAGTTGCTGGTAGAGCCAGGCGGCGGAGAACGCGGCGCCGCCCGGGAGCGCGCCGGCCACCGCGTTGGAGGCGAGGATCATGGACAGCAGCGGCCGCATGCCCATCCGCAGCCCGCCGGTCAGCAGCAGCCAGCGCTGGACAGCGGCCAGGCACCACATGGCGCCCGCCTGGCAGATCAGGGCCAGCGCCGCCTTGGCCGGATTGACGTGGGACAACTGCTCGAACGCCTGGCCCAACTCGTCCCGGCGGGACGCCGCCAGCACCAGCGCGGCGATGATCACCGCCGCGGCGAGCAGCCACACCAGCCATCCGGCTCTGGGCGGGGGCCGGCTGTCATCGATACCGGGCTGATCACCATGGGTCATGACGGTTTTGACGGTAACAGCGGGAGGCGTCCGGTTCTCGTCGTACATGCGGGGGATCCGCCGTGACCTCCCGGTGCCGGGGACGTTGTGCTTCTGGTGAACCGGGCGAGGGTGAGACGAGGAGGGTGCCGGTGCGCTCATTACGGGCCGCGGCCTTCGGCACGGAGGTCTTCGACATCACCGGCGGCGCCACGCTCACCGAGCGGATCGCGGACTTCGCCTCCCCCCTGACCCGGATGCTCCTCAGCGGCGACGGCCTGACCACCACCGCGCTGCACGCCCTGACCGGCGCCGCCCCCCGGGTACGGCTGCTGCGGGCCGACCGCATCCCCGCGGGCCGCGCCGGGCGCCCGGTGCCCGCGCTGCTGGAGATCGGCGAGGAACAGGACGTCCTCGCCCGGCACTCCGCGCTCACCGGCCCCGGAGGCCGCTGGCTGTCGGTCAACCAGGTAGTCGCCCGCGACGATCTGCTGCCGGGGATCCGGCCGCTGCTGGCGGACGGCCGGCTTCCCATCGGCGCCGCACTGCACGCCGCCGGCACCGGCCACCGCCGCACCGTCCTGGACGTGGGCCGGCGCCGCTGGCCCAGCGGAGAACCCGCCTGCTACAAGACGTATCTGCTGTGGCACGGGGACCGGCCCCTGGTCCTGGTCAACGAACTGTTCCACCCCTCCCTGGTGTCCCCCTGATGCGCCGACTGCGCACCCAGGTCGGCATCATCGGCGCCGGACCGGCGGGCCTGGTGCTCGCCAATGTGCTGGGCCGGGCCGGCATCGACTGCCAGGTCGTCGAACGCCACCCGCGCGCCCGCGTCGAGAGCCGCGCCCGGGCGGGGCTGCTGGAGGAACGCACCGTCGCCTACCTGCGCGCCCACGGCCTCGCCGACCGGCTGCTCGCCGAGGGCACCCGGCACGGCTGGTGCGAGTTCCTGTGCCAGGGACAGCGGCTGCGGATGGACTACGCGGCCCTGACCGGCGGCGCCCGGCACTGGGTGTACCCGCAGCAGTGGCTGGTCCGCGACCTGATCGCCGCCCTGGAGACCGACGGACGGCTGCCCTGGTTCGCGACCCCGGCCCGCGCCGTCGAGGAACTGCGGCGCATCCGCTGCGACCGGCTCCAGATCGACTGCGACTACGTCATCGGCTGCGACGGCGGACACGGCGTCAGCCGGCACGCCCTCCACCCCGTACTGCGCCGCGAGGTGACCCAGCGCTACCCGTACGACTGGCTCGCGGTGCTCGCCGAGGTCGACGCCCCCGCCCCCGGCGTGCTGTACGCGCTGCACGAGCGCGGGTTCGCCGGAATGATGCCGCGCACCTCCGCGATCAGCCGCTTCTACCTCCAGTGCGCCGCGGGCGACACCCCCGCCGACTGGCCCGATCACCGCGTGCGCGAGGAACTGCGGCTGCGGCTGGAGGGCGGCCCCGCGCTCGGCGGGCTGTACGAGCGGCGGACGCTGCGCATGCACAGCCGCGTCACCCGGCCGCTCCAGCACGGGCCGCTGTTCCTGGCCGGCGACGCCGCCCACCTGCTGACCCCGTCCGGTGCCAAGGGCATGAACCTCGCCATCGACGACGCGGCCGACCTCGCGCACGCCCTGCTGCACGGCGGCCTCGCCGGATACGGGCAGCGCCGGCTCGCGGCGCTGCGCCGTGCCCAGGACTTCTCCGAGCGTCTGATGCGCCTGCTGCACCGGCCGCCCGGGGACGCGCTGGAGGAGTTGCGGCGGCTGACCCGGCCGGGCCCCGAGGCGGCGGCCTTCGCCCGTGAGTTCGTGGGACACGTGAACTGTAAAGAGTGGAGAGCATGATGGCGATCCCCGTCCTGGCGGACCGGATGCGTGACCGGGTGCGGGCCCTGTACGGCTTCTCGCGCGGCACGCAGGCCTCCCTGTCCGTCGCCCAGCCGCTGATCGGCGCGCTGATCGCGGTGCCGAACCCGCCGCTGGACCGGCTGGGGGTGGCGCTGGTGGCGGCGTTCGCCGGGTACTTCGCGCTGTTCGCGGTCAACGACCTGCTGGACCACCGGCTGGACCGCAAGCGGTTCGCCCACCTGCGCTCCTACGAGGGCTTCGACATCGACAGCACCGGCGTCCGGCATCCGCTGGCGCAGGGCCGGCTCTCCTACCCCGGCGCGGTCGCCTGGGTGGTGACGCTCGGCGGCCTCGCGCTGGTGCTGGCGGCCTGGCTGCACTGGCTGTGCGCGGTGCTGTTCGTGGTGGCGGCGCTGCTCCAGGTGGTGTACTGCGCGCTGGCCACCGTCACCCCGCACAAGTTCTGGCTGACCGGCGCGTGCGTGGGGCTGGCGGCGTGCGCGGGCTGGTTCGCGCTGGCCCCGGTGACGGCGGGCGGCGGCGGGGTCGACTGGGTACGGCTGCCGCTGTTCTTCTGCTGGATGGCCGCCTGGGAGATCGGCGGGCGCAACCTCGTCAACGACTGGGCCGACGTGGAGGAGGACGTGCACCTGGGGGTGCGCACCGTGCCCGTCGTCTACGGCCACCGGGTCACCGCACGCCTGGTGCTCGCGTTCCTGCTGATCACCTTCGTGTGCGGGGTCGCCCTGATGATCGCCGGGTGGACCTCGTTCCGGGCCATCGGCGTGGTGGGCACCGTGCTCGCCGGCTGCTGGGCGCTGCTGGTGCCCGGCCTCGCGCTGCACCGCGACCCGCGCCCGGAGACGGCGCTGGCCGTCTTCAACCGGGCCAGCCTGTACCCGGTCCTGGTGCTGGTGGTCATCCTGCTGGCCATGGCGCGACCCGAATGACGGCCGTGATGCCGCGCGGCGGCCCGCACGCCTCCTGGCTGGACCGGCGGTACGAGACGGACGAGCCCGAGTACCTCGACCGCCCCGACACCCCGCACGAGGCGGCCCGGGTCCGGCGGGCCCTGCACCGGATGCAGTTGCTGACCCGCGGCTACGACCGGTACGCGCGCTGGACCCTGGAGCGGGCCGGGGCAGGCCCGTCTCCCCGGGTGCTCGAACTCGGCGCCGGTACCGGCGGCCTGTCCCGGCGGGTGCTGCGCCGGCACCCCGGGGCGCGGGTGACGGTGAGCGATGTGGCGCCGGACGCGGTGGCGGCGCTGGAGGCCGGGCCGCTGGGGGCGCACCCCAGGGCGGTGGTGCGGCGGCTGGACGCCACGGCGATCGACGCACCCGACGCGGCGTTCGACGTGGCGGTGTTCGCGGCGAGCCTGCACCATCTGCCGCCGGACAAGGTGCGCGCCGTGCTGCGCGAGGGCACCCGGGTGGCAGGGACGCTGCTGCTGATCGACGCGTGGCGCAGCCCCTGGGTGTGCGCGGCGGCGATCCCGCTCATGTTCGCGACCGGGGGGCCGACCCATGTGCACGACGGGGTGATCAGCCTGCGCAAGGCGTACGGCGCGGCAGCCCTGCGCGAGCTGGCCGCGCCGCTCCCGCTGACGGTCCGGTTCGCCTTCCCCGGCTACCTGGTGGCCATGGTGGGCCGGGGCGCGTAAGGGCCCTGCCGCAGCCGGGTGCCGGGCGGCCCCACCCGCCGTCCCGGTCCGCGGCGAGGCGGGAAGCCGGTCGTCTCAGCGGTCGCGGGTGAGGGACCAGTCGGCCAGCGCCATCAGCCGGTCGCGGTGCGGGGAGGGCGGGAAGCCGCCGGTCAGGGCGTACTTCGCGGCGGTGGCGTAGGCGCGGGCCAGCTCGCCGGTGCGCCCGATGGCGTCGGTGCGGCGCAGCACGGGAGCGGCGCGGGCCAGCAGCTCCGGGTCCGGGAGGGTGTCGGCGCCGGCCAGCAGCCCGGTCAGCAGTTCGCGGTCGGCGGGCCCCGCGTACTGCCAGGCGAGCAGCAGCGGCATCGCGGCCCGCCGGTTGCGCAGGTCACTGGCGGCGGGTTTCCCGGCCACCGCCTCACCGGTGGTCCACGGCAGCAGGTCGTCCCGCAGCTGGAAGGCGATCCCGAGCGCGTGCCCGTACGCGGTGGCGGCCCGCACGCGCGGCTCGTCGCCGCCGCCCAGCACCACTCCGAGCCGCCCGGCCAGCGCCAGGAGGGCACCGGTCTTCTCGCCCGCCATCCGCAGGTACTCCTGCGGGGGCAGCTCCCAGCCGCCGCTGAGGGCCAGTTCGCGCAGCACGCCCCGGGAGATCTCCTCGCCCGCCTCGGCGACCAGGCCGCAGGCCCGTACCACCGTCTCGGCCGGCACCCCGGCCCGTACGCAGCCGGTGAGCGCGCTGAACGCCATGAAGAACAGCGCGTCACCGGTCACCAGCGCCCGTTCGGTGCCGAACGCCCGGTGCAGGGCGGGCTGTCCGCGGCGGGTGTCGTCGCCGTCGATGATGTCGTCGTGCACGAGCGAGGCGGAGTGCAGCACTTCGACGGCCTCGGCGGCGCCCAGCAGCCGGGCGGGCCGGGCGCCGGTGGCGGCGCCGAACTCCAGCAGCACCAGAGGGCGCAGCAGTTTGCCGCCGGAGAGCACGGCGTGCCGGTTCATCGTGTCCAGCTCGTCGCCGGCGCGGCCGCGGCCGAATCGCTGCTCCAGCGCGGCCCGTACCTGGGTGGTCGTCGTCCCGGGAGTCACATGGTGAGTCAACGCGGTGGCGCGCGATCCGGCACTACGCGGACGCCGAATGCCCGACACCGCCACCCGTCCGTGGCGCGGCGGAGACGGCGAGCAGCAGGGCGACGCCCACCGCGTAGCACAGCAGGGGCACGGCGGGCAGCCGTCCGTCCGGGGCGAAGCCGCGCAGGGCGAGGCGGGCGAGCCCGAAGGAGGCGGCGGTCAGGCCCGCGCCGAGGAGCAGCCACGGTCCGGTGCTCCAGCCGGTGCGGGTGGGGTACGGGGGCGGGTGCGGCAGCCGGGCCATGGCCAGGACGAGGGGGATCAGCAGGGCGGCGCAGATCAGCACCCACACCGGGCGCAGCAGCCACCAGCCGCCGGAGCCCACGGGTTCGAACGGCAGCAGGCCGGCCGGGTAGAGGACCGCGCCGATGGCCATGGCGGGTGCCATGTGCCACAGGTACAGCGGCATCGCGGCGGCGTTGGCGGCGGTGACGCGGCGCGGGTGGCGCAGCCTGCGGCGTACGGCGTCCTCGGCGGCGAGCAGCAGGCCGATGAGGACGACCGAGTAGGCGAACAGGGCGATGGAGGGGGGTGAGGCGTTCTGGACACGGGCGCCGGGGACGCCGATGGTGCTGACGGGGAACGGGCCGGGGACGACCAGCAGCACCCACAGCGCCGCCGCGGCGGCGGCCGACCACAGCTGCAGGGGGCGGGTGAGGGCCCCGTCCCGCCAGGCGAAGCCGAGCAGGTACAGGCCGCCCCACACCCACAGGTAGTTGCTCCAGCCGATCACGGGGATGCCGGGGCCGAGGACGCCCACGTCCACCACGGCGCTCAGCGCCGCGAACACCAGCGGCAGCCACAGGCCCAGGCGCCGCCACAGGGCCAGCAGCGGCGGGGTGAGGGCGAGCAGCAGCAGATACATCGGCAGGAACCACAGATGCAGGGCGACGGCCCAGAACACCTCGTCCCGTACGGTGGCCGGCACCCCGGCGGCCACGCACACCACCACGGCCAGCACGGTGACCGCCACGTACACGGTGGTGGGGACCAGCAGCCGCCGGGCCCGGTCCGCGAGCCAGCCTCCCCAGGACTCGCCGCGGGCGTGGTGGCCCGACCAGGACACGGCGTTGGCGTAGCCGCCGGCGAGGAAGATGAGCGGCATCACCTGGAAGAAGAGGGTCAGCCACTGGGTCCACGGCAGGGCGTCCACGACATCCTCGCCGTGCAGATGGCCGCCCTGGTCGCTGATGGAGGTCAGCAGCCAGTGGCCGACGACGACGAAACCGACGGCGGTGATCCGCAGCAGATCGACGTACGGGTTGCGGCCCGGTGGTGCGGCCGGGGCCGGGGCGTCCGGCGTCACGGGAGGGTGGCGGGCCCGCCGCCCACGCTCCCCGCTGCGGTCACTGCCACGGTCATCGCGTGCCCTCGTCTCTCGCCTCGCGCCCACCGGTGCTCGCCATCCTGGGCGATGACCGCCCGCCGCCCGGGGACCCCGGGGCGGCGCGTGTCGTACGGGGGCGGCGCCCGCTCACTCCAGTTCGCGGGCCTCCTCCGGGCGGGAGCGCGCCAGTTCGGCCAGGGTGCCCAGGGCGGCGTCGAGGACCTGGTGCGAGGGGGTGGCCAGGGCGATGCGCACCGCGTGCGGGGCGTGGGCCGGGTTGGTGGTGAAGGCGGCGGCCGGGGCCAGGGCGATGCCGTGGCGGGAGGCGGCGGCCAGGAAGGTGTCGGCGCGCCAGGGGGCGGGGAGTTCCCACCACAGGTGGTCGGAGCGTTCGTCGGCCCGGATGCTGAAGCCGGCCAGCCGCTCGCGGGCGATGCGCTGGCGCGCCGCCGCCTCCTCCCGTTTCGCGGCGGCGATGGTGGCGGCCGTGCCGTCGGCGAGCCAGCGGGTGGCGGCGGCCAGCGCGTACGGCGCCGCGGTCCACGCGCCGGACCGTACGGCGGTGGCGATCTGCTCGGTCAGGGCGGGCGGGGTGAACGCGAAGCCCACGGTCAGCCCGGCCGAGATCCGCTTGGACAGGCTCTCCACCAGCACCGTGTGGTCGGGCGCGAGCGCGGCCAGCGGCGGCACGTCCTCGCGCAGGAAGGAGAACACGGCGTCCTCGATGAGCGGCAGGTCCAGTTCCCGCACGGTGGCCGCGACCGCCTCGCGCCGGTGCGGGGGCATGGTGACGGTGAGCGGGTTGTGGAGGGTGGGCTGGAGGTAGACCGCGCGCAGCGGGGTGCGCTGGTGGGCGGCGCGCAGGGCGTCGGGGCGTACCCCGTCCTCGTCCATCTCCAGCGGTACGAGGGTGACGCCGAGCCGCGCGGCGATCCCGGCGGCGGGCGGGTAGGTGAACCGTTCCACCCCCAGCCGTTCCCCCGGGGCACCAGGGCGGAAATGGTGGCGGCGATGGCCTGCCGGGCGCCGGCGGTGAACAGGGTGTGCGCGGGGTCCGGCGTCCATCCGGCGCGGGCGAGCCCGGCGGAGGCGGCGGCCCGTGCCTCGGGAGTGCCGCGGGCCCCGACCTGCCACAGCGCGGCGGTGAGGACATCGGCGCGCAGCATGCCGCTGAGCCCGCGGGCGAGCAGGGCGGCGTGATCGGGGGAGGCGCCCGGGCGGTTCATGCCGAGTTCGACGCGCCCGGCGGAGGGGTCGGCCGGTTCGGAGAGCCAGGGTCCCGGGGCGATCGGGGTGGCGCGCACGAAGGTGCCGCGGCCGACCTCGCCGACGGTGAGCCCGCGCCGGGCCAGTTCGGTGTAGACGCGGGCGGCGGTGGAGGCGGCGATGGCGTGCCGGCGGGCGAACTGCCGCTGCGGCGGCAGCCGGTCGCCCGGCCGCAGCCGGCCCTCGGCGATGTCCGCCGCGATCCGGTCGGCGATCAGCCGGTAATCCTCCATGCGCCACACCCCGTATTGCTCTCGTCCCGCACATTGCACTGAGTTCAATGATGTTATTGCACTCGGATATTGCTCCGGATAGCCTCGATCCGTCAAGGTCCCACAGGAGGAACCATGCGGAACACGGCGTACGAGGACCGGGGCACCGGCGCACCCCTGCTGCTGGTGCACGGGCACCCCTTCAACCGCACCATGTGGCACCCCCAGACCGAACACCTCGCCGCCGCCGGCCACCGGGTGATCGTCCCTGACCTGCGCGGCTACGGCGACACCCCGCCCGCCGGCGACCACACCACCCTGGACGTCTTCGCCCACGACCTCGCGGCCCTCCTGGACCGGCTCGGCGTCGCCCGCTGCGCCGTCGGCGGGCTGTCCATGGGCGCCCAGATCGCCCTGGAGTTCTACCGGCTCTTCCCCGAGCGGGTCACCGCCCTCGTGCTCGCCGCCGGCAGCCCGCGCGCCGACTCCGCACCCGCCCGCCGGGTGCGCCGCACCACCGCCGATCGACTGTTGCGCGAGGGCATGACCGCGTACGCGGACGAGACCCTGCCGAAGATGGTGTGCCGCGACACCCTCCAGACCCGGCCGGACGTCAACCGGCACGTACTGGCGATGATGGACACCACCGACCCGGCCGGCGCCGCCGCCGCCCTGCGCGGGCGCGCCGAACGCCCCGACTACCTCACCCTGCTCCCGCGCATCACCGTGCCCACGCTGATCGTGGTCGGCCGGCACGACGAGTTCACGCCGGTCGCCGAGGCCGAGCTGATGCACCGCCACATCCCCGGCTCGCGGCTGGAGATCATCGAGTCCGCCGGGCACCTGCCGAACCTGGAGCAGGAGTCGGCCTTCAACGCCGCCCTGGCCGGGTTCCTGACGGAGCACAGCCCTCTGGCCCGATCGGGTGGTTCGCCCGGCTGACCCGGCGCGCGCCCCCCGCCCCCTCGGCGCGCTGTGCAGACTTCGCTGATGGCAGACGTGGCCTTCATCGCGCTGACGATCGGGTGCTTCACGGTTCTGGTGCTGATCGTGAAGGGGGTGGCCCAGGTGAGCGACGCGCACCGGGCCGCCCACGGCGAGACAGCCGGCGAGCCGCACCCTCGCCCGGCGGGCGGAGAAGCGGACAGGGGAAAGCGGTGAGCTGGGAGAACATCCTCGGCCTCGGCGCCAGTGGCGCGCTGCTGCTCTACCTGTTGTGGGTGCTGCTCTTCCCGGAGCGCTTCTGATGAACGACGCCGCCGCCGGCCTGCTGACCATCGCCGCGCTGGTGGCGCTGCTCGCCCTCGTCCACGTCCCGCTCGGCGACTACCTGGCGCGCGTCTACACCGGCGAGCGGCACCTGGGCGTGGAGCGGCTGCTGTACCGGATCGCCCGCGTCGACCCGCGCGCCGACCAGCGGTGGACGGCGTACGCGCTGTCGCTGCTCGCGTTCTCCGCCGTCTCCGCCCTGTTCCTGTACGCCTTTCTGCGGCTCCAGGGGGTGCTGCCGCTGGCGCAGGGGCACGCGGGGGTGCACCCCTCCGGCGCCTTCAACACCGCCCTCTCCTTCGTCAGCAACACCGACTGGCAGTGGTACGCGGGCGAGACGACGCTGGGGCCGCCGGCGCAGATGGCGGGCCTGGCCGTGCAGAACTTCCTGTCGGCGGCCGTGGGCCTGGCCGTGGCGGTGGCGCTGATCCGGGGCTTCGCCCGCTCCCGCACCGACCGGCTCGGCAACTTCTGGGTGGACCTGGTCCGCGGCACGGTGCGGGTGCTGCTGCCGCTGGCGGTGCTCGCCGCGATCGTCATGGCGGCGGCCGGAGTGGTGCAGAACTTCCACGGAGTACGCGAGATCGTCACCCTGGGCGGGGACCGGCAGGCGCTGACCGGCGGCCCCGTCGCCTCCCAGGAGGCCATCAAGCTGCTGGGCGGCAACGGCGGCGGCTACTACAACGCCAACGCGGCGCACCCCTACGAGAACCCCAACCCGTTCACCAACTTCTTCCAGGTCTTCCTGCTCCTGCTGATCCCGTCCGCGCTGCCCCGCACCTTCGGGCGGATGACCGGCTCGCCCCGGCACGGCTGGGCGGTGCTGGCGGCGATGACCGCGCTGTGGGCGATCGGGCTCGCCGCCGTCACCACGGCCGAGGCGACGCACCACGGGGACGTGCCGCAGGCGGTGGGTGCGGCGACGGAGGGCAAGGAGTGGCGGTTCGGGGTGTGGAACAGCGCCCTGTACGCCAACGCCACGACCACCACCTCGACCGGGTCGGTGGACGCGGCGCACGAGAGCTTCACCCCGCTGGGCGGCGGGATGCTGCTGCTGAACATGCTGCTGGGCGAGGTCGCGCCGGGCGGGGTGGGCGTGGGCCTGTACGGGATGCTGGTGCTGGCGATGCTGGCGGTGTTCCTGGCCGGGCTGATGGTGGGGCGGACTCCGGAGTACCTGGGGAAGAAACTGCGGCAGCGGGAGATCACGCTGCTGGCGCTGTACGTCCTGGCGATGCCGTTCGCGGTGCTGACGGGCACCGCCCTGGCGCTGGCGTTCCCCGAGCCGCGCGCCAGGATCCTGGCGGGCCCGCCGCACGGGCTGAGCGAGGTGCTGTACGCGTACGCCTCGGCCGGGAACGGCAACGGCAGCGCGTTCGCCGGGCTCGGCGCGGACACCACCTTCTACACCACCACCCTGGGGCTCGTGATGCTGATGGGCCGTTTTGTGCCGATGGTGCTGGTGCTGGCGCTGGCCGGGGCGCTCGCCGCCCAGCACCGCACCCCCACCGGGGCGGGCACCCTGCCCACCCACACCCCGCTGTTCACGGGACTGCTGGTCACGGTGGCCGTGGTGGTGGCCGGGCTGACGTTCTTCCCGATGCTGGCCCTGGGCCCGCTGGCCGAGGGGCTGCGGTGACCGGGCCCAGCGGCAAGGCCCCCACCGGGGCGTTCAGCCCCCGCCAGCTCCTCACCTCGTTCCCGGCCGCGCTGCGCAAGCTGCACCCGCGCCACATGGTCCGTACCCCCGTGATGTTCGTGGTGTGGGCCGGTGCGCTGCTCACCACCGTGCTCGCCGCCGCCTCCCCCGGGGTCTTCGCCGTCGCGGTGGCGGCCTGGCTGTGGGTGACCGTCCTGTTCGCGAACCTCGCCGAGGCCGTCGCCGAGGGGCGCGGCCGGGCCCAGGCAGCGGCGCTGCGCCGGGCCAAGCGGGAAACGGTGGCCCGGCGGCTGATCCCGGACGGGGACGGCCGGGAGGAGGAGGTCCCGGGCGTACAGCTGCGGGTCGGGGACCTGGTGGTCGTCGAGGCCGGGCAGACGGTGCCCGGCGACGGCGAGGTGGTCGAGGGCATCGCCAGCGTCGACGAGTCGGCCATCACCGGCGAATCGGCCCCGGTCATCCGCGAATCGGGCGGCGACCGGTCGGCGGCGACCGGCGGCACGCAGGTGCTCTCGGACCGGATCGTGGTACGGATCACCGCCAAACCGGGCGAGAGCTTCCTGGACCGGATGATCGCCCTGGTGGAGGGCGCCGCCCGGCAGAAGACCCCCAACGAGATCGCGCTGTCCATCCTGCTCGCCGCGCTCACCGTCATCTTCCTGCTGGCCGTCACCGCCCTCCAGCCGGCCGCCGCCTACTCCGGCCGGGAGCAGACGGTGGTCGTGCTCGTGGCGCTGCTGGTGTGCCTCATCCCCACCACCATCGGCGCGCTGCTGTCCGCCATCGGCATCGCCGGCATGGACCGGCTGGTACAGCACAATGTGCTCGCCGTCTCCGGGCGGGCGGTGGAGGCGGCCGGGGACGTCAACACCCTGCTGCTGGACAAGACCGGCACCATCACCCTGGGGAACCGGCAGGCCACCGAGTTCGTGCCGGTGCCCCGGGTCGGCGAGGACGAACTGGCGGACGCCGCCCAACTGGCCTCGCTCGCCGACGAGACCCCCGAGGGCCGCTCCATCGTCGTCCTCGCGAAGGAACGGCACGGCCTGCGCGCCCGCGAGGAGGGCCAGGTGACCGGGGCCGACTTCGTCCCGTTCTCCGCCAGGACCCGGATGTCGGGCGTGGACCTGGACGACGGCCGGATGGTGCGCAAGGGCGCGGCCACCGCCGTCATCAAGTGGGTGCGGGAGAACGGCGGCACCTCCATCAACGAGGTCGGCCCGCTGGTCGACGCCATCAGCGCGAGCGGCGGCACCCCGCTGGTCGTCGCCGAACGGCCGGGCCCCGACGCCCCCGCCCGGGTCCTGGGTGTGGTCCGGCTGAAGGACATCATCAAGGTCGGCATCAGGAAACGGTTCGCCGAACTGCGCCGGATGGGCATCCGCACCGTCATGATCACCGGCGACAACCCGGCCACCGCCCAGGCCATCGCCCACGAGGCGGGCGTCGACCACTTCCTGGCCGAGGCCACCCCCGAGGACAAGATGGCCCTGATCCGGCAGGAGCAGGCGGACGGCCGGCTGGTGGCGATGACCGGCGACGGGACGAACGACGCCCCGGCCCTGGCCCAGGCCGACGTGGGCGTCGCCATGAACGCGGGAACCAACGCCGCCAAGGAAGCCGGGAACATGGTGGACCTCGACTCCAACCCCACCAAACTCATCGAGATCGTCGAGATCGGCAAACAGCTCCTCATCACCCGGGGAGCCCTGACCACCTTCTCCATCGCCAACGACGTGGCGAAGTACTTCGCGATCATCCCGGCGATGTTCACCGCGCTGTACCCGGGGCTGCGGCACCTCAACATCATGGCGCTGCACTCCCCCGAGTCGGCGATCCTGTCCGCCGTCATCTTCAACGCCCTGATCATCGTCGCCCTCATCCCCCTCGCCCTGCGCGGCGTCGCCTACCGCCCGGCGGGCGCCTCCAAGCTGCTGCGCCGCAACCTGGCGCTGTACGGGGCGGGCGGGCTGGTCACCCCGTTCATCGGCATCAAGCTCATCGACCTGCTCATCTCCCCGATCCCGGGCCTGGGAGGCTGAGCGCCGTGGTCCTGTCGGTACTGCGCCAGGCCGCCGCGGGCCTGCGAGTCCTGCTGCTGATGACCGTGCTGTGCGGGCTGGCCTACCCCGTGGTCATCTGGGGCGTCGCCCAGACCGCGTTCCACGACCAAGCCAACGGCTCCCTCGTGCACGCCGGGGGCCGCGTCGTCGGATCCTCCCTGATCGGCCAGGACTTCGGCGGCCCGCTGTGGTTCCATCCGCGCCCGGGCGGCTACGACCCGCTGGCCACCGGCGGCAGCAACCTCGGCCCCAGCAGCGCGCGGCTGCTCGCGGAGGTACGGCTGCGGCGGTCCTCGGTCGCGCGCACCGAGCACGTACCGGCGCACGAGGTGCCCCCGGACCCGCTGACCGGGTCGGCCAGCGGCCTGGATCCGCACATCTCCCCCGAGTACGCCCGCCAGCAGGTGACCCGGGTGGCCAGGGCACACGGACTGACGGAACAGCAGGTGCGCGAGCTGGTCGACTCCCACGTGCAGGGCCGCACCCTGGGCTTCCTGGGGCAGGAGCGGGTCAACGTCCTGCGGCTGAACCTGGCCCTGGCCGCGAAGGCCGGGTGAGAGGGCGGTGTCCCGTGGCACGCTGCGCGTCTTCCTGGGGGCGGCCCCGGGGGTGGGCAAGACCTACGACATGCTGGCGGACGGCAGACGGCGCGCCGCGCTCGGCGGCGACGTGGTCATCGGCTTCATGGAGGACCACGGCCGCGAACCCACCCGCAGGATGGCCGAGGGGCTGGAGACCGTCCCCCGCAGGGAGATGACCTACCGGGGCGCGCGGTTCACCGAGATGGACCTGGACGCGGTGCTGGCGCGCCACCCCGAGGTGGCGCTGGTGGACGAGCTGGCCCACACCAACGTCCCCGGCAGCCGCAACGCCAAGCGGTGGCAGGACATCGACGAACTCCTGCGGGCCGGCGTCCATGTGGTGTCCACCGTCAACATCCAGCATCTGGAGTCCCTGAACGAGGTGGTGGAGAACATCACCGGGGTCGTCCAGCGCGAGACCGTACCGGACGAGGTGGTGCGCCGGGCGGACCAGATCGAGCTGGTGGACCTGTCGGCGCAGGCCCTGCGCCGCCGCATGGAGTACGGCGACATCTATCCGCGGCACAAGGTCGCCGACGCGCTCACCCACTACTTCCGGGAGGGCAATCTGACCGCGCTGCGCGAACTGGCCCTGCTGTGGGTGGCGGACCGGGTGGAGGAGGCGTTGCAGCGGTACCGGGGCGAGCAGGGCATCCAGACGCCGTGGGCGACGCGCGAGCGCGTGGTGGTGGCGCTGTCCGGCGGCGCCGAGGGCACCACCTTGATCCGCCGGGGCAACCGCATCGCCCAGCGCGGGGCGGGCGGCGAACTGCTGGCGATCCACGTCCGGCGGGACGACGGGCTGCGCGAGGCTCCCAGCGAGACCATCGCCCGGCAGCGGGCGCTGGTGGAACGCCTGGGCGGCACCTTCGAGCTGGTGACGAGCGACGATCCGGCGGCGGCGGTCCTGGAGTTCGCCCGTGGGGTGAACGCCACCCAACTGGTGATCGGTGCCAGCCGCCGGGGCCGGGTGAAGTCCCTGCTGGCGGGCAAGGGCGTGGGCACCTCGATCGTGGAGGGCTCGGGCGACTACCTCGACGTGTACATCGTCACCCACGAGGAGGCGGCCCACGGCCGGCTGTAGCGGGCCAGCGGTGCGGTGTCAGTGGGCCCGGACGCGGGTGGGCCACTGCTGGGTGCGGTCGCCGCCGTAGCACTGGTCGCAGGGTTCGAGCACGGCGCGGTCGAAGACGCCGCTGTGTATGTAGCGGTAGGACAGGCCGGTCGAGCCGTCGCAGCCTGGGGTGCGGCAGGGCTGCGCGGTGGCGAAGGCGAAGCCGCCGTCCGGGGCGACGATGGCCACCTGCTCACAGGTGAGGCACGGGAAGCAGTACACGCCGCCCCGGGTGGTGATGGCGGACATCCCCTGGGGGGCGTTGCAGCCGGGGCATTCCACCCTCGAAGGCTAGGCCCGTCGCCGCGGCCCGGGTGCCGTCCCGTCGCTGCCCGGAGGCATGGCAGGGGCGTTGCGCTGGGCGGACGGGAGTCGCCCGGACATCCGTACGAAGAGTGAGGGGCCGCCCGCGCGGGGGTGGGAGTGCGCGGGCGGCCCGGTTCAGGAGGGGGCGCCCTGGGGGTCGGTGGCTTCCAGGGCGGGTCCGGTGACGGGATTCGCCCCGGTCGCGGCGCGGCGGCCGGCCCGCCATTCCAGGACCTTCATGCCGACCGGCTGGGCCCAGCGGGTGGCGAACGGGCCCACGATGACCAGGATCAGGACGTACGCGGTGGCGATCGGCGCGATGCGTGGTTCGACGCCGCTGGCCAGTCCCGCTATGACGATGGAGAACTCTCCCCTGGCCACCAGGGCGCCGCCGGCCCGCAGCCGGCCGCGCGGCCCGATGCCGGCGCGCTTGGCCGCGTACCAGCCGGTCGCGATCTTGGTGATGGTCGTGACGACGGCGAGCAGCAGCGCGGGGACCAGCACCGGCGGGATGTCGCCGGGCACGGTCGACAGGCCGAAGAAGACGAAGAAGACGGCGGCGAAGAGGTCGCGCAGCGGGGTGAACAGCTGGCGGGTGTTGTGGGCGACCTCGCCGGACAGGGCGATGCCGACGAGGAAGGCGCCGACGGCGGCGGAGACCTTCAGCTGCTGGGCGAAGCCGGCCACCAGCAGGGTCAGGCCGAGGACGACCAGCAGCAGCATCTCGGGGTTGTCGGAGGAGACCGCCTTGGAGATGAACCGGCCGTGCCGCAGGGCCACGTACAGCGCGGTGGCGGCCGTACCGAGGGCGATCAGCAGGGTGAGGCTGCCGCCGGCCAGGCCGACGCCGGCCAGCATGGCGGTGAGCAGCGGGAGGTAGGCCGCCATCGTGAGGTCCTCGATGACGAGGATGCCGAGGATGACGGGGGTCTCGCGGTTGCCGA
Source organism: Streptomyces xiamenensis (assembly GCF_000993785.3). Lineage (NCBI taxonomy): Bacteria > Bacillati > Actinomycetota > Actinomycetes > Kitasatosporales > Streptomycetaceae > Streptomyces > Streptomyces xiamenensis. The sequence continues at coordinate 1,497,408 of NZ_CP009922.3, forward strand.
GGCGGCCGAGGTCGGTGAGGACCTTGGCGATGACACCGGAGGAGGAGATGTAGGTGACGCCGGCCAGGGCGGTGGCGCCGACCGGACCCCAGCCCAGCAGCAGGCCGGCGACCGCGCCGGGGGTGGCGTTCAGCACGAAGTCCACGATGCCCGAGGGGTACTGGGTCTTCAGGCTGTCGACGAGTTCGGCGGGGCTGTACTCCAGACCGAGCATCAGCAGGAGCAGGATGACGCCGATCTCGGCGCCGATCTCGATGAAGCCCTCGGTGGTGGTGAGCGGCAGCAGGCCGCCGGAGCCGAAGGCCAGTCCGCCGATGAGATAGAGCGGAATGGGGGAGAGCCCGAGGCGGCCGGCCAGGCGCCCGACGATGCCGAGCCCGAACACGACCGCGCCCAGCTCGATGAGCATGGTGGTGGTTTCGTGCATACGCGTTTATCCCCCAGCGATGATGTCGGCGAGGTCGGAGACACCCTCGCGGGTGCCCACGACCAGCAGCGTGTCCCCTGCCTCAAGTCGGTAGTCGGGACCGGGCGACGGGTGGGCGCCGGTCCTGCGCAGCACGGCGACTATGGAGGCGCCGGTGCGGGTGCGTGCCCTGGTGTCGCCGAGCGGGCGGCCCCGGTAGGGCGAGTCCGGGCCGATGGCGATGCGTTCGGTGATCAGGTCCAGGCCGATCTCGCCGGGGGCGAAGGCGGCGCTGGTGCTGTCCGGCGCGATGAGGGAGGCCAGTTTGGCGGCCTCCTCGGCGTCCAGCGGCACGGTGCACTGGCAGGAGTCGGGGTCCTCGGGGTCGTAGAACCCCAGGAAGCGGCGGCCGTCCTCGTGGGCGACGACGGAGACGTGCCGTCCGTCCCGGGTGCTGATGTCGTATTGAACGCCCACGCCCGGCAGCGTGGTTCGTTTGGTGCCCATGAGTGTGTCGCGCCCTCCACAGCGGCAGTGTCGGAGCCGAGAATAGTGGTGAGAAACGCAAAGAAGTCTTTGGAAAGAAGTCATTGCAAAGATATCTTTGCGGTTCTAGGGTGGTGCTCATGACCGATCCCGAGAACCCGTACGCCCCCCACGACAACCGCGATGTCGTCGTCCTCGACGCCAAGGGTCTGCGCGCCCTCGCCCACCCCGTGCGGGTGCAGTTGCTCGGTCTGTTGCGGCGCAACGGGCCCTCCACCGCGACCCTGCTCGCCGGGCGGCTCGGGCTCACCTCGGGAGCCACCAGCTACCACCTGCGGCAGCTCTCCGCCGCGGGCTTCGTGGAGGAGGACGAGGAGCGCGGAAACGCCCGGGAACGCTGGTGGCGTTCGGTCCACCGGCTCACCTCCTTCGGCGACCTCACCCTGCGCGATCGCGAGCCGGAGGCGACCCTCGCCTTCCTCCAGTCGGTGGCCGTCTCCCATGCCCAGGCCACCCAGCGCACCCTCAACGAACTGGACACCATGCCGCGCGAATGGCGCGAGACGCTAGGCCTGGGCGATCGGCTGCTGCGACTCACCCAGCAGGAGGCGCGACAACTGCGCAACGAGCTGGACGAGGTCGTCGCCCGGTACCGGCCGGCCTCCGCCACCGGCCCCGGGGAGGCGCCCGAAGGTGCCGAAGGGGTCCAGGTCGTGCTGCATGTTTTGCCCGACCTTGAGGGATCTTTTGACTCCGCCGGGCGAGAGCTTGACCAGAACGAGGACGAACGATGAAGGGTGTGGAGGAGCGCCGCAGCCTTCGCCCGCTGGCCGGGGTGCTCGGCGCGCTCGCGGTGGCCCAGACCGGCACCAAGATCTCCACCCTCGCCCTGCCCTGGTTCGTGCTCACCAGCACCGGCAGCGCCGTGCAGACGGGGCTGGTGGCGCTCTTCGAGATGGTGCCCTACGTGGTGCTCAAAGGGCTGGCCGGGCCGGTCGTCGACCGGATCGGGCCCCGCCGGATCTCCTGGACCATGGACCTGGCCAGCGCGCTGCCCGCGCTGCTCATCCCGATCCTGTACGCCGCCGGGGCCCTGTCCTTTCCGGTACTGCTCGGCCTGGTGGCGCTGATCGGGGCCAGCCGGGGGCCGGGCGACCTGGCGAAGATGGTGCTGGTGCCGGAGGCCGCCGAACGCTGCCGAATCCCGATGGAACGCGCCACCGGACTGGCGGGCACCACCGAACGCCTCGCCTCCACCATCGGACCCGGCCTGGCCGGCCTGCTGGTGGCGGCCATCGGCCCGGTGCCCTCGCTGACCGTCATCGCGGGCTGTTTCGCACTGGGTTCGCTGATCATCGCCGTGTTCCTGCCGCGTGGCATGGGCGCACCGGCCCGGCCCGACCCGGCGAGCGGCGAGAGCGAAGAGGACGGCTACTGGCGGCGCTTCGCCCAGGGCTTCACGGTGCTGCGGCGCGATCCGCTGCTGCTGTCCCTCGCCCTCATGGTGGCGGTCACCAACCTGCTGGACGCGGCGTTCATGTCGGTGCTGCTGCCCGTGTGGGCTCAGGGAGCGGGACACGGACCGGAGGTGGTCGGGCTGCTCGGCACCGCCGCCGGGATCACCGCCATGGCCGGCAGCCTGACCGCGGCGGCCCTCGCCCACCGGCTGCCCCGGCTGCCGGTCTACATCATCGGCTTCCTCATCGCGGGCGCTCCGCGCTTCCTCGTCCTGGCGGCCGACGCGTCGCCGTGGGTGGTGCTGGCGGTCTTCGCCGTCAGCGGCCTGGGGGGCGGCTTCCTCAATCCGATCATCAGCGCGCTGATCTTCGAACGGAGCCCGCGCACCCATCTGGGCCGCGTCCAGGGTCTGGTCAGCTCGCTCGCGTGGTCCGGCATCCCGTTCGGCGGTCTGGCCGCCGGCGCCGCCATCGGCGCCATCGGACTGGCACCCGCGCTCGTCACCGGTGGCATCCTGTACGCGATCACCACTCTCCTGCCCGGTCTGCTCCCCCAGTGGCGGGTGATGGACCGGGCCCGGCGGGCCGCCCGCGCGGCGCCGCCCTCCGACACCCCCTCCCCGACCCCGGTGGAACATCCACGGACCACCACGGAACGGTAGGGGGAAGAACCCGCCCGGCCGGCCCTGTGGTGTGAAGTCCCCCCGCCGGCCGGGCGGGTTCGCTCAGCGGTCGGACATCACCGTGGCTCGCGGATTCCCGGTGGAATTCACTACGTTGCGGCCCATGGAGACCACCCCGAGCAAAACGTTCCGGTCCCTCGACCTCGGCGCCGGGGACGACGGCCGCTGGGCCGCCCTGATACGCGAGACCTACCCGCCCTCCGTGGTCGCCGACTGGCTGACCGCCGAGGGCCGCACCGACGCGGGTGCGCTTGCCGCCCGCCGGCTGTTCGCGACCCACCTGCCGGAGCTGCTGCCGTCCCTGCGCCGGCTGACCGCCCAGCTGGAGGACATCCCGCACGCCGGGACGTTTCTCACCCTGGCCGCCGTCCGCCCCTTCTGGTCCGGCTGCACCCAGATCGGCAGCGGCGGTGAACTCCTGCGCACCTACGACTTCGCGCCGGACGGCGTCGAGGGCACCTTCGTCCGCTCACACCTGCTGCGCCCCGTCATCGGTACCCAGGAGGGCGGCTGGGGCCTGCTGGACGGGATGAACGACGCCGGTCTCGCCATCTCCCTCACCTTCGGCGGGCGCAAGGTCCACGGGCCGGGCTTCGCGGTGGTGCTGGTGATCCGCTGGCTGCTGGAGACCTGTACGTCCGTGGACCAGGCGCTCACACGGCTGCGCACCGTCCCCGTCCGCATCCCGCAGAACCTCACCCTGGTGGACGCCACCCGCTCCGTCACCGTGTATCTCGGCCCGGACATCCCCATGACCGAGGCCCCCGACGCCTGCGCCGCCAACCATCAGTCCGAGACGGTGCCGAAGGAGGCGGAGGAGGCACAGCGGGCGCGGCACAGCCGGGAACGGCTGGCCGTCCTGCGCGCCGCGGGGCCCGATGTGGCGGCCCTGCTGCGCCCGCCGCTGCACAAGGACGGACACGCGCAGGGGTTCGGCACCGTCTACAGCGCCCACTACCGCCCGGCGGAGGGCGTCGTCACCTACCACTGGCCGGACGCCGACAGCTGGCGGCTGTCGTTCGGCTCCTTCACCGAGGAGACCAGGACGGTGCGCCTGGGCAGGCCCCGACCGGCACCGGCACGGCGCACCTGATCCGTCCGGGCCGGCCCGGACGGTCCTGGCACGCCGACAGCCCCCGGCCGGAAGGGCCGGGGGCTGTCGGGTCCGGTGGAGGCGGCCGTGTTCCGCCGCCACCGGGTGCGGGTCACGCCGGGCCGCCGCCCGGGTGCCACGGGGTGCCATAGCGCTCCGCCAGGCTGGTGGCCTCCGCGTCGGTGAGCAGCCGGGGGGTGCGGCCGTTCAGCAGGAGGAGGAGGTGGGCGGTCTCCTCCAGCTCTATAGCTGCGTCGGCCGCCGCCGCCATCGTGGTGCCCGAGGTGACCGGGCCGTGGTTCTGGAGCAGCGCCGCCCGGAACGGGAAGTCCAGCTCGCGCAGGAGCACGGCCTGCGGCACATCGCCGGGCTCCGCGTACGGCAGCAGCGGGGTCTGCCCGACCCGCATCACGAAGTACGGGGTCAGCGGCGGCACCGCGCTCCGGTCCGACCAGGGCGGCAGGCACGAGTACGCGGCGGCGTGCGCGCTGTGCAGGTGCACCACCGCCGTCGCCTCCGGGTCGCGCTGGTAGAGCGCCAGGTGCAGCGGGAACTCCTTGGAGGGCCGCGGCCCTTCCAGCAGTGCCCGCTCCAGTGGGGTGTCCACCGGGGCGCCGGCGTCCAGGACGGCCAGGCCCTCGGGGTCCAGCGCGTCCAGCCGGGCACCGGTCGGGGTGATGTAGATGCGGTCGCCGATCCGGACGCTCAGATTGCCCGAGGCGCCCGGGCTCAGCCCGGCGGCGGTGAGCTCACGCCCCGCCGCGACGAGTTCGTGGCGTGCGTCGCTGCTCATATCCGGTTCCAGCTCCCGTTCGGTCCGTGTGTTACGCAAGGGCCTGCCAGCCCGCCGTGAAGATGTCGCGGTGGCCGAAGTTGCCCGACTTCAGGGCGAGGTTGTACGCGCGGCCGTCGGCCGCCGTGCCGTGGGCCCACGAGACGCCGGGCGCCAGCGACGGGCCCAGCTCCAGGCGCTGTACGTCCAGTGCCTGCACCACGCTGCCCGAGGTCTCGCCGCCGGCCACCAGGAACTGCCGGGCGCCGGCCTCGGCGAAGGCGGTGGCGCAGCCGGCCAGCGCCTCCTCCATGACCTCGGAGGCCGGACGTTCGCCCGCGGGCGGTGCCTTCTCCAGGTCGTCGAGGGAGTCCACCGCATACACCAGCACCGGCTCGCCGGGGGCCCGGCTCCAGCGCTCGCGCGCCCAGGCGGTCAGCCGGGCGACCTCGCCGGGCAGGTCGGCCCGCAGCGCGGCCAGGTCCAGCTTGTGGTGCGCCAGCTGCTCGCGGGCGTCGGCGATCTGGCCGCGGGTCGCGGAGGAGGCGCTGCCGGCCAGGACCGCGCGGTGTCCCGCCGTCACCGGCATCGCGTCGGTGGCGGGGGCGTCCGCCACCGCGGGCAGTCCCAGCGCGAGGCCCGAGCCGCCGGTCACCAGCGGGTCCCCGGAGGTGACCTCGGCGATGATCGCGAGGTCGCTCTCGTCCAGGGCGTCGACGACCACGTAGGTGCCTTCCGCCGCGTCGATCGCCGCCCGCAGGGCCGCCGCTCCGGCGCGGACCGTCTGGAGCGGCACGGTCGCCACCCGGTGGGTGGTCTGCGGGCGCAGCAGCGCGGCCACGTCCGAATCGGTCATCGGGGTCAGCGGGTGGTGCCGCATCGAGCTCTCGCTCAGCAGCTGCCCGCCGACGAACAGATGCCCCTGGTAGACCGTGCGCCCGGTGGCGGGGAAGGACGGCACCACGACCACCTTGTCCGCGCCGAGCTCCGCCGCCAGCGCGTCGGCCACCGGGCCGATGTTGCCGGCCGGGGTGGAGTCGAAGGTGGAGCAGTACTTGTCGTAGAAGCGCTCGCAGCCCAGCCGCCGCAGGGCATCGAGCGCCGCCACGGACTGCCGTACCGCGTCCGCCACCGGGGCGGTCCGCGTCTTCAGCGCGACCACCACCGCGTCCATCCCGGCGACCCGCAGATCCGCGAGCTGCTCGTCGCTGGGGACACCCAGGGTCACGCTGGTGCGCAGTCCCCGGGCGACCCAGTTGGTGGCGAGGTCGGTAGCACCGGTGAAGTCATCGGCCACGCCGCCCCATCTGACCTGTCCTGCCGCCATGCGTCGTCACCGTCCGTTACGCCGTTCCTACGTATCCAGGCGAGAGGCGCGTGATGCTCCCGCGCCAATCTGTGAATTTATGGTACTACAGTTGACGCTCATGTTAATTGGCGTTACGTTCGCGCTGCATAGGCGGGTTCACCCGATTCACCCGCCGACGCAGCACACGCAGCAGCACCAGCGCCAGGAGGGCACCATGAACGCCGAGCCGCACGGGACGCGGGAAACCGTCACGTACGCACTGACGGGCGCGCGCGGCGGCTTCGCCCGTACGCTGCTGGCCCAGACCCGGTTCACCCCGGACGTCGAGCCGGCCGTACTGTGCGACCTCGACACCGAAGGGGTACTGGCGCTCGCCGCCGAGCTGGGCTTCCCCGCCGAGGGACCCGGCTCCCTCACCGTCGCCACCGACCGGGCCGGCATCGAGGCCGCCCGCGCCGCGGGACGCACCGCCGTGATCGCGGACATCTCCCTGCTGGCCGGCGCCGCCTACGACATCCTTGTCGAGGCCACCGGCAGCCCGGCCGTGGGGTACCGCGCCGCGCGCACCGCGCTCACCGGCGGCCACCACGTGGCGATGGTCAGCAAGGAGGTCGACTCCGTCAGCGGCATCGAACTCGCCTCCCTCGCCGCCGACAGCGGTCTCGTCTACACCACCGCCACCGGCGACCAGCCCGCCAACCTCATCCAGCTCTTCACCTGGGCCCACGGCCTGGGCCTGGAGATCGTCGCCATCGGCAAGTCCGGCGAGTACGACCTCGTCTTCGACCCCGAGCGCGGCACCGTCACCCAGCTCGACGAGACCATCGACGCCCCGGCCCTCGGCGGCCTGCTGAAGCTGGACCGGGAGAGCCCCGAAGGCGTCCGCACCACCCTGGCCGCCCGCGCCGAGGCCGTCGCCGGCCTCAAGCGCAGCGCCGCCGCCGACTACTGCGAGATGTCCGTCGTCGCCACGAGCACCGGCTTCACCCCCGATGTCGAGGCGATGCACTACCCGGTGGCCCGTACCGCCGAACTCGCCGACGTCTACGCCTTGCGCGAGCACGGCGGCGTCGTCACCCGTCCTGGTGTCGTGGACGTCTTCAGCGTGCTGCGGCTGCCCGAGGAAGCCAGCTTCGCCGGCGGCGTGTTCGTCGTGGTCCGCACCCACGACACCGTCACCTGGGAGCTGCTGCGGCAGAAGGGACACGTCGTCAGCCGCGACGGCCGCTACGCCTGCGTCTACCTCCCCTACCACCTGATGGGCGTCGAGACCCCGACCACCCTGCGCGACGCCGTGCTGCGCGGCATCCCCGCCGGCTCACCCTCCCCCGCCCAGCACGCCGTACTCGCCGGGCGCGCCACCGAGGACCTGAGCGCCGGCACCGTGCTGACCATGGGCGGCCACCACCACGAGGTGACAGGTGTGGCGCCGGTGCTGCTGGCCGCCGCCGACGCCCCGGCCGACACCGCGCCGCTGTACCTGGCCGCGCACGCCACCCTCGTACGGGACGTGGCGGCCGGTTCGCTGCTCACCCTCGACGACGTGAGCGGCTACGACCCCGACCTGCTCGCCGCCTGGAACGCCGGGCGCGACGCGTACCCCACCGCCCCCACCACCCCCTGACTCCCCCACGCTCTCCCCTCCCCAGGACGGCCGCAGTGACGCGGCCATGAAACAAAGAGGTTCGCCATGTCCGACGCCTACACGCTCTTCGCGTTCGGCGCGGCGATCGCGGCGCTGGTGCTGCTGATCGCCAAGTTCAAGGTCCACCCGGTGGCCACCTTGTTCATCATCGTCACCTCGCTGGGCCTGGTGCTCGGCATGGGCGGTGCCAAGACGATCGAGCTGGTCACCACCGGCTTCGGCAACACCCTGGCCAGTGTGGGTCTGCTGGTCATCTTCGGCTGTGTGCTGGGGAAGATGCTGGAGCTGAGCGGCGCGGCACTGCGGATCACCAAGGCGGCGCTGAGCCTGTTCTCGGGCAAGAAGGTGCCGTGGGCCGTCGCGCTGGCCTCGACGGTCGTCGGTATCCCGCTGATCGCCGACACCGTCGTGCTGATGCTGATCCCGGTGGTCTCGGCCATCGCGTACCAGTCGAAGATGTCGATGATGCGGCTGGGCCCGATCCTGTACATCGGCGCCTACGTGATGACCTCGCTGGTGCCGCCGGGCCCCGGCCCGCTGGCCGCCACCTCGCTGCTGGGCGTGGACCTGGGTGAGGCGACGCTGTGGGGCCTGGTCGTGGCCATCCCCGGCATCATCGTCGCCACGATCTACCTGCTGACCATCAAGACGCACGTCGACCCCAAGCCGGAGTTCACCGACCACCTCGCGGGCGCCGGTGCGGCCGCGGGTGACGGCGGCGGCAAGCCCCGTCTTTCCCTGGGCGGTTCCGGTACCGACGCGGACGGCGAGACCGAGCGCGAACTGCCCCCGCTGTGGATGTCGCTGGTCCCGATCTTCCTGCCGATCGTGCTGATCATGTCCAGCTCGTTCGTGGTCGACCTGTTCGAGGCGGACAACGCCGTCGGCGGGGTGCTGGCCTTCCTCGGTGAGCCGGTCATAGCCCTGTTCATCGGCTGTCTGGCCGCGCTGCCGCTGTTCGGCCGCCGCTGGTCGAGCAAGGAGACCCTGAACGACCTGTTCGAGGCCGGTCTGAAGCTGGCCGCCATGCCGCTCGCCCTCACCGGTGTCGGCGGCGCGCTGGCCACCATCATCCGGGACACCGAAGTGGCGGACTCCGTCGCCGAGATGATCCAGGACTGGGGCCTGTCCCCCATCATCGTGCCGTTCCTGGTGGCCGCGGCCATCTGCACCATCACCGGTTCGAATATCCTCGGCGTGATGACCGCCGCGGCGATCATGGAACCGCTCGCCGAGGGCCTGGGCATCTCCGCGCTCGCCATCTACTTGGCGTGCGGCACCGGAGCGCAGATCATGAAGCACGCCAACTCCTCGGGCTTCTGGGTCACCACCACCCTGTCCAACATGACGGTCGGCCAGGGCATCCGCTCCATCGGGGTGGCCTCGGCCCTGTCCGGGGTGACCGGCTTCGCGATCGTGTACGCCCTGTACGGATTCGGCGTCATCTGACCCATCCGGCGACGGCCCGGCCGGCAGACCTCTGCCGGCCGGCCGGGCCGGTCCACGGAAAGACCGACAGGCACAAGGAGGCACCACGGTGTCGTCAGAAGGGTCTCCCGGCTCCGCGGACACCCCGCTGATCCCGGATCAGCGCCGGGAGCTGCTGATCAAGCTGCTGCGCGGGCACTCGGTGCTCAGCGTGCACCAGCTGACCGAGCTGCTCGGGGTCTCCCACATGACGGTACGGCGCGACATCGCCGCGCTGGAGCGACAGGGGCGCGCCGTGTCGGTGCCCGGCGGGGTACGCATCGCCGGGCAGCTGCATCATGAGCCGAGCTTCATCGACAAGTCGACCATGGACCAGCCGGCGAAGCTCGCCATCGCCGCCCGCGCCGGGGAACTCCTCCAGGACGGCACCACCGTGTACCTGGACGCCGGCACCACCTGTCAGGCCCTGGTCCCGCACATCGTGCGGCGCCAGGGCATGACGGTGGTGACCAACGACTTCACCACGGCCAACGCCCTGATGGGCAACCCGGACGTGGAGGTCATCCACACCGGTGGCCGCATAGAGCACGCCAACCGCTCCACCGTGGGGCGGCTCGCCGCGCAGACGCTGACGCAGCTGGCGCTGGACATCGCCTTCGTCTCCACCAGTTCGTGGGACCTGCAGCGCGGGGTGACCACGCCGTCCTCCGCGAAGGTGGAGGTCAAGCAGGCGGCGATGGCGAGCGCCTCGCGGTCGGTGCTGCTGACCGGGTCCGCCAAGTACGGCACCTTCGGCATGTACCGGGTGGCGGCGCTGAGCGAGTTCGAGTCGATCGTGACGGACGAGGGCCTGTCGCCCGCGGCACGCGAGACGCTGCGTGCCCAGGGCATCGCCACGTTCGTGGCCACCGCTACAGAGTGATGAGCGGACTGTCACAACACTGATCGGCGGGGGCGGATGTCCGGCGCGGTGAGGCATCATCGGCCACATGGGGATTGTCGCCGGTCTGGACAGCTCGTCCGTTTACACCCGCATCGTGGTCTGTGACACCGATACGGGCCAGGTGGTACGGCACGGCCACGCCGACCACCCGAAGGAAGAAGCCACCCCCGAGGCGTGGCTGCACTCCCTGGGGGAGGCAGCCGGCGGCGGCGTCCTGGAGGACGTCGCCGCGATCGGGGTCGCCGCGCAGCCGCACGCCGTGGTCGCGCTGGACGAGAGCGGAGCGCCGGTACGGGCCGCCTCCCCGGGGGTGGGCGGCGAGGACCGCGCCCGCACGGCCGCGCTCGACGCCGCGGCCCGGGAACTGACCGACGCGCTCGGCGGCCCCGACACCTGGACCCGCGCGGTGGGCTCCGTACCCCAGGGCGGACAGCCGGTGGCCCGGCTGCGCCGGCTCGCGCGCGAACACCCCGAGGCGGCGCGGCGGGTCGCCGGGGTGGCGCTCGCCCAGGACTGGCTCGTGTGGCAACTGCTGGGCCGTCCGGCACGCATGGCCACCGACCGGGGCGGGGCCTCCAGCACCGGCTACTGGTCGCCGGTGGGCGGTGAGTGGCGGCCCGAACTCGTCGAACTCGCCCTGGGACACGCGGTCGCGCTGCCCGAGGTCCTCGCCCCCGCCCAGCCGGCCGGGCGCACCCCGGAGGGCCAGCTGATCTCGGCGGGCACGGGCGAGACGATGGCGGCGGCCTTCGGGCTCGGCGTGGGCCCCGGCGACGCGGTGCTCTCCCTCGGCGCCTCCGGCTCGGTCTGCGCCGTCCACCACGCGGCGCTGCCGCCCGACAGCAGCGGCGCGGTCACCGCGTACGCGGACGCCACGGGCCATCACCTGCCGGTGGTCCGCACCCTCAACGCGGTACGGGTGCTGCGCGGCACCGCGGAACTGCTCGGCTGCGACCTGCCCGCACTCTCCGACCTCGCGCTGCGCTCGACGCCGGGCGCCCACGGGCTGGTCTTCCTGCCGTACCTGGCGGGCGAGCGGGTGCCCGCTCTCCCGCACGCGGCGGGCACCCTGACCGGCCTGCGCCGGGAGAGCATGAAGCCCGAACACCTGGCCCGGGCGGCGTTCGAGGGGATGCTGTGCGGCCTGGCGGACGCGGCGGACGTGCTGCGCGAACGCGGCGTACGGATCGACCGGTTCTTCCTGCTGGGCGCGGCGGCGGACCTGCCGGCGGTGCGGGAACTCGCCCCCGCGCTGCTCGGCGCCCCGGTGGTGATCCCCGCCCCGGCCGCCTATACCGCGCTGGGTGCGGCCCGCCAGGCGGCCTGGGCCCTGGGGGTCGAACAGGGCCGGCTGACCCCGGACACCCCGCCGAAGTGGCCCGAGCAGGACGGGGAGACCTACCACCCGGGCGATGACCTGCCCACGGGGAAGGCCATCCGCCAGCAGTACGGGGCGGTCCGGGACACCACTCACCCGCAGGGGTGACGCGCTCCCCGGCCGCCGGTCAGTCCAGGTAGCCGCGCAGCTGGTTGGCGTACGCGTGGTCGCGCAGTTTGCCCAGCGTCTTGTGCTCGATCTGCCGGATGCGTTCACGCGTCACGCCGAACAGCCGGCCGATCTCCTCCAGCGTCCGGGGCCGCCCGTCCGTCAGGCCGTAGCGCAGCTCGACCACCCGCCGCTCCCGGTCGCCCAGCGTGGACAGCACCGCCTCCAGCTGCTCCCGCAGCAGCAGGAACGCCGCCGACTCCGCCGGCGAGGGGATGTCCACGTCCTCGATCAGGTCGCCCAGGTTGACGTCGTCCTCCTCCCCCACCGGGGACTGGAGGGAGATCGGGTCCTGGGCGAGCCGCAGGATCTCCGTCACCCGGGCCGCCGTCAGACCGAGCAGGACGCCGACCTCGGCCGGGGACGGCTCGTAGCCGCGCTCCTGAAGGACCCGTCGCTGTACCCGCACCACCCGGTTGATCAGCTCCACCACATGCACCGGGACGCGTATCGTGCGGGCCTGGTCGGCGATCGCCCGCGACATGGCCTGGCGGATCCACCAGGTCGCGTACGTGGAGAACTTGAAGCCCCGGGCGTAGTCGAACTTCTCCACCGCCCGGATCAGCCCCAGATTGCCCTCCTGGACCAGATCCAGCATCGTCAGCCCGCGCCCGATGTACCGCTTGGCGACGGAGACGACCAGCCGCAGGTTCGCCTCGATCAGCTGCCGCTTCGCGCGCCGGCCGCGGACCACGAGCTGGTCGAGGTCCAGGGCGAGCCGGGGGTCGTGCCGCTGTGCGCCGTGGGCCGCCGCCAGGCGCTCCTCGGCGAACAGCCCGGCCTCGATGCGGCGGGCCAGCTCCACTTCCTCCGCCGCCGTCAGGAGCGGAATGCGGCCGATCTCCCGCAGATACTGCCGGAAGAGGTCGGCCGACGCGCCCGACGCCGACGCCGACGCCGTTGGAGCGGGTGGCTTCCGGACCCGAACCGGTGCCGGAACATCAAGGATCTGGCTCTGCACGGGCGACACGGGCGACCTCCACAGTGATCGCGACCGGCGCGTGGGGGGCAGTCCGGTCACGAGAGGCATGCGTCCATTTTTTGTGCTGGCGGCTCCTGGTGTGCTATGCCCAATTACCCCGCTGTTACACGGGGTTCACGCGCCGGGGTGGACGGCGCCCGGTCAGCCGTACAGCGCCGCCGGGCCGCGCGCCTGCAACGCCGTGCGGTACTGCTGAAGTGTCCACAGCTGCTGCCGTTCCTGGGCGGCCTGGCTGTTGGCGGACTGCGCCTCGATGCGGCGCGCGACGATCTCCAGGTCACGCATGCGCTGTTCGACGGCGGCCAGCCGGACCCGCACCAGATGCTCGCCCGCGTACCGCTCGTCGGGGGCGCGCGAGGTCAGTGGCGCCTCGACGGTCAGCTCCCGGATGAGCACGCGCACGGTGTCGTCCGGCGCCGCGTCCAGCACCCGGGTCACCAGGTTCTCGTCGGCGTCGGTGACGCCGCCGGCCGCCGCGATGAGCCGGCGCACCAGTGTGTACGGCGGTGCGGTGAACTCGCTCTCCTCGTACGCGTCGAAGGCCGGTGCCACCAGATGCGGGAACTGGAGGGCGAGCTTCAGGAGTTCGCGTTCGACCTGGTGGGCCGGATTGTCGGGGTCGAGGGCCGGGCCGCGCCGCTCGGGCACGGCGGGGGCCGCCGGCGCCGGAACGGACCTGCGCCCGCGCGGGGACTCGCCGCGCTGCTTGCGCTCGCGCTCCCAGCGGGCCAGCTGGGCCACCCGCTGGACGACGAACCGCTCGTCGGGGATGCCGACCAGACCGGCCAGCCGGACGGCGTACTCGTGCTGGAGGGAGGAGTCCTTCATCTGCGCCACCACCGGGGTGGCCTGCTCCAGCGCCGCCGAACGGCCCTCCGCCGTGTCCAGATTGTGCCGCGCGATGATCGACTGGACGGCGAACTCGAACAGCGGCGTCCGGTTCTCCACCATCTCCGCCACGGCCTGGTCACCGTGCGCCAGCCGCAGGTCGCACGGGTCCATCCCGCCCGGCGAGATCGCGATCGATGTCCTGGCCGCGAACCGCTGGTCGTCCTCGAACGCGCGCAGCGCCGCCTTCTGCCCGGCCGCGTCGCCGTCGAAGGTGAAGACCACCTCCCCGGCCCGGTGCGAGCCGCTGTCGTCCATCAGCACCCGGCGCAGGATCTTGATGTGCTCGGCGCCGAAGGCGGTGCCGCAGGTGGCGATGGCGGTGGTGATGCCCGCCAGATGGCAGGCCATGACGTCCGTGTACCCCTCGACCACCACGGCGCGGTTGTCCTTGGCGATGTCGCGCTTGGCCAGGTCGATGCCGTACAGCACCTGCGACTTGCGGTAGAGCGGTGTCTCCGGGGTGTTGAGGTACTTGGGACCGTTGTCGTCCTCGCGCAGCTTGCGGGCGCCGAAGCCGACCACCTCGCCCGTGATGTCGCGGATGGGCCAGATCAGCCGGCCCCGGAAGCGGTCGATGGGGCCGCGCCGGCCGTCCTGGGCGATGCCGGAGGTGATCAGCTCGCGGTCGGTGAAGCCCTTGCCGCGCAGGTAGCGCACCAGCTGGTCCCAGCCGGCCGGGGCGTACCCGACGCCGAAGTGGGTGGCGGCCTGCTCGTCGAAACCGCGCTCGGAGAGGAAGCGGCGGCCGATCTCGGCCTCGGGCGAGGCGAGCTGCTCGGTGAAGAACGCGGCGGCCACCTTGTGCGCCTCGATCAGCCGGGTGCGTTCGCCCTGCTGCCGGTTGCTGTTGTACCCGCCCTGCTCGTAGCGCAGCGTGATGCCGGCCTGAGCGGCGAGCCGCTCGACGGACTCGGCGAAGGTGAGGTGCTCCAGCTTCATCAGGAAGCTGATGCTGTCGCCGCCCTCCTGGCAGCCGAAGCAGTGGAAGAGGCCCTTGCTGGGCGACACCTGGAAGGAGGGGGATTTCTCGTCGTGGAAGGGGCACAGGCCCTTCAGGTTGCCCCCGCCGGCGCTGCGCAGCTGGAGGTACTCGGACACGACGGAGTCGATCGGGACCGCGTCCCGTACCGCCTTCACGTCGTCGTCATTGATCCTGCCCGCCACACCGGCAGTCTACGGCCGACCGCCGACAGCTCGGCTGCCGATCCGGTCCCTCACCGCCCGGGGCCGGAAGGACGTCCGAAGTCCGAGGTGTCGAGATCACAGCTGAAGGGCTCGGGGATCGCCAAGGACTGTCCGAAAGAGACGGCCCGGTGGGCCCGGTACCCATTCGGCGAAGGGTCCCAGAAGACGGTGGCCTCTTCGGCCTGCATGTCCAGGAGCAGATAGACGGGGACATGGCGCCCGTACACAGCGAGCTTGTCCTTCACGTCGGCCCCGCGGGTGGAGGGCGAAGTCAGCTCGGCGACGAGAGAGAGGGCGGCCCCGTTGACAGGACCCTGCAACTGCTCGAATGCCCCCGTGTCCGCCACGTACAAATCCGGCCCGAAGGCACGCTTGGCTTTCGGAAAGGCGAAAAGAAAGGGCGATGTGCTCGCGCGGTGCCCTTCGGGGACGTGCGGAGCCAGGCGTTCCCTCAGGGACTCCATGGCCCGGAAGTAGTAGGGCCGCTGCCACGGCGTCACAACGATCGTCCCCTTGATGATCTCGGCCTTGAAGCCATCCGGAGTGTCCAGGTCCAGAGCGATCTGGAGAAGATCCTCGAACTCCCCGGGGGAGCCGTCATCCGCCACGACCGCCGGTCGCTCCAGCACCGTTGTCACCACGAACCTCCTTCGGACTGGGTCCGGCACGCTCCGCTCCCTCACCCTAGGCCCAGCTGATCATCCCACCGCCCTTGTCACGGTAAGGCCATGCGAAAGAGTTAACGACGGGACCCGGGTTTACGGACGCGGAATGTTACGCAGATTGGAGCGGGCCATCTGCACCATTTTGCCCACGCCGCCGTCCAGCACCATCTTCCCGGCCGACAGGGCGAAGCCGGTGACCATCTCGGCCTTGATCTTCGGCGGGATCGACAGCGCGTGCGGGTCGGTGACCACGTCCACCAGGGCCGGGCCCTTGTGCTTGAAGGCGGACCGCAGCGCGGACCGCAGTTCCTTGGGCTTCTCCACCCGCTGCGCGTGCACCCCCACCGCCTCCGCGACCGCCGCGAAGTCCGGGTTGTGGTGAGAGGTGCCGTACGCCGGCAGCCCCGCCACCAGCATCTCCAGCTCCACCATCCCGAGCGTGGAGTTGTTGAACAGCACCACCTTCACCGGCAGGTCGTACTGGACCAGGGTGAGGAAGTCCCCCATCAGCATGGTGAACCCGCCGTCCCCCGACATCGAGATCACCTGCCGCCGCCGGTCGGTGAACTGTGCGCCGATCGCCTGCGGCAGGGCGTTGGCCATCGATCCATGACTGAAGGACCCGATCACCCGCCGCCGCCCGTTCGGGGTGAGATAGCGCGCCGCCCATACGTTGCACATCCCGGTGTCCACGGTGAAGACCGCGTCGTCGGCGGCCTCCTCGTCCAGTACCGAGGCCACGTACTCCGGGTGGATCGGGGTGTGCTTCTCCACCTTCTTGGTGTACGCGCTGACCACCCCCTCCAGCGCCTCCGCGTGCTTCTTCAGCATCCGGTCCAGGAAGCGCCGGTCGGTCTTGGCACGGACCCGCGGGGTCAGACAGTCCAGGGTCTGCTTCACGTCCCCCCACACCGCCAGGTCCAGGGTGGAGCGCCGGCCCAGATGTTCGGGGCGGACATCCACCTGGGCGATCTTGACCTCCTTGCCCGGCAGAAACGCGTTGTAGGGGAAGTCCGTGCCGAGCAGGAGCAGCAGATCGCACTCGTGGGTGGCCTCGTACGCCGCGCCGTAGCCCAGCAGTCCGCTCATACCCACGTCGTACGGGTTGTCGTACTGGATCCACTCCTTGCCGCGCAGCGCGTGCCCCACCGGTGCCTTCACGCGTTCGGCGAACCGCATCACCTCCGCGTGCGCCCCCGCCGTCCCGCTGCCGCAGAACAGCGTGACCCGGTCCGCCGCGTCCACCATCCGCGCCAGCTTCTCGATCTCGCCGTCCGCGGGGCGGACCGAGGGACGGCTGGTGACCAGGGCGTGTTCCTCGGCGCGCTCGGCGACCTGCTCGCCCGCGATGTCCCCGGGCAGCGCGACGACGCTCACCCCGCCCCGGCCCACCGCGTGCTGGATCGCGGTCTGGAGCACCCGCGGCATCTGCCGCCGGTTGGAGATCAGCTCGCAGTAGTGGCTGCACTCGCGGAACAGCTGGTCCGGGTGGGTCTCCTGGAAGAAGCCGGTGCCGATCTCGCTGGAAGGGATGTGGGAGGCGAGGGCGAGCACCGGCGCCATGGAGCGGTGGGCGTCGTACAGGCCGTTGATGAGGTGCAGATTGCCGGGGCCGCAGGAGCCCGCGCAGGCGGCGAGCCGGCCCGCGATCTGGGCCTCGGCACCGGCGGCGAAGGCGGCGGTCTCCTCGTGCCGCACCTGGATCCAGTCGATGGAGCGGTCGCGCCGGATCGCGTCCACCACCGGGTTGAGGCTGTCCCCGACGACGCCGTACAGGCGCCGCACCCCGCTGCGCACCAGGGTGTCCACAAACTGTTCCGCCACGGTCTGTCTGGCCATCGCTCATGCACCTCCACGAGCAACGTAACCGCATATGTGGCGTTATGCCCGGCTGGGGATCTTCCGGATGAAGACGTAGTGCGGGCCGACGCCCTCGATCACGAACTCCTCGCCGCGCACCGCGTAGCCGTGCCGCTCGTAGAAGCCGCGCGCCCCGGTGCGGCCGTTGCACCACAGCAGCCCGGCCCCGCGCTCCGCCGCCTCCCGCTCGGCCGCCGCCAGCACGGCCGCGCCGTAGCCCAGGCCACGCACGACCGGGTCGCTCGCCATCCCCCGGAACCGGTACGCCGTGGTGTCGCCGTCCAGCGGATCCGGGAACAGCGTGACGCACCCCAGCACCCGCGTCCCGGCGCCCTCGTACGCGGCGAGGTGGAACGTCCCCGGCAGCGTGTCCTCGGCGAACTCGGCGCTCGCGGCCGGCAGCCCCGGACGCAGCACGTCCCGGCGCAGCCGGAAGACCTCGGAGACGGGGACGACGGCGGTACGGATGGCACTCATGCCGCCACTGTAGTGAGGGCGGCCGGAAGCGCCTCGCCGGTCAGTCGATCTCCAGGATCTGCCCCACCGGGCGGCGCGGCGAACCGGGCACCGGCGGCCCGTACCCGAGCCGGATCACCATCTGCACCTGCCCCATCCCCGACTCGGGATCACGCACCGGCCAGCGCAGCTCCGACCACTCCAGCACCTGGGTGGTGAGCCCGGTGGACAGCCCGTACTCGGTGCACAGCAGCAGCACCCGTTCCATCGCCTGCCCCGCCCGCAGCCAGTCCGCCGGCCGGTCCTCGGCGGTGCCCAGCAGCGCCAGCTGCGGTTCCTCCTCGAACGGGGTGGGGTCCCCCTGCTCGAACGCGCTGTGCCGCCCGGCGAGATCCCGCACCGGGATGCTGTGGTAGCCGCCGTACGGGCCGAGCACCTGCTCCACCACGCCGTCGGTCGCGGTCCGCGCCTCCTCGGGGGTACGGGTCCAGCGCTCACGCTCCTCGGCGCGCGCCGGGGTCGCACGGTCGCGGCCCTCCGCGTCGCGGACCAGCTCCAGGATGGCCCGCACGTGCCAGATGGACGGGAAGTGCAGCTGACCGCCTTCCCGCTCCGCGGCCGCGCGCAGCCTGGCGCGCACCGGCTCGGGCACCAGCTCGTCGCGGAACGGCACCCGGCTGCTGTGCCGCCGGGTGAGGGTCGGGTGCAGCCGGGCCAGCTCCTGGTCGGGGGCGTCGGCGGGGGCCAGCCGCACGGTGGCCAGCAGCCGGGGATCGTAGGGGTCGGGCAGCAGGGTGACGACCGGCTCCCAGCCCGCGTGGGCGGCGGCCACCCGCAGATTGAACAGGGCGGCGCCGCAGCCCAGATGCAGCGCGCGGCCGTGCGGGTCGGTGTGCGGGAGGGTGCGGTCCAGGGCGGCGCGCAGCTGGAAGGTGGCGGCGTCGCGCAGGTAGCGGAACCGCCAGGGCTGCGCGTTGAACATGGAGGGCGCCGTCCCTGCCGCCGCCGCCAGCGAGGTCACGGTCTGCTCATCGGGCTTCGCGTCCCGCACGACCACCTGCCGCCACCTCGCTCGTCCGCTCCGTCCGCGCCGGTGCTTCGCACCTGTATGCCACCCTATGCCGCGCCGGGCGGAACACCAGGCGGAACACCGGCGGACCGGCCGGTTCCCCGGCACCGGCCGCGCCCGGGGAACCGGAGCGGCGGGTCAGAGCGAGCCGAGGTCCGTCGCCGGGTCGGCCAGCGCCGCCGCGTCCACCGGGCGGCCCGACCGGATCAGCTCCTGGATCGGCCCGGTGACGTCCCACACGTTCATGTTCAGCCCGGCCAGGACGCGGCCCTCGGCGCTCAGCCAGAACGCGATGAACGCCCGCTTGCCCACCTCGCCCCGGTACACCACCCGGTCGTACGAGCCGTGCGGCGCCCAGCCCGAGTACTCCAGGCCGGCGTCGTACTGGTCGGAGAAGAAGTACGGCACCCGGTCGTAGGTCACCTCCTGCCCGAGCATCGCGCGGGCCGCCGCGGGTCCCGAGTTCAGGGCGTTCGCCCAGTGCTCCACCCGCAGCCGCCCGCCGTCCGGCGCCGGGAAGGCCGCGATGTCGCCGGCCGCCCAGATGTGCGGATCGCTGGTGCGCAGCGAGGCGTCCACCGCCACCCCGCCGGTGTCCTCGGCCAGCTTCAGCCCGGCGGCCCCGGCCAGCGCCGTACGGGGCCGCACCCCGATCGCCGCCAGGACGGCGCGGGCCGGGATCTCCTCGCCGTCGTCGGTGACCACCCCGGCGACCTGCCCGTCCCGCCCGCTGATCGAGGCGAGCCGGCGGCCGAAGCGGAACTCCACCCCGTGCTCCTGGTGCAGCCCGGTGAACACCTCCCCCAGCTCCGGGCCCAGCACGCCGTGCAGGGGGGTGGGCGAGGGCTCCACGACCACCACGGGCGAGCCCAGCTCGCGGGCCGCCGCCGCCACTTCCAGGCCGATCCAGCCGGCGCCCGCGATGACCAGCGGCTCCCCCTGCCGGGTGCGGTCGGCCAGCACGGCGCGCAGATGGTCGGCGTGCGCGAGGCGGCGCAGATGGTGCACGCCGGCCACGCCGCGCGCGCCGGGGATCTGGAGCCGGTGCGGCTCCGCGCCGGTGGCCAGCAGCAGCGCGTCGTACGGCACGCGGGCGCCGTCACCGAGCCGCACCTCCCGCTCCTCGCGGTCGATGTGCACGGCCTGCTGCCCGAGGTGCAGTTCGACGTGGTGGGTGGCGTACCAGGACGGCTCGTGGACGAACACGCTCTCCTTGGCCGCACGCCCGGCGAGGTATCCCTTGGACAGCGGGGGACGCTCGTAGGGCTGCTCGTGCTCGTCGCCGATGAGGATGACCCGGCCGCCGAAGCCCTCCTCCCGCAGGGTCTGGGCGGCCTTGGCGCCCGCCAGCCCTCCTCCGATGATCACGAACGTGCGGTGCATGCCGTCCATACCGTCCACGCGCTGCCTCCTTGCCGCAGGTGTCCCCTGCTGTGCTGGGGGATGGTCACCCCCACACATACCCCGGGGACGACGCGGTGAGGCGGGCGTGCAGGGAGCGTGCCGATGCGTCCGTGAGCGCGGCGATCTGATCCACGATCACCCGGAGGGCGGATGCGTCATCGCTCGCGGCGGCGTAAAGGGCGCGGTGCTGCGGGTCCAGTCCGTGGGGCGCGCGGCGGATGAGGGCGTCGCCGAGTTCGGCGAGCAGCTCGCGCTGGCGGCCCCGGCGGAGTTCCTGGTCGGGGCGCTGCATGACGTACACGTCGGCCACCGCCTTGAGGACGGCGCACTCCAGCCGGGTGTCGGGCGGGACGATCAGTTCGGCCGCGTAACGGTGCAGCGGGCCGGGGCCGTACCGCTCGCGGGTCGCCTGCTCGGCGGCGAGGCAGAACCGTCCGATGAGCTGACTGGTGGCGTCCTTGAGCCGGGCCTGGGCGGTGGCGGAGCCGTCGTAGCCGTGCGGCCACCAGTGCTGGTCGAGCAGCCGGTCGAGGGCGGCGGCCAGGTCGGTGTCGCCGGTGGACGGCGGGGCGTAGCGGGCCCGGACCACGCGGAAGATCTCGGCGCGCTCGGGCTCGGCGAGCAGCAGGGCGGGGTCCAGGTGCCCGGCGTGCAGGCCGTCCTCGACATCGTGGACGGAGTAGGCGACGTCGTCGGACCAGTCCATGACCTGCGCCTCGAAGCAGCGGCGGTGGCCGGGGGCGCCCTGGCGGAGCCAGTCGAAGACGGGCAGGTCGTCCTCGTAGGCGCCGAACTTGGGGGAGGCGGGATCGGTGGGGTGGCCGCCGCGCGGCCAGGGGTACTTGGTGGCGGCGTCGAGGGTGGCGCGGGTGAGGTTGAGGCCGACGGACCGGTGGAAGGGCTCGGAGAATCGTTTCGGCTCCAGCCGGGTCAGCAGCCGGAGCGACTGCGCGTTCCCCTCGAACCCGCCGCAGGGCGCGGCGATCTCGTCCAGCACCCGCTCCCCGTTGTGCCCGAACGGCGGGTGGCCCAGATCGTGCGCGAGGCAGGCGGCCTCCACGATGTCCGAGTCGCAGCCGAAGGCCGTCCCCAGATCCCGGCCCACCTGCGCGCATTCCAGCGAGTGGGTGAGCCGGGTACGGGGGCTGGCGTCCCAGGCGTGCTCGGCCACGGCCGCTCCGGTCGGACCGCCGTGGCCGGTGTCCGGGGTGACCACCTGGGTCTTCCCCGCCAGCCGCCGCAGCGCGGCGGAGTGCTGCACCCGCGCCCGGTCCCGCTGGAATGCGGTCCGCCCGGAGCGTTTGTCCGGCTCGGGGTCCCACCGCTCGGCATCGGCTGGGGCGTACGCGGCGCTGTGTTGCATATCCCGACATTAACCGGCGGGGATGACAGCGGGGTGCCGCCGGGGTGGTGCGGTGGTGCGGCGGCCCGGTGGCGGTCCCGGACCGGCCCGCCCTCAGCGACCGCCGGGACCGGCCTGGGTCTGCGGCTCCGCGGGGGCCGGCTCGGCCGGGGCCGGCTCCGCCGTCACGGGCCCCGGCACCGCCACCGGTTCCTCGGGAGCCGGGCGCCAGCGGCGGCGGGTCAGCGCGGCGGTGAGGGTGAGCGGGACGGTCAGGGCACAGGCGATGCCGAACAGCAGGGCGTAGTGCCCGCGTTCGGCCAGCGGCCCGGCGGCGGTCGCGGCGGCCGAGGAGCCGATGAACAGAGCTCCGGCGAAGAACGCCACCGCGGTGCCGCGTGCCTGCGGCACCACCGAGGTGACCCACGTCTGGAGCGAGGAGTGCATGAACGACCAGCCGCCGCCCAGCAGCAGGGCGGTGACGAAGACGGCGGGCAGCGTCACCCAGGCGGTGACGATCCCGTACCCGGCGCACATCTGCGCCCCGCCGATGGCGATCAGCCCCCACACCGGCAGCCGCCCGGTGAGCATCCGCACCAGCCGGGAGAAGATCACGACGCCGACCCCGTACATCGCGGTGGCGAGCCCGGCGACGGTCGCGCTCACGCCACGCGCCTGGAGCGCGGTGGCCAGCAGGGTCATGGTGCCGAGCAGCACCGCGCCCTCCACGAAGGCCAGACCGAAGACGGTGAGCGCCCACCGGTTGCGCAGCACCGCGCCGAGGTGGCCGCCGATGCCGCCCGCCGAGCTCGCGGCGCGCCGGGG
Source organism: Streptomyces xiamenensis (assembly GCF_000993785.3). Taxonomy (NCBI): domain Bacteria; kingdom Bacillati; phylum Actinomycetota; class Actinomycetes; order Kitasatosporales; family Streptomycetaceae; genus Streptomyces; species Streptomyces xiamenensis. The sequence goes on from NZ_CP009922.3 coordinate 1,519,855, forward strand.
TTCGGGGAGGGTGCGCAGGGCGTACGAGCAGATCACCGCGCATACGGCGGGCGCGGCGAACACCAGCCGCCAGTCCACGGCCTCGGCCAGCACACCGGCGACGGCGGTGGCCAGTGCCGTGCCGACCGCCATGACGGCCATCAGGTCGGAGAGCGCGCGCTGACGGCGGGCGGCGGGGACGGTGTCGCCGAGGTAGGTGAGGGAGGTGGGGACGACGGCGCCGTAGCAGGCACCGGCGACGATCCGGGCCGCGATCAGGACGTGGGCGTTGGGCGCGAGCGCGGAGACCGCGCCGGCGAGGGCCGCGATCAGCAGCGTCCAGCGCATGACGCGGACCCGGCCGACGCGGTCGGAGAGTATGCCCCACAGAGGCTGGGACAGGCCGTAGGCGAGGAAGTAGGCGCTGGCGGTGAAGACGGCGGTGCCGAGCGGGATACCGAGCCCGGTGGAGATGAGGATCAGCAGCGGGCTGATGGCGAACCGGTCGAAGCAGCTGACGAAGCCCGCCGCCGAGAGGGCGATGGGGGGACGGCTGCTCACCGGAGCGCTCAGCGGCTTGTCGAGTTTCATGTAGGGAACCTGCCCGGTGTGGTGCCGACATGCCGCGTGAGGTGCCGGTGGTCGTGCGCTCGGTCGGTGAGGCCGGCGGCGGTGGCCCGGGGGGCAGGCCGCGCCGCGAGGGGCGCGGGGTGGCCGGGGAAGACCTCACCGCTCCCGTCACGGTGCGGTCGCCCCGTCCGGGCGCGTGTCCGCGTGGTCGCCGTGCCGTTCATGCGAGAAACGTACAAGATCCGCCGGATGCGGCGTGGGGCGCGCTCGCCCCCCGGACAACAGCACCCCGGCCCGCGGGCACGGCAGGAACGCGCGGATCTCAGCGACGACGTGCGCGGATCCGCCGGGCCGCCGAACCGGCTGCCGCTCCCTCCGCTATCCCTCGCTCGCCACCAGCGCGGGCCGCCGCGTCGCCGGGGCCGGGGTGGGGGCGGGCTCCGGGATCGCGCCGCGCGCCTGGTCGTAGCGGTGCAGCAACAGCCGGGCCAGCGCCGGGTGCGCGCCCAGCGGGGCGGCGGCCACCCCCGGCGCCGCCTCGGCGCACCGGGTGGCGAACAGGCCCGGCGCGGTGAAGCAGGAGGCGACGGCGATCCTGCTCCGCCCGCTGCGGCGCAGTTCGGCGACCGCCTCGGCCACCGTGGGCCGGGCGGCCGAGGCGTACGCGGGCCGTACCGGTACGCCGCCGAGCCGGTCGGCGAGCATGTGGGCGGTGTATTCGGTCCCGGCCGCCGATTCGGGGTCCAGCGATCCGGCCGCCGCCAGGACGACACCGTCCGCGTCCGGGTCGGCGGAGCGCCGGTAGCCGGCCTCCACCAGCCGGCTGTGCAGGGCGTCGACCAGCAGCGGGTGCGGCCCCAGGCAGGCGGCGGTGGTCACGGTCAGGCCCCCGCGTACCCGCTCCAGCACCCCGGGGATGTCGTGCTTGACGTGGTACCCCCGGCTGAACAGCAGCGGCACCAGCACCGCCCGGCCACCACCGCCCGCGCCGAGCCCCGCCAGGGTGTCGGCGAGACGCGGGGTGTTGTTCTCCAGATAGCCGGCCTCGACGCGCAGTCCCGGCCGCAGCGCGCGCACCAGGCGCAGCAGGGCGGTGATGCTCCGTTCGGCGCGGGGGTCGGGAGAGCCGTGGGCGACGGCCACCAGGGTGGGGGTGGGAATCGTGCGGGCGCTCATGCCGCCAGCCTGGGCCCATGGCGTTGCCGCTGTGTTGCGCGGGTGTCACCAATGCCGCGCCCCGGGCTCACCCCGCGCCCCGTACGCGGGGTGAGCGATGCGCGCCGGGGCCGTAACCCCGGGGCGGGGCCCGCGTAACACCGCCGTCGCACGATGGCCCGCATGAGCCCCGATATGACAGACATCACGGACACGCATTGCCCGTATTGCGCGCTGCAGTGCGCGATGGGGCTGCGCCGGGTGCCGCAGGGTGTTCCGCGGGTGGTGGAGCGGGGCGCGCTGTGCGGGAAGGGTGCCACGGCCACCGCCGTACTCAATCCGGGTGCCCGGCTGACCCGGCCGCTGGTGCGCGGAGCGGACGGCGAGCTGGCTCCCGCGGACTGGGACGAGGCGCTGGCGCGGGTGGCGCGGGGCCTGTCGGGGGCGCGGGAGCGGTACGGGGCGGACGCGGTCGCGGTGTTCGGCGGCGGTGGGCTGACGAACGAGAAGGCGTACGCGCTGGGGAAGTTCGCCCGGCTGGTGCTGGGCACCTCGCAGATCGACTACAACGGCCGGTTCTGCATGTCCTCGGCGGCGGCGGCCGGGAACCGGGCGTTCGGCCTGGACCGGGGGATGCCGTTTCCGCTGGCCGACATTCCGCGCACCGGCTGCGTCATCCTGGTCGGCTCGAATCTCGCGGAGACGATGCCGCCCGCGCTGCGCTACTTCACCGAGCTGCGCGCGAACGGCGGCACGCTGATCGTGATCGACCCGCGCCGTACCCGCACCGCCGAACAGGCCGATCTGCATCTGGCGCCCCGCCCGGGGACGGACCTGGCGCTGGCGCTGGGGCTGCTGCACCTGGTGGTGGCCGGGGGGCGGGTGGACGAGGCGTTCGTGGCGGAGCGCACGAGCGGCTGGGAGGAGGCGCGGGCGGAGGCGATGGCGCACTGGCCGGAGCTGGTGGAGCGCATCACGGGGGTACCGGTGCCCCAGCTGCGGGAGGCGGTGGAGCTGTTCTGCGCGCCGGAGGCGGCGATGGTGCTGACGGCGCGCGGGCCCGAACAGCAGTCGAAGGGCACCGACACCGTCTCGGCCTGGATCAATCTGTGCCTGGCGACGGGCCGGGCGGGGCGCCCGTACTCCGGCTACGGCTGTCTCACCGGGCAGGGCAACGGGCAGGGCGGGCGCGAGCACGGGCAGAAGGCCGACCAGCTGCCCGGCTACCGGATGCTCACCGACCCGGCGGCGCGCGCCCACGTGGCCGGGGTGTGGGGCGTGGACCCCGCCGTGCTGCCGGGGCCGGGGCGCAGCGCGTACGAGCTGCTGGAGGCGCTCGGCGGCCCGGACCCGGGCGGGATCAGGGCGCTGCTGCTGATGGGTTCCAACCCGGTGGTCTCGGCGCCGCGTGCCGCGCACATCGAGGAACGGATGCGGTCGCTGGACTTTCTGGCGGTGTGCGACGTCGTGCTGTCGGAGAGCGCGCGGCTGGCGGACGTGGTGCTGCCGGTCACCCAGTGGGCGGAGGAGAGCGGCACGCTGACGAATCTGGAGGGCCGGGTGCAGCTGCGGCGCCGGGCGGTGCCGGTGCCGGACGGGTGCCGCAGCGATCTGGCGGTGCTGCGCGGGCTGGCGCGGCGGCTGGACTTCGCGGGGTGGGACGAGGGTTTCCCCGAGGAGCCGGAGCGGGTCTTCGAGGAGCTGCGGCGGGCCTCCGCCGGCGGCACGGCGGACTACGCGGGGATCACGTACGCGCGGATCACGGCGGAGGGCGGGGTGTTCTGGCCGTGTCCGGCCGAGGATCATCCGGGGACGCCGCGGCTGTTCCTCGACCGGTTCGCGACGCCGGACGGACGGGCGCGGTTCACGGCGGTGGGGCACCGTCCGGCGGCGGAGGAGCCGGACGCCGAGTATCCGGTGCTGCTGACCACGGGGCGGGTGCTGGCGCAGTACCAGTCGGGGGCGCAGACGCGGCGGGTGGCGGAGCTGAACGCGGCGGCGCCGGGGCCCTTCGTCCAGGTGCATCCGCGGCTGGCGGCGGCGCTCGGGGCGGCGGAGGGCGACCGGCTGGTGGTCGTGTCGCGACGGGGGCGGGCGGTGGCGCCGGCCCGGATCGACGCGGGTATCCGGCCGGACACGGTGTTCATGCCGTTCCACTGGCCGGGTGAGGGGCGGGCGAACACGCTCACCAATCCGGCGCTCGATCCCACCTCCCGGATGCCGGAGTTCAAGATCTGCGCGGTGCGGGTGGAGCGGGAGTGAGGGCGCGGCGGGGCGGGCGGGGGGACGGGGGAGAAAGTGAAAGGGGCCGGAGTGAAAGGGGGCGCTTCATGGTGAACCGGGTTGCGCTGCCGCCCGCACCCCGGAGCATGGAAGGGTGACCGACACCACGCAGCACACCACGCATCTGAACGCCCTGGCCGAGCACCATCTGGACCGGGCCCGCGCGGCGGAGCACGGCCGCAGCGCCCATCTGTTCCTGCACGACGGCCCGCTGCGGCAGAGCGTGATCGCGCTGACGGCGGGCGCCGAACTGGAGGAGCACAACGCGCCGCCCGCTGCCAGTCTCTATCTGGTGCGGGGCGCCGTCCAGGTGGTGCCGGCCGGTGACGGCGCGGCCGGGATCCCGCTGACGGAGGGCGAGATCATGAAGATCCCGCAGGTGCGGCACTCGGTGGTGGCGCTGGAGGACGCGGTGCTGGTGCTCACCTCGGTGACGGCGGTGCCGGACGCGCTCACGCCCGGCGCCGGCTGGGGCTGAGGCCACGCCCCCACCCTCGGCGCGGACGCGTGAGGGCCACCGCTATCCGGCGCTCAGGCGGTGCAGGCTGGGGCTGATGCCGCGTTCCCGCTTGAAGGCGGTGCTGAGCGCGAAGCCGCTCCCGTAGCCGACCCGGCGGGCGACGGCGTCGAGGGTGGCGGCGGGTTCGCGCAGCAGGTCGGCGGCGAGGGCGAGTCGCCAGTCGGTGAGGTACGCCATGGGCGGCCGGCCGACGAGAGTCGCGAAGCGCCGGGCGAAGGCCGCCCGCGAGACCCCGGCGCGGGCGGCGAGGGCGGCGACCGTCCAGGGGTGGGCGGGGTCCTCGTGCAGCAGGCGCAGCGCGCGGCCGACGACCGGGTCGGCCTGCGCCCGGTACCAGGCGGGGGCCCGGGCCTCCGGGCGGGCGAACCAGGCGCGCAGCACGGCGATGAGGAGCAGGTCCAGCAGGCGGTCCAGGACAACGCTCTGGCCGGGCCGGTCCTTGCCGATCTCCTCGGCGACGAGCGGCAGCAGGGGGCAGTCCCAGTCGGCTTCGCGCAGGACGAGCAACTGCGGCAGGGCCCGCAGCAGCCGGCCGCTGACCTCGCCGTCGACGTGGTAGGTGCCGATGAGCAGTTGGGCGGCGCCGTCGGGTCCGCTGCCCCAGGTGCGGACGCCGAGGTCCAGTTGCTCGCACAGCCCTTCGCCCTCGGGGGTGGTGGTGACGTCCCCGGGGTGCACCACCACCTGCACCGGGACATCCGTACCACTGCCGACGCGGTACGGGGCGGGGCCGCGCACCACGGCGATGTCACCGGTGTCGATCCGCACCGGTTCCTGGTCCTGGACCTGGCCCTGGTCCTGGTCCTGGCCCCCGGGGGTGATCCAGGTGGTGTCGCGCAGGGCGCACAGAACGGTCAGCGGGGCGCGGTCCCGGACCTGTACGCACCAGGGCGGGTCGAAGACGGCGCGCAGCAGGAAGGCGCGGTGGGCGCGGGGGCCTTCGAGCAGGCTCGCGAGACTGTCCATGAGGGAGAGATTAGACGCCCGCACATGGCGGCGAGCGTCTGAGGGATGGCCGCCGGACGGCCCGGGGCGTGGAATGGGATGCATGAACACCACGCTGATCACGGGCGGTACCGGCAAGACCGGCCGCCGTATCGCCGCCCGGCTGACGGAGCGCGGCATCACCGTACGTCTCGGTTCACGCGCCGGACGGCCGCCCTTCGACTGGCACGACCGCACCACCTGGGAGCCGGCCCTGGCGGATGTGTCCGCCGTCTACCTCGCCTACGCGCCCGACGTCTCGGCGCCCGGCGCGGCCGGGACCCTGGACGCCTTCGCCAGGCTGGCGGTGGCGCGCGGAGCGCGCCGCCTGGTGCTGCTGTCCGGGCGCGGCATGCCGTCCGCCGTACCGGCGGAGGACGCGGTACGGGGCGCGGGCGCGGAGAGCTGGACGGTGCTGCGGGCCTCGTGGTTCGCGCAGAACTTCAGCGAGGACTTCCTGCTGGACGGGGTGCGGCAGGGAGAGTTCGTCCTTCCGGCGGCGGAGGGGGTGACCGAACCCTTCGTCGACGCCGACGACATCGCGGACGTCGCGGTGGAGGCACTGACCGGCCACCTCCCGGCGCACGCCGGTGCGACCTACGAGCTGTCCTCACCGCGCCTGCTCACCTTCGAGGAGGCGGCGGGGGAACTGTCCGCGGCGGCGGGCCGGGAGATCCGCTACCGCCGGGCGGGCCCGCGGGCGTACCGGACCGTGCTGACGGAGGCCGGACTGCCCCCGGCGGAGGCCGAGTTCACCGCGGACCTGTTCACGGACGTGCTGGACGGCCGCAACGCACGGGTGACGGACGGCGTACGGGCGGCCCTGGGACGTGCTCCCCGGGACTTCACCGACTACGTGAAGGAGGCTGCGGCGACCGGCGTGTGGCAGGGATGAGTGGATAGCCTCCCGGGGAACACCAGGCATCCGCGAACCACCCCCCGGGAGGCGCTCACATGACGGCCGAGCACGTACTGGTGCACGTCACGACGGACAGCGAGGAGTCCGCACACGGACTCGCGGACTCGGCGGTGCGGGCGCGGCTGGCGGCCTGCGCGCAGATCGAGGGGCCGATCACCAGCGTGTACTGGTGGGAGGGGGAGGTCCAGCAGGGACAGGAGTGGCGGGTGAGCTGCAAGACCACGGCCGCCCGCTACCCCGCCCTGGAATCCCATCTGCTGGACCGCCACCCGTACGACACCCCCGAGATCATCGCCACCCCGATCACCGGCGGCAGCGCGGCCTACCTGGCGTGGGTCACCGAGGAGGTCAGCAGTTCTTGAACTCCACGCGGGAGTTGTTGTAGGAGCACGAAGCCACCTTCGTGCCGTTGGACTTGCGCAGGGTGGCGGTGTCCTTGTCGTTGTTCCAGACGTACGCACCACGGTTCTGGTACACGTTGGCGGCCGTGTTCTTGCCCGAACCCGTCCGTACCTTCACCGACTTGCCGGCACCCAGGCTGAACGTGCCGAAGGTGTAGGTGTGCTTCTGGGCGTCGGTCAGCGTCCAGCCCTTGAGACTGACGGCCTTGCTGGTGGAGTTGGTGATCTGCACCCACTCGCCGTTGAGGCTGGCGTTGCTGCGGTCGTCCTTGCCGGGACTGTTGTAGTAGATCTTGGTGATCTTCACGGACCCGGCGGCCTGGGCGCTGCCCGCCGTACCCAGCGGCAGCAGCACGGCCACGGCGAAGGCGGCCAGAAGCGCGGTTAAGCGTGCGTGTGTCATCGTCGTTCTCCCTGCGGTTTCACACTGTCGCCATATCGGGCGACAAGATGAAGCAGATCTTAGGGAAACGTGATGAGTTGGCGCAGGCATTCGTGGCAACGCGTACACCTCGTGCGGCGGCACGTTCGGCGCGTCACGTTGGCACCGTTCCAGGGGTCATGGCAGACAGAGAACCCCCTTGCGATGCGGAGAAGCCATGACAGCGCCCTTTCTGGTCACCGGCGGCACGGGCACCCTCGGACAGCACGTCGTCCCCCTGCTGCGGCAGGCCGGCCACCCGGTGCGCGTCCTGAGCCGACGTCCCCGCCCCACCGGTGACGGCCGCGACGGGGAGGACGGCGGCCTCACGTACGTGACCGGGAACCTGCTGGAGAACGAGGGCGTCGAGGCAGCCGTGGCCGGCGCCACCACCGTCGTCCATCTGGCCGGCGGCCCCAAGGGCGACGACGAGGCCACCCGCAACCTGGTGCGCGCCGCGACCGAGGAAGGCGTGCGGCACCTGGTGCTGATCTCGGTCATCGGCGCGAACCGGGTCCCGATCGGGTACCACCGCATGAAGCTCGGCACCGAGGTGGCCGTCGCCGAGTCCGGCATTCCCTGGACCACGCTGCGCGCGGCCCAGTTCCACGAGTTGCTCCACACCGTGCTGGCGAAGATGACGCGGCTCCCGGTCGTTCCGGCACCGCGCGGGGTGCGCGTGGAACCGGTCGACTCACGCGATGTGGGCGCCCGGTTGGCGGAACTGGCCCTGGGCGAACCTGCCGGCCTGGTCCCCGACCTGGCCGGCCCCACCGTGTACGGGCTGGACGAGCTGATCCACTCCTACCTGCGCTCCACCGGCACCCGCCGCCCGGTGCTCCCCCTCCCCCTCCCCGGAAAGGCCGGCCGCGCCCTGCGCGCCGGCACCAACCTGGCCGCCGAGGGCGCGGACCGGGGACGTCACACGTGGGAGGACTTCCTGTCGGGCCGGGTCGACGCGTAGACAGCGGCAGCCGTCAGGGACACCACGCCCAGCACCAGCAGCGCGTACAGGGCGGGGTTGACCCAGCCCGGCACCATCTCCGTGCCCTGGCACACGACGCCGAGCGGGAAGTGCCGCCGCGACTCCGGGGGCTCGTCCGTACCCAGCTCGAGGAGACAGACGCTGTCGGGAAACAGGAAGCCTCCCGCGTACGTTCCGACCGCGTGCACGTACAGCGTCCCCGCGCCGCTCCACGCCAGCGCGGCGCCGAACAACAGCGGCTTGGCACTGGGCACCCTCGGCAACCCCCCGGGCAGCAGCCATCGCGCCAACTGCACGACCACCGTGAGCACCGACATGGCGAAGATCACCGGCGACACCCACAGCAGAACAGCCACGAACACCATCACGAGACGGCTCCCCACAGAACCCGGACTACCGGGGCCATCATCTCCCGTGCACCGCCTGGAGCTTGGTGATGCGAGCCGACCGCGTGCGGCGCACCGACCGTACGGCGGGGCCCGACCACCGCGTGTACGGCCCGCCGGTACGGCGCAGGATCCGGGGACCCCGCCCGCCACCACGCCCCCACCCACCGAGCAGGTACGAGAGCCGAGAAGAACCATGAACACCGTGTCCGGCGATGCCACGGAAGAGGAGGCGCGGCGGCTGCGCCACGCACTGCTCGGCCAGGAGCTGCGGAACTTCGAAGAGGAGCACGGCGCGTTCTCCGCCGGAGAACTGGCCGAGGCACACGAGCGGATCTCCGCCGCCTTCGGCCGGGGCTCCGGGGGAACGCGGCCCGAGCGCACTTCCCGGGACCGCTGATCCGGGCTCTGCGGGCCTGCTCGTGACGTGATGGAGCGTCCGGTGCGGGGGGACTCAACCCCGCGTTTCCCCCGGTGTGGAGACGGACCCCGGCCGCGATTCCCATGCCGCCCCGAAGCTCACCGTTGCGTGCGCGACCGTCGCGCCGGGCCGGGCGTCTCATCGACGGGCGGGGCTGATTCGCCTCTGAGCTACCAGATGTCGCCGTCCCGCCAGTCGCAGATCAGCTCGCCCGTGACGTCCAGCGGGACCGGCCCCGGCAGGATGTGCACCGTGCCGTCCGACTCCTCCGTGCGCGCGATGCCCATCGGGGTCAGCGCCCAGGTGCGGCCCTGCCACGGCTGCCAGCCCCTGGCCGGCCAGTACGCCGCCACCCCGGGCGGGGCCGACAGCGCGCCCAGGTCGTACGCCGCCGCGATCACCCGTTCCAGGACGGCCGTCACCGTGCGGGCGTGCCCCCGCCCCCGGTGGTCGGGGTGGACGCCCAGCGCCTCGACGTACCCGGTGCGCAGCGCCCGCCCGCCGTGGATCAGCCGGCGCTGGACCACCGCGCCGTGCGCGATCAGCCGGTCGTCCTCCCACACCATCGTGTGCATGCCGCCCAGCGCGTGGTCCCAGTCATGTTCGATCAGGCCCAGCAGCGCCCGGATCGCCCGCAGCGTCGCCGTCGACAGCTCCGCCGTGTGGGCCGTTCGTACCTGAAGGGGCATCTCTTTCCTCCACTGGTGCGGGTCGGACGCGGGTACGGCCGGTGTCGGGTCCGGAGCCGGGGCGCGGCCGGGGCGGCGCGGCACCCCGGGGGCCGGCCGGTCCGGGCGGCCGCGCGGCGGAGGCGAACAGCGTCCCGGGCGGCGGCGCGGGCACATCGTCCGGGCGCGCGGAGAGCGCCCACAGGCCGGTGGCCAGCAGCCCGCCGGCCCCATGCCCAGGCGCACGGTGTGCGGGGCGAGCCGTAAAGGTGCTGGCCAGGTCGCCGTCATGCCCGGCAGCGTACGGGCGCGCGCGGCCGGCGGAGCGGCCGTTAAGGGGCGCATAAGGGTGGCCTGAGCGGACCTTAATCCGCGGTGAGACGGGCAGCCGGAAGGGCTCACACCGGCCCGGTGCACCCGCTGAGGGCAGCGTTGCGCGGGGGAAACGGCGGTGATGCGGGCGGGTAACGGAGGGCCCGCACGCTCAGGGCATGGAACCTGTGGTGATCGTCGGCGGCGGAATGGCCGCCGCCCGGCTGGCGCGCCGGCTCGACGCGCCCACCACCGTCATCGCGGGCGAGCGGCACCCCGCGTACAACCGGGTGCTGCTCGCCGGGGTGCTGGCGCGGCAGTACGGCCCGGAGGTGATCGCCCTGCCCGCGCCGGGCCCCGGCGTGCGCTGGCGCGCGGGGGTACGGGCCATCGCCGTCGACACCGCCGCCCGCGAGGTGGTGTGCGACGACGGGACCCGGGAGCCCTACGGCACCCTCGTGCTGGCCACCGGCGCCGCGCCCGTGCTGCCACCGCTGCACGACGGGGAACTGCCCGAAGGCGTACGGGCCTTCCGCACCCTGGACGACGCCCTCGCCGACCCGGGCGAGCGCGCCGTCGTGGTCGGCGGCGGGCTGCTGGGCGTGTCGGCCGCCGCCGCCCTCGCGGTGCGCGGCGTGGACACGGTGCTGGTCCAGCAGGGCGAGCGGCTGATGGAACGCCAGCTGGACGCCGCCGCGTCCACGCTGCTGCGGGAGCAGCTGACCGCGCTCGGCGTCGAGGTGCACACCGAGTGCCGGGTGCGGCGGCTGCGCCCCGGCGGCGTGCTGCTGGCCCGGGGGTCCCCCCGGCCGGAGGCTGGGGGGCGTTATGAACTGGCCGCCGACACCGTGTTCCTGGCCTGCGGGGTGCTGCCGCTTTCCGGTCTCGCCCGGGACGCCGGGATCGCGGTGGGCCGCACCGGCGGCATCGTCGTGGACGAGCGGCTGCGGACCTCGCAGCCGCACGTCCACGCCATCGGTGACTGCGCCGAACACGCGGGCGTCACCCACGGGCTGGCCGGTGCGGCTCTCGAACAGGCCGATGTGCTCGGCGACCTGCTCAACGGCCGCGCCGAGGCCGCCTATCACGGCTCGCGCCCGCTGTACCGGCTCTCCCTCCCCGGCCCGATCGACGTGGCCGCCTTCGGCACCGCCTCCCCCACCGACGGTGACGACACCGTCCGGCTCACCGACGCCACCCGTGGCACGTACCGCAGCCTCGTCGTGCGCGGCGACCGGCTGCGCGGCGGCGTACTGGTCGGCGATCTCGGCGCGGTCGGTCAGCTCACCCGCGCCTGGGAGTCCGACGAAGCCCTCCCCGCCACGCCGCTGCTGCACCTGCTCACCCACGACGGAGGAAACTGATGTCCACGGACACCGACACGGACAAGGCCCAGGACACCGGCACCATCGTGCTCATCGGTCACGGCATGGTCGGTCAGCGCTTCCTCGAGGAACTGGCCGAACGGGGCGTCACCGCCCGCTCGCGGGTGATCGTCCTCGCCGAGGAGCCCCGCCCCGCCTACGACCGGGTGAAGCTCACCTCCTACTTCTCGGGCGTCACCCCCGACGAACTCTCCCTCACCCCGACCGGCTTCGCCGACCTGCACGGCATCGAGCTGTGCCTGTCCGACCCGGCCGAGTCCATCGACCGCGCCGCCCGTACGGTCACCGCCCGCTCGGGGCGCGTCATCCGCTACGACACGCTCGTCCTCGCCACCGGCTCGGCGCCCTTCGTGCCGCCGGTCGAGGGCCGGGACGCCGCCGGCTGCTTCGTCTACCGCACCATCGAGGACCTGCTGGCCATCGAGGAGTGGGCGAAGGCCGACCGCACCACCACCGGCATCGTCGTCGGCGGCGGGCTGCTCGGTCTGGAGGCGGCGGGCGCCCTGCGCGGGCTCGGACTCGCCACCCACATCGTGGAGTTCAACCCGCGCCTGATGCCCGTCCAGGTGGACGAGGGCGGCGGCGCCGCGCTGCGCCGCACCGTGGAGGACATGGGGCTGACCGTGCACACCGGAGTGGGCGGGCAGCGCATCCTCACCCACCCCCAGGACGGCACCGTCACCGGGATGTCTCTGTCGGACGGCTCCGCCGTCGAGGCCGAACTGGTCATCTTCTCCGCCGGGGTTCGCCCCCGCGACGGCCTGGCCCGGGACGCCGGGCTCGCGGTCGGCGAACGCGGCGGCATCACGGTGGACGAGCGCTGCGTGTCCGTCACCGACCCGGCCGTGTACGCCATCGGCGAGTGCGCCCTGGCGGCGGACGGCCGGGTGTACGGCCTGGTGGCGCCCGGCTACGACATGGCCGCCACCGCCGCCCGCACCATCGCGGGGCAGGATGCGAGCGGGTTCCACGGGGCGGACACCTCCACGAAGCTGAAGCTGCTGGGGGTGGACGTGGCCTCCTTCGGCGACGCGCACGGCACCGCGCCGGACTCGCTGGACGTCGTGTACGCCGACTCCCGCTCCGGCGTGTACAAGAAGCTGGTCATCGGCGGCGACGGCACCCTGCTGGGCGGGGTGCTGGTCGGCGACGCGGACGCCTACGGCCTGCTGCGCCCGTTCACCGGCAGCGTGCCGCCCGCCCCGCCCGAGCAGCTGGTGCTGCCCGCCGGGCTCGCCCCGCCCACGGCGCAGGGTCCGGGGGCGCTGCCCGACGACGCGGTCGTGTGCAGCTGCCACAACGTCACCAAGGGCGCCATCCGCTCCGCCGTCACCGATCACTCCTGCGCCTCGGTCCCCGAGGTGAAGAAGTGCACCAAGGCGGGTACGGGCTGCGGCAGTTGCGTCAAGGTGCTGGGCCGGCTCGTCAACGAGGAGCTGGCGGCGGGCGGCGCGGTCATCGACACCGGGCTGTGCGGCTGCTTCGCACAGACCCGGCAGGAGCTGTACGAGATCGTGCTGGCCCTGCGGGTCACCAGCTACCAGCGGCTCCTTGACCAGTACGGGCGCGAGGCGGCGCGCGGCGGCGAGGGCTGCGAGATCTGCAAGCCGGCCGTCGCCTCCATCATCGCCTCGCTCGCCCCCGCCATCGGCGCCGGGACGCACGTGCTGGACGGTGAACAGGCCGCCCTCCAGGACACCAACGACCACTTCCTCGCCAACATCCAGCGCAACGGCTCCTATTCGATCGTGCCGCGCATCCCCGGCGGGGAGATCACCCCCGAGCGGCTCATCGTCATCGGGGAGGTGGCCCGCGACTTCGGCCTCTACACCAAGATCACCGGCGGGCAGCGCATCGACATGTTCGGGGCCCGCGTCGACCAGCTGCCCGCCATCTGGGGGCGGCTGGTGGCGGCCGGTTTCGAGTCGGGGCACGCGTACGGGAAGTCGCTGCGCACCGTCAAGTCCTGTGTGGGCTCCACCTGGTGCCGCTACGGCGTGCAGGACAGCGTGCGGATGGCCATCGATCTGGAGCTGCGCTACCGGGGGCTGCGCTCCCCGCACAAGCTCAAGTCGGCGGTCTCCGGATGCGCCCGGGAGTGCGCGGAGGCCATGGGCAAGGACTTCGGGGTGATCGCCACCGCCAACGGCTGGAACCTGTACGTCGGCGGCAACGGCGGCGCGACCCCGCGGCACGCCGATCTGCTGGCGCAGGACCTGTCGGACGCCGAACTCGTGCGGCTCATCGACCGGTTCCTGATGTTCTACATCCGCACCGCCGACCGTCTGGAGCGCACCTCGGTGTGGCTGGAGCGGATCGAGGGCGGTCTCGACCACGTACGGGATGTCGTGGTGCACGACTCCCTGGGCATCTGTGAGGAGCTGGAAGCGCTGATGGCGGCACATGTGGCCGGCTACCGCGACGAGTGGGCGCAGGCGATCAACGACCCGGACAAGCTGCGCCGGTTCGTCTCCTTCGTCAACGCGCCGGGGGTGCCCGATCCGAGCGTGCGGTTCGTCCCCGAGCGCGGGCAGTCCAAGCCGGACCTGGTGCTGCTGTCCGGCCCGGAGATCCCGGTCGGGGGGCGGGCCTGATGACGACGGCGACGACGACGGTGGAGGTGCTCAGCGGAGGGCGCTGGGTGCCGGTGTGCGCGGCGGACGAGCTGGTCCCGGGGCGCGGCGTGGCGGCGCTGCTGCCGGACGGGCGGCAGATCGCGGTCTTCCTTGACCGTACGGGTGCGGCGTACGCGATCGGCAACCGGGACCCGTTCACCGGGGCCTATGTGCTCTCGCGCGGGCTGCTGGGGTCGGCGGGCGGCAGCGCGTTCGTGGCCTCGCCGCTGCTGAAGCAGCGGTTCGATCTGCGGACCGGGCGCTGTCTGGACGACGATGACGACGCCCGTGCCGTACCGGTGTTCGCGGCGCGCCGTCAGCCGGCGGCGGCAACCGTGACGTCGTAGGCCGGCGTCACGGGGCGGTGTGCCCGGGCAACGGCATGAGCCGGTCCTCGCCCGGGGCCACCTCGAAGCCGATCCCGTCCAGCTGGCCTCCCCCAGCCTCCGGCCGGGGGGACCCCCTGGCGAGCTGCACCCGGACCGGCTCCTCCTCCCACGGCGGCACGCCGACCCACAGCTGGCCCGGCTTCATCCGCACCTGGATGCCGCCGTCGCTCTGGTAGCGCAGCGAGAAGCCGTACTCCGACAGTTCCGGCAGCGGCGCCGGGTCCATCCACAGAACGCCGTCGCGGGTCTCCAGGCCGGTCAGTCCGCGCTGCAGGAGATCGAGGGTGCCGGCCATGGCGCCCAGATGGATGCCCTCGGCGGTCGTACCGCCCTGGATGTCGGCGACGTCGCTGGCCAGCGCCTCCTGCAACTGCCCCCAGGCGTCCCGGTGCCGGGCGCGGGCCAGCACCCAGGCGTGCACGAGGCCGCTGAGTGTGGAGCCGTGGCTGGTACGGGCCAGGTAGTAGTCGACGGTCCGCCGCCAGGTCGCCTCGTCCAGGTCGTAGCCGAGCCGGCCGAAGAGCCGCCCCAGGTCGCCGGGGGTGAACAGGTAGCCGAGCATGAGCACATCGGCCTGCTTGGACGCCTGGTAGCGGTTGACGCTGTCGCCGTCCGCCTCCAGGATGCGGTCGAGTCGCCGGATGTCGCCGTGGCGTTCGCGCAGCGCGACCCAGTCCAGCTCGGCCAGCTCGCCATACCCCTCGAACTGGCTGACCACGCCCCGGTGGAAGGGCACGTGCAGCCGCCGGGAGATGTCGTCCCACATCTCGGGCTCGCCGGGGCGCATGTCGATGCGGTCGTAGAGGTCCTCCCGGCGGGAGGCGGGCAGTTCACGCGTGAGTTCCAGCGCCCGCGCCAGCACCCACGCGGCGGTGACGTTGGTGTAGGCGTTGTCGTCGAGCCCGGGCCGGTCCGCGTCCGGGTACCCCTCGTGGTACTCGTCGGGGCCCACCACCCCCAGGATGCGGTAGCGGCCCATGCTCGCGTCGAAGACGGCCGAGTCCGCCCAGAAGCGGGCGATCTGCACCAGCATCTCGGCGCCCTTGGTGTGCAGGAACTCGGTGTCGCCGCTGGCCTGTCCGTACCGCCACACGTTGTACGCGATGGCCGAGCCGACATGGTGCTGGAGCCGGGAGTGGTCGGGCAGCCAGCGTCCCGAACGCGGGTTGAGATGCACCTCGGGTGTCTCCTCGCGGCCGTCGCTGCCGCTCTGCCACGGGTAGCGGGCCCCGTCCCGGCCGATCGCGCGGGCGGCGTGCACCGCCTGCGGCAGCCGCCGGTAGCGGTACATCAGCAGCGCCCGCGACACCTCGGGGAAGTGCAGGTTCAGGTAGGGCAGCACGAACAGTTCGTCCCAGAAGACGTGCCCGCGGTACGCCTCGCCGTGCAGCCCGCGCGCCGGGACGCCCACGTCCAGGTCGGCGGTGTGCGGGGAGAGCGTCTGGAGCACGTGGAACAGGTGCAGCCGCAGGATGTGCCCCGCCTCGCCCGGCGCCTCGATGTCCGCGCGCCGCCACAACCGCCCCCAGGCCGCGACGTGCGAACCGAGCAGCTCGGCGAAGTCCCCCGCCCGGCGGACGCGTTCGACGGCCGCCTCCAGCGGGCCGCTGATCGCCCGGTCGCGGGAGGTGTGCAGGGCGACGGTCTTCTCGACGGTGACCGGCTCGCCGGGAGCCAGGGGGACGGTGAGCCGCTGGGCGGCGCGGCGGCCGACCAGCTTGTCGGTGACGGCGATCCGTTCGGGCGGCGGCCCGCTCACGCAGCGGGTGCGGGCGGCGAGCGCGACGTGGATGGCGGAGCGGGTGGTGCGGCAGTGCAGCCACACCGTGTCGGGCTCCTCCTCCACCACGCCGGTCCTGACCTGGGTGAGGTGGGCGCTGGCCAGGTCGCGGTAGCGCCGCACCCCGGTGTTGGCGACGGTGCCGTCGATCGCGGAGTCGATCTCGATGGTGCCGCTCCAGTCCTCGGCGGTGAAGGTGGTGCGCAGCGCCGCCAGATGCGGGTCGCCCATGTGCACCAGGCGGCTCTGCTCGACGCCCAGATGCCGGCCGTGCGCGTCGCGGAAGCGCAGCGCGCGGTTGAGGGTGCCCTGCCGCAGGTCCAGCCACTGCCGGTAGAGCAGCAGTCCGCCGCGTTCGCGGTCGGGGGAGAACCAGCGGCCTGCGGGGCCGTCGTCCGGGTGGACGCGGAAGCGCAGCGGCAGCCAGTTGGGAAGGTTGACGATGTCCTCGTTCTCGATGTCGCGGCCCGCGACGTGGGAGGTGAGCCGGTTGTAGCAGCCGGCCGCGTATGTGCCCGGGTAGTGGGCCGCGCCCGCGGTGACCTCGGGGGCGGCACCGCGGGTGGCGAAGTAGCCGTTGCCCAGGGTGCACAGGGCTTCCCGCAGCCGTTCGGCGCGCGGGTCGTAGCCCTCGTACGCCCAGATCCACTCGTCGGTCAGCCGGCCCAGCTCGATGGTGGTCGCCATGGGCTCACCTCGCCTCGGGGGCCAGCAGTTCGCCGAGGTCGCCCACCACCAGGTCGGCGCCGTGCTCGCGCAGTTCGCCCGCGCTGATGGCGGTTGCGGCCCGGTCCACGCCGATGACGAGGGAGAACTCGCCGCGACGGCCCGCCTCGACCCCGGCCAGGGCGTCCTCGACGACGGCGGAGGCGTCCGGCGGGACGCCCAGGCGGCGGGCGCCCTCCAGGAAGAGCGCGGGGTCGGGCTTGCCGCGCAGCGCCAGGTGCGCGGCGTCGTTGCCGTCGACGACGGTCTGGAAGAGGGTGCGGACGCCGGTGTGCGCGAGCAGGTCGCGGGCGTGCCGGGAGGAGGAGACGGCGGCGCAGGGGACGCGTTCCTCGTACAGGGCGTGCAGCAAACGTACGGTGCCGGGCCACGCGTCCACCGAGCCGTCGCCGAGGCGGCGCATGAACTCCTCCTCCTTGCGGGCGGCGACGGCACAGACACTGGCCGTGCCGGGCGGGTCCTCGGGGTCGCCGAAGGGCAGCCCGATGCCGCGCTGGGTGAGGAAGGAGGCGGCGCCGTCCAGCCGGGACTTGCCGTCGACGTACCGCCGGTAGTCCTCGGTGGCGTCGAACGGTGCCTGGCCGTGCTCGCGCAGCACCGGGTCGAAGGCGGCCTTCCAGGCGGTGGCGTGTGCGGGGGCCGAGTCGGTGATGACCCCGTCGGTGTCGAAGACGACGGCCCGGCACGCTTCCAGCTCCGGAACGGTGATGGCACTCATGCTTTCCATGGGAACCCCTGTTCGCCTGGTCGGCAACGGCAGCCGGGTGCGGGACGGGCGCGGGAGGGTCGGGGACGGGCACGGGAGGGGTGGTGCGGGACGCGGGCCGGCGCTGACCGGCAGCCCGGTCACCGGGCCTGGATCTCGCTCCCGGAGACCCGTTCGGCCCGGATCCGCACCCACAGCTGGCGGTCGCTGCCGGCCCACGATTCGGTGTGCGCGGCCTCGTCCAGCTGCCGGCGGGTCTCCTCGTCGGTGACCAGGGAGGCGCGGCCGACGATGAGCACGCTCCATGCCTCACTGCGTGCCTCGTCGATGTGATCGACCTCGAAGGCGACCTCGTGGCCGGCGGCGGAGGCGACGGGAGAGTCGGGGGAGGTGCGCAGCACGACGCTGTCGCCGACGATGGAGTAGTTGACGGGGTAAATACCGGGTCCGTGCTCGTTCTCGACGCCGATCCGGCCCACCCCGTACTGTGGGATGCGGGCCCGGGACGCCGTGGCGTCGAGGGCTACCAGTTTCGCCTCGCGGTTGGCGTGGCCACCGCCCGAGGACAGGTCCGAGCCGGTCAGCTCGGCGACGGTGGTGTCCAGGGCGCGGGCGACCCGGGTCAGTGAGCTGAAGCTGGGCGAGGCCGCGTGCTCCTCCAGGTACGCCAGGTACTCGGGGGCGACCCCGGCCCGGTCGGCGACGTCCTCGCGGCTGAGTCCGAGCCGTTCGCGCAGCATGACGACACGGCGTCCGATGTCACTGCGGTGCTGCGACGGCTGCGACGGCTGTTGCGGGCGCGGTTGCCGGTGCCGTGGTCCTGCCATGCGCGACCACCTCCCTCACCTCTCCAGCATCGCGCCCGGGTGCGGGGACCGCTCGTCGATCACGCGGTCACGGGGCCGGCGCCCGGGGCACCGGGGCTCAGAACTCGTCGTACGGCTCCCCGTCGGCGTTGATCAGGAGGTGGCCGGGGCTGGTCCTGGCCATGGCGTCCCGCAGCCCGGTCAGCAGCGCGACCCGGTCGGGGCGGCCGAGCCCCAGGGCGCGGGCGGCGGACTGGCCGCCGCTCGCGGCGAACTCGGGAAGCTCGGCCAGTTCCTCGTCGAGTTCGGCGAGCACCTCGGCGACGGGACGGGCCCGGCCGCGCGCGCTCAGGTGGAGGTACTCCTTCCAGAAGGGCACCCCGGCCATCAGCTCCAGGGCGGCGCGCAGCGAGTCGGCGATCAGCGCGCACTCGCCCTCGGAGGAGGCGTAGAGCACGGCGGTGCCGTCGACCAGGAAGTAGCTGCCGCCGGCGCCGCAGCCGGCGACGGGCACGAGGGTGGCGCCCGACCGCAGGGACAGCCCTGGCTCCACCGGGTCCAGACGAGTCACGTCGAAGTCGCAGGGCCACTCGAAGTACCGGAACAGCTCGGGCCGTTCGGCTATTCTCGCCAGCAGCTCGGGGTCGCTCATGGGGCGAACGCTACGCCAGTCGGCCCGCCTCGGAGGAGCCCTTGGCCCGACAGCCGGTGATGAGGCGGGACGGCCGGAGCCCGGGCGGGAACGGGGTGGACCGCCCCGTCATCCGTTGCGGACCTCGGTGACGGTGACGGCGAACACCGGGTGGTCGGGGGCGGCGCGGCGCAGTTCCTCGGTGGTCGAGTCGGGGCCGACACCGTTGAAGAAGGCGCCGGTCTCGGCCTTCCAGCGCTTGAGGTAGGCGCGCAGCAGCTCCGGCTTGTCGTCGTCGGCGACCTCGGTGGCGGTGAACACCTCCACCTTCTTGCCGAGGCGCAGTTCGCCGCCGCCGACCACCCGCATGTTGCGGGTCCACTGGACGTGGCCGCGCGGGGCCACCAGATACAGCTGCCCGTCGTACCGGAGCGGGTTGACGGGGGTACGGCGCCACTCGCCGCTCGTGCGGCCGCGCACGGCCAGCACGCGGGAGCCACGGACGCTGATGCCGCGCCGCGTGAGCCACGCCATCAGGGGGTTGAACACCTTGTTGGTGAGCCACCCGGGCTGCTTCACGTGGACGGTCCGCTCCGGCCGCTGCTCGCTCATGGCACTTCCCCTTCTCGCTTCGAGAGCACTGCTCTCACTTGAGAGCAATAGTTGCACTATCACCGCACACAAGCAAGAGCACTGCTCTCGAAACAGTGGCAGAATGTTCGTATGACAGCGATCAGAGGAGCCAGGGAACGCGCCCGGCGCGAGGTGACGGCCGCCATCAAGAACGAGGCCCGGGCGCAGCTGGCCGCCGATGGGGCCGCCAAGCTCTCCCTGCGTGCCGTCGCCCGCGAGCTGGGCATGGCCTCATCCGCCCTCTACCGCTACTTCCCCAGCCGCGACGACCTGCTGACCGCGCTCATCATCGACGCGTACGACATGGTCGGTGAAGCCGCCGAGAGCGCCCTGGCGGCCGCTCCGCCGTCCCGCCCCCCGCTGGAGCGCTGGCTGGCCGTCTGCCACGCCGTACGGGAGTGGGCGCTCGCCCACCCGCACGAGTACGCGCTCATCTACGGCTCGCCCATCCCCGGCTACGCCGCCCCCGCGTCCACCGTCGGACCGGCGTCCCGGGTCGCCCTCACCCTGATCGCCGTCATCGCCGACACCCACGCGCGCGGCGACCTGGCCCCGCCCGCCAACAGCCGGCCGCACGACGTCGTCACCCCGGAACTCACCCAGTACACCCGGACCATGCCGCCCGAGGCGGCCCCCGCCCTGATCACCGCGTGGACCACGCTCTTCGGCCTGATCAGCTTCGAACTCTTCGGCCACTTCCACAACGTGGTGCGCGACCCCGGGGAGTTCCTCACCCGCACCATGACCGCGCGGGCCGGGGACGTGGGCCTCCCCGGTACCGGGCCGGACAAGCCCTGAGCCCCGCCCCGGCGGCCACCGGCCGATGACCCCGCGGGGTCATCGGCCGGCGCCGTCCCGCGGCAAGGGCCAGGCTCAGGCGGTTCCCGCCGTGCAGGCGGTGCCGTTCAGGCTCACCACCGGGGCCGAGTAGACCGCCCCGCTGTTGGTCTGGAAGCCGAAGCTGAACGTGCCGCCCGCCGGCACCGTGGCGTTGTGGGCCACGTTGCGCGCGGTCACCGTCGTCCCGGACTGGGTGAGCTGGGTGTTCCACGAGCTGGTCACCGACTCGCCCGCCGGGAGAGCGAACGTCGCCGTCCAGCCGTTCAGCGCCTGCCGGGCGGTCACCCGCACCTCCACCACGGACCCGGCGTTCCACCGGTTGGCCACCTGGTAGGCGGCCGTGCAGTCCGCGCCCGGCCCGGGCCCCGGATCGCCGCCGCCCGGCGAGCCGCCGAACGCCGTCAGGATCCCGTTGTAGGCCGGCTTCGGCTGGTAGTTGTCGTCGTAGGGCAGCGCCGCGCCCTCCCCCGGGAAGGTGCCCGGCACCCACGAGTCACGGTCGCTGAAGCCCCACACCGTGACGCCCGAGCAGCGCGAGACGTTCAGGCACGCCTGCACCACCTGCGCGAACTGCTGGGACTGCCGCTGCAGTTTGGCCGCGTCGGAGGGCGTCCGCATGCGGATGTCCAGTTCGGTGACCACCACCTCCACGCCCAGATCCGCGAACCGCTGCAGGTTGGCCTGGTAGTCGCTGGGCAGCTGGTCCAGGATGAGATGCGACTGGAAACCGACCCCGTCGATGGGCACGCCCTGGGCACGCAGATCACGCACCAGGTTGTACATGCCGTTGCTCTTCGCGTTGATGCCGTCGGTGTTGTAGTCGTTGATGAACAGCTTGGCGTTCGGGTCGGCCGCCCGCGCCGCGCGGAACGCGTTGGCGATGTAGTCGCGCCCCAGCACCTGGTACCACTTGGAGTTGCGCAGCGAACCGTCCTCGTTGAACGCCTCGTTCACCACGTCCCAGCGGTTGATCTGGCCGCGGTAGCGGCCCATCACCGTGGAGATGTGGGTGTTCATGATCTGGTTCATCTCGGTGCCGCTGAAGTTGCCGTTCTGGAGCCAGCCCGGCATCTGGCTGTGCCACACCAGGGTGTGCCCGTACACCTGCTGGCTGTTGGCCTGCGCGAACTGCATGAGCCGGTCCGGGGCCGCCCAGTTGAACGTGCCGCGCTGCGGCTGGATGGCGTCCCACTTCATGGCGTTCTCGGCGGTGACGCTGCTGAACTCGCGCGCCGCGATCCCGTTGTACGTGGCGTCGCTGAGCCGGTGGTCGGCGATCGCCGTTCCGATGAATTTGCCGCTTGTTGACGCGGCTTCGCGTAAGGTCGCCAACTGAGCCGATGGCGATTCTTCCACCGACGTCTGGGATGCCTGTGCGCCGCCGTGCAACGCCGCACCGGAGAGCAGGACTCCGGCGGCGATGACGACCGCGGCTCTGCGCATCAGGGGAAACATGGCCGTCCCTTTCCTTGTCATGCCCCCGCAGGCTGACGGGACCGTTGTAAGGGTGACCATGGCGGACGTCAACCCTTCCGGAATAATGTTGAAAAACTTCCGGCGGGAGTCGGACGTCGTCAGAAAGCAGGGGAACATGGCGGTGCAGCGCGGGAACAAGGACCAGGGCGACGGACGGCGGAAGGTCACCATCACCGCCATCGCCCGCGAGGCCGGTGTCTCGGTGCCCACCGTCTCCCGGGTGGTCAACGGCCGCTCCGACGTGGCGCCAGACACCAGGGCCCGGGTGGAGGACCTGCTGCGGCAGTACGGCTACCGCCGCCGCACCGTGGCCCCCGGCGACCGGGCGGCGCTGCTCGACCTGGTCTTCAACGACCTCGACAGCCCCTGGGCGGTGGAGATCATCCGGGGGGTGGAGGAGGTCGCCCACGCGTCGGGGGTGGGCACGGTGGTCTCCGCCATCCACGACCGGGCCGGCGCCGCGCGCCAGTGGATGAAGAACCTGCGGGCCCGCGCCTCGGACGGCGTGATCCTGGTGACCAGCGCGCTGGAGCCCGTCCTGCACAAGGAACTGCACCGGCTCGGCGTGCCCCTGGTGGTGATCGACCCGGCCGGCTCCCCCGCCCTGGACGCCCCGACGATCGGCGCCACCAACTGGGCGGGCGGCATGGCCGCCACCGGACACCTGCTGGAACTCGGCCACCGCCGTATCGGGTTCATCGCCGGCCCGCCGCGCCTGCTGTGCAGCCGCGCCAGGCTCGACGGCTACCGGTCCGCGCTGGAGGACGCCGGGGTGCCGGTGAACGACGAACTGATCGTCCCCGGCGACTTCTACCACGAGTCGGGGTTCACCGGCTGCGAGACGCTGATGGCCCTGCCCGAGCCGCCGACGGCGGTGTTCGCGGCGAGTGACCAGATGGCCCTCGGCGCGATCGAGGCGCTGCGCCGCAAGGGCCTGCGGGTCCCGCAGGACGTGAGCGTGGTGGGCTTCGACGACCTCCCCGAGATGCGCTGGTCGGCGCCGCCGCTGACCACGGTGCGGCAACCGCTCGCCGAGATGGGCAAGATGGCCGCCCGGACCGTGCTGCGCCAGGCACAGGGCGGCGACATCGACGCCCCGCGCCTGGAACTGGCCACGGAACTGGTGGTCCGCGCCAGCACGGCCCCACCCGCCCCGCGCCCGGCGGACTAGCCACGGTGTGGTGCGGTGGTGCCCGCCGGCCACCACCGTGCCGGCCGAGGGCCGGAGAGCCGCGCGGCGCCCTGGACGGCCGCACGGCCCGACCACACCACCGCTGGGCCGGCCGGTCGCCGGGACGGAGTCCGGGAACGGCGGCCGGACGGCGCTCGGCACGCCGACGCGACGGGGCGAACCGCAGGCCGTGCACACCCGCCCCGGCGCCCGGTCACGCCGCAACGGCTAAGCGCCGGGCGGCCGGCGGCCCCGTGACGTTCACCGGGCCCGCCACTCCCCCGCCGTGCCGCGACCGGCCCTGCCCCGGGGCGTGACGTTCGCGCGCCCGGTGCCGTACCGCCCGCGGGGCCGGACCCGCGGAAAGCGGGCGTGTGCAAACCGTTGACGCCAACCTCCCGTCGCCGTAACTTTCTTCGGCACCTGGTCCGATAATTTTCGGCGATTTTCCGGAAGGTGTGCGATGCGTATACGTACCCTGCGTGCCCTCGCGGCCACGGCAGCGTGCGCCGTTGCCGCGACCGCCCTGGCGGCCTGTGGCAGCAGTGGGCCCAACCGCGGCGACGGCGACAGCCTGTCCGTGTGGGTCTATCAGGACGGCTCGACGGTCATCCAGGAAGAGTTCGTCGAGAAGTTCAACGAGACCTCCGACATCAAGCTCGATCTGGTCCAGATCCCGGGTGACAACTACACGGACCGGATGCGCACCGCCATGGGCAGCCCCAACGCGCCCGACATCTTCTTCAACTGGGGCGGCGGCAGCATCAGCGACTTCGTCGCCGAGGACATGCTGATCGACCTCACCCCGATCCTCGACGAGGACCCGGAGTTCAAGGACGCCTTCATCCCCTCCATCCTGGACTCGGGCTCCGTGGACGGCCGTTACTACGGCATCCCGATGCGCGGCGTGCAGCCGGTGATCCTCTTCTACAACAAGACCGCCTTCGCCGAGGCCGGCGTCGAGCCGCCCGCCACCTGGGACGATCTCCTCCACGTCATCGACGTCTTCATCGACCGCGACACCGTCCCGGCCGTCGTCGCCGGCGCCGACCCGTGGACCGAGCTGATGTGGCTGGAGTATCTGCTCGACCGGCGCGGCGGTGCCGAGATCTTCGAGCGGATCCGCAACGGCGACGCGACCGGCTGGGAGGACCCGGCCGTGCAGTGGATGGCCGAGGCCGTCAAGGAACTGGTGGACGCCGGGACCTTCGGCAACAACTTCCGCTCGGTCAACTACACCGCCGACGGCGCCTCCACCTTCTTCGCCCAGGGCGGCGGCGTCATGCACCTCATGGGCAGCTGGGAGTACGCCAACCAGCTCTCCCAGCAGCCCGAGTTCGCCGCCGAGGACCTGGGCTTCGCCACCTTCCCCACCGTCCCGGACGGTACCGGCGACCCGCGCGCCGTCGTCGGCAACCCCACCAACTACTGGTCGGTCAGCTCCAGCGTGGAGGGCGAACGCCTGGACGCCGCCCTGGAGTTCCTGAGGATGTCCGCGAGCGACGAGTACGCCCAGGCCCTCATCGACAACGGCGACATCCCCACCACCTCCGGCGCCGAGAGCCTGCTGGACTCGCACGCCAACCCGGAGTTCGCCCGCTTCCAGTACGACATGGTCGCCGAGGCCCCGTCCTTCACGCTCTCGTGGGACCAGGCGCTGCCCGCCGGCGACGCGCCCGCCCTGCACGACAACATCGAGAAGCTGTTCGGCGGCCAGATCAGTCCCGACGCGTTCGTCGCCGCGATGCGGAATCTGTAGGCGGGCACCCCACGTGACCACCCTCTCCCCGCGCCGCACCGGCCGCCCAGGCATCGCCTGGGCGGTCCCGGGCCTGCTGTTCTTCGTCTTCTTCGCCGCCGCGCCCATGGTCATCGTCGGCTATCTGTCCTTCACCAACTGGGACGGCCTGTCCGACCCGTCCTGGAGCGGCACCGACAACTGGACCCGGCTGTGGAACGACGACGCCATGCGCCAGGCCATCGGCCTGAGCCTGCTGCTCACCCTCCTCACCTGGCTGTTCCAGACCCCGATCGCCCTGCTCCTGGGCGTGTGGGCGGCCGGCCGGCAGCGCAACCGCGCCGTGCTGTCCGCGATCTTCTTCCTGCCGCTGCTGGCTTCCTCCGTCGCGCTCGCCCTGCTCTGGAAGACGATCTTCGACCCGAACCTGGGGCTCAACGCCCAGATCGCCGAGTGGTTCAATCTCTCCTCGGCCGACCTGCTGGGCTCCCCGCGCGGCGCGTTCGCCGCCGTCCTGTTCGTCACCGCCTGGCAGTTCATCCCGCTGCACACGCTCATCTACCAGGGCGGGGCCCGTCAGATCCCGCAGTCCCTGTACGACGCGGCGTCCATCGACGGCGCCGGCACCGTACGCCAGTTCTTCGCCATCACGGTCCCCCAGCTGCGCAACACCATCGTCACCTCCACCGTGCTCATGGTGGTGGGCGCGCTCACCTACTTCGACACCATCCTGATCCTCACCCGCGGCGGCCCCGGTGACGCGACGACGATCGTGCCGTTCCTGATGTACCGCACCGGGTTCCAGGCGTTCGACCTCGGCTACGCGAGCGCCGTGGCCACCGCCCTGGTCATCACTGCCACCGCCGTCTCGCTGCTGCTGGTGCGGCTGACCGGCTTCAGCAAGATGCGCAGCACCCGGGAGGGGATATGAGCGGCACCGGCGACACGAGGAGCACCAGCCGCAGGCCGGCGGCCTGGCGCCGCGCCAATCTCCCGGCCGGGGCGGCGGCCGTCCTGTGGCTGGTGATCGTGGCCGTCCCGCTGTACATCCTGGTGGCGTCCACGGTGCAGAGCCGGAGCACCTACCTGGAGAACGGCCCGCTCTCGCTGCCCACCGAGTTCACCCTGGACAGCTACCGCCGGGTCCTGGAGGGCGACTTCCCGCGCTATCTCCTCAACACCCTGATCGTCACCGTCTCCTGCGCGGCCCTGGTCATCGTGCTGGCGGTGACCGTGGCCTACAGCGTCATCAGGACCCGCTCGCGGACCTCCCGGCGGATCTTCCAGCTGTTCCTGCTGGGCCTGGCGATCCCCTCCCAGGCGGTGATCATCCCCGTCTATCTGATGATCACCGAACTCCAGCTGTACGACACGCTGCTGGCGATCATCCTGCCCACCGCCGCCTTCTCGCTCCCGGTGAGCGTGCTGATCCTGGTCGGGTCGATGCGCGACATCGAGGAGGAGCAGTACGAGTCGATGGCGCTGGACGGCGCGAGCCCGGCCCGGGTGCTGTGGCAGCTCGTGGTGCCGATGACCCGCGGCGGCATCTCCACCGTCGGCGTGTTCTCCGCACTCGGCGCCTGGAACGGGTTCATGTTCCCGCTGATCCTCACCCAGTCGAGGGAGAACCGGGTGCTCACGCTCGGACTGTACGACTACATCGGCGAGTTCCGGGTGGACATCCCCGCCCTGCTGGCCGCCGTGGTGCTGTCCATCGTGCCCATCTTCACCGCCTATCTTTTCGCCCGCCGCCAGTTGATCAACGGCCTGATGGGCGTCGGCGGTCGCTGACCCTCGCGCGCAACCCTCCCCCCGTAAAGGAGCCCTGACCCTCATGGAGCACCAGCAGTGGCAGGACCCGTCCCGTCCGGCCGCCGAACGCGCCGCCGACCTCCTGGCCCGGCTGACCCTGGAGGAGAAGCTGGCCCAGCTGAGCAGCATCTGGCCCGGCTCGGACGGCGACGGTGAGGACGTGGCCCCGCTCCAGGGCTCGCTGACCGAGCCCGAGCTGGACCTGAACGCCCTGCTGCCGCACGGCCTGGGCCAGGTGACCCGCCCCTTCGGCACCAACCCGGTGGATCCGGCCGACCGCGCCCGCACGCTGGCGGACGACCAGCGCAAGGTCGTCGCCGCCAACCGGCACGGCATTCCGGCGCTCGCGCACGAGGAGTGCCTGACCGGGTTCACCGCCTGGCAGGCGACCGTGCTGCCCA
This sequence comes from Streptomyces xiamenensis, assembly GCF_000993785.3. Classification (NCBI taxonomy): domain Bacteria; kingdom Bacillati; phylum Actinomycetota; class Actinomycetes; order Kitasatosporales; family Streptomycetaceae; genus Streptomyces; species Streptomyces xiamenensis. The sequence continues at coordinate 1,546,968 of NZ_CP009922.3, forward strand.
CCCCGCTGGCCTGGGGCGCCACCTTCCACCCCGAACTGGTGGAGGAGACCGCCCGGCTGATCGGCGACTCCATGCGCTCGGTGGGCATCCACCAGGGGCTCTCCCCGGTGCTGGACGTGGTGCGCGACCCGCGCTGGGGCCGCACCGAGGAGACCATCGGCGAGGACCCGTACCTGGTGTCCACCATCGCCACCGGGTACGTGCGGGGCCTGGAGTCGGCCGGCGTCGTCGCCACCCTCAAGCACTTCGCCGGGTACGCGTCCTCGCGCGGCGCCCGCAACCACGCCCCGGTGTCGATGGGCCCGCGCGAGCTGGCCGATGTGGTGCTGCCGCCGTTCGAGATGGCGCTGCGCGAGGGGGGCGCCCGCTCGGTGATGGCGACGTACGTCGACCTCGACGGGGTACCGGCCCACGGCGACGCCTGGCTGCTGACCCGGCTGCTGCGCGAGGAGTGGGGCTTCACCGGCACGGTGGTCTCCGACTACTTCGGCGTGACCTTCCTGGAGACCACGCACGGGGTGGCCGGCTCCCCGGCCGAGGCGGGCGCCCTGGCGCTGACGGCGGGCGTGGACGTGGAACTGCCGGCGGTACGGGCGTTCGGCCTGCCGCTGCTGAAGGCCGTACGGTCCGGCGAGGTCGACGAGGCCCTGGTGGACCGGGCGGCGCTGCGGGTGCTGACGCAGAAGGCCGAACTGGGGCTGCTGGACCCCGGCTGGTCCCCCGAACCGAGCGCTCTGGCCGACGGTTCCGGCACGGTGGATCTCGATCCGCCGCAGCTGCGCGCCGCCGCCCGCCGACTGGCCGAGGAGTCCGTCGTCCTGCTGGCCAACCCGCGTGGGGTGCTGCCGCTGGCGCCGACCGCCCGGATCGCGGTGACCGGCCCGTTCGCGGACGAGGTGGCGGCCATGCTCGGCTGCTACAGCTTCCCGCGCCATGTCGGGGTCGAACACCCCGAGCTGCCCCTGGGGGTTGAGGTGCCGACCCTGCTGGAGTCGCTGCGCGCCGAACTCCCCGACGCCGTGATCACCACGGAGGGGACGGACGGCGCGGAGGTCGTCGTGGTCGCGGTCGGCGACCGCTCGGGGCTGTTCGGACGCGGCACCTCGGGTGAGGGCTGCGACGCCGCCGATCTGGAACTGCCCGACGGGCAGGGCGCGTTGCTGGACGAGTTGCTGGCGGCCGAGGACGGCCCGCCGGTGGTCCTGGTGCTGTGCGCGGGGCGGCCGTACGCGCTGGGCCGCTGGGCGGACCGGCTGGCCGCGATCGTGCAGACGTTCTTCCCCGGCGAGGAGGGCGGCCCGGCGCTGGCCGGGGTGCTCTCCGGCCGGGTCAACCCCTCGGGGCGGCTGCCGGTCGGCGTGCCCGCGCTCCCGGGGGGCCAGCCCTGGACGTACCTCGCCCCGCCGCTCGGTCTGCTGGGCGACGCCAGCAACATCGACCCCACCCCGCTGTACCCCTTCGGGCACGGGCTGTCGTACACCTCCTTCGCGTGGGACGCGCCGTCGCTGTCCACCCGCACCACGGACACCGGCGGCGGCGCGGACGTCGAGATCACCGTCACCAATACGGGTGATCTCGCGGGCACCGAGGTGGTGCAGCTGTATCTGCACGATCCGGTCGCCGCGGTCGTCCGTCCCGTCAACCGGCTGATCGGCTTCGCCCGGGTGGAGCTGGCGGCCGGCGCCAGCGCCCGGGTGCGGTTCGCCTTCCACGCCGATCTGGCCGCGTACACCGTGGCCCCGGGCCGCCGCGTCACCGATCCCGGCGACCTCGAACTGCGGCTCGCCGCCTCCAGCGGCGACATCCGGCACCGGCTGCCGCTCACCCTCACCGGCCCCGAACGCGTCGTCGGACACGACCGGCGGCTGCGCTGCCCCGCGGAGGTGATCGCGGGCTGAGACACTGGCCCGGCGGCGCCGTACGGTCCTACGCTTGACGGTATGGGCTGGACGGTACGGGACATCCCGGATCTCAGGGGCCGCACCATCGTGGTGACCGGCGCCAACAGCGGGCTGGGCTATGTCACCGCCCGTGAGCTGGCGCGGCGCGGCGCGCATGTCGTGCTCGCCTGCCGGGACCGGCGGCGCGGCGCACAGGCGCTGGAACGGCTGCTGGGGCAGGTGCCCGAGGCGCGGGCGGAGCTGCGGCTGCTGGATCTGGGGGATCTGTCGTCGGTACGGGCGTTCGCCGCCGGGTTCGCGGATCAGCCGCTGGATGTGCTGATCAACAACGCGGGGCTGATGGCCGTGCCGTACGCGACGACCACGGACGGCTTCGAGACGCAGTTCGGGGTGAACCACCTGGGGCACTTCGCGCTCACCGGACTGCTGCTCGATCAGCTGCTGGCGACACCGGGCGCGCGGGTGGTGACGGTCTCCAGCCTGCTGCATCTGACCGGCCCCGGGGTGCTGGGCGAGGAGCGCCACTACCGGCGCTGGCGCGCCTACGGCCGCTCGAAGACCGCGAATCTGCTGTTCACGCATGAACTGGCGCGCCGGATCGAGGCGTCGGGTGCCGATCTGCTGGCCGCCGCCGTGCATCCGGGCTACTCGGAGACCGCGTTGCACGCCAAGGGGCCGCGGCTGGCGGGCAGCGGCACGGGCCGGCGCATCGCGCGCATCGGCAACCGGCTGTTCGCCACCGACCCGGAGGTGGGCGCCACCCCGACGCTGTACGCGGCGACCGCCCCCGATGTGAGCGCCGACTCGTTCACCGGGCCCAGCGTGATGGGCGTGCGGCGGCTGCGCGGCGGCCCCGGAGCCGGCTGGCGCGCGCCGTGGACCCGCCGCGACCGGCTGGCCGAGCGCCTGTGGGAACGCTCGGAGGAACTGACGGGCGTCCACTACGACGCCCTGCCACCGGTGCGGGCCGCGTCCGCGGACTGAGCGCGGCGCGGGCCCGGTCCCGCGCCGCCGCCGAACGGCGACCGGTTACGTCTGTGCGTCCCCCGCCGCGACGGTCACCGGCGGGAAGGCGTTCAGCAGCCGGGACACCCGGGCGTTTTCCGCCGTCAGGAACCGTCCGAAGTCCGCACCCGTCAGGTAGGAGTCCGTCCACCCGTTGTCCCGCAGCGCCCGCCGCCACTGCGGGGTGGCGTGCAGCGCGTCCAGGACCGCCGTCGTCCCGGCCAGGTCCCGCTCGCTCAGCCCTGGCGGGGCCAGCAGCCCGCGCCAGTTGGTGACCGCCAGGTCGAACCCGCTCTCCCGCAGCGTGGGCGCGTCGAGCCCCGCCAGCGGCCGCTCGCCGGTCACCGCGAGCACCCGCAGCTCCCCGGCGGCGATCGCGTGCCGGTACTCGCTGATCCCGCTCATGATGAAGTCCACACCGTGGCTGAGCAGCGCCGCCAGCAGCCCGCCGCCGCCGTCGTACACGGCCGACCGCACGTCATCGGGTGCGATCCCGGCCGCCTCGGCGGTCAGCATGAGCGCCAGGTGGTCGGGGCCGCCGGGGAGCGAACCGATGCCCGCCCGCAGGGCGCCGTCCCGCCAGGCGGACACGAGCGCGGCCAGCGTGCGGTACGGCGAGTCCGGCGCGACGATCACCGCCTCCGCCTCGTCCACCAGCCGCGCCACCGGCGTCGCGTCCGCGATCCGGGTCGGGTTGCGTTCGGCGTGGGTGGTGACGCTGCCCACCAGGCCCAGGCCCATCTGGAGCAGCAGCCGGTGGTTGCCCGCCTCGTGGACGAGCCGGGTCAGCGCGACGGTGCCCGAGCCGCCCGTCAGGTTGAAGACCTCCACCGCCTCCACCAGTTCGGCGTCGCTCAGGGTGACGGCCAGGGTGCGGGCGGTGTAGTCGTAGCCGCCGCCCGGGATGTTGGGCACCATGAGCCGCAGTTCGTGGTGCGGCACGGGGCCGCTCGCGGCGCAGCCGGCCGCGCCCACCGCCCCCAGCAGCAGGCCGCCGAGGGTGCCCGCGCCGCCCGCGAGCAGCGTCCTTCGCGTGGTACTCACCGCCCGCCCTTCCGCCCGTCGCCATTGAGGTACCTAGGATGCAACACCAGCGCATGTCCGAAGAAGGGAGGCGGAGCCAGTGATGTCGGTACGTGCCCGGCTGCCCCGCCTCACCCTCGCCGGACAGTTCCTGGTCCTGCAGCTGGGGCTGATCGTGGTGGTCCTCGGCGTCATCGCGGCGGTCACCGTCGCGCAGGCGGACGCCGAGTTCCGGCGGGCGGAGGGCGGCCGGCTGCTGAGCGTCGCCGAGACGGTCGCCGCCCAGGACGCGGTGCGGGTCGGCCTCTCCGACCCGCACCGCGAGGGCATCCTCCAGACGGCCGCCGAGAACGCCCGCAGCGTCTCCAGCGCCTCCACGGTGGAGATCACCGGCACCGACCGGATCGTGCTCACCGCCGCCGACCCGCGCCGGATCGGCACCGAGCTGCCGCTGGGCGGATCGCAGGTGCTCGGCGGCCGGTCCTGGATCGGCATCACCACCGCGGACGGCCACACCTCCCTGGTGGCGCACGTGCCCGTCTTCGGCGAGGACGGGCGGCTGCTGGGCATCGTCTCGGCCGGCCGCGACTACCAGAGCCTGACCGAGCGCATCGCCGCCGCCGCCCCGCAGATGCTCGCCTATCTCGGTATCGCCAGCGCGCTCGGCGCGCTCGGCTCCTACCTGCTGGCGCGCCGCATCAAGCGGCAGACCCTGGGCATGGAGCCGGAGGCCATCACCGCGCTCGCCGAACACCGCGAGGCCATGCTGCACGGCATCAAGGAGGGCGTGCTCGGCCTGGACCGGCAGGGCAGGGTCACCCTCGTCAACGACGCGGCCCGGGACCTGCTGCGACTGCCGGGCGACGCCCCGGGCCGTACCCTCGCCGACCTCGGTGTCGAGCCCCGGCTGCACGACGTGCTGACCGGCCGCTCTCCCGGGCACGACCAGGTAGTGTTCACTGCCGACCGGGTGCTGACCCTCAACCGGATGCCGCTGATCACCCGGGGCCAGTCCGCCGGGTCCGTGACCACCATGCGCGATCTGACCGAAATAGCCGCCCTCCAGCACCAGCTGGAGACCACCCGCAGCGCCACCGACACCCTGCGGGCCCAGGCACACGAGTTCTCCAACCATCTGCATGTCATCGCCGGACTCGTCGAACTGCGCGAGTACCCGGAAGTGGCCCGCTACGTCCGGGGGGTGAGCGGGGCGCACACCGAGCGGGCCGCCGAGGTCATCTCGAAGATCGCCGACCCGTCGCTGGCCGCGCTGCTCATCGCCAAGGCGTCGCTCGCCGCCGAGCAGGGCGCCGCCCTGCGGGTGACCGCCGACAGCGCGCTCGGCCCGGTCCCCGAGACCCTCGCCTCCGACCTGGTCACGGTCGTCGGCAACCTCGTGGACAACGCCCTGGACGCGGTGCGCGGCGCGGGCCGCGCCGGCTGGGTGGAAATCGCCCTCACCGAGACGGAAACGGAGGTCAGGCTCACGGTCACCGACTCGGGCCCCGGGGTGGCACCCGAACTCGCCGAGGAGATCTTCCGGCACGGCTTCACCACCAAGGCCACCGCCGCCGACGCGACCCGCGGTCTGGGCCTGGCCATCACCCGCCTGGTGTGCACCCGGCGCGGCGGGGCGGTCACCGTCGACGGGGCCGCGTTCACCGCCAGGCTGCCGCGCGACGCCGACCGCGAAGGAGCGGCCTCCTCATGATCAACGTGCTGGTCGTCGACGACGACTTCATGGTGGCCCGGCTGCACAGCAAGCTGGTGGAACGGGTTCCCGGCTTCACGGTCGTCGGGGAGGCCCGTACCGGCGCCGAGGCGCTCGCGCTGGTCGCCGCGCTGCGCCCCGACCTCGTCCTGCTGGACATCTACCTGCCCGACATGAGCGGCCTCGAGGTGCTGCGCGACCTGCGCGCCGACGAGGACTCGGACGTGGACGTGCTGGTCATCACCGCGGCCCGGGAGGCCGAGACGGTACGGGGCGCGCTGCGCGGCGGGGCGGTGCACTACATCATCAAGCCGTTCGACCCGCCGGTGCTGGCCGAGCGGCTGCGGGACTACGCGCGGCGGGCACAGGAGCTGGCGGCCATCGCCGTGCCCGGACAGGACGACGTGGACCGGGTGTTCGGCGCCGGAGCCTCCCGTACCCCGCCCCGGCTGCCCAAGGGGCTCTCCGAACAGACGGCCGAGCTCATCCGGGGCACCCTCGCCGCGCTGGACCCGGCGCAGGACCTGTCGGCGGCCGAGTGCGCCGTCCGCAGCGGTCTGTCACGGGTGAGCGCGCGCCGCTACCTCGAATACTTCGTCTCCACCCGGCAGGTGGGGGTGCGGCTGCGGTACGGGGCGACCGGCCGCCCCGAACGGCGCTACCACTGGTCGGCGCCCAGCGCGTGAGTGGGCAGCAGTTCGGTGCCGAGCGGAGTGAGGGTGTGCAGCACCTCGTTGCCGCGCCGCACCGACAACACCAGCCCCGCCTCGCGCAGGACGCCGGCGTGCTCACTGGCGGAGGCGGCGGATATCCCGGCGCGCCGGGCGAGATCGCCGGTCGTGGCGCCGTGCCCGACGCAGCGCAGCACCCGGGCGCGGGTGGCGCCGATCAGCCGCCCCAGCGCGGCGCTGCCGGGCAGGGTCGACACGGTGTGCTGGATCGGGTACACCAGCACCGGATTGGGGCCGTCGTCGTAGAACGTCACCGGGTGGCGCCAGCAGAAGAAGGACGGGATGAGCAGCAACCCGCGCCCGTCGAGACGCAGTTCGCGCGGGACGGGGTAGTCCGCCTCCAGGACGGGTGACTCCCAGCGCAGCACGGGACGCAGCCCGTGCAGCAGCCCTTCGATGCCGCCGGAGGTCAGATGCCGGATCCGCAGCGCGCGGTCGGCGTCCACCTGGGTCTGGACGGCGGACCAGATACCGGGCGGGGCGACGGCGGACCGGTAGTAGCGGTCGAGGTCACCGGCGACCTTGTCGAGCGTCTCCCGCTCTCCGTCGGCCAGTTCCCGTACCCAGCCGGGCAGCGCGACGGCGGACTCGGCGTCGAGCGTGAGCATCTCGGCCCGCAACTGCCGCCGGGGCGTGGAGCGCAGCCGGTCGACCCGCTCCTCCCAGTCGGCACCGGCGGTGACCGGGGTCAGGAAGTCCGGGAAGTAACCGCCGAGCGGGATGAGTGCCCGCAGGGTGTGCGGCAGTGCCCGTAAGCGCCCCCGCACCTGCCCTCGCCACCGTCCGTACGAGGCCGGTCCGCGCCGGTCCCGGAAACGGAGCGAGCTGAGGACGGTCTCCCACATCGGATCCGGCCGGTCCGCCAGGCGTATCCGGGCCAGGTCCTCCCCCGTGACATGGATGCGCAGCAACGAGCACCTCCCAGGCGTGTGACCTTGGTTTTTCAGCGTACGCCGAAATGATTGGCCGCACCGGTGCTCCGTCCACGAAGGTAGGGGTGCTCGGCGCCTCGGGGGACGGGGGGATCAGCGAACGGCCTTGAGCGGCCTCCGCTGCTGACCAAGCCGCTTTCCTCGGCGGCGACCCCCGACCGCGCCGGGCTCATTCACGTGGGTGTGTCACGAACGTGTCCTGGGGCATGGTGTGGTGCAACCGGGGCAGCCGGGTTGATGTCCGCAGAGACAGCAGCCCCGCTCGCACGAGCGGGGACCCCCACCCCCAGAGGACAAGAGCAATGCGCGTTCGGAAGATCTCGGTGTTGGCCATCGCCGCGGTGGCGGCCTGTCTGGCGCTGACGGCCTGCGACAGTGATGACACCGAGGGCGCCTCCTCGTCCGGGGCCGACTCCTCGGTGGACGCCCCCAAGGATCCCGCGCAGAGCTGTACGGACCAGTTCGACTACGCGGGGGACTCGCGTTCCAACGCCGAGATCAACACCATCGGCGAGGAGACCGGCACCTGCCCCGAGCCCGAGGGAACCGAAGGCGCCGAGGCCGGGGACGACGCCGGGGACGGCACCCCCAAGGAGCCCGGCCTCAGCTGCACCGACCAGATCAACTACGCGGAGGACCCCCGCTCCAACGCCGAGATCAACACCATCGGCGAGGAAACCGGCACCTGCCCGCCGGTCGAGTAGGCGTACGGGGGGCGGCGTTTCCCCGGAGCGCCTCGCGGGTGAACCGCCCCGGGCCGTGTGCCCACCGCGGACGCCCGCCCCGGTGCCCGTCGCCGGTGGACGACGCACGACGCCGGTGAACAGGCCCGGGAACACGGCAAAGGGGGGCGGCGCCTCCGCACAGGCGCCGCCCCCGGGGTCCCCGTGAGGGGCCGGGACCTTCCGCCGGGTGAGGGTCGGGGTGGCGGACGTCCCGGTGGCTCCGGCGTCGCTAGGCGCGCGCCGTCGCCGCCCGGCCTGCTTCCAGGCGGGCCACGGGGATGCGGAAGGGCGAGCAGGACACGTAGTCCAGGCCCACCTCGTCGAAGAAGTGCACCGACTCGGGGTCGCCGCCGTGTTCGCCGCACACGCCAAGCTTCAGGTCCGGGCGGGCGGCCCGGCCGGCGCGGGCCGCGGTGCGCACGAGGGCGCCGACGCCGTCCCGGTCGATCGTCTCGAACGGCGAGACGCCGAAGATCCCCTTCTCCAGGTAGGCGGAGAAGAAGCTCGCCTCCACGTCGTCCCGGGAGAAGCCCCATACGGTCTGGGTCAGATCGTTGGTGCCGAAGGAGAAGAAGTCGGCGGACCCGGCGATCTGACCCGCCGTCAGTGCCGCCCGGGGCAGCTCGATCATCGTGCCAAGCGACAGGGACAGTTCCGTCCCGCGGGCCTTCTCCACCCGGGCGATCTCGCGTTCGGCCTCGTCCCGCACGATCTCCAGTTCCTGGACCGTGCCCACCAGCGGGATCATGATCTCCGCGTGCGGGTCCCCGCCGGCCGCCCGGCGGTCGGACGCGGCCTCGGCGATGGCACGTACCTGCATGGTGAACAGGCCGGGTACGACGAGCCCCAGCCGGACGCCGCGCAGCCCCAGCATGGGGTTCTGCTCGTGCAGCCGCTGCACGGCCGGCAGCAGCGCCCGGTCGTGCGGGTCGTCCCCGGTGGCCACCCGTACCGAGAGCTCGGTGAGGTCGGGGAGGAACTCGTGCAGTGGCGGGTCCAGCAGCCGGACGGTCACCGGCAGGCCGTCCATCGCCTCGAAGAGCTCGGTGAAGTCGCCCCGCTGCAACGGCAGCAGCGCCGCCAGCGCCGCTTCCCGGTCCGCGTCCGAGGTGGCCAGGATGAGCCGTTCCACCATGTCCCGGCGCTCGCCCAGGAACATGTGCTCGGTACGGCACAGCCCGATGCCCTGCGCGCCGAACCGCCGGGCGCGGGCCGCGTCCTGGGTGGTGTCGGCGTTGGCGCGCACACCCAGGCGCCGTACGCGGTCGGCGTACCGCATGATCCGGTCCACCGAGCGGACCAGGTCGTCGTCGTCCGCGCCCGTGCCGTGCTCGAAGTAGTCGACGACGGCGGACGGTACGACCGGGACCCGGCCGCGGTGCACGGTGCCACTGGTGCCGTCGATCGAGAGGATTTCGCCCTCCTCGATCACCCTGCCGTCCGCCGTGGTGAAGCGGCGCCGCCCGGTGTCGACGTCGAGCCCTTCGGCGCCGCAGACGCAGGTCTTGCCCATGCCCCGGGCGACCACCGCCGCGTGCGAGGTCTTGCCGCCCCGCGAGGTCAGGATGCCCGCCGCGGCCAGCATCCCGTCCAGGTCATCGGGGTTGGTCTCGCGGCGCACCAGGATGACGGCCTCGCCGCGCGCCGCCCGTTCCACCGCCGTCGCGGAGTCGAAGACGGCCGCGCCGACCGCCGCGCCGGGGGAGGCGGCGATGCCCTTGCCCAGCACGTCGGTCTCCGCCGCCGAGACATCGAAACGGGGGAACATCAGCTGGGCCAGCTGGTTCCCGGTCACCCGGCGCAGTGCCTCGCGCTCGTCGATCAGGCCCTGGTCCAGCAGTTGGGTGGCGATCCGGAAGGCCGCCGCCGCGGTCCGCTTGCCGACCCGGGTCTGGAGCATCCACAGGGTGCCGCGCTCGATGGTGAACTCGATGTCGCACAGGTCGAGGTAGTGGTTCTCCAGCACCTCCATGATGTGCAGCAGCCCGGTGTACGAGGCGGCGTCCAGGCGTTCGAGGTCGGCGAGCGGCACGGTGTTGCGGATGCCCGCCACCACGTCCTCGCCCTGGGCGTTGGGGAGGTAGTCGCCGTACACGCCCTGGTGTCCGGTGGCCGGGTCACGGGTGAAGGCGACGCCGGTGCCGGAGTCGGGGCCGAGGTTGCCGAAGACCATCGCGCAGATGGTGACGGCGGTGCCCAGGTCGTGCGGGATGCGTTCCTGGCGGCGGTAGAGGCGGGCCCGGTCGCCGTTCCAGGAGGCGAAGACGGCGCGCACGGCGAGGTCCATCTGGGTGCGCGGATCCTGCGGGAAGTCCCGGCCGGTCCGCTCCCGCACGATGGACTTGAACGTGTCCACCAGAGAGCGGAGTTCGCCCGCCCCCAGGTCGACGTCCGTGGCGGCGTCCGCCGCCCGGCGGGCGTCCTCCAGCGCCGATTCGAAGAGTTCGCCGTCGATGCCGAGCACCGTCTTGCCGAACATCTGGATGAGCCGCCGGTAGGAGTCCCAGGCGAAACGTTCATCCCCGGCCTGGGCCGCCAGCGCGTCCACCGAGGCGTCCGACAGTCCGATGTTGAGGACGGTGTCCATCATCCCGGGCATCGAGAACTTGGCCCCCGAGCGCACCGACACCAGCAGCGGATCCGCCCCTTGCCCGAGCCGCTTGCCCATCCGCCGCTCCAGCGCGTCGAGGTGCGCACGCACCTCGTCGCGCAGGCCGGCCGGTTCCGTGCCGTTCGCCAGGTAGGCGCGGCACGCCTCGGTGGTGATGGTGAAGCCGGGCGGGACGGGGAGCCCCAGCCGGGTCATCTCGGCCAGGTTGGCGCCCTTGCCACCGAGCAGATCCTTCAGGTCCTTGTTGCCTTCGGCGAAGTCGTAGACCAGCTTCGCCGGCTGCGTGGGAGGGACGGACGGTGGAGATATGGAGGGTGGTTCCACGGTCTGCGTCACGAGACTCGACTCCTCTGAGGGACCCCCGGACGGGATCCGGGGGGTGGTGCTGTCTGCCCTGACAGCGGGAGAGTACCCCGGCGAACGCTCATCTGAGCGTTACTTCCATCATAAGTGGGGAACTCCGCGCGCACAAAAGCTGGATATATGCCTGCAAGCAGCGCAAAGAACCCCGGAGAGAAGGGGAAAGATTAGGTAAAGAGGAGCAGAGGAACGCGCCGCCGTGACCGGCCGGGCGTTCCGTCAACGACCGGTCAGCGACCCGGAACGAACGGCGGCGCGGCAGGTCCCGACGGCACGGCCGGCAGGCCCTCCGCATGCGGCGACTCCCGTACGTCCGGCGCCTCCGGCGCGGCCGGTGCCCCCGGTGCGGCCGGCGCGCCCCGCACCTCCGCCCGGGCCGCCAGCCGCGCGTCCGCACGGTCCGGCGCGTACAGATGCTCCACCACCATCGCGCCCGCGCCCGCCAGACCCGCGTGGTCCCCCAGCCGGCCCGTCACCACCTGGAGTTCCGCCGTGGTCCGCGGCATCGCCCGCTGGTACAGCAGCTCCCGCACCCCGGTCAGGAACGGCGGCCCCGCCAGATCCCCGGCGATCACCAGCACCCCGGGATTCAGCAGCGTCACGACGGTGGCCAGCACCTCCCCGACCTGCCGCCCGGCCGCCCGCGCCAGCCGCACCGCGTCCGGCTGCCCGATCGCCAGTTGGTCGCGCACCCCGGACCCCGAGGCCGTCGGTACCCCGGCCGCCGTGAGCTGCTCCGCCAGCGCCCGGCCACTGGCCACCGCCGCCAGACAGCCGTACGAACCGCACCGGCACAGCGCGTCCGGGAACCCGCTCAGCCGGATGTGCCCGATGTCCCCGGCACCGCCGTCGATGCCCCGGTACATCTCACCGTCGACCACCACCCCGGCGCCGATCCCGGTGGACACCTTGACCAGCAGAAACGCCGAGCAGTCCGGGAACCCCAGGCGCTGCTCGGCGTACGCCATCACATTGGCGTCGTTCTCTATCAGGACGGGCAGCCCGTCCTCGCCCTCGGCCGCACCGCCACCCGTGTGGCGCAGCAGGGCCGCGCGCAGGGCCTCGCGCACCGGGAAGCCGTCCCACCCGGGCATCATCGGCGGCTGGACGATCTCCCCCGAGGCGAAGTCCACCGGCCCGGGCACCGAGAGCCCGACCCCGCAGACCTTCTCCATGCCAGTGCCGGCCTTCGTCAGCAGCTCCGCGAACCAGGCCCCGAGCCGGTCGAGGACCACCGCGGGCCCGTCGTCGATCAGCAGCCGCCCCGCGTGCTCGGCGAGCACCTCGCCGCTCAGGTCCAGCACGGCCACGCGGGCGTTCCGCGTCTCCAGGTCGGCAACCAGGACCACCGCGTGCGACCCGTCGAACTCCAGTCGGACCGCCGGGCGCCCGCCGGTCGGATCCGCCACCGGATCACCGGCGTGCTCGCGCACCCAGCCGGCCCGGAACAGCTGATCGAGGCGGGCGGAGACGGTGGACCGTGACAGTCCCGTCACCCGCTGCAGTTCTCCCCGGGTGCCCGCCTGCCCCCGGCGGATCAACCGGAGCAGATGCCCGGCGCTCGCCTGGTTCATGGGCTTGGGCTGGTTCATGGGCACCGGTCCATCTCCGGTCGCGATCTGATGACGTTCGCCACTTCATCTTGTGATGGAGATATTACAGCGCTACTTTTGCGTGTTAAGTAGACGTAACTCTACGGTGTCATCGACAAAAACGGTGGCCCCGAACCTGCTTCCGGAGTTCACGTGGAACGAGCCGAACAGACCAGCACCCTCCACCCCCTCACCCCCGACGCGATCAGCGCCTACGACGGTGCCTGCCACGTACTCCTCGACAACTGGACCGGCTCCTCCACCATCCCCTCGCACAGCCTCTACCCGCACCAGTGGAGCTGGGACTCCGGCTTCATCGCCATCGGCCAGCGGCACCTGTCCCCGCTGCGCGCCCAGCAAGAGCTGGAAACCCTGCTCGCCGCCCAGTGGGGGGACGGCCGCATCCCGCACATCGTGTTCCACCCCGAGGTGCCCCTCGCCGCCTACTTCCCCAGCCCGGACTTCTGGCGCAGCACCACCGCGGGGCGCGGCGCGGGAGCCGGCGCCCCGACCGCCCCCGAGACCTCCGGCATCGTCCAGCCGCCCATCCACGCGCTCGCCGCCTGGCTGGTGCACCAGGCCGACCCCGACACCTCGCAGCGGCGCGGCTTCCTCGTGCGCGTCTACCCCAAGCTGGCCGCCTGGCAGCGCTACCTCACCGAGCGCCGCGACCTCGGCGGGCACGGCCTGGCCTCGATCGTCCATCCGTGGGAATCCGGCATGGACAACAGCCCCAGCTGGGACCAGCCGCTGGCCGCCGTCCCACCCGCCGCCCCCGGCTCCTTCACCCGCGCCGACCTCGCCCACGGCGCGCCCTGCGACCGGCCGACGGATCTCGACTACCGCAAGTACGTACGGCTCGCCCTCGACTACCGCGACCACGGGTACCGCGACGATCTCGCCCCGCACCCCTTCGCCGTCGAGGACCCGGCCTTCAACGCCCTGCTCATCGCCTCCGAGCACGCGCTCGCCGAGATCGCGATGGAGATCGGCGAGGACTCCTCCGCCCACCTGGTGCGCGCCGAGGAGTGCACCGCGGCGCTGCGCGAGCGGCTGTGGGACGAGGACGCCGGGCAGTTCTTCAGCTTCGACGTACGCGCCGGGTCACGGGTGCGCGAACGCAGCGCGGCCGGGCTGATCCCGCTGATCGTGCCGGGGCTGCCCGCCCCGGTCGCCCGGGCGCTGATCGACACGCTCACCGGGCCGCACTTCGGCCTCGGCGACATCACCGCCATGGCGCCCAGCTACGCGCTGACCGGCGCCGCCTTCGACGCCAGCCGCTACTGGCGCGGCCCGGCCTGGTTCAACGTCAACTGGCTGCTGGAACGCGGGCTGCGCAGGTACGGGCAGCCACGCCGCGCCGCCGCGCTGCGCGCCGCCATGCTGCGGGCCGCCGTCGCGTCGGACTTCACCGAGTACGTGGACCCGTACACGGGCGCGGCCCGCGGCAGCCGCGACTTCGGCTGGACGGCCGCGCTCACCATCGATCTGCTGGCCCAGGGCGCCACCGACAGCCTGGCCACCGGCGCCACCGGCACGACCGGCTCCATCAGCTCCACCAGCACTGCCACCACCACATCAACCGAGCATTCCGAGCCACAGGCCGCAGGGGGGCTTCGTGACCACCACCACGCACCACAAACAGCTCGTCCATGACGGGACCTTCGCGGCGGTGGGCCCCTCGGGGGACATCACCGGCGAACGCGGTGCCTGGCCGGACGGCCTGTTCGCGCGGGACGCCCGGCACCTCAGCCGCTGGCAGCTGACGATCGACGGCAGCACCCCGACCGTCCTGGTCCCCGCCTCCGACGACCTGACCGCCACCGCCACCACCGTGGTCACCCGCCCGGGCAGCCGGGCGGAGGCGCCGGCCCACACCGTCTTCCGGCAGCAGACCGTCTCCACCGCCGCGCTGACCGAGCGGCTGCGGCTGCGCAGCAACCGGGGCGAGGAATCCACCGTCTTACTCGCGCTCACCGTGGACGCCGACTTCGCCGACCAGTTCGAGCTGCGCTCCGATCACCGCTGGTACGAGAAGCCGCACGCGGTGCGTACCCGTCAGGCGTTGCCGGACGGCGTCGAGTTCGGCTACCGGCGGCGCGACTGGGAGGCCCGCACGGTGGTCACCACCGAACCGGCCCCCGACGCCGTCGAGGAGACCGGCAGCGGCGCGCGCCGGCTGTGCTGGGTGCTGCGGCTCCCGCCGCACGGCACCGCGGAGCTGCTGCTGCGGGTCACCGCCCATCCGCACGTGGCGCCGGAGCCGGTGCCCGCCGCCGTCGTCCCGCAGCCGGCGGCGCCGGAGGACGGCGCACCGCGCGGCGTGGCCCCGTCCGGCTGGCCGGAGCTGGACCGGGCCTGCGAGCGCGGGCTCGCCGACCTCGACGGGCTGCGGATGGCCGCCACCGGACCGGAGGGCGAAACGGTTCACGTACCGGCCGCCGGGGTGCCGTGGTTCCTGACCCTGCTGGGGCGGCACGCCCTGATCACCTCCCTCTTCGCCCTCCGCGACCGCCCGGAGCTGGCCCGGGGCACGCTGCTGGCGCTCGCCGCCGCCCAGGCCCGCGAGGCCGACCCGGCGCGCATCGCGCAGCCGGGCAAGATCGTCCACGAGGTGCGCCACGGGGAGCTGGCCCACTTCCGGCAGGTGCCCTACGACCGCTACTACGGCTCGGTCGACAGCACCCCGCTCTTCTTGGTGCTGCTCGACGCGTACGCCGTCGCACACGGTCCGGAGCTGGCCCGCCGCCTGGAGCCGCACGCCCGTGCCGCGGTGCGCTGGATGCTGACGGACGGCGGCCTGGAGGAGCACGGCTACCTGCGCTACCGGGCCGACGAGGGCGGGCTCGCCAACCAGAGCTGGAAGGATTCGGCCCGCGCGATCTGCTTCACGGACGGTTCCCCGGCCAAGGGCGTGATCAGCGCGGCCACCGCACAGGGATACGCGTTCGACGCGCTGACCCGTACCGCGGGCCTGGCCCGTACGGTGTGGGGCGACGCAGGCTACGCGGACGGGCTCCAGGAGCGGGCCGACCAACTGAGGAACCGTTTTCTCAACGACTTCTGGCTGCCGGCCGACCGCTTCCCCGCCCTCGCGCTGGACGGCATCGGCCGCCGCGCGGACGCCCTGGGCTCGGACGCGGGCCATCTGCTGTGGTCCGGCATCCTGGACCAGGACCGGGCCGAGGCCGTCGCCCGCCGGCTGCTGTCCCCCGACTTCTTCTCCGGCTGGGGCATCCGCACCGTGGCCGCCGGCCAGGGCGCGTACCACCCGCTGTCCTACCACCGCGGCGGCGTGTGGCCGCACGACAACGCCATCGCCGCGCTCGGCCTGGCCCGGTACGGGCTGCACGAGCAGGCCCGTACGGTGGCCGGCGCGATCGTGGACGTGGCGGCGCGCAGCGGGTGGCGGCTGGCCGAGGTGATCGCCGGGTACGACCGCGAGGACCGGCTCGGCCCGGTGCCCTACCCGCACGCCTGCTCGCCGCAGGCCTGGTCGGCGGCGGCACCCCTGGCGCTGCGCACGGCGGTCGGCGCGGCGACGCCGGCCGTACGCGAGCCGGCCGCGGCCGCACAAACCGGGTGACGGCCGGGTCCGCGCCGTGGGAGGGTCGGGCTCCATGAGCACCGACGACACGCACGAGGGCGGCTGGGACGAGCGGCTGGCGGCCCTGTGGGACGCCTGCGAGGACCTCGAACCGGCCGCCTTCCGCGCACGGATGGCCGCGCTGGCGGCCGAGCGGCCCGGCGAGGCCCGCGCCCTGTTCGAGCTGGCCTCCGCCCACGACGCCACCGACAGCGAGGAAGCGGCGGCCGGACTCTACGAGGAGGCCTTCGCCGCGGGCCTCACCGGGGAACTGCGCGTGCAGGCGGCCGTCCAGTACGCCAGCACGCTGCGCAATCTGGGCCGGGCCGAGGAGGGCGCGGCACTGCTGGCCGCCGAACGCGCGGCGGGGCACGGGGTGCTGACGGACGAGATCAACACGTTCGCCGCGCTCGCCCTGCTCGACCTGGGCCGGGACCGGGAGGCGGCGCTGCTGGCGCTGCGCACCCTCACCCCGCATCTGCGCCGCTACCGCGCCTCGGTGAGCGGATATCTGGACGACCTGGAGAGGGAAGGCTGCTAGCCTGACCGGCATGTCGAGTCCCGAGGCGTCCAGAAGCTAGCCACCGGTCATCCGGTGGCGCCGGCCGAGCCCTCCTCGACGGATCACCTGTTCCGGCACGCTCTGTGCTGTGCCGTGCTCCCCGCTGTCCGCGCGTTCGCGTGTCCGCGCGTTCGCGTGTCTGCGCATTCGTGCGTCTGCGCGTTCGTGCGTCTGCGCGGGCCCGCTTCCGTCGTGCTGTTCCACGCTCCTTCCGTGCCGCACCCGATCGACCGGTGCCGTGTTCCCCACCGGTATCCACCGATCACTCACGGAGCCTTCTCATGCCTGGCCACCCCAGGGAATCCATGCCGCCCACCGTCCATCTCCTCGCGCTGGCGGTCTTCGCCCAGGGCACCTCCGAGTTCATGCTGGCCGGCCTGGTGCCGGACATCGCGGCCGATCTCGGCGTCTCCCTCTCCGAGGCGGGGCTGCTGACCTCCGCCTTCGCCGTCGGCATGGCGGTCGGCGCCCCGCTGATGGCGCTGCTCTGCCGGCGTCTGCCGCCCCGCGCGACACTCGCCGCGTTCCTCGCCGTCTTCGTCCTCGTCCATGTCGTCGGCGCGCTGACCGGCAGCTTCGCCGTCCTGCTGGCCACCCGGGTCGCCGGGGCGCTGGCGAACGCCGGGTTCATGGCGGTCGGGCTGACCACCGCCACCGCGCTCGTCCCGGCCGACGCCAAGGGCCGGGCACTGTCCGTCCTGCTCGGCGGCACCACGCTCGCCTGCGTGGCCGGGGTGCCCGGCGGGGCGCTGCTCGGCCAGCTGTGGGGCTGGCGGGCGGCGTTCTGGGCGGTCGCGCTGGTGACGCTGCCGGCGATCGCCGCCGTGCTGACGTCCGTACCGGGCGCGCCGAAGGGCGCGGAAAGCACCGCCACCGACGGACCGCCGCTCGACGCGCGTGCCGAGCTGCGGGTGCTGCGCGCGCCCCGGCTGCTGGTGACGCTGCTGCTGGGCGCGCTGGTCAACGGGGCGACGTTCTGCTCGTTCACCTTTCTGGCACCGGTGATCACGGAGGTCGCCGGGCTGGGCGCCGGTGCGGTGCCGGGGCTGCTGGCGCTGTTCGGGATCGGGTCGTTCCTGGGGGTGCGGATCGGTGGCCGGTTCGCCGACACGCGCCCCGTGCCGCTGCTCGCCGGGGGCGGGGTGGCGCTGGCGGCCGGCTGGGCGGTGTTCGCGCTGAGCGCCGCGCACCCGGTGGCGGTGCTCGTCCTGGTGCCGGCCCTGGGCACGCTGTCCTTCGCGGTGGGCAGCACCCTGATCTCGCAGGTGCTGTACGCGGCGGCCGGTGCCCCGACCCTGGCGGGCAGTTTCGCGACCGCCTGCCTGAACATCGGCGCGGCGGCGGGCCCCTGGCTGGGCGGGGTGGTGATCGCGGCCGGGCTGGGCCTGCGTTCCCCGCTGTGGGTGAGCGCGGCGCTGGTGACGGCGGCCCTGCTCACCGCCGCCGTCGCGGCGGCGGCCCGGGCCCGCACGGCCACACCGCCACCGGCGGCCCCCGCACCGGAGGTCCGGGCCGTGCCCGAGGCGTGACGTCCGGGCGGCCGGGGGCACTGCCGCACCCCGGTACGGGGTCAACTTGCCGTGCTCCCCCGGCCGCCTCGCCCGGACCGGGCCTAGGCCCTGTCTGACACATCCCGCCTGGCCCACGTCGCCTGGCACGGCACCTCGCTGCGTTGTCGAGACGCCCAAGTAGCCCACTACGAGGACGCCCCTCCGCCTTGCGATGCTCCCCCAGCCTTCGGCCGGGAGGTGCCCCCAGCACCAGACAACGCGGGCCTGACCGGCGCCATGTGTCAGACAGGACCTAGCCGCCCGAGGTGTCCAGTTCGGCGTCGGCCGCCACCCCCGCGCAGTCGTAGGGGTCGCCCAGCCAGCCATCGGGCAGCGCCACCTTGTTGCGGCCCGAGGTGCGGCCCCGGGGGCCGTCCGCCCCCGCGGGCCACTCCTGGGTCAGGTCCAGCTCGTTCAGCAAGGTGGCCAGCTCGTCCAGGGAGCCGGCCACCGCCAGCCGGCGCCGGGCCTCCGAGCCGACCGAGAAGCCCTTGGTGTACCAGGCGACATGCTTGCGGAAGTCGATGACGCCGCGCGCCTCGTCGCCCAGCCACTCCCCCAGCAGCCGGGCGTGCCGCACCATCACCTCGGCGACCTCGGCGAGCGAGGGCCGCGCGTACGCCTGTGGCCCCCGCCCGTCGAAGGCGGCCACCAGATCGCCGAACAGCCAGGGCCGGCCCAGGCAGCCGCGCCCCACGACCACCCCGTCGCAGCCGGTCTCGCGCATCATCCGTACCGCGTCCTCCGCGGTCCAGATGTCGCCGTTGCCGAGCACCGGGATCTCGGGCACGGCCTCCTTCAGCCGGGCGATGGCCGACCAGTCGGCCTGCCCGCCGTAGTGCTGCGCGGCGGTCCTGCCGTGCAGGGCGATGGACGTCACGCCCTCCTCGACGGCGATCCGTCCCGCGTCCAGGTAGGTCAGGTGGTCGTCGTCGATGCCCTTGCGCATCTTCATCGTCACCGGCAGCGCCCCCGCGTGCCGTACGGCCTCCCGCAGGATGGCGCGCAGCAGCGGCCGCTTGTACGGCAGGGCGGACCCGCCGCCGCGCCGGGTCACCTTGGGGACGGGGCAGCCGAAGTTCAGGTCGATGTGGTCGGCGAGATCCTCGTCGGCGATCATGCGCACGGCCCGCCCGACGGTGACCGGGTCCACGCCGTACAGCTGGATGGAGCGCGGCTTCTCTGCGGCGTCGAAATGAACGAGCTGCATGGTCTTCTCGTTGCGCTCGACCAGCGCCCGGGTGGTGATCATCTCGCTGACGAACAGGCCCCGGCCCCCGGAGAACTCCCGGCACAGGGTGCGGAACGGCGCGTTGGTGATCCCGGCCATGGGGGCGAGCACCACGGGCGGGTCGACGGTGTGCGGTCCGATCTGGAGGGGCGGTGCGGTCATTCCCCCATTGTCCCGTACGCGTCCGGCTGCTCCGCCGCGCCGGGTGGGGGCCCCGGGCTCCGGTCGATGACCCCCCACCTCCGCCACATGGAATGACAGATTTTGAAATCTGTCATTCCATGTGGCACGCTCGACCCATGACAGCCACACCTCACCCGGCCGTACCCACCCGCACTCTCGGCACCTCCCCCGGCGTACCGGTCTCCGCCCTCGGCCTCGGCTGCATGGGCATGTCCGCCCTCTACGGGGCCGCCGACCGCGAGGAGTCCGTCGCCACCCTGCACACCGCCCTGGAGGCCGGCATCACCCTGCTGGACACCGGCGACTTCTACGGCATGGGCCACAACGAGATGCTGATCGGCGAGGCGCTGCGCGGGCTCTCCGCCGACCTGCGCGACCGCGCCCTGATCAGCGTCAAGTTCGGGGCCCTGCGCAGCGTGGAGGGCGGCTTCCTCGGGTACGACGGCCGGCCCGCCGCCGTGCAGAACTTCGCCGCCTACTCCCTCCAGCGCCTGGGCACCGACCACATCGACATCTACCGCATCGCCCGCGTCGACCCGGACGTGCCCATCGAGGAGACGGTGGGCGCCATCGCCGACCTCGTCCGCGCCGGACACGTGCGGCACATCGGCCTCTCCGAGGTGGGCGCCGACACCATCCGCCGCGCCGCCGCGACCGCGCCCATCAGCGACCTCCAGATCGAGTACTCGCTGATCTCGCGCGGCATCGAGGAGGAGATCCTGCCCGTCTGCCGGGAACTGGGCATCGGCGTCACGACGTACGGGGTACTCTCGCGCGGCCTGATCAGCGGCCACTGGCAGCCGGACCGCGCGCTGGACGCCCGTGACTTCCGGACCGCGAGCCCGCGCTTCCAGGGCGACAACCTGCGGCACAACCTCGGCCTGGTGGAGACCCTGCGGGCGATCGCCGAGGAGCGCGGCGTCTCCGTGGCCCAGCTCGCGATCGCCTGGGTGCTGGCCCGCGGCGAGGACATCGTGCCGCTGGTCGGCTCGCGTACCAGGAAGCGGCTCAGTGAGGCCCTGGGCGCGCTGGACGTTACGCTCGATGCCGGTGATCTGGCCGCCATCGAGGCGGCGGTGCCGGCGGGGGCCGCCGCTGGCGACCGCTACCCGGCGGAGCAGATGGCCCATCTGGACAGCGAGAAGAAGAGCTGACCGACCCCGACCCGACCCGAGCACCACGAACCGAGGACCGATGCCGCCGGAGCCGCTGACCCCCGAGGACATCCTGCGGGCCACCGAGGATGTGCTGCGGCGCTACGGCCCGGCCAAGGCCACGGTGGTGGACGTGGCGCGCGCCCTGGGGGTCAGCCACGGCACGGTCTACCGCCACTTCCGCACCAAGGCCGAGCTGCGCGAGGCCGTCACCCGGCGCTGGCTGGACCGGGCGACCGGCGAACTGGCGGCGATCGCCACCGGCGAGGGACCGGCCGCCGGCCGCCTGGAGCGGTGGCTGCGGGCCCTGTTCGCGGCGAAGCGGCGCAAGGCCGTGGAGGACCCGGAACTCTTCGCGACCTACCAGGTGCTGGCTCAGGAGCAGCGCGAGACGGTCTCCCGGCACATAGCCGAGCTCGTCGGCCAGCTCACCGCGATCATCGAAGCGGGCCGCGCCTCGGGGGAGTTCGCCGCCGGGCCCCCGGACGCCCCCGCCGCGGCCCGGGCCGTCTTCCGGGCCACGGCCTCCTTCCACAAGCCCTCGCACGCCGCCGAGTGGTCCGCGCCCGACGTCCAGGAGTCCTTCGAGGCGGTCAGCGCCCTGGTGATCCGCGGCCTGCGGGCCTGAGCGAACCAGGCGAACTGAAGGGCGCTGTGAGTAGCCGCCCCTACACTTTGTGTGGTTACTGGCCCGACTGTGCGAAGAGGTGCATCATGACGATGGTGATGGAGCGACGGGAATCGATAGGGGCCGCCACCCCGGCATCGTTCGATGAACTGTGCCGCATGGTGGAGCAGATGGAGGTACCTGACGGCTTTCAGGCCGAGATCATCGAGGGGAAGATCGTCGTGTCACCGTGGTCGAAGGGCACCTATCGCCCGGTGATGCGGAGCATCGTCCACCAGCTCTCCGGCCATGAGCCCGAAGGCCACGTCATCGACACCAGCCCGCACCTGTTCACCTTCCCCGGACAGGGCAGGGCGTACGGTCCCGACCTTCATGTGTCGGACGAGGTAGCGACCGACATCGACAGCATCCGCCTCCCCGGCGCGTCTCTATCCCTGGTCGCCGAGCTGACATCGGCCGCCACCGCCGACATCGACCGGGTGGACAAGGTCCTGGCGTACGGCAGGGCGGGGGTCCCCGTCTATCTCCTGGTGGACATGCTGGAACGCAGCGTCACCGTGTACCACTCCCCGGGAGAGGCGGGGTACCGACGGCACAACACCGCGCTCTTCGGCGACAGCTTCACCCTCCCGCAGCCGTTCGACTGCAAGCTGGACACCTCGGGCTGGTGACGCCGGACACGGCCGTGGCCCGGTCCCCGTACGGGGACCGGGCCACGGTGCGCTCTCGCGGCTGCGACCGGCTCAGCAGCCGATCAGACGGCTCGCCAGGTAGGACTCGATCTGGTCCAGCGAGACCCGCTCCTGCTTCATGGTGTCGCGCTCGCGCACGGTCACCGCGTTGTCCTCCAGGGTGTCGAAGTCGACGGTGACGCAGAACGGCGTACCGATCTCGTCCTGGCGGCGGTAGCGGCGGCCGATGGCGCCCGCGTCGTCGAACTCGATGTTCCAGTGCTGGCGCAGCGCGGTGGCCAGCCCCTTCGCCTTCGGGGACAGCTGCGGGTTGCGGGACAGCGGCAGCACCGCGACCTTCACCGGGGCCAGGCGCGGGTCGAAGCGCATCACGACGCGCTTCTCCAGCTTGCCCTTGGCGTTGGGCGCCTCGTCCTCGACGTAGGCGTCGAGCATGAACGCCAGCATCGCCCGGCCGACACCGGCGGCCGGCTCGATGACGTAGGGGGTCCAGCGCTCGCCGGCCTCCTGGTCGAAGTAGCTCAGGTCCTGGCCCGACGCCTTGGAGTGCGCGCTCAGGTCGTAGTCCGTGCGGTTGGCCACGCCCTCCAGCTCACCGAATTCCGAGCCGCCGAAGTTGAAGCGGTACTCGATGTCGGCGGTGCGCTTGGAGTAGTGCGACAGCTTCTCCTTGGGGTGCTCGTACCAGCGCATGTTCTCCTCGCGCATACCGAGGCCGCGGTACCAGTTCCAGCGCTGCTCCATCCAGTAGATCTGCCACTGCTCGTCCTCGCCGGGCTTGACGAAGAACTCCATCTCCATCTGCTCGAACTCGCGGGTGCGGAAGATGAAGTTGCCGGGCGTGATCTCGTTGCGGAACGACTTGCCCATCTGGGCGATGCCGAACGGCGGCTTGCGCCGCGAGGTCTGCTGCACGGAGGCGAAGTTGGTGAAGATGCCCTGGGCGGTCTCCGGGCGCAGGTACGCCACCGAGCCCGAGTCCTGAGTCGGGCCGAGGTGGGTGGAGAGCAGTCCGGAGAACTGCTTGGGCTCGGTGAAAGTGCCCTTGTTGCCACAGTTGGGGCAGTTGAGGTCGTTCAGGCCACCGGTGGGGAGGTGACCGTGCTTGGCCTCGTACGCCTCCTCCAGGTGGTCCGCGCGGTAGCGCTTGTGGCAGGAGGTGCACTCGGTCAGCGGGTCGGAGAAGGTGGCGACATGACCGGACGCTTCCCACACCTCGGTGG
The DNA here is from genome assembly GCF_000993785.3 of Streptomyces xiamenensis. Classification (NCBI taxonomy): domain Bacteria; kingdom Bacillati; phylum Actinomycetota; class Actinomycetes; order Kitasatosporales; family Streptomycetaceae; genus Streptomyces; species Streptomyces xiamenensis. The sequence continues at coordinate 1,570,368 of NZ_CP009922.3, forward strand.
CCAGGATGACGGAGGAGTCGATTCCGACCACGTCGTCGCGCGAGGTGACCATCGAGCGCCACCACTGGCGCTTGATGTTCTCCTTCAGCTCCACGCCCAGCGGACCGTAGTCCCAGGCGGCGCGCTGCCCCCCGTAAATCTCACTGCACGGGTAGACAAAGCCACGGCGCTTGCTGAGGCTGACGATAGTGTCGATCTTGTCGGCGGCCACGGTGCTCTCTTCAGGACGACGATGGAGTGGCCCCAGATTACCGGCGTACGAGGGCCCATCAGCAAATCGTGATGGCCGGATCACGGGCGGGTATCCGGGGTATCGGGAGGTACCGGTCACATACCCTCCCGATCGTTTGACAATGGTTTCCATCCCACTTGAAAATGGCTGTCATGAGCAGACGACGCCGCCCCCGGATATCCCCCGCCCGCACCCTCGCCGCCGGTGCGGCGGCCCTGGGGATGCTGGCCCTGACCGCCTGCGGATCCGACGCGGACGGCGGAGGTGGCGGCGGCAGCGCGGACGGCACGCTGGACGTCGTGGCCTCGTTCTACCCGATGGAATTCCTGGCCGAGCGGATCGGCGGCGAGCACGTCTCGGTCAGCACGCTCACCAAGCCCGGCGTCGAGCCGCACGACCTCGACCTCTCCCCCAAGGAGACCGCCCGGCTGACCGAGGCCGACGTGATCGTCTACCTCAAGGGGCTCCAGCCGGCCGTCGACGAGGCCATCGCCCAGTCCGGCGTGACCCACATCGCCGAGGCCACCTCGTACACCTCCCTGGAGGCCCACAGCACGGACGAGGACCACGCCCACGACGAGGACCACGACGACCACGACCACGCGGACGACGACGGCCACGACCACGGTCACGACCACGGCGCCGAGGACCCGCACATCTGGCTCGACCCCGTGAAGTACGCCGAGGTCGCCCAGGGCGTCGGCACGGCGCTGGCCGAGGCCGACCCGGACAACGCCGCCGACTACGAGGCCAACACCGAGGCGCTGGTCGCCGACCTGGCCACCCTCGACGAGGAGTTCACCGCCGGCCTCGCCGACACCGACACCAGGACCTTCATCACCACCCACGCCGCCTTCGGCTACCTCGCCGAGCGCTACGGGCTGCACGAGGAGGCCATCGCCGGCCTGGACCCCGAGTCGGAGCCCAGCGCGGCCCGGCTGCGCGACCTGCACGAGGTCGCCCAGCAGGAGAACGTCTCCACCGTCTTCTTCGAGACCCTCGCCAGCGACGCCACCGCGCGCACCCTCGCCGACGACCTCGGCCTGGCCACCGCCGTCCTGGACCCGCTGGAGGGAATCACCGACCGGTCCGCCGGCGCTGACTACCTGGAGGTCATGCGCGCCAATCTGGAAGCGCTGCGCCAGGCACTGGGCGCCTCCTCCTAGACGACCGAAGGGACGAGACCCGGATGGAATCCGACTCCGCCATACCGCTGACCCTGCGCGACGTGCACGCCGAACTGGGCGGTCGCAACGTGCTGCGCGGCGTCGACCTGACCGTGGGCCGCGGCGAGGTGGTGGCCCTGCTCGGCGCGAACGGCTCGGGCAAGTCCACCGCGGTACGGGCGGCGGTCGGCCAGGTGCCGGTCAGCGGCGGCGAGCTGACGCTGTTCGGCACACCGGTGCGCCGCTTCCGCGACTGGCGGCGGGTCGGGTACGTGCCGCAGCGTTCGACCGCGGCCGGCGGAGTGCCCGCGACCGTACGGGAAGTGGTGTCCGCCGGCCGCCTGGCGCGGCGCCGGCTGCGGCCCCTGGGACGCGCCGACCGGGCCGCCGTGGAGCGGGCGCTGGAACTGGTGGGCCTGGCGGACCGGGCGCGGGACCCGGTGGAGTCACTCTCCGGCGGCCAGCACCAGCGGGTGCTCATCGCGCGGGCGCTGGCCGGTGAGCCGGAGCTGCTGATCATGGACGAGCCGCTGGCCGGAGTGGACCTGGCCAGCCAGCGGATCCTGGCGGACACGCTGCGCAGCCAGCTGGCACAGGGGGTGTCCACCCTGGTGGTGCTGCACGAGCTGGGCCCGCTGGAGCCCCTGATCACCCGCTCGGTATCGCTGTCGGCGGGCCTGGTGGAGGCCACGAACGCCTGCCACCCCCACGAGCTGGAGACGGGAATCCTGTGATGCTGGAACTCCTCGACTACGCCTTCATGCAGCGCGCCCTGCTGGCCGCGCTGCTGATCGGGGTGGCCGCGCCCGCGGTGGGGATCTTCCTCGTGCAGCGCAGGCAGGCCCTGATGGGCGACGGGATCGGCCATGTGGCGCTGACCGGGGTGGCGCTGGGGTTCCTGCTCCAGACCAACCCGGTGTGGATGGCGGTGCTGGTCTCCTCGGTCGGCGCGGTGGCCATGGAGCTGCTGCGCTCCTCGGGGCGGGCGCGCGGGGACATCGCGCTGGCGATGCTGTTCTACGGCGGCATGGCGGGCGGCGTGATGATCATCAACCTGGCGCCCGGTGGCTCGACCGCCAACCTGACCAGCTACCTCTGGGGCTCGATCACCACCGTCTCCCCGCAGGACATCACGGCCATCTGCGTCCTGTCGGCGTTCATCCTGCTCATCACCTTCACGCTGCGCCGCCAGCTGTTCGCGGTCTGCCAGGACGAGGAGTTCGCCCGCGTCACCGGCCTGCCGGTACGGGCCCTGAACCTGCTGCTGGCGGTGACCGCGGCGGCCACGGTGACGGTCGCGATGCGGGTGGTGGGACTGCTGCTGGTGAGCGCGCTGATGGTCATCCCGGTGGTGACCGCCCAGGCGGTCACCCGGGGCTTCGCGGCGACGCTGGGCCTGTCGATGGCGCTGGGCGTGCTGGTCTCCATCTCGGGGACGGTGACCTCGTACCACGCGGACGTGCCCCCCGGCGCGACGATCGTCCTGATCGCGCTCGGCCTGTTCGCGGTGGTGTCGCTGCTCGCCCTGCCGCTGGCCAGACACCGTGCCCGGCGTTCCGCCCAGCCGTCACCGGCCGGCGAGAAGGCGCTGGCGGCCTCGTCGTAGCGGAGCCGCTACCCTTGGGGCGCACACAGGGACGCGGCAGCATCAGCAGGGAGCAGTGGTAGACGTGGACACGCCAGGACCGCCGGTCCGTGGCCGGTCGACCCGCCAGCGCGCGGCGGTGGCGGCGGCACTGGCCGAGGTGGACGAGTTCCGCAGCGCGCAGGAACTGCACGACATGCTCAAACACCGCGGCGACTCGGTCGGCCTGACCACCGTCTACCGGACCCTCCAGTCGCTGGCGGACGCCGGTGAGGTCGATGTCCTGCGCACCAGCGACGGTGAGGCCGTCTACCGCCGGTGCAGCACCGACGACCACCATCACCACCTGGTGTGCCGGCTGTGCGGCAAGGCCGTCGAGGTGGAGGGCCCGGCCGTGGAGAAATGGGCCGAGGCGGTCGCCCGCGACCACGGCTTCACGGACGTCGGCCACACGGTGGAGATCTTCGGCACCTGCGACGAGTGCACGGCGGCGGCAAGAGGAAACGGGAAACACACCTGACCGTCTTGTGAGCGACTGGCACGGTGCCGCACGCTTTCCTTGTGACTGAGAGCCACGAGCACACTACTCAAGAAGTCCATCCGTGCTTCGGCGCGGAACTACGAAGGTTACGGAGCCTGGCCGGGCTGAGCCTCGGCCAGCTCGCTCAGAAGATCCACTACAGCAAGGGTCACCTGAGCAAGATCGAACGCGGCGCCAAGCAGCCTCCTCCCCAGTTGGCCCGCCTGTGCGACGCTGCTCTGGGCGCAAACGGCAGGCTGGCGTCTCTCTCCTCCTCATCCGCCGACCCGCCTCGCCGGAAGGTCGTGACGGTGGGCGCTGCCTCGGTGCTTTTGAGTTCCCTTCCCGGGAATCAGACAGCGCCGGCCGCCAGCAAGGAGGAGGGCGTCTCACTGGCCTTTTTCCGCTCCCTCTTCGATCAGTTCCGTCGGATCGGCCAGGTCGCGGGGCCACACGCCGTGCTGCCTGCGCTGACCGCGCAAACCCACACCCTGACGGGGATCGCGTCGAAGGCCGGAGACCCCGTACGCACCCAGTTGCTGCTGCTCGCCTCGCGATATGCCGAGTTCGCGGGCTGGATGGCGCAGGAAGGCGGTGACGATGTCTCCGCCATGAAATGGACCGACGAGGCGGCCAGTCTCGCCTCTTCGGGCGGTGATCACGACCTGACGCACTACGCCGTACTGCGCAGAGCGCTTGTCACGATGTACGCCGGCGACGCGGATGGGACCATCACCCTGGCGCGCGCGGCACAGGACAAGAACACCTCCTACCGCATCCGTGGCCTCGCCGCGGTACAGGAGGCCCAGGGGCACGCCCTGGCAGGCCAGGAAGTCTTGTGCAGACGCGCCCTGGACAGGTCGCGTGACTTGCTCGACCGCGCCACGAAGGGAGACGCGGCACCCGTTCTCGGTACCTCCCATGTCAGCGATCCGACAGCGATGGCGGAAGGCTGGTGCCTGTACGACCTCGGTCGACCCGCAGAAGCCGCTGCTCGCTTGGGTCGTGAATTGAACCGCCTCCCCGCAGACGCGATGCGAGCAAGGGCGCGGTACGGGATGCGCCAGGCCCTTGCCCACGCCACGGCAGGAGATATCGACGAGGCGTGTGCGGTAGCAGACTCGCTGCTTCGATCGGTCGATGTGGTGAGCTCAGCGACGATCAGAACCGACCTGTACCGGCTCAACAGCGAGCTGAATCGCTTCCGTACGCACAGCGTGGTCCGGGAGCTTTCCCCTCGCATGGCGGCCTCCCTGCGGCCGGCGGTCTGAGCGCGACCACCGCCCCGCGCCCCATTCATCACTTTCTCAGAGAGGTGCCTCAAGCATGCCCGCTTCCCCGGAAATCTTCGTCAACTATCGCACAGGCGATGGAGAAATGGCTGCCGCTATGATCCGGCAGGAGCTAGCTCTCCGGTTCGGAAATGGCCGTGTTTTCTTCGACAACCAGTCGATCGACAGCGGCGAGAACTACACCCATCGACTTCCTGATGCCATTCGCCGCTGCCAGGTTGTGATCGCGGTCATCGGACGCGCGTGGGCAGGTTTCCGGGGAGCAGACGGCGGGCGCGCGCTGGAGAACCCGCATGACTGGACTCGCCGGGAGATCGTGGAGGCTCACGAATACGGAATCCCGGTGATTCCTGTGCTGATCGGAAAGAACACTCCATGGCCCAAGAGGTCGGAAGTTCCGCAGGAGTTGGCGTTCGTTACCGAGCACCAGTATGTGACTTTCGATCACCGCTCCGCTCCCGCCGATCTGCACCGCATCGGAGAGGAACTGATCAAGACGGTGCCGGAACTCGCGGAACATGATGCGGACCAGGCCGACGAGACGGACACGAAAGGCCCGGATGACGAGATGGCGACATCGCAAACCATGGGCGACAACAGTGGCACCGCCTATCAGATGAACAACGTCCCCGGCAACGTGCGCATCGGGGACACCGGAGCCACCTACAACGGTGGTGTGGGTGCCCTCTTCACCCAGCCCAACGGTGTGGTCAACACCGGAAACGGTCCGCAGCACGTCACCCAATTCTCCGGTGACGTGCGGGATGCCCGACAGCAATTCTTCCGATCCGAGCCGAGTGACACGGACGACGCTCGGTGAACGACCCGCTCCAGAACATCTTCAACGGGGCCGCCGGCGCGGTGAACACAGGATCCGGTCCGCAGGTCGTTTTCACCATCCTGCAGGACGGCCTGCTGGGGACGAAGCGCGATCCACGATTCATCGGGCAGGACTATCTCCGCTGGCTCGCCCGGCGATTCTCCACCCCAGCCGGCTGGGGCGTCGCCCACCGCCTTCTGACGGAGCACGGAATCGTACTTCTCAGTGCCCCCGAAGGAGCTGGGAGAAAGAGCGCCGCAATGATGCTGCTGCGGCCGCATCATCGTTCCCGGCGCACCATCATCGAACTTGCGGACACCCCGGACGGCCCCGGAGTACCGGTCCTCGCGCCTGACACCGTGGAGCCGGGTGATCACCTTCTGCTCGACCTGAGCCGCTCCGACTCCGCATCTCTCGCGGCCATTCAGCGCAGGCTGGCGTCCTACCACGCCGCTATCCGTGATCTGGATGCCCGGCTGGTGGTCATTCTGCCGGCGAACCCGGAATTCACTCCGTCGGAACTGCGGCCGTTCCACGCCTCACTCAACCGCCCCGATAGCATCAACCTCTTGCAACGCCACTTGCGAGCCGATGGCCTCGTGCTCGGGCGGAAAGACTTTCAGTACCCTCCCCTCACGGCGTGGCTCAACGAGGCTCCGGCTCGTGCGCTCGCCGAGTTGGCCACGCTGATCCTGTCCGCACGTCACGAGACACCGGCCGAGTCCTTCACGACGTGGTGTGACCACGCGCTGAGCGCCCTGCGTCCCTGGACGCGCGATGTCACCAGCCGCATCACCCGCCACCGCCTGGCATGGCAACGAGCCATGCTCCTGTCGGCCGCGATGCTCACCGGCGCACCGGGGGAAGCGGTACTGACAAGCACTCGCATCCTGCTCGGCGTGATGCGTCAGCCCGACGGGGAAGACATTCCGGTACTGGAACGGGACGACCTGTCCCAGATGCTGACCTCCATCGACGCCGAAACCGACGGGGAAGGCAGGGTTCATTTCCCACGACTCGCCTATGACCAGGCGGTGCGCCGCCACTTCTGGACCAACAGACCGGCTCTGCGCCACGGTTTCCGTGAGTGGGCGGACCGTCTGTGCAAAGAGGTTCCCCTGGCCCCTGACGAACGTGCGGCTTTCGTCGCACGCTTCGCGGAACAGTGTCTGCGTACCGGACGGCCTCAGGACTTGGAGGAACTGGCCAGCAGTTGGACGGAGCCCGGCCAGCCCAGTGAGCTGATGGCAGGAGCAGCGAACGCTCTCGAGCGGGGATTGCGCAGCGAACCGTACGCCCTCCGGTTCCGAGGCACCCTGTACAACTGGGCGAAACAGAGCCACCTCGGCGACAGCCGACGCACTGTCATTGCCAAGGTGTGCGCCGATGTTCTCGCGCCAAGCCGCCCGAATGAGGCACTTGTCCGCCTGCACCATCTGGCACGCCGCGAGGATGTGGCCGGAAAGCGTGTCGCCTTTGAAACACTCCGCGGTCAGGTCGACGGCGATAGCGGGCAGCGACGCCGGTTGCTACGACGACTTGCCCGAGCCAGCGCAGAGTACCGCGACGCAGATCTCCGGCTCTTCCTCGACTTCTCCGACCCCTACGTCATCGGATCCGATGACGGACTGATAGGCCGCGCGGACGTGCGCCTCGACCTCAGAACCTGCTGGCGCACGGTCCTCCTGGACGAACCGCGCGAACTGTGGCTGGGACCGCTTCATCAGTGGCTCGGAGCTTGCGCTGCGGGACATCGCCCGGAACTCCTGCTGGATCTGCTGGTGCGGGCGGTGAGTGACAGGCAGGACAGCATCGAGGAGTTGTACACGGTGGCCCGAGCCTGGTCGTGCGCGTCCGTGGAAGAACGCGAACAGCGACGGACAACGGTCTCGCTGCTTCTCGACACGATCGATGTGGTGCAGGACAGGGAAATGGAGCCCACCGGATGACTGCGAACCACAAAACTCTGCTCGGCTATCTCACTGTGCTGTCGATCCTGGCCTTTCTCATCGTCGGTATCGGCTTGAGCTGGCCCCCTTGGTGCTGGGTCATCCTCGTTGTCACCGCGCTGAGCACGTCGGTGGCCACCATGGTCCCCACAAGGGAGCACCGGGTGCCGCCGCCGGACGATCCCTATTTCTTGGCGCCCGACGCGGAGCCGACCCCCGCCGGACCGCAGTACATGGAGCACCGCATTCACCGTGTCGCCCTTCCGAGCTGCACTCCGGACTATCGCTTCGAGTTTTCGGCCACGGTTCGCTGGTACGAGATGGAGACAGAGGACGACTCACCACTGGACGGAGGGTCTCTCGCCGCGAGAGCAGTTCTGTCACGCGCCCGGGTTATCACGCAGTACGAGCACCCGTCCCAGTACTCCCTCACCGAGCATCTACTCAGCGGTGAACTGGGCCTCACCGCCCCCGACGACCGGCGCAGAGTGATGGCCATGGCCCGCGATGTACGCCTCGCGCTCCCTGAGACGGACCGGGAGCGGCTGGAGAAACTGGCCATGATCCGCAAGGACGAGGACGTCTGGGAGCACGAGCGCAACCACGAACGGAACAAACGCGCCTATCTGGGGGACGACGTGCTGAAGGATCCGGGCAGCGCCCTTGTGTGGTGGCTCGCGAGGAACGAAAACAAGCTGCACGAAACGGCGGATCTCATCGGTCTGTTCACCCTGCTGTCGGCCGCGGCCAACAACCAGGACCTTCCCGATGTCTCCACCTCCCCGCTGAACCCCTCGGAACCGGTGGAGGACGCCCCTCTCACCGAGTCGGAACGGACGGTGGTGGAGGCGCTGGTCGATCTGATGCGCCACGCGGACATCTCCGTGGACAACACCCTGTTCATCGATCGGATCATCAAAATCCTGGAAAACTCCGGCCGGCCCGCAGCCGCCGACGAGATCCGGCGGGCGTTCGCGCCCGATGAGGGTCCTGACGACTGACACTCCGGGCGCGTACCCTGAGTGCCCTTGATTCCGGGGGAGGTCGGGGCACCGTGGCGGGGAGTCTGTTCGTGGGGCCGCAGGGGGCGGCCGACCGGTACCGGCTGGTGCGGTCCATCGGGCGGGGCGGCGAGGCGGTGCTGTATCTCGCCGAGATCGAGCTGTCCGGCGGCACCGAGCCCGTGGTCGTCAAAGTGCTGGACATGCGCCGCACCGTCCCCCAGCAGCGGTTCGCGCAGATCAGCGCCAAGTGGAACGAGCAGGCCGAACTGCTGCGATTCGCGCACCGCGTGGGGGTGGTCGGGGTCAGGGAGCACTTCGAGGGGCCGCCGCCGCATCCGGCGGGGCGGGCGGAGGAGACGAGCGGGCGGACCCTGTGCCTGGTGATGAACCATGTCGACGGGCTCGATCTGCGGGACTGGCGCGAGGAGTTGACCCCGCACCTGGAGTTTCCGGCCGAGCGCCGCGCCGTCCTGCGCGTCCTGGAGCAGCTCGCCGAGGTGCTCGACTGGCTGCACTCGGGCGCCGCGACCCCCTCGGGCCGGACCGTCATCCACGGCGATCTGTCGCCGGGCAATGTGATGGTGAACGCCGACGGCCAGGCGACGCTGGTGGACTTCGGGCTGAGCAAGCTCGCCACCGAGCATCAGACCGCCGAGCCGTGGCTGACCCCCGGATTCGCGGCGCCCGAGGTGTACGAGGGCAAGCGCTCACCGGCGGCCGACCGGTACGCCTTCGGGGCGCTGGCGTACTTTCTGCTCAGCGCGCAGTCCCCGCCCGGCACCGCCGAGGAGCTGCGGGACGCGTTCGGCGCGCTGCCACGGCTGGGGGCGTTGCCGCAGGAGCGGCTGGACCGGCTTCTCACCCTGTTCGCGCCGCGCCCGGAGCGCCGGCCGCACACGCTGACCGAGTGGGTACGCCTGGTCGCGCTGCGGACCAGCGGCGCGGCGGCGGCCTCCCCCTCCGTACCGCCTCCGCCCCCGCTGCCCCCGGCGACCGCCCCGCACCGCAGGACGGTGCGTGAGCCGCTGCTGGCGGCGGCGGCCGTGGCGGCGATCGCGCTGGGCGGGGTGGGCGGCTATCTGCTGGGCGGCGGGGGCGACGGAGCGGGCGCCGGAGCGGGGCCGGCCGCCACGGTCACCGAGACCGTCACCGAGACGGTCGGCGAGGGCGGAGACGATCTCGGCCTGGGTGAGATCTGGGACGAGGGCGAGGGGGGCGAGGCGCCGCCCGTCAGCCCGCTGGTCGACCTCGAACCGGTGGAGATGCCCTACGGGATCATGCGGGAGCCCGCGCACATCGACGGCACGGAGTACCAGGACTCCCTCACCTTCAGCAGCTGCGTCCTGGAGGGCCCGGTCTCCTACAACCTGGGCCGCTCCTGGACCTCCCTGGAGTTCACCGCCGGGCTCCACGACGCGTCCGTCAAGGAGTCGGTGCGGTTCACCGTGCGCGCCGACGGCGAGCCGCTGGTGAGCGAGACACTCACGCTGGGCGACGCCGACTCCTACACCCTCGACGTGACGGACGTCCTGCGCCTGGAGATCGAGGCGCTCCCCGAGTCGTACTGTTCCGACTGGGTCTTCGCCGTCGGCGACCCGGTCCTCAGCCGCTGACCTCGCGCTGGGCCGCCGCCTCCGCCTCCTGCGCGAGCAGCACCTCGTTGGGCAGCGCCCCGCCGAAGCGGCGGTCGCGCGAGGCGTACTCCACGCACGCCGCCCACAGCGCGCGCCGGTCGAAGTCGGGCCACAGGATGTCCTGGAACACCATCTCCGCGTAAGCGCTCTGCCAGATCAGATAGTTGGAGGTGCGCTGCTCGCCCGAGGGCCGCACGAACAGGTCCACGTCGGGCATGTCGGCGTGGTACATGTACCGCGCCACCGTCTTCTCGGTGACCTTCTGCGGGTCGAGCCGGCCCGAGGCCACGTCCTGCGCCAGCCGGGCCGCCGCGTCCGCGATCTCCGCCCGGCCGCCGTAGTTGACGCACATGTACAGCGTCATGGCGTCGTTGTCGCGGGTCCGCTCCTCCGCCGCCTTGAGCTTGGTCACCACCGACTTCCACAGCCGCGGCTCGCGCCCCGCCCACCGGATGCGCACGCCCAGCGCGTGGAGTTCCTCGGTGCGGCGGTCGATCACGTCGCGGTTGAAGGCCATCAGGAAGCGGATCTCCTCGGGGGAGCGCTTCCAGTTCTCGGTGGAGAAGGCGTACAGGGAGAGGTTCTTGACGCCCAGCTCCAGGCAGCCCTTGACGACGTCGAGGACGACGGATTCGCCGATCTTGTGGCCCTCGGTGCGCGGCAGTCCGCGGTCCTTCGCCCACCGGCCGTTGCCGTCCATGACGATCGCCACGTGCCGCGGGATCAGCTCGCCCGGCAGTTTCGGCGGCTGGGCGCCGGAGGGGTGGGGATCGGGCGTCCGGTACTCACGGTGCTGCCGGGACAGAAACCGGCGCTGGACGGCGGCCATAGGGGACTCTCCACGGTTCGAATGCTCTGCCGCTGAGGGTAACCCGTTCAGCCCTTCTCCACGAATCTCAACGAACGCAGCCCACGCTCCAGATGCCAGTGCAGATACGCGGACACCAGCCCGCTGCCCTCCCGTACGTGCCGGCTCTCGGCCGCCTCCGCCGCCGGCCAGTCGCCGGTCAGCAGCGCGCCGAGCAGCCGCAGCGCCTCGGGCGAGGGAACGACGCTCCCGGGGACCCGGCAGTCCCCGCATATCACCCCGCCCGCCGCGATCGAGAAGAACCGGTTCGGCCCCGGCAGCCCGCACTTCGCGCAGTCCTCGAAACTGGGCGCGTACCCGCCCATCGCCAGCGACCGCAGCAAGAACGCGTCCAGCACGAGGCCCGGCGCCCGTTCCCCGTTCGCCAGGGTGCGCAGGCCGCCGACCAGCAGCAGATACTGCTGGACGTTCGGCTCTCCCTCGTGGTCGGTGAAGCGTTCCGCGGTCTCCAGCATGGCCGTGCCGGCGGTGTAGCGGCCGTACTCGCCCACGATGTGCCGGCCGTAGGGGGCGATAGTCTCGGCCTGGGTGCACAGCGGCAGCCCGCGGCCGATCAGCTCGCTGCCGCGCGCGAAGAACTGCACGTCGACGTGCGAGAACGGTTCCAGGCGCGCCCCGAACTTCGACTTCGTCCGCCGTACCCCGCGCGCCACCGCCCGTACCCGCCCGTGAGCGCGGGTGAGGAGGGTGATGATCCGGTCCGCCTCTCCCAGCTTCTGGGTACGCAGCACGATGCCGTCGTCGCGGAACAGACTCATGCCGTCATTCTGCCGGACGGGACACCGGGGCGACGCGGAGCGGCGGCCGAGACGGCTGGGGGGTGGATCACCTCGCCCGCCGGGAGGCCATCGCGGTCGGCACGGGCATGCGTCTCACTCCTTCGTATCACCTTTCTTTCCCCTTCTGAGGTAATGTGAGGGAAGTCAAGGGAGTGTGAGGGAAGAGAATGGCGGGGCGGATGCCGCAGCGGTACTACTCGGTGGAGCAGGTCGCCGGTCTGCTCGGGCTGCATGTGCGCACCGTGCGCGGCTATGTGCGGGACGGGCGGCTGAGGGCGAGCCGGGTGGGGCGGCAGTACCGGATCACCGGCGAGGATCTCGCGGCGTTCACCGGCGCCCCGGCCCCCACGGAGGCCACCCCGGGCGGCACGGGCGGCACGGGCGCACGCCGCCAGGCGGAAGTGTCCGGGATCGTGCGCATCGACGCCATCACCCCGGCGGAGGCCAACCGGGTCTCCACCACCGTGCTGGCCGCGATCCACAACCGGCGGGGCGCCCCGCTCCGGGTGGAGAGCGTCTACGACGAGGAGCGGGCCGTCCTCAAGGTGATCGTCCTCGGGGATCTGGCCGACACCGCCGAGTTGCTGCGCATCATCCACGCCCTGACCGACGACGAGAACCACGAGAGCGACGAGGACCCGCGATGACGACCGACACCGGCCCGGCGGCCAACAGCGTCCAGCAGCTCTCCGGCACCCAGGTTCTGGTCTGCCCGGCGGACGGCCCGCCCGTGCGGGACGAGCGGGCCGCCACCGATCTGATCGGCGAGGGCTGGTATCTCGGCGCGACCTGGGTGGCGCTCCCGGCCGCCCGCCTGGGCGAGGACTTCTTCCGGCTGAGCACCCGCGTCGCGGGCGACATCGTCCAGAAGTTCGCCACCTATCGCCTCGGCCTGGCGGTCATCGGCGACATCTCCCGCCAGGTGGAGGGGAGTACGCCGCTGCGTGACTTCGTCCGCGAGAGCAACCGGGGCGGCCAGCTGTGGTTCCTGCCCGACCTGGACGCGCTGCGCACCCGGCTCGCCGAGCAGGAGCGCGCGGGCGGGTGACGCCCCCGCCCGCGCGGGCCGCCCGGCGGGCGTCGGCACCCGGCACTGTCAGGCGGTGAACCCGCCGTCCACGTGCACCGCGGTCCCGGTGAGGTAGCCGCCGTCCGCCCCCGCCAGATGGGCCACGGTGGCGGCGACCTCGGCCGGCTCGGCGAACCGGCCCAGCGCCGTGAAGCCGGCGAAGGTCTCGGCGTTGGGCCCGTCGGCCGGGTTCGCCTCCGTGTCGGTGGGCCCGGGATGCACCAGGGTGACCGCGATACCGCGCGGCCCGAGGTCGCGCGCCAGGCCCTTCGTCATGCCGGTCAGCGCCGACTTGCTCAGCGCGTACAGGGCCATGCCGGGGAACGGGGCGCGCTCGGCCACATTGCTGCCGATGCTGATGACGCGTCCGTCCGTCAGTCGATGAACGCGGTGGCCTCCACCTCCACCAGATGCTCGGGGACGTCCAGCGCCGCGACACCCAGCACCGAGATCGGCGGCGCCGGGGTGACCCCCAGCTTCTCGGCCGCCCGCGCCACGCCCTCCAGGAACGGCTCCAGCTTGTCCGGCGTCAGGTCCACGACGTAGACGGTCAGCTTCGCCACGTCGTCGAAGGTCGCCCCCGCCGCGGCCAGCGCCGTGCCGACATTGAGGTAGCACCGCTCGACCTGGGCCACGAAATCGCCCTCCCCCACCGGGGCACCCGTCTCGTCCCAGGAGACCTGCCCGGAGACGAAGACCATCTTCGAGCCGGTGGCGACCGACACCTGCCGGTAGCCATCGATCTTCGGCAGACCGTCCGGGTTCAGCAGCGTCACAGCCATGTTCTTTCCTCTTCTCCGCATTCCTGCAACCGCTCTCTTGCGGTTACTCAGGAACCATAGGAGAGTGAACGCTGAACTGGAAGAACGCACTTTTTGGTGACGGAGGAACCTCATGGTGACCCAGCAGCTCAGCGGCCTGCCCGACGAAGCGAATCTGCGCCGCGCCGACTCCCTCGCCCGCGAGATCTTCTCGGACGTCGCCAACAAATGGGCCCTGCTCATCATCGAGTCCCTGGGCGAGCGCACCCTGCGCTTCAGCGAACTGCGCACGGAGGTCGAGGGCATCAGTCACAAGATGCTCACCCAGAACCTGCGCATGCTGGAGCGCAACGGCCTGGTCGAGCGCGAGGTGCACCCCACGGTGCCCCCGCGCGTCGACTACACGCTCACCCCGCCGGGCCGGGCCCTGCGCGAGACCGTCGATGTGATGTGCGACTGGACCGCCCGCCACCTCGCTCACATCGAGGAGTCCCGGGTCCGCTTCGCCGAGCGGACGGCCCCGTAACGCCCCAGGGCCTCAGCCCATGGTCTTCTGGCCGTCCAGCGTCTCCCTGATGATGTCCGCGTGCCCCGCGTGCTGCGCCGTCTCCGCGATGATGTGCAGCAGCGTCCGGCGCGCCGACCAGCGCGCGCCCTCCTCGAACCAGGGCGCCCTCGGCAGCGGATGCGAGACGCCCAGGTCCGGGAGCGTGGCCACGATCGCGTCGGTACGGGCGGCCACCGCCGCGTACTCCTCCAGCAGCCCCTCCAGCGTCTCCCCCGGCCCCACCACGGACCGGGCGGCCCACCGCTCCTGCTCCTCCGGCGTCATCGCCGAGAAGTCACCCATCGCCGCGGGGCCGTCCAGGATGAAGTCCGTCCAGCCCCGCTCCCCGGCCGTCACATGCTTGATCAGCCCGCCCAGGCACAGCTCGCTGGCCGTCGTGCGCAACCGGATCTGTTCCTCGTTCACGCCGCGCACGGTGAACCGGAGGAAGCCCCGGTGCAGCCGCAGCGACTCCAGCAGGTCCGCGCGCTCATCACTGACGACGCCCGTGGACGCGGTGGTGGCCATGGTCATGGTGGTTCTCCTCCGACGTGCTGTCCGCTCCTGCCCGACACCCACCACGCTAGGAACCACAGCGGTCACTTCCTGACCTGAAGCGGCCGGAGAATGGCCGCATGGCCAACACCAGCTCCCGGACCCTGCGGCTGCTCTCCCTCCTCCAGACCCACCGCCACTGGCCCGGCACCGAACTGGCCGGGCGGCTCGGGGTCTCCGTGCGCACCCTGCGCCGCGACATCGACCGGCTGCGCGAGCTCGGCTACCCGGTCCAGGCCCAACGCGGCACCGAGGGCGGCTACCAGCTGGCCGCCGGTGCCGCACTGCCGCCGCTGGTGGTGGACGACGAGGAGGCCGTGGCCCTGGTGGTGGGTCTCCAGGCCGCCGCGCAGGGCCCGGTGGAGGGCATCGCGGAGTCCTCGCTGCGGGTGCTGGCCAAGGTCGTCCAGGTGATGCCGACCCGGCTGCGGCACCGGGTGGACGCCCTGCACCGGGTGACCGTCCCGGGCCCCGGCTGGGGCGACTCGGCCGCCCCGCCGACGGTGGACCCGGATCTGCTCACCGGCGTCGCCATGGCCTGCCGCGACAGCGAACGGCTGCGCTTCGCCTACACCTCGGCGGCCGGCGAGCGCACCGAACGGCATCTGGAGCCGCACCGTCTGGTGATGCTCGGCCGCCGCTGGTACCTCGTCGGCTACGACCTCACCCGGCACGACTGGCGCAGCTTCCGCCTGGACCGCGTCGCGGGCGCGGCCGAGCGCACCGGCGACCGGTTCCGCCCCCGCGAGCTGCCCGCCGCCGACGCCGCCGCCTTCGTCCGCGCGGGCATCGACACCTGGCCCGCCCCGCACCGGGTGGAGGCCCTGGTGGCCGCCCCGGCCGCCGGCGTCCGCGCTCGCGTCGGGCAGTGGGCCACGGTGGAGGAGACTGCGGATGCCGGACGCTGCCGGGTGGTGATGACGACCGACTCCCTGGAGTGGCCGCTAGTGGCCCTGGGCATGACCGGCGCGGAGTTCGAGGTCGTGGAGCCGCCCGCGCTGCGCGAGCGACTGCACGACTGGGGCACCCGCTTCACCCGCGCCGCCGCGGGGTGAGGGTTCAGGAAGCGGGCGGGGCGGTCCGTACGGTGACGAGTACCCCGCGCTCCCGGCCGCCGTCCGGCTGCTCCCAGGACGCCTCGACCTCACCGGCGTCACCGGCCGGCGCGCCCGAGCCGGGACCGGCCCCCGGGCTCAGTACCCGGCGCACCCGCAGCACGCTGCCGTCCCCGGCCGTCAGCTCCGTACGGTCCCGGTGGTCGGTGACCCCGGCGGAGCCGAAGTCTCCGGCCAGCGCCGCGGTGCCGCGGTACACGCGGAGGACGTCGTCGTCGGGGGTGTCGCTGACGCTCTGCGCCTGGGCCAGGACCCGGCCCTCGATCAGGGCGGGCAGCTGCGCGGCGAACACCGGGTCGTGGCAGGCGTCGTACACCCACCGCCGCCCCAGCACCCCGTGCTCCAGGGTGCCCACCAGGGCGTGCTCCGCGCCCGCCGGCGGAGCCCCGCGGTAGGTCAGCGGCGCCAGGTAGACGACCGGTTCGGCCCCGGAGGTGTCGCGCACGATGACGAACTCGACGCCGACCTCGCCCGCCGGATCGTCCAGCCGGAACCCGCCCGCCCTGATCAGCCGCGGCTCCCCGTCACCGCCCCGGTACCACGGCCGGGACGGCAGCCAGGCGGCGAGCAGTTCGGACTTGGTCGGGGTGAGGGTGGTGTGGTGAATGACAGCCATGCCGGACAGCCTCTCATCCGCGCCCCGTTGAAGAGCGGGAGCGGACGCAAGCGCGGGAGGGGGTGAGGGGCGAGCGTCGCACCACCCGGTGCCGCGTGGCCCCCGGCACCCGCGATACGGGCCGGGGCCGCCCGGCCTACGCCGCCGCCAGCAGCCGTTCCCGGTCCGCCGCCGCCAGGCGCAGGGAGCTGCCGATCAGGGTCAGAGTGACGCGTTCGGCATCGGTGTACGGGCCGTCCGCCAGGGCGATCCGGGCGCCGTGCAGCAGCAGGCTCTCCCGGCCCTGGGGCGCGAGATGCGGGGCCAGCGGCTCCAGGGCGTCCCGTACCTCGGTCTCCGTGGGCAGCCCGGCCAGCCCGTCCGCCGAGATCTCCGGGAAGCCCGCCTCGCGCAGCGAGTCGACCGCCGCCGCCCGGGTCACGGGGTCCGCGGGGGCCAGCAGTGCCAGGGCCACCACCAGGTAGGCGTTCCGCAGCAGCGCGGACAGGCCCGTGGTGGTCGGGTCGTCCAGGGCGGTCAGCGGGTAGTGGCCCGCGCAGGAGACGCAGGAGACCACCGGGGCGGCCTTCCCCAGCCGCAGCAGGGGCACTCCCAGCAGCGTCATCCGCCGCCGTCCGGCCAGCCGCTGATAGCAGCGGTCACCACCGCACCCGGGGCAGAAGAAGTCCCCGTCGTCGATGACCCGCCACGCCGTTCGGATACCTGTCCCTGCCACCCTCGGCACGCCGACCTCCGTAACACACCCGCAACACTGCGAGTGTGAGACGTGATGTTAACCACACTCCCCCGTCGGGGTCAGTAGTCAGACCGGCCAAATGCGCGGCCGAAACGAATCCGCGCCCCGGCCGGGGCGCGGACCCGCACGTTCCGGTGACTAACGAGCGGACCGGTTGACGGCGGAGACGACCGCCTTCAGTGACGCCCGCACGATGTTCGCGTCGATGCCGATGCCCCACAGCACCCGGCCGCCGATCGCGCACTCGATGTACGCCGCCGCCTGGGACCCGGCGCCCTCGCTCATCGTGTGCTCCACGTAGTCCAGCAGGCGCACCTCTTCACCGATCACGCCCGCCCCCGCCAGCGCGTCGAAGAACGCCGCCAGCGGGCCGTTGCCCTGCCCCGTCAGCACGGTGTCGGCGCCGTCCACGACGGCCTCCACCGTGAGCGCGTCCACACCGCCCCCGCTGGTCGTCGAGGTCTGGGCGTCGCGCAGCGCGATCCGCCCCCAGCCGCCGGCCCCGTCCGCCGCCGGCAGGTACTCGTCGGCGAACACCCGCCAGATCTCGGCCGGGGTGATCTCGCCGCCCTCGGCGTCCGTCTTCTCCTGGATGATCCGCGAGAACTCCACCTGCATGCGGCGCGGCAGGTCCAGCTTGTGGTCCGTCTTCAGGACGTACGCGATGCCGCCCTTGCCGGACTGCGAGTTGACCCGGATGACCGCCTCGTAGCTGCGCCCCACGTCCTTGGGGTCGATCGGCAGGTAGGGCACGTCCCAGGTCAGCTCGTCCACGCCGACGCCGCGCCGGGCCGCCTCGGCGTCCATCGCCTCGAAGCCCTTCTTGATGGCGTCCTGGTGCGAGCCGGAGAAGGAGGTGTACACCAGGTCACCGGCGTACGGGTGGCGCGGGGGGACCTCCATCTGGTTGCAGTACTCGTAGGTGCGGCGGATGTCGTCGATCTGCGAGAAGTCGATCTGCGGGTCCACGCCCTGCGAGAACAGGTTCATGCCCAGCGTCACCAGGTCCACGTTGCCGGTGCGCTCGCCCTGCCCGAACAGGCACCCCTCCACCCGGTCGGCCCCGGCCAGCACCGCCAGCTCGGCGGCGGCCACCGCCGTGCCCCGGTCGTTGTGCGGGTGCGCCGACAGGCACACGTGCTCGCGGTGCGACAGGTGCCGCGACATCCACTCGAAGCGGTCCGCGTAGGTGGCTGGTACGGAGCGCTCCACGGTAGCGGGCAGGTTCAGGATGATCTCGCGGCCGTCCTCCGGCTGCCAGACCTCCATCACCGACTCGCACACCTCCAGCGCGAAGTCCAGCTCGGTGTCGGTGAAGATCTCGGGGCTGTACTGGTAGCCGAAGACCGTACGGTCGTCCAGCAGCTTCTCGGCGTACTCCATCACCAGGCGGGTGCCGTCCACCGCGATCCGCCGCACGTCGTCCTTGCCGCCCCGGAAGACGACCCGCCGGAATGTCGGCGCGGTGGCGTTGTACAGGTGGACGGTGGCGCGCGGGGCGCCCACCAGGGACTCGACGGTGCGCGCGATCAGTTCCTCGCGGGCCTGGGTCAGGACGGAGATCGTCACGTCCTCGGGGATCGCGCCCTCTTCGATGATCGAGCGCACGAAGTCGAAGTCGGTCTGCCCGGAGGCCGGGAAGCCGATCTCGATCTCCTTGTAGCCCATCCGCACCAGCAGGTCGAACATCGCGCGCTTGCGGGCCGGCGACATCGGGTCGATCAGCGCCTGGTTGCCGTCCCGCAGGTCGGTGGAGAGCCAGCGCGGTGCGGCGGTGATCCGCTTGCCGGGCCAGGTGCGGTCGGGCAGCTCCACCGCCTCGTACGGGGTGTAGCGGTGCACCGGCATGCCGGAGGCGCGCTGAGGGGCGGTGGCGGCGGTGATGGGCGTCGGCTTGGGCACGGGGGCTCCTGGATGGGTCTCAGCGGGAAAACGGCCGACGGCAGCGCCGAACTCCGCGGGGAGGGGGTCGGCCCGTACGACTACAGACCCTCGCCGCGGCGGCTAAGGAGAAGCAGGTTCCCGTGACGCATCGCCCGCCAAGCCTAACCCGGCGCCGTACGGACCGGACCGACCCGTATCACTATGCGAGACCGGGCAAAACCGGTGGCGCCGGCGGGGCGCCGGTGGTCAGCTGGCCCGATGGACGACACGGCGGTGCTGGCCCGCTTCGACGCGCAGCTGAGAGAACACCTGTCCCCGGCCGAGCGCAGCGGGCCCGTGGTCCGCGTGACCCGGGAGCTGGGCGGCTGGGACGGGGTGGTGTGGTCGGACCTCACCGAGGAGACGGCGGACGCCGCGATCGCCGCGCAGGTCGCGCACTTCACGGGGCTCGGCCGCGGCTTCGAATGGAAGACGTACGCCCACGACGGCCCGGCCGATCTGGGCGAGCGGCTGCGCCGGGCCGGGTTCAGGGCGGGGACGCCGGAGACCCTGATGGTCGCCGAGACCGCCACCTTGTCCACGGAGGCCGCGCTGCCGCCGGGCATCACCCTGCACCGCGCCACGGACGAGGCGGGGGTGCGGCTGATGATGCGGGCGCACGCGGCGGCGTTCGGAACGGACCCGGCCGCGCTGGGCGCGATGGTGCGCGCCCAGCTGGCCGCCTCGCCCGAGCTGGTGGACGTGCTGGTGGCCCTGGCGGGTGAGGACGGCGAGCCGGTGTGCGCGGCCCGGATGGAGCGCTATCCGGGGACGGACTTCGCCGGCCTGTGGGGCGGCGGCACCGCCCCCGGCTGGCGGGGCCGGGGCATCTACCGGGCGCTGGTCGCCGCGCGGGCCCGGATCGCCGCCGCGCACGGCGTCCGCCACCTCCAGGTGGACGCCTCCGAGGACAGCCGCCCGATTCTGCGGCGGCTGGGCTTCAAGGCGATCGGCACCACCACCCCGTACCGCTACGGCGACGGTGACGGGCTGGACGGGTGACGGCAACGGCGAGGGCTGGAAGGGGCTAGAAGCCCAGCCGGCGCAGCTGCTTGGGGTCGCGCTGCCAGTCCTTGGCCACCTTCACATGCAGGTCCAGGAAGACGGGCGTGCCCAGCAGCGCCTCGATCTGCTTGCGCGCCTTGGTGCCCACGTCCTTGAGACGGCTGCCCTTGGGGCCGATGACGATGCCCTTCTGGCTGGGCCGCTCGATGTAGACGTTGGCGTGGATGTCCAGCAGCGGCCGGTCCGCGGGGCGGTCCTCGCGCTGCTGCATCTCCTCCACGACGACCGCGATGGAGTGCGGCAGCTCGTCCCGTACCCCTTCGAGCGCGGCCTCACGGATCAGCTCGGCGATCATGGTCTGCTCGGGCTCGTCGGTGAGATCGCCCTGCGGGTACAGCGGCGGGCCCTCCGGCAGCAGCGGGACGAGCAGGTCCGCGAGCAGCCCGACCTGCTGGTCGCCGACGGCGGAGACCGGCACGATCTCGGCCCACTCCAGGCCGAGTTCGGAGCCCAGCCGCTGTACGTCCAGGAGTCGCTCGGCCAGGATCTTCGGCTCCACCAGGTCGGTCTTGGTGACGACCGCGATCTTGGGGGTGCGCTTGATCTCCGCCAGTTCCTTGGCGATGTAGCGGTCGCCGGGGCCGATCTTCTGGTCGGCGGGCAGGCAGAAACCGATGACATCGACCTCGGCCCAGGTGGTGCGGACCACGTCGTTCAGCCGCTGGCCCAGCAGGGTGCGCGGCTTGTGCAGCCCGGGGGTGTCCACCAGGACCAGCTGGGCGTCCTCGCGGTGCACGATGCCGCGCACCGAGTGCCGGGTGGTCTGCGGGCGGCTGGAGGTGATGGCGATCTTCGTGCCGACCAGCGCGTTGGTCAGGGTCGACTTGCCGGCGTTGGGGCGGCCGACGAAGCAGGCGAAGCCCGAACGGTAGCCCTCCGGCACAGAGCCGAACATCGCGGACATCGGGGAAAGGGAGTCACTCATGAGGCCGCGATCGTCGCACGAAGGTCGCCCTCGGGGCCAGCCAGCAGGACGGGGGTGCCGGGACCGCCCAGGTCCCGCACCGCCGCCAGGTCCTCGGCCGGCACCTCGGCGGTGTCCGCGTCCGCGACGAGTGCCGCCGCCTCCAGCGAGGTCGCGCCGCTGGCCACGGCCATCGCCACCGCCGTGCGCAGGGCACTCAGCCGCAGCGAGGGCAGTTCGACGGTGGCCGCCACGTACGTACGGCCCGTCTCGTCCCGTACCGCCGCACCCTGCGGCACCCCGTTGCGGGCGCGGGCGCTGCGCGCCAGGGTGATGATCTTGCGGTCCTCGGCGTCACTCATACCCAGGAGCTTACGGGCTGGGCGTGGCCTACAGTTCCGTGGTCCCCGGCTGGTCCGGCTGGGGGCGGGGGGTGTGGCCGTCGGTGACCTGCCGCAGCTTCTCCACGGCGCGTTCGGCGAGGTCGCCGAGCCCGCCCGCGGCGGCGTCGTCCCGGCCGGCCTGGGCGATCCGTACGGTGTGGGCGCCGATCCGGGCGATCACCACCTCGGCGACGATCCCGGCCTCCTCCGCGTCCCCGGCCTCCCGTTCGAAGCGCAGCGCCGCGGCCTCCTCGCCGAGTCCCGCGCCGTCGGTGCCGCTCGCGCTCTCCCCGGCGGTGTAGGAGACGGTGGCGCTGTTCTGCTCGGGGCCCTCCTCGGCGTGGAAGGTGGCGCACTCTCCCGCGGCCCGCGCGAACCCCTCCATGGCGGCCCGCGCCCCGGCCTCGTCGCCGTGCGCGGCGGCGACGGTGACCACGAAGGGCCCGGTGTGGGTACGGGCGAACCCGGCCCGTACGGCGGGCTGACCCGCGGCGGGTTCGAACAGTTCCCGGCAGCCGTCCTCGGTGGGACGCGGGACGCCGATGCCGCGCCGTTCGGCCTGTTCGTCGCTGTCGCCGGCCCAGCCCATCGGGAAGTCGGTGTGGTCGAGCAGAGCGGCTCGCAACCCCTCCTCGTCGAGCACCTGGGGTCCGGCCACGACGGAGGCGGCCGAGGTCGCCGGGCCTGTGGAGGAACCGGCGGGGGCGCCCGGGGCAGTGCCGACCCGGCGAGCAGGCCGAGGGCGGCGATCGAGGCGAGGGAGGCGACGGCGGCGGTGCGCTGCGAAAGCTCCATGCCTCCCATGGCGCCACCCGAACGGCCCCCCGGCCACCGCCGCAGGCCCGTTCGGGTGAGGGGGGCTGCCCGCGGGCACGCGGTGGGCATGCGCCGGGTGCTGGCGGCGGTCGGCCGCCGGTCGGGGTGACCGGCGGCCGGTGTCGCCGCTGTCAGGCCGCGTCCTCCGTCGGGGCGTCGGCTTCGTGGCGGATCGGCTCGACCACCACCCGGTCGATGCGGTTGCGGCGTCCGGTCGGCGGCTCGGCCGTCAGCCGCAGGCCCGCCAGTTCCGGATGGGCGCGCTCTCCCGTCAGATCCACCAGAGTGGTGGCTCCCGCGATCGGGACCCGGCCCAGGGACTTCGCCAGCAGCCCGCCGACCGTCTCGACGTCCTCGTCCTCCAGGTCCACCCCGAACAGCTCGCCCAGGTCGCCCAGGTCCAGCCGCGAGGTCACCCGGTAGGCACCGTCCGCGAGTTCGGCGACCGGAGGCAGCTCCTGGTCGTACTCGTCGGCGATCTCGCCGACGATCTCCTCCAGGATGTCCTCGATCGTGACGACCCCGGCCGTGCCGCCGTACTCGTCGATCGCCACGGCCACGTGGAT
Source organism: Streptomyces xiamenensis (assembly GCF_000993785.3). Taxonomy (NCBI): domain Bacteria; kingdom Bacillati; phylum Actinomycetota; class Actinomycetes; order Kitasatosporales; family Streptomycetaceae; genus Streptomyces; species Streptomyces xiamenensis. The sequence goes on from NZ_CP009922.3 coordinate 1,593,273, forward strand.
GTGGTCGCGCTGCATCTCGCGCAGCAGGTCACCGGCGTTCTTCGTGTCGGGCACGAAGGTCGCGGGCCGCATGAGCGACTCCACCGGGTCGGCCTCCGCCTCCCGGCTGATGTGCACGGCGCGCGCCAGGTCCTTGAGGTAGACGATGCCGACGATGTCGTCGTCGCTCTCCCCCGTCACGGGGATCCGGGAGAACCCGGACCGCAGCGCCAGCGAGAGCCCCTGCCGCAGCGTCTTGCCCCGGTCTATGGAGATGAGGTCGGTGCGCGGCACCATCACCTCGCGCACCAGGGTGTCGCCCAGTTCGAAGACCGAGTGCACCATGCGGCGTTCCTCGTCCTCGATCAGCGACTCCCGCTCGGCCAGGTCCACCATCGCCCGCAGCTCCGCCTCCGAGGCGAAGGGCCCCTTGCGGAAGCCCTCGCCCGGCGTCAGCGCGTTACCGACGATGATCAGCAGCTGGGCGAGCGGCCCCAGCACCCGCGACAGCGGGATGAGGATCAGCGCCGCCGCGCCGGAGACGGCCACCGGGTGCTGGCGGCCGATGGTGCGCGGCGAGACCCCGATGACGACGAACGAGAGCACCACCGTCACGGGGACGGCGACGAGCAGCGCCTGCCACACCTCGTCGAAGCTCTTGAGACAGGCGTAGGTGACCAGGACGGCCACACCCATCTCGCCGGCGACGCGCAGCAGCAGCGCCAGGTTCAGATAGCGGGTCGGGTCGGCGGCCACCGTCACCAGCCGGCTCGCGCCGCGCCGGCCCTCGCGGGCCGCCTGTTCGGCGCGGAAGGCGGTGATCCGGGTCAGCCCGGCCTCGGCGCAGGAGGCCAGCCAGGCGATGACCAGCAGAGTCAGCAGAAAGGTCCACAGTGTGGCGTCCATCGTCGCGTCTGCCCGCCCGCTCAGGTGATCGTCGGGGCCGGGGAGGGGCCGGAGAGCCCCGCCTCGGCGCGCCAGCCGTCCACGATGGCCTTCTGGAGGCCGAACATCTCGGCCCGCTCGTCGGGCACCTCGTGGTCGTATCCCAGCAGATGCAGCACGCCGTGGACGGTGAGCAGTTGCAGCTCGTCGTCCATGGAGTGCCCGGTGGGCGCGGCGGCCCCCTGGGTCTTCGCCACCTGGGGGCACAGCACGATGTCGCCGAGCAGCCCCTTGACGGGCTCCTCCTCGTCCTTGGCCGGCGGACGCAGTTCGTCCATCGGGAAGGACATCACATCGGTGGGGCCGGGGAGGTCCATCCACTGGATGTGGAGGGCCTCCATGGCCTCCTCGTCGATCGCGATGACCGACAGTTCGGACAGCGGGTGGATCCGCATCCTGCTCAGCGCGTAGCGGGCGATGTCGTGCACCGCCGCCACGTCGATCTCCAGGCCGGATTCATTGTTGACCTCGATCGCCATGGTGGTGTCGCGGCTACTTTCCCTGTCCGTTGCTTCTGCTGTCGCCCGTGCGCTCGTCGAACCGCTCGTAGGCGTCCACGATCCGGCCGACCAGCTTGTGCCGTACGACGTCGGTGCTGGTGAGCCGGGAGAAGTGCACGTCCGGCACCCCGTCCAGGATCTCCTGCACCTGCCGCAGTCCGCTCTTGCTGGTGCCGGGCAGGTCCACCTGGGTGACGTCGCCCGTGATGACGATCTTGGATTCGAACCCGAGCCGGGTGAGGAACATCTTCATCTGCTCGGGGCTGGTGTTCTGCGCCTCGTCCAGGATGATGAACGCGTCGTTCAGCGTCCGGCCGCGCATGTACGCCAGCGGCGCGACCTCGATCGTGCCCGCGCTCAGCAGCCGCGGGATCGAGTCGGGGTCGAGCATGTCGTGCAGCGCGTCGTACAGCGGGCGCAGATACGGGTCGATCTTCTCGTAGAGCGTGCCGGGCAGGAACCCGAGCCGCTCGCCCGCCTCCACGGCGGGGCGGGTCAGGATGATCCGGTTGACCTGCTTGGACTGGAGCGCCTGCACCGCCTTGGCCATGGCGAGGTAGGTCTTGCCGGTACCGGCCGGGCCGATCCCGAAGACGATCGTGTGCCGGTCGATGGCGTCCACGTACCGCTTCTGGTTCAGCGTCTTGGGCCGGATGGTCTTGCCCCGGTTGGACAGGATGTTCTGGGTGAGCACCTCGGCGGGGCTCTCCGCGGCGTCGGAGGCGCCGTTGTCCGCCGAGCGCAGCATCGCGATGGAGCGCTCCACGGCGTCCTCGCTCAGCGGCTGGCCGGTGCGCAGCACCAGCATCATCTCGTCGAACAGGCGCTGGATCAGCGCCACCTCGGTGGCCTCGCCGGTGGCGGTGATCTCGTTGCCGCGGACGTGGATGTCGGTGGCGGGGAACGACTTCTCGATGACCCGCAGCAGGGAGTCGCCGGAGCCCAGCACCGTGACCATCGGGTGCTTGGCGGGAACGGCGAACCGGGCGGTCGCCTCAGTGGCCGGGGCCACTGGCTGGTGCGTGGGTGTCTGTGTCATGGGCGGCCCGGATGGGCCAGCTCATCCCTCTCTAGTCCTCGGCTTCCGGGATCCCAGGGTACGACGCGGCGCGGACAGACCCTAGAGAATTACGCAGTGCGATCGTCCCGTTGCGCCACGGTGGCGGCGCCCGGCGTGCCGCGGAAGCCCAGCGTGGGCACCGCGCGGGCGCGCGGCCACGGCGGGGCGGAACAGGGCAGCAGCCGCTCCAGGAACGCGTACCGCTCCATCGCCCGCTCCATCGGGGTGCCGGCCGGGGTGAGCGAGCACAGCCGCTGCCACCACGCCGCGATCTCGCCCCAGCCGGGCGCCGACAGCGAGCCGCCGAACTCCTGCACCGACAGCGCGGCGGTCAGCCCCGCGAACGCGAGACGGTCCGCGAGCGGCCAGCGGGCCAGCGTCCCGGTCACGAACCCGGCCACGAAGACGTCCCCGGCCCCGGTGGTGTCCAGCGCCTCCACGACGATCGCCGGGACCTCGGCGGTCTCCCCCGTCCTGCCGTCGGCCGCGTACGCGCCCTCGGCGCCCATCGTGACCACGGCCAGCGGCACCCGCTCGGTCAGCGCCCTGGCCGCCGCGCGCGGGCACTCGGTGCGGGTGTAGCGCATGGCCTCCTGCGCGTTGGGCAGGAACGCCTCGCAGTGCGCCAGCTCGGGCAGTGCCGCCAGATCCCAGGCGCCGGTGTCGTCCCAGCCCACATCGGCGAAGACCAGGCTGCCGCCGCCCGCCGCCGCGGCGATCCACTCCTGCGGCTGCCCGGGGCTGAGCGAGGCGACGGCGGAGCGGGCGGCCGGTGCCCCGCGCACCCCGGGGGCCCCTCCCCCGGGCAGCGGCGCCTCGTGGCCGTGCGAGACCATCGTGCGCTCGCCCTCGTACGCCATGGACACCGTCACCGGCGAGTGCCAGCCCGGCACCGTCCACGAGGCGTCCAGGTCGATGCCCTCGCCCCGCTCCAGCGTCTCCCAGCAGTACTCGCCGTACTTGTCGTCCCCGAACGCCGCCGCCAGCGAGGTCCGCAGGCCCAGGCGGGCCAGCGCGGTGGCCATGTTGGCGACCCCGCCCGGGCTGGAGCCCATGCCCCGCGCCCAGGACTCGGTGCCGCGCACCGGCGCCGAGTCCAGGCCGGTGAAGATGATGTCCAGGAACACGGTCCCGGTCAGATACACGTCGCAGCCCGGATCACCGGGCCGGCGCAGCCCCGCCAGCGGGTCGAGCGCGTGCCCCAGGGGTCCCGGTCGTGGGGTCTGGTCGTCGGTGGTCACCTGCTGCTCCTGGTACGGACGTGCCTCCACGGTACGTGTACGTTGCCGTGCATGAGGCTGGCGATCATTGGCGGCGGCGGATTCCGCGTCCCCCTGGTATACCGTGCGCTGCTGGGCGACGACGGACCGGCGCGGGTCACGGAGGTGACGCTGCACGACACCGACCCGGGGAGGCTGCGGGTGATCGCGGCCGTGCTGGCGGCGCAGGGCTCCTCCGTACGGGTCCGTGCGACCACCGATCTCGACCAGGCCCTGGCCGGCGCCGACTTCGTCTTCTCGGCGATCCGGGTGGGCGGGGTGCGGGGCCGGGTGGAGGACGAGCGGGTGCCGCTGGCGGCCGGTGTGCTGGGCCAGGAGACGGTCGGGGCCGGCGGGGTGCTGTACGGGCTGCGCTCGGTCCCCGTGGCGCTGCGGATCGCCGAGCGGGTCGCGGCGGTGGCGCCCGGCGCGTGGGTCATCAACTTCACCAATCCGGCCGGGATGGTCACCGAGGCGATGTCCGCGGTGCTGGGCCACCGGGTGATCGGCATCTGCGACTCGCCGGTGGGCCTGGTGCGGCGCGCGGCGCGGGCGGCGGGCGCCGACCCGGCGGAGGTCGGCTTCGGGTACACCGGGCTCAACCACCTGGGCTGGCTGCACTCGCTCACCCTGCACGGCCGGGAACTGCTGCCGGGGCTGCTGGCGGACGAGGCGGCGCTCGCCTCGTTCGAGGAGGGCCGGCTGTTCGGGGCCCGCTGGCTGCGCGCGCTGGGGACGCTGCCCAACGAGTACCTGCACTACTACTACTTCCGCCGCGAGACCCTGGCCGCGGCGCGGGACGCGCGGGAGACCAGGGGCGCGTTCCTGGCCCGGCAGCAGGACGGCTTCTTCGAGGCGGCGCTGGCCGAGGTGGATTCACCGGAAAGAGTGCACGCCCGGTGGGAGCGGACCCGGCTGGAGCGAGAGGAGACCTACGGGGCCGACGCCCGCGCGGCGGCCGGCGACGCGGCACCCCGCGACAGCTGCGACCTGGACGGCGGCGGCTACGAGCAGGTGGCCCTGGCGCTGATGCGCGCCATCGCCACCGACCGCGCCACCCGTCTCATCCTCAACGTCCGCAACGCCGGCACGCTGCCCGGGCTGCCGCCGGACGCCGTCATCGAGACGGTCTGCGAGGTGAACGCCCAGGGTGCCCACCCGGTGCCGGTCATCTCCCCGGGGCTCGCGGAGACCGGGCTGATGCTCCAGCTGAAGGCGGTCGAGCGCGCCACCATCGACGCCGCCACCACCGGGTCGCCGGAGGCCGCACTGCGCGCCCTGGCGCTGCACCCGCTGGTGGACTCCCCGGCCACGGCCGGGCACATCCTGGCGGCGGCCGGGTGGCCGGTGTCCGGCTGACGCCCGGTCGCGGACGGCCCCGGCACCCGGCGCCACCCCGGGGTGCGCGGGCGCCCCGGGGCGGCGGGCACCGCCGCCCCGGTGATCACCGACCCCGCGGGGGCCGGTGGCTACTCCTTGTCCCCGGCCTCGAGTGCGAACCAGTCGAAGCGCACCGTGCCCTCCGCCGCGTACATACCGATCACCCGGCCGGTGAAGCCGCCCGCCACCTCGGTGGACAGATAGCGGCCGTCCAGCTCGGCCAGCACCTCCAGCTCGCCGTCCGGCCCCTCCACCCCGAGCCGCAGCACGTCGGGGCCCTGCCGGGGGTCCCAGGTCTCCGTCGGCGCGCTGATGTCGATCCGCAGGGTGACCGGGCCGGCCGGCACCCGCCGCTCGCCCAGCGTCTGCCGCAGCGGCCCGATCCGCGCGACCACGCGTACCGTGCCGGTGCCCGCCGCCTCGACCGCGTAGTGGTGCCGCTCGTCCAGCCGCACCGCGAGCCCGCCGAGCCCGACCCCCGGATCGATGAGCGTGCGCGCCCGGCAGGAACGATCCTGCTGACGGCGGCCCGCGAACGTCACGGCCTGGTCGTCCAGCGACGCGCCGCGCGCCCGCAGCGTCAGCCAGCCCGGCCGCTCCGTGGTCGAGAAGTACCCCTCGGGCCGGGAGCGCACCGACAGCCAGTGCGGGTGCAGCCGCGCGGCGTCGAAGTCGTCCCTGGCCGGCGGCGCGGGCACCGGCCGCGGCGGCCACGGCGGTGCCGCCATCGCCGGGGTGGCCGCGCCGATCACCGGCCAACCCCCATCCGTCCAGGTCACCGGCGCCAGGAAGGTCTCGCGGCCCAGCACGTGCCAGCCGGGGCTGCCGCCGCCGGGCCGCACCCCCAGGAACACCAGCCACCACGACCCGTCCGGGGCCTGGACGAGATCCCCGTGCCCGGTGTTCTGGATCTCCAGATCGGTGCTGCGGTGGCTGAGCACCGGGTTGTCCGGGCAGGGCTCGAACGGCCCGTACGGCGCGGGCCCGCGGGCGATCGAGATGCCGTGGCCCCGTTCCGTACCGCCCTCGGCGATCAGCAGGTACCAGTGGTCACCGATGCGGTACAGGTGCGGCGCCTCGGGGGCCTTGGCCCCGGGCGTGCCGGACCACAGCCGCCGCGGCGCGCCGATCGTCTGCCCGGTGCCGGGGTCGATGCAGATCTGGCTGATCCCGGCCGTGGTGACCCAGCAGCGGCCGTCCTCGTCCCACGCCAGGTCGGGGTCGATGCCCTTCACTCCGGGCAGCCGCACCGGGTCCGACCAGGGCCCGGCCGGGTCGGTGGCGCTGAAGAGCACATTGCCGTCGTGCGAGACATCCGTGGTGATCAGCCAGAACCGGCCGTCGTGGTGCCGGAGCGTCGGCGCGTACACGCCTCCGGAGGAGGGCGCGGTGTCCGGCAGCCGCAGCTGGGCCGGGCGCTCCATGACGTTGCCTATCTGCTCCCAGTGCACCAGGTCCTTGCTGTGGAAGACCGGCACCCCGGGGAAGTACTCGAAGCTGGAGCAGACGAGGTAGTAGTCCTCGCCGACCCGGCAGATGCTGGGGTCGGGATGGAACCCGGGGATCACCGGATTGCTGAACGTGCCGCCTGCCCAACCGTCAGCCGTCGCCTTCATGGGGCACCTTTCTCATGGGTCACGGCCGTCTGGGAACCGGGATCCGGTCCAGGTCCTCGGCCACCGTCAGTTCGCCCGTGAACCCCGCCGCGCGGGCCTGCGCCCCGAGCGGGGCCGGGTCGGGGTAGCGCTGCGAGAAGTGCGTCAGCACCAGGTGCCGTACGCCGCACCGCGCCGCCACGGCGCCCGCCTCACCGGCCGTCAGATGGCCGTACCTCTCGGCGAGAGCGGCGTCCTCGTCGAGGAACGTGGCCTCGATGACCAGCAGGTCGCAGCCCTGGGCGAGGGTGTACACCCCGTCGCACAGCCGGGTGTCCATGACGAACGCGAACCGCTGTCCCGGCCGTTCCTCGCTCATCTCCTCAAGGCGCACCCCGCGCAGTTCGCCCTCCTGCTGCAACCGCCGTACCTCGGCCCCGCGGATGCCGGCGGCCGCCAGCCGGTGCGGCAGCATGCGGCGGCCGTCCGGCTCCACCAGCCGGTAGCCGAAGGACTCCACCGGATGGGAGAGCCGTGCCGCCGACAGGGTGAAGCGCTCCCCGGCGTCCAGGACGCCGTCCTCGCGCACCGGGTGCTCCTCGATGACGGCCCGCTCCTGATAGGCCGTCGCGTACCGCAGCCGCTCGAAGTACACCTGGCCACTGGCGGGATAGTGCGCGCGCACCGGGTGCGGCACCCCGTCGCCGTTGATCCGCTGGATCACCCCGGCCAGGCCGAGCGAGTGGTCGCCGTGGAAGTGGCTGACACAGATGCGGGTGATCTCGGTGGCGGAGACCCCGGCGTGCGTCATCTGCCGCTGGGTACCCTCCCCCGGATCGAACAGCAGCCCTTCGCCGTCCCAGCGCAGCAGATAGCCGTTGTGGTTGCGGCGCCGGGTGGGCACCTGGCTGGCGGTGCCCAGCACCACCAGTTCACGTACGGACATGGTGCCGGTTACCCGGGGGCCACTCGAAGCCGCGCCCGCCCAGCACGTGGGCGTGCACGTGGAAGACGGTCTGTCCGGCGCCCGCGCCGGTGTTGAGCACCACGCGGTAGCCGCTGGCGTCGATCTTCTCCTGCGCGGCGACCTCCGCCGTCTCGCGCAGCACATCGGCCGTCAGCTGGGGATCGGCGGCGGCCAGCGCGCCCGCGTTGGGGTGGTGGGCGCGCGGCACCACGAGCACGTGGGTGGGCGCCTGGGGGTTGATGTCCCGGAAGGCGACCGTCGTCGGTGTCTCACGGACGACGGTCGCCGGCACCTCCCCGGCCACGATCTTGCAGAACAGGCAGTCCGCCTGGGCTTCTCCCGCCATCGCCGGGCTCTCCTCGGTGCGTTGGTCGTGCGTTCCCCGGGATGCTACCGGGCGCGGCCGGGGACCTGGGGCGGTACGGAGGCGGGCCGCTCGGCGAGTGCGGCCAGGAGGTGCCGTACGGCTTCGGCCAGCTGCGGGTCGGCACCGGTGGCCCAGTCCTGCGGGCGGCGCACCACCTCGATATCGGGGTCCACGCCGTGATTCTCCACGCCGAAGCCGATGCCGTCCTCCAGCCAGGAGGCGAACGAGGGCTGGGTGACGCCGGTGCCGTCGGCGAGCCGGGGGCGCCCGCCCAGGCCGATCAGCCCGCCCCAGGTGCGGACGCCGATCACGGGCCCGAGGCCCAGCAGCCGCACCGCCGCGTTGATCTTGTCGCCGTCCGAGCCGGAGTACTCGTCGGCGAGCACCGCCAGCGGCCCGCGCGGGGCGTGCGCCGGATAGGTGTGGCTCTCCCGGCCGCGCGGGAACTCCCAGCCCAGCACCCGGCGGGCCAGCCGTTCCACCACGAGCTGGGAGGTGTGGCCGCCGCGGTTGCCCCGGACGTCCACCACCAGGCCCTCGCGTGCGGTCTCCAGCCGCAGGTCGCGGTGGAGCTGGGCCCAGCCGCCCTCCATCATGTCGGGGATGTGCAGATAGCCGAGCCGGCCGCCGGAGCGTTCGGCCACCTCGGCGCGCCGCCCGGCCACCCAGTCGTGGTACCTCAGCGGCTCCTCGTCGGGCAGCGGGACGACCACGGGATGGCGTACGGGACCGCCGTCCGCCGGCGCCACGGTCAGCTGGACGGGCCGCCCCGCCGTGCCTTCCAGCAGCGGTGCCGGGCCCGTCACCGGGTCCACGGGACGGCCGTCGACGGCGGTGACGGCGTCGCCCGCGCGGACCGCCACTCCGGGCGCGGCCAGCGGGGAGCGGGCGCGCGGGTCGGAGGGCTCGGCGGGCAGCACGCGCGTCACCCGCCAGCGGCCGTCCTCCCCCCGTGCCAGGTCGGCGCCCAGCCAGCCCTGGGGGCGGACGGGCTTGGGGGCGGCGGGGATGACGTAGGCGTGCGAGGTGCCGAGTTCGCCCTGCACCTCCCACAGCACGTCCATCAGGTCGTCGTGGCTGCCGATCCGCTCCAGCAGAGGCCGGTAGCGGGCCAGTTGGGCGGCGTAGTCGACGCCCGACATGTCGGTGCGCCAGAACCGCAGGCGCATGAGCCGGCCGGCTTCGTCGTACATCTGGCGCCATTCGGCGGCGGGGTCGACGGTGAGCCGGATGCGGTTCAGGTCGGGGGCGCGCTCGGGTCCGCCGTCGCCGGTGAGCGGCAGGACGCACAGCCCGTCCCCGGTGTGCAGGACGGCGTGCCGTCCGTCGCCGCTGACGGTGGCGGAGGCGACGCCGGTGGCGATCTCCTCGGCCGTCGCGTCGTCCGCGCCGTCGAGCGGGAAGCGGTGCAGCGTCTGCCGGGGCTCGGGCGGTTCGCCGAGGGAGATCCAGGTGCCGTCGAAGCCGGTGACGGGGTGGGCGAGCCACAGCACGCCGCCGTCGTACGCGCACAGTCCGCTGTAGCGTCCGGCCGGTACCGGAAACGGCTCCACGCGCTGGTCCAGGCCCTCGGGGTCCACCTGGACCTCGTGGGTGCCCAGGGCGGGTGCCGGGGGGACCGGTCCGAGCGGCGAGGGGATGTCGGCGGCCAGGGTGAGCAGGTGGGGCCGGGCGGCCACCGGGAAGGACACCTCGAAGACATGGGCGTCGTAGACCGGCTCGAAGCTGCGCTCGGACAGGAAGGCGAGGTGCCGGCCGTCGCGGGTGAAGGCGGGCGCGTAGTCGCGGAACCGCAGCGGCGTGGCCTCGATGACGGTGGCGTCGGCGAGCCGGGCCAGCCTGAGCTGCCGCAGCGGCTCCTTGCCCGGGTGGGACCAGGCCAGCCAGGCCGAGTCGGGTGAGAACACCGGGCCGGTGACGGGGCCGTGCGGGCCGCTGTCCAGTTCGCGCACGGTCTCCCGGTCCAGGTCGGCCAGGAGCAGCCGGCCGTCCAGGAGGGCGAGGGCGGCGAGCCGCCCGTCCGGTGAGGCGGCGAGTTCGAGGACGTGGCCGAGTTCGCCCGCGCCGATGAGGGTGGGCGCGGTGCCGTCCGCCCCGGGTCCGGTGGGGCGGACGGCCAGTGCTTCCGCGCCGTCGGCGTCGGTGATCCACAGCGCGCGGTCCCCGGTGATCAGCGGCAGCCTGGCCCGGACGCCCGGCTCGGCGGCCAGCGCCCGGGCGGGGCCCCGGCCGTGCGGCAGCAGATGGAGGGTGCCCCGGGTCTCCACCAGGCTGGCGTCACCGGTGTGGTCGGGGGCGGCGGCCGCGAGGTGGTCGGCAGCGGCCGGGTGGTGGGGGCGGCGGCCGGTGCGCGGGCCGCCGAGGGTGATGTCCGGGCGGTACGGCTCGGTGCCCGGCTCCAGGTCGTCCAGCAGCCACAGCTCGCCGTGCGCGGCGTAGCTCACCCGGACGCCGTCGCCCGCCGCGTGCCGGGCATAGGCCCCGCCCAGCGGGGTGTGCCGGCGCAGTCCGGTGCCGTCGGGGAGGGAGGAGTACAGGGCGCCGGTGCCCTCGTGGTCGGAGAGGAAGGCGATGCGCTCGCCCTGCCACAGCGGGTATTCGATGGCGCCGTCGAGGTCCGCGTGGATCCGCTCGAAGTCGCCGTCCCCGGTGCGGTCGATCCACAGCTTGCCGGCCGCGCCGCCCCGGTAGCGCTTCCACGCCGATGCGTCGCGGCCGCGCCCCATGCGCCCGGAGCGCAGCAGGACGCCGCCGTCGGCTCCGTACGCCACGGCGCCCACCGAGCCGTACGGGAGGGTGCGGGCCGGTCCGCCGGCCAGTGGCACCGCCCGGGCCCAGGTCCAGCGGAAGTCGGGCTGACCCACGCCGCTGATCGCCAGTACCTCGTCGGGGCCGCACCAGCCGCGTACCGAGGTCTCGGGGTGGCCCCACCAGGTGAGGCGGTTGGCCGGGCCGCCGTCGACCGGCGCCACATAGATCTCGGGGGTGCCGTCCCGCCACGAGGTCCAGGCGACCCGGCTGCCGTCCGGGGATATCCGGGGGTGGTTGGCGGGGGCGTGGTCGGTGCTGATCCGCCGGGCTCTGGCCGTCCCGCCGGCGCTCAGCGGGGCGACCCACACATCGTCCTCGGCGACGAAGGCCACCAGTTCTCCGTACACATGCGGAAATCGTGCGTAGAAAGGCAGGGTCATTCACCGGACCGTAGTCGCCCGCACCCCTGGTGTCACCACCTCTTCCGTCCTCTGACTGGACTCCTGATGCCGTACTTTCATCACACTGGTACGGTTCGCGCAGTTGTACCGGGACGATAAGGACGCTCGACACATGACCGACCAGCCGCCTCGCGAACAATGGGGAACCCGAGCCGGGTTCCTCATGGCCGCGATCGGGTCAGCCATCGGACTGGGGAACATCTGGCGATTCCCCAAAGTCGCCTTTGACAATGGTGGCGGCTCTTTTCTGCTGCCCTATCTCATCGCGCTGCTCACCGCCGGAATTCCGCTGCTGATCCTCGAATACACGATCGGCCGCAAATACCGCGCCTCACCACCCGCCGCACTGCGCGCGCTGTACCGCCCCACCCAGGCGATCGGCTGGTGGCAGGTGGCGATCTGTTTCGTGATCGCCACCTACTACGCCGTGATCCTGGCCTGGTCGGTGCGCTATGTCGGCTTCTCCTTCACCAGGGCGTGGGGAGACGACCCGAACGGTTTCTTCTTCAACGACTTCCTGAAGATCGCCGACGAGCCGGGGACCATCAGCGCCTTCGTGCCCGGGGTGGCCGTCCCGCTGATCGGCATCTGGATCATCACGCTGATCATCCTGGCCCTCGGGGTCCGGCGCGGGATCGAGCGCGCCAACAAGATCTTCATCCCGCTGCTGGTGGCCTTCTTCGTCGTGCTGGTGATCCGTGCCGTGACGCTGGAGGGCGCCGCGGACGGGCTGAACGCCCTGTTCGCACCCGACTGGGGAGCGCTCACCAACGGCAGTGTCTGGGTCGCGGCCTACGGACAGATCTTCTTCTCGCTGTCCATCGGGTTCGGCATCATGATCACCTACGCCTCGTACCTCAACCGCCGCTCCGACCTCACCGGGTCCGCGATGGTGGCCGGCTTCGCCAACAGCTCCTTCGAGATCCTGGCCGGCATCGGCGTCTTCGCGACGCTCGGCTTCATGGCGGCCCAGTCGGGCGTCGGAGTCAACGAGGTGGCCAGCCAAGGCGTCGGACTGGCCTTCATCGCCTTCCCGCAGGTGATCTCCGAGATGTGGTTCGGCCAGGCGTTCGGCGTGCTGTTCTTCGGCTCGCTGGTGATCGCCGGACTGACCTCGCTCATCAGCATCGTCCAGGTGATCGTCGCGGCGGTGGAGGACCGTACCGGGATCAGCCGCACCCAGGCGGTCCTCACGGTCGGCGGCGCCACCGGCGTGGTGTCGATCGCCCTGTTCTCCACCAACGGGGGCCTGTACTTCCTGGACGCCGCCGATCACTTCATCAACCAGTACGGCATCGCGCTGGCCGCTCTGGTGCTGCTGATCATGGTGAGCTGGATCAGCCGCAAACTTCCCGCCCTCCAGCGGAACGCGGACGGCACCTCCTCCATCCTGCTGGGCCGCTGGTGGAAGATCTGCCTGGGCGTCGTCACCCCCGTGGTGCTCGGCTGGATGATGATCGACAGCCTGGTGCACGAGTTCCAGGAGAACTACGGCGAGCTCCCCACCTCGTTCCTGCTCTACGCGGGCTGGGGTGTGGCCCTGGCGGCACTCGTCGTCGGCATCGTGCTCTCCCTCATCCCGTGGCGGCGGCCGAGCCCGGCTCTCACCGATGACCATGACCTGCTGACGAAGGGAGATCCGCGATGAGCACCGGAGCCATCATCATGATGACCGTCGCGATGATCATCGTCTGGGGCGGCCTGATCGGCGCCGTCGTCAAGCTGGTCCGGCACCCGGAGCACCCGGAGGACTGACACCCGTACACACGCCGGAGGCCGCCGTCCCGAGAAGGACGGCGGCCTCCGGCGTGTGAAGAGGATTCAGCCCCAGCGGCCGGTCCTGGTCAGCAGCAGCGCCGCCGCCGCCGTCCCGGCCGTGGAGGTGCGCAGCACGGTCGGCCCCAGCCGATACGGCCGCGCCCCGGCCGCCGCGAACGCCTCCAGCTCCTGCGGCGCGACCCCGCCCTCGGGGCCCACCACCAGGACAATGTCCCCCTCGACAGGCAGCGGCACGGCGGCCAGCGGTTCGGTGCCCGACTCGTGCAGCACCCCGGCGAACGCCGCGCCCGCCAGCAGCTTCGCCACCGCCGCCGTCCCCATCGGCTCGCCGACCTCCGGGATCCACAGCCGCCGGGACTGCTTGGCGGCCTCGCGGGCGGTCGCCCGCCACTTGCCCAGGGACTTCGCGCCCCGCTCGGCCTTCCACTGCGTGATGCAGCGGGCGGCGGCCCAGGGCACGATCGCGTCCACACCCGTCTCGGTCATGGTCTCCACGGCCACTTCGCCGCGGTCACCCTTCGGCAGGGCCTGCACCACCGTGATCCGGGGGGCGGCCGGCGGCTCGGAGCGGACCGCGTCCACCGTCACCACCAGCCGGTCCTTGCCCTCGACGGCGGCGACCGTGCCGGCGGCGCCGGTGCCCGCGCCGTCGGTGAGGACGACCTCCTCGCCCACCCGCAGCCGCCGCACCGACACCGCGTGCCGGCCCTCGGCGCCGTCCAGGGTCAGCGAGGAACCCGCCCGTGCCCCCGTCAGCGGTCCGTCCGTCACAAAGACCGGAGCCGTCATCGTTCTTCCGTAACGCCTTTCCTAGGTACGGCCGTTGAAGGCGTCCTTCAGCCGCGAGAAGAGGCCCTGCTGCCCCGGCTGAAACTGACCGAGCGGCCGCTCCTCACCCCGGAGCTTCGCCAGCCGCCGCAGCAGCTCCTCCTGCTCGGGGTCGAGCTTCGACGGAGTCTGCACCTCGACATGGACCACCAGATCACCGCGCCCGTTGCTGCGCAGATGCGTCACACCCCGGCCGTGCAGCGGGATCGACTGGCCGGACTGCGTCCCGGGCCGGATGTCGACCTCCTCCGTGCCGTCCAGCGTCTCCAGCGGCACCTTGGTGCCGAGCGAGGCGGCCGTCATCGGGATGGTGACCGTGCAGTGCAGATCGTCTCCGCGCCGCTGGAAGACCGGATGCGCGCTCTCGCGGATCTCCACGTACAGGTCGCCGGCCGGGCCGCCACCGGGACCGACCTCGCCCTCGCCCGCCAGCTGGATGCGGGTGCCGTTGTCGACACCGGCCGGGATCTTCACCGTGAGCGTGCGCCGCGACCGTACCCGGCCGTCGCCCGCGCACTCGGGGCACGGGGTCGGGACGACCGTGCCGAAGCCCTGGCACTGCGGACACGGCCGCGAGGTCATGACCTGCCCCAGGAAGGAGCGGGTGACCTGCGAGACCTCGCCCCGGCCCCGGCACATGTCACACGTCTGAGCGGAGGTACCGGGCGCGGCGCCCTCACCGTTGCACGTGTTGCACACGGTGGCGGTGTCGACCTGGATCTCCTTGGTCGTGCCGAAGGCCGCCTCCTTGAGGTCGATCTCCAGCCGGATCATGGCGTCCTGGCCGCGCCGGGTGCGCGACTTCGGGCCCCGCTGCTGGGCGGTGCCGAAGAAGGCGTCCATGATGTCCGAGAAGTTCCCGAACCCGGCCGCCCCGCCGAATCCCGCAGCGCCCGCCCCGCCGCCGGGACCCATCGGGTCCCCGCCGAGGTCGTACATCTGTTTCTTCTGCGGGTCGGAGAGCACCTCGTAGGCGGTGTTGATCTCCTTGAACCGCTCCTGGGTCTTGGGGTCCGGATTCACATCCGGGTGCAGCTCCCTCGCCAGTCTGCGGAAGGCCTTCTTGATCTCGTCCTGTGAGGCATCACGCTGCACGCCCAGGATCGCGTAGTAGTCCGTCGCCACCTAATTCTCCGCGAGGATCTGTCCGACGTACCGTGCCACTGCGCGCACCGCTCCCATCGTTCCGGGGTAGTCCATGCGGGTCGGTCCGACCACGCCGAGTTTCGCGACCGCCTCGTTACCGGAACCGTAGCCGACCGCCACGACCGATGTGGAGGTCAGCCCCTCATGAGCGTTCTCATGCCCGATGCGCACGGTCATACCCGTGTCCTTGGCCTCGCCGAGCAGCCGGAGCAGCACCACGTGCTCCTCCAGCGCCTCCAGCACCGGCCGGATCGTCAGCGGGAAGTCCTGGCCGAACCGGGTCAGATTGGCGGTGCCGCCGATGACCAGGCGTTCCTCGGTCTCCTCGACCAGGGTTTCCAGCAGGGTGGACAGCACCGTGGACACCGTGCCCCGGTCCTCACTGTCGAAGGACTCGGGCAGGTCCTGCACCAGCCGGGGCACCTCGGCGAAGCGCTCGCCCACGATCCGGCTGTTCAGCCGGGCCCGCAGGTCGGCCAGCGAGGTCTCCCCGAACGGCGCGGGGCAGTCCACCATGCGCTGCTCGACCCGCCCGGTGTCGGTGATCAGCACCAGCATCACCCGGGCCGGGGCCAGCGAGAGCAGTTCGACGTGCCGCACCGTGGAGCGGCTCAGCGAGGGGTACTGCACCACGGCGACCTGCCGGGTGAGCGTGGCCAGCAGCCGCACCGTACGGCCCACGACGTCGTCGAGGTCGACGGCGCCCTCCAGGAAGCTGGAGATGGCGCGCCGCTCGGCGGTGGTCAGCGGCTTGACGTCGGCGAGCTTGTCGACGAACAGCCGGTAGCCCTTGTCGGTGGGCACCCGTCCGGCGCTGGTGTGGGGCTGGGCGATGTAGCCCTCCTCCTCCAGCGCCGCCATGTCGTTGCGCACCGTCGCCGGGGACACCTGGAGGTTGTGCCGCTCCGTCAGCGCCTTGGAACCCACCGGCTCCTCGGTGCCGACATAGTCCTGGACGATGGCCCGCAGCACTTCCAGTCTGCGTTCACTGAGCATGCAGCGACACCTCCCGTCCGGCCGCATTCCCGTCAGTACCGTCCTGGCACTCATCCACTCCGAGTGCCAATCCCTGGTCCAGTGTACGGCCGGGTAGCAAGGCCAGGGAAAGCGCGACCGCCCGACGGTATCGCGGGAGTAGCCCCGTAAGGCAGAGCATGCCCCGCTCCGTGACGTTAACTTCGCACTGTGGAGACCTCTTGGGAAGAGCTTGCCCCGGGCGTACTGCGGATCCGGCTGCCCGGCTGGGACGAGACGGTGGGCGCGATCGCGGGCGCGCGCGGGGTGCTGCTGGTGGACGCGGGCCCCTCCCCGGACGCGGCCGGGGCGATCCGGGCGGAGCTGCGCGGCCTGCTGGGACTGCCGGTGCGCTGGGTGGTGCTGACCCATCCGCACTTCGATCACGTCCTCGGGGCCGGCGGTTACCCCGGGGCACGGGTGTACGGGGAGCTGGGCGATCCGGCGGAGCTGGCGGCGGACGCGGTACGGCACGGGATGCCGGAGGCGGAGGCGGCGCAGGGCGCGGCGGCGCTGGCGGAGGTACGGACTCAGCCGGTGGAATCGCGGCTGTCTCTGTACCTGGGGGGCGGGCGCACCGTGTCGGTGGCGCGGCTGGGCCCCGCGCACACCCCCCACGACATGGTGGTGAAGGTGGACGACATCGTCTTCTGCGGCGACCTGGTGGAGGAGTCGGGCGAGCCGCAGGCCGGGCCCGACGCCGACCCGGCCGCCTGGCCCGCCGCGCTGGACCGGCTGCTGGAGCTGGGCGGCCCGCGGGCCCGGTACGTTCCGGGGCACGGCGCGGTGGTGGACGCCGCGTTCGTACGCGCCCAGCGCGCCTTTCTCGCCGCACGCGCCGGGGCACAATGACGGCCATGCGCAGCAGAGAGTACGGCCCCGACCTGACCCCGCCGTGGAAGCGGTCCGCCCCCGTCCCCGAGGTGCCGGCCGAGCCCGGTCTCGTGGTGGAGGAGGCCGGCACCGGGTACTGCGGGGCGGTGATCCGCTGCGAGAAGACGGCGCAGGGGCCGACGGTGACGCTGGAGGACCGGTTCGGCAAGCGGCGGGTGTTCCCGCTGGAGCCGCGCGGCTTCCTGCTGGAGGGCAATCCGGTGACGCTGACCCTGCCCAGGCCGGCCGGCTCCCGTCCCGCGTCGGGGCCGGCGCGGACCGCCTCCGGCTCGGTGGCGGTCCCCGGGGCGCGGGCCCGGGTGGCGCGCGCCGGGCGGATCTATGTGGAGGGGCGCCACGACGCGGAGCTGGTGGAGAAGGTCTGGGGCGATGACCTGCGGATCGAGGGGGTGGTCGTCGAGTATCTGGAGGGCATCGACGACCTCCCGGCGATCGTCCGGGAGTTCGGGCCGAGTGCCGACGCCCGGCTCGGGGTGCTGGTGGACCATCTGGTGCCGGGGTCCAAGGAGTCCCGGATCGCGGCCAGCGTGACGGACCCGAACGTGCTGATCGTGGGCCACCCGTTCATCGACATCTGGGAGGCGGTCAAGCCGTCCTCGGTGGGCATCGCCGCCTGGCCGCGGGTGCCGCGCGGCCAGGACTGGAAGACGGGGGTGTGCCGCGCCCTGGGCTGGCCGGCCAACACCGGCGCCGCCTGGCAGCACATCCTGGGGAAGGTGCACAGCTTCCGCGACCTGGAGCCCACCCTGCTGGGCCCGGTGGAACACCTGATCGACCACGTCACGGTGGGCGGCCCGGTGCCCTGAGCACGGATGCCGGACAATGGAGGGCATGCCCTCCGTCCTGCCCGATGGCGAGCCCGTCCCCGAGGACGGCTCGCTGCCCGCCGCCGCCCTGACCGGGGCCGCCGGCCGGCCGCTCGCGTTCTACCTGCACGTGCCGTACTGCGCCACCCGCTGCGGCTACTGCGACTTCAACACCTACACCGCCGCCGAGCTGCGCGGCGCGGACGGGGCGATCGCCTCCCGGGAGAACTACGCGGCGACCCTCGCCGAGGAGATCCGGCTGGCCCGCAAGGTGCTGGGCGACGACCCGCGCCCGGTGTCGACGGTCTTCGTCGGCGGCGGCACCCCCACCCTGCTGCCGGCCGCCGATCTCGGCGCGATGCTGGGCGCCGTGCGCGAGGAGTTCGGACTGGCGCCGGACGCCGAGGTGACCACCGAGGCCAACCCGGACTCGGTGGACCCCGCCTACCTGGCGGAGCTGCGCGCGGCCGGCTTCAACAGGATCTCCTTCGGCATGCAGAGCGCCAGCCCTCACGTACTGAACATCCTGGAGCGCACCCACACCCCCGGCCGCCCCGAGGCGTGCGTGGCCGAGGCCCGCGCCGCCGGGTTCGCGCACGTCAATCTCGACCTGATCTACGGCACCCCCGGCGAGTCCGACGCGGACTGGCGCGGCACGCTGGAGGCGGCGGTGGCCGCCGGGCCCGACCACGTCTCGGCGTACTCGCTCATCGTCGAGGAGGGCACCCGGCTCGCCGGGCGGGTGCGGCGCGGCGAGATCCCGATGACGGACGACGACGTGCACGCGGACCGCTACCTGATCGCCGAGGAGACCCTTTCGGCGGCCGGATTCGGCTGGTACGAGGTGTCCAACTGGGCCACTTCGGAGGCCGCGCGCTGCCGGCACAACGAGCTGTACTGGACGGGCGCCGACTGGTGGGGCGCCGGGCCCGGCGCCCACAGCCACGTGGGCGGGGTCCGCTGGTGGAACGTGAAGCACCCCGCCGCGTACACGCGGGCGCTGGCCGCCGGCCGCTCCCCCGGTGCCGGGCGCGAGCTGCTGTCTGCGGAGGACCGGCGCGTGGAGCGCATCCTGCTGGAGCTGCGCCTGGTGGCCGGCTGCGAGCTGACGCTGCTGCGCGAGGCCGGAACGGCGGCGGCCGCCCGCGCGCTGGCGGACGGCCTGCTGGACCCGGCGGCCCACGACGCCGGCCGGGCGGCCCTCACCCTCAAGGGCCGCCTGCTGGCCGACGCGCTGGTCCGCGACCTGATCGACTGACGCACCGCCTCGCGGCGCCCCGCGCCTCAGGTGCGCGGGGCGTACATCTCGTCGATCAGTTCCTTGTACTCGCCCTCGACGACCGGCCGCTTCATCTTCAGGCTCGGCGTCAGCTCCCCGTGCTCCACATCGAGGTCGCGGGGCAGCAGCCGGAACTGCCGGATGGTCTGCCAGCGCTGGAGGCCCTCGTTGAGCTGCCCCACGTACCCGTCGATGAGCTCACGGGTGCGCGGGTCGGCCATGACCTGGGCGTACGTCGTGCCGGCCATGCCGTTCTCGGCCGCCCAGCCCAGGATCATCGCCTCGTCCAGGCCGATCAGCGCGGAGCAGAACTTCCGGTCCGCGCCGATGACGAGCACGTTGGAGACGTAGGGACAGACCGCCTTGAAGCGCCCCTCGATCTCGGTGGGCGCCACGTACTTGCCGACCGAGGTCTTGAACAGGTCCTTCTTGCGGTCGGTGATCTTCAGATAGCCGTCGTCGGACAGCTCACCGATGTCCCCGGTGTGGAACCAGCCGTCCTCCTCCAGGACCTCCGCGGTCAGCTCCGGCTTGCCGTGGTAGCCCTCCATGATCCCCGGGCCGCGCAGCAGGATCTCGCCGTCCTCCTCCGCGATGCGCACCTCGCAGCCGGGCAGCGCCTTGCCGACCGTCCCGGTGCGGTAGCCGACCTCGGGGTTCACGAAGCTCGCCGCGGCGGACTCGGTCAGCCCGTAGCCCTCCAGGATGTGGATCCCGGCGCCGGAGAAGAAGTAGCCGATGTCGGGGGCCAGCGCGGCCGAGCCCGAGACCGTACCGCGCAGGTTGCCGCCCATGGCGGTGCGCAGCTTCGCGTAGACGAGGGTGTCGGCCACCTTGTGCCGCGCCGACAGGGCGAAGGGCACGGACGCGGAGCCGGTGCGCCGGTAGTTCTCCTGCGAGACCTTCGCGTACTCCACGGCCGTGCGCGCCGCCCACTCGAAGATCTTCAGCTTGGCGGCGCCGCCCGCGCGCGCCTTGGCCTGCGCGCCGTTGTAGACCCGCTCGAAGATGCGGGGCACGGCGGCCATGTAGGTGGGCCGGACCACCGGCAGGTTCTCCACGATCTTGTCGGCGCGGCCGTCCACCGCGCTGACATGGCCGACCTTCACGTGGGCCGAGATCAGCACCTTGCCGAAGATGTGCGCCAGCGGCAGCCACAGGTACTGCACGTCGTCGGAGCGCAGCAGGTTGATGGCCTCGATCGCGTACCCCATGTACGACCAGGTGTCCTGCCTGAGCCGGACGCCCTTGGGTCTGCCGGTGGTGCCCGAGGTGTAGATGAGGGTGGCCAGCTGCTCGGGGCGCAGCGCGGCCACGGCCTCCTTGACGGCCTCGGGGTGCTTGTCGAGGTAGGCGGCGCCGCGCTCGGCGAGGTCCGACAGGGAGAGCACCCAGCCCTCGGGGTCGCCCTCGGCGGGCACCGCGTCGGCGTCCTCGATCACCACGACGTGTTCGAGGGCGGTCAGCTCGGCGCGGCGCTCGCGCGCCTTGGCCAGTTGCTCGGCGTCCTCCGCGATCAGGATTTTGCTGCCGGAGTCGGCGAGGATGTACGCGGTCTCGTCGGCGTTGGTCTGCGTGTAGATGGTGGTGGTGGCCGCCCCGGCGCACATCACGCCCAGGTCGGACAGGATCCAGTCCACGCGGGTGGTGGAGGCGATGGCGACGCGCTCCTGCGGGCGCACCCCGAGGTCCATCAGCCCGGCGGAGATGGCGAAGACCCGGTCGGCGGCCTGGGCCCAGGTGTAGGAGGCCCAGTCGGCCGGTCCGGTGCCGGAGGCCGGCGGGACGGGGTAGCGGTACGCCTCCCGGTCCGGGGTGGCGGCCACACGGTCGAGGAACAGCTGCGCCAGGGACGGTGGACGGTTCTCGATCGACTGGTGCTGCTGCTCGCTCACGGCTTCCTCCGGTCCCGCGCCCATGCGGGCGACACATGGGTGACTGATGAGTAACTCATGGGTAACTTGGGACGATCAGATTACGGGCCAACCCTCCCGGGCGTAAGGCCCGTAACGCCCACACCTCGCTTTACTTCTTGTTCTTCCCGTCGGCGCCGCCCGCGCCGTCGGAGTCGGAGGACAGCGCGGCGATGAAGGCGTCCTGCGGAACCTCCACCCGGCCCACCATCTTCATGCGCTTCTTGCCCTCCTTCTGCTTCTCCAGCAGCTTGCGCTTGCGCGAGATGTCACCGCCGTAGCACTTGGAGAGCACGTCCTTGCGGATCGCGCGCACCGTCTCGCGCGCGATCACGCGCGAGCCGATGGCGGCCTGGATGGGCACCTCGAACTGCTGGCGCGGGATGAGCTCGCGCAGCTTGGAGGCCATCTTGACGCCGTACGCGTACGCCTTGTCCTTGTGCACGATCGCCGAGAACGCGTCGACCGGGTCACCGTGCAGCAGGATGTCGACCTTCACCAGCTGGGAGGGCTGCTCCCCGGTGGGCTCGTAGTCCAGCGAGGCGTAGCCGCGGGTCTTGGACTTCAGCGCGTCGAAGAAGTCGAAGACGATCTCGGCCAGCGGGAGGGTGTAGCGCAGTTCGACCCGGTCCTCGGAGAGGTAGTCCATGCCCTGCATCGCGCCGCGCCGGCTCTGGCACAGCTCCATGATCGCGCCGACGAACTCGTTCGGGGCGATGAGGGTGGCGCGGACCACCGGCTCGCGCACCTCGGCGACCTTGCCGGTGGGGTACTCGCTGGGGTTGGTGACCGTGTGCTGCGAGCCGTCCTCCATGGTCACCTGGTAGACGACGCTGGGGGCGGTCGCGATCAGGGAGAGATCGAACTCGCGCTCCAGGCGCTCACGGATGACCTCCAGGTGCAGCAGCCCCAGGAAACCGACCCGGAAGCCGAAGCCCAGGGCGGCGGAGGTCTCCGGCTCGTACACCAGGGCGGCGTCGTTCAGCTGGAGCTTGTCGAGGGCGTCGCGCAGATCGGGGTAGTCGGAGCCGTCCAGCGGATACAGCCCGGAGAACACCATCGGCTTGGGGTCCTTGTAGCCGCCCAGCGCCTCGGTGGCACCGCCGCGCTGCTGGGTGACGGTGTCGCCGACCTTCGACTGGCGGACGTCCTTCACCCCGGTGATGAGGTAGCCGACCTCGCCGACCGCGAGCCCGTCGGAGGCGGTCATCTCCGGCGAGTTGGTACCGATCTCCAGCAGTTCGTGGGTGGCGCCGGTGGACATCATGGCGATGCGCTCACGCTTGCCGAGCCGGCCGTCGACGACCTTGACGTAGGTGACGACGCCCCGGTACGCGTCGTACACCGAGTCGAAGATCATCGCGCGGGCCGGGGCGTCGAGTTGCCCGACGGGGGCGGGCACCTGGCGCACCACCTCGTCCAGCAGTTCGGTCACGCCCTCGCCGGTCTTGGCGGAGACCTTCAGCACGTCGGAGGGCTCGCAGCCGATGAGATGGGCCAGCTCGGCGGCGAACTTCTCGGGCTGGGCGGCCGGCAGGTCGATCTTGTTGAGCACCGGGATGATGGTGAGGTCGTTCTCCATCGCCAGGTAGAGGTTGGCGAGCGTCTGCGCCTCGATGCCCTGCGCGGCGTCCACCAGCAGGACACAGCCCTCACAGGCGGCCAGGGAACGGGAGACCTCGTAGGTGAAGTCCACGTGCCCCGGGGTGTCGATCATGTTCAGGACGTGCGAGGTGCCGCCGGTGTTCTCCGAACTCCAGGGCATCCGGACGGCCTGTGATTTGATCGTGATGCCGCGCTCGCGCTCGATGTCCATCCGGTCGAGGTACTGGGCGCGCATCTGCCGCTGCTCGACGACCCCGGTCAGCTGTAGCATCCGGTCGGCGAGCGTCGACTTGCCGTGGTCGATGTGGGCGATGATGCAGAAGTTGCGGATCAGTGCCGAATCCGTGTTACCGGGCAGATGCACGTACTCTGACCTGCACTTTCTTCAATGTCTCGGTGATGTCGTGATGCTCTTGGCGCCCTGCGGGAGCCGCACGCGGTGACCGCCGCGGCGCGGGGGGCCGGGCCATTGTCCTTCGTCCGGCCCGGAGGCAGCCCATGGAAGCCTACGGGACCGTACGGGGGCGCTGGTAAGCTGGCCCACTGTGTCTGCTGGCGGACCCGGCGGACACGGAAAGCACATCAAAACCTGTAGCGAATCTGTAGAGGCTCCTTCGTGGCGAACATCAAGTCCCAGATCAAGCGGATCACGACCAACGAGAAGGCGCGGCTGCGCAACAAGGCGGTCAAGTCCGAGCTGAAGACCGCCGTCCGCGCCGCCCGTGAGGCCGTCGCCAGCGGCGACGTCGAGAAGGCGGAGGCCTCGTACAAGGTCGCCTCCCGCAAGCTCGACAAGGCCGTCAGCAAGGGCGTGCTGCACAAGAACAACGCGGCCAACAAGAAGTCCGCGCTGGCCACCCAGGTCAACGCGCTCAAGGGCTGACCCCTTCACCTCTCCGCTTCTCGTACGTCCCCACCGGCTCCCGGGCAAGGCGGCCCCTCTCTCCGCCCCGGACGGTCCCGAGCGCCGCGTTGTCCAACGTTCGCCACGCGGACGCGGCGCCCGACGTACGGCCTGTACGGCACATGTACAGCGGCAGCGTTCCGAAGGCCCTGGATCCTCCCCTTCCCCGGGAACGGTCTGGGGCCTTCGGCATGGAGGCGGTAGGTTACCGCTCATGTCCATACCGGGGGGCTCGCCCCATCCCTACATGCAGCCGCAGCAGCCGAACCCGTACGGCGCGGGGTACTCCCCGTATCCGCCGCCGCCCGCTCCCGCGCCGGGCGGCAGGAGCGGTGGCGTCCCCGGCTGGCTGTGGGGGATCGGCGGCGTGCTGCTCGCCTCGGCCGCCTGGGGCGGTGTGCTGTTCGCCACCGGTGCGCTCGGCGGCGACGACAAGCCCGATCTGGCCGGCTACGCCTTCGCCGACGACCTGTGCGCGGCGGCGGACATCTCGGCCTTCGAGGACGACTACGAGCTGGACTCCGAGCCGCTGGCCCGCTCCTTCGACGGCGACACGCTCGCGATCGGGACGTGCGACTTCACCCTCGCCCCGATCGGCGACGACGACTACAACTCCGCGTATGTGACCTACGACGCGAGCTGGCACCGGGGAAGCGACCCCGCGCCCGAGTTCGCCGACTCCTACCGGTTCTTCGAGCAGTACGGCGACGACGGCTTCGCGTACACCGTGGAGGAGCTGTCGGGGCTCGGCCAGGAGGCGTACCTCGTCACCCGCACCAATGACGCGGACGAACTCGACTGGGTGATCCTGGCCGTGCGGGACGGCTGGTTCCAGGCCAGCGTGACCTGGAACGCCTACCTGGACACCCCGGAGTACGCGGAGCTGGTGGATCCCCGCCGGGTCACCGGGATGCTGCGCTCCGCCACCGAGAGCACGCTGGCCGCGCTCAGGGAGTAGGCCGTCCGCGGTGGATCTTCGCGGGGCCGCGCCTCCCCCGGGCCCGGCCGGGAACGGCCTGCTCCACGGAGACCGACAGGGAACGGGCCCGGGCGGAACGGACCGCTGCCCGGGACCGGGGCCCGGCGCTCAGCGGGTGCGGGCGGCCCTGGCGATGGTGACGACGGCCTTCTCCAGGGCGTAACCGGGGTCCTGGCCGCCGCCCTTGACAGCGGCGTCGGCCTCGGCGACCGCGCGCAGCGCGACCCCGACCCCGTCCGCCGACCAGCCGCGCATCTGCTGCCGCACCCGGTCGATCTTCCACGGCGGCATGCCCAGTTCGCGGGCCAGATCGCCGGGCCGCATGCCGCCGGGGGCCGAGGCCAGCTTGCCGATCGCGCGCACCCCCTGGGCCAGCGCGCTGGTCACCAGGACCGGCGCCACCCCGGTGGACAGCGCCCAGCGCAGCGCCTCCAGCGCGTCGGCCGCCCGCCCCTCCACCGCCCGGTCGGCGACGGTGAAGCTGGACGCCTCGGCCCGGCCGGTGTAGTAGCGGGCCACCACCGCCTCGTCGATGGCCCCCTCCACGTCGGCGGTCAACTGAGCGACCGCCGAAGCCAGTTCGCGCAGGTCACTGCCGATGGCGTCCACCAGTGCCTGGCAGGCGCCGGGGGTGGCGCTGCGACCGGCCGACCGGAACTCCCCGCGCACGAAGGTCAACCGGTCGGCGGGCTTGGTCATCTTCGGGCACAGCACCTCCCGCGCCCCGGCCTTGCGCGCGGCGTCCAGCAGCCCTTTGCCCTTGGCCCCACCGGCGTGCAGCAGCACGAGGGTGATCTCCTCGGCGGGGTCGGCGAGATAGGCCTTCAGTTCCTTGACCGAATCCGCGCCCAGGTCCTGCGCCCCCCGGACGACGATCACCTTGCGCTCGGAGAACAGCGAAGGGCTGGTCAGCTCGGCCAGGGTGCCCGGCTGCAACTCGCCGGGCGCCAGGTCCCGCACGTCGGTGTCGGGGTCCACGGCCCTGGCGGCGGCGGTGACCTCCCGCACGGCGCGGTCCAGCAGCAGCTCCTCCTGCCCCACGGCGAGCGTGAGGGCGGCGAGCGGGTCGTCGGCGGTGTTCTGCGTCTTCCTGGCCATCGCCCCCAGCATCCCACGCGCCACTGACACGCACGGGCGGCGACAATGGGCCGGTGACCGAAGCGACCACCCTGATCCTGGTACTGCCCGACCGCGACGCTGCGGAGGAGGTGGCGGGCGAACTGACCGAACGCTTCCCGCTGCCGAGCGAACCCCGGCTGGTGCGGGAGGCCCTGGCCGGCGAGGACGACGCGGAGGACGCCCAGTGGCTGGTCGTCCTGGAGCCGGCCCCGGCCACCCTGGACGTGGCGGCGCTCGCCGCGCTGGCGGAGGCGCACGAGGGCTGGCTGGAGCGGTCCTAGGAGCTGTCGTCATCTCCCGGCGGGTCCCGGGGTCCGCTCGGCCGGGGCGTCCGCCCGCGCGGCGGACGCCGACCTCGCCGTGCCCGGAATCAGTGCGCGGAATCAGGCGCGCGGATCGACCAGCACCTTGGCGTGAGCACTCTTGCCCGAGTCGAGCTCCTCCAGCATGTCGCCGAGCTGTGACAGGCCGACGGTGCCGGTGTGCAGGGAGGCGACATCGATCCGCTTCTGGGTGATGGCGCGCATCGTTCCCATGAAATCCTCGTGGTTGTAGGCGAGCGAGCCGATGACCGTCAGTTCCCTGCTCTGCCAGTCCCCGTAACTGACCGTCGACTCGGTCAGGGGGAAGCCGAGCAGCGCGAGGACTCCGCCGCGCCGGACCAGCTCGGCGGACGGCTGCAACAGGGACGCGACACCCGCGCACTCGAACAACACGTCGGCCCCGAGTCCGCCGGTGGCCTCCGAGAGGAGACCAGGCAGGTCCTGGGGCGCCACCACCTCACTGAAGCCCAGCTTCTCAGCGGCGTTCCGGCGGGCCGGCGAGGGTTCCGAGACGATGACCTGGCCGGCGCCCGCGTTGCGCGCGTGCTGGGCGGTGAGCAGGCCGATCGGCCCCGCGCCCTGCACCACGACCACGGACCCGGGCTCCAGTGCGGTGCGCCGCACCGCGTGGAAGGTCACGGTCGCCGGCTCCACCAGTGCGGCTTCGACATCCGAGATGCCCTCGGGCACGGGGATCACCCGACGCGCCGACACCCGGACGCGCGTCGCGAAGGCCCCGTGGGCGGGAGCGGCCTCGTCCACGCCGTTGGCCTCGGCAAACGCCGTGTCGCACTGCCTATAGTGACCGGCCAGGCACTGCCGACACGCACCGCAGGCGGGCCCGACGCCGCCGATCACGCGCTGGCCGACCCGCACGTGGGACACCTCGTCCCCGATCGCGCGGACGGTCCCCGTCCACTCGTGACCGAAAACGGCGGGCGGCAGCATGTGCCCGTCGGTGTATCCGTGGACATCCGTCCCGCAGATCCCGCTGTACGTGATGTCAACGACCACGCCGTCCGGCGCGGGTCGCTGCTCGTCCCCGGCCAACTCCTCCAACTGCCGCGGCCCCGACACCCTCACATAGCGCTGTTCTGCATTCATGACACTCGTGTTCCTTCGGTCCAGGTGCCGCACCAGGGAATGAGTCCGGCACATCGGACCCAGTACAACACCTCCGGAGGACGAGCCTCTCACCCCACTACCCGTTTGACCTGCGGGATCATCGACCCGGGCGAGGAACGCCAGGCCCGGCTGGCTCCGGTGCGGTCGCCGGAAGCGTTCACTCCGACGCGAGAGGCCCCCGCCACGCCCGCTCTCACGGCGCCATGCCGCGAGGCGACCTCCGGGACCGGCAGCCCCTCTCGCGTACGCCTCCCCTCGGCACCCCGGGGACACCGACCGCGCCGGATGATGCCCACGGGCCCTGACCGGCCCTCGACCACGGCCAGTGCGCCGTGCAGATCCGTGCGCAGGACCATCGCGCCGACGGCATCAAGAGCGTCGAGGGTGCGCGCAGCCGGATGGCCGTAGCCGTTGTCCGCGCCCACCGGGATCAGCGCCAGCCGGGGCCGCAGCCGCTCCAGCAGCGGCCCGTACTGTTCGCCCGAACCATGGTGCGCGACCTTGAGCACCGCCACCTCGCCCAGT
Organism: Streptomyces xiamenensis; assembly: GCF_000993785.3. NCBI lineage: Bacteria > Bacillati > Actinomycetota > Actinomycetes > Kitasatosporales > Streptomycetaceae > Streptomyces > Streptomyces xiamenensis. The sequence goes on from NZ_CP009922.3 coordinate 1,620,776, forward strand.
CCCGGATGCGCGGCGAGCAGCCGCCGTTGGGCCGGTGGCTCCAGGTCGCCCGGCAGCAGAACGGTCAGCCCGCCGGTCCGTACCCACAGCGTCACGCTCGCGTCGTTGGCCCCGTACCCCTGTTCGGCCGCGTCCGCCGGCGGCCACAGCACCTCCCAGCTCAGCTCCTCCCCCACCGCCGCCCCGGCGCCCACGGCCACCGGCAGCACCGGAATGCCCTCCTCGGCGGCGGTACGCACCACGAACTCCGCCTGGTCGGCGTCCCGCCATACCGGTGAGGTGTGGATCGCGTCCACCGTGCGGCCCCGCAACACCCCCGGCAGTCCGGCGACATGGTCGGCGTGGAAGTGGCTGAGCACCAGCAGCGGGATGTACCGCACACCCAGCTCACGCAGACAGCGGTCCACCGCCACCGGGTCAGGACCCGCGTCCACCACCACCGCAGACCCCGCCCCGGCCGCGAGCACCAGCGCGTCGCCCTGCCCCACGTCGCACACCACCAGCCGCCAGCCCGCCGGCGGCCAGCCACTCAGGGCCCGGGTCAGCCCCTCCACCGGGGCGGGCCGCAGCACCGCCGCCAGCAACAGCAGGGCACAACCCGCCCCCAGCGCCGGCCGCCGCAGGGCCCGGCGCAGCAGCGCCACCACCGCCACGGTGAGCACCCCAAGGAGCGCTGCCCCGGCCCAGCCGCCCGGCCAGGCCAGTTCAGCGCCCGGCAGCCCGGCCCCGGTGCGGGCGATCAGGGCGATCGCCCCGGCGGGCCAGCCCGCCAGCCAGGCCAGCGACTGGGCGAGGGGCATGGCCACCGGCGCGCACACCAGGGCTGCCCAGCCCGCCACCAGGGCGGGAGCGAAGGCGAGTTCGGCCAGCAGGTTCGCCGGCACCGCCACCAGGCTCATCCGCTCCGTGAACACGACGACCACCGGCGCGCACACCGCCTGCGCGGCCCCGGCCGCCGCCAGCCCTTCCGCCAGCCTCCCGGGCACCCCACGCCGCCGCAGGGCCGCGCTCCACCGGGGTGCGAGGACGAGCAGCGCGCCGGTGGCCAGCACCGACAGCAGAAAGCCGAAGGAGCGGGACAGGGTGGGGTCATAGAGGATCAGCAGCAGGGCGGCGGCGGCCAGTGCGGGCAGCAGTGAGCGGCGCCGGCCGGTGGCGATGGCGAGCAGCGCGATCCCGCCGCAGACGGCGGCCCGCAGCACGCTGGGGCCCGGCCGGCAGATGAGAACGAACCCCACGAGCAGCCCGCCGCCCAGCACGGCGGTGGTCCGCAGCCCGATCCCCAGCCGCCCGGCCAGACCGCCTCGCTCGGCCCGCCCGGCCGTCCCCGCGGGCCCGATCAGGACGAACAGCACAATCGCCAGATGGGCGCCGCTGACGACGATGATGTGCGTCAGGTCGGTCGCCTGGACGGCTTCCCGCAGTTCCGGGGTGATCCGGGAGGCGTCCCCGATGACCAGTGCCGGTACCAGGGCCCGGGCGTCGGGCGGCAGGCCGTCCGTGGCCTCGCGCAGCGACTGACGCAGCGCTCCGGCGAACCGCTGAGGGCCGCTCGGCGAGGCCGTGAGCAGGGGCGGCCCGTCCCCCAGGACTTTCAGCACGGCCGCGAACTCGCTCTCCCGGCCGGGCATCGGCTCACCCGTCCTGGCCTCGACCAGCACGCGGGTGGAGGGCAGCAACGCGGCCCACTCCGCCCGGTGTTCGGCCCCCGGGGCGGCCACCAGCACGACGGGGCCGCCGCCTTCCGCCTCGCCCGTCATCACGATCACCTCCCCCCGTCGGTTCGCGGCCACCTTCGGGTCGCCGCTGATCTCCACCTCGACGGTGGTCCGTTCCCCGATCGACTGCGCGAGCGGGCTGCCCCGTACCGCCGCGCCGTGCAGCGCGGCCACCACCGCCCCGGCTCCGGCCGAGAGCAGCGCCATGGCCACCGCCACCCACACCCCCGAACGGAGGCACAGCAGCACCGCCAGGGCCAGCCCGACCGCGCCGGCCGCCCCGCCCAGGGCCCACGGCAGCGGCCCGCCGAGGGCGAGCGCGGCGGCCGCCCACGCGGCGACGGCCGGGGCCACCAACCGCAGGTCCGCCGTCCGGTCCCCGCCGTCGCCGCCGACGGCCGCCAGCGCTCCGGAGGGCAGGAAGCCGCCACGGGAACCGGCCTGTTCCGTGCCGGCCGCCTTGCACACGTCCTCCGCTCCCGAGGTCTCCCGGCCGTCCTGCCCCGTGGCGGGCGCCTTCCGCAGGGCGGGGAGCTCAGAGGGTGACACGGGATTCCAGATCGCTCAGCCGGCGTTCGCCGATGCCGGAGACGTCGAGCAGTTGGTCGACGGAGCTGAAGCCGCCGTGCTGTTCGCGGTAGCCGATGATGTTGCCGGCGAGGACCGGGCCGACGCCCGGCAGCGTCTGCAACTGCTCCGAGGTGGCGGTGTTGAGACTCACCGGCCCGCCCACCCCGGCAACCACCGCCGCTCCGTCGGCGGCGAACGGCTCGGGCGTGACGCCGACGAGGACCTGTTCGCCGTCGCTCAGTGCCCTGGCCCGGTTGAGACCGTCCGTGTCCGTGCCGGGCAGCACCCCGCCGGCCGCCTCGACCGCGTCCGCCACCCGCGCGTCGGCGGCCAGGGTCTGCAGCCCGGGGCTGCGTACCTCACCCGCCACGTCGACGACGAGCGTGGCCGGCTCGCTCTCCTGGCCGGCTGCCTCCCCCGCCCCGGTGTTCTCCCCCACCCCGGCCGCGGACGCGGCCGGAGACGGCAGGGCGACCAGCTCCGTGCTCGCCGTGACCGTACTCGGCCGGCCGCTCCAGTAGTGGTGCGCGGCGAATCCGGCCGCCACCACCAGCACCACGGCCAGGGCCGCCAGCGTTCGCGGTTCCACGGCGCAGCGGTCCAGCAGGGCCAGCCGTAACCGCACCCGCCACGGCAGCGGCGCCCCGCCCGCCGCCTCCCGTGGCGGCGGCGGATCGGGCTCCGCCGGTGCCCTGGACAGCACCCGCGCGCCCGCCGCCCCGACATCCGGCAGCGGAGGCCCCGCCGCCCCGGTGGCCCGGCTCACCTCCCGGGGGAACAGCTCCCCCGCCCGCCGCCGGGCGCCCGGTGCCTCCGCGTTCGGCGGCCGGTCCGCGCCCGGCCGCCTGCCGGTGGCCGCCCGCTTGCCGCCCCGGATCGCCCTACCGGCCCCGGACCTGCTCGTCTTCCCGCTGTCGATCTCCATGGGCAGGACCGTACGGACATTCCCCCAGCAGCGGGGAACAGCGCCGGATTTTGTGGACAACCCGGCACCTGTGGATAACTCCGTCACTCATGTGAGTGACGACCGCCGGCCCCTCACCCCGACCAGCGCCCATCCGCCCGCCTACTTCGGGGCGATCACAGCCCCCAGCAGCCCCGGCCCGGTGTGCGCACCGATCACCGCGCCCACCTCACTCACCTGCACGTCCTCCACCCCCGGAATCCGCTCCCGCAGCCGCTCGGCGAGCGCCACCGCCCGTTCCTCCGCCGCGAGATGGTGCACCGCGACCTCCACCGGGCCAAGACCCGCGTGACCGACGGCCAGTTCCTCCAGCCGCGCGATCGCCTTCCCCGCCGTGCGGACCTTCTCCAGCGGCTCGATCCGCCCCTCCACCAGCTCCAGCAGCGGCTTCACCGCCAGCGCGGACCCCAGCAGCGCCTGCGCCGCACCGATCCGCCCGCCCCTGCGCAGATGCTCCAGGGTGTCCACGTAGAAGTACGCCCGCGTCGACTGGGCCCGCTTGACCGCCGCCGCCACCGCCTCGTCCGCCGAGCCGCCCGCCTCCGCCGTCTCGGCGGCCGCCAGCACGCTGAACCCCAGCGCCATGGTGGCCATCCCGCTGTCCACCACCCGCACCGGCAGCGGCGCGTCCCGGCCCGCCAGCACCGCCGCGTCGTACGTCCCGGAGATCTCCGCCGACAGGTGCAGCGAGACCACGGCCTCCGCGCCCTCCTCGGCCGCCCGCCGGTACGCCGCCGCGAACGTCTCGGGGCTGGGCCGGGAGGTGGTCACCGGCAGCCGCTCCCGCAGCGCCCGCTCCAGCCGCCGCGCCGCGTCCGGCGTACCGTCCGGCACGGCCTCGCCGCCCAGCACCACCGTCAACGGGACGGAGGTGATCGCGTGCCGCGTCAGCTCCGCCGGCGGCAGATAGGCGGTGGAATCGGTGACGATGGCGACAGATCGGGGCATGGTCCGGAGATTAGCGGACGTCCCTACCGGCGCTCCTGCGGCCCCTTGCCGCCCTCGATACCGGGCTCCGGCTGCGCGGCGGGCGCCCAGTGGCGCAGCGCGCTGGCCTCCACCGCGATCTGTTCGTGCAGCGCGTTCAGCGCGTCCGCGTCGTGCCGGTGCGCCCGTTCCAGGGCCGCCTGCCGCAGCGAGTCGGCCGACCGTACGATGCGCTGGGCCCGCTCCCGCAGCGCGGGCAGCCGGGACGCCACCCACCCCCGGTCCGGGTCGCCCGCCACCAGCGTCTCCAGCTCGCCGTCCAGCTGCCGTGCGTGCCCGTACAGCTGGTCCAGCAGCGCCAGCGACTCGCGCAGCGCCGGATCGTCGGCCGCCCCCGCCCGCAGCACGCCCCGGGTGCCGTCCAGCGCCGAGCGCAGTTCCCTGCGGGTCCGCGCGGCCTCCCCGATCACCCCGGGCTGCACCGCGCGGGCCGCCAGAGTGGCCTCCGAGACCGTGCGGTTCACCTTCTGGCGCAGCTCGCGCCCCGCCCGCTCGGCCCGCCGTTTCACCGACCGCACCGTGCGGACCGCCAGCGCCACGAACACCAGGAAGGTCAGCACCATCACCGCGACAGCGATCTCCATCCCGCCCTCCACACATCCGTGCCACACACAGTCCTGGCCACCAGCGTAGGCGGACCGCCCCCGAATGGGGACGGGGCCGGACCCGGAAGAAACCCGGATCCCGCCCCGCACCCGTCGCTCAGCCGCTCAGCCGCTCACGCGGGAACGATGTTCACCAGCTTCGGCGCGCGCACGATCACCTTGCGCACCCCGGCCCCGCCCAGCGCCGCGACGACACCGGGATCGCCCAGCGCCAGCGCCTCCAGCTCGGCGTCGTCGATCCCCGGCGGCACCTCCAGCCGCGCCTTCACCTTCCCCTTCACCTGCACCACGCACGTGACCGTCTCCTCGACCACGTACGCCGGATCGGCGACCGGGAAGTCCGCGTGCGCGACGCTGCCACCCTCGTGCCCCAGCCGGTGCCACAGCTCCTCGGCGATGTGCGGGGCCAGCGGCGCCGTCAGCAGCACCAGGGTCTCCGCGACCTGGCGCGGAACGGCCCCGCCCCGCTTGGTCACGTAGTTGTTCAGCTCGGTGATCTTGGCGATGGCGGTGTTGAAGCGCAGCCCCTGCAGATCGCGGGTCACCCCGTCGATCGCCCGGTGCACGGCCCGCAGCATCTCCTCGTCCGGCGCGTCCTCCGTCACCGTCACGTCGCCGGTGGTCTCGTCCAGCACGTTGCGCCACAGCCGCTGCAGCAGCCGGTACTGCCCGACGACCGCCCGTGTCTCCCACGGCCGCGAGACGTCCAGCGGACCCATCGCCATCTCGTACAGGCGCAGCGTGTCCGCGCCGTACTGCGCGGCGATGTCGTCGGGCGAGATGGCGTTCTTCAGCGACTTGCCGATCTTGCCCAGCTCGCGGGTGACCTGCTCGCCGCCCCACCAGTACGTGCCGCCCTCGCGCTCCTCCACCTCGGCGGCGGGCACCGGGAAGCCGCGCGCGTCACGGTAGACGTACGCCTGGATCATGCCCTGGTTGAACAGCTTGTGGTACGGCTCGGCCGAGGACACGTGTCCCAGGTCGAACAGCACCTTGTGCCAGAACCGCGCGTACAGCAGGTGCAGCACCGCGTGCTCGGCGCCGCCCACGTACAGGTCCACGCCCCCGGTGGGCATGCCCTCGCGCGGGCCCATCCAGTAGCGCTCGATCTCCGGGTCCACCAGCCGCTCGCTGTTGTGCGGGTCCAGGTAGCGCAGGTGGTACCAGCAGGAGCCGGCCCAGTTGGGCATGGTGTTGGTCTCGCGCCGGTAGCGCTGGGGGCCGCGCCCGTCCCCCAGGTCCAGGGTGACGTGCACCCACTCCTCATTGCGGGACAGCGGCGTCTCGGGCTGGGTGTCGGCGTCCTGCGGGTCGAAGGTGCGCGGCGTGTAGTCGTCCACCTCCGGCAGTTCCAGCGGCAGCTGGGAGGCGGGCAGCGCGTGCGCGATGCCGTCCTCGTCGTACACGATGGGGAACGGCTCGCCCCAGTACCGCTGCCGGCTGAACAGCCAGTCACGCAGCCGGTAGTTGACGGTGCCCTCGCCCAGGCCGCGGTCCGCCAGCCACGCCGTGATCGCCGCCTTGGCGTCCTCGACCCCCAGCCCGTCCAGCGACACCTCGGAGGAGGCCGAGTTGATCAGCCGCGCGTCCTTGGCGTTGAACGCGTCGTCCCACGCGGCCGGGTCCGTGCCCCGCCCGTCCGTGGGCTCCACCACGCAGCGCATCGGCAGCTCGAAGGCACGCGCGAAGGCGAAGTCCCGGCTGTCGTGCGCCGGCACCGCCATGATCGCGCCGGTGCCGTAGCCCATCAGCACGTAGTCGGCGATGAACACGGGAACGCGCTCGCCGTTGACCGGGTTGGTGGCGTACGCGCCGGTGAACACCCCGGTCTTGACCTTGGCGTCCGCCTGCCGCTCCACGTCCGACTTGGCCGCCGCCTGCTTGCGGTACGCGGCCACCGCCGCGCCAGGCGTGGCGTGCCCACCCGTCCACACCGCGTGGGTGCCCTGCGGCCACGCGGCCGGCACGATCGCGTCGACCAGGTGGTGCTCGGGCGCCAGCACCATGTAGGTGGCGCCGAACAGCGTGTCCTGACGCGTCGTGAAGACCGTGACCGCGCCTCCGTCGCCCGGCTCGCCCACCTGGAAGTCGACCCGCGCGCCCTCCGAGCGGCCGATCCAGTTGCGCTGCTGCAGCTTGATGGCCTCGGGCCAGTCCACCGTGTCCAGGTCGTCCGCCAGCCGGTCGGCGTAGGCGGTGATCCGCATGTTCCACTGGCGCAGCTTGGACTTGAAGACCGGGAAGTTGCCGCGCTCGGAGCGACCGTCGGCGGTCACCTCCTCGTTGGCCAGCACCGTGCCCAGGCCGGGGCACCAGTTGACGGGCGCGTCGGAGGCGTACGCCAGCCGGTACCCGGTCAGCACGTCGGCCCGCTGCGCCGCCGTCAGCTCACTCCACGGCTGCCCGTCCGGGGTCTCGCGGGTGCCGGCCTCGAACTCGGCGACCAGCTCGGCGATGGGCCGGGCCCGGCCGGCGCCGGTGTCGTACCAGGAGTTGAAGATCTGCAGGAAGATCCACTGCGTCCAGCGGTAGTACTCCGGGTCGATGGTGGCGACGGTGCGCCGCTTGTCGTAGCCCAGGCCCAGCCGCCGCAGCTGCGCCTCGTACTTCTCGATGTTCGTCTCGGTGGACACCCGCGGGTGGGTGCCGGTCTGCACGGCGTACTGCTCGGCGGGCAGGCCGAACGCGTCGTACCCCAGCGTGTGCAGGACGTTGTGGCCGCTCATCCGCAGGAAGCGGGCGTACACGTCGGTGGCGATGTAGCCCAGCGGATGTCCCACGTGCAGGCCCGCGCCCGAGGGGTACGGAAACATGTCCATGATGAACTTCTTGGGCCGGGCCGCCTGCGCCGGGTCATCCGCCAGGTCACCCGAAGGGTTGGGCGTGCGGTACGTGCCGTGCTGCTCCCACCAGTCCTGCCAGCGTGCCTCGATGTCCGCTGCCAGGGCGGCGTCGTACTTCTGTGTCTCGCTCATGGTCCTCGAAGCTCCATCGGGTCGTCTCTGCCGCGCCATGAAAAAACCCCTCGCACAGGAGGGGGTCGCCGCGCCGATTCCGGGCCCGGCTCAGCGGCGGGACCGGCGGTGACTCAGCGCGGCCGGCTAAGCAGAAGGCGTACGGCACGCATGGCCTCAGAATACCGCACGGGGACAAACCGAAAGCGGGCCATCCATCAACTGGATGACCCGCTTGGTGATTGTGGAGCTAAGGAGAATTGAACTCCTGACCTCTTGCATGCCATGCAAGCGCTCTACCAACTGAGCTATAGCCCCTTGTTCTGTTGTTCCCCGCCGGGCTTCCTTCCGGTTTCCCTTCCGGCCCCTTGCGGCGATGCCCTTACTCTACACACTCACCGGGGTGGTTTGCCAAATCGGCTGCGGCGGCCCGCCGTCCGGGGGTTCATCAGGCACTCGCGAAGGAGTAGAACCGCTTCAGCGCACAGTGCTCGTCCAGCAGCCGGCCATAGATCGGCTCGCCCTCCAGCTCCCGGTACACCTCGATCGGGTCGCCCTTGATGATGAGCGCCCGCGCGCACTCCACGCACCAGTACTGATAGTCCGTGTTCACGGGCTGGAGATCACGGACGATGGGCGTACCGCAGCCGCACCAGTCGCACTTCCTGCTGTGGGCACCCAAGGGAAACGCCTCCGTCAACGCCGGACAGGCCAAGCCGGGGACCCCTCGCCCGACGCCTTCCGATTGTGCCACGCGGGACCCCGGCGAATAAGTCCCGCGTCACACGTCGTGAGCGAAGGGAGACGCTTTCGAGATCGGCGTCACCCTCGCCGCCCGCGCCGCACGTGCCCACCAAGCCGTACGGGCGTCGGCTACCCGCCGACGCCCGTGCCACACCCCGCCGCCGGGTCACCCCGGCGCTGCCGCTCCCCCTCGGGTCCCGCCGCCTGTCAGACGTCGTCTCAGACGTCGTCGCCGATGACCGGCTCCGGCAGCGAACCCGCGTTGTGCTCCAGCAGCCGCCAGCCGCGCTCGCTCTCGCCCAGCACCGACCAGGAGCAGTTGGCGAGCCCGCCCAGCGCCTCCCAGGTGGCCGGCGCGAGGCCGAGCAGCCGGCCGATGGTGGTCCGGATCGTCCCGCCATGGCTGACGACCACCAGGACCCCGCCCGGCGGCAGCTTCTCCGCCGTGCGCTCCACCAGGGGCGCCGCCCGGTCGGCGACCTCGGTCTCCAGCTCGCCGCCGCCGCGCCGCACCGGCTCGCCGCGCTTCCACGCCGCGTACTGCTCGCCGAAGCGGGCCTTGATCTCCTCGTGCGTCAGCCCCTGCCACTCGCCGGCGTACGTCTCGCGCAGCGCCTCGTCATGGGTGACCGGCAATCCGGTGACGGCCGAGAGCTCGGCGGCGGTGGCCACCGTACGCCGCAGGTCGGAGCCGATGATCGTGTGCGGCGACAGCCCGGCCAGCAGCCGCGCGGCCCGCTTGGCCTGGGCCACGCCGGTCTCGGTCAGCTCGATGTCCAAGGTGCCCTGGAAGCGGTTCTCCAGGTTCCAGGCGGTCTGGCCGTGCCGCCACAGGACGATCCGCCGTCCGTGGCTCCGCGCGGCGCTCAGCTGAACTCACCGCCGGGTGCCAGGCCCTCGTCCGCCGGGCCCGCCTCTCCGGCGTGCGCGGCTGCCTTGCCCCGGGTCGCCTTGGCGTCCTCGGGCAGCTCCAGCTGCGGGCAGTCCTTCCACAGCCGCTCCAGCGCGTAGAAGACGCGCTCCTCGGCGTGCTGCACGTGCACCACGATGTCGACGTAGTCCAGCAGCACCCAGCGGCCGTCGCGCTCGCCCTCGCGGCGCACCGGCTTGGCGCCCAGCTCCTTGTTCAGCGTCTCCTCGATGCCCTCGACGATGGCCTTGACCTGCCGGTCGTTGGGCGCGGAGGCGAGCAGGAAGGCGTCGGTGATGGCGAGGACGTCACTGACGTCGTAGGCGATGATGTCGTGCGCCAGCTTGTCGGCCGCGGCCTGGGCGGCGGCCTCGATCAGCTCGGTGGCGCGATCCGTTGCGGTCACAGGCGAAGCTTCTCCATCGTTACGGCGGCAGTGGTGGTTCGGCAGCGTCAGCGGATTTCTCCGACGATGTCCCCCCAAGGGTCTCACGGCCCACTGACAGGCTCAGCCCGGTTTACCCCTGAGCCTGTCACCCACCGCTACCGCGCCTACTCCCCGTAGTCCTCGCCCAGCACGATCGTCACATCGGCGTTGGGCGCGCCGTCGCCCGCCTCCACCACGTCCTCCGGCAGCCCCAGCGTCCTGGCGGCCTCCACCGCCGTCTCCCGGTGCTCCTCCGACCGGTACGTGATCCGCGAGGTCTCCCCCGGCTCCGGCGCCGTACGGCTGTCGACGACCGAGAAACCACCGTTGATCAGGGCCACCCGGGCGGTTTCCCCGCCCGCCTCGCTGCCGGTCGCGTCGGTGACCGAGATCCGCAGCGCCGCGCCCGGGTCGGCGTTGACGACCGTGCCGCCCAGCACGTCCATCACCAGGCCCTCGGCCGTCTCGGTGCTCAGCGTGCCGTCGCTCTCCACCGGCAGCAGCAGGGTCTCGTACGCGTCGTCCTGCGCGTATCCGCCGAGCTGGGCCAGGCTCAGCGCCAGCTCCTCCTCGGACAGCGAGGGGTCCGCGATCAGCCCGACCGCGTGAATGGTCCGGGTGGCGCCCTCGGCCCCCGTCGGCATCTTGGCCAGCATTCCGGCCAGCACCTGCCCGAACCGTTCCAGGCGCGCGTTCTCCGGCTCCTCGGGCTCCCGGTAGGTCACGTAGGCGACCGCGGCCTCGCCGCTCAGCGACACGTTCTCGCCCAGCGGCACCAGCGGCTCGTCGTCCTTCTTGCCCGGCACCTCGGTGTCGGTGGTGATGGTGATCCCGCCCAGCAGGTCGACGAGCGTCTCCAGATACGGGCTGCCGAGCCGCCAGGTCCCCTTGATGTCGGCGCCGAGCAGATCGCCCGCCGCCTCCCGGACCGATCCGGCGGCCTCCTGGGTCACGGCCTGGCCCAGCGTGGTCGTGCCGCCGTCCGGGGTGATGGTCAGATCGCCGGGCAGCAGCACGGTGTACCCGCCGCCCGTCGTCTCGTTGGCGACCAGCAGCGCGGTGGACGCGGTCTCCCCGTCCAGCTCCCGCAGATGCACGATGATCACATCGCGCTTCTCGGCCACCGCCGACCCCCCGTCGTCCCCGCCGGGGCCCGACAGGAACGGCAGCCGGTCGGTCGCCCACAGCGCCCCGACCGAGCCGATCAGCGCCAGCACCAGGACGATCACCAGCAGCCGCACCCGGCCCCTGCCGCGCCGCTTGGCCTCCTCGCGGCGCTCGGTGCGGCTCTCGCTGAACTTCAGCCAGTCGATGACGTCTTCCGAGCCGGCGTCCTCCTCCTCGATGAAGGCGAACTGCTCGGTGGCGTACTCCTTGACCTCGGTGTCATCGCCCCCGGCCCGGTCATCCGACCCGGCCCGCGGTTCCGGCCCGCCGTCCGCGCCGGAAGACGGCTCCGGGTCGGCACCGGCCCCCGCCCCGGTCTCCGGCTGCCGCTGCTGGGGCACCGCGCCCGCCGGCGCCGCGTCGACGGCCGGCTGTTCGCCGGTCCCGTACTCCGGGTAGCCGGGCGCGTCGGTGACCCGCGGCTGCTGCCCGCTCCCCCAGTCGTAGGAGTCCTGCTGATAGCCGTCGTACCCCGGGTACTGCTGCTGGTACGGGTCGTACCCGTAGCCCGGCTGCTGGTAGTCCGACGAGGGATAACCCGACTGCTGGTAACCGGACTGCTGGTAGTCCGCCTGCTGATAACCCGACTGGTCCTGCTGCGGCTGCTGGTACTGCTGCGGGTAGTACTGCTCCTGCTGCGGTTCCTGCTGCTGCCCCGGGGATCCGGGGGCCGGCTGGTACAGGGGGCGCCCGTACTCGTCATAGCCGTAGATCTGCCCGTACGGATCCTGTCGGTCGTTCACCCGTGCCGCCCCTTCAGTCCCTCAGCCGGTTCAGCCTGTCCGCTCCGGAAGCTCGGAGTCCCCGTCCCGGTAGAGGGCGCGCTTGTCGATGTAGCGCACCACCCCGTCCGGCACGAGATACCAGACCGGATCGCCACGGGCGACCCGCTCGCGGCAATCGGTGGAGGAGATCGCCAGGGCGGGCACCTCCACCAGGGAGACCCCGCCGTTCGGCAGCCCCGGATCGGTGAGGGTGTGCCCCGGCCGGGTGACGCCGATGAAGTGGGCGAGCGAGAACAGCTCGGGGGCGTCCCGCCAGGTCAGGATCTGGGCGAGCGCGTCCGCGCCGGTGATGAAGAAGAGATCCGCGTCCTGGTGCTGTGCCCGCAGGTCGCGCAGCGTGTCGATGGTGTACGTCTTGCCGCCGCGGTCGATGTCGATGCGGCTGACCGAGAACTGCGGATTGGACGCGGTCGCGATGACCGTCATCAGATACCGGTCCTCGGCGGCCGAGACCTGCCGGTGCTCCTTCTGCCACGGCTGCCCGGTCGGCACGAAGATGACCTCATCGAGGTGGAACCGGGCCGCCACCTCACTGGCGGCGACCAGGTGGCCGTGATGGACCGGATCGAACGTCCCGCCCATCACGCCGAGCCGCCGCCTCCCGGGGGTTATCCCGTCTGCCATGAGCGGACCTTAACTGCTTCGGGGCCGTGAGGCTCAGCGGTCGCGGTTGAGGCGGGTGGTGATCCACAGGAGCAGCAGCAGCGCCGCGAGCGCGCCACCACCGATGAAGTACGCGTTGAGGCTGTCGTGCGGGCCGCCTTCGCTCGCGAGCGTAGTGAGGGCTTCGGCGGTGCTGCTGGGCAGGTTCATGAACGGACCTATCCGGAACGAGACGGCTGGGACGTAGGCTCATCGTAAGCGGACGCGTCCGTGGCGGCCTCTTGCCCCCACCGCTCCCGATGCGATGCGGTGGACACAGCCACGTCCGGAGCCGACGAACACAGACTTCACAAGGGGGCCCGATGAGCGACGACACCGGCTCGAACAACGGGAACGACGGCCAGGGGAGTGACGGCGGCGACGGCCACGGGGCAGCGACGCCCGACCCCGCGGCCCTCAACCGCGAGCGGCTCCCCGGCCGCAACCGCCGCCGCTTCCCCGGCATATCGTCCCGCGCCTACGAACACCCCGCCGACCGCTCGGCCCTGGTCGCGCTGCGCAAACTGACCGGCTTCGACACGGTCTTCAAGGCGCTGAGCGGCATGCTCCCCGAGCGCAGCCTGCGCCTGATGTTCCTGTCCGACTCGGTCCGCGTCGACGAGCGGCAGTTCGCCCACCTGCACCAACTCCTCCTGGAGGCCTGCGACATCCTGGACCTGGAAACGGTCCCGCCGATGTACGTCACCCAGGACCCCAGGCCGAACGCCATGTGCATCGGCCTGCAGCAGCCGATCATCGTGGTCACCACCGGGCTCGTCGAACTCCTCGACGAGGACGAGATGCGCGCCGTCATCGGCCACGAGGTGGGCCACGCCCTGTCCGGGCACGCCGTCTACCGCACCATCCTGCTCTTCCTCACCAGCATCGCCGTCCGGGTGGCCTGGATCCCGCTCGGCAACATCGCGATCATGGGCATCATCACGGCGCTGCGCGAATGGTTCCGCAAGTCCGAACTCTCCGCCGACCGCGCCGGACTGCTCGTCGGCCAGGACCCGCAGGCCTCACTGCGCGGCCTGATGAAACTGGCCGGCGGCAACCACCTGCACCACATGAACGTCGACGCCTTCCTCGAACAGGCCAAGGAGTACGAGGCGGGCGGCGATCTGCGCGACTCGGTGCTCAAGATCCTCAACGTGCTGCCGCGCACCCACCCCTTCGCCGCCGTCCGGGCCGCCGAGCTGCACCGGTGGGCGGCCACCCGCGACTACCAGCGGATCATGGACGGGCACTACCCGCGCCGCGACACGGATGCCGACGCCTCCGTCAGCGGCTCCATCCGGGAATCGGCGGGCCACTACGCCCAGTCGGTCAAGTCCAGCAAGGACCCGCTCATGAAGCTGGTCTCGGACGTGGCGGGCGGGGCCAGCGATCTGGGCGGCAGGCTCCGCGACTTCGCCACCGGCCGCGGCAACGGTGCCAGCGGTACCGGAGGCGGCGGCACGGCCGGGGGCGGAACCTCGGGGAGCCCTAAAGATCCCGGGCCGCAGACTCCGGGTTAGGCAACGCCTTGGCGTCCAGCGCCCCGCACAGCGGAATGTGGTCGGCATCGGTGGTGTACGGATCGGTGCCGGCCGGCCGCGAGTCCCCGGCCCGCTCCCCCGCCAGCAACGGCCGCAGCGGACCGTCCGGGTCCACCCCGCAGTCCATCGGGCCGGCCAGCAGATCCGTCTGGCGCAGGATGACGGTCCGCTCCTGAAGCCCTTCCTCGGCGAACAGCATGACCACCTCGCGCCGCACCGTGAACAGTGTCGTCTCCCCCGGCTCCTCGCCGGGTTCGCGCGGCGTGGCACCGGCCTCCCGCACCGCGTACACGGCGACGTGGCGCGCGGTCACCTGGAGCATGTCGTCGGCGATCTCGGTGAAGGCGAACGTGCCCTCGATCCGCACCTGCGGATCGGCGAGTTCCACCTCCAGCGGATCGAAGCTCACCAGCCACGCGGTCAGCGGCGCGGCGGCGATCCCGCCGCTCACCGCCCGGTCCAGCTGCCGCCGCTGCTGCGGATCCAGCAACTCGCGTACCGGCACGGCCGAGACCCCGGTCAGCACGTCCTGGGTGAGCGCGCTGGCCACGATGTACTCCTTGGCCAGCGTGAGCGCGGTGAACACCTGATCGCGCGAGAAGTGCGCGGTCGCCCGCGCGTCGGGCAGCAGCACCCCGGCCGCACCGGAGCCGAACCCCTGCGCCGGACTGGCCTCGAACAGCTCCGCCGGCTCCGCCGCGCCCGGCACCACGCCGGCGGGTGCCAGCGGCACCAGGGTGGTCAGCGGCGGCTGAACGGCGTGCCCGCCGTCCTGGCCGTACGGGTTGTTGTTGCCCAGGTACACGGCCGCGGCGAACGCCAGCAGGATGATCACGCCGAGCGCCAGCCCCTGCCGGGGCACCGTACGGTGCGGCGCGCGATCGCGGACCGCCGTGCTGTGGTCCTGAAGCCGCTCCCGCGCCGAATACTCCTGGAGACGTGCCGCATTGACGAACGACTCGTCGAAGACGGTCGACGCGTACTCCTCGTCCCCACTGCCCGGGACACCCCCGGGGTCCGAACTCCCGGCCACCCGACCAGAGTACGGTCACCGGCGAAGCCCCGGCACCCCCGATCGCGCCTTACAGCCCGTCCTCCGGCTCGTCGTGCTCGGTGGCCGGGGGCGGACGGTCCTGCCCGTGCTCACCCGCACCACCGGAACGCTGAACGGCTATGAGGGCGAAGGCGATCACGCTGATCCCCATCACCACGGCGAGTACGCAGGCCACCGGCCGTTGCCAGCGCAGCGGACGCCAGGCGGCCGGCGGACCGCTGTGCGCGGGCCCGGCGATGGCGGGGCCGGGGGCGGGCGGCGGCACGGAGTAGTCGCTGCCGAGGGCCTCGTCCTCGTCCTCCTCCTCGGGCGGGAGGTAGCGCAGATAGTCGGAGCGGTCGAAGCGCCCCTCGTCGTCATCGTGTTCGCCGTACAGGCCCTGGGCCTCGGCGGCCTCCGACTCGGCGCGTTCCAGAGCGGCGTACAGAATGCGCTCGGCGGCGGTCGGTTCATGGATCTCGGCGGCTTGGACAAAATCGTCGTCGAGCACCACCGAGGCGAAGACCTCATCGGCGGTGCGGCGTTCCTGGCTGTCTGGCCTGTCTCCGTCCGGGAACGGCAGGCCCCCCACGTCATCCGGCACGCGTCCCAGCGTAGGCGGATTGGCGGCGTGGGGGGAGGGTCGCCGTGAATTCACTCGCGGGTGTGACCGTCCCCGGTGACGACATAGGTGGTCGAGGTCAGCTCGGGCAGCCCCATCGGGCCCCTGGAGTGCAGTTTCTGGGTGGAGATCCCGATCTCGGCGCCGAAGCCGAACTGTCCGCCATCCGTGAACCGCGTCGACGCGTTGACCATGACGGCCGCCGAATCCATCCGGGCCGTGAACCGGCGGATGGCACCGGCGTCCCGGGCGACGATCGCCTCGGTGTGGCCGCTGGTCCAGCGCCGGATGTGCGCCACGGCCGCGTCCAGGTCCTCCACGACGGCGGCGGCGATGTCCAGGCTCAGATACTCGTCCGCCCAGTCCTCGTCGCCCGCCTCCAGCACGTCGACCCCGGCCTGCTCACCGGTCTTGCGCCACCGCTCGTCGCCGTGCACGGTGACCCCGGCCGCGGTCAGCGCCTCCAGGGCCAGGGGCAGGAAACGGTCCGCGATCGCGGCGTGCACGAGCACGGTCTCGGCGGAGTTGCAAACCGAGGGCCGCTGCGCCTTGGAATTCACCAGGATCTTGACCGCCGTCTCCAGATCGGCGCTCTCGTCCACGTACACGTGGCAGTTGCCGACGCCCGTCTCGATGACGGGCACGGTCGACTCGTTCACCACGGTCCGGATGAGCGAGGCACCGCCGCGCGGGATGAGCACGTCGACCAGGCCGCGGGCGGTCATGAGCTCCCGTACGGAGTCGCGGCTCTCGCCCGGCACGAGCTGGACGGCGTCGGCGGGCACCCCCGCCGAGGCGACGGCGTCGCGCAGCACGGCCACGATGGCCGTGTTCGAGGCGTAGGCGGAGGAGGAACCCCGCAGCAGCACGGCGTTCCCCGACTTCAGACACAGGGCGGCGGCGTCCACGGTCACGTTCGGCCGGGCCTCGTAGATGATCCCGACCACCCCGAGCGGAACGCGCACCTGGCGCAGCTCCAGGCCGTTCGGCAGCGTCGAGCCGCGCACGACCTCCCCGACCGGGTCGGGCAGCGCCACCACATCGCGTACGTCGGAGGCGATGGCGGCCACCCGCTGCGGGGTCAGCGTCAGCCGGTCGACGATGCCGGCCGGCGTACCGGCTTCCCGGGCCCGCTCGACATCCACGCGGTTGGCGGTGACGATCTCATCGGCCCGCGCCTCCAGGGCGTCCGCCACGGCCAGCAGCGCCGCGTCACGCACGGAGCGCGGCAGCGGGGCCAGCTCGGCGGCGGCCTCCCGCGCCCGCCGGGCGGTGGCGATGACTGGAGAATCCACGACGCTGCTCATAGGACCAGCGTAACCGCGCGCTCACCGACCCCCTCCCCGCTGTCCACAGTGCGGTCAGAAGGGGTGCACCCCGACCGGGACCGCCCGTGGCGGCCCGCTGCCCTCGGCTACGCGCTGGTGGTACGTCTCCCGCCCGATCACCTCGAGCCCGACGATCTCCCACGGCGGCAGCTGCGCGGTAAGGCGGTGCTCGCCCCACAGCCGCAGCGCCACGGCGGCGGCGTCGTGCAGATCACGGGCCTCCTCCCAGTACCGGATCTCCGCGTGATCGCAGGCGTAGCGACTGGTGAGCAGGAACGGGTGGTCGTGCGCCAGCCGTTCGAGCCCCCGGCGCACTTCGCTCAGCGCGACCGCGCTCCCGGCGACGCTGAGCGTGATGTGCCACAGCCGGGCCGCCTCCCGCTCTCCCGCGATGGTGCGGGTGGCGGTTTGCTGGCGCTGCTCTCCGACGCTGGCCAGTCGTCTCACCGGCAGCCTCCTGACGTGGTACTGACATGACGCCGGTCCGACGCGCAAGGACCGCGTCTCAAAGTTGACCAGCTCATGCGCGGCCGTGGGGCCGTTTCCTGGATCCTTGCCGGAAAGGCTTATGCCCGCATCAGCACAAGGTCATCGCGATGGACGACCTCTCTTTCGTAGGCGGGGCCCAGTTCACGGGCCAGTTCGTGGGTGGACCGCCCGATGAGCTGGGGAATCTCGCGGGCGTCGAAGTTGACCAGGCCCCGGGCGACGGCCTGCCCGGCGCCGTCCCGCAGTTCGATCGGTTCGCCCGCCGTGAACTCCCCTTCGACCGCGGTGATCCCGGCGGGCAGCAGCGAGCTGCCCCGCTCGGTGACGGCGCGCACCGCTCCGTCGTCCAGCACGACGGCGCCGCGGGGGACGGAGGCGTGGGCGAGCCACAGCAGCCGGCCGGCGGAGCGCCGCCCGGTGGCATGGAAGAAGGTCCCGGTGGGCGCCCCGGCCAGCGCCTCCCCGGCGTGGCCGGCGGAGGTCAGCACCACCGGAATCCCGGCCTCGGTGGCGATGGAGGCGGCCTCGACCTTGGTGACCATCCCGCCGGTGCCCACCCCGGACTTCCCGGCCTTCCCGATCTCCACGCCCACGAGGTCCTCGGGCCCTGCGACCTCCTCGATGCGGCGGGTTCCGGGCTTGCGGGGGTCGCCGTCGTAGAGCCCGTCCACATCGGAGAGCAGCACGAGCAGATCGGCGCGCACCAGGTGGGCGACCAGGGCGGCGAGCCGGTCGTTGTCACCGAACCGGATCTCGTCCGTGGCCACGGTGTCGTTCTCGTTGACCACCGGGACCGCGCCCAGCTCCAGCAGCTGGTCCAGGGTCCGGTAGGCGTTGCGGTAGTGCGCGCGCCGGCTGGTGTCGTCGGAGGTGAGCAGCACCTGCCCGACGCGCCGCCCGTACCGGGCGAAGGAGGCGGTGTACCGGGCGAGCAGCAGCCCCTGCCCGACACTGGCGGCGGCCTGCTGCCGCGCCAGGTCGGAGGGCCGCCGCGCGAACCCCAGCGGCGCGAGCCCGGCGGCGATGGCCCCCGAGGACACCAGCACGATCTGCCGGTCCTCCTGCTTCACCAGCACATCGACGAGCGCGTCCACCCGATCGGCATCAAGCCCTCCGGCCGCCGTCGTGAGCGACGACGACCCCACCTTGACCACGACCCGCCGAGCCCCAGCAACCCCCTGCCGCACCACACCCACCGACGTACACCCTCACCGACTAGCTCCAGCTTTGCCCTCCCAACCTATGCCACCTGGCCCTTCACCGGCCTCCGGGATTCTCCTCTCCGGGCTTCTCCCTCGCAGCGGCCTCCCGCTCCAGAACCCGGGATGCGGCGAAGGATCCACCCAGGAAGCAGGCCACTCCAATCACGAAAAACATGCCGTATGGCTCCCAGAACGGAGACACCCGGACGAGCGTATATATACCTCCGACAGCAATAGGCAAAGCAAGTATGCGAATCCCTATCGGAATTCGAGCCAGCATGACCGAAAATCGACCAAAAATCATCATCTTTTCCCCTAGTGGCATATTGAACCCCATATTACCATTTCAGCAAAATTCCACATCACTCTTTGAAGGAATCTCGGTAGAGATTAATTACGGCCCAACCCACGCGTTCGCCGTCAGCATCTCGCACAACGTATCTGATGTGCGGTCCCGCCATACGGCCCGTCACTCCGCCAACCGCAGCAGCAATAAACATGTCGCCAGCATCCCATGCACCAGTTCCATAGACGCCGACAGTGTAGGAAGCTGCACCCGTAACGGCCCCAACCCCTACTACGCAAGCAGCTACGCCGATCGGGCCACCCGCAGCAGCACAGCCCCCGGCTGCAACGCTCCCCGCAATCAGAATTCCGCCCGCTCCCAGAGCATTGGCATGGTCCTTGATCCACTCACCACCCCTTGAAAGGAGAGTTTCACTCTCCTCTGCGAGGAAGTCCAACTGCCTGCGTTGACACACATCAGGAGCGCCTCCACCAGTCAGGCATATGAGCTGAACGATGGCGCCATATTCATCCGCGGCGGCAAAGTTGGCTGCTTCATTCAGCGTAAATTCCCTACTTCCCTCATACCCCATTCCCTGGAACCATTCGTAAGTACGCTCATCCAATGGGGCCCCGTAGTAGCTAATACTACTCGCATCAACAACCCGCGTCGCCGGACTGGCCGACGCCGACGACCTGCGCTCAGTAATCCGATTGGCATTAATGCAGCTACAATAACCGCCGACTGGCGACTTCACTGGTGACCGGGCAACGTACTGCGCTATCGCCTGCTCTCGCTTTTTCTTTGTTATCCCCCCTCTACTCTGCAACCCCTGGAGGTAGTTGTTATATTGATTACATGGTGACGCCGGCCCTCCAGGACACGAACTTGACAGCAAACCAGTTGGGTCACTGAAGGCCAGGGGATTGTTGTTCCCGTAGGCGTATCCGTGAATTTGTTGAGGATCGGTCAAATCCATGACCGGATCGAGGGAGATAAAACGTCCCAGGCTCGGGTCATATTCTCTGGCCCCCAGATGGGTGAGGCCGGTGGACGTGTCCTTCGTTCCGCCGACGAAGCCCCGGGTACCGGGCCAGTATGCGGGGGCCGGGCCGCGGTCCCCGCCGAAGGGGAGTGTGCGGCGGTGGTTGACCTCCATGGTGTAGCCGTCGACCGAGACTTGGCCCGTGCCGTGGTGGTCGGCCAGGCTGAAGGAGATGTCGCCGCTGTCCTCGAAGATCACCATGTGGCCGCCGCCGGCGTCCACATAGCGGGTGCCCCGGGCTGTCGCCGAGCCCTTGGCTACGGTGACCTCTGTGTGTCCCAGGTAGAGCGTCGTCTCCGTCGGCGTCCGTCCGATCAGGCGCTGGCCGTCCGCATCGTAGAGGTAGTCCGTGACCGCGCCATCGGCCTCCTCGACCTTCTCCAGGCCGCCTTCGGCGCTCCAGGTCAGCTCCTGGGTATCGCCGCCGATCTGCCGGGAGATCGTGTTGCCGGCCTCGTCGTAGGCGTACTCCTCCAGTGACCGGATGCCCGGGGCCTCCTGGATGACGGAGGTCACCGCGTGCGACTGGGGCTCACCCGCCTCCGGGTAGTGGTAGGTGCGCTCAACACTCTGCTCATGGCGCGTTTCAGTGAGGCGGTTGCCCGTCTTGTCGTACGTGTAGGAGTGCCAGTAAGGGGCCGGACCGGCCAGCAGGTTCGCCGTCGGTGCCGCCACGCAGTCCGTGTTGGTCCCCTGCGTCCAGGCCTCGGTCAACCTTCGGAGGTAGTCGTACTGGAAGCACTGGACCTCTGCACCGGTGGCTGTCCTACTGGAGAGAGACAGGACATTGCCCGCCTGGTCGTACTGGTATTCCTCCATGAGCTGATTGCCGGGAACACTGAATGCCACTGCCTGTACGGACTTGAGTCGCTGGGTCCCCCTCTCGTACGTGCTGCCAACTGAGACCGATTCATCTGCGAACTCGTTCGCCCGGAGGCGGAACATGGACGGCTTTCCGGTGTGTGTATATGTCGTTTCCACATGCAGTCGCTGCGGCGTCCGCAGATGGGTCAGCCGGAGCGTTCCGTCCTCGTACGTCGGCTGAAGGGTGAGGGCCGGCAGGCGACCAGCCGCCGGGTAACGGATCTGTTCCGGCTTTCCGGATCCCGCGTACGTCGTGCCCGACTCGTAGCGTCCCGCGAGTGCGCCTTCGCTCTCGGGGATCTCGACCTCAGTACGCACCGGCCGATACAGGGCATCGACCTCGATGACCCGGCTGGTGTAGGCACTGTCCTCCTCATAACGGGTGGACGAGGTCAGGAGTCCCTGTGCACCGGGGAGCGTGTCGTACTCCCACTCCGCACGCACCGGGCCCTGGAGGTCGGTCTCCCGCAGCCGGATCTTGCGACCCAGACCGTCGTACTCGTAGGCCAGCGTCACATCACGCGCATCGGTGCGATGGGTCAGCAGGTCGCGGTCGTCGAAGACGGACACCGTCGTGCCCGCGTCCGGGTCGGTGGTGGAAACGCGCCGGCCCAGTTGGTCGTACGTGTACGTCCACTCGTTCCCGGCCGGGTCGGTCACCTTCGCCAGTTCGCCGCGTGGGGTGAACTCGTAACGCGTGCTGTCGAAGGCTGCACCCGCCGAACGCTGGTGGTGCTGGCGCAACTCGGTGAGCTGCCCGCGGGCATCGGTGAGCGTGGTCGTTGCCGTCGCGCCCTCCGGTGGAATGACCGTCGTGCGATCGCCCCGGTAGGAGGTCTGGGTGACGGCGAGCACGCTGCCGCCGTCGCCGTCCCCGGCCATCATCCGGTTCTCGGTCTCACGTCCCAGCCCGTCGTAGCGATAGCGGAACTGGGTCTCGACCCCCGAGGCATCCTGACCCGGCAGGAAGAAGCTCTGTGCCGGTGCCCTGTCGTTGAAGTAGGGAGCGAAAGACTTCGCCACCAAGCCGCGCTCGTCGTAGAACGTGTCCGTCAGCAGTCGGCCGCCCTGCGGGCCGGGTGCCTGGGTCTGCCGTTCCCGCAGGAAGCCGTCGTACAGAACGTACGAGGTGTCCTGGCGCCCCACCCAGCGCAAGGTGAACAGATGAACGATTGGGGCAAGTGGTGCCAGCCGTTACGGAAGGGGGTGAAACGTTCGCGTGATGAAGTCCACGTTTACGAGGTCATGTCAGGGGCCATAGGGCTCGCCCTCCACTCCCGATCGACAAGACGCGCAAGGAAAGGCAAATCCAGGCATAGGTCGCCCGAGGCGTCGCGGCACAACTGCGCCCGGTAATCTTTCACCGAACGGTCTTCACCTTTTCAGATGTTATTCATTCAAACCCTGATGGGCCTACGATGAGCACACAAACCGGTCACATGCCGGACGTCAGCGTCATCATCGCCGCCTACAACGCGATGCCGTACCTGACCAAGAGCATCACCTCCGCTCTTGAGCAGAGCATCGGCCGCGAGCGGCTGGAGATCATCGCTGTCAACGACGGCTCCACCGACAGCACCGGCGCGGAGCTCGACCGGCTGGCGGCCGAGAACCCCGCCACCATCACCGTCCTCCATCAGGAGAACTCGGGCAGTGCCGCCGGGCCCCGCAACCGGGCCCTGGACCACGCCACCGGCCGGTTCGTCTTCTTCCTGGACGCCGACGACTACCTCGGCACCGAGGCCCTGGAACGCATGGTCGGCGCCGCCGACCGCAATGACACGGATGTCGTCCTCGGCAAGACCATAGGAGTCGGCGGACGGAAGTCCCCGACCATGTACAAAAAGAGCGAGGAGAAGACCGACGTCTTCTCCTCGCGCGTCTACTGGACGCTCAATCCGATGAAGCTCTACCGCCGCGAGCTCATCGAAAAGCACCAGCTCCGCTTCGGTCACGATCTGAAAGTCGGCGAGGACCAGCCGTTCACCGCGCTCGCGTATCTGCGCGCCGCCGGAATATCGGTCGTCGCCGATTACGACTGCGTCTACTGGGTCCACCGCGAGGACGGCGGCAACACCACCAAGTCCGTCAAGGACCTCGACTCCCGCGTCCGCGTGCTGCAGCACATGATGCCGCTGGTCGCCGCCGAAGTACCGGAGGGCCCGCAGCGCGACCACCTGCTCCACCGGCACCTGGACACCGAACTGCCCTGGGTGCTGCGCCGGCTGCCGCAGGTCGAGACCCGCGCCCAGCAGGAACAGCTCGTCGCCGACCTGCGGCCGCTCTTCGAGACCTACTACAGCGACGCCCTGGCCGCGCGGCTGCCCGCCATGCTCCGGCTCCAGTGCCATCTCCTCCGGCACGGCATGCTCGACGAGCTCCTCGCCGTCCGCAGCTTCAACGAAGTCCCCGCCGCCGACCGCGTCTTCGACGTCACCGTCGAGGACGGCCGGGCCTACGCGCACTATCCCTACTTCCGCGACGCGACCGTCAGCATCCCGGACCGCGTCTACGACTACACCGACCAGCTCACCGTCCGCCAGGACCTCGGCCGCCTCCACCTCGACGAGGCCACCGCCACCCTGCACATCGAGGGCGAGGTCGCCCTGCACCGCGTGGAGCAGGAGCAGCAGGCGGCCCTCATCCTGCGGGAGCGGGAGAGCAAGGACGAGCACCGGATATCCCTGGACGGCCCCTCCCGCCTCGCCGTCCCGCTCCTCGGTGCCGCCGCCAACCAGCCGCTGCCCGCCGGAACCTGGGACGTCTTCGTCGCCCTCACCGTCGCCGGGGTCACCAAGGAAGCCCGCCTCGGCAGCCGTTCCGAGGACCTGGACACCGCCCCGGCCGACCACGAGCTGCGCGACGGCACCCAGCTCCGCCCGGTCCGCGCCTACTTCACCCCGCGCGGCAACCTCAGCCTCAAGATCGGGGCGCCCGCCGCCCGCCTCAAGCGCGAGCTCAAGCCGGACGCCGTCCGCTGGTCCCCCGAGGACCCCTCACGTCTCCTCGTCGGTGGGACGATGCGCGGCCTGGCCCCCGACGCGGAACACCTGCTGATCCGGCTCACCGACATCTCGGGCAGCCGTCAGGAGTTCACCATCGCCGTCGACCCGCAGACCGGTCGCTTCGAGCAGGCCGTCCCCCTCACAGCCCCCGGCGACTGGCGGGTTCAGTGGCTGCTCGATGTGCCGGGTGCCACCCCGCGCCGTGCCACCCGCGCCGTCTCCGTCCCCGAGGACCTGGGCGTCACCCAGTGGCGCCGTCGGCTCCTCCAGTTCTGGTACGCCAAGCCGCTGCCCGCCGGCAAGACCAAGATCCTCACGCTCCGGGTCGGCCGCAAGAGCCTCGTCAAGGGTCTCCTGCGGAAGTAGTCGCCCACGGGCGAGGGGCCCGGATCGCCACCGATCCGGGCCCCTCGACTCGCCACCACGGGACCTCTCTCAGAGGGAGGAGACACCGTCCACCGGCCCCGCCGGACGGTAGACCGTGACGGCCTGCCGGCGCTTGCCCAGCACCAGGGAGCCGCTGGTGAGTTCGGTGACCTCGCCGTCGTACGCGAACAGCACCTGCCGCTCCGCCGTCTCCAGCCGCAGCCGGGACACCTGCCCGGTCACCAGCACCCGCGAGTTGTGCAGCGTCCCGGTGAGCACCGCCAGCAGCAGCCGCGTCCTGGCCAGCGGCAGCGAGCCGTCGACCGTGCGGATGTCCAGCAGCCCGTCGTCGAGGCTCGGCCGGTAGCTGGGGGTGAACCCGGCCGGGTGGTAAACCCCGTTGCCCGCGAACAGCAGCCACAGCCGCCGCTCCACCCCGTTGATCGTGACCGTGGTGGGGCGGCTGGTGGCCAGGACGGCAGCCAGCGAGACCGCCAGCGCGGGCCACTTGCCGATCCACTTCCCCAGCCGCTCGCGCAGATGCACCAGTTCGGGGTAGACGCCCAGGCTGAAGGTGTTGAGGAAGATCTTCTCGCGGGCCCCGTCGGCCGAGGCCACCCGGCCCAGATCGACCCGGACCGCGTCTCCCGCCCGGACCGCCTGCGCCACCTGCTCCATCGTCTCGATACCCAGGTCGGCGGCGAAGTGGTTGAAGGTCCCGCCGGGGAAGACGGCGAGCGGAACCCCGTGCCGTACGGCGGCCCCGGCCGCCGCGTTGACGGTGCCGTCGCCCCCGCACACCCCCAGCGCTCCCCCGGCGCGGGCGGCGTGTTCCGCCGCCTCGTCCAGCAGCCCGACCAGGTCGTCCTCCGGCTTCAGGGTGCGGATGTCGGCCTGGGGCAGCAGGTCCCGCAGCGAGTCGTCCACCTGGCCGGTGAGCCCGGAGCCGGGGTTGACGACCAGCGAGAGCCCGGCCCCGTCCGCCAGCTCGGGCGCCGGAAGCCGGGGCTGTACGGCGGTGGCGGGCGCTTCCGGACGCGTCGGCCACCAGTGCGAGGTCAGTGCGGCGGCGGCGGCGCCGATCGCCACGCCCGCCAGCACGTCGCTGGGGTAGTGCACGCCGACATAGATCCGGGACAGCGCCACGGCCCCGGCCAGCGGGGCGATCAGCAGCGCGGCCCGGGGCGACTCCAGCGCCACGCCGAAGGTGAACGCGGCGGCCGAGGCGGAGTGGCCGGAGGGGAAGGAGGTGGTGTGCGGTGTCCTGGACAGCCGCCGGGCGACCGGCACCTGGTCGATGACGGGCCGGGTACGCCGGGTGGTCGGCTTGGCCACGAGATTGCTGACGGTGGAGGCGATGGCCAGCGATCCCAGCCCGCGCAGCGCCGCCCGCCGCGCGCTCCGGCCGCCGAACACCCCCAGTGCCGCCGCCGCCCCGGCCCACAGCACGCCGTGATCCGCTGCCCGGCTGAGCCGCGGCAGCACACTCTGCACACCCCGTGGCCGGGCCGCCGCCATCCGGGCGAACAGCGCACGGTCGAGATTTCGCGGAATGAAGGTACTGCCGAATGCGGTCATGCCGTCCCGCCTACCCGCGTCGCGGCGCGAGCAACGCACCGATCGACAAAGCTCCCCAGGCCAGCGACACCGCCACCGCCCCGCGCCGCCGCCAGACACCGTCCAGCGTCCGCCCCAGCACCACCGCGTCCCCGAGGTCCGCACCGATCCGTACCAGGGCCGCCGTCGTCAGCGCCGGCCCCTCGGGTGCGAGGACGAGGGCCGCGCCCGAGACGGCGTCCCGCAGCCCCACCGGTCGCAGGGCGGCGTCCACCCGTGCGTCCTGCCCCAGCCCGGAGGGCCGCGCCAGCAGCCGCGGCCGCACCGCGACCGCCACTCCGTACACCGCGGTCGCCGCCCCGATCACCCGCAACGCCGTGCTGTCCATACGCGCCCGCCCCTCCTGATCCGCCGGTCCTGTCATCAGCGCACTGTCGTCAGCCCACTGTGCACCCGCCTACCCCACACAGGTACGCCGGACACGGCAACCGGAGCACACCGGCGGCGCAGCGCGGGCGGCGCAGCCCGGTCCGCCCTACGCTGAGCGTGCTCCCGCACCCCATCCCGCACCCACCCACCGGCCCCGCCCGAAAGCCGAGGACGGACATGGCGGCACGGACACACTGGCTCTTCGGGGATCAGCTGGGCCCCCGCTTCATCGACCCGCGCCACGGCGGCCCGGACCGCGGCGCGCCCCTGCTGATGATCGAGGCCCGCTCGGTCCTGGGCCGCCGCCGCTTCCACCGCGCCAAGGCCCATCTGGTGCTCTCGGCGATGCGGCACCGCGCCGCCGAACTGGGCGACCGGGTGCGCTACGTACGGGCCGACACCTACCGCGAGGGGCTGCGCGAAGCCCTGCGGAAGGGAGAGCGGCTGACCGTCCACGCCCCCACCTCCCGGGCCGCCGCCGCGTTCGTCGCCGCACTGGACGGGGTGGAGGTGCTGCCGGCGCGCGGCTTCCTGACGTCCCGGGAGGATTTCCGGTCCTGGGCGCAGGGACGCGAGGAGCACGGCCTGCGGCTGGAGGACTTCTACCGGCGGGTCCGCAGGTCCCACACCCTGCTGATGGACGGTGCCGACCCGGCCGGCGGGCACTGGAACCTGGACCACGAGAACCGCGAGCCCCCGCCCCGCGACCGCTCCCGGCTGCCGGTGCCCCCGCCCTGGCGGGCGAAGGAGGACGCGATCGACGAGGAGGTACGGCGCGACCTGGACCGCTGGGAACGCGAGGGCTCGGTGTCCTTCGTGGGACGGGACGGTCCGCGCCGCTTCCCGGCCACCCGGCGGCAGGCCCTGGCGGCGCTGCGGCACTTCATCGAGCACCGGCTGCCCACCTTCGGCGCGCACGAGGACGCCATGCTGGCCGACGACGGGGTGCTGAGCCACAGCCTGCTGTCCAGCTCGCTCAACCTCGGCCTGCTGGACCCGGCCGAGTGCGTGGGCCGCGCGGAGCTCGCCTGGCGGTCCGGGAGCGCCCCGCTGAACAGCGTGGAGGGCTTCGTACGGCAGATCGCCGGCTGGCGCGAGTTCGTGTGGCAGCTGTACTGGCACTTCGGCCCCGACTACCGGCACCGCAACGAGCTCGGCCACCGGGCCCCGCTGCCCGACTGGTTCCTCGAACTGGACGCGGACGCCCCCGACGCCCGCTGCCTGTCCACCGTGCTGGCCCAGGTACGCGACACCGGCTGGACGCACCACATCCCCCGGCTCATGGTGCTGGGCAGCCGCGCGCTCCAGGACGGCTGGGACCCGGCCGCGGTCACCGACTGGTTCCACCGCTGCTTCGTGGACGGCTACGACTGGGTGATGCTGCCGAACGTGGTGGGCATGTCCCAGTACGCGGACGGCGGCGCGATGACCAGCAAGCCGTACACCTCGGGCGGCGCCTACATCCACCGGATGAGCGATCTGTGCGACGGCTGCGCGTACCGCCCCTCGGACCGTACGGGCGACCGCGCCTGCCCGTACACCACCGGCTACTGGGCCTTTCTCCACCGCCACCGCGACCGCTTCGCCCACCATCCGCGGATGGCCCGCGCGATCCACACCCTGGACCGGCTGACGGACCTGCCCGAGGTGCTCGACCTGGCGGCGCGGCGCGGTACGGCGGCTCCCTGAGGCGTCAGACCAGCTTCAGCCCGTCCAGCCACCGCAGCGTGCCCGAGGTGAGCAGCCGCAGCGTCTCCTCCTGGCTCACCGGCGCCGACTTCGGCGTGCCGAAGGTGTGGTTGGCGTGCGGCACAGGAACCACCTTCACCTTCGACGGAAACTCCTCGGGCGTGCCGAAGGGGTCCCTCTCGCCCTGCACGACCAGCAGGGGTGCCCTCACCGCCGCGAGTTCGTCCGCCCGCGAGCGTTCGGGCCGCCCGGGCGGGTGCAGGGGGAAGGCCAGCGCCAGCACCGCGTGCGCGCCCAGTTCGGCGGCCGTGCGGCAGGCCACCCGGGCCCCCGCGCTGCGTCCGCCGGCGATGATCGGCAGCTCCATGCCTTCCAGCGCGGGCCACAGCGCCCGCCAGGCCGCGTCCAGGGTCTTGGGCGCCGGGGCGACCCGCTTGCCCGCCACCCGCCAGGGCTGCTCCACCAGTGCGACGGTCACGCCCCGGGCGGGCAGCTCCGCCGCCAGCGCCACCAGGTCCTGGGCCTCGATCCCGCCGCCCGCGCCGTGCCCGAGGGCCAGCACCGTACGGGCCTTCGCCGCCCGGTGCCAGGTGATACGGGCCTCCCCCGCCGGGGTGTGCACTGTCTCGATCATGCCGTTCAGTGTGCGGCAGAGCGGCGCGCGACCCCGACCGGCACGCGCCGACGCGGGTCCCGGGTCACGGCGGAACCACTGCCGGGGACGCCGGAAGGGCCCGGATCGTCTCTCGATCCGGGCCCTTCCGTGTACGCCGTCCGCTCGTCCTACCGCGTCGTCCCCACCCGGGCACCGGGCAGCACGTCCGTGTAGTCCGGGGAGGCCGGCACCGGCTCCGCCGTCGTGCCCAGCGGGAAGGCCCGCAGGCCCTTCTGGTACAGCGCCTCGACCGCGCCGTTGAACCGCTCCGTGGAGGACGGCTCGTCCGCGCCCAGCAGGTACTCCTTGAGCTGGGTACGCCGCCGCGCCATCGGATCCGCGCCGACCGGTCCGCGCACCCGGCCCAGGATCTCCGAGAGCTCCTCGCACTCGCTGCCCAGCAGGTACGCCGCACCGGCCGTCGGGTTCT
Organism: Streptomyces xiamenensis; assembly: GCF_000993785.3. Taxonomy (NCBI): domain Bacteria; kingdom Bacillati; phylum Actinomycetota; class Actinomycetes; order Kitasatosporales; family Streptomycetaceae; genus Streptomyces; species Streptomyces xiamenensis. The sequence continues at coordinate 1,649,790 of NZ_CP009922.3, forward strand.
GGAGCCGGTACTCCTGCGGGTCCATGTCCTCGGCGTTGGTCACCACGTACGGCTTGCGGCTGGCCACGAAGTCCGAGATGACGCTGGACATGTCGCTGATCAGCAGGTCCGCGTGGTTGAAGCAGTCGTACAGCGAGGGCAGCCGGCCCTTGACGATCAAGTGCTGTCCGCCCTGGTAGTCATCGCTCCAGAACAGCTCGCTCCACGCCTGCCGGATCACCTCGATCTCGGCCCGCAGGTCCCGCTCGGGCACCCGCGCGTCGCGGGTGCGCTGCAGCCGGTCGCCATCGATCACCGCGCCGGACAGCTCGGCCATCCGCGCCTCCAGCCGTGCCAGCTCCCGCTCGGTCTCGGCGACCCGCGCCGGATCGCGCCGGGCGGCCCGCCGGACGTTGTCCTCGGTCAGCAGCCGCTCGATGAGCGCGTCGGCCGCCGCGGCCTCGGCGGAGCGCTTGCCGGTCAGCGGGTGCGGCTTGTAGATGACGCGCACATCGCCCTGTTCCAGCAGGCCGCCGATGATGGCCTCGCCCATCGGGATCACCGACGTGTGGCAGGCGTCGTCCGTCCAGCCCTCCCACGTCGGGCCGTACAGCACGGTCAGGCCCTCGCCCGTACCGCGCTCGCCGACCAGCCGCTCCCCCGCGGGCCGGACCTCCGACAGCTGCGGGCGTCCCACCTCCACGATCGAGGAGTCGCTGATCGCGTGGCGCACCCGCTGGTAGCGGTCGCGCCCGGCCTTGCCGGCCACCCATATCTCGTCGAACACCCGGCTGACCCGGTTGCTGCTGGCCAGCTTGTCGCTGTCGCCGTGCCCGATGAAGACGTGCTGGATCTCGGCCCGCTGGAGCATGTGCACGTTCTTGCCGGCGTTGCCGGGGTAGAACGCCACCCGCACGTCGGAGAGGTCGAGCTGCGCCAGGTCGTCGGCCTTGCGCACGCACACCACCGGCAGCCGGGTCTGCTCAAGGCCCCGCATGGCCGCCGTCTCGCGCAGGATGATCACGCCGCGACGGTCCATCTTCTCCATCGCGTCGACCCACATGTTGACCTGGTACATGAAGTCCTGGCCGCCGGCCGCGAAGGTGAAGTACAGCGCCACCTCGGGCCGGTACTCGGCCAGATTGCGGTTGACGACGTCCAGCACCTCGGCCGGGTCGGGCAGCCGCAGGTTGCGGAAGGCGTGCCACGCGGCGTGCACCAGCGATATCAGCACCGGCAGCGGCGCGAGCGCGGCCAGGAGCATCCAGGCCTCGTCGGCGCCGGCCACGACGGCCGCCGCGCCGGCCGCGAGCAGCAGCTCGGGGCCCGGGATGCGACTGAGGCCGCGCGGGCTCAGCAGCGAGCTGCTGGGCAGGTCCGGGATCCGCCGTGCCAGCGCGCCCATGTCCATGTTGAGCGCGGCCACCGGCAGGTTCCGCCGCCGTACCCGGAAGCTGACCAGCGGCTGCTGGCAGCTGTTCGCCAGGAACAGCACGGCGGCGCACACCGCCAGGATCCGCACCCCGGGGAGCTCCTGGGAGAGCGCCAGGGCGACCAGCAGCAGCAGCCGGTACAGCTCCCGTATCCGCTCGCCGAACCCGAACCGCCGCATCAGACGGTTGAAGTAGCGTCCGCGCTTGCGCAGGGCCCAGTCGGCCGCGTAGTTGAGCACCAGCGCGGTGAAGAAGACCGCCTCGTTGCCGTCGACAACGGTCGCGGAGAGCGCCGCGGCGCTCACCACGTAGACCACGAGCAGGATGCTTGGCCAACGGCCACCGCGCCCGATCAGTCCGGCCAGCATTCGGGTTATCACCTCGGAGTAGATGGTGTGATCAGGTGATTGCGTCCGCTCACGCGGTGCCGCCACCCTGCAAGGCGGCCGCCAGCGCCCGGTCGAAAGAGCCCGCCGCGGTCGCGTCGGCCGTCGGGTCCTGCTGCCGCACATCGATGACGTGCCCGGTCAGCCCCGACAGCAGCACGTCCAGGGAGGTACGGGCCACCGCCTCCGAGGACAGCAGCGTACCGGCGGGCTCCTGCCCGAACGCCTTGGTACGCATCGGGGTGGCCGTACGCTCCGGGTTCACGCAGTTCACCCGCACCCCGTCGCCCGCCCACTCGTCGGCCAGTGCCTGGGTGAGGTTCACCATGGCGGCCTTCGTCGACGAGTACAGGCTGTACTCGGCGCGACCGCGCGTGTAGCTGCTGGAGGTGTACAGCAGCAGCTGTCCGCCGGTCTGCGCGAGGTACTGGTGCGCGGCCCTGGCGATCCGAACCGGCGCCAGGTAGTTGACGGTGAGCGCTTCCTCGATGACCGAGTCGTCGGTCTCGGCGAGCTTCCCGATCCGCAGCACGCCGGCCGTGTTCACGACGTAGTCGATGCGGCCGGTCTCGGCGTGCGCCTTCGCCAGCGCCGCCTCGATGTCCGCCGGGTTCTCCACGTGGGTGCCGGTCGTCGAGCGCCCCAGCGGGTAGGTCACGGCGCCGTAGCCGGCCGCAAGATCGGCGATGTCCTTGCCGATGCCGTACGAGCCGCCGAAGATCACCACGGTCTTGCCGGCCAGCCGCTCGCGGTACGCCGCCTCGTCCGCGACCTGCGGGACGGCGGTGGTGGCCAGCTGGAACAGCTTGTCGGCGATGAAGACGTCGACCGGCTGGGTGACCTTCATGTTGTACTCGTCACCGGGCACCACGTGGATCGGCACGTCCGGCAGGTACTTCAGCACCACCGAGCAGTCGTCGGTGGCCTGGAAATTCGGGTCACCGGCGGCTATCTCGTAGGCGCGGCGGATGGTGGAGAGCTTGAACGCCTGCGGGGTCTGCCCGCGGCGCAGCCGGGAGCGGTCGGGGACCTCGGTGATGAACTCACCGTCCTCCCCGTGCGTCCGCGTCACGATGATGGTGTCGGCGGACGGAATGGCCACGTCCACCGCCCGGTAGCGCTCCAGGGCGGCCACGCAATCGCTGATGACGCGCTGCGACAGCAGCGGGCGCACCGCGTCGTGGAACAGGAGGTTGCGCTCGTCCGCGCTCTCGCCCTCGGCCAGCGAGGCGCCCACGGCGGCGATGGCGCGCTCGGTGGTCTCGTTGCGGGTGGAGCCGCCCTCGATGACCTGCGTCACCTTGGTCAGGCCCGCCTTGGCGACGATCTTCTCGATGTCCGCCACATACCCCGGGGTCATCAGCACGATGATGTCGTCGATGTCCGACGACTCCTCGAAGATGGCCAGGGTGTGCTCGATGACGGCCTTACCGGCGATCTTGATGAGCTGCTTGGGTATGGAAAGACCCACTCGCTGACCGGTGCCACCCGCAAGAACGACCGCGGTGGTACGAGGGCGAGCCCCGTTGGCATGCATAGACAAAACCGCTCCCGCCGGTTTGAAGAAGTGTCGCGTACGCGAGTAGAAGGTTAACCCCTGCGGAAGACTGACTTGTCATACGGATGAAGCGTTGTCGCCCGTTACCGGCTTGTGACGACAATCATGTACTCTGGCCGGCTTCGCTCGCTTCACTGTTCCTCACGAAGCCGGCCGTCATCACGCCGCTCGTCCCGCAGTTTCGGCAATATCAGCCGAAGGGGCGGAATTCATCATATTCACGCTGAATGTCCCCGGCGTCCTTGTCCTCGCGTTCCGCCTCCCGGTCACGGCGCCGCTGCACCGCCGGCCGCTGCGGGTCCTCCATGCGCCGGTCCTCGCCGCGCCGTCCCAGCAGTTCGGCGCCGCCTGCCATGGTGGGCTCCCAGTCGAACACCACCGCGTTCTCCTCGGGACCGATCGCGACCCCGTCGCCCTGCCGCGCACCGGCCTTGAGCAGCGCCTGCTCCACCCCGAGCCGCTCCAGCCGGTCCGCGAGATAGCCGACCGCCTCGTCGTTGCTGAAGTCCGTCTGACGCACCCAGCGCTCGGGCTTCTCGCCCCGCACCCGGAACAGGGCATCGCCCTCCCGCCGTACGGTGAACCCGGCCTCGTCGACCGCCTTGGGACGGATGACGATCCGGGTCGACTCCTCCTTGGGCTGGGCCGCCCGGGCCCCCGCCACCAGCTCGGCCAGCGCGAACGACAACTCCCGCAGCCCCTTGCGGGACACCGCGGACACCTCGAACACCCTCAGCCCGCGGGCCTCCAGGTCAGGCCGGACGATGTCCGCGAGATCCTGGCCGTCGGGGATATCGGTCTTATTGAGCACGACCACCCGCGGCCGGTCCGCGAGGCCGCCATAACTGGCCAGCTCCGCCTCGATCACGTCGAGATCGGACAGCGGCTCCCGCTCCGACTCCAGTGTGGCGCAGTCCAGCACATGCACGAGCACCGAGCAGCGCTCCACATGCCGCAGAAACTCCAGGCCGAGACCCTTGCCCTCGCTCGCGCCCGGGATAAGTCCCGGCACATCCGCGATCGTGTACACGGTCGACCCGGCGGTCACCACACCCAGATTCGGCACCAGTGTGGTGAACGGATAATCAGCGATCTTCGGCTTGGCCGCCGAAAGCACCGAGATCAGCGACGATTTACCGGCACTGGGATATCCCACCAGCGCCACATCCGCCACCGACTTCAATTCCAGGACGATGTCCCGGGACTCACCGGGCTCACCCAGCAGCGCGAACCCGGGCGCCTTGCGCCGCGCCGACGCCAGCGCCGCGTTGCCCAGACCGCCGCGTCCGCCGGCCCCCGCCACGAAGGTGGTGCCCTCGCCGACCAGGTCGGCCAGCACCTCACCACTCTTGTCCATCACCACCGTGCCGTCCGGCACCCGCAGCACCAGCTCCTGGCCGTTGGCGCCGGTACGGTTCCCGCCGCCGCCCGGCTTGCCGTTGGTGGCCTTGCGGTGCGGACTGTAGTGATAGTCCAGGAGTGTGGTGACCTCGTGGTCGACAACCAGCACCACATCTCCACCGTGGCCGCCGTCGCCACCGTCCGGGCCCCCCAGCGGCTTGAACTTCTCCCGGTGCACGGAGGCGCAGCCGTGGCCCCCGTTACCCGCGGCGATGTGCAGTTCGACGCGGTCCACGAAGGTGGTCATGACGGATGCCTCCCGGCGATCAATACGTATGGATCAGGTGTCGGATGTCGGACAGTCGGATGCCGGACCCCGAAGGTGCCAACACGACGAGGGCGGATCCGCTTCCCGGCTGTACGCCGGTAAAGCTGATCCGCCCTCGGGAGTACTGAAATCGTCCCCGTGGTTACTCGGCGACCGCGGCCGGAACGATGTTCACGACCTTGCGGTCACGGTAGCGGCCGAACTCCACCGAACCGGCCTGCAGCGCGAACAGCGTGTCGTCCTTGCCACGGCCGACGCCCTTGCCGGGGTGGAAGTGGGTGCCCCGCTGGCGGACCAGGATCTCACCGGCGCTCACGACCTGACCGCCGAAGCGCTTCACGCCGAGAAACTGGGGGTTCGAGTCGCGGCCGTTCCGAGTGGACGACGCGCCCTTCTTGTGTGCCATGTCAGCTCAGTCCCTTACTTCGCAGCCGGGGCGGGGATGCCGGTGATCTTCAGCTGGGTGTGCAGCTGACGGTGACCGATCCGCTTCCGGTAGCCGGTCTTGTTCTTGTACTTCTGGATCCGGATCTTGTCGCCCTTGTGGTGGTCGACGACCTCGGCGGTCACCTTGACGCCGGCCAGCACCCACGGGTCGCTGGTGACGGTCTCACCATCGACAACGAGCAGCGTGGAGAGCTCGACGCTGTCGCCGACCTTGCTGCTGGAAAGACGGTCAACCTCGATGACATCGCCGACAGCAACCTTCTGCTGACGGCCGCCGGTGCGCACGATCGCGTACACGCGGAACTCTTCTCTCGCTCGTTTCGGAACCCCTGATGCCAGCCGGGCGGCGACGGTGAAGCGGCCTGCCCGGCCTCTCCCGGGGCGCTGACGCGCACAGCACGGGAGGTGTTTGCTCAGAAGCACGACGGGTCTGCTGACACGCCGAGAATCAACTTTATGTGTGACCCGATGACCGGGTCAAATCCCCGGGAACCGGCCCCGGGAACCCCGACGGCCCACCGCCCCGCACCCGCCGGAGCGGGTACGGGGCGGTGGGCCGTACGGGTGCGACACCCGCCGGATCAGTCCTCCGCGGAGGCCGACACCGACGGCGGCGCCTGCTGCTCCGCCGCCGCGGTCTTCTTCGCGGTGGAGGACTTCTTCGCCGTACCGCTCTTCTTCGCCGCGGTCTTCTTCGCCGTCGCCGTCTTCTTCGCCGTCGTCTTCTTGGCCGCGGCGGTCTTCTTCGCCGTGGTCTTCTTCGCGGCGGCCTTCTTGGTGGTCTTCTTCGCCGGTGCCGTGTGCTCCGGCTCCTCGGACCCGCCCGCCGACGCGATGACCGTCACCGCCGCCTCCGTACCGCCCTCGGGCGACCCGGCCGGCGCGGACGCCCGGCGTACCGCCCGGCGCCGCTTGGGCGCGGGCTCCTCGGCCACGGCCGGCTCGGCAGCCGGCTGCTCCTGGGCCGGCGCCTCGGCGACCGGCTCGGAGGCCACGACCACCAGGGCCGGCGCCTCGTCCGCCACCTTCGGCGAACCGGCCGGAGCCGACGCCTTACGGGTACGGCGCCGCGGCGCGGGCTCCTCCGTCACCGGAGCCGGTGCGGCCTCCACCTCGGGCGCGGGCTCGGGCTGCCGCGGAGCCTCGGACGCCGGGACGACGGTCACCGCCTCCTCGGCGGCCTCCGCCACCGGCTTGGGGGCACCGGCGGGAGCGCTCGCCTTGCGGCTGGCCCGCCGACGGCCGCGCGGACCACGCCGCGCCGCCTCCTCGGCCTCGGCCACACTCCCGTACAGCTCCTCGTCCGGGGTGAACGCGGCGGCCGGCTCGACCACCGGAACGACCTCGGGCACCTTCTCCTCGCCGGCCTCCGGCAGCGGAGCGGGCACCGCCTCGGGCACCGGAGCGGCCTCGACCTCGGCCTCGGGAGCCGCGGCGGCCGCCGCCTTCTCCTTGCGCCCGGCCTTGCCGCCCTTGCCCTTCTTGCCGCCGCCACCGGACGCCGCGTGCGTGTGCGGCTGCTCCATGTGGACGATGACACCGCGGCCGTTGCAGTGAACGCACTGCTCGGAGAAGGACTCCAGCAGCCCCTGCCCGACCCGCTTGCGGGTCATCTGCACGAGCCCCAGCGAAGTGACCTCGGCCACCTGGTGCTTGGTACGGTCCCGGCCCAGGCACTCCAGCAGCCGCCGCAGCACCAGATCCCGGTTCGACTCCAGCACCATGTCGATGAAGTCGATCACGATGATGCCGCCGAGGTCCCGCAGCCGCAGCTGCCGCACGATCTCCTCGGCCGCCTCCAGGTTGTTCCTGGTGACGGTCTCCTCGAGGTTGCCGCCCTGACCGGTGAACCGGCCGGTGTTCACGTCGATGACGATCATGGCCTCGGTGCGGTCGATCACCAGCGAACCACCGCTGGGCAGCCAGACCTTGCGGTCCAGCGCCTTCATCAGCTGCTCGTCGATCCGGTAGGTGGCGAAGACATCCACCTCCGAGGTCCACCGCTGCAGCCGCTCGGACAGGTCCGGCGCCACCTGCGAGACGTAGCCGTGGATGGTCCCCCACGCCTCGTCACCGCTGACGATCACCTTCGAGAAGTCCTCGTTGAAGATGTCGCGGACCACCCGCACGGTCATGTCGGGCTCGCCGTACAGCAGGGTCGGGGCGTTGCCCTTCTTCGCCCGCTGCTGGATCTCCTCCCACTGCGCCTGGAGCCGCTCGACATCGCGGGTCAGCTCCTCCTCGCTGGCGCCCTCGGCGGCGGTGCGCACGATGACGCCCGCGTCCTCGGGAAGGATCTTCTTGAGGATCTGCTTCAGCCGCGCCCGCTCGGTGTCCGGCAGCTTGCGGCTGATCCCGGTCATCGACCCCTCGGGCACGTACACCAGGTACCGGCCGGGCAGGGAGATCTGGCTGGTCAGCCGGGCTCCCTTGTGCCCGATCGGGTCCTTGGTGACCTGGACGAGGACGGGCTGGCCCGACTTCAGGGCGGCCTCGATGCGGCGCGGGCCGTTGCCGAGCCCCAGGGACTCGAAGTTGACCTCACCGGCGTACAGCACCGCGTTGCGGCCCTTGCCGATGTCGACGAACGCCGCCTCCATCGAGGGCAGCACGTTCTGCACCTTGCCGAGGTAGACGTTGCCGACGTAGCTGGAGGACTGCTCCTTGTTCACGAAGTGCTCGACGAGGACGTTGTCCTCCAGCACCCCGATCTGGGTGCGGTCGCCCTGCTGGCGCACCACCATGACCCGTTCGACGGCCTCGCGGCGCGCCAGGAACTCGGCCTCGGTGATGATCGGCACCCGCCGACGGCCCTGCTCACGGCCTTCGCGGCGGCGCTGCTTCTTGGCCTCCAGACGGGTGGAGCCCTTGATGGACTGCACGCCGTCGCCGCTCTCGGTGGGCTCGTGGTCCTTCTTCTTGCGGGGCTCGCGGACCTTGATCACCGTGCGCTCGGGGTCGTCGGCGCCCGAACCGCCGGCCTCGCCGGACTCCTCGGTGCGGCGACGGCGACGGCGGCGGCGACGGGAGGACCCGGAACCGGAACCGGACTCGTCCTCCTCCGCTTCGGTCTCAGCCTCGCGCTCGGGCTCGGCCGGGACCTCGGGCTCGGTCTCCCGCTCGGCCCGGGGGGTCTCGGCGGGCTCCGCCGGGGCCTCCTCGGTGTCGTCCTCGGTCTCGGCGGCACGCTCGGCGCTCTCGCCCCGCCGCCTGCGGCGCCCACCACGACGCCGACGGCGCGAGGGCCGCTCGCTCTCCTCGGAGGTCTCGACCTCCTCGTTCTCCTCGCCGACGGCATCCAGCTCGTCCTCGGGTTCGGCGTCGGCCTCGGCCAGCGCCGCCGCCGCCTCGGCGGCGGCCCGCTCGGGCGTCTGGAACATCGGCGGCTGGAAGACCGGCGGCTGGAACACGGCGGTCGCCGGCACCGGCACGGCCGGCGGCATCGGCTCCGACTCGCTCCCCGCTCGGTCCTCAGTCACAGACTTCCTGGCCTTTCCTTCGTCAGTGGAGGTGGAAGCGGCCCGGGTGGCCCGCCGGCGCCGTCGCGGCGCGGTGGCGTCCTCGTCGGGCCGGTTCACGTCAGCCTCTTCCGAAGTGCCACGCGTCGCACGGCGACGCGGGCGGGCGGCCTCGTCCTCGCCCTGGTTCGCCGCGTCCGCGACGGCGGGGGCGGCCGGCGCGGTGGCGGCACGGGTGGCGCGGCGCCGCTGACGCGGGCCGGAGGTCTCCTCGGCGGCGCTGTCACCCGACTCGACCGGAGCGTCCTGCGCGGCGGCCTCGAACGTCGCCTCAGGTGCAGCCGCGGCACGCGTCGCCCGTCGGCGTCCACGGGGAGCCGCGGTCTCGTCAGCGGCGGCGGCAGCGGTGTCGGCCGGCATGTCGGCGGCGGCGGTACGGGTGGCGCGGCGACGCTGACGCGGCGCGGACGCCTCCTCGGCCACGGCCTCACCGGACTCCACCGGAGTCTCCTGCGCGGCGGCCTCGAACGTCGCCTCAGGGGCCGACGCGGCACGCGTCGCACGCCGACGCTGACGCGGCGCGGGCGCCTCCTCGGCGGCGGCAGCGGACTCGGCCGGTACGTCGGCGGGCGCGGTCGCACGCCGGCGCCCACGCGGCGCGGCGGCCTCGTCGGCGCTGTCACCCGACGCCGCCGGAGCGTCCTGCGCACCGGCGGGGGACGCGAAGGTCGCCTCGGGAGCGGACGCGGGGCGGGTGGCACGGCGGCGGCGGCGCGGCGCGGCGGCCGGCTCGTCCTGGCTGTCGGTCCCGGTCACGGGCTGTGCTTCCGGCGCCGGGGTGGGCGCGGGCTCGGCGGCGCTGTCCTCGGCATCGGTCCGGTGCGTCTCCTCGGCGGGGACCGCCGGCGCCGACGCGACGCGCGTCGCACGGCGACGCTGACGCGGGGCGGCGGCCTTCTCCTCGGCGGCACCGGCGTCCGGGGTGCTCTCACCGGAGCCGCCCGCACGGCGGCGGCCACGCGGCGCGCTCGTCTCATCTGCGGCGCTGCCGGACGCGGGGCTCGTCCCGGTCGCGGCGGTGTCGCTGTCCGCCGGCGCGGGGGCCTGGCTCTCCCGGGCACCGGCCTCGGCGACCGCCGGGGCGGACGCGACGCGCGTCGCACGACGCCGCTTGCGCGGCTCGGGGGCCTGCTCGGCGGCTTCCTCCGCCGCAGCCGTCTCCACCGGGGCCGTCTCCGCCTGGGACTCGGTCGCGGATGCGGCGCGGCTCGTACGGCCCCGCCGGCGCGGCGCCGCGGGCTCGCTCTCGCCGTCGGCGGCGGGCGTGGCCTCGGTCACCTCGCTCCCGGCGGTCTCGGTGGCCGCACGCGTGGTGCGGCGACGGGCACGCGGCGCGGCTGTCTCCTCGTCGCTCTTGGCGCCGGCCCGGCGCTGCCCCCCGGCGGCCACGGGTTCTGCGGCGGCCTCGGGGCCGGTCTCGGGGGTCGTGGTGTTCTCGGCGGCGGCCTCCGGCGCGGTCGCCGAACGGGTGGCACGCCGGCGCGCACGGGGCGCGGCGGTCTCGGTGTCACCCACCGCGTCGGCACCGGCGGTGTCGCCGGTCTCAGCGGTCGGCGCCGTGTCCGTGGCGGCGGCCGGCCGCGTCGCGCGGCGCCGCTTGCGCGGTGCGGCGGGCTCCTCAGCGGCGGAAGCAGAAGTAGAAGCGGCGGTCGCACCGCTCACCGCGGTACCGGCGGAGCCCTCACTCCCGGAAGTGCGTTCGGGACGTTCACCCGATGCGGCCGCCACCTGGGGGGCCGTCGTCTCGTTGTCCGTACCGGCCGGCGGACCCGCCGGCCGGCTCGCGGCCCGGCGCCGCCGCCGCGGGGGCAGCGTGCCGCTCGGGGTGTTCGTGTCGTCGCGGTCGCGTTCTGTCGTCACGTCCGCTTCGGCGGACTCGTGTGATGCGTGCATGCGGGCGGTTCTCCCGTCACGCTCCCGGGCGCCTCGCCGATGGGCGGCGGGCAGCGCCGCTCAGGAGCTGTCGTGTCGCTCGCCGGTTCCGGCCCCGTTCCCTGCGGTCCGGCTACGGCGAAAGTCTGCTGGTCGGTGCGCCTGCCGGTAACAGCCGGGCCCGAGTGGCTCCCTGGCACCATGCGGTTGGGCGGCGCGGTGACGACGTCACTGTCCGGTGATCTCCGGCGCCGCCGCGGCCTGCTGCCCGGCGGCCGTGGAAAGGGCGGCCATGGCAGCGTCGCGGTCAGGCGCAAACGGGTCGGTCACCGTCCCGGACTCCTCATCGAGCGGCCCCTGCGCCAGCCTCGTCACCCCAGGGGGGACCGGCGGCGCCAGGTCGGCCACAATACGAAGACCGGACAGAACGTCATCGGGTCGTACGGCAGGTGTGAGATGCCGTACTACCAGGCGCAGTATCGCACAAGGTACGGACGCGAGCGCATCGGACCCGCCGGAGGGCGAAGGGGAGGCGTACGCGTCCGTGGCTTCCAGTGCGGTCACCGCGGCTCTGGCGTCAAAAGTTCTGATGCCCTTCTTTGTTTCCCGCGACACCTCGACGGACGAAGTGGCGAGAAATACTTTTACGGCCCGCTCGGCGTCCGCCGGTTCCACGCCCTCCAGGCGCAGCTCCCAGCACGAGGCCTCCAGCCGTTCGGCGAAGCCGGAAACCCGGGCGTCGACCGCGTCGACGATGTCCAGGCCGGCCGGCAGCGACTCGTCGAGCCGCTCCTTCAACCATGCCACCTCACGCGGCGCGGCCAGCGCGATCTCCAGATACTCGGCCTCGCTGGCCGTCCCGGTCGGCGCCGCGTTCGCGTAGCTGACCTTGGGATGGGGGGTGAATCCCGCGGAGTACGCCATGGGCACTGCGGCCCGGCGCAACGCGCGCTCGAAAGCGCGCTGGAAGTCGCGGTGGCTGGTGAATCGCAGGCGGCCGCGCTTGGTGTAGCGCAGTCGTACACGCTGCACGGCGGGCGCCGGCGGCGGGCCTACGGGCTGTCGCTTGCCCAGTGTCGTCAGTCCCTCGTTCGGTCATTGCTGCCCGGCCGCCCTGGCGGGGCGGACCGTTGTCCGCCCTCCAGGTTACGCGCCACCCGCGCGCGCCCCGTTACCCCTCGTCCGGCGGACCGGTGGGGACCCAGTACCGCAGCTTCTCCGCGCGGCGGTCCTCGAAGACCCCGCCGGCCCCCTCGATCACCTTCCGCGAGCCGACATTGTCGAAATCGCAGGTCACCAGCGCCTCGTCGATGCCCAGCGCCCGCGCCCTGGGCAGCGAGGCCCGCAGCATGGCCGTGCCGTGCCCGAGCCGCCGCGCCGAGGGGCGGACGTCGTACCCGATCAGCCCGCCCCACTCCAGCAGCCGGGGGGTCATGCGGTGCCGGATGGACAGCCGCCCCAGGAACTCGGGGCCGTCCACCCACCACAGCACGGTGGACGGTACGAACCCGCGCGGCCGGCGCGCGTCCTCGCGCGCGTCGGCCAGCGTCTCCTCGACATAGGCGGCGAACACGGCAGCTTCCTGCCAGCGCGGCGCCCACCGGGCGATGTCCCGCCCCAGCATCGAGTTGTCGTCCACCGCGCCGCGCCCTTCGGCGCGGAACTCCTCGACCGCGGCGAGAAAGGACTCCCGTACGGTCTCGGTCGGGCGCACCAGCGCGGGCACCGGCTACTTCCCGACCACGCTCAGCGGCAGCAGCTTCTTGCCGGTCGGGCCGATCTGAATGCTCGTATCCATCTGGGGGCACACCCCGCAATCGAAGCACGGAGTCCAGCGGCAGTCCTCGACCTCGGTCTCGTCGAGCGCGTCCTGCCAGTCCTCCCAGAGCCAGTCCTTGTCCAGGCCCGAGTCCAGGTGGTCCCAGGGCAGGACCTCCTCGTAGGAGCGCTCGCGCGTGGTGTACCAGGCCACGTCCACCCCGTACTGGGGCAGCGCACGCTCGGCGCACTCCATCCACTGGTCGTAGGAGAAGTACTCGCGCCAGCCGTCGAACCGGCCGCCCGCCTCGTACACGGCGCGGATGACGGCCCCGATCCGCCGGTCGCCGCGCGACAGCAGGCCCTCGACGATTCCGGGCTTGCCGTCGTGGTAGCGGAAACCGATGGAGCGGCCGTACTTCTTGTCGCCGCGGATCTTCTCGCGCAGCTTCGCCAGCCGCGCGTCCGTCTCCTGCGCGGACAGCTGCGGCGCCCACTGGAACGGGGTGTGCGGCTTGGGGACGAAGCCGCCGATGGACACGGTGCAGCGGATGTCGTTGGAGCCGGTCACCTTGCGGCCCTCCGCGATGACGCGGGTGGCCATGTCGGCGATCTGCAGCACGTCCTCGTCGGTCTCGGTCGGCAGCCCGCACATGAAGTAGAGCTTGACCTGCCGCCAGCCGTTCCCGTAGGCGGTGGAGACGGTCCTGATCAGGTCGTCCTCGGAGACCATCTTGTTGATGACCTTACGGATCCGCTCGCTGCCGCCCTCCGGCGCGAAGGTCAGGCCCGAGCGGCGCCCGTTGCGCGTCAGCTCGTTCGCCAGATCGATGTTGAAGGCGTCCACCCGGGTGGAGGGCAGCGACAGACCGATCTTGTCCTCTTCGTAGCGGTCGGCGAGCCCGCCCGCGACATCGGCGATCTCGCTGTGGTCGGCGGAGGAGAGCGACAGCAGCCCGACCTCCTCGAAGCCGGTCGCCTTCAGGCCCTTGTCCACCATCTCGCCGATGCCGGTGATCGACCGCTCGCGCACCGGCCGGGTAATCATCCCGGCCTGGCAAAACCGGCAGCCGCGCGTGCAGCCCCGGAAGATCTCCACCGACATCCGCTCGTGCACGGTCTCCGCCAGCGGCACCAGCGGCTGCTTGGGGTAGGGCCACTCGTCCAGGTCCATGACGGTGTGCTTGGACACCCTCCACGGCACCCCGGAGCGGTTGGGCACCACGCGGCCGATGCGGCCGTCCGGCAGGTACTCCACGTCGTAGAAGCCGGGGACGTACACGCCGCCGGTCTTCGCCAGCCGCAGCAGCAGTTCCTCGCGCCCGCCGGGGCGGCCCGCCGCCTTCCAGGCCCGCACGATGTCGCTGATCTCCAGCACGGCCTGCTCGCCGTCCCCGATCACCGCGCAGTCGATGAACTCCGCGATCGGCTCGGGGTTGAACGCGGCGTGCCCGCCGGCCACGACCACCGGGTGGTCCTCGGTGCGGTCGGCGGCGCGCAGCGGGATGTCCGCCAGGTCCAGCGCGGTCAGCAGGTTCGTGTAGCCCAGCTCCGTGGAGAAGGACACCCCGAACACGTCGAAGGCGCCCACCGGCCGGTGCCCGTCGACCGTGAACTGCGGGACCCCGTGCTTGCGCATGAGCTCCTCCAGATCCGGCCACACGCTGTAGGTGCGCTCCGCGAGCACGCCCTCGCGCTCGTTGAGCACCTCGTAGAGGATCATGACGCCCTGGTTGGGCAGCCCGACCTCGTACGCGTCCGGGTACATCAGCGCCCAGCGCACGTCGCAGGCGTCCCAGTCCTTGACGGTGGAGTTCAGCTCACCGCCCACGTACTGGATCGGCTTCTGGACATGCGGAAGCAGGGCCTCCAGGCGCGGGAACACCGACTCGACAGGCATGAACTCGTGTCTTTCGGAAGGGGGCTGAAACCGGCTGCCCAGGTTACAGCTCCCGCTCGTAGCCTTCCGCCAGCCCGTGCTCGCGCTCGTACACCACCCCGTAGCTGAACGACGCTTCCCCGGCCGCCTCGGCCGCCGCCGCGATCCGGAGCAGCGCGGCCCGCGCCTGCACGCTGTCCTGGTGTTGGCCCAGCACCCGCTGCACCTGGGCGAGCTTCTTGGCCCGTTTGCGCTTCCCCGCCGTCTCGGCCGCGTATCGGGCCCGTTTGGCGGCCTTGCGCGCCGCGTGCCAGGCGGCGTCCCGGTCCGGGCCCGGCGGGGTGCGGCGGGCGGCCCGCAGCCGCCGTTCCATACGCCGGACGTCGTGCCGTACCGCCAGGGTCAGCACGGGCCCGGCGGGCCAGTACGCGTCGGGCAGCAGCGGCGGGTCGGTCAGCAGCGCGTCCAGGGAGGTCAGCAGGTCCAGGTGGCGTGCGCTGTCCAGGGCGCGCACCGAGGTGTCGGCGCGCGGACGGTCGGTGTACGCGGCCACCCGCTGTTCCAGCGGCCCCCGGCGCAGCTCGGGCTCCAGCTGTGACAGCCGCCGGCGAAGCCGCCCGGCCAGCACCTCACGGTCCCGGTCCACGCCGAGCTCTGCCCCCAGGCGGCGCAGTTCCCCGGCGATCGGCCCGGTGCGTTCGCGGTCCAGCACCGCCCACTGGGAGCGCAGCGCGCTGCGCAGCCGCCGGGTGGCCACCCGCATCCGGTGCACGGAGTCGGGGACCCCGCGCCGTACCGCCGGGTCGAGCTCCACGATCAGCCGCACCTGCCGCCGTACGTACGCCATGACCCGCTCCCCCGCGCTGCCCGCCGGCAGTGCGGGCCCCGGGCGCGGTGCCGGCGGCGGAGTGGCGGTGGCGGCGAGCGCGCGGGCCGCCTTGGACGGTGCCTGGGAGCGGGGCAGTCCGGCGGCCGTCAGCCGTTCCTCGATGAGGTCGAGCAGCCCGGCTCCGGCCGCCGGGCGCAGTTCCACCTCGTACTCCACCCAGTGCGCGGCGCGCGGCCCGCGCAGCGCGTCGACCCGGTCCCGTACCACCTCCGCCAGCGGCTGCCCGGCGGCGTCCAGCAGCAGCCGCGTTTCGCGCTCGGTGCGCAGTTCCACCAGGGGTACGAGGGGGGCGCCGCGGGTCCGTGAGCGGATCAGGTCGGTCAGCCCGTCGGGCGGGTGTTCGCTGTGCGGTGCCCTGATCTCCTCGCGGGTGTCGCCGTCCACCGGCAGTTTCAGGTGCCAGCCGGGGTCATCGCCCCCGGTGCGGCGGCGCAGGGTGATGCCGTCGGCCGTAAGCCGGCGGTCCTCGGTGTCGTAGTAGCGCGCCTCCAGCACCGCCGGCGCTGCGTCGGGCCCGCGCACGGCGGCCACCGGTCCGGTGCCGGTCAGCTCCGGCAGCGGCCCGGTGGCCTCGTACTTCCGCTCGGTCTCCGTCGCGCTGGTGACAGCCATGGTGCCCTCCGCTTCCACGGTAGGGGCGTACCGCTCAGGCCGACAGCGGGCGTTTCATCCGGATCGACTGGAGCAGCCCTATGGCGATCCAGCCCACGAACATGGAGGTGCCGCCGTAGGACAGGAACGGCAGCGGGATGCCGGCGACCGGCATGATGCCCAGCGCCATGCCGATGTTCTCGAAGGACTGGAACGCGAACCAGGCGACGACGCCCGCCGCGATCAGCGTGCTGTACAGGTCGGTGGCTTCCCTGGCGATGCGCAGCGCCCGCCACAGCACGACCCCGATCAGCAGGATTATCCCGCCGGCCCCCACGAAGCCGAGTTCCTCGCCGGCGACGGTGAAGATGAAGTCGGTCTGCTGCTCGGGCACGAACTGCCCGGTGGTCTGGGTGCCCTCGAACAGGCCCTTGCCGTACAGTCCGCCGCCGCCGATGGCGATCCTGGCCTGGTTGGTGTTGTAGCCGACGCCGGCCGGATCGAGCGCCGGGTTGGCGAAGGCCGCGAAGCGGTTGATCTGGTACTCGTCCAGTATGTCGAGCATCCACACCAGGACGGCGCCGACCACGGCCGCCGCCAGCAGCCCGGAGGTCCACCACAGGGAGGCGCCGGAGGCCAGCAGCATGCCCAGGACGATGACGCACAGCACCATCGCGGTGCCCATGTCGTCGATGAGGACGATGGTCACCGGGACCATGGCGATGGCCAGCGCCTGGAGGACGGCGCGGCGCCGCGGGTGTTCGCTGTCGCCCGCGTCGACCTGGGCGGCGAGCACCATGGCCATCGCCAGGACGACGGCGACCTTGGCGAACTCGCCGGGCTGGATCGTGTAGCTGCCGATCGACAGCCAGTTGCGCTGGCCGTTGATCTCAGTGCCCAGCGGGGTGAACACCAGCAGCATCACCACGAGGGTGAATCCGAAGTAGACGGGGACCGCGCTGCGCAGCCGGTGGTGCCCCAGCCACATGACGGCCACCGCCAGGGCTATGCCCACGGCGAGGTTGATGGACTGCCGGATGAGGAAGTACTGCGGATCGCCGTTGTTGATCTCGGTGCGGTTGCGGGTGGCGGACCACACCAGGACGCAGCCGATGACCGACAGCGCGCCGGCCGCCAGCAGCATGATCCAGTCGACGCGCCGGGCGAGCGAGTCCCGGGCGGTCATCCGCCGCCAGGCGCTCTTGCGGGGTGCGAACCGCCCGATGCTCAGGGAGTAGTCGCCCACGTCAGTCGTTCGACCTCTCGTCCCGCCCGGCCACATTGCCCGCGTTCCACTGCTCGCCGGCCGGGTCGTCGCCCGGTGGCTGCTGTCCGCCGTCCTGGTCGCCGCCCGGTTCGAGGCCGTCGGGCAGTTCCCGGTCGCCCGGGTCCTCCTCCTGGCCGTCCTCGCCCGGTTCGCCGCTCTCTTCGCCCTCTTCGCCCTCTTCCGCGTCCTCGCCCCGGGGCTCGTCGCGCTGGGCGATGATGGTGCCGTTCTCGTCGATCTCCGGCAGCGCCGCCTGCGGGGTGGGCAGCAGCGCCAGGTCCGCGTTGACGGAACCGTCCTCGCCGACCCCGTAGATCGCCTCGTAGATGTTGCGCACGGCCGGGCCGGAGGCCCCCGAGCCGGTGCCGGCCTGGGAGATGGTCATCACGATCGTGTAGTCCGGGGAGAAGGTGGCCAGCCAGGAGGTGGTCTGCTTGTCGCCGGACGCCTCCGCGGTACCCGTCTTGGCGTGCAGCGGGATCTCGCCCTGCGGCCAGCCCATGAAGCGCCAGCTGGCGCTTCCGGTGGTGATCACGGACTCGGTGGCGGACTGGAGGTCCGCGACGGTCTGGGCGTCGGCGGGCAGTTCACCGCTGACCACGGGATCGATCTCCTCCAGGACGGTGCCGTCCGCGCCGATGATGGCCTTGCCGACGGACGGCTCGTACAGAGTGCCGCCGTTGGCGATGGCCGCGTAGACGGAGGCCATCTGGATGGGGGTGACCAGCACGTCGCCCTGTCCGATGGAGAAGTTGAGCATGTCACCGGCGCGCATCTTCATGCCCTCGGTGCAGTTCTCGCGGGCGATCCGGGCGCCGTAGTCCTCGCGGTCGGTCTCGGCCACCTCGCACCAGTTGTCCTTGTTCGCCTCCCAGTAGTCCTGCTTCCACTGCCGGTCCGGGACGCGGCCACTGGCCTCGTCGGGCAGGTCGATGCCGGTGCGGGCGCCGAGGCCGAAGCCGTGGGCGGTGGTGAACAGGGTGTCGTTGGGGTCGTCCTTGGGGTTGATGCCGCCGTCCCGCTCCCACTCGCGGTGCGCGATGCCGTAGAAGACGGTGTTGCAGGACACCTCGATCGCGCGGTGCAGGCTGATCATGCCGTAGCCCTGCGACTCGAAGTTCTTGAACGTCTGGTTGCCGATGCTGTACGAGGAGCCGCACTCGTAGCGGCCGTCGAAGTCGTAGCCGGCGTTGACGGCGGCGGTCGAGGTGACCACCTTGAACGTCGATCCGGGCGGGCTCTGGCCCTGGATGGCCCGGTTGAGCAGCGGGTAGTTGGAGTCGTCGCCGGTCAGTGCCTGGTAGTTCTCGGTGCTGATGCCGCCCACCCACACGTTGGGGTCGTAGTCGGGGGCGGAGGCCATGGCGACGACGCGGCCGGTGGCGTTCTCCAGGACGACCACGGCGCCGGAGTCCGCCTCGTAGGGGCGGCCGGTGATCTCGTCGGTCTGGGCCCGGGCCTCCTCCATCGCGCCGATGAGTTCC
Organism: Streptomyces xiamenensis; assembly: GCF_000993785.3. Taxonomy (NCBI): domain Bacteria; kingdom Bacillati; phylum Actinomycetota; class Actinomycetes; order Kitasatosporales; family Streptomycetaceae; genus Streptomyces; species Streptomyces xiamenensis. The sequence continues at coordinate 1,668,520 of NZ_CP009922.3, forward strand.
TGCTCGGCGACCGCCTGCACCCGCGAGTCGATGCTGGTGACCACGTTGGAGCCGGCCGCCGCGGCCTCGCCCTCGGCCTCGCCGATGACGCGGCCGAACTTGTCCACCTCGTAGCGGGTGACGCCGGGCTGGCCCCGCAGATAGCTGTCGTAGGTGCGTTCGAGGCCGGCGCGGCCGATCTGGTCCGAGCGCAGCAGCGGCGCGTCGGTGTCCTTCGCGTCCGCCACCTCGTCGTCGGTGACCGGGGAGAGGTAGCCGAGCACCTGCGCGGAGTGCGAGCCGTACGGGGCGGGGTAGCGGCGTACGGCGGTGGGCTCGGCGCTGACGCCGGGGAAGTCCTCGGAGCGCTCGCGGATCTGCAGCGCCTGCTGCGGGGTGGCCTCGTCGGTGATGGGGATCGGCTGGTACGGGGAGCCGTTCCAGCACGGCTGCGGGGTCTGCGCGTCGCACAGCCGGATGCGCTGTGCGATCTCCTCGTACTCCATGCCGAGGAGTTCGGCCAGCCGGGTGAGGACGGCTTCGCCGTCGTCCTTCATCCGGGTGAGCTGGGAGCGGTCGGCGGAGACGACGAGACGGGTCTCGTTGTCGGCGATGGGCACGCCGCGGGCGTCGAGGATGGCGCCGCGCACGGCGGGCTGGACGACCTGCTGCACGTGGTTGCCGGCCGCGGCGGCGGCGAACTCGTCGCCCTGCCGGATCTGGAGGTACCACAGCCGGCCGCCGAGGGTCAGCAGCAGCGAGAAAACCAGTATCTGGATGATGATCAGCCGGATGGTGACGCGCGAGGTCCGCCCGGTCTCCGGGATGTTACTCACAGTCGCTTGACCCCCTTGATGCGCCCCGCCCGGTTACGGGCCGAGCGACTGAGCAACGTGCTGCGCTGGCCACCGATGCGGGCGGCCTTGCCGTAGCGGGTACGCCGGCCGCCCCCGCGGGTGCTGAGCCCGGTGCCGCCCCCGAACCAGCCGGACAGGTTGTCGCCGCCCGACGAGGGGCCGCCGGAGCCGTCGCCCTTGAGCGGGTCGTTCTCCAGCCGCCGGGCCATCGCCATCACCAGCGGCACGGTGAACGGGGCGAGCAGCAGATCGTAGAGCGTGGCCGTCAGCAGCAGCCCGGTGAGCCCGACATGGCGGGCCGCGGTGTCGCCGACCAGCGCGCCGACACCCGCGTACAGCAGCGTGGAGGACAGCGCGCCGCCCGCCACCACCAGCATCGGCACGGTCGCCGAACGGTGCTGGCCGGTCTCGGGCTTGGTGAGGCCGGCCGCGTAGCCGATGACGCACAGCACCAGGGCGTAGCGGCCCACCGCGTGGTCGGCCGGCGGGGCCAGGTCGGCGAGCAGCCCGGCGCCGAAGCCCACCAGGGCGCCGCCGACGTGGCCGTACACCAGAGCGAGGCCGAGCACGGTGAGCAGCAGCAGATCGGGGACGGCGCCGGGCAGTTGCAGCCGGGCCAGGATCGTGACCTGGAGGACCAGCGCCACGACGACGAGGATCACCGCGAGGATCGTGCGGGAGACGCGCATGGTCAGCTCAATTCCTGGTGGCGGGGTCGTCGTCCTGGTCGGCGTCCTGCTCGCGGCGGGCGTTGCTGTCGCCGGGGCCCGGGGACTCGCCCGGTGTGGTGCGGTTCTGCACGCCGCCGTCCTCGCCGCCCTCCTCGGTGCCGTCCTCACCCTCGTCGCCGGTGCCCGACCCGTCGCCCTGGTCGGTCTTGTCGGTCTTGTCGCCCTCGTCCTCCGCGGACTTCTTCTCGTCCTCGGGCCGGGGCGGCAGCACCGTGTCACGCGGGTTGTCGCGCGGCGGTTCGACGACGACGCCGACCAGGTCGAGCCGGGTGAAGGCCACGTACGGGCGGACCTGGACGGTACGGGTCAGGTCGCCCGCCGTGCGGTCCACGTTGATGACCTCACCGACCGGGACGCCCGGCACGAACGGCTTGTCCTCGGCCGAGCCGAAGGTCACCAGCCGGTCGCCCTTCTTCACCTGCGCGGCCTGGTTGAGCAGTTGTACGTCGAGCGCGTTGTCGCCGCGCCCGGTGGCGAAGCCGAGTTCGTCGCCGCCCTCCAGACGGGTGCCGACCGTGAAGCCGGGGTCGTTGGCGAGCAGCACGGTAGAGGTGCTGGGGCCCACGGTGGTGACCCGGCCCACCAGGCCGTCACCGTTGAGGACCGTCATGTCGCGGGCGATGCCGTCCCTGCTGCCCGCGTCGATCGTCACCGTCCAGGAGAAGCCCTGGGTGGCGCCGATGGCGATGACCTGCGCGCCGACAATGCCGTACTGGCCGGCCCCGGCGGTCTGGAGCAGATCATCGAGCTGCTGTATGCGGGAGTCGCGGTGCGCCTCGCTGCCCAGTTGCTGGCGCAGTTCGGCGTTCTCCCGCTCCAGTTCACTGATGCGGTCGTGCCGGCCGCCGGATTCCCGGACCGCGGCGATCGCGTTCCCGACCGGGTCGACCGCCGAGGCGACGCCGTTCTCCACGGGTCCGAAGAAGGCCGCGGTGGCCTCTCTGGGCCCGTTGAGCGGGGAGTTGTCCCCACCCCTGATGTCCATCGTGATCAGCGCGAAGGCGATGGATACCAGCAGGACGAGAAGCAGTCGGCTCTCTCGTGTGTCCCTCACGTGCGGCGGCCGTGCCTTTCTGGAACAGGTAGTCGTTCAGGTCCTGCGCCGCCGACGGTCCGCCGCGTGGACTCGTGTGGTCCACGCGGCGGATCGCGGCTGCGGATCACCCCCGTCTGGGGGCACCTCCCGGCCGGGGATGGTCGTCCGGCCGGGCTGTGGCCGCGATCAGCGGCGGGGTTGGGCGTCCAGCACCTGCTGGAGCGCCTCGAACTCCTCGACGCACTTGCCGGATCCCAGCGCCACCGAGTCCAGCGGGTCCTCGGCGATGTGGATCGGCATGCCGGTCTCCCGGCGCAGCCGTTCGTCCAGGCCGCGCAGCAGGGCACCGCCGCCGGTCAGGACGATGCCGCGGTCCATGACGTCGCCGGACAGCTCGGGGGGGCACTTGTCCAGCGTCGTCTTGACGGCGTCGACGATGGAGTTGACCGGCTCCTCTATGGCCTTGCGGACCTCGGCCGAGGAGATCACCACGGTCTTGGGCAGCCCGCTGACGAGGTCGCGGCCCCGGATCTCGGTGTGCTCGTCCTCGTCCATCTCGTAGGCCGAACCGATGGTGATCTTGATGCTCTCGGCGGTGCGCTCGCCCAGCAGGAGGCTGTACTCCTTCTTGATGTGCTGGATGATCGCGTTGTCCAGCTCATCGCCGGCCACCCGGATGGACTGCGCGGTCACGATGCCGCCCAGCGAGATGACCGCGACCTCGGTCGTACCGCCGCCGATGTCCACCACCATGTTGCCGGTGGCCTCGTGGACCGGGAGCCCGGAGCCGATCGCGGCCGCCATCGGCTCCTCGATGATGTGCACCTGGCGGGCACCGGCCTGGGTGGACGCCTCGATGACCGCGCGCCGCTCGACTCCCGTGATACCCGAGGGCACACAGACGACGACCCGGGGGCGGGCGAGATAACGCCGCTTGTGGATCTTGAGAATGAAGTAGCGGAGCATTCGCTCCGTGATCTCGAAATCGGCGATGACCCCGTCTTTCAGGGGGCGGACCGCGACGATGTTGCCGGGGGTCCGGCCGATCATCTTCTTCGCCTCGGCGCCGACCGCGAGAATGCCACCGGTGTTGGTGTTGATGGCGACGACCGATGGCTCATTGAGTACGATCCCGCGACCCCTGACGTACACCAGCGTATTGGCCGTCCCGAGGTCGACTGCCATGTCACGTCCGATGAACGACATATTGTTCGCCATAGGGATACATCTGGCCTTCCAGCTGGAGCGATGTGGGCGGGAGGTCGGCACGGGGGTGCGATGAACGAGGCACGCCTGGGGGTACTCCCTCGCCCGGACGGAGTCCGGGGGAGAGTGTGGCGGCTGATGCCATCGTATCCACGGCCGGTCGAACACGGAGCGCCGGAGCGCCGCTTTCGCCATTGTCGCGGGAACCGTGCCCGCCCTCCATCATGGTGACGTCGTGTTCGGGTGACGGGTTCCCTCGTTCGACTGTACATACCACAAAGGCGGAATGCGTTCAGGCTGGTGCCGCTGATCGGACCCCGTGTCGGACTGACGGGGATTCAGCGGTGATTCAGGAGCGCCCGGGGAAGAAGATTTTCAGCTCGCGTTCGGCGGATTCTTCCGAGTCCGACGCGTGGATGAGGTTCTCCCGGACGATCGTCCCGAAGTCACCGCGAATGGAGCCGGGGGTGGCGGTGATCGGGTCGGTGGGGCCGGACAGCGTCCGCAGCCCCTCGATGACCCGCTCGCCCTCGACGGTCAGCGCCACCGACGGGCCGGACGTCATGAACTCCAGCAGCGGCTCGTAGAACGGCCGGCCCTTGTGCTCCGCGTAATGCGTCTCCAGCGTGGCCCGGTCCAGGGTGCGCAGTTCCAGCGCGGTGATGGTCCAGCCCGCCTTCTTCTCGATGCGGCCGACGATCTCACCGATCAGGCCCCTCCTGACCGCGTCCGGCTTCAGAAGGACAAGGGTGCGCTGGGACATGGGGTGGCTCCTGGGGAAACGAATCCGGGGAAGTACCGGCACCTTACCCGGGATATCACCGCCCTCCCGCACCCGGCCCGGGGCTACGGGGCCGCAGCGGCGGCCCCCGCGGCGTGCGCGGCCTTGATCTCGTCCACCTTCCGGCCGAAATGGACCGATGCCCACCACAGGCCCGCGAAGATCACGCCGAGCACGAACATCGCCGGCACGACGACACCGCTGGCGATCAGCGCTATCTGCAGGGCCCAGCCGAACTGCACCCCACCGGGCCGGGTGACCAGGCCGCACAGCAGCAGGCACAGCACCATGGCCGTCCCGCTCACCGCCCAGATCGTGGTCGCGGAGGTGTCGGTCAGCCGGACCGCGACCAGCGCCGCGAGCCCGATGACCAGCACCTCGGAGATCAGCGTGGAGGAACACAGCGTACGCATCAGCGGTCCCCCGCTTCCCGGCCCGCGCCGCCGGGCCGCTCCGGGCCGCGCAACAGCATTCTGGCTTCCCCGACCGTGATGACGGATCCGGTGATCAGCACCCCGGCGCCCGCGTACTCGTCCTCCTCCTCGGCCAGCGAGATGGCCGCCTCCAGGGCGTCGTCCAGGCGCGGCTCGACCTGTACCCGGTCCTCGCCGAAGACCTCCACCGCGACGGCCGCCAGCGCGTCCACGTCCATGGCACGGTGACTGGCGTTCCGGGTGACCACGACCTCCGTGAAGATCGGCTCGAAGGCCTCCAGCAGCCCGGTGACGTCCTTGTCGGCGCTGGGGCCGACCACGCCGATGAGCCGGCTGAAGCCGAACGCCTCCGTCACGGCCGCGGCCGCCGCCTGCGCGCCGCCCGGGTTGTGCGCGGCGTCCAGCAGCACCGTGGGGCTGGAGCGCACCACCTCAAGGCGCCCCGGCGAGGTGACGGCGGCGAACGCGGCGCGCACCACGTCGATGTCCAGCGTCGCGGACGCCTGGGTGGCGCCGATGCCGAAGAACGCCTCCACCGCCGCCAGCGCCACCACCGCGTTGTGCGCCATGTGCTCACCGTGCAGCGGGAGGAAGATGTCCGGGTACTCGCCGCCCAGCCCGCGCAGCGTCAGCAACTGGCCGCCCACCGCGATCTCGCGGGAGACCACGCCGAACTCCATGCCCTCACGGGCCACGGTGGCGTCCACCTCGACGGCCCGGCGCAGGATCACCGAGGCCGCCTCGATCTGCTGCTGGGCCAGCACCACGGTGGCGTCCTGCTTGACGATCCCGGACTTCTCCACCGCGATCCGCTCCGGCGTGGGGCCGAGCCGGTCGGTGTGGTCCAGGCTGATCGGGGTGATGACGGAGACCCCGGCGTCCAGCACGTTGGTCGCGTCCCAGGTGCCGCCCATGCCGACCTCGACGACCGCCACATCCACCGGGGCGTCGGCGAACGACGCGTACGCCATGGCGGTCAGCACCTCGAAGAACGACAGCCGGTACTCCTGGCGGGCGTCCACCAGCTCCACGTACGGCTTGATGTCCTCGTAGGCGGCGATGAACCGCTCGGCGGACATCGGGGCGCCGTCCAGGCTGATGCGCTCGGTGATGGACTGCACGTGCGGGCTGCTGTACCGGCCGGTGCGCAGCTCGAAACCGCCCAGCAGCGCCTCGATCATCCGGGCCGTGCTGGTCTTCCCGTTGGTGCCGGTGATGTGGATCGAGGGGTACGCGTGCTGGGGCTCGCCCAGCACGTCCATCAGCGCCTTGATCCGCTCGACGGAGGGGTCGAGCTTCGTCTCGCCCCAGCGCTTGGACAGCTCCGTCTCGACCTCGCGCAGCGCCCGGTCCACCTCCGGGTCGGCGGGCCGCTCCGGCACGCCGTCCCCGGTGGGCGGGCCGGCCTGGGTGCGCAGCGTGCGGCTGCCGGCCTCGATCACCGCGAGATCGGGGTCCCGCTGTGTCTCGGCGCCGATCAGCTCCTCGAAGGCGGCGGCGTCGAGATTCTCGGGAGTGCCGGCATCGCCGGATTCGCCGGAGTCGGGGGGCTCGGGGCGGGAGTGCTCAGTCACGATGCCAGTCTACGAACCCCCACCGACACTCACCGCCCCTTGTCCGGATCGGTACCCGGGTGAGAGGTGGCGGCGGGCTCCGCACGGCCGGTGCGGACGTCCGCGACGAGCTGCCCGTCCCGCAGCGTCAGCACCCGGGAGCAGCGCCCGGCCACCGCCTCCTCGTGGGTGGCGATCAGCAGGGTGCAGCCGTGCTCGGCGGCCAGCCGCTCGATCAGGTCCATGACGCGGGTGCCGGTGGCGGAGTCGAGATTGCCGGTGGGCTCGTCGGCGAGCAGCAGCCGGGGCCCGGCGATCAACGCGCGGGCGATCGCCACTCTCTGCTGCTGGCCGCCGGAGAGCTGGGAGGGCAGCGCCTTCTCCCGGCCCGCCAGGCCGACCGCCGCCAACAGACCGGTGGCGCGCTCGACACGGTCGAACGGCGTGTCGGCCCTGCGACGCGGCAGCAGCGGGGCCAGCACGTTGTCCAGCGCGGTGAGCGCGGGCAGCAGATGGAAGCGCTGGAAGACGAACCCGACCCGCCCCCGGTAGCGGGCCAGCTCGCGGCGGCCGAGTGCGGTGATCTCATCCTCCCCCACCCGGATCACGCCCTCGTCGGCGCGCTCCACGGCGCCGACGAGGTGCAGCAGGGTGGACTTCCCCGAGCCGGAGGGGCCGGTCAGCGCCACCGACTCGCCGGCCCCGATGTCCAGGTGCACCCCGTCCACGGCCGTGATCCGGTTCTCGGGGCCGGAGCCGAACGTCCGGCGCAGGTCCTTGACGGTCACCGGGACGCCCCCGGGTCCTGGGATGTTCATCGGGCGGCCTCTCGTGGGATGTGCGGGTCGTGGACGGTCACGGATGTCACTGACGGCTGAGCAGGGCGGCCAGCGGCAGGCCCCGTACCAGCCGGACCGGGAAAAGCGAGGCGGCCATCGCGAGCCCCACCCCGCCGGCCGCGGCGCCCAGCGCGGTGGCCAGTACGCCGGTGGGCAGTGCGCCCACCACCCACGCCACCAGGCCGGCCCCGGCGGCGGCCCCCAGGATCGCGCCGGCCGCGCCCAGCAGCGCGCCCTCGGCCAGCACCAGCCGGGTCAGCGCGCGGTCGCTCCAGCCGGTGGCGCGCAGCACGGCGAGTTCGGCGTCGCGTTCACGCATACCGACGTACAGGACGTCGGCGAGCGCGAAGGCGCCCAGCAGCACGGTGAGCGCGACGGCGGCGATGTCCACGGCGCGGATCTCCAGCGTCACCGCCGCCCCGAGCAGGGTGCCGGCGGCGGCGCCCTGGAAGTGCCACAGCACCGCGGTGACAAAGGTGAGGGCGGCGATGCCGACGGCGAGGGAGAGCACGGCGAGGGCAGCGCGTACCGGCACCCGGGTCACGTTCGCGAGAGCCAGCGCGGCCACCGAACGGCGGGCCCGTGCCCGCCGCCCGGCCAGCACCGGCGGGCGCAGCACCCCGGCGGGCCCGATCCGGGCGGCGCGCAGGGCCGGTCCGAGCGCGGCGAGCAGGGCGAGGGCGACGACGAGCGGCACGGTCAGCAGGACGAGGGCGGGCCGTACCGTCAGCCCGGTGAGCCCGGCCAGCGAAGGGGCCAGGACGGCCGCGAGCACGGCGGCGGTGGCCGCGACGGCGGCGACCTCGCCGAGTACGAGGGCGGCGAGCCGGCGCCCGGACCAGCCCAGGCAGGCCAGCATGCCGAGTTCGGCACGCCGGGTGCGGACGGAGGCGGCGACCAGGTTGCCGGTGAACAGCGCGCACACCAGGAGCACCAGGCCGGACAGCAGCACGCTCTTGCGGTCCGCCTCCTGGACGAGGGTCACAGCGGCGCCCTTGCGGGTCCAGTGCTCCTCGATCAGCAGGTCGGGGCGGCCGAACTGTCCGGCGGCGACCTCCACCTGGCGCGGCGCGGGCGAGGAGCCGACGGTGATGTCCACGGTGAGCCCGGTGCCGGTGGCGATGCGTTCGGCGACCTGCCGTACCCGCTCCTGGGAGGCGTCGTCCAGTCCGGTCACCCCCTCCACGCGGACCCGCACGGCGGACAGCGGTGCGGCGGCCTGCGGGGAGGCGGGGTGCAGCAGGTAGTCGAGGGAGGCGAGGTTGGTGAGCAGCTGGGGCGGGGTGGCGAGATACCCGGTCGGGTTGCTGTTGGGCAGCCAGGGCCGTTCCCCCAGCAGCTCCCGCGACCGCTCGTCCGCCCCGGAGGCGGCGGCGGGGCGGTAGGACTCCAGGGGGACCTCGGAGAGTTCGGAGAACTCCTGGACGTTGCCGGGGTCGAAGGTGCCGACGGCGTTTCCGCCGACGCTCGCCAGGAGCTCGGTGGTGCCATACAACTGACGGAATCCGGTGTCCCGGGTGAGCCACGGCGGCACGCCCTCCCCAAGAAACACTTCCGTCGTCCAGCTGTTCCGGGTGTTCTGGTCGGTGGTGCCGGGCCGCAGGACATCGGTACCGGGCCGGTACACCGGCGGGTCAGCCTGTTGGAGTCTGTTGAACCACACTCCGAAGTCATCCCGTTCCACCACGCCGGCATAGGCGGTCGCGTAGTCCCTGATCTCCGATCCGAGCGACTCGACCGGCACCTGCGGCAGTTGTTGTTCCATGTCGGCGGATGTTCTGCCGGGCAGGTCGGCGGCGTCCATGGTGAGGCGGCCGACATCGACGCGTACGGACTCCTCGGTCTGCGGCTGTGATGACACCAGCATCGGTATGTCGACCCGATCCATCCCGGGGTGCCCGTCCGTCACCTGCGGTGGGTCGGCGGTGAGATAGTCACCCTTCACCATGGCCGAGTCGAGTCCGACCAGAGCTGCCTCGGACGCCGGATCGATGGCAGCCGCCAGCAGCGTCGTGGGCCAGGGGATCCGCATGACGGCCCGTTCGCCGACCTTCGGGTGGTCGACCTCGCCCGTACCGGTGGTGGAGAAGGATCCGTCCTCCCGCCACTCGACCACGATCAGCCGGTCCCGGCCTTCGGACGTCAGTGGATCGGCACGGTGAGCGTAGTGGTCGAGTCGGCACAGAGGCAGCACATCCCCAAGGGGCAGGATTTCCGCGGCCGGACGACTGTCCTGGCAGCCGCCTGTGTCGATGCGCAGCACTTCGCCGTCGAGCAGATAGCCGTCCTCCAGCATCACTCCATCCGAGAACGGAACCTTACGGGGCTCCAGGACGCGATTCTTGGTGACGTACACGAAGTCCGGCCCGGGATCCAGCGCCTGGGTCAGCCCACGATCGGCGGTCCAGGTGCGGTCCAGTCTGAGCAACTGCTGGTCCAGAGCGGGATCCAGCGACTCCGTGATGTCCACGTCGATCCACAGATCCGTCCTGTGGTAGCCCAGCATGGCGATCGGGGCCGCTACCTCCACTCCGTCAAGGGCGGCTATGCGCTCCCACTCCTCCAGGGTGATCCCGCCGAACTGGGCGGACAGAAAGTTCGGCCGCACCTCACCCGCCTGCGCTTCCAGTTCGCTGGTGGCGTCCACCGGGCGGACCAGGATGTCGTACGCGGCCCGGAAGTTGGCGTCCGCCGTGGCCTGCACCCGCAGCCGGGAGGTGTCGACGGAGCCGGTGAGCAGGACGAACCCCATGCTCGCCACCAACACGCCGGCGAGTAGCGTCACCGCCCGTGCGGAACGGCGGCGCAGTTGTTGGGTGATCAGGGCGAGCACGGGATCCTCAGGGGTGGGATGACCAGGCGGTCACGGAGTCTTGTAGCAGCAGCCGGACGGTATCCACGGGCAGGTGGGGCACTCCCGCTTGCGGTTGTTCCAGATGTTGGCCCCCGGGTACCCGGGGCACGCGGTGCCCACCTGGCAGTCGTACTGCGCCGCGGCCTCTGTCGTGGCCGATGGCAGTACGCGCCGCAGGGCGGCGTCGGCGAGCTGGTTCAGCAACTTCATCGTTCTCACCCTTCCTGTGTTCCGGACGGCGGACCGGCGGGCCGCCGTTCCTCGTGGCGGACACCGTAGAGACCCCGCGCACACAGTCGGTACACCGGACACCGCTCCGTCCCTCGAAACGCTTCGACAGCACGGGCCCGTCGACCGGCCGGAAACGGGGAGCCGCATCCTGCCCACACACACCGGTTCACAGGTGAAGCGCTTCACCTCTATGGTCGGACCTTGCGTCACCGGCAACATTCGTTCCGTAGTTCCCCAGGGGTGGGAGAAGTCTTCGATGATGCCCGAACCACGACTCGTGTTCCGGCTGTTGGGTCCTGTGGAGATCTGTACCGGGGAGGGGAAGCCACCGCCGCGGGTCGGGAAGCCGCAGGCCGTGCTCGCCGTGCTGCTGCTGCGGCCAAACCAGGCGGTGTCCTTCGACACCCTGTGCGAGGCGCTGTGGGACGGCGAACCGCCGCGGTCCGCGCTGTCGAACCTGCGCACCTACGTCCACCGGCTGCGCCGGGCCCTGCCCGGCGACGGCGCCGACATCCTGCTCAGCCATCCGGGCGGCGGCTACGAGTTACGCCTGTCCCCGCACGACAGCGACCATCTGGTCTTCGGCCGGCTCGTGCACCGGGGCCGCAATCTGCTCGCCGCCGCTGACCCGCGCGGAGCCGCCGTCGCCCTGCGCCGTTCGCTGGAGCTGTGGCGCTCCGAGCACGCCGCCACCGGCCTTGACCGGCGCGGGCCGCTCGCCGCCGAACTCGCCCACCTCGACATCAAGCGGCTGCGCGCCCTGGAGGATCTGGCTGGCATCTGGCTCGAACTAGGCGAACCGCGCCGCGCGCTGGACACAGCCTGGCAGGCCGTGACCGCCGACCCGCTGCGCACCCGCGGCTGGCAGTACGTGCTGCGCGCCCACCACCGGCTCGGCGAGCACGGCCGACTCACCGAGTCGTACGCCCTGGCCCGCGCCGCCTTCCGGGACGGGCTGGGCCGCGATCCGGATGCCGAACTCGCACAGCTCTGCGAGCGCTTGATGTATCGGCCATATGCGGGGGCCTCCTAACGTACGGGCCCGGCCGGCCGGAGCGGCCGGAGGTCGAGGTGTGGAGGCGGGCCGATGGCGTATGTCCTGCTGAGCTGCCAGGTGTTGCTGGCCGTGGTCTTCCTGGTGTCCGCGACCGGCAAGCTGCGCCCGGCCGGGGTCCGCGCCCTGCGTCGTACCCTGCGCGAACTCGGCCTGCCAGCCCGCCTGATCCCGCTCACCGCCACCGCTGTCATCACCGCCGAGGCCGCCGCCGGTCTGCTGGTGCTGCCGACCCCCACCGCCCCCTACGGCCTGGTACTCGCCGCGCTGCTGCTGGCGGCTCTCACCGCCGGAGTGGCCCGGGTGGTGATCGGGCGGCGTGCGGTCAGCTGCGCCTGTTTCGGGCCGAGTGTCCGGCCGCTGCGCGGCGTCCATCTGGTGCGCAACGGGCTGCTGCTGCTCGCCGCCGGGTGCGGCCTGGTGCTGCTGCCCGCCGCCGGGCCGGCGAACGCCGAGGTACTGGCCGTGGCGGTCGCGGTCGGCTCGGTGGCCGCGCTGGTGCTCATCGGGCTGGACGACATCACGGAGCTGTTCTTCCCGTCCACGATCAGGAGGCGCACGTGATCGCCCTGGTGCTGTCCGTCCTCGCGCTGGCTGTCACCGCGCTCAATCTGCTGCTGTGCTACGGCATCATCCGCCGGCTGCGCGCCGAACCGGCCCACGGCCCGTCTGCCACCGATGACACGGTCACCGGCCCACCCGTCGGCGTCCCCATCGTGCTGCCCGCCGGGTCACCCACCCTCGTCGGCTTCTTCTCCCCGGGCTGCGGCGCCTGTGAGGACCTGCTGCCGGCGTTCACCCGGGCCGCCGAGGCGCATCCGGGCGGTACGAAGAAGGTCACCGCCGTGGTCGTCGAGGTGGACCCGGACTCCGACAGCCGGACCTACCTGGACGTGCTGTCACCCGTCGCCGAGGTGCTACGGGTCCCACTGAACTCACCCTGGGTCTCCGCTTTCGGCGTGGACGGCTTTCCCCGTGTGCACGCCCTTACCGAGGACGGCGCGCTGCGCTGGTCCGCCGTGGGCCCGTCCGACCTCGAACGGCGGCTCACGGGATGAGGGAGTCCGCCCGTACCGCGTTCTCGCTGGCACTGCGCGCCCGCCCCGCGGTGCTCGCCGCGACCCTCTTCCTCACGGTCGTGGAGGCGCTGATCCCGGTGGCCGCCGCCTGGCTCACCGCACGCCTCGTGGACGGGCTGACGCGCGGCGAGAGCACCCTGACCGGGTACGCGTCCGCACTCGCCGCCTGCGGGATCCTGGCCGCCCTGCTGCCGTACCTCCAGCGGCTCGCCCAGGGCGAACTCGCGCGCGCCGTCGCCCGGCAGGCGCAGAACCGCCTCTTCCGCGCCGTCACCGCCCAGCCCGGCCTCGCCTGGTACGAGAACCCCGACCGGCTCACCCAGCTGCGCCAGGCCCAGGATTGCGGTCAGCACGCCCCGACCGATCTGCTGGACTGCGCGATGGCGCTGGTGCGCTCGGCACTCACGCTGCTCGGCTTCGCCGCCGTGCTGATCGGCATCCATCCGCTGCTGGCCGTGCTGGTGGCAGTGGGCACCGTACCCAAGCTGCTCGCCGAAATCCGGGTGGCCCGGGCCAGGGCGGGCGCCGTACATGGACTGACCGCGCACCAGCGGCGCGAGGTCTTCTACATGATGCTGCTGGCGGACGCACCGGGCGCCAAGGAGGTTCGGCTGTTCGGCATCGGCGATCTGCTGCGTCGCCGGATGATGGCGCAGCGGCACGCCGCCGACCGGGAGCGGCTGCGGCTCGATGTGCGCGCGTTGCTGCTGAACGGGCTGCCGACGGTGATCACGGCGGGCGTGGCGGCGGGTGGCCTGCTGTGGGCGGTGGGCCGGGTCCGGGACGGAGCGCTGAGTGTCGGCGAACTGACGCTGGTCGTCACGGCGATCGCCGCCGTGCAGAGCACGCTGGGCACCCTCGTCGGGGCCGTCGCGAACGGGCACCAGCACCTGCTGGTCTTCCGCGCCTACACGGAGCTGGTGACGGCGCCGCCCGTCCTCACGACGCGCGAACCGGCCCGGCCGATCGGCCCGTTGCGCGGGGCCGTGGAACTGCGCGACGTGTGGTTCCGGTACGGGCCGGACCACCCGTGGATTCTCCGGGGCGTGAACCTGCGCATCGCGGCCGGCGAGTCCCTGGGCCTGGTCGGGGTGAACGGCGCGGGCAAGAGCACGCTGATCAAGCTGCTGTGCCGGTTCTACGACCCGGAGCGCGGTAGTGTCCGCTGGGACGGCACCGATCTGCGCGACATCCGGCCGGAGGCGCTGCGCGAGCGGCTGAGCGTCGTCTACCAGGACCACATGAGCTACGAGATGACGGCGGCCGAGAACATCGGGCTCGGCGACCCGGAGCGCGCCCACGACCAGCGGCGCGTGGCGGAGGCGGCACGCCGGGCGGGCATCCACGACGTGCTGGCGGCGCTGCCGGCCGGGTACCGGACCATGCTCAGCCGCGGCTACTTCGGGGAGAGCGGCAAGGACGACGGCGTGGTGCTGTCGGGCGGGCAGTTCCAGCGCCTGGCCCTGGCCCGGTCCATGATGCGCGAGGACCGGGACCTGTTCGTCCTGGACGAGCCGACGTCCGGCCTCGACCCGCTCGCCCAGGCGGAGGTCGGCCGGCTGATCCACCACCACGGCGCGGGGCGCACCCGGGTGCTCGTCTCGCACCGGCTGAGCGAGATCCGCGACGCCGACCGGATCGCGGTGCTGGCGGACGGCCGGATCGCCGAACTCGGCACCCACGAGCACTTGCTGGCGGTCGGCGGCCATTACGCGGCGGCCTTCCGCAGCCAGGCCGCCGGTTTCCAGCTGGACGGCGTGTGACCGGGCGCCGGGGCAGGCGGGGACGGTGGGCTGGGGGTACCCGCGGACGACGTCCGGGGAAGGCTGCTGTGCCCGCGGTCATCGCCGGCGGCGCACTGGTCGTGTGGGCACGCCGGGCGTTCCTGTACAGCACCGTCGAGGGGCACAGCATGGAGCCCACCCTGTACGCCGGTGACCGGCTGCTGGTGCGGCGGGTGTCGGCGAAGCGGCTGCGGGTGGGTGATCTCGTGGTGTGCCCCGTGCAGTTGCCCGGTGGCGCCGTGTTCCTTGCCCCGCCCAGGGAGACCCTCCCCCGGCTGTGGGTGAAGCGGCTGGCCGCGCTGGCCGGTGATCCGATGCCGCCGGGCATGGTGGCCGCCGGATACAACGGGACGGTACCGCCGGGTGCCGCCGTGCTGCTCGGCGACAACCCGGCGGCCAGTACCGACTCGCGGGCCGTGGGCCCCGTCCCCCTGGGGCCGGTGCTGGGACGGGTGGTGTGGCGGGCCGGGGTCAGCCGGGGAGGTTCGCCAGCTGCGCGGTCAGGCGGGTGATGTCGGCCTCGGCCGCCGCCTTGCGGGTCTTGATCTTCTCGACCACCTCGGCCGGAGCCTTGGCCAGGAAGCCCTCGTTGCCCAGCTTGGCCGTGGCCTGCTTCAGCTCCTTCTCGGCCACGCCCAGGTCCTTCGTCAGCCGCTTGCGCTCGGCCTCGAAGTCGATGGCACCGGACAGGTCCAGGGACACGACGGCGCCCGCAACCGGCAGCGAGGCGGTGGCCGCGAAGCCCTCGCCTGCCGGGTTGAGGCGCAGCAGCGCCCGCACGGCCTCCTCGTGCGCGGTCAGGCCGGTGCCGGACAGGTCCAGGGTGGCCGGCACCCGCTGCCCCGGCTGGAGACCCTGGTCCGCGCGGAACCGGCGGACCTCGGTGACCAGCTTGCGGACAGTGGCGAGTTCGTCCTCGGCCGCCGCGTCGCGGAAGCCGCTGTCCTGCGGCCAGGAGGCGATGACCAGCGACTCGCCGCCGGTGAGGGTGGTCCACAGCTCCTCGGTGACGAACGGGATCACCGGGTGGAGCAGCCGGAGCGTGGCGTCCAGGACCTCGCCGAGCACCCGCCGGGATGCCTCGGCGGGGCGGCCGCCGGCCGCGAAGACGGTCTTGGACAGTTCGACGTACCAGTCGAAGACCTCGTCCCACGCGAAGTGGAACAGCAGATCGCTGGCCTTGGCGAACTCGTAGCTCTCGTAGGCGGCGTCGGCCTCGGCGATGACGGTGTTCAGCCGGGACAGGATCCAGCGGTCGGTGGCCGACAGTTCGGCGGTCTCCGGCAGCGGGCCCTCCACGGTGGCGCCGTTGATGAGCGCGAACCGGGTGGCGTTCCAGATCTTGTTGGCGAAGTTGCGGGAGGCCTGGACCCAGTCCTCGCCGATCGGCACGTCCGCGCCGGGGTTGGCGCCGCGGGCCAGGGTGAAGCGGACGGCGTCGGCACCGTACTTGTCCATCCAGTCCAGCGGGTCCACCGAGTTGGGGTTGGACTTGGACATCTTCTTGCCGAACTCGTCGCGCACGAGCCCGGTCAGCGCGATGGTGTGGAACGGCTCCTTGCCGTCCATCGCGTACAGGCCGAACATCATCATCCGGGCGACCCAGAAGAAGATGATGTCGTGGCCGGTCAGCAGGACGTCGGTGGAGTAGAACTTCTCCAGGTCCGGCGTCTGCTCGGGCCAGCCCAGGGTGGAGAACGGCCACAGGCCGGAGGAGAACCAGGTGTCCAGGACGTCGCTGTCCTGGGTCCAGCCCTCGCCGCTCGGCGGCTGCTCGTCGGGCCCGACACACACCGTCTCGCCGTCGGGGCCGTACCAGACGGGGATGCGGTGGCCCCACCACAGCTGGCGCGAGATGCACCAGTCGTGCATGTTGTCGACCCAGTCGAAGTAGCGCTTCGACAGCTCCGGCGGGTGGATGGCGACCCGGCCGTCGCGCACCGCGTCACCGGCGGCCTTGGCCAGCGGCTCGACCTTGACCCACCACTGCATGGACAGCCGCGGCTCGACCGTGGTCTTGCAGCGCGAGCAGTGGCCCACGGAGTGCATGTAGGGGCGCTTCTCCGCGACGATCCGGCCCTGTTCACGCAGCGCCGCCACGATCGTGGAGCGCGCCTCGAAGCGGTCCAGACCCTCGAACGGGCCGCGCACGGTGATCACACCGCGCTCGTCCATGACGGTGAACGAGGGCAGGCCGTGGCGCTGGCCGATGGCGAAGTCGTTGGGGTCGTGGGCCGGGGTGACCTTGACCGCGCCGGTGCCGAACTCCGGGTCGACGTGGGCGTCGGCGACGACCGGGATGCTGCGGTCGGTCAGCGGCAGCTTGATCCGCCGCCCGATGAGGTGGGCGTACCGCTCGTCGTCCGGGTGGACGGCCACGGCGGTGTCGCCCAGCATCGTCTCGGCGCGGGTGGTGGCCACCACGAGGGAGTCCTCGCCGTCGCCGTAGCGGATGGAGACCAGCTCGCCGGCGTCCTCCTGGTAGTCGACCTCGATGTCGGAGATCGCCGTCATGCAGCGCGGGCACCAGTTGATGATGCGCTCGGCGCGGTAGATCAGCCCGTCGTCGAACAGCCGCTTGAAGATGGTGAGGACGGCGCGGGAGAGCCCGTCGTCCATGGTGAAGCGTTCACGGGACCAGTCGACGCCGTCGCCGAGCCGCCGCATCTGGCCCAGGATGCGCCCGCCGTACTCCTGCTTCCACTTCCAGACCCGCTCGACGAACTCCTCGCGCCCCACGTCGTGGCGGGACTTGCCCTCCTCGGCGAGCTGCTGCTCGACCTTGTTCTGGGTGGCGATGCCGGCGTGGTCCATGCCGGGCAGCCACAGCGCCTCGTACCCCTGCATCCGCTTGCGGCGGGTGAGGGCGTCCATGAGGGTGTGCTGGAAGGCGTGGCCCAGGTGGAGCGTGCCGGTGACATTCGGCGGCGGGATGACGATGGTGTACGGGGGCTTGTCGCTGGAGGCATCCGCCTCGAAGTAACCGCGCTCTACCCAGCGCTCGTACAACGGCCCCTCTACCTCGGCCGGCGCGTACTGCGTCGGGAGTTCGGTGGCGGCGCTGTGGGGCCCGGGGGTGGCGGGCGGCTGAGTGTTCTCGGTCACGGAGCCCAGTCTACGGGCGGGGTGGGCCGCTCCTCGAATCGGTTGCGGGGCGGTGGGCCGGGGCGCCGGTGGCGGACGGCACGGGCGCGGGCCGCCTCCCCATCTGCGGCACAATGCCGGGTACATGAGGCATCCGGTCAGATGAGATGCCGGCCACACGGGGATCACCATGACGCAGCCACCGCCCGGACCGTACGGATCGCAGCCGCCGCCCCCGCACGGGTACGGCACGCCGCAGCCACCCTCCGCACCGTACGGGGGCCCGCAGTACGGAGGTCCGCAGTATGGGGGCGCGCCGTACGGGCAGGTCCCGCCGCAGCCCGCCGGACCCGCTTCCGGCGGCGGCAACGGCAAGCTGATCGGCATCACCGCGGGTGTGCTCACCCTCGCCGCCGCGCTCGGCGTCGGGCTGGTGCTGGTCCTGAACGGCGACGACGGCCCCTCGCTCAAGGACGACGGCACGCGGTACACGCTGGCCACCCCCGAGGAGGTCGGCGGCTACACGCTGACGTACGGCGACGAGACCGAGGACTTCTTCACCTCGGAGGAAGCGCGCCGGGTGGGCTTCACGGAGGAGGGCGCGGCCATGGCCGCCTACGCCCAGGACGAGTCGTCCGAGGACTCCAACGTCCTCTTCTTCCAGGGTTCCTGGGGCACGGTGACGGATCCGGCGAACGCCCCCGGCGAGATGTTCGCGATGATCGCCGAGGACCTGAACGAGGACGCGGACGAGGACGACCGGGTGGAACTCGTCGGCTCGCCCTCTTCCATGAGCCCCGGCGGCCTGCACAACGCGGCGCTCTCCTGCCAGGAGATGAGGCCGGTCCAGCCGCAATCCGGCGAGCCCGAGGTCTCCTTCGTCTGCATCTGGAGCGACTACAGCACGATCGGTGTGGTGTACGGCATTCCCGGCACCGCCGAGGGCACCGTCCCGCTGAATCTGGAACGGACTGCGGAACTCGCCTCCGAGCTGCGCGCTTTCGCGCTGGTCGAGGTTCCGGCCGGGGACGGCGCTCCGGGCGAGGACTGATCGCCGCCGCAAGAGCGCACGGGGGCGGATGTACACGGGGGCATTTCGTCGGACAGGATGAGCGGTAACGCTTGTCGCAGTGATAAGGGGAAAAACCCATGAGTCAGTACCAGCCGGGCCCGTACGGGCAGCAGCCCCCGCAGGGCCAGCCCGGCCAGCCCGGCCCGTACGGGGCACCGCCGCCGCCGGGTCCGCCCGGTGGCGCGCCCAACCCGTACGCGCAGGGCGGCGCTCCGGGAGCTCCCAGCGGGCCGGGCTACGGCTACCCGCAGCAGCAGCCGGGACAGCCGGGCCCGCCCCCGCCGCCCGGCGCGTACCCCGGGCAGCCGGGTCAGCCGCAGGGTGCCCCCTACGGCCAGCCCCAGGCACCGGGCCCGTACGGCCAGCAGCCCCCGCAGGGCCCGCCCGGCCAGTACCCGGGCCAGCCGCCCTACGGCCAGATGCCGCCCCCGCCCTCCGGCGGCGGCAACGGCAAGAAGGCCGGGATCATCGTGGGCGCCCTGGCCGTGGTCGCCGCGCTGGCGGTCGGCGGTGTGGTGCTGCTCGGCGGTGACGACGAGAAGAGCGAGACGCTCGTCGGGTACTCGCTGAGCTTCCCCGAGCTGTCCGGTGAGTTCGTCCAGATCGAGTCCCAGGAAAGCTCCGGCATGACGGAGGAGGAGCTGGCCCAGTTCGGGCTCGGCCCGGATGCCCAGGGTGCCAGCGCCAACTACCTCGCCGGCGCCGATCCCACCCAGCTGGAGAGCATGGACCCCACCGAACTGAGCAACACGGTCCTGACCTCCATGGTCGGCGTGGGGCTGTGGGGCGAGATCGAGAACCCCGAGGCCACCGTCGACGCCCTGCTCGCCTACGCCGCCGAAGAGGCGACCAACAGCGAGGACGGCGAGCTGGTGGGCAGCCCGGAGAAGGTCACACCCAGTGGCCTGAACGGCGCCACGATGAAGTGCCAGTACGCGGAGGTCGAGGACGCCTTCATCGGCGAGACCGTACAGGTCCCGGTCTGTGTCTGGGCGGACAACAGCACCATGGGCTTCGCCGCCTTCCAGAAGCAGCAGGGGCCGGAGACCGCGATGGAGATGCCCATCGACGAAGCGGCCAACGCCACCGCCCAGCTGCGTTCCGACTCGCTCGTCGCCCCCAGCGAGAGCTGACGGTTCACGCGTCGAACGGCGGGGCCCGGACACCACATCACTCGGTGTCCGGGCCCCGCCGTCGTGCGTGCCGCTGTCGTATCCGTGCGTGCCGGGTACGGGTGCTCAGGCCGTCTTCTCCTGCGGCGGAACGCCGCTGCCGCCCCGCTGCTTCGCCAGGCGCGAGCGCGGCACCAGCGTCGGGTTCACGTTGGAGCGGACCACGTCCTCGGTGATCACCACGCGGCCCACGTCCTGGCGGGACGGGACCTCGTACATCACCGACATCAGGACCTCCTCCATGATGGCGCGCAGCCCGCGCGCCCCGGTGCCGCGCAGGATCGCCTGGTCGGCGATCGCCTCCAGCGCGGGGAGGTCGAACTCCAGCTCGACGCCGTCCAGTTCGAACAGCCGCTGGTACTGCTTGACCAGCGCGTTGCGCGGCTCCACCAGGATCCGCAGCAGCGCCTCGCGGTCGAGGTTGTGCACCGAGGTGATGATCGGCAGCCGGCCGATGAACTCGGGGATCATCCCGTACTTCACCAGATCCTCGGGCAGCGCGTCCGACAGCAGCTCCGCCGTGTCCCGTTCCCGCTTGGAACGGATGTCGGCGCCGAAGCCGATGCCGCGGCCGCCCGAACGGGCCCGGATGATCTCGTCGAGACCCGCGAACGCGCCGCCCACGATGAAGAGCACATTCGAGGTGTCGATCTGGAGGAACTCCTGGTGCGGGTGCTTGCGCCCGCCCTGCGGCGGCACCGCCGCGGTCGTCCCCTCCAGGATTTTCAGCAGCGCCTGCTGCACGCCCTCACCGGACACATCGCGGGTGATCGACGGATTCTCGCTCTTGCGGGCGACCTTGTCGATCTCGTCGATGTAGATGATGCCCTGTTCGGCCTTCTTGATGTCGTAGTCGGCGGCCTGGATCAGCTTCAGCAGGATGTTCTCGACGTCCTCGCCGACATATCCCGCCTCGGTGAGCGCCGTGGCGTCGGTGATGGCGAACGGCACATTCAGCATCCGGGCCAGCGTCTGCGCCAGCAGTGTCTTGCCGGAGCCGGTCGGGCCCAGCAGCAGGATGTTGGACTTGCCGAGCTCGATCTCCTCGTCGCGCGCCGCGCCCGCCTCGGTCTCGCTGGCCCGCACCCGCTTGTAATGGTTGTAGACGGCCACCGACAGGGCGCGCTTGGCGTCGTCCTGGCCGACCACATAGCTTTCCAGGAAGTCGTAGATCTCGCGCGGCTTCGGAAGCTCACTCAGCTCCGAACCGGGCGATTCCGCCAGCTCTTCCTCGATGATCTCGTTGCACAGGTCGATGCATTCATCGCAGATATAGACCCCCGGACCCGCGATGAGCTTCTTCACCTGTTTCTGGCTCTTGCCGCAGAACGAGCACTTGAGCAGATCGCCGCCATCACCGATGCGTGCCACGAGGTGCTTCCCCTTCGCCTGCGCACCGCCGGGGAGACGGTGCCTGGTGCTTGCTTAGACGACGGTACCTTGTCGCCCCGACGGAATGGCCCCCCTTGGCGGGAATCCCCCGGCTCGGGGGCCTTCCCGTCCAAAAGGGGCGGCCAGTTACAGCCTTGTACTGCCTCTTGCCTGCCTGGCTACTGCTGGATGTTGCTGGGTACTGCTGCCCGGTCCCGGCCGGCTCAGACCGAGACGGTGGAACGGGTGGTGACGATCTGGTCGATGAGACCGTAGTCCACCGCCTCCTTGGCGGTGAGGATCTTGTCCCGCTCGATGTCGTCACGGATCTGCTCGATCGGCCGGGTGGAGTGCTTGGCCAGCATCTCCTCCAGCTGGTCACGCATCCGCTGCACCTCACGGGCGGCGATCTCCAGGTCGGAGACCTGACCGCGACCGGTCTCGGAGTACGGCTGGTGGATCAGCACCCGGGCGTTGGGCAGCGCCAGCCGCTTGCCCGGGGTGCCCGCCGCCAGCAGCACGGCCGCGGCCGAGGCGGCCTGGCCCATGCACACGGTCTGGATCTCCGGCTTGACGAAGTCCATCGTGTCGTAGATGGCGGTCAGCGCCGTGAAGGAGCCACCGGGGCTGTTGATGTAGATCTGGATGTCCCGGTCCGGGTCCATCGACTCCAGGCACAGCAGCTGCGCCATGACGTCGTTGGCCGACGCGTCGTCGATCTGCACGCCGAGGAAGATGACCCGCTCCTCGAAGAGCTTCGCGTACGGGTCGTACTCGCGCACGCCCTGCGAGGTGCGCTCCACGAAGCGCGGGACGATGTAACGGGACTCGGCCGGGAGCCGGTCGTAGATGCCGGAGCCGGGGAACCGCTGGGATGAAGTCATGTGGTGTCTACCGCCTTGGGAAGGGCCCGCTGAGCCGGCCTGCCTGAACGTTCGAGGGAGGGCGTAAGAGACCGGCTCAGGCGCCCGTGCCGCCGCCGCCTTCGATGTCGGCCGCGCTGGTGATGACCCGGTCCAGCAGGCCGTAGTCGCGGGCCTCCTCGGCGTTGAACCAGCGGTCGCGGTCCGCGTCGCGGTCCCACTGCTCCTCGGACTGGCCCGAGTGCAGGGCCGAGAGCTTCGCCATCTTGCGCTTGGTGCGCAGCAGCTGCTCGGCGTGGATCTTGATGTCCGAGGCGGAGCCGGCCAGGCCCGCGGACGGCTGGTGGATCAGGATCTCCGCGTTCGGAAGCGCGAAGCGCTTGCCGGGTGCACCGGCGGTGAGCAGGAACTGACCCATCGAGGCGGCCATGCCCATGGCGATGGTCACCACGTCGTTCTTCACGTACTGCATGGTGTCGTAGATCGCCATGCCAGCCGTGATCGAGCCGCCGGGGCTGTTGATGTAAAGGAAGATGTCCTTGTCGGGATCCGCGGCGAGCAGCAGCAGCTGCGCGGTGATCTTGTTGGCGATGTCGTCATCGACCGGCTGGCCGAGGAAGATGATGCGCTCGTTGAGCAGCCGGTTGTAGACCTGGTCGCCGAGACCGCCGTTGGAGGGTTCAGCGGCGGCGGAAGGCATCGGGAGCGTCACGTATCCACCTGCTCGTTGTGGGACGGCGGCACTGTCGCCAGGCCGTCGCATGGCTTAAGCGTTGTACTTCTTACGGACCCTAACGCGCGGCGCCGCCGGACCCGTCCCGGCCAGGGAACTGTTCGCTGTGAGCGCAGGGTGCCCGCGGGGTGGGGCGGCCGGGGTGCGCGACGGGGCCGGACATTGTCATATCCGGCCCCGTCCTTGACGCTTCCGCGCTGACCCGCGCGGGAGGGTGAATCAGGCGTTCTCGGCCTTCTCGGCCTTGTCCTCGCCCTTGCCGGCCTCGGTGGTCTCCTCGACGACCTCGGCGGCCGCCTCGGCGCCCTCCTCGTCCTCGTCGTCGAGGTGGACCGGCTCACCGTTGGTGTCGGTCACCTTCACCGACTCCACGACGGTCGCCAGCGCCTTGCCGCGGCTGACCTCGCCGACCAGCATCGGCACCTGACCGCCCTCGACGACCGCCTTCGCGAACTGGTCGGGGGACATGCCGGAGGACTGCGCCCGGCGCACCAGGTGCTCGGTGAGCTCCTCCTGGCTGACGGTGAGGTTCTCCGACTTGGCGATCTGGTCCAGGACGAACTGGGTGCGGATGCCCTTCTCGGCCTGCTCCTTCAGCTCGTCCTCGAACTCCTCGACCGTCTTGTCCTGGATCTTCAGGTACGCCTCGAGGTCCATGCCGAGCTGGCCCAGCTGGTGGTGCTCCAGGTTGTGCTTGCGGGTCTCGACCTCGTCCTTGAGCAGCTTCTCCGGCATCGGGACCTCGACCAGCTCCAGCAGCGCGTCGAGGACCTTCTCCTGCGCCTCGGTGGCCTGCTGGTACTTCTTCTGGTCGGCGAGCCGGCGGCGGCTGTCCGCCTGGAGCTCCTCGAAGGTGTCGAACTCGCTGGCGAGCTGCGCGAACTCGTCGTCCGCCTCGGGCAGCTCACGGGCCGAGACGCTGATCACCTTGACGGTGACCTCGGACTCCTGGCCGGCGGCCGAGCCGCCCTTGAGCGTGCTGGTGAAGGTGGCGGTGCCGCCGGCCTCCAGGCCGGTGACGGCCTCGTCGATGCCGTCGAGCAGCTGGCCCGAGCCCACGGTGTAGTCCAGGCCCTCGGCGACGCCGTCCTCCAGCACCTCGCCGTCGACCTTGGCCTCCAGGTCGAGCTTGAGGACATCGCCCTCGGCGGCGGCGCGCTCGACGACGGAGGTCGAGGCGAAGCGCTCACGCAGCTGCTCGACGGCCTCGGCCACGTCCTCGTCGGTGACCTCGGCGGCCTCGACGGTGACCTCGATGCCCGTGTAGTCGGGGATCGTGATCTCGGGCCGGATGTCCACCTCGGCGGTGAACGTGAGCAGCTCGTTGTCCTTCAGCTCGGTGATGTCCACCTCGGGCTGACCCAGCGGGTTCAGATCGCCCTCGGAGACGGCCTCGCTGTAGAACTTCGGCAGCGCGTCGTTGACGGCCTCCTCCAGCACGGCGCCACGGCCGAAACGCTGGTCGATGATGCGGGCCGGGATCTTGCCCTTGCGGAATCCGGGCACCGTGACCTGCTGGTTGATCTTCCGGTACGCCGCGTCGAGGCTGGGCTTGAGCTCCTCGAAGGGCACCTCGACAGTGAGCCGAACCCGGGTGGGGTTCAGGGTCTCCACGGCGCTCTTCACGGTCGGTCTCCTTGGGGCTGACTTCTGGGAGGTATGCGGTGCTGCTGTGATGCTGCGTGGCCGAGCCTATGGGTGCCGGTCTGGCCGCTGGTACCCGGTACCCGGTTGCGGGCACGCCACAGGCGCACGATCTCTTCATAGTACGTGGTCGGGGTGGCCGGATTCGAACCGACGGCCTTCCGCTCCCAAAGCGGACGCGCTACCAAGCTGCGCCACACCCCGTGGTCGCTCATGACGCGACACGTAGCGTACAGGTCCGGTCGCCTCCCGGCTCCCCCGCCTCCGGGCGGCGCGGCGCTGGTACGATGCTGTCCGCACGGTGATCGTCGCCGCGGTCGGGAACGACCGGGTGGCCCGTATCCCCGGCGCGCGGGCGTAGCTCAATGGTAGAGCCCTGGTCTTCCAAACCAGCTACGCGGGTTCGATTCCCGTCGCCCGCTCCGTGAGGCCCGGCCCGGCTCCCTCGGGGGCCGGGCCGCCGCGTTGCTCAGGGACCGCTCGAATTGATGGAATCGTCCACGGAGCTGACGGAGTTGGAGATCGACTCCAGGAAGTCCCGTATGGGGTCGGCGGCGCCGGTGGAGGCGAGTGAGAAGCCGAAGAGGATGGCCACGATGGCCGGTCCCCACTTGAGGTTGCCGCTGCGGGCGAGAAAGAACAGCACGACACCCAGCAGCAGCGTCAGAGAGAACGAGATAACCACGACTGATCACATCACCTTCGGACGGTACGCCTGCGCTCCAGCGGGAGCTTGACCACGGCTGTCCTACCCCCGCTGGGCACCTATCGTGCCATCAACCGGGTGGCACATGGGGGTTGATGAGCGACAGGTTCGGGGCGTTGACTTGTTCGCTCCGTCCACCCCGGGTGTCCGTACGTGCCGCGGCCGGGCCGGAACCCCACCCCCCTACCGGACAACCCGGACCCGGAGGCGCTATCGTGCGGTCAATGTTGCGCGTCCGTAATCCACAAGCCCCCTTGCCCACTGCCCGGGCGCGGATGGCTGATCCCCCACCGGAGGCCACGGACGGCCCACCGAAGGGCAAGCCCCGCGATCCCTATTTCGACAACGCCAAGTACCTGGCGATCGTGCTGGTGGCGATGGGGCACGTCTGGGCCCCGCTGATGCCCGACTCCCGGGCCGCCACCGCGCTGTACATGTTCGTGTACGCCTTTCACATGCCGGCCTTCATCATGCTGGCCGGATACTTCTCGCGCAGCTTCACCGGCAAACCCGCCCAGATAGGGCGGTTGATCTCCGGTGTGCTGGTGCCGTACCTGATCTTCGTCGTCGGGTACACCCTGTTCGACCGCTGGGTGAACAACACGGACAAGCCGCTGCTGGAGCCGTTCAGCCTGCTCGACCCGTACTACCTCACCTGGTTCCTGATCGCGCTCTTCTGCTGGCGGCTCTCCGCGCCGCTGTGGCGGGTGCTGCGCTGGCCGCTGCCGATCTCGCTGGCGATCGCGGCGATCGCCTCGGTCTCCCCCGATCTGGGCAACGACTTCAACATCATGCGGGTGTTGCAGTTCCTGCCGTTCTTCGTGCTCGGGATGCTGCTGCGGCGTGAGCATTTCACGCTGCTGGTGCGGCGCGAGGCCAGGATCGCGGCGGCGGTGATCGCGCCGGTCACGCTGGTCTTCACGTACTGGGTGGCGCCGCGGATGGACTACCACTGGTTCTACCGCAGCCACAGCGCCCAGGGTCTCGGATTCACCTGGGATTATGGCGTGATCATGTCGCTGGCGCTGTTCGGCTGCGGCCTGGTGCTGACCGCCTGCTTCCTGGCGTTCGTGCCCCGGCGCCACCTGTGGTTCACGGCGCTGGGCGCCGGCTCCATCTACGGCTACCTGCTGCACGGCTTTCTGGCCAAGGGCTCGCGCTGGTGGGGCTGGTACGACCTGGACTGGGTGCAGACCCCGGCCGGGTACGTGGCCATCACCCTGATCGGCGCCGCCGTGGTCACGCTGCTGTGCACCACCCCGGTGCAGAAGATGTTCCGCTGGGTGGTCGAACCGCCCATGGACTGGGCGTTCAAGAAGGACGACCCGGCGGCCAAGCCGGAACGGGTGCCGGCGGCCAAGTAGCGGACCGCGCGGAGGACGAGGGCGGAGGGGGACGGCCGGGCGGCCGTCCCCCTCCGCCTTTGCCCTTCCAGGGCCGCGCGGGGCGGGACCGGGCGGGGCCGGGTCAGCCGGTCATCCCGTCACTCCAGTCGGTCATCGGACGGGAGAGCCGGCCGATGAGCGTGCGGAAGTCCCGCCAGTGCTCCACTCCCCCGCCGAACGGATACCACTGGCCGTCCCGGCCCGCCGGGCCCAGCGGGAGCGCGGTGACCGGCAGCGGCTCGCCGCCGCGCGGCGCGGTCGGCTCACCCGCGCCCAGCGCGAAGCCGAGCGGGGCCGGCAGCCCAGGGAACAGCGGCGCGCAGGCGGGCGCGGCGTCCGTCGCCCGCCAGGTGACCCGCAGCGTCCGCAGGCCGTGGCCCGCCGCCAGCTCCGCCGCGATCCCGGGCAGCGCCTGAAGCGGTACGGCGTCGGCCGACGCGAAACCGAAGGTCAGCGTGGCTTCCTCCTCCACCCCCGCCGTGGTGCGGGCGATCCGCAGCGCGGCCGAGGCGGCGGCGTCGCCCCCGGTCACCAGCAGATAGCTCGGTTCCGGGGCCCGCTCGCGCGCCATCGCCGTCAGCTCCGCCCGTGACCAGGGCCGCCCGGCGGGCTCGGCCGGGCCCCAGCCGGCCGGCGGGCCGCCGGTGACCGCCCGCCACACCGCCTCCAGCGCCCCGCCCAGCACCAGATCCTCCCGGGCGGCGTGCCGGGTGCGGACGTGGAAGGTGATCCGGCGCTCCGCGCTGCCGGCCAGCGCCTTGTGCCTGGAGACCGGCTCCGGGCCGTGCGGGTCGTCCAGGTACGGCAGCCGCGAGTCGTGCCAGGCGGCGGCGAGCACCGGCTGCCCGTCGGGCCCGGTGCGCTCGGCGTACCCGCCGTCGCGCCAGGTGAGGGCGGCGCCGGTGAACCCGTCGTAGAACGTCTCGCCGTACCGCACCACCCAGCGCAGCGGCTGGGTCGGCAGCAGCTCGTACAGCGGCAGGGTCAGCCGGGTGTGTTCGGGGGTGACGAGATACAGCGTGCGTCCGGTCTTGTGCACGGCGCGCAGGGCGTCCTGGAGCCAGGGCGATACGCCGACGACGGGACGGTCCTGGAGGAGGACGGCGGAGGTGGCCGTGAGCGCGTCGATGGCGGGGTGCGCGGCGGCCGGGACTGGGGCCGCGCCGGTGTCCGCCGGCCCGCCCGGGTCGTGGCGGGTGGGGTCGGGCCAGGCGGTGCCGCCCAGGCGTTCGGCGAGGCGGGCGGTGAAGCGGCCGGCCAGCGCCGCGCCCCGGGCGCCGGGCAGCGTGGTGCGTACCTCCGTCCACCACACCGGGCCGGTGGGGGCGCCGGGGCCCAGCAGGCGGCGCGCTTCGCCGGGGACGGCGATCTCGGTGGGGGCCCCGATCGCGAGCAGCGGGTGCCCGGCGGCGTCGCGGACCCGCAGCAGCCCGCCGCCCTCGGTGGCGTCCAGGGCCCGGCCCGGCCCGGCGGCGGACAGGGCGTACCGCAGGGCGTCGTCGTCGGGGCGGCGCTCGGTGAGGGCTGTCGCGTCGGTGGTCATGGTCGGTCCCGCCGTTCTGGTGTCGTGCCGGTCGCGTCGGTCGTGGTGCGGTGGCCGGTGTGCAGGGCCGTCTGCACCAGCCGGTACGGCTCGCCGCGCCGTACGAGGGTGCCGCGGCCTGGCGGCTGGGCGCGCGGGTACAGGCCGGGGAAGAGCTGGCCCTCCATGCGGTCGCCGGTCATCAGCAGGGCGGTGGCGCCGTTCTCCTTGAGGGCCTGGACGAACGGCTCGTACATGGCGCGCGAGGCGCCGGCCACCCGGCGGGTGAGGATGACGTGCAGCCCGATGTCGGGGGCGGAGGGGATCAGCGGCAGCAGCGGGGCCAGGGGGCGCTGGCCGGCGGTGGCGAGGATGTCGTAGTCGTCGACGAGCAGGACGACGCGTGGCCCGGTGAAGCCCTCGGGGGCGGGCGCGTCCGGGTCGATGATCTCCTTGGGCAGCCGGTCCGCGAGCTTGCCGGCGATGCCGGTGGCCAGGCGCTGGGCGAGGTCGGGGGTGTGGGCGTAGCCGCCGCGGTACGCCTCGGGGATGGCGGTGCGCAGCCCGCGGCGCGGGTCCATGACGGCGAAGACCAGGTCCTGGGGGGTGTGGCGGGCGAGCAGGCCCTGGGCGATGAGGGTGAGGAGGTTGGTCTTGCCGCATTCGCTGTCGCCGAGGACGAGGAGGTGCTGGTCGCGGGCGGCGAGGTCGAGCAGCGCGGGGTCCAGGGCGGTCTCCTCCAGGCCGTAGGGGACCCGGAGCGGTTCGGTGGCCGGGGTGGGCAGCCGGTCGGCGGTGAGGCGGGCGGGCAGGACGCGGATGCGCCGGACCGCTTCGCCGGGGCGTTCGGCGCGGACGCGGTCGACGGCGGCGGTGAGCGCCTCGGGGAGCCCGTCGGCGGTTGCCAGGCCGTCGAGGCGGGGCAGGGCGGTGTGGGCGAAGAGCTTGTCGGTGGTGAGGACGCGGCCGGGCTCGTCGTCGCCGACGGTCTCCATGAGTTTGCGGTCGATGGCGCTGTCGTGCGGGTCGGTGTGCCGCAGTTCGACGCGGGTGCCGAAGGTGGACTGGAGGTTCATGCGGACGTCGTTCCAGCGGCTCATGGCCGCCACCACGTGGATGCCGTAGCCGCCGCCGCGCCGCAGCAGGTCGGCGACCTTGTCGTCCACGTCGGTGAACTCCTCGCGCAGGGCGCCGAATCCGTCGATGACGAGGACGATCTCGGTGGAGCCGAGCTGCGGGTGGCGACCGGCGGCGCGGGCGGTGCGCAGCGCTTCGAGGGAGTCGATGCCGTGGGCGCGGAAGAGGTCCTCGCGTTCGGCGAGCATGCCGCGCAGTTCCTCGACGGTGCGGGCGACGCGTTCGGGGTCGGTGCGCGGGGCGATGCCGCCGGTGTGCGGGAGTCCGTCCATGACACGCAGTCCGCCGCCGACCAGGTCCATGCCGTACAGCGCCACGTCGTTCGGGGTGTGGGTGACTGCGAGGGAGAGCATGAGCGTGCGCAGCAGGGTGGTCTTGCCGGACTGGGGTCCGCCGACGACGGCGGCGTGGCCGCCGGCCCGGGTGAGGTCGAGGATCCACGGGCCCTGCCACTGGGTGGCGGGGTCGTCCAGCACGCCGATGGGGACGCGCAGTTGGCCGGCGGGGGCGGCGACCCGGTCGAGGGGGACGGCTTCGGGGAGCGGGGGCAGCCAGATCTGGCGGACGGGTTCGGCGGCGTCGCTGATGCCGTCGACGAGGGTGGACAGGAGGGTGGGGCCGCCGCTGCCCGCGGTGCGCGGGGCGGGTGCGGTGGTGGCGAGGTCGGTGCCGGGGGCGGGCTCCGGGGCGGTGTTGAGGGCGGGGAACGGGGCGACGAGGGGCCGGTCGCCGGTGGTGGCGGTCTCCTCGCGGGGCGGGGTGGGGCCGTGGTGGCGGCCGGAGACGTAGGCGGCCTTGAACCGCTGGTAGACGCTGGTGTCGACCTTGAGGTAGCCGAAGCCGGGGACGGGCGGCAGTTCGAAGGCGTCCTTGCTGTCGAGCACGGTGCGGGACTCGTCGGCGGAGAAGGTGCGCAGGCCCAGGCGGTAGGAGAGGTACGTCTCCAGGCCGCGCAGCTTGCCGCTCTCGATGCGCTGGCTGGCGAGCAGCAGATGGACGCCGATGGAGCGGCCGATGCGCCCGATGGACAGGAAGAGGTCGATGAAGTCGGGCTTCGCGGTGAGGAGTTCGCCGAACTCGTCGATCACGACGAACAGGTGGGGCAGGGGTTCGAGGTCCGGGCGGGTGGCGCGGGCGACGGCGTACTCGGCGATGCCGGGCAGATGGCCGGCGTCCTTGAGGACCTGCTGGCGGCGTTTGACCTCCCCGGCGAGGCTGGCGTGGACGCGTTCGACCAGTCCCGCCTTGTTCTCCAGGTTGGTGATGATCCCGGCGACGTGCGGGAGGGCGCCGAACGGGGCGAAGGTGGCGCCGCCCTTGTAGTCCACCAGCACCATCGCGAGGTCCTGCGGCGGGTGGGTGGCGACCAGGCCCAGTACCAGGGTGCGCAGCAGTTCGCTCTTGCCGGAGCCGGTGGCGCCGACGCACAGGCCGTGGGGGCCCATGCCGAGTTCGGCGGATTCCTTGAGGTCGAGCAGCACGGGTTCGCCGGAGTCGTCGGTGCCGATGGGGACGCGCAGGAAGTCGCGGATGCCGCGCGGGGACCAGTCGGCGGCGAGGCCGTTCCGGTCGGTGAGGCCGAGGAGTTCGGGGAAGCCCTGCCGGTCGCCGTCGGTGTCGGCGGCGGCGCCGGGTTCGAGGGAGAGCCGCAGCGGGGCCAGCAGCCGGGCGAGGCCCTCGCTCCAGGCGAGCGGGCAGGCGTCGGGGGTGCCGGTGAGGACGGTGGGCGCGGTGGTGTTGCGCAGGTCCTCGACGGTGACGGTGTCGCCGTCCACCGTGATGCGCACGCCGACCTGGCCGGGCTCGTCGAGCCGCCGGGTGACGGGGTGCAGGACGGTGAGCCCGAGTTCGGCCAGGGGAACCGTACGGTCCGGGAGCGGGAGTTCGGAGGCCGGGCCGTCCGCGGTGTCGAGGACGACGAGGAGGCGGGCGGCGCGCTGCGCGGCGTCGCGGGTGGCGTGGCCGCGCCGGCTCTCGGAGGCGCGGGTGGCTCGGGCGCGCAGCAGCGGTCCGAGGATCGCGGCGAGCGCGGAGGGGTCGGTGGCCACGCGGCGGGCCGGGGCGACGGCGTCCCACTGCTCGGGGTCGGCGGTGTGCGGCAGCCACTTGGCCCATTCCCACTCGGGCAGCCGGTGGGGCGGGGCGGCGACGGCGATGCCGAGGTCGTCGGGGGCGTGGGCGACGGCCGCCTGGGCGAGCAGGGCGCGGATGACGCGCAGGGTGTCGGCGCGCGGGCCGATGACGCTGACGTGTCCGGCCCGGTCCAGTGGTGCGGTGAGCGGCATCCCGGCGGTACGGGCGAAGCGGCGGCGCAGTTCGGCCGCCTCGTTGACCATGAAGGGGTCCGGCGGGGAGACGGCGGTGGACTGGTCGCGGTCCATGCGCAGCAGGCGGCGCGGGACGGCGCCGGAGCCGAGCCGCACCGTGAGGAAGTCGGCGTCGGTGCGGCGGCGTTCCCACAGCCGGGCGGGGTCGGCGACCAGGTCGTACAGCGCGTCGGGCGGCGGGTGCAGCAGCCGGGCGGTGTCGCGGTCGGCGGTGTCCTCGCGGTCGAGTTCCTCGCGCTGGGCCTCCAGGTATTCGAGGTAGCGGCGGCGCTGGGTGCGGCGCGTGCGGCGGGCCCGGCCGCGCTGCGAGAAGAACAGGGCGGCGCCGCCGAGCAGGGAGATGGTGAGGACGGCGACGCCGATGACGGCGAACTGGCTGCCGCGCAGCAGGGTCATCATCAGCACGGAGCCGGCGATGCCGGCCATGGGGAGCATGGCGGTGGCGGCCGAACCGGTCTCCCCGTCGGGGAGGTTGGGCGGTGCCTCGATCCCGCGCGGGGCGGGTTCGGCGAGCGGGCGGGTGGTGCGGGCCGGGCGGTGCACGAGGTGCGGGCTGTTGAGGGGGGCGGCGGGCGAGACGGGCTCGTGGGTCCCGGCGGGGCCCGGGGGCGGTACGGGGGTCGCTGTCGCTCCTGGTGCCGGAGGCGGTGCGGGGGCCGCTGCCACGGCCGGTGCGTCGGGGTGCGGCAGGTCGGCGCGGCGCAGTTCGACGGTGAGCGAGGGGTCGGCCGCCTGGGCGAGCCCCACCATCCCGGCCACGACGGCGCCGCGGTGGCGCAGTTCGAGCGTTCCCCCGAAGGAGTCGGGGGCGCCACCGGAGCGCAACTGGATGGTGCCGTCGTGGGTGCTCTCCACGGCGGACGGCCAGGCCGCGGAGGCGGTGCCGGACCGCAGTTCGACGGTCCCGTCGTGGCCGCCGTCCCCGGCGGGGGGCCGGGGCGCCGAGGCGGCCGGGGAGCCGGCGGCGGGTGCGGCCGGCGCGCCGGTGGGCGTTCCCGCCGCCGGCGCGGCCCCCGTACCGGGCGGGCCGTCCCCCGGCCGGTGCGCGCCCCCGGGCCCGGGCGCGTTCCGGTTCTGCGGCCGGGGGCCAGGGGCGGGCTGGCCGCCCCGGCGGCGGGGCGTGCGGGCGGCGCCGCCGGTGCCGCACCGGAGGACTCGGGCGCAACTCCGGACGCGGCAGACGCGGCGGAGCACCCGGACGGCGGCCGGGGGGTTCCGGTGGTGCTCGCACCCTGCGGTCCGGGGACAGCCGGGTACGGGCCGGCCGTCCCGGCGGTGCGGCGTGCGGGCGGCGCCGTATCCGTCGCACCGGGCCCGGTGTCGGAGGTGCCCGGCCCCGGACGGCGCGGATCGTCGGTGCCGGGTCGCACCGGGGAGACGGGAGATCCGGCCGGTGCGGCGGGGGCATCCGCAGCGCCCGGCACCGGGCCGCCGGACTCCCCCGGAACGGTGCCCCGGCCCGGGGCGGGAGCCACGGGCGGGATGTCCCCCGCGGCGGTGGGGCGCGTCGCCGGTGGGCCCGCGTCGGGCGGTGCTGCCGCACCGGCGCGGTCCGGTTCGCGGGCGGGCACCGCCGGGGAGCCCGGCGCCGGGGGCGCGGCGTCGGAGGAACCCCGTCCGGGACGGCGCGGGGCATCCGTCCCGGGTCGGGTGGCCGGCGAGGCGGTGCCGTCGAGGGGTCTGGCCACGGTCAGCCGTGGGTCGGGGCGGGGCACCGGCGGAGCCGGTTCGTTCCGCCCGTGTCGCGGCTCGTCCACGGCCGTGGGCGCGGCGTTCGGGACGGGTTCGGCGGGTTGGACGGGTTCGGCCGGCGCCGCGTCGGCGGGTTCGGCCGGCGCCGCCGCGTCCGCCGCGTCCGCCACCGGGGCGGACCGTTCGGCCTCCCGTATCTGCCGCAGGATCTCCTGTTGCCAGTCCTCGCCCGTCACCGGGGGGCCTCCGTGCTTGAGTTCGGGTGCATCGGACCGGGGCCCGATGGGGGGTCAGAAGGTGTTGAGCAGCTGCCCGTAGACGCCGAAGGCGCCCACCACCAGGGGCAGCGTGGCCAGGACCGCGAGGGATTCCAGTGCGGCGACGGCACGCCGGGTGCGGACCCGTACGTGTTCGGCGGGGCGTACGGACAGGGCCAGGACCGGGATCAGCGCGGCGAGCAGCAGCGCCGCGACCGCCGCCGGGCCATCGGTGTCCCACTCCCAGGCCAGCCGCAGCGCCAGCGCGCCGGCCGCCGTCTGGAGGGCGATGGCCGAGACGGCGAGCGGCGTCTCGCGCGAGCGGGAGAGCAGGACGGCCATCAGCGCGCAGGTCAGCGCCACGCTCCACGGTCCCCACACCCGCAGCGCGAAGAACCCGGCCGCCACCGCCGAGGCCGCCATCACCACCGTGGTCAGGGCGAGTCCGCGGTGCGCGGCGGTGATCGCCGCCGTCACCTCCCGGCGGGCGGTGGGCCGGCCCGCCGCGTGCTGGTCGTCCAGCCGGGTCAGTCCTGCGGTCATCAGGGCGAGCCGGGGCAGCAGTCCGAGCGCGCAGACGGTGACGGCGATCATGACCGCGCCGAGCCGCGCCTGGCCGGTGCTGTCGGTGGTGCCGATCAGCGCGCCGTTGGCGAGCCAGATCCCGGCCGTGACGGCCACCGCCGCCGCGCCGATCCAGCCGCCCCTGCCGAGTGGGGTGACGAGGCCGAGCAGCAGCAGCGCCACGGCGACGACGGCGGCGGACAGGGCGAGCACCTGGCCCTCCTGCCACAGTCCCGCGGCGCCCATCCGCCCGGCGAGCAGCACGCCGAGCGCCGCGCCGGTGCCGATCAGCGCCCCGCCGGTGGCCTCGGCGCGGGCCAGTGAGGCGACGGCGCCGAGCGCCATCGCCAGCAGGGCGGCGCCGGCCAGATAGGGCGCGGCGGGTTCGACGCCGTACGTCCGCTGGGTGAGCAGGGCGGCGGTGAGCACCAGGACGGCGAGGGCGGCGGTGGAGGTCCACACGCGGCTGCGGTCGCCCCATCGCCAGGCGCGGGGCGGCAGGTCGTCGGCGACCTCGTCGGTGACGTCGTGCACGACCGGTGCGACGGGGGCCTCGGTCTCCTTGATGAGCCGCAGGACGGTGCCGTCCTGCACGGCGGCGAAGGCCAGGCTGCTCTCCGGCGCGAGGACCCGCCCGCTGGGGGTGGTGAGCCGCCGGGCCAGCGGGTACGGGCCGGGCCGGTCGCCGAGCAGCCGCAGGATCTCGGGCAGCAGGACGCCGACGGGTTCGTCGGCGGACAGCACCACATCGACGCGGCGGTACTCGCCGACGAGGGTGACGCGGCGGGTGTTGGCCGGGCCTCGGGTCTGCAACTCCACGCTCATGGGGCGGGTTCCTCCACGGCGGCGCTGCGGTGGGAGCGGCCGAAGCCGCCGTCCGCGATCACGTCCGAGATGTAGGCCCAGCCGACGCATCCGGCGCACAGCAGGGCGGCGATGACGATGCTGCCCAGCAGCACCTTGGTGTTCTCCTCGGCTTCGCGCCGCAGCCGGCCGGGCCCGAACAGCAGGGCGTCCCGCAGCCGGCGGCGGCGCACGGTGACGGATTCCAGCAGTTGGCTGTCGTAGTCCTTGGCCATGGGTCAGCCCTCTCCCGCGCCGTTGAGGTCGTCCAGCCGGCCGAGGTTGTCGTCGAGGTCGGTACCGGAGCCGGGCACGGTGGTGCCGGGGCCGGGCGGGGCGGTGGGGGACGGTGGCTGGTCGCGCTGCCGGTCGGCCTCGGCGGCGGCGTACCGGATTCCCGCCGCGAGTGCGGTCACCATCACGGCGATCAGCAGCACCGATCCGACCGCGACCAGCCCGGCCCCGCGCGGTGCCACGTCCCGTTCGGGATGCGGGGGCGGTGCGGGGAGCCGCCGGTAGGTCAGGTAGGCGGCGAGGTTCCGTACGAGGGCGACGACCGTGAGCGGGAAGGAGACGAATCCCCACCAGCCCTGTCCCAGGGTGCGCAGCGTGTGGCGGCGGTAGTGCGCCAGCCCGCAGTCACGGCACAGCGGGGCCGGGCTGCGCGTGGTGGCGTGGAACAGCAGGAATCCCTTGACCGCGTGCAGCTGGCGGTCCGCGACGGGGCCCGCCTCGCAGGAGGCGCAGACACCGGCGCGCCGGGCCTGCCATTCCACCCAGCGCGGGTCGGCGGCCGGTGGGCTCTGGGGCTCGCGGTCCGGGTCGCCACGCCCGTACCAGCTCTCGGCGGTCGGCGCCCAGGGCAGCAACAGCAGCGCGGAGCTGACCAGGGCGGGGATGATCCCGTGCTGGGGGACGGCCTGTTCGTGGGTGAGGCCCGCGAGTGCGGCCACCAGGCCGAGCAGCGCGGACGCGACGAGGACCCAGCGCGTCCAGGGGCCGCCGAGGACCACCGGGCCGGCCGCCAGCAGGCCGGCCATCAGCCCGGAGAGCGCGAGCAGGGCCAGCGTGAGCGTGAGGGCGCCGTCCACGGGGCGGACCTGGGATGTCAGCAGCAGGATGGCCAGCGCCGCGTAGCCGGTCTGGATCCAGAGCAGGACCCGCAGGGCACGGACGGCGCCGGGCAGCGGTGTGGGCGGTGTCGGTCGCGGTTCGGGTTCGGGTTCGGGTGGCGGTGGTGGCCCGTTGGTGAGATCGGTCATGGAAGCGCCGGCCGGCCGGTTCCCGGGCCGGAGCCCGGAAACCGGCCGTGCGTCCCTTCTCTCCTTATCGGGGCAGCGCCGGTTCCGGCTCGGGGGCCGGGGCGTCCGCCTTGTACTTGGAATCGTTGATCTGGCCCCAGGGAACCTTGCCCAGGTTGTCCGCGGCCGTGCCCAGGGCGCGTTCCACCTCGGTGGGCGACATGGTCGGGTAACGGTCGCGGAATTCCCGCGGGCTGCTGAAGAGCCGGTCGAGTTCGGCGGCGGAGAGCGGCGGGTCGGGCCGTATCTCGGTGCCGTCGATCTTCATCGTGCCGTCCGGCTTGATCTCCTGGATCGGGCCGGAACCCTGGGGCATCCGGATGGTGTTGTCCGGCAGGACGGTGGTGCCGTTGGCGTGCTCCACGGTGCCGTCGATCCGGTGGGTGGTGCCGTCGTGCAGCCGGATCGAGCCGTCCGGCAGCATCCGGGAGCCGGCGTTGAGTTCACCGAGCCTGGCCAGGTTGCCGCCCAGGTTGGTGGCCCCGGTCATGCCCTTGCCGACGTACAGCATCGGGTCGGAGAACTTGCCGATGGTGCCGAGCGCGGTCAGCGCGCCACGGGCGCCCTTGGAGGCGCCGGAGACGGTCGTGCCGCCCTTGCCCAGCTTGAGCAGGGTGCCGGAGCCGATGGTCAGGCCGTTGAACAGCACGACGCCCACCGCCCGGCCCGGCTCATCGCTCCAGGTGTCCCAGGCCAGGAACTCCTTGCCGAAGTTGCGGAACGCCTGCCGGCCGTCCTGCCCCAGCGGGGCGATCCAGTCGTCCGGCAGGAAGCCGAACGGCGGGATGTACGTCGCCGCGCCCACGCCCACCAGGCCCAGTTGCTTCCACGCCGCCCCCGTGTCGCTCCATTCGGCGCGCCCGATCAGCGGGTTGAGGGGGATGAGGGTGAAGAAGCTGTCGACCGTGCCCCACAGCCCGGTGTAGAAGAAGCCGGAGAAGAAGCTCCCGGCATGTTCGTACCAGGCCCGGCTGGGCTCGCTCGGGGTGCCCCAGGGCACGTCCTCCATCGCGTTGAGCTGGTCGGCGCTCAGCC
Organism: Streptomyces xiamenensis; assembly: GCF_000993785.3. Taxonomy (NCBI): domain Bacteria; kingdom Bacillati; phylum Actinomycetota; class Actinomycetes; order Kitasatosporales; family Streptomycetaceae; genus Streptomyces; species Streptomyces xiamenensis. The sequence continues at coordinate 1,705,646 of NZ_CP009922.3, forward strand.
CGTACTCGAAGGGCTGCCCCTGGTGTCCGGCCGGGATGAGCGCCTTGTCCGCGCCGTACGGGATGGCCATCGGGCCGCCGTACAGCACGGCGATGCGGTTGTAGGCCGCCATCTCCGCGCGCTGGAACTCGGAGACGATGGAGTTGATCTCGCGGACCAGTTCGTCCTTGAGCTCCTGCTCCCCGCTCGTGTCGTCGTCCACCGAGCAGACCAGGAACGGGGCGGCGCGCTCGCGTACGCTCGCCAGCCGCGCCACCACGCCCTGCACCGAACACACGTACTCGGACAGGGCGTTGCTGACCTCGCTCAGTTCCTCCTTGAACTCGTCGCCCTCGGTGGTCACCTCCAGCGTGCTGAGGAAGAGGTCCTCCCCCTCGGGCGCCTGGTAGTACGCGCGCAGCAGCTGGAAGTTGTCGTGCAGCGACTTGGCCGTGGTGCTGATCGACCCGGCCAGCGCGGTGATGGACAGGTAGTCGTCGGTGAGGCCCTCCAGGTTGCCGGTGAACCGGGGGATCTTCAGGACGTTCAGGGTGGCCATGGCGTGTCCTCCTTTCCCGCCGGGCCGCTCACCGTCGCCCTGGTTTCTCGAAGGGCGTGCTGTCGAAGTCGATGCCGAGCGTCCCGGCGCGCTGGGCCGCCGCCGCCATGTCCAGGTCGCCGGCGGCGTACGCGCTGGTGGCGCCGGCCGCCCCCTGCCAGGACCGTCCGTGGCGTTCGGCCACGGACTCCAGCCGGTCGGCGGCGTGCTGGACGAACGCGGTCAGTGCCGCGCCGACCAGCCCCGGCCCGCCGTCATCGCCGTCCCAGGCCAGGGCCCCGGAGTTCGGGATGGCCGTGCCCAGGCTCTCGCCCAGATCCGACGCGTGCTCCGCGAGGTCCTCGGCGATGGGAGTGGCCAGTTCCTGGATGCGGGCGACCTCGCCGATGTCGATGTCCCATGTGCTCATGGTGTGGTGTGCCGCCCCGGTCAGCGGCGGATCGCGGCGACGGCCGCCGCGGCGCGCTGGCCGGTGGACTGGGCGATGCTGTCGTTCTCCTCCAGCACCCGGCGCAGTTCGTCGACGATGATCCGTACGTTGACGGAGACCTGCTCCCAGTCGATCTCCAGGCCGTGGTACTCCTCGGAGACCCCGTCCGCCTGGAAGTTGGACATCGCCTGGTTGACGGACCCGGTGCGGTCCGTGGTGAGCGTCTCCAGCAGCCCCACGATGGTGCTGATGTTCAGTTCGGCCTCCGCCGAGGCGGCCGAGTCGTAGCTGCGCCGGTCCAGAAATCCACTCATCGCTGTGTGTCCTCTCCCCTGTGGTCCGTGCTGTGCTGCCGCGTCGGCGCGTGCGGACGCGCGACGCCTGATGGTGTGTGGATGCTCCGGGCCTCAGAACTTCGCGGCGTCGAAGTTCATGGCGCTCTGCGACTGGCGCGCGTTGTCCTCCTGCTCCTGATCCCCGGAGGCGAAGGCGGTCTCCATGCCGGACTGCCCCTCCTGGATCTGGCCCAGTGAGATGCGCAGCGCGACGGCGATCTCGTCGGCGTGCTCCTTGAAGTACTGGAACGCCTCGCGGCCGCGTCCGTTGAACTTGCCCTCCAGGGGCTGGATCGAGTCCACCAGCCGGGTGACGAGACCGGAGAGGTCGTCCCCGCTGGTGATCGTCTGCCCCCCGAGGGTGGTGAGTGTGTCGGCCCCCATGTCGAACTTCATTCCGAGACTCTCCTTCGTAACCCCGTTGCCCCGAACGCCTCTTGCGACACGGGCGCAACCGGAACGACGCTCGGTACGACGTTCGAGCGTACGTTCCGGTTGCGTGGGGAAGAAGTGAGTTTCGAGCGGTCAGCCCGTGGCCACGCCGTGCCCGGCGAGATAGGCGAGCGGATCCACGTCGCTGCCGTACGCGCGGCTGGTGCGCACCTCGAAGTGCAGGTGCGGACCGGTGCTCCGGCCGGTGTTGCCGGACAGCCCGGCGCGTACCCCGCCGTTGACCCGCTGCCCCTCCTGGACGTGGATCTCCGACAGATGCGCGTACAGGGTGTAGTGCTGGTCGGCCATCTCGATCAGCACGGCCTTGCCGTAGTCGCCCCAGTCACCGGCGAAGACGACGGTGCCGGGGCCCACCGCGTTCACCGGGGTGCCGGTCGGGACGGCGAAGTCGGTGCCCGTGTGGCGGCCGGCCGCCCAGCCGCCGGGGATGCCGTAGCCGGCGCTGATCGGGAAGCCGGTGACCGGCATGGTCCACAGCTCCGTGTTCACGGCCCCCGCCAGTGAGGCGGAGACGGCGGTCAGCCAGCTCTCGCCCAGGACGGCGAGGTCCGCGAGTACCGGCGGCTGGTCCTGGGGCGGCGCGGGGAGCGCGGCGGCACGCTGGGTGGCCCGGGAGGGCGGCCCGGACGCCGTGCCGAAGGCCGCCGGACCGTATGCCCCGGCCTGTACGACGGCCTGTTCCGGTGCCGGGGCCGGTGCCGCGCCGGTGGCCGCCGCCGGGACGGACCACGGTCCCGCTATCACCAGCGCGCCCAGCAGGCTGCCGGCCAGAGCGCGGCGCAGCGTACGGGGACCGGTGAGCGTGGCGAGGACGGCGGGCGCGGCGGGCCCCGCGGACATGGGTCGTTCGGTGCTCATGACATCGAGCCAAGATCAGCGTCCGGCGCTCCGCATCCGCCCGGCGCCCCCGGCGCACCGCCGTTCGGCGCACGCCGGACGGGGTGCCGTGACCCGCGTCGCGCTGGTGGGGGCGGCCTGTCGCCCGTCGTACCCCAGGCCGCCATGATCACCTGTGCGAGTGATCGTGCGATTACTCTCTGGTGATGAGCAGCAGGGCCCGGTCGTCGTTGACGTCCTTGGCGACCGCTTCGATCAGATGCCACGCCGCGCCGCGGAAGCCCATCGGCACGTAACGGTCGGCCTCGCCGGTGAGCCGGTCGACGCCCTCGGACAGATCCCGGGCCGGACGCTCCACGAGGCCGTCGGTGAACAGCATGAGGACGTCGCCGCGGCGCAGGGTGCCCTTGGCCGGGTGGAACTCGGCGCCGTCGTACACCCCGAGCAGCGGCCCCTCCGCGGCGACCTCCGACCAGCGGCCCGTGCCCGCGTTCAGTTGCAGGCCCGGGACATGGCCCGCGGAGAGCAGTTCGTAGTCGCCGGTGTCCAGGTCGAGCACGAGATGGATGGAGGTGGCGAAGCCCTCGTCCCAGTCCTGCCGCAGCAGATAGCCGTTGGCGGCGGGCAGGAAGGAGTGCGGCGGGAGCGAGCCCAGCAGCCCGCCGAACGCGCCGGACAGCAGCAGGGAGCGGGAGGCCGCGTCCATGCCCTTGCCGGAGACGTCCGTGAGGACCACCTCCAGGGTGCGCCCGGTGGGCCCGGTGCGGGCGGCGACCACGAAATCGCCGGAGAAGGACTGGCCGCCTGCCGGGCGCAGCGACATGTTCGCGTACCAGCCGGGCGGCAGCTTGGGCAGCGTGCTCTGGGTCTTGATGCGTTCGCGCAGGTCGAAGAGCATGGTGCCGCCGCGCCGCCAGGGCACGCCGACGCGGCTGCGGAACTGCGCGATGAGCAGGCCGGCCAGGGCCACGGCGGCGACCACCAGGATGGTGCCGGGCGTGACCGGGTCGATGTTGGCGCGGCTGTTGTCTATGAGGGCGGTCTCCGCGACCAGCGCGGTGGCGGCCACTCCGTACAGGCCGAGCAGGCTGGCGGGGCGCAGCAGCAGACCGCCGGCGACCAGCGGGAGGGCGAGCGCCTCGGGCGGGCACCACTCGGAGCTGATGAGCGTCCCGGCGGCCAGCAGCGGCACCGAGCACAGCAGCACGGCGAGCGCCCCGGAGTCCGAACCGCCGCCCCGGAAGGAGTCGACGGCGGCGCGGCGGAGGGTGGTGCGCAGGCGGTGATACGCCTTGTGGACCCGGTGTTTCCAGGTCGTCGGGGGTGGAGTGTCGCTACCGCGTGCCATGTCCTAGGACCTTATCCACCCATTCGGGGTGCGTCGAACCTCCCACGCTCCCGTACCTGCGTGCGGGACGCCGGAGCGGCGGAAATACCGTCGCCCCGTACGGAAGGGGGCTGATAGGGATGGAGGTATGACAATTGAGCTGCGCGTTCTGGCCGAGGATGAGTGGGACGTCTGGTATCGCACCCTGAACTGGGCGTTCGGCGGGGCGATCGGCTCCGCCGAAGAAGTGGAGCTGTGGCGGTCACTGACCGAGGTGGAACGGTCGATCGCGGCATGGGACGGCGACCGTGTCGTGGCAACGGCGAGCACCTTCTCGTTTGGCCTTTCGGTACCGGGCGGCGATGTGGTGCCGGCCGGTGGGCTGACGATGGTGGGAGTGGCACCGACCTATCGGCGGCGCGGGATTCTGCGGCGGATGATGCGGCAGCAACTGGACGATGTGCGGGCCGCCGGGGAGCCCCTGGCGGTATTGACGGCCTCGGAACCCTCAATCTACGGCCGCTTCGGTTACGGTACCGCGACCTGGCAGCTCTCGGCCGAGATCGAGACGCGTGATGTGCGGCTTTCGCCGCCGCCCGGCATCGATGATGTGGAGATCCGGGTGGCGGAACCGGCGGATGTGCTCGCGGAGTGCGAGGCGCTGTACGCGCGTCAACTGCCGCTGCGGCCGGGACGACCGGCCCGCCTGCCCCGGTGGGAACGGTTCCCGCTGCACGTACCCGCCCACCTCAGGGCCGGGGCCTCGCCGCAGTTGTGCGTGCTGGCGGAGCGCGCCGGTGAACTGCTGGGCTACGCCCGCTATGTCACCGCACCGGCGTGGACGGAGAGCGGCCCCGACGGCACGGTCATCGTCCAGGACCTGGAGGCGGTGGACCCGGCGGGGTACGCGGCGCTGCTGCGCTACCTGATGGAGATCGACCTGATGTCGTCGGTACGCCTGGCGAACCGGCCGGTGGACGACCCGCTGCTGCACCTGCTGTCGGACGTACGGCGGTGCGCGCTGCGGACGCGGGACGGGATGCATCTGCGGCCGGTGGAGGCGGGCGCGGCGCTCGCCGCGCGCCGGTACGCGACAGAAGTGGACGTGGTGCTGGAGATCACGGACTCCTTCTGCCCGTGGAACGAGGGCCGCTGGCGGCTGTCGGGCGGCCCGGACGGCGCGGTGTGCGCGCGGACGGCCGACGCCCCCGATCTGGCGCTGTCGGCCAACGAGTTGGGTTCGGCCTACCTGGGCGGCATCTCCCTGACCGCACTCGCGGGCGCGGGCCGGGTCCGGGAACTGCGCCCGAACGCCCTGACGGCGGCGTCCACGGCCTTCACCTCACCGGCGGCGCCGTGGCTGCCGCACAACTTCTGACGGGGGTTCACCGATGGTCGCCGGGCCGGCAGGACCGGAGGAATGCTGTCAGGTGTCATGGTGGCTGTCGGCGTCATCGCTGCGGATTCTGCGTAAACTACCGCGCGTGGATGTCACGGGGTGTCTTGGGTGTGACCTTCTGGCCGGGCGCCGGGAGTTGCCCGGGGGAGTCCTGCACGAGACAGCTGCTTGGGTCGTGAACCACGTCGTCGGTCCGATGAATCTCGGAACCTTGATCGTCAGCCCGCGGGATCATGTCGTGGCCATCGCGGACCTCGACGACACCGCGGCGGCGGTGCTCGGCCCCTTGCTGCGCGATACCGCTCGTGTCGTGGAGACTCTGTGCCGGCCGGAGCAGACCTATGTCTGCATGTGGTCGCACGGCCGTGACGCACGCAAGCACCTGCACATCGCGGTCCAGCCGGTGACCGCTGAGGTGCGAGCCCGCTACGGCGGGCTGCGCTCCGAGCAGCTCCAGGCCCGGATGCTGGCGAGCGGTGCCGAGCCGGACATCACGGAGGTCGGGCAGTTCTGCGAGCGGGCACGCGAGCTGTTCCGAGCAACCACCACCAGCGCCGAAGTCCCCAGCTGATCACCGGTACCGCGCCGACGTCACGACGCAGGCCGGCAACCATGTGCGAGTAGGCACCGCGGTCTTCTTCATCTCGCACCCTCAACGTGAGGTTCTAAAAGGCTCAGGCTTCACCCCGTGAGCTGTTCGCGGACGCGGCGGCCCGGGATGGCGGAGAGGAGGTCCTGGGTGTACGGGTGCTCGGGGTGGTCGAAGACCTGGGTGACCAGGCCGGATTCCACGATTCCGCCCTCTCGCATCACCGCGACGCGGTCGCAGATCTGGCGGACCACCGCCAGGTCGTGGGAGATGAACAGGTAGCTCAGCCCGAACTCGGCGCGCAGGTCCGTCAGCAGCTCCAGCACGCTGGCCTGGACGGAGACGTCGAGGGCCGAGACCGGTTCGTCCAGGACCAGCAGCTTGGGGGTGAGCGCCAGGGCGCGGGCGATGGACACGCGCTGGCGCTGGCCGCCGGAGAGTTCGCCGGGGCGGCGGTGGGCGGCGGAGGCGGGCAGGCGTACCAGGTCAAGGAGTTCGGCGACCCGCTCACGCCGGCCGCGGCGGCCGGTGACCCGAAAGGCGCGCAGCGGCTCGGCGATGGACTGGGCGACGGTGAAGTGCGGGTCGAGCGAGCCGTACGGGTCCTGGAAGACCGGCTGGATGTCGCGGCGCAGCCGGCGCAGCGCGGCCGGGGCCAGGGTGGACAGGTCCTGGCCGTCGAGGGTGATGGTGCCCGCGTCCGGGCGGTCCAGGCGCAGCACCAGTTTGGCGGTGGTGGATTTGCCGGATCCCGACTCGCCGACGATGCCGAGCGAGCCGCCGGCCGGGAGGGTGAAGCTCACGTCGTCGACGGCGACGGTGCGGCCGCCGTCGAAGGTGCGGCGCAGGCCGCGCACGTCGAGGAGCGGCGGCCGGTCCTCCTGGGGTGTCGGGCGCGCCGGGTCTGCGGTCATGTCCGGTACGGCGGCGACCAGTTCGCGGGTGTAGGGGTGGGACGGTTCGGTGAGGACGCGGCGTCCCGGGCCGCGTTCGACGATCCGGCCCCGGGACATGACGGCGATCTCGTCCGCGCGGTCGGCGGCCACCGCCAGGTCGTGGGTGATCAGCAGCAGCGAGGTGCCCAGGCGTTCGGTGACGGTCTCCAGGTGGTCCAGGATGCGACGCTGCACGGTGACGTCGAGGGCGCTGGTGGGCTCGTCGGCGATGAGCAGCCTGGGTTCGCCGGCGAGCGCGATGGCGATGAGCGCCCGCTGGCACATCCCGCCGGACAGCTCGTGCGGCAACTGGCGGGCGACGCGCGCGGGGTGGGGCAGGCCGGCGTCGGCGAGCAGGTCGACGGCCCGTTCCCGGGCGGCCTTGGCGTTCTCCGCCAGGCCGTGGATGCGCAGGACTTCGGCGACCTGGTCGCCGACCCGCTGCACGGGGTTGAGGGAGACCATGGGGTCCTGGGGTACGAAGCCGATCTCCCGGCCCCGTACGGTGCGCCACTCCCGTTCGCGCAGGCCGGTCAGTTCGCGGCCGGCCAGGGTGACCCGGCCGCCCAGCACCGTGGCGCCGGTGGGCAGCAGTCCCAGGACAGCGAGGCCGGTGGTGGACTTGCCCGATCCCGATTCCCCGACCAGTGCCAGGGTGCTGCCGGGCGCGAGGTCGAGGTCGAGGCCGCGCACCGCCCGCACGGTGGAGCGGCGGGAGTGGAAGGCCACCGTCAGGTCCCGGATGGTGAGCAGGGGTTCTGGCGAGCTCATCACTGTGCTCCGGTTCGTTCGAGGGCGCGTCCGACGCGGTTGGCGGAGAGCACGATCAGGGCGATGGCCAGGCCGGGGAAGGTGGTCAGCCACCAGGCGGTGGAGATGTAGTCGCGGCCCTGGGCGACCATGGCGCCCAGTTCGGGCGCGGGCGGGGCGGCCCCGTACCCCAGGAAGCTGAGCGCGGACACGGACAGCACCGCGCCGCCGATCTCCAGGGCGGCGAGGACGAGGACGGGCTGAGAGGCGTTGGGCAGCACGTGCCGCGCGAGGATGACCGGGGTGCGGGTGCCACTGGTGACGGCGGCCTGGAAGTACACGCTGGACTTGATGCGCAGCACTTCGGCGCGGATGACGCGGGCGAAGCCGGGGATGCCCGAGATGCCCACCGCGATGGCGACGTTGGTGACGCCGAAGCCGAGGATGGAGACCACGGCCAGGGACAGCAGCAGCCCGGGGATGACGATCAGCACCTCGACGAAACGCATCAGGGTCTGGTCGACCCAGCCGCCGAGGTAGCCGGAGAGCACGCCCAGCACGGTGCCGGCCACCAGCGACAGCGAGACGGCGATGAGAGCGGCGGTGATGGAGGTGCGGGTGCCGTGCACGACGCGGGTGAACAGGTCGCGGCCCAGGTTGTCGGTGCCGAACCAGTGCTCGGCGCCGGGTGGGGTGAGCGAGGCGGCCGGGTTGGTGCGCAGCGGGTCCTCGCCGGCGAACAGCGAGGGCAGCAGCGTCCAGGCGAGGATCAGCGCCAGGTAGAGGACGGCCAGCAGCAGCCCGGGACGGGCGGCCAGGGAGCCGAGCGCGGAGCGGAGCCGGGCGGCCCGGCCGTGTGCCTGTTCCTGCTCCTGTTCCTGCTCCTGGTCGTGGCTCTGTTCGGTGCCGGGAGCGGGGTCGGCAGCCGGGTCGGCGGCGGGGATCGTGGGCGTGCCGGTGGTCGTGGCCCCGGTGGTCGTCATGAGGTCGCTCCGGCCTGGAGGACGATCCGGGGATCGACCTTGGGGTAGATGAGGTCGACGGCGAGATTGACCAGCACGTACAGGGCGCCGGCGAGGAAGATGATCGCGCGGATCACCGGGAAGTCCTGGTCCGCGATGGCGTCGGCGGTCAGCCGGCCGATGCCCGCGCGGGCGAAGACGGTCTCGGTGATGATGGCCCCGGCCAAGATGTTGCCGATCATCATGCCCAGCATGGTCAGCGCCGGGATCGACGCGTTGCGGAAGGCGTGGTGCCAGGCGGTGCGCAGCCGCCCAGCCCCCTTGGCGCGGGCGGTGCGCACGTACGGTTCGGCCAGCGCCGTACGCAGGCCCTTGGCCAGCAGTTGGGCCAGCACCCCGGCGCTGGGCAGCGCCAGGGCGATGGCGGGCAGCACCAGCCGTGCGGCGTCGCTGTCGCCGTACGCCGGGAACCAGCCGAGCCCGAAGGAGAACACCTGGATCAGCAGGATCGCGGTCCAGAAGCTGGGCAGCGAGATCCCGGCGACGGTGGTGGACAGCACGGCGTTGCGCAGCGGCGCCCAGGGCGCCAGGGTGGCCGCCAGCGCGGCGGCCACCCCGAGCACGGCGGTGAGCAGCAGGGACGCGGTGGCCAGTTCCAGCGTGGAGGGCAGGGCGCGTGCCAGCATGGCGCTGACCTCGTCCCCGGTCCCGAAGGAGGTGCCGAAGTCCAGGGACAGCGCGCGGACCACGAAGTCCGTGTACTGCTCGTACAGCGGCCGGTCCAGGCCCAGCTCGGTGCGGAGCGCGGCGGCCTGTGCGGCGTCGACGCCGACCGGGTCGCCGCCGCCACCGGAGCGCAGCATGATCGACACCGGGTCGCCCGGGACGAGATGCAGCACCAGGAAGGAGAGGCTCAGCGCCGCCCACAGGACGATGAGTCCGTTGGCGAGCCGGACCAGGACGTAGCGGCTCACTGGGCGATCCACACCTCGTTCAGCAGCGGCTTGCCCTCGATGTCGGCCGCGAAGCCGCCGACCTTGGGGCCGAAGCCGTAGGACCAGTAGCGGTCGTAGACGGGGATGGTGTAGCCCTGCTCGACGATGCGCTGCTGGGCCTGTTCACCGATGGCCTGGCGCTCGGCGGGATCGACGGTGGACTGGAGGGAGTCGAGGAGGGTGTCCAGTTCCTCGTCCGGGTGGTTGTAGAGCATGCTCATCTCGGGGTGGGACGAGCCGTAGACGAGGCGGATGACGTCGATGTCGGCGCGGCCCTGGCTCCAGGTGGTGAGGTCGCCGGGGAACTCGTCGATGGGCACGTCGGGGAGGGTGGCGACCGGGTCGAGGACGAGTTCGACGCCGATCTCCTTCCACTCCTGCTGCACGAGCTGGTGCTGTGCCTCGGCGTCGGGGGAGCCGGCCTGGTAGGTGATGGTGAGGGAGAGCTGGTCGCCGTCGGTGTCGCGGCGGATGCCGTCGTCGCCGACGGTGTCGTAACCGGCGCCCTCCAGCAGGGCGATGGCGGCCTCGGGGTCGTGCCGGATGTCCCCGGACTGGTCGGTGTAGCCGGGGGTGGCGGCGGTGACGACGCCGGAGGCCGGCTGCTGGGTGCCCTGGAAGATGGCGTCGACGATGGCCTGGCGGTCGATGGCCAGGCTCAGGGCGCGCCGCACGTCCGGGTCCTGGAGCTTGGGGCTGGACGCGAGCGGGATGTAGGGGATGGCGATGCCCGGGGAGGCGCCGGTGACCAGGCCGTAGCCGGGGAGGTTGGTCAGTTCGGCCTGGTTGGTGGAGGGGATGCCGTCGGCGAGGTCGATCTGGTCGCTGGTGAGGGAGCCGTAGCGGACGCCGCCCTCGGGGACCACCTCCAGGACGATCTTGTCGACGTAGGCGGCGCCCTGGTTGGCGGCGATCGGGGAGGCCCAGGCGTAGTCCTCGCGCTTGAGCAGCTCGACGGACTTCTCCGGGGTGAAGGAGCCGAGAGTGAACGGCCCGGAGGCGGCGAAGTCGCCCAGGCACAGGTCGGCGGGGTCGTTGCCGAGGGAGGCCGGGGAGAGCTGGACGAACGATGCGGTGGCGGTGGCCTGGAGGAACTGGGCGTTGGGGCCGTCGAAGTCGACGCGCACGGTGTACTCGTCGAGGACGGTCGAACCCTGGTAGCCGGCGATGAAGCTGCTGCCCTGGGGGGCGCGGGCGCCGAGGTCGACGACGGCGTCGAAGTTGGCCTTGACGGCCTCGGCGTCGAAGGGCTCGCCGTCGGAGAAGGTGACGTCCTCGCGCAGGTGGAAGGTGAAGGCGCTCACGTCATCGCTGATCTCCCAGGAGGTGGCGAGCCAGGGCTTGATCTCCTTGGTCTGCGGGTCCTGTTCGGTGAGCTGGTCGCCGAGCTGGCGGCCGACGTTGCGGGAGGTGAGCTGTGGGCGCTGGCGCGGGTCGACGCAGTCGATGGGGTTGGCGAAGGCGTACTTCAGGGTGCCGCCGGCCACGGGTTCGCCGGAGGCGCCGGCGCTGCCCGAATCGTCGCCCGAGCCACCGCCGTTGGTGGTGCCGTCGGTGCCGCAGGCGGTGAGGGCGACGGCGATCGCGGCGATCAGCGCGGTGGCGTGGGCGGGGCGGGACATGCGGCGGCTGAGCCGTCTGGGCGTGGGCGAGGTGGCCACGGCGGAGGGTCCTTTCAGGACGAATCACCCGGCCGGCGGCGCGCGAAGGCGCGCGGCAGGACGGACCGGGGTGAGGAAGGTGAGGAACGTCAGGAAGGTGAGATGGAACGGGCCGTGGGCGACGAGCGGTGCCGCACGGCACGACAGGGCGGAGGGCGGGGCAGGGCACGGCGACGCGGTGCACATCCCGCGAGGAAGTCCCGGCGCGCGAGGGGCGGTTACGGGCGCGGCCAAAGGCCGGCGCTCACCGCCGCGCGGTGGGGGGAATCAGCAGCCCGCACAGGACGCCGACGTGACGCGGAGCAGGTCCACGTGTCGGCGCGATGTCAAAAGCGGCAGGGCTGGCATGCGGTAAATATCAGCCAACCCTCAGTGAGCTGTCAAGGCGGCGGCCATGTGCCGTCGGTCTCGCGATATGGACACAAGGTGTTCATCACCGATCGCCATGACATAGTCTGCGATCAGGTCACGAGTGACAGCGATCAAGGCCCCGGCCCGCTGTCCGGCAACCCTCCAACCGTCGGCGGGGTGCCCCGGGTGATGACCGGGCCGCAGGCAGCGAGGTCTGTGGCAAGCACGGTTCTTGAGGGAGTTCTTCCATGAGCACGCGAATGCGTTAGGGCGCACGCCCCCGACCCAGCCTGCCTCTGTCTGCCTTCAGCCTTTCCCGGAGCTTTGTCATGCCCACTGCGCCGATCGCCCCTGCCCCGAACACCGCCGGCTGTTCCCTCCCGCGCCCCCTCCCCGTCCTCGGCGACGAGGTCCGCGCCCCGATCGCGGACGGCGGGGAGATCGGCTACGCCGCACTCGACTACGCCGCCAGCGCCCCCGCCCTGCGCGCGGTGTGGGACGAGGTCGCCGCGTACGCCCCGTACTACGGCAGCGTCCACCGCGGCGCCGGCTACCTCTCCCAGCTGTCGACCGACCTGTACGAGGAGAGCCGGGCGACGGTGGCCGCGTTCCTCGGCTGCCGCCCCGACGACCAGCTGATCTTCACCCGCTCCACCACCGACTCCCTGAACCTGCTGGCCGGTGCCCTGCCCACCGGCACCCAGGTGTTCGTCTTCGAGACCGAACACCACGCAGCACTGCTGCCCTGGGCGCACCACGGCCACCCCGTGACGTACCTCCCGGCGCCGCGCACCCCGGGGCAGGCCGTCGCCACCCTGGTCAACGCGCTCGCCGACGCCGCCCCCGGGCCCAAGCTGCTGTGCGTCACCGGCGCCTCCAACGTCACCGGCGAACTGTGGCCCATCGCCGAACTCGCCACCGTCGCCCGCCGCTCCGGCGCCCGCACCGTCCTGGACGCCGCCCAGCTCGCCCCGCACCGCCCCGTCGACATCACCGCGCTCGGCGTCGACTGGGTCGCCTTCTCCGGGCACAAGCTGTACGCGCCGTTCGGCTCCGGCGTCCTGGCCGGACGCGCCGACTGGCTGAGCAACGCCGCCCCGTACCTCGCCGGCGGCGGCGCCAGCAATACCGTCACCGCGCAGGACGGCGCGGTCGGCGTCGTGTGGAACGACAACATCTCCCGGCACGAGGCCGGTTCGCCCAATGTGATCGGCGCGTTCGCCATCGCGGCGGCCTGCCGGGCGCTGACCGACGCCGGGTTCGAGCAACTGGTGGCGCGCGAGGAGGAGTTGCTGGCCGTGCTGCGCTCCGGACTGGCCACCGTTCCCGGGGTGCGGCAGCTGGCGCTGTTCGGCCCGGACGCGCCCCGGGTGGCCGTGCTGTCCTTCGTCGTGGACGGCTGGTCCAGCGAGGAGTTCGCCAAGGCGCTCTCCGAGCGCTATGGGATCGGCGTACGCGACGGGCTGTTCTGCGCGCACCCGCTGGTCCGTACGCTGCTGGGCCCGGAGGGCGACGGCGGCCGGGCGGCCGGCTGCGACGGGCCGCTGAAGGCCATCCGGGTCAGCTTCGGAGTGGGCACCCCCGCCGAACACGTGGAGCGCGTGGTGCGCGCGGTGCGCGAACTGGTCGCCGAGGGTCAGCCGGTGGCGGCGCGCTGACCGCGCCCGGCGGCCCGGGCCGGCTGGCACACCGGGCACCAGAACAGGTTGCGGGCCGCGATCTCGGCACGCCGGACCGGGGTCCCGCACACCAGGCAGGGCAGGGTCGCGCGGCGGTAGACGTACACCTCTCCCCCGTGGCCGTCCACGCGCGGCGCCCGGCCCATGGCCCGGGGGGTGTGCTCCGGCCGCACCGTGTCGATGCGGTTGTTGCGCACCCCCTCGCGCATGAGCGGGATGAGGTCCTGCCACATCGCGTCCCACTCCGCGCGCTCCAGCGCCAGGCCCGGCAGATAGGGGTCGATCCCGTGCCGGAAGAGGATCTCGGCCCGGTAGACGTTGCCGACACCGGCGATGATCCGCTGGTCCATCAGCAGTTCGGCGATCGTCGTGCGGCTGGCGGAGATCCGCCGCCAGGCGAGGTCGGGCTGGGCGTCCGCACGCAGCGGGTCGGCGCCCAGACGCCGTTGCACGGCCCCCTTCTCGTCCTGGCTGAGCAGCGCGCACGTGGTGGGGCCGCGCAGGTCCGCGTACGCCTCGGCGGTGGCCAGCCGCAGCCGGATCTGCCCGGTGGGCGGCGGGGGCGGGCCGTCGCCGAAGGCGACCTTGCCGTACAGCCCCAGATGGATGTGCACCCACTTGCGCCAGCCCAGGCCCAGGAAGAGGTTCTTTCCGTGGGCCTCGGTCTCGCGCAGCACCTCACCGTCGATCAGCGCGGCGCCGCCGGCGAACTTCCCCTGCGGGGAGTCCACCCGCACCGCCCGGCCGCCGAACCGCTCGCGGTAGTCGGCGGCCAGCCGGTGAATGGTGTGGCCCTCAGGCATCAGGCGCCGGCGGGCAGCGGCGGCAGCGTGCCGTCCGTCTCGTAGGCGCTGAGCATGTCGATGCGGCGGGTGTGCCGGTCCTCGCCGGAGTACGGGGTGGCGAGGAAGACCTCGACGAAGGTGGTGGCCTCGTCGGTGGTGTGCATGCGGGCGCCGATGCCCACCACATTGGCGTTGTTGTGCTGCCGCCCCAGCTTCGCGGTCTCCACGCTCCAGGCGAGGGCGCAGCGGACGCCCGCGACCTTGTTGGCGGCGATCGCCTCTCCGTTGCCGCTGCCGCCGATGACGACGCCGAGCGCGTCGGGGTCGGCGGCGACCGCCTCGGCGGTACGCAGGCAGAACGGCGGGTAGTCGTCCTGCGCGTCGTACGCGTGCGGACCGCAGTCGACCGGCTCATGGCCGTGCGCCGTGAGCCAGTCGACGAGGTGGTTCTTCAGTTCATAGCCGGCGTGGTCGGAGCCGAGATAGACGCGCATGGGGATGAGTCTGACATGCGCGCGGTGGCCCGGTTACGCGCGCCCCCGGCGACCGGCGATGCGCCAGGCGGCGGGCAGCGCGCCCATCGCGAGGGCCGCCTTGAGGGCGTCACCGATGAGGAACGGCACCAGCCCGGCGGCCATGGCCTCGCCCGCCGACATGCCGGTGGCCAGCGCCAGGTAGGGCACGCCGATCGCGTACGTGACGGCCATGCCCGCCACCATCGTCCCGGCGGTCCGCAGCACCGTACGGTCCCCGCCGCGCCGCGCCAGCTCACCGACGACGGCGGCGGCGACGGTCATCCCGATGATGTAGCCGAAGGACGGCATCCCGAACCCGGAGGACGCCTCCGCGAACCACGGCATACCGGCCATGCCGGCCAGCGCGTACAGCAGCATCGACAGCAGGGCGCGGGCGGGGCCGAGCGAGACGCCGACGAGCAGGGCGGCGAACGTCTGGCCGGTCACCGGCACGGGCGACCCCGGAACGGGCAGCGCTATCTGCGCGGCGACCCCGGTCAACACGGCGCCACCCACGACCAGTGCCACATCCTGCGCCCGGGCCCGGGAGAGGGTCGGGGCGGGCAGCAGATCCGCGAGTACAGCGGTGCTCATATACATCCTCCAAAGAACGAATTCCCCCACCCCCTATCCGACCCCACCCCACCCACCCGGAACAAGAGCCCAATCCACTGCCCGAACCCCTCCCCTCTTATCCACACCCCACAACACGCACCGAACACCTCGCACGTGGAGGCGCCCCCTGTTCGCGGATGGCCCGCCCCGATACGGTGAGTGAGAATCCGGCAACGGCCACGCTCCGATCGGAGGCACCATGGCTCCCCCGTGGGAGGCGGACCCGTCCGCGACGTTCGCGCGACGCCTGGGCAGGACGGCTCAGGAACTGGGCAACTCGGAGGACGAGGAGTTGTGCCCGGACATCTGGCAGCTGGACAACGGAGACGTGGCGGTCATCGGCCGCGACCTGACGGCCGCCTATGACTCCCGGCTGCCGCCGGGGGTGAAGCTCGGCCCCGGTGAACGCCTGGTGATCATCCCGGGCAACATGCTCAGCGCGGCGAAGCCGGACATCCCGGAGGCGTGACCGCGCCTATGTGTGGAGCGCGGCCGGAGTGACGGCGCGGGCGCGTTCGTCCAGGGTGCGGGCGGTGGCGTTCTTGAGGTGGGGCCGGATCAGGCGGAACATCTCTCGGACACGAGCATCGGCCCTGCCCGACTGAACCAAAGGGTAGTCATCGAGGGCGAGGTTCCAGGTGGCGCAAGCTGCTTCAAGGTGACCGACTTCGTGTTGGCGTTCCGCGAGCATGGCCCGGTGCCGAACACGTCCCCGGCGGAAAATGTCGTAGCGCAGCTGATCCGACTGAACGAATGCCGAGATAGCTCCGGGGACATCACCGAGTTCATAGCGCACTTGGCTGATGTGGTAGTGCAGCGATGACGGGTCATACGAACCGAACGGCTTTGACCGCGATTCAGCCTTTTCCATTGCTACTTCTGCTTCGCGAATATACCGAAGCGCACCCTGGCGATCTCCGGTCTGGGCACTCGCGTGCGCCTGCTGACCCGCGAGAAACGCCCGCATCCTCGGGCCTGCCTGAGGGGAGGCCGCTGCTGCGGCGTTCGCCAGCCTCATGGCCTGCGCCCCGTGACCCAAATCCACCGCCTGCACGCTCATCCCCCGGAGCGTCGTGCAGTACGTGAGGTGGTCATCGGCCGAACCCGCCAGTTCGAGCGCCTTGAGGTAGTAGCCTTGCGCGAGCCCGTGCAGCCCTTCATCCACGGCCATGTAGCCCGTGAGGTAACAGAGGTCCGAGGCGGCCGACAGCATGGCTTTGCGCACCGATTCCGATGCATCCGATCTCAAATACGGGGCAACCGTGTTCACCAGAAAAGCCGCCGCCATGGGACGGGCGTGCCTCCCGCCGAACTGGTCATCAAGTTCCGAGATGCGTTCGGTCATGGCAACGACCGTGTCAACTTCCGGCATTCCTATCCGCTGAACGTTGCCCGCATGGACCGATTGCATCCGCCCGACAACGTCAGGCCAGTCCGGGATCGTCACGGCGACGGAGAACAGCCCGGCGCCGAGTACACCGCGACGTGAGGGGTCCATATCCAGCCTCCCGAGGTCGATCAGACCTTCCACGGTAGGTGGTTGAACCTCGGATCGATCGGCTCGGACGGGAAAACCCACTTCGCCTCCCGTCACCGGGCGGCCCAGCCTTCGGGCGAGCGCTTCGAGGATCAGCGGACGCACCTGGGGCATCGGCAGAGCACCGTTGAGCCACTGGTGCACCGACGACTCCCGGTACCTCAGCGGCGTTCCGCGCTCCGTGCCGAGACGGTTGACCGCCTGTGCGAACTGGCGGAGGGTCCAGCCAGTTTCCCGGTACAAGCGGTCGAGTGAGTGGTTCGGTGCGGGAATCGGCATGATCCACAACCCCTCATGCACTGAAAGCTCTTAAACGCTCACGCGCTGCCAACGGTACCGCTCTCCGCAATCGGACGGTTACCTCTGGCAAGTGAAGGTGTTCACCGCACAACCGAAGGACGTTCGATGATGAACGAGCAGGCCACCCCGCCGACTTCAGGGGACGACGTTTCCCCGCACTCCCCCGTGGACTGGGCCGTGTGGGAGCAGGAACACTTCGTCCCCGTCATCCAGGCCGCCGAGGCGGATGGTCCCGACCGGTTCGCCTGGCTGCTGGCCGTCCTGCTCTGGGACGCCAAGCTGCCTTCCCTGTCCGTGGAGGACTGGTCGGTCATCGCGGACCGGGGCCTGCGGGCCGTCCGCCGGCTCGGTGACGGGGCCGGTGAAGCGCGGCTGCTGGAATGCGTCGGCATGGGTCACGCCCGGGTCAACCGGTTGACGGAGAGCCTGCGCTGTCATCAGCAGGCGCTGGAGATCCGCAGCCAACTGGGTGACCGGCGGGGCGAGGCGTCGTCGACGAATCTGCTGGGGATCGTCCATCTTCACCGTCGGGAGTTGAGCGCGGCCGAGGAGCACTTCACGCGCGCCCTCGCCCTCTTCGAGGAGTTCGGCGAGCGGCATCGGGCAGCGATGACCCTGGCCAATCTGTCGAGTACCCGCTGCGCGGCGGGCCGGGTGGACGAAGCCGAAGCGGACGCGCGGCGCGCTCTGGAGATCCACCGCGCGCTCGGTGCCCGGCGCAGCGTGGGTAACGCCCTGCGACAGCTCAGCGTGATCCACCGTGAGCGAGGGGAAACCGAAGCCGCCCTGGCCTGCGCCGAGGAGGCGGTCGCTCTGGCCGTGGACCTGCGATCCGAGACGCTGGAGGGATATTGGCTGCTCGCCCTCGGGAAGGCACAACGGGCGGCGGGCCGGGTCGAGGAGGCCCTGGCTTCCTTCCACCGTGCGGCCGACCTGCACGCCCGCAGTGGCAACCGCTCCCGGGAGGCCATGGCGTGGCAAGCGGTCGCACAGGTTCTGCTCGACGGGGGAAGGCGCTCCGAGGCTGCCGACTTGGCCGGGCGCGCCGCGTCCGTCCACCGGGGACTGGACGACCCCTGGCACGAGGCCCTCGCTCTGATCTGCCTGGCCGATGCCACCCCAGGCGAGGAAGCCCAGGAGCATCGGGAACGTGCGGTCCATCTGTTGTCCCCGTACCCGGACGAGCGGGCGGCCACCATGCGGCGGACGATCGGTGGGAGCGGGCTTCAGTGACGACAGATCAGCACGACGGCCCGCCACCGCTGCCCGATGTCGGGTCGCTGGTGCGTGACACGTGGAACGGACGGATCGGGGTCGTCATGGACCGGGTCGGTGGGCGGGTCGCGCTGCGGCCGCAGGGTGGCGGCGTGGAGTGGTTCGCGCTGCCGGGGGATCTGGAGGCGGTGGCGCTGTCGGAGGGGTTGTCGCAGCCGGTGCGTGAGGCGAACGCCCGGAGCCGGGGTGGGCGCCGGTGACGTCGCGTACGCCGTCTCCCGCGCAGGTGTGGCTGCGTACCGGCCTGTTCGCCGGCTGGGCGCGGAACGGGGCGTGTTCCATGTGCCGGGCCAGGGACGTTCCGACGGTCTGGGCCGGGTCGGTGGCCGGGTTCGGGCGGTCCCGAGCGGTGCACGCTTGCGTCCCGTGCATGACGACGCTGATCCGATTCGTGCACGACGAGGCCGCCTCGCCGTGCGGGCCGACCCGTTACGGAGCGGGCTTCGCCCGGCTGCGGCGGTCCGGATCCCGTCCAAGGGGTGGGGTCTGCGCGGCGGCCGGCCTGGTGACGCTCAGCGTGCTCGCCACCCTGGCGAGTGTCATCGGCACCCGCTGAGGGGATAAATGCTGCTAGCTTGTTGTTGCAAGTCTTATGCAATTACTCGAGCGAGACGGGCAAGGCACCGGCATGGCCACCTACACGCTTCCTGAGCTGCCGTACGACTACTCCTCCCTGGAGCCGGTCATCAGCGGGGAGATCATCGAGCTGCACCACGACAAGCACCACGCCGCCTACGTCAAAGGCGCCAACGACACCCTCGACCAGCTCGCCGAGGCGCGGGAGAAGGATCAGTGGGGGAACGTCACCGGGCTGGAGAAGAACCTCGCGTTCCACCTGTCCGGCCACATCCTGCACTCCATCTACTGGCGCAACATGACCGGTGACGGCGGCGGGGAGCCGCTGGAGAAGGACGGGACCGGGGAGCTGGCCGACGCCATCGCCGAGTCGTTCGGGTCCTTCACGCGCTTCAAGGCGCAGCTGTCCAAGGCCTCCGCCACCACACAGGGCTCGGGCTGGGGCGTGCTGGCCTACGAGCCGCTCAGCGGCCGGCTGGTCGTCGAGCAGGTCTACGACCACCAGGGGAACATCGGCCAGGGGTCCGTCCCGATCCTCGTCTTCGACGCCTGGGAGCACGCCTTCTACCTCCAGTACCGCAACCAGAAGGTCGACTTCGTCGAGGCCATGTGGCGCGTCGTCAACTGGCAGGACGTCGCCGCCCGGTACACCGCCGCCAAGGCCGGCGGCGGCAAGCTCCTGCTCGCGTGATCGTCTTCTCACCGTTTCACCGGGCAGGTGAAAAAAGAGCGGCCCCCGCGTGCCACATACGCGGGGGCCGTTCAGCTTCTCGGGCGGGGGCCTCAGTCGAACTGCGGACTCGCGTCCCGGGTGCGCTTGATCTCGTAGAAGCCCGGGGTGCTCGCCACCAGCAGCGTGCCGTCCCACAGCCGCGCCGCCGCCTCGCCCTTGGGGGCCGGGGTCACCACGGGGCCGAAGAAGGCGATCTGCTCGCCGTCCGCGCCCGGCACCGCGATCACCGGGGTGCCCACGTCCTGGCCCACCAGGTCGATGCCGGCCTTGTGCGAGGCGCGCAGCGCCGTGTCGTACGCGTCGGTGTCCCCCGCGTCCGCCAGCTCCACCGGCAGGCCGGCCTCCTCCAGGGCCTCGACGATCGTCTCCTTGGTACGCGGCTTCTCCTGAAGGTGGAAGCGGGTACCGAGCGCCGTGTACAGCGGGCCGAGCACCTCGCTGCCGAAGCGCTCCTCGGCCGCGATCAGCACCCGCACCGGGGCCCAGGCGGTCTCCATCGCCTTCGCGTACCGCTCGGGGAGTTCGTCCTTGCGGGGCTCGTTCAGCACCGCCAGGCTCATCACGTGCCAGCGCACCTCCACCGGCCGTACCTTCTCCACCTCCAGCATCCAGCGCGACGTCAGCCACGCCCACGGACACATCGGGTCGAACCAGAAATCGGCGGGGGTCTTCTCCGACATGGCCTCGGCTCCTCCACAAGTGACGGTTGTCGCAGCTACAACCTCACCATCCCCGGACGCATTCCCGGTACCCGCCGGTGATCGCACGGCCCCATGACATGCTGGCCGGGCCCCTTCCGTATGCCAGACATGAGGAGAAACGTCGTGCCCGGAGAGAACCTGACCCGCAACGAGGCGGGCGTACGGTCCCGGCTGCTGACCGTGCACGGGTACGAGGTGGTCCTGGACGTGCGCGACGCGGCCGGGCCGGCACCCGCCTCCGGGCCCCGTACGTTCCGCTCCACCACCACCATCCGCTTCTCCTGCGCCGAGGAGGGTGCGGACACCTTCGCCGATCTCATCGCCCCGCACGTCCACTCGGTGACGCTGAACGGGGAGTCGCTCAACGTCGACCGCGTCTTCGACGGCACCCGCGTGCGGCTGGACGGTCTGCGCGCGGAGAACGAGCTGATCGTCGACGCCCGCTGCGCCTACAGCCGCACCGGTGAGGGCCTGCACCACTTCACCGACCCCGAGGACGGCGAGACCTACCTCTACACCCAGTACGAGCCGGCCGACGCCCGCCGGGTGTTCGTCAACTTCGAGCAGCCGGACCTCAAGGCGCCCTACGCCTTCACGGTGCTCGCCCCGCGGGAGTGGGTGGTGCTCAGCAACGGCGCCGCCACCGGCGAGTCGGTGCCCCCGGAGGGCGGCGGCACGCGGCACACGTTCGCGACCACCAAGCCCATCTCCACCTACATCACCGCCGTGCTGGCCGGCCCGTACCACCAGGTGCGCGACCACTACTCCCGCACCCTCGCCGACGGCACCACGCTGGAGATCCCGCTCGGCGCGCTGTGCCGCAAGGGGCTCGCCAAGCACTTCGACCCGGACGAGATCTTCGCGACCACGAAGGCCGGTCTGGACTTCTTCCACGACCACTTCGACTTCCCGTACCCCTTCGGGAAGTACGACCAGGCGTTCGTGCCCGAGTACAACCTCGGCGCCATGGAGAACCCGGGCCTGGTGACCTTCCGCGAGGAGTACGTCTTCCGCGGCCGCACCACCCGCGCCGCCTACCAGGCCCGCGCCAACACCCTGCTGCACGAGATGGCCCACATGTGGTTCGGCGATCTCGTCACCATGGAGTGGTGGGACGACCTGTGGCTCAAGGAGTCCTTCGCCGACTTCATGGGCGCCTACGCCTCGCACGGAGCCACCCGCTTCGACGAGGCGTGGATCACCTTCGCCAACCGCCGCAAGGCCTGGGCGTACCGCGCCGACCAGCTGCCCTCCACGCACCCGATCACCGCGGACATCCGCGACCTGCAGGACGCCAAGCTCAACTTCGACGGCATCACCTACGCCAAGGGCGCCTCCGTCCTCAAGCAGCTGGTGGCCTACGCCGGCGAGGACGCGTTCCTGGAGGGCGCGCGGCGCTACTTCAAGCGGCACGCCTACGGCAACACCCGGCTGTCGGACCTGCTGTCGGTGCTCACCGAGACCTCCGGCCGGGACATGGCCGAGTGGGCGCGGGCCTGGCTGCAGACCGCCGGGCTCAACTCCCTCACCCCGCGCCTGCGGCACGACGCGGACGGCCGGATCGCCGAGCTGGCCATCGAGCAGGACGCGCCGCAGGACCACCCCACGCTGCGCCCGCACCGGGTGCAGGTCGGGCTCTACCGGCTGGCGGAGGGCGGGCGGCTCGTACGGTACGCGGCGGCCGGCGTCGATGTGGCCGACGCGCTGACGGTGGTGGACGCGCTGGTGGGCGCGGAGCGGCCCGATCTGGTGCTGGTCAACGACGAGGACCTGACGTACTGCAAAACCCGCTTCGACCCGGCCTCGCTGGAGACCCTGCGCGAGCACCTGGGCGACATCGAGGACCCGCTGGCCCGCGCGCTGTGCTGGTCGGCGCTGTGGAACCTGACCCGCGACGGGCTGCTGCCGGCCGCCGACTTCCTGACGCTGGTGCGCCGGTTCGGCGGCGCCGAGACGCAGATCGGCGTGCTCCAGATGGTGCTCAGCTGGGCCGACTCGGCGCTGGAGTGGTACCTGCCGCGGGCGCGGCGCGCGCAGGCGGCGGCCGAGCTGGCGCGGGCGGCCGGGGAGGAGCTGCGGCGTTCCGAGCCGGGCGGCGACCACCAGCTGGCCTGGGCACGGTTCTTCGCCGGCCGGGCGGACTCCGACGCGGACTTCGCGCTGCTGGAGGGGCTGCTGTCCGGCAAGGAGCGGATCGAGGGCCTGGTCGTCGATCAGGAGCTGCGCTGGACGATGCTGCTGCCGCTGGCCGCGCACGGGCGGATCGGCGAGGCGGAGCTGGCGCGGGAGCTGACGCGTGACGACACCGCCTCGGGCCGCCGCCACCAGGTGCGCTGCCTGGCCGCGCGGCCCTCGGCCGAGGTGAAGGAGGCCGCCTGGGCGGCGGTGGTGGAATCCGACGCGCTGTCCAACGCGCTGGTGGAGGCCACCATCGACGGCTTCGCGCGGCCGGGTCACCGGGAGCTGCTGGCGCCGTTCACCGCCCGCTACTTCGAGGTGATCGAGCGGGTGTGGGAGCAGCGGTCGATCGAGATCGCCATGTCGGTGGTGCGCGGTCTGTTCCCGGGCGCGCAGCAGGACCGGGCGACGCTGGAGGCCACCGACGCGTGGCTGAGTGCCCATCAGGAGGCGGCCCCGGCGCTGCGCCGGCTGGTGCTGGAGCAGCGGGACGATCTGCACCGGGCGCTGCGGGCGCAGGAGGCGCAGGAATCCCGGGAGGCGCACGGAGCGTAATCGGCGCTCCGCTGGCGGATGGACGCCCGCAACGGCCTGAGCCGGGGCGGGCGTTCCCATTTTTTAGGGGTTTTACGACCCTTTTGCGGTGATCCTCGCGCGTAGATACCCCGGGCACGATTTCTTCAATCGTCCATGACAGGAATGCGACAACTATCTTGTAAAGCCATTACATCAAGTGATCATTTACGTATGATGACCGGTCATCCGGTTCCGGAATCCGAACAAGGATGCCCATGTCTCATACTTCTCCCCTGTTCCCCCCTGCCACCGGCAGGAGACGCTCGGCACGGGCCGCCCGGGTGGCGCTCGCCGCCGGGCTGGTGAGCGCGCTGGCCGTCACGGGTGCGCTGCCCGCCTTCGCCGCCGAGAGCGACGCGCTCACCCGTTCGGCCGCTGACAAGCCGATCGACGACAAGTTCGGCACCCATGACGCCACGCTGCTCGCCGAGGCCAAGGCCGCAGGCGAGCCGCACGTCACCCTGATGATCGCCACCGAGCCCGGCCAGACCGACGAGGTCAGCGACGCGCTGGATGCCATCCGGGGTGCCTCCGTCGGCTACACCCTCGACGAGATCGGCTACGTCCGCGCCACCGTGCGCACCGGCGCCGCCGACGAGGCCATCGACGAGGCGCGGGCGCTGTCCTCCGTGTACGCGATCGACCTCAACGAGGAGATCCAGGTACCGGACCCGCTGCCCGACACCGAGCTCGGCCGCGGCCACGGCTCCGGCGGCGGCAACGGAACGTCCTACCAGGCGCCCGACGCCACCACCAAGGCCGCCAACCCGTACCAGCCCTCGCACGAGACGGGCGCCGTCGACTTCGTCAAGCAGAACAAGAAGTACGACGGCCGCGGCATCACCATCGGCGTCCTGGACACCGGTGTCGACCTCGCCCACCCCTCCCTCCAGGAGACCACCACCGGCGAGCGCAAGGTCACCGACTGGGTCACCGCCACCGACCCGATCATCGACAGCGACGGCTCCTGGCGCCCGATGACCACCGCGGTCTCCGGCGAGACCTTCAGCTACAACGGCCGCGACTACAAGGCCCCGGCGGGCGACTACTACGTCTCGATCTTCCGGGAGAACATCGCCGCCGGTGAGCTGGGCGGCGACGTCAACCGCGACGGCCGCACCGACGGCGCCTGGGCCGTGCTGTACGACCCGGCGGCCGGCACCGTGCGGGTGGACCTCAACGACGACGGCGACTTCACCGACGAAGCCGTCATGAAGCCGTACCGCGAGAACCACGACATCGGCTACTTCGGCACCGACAACCCGGACACCGAGATCGCCGAGTCCGTCCCGTTCGTGGTGGAGATCCGCGAGGACGTCCCCATGGACCCCTACGGCGGTGACTGGATCGGGCAGACCCGCGACTTCGTCAACATCGGCATCGTCTCCGGGCGGCACGGCACCCACGTCGCCGGCATCACCGCCGCCAACAGCCTGTTCGGCGGCCAGATGAACGGCGCCGCCCCCGGCGCGCAGATCGTCTCCTCGCGCGCCTGCCGCTTCAACGGCGGCTGCACCGCCACCGCCATGTTCGAGGGCATGATCGACCTCGTCGTCAACCGCGACGTGGACCTCGTCAATGTCTCCATCGGCGGCCTGCCCGCGCTCAACGACGGCAACAACGCCCGCGCCCGGGTGTACAGCGAGCTGATCGACACCTACGACGTCCAGCTGTTCATCTCGGCCGGCAACGACGGCCCGGGTGTCAACACCGTCTCCGACCCCTCGGTCGCCGAGAAGGTCGTCAGCGTCGGCGCCGCCATCTCCAAGGAGACCTGGGCCGCCAACTACGGCTCCGGCGTGACCAAGAAGTACGCCATGCTGCCGTTCTCCTCGGCGGGACCGCGCGCCGACGGCGGCTTCAAGCCCACCATCACCGGGCCCGGCGCCTCCATCAACACCATCCCGACCTGGCAGCCCGGCGCGCCGGTCGCCGAGGCGGGCTACGCGCTGCCGCCCGGCTACGGGATGCTCCAGGGCACCTCGATGTCCTCGCCGCAGGTGGCGGGCGCGGCGGCGCTGCTGCTGTCCGGTGCCAAGCAGCGCGGCATCGAGCTGTCGGCCGCCGACCTGCGCACCGCGCTGACCTCCTCGGCCGACCCCATCTCCGGGGTGCAGGCGCACGAGCAGGGCGCGGGCCTGATGGACACCGTCGCCGCGTGGAAGCTCATCACCAAGGGCGCCACCGCGCACGAGTACACCGTCAAGGCGCCGGTGAGCAGCGATCTGGCCGAGTTCCTGGCCACCCCGGGCTTCGGCACCGGCGTGTACGACCGTGAGAGCGCCCCCAAGGTAGGTGAGCGCAAGACGTACGACATCACCCTCACCCGTACCAGCGGCCCCAACCGCAACGTCCAGCACAAGCTGACCCTGGACAACAACCACGACAAGACCTTCTCGCTGGTCGGCAGCAGCTCCGTCTCGCTGCCGCTCAACAAGCCGGTCACCGTCAAGGTGCAGGCCAAGCCGCGCTCGGCCGGGGCGCACAGCGTGCTGCTGGGTGTGGACGACCGCTCCACCAAGGGCGTGGACCTCCAGGTCCTGAGCACCATCCTGGTGACCGAGCAGCTCGCCGGACCCTCCTACGCGGTGACCAAGACCTCGACGGTGCAGCGCAACGCCAGCACCTCGTACTTCATCAAGGTCCCCGAGGGCACCAAGAGCCTTGAGGTCAAGCTGGACGGTCTGACCGAGGGCAGCCAGACCCGGTGGATCGCCATCACCCCGTGGGGCACGCTGGCGGACAACTCCTCCACCGTCAACTGCTACCCCAACTACACCAACCCCTCGAACACCTGCCGCCCCGACCTGCGGTCGTACGAGAACCCGACCCCGGGCGTGTGGGAGATCGAGGTCGAGGCCCGGCGCACCTCGCCGCACCTCGACAACCCGTACACGATGACCGCGACCGCCCTGGGC
This sequence comes from Streptomyces xiamenensis, assembly GCF_000993785.3. Classification (NCBI taxonomy): domain Bacteria; kingdom Bacillati; phylum Actinomycetota; class Actinomycetes; order Kitasatosporales; family Streptomycetaceae; genus Streptomyces; species Streptomyces xiamenensis. Next base: position 1,731,596 of record NZ_CP009922.3, read on the forward strand.
ACCGTCTTCGAGCCCGGCACGGTCACCGTCGAGGAGGCCACCGTCGGCACCCCGCTCCCCGTGAGCTGGGAGGTCAGCAACACGCTGGCGCCGATCGAGGGCACCCTGTCCGCCGGTGACCTGGGCTCGGTGGCCACCGACCGGCCCACCATCGAGACCGGCGCGTACCAGACCAGCACGGTCGAACTGGCCGCCGGCGTCACCCGCTTCGAGGCCGTCATCGGCGGCACCTCGGACCCGGCCGCCGACCTGGACCTGTACGTGTACCGGGACGGCACGCTGGTCGGCCAGTCGGCCTCCGGCGGCTCCGAGGAGAGCGTGGTCCTGACCAACCCGGCGGCCGGCACGTACACCGTCGAGGTGCACGCGTACGCCATCCCGTCCGGGTCCACCGCCTACGACTACCGCGACGCCTACCTCTCCCCCGAGCTGGGCACGGTGGCCGTGGACGAGGAGCAGGTCATCTCGCTGGCCAGCGGCGCGAGCGCGGAGATCGACGCCGAGGTGACCGTCATCTCGGCCGCCGGTGACGCCTCCGCCGGACGCGAGTTCTTCGGCGAGGTGAAGCTGCTGAACGCCGCCGGAACGGTGACGGGCAGCGGCGGGATCATCATCGAGAAGGTGAGCGGCTCCTGACCTCACCCTGACCCCCACGCGGGGACGGTGAACGGCACCGGGGCGGGCGCGGCGCAGGTCGCGCACCGCCCCGGTGTGCGTGGCCCGTGGAAGGATGACCGGACGGAGTACAGGAGTACACACGTGTACGTGAAGGAGAACTGGTGCCTGGCACGAATCTGACCCGCGAAGAGGCCCAGGAGCGGGCCCGGCTGCTGAGCGTGGAGAGCTACACCATCACGCTCGATCTCTCCGGTGCCCAGGAGGGCGGCACCTTCCGCTCCGAGACGACCGTGCACTTCACGGCGCGCGAGGCCGGGGCGAGCTTCATCGATCTGGTGGCCCCCTCGGTCCGCCATGTGGCGCTCAACGGGGAGGTGCTGCCGGCCTCGGACGTCTTCGCCGACTCCCGGATCGTGCTGCCGCACGTGGCGGAGGGCCACAACGAGCTGGTGGTGGTCGCCGACTGCGCGTACACCAACTCGGGCGAGGGCCTGCACCGGTTCGTGGACCCGGTGGACGAGCAGGCGTACCTGTACACGCAGTTCGAGGTGCCGGACGCGCGGCGGGTGTTCGCCTGCTTCGAGCAGCCCGACCTGAAGGCGTCCTTCCAGTTCACCGTGCGGGCGCCCGAGGGCTGGACGGTCATCTCCAACTCGCCCACCCCGCAGCCCGCCGACAACGTGTGGCGGTTCGAGCCGACCCCGCGCATCTCCAGCTACATCACCGCGCTGATCGTGGGCCCGTACCACTCGGTGCACAGCAGCTGGGACGGGCCCGGGGGGCGTTCGGTGCCGCTGGGCCTGTACTGCCGGCCCTCGCTGGCCGAACACCTCGACGCCGAGGCGATCTTCGCCGTGACCCGGCAGGGCTTCGACTGGTTCGAGGAGAAGTTCGACCACCCGTACCCGTTCGCCAAGTACGACCAGCTGTTCGTGCCGGAGTTCAACGCCGGCGCCATGGAGAACGCGGGCGCGGTCACCATCCGCGACCAGTACGTCTTCCGCTCCAAGGTGACCGACGCGGCCTACGAGATGCGGGCCGAGACCATCCTGCACGAGCTGGCCCACATGTGGTTCGGCGACCTCGTGACCATGGAGTGGTGGAACGACCTGTGGCTGAACGAGTCGTTCGCCACCTACACCTCGATCGCCTGCCAGGCACACGCGCCGGGCAGCCGCTGGCCGCACGCCTGGACCAGCTTCGCGAACTCCATGAAGACCTGGGCGTACCGGCAGGACCAGCTGCCCTCCACCCACCCGATCATGGCCGAGATCCGTGACCTGGACGATGTCCTGGTCAACTTCGACGGCATCACCTACGCCAAGGGCGCCTCCGTCCTCAAGCAGCTGGTGGCGTACGTCGGCATGGACGCGTTCTTCGCGGGCGTGCAGGCGTACTTCAAGCGCCACGCGTGGGGCAACACCCGCCTCACCGACCTGCTCAGCGCGCTGGAGGAGACCAGCGGCCGGGACCTGGGCGCCTGGTCCAAGGCCTGGCTCCAGACGGCCGGCATCAACGTGCTGCGCCCGGAGTTCACGGTGGACGGGGACGGCGCGATCACCTCGTTCGCGGTACGGCAGGAGGCCCCGGCGCTGCCGCCCGGCGCCACCGGCGAGCCGACGCTGCGCCCGCACCGGATCGCCATCGGCCTGTACGAGCTGACCGACGGCGCGCTGGTGCGGCGCGACCGGATCGAGCTGGACGTCGACGGCGAACTGACGGACGTCCCGCAGCTGGTGGGGCAGATGCGCCCGGCGGTCGTGCTGCTCAACGACGACGACCTGTCGTACGCCAAGGTGCGCCTTGACCCGGAGTCGCTGGCCGTGGTGCAGCGGCACCTGGGCGACTTCACCGAGTCGCTGCCGCGCGCGCTGAGCTGGGCCTCGGCGTGGGACATGACCCGCGACGGCGAACTGGCCACCCGCGACTACCTGGCGCTGGTGCTCTCGGGCATCGGCAAGGAGACGGACATCGGCGTGGTGCAGTCCCTGCACCGCCAGGTGTCCATGGCGCTCGACTTCTACGCCGACCCGCAGTGGCGCGAGAGCGGGCTGCTGCGCTGGAGCGAGGCCGCCGAGCGGCACCTGGCGGAGGCGGCGCCCGGCAGCGACCACCAGCTGGCGTGGGCGCGGGCGCTGACCTCGGTGGCCCGCACGGACGGGCAACTGGCCCTGATCGCCGGACTGCTGGACGGCTCGCGGAGCGTGGAGGGGCTCGCCGTGGACACGGAGCTGCGCTGGTCGCTGCTCCAGCGGCTGGCGGCCACCGGGCGCGCGGACGAGAAGGAGATCGCGGCCGAGCTGGAGCGGGACCGCACCTCGGCGGGCGAGCGGCACGCGGCGTACGCGCGGGCGGCCCGGCCGACGCGGGAGGCGAAGGCCGAGGCGTGGGCGCTGGTGGTGGAGAGCGACAAGCTGCCCAACGCCATGCAGGAGGCCGTCATCGGCGGCTTCGTCCAGGCGGACCAGCGCGAGCTGCTGGCCTCGTACACGCCGGAGTACTTCGCGGTGCTCAAGAGCGTGTGGGACTCCCGCAGCCATGAGATGGCGCAGCAGATCGCGGTCGGTCTGTACCCGGGAATCCAGGTGAGCGGGGCGACGCTGACGGAGACGGACGCGTGGCTGGAGGCGGCGAAGCCGTCGCCGGCGCTGCGGCGTCTGGTCACGGAGTCCCGGGCGGGTGTGGAGCGCGCCCTGAACGCCCAGCTCGCCGACAAGGCGGCGGCCGAGGCGCAGGCGTAACGGACGGTAGGGGAACGGGGCCACGGCGCAGGGGCGCCGGACCGCTCGGTCCGGCGCCCCCGTCCGTGGGAGCGGGGTGCGGGTTCGCCGTACGGGCCCGCTACCGCGCGGGAGTCGCACCGGGCGGGCCGCCCGCTCGCCCGGTTCGATCGGCGCCGGGTCCGGGCATGCGAAAACGCGGGCCCCGGGTGCGGGGCCCGCGGAACAACACGACGGATCGCGGTGGCCCGGCCGCGACCGGGCCGGTCCTCGCGGTGCCGCGGCGCCGTTCGCCTCATGCCCCGCTCGCGCCCCGTTCCGGGGCGCTCAGCCGGGCGGCGGCGATCAGCTCTGCTGCTTGGCCGGCTTCTTCTTCTCGCCCAGCACGACCAGCCCGGCGATCACCACGAACAGGGCGATCGGGGCCGCCACGAACAGGCCGAGGGTCTCGATGACGCTCAGGCCGGAGCCCGGGTCGTCGCCGTCCTCGCGCGTCAGGGCCTGGGCGGCCGGGGACGTCATGAGCAGCATCAGCAGCGTGCCGGCCGTGAGGGCTCCTGCGCGCAGGCCGCGCTGGCTCAGTCGCTTCTGCCCACGGGCGTTCTTGTTCGCGTTGACCACGCCCCCCACAGTAACGAACCCCTTCCGCGGCCTTTCCCACGCCCCCGCCGTTTCGTACGGATCAGTGCGGGGTGGCCCCGGTCGGCTCGGAGGTCAGCGGCAGCTCGGCGGCGGCCAGCGGCTGCTCCGAGGTGAGGGGCGCGATGTCCCAGGGGGCCGGCTCGCTGGTGAGCGGCGGGTCCAGGGCACGGGCCGCCGCGTCGGGGTCGGTGAGCTCCGACAGGTCGAGTTCGCCGGTCTCGTCCCAGGGCATGGCCGGCAGCTCGTCGTACGGCACTGTGGGCTCGCCGATGAGGGCGGGCGGATGGGGGGCGACGGCGGGTTTACTGGGTGCGGCCACGGGCCTCACTCCGTTCACGGGCGGTAACGCGGACTTCGGTGCCCTCGTTGCCCTACCCAGTCAACGCCACCCCATCCGTCCTCGCGACCGCAATTACGGGAAAGCGATCGATATCACCCACGGTTGGCGAAAAGATTTGCGGCGCCGCTCCCCTCAGGCGGAGGTCCGTCCCTCGATTCTGGCCAGCGCGTCGTCCGCGCCGTACGGCTGGAGGTACGGCAGCCACCGCGGATCGCGGTGGCCGGTGCCGATGATGCGCCAGGCGAGCCCGGAGGGCGGCCCCGGCTTGTGCCGCAGCCGCCAGCCCAGCTCGGCGACCTGCCGGTCGGCCTTGATGTGGTTGCAGCTGCGGCAGGCGGCGACGACGTTCTCCCAGGCGTGCGCGCCGCCCCGGCTGCGCGGGATCACATGGTCGACGCTGGTGGCCACGGCCCCGCAGTACGCGCACCGGCCGCCGTCGCGGGCGAACAGCGCCCGCCGGGTGAGCGGCACGGAGCCCCGGTAGGGAACCCGGACGAAGCGTTTGAGCCGTACCACGCTGGGTGCCGGTATGGCATGGGTGGCGCTGCGCATCAGGACGTCCGAGTCCTCCAGACTCACCGCCTTGTCGTTCAGCAGCAGAATGAGCGCGCGGCGGATGGGGACGACGCCGAGCGGCTCGTACGAGGCATTGAGAACCAGGACCTGCGGCACGGATGCCCTCCAGTTCCGTCGGCGGCGCGTGGCTCGCGCCGGGACGATCTCCCACAGTGTGTCCCGGCCGCGGGGGAAAGCGCCACCACGAACAGGGAATGCACCGATGGTGTCATTCGCCACACCTGCCCCGTATTGCTCATACTTCTCCCTGCCCCGGGCCGGAACCGGACCGGTGGGGGCCCCTTCCCCGATTACGGTGGACGGGTGAGCAGGGAGAACTGGGAAGCCTGGCTGGGCACGGGCCTGCGCGTCGCGCTGATCGTGGTGATCGCCTTCGTGCTGCGCGCCGTTGTGCGCCGGTCCATCAGCCGGCTCATCAAGCGCATGCACCGCGACGACAAGCGCCGCACCGGCGGCCGGAGCGGCGGCTCGCTGCTGGCCAGCCCCGAACGGCGGATCCAGCGCGCCGCCGCCATCGGCTCCGTGCTGCGCAGCGCCGCCTCGGTCATGGTCCTGGGCACCGCCGCGCTGATGGTCCTGTCCCAGCTGGAGATCGAACTGGGCCCGCTGATCGCCAGCGCCGGCTTCCTCGGCGTGGCGATCGGCTTCGGCGCGCGCAACCTGGTCACCGACGTGCTGAGCGGAATGTTCATGCTGCTGGAGGACCAGTACGGGGTCGGGGACCGGATCGACGCGGGCGAGGCGACCGGGACCGTGGTGGAGATAGGGCTGCGGGTCACCACCCTGCGCGGCGAGAACGGCGAGCTGTGGTACGTGCGCAACGGCGAGATCAAGCGCGTCGCCAACCTCAGCCAGGGCTGGGCCACCGCCCAGCTCGACATCGAGGTCCGCGCGGACGCCGACTACGAGCAGGTGCGCAAGCTGATCACCGGCGCGGGCGAGGAACTGCGGACGGCCGGCAGCCCCTGGGACGAACTGGTGTGGGAACCCCTGGAGGTCCTGGGCCTTGAGTCGGTGACGCTGGACTCCATGGTGGTGAAGGTGCGGGCCCGCACCATGCCCGGCAAGGCCGTGACCGTGGAACGGGAACTGCGGCGCCGCGTCAAGCAGACGCTGGACGAGGCCGGAATCGCGCAGGTGGACGCGGCCGGCGTGACGCTGGAGAAGCTTCGAGCTGCGCCGGGCGCGACGCTCCGTAACACTGAGGGGTGAGGAGCGAAGCGACCTGGGAGGCGATCTCACTATGCGCGCACTGACCTACACGGATTACGGCGACCCTTCGGTGCTGCGGGTGACCGAGCAACCGGAGCCGCACGCGGGGCCCGGCCAAGTCCGGATCGCGGTGCGCGCGGCGGCGGTGAACCCCATCGACTGGAAGATCAGGCGCGGCCTCTTCGACGAGACCTCGCCGCTCGCCTTCCCCGCCATCCCGGGCACGGACGCGGCCGGTGTCGTCGACGAGGTCGGCTCCGGAGTGGCCGGGGTGTCGGTCGGTGACGAGGTCTTCGGCTCCGGACAGAGCGCGTCCGCGCAGTACGCGGTGCTCGACCACTACACGGTCAAGCCGGCGGAGCTCACCTGGGAGCAGGCGTCCGGGCTGCCGGTGACCTCGGAGACCGCGATGCGCGCGCTGCGCCTGCTGGGGGTGACGACGGGGCAGACGCTGCTGATCGAGGGCGCGGCCGGCGGAGTGGGCAGCGCGGCGGCGCAGTTCGCGGTGGCCAACGGCATCACCGTGATCGGCACGGCGAGCGACCGCAACCAGGACTACCTGCGCTCGCTGGGGGTGCTGCCGACGACGTACGGGGCGGGCCTGCGGGAACGGGTGGCACAGCTGGCGCCGCAGGGGGTGGACGCGGTGTTCGACACGGCGGGTTCGGGGTCGCTGCCCGAGCTGATCGAGATCGCGGGCGATCCGGGCCGGGTGGTGAGCATCGCGGACTTCTCCGCGCCGCAGCACGGGGCGCGGGTCACCTCGGCGATGTCGGACGAGCCGGCGTACGACGCGCTGCCGCAGGCCGCCGATCTGGCCCGGGAGGGGCGGTTCACGGTGGCGATCGACTCGGAGTATCCGCTGGACGCGGGCGCGAAGGCGCACGAGCGCAGCGAGGGCGGCCACGTGCGCGGAAAGATCGTGCTCACCGTCTAGACGAGTGAGTCCGATGTGTGTTTTGGCCGCGGCTCAGGCGGAGGGCGTCGGCTGGGTGTGACTCCTGGCCCGGACGCCCTCTTGGCGGCACTCACGCGTCCATCGATGACCCTGTGGTCCTGTTCCCGGATCGCGAGACACGGCATGCCGACGGATCCGCCCGAGCCGGCTCTGCCGGCTGTGCTGACCCGTCCACCGGCACAGACCCATCATCCGTTCGGGGGTCGTTACCGGCAGCACGGTTGCGTTTGCTTCGCCTGTTGCGGATAATTCGAATACGAGGATGGAGGACGCCATGGGGACTGCAGCGGGCAAGAAGCTCGAACCAGGCGTAGTCGACGCGGCCGACGCACAGCGAGCGCTGCGGCGAATCAACGATTACCTCTCACGGACTTCCCGGAGCGACGAAGACGTCCAGGTGCACCTGGAGACCGGAGCCGGCGACGAGGCGCTTGTCCTGCCGCGTCCCGTGGCGGAGATGTTCGCCTCGATGCTGGCAGCCCTGGCCAATGGCCAAGGCATCCAGATCATGCCGGTCGACGCCGAGCTGACGACCCAGCAGGCTGCCGACATGCTCAATGTGTCCCGCCCGTACCTGATCGGGCTCCTTGAATCCGGGGAGATCCGCTTCAGACTTGTGGGCCGCCACCGCCGTATCCGCTTTGCTGATCTACATCAGTACCTGCGTGAGGACGACGCGAGGCGCAAGGAGACAGCCGACGAACTGATGGAACTGGATCAAGATCTGGGGCTGCTCTGACATGGCGTTTGTCGTGATCTACGACGCATGCGCCTTATATCCGAACACACTGCGGGATCTGCTGATCCGCGTCAGCCAGAGAGGCTTCGTCCGCGCGAGATGGACCGAGGCGATCCTGGACGAGGTGGACCGGAATATCGCCTTGAACTACGACATCGCTCCTGAGAACTTGGCACGCCGCAGATCGCTCATGAACCAGGCGGTACGCGATTGTCTGGTCACGGGCTTCGAGCCACTCGTCGAAGGGCTCGAGTTGCCCGACAAGGACGACAGGCATGTGCTGGCCGCGGCCATCCGGGCGAGCGCCCAAGTGATCGTTACGGACAATCGCAAAGACTTCCCGTGCGACTACCTCGCCAAGTGGGACATTGAACGCAGGTCCGCGGACGATTTCATGTTGGATCTCATGGGCCTGGACGATCGCGTCGTGTACGCCTGTGTGCAAGAGATCGCCACTTCCCACCGGCGCCCGCCGCAGACGTTCGACGATGTGCTGGGCCAGTTGGAGAGGTCCGGACTGACCGAGTCCGTGGCCGCCCTGCGCCGTGGACCTGGAGCCGTGAACGGGCAAGGCGCTTACTGAGCCACGGGCAGAGACGGAGCTGCGTCCTCCGCCGCGCGAGGAAGAGACCTGGAAAGAAGCGCCATGCGCTTGCCGGGGCCGTGTCGTGACCTGAGGAGGCCCGAGTCTGGCGGCCGGAGATCCCGGGCCACACAATGGCGCGCATGACGCATTCCGATGTCGAGGCCGAGGTCGAGATCCGCCGCTACCGTCCGGGCGATGCCGCCGACGCCGCGGCCCTGCGGCGGATCTGCGTCCGCACCGGGTACAACGGCGGGGACGCCCGGGGCCATTACCGCGATCCGGGGGTGCTGCCGGCGCTGTTCGCCACCCCGTACGCCGAACTCGCCCCGGAGCTGGTGTTCGTGGCGGACGAGGGGGACGGGCCGATCGGCTACATCGTGGGCGCGGCCGACACCCGGGCGTTCTACCGCGCGTTCCGCGCCACGTGGCTGCCCCGGGTGCGGGACCGCTTCCCGGAGCTGGCCGGGGCGACGGACATGGACGGCGAACTGCGCGGCCTGCTGCACGCGCCGGAGCGGATGATCGACGCCGAGGTGGTGCGAGAGCACCCCGCCCATCTGCACATCGACCTGCTGCCGCGGGGGCAGCGGCGTGGTCTGGGCACCCGGCTGATGACGGCGTACCTCGACGCGCTGCGCGAACGCGGCGTCCCCGGCGTCCATCTGGGCATGAACCCGGCGAACACCGCCGCGCACGCCTTCTACACCCGGCTGGGCTTCGTCACCCTCCGCGAGCCGACCGAGGAGGCCCAGGTGCTGTATCTGGGCCTGCGGCTGTAGGACGGCCGGCGGTGCGGCGTCCCAAGGCGGCCGTCCGGCCGCTCAGGGGTGCCGGGCCCAGGTGAGCAGGGTGACCGCGCGGCCCCGGATCTCCCGGTGCAGCGGCTCGTCCGGCGCCAGGGTGAACCCGGCGGCGCGGGCGACGGCGTTGGAGGCCGCGTTCTCCGGCTCGATCCGCAGGATCACCCGCGGGACGGGCAGCTCGGTCAGGGCGTACTCGGCCAGCAGCCGCACCGCGCGGGCGGCCAGTCCCCGGCCGCGGTGGGCGGGGCCCACGGTGTAGCCCAGTTCGGCCTCGCGTTCGGCGTCCGCGTTGGGGAACAGCACGGCCTCGCCCAGCGGGGTGGTCCCGTCCACGGTGATGGCCAGCTGAACGCGGCGGCCGGCGGGCCGGGAGTCGCGGGCCTTCGCCAGGTAGTCATCGGCGGCGGCCTCGTCGAACGGTGAACGCAGCGGGGTCCACCGGGCGATCTCCGGGTCGTCGAACAGCGCCACCATGGCGGCCCGGTCGGCCGCCGTCCACTCGCGCAGCTGCACGCCGTGGCCCGTCAGCCGCAGCGGGGCCAGGGGCAGCACGTATACGGGTTCCTCGCCGGTCATGCTGGTGATCTTGCCCGGTGATCATCGATCTTGGAAGTGGTCGTTCACATCACGGAAGCCGGCGTGGCGGCCGACCGGGCGGGTACGGACGTACGCGGCGTCTCACACCCCGTACGTGTGCCCGGGCCCCGGCCGGCCGCCACGGCGTGGCGTGTGTCAGCCCACCCGGTCGCGGACCCACACGCCCGCTTCCTTGAGCGGCGCGGTGCCGGAGAACTGACCGGCGGCGCAGGAGCCCTCGCGGAAGACGGCGCCCGAGCGCCAGTCGTCGGAGAAGTTCCAGTTGGCCCAGCTGATGCCCTTGGCGGCCATCAGATCCAGGTAGCGCTGCGACATGGCGAAGTCGTTGGCGCCTTCTCCCGCGTAGTCCTGGGTGCCCCATTCGGTGACGAAGATCGGCAGCCGGTCCGAGGCCCGGTCCAGGACGGAGAGGTAGTGGTCGCGGTGCGAGGCCGCGTAGAAGTGGAAGGTGTACGCGATGTTGTCGGCGTTGACCGGGTTGGCGACGATCTCGTTCTCGTCGGCCCCGTCGGAGACGCCGAGCGAGGACCAGCCACGGGTGCCGACCAGGACGACGGCGTCGGGCGCCCCGGCCCTGACCACCGGGATGACCTCCTCGGCGTAGCTCTTGATGGACTGCCAGCTGACGCCGTTGGGCTCGTTGGCGATCTCGTAGAGCAGGTTGTCCTGGTGGCCGTGGCGGGCGGTGATGTCGGTGAAGAACCGCTTCGCGAGGGCGGTGTTGGCGTTCGGGTCGCCGGGGCTCAGCTGGTGCCAGTCGACGATCACGTACAGCCCGCGCGCGGTGGCCTGGTCGATGACCCGGCTGACGATGTCGGTGAAGCGCTGCGGGTCGGTCGCGTATCCGCCCTCCTGCACATAGGTGGACACCCTCAGCAGCGACGCGCCCCAGTCGTAGGCGAGGGCGTCCAGCGAGCCCTCGGTCAGGCAGTGCTCGAACCACTGGGTGCCGTGGCTGCTCATGCCGCGCAGCTGGACGGGACTGCCGTCCTCGCCGCACAGCCTCAGGCCGCAGATCTCCAGGGCGCCGTGCTGCTGGTACGGGGTGACGGCCTCGGCGCGCCGCGGCTCGTCGGGGGTGTCGCCGCCGGAGGCCGTGGCGGTGGCGGTGCCGCCGCCCAGCCACAGCGCCGCGGCGGCGCCGGTCGCGGTGAGCAGCGCGGCCAGCGAGGCGAGGGCGCGGGTTCCGGGCCGCTTCCGGCGCCGGTGTGCGGCGGGAGCGCCGCTGTCGGTGGTGGGGGTGTGGCTCATGGGACCTCTCGTCTGCCGTGGGGGAGGGATCGAGACCGATGTGAACGTAAGTGCAACCTGACGGGTGGTCAATGCGTGTCAGTTGGGGGACGGTGAAGACAGCCTTAAGGAGGCTTAAGAGCCGACTCCGGCGCACCCGGGGCACCTTCACGGCGCCCGGCGCGGGGCGCAACATCGCGATCGCGACAAGATCCCGGTAAAGACTGTCTGGATCACGGCACACCGGCCATACTTCTGGCCGTGGCCACACACCAGGGGGGAGGGCCCGACGTGAGGCAGCCACCGCACACTCCGGCGCCGCCCGGCCTGCCCCCGGACACCCCGCCGCCACTGCCCGTGGCGCCGGACGTACCGGCCGCACCGCCGCCCGTACCGCCCGCCCCGCCCCGGCCGCCGGGCCGGCCCCGGCTCTCGGACTGGGCGAAGGGGGCACGCTCGCTGCGCACTTCGGCCCGTACCGAGCCGGGCCGGCCCCGGCTCTCGGACTGGGCGAAGGGGGCACGCTCGCTGCGCACTTCGGCCCGTACCGAGCCGGGCCGGCTGCGGATCATCGGGGCCGCCGTCGCCGCCGCGCTGCTGCTGTTCGGCGCGGCCACCGCCTGGCAGATCGGCGACCGCTCGGACGCCGCCGACACCCTCATCAACAGCAGCCAGCCGCTCAGCGCGGAGGCCGCCGACATCTACCGCTCGCTGGCCGACGCCAACACCACGGCGGCCGTGGCCTTCCTGACCGGCAGCGGCTCCGAACCCCAGGTGCGCGAGCGCTACGAGGAGCGCGTCGCCACCGCCGCCGCCCTGCTCACCCGCGCCGCCGCGCACACCGGCAACTCCGAGCAGGCCCAGCAGCTGATCGCCCTGCTCAACGCCGAACTCCCGGTGTACACCGGGCTGGTGGAGACGGCTCGTGCCAACGACCGGCAGGGGCTGCCGCTGGGCGGTGCCTATCTGCGGTACGCCGACAGCCGGATGCAGGAAGTCCTGCTGCCGGCCGCCGAGTCGCTGTACGCGCTGGAGACCGGCCGTTTCCAGGACGACGCCCGGCGGGCGGGCGCCTGGCCCTGGTTCTCCCTGGCCGCCGCCGCGCTCGCGCTCGGCGTGCTGGCCTGGGCCCAGCGGCGGCACTGGCTGCGCACCCACCGGGTGTTCAACCAGGGCCTGCTGGCCGCCACCGGGGCGGCGCTGGTGCTGCTGCTGTGGCTGGTGGGCGCGCACACCTTCGCGAGGGCGGCGCTGGACGAGGCGGATCGCGGCGGGGCGCAGTCGCTCAGCGCGCTCAACGACGCCTGGATCGCGGCCCTCCAGGCCCGGGGCGCCGAGAGCATGACGCTGGTGGCACGGGGTTCGGGCACCGGCTTCGAGGAGAGCTACCAGGAGCGCATGGCCGAACTGGCCGGGCCGCAGGCCGACGACGCGCAGGACGGCGCGCCGCGCGGGCGGCTGGGTGCGGCCTGGCGGCTCGCCGACGACGAGGACGGGCGGGACCCGATCGGGGCGGCCCACGCGGCGGTCGGCGAGTGGCGGGCCCTGCACGAAGAGGCCCGGCAGCGGGAGAACGCCGGGGAGTACCAGGAGGCGGTGGAACTCGTCATCGGCGAGGAATCGACGGGCAGTTCCTTCGACCGGGTCCACGAGGCACTGGAGCGGGCCGTCGCCCACGAGCAGGGCCAGTTCACCCGGGCCGCCGAACGGGCCGCCGCAGCGCAGACCGGACTGCTGGTCGGGTCGCTGGCGCTGGCGGCGCTGGCCGCCACGGGCACCGTGCTCGGCATCAACCGCAGGCTGGCGGAGTACGGGTGATCCGGGGTGAGGGCGGAGGTGCGGCGATGGGAGCGCTGAGGCGGCCGGGCGGTCGCTCGCTGCCGATGGTGGTGGGCGGCATGGCGCTGGCCGGCTGGATGCTGGCCGGCTCGCTGCCCGCCCCCGGCGACGGCGGGCGCCAGGACGCGAAGGACCCGGTGACCGGCGGACACCTGATCCAGGTGGACGACGGCGACGGCGGCGGGAGCGCCCCGGACGGCGACGGCATCGGCTCGCTGGCCGCCCGCGAGACCTGCGACAACGGGATCGACCCGGCCGGCAACAGCTGGTCCCCCTCCCGCGAGGAGGGCGCCGCCGTGCGCCGGATCACCGAGCGCGGCCGGCTGATCGTCGGCGTCGACCAGAACAGCTATCTGTGGGGCTACCGGGCCCCCGACGATCCGCAGACCGTCATCGGCTTCGACATCGACCTGGCCCGCGCGGTCGCCGCCGACCTGCTGGGCGACCCCGAACTGGTCACCCTGCGCCCCATCCCCACCGACCAGCGCATCCCGCTCCTGGAGAACAGGGAGGTGGACATGGTGATCCGCAGCATGTCCATCACGTGCACCCGCTGGGAGTCCGTGGCGTTCTCCGCCCCCTACTTCGACACCGGCCAGCAGCTGCTGGCGCCCCGCTGGTCCACCATCACCGGCTTCGACTCCTCGCTGGCCGGGATGCGGGTGTGCAGCGGCGACGACACCACCGCCCGGGTCCTGCTGGAGAGCGAGCCGCACGGCGCCGCGCTGGTGGAGGCCGGCGGTCATCTGGACTGCCTGGTACGGATCCAGCTGGGCGAGGCCGACGCCCTGATGACGGACGGCGCGCTGGCCGCCGCCCACGCCGCGCAGGACCCCACCATGCGGCTGATCGGCGAGCCCATCAAGGAGGAGTCCTACGGCATCGCGATGAATCCCGGCGACGAGGACCTCGTGCGCCGGGTCAACGCCATACTGGAGGACTACCGGGCCGGCGGCGACGGCAGCGACTGGCGCGTCTCCTACCGGGCCTGGCTCGCCGACTACTTCCCACCGGACCAGTCCCCGGAGCCGGCCGCGCCGCGATACCGGGACTGACCGGTGAACCGTACGCGGACGGGGGAAGGATCAACGAGCGCGCACATGCGGCGACGTCACAGCCAGTACCAGTACCAGAGCCACAGTCACAGCCAGAGGGGAGAGCGATGGCCCCGGATTCCGGTCAACGGGTGCTGAGCCGGGAGGAGGTGGACCGCGCCCTGACGCGGCTCGCCGCCGAGCACGAGGCGATCGAGACGTCCCTGCTGTCCCTCCAGGACCACGCCGGGCGCCGGCTGCTCGAAGGCGCCCAGCTCACCGGGCTCACCCTGGAACGCTGGCGGCACGCCGAGGCCATCGTCTCCGACCTGTGGTCCTGGTTCGAGACCTGCACCGAGACCCTCGCGCGGGCCCGCGAACTGCGGGGCCGCCGCCGCTTCCCCGGCCGCGAGGAACTCACCCGCCTCAGCCACCTGCTGGAGGGCCGCAACCTGGTGATCACCGGCGGCGAGCTGCTGGCCGAACACACCAGCTGGCAGCAGCTGGTGACCCGGATGAACCGCGGCTACGGCGAGGTACTGGGCGTGGTCGCCGCCGCCGACGCCGTGTGGTCCGCGCTGCCGGCCCGGATAGACCTGCTCTCCGCCGAACTGCGCCGGGTCAGCGAACTGGCCCACTCCGCCGGCGTACGCCCCGGCACCCACCCCTCCGGCGACGACCTGGAGCGGGTCACCGCCGAACTGACCGCGCTGCGCGCCGAGGTCATCACCGACCCGCTCGCCTTCTGGCTGCCCGAGGGCGGCTCCGGCGCGGTCGCGGGCGGACGCCCCGACACCACCCGCTACGACAGGGCCGCCCGCACCCTGGACGACATCCGCCGCGAGGTCGACGCCGTCTTCGGCGTGCGCAAGGACGCCGAGGCCCGGCTGGTGGGGCTGCGCGACGTGCTCTCGCGCGCCGACCGCACCCTGGCCGAGGCCCGCGCCGCCCGCGTCGAGGTGCTGTCCAAGATCGCCGCCAGTGAGGTCCCCGCCGTCAGCGGGCCGCCCGTCGTCCTCCAGCAACAGCTGGCCACCGCCGGGGAGTACCGGCGCCGCGCCCAGTGGCACCGGCTCTCCCCGCTGCTGGACGCGCTGGAGGTACGCGCCGAGGAGGAGCTGGAACGCGCCCGTTCCTCCCTGTCGGCCGTCACCGCCCCGCTCGCGATACGCGCCGAACTGCGCGGCCGTCTCGACGCCTACCGCGCCAAGGCCGTCCGGCTCGGCAAGAACGACGACCCCCTGCTGTCCGAACGCTACGACGCCGCCCGCCGCCTGCTGTGGACCGCGCCGTGCGATCTGCGCGCCGCCGAGAGCGCGGTGCAGCGCTACCAGGACGCGGCGGCCGAAGTGCTGACAGGGCGGAGCGAGCCATGAGCGAGAGCGGACCCCTGTCCGTACCGTGCCAGCGGCCCGGCTGCGCCGGCCACTACGAGGACGTCGGCGACGGACAGCTCTACTGCGACCTGTGCGGGCTCGCCCCCGTCGTCTCGGCGCGCGGCGACATCGGCGGCGTGGGCACCGGCCTGACCCACGCGCCGCGGCGCGGCGAGGTACCCTCCCAGCGCTCGGCGCCCGCCTCGGTGCCATCGGCCGCCTCCGAACGGTCGCTGCCCAGCTCGCGGCTGTCGCACCGCTCGGTCTCCGGCGCGCTCTCCCGCTCCCTGTCGGGGCCGATGTCGGAGCGCCCGGTCTCCGTGCGCAGTTCCCGCGCCAGCGCCTCCCGCCACCGCTCCCGGCTGGGCGCCGGCCTGGTGACCATCCCCGCCGTGCCCCGCCCCGAACCGCTGGACCAGGTGCTGGCGGACCCCGAGGTGCCCGAGCGAAAACGGTTCTGCGGCAACAGCGACTGCGGCGAGCGGGTGGGCCGTACCCGCGGCGAGCGCGCCGGGCGCAGCGAGGGGTACTGCACCCGCTGCGGCCACCCGTACTCCTTCGTGCCCAAGCTGCGCCCCGGCGACCTGGTGCACGACCAGTACGAGATCGCCGGCTGCCTGGCGCACGGCGGGCTCGGCTGGATCTATCTGGCCAAGGACACCCGCGTCAGCCACCGCTGGGTGGTCCTCAAGGGCCTGCTGGACACCGGCGACGAGGACGCCATGGAGGTGGCGATCTCCGAACGGCGCTTCCTCGCCGAGATCGAGCACTCCACGATCGTGCGGATCTACAACTTCGTCGAGCATCTGGACCGCCGCACCGGCAGCCTCGACGGCTACATCGTCATGGAGTACGTGGGCGGCCGGTCGCTGAAGGAGATCGCCAACACCAGGCGCAGCGCGGACGGGCGGCGCGATCCGCTGCCGGTGGAGCAGGCGTGCGCGTACGGCATCGAGGCGCTCGACGCGCTGGGGCATCTGCACAGCCGCCAACTGCTGTACTGCGACTTCAAGGTCGACAACGCGATCCAGCAGAACGACCAGCTGAAGCTGATCGACATGGGCGCGGTGCGGCGGATGGACGACCACGAGAGCGCGATCTACGGCACCGTCGGCTACCAGGCGCCCGAAGTCGCTGAGGTGGGCCCGTCCGTGGCCTCCGACCTGTACACGGTGGCGCGCACGCTGGCCGTGCTGACCTTCGACTTCCAGGGCTACACCACGATCTTCGCGGACAGCCTGCCGGAGCCGGAGCATGTGGAGGTCTTCCGGCGGTACGAGTCGTTCTACCGGCTGCTGGTACGGGCCACCGACCCGGACCCGGAGCGGCGGTTCGCGTCCGCGCAGCAGATGTCCGAGCAGCTGACGGGGGTGCTGCGGGAGGTGGTGGCGCTCCAGTCGGGGCAGCCGCAGCCCGCGCTGTCGCAGCTGTTCGGCCCCGAACTGCGGGTGCCGGACACCGAGCTGCTGCCGGGCCTCGGCCGTGACGTGTCGGCGCTGGGCGCGCGGCGGCGGGTACGCGGCCGGGCGGCGCGGACCGCGGCGGCGTCGGCGCTCCCGCCGGCCGCCGGCCCGTTGACCACGCCGGTGGACATCGAGGCGGCGGCCCTGGCGCTGCCCGTTCCCAAGGTGGACCCGGAGGACCCCAACGCGGGCTTTCTGTCCGGGCTGATGGCCGGCGCGCCCGCCGACCTGCTGACCGCGCTGAGCGCCGCCCCGGTGGACTCGGTCGAACGGCGGCTGCGCGAACTGCGGGCCCTGCTGGAACTGCCGGACGGGCGGGGGCGGGAGAGCGCGCGCTGGCTGCTGTCCGCGCTGGAGGACGAGTGCGGCGACGACTGGCGGGTGGTGTGGTACCAGGGCGTGGCCGCCCTGGCGACCGGCGACCTGGGCACGGCGGCGCTGTCCTTCGACGCGGTGTACGACGCGTTCCCGGGCGAGGTGGCCCCGAAGCTGGCGCTCGCGGTCTGCGCGGAGGCGCTGGGCCAGCAGGACAACGCGGCCGACTACTACGAACTGGTGTGGCGGACCGATCCCAGCCATGTGAGCGCCAGTTTCGGTCTGGCCCGGGTACGGCTGGCCACCGGCGACCGGGAGGGGGCGGTGGCCGCGCTGGAGTCGGTGCCGGACACCTCCGCCCACCACATCGCGGCCCGGGTGGCGGCGGTCCGCGCGAGGCTGCGGCACCGCTCACCGGCCGAGCCGCTGCTGCCGGACCTGCTGGCGGCGGGCCGGCAGGTCGAGACGCTGCTCGCAGGGGGACTGGAACCAGCACTGGGCGAACAACTGTCCTGTGAGGTGCTGGGGTCTGCGCTGGACTGGCTGCTATCCGGCCATTCCGGACAGAATGGGCGGCTCCTGGGTGCGCCGCTGGAGGAGACGGGCATCAGACTGGGTCTGGAACGCTCCTACCGGCGGCTCGCGCAGTGGGCGCCGGACAGTAGTGAACGGATTGAACTGGTGGAGGCGGCCAACCGCTTCCGCCCTAGGACATGGGTGTGACGATGCCGCAGCTCGACCAACTCTCCGCCTGCCCCGGCTGCGGGGAGCCGCTGGAAGCCGACGACGAGTTCTGCGGCAGCTGCGGCAAACACCTGCGCACCACGGCCCCGACGGGCGCGAAGGGCCCGGCGGCCCCCGCTCCCCCGCCCCCGCCCATGACCGCGCGGCGCCCCGCGTCCCCCACGGCACCGGGCGGGACACCGCCCGCACCGGCAGGCACCGCACCCCAGGCAGGCCCCGCGACTCCCCCCGGATCCGCGCCCGGCGCCCCGGCGGACCCACGCCCCGCCACGACGGGCACCCCCCACACCGGGCGCCCCGCACCGGCGCAGCAGGGAACGGCCGCACCCCGCACCGGCCCGGCCGCGCCCGGCCAACCTGCCGCTACCGGCAGCGGGCCCGGCGCACCGGCGGCACACGGCGCGGCCCAGCCGGGCCCGAACGCACTCGGCGCGGGCACCGGCAGCGCCACCTCGGCCGCCGGGCAGCAGCCGGGCGCCACCGGCCCTCACCCCGGCACACCCACCGCGCCTCCGGCTCCGGCAGCGCGGCAACCCGGCACCCGGGCATCGCAGGGCACAACAGCCGCGACCCCGGCACCGGCACCGGCACCGCAGGGCGCGAATCCTGCCGCGCCCAACCCGTCCCGGCCCGCTGCCGCCAGCCCGGCCCAGGCCCCGGCCCCGGCCCCGGCCCCCGCAGCGCAGGCCAAGGGCTCCGCCCCGGCCAACTCCCCGTCGTCGGCCGCCAAACCGGCCTCCGCGCCGGCCGTACCCGCCGCCGCACCGCAGCAGCCCCACGCGCCCGCCGCCCCCGCGCCGCAGGACACGGGTTCCGGACGGCCGGCGGGCCAGCCGGCCGGTGC
Organism: Streptomyces xiamenensis; assembly: GCF_000993785.3. Classification (NCBI taxonomy): domain Bacteria; kingdom Bacillati; phylum Actinomycetota; class Actinomycetes; order Kitasatosporales; family Streptomycetaceae; genus Streptomyces; species Streptomyces xiamenensis. Next base: position 1,750,232 of record NZ_CP009922.3, read on the forward strand.
GGCCGACGGGTATACGCCCACCGAGCCCGACTTCACCCTGCCGCCGCCGCAGCCCGCGTCCGGCGGGCCTCGCATTCCCTCGCTCGACCCCCGGGCCACCGCGGCCGCCGCCACGCCCCCGCCGGCCCAAACCCCTGCGCCCGCACCCGCCGACCCGCGCGCCGCCGCGGACCCGCGCACGCGCGACTCCCGGCCGCCCACCCGCGAGACGAACCCCGTCCTGTGCGCCGTCTGCGGCACCGGCCGCGTCGACGGCGACGGCTACTGCGCCGACTGCGGCCGCGCGCAGCCCGGGCAGCGCGATCATGTCGAGCGCGCGCTCGGTGGCGTCGCGGCCGTCAGTGACCTAGGGCTGCGGCACCACCGCAACGAGGACTCGTTCACCGTCTCGGCGACCGCCCTCGCCGACGGTTCGCCCGCCGTCATCGCCATCGTCTGCGACGGCGTGTCCTCCTCTTCCCGCCCCCACGAGGCGTCCGCCGCCGCCTCCGAGGCGGCGGCGGAGTCGCTGCTCGCCTCGCTCCCGCGCGGCGTCTCGGGCCAGCAGGCCATGCACGACGCCGTCCTGTCCGCCGCCCGCGCCGTCGCCGATCTCGCCGACCCCGCCGCCGAGCCGGGTCAGAACGCCCCGGCCTGCACCCTGGTGGGCGCCGTCACCGCCGGCGGCATCCTCACCGTGGGGTGGGTCGGCGACAGCCGCGCCTACTGGATTCCGGCCGAGCCCGGCGCCGCTCCCGCCCGGCTCACCGAGGACGACTCGTGGGCGGCGCAGATGGTCGCGGCCGGCCTGCTCAGCGAGGCCGAGGCGATGGCGGATCACCGCGCGCACGCCATCACCGCCTGGCTGGGCGCCGACGCCGTCGAGGTCGAGCCGCACACCGCGTCGTTCAAGCCGGACCGTCCCGGCGTGGTGATCGTGTGCACGGACGGCCTGTGGAACTACGCCGAGTCCGCCGAGCGGCTCGCGCACCTGGTGCCCGCCACGGCCCGCGAGACACCGCTGCCGACCGCGCAGCACCTGGTGCGGCACGCCCTGGAGTCGGGCGGCCACGACAATGTCACGGTCGCGGTCATCCCCTTCCCGGTGGCGGAAGCGGCCGGATGAGTACAGAGCCGGTCTTCGGCGTCGACGTCTACCAGAACGAGTTCCTGCACCAGGGCGCCGACGAGGTGCACGCCATCGTCACGGTCTCCGCCACCGGCGGCGACCGGGCGGGCGAGGCCGCGGTCGTCATCATGGTGGACTGTTCCGGCTCGATGAACTACCCGCCGTCCAAGATGGACGGCGCCCGCCGGGCCACCGAGGCGGCCATCGACACGCTGCGCGACGGCACGGCCTTCGCCGTCGTCGCCGGCACCCACCGGGCCCGGGAGGTCTTCCCGGGCACGGGCCGGCTGGCCGTGGCGGACGCCGCCACCCGCCGCGCGGCCAAGGCGTCCCTGGGGGGTTTGACCGCCACCGGCGGCACCGCCATCAGTACGTGGCTGCTGCTCGCCGAACGCCTGCTGGCCACCTCCACCGCCCCGATCCGGCACGGCCTGCTGCTGACCGACGGGCGCAACGAGCACGAGGAGCCGGAGCGGCTGCGCGAGGCCCTCGCCCGGTGCGCGGGCCACTTCACCTGTGACGCCCGTGGTGTGGGGACGGACTGGGAGGTCAAGGAGGTCACCCAGATCGCCGGGGCGCTGCTGGGCTCCGCCGACATCGTCGCCGAACCGACCGGTCTGACGGCCGACTTCACCGCGATGATGGAGTCCGTCATGGGCAAGGAGATCGGCGATGTCAGCCTGCGGCTGTGGACGCCGCTGGGGGCGGGCGTCCGCTTCGTGAAGCAGGTGGCGCCGGCCGTCGCCGATCTCACCGGCCGCCGTACGGAGGCGCCGCCGCGCGCCGGCGACTACCCGACCGGTGCGTGGGGCGCGGAGTCCCGCGACTATCACCTCGCTCTCCATGTCCCGCCGTGCGACGTGGGGCAGGAGATGCTGGCGGCCCGGGTGTCGCTGGTGCGGGCCGGTGGCGAGCCCGTCGCGGCCCGGCCGGGGCTGATCCGCGCGGTGTGGACTTCCGACATGGCGGCCGCCACCGCCCTCAATCCGCAGGTCGCCCACTACACCGGGCAGGAGGAGTTGGCCTCGGTCATCCAGCAGGGCATTGACCTGCGCAAGCGCGGTGACGCGCGCGGCGCGACGGCCAAACTGGGCCGCGCCGTCCAGTTGGCGCACAGCTCGGGGAATGAACAGACCTCACAACTGCTGGCAAAGGTGGTGGACGTGGAGGATGCGGCGAGAGGTACTGTTCGACTGAAGGCGAAAGTCGCCGAGGCCGACGAGATGACCCTGGAGACGAGGTCGACGAAGACGGTCCGGGTAAAGAAGTAGTCGACATGAGACGAATCAGCGGAAGCAGGGGGAGGGCGTAACGTGCCGACTTGCCCGAACGGTCACCAGTCGTCGGCCGAGGACTGGTGCGAGGTGTGCGGCTACCGCATGCTGGCGCCCGCCGCCGCGATGCCCCCGCCCCCCGGCGCCTTCGGTCAGCACCCGGCTCCGCCGGGTCCCCCCGTTCCTCCCGGCCCGCCCGGTTACCCGGCCGGCCCGCCGATGCAGCACCACCCCGGCCGGCCGCCCGAGGTGTGCCCGCAGTGCCGTACGCCCCGCGAGGCGCAGGCGCCGTTCTGCGAGGGCTGCCGGTACAACTTCCTGACCAACTCTCCCACCACCTACATACCTCCGGCGCGCGCGGACGGCCCGCCGATACCCGGGGCGCCGCCCCACCAGCAGCCGTACGGTCACCAGCCGCCGCCCCCCGCCCCGCCGGCCCCGATGCCGGGCGGCGGAGCCCCGGGCCAGACCGGTGACTGGGTGCTCCCGCCGCCGATGCCGCACCAGCAGCAGGGGCAGGGGCAAGGCGGTTACGGCTATCCGAACACCGCCGCCTCCTGGATGGTGACGGTGGGCCCCGACCCCGACTACTTCCAGGCGATGATGCGCCGTTCGGGCCCCGAGGCCGCCCAGCTGAGCCTCCCCCCGTACGCCCCGCCCCGGCAGGTGCCGCTGAACGGCCCGCAGGTGACCATCGGCCGCCGCCGCCAGTCCACCGGGGAGAGCCCGGACATCGACCTGTCACAGCCTTCCGAGGACCCCGGCGTCTCGCATCAGCACGCCGTCCTCGTCCAGCAGCCGGACGGCAGTTGGGCCGTGGTGGATCAGGACTCCACCAACGGCACGACCGTCAACGGTTCGGAAGACCCGGTCCAGCCCTTCGTCCCGGTACCGCTGCGTGAGGGCGACCGGGTGCATGTCGGGGCGTGGACGACCATCACTCTCTACCGGGGATAGGGGCCCAGCACGTCGTGAGCATGGACCAGGGGGGCGGACCCGCCATATCCGTGGCGGGTCTGCGCAAGAAATACGGGGACACACAGGCCGTCGACGGCGTCACCTTTGAGGTTCCGCGGGGGGAGTTCTACGGAATCCTCGGGCCGAACGGCGCCGGCAAGACCACCACGCTGGAAATGATCGAGGGGCTGCGCCGCCCCGACGAGGGGACCGCCGAACTGCTCGGCACCCCGTCCTGGCCGCGCAACCGGGGCCTGTTGCGCCGCATCGGTGTGCAGCTCCAGGCGTCCGCGTTCTTCGAGAAGCTTTCGGCACGCGAGCAGATCCACAGTTTCGCCGCGCTGTACGGGGTGTCCACCGACCGCGCCGACGCCATGCTGGAGTCGGTGGGCCTGGCCGAGAAGGCCGATGTCCGCGACAGCGAGCTGTCCGGCGGACAGGCGCAGCGGCTGTCGATCGCCTGCGCGCTGGTGCACGATCCGGAACTGGTGTTCCTGGACGAGCCCACCACCGGCCTGGACCCGCAGGCCCGCCGCAATCTTTGGGACCTGCTGCGGCAGATCAACTCCGAGGGCCGCACCGTCGTCCTCACCACGCACTATCTGGACGAGGCGGAGGTGCTGTGCGACCGGGTCTCGATCATGGACGCGGGCCGCATCCTGCGCACCGGGCCGCCCGCCGAGCTGATCAGTGAGCTGGGCGTCGACACCCTGGAGGATGTCTTCCTCCAGCTGACCGGACGGGAGTTCCGCGAATGAGCCGCTCCTCCGGCCTGCTGCCGCTGTCCAAGAACATGGCGCTGGGTCTGCTGCGCGACCGCACCGCCGTGTTCTTCATGATGATCTTCCCGCTGATGTTCCTGGTGCTGTTCGGCGCGCTCTTCCAGGACAACAGCATCTCGCGCTCGCCGATCGCGCAGGTCGGCGAGGTCGAAGTGCTGGACGGGCTGCCCGAGGACGCCCGCGCCGAGCTGGACAAGGTGGTGGAGTTCCGGCGCGCCGCCGATCTCGACAGCGCGCTGGAGGACGTGCGCACGGGCGAGGTGGCCGGCGCCATCTGGCAGTCGGGCGACACCGTCGAGCTGCGCTACTCGGAGGCCGACGGCGTCCGGGCCGGCACCGTCCGCAGCGTGCTCCAGTCGCTGGTGGAGGCCGCGAACCAGGCCGCGACGGGCCAGCCGCCGGCCTACCGGCTCGCCACCGACACCGTCGAGGACGACTCGGTCAAGCCCATCCAGTACCTGGCACCCGGCCTGCTGGGCTGGGCCATCGCGATGGGCGGTGCCTTCCTGTCGGCCCTCACCCTGGTGGGGTGGCGCAAGTCCCGGCTGCTGCGGCGACTGTGGCTGGCACCCATCCACCCGGCGACGATCATCGGCGCCCGGGTCGGGGTGACGCTGGCGCTGGCGCTGGTGCAGACGGCACTGTTCCTGGGCATCGCCTGCATCCCGTTCTACGGGCTGCAATTGAGCGGGAGCTGGTGGCTGTCGATCCCGCTGGTGCTGAGCGGCTCGCTGGCGTTCATGTCGATCGGCCTGGTGATCGGGGCGGTGGCCAAGACCGAGGAGGCGGCCAATGGCATTCTCCAGGTGGTGATCATGCCGATGGCGTTCCTGGCCGGGTCCTTCTTCCCCACCGATGTCATGCCCGGCTGGCTGAGCGGGATCGCCCAGCTGCTGCCGCTGCGCCATCTCAACGACGCGCTGTCGGATGTCCTGAGCCGCGGTGGCGGCTGGGAGACGGCGCTTCCGGTGATCGGCGGGCTGCTGCTGTTCACCGCGGTGCTCACCGCGATCGCGGCGAAGCTGTTCCGCTGGGACACCTGAGCGTCTGCGGCCGACCGGCGGCCCGGCGGTGTCCGGCCGCCGGTCAGCCGGGGGTGTTGATCATCGAACCGGCCGCGTACTGCATGTAGCGCCACAGCTCGGCCTCGTCCTCCTGGGCGAGGCCGAGCGTGTCGATGGCGTCCCGCATGTGCCGCAGCCAGGCATCGTGCGCCGCGCGGTCGACGGTGAAGGGGGCGTGCCGCATCCGCAGCCGGGGGTGGCCCCGGTTGTCGCTGTAGGTGCGCGGGCCGCCCCAGTACTGCATGAGGAAGAGCGTGAAGCGCTCCTCGGCCGGGCCCAGGTCCTCCTCGGGGTACATGGGCCGCAGCAGCGGGTCGTCGGCCACGCCCTGGTAGAAGCGCTTCACGAGCTTGCGGAAGGTGGGCTCGCCACCGACCCGCTCGTAGAAGGTCTCGGTGTGCAGGGTGCCGCGTCGGATCTCAGTCACCCCTCCATGGTCGCAGACCCGTTCCTGCCTCCGGAATGCGTGCGGGGAGCGCTCACCGCGGGGAACTCACGGAGAGTAGACCGGGGGCGACAGGGCGCGGCAGACTGATGCGGTCGTGGATGAGGAGGGCGAGGATGCCGCCGAGGGATCTTCCGAGCGCGCGCGAGGCGCGGCTCGGGGCCGAATTGCGGAAGTTGCGGGAACAGGCCGGTAAAGCCGCGCACGAGGCGGCGGCGTGGATCGGTACGGATCGCGCGAAGATGTCGAATATCGAATCCGGGCGGCGCGGAATCAGTGAGACACGGATCCGGCGGCTGACCGAGTTCTACGGGTGCCGGGATCAGCGGCTGGTCGGCGAATTGTGCGCGATGGCCAGGGAGCACCGGGGCGGCAACTGGTGGGACGCGTTCCGCGGGAAGGTGCCGCAGGGGAATGTGGACATGGCGGAGCTGGAGCACCACAGCACGGCGTTGCGGATGGTGCATCTGCTGCTGGTGCCCGGGGTGTTCCAGACGCCGGAGTACGCGCGCGCGGTGATGGCGGGCTCGGTGCCGCCGCCGGACGAGGAGTTGCTGACGGCGCGGGTGGCGGTGCGGCTGCGGCGCGGGGAGTTGCTGCGGGGGGAGAACCCGCCCAGGTGCCAGGCGATCATCCACGAGGGCGCGCTGCGGATGCGGTACGGGGGCCGTGCGACGGCGCGCGGGCAGTTGGAGTGGCTGCTGAAGGTGACCGAGTGGCCCTCGGTCGAGCTGCGGGTGATTCCGTTTTCCCAGGAGGACATTCCCGGGCACGGTCAGTCATTTCTGTATGCGTACGGGCCGGTGCGGCAACTGGACACGGTCGAGGTGGACACGCCTTTCGGCGGTGATTTCCTGCATGGGGCGGACGAGTTGGAGAAGTACCGCAGACTGCTGGAAGTTTCCGAGAAGATCGCTCTCGACGAGGGCGAGTCGCGGCAGCTGATCCAGTTCATCGCCCGCGAGATGTGATCCGGACGGGGCACGCACCCCGCCCGTGGCGCACCGCCCGCCGGGACCGATGTCAACCCCGCGGTGATCGGCCACCCGAACGTGTCAGCGCGGGGTCACCGTCAGACCCGGGGTGGTGGTGCCGGGCCGGCGCACCGCGATCGATCCCAGCGGGGTGCGCAGCCGCAGCCACACGCCCCGGGCCAGCACCGCCACCGGCGCCGCGGCCCGCAGGAAACCCAGCGAGCGGGCCGCGTGCACGGCACGCAGCGGCAGCGGGGTGCCGGACAGCGTCCGGCTCCAGATCTCCTCGGCCAGGGCGTCCAGCGCGTCCCTGGTGCGCTCGGTGGCGGCCAGCGCCTCCGTACGCTCCCGGAACTCCGCGATCACGGCCTCGGCCGCGCCCCGTACCCCGGCGTGCTCCAGCTCGGCCACCGGCTCCCAGCCGCCGCGCGGCGGCAGCACGCCCGCCCAGGACGGGCCGGTCACCGCCGCCGGGACGCGCGCCGTGCCGGCGGCCTCGTCGATGCCTTCCAGCAGCTCGCCCGCCGAGACGGTGATGTCGAGGCGGGCGGGCTCGGCGAGCCGCAGCGGGCGGATCGCCAGCACGTCGAAGCGGGCCGGCTTGGCGAACACGCCGAGCACCTGCCCGTCCGCCTGGAGCCGGGCGGCCGCCGCCTTCTCCCAGCGGAGCAGCCGGGCGAGGAGGGCCGCCAGCTCGGCGGCCTCCCCCCGCTCGGCGAACGACAGGCTCACGCGGTACCGCTCCCGGCCGTGTCGTCCTGGTAGTGCGCGAGGAAGCGGCGCTCCTCCTCGGTGATCCGGCGCGGCCGGCCCGCCTGGAGGTCGTAGGGCACCACCACGGTGGCGGCCCGCACGTACACCTGCTCGGGGTCCTTGACCTCGTAGGCCACGGTCACCGAGGCGCCGCCCACCTTCGCCACCCACAGCTCGACGGTGACCGGCGTGTGCCGGTGCACCAGCGGGCGCAGATAGTCGATCTCATGCCGTGCGACGACCGAACCGCCGGTGAACGCACCGGAGTCGGCCTGCCGCGCCAGCCGGAACATGAAGTCGATCCGGGCCTCTTCCAGATACCGCAGGAAGATCACGTTGTTGACATGCCCGAAGGAATCCATGTCCGACCAGCGCAAGGGGCACTCGTACACATGCCGCACGGCTCTTCCTCCGCCCCTCAGCCCCGGGTGAGCTTCTTGTACGTCGCCCGGTGCGGGCGACTGGCCTCCGGGCCCAGGCGCTCGGCCTTGTTCTTCTCGTAGGCCTCGAAGTTGCCCTCGAACCAGAACCACTTGGAGTCGCCCTCGTAGGCGAGGATGTGGGTGGCGATCCGGTCCAGGAACCACCGGTCGTGGGAGACGACCACGGCGCAGCCGGGGAAGTCCAGCAGGGCGTTCTCCAGGGAGGAGAGCGTCTCCACGTCCAGGTCGTTCGTCGGCTCGTCGAGGAGCAGCAGGTTGCCGCCCTGCTTGAGGGTGAGCGCCAGGTTCAGGCGGTTGCGCTCACCGCCGGACAGGACCCCGGCCGGCTTCTGCTGGTCCGGGCCCTTGAAGCCGAACGCGGAGACGTACGCCCGCGAGGGCATCTCGACCTGGCCGACGTTGATGTAGTCCAGCTCGTCGGAGACGACGGCCCACAGCGTCTTCTTGGGGTCGATGTTGGCGCGGGACTGGTCGACGTAGGAGACCTTGACCGTCTCGCCGGTCTTGATGCTCCCGGAGTCCGGCTTCTCAAGATCCATGATCATCTTGAACAGGGTGGTCTTGCCGGCGCCGTTGGGGCCGATCACCCCGACGATGCCGTTGCGCGGCAGGGTGAACGACAGGTCGTCGATGAGCACCTTGTCGCCGAACCCCTTGGTCAGGTGGTCGACCTCGACGACCACGCTGCCCAGGCGCGGGCCCGGCGGGATCTGGATCTCCTCGAAGTCCAGCTTGCGGGTCTTCTCGGCCTCCGCCGCCATCTCCTCGTAACGGGCGAGACGGGCGCGGGACTTGGCCTGCCGGCCCTTGGCGTTGGAGCGGACCCACTCCAGTTCGTCCTTGAGCCGCTTGGCGCGCTTGGCGTCCTTCTGGCCCTCGACCTTCAGGCGCGCCTGCTTGGTCTCCAGGTACTTGGAGTAGTTGCCCTCGTAGCCGTGCAGCCGGCCGCGGTCGACCTCACAGATCCACTGGGCGACGTTGTCGAGGAAGTACCGGTCGTGGGTGATGGCCACCACGGTGCCCGGGTACTTCGCCAGGTGCTGCTCCAGCCAGTTCACCGACTCGGCGTCCAGGTGGTTGGTGGGCTCGTCCAGCAGCAGCAGGTCGGGCTGCTCCAGCAGCAGCTTGCACAGCGCCACGCGGCGCTTCTCGCCACCGGAGAGCTTGGTGACCTCCCAGTCGCCGGGCGGGCAGCCCAGGGCGTCCATGGCCTGCTCCAGCTGGGCGTCCAGGTCCCAGGCGTTGGCGTGGTCCAGCTTCTCCTGGAGCGCGCCCATCTCTTCCATGAGCGCGTCGGAGTAGTCGGTCGCCATCAGTTCGGCGATCTCGTTGAACCGGTCGAGCTGGCCCTTGACCTCGGCCACGCCGTCCTGGACGTTCTCCAGCACGGTCTTGGTCTCGTCCAGCGGCGGCTCCTGGAGCAGGATGCCGACGCTGTAACCCGGAGTGAGGAAGGCATCACCGTTGGAGGGCTGCTCCAGACCGGCCATGATCTTCAGCACGGTGGACTTACCCGCGCCGTTGGGGCCCACGACACCGATCTTGGCCCCGGGCAGAAAGCTCTGGGTCACGTCGTCAAGGATCACCTTGTCGCCGTGTGCCTTGCGCGCCTTGCGCATGGTGTAGATGTACTCAGCCAACAGAAACCGTCCGGCTAATCAGTGAAGGGGCGGAAGAGTGGATGCGTCCATCCTGCCGCATGGCATGCCCCGGGCGGAAACCGGCCGGGGGTGTGCTAGAGGCCGAGGGGACGCGAAAGGGGCGGGTCCCGGGTGGGACCCGCCCCTTCGGGTACGGGCGGCGATCACCGTGCGAAACGGCCGCTCACCGCCGGTACGGGCAGTGCTGAGTGGTGCTGGTGCTTACTCGGCGGCGGAGCCGGCGGCCCGCTTGCGGAGGAAGAACACCGCGCCGCCACCGACGGCCAGCAGGCCCACGGCGATGCCGGCCATCATGCCGAGGTTGGAGCTGGAGCCGGTCTCGGCCAGGTCCGGGCCGCTGCCGCCGGTGGTGGCCGGGGCGGGCTCGTTCTCGGCGGGGGTCTCGGGCTCGGGCTCGGCGATCGGCTCCTCACCGGCGGTGTCGCAGTTCAGGACACCGGAGAAGACCCAGGGCTCCTTGCCCTCCAGGTTCTCGACCGTGATCTCGTAGGCCTGGCCGTTCTCGACCGGGACCAGGACCTTCTCCTCGACGCCCGGGGCGATCTCGTAGGACTCGCCCTCCAGCTCGAAGGTGAACGGCTGGTCGCCGTCGTTGGTGACGGTCAGCTGCACGCCGCCGTCGACGCAGACCTCTTCGGCGGTGATGGCCGGGTTCGGACCCTCGCTGGCCCAGTTGACGCTGGCGCCCGCGGTCACGGACGACTCGGAGGAGCCGGCCAGGATCATGGTCTGGGTGCGGACGTCGACGCCGGTGAAGACGCGGCCGACCGGCACCGGGGAGGTGGCGGTGGCGCTCAGGGAGGCGGAACCGTCCTCGGCGCCCTCGGGCACCGAGAAGAACAGCTCGGTACCGTCGGTCACCGGGGTGGACTCGGTGATGGTCTCGCCGTTGGCGTCCACGACGGTGACACCGGCGGCGGCAGCGGCGGGGTCGGTGGAGACCACGACGGCGTCGGCGCTGGTGTGCACGGTGACGGGGCCGGCCAGCTCACCGGGCTTGCCGGTGACCTCCTGCGGGGAGAGCCCCAGGGAGGCGCGCGGCTCCTCGATGGCCTCGGCGTTGTCGCCGAGCCAGTCCGCGAGCTTCGCGGCGTTCTCGTTCTTCGGGGTGGCCTCGACGCCGTCCGACAGCTCCCAGATGGCGGCCTGGGTACCGGCGGCGGCCTGCTCGGCGGTCAGCCCGTTGGCACCGGCGGCCTCGGCCAGGGAGTTGAGGTCATCGACGACCGGGTAGGAGTTCTGCAGGATCCAGTGGATCTTGGCGGCCTCCTCCTGGAGGTCGTGCAGACGCGAGGAGTTCCAGTCGGTCTCCTTGTACTTGGCGTTCGGCGAGGTGGGCGTGCCGAAGTCGATGCAGTACGTCTTCAGGGTGCCGCCGTCGTCGGCGCTGAGGTAGAACAGACCACCGCTGTAGGTGCTGGTCCGTCCATCACGCGTCACGTCGATCTTGTCGCTGACGCGGAGCCCGTCCAGGGTGGCGGTCGCACCGCCGTTGCCCGGGGTCTGGTCGGCGAGGGCCGGGCCGGCGGTGGCCAGCACGCCGGCGGCGGCAAGCCCGGTGGCGACGGCGGTAGCCGCAAGGCGGGCGGCGACCCGCTTGCGTGCAAACATCATGTAAGTCCCCTCCACGGCGATCACGGGGGCGCGCAGCCGCACTTGAGGCGGCACGCTCATCAACTTCCCCGTGCGTACTGCCGGATCGTAGAGAGGGAGTTGCTGTGTGTCCCCGCCCGTAGACAGTCTTAAGCCTTCCGACGTGGAATCGTTACCTCAGAATCGCTCGGAATGGGAACATTCACGGCACCCGCCCGACCGGCCGGTCGGAGACCCCTTCCGGAGCGCCTGAGGGTGCCGGTGTGCCCCACCTCATTGACGTACCGGGGCGATCCCGCGCATTCTCGTCCCCATGCGAGCGGCTGCCCTGACGTCCCGTCGGTACATCGATCCGGGGCGGGTCACCACGGCCTCCTGTACGGCCTGACGCCGGAACACCGGCGCCCTCCCCCGCCCCCGTACGCCCGCTCCCGCGACCGGAGACCCCTGTGACGACCGTGTCCGCCGCACACCCCACCGACCCCGCCCCCGCCTCGTTCGCCCGCGACTGGCGGGCCTGGCACGACGAACGTGACCGCTCCCTGGCCGCCCCGCACGGCTTCCTGGCGATCACCAGCATGCGCTGGCTGACCCCGGAGCCCACCCGGTTCGAGGACGCGCCCGGCACCTGGTCCACCGACGAGGACGGGACGGTCCTGGTCGAACTGTCCGACGGCGAGACGCTCACCGTGGACGGCGAACCCCTCCCCCGGCGGCACCGGTTCACCGGGCTGCCGGACGGCGGCAGCGTGTCGGCCGGCTCCGGCGATCTGGTGGTCGAGGTGGCCCGGCGCGGCGGGCGGCCCGTGCTGCGCCCCCGGAACCCGGCCAACCCGCTGCGCACCGGCTTCACCGGCACCCCCGCCTACGCACCCGACCCGCGCTGGGCGCGCCCCGGTCGCTTCCTGCCCTTCGACGCGCCCCGGCCGGTGACGGTCGGCGCGGTCGTGGAGGGGCTGGAGCACGTCCTGACCGCACCGGGCGAGATCGAGTTCGCGATCGACGGCGTCACCCACCGGCTGACCGCGTTCAACGGGGGCCGGCCCGGCGCGCTGTTCGTGCTGTTCACCGACGCCACCTCGGGGGTGACCACGTACGCGGCGAACCGTTCCCTGTCGATCGCGCCGCCGGACGCCGGGGGCCGGGTGACCGTGGACTTCAACCGGGCGGTCAACCTGCCCTGCGCGTACACCGATCTGGCGACCTGCCCGCTGCCGCCCCGCGAGAACCGGCTGGCGCCGGCTGTCGAGGCGGGCGAGCGGCTGCCCCGCGGACGCGGCGGCACCGCCTGACCGCGTGCGTGACGGTGGGCGCGGGCGGCGGCGGCCGAGGCCGGGCGTTGGCGCGCCCCGGCGGGCGCCGGGACCGGCCCGCTCCGCATCAGCCCTCGGACAGCACGGCCGGGGGGATCGGGTCCTCGGCGGAGCCGGTCGGCGAGGCGGCGATGGCGTACTGCTCGCGGACCTCCCGGTAGCGCATGAGTTCCGCCGCCACCGGTTCCAGGACGTGACTCTGGCCGGCGTCGGCGGCGAGCCTGCGCAGCCGCCACTCCTCCTTGCGGCCCCAGCTGTGCGCCGGGCCCCGGGCGGCGAAGCGGCAGATCCAGGCCAGCAGCGGGCCTCCGACCGAGCCGCCGAGCAGCAGCACCAGCGGCAGCCAGCGGCCGGCCACCGGGAGGCCGACGAGGGCGGCCAGCAGCCAGCTGACGCCGAGCAGTTGTGCGGCGAGCAGCAGCGCCTGCCCGAAGGCGGCCACCGACCACCAGCCGGGGCGCGGCAGTTGCAGGGCCGGGTTCGCCGGTCCGGTCGGCAGGGGGGCGGCCGGTAGGGTGCCGGGCGGCGGCTTGAGCACGGTCAGTTCGGGCTGCCGGTGGCGGGCGAACCAGCGCCTGGGGCGGTCCGGCTTGCCGCTCTTCCCCGTTTTTTCTTTCCCCTCTTCTTTCTCCTGCTTCTGCCGCCGTGTCGACTTGTCGCTGTCGGCCTGCTCCGGCGGGCGGGCCAGCGAGGACTCCAGGGCGCGCGGCAGGCCCTGCGCGCCGCGCCACGCCGCGTCGTGCACGGCGGTGGACCACGGCAGTGGCAGCCCGCGCGAGGCGTCCTCGGCCAGCTCCCGTACCGCCTGCTCAAGGCCAGGGCGGGAGACGGCGGGGGCCGGGTCACCGGCCAGCCGGCGGGCCAGCAGCGCCGGCGGCTCACCGCGCCGCTGCGCCTGCCGGAACGCCATCCGGCGCGCCAGCTGCGCCCACGGCGTGCCGCACGCCCGGTCGGCGCGCCGCAGCCAGCCGCGTTCGGCGGCCTGCCCGGCGGCCTGGGCGCCGACCGCCTGCGCGAGCCGCTCCTCGAAGTCCTCCCGGGTGCGCTGGGTCAGCCCGGCCGGGCTCTCGGCCTCCTCCCCCACGTACAGCGGGCGCAGCCGCCTGGTGACCCCGTCGACGTCCGCCGTGAGCCGCTTGGCGGCGGCCGACCGGCCGCCGACCAGTTCGCCGACGAGCTGCCGCAGTTCGGGCACGCCCTGCCCGGTGAGGGCGGAGACGGCCAGCACCGCGGCGCCCGGTTCGCCGTGTTCCCCGAGCGCGACGCCGCTCTCGTCCAGCAGCCGGCGCAGGTCGTCCAGCACGGCATCCACCGCCTCGCCGGGCAGCCGGTCGGCCTGGTTGAGGACGACGATGCTGACCTCGGCGTGTCCGGCGAAGGCCCGCAGGTAGCGCTCGTGGAAAAGGGCGTCGGCGTACTTCTCGGGGTCCACCACCCAGATCACGGCGTCGACCAGGCCCAGCAGCCGGTCCACCTGTTCGCGGTGGTCGGGGGCGATGGAGTCGTGGTCGGGCAGGTCGAGCAGGATCAGGCCGCGCAGCGCCGGGTCGGGCACGTGGGCGCGGCGCCGGGCGCGGACGGGGATGGCCAGACGTTCCAGCAGCCCGTCGCCGCCGCGTCCCTTGCCGGCGGGCCAGCTGCACGCGACGGCGTTGGCGGTGGTGGGGCGGCGCACCCCGGTCTCGGAGAGGTTGGCGCCGGCCATGGCGTTGAAGAGGGTGGACTTGCCGCTGCCGGTGGCGCCCGCGATGGCGACGGTGGTGTACGTCCTGGGCAGCCGGTGGCGGGCCGCCGCCTCGTCGATCACCTTGCCGGCGTCGGTGAGCGCGCCGGCGTCCAAGCGGGCGCGGGAGAGGCCGATCAGCTCGCGCAGGGCGCCCAGCCGGATCTGCAGGGCGCGGTCCTCGGGGGCCTCGGCGCCGTGCGCGGGGGCGGGCACGGCGGTGGCGAGTTCGGTGGCGCGCCCCGTGGGTACGTCGTCGATGAGCGCGCGGCGGGCGATGAGGCCGTCGTCCCAGCCGTTGCCCTGGTGTTCCGCCGTCATGGTCCTCTGCGGCACCGGCGGTCTCCTTGTCGTGGATGGGATGGGGGCGGGCGGCGGTCAGGCCGCGGTGCGCAGCCGTTCCGCCTGGAGGGTGGACAGGGCGGCGATCAGCTCGACCTGGTGGTCCGCGCTGATGCCGAGGTGGTGCAGGGGGTCGCCGCGCCGGTCGCGCTCCTCGCCGAGGACCTGGTCGACGCAGTCGTTGAGCATGCGGCGGCCGTTGTCGCGCATCCGGTTGGCGGCGAGGGTGCCCAGGACGCCGGCGAGGGTGTGCTGGGCGATCTGGGCCTCCTTGCCGCCGAGCAGTCCGGCGGCGAGCAGGGCGGCGAGTTCGCCGTCGTCGCCGGTCTTGACCCGGGCGGGGCCGCCGCGTTCGCCGATGACGGGGCCGTTGTGCCCGCCGGAGGCGGCGCGTGCCTCGTCGGCCAGTTCCTCCAGGCAGCGGCGCAGCCGCCGGACCCGGATGCCGACCCGTTCGCGGACCTCTTCGGGGGTGTCGCAGCCGCCGGGCGGGGCGCCGGCCTCGCGGCGCCAGGCGGCGGTGGTGTGTTCGTCGGCGGCGGCGACGGCCTCGGTGAGCAGGGCGGTGAGCGCGTCGGTGAGGGCGTCCAGGAGTTCGGAGCTGCTGGTGTCCTCGGGGAAGGCGGCCCAGTGGGCGCGGGCGGCGCCGGTGAGGACACCGCCGGTGGTCAGGCACTGGCGTACGCGCTTGACCGACTCCCGGTAGGCGTTCTGGAGCTGCTGGTCCAGCCGTACGGCGGTGGCGTACTGGGCCGCCGCGGCGGAGGCGAGGGCGGCGACGGAGCCCTTGAGCGCGGCGAGTGCGCCGGTGGCGGTGCGGGCGGCGGCGTGGGAGCGGGCGGAGGGGCTCTGGGCCTGGTGGGCGAGCCATTCACGCAGCGCGGCGACGGCGGTGCGGGGCAACAGTCCGTTGCCGCCGCCGGCGGATTCGGGCAGTTCGGGGACGGTGAAGCGGGGGATGTCGTCGAGTCCGGCGTGTTCGAGCAGGGCGGCGTAGTGGCGGGAGACCTCGGCGGCGATCTGGTGCGGCACCCGGTCCAGGACGGTGGCCAGCGTGACGTCGTACTCCTGGGCGCTGCGCAGCAGGTGCCAGGGCAGGGCGTCGGCGTAGCGGGAGGCGGTGGTGACCAGGATCCAGATGTCGGCGGCGCACAGCAGGTCGGCGGCGAGGTCGCGCTGCCCCTCGACGAGGGAGTCGATGTCGGGGGCGTCCAGCAGGGCGATGCCGGGGGGCAGGGTGCGGGTGGTCTCCATGGCGAGTTCGCCGCGGGCGCGGTCCAGCTGGGGCAGCACGCGGTCGCCGGCGAACCAGTGCCGGTCATCGGGGTGGCAGACCAGGACGGGGGTGCGGGTGGTGGGGCGCAGCACGCCTGCCTCGGTGACCGGGCGGCCGATGAGGGAGTTGACCAGGGTGGATTTGCCGGCCCCGGTGGACCCGCCGATGACGGCCAGCAGCGGGGCGTCGGGGCGGCGCAGCCTGGGCAGCAGGTATCCGTCGAGCTGGGCCAGCAGTTCCGCCCGCGAGCGCCGCGCCCGGGGTGCGCCGGGCAGCTCCAGCGGGAAGCACGCGGCAGCGAGGCGCTCCCGCAGTACGGTCAGCGCTTCGAGCAGTTCGGGCCGTGCGTCCAAGATCGCCACATGCGAAGAATGCCCAATTTCACGCGGTTTCCAAAGCATATTCGCCCGAACGCGCCCGATTCCGGGCGGCAAACCCGGCGCTGTGGCATAACGAGTGCGCAACACCCCTCGCGCGAGCCCGCGAAATCGCTGCGCGCATCGCACTCGCCTGCGATTATCGGGGCTGCTTCACTGGATCTCCACACGACGGCGTCGCCGTGAAGCATCCGGGGCGAACCTCGCGACGCTCTATCCTGTGCGTCGAGGTCAGCGAGGGCATCCGTCCCGGGCCGTGATGGAGCTCATGCCCCCGTAGCTCAGTGGATAGAGCAGGTGCCTTCTAAGCACTTGGCCGCAGGTTCGAGTCCTGCCGGGGGCGCGCGCACATCGACGGCGGGCGACCCGGGGAGGGCGACCCGCCGTCCGCCGTGAACGGGGCAGGCCGCCGCCGGGTGAGCACCGTACCCCTTCGCAGGCCGGTTCCCCGCGAGCGTCACGCGCCACGGCCCGCCGCACCCGGCCAGGGTGAATCTTCACACCGCGACCGCGCCGGCTTCTCTGCTATACATGAATAGGTGTTCACGTCTACGTATGTACGGCTGCCGGAGGCGCGCTGGGCGCTCGCCGCCCTGGCCCTCTTCCTGCTCGCGCTGCCCCTGCACCTCCTCGGCGCCCCCGCCTGGACCTGGGCCCCGCTGTACGCCGCCACCTACATCTGCGGCGGCTGGGAGCCCGGCTGGGAAGGGCTCAAGGCGCTGCGCGAGAAGACCCTCGACGTGGACCTGCTGATGGTCGTGGCCGCGCTCGGCGCCGCCGCCATCGGGCAGGTCCTGGACGGCGCGCTGCTCATCGTCATCTTCGCCACCTCCGGCGCCCTGGAGGCCATCGCCACCCACCGCACCGCCGAGTCCGTCCGCAGCCTGCTGGACCTCGCCCCGGCCACCGCCACCCGGCTGCTGCCCGGCGGCGCGGGCGAGGAGACCGTGCCCGCCGACACCCTCGCCATCGGCGACACCGTCCTGGTCCGCCCCGGCGAACGCGTCGGCGCCGACGGCGTGGTGACCGAGGGCGAGAGCGAGATCGACCAGGCCACCATCACCGGCGAGCCGCTGCCCGTCGCCAAGCGGCCGGGCGAGGAGGTGTTCGCCGGGACGGTCAACGGCACCGGCGCGCTGCGGGTGCGGGTCACCCGCGACCCCGCCGACTCCGTCATCGCCCGGATCGTCACCCTGGTGGAGGAGGCGTCCGGGACCAAGGCCCCCACCCAGCTGTTCATCGAGAAGATCGAACAGCGCTACTCCTGGGCGATGGTGACCGCCACCCTGGCGCTCTTCCTCATCCCGCTCTCCCTGGGCGCCACCCTCGACGACACCCTGCTGCGCGCCATGACCTTCATGATCGTGGCCTCGCCGTGCGCCGTCGTGCTGGCCACCATGCCGCCGCTGCTGTCCGCCATCGCCAACGCCGGGCGGCACGGCGTGCTCGCCAAGTCGGCCGTCGTGATGGAACGCCTCGCCCAGATCGACGCCGTCGCCCTCGACAAGACCGGCACCCTCACCGAGGGCACCCCGCGCGTCACCGACCTCCGGCCGCTGCCGGGCTCCGGACTCGACGAGGACGCCCTGCTGGCGCTGGCCGCGTCGGCGGAACACCCCAGCGAACACCCCCTCGCCCGCGCCATCACCGGCACCGCCCGCGAGCGCGGCCTGGTGCTCGCCGAGGCCACCGACTTCGCCTCCGCACCCGGCACCGGGGTCACCGCCACCGTCAAGGGCCGCGAGATCCGCGTCGGCGCCCCGGCCCGGCTCTTCCCCGGCGGTGCCACCGACCTGGAGGCGTCGGGACGTACCGCCGTGGCCGTCCTGCGGGACGGCGCCCCGGTCGGGCTCATCGGTCTGGCCGACCGCCCCCGCCCCGGCGCCGCCGCCACCGTCGCCGCGCTCACCGCGTACACCGGCCGCTCCCCCGTCCTGCTCACCGGCGACAACGAGGCGGCGGCCCGGCGACTGGCCGCCGAGGTCGGCATCACCGAGGTACGCGCCGGGCTGCTGCCGCAGGACAAGGCCGCCGCCGTACGGGAGTGGGAGCAGGCCGGACGCAAAGTGCTGCTGGTCGGCGACGGCGTGAACGACGCCCCGGCACTGGCCGCCGCCCACACCGGGGTGGCGATGGGCCGGGCCGGCTCCGACCTCGCCCTGGAGACCGCCGACGCGGTCGTGGTCCGCGACGAACTCGCCACCATCCCCGCCGTCCTGGACCTGTCCCGCCGGGCGCGGCGGCTGGTGATCCAGAACCTGGTGATCGCCGGAACGTTCATCGCCGTCCTGGTCACCTGGGACCTGGTCGGCCATCTGCCGCTCCCGCTGGGCGTGGCGGGCCACGAGGGCTCCACGGTGCTGGTCGGCCTCAACGGCCTGCGGCTGCTGCGCGAGTCCGCCTGGCGGCGGGCGGCGGCGACCCCCGAACTCGGCCCCTAGGATGTGGAGTTGATCATCACAACACCACATCTTCGGGGGAACGATGAGTCAGCCGGTCACGGATCCACTTCCGGTCGCGGCACCCGTTCAGGCAACGGCACCGGTACCGCCCGCCGACCGCGCTCCACGCACCCGCCGCCTGCTCGGCTGGCTGCTGGACTTCACGGTGATCCTCGCCGTGGCCGCGCTTCTCGGCTGGCTCACCTTCAACCGGATCAGCGCCAAACTGACCGGCGTACCGGGACTGGTGGGCATCTCCGCCTGGCAGCTCGCCACTTCCGGTGGTGACCTGTTGGGCGCGGGCCAGGGCGTGGGCACCTCGCTGTGGCGCTCCTCGGTGCGTGCCGTGTGGCAGGGCTTCGCGGGGCTGGTGCTGTTCGCCTTCGCCTACCGCTTCGCGTCCCTGGCCCTGATGGGCCGTACACCCGGCCAGGCGCTGCTGGGCCTGCGGGTGCTGAACCGCCGCGACGGGCAGCGCCCCGCCCGCTCCGCAGCGGCCGGCCGGGCGGCGGCCGGCACCCTGGTCGACGTGGGCTGGTACGCGCTCGCCTGCTGCCTGCTGGTGGGCGGCGCCATCGGCCTGTCGGTGCTGTGCTGGATCCTCGCGGTGGCCGTGTTCCTCCTCCACTCCCTGCTCGCCCTGGCCGGTACCCGCCGCTCCCTGGCGGACCGCCCCTCGGGCACCGTCGTCGCCAGCGCCTTCCGCCTCCAGCCCGTCTGGACCCGCCTGCCGGGCGCGATGCGGCGTCGCGCGCCGGACGGGGAGACCCCTCCGCCGGCACCTGTCGCCGCCGCCTGATCCACGCCCCGGGTTGTGCGGCCCCGGGGGCCGCACAACCGGCTCCGGGAGAGCCACAACCGCTGGTTGTGCGTTCCTAGCATGAGGTCGTGGACACCGAAGCACTGCGATCGTTCGTCCGGGCCGCCGAGCTCGGGCAGTTCCGGCACGCGGCCGACGAACTGGGCGTGACCCAGCAGGCGATCTCCAAACGGATCGCCTGTCTGGAACGCGAGCTGGAGGTCCGGCTGTTCACCCGCACGGCGCGGGGTGTGGAGCTCACCCGGGACGGCCGCACGTTCCTCCCCCACGCCCGGGACGTCGTCGCGAGCGTCGAACGCGCCCTGACCGCCGTCCGGCCGGGCGCCCGCACCCTGCGCATCGACGTACTCGGACTGCGCACCGCACAGGCCGTCCTGCTGCACGCGTACTGGCGGTCGCGCCCCGGTACCAAGATCGACGTGGTCACCCTCAAGGTCACCGACCCGTGGGAGGCGGTCGCCGCCGTCGCGGCCGGCGAGGTCGACGCGACGTTCCGCTCGGTCACCGATCCCTCCGCGCTGCCACCCGGCGTCCGGATGCGGCACGCCTTCGACTCCCCGGTGGAACTGCTCGTCGGCCCGAAACATCCGCTGGCCAAGGCGGCGGAACTGACCCCGTACCAACTGCGCAAGCACCGCATCTGGGTACCCGGCATCGCGCCCGGCAGCGAATGGGCGGAGTTCTACGACGAGCTGGTCACCGAGTTCGATCTGCGCATCGACGCCGCCGGTCCGCACTTCGGGGACGAGGTGCTGCTGGACGTCCTGGCGGAGTCCGGTGACGTGGCCACCCTCGTCGGCGCCCGCGACCGCTACCAGTGGCCGGCGCACCACGACCTGCGCCGCATCCCCCTCGTGTCGCCGACGATCGGATACCCGCTCTCGCTCATCCTGCCCCGCGCCAACCCGCACCCCGGACTGCGCGGAGTCCTCGCCCACTTCGCCGGGCTGCCGAGGCTGCCCGAGGGGACCTGGGTCCCGTCCTGGGCGACCCGGCCGCACGACGGCGACAACGACCCCACCACCTGACACGCTCCCCACCGGAAAGGCCCGCCCCATGTCCAGCGACCGGCTCATGCTCGTCCACAGTCCCGAGTTCCGGGCCCATATTGAGCGGGTTCAGCGGGTCACGGACCTCACCTCCCGCCTCAACGTGCTGCCCTTCGGCGACGAGGCCGGCAAGGCCAACCTGTTCGAACAGATCCTCGGCAAGCCGTTGCCGACCGGAACGACGATCTACCCGCCGTTCTACACGGACCACGGTCTCCACCTCGACCTGGCCGAGCGGGTGTTCATCAACCAGAACTGCACGTTCCTCGACTACGCGGGCATCCGGCTGGCCGAGGGCGTATGGATCGGCCCGAAGGCCACCTTCATCACCGGCGGCCACCCGGTGGACCCGGCGGAGCGGCAGCTGTACCTCACCGGCGCGCCCATCGACGTGGCGGAGAACGTATGGATCGGCGCGGGCGCCACCATCCTGCCGGGCGTCACCATCGGCCGCGACGCGGTCATAGCCGCAGGCGCGGTCGTCGCCGACGACGTACCCCCCGCCACCCTGGTCACCGGCCCGAAGGCATCCGTCCGTCGGCAGTACTGACCCTCCGGATACCCCGGAACGGGTATCGCGCCGTCGCGCCCTGATCGCCGGCGGTCAGGGGCACCGGCACCCCTCCGGGCGGAGGGCCGGTGCCCTGGCGTTCACCGACCGTCGGGGGCGTCCTGGCCGACTCTCATCTCGTAACGCAGTCGCTGCGTGGGGGCGGCGAAGACAGACACATCCACCTGGAAGGGCGCGCCCTCGCCATCCAGCGTCTGCCGCACCAGTTGCAGCACCGGGTCGCTCGGCCCCAGGCCGAGAACGGCCCGTTCGTCGTCGTCCGGCATCCGGGCCCGGACTTCTTCCCGCACCACATGGGCGGCGTGACCGAGTTCGGCGAGCAGTGCGACCGCACCGCCCTTGATTTTGCGCGCCTGCGTCAGCGCGGTCCCGCCGGCGATAGCGACGGGCCAGTACGTCCGCGTCGACTCGACCGTGCGCCCGTCGAGATGGATCAGTCGCCGCCGCTCGACCACGGCGCTGCCCTCCGGGATCCCCAGCAGGCCGGCCACCTCGGTGGACGCGGTGGCCTCCCCGGCCCGAACGATGCGCTGGGTTCCCCGACGCCCTTGGGCAGCCGCCTCCTCGGCCCATACGTCACCCCGCCCCGACGCCGCTACGTACGGCGTGGACGTATGCACCCAACCGCCACCACTCACAGGCTCCTCCTCATCAACCCCGGGCCCCAAGCCAGGTACTCAGCGCGAAGGCCCTCCCCACAGCGTGTGGGGAGGGCGTGTTCCTGCGTCGGGGCCCGAAGCTAGAGCGCCCCGTCGTTCACAGCCTGGCAGAAGGCACCCCACTGGCCGACGGGGCAGCGCAGGGTTCCTTTGGCCGGGTCCTTCGAGTCCCGGACAGCTATGCCGCCCGGCAGACCGGCGACCTCGACGCAGTGCTCCCCGCCGTTGCTGAACGACGACGTGTACCAAGCGGCGTCGCTGAGGTCGAAGGCATACAGATCGCCTATGTTCATGTCCTGTCCTTCATGGTGGTTTCGATGAGCTCCCGTGAATCGTCCACGGACAGAGCGGTCGCGACAACGCGGTCAAAGGCAGTTTCGAACACCGCCACATCGTCGGTCCCCTCCACAAAGTAACCGCCTCGGATGTTTTCGAGACTGACGACGGTCGGCCAAGGCTTCGGGAACCGCACAATCTCGAAGAGCCCCATCAGGCCGGGATGTGGGGTGGCCGTCAGTGGCATGATCTGGATGGTGATGTTGGGCAGCTCGCCCATGTCCAGCAGATTCCTGAGCTGTTCGCGCATGACGTTGGGCTGTCCAACGAAGCGCTGATGCAGGACCGCCTCATGAATCACGGCCCAGAACGTGAGTGGGCTTCCGCCCGGTCGGGCCGTCAGAATGGCCTGGCGAGCCTTACGGACTTCGGCAAGTGCGGCGACCTCCTGAGGCGGCCGAGTGATGGCGGTTGCCGCGATGATTTCACGGGCGTAGCCCGTGGTCTGTAGCAGACCCGGGACCAGGTCCGGGGAGTAAATGCGGGTGCTCTCAGCGTCCGATTCCAGCGTCAGGTGGTCCCTGTATCCGGAGGAGACGACATCTCCGTATCCCTGCCACCAGCCTTGTTTGCCGGCATCGCGAGCCAGTGCTTCCAAAGGCTCAACGACGCTGCTATCCGTCACCCCGTACAGCGCCAGCAAGGGCGCGACCGACGCGGGGGACAGCCTGGCCTTCGCGGTTTCGATCCGGGACATCTTGCTCTCGTCCCAGCCCAGCGCCGTCGCGGCGGCGCCAAGACTCATCCCGGCGGTGTTCCGGTACTTGCGGAGGGCTTCGCCGAGGCGACGCCGACGAAGGGTGGGTACTGCGCGCTGGTTCGGCATGGTGCTGTCCGACACCTCCAAGGTGCATGAGCGAAGTGTGCGGTGCAGTCTGCCCGGCCTCCGGTGCGCAAGTCGATAGCTAAAAGGGTCGGTCATTTGTTCACGCAGGTGCCATGCTTGCCACCTTGTCCATTTCTCCGGCATCCTGAGCGCGCAACAGCGCGGGATGGCCCGGTACCTGGCGGCCGACCGCGCCACTTCCCCGTGTGATGCGAAGCGCTGGAGGTGTCATGGCGAGTTCCGTACGAATCACGAACAACCAGAACGTGTACGGGCAGTCGTTAATCGCCGAGAGCCAGCACATCGAGTGGTGGCGGCGGGAGGCGGCCGATGTGGTGGGGAGATGGGGGGCGTCGGCTTCGGCGGTGGAGGTGGTACGGCTGGGGGTGAGTGAACTGCTGTCGAATGTGATCCGGCATGTGGCGGAGCGGCGTTGCTATCTGCGGATCGTGCGGATCGGTGGTGAGGTGACGGTGCAGGTCTTCGACCGTTCACGGCAGCTCCCGGTCATCGGGGAGGCCCCGGACTGGGACGCGGAGTCCGGGAGAGGGCTGTGGATGCTGCGGGAGATGGCCACCCGGTTCGGCTGCGAACACACCTTCCACTGCGACGGGAAGATCGTCTGGTTCAGCTGCGACCTGCACGGAGACCCGCGATGACAGCGGCGGGCGGCCACGGCCGGACACGGATGACGGTGACGCTCGACCTGCCGGTGGAGCAGGTCAGGGACTGGGACCGGATCGACATCGGCGGACGGACCGAGAAGGTCGAATCGGTGACCGCCCTGCACAACGGGCGGCGCCTCCACTTCCTGCGCGGCGGCCGGCTGACGCTCAGTACCGGCCGGGTTCTCACCATCACCCGCACCGTCCTTGCCGCCGAACACGCCGAGCACCCCGAAGCCACCACCCACGAAAGCGGCCCCGCATGACCGCCCCCACCCCGCTCACCTGGCTGCACGCCGACGGGTTCGCCGACTGGGCGCAGCACGCCAGTTGCTCGATGTGCAGGACCGAGAACGTACCGGTCATCTGGGCCGGTTCGGTGATCGCCCACGGCCGTGCCCGGGGCGTGTGGGCCTGTGGTTCCTGTCTGAGGACACTGCGCGAGTTCGTCCAGGACGAGGCGGACAGCCCCCAGGCACCCACCCGGCGCGGGACCGGAGCCCTCCGGCCCACCGCGCCTCCCGCATCTCCCGTGCGTCCCCGCGCCCTCCGCAGCGCCACCGACCGGGCGTTCGCCACGATCACCGCACTGGGGGTGACCTCGCTCGTCGCCAGCGTGGCGAGCGCCTGGTGGACCGCCCGCTGAGGGCTCGGTAGGTTCCCGTCATGACCGGACCCGCTCCCACGCCCCGTATCAGGACCGAGCGGCTCGTGCTGCGCACCTCCGAGGCCCGCGACCGGGACGCTTTCATCGAGTTGTTCGCGTCGCCGGAGGTGACCGCCTACACCGGCGGCCCTCAGCCGCGTGCCGATCTCGAACGCACGGTGGCGGAGATACCCGGGCGCCGTCCACGCCTCTTCGTGGCGGAACGGGACGGCGCCATGATCGGCATGGTGTCGCTGGACCAGCGGGACGCGGAACGCCCCGGGCCCGCACGTCCGGATATCGGACAGGTCGAGCTGGGCTACCTGTTCCTGCCCCACGCCTGGGGCCACGGGTACGCCGCCGAAGCGTGCGCGGCCGTACTCGACTGGTACGCCGCCACCCACCCCGGCGAACCCGTCGCGCTGTGCACCCAGATCGCCAACACCCGCGCGCTGCGCCTCGCGACCAGGCTGGGATTTCACGAGGTGGAGCGCTTCGAGGCGTACGGCGCCGCACAGTGGCTCGGGGTACGGCCCTCGGCAACGCCGTCCCCCTGATGTCCCCCCTGATACCCCCGTGCGCTCAGTACTGGTCGCCGAAGGCCGACCGCTGGCGGCGTTCCAGGCTGCCGCGCATCAGGGCGGCGACCGGCCGGGCGGGGATGCCGGCGCGTTCGGAGGGTTCGGCGACCGAGGCGAGCCAGGGGGGCATGAAGGTCAGGGTCCAGCGGGCCGCCGACGTCACCATCGACTTCTCGAACCGGGCCCACACCTTCGCGTTCAGGGCCGGGGCCAGCCGGCCCGCCAGTTCGCGTTCCTCGTCCGCCGTGTGGACGGCCAGCAGCTCGCGTACGGCGGTGGCCGCGTCCGCGAGAGCCTCGGCGCCGGTGCCGTCCGGGGACAGGGCCTCGATAGCCTCGCCGAAGGCGGCCAGTTTCCCTTCCAGGGCGGCGTGTTCCTCCTGAAGGAGGGACAGCGCCTCCTCATCGGCGCCGCGCTCGCGCAGCACCGGCCACAGCACCTCGTCCTCGCCCTCGTGATGGTGGTGGATCAGCTCGGTCAGCCGCCGGGCGTACGCCACCAGGGCCCGGGTGCGGTCCGGGTCCGGGGTCTTGGCCAGCGCGGTGGCGGTGCGGGCGATCCGGTCCAGGTCGCGCAACATCGCGCGGTGGGCGAGGACCATGGTCAGCATGCGGTTGCCTTTCGTCGGGTGTCAGACCAGGCTGCCGCCGGCCGCGGCCAGCGCGCCGGCGTCGAAGAGGCGGACGTAGTGCGGGTCCACCCGGTCCGGTGAGCGGTACAAGTGGCCGTAGTGCTCCTGGTACTTGGTGAACCAGTCCGGCCGGTGGTGGAGGAACAGGATGTCGTGGAAGGCCATCCGGCGCACCACCATCTGCGGCAGCGGGGAGCGGTTGGCGGGGAAGAGCGGGTTGCGGGCGGCGCGGGCGTCGCAGTCGGGGTGCATCTGGCCGAGCATCAGGCCCCGGCCCACCGCCTCGTCCTTCACCTCCTCGTAGACGTCGTCGATCAGGTGCCACTGGCGCCGTTCCAGGCCGTCGAAGACGACGATCAGGCTGTCCAGGGAGGTGGGTTCGGCGGCGAAGCGGCGTTCGAAGGCGTCCATGGCGGCGTGGATGAGGCGGGACATCGCGGGCAGTCCGTCGCCCGGCCGCCACGGGAAGCGCGCGCTGTGCAGCACCCCGGAGCGGATCGACGGCGCCACGAACGGGCAGACCGGCCCCTCGCGGCCCAGTTCGGGATGCGGGGCGGTGACGTAGCCGGTGAGCCAGCCGGACAGCACCGCCTCCTGTTCGGGGCTCAGCGGCAGCAGCATCTCAGAACGCCTCCTCGGGGAGGGCCATCAGCCGCTCGTCCGCGCGGGTGACGGTGTGCAGTTGGGCCGCCACCAGCGGCAGCACGTCGTGGGCGAAGACCGAGGCGGCGGCGATCTTGCCCTCGTAGAAGGCCCGGTCCGCGCTGCGCACCTCCCGCGTCAGCCGCTCCGCCGCCACCGCCGCGCCCCGCAGCAGCAGCCAGCCGATGACCACGTCACCGGCCGCCATCAGCAGGCGGGTGGTGTTGCGGCCGACCTCGTACAGGGCGGTGGGTTCGGCGAAGCTCGTCAGGAGGTGGCCGCCCAGGGTCTCCGCGATCTTCTGCAACGCGGCCGCCGCCGAGCCCAGTTGCTCGCACTCCGGGCGCAGCTGGTCGCCGCCCGCCCGCGAGGACGCGAACTCCTTGATCTCCGTGAGCAGTGCGGTCAGCGCCGCGCCCTGGTCGCGGGCGATCTTGCGGAAGAACAGGTCCATGCCCTGGATCGCGGTGGTGCCCTCGTAGAGGCTGTCGATCCGGGCGTCGCGCAGGTACTGCTCCAGCGGGTGGTCGGCAAGGTAGCCGGCGCCGCCGAAGATCTGGAGGGCGGCGCTGAGCTGCTCCCAGGAGCGTTCGGCGCCGTACCCCTTGACCAGTGGCAGCAGCAGATCGCTCAGCGCGCGGTTCCCGTCGTCCTGGGCGCTCGCCGTGTAGAGGACGAGGGCGCGCAGGCCCTCGGCGTACGCCTTCTGGGTCAGCAGGGAGCGGCGCACCTCGGGGTGGCGGATGATCGGGACGCGCGGGGCGCTCTTGTCTGTGGCGCGGGTGAGGTCGGCGCCCTGGAGGCGTTCGCGCGCGTACGCGACGGCGTTGCGGTGGCCGCTGGAGAGGGTGGCGATGGCCTTGGTGCCGACCATCATCCGGGCGTGTTCGAGGATGGTGAACATCTGCCGGATGCCGTCGTGGCGTTCGCCCACCAGGTGGCCGATGGCCGCCTCGCCCTCGGCACCGAAGGTCAGTTCGACGGTGCTGGAGGCTTTGAGGCCCATTTTCTCCTCCAGCGCGGTGGCGCGGACGCCGTTGCGCGCGCCGAGTTCACCGGTGGCCCAGTCCGTCACGCGGTACTTGGGCACCACGAACATCGACAGTCCCTTGGTGCCCGGACCGTGGCCCTCGGGGCGGGCGAGGACGAAGTGCACGATGTTGTCGGACAGATCGTGCTCGCCCGAGGTGATGAAGCGCTTGACGCCCTCGATGTGCCAGCTGCCGTCGGGCTGTGGCACGGCGCGGGTGCGCAGCGATCCGACGTCGCTGCCCGCGTCGGCCTCGGTCAGCACCATGGTGCCGCCCCACTCGCGTTCGACCATGGTGCGGGCCAGGAGGCGCTGTTCCTCGGTGCCCAGGGTGTGCAGCACGGACGCGAAGCCGCCGAAGGACTGGTACATGTGCAGCGCCGGGTTGGCGCCCATGACGAGTTCGGTGGCGGCCCACTGGAGGGACGGCGCGATCCGCGAGCCGCCCAGTTCGGGCGGCAGCCACAGCCGGTGCCAGCCGCTCTCCATCCACACGCGGTACGCCTTGGTGAAGGCGTCGGGCAGGGTGACGGTGTGGTCCAGCGGACGGTACTCGGGCGGGGTGCGGTCGGCGGCCACGGTGGCGTCGGCGAGTTCGTCGGTGGCCAGGCGGGCCACTTCGGCGAGCATCGTGCGCGCGGTGGCCTCGTCCGCGTCGGCGAACGCCCCCTGCCCGTAGACCTCGCCCCGGCCCAGTACCTCGAAGAGGGTGAACTCGATGTCGCGGACGTGCGGGCGGTAGTGGCTCATGACGAGGGCTCCATGGTGTGCAGAACGGCGGCGAGCGCGCTGACGGCCTGCTCGACCTGGGGAACGGTGCCCACGGTGATCCGCAGCCGGCCGGGGAGGCCGAGCAGGGTCAGATCGCGGACGAGAACGCGGTGTTCGGCGGCGAGGCGGGCGGTGACGCGGCTGCTGTCGGCGCCGTCCGGCAGCTCGGCCATGACGAAGTTGGCGGCGGAGGGGAGGGCGGTGACCCCGATCGTGTCCAGGGACTTGATCAGGTGCTCGCGGGCGCGGGCGGTCTCGGTGCGCACCCGCTCCAGGTGGGCGGGTTGGCTGAGGGCGGCGAGTACGGCGCGCTGTGCGGGGCGGCTGACCCGGAACGGCAGGGCGCGGGCGGTGCGTTCGACGCGGGCGATGTCCGCGGGCGGTCCGATGAGCACGCCGAGGCGGATCGAGGCCAGGCCCCACGCCTTGGAGAAGGTGCGGGTGACCAGCGCGGGGGCGCCGTTCCTGACCTCTTCCAGCGCGTGGTCGTGGTCGGGTCCTGCGAAGTCCAGGTACGCCTCGTCGAAGAGCAGCCGGCCCGGCGCGTCCTGGGCGGCGGCCAGCAGGTGTGCGACCTCCGTGGCGTCCAGGACCGAGCCGGTGGGGTTCAGCGGGTTGCAGACGAACGCCAGGTCGGTGCCGTCGGCCAGGGCCGCTGCCATCGCCGCGCCGGGAACGGCGTGCCGTTCGGTGAGCGGCAGGGCCCGTACGCTCGCGCCCACCGCGCGCGCCGCCTCGCCGTAGCCGGGGAACGTCCCCGCGGTGCAGGTGACGTCGGCGTCCGGCCCGGCGGCGAAGGTGAGCGCGGTCAGCAGGATCAGCTCGTCCACGCCGTTGCCGACCGTGAGCATCTCCGGGGCCACGGCGAAGTGCCAGGCCAGTGCGGCGCGCAGGGTACGGGCGGAGGGGTCCGGGTAGTGCGCCAGGTGGCCGCCGGCCTCCTCCCGTACCGCCTCCACGGCGCCGGGCGGCGGGCCGTACGGGGTCTCGTTCAGGTGCAGCCGCAGCCGGCCGGGCCCCTCGTCGTCGGAGCGGAAGAAGGAGGCGTTCTCGCTCATCGTGCTGTGCTCCTCGGGGTGTGCGGATGTACCGTCCGGCCGCCCGGGTCGGTGGCACCGGCGCGGCCGGACGGCAGCGGGGGGCGGGTGGCTACTCGACGTCCACCAGGGAGGGCTTGGCGTCGGCCGAGCGCTCCGCGAGCGGGGCGATCTGCTGCTGGGAGTCCAGCAGTTGCTGCCGGTCGGCGCCGGCCGCGCTCACCCGGGAGATGCCGGCCTCGCGCATCGTGAGCCGTTCGGTGTCGATGCGCACGACCTTCCAGGCGAGCCGGGTCTTCTCCAGCGACCAGATGAAGACGGCGCTGATGTCGACCTCGTACCAGCGCATGCCGTGCCGGGCGGAGCGCGGGAACGCGTGGTGGTTGTTGTGCCATGCCTCGCCGAAGGAGGGGATGGCCAGCCAGGCGACGTTGCGGGACTCGTCGGTGGTGGTGAAGCGGCGGCGGCCGAAGACGTGGCCGATGGAGTTCACCGCGTAGGTGAGGTGGTTGACGAGGAACAGCCGCACCAGGCCGCCCCACAGCATGCCGGTGAGGAACCCGGACAGGGTGCCGCCGGTGAAGGCGAAGCCCAGCAGGCCGGGGAGGGCGATGCCGGCCAGGACGACGAGGACGAAGTTCTCGCTGATCCAGCGCAGCGGCTTCTCACGGGTGAGGTCGGGGCAGTAGCGCAGCGGGTCGGAGGTGAGCCCGGTGTCGAACAGCCAGCCCAGGTGGGCGTGCCAGACGCCGGCCAGGGTGCCCTTGACGCCGGGTTCGAAGCCCAGGTGAGGGCTGTGCGGGTCGCCTTCCTTGTCGGCCACGCGGTGGTGGCGGCGGTGGTGGGCGGCCCAGATGATCGGCGGGCCCTGCCCGGCCATGGCGCCCCAGGTGGCCAGGGTGTAGCGGATCGGCTTGTACGTCTCGAAAGAGCGGTGGGTGAGCATCCGGTGGTAGCCGGTGGAGACGCCGAACCCGCAGATCACGTACATGATCACGAGGGCGGCGAGGTCGCTCCAGCCGAAGATGCGGTTCCACAGCAGGATCATCGCGGCGATGACCCCGATCACGGGGATGATGGACGCCGCCAGGATGAACCAGCGGTGTTCCTTGCCGTCCATGGGCAGGTGCCTTTCCGGTCGGTCGGGTCGGGAGCGGTCAGGTGTTCTTCCCGGCGGTGGCGCCGGTGGCGTTCGCCGCCGCCACCACCCGGTTGAGCCGGTCCATGCGGGTGGCCAGGGTCATCCGGCCCTCCAGGCGGAAGGCGGGCGGGCGGCGGCCGTCGATGTCGTCGAAGCCGTACTCGGCGGCCAGGTCGCCGGTGGTGAGGACGGTCCCGGCGCGCTCGGACACGCGTGGGTCGGCGGCGAGTTCGGCGACCGCGCGGCCCACGTACTCCACCGAGTGCAGGACGGCGGCCGGACCGCTGCTGAGCGCCTCCCAGGCGGCCTCGACGCGTTCGGTGCGCACGAACCCGGGGTGCAGGGCGAGGGCGGTGACGCCGTGCTTGCGCAGATCGGCGGCGAAGGCGCGGTTGAGCCGGTCGGAGCCGTGCTTGAAGACGTCGTAGGCGGCCTGGCCCAGGTAGGTGTCGCCGTCCGTGAAGCCGATGCCGATGACCAGGCCCCGGTCGGCGGGCAGCATGAGCGGGACGAGCAGGCGGGTGACGTCGTACTGGGCGCGCAGGGAGGCGGCGCACAGGTCGTAGCGCCACATGGGCTGCTGCCAGAACGGGGCGTCGAACCGTACCTCGGCGGAGCGTTCGTACCCGGCCCAGGCGTTGTTGACGAGCAGGTCCAGGCGGCCGTGGCCCTCGCGCACCCGGTCGGCGAGCGCCTGGTTGTCGGCGCCGGAGGTGTGGTCGCAGCGCACCGCGACGCCGGTGCCGCCGCGCGCGGTGATCTCCTCGGCGACGTCCTCGACGGTGCCGGGCAGGCCCTCGGTGCGGTCGCCGGTGCGCGAACTGCGGCCGGTGACGTAGACGGTGGCGCCGGCCGCGCCGAGCGCGAGCGCGATGCCGCGTCCCACGCCACGGCTGGCGCCGGTCACCACGGCCACGGTGTCCGCCAGCCGGGGCGGCTGCCAGCCTTCGGGGCCTGCCGCACTCTGGGCTGCCGTGCTGTGGGCTGCGGTCTCGGGCGCGGTCTCTGACATGGGGGTCAGCTCCTCTCCGCAGGCGGCGCCGACGCGTGGCGCAGGGTGCGCAGATAGGCGTCGGTGTCGCGCACGACGGGCAGCGCGAAGCGTTCGCGCAGTTCGGGCATGGAGGTGGGCAGGACGCCGCCGGAGGCCATGGTGACCTCGCTGACGTCGCGCAGGACGGACAGGTACGAGCGGGTCATCGGCGCCAGGTCCGACAGGTCCCGGCCGCGCTCGCTGTCGGGGTGGAGCACGGGAACCTCCGGCAGGGTGCGGCCCAGGGAGGCGGCGTGCTCGGCGCACAGCGCGAGGGTGGTCTCCATGTCCATCGCCTCGGCGCCGTAGGTGACCCAGAACTCGCCCTCGTCCACCCCCTGTTCGATGGCGCGCAGGACGGCCTTGGACAGCAGGTCCTGGGGCACGATGTCGGTGCGGTTGCCGGGGTGGGCGAGGACGAACGGGGCGCGGCCCCGGCACATCCAGTCGGAGAGCAGCTGGACGACCTGCGGGCGTGAGGTCCAGCCGGTGACGGAGTCGCCGATGAGGTTGGTGGGGCGGAAGACGGTGTGCGGTACGCCGCTCTTGGCCAGCAGTTGCTCGGCGGTGAGCTTGGAACGGACGTACGGCTTGGTGATGTTGGTGTCGGACAGCGGCGCGGCGGCGCAGGGCAGCAGCGCGGCGACGAACGCGGTGGACATGAAGTGCACGGGTGCCCCGGCCGTCTCGGCGAACTCGGCGACGCGGCGGGTGCCTTCGATGTTGACCGGCTCGTACCGTTCGGCGGGCAGGCCCCATTCGGTGAGCCCGGCGGAGTGGATGACGACGTCGACCTCGGCGGCCAGCGCCCGGTAGGCGTCGGCGTCCAGGCCGAACCGGTCCTGGCCGAGGTCGCAGTGCACCACCCGCTCGGCGCGGCCCGCGTCCAGCGGGCCACGGGCGGCGGCGATCAGCCGTACGGTCGAGGGCTCGCGCAGCAGGGACTGGCCGACGACGCCGCCGGCGCCGGTCAGCAGCACGGTGGGGCGGGCGGCGGCGCTCATGCCCGGCCCTCCCGCCACTCCAGCAGCCGGGTCATGCCCCGCACCCCGGCCGACAGCAGCGGCTCGGGCGGGAAGGAGGGCTGCTTGCGGCCCAGGCGGTCGACGTACAGCAGCCGGGTGAAGTCGGAGTCCTTGCCCAGGATGAGGTCGCGCAGCACCTTGCCGCCGGTGTGGGTGGCGGAGATGCCGTTGCCGCAGAACCCGTACCCGTACAGCACGTTGCCCGGCAGTGAGCCGAAGTGCGGGGCGAAGTCGCGGGTGATGTCGATGGTGCCGCCGTACGCGTACCGGAACCGGACGTCGTCCCACATCGGGAAGAAGCGGCGGAAGTCCGTCAGCAGTTCGCGGTAGGCGCGCGGTTCGTTCATGCGGCGGCGGCGCAGGTCGCGGCCGGTGAAGTACAGCACCGGTCCGCCGGCCCACAGCACCCGGTTGTCGGCGGTGAAGCGGGCGCAGGTGAGGAACGTCTTGGCCTCCACCAGGCCCTCGCGTCCGGCCCAGGCGATGCGGCCCAGCTGCGCGTCGGTGAGCGGATCGCTCACCAGGGCGTAACTCCACACCGGCAGCACCTTGTTGCGGAAGCCGGGGAAGGTGAACTGGTGGGCGTTGGCGGTCAGCACCACCTTGTCGGCGGTGATCCGGCCGCCCGGGGTGTGCACGGTGGGCCGCACGCCGGGGTCGATACGCAGTGCCGGGGTGCGGTCGTGGATGACCACGCCCTGCCCGCGCACCACCCGGGCCAGGCCGCGGGCGAGCTTGTAGGGGTTGATCAGCGCGCCGCCGGTGCGCAGCGCGCCGGTGATCGCCGGGGAGCCGATGATCTCCTGGGCGGCGCGGGCGCCGAGCAGTTCGGGCGCGGCGCCGCCGGAAAGGCGGGCGGCCAGGGCGCGGTCCTCAGCCAGGCGGGCCAGCTGGGCGGGGCTGGTGGCGGCCAGCAGGTAGTCGTTGGCCTCCCAGTCGGCGTCGATCTTGTTGCGGCGCAGGAAGCGGCCGATCTCCAGGATGGAGCGGCCGACGGCCGCGGACGCCTCGGCGGTGCGGCGCTCGCCGAACTGCTCCACCAGGGCCTGGATGTCCTTGCCGATGGTGGGGGTGACGAAGCCGTCGGCGCGTCCCGAGGCACCGTAGCCGGAGTGCTCGGCCTCCACGACGTGGATGTCGAGGGCGGGTTCGGCCTGCTTGAGGAAGTGCGCGGTCCACAGCCCGGCGTAGCCGCCGCCGACGATGACGACATCGCAGTCGACGCTCTCGCGCAGCGGCGGTCCCGGCTCGGCCTGTTCGGTCTCGTGCCAGTACACCACCTTTTTCAGGTCGTCGAGCGGTCGCATACGCTTCACCTGACCTTTTCGAAGGTGATACGGGCCAGGCCGAGATGGCGCCGGTCGAAATGGTCGGCGGCGGAGCTGAGATAGCGCTCGTAATGCGCGGTGGTCTCCTCGCCGACGAGGGCGACGGCCTCGGTGCGGCGGGTTACCAGCCGGCGGTGCCATTCGCGCAGGGTGCGGCTGTAGTGCGGGGCGTCGTTGCGGAGCGATACCACGTCGAATTGCCGCTCCGAGCCGTGGATGACCTCGGAGAGCGCCGGGATCTCGGATTCCGGGAAAATCATCTCCATGATGAACAACTGGTCGCGGACCGCGGTCCGGTCCATGACGACATTGTTGCCCTTGACATTGGTCTGGAGTGCGAGCCGCCCGCCGCGCGGCAGCCAGCCCGCGCAGCGTTCGAAGAACTCCCGGTAGGCGGCGACCCGTTCGGTGCGGGACAGGCCGGGCGCGGCGAAGTGCTCGAACGCGCCGATGGAGATGATCGCGTCGTAGCCCCCGTCCTCGGGCCGGTGCTCCTGCCAGGGTTCGAGCCGCACCTCGACGCCGGGCGGGGCCTGCTCGCGCACCAGGGCGGCCTGGGTGGCGCTGAGCGTGAGCCCGACCGCCCGCGGCACCTCGTGCACCTCGGCCAGCCGGCGCAGCAGGCTTCCCCAGCCGCAGCCGATGTCCAGCACCCGGCGGGCGCTGTCGGCGCGGGACTCCTCGATGAGGTGGTGCAGTTTGCGGCGCTGGGCCTGCTCCAGGGTCTCGTCCGGGTCGGCGAGGTCCTGGTAGAGGGCGCAGGTGTAGGTGAGGGAGGAGTCCAGCCACAGGGCGTAGAAGTCGTCCGAGACGTCGTAGTGGTGCTGGATCGCCTCGGCGGTGGCGCCCTGGTTGGCCACGGCTGCGGGGCCGGGGGCGGGCCGGGGGGCGGGGTGTGCGGTGGTGGCGGTGCTCATGCCTCGACGCTGCCGAGCTTGGTGGCGCGGGCCAGCTCGACCAGGTCGCCGACGGTCTTCACATTGGCCGCCTGGCCGGGGTCGAATTCGATGCCGACCTCGTCCTCGATGGCATAGACGATGTCGGCGATCTGCAGGCTGGAAAGACCGACGGTCTCGAATTCGGTATCGGCGTTGAGCGTGTGCTGATCCGCCTTGCCGCCGAGCTTCTTCGCCATCAGTTCGCAGACCATGGAAACAGTGACCATCGGGGAATGCCCTGCCTTTCCGGTGGGTGAGGGATCACACCCTAGGTCGGTGGCACCGGCCGGCGGGATGACAAGCGGCTAGCAGCAATCTGCCAGCAGGGGTGTGGCAGGTGGAATGACAAGTTGCTGCGGGTGGCGGGCGATTGGCGGACGGCATAGAAAGTCCTGACCCCCGCACCATGACCTCTCGGGAACGGGCCACCACCATGGGTCACTCATCGCGCACGGTTGATTACGTCGTCGGCTTTCTGCAGGAGCAGGGACTGCACGACGTCTTCGGAGTGGACGGAGCGAATATCGAGGATCTCTACGACGCCGTCGCACTGGCCGGTGCGCCGCTGCGGGCTCTGGTGGCCAAGCACGAGTTCTCGGCGGCGACGATGGCGGACGGCTACCACCGCGCGGCCGGCCGCCCGGCGGTGGTCGCGGCCACCTCGGGGGCCGGGGCGATGAACCTGGTGCCCGGGCTCGCAGAACTGCGCGCCTCCCAGGTCCCGGCCCTGGCCCTGATCGGCCAGCCACCTGCGGCACTTGACGGCACCGGCACCTTCCAGGAGACCTCGGGCCTGGCCGGCACGATGGACGCGGAGCGGCTGTTCGCCGAGATCGGGGTGTTCTGCGCGCGGGTGACGGAGCCGGACCGGATCGTGGAGGTGCTGCCCCGCGCGCTGGAGGCGGCGCTGGCCGCCCCGGGCCCGGCGGTCCTGCTGCTGCCCAAGGACGTCCAGCAGTCGGTGCTCGGCGCGTGGCCGGAGCGGATCGCGCGCGTCGGCGCGCCGCTGCGGCCGCTGTCGGCCGAGCCGCTGCGGGCGGAAGCGGTCACCGTCCTGACTGCCGCGCGGGCGGCCGGGGGTCCGGTCGCGGGCGAGCCGGGCGACGAGCGGCGCAACGGTGGGCCCGACGCGGCGACCGACGCGTGGAAGAACACCGGCGACGGCGCCGGGCACGCGGCCGGCGGGGTGGTCGTCCTGGCCGGGCCCGGGGTCATCCGGGCGGACGCCCGCGCGGAACTGGCCGCACTGTGCCAGGCGTTGAACGCGGACGTCGCCGTGGCGCCGGACGCCAAGGACGTCTTCGACAACACCCACCCCCGCTGCCTGGGTGTGCTGGGCCCGTCCGGGACCCCGGAGACGGACCGCCGTGTCGCGCAGGCGTCCGCCGTCGTCGTGGCCGGCCACCGGCTGCCGCAGATGGCCGGCGGTTCCCTGCGCGAACAGCTGGGGAGCGTACCGGTCATCAGCGTGGACGGCGGCGACCCGCCGCTGCTGCCCGCCGGCCACCCGGCCCTGATCCGGCTGACCGGACCGATCGCGGCGGAACTGGACGCACTGGCACGGGCGCTGGAGCCGCCCGCGCGGCGGCGGGAACCGTCCGGAGCTGTGCCCGGCCGGCCGCCCGTGGCCGCCGACACCACCGCCGGGGCAGGCAGGCGTCCGTACGTGCCTGCCCAGCGGCAGGCCCCCGTTGCCTCGGCCGGTCAGCGGACCGGCGCGCTCGATCTGCCCACCGCCCTCGACATCCTCGCCCGGCGGCTGCCCGAGGACGCCAACCTCGTCGTCGACGCCGGGAACACCGGGGCCACCACCGTGCACCGGGTCCCCGCGCCCCGCCGGGGCCGGTTCATCACCGCGCTCGGCATGGGCGGCATGGGGCACAGCTTCGGGGCCGGGATCGGCGCCGCGCTCGCCACCGGCGCCCCCACCTATGTCGTCGCCGGTGACGGCGCCTTCTACATGCACGGCATGGAGATCCACACCGCCGCCGAACTCGCCCTGCCCGTCACCTTCCTCATCGTCAACAACAACGCGCACGCCATGTGCCACACCCGCGAACAGGTCTTCTTCACGGGCGACTACACCTTCAACCTCTTCCGCCCCGCCCACATCGGGGCCGGCGTCGCCGCCCTGTTCCCCGGGGTCCGCGCCCACCACGCCACGGACACCGCCGAGCTGGACCGGGCGCTGGCCGCGCCGCACGACGGCCGCCCCGTCCTGATCTCCATCGACGTCGACCCGCACCAGGTACCGCCGTTCCGCCCGTTCCACACCAACCGTTAGGACCCCCATGTCCAGCAGCATCGACGACATCCCCGGCCTGATCCGGATCGAGAACACCCCGCAGGAGCAGGCCATCGGCCTCGCCGCCTCCTACACCCCCGGCCCCTCCCCCTTCGTGACCGTCGAGGAGTACATCGACGCCCCGCCGCAGGCCGTCCACGCCTACCTCAGCGACATCCGCAACCTGGACGAGTTCACCTACAGCACCCGGGCCTTCCAGCCGGTCGAGGGCAAGCCGGGCCTGTACGAGGGCCGCGACCCGCTGGCACACCCGGACACCAAGATCTTCATGCGCGTCACGTCCGACCCCGCCGCGCTCACCGTCGACATGCACTGCGCCTGGGACCAGGGCGAGGAGCTGTGGATGGTGTACCTGCACCGGATCGTCGACGCGCAGACCGTCCTGGGCCGGCCGGGCTCCGTCGTGCTGTGGACCAACAGCCGGCACCCGTACTACGACAAGAACCCGTTCCCCGAGCTGGCCCCCACCCCCGAGCGGCCCTGGGTCGGCGACTTCTGGGACATCTTCGCCGCCGCCCACGCCCTCGAACTCCAGAACCTGAAGAAGATCCTGGAGCACCGGCACGGCAACGGCGGCGCCGCGTGAGGACCGTCAGCCTGCTGGAGGTCGCCTCGTACCTGCCGCCCGAGAAGGTACCCACCCAGTACTTCCTCGATCACCGGGACCCGGACAGCCCGATGGCCGACAGCACCATGTTCGGCGCCCCCGCCTTCCGGCACCACGTCAGCCGCGACGAGAGCGCCGCCGACATGATCGAGAAGGCGGGGCGGGTGCTGCTGGACCGCATCGGCCCGCGCGAGGCCTCGCAGATCGACCTGGTCATCACCAATGTGCTGCTGCCCGACCTGCCGATCACCGGATCGGGGGCCGAGATCACCCACCGGCTGGGGTTGCGCCCCAGCTGGGTGCTCGACGCGCACAACGGCGGCTGCGCCTCGTTCATCCACATGCTGAAGCTGGCCCGCGCGCTGATCGGCACCGGGCAGGCCCGCTCGGCACTGCTGTGCAACGTGCAGAACTGCGCCGGGAACGTCATGACGCAGTCGGAGGTGCGCAAGCTGCCGGAGGCCGTGGTGCCGGGCGACGGCTGCGGCGTCGCGTATGTGGCGGCGTCCGAGGAGTCGCCGGTGCTGGCGATCGAGACCCGCAACCTCGGCGAGTACGCCAAGGACTGCGGCGTGACGCTCAGCGACGGCCGCAAGTACTGGGAGGCGGGCGAGTCCCAGGTCCATGTCGGCTTCACACCGGGCAAGGTGGCCGACATCGTCGAGCGCGGCAACCGGCTGGTGCCGGAGGCGGTCCGCGCGGTGTGCGACCGGCTCGACATCGAACCGTCCGATCTCGACACCCTGATCACCAACCAGCCGAACCGGGTGTTCCTGCGGAAGTGGCAGGAGCGGCTGGACATCAAGCCGGAGCGGCACCTGGACACCTACGACCGGTTCGGGAACCTGTTCGGCGCCGCGGTGCCCGTCACTCTCGACCACGGGGTGCGGGAGGGCCGGATCGCGGACGGCTCGCTGCTGATGCTGGCCGGGTTCGCGCACGCCGGGGACTTCGCCGGGGCGGCGGCCGTACGGTGGCGGGCCGGCGCGTGAGGTCCGGCGGGACGGCGGGACGGGGACCGGTGCGGGTACGCCCGTGCCGGTCCCCGTCCCGCCCTCGCCGCGCCCGCCGCGCGCTAGCCGGGGTCGCCCGGCCGGCCGACCGGGCCGGCCAGGGCGCCCACCAGGCGGCGCCCCAGCGGGAGTTCGGCCACCGGCCAGTCGGGCCAGCCGGCCCGGCGGACCACCGCCGCCCGGTGCCCGGCGGGCCAGGCACCGGCCAGCACCTCGACCGAGCCGAGCCCGGCCGCGGTCCCCGTCCCGGTGCCCCAGCCCTTGGTGACGGCCTCCTTGCGCACCCAGCCGCGCAGCGCCTCGCGCTGCCGCCACGCGGCCGGCAGGGCGGCGATCCGCGCCCGCTCCGCGTCGCTGAAGCAGCGGCGCAGCACGGCCGGACCGACATCCGTACGGTCCACCTCCAGATCAACACCGACCGGCCCCGCGTACGACAGCGCCAGCAGCCACCACGGCCCGGCGCGCGAGACGCTCAGCCACATCTCCCGCTCCGACTGGGGGCCTTGGCCCAGCAGCACGGGCGGGCCGTGCCGCGCGCTGCCGCAGCCGGGGCACGGGGCCCGGCCGAAGGACACCTGCGCCGCGGGTGTGCCCAGGACCGCCCCGAGCGTCCGGCGGATGCCGGCCCTGGCGGCGATGTAGTGGGCGCGGGCGACTGGGTCCGTCATGCGGCCGGCCCGCTCCCGCTCCGCGCCGTCCAGCAGGGCGCCGTCCGCCGCCGGGCGGGGCGCCGCGGGGGCGTGGCCCAGCCACACCGCGCAGCGCCCGCCGGGCACCGTCAGCCGGCGCGCTGCCCCAGGATGCGGGCCACATGAACGCGGGACGGGCAGCCGAGCTTGCGCATCACCTCGCGCAGATGATTGACGACGGTCCATTCGGAGATCTCCAGCTCCCGGCTGATCTGGCGGTTGGTGAGGCCCTCGGCGACGAGCTGCGCCACCTCGTGCTGCCGTGGCGTGAGCCCGGCGTCGTGCGGCGGCGCTGTGGCCGTGGTCGTCGCGGTCACGGTCTCGGTGGCCCGCGCCGGGGGCTCGGGCGGGGGTACGGGGGCCGGCCGGGCGCCGTCCCCGAGCGCGGCCAGCAACTCCCGGGCGCCGTGCGGGATGGTGCGCTCGCCGTGCCCGCTCAGGGCGATGGCACGGCGCAGCGCGGCGCCGGCCCGCTGCGGGTCGCCGGTGCGGGCCGCCAGGTGGGCGAGGGTGAGCAGGGCGGCGGCGGCCGGGCCCCGGCCCTCCGCGCCGCCGTCCTCGACGGCCCGTTCGGCGCTCTCCTCCAGCTGGGCGGTGTACTCGACGCCGCCCGGCCCGTCGGGACCGGCCATGACGAGCAGCAGCCGCAGGACGTCGGCGTACCGCCCGGCTTGGCGCAAGTGCCGTACGGCGGCGCGCAGATCGGGGAGGCGGCGGGCGATGGCGGCGGCCCGGCGGGCGTCGCGGCCGTCCTCGGCCCCCGCGTTCGGGTCGCCGCCGAATCCGGCTCCGGTGCCCGTGCGTCCGACGCGTTCGGCGAAGGCCAGGCACACCCCGGCGTGCCGGGCGCGGGCCATGGCCAGGGCGGCGGGGTCGCGTTCCAGTTCCTGCCGGTAGTGGCTGCGCGCCATGTGGGTCATGGCGAAGGAGTAGCCGCCGAGCCCGTTGTCGACGCTGGTGAGCAGCCCCTGGTGGACGAGCCGGCGCAGTCCGCCGGCGATCTCCTCGCGGCCGATGCCGCTCAACTGCCCCGCCGTGTCGAGGTCGATGTGCGATTCGCACACCGACAGCCGTTTGAGCAGGGCGATGTCCTCCTCGCGCTGGGCGCTCTCGCCCCAGCTGAGCGCGTGACCGACCGAGCGGTGGCGTTCGGCGAGGTCGCGCAGCCGGCCCCGGGCGGGGTACTCGCCGCGCCGCAGCCGGCCCTCCAGCTCGGCGGGGCTGAGCGGGCCGACCGCCTCGGCGGCGATCTCGATGGCCAGCGGGACACCGTCCAGGACCTCGCAGATTCGGGCGACGGCGGCGCGTTCGGGCGCGCCGGTGATGCCGTGCCGGTAGTACGGGCTCACCCGGTCGGTGAACAGCCGTACCGCGTCACCCTCCGGGCCGAGCCGCAACGGGCCCACCGGCAGGATGCGTTCGGCGTAGACATCGAGCGGGGTGCGGCTGGCGCACACCACCACCGTCCAGGGGGCGACGGCCAGCAGCCGGAGCACCCCTTCGGCGACGGCGTCGATGACCGGGTCGCAGTTGTCGAGGAAGACGAGTTGCCGACCGCTTTCGGGGCGGCGCGGGCCCTCGGCGGTGAGGGCGCGCAGGGTGCTGTCGACCATGGCGGGCTCGCGCACCTCGGCGAGGTCGAGCGCCACCACGGCGCTCCGGCCCCCAGCGGCCGTGGCGGCGAGCGCGGCGTGGGCCAGCGCGCTCTTGCCGATGCCGGCCGGGCCGCAGAGGGTCAGCAGCCGCAGCCCCGGCGCGGCGAGCAGTTCGGTGACACAGCGGAGTTCGTCTTCGCGGCCGATGAGCGGTGGTGCGGGTATCGCCCATACGGGCGCCGGATCGGGTTCCGTACTTCGGGCCTCCTCAGTATCGGCGGCGGTATGTTCGCGGCGATTGCGGCCCGTCTGACTCACTTCATAGCGAATGAACATACGGCTCGCCCCCGTTCACCAGCGTTTCTGCGCACATATTTCCCCGTGATGCACTTTCGATTTCATCCCGCCGTACCCGGGTCTTGGATTTCGGCAGAACCAAACCGGTTGACCAATAAACTTGCCGGACCTGCGGAAGCCCCGGTCGCGCCCCTCGTGCAACAGCCGCTCACCTGGGGCCCAGCAGACTCATACTGCCCCACAAGTGCCCGGTTCGCCAGTGCTTTCGACACATTGACTCCCTCTCCACGCAATGCCCCTGCGGGACTTCCCCGGGCGTTGCTCCGGCGGTACGGTCGGCCCCGGACGCCAACCGCTCGCGCCGGAATCCCATAACGGCCAAGGCGGCATTCCCGGAAGCATTGCCGGGCGCCGCGACAATCCCGCACCAATGGCCGGCTCGGTCCGATCAGAAAGAAGCAAGGGGGACATTTCGATGCGGTTGTGGAAGGCGCTCACCCATGGCTCGGCGCGCGGCACCCTGCACGCCTGGGCCGGCGAGGACTTCGAGCACACCACCTGGCGCGAGGTCTCCGCGCGCGCCCACTCCCTGGCGGCCACCCTGCGCGCGGCGGGCGTCCGCCCCGGCACCCGGGTCGCCACCATCGCCACCAACGGCCCAGCCACCGTGCGCGGTCTGCTCGCCATCTGGCTGGCCGGCGGCACCCCCGCCTCGCTGCCGCTGCCCACCCGGGGCCAGAGCCCGCAGGAGTACGGCCAGTTGCTCACCGCGCTGACCGAACGTCTGGACCCGGTGCTGTTCCTGGCCGACGCGTGGATCCTCTCCCTCATCCCGCCCCACCTCACCCGGGCGCTGCCCACCAGCACCTGGGAACTGCCCGACACCGGGCGCCGGGTGGACCCCAGCCCGCCGGGCCCCGACGATCTCGCCTTCATCCAGTACTCCTCGGGCTCCACCTCCACCCCCAAGGGCTCGGCCCTGACCACCCGGGCCGTCGAGGCGCAACTGGATCTGCTGCTCCACCTGACCGGGGGCCGGCCGGGCCACGACACCGGCGTCTCCTGGCTGCCGCTCTCCC
This sequence comes from Streptomyces xiamenensis, assembly GCF_000993785.3. NCBI lineage: Bacteria > Bacillati > Actinomycetota > Actinomycetes > Kitasatosporales > Streptomycetaceae > Streptomyces > Streptomyces xiamenensis. The sequence continues at coordinate 1,792,072 of NZ_CP009922.3, forward strand.
ACGACATGGGCATGTTCGGCTGCCTGCTCTACTGCTGGGCCCACGACTTCGACTTCGTGCTCTCCACCCCCGAACGGTTCGGGATGGCGCCGCGCAGCTGGTTCCGGGATCTCACCGAGTACGGGGCCACCCTGACCGCGGGCACCAGCACCGCCGTGCATCTGGCGGCCCGCGCCCAGGGCCGCGGCACCCTGCGCGGCGACCTGGCGGGGCTGCGCACGGCGGTGATCGGTGCCGAACGCGTCGACTGGGGCAATCTGTTGGCCGCCCAGGAGCGGTTCGGCCCGTACGGGCTGTCGCCGACCGCCTTCCAGCCCGCGTACGGGATGGCCGAGGCCACCCTGGCGGTGGCCGGCAAGCCCTGGCGGCAGGAACCCACCTCGCGGCTGTTCGACGGCGCCGCCCTCGGCGCGGGCACGGTGCGCGAGGTCGGCGAGGACCATCCGCGCGCCACCCGGCTGGTCTCCAACGGCCAGGCCCTGCCCGGGGTGACCCTCGCGGCCGGGGAGCCCGGCCGGCTCGGCGAGATCACCGTCGGCTCCCCCGCCCTGGCCAGCGGCTACCACGCCGACCCGGACCGTACCGCCGCCCGCTTCCCCGGCGGCCGGCTGCGCACCGGTGACATCGGCTTCCACCACGAGGGCGAGCTGTACGTGGTGGGCCGCGAGGACGACATGCTGTCGGTGGGCGGCCGGAACGTCTACGCCGCCGAGATCGAATCGGCGATCGAGGGCCACGCGCAGGTCCGCAAGGGCTGTGTCGCGGTGGTCGACGCCGGCGTCTCGGGACTGCCCCATCTCGTCCTGCTGCTCGAACCCCAGGGCCGGCCCCGCGACTTCGCGCCGATCGCCGATCACGCGGCGACGGTGGCACGGGAGAAGTCGGGGGTGGCCCTGGCCGAGTGTCTGTTTCTGCCACGTGGCACGCTGCCCAGGACCCCCAGCGGAAAGATCCAGCGATTCCGCTGCCGGACGTTGCTCGCCGGAGGGCGGTTCGACCCCCTCGCCCGGGTAACATTCGCCGACTGAGGATGAGAAAGGCCAGCACCATGAAGCCTCGGATCACCCCCGCCGGGCGCCACGCCACCGGTGGCTCACCGCACGCCAGGATCTCCGGAGTGGGCGGCTACCGGCCGCACCGGGTGGTCGACAACGCGGAAGTGTGCGAACGCATCGACTCCTCCGACGCGTGGATCCGCGAACGCACCGGGATCGTCACCCGGCGCTGGGCGGGCCCGCACGAGACGCTCACCGAGATGGGCACCGCCGCCGCGGGCAAGGCCCTGGCGGCCGCGGGCATCACGGCGGACGCGCTGGACTGCGTCATCGTGGCCACCTTCACCCACCTGTGGCAGACCCCGGCCGCCGCCACCGCGATCGCCCACCGGCTGGGCGCGCGGCACGCGGCGGCGTTCGACCTGTCGGCGGGCTGCGCGGGCTTCGTCCACGCGCTGTCGCTGGCGGCCGACACGGTGCGGGCCCGGGGCGGGCACGTGCTGGTCATCGGGGCGGAGCGGATGACCGACCTGCTGGACGTGGAGGACCGTTCCACCGCCATGATCTTCGGCGACGGGGCGGGCGCCGTGGTGGTCAGCCCGTCCACCACCCAGGGCATCGGCCCGGTGGTGTGGGGCGCGGACGGCGGCCAGTGGGACGCGGTCACCCAGACCGCGCCGTGGGACGCGGTGCGCGCCGACCCGGGGATGCGCTGGCCCGCGCTGACCCAGAAGGGCCAGCAGGTCTTCCGCTGGGCGGTCTACGAGGTGTCCAAGGCCGGCCGGGAGGCGGTGGCGGCGGCCGGGCTGACCCCGGGGGACCTGGACGCGTTCATCCCGCACCAGGCCAACGTGCGCATCATCGACGGCATGGCCAAACGCCTGGAGCTGCCCGACTCCACGGTGATCGCCCGCGACATCGTCACCACCGGCAACACCTCCGGCGCCTCCATCCCGCTGGCGATGGAGGCGGTCATGTCCACCGAGGATGTCGGCTCCGGCGACCTGGCCCTGCTGCTGGGCTTCGGCGCGGGCCTGTCCTACGCGGCCACGGTGGTCGAACTGCCCTGACCCGCGGGGAGGGGCACCCGATCCCGGCGGCGGGCCGCACCCCGCCCGCCCGGGTCTCCCGGCGGCGAGCGTCCGTCACCGCACCAGGGCCGGCCGCTTCGGGTCGAAGGTCCAGCCGGGGATGAGGTGCCGCATCGCCGCCGCGTCGTCGCGGGCGCCCACCGCCTGCTCGCGGTACAGCTCGGCGGCGGCCGCCAGCCGATCGCGGTCCACGGTGATGCCCAGGCCCGGGGCGTCGTACGGGACGGCGACCTCGCCGTTCACGATCCGCGGCGGGGAGACGGTCAGCCGCTCCAGGCCCTCCTGCCAGATCCAGTGCGTGTCCAGGGCGTTGTACGCGCCCGGGGCCGCCGCCCCGCAGTGCGTCATCATCGCCAGCGAGATGTCGAAGTGGTTGTTGGAGTGGCAACCCCAGGTCAGACCCAGCGCGTTGCACAGCTGCGCCACCCGCACCGAGCCGCGCATCGTCCAGAAGTGCGGATCGGCCAGCGGGATGGACACCGACTGCAGCGCGAGGGCGTGGGTGAGCTGCCGCCAGTCGGTGGCGATCATGTTGGTGGCGGTGGGCAGGCCGGTGGCCCGGCGGAACTCGGCGAGGATCTCGCGGCCCGAGTAGCCGTCCTCCGCGCCGCACGGGTCCTCGGCGTACGCGAGGGTGTCCAGCAGCGGCCCGCACAGCTCGACCGCCTCGCGCAGCGGCCAGGCGCCGTTGGGGTCCACGGTGATACGGGCCGCGGGGAAGCGGTGCTTCAGCTCGCGGACGGCGGCCACCTCCTCGTCGCCGGGCAGCACCCCGCCCTTGAGCTTGAAGTCACGGAAGCCGTACCGCTCGTGGGCGGCCTCGGCCTGCCGGACGATCGCCGCCGGTGTCAGTGCCTCCTCGTGCCGCAGGCGGTGCCACTCGTCCGCCGCGCCGGGTTCGCGGGTGTAGGGCAGGCCGGTGGAGTCCGGGTCGCCGACGTAGAAGAGATAGCCCAGCACCCGTACGGAGTCCCGCTGTTGGCCCTCGCCCAGCAGCGCCGCGACCGGGACCTCCAGGTGCTGGCCGAGCAGGTCGAGCAGGGCGGACTCCACGGCGGTCACCGCGTGCACGGTGGTGCGCTGGTCGAAGGTCTGGGCGCCGCGTCCGCCCGCGTCGCGCCCGGCGAACCGGGCGCCGATCTCCGCCAGCACCCGCTGGTAGTCGCCCACCCGGGCGCCGATCACCAGGGGTTCGGCCTCCCGCAGGGTCGCGGTGATGCGCTCCCCGCCGGGGACCTCACCGACGCCGGTGCGGCCCTCGGAGTCCTCCAGGACGACGACGTTGCGGGTGAAGAACGGGCCGTGGGCGCCGGAGAGGTTGAGCGCCATGGAGTCCCGGCCGGCGACGGGGTGTACGGCGTACGCGGTGATGGTCGGCTGGCGGTGGGCCATGGGACTGCTTCCTCCGGGCGTCGGGGTGGCGCGGTCGGATGCAGAGGGTGGCGTACTCCCGTCACGCGCACAAGAGCGGGTGGCTGGAGGACGCAGGGGTCGCCCCGGTCCCCGGACACGCCACGGCCGCGCCTTTGAGGGAGGGGCGCGGCCGTGGGTGTGGGGGCAGGGCAGTGGTACGTGCGGCGGAGGGCTCCCAGCCGGTCAGACCTTGGCGGGGGTCTTGCCCAGGGTCGGGGTGTCCGGTTCCGGCGGGGAGGGCGGGGTGCCGTGGCTGTCGTCGACCAGGGTGGCCTCGTCGAACGGGTGCTTGCCGGCGAGGACTTCCCGCATCCGGTCCTTGTCGACCTCCTTCGTCCAGGTGCCGATGATGACCGTGGCGATCGCGTTGCCCGCGAAGTTGGTCAGGGCGCGGGCCTCGCTCATGAAGCGGTCGATGCCGATGATCAGGCCGACGCCGTCCAGGAGTTCGGGGCGGTGCGAGGAGAGCCCGGAGGCCAGGATCGCGATGCCGGAGCCGGAGACACCGGCGGCGCCCTTGGAGGCGATGATCATGAAGAGCAGCAGGGAGAGCTGCTCGCCCAGGGCCAGCGGAGTGCCCATCGCCTCGGCGATGAACAGCGAGGCCATCGTGAGGTAGATGGCGGTGCCGTCCAGGTTGAAGGAGTAGCCGGTGGGCACCGTGATGCCGACGACCGGCTTGCTGACGCCCGCGTGCTCCATCTTGGCGATCAGGCGCGGCAGCGCGGTCTCGGAGGAGGAGGTGGAGACGATCAGCAGGAACTCGCGGCCCAGGTACTTCAGCAGCGAGAAGATGTTGACGCCGGTGGTCAGCTTCAGCAGCAGGCCGAGCACGACGACGATGAACAGCACACAGGTGACGTAGAAGCCGATCATGATGACGGCCAGCGACTTGAGCGCGTCCACGCCCGTCTCGCCGACGACGCCGGCGATCGCGCCGAACGCGCCGATCGGGGCGGTCCACATGACCATGCCCAGCACCCGGAAGACGACCTTCTGGATGCTGCCGATGCCGCGCAGCACCGGCTCGCCGGTCTTGCCCATCGCCTGGAGCGCGAAGCCGACCAGCAGCGCGACCAGCAGGGTCTGCAGGACCTCGCCCGCCGTGAAGGCGGAGACCATGGTGTCCGGGATCATGCCCAGCAGGAAGTCGACGGTGGACTCGCCGGCCTTCTCGGCGGCCTCGGCGCCGGCGTTGGTGTCGACCTCGGAGAGGTTCAGGCCGTGGCCCGGCTCCAGGAAGTTGCCCACCAGCAGGCCGATGCCGAGTGCGAAGGTCGACATCACCATGAAGTACCCGAGGGCGAGCCCGCCCACCGCGCCGACCTTGGCGGCCTTACGGACCGAGCCGATGCCGAGCACGATGGTGCAGAAGATGATCGGCGAGATCATCATCTTGATCAGGGCGATGAACCCCTGGCCCAGCGGCTTCAGCTCCACCCCCACGCCCGGGGCGAGCAGACCGATCGTGATACCCGCGGCGACCGCGATGATGACGGCGATGTAAAGCCAGTGCGTACGGTCACGCCTTTTGCGCGGGGCGCCGGGCGCCTCGGGCGGGCTGGTTGCGGCCACGGTGGTCTCCTCGTCCTTGTGGAGTCATTCGGCTGGGGGCCGGATTGCACTTGACGCAATATCCACCAGGCTGTGACCGAGGTCTCGCTTACGTTCATTTCGTTCGCAAGGATTTTCGTACGGCTGTCACCGTGCCGTCACACGGATGACATCGGCACCCCTCACCACACCAGCAGCACCGGGCACGGGGCGTGGTCCACCACAAACCGGGTGGGCGGCGCCAGGGTGTGCGGGCCGGGCCGGGAGCGGTCGCCGTCCCGGGCGCAGATCAGCAGGTCCTCCGCGCCCCGCCCGGCGAGCTCCGCCATCACCTCGTCCTCCACCCGGCCGGTACGCGCCACCCGCCGCGCGGGGCGGCCCAGGCGGGCGGCGGCCCGCTCCAGCAGTCCGGCGGCGGCCGCCGCCGCCTCCTCCTCCAGGCGGCGGCCCGGGTCCTGGCCGGGGCCGTGGCCGCGCCCCAGCAGCCCGCTGAACGCGCCGTGCGCCGCCGCGGCGACCCCCTCGTCCGTCACCCCCAAAAGCGTGACCGGCTCTTGCGGGGCGCACCGCGCGCGGGCCGCGTCCACGCACGAGGCCCAGGTGGGTTCGGCGATCCAGATGATGACGGTCATACGGTCCTCAGCCTCCGATCAGCAGCAGTCCGGCCCACAGCGCCACCACCGCCGCCACCAGGGAGGCGGGCACCGTCACCAGACCGAGCCGGGTGAAGTGGCCCAGGCCCGGATCGGTGTCGTGGGCGTGCAGCACCCGCCGCCACAGCAAGGTGGCCAGCGAGCCGACGTACGTGAGGTTGGGCCCCAGGTTCACCCCGATGAGGGCGGCCAGCACCGGGCCCGCCCCACCCTGCGCCGCCAGCGCGGGAAGGACGACCAGGATGGCCGGCAGATTGTTGATGAGGTTGGCGAGCACGGCGGCCAGCGCCGCGATCACCAGCAGCCCGGCGAACGAGGAGCCCTGCGGCAGCAGCCGGTCCACCGCGTCCCCCAGGCCGTGGTCCACCACGGCCTTCACCACCACGCCCAGCGCCAGGACGAACAGCAGGAACGGTACGTTCGCCGCCCGTACCAGCACCGGCACCGTCGTACGGCGGGCCGCCAGGCCCCGGACCGCCAGCACCAGCGCACCGGCCAGCGCCGCCCAGGCCGGGTCCGCGCCGGCCAGTGAGGTCAGCGCGAACCCGGCCAGGGTCAGCGCCAGGACGGTCAGCGCGAACACCGGGCGCGGGGCCGGCTCCCGCCGGTCGGTCGGCGCCGACGGCTCGGTCGGCGCCGACGGCTCCGGCTCCGGAACGGGCACGCCCCGCCCCGCCAGGTCGCCCGCGAACCAGCGGCGGAAGACCACGTACTCCACCGCGATCGCCGCCAGCCACGGCAGCAGCATCAGCGCCGCGAACCGGGTGAACGTCAGCCCGCTGGCCGCGAACGCCAGCAGATTCGTCAGATTGGAGACCGGCAGCAGCAGCGAGGCCGAGTTCGCCAGATGGGTGCAGGCGTACACGTGCGGACGGGCCGCCGCCCCCACCCGTGCCGCCGTCGCGAAGACGACCGGGGTCAGCAGCACCACCGTGGCGTCCAGGCTCAGCACCGCCGTCACCGCCGCCGCCAGCGCGAACACCCCGGCCAGCAGCCGCCGCGGCCGGCCGCCGCACCAGCGCGCCACCACCCGCCCGGCCGCCGTGAACAGGCCCTCGTCGTCGCACAGCCTGGCCAGCACCAGCACCGCCGCCAAGAAGCCCGTCACCGGGAGCAGTTCGCGGATCTGATGCCATGCGCCGTCGGCCGTCACCAGGCCGAACGCCAGCGCCACCCCGGCCGCGGGCACCGCCGCGACCGCCTCCGGCAGCCCGCGCGGGCGCCACACCGCGAACACCAGCACACCCAGCAGCAACACCACCGAGAGCGTCTCGGCCACCAACGTACTCAGCGCGTGCCTCCCGGCCGGTGCCCCTGACCCCGCGGATCACCCGGATCACCGCACCAGTTTCCCACCCGGTGTGACCCACGTCTCGCCGGACGCCGCGTCGGCCATGTCACATTCGGGCCGCCCCGCCCCTCTCCCCTGGCAACACACGAGTACCCGCCGCCGGCACCGCCGGTGCGCGGGACTCCAGGGCTCCCGGAAGAGGGGACAGGAACCATGTTCGCGAGGCTTTCCGCGCTGGTGCTCGGGCACCGCCGCGCAGTGCTGTGGGTGGCCGTGCTGCTGGCGCTGATCGGCGGGGCCGGCAGCGCGACCCTGTTCGACGACGTGAAGGGAGGTGGCTTCACCAATCCCGGCGCGGAGTCCGGGCAGGCCGCCGACGCGCTCGCCGAACACTTCGGGCAGTCGGACCCCAACCTGGTCCTGCTGGTGCACGCGCCGGGCGGGGTGGACGACCCCGCGGCGCAGGCGGCAGGCACCGCGCTGGCCGAACGGCTGGCGGACGAGGACGGCGTCAGCGGCGTCATCTCGTACTGGACCGCGGGCGGCGCCGACCAGTTGCGCTCGGCCGACGGCGAGCGCGCCCTGGTGCTGGCCACCGTGGCCGGCGACGAGACCGAGGCCGGGCACCGGCTCACCGCGCTGCGTCCCGGCTACGAGGGCGAGCGGGACGGCGTGGACGTCGCCGTCGGCGGCCCCGCCATGATCAACAACGAGGTGAGCGAACTCAGCGAACGCGATGTGATCAAGGGCGAGGCCATCGCCTTCCCGATCATGCTCGTCGTCCTGGTGCTGGTCTTCGGCAGCCTCGTCGCCGCCTCCCTGCCGCTGGCCACCGGACTGATCACGATCCTCGTCTCGATGGGCCTGCTGTGGGCGATGGCCCAGCTCACCGACGTCTCCGTCCTGGCCGTCAACGTGGTGACGCTGCTGGGGCTCGGCCTCGCCGTCGACTACAGCCTGCTGATGGTCAACCGGTACCGCGAGGAGCTGCGGGCGGGCCGGGACAGCGCCACCGCCATCCGGGTGATGATGGGCTCGGCCGGGCGGACCGTGCTGTTCTCCGCGATCACCGTCGCCGTCACCCTCGCCGGGCTCGCCTGGTTCCCGCTGCTGGCCCTGCGCTCCATCGCGTACTCGGGCATAGCCATCGCCGTCCTGACCGCGCTCACCACCCTCACCGTGCTGCCCGCGCTGCTCGCCGTGCTCGGCCCGCGCTTCGAGGCCGGCCGGGTGCTGCGCCGCCGCCGCTCCGCCGCCCAGGAGGACGGCGCCGCCGAGAACGGCTTCTGGCACCGGCTCGCCTCCCTGGTGATGCGCCGCCCCATCCCCTTCGCCACCCTGGGCACCCTCTTCCTGCTCCTCCTCGGGCTGCCCTTCCTGTCCCTGAACATGGGCTCCCTCGACGAGCGGGCCCTGCCCACCTCCTCCGCCGGCCGGCAGGTCGCCGAGGTGATGCGCGCCGAGTTCGACAGCGGCGAGAGCATGGCCGTACGGGTGGTGCTGCCCGAGGGCGCCTCCCAGCAGGAGCTCGCCGCGTACGCCACCGGGCTGTCCGCCCACCCCGACGCCGCCCGGGTGGACGCCGCCACCGGCTCGTACGCCCGGGGCACCCAGGTGGCCCAGCCCGGCCCGCAGCACGCCGCGCTCACCGCCGGGGAAGGATCGGACGCCGCCACCCTCACCGTGGTGCCCGCCCCCGGTGACCAGGGCCGCGCCGAGCAACTGGTGCGCGACATCCGCTCCGGCGCGGCGGCCGAACCGCCCTCGCCCATCCTGGTCGGTGGCCCGGCCGCCGTCGCCCTGGACGGCATCTCCGCCATCACCGACCGGCTGCCGGTCGCCGCGCTCACCCTGGGCGCCGCCATGGTGGTGCTGCTGTTCCTGCTCACCGGCTCCGTGCTGCTGCCGTTCGTCGCCATGCTGCTCAGCGCCCTGGGCCTGACCGCCACCTTCGGCGCCCTGGTGTGGGGCTTCCAGGACGGCCATCTGGCCGGGCTGCTCGGCTTCACCGCCACCGGCGCCATCAACGGCACCGTGCCGGTGCTGCTGTTCGCCGTCGCCTTCGGCCTGGGCATGGACTACCAGGTGTTCCTGCTCTCCCGCATCCGCGAGGAGTACGAACGCAGCGGTGACCCCACCGCCGCCGTGGCGCTGGGCCTGGAACGCATCGGACGCATCGTCACCGCCGCCGCCACCGCCCTGTCGGTCGTGTTCCTGGCGTTCCTCGTCTCCGACATCAGCTTCATGAAGGCCATGGGCATCGGGCTGCCGCTGGCCGTGCTGATGGACGCCACCCTCATCCGGGGCGCGCTGCTGCCGGCCGCCATGCGCCTGGGCGGCCGCGCCATCTGGTGGCTGCCCGCGCCGCTGCGCCGCGTCCACGACCGGTTCGGGCTGCACGACGCGGACCCGCACGAGGACGCGGCGGGCGGCGCACGGCGGGCGGAGCCCGCGCGATTGCCCTAGCCTGACGACGTGGCCGAAGAGACAGATGTGATTGTGCTGGGCATGGGTCCCGGCGGCGAGTACGTCGCCGGGAAGCTCGCCGCCGCGGGGCTCGACGTGGTGGGTGTGGAGGCCGAACTGGTCGGCGGCGAGTGCCCGTACTGGGCCTGCGTACCCAGCAAGATGATGGTGCGCGCCGCCGACCTGATCGCCGAGACCCGCCGGGTGCCCGGCATCGCGGGCACCAGCGAGGTCACACCCGACTTCGGCACCGTCGCGCACCGCATCAGGTCCGAGGCCACCGACAACTGGGACGACACCGTCGCCGCCGACCGCTTCACCGACGCCGGCGGGCGCCTGGTGCGCGGCCGGGGGCGGCTGTCCGGGCCCGGCCGGGTGGCCGTCAAGCCCTCCGACGACGGGCCGGAGACCGAGTACGGGGCGCGGGTCGGCATCGTCATCGCCACCGGCAGCCGCCCCGTCGTCCCGCCGCTGCCGGGGCTGGCCGGGTCGCCGTACTGGACCAACCGGGAGGCGATCTCGGCCGAGGCCCCGCCGCGCTCCCTGCTGGTGCTCGGCGGCGGTCCCGTCGGGCTCGAACTCGCCCAGGTGTACTCCCGCTTCGGCACCACCGTGACCGTGGTCGAGGGCGGCGAACGGCTGTTGTCCCGGGAGGAGCCCGAGTCCTCGCGGCTGATCACCGATGTCCTCACCCGCGAGGGCCTGGTCGTGCACGTCAGCTCGCACGCCACGGCCGTGCGCTACGACGACACCACCGGCTTCACCCTGAGCCTGGACGACGGCGAGGAACTGACCGCCGAACGCCTGCTGGTGGCCACCGGGCGCGCCCCCGACCTGGCCTCCCTGGGCCTGGAGCACGCCGGTATCGAGCTGGAGCCGAAGGCCCGCGCGCTGCCCGTCGACGAGAAGCTGCTGGCGGCGCCCGCGCTGTGGGCGATCGGCGATGTGACCGGCGTCGGCCAGTTCACCCATGTCTCCATGTACCAGGCGCAGTTGGCCACCCGCACTATCCTCGGCGAGCAGGCGCCGCCGGCCGACTACCGGGCGCTGCCCCATGTCACCTTCACCGACCCGGAGATCGGCTCGGTGGGCCTGACCGAGGCGGCGGCCCGCGAGGCGGGCATCGACGTCCGCACCGGCATGGCCGACCTGACCTCCAGCACCCGCGGCTGGATTCACCAGGCGGGCAACGAGGGCTTCATCAAGCTCGTCGCCGACGCCAGGCGCCAGGTGCTGGTGGGCGCCACCTCCGCGGGCCCGGCCGGCGGCGAGGTGCTGTACGGGCTGGCCGTCGCCATCCAGGGCGAGGTCCCGCTGGACCGGCTGCGCCAGATGATCTACTCCTATCCCACGTTCCACCGCGCGGTGGAGACGGCGCTGGCGGATCTTTCCTGACCCGCTGATCAACCCCGGGCGCCCCACGCGCGTCCTGGTGAGTGTGACCACTGTCGAATCCCCCGGGGCTCCCCCCGCCTGGCGTGTCCTGCTGAGCTATGTACGGCCGCACCGCTGGGCGCTGGCCGGCGGTGCGTTGCTGGCGCTGGCCACCGGCGCCACGGGCCTCGCCCTGCCGCTGCTCGCTCAGCGGCTGATCGAGAACCTGTCGGCCGACCGCCCGGTGGGCGGGGCGCTCGCCGTGATGACCGTGCTGATGCTCGCCAACGCCGTCCTGGGCGGGTTCGGCGCGTACGTGCTGCACCGCACCGCCGAGTCCGTCGTGCTCACCGCCCGCCGCGCGCTCACCTCCTATCTGCTGCGGCTGCGGATCACCGCCGTGGACCGCTCGGAGCCGGGCGATCTGCTGTCCCGGGTCACCTCCGACACCACGCTGCTGCGCGGCATGACCACCAACTCGCTGATCGGGCTGGCCACCGGTGGGCTCACCCTGATCGGCACGCTGGTGATGATGGCCATCGTCGACCTGGTGCTGCTCGGGGTCACGGTCGCCGTCATCGGGGTGATGGCCGTGGTGATCGGCATCATCGCGCCGCGCATCAACCGGGCCAGCAAGCGGGCCCAGGAGGCGGTCGGCGCCATGGGCACGGCCGTCGAGCGCGTCCTGGGCTCGCTGCGCACCGTCAAGGCGTCGGGCGCCGAGACCCGCGAGGAGACGGTGGTCCACGAGGCCGCGCAGGACGCGTGGCGGCAGAGCATCCGGGCCGCCAAGTGGCAGGCGATCGCCGGGAATCTGTCCGGCGTGGCGCTCCAGGCGGCCTTCATCACCGTGCTGGGCGTGGGCGGCGCCCGGGTGGCCACCGGGTCGATCGAGGTCGGCGCGCTGGTCGCGTTCCTGCTGTACGTCTTCTACCTGATGTCCCCGATCAGTGAGGTGGTGGGCGCCATCACCGGCTACCAGGTCGGGGCCGCCGCCATCACCCGGATCCAGGAGGTGCGCGACCTGCCCTCGGAGCCCCCGGCCACCACCGCGCCGCCCCGGCCGGCCGCACCGCGCGCCGCCCCGGCCGCCGTCGCCTTCCACGAGGTCCGCTTCCGTTACACCGACGAACTGCCGGAAGTCCACCACGGGGTGAGCTTCGAGGTGCCGCCGCGCGGCATGACCGCCTTCGTCGGCCCCTCCGGCGCGGGCAAGACCACGGTGTTCTCCCTCGTGGAGCGGTTCTACGACCCCACCGAGGGCCACATCACGCTGGACGGCCGGAAGCTGGAGGACTGGGACCTGGCCGAACTGCGCGCCACCATCGGCTACGTCGAGCAGGACGCGCCCGTGCTGTCCGGCTCGCTGCGCGACAACCTGCTGCTGGGCGCGCCCGAGGCGGACGAGGCGGCGGTGGCCGAGGTGCTGCGCACCACCCGCCTGGAGGGCCTGGTGGAGCGGCTGCCGCAGGGCCTGGAGACCCTGGTGGGGCACCGGGGCACCAAGCTGTCCGGCGGCGAACGGCAGCGGATCGCGATCGCCCGCGCGCTGCTGCGCCGCCCCCGGCTGCTGCTGCTGGACGAGGCCACCTCGCAGCTGGACGCCGTCAACGAGGCGGCGCTGCGCGACACGGTGGCGGAGGCGGCGCGCGAGACCACGGTGTTGGTGGTGGCCCACCGCCTGTCCACCGTGACCTCCGCCGACCGCATCGTGGTGATGGAGGCGGGCCGGGTCCAGGCGGTCGGCACGCATGCCGAACTCGTCGCGGACAACCCGCTGTACGCGGAACTGGCGGCCACTCAGTTTCTGGCCACGACATCATGAAGAACGGACGTGGTCAGGCAACGCTCACCTAAGCTACGGGACATGCGCATTGGGACGCTCGCACACGCGGCGGGGGTGACCACCAAGACGGTGCGGTTCTACGAACAGGCCGGGCTGCTGCCCGAACCCCCGCGCACCCCTTCCGGCTACCGGGACTATCCGCCGGAGAGCGCCGACCGGCTGGTGTTCATCAGGACCGCCCAGTCCGCCGGTCTCTCCCTCGCCGAGATCGGTGAGCTGCTGCTGCTCTCGGACACCGACCGTCCGCCGCCCCCGGACACGGCCCGGGTGATCGCGGGCCACCTGCACCGCATCGAGTCCCGGATCGAGGCGCTCACCCAAACCCGGGACGCCCTGCGGGCCCTGCGCGGCTGAAACGCGCCGGGGGCCGGCGCCGCGGGCCCCGCCCCCGGCCGTTCACAGCAGCGCGCCGCCGGAGACCTCCAGGCGCTGGGCGGTGACCCAGCGCATCCCGGGCGAGACCAGCGCGGCGATGGCGTCGCCGATCTCCTCGGGGCTGCCCACCCGGCCCAGCGCCGTGTGCGCCGCGAGGAAGTCGCGCAGCTCCGGATCGTCCCGCATCGCGCCGCCGTTGAAGTCGGTGGCGCTCGGCCCGGGGGCCACCGCGTTGACCCGGATGCCGCGCGGCCCCAACTCGCCCGCCAGGCTGCGGGTCAGGGCCTCGACGGCGGCCTTCGAGGCCGCGTACACGGATGTGCCGGGACTGACGTGCCGGGTCAGGGAGGTCGACACGTTCACGATCCGGCCGCCGTCGGCGAGGTGCGGCACCAGGGCCTGGATGAGGAAGAACGTGCCCCGGAAGTTGACGCCGACCTGTTCGTCGAAGCGTTCGGGGGTCACCTCCTCCAGGGCGTCGAAGAGGCCGGTCCCGGCGTTGTTGACGAGGACGTCGAGCCGGTCGTGTCCCCACCGGTCGAGCAGTTCGCCGGTGAGTTCAGCGGCGAAGCCCCGGAAGCTCCCGGCGTCGCCGATGTCCAGGCGCAGGGCGAACGCCTCGCCTCCCTCCTCCTCGATCATCCGTACCGTCTCCGCGGCTCCGGACGCGCCGCTCCGGTAGGTGAGGGCGACCTTGATGCCGCGGTGGGCGAGGGCGCGGGCGGTGCTCCGGCCCAGGCCCCGGTTCCCGCCCGTGACCAGGGCATTTCTCGGTTCGGTCATGTCGGCTCCTGTGGGGTTCCGCGTCCCGCGGACCCGGCTGTCCGCGGAGGCTAAGTAAGTAAATGCTTATTTATTGCTAGCCTAGGAGGCGCCCTGATCACTGTCAACCGCCCGCCCGCGCGGGCTGGAGAGCACATGCCGCCACGCGACGCAGAGACGACGAAGGCCCGGATCCTGGGGGCGGCGCTCTCGGAGTTCGCCGGACACGGGCACGCCGGCGGACGCATCGAACGGATCGCCAAGGCGGCCGGGACCAACGTCCGGATGATCTACGCCTACTACGGCGGCAAGGACCAGCTCTTCGACGCCGCGCTCACCAAGGCGATCACCTCCATGGCCGCCGCGGTGCCACCGCGCCCCGATGACCTCGCCGCCTGGGCGGGCGACCTCTTCGACTACCACCGGCGTGAGCCCACCACGCTGCGGATCACCATGTGGGCCCAGCTCGAACGCCCCCGGTCCGCGTCCGAGCCCATGGACAGCTACCTCGCCAAGACCACGGCGGTGTCGGCCGCCGAGAGCGCGCCGCTGACCGCCGTCGACCTGCTGGTCCTCATCTACGCGGTGGCCCAGGCCTGGTACCTGAGCCCGGTGGGCCTGCTGCGGTCCGACGGGCGGGACCCGGAGGACCCCGCCCGCGTCGCGGAACACCGGGAGGCCGTCGTCACCGCCGTGACACGCATGCTGAACGCCGGAGGGAACGGCTGAGCCCGGGGACGTTCGGGGAGGTCAGCGCGCGAGGAGGTCGCGCAGCCGCCGGGTGATGGCGTCGGGGTCCTCCTCGGCCATGAAGTGCCCGCAGGAGACCGTGCCGTGGTCGAGGTCCCCGGCCCAGGCGCCCCACAGGGCGGCGGCCTCGTAGCCCAGCTGCGCGCCCCAGTCCTGCTGGAGGACGGTGACCGGCATGGCCAGCCTGCGCCCCTGCGCGCGGTCGGCCTCGTCGTGCTCGATGTCGATGCCGGCCGAGGCCCGGTAGTCCGCCACGATGGAGGGGACGGCCGCACGGCAGGCGTCGAGGTAGACCTGGCGCACGGCCGGCGGCACGGCCTCGGGGTCGTTCGCCCAGATGTCCAGGAAGTACGAGAAGAACGCGTCCGAGCTGTTCCGGATCATCTCCTCGGCCAGGCCGGGCGGCTGGGCCATCAGGTAGAGGTGGAAGCCGACGGCCGCCCGTACCCCGTGCAGGGCGTCCCACATGTCCACGGTGGGCAGGACGTCCAGGCAGGCCAGGTGGGTGATGACGTCCGGGTGGTCCAGGCCGGCCCGGAAGGCGACCAGGGCGCCGCGGTCGTGCCCGGCGAGCGCGAACCGCTCATGGCCCAGGGCGCGGGCCAGCGCGACGATGTCGGCGGCCATGGTCCGCTTGGAGTAGACCTCGGGACCGTCCTCGGCGGGCTTGTCGCTGGCGCCGTAGCCCCGCAGGTCGGGACAGATGACGGTGTGGTCGGCCGCCAGGTTCCGCGCGACGTGCCGCCACATCAGGTGCGTCTGCGGGAAGCCGTGCAGCAGCACGACGGGCGATCCTGAGCCGCCCACCGCCACGTTCAGCTCCACACCGTCCGCCACCGCCACCCGCTGGTAGGCGAAACCGGGAATGCTCTGCGTCATGGGACTGTGCCTTTCGTTCCGCGGCCCTCGCGCTCCGGGCGCCGGCCGATGCCTCCACCCTGGGGGCCGCGAATCAGCAACGGATGAGCACGCGCGGCTCCGTCCGGCCCGCCGCCCGGAGCGGGCGGTGCGAGACCGCGTCCGGTACGTGGCCTGTGCCGGGGATCACGGGCAGCCCCTGCCGCAGATATTGAGGCGAGACGGTTCGTCTTGTTAGGGTGGCGTCATGGCTTACCTCTTCTTCGTCTGAGCCCGGCCCCGGCCGCCGCCGCCGTTCGCGCGGCCCACGGCCCGGCCCCGCCCCGACCTGCCCGCCGCACCCGCGGCCATCCGCTGAGACGAAGGACCCATGACGCCCATGACCACCCACCTCACCGCGCGACAGCTCGCCGACCGGACCACCGCCGCCGTCGAGGCGGCCGTCGCCGCCGGGCGCGCGCTCGGCCTGACCGTCACAGAACCCACCGTGCTGCACGACGTCTTCTCCGTCGTCGTCCACCTGGCGCCCTCACCGGTGGTGGCCCGGATCCCCACCGTCCTGCCCCGCCCCGACGACCTGAACGCCCTCGCGCGCCGCCAGCGGGACGAGCTGGACGTGACACAGTGGCTCGCCGACCAGGGCGTTCCCGTCCTCGCCCCCAGCCCGCTCGTGCCGCGCGAACCCGTCCGGCGCGGCGGATTCTCGATGACCTTCTGGGCCTACGTCGAGGAGGCCCGGGACAAGGAACCCGACTACGCGGCGAACGCCGAGAGCGTCCCCGCCCTGCACGCGGCGCTGCGCGCCTACCCGGGCCGCCTGGAGTTCCTGTCCTCGGCCGAACCCTGGTTCGTCACCGAAGCACTCGCCCGGCTGGAGCGGCACCCCGACCTCATCGGGGCCGGCGATCTGGACCGCGCCCGCCGCGAATGGCGGGTCCTGGAACCCCTCGTGCGCTCACGCGCGGCCTTCGAGGCCCGGTTCCCCGGCATCGACCTCCAGCCCGTCCACGGCGACTGCCCGCCCGCGAACATCTTCTCCGGGGCGGACGGGGACCGCTACGCCGACTTCGAGATGATCACGCTGGGGCCGGTCGAGTGGGACCTGGCGGGACTGGGGCCCGAACTCGAAGCCGCCTACGACCGCGGCGCCCGGGACACCGGCACGAGACCGCTGGACGGCGATGTCCTGCGCTTCGTCAACGCCGTGGGCACGCTGCGGGTGATCGCCACCCTCACGCTCATCCCGCGGCTTCCCCAGCTGACGGAGTACCTCATGCCGGCCGTCGAGCAGTGGCGGACCACGCCGTTCGCCGGCGGCTGGGACGGCTGACCACCACCGGGACACCCCTGGCGGGGCCGCGCCGCACGGCCGGCCCCGCCGGGGGTGGGGAGAGTGCCGGGCCCACGGTCCCGGACAGCCCGCACCCCGGCCGACAGCGCGTCCCCGACCCGGGTCACTGGCCGCGCCGTTGGTGCGGGAAGCGGGCCCGGTCCGCGTTCTCGATGACGGTGCGCTCGTCGACCACCACGTGGCTGATGTCGGAGCGGCCGGGGATCTCGTACATGAGGGGCTGCAGCACGCGCTCCATGACGCCGCGCAGCGCCCGCGCCCCGGTGCCCCTGCTGATCGCCCGCTCGATGATCGCGTCCAGCGCGGGGCGGTCGAACTCCAGCTGCACGCCGTCGAGTTCGAACAGCCGCTGGTACTGCTTGACCAGCGCGTTGCGGGGCTCGGTCAGGGTGCGCAGCAGGGCCGCCCGGTCCAGGGCGGTGACCCGGGTGATGACCGGGAGGCGGCCGATGAACTCCGGGATGAGCCCGTACCGCACCAGGTCGGCCGGCTGCACCCCGGCGAACGGGTCGCCGGGCGGCGGCGCGGTGGCCGCCCGCAGTTCGCCGCCGAAGCCGATGCCGCGTCCGCCGAGCCGGTCGCCGACGATGGTCTCCAGGCCCGCGAAGGCCCCGGCGGCGATGAACAGCACCTGGGAGGTGTCGAGTTCGATCAGCTCCTGCTGCGGGTGCTTGCGCCCACCCTGCGGCGGGATCGCGGCGACCGTGCCCTCCATGATCTTCAGCAGCGCCTGCTGCACCCCCTCCCCCGAGACGTCGCGGGTCAGGGAGGGGTTCTCGCTCTTGCGGGAGATCTTGTCGATCTCGTCGAGGTAGATGATGCCGGTCTCGGCGCGCGCCACATCGAAGTCGGCGGCCTGGAGCAGCTTGAGCAGGATGTTCTCGACATCCTCGCCGACGTAGCCGGCCTCGGTGAGGGCGGTGGCGTCGGCGATGGCGAAGGGCACGTTCAGGGAACGGGCCAGCGTCTGGGCCAGGTACGTCTTGCCGCAGCCGGTGGGGCCGAGCAGCAGGATGTTGGACTTGGCAAGCTCGACGGGCCGTTCGCCGTTCTCCTCGGCGGCGGCGGTGCCGCGCACCCTCTTGTAGTGGTTGTAGACGGCCACCGCCAGGGCGCGCTTGGCGTCCTCCTGGCCGATGACGTACTGGTCCAGATAGCGGTGGATCTCGCGGGGCCTGGGCAGTTCGGTGGGCAGGCTCTCGTCGGGCCTGCCCAGCTCCTCCTCGATCAGGTCGTTGCACACCCCGACGCACTCGACGCAGATGTAGACCCCGGCGGGGCCGGCGATCAGCCGGCGGACCTGCTCCTGGGTCTTGCCGCAGAACGAGCACTTGAGCGAGTGGTCGGCGTCATCGTCGCGCGCCATGACCAAGTGTCAGCCCTCCTCGGTGCCCTTCTCGACATGTCATCAGATGATCTTGCCACCTGAGCGCGGATGAGGAACCTGGGGAGGGCCGTACCGTCAGCCGGCCGCCGCCACCGTGCTCCGCCACCCCGGCAGCAGTTCGTCCAGCAACGCCTCCGTCTGCGCCGGCAACGCCTGTGCCGGGCCGTACAGATGCGCGTGGTGCGCGAGCAGCCAGTCGGCCGCCCCGCGCAGCCAGTCCGCCTTGCCGGTCGCCTTCGCCGACCGCAGCAGCTCGTTCCACAGCCGCTCATCGGTCGGCGAGGCGGCGAGCGCGGACCTGATCGCCACATACGCCTGCTCACTGCCGCCGCTCGCCAGCTGCTCGGCCGCCAGCTTCAGCGCGATCTCCGAGACCAGCAACGGGTATTGCGCGTCCACGATCTCATGCTCCAGCCAGCCGAACCGGCCGCCCTCCCGCTGCCCCTGGAGCAGCGGTCCGCGCGCCAGGCTCAGCGCGTCCGTGAGCTGCCGCTTGCGCTCGGCCGCGACACCGCCGCCGACCGACACCGCCTGGTGGTGCAGGGTGCGCAGCACATCCCAGTCCGAGACGATCCCCGGCGCCAGCGACAGCCGGCCGTCCTCGGCCGTCAACAGCCGGGGGGCGCCCGCCGCGTCCGTGCCGAGCCACTCCCGCAGCCGGCCGATCAGGGCCTCCCGTA
Organism: Streptomyces xiamenensis; assembly: GCF_000993785.3. NCBI lineage: Bacteria > Bacillati > Actinomycetota > Actinomycetes > Kitasatosporales > Streptomycetaceae > Streptomyces > Streptomyces xiamenensis. Next base: position 1,810,918 of record NZ_CP009922.3, read on the forward strand.
CGTCGTCCGGCACACCGCGCGGCCACAGCGCGGACGCCAGCACCCGGGGGTGCACGCCCTCGCGGTGCAGCAGCAACAGCGCCAGCGCCTCGCGCAGTTGCTCACCGCGCTCCGGATCGGGCACGGACAGCCCGGTGATCTCGTACCCGCCCATCACCTGGGCATACACGTCGGGCTTGCCGCGCTGGCTCAGGTCCACGGCGAACGCGGGCCCGGCGGCGCCCGCCGCGCCGCCGCCCGGCTCCCGGGTCAGCTCGGCGAACAGCTCCACCACCGCGGCGCGCTGGGCGGCGGGCAGCAGCTGGGCGGTCAGTTCCAGGCCCATCTCCGGCTCGGTCAGCACCCCTTCGCCCGAGATCTCGAACTCCCAGGCGATGCCCGGCAGATCGGGACGGTCCGAGGTCACCAGATAGCCGATGCCCAGCTGCGCGGAGACCGCGGCCAGCGCCGCCAGCCGGTCCGCCTGCTCGGCCGTCGGCACCGCGCCGATCAGCACCAGATGCGGCGCCCACTGCTGCTGCCTGGCCGGCCCCGTGCGGCCCGTCAGGATCGACTCCTGCCCGGTGTGCCGCAGCGCGCCGCGGCGCAGATTGGTCTCGGTCTCCATGACCTCCAGCAGCCCGGCGACATCGTCGAGATACCGCGCGCGGGTGGGGGCCAGGGCCGTCAGCTCGCCGCCGAAACCGACCAGGGTGACCGTCATCCGGTCCGCCCAGCCGCTGGTGGCCAGTTCGGCGGCGATGGAGGCCAGCACCGCCTCGCGGTCGGCGCGGGCGCCGGTCACCGAGACGATGCCGGGCACCGCCTCCAGGTTGAGCAGCAGCCGCATGTCGTCGCGCACGCCCAGGGACACCAGGCCGGGGTAGGGGGCTTCCGCGTCCGGCGCGCCGCCGTCGGCGGGGAGCGCGTCGCGGCGCACCGTCCAGTACGTGTCGGACTGGCCCGGCCGCCACGGGGCGGGCGGGCGTCCGGCCGGGGCGGCCAGCTGGAGGTGGAGTTCGTGGTCGGTCAGCCAGGCCGCGTACACCGGGGGCAGCACTTTGCCCTCGGAGTCCAGCGCGGCGGACAGCCGGCGCAGCGCGTGGTCGAGGAAGGCGACCGCGTCCGGGGCGGCGCCCACCAGCAGCGCGTCGCGGACGTTGTGCGCGGCGGTGGAGCCCGGCGCCAGGTCGTCGCCCACGCCACGGCCCGCGAGGGTCCCGGCGGCCGACTGCCACAGCGCGTTGCGGCGGGTACGGCCCAGCGCCATCAGCAGCCCGGCGGCGAGCAGCGGAGCGCCGAGCAGCGCCTCGGGCAGCCCGAACCCGCCGTCGTCCTCGGCGGTCGCGGCGGCCTCGGGAGCGTCCTGCGGCGCCTGGTCGGGAAGTTGCTGGAACGGCGTGGTGTCGAAGGCGGGCAGCGAGGGGGCGTTCCCGGCGTCCTCGGGTGCCAGGCCCAGCTCGGGAACGCCGATGCCGGCCTGATCGGCCCCGGTGTCGGCGCCGCCGCCGGATCCGGCGTCGGTTCCGCCGCCCCCTCCCGCGCCCGGCTCGGCCGAGGGCCACGCGGTGTCCCCGGTGCGCTGGTACTCCCGGAACTCCTCGACCTCGTCCTGCGACAGCTCCTCGGCCTCATGCGGCATCTCGACCAGCTCGCCGCCGTGCGCGTCGGCCGGCATCTCCAGAATCCAGCCGGGACGGATCAGCGACGCCTCGGTCAGCTTCGAACCGTCCGGCTGCACCCGGTCCTTGTTGAGCTGGTAGATCTCCTTGTAGCGCAGCCCGTCGTCCAGGTGCCGCTCGGAGATGCCCCACAGGGTGTCGTGGTGCCGGCCCTCCGGCGGCTGGATGCGGTAGTACTTGGTCGCCGCCTCCGCCGACTCCTCCTCGCCCGCCGCCTCGTTGGGCAGCGCCATGGCGGGCTCCACGTCGTTGCCGCCACCGCCGCCGCCCGGCAGATAGGCGTACTCGGGCCCGGCGCCTCCGGGGGTCTGCTGGGCCTCCGCCACCACCTGCGAGGAGTTGCCGCCGTCGAAGGCCCCGCCGATGCCGCTCAGCCCCGGCACGAACGACGCCGCGGAGGCGGTGACCAGCAGCAGCATCCCCACCAGCTGCCGCGCCAGCAGCTGGCTGGGCCCGGCGCCCGGCACCCGGGCCGGAATGCCCACCCCGGACAGCGCGGCCTTGACCTCCACCAGCACACACGCGGTGAACTGCGCCCAGGCCACCCACACCAGCAGCGCCAGCACCTTCATGAAGGCGGTGGTGCTGATCTCCTCCTGGAGGGTGTCAAGACCCGGCATGGTGCGCGGCAGCGGCCAGCCGATCAGCGTGGCCAGGGAGAACGGCACGCCGACGACGAGCGCGGCCAGCGCCACGAAGGCGAGGGCCGCCTTCATGATGTCGCTGAAGCTGCGCCCGGCCTTCACGGGCACCGGCGTTCGGTTCGCCATGACGTGAACTCCCCGATGGTGATGGATCAGTGGTCGATCAGTTGATCTGGGCCTCGGCGGTGGCCGTGCCCCAGACCTCGAGCGGACGGTCGAAGAAGAACCCGGTGAACACCGGGCGGTAGGTCAGCCGGATCTGTACCGTGACCCGGTCCACGGACGCCTGCGAACAGGCGGACGCGGCGATGTCCGCCGCGTTCATGTCCACCGAAGCAGCGTACTCGGCGACCCGGTTGGCGCAGTTCCCGAAGTTGATGGGGGCGTTGCCGAGACCTTCGCGCAGCGCCTCCTCGTCGAGGTCCTGGGCGGCGTACCTGGCGGCCTGTTCGGCGATGTCGGCGGCCCGCTCCCGCTGGTGGATGGCGAGTCCGCCGTCCACCACGAACGCGGCCAGCGCCAGCACGACGATCGCGAAGAAGATGACCAGGACGGCGCCCGAGCCGCGGTCGGAGCCGTCGGCGGGGCCGGTGAGCCGCCGCCACCGGGGCATCGCGCCCGCCCCGCTCCCGCTGTCCACCGCCGTCTCCTTCTCCCCGTTCATCCCGACCTCCGGTACGGGTCGATCGGCGAACTGGACGCCCCGCTGAGGGTGGAGGCGACGGGCACTCCGAGCATGTCCAGCGCGCGCACCTTGCAGCTGACCCGCACGCTGAACAGCGAGCCCGCCTCGTGCCCGCCGCCCGAGGTCACCTCGACCCGGACCGTACCGCCCACGCACACCTCGCCCAGTTCCCGCTCGGCGGTACGGGCGGCGGCGGAGGCGGCGGAGGCGCCGTCCCGCTCCAGCGAGCCGGCCCGCGCCGCGTCCCGGGCCGCGCCGCTGACGGCGGCGCGCCCGGAGACCTGCTGGCCCATCGCGACCAGCACCAGGATGAAGGCGATCATGAGCGGCGCGAGGAACACCACCTCGACGGAGGACAGGCCCCGGTCGTCGCGCTGCGCGGCGGCCACGGAACTCACCCCCCGTCCGGCACGAAACGCTCGACCGGCCCCTCGGACGAGGCCCGTACGGTCATGGTCATGCCCGGCACGATGGACGGCACGGTGGCATGCACCTCCACCCGTACGGTGTCCGGCGCCGGCAAGGTGGTGTACACCGACGGCGGGGAGTCGAACATGCCCCGGCCCAGCTGGTCGATGTAGTCGTACGACTTCTCCCGGGCCTTGGACTGCCAGCCCATCGGATCGGCGTCCGCCTCCGCGCGGGCGGTGCGGGCGCCGGCCTGTGCGGCGGCCTTGGCGACGTCCTGGGCGAAGGAGTACATGGCGAACTGCACGGCCCCGAAGATCAGGAAGAACATGAGCGGGGTGAGGAAGACGAATTCGATCGCCGAGCTGCCGCGGTCACCGCGCTCGCCGCGGCGCAGCACGGCGCCGCCCCGGTCGGAGCCTTCCCCGATCCGGCGGCGCAGCCAGCGGCCCGCTCGCTTGGTCATCCCCGTGTACTCCCCGTACTTCCCGTGTTCCCCGTTGTCCCGGTGCTCCCCGTACTCCCGTGCTCCCCGCGTCCCCGCCGGCCCGCGGTACGGGCGCCCGCTCAGCAGTCCGCGTAGTTCACCGCGCCCTGGATGCACTCGCTCACGTTGCCGGCCCGGTCGTCGATCGCGTTCATGATCACGGCCGCCACCCCGGCGACGATGCCGACCACCACCGCCGCGATGATGACCCACTCGATGGCGGAGGCACCGCGGTCACGGTCGGCGCCCGCCGTCCGGGAGCGCACCAGGGCGACCAGATAATCGGCCGCCGCGAAACGGAACTTGCTCATGTCACTTACCTCTCAAGCTGGTCATGCCGAGAACACCCGCATTCCGGCCGGATAGATCAGAAAGATCAGAAATCCCAAGCACAGCAGCAGCTGCGCGATCAGCATCGACTGCGATTTCTCCCCCGCGCTTCCCTCGATCTCGGCGAGTTCGCGGTGCCGCATCGTCTCCGAACGGGCGGAGAGCGAGGCCCGCACCTTCGCGCCGTCGTCCGCGACCAGCGCCAGGGACGCGGACAGATCCTTCAGTTCGTCGACGCCCACCTCGTCACCGAGCTTGCCCAGTGCCTGCCACTGCGTCAATCCGGTGATCCGGGCGTCCGCCAGCGCCGACTGGATGCGCCGCAGCGCCCAGCCGTCGCTCACCTCGGCCGCCGCCTTCAGCGCCTCCGGCAGGCCGCGCCCGCCGGCCAGGCTCATGGCCACCAGGTCCAGGTAGGCCGCCACCACCCGGCGGAAGTCACGCCGCCGCGCCTTGGCGTCCCGCCGTACCTCCAGGTCGGGGAGGAAGAAGAACACGGCGGCGAACACCAGCGCCATCCACACCGGGATGACGGGGCTGGCACCGAAGCCGATCAGCCAGGCCATGGAGAACAGGAAGGGCCCGAAGAACAGCCCCGCCGCCGCCAGTACCACCTTCTGCGCCAGGAACGACTCCCAGGTGCGGTCCAGCAGCGCGAGGTCGGCCCGCAGCGAGCGCTGTTCCCAGCCGCGCTGCACGTACAGCTCGGCCAGCCGCTCCCCGATCCGCTCCTGCGCCTCGTCGAACCGGCTGGGCTTCTTGCCCGCGTCCGCGCCGCCCTGGTGCGGCACGGCGCTGTACGGGACGTGCCCGAACCCGCCGCGCTGGCGCAGCGCGTCGATGCGGGCGACGGTGGCCACCGAGCTGCGCCGGGTGGGCATCAGGGCCCGGATCAGGGCGTACGCCCCGAGGCCGAAGACCGCCCCGACCAGAACGGCCGTGGTGATGTCGGAGTTCACGACCGCACTCCCCCTTGTTCGGACGGCTGCCGCTCGCGCAGCTGCTCGCTCTCGTCGGCCCGGGCCATGAACCGCTCGGGCACCTCGATCCTGGCCAGCCGCCGCATCCACCAGAAGCCGAGGCCGAACAGGCCGCAGACGATGGCCAGTACGGCCTGGCCCAGGGTGTCGCCGAAGGGCTCGACGAAGCCCGGGTTGAAGATGGCGAGCCCGAGCGGGAACGCGACGGACACCCCGACGACGATCTGCACGCTGCGCCGGGTCGAGGCGCGCTGGGCCATGACGCGCTGGCGCATGTCCACTTCCTCGCGCGCCGACTTGGCGAGCGCGCCCAGCACCTCGCGCAGGCCGGGCCCGCGCAGTCGGGCGTTGAGGATGAGCGAGGCGATGATGATGTCGGCGGAGGAGTCGTCCAGTTCCTCCGCGAACTCCTGGAGCGCCTCGGGCAGCGGCATCCGCGAACGGAGCCGGTCCACCAGGTTGTTGAGCGGTACGCGCAGCGCGGGCGCGGCGGCGCGGGCCGAGGAGGGGATGGCCTGTTCCAGGCCGACGGCCCCGGCGATGGTGTCGCGCAGGGACTCGGTCCAGCCGGCCAGCGCCTCGACGCGGCGCATGTTGGCGCGCTCCTCGGCGGCGCCGCCGAACAGCTTGCTCCAGGAGAACACCAGCAGGGCGGTGCCGATGGCGGCGATCGGCCAGCGGGTGAGCAGCAGGACGAGGAGCGCGGCGGCTCCGGCGATGGTGCCGCGGCGGCCGGCGAAGCGGGCGAGTTCGGTCCTGCGGCGCTCGGCGCGGGCGCGTTCCTCCGAGGTCTTCGGGGGCACGCCGCGGATCGCCGTCACCAGCAGCGCGATGCCGCCGCCGACCGCGACGCCGCAGACCAGCGCGTACAGCGCGGTCAGCGAGAACAGCCCGGATCCGGTCATGGTGCGCTCACCCCCAGGCCCCTCGGTAGCCGTGCAGGGCCAGTTCGTCACCGCACGAGAGCGCGGCGTGCGCGCGCGGCACCCCGTCCGGGCCCTCGGCGAACACCTCGCTGGAGAGCACCCGGCCGTCCACGCCGTTGACCTCGCGGATGGAGGAGACGATGCGGTGGAGTTTGCCGCCCTGGGCGTAGGTGTTGCGGCGTTCGATGAACACCACGAAGTTGACGGCGCCGGCGATCAGCATCTGGCTGGCCTCGATGGGCAGCCGCTCACTGGCCTGGAGCGCGTAGGTGGAGATGCGGTTGAACACCTCGGCGGAGGAGTTGGCGTGGATGGTCGACAGCGACCCGTCGTTGCCCTGGGACATGGCGTTGAGCATGGTGACGATCTCGTCGCCGAGCACCTCGCCGACGATGACCCGGGAGGGGTTCATGCGCAGCGACCGCCGTACCAGCTCGGCCATGGATATCAGGCCCTGGCCCTCGGAGTTGGGCAGTCGTTCCTCGAACGCCACCACGTTGGGGTGCAGTTCGGGGAACTGGTCGAGCCCCAGCTCCAGGGCGCGTTCGACGGTGATCAGGCGTTCCTCGGCGGGGATCTCGTTCGCCAGGGCCCGCAGCAGGGTCGTCTTCCCGGCGTTGGTGGACCCGGCGATCATGATGTTCTTGCGGGCCCGGACGGCGGCGGACAGGAAGCTGCCCAACTCCGGGGTGATGGTGCCGTTCCCGACCAGGTCGGCGAGGAAGACCTTGCCGAGCCGGGCACGCCGGATGGACAGCGCGGGGCGCCGGGTGACGTCCATGACGGCGGACAGCCGGGACCCGTCGGGCAGCCGCAGGTCCAGCTGCGGGTTGGCGGAGTCGAAGGGCCGGGAGCTGAGACCGGAGTAGGCGCCCAGGATCTGGATGAGTTCGACGAGTTCCTCGTCGCTCTCGGCGACCGGGTCCCCGCGGACCTCACGACCGTCGGAGTAGCCGATGAAGACCTGGTCGCAGCCGTTGATGTCGATGTTCTCGACGTCGACGTCGTCCAGCAGCGGCTGGAGCCGGCCCACCCCGAACAGCGCGGCGTGCACGGCGGAGGCGTAGTCCTCCTCGGACTGGGCGTCCAGCGGCGCCCGGCCCTCGGAGATCTCAGCCCGCGCGTACTCCTCCAGCACCTGCGCGATGACGGCGCGGGCGTAGTGCCGTTCGTCCTCGGCGGTCATCGGCCGTACGCCGCTGGCCTGGTCGATGCGCCGCTGCTCGGCGAGGCGGTCGCCCGCCTCCTGCCGGAACCGCTTCACCAGCTGGTGGTTGACCTCGCTCATGCGCCGGCCCCCGGCTGACCGTAGGACGGCGGCGGCGCGTACGCGGCGGCCTGCGCGCCCGGCTGCTGCGGCACGGGCGGGCGGACGGGGTTGAGGTCCGCGCCGTAGGTCTGGTGCACGTCGGTGACGACCTTGCGGGCGGAGCGGACGAGGAGCGACTTGTCGAGCCGTCCGCGCCTGCGGCCGGCCAGTTGCTCGGCCCCGGCGGTGTCCTCGGCGATGAGCCCGACGACCCGGGCACCGCTCTGCGAGGCGATGAGCATCTCGTTGACCTGTGCGGCGATCTTGGCGCCGTGCTGCGGTTCGGCGACCAGCAGCACCCCGATCCGGGGCTGGCCCAGGTGAGAGGTGCCGCGCTGCTGCCCGTGCAGCTTGTTGTGCAGGGCGGCGGCCCGGTCCCGTACATGGGCGAGGTTCTCCGGCTGCCCGCGCGTGACCAGGAGCAGCAGGGCGGCGTGCGGCAGCAGCGCCTGCGCCGGGGAGTGTGCGTCGAGCCGTCCCAGGTCCGCCAGCACGTCGGCGGCGGCCTCCTGGTGCGGGGACTGCGCCAGCTCGGCGAAGGCCCGTCCCAGCGCGCCCCATTGGCCGGTGAGACCGCCGGACTGGTCGGAGGAGGCCAGGCCGATGATGACGTCCAGGCCGCCCGCGACCCGCTGCGAGTGGTCCCACAGCTGCTCGGCGGCGATCCCGCGGCGCGCGGTGGCGGCGAGCGAGAGTATCCCGGTGCCCGGATCGAGCGGGCGGCCGTTGGCGCCGACCGACCGGTAGACGAGATCCCCGCCGGCCGGGTCGGCCTCGGCGAGCAGCACACGGCGCGGCCACAGCGCGGCCAGCGCGACAGCCGTGGTGGTGACCCCGGGGGCCCCCTTGTCCGCGGCCAGTGCGATCAGCGCCATCTGCTCAGTTTCTCCTCGTCATGGGCTCGGCTCAGTTGCTCGCGGCGATGATGACGAGCGAGACCTCACCGGCGGAGGCCGCCCGGGTCAGGGCCGCTGCGTCCTCGCGGGCCACCCGCAGGGTCACGGGCAGCGAGGTGTTGCCGATGGAGTCCCCGCTGCCGTGCACGACGGACACGTGGGCCTCCTCGGTGATGACCGTCTGCTGGGTCGAGCTCTCCTCGTCCCCGCTGTTGCGTTCGCGGCCGACCCAGTAGGCGGCGACGGTGTCCCCCGCCTTCAGTCCGGCCGGGAACTGCCCCGGCTGGAGGGAAACTCCGACAATGACTTCGTCCTCGGGCAGGGTCTCTTCCCCGGTCAGCATTTCGCCGATCAGAATAGTGCCGCCCACCAGATCGGTGGCCGCCCGGAGTTCTTCTTTCAGCTGGCCGCGCTGTTCCCAGCGCACATAGTTGACCGATGAATCATCAGCCACGAGAACCGAGGTCATCGCCGATTCCGGAATGGTGCCGCCCATGGGCACCCGCTCCGTGATCCTGACAGCCTCGATCCGGTCCCCCGCCTGCATCACCAGCATGGTGGCGCCCAGCGCCCCGGCCAGCACCAACAGGGCGGCCAGGGCGGCGAGCGCCGGCTTGCGCTCACGCGGCGGGGCGGGCAGCCGGTCCCCCATCACCGGCCCGGCGGCGATGGACTTCTTCGCAGCCGCAGATGCCCGGTCCTGAGTTCTCATGCCATCATCCCCGCCATCGAAATCCCCGAGCAAACAAGCAATCTTCACTTCTCCAGCAAAGCCGTCGAAACGCTATCAGCAGCTCCGGAGACACAACAACGCTCCTGGCGTCACACCTGGGCAACAGCTCGGCGACAGCGATCGGCTCACGGCACCGGAATCCGCACCGTCATCGGCACACCGTCACCGAGATGCAGAATCCCGTGGCCCGGCTTGGGCTGCGCGACCGCCACACTGCGGGAGAGCTTCGCCCCGATGAGATCGCCGTGCCGGTGCGACTGCGGCGACAACAGCACACCGCGGCGGGCCTTCTTCGCCTCGGCCTGCCAGCCGGTGAATCCGGCGCACACACTCTCGGCGTCGCCCGCGACCACCACGGCCCGGCCCGTCTCACCGCCCCGCGTGACAATCGCCCGCAGTTCCTCGTCCGCCTTGCACCGGCGCAGATCCTCCGCGTCGTCCATCAGCAGAACGATCGGCTCCTCACGCGAGGACGTCCCCATCACCTCCCGCAGTTCGGCTCCGCTCATCTCCGCCTCCGTCAGCACCGCCAGAACGCCCGGCCGGCCCTCGAGATCACGCATGGGCGACTCCCGGGGCGCCGAAACCACCACGCGTACTCCCTTGCGCAACAGGGACATCGCCAGCAGGTGCAGCACCGTGCTGCGGCCGGACTTGGCCGGCCCGGCGATGACAAAACTGCGGACCCCGGTGCCCAGATCCGGGCCGAACGCGGTCAACTCGTCGCCGCCCACCCCGACCAGGCCCCACAGCGGAGCGTCTGAGGCGGCCGGGTCGCGCATCTCCCAGGCCGCGTCGAAGGTGAGCCGCTGCGGCAGCACATCCACCCGGAAGGGCCGCCGGGCGCGGGCGACCTGCGCGTCGCGCCGGGTGACCCGCTCGGCGATCTCGGTCAGCGCCGCGGCCTGACCCTGACCGCTCATGTCCTCGCTCAGCACGGCGACCTGGCTCTCCCCGGCCGAAACCGCCCGGAACATCCGCCCCTGCGGCATGTTCTCCGGAAGCTTCCGCGCGTTGAGTCCAGCCGCCGCGTAGTCGGTGCGATCCGCCATCCGGAAGACGAACTTGTCCTCGCTCAGACCACTGATCCGCCCGGCCATCAGCCGCTGATCCCCCGTGATGACCGCGTGGATGCCGACGCTGGCACCCTCCCGCATGATGAACTGCAGCTGATCCGTCAGGGCACCCAGATCGATCTCCCCCAGGGTCGCCGTCCAGCCCTCCCAACGGTCCAGCAGCACCACGATGTGCGGCAGCCGCTCCCCGTCAGCCGCGGCCTGCCGCTGCTCCGTGATGTCCGCCAGGGCGTCCTGGGAGAGCAGTTCCTGGCGCCGCAGGACCTCCTCCTCCAGCCTCTTGAGCAGGCGCTTCGCCCGGTCGACCTGACTGCGCGCCACCACCGCGCCGCAGTGCGGCAGCTTGGTCAGAACGTTCAGCGCGCCGTTGCCGCAGTCGAATCCGTACAGATGGACGTCCTCGCTGGAGTGCGTCAGCGCGATGGAGCCCGCGATGGTACGCAGCAGCTGGGAACGGCCCATCCGGGGCGCACCCGCCACCAGCAGATGACCGAAGGTCTTGAAGTCGATGGCGAGCGCGCGGCGGCTCTGCTGTTCCGGCAGGTCCTCGATGGCGTACGGGACCGCGGCGAGCGGTCCGGACGCCTGGGCCCGGGGCAGGTCGCTCAGCAGGATCCGGTCGGGCAGCGGTGGCAGCCACGGGCTGTGCTGCGGAGGAAGCCCGAGCCGCTGGTTGGCGTCGATCACGGTCTCCACCAGCACCCGCAGATCGGTGTTGACGTCCTCCGGCGCCCGCCCGCCGCCCGCAGGGCGCTTCTGCTGGGGCCGACCGAGGCCCGGCCACAGCAGATCCGTGGACCAGGGCCGGGCGATCGCGGGGTCCGCGGCGCCGGGACGCCGGCCACCGACACGGCCGGACTGGAAGGGGACCAGCGAGGCGTGGCCGAGTCGCACGTAAGCGCGGCCCGGCGTGTTCTTGGCGATCATGCTGGCGTCGGGCGCGTCGATGACGTCGGTGGACTCCGCGGGGTCCGTCACCCGCAGCGCGATCCGCAGGTTGGTGTTCGCGCGGATCTCCGGCGAGATCACACCGGAGGGACGCTGAGTGGCGAGCAGCAGGTGGATACCGAGCGAACGCCCTCGCTGAGCGATATTGACCAGGCCCTTCACGAAGTCCGGCAGTTCGCGGACCATCGAGGCGAACTCGTCGATCACGATCAGCAGCCGGGGCATCGGCCGGTGACGTCCTGGCTCGCGCCGGCACAGATCCTGGTAGTCCTCGATGTCCTTGGCGCCCACCTCCGCCAGGATGTGTTCCCGGCGGGTCAGCTCGGCTCCCAGCGACCGCAGGGCCCGCTCCACCAGGTGGTTGTCCAGGTCGGTCACCATGCCCACGGTGTGCGGCAGTTGCACGCAGTCCTTGAACGCGGCGCCACCCTTGTAGTCCACCAGGACGAAGGTCATGTTCTCGGGGGTGTTGGCCACCGCCAGTGAGGCGACGATCGTCTGCAGCAGCTCGGACTTGCCGGAGCCGGTGGTACCGGCGATCAGTCCGTGCGGTCCGTCCCGCCGCAGGTCGATGGCGAACGGGCCGTCGTACGACTCGCCCAGCACGGCGACGGTGGACTGGCCCCCCGCTTGCCAGCGGGCCATGACGGAGCCGGCCGTGGGCGGCTCCATCCGCAGCACGTCGAGCAGCCGGCTGGCCGCCGGGAGGCCGGCGTCCTCCGCCTCCGCACTGATGTCCCGCAGCGGGGACAGCGAACGTCCCAGCAGATCCGTCCACTCCGGCGCCACGAGATCGGGGCGCACGCCCCGGATCCTGGGTTTCTTGGCCTGTTCCACCCGGAGCCGGTCGAAGGAGGCGGCAGCCGGCTGCGAGGTCTGTCCCACCCCCGGCCAGGCGGGCGGCCCGCCCGGCGCTCCCGGCATTCCGAACCCGGCGCCCGGGGGCTGGCCGGTGACGGCGGGGGGCTGTCCGTAGCGCTGGAACTGCTGGTACGCCTGGAGCTGGTAGCCGGGCTGGAACTCCCACGCGGCGTGACCCGCGCCGGTGTCGCGCGGCTCGGCCACCGCCACCGCCTGGCACTCCCCGGGCAGGAAGCGCTCCTCGTCGTCGAGACACAGGGAGTACATGGAGACGCCCGGGCCCTCCTTGAGGAGACGGATCACCCCGGGAAGCGAGCGCAGCCGGCGTGAACCGTCGAAGACGATCACGATGTCGGGGTCGCCGAAGGACCCCTTGCCCCGGGTCTTGCGGCTCGCGGAGAGACGGCCTTCCAGCAAGGAGCTCAGCTCGGCAAGCCGGGCCCCCACCGTCTCGGCGTCGTTGCCGATCAGGACGTGGGCGTCCTGATCCGCGGTCGGCCTGGAGTGCGGGAGCCAGCGCAGCCATTCCCAGCTCGACTGTCCACCTGAATCCGTCAGGACGTAGAACTGCACATCCAGCGGACTGTGCAGGACGGCCAACTGCCCCACCGCCCAGCGCCCCATGGCACGGGCCATGTCCCCGGGGGCGGCGAAACCGACGACGCCGTGCTCGGCCAGCGGAATGGTGACGGGGGCGTCCGCGATCCGCCAGGTGACCTCACGGCGGTGCTCGTCCTGTTCGGGATCGGTCAGGACCACAGCGGAATCGAGCTCAGCCGTACCCACCCGCAGCAGCAGATGGTCCTCATCCGTGCGACGGCGCTCCCACAAGCGGGTACGGGGGCCGGTGGCCGCGGACAGGACGGTGGCCGGATCAGGGGCGATGTGACGGCGGATGTACCGCTCGGCGATCAACGCCGCCTGGGCGTCCCGCTCGATCCGCTCCTTGGTCTCCTTGTACTCCCTGACCGTTTCCGCATGCTTCTTACCGCCACGCTTCTTTTGGTAGTAGTAGTTGCCGAACAGCATGATCGGGGTCAGCACCGCGAGCAGCAGGAAGATCCAGCGGTCCCGGATGATGGCCAGCATCACGGAGCCGACCAGGGGGACGAACGCGGTGATCCACGGCAGCGGCCGGGGCTCCGGATCGGCGGGCTTCTTCGGCAGCCGGAAATGGTCCGGCTGCTCCGGCGGATGCAGCCGGGGCGGGCGGTTGTAGTCCAGACCGACACCGTCGTCGGACACCTTCAGCGCGGCGTCCGGGGGGAAGTACGGGGTCAGTTCCAGCAGCGAGTTGCCCACCGCGATCTGGGCGCCCAGCGGCCAGTCGTGCCGTGCCCCCGGGTCCTGCGGGGCCACTCCGTCGATGGTGATGGCCGTGTCGTGGGCCTGAACGGAGGCCGTGCCGTCCGCCATGATGCGCAGCGTCAGGGCCCGTCCGGCGAGTTCGGGGTCGTTGACACGTATGGGTACGGCTCCCTGGCCGATATCGATCCGTCCCACGCCCAGGCGGTGTACCGCCCCCGCGGCGGGGCCACCGACCACACGCAGCTCCGCTATCCCCGTCGGCTCCAACGGCGGGCAGCCCGCCGGATCGCGCAGGCTCACCACGACGCCCTCACGCAGCGGCGACCGCTCCAGCGACAGGGCGGGGTCCACCGGCGCACCGTCGACGAACACCATGACGTCCGCGGGCTGTTGCGCGTGAGCGCCGAGCAGCCCCAGGAACTCGGGAACAAGATCGGCCACGGCGATCTGAGGGTCGGCGTCGAGCACGCCGTCCACTCGGTGGCCCGCTACCGGATCGACGACGGTCAGGGACAGCCGCACTGCTCACTCTCCGAATGGTGGGGGATTCGCTCGTGATGTCGGCCAACTTAGCCGACTGGCCCACGCGCCTCGGGGGCGAGTTCCGGACCGTCTGCGACCACCTTGTCATGGGCCGACCCAACGATTGTCACAGCCATGTACCACGACGGCATCAAGCCATGTGCCCGCGCGGCGTACCGACGTACCCTGAGGTGCGGAACACGGGGGCCGCTCGGCCACCACATTGACCGTTCTTCGCGGTCGCCGGGGACGGTGCCGCACATCGAGGAAAGGGGCCTACTGTGGCCACCGACAAGCTTTCTCTCACACCCGATGACATGCGGGACTTCGGCGCGCATCTGCAGGCGGAGCAGGAGCGCTTCGAGCGAGAGCTGGGAGAGCTGAAGTCCCAGGTCAACGACCTGACTTCAGAGGGGTTCAACACGCCGCAGGCGTCCGAGGCGTTCGACGAGGTGTACGAGGAGTTCACCACCAACGTCACGCAGCTGCTGGAGAGCATGGGTGGCCTGGGCAACTTCCTGATCATGGCCGCCGACGGCTTCGAGGGCCAGGACATCGACTTCGCGGCGGCGGTCAGCGGCAGCTGACCCCTGCGGGGCGGCGGAGCCGCCCGACCGTCTCACCTCCCGCTGGGGGGCGGCGCACCGGTCTTCCGGCGTGCCGCCCCCCAGCGGGCCATCGTTGTCCACTCTCAACCTCACGACATGTTCCATAAGGGGGACCGCCGGCATGGGCGGTAACACTGACCAGATGCGGGCCGACCTCGAACGTATCCGCGAGTGCGCGGACGCGATTCTGGGGATTCACGACACCTTCGCCAACTCGGCCAATCCTGCCGAGGGTTATGGCAAGTCAGAACTGGGCGCCACCACGTTGCTCGACGCGTTCGACGACTTCGAGGACAACTGGAGCATCCGGCGTGGCAAGCTCACCGACGAACTGAAGGCACTGGGCGACATCGTGGCCGGCGCCGCCGAGATGTACGAGGGCATCGACCGCGAACTGGCACAGGCACTCAGGGACAACGACGCGGCGCGTGAGGGGGCATCGTGAGCAGGTCATCCGCGGGGGGCGACTGGTCACTCGTCGGGGAGTCCAGCGACCCGGTCCCCGGCGATCCGGAAGAGGTCGCGACCCTCGGCAGGGAACTGCGGCAGATGGCGGACGCCATCCAGCAGCAGGCCAGTGAGATCGAGGCGCTGGCCAGCGTCGACAACTGGAACACACCCACGGCCGCCGAGTTCAAGGACAAGGCCGACGGCACCAGCGAACGGCTGCGCAAGGCGTTCGACCGTTACGACACGGCGGCCAAGGCGCTGGGCACCGAGGTCAAGGACTTCGGCGAGGACTACGAGGACCACACCGAGTACGCCTCCGAACTGCACCGCGCCCAGCTGAAGGCGGACCGGGCCCTGTCGGAGGCCGAGGAAGCCGACCAGGAGCTGCGAACGGCCACCAATGCCCTTGACGCGCTGGACGACGACGTCGAGGACGATGACCCCGACAAGACGCGGCTGGAGGACAAGCAGGAGGCGGCGGAGGGGACACTGAGTTCCGCCCGGACCCTGATCTCGACCGCCAAGCAGATCCGCGACAACGCGGCCGACGCCGCAGCGGGAGCCATCCGCGAGGTCATCAACAACGACGGGATGAAGGACAGCGGCTGGGACAAGTTCCGCAGCGCACTGTCGGTCGTCGGTACCTGGGCCGGCCGAATAGCTGCCGTTGCCGGAGTCCTGTCCCTGTTCCTCGGCTGGGTCCCGATTCTGGGACAAGTCCTCACCATCATCGCTATCACGGCCAGTGTCGTATCCCTGATCAACAGCGTGGTCCAGTACGCCTCAGGAGATGGCAGTCTGCTGGATGTTGTGCTCGATGTGGTCGGCGTGGCGAGCTTCGGCGTCGGTGCCGCATTCCTGCGCAGCGGTCGGCTGGCAGCGGGTGCTGCCAGGGCGACGGCCCGACAGGTATACACGACCGCGGCCCGCAGAACGGGCAATGTGCGTCAGGCGATGAGCAACGCTGGAATCAACGCCCCCAGTGGCGCGGCCATGCGCCGGGCCATCGATGCGATGCCGCCCCGCCGGATGAGCAGCCTTCCGATGCCGTCCTCCATGCGCAACCCGTTGACGTCCATCGCAAGCCGGACGGACAGGAACATCGGCCAGGTCGCCGATGAGTTCAGCCGAATGCCGGCCCAGGTTCTCCGTCACCCCGCGGTGCAGGCCGCGACCCAGAATTTCAACTCCCAGGTGGCGGGCTGGGCCGCGACGACGGGTATCGCAACGGGGGCGGCCTGGTGGGCCGTCGGCCGGGGACTGTGAGGAGAACACCATGACGATTCCCGCACAGCGAGTGGACCGGGGACGGCCGGCGGAGGCGCCGTCGACAGCCTCTGCGCCGGCGGAGACTCCGAGTGACTATTCGCTGATCCTTCCGGACGGCTGGTACCGCATCCCGCTCGATCCCGAACAGTGCGCCCGTTCCGTGGACGCTCTGCTGGAACGGCAGTTCAAAGGCACCGACAACCAGCCGCACGCGAAACGACAAGCCCGCGACGCCCTGCTCGACGAGGCCGACCGGGCGATCGGCAACGGCGGTATCGAGATGTACCTGTGTCTTCAGGAGGCCGGTCCGATCACCCTTCCTGCCAGCCTCTTGGTCACGCTGGCACCCGATGCCTGTGAGCCGGACACTTCCCTGGAAGAGGTGTCGAGAGATCTGGCGCACCACGGCCCGGTCGGAACGGAGGCGACAGTCGAGAACCTGCCCTCGGGGCCAGCCGTACGCACCCGCAGCCGCACCGAGTCAGCCCGTGATGAAACGACCGGCGAGGTGGTGTACAGCACCGCGGTGGACTACTACCTGCCCGTGCCCGGCACCACTTCGTTCCTGGTCCTGTCGTTTTCCACTCCCCTGGATATGATCGCCGACGCCCTCGTCGGGCTGTTCGACGCGGTGGCCAAGGCGTTTACGTGGAGGGGAATGAGTACCGCATGAGGATTCCGCCCGTCATCACACTGGACTACCCCGAGCCGTGGTTCCCGGTGCCACTCGAACCGGACACCGACCTCGACAGCTGGGCCAGGCCACACGCCGAGCGGCTGATCGAGGAGACGGCCCAGGCCGGGGAAGACTTCTCCCGGGGCTTCACCGGAAACCCCGATCGAATCGCCCGCGAGATGGCGAGTCGGGCGGAGGGCTACAGGGGCCGGGACCTCGCCCTGGCCTTCCTCTGCTACCCCCCTGGCATGGACAGCTCGGATGTGGGTCTGGAGGTCATGACGATCTATCCGGAGGAGGGAGACCCCGAGCCCACGCTGGAATGGTTCGCCGATATCTGCACAGTCCGGGAACTGGGTGAACCCCACATCCAGCACGCAGACCTCCCTGCGGGCCCGGCCGTGCGGCTTCGACAGAACTATTTCGGTGAGAAGCGCAGTTGGTTCGGCGGACGTCCGGTCATTCGTAGCCTCATCTACGGAATCAGGCCACCCGGCCGTACGGATCTGGTGACCGCCACCGCGCTGTGGCGGGAGCCCGTCATCGACGATGTGATCGAGCAGTGGACCGACCAGATGCTGGAGACGCTGCGGGTCACGGAACCAACGATCTGAACTGAACGGCTCGAACATGGACAAAAGACAAGAGAACCGCATCGCCCTGATTCTGGCGGCCGTCCTGGCTGTGGGCATTGTGGCTGCCGTACTGTTGTCCATCGCCTTGCGGGAGAGCCTGATTTCCTGGGCTCAGGGCTGGCCGGGCGGCCCGGTGGTGTTCCTCGTCTCCCTGGGCCTGATCGGGGCACTGGGCGTTGCCACCACGGCGGCGGCGTGGCTCGTCCACGCCTGGCCACAGCGGTCCCCTTGGCAATCCCAGCTGAACCCGCCCGTGCGGTACGTGATCACCACGATCGGCGCCGTGGTGGCGCTGATCAGTACGGTCGTTCTGATCAGCGCCATGCCACCGCGTGACCGCGACCCGAGCGGTTGCGACGAGCTGGGCTGCTGGCTGGAGGTACACGAATCCGGCGCCTGGGTGTGGGGGCTCACCGCCCTGGGTGTGACGACCTGGCTGGCTTCGCTCATGCTGGCATATCTGTTCGCATCGGACGCGAACCGCCGGTGGGCAGCCGTCATTCCTCAGGTTCTCATCGGCACCGGGTTGGGCATCCTGCTCGTCATCCTCGCGAGCGCGTTCCGTTTCCAGGAGACTTACTACGACATGGCCGAGAGCTGGCCCGGTGGGCCACGGCTATTCCTGATCAGTGCGGGTGCCACGGTCGGACTGGGTGCGGGCGGTTCCGTGTGGGCCTGGACCCGACGGCGGTGGCTGACCCCTTGGGGTGCGGTGCCACTCGTCCTGGCAGGCGTCGCTGTCACGGCAGCGGCGTTGTCGGTATTGATCGCCGCCCTGGCACCGCGCCGCTACCCGGGCCCGGCGCTGTGCGACGAAGGGTTCTACTGCCGTCTCGACCAATCCGACGGAGACGCAACCATGACAGTGGCACTGGGGTGGCTGACACTTCTCATCGCTGGGGTCTTGGTGCTCATTGCTCTCATCCGGTCCGCCAGGGCCCGCAGGTAGCCTCCTCGCCAAACATGTCCATCCGGCTCAGGCGCTGCGGCGGCCCCCGTGCCTACGGGCCAAGGGCTGTGGCTCCGTGGCTGGACTTTTTCGAACCTCCAGTGAGACAGGGAACCCATGGCCAAAACCACCTCGGCCCCCTCGTCGTGGCTTGTCGTCATCACGCTCGTGGGAATCCTGGGTGCGATGCCGTTGGTCCTGGCGGTGGAGGAGACCCTGACTGCCACGGCTGAGGGCTGGCTCGGCGGCCCGATAGGTTTCGCTGTCACCCTCGGGCTTCTCAGTGCTCTGGGTGTGCTGGTCGCGGTGTTCTGCGGTGTGGCCCACAAGTGGCCGCACCGGGTGGGCCCGCGGTGGCGTCTCGGACTCCTGGCGACTCGCTGGATCAGGTTCGTGGCGGGTTTCGTCAGCGGTCTCGCGTTTCTCACCCTGCTGGTGTCGATCCCCATCCCCAGGTCCGACGGCTCGCCCTCCGTCGCTCTTCTGGGGTTGTTCCTGGAGAACAACCCAGGTGCGGCGGCGACCGGACTGGCCGCCGGTGTGGCCGCCCTGATCGGGGGAGGAGTCGTACTGGCGGGCAGCATCGGCGGGGACACACCGCGCGAACGCGCCGACCTGGTGACCAGCATGTGCGGAGCGCTGCTGTTCGTTGCGTGGCTGATCACGGTGCTCACGTCTTCGCGCCTGCTCGAGGAGGACTACGTCGCGCTGGCCCATAAGTGGCCCGGGGGACCACTGGGCTTTCTGCTGTCTGCCGGGGCCGGAGTTCCGCTGGGCATCGCCGGCGCGGTCTGGGCCATCCAGCGCCGCAGGCGGCTGACCCTTCCGGGAACGGCACTGCTCGTGGCGCCAAGCATCGCGCTCATCACGGCGTCGCTCTCCGTCCTCATCGGCGCGGTGCCCCCGCGCGACTACAAGGGCCCCTACCTGTGCGACAAAGGGTTCTACTGCGCACTCGACCAGACCCACGACCAAGCCGGGCTGATCGTCGGCCTCGGCTGGCTGGCCCTCCCGATCACGGCCGCACTGATCGGCTACGCAGCGTTCAGGGCGGCCAAGCGCACCCGCTGACGGCGCCGACCTGCCGGTGCTCCGTGTCGGTGTCCCTCCGTCCAGCCGCACTGATCTTGCGACGGGCCGTCATCTGAGAGCTGGACGGGCGGCTGAGAAGCGGCAATTTCTGTGAGCCGTTCCCACAGCGAGCCGGACGTTGCCGTGAGAGCGAGTGACGGGCCACCGGGGAACAGCTCTCCCTCACTGGTTACGATCGCGAGCATGACACAGCGCGACAGCCCGTCGGGACCATGGCCGGGATACCACTCGCCGTCAGCGCCGCCCCCTCCGCACGGTCCGCCCCCGCCGACGGGGAAGGCGCCACGGCGCGGCGAGCCGCTGTTGGTGCTGGCCATCCTCGGTCTGATCGTGGGCATAGCACTCGTCGCGTACTTGGTGATCAGCGGTGAACGGGGCCGGTGGCACAACGGCTCCGCACAGGACAGCGTCACCGACGACGCCACCGCCGAACCCTGGCAGCCCGGCGGTCCCGCGGATCCCCGCGTCCCGGCACGTGATCCGGAGAAGCCGGTGGTCGCGGACGACTGGCAGGTCGTCCTGAGCCCTCGGGGCGGGATGGCCTACGACGTACCCCCCGAGTGGAAGGTCCACGAGGAGGGCAGCAACACCTTCTGGCCGGCGGACGACCCCGAGGAACACGGCTCCGAGTGGGCCTACACCCTGCGGGATCCCGCCAGTCAGGCCGTGACGGCGTGCGACGGCAGAAGAATCGCCTATGTCGGCACCCGCTACATTCAGGGCGTCAGCGGTACGGAGGAAGCGGCACGATCCGTCTCCAGCAATCTGGCCTGGGCGCTGTACGACCAAGCCCTGGAGGGCGACCTCACCACCACGGAGGCCGAGCCCTTCGAGAACGAGCACGGCGTCAACGGACACATCGCCTACTCGACCTCTTCCGGCGCCCCCGAGCACGGGGAAGGTGCATGCGCCTCGACCGACGGGCGGGCGATCGGTGTCTCCTTCATCACCTCCTCCGCCGATATCGTCTCCTGGGGGCTGGTGGCCGATACCGGTCATGAACACGCGGTGTCGGCAGAGACGATTGAGCTGATCGTGAGCAGCATCCGCCCGTACGAAGGCTGATCGGCTTCACGCATCGCCACCCGCTGCCGAAAGCAACCGGCCGCCTCCCGTTCTCTTCGAAGGACGCGGGAAGCGAGCACCGACCTGCTTCGGCGCTCATGCCAGGTGACATCGGTGCCTACGGGAACCCCGTGACGCGCTCGCGCGGTGTCCGGCCCAATACCCGCCCACGAGCGCACCGTTGGGTGGGCGCCGGGCGAAGTCCTGCGCCCGCACCACCGAACCGGTACCTGCGGACGGTTGGTCACCTCCGGATCGTTCGGCCCGCCCCGCCTTCACCGCGTCGTGGGCGCGGGACCCGGCGCCGGTGGCCGCCCCGTACCGGCTCGCTAGAGTTCCTCTCATGGGATCAGCACAGGATTCCGGGTGGGGGGCTCACGGAGGCCAGGACCCGTACCGGACACAGAACCCGTATCAACAGCCCACCATGCCCCACGGCTGGCCGGGCGCACCCACGCCGGTGCCGCCACCGCCGGGCAGGGGCCGAAAGGCGGCGCTGCTCGGGGTCGCCGGGGTGGCCGTGGCCGCCCTGGCCGTGACCGTCGGTGTGGTGCTCACCCGCGACAGCGGTGAGGACGGGGACGGCGGAGCGGCGGCAGCCGAGGACGAGCAGACGCCGCGGGCCCCCTCCGCGCAGGACCCACGACGGCCGGTCGAGGAGTCCGAGGAGCCTCTTCCCGTCGTCGCGGATGACTGGCAGGTGGTCCTCAGCGACCGGTGGCACACGGCGTTCGACGTGCCCCCCGACTGGCGGGGGCCGTCGCGCGACTCCAGTTTCCGCTGGGAGACCTGGGAGCCCGAGGACCCCGACGTCCCCGACTACGCGTTCAGCCTCACCGACGTCTCCGCGGTCATCGACACGGAGTGCGGCAAGCCGGGCCACCGACTGGTCGCGGGCACCCGGGGCGCGCAGGGCGCGACGGACACGGCGGACGCCGCCGAGATCATCGCCGGCAACCTGCTGTGGGCCAACTACGACCAGACCAGGACGGCTTCCTTCAACGTCGGTGAGCCCGAACCGTTCGAGACGGAACACGGCATCACCGGCCACATCGTCCGGGCGACCATCACCGATGTCCCCGACGGCATCCCCGAGCGCGACTGCCCCGTCACCGACGGAATGTCCATCGCCGTCTCCTACCTCAGCCCCAACTCCGACCTGGTGGGATGGGGTCTGGTGGCCGACACCGGCCACGACGGCGAAGTCGACCCGGACGTCATCGAGTCGGTACTGAGCAGCATCCGGCACTACACCCGCTGAACGACGCGGGGCGCAGGGCGGGGCGGAGCGGGGCGGAGCGGGTGTCATGGTGGGGGGCCGGACCACGGGTTGGTAACACCTCCGGGACCGGGGTCGCACGGTGCAGGCACGAGTTCGTAGGGTGAGGGTTCAAAGCACTCAAACCCCGCCGATACGGAGCCGCCGTGACCCGCCGCCGGACCAGGACCGCCCTGATCGCCGCTTCCGCGGCCACCGCCCTGCTGCTGACCGCCTGCGGCGGAAGCGACAACGGCGACGCCAGCAACGACATTCCGGGGGTCGACGAGACGACCGAGGAACCGGGTGGGCCCGAGGACGAGCCGGAGGACCCCCCGGCCGATGAGGGCCGGGAGGGGCGCCCGGACATCGACCTGGGCGGTAATTACGAGAACGTCTATGCGGATGAATTCACAGGCGATCCTGCCATCGATGAGATTCTTCTGGACAATCAGGGTTTTCAAGACGCTGTCGCAGAGGCCATCGTCAGCTACGACAACGAGCGGCCATCCCTGAGGTATTACGTCGCCGATCAGGCTCTTTACAGCACGCTTGACCTTCTGGAGAACGTGTATCAGACAGGGAATTCATCCGCAGGAGTCGCCACCTACTTCAATCGCAATGTCACTCTTCGCGAGGAAGGGATCGCCACGATCAGCTTCTGCCGAGATTTCAGTGATATCTACACCATTGACTTCGAAACCGGAGAGACCGTGGAAGAAGCCGAACCCGGATCACCGGCTTCTCGGTACGTGGCACGCATGCAGCAGAACGACGAGGGCGTCTGGCAGACCGTCGAATACGAGCTGTTCAGAGAGGATGCCGAATGCCAGTGAGGCACAGGCACAACAGGAAGGTCACAGCCATCACCGCCCTGGCTATTACCGTGGTCGCCATTCCGTCGGCGGCCGGTGCGGACTTGCAAGATGGACTGGACAACACCCCCTCAGGCAACGCCGATGGAAAGTCCATCGAGGCCAGTGTCGGAAAGCCCGAGGGGGTCCGAATCAACTACAGCGGCAACGGCCTTGGTGGGAGCGGAGGACTCACCAGCGTCGATACATCCTGGACGCCGCCCGCCTGCTACTACGCTCCGATGTATACACCCGAGGAATACCAGGCGCATTGGGCCGAACTTTCCCGCGAGTTCTACAGTTCTGGCTGGCCACAGGACGACAAGGACCTGCTCCGGGAGAGTCTCGAGGACTCCTACGGTGAAAAGGGAGAGTATCCGAACTACAACATTGAAAAGCAGGGGGAGGGAATGTTTTGGCAGGTGGTCAGGAATGACGCCTACCCCATCGAGGATCAGCTGGCCTGCGAATACCGCACCTTCTTCGTGGAGTTCGGCGATCCGCCCCCGGACGTTCCCGGCGTGGTGAACATTGCCACTCTCGCCGAGCTCGCCTACGAACAGACCCGCGTTCCCGACACCGACATCGAGCTGAATCCGGACGGCGACCAGACCGTCAATCTCGCGACCTGGGTGTGGCTCGATCAGGCGGCCTTCGAGCCGGTGTCCGTCACCGCGTCCCTCGATGACTACGGGCTGTGGGCCACCACTACCGCGACGCCCACCACGCTCACCATCGAGCCGGGCACGTCCGATGCCCGCCTGCATCCGGCGTCCGGTGAGTGCGCCGTCGGCGGCGACGGGAGTATCGGGGAGCCGTACAGCCGGGGGCGGTCCGGGGAGGAGCCGCCGTGCGGGGTGACCTATCTGCGGGCCACGCACGCCACGGGTTCCTACGGGCTGACGGCCTCGCTCACCTGGGAGATCTCCTGGGAGGGGTCGGACGGCAGTGGGGCCTCGCTGCCGTCGGGGGTGTTCGAGACGACGCATGAGATCACGGTGAGCGAGGTGCAGGCCATCGTGCGGTAGGGCCCCCGGGGTCAGGTCAGGTCTGGTCGCCGTACACCTCGGGGACGTTGCCGTGCGCCGGGTGGGTGTGCGCGGCCGGGCCGTTGGCGAAGGTGCGGAGGATGTTCTCCGTCACCTTCGTCACGAACTCCCCCGTCCGCGCGTCCATTCCGTGGTTGCCGCCGTTCTCGTCCGTGCCCGCCATGAGCGCTTCCACCCAGCGCATCGTGCCGACGGCGAAGACCCCGGCGCCGCTGTCGACGGTGTAGTACGCCGAATCCTGGTGGCTGGCTGTCCCGTTGCACACCAGGGGCGAGTGCGCCACGATCTCGATGCCCTCGGGGGTGGGCGCCGCCGGGGTCACCCGGTCGTACTCGACTCCTACCAGGTGGTCGAAGGCGTCCCCGGCCCGCACCCCGGTCCCCTCGAAGGCCCAGTGCTCGGGGCGGTGCACGACGTACGGGGCGTCCACCGGGTAGCCCTCGTACAGCACGCCGGTCAGGGACGATTCGGGGTCGGCGCCCGGGGCCGCGCGGAAGTCGGTGGTGACCAGGGCGTCCTGGTGGCCGTGGTTGGGGTCCTGGGTGTACGCCGACTTGTAGCAGGCGACGATTCTGCGGTCGCCCGTGTGCTTCGGTTCCAGGGGGGTCGGGTCCAGGCGCACCCGGCGGAAGCAGGTGTTCGCGCCGAGGATCGCGAGGTTCGTGCCCGCGTCCCGGGCCGCGAGCAGATGGGCCTTCTGGGCAGGGGTCATGTATTCGTCGTGGCCCAGGATCACCACCTGCGCGGCGTCCCGCAGGACTTCCGGGTCGCGGTCCACATCGAGTCCCGTGGTGTACGACAGGGGGATGTTCAGGCGTTCGGCCAGCACCACCGCGGCCCGCTCGTACGCCAGGAACTTCTCGGCCCCGTCCTTGTCGTAGGGCCGGTCGAAGCTCACCACCAGGGCACGGGTGCGGTCCCCGCCGTCCTTGCCCTCGTACAGGCTGTATCCGCCCCAGCGGTTGTACGCCTGCCAGGTCGCCGGCGCGTGCAGCAGGACCGTACGGCCGGCCGCCTCCCGCGAGCGCACCACCAGCGGCACGTACCGCTGTCCGCGGTCCCCGCCCTCCGCGTCGAGCCGCAGCAGGTAGGCGCCCTCGGGCCACCCCTCGGTGGACACGGAGAGGCCGCGTTCCCAGTCGGCCCGTACGGTGCCGGTGGCGGGGAAGAACGACGGGGCCCGCTGTACCGCGCCCGGCTGCGGCTCGGAGCGCCAGACGCGGCGGGCCTGCGCCCCGCCGTACCAGCCGATGCGGTAGGCCGAGACCCGGTACGCGGGCGCCGGGGTGGAGACGTAGAGGCCGAACTTCTCCCCCGGGTCCACGCTCACCCGATCGGCGTACCCCTCAATGGCGTCATCGGCCCCGGTGTCGGTGATCCGCCAGCCGGGGTCGCCGGGCTGGTCGGCCTCGCCCGCCGGCTCGGGGTCCTGGCCGCCCCACAGGGAGCAGGCGCCCGTCATCCCGGCCCCGGCCGCCGCGCACGCGCCCAGGAAGCTCCGGCGATCCAGGCCGCCCTCCTGCCCTGTCATGACCTCAGGCTGTGACACCCCCGGGGGCGGGCAACTCTTCCACCGGGCGCCCCCCGCTGCTACGGTCCCCCGCGTGGACACGCGTCCGGTGCTCTTCCTCGATGTCGACGGACCACTCAATCCCTTCGCGGCCGGACCGGAACAGGACCTGTCCGGGTACGGCTCCCATCGGATGGAACCGCCCAGTTGGACCGCCCGCCACCCGGGGCGCTCGCTGCTCGTGCGGCTCAACCCCGCGCACGGCGCGGAGTTGCTGCGGCTGGCGGGCACGTACGAGCTGGTGTGGGGCACCACCTGGCAGGACGAGGCGAATTCCTTCATCGGTACGGTGCTGGGCCTGCCGCCGCTGCCCCATGTGCACTTCGGGCCGGTGCCGTTCCTGGCGGCGCCGCGCGCCGCGCCGCTGCACTGGAAGACCCGCACCCTGCTGGCGTACGCGGGGCGCCGGCCGTTCGCCTGGGTGGACGACGAACCGACCGACGCGGACACCGTGTTCGTCCGCGAGCGGCACCCGGCTCCCGCGCTGCTGCACGGGGTGGATCCGGCGCGCGGGCTGGGCGGTGCGGATTTCACCGCGCTGGCCGAGTGGGCCGCCGCCCTGCCCTGAGAGGGCGCTCAGCCCTGCTTCTGCTCCAGGAACACCGCGAGTGCTTCGACGAGTTCGGTCTCGGCCCGTTCCTTGCGCACGCCGAGCCCGGACAGCACCCCGTTCCCGTCCTCCAGTTCGAGGAGGGCCAGCAGGATGTGCTCGGTGCCGACGTAGTTGTGGCCCAGGCGCAGCGCCTCGCGCAGCGTCAGCTCCAGGGCCTTGCGCGCCCGTACGTCGTAGGGGACGAGCGAGGGCGCTTCGCCGTCGGTGGCCGGCGGCAGGGCTGCGGTGGCGTCCTGCCGTACGGCGTCGAGCAGCACGTCCTGGCCGGTGATGAGCTTGGCGGCCAGGCTGTCGGGGTCGGCGATCAGGCCGAGCAGCAGGTGCTCGGGGGTGATCACCGTGTTGCGGGCGGCCTGGGCCTCGTTCTGGGCGGCCATGACGACGTTCTTGGCGCGCGGGGTGAACTGTCCGAAGTCCTGGGCGGCGCCCTCGCTGGGGACGAACCGCTTCTGGGCGGCCTGCCGGGTGACGCCCATGCTCTTGCCGATGTCGGTCCAGGAGGCGCCGGAGCGGCGGGCCTGGTCGACGAAGTGGCCGATGAGGTGGTCGGCGACGTCGCCGAGGTGGTCGGCGGCGATGACGGCGCTGGTCAGCTGCTCCAGCGAGTCGGTGTGGGTCTTCTTGATGGCCTCGATGAGGTCGTCGAGGCGCACGGAGCGGTTGATCTGAGTGCGTTCGGCGTCAGTCATTCGTCAACCTTAGGTTGACAGTCCTGGGGCGTCAACCTTCGGTTGACACGGGGCCCGACCTGGGGCGCCCGACACAGGACGGTGGCCGCCGGCCCGCAGGCCGGCGGCCACCGCATGACGCGCTCGGATCCTCAGCGGATCAGTTCAGCGCCCAGGTGTACTCGGCGTCATCGGCCGCGGTCCACGTGACCTCGGTCAGCTCGCTGCCGTCCGGCACCAGGTACATCTTGCAGTCGTTCCACACGTCGCCCTCGGCGAACGTCCTGGGGTCCTCGGCGGCCGGACAGCCGCCGGGGATGTCCATGCTGCCGATCATGATCACCGAAGGCATGAACTGACCGGTCGCGAGCCGCGCCGACTGCTCCAGGCTGGGCCGCGCGTACTCCAGGTCCTCGCCGCCGACGTGGGCGTAGTCGGTGTACAGGTACATCGGCGTGGTGCCCTCGATGTCCTCCGGGTCGAAGATGTCGAGCGCCTCGACATCGGCGATGTCGCCGATGTCCAGCTTCTGCACGGTCACTTCCAGTTCGGCCGCGGCCTCGCTGTACTCGTACGGCAGCGGCCCCGCGGTCTCGCCCAGGGCGAGGCTGCCACCGGAGCCCTCCGTCGCGTCGTCGTCCCCGGCGGAGTCGTCCTCCGCCGGGTCCTCGTCCTGGTCCGTGTCCTGCTCCTGGCCCTGGTCCGATCCGGATCCGGCGCCCGAGCTGTCGCTGTCCTCGCTGCCACAGGCGGTCAGCGTCAGCGCCAGGACGGCGGCAGGAGCGGCGGCGCGCAGCCAGAGGTTCTTGCGGTGTGACACGTGAATCTCCCCGTTGGTTCCTTACATCGAACTGACATCCACCCTAGGAAGCGCATATCCGCGTTCTGTCACACCGACGTAGCAGCCGGACACGCGAAGCGACGATCACCTCGCGTAGGCCAGCTTGATCCGCTCCCACCGCGCCTGCTGCTCCGGGCCGAGCCGGCCGCGCAGTTCCGCCAGTTTCAGCAGGTTGGCCTCGGCGCCCGTGGTCAGGGTCTGCGCCTCCGCCAGGTAGTGGTCGTCGATCAGCGCCTCCAGCTCGTCCTGGTTCATCACCGGGACGATGCGCTCCGCCAGCTTGTTGGTGTTGCGGTACGAGCCCTGGAGCCGGAACGGCGGCTCCGTGCGGCTCGCGTCGTCCTGCGTCGCCGAGGCGATGTACGCCGCGTTCACCGCCAGCGTCGTGCGCTGCACGTACAGCAGCTTCCGCAGCACCGACAGGATCTGCTCCAGATCGGCCGCCCCGTACGGGTGCGCGAGGCGGTCCGCCGTCACCGACTCGTCGCCGCGCGCCAGCCGCACCAGCAGGTCCACGTCCGAGCGCTCGCGTGCCGCCAGCGGGGCCAGCACCGGGTTGGCGGTCAGCGCGTTCTCGATGTGGCTCAGCGCGAACAACTCGTCCCGGCCGGAGAGCACATCACCGAGGTTCCACACGTCCGCGCGGTTGGCCAGCATGTCCGGCACCCGGAATCGGGTACCGGACTCGGTGAACGGGTTGCCCGCCATGCACACCGCGAAGCGCTTGCCGCGCAGGTCGTAGGTGACGGCCTCGCCGTCTCCGACCCGCACACCGTCGATGCGGCGCTGCGCGTCGCACAGCGGGATGAACCGCTGGAGCAGCTCCGGCGAGGTGTGCTGGATGTCGTCGAGGTAGAGGAAGACGTTGTTGCCCATCTCCAGGCCGAAGTTGAGCTTCTCCACCTCGCGCCGGGCCGCCGCGTCGGGAGCCGCCGCCGGGTCCAGGGAGGTGGTGTCGTGGCCCAGCGCGGGGCCGTCCACCTTCACGAACACCAGGCCGAGCCGGGCCGCCACGTACTCCATCAGCGTCGTCTTGCCGTACCCGGGCGGCGAGAGCA
Source organism: Streptomyces xiamenensis (assembly GCF_000993785.3). Lineage (NCBI taxonomy): Bacteria > Bacillati > Actinomycetota > Actinomycetes > Kitasatosporales > Streptomycetaceae > Streptomyces > Streptomyces xiamenensis. Next base: position 1,839,347 of record NZ_CP009922.3, read on the forward strand.
GCAGGAGCAGGCCCTGGCTGTCGGTGCGCCGCTCCTCGCCCGCCGTGCCCAGCTGTTTGGCGAGGTTGTCGCCGATCAGCGGCAGATACACCTCGTCCAGCAGCCGGTTGCGCACGAACGCCGACATCACCTGCGGGCGGTACGCGTCCAGCCGCAGCCGGCGCCGTTCGGCGTCCAGCAGCGCGTTGCGGCGCCGGATGTACTGCCGGTGGGCGGGCACCCGGTGTGTCCTGAACTCCGTCGTACGGGACAGGAACTCATCCAGTCGCAGCGGCAGTTCGCCGGAGGCCACGCGCGGGTGCGCACCGAGGAGGCCGTCCACCCGGGCGGTGAGCGGGGCGTCGATGGCGCGGTGTTCCACGTCCTCGCCGCACAGTTCGAGCACGGCCGCCTCGGCGAGGTCGGTCGCCTCGCGGCCGGTCGACTCGGTGAACGCCGTCAGCCACGCGGTCACCAGCTGGTGCCGGGCCGCCAGGTCGTCGCCGAGCGAGACGACGTCCTGCGCGAACTCCTTGGTGCCCGCGGTGCCCAGTGCCGTACGGAAGTCCTCCAGCAGGGCGCGGGCCGCGGCGCTGGTGGCGAAGCGCGGGGTGTGGCCGGTGGCCAGCGCCAGTTCCTCGAAGAGGTAGCCGCCGGCGTCCCCGCCCGGCGCCGGCGGCAGGGCGTGCTCGACGCGGAACGCCTCGATGGCGGCGGTCAGTTCGGCCGCGAGCCGCTCCACGGCCGCGACCTGCCCGAAGGCGGTGCGCGCCCGGCCCAGCGACTGGGCGCGGGTGGTCCACGCCCGCCGGTTGGCGTCGGTGGCGCCGTACGCCCAGAACAGCTGGGCCGCGGCACGCACCTCGGGCCCGTAGCGCAGCAGGTCGGCGTGGTCGCGCAGCCGCAGCAGCACGGCCAGGATGCGGGCCGCGTCCTGGTCGTGGACGCCGCGGTCGTACCCCTCGTCGTAGGCCGCTTCCGCCGTGCGGCGCACCTGCGGCAGCAGCTCCGCTTCGCTCTCGCCCGCCGCCCCCTGGGACAGCACCGTGGCCGCCAGGTGCTCCGCGCGGTACACGTCCGGGGACTCCGAGGCCAGCGGCTGGTCCCAGAAGTCCTGGGTGGCGGCGAACTCCGGGTCGGTGACCGGCGCCCGGTAGTCGGTGCCGGTCACCGCGAACGACAGGGCGCCGTCCTGCGGCACCAGCGTCAGGTCGATGGGCTGGGTGTTGACGCCGAAGCTGTGCCGGCCGAGCCGCACCGTCCCGTCCGCGCCGAACAGGTCGGCGCGGTCGCGCAGCGCCCGCCCCGCCTCCTGCCGGATGGCCTTCAGCCGGCCGGTCAGCTCCTCGGCCCGGACGGTCTCGCCGATCTCGCGCAGCTCGCCTGCCGTCGCGCGCACCCGCTCCACCAGCGGGTCGGCGGCGAAGTAGGCGTTGACGTCGTCGAGCGTGGGCAGCGCGGTCGCGCGCCGGGTGACGGTGGACAGGATGCGGTTCGCGGAGGAGGCGAGCCGCTCGGCGTGCCGGGCCCGCTCGTCCAGCTGGGCCTGCTTGCGCGCCGAGAACGTCTCGTAGATCTCCTCGCGCTGCCCCGCCAGTTGGGTGAGGAAGTCGTCGAAGGAGCCGAATCGCGACTCCAGGTTCTCCAACTGAAGCAGTAGCCTGCCCAGTTGCTCGTCGCACTCCTCGGGGGTGCGGGAGGCGGCCAGGGCGCCGGAGACCGCCTGGCCCAGCAGCGCGTACTCGGCGGCGAACTCGGCCCGCCCCTCCCGCTCCAGCAGTTCCCGGCGCCGCCCGTCCAGCACCGCGCGGGCCCGGTTGACGGCGCCCATCACCTCGCCGATGCGCTCCAGCAGCCCGGTGCGCACGGTGGCGTCCGCGATGTCCAGGCCGCCGATGACATCGGTGACGATGCGCAGGCCGTCCGCGTGTTCGCCGATCTCCTCCAGCAGCGGGTCGGCGACGGCGACGCTGTCCACCGCCGCCGCCCGCTCCGTCAGTTCGGCTATCGCGGCCCGGGTGTCGTCGAACGCGTCCTCGCGGGAGAGGAAGGCGACCGCGCGCCGCCCGGTGGCCGCCAGCGACTCACCGAGGCGCTCGCCGATCGCGGCCAGCGCGTCCAGGTCGATGTGCCGCACCTCGCGCAGCGACTCGGTGTGGCCCTGGGCGCGGCGCAGTTCGGTGAGCACGGTGACCCACTCGGCCGCGCCCTTGGGGGCTTCGCCGCGCGCCCGCCGGATCAGCCGTTCGGCGTGCTCGCCCGCCTCGGCCAGTTCCTTCGCCGCCCGCGCCCGCTGCTCCTGGACGCGCTGGTACTCGTCGATGACCTGCTCGGCGGTGGCCCGCAGCGTGGCGGTGGGCTCGTCGAGACCGGCGAGGCCGTCGAGGCCCAGCCAGTGGTACTGGTCGGTCAGCCGGTCGCAGGCGGCGGTGATCGCCTCGAACACGGCGGTGCCGGGGGCCAGTTCGCTCGCCAGGCGGGACACGGTGAGGGCGTCGGAGATGCCGCGCACCAGCTCCGCGTTGCCGATCCGGGTCAGCGGGCCTTCACCCACCGGGGGCGCGGCGGCGGCGTACGCGTCGGAGGTGAAGGGGCTGCGCCACACCTGCACGGGGTGCACGAGGGCCGGTTCGCCGTCGTTCCCGGCGCGGCTGATGGCCAGGGTGCCGTCGTCGAACAGCGCGAAGCCGTGCGAGGGCAGCGGGTTGGCGACTTCCTTGCGGATGAGGTTGTAGGGCAGCAGGAGGGTGTGGCCGGTGGCGGGGGCGTGGAAGACGTACAGCACGTCCTCGCCGTTGGGCGAGCGGATGGCCTTCTCGTAGGTGAGCCCGGCGGTGTCGGTGGCCTCGAAGGTACGGGCGGCGGCGCCGGGCGGGGCGGCGGCGAGGTAGTAGCCGCCGGGGAAGATGATGCCCTGGTCGTCGGGGAGGGTGCGGCAGGCCTGGCCGATGCCGTCGAGGCGGACCACGTCCTGGGTACGGGTGTTGAAGACGAGGTAGCGGTGGACGCTCTCGTTGTACGGCAGGACGCGCAGCAGGATCAGCGGGCCGACGCGGGCGTAGGCGATCTCGGCGTCGGCGAGGGACTGGAGCGGTTCGTCCACCGGCTCGTGGTGGATGCCGTCCGCGCTGTCGGTGTCGTTCTCGGTCTTGAGGGTGAGCCGGCCGCCGACGGTGGCGACGTACAGCGCGCCCTCGATGCTCACATGCGGGTGCGTGCCCAGGATGTGCTGCTCGCGCCCGGTGTCGGTCCAGCCGAAGTCGTACGGCTCGGGGAAGACGTGGTCGCGCTCGCCCTTGGCGTCCAGGTACTGCGGGGTGCCGTCGGGGTGGATGCGCCAGCGCAGCACGCGGATGTCGCTGAGCCGGTCGCCGGTGCGGAAGACGGCCAGCAGCAGGCCGCCGGTGAGCCGCAGCCGCAGCAGCTGGGCCTGCCGGAAGTAGCGGTAGAGGCTCTCGAAGTCGCGCTGGAAGGCGGGGTCGTCGAGCAGGCCGGGGACGGCGTCGGGCGGGGCGGGGAGGAAGTGGCCGTCGTCGGCGCCGCCGGCGCTGAGCCGGTGCAGCCCGAAGACGTCGCCGATCGCGGTGTTCTCGGTGCCGGAGGCGCCGGTGCCGCGCGGGTTGTATCCGGCCAGCAGGACGCCGCCGACCTGGACGATGTCGCGCGGGACGCTCTCGCGCCCGGTGCGGACCCGTTCGGTGGCGAGCAGGGCGAGTTCGCTGCCGCCGAAGGTCTCGATGCGGCGGGCGTTGAGCGTCTGCGCGCGGGCCGCCAGTTCGGTGGCGGCGGCGGACATCCGGGCCCGCAGTACGTCGTAGGTGCCGGCGTCGAGCCGGGTGTCCTGGGTGTCCTGGGTTTCCTGGGTGTCCTGGGTGCTCACGTCGTCAACCGTTCCCGTATCCCGTTTCCGATCCCGCTCCGGCCACGTCACCCGTCACCGGACCTTCCCCCGCCCCGTCCGTCCGCCGCCGGTCCGGCCCCCGCGCGGGGGCCGGGCCGGCGGCGGACGACGCGCCCTACTTGTCCAGCGCGACCGCGCCGTTGACCTTCGCCAGGTCGGTCAGCCGGACCTCGCCCAGGCCCTGGGCCGTGACGGCCTTCAGCACGCCGCGCAGCTGCCCGGTGTGTTCACCGCCGTCGGCGATCAGGGAGCCCAGCAGCCCGGCCAGGGTCAGGTCGCGCACCCCGGCGGCGCCGAGACCGGCGGCCATCGCGCCGATGTCCTGGGTGAAGGTGGAGTTCTCCTTGTCCAGCCACGGTCCGGCCAGCGCCTGCGCGTGCTCGGAGCTGTTGATGAACCCGTCCAGTCCACGGCCGGCCGAGATCGCGCCGATCAGCTTGTCGAAGAAGACGGTGTCCCCGCCGACGATGTCGATCTTGGCGTTCTCCAGGCCGGTGGCGACCACCGTGGCCTGCGCCTCGGCGATCTGCCGCTGCACGTCGATGCCGGCGATCCGGATGTCCTTCTCCGCCTCCAGGCGCAGCCGGTACTCCTCGTGCTCCCGGCTGGCGGCGTCCAGCGCGGCCATCGACTCGGCCTTGAGCTTGAGGCCGTCGGCCTCGGCGGTCATCTTCTCGCGCAGCGCCTCGGCCTCGGCCAGGCCCATCTCCTTGGCCGCCTCGGCCTCCGCGTGCCGGGTCTTGGCGATGGCGTCCGCCATCCGCTCCTTGACCTCGGCCTCGGCCAGACCCTCGGCGGAGGTGTCGGCACGCTTGCCCTCGGCCAGCCGGATCGCGGCCTGCGCGTCCAGGTCGGCGGACTTCAGCCGCGCCTCGGCGAGGGTGAGTTCTTCCTTGGCCTTGTGCACGGCCGCGGCCTCGGCCGCCTCCGCCGCCTTGATGTCCTTGACCAGCTGCTCCTGCGCCTGGGCCTCGGCGGTGATGATCAGCGCCTGGCGGTCGCGCTCGGCCTCCTCGACGGCCCGCAGCTTCTTGATCTCCTCCTCCTGCTGGGCGACGGTCTTCTCGACCGCGATGCGCTCGCGCACCACGTCCGCGATGTCCCGCTTCTCGCCCTCCAGCTCCTTGTCCTTGGCGATGCGCTGGAGTTCGGTCTCCCGCTCGCGCGCGATGACCTCCAGCATCCGGTCCTTCTCGATGCGCTCGTTCTCGATCGCCACGACGCGGTCACGGTTGAGCTTGGCCACGGCGATCTCGCGCTCGCGGTTCTCGTTCTGCACGCCGAGGGCTTCCTCGGTCTTGATGTGCGCGGTGTGCGAGCGCAGCCGCTCCTCGGCCTGGACGCGGGCGGTCTCGGCCTCCTCGCGGGCGCGTACGGTCTCGATCTCGCGGGTCTGCTTGATCTCGGCGTCGGCCTGGCGGCGCTCCAGTTCGAGGACGGCCTCGCGGGCGTCGACGTTCTGCCGGGTGATCTCCTTCTCCTCGTTCCGGCGGAACTCGTTGGTGAGCACGTGCTGGTGCGCGGTCAGCTCGGTGATCTTCCGGATGCCCTGGGCATCCAGGATGTTGTCCTTGTCGAGCTGGGAGAGCGGGGTCTGCTCCAGGTAGTCGATCGCCGCGTCCTCCAGGCTGTAGCCGTTGAGGTCGGTGCCGATGACGGCGATGATCCGGTCGCGGAACTCGTCGCGCTTGGTGTACAGGTCGGCGAAGTCCAGCTGCTTGCCGACGGTCTTGAGCGCCTCGGAGAACTTGGCGTTGAACAGTTCCTGGAGCGTCTCGCGGTCGCTGGCGCGCTCGGTGCCGATGGCCTGGGCCACCTTGATGACGTCCTGCACGGTCTTGTTGACGCGCACGAAGAACGAGATCCGGATGTCCGCGCGGATGTTGTCCTGGCAGATCAGGCCGTCCCGCCCGGTGCGCCCGATCTCGATGGCCTTCACGGAGATGTCCATGGTCTCCGCCCGGTGCAGGACCGGGAGGACCACGGCGCCGGTGAAGGTGACATCGACCTTGCGGACCTTGGAGACGATCAGGGCCTTGCCCTGCTCCACCTTGCGGAAGAGACGGCTGAGCATGAAGACGACGGCGATGACGATGATCAGCGCGGCGGCGATGAGCACGCCGAGGCTGGTTCCTATGGTGTCCATCCGGTTGTGAACCCCTCGTGGTCGGTCGAGAAGATGTGCGGCTGAAGAAGGAGACGCGGTGAAGACCGCGGGGCGCACGGCGGCGCCGTTTCACAGGTGATGCCGTCGAAGGGGGGACGCGCTCAGCGCGGCAACTGGTTCTCGAGGTACCCGGTCGCCGGGCCGGCGTCGTACGGCGCCACCCAGAAGAACTCACGTTCAGGTTCGTAGCCGAAGATCAGCGCCCGGCTGCCGGCCCCGAGGTCGGCGCCCTCGGGTCCTTCGGCGCGTACTTGCACGATGGCGGTGCCGCCGTCGTGTGCGGTGACCTCGGCCTGGCCGAACTCGGCGGTGACGCGGCTGGTGCGCACGACGCACACCTTGCCGACGAAGTCCTCGTGCTGGGAGCCGGTTTCGGCGGCGAAGACCCTGCGCAGCGGCAGGACGGTCAGCCGTGCGGCTCCCCAGCCGGCCACCAGGGCGACCGGGAGGGTGGCCACGCGCAGCGCGGTGGCGTCCAGCAGTTCGGTGCCGGCCATGGCGGTGAACCAGGCGACGGCGATGAGCATCGAGAGCGGGATGGCGGCGGGTACGCCGCTCAGGCCGAGCAGGGCCATGACACCCGAGAAGCCGCCGATGTCGCCGTCACCCGCGCCGTCGCCGCCCTCGGCGACCGAGCCGCCGACGCCGAACAGCACCCCGAAGATCCAGTACAGCAGCACCACGGCGAGAGGGAAGGTGAAGATCACGGCCGGAAACGCCATGGCCGTCGTGAAGAAGTCCCCCATCCTTCGACCCCCCTATGGTGATATTGACAATATTTATACGCGACGATCGTTTGACTTGGTACCCCTGGGGCGTATCGATCGCCGTTACGTTCAGGACGTGCACACCCACCCGGCACGCATGGTGGCCCTCGGATTCGCCCTCGCGATCGTGGTCGGCACCACCGTGCTGGCGCTGCCGATCTCCCGCGCGGGAGACGGTGCGGCGCCCCTGCTGACCGCCTTGTTCACCGCCACCTCCGCCGTCTGCGTGACCGGGCTCGCTGTCGTAGACACCGGAACGTACTGGAGCGGTTTCGGCGAAGTGGTAATTCTTTTCCTGATCCAGGCGGGCGGGTTCGGCATCATGACGCTCGCCTCGCTCCTCGCCCTCCTCGTCGTCGGCCGGCTGCGGCTGATGACCACGCTGCAAGCACAGGCCGAGTCCAAGATCGGGATGGGCCAGGTGCGCGGCGTGCTCAAGCGGGTCGCGCTCATCACGGTCACGGTGGAGGCGGCCACGGCGCTGATCCTGGCCCTGCGCCTGTGGCTGGGGCACGGACAGTCCCCGGGAGCCGCCGCGTACTCGGGGGTCTTCCACGCCGTCTCGGCCTTCAACAACGCCGGCTTCGGGCTGTACGGCGACAGCCTGACCGGCTACGCACACGACCCCTGGGTGCTGCTCCCGGTGTCCGCGGCGGTGATCCTGGGCGGCCTCGGCTTCCCGGTGATCCTGGAGCTGCTGCGACAGCGGCGCGCAGGGCGCCGCCGGACGAGAACCCCCCGTACCTGGTCCCTGCACCTGCGGCTGACCCTGTGGCTGACCGGAGCGCTGCTCACGGCGGGGACAGCACTGACGCTGCTGTTCGAATGGTCCAACCCCGGCACGCTGGGACCACTGGGCAGCGAGGACAAGGCCCTGGGCGCGTTCTTCCACTCCGCGATGCTGCGTACCGCGGGCTTCAACGCCTCCGACATCAGCGCCATGGAACCCGCCACGCTGCTCGGCTCCTGCGTCCTGATGTTCATCGGCGGCGGCAGCGCCGGAACGGCCGGCGGCATCAAGATCACCACCTTCGCCGTCCTGGGAGTGGCCATCCTGGCGGAGGTGCGCGGCGAGCCGGGCGCGGGCATCTTCGGACGGCGTCTGGCGCCGCAGGTGCTGCGCCAGGCCCTGACCGTCGCGCTGCTGGGCGTGGCCGCTGTCATGGCGTCCACCATCGCGCTCCTGGCCATGGTGGACGCGCGCGCCGAGATCGTGCTGTTCGAAGCGGTGTCGGCCTTCGGCACGGTGGGCCTGACGGCCGGGCTGACCGGCGAACTCGCCGGGCCCGGTCAGCTGATCATCACCGCTTTGATGTTCCTCGGCCGGGTGGGCCCGATCACCCTCGCCTCCGCGCTGGCCCTGCGCCACCGCACGCAGCGGTACCGGCTGCCCGAAGAACGCCCGATCATCGGATGAAGTCCCGGCCCCTACTCCCGCCATCCCGCACCCACCGTGCGCACGCTCGGACACCATCACCCCCTCACACGGAACGGAACACAGCGATGCCCAGACGACGCCGCGGCCACCCCGATCAGCGGGTGGCGGTCATCGGCCTCGGCCGGTTCGGCATGTCCCTCGCCGGAGAGCTCATGCGCACCGGATGGGAGGTGCTCGGAGTCGACGCCGACGAGCAACTCGTCCAGCGGCACAGCGACGCCCTCACCCACGCCGCGGTCGCCGACTGCACCGACCACGAGGTCCTGCGCCAGCTCGGCATCCCCGACTTCCACAACGTCGTGGTCGCCATCGGCAGCGCCGTGGAGGCCAGCATCCTGGTCACCTCCCATCTCCTGGACGACGAGGTGCCGAACATCTGGGCCAAGGCCATCAGCCACCAGCACGGCCGGATCCTGGAGCGGCTCGGCGCCCACCACGTGGTGCAGCCCGAGCACGAGATGGGCGAGCGGGTCGCGCACCTGGTGGCCGGGCGGATGCTGGACTTCATCCCCTTCGACGAGCACTACGCCCTGGCCAAGACCCTGGCGCCGCCGACCGCCACGGGGCGGCCCCTGGGCGCCACCGCGGTGCGCTCCCGGCACGGGGTGACCGTGGTCGGCGTCAAGCGGCCGGGCGGGCACTTCACCTATGCGACGGCGGAAACCGTACTCGAACCGGGCGATGTGATCATCGTCACCGGGGAGACGTCCGCCGTGGAGGCGTTCGCGAATCTGGGTTAGCTTTGCGGGCAGGTGCGCCGGGAAGTCTGGTCGGCAATGTGCAAACATTTGTCCCTTTACAGCCCCGGAGGCTCTCTTCATGACCCCGCCGCAGACCACCACGCCCTCCCCGAACGCGGAAGATCAAGACCGCCGTTCGATAGCGGAATTCCTGCGCCTGGAGGTCACCGGCGGCCTGATGCTGCTGATCGCCGCCACACTGGCGCTGATCCTGGCGAACTCCCCGGTCAGCGACACATACACCTCGGTACGCGACCACCACCTCGACATCCCCTGGCTGGGCCTGAACCTCTCCATCGGCCACTGGGCCTCGGACGGGCTGCTGGCCGTCTTCTTCTTCATCGCGGGCGTCGAACTCAAGCGCGAACTGGTCGTCGGGCAGCTGCGCAAGCCGGCCGCCGCGGCCCTCCCCGTGGTCGCCGCCATCGGCGGCATGGCCGTCCCCGCCCTCATCTACGTGCTGGTCAACGGCCTACAGGGCGGTGCCATGGACGGCTGGGCGGTGCCGATGGCCACCGACATCGCCTTCGCGCTCGGCGTCCTGGCCGTCGTCGGCCGCAAGCTGCCCTCCGCGCTGCGCACCTTCCTGCTGACCCTCGCCATCGTCGACGACCTCATCGCGATCATCATCATCGCGGTGTTCTTCGCCTCCGACCTGAACCTGTGGTTCCTGCTCGGCTCGATCGCCGGGCTCGCCCTCTTCGGCTTCCTGCACCACCGGGGCGTACGCGGCTGGTACATCTACGTGCCGCTCGCGCTGGTGATCTGGGGCCTGATGTTCAACAGCGGCGTGCACGCCACCATCGCCGGTGTCGCCATCGGCATGCTGCTGCGCACCACCACCAAGCCCGGCGAGGAGACCGCGCCCGCCGAGCACATCGGGCACCTCGTCCACCCCTGGTCGGCGGGCCTGTGCGTCCCGCTGTTCGCGCTGTTCGCGGCCGGGGTGGCGGTCTCCGGTGACACCTTCGCCGACATGATCCACGAGCCCGAGGCGCTCGGTGTGACCCTGGGCCTCGTGCTGGGCAAGATCATCGGCGTCTTCGGCGCCACTTGGCTGGTCGCCACCTTCACCAAGGCGCAACTTCACCCCTCCCTGAAGTGGCCCGACATCTTCGGCGCCGCCATGCTGGCCGGCATCGGCTTCACCGTCTCGCTGCTGATCGCCGAACTCGCCTTCGCCGACCAGCCGCACCTGATGGAACACGTCAAGGTCGCTGTCCTGCTCGGCTCGGTCATCGCGGCCATCGGCGCGGCCATCGTGCTCACCCTGCGCGGCCGGGCCCACGAGCGGGCCGGCACCTCGGACGAGTAGGGGCAAGCCCCGGTGCCCCACTCCTGCTCACACCGGGCGGGGGCACCGGGGGGGTCGGCCCGGCCGGACACCTCTCCCCACGTCGTCGCGGAGGGCGCCCGCGCCGCGCGTCGGTCGGACGGCAGATGTCCGCCGGGTGCCGCCGAGCCGGGCGGTCGTGATCAGTGGGCGACAGTCGCCACGCCACGCCAGAGTCCCGGGCCCTACTGGCACAGGGCCAGCACTTCGTTTCCGGGCCCCTCCAACCGGTAGGGCCCGCCGGGCTCGTCCGGCCCCGGGGGCGGCGCCGGGAGCGACTCCCGCTCCCCCGCCACCATCTGGCGCCCGCCGTCCGGGCGCACCAGCACCGTTCCGGCGGCGTTCAGCGCCAGCAGTTCGCCGCCGGTCCGCAGCAGCAGCGCGGCGCGCGGGCCGCCCGCGTGGACGGCGGTACGCCCGGCCGCGAGGCCCGCCAGGACGGACCGGACACTGTTGTCACGCGCCAGCACCCACGTCGTGGGCGACCCGGGCGGTGGCCGTTCACCGCCCGGCCGGTGGAAGTCGCTGCCGCCGATCGCGATCACATCGGGCCGCCACGCCAGCGCCCACGCCAGCGGCGCCCCGTACCTGCGGTCGCGCCACGTCGGATGCCACAGCTCCACATGCCGGGCCCGCAGCCGCGGGGCGAGCGGCAGCCGCCACGAACAGTCCGTGGCCACCGGATGGTTGACCGAGAGCACCCCGCCGCGCCGCTCGATCTGCGCGCCCCAGGTGTCAGCCGGCTCCCGGAAGTCGACCCAGCCGGTGTCGCCGAAGACATTGGCGTGCCCGAGGTCGGTGGTGACCTCCTGGCCGGGCACGAGGGTGATCCCGTACCTGGCGCCCACCGCGGCCAGCTCCGCGTGGTGCGAGACGGTGTTGTGATCGGTGACGGCGAGGAAGTCGAGCCCCCGGGTGACCGCGAGCGCCGCCAGTTCGGAGACGGTGAGCGCCCCGTCGCTGTGCACCGTGTGCGCGTGGAAGTCCCCCGCCAGCCAGCGCATCCCGTCCACGGCGGGCAGTGGTGTGCGCGGCGGCCGTTCAGGGGGTACCGGCGGCGCGGCCTGCGCGGGCGGCACCGGCCGGCGCCCCGTGGTGACCACCCGCAGCGTGTACGCCACTCCTTGCGGCGGCACCCGGTGCAGCCGCAGCAGCACGTGCCACAGCCCCGGCTCCGGTTCCCCCGGCAGGTAGCCCGGTGTCGCCCAGTCGGCGGCGACGGTGAAGCTCTCGCGCGCGCCGCCCGACCAGCCCCGGAACCCGCCGGGCCCCCAGCAGCCGAGGTCCAGCACGCCGCCGCTGTCCCGGTCGTACGCGAGCTCCACGCGTACCGCCGCCACCCCGGTGCCCACCTCGAAGGGCAGCCGGCGCACCTCCCCGGCCACCCGGTCCGCAACGCTCCACCTGCCGCGAAGCACCACCTCGCTCAACCCCACACCACCTCCCGCCACCAGACTCCCGCGATCCCCGCCCGCGCACCACCCCGCCGATACGGGTGGGGCGAGCGTGACCGCTGAGGACCGTCCGGCCCGGGAAGGCCCCCGGGGCCACCGGGATCGCCGAGGCGTGCGGGCCCACCACGCCGTGGAGCGACCCTTCCGCAATACGGCAGCCAGTACTCCAGTACGACTTCGCGTTCTTGCGGCAGGGCGACGGCTCCCGGACCGCGTGTTCAGCCTGGCAACGAGGCCGGGCGGCTCGAACCTTTGCCTGCTGACAAGATGATTCGGTGAACATGGCATACCACGAAAACGTCCCTGTCGTACGTCCCATCACCGACGCCGACATCCCCACCTCGGTCGACACACTTGCCCGAGCCTTTGCCGATTACCCCTTCACCCGGCACGTGATCGCCGCAGAAGGCCATGAGGAACGGGTCCGGCACTTCCAGGAGATCTGTCTCACCCGCATCGGCATGGTGTACGGCCGCGTGTGGGTCGCCGACGAAGGGCGCGCCGTCGCCGTGTGGGCCACTCCCGACAAGGATCCCTCGCCCGCTTTCGCCGAGGTCGGCCCGGTGCTCGGCGAACTGACCGGCGACCGGCAGGCCGCCTACGAATCCGCGGAGCAGGCTGTTGCTCCATGCCGGCCGCAGGAGCCGGCGTGGTTCCTCAACACGGTGGCCGTCTCTCCCGAAGCGCAGGGGAAGGGCCTTGGCAGCGCGGTGCTGATTCCCGGCATCGAGGAGGCAGGGCACGCCGGGTATCCGGCGTTCCTGGAAACCTCCAGTGAGAGGAACGTACGGTTCTACGAGCGGCTCGGCTTCCGGGTCACGGCTGCTGTCACCCTCCCCGACGGTGGCCCCCGCACATGGTGCATGCGCAAGGACCCGCGCTGAGGTCTGGAATCCCTGCTGGCGACGGCGCGCACTCGGGCGGGGCACCTCGCCGGGAATCGCAGTGCGGGTAGTGGCAATCCTGGCGCGGCCCGGACCGGCCCGGACCGGGAACAGGTAAAGCAACTGCGTGCTCATCAGGGGGTGTGGACTCCTGAAGATCATGCGGTGGCCGCAGGCCAGCGCATAGACCCTGCCCGGTGGCGAGCCATGTTCGACCAGGTCATGGTCCGGATCGCGGACGCTTCGACCGAGTTGAGCCGCGGGCCACCGCCCGCTCCTAGCTGCTCGGGCTGCTGTCGAACGTCGAACGGAAGAACTGCTGGCAGCTAGCCGAACAGGCGGGCCATACCCGGCCCGGGCCGATGCAGCGTCTGCTGCGCTACGCCCGCTGGGACGCCCTGTCCGCGACGACCTACGTGCCTTCGCCGCTGAACACCTCGGCGCTGACGGCGGCGTTCTCGTGGTCGACGAGACCGGCTTCCTGAACCGACGGCTCTACCTCCCCGAACACTCCTGGACCAACGATCCCGAGCGCCGCACCGTGGCCGGGATGCCCGAGGCGGTGCAGTTCGCCACGAAGCCCCGCCTGGCCGCCGAGATGATCACAGCCGCGCTGGACACCGGCATCACCGCCTCCTGGGTGACCGGCGACGAAGCCTACGGCCAGGACCTCCAGCTCCGCGCCGCCCTCGAAGCACGTGGCGTCGGCTACGTGATGGCCGCCGCCTGCTCGATGCGGGTCAGGGTCAACCACGGCCGCACCCTTGTCGACGCGGACACCGTCACCGGCCGCCTGCCAACCACGGCGTGGCAGCGACACAGCGTCGGAAACGGCGCGAAAGGCCCGCGCTACTACGACTGGGCCTGGATCCACACCGGCACCGACAACCATCGGCATCCGCTCATGCGACGCAACAGGTCCACCGGCGAACTCGCCTTCTACTTGTGCTGGTCACCCACCGAAGTGCCCCTGCCCGAACTGGTCCGTGTCGCCGGTGTCCGCCGGAGCGTGGAGGAGTGCTTCCAAGCAGCCAAGGGCCAGGGCGGCCTTGACCACTACCAGGTCAGACACTGGACCTCCTCGCACCGGCACATCACGCCTGCCATGCTCGCCCTGGCCTTTCTGACCGCCCTCGCCTCCGACGCGGCACCGCAACAGCCCGGCGCAGTCACCACCGACGACGAACCCGCTGGGTAGATCACCAACCTCTCCGAACAACACACCTAGGGCCGGGGCGGCGGGACGGAGCGCACGACGCGGAACCCCACGTCGTCGATCCGGAAGGTCGGGTGGCTGCGCCGCCGCACCGACGCCCGGCAGCTCCAGTGCTCGTCGGCCCAACCACCGCCGCGCAGCACCCGGTAGGTGCCGTACACCTCGGCGTCGTAGAGGTCCCAGCACCAGTCCCAGACGTTGCCCAGCATGTCGTACAGACCCCAGCTGTTGGGCCGTCTGGCGCCGACAGCGTGGATGCGCCCCTCGGAGTTGCCCTGGTACCAGGCGACCTCGTCGAGCGGGCCGTACCGCGCGCCGGTACTCCCCGCGCGACAGGCGTGCTCCCATTCGGCCTCGGTCGGCAGCCGGTACCCGTTGGCGGAGGCGTCCCAGGCGGCCCGCTCGTCGTCAACGCTCAGCTCGTACACGGGCGTCAGCCCCTCGCGCTCCGACAAGGCGTTGCAGAACTGGACCGCGTCCCACCAGGAAACGCCCTCCACCGGCAGCCGATCGCCTGGGACACTGCTGGGCCGCAGGCCCGTGACGCGTGCGTACCAGGACTGAGTCACCGGGAACGCCGACATCCGGAACGGCGCGACCTCAACCGTCCACGTGCTCCGCGTCCGCCGGTCCGACAGTGTCACCCGCCCCGACGGAACGGCCACCATCTCGTTTGCTGCCCCCGCGTCCACAAGGGCCCACCCTATCGGCGTGGGCCACCGCTCTACCCGTTCCACCGCGCGCACGGACTCCGGGACGAGGTGGTCGCCACCCGGCGGTCGGGGCCGGACCGCGCTGCCCGCGAAGGGCAGCCCGATGAACGAAAGGGCCAACGCCGCGTTCGCGGGGACAGCGCCGTGAAACAGAACCCGGACATGTACGCCATCATTTGATGAACGCTCCTGACCTAGTGTTTTCCGTGTCAGTACGACACCACCCCACACCAGCACCTGATGGAGTCTCCGATGCGTTCGCGTCTCGCCACCCGCCCCGCCCGCCTCGTCCTGGCCGCCGCCGCGGCGGTCGCCCTGACCGCGACGATGACCGCCTGTGAGGACGACTCGGCCACCCCGGCCGCGCCCTCCACCGGCGGCTCCGACGGTGGCTCGGACAGCGACGACGCGACGGACGAGGACACCACCGACGAGGACGCGCCCGGCAGCGGCTACGAGGGCGAGCCCGTCACCCAGGGCTGTGGCACCACCGACCTGACCTTCACCGTCACCGAGGAGACCCAGGCCGGCGGCTACTTCCTGGTCGCCGCCCAGGCCAACGAAGGCATCAGCTGCACGCTGGAGGGCTCCTACCCGATGGCGTTCTTCGGTTCCGCCGAGGAGAGCCACGTCTCCCCGGCCGGCCAGTCCGTGGACGACAGCATCGAGATGTCCGGCGACACCATCGCCTACGCCGGCATCAACCCGAAGACCACCAACGACAACAACGGCGCCGAGTACGAGCAGGTCTTCATCAGCATCCTGGGCGAGGACGGCGCCAACGCCGTGGAGTTCCCGATCTCCGCCACCCTCGTCGACCAGCCCGAGGCGACCAACTGGAGCCTGCGGGACATCGACGCCGTCCCCATGAGCTGACGCCGTTGCCGAGCGGCCGAAGCGGTACGCCAGGGTTGCGACCCGGCGGTCACGACGACCGCCGGGCGTCCGCCCGTTCAGGCGCGGCGGGGCTCAGCCCTTGACGTGCCGGAGGAACACGCTCCAGGCCGCCCCGGAGAACACGAACGCCCCCCGCGAACGGTCCTTGCTGTCCCCGATCGCTATGAGTCTGTCGTGAGTTATCTGGGTCTCCAGACAGGCGCCCGTGTCACCGCTGCTGTAGCTGGACTTGCGCCACTGCACTACCGGCAAGCCAAGTCGCATGTGTCATCTCCGCGCGGCTAGCTCTTCAGGTGATTCAGAAACGCGGTCCAAGCAGGCCCGGGAAGGACCGCCCCCGGGAGGGACGTGTCCTTGCTGTCCCGAACCACGACAGCGGACGCCTGCGGTAGCTCGGCGATCTCGACGCACTGGCCGTTTGCACTGCTGTAGCTGCTGCGGCGCCATATGACTGGGCCGTGGGTGTGTTGCTCCATGCGACTCCCTCCGACGGTGGTCTCCATGAGCCTGCCGCTCAGAACTGCGACCGCCGGGCCGCGTGGACGAACGAGGTCCACTGGGCGACCGAGAACACGAACGCGCCTCGCGAGCGGTCCTTGCTGTCCCCGACCGCCACCAGGCCGTCGTCCGTCAACTGGGTCTCCACGCAGCTGCCGCTCCCCCCATCCGAGTAGCTCGACTTACGCCACCTCGCTATCGGCAGGCCATGTCGCATGACGTTTCCCCTAGGCGTGATCGAGTTCTGCCGCGATGGCAGAGATCAACTTCATCGAGTCCGCAGAGGAGAGGGCTTGAGTCCGCAAGTGCTCCTCAGCGATCCGGTACGGCTCCAGATCAGCCTCTTCCTCGATGAAGAGCCTACTCGTCTTCTGTTCGAGAAAGACGATGTCCATATGCCCGGGTGCCGGGTAGACGAAGCGCAGGAACGGGCCACCCATGCCGGCATGAGCGCCCGCAGTGTAGGGGATCACCTGAATCGACAGATGGGGCGGTTTCGCGATGCTGACGAGCTTGCGCAGCTGCTCAGCCATGACCGACGGGCCTCCGACCTCGCGATGAAGGGTCGCTTCGTCGAGAACACAGATGATACGGGGAGCGTTGGGCTCGTCGAGGATCTTCTGTCGTTCCAGGCGGATCTGAACCGCCTGATCCACAGGTGGATTATGAGGCCCCGGGAAGCCACTGATGATGGCCCGGGCGTATGCCTCGGTCTGGAAGAGGCCAGGGATCACGGTGGCTTCGTACTCGAAAATGTGGCTTGCCGTTGACTCAAGCTCAATGAGCTCCATGAGCTTGGGCGTGAGAACGTCCTTGCGTTGCTGCCACCATCCCCGCTTACGACTGTTCCGGTTGAGCTCGCCCAGACCCTCGCGCAGTACTTGGTCCTGCGCGTCGTAGAAGTCGAGCAAAGCCGTGAGTTCGAGTCGGCTCAGACCCGTCTTCCCAGACTCCACCCGGCTGATCTTCGTGTCGCTCGCGTCCATGGCCTCCGCGGCCTCCAGTTGCGACTTTCCCGCATGCTCCCGCAGACGCCGTAGCTCCATCCCCAGCCGCATCCTTCGGACCGTCATCACTGGTTGCCCCACGGCAACCTCCTCTTGTGTCTGGTGCGTTCGGCTCAGTGTGCCGCAACCGTCGCCCGGGACGGGTTCAGATTCACCCCGCAGAGGTAATCATCGCAACTTGCGACGCGCAGCCTTGCGGATCGCCTTCGGCTACGCCACCCTGGTGACGCTGACGTTGCGCTTCCATCTGGCTACAACACGTGGCTCTCTCTGCGCACGTCACAACGCCCCCTGTCAGCAGACACGTTGGAGGTGTGATGAGAAATCCGGTGCAGGTCGCCTACAGCAAGAACGTGTACGGGCAGTCGTTAACGGCCTGCGCCGTCCAGGTCGAACGCTGGAGGACGGTGGCCGCCGAGGTGGTGCGGGGCTGGGGTGGCGGCCGGGACTGCGTGGAGCTGGTGCGGCTGGGAGTCAGCGAACTGATCACCAACGTGGCGCGGCATGTGGAGAACCCCCGCTGCTATCTGCGCATGACCCGCATCGAACTGGAGGTCACCGTGCAGCTCTTCGACCGCTCCCGCCAACTCCCGGTCCTCCTGGGACATCCACCCGACTGGGACGCGGAAGGCGGACGCGGCCTGTGGATGCTGCGGGAGATGGCCGACGACTTCGGGTGCGAGCGCACCCACCGCTGCGCCGGGAAGATCGTGTGGTTCCGATGCGCGCTGTGAATCTCTCGCCGCAGGTCTGGGTGCAGACCGATGCGATCTCCGGGTGGGCGGAAGAAGGGGACTGCCTGATGTGCCAACGCTCGGGCGTCCTGGTGATGTGGCTCGGCCCGGTGGTCGGGTTCGGACGCAGCCGGCCGTTCCATGCCTGCGAGCCGTGCGCCACCCGGCTGGCGCGCTGGGTGCGTGGCGCCGAGCCCGAACCGCCCGCGCCCACCCCGCGTTCGGGCGGCGAGACCACCCATGAACGACGCTATGAGATCGCCGTCAACTCCGTCGCGGCGGTGACCATCTCCGGGCTCCTCTCCCTCACCTCCACCGCCGCCGGACTCTGGCTGGGGGCACGGTGAGGAGTCCCGTCACCGCCTCGGCCCTGGCGCGCGCACTCGCCGATCTCCTCACCGGGGCTCGTGCGACGACGGCCGGGCCCGAGGGGCGGCGGATCATCACGCTGGCCCTCACCACTCGCGGCGCCTATCTGTTGATCCGCACCCTGGCCGGAGCCGGGCGCCTGTACACACCCGGCAGCCTGCTGTGGTGCGCCAGGCAACGACGCGTCGGCACGGTCCTCGCCCGCGAGCAACGCCTGGTCCGACTGCGGGCCGTCGCCGACGACCTCCCGTTCCACGCCCCTCCCGGCACCCTGCGGCCCGCCACCCTCCCGCAGATCCAAGCGACCCTCGCCATACGCCACCGCTGGCACGGGCCCGACTGACCCGACTTTCCCGTTACGGAAACCGCATCGCCTTGTGCACTGCGTAACGACCCTGCCAGGATCAGGACACGACGTGCACCGCCACGGACATGGGGGTTTTCATAGCAATGCGTGTGACGCAGCTGGTGAGTGAGTGCGAGCTCGGAGACTGCCCCACCCTCTACGCAACGGACCGAGGGACCTTGCTCGTGCAGGGAGAAACACCCCACGACCACGGCTTGCAGCTACCGGCACATGAGACGGTTGTGGAGATCCCGGTGGACCTGATCCGAAAGGCAATTCGTGACCAGCTCATCTGAGACCCTCGGGGACCTCTTCGCCACGTTCCAGCGGGAGGCGTTTCGGCTGGAGACACTGGATGTGTACAACATCCCCCGAAGCGCGGCCAACCTCCAGGCGTTCCTGGACGGCAAGCCCCAGCCGGAGGGTTACAACGCCGAGTGGGTAGAGCAGATTCGCTCCCACACCAGCGTGGGGAAAAGGGTCTACCGCGTACACATCCTGTCCCGCCCGCTGACGCCTTACCTCAAGTACGAGCTGGGCTGGGGTTACCGGACGAACATCTCGGGTGGCGAGGAGTTCTTCATCCTCGACACGACAGACCGGCCAAACCCCCTGCCCGGGGTCGGTGACTTCTGGTTCTTCGACTCCGAACGGCCCGCGGTCATGCATTACGACGAGAGCGGCGCGTTCCTGGGTGCGGAGACACTGCCCGACGACCGGGCCGAGGAGTTCATCCGTTACCGGGAGACAGCCCTCGCGCACGCCCGGCCCTTCCCGGAGTGGTGGGCAGAGCACGGCGAGTGAACCGCGGACAGCTCGGGAGCGTGCTGCGGGAACTGCGGCTGGCCTCTGGAAGACAGGCCAATGCCGTGGCCCGCAGCGCAGTCATGTCCCCGAGCAAGCTCAGCAAGATCGAGAACGGGAGACTCACCCCAAGTGCCGCTGATGTCGAACTCATTCTCTCCGCTCTCGGCGTCACCGGCGACATAAGGGACCGGTATCTGGAGGTTGCCCGCACTCAGGCGACGGAGGCGCTCGCCTGGCGTCTCCTCAAGCGTTCCGGGGTGCACAAGGCACAGCAAGAGCTGAGATCCGTCGAAGCTCAGATGACAACGCTGCGACTGTTTCAGCCCGCGCTGATCCCCGGGCTTCTTCAGACCCCGGAATACATGCGTGCGATTCTGGGCCGTCACGGGCTGAGCGAGGATTCCTTGCACCGCACTACGCTCGCGAGGCTGGAGAGGCAGGGCGTTCTCCACGATTCGGGCAAGACGTTCTCCTTCGTCATGACAGAGACGGTGCTCCGATGGCTGATCGTGGAGGCCGATGTCATGGCGCGGCAGTTGGAGCGGATCATCTCTCTGTCGCGGCTGCCTCAGGTGGACATCCGGTGTGTGCCTCTCTCCGCCCGGCAGAGAGACATCGCAAATCATTCCTTCGTCATCCGCGATGATCGCACCGTGACGGTCGAGACCATCCATGCGGAACTCACGGTCACCGACCCTCGTGACATCGATCTCTACATTTCCAGATTCGAAGCATTTCAGCACAGTGCCCTGGCCGATGACGCCATGCGGTCCGCATTGAGCGCCATCCGCCTTGAGCTTCTGAAAGGTGGGTCCCCATGATCAGTGGCGAGGATTTCAGTCGACTGTTCCGAGACTTTCAGCGAACGGCCTTTCGGCTGGAAACGCTGAGCGTCTACGATGTGGCCGAGGAACAGGAGGAGTTCGCGGCGTTCCTGGCCGGCGAACCGATGGACGAATCCTGGCACGACAGCCCGTGGGTGCGGTCGATGACCGACCTGGGGAAGGAGCTGGCACGCGTACATGTGCTCCGCTCGCCGCTCACGGATTACCTCCGGTACGAGCTGGCCGCCTACCCCGGGAACATCACCGCCGGTGAGAACATTGGGATCATCGACCTCGCGCATCAGGAGGTCAACGGGTTGCCGGATCACGACTTCTGGCTGTTCGACGATGCGGAGGTCTACCGCATGCACTACACGGACGCAGGGCAGTTCATCGGCGCGGAGTTGCTCCCGGGTGAAGCCCTTCAGCGTTATCAGGGCTATCGCGACATCGCCCGCAAGCACGCCATGCCGTTCGCGGACTACCGCGATCAACTACTCCAGGATTGAGCGGTGGAGATCAGCGATACATGCCATCCACGCATCGCGGTCCAAGAATGCGCACGGTGGACGCATTCGGCGCGTCCGGGACGGATTCTTGACGCAACGGGAAAGTGGGTAGTCCGCCGATATACGGGTGGGCATGCTGGTGACACCGACAGCGCAGAATGAAAGGGAGTTGGTGTCATGAGCGGTAAGCACGGTGACGGCAAGGGCGGTTCCGAGGGGGATCAGCAGCAGTCGCCCCGGGAATCGGACGGGCAGTGGAAGCGCCCCGTTCCGCCCGCCGGGCCGCAGCAGCCCGGAGGCGGCAAGAAGTGACGTACACCGAGGACGCGGAGTATCAGCGGCTCGTCCACCGGATGGGTGAGAGCGGTGATCTCGCGGCGGGCTGGCGGGGGGCGTTTCTGCGCACCCCGCGCGGCTCCTTCGTACCGGACACCATCTGGGCCGAGGACGGGCCCAGCGGATACCGGGCCGTCCGTCAGCACGAACAGCCCCGGGAATGGTGGGCGCGGGTCAACTCCGACGCCGTCGTGGTGACCCAGCTCGACGACGGGAACCCGGGCGGGCCGGGGGTGGCCACGAGTTCCGTCTCCATGCCCTCGCTCGTCGCCCGCATGCTCGGGCACCTGGACGCGCGGGCCGGTCACCGGGTGTTGGAGGTGGGCACCGGGTCCGGCTGGTCCACCGCGCTGCTCTGCGCCCGCGTCGGGGACGGGCGGGTCACCTCCGTGGAGATCGACGGTGCCGTCGCGCACCGTGCCGCCCTCGCGCTCGATCGTGTCGGGCTCCGGCCCCGGCTGCTGGTCGGGGACGGAGAACTCGGCAGCGCCGAGCACGCGCCGTACGACCGGATCGCCTCCACCGCCGCCGTCGCCCGGGTGCCCTACGCCTGGGTCGCCCAGTGCCGGCCCGGGGCGCTGATCGTGACGCCGTGGGGGACGCCGCTGTGCAACGCGGGGTTGCTCAGGCTCCGCGTCGCGGACGACGGCACCGCAGAGGGGCGGTTCGTGGACAGCGTGCACTTCATGTGGGTGCGGGGGCAGCGCCCTCCTCCCGCCAGTACCAGCACCGGCACCGGCACCAGCGGCGAGGAACGCGGCTCGGTGACCACCGTGCGTCCCCAGCACGTGCTCGATTCCGTGCACGCCGCCTTCGCCGTCGGGCTGCGGGTACCCGGGGTGCGGTACCGCGAGGAGTGGAACAGCTCGGACCCGCAGGGGACCTGGCGGCTGGTGCTGTGGGACGAGGGAGGGTCCCGCGCCCTGGTCAGCGTCGACGGAGCGGTCCGGCAGCGTGGGGCGCGCGACCTCTGGGACGAGGTCGCGGCTGCCCGGCAGTGGTGGGACGGGGCCGGACGGCCCCCGCTGACCGCGTTCCGGGTGCGGGTCGGACCGGAAGGGCAGCAGGTTCTGCTGGGCCCGGCGTCGCCGTAGAGCGGGCGGGGGCGCAGAGGGGCCACGTCCGGGCCGCCGGGCGGCGGACCCGGCCCCCGCCGGGCTACCGCCCGTTCACATGAGTTCGCCGTCGCGGTAGACCAGGACGCGTTCGGGGCGCGGCAGCGCGTACCCCCGTTCGCCCACCGTCACCGGAAGGTCCTCCGGGACGGTCACCTGGAGCGAGGCGCCGGCCTCCTCGGAGTCCAGGGTGAGGAGCTGGGTGCTGCCCAGGTTCTCGATCACCGTGACCCGGCCGGGCAGCGACCCGGGAGCGTGGTGCGTGGTGTAGCGCAGGTACTCGGGGCGGATGCCGTACACCACCTCGGCACCGTCCGGCAGGGGGCGGGCCCCCTCCCCCATCGGCCCCGGCAGCAGGACCCCGGCGACGCTCACCCACGTGCCGCGCACCGTGCCGGGCAGCAGATTCATCGGGGTGGAGCCGATGAACGAGGCCACGAAGGTGTTGGCCGGACGGCGGAAGATCTCGGTGGGGGTGCCGAGTTGACGGATCCGGCCGTGTTCGAGCACCGCGATCCGGTCGGCCAGGGCCAGCGCCTCCGCCTGGTCGTGGGTGACGAAGACGGTGGTGACGCCCAGTTCGCGCTGGAGCCGCTTGAGGAAGGTACGGGCCTCCAGGCGCAGCCGCGCGTCCAGGTTCGACAGCGGTTCGTCGAACAGGAACACGCTGGGTCGCACCGCCATCGCCCGTGCCAGCGCCACCCGTTGCTGCTGCCCGCCGGACAACTGCCCGGGGCGGCGGGCGAGGTAGTCCAGCAGTTCCAGTTCGCCCGCGACCTCGGCCGCCTTCGCCGCGCGTTCGGGCCCCGGCACCTTCCTGATCCGCAGCGGGTAGCCGATGTTGTCGCGCACGGTCATGTGCGGGAAGAGCGCGTAGTCCTGGAAGACCATGGCCACGTCCCGCTTTCCCGGGGCAGCGCGGTGACGTCCCGCTCGCCGATCGCCACCGTGCCGCCGGTGGCGGCCTCCAGGCCGGCGATGGTCCGCAGCAGTGTCGTCTTGCCGCATCCCGAGGGGCCCAGCAGTGCGAAGAACTCCCCGTCCGGCACCACGAGATCCAGGGCGTCCAGGGCGGTGACGTCCCCGGGGTAGACCTTGGTCAGCCCGGTCAGTGAGATGGCCGCCATCAGCTCTTGATCCCTCCGTGGAAGCGGAAGCCGTAGCGGGAGCTGACGAACAGGAACATCAGCACCACCGGCAGCGAGTACAGCAGCGAGAAGGTGGCGATCAGCCCGAGGTCAGGCTGCCCGCCCTCGGTGTAGAAGGTGTACATGACGACCGCCGCCGGGGATTTCTCCGGCGAGCGCAGCAGCAGGAACGGGATGAGGAAGTTCCCCCACACCTGGGCCACCGACCACACCCCGATGGTGGCCAGCCCGGGGCGCACCAGGGGCACCACCACGTGGCGGACGATCTGGAGCGGCGAGGCGCCGAAGACCCGCGCGGATTCCTCGTACGAGCGGGGCGTGCCGTCCATGAAGTCCTTGAGGATGAAGATGGCGCTGGGCAGCAGTCCGCCGCCCAGCACCAGGATCACGCCCAGCTGGGCGTCGATGAGCCGCAGTTCGTGGGCGAGGTTGAACAGCGGCACCATGGCGGCCGTGCCGGTCACGATGGAGGAGAGCAGGAGCAGGACGTACAGCAGCGCGTCGCGGCCCGGCAGCCGCACCCGGCTCAGGGCGTACGCGGCCAGCGCCGCGGTGACCACCACCAGGGTGCCGGTGCCGGCCGCCAGCAGCGCCGAGTTGCGCAGCGAGCGCAGCGCGCCCGGGTTGCCCAGCAGGTGCCGGAAGTTGTCGAGGGTGAAGGACGGCAGCGAGGCGGCGATGGTGGGGGTGCGGTCGAAGGGGGCGAACGCCAGCCACAGCAGGGGCAGGGAGAAGAACGCGAGCAGTACGGAGAGCGCGGTGTAGCGGGCGAGGGTCCGCAGGGTGCGGGTGACGGTCTCGTTCACGCGGCGGGCTCCTTGCTCCGGGAGCGCAGCAGCCGGACGTACACCAGGGCGATGGCCAGGTTCGCCAGCAGCATGAGTACCGACAGGGCCGCCCCGTAGCCGAGTTCGCCGCCCTGGAGCGCGGTGCGGTAGAGCAGCACCGGCATGATCTCGGTGCGGTTGTCGGGGCCGCCGCCGGTGAGCAGGAACGGGGTGAAGTCGTTGAACGTCCACAGGCTGATGAGCAGCAGGTTGGTGAGGACGTGGCCCTTGATGCGGGGCAGGACGACGTCCCGCAGTTGCTGCCAGGTGGACGCCCCGGCCAGCCGGGCGGTCTCCAGTTGCGAGGGCGGGACGTTCCCCAGGGCCGCCGCGTAGAGCATCATCGAGAAGGCGGTGCCGCGCCAGATGTTGAAGACGATGATGGACGCCATGGGGTGTTCGAGCAGCCAGGCGGTGCCGGGGGTGCCGAGCAGGGCGTTGAGGGTGCCGTCGTCGCGGTCCAGCAGGGCGATCCACAGGAACGCGACCACCGAGCTGGGCAGGATCCAGGCCAGCAGCACCAGCGCCTCGACCAGGCGCCGCAGCAGCCCGGTGCGGTTGCGCAGCAGCCAGGCGATGCCGAATCCCAGCAGTGCCTGGCCCAGGACGGCGGAGCCGACGACGAATTGCAGGGTGAGCCACAGGGAGTCGGTGAACCGGTCCTCGTTGAGGGCGCGTTCGAAGTTGTCCAGGCCGACGTTCTGCGGGTCGGCGGCGGACAGTCCGGTGAGCCGGTAGTCGGTGACCCCCAGGTAGAGCGTCCACAGGGCGGGGAACAGCAGGAACGCGGTGATCAGCAGCAGCGCGGGGGCCGCGAAGGCGCCGGCCCGGCCCCGGCCGAGGCCGGCGGCGTCACCGCCCGGCGACGTGCTCGGCACCGCCGACGACCCCCGTGAGTGCGTCCTGGTACGTCTGGGCCGCGGCTGCCGGGTCGCCGCCGGAGATCACCTCGGCGGTGGCCTCCTGCAACAGCAGCGACACCTGCGGGTAGGCGGCCAGCGGCGGGCGGTAGAAGGTGTACGGCAGGACCTCGCCGGCCACGAAGGACAGCATCGGATCGCCGGCCAGTACCGTCTCGTTGACGTCGGTGCGGGCGGTGATGCGGGCGTCCTGGCCGCTCATGGCGGCCTGGAGGGCCTCGGCCGAGTTCATGAACGCCAGCAGTTCGAAGGCGAGATCGGGATCCTCGCCGGCGGGATTGAGGACGCGGACGCTGCCGCCCGACATGCTGACGAAGTCCTGTCCGCCGGCCCCGGCACCCGGGGTGACGGCCGGGATCTTGGCGTAGCCGACGGCGGTGTCCCGCTCGGCCATCGGCGCCGTGCCGCTGTCCGGGTCCAGCACGCCGCGCCACAGGTAGTCGCCCTCGGCGAGGATGCCGACGCGGCCCTCGGCGAACCGCTGGAAGGACTTGTCGCGGCCCTGCGCCTCCTGCTGGAGCAGCGGGTCGCCCAGGCCGCCGCCGTACACCTCCTCGTACAGGCCGAGTACCTGGTCGAGCGCGGGTCCCGCACCCGTCCAGGTGCCGTCCTCGTGGATCTGCGCCCCGGCGCCGGCCAGCAGCGGCAGCACGCCCTGCATGGTGGTCGCCTCGCCCATGGCGGTGCCGCCGTTGAGCTGGATGGGGATCACGCCGTCCAGGTCGCTCAGTGCCTGCCCGGCGTCGAGGATCTCCGCCCACGAGGTGGGCTGCCACGTGGTGGGCAGCCCGGCCTCGGCGAACAACTCCTTGTTGTAGTAGAGGACCCGGCCGTCGGTGCCCCAGGGGATGCCGTACAGCTCGTCCTCGAAGCCGGCGAGTTGCCGTACCGCCTCGGGGATCTGGGCCCAGCCGTCCCACTCCAGCTGTCCGGCGGTCAGCGGCTCGATGTAGCCGGCCTGCGCGAACTCACCGACCCAGATGCCGTCCAGGGTGATGATGTCGGGGCCCGCCCCGGCCTGGAGGTCCAGGGCGGTCTTGGTCTTGTACTGCTCGTCGTCGACACCGCTGGGTTCGAAGGAGACCGACACCTCGACCCCGTTCGCCGCCTGGGCCTCCTCGAAGCGGGGGATCACCCACTCCTCGATCCACGCGGCCTCCTCGGCGTTCTTGCCGCCGGCCACCGCGTTGGCGCTGATGGTGAGGTGCGCCGAACCGTCCCCCGCCCCGCCGCCCGATCCTCCGCAGCCGGTCAGCAGCAGTCCCAGGACCACCGCCCCGCCCGCGTACGACACCGCCCGCATCGCCCTCAGCCCCTCTCCGCTGCGAGACGCCTGATGAGGGAGGAGTACCCGAGGAACGGATCACCGTAAAGGGCTGCCGTCAGGGGCGGATGAGGAGTTGCAGCTCAAACGTGTAGCGCGAGGCACGGTAGAGGTGCGCGCCGTACTCGACCGCCCGCCCCGTGTCGTCGAAGGCGGTGCGCTGCATGGTGAGCAGCGGGGCGCCCGGCTCCTCCTCCAGGATCGCCGCCTCGGCCGCGGTGGCCGCTCTGGCGCCGATGGACTGCCGGGCGCTGTGCAGGGTGGTGCCCGCGCCGCGCATCAGCCGGTACAGGCCGGTGGCCTCCAACTCGTCCTTGGTGAGCGGCATCAGGTCGAGCGGCAGGTAGTTGCGCAGCCGGGCGATGGGGTCGGCGCCGTGGGTGAGGCGGAGCCGCTCCACGCGCCGTACGGGGGCGCCCTCGGCGATGCCGAGCGCCGCGGCGACCTCCGCGGGTGCCTCGGTGTCCTCGATGGCCAGCACCCGGGTGGCGGGCCGCTGGCCCGCCGTCTCCAGGTCGTCGTAGAGGCTGCTCAGTTCGAGGGGGCGCCGGATCTGGCTGTGCACCACCTGGGTGCCGACGCCGCGGCGGCGCACCAGCAGGCCCTTGTCGACCAGGACCTGGATGGCCTGCCGGACGGTGGGGCGGGAGAGCCCGAGCCGTCCGGCCAGCTCGATCTCGTTGCCCAGGAGGGTGCCGGGCAGCAGTTCGCCGCGTTCGATGGCGGCTTCCAGTTGCTGGGACAGCTGGAAGTACAGCGGTACCGGACTGCTGCGGTCGATGCGGAACGCCAGGTCCACCCGGGGTCACCCTCTCCTGAACACCGTGCTCCGATCAGTTTGTCCTGACATACGATACTGGGCTGTAGAAGGCGGGCCGTTCGATCATCTCGACCTCCGTGCGCTGCCCGCTGCGCTGCGCCGCCACCCCCGCCGCGCACCCGGCCGCCGCCGCGTACCCGTCCCAGGCGCTGGGCCCGGTCACCCGCCCGGCCCGGGTGGCGTCCACCCACTCCCGCACCTGGTGGTCGTACGCGTCGGCGAACCGCCCGGTGAAGTCGTCCGCGATCTCCCCGCCCCACCGCCCCGCCGTGTTGGCGAGCAGCCCGTGCGCGTCGCCGATGCGGGCCGTGCCGTGTTCGCACACCGCCTCGGCCTGCACCTGGTAGCCGAAACCGCAGTTGACGAAGATCTCCACATCCACGAGCGCGCCGCCGCTCGTCTCGAAGATGATCAGCTGCGGATCGCCGAGCCCTTCGGGGGCGGCGGCCGAGGGCGTGGGCCGCAGCACCGTCACGGCCGTCAGCTCCTGCTCCAGCAGCCAGCGCGCCGCGTCCATCTCGTGCACCACCGAGTCGTTGATGAGCATCTCGGTGGTGAACAGCGGGTGCGAGACGGTGTTGCGGTGCCGGCAGTGCAGCATCAGGGGCCGCCCGTGCGCGCCGCTCGCCAGCAGCCCCTTGAGTTCGCGGTACTCGCGGTCGAACCGCCGCATGAAGCCCACCTGGATGCGCCGGTGGCCCAGCGCCTCCTCGGCGGCCATCACCCGCAGCGCGCCCTGCGGGTCGGGGGTGAGCGGCTTCTCGCACAGCACCGGCAGATCCCGCTCCAGCGCGGCGAGCAGTTGCTCCTCGTGCGCGGCCCCGGGCGAGGCGATGAGGACGGCGCCGACCCCGGGCGCGTCCATCGCGGCGGCCGGATCGGTGTGCGCGGCGCAGTGCGGCCCGACCGTACCCGCGACCTCCTTGGCCCGGACCTCGTCCACATCGGCGACGGCGGCGACATGGGCTCCGCTGATGAGCCGTTCGATGCGCCGTACATGGTCGGCGCCCATCCGCCCGGTGCCGAGGACGGCGACGCCAAGCGAGTTCTCTGTGTTCACAACGAGCCTTTCGGTGCGGGTGCGTGCTGCCGCTACGCGCCGCAGGAGCGCAGGTAGCGGCGGGTGCGGGTGGCGATGGGGAGCGGGGCGTCGGGCGGGCAGGGGTACATGTCCTGCTCGACGATGGCGAACAGGTCCACGCCCAGGCCCTGGGCGGCGGCCAGCACCGGCGGCAGATCGGGCAGGCCGTGCGGCGGTTCGCACATGACTCCGCTGGCCACCGCCGGGCCGAACGGGGTGCCCTGCGCCCGGACGTCGGCCAGGATCGCCGGGTCCACCTGCTTGAGGTGCAGATAGCCGATCCGCTCCCCGTAGGTCTTGATCAGCCGGACGCTGTCGCCGCCGCAGTACGCGTAGTGCCCGGTGTCCAGGCACAGGCTGACGGCGTCCGGGTCGGTGGCGTCCAGGAAGCGGGTGACGTCCCGCTCGGTGGCCAGGTGGGTGTCGGCATGCGGGTGGACGACGATGGTCAGCCCGTACCGCTCGCGCACCTCACGCCCCAGCCGCTCCATGCCGGCGGTCAGCTCGCGGAACTGAGTGGGGCTCAGGTGTTCGGGGTCGGTCTGTTCGCCGGTGACCGAGTCGCGCCAGAACTCGGGGATCACCACCAGATGGGCGGCGCCCATCGCCGAGGTGAGCGCGGCGACCCGGGACACGTGCTCCCAGGTGGCGTCCCACACGGCCGGGCCGCGGTGCAGCGCGGTGAAGACGGTGCCGGCCGAGACGGTCAGCCGACGGCGGGTCAGTTCGTCGCCCAGCAGGGCCGGATCGGTGGGCAGATAGCCGTACGGGCCCAGCTCGATCCACTGGTAGCCCGCCTCGGACACCTCGTCGAGAAAGCGCTGCCAGGGGGTCTGCTGCGGGTCTTCGGGGAACCACACGCCCCAGGAATCGGGGGCTGATCCGATCCGGATGCGGTCGAGGTCCATGCGCTGGCCTGCCTTCCGTACGTCGTCCATGTCGTCGGGTCGTCCAGGTCGTCCGGGTGGTCGCGGCCCACACCGGTAACGACCGTACCTCTGAGGGAGTATGGATGTCATTATGTAAAGACAAACCATTGACAGGTGCTCGCGCCCCGTCTACATCTGGGAGGCGATCAGCGTGTCAGGGCAACCGGAAGGAGCAGTTCCGCATGGGCATGGACCTCATCACCATGGGACGCATCGGGGTCGATCTGTACCCGCTCCAGACCGGGGTGCCGCTGTCCGAGGTCGAGACGTTCGGCAAGTTCCTGGGCGGCTCCGCCACCAATGTGGCGGTGGCCGCCGCCCGGCTCGGACGGCGCTCGGCGGTCATCAGCCGCACCGGCGCCGACCCGTTCGGCGACTACTGCCACCGCGCACTGCGCGAGTTCGGCGTCGAGGACCGGTGGGTGACGGCGGTGGACGCCCACCCCACCCCCCTCACCTTCTGCGAGATCTTCCCGCCCGACGACTTCCCGCTGTACTTCTACCGCCGCCCCAAGGCGCCCGATCTGGTCATCCACCCGCACGAGCTGGACCTGGACGCCGTCCGCGCCGCCCGGATCTTCTGGATGACCGGCACCGGGCTCAGCGAGGAGCCCAGCCGCACCGCCACCCTCGCCGCGCTGGCCGCCCGCGACCCGGACCACCCCGGCCATGTCGCCACTGTCTTCGACCTCGACTGGCGCCCGATGTTCTGGGGCGAGGCGCCCGAGGACCGGGCCCGGCACCGGTACGCCGAGGCCCTCGCGCACGCCACCGTCGCCGTCGGCAACCTCGCCGAGTGCGAGATCGCCACCGGGGAACGCGAACCGCGCGCCGCCGCCGAGGCGTTGCTGGCCGCCGGGGTCGAACTCGCCGTCGTCAAACAGGGCCCGGCCGGCGTCCTCGCCCTGCACCGCGACGGCCGCGCGGCCGAAGTGCCCCCGCACACCATCGAGGTGGTCAACGGCCTCGGCGCGGGCGACGCGTTCGGCGGCGCGCTGTGCCACGGACTGCTGGCCGGCTGGGAACCGCGGCGCCTCACCCGGTACGCCAACGCCGCCGGGGCCGTCGTCGCCGCCCGGCTCGCCTGTTCCACCGCCATGCCCTACCCCGCCGAGGTCGAGGCCCTCCTCGCCGGCCACGCCCCCGCCCCGACGCCCGCCCCGACCCCGACACCGGCGCCGACACCGACACAGCCACCGACAGCGGCCACGATCAAGGCCCCGTGAAAGCGAGCCACCCGTGAGCATCACCATCCCCGACCTCGTCACGGTGCGCGCCCAGCACCCCGAGGCGATCGCCGAGGCGGCGGCACGGCGCGAACGCCGCCCGCTCACCGGCGACTCGGGGCGGCTGATGATCATCGCCGCCGACCACCCGGCGCGCGGCGCGCTCGCCGTGGGCGGCGACCGGCTCGCCATGGCACACCGCGGCGACCTGCTGGAACGGCTCGTGCTCGCCCTCTCCCGCCCCGGCGTGGACGGCGTTCTGGGCACCGCCGACATCCTGGAGGACCTGCTGCTGCTCGGCGCCCTGGAACACAAGGTCGTCATCGGCTCCATGAACCGCGGCGGCCTGGCCGGCGCCGCCTTCGAACTCGACGACCGCTTCACCGGACACCGCGCCGAGGACCTCGCCCGGATGCGCTTCGACGCCGGCAAGCTGCTGCTGCGCATCGACTACGCCGACCCCGGCTCGCTCGCCACCCTGCACTCCACCGCCCGCGCCATCGACGCCATGGCCGCACACCGGCTGCCGGTCTTCGTCGAGCCGTTCCGCTCCCGCCGCATAGACGGCAAGGTCACCAACGACCTCGGGCCCGAGGCCGTGGCCACCTCCATCGCCATCGCCTCAGGACTGGGCGGCACCTCCGCGTACACCTGGCTCAAGGTCCCCGTCACCGCCGACCCCCGCGACATGGCGCGGGTGATGGAGACCTCCACACTGCCCGCCGTCCTGCTGGGCGGCGAGGTGCACGGCGATCAGGAGGGCGCGTACGAGAAGTGGCGCACGGCGCTGCGGCTGCCGACCGTACGCGGCCTGGTGGTCGGCCGTTCCCTGCTGTACCCCGCGGACGGCGACGTCGCGAAGGCCGTGGACACCGCTGTCTCCCTGCTCTGACGCTCCGCCGAGACGAAAGGCACCCCCGTGAGAACCAGGACAGCCCACCGGCCCGCCGGGACCGCGTCCTTCGGCCCGTATCCGGTGCACATCACCCCGCAGGACGCCGGCTGGGCGTACTGCTCGCTGCGCGTGGTGCACCTGCCGCCCGGCGGCACCGACACCTTCGCCACCGGTGACAGCGAGTGGATCGTGCTGCCGCTGGCCGGCGGCGCCGAGGTGAGCGTGGACGGCCAGGAGTTCACGCTGGCGGGCCGCGAGAGCGTCTTCGCCTCGGTCAGCGACTTCGTGTACGTGCCGCGCGACGCCGAGGTGACACTGCGGGCCCCGGCCGGCGCCGGCGTACGGCTCGCCCTGGCCGGCGCCCGCTGCACCCGGCGGCTGCCCGCCCGGTACCGGCCCGCCGCCGGCGTCCCGGTCGAACTGCGCGGCGCCGGGGCCTGCTCCCGGCAGGTCAACAACTTCGCCGCCGCCGACACCTTCGAGGCGGACCGGCTGATCGCGGTGGAGGTCCTCACCCCCGGCGGCAACTGGTCCTCCTACCCCCCGCACAAGCACGACGAGTTCCGGGCCGAGCAGGAGTCCGAGCTGGAGGAGATCTACTACTTCGAGATCGCCGGGGCCGGCTTCGGCTACCAGCGGGTCACCCCCTCCGGGCACGGCAGCGGCACCGACGTGCTCGCCGAAGTGCGCGACGGGGACGTGGTGCTGATCCCGGACGGCTGGCACGGCCCCTCCATCGCGGGCCCCGGCCACGACATGTACTACCTCAACGTCATGGCGGGCCCCGGCGCCGAACGCGCCTGGCTCATCAGCGACCACCCCGACCACGCCTGGATCCGCGACGACTGGCGCCACCAAACCGTCGATCCCCGGCTGCCCCTCTACCGCGCCCCGGAGGTGACGCCGCGATGACCACCACGATCCGGCTGACCGTCGCCCAGGCCCTGATCCGCTTCCTCGCCGCCCAGTACACCGAGCGGGACGGGGCACGGCAGCGGCTCATCGACTCCTGCTGGGGCATCTTCGGCCACGGCAACGTCGCCGGCCTCGGCCAGGCCCTCGTCGAGTCGGGCCAGGGCCCCGACGCCCCGCTCCCCTTCCACCAGGGCCGCAACGAACAGGCCATGGTGCACGCCGCCGTCGGCTTCGCCCGGCAGCGCGACCGGCTCTCCGCGCAGGCCGTCACCACCTCCATCGGCCCCGGTGCCACCAACCTCGTCACCGGCGCGGCGCTGGCCACCATCAACCGGCTGCCGGTGCTGCTGCTGCCCGGCGACACCTTCGCCACCCGCCCCGCCGACCCCGTGCTCCAGCAACTCGAACACCCCGGCGCCGGAGACCTGTCCGTCAACGACACCCTGCGCCCGGTCTCGCGCTGGTTCGACCGGGTGCACCGCCCCGAGGCGCTGATCCCGGCCGCCCTGGGCGCGATGCGGGTGCTGGCGGACCCGGTGGAGACCGGCGCGGTCACCCTGGCCCTGCCGCAGGACGTCCAGGCGGAGGCGTACGACTGGCCGGCCGCGTTCTTCCACGAGCGGGTGTGGCGGGTGCCGCGCCCGGGGCCTGACCCGGACGCGCTGGCGCAGGCGGCGGCGATGGTACGGGCCGCGCACCGGCCGCTGCTGATCGCCGGCGGCGGGGTGCACCACAGCGCGGCGCAGGACGCGTTGTGCGCGCTGGTGGACGCGACCGGCATCCCGGTGGCGACCACCCAGGCCGGCAAGGGCGCGCTGCGCCACGACCACCCCGGGGAGGTGGGCGGGGTCGGGCACACCGGGACGGCGGTGGCCAACGACCTGGCCCGCACCGCCGATCTGGTGATCGGGGTCGGCACCCGGTTCACGGACTTCACCACCGCCTCCCACACCTTGTTCGCCGACCCGGCGGTGCGCTTCGTGCATCTCAACATCGCCTCCGCGGACGCCCACAAGCTGGCCGCGCTGCCGCTGGTCGCCGACGCCCGCACCGGGCTGCGGGAGTTGTCCGGGGCGCTGGCCGGGTACCGGGTCGATTCGTCCTGGGCGCGGGCGTACGCGGCGGGCAAGGAGCGCTGGGAGGCCGTGGTGGACGCGGCCACCGCGCCGCGCGGCGACACGGGGCCGCCCACCCAGCCGCAGGTGCTCGGGGCGCTCGCCGCGACCGTCGGCGACGAGGACGTGATCATCAACGCGGCCGGTTCGCTCCCCGGCGATCTGCACAAGCTGTGGCGGGCCCGCTCGCCACGCCAGTACCACCTGGAGTACGGCTACTCCTGCATGGGTTACGAGATCCCGGCCGCCATCGGAGTGGCGCTGGCCGCCCCCGAGCGCGCGGTGTGGGCGCTGGTGGGCGACGGCACGTATCTGATGATGCCCACCGAGATCGTGACGGCCGTGCAGGAGGACCTTCCCATCAAGCTGGTGCTGATCCAGAACCACGGCTACGCGTCGATCGGCGGCCTGTCGCAGGCCACCGGCGCCGAGCGGTTCGGTACGGACTACCGCTTCCGTACGGCGGACGGCGCCTACCACGGGGCGCCGCTGCCGGTGGATCTGGCGGCCAACGCCGCCTCGCTGGGCATGACGGTGCTGCGCGCCCACTCCTGCCAGGAGCTGCGCGAGGCGCTGGCCGTGGCGCGCGAGGCGCGGGGCCCGGTCGCGGTGTACGTGGAGACCGACCCGGACTCCAACGCGCCGGACGCGCAGGCGTGGTGGGACGTGCCGGTGGCCCAGGTCGCCGGCCGGCCGGCGGCCGTCGGGGCGC
This sequence comes from Streptomyces xiamenensis, assembly GCF_000993785.3. Lineage (NCBI taxonomy): Bacteria > Bacillati > Actinomycetota > Actinomycetes > Kitasatosporales > Streptomycetaceae > Streptomyces > Streptomyces xiamenensis. The sequence goes on from NZ_CP009922.3 coordinate 1,873,293, forward strand.
GGGCCGGGTACGAGCGCGAGGCGGCCGCCCGCCGCCGCTATCTGTGAGGAGAACGGACCACCCCATGAGGACCATCGGTCACTTCATCGACAACAAGCCGGTGGCGCCCGCTTCCGGCCGGTACGCGCCCGTTTTCGATCCGGCGACGGGGCGGCAGCCGGCCCGGGTCGGGCTGGCCTGCGAGGCGGAGGTGGACGCGGCGGTGGCGGCGGCCCGGGCGGCGTTCGTCTCCTGGCGCGCGACGCCGCTCGCGCGCCGTACCGCGCCGCTGTTCCGCTACCGGGAGCTGCTGGACGCGCGCCGTGACGAGCTGGCTCGGCTGATCACCGCCGAGCACGGCAAGGTGCACGCCGACGCGCTGGGCGAGGTGGCGCGCGGGCTGGAGATCGTGGAGCTGGCCTGCGGCATCCCGCAGCATCTGAAGGGGCAGTTGTCGACGCAGGTGTCCAGCGGGGTGGATGTGGCGTCCATCCGGCAGCCGCTGGGGGTGGTGGCGGGCATCACCCCGTTCAACTTCCCGGCGATGGTGCCGCTGTGGATGTTCCCGCTGGCCATCGCCTGCGGGAACACGTTCGTGCTGAAGCCGAGCGAGAAGGACCCTGGCGCGGCGCTGCGGCTGGTCGAACTGGCCGCGGAGGCCGGGTTCCCCGAGGGCGTGCTGAACGCGGTCAACGGCGACAAGGCGGCCGTGGACCGGCTGGTGGCGCACCCGGACGTGGCGGCGGTGAGCTTCGTGGGCTCCACGCCCGTGGCGCGGGCGATCCAGCGCGGCGCGGTGGAGCACGGCAAGCGGGTGCAGGCGCTGGGCGGGGCGAAGAACCACATGCTGGTGCTGCCGGACGCCGACCTGGACGTGGCGGCGGACAACGCGATCAACGCGGCCTACGGCAGTGCGGGCGAGCGCTGCATGGCGGTGTCGGTGGTGGTGGCGGTCGGGGACATCGGGGACGCGCTGGTGGCGCGGATCGCCGAGCGGGCGGCGGCGCTGCGGATCGGCCCCGGCAGCGATCCGGACTCCGAGATGGGGCCGCTGATCACCGCCGAGCACCGGGCGAAGGTGGCCTCGTACGTGGCGAGCGGCCGGGCGCAGGGCGCCGAGGTGGTGGTGGACGGGACGCAGCACACCGTCCCCGGGCACGAGGAGGGCTTCTTCCTGGGGGTGTCGCTGCTGGATCACGTCACCCCGGATATGGACGCGTACCGGGAGGAGATCTTCGGCCCGGTGCTGTGCGTGGTGCGGGCCGGCTCGTACGAGGAGGGTCTTGAGCTCATCAACTCCTCGCGCTGGGGGAACGGTACGGCGGTCTTCACCCGGGACGGCGGCGCCGCGCGCCGCTTCCAGCTGGAGGTGGAGGCCGGGATGGTGGGGGTGAACGTGCCGATCCCGGTGCCGGTGGGGCACCACTCGTTCGGCGGCTGGAAGGACTCGCTCTTCGGGGACCAGCACATCTACGGGGAGGACGGGGTGCGGTTCTACACCCGCGGCAAGGTGATCACCACCCGCTGGCCCGACCCGGCGGACGGCGGGATCAATCTGGGCTTCCCCAGCGGACACTGACCATCGTTCGATGGCATCAGCCCACTATCGAAGATGGGCAACAGCCGTCTCCATTACGCGCCTTCGCCGTCACAGCTGATCAACAGGGTGCTGCGGCGCGCCGCCCCGCGGGCCGGGGCGGCGCAGGCTCGGTGGTGATCATCAACGCCGAGTGCGAAGAGGTGTGGACGATGGCCGATCGAGGACTGTGGTCGTACAAGGAGATCGCCGCACACATCAAGGTGCAGCCGGACACGGTGCGCTCGTACCGCAAGCACGGCCTGCTGCCGCCGCCGGATGTGACGGAGGGCGGCAGGCCCTTCTGGTACCCGCACACCATCGAGCTGTGGGTGAGCCGGCGTCCGGGCAGCCGTCGCTGAACCGCGTGCCGCGAGATACCCCCACCAGGTAGCTCGATACCCGGTGGGGGTATACACTCGGGCTGTCGGCGGGCGGCACCGAGCGGCCCCTGGAGAGGAACGAGGATCCTTCCATGAGCACCACGACCTACCAGGTTTCCGGCATGACCTGCGGGCACTGCGAGTCGTCCGTGCGCAGCGAGCTCTCCGCGCTGGAGGGGGTGAGCGAGGTGACCGCCAAGGCGAGCAGCGGACTGGTCACCGTCGTGTCCGAGACTCCGCTGGACGAGGAGGCCGTCCGGGCGGCGGTCGACGAGGCGGGCTTCGAGCTGGTCGGCCCCGCGGCGGGCTGAGAGAGCGGCGGCCGGACAGGACGCCGGACCACAGCGCCGGACCAGGGCGCGGAAACGGAAACGCGCCCCGCAGCGGGTCCCCCCACAGGGCCCGAAGCGGGGCGCTTCCTGCCGTCCGTTCGAAGCGTCCCCCCACGGGACCCCGGCCGGACGACCGACGGCGTGAATCCAGCCGAATTCGCGCTGTCGTTGCCCGGTTAGACCCGCCAACCGGCAAAAGGTTGCACGCCCGGTGATGTGACCTGCGTCACATCACCGGGCGTGCTCCGTTCCGTACCCCGAAGGCCCCTCCCGGACGACGTCCGGGGGAGGGTTACCGCTGCTCGACGGGCACGTAGTCGCGCTCGACGACACCGGTGTAGATCTGCCGGGGACGGCCGATCCGTGAGCCGGGCTCGGTGATCATCTCTTCCCACTGGGCGATCCAGCCGGGCAGCCGGCCGATCGCGAACAGCACGGTGAACATGCTGGTCGGGAAGCCCATCGCCCGGTAGATCAGACCGGTGTAGAAGTCGACGTTCGGGTAGAGGTTGCGCGAGACGAAGTAGTCGTCGCTGAGCGCGTGCTCCTCCAGGCGCAGGGCGATGTCCAGCAGCTCGTCGGACTTGCCCAGCGCGGACAGCACATCGTGCGCCGCCGCCTTGATGATCTTGGCGCGCGGGTCGAAGCTCTTGTAGACGCGGTGTCCGAAGCCCATGAGGCGGACACCGTCCTCCTTGTTCTTCACCTTGCGGATGAAGGCATCCACATCGCCGCCACTGGCCTGGATCGACTCCAGCATGTCCAGCACCGCCGCGTTCGCGCCACCGTGCAGGGGGCCCCACAGGGCGTTGATGCCGGCCGAGATGGAGGCGAACAGGTTCGCCTGCGAGGAGCCGACCAGCCGCACGGTGGAGGTCGAACAGTTCTGCTCGTGGTCCGCGTGCAGGATCAGCAGCTTGTCCAGCGCGTTGGTGACCACCGGGTCCGGGACGTACTCCTCGGCGGGGACCGAGAAGGTCATCCGCAGGAAGTTCTCCACATAGCCCAGGTCGTTGCGCGGGTAGACCACCGGCTGGCCCACGGACTTCTTGTACGCGTACGCCGCGATCGTGGGCAGCTTGGCCAGCAGCCGGATCGACGAGATGTGCCGCTGCCGCTCGTCGAACGGGTTGTGGCTGTCCTGGTAGAAGGTGGACAGCGCGCTGACCACGGAGGACAGCATCGCCATCGGGTGCGCGTCGCGCGGGAAGCCGTCGTAGAAACGCTTGACGTCCTCGTGCAGCAGCGTGTGCGTGGTGATCTCGTTGCGGAAGGTCGCCAGCTCGTCCACCGTGGGCAGCTCACCGCTGCGCAGCAGATAGGCGGTCTCCAGGAACGAGCCGCGCTCGGCGATCTGCTCGATCGGATAGCCCCGGTAGCGCAGAATGCCCTGCTCACCGTCGAGATAGGTGACCGCCGATTTATAGGCCGCGGTGTTGCCGTAACCGGAGTCCAGGGTCACCAGACCGGTCTGGGCCCGGAGCTTGCTGACATCGAAGCCGGTGTCCCCGATGGTGCTGTTCACAATCGGGTAGCTGTAGGTGGCGCCGTCGTAGTTCAGTTCTACGGACTGCGCGCCGTCGCGGTGTTCGCTCACGTCATCCCTCACCGACGTTGTCCTCTTCTTCGAGGTCCTTCGAGTTTCCTTCGGGGTGCCCTGACTCCCTCCCAGTGTCCCCCATCCGGGGCCAATATGTGCACTCAGGGTCGGCAATCAGCCCAGTTTCTGGCACGCCGTGCCGCTGGAACCGGGATGATGCGGCCTATTCTGTCCCGGCAGCCGGGCCGGCGCCCGCCGACGGCCCGCCCGCCGGCACGGGCGTCACCCCGCGAGCCGCATGTCGAGCCCCGTGAACCGGCGCCCCGCCGAGACGCTGCGTACCGCCTGATCCAGGGCGCGCCGCGAACCCACCAGCACCACCAGCCGCTTCGCCCGCGTCACCGCCGTGTACAGCAGATTGCGCTGGAGCATCATCCAGGCGCTCGTCGTCACCGGGACGACCACACACGGATACTCGCTGCCCTGCGAACGGTGGATCGTCACCGCGTACGCGTGCGCCAGCTCGTCCAGCTCACCGAACTCGTACTCCACGTCCTCGTCCTCGTCGGTGCGCACCACCAGCCGCTGCTCGTCCGCGTCCAGGTCGCGCACCACCCCGACCGTGCCGTTGAAGACGCCGTTGGCGCCCTTCTCGTAGTTGTTGCGGATCTGGGTGACCTTGTCGCCCACCCGGAAGATCCGGCCCCCGAACCGCTTCTCCGGCAGCCCGGGCCCGGCCGGGGTCACCGCCTCCTGGAGCAGCCCGTTCAGCGCCCCCGCCCCGGCCGGACCGCGGTGCATCGGGGTGAGCACCTGCACGTCCCGGCGCGGATCGAGCCCGAACCGCGCCGGAATCCGGCGCGCCGCCACGTCCACCGTCAGCCGCCCGGCCGCCTCCGTGTCCTCCTCGGCGAACAGGAAGAAGTCCGCGAGCCCCCGCGTCAGCGGCGGCCGGCCGGCGTTGATGCGGTGCGCGTTCGTCACCACCCCGGACTGCTGCGCCTGCCGGAAGATCCTGGTCAGCCGGACCGCGGGCACCGGGGAGCCGTCCGCCAGCAGATCTCGCAGCACCTCGCCCGCGCCCACCGACGGCAGCTGGTCCACATCCCCCACCAGCAGCAGGTGCGCGCCCGGCGGCACCGCCTTCACCAGCTTGTTGGCCAGCAGCAGATCCAGCATCGACGCCTCGTCCACCACCACCAGATCCGCGTCCAGCGGCCGGTCGCGGTCGTACGCCGCGTCGCCGCCCGGCTTCAGCTCCAGCAGCCGGTGCACCGTGGACGCCCTGGCCCCCGTCAGCTCCGCCAGCCGCTTCGCCGCCCGCCCCGTCGGCGCCGCCAGCACCACCTTCGCCCGCCGCGCCCGCGCCAGCTCCACCACCGAGCGCACCGTGAACGACTTCCCGCACCCCGGGCCGCCGGTCAGCACCGCCACCTTCTCGGTCAGCGCCAGACGCACCGCCGCCTCCTGCTCGGGCGCCAGCTCCGCCCGGGTGCGCTCCGCCAGCCAGCCCAGCGCCCGGCCCCAGTCCACCCCGGCGAAGGCCGCCAGCCGGTCCTCCCCGGCCCGCAGCAGCCGCCGCACCTGACCGGCCAGCGACAGCTCGGCCCGGTGGAAGGGCGGCAGGTACACCGCCATCACGGTGCCGTGCGGATCCTCCGGGTCCGGCACCGGCTCGCGCACCACCCCCTCCGGGTCCTGCGCCAGCTCCCCCAGGCAGTCGATGACCAGCCCGGTGTCCACCTGGAGCAGCTTCACCGCCTCCGCGATCAGCCGCTCCTCGGGCAGGAAGCAGTGCCCCTGGTCGCTCGCCAGGGACAGCGCGTGGCGCAGCCCGGCCCGCACCCGCTCGGGGCTGTCGTGCGGGATGCCGACCGCCCGCGCGATGCGGTCGGCGGTCAGGAAGCCGATCCCCCACACGTCGGCGGCCAGCCGGTAGGGCTGGTTCCGTACGACGGAGATCGAGGCGTCCCCGTACTTCTTGTAGATCCGCACCGCGATGGAGGTGGACACCTCCACGCTCTGCAGGAAGACCATGACCTCCTTGATGGCCTTCTGCTCCACCCACGCCGCGGCGATCAGCCGGGTGCGCTTGGGGCCGAGCCCCGGCACCTCGATCAGCCGGCCCGCGTCCGCCTCGATGACCTCCAGGGTGGCCACCCCGAAGTGCTCGACGATCCGCTCGGCGGTCCTGGGCCCGATGCCCTTGATCAGCCCCGAGCCCAGGTAGCGCCGGATGCCCTGGACGGTGGCGGGCAGCACCGTCGTGTAGTTCTCCACCGTGAACTGCCGTCCGTACTGCGGGTGCGAGCCCCAGCGGCCGCGCATCCGCAGCGACTCCCCCACCTGGGCCCCGAGCAACGCCCCGACGACGGTGAGCAGTTCACCGCCACCGCCCCCGGTGTCCACCCGGGCGACGGTGTACCCGTTCTCCTCGTTGGCGTAGGTGATGCGCTCCAGGACCCCCTCGAGCACCGCGCTGTGCGACGACATGCCCGCACGGTATCCACCGGCACCGACAGGGGCGAAGGGGGCTGTGGAAAACTCCGAAGGGCCCGGCTCCCCCGCCGGGCCCTTCGCTCCCCTCCTGCACCCCCGTGTTTCCCCGACCCCTACGACACCGATCGCGCCCGAACGGTTGCACCGATCCGCGAAGAGTTTTCCCGCACATGTGCCCGAACGGTCACAGGACCCGCCCGAGCCCCTCCAGCGCCACCAGCGGGTCGGGCCCCGCGGGCATCAGGACCACGCTGCCGGCGCCCGCCGCGTGCAGCGCCGCGATCCGCTCCCGGGCCTGCCCGGGGGTGCCGGTGACCGCGAGCTGATCCACCCACTCACCGGGCAGCCGCGCGGCGAACTCCGTACGGTCCGCGCTCTCCTCGCGCAGCCGGGCGAACTCCGCGGCGAACGGCAGCGGGGAGATGTGCGGCGCCCAGTCCGGTTCGCCGATCCACTCCAGCGCCGGCCGCACCGCCGCCCGCGCCACCTGCGGATCGTCGTCCACCGCCGCCACGTTGTACGCCACCACGCGGTGCCCCTCCGCCACCGCCCGCGCGCCGATGTGCCCGCGCGCCGCCGCCAGATACTCGGGGGTCACCGGCTCGGCCAGGATCGTGCCGTCCGCCTCCCGCCCGGACAGCGCCAGCGACTTGGGCCCGCGCACTCCGGCCAGCACCGGCGGCACCACCGGCACCGGCAGATCCAGCGTCACCGCGTCCAGCCGCTCGTCGCGCACCGTCTCCCCCCGCAACAGCGCCCGGACGGTGCGCAGATGCTCGCCCAGCGCGCCCAGCGGCGACGCCGGGTACGCGCCGACCTGCCGCATCCAGCCGGGCATGCCGTGCCCGACGCCCAGGACCGGGCGGCCCGGGTACAGCTGGGCGAGCGTGGCCGCCTCCATCGCCGTCAGCGCCGGGTTGCGCAGCACGGCGGGCAGGATGCCGATCCCCACCCGGATCCGTTCCGTGACCGCCAGCGCGACGGCGGCCTGCGTGAAGCCGCCCCGGAAGAAGCAGTCCTCGACCACCCACACCTCGGCGAAGCCCAGTTCCTCGGCCCGCCGCACGTACTGGATGAACCCTTCCGCCGCCAGATCGCGCGGCACCATCACACCGATATCCGTCATGGCGGTGAGCCTATGCGGCAACTCCCGGCCGGGCCACGGCGAATCAGCAGGGCAGCGGGGGCAGCAGTCCCGGCAGCGGGGCGGGGCCCAGCGAGGTGGTCCTGGGCGGCATCACGGTGCCGCCGGCGGCGCCCGACCAGATCTGTTCCCAGGTGGGCGGCGGCAGGATCAGCCCGGCCTCGTCGTCGGCCGGATGGCGCTCGGTGTAGCCGGGCGTGGGGTCAAGTCCCTGGTCCTCGCAGAGGATCGGGATCAGGACGTGGTCGCTGATGGCGGCCGACAGCTCGGCCCACTCCGAGGGCAGGAACCGCAGCCGGCGCGCCGTGGTGACCGGGGAGACGCGGGAGATGGCCCAGATCCTGGACTTGCCGGTGAGTAAAAACGTGCCTGCGCGCGGCACCGGGCGCGGCGAGCCGGCCGGAAGCTCCGTGACCCGGGCGAAGCCGGAGGCCACATCGGCCGCCCGGTACGGGTCGAGGCCGGGCATCGTGCGGTGGGTGGCCGCCAGCCGCAGCGGGTAGCGGCCGTGGTCCACGACCAGGGCCGGCAGCCGGTCGCCCATCCGGGCGGGCTGGCCGCGGTGCAGCCGGCGGGCCGCCTCAAGACGGTGGTGGCCGTCGGCCAGCAGCACCGGGGGCAGCGCCGGGGGCCGCCGGCTCCACTCGCCGGCCACCGCCCACAGCCGCTGGGTGCCGCCGCGGGTGGCCGGCCCCGTACGGTCCGGCGGGCGGCGGACGGTCTCGTCGATGCAGCGGCGGAACGCGCCCGGGTCGGGGGCGGCCAGCAGCAGCGGTTCGGCCGGGGCGCGGCGCTCGCGCAGCAGCCGGGTGTGCAGCCGCACTTCGGGCTCGCCCACCTGCTGGTGCCGCAGGATGTGGCCGCTTTCGGTGCCGTGCAGGCTCAGAGCGCCCAGGACGCCGCGCTGTTCGACCCGGCCGTGCACGTCCAGGCGTTCCAGGACGACGTAGCCGGGGCGGGCGGGCGGTCCGGCGAACAGGCCGGGGAGGGGAAGCAGCAGGTCTGCCCGTGGGGCCGGGGTCGCGGGGAATCCCATCCCGGGGAGCAGCTCAGGCAGCAGTGTGCTCCTCCTCCTTCTCGGGATGCGCGGGCCGCCCGGACGCTCCGGGATCCGCGCCGCCGACCACCGGGCGCAGCAGGCCCAGAGCCTTGCCGAGCACCGCCTCCACTTCCTGCGGGCAGGACGCGACGGCCGTGATGAAGCCATGCCCGGCGGCCCGGCTGGTGGCCTCCGGGACATGGCTTCCGACGCGAACGGTGATGCCGATGTCGGCGACGCCCGGCAGGGCGTACGCCTCGTCGATCCCGTGCACGGCGTCGAGCCGGCCGGGGGGCAGCCGCAGGGTGCGGATGCCCGCGTACCGCCGGCCGGACGAGGGGTGCGGCGCCGGTACGGGCAGCCGCAGTGCGGTGGCGACGGCGAGCGCCACCGGGTCGGTGCCGGTGGCCAGCGCCAGCAGGTCGCCGAGCCGGCCTGGGCCGGGGTGGGCGTGCGACTCGATCAGCCGCGGTCCCTGTGCGGTACGGACCACCTCGGTCAGGGACAGTCCCGCCCGGTGGCCGGCGGCCCCCAGGGTGGCGGTGACCAGGTCGCCGATCGCCGCCGCGTCCCCCGGGCCGAGGTCGGCCGGCAGATCGTGGCCCTCCTCGGTGAACCCGGGGCCGTCCGACAGATGCTTTCTGGCCACGGCGAGCACGGTGTGCTCACCGTCCCTGGAGTGGGCGAGCACGCTGTACTCGGGGCCCTCCAGGAATTCCTCGATGATCAGCGCCGGTTCGCTCACCAGTTCGGCGGCCAGGAGTGCGGCATCCGCGACATCGCGCAGAAGATGCACCTCCTGGCCGCCCGAACCGGTGCGCGGCTTGGCGACGCACGGGAAGCCGACCCGCTCGGCGGCGGCCACCAGATGCGTCACCCGGTCGCACTGCTCGAACCGGACGGGGGTACCGGTGAGCTGATTGACCTTGCCGCGCAGCGCCACTTTGTCCGTGAGGTACGCGACGGCGGCGTGCGGATTGCCCCGGAACCGCAGGGCCTCGTTCACCCGCGCGGCGACCAGCGCACTGGCCTCCGCGAAGCCGAACACCGACACCCTGGCGGGATGACCGGCCAGATGACCGATCGCCATCAGCAGCCCCTGGTGATCCAGCCAGTCCACGGTCAGCGCGTCGTGCGCCGCCGCGACAGCCTCCCGGATCCCCGGAGCCGCCCGGTCGGGAGCGAGGACAAGAGTGCGGGCACCGACCACCCGGGCCGCCCGTACCTCTTCGAGGCGCGGGCTCAGCAGCACCGCCAGCGGGGCCTGGGCCATCACCGCACCACTTTCCTGTCCACCGATCCGATCCGTCGTATCAGCGGGCCGTGGTCAGTCCCAGAGGCTGCCGGTCGTGATGACCTCGCCCTTGGCGGCCGGGGACCCGGCAGCCATGGCGACCCCACCGGAGGCACCCACGAGCAGGAGAGCTGCGATAACGCTCAGAGCAAACTTCTTCACGGGATCCCTCTTCCGTGTCCACATAGGCGAACATGAATGGCATGTTGGCCCAATCATGCTCACGAGCATTCACGAGGAAGTCGATAGAGTCCCTGTGGCATCATCTCGCCTGTCCAGTTGACGCCAAGGTGCTTACTGACGTCATGCGAGGAAGATGAGCGTGTACGAACCCGGGGAAATAGACGCCGCGACGACACGGGTTTACCGGTTTCGCGTCATTCATCCCACCGACTCGGTGGCACAGATCGCCACCCGGGCCGGCATTTCCACCGCCGAGGCCGCCTCCGCCGAGGCCCGGCTGACCGAACTGGGCCTGCTGCGGCCCTCGCCCGGCGGCGGACTGGTCGCCATCTCCCCCGAAAGCGCCGCCGACGCCCTGCTGGCACCCATCGAACAGGACATCCTCCAGCGCCGCATCGCCATGGCCGCCACCCGCGCCCGGCTGCACGCGCTCTCCGGCGACTACCTCGAAGCCCGCAGCATGCGCTCCGCCAAGAGCAGCATCGAGGTCGTCGAGGGTATCGACAACACCCGCGCCGTCATAGCCGACCTGGACCGCACCTGCGCCAAGTCGGTCGACGCACTGCACCCGGGCGGCGGCCAGAGCCGGGCCGCCATCCAGGCCGCGACCCCAGGCGACCTGGAGATCCTCGAACGCGGCGTGAAGGCCCGCACACTGATGCAGCACACCGCCCGCCGGCACCAGCCGACCGTCGGGTACGTCACCACCCTCATCGAGGCCGGCGCCCAGGTGCGCAGCATCACCGCGCTGCCCTCCCGGATGCTCATCTACGACGGCAGCTGCGCCGTCCTCCCGCTGGACCCGCTGCACACCAAGTCGGGTGTGGCGCTGGTGCGCGACCCCACCGTGCTCGGCTTCCTCCAGCAGCTCTTCGAGCACTACTGGGACCGGGCGGCGGACTTCGTCGAGGGGCCCAAGAAGTCGGGCTCGGCACCCGTTGGCGTGGACCGCGACGTCCTGGTGCTGATGGCCGCCGGGAAGAAGGACGAGGCGATCGCCCACCAACTGGGCATGTCCCCGCGCTCGGTGAGCCGCGTGGTGGCCCGGCTGCTGGAACAACTGGACGCCGACAGCCGGTTCCAGGCCGGCGTCCGGGCAGCCCTGAACGGCTGGCTCTCCTAGATGACGATCCACGAGGTCGAGGACATCGACGCCACCGCACTCCAGGTCTACCTGCTACGGGTACGGCACCCCGCGGACGACGCCGACCGGCTCGCCGCCCGCGCCGGGCTGCGCCCCGGCGAGGTCACCCGCGCCGAGGCCCTGCTGTACGGGCTCGGCCTGCTCCAGCCGTCCCCGGCGGGCGGCTGGGTGGCGGTCAGCCCGGAGAGCGCCGCCGACCAGCTGCTCGCCCCCGTGGAGGCGGACATCCTCGCCCAGCGCATCACGATGGCGGCCGCGAGGGAACAGTTCCAGTCACTGTCGGGCGAGTACGTGGCGGCGCGCGGCATGCGGTCCGCCGAGATCAGCATCGAGGTCGTCGAGGGCATCGGCAACACCCGTGCCGTCATCGACGACCTGGCGCGTACCTGCACCGAATCGGTGGAGACCCTGATGCCGGGCGTCCCCACCGACGAGGCGATCGACGCGGCCGTCCCGCTCGACCTGGAGCTGCTGTCGCGCGGCGTCGGCATCCGCGTCCTGATGCAGCACAGCGCCCGCACCCACCGCGTCGGCCTGCGCTACGCCGAGACGATCGGCGCGGCGGGCGCCCAGGTGCGCAGCGCCGGGACGCTGCCCTCGCGGATGCTGATCTACGACCGGCGGTGCGCGGTCCTCCCGCTGGACCCGCTGCACACCGGGACCGGGGTGGCGCTGGTACGGGACCCCTCCGCACTGAGCTTCCTGTGCCAGGTCTTCGACCACTGCTGGGACGACGGCATCGACATCCCGGTGACCGCGGGCGCCGGGGAGGCGGGGGACGGCGTGCCCAACGGCCTGGAGCGCGAGGTGCTGCGGCTGATGGCGGTCGGCAGGTCGAACGACGACATCGCGGAGCAACTGGGCATCTCCCGGCGCTCCGTGAGCCGTCTTGTCTCCCAGCTGATGGCCCATCTGGGCGCCACCAGCCGGTTCCAGGCCGGGGCCAGGGCGGCGCTGAACGGCTGGCTCGGCTAGGTTTTCGTCCGGGCGATCCTCTTCGGGCCCGCACCGTTCGTCGGGAAGGCGCCGATGGCGGGCGTCCGGGGTGGGGCCGACGGGGGAGGAGCGGCACGCGGGCGTCCGCAGCCGGCCGCCCTCGCGGACACACCACCGCGTCACCGCGTCTCGGCCAGGCGGCGGAACTCGCTGGGGTTGATGCCCCGGATTCTCTTGAACGCCACGCTGAACGCGAACGGATCGCTGTAACCGACGGCACGCGCGACGTGCGCGACGGTCGAGGACCCCTTCTCGACCAGGAGATCCGCCGCCAGCGTCATGCGCCAGCGCGTGAGATAGGCCAGCGGCGGTTCACCGAGCAGATCGGCGAACCGTTTGGCGAGTGTCGAGCGGGACACCCCGGTACGCCGGGCCAGTTCGCCCACCGTCCACGGCGCCGCCGGCTCGCCGTGCACGAGGCGCAGCGCCTGGCCGACCACCGGGTCCTTCTGGGCGTTCCACCAGGCCGGGGGGCGGCCACCGGGCCTGTCCAGCCAGGTGCGCAGCGTACAGACCAGCATCCAGTCGAGGAGGCGGTCGAGCACGACCTGCTGGCCCGGTTCGTCGCGGGCCACCTCCGCGGCGAGGTGGTCGAGCACCGGGTCGCCGGTGCCTCCGCAGTCCACCCGCAGCACGACCGGCAGCGCGTCCATCAGCCGCCGGCTGATCTCGCCGCGGACCGGGTAGGCCCCGACCACCAGAGTCGTCGCACCGCTGTCGTCGCCGCCCCCTTCCCCGGGATCGTGCCAGCCCAGCCGGTGCCGGGTGCCGCCCTGCTCGGGCGTCGCGCAGTCCTCTCCGCAGATGATCGGCTCGGCCGTGCTGCCGGGCTCGTCCACGAAGGTGAAGGTCGTGGGACCACGCACCACGATCGTGTCGTGGGCACCGAGGCGCTCGGGCGGATGGCCCTCCGGCACGATCCAGCCCGCCCCGGTGAGGACGGTGCACAGGGTCAGCGGCGCACCGTCCACGAAGTGCAGTGACCAGGGCGCGGAGAGCGTCGAACTGCCGAACAGGGAGCCGCGGGCCCGCACTCCGCGGAAGAGGTCACTGGTCACGTCCATAGCGACAGGCTAGACGATCGCAAAGGCATTGCGGCCTCTCACCCATGTGATCGTGCGTCCCGTGGGTGTTCTGTAGGAGCCATGACGTGAAACACGCAGCTTGTGCCGGGTGCGACCGGCACGACGGGACGCAGGATCGCCGCCCGACTGCGGCTGCGCGCCGGTACGCGCCGCTGGTCGCGGGCGCACTGGCGCTCCCGGACGACGTGAGGCCCCGTACCCGACTCCCGATCCGTATCCCGCCCCCATGGAGGCACTGACATGACACCTGATGACGGCGACCCACTGACCCTGCTGGTCACCGCACACCCGGACCCCGGCTCCCTGACGCACCACGTGGCGCGGCAACTCGCCTCGGCCCTCCGTCCCCGGGCCGTCGAGGTGGCGGACCTGCACCAGGAGCGGTTCGATCCCCGGTTCACCCCGGCGGACCGCCGCCACTACCAGGAAGGCGGCGCCCACGCTCCCGACGTGGCCCGGGAGCACCGTCGTCTCGACCGCGCCACCGACCTCGTCCTGGTCTTCCCGGTGTACTGGTGGTCCATGCCGGCGCTGCTCAAGGGGTGGATCGACCGCGTGTTCGTCAACGGCTGGGCCTTCGATTACTCGGTCGGGTCGGAGCTGCGTCCGAGGCTCCAGCGGCTCACCACGCATCTGCTGCCCATCGCCGGCGACGACGCCGGCAGCTTCGAGCGTCACGGATACGAACGCGCGTTGCGGACGCAGATCGAGCACGGCATCGTCGACTACGTCGGCAGCCGCCGCGGTGCCACCGCGTTCATCCATGAATCCGAGCAGCCTTCCTCCCGGGCCACGGCGGAGAGCGTCGCACGGGCCGTACGCCTCGTCAGCGAAGCGGTACGGGCCGGCGCTCCTGCCACGTGACCTCTCACGATCCGCGCGAGGAGGGCGGGACCGCCGTCGGCACGAACCGGCGGTCCGGCTCGGGCAGCCAGGCGCCCGGCGGGCGGTGCAGCCAGTTCCCGGTGGCGGCCAGTGCCGCCGCCGTGTCCAGCAGCGCGGCCAGCCCCGGGTGCCGCAGGGCGCGGGGCCACACCACCGAGACCGGCGACAGCGGCACCGGATCGGTCAGCGGGCGCAGCACCATGCCGGGAACCCCGGTGAACTGCTCGCTGGCCAGCACCCACCACCCGCGCGCCCGCACCAGCCGGACGAACTCCTCCTCGCCGTCGATGCGCGGGAACGGCGGCGCCACCGCGATGCCGCGCCCGGCGAACAGCCGCTCCGCGTAGTCCGTCCACTCGGTGGTCTCCGGATTGCCGGCGCCCGCGTACAGCTCACGCCCGGCCAGCCGCTCCAGCGGGATCTCGGCGAGGCGGGCCAGCGGATCGTCGGCGGGCAGCAGTACCGCCGTCCGTTCGTAGCGCACCAGCCGGTGGTCCAGCCCGGCGCGGACCCCGGGGTCAAGGCCCGCGAACCGGCCGAAGGACACATCCAGCTGGCCGCGCGTCATCTCCGCCACCGCCCCGGCCAGGCCGCTGTGGAAACGGGCCACGAACTCCACCCCGGGTGCCGACTCCCGGGCGGCGTCCAGGATCAGCCGGGCCGTGGTCACCGGCGCGGACACATCCACCACCAGCGGACGGGCCCCCGCCCCGGCGCCGCGCACCGCCGCCGCGAGGTCCCGCTGCGCCTCCAGTGCCCGGCGCACCGGTGCCAGCAGCCGTTCGCCCTCGGCCGTCAGCGTCACCTGGCGGGTGCTGCGGACGAACAGCCGCGTCCCCCACTGCTCCTCCAGCCGTCTGATGTCCCGGGACAGCGCCTGCTGCGCGACGAACAGCCGCGCGGCGGCGCGGGTGAAGTGCAACTCCTCGGCCACCGCGACAAAGGCGCGCAGCAGCCGTGGATCGGTGTCACGGTCGGCGGGCATTCCCTCATTGTCGCCGGTCGGGGCCGATTCACTACCGGGTTGTGTGAATGGCCGCCGATCAGGTGTTGGACGCCCCGCACGGCCCGGTCCGAAGGTGATCCCCATGCAGTTCGCCCTCACCGGCCACACCCTCGTCCACGTTCCCCTCTCCCCCGACCGTCACCGCCGCTGCCGCCGACCCCGGCGCCCGCGCGGCCCGTACGCCCGGCTGTTCGACGCACCGGGCGCGCTCGCCTTCACGCTGCCCAATCTGCTGGCCCGGCTGCCGATGGGCATGTTCAGCATCTCCGCCGTGCTGCTGATCACCGGGCTGCACGGCTCGTACGCGCTGGCCGGCGCGGTCGTGGCCGCGACACTCGCCGCCTCCGCCGTCGGCGGCCCGCTGCTGGCCCGGCTCGTGGACCGGTACGGGCAGGCCAGGATCACCGTCCCGGCCGTGCTGCTGACCGGCACCGGACATCTGGGGCTGCTGGGGTGCGTCACCGGCGGCGCCCCGTTGTGGGCCTGGTTCTGCTGCGTCCCGCTCATGGCGGCCACCCCCAACACCGGTGGCATGTCGCGGGCCCGCTGGGCGCACCTGTACCGGGACGATCCCGCCGCCCGGCACACCGCCAACTCCTTCGAACAGGCCATGGACGAACTGTGCTTCCTGCTCGGCCCGCTGATCGCCGCCGGGCTGTGCACCGCGCTGTTCCCGGCGGCCGGCACTCTCACCGCGGTCACGCTGCTGATCACCGGCGGTGTGCTGTTCGCGGCCCAGCGCCGCACCGAGCCGCCGGTCGCCCCCCGTGGCCCGGGGCGGGCCCGCACCGGGCCGGCCCCGCTGCTGCTGCCCGGGATACCGCCGCTGCTGGCCACCTTCCTGTGCACCGGCGCCGTGTTCGGCTCGCTGGAGGTGGTGACGATCGCGTACGCGGACGGTCTGGGGCTGAAGGCGTGGGCGGGCGCGGTGCTGGCGGCGCAGGCGCTGGGTTCGGGGGCGGCCGGGCTCGCGTTCGGGCTGCTGGCCCCCGGGACCACCCCGGTACGGCGCCGGCTGGTGCGCTGGGTGACACTCATGGCCGTGCTGATGGCGCTGCCGCTGCTGGTGGCGGCGGGCACCGGCGCGCTGCCGCCGCTGGTGCCGGTGCTGCTGATCGCCGGGATGGCGACGGCGCCGACCATGGTCACCGGGATGACGCTGCTCCAGGAGCTGACCCCGGCGCCCCGGCTCAACGAGGGCATGTCCCTGGCGGTGACGGCCCTGCTGTCCGGCATCGCCGCGGGCGCGGCGGCCGGCGGCTGGGCGGCCGAACATCTGCCGCCCGGCGCCGCCGGCTACGCCACTCCGCTGACCGCCGCCGCGCTGGCGGCGGCGGTCGCCTGGCTCGCGTTCTACTCCTGGAAGCCGGTGAGGAAGTCCACCGCGACCGGGCCCGCCGTGGCGCCGCCCGAGCCGCCGTCCAGCAGCAGCACGGCGAAGGCCAGGTCCGCGTCGCCGAGGTAGCCGATCAGCCAGGCGTTGGTGGACAGTTCACCGTCGCCGGTGTCGAACTCGGCCGTTCCGGTCTTGGCGTGCGGCGTGCCGGGCACGGAGCCCAGCACGGTGGCGGTGCCGTCGGTGACGGTGTCCCGCATCATCGAGC
This sequence comes from Streptomyces xiamenensis, assembly GCF_000993785.3. Lineage (NCBI taxonomy): Bacteria > Bacillati > Actinomycetota > Actinomycetes > Kitasatosporales > Streptomycetaceae > Streptomyces > Streptomyces xiamenensis. The sequence goes on from NZ_CP009922.3 coordinate 1,889,982, forward strand.
GCAGCGCCGCGTAGGTGTCGGCGCTCAGCTCGGACGGCGCGGGCGTGGGCTCGGCGACCGCGTCGGGCACCAGCACCGGCTGGTGGAAGGCGCCCTCGGCGACGGTGGCCGCCACCGAGGCCATCACCAGCGGGCTGGCCTGCACGCGGGCCTGCCCGATCAGCGAGGCCGACAGGTCGTTGGCGCCCTCGGCGTCCGGCACGCTGCCGTCGAACGAACCGGCGCCCAGGTCCCATGCGACGCCGATGCCGAACGCCTCGGCGGTCAGCCGCAGCGTGTCCGGCTCGAAGCGGTCCCGGTTGGCTATGTAGGCGGTGTTGCAGGAGGCGGTGAACGCCTCGTGCAGCGTGGTGGCCGGGCCCAGTTCGAACTCGTTCTGGTTCTGGAAGCGGTAGCCCTCCACGGTCTCGTACTTCGGGCAGCCGATCGCCTCGCCGGGCGCGGTGCCGCCCTCCAGCAGCGCCGCGGTGGTGATCACCTTGAAGGTGGACCCCGGCGCGAGCTGCCCGCTGAGCGAGCGGTCCCCGCCGTCCAGCGGGGAGTCGGCCGCCGCCAGCACCTCCCCGGTGGAGGGCCGCACCGCCACGATCGAGCCGGCCTGGTCCGTACCCTCCAGCGCGGCCTCCGCGGCACGCTGCACATCGGCGTCGATGGTGGTCTGCACGGGGGTGCCGGGCTCGCCGCCCTCCTGCTCGTAGAGCACCTCCACCGCGTCCCCCGACTCACGGTCGGCGATGACGACGGCGGCGCTCGGGGTGCCGGCCAGTTGCTCCTCGTACCGGCCCTGCAGCCCGGAGGACCCGGCGCCGGTCGCGGGGTCAAGGCCGCCGACCACGGTGCGCGCCAGATGCGCCAGCGGGCGGCTGTCCTCCGCGAACTGGAGGCCCTCCACCGCGCGCAGCGCGTCCTCGTGCTCGCGGAAGACCTCGTCGCGCAGGCTCACCACGGACACGGCCTGGTCGGGGTCGGACGCCTCCACCCGGTCGGCCAGCGCCTCGGTGTCCAGACCCACCTCCAGTCCGTCCAGCGCCTCGTAGGCCGCATCGGGGTCGCTCAGCCGGGCGGGCCAGACGCTCAGGTCCCACACGACGGAGGGACCGGCCAGCTGGCTGCCGTCCGCGGCGAGGATGGGAGCGCGCTCCGACTGGTCGGTGCTCAGCACCAGGGTCTGGCCCTCGGACAGCTCGGGGTGGACCAGCGGTGACTCCCAGTGCACGTGCCAGGCGTCCTCCTCGGCCCCGTCGGGCGCGGCGTACAGGGAGGACTCGTAGGACCACTCCCCCACCCCGGGCAGGGTGAAGGAGGCGGTGAAGGGCACCGTGTACGCGGCCTCGGGCACTCCCTCGCCGGCCTCGGCGCGCACCGGCTCCCCGCTGATGGTGAGCGCGGTCTCCTCGGCGCCGAGGTTGCGCTGGACCGACTCCAGGAGCGAACCCGCGGCCTCCGCGTCGTCCGTGCGCGCGGCGGCGCCTTCCAGGTCGCCCTCCGCCCAGGCGTCCAGGAACTTCTGGCTCTCCGCCCGCGCGGCGCTCGCCGGGTCCTCGTCGCCGTCGCGCAGCAGCAGGACGGCGCCGATCGCCAGCACGGTGACGGCCACCGCGCCCCCTATGATCCACTTCGTTCGGTTTCCGCCGGTCGTCTCGGGCTCTGGCCGGCCCTGAGGACCCCACCCCGGTGCACTGTCTGCCATGCCGGTGACCCTACCGGGCCCCACGGACAGTCACCCCGGGGTTCGAACAAACGCAGGCCCCGGCCCGCGCGAACGCGGGCCGGGGCCTGACGGTGAAACAGTGGAGATGGCGGGAATCGAACCCGCGTCCAGTGACGTGGAAAGAGGGCTTCTCCGAGCGCAGTCCGCTGCGATTTTCTCGGCCCCGGAGATCACGCGGACAAGTCTCCGACGGGCTCAGTCACTGTTAAATGTCCCGCAAGCCTCCGTGACCGAGGCTAACGGTGAAGTCCCCTAGCTGATACCAGGAACCGGGACGGGAACAGGCCCGGGCTGGCACCTCACCAGTCGCTACTTATGCAGCGAGGGCGAAGGAATCGCGCTTGGTATTGGCGATTATTTTTTTGCGACATATGGTTTACGAGATCATTGCCGCTTCCTCGGCTCGCTTCCCCTGCTTCGACAACCACTGTCGAAACCGATCATCCCCATGTTGAGTTAACAAACAGCCGGGCCCCGTGGGACCCGCTGTGCACCAGTGTACGCCACCCGGTGCCGCGACGCCCGGGCTTTTTCCGTGCCGCTCAGGCGCGCTGCCGGCGGCGGGCCGCCGACATCGCGCGCTCCGCCTCCCGGGTGTCCTGCTTCTCCCGCAGCGTCTGCCGCTTGTCGTACTCCCGCTTGCCGCGCGCGACGGCCAGCTCGACCTTCACCTTGCCGTTCGTGAAGTACAGCGCCAGCGGCACCAGCGTCAGACCCGACTCCTGCACCTTGCCGACCAGCTTGTCGATCTCCGCGCGGTGCAGCAGCAGCTTCCGCTTGCGGCGCGCGGCATGATTGGTCCAGGTGCCCTGCGCGTATTCCGGAATGTGCACATTGTGCAGCCAGACCTCACCCCCGTCGAGCTGCCCGAAGCCGTCCACCAGCGAGGCCCGGCCCTGGCGCAGCGATTTCACCTCGGTGCCCGTGAGCACCAGGCCGCACTCGTACGTGTCCAGGATCTCGTAGTCGTGCCGCGCCTTCTTGTTCTGCGCGATGAGCTTGCGCCCCGACCCGATCGCCGTCTCTTTCTTCTTCTTAGCCATGACGTGATCAGTCTACGGCGCCACGCCGCCGCGCCGCCGCCCGTTTAACGGCCACCCGCCGGGCCGCCCGGGCACCGCGGACCGCGCCCTCAGCCGGGCCCGGCGGCCAGCCCGTCGAGCACCGTGCGCGCCTTCTCCTCGGCGTCCTCACCCGCGTCCACCGGCAGATCCGGCTCGACCGGCCGCTCCTCGTCCACCGTCCGCCCCGAGGGCGTCGCGTAATACCCCACGGTCAGCTCGGCCACCGACCCGTCCGGCTGCTCGCTCGGCATCTGCACCGTGCCCTTGCCGAACGTGCGCGAGCCCACCAGCACCGCACGGTTGCGGTCCTGCAACGCCGCCGCCAGCAGCTCCGCCGAGCTCATCGTGCCGCCGTCCACCAGGACCACCAGCGGCGTCCGGGTGTCCCCGCCCGGCTCCGCGTGCAGCGCCCGCTGGTCACCGTGCACGTCGTACGTCGCCACCAGGCCGCCGTCCAGGAACACCGAGGCCGCCTGCGCCGCCTCCGTCAGCAGCCCGCCGCCGTTGCCGCGCAGGTCCAGCAGCACCGCGTCCCCGGCCGGGACGCCGCCCACCGCCTCGCGCAGCTGACCGGCCGAACCCCGGGTGAAGGAGGAGACATGGATCCGGGTCACCCCGGGCACCTCGCGGGTCACCGACACCGTCTCGGCCGTGAGCCGGGCCCTGGCCACCTCGGCCTCCCAGCGCTCCCCGGCCCGCACCAGGCCCAGCAGCACGGTGGAGCCGGGCCCGGCCGCCGCCGGCTGGTCGCTGCCGCGCAGCCGCCCGACCGCGTCGGTGACCGCGCCGCCGTCCAGTCCGGCCCCGTCGATGGTGACGATCTCGTCGCCCGGCAGGATCCCGGCCCGCTCGGCCGGGCTGTCCGCGTGCACCTCGTTGACCACGATCCGGCCGTCCGCCGTGCGGCTGACCGCTATCCCGGTGCCCACGTACTCGCCCTCCAGGGACAGCCGCAGCCGCTCGTACTCCTGCGGCGAGTACGCCGCCGCCCAGCGGTCACCGCTGCGGCTGACGAGCCGGGCGGCGTCACCCGCGTCCCGTGGCGCGTCGTCGCCGGCCGCCACGGGGACGCTGTCGGCGCCCTCGCCCTCCGGCTCCTCGATCCAGGAGCCGGTCGCGGCCCCCGACATGAGCACACCGGCGAACACACAGGCCAAAGCCGCCCCACGCCGGACAGACCGGGGCGTCAGCCGATCAGTCGGACCTGACATGGACGGGAGTGTAGGTCACCGGACCGGGGCGCGCGGAGGGCCTTTCGGAGGTGCGTGGCGTGATTCATCACACCCGCGTCACACCTTCAAGTACTTGCGCAGCGCGAAGAACGCCGCCACCGACGGCATGAGCGCACCCACCGCCAGCACGAACGGCAGCACCGAGATCACCGCGTCCCAGCCGATGAAGTTGATCAGCGGGATCTCCTGGGCCAGGAAGTTGTTGATCGCGAAGTACTTGACCCCGATCAGCAGCACACAGGCGAACAGGCCGCCCAGCAGCCCCGCGATCGCCGCCTCCAGGATGAACGGCATCTGGATGTAGAAGCTGGACGCGCCCACCAGCCGCATGATCCCGGTCTCCCGGCGGCGGCTGAACGCCGACACCCGCACCGTGTTGACGATCAGCAGCAGCGCCACCACCAGCATCAGCGCCATCAGGCCCAGGGCGGCGTAGTTGACACCGTTCAGCAGCGCGAACAGGTTCTCCAGCTGCGCCCGCTGATCCTCCACCGAGTAGACGCCGTCGCGCCCGGCGAACGCCGTCGCGACCACGTCGTACCGCTCGGGGTCCACCAGCTTGACCCGGAAGGACTCCTGCATCTGGTCGGGCGTCACCACGGCGGCGATCGGCTGGCCCTGCTGCTGCTCCTGGTAGCGGTCGTACGCCTCGCTCGCGGACTCCTCGTACACCTCGTCGACCAGCTGCATGGCCTCCAGCTCGCCGAGGATCTCCTCCTTCTGATCCTCGGTCACGGCGCCGCGCGCACACTGCGGAGCGTTGTCGGCGTCGTTCTCGTTGCAGAGGAAGATCGAGACCTGGACCTTGTCGTACCAGAAGTCCTTCATGCTGTTGACCTGCTGGTTCGCCAGCAGGGAGCCGCCCAGCAGCGCCAGCGAGAGGGCGACGGAGACGATGACCGCGAAGGTCATCGTGAGATTGCGGCGGAGACCGACTCCGATCTCCGACAGGACGAAGTGGGCGCGCATGGCGTCCTTTCAGTGCGGGGGTGAGTGCGTGAAGCGCCGGAGGTCAGTTCTGGTAGCCGTACACGCCGCGCGTCTGGTCACGCACGAGTCGGCCCTTCTCCAGCTCGATCACCCGCTTGCGCATCTGGTCCACGATCTGCGCGTCGTGCGTCGCCATGACCACGGTGGTGCCGGTGCGGTTGATGCGGTCGAGCAGCTTCATGATGCCCACGGAGGTATCGGGGTCGAGGTTGCCCGTGGGCTCGTCGGCGATGAGCAGCATGGGGCGGTTGACGAACGCGCGGGCGATCGCCACCCGCTGCTGCTCACCACCGGACAACTCGCCCGGCATCCGCTCCTCCTTGCCGCCCAGGCCCACCAGATCGAGGACCTCGGGCACGGTCTTGCGGATCTTGCCGCGCGCCTCGCCGATCACCTCCATGGCGAAGGCGACGTTCTCGCCGACCGTCTTGTTCGGCAGGAGGCGGAAGTCCTGGAAGACGGTGCCCAGTTGGCGGCGCACCTGCGGCACCTTCCAGTTGGACAGCCGGCCGAGGTCCTTGCCCAGGACGTGCACGGTGCCGGTGCTGCAGCGCTCCTCGCGCAGCAGCAGGCGCAGGAAGGTGGACTTGCCGGAGCCGGAGGAGCCCACCAGAAAGACGAACTCACCACGCTCGACCTCCAGGGAGACATCGCGCAGTGCCGGCGCGGTCTGCCGGGGGTACGTCTTGGAGACATTGTCGAATCGGATCACGGTTACACCACGTCAAGGCTGGGTACATGCGGCGGAAGCCCCTGGCGGTATCTCCCGGCCGATGGCTGGGGGAGGCTCCCCCCTCGCTGGGCACAGACCTTACGCGACGCGGCGCATGGTGCGCAGACAGCGACCGCTACCACCCGCTTTGCCCTGATCTGGCGTCTGCGGTTACGGCCAAAGCCTGGCACAGTAGGTAAGGAGGGGGACATGAGAGGAGACGATCGCCATGACCGCCGCAGACTGGCTGGTGTGCGCGAACTGCGCCGGGCGCGTGAGCGAGGGCCGGTGCGCCGTGTGCCGGGACCGCAGGGCCCGGATGCGTGAGGAGCGGGGGGCGTGGGGGCCGCTGGGCGGCCCGGGGGCGCTGCTGATGGCGGCGCTGCTGGCGCTGGTGGCCGTGGCCCTGTTGGTGGCCAGACCCGCCTGAGGCGGACCGCGGAGACAGCCGGGACAGCCGTACGGGCCCGGAGCGAGTGGATCGCTCCGGGCCCGTAGGCGTTACGCGAGTGACGTGTGAGGTGCGGGCCGTCGTCAGGCGGCGGCAGCACCCTTGTTCACCAGACGCGGCAGGTAGCGGAAGGCCACCCCACCGGCGATCATGGTCGCGGCACCGATGATCAGCAGCGCCTCGCCACCGGAGGCACCGGTCTCGGCCAGCTCGCCACGCTCCCCGTTCGGGGTCTCCCCGGCGGGGGTGGTGGCGTCCGGCACGGTCTCGGTGATGTCCTCGGCCGGCGGGTTCTGCTCGATCGGGCTGCTGCCGCCCTGGGTGTCGGGCTCCGGGTCGTTGCCGGTGGCGCCCTCGTTCACACCGGGGCCGGGGCCACCGTTGCCGGAGCCACCGTTGCCGGAGCCACCGTTGCCGGAGCCACCATTGTCGGAGCCACCGTTGCCGGAGCCACCATTGTCGGAGCCACCGTTGTCGGAGCCACCGGTGCTGTCGTCACCACCAGTGCTGTCGTCACCACCGGTGCTGTCGTCACCACCAGTGCTGTCGTCACCACCAGTGCTGTCGTCGCCACCAGTGCTGTCATCGCCACCAGTGCTGTCATCGCCACCAGTGCTGTCATCGCCACCAGTGCTGTCGTCACCACCAGTGCTGTCATCGCCACCGAGAACGCCTTCAAGGACGCCCTCGATCACACCACCGTTGTCGTTCGCCGAAACCTCACCGGACTTGTTCGCGGTGGTCGCGTTGGCGGTGCCGACCACGGCGAGCGAAGCACCGGCCGCGAAGATCGCAGCCGCGGCCACCCGCGCGACGTTGGCGCGCGTCTTGGAACTGGCCATAAATCCACTACCCCCTGTAGTTATTGAGTCTCGACAATGTCTTGTCGTGGGGTCGCAGCCTCACTCAAGGGCTGCGGCGGTGCGGCGAGGGCACCCGCGGCTCGTGCCGGTACGCACCCCGCTGCAACACGCACCCCAGAACACAGGCATGCCGCGAACAGCTTTCCCGCTCGTCATGCGAGCGTCAAGCGGGATGTCCGTTAAATACCCTGCCTGGCGTGAGAATTGGGTGAAGGTTACTTCTCCTGCTGTTTGCGCCACCGGATTCCCGCTTCGAGGAAGTCGTCGATGTCACCATCGAGAACTCCCTGCGGGTTGCCGACCTCGTGATCCGTCCGCAGATCCTTCACCATCTGGTACGGCTGAAGCACGTAGCTGCGCATCTGGTTGCCCCAGGAATTGCCTCCGTCGCCCTTGAGCGCGTCCATCTTGGCCTGCTCCTCGGCGCGTTGGTGCGCCAGCAGTCTCGACTGAAGGACGCGCATCGCGGCCGCGCGGTTCTGGATCTGGGACTTCTCGTTCTGACAGGAGACGACGATGCCGGTCGGCAGGTGGGTCAGCCGGACCGCGGAGTCGGTCGTGTTGACGGACTGCCCGCCGGGGCCCGAGGAGCGGAACACGTCGACCCGGATCTCGTTCTCCGGGATGTCGATGTGGTCGGTCTGCTCCACCACGGGCAGCACCTCGACACCCGCGAAGGAGGTCTGGCGCCGGCCCTGGTTGTCGAACGGCGAGATCCGCACCATGCGGTGGGTGCCCTGCTCGACGGAGAGCGTGCCGTACGCGTACGGGGCCTTCACGGTGAAGGTGGTCGACTTGATGCCGGCCTCTTCCGCGTACGAGGTGTCCAGCACCTCGGTCGGGTAGCCCTTGCGCTCGGCCCAGCGCAGGTACATCCGCTGGAGCTGCTCGGCGAAGTCCGCCGCGTCGACCCCGCCGGCCTCGGCGCGGACGCTGATCATCGCCTCGCGGCCGTCGTACTCGCCGGACAGCAGGGTGCGGACCTCCAACTCGTCCACGGCCTTCTGGACGGCCGCCAGTTCCGCCTCGGCCTCGCGCCGCGTGTCGGCGTCGTCCTCGGCCTCGGCCAGCTCGAAGAGCACTTCGAGGTCGTCGATCCGGCTGTGCAGTTCATCGGTCTTGCGCACCTGGCCCTGGAGCAGGGCCAGCTTGCTGGTGACCTGCTGGGCGTGCTCGGGGTCGTCCCACAGCGAGGGCGCCGCCGCCTGCTCCTCCAGCGCGGCCACATCGGCCCTCAACTGGTCAAGGTCGAGGACGGCCTCGATCGACTCCATGGTGGAGGCGAGAGACTTCAGAGCTTCGGATACATCGACGGCTGCCACATACACCAGCGTAACGGCTGCCGCATCCCACCCCGCCGCCAGTCGCCCTCCGGGCGGGCGCAGGGCCCTGCGGGGCCCGGCCGGAGCCGGGCGCAGGGCCGTCTCCCGGCGGTGCGACCGAGCCCGGGGCCGGGTGGCCGCGTGCTCGGAGGGGACCGGTGTCCCCACGACGCCCGTCCCCGCCGCGGCGGTCCGTCGTGCCCGCCCCGTACCCCGCACGAGGCGAGGCCGGACGGCGCCACGGTGCGGTCCGTGTCCGGTGGCCCGCCGGGTATCAGGGGGCGAGGGCGGGTTCGCCGGTGGTGGTGTGCGGGGGCCGGTGGGAGTTGCTGTCGTCGTCGCCGCCCCCGGTCAGCAGCCAGCCGCCGACCGCCACCACGGCCAGGACGCCCGCCGCCACCGTGATCGCCAGCCGGCGCTTGCGGCGGGCCGCCGCCGCGTGGCGGGCCGAGCCGGCGCGGGCCTGGCCAGGGGCGCGGGGCGTGCGCGCCGTGCCGTGCGCGCCGCCGGCCAGTTCCTCGGCGTCCGGCACCCGCATCCGGGTGTGCGTGGCCCGCTCGTCGTCGGGGATGTCGGCCCGCACCAGCGGTACGGCGGCCGGCAGCGGCCCCGGCGCCGGCCGCGGCGGGTCCGCCGGCTCCTGGGGCTCGTCCGCCCCGTCCGGGTCGCCGATGTCCAGCGGCGGCAGTCCTTCCAGCGACGGCAGGATCTCGCGCAGCCGGGAGGCCAGCTCCGCGGCACGCAGCCGCGAGGCCGGGGCCTTCGCCAGGCACTGCTGCAGCACTTCCCACAGCGGGTCCGGCACCCCGGGCAGCCGGGCGGCCGTCTCCGTCACCTGGCGGCGCAGTACGGCCCCGGTGTGCCCGCCGCCGAACGGAGTGAAGCCGGCCAGCAGCTCGTACAGCACCGTCACCAGGGCGTAGATATCCACGGCCGCGCGCGGCGGCAGGCCCTCGACGATCTCGGGGGCGACGTAGTCGGGGGTGCCGACCACCCCGCCCTTGCCGCCGTGCCGGGGTTCGTCGATCAGCTTGGCGACGCCGAAGTCGGTCAACAGGGCGGTCGGCGGTGTGCCGGTGCCGTCGGCGGCCGGCTCCAGCAGGATGTTCTCCGGCTTGATGTCGCGGTGCACGATGCCCGCCGCGTGCGCGACGGACAGGCCTGCGGCGATCTGGGCGGTGATGGCCACCGCCTCGTGCGGGGCGAGCCGCCGTTCCCGTTCCAGGTGGGTGCGCAGGTCGGGGCCGCGCACCAGGTCCATCACCAGGGCGAGGTCCTGGCCGTCCTCGCCCCCTATCACCAGGTCACGCACGCCGACGATGTGCGGGTGCTCCAGGCCGAGCAGGGCGTGCCGCTCGTGGGCGAAGCGCTCCGCCAGTTCCGGGTCGGTGGCGAGGTCCTCGCGCAGCAGCTTGATGGCGACAGGGCCCTGCGGCCCTTCCCCGAGCCACACCGTTCCGGCACTTCCGCGTCCCAGGACGCGGTGGGTCGTGTACTGGCTGCCGATGTTCCGTGCCATGGCGTGAGGCTACGACGGCGATCCGGCCATCGGCGGCCCCGGCCGCCCGCCTTGCCCCGCTTTGTGGGCAAGCGGCGGCCGGAATCCATCTCCAGAAGTCGACAAATCCCCCAGGTCACCGACGTGTCAGGAGCCGGAGGTCACGTCCTGCGCCTTCTCCACCAGACCGAGCCATTCCCCGACGGTGTTGAACCAGTCCTTGGTCGCTTCCCAGAAGCTCTGGCCCTCGGCCACCCACTCCGGAAGCGGCGTGAAGTTCCACAGCAGGAACGCGATCACGGCCATGATCACCACCATGAACAGGCAGCCCTTGAGGCAGCCGAGCCCGGGGATCCGCATGGGATTGGCGCTGCGCGAACGGCCGCGCGGCTCGCGGTCGCGCTCCGGCTCGCGGCGGCGCGGGGGCTCCTGGTACCGCTGCGGGGGCTGCTGGTACGGCTGCGCCTGGGGCTGCGGCTGCTGCTGATAGCGCTGCTCGTCCGCGTACCCGAAGTGCCCGGCCGCCGCCGAGCTACGCCGCTGCGGACGGCGCTGAGGCTGCGGCTGGGGCTGCGGGGGCTGGCGGCGCTGCGGCTGTCGCTGCGGCGCGCGGTAGAGGGGGTCCTGCTCGGGGTCGAGCTGCTGGAACTGGGTCTGCTCGTTGCGGTCCCGGGCGGCGCGCATCTGGTCCGCCCACGGCGGCGGTGCCTGCGGCTCGTCGGGGCCCTGCTGGGCGGGCATCACCCGGGTGCCGTCCAGGCCACCGTCCGCACCCGCACCGGCACCGGCTCCCGCACCGCCGGCCCCACCGGCGGAGGGCAGCACGCTGGTGGCGGCGCCGGGATCGTAGGACCCCCCGGAGAGCGCCTGTGTCGGCTGGGCATCGGGCCCGCCCGGGCCCGTCACCTTCACCGGCGCGCTGTCGGGCGCCAGCAGCGCGGCCACCCCGTACGCCGCGTCCGCCTGCTCCTGGGTGGCGTGCTCGCCGATCCCGGCCACCACGGTGCGCAGCGCCCGGCCCAGGCTCACGGCGCTGGGCCGCTCGTCGGGGCTCTTGCGCAGACAGCGTTCGATGACCGTCCACAGCGGCTCCGGCAGCCCGTCGATCCGTGCGGGCTGCTCGCTGAGGTGGCGCTGGAGGACCTGAAGGGTGTTCTCCCCGGCGAAGGGGGGACGGCCGGTGATCAGCTCGTACATCAGGACGCCGGCCGCGTACACGTCCACGGCCGAGGTCTGCGGGCGGCCCTCGGCGGACTCGGGGGCGATGTAGGAGGGGGTGCCGACGAACTCGTGGGCCCGGGTCACCCCAGGTGAGTCCGCGAGCCGGGCGATCCCGAAGTCGGTGAGCAGCGGGCGCAGCGGGGCGCCGTCCTGTCCGCCGCCGGCCATCAGGACGTTCGCGGGCTTGAGGTCGCGGTGGACCACGCCCTTGGCGTGCGCGGCGGCCAGCGCGTCGGCGACCTGGGCGGTGACGAGGGCGGCGCCGACGGGGCTGAAGGGTCCGTTGTCGCGCAGGTAGCGGTGCAGGTCGGGGCCCTCGACGAGGTCCATGACGAGGGCGAGCAGCTCGCCCTCGACGACGAGGTCGCGGGTGCGGACGATGTTGTCGTCGGTGAGGCGCAGCAGCACGGAACGCTCGCGCAGGAAGCGCATCACGACATCGGGGTCGTGGGCGAGCTCCTCCTTGAGCACCTTGATCGCGACCAGCTCGCCCGGTGCGCCGGTGACGGCCGCCTCGTCCCCGGCGGCCTCCCGCTGGCGCCCCCGCCACACGGTCCCGGTAGCGCCGCGCCCGAGGGGCTCTTCGAGCAAGTATTTGCTGCCGACCGGCCGCACGTGTGCTCCCTGATGCTTCGCTGATGGTGGTGATGATGACGAGTGAGGACGTGTGGTGACGAGACCGAGTTCTCCACTCTAATGCCGTCGCCGGTGCACCCGGGCGGCCGTCTGTTCGGAAGGTTACGATGCCGCGCCGCGGGGAGCTGGTTCCCGGCGGGAGGACCGGCTGAGCGATCAGATCTGGTCAGATCCGGGCAATCAAGATCATTAACTGCGGCTGACGGGGCCAGGTGTCAGCGCCGGGTGCGAGGATGCTTTCACCATCAGCATCCGATGCGATCGAACGGATGCGTTCGGGCGAACGAGCAGACGACCGACCGGAGATGACACCGGGCGGGCGGGGCGAGCGGGAGGGCCGATGCCGATCCAGATCAGGTTGACCGTTCTGGGACGGGGCACCGCCGACGGCGGGGTGGACGTCCAGATCACCGCTCCCGCCGACACCCCGCTCGCCGACGTACTCGGCTCGCTGGCCGCCGCTGCGGTGCCGGGCGCGGGTGCGCCGGGCACGGTGTACTGCGAGGACGAGCGCCTGGACCCGCAGCTCGCCCTGCTGGGCCAGCCGCCGCTCGTGGAGGGCGCGGTGCTCTCCTTCCACCAGCCGCTCACCGGGCCGCGCCCGCCCGCCCCGGCGGCCAGGCTGCTGGTGGTGGCCGGGCCCGACGCGGGCGGGGTGCACCTGCTGAACGGCGGCGAGGTACGGATCGGGCGGTCCTCCGGCGCGGACGTCGCGCTGCGCGACCCCGATGTGTCACGGCTGCACTGCGCGCTGACGCTGGGCCCGGACGGCTCGGTGACGGTCACCGACCTCGACTCCACCAACGGCACCCAGATCGACGGCCGGCCCGTTACCGCCCCGGCCACCCCGCTCCCGGCGGGCGCACCGCTGCGGCTCGGCGAATCAACGCTGCGGGTCGTCCCCGCGGCGACGGTTCGGGCGGTCGGGGCCGCACGGGGATCCGCCTCCGGGCTGCCCGGTGGGGGCACACCGGTGGGGGAGGCCGGACCGGACGGCGTGACACCGGCCGGTGACGGGGGCACGTCCCGGCACGACGCGGCGGCGTCCGCCGCCCGGGCCCGGCCCGGCGGCTACGCCCCGGAGGCGGAACGGGCGGCCGGCCACGTCCGGGAGAGCGGCTCGCGGGACGGCGCCACCATGCCGGCCCAGCGCGACGGCCACGCGTCCGAGGGCTCCGGCGCGGGCGGGGCACCCCGGTGGCGGGAGGAGCGGACCGCCCACCACACGGGCGCGGACCGGCCGCCCCACGCCCCGGAGGTGGCCCGGCGGCACGACGAGCGCCCCGGCACCGCGACCTCGCCGGTCCCCGGGGCCCGGGGCTCCGCGGGCGCCGGCGAGCCCGACCTCTACTCCGCCTCCCCGGGCGACGCCCGGGAGCGGGCCGGCGCCACCGCGCCCCCCTCGGAGCAGGGCGACCGCGACCGCGCGCGGGAGAAGTGCGGCACCACCACGGACACCACCACGGACAGCGCCCCCGGCCCGGGTGCCGGCGATCAGGACGGCACCGGCCGCACCGGCGTGCGCGAGCGCGACCTCTTCGACAGCACCCGCCCGGCCCCCCGGGGCCGCACCGGCGGTACCGCTTCCGGCCGGGACACCGGCGCTCCGCCGGACGTCGGGCGCACCCCGCGCCGCGAGTCCTCGTCCGCCGGCGGGAACGACCGGGCCACCGGCGGCCACGAGGCCCGCGACGTGCTGGACACCGGATGTACCGCCCGGAGCGTGCCCGCCCCGTCGAACGGCGGCGATCGGCCCTCCGCCCCGCGCCGGGAGCACACAGGTGTGGACGAAGGGCGCGCGCACGACGGCCCGGTCACGGCCGGAGCCGCCCGGGGCCCGAGCCCGCACGGCGCCCCGGGCCGGGACGCCGCCGCCGGGCCCGAGGGCGGGCCTGCCTCCGGCCACCCGCTCGCGCCGGCCGGCGCGAGCACCGACGTTCCGGTCCGGGGCGGGGGCGCGGCGGCCGAGGCCGAGCGCCATGCCTCCGCCCACCGGGTACGGTCCGGGCCTGCGGAACGCCCCGGCACCATGGACGTCCCGGGGGTGAACCCGCCGCGGACCGGCGGCCGGCGCGGAAGCGCGGCGGAAGCCGGCGCGGAGCCGTCCGCCACGGGTGCCGCCCAGCACCCCCCGGCAGGCGCCGGCGCTCACGCGGAAGGTGAGCTGCCCGACGCCGACGGCGACCAGCCGCGCACCACCCGGATCGCCGCCCCGCCCCCGCCGCAGGAGCGGCCCCGGATCGGTTCCGGCCCGGAGGGCCACCGTCCGCACGAGGGGCAGCAAGGACCGGACGGGCAGGTCACGCTCGTCGGACAGCAGGCCGTCCGGCAGCGCAAGGGGATCGTGGGCTGGGCGCTGCGGGTCGGGCGGGGAGCCGGGCGCGGAGCCGACCCCGAGGAGGCCGCCGCCGCGCGGGCCGAGGCGGCCGCCGCCGACGCCCGGTGGCCGGATCCGGCCGCCATACTGCTGTCCGCGCTGGAGGGCGACCCCCGGCTCTGGGCGCGCGACGCCGCGCACCCCGAGGCGTACACAGTTCGTCTTGGCACCACCCAGCGCCCCGCCGGGCCGCTGCTGCCGGTCACCATCGGCCTGCCGCGGGCGGGTTCGCTCGGGCTGGCCGGGCCGCGCGAGCGGCTGACCGGTCTGGCGCGGACCGTCCTCGCCCAACTGGCCGCCCTGCACGCCCCCTCCGCCCTGCGGATCGCCGTGCTGGCGGACGGCAGGGCCCGCGAGTGGTCCTGGCTCGGCTGGCTGCCGCATCTGCGCCCCGCCCGGGGCGAGAACTGCCGGCTGCTGCTCGGCTTCGACCCCGCCCAGATCACCGCGCGGCTGCGCGAACTCTCCCAGGTGGCCCGGGAGCCGGACGAGGGCCCGCGTACCGTCGTGCTGCTCGACGGCGACCCCGGCAGCGCCGCCGCCCGCGAGGCCGCCGCGCGGCTCGCGGCGGAGGGGCCGGCCGCCGGCATCCATCTGCTGGTGCTCACCGAGACCCCGCCGGCCACGCCCGCCTCTCCCCTGGACGAGGCCCTCGCCGCCGCCCGGCGCTCCTGCGCCGCCTTCCGGGCCTGCGGCACCGCCGGAGTGCTCAGCGGAGCCGTCGCCACCTCGCTGCGGCTGATCGGCGAGGACGGGCGGCCGGGACCGGTCATCACCGCCGACGCCGTCTCCCCGGCGTGGGCCGAGCGGTTCGCGCGGGCGCTCGCGCCGTTGCGCGAGCAGGAGGACGGCGCCGTGGGCGCGCCGTCCCCGCAGCCGCTGCCCGAGAGCGTCCGGCTGCTCGATGTCCTGGCACTGCCCCGGGTCACCCCGGCCACCCTGCGCGAGCGCTGGGCGCACCGCTCCGGGTTGCCGTTCGTGCTCGGCCTGGGCGGTACGGGCCCGGTCGAGGCCAATCTGGCCGCCGCCCGCGCGCCGCTGATGATTTCGGGGCCTCCCGCCTCGGGACGTACCGAACTGCTGTGTTCGCTGGCCGTGTCGCTCGCCGCCTCGGCCGGCCCGGACGCCCTGTCACTGCTGCTGATCGAGGGGTCGGCGACCGGCGGCGGGCTGCGCCCGGCCGCCGAACTGCCGCAGGCGGCCGGGCATCTGGCGGCCTCGGACCCGGTACGGATGCGGGCGTTCGCGCAGGATCTGCGCGCCGAGCTGAAGCGGCGCGCCCTGCTGCTGGGCGAGGAGGCGTCCGGTGCGGCACCGGGTGTGGTCGCGCCCCGGCCGCCCGCCGACGACCCGCGCCGCGAGGCCGCGCTCCCCCGGCTGGTGGTGCTGGTGGACGATCTGGACCTGCTGCTGGCGCCGCCGCTCGGCGCGCCGGGGCGGCCGGCCGCCGGCTCCGTCATACGGGTGCTGGAGTCGATCGCCCGCCAGGGGCATCGGCTCGGCGTGCATCTCATCACGGCCGGTTCCGGCGGCGCGCCGGGCACCGGCACCCCCGGGGGGCGGCTGCCGGACACGGCCTGGGCACGCGTCACGCTGTCGGGTTCGCCCGCCGGGCGCGCCGAACTGCGCACCGGTTCGGGGCAGCTGATCCCGTTCCAGGTGGGGCGGGTCACCGGCCGCATCCCGCGCACCGCGACGCTGCGGCCCACCGTCACCCTGGTCGACTGGGCCACGGCGGGCGATCCGCCCGCCCGGCGGCCGGTGCGGGAGCTGGGGAACGGGCCGACCGATATCGCGCTGCTGGCCTCGGCGGCGGCGCGGGCGGGCCGCACGGACCCCGCGGGCACCGCCTCTCTCGTTTGACCCACACACTCCGACATACGTCCACACATTCGAACGCTTTCCCTCGCTGAGCTGCGACAACCGATAACGGGGTAGTCACAAAGGGGGGTTGGCACCACAGCTGCTCTTGCCTGCCCCGACGCCGGAGCGTAGGACGAGGGGCACAAGGACGTGCGGCGTGGCATGCCCGGTACCGCACAACCGAGTGCCGTGAGCCCGCCACGCCAGATCGATGGAGGACGGAACTCATGCGCAGTTCGATTCGGGGACCCCGGAGAACGGCCCGCGCGGCCGCGGCGGTGGCCGTCGTATCCGCACTCGCCTTCACGGCGGCGTGCAGTGGCGACAGCGACAGCGACGGGGGGAACGGCAGCGGAGGCAACGACAGCGACGGCGAGCACGCCGCTTCCATAGAACTGCCCGACCTCAGCGGCCAGTCGCTGGAGGTGGCGGCCGTGTGGACGGGCGCCGAGCGCGACAACTTCGTCGCGGTGCTCGACGAGTTCGAGGAGCGCACCGGCGCGAAGGTCAGCTTCGTGCCCAGCAGCGACAACGTGTCCAACTTCGTCGGCACCAAGATCGAGGGCGGCGCCCCGCCGGACATCGTCATGGTGCCGCAGGTCGGTGTGCTGCACGAGTTCGCGGAGAAGGGCTGGCTGGCCCCGCTGGGCCCCACCGTCCAGGAGCAGCTGGACGCCAACTTCGGTCAGGGCTGGCAGGACCTGGGCGCGTACGACGGCGAACAGTACGGCGTGTACGTGAAGGTCGCCAACAAGTCGCTGGTCTGGTACAACGCCACCTCCTTCGCGACCGCGGGCGCCACCGAGCCCACCAGCTGGCAGGAGTTCATCGACACGGCGTGGCTGCTGTCCGACTCGGGCACGACCCCGGTGTCGGTGGCCGGCGCCGACGGCTGGACACTCACCGACTGGTTCGAGAACATCTACCTCTCGCAGGCCGGCCCCGAGGCGTACGACCAGCTCGCCGCGCACGAGATCCCGTGGACGGACGAGACCGTCACCAACGCGCTCACCACCCTGGGCGAACTCTTCGGCGAGGACACCCTGCTGGCGGGCGGCGCCTCCGGCGCGCTGCAGACCGACTTCCCCGCCTCCGTGACCAACACCTTCTCGGACCTGGAGGCCCCGTCCTCCGGCATGGTGTACGAAGGCGACTTCGTGGCCGCGTTCATCGCGGGCAACACCGACGCGGTCGTCGGCGAGGACGCGCTGGTCTTCCCGTTCCCGGCCGTGGACGGCGAGGCCCCGGTGGTGACGGCGGGCGACGCCGCGGTGGCGCTGACCACCGACGGCACCGCCACCGAGGCGCAGGAGGCGCTGCTGGCGTTCCTGGCCTCCACCGACGCGGCGCGCGTCTGGGCGGGCCCGGGCGGCTACCTCTCCCCCAACCACGCGCTGGAGCTTGAGGCGTACCCGGACCAGGTCACGCAGGACATCGCCGCCGCGCTGATCGCCGCCGGTGACAACTTCCGCTTCGACATGTCCGACCAGGCGCCCGCCGCGTTCGGCGGCACCACCGGGCAGGGCATGTGGCAGGGCCTGCAGAACTTCCTGCGCGACCCGGCCGACATCGAGGGCGCCCAGGAGTACCTGGAGGCCCAGGCCGTGCGTGCGTACGGCAACTGACACGGAGCGGGGCTGACTTACGACCATGGCTTCCGCCAAGGCAGTGGCGGTCATCAGGGCTCGTCCCTGGGCCGTCGCCTGCTTTCTGCTGCCGGCCCTGCTGCTGCTCGGCGCGCTGATCGTCTACCCCATCGGGTACTCGATCCAGCGCAGTCTCTTCGACGCGTCGGGCAGCACCTTCGTCGGCCTGGACAACTTCCAGGATCTGTTCACCAATGACGCGACCCGCAAGGCGCTCAGCAACACCCTGATCTGGATCGTGGTGGCCCCGGCCGTCGCCACCGGGCTGGGGCTGAT
Source organism: Streptomyces xiamenensis (assembly GCF_000993785.3). NCBI lineage: Bacteria > Bacillati > Actinomycetota > Actinomycetes > Kitasatosporales > Streptomycetaceae > Streptomyces > Streptomyces xiamenensis. Next base: position 1,907,844 of record NZ_CP009922.3, read on the forward strand.
CTTCGCGGTGCTCACCGAACGCATCCGCTGGGCCACCGCGTTCAAGCTGGTGGTCTTCATGCCGATGGCCATCTCCATGCTGGCCGCCGGCATCATCTTCCGGCTGGTGTACGAGCAGGACCCGGACCGCGGTCTGGCGAACGCCGCGGTGGTGGCGGTGCACGACACCTTCTCCGGCGGGGCCGAGTGGCCCGACGCCCGTCCGCGCCCCAACGGGGAGCTGGCGGGGCAGGAGGACGGCTCGTACCTGCTGGCCACTCCGGCACGCGCCGGGGAGCCGGCGCTGCTGCCGCTGGTCGGGGTCAAGCCGGCCGATGCCGAGGGCGCGGCGGAGGCCGCGCCCGCCGCCGCCGACCCGGGGGCGGTGACCGGCACCGTGTGGCTCGACTTCGCACCCGGCGGCGGGGGCGCCCCCGATGTCATCGACCCGGGCGAGAAGGCCCTGTCGGGGATCACGGTGGAGGCGGTACGGGAGGACGGCTCCGTCGCCGCCTCGGCCACCACTGGAGGTGACGGCACCTTCAGCCTGCCGGCCGAGGACGCGGACGGTACGCAACTGCGGCTGGCCGCGAGCAACTTCACCGCCGCGTACAACGGGGTGGAGTGGCTCGGCCCGGCGCTGGTGACGCCCGCCATCATCGCCAGCTACGTATGGATGTGGGCGGGCTTCGCGATGGTGCTGATCGCCGCCGGCCTGGCCGCCGTCCCCCGGGAGACCCTGGAGGCGGCGCGGGTGGACGGCGCGAACGAGTGGCAGGTGTTCCGCCGGATCACCGTGCCGCTGCTGGCACCCCTGCTCGCGGTGGTGCTGGTGACCTTGATGATCAATGTGCTGAAGGTCTTCGACCTGGTGTACGTGATCGCGCCGAGTTCCTCCCAGGCGGACGCCAACGTACTGGCTCTTGAGCTGTACCGGTCGTCGTTCGGCGGCGGGGCGAATCAGGGTCTGGGCAGTGCCATCGCGGTACTGCTGCTGGTGCTGTGCATCCCGATGATGATCATGAATGTGCGGCGGCTGCGACAGGAGAAGAAGCGGTGAGCGCCTCGACCGAAGCGGCCGCCACGGCCGCCCCCAACCCGCCGCCGCACCGTACGGAAACCCCGGCCGGCCCGCCGAAGCCGTCGTTCGCCTCGCGCGTCGGCGCGATCGCGGGCAGCGGCGCGGTCCGGGTGGTGCTGACGGTCCTGGCCGTCCTGTGGCTGCTGCCCACCGCCGGGCTGCTGGCGTCCTCCTTCCGCGATCCGCGGGACATCGCGTCCTCCGGTTGGTGGGAGGCGCTGACGGACCCGGGCCAGTTCACGGGGGCGAACTACAGCGCGCTGCTGAGCAATGACGCCTTCACCAGTTCGCTGTGGACGACGATCGCGATCACCGTCCCCTCCACCGTGCTGGTGATCATCCTGGGCGCGCTGGCCGCGTACGCCTTCGCCTGGCTGGACTTCCCCGGCCGGGACTGGCTGTTCGTGCTGGTGGTGGCGCTGCTGGTGGTGCCGGTGCAGGTCGCGCTGATTCCGGTGGCGCGGCTGTTCAACACGCTCGGCATCTTCGAGACGACGGTGGGCGTGGTCATCTTCCACTCCGCCTTCGGGCTGCCGTTCGCCATCTTCCTGCTGCGGAACTTCTTCGCGGAGATCCCGCGCGAGCTGCTGGAGGCGGCCCGGCTGGACGGGGCGGGCGAGCTGCGGCTGTTCACCCGGGTGGTGCTGCCGCTGGGCGGCCCGGCCATCGCGGCGCTGGGCATCTTCCAGTTCATGTGGGTGTGGAACGACATGCTGGTGGCGCTGATCTTCGCCGACTCCAGCTCCCCGCCCATGACGGTGGCGCTCCAGCAGGAGATGCGCCAGTTCGGCAGCAACATCGAGGTGCTGGCGCCGGGCGCGTTCCTGTCGATGTTGATCCCGCTGGGCATCTTCTTCGCCTTCCAGCGGCAGTTCGTCACCGGCGTGATGGCGGGTTCCGTCAAGTAACCGCGGCGGAGCACGCGCGCGAGGGGGCCGTCCCGGTCGGGACGGCCCCCTTGTGTGCGCCCGAGGCGCGGCGGCGTGAGGTGGCGGCGGACCACCACCTCATGCGGTGGCGCCCGGGGACCGGCCGACGGCCAGCAAGTGCGAGCTGGCGGCGAGCAGTTCGGGGTAGGGATCGGCCAACCGGGCCGCCGCGAGGGCCGACCGGAACAACGCCTCAGTCGGTGCGGCACCTGAGTGGTGCTCCACGGCCTTCAGCAGTGACCACGTCGGGCCCTCGACCCCGAACACCTGGACGTCCACCAGTCCGGCCTCCCGCAACTCCTCGGCGAGTTCCTCGGCACGGTGGAAGTAGGCGACGGTGAACCGCCCGCGGCCGTCGTGCAGGGCGGACGCGAGGATTTCGGAAACGGACTCCTGCATACGGTCGGTGTGGAGCTGTGCCGCCGCCGCGTGATCGAAGACGCTCGCGTAGCGGTTGATACCCGCCGCAGCGACGAGGCCGCCCGGCCGAACCGCTCGTACGGCCTCCGCCAGCGCCTGCCGGCGGTCCGCGGGGTCCGGGAGGTGGTACAGCGGGCCCAGCAGGTTCACCGCGTCGTAGCCGGCGTCCGGCACCGGGAGGCTCCGCGCGTCCCCCAGCGTCGCCCCGCACACCTTGCTGGCCTGCTCGACGTGGCGCGCGACGGGGTCGATCAGGTCCACGTGATATCCGTCTTCGACGAGCCATCGCGCATGAACGCCCGTACCGCCTCCGACATCCAGCACCCGCGCCGGGGCGGGTGGCAGGAAGCGGCGCAGGATCTCCTGTGTCCGCAGCATCTCCAGCCGCCCGTCGGCGGAACGGGTCAGGCGCGCGTCCTCGTCGGTGCCGTGCGTGTAGTAGTGCTCGACCTCCGGCAACAGCTCTGCTTCCGTCATGGCAGAAGTGTGAGGTGGTCCGGTGGACCGGTCCACTCCTTTTGATCTCACGAGGAGGCATGACGCTGCTGTAGCACGAGAGGACCGGGGATCCCGGTGTTCCCGCGCCGTGGCCGGAGTGCTCCCGCCCGGCACCATGCTGACGTCCGGCCCGACCCGGCCGAACGGTGGCACCTCGCGCGGGCGACGGTGGTGGGGGCGAGGGATGTCCCGGGCGGCGACGGGCCGGTCGAATCCGGGGGGTCGCCCGGACCGTACCGCCCGCCCCGGCGCCGGGATTGCTCCGAACGGAGGGACCCGGCGGGCGATCTCCCGGGCATCCACCGATTCCCCTACCACTTGAGCGATTGTCGGATGGTCCGTGTATTGCTCCCTCGTCCGGTGGATGTGGTGCCGTGCCCCGCTTCAGCGTCATCGTGACCGTCCACCAGGCATCCGCCGAGCAGCTGCACGCCGCCCTGACCTCCGTCCTCGGCCAGCGCCTCGCCGACCTCGAACTGATCGCCGTCGACGAGGCGTCATCCGGCACCAGCGACCAGGTCATCAGGGGGTACGCCGCCGCCGACCACCGCCTCGTACGGGTGCGGCTGCCGTACCCGGCGGGCCCCGGCGCCGCCCGCAACGCCGCCCTGGAACGGGCCCGCGGCACGTACGTCCTCTTCCTCGACGCCACCGACACCCTCGCCCCCGGCGCCCTGCCCGCCATCGACGCGCGGTTGCGCGCCACCGGCGACCCGCAGCTACTGCTGTTCCGGGACACCACCGGCGACGCCCCGCGCGGCCTGTACAGCCAGCAGCCCCCCGAGGTGATGACCCTCGCCGACCGCCCCGGGCTGCTGTGGCTGGACCCCGCCGCGCACACCCGCGCCCACCGCCGCGATCTGCTGGACCGCCTCGGGCTGCGCTTCCCGCCCGGCCACTACGAGCACATCCCCTTCGGCCCGCAGGCCCTGCTGGCCGCCGGGTCCGTCGCCGTCCTGGACCGCTGCTGCGTACGCCGGGCCGCCATGCCCGCGCACCCGCCCCGCGGCCGTGAGCACCTCGACGTCCTGCGCCAGTACGACCGGCTGTTCTCGACCGTCACCGCGCCCCGCTGGCGGGCCGCCCTCTACCACCGGATGGTCGCCCACCTCACCGAGCTCCACCAGCGGCCAGGACTGCTCCCGCCCGCCACCCGCGCCGAGTTCTTCCGGCGGGCCGCCGCGCTGTGCGCCCGGCACCGGGCCACCTCGGGGGCCACCGCGCTCACCGACGCCAGGAGCCGCACCCGCAGCCTTCCCGTCCTCGCCCGCCGGCTGCGCGCCACCACCGCACGGACCGTCCGCCGCGCCGTCCGGTTCCTCCTCCCCCGGCTGGCGGCCTGCGGTCGCGGAGTGCGCGCCGCCGCGTTCCATCTCCACTACCGCTTGCACCTCCTGCGCCCCCTGCGGCCCGAACTGGCGGTGTTCCTGCCCGCCACCGGCGCCTACACCGGCCACCCCGCCGCCCTGGAGGCAACAGCCCGCGCCCTCGCCCCGCACCTGCGCACCGTCTGGGTGGCCGGCCCCGAACACGCCCCGCACCTGCCCGACGGCGGCCCGCGCCGGCTGCACCCGCACTCCCCGGCCACCGCCCGCGCACTGGCCCGCGCCCGCTACCTCATCAGCGACGCCCCGTTCCCCGGCTCCGTCCCACGCGCCCCGCGCACCGGACAGCTGCGGCTGCAGACCCACACCGGCACCCCGATCGCCCGGCCGCACGGCCCGGACGGCCCCGCCGATCTGCCCTCTCTGCTGCGGCAGATCGACTGCTGGACCGCCGCCCTGTCCGCCGGACCGCACGCCACCCGCACCGCGCGGCACGCCTACCCCGGCACGTACGCCCTCCTGGAGTACGGCTCCCCGCAGGCCGACCGGCTGGTCACCGCGACCGCCGAGGACGTACGCGCCGTGCGGGCCCGGCTCGGCATCCCCGAGGAGGCGCTCGTCCTGCTGTACGCACCGGCCGAGCGCCCCTACGAGCCGGCCCCGGCCATCCCGCGCCTCGACGTGCCCGGCCTCGCCGCCCGCCTGGGCCCCGGTCATCTCCTGCTGACCCACGCCCCGGAGACGCCCCCGGCCGCCGGCCGCCCCTCGCTCATCGAGCTGTGCCTGGCCGCCGATGTGCTGATCACCGACTACCACCCGGTGATCTTCGACTACGCGCTCCTGGACCGGCCGATCGTCGTGCACGCCGAGGACTGGGCCGACTACCGCACCGCCCGCGGTGTGTGCCTGGAACTCCCCGACTGCCCGCCGGGCCCGGTCACCCGCACCGAGGACGAACTCCTCGCGCTGCTCACCGACCCCGCCCGCCCGCTGTGGCACGACCCGGCCGCCGCCCGGCGCCGAGCGGCGTTCCGGGCCCGCTTCGCCTCCGGGGACGACGGCCGGGCCGCCGAACGCGTCGTCCGCGAGGTCTTCCTCGACGGCCGCTCCGTCCCCCCGGTCACCCCGCCCGCCGGGGACGGTCCCCGGCCGGAGCCCGGCGGAGCGCAGCCTCGGCAGCCGCGCGCCCACCGCGTCACCGGCCCCGAGCCCCGCAGGGCCGCAGGCCCCGTACCGGCCCGCCAGGGTGGCGCCCCATGACCTCCCGCAGCGTCAGCGTCGTCGTCATCGCCTACAACGACGCCGCCCACGTCGCCGACGCGGTGCGCTCCGCGCTCGCGCAAGGCCCCGCGGTTGCCGAGGTGATCGCCGTCGACGACGCCTCCACCGACGCCACCGCCGCCGTCCTGGAACGGCTCGCCGCCCGGGAACCCCGGCTGCGGCTGCTGCGCCACCCCGTCAACAGCGGCGGCTGCGGCACCCCCCGCAACACCGGCCTCGCGGCGGCCCGGGGCCGCTACGTCATGTTCCTGGACAGCGACGACCTGCTGCCGCCGGGCGCCGCCGCAGCGCTGCTCACCGCCGCAACCCGGCACGACGCGCCGGTGACCGCCGGCCGGTGCGTACGCCGCGAACTGCCCGCCGGCACCGAACGCCCCTGGCAGCCCGCCCTGTTCGAGGCACCCGCCGCGCCCGCCGTGTACGACCCGCCGCGCCGCCACCCGGAACTCGTCCACGACACGCTGTGCGTCAACAAGCTCTACGAGCGCGACTTCCTGCGCGCCCACCGCATCACCTTCCCCGAAGGCCGCTTCCCCTACGAGGACTTCGTCTTCACCGCCCGGGTCCTGGCCGCCGCCCCACGGCTGGCCGTGATCGCGGACCCGGTGTACGTCTGGCAGGTGCGCCGCCGCTCCGCCACCCTGTCCATCTCGCTCGACCGGGGGCGCATCGAGCACTGGGCGGGCCGCCTCGAAGCGCACCGGCAGGCCGTCGACGTGCTGCGGACGGCGGGCGCGGAGCGGCTCGCCGCGGCGGCCCGCACCAAGTTCCTCGACCACGACCTCCCGCTGTACATCCGCGAACTCCCCTCGCGCGGAGCGGAGTTCCAGCGCTGGTGGTGGTCGCTGACCCGCGCCCACCTGGCCGCCTTCGCCCCGGCGGAACGGGCCGCGGCCCGCCCCGCGCACCGCTGGCTGACCGCCCTGCTGCTGGCCTCGCCCGCCCCCCGCGAACTGGCCAGGATGGCGGCGCTGACCGCCGCCCCGCCCCGGCTGCTGCCCCCGCTGGCCACCTCCGGCGGCCATCCCGTCTGGTCCGCCGACCTGCCGGACCTGCCCCTGGAGGGCCTGGACCACCTCCCCCTGGAGGCGCTGCCGCTCACCGTGGACGCCGAACTCGCGGGACCCGGCGCGTACCCCGTCCTGCGGCTGCGCGTCCACGAGCTGTACGGGCGACTGGCGGCGGCCGACATCTACGGGGTGGACGTGGAACTGTGGCACCGCGAGCGCGGCCGGCTCGGGCAGCGGCGCAGCGTGGCGCTGTTCCCCGACGGCACGGGCTGGGTCGCCTCCCCCCGGCTGGACCTGACCGCGCTGCCCGCCACCGACGCCGCCCTGGCGGTGTGGGACATCAGGGCGGGCATCCGCTGCGCCAGGGGCCGGACGGTGGTCACCGGGGTACGGCCCGTGGGCGCGGCCCCGCGCCGTACCGTGCTGCCCAGCCGGCGGCACGGGCTGCTGCTGGTGCAGCCGTACACCACCTCGCACGGTGCGCTGGCGCTGCGGGTCGCCCCCGGGGTGCGCGGCGCCACGGGGGTGGCGACGGCCCGGCTGCACCGCATGCTCAAGAACTGACCGAAGGAGAACCCGGATGACAACCTTCCTGATCACCGGCGGAGCGGGCTACATCGGCGCCCACGTCGTACGGGCGCTGCTGGCGGCGGGCGAGCGGCCGGTGGTGTACGACGATCTGTCCACGGGGGTGCGGGCCCGGGTGCCGGAGGGGGTGCCGCTGGTGGAGGGCAGCACCCTGGACCGGGTGCTGCTGGACCAGACGATCGCCCGGCACGAGGTGGGCGCGGTCATCCATCTGGCGGCGAAGAAGCAGGTGGCGGAGTCGATCACCCGGCCGCTGCGCTACTACCGGGAGAACGTGCACGGGCTGCAGATCCTGCTGGAGGCGGTGCGCGGGGCGCGGATCGAGACATTCGTCTTCTCCTCCTCGGCGTCCGTCTACGGGACCCCCGTGGACGACGGGCCGGTGACGGAGGACACCGTGTGCGCGCCGATCAGCCCGTACGGCGAGACCAAGCTGATCGGCGAGTGGCTGGTGCGCAACGCCGGGCGGGCGCACGGCATCTCCACGGCCTGCCTGCGGTACTTCAACGTGGCGGGCGCCGCGGCACCTGAGCTGGCGGACACCTCCGTCTCCAACCTCATCCCCATGGTGTTCGAACGCCTGGACGCGGGGCTGCCGCCGCTGATCTTCGGGGACGACTATCCGACCCCGGACGGCACCTGTGTACGGGATTACATCCATGTCGAGGATCTGGCGCAGGCCCATGTGGCGGCGGCGCGGGCGCTGTCGGAGCAGCCGTTCGCGGGGGATCTGACGCTGAACATCGGGCGCGGGGAAGGGGTCTCGGTGCGGGAGATGGCCGAGCAGATCGGTGTGCTGACGCATCACGAGGCGCTGATTCCGCAGGTGGGGCCGCGTCGGGTGGGCGATCCGGCGCGGGTGGTGGCGCGGACGGACGCGGCGGCCAAGCACCTGGGCTGGAGCGCGCGGCGCGGGGTGCGGGACATGATCACGTCGGCCTGGACGGGCTGGCGCTTCATTCGGTAATCACGTACAAGATGTACGCTATTCCGTATGAGTGACGGCCTGGAGGAACGGGTGGCGGCGCTGGAGAGCCGGGTGGCCGCCCTGGAGAGCGGGTCCGGCGGCGCGGACGCGGGCCCCGCCGGCGGAAGCGGGTCCGGGCCCGCCGGGGACTTCTGGGCACTGGAAGGGCTGCGCGCGCGGCTGCCCGGGGACGGCACGGGCGGAGTGCTGTTCACCGGCTCGGCGCGGCTGCCCACCGAGGAGTTCACCGAGTGGCAGTTCGGCCTGGCCACCGACACCGTGCTGGCCGCCGACTGGGAGCAGGCGGCGGAGTCCTTCGCGGCGCTGGGTCATCCGGTACGGATGCGGCTGCTGCGGGAGATCGTGCACGGCCGCCGCACCGTGGCCGAACTGGCCGCACTGGAGGACCTGGGCACCACCGGCCAGATCTACCACCACCTGCGGCAGCTGACCACGGCCGGCTGGCTGCACACCCCCCAGCGCGGCCGGCACGAGATCCCCGTCACCCGCGTCATCCCGCTGCTGGCGGCGCTGGCCATCACCCAGTCACCCGGCTGAACGTCCCGAGGAGCCCCCCATGGACACCTTTCGCACGATAGCCCCGGCCCTGGCCCGCACCTGCTGGACCGCGTTCCTCGCCCTCGCCGTGCTGGAGATCTTCTACGGAATTCCGTCATTCCTCGCGTGGGCCTTCCTCCTGTCGGGCGTGATGGTCACGTACGTCTCCACCCGCCCGCCGAGGAACCGGGAGTACCCGCCGCCGCTGGAGGTCGCGCCCCCGGTGACCGGCCGCTGGCTGGCCATGAACAGCCCGGCGGACAAGGTCCCCAGCCACGGCACCCACGGCTACGGCCAGAGCCACGCCATCGACATCGTCGCCGAACCGGCGGACGGCTCGCGCCCCGCCTTCGGCTGGTGGCCGCTGTCCCGCCCCAACCGCGACTTCCCGGCGTTCGGCGCCCCGCTGCTCGCGGTGGCCGAGGGCACCGTGGTCAGCGCCCGTGACTCCCAGCGCGACCATCGCAGCCGCAACTCCTGGCCCGCCCTGGCCTATCTGCTCGCCGAGGGCTTCCTGCGCGACATCGCCGGCCCGCACCGCGTCATCGGCAATCACGTGACCATCGACCTGGGCGAGGGCCGGTACGCGCTGTACGCCCATGTCCGGCGCGGCTCGCTGCGGGTGCGCGAGGGCGACCGGGTGACCACGGGCCAGCCGCTGGCGGAGTGCGGGAACACCGGCAACTCCAGCGAGCCGCACGTGCACTTCCAGCTGATGGACCACCCCGACCCGCGCCACGCCCAGGGCATCCCCTTCACCTGGACCGGCGTGGGCGTCCCGGCCAACAACGAGACCTTCACCGCCCCGGATCCGGTGGTGGCGCCAGCCACATCCGGCAAGAACGAGTTGCCATAATCGGGACGCCGTGGTGCGCTGGGGCCATGGAGTTCACGGATGTACTGGCCGAGGTCGGGGGGCGGTTGCGGCGGGTGCGCCAGGAGCGGGGGGTGACGCTGGCCGCGCTGTCGGAGGTGACCGGCATCTCCACCTCCACCCTCTCCCGGCTGGAGTCCGGGCAGCGCCGACCCTCGCTGGAACTGCTGCTGCCGCTCGCCAAGGCGTTCCAGGTGCCGCTGGACGAGCTGGTGGGAGCCCCGCCGGTGGGTGATCCCCGGGTACGGCTGGCGCCGCGCCAGATCCAGGGCGGGCGTACCGTCGTCCCGCTCAACGCCCACCCGGGGCCGCTCCAGGCGTACAAAATGATCATCCCGGGCCAGCCGGAGGGGCAGCCGGTCCCCGATCAGCGCACCCACGAGGGGTACGAGTGGCTGTACGTGCTCAGCGGCCGGCTGCGACTGCTGCTGGCCGACCGTGACCTGGAGCTGGGGCAGGGGGAGGCGGCCGAGTTCGACACCCGGCTGCCGCACTGGTTCGGCAGCGCCGACAACCGGCCGGTGGAACTGCTCAGCCTGTTCGGCCCGCAGGGCGAGCGCATGCACGTCCGCGCCCGCCCCAAGAGCGGCTAGGCCGTGTCGAACTCCGTGGAACGCAGCCGGGCGTCCGCGCCCAGGTAGGCGACCGTCGCCCGGCCCCTGGCCGTGGCCACCGCCGCCGGATTGCCCACGGCCATATGGCTCTCCGTCACCCACGGCGCGGGCGATACGGCCACCGCGACCCGGCCCGCCTCGTCCCGCACCGCCACCAGCGCGTCGTCCGCCTCCGCCACCGGCCCGCACCCCACCCCGCCGGGCATCAAGGTGACCTGCGGCTTCGCGCCCTCCACCCCGTCCACCACCGCCGTCTGCAAAGCACCCGTGCCCGGCTCGCGGAAGTACAGCTTCACCCCGGCACCCGCCTGCCGCGCCGTCAGGGGCCCGGTGACGGCGGGCAGTCCGGCGTCCACCGGGTCGCCGAACCCGCCGTCGGCCCGCTGCCGCCACAGCAGCACCTTCTCGTGCGTGGCCACCAGGATTCTGATCCGGCCGTCCCTGGCGGTCGCCGCCACCGGCCGGCTCCCCGCGTTGGAGCCGCCCAGGTCCTGCCAGGGGCCCCACTCCCCCGCCCCCGGGTCCCGGGTGCGGGCGCTCAGTCCGTGCTCGGCGTTCCGCACCGCGACCACCACCCGCCCCGCCGCGTCCACCCCGACGGCGGGCACCGACAGCTGCCAGCTCGCCTCCGCGTCCGTGCCGCCCGGCGCGCCCAGCGACTCCCACGGCCCGAGCCCCACCGAGGCGATCACCTCCCGCCGGTACCCGGCGTCGCCCGGCGCGCCGCCGACCGTACGGGTCCCGTACACCGCCGGCCGCCCGTCCGGGTGGCGCACCATGACGAGCCCGTCGTCGATGCCCGTCCCGGGCAGCAGCTCCGGGCCCTCCCACCGGGTCTCGCCCGCCTCCCTCCGCCACAGCGCGAGCCGTCCGCTGAGCACCGCGCAGGCCAGCACCCCGTCGTCGTCCAGCCGGTGCAGCCAGTCGGTGCCCATCTCGCGCGGGTCGCGCATGACCGGCACCCAGCGCAGCACGGGAGTGGCGCCCGTCTTGTAGTCGCCGCAGCCGTCCGGGTCGCCGCAGGTCGCGCCGACCCCGCCGTAGATGTGCAGGGTGCGCGCCTTGGCCTCGACGGCGGCCGGGCTCAATGTGGGGGGCAGCGTGCCGCCCCGGTAGCCGAGGTAGCTCTGCACGCTGAAGTGCGCGGGGTCCTGCGCCGCGTACCGCTCCAGCGCAAGCTGGGCGAACCTCGCCCCGTACATGTGGTCCTGGTGGTCGGCGTACACCTTCTTGCCCGGGCGCCGGTCCGGGGTCGGGTCCTGGAACCTGACATGGGTGGGGCCGGAGGCCCGCAGCAGTCCGGTGAGGGCGGCGGTCAGCTGGTCGCCGGTCACCGTGAAGTCCTCACCGACCACACTGCCGCGCGCCCGCAGCGATTCCAGCGTCCCGACCTGGCCGCGCCACAGTCCGCGCAGCGACTGCGGCACCTCGTCCGAGACCTTGCGCGCCTCGCGCAGTTGCAGCCATATGAGCCGCAGGGAGGGGCGCGCCAGCAGGGTGTCGCACTGGGCGGGGAAGCCGCCGGCGGTGGACAGGATGACGGAGTTCCAGCGGCTGTTGTGGTCGCCGGTGGCCATGTGGGCGTACGCGGCGCGCAGTCCGTTCTGCCGGGCACGGGCGAAGCGTTCGTGGCCCTCGCTCGGGGAGGGCCGCCCGGGGCCGCCGTTGCCGTTGACGCCGTTGGACTCGCCGGAGGTGAGGATCACGGTGGTGAGCGCGGCGGGGCCGCCCAGCGTGCAGCTCACGTCGGGGTTCATGAAGTACAGGTCGTCGTCCGGGTGGGCGATGATCTGCACGACCGAGGCGTTCTCCGCCGGGTCCGGGAGCGCGTCGTGGTCCTCACCGCCGGGTATGGGGCGCAGGGCCTCGATGAGGGTGGCGGCCCCGAGGACGGAGGCGAGCCCGCCCCCGAGCAGCGCGCGGCGGGACAGACTCATGGAGCGGGTTCCTCGCGGGGATGGGGCAGCAGGATGCGCCGGGACACCAGATAGGTGAAGGGTACGGCGCCGGCGGCGGCGAGCAGCGGGGCGGTGGTGCTGTTCAGTCCTGCGCCGCTGACCAGCAGATACAGGCCGGCGCTCTGTGCGAGGTAGTTGGTGAGCTGGGTCAGCGGGAAGAAGGCGAACTTCCGCCAGCTGGGGCGGGTGCGGTAGGTGAAGTAGGTGTTGAGGAAGAAGGAGCCGACCATGCTGGCGAGGTAGGCGAGCGTGAAGGCGGAGAAGTACGGCAGCCAGCGGTGCAGGGGCAGGTAGCAGAGGTAGAAGGTGCCGGTGTTGACGACGCCGATCAGGGCGAACCGGCCGAACTGGGCCAGCTGGGCCGCCCGGGGCACCGTCGTCATCGTTCGAGGTCCTCGGCGGGGGCCGGCTCGACGGCCGGGGCCGGGGCCGATCCCGGTGCCGGAGCCTGGCCGGCGCCGGCGAGGGGCGCGGGCGCCGGGGAGCGCACCTCGCCGCTCTCCTTCACCAGGTAGTGCGGCCGGCGCTTGGTCTCGTAGTAGATGCGCCCGATGTACTCGCCGATCAGGCCGAGCATCAGCATCTGGAGCCCGCCGAGCCCGGCGATGATGGCGACCAGGGTGACGTATCCGGGAACGGTGACCCCGCCGCTCAGGGCGGTGACGATCACCCAGCCGGCGTACCCGGCGGCGAGTGCCGCCAGCGCCAGACCGGTGTAGATGGCCATCCGCAGCGGCCGGTTGTTGAAGGAGATCAGGCCGTCCATGCCGTAGTTGAGCAGCGAGCCGAACCGCCACTTGCTGCCCCCGCCGCCCTGCCGTTCGGCGTCGCGGCAGTCGAAGGTGACGGTGTCGAAGCCGATCCAGGAGAACAGTCCCTTGGAGAAGCGGTTGTTCTCGGGCAGCGAGAGCAGCGCGTCCACCGCCGCCCGGGACAGCAGCCGGAAGTCGCCGACGCCACTGGTCAGCCGCACGTCCACCCAGCGGTTGACGGCCCGGTAGTACAGCCGGGACAGCAGGCCGCGCACCGCCTTGTCGCTGGAGCGGTCGCGTTTGGCCACCACCTGGTCGTGGCCGCGCCGGTGCAGCTGGAGCATGTGGCCGATCAGCTCGGGCGAGTGCTGGAGGTCGGCGTCCATCAGGACCACCGCGTCGCCGTCGGCCGCCCGCAGTCCGGCGAGCATGGCGGCCTCCTTGCCGAAGTTGCGGCTGAAGGAGAGGTAGCGGGTGTTCGCGGGGTGTTCGACGCGCAGGGCGCGCAGTCGGGTGAGGGTGTTGTCGGCGCTGCCGTCGTCGACGTAACACAGCTCGTAGCCGACGCCGAGCCGGTCGAGGCTGGTGCGCAGCTGCTGGTCGAAGCGGTCGATGACGGCCTCTTCGTTGTAGCAGGGGACGACGACGGACAGCTTCATGGCCGAGCTTTCCTTCCGGTTGTCCCGGATCTCCCGATCTCCCGCACAACGCGCGGGATCCGCGCTGCCGTGGACAGCCCGGCGTGCCTCAGTATGGTGCAATGCACCTATTTCATCCCATTTGCGACATGCGAAGGAGGGCGTCCGGGTGACACCGCGCACCACCGCATCGCGCCGCCGCCCGGCACTCGCGGTGGCCGCCGGAGCCGGCGCGCTGCTCGCGGTGAGTGCCGCCCTGGGACGGTACGTACGTCCCACCTCCGACGACTGGTGCGCCGCCTGGAAGACCCGCGAGATGGGCGTCCACGGCATCACCTGGGACTTCTACACCACCCAGAACGGCCGGATCGCCAACGCCTTCCTCAACGGCGTCACCTACACCGCCGGGCTGCTCGGCCCGAAGCTGCTGCCCGCCTTCCTGCTCCTCACCCTCGCCACCGGACTCGTCGTCCTGGGCCGCACCCTGGCCGTCCGCACCGGCCGTGAGGCTCCACTGCCGGCCCTGATCGCCGCCGCCCTCGTCCTGCCCGCCCTGCTGGTGTACGCCTCGCCGCTGCCCTACCAGACCCTGCTGTGGGCCCCCTCCACCATCTCCCACACCCTGCCCGCGATCATCGGCCTCTGGCTGATCGTCTGGGCGCTGTGGGCCCAGCGGCGCGGCAAGCGCGCCCGCCGTGCCGCGGTGCTCGGGGTGCTGGCCGCCGGGGTCTTCCTCGGCACCCTCAGCGAGGCGTTCAGCGCGGTCGCCCTCGTCCTGGCCGGCCTCGCCGGACTCGCCGCCCTGGCCCGCCGCCGCACCCCCGACGGCCACTACGTCCTCACCTGGTGCGCCGCCGGATGCCTCGGCCTGCTCGCCGGGCTCGCCCTGCTCTACACCTCCCCCGGCGCCCGCGCCCGGCGGCGCGTGCACCCGCCCGCCGGCGACCCCTTCTCCACCGCCGAACTCTCCGCCACCGTGCACGACTGGCTGCGGGTGTGGGAGTTCCTCGGGCGCGCCGCCGGCTCCTGGGTGTGGCTCGGCGCGTTCACCGTCGGCGTCCTGCTCGGCCTGGCCCTGCGCACCGCACCCCTGTCGCTGCCCCCGCTGACCGCGCCCCACCCTCCGCCAGCCTCCGGCCGGGGGTACCCCCAGCCGGCCACCGACACCCCCGTACGGCGCGGCGCCGACTCCGGCATGGTCGTCCTGCCCGCGCTGCCCGGGATCTCCGGCCGGCTCGCCCTGGCCGTCCCCGCCCTCGCGGTGGCGCTCACCTCCCTGGCCGTCGTCGCCGCCCTGCGGCTGGGCTACGGGGAAGGCGGCTGGACGTACTACCGCACCTGGAACAGCTTCCTGCTGCCCCTGCTGCTCGCCCTGTGCTGCTACGGCATGCTCGCCGGCCAGGTCCTCGCCACCCGGCTGCGCCCCCGCGCCCGCACCGTGGCCGCCCTGCTCACCACCGCCGCCACCCTGGGCGCCCTGGCCGGACTGCTCCCCGACGTACGGTCCCTCGCCACCGAGACCCGCGACCGCGCCGCCGCCTGGGACGCGCAGGACGCCCGCATCCGTACCGAGGCCGCCGCCGGTGCCACCGCCGTCGGCTACCAGCCGCTGCACATCGCCGGGCTCACCGAGCCCTTCATGGCCAAGAACGCCGAGGGCGACTGGGCCGCGCGCTGTGTCGCCGGCTTCTACCAGGTGGACCGCATCGAACCCATCGAACCCCGAGGGGGCGCAACCCCATGACCGACACGACGCTGACACCGGACGTCACGGTCGTCGTCATCACCTACAACGACGCCCACCGGCTGCCCCGCGCCGTCCACTCCGTCCTGCGGCAGACCCTGCGCAACCTGGAGGTGATCATCGCGGACGACTGCTCCACCGACGACACCGAACGGGTCGCCGGCGAACTGGCCGCCACCGACCCCCGGGTACGCGTCCTGCGGCTGCCGGAGAACAGCGGCGGCTGCAGCGCCCCCCGCAACGCCGGCATCGACGCCGCCCGCGCCCCGTACCTGATGTTCCTCGACAGCGACGACGAACTCCCGCGCCACGCCTGCAAATCCCTGCTGCTGACCGCCGAGGCCACCGGCGTCGACTTCGTCACCGGCGAGGTCACCCGGGTGAACGAGGAGAACGGCGCCCGCGCCCTGTGGTACCCGGAGCTGTTCGACAGCGATGTGCGCGTGGTGGACGGCATCGCGCGGGCGCCCGAGTTCTTCACCGACCACCTGTCCACCAACAAGCTCTACCGCGCCGCGTTCATCGCCCGCCACCGGCTGCGCTTCCCGACCGGCATGCACTACGAGGACCAGCTGTTCACCGCGAAGGCGTTCACCCTCGCCGACCGCTTCGCCGTCGTGCCCTGGCCCGTGTACACCTGGTACCTCGCCCACGACCCCGGCCAGCTGTCCATCTCCTCCAGCCGGCACAAGATGGCCAACGTCCGCGACCGGGTGCACGCCGCCCGGCTCATCGACACCTTCCTCACCGACAGCGGCAACGCCGCGCTGCGCCCCGCCAAGGACACCAAGTTCCTCCGTCACGACCTGCGGCTCTACCTCGGCGACCTGCCCTTCCGCGACCTGGAGTGGATCGGGGAGTTCACCGAGGTGGTCTCCGAGTACCTCAGCACCGGGATCACCCCGCAGGCGCGCGCCGAGCTCCCCCGCGAACAGCGCGTGTGCCAGTACCTGCTCACCGCCGGCCGCTTCGAGGACGCCCAGGCCGCCGCCCGCACCCTGGGCCGCCCGCTGCTCGCCCCGCCCGCCGTGATCCGCGACGGCGAACGCACCTACTGGGGCGACCACCTGCCCGACGACCCCGAGGCGCTCGCCGAACTCGACATCACCGAGTGGCAGCTGGACGCCCAGCCCTTCACCTCCCGCCCCGTACGGCACGAGCTGACCCGGGTCACCACCGCCGGCGCGAAACTGCGCCTCGGCCTGCGCACGTACGACCCGGCCCGGCTGCTGGCCGACCCCGACGGCATCACCGCCGAACTGTGGCTGGCAACCTCGGGCGAGCCGCTGCGCGTCCCCTTCGCCTACGTGCCGGCCGGAACCGACCGCTACGAGGCCGACATCGAGGTCGACCTGCGCAAAGTGCCCATGGCCGCCAAGGGGTTCAAGGGCCGCCGCCACCCGGTGATCGCCCTGGAACGGCTCGGGCTGCGCCGCACCGACATCCTGCTCGCCCCCGGCGATCTGCCCGCCCGCCGCACCCGGCTCGCCGGACACTCCATCGGCGTCGCCGTGGAGGAACGCGGCGCCGGCCGCCTCGAACTCACCTGGTCCCGCTCCGGACTGCTGGCCGGCGCCGAGGTCATCGCCCCGGCCCTCGGCCCGGTCCGCCGCAAGACCGCCCGCGTCAGCCGCCGGCTGTCCGGCCCCCGCCTGAAGACCTGGACGTACCAGGAGCTGAAGCGGCTGCCCCGGGACCGCGACCTGGTGGTCTTCGAAGCGCTGGAGGGGCGCGGCTACGCCGACAGCCCCCGCTACATCTACGAGGAACTGGTGCGGCGCGGACTGCCCCTGAACGCCGTGTGGTCCCACGCGGGCGACCCGTCCGGCTTCCCGCCCGGCGTCCCGCTGGTGCGGCGCGGCAGCTGGGAGTACGTGCGGACCCTGGCCCGCGCCCGCTACTGGGTCGACTCGCACGGCTTCCCCGCCGCGTACGGCAAACCGCGCGGCACCCGCTACCTGCAGACCTGGCACGGCCAGGCGTTCAAGCACATGGGCTTCGACATCCCCGAACTGCGCTTCGGGAGCGAGGACAAGCAGCGGCAGCACCGGGAAGCGGTCGCCCGCTGGGACCTGCTGATCGCGCCGAGCGAGGAGTTCGAGCGCACCTTCGTCCGGGCCAACGGCTACACCGGTGAGCTGCTGCGCTGCGGGCTGCCGCGCAACGACGTGCTGGTGCGCTGGCGGGAGGTGGAGGCCAGGGACCGGGCGCAGGCGGCGCGGGTGCGGCTGCAGATCCCGGACGGGCGCAAGGTCCTGCTGTACGCGCCGACGTTCCGGGACGGGGCACGCGGCTCGGGCGCGTCGCTGCGGGTGGACCTGGCCCAACTGGCGGCCGGCATCGGGCAGGAGTGGACGATCGTGGTCCGCCCGCACTACTACGAACGCTTCGAGGTGCCGCGCGAGGTGGCCCCGGTGGTGCGGGACGGGCGCGGCTTCCCCGACATCAACGATCTGCTGCTGGCCTCGGACGCGCTGCTGACGGACTACTCCTCGGTGATGTTCGACTACGCCAACCTGGGGCGGCCCGTCCTGCTGTTCGCGGACGACTACGAGCACTACCGCAACAGCGCGCGCGGCGCGTACTACGACCTGGCGGAGATCGCGCCCGGCCCGGTGCTGACGGAGACCGGGGAACTGGTGGAGGTGGTGAACGACCTGGACCGGGTGCAGAAGGAGCACGCCGACCGGTACGCGGCGTTCCAGAACCGCTTCACGACCTACGAGACCGGCGGCGCCAGCTGGGCCGTGGTGGAACGCTTCTTCGAAGGAATCGCCTGATGAAACACCGCAACATCTTCCTGATCGGCATCGACGTGGACTCCATGGGCGGCTCCCAGCGGGTGCTGCACACCCTGGCCCAGGGGTTCGCCGGGCGCGGGCACCGGGTGGAGCTGATCGGCATCCGGCCGAGCCCCGAGCCGCACACGTACCAGCCGGACCCCGGCTACCGGCACACCACGCTCTACCCGGAGCCGGCACCCGAACCCTGGCGGGCCAACACCTTCGCCGAGCGGCTGAACTGGTCCCGGATCAGGGAACAGCGCGCGCGGTCGGACCACCGCGACGAGGCGCTGGTGAAACTGAAGGAACGGCTGGCCGCCGTCGACACCGGCTACCTGATCATCGGCTCACCGTGGGCGGCCGACTGGCTGCGCGCCGCCGAATGGCCGCATCTGCGGGGCATCGGCCAGTACCACGAGTCGTACGAACAGGCGCGGGCCTCCGCCAACCTGCGGCTGATCCTGCGGCACTACCCGGAGCTGGAGAAGTCCGTCTTCCTCAGCGAGGGCGACGCCGCGCTCTTCCGCCGCGACCGCCTCCCCAACGCGGCCACCATCCCCAACCCGCTGCCGTTCAGCCCGGGTCTGGCCGCCCGGCTGGACACCCGGCGGATCGGGGCGGTGGGTCGTCTGGAGCCGGTCAAGCGGCTGGACCGGCTGATCGACGCGTTCGCGGACACCACGACCCGGGCGCCCGACTGGGAACTCCACCTCTTCGGCGACGGGCCGCTGCGCGGCACGCTGGAGGCGCACGCGGCCTCGCGGGGCGTGGCGGAACGGGTCCACTTCCGCGGCAGCGTCCAGAACATGGCCGCCGCCTACCGCGAACTGTCGCTGCTGGCCCTCACCAGCGACCGCGAGGGCCGCCCCATGGCGGTGGCGGAGGCGGCGGCCTGCGGCGTCCCGACGGTGAGTTTCGACCTGTCGGCGGGCGTGCGCGAACTCATCAAGGACGGCCACACCGGCACCCTGGTCCCGCCCGGCAACACCCACGCCTTCACCCAGGCCCTCACCCACCTGATGACCGACACGCCCCGCCGCCACCACTACGGCGCGGCGGCCCGCAACCACGTGGCCCCCCTGGACCTCCCCCGGGTCCTGGACCGCTGGGAGGCCCTGTTCGAGGAGATCGACCGCTGAAGGGCCGGCGGAAGGCTGTGCTCCTGCGGTGACGGCGCGGTTGTGCCCGGGGGCCGCGACCGCTGGATCACCCGGCACACGGCGGCCGGCGAGATCCCGGGCAACGGCGGCGGCTGCCGCAGCCGCAACCCCGTGCACATCCCCACCCACAACGGATCGGTCCGCGACACCTCTCAGGGAGCGGGCGCGCCGCCCAGCTGGCCGAGGTCGTAGCCGTGGGCGGCGGCCAGTGCGGTGGCCCGGCCGGTCCAGCCGGGTTCGGTGGTCGTGGCGGCCAGCCCGACCACGGCGTGCAGTTCGGCCCGCCGGTAGGTGAGCGTGCCGGCCAGCTCCAGCGCCGCCCGGTGGTGGCCGACCGCGGCGGCCGGGTCACCGAGGGCGGCCAGGGCCCGGCCGGCCGCGTTGTGCGCCTCGGCCAGCGCCCACTGGTCGCCCTGGTCCCGGGCGATCCGTACCGCCTCGGCCGCGCGTTCCCCGGCCAGCTCGGCCCGCCCGCGCTCCGCGTCCAGTTCGGCGAGATAGGCCAGCGCGAGCGCCTGCGGGCGGTGCCCGGTGCAGTTGGCGCGGCTGCGCGCCAGCGCCGCCTCGAAGGACAGCGCCGCCGACTCGGAACGGTCCAGCGCCCGGTGCACCAGAGCGAGTTCGACCAGCACCATGCTCTCCAGGTGCGGTACGCCCTCCGCCCGGCTCAGCCGCAGCGCCTTCCCGTACAGACCGGACGCCCGCTCCAGCGCGCCGGAGTCGGCCTCCACCCGGGCCAGCGCGCACAGCGCCGTCGCGGTGTGGAGATGACTGCCGTCCCCGCCCTCCCCGTAGAGCCGTACGGACTCGGTCAGCCGTTCGCGGGCCGCGCCGAGTTCGCCGATCGTCCAGTGCCTGCGTCCCAGTTGCTCGTGGGCGGCGGCCCGGATGCGCGGCCAGCCGTACTCCTCGCCGATGGCCAGCGCGCGCTGGGCGTGCCGCTCGGCCTGGGCCATCAGTCCGGCGGTGAGCGAGGCGTCCACCAGGGTCAGGGCCAGTTCGGCGGCTGCCCGCGCGTCCTGGGCCCGTTCGGCGGCGCGCAGCCCCGCCTCGGCCATGGTCAGCCACTCGGCGACCAGCGAGCGCCGTTTGCACAGGTCGTGCAGCGTCCCGGCGAGCCGCCAGGCCACCGGGTAGGGGCCGTGCCGGGCGGCGTAGGCCGCCATCGCCGCGTAGTTGGGCAGCTCGGCCTCGGCGTTCGGCAGCGCGGACTCCGGGCCGGCCGGCCCGTCCCGGCCACCCTCCGCGGTCTCCATCCGGCCGTGCGGGCCTACCACGTGCGGGTGCCCGGAGCCGCCGCCCAGCACCGACGCGGTCCGCAGGTACCAGGCGGACAGCCGGCGTACCGCCGCCTCGCGCTCGCCGCGGTCCTCCTCGGCGTAGACCCGCTGCCGGGCGTACTCGCGCAGCAGATCGTGCGGAAAGCGGAACCGGTCGGCGTGGTGCTGCTCGATGAGGTGCGCGGCCGACAGCACCGACAGCGCCCGTCCGGCGACAGGTTCGGCGACGCCCGCGACGGCCGCGGCGGCGGCCTGCGTGAGGTCGGGGCCCGGGATCAGTCCGATGTGCCGCAGCACCCGCTGCACGGTGGTGTCGAGTCCCCGGTAGGACAGGGCCAGCGAGGCCGCGACCGAGACCCGTTCGTCCTCCGGCGCCGACACCCCCGCCAGCGGCCCCGACGCGGCCAGCCGGCGGGCGACCGCGGCCAGCGGGATGTGCGGGGAGATCGCCGCCCGGGCGGCCACCACCCGCAGGGCGAGCGGCAGATGGCCGCAGAGCCGGGCGATCTCCGCGATGGCGGCCTCGTCACCGGCGGCGGGCGGCCCCAGAACGGTCCGCAGCAGCGCGTCCGACTCCCTGACGCTGAGCACGGGCAACTGCACCCGGTGCGCGCCGCTGTGCACGGCGAGCCCGGTCAGCCGGCGGCGGCTGGTGATCAGCACGGCGCAGTGCGCGGATCCGGGCAGCAGCGGCAGCACCTGGTCGGCGTCGGCGGCGTTGTCGAGCACCAGCAGGGCACGGCGGTGCGCGAGGACGGAGCGCAGCAGGGCGGAGCGCTCGTGCACGGCGGGCGGGATGCGGCGCGGCGGGACGCCGAGCGCGCGCAGGAACTCCCCCAGGACCTGGCCCGGTTCGACGGGGGCGAGCGGATCGAAGCCGCGCAGGTCGGCGAAGAGCTGGCCGTCCGGGAAGGACGCCGCCACCTGCTGGGCGCAGCGCACCGCCAGCGCCGTCTTGCCGATCCCGGCGGTGCCCTCCACGCACACCACCGGCATGCCGCCGGACAGCAGCAGTGAGGTGATGCGCTTGACCTCGGCGGTGCGGCCGGTGAAGCCGAAGACGGGGTAGGGCAGTTGGGCGGGTTCGGCGACCGGCGGGTACCCCCCGGCGAGCGCCGCCGGGGCCGGACCCGCAGGAGGGGCGACCGCGGCCCGCGCATCACCGTCCCCGCCACCGTCCCGGCCCACCTCGCGGGCTCCGGCCCCGGCTCCGGCACCTGGGCCGGGCCGCTGCTCGTCGGCCGCTCCGGAGAGCACCCACTGGTGGGCGTCGCGCAGTTCGGGCCCCGGGTCGGCGCCGTACTCCTCCGCCAGCCGGCGGCGTACCCGTGTGTACACGTCCAGCGCCTCGGTCTGCCGCCCCGACTGGGCCAGGGAACGCATCAGCAGGCCGTGCAGCCGTTCGCGCTGCGGGTACTGGCTGGTGAGCCGCACCAGTTCGGGGACGTGTTCGGCGCCCCGGCCCAGCCGCAGCCCCAGACCGTACATTTCCTCCTCGGCGGCGACCAGGCGCTCGGTGAGCCGGTCGCGCTCCAGTTCGATGCCCGGTCCGTCGGTGCCCTCCACGAGGTCGCCCCGCCACAGTCCGACCGCCCGGCCGAGCGCGTCGATCGCCTCGGCGGGCCGGCCGGCGTCCCGCAGGGTGCGGGCCCGCGCGCACAGTTCCTCGAACTCCCACAGGTCGAGGCCGCCCTCCGGCCGCAGGACGTAGCCGCTGCCGGTGAGGGTGATCGGGGTGCCGGGCGGCAGGGCGCGCCGCAGTCCCGAGATGTACTTCTGCACGAGATTGACCGCGTGCCCGGGCGGAGAGCCGCCCCACACCGCGGTGATGATGCCGTCGACCGTGACCGGGCGCGGGCCGCGCAGCAGCAGTGCCGCGAGCACCGCACGCTGCCGCGGCGGGCCCAGATCGATCTCGGCGGTTCCGTCCAGGGCCCGTAACGGCCCGAGCACTTCACAACGGATCGCATTCTTCGCCATCGGCTTCCCCCCTGAAGTCCGTTGGGATCATAGGTTCCTGGCGACGGGCGCGGCTACCGCCACAGCGCGGAGTTCACAAGACCGACTCCGGGAAGCGGCACCAACCCTTCACAAGCCCGGCCCATGTTCTGTGCCGGGCCCCGTCCGCGTATGCGAGGCGCGCCGGGCAAACCCGCTTCAGCCGTTCTTCAGCGGACCTTCCAGCGATCGGTCAGCGCCCCGCGCCATCGTCGGTCCCGGACGTACCAAGCAGCGCCTCCTTCCGCTCGGCGCTGCTCACCGGACCTGGAGGAGAACGGCCGTGACCCTGCCAACGCAACTCCCCACGCCCGCCCCGTCCGACCAGCTGCGGTACGACACCACCGTGCCGCGAGCCCTGGTTCACCGCATGTCCGTGGCCGAGGTGTTCGTCACCGACTCGGCCGCCACGGGGACGGACGTAACCATCACCCCCGCCACCGATACCGGTGGCGGGCACCTGTCCTTCGAAGTCGCCGCCCAACTGCCGCGCGGGCACGTCGTGGGCGAGCACTCCGCCGCGTACGACTTCCTGCTGCTGGTCGAAGTGCTCCGGCAGTCCGGAGTCCTGGTGGCACACCGGCATCTCGACGTGCCGCTGGCCAGCGCCTTCATCTTCATGGAACTGGGCTTCTCGGTCCGCTCGCTGCCCGCCCTGCGGATCGGGAGCAGACCGGCCCACGCCGTCATCAGGATCACCGTCCTCCCGGACCGCAACCGGGCCGGACGTGTCCTCGGGTTCTCCTTCTCCGGCGCGCTGCTGGTGGACGGGCACACCGCCCTGGAGGCCACCGGCCGGCTGACCTTCGTCAGCCACCGCGCCTTCGGGGTGCTGCGCGCCAAGGGCCGCGGCCAGGCGCCGGGGGGCGAATCCGCGCTGGTGCTCAGCCCACGCCTGGTACCCGCCGAGGCCCGCTCGGTGGGCCGCCGCGATCCGCGCAACGTGGTCATCACCGAACCCACGGTGGACCCCTCGGGCAACTCGATGGCCCGGCTGGTGGTCAACACCGGCCACCCGCACCTGTTCGACCACGAACTGGACCACATACCCGGCAACCTCCAGCTGGAGGCCGCCCGCCAGCTGGCCGTGGCCACCGTGGCCCGGCTGCACGGGCTCTCGCCCGCCGCACTGCTGGTCACCGATGTCGCCGCCACGTTCGGCGCGTTCGCCGAGCTGGACCGTACGACGACCGCCACCGCCCAGGTCGGCGGGGTGCGGCACGCCGGGGACCTGGGCGTCATCGCCGTACCGGTGACCGTCCTGCTCACCCAGGGCTCCGCCACCGTCAGCGAGGTCACCATGGAGGTCGCGCCGTGGAGCTGACCCGTCCCGACCGCCCCGGCGTCCTGGTCTGCGACTACGGCGGTGTGCTCACCAATCCGCTGGCCGAGACCTACGCCGTCTTCGCCCGCTCCACCGGGATCGGCCTGGAGCCGATCGCCGCGGCCTTCGCCGGCGCCACCGCGCGGTACGGGATCAGCCCGATGGCCGCGCTGGAGGTCGCCGACATCACCGAGGCGGAGTTCACCGACCGGATGCTGGCCGGGCTGCCGCCGCAGGCCGCCGAGGTGCTGGCCGGCCGGCCGTTCGGCGAACTGTGGTTCCGGGGGCGGCGCACCAACGAGGAGGTGCTGGCGCTGGTCCGCGAGGTGCGGGCGAGCGGGCACCGGGTGGCGCTGCTGACCAACAACGTCCGGGAGTGGGGCCCGCGCTGGCGGGCCACTGTGCCGGTGGACGAACTCTTCGACGTGGTCGTGGACTCCAGCGAGGAGGGTGTGCGCAAGCCGGACCCGGAAATCTACCGGCGGCTGCTGGCCCGGCTGCGTACCCCCGCCGAGAACTGCCTGCTGCTGGACGACACGGAGGAGAACACGGTGGCGGCCGAACGCCTGGGCCTGCGGGCCGTGCTGTTCAAGGACCCCGCCCAGGCCATCGCCGATGTCCGCGACGCCCTGGGGCTGACCGCGACGGGAGGTACCCGATGAGCGGGGACACGGACCCGGGCACGGGTGCGGATTCGGGTGCCCGTGCCGGTGCCCCGCCGGTGCTGATCACCGG
Organism: Streptomyces xiamenensis; assembly: GCF_000993785.3. Classification (NCBI taxonomy): domain Bacteria; kingdom Bacillati; phylum Actinomycetota; class Actinomycetes; order Kitasatosporales; family Streptomycetaceae; genus Streptomyces; species Streptomyces xiamenensis. Next base: position 1,932,340 of record NZ_CP009922.3, read on the forward strand.
CGCCGGCCCCACCGGCCTGACCGCCGCCTGCACCCTGCTGCGGCACGGCGTACCGGTACGCGTGGTGGAACGCCGCTCCGGCCCCTCCACCACCCCCAAGGCACTGATCCTGTGGAGCGGCGCCCTGGAGGTCCTGGACCGGCTCGGCATCGCCGCCGCGCTCGCCGAACGGGCACTGCCGCTGGCCGGCGCGTCGTACTGGTCCGGGGGGCGGCGGGTCGCCGAGGTGGGCTTCGGCTCACTGACCGGCACCCGCTTCCCCGGCCCGCTGTGCGTGCCGCAGCCCATCACCGAGGAGTTGCTGTACGAGCGGCTGATTCAGCTCGGCGGCACCGTCGAGTGGGACACCGAGGTCAAGGCCGTGACCAGCACCCCGGACGGGGCCAGCGCGGTCCTGCGCACGGCGCACGGGGCCGGCGGCGGGGAAACCGCCACCGCCCGCTGGCTGATCGCCGCCGACGGCACCCACAGCACGGTACGCACCGGGCTCGGCGTGCCCTTCGAAGGCAGCACCTACGGGCGGGAGTTCCTGCTCGGCGACGCCGTACTTCACGCCTCGGGAGCGGTACCGCCGCCCGAACGCGAGGCGCAGTACCACCTCACCCCGCGCGGTGTGCTGGTGGTGGTGGCGCTGCCCAAGGGCGGGCACCGGGTGTTCTTCGACCAGGCCGCCGGCGGGGTCACCGAACCCCCCGACCGGGCCGAACTCCAGACCCTGCTGGACGCCCGCGGCCCCGGCGGCTGGCGGATCGGCGACCTGTGGTGGTCCAGCCGCTTCCAGGTGCACACCAAGGTCGCCGCCGCCTTCCGGCGGGACGCGGTGTTCCTGGCCGGGGACGCCGCGCACTGCCACAGCCCGGCGGGCGGGCAGGGCCTGAACACCGGCGTCCAGGACGGCTATGACATCGGCTGGAAACTCGCGGCGGTGTGCCGGGGCGCGGACCCGGCGCTGCTCGACAGCTACGAGGCGGAGCGGCGGCCCACCGCCGTCACCGCGGTGCGCAACGCCGACCGGCAGACCAAACTGTGGCTGCTGCGCTCCCGCCCCGCCCGCGCGGTACGGGACACGGCCATGCGCGTACTGTCCCGGCGCGGACTCCTGGAACGGCGGTTCGTCCCCGAACTGGCCCAGGTCGACCTCGACCTGACGGGATCGCCCGCGGTGTCGGCGGCGGACGGCACCGACGGCGCGCTGCGCCCCGGGCGCCGGGTCCCCGACCTGCCGCTCACCCTGCGGCACACCCGGGCCGGCTCGCCCGGGGCCGGCGCCGCGACGCTGCACCAGTACCTGGCCGCCGGCCGGCACACCGTCGTGGTGCTCGCCGACACCACGGACAGCGGTCCCGACGCCGCACGGCGCTGCGGAACCGCCGAGGTGCTGCTCATCGGCGGCACCCGCCCCGGCGCGCCCGCCCCGCGCACCGACACCCCCTACGACCGGGCGGAGGCCGCCCACGGCTACGCCGCTCAGGCCGTCTACGTACGGCCCGACGGGGTCGTCGGCGGGCGTGCCGTCCTGGGCGGGCCCGGCTCACCGGCCGCGCTGGACGCGCTGCTGGCCCGCCTCCCGGACCGGAACGGGGACCCATGGCCCTGACCACCACCTCCCCGGGCCGGTCCGCCACCACAGACCGGGGCCCGGCCGCCCATCCCCCGGGGCGCCGGGCCCCCTGGGCCGTCCTGCTGCTCGGCCTGCTGTTCGTCGTCGACGCGCTGCTCATCGGCGCGGACGCCGGCGACCGGCTGCGCGGTGGCGGGACCGACGACCCGTCCGCCGAATCCACCCTGGCCGCCGAGCTGTTGCGCGAGCACTTTCCGGCCGCCCAGCCCAACCTGGTGCTGCTGGTGTCGGGTACGGAGAGCCGGGGGGTCAACGACCGTGACGTCGCCGCCCAGGGCGGCGAGCTCGCCGCCCGGCTGGCCTTCGAACCCTCCGTCACCGGCGTGCTGTCGTACTGGCAGACCGGCGCCGGGCAACTGCGCTCGGAGGACGGCGGCCAGGCGCTGATCCTCGCCCATGTACGCGGCGACGAGGACGCCGCCAAGGCGGTGTTCCGGCGGCTGGTGCCCGACTACCGGGGCTCCCCCGCCGATCTGCCGGCGCTGAGCGTCCAGCTCGGCGGCCCCGTCGCCGTCCTGGAGGAGCTCCAGTCCACCATCGCCGCCGATCTGCTCACCGCCGAGCTGATCGCCGTCCCCCTCACCCTGATCATCCTCGTCGTCGTCTTCGGCGGCCTGGTCGCCGCGCTGCTGCCGCTCGGGGTCGGCATCGTCGCTGTCCTGGGCACCAACGCCGTCCTGCGCGTCCTCACCGAGTTCGCCGAGGTATCGGTCTTCGCCCAGAACCTCACCACCGCGCTGGGACTCGGCCTCGCCATCGACTACGCACTGCTGATCGTGCGCCGCTACCGCGAGGAACTGGCCACCGGCGCCGACCCGCACACTGCGGTCGGCAGCACGGTGCGCACGGCGGGACGCACCGTGTTGTTCTCCGCGCTCACCATCATGACGGCGCTGTCCGCGATGCTCGTGTTCCCGCTGTACTTCCTGCGGTCCTTCGCCTACGCCGGCATCAGCGTGGTGGCGCTGGCCGCCGGGGCCGCGCTGCTCCTGCTGCCCGCCGCGCTGCGGCTGCTGGGCCACCGGGTCGACGCCTTGCGCGTGCTGCGGCGCCGCGCCCCGGCCGGCGCCGGGGGCGGCGCGGGCTGGCGGCGCCTGGTGACCTGGGCGGTACGGCGCGCCCCGCTGGTCACCGTCGCCGTCGCCGGGGCCCTGCTGCTGGCCGGACTGCCCTTCGCACGCATCGCGTTCGGGGCCGCCGACGACCGGCAGCTGCCGCAGGGCGCGGAGGCCCGTACCGTCCAGGACACCCTGCGCGAGGACTTCCCCGACACCACCACCGGCACGGTCGAAGTGCTGGCCCGGCAGGCCGACCCGGACACTCCCGGCGACGCGGCGGCCCTGCGCGGCTACGCCGCCGCCCTGTCCGAACTGCCCGCCGTGGAACGGGTGGACACCCCGCTCGGCGGCTACCGGAACGGCGCGCTGGACGCCGCGGCCACCCCCGCCGACGCGGTACGGGGCGGCGCCGGCATGAGCCATCTGACCCTCACCCCCGTCGCCGGTGTGGAGGCCACCGACGAGACGGCCCAGCGCCTGGTGCGCCAGGTCCGCGACCTCACCGCCGCCGACCCCGCGCACCGCGCGCTGTCGCCGGTGGTCGGCGGACAGAGCGCCCAGCTCGTCGACTCCAAGGCCGCCATCGGCTCCCGGCTCGGCTGGGCGGCGCTCGTCATCGTGGCCGCCTCCCTGCTGCTGATGTTCCTGCTCACCGGATCCGTCGTCATCCCGCTCCAGGCCGTCCTGCTCAACGCGCTCAGCCTGAGCGCCATGTTCGGTGTGGTGGTGTGGGTCTTCCAGGACGGCCATCTGTCCTCGCTGCTGGGCTTCACCGCCACCGGCACCGTCGAGACCACCCTGCCGGTCCTGATGTTCTGCGTCGCCTTCGGGCTGTCCATGGACTACACGGTGTTCGTGCTCGCCCGGATGACGGAGGAACACCGGCGGCACGGCGACTCCACGCGCGCCGTCGTCGCCGGCGTCCAGCGCACCGGCGGCATCATCACCGCCGCCGCGCTGATCCTTTCCGTGGTCCTGATCGCCATCGGCACCTCACAGATCACCAACACCAAGATGCTCGGCCTCGGCGTCGCCCTGGCCGTCCTGGTGGACGCCACCGTCGTCCGCGCGCTGCTGCTGCCGGCCGTCATGCGCCTGTTCGGCCCGGCCACCTGGTGGGCGCCGGCCCCGCTGCGCCGCTTCCAGCGGCGGTTCGGACTGCGCGAGGAGCCGGAAACCGCCCGGGAGGAGACCCCATGACCACCGTCCACCCCCTGCGACGGGTCGTCGTCACCGGCGCCACCGGGCTGCTCGGCCGGGCCGTCGTCGGCGAACTGCTCGCCCGCGAGGACGCCGTCGAGGTGATCGCCGTGGTCCGCGACCGGGCCAAGGCGGCCCGGCTGCTGCCGGCGCCCGCCGCCGGCCGGCTCACCGTGGTGACCGCCGACATCACCGACCCCGCGGGCTACCGCGACGCCCTGCCCGGCGCCGACGCCGTCATCCACACCGCCGCGTACTTCCGTGAGTACTACGCGCCGGGCGCCGACGCCCGGCGGCTGCACGCCGTCAACGTCGACGCCGTCACCACCCTGCTGGGCGAGGCACGCGCCGCCGGCGTGCCGGCGGTCGTGCACACCAGCTCCATCAACACACTGGCCCCCGGCAGCGTCCGGCACCCCGCCGACGAGAACGCCGGACCGCCGCCGCGCTGGGAGCGCAACGGATACCGCGCCAGCAAGGTACGCGCCGAGGCCGCCATCGCCCGGTTCTGCGCCGAGCACCCCGGAGAGCTGCGGGTTCCCCTCGTGCTGCCCGGCTGGATGTGGGGTCCGGGCGACGAAGGGCCCACCTCCGCCGGGCGGCTTTTCCTGTCCGTCGCCCGCGGCGAACTGCGTGCCGTGCCCCGGGCCGGCAACCACGTGGTGGACGCCCGCGACGTGTCCCTCGCCTGCGTCCGCGCCGCCGAACGCGGCGCCCCGCTGCGCCGCTACATCGTCGCCGGACGCTGGCAGCCCCTGGTCGACACCACCACCGGTATCGCCCTGGCCACCGGGGTCACCCCGCCCCGGCAGATCCCGGCCGCGGCGGCGCTCGGGTTCGCCGCCCTCCTGGAGACCAGCGCCCGGCTGCGCGGCCGGCCGCCCGTCGCCACCCGCGAAGGGGTGCGCGCGCTGCTCGACGGCAACCGCACCCGCATCAGCTCGGCCCGCGCCCAGCGCGAACTCGGCGTCGGCTTCCGGCCGCTGGCCCAGACCCTCGCCGACGAGGCCGCCTGGTACCGGGCCGGCGGGGCACTCGACCACGACCTCAAGGAGCCCGCCGCATGACCGCACCCCGCACCCGCACCCGCACCGCCGCGTTCGCCCTCGGTACGGCGGCAGCACTGCTGGTGGCCGCCCCCGCGTACTGGGCGGTGGCCGCGCCGGGAGAGGACGGCACGGCGGACACGGCCGGCGAGGTGATCGACGTCGCCTCCCCCCAGGAGGCCGCGATCGCCGCCGACGCCACCGCCGTCCGGCTCGCGGCGGCGGACATCGTGGACGTCCCCGTGTCCTTCACCGTCGTCAACCAGAACCGCACCCTGGCCGAATGCCCGGTGGACGGCGGGACCTACCGGATCGAGGGCCACCTCACCGCACCCCGTGCCCTGCTGGAGGACGGCACCGTACCCGACGTCACCCTGTACCAGCACGGCATCGCGGCCGGTGAGTGGTACTGGCGGCTGGACGCCGAGGGCTACCACCACGCGGAGGAGATGGCCCTGCGCGGCCACGCCTCCGTCACCGTCGACCGGCTCGGCTACGGCGCCAGCGACCACCCCGACGGCTATCTCACCTGTATCGGCGGCGAGGCGGACATCGCCCACCAGATCACGCGGGCGCTGCGGGAGGGCACCTACACCGTGGCGGACGGCGACCCCTACGCGTTCGACCGCGTCTACCTCGCCGGCCAGTCCAACGGCGGCCAGATCTCCCAGATCGCCGCTTACTCCTTCCAGGACATCGACGGCCTGGTGATCATGGACTGGACCGACCTCGGCCTCACTCCGCAGGCCAACGCCCGCTTCTTCACCGCCCTCAACACCTGCCTCAACGGCGCGGGCGGCGAGGGCGACGGCTACGTCTACTACGACCTGGGCACCGAGGAGTTCCGGGACGGCAACTTCCACGACACCGACCCCGAGGTCCTGCGCCTGGCCCTGCCGCACCAGAACCCGCACCCCTGCGGCGACATGGTCGCGCAGCTCGGCGGTGTCCTCGTCGACCTGCGGCACCTGAGCGAGATCACCGTCCCCGTGCTGTTCCTGTACGGCGAGAAGGACGCCCGGGTCGAGGGCGGCGCCGAACACCGGGCGCTGTTCACCGGCACCGACGACACCGAACTCCTGGAAGTCCCGGAGGCGGGCCACTACATGGGCCTGGAACGCGGGGCACCCCTGGTGCACGACGCCCTGGCCGACTGGCTGGACCGGGTCTCCGGCTGACCACGCGACGACACCGCAGCACCGCACCACCGCAGCACCGCAGCACCGACCGAACCCACCAAGCCGACCGAGGAGCACCGACCATGCCCGCAGCATCACCCCCACTCACGCCGCTGCGCCGGCTCGGCACACTGGCGGCGACCCGGCGGCGCGCCGTCCTGATCGCCGGCGCACTGCTCTTCGTCCTGGCCGCCGCCATCGGCGCCGGGGCCATGAACGCCCTGTCCCTGTCCCGCTTCGAGTCCCCCGGCTCCCCCTCCTACCGTGCGGGCGAGATCCTGGAGCGCGAGTTCGGGCAGAACAGCCCCAACTACGTGCTGCTGCTGACCGCGCGGGACGGCACCACCATCGACGATCCGGCCGTCAGCGCCGAGGCCACCGCCATCGAGAGCGAACTGGCCGCCCAGGACGCGGTCACCACCACCGGCTCGTACTGGTCCCGCGACCACACCCCCACCCTGGCCAGTACGGACGGCACGCAGGCCCTGGTCGTGGCCTGGCTGGCGGGCAGCGCGACCGAGGCCAGAGAACAACTGGAGCCCATCTCCGCCCACTTCCTCGACCGGGACAACGGCGGCGTCCTGACCGTCCAAGCAGGTGGCCAGGACGAGATCTTCCGGCAGGTCGGCGAGGAGTCCGCCCGCGACTTCATCCGCGCCGAACTCGTCGTCGTCCCGGTCGTCCTGCTCCTGCTGGTGTGGGCCTACCGCCGCTGGTCGGCCGCCGCCCTCACCATGGGCGTCGGCATCTTCTCGGTGCTGGCCACCCTCGCGATCCTGCGCGGCGTCACCGCCTTCACCGAGGTCTCCACCTTCGCCGCCAACCTGGCCCTGGTGCTCGGACTCGGCCTGGGCATCGACTACAGCCTGTTCGTCATCGCCCGGTTCCGGGAGGAGAGCGCGGCCGGCCGCGCCCGGCCGGCGGCGGTGATCCGTACGGTGGAGACGGCCGGCCGCACCGTGCTGTTCAGCGGCATCACGGTGGCCGCGTCCCTGGCCGCGCTGTTCGCGTTCCCCTTCCCCTTCCTGCGGTCCTTCGCGTACGCCGGTATCGCCGTCGTGCTGACCGCGGCGTTCGGCGCCGTGGTCCTGCTGCCCGCCGCGCTGGCCGCGGCCGGCCACCGTACGCTGCGCCCGGTTCCCACGGCGGCGACCGGCGAGGTGAGCGAGGGCCGCTGGTACCGGATGGCCCTGCGCGTCATGCGCCGCCCGCTGCTGTACGGCGGCCCGGCCCTCATCCTCCTCCTCGCCCTGGGCGCCCCGTTCCTGGGCGCGAACTTCGGGCTCCCGGACGAACGCGTCCTGCCCGCCTCGGCGTCCGCCCGCGTCACCCAGGAACAGATCGGGACGAACTTCCCGGCGGAGGAGACCGACGCCCTGCAGATCGTGGCCACCGGTGTGGGCGAGGGCCCGGAGGTGACGCAACGGATCGAGGAGTACGCCCAGCGCCTGTCACAGATCCCCGGCGTCTTCCAGGTCGACGCCCTCACCGGCTCCTACCGCGACGGCTCGCGCACCGCCGAACCGTCCGCGTCCTCGGAGCGCTTCGCCGCGCCGGACGCCCTGTGGATCACGGTCGTGCCCGGCCAGGACGCGCTGGCCGGGGACATCACCGCGCTGGTGAGCGAGGTCCGCGCCACGGACGCCCCCTACGACGTCCTGGTGGGCGGCTTCCCCGCCGCGATGACCGACTTCCGCTCGGCCCTTCTGGACCGGCTGCCGCTGGTCATCGCGCTGATCCTGATCGTCACCTTCGTGATCCTGTTCCTCATGACCGGCAGCGTCCTCATCCCGGCCAAGGCGACGGTCGCCAACATCCTCAGCCTGACCGTGATGTTCGGGGCCCTGGTGTGGATCTTCCAGGACGGCCATCTGTCCGGGCTGCTGGACTTCACCGCCACCGGCCGGATGGAACCCAGCATCCCGATCCTGATGTTCTGCATCGCCTACGGGCTGTCCATGGACTACGAGGTGTTCATCATGGCCCGGGTCAAGGACGAATGGGACCGCACCGGCGACAACACCCGCGCGGTGGCCGCCGGCATCCAGCGCAGCGCCCCGCTGATCACGGCCGCGGCCGGCATCCTGGCGCTGACCTTCGCCGCGTACGCCACCGGACAGGTCGTCTTCCTCAAGCAACTGGGCGTGGGCATGGCCCTGGCGGTCCTGGTGGACGCGCTGCTGATCCGTACGGTGCTGGTGCCGGCGTTCATGCGGCTGGCGGGCGAGGCCAATTGGTGGGCGCCACCGGCGCTGCGCCGGCTGCACGACCGCATCGGCCTGAGCGAGGCGCCGCCGGCGCAGGCGCCGGCCGAGGCCCGGGAACGGGTGGCGGGGTAACGCGGCATGCTCGGCTGGGCAACGAACCTGCTCATCGTCCTCGCGTCGGCGCTGGTCCACTGGTGGCTGTGGAAGCGCCTGGTCCGCGACACCACCCGGCCGGGCACCCGCGCCCGCCGGGTGGGCACCGTCCTGACCGCCGCCTCGGCCGCGCTGGCCGCGGCCCCGCGCATCCTGGTCCCGGCGCTGGGCCCGGACGCGGGGCGGTGGCTGGCCTGGCCGGGATACACCTGGCTCGCGGTGGTGCTGTATCTGGCGCTGCCGCTGCTGGTGGCGGAGCTGATCCGGGCGGCCGGATGGCTGAGGTCGCGCCGCGCGGGCAGGCACGACCCCGGACCCGCCGTACCGCCCACGGCCGCCGAGCTGAACAGACGGCTGTTCCTGAGCAGAACGGCCGGCGCGACAGCGGGCGTGATCTCGGTGGCGACGACCGGCTACGGCCTGACCTCGGCCCTGGGTCCACCGCGCGTGCAACGGGTCCCGGTCGGCATCTCCCGCCTGGACCCGCGCCTGTCGGGCCTGCGCATCGCCGTCGTCAGCGACCTGCACCTGGGCACGATGCTCGGCCGCTCCCACACCGAACGGATCGTGCGGCACATCAACGGCCTGGAGGCCGACGTGGTCGCGGTGGTGGGCGACCTGGCCGACGGCCTCCCCGCCGAACTGGGCGCGGCGGCCCGCCCGCTGCGCTCGCTGGAGTCCACCCACGGCAGCTTCTTCGTCACCGGCAACCACGAGTACCTGTACGACGGGGCGGACGCCTGGGTGGGCGAACTCCACGCCCTCGGCGTGCGCGGCCTGCGCAACGAGCGGGTGGAGATCCACCACAACGGCGCGACCCTCGACCTGGCCGGCGTCGAGGACGTGACGGGTGAGGAGTACGGCACGGGCCCCGACTTCGCCCGCACCCTGGACGGACGCGACCCCACCCGCCCGGTGGTCCTGCTGGCCCACCAGCCGATCCTGGCAACCCAGGCCGCCCGCCACGGAGTCGACCTCCAGCTCTCGGGCCACACCCACGGCGGCCAGTTCTTCCCGATCACCCAGCTCTCCCGCCTGTGGGAGCCGGTGGTATCGGGCCTGGGCAAGGTGGAGGACACCACTGTGTACGTGACCAACGGCGCCGGCTTCTTCGGCCCCCCGGTGAGAGTGGGAGCACCCCCGGAAGTCACCCTGATCGAACTCCGCCCGGCCGGGCCGCGAGAGCAGTAGGGGGTCACGGTCCGTCCTTCGGGGACCCGATGACACACCGAAGTCACCATGACCTGTGTGGGCAGCGGCGCCGGCATCCGCCGGTCCCCCTGTCAACGGCCCGGCCCACCCCACTCGGCCGCCGTTCGCCACTCGACCTCCGACTCGACGTGGGATGCCTGCCCACGCGAAGGGGCCCGCGCCCGAGTATCGCTACTCGGGCGCGGGCCCCTTGTCACAGCCCGGGGTGTCCGGTCAGCGGTTGCTGCGCAGCAGCGTGCGCATCGTGCGCATCGCCACCGACAGGTTCGCCAGATCGAAGGTGTCCGAGGACTGGATCTCGCGCAGCGTGGCCCGGGCGCGGGTCAGGATCGCCGCGTGCCGGCCGGCCCAGGCCGCGTACAGCTCCTCGGGGCCCGCTTCGGACTCGCCCGCCGCCAGCACGTCGGCCGCGATCAGCTGGTGCGCCGCGTACAGGTCCTCGCGGATCGCCGTGCGCGCCATGGACTGCCAGCGGTCGGCCCGCGGCAGTTCGCTGATGCGGTCCTGGAGCTGCGAGATGCCCAGCTGGTCGCTCAGGTGGTAGTACACCTCCGCGACGTCGAACAGCTCACGTCCGCTGCGGTCGGCGACCGCCACGATGTCCAGGGCCGAGAACGCCGCCGAGAACCCGGCGACCTGCTGGGCCAGATCCGCCGGTACGCCGTTCTCCACCAGCTCATCGAACATCCGGCCGTGCAACTCCAGGTCCTGGCCCCGCAGCAGCTTCGGCAGCTCGGCCCACACCTGGGCGACCCGGTCCTCGAACAGCTCGATCGTGTCGGCCAGTTGCAGCGGCTGCGGCCGGTTGTTCAGCAGCCAGCGCGCGCCGCGTTCGACCAGCCGCCGCGAGTGCAGTCGCAGCCGGGTGACGACGTCCGCCGCCACCTGGTTGTCGAGCCGCTCCGCCGCGTCCCAGATGGTGTTGAGGCCGAAGATCGCCCGCGCCGCGGTGTGCGCGCGGATGATCTCCTCCGTGGAGGCGCCGCTCTCCTCGCCCATGCGGTGCACGAACGAGCTGCCACCGGTGTTGACGGTGTCGTTGACGAGCAGCGTGGTGATGATCTCCCGGCGCAGGGTGTGGTCCTCGATGCGCTCGGGGAACCGCTCCCGCAGCGCGGTCGGGAAGTACTGGGCCAGCAGCCGCTTCACGTACGGGTCATCGGGCAGGTCACTGCCGATCAGGTCCGCCGTCACCGACAGCTTGGCGTACGCCAGCAGTACCGACAGTTCCGGCTGGGTCAGCCCCTTGCCGGCCGCGCGCAGCTCCCAGATCTCCTCGTCGGCCGGCAGGAACTCCAGCCCGCGGTCCAGCCGGCCGTCGGCGGACAGCTTCCGCATCAGCCGCTGGTGGGCGAGGAGCAGACCGGACGCGGTGGCCTCGCTGTTGGCCAGCGCGACGTTCTGCGCGTAGTTGTTGCGCAGAACCAGCTCGGCGACCTCGTCGGTCATCGCGGCCAGCAGCGTGTTGCGCTGCTTGACCGTCAGATCCCCGTTCGCCACCAGCGAGTTCAGCAGGATCTTGATGTTGACCTCGTGGTCGGAGGTGTCCACCCCGGCGCTGTTGTCGATCGCGTCGGTGTTGCAGCGGCCCCCGGACTGCGCGTACTCGATCCGGCCGCGCTGGGTGAGGCCGAGGTTGCCGCCCTCGCCGATGACGCGGGCCCGTACGTCCCGGCCGTCGATGCGGATGGCGTCGTTCGCCTTGTCACCGACGTCGGCGTGCGTCTCGCCCGACGCCTTCACGTAGGTGCCGATGCCGCCGTTCCACAGCAGGTCGACCGGCGCCTTGAGGATCGCCTTCATCAGCTCGGCCGGGGTCATCGACACGATGCCCGGGCTGATGCCCAGTGCCGCGCGCACCTGCGGGGTGATCGCGATGGACTTCGCGGTGCGCGGGTGGATCCCGCCGCCCTTGGAGATCAGCTCCGCGTCGTAGTCCGCCCACGACGAGCGCGGGAGGTCGAACAGCCGCCGGCGCTCCGCGTACCCGACGGCCGCGTCGGGCTCCGGGTCCAGGAAGATGTGCCGGTGGTCGAACGCGGCCACCAGCCGGATGTGCTCGGACAGCAGCATGCCGTTGCCGAACACGTCGCCGGACATGTCGCCGATCCCGGCGACCGTGAAGTCCTGGCTCTGGGTGTCGTGGCCCAGCTGCCGGAAGTGCCGCTTGACGGACTCCCAGGCGCCGCGCGCCGTGATGCCCATGCCCTTGTGGTCGTAGCCGGCCGAGCCGCCGGAGGCGAACGCGTCGCCCAGCCAGAAGCCGTAGGACTGCGCGACCTCGTTCGCGATGTCCGAGAACGTGGCCGTTCCCTTGTCGGCGGCGACCACCAGGTACGTGTCGTCACCGTCGTGCCGCACCACGTCGCGCGGCGGGGTGACCTCGCCGTCGACGAGGTTGTCGGTGATGTCCAGCAGGCCGCTGATGAACGTCTTGTAGCAGGCGATCCCCTCGGCCAGCCAGCCGTCGCGGTCCTCCGCGGGGTTGGGCAGCTGCTTGCCGACGAAGCCGCCCTTGGCGCCCACCGGCACGATCACCGTGTTCTTGACCTCCTGGGCCTTCACCAGGCCCAGAATCTCGGTGCGGAAGTCCTCCTTGCGGTCCGACCAGCGCAGCCCGCCGCGCGCCACCTTCCCGAACCGCAGGTGCACGCCCTCCACGCGGGGCGAGTACACCCAGATCTCGTAGGCGGGGCGCGGCTGCGGCAGGTCGGGGATGGCCTGCGGGTCGAGCTTCAGCGACAGGTACGGGTGCGGGTTGCCCTCGTCGTCGCGCTGGAAGTAGTTGCAGCGCAGCGTCGCCTTGATGACGGTGAGGTACGCCCGCAGGATGCGGTCCTCGTCGAGGTTGACGACCTGTTCCAAGGCGCCGTCCAGCTCCTCCAGCAGGCCGTCGGTCAGCTCCCGGCCGGCGCTGACGCGCTGCGGGGAGAGCCGGGCCTCGAACAGCGAGACCAGCAGCCGGGTGGTGTGGACGTTGCGGCGGAGCGTGGCCTCCATGGTCTCCCGGGCGAACCGGGCGCCGGCCTGCCACAGGTAGCGGGAGTAGGCGCGCAGCACCATCGCCTGCCGCCAGGTCAGCCCGGCAGAGATGACCAGCGCGTTGATGCCGTCGTTCTCGGCCTGCCCGGTCCAGGCGGCGGCGAACGCCTCCTGCACCCGTTCCCGGGTGTCGCCGCCCAGCAGCGGGGCCAGTGCCTCGGGGATCCGCAGCCCGAAGTCGTAGATCCAGGCGGGGGCGCCGTCGGTGGGCCGCAGCTCGTAGGGCCGCTCGTCGACGACCTCGACGCCCAGGTGCTGGAGCACCGGCAGCACGGCGGACAGCGAGACGGGCTCACCGCGCCGGTAGATCTTGAACCGCCGCTCGCCGGTGGCGGCGCCCACCGGCTCGTACAGGTTGAGGGCGAAGTCGGCGCCGGGCTCGCCGGGGCGCAGCCCGATGACGTACTGGAGGTCGGCGACCGCCGCCCGCGGCGGGAAGTCGGCCTTGTAGCCCTCGGGGAACGCGTTGTGGTAGCGGCGGCTCAGCTCCGCCGCCTGCTCCTCCCCGCACTCGTTGAGCAGCGCGTCGGCGAAGCCGTCGCTCCAGGAGCGGGACGCCTCGGCGAGGCGCGCCTCGATCCGGTCGACGTCGGCCTCGGTCAGCTCCGGCAGGTCGGTGCCGGGCTCCACGCGGACGACGAAGTGCAGCCGGGAGAGGACCGATTCGGTGTTCCATGCGGTGAAGTCGACGGAGGAGCCGTCCAGTTCCTCGGTGAGGATGTCGATCAGCCGCATCCGTACCGAGGTGGTGTAGCGGTCGCGCGGCAGGTAGACCAGCGCCGAGTAGTACCGGCCGTACTCGTCCTGGCGCAGGAACAGCCGCAGCCGGCGGCGCTCCTGGAGGTGCAGCACGGCGGTGGCGATGGAGCGCAGCGTCTCCACCCCGGTCTGGAACAGCTCGTCGCGCGGGTAGGTCTCCAGGATCTGGAGCAGGTCGCGTCCGCTGTGCGAGTCGGGCGCGAACCCGGCGGCGGACAGCACCTCGGAGACCTTGCGGCGGATGACGGGGACGCGGCGCACCGACTCGGTGTAGGCGGCGGAGGAGAACAGCCCCAGGAAGCGCCGCTCGCCGACCACGCGGCCGTCGGCGTCGAACTTCTTCACGCCGATGTAGTCGAGGTAGGAAGGGCGGTGCACGGTGGCGCGGCTGTTGGCCTTGGTGAGGATCAGCAGCTGCGGCTCGCGCGCCTTGGCCCGCGCCGAGGGCGACAGCCTGGCGAAGGCCGGGGAGGCGGCCGGGTTGAGCGGTACGGGGTAGGCGGGGTGGCCGTCCGGGTACTGCTGCGGGTCGGAGCGCAGGATGCCCAGGCCGCTGCCGGGGACGGCGCGCAGTTCGTCGTCCTCGGCGCCGTTGTGCCGGGTCAGCTCGTACTCGCGGTAGCCGAGGAAGGTGAAGTGGTCGGCGGCCAGCCAGCGCAGCAGTTCCCGCGCCTCCTCCACCTCCTGCGAGCGCAGCTCGTCGGCCTTGGGCTCGGTGGGCAGCTCGTCGGCGATGCGCAGGGCGGCGCCGCGCATCTTCTGCCAGTCCTCGACGGACTCGCGCACATCGCTGAGGATGCGGCGCAGGTCGGCCTCGATGCGGGTCAGGTCCTCGCGGTCGGTCTCGCGGTCGATCTCGACGTGGATCCAGGACTCGGTGACGGCGTCGGCGGGCAGTTCGGCCGGGTCGTAGGTGGTGGCGGACGGGCCGAACGGGTCGCGGCCGGCGTCCAGCACCTCCAGGAGCTTGCCGGCGATGTCGCGGCGCACGATCACCTGAGGGTGGATCACGATGTGGATGCCGCGTTCCTGGCGGGAGAGCTCATTGGTGACGGAGTCCACCAGGAACGGCATGTCGTCGGTGACGACTTCGACCACGGTGTGGCTGCACGTCCAGCCCATCTCGTCGACGGTCGGGGTGTAGACGCGGACGTTGGCGGTGCCCTGCGGGCGGGTGGCGGCCAGCCGCAGGTGGGCGCGGGCGGCGCCGTACAGGTCGACGGGCTCGCGCTCGCTGACGTCCTCGGGCGAGATGTACTGGTAGTACCGCTGGAGGTAGGCCGTGAACGCGGCGGCGTCCATGCCGGCCGGCCCCCCATCTCCCACCCCTACCTCGGCGGCCTGCACCAGCAGTGCGGCTTTGGCTTCATCCAGCTTGGTGTGCATGTCCTCAGGCTCCTGTCGCGCGCCGTTGCGTGACGTCGGGAAACGGTCACCGGGCAGCGCTCGATCTCACGTGACGGATGCTCCCGGCGAAGAACGGATCAGTGGCGGACCTCGCCCCATGAACCGGGCCCCGAGGGGAGGCGGCACCGCCTCCTGCCGATATCGCACTGATCACGTGAGCAAGGCTATCGCTCCCGATGGGACGAGCGGATGAGAACGGTGTGAACAAAATCGCAGTACAGGGCCGGTTCACGGCGAACGGAGCGGTGCCGCTCACGCCGCCAGCTCCGCTGCCAGGTCAACCGCTTCGGCCAGAGTGTCCACGACCGGGACGCCGGCGCGCTGAAGACTGCGACGACTGTGCGAACCGCCTGTATACAACACGGCGTGCGCCCCGATGTGCGCGGCGGCCCGTGCGTCGTCGACGGCGTCACCGATGACGACGGTGCGCGAGGGGGGCACGGCTCCGAGGGCGGCCAGATGACGGGCCATCTGCTCGGCCTTCCCGATGCGGTTGCCCTCTCCCGTGCTGCCGTCGACGCGGGTGAAGTGGCCGGCGATGCCCATGCGGCTGACCAGCGGGGTGAGCTGGTCGTGCAGGGCGAGCGAGCACAGCGACTGGGTGTGCCCGGCCCCCCGCCAGGACACCAGCAGGTCGGCGGCGCCCTCGGTGAGGGCGGCCCGCGTCGCGTGGGTGGCGTAGTGCGACTGGAACGCCGCGTCCAGCCGCAGCCACTCCGCCTCGCTCAGCTCGCGGCCCAGCAGCTGCCGGTAGAAGTCGGGGATCGGCACGCGGTATTCCTCGCGGTACCGCTCCACGGTGATCGGCGGGGCCTCGAAGACGGCCAGGCAGGCGTTGACGGCCTCGACGACCACATCGGTGTCGTGGAGCAGGGTGCCGTTCCAGTCCCACACGATGTGGGCGGAGCGCGGTGCGGGGATCTGGGTGTCCGAAACCATGCCTCGACGGTACGGGGCGGCACTGACAGGCGCGAAATGGATTAGAGGAGGTGGGGGATCTCCTGGACGCCGTACCACAGCAGTTCGTGGCCGGGGTCGGCGTCCCGGTCCCCGGCGGCGGCCGCGGCCACGGCCGGCTCGGCGTCGGCGGCGTCCACGTGCACGGAGGCGAGCCGGGCCAGCGGTACGGGGGCGGTGAGCGTGACGGCGCCGGGCTCCCGGGGGTCGGCGTCCACCGCACCGTCGGCGACCTCGGCGACGACGACCACCCGCCGCCGCGGGGCCGCCGGGTCGGCGGCGAGCAGCCGCAGCGCGCCCGCCGCGGCCTCCCCGAGCGCCCCGTACTCCAGCTCCTCCTCGTCGGCTCCCTCGCCGTACCAGTCGCGCAGTGCCGGGGTGACGGCGAAGGCGGTCAGCGGCGCGGGCCCCAGTTCTCCCGAGCGGTGCAGGGCGGCGAGCCCCGGGAGGGTGAGGGGAACATAGACGCGCATGACTGCCGCTTTCATCACAGGACTTGACGGGTGAGGAGTCCAGGGTACGCCTTGCCGCTCCGCGATCGCATGACTACACTGCGTCATAGTTACTCGCCAGTACGAGCAGGGGGACGGCATGCGCGCCAGCACGAGCGGATTCGACCGACGCCCCCGGCCGGGCGCCGGGCCCGCACCCCGGACGCGGCGCACGGACTCCCGCCGCCCGGGCGTCCCGCTGCCCCGCACGTCCGGTGGCGCGCGGACCCCGCAGCACTGGTTCGCCGAACGGCTGCTGCTGATCCTCAGCGGGCGCCGCCCCGTCCATCTGCTGATGGGGCACACCACGGCCGAGGCGTACGAGGCGCTCATCCACGCCGCCGACCGCGCCCCTTTCGCCTTCTCCGGCACCCCGGTGCTGCGGCGGGTGGGCGCCACCCAGCCGGCTCCCGGCGCGGTCGAGGCGTTCGCCCGCGTGACGGTGGGCGAGCGCACCCGGGCCATCGCCTTCCGGCTGGAACAGAGCCCCGACGGCTCCTGGCGGTGCGCGGCCCTGGAACTGGACACGATGAACCCGGGCCACCAGGACCCGCCCCACCCCACCGCACCACCCCGTCACCGCCCCGACGGCCGCCGCCGCTGACCCGGCCGGCAGGGGCCGTGGGGCGTCAACCCCGCAGGGCCCGCGGGGTCCCCCACCCGGGGGATGTCCCCCACCACGCCCGGAGGGGCGGTGGGAACGGCCGAAAGCCGTTCCCACCGCCCCTCCGGCGGTTCACCGCCCGCCGCACCCCGCACGGGCGCGGCGCACGGTGTGCGTCACTTCTTGCGGCGCCGGCCGCCCTTCTGGGCCTTGCGGCGGTCCGCCCGGCCACCGGTCACCGGCTGGTCGGCGTCGGTCACGACATCGCTCTCCACGACGCCGCCCTCCCCGTCCACCGACGGAGCCGACAGGTGCAGCCGGTCCGCCCGCTTCGGGGCCTCCAGGCCCTTCGCCAGGATCTTCGGCGCCGCCCCGCCCTGCTCGGCGCCCGGGGCCGCGGCCTGGACCGGAACCTGCTCGACCTTCCGCTCCACCTGGACCTCCAGGTTGAACAGGTAGCCGACCGACTCCTCCTTGATCCCGTCCATCATGGCCGTGAACATGTCGAAGCCCTCGCGCTGGAACTCCACCACCGGGTCGCGCTGCGCCATCGCGCGCAGCCCGATGCCCTCCTGGAGGTAGTCCATCTCGTACAGGTGCTCACGCCACTTGCGGTCCAGCACGGACAGGACCACGCGCCGCTCCAGCTCGCGCATCACCTCGGCGCCCAGCTCCTCCTCGCGGGCCCCGTACTGCCGGTGGATGTCCTCCTTGATGGACTCGGCGATGAACTCCGGCGTCAGACCGTCCCGGCCGTCCGCCTCCTCCTCCAGCTCCTCGACGGTGACCTTCACCGGGTAGAGCTGCTTGAACGCGCCCCACAGCCGGTCCATGTCCCATTCCTCGGCGAAGCCCTCGACGGTCTCCGCCTGGACGTAGGCGTCGATGGTGTCGTCCATGAAGAACTGGATCTGCTCGTGCAGGTCCTCGCCCTCCAGCACCCGGCGCCGCTCGCTGTAGATGACCTCGCGCTGCCGGTTCAGGACCTCGTCGTACTTGAGGACGTTCTTGCGGATCTCGAAGTTCTGCTGCTCGACCTGGCCCTGGGCGGAGGCGATCGCGCGCGTCACCATCTTGTTCTCGATCGGCACGTCGTCGGGCACATTGGCCATGGCCATGACCCGCTCCACCATCTGCGCCTTGAACAGCCGCATCAGGTCATCGCCGAGCGAGAGGTAGAACCGCGACTCCCCCGGGTCGCCCTGTCGTCCGGAACGGCCGCGCAGCTGGTTGTCGATACGCCGCGACTCGTGCCGCTCGGTGCCCAGGACGTAGAGCCCGCCCAGCTCCTTGACCTCGACGAACTCGTCCTCCACGGCCTTCTGGGCGCGCTCCAGCGCCTGGGGCAGCGCCGCCGCCCACTCCTCGACGTGCTCGGCCGGGTCCAGGCCCTTCTTGCGCAGCTCGGCCTCGGCGATGTCGTCCGGGTTGCCGCCCAGCTTGATGTCGGTACCACGGCCGGCCATGTTCGTGGCCACCGTCACCGCCGCCTTGCGGCCGGCCTTGGCGACGATCGCCGCCTCCCGCTCGTGGTTCTTCGCGTTGAGCACCTCGTGCCGCACGCCGCGCTTGTTCAGCTGCTGCGACAGGTACTCGGACTTCTCCACGGAGGTGGTACCCACCAGCACCGGCTGCCCGGTGCGGTGCTTCTCCACGATGTCCTCGACGACCGCGTTGAACTTCGCGACCTCGGTGCGGTAGATCAGGTCCGCCTGGTCGATGCGCGCCATGCCCCGGTTGGTGGGGATCGGCACCACACCCAGCTTGTAGATCTGGTGGAACTCGGCGGCCTCGGTCATCGCCGTACCGGTCATCCCGGACAGCTTGCTGTAGAGGCGGAAGTAGTTCTGGAGGGTGATCTTGGCGAGCGTCTGGTTCTCGTCCTTGATCTTCACGCCCTCCTTCGCCTCGATGGCCTGGTGCATGCCCTCGTTGTAGCGGCGGCCCGCGAGGATACGGCCGGTGTGCTCGTCGACGATCACGACCTCGCCGTCGATGACGACGTAGTCCTTGTCGTTCTTGTAGAGCTCCTTGGCCTTGATGGCGTTGTTCAGGTAGCCGACCAGCGGGGTGTTCACCGACTCGTACAGGTTGTCGATGCCCAGCCAGTCCTCGACCTTGCTGACGCCGGCGTCGTGGATGGCGACCGTGCGCTTCTTCTCGTCCACGTCGTAGTCGCCGGTCTCGGCCACCTGGCGGGTGGGCACCGCGGCCTCACCCTTCTCCAGGCGCTTGACCAGCTTGGCGAAGTCCGCGTACCACTTCGTGGCCTGGTCCGCGGGACCCGAGATGATCAGCGGGGTGCGCGCCTCGTCGATGAGGATCGAGTCGACCTCGTCCACCACGGCGAAGTTGTGGCCGCGCTGCACCAGTTCGTCCTTCGACCACGCCATGTTGTCGCGCAGGTAGTCGAAGCCGAACTCGTTGTTGGTGCCGTAGGTGATGTCGCACGCGTACTGCGCCCGCCGCTGCGCCGGGGTCATGCCCGCCGTGATGCAGCCGACCTCCAGGCCCAGGAAGCGGTGCACCCGGCCCATCCACTCCGAGTCACGCTGGGCAAGGTAGTCGTTGGTCGTGATCAGGTGCACGCCCTTGCCGGACAGCGCGTTCAGGTACGTGGGCAGCGTACCGACCAGCGTCTTGCCCTCACCGGTCTTCATCTCGGCGACGTACCCCATGTGCAGGGCGGCACCGCCCATCAGCTGCACGTCGTAATGGCGCTGCCCCAGGACCCGCTTGGCGGCCTCCCGGACCGTGGCGAACGCCTCCGGCAGCAGGTCGTCGAGCGACTCGCCCTCGGCGATGCGCTCCTTGTACTCGTCGGTCAGCGCCCGCAGCTCCGCGTCGGAGAGATCAAGGAAGTCCTCTTCAATGGAATTCACCTGAGCGGCGATGCGGTGCAGCTTGCGCAGGATCTTGCCTTCGCCTGCACGCATGAGCTTGTTGAAGACGGACACGAGGGCTGGTCTCCTTGGGTCGGGCCTGCTGGGTCGCGGGCACAGCGAGAATGGCCCCGCCGCACCGGCCATGGTATGCGAGCGCCGACGCGACTGTCAGTGGTCGGCCCTACGATCGCCCGCATGACTGTTGCTCCTCCGCGTCTGACCGCCGACGAAGCCCGCAGGATCGCCCTGCGTGCCCAGGGACTGCTGGGGGCCGTCGACCGCAGAGCGGGCGTGCGCGGAATGCTGCGCCATCTCGGCCAGGTCCAGCTGGACACCATCTCGGTGCTGGCCCGCTCGCACGAGCTGCTGCCCTACGCGCGGCTCGGCGCTGTCGGCCGGGAGGCGGTGGAGGGGGCGTACTGGTCGGGCGGCACCGCTTTCGAATACTGGTCGCACGCGGCCTGTGTGCTGCCCATCGAGGAGTGGCCGCTGTTCGCCTTCAGGCGCCGCGCCTTCCGGGAGCGCGAGTCCTGGCACCACGGGCTGGGCGAGGGCGTGTACGAGCGCGTGATCGACCAGCTGCGGGCCGAGGGGCCGCTGACCGCCACGGAGCTGGGCGGGGCGAAGAACGGCGGCCCGTGGTGGGACTGGAGCGATGTCAAGGTCGCCGTCGAGCGGGCACTGATGTTCGGGGAGGTCGTGTGTGTGGAGCGCCGCGGCTGGAAGCGGGTGTACGACCTGGCCGAGCGGGCCGTCCCGGACGCCCTGCTGCACGACGACCTCGACGACACCGCGTGCCTGCGCCGGCTGGTCGCCCAGTCGGGGTCGGCGCTGGGCGTGGCCACCCAGGCGGATCTGGCCGATTACCACCGGCTCAAGGGCGCCCAGGTCGCCTCGGTCGTCGAGGACACCGGTCTGGTGGAGGTCACCGTGGACGGCTGGGAGCCGCCGCGCGGCCGCGGCGACGGCCGCAACCGCGTGTGGGCCGACCCGGCGGCCCTGGCCACCGCGCCGCGCGGCCGGCACCGTACGACGCTGCTCTCCCCGTTCGACTCGCTGATCTGGGACCGCGCCCGCACGGAGCGGATGTTCGGCTTCGTGCACCGTCTCGAGGCGTACGTGCCCCGGCCGCGCCGCGTCTACGGCTACTTCGCCATGCCGCTGCTGGCCGGCGGGCGGCTGCTGGGCCGGGTGGACCCGGCGCGCGAGGGCAGCACCCTCATCGCCCGGCACGCCGCCTTCGAAGGCACCACGGAACGGGCCGCCAAGGCGCTCCCGGCGATGGCCGAGGCCCTGGTGGAGGCCGCCTCATGGGTGGGCGCGGACACCGTACGGGTGGAGCGCACCACCCCGGAGCGGCTGCACGAGCCGCTGCGGCGCGCGGTGGGCGACGCCTTCCGGGCCGCCTACCGCTGACCGGCGCGCACACCGGGCCGCACGCCCCGCGCGGTCCGGCTCAGCCGGTCTCCAGGTCCAGGATCTTCTCCCGCATCGCGTACACCACGGCCTCCATCCTGGAGTGCAGCTGAAGCTTCTCCAGGATGTTGCGCACGTGGTTCTTCACGGTGTTCTCGGAGATGAACAGCGCCTTGGCGATGTCCCGGTTGTTCTTGCCGGTGGCCACCAGCTTCAGCACCTCCAGCTCACGGTCGGTGAGCCGGGGCGCGGGCACCAGCCGCCGCTCGTCGGTGCGCTGGATCATCGACTTGAACTCGGTGAGCAGCTTGGCCGCCATCGAGGGGCTGATCTGCGACTGCCCGTCGGCCACCGCCCGGATCGCGGCGGTCACCTCGTCGGTGGAGATCTCCTTGAGCAGATAGCCGGTGGCCCCCGCCTTGATCGCGTCGTAGAGGTCCGCCTCCTCGTCGCTGATCGTCAGCATGATGATCCGCGCGCTGGGGGCGACCTCCTTGATGGAGGTGCACGCCTCGATCCCGCCGCGCCGCGGCATCCGCACATCCATCAGCACGATGTCGGGCAGCAGGTCGGCGGCCTTCTCCACCGCCTCCGCGCCGTCCCCGGCCTCGCCGATGACCTGGATGTCCTCCTCCTGCGCGAGCACGATCTCCAGGCCGCGCCGGAACAGCTCGTGGTCGTCCACCACCAGCACCCTGATCGGCTCCCGCCGCTCGGGCGCGCCCTGCGGCGCCTCCCGCCGCGACGGCTCCGCACCGGTGCGGGGCATCACGGGCCCGAAGCCGTCCACCATCGTCGTATCCCCCTGCACAGGCCGGTGCCGCCCACCGGACAACGGATGGCCACCGTACGCCGGTTGGCAGAACCATGATTCCATGACGGGCGCCCCCGCCGGGTCCATGATCCGGCCAAGGGGCGCCCTTCATCAGCGGGTGCGGAGGCTAACCTCCCAGCGCCGCTCCCGCGCCGACCGGGGCGTGCTCCGCCAGCGGATCGGCCTCCAGATGGATCACGCCGTAGTCGTACCCGTGCCGCCGGTAGACGACGCTGGGCTGCTTGGTCTCGATATCGACGAACAGGTAGAAGTCGTGCCCCACCAGCTCCATCTCCTCCAGCGCCTGTTCCAGCGACATGGGGGCGGCGGTGTGGGTCTTCTCCCTGACGACGAGCGGCCCGTCGCCCTGTACCTCGATCGATCCGGTGCGGCGTACGGTCACCGCGGGCTCCGGCTCCTCGGGGCCCGCGCCCAGCTCGCCGTCCTCGTTGATCACCGCGGCGTCGGGGACGGCGTCTCCCACCTCACTGGCGGGGATGCGGCCCTTGCCGCGACGGCACTTGCGCTTGTCATGCTCCCTGCGCAACCGGGATTCCAGCTTCTCGACGGCCAGGTCGAGCGCACCGTAGGGATCGGCCGCCGACGCCTCCGCGCGGACCACGGGTCCGCGGTGGCGCAGCGTGATCTCCACCCGGTCGGAACGGTCGGCCTGACGCGGATTGTGTTCCTTGGACACTTCCACGTCGAGGCTGGTCACCTTGCCGTCGAATTTCTGGATACGGTCCAGCTTCAGCTTTTCGGCCACGTGCCTCCGGAATCGCTCCGGTACCTCCGTCTTGCGGCCCTTGACGACGATGTCCACGCAGAACTCCGTTCCCGGATCGCCCCGCCTGCGCCGGCGGAGCAGCTCCCTTGGTACAGAACGAATGTGCACTTTTTACGGTGGTTCGCACCACCACGCCTTGTATCGAAAGTACCTCCAATGGCCCATCTACGGCACCCTTACCAACGCGTAGACCCCTACCCAGGTTCCTCACGGGCACTCCGTGTCCCCGCGACCACCGCCGCTCCCAGCATCCGGCCGCCCGCCGCCCGGACCGCGCGTGCCGCCTCGGCAAGGGACGCACCGGTGGTCACCACGTCATCGACCAGCACCACGGATTCACCGTGGGCGAACACCCGGCTGCCCTCCGCGGTCAGCGCGCCGGCCAGATTGGCCCTGCGTGCCTCCGCCCCCAGGCCCGCCTGATCGGCCACCGTGCGTCGCTGCCGCAACACCGGCAGCACCCGTACCGCCAGACCCTCGCGTCGCAGCCGCGCCGCCGCCGCCACCGCGATCCGGCGCACCGGATCGTGCCCACGCCGCCCGGTGGCCGCCCGCGCCGAGGGCACCGGGACCAGCGCCAGCACCTCACCGCCGCCGCGCCCCACCGCGTCCGCCACCCGTTCGCCGTGCGCCCGCACCGCCGTTACGCTCAGCGCCAGCGCCCGGCCCAGCGGCGCGGCCAGCGCCAGCGCCCCGCGTTCCTTGTGCGCCAGCAGCACCGACCTGGGCTCCCCCGCGTACTCGACCGCCGCGTACACCGGCGGCAGCCCGGCCGGCTCCGGCGCCGGCCGCACCCGGCGCGCCGTCCCGGCCCGCGCCCCGTACAGCAGCGCCCGGCAGCCGGTGCACAGCACCGCCCGTGCCGCACCGCACCCGGCGCAGGCCGCCGGCAGCACCAGATCCCCGATCTCCCGCCACCAGCCGCGCAACGACACCACCACCCACGTACCGGACCCGCCCGGTCGTGTTCCGGGCCTACCCCGGGTAGAACGGCGCCGACCCCTGCTCGGTCACCAGCCTCCACTGGTCCTGGAGCCGGACGATGCCGTCGGCGGTCTCCGCCAGCAGCGGCAGGGTGTCGTCCTCGGACGCCGCGAGACCGGTCACCAGGCCCGGCATGGTGGAGGAGCTGGCCGGTGAGCCGTCGGTGGCCAGGTACTGCAACTGCTCCACGCCGTCCGCCGGGCGCCCGACGACGACCAGCTTGCTGACCCCCGCCCACGAGGCCGCCGTGACCTTCTCCAGGACCGGGGTGACCGCGCGCAGGCCCTGCACGGAGACCTCGACCGCCTCCCCGGCGGCGGCCCGGTGGATCCGGCCCATCCACAGCGTGGCCGAGCCGTCGTCCCCGGCCAGCAGCATCGCGACGCGCACCCCGTCCGAGGCGACCCGTACCGAGGCGATGTGCTGCCCGGCCGGCAGGCCCTCCACCGGGACCTCCTGCGGGCTGCCCACTCCGCCGGACAGCCGCAGCAGCCGGGGTCCTGCCGGGTCCCGGTCGGCGACCCACAGGTCGCCGAGCCCGTCCCAGCTGGGGCGGGACAGGCCGGTCTCCGGGTCGGCCGAGGCGCTCAGCGTCAGCGGCTCGGGGGTGGGGTCGATGCCCCACATCTCGGTGACCAGCAGCGATCTGCCGTCCTCGGTGATACCGGCGGCCCGGTCCTCGCTCCGGCTGACGGCGGCCTCGCGCAGTGGGACGGCCCCCTGCCCCAGCGCACCGGTGACGATCTGCGGCTCGGCGTCCACGTCGGGGACCGTCAGCAGCCGGTCCTCCCCGTCCAGGAAGTACGAGCTGCCCGTGCGGGCGTCCAGCTGGCCGGGTGCCAGGCCGTTGGCCTCGGCGCGCGAGAGCGAGCACAGCCGGGAGCCGTCCGCACCGTCGGTCAGCCGGACCTCGGAGACCTCGCCGGAGGACTGCTCCTGCACGGTGTACAGGACCTGTGCGCCCATCAGCTCGCAGCGGTCGCGGTGCAGCCCGGGGTCCACGCCGGTCAGTGCCACGGTGAGCGTCCCGGAGTCCATGGTGATGGCGTTGCGCTCCGGCGCCAGGCCGACGTCCTGCGGGATCTCGGTGCGCACCACCGGGGCCAGCCATTCCCCCGGCCCGTTCAGCAGTTCCCTGACGGCTTCCCCGACCGGGTCGATGCGCCAACGTACGTAGATCGGGTCGGCGACCAGCGCCTTGGCGGTCTCGCCCGCCTTGCCCGTCTCCGGGCCCCAGTCCGCGTAGTAGAACGTGTTGACGGAGTGGTAGTTGCGCTGGAAGTCGGCCTCGCTCATGATCAGGCCGTCCGGCAGCTCGTCGATCCGCCACTCGCCCTCGACCCGCTGGAGCCGGAACGGCTCCCGGTAGCCGCCCTCCTGCGGGGTGTACCCGTGTGCGGCGTCCACCGTCGCCAGCAGCGTGCCCCCCACGTCGACGACCGCGGTCTCGGCGCTCTCCGCGGTGTCGCCGTCGGCGGCCAGCAGGTCACCCTCCGGCAGCCGGCTGGTGAAGTTCGGCCCCGACGCCAGCACCGTGGTGCTCGCGAACGGGTCCCACACCCGCTGCCGCTGCGGCGTCAGATACTCGCGCGCCGTGTCGAACTGCGCCTCGTCGCTGGTGATCGCCTCCAGGAAGCCCCGGACGATCTCCTGCTGCGTCGCGTTCTCCTGCGGCGAGACCCCGAAGATCCGCACCGGGGACTCGTTCTCGGCACGCTCGGCCGCGTCCACCCGCTGCACCGGACCGCTGGAGGGCATCGCCGCGCAACCGCCCACCAGCAGCCCGCCGGCCAGCAGCACGCCGACCGTCTTCACGCCGCCCCGCCACCGCTCACCTGCCACGGCCGCTGTCCTCCTCCACCGTCGACACGGAGCCCGACGGACCGGACCCGCCGGAACCGCCGGCGGCACCGGAGGCAGCGCTGCCCCGGCCCTGAGCCGGAATCGCCACCGTCCGCCGCCGCGCGTCCCCCGGCTCCAGCGGCAACGGCGACCCGCGCAGCGTCCCGCCCGCCACCTTCGGCAGCGTCAGCCGGAACTGCGCGCCGCCACCCGGCTCGCCCCACGCCTCCAGACGCCCACCGTGCAGCCGGGCGTCCTCCACCGCGATCGACAGGCCAAGGCCCGTGCCGCCGGTGGTACGCGCCCGCGCCGGATCGGCCCGCCAGAACCGGTTGAACACCCGCTCCGCCTCGCCCTCACCGAGCCCGATCCCGTAGTCGCGCACCGCGAGCGCCACCGCGGAACCGTCCCCGGACTCCGCCAGCCGGATGACCACGTCACGGCCCTCGCCGTGCTCGATGGCGTTGACCACCAGATTGCGCAGCACGCGCTCGATCCGCCGCGCGTCCACCTCGGCGACCACCGGTGCCTCGGCGCCGCGCACCAGCAGCGCGCTGCCCTTGCGCTCCGCCAGTGGCTCGGCGCCCTCGATCACCCGGTGGACCACATCGCGCAGATCGCTGTGGTCCGCCTCCAGGCTCGCCGCCCCCGCGTCGAACCTGCTGATCTCCAGCAGATCCGCCAGCAGCGACTCGAACCGCTCCACCTGCCCCAGCAGCAGCTCCGCCGAGCGGGCCGTCACCGGGTCGAACTCCTCGCGCGCCTCGTGGATGACCTCGGCGGCCATCCGCACCGTGGTGAGCGGGGTCCGCAGCTCGTGGGACACATCCGAGACAAATCGCCGCTGCATCCGGGAGAGATCCTCCAGCTGGGAGATCTTCACCTGGAGATTGCGGGCCATCTTGTTGAACGACTCGCCCAGCCGCGCGATGTCGTCCTCGCCGCTGACCTTCATCCGTTCCTTCAGGCGCCCGGCCGCCAGCCGCTCGGCGATCCCGGCCGCCATCCGCACCGGCGTCACGACCTGGCGGACCACCACCCAGGCGATCGCGCCCAGCAGCACCACCAGGAAGATCCCCGCGGTCGCGATGGTCCCCATCACCAGGCTGAGCGACTTCTCCTCCTGCGTGAACGGGAAGAGGTAGTACAGCTGGTACTGGCCGTTGTCGTTGTCCGTCAGCCGCCGCCCCACGATCAGCGCCGACTCCGAGCTGCCGTCCGGGCGCACGATCGTGCCGTACTGCCGGTGCGTGGCCGGATCACGGTCCAGCGCCTGCCGCAGCTCGGCCGGGATGCTCTCCTCGGGCCGGATGTCCGCCGACGCCCGCGGCCCGCGCATCGCCGCGCCCGGCTCCCCCGTGAACGAGGTCGACGACAGCTGCGAGCTGAGGGCCACCACCGAGTACACACCCTGGCCGCCGGAGGCCAGCTGCTCCACGATCCCCGTCATCCACGACCCGGGATCGGTGATCCCCTGGCCGGAGACCGGGTCGGAGCCGTCGTGCGCGTTGTTCGCCAGGTCCTCGGCCACCGCGAACCCGCCGTCGGCCTGGCTTATCGCCGTCTGCCGTTTCGCCTCCAGCAGCCCGTTGCGCACCTGCCCCATGACGACGATGCCCAGCACGAGCACCACCGCAACCGACATCAGCAGTGTGGTCGCCACCACCCGCAGCTGGATATTGCGCCGCCACAGGCGCAGCACCGGCAGCAGCGGGCCACGCGCCCACCGGCCGAATATCCGCATCGCGGGCTGGGCCCGGCCGCTCGTCGCTCCCTCGGGGAGCAGCCGGGAACCACGCCGCCACAGCCGGGCACTCACCTCAGCTGGATCCGGCCTTGTAACCGACCCCCCGCACCGTCACGACGATCTCCGGCCGCTCCGGGTCCTTCTCCACCTTGGAACGCAGACGCTGCACGTGCACGTTCACCAGCCGCGTATCGGCCGCGTGCCGGTACCCCCACACCTGCTCCAGCAGCACCTCGCGTGTGAAGACCTGCCACGGCTTGCGCGCCAGCGCCACCAGCAGGTCGAACTCCAGCGGGGTCAGCGAGATCGTCGTACCGCCGCGCTTCACCGAGTGACCGGCCACGTCGATCACCAGATCGCCGATGGCCAGCTGCTCGGGCGCGGGCTCCTCGGACCGGCGCAGCCGCGCCCGGATCCGTGCCACCAGCTCCTTGGGCTTGAACGGCTTGACGATGTAGTCGTCGGCGCCCGATTCCAGGCCGACCACGACATCCACCGTGTCGCTCTTCGCCGTCAGCATGACAATCGGCACCCCGGACTCACCGCGGATCAGCCTGCACACCTCGATACCGTCCCGGCCGGGCAGCATGAGGTCGAGCAGCACCAGATCCGGTTTGATCTCCCGGAAGGCCGCCAGCGCCTTGTCGCCATCTGCCACGAACGACGGTTCGAATCCCTCGCCGCGCAGCACGATGCCGAGCATCTCCGCCAGCGCGGTGTCGTCATCGACGACGAGTACGCGTCCCTTCATGCCTTCATCATCCCATCCCCTGATCGTGACTTCCCCGAACGTGATCTGGAACACATCCCGGCCTCGCGCCCATCCGTCCCGGGTACGGGAACTACCACAGCCGGAACACCCACCGGCACGCCATGGCACGATGTGCACCCAGATCCCGTTGAAACAACAAACACCGAGCAGTACGAGCGTAGGAGTACGAAGCCGTGAGTGACGCGCCAGGCTGGACCTCGCCCGGCTCCCAGCCGCCGGAGCACGACCCGGACACCACCACGGCCCCGCCCGCGCAACCGCAGCCCTCGCAGCCGCAGGGCTGGACCGCAGGTCCCGGCGTCCCGCCCCAGGGCGGCTCGTACGGCCAGCCCGGGTACGGACAGCAGCCCGGTTCGTACCCCGGCCAGCAGCCCGGCGGCCCCGGCCACCACCCAGGCTACGGCCAGCAGCCCCCCGCCGGCTGGGGGGCACCGCCCCCCACCTGGGGGCCCAAGGAGTACGCCGCCAAGCCCGGCGTCATCCCGCTGCGCCCGCTCGGCCTCGGCGAGATCCTCGACGGCGCCGTCTCCACCGCCCGCGCACACTGGCGCACCGTCCTGGCCATCTCCCTCGGCATCGCCATCGTCATCCAGCTGCTCTCCGGCTTCGCCATGAAGCTGTGGCTCTCCGAGAGCTCCGGCATCGCCGCCCTGGAGAACAACCCCGACCCCACCACCGAAGAACTGCGGGACGGCCTCCTGGACCTCGGCGCCTTCAGCTCCGTCGCCGGCATCGCCATGCTGGTGGGCAGCGTCCTGGCCACCGCCATGCTCACCATCGTCGTCAGCCGCGCCGTCCTGGGCCGCAGCGTCACCCTCGGCGAGGCCTGGGACGACTCCCGACGCCAGCTGGGCCGCCTCCTCGGCCTCACCCTGCTCACCGGCCTCATCATCGTCGCCGCCGTCTGCGTCCCCGTACTGCTCGGCGTCCTGCTGGGCAGCCCCGCCGTCGCCATCCTCGGCATGATCGCCGGCATCGTCCTCGCCGTCTGGCTGTGGGTACGCCTGTCCCTCGCCGCCCCCGCCCTGATGCTCGAACGCCAGGGCGTCCTCACCGCCCTGCGCCGCTCCTACAAGCTCGTCAGCAACTCCTGGTGGCGCATCTTCGGCATCCAGCTGCTCATCACGATCCTCATCACGATGGTCGCCGGCATCCTCGAATTCCCCTTCACGATCCTCGCCGAACTCGCCGGCTCCGGCAGCGTCGACGGCTTCATCAGCGGCTCCCTGACCGACGTCACCTGGACCTACCTGCTGATCTCCGGCATCGGCGGCGTCCTGGGCTCCGCCATCACCCTCCCCATCAGCGCGGGAGTCGCCGCCCTCCTCTACATCGACCTGCGCATCCGCCGCGAAGCCCTCGACCTGGAACTGGCCCGCGCCGCCGGCATCACCCCGCACCCGGGAAGCTGACACCATGCAGGGGGCCGGGACCGGGGGGAGAACAGCACGAACATGATCAGCTTCGCCATGACCGGTGACGGCGACGGACCGCCGCTCACCATCGACCGCGAGGCCGCCCGCGAGGCGGCCGAGCGCGAACTGTCCCAACAGATATACGCCGAACACGAACCCGGCCTCGTCCGCCGGGTCTTCAACTGGGTCCTCGACCAGATCTTCGGCGCGCTCGAATCCGTCGCCTTCCACGCCCCCGGCGGCTGGCTCGGCATCCTCATCCTCACCCTCGTCGTCATCGGCCTCCTCATCGCCCTGCGGCTGCGCCTGGGCGCCCTGCGCACCGCCCGTTCGGCCACCGGCGGCACGCTGTTCGACAACCGCCCCCGCACCGCCGCCGAACACCGCGCCGACGCCGCCCGGCACGCCCAGCTCGGCCGGTGGGACCAGGCCGTCCAGGAACAACTGCGCGCCCTCATCCGCTCCCTGGAAGAACGCGCCCTCCTGGACCCCCGCCCCGGACGCACCGCCAACGAGGCCACCGCCGACGCCGCCCGCGTCATGCCCGCCCTCGCCACCCGGCTGCGCGCCGCCGCCACCACCTTCGACGCCGTCACCTACGGCGGCACCCACGCCACCCCCACCGACCACCACGAACTGCGCGACCTGGACGAGACGGTGCTGCGTACCAAACCCGACCTCACCGGCGCCGGAGCCCCCCGATGACCGCCACCGACACCGGCGCGGACACCGGCACCTCCGTCTCCCCCGACGCCCGACGGCTGTGGCGACGCGGCCGCGGACTGCTCATCGCCGCCGCCGCCCTCCTGATCACCGGCCTCGTCCTGGCCCTGCTCCGCTCCGGCGACAACGGCACCCTGCACCCCGACTCCGCCGCCCCGCTCGGCAGCCGCGCCGTAAATCAGCTCCTCACCGACCACGGCATCGACATCACCGTGGCCCACACCTCCGAAGAGGTGCTCGCCGAGCTGGACCGCCTGGACCGCAACGACTGGCCCGCCGCCACCCTCCTCATCACCCACCCCGAAAACCTCGCCCCCGAACGCCGCGACGCCCTGCGCCGCGAAACCCTGCGCACCGGCACCCGTACGGTCCTGGCCGGCGCGGGCCCCGACACCGCCGCCGCCTTCACCCCCGGCATCGAGGTCGCCCCGTCCGCCCCCACCGGCGAACTCGACCCCGGCTGCGCCACCGACCTCACCGAGCGGGCCGGCAGCGCCCAGCTCGGCGGCCACCGCTACCTCCTGCCGCCCGACACCGACCGGGCGACCGCCGCCGCGGCCTGCTACCCATTCGCCGGGCTGCCCACCCTCGTCACCCACCACGCCGGCGGCCCCTCCGAAACCGTCCTGCTCGGCGCCCCCGACCTCCTGTACAACGCGAACCTGGACGCCTACGGCAACGCCTCCCTGGCCCTGCAACTCCTCGGCGCCCGCGAGCACCTCATCTGGTACCTGCCCACCGCCGCCGACGCCCCCGGCAGCGGCCAGGACCGCAGCCTCACCGACCTCATGGCCCCCGGCTGGCGCTGGGCCGCCCTCCAGCTCGCCATCGCCGCCGCGCTCACCGCGTTCTGGCGCGGCCGGCGCCTGGGCCCCGTCGTCACCGAACGGCTCCCCGTCTCCGTACGCGCCGCCGAGACCACCGAGGGCCGCGCCCGCCTCTACCACCGCAACGGCGCCCGCGACCGCGCCGCCGAAGCCCTGCGCTCCGCCGCCCGCACCCGCCTCGCACCCCGCGTCGGCGTCGCCCCGGCCGCCGCCCACTCTCCCGAGGACCTGCTGCACGCGCTCGCCGCCCACACCCACCGGGCCGCCGCCGACCTGCACGCCCTCCTCTTCGGCCCGGCCCCCGCCGACGACCCCGCGCTCGTCGCCCTCGCCGACGACCTCGACGCCCTGGAAGCAAGCCTCACCCCCGACCCGAAGGACCCGAGCCAGTGACCAGCCCGACCGGAACCGCCGAGCCCACCCCGTCCTCCCCCCGCACCGCCCTGGAGGCCCTGCGCGGCGAGATCGGCAAGGCCGTCGTCGGCCAGGACGCCGCCGTCACCGGCCTGGTCGTCGCCCTGCTGTGCAAGGGCCACGTCCTCCTCGAAGGCGTCCCGGGCGTCGCCAAGACCCTGCTGGTCAAGACCCTCGCCACCGCACTCGAACTCGACACCAAGCGCGTCCAGTTCACCCCCGACCTGATGCCCTCCGACATCACCGGCTCGCTGGTCTACGACACCCGCACCGCCGAGTTCTCCTTCCAGGCCGGCCCGGTCTTCACCAACCTCCTCCTGGCCGACGAGATCAACCGGACCCCGCCCAAGACCCAGGCCTCCCTGCTCGAAGCCATGGAGGAACGCCAGGTCTCCGTCGACGGCACCCCCCGCCCGCTCCCCGAGCCCTTCCTGGTCGCCGCCACCCAGAACCCCGTCGAGTACGAGGGCACCTACCCTCTCCCCGAGGCCCAGCTCGACCGCTTCCTCCTCAAGCTGACCCTGCCGCTGCCCAGTCGCGAGCAGGAGATCGACGTCCTCAACCGGCACGCCGCCGGCTTCGACCCCCGCGACCTCGGCGCCGCGGGCGTGCGCACCGTCGCCGGTCCCGGGGAACTCGCCGCCGCCCGCGAGGAGGTCGCCAAGGTCACCGTCTCCCCCGAGATCAGCGGCTACGTCGTCGACCTGTGCCGCGCCACCCGCACCTCGCCCTCCCTCGCCCTGGGCGTCTCCCCGCGCGGTGCCAAGGCCCTGCTGTCCACCGCCCGCGCCTGGGCCTGGCTGTCCGGACGCGCCTTCGTCGTCCCCGACGACGTCAAGGCCCTCGCCCTGCCCACCCTGCGGCACCGCGTCCGGCTGCGCCCGGAGAGCGAGATGGAGGGCATCAGCGCCGACACCGTCATCAGCGGCCTCCTCGCGCACGTCCCGGTCCCCCGCTGATGGCCCTGACCGGACGCACCGCCCTCATCGCCGCGCTCGGCGCGCTGATCGCCGGCCTGCTGCCGGGCTGGGGCGGCATCGCCGCCGTGTGCCTGCCCCTGCTGGCGGCCATCGGGTACGACCTGCTGCGCGCCGCCCCGGTCCGCACCCTCCACCTGAGCCGTCCCGCGTCGGTCTCCGTCCGGCTGGGCGAGAGAGCGGAGGTGGACCTGACGGTCACCAACCTCTCCGGACGGCCGCTGACGGCGGACCTCAGAGACGCCTGGCCGCCCAGCGGCTGGCAGCCGGGCACCCAGTACGCCGCCGCCCGCCACCACCTGAGCGTCCCGGCCGGCGAACGCCGCCGCGTCACCACCGTCCTGCACCCCACCCGCCGCGGCGACCACGCGGCGGTACGGGTCACGATCCGCTCGCACGGCCCACTCGGTCTCGCCGCCCGCCAGGGCAGCCACCGCGTCCCGGGTACGGTCCGGGTCCTGCCGCCGTTCAGCAGCCGCAAGCACCTGCCGTCCAAACTGGCCAGGCTGCGCGAGCTGGACGGCCGCACCAGCGTCATGCTGCGCGGCGAGGGCACCGAGTTCGACAGCCTGCGCGACTACGTGCCGGGGGACGATGTCCGTTCCATCGACTGGCGGGCCACCGCCCGCCGGTCCGCGGTGGCCGTCCGCACCTGGCGCCCCGAACGCGACCGCCATCTGCTGCTGGTGCTGGACACCGGCCGTACGGCGGCCGGCCGGGTCGGCGACGTCCCGCGCCTGGACGCCGCGATGGACGCCTCCCTGCTGCTGACCGCGCTGGCCGCGCACGCGGGGGACCGCGTCGACCTGCTGGCCTTCGACCGCCGCACCCGCGCCGCCGTACGCGGCCGCACCGGCAAGGACGTGCTGCCTGCCGTCGTCCAGGCCCTCGCTCCGCTGGAACCCGCGCTGATCGAGAGCGACATGACCGCCCTGGCCACCGCGGCCCGGGCCGGCGCCCCGCGGCGTTCGCTGATCGTGCTGTTCACGACGCTGGAGACCGCCCCGGTGGAGATGGGCCTGCTGCCCGTGCTCCCGCAGCTGACCCAGCGTCACACCGTCCTGGTGGCGGCGGTGGGCGACCCGCGCGTCGAGGAGATGCGCACGGCCAGGGGCACCGCCACCGCCGTCTACGAGGCGGCGGCAGCGGCCCAGCACGATGAGGAGCGCCGCCGGACGAGGGCCCGGCTGACCCGGCTCGGCGTCACGGTGGTCGAGGCCCCGCCCGCCGACCTCCCCCCGGCGGTCGCGGACGCGTACCTCTCGCTGAAGGCGGCCGGCAAACTCTAGGTGTGGTGTTCCGGGGCGCCGGGCGTCACAACCGGGTGGCCGTACGGACCAGCCCGGCGAGGGCGAGCGAACGGCTGTGCGCGGGCCAGGCGATGTGCGTGACGACGGGGGGCGCGTCGCTCAGCGGGACCGCGGCGTGCTCGGCCCACAGCCAGGCGCGGGCCGATTCGGGGTAGACGGCCACCGTGCGGCCCAGGGCGATCAACTGGGCCAGCTGCGTCTGATCGTGGATCTCCGGACCCGGACCGGGCGGGTACGTGCCGTGCCGGGCCCACCGCGCGAGCGGCAGACCGGGGATGCCACCGACCTCGGCCAGGGACAGCGAAGCGCGCGCCGCGAGCGGGTGCCCGGCCGGCAGGACGGCGATCTGTCCCTCGGTCCTGAGCTCCTCGCTGTCGAACCCGGCCAGGGAGTTGAACGGCGCGTGCATGAGCGCCACATCGGCGCGGCCGTCCCGCAGCATTTCGCCCTGCTCACAGGTACCGCTCGGCAGCACCTCGATCTCGGCGGCGCCCGGCTCGGCCGCGTAGGCGTCGAGCAGCGCGTGCAGCAGGTCGTGGGACGCGCCCGCCTTCACCGCCAGCACCAGACGCTCGCCGCCGCGCTCCCGGTCACCGGCGCCACCGGCGCGACGGGCACGGCGGGCGGCGGCCGTGGTCGCGTCGAGGGCGGCGCGGCCCTCGTGCAGCAGGACCTCGCCCGCGCTCGTCAGCCGGACGCCACGGCGGTTGCGGGTCAGCAGCGGGACGCCGAGCCGCCGCTCCAACTGCTGGATCGCCCGCGACAGCGGCGGCTGCGCGATCCCGACGCGCTCGGCGGCACGGCCGAAGTGCAGTTCCTCGGCGACGGCGACGAAGTACCTCAACTCACGGGTCTCCAGGGTGTCCACGGCCCCACCCTAGACCGGTGATACCGGCCGGGTATCACCGTGCACCGGATGAGTGTTGGCCGCCCGGTGCGTCGCCGGGCGAGGATCACGCTGAACGGCTCACCGAGCCCTGTACGGCAACCCGGCCCAGCGAGAAGGACACCCCCATGACCACACCCTCCACCTCACTGCCCGGCGGTACCTGGGCCCTGGGTGATCTGACCGTGACCCGATTCGGTTACGGCGCCATGCAGCTCGCCGGCCCCGGGGTCATGGGCCCGCCCGCCGACCACGAGGGGGCGCTGGCGGTGCTGCGCGAGGCCGTCGCCCTGGGAATCAGCCACATCGACACCGCGGGCGCCTACGGACCACGTGTCACCAACCGGCTGATCCGCGAGGCGCTGCGTCCCTATGCCGCACCGCTGCGCATCGTCACCAAGGTCGGCGCCGTGCGCGACGAGCGCGGCGGCTGGATCCCCGCCCGCCGGCCGGGGGAACTGCGCGACGCGGTACGGGAGAACCTCGATGACCTGGGTCTTGACGCGCTCGACGTGGTGAACCTGCGGCTCGGGGACGCCCGGGGCCCCCGTCAGGAATCGCTCGCCGAGCCCTTCGAGGCTCTCCTGGAACTCCAGCGGCAGGGTCTGATCCGGCACCTGGGCGTGAGCAACGCGACGGCGGAACAGGTCGCCGAGGCACGGGCGATGGCGCCGATCGTGTGTGTGCAGAACATGTACAACCTCGCCCACCGCCAGGACGACACCCTCATCGACGAGCTGGCCGGGGCCGGCATCGCCTACGTGCCCTTCTTCCCGCTCGGTGGCTTCACCCCGCTGCAGGCGACGGCGCTGTCCGCCGTGGCCGACCGGCTGGCGGCGACGCGGATGTCGGTCGCCCTGGCGTGGCTGCTGCGGCGGTCGCCGAACATTCTGCTCATTCCCGGTACCTCGTCGGTGGCCCACCTGCGCGAGAACGTGGCCGGCGCGGGGCTCGCGCTCTCCGAGGAGGATCTCGCCGAACTGGACTCGATCGGCCGCCGGCGCCGGTAGCTCCGGCAACTCCCAAGGCACAGAAAAACAGAAAGAGGCCCGTTGGGGGATCGAAATCCCCCAACGGGCCTCTTCTCAAAGATTGTTCGGCGGCGACCTACTCTCCCACACGGTCCCCCATGCAGTACCATCGGCGCTGAAAGGCTTAGCTTCCGGGTTCGGAATGTAACCGGGCGTTTCCCTTTCGCCATGACCACCGAAACTCTAATGGTTGTCATTCGAAAAAAAATCACAGTGGACGCGAGCATCTGAGGACAAGCCCTCGGCCTATTAGTACCAGTCAACTCCACCTCTCACGAGGCTTCCATATCTGGCCTATCAACCCTGTCGTCTACAGGGAGCCTTACCCCATCAAGTGGGTGGGAGTCCTCATCTCGAAGCAGGCTTCCCGCTTAGATGCTTTCAGCGGTTATCCTTTCCGAACGTAGCCAACCAGCCATGCCCTTGGCAGAACAACTGGCACACCAGAGGTTCGTCCGTCCCGGTCCTCTCGTACTAGGGACAGCCCTTCTCAAGACTCCAACGCGCACAGCGGATAGGGACCGAACTGTCTCACGACGTTCTAAACCCAGCTCGCGTACCGCTTTAATGGGCGAACAGCCCAACCCTTGGGACCAACTCCAGCCCCAGGATGCGACGAGCCGACATCGAGGTGCCAAACCATCCCGTCGATACGGACTCTTGGGGAAGATCAGCCTGTTATCCCCGGGGTACCTTTTATCCGTTGAGCGACGGCGCTTCCACAAACCACCGCCGGATCACTAGTCCCTGCTTTCGCACCTGCTCGACCTGCCAGTCTCACAGTCAAGCTCCCTTGTGCACTTACACTCACCACCTGATGACCAACCAGGCTGAGGGAACCTTTGGGCGCCTCCGTTACTCTTTAGGAGGCAACCGCCCCAGTTAAACTACCCACCAGACACTGTCCCCGATCCGGATCACGGACCCAGGTTAGACATCCAGCACGATCAGAGTGGTATTTCAACAACGACTCCACCTGAACTAGCGTCCAGGCTTCACAGTCTCCCACCTATCCTACACAAACCGAACCGAACACCAATATCAAGCTATAGTAAAGGTCCCGGGGTCTTTCCGTCCTGCTGCGCGAAACGAGCATCTTTACTCGTAGTGCAATTTCACCGGGCCTATGGTTGAGACAGTCAAGAAGTCGTTACGCCATTCGTGCAGGTCGGAACTTACCCGACAAGGAATTTCGCTACCTTAGGATGGTTATAGTTACCACCGCCGTTTACTGGCGCTTAAGTTCTCAGCTTCGCCACACCGAAATGTGACTAACCGGTCCCCTTAACGTTCCAGCACCGGGCAGGCGTCAGTCCGTATACATCGCCTTACAGCTTCGCACGGACCTGTGTTTTTAGTAAACAGTCGCTTCTCGCTGGTCTCTGCGGCCACCCCCAGCTCAGAGAGCAAGTCTCATCACCAGAAATGGCCCCCCTTCTCCCGAAGTTACGGGGGCATTTTGCCGAGTTCCTTAACCATAGTTCACCCGAACGCCTCGGTATACTCTACCTGACCACCTGAGTCGGTTTAGGGTACGGGCCATTGTGAAACTCGCTAGAGGCTTTTCTCGACAGCATAGGATCATCCACTTCACCACAATCGGCTCGGCATCAGGTCTCACCCTCGTGTGGAACGGATTTACCTGCTCCACGGGCCACACCCTTACCCCGGGACAACCACCGCCCGGGCTGGACTACCTTCCTGCGTCACCCCATCACTCACCTACTACAGGTCTGGACCACCGACTCCACCACTCCACCCACCCCCGAAGGGACAGATGGCGGCTTCGCGGGCTTAGCATCGCCTGATTCAGCGTTGGCGCTCCACAACGGGTACCGGAATATCAACCGGTTATCCATCGACTACGCCTGTCGGCCTCGCCTTAGGCCCCGACTTACCCTGGGCAGATCAACTTGACCCAGGAACCCTTAGTCAATCGGCGCAAGAGTTTCCCACTCTTGTATCGCTACTCATGCCTGCATTCTCACTCGCATACCGTCCACAACTCGTTTCCACGGCTGCTTCACCCGGCACACGACGCTCCCCTACCCACCACAACCTTCGTTAGAAGTATTGTTGCAGTGACACGACTTCGGCGGTGTACTTGAGCCCCGCTACATTGTCGGCGCAGAATCACTCGACCAGTGAGCTATTACGCACTCTTTCAAGGGTGGCTGCTTCTAAGCCAACCTCCTGGTTGTCTCTGCGACTCCACATCCTTTCCCACTTAGCACACGCTTAGGGGCCTTAGTCGATGCTCTGGGCTGTTTCCCTCTCGACCATGGAGCTTATCCCCCACAGTCTCACTGCCGCGCTCTCACTTACCGGCATTCGGAGTTTGGCTAAGGTCAGTAACCCGGTAAGGCCCATCACCTATCCAGTGCTCTACCTCCGGCAAGAAACACACGACGCTGCACCTAAATGCATTTCGGGGAGAACCAGCTATCACGGAGTTTGATTGGCCTTTCACCCCTAACCACAGGTCATCCCCCAGATTTTCAACTCTGGTGGGTTCGGGCCTCCACGAGGTCTTACCCTCGCTTCACCCTGCCCATGGCTAGATCACTCCGCTTCGGGTCTAGGGCATGCTACTGAGTCGCCCTGTTCGGACTCGCTTTCGCTACGGCTACCCCACACGGGTTAACCTCGCAACACACCGCAAACTCGCAGGCTCATTCTTCAAAAGGCACGCAGTCACGGCACACAGAGCAAGCTCTGTGCACGACGCTCCCACGGCTTGTAGGCACACGGTTTCAGGAACTATTTCACTCCGCTCCCGCGGTACTTTTCACCATTCCCTCACGGTACTATCCACTATCGGTCACCAGGGAATATTTAGGCTTAACGGGTGGTCCCGCCAGATTCACACAGGATTTCTCGGGCCCCATGCTACTTGGGAAACCTTCAAGTGAGCCATGCAGATTTCAGCTACGGGGGTCTTACCCTCTACGCCGGGCCTTTCGCATGCCCTTCGCCTATCCACACAGTTTCTTACTCACCGACCGTCCGGCAGAACGATCAAAAAAGCTCCCACAACCCCGCATGCGCAACCCCTGCCGGGTATCACACACATACGGTTTAGCCTCCTCCGGTTTCGCTCACCACTACTCCCGGAATCACGGTTGTTTTCTCTTCCTGCGGGTACTGAGATGTTTCACTTCCCCGCGTTCCCTCCACACCGCCTATACATTCAGCAGTGGGTGACAGCCCATAACGACTGCCGGGTTTCCCCATTCGGAAACCCCCGGATCACAGCTAGGTTGACAACTCCCCGGGGACTATCGCGGCCTCCCACGTCCTTCATCGGTTCCTGGTACCAAGGCATCCACCGTGCGCCCTTAAAAACTTGGCCACAGATGCTCGCGTCCACTGTGCAATTCTCAAACAACAACCGAAGATTCGACCTTTCACAGCCGTACCTTCAGACACCCAACAGCGTGCACAAATAAAGCGTCAATGTTCCACCCATGAGCAAACCACCGCCGGACACTCGCCGGCGTAGTGGCTCTGGACCGCTCTCGCGGTCGAGAAGCTCCTTAGAAAGGAGGTGATCCAGCCGCACCTTCCGGTACGGCTACCTTGTTACGACTTCGTCCCAATCGCCAGTCCCACCTTCGACAGCTCCCTCCCACAAGGGGTTAGGCCACCGGCTTCGGGTGTTACCGACTTTCATGACGTGACGGGCGGTGTGTACAAGGCCCGGGAACGTATTCACCGCAGCAATGCTGATCTGCGATTACTAGCGACTCCGACTTCATGGGGTCGAGTTGCAGACCCCAATCCGAACTGAGACCGGCTTTTTGAGATTCGCTCCACCTCGCGGTATCGCAGCTCATTGTACCGGCCATTGTAGCACGTGTGCAGCCCAAGACATAAGGGGCATGATGACTTGACGTCGTCCCCACCTTCCTCCGAGTTGACCCCGGCAGTCTCCCGTGAGTCCCCGGCACCCCCGAAGGGATCCGCTGGCAACACAGGATAAGGGTTGCGCTCGTTGCGGGACTTAACCCAACATCTCACGACACGAGCTGACGACAGCCATGCACCACCTGTACACCGACCACAAGGGGGCGACCATCTCTGGCCGTTTCCGGTGTATGTCAAGCCTTGGTAAGGTTCTTCGCGTTGCGTCGAATTAAGCCACATGCTCCGCCGCTTGTGCGGGCCCCCGTCAATTCCTTTGAGTTTTAGCCTTGCGGCCGTACTCCCCAGGCGGGGCACTTAATGCGTTAGCTGCGGCACGGACAACGTGGAATGTTGCCCACACCTAGTGCCCACCGTTTACGGCGTGGACTACCAGGGTATCTAATCCTGTTCGCTCCCCACGCTTTCGCTCCTCAGCGTCAGTATCGGCCCAGAGATCCGCCTTCGCCACCGGTGTTCCTCCTGATATCTGCGCATTTCACCGCTACACCAGGAATTCCGATCTCCCCTACCGAACTCTAGCCTGCCCGTATCGACTGCAGACCCAGGGTTAAGCCCTGGGCTTTCACAATCGACGCGACAGGCCGCCTACGAGCTCTTTACGCCCAATAATTCCGGACAACGCTTGCACCCTACGTATTACCGCGGCTGCTGGCACGTAGTTAGCCGGTGCTTCTTCTGCAGGTACCGTCACTTTCGCTTCTTCCCTGCTGAAAGAGGTTTACAACCCGAAGGCCGTCATCCCTCACGCGGCGTCGCTGCATCAGGCTTTCGCCCATTGTGCAATATTCCCCACTGCTGCCTCCCGTAGGAGTCTGGGCCGTGTCTCAGTCCCAGTGTGGCCGGTCACCCTCTCAGGCCGGCTACCCGTCGTCGTCTTGGTAGGCCACTACCCCACCAACAAACTGATAGGCCGCGGGCTCATCCTGCACCGCCGGAACTTTCCACACACGAGCATGCGCTCATGTGTCGTATCCGGTATTAGACCCAGTTTCCCGGGCTTATCCCAGAGTGCAGGGCAGATTGCCCACGTGTTACTCACCCGTTCGCCACTAATCCCCGGCCGAAACCGGTTCATCGTTCGACTTGCATGTGTTAAGCACGCCGCCAGCGTTCGTCCTGAGCCAGGATCAAACTCTCCATGAATGCTTCATGTAAGAGCAAGGAAAATCCTCGCTTAAATGCTGCACCTCAGACGAGATCGAGATGCAGACTCAGTAAATGCTGTGTCTTTTAAAGACTGCTGGCATTGACTATTTGGCACGCTGTTGAGTTCTCAAGGAACGGATGCTTCCTTTGGTTCCCTCTCGGGCCCCTCCGGGCTTTCCCTTCGTGTTTCCCAGCTTACCACACTCGGTTTCCCGAACTTGGCCTCCGCTGGGAGGAGTTGGGCCTTTCGGCCCGGTAAGTTTTTCGCCCTCCGGCGTGTCCACCACTTTAGAGGATTTCCCCGCCGGATTCAAAATCCGGGGCCGAGTACCGAATTTGGGCAAGCCAAATAAGGCCCTCGCGGGGTCGTTCTCTTTCGAGTGAGTGCCGCCTTCGTGATCGCGTGATCATGTGCGGCGAGATGTGCCGTCCAGGCCCCGAGGGGCGGACAGCTCGGAGAACATTACGCATCCCCCACCCCACCGTCAAATCCACTGCTCAGGCCGCGACAGGTACCTCGGCCGGCCGGTCGGCCTCGGCCATGTCGCCCGTCTCGCCGGCCTCCACCGCGCGCTTCCCGACCACGAACACGTACGCCAGGAACGCCAGCTCCGCCACCACTCCGATCGCGATCCGCGCCCAGGTCGGCAGCCCCGACGGGGTCACGAAGCCCTCGATCAGTCCGGAGACGAACAGCACCAGCGCCAGACCCAGCGCCATCCCGATCGCCGCCCGGCCCTCGGCCGCCAGCGCCGTCAGCCGGGTCCGCGGCCCCGGGTCCAGCACCGTCCAGCCGAGCCGCAGCCCCACCCCCGCCGCGACGAACACCGCCGTCAGCTCCAGCAGCCCGTGCGGCAGGATCAGCCCCAGGAACACATCGAGCCGGTCGGCCGACGCCATCAGCCCGACGCCGGTCGCCACATTCACTGCGTTCGAGAACAGCACCCACAGCACCGGGATCCCCAACAGCGCACCGAACGCCAGCGACATCCCCGCCACCTGCGCGTTGTTCGTCCACACCTGGGCCGAGAACGCCGCCGCCGGACTGCTGGAGTAATACGTCTCGTACTGGCCGCCGGGACGCGTCATCTCCCGCAGCTCCTCCGGTGCCGCCATCGACGCCTGCACCTCGGGGTTGGCCGCGATCCACCACCCCATGCCCGCCACGGCCACCGTGAAGAGCACCGCCACCGGCACCCACCACCGCCGGGTGCGGTACAGCGCCGCCGGGAAGCCGGCCGTGAAGAAGTGCGCCGCGTCCCGCCACGTGGCCTTCCGCGTCCCCACCACCTTCGCCCGGGCCCGCGCCACCAGCGTGGTCAGCCGGTTGATCAGCACCGGATCGGGTGAGGAGGACTGGATCTGCGACAGCTGCGTCGAGGTGCGCTGGTACAACACCACCAGTTCGTCCGTCTCGGCCCCACTGAGCCGCCGACGCCGCCGCAGCAGCTGATCCAGCCGGTCCCACTCCGGCCCGTGCGCGGCCATGAAGACATCGAGATCCATAGGGAAAGCTTCCCAGATGACAATGCGAGACTGGGCAGATGAGTCAACTCGTCACGGGTGATGCGGTGGTGCTCGGGCTCCAGCCCGCGCGGGTCCCGACTCGGGCGCTGGCGATCGCCATCGACGCCCTCCTCATCATCACCGGCTATCTGCTGATCAGCCTGCTGCTCCTGTCGGCCGTCGTCCCGCTGGGCTTCGCCACCGCTCAGGCCGTGCAGGTCGCGCTGCTGATCCTCGTTCTCATCGGGGTGCCGATCGCGGTCGAGACCCTCACCCAGGGGCGCTCGCTCGGCAAGCTGGTCCTCGGGCTGCGGGTGGTGCGCACGGACGGTGGGCCCGTACGGTTCCGGCACGCGCTGGTGCGCGGGGTGATCGGCTTCGTCGAGATCATCATGACCGGGGGGTCCGTCGCCCTGATCGCCTCCCTCGTCTCGCCCCAGGGACGCCGGCTCGGCGACGTGTTCGCCGGGACCCTGGTGGTCCGCGAGCGGCTTCCCGGCCGCCGCACCCTCCCGCTGCCCCCGCCGCCTCCCGAGCTGGCCGGGCAGTTCACGGCGCTCGACCTCTCCCAGGTGCCGGACGGGCTGTGGCTCGCCGTGCGCCAGTACCTGACCCGGATGGGCAAGATGGAGCCCACGGCTGCCTGGTCCATGGGGCAGCGGCTCGCCGGGGATGTCGCCACCCGGGTGGGCACGCCCGCGCCGCCCGGCCTGCATCCGGCCGGCTATCTGTCGGCGGTGGCGGCCGAACGGCGGCGCCGGGACAGCGAGCGGGTCTTCGGTCCCGGCCCCGCGGCGGCCTCGCACGTCCCCCCGTACGCCCCCGCTCCGGTCCTCACCGAGCAGCTGCCCGCCCCCGGCGGTCCTACCCCGCCGTCCTGAACTCCGAGGGCGGCGCGTCCAGCTCCTCCAGCTCGATCCCCGGCCCCGACAGCACCACATCACCCGCCAGATGCAGGGTGTGCCGCTCCCCCGTCTCCTGGTCGTCGATCCGGTACGCGTGGACGGTCAGCGCCCCGCCGCCCTCCGCCGCGTGGATCTCGCTGCCCAGCAGCGTCCATGTCTCGTCCCGGGTGCGCGGCGCCAGCACCGGCTCGGTGAACTCCACCAGCCGGACCCGGGTCGCGCCCTCCCCTCGCGCAGTCGCAGCAGCTGGGCGACGGCCAGCAGATGCGCCGGCGACCGCCCGGCGAAACCGTGCGCCGCCGCGTTGCCCTCCTGGGCGTGCTCGCCGGTGGGATCGGTACGCACCCACGTCACACCGGAGAGCGCGGCGCCGCGTACCTGCCAGTCGCCGGCGTGGAGTTCGAGCCGCAGCGGGCGGCCGAGATCGTCCAGGGTGAGATCCACGGAACCGGCCGGGGCGCCGTCCGCGGCGGTGGTGCGCGAGACGTAGCGCCAGCCGTGCGGGCCGGGCGCGCACTGGAAGCGCTCCTCCCCCAGCGGCGTTCCGTCGTACGGGTCGTGGAGGCTGTAACGGCCGCGTGGCATGAGGGCCAGGGTACGGCCCTCATGCCACGTCACGTCGTGCCGAGTGGATCAGTAGCGGTAGTGGTCCGACTTGTAGGGGCCCTCGACCGGGACGCCGATGTAGTCGGCCTGGTCCTTGGTGAGCTCGGTCAGCCGGACACCGAGGGCGTCCAGGTGCAGCCGGGCGACCTTCTCGTCCAGGTGCTTGGGCAGGGTGTAGACGCCCACCGGGTACGCGTCGGGCTTCGTGAACAGCTCGATCTGGGCGATCGTCTGGTTGGCGAAGCTGTTGGACATCACGAACGAGGGGTGCCCGGTGGCGTTGCCCAGGTTCAGCAGCCGGCCCTCGGAGAGCACGATGATGGCGTGCCCGTCGGGGAAGGTCCAGGTGTGCACCTGGGGCTTGACCTCGTCGCGCACCACGCCGGGGATCTTGGCGAGGCCGGCCATGTCGATCTCGTTGTCGAAGTGGCCGATGTTGCCGACGATCGCCTGGTGCTTCATCCGCACCATGTCGGCGGCCATGATGATGTCCTTGTTGCCGGTGGTGGTGACGAAGATGTCGGCGGTCTCCACCACGTCGTC
Source organism: Streptomyces xiamenensis (assembly GCF_000993785.3). Classification (NCBI taxonomy): domain Bacteria; kingdom Bacillati; phylum Actinomycetota; class Actinomycetes; order Kitasatosporales; family Streptomycetaceae; genus Streptomyces; species Streptomyces xiamenensis. The sequence goes on from NZ_CP009922.3 coordinate 1,976,738, forward strand.
CAGGCGGGCCACCTGGTAGCCGTCCATCGCGGCCTGGAGCGCGCAGATCGGGTCGATCTCGGTGATGATGACGCGCGCGCCCTGGCCGCGCAGCGACTCGGCGCAGCCCTTGCCGACGTCGCCGTAGCCGCACACGACGGCGACCTTGCCGCCGATGAGGACATCGGTGGCGCGGTTGATGCCGTCGATGAGGGAGTGGCGGCAGCCGTACTTGTTGTCGAACTTCGACTTGGTGACGGAGTCGTTCACGTTGATGGCCGGGAAGAGCAGGCTGCCGTCCCGGAACATCTCGTACAGGCGGTGGACGCCGGTGGTGGTCTCCTCGGTCACGCCCTGGATCTCGGCGGAGGCCCGCGTCCACTTCTGCGGGCTCTCGGCGAGGGTGCGGGTGAGCAGTTCGAGGATGACGCGGTGCTCGTCGCTCTCCGCGCTGGTGGCCGGGTCCGGCACGGCGCCGGCCTTCTCGTACTCGACGCCCTTGTGGACCAGGACGGTGGCGTCGCCGCCGTCGTCCAGGATCATGTTGGGGCCGCCGGTCGGGGAGTCGGCCCAGGTGAGGGCCTGTTCGGTGCACCACCAGTACTCTTCGAGCGTCTCGCCCTTCCAGGCGAAGACGGGGATGCCGGCCTCGGCGACGGCGGCGGCCGCGTGGTCCTGGGTGGAGAAGATGTTGCAGGACGCCCAGCGGACGCGTGCGCCGAGCGCGACGAGGGTCTCGATGAGGACGGCGGTCTGCACGGTCATGTGCAGCGATCCGGTGATGCGGGCGCCGGCCAGCGGCTGGGACGCGGCGTACTCCTCGCGGATCGCCATCAGGCCCGGCATCTCGTGCTCGGCGAGGGTGATCTCCTTGCGCCCGAAGGCGGCCAGCGAGAGATCGGCGACCTTGAAGTCCTGGTCCTGGTCGTGGGACATGACTGCTGCTCCTCCTGGGAGGGTTGGCTGACGGACAGAATGCAGTTGCCGGACGGACCACGCGTCGCGCGAGGCGTGCGGGGGCCCGGGCTTCGCATCCGTCGGAGGGCCTTCTTACCCCTCGGCCGGGCCGGGCCTCACGGCCGCCCGACTGCCATCAGCAGCGACGTCTACTCCTACTCCGGGCCCAAATCTACACGCCTTGGGCGGTGCGGTCACTGGGCCACAGTGGCACGGAAGAGGGTGCCGGGGCCGGTGATCGTGACGGTTTCGGACGCCGGTACGTACGCGGAACGGCCCGGGCGCAGGGTCAGTTCGGCGCTCTGCGGGGCGTCGGTGCGCAGGATGACCGTGCCGTGGGTGCACAGCAGGATCTGGGGTCCGCCGGCCGGGATGGTGCGGGCGCCGGTGTCCGTTCCGGCGTCCGCCTCCAGGACGTAGCGGGAGAGCCGGAACTCGTCGATGGGCGCCGGGTACACCTCCTCGCCGCCGGGCCCGGGTTCGGGGCGCAGGACGCCGGCGTCGGTGGGTTCGAAGCGGACGACGCGCAGCAGTTCGGGGATGTCGACGTGCTTGGGGGTGAGACCACAGCGCAGCACGTTGTCGGAGTTGGCCATGATCTCGACGCCCAGGCCGCTGAGGTAGGCGTGCGGGACGCCGGCGCCCAGGTAGAGGGCCTCGCCGGGCCGCAGCGTGACGTGGTGGAGCAGCATCGCGGCGAGTACCCCGGGGTCACCGGGGTGGTGCCGGGCGATGGCGGCGTAGGGGGTGTACTCGCCGCCGAGGCGTTCGGCGGCGCGGGCGGCCCGGTCGACGGTCGGGGCGAGGGTGGTGCGGTCGGCGCCGAGGAGGCCGGTGAGGACCTCGCGCAGTGCCTCGCCCGCGGGCCGGGAGCGCAGGGTGAGCGCGTACGGCTTGAGTTCGTCGATGCCCAGGCCCTCCAGGAGGGCGGCGGCCCGCGCGGCGGGGCGGAAGCCGCACAGTCCCTCGAACGGGGTGAGGGCGCAGATGAGTTCGGGCTTGTGGTTGGCGTCCTTGTAGTTGCGGTGCGGGGCGTCGAGGGGGACGCCCCGGCGCTCCTCGTCCGCGAAGCCGCTCTGGGCCTGGGAGCGGGAGGGGTGGACCTGGAGGGAGAGCGGGGAGCCGGCGGCGAGCACCTTGAGGAGGAAGGGCAGCCGGGGGCCGAAGGCGGCGAGGGCGCGCGGGCCGAGTTCGCTCTCGGGGTCGGCGGTGATGGTCTCGCCGAGGGTGCGGGGTCCGGCGCCGCGGTTCAGTCGGGAGGGGGCGCCGGGGTGGGCGCCCATCCACAGTTCGGCCTGGGGTTCGCCGGTGGGCACGGTGCCCAGCAGCGCCGGGATGGCGGTCGTCGAGCCCCAGGCGTAGGGCCGGATCGGGTTGTCGAGGCTGTCCATGACCCCATGATTGCGGGCGTCAGGCGAGCGTCAGGTAAACGGCGGCGAAATCCAGAGGGGCGAGAAGGTCGGCGAGGGCGGCCAGCGGCCCTTCGGCGTCCTCGGCGGGGGCGATCTCACCCAGGGCGATGCCGTGCTCATGGGCGAGGTCGCGGGCGGCGGTCACGGCGCTGCCGGCCGGGACGGCCGCGGCGTCCTCGCGCAGCAGGAGAACGCGCGGGCGCGGTGCCTCGGGTTCGTCGACGCGGTCGCGGAAGAAGTCGTCCTCGGAGGTGCGGGTGGTGCGGGTGAGCAGCGCGCCGTGGGCGGTGAGGGCGCCGGGCAGCGCGGCGGCGAGCGCGGGGGTGCCGGCGAGCGCGGTGAACGTGGCGGCGCAGTGCCGGGCGACGGCGCCGGCCAGCGGGCCCTCGCTCCACAGCAGCGGCAGGGCGGCGGCGCATTCGGCGGCCAGCGTCTTGCCGGGGTTGCCCGCCGTGGGGGCGGTGGGGCCGCAGCGTTCGGCGTGCCGGTCGAGCCGGTCGGCGAGGGCGGCCACCTCGGTCTGTCCGGCGCCCTCGTACAGGCCGAGCCGGTCACCGAGCAGCAGCAGCGGGGTGAGCAGGGACCAGTACGGGCCGGGGGCGACCAGGTGTCCGGCGGCCTCCTGGTGGGCGGGCCGGGTGAGCGGCACGGTGAGGTTGCGGCGGTGCGTGGTGGCCTCGGCGAGCGGGCTGCCGGCCGGGGTGACGGAGACGATGGAGCAGCCGCGCCGGTAGGCGGCGTCCACCAGGAGCGGCAGTCCGGCCTCGGTGCCCTCGGCGGAGGTGACGAGCAGCAGGTCCATCGGGCCGGCCCAGCGCGGCAGCGTCCAGCGCAGGGCGCCGGGTGCGGCGAGCGGCCCGGTGGCGGGCAGCACGGTCAGGGGCGCCGAGCCTCCCGCGGCCTCCGGCCGGGAGCTCCCGGGCAGGGCGGTCAGCAGGTCGGCGGCGAGGGGTACTTCGGGGCCGGTGCCGGCGATGAGGATGGTGCCGGGGCGGCCTTCGGGGCGCAGCCCGTCGATGCCGGCCTCGGTGGCGGCGCGGGCGGCGGTGCGTACCTGTGCCCCGGCGGTGGCGGCTCCGCGCAGCAGGCCGCGGGTGTCGGCGCGCAGCAGCCGCTCGGAGTCGTCCAGCAGGGTCTCGTCGATCACCGGGCGGGCCTGCGGGCCTCGTCCTCCAGGAGGACGGGGACGCCGTCCCGGACGGGGTAGGCGAGGCCGCAGCCGGCGTCGGTGCAGATCAGTTCGGAGTGGTCCTCGTCCTCCCGGAGCGGTGCGTGGCACACGGGACAGGCGAGGATCTCCAGCAGCGCGGCTTCGACGAGCGGCATGGGTGGTGTCCCTCCGGGGAGTTGCGGACGGTGCGCGGGTGTCGCGTCGGGGTCCCTCAGCCTACCGCCGCCCGTCCGGGCGGGCGGGCGGGCGGCGGCAGCGGTGGCGGTTGCGGTTGCGGTTGCGGTTGCGGTCGGGTCAGGCCGTGATGAGGGCCAGGACCTCGTCGCGGATCCTGGCCACGGTCTCCTCGTCCCTGGCCTCGACGTTCAGCCGCAGCAGCGGCTCGGTGTTGGAGGGGCGCAGGTTGAACCACCAGTCGGGGGTGGTGACCGTCAGCCCGTCCAGGGTGTCGATGTCCGTGTCCTGGCCGCCCTCGTACCGTTCGCGGACCGCGGCGGTGCGGCCTGCCTGGTCGGCGACCTCGGTGTTGATCTCGCCGGAGGCGGGGTACCGGTCGTAGGCGGCGACGAGCCGGGAGAGCGGGCCGTCCTGTCCGCCGAGGGCGGCGAGGACGTGCAGGGCGGCGAGCATGCCGGTGTCGGCGTTCCAGAAGTCGCGGAAGTAGTAGTGGGCGGAGTGTTCGCCGCCGAAGATGGCGCCGGTCCTGGCCATCTCGCCCTTGATGAAGGAGTGGCCGACCCGGGTGCGCACCGGGGTGCCGCCGTTCTCCTCGACGACCTCGGCCACCGACCAGGAGGTGATGAGGTTGTGGATGATGGCGGAGCCGGGGGCCTTGGCGAGTTCGCGGGCGGCGACCAGGGCGGTGATGGCGGACGGGGAGACGGGTTCGCCGCGTTCGTCGACGACGAAGCAGCGGTCGGCGTCGCCGTCGAAGGCGAGTCCGACATCGGCGCCGGTCTCCCGCACCCGGGCCTGGAGGTCCACGATGTTGGCCGGGTCCAGCGGGTTGGCCTCGTGGTTGGGGAAGGTGCCGTCGAGTTCGAAGTACATCGGGTCGACCTCGACGGGCAGCCCGGCGAAGACGGTGGGGGCGGTGTGGCCGCCCATGCCGTTGCCCGCGTCGATGACGACCTTCAGCGGGCGGATGGCAGTGAGGTCGACCAGGCCGCGCAGATGGCCGGCGTAGTCCTCCAGCAGGTCGCGCTGTGTGATGCGGCCGGGGGTGGCGACGGGCTCCGGCGCGCCGTCGTCCGCCCACCGCTCCACCAGGGCGCGGATCTCGGCGAGTCCGCTGTCCTGCCCGACCGGCCGGGCGCCGGAGCGGCACATCTTGATGCCGTTGTACCGGGCGGGGTTGTGGCTGGCGGTGAACATGGCGCCCGGCAGGTCGAGCGCGCCGCTCGCGTAGTAGAGCTGATCGGTCGAACACAGCCCGATCTCGGTCACGTCGGCACCGCGGGCGGCGGCGCCGCGCGCGAAGGCGTGGGCGAGGCCGGGCGATGAGGGCCGCATGTCGTGGCCGATGACGATGCCGTCGCTGTCGCCGAGGGCGACCTCGACGAAGGCGGCGCCGAAGAGTTCGGCGAGGTGTTCGTCCCACTGGTCGGGGACGACTCCGCGTACGTCGTAAGCCTTGACGAGCTGTGACAGGTCCGTTGCGGGCACAGTTCACCCCTTGTCCGTGTTGGTGTGGGCCTACTGTTCGGGAGAGCGGAGGATCCGCAGATGGCCGCGACGGGCGACTTCCATGGCGCTCGTGGCGTCCCTGACCGGCCGGCCCGCCGATTCCGCGAGGTCCTCGGAGGACGGCGGCGGGGTACGGGCGGCCTCCCGTACGGCGTCGGCGAGCGCTTCGAGGTCGTCACCGCTGGGGCGGGAGGCGGAGGTGTCCACGGCGAGGCGGACCACCTCCCAGCCGCGGGGGCGGTCAGCCGCTCGGAGTGCTCGGCGCACAGGTCATAGCAGTGCGGCTCGGCGTAAGTGGCGAGGGGACCGAGTACGGCCGTGGAGTCCGCGTAGACATACGTCAGCGTCGCCACGGCGGGACGGCCGCACGCGGTGCGCGAACAGCGACGTACGGGGCTCACGATGTTGGACCGTACCGCACTCCTGAGCGGGCCGCGACGACTCACCCCGGCGTCACTCTCCCGTGTCGCCGCGCCGTGTCCGTTTTCGGACCGGATTCGTTCCGGGACGTACGGTTTGTTCCCCGTCATGGACTGAAACGTTGAAGGAACCGGTATCGAACCGGTACAGCCACCCATCGTCATCTAAGGTCGGAGCCGATGGACAATCGCAGCGTCCCCCCAGGTCCGCCAGGTCCCGACGGCCGCCGCCCGCGGCGCAGGGACCGGCACGGCCGCGGCATGCGCGGACCGGTCGCGCCACCGCAGGTGCCGCTCGCCCTCACCCGCTCCGACACCTTCGACTCGCTGGTGCTGGAGTCCGCCGACCGGCTCCGGCGACGGCTGCCGGAGCTGGCCGGGGTGGACTTCGGGGTGCGGGAGGTGCCGCCGGTGCTCCCGGAGGGGGACGACGCCACGGTGCCGCTGGGCGGCATCGTCCGCGCGCGGACCCCGGACGGACGCGATCTCGTCGTGGTCTACCGCCGCCCCGTGGAACTGCGCAGCCGCGACCGCGACGAGCGGGCCCACCTGGTCCACGAGGTGGTGGTCGAACAGGCCGCCGAACTCCTGGGCCTGTCCCCGGAGTCGGTGGACCCCAGGTACGGCCAGGAGTGAGCGGCGTCAGTCCGTGAGAACGGACAGGTCGGGACCGGTCTGCGGGACGGACACCGTCGAACGGTCGTCGGGGATCGTCTGGACCGTGAAGGTCACCATGTCGTCCTGCTTCTTCGACAGCGTGCGGGACGCGTACAGTTCGCCGCCGCCGAGGCGTTCGATCGTGATGGCGTAGCGGCCCTTGGCGCCGTCGGGCAGCTCGGGCGCGATGGCCAGGGTGCTCCTGGCTTCCACCGTGTACGTCTCCGGCTCCGGGGCGTCTCCCCCGCCGCTGCCGCCCGAGACGGTGATCCGCACCTCGGCCGCCTCGTCCGGCGCGACCAGCGAGAGCGTGGTGCCCTTGGCGGTGTTGCCCGCCACGCTCGCGCGCTGCTCTATGGGAGCGGTGGCCGGGATGAACGCCATCTCGCGCTCGTCGTCCTCGCCCTGGGTCACCCGCAGTCCGACCACCACCCGGCCGTCGCCCGACCCGGAGGACGGGGTGAGGACCAGCGAGCCGGGCTGGCCCTGCGTGAGGTCCTCCAGGTCGATGGCGGTGAGGGTGCGCGAGCGCAGGGTGATCGACTCGTTGCCGGCCGGGGTGAAGGAGCCGGTGGGCCCGGACAGGGCGACGTCCAGCGCCACATCGTCGTCGCCGGGCGCGTACGCGACCAGCCGGACGGTACGGGCGTCGGCGGGGATGCCGGGGAGCACCAGCGGACCGGTGGTGGCGGAGACGGGGGTCAGCCAGTCGACGCCGAGCTGGGCGTCGGTGGCCTCGATCTGGGCGCCGATCCGGCCGGTGCGGGCGGTCACCTGGACGGCCAGGTCGGCCAGCGGGTCATCGGTGAGCGTGGTCAGCCGGACCGGGACCGAGGTGCCGCCGGGGACGGTGACGCCCTCGCCGCCCAGTGCGGACTCCAGCCGGCCCTCCGGGCCGTACAGCTGGATGTCCACGACGACGGGGCTCTCGTCGGGGTTGGTGAGGTGGACGTAGTCGTTGCGGGCGTCGGCCGTGCTGGCCCCGGCGAACCAGAACTCGCTGTCCGGGACCTGGCAGGCGGTGCCCATCAGGCCCTGGCCGCTGCCGGACCGGACGCTGGTGGTCTGCTGCACCGTCCAGCCGGGGGCCAGCAGTTGCTCGGCGGTGCCGGCGAGGGCGGGCGCCCCGTAGGTGTCGATGCTCTCGGCGACGGGGACGCCCGGCTGCTCCAGGGCGACCAGCGGCTCGGGGCCCTCGCTGTCCGCGTCCTCGTCGGTGCCGAAGCCGGCCGTGTACTCGGGGGCGGGGAGGAGGTAGGCGCGGCCTTCGCCCCGGCCCTCGGCGCTGCTCTCGGCGGCCGGGGTGTACGCGGTGTACTCGGTGGTCGCCAGTTCCGCGTCGGTGGGGCGGGGGCAGGTGAGGGCGGTGCGTTCCACCGGCATCTCACGGGCCTTGCCGGCCGGGGTGGTGTCCTCTTCGCCGTCGCCGAGGGAGGCCACGCCGGTCACCGCGACGAGCGCGGTGACCGTGGCCAGCAGGGAGATGGTCGTCCGGTTCATCGCTGGCTGCTCCCGTCGCCGTAATCGGCCGGATAGTCGTACGGCGCCTGGTAGTTCTGCTGTTGCTGCTGCGGGTACTGGCCGTCCCAGCCGCCGTACTGCTGCTGCTGTTGCTGTTGCTGTTGCTGTTGCTGTTGCTGTTGCTGTTGCTGCTGGTCGTAGTAGCCAGCCCAGTCCTGCTGTTGCTGCGGCTGCTGGTCCTGGTAGTAGCCCTGCTGCTGCGGGACGTACCCGGGCTCCGGTGCCGGCTCGGGCTGCGGCTCCGGGTCGGGACCGGGCGGCGGCGACGCGTGGTCCGGGGCGTCCGCCGTGTCCCCCGCGTCCGCCGTCTCCCCCGTCCGCGCCGCTTCGGCCGCCTCCGCGGCCGCGCGGCGACGCGCACCGCGGCCCTGCGAGGGCACCGCGGCCGCGGCGGCCTCCTCCTGGTCCGGCAGGTCGTCGTCCAGTTCCTTGCGGCGGCCCGGCAGCGCCAGCACCGCCACCACCAGCAGCAGGAAGCCCTGCGTCCACACCCACAGGGTGTGCGTCCCGGGGGTGTCGTACGTGAGGGCCAGCTTGCCGCCGCCCTCCGGCAGTTCGAAGCCCTGCGCCCAGCCGCCCACCGTCACCGGCTTCAGCGGCGTGCCGTCCAGGGTCGCGGTCCACGCCTCGTCAGCGGTGTCGGCCAGCCGCAGCACGCGCCCGGCCTCGCCCTCCGGGAGGTCGGTGTGCGCCTCGACCGGTCCGGCGGGCAGCGCCACCGGCGCTTCGGCCGAACCCTCGGCGGGCAGCACCATCACGCGGCCGACCGGGCTCTCCACCCGCCACAGCGCGCCGCCGTCCTCCTGGCTGAGCCGCTTGAGACCCGGCGTGGTGTCCAGGACGCGGCGCAGTTCGGCGGGCGAGCCGTCCTGCACCAGTACGTAGCGCACGGCGTAGGCGGCGAGCGCCTCGGTCTGGTCGGCGCCGGAGCCGGCCACCAGGTCGCCCACGGCGCGGGTCAGCGCGGTGTCCTCGCCCAGCAGCCGGGCCACGTCGGCGTCGCCGAGCCGGGCGCCCGAACCGCGTACCAGCGTGTAGGTGACGCGCTCGGTCAGACCGTCCGCGCTGTCGCTCTCCCCCGCCAGCACCAGCGTGCGGGCCTGGTCGCGCGTCGAGGACTCCTCGGCGACGAAGGCCGGCACCTGCACCGGGTCACGGCGTTGGAGCGGGCCGTCGGCGCCGCTGATCATCCAGCCGGCGGCGACCAGCAGCGGCCCCGCGGCGGCCGCGGTGGCGACCGCCACGGCGACCGGCTGCCGCCAGCCGAAGCTCTGCGCGGCGACGCGTCCGCGCGCCCCGTCCGCGCCGAGCACGGCGGCGGACAGCAGGGCGATGCCGTACAGCAGTGTCGCGGGCCCGGCCCAGGCGCTGTCGTTGACCCACACCCCGAACAGCAGGGCCAGCAGCGCGCCGCTCCAGGCGGTGCCGATCGCCAGTCGGCGGTCGGTGCGCAGCAGCGCGCCCAGCGCGGCGAACAGCAGCCCGATCAGCAGCCAGCTGCCGGGTGTGCCGGGGCCGCCGGGGTTGGCGTTGAGCAGCTGGGTGGCCGTGGCGGCGCCGGTGTCGAAGCGCAGCCCGGCCTCGTGCCGGAATTCGTCGGGGCTCAGCAGCACCGAGAAGGACCACGGCGCGAGCAGCAGCAGCGGGGTGAGCAGGATCGCCGCGAACCGTACGGCCTTGGCCACCCGCAGCGCGCCCTCCAGGCGCAGCGGCAGGGCGAGCGAGACGACGGCGAGCAGGACGGCCAGCGGCCACATCACGGGGGTGAAGGCGGTGGCGACGGTGAGCAGTAGGGCGGCGGCCCAGGCGGCGCGCCAGGAGCCCTTGCCGCTGTCGCGGGTGTGCCCGGCGGCGGCCACGGCGCAGCGGACCAGCGGCGGCAGGAGGACGGCGAGGACGGCGGTGCCGACGCGTCCGGTGGCCAGCGCGCCGGTGACGGCGGGCAGGAAGGCGTACGCGATGGCGGCCCAGGCGCGCAGCAGGCGCGAGGTCACCAGGGGCTTGGAGGTGAGGTACGCGCTGACCCCGGCCAGTGGCACGGAGCACACCAGCAGCGCGGTCATGGCGACGCCGGGGTTGCCGAGCAGCGCGCCGGCGACCAGGGCGAGGGCACCGAGGTAGGGGGGCGCGCTCTCGGCGCCGCCGGTGCCGACCGGTTGCCAGGTCTGCCAGACGCGGTCCCACCAGGTGGAGATGTCGGCGGGGGCGGGCAGCAGGGCGCCGCCGGCCAGGGCGCCGCCGCCGATGAGATCGCGGGCGGCGACGGCGGCGACGGCGAACAAGCCGATGAACAGCACGAGTCCGGGTTTGCGGGCGAGCCGCTTGAGCCGGGCGAACTGTTCGACCTGGAGCGATTCTGTGTCGTCGTCGCCGGGCCCGGATTCGACGGGGCCGCCGTGCCGGCCGCCGCCGCTGGTGGCGGCGGCCGCTTCGGAACGGGCGGAGACGGCGCCGACGATCTGCTCGACGGTGGCCCGCAGGGTGGCGCCCGCGGGGGGAACAGGGTTCTCAGTTCGCCGGGTTCGGCGGCTTTGGGACGGCGTTTGCGGGCGGCGAGGACGCGCCCGGGGCGCAGCAGGGTGGCCAGCAGTCCGGTGGCCTCGTCGAGGGCGCGGCCGGGGAGTTTGCCCACCAGGTAGCCCAGGACGCGCAGCATGGTGCCCAGGACGAGGCGGAACAGGACCCAGGGCAGCGCGCGGGTGCGGACGCCGGTGAGCAGGGTGTACGCGGCGGCGGCCTTGTCGACGCGGTGCGGGTTGACGGCGGTGCGGCCGGAGCAGTCGATGGTGCGGCGTTCGCGGGCGGCGGCCTCGGCGTGCCGCAGGACGGCGCCCGGGGCGATCAGGACGTTGTGGCCGGCGGAGTGGGCACGCCAGCACAGGTCGACGTCGTCGCGCATGAGGGGCAGCCGGCGGTCGAAGCCGCCGAGTTCCTCGTAGACGTCGCGGCGGATGAGCATTCCGGCGGTGGAGACGGACAGCACCGGGCGGACCTGGTCGTGCTGGCCCTGGTCCTGTTCGCGGCGGTCCAGGCCGGTCCAGCGGCGGCCGCTGTTGGCGATGGTGACGCCGGCTTCCAGGAGTTGGCGGCGGTCGTACCAGCCGCGGAGTTTGGCGCCGATGACGGCGGCGGAGGGGCTGGCGTCGGCCTGCCGCAGGAGTTCGGCGAGCGCGTCGGGCTCGGGGGCCGAGTCGTCGTGCAGCAGCCACAGCCAGTGGACGGGTTCGCCGTGCGGGAATTCGGGCAGGTCGTAGACGTCGTTGTTCCAGGTCCGCGTCGTCGGGTCCCACGCCTCCGGGCGTTTGAGGTACGGGAGGTCGTCGGGGGTGAGCACGGGCGCGCTGCGGGCGGCCTCGGCGACGGCGGTGCCGAAGCCGGTGCGGCGGGCGAGGTGCAGCACCCGGTCGGCGCCGAACGCCTCGGTGACCAGGGTGGCGGAACTGTCGGCGCTGCCGGTGTCGGCGGCGATGACGTCCTGGACGGGCCGGTCCTGGCCCAGCAGTCCGGTGAGGACCTCCGGGAGCCAGCGTTCGCCGTCGTGCGAGACGAGCACGGCGGTGACCACATGCTGCGGGAAGGCTGGGGTGGCGGCGGCAGCGGTGGTGGCGGACGGGTGCGCCGGCTGCTGGCTGTGCACGGACATCGAGGTGCGGACCCCGGTTCGCTCGGTGGGCTGGGGGACGCGCGCGCCCTGCGGCAGCGGCGAGTGCGTCGGGGACAGCGCACCACACTAGCGGCTGGGGCCGACGGCGCTCCGCGTGCCGGACAACTGTCCATGGCCCGCCGGGGAGATGTACGGCCGTGCCGACGTGTTCTTCGCGGCGTCGCCGCGGTCAGACGGCGGCCTTCTTCAGTCGGCGGCGCTCCCGTTCGGACAGGCCGCCCCAGATGCCGAAGCGTTCGTCGTTGGCGAGGGCGTACTCCAGGCATTCGGAGCGCACCTCGCAGGCCAGGCATACTTTTTTGGCTTCGCGGGTGGAACCGCCCTTCTCGGGGAAGAACGACTCCGGGTCGGTCTGGGCGCACAGCGCGCGCTCCTGCCAGCCCATCTCTTCGTCCGCTTCGTTGACCAGCAGTTGGTGGAACAGCTCGGTCATGTGCGCGCCCCTCGTCCTCTTTGCTACCCCGTGATGCCATCGCTCGCTATCGATTGCCGTCGAACGACACGAGTGAAATTACAGGTGCGTCACTCCCGGGCAGTCAAGCCACGATCTGCCATTCACCCGATGATTCACCCTCTGGCACCACAGCCATACGGAAAGTGTTCAAATCGCCACAAACTATGCTCACGCAACTCAGCACGTTCGCTTTATCCGATCTTCATTTCGGATCAAAGAGGGGCACTGATGAGATACGCCCCTGACCGCGTACTGCGTGACTGATGCGTGCTCCTGACCGCTTCAGGCGGTGCATAAACCTTTCAGCAGACAGCACGACCGGATGTGGTGAAAGAATGCGCCAAGGGATGGCCCCGAGTTGACAACCGAGTGGCCGTTCCGAATCAATCTGCACGCACACATCTTCTGCCCCTCCTCTCCTCACTTCCGGAAGCGCTGAGACCACCTCACACATGAACAACGACAACGAGATCGCCGGAGATCCCTTCTCCGTGCCGCATCTTCTGCAGCCCGTCGCCGAGCACCCATCCACCGTCGCGCAGTTCGCCGGGATGGCCACCGCTCTCGCGGGTGATCGTGAGTGTTGGGCTCCCCTGGTGCGGTACGACGGGACCACCCGCTGGTACCACCGGCTGCGCACCGGCCCCGGCTACGAGGTGTGGCTGCTGAGCTGGGTGCCCGGCCAGGGCAGCGGGCTCCACGACCACGGACCGTCCAGCGGTGTCCACACCGTGCTGGAGGGAACGCTCACCGAACGCACCGCACGCGGACCGCGCCGCCTCACCCCCGGCACGCTGCACGTCTTCGCGCCCGGACACGTCCACGAGATGGTCAACGACTCCCTCGAAGGGGCCGTCAGCCTGCACGTGTACTTCCCGGGCCTGACCGAGATGCCCATGCACGCCCAACGGGCCCGGACACAGCCGCAGGTCGCCTGCTGACAGACTGGCCACATGCGACGCATCGTGGTTCTGTCCGGCGGCATCGGCGGCGCCCGCTTCCTGCGCGGTCTCCAAGGGGCCGCGCCGGACGCGGACATCACCGTCATCGGCAACACCGGCGACGACATCCATCTGTTCGGCCTCAAGGTCTGCCCCGACCTCGACACCGTGATGTACACCCTCGGTGGCGGGATCCACGAGGAACAGGGCTGGGGCCGGGCGGCGGAGACCTTCGCCGTCAAGGAGGAACTCGCGGCGTACGGGGTCGGACCCGAGTGGTTCGGCCTCGGCGACCGCGACTTCGCCACCCACATCGTGCGTACCCAGATGCTGGCCGCCGGCTATCCGCTCAGCGCGGTCACCGAGGCGCTGTGCCGGCGCTGGCAGCCGGGCGTCACGCTGCTGCCGATGACGGACGACCGGGTCGAGACCCACGTGCTGACGGACGCCGAGGACGGCACCCGCAAGGCCATCCACTTCCAGGAGTACTGGGTACGGCTGCGGGCCGCCGTGCCCGCGCACGCCGTGGTCCCGGTCGGTGCCGAGCAGTCCACGCCCGCCCCCGGCGTACTGGAGGCGATCGGCGCCGCCGACGCCATCATCTTCCCGCCGTCCAACCCGGTCGTCTCGGTCGGCACCATCCTCGCCGTGCCCGGCATCCGGGAGGCCATCGCGGAGGCCGGCGTCCCGGTGGTGGGCCTGTCCCCGATCATCGGCGACGCGCCGGTGCGCGGCATGGCCGACAAGGTGCTCGCCGCCATCGGCGTGGAGCCCACGGCGGCGGCCGTCGCCCAGCACTACGGATCCGGGCTGCTGGACGGCTGGCTGGTGGACACGGTCGACGCCCACGCGGTGAAGGCGGTGGAGGCCGACGGCATCCGCTGCCGCGCCGTGCCCCTGCTGATGACGGACGCCGCCGCCACCGAGGCGATGGCGACCGAAGCACTGAACCTGGCCGAGGAGTTGAGGACGGTATGACCCTGCGCGTATGGGCGCTGCCCGGCATTCCGGAGGTCAACCCCGGCGACAGCCTGGCCGAGTTGATCGCGACGGCGGCCGGATCCGGGGACACCCCCGGCCTGGCGGACGGTGACATCCTCCTCGTCACCTCGAAGATCGTCAGCAAGGCCGAGGGCCGGGTGCTCCAGGCCGATGACCGGGAGGCGGCGATCGACGCCGAGACCGTACGGCTGGTCGCCCGGCGCGGGGCGACCCGCATCGTGGAGACCCGGCACGGCCTGGTGATGGCGGCCGCCGGGGTCGACGCCTCCAACACCTCCAAGGGCACCGTGCTCCTGCTGCCCGAGGACTCGGACGCCTCGGCGGCGCGACTGCGGCGCGGGCTGCGGGAACTGCTGTCGGTGGACGTCGGCGTCATCATCACCGACACCTTCGGACGGCCGTGGCGCGAGGGCCTGACGGACGTGGCCATCGGCGCCTCGGGCGTGGAGGTACTGGACGATCTGCGCGGCGGCACCGACACCCACGGCAACCCGCTGGGCATGACGGTCACCGCGCTCGCCGACGAACTCGCCGGGGCCGGCGACCTGGTGAAGGGCAAGACCTCGGGCCTGCCGGTGGCGGTGGTACGGGGTCTGGCGCACCGCACGGACCCCGACACGCCCGAGACCGCCCGGGCGCTGATCAGGGACGCCTCGCTGGACATGTTCCGGCTCGGTACCTCGGAGGCGATCCGCGAGGCGGTGACCCAGCGGCGCACGGTGCGGGAGTTCACCCCGGACCCGGTCGACCCGGCGGCGGTCCGCCGCGCGGTCGCGGCGGCGATCACCGCCCCGGCCCCGCACCACTCCACGCCGTGGCGCTTCGTCCTGCTGGAGTCGGCGGACAGCCGTACCACCCTGCTGGACGCGATGCGCGAGGCGTGGATCGCGGACCTGCGGGCGGACGGCAAGCCGGAGGAGTCGATCGCCAAGCGGGTGAAGCGCGGCGACGTCCTGCGGGCCGCGCCGTACCTGGTGATCCCCTGTCTGACCACGACGCAGTGGGCCCACCCCTACCCCGACGCGCGCCGGGCGGGCGCGGAGGCGGAGATGTTCACGGTCTCGATGGGCGCGGCCGTCCAGAACCTCCTGGTCGCCCTGACGGCGGAGGGCCTGGGCTCGGCGTGGATCTCCTCCACGATGTTCTGCCGCGACACCACCCGGGCCGCCCTGGACCTCCCCGCGGACTGGTCCCCCATGGGCGCGGTGGCGGTCGGCCACCCGGCGGGCGAGGCCAGGCCCCGTCCGCCCCGCGAGGCGGACGACTTCATCGTCACCCGCTGAGGGTGATATCCGCTTCAAAGCGTTGCTTGAAGGCTTGCTGTGCCGTTTACTCGCAGAGAAGGGGTCCATAATCCACTGAAGGAGGGATCAGGATGCTGCTGAGCTTCAGGGTGGGGAACCACCGCTCACTCTGGGAGGAGCAGCAACTGAACCTCACCCCGGTCTACGAAGCGGACCGCCCGGAGGGCACGGCCTGGGAGGCCGTACCGGTGGCGGCGATCTTCGGCGCGAACGCGGCGGGCAAGTCGAACATGGTGGACGCTCTCCGCTTCATGCGACGGATGGTGGCCAGGTCACATCAGGACGCGGAACCGGGCGGGGGAATCAACCGGACACCATTCGCCCTGGATCCGGAAGGCGCCGACACCGCTTCGTGGTACGTGGTTGACCTGCTGCTGGACGGCGTGCGCCACACGTACGGCTTCAGTATCGACGGCGACCGGGTGCGGGACGAATGGCTCTACAGTTTCCCGCACGGACGGAAGCGCAAAATCTTCCAGCGCGACGGGATCGGCTTCTCCTTCGGGGACTCCGTGCCCGAGCGGGAGCTGCACCTGGTCAGCAGGATCACGGAACCCAACACCCTCTTCATGTCGGTCGCCGCCCGGTCGCGGCAGGAGGCCCTGTTGCCCGTGTACCGGTGGTTCGCGCAGACCCTGAGGTTCATGACACCTGGACAAGCCCCACGCATTCTCCGTACGCGCAACCCCTTCTCGCCGCCGGATCGGGCACCGCGGGTCGTCGCGCTGTTGCGCGCGGCCGATCTTGGCATCGAGGACGCGGGGCTGGACGAGGCGGAGTTCGTGGACGACGGGGAGAATCAGCTCTGGGGCATCCGCGGCAGAAAGCTGTGGGTGGCCCAGCGGGGCCGTCACGGCAGGACACGTCTCGACATCGGTGAGCAGTCCGAGGGGACGCAGATGCTCCTCGCGTACTCCGGCCCAGTCCTGGACACCCTGGATCACGGTGGTCTCCTGGTCATCGACGAGGTCGATGCCAGCCTCCACCCCAAGCTGACGGCTCACCTCGTCAAGCTGTTCCAGGACCCGCAGACCAACCCGCACGGCGCGCAGCTCATCCTCACCACCCACGACGCCAGCCTTCTCGGCCGTAGTGGAGGGGAGGAGATCCTCAAGCGGGATCAGGTCTGGTTCGTCGAGAAGAACGAGTACGGCGAGACCAGCCTCTTCCCGCTGTCGGACTTCAGGCCGCGCCAGGACGAGAACCGTGAGCGGCGCTACCTTGGCGGCAGCTACGGCGCCGTGCCGTTCCTCAGTGACGAGCGGTTCGAAGCGGCGGTGGCCGCCAGGGGGAGGGTGGATGGCGAGGAAGCCGGGGAGTAGCCCCCGACGCGGGCCTCGCTTCGAGTCCGACCTGCGCAGGTCCGGCCGTGGGCGGGAACCCAGAGAACGCATCCTGGTGTTCTGCGACTCCGATGTCACGGAACGGGACTACCTGCGGGCGCTGGTGGGGCATGTCGCGAACCCCGCTGTCACGGTCAGGATCAGGAACAAGCCCTGCTCGCCCTCTCAGTTAGTTGCCCATGCCGCCAGCTTCCGGGACAAGGCCCCGGAGGACTTCGACCAGGTTTGGTGCGTCTTCGATGTCGACGATTACAGCGACATCCACCAGGCCGTGAAGAAGGCCGGTGACCTGGGGATCAAGCTGGCCGTCTCCAACCCCTGCTTCGAGTTGTGGCTGCTGCTGCACCACACCCCGCACACCGCCCACATCATGGGGTACCGGCAGCTTGTCCCTCTGCTCACCAAGCACGTCCCGGCCTACGACAAAGCCAGGATCAACTTCCCCCGCGACTTCGGGCCTAGCTGGGCGAGGGCGGTGGAGCGTGCACGGGGGCTTGCGACATCCGGTCAGGAGTACGCGGTGAATCCGTCCACCGGTGTCTGGGCGCTGGTGGAGATCATCGGGGGCGGCAGTGACCGGCGGAGGTGAGTTCTTCTGCTGGGTCGACTTCTTCGTCCCCAGGCCGCCGGCTCCCCTGCCGCCGCGGGGTAAGCGGCGGGGCCTGGGATGGAGGCCGTTGTTCGCTGTACTGGTGATCATCGACGGGCTGGAGCTGATCCTCGAACTGCTCGTCGAGGGCCTGAAGCGCCTCGCCGTGGCGGCCTGGCGGCCCGTGCGGGGGCAGGTGTGGAGCGGTGGCTGGGAGAGCGAGGCGGGCCGTTTCGTCGTCGCGGTCCGGGAATCGTCCCGGCGGGCGGTGCTGACACCGGTGGCCGGCGGGGTGCGGTGGCGCCGGCCGGACCAGGTCGTGTCCGACGCCGTGCCGCTCGCATGCTCGGTGCGCCGGCGGCGCGGGCGCCGCGTGGAGATCGGGTTCGGGGACGGGTCGTGGGTGACGGTGTGGATGCGGTCGTTGCCCGCCGCTGAGCGGTTTCATTCGCAGAGTGTGTCGTTCGCCGGCTGAGTCGGGTGGGTTGTCGCCGCCGTGGGGGTTTTCGGGATGGGGAGGGGGAGGTCCTTCTTCAGGGTGGTGAACAGGGCTGCCGCCTCGCGTTCGTTCCACAGGACCGTGGAGCCCAGGTCGGGGTGGGTGTGGTCGCGGTCGGCGACGGGGACCGAGGCGTAGTCGATCGTCGTGCGGTTCGGGCCGGCGAGGATCTCGGCCAGGTCGAGCATCTCCTGGGCGCCGAAGCCGGAGTCCGCGCGGACGGAGGTCAGCAGGGCCTCGGCGGTGGCCGGGATGCGGGCGGGGGTGGCCAGGGCCTTGGTGGCCAGTGCGGCCAGCAGGCGCTGCTGGCGTTGCATGCGGCCGAAGTCGGCCGTGGGGTCGACGGTGCGGGCGCGGGCGTACTGGAGGGCCTCGCCGCCGGTGAGGGTGGAGGTGCCGGCGGGGAGGTCGAGGCCGGATTTCTCGTCCTGGAGGGGGCGCGGGGTGCAGACCTCGACGCCGCCGACCGCGTCGACCGCGCGCATGAAGCTGACGAAGTTCACTTCGAGGTAGTGGTCGATCCGCAGGTCGGTGAGGTTCTCGACGGCGCTCACCATGAGTTCCGGACCGCCTTGGGAGAGGGCGGCGTTCAGCTTGGCGGGTTCGGGGAGGGCGGTCAGGGTGTCGCGCGGGAGGCTGACGATGGAGGCGCGGTCCCCCGTGGCGGAGAGGTGGACCAGCATGATGCTGTCCGCGCAGTGGCAGCCCTCGCCGCCCAGGTGGTAGGCGCGCCGTTCCTCGTCGGTCAGGCCGTCGCGGGTGTCGGTGCCGATGACCAGGAGGTTCAGCCCGGGGTCGCCGTCCGGGCGGTCCTGGTCGCGGAGGCCGGCGAAGGGGTCGACGCGTTCGACGCCGTTCTCCACCTTGCTGACCACGGCGTGACCGACCCCGCTGATGGTCAGCAGCAGGGCGGCGAGGGTGGCGGCGATCCGGAACCTCACAGACATGGCAGCCAAAGGTATTTCCAGATGATCTACATACTGGGGCGGCGCGCTGCCGCGTCCCCCGTTCGCGGTAACGTGAGCCGGGTGACCAGCACCCCGCCCCCCGCCGTGTCCGTCATCATGCCGGTGCTCAACGAGGAACGGCATCTGCGCAGTTCCGTCCAGCACATCCTGGCCCAGGAGTATGCCGGTGAGCTCGAGGTCGTCATCGCCCTCGGCCCCAGCGCCGACGACACCGACCGGATCGCCCAGGAACTCGTCGCCGAGGACGCGCGGGTCAAGACCGTCGCCAACCCCACCGGGCGGACCCCGGCCGGGCTGAACGCCGCCATCAGGGCGTCCCGGCACCCGGTCGTCGTGCGGGTCGACGGGCACGGGATGCTCTCCCCCGACTACATCGCCACCGCTGTGCGCCTCCTGGAGGAGACCGGCGCGGCCAACGTCGGCGGCATCATGCACGCCGAGGGCGAGAACGACTGGGAGCGGGCCGTCGCCTGCGCCATGACCTCGAAGATCGGCGTCGGCAACGCCGCCTTCCACACCGGCGGGCAGGCCGGCGAGGCCGAGACCGTGTACCTGGGCGTCTTCCGACGCGAGGTGCTGGAGGCCCAGGGCGGCTACAACGAGGAGTTCATCCGGGCCCAGGACTGGGAGCTGAACTTCCGCATCCGGCAGGCCGGCGGGATGATCTGGTTCTCCCCCGAGCTGCTGGTCTCCTACCGGCCCCGGCCCAGCGTCCGGGCGCTCGCCAAGCAGTATCTGCACTACGGCCGCTGGCGGCACGTGGTCGCCCGCTACCACGCCGGGTCGATCAACCCGCGCTACCTCGCCCCGCCCACCGCCCTGGTCGCCATCGCGGCCGGGATCGTCGTCGGCGCGGTGCTCACCCCTTGGGCCTTCGTGGTGCCGGCCGGCTACCTGGCCGCGATCACCCTCGGCTCGATCCCGGCCGGCAAGGGCACCTCGGCCGGGGTGCGGCTACGGATCCCGGTGGCGCTGGCGACCATGCACATGTCGTGGGGCTGGGGCTTCCTCACCAGCCCTCGCAAGCTGGCCCGCCGGGTCAAGGCCAGCAGCGTCGAGCGGCAGGCCGGCGCTCACCAGATGTGAAGCGGGTTGACCGTCATGCAGGCGTTCTCGTCCTTGCCGGTCACCGCCTCGTCCTCCCGCAGGATCTCCTCGGGGACGTCGTCCCGTTCACGGTCCCCGGCGTCCCCGGCCCCGGCCTCCTCAGCGTCCGCGTCGGGCTCCTCCTGCGGTGCCGCGTACAGCGTGCCCTCGCGCCAGTCCGCGCCGATCGTCAGGACCAGCACCGTCGTGCCCTCGCTCTCGCGCACGGCGCTCGCCGGCAGGCCCAGGGCCTCCGCCACCGCCCGCGCGTCCGCCAGCCGCTGCGGGTCCCCGGCCGGGTAGCCGAGCGTCGTCGCGTCCTGGGTGACCCAGGTGTCGTCCGCGTACGCCTGGGTGTAGCCCTCCCCGTACAGCGCGCCCGCGACCTGTGAGGCGCGCCCGGGGACCGGGCCGATGGCGGCGGTGCCCGTGCCGTTGCGCACGGCCACCGCGATCTCCTCCGCGGGGGCCGGGTCCGGCGCCTCGGCGGCCAGCCGCTCCGCCTCCGCCTCCTCGGCCGCGCGCAGCCCCTCGGCGTCGTCCAGGGCCACATCGTTGCGGATCGCCGAGAAGATCCGCTCGGCGCGCTCGGCGTCCGGGATGACATGGGCGGCGGGGCGCTGCGGGTCGGGCAGCCACGGCATGGTCACCATCGTCATCGCGTCGCTCGGCACGTTCTTCACGTCCTCGCCCAGGTCGTACAGCGCCTCGACGCTGCCCAGGCCCGGGTCCACGGTGAGCGCGTCGGTGGCGGCCTCGGCCAGGTCCATCAGCTGTACGGGGTCCGTCAGCTTCGTGCCCTGCTGCAACTCGGTGGCCATCGCCGTGAAGTACATCTGCTGGGCCTTGGTGCGGCCGATGTCGCTGCCGTCCTCGAAGCCGTGCCGGGTGCGCAGCCACTGGAGCGCCTGCTCGCCCTTGACCTCGGTGGTGCCGGCCTCCAGGTGCAGGCCCGAGTCCTCGTCGTGCACGTTGTCGGCCACGCACACCGGTACGCCGCCCACCGCGTCGGCCAGGGAGACCGCCCCGGCGAACTCGACCATCATGAAGTGGTCGATGGGGATGCCGGTCAGCTCCTCCCAGGTGGCCACGGTGCAGCCGGGGCCGCCGTGCTGGATGGAGGTGTTGATGGTGCGTTCGGTCTCCGGGTAGACCGTGCCGTCCTTGGGGTCGGTGCACTCGGGGATGGTGACGCGGGTGTCGCGCGGGATGCTGAGCGCCGAGATGTGGCCGCGGTCGGCCGAGACGTGGATGAGCATCTGGGTGTCGGCCAGGCCGGGGCGGTCCGCGTTGTCGCGGGCGCCCCCCAGTTCGGCGTTGGCCTGCGAGCCGCGGCTGTCGGAGCCGAGCAGCAGGATGTTGATCGGGGTCTGGCCCTCGGCGTTGGGGGTGGCGCGGGGCAGCGGGGGTTTGCTGCCCAGGTTCAGCTCCTCCTTGGTGAGGTTGCTGTTGAGGTGCCGGAGGTAGAGGTAGCCGGCGCCCGCGGTGCCCAGGACGGCGACCGCCAGGCCGCCGGCCGTCCAGCGCAGCACGCGCACCCAGCGGCGGCGCCCCGGCGGGCGGGACGGGCCGGGTATCTCTCCCGGTTCCTCGTCCCCGCCGGCCGTCGCGCTGTCCTCGGTTGCCGCCGCCGCGTCGGGTGCGTCGGGTGTATCGGATTTATGAGGCACAGATGCTCTCGTCGTCAGCGGTGATGGTGTCGACATCGGCCGGCTTCTCGGCCTTGACCTCGATCGGGATCCCCACACCCTGGAAGTCGTCGCCGAGGGTGAGGACCATCGGGGTGTCCCCGGCGTCCGCCGAGCCCTCCTTGAGCGCCTTCTTGGGCAGCCCCATCAGATCCGCGAGGGTCACGGCCTGTCCCGCCTGGTCGGGGCCGTACTCCAGGGTGGTGGTCTCCTGCGAGTCGGCGTTGGAGGCGTTGGTGGACAGCAGCACCCCGTGGGTGTTCTGCAGCCAGTTGACGGTGTCCTGGGCGGCGCCGATCACGTTGCCGCCGTTGTAGACATCCACGCGGACCTCGGAGGCGGGGGCCGGTTCGGCCTTCTCCTCGTCCTCCTTGTCGCCGTTCTTCTCCTCGTCGCCGCTGTCGGTCAGCGACAGGTCCTCCTGGAGCATCCGGAACAGCGGCTCGGCCTTGCCGCTGTCGAGCACGACGGTCGCCTTGGCGTCCTCCGGCTCGTCGGGGTTGTCCACGACCGGGAGGGTGACGAAGGAGATGTCCTTGACCGGGACCTTGCCCAGTTCCTGGGCGATGTCGTTCAGCTTGTCGATGCTGCCGATGCCGGTGTCCACGGTCAGCGCCTTGGTGGCGGTGTCGGCCAGGCCCCACAGCTTGGTGGGCTCCTTGAGGGTGCCGACCATCTCGCGGGCCAGCGAGCCGAGGAACTGCTGCTGGAGCTTGATCCGGCTCAGGTCGCTGCTCTGGCCCACGCCGTAACGGGTACGGACGAAGCCCAGCGCGTCCTCACCCTGGAGGCGGTGGGTGCCGGCCTCCATGTGGAAGTGCGACTTGTCGTCGCTGATGTCCTTGGCGAGGAGACCTCGACGCCGCCGACCGCCGTGGACAGGTCCTTCACGGCGTTGAAGTCGGCCATCATGAAGTGGTTGATCTCGACGCCGGTGATCTCCTCGACCGTGCGCCACACACAGCCCGGGTCGCGGCCGTCCACGCCGAGGCTGTAGTTGAAGCGGGTCTGCGCGGTGCCCGGGATGGTCACGGTCTCGCCGTCCCGCTTGACCTCGCAGTCCGGGATGTCGGTGATGAGGTCCCGGGGGATGCTCAGCCCGGTGGCGTGGGTGCGGTCCTGGGAGAAGTGCAGGAGTATGACGGTGTCGGCGCGGCCTTCGTCGCCCGAGTTGCCGTAGTCCTCGTTGCCGGCCCCGGTGCGCTTGTCGGTGCCGATGAACAGGACGTTGACCGGCGCGTCCTTCTGGAACGGGTTGTCCGCGCCGACGACGTCGACCTTGTCGATGTTGCCGTTGAGCCGTTGGTAGGCGTAGAAGGCGGTGGCGCAGCCGACGACGAGCAGCAGTGCCAGCCCGCCGCCTATCCACATCAGGGCTTTCTTGCCCTTGCCCTTCTTCTTGGCCTGGGCCTTGCGGCGGTCGGCGCGGCTGCCGGTGGGGCCGGCGGCGGACCCGGAGCGCGTGGTGGCGCTCTCCTTGCGGCGGCCGCCGGAGCGCTGGGCGGGTACGGCGCGCTCGGCCGAACCGGCGCCCGTGCCCGAACCGGAGGCCGCGCCCGGGCCCGAACCCGCGCCCGGACCGCTGCCGGTGCCCCGGCTGGTGTCCTCCCGGGGGGAAGACGGCGCGCGACGCTGGTGTGGCGGAGCGTTACGGGGGGTAGGTCTGTCACCGGAAGCCGGGGAGTGTGCCCCGGAGCGCGGTCTGCCGGGCCGCCCGGTGGTGTCCCCGGGCAGCCTGAGTTCGTAGTTACCGGTGTCCGGGTTCAACACCCACTGGTCTGCGGGATCGATATCGCCCGCGCCCCCACGTCCCTGCGCGTCCACGTAACCGTGCGCCCTCCGTGTGCCGACTGAGAAGTCAGACGGCACACATTAGCCGCACGGTTCCGCGGGTCCGCACGGCGGTGACGTATTCCACCCGGGCCCGGCGAGGAGAATATTTAGATACTTCCGTTTTTCTGGTCCTTCGTCGGCAGCGAGGACGCGTAGATCAAGCCGTGGTGCAGGGCGTATCCGGTGCCGGCGACCGCCAGGACGACGGCCGCCACGGTCACCGCCAGCCGCCGCGCCCAGCGGGTGGCGCCGGGGTGGGTGCGGGCGGGGGCCGGGGTGCTTTCCTCGTACGGCCGGTGGCGCGTGGCCTGTCGGGGCAACCTCATGGTGCTGATCCTGCGGGCCCGCCGCCCGGGCGGCCACTGTCAGTCGGCGAAGTGGGTGACGCCCTCGCTCGTCCGGCGGGCGGCGAGCGCCGCCTCCTCCAGCCGGTCCGCGCCGGGAGCCAGCACCACCGAGGCGCCGGCCGCCAGCGGTGCGAACAGCCCCGCGGACAGCCCCTCCCAGGTGTCGTAGCCGCGCAGGGACAGCAGCCGGGCACCGGCGGACAGGCCGAGGTCGCCGGCGTCCTCGCGGGCGGCGGCCAGCACTTCGGCGCCGGTCATCTCCTGGCCCTCGACCACCAGCACCGGGTCCTCGGGCCCCGGCGGGTCGAAGGAGGTGAAGGCGTCGCCCTGCCCGGGGATGAGCAACGCGTGGTCCTGGAAGCCGTCCGGCGGACCGGCGGGGAAGCGGGCACCGAGCGGGTGCAGGCTGACCGCGATGCGCTCACCGCGACAGGCACGGGCCTCCTCGATCCGGTCGGGGCCGGCGACGACGGCATCGGCGTCCTCGGGGTCGCCGTCGATGTCGGCGACGACTCCGGTGGCGGCGCACGCCAGCAGCCAGGCGGCGGTCTGCCAGTGTGCGGGCAGCAGCAGGGCGAGGCGCTGCCCGCGCTCGACGACGAGGTCGTCCTGGAGGGCGTTGGCCATCTTCGCCACCCAATTGGCGAGGGTGGTCGCGGAGAGTTCCACGCGGGCACCGAGGGTGTCGTCGTAGTACGTCACCAGGGGACGTCCCGCGTCCGCGGCCAGGGCGGAACGCAGCAGGTCGGCGGGGGTGTGTTCGGAAGAGTTCATCACCGCCACAGTACGCCGGGCGGGTTGCCGCCGCAGGGGGCCCGGGCGAGGGGCGGCGCGGCTCCTTGCTTACGGAGCGTCAGATTACGAATGGACAGTTTTGAACCACTATGTCCACGATCTTTGTCATGCGTGCATTCATTGCTTCCACCATCGGTGTCACCTGTGCTGCCGCACTCGCCGTCCCGCTCGTTGTGCCCCTGGGCACCGGGAGTGCCGTCGCCGCGTCCGCCCCGCGTACGGCCGCCACCACCACGGAGGCGAGCGGCATTCAGTCGCTGCCGCTCGAACCGCTCGCTCCCGCGGCCCGTTCGGCGGACGGCGGCGGGGAGGTGGGGCTGCCGGCCCGGGAGACCGAACCGTTCTCGCTGCTCGGCGTCGTGTGGGCGGACGCAGCCGAGGAGTTGCACGGCGAGGCCGAGGTGCGCACCCGCGCCCTGGACGGCGAGTGGTCCGGATGGCAGCCGCTGGAGACCCACACCGACCACGCCCCGGACCGGAACACCGCGGAGGCGGCGGCCGGCGCGCTGCGCGGCGGCACGGCGCCGCTGTGGGTGGGCGCCTCGGACGCCGTCGAGGTGCGGGTGTGGCCCGAGGACGGCACGGCGCCGGTGACCGGGCTCCCCGAGGGACTGAGCCTGGAACTCATCGACCCGGACACCGGCGTGGACGCCGCGGTCGCCGTCGACGCCGCCGGCACCAGCGTGGCCACCGCCGACCGGGGCGCCACACCCGCCACGGGTGTCTCGGGCGTCTCGGGCGACGGAGCACAGTCCGCCCCCGCCGCGTACCCGGGGCCGCGCCCGCCGATCACCACCCGGGCCGGCTGGGGCGCCGACGAGAGCCTGCGCGAGAGCGCCTTCGCCTACACCGACATGGTGAAGACGGTCTTCGTGCACCACACCGCGGGCGGCAACAACTACTCCTGTGCGGAGGCCCCCGCCATCATCCGCGGCATCTACCGGTACCACGTGCAGTCCCAGGGCTGGCGGGACGTCGGCTACAACTTCTTCGTGGACAAGTGCGGCACCATCTACGAGGGCCGGGCCGGCGGCGTGGACCGGGCCGTGCAGGGCGCGCACACCGCCGGGTTCAACCACAACAGCATGGGCGTGGCCCTGCTGGGCAGCCACGGCTCCAGCGCCCCCACCAAGGAGGCCCTGAACGCGGTCTCCCAGCTGTCGGCCTGGAAGCTGGGCCTGTCCGGCATCAACCCCAAGAGCTCCCGCAACCGCACCTCGATGGGCGGCGGCCTCTACGCGAAGGGCGTCACGGTGAAGATGGCCAACATCTCGGGCCACCGCGACGGCTTCGCCACCGAGTGCCCCGGTGAGCAGCTGTACGCGCAGCTGCCCGCCATCCGTTCCACCGCGGCCGGGTTCCAGGGCCGCTGACCGCCTCGGGCACCGGGCCGGCCACCGGCTAGCCTGGCCGGAACATGACCGAACGCCCTCTCGAAGAACACTGGACCCCACCCGGGTCCCAGCCGTACGACCTGCGCCGCAGCATCGGAGTGCTGCGGCGCGGGCCGTACGACCCCGCGTTCGGCAGCGACCCCGACGGCACGCTGTGGCGGGCGACCCGCACCCCGCGGGGACCGGCCACGCTGCGGCTGCGCCAGGACCACGCGCCGGACCGCACCGTGCGCGCCGCCGCCTGGGGGCCGGGCGCCGCCTGGGTGCTGGAACGGCTGCCGGCCCTGCTGGGCGGCGAGGACGACCCGTCCGGCTTCGTCCCCCGGCACCGGGTGGTGGCCGAGTCCTGGCGCCGCAACCAGGGTCTGCGGCTGATCCGTACCGGCCAGGTCATGGAGGTCCTGGTGCCCTGCGTGCTGGAGCAGCGGGTCACCACCGAGGACGCGCACCGTTCGTGGCGGCTGCTGCTGCGCCGGTTCGGCGAACCGGCCCCGGGGGCGCCGCAGCTGTACGTGCCGCCGGACGCGCGCACCCTGGTCCGCGTCCCGTCGTGGGAGTGGCACCGGGCGGGGGTGGACGGCAAGCGGTCGGCGGCGATCGTCCGGGCGGCCCGCGTGGCGCGCCGGATGGAGGAGGCGGCGGCGATGGACCTGCCGGCGGCCGTCGCCCGGCTGTGCGCGATCGACGGCATCGGCCCCTGGACGGCGGCCGAGACGCTGCAGCGCAGCAACGGCGCGCCGGACGCGGTGACGGTCGGGGATCTGCATCTGCCCGGCCTGATCGGCTACGCGCTCACCGGGGAGCGGGGCGCGGACGACGCCCGGATGCTGGAGTTGCTGGAGCCGTACGCCGGGCAGCGCCACCGGGCGGCCCGGCTGATCCTGCTGTCGGGGGTCGCCCCGGCCCGGCGCGCCCCGCGCCAGCGGCACGCGCGGATCGCCCGGCTGTGAGCCGGCGACCGCTGCGGCGCCTCCGCGATGACGAGCGGAGAGCGGTGACAAACGTCACCGTCCGGTTCACGCGCCGCGCGACTCCTTGATGGCCCGCCGCCTGGCCAGCCGGTGGCTGCGGCGGATCTGCGCCTCCTGGTGACGGCGGCGGTCCTCGTCGTTCTCGGGCACGACCGGGGGGACGGGGCGGGGCTTTCCGTTGTCGTCGACGGCGGCGAAGACGAGGTAGGCGGTGCCGACCCGGGTGGCGGGGGTGGACTCGTTCCAGCGCTCGGCCATGACCTTGACACCGATCTCCATGGAGGAGCGGCCCGTCCAGTTGCACTGGGCGTGTACATGCACCAAGTCGCCGACCTTCACGGGCTCCAGAAACACCATCTCGTCCATCGAGGCGGTGACGGCGGGGCCGCCGGAGTGCCGTCCCGCGACGGCGCCCGCGGCGTCGTCGACGAGCTTCATGATGACTCCCCCGTGCACGGTTCCCATCAGATTGGTGTCGTTCTGGGTCATGATGTGCGACAGGGTGGTGCGCGAGGCACCGGTGGGCTTGCCGGGAAGATCGTTCTCCGGGCGGGAAATGACGGGATCTGTCATAAGACCAGCGTAAGGCGGGGAATCCTTGTGCATCAGCTCTGCCACAAGTGACCGGGGCCACTCCCCAGCGGCCCTGGCCTCGGGGGACACTGCTGAGTTATGAGCGACTGGCCCCAGGGATGGACGGACGACGATCAGCCGCGCGCGGACCGCTACGGGCGGGGCAGCGGCGGCGGCCCCGAGGGCGCCCGGGTGATGCCGCACGTACGGCGGCCCGCGCCCGGCGGCACACCCCAGGGGCCCCCGCAGCCGAGAGGCGGCGGCCATGACGCGTACGACGACGGCTACAGCGAGGGGCAGGTCTACCGGGGCTCGGGGCAGGGCGGCCCGCGCCATCCCGGTCCGCCGCCGGCCGCGCGGGGCCCGTACGACGGCGACGGGCCGCCGCGGCGGCCCGTCCGCTGGGGACGGCGGATAGGGTACTCGGCGCTCGCGCTGGTGCTGGTGCTGCTGGTGATCGCGACCGGCACCTACTTCTGGGCGAACAGCAAGCTCAACCGTGAGGTGGACCTCGCCTCCGTCGAGGACCGGCCGGACAGCGGCAAGGGCACCAACTATCTGATCGTGGGCTCGGACAGCCGCGAGGGGCTGAGCGACGAGCAGAAGAACGATCTGTCCACCGGCTCGGCCGAGGGCAAGCGCACGGACACCATGATCCTGCTGCACGTCGGCGACAACGGCTCCACGATGATCTCGCTGCCGCGTGACTCGTGGGTGACGATCCCGGAGTTCACCGGCTCGGTGTCCGGCAACCGCATCCCGGCCCAGCAGCAGAAGCTCAACGCCGCCTTCTCCATCGAGGGCCCCGAGCTGCTGGTGCGGACAGTGGAGTACAACACCGGGGTGCGCATCGACCACTACGTGGAGGTCGGCTTCGGCGGTTTCGCCAATGTGGTGGACGCGCTGGGCGGGGTCGAGATGTGCTTCGACAAGGCCATCCAGGACAAGAACAGCGGCGCCGACTTCGCCGAGGGCTGCCAGACGCTGAACGGCGCCGAGTCGCTGGCGTTCAACCGGCAGCGGTACCAGGAGGCCGAGGGCGACCTGGGCCGTACCAAGAACCAGCAGAAGTTCCTGGGCGCGCTGGCCGGCCAGACCGGCTCCCCGGCCACCGTGCTGAACCCGTTCAAGCTGTACCCGACGCTGAGCGCCACCACGGACGCGCTGATCGTCGACAAGGACATGAGCCTGTGGCAGCTGGGCCGGATGTTCCTGGCGATGCGCGGCGCCGAGCAGATGAACATCCCGGTCGCCAACCCGGGTTACGCCACCGACAAGGGCTCGGCGGTGCTGTGGGACATGGATCAGACCGAACTGCTGATGAGCCAGATCATCAACGACGAGAAGGTCACCGTCGGCGTGAAGGACTGAGCGGACCACAAGCCGCCGGGGGCGGACGGAACGGAAAGAGGGGCGGGACGGCCGGTCGGCCGTCCCGCCCCTCTCCTGTCCTCGCCCCTCAGCTCACGCGGTGGGGCGGCCCATCGCCCGGTACGTCCAGCCGGCCTTGCGCCACACCGCCGGGTCCAGGGTGTTGCGCCCGTCCAGGATGCGGCGCTCGGTGACCACCTCGCTCAGCGCGGCCGGGTCCAGCTCGCCGAACTCGCGCCACTCCGTCAGGTGCAGCACGGCGTCCGCGCCCCGGGCCGCGGTCAGCGCGGTGTCCGCGTAGCGCAGGGTGGGGAAGACGGCGCGGGCGTTCTCGGTGCCCTTGGGGTCGTACACCGTCACCTGGGCGCCCTGGAGGTGGAGCTGGCCCGCGACGTTGAGCGCCGGGGAGTCCCGTACGTCGTCGGAGTCCGGCTTGAAGGTGGCGCCGAGGATGGCGATCCGCCGGCCGAGCACCGAGCCGCCCAGGGCCTCCTGGGTCAGCTCGATCATGTGGGCGCGGCGCCGCATGTTGATGGAGTCGACCTCGCGCAGGAAGGTGAGCGCCTGGTCCACGCCGAGCTCACCGGCCCGGGCCATGAAGGCGCGGATGTCCTTGGGCAGGCAGCCGCCGCCGAAGCCGATGCCGGCCCGCAGGAACTTGTGGCCGATCCGGTCGTCGTACCCGAGCGCCTCGGCCAGCCGCACCACGTCGCCGTCGGCCGCCTCGCAGATCTCGGCCATCGCGTTGATGAAGGAGATCTTGGTGGACAGGAAGGCGTTGGCCGCCGTCTTGACCAGCTCGGCCGTGGGCAGGTCGGTGGCCAGGAACGGGGAGCCCTCGGCGATCGGGGTCGCGTACACCTGGCGCAGCAGCGTCTCGGCGCGCTCTCCGGTGACGCCGGCGACGATCCGGTCGGGGTGCAGCGTGTCCTGGACCGCGTAGCCCTCGCGCAGGAACTCGGGGTTCCAGGCCAGGTCGATGTCGGCCGCCGCCGGGGCGAGTGAGGAGATGAGCGCGGCGAGCCGGGCGGCGGAGCCGACCGGGACGGTGGACTTGCCGACCACCAGCGCCGGGCGGTTCAGATGCGGGGCGAGCGAGGTGACGGCCGCGTCCACGTAGCTCATGTCGCAGGCGTACTCGCCCGCCTTCTGCGGGGTGGTGACGCAGATGAAGTGCACATCGCCGAACTCCCCGGCCTCCGGGTAGGAGGTGGTGAAGCGCAGCCGCCCCGTCGAGCCCTCGATGCCGGCCACATGACGGCGCAGCAGCTCTTCGAGGCCCGGCTCGTACATCGGGGCACGGCCTGCTCTGAGCAGGTCGATCTTCTCCTCGGCGATGTCGAGGCCCAGCACCTCGAAGCCCAGTTCGGCCATGGCGGCGGCATGGGTCGCGCCGAGATAGCCGGTGCCGATGACGGTGATCTTGAGCGGGGGCATGAAGCGAGCATAGTCCCCGTCTGGCGAGGGGAGGGTCCCAGGATCTAGGGTTAAGTTACTTAACAGTCATTAGCATGGTGGCGCGTCACACAGGAGTGAGAGCGGTGGCAGGAGCAGCGGACTTCGATCTCTACCGGCCGGCCGAGGAGCACGAACTGCTCCGGGAATCCGTCCGCGCCCTCGCCGAGGCGAAGATCGCCCCGCACGCGGCGGAGGTGGACGAGCAGGGCCGCTTCCCGCAGGAGGCGCTGGACGCCCTGGTGGCCAGTGATCTGCACGCGGTGCACGTGCCCGAGAGCTACGGGGGCGGTGGCGCGGACGCCCTGGCCACGGTGATCGTGATCGAGGAGGTGGCGCGGGTGTGCGCCTCCTCCTCCCTCATCCCGGCGGTCAACAAGCTGGGTTCGATGCCGGTGCTGCTCTCGGGCTCGGAGGAGCTGAAGGCGCGCTACCTGGCGCCGCTGGCGCGGGGCGAGGCGATGTTCTCGTACGCGCTGTCGGAGCCGGACGCGGGCTCGGACGCCGGCGGCATGCGCACCCGGGCGGTGCGGGACGGCGACACCTACGTCCTCAACGGTGTGAAGCGCTGGATCACCAACGCCGGGGTCTCCGAGTACTACACGGTGATGGCGGTCACCGACGCGGACAAGCGCACCCGGGGCGGGATCTCGGCATTCGTGGTGGAGAAGGGCGACGAGGGCGTGTCCTTCGGCGCCCCGGAGAAGAAGCTCGGCATCAAGGGCTCGCCGACCCGCGAGGTCTACCTGGACAACGTCCGCATCCCGGCCGACCGGCTGATCGGCGAGGAGGGCACCGGCTTCGCCACCGCGATGCGGACCCTGGACCACACCCGGATCACCATCGCGGCGCAAGCGCTGGGTATCGCGCAGGGCGCGCTGGACTACGCCAAGGGGTACGTCGCCGAGCGCAAGCAGTTCGGGCGTCCGGTCGGTGACTTCCAGGGCGTGCAGTTCATGCTGGCCGACATGGCGATGAAGCTGGAGGCGGCCCGCCAGCTGACGTACGCGGCGGCGGCCCGCTCGGAGCGCGGCGACTCGGACCTGACGTTCTTCGGCGCGGCGGCGAAGTGCTACGCCTCGGACGCGGCGATGGAGATCACCACGGACGCGGTGCAGTTGCTGGGCGGCTACGGCTACACCCGGGACTACCCGGTGGAGCGGATGATGCGGGACGCCAAGATCACCCAGATCTACGAGGGCACCAACCAGATCCAGCGCATCGTGATGGCGCGCAACCTGCCCTGAACGGGGTCTGAGGACCATCGGTGTCACATCGTGCGCCAGGGTTCTCCGGACCGGTTGGGGCGCCTTCCAGGACGCGGCCCGCGGCCGGGGCGACCTCGGTGTCCCTAACCCAACGAGCCCGAACCTCCGCCATCCGCCACCTTGTCCTCCGGGCCCCGGCACCCGCTCTGCGGAGTTGCTTCCGTGGGTTCGGGGCCACCTCGCGACCTTGCCGTTCCTGGTTCCCCGGGCCGGCAAGACGCCGAGCGGCCCCCTGCTCGAACGCAGCGAAGCCGGGTGGAGAACTCGGGGGTGGGCAGCCTCGGGTCGCTGCTGTACCGGCGGGCGCCGGGCGAGGCCGTCGCCACGGCGCCGGCGGTACGCGGCGGCGCGCCGTCGACCGGCCCCGCACCCACGTACGCGCAGGTGCAGGCCCTCGTCGACGGGCCCGGTGTCACGTGCCGGTGAGCTTGCCGAGGTCGGGGGCGTAGACGGTCATCCAGTGCGGGTTCAGCCGGTAGTAGACGGCCTCGCGGTTCCAGTCGAAGGCGTCGTCGTCGCCGTAGAAGTCCTTCAAGTAGGCGAGGAGTTCCTGCCAGTCGGCCGTGGTCTCGGCGTCCTCGGGGTTCAGCTCCTCCACCGTGCCGTGGGTGAACACGCCGAGGTCCTCGCCGCGCATGTGCGCGACGCTGGCAGCCGGACGGGCCGCGAGATGACGGGCCTTGGCGGCGTTGCGCGCCGTGCCGAAGTGCCACCGGCCGTGCAGGAAGTGCCCGTCGGCGCCGCTGATCCGCGGTTCGCCCTTTGCGGTCACCGTGGAGAGGGCGAGCGTGCACATGCCGGTGATGACCCCGGTGAGCTGCGCCGCCGTGATGGTGCGGCCCTCGACGATCGAGCGGAGGTGTGCGGTCGAGCCGGAGAGGGAGGAGTCGAGGAGGGACTGGAGCTTGTCGAGTTCTTCTGGGGTCTCGCGCATACGTCCATCGTCGGCCGTAAACCCGACACCCTCTGTCGTCATTGGTGAAGCAGCGGTGAGGTTGCTCCGCGCGGGTCGGGGCCGCCCCGTACTTCGCGGCCGGCGGAACCTGGAGCCGATACGCCCCCGGAGACCACACACGGTGACAAGGCACCTGTCAGCACCGAGGAACACGCGACACCTCACCATGCGGCCCTACCGGTCTCAGACCCCTTGAACGGGCCGGGGGAACGGCGGGCGGTCAGGGCGCGGAGCCCTGGGCGGCCCGCCGTTTTTCCATGAGGGCCTCGACCCCGTCCAGGATGAAGTCGAGGCCGTAGAAGAACTCCTCCTCCGGCGTGGTGCGGTCATCCGCGAAGACGCCGGCCTCCACGATCGCGCTGAGCGCCGGGTAGCGCCCCTCCTCCACCACCCTGGCCAGCACCTGGTGGTACGCGGCGCCCCATTCGGTGTAGGTCAGGCCGGTGGAGGGAGCCGCGCGGCGGACCACCTCGGCCTGGCGCGCCTCGGTCAGCGCGTAGCCGGAGATCACGCTGAGTACGCCCATCCGGTCCTCGGGGGTGAGCGGGGTGGGCTCCATGGCGGACAGGCCCGCTTCCATCCAGGCGACGTTGTTGGGCCCCATGGGCGGGGTGCCGATGGGGACGTCGAGCAGCCAGGGCCGAGCCATGAGCACCTGGTACTGGGCGTGCGAGAAGGCCCGGACCCGGGCGCGCCACTCGGTGGGCCAGTCGGTGGTCTCCGGCCGCCCGGTCGCCTGTTCGAACATCAGGTCGACGAGGTCGTCCTTGCCGGGGATGTACCGGTACAGCGACATGGTGGTGACACCCAGGCGCTTGGCGACCTTGCCCATGGTCACCCCGGCCATGCCCTCCGCGTCGGCGAGCTCCACCGCGGTGTCCACGATCTGATCCACCGTCAGTGAGCCGCGTGGTCCGCGGCTGCCCGGCCGCTGTCTCCGCCACAGCAGGTCGGCCGTGTGCTCGGGGTCGCGCCGCGCCGCCATGCCGTTCTCCTCCGCTCCCGTTCACGATTGACGCCATCTTAAAACTGTGTATCTTGTAAACGGTAGTGTACTTGATACACAGTTTCGGGGACGGGAAAGGCACCACCCATGGCAGAACACGCCATCGTGGCCGAGGGGCTGCGCAAGCGGTACGGGGGCACCTACGCCCTCAACGGATTCGATCTCACCGTCGAGACGGGCACCCTGCACGGTGTGCTCGGCCCCAACGGCGCCGGCAAGACCACCGCCGTGCGGGCGCTGGCCACCCTGCTGCGGTACGACGCGGGCCGGGCCACCGTCTGCGGCCTGGACGTGGCGCGCGAGCCGCAGCGGGTGCGCGGCGTCATCGGGCTCACCGGCCAGTACGCCGCCGTGGACGAAACGCTCAGCGGCCGGCAGAACCTGGTGATGTTCGGGCGGCTGCACCGGATGTCCAAGGCGGCGGCCGGACGGCGCGCCGACGAACTGCTGGAGCGGTTCGGCCTCACCGGTGCCGCCGCCAAATCGGCCGGACAGTACTCCGGCGGCATGCGGCGCCGGCTGGACCTGGCCGCCAGCATCATCCGCACCCCCCGGGTGCTGTTCCTGGACGAGCCCACCACCGGACTCGACCCGCGCAGCCGCAACGAGGTGTGGGACGCGGTGCGCGACCTGCTCGCCGCGGGCACCACCGTGCTGCTGACCACGCAGTACCTGGAGGAGGCCGACCAGCTCGCCGACCGCATCTCGGTGGTCGACGCGGGCCGGGTCATCGCCGAGGGCACCGCCGACGAGCTGAAGGCCCGTATCGGGGGCGACCGGGTGGAGATCGTCACCCGGCGGGCCGGGGACCTGGTGAGGGTGGCCGCCCTGCTGGAGCGGATAGCGGGCGCGCCCGCCACCACCGACCCGGACACCCGGCGGGTGGGCGTCCCGGTCACCGACCGGGTGGCGGCGCTGACCGAGGTCGTACGGGGTCTGCACGACGCCGGACTGACGGTGGAGGACATCGGCACCCGGCGGCCGACCCTCGACGAGGCGTTCCTGCACCTCACGGCGGGCCGTACGGGGAAGACGGAGGTGACGGCATGAGGAAGCTCCGTCCGGCGGCGGCCGACAGCTGGGTGATGACGGGCCGCAACATGGCGCACGTGGTGCGCTCGCCCGAAGAGATCGGCATCTACTTCACGCTGCCGATCATGTTCGTGCTGGTCTTCGGCTACGTCTTCGGCAGCGGCATGCAGCTGCCGGACGGCGGCAACTACCGGGAGTTCCTGCTGCCGGGCGTGTTCGCGATGACCATGCTGTACGGGATGGGGGCCACCGCCACCTCGGTCGCGCACGACGCCCAGCGCGGGGTGGTGGACCGGTTCCGTTCGCTGCCGATCGCTCGCTCGGCGCTGCTGACCGGGCGCAGCGTCGCCGATCTGTTCCGGGCGCTGCTGGAGATGACCGTCCTGGTGGTCTGCGGGCTGCTGGTGGGCTGGACCTGGCACCGCGGCATCGGGTACGCGCTGCTGGCGGTGGCGCTGGTGCTGGCGCTGCGGATCGCGATGACCTGGGTCGGGATCTTCGTGGGGCTGCTGGTGCCCAACCCGGACACGGTCGGCGTCATCGTCTTCCCGCTGGCCTTCCCGCTGACCGCGGTCTCCAACGTGTTCGTGGCGCCCGAGCTGATGCCGGGCTGGCTCGGCACGATCTCGGCGTGGAACCCGCTGTCGGCGACGGTGGCGGCGATCCGGGAGCTGTTCGGCAACCCGGGTCCGCACACGGCGGGCGCCAGTTGGCCGACGGAGCACGCGCTGGCGCTCGCCGTCGCGTGGCCGGTGCTCCTGGTCGCGGTGTTCGCGCCGCTGGCGGTGCGCCGCTACCAGAACCTCAGCCGCTGAGCCGGGGCCCGGGCCGGCAGGAGAACGCCCGCCCCGCCGTCCACGGGGGGCGGCGGGGCGGGCGGGGCCGGTGCGGGCGGCCGTCGGGGAGGCGTCAGAGAGTGACGCCCTGGGCCCGCAGGAAGGCCAGCGGATCGATGTCCGAGCCGTAGTCGGCGCCGGTCCTGATCTCGAAGTGCAGGTGCGGCCCGGTGCTGTTGCCGGTGCTGCCGACGCCGCCGATCTGGTCACCGGCGGACACCGACTGGCCGGCGCTCACCGAGAGCGAGGACAGGTGGGCGTACTGGCTGTAGTGGCCGTCCGCGTGCTTGATGACGACCTGGTTGCCGTAGCTGCCGCCGTCGCCGGCCGAGATGACCTCGCCGTCGCCCACGGCCAGCACCGGGGTGCCGGTGGCGGCCGGGAAGTCGATACCGGTGTGGTAGCCGCTGGCCCACATGGAGCCGGCCACCTTGTAGCCGGTCGCCAGGGCGCCGTCGGCGATCGGGGAGACCCAGCCGCCGGTCGCCGGGGCGGGCTCCGCCGCGGGGGTCTCCACCTCGGCGGTGGCCGTCTTGGTGCCCGCGTAGGTGGACAGCTCCAGCTTCAGGCCGGGCTTGATGAGACCGGCGTCGGCGCCGATGGCGGCCTTGTTGTCGGCGTACAGACCCTTCCAGCCGCCCTCCAGGCCCAGGTCGCGGGCGATCTTGCTGAGGGTGTCACCGGCCTTGACC
This sequence comes from Streptomyces xiamenensis, assembly GCF_000993785.3. Lineage (NCBI taxonomy): Bacteria > Bacillati > Actinomycetota > Actinomycetes > Kitasatosporales > Streptomycetaceae > Streptomyces > Streptomyces xiamenensis. Next base: position 2,012,606 of record NZ_CP009922.3, read on the forward strand.
GTGTACGTGGCGGTGACGGCCGGCTGGTCGGCGGCGTGTGCGGCACCGGCGGTGGCCAGCGGCACGGCGATGCCGGCGCCGCCTATGGCCAGCAGCACGGAGGCACGGGTGAGGCGGGTGAAGCGATGGGCGCGCGAGGCGCGGTGACGACCGCGTCCGGACATACGGGGCTCCTCTCATCGCCTGCGAGGTGAGCTGTCGGGTTCGGGCCGAGAAGGAGCCCGGCCACTGCCGTCGGACGAGCCGCGCGGCGGTGGCTTCACCCCGAGCCGGTCCGTGCTGCGTACGGGCCGGCGGGAAGTGGTTCCCCCGCTCCTGTCATGGGGAAGGACTGCGTTTCCGTGGCCGGTGACAGGATTGGGCGTCCGGTCGCGGATCGTCGCGGGTGCGACGCGGGAGCACCGTAATCCCGTTAATTCGGACAAGACAACAAGCGGCGGCGGGCGCGGGCTTGATCACGCAACGGAAACGGGAATGATCACCTTCGGGCGATCATTCCCGTTCCGCGCCAACTTCAGGTGTGAATGTCCGACTTGCCGACCTTGCGGAGCGGCGCCCCGCGCCTCGCCGGAACCCCTTCAGGGGCAGAAAGTGAGGTCAGTCACCACGCACTCCCCAAGAGGCGCTATCCCACCCAATGTTCTCAATGTCCGGAATCGGCGGCGGGGCCGTCCAACTGCTCGATGGTGGCGTTCGAGGGACCGCGCCGGGCGCCGGGACCGGCGGCCACCGTCTCCGCGTCACGCAGCACCCGGACCGCGTTCTGCCAGGTCAGCTTGGCCAGATCGGCGTCCGACCAGCCGCGCCGCAGCAGCTCCGCGATGAGGTTGGGGTAGCCCGCCACCGAGTCAAGACCCTGGGGCAGGAACGCCGTGCCGTCGAAGTCACCGCCGATACCGAGGTGATCGACGCCCGCCACCTCGCGCATGTGGTCCAGGTGATCGGCCACCGTCGCCGGGGTTGCCACCGGACGCGGGTGAGCCTCCTCGAAGGCCCGCTGGACGCGCATGCCGGCTTCCGTGGTGTCCAGGTGGTGCAGCCCGTGCGCCCGCATGTTCTCGTCCGCGCGGCGCGTCCACTCCACCGCGGCCGGCAGCACGAACTTCGGCACGAAGGTCGCCATCGCCACCCCGCCGTTGCCCGGCAGCGCGGCCAGCACGTCATCGGGGATGTTGCGCGGGTGGTCGCACACGGCGCGCGCCGAGGAGTGCGAGAAGATCACCGGCGCCTCGCTGACCCGCAGCGCGTCGCGCATGGTGTCGGCGGAGACGTGGGAGAGATCGACGAGCATGCCGATCCGGTTCATCTCGCGCACGACCTCCTCGCCGAACGCGCTGAGGCCGCCGTGCCGGGGCTCGTCGGTCGCCGAGTCCGCCCAGTCGATGGTGTCGTTGTGGGTGAGCGTCATGTAGCGCACGCCCAGCGCGTACAGGGCGCGCAGCGTGGCCAGCGAGTTGTTGATGGAGTGCCCGCCCTCGGCGCCCATCAGGGAGGCGATCCGGCCCTCGGCGCGTGCCTTCTCCATCTCGTCCGCCGAGGCCGCCGGGGCGAGTTCGCCGGGGTGGCGGGCGAGCAGCTGCCGTACGACGTCGATCTGCTCCAGGGTGGAGCTGACCGCCGCGTCGCCGGCGTAGTCGGAGCGGGTGTACACCGACCAGAACTGCGCGCCGACCCCGCCCGCCCGCAGCCGCGGCAGGTCGGTGTGCAGGTGGGCGCTCTGGTCGGTGGCGATGTCGCGCCGGTCCAGGTCGTAGCGGACCTGCTCGCGCAGCGCCCACGGCAGATCGTTGTGGCCGTCCACCACGGGGTGCTCGGCGAGCAGCGCGCGGGCCCGCCCCAGGTGTGCGCTCAGGTCGCTCACCGGGGGGCCTCCCCGTCCTTGCCCAGCGAGGCCCGCAGCTTGCGGCCCTTCTCGGTGGCCTGCGCGTTGAGCACGGTCTGGAAGTCCCGCATCCGGTCGCGCAGCTTCGGGTCGTGCGCGGCGAGGATGCGTACCGCCAGCAGTCCGGCGTTGCGGGCGCCGCCCACCGAGACGGTGGCGACCGGCACCCCGGCCGGCATCTGCACGATGGACAGCAGCGAGTCCATGCCGTCCAGGTGCTTGAGCGGCACCGGGACGCCGATGACGGGCAGCGGGGTGAGGGCGGCGAGCATGCCGGGCAGGTGGGCGGCGCCGCCGGCGCCGGCGATGATGGTCTTCAGCCCGCGCTCGGCGGCCCGTTCGCCGTAGGTGACCATCTCGCGCGGCATGCGGTGCGCGGAGACCACGTCGGCCTCGTAGGGCACCTCGAACTCGTCGAGGGCCTGGGCGGCGGCCTGCATCACCGGCCAGTCGGAGTCGGAGCCCATGACCAGGCCGACCACGGGGGGTGCGGCCGGCGCGTTACGGATGCTCATTCGTCGATCGTTCCCCGCAGGTAGTCGGCGGCGTGCCGGGCGCGTTCGCGGACCTCGGACAGGTCGTCGCCGTAGGTGGTGACATGGCCGACCTTGCGGCCGGGCTTCACGTCCTTGCCGTACATATGGATCTTCAGCCCGGGGTCGCGTGCCATGCAGTGCAGATACGCCGGGTACATGTCGGGGTAGTCGCCGCCCAGGACGTTGACCATGACGGTCCACGGGGCGCGCGGGCGTGGGTCGCCCAGCGGGAGGTCGAGGACGGCCCGCAGGTGGTTGGCGAACTGGGAGGTGACGGCGCCGTCCTGGGTCCAGTGACCGGAGTTGTGCGGGCGCATCGCCAGCTCGTTGACCAGCACCCGGCCGTCGGTGGTCTCGAACAGCTCGACGGCGAGGTGGCCGGTGACGTTCAGCTCGGCGGCGATCCGCAGGGCCAGCTGCTGAGCGGCGGCGCCCAGCTCGTCGGGCAGGCCGGGGGCGGGCGCGATGACGGTGTCGCACACGCCGCGCACCTGGACGGACTCCACGACGGGGTACGCCACGGCCTGGCCGTGCGGGGAGCGGACCACGTTGGCGGCCAGCTCGCGCGTGTAGTCGACCTTCTCCTCGGCGAGCACCGGCACGCCGGCCAGGAACGGCTGGGCGATGGCCGCGTCCTCGGCGGAGTCCACCACCCATACGCCCTTGCCGTCGTAGCCGCCGCGCACGGTCTTCAGGACGACGGGGAAGCCCCCGGCCTCCTCGGCGGCGAACCGCGCCACATCGGCCGGGTCGGCGACGATCCGGTGCCGGGGGCAGGGGATGCCGAGCTCGGTCAGGCGTGCCCGCATGACGCCCTTGTCCTGGGCGTGCACCAGGGCGTCGGGGCCGGGGCGCACGGGGATGCCGTCCGCCTCCAGTGCGCGCAGATGTTCGGTCGGGACGTGCTCGTGATCGAAGGTGATCACATCGCAGCCCTGTGCGAAGGCACGCAGGGTGTCGAGATCGCGGTAGTCGCCGATGACGACCTCCCCCACGACCTTGGCCGCCGAGTCCTGCGGCGTATCGCTGAGAACCTTGAAATTGATGCCGAGCGGGATGCCCGCTTCGTGGGTCATCCGGGCGAGCTGCCCGCCACCCACCATGCCGACTACCGGAAATGTCACGGTCCCCAGGGTATCGGCCGGGTGCGGGGCTGCTGTGAGCGGCGGTGGGGAAGGAGCCGGGAGACGTCCGGGAGCCCGTACGGAACCGGCCGGGCCCGTGCTCGCGTCGGCTCCGGGTACGGCCCGCCCGTGGCCGGGAGTGCTCCGCCCGCGGTCTCCCGGCGGCCTCCGCGCGGTGGGTCCGGTCGTTCACCGGGCGCCCTGCCGGGGGAGCTGGGTAGCATGATCGCAGGCTTATGTGATGTTCTGTACGACTTTGGTGTGACGCCGACGTGACACGGAAGGGGTCCGATGCGCCGCAGGCTCCCGCTGCCTCCCCCGCTTGCCCGCGAGGCGGCGAAGTTCGGCACGGTCGGCGCCTTCGGCTTCCTCGTCAACGTCGTGGTCTTCAACCTCTGCGCCCAGGCGCTGGGGGTCGAGCCGCTGCTGTCCGGGCTGCTGGCCACCTGCGCCGCCATCACGGCGAACTACTTCGGCAACCGGCACTGGACCTACCGTGACCGCGACAAGGGCAGGCAGCGCCGCGAGGCCGGGCTGTTCGTGCTGTTCTCGTGCGCCGGCCTGCTGCTGGAGAACGCGGCGCTCGCCATCTCGCACTACGGCCTCGGCTTCACCTCGGTGCTCGCGGACAACCTCGCCAAGAACGTGATCGGGCTGGGCATCGCGTCCGCGTTCCGCTTCTGGTCCTACCGCACCTGGGTCTTCACGGAGCGCGCGCCCCGCGACGACCACCCCGCTCACTCCCCCGCCGACGCCGTCTGATCGGCCTCCCGGCTCAGGAACAGCGCGAACACCGGGGGACGCTGCTGGAGCAGCTCCAGACGCCCGCCGTCCGCCTCCGCGAGGTCACGGGCCACCGCGAGCCCCAGCCCGGTGGAGTTGCGGCCGGACACCGTCCGCTCGAAGACCCGCGCGCCCAGCTCCACCGGCACCCCGCGGCCCTCGTCCGTGACCTCGACGACCACCTGGTTGCCGGTGGTGCGGGTGCGCAGCGCCACCGTGCCCGCGCCGTGCATGAGTGAGTTCTCGATCAGGGTGGCCAGTACCTGCGCCACCGCCCCGGGGGTGCCCACCGCGCGCAGCCCCGCCTTGCCCGAGTGCACCAGGGCCCGTCCCGTGCCCCGGTAGGCGGGCTTCCACTCCTCCAGCTGCTGGAGGACGACCTCGTCGATGTCGAAGCCGACCGCCGAGCTGGAACGGGCGTCGCGCGAGTTCGTCAGCAGCCGCTGCACCACATCCGTGAGCCGCTCCACCTGGGTGAGCGCGATCGCCGCCTCCTCCTGCACCGTGTCGCGGTCGTCGGCGGTGGCGATGATCTCCTCCAGGCGCATGGACAGCGCGGTCAGCGGCGTGCGCAGCTGGTGGGAGGCGTCGGCGGCCAGCCGGCGCTCGGCGGTGAGCATCCGGGCGATCCGCTCGGCGCTGCCGTCCAGCACATCCGCCACCCGGTCCAGCTCGGCGACCCCGTAGCGGCGGTGGCGCGGGCGCGGATCGCCCGAGCCCAGGCGCTCGGCGGTCTCGGCGAGGTCGGTGAGCGGGGCGGAGACCCGGGCGGCCTGCCGTACGGCCAGCAGCGCGGCGGCGGCGACGGCCCCCAGCGACACCACCAGGATGATCATCAGAATGCGGGTGATCTCGTCGTCGACGACGCTGCGCGGCTGCTGGACGGTGACGGTCTCGCCGTTTACCCCGCGTTCGGTGGCGGTCAGAGCGTTCGCGCCGGCCGGGACACCCAGCGAGATGGGCGGGTGCTCCGGCTGCTCGATGAGCACATGGCGGTCCTCCGGCACGAAGGACGCCATCTTCGCCGCGGTGACCTGCTCGCCCGCCGCGATCCGGCTCTCCACGACCGCGACCAGCCGGGCCGCCTCCGACTGGAGCCGGTCGCGGGCGGTGGACTCGATGGAGCGGGCCTCGACGAAGAACAGCGAGACGCCGAAGACCGCGATGACGACCAGGACGACGGCGAGGGTGGAATTGATCAGACGGCGGCGCACGGGGCGGTGATCAACTCTTCTCGAAGCGGAAGCCGACGCCCCGTACGGTGGCGATGTAGCGCGGGTTGGCGGCGTCGTCGCCGAGCTTCTTGCGCAGCCAGGAGATGTGCATGTCGAGCGTCTTGGTGGAGGACCACCAGGTGGTGTCCCACACCTCGCGCATGAGTTGCTCGCGGGTGACCACCCGCCCGGCGTCCCGTACCAGGACCCGCAGCAGGTCGAACTCCTTGGCGGTCAGATGCAGCTCGTTCTCGCCCATCCAGGCCCGGTGCGACTCCACGTCGATGCGGATGCCGTGCACGGCGGGGGCGACGGCGGGCTCGGTGGTGCCGCGCCGCAGCAGGGCCCGGACCCGGGCCAGCAGCTCGGCCAGCCGGAAGGGCTTGGTGACGTAGTCATCGGCACCGGCGTCCAGACCGACGACGGTGTCCACCTCGTCCGCGCGGGCGGTCAGCACCAGGACCGGCAGGCCCAGGCCCTCGGTACGCAGCCGCCGGCACACCTCCAGACCGTCCATGCCCGGCAGGCCGAGGTCGAGCACGACCAGGTCCACGTCGCCGCGCAGCCCGGCACGCAGCGCGCCGGGGCCGTCCTCGCGCACCTCCACCTCGTAGCCCTCGCGGCGCAGGGCGCGGGCCAGCGGCTCTGAGATGGATGCGTCGTCCTCGGCGAGCAAAACTCGGGTCATGGGGCCGATGGTAGACGGCCCGGACCGCTCGTCCCGGTGGGAGACGGCAGGTCGTGCCCCGGGGGCACTCATGGGGCGGTGGGTGCCGCCAGTTCGGCCCAGACCGTTTTGCCGGGGGCGCCGGAGCCGTCCTGCGGGCCGGCCTCACGGGCCACGCCCCAGTCCAGGCACAGGCGCTGCACGATGAACATGCCGTGGCCGCCGGGGCGCCCGGCGCGGCGGGCGAGGTCGGGGGCGGGCATTCCGCTGCCGCGGTCGGAGACCTCCACGCGCAGCACCTTGGGGCCGCATCCCAGGCGCAGCTCGTCGGGGCCGTTCGCGTGCAGGCAGGCGTTGGTCACCAGCTCGGAGACGACCAGCAGGGCGTCCTCGGCGGCGGCCCTGGCCTCGTCGGTGGCGGCCGGCAGCCATCCCCAGTCGTGCAGGGCGGCGCGGGCGAACTCACGGGAGCGCGAGACCGCGCCGGAGGTACCGACCAGGCGCAGCCGACGGATCTGGCGCACCGCCTCGGCCCCGTCGGGCCGAGCCGCGCCTCCGGGGCCGGCGGCCTCCAACGCCGCGTCGTCCCCACCGTGCTCTCCCGCCGGATACGGATGGGTCGTACTCACTGCACGCCTCCCTCGCCGTATCACCACGTGCCGCCGCACCTGAGCCGCACCGACCTATCGCTCTGATAGGTCGCCCTGACCTGCCGACCGGTTCCCGGGCCGGCCGCCGGCTCCATCCCGGTCCGGCGTGCCTGGGCTCCTGCCCGGAAGAGCGAGGAGAACACCCGCCCGATCCGGGGAATAGTGTGACCCGGCCGACCCCCTCCCGTACAGCGGGGCCGACCTGCGCAAACAGGGGAAGGATCAGCTGCTGGGGAGCGCCGCGAGAGCGTCGTCCAGGCTCGGGTGCACGGAGAAGACCGCACCCGCTCCGGTGATCTCGAAGACCCGGGCCACCATGGGCCGCATCGCGGCGAGGTGGACTCCGCCACCGGCGGCCTCGGCGTCCACGCGGGTGGACAGGAGCACATTGAGTCCGGTGGAGTCGCAGAACTCCAGCCCCGAGCAGTCGATAACGATTCGGGAACATCCGCCGGCGACGCAATCGTCGAGTGACTCACGCAACATTCCGGCGGAATGGTGATCGAGTTCCCCGGCTGGCGAGACAACCGCTCCGGCGTCGATACGCCGCACATCGACCGTCAACTGGCGCCGGTTTCCGCTGCCCGGCATCGCGCGGTCCATGCAGCCCCCTTCAATTGGAATGGGCTTCCTGGCTAGCACCGAACCTTAGCCCGTTGCGCCGTGGCTCAACACCCGAACAGGACAGACATAGCAATCAATTCAGACATAGCAGACTTGCTATTCCCGGCGGAAGACGGGTAGGGCTAGTAAGGCAACAGCAGACCACGCCGGCTTTGGAGGCGCCGCACTTCGCAGTGCACGTCATGGCTTCGGCAGCCATATGCCGAGAGACTACGGAGGACACACATGTCACCCGCCCCCCGGACAGAAGAACCGCAGAGCGTGACCGAGCAGCCCACGATGCACGAGATCGCCGGGGCCGCCGCCCCGTCGGCGCCCGAGAGCATTCACGAGCTGCTGCCCGAGATCCCCGAGGACCAGCGATTCGACGAGATCGCCCCGATGGACGCGCGTGCGCTGTCCAAGAGCCTGTTCGTCAGGCTGCGGAATCTCGAAGAGGGCACCCACGAGTACGCGTATGTCCGCAACACCCTGGTTGAGCTGAATCTGGCGCTGGTGAAGTTCGCCGCCTCGCGATTCCGCTCCCGCAGTGAGCCGATGGAGGACATCGTCCAGGTCGGCACCATTGGACTTATCAAGGCGATCGACCGGTTCGAGGCCGATCGCGGGGTGGAATTCCCCACCTTCGCGATGCCCACGATCATCGGGGAGATCAAGCGTTTCTTCCGCGACACCTCCTGGTCGGTACGGGTGCCGCGACGACTCCAGGAACTGCGCCTGGACCTGGCCAAGGCCGGCGACGAACTCGCGCAGCAGCTGGACCGCTCCCCGACCGTGGCCGAGCTCGCCGAGCGGCTCAACCTCAGCCACGACGAGATCGTGGAGGGCATGGCCGCCTCCAACGCGTACACCGCCAGTTCGCTGGACGCGCAGCCCGAGGAGGACGACGCGGAGGGCGCGCTGGCCGACCGGATCGGCTACGAGGACCACGGCCTGGAGGGCATCGAATACGTCGAGTCCCTCAAGCCGCTCATCGCCGAACTGTCGCCGCGCGACCGCAAGATCCTCTCCCTGCGGTTCGTGGCCAACATGACGCAGTCGGAGATCGGGGAAGAGCTGGGCATCTCCCAGATGCACGTCTCGCGGCTGCTCGCGAGAACGCTGCGCAAGCTGCGACAAGGTCTGATGGTCGAGGACTGACCGCGCGACCGCCGTCCGGGGCAGGAACTCCGTGGCGGCGTTACCGGACACATGGGCCCGGCCGGGCCGTAGGGTGGCAGCCATGGAGCTGCTGTCCGTCAACATCGGCCGGGCCCGCGTCGTTTCGTACACCGACACGGCGGGCGGGTACACCGGCATCGACAAACGCCCCGTGGCCGGTCCCGTCGCGGTGGCCTCCCCCGGCCCGGGTGGTGAGGGCGGCAGCGGGCTGGCCGGCGACACGGTGAGCGACCCGCGCAACCACGGCGGGGCCGACCAGGCGGTGTACGCCTTCGCCCGCGAGGACCTGGACCGCTGGGAGACCGTGCTGGGGCGCGAGCTGGCGCCCGGGGTCTTCGGCGAGAACCTCACGACGCTCGGCGTCGACGTCAACGGCGCCCTCATCGGGGAGCGGTGGCAGATCGGCGACGAGGTCGTCCTGGAGGCCACCGCACCGCGCATCCCGTGCCGCACGTTCGCCGAATGGCTGGGCGAGCACGGCTGGGTCAAGCGCTTCACCCAGGACGCGGCGCCCGGCGCCTACTTCCGGGTCCTGCGGCCCGGCACGGTACGGGCCGGCGATCCCGTACGGGTGCTGCACCGGCCCGACCACGAGGTGACGGTGGCGTTCCTCTTCCGCGCCAGGACGACGGCCCCCGAGCTGCGCCCGCGGGTCATCGCGGCGGGCGAGGCCCTGTCGCGGGAGGAGCACACCCGCGCGGTGAAGTGGGCGGCGGCGGCCGCGAAGGCGCGCTAACCCGGCAGCGTGCGGGGCGTGAAGTGCCGCCGTACGTAGACCATGACGCCGAGGATGACGACGACGGCCAGCACGAACGGCGTCCGCAGCCCCGCCTCCCGCCCGATCAGGTGCTCCACCACACTGACCAGCCCGCCGCTGAGCGCCATCCCCAGCGGCATCGCCCCCCAGCCCAGCAGCCGGTACACGCTGTTGACCCGGCCCAGCAGGTGATCGGGGATGAGGCTCTGCCGCAGCGAGACGGTGATCACGTTCCACAGCACCGCGCCGAAGCCGGTGATCGACACGGCCGCGCCCACCAGGTGGGCGCTGGAGGACAGGGCCCCCACCCCGTAGGCCACCACCTCGATCATCAGCAGCAGCATCAGTGAACGGGCCCGCCCCATCCGCCTGCTGACCCGGTACGCCAGCAATCCGCCCAGCAGGCCGCCGGCCCCGGTGACGGCGGTGAGCAGCGCGAACCCGAGCGCGCCGACACCCAGCACCTCACGGGCGTACAGGACGTAGATCGCCATGACGGCGGCGCTGGTCATGTTCATCAGGGCGAGGGAGAGCGCGAGGGGGCGCAGCAGGGGGTGGGCCCACAACCAGCGCACGCCCTCGGCGATCTCGGCGCGCATCGAGCGGCGGGAGGCGCCACCGGCCGGGGCGGCGGGCGCGGCGGCCCGGTACGTACCGCGCAGGGTGAGCAGGAGGACGGCGGCGAGGGCGGCGGCCCCCGCGCCGAAGGCGAAGGGGAGGGCGAGGGAGACGCCGAGCAGCAGGCCGCCGAGCGGGCGGCCCACGAAGTCGTCGGTGACGATCTGGGTGCTCATCAGCCGGCCGTTGGCCGTTTCCAGTCCGTCCCTGCCGACGACGGCGGGCAGGATGACCTGCGCGGTGTTGTCGACCATCACCTCGGCGAAACCCAGGGCGAGCGCGCACGCGTAGAGCACCGGCAGCGAGTGGGCGTCGAGGGCGACGAGCACCGCCAGCACGCAGATGACGAGCGCGCGGGCGGCGTTCATGGTGACCATGACCCACCGCCGGTCGAGGCGGTCGGCGAGCACTCCGGCGGGCAGCGAGAACAGCAGCCACGGCAGCCGCAGGGCGACGCCCATGGCGGCGATCGCGAAGGCGTCACCGGTGAGGGTGGTGGCCAGCCAGGGGAAGGCGATCATGGTGATGCCGTCGCCCAGGTTGGAGGCGGTGGAGGCCGCCCACAGGCGCGGGAAGCCGCGGCCGGGCGGGGTGGGCCGGCCGTCCGCCGAGGGGTCCCGCGCGGGGGCGGGCGTACTGAGGCTGTCGGTCACCGGCCCACCCTGGCACGGGGGTTGTGGCGGTGGCCATGGGGAAGTCGCCCTGCCCGGGGCCTTACGGGACGCGGGCGCCGTTCTGCCAGACCGCCTCGATCAGCGGGACGCCGGGGCGGTACGCGAGATGCACCGGGGAGGGCGCCGCGAGCAGGGCGAGATCGGCGCGGGCGCCCGGGGTGAGGTGGCCGATGTCGTCGCGGGCCAGGGCTGCGGCGCCGCCGGCCGTGGCGGACCACAGGGCCTCCTCGGGGGTCATGCCCATCTCGCGGACGGCCACGGCGATACAGAAGGGCATGGAGGAGGTGTAGGAGGAACCCGGGTTGCAGTCGGTGGCCAGCGCGACGGTGACGCCCGCGGTGATAAGGCGGCGGGCGTCGGGGTACGGGGCGCGGGTGGAGAACTCGCAGCCGGGGAGCAGGGTGGCGACGGTGTCGCCGTCGGCGAGCGCGGTGACGTCCGCGTCGGTGAGGTGGGTGCAGTGGTCGGCCGAGACGGCGCCGGCCTCGACGGCGAGTTGGACGCCGGGGCCCGGACCGAGCTGGTTGGCGTGCACCCGGGGGGCCAGGCCCCTGGCGCGGCCGGCGGCCAGGATGGTGCGGGCGGCGTCCGCGCCGAACGCGCCGCGCTCGCAGAAGACATCGATCCAGCGGGCGTACGGGGCGCAGGCGTCGAGCATCGGGCCGGTGACGAGGGCGACGTAGGCGTCCGGGTCCTCGGCGTACTCGGGTGCGGTGATGTGCGCGCCGAGATAGGTGGTCTCGGGGGTGTGGGCGCGGGCGACGCGCAGGGCGCGGGCCTCGTCCTCGGTGGTGAGGCCGTAGCCGGACTTGGTCTCCACGGTGGTGGTGCCCTGGCGCCGCATCTCGGTGAGGTGGGCGGCCAGGTTGGCGTCGAGCTGCTGGTCGCTCGCGCGGCGGGTGGCGGTGACGGTGGAGCGGATGCCGCCGGCGGTGTAGGGGCGGCCGGACATGCGGGCGGTGAATTCCTCGGTGCGGTCGCCGGCGAACAGCAGGTGTGAGTGGGAGTCGACGAAGCCCGGGATGACGGCCCGGCCGGCCGCGTCGTGGTGACTGTCAGTGGTGGGTGTTTCACTGGTCGTACCGATCCAGGCGATGCGGTCGCCGTCGATGACGACGGCCGCGTCGTGGAGTTGTCCGAGCGGGCCGTGGCCCAGGGAGGGGTTGTTGGTGATGAGCGTGCCGATGCGGGTGATTGCCGTGCTGGCCATCGTCGTCGTCCTCAGCGGGGGTGGTTCAGGGCGCGGATGGTACGGGCCAGGGTGCCGGCCGTGTCGTGGACGGTCTGGTGCACGCCGTCGCGCACGATGTGCCGGCCGCCGACCACGGTGTGCCGGACATCGGCGGCGGTGGCGGCGTAGATCACCGCTTCGGTGGCGAGTCCGGGGGCGGGGCCCGCCGTACGGACGGTGTCCAGCGCCACGGTGGTGAAGTCGGCGAGCGAGCCGGGTTCCAGGCGGCCGGCGTCGGGCCAGCCGAGCGCCGCGTGGCCCTCCTCGGAGGCGGTGCGCAGCAGTTGGGCGGCGGTCCAGTGGCCGCGGGCGCGGGTGCGCAGCCGTTCGTTGAGTTCCAGGGCGCGGGCCTCTTCGAGAAGGTCGATGACGGCGTGGCTGTCGCTGCCCAGGCTCAGCGGGCTGCCGGCGCGTTCGAGGGCGGCGGCGGGGCCGATGCCGTCGGCGAGGTCGCGTTCGGTGGTGGGGCACACGCACACGCCGGTGCCGGTGGCGCCGAGCAGGGTGATGTCGTCGTCGGTGAGGTGAGTGGCGTGCACGGCGGTGGTGCCGGGGCCCAGGATGCCGTGGTCGGCGAGCAGCCGGGTGGGGGTGCGGGCGTGGGCGCGGTGGCAGGCGTCGTTCTCGGCGGGCTGCTCGGACAGATGGAGGTGCAGGGGGGCGCCGCGTTCGCGCGCCCAGTCGGCGACGGTGGCGAAGGCGGTGGCCGGTACGGCGCGTACCGAGTGGATGGCGGCGCCGATCCGGGCGTGGCCGGTGTCGGTCAGGGCCGCGGCGCGGGTCGCCCAGGCGTCGGCGGTGCCGTCGCTGAAGCGGCGTTGCTGCGGGGTGGGCGGGGTGCCGAATCCGGAGGTGAGATAGCAGGTGTCGAGGAGGGTGAGGCGGATGCCGGCCTCGCCGGCGGCGGCGATCAGGGCCTCGCCCATGGCGTTGGGGTTCTGGTACGGGGTGCCGCCGGGGGCGTGGTGCACGTAGTGGAACTCACCGACGCAGGTGATGCCGGCCAGCGCCATCTCGGCGTAGACGGCGCGGGCGAGTTCGTGGGCGGATTCGGGGGTGAGCTGGGAGGCGACCAGGTACATGGCCTCGCGCCAGGTCCAGAAGGTGCCGCCGCCGATCTGGGTGGTGCCGCGCAGCGCGCGGTGGAAGAAGTGGCTGTGGGCGTTGGCCAGTCCGGGGACGGTGAGACCGCCGAGCGGGACGGCGCCGACGGGCGGCTCGGGGACGCCGGTGCGGACGGCGGTGATCCGGCCGTCCGCACCGGTGGAGATGACCGTGCCGGCCTCGACCGTGCCGTTGAGCCAGGCATGGGCGGCCCAGTACGTCTGTGCGCTCAGCGACACACCAGTTCCTCCAGTACCTCGGCGAGGGCGGTGACGCCGGCCTCGCAGTCGTCCTCGGTTGCGTGCTCGGTGGGTGCGTGGGAGATGCCGGTGGGGTTGCGCACGTAGAGCATGGCCGTGGGCACGGTGGCGGACAGGATCCCGGCGTCGTGCCCGGCGCCGGTCGGCAGCAGCGGCGCGCCGCCGAGCCGCTCGGTGAGCAGGGCGGCCAGCCGGTCGCGCAGCGCGGTGTCGAACTCGACGAGGCCGGTGCGGGATTCCTCGGTGACGGTGACGCCGACCCCGTCGCGGTCGCCGCGTTCGGCGGCGGCCCGCTCGATCTCGGCGACCATGGCGTCCAGCGTGGGCCGGTCGGCGGCGCGGGCGTCCAGCCAGCCGCGTACCAGGGAGGGGATGGCGTTGACGCCGTTGGGTTCGACGGCGACCTTGCCGAAGGTGGCGAGCGCCCCGGCCAGCCGGGCCTTCTTTCGGGCGCCGAGCACGGTGGTGGCGTAGGTCAGCATCGGGTCGCGGCGGTCTTCGAGGCGGGTGGTGCCCGCGTGGTTGGCGGCGCCGTGGAAGTCGAACCGCCAGCGGCCGTGCGGCCAGATCGCGGAGGCGACGCCGACGGGGTGCGGGGTGTGGTCCAGGGCCCGGCCCTGTTCGATGTGCAGTTCGACGAACGCGCCGATGCGGGCGAGCCGTTCGGGGTCGGCGCCGATGGCGTCCGGGTCCTGCCCGGCGCGTTCCATGGCCTGCGGCAGGGTGATGCCGTGGGCGTCGCGCAGGGTGTGGGCGCGTTCCGGGGTGAGGGTGCCGGTGGCCAGCCGGGAGCCGACGCAGGCGACGCCGAACCTGGCGCCCTCCTCGTCGGTGAAGTTGACGATGCCCAGCGGCCGTCCGCCGGTCGGCACCCGGTCCACGGCGGCGAACGCGGACACCACCCCGAGCGGCCCGTCGAAGGCGCCGCCGTCGGGCACCGAGTCCAGGTGGGAGCCGGTGACCACGGCGTCCCCCGCGGCGGGGTCGCCGCGCCAGGCCCACTGGTTGCCGTTGCGGTCCACCTCGTAGCGCAGTCCGCGTACCTGGGCCTGGTCGCGGAACCAGTCGCGGCAGTCGCCGTCGGCGCCGCCCCAGGCGTACCGCCGGTAGCCGCCGGTGCCGGAGTCGCGCCCGAGGGGCGCCAGGTCCCGCCACATGGCGGGGAAGCCGTCCGCCATCACGCCTCCCCCTCGCGCATGGGGACGCGGACGCCCCGCTCGGCGGCGACGGTCTCGGCGCTGTCGTAGCCGGCGTCGACGTGCCGGATGACGCCCATGCCCGGGTCGTTGGTCAGCACGCGCTGGATCTTCTCGCCGGCCAGCCGGGTGCCGTCCGCGACGGTGACCTGTCCGGCGTGCAGGGAACGGCCCATGCCGACGCCGCCGCCGTGGTGCAGGGAGACCCAGGAGGCGCCGGAGGCGACGTTGACCATGGCGTTGAGCAGCGGCCAGTCGGCGATGGCGTCGGAGCCGTCCCGCATGGCCTCGGTCTCGCGGTAGGGGGAGGCGACGGAGCCGCAGTCCAGGTGGTCGCGGCCGATGACGACCGGGGCGGCGAGTTCACCGGAGGCGACCATGTCGTTGAAGCGTTCGCCCGCCCGGTCGCGTTCGCCGTAGCCGAGCCAGCAGATCCGCGCGGGCAGGCCCTGGAAGCGGACGCGTTCGCCGGCCAGCTTGATCCAGCGGGCCAGCGACTCGTTCTCGGGGAAGAGGTCCAGGACGGCCCGGTCGGTGGCGGCGATGTCGTGCGGGTCCCCGCTCAGGGCCGCCCAGCGGAAGGGCCCCTTGCCCTCGCAGAACAGCGGCCGGATGTAGGCGGGGACGAAGCCGGGGAAGGCGAACGCCCGCTCGTACCCGGCCAGCTGGGCCTCGCCGCGGATCGAGTTCCCGTAGTCGAAGACCTCCGCGCCCGCGTCCTGGAAGCCGACCATCGCGGCGACGTGGCGGGCCATCGACTCACGGGCCCGCCGGGTGAAGCCGGCCGGGTCGCGTCGCGCCTCGTCCGCCATGTCCTCGAAGGCGGTGTCCACCGGCAGATAGGCCAGCGGGTCGTGGGCGCTGGTCTGGTCGGTGACGATGTCGATGGGCGCGCCCAGCTCCAGCAGCCGCGGTACGGCCTGCGCCGCGTTGCCCAGCACTCCGATGGACAGCGGGCGGCGTGCGTCGCGGGCCTCCTCCGCGCGCCGCACCGCGTCCTCCAGGGAGTCGGCGCGGACGTCCAGGTAGCCGTGTTCGATGCGCCGGGCGATGGCGCGCGGGTCGCAGTCCACGCAGATGACGACGCCGTCGTTCATGGTGACGGCCAGCGGCTGGGCGCCGCCCATGCCGCCCAGGCCGGCGGTGAGGGTGATGGTGCCGGCCAGGGTGCCGCCGAACCGCTTGGCGGCGACGGCGGCGAAGGTCTCGTAGGTGCCCTGGAGGATGCCCTGGGTGCCGATGTAGATCCACGAGCCGGCGGTCATCTGCCCGTACATGGTCAGGCCCAGTTGCTCCAGGCGGCGGAACTCCTCCCAGTTGGCCCAGTCGCCCACCAGGTTGGAGTTGGCCAGCAGCACCCGGGGCGCCCACTCGTGGGTGGTGAGCACGCCCACCGGGCGGCCGGACTGGACCAGCAGCGTCTCGTCGCCGCGCAGCGTGCGCAGGGTGCGGGTGAGGGCGTCGAAGGAGGCCCAGTCGCGGGCGGCCTTGCCGGTGCCGCCGTAGACCACCAGTTCGTCGGGGTGCTCGGCGACCTCGGGGTCGAGGTTGTTGTGCAGCATGCGCAGAGCGGCTTCCTGCTGCCACCCCCGGGCACTCAGCTCGCTGCCGCGCGGCGCGCGCACGGGTCGCGGTCCTGACATCGCCCCTGCCTCCCTGCTGAGGATAGATATTCAGACACCTATGGCGCTGAATAGTTTCAGTCAACAACCCTTCTGCCCATCGCGGCCCCGATCATGCTTATGTGGTCGTATGTCTGCTGTCCCTGCCGTTCCGCCTGCCGACCGCACAGAACGCCGGGATCTGGCCGTCGCCGCGGCCGTGACCCACGACCTCCTCGACGACCACAGCCCGCTCATCGGCCTCCTCGACCTCCAGGACATGCGGGACACCGTCTCCGCTCTCCATGCTGCCTTCGATGAGGTGACCGCGCCCGGTCAACACGTCCTGCACACCTTCGCCGTCAAGGCCGCCTCACTCGCCCCCGTACTGCGCCGGCTGGGCGGCCTGGGCATGGGTGCCGAGGTCGCCGGCCCCGGCGAGCTGGCCCTGGCCACCGCCGCCGGATTCCCCCCGGACCGCGTCGTGCTGGACTCCCCCGCCAAAACCCGCGCCGAACTGCGCGAAGCCCTCGCCCAGGGCATCGCCCTCAACGCCGACAACCCCCAGGAACTCGACCGGATCGCCGAACTGATCGACGCGGGCCCCGGCACCACCGGCGGCCACGGCCCGATCGGGCTGCGCGTCAACCCCCAGTTGGGCGGCGGCAGCATCGACGCCATGAGCACCGCCACCGCCACCTCCAAGTTCGGTGTCGCGCTCCGCGACGAGGGAGCCCGCGCCCGGGTGCTGCGCGCCTTCGCCGAACACCCCTGGCTCACCCGGCTGCACTGCCACGTCGGCTCCCAGGGCATCCCCCTGGAACGGATGGCCGCCGGGGTGCGCGCCACCCACGAACTGGCCGAGGAGATCAACACCGCCCTCGGCCGCCGGCAGGTCGATACCCTCGACATCGGCGGCGGCCTCCCCGTCAACTTCGACGGCGAGGAGACCGACCCCACCTTCGCCGCGTACGCCGCCCTGCTGCGCCGCGAGGTGCCGGGGCTCTTCGACGGGCGGTACGGCCTGGTCACCGAGTTCGGCCGGTCCCTGCTCGCCAAATCCGGGCTGATCCTCACCCGGGTGGAGTACACCAAGACCGCCGGCGGACGCCCCATCGCCGTCACCCACGCCGGGGCCCAGGTCGCCACCCGCACCGTGTTCGCCCCGGACGCCTGGCCGATCCGGGTGGCCGCGTACGACGCCAAGGGCCGCCCCAAGACCGGCGTCCCGCTGCGCCAGGACGTGGCCGGCCCGTGCTGCTTCGCGGGCGACCTGGTGGCCCGCGACCGCGCCCTGCCCCCGCTGGCCCCCGGCGACCTGACCGCGCTGCTGGACACCGGCGCCTACTACTTCTCCACCCCGTTCGCCTACAACTCGCTCCCCCGCCCCGCCGTCTACGGCTACGCGTACGAGCCGGACGGGACCCTCGCCTTCACCATGCTGCGCCGCGCCCAGACCCTGGCGGAGGTGGTCGCCGAATCCGGCGGCGACCTGTGACAGGACGATCCGTGGCAGGGCCGCGCCGGACCGTACCCGCCCGGCGCCCCGGCCCGTTCACTCCAGGAACAGCGCCCGCTCCGCCGCCCTCGCGTCGAAGGACTCCAGCCGGGCCGGCGCGTCCGGCAGCGCGTCGCACATCGCCTCCAGCAGCACCCGCCCCAGCAGCATCGGCGCGCACACCGTGTCGAACGCCAGCGTGGTGCTCACCGGGGCCGGCAGCAGCAGATCGTCCGGGTGCACCACCGGGGCGAAGGCGCTGTCGGCCACCGTCACCACCCGCAGCCCCGCCGCCCGCGCCAGCTCCAGCGCCCGCGCCGTCTCGCGCGGGTGGCGGGGCAGCGCGAAACACAGCAGCGCGCTCGCCCCGGCCGCCACCGCCGCGTCGATCCGGTCGGCCAGCATCGAGCCGCCCTCGTCCAGCAGCCGCACCTCCGGGTGCACCTTCGCGGCGAAGTACGCGAAGCCGCGCGCCTGAGCCGCCGCCGCCCGCAGCCCCAGCACCGGCAGCGGCCGGGAGGCGGCCAGCAGCCGGCCCGCTTCCGCCACCGGACCCGGATCGGCCAGCGACGCCGCCAGCTGCCGCAGATTCTCGATCTCGGACGCCACCGCCCGCTGATAGACATTCGCCCCGGGCCCCTCGGCTCCCCCGGGCTCCCCGCCGTCCTCCGCCACCGGCGCGCGCAGCGCCCGCCGCAGCGCCGGGTAGCCGTCGAAGCCCAGCGCCACCGCGAACCGCGTCACCGACGGCTGGCTCACCCCCGCCAGCCGCGCCAGCTCCACACTGGACAGATACGCCGCCTCCTGCGGCTGCCGCACCATGCAGTGCGCGATCCGCCGCTGGGCCGGGGTCAGCCGGTGCCCCTCGAACAGCGTCCGCAGCCGTGCGCCCGCCCGCGCGCTCGCCGTCTCACTCATCTGCATAAGTCTATGCAGCGCCCCGTCCCGGCGGCGCGGCCGCGGCGGAAGTGGGGTTAGCCCCAGTGCCCGGCGCACCGCCGCGCGCGTACGGTACCGCTCATGACCGACCCCGAGCTGGCCCATGATCTCGACGCGGCCGTACAAACACGCAAGGAACTCGGCGCGACCTACGAGTCCGAGCTGATCGAGTCCTTCCTGGAGAAGGTCGAGCAGCGCATCGACACCGCCGTGGACAAGCGGGTCCGCCGCCAGGTCGCCGAACAGCAGATGGTGGTGGCCAGGGGCGGGCGGCCCGAGGGGATACGG
The DNA here is from genome assembly GCF_000993785.3 of Streptomyces xiamenensis. Classification (NCBI taxonomy): domain Bacteria; kingdom Bacillati; phylum Actinomycetota; class Actinomycetes; order Kitasatosporales; family Streptomycetaceae; genus Streptomyces; species Streptomyces xiamenensis. The sequence goes on from NZ_CP009922.3 coordinate 2,031,413, forward strand.
CGCCCCGGTTCCGCCCTGGAGGGCCCGGGCGGGGCGTTCGCGCTCGCCGTGGTCTCTCTGGTGCTGGCCGTCCCGCTGTCGGCCATCGCCGCCGCCAACCTGGGCCTGGCCGGACTCGTCGTCTGCTGGGGCGGCATCGTGGGCATCAACGCCTGCTTCACCATCGGCGGCTCCCTGCGCCGGCCGGACAACGGCGACGGCTGACCCACGGACGGGGCTCGGCCCGCGTGGTGCGGCGCACCGGGAGAAGGAGGAAGAGGTGGGCGGGGACCGCCGCACCCCGGTGAGATCACCAGGGGCGGGACGACGGCGGTCCCCGCGAGGACACGGGCCGGGTCGGGGCCGCGCGTCCGGGCGACCAGGGAGGTCCGGGAGCCGCTCCGGAGGTCCTTGGTGCCGACATCCACAACAGTGCCGGACCGGTGTTAACGACGCGTTGCCCGGCCGTGACACTTCGGGATCGATTGCCCGTACCGGTGTCGCCACCCGTGTCCCGGGAGCCTGTCCGCGCGTTACTTCTCGGACCGCCGGCCGGCCGCCAGGAACGCCAGCAGGTCCTGCCGGCTGACCACCCCGGTGGGCTTGCCCTCCACCAGGACGACCGCCGCGTCCGCCGACTCCAGCACCGCCATCAGATCGGCCACCGGCTCCCCGGAGCCGACGTGCGGCAGCGGCGCGCTCAGATGCTTCTCCAGCGGGTCCTCCAGCGCGGCGCGCCCCGTGAACAGCGCGTCCAGCAGCTCCCGCTCCACCACCGAGCCGACGATCTCCGCCGCCATCACATCGGGGTGCCCGGCGCCCGGTTTGACCACCGGCATCTGCGAGACCCCGTACTCGCGCAGCACGTCGATCGCCTCGCCGACCGTCTCCTCGGGGTGCATGTGCACCAGCGAGGGCAGCGCCCCGCCCTCCTTGCGGCGCAGCACGTCGGAGACCCGGGTCTGCGGCTCGCCGCCCTCCAGGAAGCCGTAGTCGGCCATCCACTCGTCGTTGAAGATCTTGCTGAGGTAGCCGCGCCCGCTGTCCGGCAGGAGCACCACGACCACGTCGTCCGGGCCGAGCCCGCGCGCCGTCTCCAGCGCGGCGACGACCGCCATCCCGCAGGAGCCGCCGACCAGCAGCCCCTCCTCGCGCGCCAGGCGCCGGGTCATCCGGAAGGAGTCCTTGTCGGAGACCGCCACGATGCCGTCGGCCACCGTGCGGTCGTACGCGGTCGGCCAGAAGTCCTCGCCGACGCCCTCCACCAGGTACGGGCGCCCCGAGCCGCCCGAGTACACCGAGCCCTCCGGGTCGGCGCCGATCACCCGCACCCGGCCGTCGCTGACGTCCTTCAGGTAGCGGCCGGTGCCGCTGATGGTGCCGCCGGTGCCGACCCCCGCCACGAAGTGGGTGATCCGGCCCGCGGTCTGCTCCCACAGCTCGGGCCCGGTGGTCTCGTAGTGCGAGCGCGGGTTGTTCGGGTTGGAGTACTGGTCGGGCTTCCAGGCGCCGGGCGTCTCGCGTACCAGGCGGTCGGAGACGTTGTAGTACGAGTCGGGGTGCTCGGGATCGACGGCGGTCGGGCAGACGACGACCTCGGCCCCGTACGCGCGCAGCACGTTGATCTTGTCGGTGGAGACCTTGTCGGGGCACACGAAGACGCAGCGGTAGCCCTTGCGCTGGGCGACGATGGCCAGGCCCACCCCGGTGTTCCCGGAGGTGGGCTCGACGATCACACCGCCGGGGAGCAGTTCACCCGACTCCTCGGCCGCCTCGATCATCCGCAGGGCGATCCGGTCCTTGACCGAACCACCAGGGTTGAAGTACTCGACCTTGGCCAGGACCGTGGCCTGGATCCCCTCCGTCACGCTGGTGAGCTTGAGCAGCGGGGTGTTGCCGACAAGGTCGATCATCGACTCGTGATACTGCACTGTGGTCTCCGCACATCCCGGGGCGGGTTCGTCCACCCACTGAGTGCACCCTATTGCCCCGCGCGTGGACGTGGACGCGCGTTGCGCGGCCCAGCACCCTGGGCAGACACACAGAGCAGAGACGGCAGCGGGGAACCGCAGGGAGCGGAAGCCGGCGGACGGCGGACGAGACGGGAGGCGCAGCGGCCCCATGTCCAGCAGAGAGCGCGTGGCGCGGCGGATCGCGACGGCGGCGGCGTACGGCGGTGGTGGCATCAGCCTGCTGGGCGGTGCCGCGGTCGGTCTGGTGTTGACGGAGGTACAGCTGGCGCGGCGGCAACTGCTGCGCAATGGCCGGGAGGAGCCCCCGCCGCTGGCGGACGGCGTATACGGGGCGGAGTACGCGTCGGGGCCCACTGCCGGGCCGCGGGCGGCGGTGCCGTGGCGGCTGGCGATGCTGGGCGACTCGACGGCGGCCGGGATGGGCGTGCACCGGCCCACCCAGACGCCGGGCGCGCTGCTGGCCTCGGGTCTCGCGGCGGTCTCCGAGCGGCCGGTGGAACTGCACAACGTGGCGCTGTCCGGTGCCAAGTCGGACGATCTGGAGCGGCAGGTGTCGATGCTGCTCACCGAGCCGGGGCGGGCCCCGGCCCCGGACGTGTGCGTGCTGATGATCGGCGCCAACGACATCACCGGGCGGATGTCCCCGGCCGAGTCGGTGAAGCATCTGTCCCAGGCGGTGGCGCGGCTGCGGACGGCGGGCTGCCAGGTGATCGTGGGCACCTGCCCCGATCTGGGCTCGGTGGAGCCGGTGGCGCAGCCGCTGCGCTGGATCGCGCGCCGGGTGTGCCGGCAGCTGGCGGCGGCGCAGACGATCGCGGTGGTGGAGCTGGGCGGGCGCACGGTGTCACTGGGGGATCTGCTGGGCCCCGAGTTCGCGGCGCATCCCGGGGAGCTGTTCGGCCCGGACCGGTACCACCCCTCGGCGGCCGGGTACGCCACGGCGGCGATGGCGGTGCTGCCGACGCTGTGCGCCTCGCTCGGGGTGTGGCCGGAGGAGGAGCGGGTGGAGACGCGGCGCCGGGAGGGCTATCTGCCGGTGGAGCGTGCCGCGGCCAGGGCGGCGGCGGAGAGCGGCACGGAGGTGAGCGCGGCCGGGGAGGAGAGCGCGGCGCGGCGTACGCCGTGGGCGTTGCTGAAGCGGCGGCGGCGCCGGCAGTTGCCGCGGCCCGAGGAGTCGGAGACCTCGGAGCGGCCGGAGATCCCGGAGGATCCGGAACCCGCGGAGCGCTCCGAGCGACCGGGGCCGTCGGAACGGCTGTCTCCCTAGGTCTGGACGCCGCCGGGTTACCTGCCGGTAGCTTATGAGGGCGCGTTCACCGCATCCGCACGATGCACAGCACTCCGGAGGAACTCCATGCCAGAAGCAGTGATCGTCTCCGCCGCCCGCACCCCGATCGGGCGGGCCGTCAAGGGCTCGCTGAAAGATGTCCGCCCTGATGATCTGACCGCCGGAATCGTGCGTGCCGCGCTCGCCAAGGTGCCCGAGCTGGACCCCGCCGACATCGACGACCTGCTGCTGGGCTGCGGCATGCCCGGCGGCGAGCAGGGCCACAATCTGGCCCGCGTGGTCGCCGTACAGCTGGGCCACGACACCCTGCCGGGCGCCACCGTCACCCGCTACTGCTCCTCCTCGCTCCAGACCACGCGGATGGCCCTGCACGCCATCAAGGCCGGCGAGGGCGACGTCTTCATCTCGGCGGGGGTGGAGACCGTCTCGCGCTTCGCCAACGGCAGCAGCGACGGCCAGCCCGGCACCCGCAACCCGCTGTTCGACCCGGCCCGGGCCCGTTCGGCGGAGCGCGCCGAGCAGGGCGGCGTGGGCTGGCACGACCCGCGCGAGGACGGCGCGCTGCCCGACATCTACATCGCCATGGGCCAGACCGCCGAGAATCTCGCCCGCCACAAGGGCGTCACGCGCCAGGAGATGGACGAGTTCGGGGTCCGCTCGCAGAACCTCGCCGAGAAGGCCATCGCGGACGGTTTCTGGCAGCGCGAGATCACCCCGGTCACGCTCCCGGACGGCACGGTGGTCAGCAAGGACGACGGCCCGCGCCCCGGTGTCACGCTGGAGGGGGTGCAGGGCCTGAAGCCGGTCTTCCGCCCCGACGGTCTGGTCACGGCCGGCAACTGCTGTCCGCTGAACGACGGCGCCGCCGCGCTGGTGATCATGTCCGACACCAAGGCGCGGGAGCTGGGACTGACCCCGCTGGCCCGGATCGTGTCCACCGGCCTGTCCGCGCTCTCCCCCGAGATCATGGGGTACGGGCCGGTCGAGGCGTCCCGGCGGGCGCTGGAGCGGGCCGGGCTGACCATCGGGGACATCGACCTGGTGGAGATCAACGAGGCGTTCGCCGCGCAGGTCATCCCCTCCTACCGGGATCTGGGCATCGACATCGACCGGCTGAACGTCAACGGCGGCGCCATCGCCGTGGGTCACCCGTTCGGGATGACCGGCGCCCGTATCACCACCACCCTCGTCAACTCGCTCCAGTGGCACGACAAGCAGTTCGGCCTGGAGACGATGTGCGTGGGCGGCGGTCAGGGCATGGCCATGGTGCTGGAGCGACTCAGCTGAGGTGATAAAAGAGAGGTTCCGCTTCCGCGACCCCCGCGATCCGCGAGTGATCACGCCAGGGTCGCGGGGGCGATACCGAAGTGTGCCCGGGATGTGATGCACGCCGCCATCCCGGGCGAATGTGCAGGTCAGCGGGGCGGGCGGGGTGGGTGTCGGGACTGAGGTCCTGTCCATTTCGTGACGTTTCACCCTGCCCGGCGTGGCCGCGTCCCGGAAACCTGAGATAGGAAGTCAGGGACCGAGAGCACTGGGAGACAGTCCGTGAGCGCCATATCCGTCATCCTGCTGGTGACCGCAGGCACCTCCGTGGCTTTGAGCGCGGCTGCCCTGCACACCATCCGTGGCCTGCGTACCGAGGTCTCGGGCCTGCGCCGCGCGCAGCTCCCGGCCGCCCGCAGGCCCGTACCGGCCGAGGAGATCCGCGCCGCCGTCGCCGAGGCACTGGCCGACGAGCGGGAGCGGGAGCTGGCGGAGGCCCGCGCCTTCTGGGCCGAGCAGGACGCACGGGAGAGCGAGGGGCCGGGCGCGCTGCTCGCGGGGCGCGGCCTGGAGTACGAGGTGGCCGAGGCGGACGAGGATCTGCTGGACGCCCTGCTGGAGCGGTACCTGCTCAGCGACTCGGGGCAGGAGGCCGGCGACGGAACGGTGTTCGTCCCCCGGCAGCAGGACCTGTGCAGCGCGGCCGAGCAGCACCAGCAGTCGGCCGCCGAGCGCGAGCGTGAGCGTGACCGCAACCGCGAGGCCGCCGGGGAGGACGGCGAGTCCGCCGAGCTGGCCGCCGCCCGCCGCCGGCACCCCTCGCACCCCGGCTACACCCTGTCCGGGGACCCCGTGGAGGCCGCCGGCCCGCGCCCCGGGATCGAGGAGCAGCAGCGCCGCACCACCGACCAGCTGAGCCAGCTGGCCGAGGCCCGCACCCCGCTGGCGGACGTCCGCCCCGGGCCGCTGGGCACCCTGGACGTGTACCTCTTCGAGGACGGCACCACCCTGTGCCTGTCTCCCAGCCAGCAGGAGACCGCCGAGCGGCTGGCCGCAGCGGTACGGGACGGCGAGGCCCCCGTCCTGATGGGCGGCTCGGGCATCTCCGGCGCGTACGCCCTGACCTTCGCCTGCGGACAGGACAGCGTCTACCTGCTGGCCGACCGCATCGTCTCCACCTGAGCTCTCCCGCGCCCCACCTGACCGGTCCGCGCCGGGCTGCGGCGCCCCCGTTCCCGGTGTTCAGTGGGGGCATGCTGACCGACCCTGCCGTGCGCGCCCTCGTGGCGGCGGTGAACGCGGGCGACCGCGAAGCCTTCCACGGCGTCCTGACCCCGGACGCCACCATGTCCGACGACGGCTCGGACCGCGATCTCCAGCAGTGGACCGACCGGGAGATCTTCGGTGCCGGCGGACACATGGACATCGAGTCGGAGTCCGAGGACGGCCGCTCACTGATCGTCCGGTTCCGCAACGACACCTGGGGCGAGATGCGGACCGCCTGGCGGTTCGAGGTGGCGGAGAACGGACGGATCTCCCGTTTCGAGACGGGCCAGACCTGAGGGCCGGCACACGAACCGGCCCGTGTGACGCGGGACACATCCGTGACGGTCACACTCCCGCCGCCCGCGGTGTCACTCAGGTGCAAGCACCCACCGAAAACGGAACGGACCACAGGAGCGCACCATGGACGCCCGTCTCAACCTCTTCGCCAACCAGGTCTCCGCCAAGGCCCTGCGGCACATCAACGCGGCCGGCCAGGTCATCACCGGCTCGTCCCTCCCTCCGGCGACCCAGGAGCTGGTGAAGCTCCGCGCCAGCCAGATCAACGGCTGCGGCTTCTGCACCGACATGCACAGCAAGGACGCCGCGGCGGCCGGGGAGAGCGCCGTACGGCTTCACCTGGTCGCCGCCTGGCGGGAGGCCACGGTCTTCACGGAGGCCGAGCGCGCCGCCCTGGAGCTGACGGAGCAGGGCACCCGGATCGCGGACGCGGCCGGCGGTGTCACGGACGAGGCGTGGGCGGCCGCCGCCAAGCACTACGACGAGGACCAGCTCGCCGCCCTGGTGTCGCTCATCGCCATCATCAACACCTACAACCGGCTCAACGTCCTCGTCCGCCAGCCGGCCGGCGACTACACCCCCGGCCAGTTCGGCTGACCGATACGGCCGGGTCGGTACAGTCGGGCCCGTGAACAACGCGGACACCGACACCGACGCCAACCCCGGGACCGACACCGGCTCCGGCGCCTACCGCCAGGAGCTGACCGCCCTGGAGGAGGCCGTGGAGCAGGCCGCCGGACGGCTGCGGGGGCTGGCCGAGAGCCGGCTGCGACAGGGAGCCGCGGCCGACGGCCTCGCGCGGGCACGCGAGCTGTCCCGCCGCGCCCAGCTGATCGAACGCCCCGGTGCCGAGCCGCGCGTCATGCCCGACCACGGGGTGTTCGCGGTCGGCGACCAGCTCGCCGTCGCCGGGCACGACCTGGTGCGGGCCCTGCGCGAGCATCCCGACCCGGGCGCGCCGGCCGCCGCCCGGGACGTGCTGCGCGGGGAGACCGCACGCGGCTGAGAGAAAACGACGGAGGGCCCCACGGGAGACATCCCGTGGGGCCCTCAAGCCGTACGACCGCTGCCGTCCGGCTGTGGCTCAGTCACCCTGGAGGATGGCGATCAGCCGCAGGAACTCCAGGTAGATCCAGACCAGGGTCATGGTCAGACCGAAGGCGGCCAGCCAGGACTCCTTCTCGGGGGCACCGTAGGCGATGCCGTCCTCGACCATCTTGAAGTCCAGCGCCAGGAAGCAGGCGCCGAGCACGATGCCGACGACACCGAACAGGATGCCCAGGCCACCGGAGCGCAGCCCCAGACCGTCACCGCCGCCGATGAGGGCGACGATCAGGTTCACCGCCATCAGCAGCGTGAAGCCGATGGCAGCCGCCATCACGAACTTGGTGAAGCGGGCGTTCACCTTGATGATGCGCTGCTTGTACATGAACAGCACACCGGCGAAGACCGCCATCGTGCCGAGCACGGCCTGCATCGCGGCGCCGGGCGCCCACTGGTTGATGTAGTTGCTGATGACACCGAGGAACAGGCCCTCGGCCACCGCGTACGAAAGGATCAGCGCGGGCGAGGCCTCACGCTTGAAGGACTGCCACAGGCCGAGACCCATGCCGACGAGGGCGAAGAGGATGCCCACACCGATGGGAAGGTCCATGATCCAGGCGAAGGCCGCCGCGACGACGACCGAGCCGAGGGTCAGGGCGGTACGCGAGACGACCGAGTCGATCGTCATCACACCCGGACGGGTGCCGGGCGCGCCCGGCGCCATCACACTGCCGTCGGGGCCTACCTGGGGCTGCGCATAGGGGTTGCCTGGCTGCGCGTAGGGGTTGCTCGGGCTGCCCGCGTACGGAGTCCCGGTCTGCGGCTGCGGTCCGGCGTTGAAGCCGGCGTAGCCGCCGTCCCGACTGAACCCCCGACGCGTGAAGACCGGGTTGCTGCTCCTCATCTCACTCCTCCATGGCCGCACGGCACGGCCTTGCGTATCAGAGTAATGCGTTCGCAAAGACCGCACGGTAGTGCACCCGTGATAACGCTGAAAAGAGGTGAGAAGGTTCCCTCCCTCGCAGGTCGTTACCGACGTGTCAAGGCGGCCACCTCGGGAATGGCGGCGAAGGCGGAGCGCATCCGCTCATACAGCGCGTCCCGGCCGGGGCCCGTGTCGCCGGCGCGGTGGGCGGCGGACCACTCCCTGAGCGCGTGCCGCCACGCGGAGAGCATCAGTTCGAAGAGAAGGCGCTGCGGCAACGCCGCCCGCCGTCCCTCTTCCGTGGTTCTGTCGAGCACCTGATCGGTCACCTGGGCGCAGTGCTCCAGGCTCTGCGCGACCAGGGCCGGGGTCCGGTCGCACAGCGCCCGGCTGACCACGAAGCGCTGCTCCCAGCCCTCGGCCATTCCCGCGACGGCGCCGAAGAGCATCTCCTGGAACTCGCCGAGGGTGGGAACCCCGCCGCCCGCCCGCCGGTCGATCTCGGAGAGATACGCCGCCCACAACTCCCGTTCCGGGGCGAGGGCCACGTCCTCCTTCGAGCTGAAGTTGCGGAAGAAGGTGCGCTGGGACACGTCCACCGCGTCCACCAACTCGTCGAGCGTCGCCTCGGCGAACCCCTTCTCGCTGAACAGCCGCAGCGCCTCGTCCACGAGGGCACGCCGGGTCCTGAGCTTTTTGCGTTCGCGGAGGGTCAGTCCGGTGTCGGTCACGCCGAGAGTCTACGCACGTGGAGCCCCTTTTATGCCGCTGAACGGCACTTGCTGCCCGCTGGCACAAGACGGGTGGGTGCGCGGTGGTAGCGCCCCCGGTCCTTCCAGGTCAGACGGCACGCCGGACGGCGACCACCAGCACGGCCGGCAGGATGGCCTTCCCCCGGCAGCACGGGGTCGGCGATGGCATGGCGGATGGGCTGGATCAGCGCCTCCAGCTGGTCCTGTATGAGTGCGTCGAAGTACGGCTGCCCGGTGAGGCCCGTGACCCGGGGCCCGCAGCGCCCGTGCGCAGGCCGCCGTCAGGGTCCGAGTGGCCGTGCGGTGGCCGGATTGACCTTGGTGATGGTGCTGTACGAGATGTGGGCCCGCTGGGCGAGCCCCTTCGCCGCGTCGTACCGGTGGTCGCCGCTCTCGGATCTCTCGGACAGGATGAACTCTCCCATCGGAACGGGACATTCGGACGGTACCCCCGGCGCAACCGGAGGGAACGGTGATGAGTCCTTCCACGGCGGGCAGCGGCGCCAGGGACGGAAATTGTTCACCGTCCGGGAGCCGGCCTCGGACCGGTGTCCGAATCTACGGCGCCAAAGGCGCCGAAATGTGGCCGTCCCCGCAGGTCAGAGGCTTGGGTGGTGGTGTGCCCGGAGCCGGACTTGAACCGGCACGACCCGAAGGTCAGCGAGTTTTAAGCTCACCGTGTCTGCTTTCCACCATCCGGGCACAGAATCCCCAAGCCGTACCAAGCGCGTGTGCGCAACAGGGCGTGTCCGAGCTTATCGGGGTCACGAGCTGCTAACACCGGTGCCTGGCACCGTTGTTGTCTGATTTTATGAGCCCCTGATGGGTCATCAGCTCTGGACCGGCCCCTCACCGGCCCCTCCGCGCACCCTCCACCCCCAAGGAATGACGCAAATCAACCCTCGGGAGCACCAGGGGTGACGTCATCCCCAGGGATGACAGACGGCCTTGGCCCGTACCCCTCAAGAAGGCCCCACAACCACCAGTGCGACGGATCCCAGGGGGGCGTGCGGCCGGAAGGATAGGGCGTGGGATTTCGTGGGCACGCCGTCCGCGCCCGTTCGACATCCATCGCAGCACCGGATCACCGGCTCATCGGCACGGGGGTTCACCGAACCGCCGACCCGCCGGCCCACCGCACCGTTCGACAGGAGACCACCGTGTCCACCATCGCCACCGAGACCCCGACCACGCCGACCGGCTCCGCGGCGGCCCGGGCCACGGACCTCACCAAGATCTACGGAGAGGGCGAGACCAAGGTGGTCGCCCTCGATCACGTGTCGGTGGAGTTCCGGGCGGCCGAGTTCACCGCGATCATGGGCCCCTCCGGCTCGGGCAAGTCGACCCTGATGCACTGCATGGCCGGGCTCGACTCCATCTCCGCCGGGTCCGCCCGCATCGGGGACACCGAGCTGACCGGGCTCAAGGACAAGAAGCTCACCCAGCTGCGCCGGGACCGGATCGGCTTCATCTTCCAGGCGTTCAACCTCCTGCCGACCCTGAACGCCCTGGAGAACATCCGCCTCCCCATGGACATCGCGGGCCGCAAGCCCGACCAGGAGTGGCTGGACCGCGTCATCGAGACGGTCGGCCTGTCCGGGCGGCTCAAGCACCGCCCCGCGCAGCTCTCCGGCGGTCAGCAGCAGCGCGTCGCCGTGGCCCGCGCCCTGGCCGGCAAGCCGGACATCATCTTCGGTGACGAGCCGACCGGAAACCTCGACTCGCGGGCCGGGGCCGAGGTGCTCGGCTTCCTGCGCAACTCCGTGCGCGAGCTGGGCCAGACCGTGGTGATCGTGACCCACGACCCGGTCGCCGCCGCGTACGCGGACCGGGTGGTCTTCCTCGCCGACGGCCGCATCGTGCACGACATGGCCGACCCGACCGCCGAGCGGGTGCTGGAGCACATGAAGCAGTACGACGCCCGGGGCCGTACCAGCTGATCCGCCCGGCCCGCACCGCTTCAGCCCGCCCACCCCTCCGCAGACTTCACCCACCACCTCCCGGGACCGCTCCATGCTCCGTACCGCCCTGCGCAATGTGCTCGCGCACAAAGCCAGGCTGCTGATGACCACCCTCGCCGTCCTGCTCGGCGTGGCGTTCGTCTCCGGCACCCTGGTGTTCACCTCGACCATCTCCACCGCCTACCAGAAGAGCGCCGAAGAGGGCCTGACCCACGTCGATGTGGCCGTACGGCCCGACAACGACGCGGACGCCTCCGGTCCGGGCGCCGCCGCCTACCTCGGCCAGGACCTGCTGACCGGGGTCACCGCGCTCCCGGGCACCGGCAACGCCATAGGCGAGGCCTCCGGGTTCGCCGCGCTCGCCGACAAGGACGGCAAGCTCGTCGGCAGCGGCTTCGCCTCCCGGGGCGCCAACTACTACCCGGGTGACGGGGGCGAGGACGCTCGGTACCCGATGTCCGCCGGCCGCGCCCCCGAGGCAGCCGGTGAGATCGCCCTGGACGCCAGGACCGCCGAGCGCACCGGCTACGAGGTCGGCGACACCGTCCGGCTCTCGGTGAACGGCCCGGTCCGGGAGGAGACCGTCACCGGCGTCTTCACCACCGACGACGGCAACGTGGCCGCCGGCGGCACCCTGGTGCTGTTCGACAACGACACCGCGCAGAGCCTGTACACCGCCCCCGGCGCGTACAGCCAGATCACGGTCGAGGCCGCCGAGGGCACCTCGCAGCAGCAGCTCAAGGACGAGGTCACCGCACTGCTGCCCGCCGACGCCGAGGCCATCACCGGCCAGCAGCTGGCGGACGACCAGGCCGAGATCATCAAGAGCCAGATGAGCGCCATGCAGACCGGGCTGCTGGCCTTCGCGGGCATCTCACTGTTCGTCGGCGTCTTCATCATCGCCAACACCTTCACCATGCTGGTGGCCCAGCGCACCAAGGAACTCGCCCTGCTGCGCGCGGTCGGCGCCAGCCGCCGCCAGGTCACCCGATCCGTCCTCATCGAGGCGCTCGTCGTCGGCGTGGTCGCCGCGGTCTCCGGGCTGCTGGCCGGCATCGGCATCGCCGCCGGGCTGCGCGGGCTGATGAACGCCATCGGCCTGACCGTCCCGGACGGCCCGCTGATCGTCTCCGGCTCCACCGTGATCGCCTCGGTCGTGGTCGGCGTCGGCGTCACCATGCTGGCCGCCTACCTCCCGGCCCGCCGCGCCGCGAAGATCCCGCCGGTCGCCGCGATGAGCAGCGTGCACGCCACCGCCACCGCGCGCGGTCTGCTGGTGCGGAACACCATCGGTTCGATCCTGGCCGCCGGCGGTGGCGCCCTGGTGCTGGCCGGCATCGGCCGGGACGACAACGGCCTCACCATGGGCCTGGGCGCGGCCGTGCTGGTGATCGGCGTGTTCGTGCTGACCCCGCTGCTGTCCCGCCCGGTGATCGCCGCCGCCTCCCCGCTGCTGCGGCTGGGCGGGGTCTCCGGCAAGCTGGCGCGGCTGAACGCGGTGCGCAACCCGCGCCGTACCGCCGCCACCGCCTCCGCCCTGATGATCGGACTGACCCTGATCACCGGGATGACGGTCATCGCGGGCAGCACCCAGAAGGCCATCGACAAGCTGGCCGCCGAGGCGATCACCGCCGACTACGTCGTCTCCACCGCCAACTTCGCCCCGCTCGCCCCGGAGATCGCCGACACGCTCGCCGACCGCTCCGACATCACCGCCGTCTCCCCGCTGCGCATGGCCCCCGTCTACCTGAACAGCGGCAGCAAGGACGAGTACCTGACCGGCGTCGACGGCGACTCCATCGCCGACCTGGTCAACCTGCCCTTCGCGGCCGGCTCCTTCGACGGGCTGACCGGTGACAACGCGGTGGTCGACACCGACACGGCGGAGAAGCACGGCTGGCAGGTCGGGGACAGCTTCGGCGTCACCTACGAGGACGGCACCGCCGGCGAGCTGACCGTCTCGGGCGTGTACGAGGCCAACGAGATGATCCGCGGCATCATGCTCGACAACGCCACCATCACCCCGCACATGCAGCGCGTCCAGGACCTCCAGGTGATGCTCAGCACCACCGCCGGCGTCTCCGACGCCACGAAGTCCACGCTGGAGGAGGCGCTCGGCAGCAACCCGGCCATCCTCGTCCAGGACAAGCAGGACATCTCCGAGGACATCGCCTTCGCGTTCACGCTGCTGCTGAACATCCTGTACGGGCTGCTCGCCATGGCCGTCATCGTCGCCATCCTGGGCGTCATCAACACCCTGGCCATGTCCGTCTTCGAACGCCAGCAGGAGATCGGCATGCTGCGCGCGATCGGCCTGGACCGGCGCGGCACCAAGCGGATGGTCCGCCTGGAGTCGGTGGTCATCGCCCTGTTCGGCGGGGTGCTCGGAGTCGGCCTGGGCGTCTTCTTCGGCTGGGCCGTCGGCGAGATGATCGCCACCAGCATGGACACCTACGAACTGGTGCTGCCCTGGGAGCGGATGGGCGTCTTCCTCGCCCTGGCCGCGCTGGTCGGCGTCCTGGCCGCCCTGTGGCCGGCCAGGCGCGCCGCCAAGCTCAACATGCTCCAGGCGATCAAGACGGAGTGATCCAGTCGCGGGTGCGCAGCGGCAGGCCGGACACCCCGTCGGGGGTCATCCGCACCGCGAGGATCTGGTTCACACCGATGCGCGCCCGCTCGAACGCCAGGGCCGAGGCGGCCATGTACAGGCGCCACACCCGGGCCCGGCCCGGGGAGGTCAGCCGGGTCGCCTCGGCCCAGCGGCTCTCCAGATTGCGCACCCACTCGCGCAGCGTGAGGGCGTAGTGCTCGCGCAGCGCCTCCACGTCGCGGGCCTCGAAACCGGCCTCCTCCAGGAGGGACACGGTGCGCCCGACCGGCGCCAGCTCCCCGTCGGGGAAGACGTAGGCGTCGATGAAGGCGTCCACGCGGTACGCCTTCTCGCCCCGCTCCCCACCGGGAGCGGGGCGTCGTGCGATCTGATGGTTCAGCAGCCGACCGCCGGGGCGCAGCAGATCGTGCAGCCGGGCGGCGTACTCGCGATAGCGGTCGGAGCCGACGTGCTCGGCCATACCGACCGAGGAGATCGCGTCGTACGGGCCGTCCCCCGTCTCGCGGTAGTCCTGGACCCGGATCTCCACCCGCTCCTCCAGGCCCTCCTCGGCGATCCGGTGACGGGCGTGGGCCGCCTGCTCGCCGGAGAGCGTGATGCCGGTGGCGCGCACCCCGTAGTGCCGGGCGGCGTGCAGCACCAGCGCGCCCCAGCCGCAGCCGACGTCCAGCAGACGCTGGCCCTCGCGCAGATCGAGCTTGCGGCAGATCAGATCCAGCTTGGCGCTCTGGGCCTCCTCCAGGGAGGGGGTCTTGTCGTCCCACACGGCACACGAATAGACCATGGACGGGCCCAGGACCAGGCGGTAGAAGTCGTTGCCCACGTCGTAGTGGTGCGAGATGGCGCGCCGGTCGCGGCGCAGCGAGTGCAGCGGGCCGCCGCGCCGGTGCCGCACCTCCTCGCGGGGCGGGGCCGGCGGCAGTCCGGGGCCGGCCAGCGCGGCGAACTCGCGCACCGCGGCGATCCGGCGCCGCCCGCCGGGCGCGGCGAGCCCGGCGTCCGCCCGCTCCCAGATGAGGGGGGCGAGGGTGTCGAGCACCGCGTAGAGGTCGCCCTCCACGTCGATGTCCCCGGCCACCCAGGCGCGGGCCAGGCCGATCTCGCCCGGCTTGTACAGCAGCCGGCGCAGCGCACGCCGGTGCCGGACGACGATGACGGGCCCGCCCGCGTCCGGCGGCCCCGCCTCGCTGCCGTCCCAGGCCCGGATCCGTACCGGCACAGTGGCGCCGAGCATCTGCTCGGCGAGAGCGACTAGTCGAGGGGCAACGGCCATGCGGACACACCTCCGTCACGGGGATCGGGACAATCCCGCCCACCATGGCAGGGACACCCCGCACCGCCCCGCGATTCCGCCGCTTGTGGGGGCGGCGCGACGCCACGAACCCGGGTACCGTGGGCGACGGACGATCAACAGGGGGAGAGCGCGGCCATGAGCAAGAGGGTGGAAGCGGTCCAGGTCGAGCGGTCCGGGTTCTCGATCACCGTGCCCGACGGCTGGTGGGAGTTCGAGATCCGCCCCGAGCTGCGGGACCAGGCGATCCGCCGGCTGATGGACGAGCGGGTCCGGCTGCGTCCGGACGTGGCGGGACACCGCGAGGTGATGGAGCGGTTCCTGCGCCGCGAGGCGGCGAACGCCTGGGACGCCGGGGCCGCGTACATCGGGTGCATGGCCCAGGCCTTCGGCGACGAGGACGCGCTGGTGACGGCCACCCTGACCGTCACCCTGCTGAGCCCGCGCACCGAGGACGGCGCGCCGCTGCCCACGGATCCGGGCTCGGTGGCCGGCCAGCTGAAGGAGATCCGGGCCCGCAAGGCGGGCGATCCGTGGCGTGCGGTGTCCGTCACGGAGATCGCGGGGGTGGGGCAGGTCGCCAGAACCCGGGGGGTGGAGGATGTCGCGCCCGCCGGGGACCGGCGGGTGATGCGGGTGGCCATGATGCAGACCTTCGTGCCGGTGCCGGGCGCGGGTCACCAGATCGCCCTGATCTCGGGCACCACGAGGAATCTGGAGCTGACCGATTCCTTCTTCGACGTGTTCGACGCGGTGACGTCGACGTTCCGGTTCATCTGACGCAGAGTTTCCCGGGGGAGGGATCATGTCCGGCGAGAACCTGGGCATTCCGTTCGAGGCACTGGAGTCCTTCGGCGGCGAGGTCGATTCGATCAAGTCCCGCATGAACGGTCTGGGGAGAACGTTCGACGGCTACGAGGACGATCTGGGCGACAGCGGCGTGGTCGAGGCGCTGGACAGCTTCGTCGACAACTGGCGTGATGGCCGGGGTGAGATCGACGAGCAGCTGACCTCGATCAAGGAGATCACGCAGAACATCATCACGTTCTTCTCGGACGTGGACGGCGAGTACGCGGCAGAACTGAGTGAGGACGGGTCAGGCGGCGGCGGACAGCAACAAGCCGTCTGAACCAACGGGGGGGAGCACAAGCATGGGACGGGCATCGGACTGGTCACCGGTCGGGATGACCTCGGACCCGACTCCGGGGGATCCGGACCGGGTCGAGGAACTGGCGGACAAACTCCTCGCCTTCGCCGACGACGTGGCCGACGCGCAGGACAAGCTGCGGAACCTGATGGGGGACAGTCTGCTCGACGCCTTCACCGGCGAGACGGCGGACGCGTTCGGCGAGCAGATGGAGAAGGTGCCGCCCAACCTGGCCAAGCTGCACGAGTCGCATGAACTCGCCGGCCAGGCGCTGGCCACGTACTGGCCCAAGCTGCGCCAGGCCCAGGCGGACGCGGATCGCGCGCTGGACGACGCGGTCGAGGCGCAGTCGGACCTCGCCTCCGCCGAGTCCTGGCTGGAGACGGCGGCCTCCTCGCTGGAAACCGCGCAGGAGGAGGCCGAACCGCCGGACGAGGGCGAGGTCCGCGCCGAGGTGCGGCGCGCGCTGACCGACGCCGAGAGCGACCACGAGGACGCCCAGTCCGCGGTCACCGGCGCGCAGGGCCGGCTCGACGCGGCGAAGCTGCTGGCCCAGCAGGCGAAGGAGGCCCGCCAGGAGGCCGCTTCGCTGTGCGTGTCGGATCTGCGCACGGCCTCCGACGCGGGCATCAAGAACAAGAAGTGGTGGGAGAAGGTCGTCGACTGGGTCGCCGACAACTGGGACACGATCGTGCAGGTCGCCCAGATCATCGGCACCATCGTCGGCATCGCGGCCCTGTTCATCGGCGGCCCGCTGATCGCCGGCATCCTGCTGGCGGTGGCGCTGGTCGCCCTGGCGGACACCTTGGTCAAATACTCAAAAGGCGAAGCCTCCTTGTGGGATGTCGGCTTCGCCGTCCTGGACGTCCTCCCGGGCGGCCGCCTGGTGGGAGCGGGCGCCCGCACCGCCCGCACCGGCCTGCGGGACACGGCCACCACCGTCCGGGGCGAGCGCCCCCAGATCCGCCAGGACGGCCGCCGGATGGACAGCCGCAACGAGTGCGGCGACCCGGTGGACGTGGCGACCGGCGAACTCGTGATGTCGGCGACCGACATCACCCTCCCGGGCGTGCTGCCGCTCGTGCTGGAACGCCATCACATCTCCACCTACCGGTCGGGGCGATGGTTCGGCCGTTCCTGGGCGTCCACGCTGGACCAGCGGCTGCGGCTGGACGACTACGGCGTCCGCTTCTACAGCGCGGACGGCATGATCCTCAACTACCCGATCCCGCTGGCCGACCCCGACCATCCTGTACTGCCGACCGAGGGCCCGCGCTGGGGACTGCTCTGGGACGGCAACCCGGAGACCGGGATGCGGGTCCACCAGCGGGAGACCGGCCGCACCCTGCACTTCGCGCCCCACCCAACCCGGCCCGGGCCCGACCTGCGGCTCTCGGCGATCACGGACCGCAACAGCAACCGCATCACGGTCCACTACGACGAGCACGGAGTCCCGGCCGAGCTGGAGCACACCGGGGGCTACCGGATCCACATCGCCGCCTATGAGGGCAGGATCACCGCGCTGCACCTGGCGAGCGACCCGGAACGCCCGCTGTTGATGTCGTACGGATACGACGCGGACGGCAACCTGAGCGAGATCTACAACTCCTCCGGTCTCCCGCTGCGCTTCTCCTACGACGACCGGGCCCGCCTGACCCGCTGGGAGGACCGCAACCACACCTGGTACCGGTACGAGTACGACGCCGAGGGCCGCGTCGTCTTCTCCACCGGTACCGAGCGGGCCCTGGAATACCGCTACACCTACGAGCCGGAACACCACCGCACCACGGCGACCAACTCTCTTGGCCACGCCACGCTCTACCAGTTCAACGACAGCCTCCAGCTGATCGCCGAAACCGACCCCCTCGGCAACACCACCCACCGCACCTGGGACCGCTACGACCGGCCGCTCTCCGTGATGGATCCGCTCGGCCACACGACTCGCTACACCTACGACGAGGCCGGCAATCTCAAGGTGGTGACGCGCCCGGACGGCTCCGAGATCACAGCGCGCCACAACGATCTGGGGCTGCTCCTACGCGTGGAAGAACCGGACGGGGCTGTCTGGTCCCAGGAGTTCGACGACGCCGGAAACAGGATCACCGGCGTCGACCCACTGGGCATGACGAGTCTCTACGAATATGACGACCACGGAGCCCTCACAGGATTCACCGACCCCGAGGGCGGGCGAACTGAATTTTCAGTGACAGACACTGGTCTGCCGCAAGAGGTCCGGAATCCACTCGGCGAGGTGACCCGCTACCACTACGATGCCTTCGGGCGGACCATACGGATCACAGAACCCAGTGGGGCTGTCATGCATGCCCGCTGGTCCCCGAATGGGAAGCTTCTGAGCTTCCGGGATTCCATGGGATCTGAACAATCATGGGAATGGGATCCTGAAGGAAACTGTATCGCCCACATTTCAGCCACGGGTACCGTGACCCAATTCGAGTACGGAACATTCGACCTCCCTTCCTCAATCACTCACCCGAACGGCGCCATTTATGAGTTCACCCGGGATACGGAGCTGAATCTCATCGGTGTCAAAGACCCTGATGGCCGCGTCTGGGAATACACGTATGATGCGGCTGGCCGACTGATCAAAGAATCCGATTACGACGATCGCTCCACCGGGTACGAGTGGGACGAAGCCGGACGTGCTATCGGACATGTCAACCAAGTCGGCCAGTCGGTCGAGTACTCTTATAACTCGCTCGGCCAGATCACTCGCAAGAGGGGTTCCGATGGCAGCTCAACTTCCTATGCGTACGATGCCATGGGCCGGCTACTGAACGCCGTTTCAGACGGTATCGGGTTGGCGCGCACATATGATCGCTTGGGACGACTGCAGACCGAGACGATCAATGGAAGAACGCTGTCACTCGGCTACACCTCGCTCGGGCAAATCAAAAGTCGGAAAACGCCCTCTGGACACCTCAGTACCTGGGCCTACAACGCGTCGGGCGATCGCACAGATCTGCACACCGGCAATCACTCGATCGCATTCAACCGTGACGCGATGGGGAACGAAGTCCAACGCATTGTCGATGACTCTCTTGTGGTGTACCAGGACTGGGATCTCGCGGGCCGCCTTGTTAGGCAGACCGTGACCGGGCCGGATAAGGCCGGATATCGGGCTCCTGTTCAGCGACAGTACAAGTACCGCGCGGATGGGTACCTGACGTCGATGATCACTCCCACCGGTTCCACAGAATTCTCTCTCGACGCCAATGGACGGGTTACCTCACTCGCCCGTCCCCAGTGGAACGAGGATTACTCGTACGACCTCTCCGGAAATCTGGTGGAGGCACGATTCTCGGAGGGGGAATACCCAGCACTGGGACGACGCACCTACGAAGGAACGCTCGTCAAAAAGGCCGGCCGGCTTCGATACCGGTACGACGCTGCCGGAAGAACAATTTTTCGCCAGGAGGTTCGCCTCTCAAGGCAGCCGGACAACTGGCACTACACCTGGGGCCCGGAGAATCAACTCCTCTCCACCACTACGCCCGATGGGACCCGATGGCGATACGTCTATGACCCGCTCGGACGGCGCATCGCCAAACAGAGACTCGGTGACGGCGACGTTATTGTCGAGCAAATTCATTTCACCTGGCACGGCACCACTCTGGTCGAGGAGTCGAGCAGCCTCCTGGGCACAATGACGTGGGACTACAACGGACTCCATCCCCTGACGCAAGTACATCAACACGAGGGAGAACATTCTTTCTACACCGTAATGACAGATCTGGTCGGCACCCCAACGGATCTCCTCGATGAACATGGGGAGAAGGTCTGGACATCGCGGAGCACCCTGTGGGGGGTGAGCAAGGAACGGGGACAAGGCAAATTTCGGGGATTGCGGATGCCACTGAGATTCCCCGGGCAGTACTTCGATCAGGAAACTGGATGGCATTACAACCTGCATCGACACTATGATCCGAGCCTTGCGCGCTATTCCTCCCCCGATCCCTTGGGGTTGACGCCTTCCCCCAATAGTTACTCCTACATCGTCAATCCCTGCACCTGGTCGGACCCGCTCGGGCTGGCTCCGCATCCACCGGAGAAGATTGATCTCACCAATGGTCGGAGAGTCCAGGGAAGATTCCCCAAAAAAGCCGGACCAAATGAAACGCTGTACCGACAACGAGACAACGGGGACTATACGGCATACGCTGTCTACAACAGCGATGGAATCCCCGTGAAGCGAGTGGATCTCGACCCGGATTCCGCGGTACATATGACCCCCAACGGCCCCGTTCCGCCGCCACACGTGGTGGAGATGAAGTTTCACAAAAATCCCGAGACAGGTCGGGAATTCCCCAACTGGGACACCGATAACACCCGCCCGGCCCGCCCTGATGAGATTCCCTGAGAGAGCGAGACAAGTGACACCCGAAGAGCACCCCGAAGTTTCATCATGGCTGAACAGTCTCACGGGCAACCCTCGCTATATTAATTTTTTGACGCACAACACCACCATCGGGGTGTGGCTGTCACTATCGCGTCTCTTCTGGCCACACTTCAAGGAAGTTCAGGGATGCGTCCTGTGGGAGGGTTTCTACAATCCGGATAACTTCCAGATGTGGCATCGCGAGTTGAACGGGGACCCCCAGTCCCTTGAGGCGACCATTAACCGGCTGAGAATGTGGGACATCATTGATTGCGAGGACTCTCCAGCTGATAATGCTGCGCTCGACAGCATCGCCGATTCCCTGCGCAACTGTTGGGCCGCAGCCTTGAGAGAGAAATATCCGAACATCGATTTCTCGGTTGTGGTGATCGCGACAGAAGACGGCCCCATCGTCTCATTCGCTCGCCGCTGAGCGCGAGAAGTGCAATCGGAATTATTCCTTCTCGCCACTGTTGCGGAAAATTCCCTGAATCGGCGTACGGCGACGATGCCCGCAGCATCACCGCGGGAATTGGGAAGGATTCCAGGATGATCGAGGAGGGCTTCTGCCAGATCTGTCTCACGAAACTACGGATGGATCCAGAAGACGAAGAACTGCTGCTTCGTACAACGGTCACCGCGGAGGCAGGAGTTCACCCGCGATGAGGACCAATGACGCGATGCGCCGGCTGCTCGGTGATGTCGATGTCCGAGAGCTGGGGATCGACGATGTGCCCGGCGGACTGCGGTCGGTGCTTGAGCGGGGGTGGACCGCCACAGGCGACGGGGCGTACCTGCTCCGCGGCTTCCTCGACGGGTACGTGGGGGACCTGGACGCGTTCCAGGATGTCGTCGCCCTGGAGACGGCGGTGAACGGAAGAGCGGTGACGGACTTCGATCTCCCCCTGAAGGATCGTCATCGGCGGCGGCCTCTGCTGCGCAGGGCGTTCGCCTTCGCGCTCTCGGGTCTCGCCGCGGCCGAGGATCAGGGACTGCGGGGGATGCGGGCCCATGTGTCGCTGTCCCGGGCAGCGACCGAGGAGAGACCGCTCACCGCCCACGTCACCTTCTGCGGGGTCCATCCGGGCCTGCCGCCCTATCTGGCGGACCCGGAGACGGCTCAGGGCGCCGTGGCGGAACTGAGCGTGGCCGACCTCCCGCGGCAGCGGGCTGAGGTGAGGCGGTCACCCGAGACGGTGTCGCTCCTGGCTTCCGACGGGTGCGGGCGGGGCGAGGAGTTGCAGCTCACGCTCTCGGACCACGGGCCGCCGTTCCGCGTCGAGGTGACGCGGGAGTCGGGGGCCCGCACGACGTACGAGGGGAACACGTACGGCATCTGTCTTGCCAAGCTTCAGCTGGACATGGAGGACGAAGGGCTCCAGCTCTGCTGCCAGGGAGCCCGCCCTGACACCATGTCCTCCAGCCTGCTGCACGCCTCCGGGGGCAGGCACCTGTACCTCGTCGACCCGGTGGCCAAGAAGATCACCGACGAGCTGGTGGACATCTTCGACCCCGCTCCGTACGAGGCGGTGGCGACCTACGCCGAGCAGCGCAAGGCGTTCTTCGACTTCACGGGGATGACGGACAGCGGCTGGCAGATGCCCCGCTGAGAGGGTGCGGCGCCGGCCGTCGTGCGGGAGGAGTGGGATGCGCAGTGGACTGGTATCAGGAGCGGGCCCGGCGGATCGAGGCCGCCTGGGGGGAGACCGTTGCGGGGCTGCCCATCGGGACCCGGGTGACCGGGGTGGTGATCGAGACCCGGCCCTTCGGGTCCTTCGTGGAACTGGACGGGTGGCCCGAGGCGCTCGGCCTGGCCAAGGTGTCGCGGATGCCGCACGGGATGGTGCTGCCGGCCCCGGGGAGCGGGTGGCCGGGGAGGTGTACTGGCACACGGACCACAACCACCAGGTGCTGCTGCGGCTCGACGCGTGGACATGAGAAGGGCCCCACCGTTCGGTGGGGCCCTTCCTCACAGGTGCCGTCGCGTCAGCTCGCGGTCGCCTTGGGCTTCTCGGCGGCCTTCTTGGCCTCGGCAGCCGCCGTGACCGGGGCCGCCGCCTCGTAGAACTCCTCGCGGGGGTTCTCCATGGCGCCCAGGGAGACGACCTCGCGCTTGAGGAACATCCCCAGGGTCCAGTCGGCGAAGACGCGGATCTTGCGGTTCCAGGTCGGGACCGCCATGCCGTGGTAGCCGCGGTGCAGGTACCAGCCGATGCGGCCCTTGAAGCGCAGCGTCATCTTGCCGAACTTCAGCGCCGCCACGCCCTTGTGCAGGCCCAGGCCGGCCACCGCGCCCTTGGAGGCGTGCTTGTACTCGCCCTGCGGGAAGCCGCGCATCCCGGAGATCACGTTGTCGCCCAGGACCTTGGCCTGGCGCAGCGCGTGCTGGGCGTTCGGCGGGCACCAGGCGTTCTCCACGCCCTGGGCGCGCAGCACCAGGTCCGGGACCTGGGCGTTGTCGCCGGCGGCCCACACGTAGTCGGTGCCGCGGACCTGGAGGTTGCCGTCGACGTCCACGTGGCCGCGCGGGCCGAGCGCGATGCCGTAGCGGGCCAGCGCCGGGTTGGGCTTGACGCCGGCCGTCCACACGATGGTGTTGGAGTCGGCGATCACCCCGTTGGACAGCTCCACGTGGCCGTCCACGCAGGAGTTGACGGAGGTCTTCAGGTGGACCTCGATGTCGCGCTTCTTCAGGTGCTCCAGGCCCCACTCGCCGAGCTTGGGCCCGACCTCGGGGAGGATCTTGTCGGCCACGTCGACCAGCACGAAGCGCATGTCCTCGCGCTTGATGGTCGGGTAGTACTTCGTGGCGTCGCGGGCCATGTCCTCGACCTCGCCGATGGTCTCCGCGCCGGCGAAGCCGCCGCCCACGAAGACGAAGGTGAGCGCCTTGCGGCGGATCTCCTCGTCGGTGGTGGAGTCGGCCTTGTCGAGCTGCTCCAGGACGTGGTTGCGCAGGCCGATGGCCTCCTCGACGCCCTTCATGCCGATGCCCTGCTCGGCGAGCCCGGGGATCGGGAAGGTGCGGGAGACGGCGCCCAGCGCCACCACCAGGTAGTCGAAGGGCAACTCGTACGGGGCACCGACGGTCGGCGACACCGAGGCGACCTTGCGGTCCTGGTCGATGGAGGTGACCCGGCCGGTGAGGACCTCGGCCTTGGGCAGAACGCGACGGAGCGGCACCACGACGTGCCGCGGGGAGATGCTGCCTGCGGCAGCCTCCGGGAGGAAGGGCTGGTACGTCATGTACGAGCGCGGGTCGACGACGGTGACAGTCGCCTCGCCGTATCGCATCTTCTTCAGAATGCGGCGCGCGGCGTACAGACCGACGTACCCGCCACCCACGACGAGGATTCGGGGACGCTCCGTGGTGCTCATGCCATCGAGTATCCACCCATCCCCGAGGGGGACCTCGTGAGGCCCTTCACAAGGATTCCGGACCCCTCTGATATACTGCGCGCCCCTTTCCACCCCTTACCGCCGCGACCTGCGGGGTTGTCCCGCGAGGGGATGTGACACGGGTGCCCTGAGGTGCGCCGCGGGGTCCTGTGGATCACGATTCGGCCGTTGTCACCCGTTCCCCGCGGCACGCCCATGTGAAAAACTTCACGAAGTTCTCTGCCCTACGGTGAAAACCTCCCCGATCCCCGGAAGGACCGTTCACCGTGCCCGAGTTCTCCGTCCGTCCCCCGGCCCAGCCGCACCGGTTCGCCGCCCCGATCGACCGCCTGCTGGTGGGCGCGGGCTGTCTGCTGGTGATCGGGGCGCCGCTCCTGGCGCTGGCCTCCTGCACCGTGTGGCGCTAAGCCCTCCCGGGCCGCCGCTCCACGGTGCTCCACAGCAGGCCGTCGAGGATGTCGCTCTCGGAGACCACCACCTCCGCCGCCCCGCTGCGCGCCATGATCCGCGACAGGATCAGCGCGCCCGCGCCGATCACGTCGGTGCGGCCGGGGTGCATCACCGGGATCGCCGCGCGTTCGGCGTGGGTGGACGCCAGCAGGCGGTCGGAGATCGCCCCGACCGTGGCGGCCGGGACGCGGGAGTGGTGGATCGCCGCGGGGTCGTAGGCGGGCAGCTCCAGGGCGATCGCGGCCACCGTGGTCACCGAGCCCGCCAGGCCCACCAGCGTGTCCGCCCCGGTCAGCGGGACGGCTTCCTGGGCCTCGTCCAGGGCCGCGTCGATGTCGGCGGTCAGGGCGGCGATCTGAGCGGCCGTCGGCGGGTCGCTCAGCGCGTGCCGCTCGGTCAGCCGCACGCAGCCGATGTTCACGCTGCGGGCCGCCGTTACCTCGCGGTTCCCCAGTACGAATTCGGTGGAACCGCCGCCGATGTCCACCACGAGGGCGGTGCCGGCGCCGGCCAGCTCGCGGGTGGCGCCGGTGTACGACAGGGCGGCCTCTTCCATGCCCGTGATGACTTCCGGCTCGATGCCCAGGATCTCCCGGACGCCGTCCACGAAGTCCGCGCGGTTCTGCGCGTCCCGGGTCGCCGAGGTCGCCGCGAAGCGGATCCGCCCGGCCTCGATGCCGTGCCCCTCGATCGCCGCCGCGTACCGCCGGCACGCCTCCAGGGTGCGCTCCAGCGCCTCGGGCGCCAGCCGCCCGGTACGGTCCACGCCCTGGCCCAGCCGGACGATCTCCATCCGGCGGTCCAGGTCCTTCAGCTCCCCGGTGGCCGGATCGGCGTCCGCGATCAGCAGCCGGATGGAGTTGGTGCCGCAGTCGATCGCCGCCGCCTTCACGCGCCCGTCCCCTCCGCCGCCGTCGCCGCGCACTCCGTACCGTCCGCGCTCACGCACGGCCCCTTCTTCCACCACTCGGGAAGCATGTCGAGTGCCTCGTCGCCCAGCGGGTTGACCCCGGGGCCCGCCGCCAGGGAGTGCGCCACCAGCACGTGCAGGCACTTCACCCGGTCCGGCATCCCGCCGGCGCTCGGGAAGCCCTCCAGCACCTCGATGGCGTCCCGGCGCGCGAGGTAGTCCTCGTGCGCGGCCCGGTAGGCGTCCGCCAGCTCCGGGTCGGTCGCCAGCCGCGCCGTCATCTCCTTCATCACCCCGTTCGCCTCCAGGGTGCCGATCGCGGAGGCGGCGCGGGGGCAGGTCAGGTAGTACGTGGTGGGGAACGGGCTGCCGTCCTCAAGCCGCGGCGCGGTCTCCACCACATCGGGGTTGCCGCACGGGCAGCGGTGCGCGACCCCGCGCAGTCCGCGCGGGAGCCGGCCCAGCTGGGCCGCCACCGCCGCGGTGTCGCGGTCGGTCGCGGTGTCGCTCTCGGTGTTGTTCGTCATCGCTCTCATCGGGTCAGGGGACGGGGGCCGCTCGGTCGGCCTTGTCGATGCCGTCCCACAGATTGTCGTACCAAGGGCGGTTGGCGGGCGCGCTCCGGTTGCGGAGCCGCTCCGCCTCGCCGTCCTCCTGGGCGCCGGGCGGGGCGGGGAGGATGTAGCCGGTCTCGCCCGGGCGTACGTAGTGCAGATGACGGCGCGCCTGCTGCTCCACGAACGCCGGGTCCTGCCAGCGGGCCTTCTCGTCCCGCAGCTCCTCCACGCGTTCCTCGGCGTCCTGCGCCTTGCGCCGCTCGTCGCCGATCTCCGAGCGCTGCGAGACGTACTCGCGCAGCGGATAGGCGAGCGCCACGATCAGGGCGCCGATGACCAGCGCCAGCAGCGCCGCCCGGCCGGTGAGCCGGCTGCGGCGCACCGGGCGGCGCAGCCGCCGGTTCTGTGCCCGGTAGACCCGGGCCGCGGCCTGTTCGCCCAGCGCCCTGATCCGGGTCGCGGTGGAGAACCGGTCCCGGTCCGCCGCCACATCAGCCTCCCCGTCACGCCGTCCCGCACCAACAGCTGTCCCCGCCACCGTACGGGACGGGTGGCGGGGACGGTGGCACCGGCGGCCGGGGTTGTCAGCCCTGGAAGCGCGGGAAGGCGCTGCGGCCCGCGTACACGGCCGCGTCGTCCAGGATCTCCTCGATCCGCATCAGCTGGTTGTACTTGGCGACCCGCTCGGAGCGCGCCGGGGCACCGGTCTTGATCTGGCCGCAGTTGGTGGCGACGGCCAGGTCGGCGATGGTGACGTCCTCGGTCTCGCCGGAGCGGTGCGACATCATGCAGCGGTAGCCGTTGCGCTGGGCCAGCTCGACGGCGTCCAGGGTCTCGGTCAGCGAACCGATCTGGTTGACCTTCACCAGCAGCGCGTTGGCGGTGCCGGAGTCGATGCCGCGCTGGAGGCGCTCGGGATTGGTGACGAACAGGTCGTCGCCGACGATCTGCACCTTGTCGCCCAGCTGGACGGTGAGGGTGTGCCAGCCCTCCCAGTCGTCCTCGTGCAGCGGGTCCTCGATGGAGACCAGCGGGTACGCCTCGACCAGCTCGGCGTAGTACGCGGTCATCTCCTCGGCGGTGCGGGTCTTGCCCTCGAAGGTGTAGACGCCGTCGCTGTAGAACTCGCTGGCGGCCACGTCCAGGGCGAGCGCGATGTCCTGGCCGGGGGTGTAGCCGGCCTTCTGGATGGCCTCGATGATCAGGTCGAGGGCCTCGCGGTTGGAGTCGAGGTTCGGGGCGAAGCCGCCCTCGTCGCCCAGGCCGGTGGACAGCCCGCGCTCCTTGAGCACGGACTTGAGGGTGTGGTAGGTCTCGGCGCCCCAGCGCACGGCCTCCGAGAAGGACTCGGCGCCGATCGGGGCGATCATGAACTCCTGGATGTCGACGTTGGAGTCCGCGTGCGAACCGCCGTTGAGGATGTTCATCATCGGCACCGGCAGCAGGTGCGCGTTGGGGCCGCCCAGGTAGCGGAAGAGCGGCAGGTCGCGGGACTCGGACGCGGCGTGCGCCACGGCCAGCGAGACGCCGAGGATGGCGTTGGCGCCGAGCGAGGACTTGTCGGCGGTGGCGTCGAGGTCGAACATCGCCTGGTCGATGAGGCGCTGCTCGGTGGCGTCATAGCCGACCAGCTCGGGGCCGATCTGCTCGATGACGGCCAGCACGGCCTTCTCCACGCCCTTGCCCTGGTAGCGGCCGGCGTCTCCGTCGCGCAGCTCCAGCGCCTCGAAGGCTCCGGTGGAGGCGCCCGAGGGGACGGCGGCGCGGCCGGTACTGCTGTCGTCGAGGCCAACCTCGACCTCGACCGTGGGGTTGCCTCGCGAGTCGAGGATCTCGCGGGCTACGACGACGTCGATGGACGGCACAAGGTTCTCCTTCGTCTGGATGGACGTCTGTCTTATGGCGTCTTGAAACCCTCTGAGCCTAACCGGCTCCCGTCGTGCCACCGCTCACAAGCTCGCCACAAAGTGTGCCGCCGGGGGTGTTGTCGCTGGTCAGATACGGTTTTCCGGCCAGGCATCTTTTTGTTTACGAGCGGAAGAAAACCCGGCGCGGGGCGGCTGAACGGCAGGTTGCGCTGCCGCTCGCCACCCCGCGCCGGGCGGGAGGATCGTTTCGCCGGACCGTCGGGTCAGCTCACAGGGCGAGCTGCTGGCCGGGGAAGATCAGGTTGGGGTCGTCCCCGACGACCGCCTTGTTCTGCTGGTACAGCTGCTGCCAGCTGACGCCGTGGGCGGCGGCGATCTTCGACAGCGAGTCGCCGGAGACCACCGTGTAGGTGTCGCCGGACGCCACGGGGGCGCTCTCGTCGGTGTTCTCGGTGGACTGCGGGGCCGGGGCCGGGGCTTCCTCGACCGGGGCCGGGGTCTCCTCGACCGGGGCCTCCTGCGCCGGGGCGGGAGCCTCGGTGGTGGCGCCGGCGTCCGGGTTCACCTCGGCGGCCGGGCCGCCGGCGGACAGGCCCGCACGGGCACCGCACACCGGCCAGGCGCCGGGGCCCTGCATGGACAGCAGCTGCTCGGCGGTGGCGATCTGCTGCTCCTTGGTGGCCTGGTCGGCCTGCGGGGCGTACTGAGTACCCCCGGCCGCCGCCCACGAGGAGTTCGAGAACTGCAGGCCACCGTAGTAACCGTTGCCGGTGTTGATGGACCAGTCGCCGCCCGACTCGCACTGGGCGACGGCGTCCCAGGTGTCCACGGAGGCGGCCTGGGCGCCGGTGGCACCGATCAGGGGGATGGCGACGGCGGCACCGGTGACGCCGGCGGCGGCCGCGAGACGGGTGGGCTTGGAGGGGCGGCGGTGACGGCCCTTACCGGAGAACAGCATGACGATCCTTCTCACCGGACGCCTGCGAGGTGAGCTGTCGGGTTCGGGTCAGTGAGTTGCCCGGCCGGGGCGGACGGATCCGTCCCGGCTTCACCCCAAGCCGCCCCGGGTCCGGCCCGTTCCGGGGGAACGGATCGGTCTCGGTACGGCGTTCCGCCGCCCGGCCGCCTGACGGCCGCCGGGTGACGGACTGGGTCCCCCGCTCCTGCCAAGCGGTTGTGGCGCAGTGGTGGTCCCCCGGCCGGCGGCAGGATTCGGCGTACGGCCAGGGCGCCCGGTGTGTAAATCCGAGCGCTGGACACTAAACACAGGCCGACTAACGATTCAAGAACGATGAAGATCGCGGCGCGGCCTGGGCTTGACTCCGAACGGGGGATGTCTCCGCAGGTCAACGGGGAATCGGACAGTGCGGACCAGTCGGGCGGCATTGCCGCATAACGAGACGATGGTCACACTTAACCCGGTACGGAAGTCGCCGCCCGCATCGGTCCTTTATGCGCCCTTCCCGCCCAACTCAAGCTGCAAACCGGGGACTATATGGTCAGGGTTGTCCCCAATGACCGATTCGTTCGCCTGGTAGAGCGCCGGCCAACCACCGTCCACCGTGAGCGCGTCGGCGATCTCCGAGAGCGTGTCGCCGGTGAGCACCTCGTACGCGCCGGACGTGGCGTCGTCCGCCGCGGTCTCCTCGGCGTCCTCCTCGGCGGCTTCGCCGGTGGCCGGGGCGGTGCGCTCCCCGTCGCGGTCGGCGGGGCGTTCGGCGTGCCGTCCGGTGCCGTCGGTGTTCTCACCCGGCTGGGCGTCCGGCTCGGGCGCGGCCTCACCCCGGTGGCGGCCGGAGCCGGAGCCGCCGTCCGTCGCGGTGTCGGCGGCGGAGCTGTCCTCCCGCTCGTCGCCGGCCGCGTCGGCCGCCGCGTCCGCGGTCTTGTCCGCGGGCTTCCCGGTGCTCTTGTCGGTGGCCCCGCCGGCCGCCGCGTCATCCGTCGCGTCCGTGCCGGAGCCGGCGGCCGTGCCGTCCTCGGTGTCCGCCGTCTCCCCGGGGAGGATCTCGCCGATGCCGCTCTCGGTGGCGCCGGGCACCTCGGCGGTGGCGTCCGTCTCCTCCTGGCCGCCGGCGCGGTACTCCTGCCACAGGCCGGTGGTCACGGCGCAGCCGGGGAACGCGGCCTTGCCCTGCGCCGCCAGCATCCGCTCGGCGACCGTGATCTGCTGCGCCCGCGAGGCGAGGTCGGGCCGCTTGGCGAAGTCGGTGCCGCCGTGGGCCTCCCACTGCGCCAGCGGGATCTGGAACCCGCCGTAGTAGCCGTTGCCGGTGTTGGCGGTCCACACGCCGTCGCTCTCGCACGCGGCGGCGGCGTCCCAGGTCTCGGGGGTCACGGCGTTGGCGGACGTGGCGCCCAGCAGTGGCAGGGCGATGCCCGCTCCGGTGACTCCCGCGGCCACCACGAAAGCGGGGGCCTGCTTGGGACGACGATGACGACCTGTGCCGGAGCGCATGTGACTGCCTCTCGTGCGAACGACATGGAAACGGTGGTGCGGTACTGCGCTGGTGCGGTACTGCGGTGTGCTGCGGTGTGCTGCGTACTGTCCGGCCGCTGTGGCGCGGTGGTGCAGTTGAGCGCAGAACCTAGCCCGCCCTCCCGTGCGATCACAAGCTGATCCCACCGAGATCACATACAGATCACACTACTGACTCTCCGTCACATGGCTGGATGTGAACTCTACCGGCAGTGAGCGGAGTCCTCGCATGATCAGACCACCGCGCCACCGCAGATCGTCAGAATCCACCGCAAGCCGGATATCCGGCAGTTCACTCAGCAGCATCCCGATCGCCGCCCGCCCCTCCAGCCGCGCCAGTGGCGCCCCCAGGCAGTAGTGGATGCCGTGCCCGTACCCCAGATGCTGGTTGTCGCGCCGGGCCAGATCCAGCACATCGGGCCGCTCGAACCGGCGCGGATCGCGGTCCGCGCCGGCCAGCACCACCAGCACCGGATCGCCCCGTTCCACGCGCTGCCCGCCCAGTACGAGCGGCTCCCGCGCGAACCGCCACGTCGCCAGCTCCACCGGGCCGTCGTACCGCAGCAGCTCCTCCACCGCGCTCTCCAGCAGCGCCTCCTCGCCCGCCGCCAGCGACCGGCGCAGATCGGCCAGTTCCGCCGGGTGGCGCAGCAGCGTGTACAGGCCATTGCCGATGAGATTGACCGTCGTCTCGAACCCGGCGAACAGGAGGATGAACGACATCGCGGCCGCCTCGTCCTCCGTCAGATGTTCGCCGTGGTCGGAGGCGCGGATCAGGTCGGAGATCAGGTCGTCCCCCAGATCGGCGCGCTTACGGTGGATCAGATCGCCGAGATAGGCCCGCATCCGCTTCACCGAGCGCCCGACTCCGCCCCGCTTTCCCGACGGATGCAGCATCATCCCGGCCCAGTCGCGGAAGTCGTCCTGGTCCTCCCGGGGGACGCCGAGCATGTCGCAGATGGCGTAGATCGGCAGCGGGAAGGCGAACTCATGGATCAGGTCCGCCTCGCCCCGCCCCGCGAAGGAGGCGATCAGCGAGCCGGTCAGCTCCCGCACCCGCGGCTCGAAGGCCGCCACCCGGCGCGGGGTGAACGCCTTCGCCACCAGCCGGCGCAGCCTGGTGTGATCGGGCGGATCGATGTTCAGCAGGTGCGTCATGACATTGGCGCCGCGCTCCCCCGGGATGCCCACCCGGCCGCTGTGGTGCGCCTGCGCGCTGTGCCGGTCGGGGTTCTTGCTCAGCCGCGGGTCGGCCAGCGCGGCGCGGGCGTCCGCGTACCGGGTGACCAGCCAGGCCGCCACCCCGCTGGGCAGCTCCGCCTTGTACACCGGGGCGTTCTCCCGCAGCCAGGCGTACGCGGGGTACGGGTCGGCGCCGAATTCCCGGCTGAAGAGGGGAGGGGAGGGAGTCGTCTGCACCCGTACGACGCTACGACGCGAGTCCGACACCGGGTGCGGCCGGGGACCTGTCCCGGTCCGGGATGACCGCCGAGACCCGGAAACCGCCCCCGTCCAGCGGCCCCGACACGAAGCCCCCGCCCAGCGCGGTGACCCGCTCCCGCATGCCCAGCAGCCCGTTGCCGCCGGAGGGCAGCGCCGCAGGCGCGCCGGGCTGGCCGCCGCCCAGCGGGGCCTCGTTCAGCACCTGCACCGCCACCTCGCCGTCGCGGTGCGCCAGCCGCACCCGCGCGGCGGCGCCGGCCGCGTGCTTGTGCACATTGGTCAGCGCCTCCTGCACCACCCGGTACGCGGTCGACTCCACCTGCGCCGCGTACCCGCGCGGATCCCCCTCCACCGACAGTTCCACGGCCATCCCGGCCGCCCGGGACTGGTCCACCAGCGAGGCCACCTCGCTCAGCCGCGGGCCCCGCGCGCCGCGCCGCCCGGCCGCCGCGATCTCCGCGAGCCGGGCCGCCGCGTCGGCCGCGCTCTCCTGCTCGCCGCCCGCCGCACCCGCCGCCTCGCGCGGCTTCTCCTCGGTCCGCAGCACGCCCAGCATCGTCCGCAGCTCGGTCAGCGCCTGCCGCCCCATGTCCGCGACCAGGCCCGCGTTCTTCGCCGCCTTGTCCGGATCCTTGGGCGCCACCGCCTGGAGCGCCGCCGCGTGCACCACCATGAGGGACACCCGGTGCGCCACCACGTCGTGCATCTCGCGGGCGATCCGGCGCCGCTCCTCGCCGCGCGCCCACTCGGCGCGCTCCTCGGCGCGCTCGGCCAGCAGCCCCAGCTCCCGCTCCAGACCGTCCGCGCGGTCGCGCAGCGACTCCACCAGCCGGCGCCTGGCGCGGACGTACATCCCCAGCAGCACCGGCGGCAGCGTGATCGCCACCGCGAAGAGCGCCGCCACGAACGGCTTGAACCACATCGGTATCGGCTGCTCGCGCAGCCCGGCGTCCTGTTCGATGAGCAGGAAGGTCACCAGGGCGGTGCCCGCGCACACCATCGACGCCATGACCCCGATGATCCGGCGCGGCACCTCGGTGGTGGCCAGCGTGTACAGGCCCACCGCCGCCATGCCCATGCCCATCTGGGCCGGCAGCACCGCGATGGCCACCAGGATCACCGCCAGCGGCCAGCGCCGCCTGACCAGCAGCACGGACCCGGCCAGCCCTCCGAACAGCGCGGTGGGCACCACCGGCAGCCCCGTACGGCCGGCGAAGACGGCGCTCTGGACGACGCACTCGATCGCCGAGGCCAGGGCCAGCGCCCCGTCCAGCAGGACGCCGCGCCGCCGCTCCCACCACAGCACGGCGCCCCCCGGCCCCGCCTCCCCGGTACTCTCCGCCCCCGACTCGCTCATACCACCCACCCTAAGGGCGCGGTCCACACCTTTTCAGGCGCCGGGAGGGATCGGTGCCGGGAGGGGAGGGCATCGGCGCGGATCGCCGGAGTCCCGCCCCGGGAGGGGGTGTGCGGCGGTGGGCCGAAGTGCCTTTCACGGCCTCGGATTCCGGTCGGCGGGGTCGGCTCGGGTAGGGTCTGTCCCGGCGATCCGCCGTGGGGTAATCGGTAGCCCGCAGGACTTTGAATCCTTGTAGTGCTGGTTCGAGTCCAGCCGGCGGAGCCCATCGGAGGCGGGGGTCCGGCAGGCGGCCGGGCCCTTCGCCCCACCACCCCTCCACCGCGGTCCGCGCCGGCGCCGCTCCCGGCTACCGGTGCCCCAGCCGGGACAGGCACTCCGCCTCGTCGGAACGCAGCTGGATCACCGTCTGGTCGTACGGGCCCCGCTCGGCGGTGAAGTCCTGGAGCAGCCGCTGGATCTCCGGCAGCGCGCGGCCGTACTGGGCGGTGGCCATCAAGGTGGCGGCGTACTGCTTGCGCAGCGTGCGCACCACCGGGGAATGCTGACCGTAGCGGGCGGCGGCCCGGGGCACGGTGTGGCTGAGCAGCTCGGCCGCCTGCGCGTACTGGTGCCGGTCCAGCAGCCGCCGCACCTCCTCCACCACGGCCGACAGGTCCTGTTCGCGGGCGCGCGGGCGGGTGGCGGGCCAGGGGGCCATCGGGTGCCAGAAGGGGCGGGTGGGGTCCATGGGGACGGCGGGCGGTGCCCCGGCCGCGCCCGGGGCGGGCAGCAGCGGGGTGAGCGCGGCGAACACCTCGTGCGCGTCGGCGGGGCGGCCGGACGGGTCCTTGGCGAGCAGCCGGTGGACGAGCACGGCGAGCCCGGGCGGGATGTCGGGACGCAGTCGCTGGAGCGGCGGTGGTTCCTCGTGCAGCTTCTTGTAGAGCAGACCGGCCGCGTTCGGGGCACGGAAGGGTGCCTGCCCGGTCAGGAGTTCGTACCCGATGGCGCCGAGCGCGTACAGGTCGGCGGCCGGGCCGACCGGCGGGCCGCCGACGGCCTGTTCGGGAGCCATGTAGACGGGGGTGCCGAGCAGGGCACCGGTGCGGGTGAGCCGGGTTTCCTCGTGCTCGCCGCGGACGGCGGCGATGCCCAGGTCGAGGAGGGTGACCCGGCCGTCCATCCGGATCATCACATTGCCGGGCTTGAGGTCGCGGTGCACGATCTCCACGGCGTGCACGGCGGCGAGCGCCGAGCACAGCTGGGCGAGGGCGGCGACCGCCCAGGGCCAGGGGTACGGGTCGTGCTCGGCCAGGTGGTCGGAGAGGTCGCTGCCGTCGATGAGCTGCATGACGAGGTACAGCTCGTCGCCCTCGCTGCCGGCGTCGTGCACCCCCACCAGGCCCGGGTGGTCGACGCGGGCGGTGGCGCGGGCCTCGCGCAGGAAGCGGCGGCGCAGTTCCTCGGGGTCGGTGGTGCCGGACAGGGAGGACAGCTGGTGGGCGTGCAGCAGCTTGACGGCGACCTTTCGCCCGCCGAGCGCGGAGTCCTGGGCCGCCCAGACCTCCCCCATGCCGCCCTTGCCCAGTGGCTCGGTCAGCCGGTAGCGGCCGGCCAGCACGCGGGGGGTCACCGGTGCCCGCCCTCTTCCTCTTTCCTGAGGTAGGCGCCCAGCTCGTCGAGTTCGTCGGCGACCTGCCGCATCCGGGGCGAGGCGGAGGAGGGCGGCGCGGGGGCGGCGGCCGGCGGCGGACCGTACGGGGCGGGGGGCCCGTAGTACGGAGCGGGGTACGCGACCGTGTGCGCCACGGCGGGCGCCCGCCCCGGCCGCTCGAAGCGGTCACCGCGGACCGCGTGGACGGTGGCGGCGACGATGAGGGCGAGCCAGAAGAAGCCGACCAGCGCGGACACCTCGGCGACCTCGCCCTCCTCGGTCTCGGTGGTGGGCAGGAGGTCGAGCCACACCAGCAGGCCCACGGTCAGCAGGACGTACAGGCCCAGCACCGCCCAGTCCAGGGTGCGCCTGCGCTGCAGCGCGAAGCGCAGCATGGGCACCCAGGAGAGCAGGCCCAGCGACAGCGCGGGGAAGCAGGCGAACAGGGTGCGCATGATGAGCGCCCGCGCGCCGGGGCCGCGGCGCGGTGCGGCGGCCGGGGCCGGCCCCGGAACCGGCGGCGGGCCCGCGGGCGAAGACGGACCATACCCGTACATGTGCTCTCCCCGTCGCCCGTTCGGCTCCCGCTTTCCGCGGGGAAGGATGATATCCGGGGCGGGGGTGCTCAGTCTCCGGGTGGCAGGGTTCCCTCGGTGAGGCCGTCGACGGTGCCCTGGACCAGTTGCCGTCCGAGATCGGCCGCGTGCTGGAGGGCGTCCTCGAACGCGGCGAGATCACGGAAGCCGCGCCCGTACCGGCGCTGCGTCTCCAGCGGCAGCCGGGGGACCTTCAGCCGCCGGACGTCCACGCGGGTCGCGCTGGAGGCGTAGCTGCTGGCCTGCCGGGTGTTGGCGGTGCCCCGCAGGAACCCGGCGAGGAACCAGGGGTCCAGGGCCGCGGTGTCCGGGCGCAGCAGGGACAGCCGGCGGTCCGGCGGTTCGCCCGCGCCGGCGTCGGTGACGACATGGGTGGCGGAGCCGTCCAGCAGCAGCGGGACGAGGACGTCCCCGGCGCGGGTGGCGGGCGGCGGCTCTCCGGCGGCGGAGTGCGTGTGCAGTTCGAGGGCGCCGGCGCGGATGAGTTCGCCGATGGTGACGGTGGACCAGTGCGCGCCGGGCGCGGTGCCGCTTCCCTCGTCCGGGTGGACGGCGGCGGCCAGGGACGCGGTACGGCGCAGGGTGCCGCGCAGTTCTTCCTGCACGGCGGCCAGGGCGGCGGTCCCGGTGGCCTCGGTGGGCGGCGGGAGGTGGCGGGCGGGGGCCAGGTCGACCTCGTCGTCCAGGAGGTCGATGACCGGCAGCGCCCGGCGGGTGCCGGGGACGGGGCCGATGTCGCCCGCGCGCCGGAACTCCTGCCAGGCGTCGAGGATCGTGCGGCGCAGCCCGGGCCAGTCCAGGCCCGCGCGGCCGCCGGCCGGACGGTGCGTGGTGGCGGTGTCGACGACCAGCAGCCGGGGGTCGGGGGCGGTGGTGCCGTCGGGCTTGCGCAGCACCCACAGATGGAGCGGGAGGCTGTGCGGCGGGGCTGCGCCGGCGGGCAGCGCGATGACGGCGCGCAGCGCCCCGCGGCGCAGCAGGGCGGCGCGGACCCGGCGTCCGGTGCGGCGGGAGGCGGCGGCGGGGGGCATCAGCAGGACGGCGGTGCCGCCGGGGCGCAGCCGGGCCAGGGCGTGCTGGACCCAGGCGAGTTCGGATTCGGCGCGGGCGGGCAGGCCGTACTCCCAGCGGGCGTCGTAGGTCAGCTCGCCGTGGCCCCAGTGGCGTTCGTTGAACGGTGGGTGGCACAGCACGGCGTCGACGGTGAGGTGCGGGAAGGCGTCGGCGAGCAGGGAGTCGCCGTCGCGGACCTGGACGGTGGCGGAGCCGCGCAGGGCCAGGCGCAGGGCGCCGAGCCGGGCGAGCACCGGGTCGGCGTCCTGGCCGTACAGCTCGGTGGGCGGCGCGGCGGGTCCGCGCCGGGCGGCGGCGAGCAGGCCGCCCGCGCCGCAGGCCGGGTCGAGGACGGAGTGGGCCGGTCCGGCCAGGGCGGCCATCAGGTCGGCGGTCTCGGGCGGGGTGAGGGTGAGCCGGGCGGCGGCGCCGTCGGTGTAGCGGCCGAGCGCGAACTCGTACGCCTCGGCCGGGTCGCTCCCGGCGGCGGCGCGGGCGGCGGCGCGGGCGAGGGGGGTGTCGGGCGGGCCACCGCCTCCCGGGGTCCCGGCGCCGTGGCCCAGGTACTGCTCGCCGAGCGCGGTCAGGGCGGCGCTCTGGCCCGCAGGGTCGGACTCGATCAGCTGCCACAGCCGTTCGCGCGGCGGCACCTCGGCGAGTTTGCCCTGGTCGCGCAGCCATCGTTCGATCTCGGCGAGGGAGAACGTGGGGCTGGTCTCGGTGCCGCCGACGGGCCGGGGGAAGTGCTCGTAGCGGCGGCGCCAGTTGCTGACGGCGGCGCGGCCGACGCCGGCGAGGCGGGCGATCCCGGCCGCGGTGACCTCGGTGGTGTGGTCCGGCACCTGCATCACTCCCATCCCCGCCATCCCCGGTTCGTGTGTGTAACGGACCTTACCTACCCCGGGCTGCCCTCTCGATACACGGGCAGCCCAAATCGGGCACTCATTTCTCGTGTTGACGCGGTTCACAGGCTGTGCTGTAGTTACGCCATCGGTTCACGAAGAGCCGGGACAACACCCTGGGAGGGGACCCGTCATGACCGCCACCGCCACGCCGCAGCCCCGTACCTCCTTCCGCCGCCGTCGGATCCAGGCCCTGGCCGGACTCGCGGCCGTCACCCTGGCCCTGGGCGCGCTGACCGCCTGCGGCGAGGACAAGCCGACCAAGAACGAGGGGGCGGCGAGCCCGGCGGACAGCGACACGACGCAGGAGGAGACCCCGGACGAGGACACCGCGGAGGATGACGCGGCGGACGACGCGGCGGCCGGGAGCGGCTCGGACTACTTCACCGTCGACGACATGGCGGTGTGGGAGGAGAGCGGGATCGAGATCAGCGCGGAGGCCCCCGAGGCCTTCACCCCGGGCGAGTACGCGTTCGTCGAGGCCGAGGAGTACGACGCCTACAAGGTCGAGTTCACCCTGACGAACACGGGCACCGAGCGGCTGGAAACCGCCTTCATCATGCCGTTCGCCTACGACGAGAACGGCATCGAGGTCGAGGACATCTTCGACGGCGACATCGGCATGGGCTTCCAGAGCAAGGTCGACCCGGGTGTCACCGTCACCGCCGAGTACGGTTTCGCGCTTCCCCCCGGCAGCACGTCCTTCACCGTCGAGATCTCCGACCTCCTCGACGAGGAAGCGGTCTGGAAGTTCGAGCTCTGAGGCGCCGCCCCCTCGGCGTCCGCCCGGCGCTGAACGGAGGGAGCGGCGGGCGGACGCCGAGGGGCCCGGGGTACGTACGGCGCGTACGTACCCCGGGCCCCTCCCGCGTGCTCGTGCGCTCCTGGGTCAGGACCCCGGGATCGTCGTCAGGAACTCGCCCGTCCACGCCAGCAGCTGCCGCCCCGTCAGCGGCTTCCCGCCGACCCTCGCCGTCGCGGGGCGCGGCACCAGCACCTGCCCCGCCGCCCGCTTCACCACGGACCCCGGGTACACCCGGGTCAGCCGCAGCTCCTGCGACTCGCGCAGCTCCACCGGCGAGAAGCGGATCTTGTTGCCCTGGAGCGTGATGTCCCCCACCCCGCAGGACCGCGCCAGCATCCGCAGCCCCGCCACCAGCAGCAGGTTCTCCACCGGCTCGGGCAGCGGACCGTAGCGGTCGGTCAGCTCCTCGCGCACCGCCGCGATGTCCTCCTCCGTCGTCGCCGCCGCGATCGAGCGGTACGCCTGGAGCCGCAGCCGCTCACCCGGCGCGTAGTCGTGCGGCACATGGGCGTCCACCGGCAGCTCGATCTTCACCTCCAGCGGCGCCTCCTCCGGCTCGCCGCCACCGGCCTCCAGCGTCGCCCGGTAGTCCGCCACCGCCTCGCCGACCATCCGCACATACAGATCGAAGCCCACCCCGGCGATGTGCCCGGACTGCTCCCCGCCCAGCAGATTGCCCGCGCCCCGGATCTCCAGGTCCTTCATCGCCACGTACATGCCCGCGCCCATCTCGGTGTGCTGGGCGATCGTCGCCAGCCGCTCGTGCGCGGTCTCCGTCAGCGGACGCTCCGGCGGGTAGAGGAAGTACGCGTAGCCGCGCTCGCGGCCCCGGCCCACCCGGCCGCGCAGCTGGTGCAGCTGCGAGAGCCCGAAGGTGTCGCCGCGCTCCACGATCAGGGTGTTGGCGTTGGAGATGTCGATGCCGGACTCCACGATCGTCGTCGAGACCAGCACGTCGAACTTCTTCTCCCAGAAGTCCACCACCACCTGCTCCAGCGCCGACTCGCTCATCTGCCCGTGCGCCGTGGCGATCCGCGCCTCCGGCACGATCGCGCGCAGCCGCGCCGCCGCCCGGTCGATGGACTCCACCCGGTTGTGGATGTAGAAGACCTGGCCCTCGCGCAGCAGCTCACGCCGCAGCGCCGCCCCGATCTGCTTCTCCTCGTACGGGCCGACGAACGTCAG
This sequence comes from Streptomyces xiamenensis, assembly GCF_000993785.3. Classification (NCBI taxonomy): domain Bacteria; kingdom Bacillati; phylum Actinomycetota; class Actinomycetes; order Kitasatosporales; family Streptomycetaceae; genus Streptomyces; species Streptomyces xiamenensis. The sequence goes on from NZ_CP009922.3 coordinate 2,070,246, forward strand.
CACCGGGTGCCGCTCCTCCGGCGGCGTGGTGATCGTCGACATCTCCCGGATGCCGGTCACCGCCATCTCCAGAGTGCGCGGGATCGGCGTCGCCGACATCGTCAGCACGTCCACGTTGGCCCGCAGCTTCTTCAGCTGCTCCTTGTGCTCGACGCCGAACCGCTGCTCCTCGTCCACGATCACCAGACCGAGGTCCTTGAACTTCACCTCCGAGGAGAACAGCCGGTGGGTGCCGATCACCACGTCCACCGACCCCTCGCGCAGCCCTTCGAGCACCGCCTTGGAGTCGGACTCCGACTGGAAGCGGGAGAGCGCCCGCACCGCCACCGGGAACTGCGCGTACCGCTCGGAGAACGTGCCGAAGTGCTGCTGCACGAGGAGGGTGGTGGGCACCAGCACCGCCACCTGCTTGCCCTCCTGCACCGCCTTGAACGCGGCGCGCACCGCGATCTCGGTCTTGCCGTACCCGACGTCGCCGCAGATCAGCCGGTCCATCGGGACCGACTTCTCCATGTCCTCCTTGACCTCCCCGATCGTGGTGAGCTGATCGGGAGTCTCGGCGTAGGGGAAGGCGTCCTCCAGCTCCCGCTGCCAGGGGGTGTCCGGGCCGAAGGCGTGCCCGGGGGCCGCCATCCGCGCCGAGTACAGCTTGATCAGGTCGGCGGCGATCTCCTTGACCGCCTTCTTCGCCCGCGCCTTGGTCTTGGTCCAGTCCGCGCCGCCCAGCCGGTGCAGGGTCGGCGCCTCACCGCCCACGTACTTGGTGACCTGCTCCAGCTGGTCGGTGGGGACGAACAGCCGGTCGCCGGGCTGGCCGCGCTTGGCCGGGGCGTACTCCACCAGCAGGTACTCGCGGGTCGCGCCCTGCACGGTGCGCTGCACCATCTCGATGTAGCGGCCCACCCCGTGCTGCTCGTGGACGATGTAGTCGCCGGCCTCCAGGGTCAGCGGGTCCAGCGTCTTGCGGCGGCGGGCCGGCATCCGGGCGCCGTCGCGGCCGGCCGCCTTCTGCCCGGTGAGGTCGGTCTCGGTGAGAACCGCCAGGCGCAGCGCCGGATCGGTGAAGCCGTGCTCGATCGCGCCGCAGGCCACATGGACCAGCGCGGGCGCGATCTCGCCCGGCAGGCCCCTGGCCGCCAGCCGGGCCGCGATGCCCTCGCCCGACAGCACCTCGGCGGTGCGGGAGGCCGGGCCCTGGCCCTCGGTGAGGTAGACGACGCGCCAGCCGTCCGCCAGCCAGCCCTTGGTGTCGGCGAGCGCCCGCGCGGTGTCGCCCCGGTAGGACTCGGCGGCCCGCAGCCCCAGCCGGACGCTGTCGTCCTCGGCGGTGGCGTCCGCGCTGAACGGGCTGACCGTCCACCACGGCATGCCCAGCTCGGCGGCGTGCTCGCGCACCTCGGCGATGCCGCGCAGCGAGGCGGCGCCGACATCGATGGGCGCGTCCCCGCCGCCGGCGCTCGCCGCCCAGGAGGCCATCAGGAACTCCTGGCTGGTGGCGACCAGGTCGGCCGCCCGGGTGCGGACCCGCTCCGGGTCGCACACCACGGCCATCGCCCCGGCGGGCAGGACGTCCAGCAGCAGCTCCATGTCATCGACCAGGACCGGGGCGAGGGACTCCATACCCTCCACCGCGATGCCCTCGGCGATCTTGCCGAGCAGTTCACCCAGCTCCGGATGCTCCTCGGCGAGCACGGCGGCCCGCTCCCGTACGGCGTCGGTCAGCAGCAGCTCACGGCACGGCGGCGCCCACAGGCCGTGCTCGGCGATCTCCAGGGACCGCTGGTCGGCGACCTTGAAGTAGCGGATCTCCTCGATCTCGTCGCCCCACAGCTCCACCCGCAGCGGGTGCTCCTCGGTGGGCGGGAAGACATCGAGGATGCCGCCGCGCACGGCGAACTCGCCGCGCTTCTCGACCAGCTCCACCCGCTGGTACGCGGCGGCGGCGAGCGCGGCGGTCACCCGCTCCAGCTGGACGCTCTGCCCGCCCCGCAGGCTGACCGGCTCCAGGTCACCGAGCCCGGCCACCTGCGGCTGGAGCACGGAGCGGATCGGCGCGACCACGACGGAGACGGGACCGGCGCCCGGGTCGTCCGCGCTCGGGTGAGCCAGGCGGCGCAGGACGGCGAGCCGGCGGCCGACGGTGTCGGCGCGCGGCGAGAGCCGCTCGTGCGGCAGCGTCTCCCAGGACGGGTACTCGACGACGCCGTCCGGGGGCAGCAGCGAGCGCAGCGCGGCGGCCAGGTCCTCGGCCTCCCGCCCGGTGGCGGTGACGGCCAGCACGGTACGTCCGGCACCGCGCGCCAGGGCGGCGACGGACAGCGCCCGGGCGGCGGGTGGCCCGACGAGATCCACCTGCCGGCGCGTGCCGGCGCGCGCGGCGGTGACCGCCTCGGCGAGGGCGGGATCTTCGACGACGGCATCGAGCAGGCCGTGCAGGCTCATGGAGGTCCATCCGGTCCGGTCACGGGGCGGGCAGGCACGCACAACAGCCCGGTACGCGCAGCGCACCGGGTTTCCCCCAGCCTACGCCTCCACACCTCCACCCAAATGGGTGCATCGTGCAAGCGGATGGATACACCTGGTGACCGGCGGTAGAGGGAGGCGGGGACGGGGAACGAACCCTGTGGGTCGTTTCACGTTCGGAACTACGGGGTGGTCGTGTGTACAGGCAGCCGGGCACGTATGCGCGCACGCGCCGCCGCAGACCGGGACGCCCGCCCGCCTTCGGCACCCTGGCGGCGATCGCCCTGGGCATCACGCTGACCGCGTTCGCCGGCCAGTGGTACCTGGACCGCGCGGTGAACCATGTGGCGGGCGGCTGGCGGGAGAGCTCCTGCGAGGAGGCGTACACGGCGGCCGGCTTCGAGCCGCCGCAGGAGGTCGCGGACGCCCGCTGCGCGCGCCGGGCGGCGGACTTCGCGGCGGTCTTCACGGTGCGGGGCCCGGATTTCGAGGACTGGCTGAATGAGCAGCACGGCCTGGACACGGCGGCCCTGCACCACCCGCCGACCGCGCCGGAGAGCTCGGCGGACCACACCCTTCAGTGGTCCCCGCCCGACCACGCCCCGGCGCTGACCCGTTCGCAGTCGGGCCTGAGCGTGACGGCCTACGGCACCCCGGAGGGCGACACGCGGGTGCGCTGGCTGTTCAGCGCTTGAGGAGCAGATCCGCTTCGATCTCGATCTTCGCCCCGATGGACTCGGGGAGCACGAGCGACTCCCCCGGCCGGTACACGGACTGGGTGCGGTACTCCACCCACCGGGTCGGTGAGCACGAGGACCCTGCCGTGCTTGCGGTCGCCGATCACGTACACGGGCACCTGGGCCTCGGTGTACGCCGCGCGCTCTCGCTCCAGGTCGTCGCGCCAGTCGGAGGAGGTGATCTCGACGACCATCCGGAAGACGGACGGCCGGTAGCAGTTGTGGCCGACGAGGTGGTCCTGGTAGTCGTCGTCCACCACGGCCGGGTCGGGAGCCGCGTGGCCCTCCCGGCCGGTGGGCAGCCAGAGCCCGATGGCCTGTGCGACCCGAATCGATTCTGCTACGCGGGACACGTCAACGCGGCGCGGCGCTCAGACCCGTCAGGAGGAGGTCGAGGCCGGCGTGGAATTCCTCCGCCGCCGGGACCCGGGCCGCCTCGCTCGCGGTGCGGGACAGCAGGGGGTACGCCTCGGGCGGCAGGTCGGCCAGGGCCGTGGTGGCCTCGCCGGAGAGCGGGGCCAGGTGTTCGTTCTGCAGAGCGCCGGTCAGGTAGGCGAGCAGGGCGCGCAGGGCCAGGGCGCGGCGGCGCGGGGTGAAGCCGGCGGCGGTGAGGACACGCAGGACAGCCTCCGACCACAGCTGGACGGCGGCGGAGGTGTGCCGGTGGCTGACCGTCAGCGGGACCACCCCGGGGTGCGCGGCGACCGCCGCGCGTACCCGGTCCAGGAGTTGGGCGAGCTGCCGCTGCCAGGGTTCGCCGGGCGGGGGCGCGGTGTGGACGGTGCCGAGCACCAGGTCCACCACCTGCCGTTCCAGGGCCTGGCGGTCCGGGACGTAGCGGTACAGGGACATGGTGGCGATGCCCAGTTCGGTGGCCACCGCGCGCATGGACAGGCCGGGGAGGCCGTCGCGGTCGATGACGGTGAGGGCCGCGGTGGCGAGCTGGTGCGGGGTCAGGGAGCGGGGACGGGGCACGGCCGAAAAGCGTACACCATACGCTCACGACCTGCCCCGACGCACCCCGACCCCGTACCCCGGCCGGCTACTCGGTGGCGATGGCGGTCAGGATGTTCATCCGCCCGGCCCGGAACGCCGGGGCCAGCGCCGCCACCAGGCCGACCAGCGCCGCGCCCGCGAACACCGCCGTGATCACCGGCCACGGGATCTCCAGCACCGGCATCCCCTCCAGCGCCATCAGCCGCTGTGCCGCGGCGCCCCACGCCAGCCCGAGCCCGGTCCCCAGCAGCGCGCCGAACAGCGCGATCACCACCGACTCCAGCCGGATCATCCGCCGCAGCTGCCGCCGTGAGAGCCCGATCGCCCGCATGAGCCCGATCTCCCGGGTGCGCTCCACCACCGCGAGCGCCAGGGTGTTCACCACGCCCAGCACCGCCACGATGACGGCGAGCGCCAGCAGCCCGTACACCATGTTCAGCAACTGCCCGATCTGCGCGCGGATCTGCTCCTTCAGCTCGTACTGGTCGAGCAGTTCCATCTGCGGGTACGGCTCCAGCGCCGTCTCCAGCGCCGTGCGGGCCTCGTCCGCCCGCCCGTCCTGTGCCGTGACGAACAGCATCAGCGGCAGCGGCAGCGCCTCGTCCGGCACATGGGCCCGCGCGGTCTCCAGCGAGAGGGCCCAGGTGCCGCCCTCCAGGGTGGACTTCTCGGTGATCGCGCGCACGGTGAGCACGGCGCTCGCGCCCCGCTCGAAGGACACCGTCAGTTCGTCACCGACGCCGATCCCGAGCTCGGCAGCCGCGTCCGCGTCGACGGCGATGCCGTCGCGCTCGTACGCCCGTTCCAGGTCGCCGGTGACCGTGCCCACCGTCAGGTCCGTCAGCATGCTGGGCTGCGCGGCGGACAGCTGCCGCTCCGTCACCCGCCCGCCGGCCGTGGTGATCTCGGCGGACAGCATCCGGTACTCGGTGACGGAGGCGAGCGGGCCGCCGTCGCTCTCGCGCACACCCGCCACGGCGGCGCCCACGTCCGGCAGCACCGGGCCGAAGTCGACCGGGCTGATCATGAAGTCGGCGCCCACCGACCGGTCGATCTCGTCCGTCGCCGAGGACACCATCGAGGCGCCCACCACGGACAGCGCCGACACCAGCGCCAATCCGATCATCAGCGCGGAGGCGGTGGCCCCGGTACGGCGGGGGTTGCGCAGCGCGTTCCGCTCCGCCAGCCGTCCCACCGGGCCGAAGACCCGCAGCAGCAGCACGCCCAGCACCCGTACCACCAGGCCGACCAGCGCCGGGGCCACCAGGATCAGGCCCAGCAGGCTCAGCACGATGCCCAGCGCCAGATAGCCCCAGCCCTGCGAGGCGGCGTCCACCGTGGCGGTGGCGGCCAGCAGCCCGAGCCCGCCCACCGCCAGCACGCCGCCCACCGCGGCCCGCACCCGGCCGGCCCGGACGTCCCCCGGGGTGCCGGCCTCCCGCAGCGCCGCCATCGGCGTGATCTTCCCGGCCCGGCGGGCGGGGATGTACGCGGCCAGCAGCGTCACCACCGTGCCCAGCACCACCCCGATCACCGGCACCGACCATCCGATGGTCAGATCGTCGGTGCTGAGGTTCATGCCGAACTCCCGCAGCACCACCATCAGCCCCACCGCCAGGCCGATGCCCGCCCCGAACCCCAGCACCGAACCGATCAGCCCCAGCAGCAGCGCCTCGATCAGCACCGAGCGGTTGACCTGCCCCCGCCCCGAGCCGATCGCCCGCAGCAGCCCGATCTCCCGGGTGCGCTGCGCCACCAGCATCGAGAACGTGTTGACGATGAGGAAGACCCCGACCAGCAGCGCGATCCCGGCGAAGCCCAGCAGCACGTACCGGAGGACCGACATCACCTCGCCGATGGCGTCCTTGCTGTCGTCCGCGTACTCCTGTGCCGTGCGCAGACGGTAGTCCTCCGCGCCGACCGCCGCCGCGACCGCGTCCCGCAGCTCCTCGTCCGTACGGGACCCGTCCCCGTCGACGTACAGCTCGGTGTACGCGTCCTCGCCGCCCAGCAGCACCTGCTGCGCCACCGGCCCCTCGAAGTACAGGACCGTCGCGCCCGGGTTGGTGACCGTGAACGCCGCGATGCCGCTGATCCGCACCGGGAAGTCGCCGAAGGCGGTCAGCACCCGCAGCGGATCGCCCACCGCCAGGCCCTTGTTGCCCGCCGTGTCGGCGTCCACCATGATCTCGTCCGGCCCGCGCGGCGGCGCCCCCTCCCGCACCTCCATCGAGCGCAGTTCCACCTCGGACCAGGCGCTCGCGATGGTCGGCGCGCCCGTCGTCGGCCCGATGTTCTCGTTCGCCGCGTCCACGACGACCACCAGCGGCGAGGAGACCGTGCCGGTTACCCGCTCCACCCCCGGAACGGCCGCCACCTCCTCCGCCAGCGCGGCGGGCACCGTGTCCGGCTTGCCGACCGCCGAGGGAACGTCGAAACCCCCACCCCCCGGCCGTTCCACCGGACCGACCATCACATCGGAGGCGGTGCGGGCGAACAGCTTGTCGAAGGTGGTCGTCATGGTCCCGGTGAACACCAGCGTCCCGCACACGAACGCCACCGACAGCAGCACCGCCGTCCCCGACAGCGCCATCCGGCCCTTGTGGGCCATGAAGTTGCGCACCGATGTCCTGAGCACCGTCATGTCGCCGCCCTCCCCCGTCCTCACCCGTTGTCCCCTGCCGCGCACTCAGGCTAAGGACGGCCGCCGCCCGCGTCATCGCCCTGCGGAACGACCGTCGCCGGGCCGCCCCTAAGGGCTTCCCCCGACCGGTGCGTCCCGTTCATCCCCCCGTTCCCCGCCGTGCATCCAACGACGCCCCCGCCCCGCTAGCCTCCCCCGGCCCCTTCCCGCCGCCCCGTCACCCGAGGTCACCCCATGCGCCTGCCCATCCCCCGGCAGCGGCCCCGCGCCCGCCGAGCCAGCCGCGACCCGCACTGGGACAACATCCGGTACTTCTCGGGTGTCCTCGTGGTCTTCGGGCACGTGATGGACTCCGTCGCGGACCGCGACGGACTGCGCTGGCTCTACATCGCCTCCTGGGCGATGCGGGTCCCCGTGTTCGTCATGGTCGCCGGCTACTTCTCGCGCGCCGACACGCTCACCCCCCGCGAGGCCCGCCGCCTCATCGAGTCCGTCCTCGTGCCCTACCTGGCCATCGGCCTCCTCCACAGCCTCCAGCGCCACCACTACGACGGCGGCGAGTGGACCTTCTACACGGCCGAACCCGGCTGGGGGCTGTGGTTCCTGCTCTCCCTGCTGTGCTGGCGCGCCGCCCTGCCCTACCTCGCCCAGCTGCGGTACCCGCTCGCCACCTCGGTGTTCGTGGCGCTGCTGGTGGGCTACATCGCCGACATCGGCGCCTACCTCTCGCTCTCCCGCACCTTCACCTTCCTGCCGTTCTTCCTCCTCGGCTGGCGGCTGCGGCAGGGCTGGTTCCGCGACGCCATGGTGGCCCTCTGGAGCCGGTACGCGGCACTCGGCGTCATCGCCGCCACCCTCGTCATCGCCTGGGTGGTGCGGCACGAGGTGCAACTCGGCTGGCTGTTCATGAAGGGCCCGTACGGCCAGGGCCACCTGCTGGACGCCCCCTTCGCCTGGGTCACCCGGGCCGGTGCCCTCGCCGTCGGCTTCGTCGTCGCGCTCGCCTTCATCCGTCTCGTCCCGCGCCGCCACCTCCCCGTCATCAGCTACCTCGGCGCCGGCGGCCTGTACATGTACCTGCTGCACCCCCTGATGCTGCGCCCGCTGCTGGAGCGCTACGGCGTCGACTGGGTCGGCCCCTGGCCCGAGCAGGCAGCGCTGCTGCTGTTCGCCCTCGCGCTGGCGACCGCGCTGGCCACCCCGCCCGTACGGTGGTTGCTGCGGCCCCTCGTGCAGCCCCGGATCGGGTGGCTGTTCAGGACCGGGACGGCCCCCGCGCCGCGCGACCCGGGGCCCGGCGCCGACAAGGGCGCCACCTCCGGTTCACCTGAACGCCAACTCGACGTCGCGCGGCCGGTGTAGACAGGAACGGCGCCCAGCACGACCGAGGACCTCGCGTCCCATCGAAGGGAAACGTAGAAAAGAGATGGGAAGCGGAACCCCACGCGTCGTCGTCCTCGCCGACTCCGACAGCCGCTGGAAATGGGCGGCGTCGGTCGCCCGCCGGATCGCCCCCGAGCACGCGATCGACGCCCGTTTCCTGGCCGTCGCCACCACCCCCACCGAACGGCAGATCGCCGAGGTGGGCATCGTGCCCGACACCACCGCCGTCGTCAGCTGCGTCGAACTGCTCGACGATCCGGCCGTGCACACCGCCGACCTGGTGGTGCTGGGCACCACCGGCGGCACGGTGCTCTCCCTCATCCACTCCCTCGGCGTGGCCTGGGAGGGCAGCCCGCACCGCCCGCTGCTCGTCACCGGCTATGTGGGCGTCGTCTACGAGAACCTGGTCGACGGGCTGCTGCTGCGGGTCGGCTCCGACCTGATACTCGCCAACTGCGCCCACGACGCGGAACGCTTCCGCTCCGTCTACCGCAGCATCGGCGCCGACCCCGAGGACATCGTGGAGGCGGGCCTGCCCTTCCTGGGCGGCGACCCGTACGACCCGCCCGCCGTCTTCGGCACCCACGGACGCGACCGGCAGCCCACCGGCGCCCGGCCGTTCACCGTCACCTTCGCCGTCCAGCCCTCCGTACCCGGCACCCGCGCCGCCCGGTCCGGGATGCTGGAGAAACTGGCCCGGCACGCGCGCCTGCACCCGGACCGCGAGGTCCTCATCAAGCTGCGCAACCGCCCCGGCGAGGCCGTCACCCACACCGAACGCCACTCGTACCAGTCGCTGTACGAGGAACTGCCGAACCCGCCGGCCAACCTCACCCTCGTCTACGGCGACATGGGAGAGGTCCTGGACCGAACGGATCTGCTGGTCACGGTCTCCTCCACCGCCGCCATGGAGTCCATCCACCGCGGCATCCCCACCGCCATCCTCACCGACTACGGGGTGCGCGAGGCCCACGGCAACCACTACTTCATCCACTCCGGACTGCTCGCCTCCTGGGCCGAACTCGACAAGGGCCTCATCCCCGCCGTCGACCCCGGGTGGGCCGCCAGCCGCGGCGTCGGCCACCAGGACCCGTACGCCGCCGCCCGCGCCCGCATCGCCGAACTGCGCGCCGCCGCCCCGGGCACCCGGGCGCCCACCCACCCCTACTACACGCCGCAGAGCGCCGCCGACTACCTGGAGACGCTGCTGTCCCGGCGCGGACTCGGCCTGGACGGCAAGGCACTGCCGCCCAGCCACGACCGCGCCCCCACCGCCGTGCGCCGCCTCATCCGGCGCGGCGCCGGCGGCCTCTACCAGGTCGGCCGCAAGCGCGTCGCCCCGGTGATCCGGCGGCTCGCCAAGGGCTGAACCGCCGACGGCCGGTCCGGGACCGGGTGGAAAGCCGCGCTGCGCAGGGTAGTCACCACCGTGCGGCCTGCTTAAGATCGATCCGACCCGAACCGGACACCACGCCACCCCGCGGGGAGCAGCAATGAAGCGCCGCACCACTGCCCTGTCCGTCACCGCCGCCGCCCTGCTGGTGGCCGCGCCCCTGCTGACCGGGTGCTCCACCGGCGCCCATCCGGGAGCGGCAGCCGTCGTCGGCGGGGAACGGATCTCCATCTCCCAGGTCCAGGGCCACGTCGAGGCGGTGCGCGCCGCCCAGCGCCAGCAGCCCGACGCCGACGAGCTGATCTCCACCAGCAGCACGCTCACCCGCGAGACCGTCAACTTCCTCGTGTACCTCCAGGTCGTGGACCGCGCCGCCGCGTCCCAGGGCGTGGAGGTCACCCGCCGCCAGGTGCAGGAGGCACGCGCGGACGCCGAGGCCAACGCGGGCGGCCCCGAGGCCCTGGCGCAGAGCGCCCTCAGCGGGCAGGGCGGCCTGCCGCTGACCTCCGGCCAGATCGACGACGTGCTGCGCAGCAACCTCCAGATCCAGGGCATCGCCGAGCAGCTCGGCGTCCTGACGGACCCGCTGGGCGGCGAGAAGGTCGGCGCGCTGCTCGCGGAGACGGCGCAGGAGGTCGGGGTGGACATCAACCCCCGGTACGGCACCTGGGACGCCCAGACCGTCTCCCTGGTGGACCTCCAGGAGCCCTGGCTGCGGACCGCCGACCGTGATCAGCAGGCGGTTACCCTCGACGGGTGACCGACTCCGCCCCGGCCGGCCCCGGCCGTATCGTCCTGCTCACCACCAGCCACCGGGTGGCACCCGGGCTGCTGTCCTGGCCCGCCTGGCAACTGCTGCGCACCGCCGACCGCGTGTACGCGCGGGACGGCGGCCACCCGCTGCTGCCGTACCTCAAGGAGGCCGGGGTCACCGTGGCGGGCGCCGCCCCGGGCGGCGCCGGGCTGCTGGAGGAGTGCGCGGGCGGCCGTACGGTCGTGGTGCTGGCGGGCGCGGACGGCGAAGGCCGGCTCACCGACGAGCTGGCCGCCCTGGCCGGCTCCGGACGGCACACGATGCCCGCGCTCGAACTGCTGCCCGGCGCGTACGACCTGCCCGGTGCCCGGCTGCTCGACCTGGTGCAGGTGATGGACCGCATCCGCGGCGAGTGCCCCTGGTCCTCCACCCGCGGCCACCGGGACCTGGCGAAGCACGGTCTTGAGGAGATGTACGAGCTGGTCGAGGCGATCGAGGCGGGCGACCGCACCGAGCTGCGCGAGGAGCTCGGCGACGTCCTGCTCCAGGTCGTCTTCCACGCGCGGATCGCGCAGGAGGACGCGGAGGAGCCGTTCGACGTGGACGACGTGGCGGGCGGCCTGGTCGCCAAGCTGGTCCACCGGCACCCGCACATCTTCGGCGACGAGCACGCCGAGACGCCCGAGGACGTACGGAAGCTGTGGCTGCGCACCAAGGCCGAGGAGAAGCGGCGGGAATCGGTGACCGAGGGCATCCCGCTGAGCCAGCCAGGACTGGCGCTGGCCGCGAAGCTGGCGGGCCGCGCCCGCACGGCCGGCCTGGCGGCCGAACTCCCCGCGCCCACCGGCCCCGAGGACTTCGGCGCCCGGCTGCTGGCCCTGGCCGCTGAGGCGGAGGCGGCCGGGGTGGACCCGGAAACCGCGCTGCGCACGACCGCCCGCGCCTACCGCGACACGATCCGCGCGGCGGAGACCCCCACGTCCTGACGCCCACCCCGGCGCAGCGCCGCCGGGCCCGGGGTTGATCAGCGAAGGGTTGATCAGCGGGGGTTGATCAGCCGGCCCGGCTCCGTCCCGCTCAGCAACGTGGTGAGCGCGGTCCGCAGATCGGGACCCAGGTACCAGTCGCCGGTGTGGTCCAGGGCGTACATCCGCGCCTCCCGGTCCATCGCCAGCAGCGCCGTTCCGCCGCCCTCCGCGCCCAGCGGGCACAGTTCGGTATCCAGCGCCTGCCCCAGATCGTTCAGGGTGCGGGCCCAGTGCAGCCCGCGCAGCGGGTCGATGACGACCGACCCGGGCGCGTACCGGCGCCCCGGTCCCATCGGGTGCAGCCGCAGGCCGCCGAACTCCGCCCAGGTCTCGAACGCCGCGGGAAACAGCGCGTGCGGGTGCCCCAGCGGCGAGCGGTGCCCGCTGAGCGTGTCGGCCCAGCGTTCCGCCTGCTCGATCATGCGGCGGCCCGGCTGCCATCCCGCGTAGCCCAGCGCCTGGTCCAGGTCGAAGCCGAGGCCGGGACCGCCGCCGGCGCGTGTCTCCTCCGGCATCCGCAGGGTCAGGGTGGGGCCGGTGAGGTCTGCACCCGGCGCTCCCTCGCTGACGCTCTCCACCCCGAAGTGCGCCAGCAGCGCCGCGCACGAGCGGCAGTGCGGCGCGTACGTGCCGTGCTGCGGGTCGCCGTCCTCCCTGATGTGCCGGGTGGTGATCACCGCGCCGCGCAGCAGCCGGGCGTCGCCGCCCTCGCTCAGGTGCCGGGAGATGAGCGCCGCCTCGGGGCAGCGTCCGGCGTGCCGTTCACGGTCGGCCGGGCCCAGTGCGTTCAGTAACTCCCGCACCAGCGGGTGCAGCCGCGGGGCGTCCTGGGCCGAGCGGAGCACGGCCGCGCCCTTGAGCGGGTGTTCGCGTCCCGGCAGGGACAGCGCGGCGGCGGTGGTGGGCAGGATGCCGTCGCGCCGGTGCCGCAGCACGGGGACGACCGGCCCGGCGTCCGCCTGGCCGTCCTGACCCTCAAGATCCAGCGTCACCGGCATCCTCGTGCTTTCTCCCCCGGGCCTCCCCACAATGCCGATCAGCTTGCCACAAGCCGTTGTCACGACCGGTTAAGCAGCCCTGGGACGGTGCCCATGACACATGGACCTCGTAGGCTGTCGGGCAACAGCGTGACCGCGCAGGAGCAGCAGGGGGCCAAACGCCATGACGACAGGTCGGCTCGGGCAGCATGCCGCGCCACCGAACGGGGCCTATGCGGGACAGCTGGTGCAGTTCCCCGACCCGGTACGGGCGGCCCGTTTCCCGCAGGGCGTCCGGGTGGACGCGGAGGGATTCCCGGATTTCTCCCCGTTCGCGAGAGCGGCGGCAGAGATCGCCGAGCCCCCCGAGGGTTTCGGCATCGACGAGCTGCGGCTGACCGACTACGTGTCGGCCAACGCCGCGCTGCACGCCGCCGGTCACGAACTGTGGGCCGATCTGCCGCCGGTGGCAACGCCGCACGGCTGGACCTGGCACCACGTGGCCCGCTCCCGCCGCCTCGAACTCATACCCGTCGAGGTCAAGGCGCTGCTGCGGCACCACGCCGGTCTGGCGACCACCGCGGTGGACCAGGACAAGCGCGGCACCCGCCCGCTCCAGGACCCGAAGCCGGTGCATTTCGCCGCCCCGTACTCGGTGGCGGTGGAGGAGGACCGGCTGCGCGCGGCCGAGGAAAAGCTGGGGTACCCGCTGCCGGGCGCCTACCGCTCCTTCCTCAAGGCGGCCGGTGGCTGCGCCCCGGTGGGCCTGGCGCTCGACGCCGAGCTGGGGCTGCTGATCGACCAGCCGTTCTTCACCCTCAGGGAGGAGGCGGCGGTCAACGATCTCGTCTACATCAACAAATGTCTGCGTGATCATCTGACGAAGGATTATCTCGGGGTCGCCTTCGTGCACGGCGGGATCATCGCCGTGAAGGTCAAGGGCGAGGACATCGGTTCGGTGTGGCTGTGCGCCTACGACGACGCCCGCGACCGTGACGGGCTGACCGTCCAGGAGCGGGTGGACACCCTGCTGCTGCCGTGCGGGGCCGACTTCGACGCGTTCTTGCTGCGGCTGGCGGGCAGCCCGCCCGAGCTGGAGACGGTGGCCGATCTGATGGTGGACGGCGGCTTCGCCCGCGCCGTCCCGGTGGAGGGGTGAGGCGGCGATGGTGACCTTCGCACAGGCGCAGGAGCGCGCCGACCGCTGGGTGAACGGCTCCGCCACCGGGGAACGCAGCCGTGAGGTGCGGGTGCGCGAGTTCGATCTGGGTTTCGTGGCCTGGGCCGAGGACTGCGGCGGGAAGCTGGTGATCGCCCGGGACAGCGGCGAGTCGACGCTGTGGCCCGCGCTGCCGGTGAGCGAGGTGATACGGCGGTACGAGGAGACGTACGGTGCGGCCCTCGCCGCCGCCCCGGCCGCCGAGCCGCAGGGCCGGATGGACCTGGAGGCGACGTCGTTCCTGCTGACGCCGCCGGACTGGCTCCAGGAGGCGGCGGACCGGGCCGCGTCCTCGGCCGCCGACGGGGCGGACGCCGCCGAGGACGCGGGGGCGGACACCGGCTCGCTCTCCCCGTCCGCACCGGACGCGCGACCCGCGGCCGACCCCGACCCGTGGGCCGGCACCGACACGGCGGGGGCCGCTTCCGGCTCCGGCGCGTGGGCGGCGGGGGCCGACGCCACGGGGCAGCACGGCTCCGAGGCGGACGGCACCGCGCCGGCACCCGCGGCCGACCCCGACCCGTGGGCGGGCACCGACACGGCCGGGGAGCCCCCGGCCGCGGGCGCGGGCGCGGCGTCAGGACCGGAGCCGCAGGCCGATCCGTGGGCCGGTACCGACACCGCGGGGCCGCCCTCGGCCGGCGGCTCGGTGTGGGACGCCACCGACACCTCGGGCAGCGGCACGGACATCCCGTCCGTGGCTCCGCCCGCCACCGTCTTCTCGCCGCCGGTCGTGCTGGACCGCGAGCCGCCCGCCGGACTCGGCAAGGACGACCGGAGTGCCCCCGGGTCCGCGCCGGCCTCCGAGGCCCGTACCTCCGTGCTGCCGCAGGGCAGCGCGCTGCCCAAGACCCAGCTGCACGACGCCCTGCCCCCGGCGGATCCGGCCCAGCCGCCCCAGCTGCCGCCGGTACCGCCGGCGCCCGCGCTGCCGGGCGGTACGGGCGGCGGTGGCGCCGCCGATCTGGCGTCCGCCGACACCGCCAAGGCGGCCATGGCGCCCACCGCACCGCAGGGCGGCCCGCCGCCGGCCCCCTCCCGGCCGGGTGCCTCCGTGCCCCCGCCGCCGCCCCCCGCGCCGGCCGTGCCCGGTGCGGCGAGCAGTGGCGGCGACGACGCCTACGTCCCCACCCAGCAGGTCAGCCCGGAGGAGATCGCCGCGCTGAAGGCGGCGGCCTCCCGGCCCACCGCGCCCAGCCCCTCCCAGGCGCCTCCCGGCCCGCCGAGCGGCCCGGGGGTCCCCGGCGGTCCCGGCGGCAATGTGCACGCCGCCGCCACGATGCTCTCCCCCGCCCCCGGCACTCCCGGTGCCGGTGACACCGGCGGCGTCCCGTTCCCGCCGCCGGCCCCGGCCGGCCCGGGCCACGGCACCCCGCCGCCCCCGCCGCCCGGCCCCGCGATCCAGGCGCCGGGCGGCCCCGGCACCCCGCCGCCCCTGGGGCAGCACGCGCCGCCGTCCCAGGGCCAGGGGTACGGCTATCCGCCGCCCGGCATGCCCACGGTGGGCTCCGGGTACATGGCGGTGCTGCGCTACCGCGCGCCCGACGGCTCCGAGCAGCAGCTGATCCGCCGCTCCGCGCCGGGCATGCCGCACCCGGAGTGGCAGCTGCTGCACGAGCTGCACGCCATGAACGTGCCGCCGCAGCAGGTCCTCGAACTCCACACCGAGCTGCAGTCGTGCGAGCTGCCCGGCGGCTACTGCGCCCGGATGATCCGCGAGAACTGGCCGCAGGTGCGCATCACCCACACCGCCGCGTACGGCCACGACCACACCTCGCGGCAGGCGGGCGTCCGGCATCTGGTGGAGCACCAGGACGAGCTCCAGCAGTTCGCCGACGGGCCGCCGCGCTCCGCCCCCGTACGGGCCCCGCTGCCGCAGCAGCAGCCGGCCCCGGCGGTGGGCCTGGACGTGATCGGCCAGGAACTGGCGGACGCGTTCGGTCCGCACGCGATCTTCCGCTACGACCAGCAGTCGGTCTCCCGGCAGGGGGTGCCCGAGATCGTGGCGCACACCCTGCTGTGGTCGGGGCTGCCGCTGGAGATAGCGCCGATCTTCTGGGCGTACGCGCAGCCGGGCCGGCTCGTGCCCACCCTCGCCGAGGTGGCGGCGGAGCGCGGCATCCAGCCGGCCCCGGACGCCGGTTCGTACCTCGTCATGGGGACGGACTTCGGCAAGCAGCTGTGTGTCCAGTACGGCACGGCCCACATCGTGGCGGTGCCGCTGGAGGCGGGACCGGGCGGGACGCCGGTGACGCCGCAGTTCGTGAACGCCTCGCTGCCGCAGTTCGTGCGCTGTCTGGCGCTGCTGGGGCGGATGTGGCGGCTGCGGTACGGGCTGAACCCGGAGCAGGCCGGGCACTGGACGACCGACTTCCAGGCGCAGCTGGCTTCGCTCGACCCGCAGGCGGTGGCCGACCCGGAGAACTGGTGGTCGGTGCTGCTGGAGCAGATGTGGGACGGACTGCTGTAGGGGCGTGGGCGCCCGGCCCGGTGCCCGTGTCCCCCCGTCCGGACGGAGCGGGCGCCCCGCTCGGGGGCCCCGCGGTGACCTTGCGGTTATCCTGCGGGAACCGGCCATCTCCATCGAAGGGCACAGTCACGTGAGCTCCGTTCGCCCGGCAGCCGTCATCGTTCTCGCAGCGGGTGCGGGGACCCGCATGAAATCCGCCACCCCCAAGATGCTGCACGAGATCTGCGGCCGGTCGCTGGTGGGCCATGTGGTGACCGCCGCCGCGGAGCTGGAGCCCGAGCGGCTGGTCGTGGTGGTGGGCCACGCGCGGGAGCAGGTCGCGGCGCATCTGACGGAGGTCGCGCCGGCCGCGCAGACGGCGGTGCAGGAGAACCCGAACGGCACCGGGCACGCGGTCCGCGCCGCGCTCGCCGAACTGGGCGGGGCCGGTGAGCTGTCCGGCACCGTGCTGGTGACCTGCGGCGACACCCCGCTGCTGACGGCTGACACGCTGGCGGAGCTGGCCCGTACGCACGAGGCGGAGGGCAACGCGGTCACGGTGCTGACCGCCGAGGTGCCCGACCCCACCGGTTACGGCCGGATCGTGCGGGACGCGGCGGCCGGTGGCGCGGTGACGGCCATCGTGGAGCAGCGCGACGCGGACGAGGCGCAGCGGGCGATCCGGGAGATCAACTCGGGGGTCTTCGCGTTCGACGCGCGGCTGCTGGGCGAGGCCCTGGCCCAGGTCTCCACGGACAACAGCCAGGGCGAGGAGTATCTGACCGATGTGCTGGGCATCCTGCGCGCCGCCGGCCACCGGGCGGGCGCGTCGCGGGCGGCCGAGCACACGGAGATCGCCGGGATCAACAACCGGGTGCAGCTGGCCGCGGCCCGGCGGCTGCTGAACGACCGGCTGCTGGAGCGGGCGATGCTCGACGGGGTGACGGTGGTGGACCCGGCCACGACGTTCATCGACGCGACGGTGACCTTCGAGCCGGACGCGGTGATCCACCCGGGCACCCAGCTGCTGGGCACCACGCACATCGGGGGCGGTGCGCAGATCGGCCCGAACACGCGGCTCACGCACACCTCGGTGGGCGAGGGCGCCACGGTGAGCAACACGGTGGCGGACAGCGCGCGGATCGGCGACGGGGCGAGCGTGGGCCCGTACGCCTATCTGCGCCCGGGTACGGTGCTGGGCCGCGCGGCGAAGGCGGGCACGTTCGTGGAGATGAAGAACTCCACGGTCGGGGAGTCGACGAAGGTGCCGCATCTGTCGTATGTCGGTGACGCCACGATCGGTGACTTCACCAACATCGGTGCGGCGAGCGTCTTTGTGAACTACGACGGGGAGTCGAAGCACCACACCACGATCGGCTCTTACTGCAAGACCGGCTCGGACAATATGTTTGTGGCGCCCGTCACGGTCGGGGACGGTTCTTATACGGCGGCGGGTTCCGTCATCACCAAGGATGTGCCGCCGGGTTCACTGGCGGTGGCGCGTGGTCAGCAGAGGAATGTGGAGGGCTGGGTGGCCCGTAAGCGCCCGGATTCCCCGGCGGCGCGGGCGGCCGAGGCGGCCTCCGCGGCGCGGGAGCACAAGCCCTCCGAGAACTGATCCGCAGGTCGGGTCCCTCCCCCCGCTGTCCGAAGGGCGAACCGCGCCAAGCGGCGGCGATGGGCGGGAAGTACCGTAGAGGTGCCCCGAACGGGCCGATACGCGCAGAAGCGGACTCCAAGGAGACACACTGTGACCGGGATCAAGACGACCGGCGAGAAGAAAATGATGCTCTTCACCGGCCGCGCCCACCCCGAGCTGGCGAAGGAGGTCGCCGCCGAATTGGGCGTGGGGCTGGTTCCGACGACGGCCCGGGAATTCGCGAACGGCGAGATCTATGTACGTTTTCAGGAGTCGGTGCGCGGCGCCGACTGTTTTTTGATCCAGAGCCACACGGCGCCGATCAATACCTGGATCATGGAACAGCTGATCATGATCGATGCGCTCAAACGTGCTTCCGCGCGCAGTATCTCCGTGATCATTCCGTTCTACGGCTACGCCCGGCAGGACAAGAAGCACCGCGGCCGTGAGCCCATCTCGGCCCGGCTGATGGCGGACCTGCTCAAGACGGCCGGCGCCAACCGGATCATCACCATGGACCTGCACGCCGACCAGGTGCAGGGCTATTTCGACGGCCCCGTCGACCACCTCTTCGCGCTGCCGGTGCTCACCAGCTACATCGGGGGCCGGGTCGACCGCGCCAAGCTGACCGTGGTCTCCCCGGACGCCGGGCGGGTCCGGGTCGCGGACCGGTGGGCGGACAAGCTGGGCGCCCCGCTGGCGATCGTGCACAAGCGGCGCGACCCGGACGTGGCGAACCAGGTGACCGTGCACGAGGTCGTGGGTGATGTGAACGGCCGGGTGTGTGTCCTGGTCGACGACATGATCGACACCGGCGGCACCATCTGCGCGGCGGCGGACGCGCTGTTCGCCAACGGCGCGGAGGACGTCATCGTGGCGGCCACCCACGGTGTGCTGTCGGGCCCGGCGGCCGACCGGCTGAAGAACTCCAAGGTCTCGGAGTTCATCTTCACCAACTCGCTGCCCACCCCCAGCGAGGTGGAACTCGACAAGATCACCGTGCTGTCGATGGCCCCGACCATCGCCCGCGCGGTGCGCGAGGTCTTCGAGGACGGCTCGGTGACCAGCCTCTTCGAGGGCGACGCGTAACCGGATTCGGGCAGGGCCTTCCTCGCCGGGTACACTGCCCGGGTTGCTCGGCGAGGGAGGTCCCCCAGCGGGGGGCGTCCGTTATCGACGCGCTCGTGTTCCACGCAGCAGGTCCCACCAGGGCCGGGTGACATGTGCCGTATCCATCACCACCCGAGCCTGAGGGAGAACCACCATGGCTGATGTGAAGATCGCCGCCGAGGTCCGCGAGGAGTTCGGCAAGGGCGCGTCGCGCCGTATCCGCCGCGAGGACAAGGTCCCGGCCGTCATCTACGGACACGGCGGCGACCCCGTGCACGTCACCCTGCCGGGCCACGCCACCATGCTGGCGCTGAAGAACTCCAACGTCCTGATCACCCTGGACATCGCCGGCCGCGAAGAGCTGGTCATCCCCAAGGCCGTCCAGCGTGACGCGCTCAAGGGCTTCCTCGTCCACCTCGACCTGCTGGTCGTGAAGAAGGGCGAGAAGGTCACCGTCGAGGTTCCGCTGGTCGTCGAGGGCGACCTGGCGCCGGGCGGCGGTCTGCTGGAGCACGTGCTGTCCGCGCTGCCCGTCGAGGCCGAGGCCACCGACATCCCCGGTTCCATCACCGTCTCGGTGCAGGGCCTGACCGTGGGCGACTCGGTGCTCGCCAAGGACATCGAGCTGCCCAAGGGCACCACCCTGGCGATCGACGGCGACGACATCGTGGTGCAGGTCGTGCAGCCGCAGGCCGAGGAGCCGGCCGCGGGTGCCGAGGGCGAAGAGTCCGCCGCCTGACACCGTAGGAACACGGAGTGAGCCCGGGCCGGTGACGGCGGGGATGGAAGGATGCGGGGCATGAGTGAAAGCACCTCTCCCGCTCCGTCCCCCTGGCTGATCGCCGGCCTGGGCAACCCCGGTCCGCAGTACGCGGGCAACCGCCACAACGTCGGCTTCATGGTGGCCGACCTGCTGGCCGACCGGATCGGCGCCCGCTTCAAGGCGCACAAGTCCCGGGCGATGGTGGCGGAGGGGCGTCTCGCCGGCCACCGGGTGGTGCTGGCCAAGCCGATGACGTACATGAATGTCTCCGGCGGCCCCACCGGCGCGCTGAGCGCCTTCTACAAGATCCCCGCCGAGCACGTCATCGCCATCCACGACGAACTCGACATCGACTACGGGGTGCTGCGCCTCAAGCGGGGCGGCGGCGACAACGGCCACAACGGGCTGAAGTCGCTGACCGCGACCCTGGGCCGCGACTACTACCGGGTGCGCTTCGGGGTGGGCCGCCCGCCGGGGCGGATGGATGTGGCGGCGTTCGTGCTCAAGGACTTCTCCAGTACCGAACGCAAGGAACTGGACTACTTCGTGGACCGGGCAGCCGACGCCGTGGAATCCCTGATCACGGACGGTCTGGAGCGGGCGCAGGGCGCGTACAACGGCTGACCGGGGGTTGACCCGGCGCAGGGCGTTGGCCAAGGATCTGCGCCATGCCCGTCCGACGCGACCGACTGCGGCGAGCAGGGGAGAGCGCGTTCGGCGCGCTCCTGCTCACCCGGATGATCCTGATGACGCTGCTGGCCCTGCTGATGGTCACCGGTGGCGCCTGGAGCTCCTGGGACACCGCGCGGGACGCGCTGCGGCCACCGCAGGGCGCGGCGGGCCCGCTGACGCTCGCAGCGTGCGACCGGGAACGCTGCACGGGAACGTTCGGCCCCTCGGGTGAGACCGTCGCCCTGTACCAGCGGATCGGCCGGGAGCCGGGCGAAACACTGGAGGTGGCGCTGCGCCCCGGCACCGCCGAGGTGGTCCGCACCGGGGCGCCGGGGGTGCTGTACGCCTGCCTGCCACTGGCCGGTTCGCTGCTGCTGGCCGGGATCGTGATCGGCGGCGGTCTGCGGATGTACCGCACCGCGTGGGCCACGGCGGGGGCGGGCATCGCGCTGCTGGCGACGGCGTTCGCCCTGTGGTGAACGGGGCGGGTCAGCCGGCGGGTTCGCGTACCACGGCCGGCTCCGGTACGGCCGGAACGGTACGCGCCCGGGGCCGGTACCGGGAGACGGCGACCCCGGCCAGGCACAGCGCGCCGCCCGCGAGGCCGACCACGCCGGGCACCTCACCCAGCAGCGCCCAGGACATCAGCAGCACCAGGGCGGGCACCACGTAGGTGGTGGCGCTCATCCGCCCGGCGGTGGTGCGGGCCAGTGCGTACGCCCAGGTGGTGAAGGCCAGGGCGGTGGGGAACAGGCCCAGGTAGACCATGTTGAGGGTCGCGGAGACGGGCGCGTCGGCCAGTTCGGACACCAGAGCGCCGCTGAAGGGCAGCGCGGCGACCATGCCGACCAGGGCGCTGAAGGTGACCACCTGGAGCGGCCCCGCGTGCCCGAGCGCGGGCTTCTGCAGCACCACCCCGGCCGCGTACGTCACCGCGGCCAGCAGGCACAGCAGCACCCCGGTGGTGGACGCGTCGCCCTGGCCGGACATGCCCAGGCCCACGACCACGGCCCCGGCGAAGGAGATGCCCATGCCGAGCAGCAGCGTGCGCGGCAGCCCTTCCCCCAGCATCCGGCCGCCGATGAGCGCGACCAGCAGCGGCGCGATGTTGACCAGCATGGCGGCGGTGCCCGCGTCCACCTGCTGCTCGCCCCAGTTGAGGGCGACGTTGTAGACGCCGAACCACAGGAAGCCGGAGGCCGCGATCCACGGCCAGGCGGCCCGCGGGGGCCATCCCACCCGGCGCACCAGGCACACCGCCCCCAGCGCCAGCACGGCGAAGAGCAGCCGGCCCAGGGTCAGCGCGCCGGGTGAATAGGCCTCCCCGGCGCTGCGGATGGAGACGAAGGCCGAGGCCCACAACACGACGGTGACCCCCGCCGCGACCGGCGCCAGCCACTTCTCACGCCCACTGTCAGGTGCATCGCTGCTCATGCTGCTGACAGTAGCCGCATCGGGCCACGCACTCAACGCACGCACACGGATCAGCGGAGTCCGGCGAGATCCGCCGGTGATACCTGGACGGCTTACCCCGAGCCGACGTCACACCCGCGCGGTGGGCAACCGACCCAGGGTCACGCGACACACCGCACAGAAGCAGACATCCAAGGTAGTGTGGACATCATGACTGCCGCCTATGAGAGCGTGCCCTTCAGCGAACTGCTCCACCATCCCGCCGCCACGGCGCGAAGACTCGAAGCCGTCCGCGCCCTCCGGCTGCGTCGCAGGGACGACGAGGACCTTGCCCTGATCCGCGTCGATCAGCTGGAACAGAACACCACGGTGGTCGACTTCACTTCCCGTCTCCTCGCCGGCCTGGTGCGCGGCGGCAACGTGGCGATCCTCCGCGAGGTTCTGCCGGACGCGCTGCCCTGGAGCACCTTCCTCCCGAAGGACGACCTCGACAGCTTTGTCGGCGAACTGGTCTCGACGGCCCAGGGTGCGGCGGCCCTGGACAATCTGACCCCGCTGGCTCTTCTGCTCACCCAGTGGCGCCACAGCGCGGAGATCTACGCCGATCCGACCCTGCACGCGGCCCTCACCCGAGAACCCGAAGGCGACCTGGGCCCCGTCCCGGCGCCGGAGACCACCGCGTGACCCCGAAGCGAGGCGACCGGGCCGCACCCCCACCGGTCGAGGACGAGGACGACCTGCGGTTCGCCAACACCGCTGCGGCGAACGGCTGGGAGGAACTGGCCCGGACGGCCGGGGCGAATCTCCGACGGGCCTACGACCAGATTCGCGCCACGCCGCGCGACACAGGCCACCCTGCCCGTCAGCACCGCCTCAAGGGGGCTCTCGGCAGCGCGTCCTTCAAAGGACAGGACCTGGAACGCTGGCAGTACGAAGTGACGGGTGGTGGCCACCTCTGGTACCTGGTGGACGACAGCCTCCGGACGGCGTGGATCACGTACGCGGGGACGGGCCATCCGAAGGCCACCGACTGAACCGACGCGTACGGCGTCCTGCCCGGCGCTCGGTAGGGTGCGGGATCGTGGTGATCGATGAGAACCGGCTGGCCGCGCTGCACAACGAGGCCGTGACCGGAAATCCGGAGGCCGCCCGGGAGTTGGGGCGGCTGCTCTGCCTCCTCCCGGACGAACCGGACGGCGAGGCATGGCCCTTACCCCACTGGCCCGGCGAGCCCTGGCTGCGGGCGGCGCTGACCGCCCGCCCCGACGACACGTCCGCCGCCGTCCTGCTGGCCGGGGTACTCGCCCAGCAGATCGAACTGCGGTACGTGCTGGGCGACCCCGACTCCGCCATCGCCCGCCGGCAGGGCGAGGCCCTGCACCTGTACCGGGCCGTGCTGCGCACCGACCCCGACCACCCCACCGCCCGCGCCGGACTCGAGGTGCTGCGCCGCCCGGCCACCGCGCTCACCAGTGACGACACCTACAGCTACTACCGGCTCGACGGCACCCCGCCCGAGGGCGGCACCGCCCGCCTCATCACGCCGGACCCCCACGAACTGCGCTGGGCCGCGCGATCGCTGCTCGGCGCCGCGGACCTGGCCCTCACCGTCCACACCCCCGCGGACAAGCCGCACACCGTCCAGCTCCCCGGCGGGCTGCTCCCCGCCGACCTGCCGGAGCTCCCCGGCCCGGCCCTGCCGCCCGGCCATCCGGTGCGGCTCACCCTGGACCGGGCCGAGGTCATCGCCTACTACGGTTACGCGGCCGAGCCCAGGTCCCAGCGCAGGTCGCTGTCGTCGCGGTAGACGCCGTCGCGCCCCGGCTGGATCTCGACCTCCACCGGGTCGCCGCCCCCGGGCGACGGCCCCGTTCCGGATGCCGTGCGCTCAGCCCGAAGGCCCCGCCCGGCGCGGCGGCCGGGCGGGGCCTTCGGGGCGGGTACGGGCGTCAGCCGGTGTTGCGCAGCCCCGCCGCCACCCCGTTCACCGTCAGCAGCAGCGCCCTGGTCAGCAGCGGATCGGGGTCCTCGCCCCGCTCGGCCGCCTCCCGCTGGCGGTGCAGCAGCGACACCTGGAGGTAGGAGATCGGGTCCAGGTACGCGTCACGGATGCGCAGGGTGCGCTGGAGCGCCGGGTTGGCGTCCAGCAGCTGCGACTCCCCGGTGATGCGCAGCACCTCGGACACCGTCAGCGCGTGCTCCGCCTCGATGACGTCGAAGATGTGCTGGAGTTCCTGCGGCACCAGCGTGTCCACGTAGTGCCGGGCGATCCGCAGATCCGTCTTCGCCAGCGTCATCTCCACGTTGGACAGGAAGTTCCGGAAGAAGTGCCAGCGGCCGAACGCCTCGGTCAGCGCGTCTTCCAGTCCCGCCTCGCGGGCCGCCCGCAGACCGGTGCCCGCCCCGAACCAGCCCGGCACGATCTGCCGCGACTGCGTCCAGCCGAACACCCACGGGATCGCCCGCAGTCCGTCCAGACCCGCCCCCGAGTCGGGCCGGCGCGAGGGGCGCGAGCCCAGGTGCAGCTCGGCGAGCTGGTCCACCGGGGTGGCCGCGAAGAAGTACGCCGGCAGGTCCGGGTCCTCCACCAGCTTGCGGTACGCGCCGTGCGCCGCCTCCGAGACGGTGTCCATCGCCGCGTCCCAGCGCGCCAGGTCCTCGTCCGACTGGCGCGGCGCGGTGTGCAGGGCCGAGGCCTGCAAGGTGGCCGCCACGGTCAGTTCCAGGTTCTCCCGGGCGAGGGAGGGCACCAGGTACTTGTCCGAGATGACCTCACCCTGCTCGGTCACCTTGATCTCGCCCTCCAGCGTGCCCCACGGCTGCGCCAGGATCGCGTCCTGCGTCGGGCCGCCGCCGCGCCCCACGGTGCCGCCGCGGCCGTGGAACAGCCGCAGCCGTACCCCGTGCCGGTGCGCCACGTCGCGCAGCCGCCGCTGCGCGCGGTGGATCTCCCACTGGGAGGTGGTGATCCCGCCGAACTTCGAGGAGTCGCTGTAGCCGAGCATGACCTCCTGCACGTCGTCGCGCAGCGCCACCAGGCGGCGGTAGGAGGGGTCGGACAGCATCGCGTCCAGCAGTTCGTCCGCGATCCGCAGCTCGTCCGTGGTCTCCAGCAGCGGCACGATGCCGATCTTGGCCCAGCCCGCGTGCAGGTCCAGCAGCCCTGCCTCGCGCGCCAGGATGGCCGCGGCGAAGACGTCGTCCGCGCCCTGGCACATCGAGATGATGTACGACTCGATGATCTCCGGGCCGAACGCCTCCAGCGCCTTGCCGATCGTCCCGAAGACCCCGAGGGTCTTGGCCCCCGCGGCGTCCAGCGGTGCCGGGGAGGGTGCCAGGGGGCGGCGTGAGCGCAGTTCCTTGGCGAGGAGCTTGGTGCGGTACTCGCGCGGCATGTCCGCGTACCGCCAGGACTCCTCGCCCAGCCGGTCGAAGAGCTGGCCGAGCGCGTGGTGGTGGGCGTCCGCGTGCTCGCGCACGTCCATGGTGGCCAGCTGGAGGCCGAACGCCGCCACCGTCCGCATCAGCCGCTCGAGGCGGCCGTCGGCGATCAGGGCGCCGCGGTGCTCGCGCAGCGAGCGCTGGACGACGGACAGGTCCGCCAGCAGCTCCCCGGTGCCCAGGTAGTCGTGCCCGGGTACGTGGGTGGCGCCGGCCGCCAGCCGGGTGCGGGTGTTCAGCAGCTTCTGCCGGACGCAGGTCACCTTCAGCCGGTAGGGCTCCTCGGCGTTGAGCCGCTTGTAGCGCGGGGTGATCTCCGGCAGCGCCTCCAGGTCGGCGGCGAGTGAGTCCAGCAGCTCCTGGGTGGCGCCGCTGTTGCGGATGGAGTTGGACAGCGCGCTGCGCAGCTGGTCGATGTGCTCCAGCGCCATGGTGATGCCGTGCTCGTGCTGGAGCAGCAGCACGTCCCAGGTCACCGACGGGGTGACGTTGGGGTTGCCGTCGCGGTCGCCGCCGATCCAGGTGCCGAAGGTCAGCGGGCGGGTGCCGGCCGGCAGCGGGGCACCGGCGCGCTCCAGCTCGGCCGCCAGGTCCTCCAGGAGGTCGCCGACCGCGCCGTGGTGCAGCTCGTCCAGGTAGTAGACGGCGTTGCGGGCCTCGTCGGTGGGTTCGGGGCGGGTGACGCGCAGTTCGTCCGTCTGCCAGATGAGGTCGATGTTCTCGGCCAGGCGCAGTTCGGTGCGGCGCCGGTCGCCGCCGTGCTCGGTCTCGGGCCGTTCCAGCAGTTCGGCGATCTTGCGCAGCTTGGTGAGGACCGAGCGCCGGGCGGCCTCGGTGGGGTGCGCGGTGAACACCGGGCGCACCCCGAGGTTCGCCACGGTCTGCCGCAGGTGCGCCGGGTCGGCTTCCTTGAGCATGTCGGCGGTGCGCGAGAGCGGCCCGCCCTCGGTGGCCCGCCGCGCGGCGAGTTCGCGCCCGCGGTGCACCTGTTCGGTCACGTTCGCGAGATGGAAGTACGTGGAGAATGCCCGTACGAGCTTGGCCGCCGTCTGGAGATCCGTGTCCCCGAGCAGGGCGGCGGCGGCCTCGCCGTCCGTACGGGTGAGGGAACGGACCCGCTCGACGAGATCGAGCAGCTCAGGACCGTCCTGCCGGACCAGCGTCTCCCCGAGAAGGTCCCCCAGACGGCGGATATCCGCACGCAGGGCACTACCACTTTCGGGGCTTTCCGCTCTCTCCGGCTTGCTGTCGGCACTGCTCACAGTTGCGGCTCCTCGCAGCTGAATGAAGCTGAATGGACAGGGATCTGGCTGGTCACGGACCGCGTTGTCCGACGGACCCCCATGGTAATGAGGCCGCCCCGCCTGGGCGGGGGCGCTTCAGGGCGTGAGATGACCTCACGGATTGCGATACAAACGTCGCCGTAGGTTACGGTCCCGTAGGTAAGCCGTGGAGGAGGACATCAGCCTCTACGTACCCCCCTATCCCCATTTCCCTCACCCGAGGAACGCTGCCTCATGACGACCAGCCCCGACCTCGTACCTTCCCAGGCCGCGCCCCCCGACCCCGCCCCACCGTCCTCCCCCGCGCCGTCCGGCACCCTGGGCGGCGAGCGCCGCGGCTCGGTGGAGCAGGTGGCCCTCACCGCCTTTATCGTGCTCCCTTTCCTGGCCCTGCTCGCGGCCGTCCCGCTCGCCTGGGGCCGGGGGGTGAGCTGGCTCGACCTCGGGCTGCTCGTCGCCTTCTACTTCGTCGGCTGCCACGGCATCACCGTCGGCTTCCACCGGCACTTCACGCACAGCGCCTTCAAGGCCAGGCGTCCGCTGCGCATCGCGCTGGCCATCGCCGGCTCGCTGGCACTGGAGGGCCCGGTGGTGCGCTGGGTCGCCGACCACCGCAAGCACCACCAGCACTCGGACGCCGAGGGCGACCCGCACTCCCCCTGGCGGTACGGGGAGACCGTGCCCGCGCTGCTCAGGGGCCTGTGGTGGGCACACACCGGCTGGCTGTTCAACGTGGAGCAGACCCCGCAGCACAAGTACGCGCCCGACCTGATCAAGGACCCGGACGTCCGGCGGGTCTCGCGGCAGTTCGTGCTGTGGGCCACCGTCTCGCTGACGCTGCCCGCGCTCATCGGCGGCCTGGCCACCTGGTCCTGGCAGGGGGCACTGACCGCGTTCTTCTGGGGCTCACTCGTGCGGGTGGCCCTGCTGCACCACGTCACCTGGTCCATCAACTCGATCTGCCACGCCACCGGCAAGCAGCCGTTCCGCTCGCGGGACCGTTCGGGCAACGTGTGGTGGCTGGCGGTGCTGTCCTGCGGGGAGTCCTGGCACAACCTGCACCACGCCGACCCGACCTGCGCGCGGCACGGCGTGGACCGTCATCAGGTGGACTCCAGCGCGCGGCTGATCCGCTGGTTCGAGAAGGCGGGCTGGGTGTACGACGTGCGCTGGCCGAAGCCGGAACGGCTGGCGGCGCGGCGGGCCCAGGGCGCGGACGCGGGGGACGAGGCCGCGCGGGAGGACCCGGATCCGGCCCCCACGACGGCCGCCGGCGCGTCCACCGAGCGAAACCCCGGGGAAGGCGCGCCTCCGAAGACGGCATGATGGTGGGGTGGCGACCGACGAGAGCAGCAGCAACGGCAATCAGCGAGCGGTCCGGGGCGGCGCACGCAAGGAGCGTCCGCCCCGGCGTCCGCGCCGGCGGATGACCGGCACCGAGCGCCGTGAGCAGTTGCTCGACATCGGTCGCACCCTGTTCGCCGAGCGCGGCTTCGAGGGCACCTCGGTGGAGGAGATCGCGGCCAAGGCCGGCGTCTCCAAGCCGGTGGTCTACGAGCACTTCAGCGGCAAGGAGGGTCTGTACGCGGTGATCGTGGACCGCGAGATGACCCGGCTGCTGGACATGGTGCAGGGGGCGCTCACCGCCGGGCATCCGCGCGAGCTGTGCGAGCAGGCGGCCTTCGCGCTGCTGGACTACATCGAGCAGTACACGGACGGGTTCCACATCCTGGTGCGCGACTCCCCCGTCGCCCAGTCCACCGGGACCTTCGCCTCTCTCATCGGGGACATCGCCACCCAGGTCGAGGACATCCTCGGCCTGGAGTTCAAGGCGCGCGGCTTCGATCCGAAGCTGGCGCCGATGTACGCCCAGGCGCTGGTGGGGATGGTGGCGCTGACCGGACAGTGGTGGCTGAACGTCCGGCGGCCGGAGAAGTCCGAGGTCGCGGCGCACCTGGTGAATCTTGCGTGGAACGGCCTGCAGGGCCTGGAGCACTCCCCCCGTCTGGTGGGCCACCGCCGGGTGTGAGCCGCCCGGACTCCCCTGGGGCACGGCCCCCGGACCGCACGGTCCCGGAACACAGAGAACCGCCCCCCGGCTGACCGTGCAGCCGGGGGGCGGTTCTGATGCGGGGCAACGCCGGGGACGCCGGGGCCGCACCGGAGGTCGTGCGGCCCCGCCGCCGGATGTCCCGGCGATAGGTCAGCCGGAGCTGGATCAGCCGTTGCCGACACCGTTGTTGGAGAGGATCCCCAGGCCGGTGAGGACGTGCGACAGAGGCGCGTCGCCCTGGACGGAGCTGGAGTTCTCGGCGCAGGTCTGGTTCTGCTTCTGGGTGAGCAGGTCCTGGATGCCGACGTTGACCAGGCCAACGACGTTCTGGACGTCGACGCTGTTCAGCGGAACGGCGATGCACGGCTTGTTCAGCGAACCGTTGATCAGCGCGAAGTTCGGGGAGAACTTGCCGCTGGTGGTGGTGTTGCCGTAGATCTGGTCCGAGGCGTTGCCGTTGGACGAGATCGGGCCCAGCTGGTTGTCGGTGGCCATCGCCGGAGCAGCGGCCGCGCCCGCCATACCAACAGCCGAGGCGGCGACGGCGACCGTGGCAAGGGTCTTCTTCACGAGATGTTCCTTCCGTGTGTGGATGCCCCGCTGCGGGAGCATCCTGAACAACACGGCTGAGCAGGATCGGTTGTCATTGTTCACTCGGTCGGACCTATTACGTGCCCCTTTCAGGGGAAATGCAGGCTTCAACCATTACCTCTTCACCCTCCGGTGGCGGCGAGGGCGGTGGGCCGGGGCGGGGTACCCATCCCCTGCCCCAGGTAGAAGCTGGTGTGCGGCGGCTGGTTGTACGCGGTGTTCTGCCAGGCGAGGCCGGTGCGGTACATCCGGTCGTGGAGCAGCGTGGTGATCTTGCGGTCGGTCTCGACGGGGGTGGAGTAGATCCGCAGCGCGCCGTTGTTGCTGGTGCGCCAGATGACCTCCTCGCGCCAGTCGCCGAGGATGTCGCCGGAGAGCACGGGGGTGGCCTTGGTCCCGTTGTTGGAGGCCACCCCGGAGCCGGTCAGCAGCCGGGTGTCCCCGCTGGGCCCGTACTTGTCGATGCGGGTGTCGTCCAGCAGCTCGCGCACCGGGTCGCCGTCCCACCACACCAGGAAGTTGGTGCTGGAGGGCTTGCGGCCGATCTCCTGGCCACCCACGTTGCGCAGCTGACCGTCGCGCGAGGACCACATCTGGGCGCCGACCGAGCCGGACCAGATGTTGCCGGCCACCCCGCGCCCGTTGTCGCCGCCTGCGGCGGTCTGCCAGCGGATCTGGCCGTTGGCGGGGTTGATGTACAGGGAGGAGGGCTGGCCGCTGGACTCGGAGACCTTGAAGTAGTCCAGGCCCGAGGTATTGGGGTTGAAGTTGCCCAGGTGCTGCGCGTCGCCGTGGCCGGTGCGGGTGGTCCACAGCCGTGAGCCGTTGTCGTCGACGGCCATCGCCCCGTACACGATCTCGTCGCGGCCGTCCCCGTCGACGTCGCCGATGGACAGGCTGTGGCTGCCCTGTCCGTCGTAGCCCTGGCCGACGTTGGTGGAGCTGTTGGTGTCGAACGTCCAGCGCCGGGTCAGCCGGCCATCCCGCCAGTCCCAGGCTGCGATGACGGTCCGGGTGTAGTAGCCGCGCGCCATGATGATGGAGGGGCGGGAGCCGTCGAGGTAGGCGGTGCCGGCCAGGAAGCGGTCCACCCGGTTGCCGTAGTTGTCGCCCCAGGAGCTGACGCTGCCGCGGGCCGGGACGTAGTCGACGGTGGCCATGGCGGCGCCGGTCCGGCCGTTGAAGACGGTGAGGAACTCGGGACCGTCCAGGACCCGGCCCGCGCTGTTGCGGTAATCGGCGGAGGCGTTGCCGATGACCCGGCCCGTGCCGTCGACGGTGCCGTCGGCGGTCTTCATGACCACCTCGGCGCTGCCGTCGCCGTCGTAGTCGTACACCTGGAACTGGGTGTAGTGGGCGCCGGAGCGGATGTTGCGGCCCAGGTCGATCCGCCACAGCCGCTGACCGGCCAGGGTGTAGCCGTCGATGATCGTGGTGCCGGTGACCCCGTCGTTGGCGTTGTCCTGGGAGTTGGACGGGTCCCACTTGAGGACGATGTCCAGCTGGCCGTCGCCGTTGAGGTCGCCGACGGAGGCGTCGTTCGCGTTGTAGGTGTAGCCGGAGCCGCCGGGCGGCTGCTGGATCGGGATGTCGTAGTACCCGGCGCGGAACTGAATGGCGTGCGGGGACCAGTCCTGCTCGGCCCCGCCCACCACGGCCCGCACCCGGTAGTCGGCGCTGTTGGGGACATCGCGGTGCAGGAAGTTGGTGGTGCCGGTGATGGGCTGGTCGTTGACCTTGACGCTGCCCCGGTAGACGTTGAAGGCGACGTTGTCCGGGTCGGTGGCCAGGTAGCGCCAGCTGACCAGGTTGTTGCCGCCGGAGTGGACGCTGACCAGACCGCGGTCGAGGTTCTCCAGCTGGGAGGCGGCCACCGAAACATCGGCGGCCGCCGGGGCGCCGGCCGGATCGTCCGCGGCGGCGGGCGCGGTCGGGGCGGCGAGCACCCCGGCGAGTACGGCGGCGCCCATCAGCACCCAGGTGCGGCGGCGACGGGGATGGCGTGGAGCTGCCACGTTCTCTCCTCGGGAAGTGGGAGGCGACTCAAGCGAAAGGAAGTCGCCACAACCCACCAGAAGGTTGCCGGACCGCTCACTGCGGTTCGAGGAATTCCAGCCGGTTGCCGACCGGGTCCTCGGTGTGGAAGCGCCGGTACCCGGGCAGCTCGTGGTCCGGGACGACAGCGGGTCCGTGCGCGGCCGGCCGCGCGGCGAGCCCGGTGATCACGGCGCCACCGCCACGGCGAAGATCCGCCGGAACGGGTACGGCGTGACGCCGCCCGGCCCCGCCGGATAGGCGGTGCGCAGCGCGTCGCGGTACGCGAAGAGGAAGTCCACCCGGGCCTGCGGGTCGTCCTCCAGGGCGGCGAGCACGGGCCGCAGTCCGGTGCCCAGCATCCAGTCGAGCACCGGGTCCTCGCCGGTCAGCCGCTGGAGGTAGGTGGTCTCCCAGATGTCGACGTCCGCCGCCCCGCCGGGACCGGTCAGCGCCTCGGCGTATCCGGCCGGGCTGAGGACCGGGTGCGGGTCCCGCAGCACCCCGGCGAGCCGGTCGCGCCAGCGCGGGCTCGCGGCCAGGTCGCGCATGAGGGTGTGGCTGGGGGCGTCGAAGTTCCCCGGCACCTGGAAGGCGAGGACCCCTCCGGGGGTGAGGCCGGCGATCCACGCGGCGAAGCGCTCCGGGTGTCCCGGCACCCACTGGAGGGCGGCGTTGGAGACGATCAGCTCGTGGGAGGCGGGCGGCGGGGTCCACCGCGCGAGGTCGGCGGGGGCGAAGTCCACCGAGCCGCCGCCGTCGGTGGGGCCGGCGTGGGCGGCGGCCTCGGCGAGCATCGCGGGGGAGTTGTCGTACCCGGTGATGGCGGCGTCCGGCCAGCGCCGGGCGAGCAGCCGGGTCGGCGCGCCGGGTCCGCAGCCGAGGTCGGCGATCCGGGGCCCGGGCGGGTGCCCGGGCAGCCCGGGCACCCGGGCGAGCAGATCGAGCAGCGGCCGGGTGCGGTGGCCGCTGTGCCGCTGGTACTGACCGGGATCCCACAGATCGTTCATGGTCCGACCCTCCCCCGGCTTTATCTCGATGTCAAGATAAACGGCTTCAAGAGACTTCACGTCGACAGAACTACTACACTGCTCCCCATGAAGGACGAGGTCGATCGACTGGTCGCGGCCTGGCGCCGGGAGCGCCCCGATCTCGACGTGGAGCCGCTGGAGGTACTGAGCCGCGTCAGCAGGCTGGCCCGCCACCTCGACCGCGCACGGCGCCAGGTGTTCGCCGAACACGAGCTGGAGTCGTGGGAGTTCGACGTCCTCACCGCACTGCGCCGGGCCGGGACCCCGTACCAGCTCTCCCCCGGCGCCCTCCTCACCCAGACGCTGGTCACCTCGGGCACCATGACCAACCGCATCGACCGGCTCGCCAAGAAGGGCCTGGTCGAACGGCTCCCGGACCCCAGCGACCGGCGCGGCGTCCTCGTCCGCCTCACCCCCTCGGGCCGCCACCACGCGGACGCCGCCCTGGCCGGTCTGCTGGACCAGGAGCGCGCCATCCTGAACGGCCTCAGCGCCCCCGAGCGCCAGAACCTGGCCACCCTGCTGCGCACCCTCACCGCGCCGTTCGACAACACCCCCGCCTGAGCCCGCGCCGCGCACTTGCCCTGGAGCGCACTCGCGTTCGTACGGTGGGGGGATGACCACCACCGCACAGCACAGCATCGGTTCCGGGTTCGGCGCGCACAGCACGGCGCGGGAGGTCGTGACCGGGATCGACCTGTCGGGACGGCTCGCGATCGTCACCGGCGGATACGCCGGGCTCGGCCTGGAGACCACCCGCGCCCTGGCCGGGGCCGGGGCCCACGTCGTCGTCCCGGGGCGGCGGCCGGCGGCGGCGCGCGAGGCCCTCGACGGGCTCGCGGAGGTCGCCGAGCTCGACCTCGCCGACCTGGAGAGCGTACGGCGCTTCGCCGACGCCTTCCTGGACACCGGCCGCTCCCTCGACATCCTGATCAACAACGCCGGCGTCATGGCCTGCCCCGAGACCCGGGTGGGCCCGGGATGGGAGGCCCAGTTCGCCGTCAACCACCTCGGGCACCACGCGCTCGCCAACCGGCTGTGGCCGGCCCTCGCCCGGGACGGCGGCGCCCGGGTCATCGCCGTCTCCTCGGCCGGCCACATGCGCTCGGGCATCCGCTGGGAGGACGTGCAGTTCACCCGCGGCTACGACAAGTGGCTGGCGTACGGGCAGGCCAAGACCGCCAACGCGCTGTTCGCCCGGCACCTGGACACCCTCGGCCGGGGCGCGGGTGTGCGCGCCTTCTCCCTGCACCCCGGGCCCATCATGACCACCCTCCAGCGCCATCTCGCCGCGCAGGAGATGGCCGAGCTGGGCTGGACCGACGCACACGGCACCGTACGCGCCGACTTCAAGACCCCGGCCCAGGGCGCCGCCACCCAGACCTGGGCCGCCACCTCCCCGCAGCTGGCGGGCGAGGGCGGGGTGTACTGCGTGGACTGCGACATCGCCGGGCCCGAGTCCGTACGGGAGTGGGCCACCGACCCGGAGCAGGCCGCCCGGCTGTGGACGCTGTCGGCCGAACTCACCGGACAGGACGCGTTCGCCTGACGGGAGCGGGCGGCACACCGGGCGGCACACCGGCGGGCCGCACTACCGTCGCACCATGCGGACGACGACGGAAGAACGGCGGCGGGTACGTGAACTCCTCCTGCGCCGGGCGGAGCACGACCCGGACATCACCACCCCGCTGACGGCCTCCCCGCCCCCGGCCTCTCGGACCGGTCGCCGACCCGCGCCCCGGCGGCGGTCCGGGACGCGTCGCTGACCGCGTCCCGGGCCTCTTCCTTGGCCAGGGTGTGTCCCGGCCCCTCGTACTCGCGGGAGAACAAGGGCTCGTCCCAGACCCGGTTGGCCATGGCCGCGAGATGGATCCCCTGCCGGATGATCTCGGCCTCGCTGACGCCCCGCCGCCGGGCGGCCTCCTTGATGATCGCCAGATCCTCGGGATCGGCGTAGACATAGGTCCGCTTCATCGACATGTACCCAGGGTGGTCCATACACCGGTTTGGCGTATCCTTCCGCCGACCGGCCGGTGGCTCATCCTCCGGACCGGTCCGAAGGATGACGGTCAGGGCCTCACGCGGCCGACCCGGCTCGCCGGGGGTCCGGCGTACGGCGGGGAGGGAGCGCCACCCGGCGGCCGGGCGGTCCCCGCTCCCGGGTGTCCCGATCTCCCCTCTCTCTTCCCCAGGAGCGCGCACGTTGTCACCGTCATCCGGCCCGGTCGCGGCCATGGAACGGCACCAGGTCCCCGTCTATCTGGGCGCGCTGGCCGCCGGTGCCCTGGTGGGACGGCTGGCGCCCGGTGCCGGCCCGGGCCTGGAACACGCGATCAACCCCGTCCTGGCCGCCCTGCTCTACGTCACCTTCCTCCAGGTGCCCGCCGCCGAACTGCTGCGTTCGCTGCGCGCGGGGCGTTTCCTGGCCGCCGCGCTGGTGGTGAACTTCGCGGTGGTGCCGCTGGTGGTCGCCGCGATGTTCCCGTTCCTGCCCGAGGACCGGGCCGTGCGGCTGGGCGTGCTGCTGGTGCTGCTCGCCCCGTGTGTGGACTACGTGATCGTCTTCAGCGGTCTGGCGGGCGGCAGCGCCGAACGGCTGCTCGCCGCCACCCCGTTGCTGCTGCTCGCGCAGATGGTGCTGCTGCCCGGCCTGCTGTTCCTCTTCATGGGCCCGGACCTGGGCGGTGTCGTGGAGGCCGGCCCGTTCGTCGAGGCGTTCACCGTGCTGATCGTCATCCCGCTGACCCTGGCCTGGCTCACCCAGGCGTGGGCGGCGCGGCGGCGCGCGGGAGCGCGGGTCGCCGGCGCGATGGGGACGGCGATGGTGCCGCTGATGGCCGCCACCTTGCTGACCGTGGTCGCCTCGCAGGTGCCGAAACTCGGCGACAGCCTGGGCGACGTGGCGCGGGTGGTCCCGTTCTACGTCCTCTTCCTGGTCGTGATGGCCTTCGCCGGCCTGGGCGTCAGCCGTCTCTTCCGCCTGGGCACGGCGGACGGCCGCGCCGTCGTCTTCACCGGCGCCACCCGTAACTCCCTGGTCGTGCTGCCCCTCGCCCTGGCGCTGCCCGACGCCCTGGCCATCGCCGCCGTGGTGGTGGTCACCCAGACGCTGGTGGAGGTGGTGGGCATGGTGATCTACGTCCGGGCGGTACCCCGGCTGCTGCCCGCGGCCTCCCCCGGCCGGAACGGGCAGCCGGGCTGACCGCGAGGGCAACACCGCCCTCCCCCCAGCCGTCCCCCGCCGCCCTTGTGGGCCCGCGCGCCCCCTTCGCACAATGGGCACCGTCGGCACCGAACGCGCCGCCGACCGGCCACAGAGGAAAGTACGACGGTGAACCGCAAGGTGGATGAGGTCCGCACGGACCCGCCCGGAAGCACGACGAGCGACCCGGCACCGAACGCGCCCGAGGGCCCACCGTCCCGCCCCGATCCGGCCCTGCCGCTGCTCACCCGGCTCGCCGCGCTGCGCGAGCGGGTGGCCGCCCTCGTGGACCTGCGCTCCGCCGACGACCCCACGGCGGGCGACCCGCTGCGCGGCCTGCACCTGCCGGAGGAAGCGGTCGGGCATGTGCTGCGCGGGCCCGGGCGGGAGCGGGACGGGGCGGACACCGACGCCCCGCTGCTCAGCTCGCAACCGGTCGGGCCCGCCGACCGGATCGCCTCGCTGACCGTACGGATGGGGCTGTCCGAACTGGACGCCGCGCTCCTGCTCATCGCCCTCGCCCCGGATCTCGACCGGGACTTCGAGACGCTGTACGCCTACCTCAACGACGACGTCAGCCGCCGGCGGGCGACCATCGGCCTGGCCCTTGACGTGTGCGGCCTGTCCCTCCTGGATGCCGGGGCGCGTGACCGGTTCCACCCCACCGCGCCGCTGTCCTGGCTCGGCCTGGTGCGGGTCGGGGAACCCGACGCGCCGTTCCTGAGCCGGCCGCTGCGCGTACCCGACCGGCTGGCCGCCCATCTGCTGGGCAACGACACTCCCGACGCAGTCCTGGACGGACAGATCCGTCCGCTGCCGGTCCCTCAGGTTCCCCCGGGCGCCCCGGACTCCGCCGCCGCTCCGGCCGGTACCGCTCCGCCCGGCGCCGAGGCCTCCCTCACCCACCGGCTCGCGGAACTCCTCGCCGAGGACAGCCCGCCGCTGGTCTATCTGCGGGAGCGGCGCGAGGGGGACGGCCTGGCCTGCGCCGTCGCCGCGCTCGCCGCCGCCGGCCGCCCCGCGCTGCACCTCACCACGGCGGCGAAGACACCGTCCTCCCCGGACTCCGCGGACGCGACCCCACTGCCCCAGCTCCTCCTGGAGGCCAGGCTGCGGGACTGCGCGATCGTGGTGTCGCCGCTGCCGGCACAGCCCGCCGAGCTGATCAAGGCGCTCGACGTGGGCGGCGTCCCGGTGATCCTCACCGGCCCGGCCGCGTACGACCCGCAGTGGTGCGACCCCGACCCGCTGGTCCTGGACGCCCCGGGACCGCGCTCGGACCCCGCCGGC
The DNA here is from genome assembly GCF_000993785.3 of Streptomyces xiamenensis. Lineage (NCBI taxonomy): Bacteria > Bacillati > Actinomycetota > Actinomycetes > Kitasatosporales > Streptomycetaceae > Streptomyces > Streptomyces xiamenensis. The sequence continues at coordinate 2,106,811 of NZ_CP009922.3, forward strand.
CTGTGGGCGGAGGCGCTCGGCCTCGAACCGGCCGAGGACCCCGGCTTCGACCTCGCCGCGACCGTCGCCGCCTACCGGCTCGGCGGCGACCGCATCCGCCGGGCCGCCCACTCCGCGCGCGGCCTGGCCGCCCTGGACGGCACCGCGCTGACCGCGGCGCACGTACGGCTGGCCGCCCGGCAGCAGTCCGCGTCCGGCCTCGAACAGCACGCCCGCCGGATCATGCCGGATGTCGGCTGGAACGATCTGGTGCTGCCCGAGACCACCCGGGAGCAGCTGCACGAACTCGCCCAGCGCGCCCGGCACCGCGAACGCGTCCTGGGGGATTGGCGGCTGAGTGCCGGCGGCGGCCGGGGGCGCGGCGTCCTCGCGCTGTTCGCCGGGGAGTCCGGCACCGGCAAGACCCTGTCCGCCGAGGTGGTCGCCGCCGATCTGGGCCTGGACCTGTACGTCGTGCAGCTCTCCTCGGTCGTGGACAAGTACGTCGGCGAGACCGAGAAGAACCTGGAGCGGATCTTCACCGAGGCCGACCGCACCGACGCGGTGCTGCTCTTCGACGAGGCCGACGCGGTCTTCGGCAAGCGCTCGGAGGTCAAGGACTCGCACGACAGGTACGCCAACCTGGAAAGCGCCTATCTGCTGCAACGCCTGGAGGCGTTCAGCGGCATCGCGCTGCTCACCACCAACCTGCGCGCCAACATCGACGAGGCCTTCACCCGCCGGCTCGACCTGGTGGTCGACTTCCCCTTTCCCGACAAGGAGCAGCGGCTCGCCCTGTGGCGGCACAGCCTGACCCATGTGCCGTGCGCCGAGGACATCGATCCGGCGCCGTGCGCCAAGGACTTCGAGCTGGCGGGCGGCGCGATCCGCAGCGCCGTCATGACCGCCGCCTACGCGGCGGCGGCGCGCGATTCCGCGGTCACCTCCGAGGACCTGCTGACCGGCGCCCGGCGGGAGTACCGCAAGGCCGGGCGCCTGGTGAAGGAGATCGGCAGCTGGTGACCGGCGCAGCGGGCCGGGTCACCCCTGCGCGTGGTCCTGGCCGTGCTCCGGCTCGTCGGGCATCCGCTCGATCTCGTCGGCCTTGGCCTCCGCCGCCCGCTCGTCCTTGTCCCCCGGGCTGGAGAGGCTGATCCCCCCGCCCGTGTCCGTGCCCTCCACCGGCCCCTTCGCCTGCTGATCGGCGTGGGTCAGCTCGTGGTACAGGGTGTGCGGATTGTCGGCGCCCGCTCCCAGCACGATGTGCTGCCGGCCACGGTCGGTGGTGGTGTAGGCACGGGCCCCCATCGCGGCGGCCGACGCCTGGGCGTCCGGGCCTCTGTGCACCTCCACCCGCCCGAAGTTGGTGCCCAGCGCCTTCTCCGCCTTGCCGCGGATCTTCGGCTCCACCGGACTGCCCGGCTTCCGGGTGACGGCCTGGACCTGCGCCGCCTCCCGCTGCACCGGCTGATCGTGGCCGCAGCCGGCGCCGTGCTCGTGCTGGTCCTGCTCGGCCGCCGCCCGTTCCCGCTGCACCCGCAGCGTCCGGGAGACGGCGCCGTTGCCCGCCAGCCGCTGGAGGGCCAGCACCGCCTGGGGGCCGGCCGGCGCGGCCGGGCGCCGTACGGTCCGTGCGGGCCGGGCCGCGCCCGCGCGGCCCGACTGCTCCGGTTGCTTCTGCGCTCGCATGCCTGAGCCTGTACCTCGCTGGTCGCTGATCAGTAGTAGCGCGTGTCGCGGTCGCGGTCGCGCCGTGAGCTGCTGCGGGACAGGCTCGGAGCACGGAAACTGCTGCTCTGGCTGAAGACGGGCTCGTCCTCGTAGTCGCTGACGTAGCTCACCTGGCTGCTGCTGGGCCGCGAGGCACTGACGCTGTTGGAGCGGCGCAGGGAGCTGCGGCTGAGGCCACCCGTCCCACTGCCGGACGCGTAGGGGTCGATGTCCCGGCTGCGGGAGCTGCTGGGCGGGTAGCGGCCGGACGTGCTGACGGGCGGGTAGTAGGAGGACGGCCGGCTGGAACGGTCGCTGGGTGCGTGGCTGCGGCCGGACACGCTGCTGGAGCGGCGCAGGGGACTCGGGCCGGGAAGGTACCCGTCGCTGTCGTAGGCGTTGGCCGCGCCCGGATCGGGGCGGTAGGGGGTCTTGGCCAGTCGCCGCAGAGCATCGCGCTGGCTCTCGCCCGAGCGGGAGCTGCTGCGCTCCCGGTAGTACGAGGTGTCCAGCGGCTGTGGCCCGGGGCTCAGCTCCCGCAGATCGACGTCCCGCGTCGAGCGGGTCTCGTGCCGGTGGGTGCCCTGCCTGCGCAGGTAGCGGTCCTGTTCCGCCAGGTCGGGATACTTTCCGGTGCGGGACGTGTCTCGCCCCGCTATCAGCTCCGCCCGCTCGGAACCCACCAGGCTCCGGGTGTGCTGCAGCTGTCCCTGGTCGTCGAGATAGGGGACTTTGCCCAAGTTGTTGATCATCGACTGGTAGCTGCTCTCGGCCTGGTCGTAAGCGGGACCGGACGGCTGATCGCGGAAGGGATTGCTCTTCCCGTGCCGCTTCTTGTAGTCGGCGTCCCGGTCGTCCCGCAGGCTGTTGATGCCGGCGTACTCCACGGCGGTGGTGTGCAGCGCCGCCGCGGGGTTGTTCCGCTTCAGGGCGGTCCGGTGGGCCTCGCGGTACTCGTCCTGCGTCATCGGGGTGTCCCCGTACTGCTTCCGCGTGCCCGTGCCCGGGTGGGCGCGGTGGGAGTCGTGGTCCTCGTAGTAGGCCGGGAGATTCTTCTCGACGTACTTCGGCAGCGCGCCGGCGCCGCGTGCGCCGCCGGTGACGCTGCGGGGGGCGGCGGCGGAGTAGGGAATCGGGTGCTCGGCCTGGTGCGTCGAATGGCCGTCGATCTTCTTCCCGTACCGCCGCTCCAGGCGACGGCGTTCCTTGTCACGTTCGCCGTAGGTGCTGTATCCCTCGTCGTCGTAGCCCGCCCGCTGCACGGGCAGCGCCGGCTGCCGCCCCTGGCCGGACAGACTGCGCGAGGCCCGCGCGTTGCCCGCGGTCCGCTGGATGTTCAGCATCGAGGACACCGCGGAGTTCACCGCGCCGTCCCGCGAAGGGCTCGCCACCGGCGGCCTTCCCCGATGCTTGCCTGATTCCTCGCGCGCGTACACCGATCACTCCCGGGACTGTGCTGACGATGCTCTGCTCCAGGAGAGGACGTTACGGTGCGGCGCGACCGCTGCCGAGAGCTGTGGGGGCACGCCTGTTGCCTGTTGAGGCAGGCGTGCCGGCGAGGGCCGGGCGACCCGGTCAGTCGGCCGGCGGGACGCCCGCGCGGCGGGCCAGGGCCACGGCGGCCAGGGTGGAGTGGACGCCCAGCTTGCCCAGGACGTTCTGCATGTGGGTGCGCACGGTGTGCGGGGAGAGATAGAGGCGCTCGGCGACCGCCTTGCGGCCCAGGCCCGACAGCATGCAACGCAGCACCTCCAGTTCCCTGGGGGTCAGTGAGGCGACCAGCCGCTGGTGCTCGGTGCGGTTGCGGCGGTCGTGGGTCAGCTCGCGTAAGACGCCGGTGAGCAGGGCGGGCGGGACGTGGGTCTCCTCGCGCAGTACGCCGCGAACCACCACCAGCAGCCTGGCGAGTGAACTGTCTTTGGCCACCCAGGCGTTGGCTCCCGCGGTGAGTGACTGCGCGGCGCGCCGCGGGTCGTCGTAGGTCGCGAGCATCACGGGGCGCAGCTCGCCGTGGCGCTCGCGGACGAGGGTGAGCAGGGTCTGTGACTCGGCCATGTCGACGTCCAGCAGCAGGACGTCGTAGCCGGCCCGTTCCAGTTGGTGCACGGCTGCCGGAACCGTGCCGACGGCCGCCGCCTCCACGTCGGTCTCCGCCGTGAGGGCGGTGGCCAGCGACTCGGCGAAGATGCGGTGCTCGTCCACCACCAATACGCGTATGCGATCCATTGGATTCCGCCCCCTGACGCGAACGGGCGGGCCTGGTGGGCGCATTCGGGTACGGCCGCCGCCGTCCCGTAGCACCCACCGCTCTCGCCCCCTGAAAAACAGCTGTCGGCCCCCACCGATGCTGTCCCTCCAATGTACGGGCGGAAACGTCTGGGTGAAGGGGTTTGGCGGAAGTCGGCCATCCCGGAAAGGAGTACGAAGACGGAACCGCGCGCCCGGCGGGGCGCCGCGCCGTGCGCGGTGCACGCCACACGCGAGCGCTATTCATCCTATAGGCGGTCTTATCCGATGGAGGGGTGGTATATCAACCCTCTGGGTAACATCCGCCGTGGACACTCTGCCCGAGACAGAATACGTACCCATCCGGTCGAATTCACTACTCCGCAAAACCGCTTATCCGCTCCTTCTGTTCGCTCTCGTCGCCACCGTCGCGTCCACGCTCGCCTTCGGCTGGGATCTGAGCACCGCCAGCATGCCCTTCCTCGTCGGCACCATCGCGTACCTCGCCATTCTGGAGCGGCTGATCCCGCACAACCCGGACTGGCACCCCAGCCGCCGCGAGTGGGGCCGGTACGGGATCTACTACGCCTTCACCACCGTCGGCAGCGTGATCGCCGAACTCGCCGTGCTCGCCGGTGTGGAGCGGCTGTCCCCCGACGTGCCCCGGTTCGGGCTCGCCGTCGAGATCCCGCTGGCGCTGCTGGTCGGCTCACTCGCCAGCTATCTCATCCACCGCTGGGGACACACCAACAAGTACCTGTGGCGGCTGCACGGCGTGCACCACGCTCCGGAGAAGGTGAACGTCGCCAACAACGGCGTCAATCACGTCCTTGACATCATGATCTCCCAGGGCATCGTGCAACTCGCCCTGGCGCTGGCCGGGTTCTCGGCCCAGGCGGTCTTCGCGGTGGGCCTGTTCGTGGTCGCGCAGGGCTTCTTCGTGCACGCGAACATCGACGTCCGCACCGGCTGGGTCGGCTATGTCCTCGCCAGCCCCGAACAGCACCGGCTGCACCACAGCACGGAGCTGTCCGAGGCCGGCCACTACGGAAGCGATCTGTCCATCTGGGACAGCCTCTTCGGCAGTTTCACCTGGTATCCGGGACGCCGCCCCGAGCGGGTCGGGCTGCACGACCCCGCGTCGTTCCCCCCGACCGACGCGGTGGTCGCCAGCATGCTGCACCCGTTCCGGCAGGCCCGTCAGAGGGACAGGCGGCCCACATCGAGCTGACCGGGTTCACCGGCGCCGCGCTCGAAGGAGAACAGCATGGAGCACGGGTCCTGGACGTCGACCCGCACCGGCCGGCCGAGCCGGACGCACAGGGCCCGTGCCACCTCGGTCAGGCGGGTGCGCTCCTCGGGGGAGTACGCCGGGAAGCGCGCCCAGCTCTTCTCCTCCAGCTCCCGAGCGATGAGTTCCATGAACGCCACCCGGGCCCGCTGCTCCTCCTGTGGGGACATCGGGGTGAGGATCACCTCGTCCGTCGCCCCTCCGTCGGCCGCCGCACGCACGTTGTAGAGATCGCGGATCACTAACTCTCCCGTCCCGTAAGCGAGTTGGACGGCGATCAGCGTACGGGCAGCCTCCGGGCACCCGGCGACGGGATGGCGGTAAAGATCCTCGGGGCGGTGTGACCGGCCGCCGCGAAAGCATCGGACACGGCCTTTCCGGTCACCTCCGCCGCGTCCTCCTCCACCAGGACGACGGCCGAGCCGCCGAACCCGCCGCCCGTCATCCGGGCACCGAGCGCACCGGCGGCGGCCGACGCCTCGACCACCAGGTCCAGTTCGGGGCAGGAGACCTCGAAGTCGTCGCGCAGCGAGGCGTGGCCCTCGAACAGCAGCGGGCCGATCTCGCGGACCCGGCCCGCGTCCAGCAGCGCGGTCACCCGCTCCACCCGGTGGTTCTCGGTGACGACGTGCTTCACCCGGCGCCGGATCTCCTCGTCGGACAACCGGGCCAGGGCCGCCTCCAGCTCACCGAACGGGACGTCGCGCAGCGCCGGTACGCCCAGTGCCGCCGCGCCCGCCTCACAGGAGGCGCGCCGCTTGCCGTACGCGCCGTCCGCGTGCGCGTGCTTGACCTGGGTGTCCACCACCAGCAGCCGCAGCCCCTCTGCGGCCAGGTCGAAGGGGATCTGGCGCTGCGCCATGTCCCGGGTGTCCAGGTGCAGGGCGTGGCCCTCCGTGCAGCAGGCGGAGGCCATCTGGTCCAGGATGCCGGTCGGGGCGCCGACGTAGCCGTTCTCGGCGCGCTGCCCGATCCGGGAGATCTCCTCGCGGCTCAGCCCCAGGTCGTACAGGTCGCTCAGCGCCAGCGCCGTGACCACCTCCAGCGCGGCGGAGGAGGAGAGCCCGGCGCCGACCGGGACGTCGGAAGTGTAGTGGATGTCCGCGCCGCCGACCTCGTGCCCGGCCTCGCGCAGCGCCCACAGCACTCCGGCCGGGTAGACGGCCCAGCCGCCGACCGAGCCGGGGGCGAGGGTCGCGGTGTCGATGTCCACCGGCGGGCCCGCTATCTCGCGGGAGTGCACGCGCACGAGGCCGTCCGCGCGCCGCGAGACGGTGGCGGTGGTGCTGTGCGGCAGGGCGAGCGGCATGACGAAGCCGTCGTTGTAGTCGGTGTGCTCCCCGATGAGGTTGACCCGCCCCGGGGCGGTCCAGGTGCCTTCGGGGGCGACCCCGTACAGCTGCTCGTGCGTCACTGGGTGCTCTCGCTCTCCTGCCGGCGCGCGAACGTCCACGCGTCCTCGATGATCCCGGACAGATCGGTACGGGTGGGCCGCCAGCCGAGCACCTCGCGGGCGCGGTCGGCGGAGGCCACCAGGACGGCGGGGTCGCCGGCCCGGCGCGGGGCCTCGGTCTCGGGGATCTCGTGGCCGGTGACCTTGCGGGCGGTCTCGACGACCTCGCGGACCGAGAAGCCGTTGCCGTTGCCGAGGTTGCAGATCAGGTGCTCGGAGGGCCTGGCGGCGGTGAGGGCGAGCAGGTGCGCCTCGGCGAGGTCGTCGACGTGGATGTAGTCGCGCACGCAGGTGCCGTCGGGAGTCGGGTAGTCGGTGCCGAAGACGGAGATGCTGTCGCGGCGGCCCTGCGCGGTGCGCAGTACCAGCGGGATGAGGTGGCTCTCGGGGTCGTGCCGCTCGCCGTACGCGCCGTGCGCGCCCGCCACGTTGAAGTAGCGCAGCGAGACGGCGGCCAGGCCGTGGGCGGCGGCCTCGCTGGTGATCATGTGGTCGACGGCGAGCTTGGTGGCACCGTACGGGTTGGTGGGCGCGGTGGCCGCGTCCTCGGTGATGGGGGTGGTGGCGGGCTCGCCGTACACCGCCGCCGTGGAGGAGAAGACGAGGGTGCGCACGCCCGCCGCGCGCATGGCGGCGAGGAGTTCGATGGCGCCGCCGACGTTGTTGCGCCAGTACTTCGCGGGGTCGGTCACGGACTCGCCGACCTGCGAGCTGGCGGCGAAGTGCAGGACGCCGTCGTAGCCGCCGTCCAGCCAGCGGGCGGCGTCCTGGACCCGGCCCTCGATGAACTCGGCACCGGCCGGGACGCCTTCGCGGAAGCCGGTGGACAGGTCGTCCAGGACGGTGACGCGGTGGCCCGCGGCCAGCAGGTGGGCGGTGACCACGCTGCCGACGTAGCCGGCACCGCCGGTGACCAGGTAACGGTTGCTCATGCGGTTGCCACCTCTCGCAGCCGGGCGGCGGCGGCCTCCGGCAGGGAATCACTGACGAACACATTCATACCGGACTCGGAACCCGCCTGGTACTTCAGCTTGTCGGGTCCGCGGCGGATGGTGAACAGCTCCAGGTGCAGGGCGAAATCGGCGCGTGCCTCGTCGGTGATGCCGCGGAAGGGAGCCTGGTGCCAGCCGGAGATGTACGGGGTGGGCGGCATGCCGGGGCCGAAGACACGGTCGAAGCGGCGCAGGATTTCCAGGTAGACGGCGGGGAACTCCGCGCGGGCCGCGTCGTCGAGGGTCCGCAGGTCGGGGACGCGGCGATTGGGGTAGAGGTGCACCTCGTACGGCCAGCGGGCGGCGTACGGGACGAAGGCCGTCCAGTGCTCCGTGGCGAGCACGACGCGGGAGCCGTCGGCGCGCTCCTCGGCGAGCAGGTCGTCGTAGAGGTTGGCGCCGCCGGTGGCGCGCTTGTGCTCGGCGACGGCCGTCAGGGCGCGCTCGGTGTGCGGGGTGAGGAACGGGTAGCCGTAGATCTGCCCGTGCGGGTGCGCGAGGGTGACGCCGATCTCGGCGCCGCGGTTCTCGAAGGCGTAGATCTGGGTGACGGCCGGGTTCTCGGCGAACTCGGCGGTGCGATCCGTCCAGGCGTGCAGGACGAGGGCGGCCTGTTCCGGGGTGAGATCGGCGAAGGAGCCGTCGTGGCGCGGCGAGAAGCAGACGACCTCGCAGCGGCCGAGGTCGCCGGAGAAGGACGGGAAGCGGTTCTCGAAGACGACGACGTCGTAGTCGGCGGCCGGTATCTCGCTCAGCCGCTCGCCCTGCGAGGGGCACAGCGGGCACTGGTCGGCGGGCGGGTGGTACGTACGGCTCTGGCGGTGCGCCGCGTATCCGACGGACTCGCCCCGCAGCCGGTCGCGCCGGATCTCGGAGGCGGGGGCGGCGAGCTCCAGCGGCCTCCGGTCGAGCGCGGTGCGGTCGGCGTCGTCGCGGGAGTCGAAATAGATCAGCTCTCGCCCATCGGCCAGCTTGACCGTGGTCCTCTTCATGCCGTCCTCACTTGCCAGCACCCACTCCAACAGAATCAAACATAATGAAGCATACCCCTGCAGCGGGCGTCAACCACATCCGTCGTGCCCCGGAGTGACGGCGGAACGCGGCACGATCACGGCAGGCCGCCCACCGGCGACGGCGCGGGAAGGGCGGGAGTCCCCCACCGACCGCACCACCGCACGGCACATCACTCCCCGGAACCGGACAGCAGGAACCACCACACGCTCAGGAAGAACAGAACTCCCCACCGTCCCCCCGCGCCCCGGCAGACCCGGCGGCGCAGCGCGGGCGCGCGAACGGGGGAAGGGTGCGGGGCGTGCGCGCCGGACGACGGCACGCGCACGGGGCGCCCGCACCGGAACACGCTCGCGGGGCGGACGGGCGGCGGGCGCCGCGCCCCGGGCGGAAACGGGCCGTGCGCCCGGCGAAGCGGTCAGCCGATGACCTGCCGCCCGGCCACGATCGCGGCACGGGAGGACCCGGGCGGGCGCCCGGGACTCGCGGGTGGGGCCGGGCCGTCCACCGGTGCGTGGTGTGGGCCCGCCCCGACACTCCGCCCGCGCGTTCGGAGGCCGCCGCCGCGGGCCGGCGCTCAGCCCGGGGGCAGCGGGGCGGTGCGCGGCGGGAGGTGGTTCAGCAGGCCGGTGCGCACGGCCAGGGCCGCCGCCTCCAGGCGGGAGGCCGTGCCCAGTTTCGTCAGCAGCCGCTGCACATGGGTACGCGCGGTGCTCGGGGCCACCCCCAGGCCGGCCGCTATGAGCCGGGTGTCCTCGCCCTCCACGATCCGCAGCAGCACATCGATCTCGCGCTCCGTCAGCAGGGACGCCAGCCGCGCGCCCTCCGCGTCCGGGCCGCTGCTGGGGCTGAGCAGTTCGGTGAACGCCTCCCGCAGCAGCGCGGGCGCCACCGCCGCCTCGCCGGCCCGTACCTTGGCCATGGCGCGTTCGACACCCTCGATGCGCTCGTCGTGGCGCACATACCCGCGCGCCCCGGTCGCGAAGGCCACCGCGACCCCGCGCGGGCTGGGCACCGGGCCCAGCACCAGCACCCCCACCCGCGGTGCCTCACGGCGCAGCCGCTGCACCAGATCCAGCGCCCCCGGCGCCTCCGGCGCGGCCGAACCCAGCAGGCACACCTCGGGCTGCTTGCCCAGCACCAGGTCCGCCGCGCGTCCGGCCGGCGCGCCCGCGCCCAGCACCCGGTGCCCGCGGACCCGCAGCGCGGAGGCCAGCGCCTCCGCCACCAGCCGCCGGTCGTCGACGACCACGACCCGTACGCTCATCGATAGACCAGCGCGGCGGGTGTGTCGGGCTCGTCGTGCGTGTAGTACCGCTCATTGACCATGACGAAGGCGCCGTTGTGCCACAGCAGCATCGTGTCGTCGTCGATGACACTACTCATCATCGCCCATTCCACATCCCTTTGCGTGCGGTCCAGCGTCATCAGCGGGGTGGCTTCCTCGGTTTCGGGATCAATGGCGACCACCATGCCCTCAGTCTGCGAGTCGGCGAGCTGATACGCGAGCACTTGGCCGTGCACGACCGCGAACGGCTTGATATAGCCGCCGCTGATGGGCTTCACCTCGTACAGTGCCGTCCCGGTGCTGAGGTCGAAGGCGACCACCGAGTTGCCGTCTCCCCCCACCGAGGGCTGCCCGGTGAGGTAGAGGAATCCGTCGGTGACCTCCGCGCCGCGGCAGTCGTCCAGGATGTTGACCCGGCAGGGCCGCACCTGCCGCTCCGGGTCGAAGTCGATGACGTGCGCGATCTCCTCGTACGCGTCGTCGATCACCCAGATCTGCTGCACCGGGCTCTCGGTCATCTCACCGACCCGGGTGGCGACCACCAGCGGGGCGATGGACAGGACGGACTCGACGGTGAACGGCTCCCCCTCGTGTTCGGCGCCGAATTCCCACTCCCACAGGTCCTCGCCGCTCGGCGCGGTCGCGCGGACGCTGCCCCGGTCGAAGTCCAGCATCCCGCCGCAGGTCATCACGGCGACCAGGGTCTCGTCGATGTTGGCGTAGTTGCGCTCGCGGCAGTTGTCGTCCGAGCGCGGCTCCCAGATCTTCTTGGCGTCGGTGATGCTGTAGCCGGAGCCGCCGTTGGCGGTGCCGATCGCCACGATGTCGCCGACGATCGCCGGGAAGTCCCAGCCGCCGCCCAGCGAGTTCCGGCTCGCCTCGTGCCGCAGGGTGAACAGTTCCTCCCCCGCCGCGATGTCCACGACCGTCAGGAACTCGCACTCCAGGCCCTGGAGCACCGCCACCCGGTCCTGGGAGGCGGTGACGGACGCGTTGCAGCCGCCCTCGTGGTGCTCCAGCGGCACGGTCCACACCTCGGTGCCGTCCGTCAGGGCGTACGCGACCAGGCCCTGCGGCATCAGCCGCACCAGGTGGTCGCCGGAGATCCAGGTGCCGGAGGCCTGGATCAGCCCGTCGCCGACCTCGGGGATGGGCTCCTGCCAGGCCAGCGAGGCGTCGACCGGTTCGGTGGGCAGCGGCTCCTGTTCGCCGGGCGCGGTCTGCGCGCCGTTCCCGCCGTCCTCGCCCTCACCCGCGCTGTCGCCGGTGAGCAGCCACACCGTGCCGCCGCCGATCAGCGCGAGGGCGAGCAGCCCGGCCACGCCCATCAGCGCCCACTGCCAGCCGGGCCGCCGGGGCTTCCTGACCTCGATCGAGCCCGGGCCGTACGGGGACGGCGCGGGCAGCGGGGTGCCGGGCGCCGGGTGCGCGCCGGGCGAGGTCGGCGGGCCGAAACCGCCGGTCGGCGGTCCGGCCGGCGGGCCCTGCCCGGAGTCCGCCCCATACCCCCACGCGGAGGACGGCGGGGGCGGTGGGGTGGCCGGGCCGAAGCTTCCGCTCGGGGGCCCGGCCGGTGGCGGGGTCGCCGGACCGTAGGGGGACGGCGGTGGTGTGGACGGCGGCTGGGACGGCGGTGGCGGCTGAGACATGGACTCCCCCTGGGCGGCGGCACGCCCGTTCTTTCTACCACCGCGCCCCGGCACGACGGACGGCCGTCCCCGGCCCCAGTCCTTCCCACCGCCCCTTATGCGCCCTCGGACAGCTCCAGCCAGCGGGTCTCCAGCTCGTCCCGGCGGGCCGACAGCTCCCGCAACCTGCTGTCGAGACCGGCCACCCGCGCGAAGTCCGTGGCGTGTTCGGCCATTTCCTTGTGCAGGTCGGCCTCCTCGCCGTCGAGCCGCTCCAGTTGCCGCTCGATCTTCTGGATCTCCTTCTGCGCGGCCCGGGACAGCTGGGCCGGGGACGCGGCGGCCGGGGCGGACCCGGTCCCTCCCGCGGCCGGCGCCGGCTGCGCCGCCTGCGGTGCCTTCCGCGCCGACCTGCGCTCCAGGTACTCGTCGATGCCGCGCGGCAGCATCCGCAGCGTCCGGTCGCCCAGCAGCGCGTAGACCCGGTCGGTGGTCCGCTCGACGAAGTACCGGTCGTGGCTGATCACCACCAGCGATCCGGGCCAGCCGTCGAGCAGATCCTCCAGCTGGGTGAGCGTCTCGATGTCCAGGTCGTTCGTCGGCTCGTCCAGGAACAGCACGTTGGGCTCGTCCATCAGCAGCCGCAGGATCTGCAGCCGCCGCCGCTCACCGCCGGACAGATCGCCGACCGGCGTCCACTGCCGCTCCTTGGTGAAGCCGAACCGCTCGCACAGCTGCGAGGCGGTCATCTCCCGCCCCTTGCCGAGCTCGACGCGCGACCGCACGGACTGCACCGCCTGGAGCACCCGCCACGACGGGTCCACCTCCCGTACCTCCTGGGAGAGATACGCCAGCCGTACGGTCTTGCCGGTCCTGATCCGGCCCGCGGTCACCAGCGGCGAGCCGCCGCGGTCGCCCTCGGGGTCGGCGGCGGACTCCGCCATGGCGCGCAGCAGCGAGGTCTTGCCCGCGCCGTTGACGCCGACCAGGCCGATCCGGTCGCCGGGGCCGAGCTGCCAGGTGAGGTGGCGCAGCAGGTCGCGGCCCGCGCCGTCCTCCCCGCCGACCCGTACCGTCACGTCCTCCAGGTCGAAGACGGTGCGGCCCAGGCGGGCGTTGGCGAACTTCATCAGCTCGGCGGTGTCGCGCGGCGGCGGCACGTCCGCGATCAGCGCGTTGGCGGCCTCCATCCGGAAGCGCGGCTTGCTGGTACGGGCCGGGGCGCCGCGCCGCAGCCAGGCCAGCTCCTTGCGCATCAGGTTCTGCCGCTTGACCTCCTCGGTGGCGGCGATGCGCTCCCGCTCGGCGCGCGCGAACACGTAGTCGCTGTAGCCGCCTTCGTAGGCGTGCACCGCGCCGCGCTGCACGTCCCACATCCGGGTGCAGACCTGGTCCAGGAACCAGCGGTCGTGCGTGACGACCACCAGCGCGGAACGGCGGGTGCGCAGATGGCCGGCCAGCCAGGAGATGCCCTCCACGTCCAGGTGGTTGGTGGGCTCGTCAAGCACGACCAGGTCCTGCTCGGCGATCAGCAGCTTGGCCAGCGCGATGCGGCGCCGCTCACCACCGGACAGCGGGCCGATGACGGTGTCCAGGCCCTGCGGGAAGCCGGGCAGGTCGAGCCCGCCGAACAGGCCGGTCAGCACGTCCCGCACCCGGGCGTCGCCGGCCCACGCGTGGTCGGGCAGGTCGCCGATGACCTCGTGCCGGATGGTGGCGGCCGGGTCGAGGGAGTCGTGCTGGGTGAGCAGGCCAAGCCGCAGCCCGCCCACGTGGGTGACCCGTCCGCTGTCCGGCTCCTCCTGCTTGGCGAGGACGCGGATGAGGGTGGTCTTGCCGTCGCCGTTGCGCCCCACCACGCCGATCCGGTCGCCCTCCCCGACGCCCAGGGAGATGCCGTCCAGGAGCGTACGGGTGCCGTACACCTTGCTGACGGACTCCACGTTGGCGAGGTTGCGGGAGGAGGAAGAGGGGGTGGACAAGGTCAGGCTCCTGAGATGGTGAGAACGCCGGCGCCGGGGGCCGGGGAGGTGGTGGCGCGGGCGGCGCGGCAGGTGCCCGAGCCCTCCAGGACGGTGGCGATCCGGGCGGCGGTGGGGGCGTCGGGGGCCAGGAAGGCGCAGGTGGGCCCGGAGCCGGAGACCAGTCCGGCGAGCGCGCCGGCGGCACTGCCGGCCTCCAGGACGTCCTCCAGGGAGGGTCGCAGAGAGATGGCGGCCGGCTGGAGGTCGTTGCTCAGCGCGCCGGCCAGGGCGTAGGCGTCGCCGTCGCGCAGGGCGGCGAGCAGGGCGGGGGACGCCTCCGGGGCGGGGGCGGGGTCCTCGCCGCGCAGCCGGTCGCACTCGCGGTAGACCTCAGGGGTGGACAGGCCGCCGTCGGCCAGCGCGAACACCCAGTGGAAGGTGCCGCCGACCGGGAGCGGGGTCAGCAGCTCGCCGCGGCCCAGGCCGAGGGCGGCGCCCCCGACGATGGCGAAGGGCACGTCCGAGCCGAGCCGGCCGGCCAGTTCGAGCAGTTCCTCACGGGGGGTACCCGTGCCCCACAGTTCGGCGCAGGCGAGGAGGGCGGCGGCGCCGTCCGCGCTGCCGCCGGCCATGCCGCCGGCCACCGGGATGTCCTTGTCGATGTGGAGGTGGACGTCGGCCCGTTCCCGGCCGGTGTGCGCCGCGAGCAGTTCGGCGGCGCGGGCGGCGAGGTTGGTGCCGTCGAGGGGGACGAGGGCGCTGCCGGGTCCTGCGCAGGTGATGGACAGCCGGGGCGCGGGGCGGGCGGTGACACGGTCCTGGAGGCCGACCGCGAGGAAGACGTTGGCGAGGTCGTGGTAGCCGTCCGCGCGCGGCGGACCGACGGCCAGTTGCACATTGACCTTCGCGGGAACGCGGATCGTGACGGCCGGCACGGAGGCGGCGGGATGGGACATGCCCCACAGCCTAGGGCGTGCCGGCGGGGCCCCGCCCAGGTGATGGCGGGAGAGAACCGGCCGGGGAACCGGTTGCCCCGCCCGGCCCGGCGAAATGTGTCCGGGGATCGGCTCGGGGCGCGTTCCGGGTTCCGGAACCAGAGCGGGCACCGTGACCGGCCCACCGGGCCGGGTTCTCCGCCGACGCCCGTGCGCGCACGCCTGTGGTCGGCGACCCGCGGCGCCTTCCCGGTCGTCCCCGATCCGGCCGGCACCCCGTTCCGCTTCGTCCGGCCCGCCCGACGCCCCGCGGTCCGCCCGCTGTCAGGCGGGGCGGTGTTCCGCGATCCGGGCGAAGTCCTCCACCGACAGCGCCTCGCCGCGCGCGCCCGGGCTGACCCCGGCCGCCGTGCACGCCGCCTCCGCCGCCGCCGGGGAACCGGCCCAGCCGGACAGGGCCGAGCGCAGGGTCTTGCGGCGCTGCGCGAACGCCGCGTCGATCACCGCGAAGACCTCTTCGCGGGACGCGGTCGTCACCGGCGGTTCGCGGCGGGTGAGGGCGACCAGGCCCGAGTCGACGTTGGGGGCCGGCCAGAAGACGGTGCGGCCGATCGCCCCGGCCCGGCGCACGTCCGCGTACCAGGCGGCCTTGACCGACGGCACCCCGTACACCTTCGAGCCGGGGGGCGCGGCCAGCCGGTCGGCGACCTCGGACTGGACCATCACCAGGCCGTGCCGGATGCCGGGGAAGAGCGCCAGCATGTGCAGCAGCACCGGGACGGCCACGTTGTAGGGCAGGTTGGCGACCAGCGCGGTGGGGGCGGGGCCGGGCAGTTCGGTGACGCGCAGCGCGTCCCGGTGCACCAGGGAGAACCGGTCGGCGCGCTCCGGGAGCCGGGCGGCGACGGTGGCGGGGAGCGCGGCGGCCAGGGTGTCGTCGATCTCGACCGCCGTGACATGTCCGGCGGTGCGCAGCAGAGCCAGGGTGAGGGAGCCGAGCCCGGGGCCGATCTCGACCACGACATCGTTCTCGTCGACACCGGCGGCGCGCACGATGCGGCGCACCGTGTTGGCGTCGATGACGAAGTTCTGGCCGCGCTGCTTGGTGGGGCGGACCCCCAGGGCCGCGGCGAGTTCGCGGATGTCGGCCGCGCTGAGCAGGTCCCCGTCGAGTGCGTCAGTCATCGCCGAACACCCGCACCGTGTTGGCCGCGATGTGCGCGGCGAGGTCGTCCTCCGGCAGGCCCTTGATCTTCGCTATGGCGCGCAGGGTGACGGGGATGAGGTACGGGGCGTTGGGGCGGCCCCGGAAGGGGGCGGGGGTGAGGAACGGGGCGTCCGTCTCCACCAGGAGCAGTTCCGGCGGGGCAGCCAGCAGGGCGTCGCGCAGCGGCTGGGCGCTGGCGAAGGTCACGTTGCCCGCGAAGGACAGGTAATAGCCCTCGGCCGCGCAGATCTCCGCCATCGCCGCGTCACCGGAAAAGCAGTGGAACACGGTGCGTTCGGGAGCGCCTTCCTCCTTGAGAATGCGCAACACATCTTCGTGGGCGTCGCGGTCGTGAATGACCAGGGCTTTCCCGTGCTCTTTCGCGAGGGCGATGTGACGGCGGAAGGAATGGTGCTGGGCGGCCTTTCCCTCGTCACCGGTGCGGAAATAGTCGAGCCCGGTCTCGCCGATGGCCCGCACCTGCGGAAGGCCGGCCAGCGAGGCGATCTCCTCCAGGGCGGCGTCCAGCCCGTCCCCCAGCCGCGGCGCCTCGTTCGGGTGCAGGGCGACGGCCGCCCAGATCCGGTCGGGGTACCGGGCGGCGGTCTCGGCGGCCCAGTGGGCGCGGGCGACGTCGCAGCCGATCTGCACGACCCGGGTGACTCCCACGGCTGCGGCAGCGGCCAGCGCCTCCTCGACGGTGGTGTCCTGCATGTCGAGGTGGGTGTGCGCGTCGGCGACGGGTACGGCCAGCGGCTCGGGCGGCGGAGGCGGCACGGACTGCTCCGCCTTCGCCTTGGCGGACTTGGGCATGGGGTCGATCCTACGGCGCCGTGCGGCGCCCCCGTGCTCAGCCCCGGGCCCGCCGGACGGCCGCCACCCGCCCGGGCCGCATCACCCGCACCCGGTGCCCGTCACAGTTGGGGCAGGTCGGATAGGTGAGCGGCGAGCGGACCTGTTTTCCCCCGACGTAATACTCGACCATGGGGCGGCCGTGCGGATCACGCAGGTGCTCGACGCTGAATTTCTGTTCCCAGCCGTAGCCGCAGCTCAGGCAGGCGAAGGAATACGCGGCGTGGGTCGTGTACCCCTCCGCGCCGCCCATTTCCGGCGGGAGATTCGGATTCGGAACATTCATGGTGCGGCTCCTTGGAGACCTTCACCCCATTTTAGTCCGTTTTGGCCGCCACCACCGCGTCGAAGACGTTCCGCTTGGGCAGCCCGGCCTCCTTGGCGACCTCGGCGATGGCCTCCTTGCGGCGCTGTCCGGCCTCCTCGCGGGCGGCCACCCGGCGCGCCAGCTCCTGCGCGTCCACCTCGGCCGTCCCGGCGGCCGGAGCGCCCTCGACGACGACGGTGATCTCGCCCCGTACCCCCTGTGCCGCCCAGCGGGCCAGCTCGGCCAGCGGTCCGCGCCGCACCTCCTCGTACGTCTTGGTCAGCTCCCGGCACACCGCCGCCCGCCGCTCGGTGCCGAAGACCTCGGCCATCGCGGTCAGGGTGGCGGCCAGCCGGTGCGGCGACTCGAAGTAGACGAGCGTGCGCGGCTCCTCCGCGACCTCGCGCAGCCGCGCGGAGCGCTCCCCCGGCTTGCGCGGCGGGAACCCCTCGAAGCAGAACCGGTCCACCGGCAGCCCGGACAGCGCCAGCGCGGTCAGCACGGCGGAGGGCCCCGGCACCGCGGTCACCCGTACCCCGCGCTCGACGGCGGCGGCGACGAGCCGGTAGCCGGGGTCGGAGACGGAGGGCATGCCGGCGTCGGTGACCAGCAGCACGCGGGCGCCGCGCACCAGCTCCTTGATCAGCTCGGCGGTGCGGACCGTCTCGTTCCCCTCGAAGTACGACACCACCCGGCCGCCGGTCTGCACCCCCAGCGCCTGGGTCAGCCGGCGCAGCCTGCGGGTGTCCTCGGCGGCGACGATGTCCGCGGCCTCCAGCTCGCCGCCCAGCCGGGGCGGGGCGTCCGCCGGATCACCGATCGGGGTGCCCGCCAGTACAAGAGTGCCCAGCTCCCCCTCGTACGCCGTGTACTGCGTCTCCTCCGTCATACGCCCCATCCTCCCAGGCCCGGATGTCAAGATGGCCCGCGTGAGCAGTAGCGAGAGCGGCCGGACGCTGACCGACGCACCGCCCCGCCCCGAGCCGGGCGGCGGCGCGGGCGGCGGCGGCTGGACGGAGCGGCTGCGGTCCTTCGGCTACCGGCCCCCGCCCGGCCCGCGCGGGGTGCGCGAGCGGCTGGTGCCCTCCCACCCCGTCCCGGCCGGGCGCCTGTGGCGCTACCTCGGGATCGCGCCGGGACCGGCCGCCGCCCTGGCCCGCGCCATGGGGTGGCTGGGCCCGCTGCTGGTCGCCACCCTCGCCGGGGCGTTGCGCTTCACCCGGCTCGGCGAGCCGGACGCCGTCATATTCGACGAGACGTACTACGCCAAGGACGCCTGGTCGCTGCTCCAGCACGGCTACGAGACGGTGTGGCCGGACGACGCGAACCAGCGCATCATCGACGGCGACGTCCCGGCCACCGACGCCGCCGCGTACATCGTGCATCCACCGGTCGGCAAGTGGATGATCGCGCTCGGCGAGTGGGCGTTCGGCATGAACCCCTTCGGCTGGCGCTTCATGGTGGCCCTGCTCGGCACCCTGTCGGTGTTCATGCTCTGCCGCATCGGCCGCCGGCTGTTCCGCTCCACCGCGCTGGGCTGCCTGGCCGGGCTGCTGATGGCGGTGGACGGCCTGCACTTCGTGATGAGCCGCACCGCACTGGTCGACCTGGTGCTGATGTTCTGGCTGCTGGCGGCCTTCGGCGCGCTGCTGGTGGACCGCGACCGGGCCAGGGAACGGCTCGCCGCCGCGCTGCCCACCGCGGGCGAACCCGTCCTGCGCCCGCACCGGCCCACCGCCGAACGGCTCGGGCTCGGCCTGCGGCCGTGGCGCATCACCGCCGGGGTCTGCCTGGGCCTGGCCTGCGCCACCAAGTGGAACGGCCTGTACGTGCTGGCCGCCTTCGGCATCCTCACCGTGCTGTGGGACGCCGCCGCCCGCCGGACCGCCGGCGCCCCGCACGGCCCGCTGGTCGCCCTGCGCAAGGACGCCCCGCCCGCCTTCCTCGCGCTGGTGCCGGTCTCGCTCGCCGTCTACCTGGTGTCGTGGACCGGATGGTTCGCGACCTCGGGCGGCTACTACCGCACCTGGGCGGAGCGCGAGGGCGCCGGGCCCAGCGCCTGGGAGTGGGTGCCGGGGCCGCTGCGCAGCCTGTGGCACTACACGAGTGAGGTCTACAGCTTCCATCTGGGGCTGACCTCGGAGCACTCCTACGAGTCGAACCCGTTCAGCTGGCTGGTGATGGGCCGCCCGGTGCTGTACTTCTACGAGTCGCGCGACCCGGGCGAGGACGGCTGCGACCGGGCCGGGGGCTGTGTGCGCGAGGTGCTGGCGCTGGGCACCCCGCTGCTGTGGTGGACGGCCTGCGCGGCGCTGGTGTACGCGCTGTGGCGCTGGCTGCTGCGCCGCGACTGGCGGGCGGGCGCCGTGCTGTGCGCGGTGGCGGCGGGATATCTGCCGTGGCTGCTGTACCAGGAGCGCACGATCTTCTCGTTCTACGCCGTGGTGCTGGTGCCGTTCCTGTGCCTGGCGGTCGCGATGCTGATCGGGGCGCTGCTGGGGCCGCCCGGCTGCCCCGAGCGGCGGCGCGCGCTGGGCGTGGTCGCGGCGGGGGTGCTGGTGCTGCTGATCGTGTGGAACTTCATCTACTTCTACCCGATCTACGCGGGCCAGGAGATTCCGCTCGACGGCTGGCGGGCCCGCATGTGGCTGGGCACCTGGGTCTGAACACGGAGGGTCAGCGGCTGCTTGTAGGCTGCGCACGCGGGGTGGATCGAGGGGCAGGGACGGGATGCGGAACGGGCAGAAGGTCGCCGTCATCGCTGGGGTTTTCGTGGTGGTGGCGACGGGCGCCGGATTCGGTGCCTACAGCATGCTGGGCGGTGACGGCGACGACGGAGGGCAGCAGAACGCGTCGTCCACCTCGGACGCGGAGCCGGAGGAGAGCGCGCCGCCGTCGGCGGCCGAAGTGCTGGAGGTCTCCGGGGAGTTCCTCGACGCCTGGGCGGCCGGGGACACGGACGGTGCGGCGGCGCTGACGGACGACGCGGGGTCCGCGGCGCAGGCGCTGGAGGCGCTGGCCGAGGACGCGTCGGTGAGCGGGTTCACGCTGAGCGCGGGCGCCCCCGAGGGCGGCTCGGTGCCGTTCGGCGTGGTGGCGAACATCGCGTACGAGGAGCTGCCGGAGCGGGAGTGGAGCTACGACTCCGAGCTGACGGTGGTGCGGGACGCCGACTCGGGTGAGATCGTCGTCGACTGGGAGCCGTCGGTGCTGTACCCGGGGCTGGCGGAGGGGCAGCGCATCGAGACCGGGCCCAGCGGTGAACTGCCGCCGGTGACGGTGCTGGACGCCGAGGGCGGTGAACTGACCGCGCAGGCGCATCCGACGCTCAAGGGCGTGCTGGAGGACATCGGCGAGCGGTTCGCGGACCACTCGGGCGCCAGCCCGGCGGTCGTCACCCGGATCACGGACGCCGAGGGCGGGACGGTCGAGGAGCTGATCGAGCTGGCGGAGCCGGTGGCCGGCGAGGTGCCGACCACGATCGTGCCGGCGATCCAGGCGGCGGCCGAGGCGGCGGTGGCGGGCAAGGACCGGGCGGCGGTGGTGGCGATACAGCCGAGCACCGGCGCCATCCAGGGCGTGGCCAACGCCCCGGCGGACAGCTTCGACATCGCACTGCAGGGCAGTTACGCGCCCGGCTCCACCTTCAAGATCGTGACGGCGTCGCTGCTCATAGACGAGGGGCTGGCCTCGGCCGGGGCGAAGCACCCGTGCCCGAAGTACTTCGAGCACGGCGGCTGGAAGTTCCAGAACCTCGACAAGTTCGAGATCAAGGACGGCACGTTCGCGGACTCCTTCGCGGCGTCCTGCAACACGGCCTTCATCAGCCAGGCGGGCGAGCTGTCGGACGATGCCCTGGGGGACCACGCGCGCGACGCGTTCGGGCTCGGACTGACCTGGAGCGTGGGGGTGTCCACACTGGACGGGGCGGTGCCCACCCAGTCGCTGGCGCAGATGGCGGCCTCCCTGATCGGCCAGGGCGGGGTGCGGATGAACCCGATGACGATGGCGTCGGTGTCCGCGACCGTGAAGTCCGGCACGTTCAAGCAGCCCTACCTGGTGCCCGCCGAGATCGGCGGCCGGGAGCTGGCGACGGCGGCAGGACCCTCCGCGGCGACCGCCGCGGAGCTGCGGTCGCTGATGAACCGCACCGCTGTGAACGGCACCGCCGCCGAGGCGATGGCCGGGCTGAGCGGGGACATCGGCGCCAAGACCGGCTCGGCCGAGGTGGACGGGCAGGACAAGCCGAACGCCTGGTTCACCGGGTACCGCAACGATCTGGCGGTGGCGGCGGTGGTGCCGGACTCCGGGCACGGCGGCAGCAACGCGGGCCCGGTCGTGGCCCAGGTCCTGAGCGCCGCGCCGTAGCGGCATGGGCCCGTCGCGCCGGACGGCGGGACGGGTACGGAAGGCGGCGCGCCCCCGTGGGGGCGCGATGTTCAGCAGTCGACGCCCACGGTGGTGGGCGGGCTGAGGGCGAGGGCCCGGTCTTCGGTGGAGGTCCAGCCGAAGGCCGGGCCCTCGGCGTCGACGGTCAGACCGCTGATTCCGGTGTCGTTCCAGGTGTGGGCGAAGGCGGAGCGGACGGTGATGTCCCGGCAGCCGCCGGTGCCTTCGAAGACCAGGGCGGTGCGGCCGGTGGCGACATCCGTGTCGGTCGCGTTCTGCCGCGGCGTCAGCAGGAAGCCCACGCCGTGGCCGTTGACGACGGCGGCGTCCTCACGGCTGACGCTGGGGAAGGCGGGGGTGGTGCCGCCGTGGTGGATCACCTGGAGGATGGGCCGGATCTCGCCGTCGAACCAGGTGGCGACGCCCTGTTCGCCGCGCATCGGATAGCCCGGGGTCTCCTGCCACTGCCAGGCGCTGATCGCCACCCAGCGGTCGACGCCGCCCACGGTGGTGATGACGTACACGTCGGGTGCGGCGAGGTCGATCAGGTCGGCGTCGGGGATCGGGGCTCCGGCGGCGGTGGCGCGTACCAGGCAGGCGCGGGCGGCCAGTTCGGCGTCGACCGCGAGGTCGTCCGCGCCGTCCGCGCGCAGGGTGTCCACCAGGGCGAGCACGTGGTCGGTGCCCGGCCCGGTCGCCGTGTCCAGGTCTGCTTCGGGGACACAGGCTCCGCTGCCCGGGGCGGGGTCCGCGTGCCCCTGGCCGGCCGTGGCGGCGGCCAGGGCCAGGACGAGGGCGGCCGTGGTGACGATGCGTCGCATCCTGGTCCCTCCCGGGGTCGCCGGCTGCCGATGCTAGCCCAGGGGCCCGGGACGTACCAGGGAAAACCAGCCGCGAACGGCCGGAGCCCGGCCACCCGTACCACGCGGGTACGGACGGCCGGGCTCCGTTCGCTCCGGTCTCCCGGGGTCCGGATCTCCGGGACGGTCAGCTGACGCCGGCCGGCTCGGGCTCCTTGGCGGTGGCGGCCTGACGCCCCTTGCCGGTGGACTCCAGGTACTTCTCCAGCGTCTCGCCCTCGACGTCGACGTTGGGCAGGATGCGGTCCAGCCACTTGGGCATCCACCAGGCGCGCTCGCCCAGCAGGCCCATCACGGCGGGCACGATCGTCATCCGGACCACGAAGGCGTCCAGCAGGATCGCCATCGCGAGGCCGAAGCCCATCATCATGACCATGGACTCGCCCATCGTCATGAAGCCGGCGAAGACCGAGATCATGATGATGCCGGCGGCGGTGACCACCCGGGCGTTGAGGTTGAAGCCGGTGACGATCGCCTGGTGCGGGGATTCGCCGTGGACGTGGGCCTCGCGCATCCGGGTCACGAGGAAGACCTCGTAGTCCATGGCGAGACCGAAGACCACACCGATCATGAAGATCGGCATCATGGACATGATCGGCTGCGGTTCGGCGCCGAACGCGCCCAGCCAGCCCCACTGGTAGACCGCGACCACGGCGCCCAGGGAGGCGAGCACCGAGAGCAGGAAGCCCAGGGCTGCCTTCAGCGGCACCAGCACGGAGCGGAAGACCAGCATCAGCAGGATGAACGCGAGGCCGACGACCAGCGCCAGGTACGGGACCAGCGCGTCCGAAAGCACCTGCGAGAAGTCGCTCTGCGCGGCGGTCTGGCCCGAGACCAGGATGTTCACGCCGGTCTCGGCCTCCAGCTGCGGGGCGAGGTCGCTGCGGATCTCGGAGACCAGGTCGGTGGTCTCCGCGCTGGAGGGACCGCTGCCGGGGAAGACCGACATCATCGCGACGTTGCCGGCCTCGTTCGGGAACGCGGGCGCGGTGGCGACCACGTCGTCCAGGCCGCTGATGGCCTCGGCGATGGTGTCGGCGGACCCCATCACGTCGCCGCCGTCCGGCGCCTCCAGGACGATCATCAGCGGACCGTTGAAGCCGGGGCCGAAGCCCTCGGAGAGCAGCTCGTACGCCTGACGCTGGGTGGTGTCCGTGGCGGCGGTCCCGTTGTCGGGCAGGCCCAGTTCCAGGCTGGCGACCGGGGCGGCCATGAGGCCGAGACCGGCGACCGAGGCGACCAGCACCAGGACGGGGCGGCGCAGCACGCCCTTGGCCCAGCGGGTGCCGAAGTTCTCCTTGCCCTCCTCGCCCGTGCGGCCGAGGGTGGTGGGCACTCCGGTCTCGGGGTTCTGCGCGCGGTGCTTCCTGCCGAAGATCCGCTTGCCGATGATGCCGAGCGCGGCGGGCACCAGGGTGAGGGCGACGAGGACGGCCACGACGACGGTGGCGGCGGCGGCCAGACCCATCTTGGTGAGGATCGGGATGCCGACCACGGCCAGGCCGGAGAGCGCGATGACCACGGTCAGGCCGGCGAAGACGACGGCGGATCCGGCGGTGCCGGCGGCCCGGCCGACCGCTTCCTCGCGGCTGTGTCCCGCCATCAGCTCGGCGCGGTAGCGGGAGGCGATGAACAGGGCGTAGTCGATGCCGACCGCGAGGCCGATCATGGTGGCGAGGATGCCGGTCATCTCGGTCAGGCCGAGGGTGGCGGAGAGCGCGCCGATGCCGGCGACGCCGAGGCCGAGGCCGATGAGCGCGGTGACCAGCGGCAGGCCGGCGGCGACCAGCGAGCCGAAGGTGATGACCAGCACGATGGCGGCGACGACGACGCCGATGATCTCGCCGCTGCCCATGTTCATCTCGGCGGTGACGAGCTCGCCACTGGACTGGACGGTCAGGCCCGCGTCGGTGCCGGCCTCGACGGCGGACGCGAACTGGTCGCGCATGTCGTTGTCGACATCGGCCCAGGAGCCGTCGTAGGTGACGTCGACGTAGCCGATGGTCTCGTCGGGGCTGAGCTGGCCGCCCTCGTAGAAGTCGGTGACGGATATGACCTTGTCACCGGTGGCCAGCTGGTCGGTGACGGCGCGGACGGCCGCCTGGTTGGCGGGGTCGTTGAGGGTCTCGCCCTCGGGCGCCTGGAAGACGACCTTGGTGGTGAGGGCCTCGGCGTTGGCCTGGGGGAATTCCTCCGCCAACAGGTCGAACGCCTGCTGTGCCTCGGTCCCGGGCAGCGAGAACTCTTCCTCGGCGGGGTCGCCGGCGGTGGCCGCCGCGGCGCCGACGCCGACCAGCAGCGCGAGCCAGATCGCGACCACCCACCGGCGCCGCCGAAAACTCAGGCGGCCGAGCTTGTATAGAAACGTAGCCACGGGGCAGGTTCTCCTGTCCGGGTATCAGGGCGTGTGCAGGAAAGAGAAGTGTCAGTTCATGCCACGAGACGCCGACCCCGGCGGGCAGGATGAGAGAAGTTGCCATAATGTGGCCTAGATCACATGAACTGATCCTTCACGAGTTGCCCTGGGGCATGCTGCACCGAAGCATGGACACGTGAGCGACGAAGCCGAGCACGTAGACAGCTATCTGCGGTTCCCGCATCTGAACGGTGAACTGGTCTGCTTCACCGCCGAGGACGATCTGTGGCTCGCGCCGCTGCCCGCGCCGGGGCACCGCACCGAACGCGCCTGGCGGCTGACCGTGGACCGGACCCGCCTCGGCCCTCCGCGCTTCTCCCCCGACGGCCGGCACATCGCCTTCACCACCTGGCGTTCCCTGGACCCGGAGATCCATCTCGCCCCGGTCGCGGGCGGCCCGGCCCGCCGGCTGACGTACTGGGGCTCGGCCGACACCCGGGTGTGCGGCTGGACCCCCGAGAGCCCCGCGGACCCGGGCGGCGCGCCGGCGCAGGAGCCGCGCATCCTGGCGGTGGGCTCGCACGACCAGCCGTTCTCCCACTTCACCTGGGCCTACCAGGTGCCGCTCGACGGCGCGCCCGGCGACCGGCTGCCCTGGGGCCCGGTGGCCGACATCGCGGTCAGCGGCTGCGGCGGCGAGCGGCGCACCCTGCTGCTGACCGCCAAGGCACCGCACGAGCCGGCGGCCTGGAAGCGCTACCGGGGCGGGGCGACCGGGCAGCTGTGGCTGCACGGCGAGCGCCTCCTCCCGGACCTCGCGGGCCACATCGAGTGCCCGATGTTCGTCGGTGACCGGATCGCCTTTCTCTCCGATCACGAAGGGGTCGGAAATCTCTACTCCTGCCGCCCCGACGGCAGCGGGCTGCGGCGGCACACCGACCACGACGCGTTCTACGCCCGGCAGGCCGCCACCGACGGCGAGCGCGTCATCTACAGCTGCGCCGGCCAGCTGTGGCTGGCCGCGGACCTGGGCGACCCGGCCGCCGTACCGCGCCGCCTGGACATCCGGCTCGGCGGCCCGCGCGCCGGGCGCCGCCGCTACCAGGTGCCCACCGCCAGCCACGTCGACTCGCTCGCCGTGGACACCACCGGCCGGGCCTCCGCAGTGTGCGTGCGCGGCAGCCTGTACTGGCTCACCCACCGCGACGGCCCGGCCCGGGTCATCGCCGCCACCCCCGGGGTACGGGTCAGGCTGCCGGAGATGCTGGGCGACACCGGCCGCATCGCGT
Source organism: Streptomyces xiamenensis (assembly GCF_000993785.3). Lineage (NCBI taxonomy): Bacteria > Bacillati > Actinomycetota > Actinomycetes > Kitasatosporales > Streptomycetaceae > Streptomyces > Streptomyces xiamenensis. The sequence continues at coordinate 2,132,548 of NZ_CP009922.3, forward strand.
ACATCACCGACGCGGACGGCGCCGACGCCATCGAGATCGCCTATCTGCCGCGCGCCAGCGGCGGCCGGGACCCGCGCCGGCTGCGCACCGGGGACCTGGGCCGGGTACTGGAGCTGGTGGCCTCCCCCGACGGCCGGACGCTGGCGGTCTCCTCGCACGACGGGCGGCTGCTGGTCGTGACGGTGCCGGAGGCGGAGGAGGAGCCGGACGAGACCACGCCGCAGGAGCTGATCCGCTCCATCAACGGCCCCGTGCGCGATCTGGCCTTCTCCCCCGACTCGCGCTGGCTGGCGTGGGCGCACCCCGGCATCGGCCGCTCGCTCTCCCAGATCAAGATCGCGCGGTGGGCGGAGTCCGAGCGCACCGTCCTGGACGTCACCGACGGCCGTTTCGAGGACGAGGAGCCGGTCTTCACCAGCGACGGCCGTTTCCTCGCCTTCCTGTCCTGGCGCGGCTTCGACCCGGTGTACGACGTGCACAGCGGCGATCTGTCCTTCCCGCTGGGGTCGCGCCCCTATCTGGTCCCGCTGTCCTCGGCGACCCGTTCCCCGTTCGCGATCACCCCCGAGGGGCGCCCGGCGGCCGGCGGCCTGGACCCGGACGAGACGAGCAGCGCGACCGGCGCCGACGGCTCGGTGCGGGTGGAGGCGGAGGGCCTCGCCAGCCGGGTGGTGCCCTTCCCGGTGTCCGCCTCGAAGTACTCGGCGCTGTGCCCGGTCAGCGGCGGCGGCCTCGTGTGGCTGCGCTGGCCGATCTCGGGCGCGCTGGGCCAGACGTTCCTGAATCCGGACGACACCTCGGGCAAGCCCACACTGGAGCACTTCGATCCGGTGCGGGCCAAGCGCACCGAGCTGACCGAGGACGTGGACTGGTTCGCGCTGAGCGCGGACGGCACGCGGATGGTGGTGTGCGAGGACGACGAGCTGCGCGCGGTGCCGGCCACCGAGCTGGGCGACGGTGACTCGACGGTGCTCCTGGATCTGCGCCGGATCGTGCACGAGGCGGACCCGGCGGCGGAGTGGCGGCAGGCGTACGCGGAGGCGGGCCGGATCGTCCGGGCCTACTTCTGGGAGCCGGACATGTGCGGCATCGACTGGGACGCGGTGCTGGAGCAGTACCGGCCACTGGTGGAGCGGGTGGCGACGCCGGACGAGTTCGCCGATCTGCTGCGCGAGGTGATGGGCGAACTGGGCACCTCGCACGCCTATGTGACCGGGGCGCGGCGCAGTGAGGGGCCGCGGCACTACCAGCGGGCGCAGGGGCTGCTGGGGGCGGATTTCACCCGGTCCAAGGAGGCCAGCGCGTGGCTGCTGGCGCGGATCCTGCCGGGCGAGTCCTCCGATCCCAAGGCGCGTTCGCCGCTGGCGGGCACCGGGGTGCGCGAGGGCGCGGCGCTCACGCACGTGGACGGACGCCCGGTGGATCCGGTGGCGGGCCCGTATCCGCTGCTGGCGGCGACCGGCGGCACGTCGGTGGAGCTGACGTTCGCGGAGGAGGGCGGCGCGGGCACCCGCCGGGTGGCGGTGGTGCCGCTGATCCACGACCAGCCGCTGCGGTACCAGGACTGGGTGGCGCGGCGCCGTGCGGTGGTGCGGCAGCTGTCCGGCGGGAAGTGCGGCTATGTGCACATCCCCGACATGGGGGGTTCGGGGTGGGCGCAGTTCAACCGGGATCTGCGGCGCGAGTTCGCGTATCCGGCGCTGATCGTGGACGTCCGGGGCAACGCGGGCGGCCACATCAGCGAGCTGGTGGTGGAGAAGCTGACCCGCACCATCGTGGGCTGGGACCTGACCCGCAACGCGCAGCCCGTCTCGTACGCCTCGGACGCGCCGCGCGGTCCGGTGGTGGCGCTGGCGGACGAGGCGACCTCCTCCGACGGGGACATGATCACGGCGGTGTTCCGGTTGCAGGGGGTGGGCCCGGTGGTCGGCAGCCGCACCTGGGGCGGGGTGGTCGGCATCACGGGGCGGCACCGGCTCGGGGACGGGACGATGATCACGGTGCCGATGAACGCGGCGTGGTTCGAGGGCTACGGCTGGGGGGTGGAGAACTGGGGCGTGGCGCCGGACATTCCCTCCGGGCGGACCCCGCTGGACTGGGCGGAGGGCCGGTACGGGGTGCTGGACACGGCGGTGCGCACGGCGCTGGACCTGCTGGAGCGGCATCCGCCGGTGTCGCCGCCGGACTACCGGGAGGTTCCGGACCGGCGGCGCCCCGTGCTGCCGCCCCGTACCGCTGCTCCGGATGCGTGATGAGGCCGTTCGTGGGACGGTGAACGAAAGGGATGTAACGGACATTTCTTTCTGCCGATTGCGCGAAGGAGCCCTCATGGGCATCGGAGACCAGTTCAAGGACAAGGCGCACGAGCTTCAGCAGCGTGCCAAGGACGCCATGAACAAGGACAAGGATGAGCAGGACCGGAACCAGAACCAGGACCAGAACCCCGAGCGTGGCAGGCAGCAGAACAGCTCCGACCAGGACCAGGGGTACCGGGACGATCAGGGCGGCACCTGACCGCAGCGGCCCTTCCGTGCGCCGTGCCCTCCACCTCCGGGTGGGGGGCACGAGCGGTGTGCGGGCGCGCGCTCCCGCCGCGCGGTGGCGCGGCGGCCGGGCCCGGTCCACCGTGGAACCATGACCAGCACCCGCAAAGAGCCGCTGACCTCGCTCGATGTCCGCTACAGCAGCCCGGGGGCGCGCGCCATGCCCTGGGCCGAGGCCTGGACCATGCTGGAGCGCGCCGAGCTCTACTGGCTCTCGACCGTACGGCCGGACCACGCCCCGCACGTCACCCCGGTGCTGGCCGTCACCCACGCCGGGGCGCTGTACTTCACCACCGGGGAGCAGGAGCGCAAGGGCCGCAACCTCGCCGCCAACCCCGCCTGCGTGCTGACCACCGGGTGCAACTCCCTGACCGGGGGCACCGATCTGGTGGTCGAGGGACGGGCCGAACGGATCACCGGCGATGCCCTGCTCCAGGCCGTCGCGGACGCCTTCCTCGCCAAGTACGGTCCGGACTGGCACCTCACCGTGCGGGACGGGTTCCTGGTGCTGCCGGGCGGGGGCGCCTCCGGGACGGAGGCCGGGGAGGGGCCGCGGGCGGCGGCGTTCGAGGTGCGCCCGGCCACCGCCTTCGGCTTCCGCAAGGGCGTCTACGGTCAGACCCGCTGGCGCTTTTGAACCGTGCGCCGCAGCGGCCGGGCCGCGTCCGCGGCGGTGCCGAAGCGGGCCGCGCCCACCAGCGCGGCACTCAGCTTCTTCGCCCTGCGGCGGTTCACCGTCGTCGCCCCGGCCCCGTCAGCCCCGGACGCCGTCGAAGTCGGCGCCGATGGTCAGGGTGAGCACGCCGGGCAGATCGTCGGTGGTCTGCCGGGTCTCGGCCCCCGGCACCCGCGAGCCCAGGACGTCCGCGTGGCCCTCCAGGCCCTCCGGGTAGCTGATGGTGGTGGTCTCGGCCGGGTCGGCGTTGCCGGTGGAGACCACCTGGAAGCCCAGGTTCCGCAGCCGGTCGGCGACCTCGGCGGCCTGTCCCGTGGTGCCGGTGCCGTTCAGCACCCGCACCCGTACCTCGGACGGGGACGGCGCGGACTCGGCGGCCTGCTCCAGCTGCTCCTTGGTGATCTCCTCGTCCTTGGCGAGCGAGGTGAACAGCATCTCGGTGGCCGGGTAGTCCCACACCACATTGGCCTTGTCGGTGGGGACGTCCAGCTCACGCGGGTAGTTGGGGACCGTGATGAAGGTCAGCTTGTCGGCCGGCACGCCCTGGAGCTCAGTGGCCAGGTTGTACAGCGCGTCCAGGCTGGCCAGCTCGGGGTCGGTGGTCAGCGACTTGGTGACCGCGTCCATGAACCCGTACAGCGAGGTGGGGCTGGTGAGCTTGGACTGCGCCTTCTCGGCCAGCGCGTTCATGAAGTCCTGCTGGCGCTCGATGCGGCCGATGTCGCTGCCGTCGCCGACGCTGTAGCGGACCCGGACGAAGCCGAGCGCGTCCTCGCCGTTCAGCGTCTGGCAGCCGGCCTCCAGGGTGACGTGCGCCTTCACGTCGTCGATCGGCTCGTCCAGGCACATGTCCACGCCGCCCAGGGCGTCCACCATGTCCTTGAAGCCGAGGAAGTCGAGGGAGACGAAGTTCTCGATGCGCAGCCCGGTGTTCTGCTCCAGGGTGCGGATGGTGCAGGCCGCCGCGCCGCCCGCGTCGCCGTTGATGCCGCCGAGCGCGTACGACTCGTTGATCTTGGCGTGGTGCGGCTCGGTCATCACCCCGTCGCCCATGTCGCAGGAGGGGATCTCCACCCAGGAGTCGCGCGGGATGGACACCACGGTGGCCCACTCCCGGTTCTCCGCGATGTGCAGAATCATCAGGGTGTCCGAGCGCATCCCCTCGACCGCGCCGTACTCGTCCATGCCCTCACGGGTGTCCGAGCCGGCCACCAGGATGGTCTTGGCGCCGGGGCTGAGGTCCTCGGGGCGGTCCTCGCCGAGCTTGTCGTCGATGGTCGCGGAGGTGATGTTGCCGTTGAGCTTCTGATATATCCAGTACACGCCGCCGGCGCCGGCCAGGATGAGGAAGGCCAGGACCCCCGCGGTCCACAGCAGCACGCGTTTGCCGCGCTTGCCCCCGCCCGCCGAGCCGTCCGTGCCGCGCTTGCGTCGCGTCGGCGCGTTCTTCGAGCGATGTGAGCCGGCCACGCTGCTCCCCCGTTACGAATTTCCGCGCGTCATGAGTCGTTCGATCCGACGCCCTGGGACGGACACCAGTTCCCCGATTGCGCAAACTCTAAAGTATGGAAATGGCGCCCCGGTAACGCGCCCTGATGAAGCCCAGCGCTCCGGCGTACACCACGAGCACCACCCCCAGCAGCGGATAGTACGCGCCGGGCAGGGTGGCGGTCAGCCCCAGGGCGGGCGCGAGCGGCGACAGCGGCAGCAGCAGCCCGATCGCGGTGAGCCCCGCCACCGCCGCCACGAGGGGCGGCGGCATCCGGCGCGCGGAGCCCGGCCGCAGCAGCCAGATCACCAGCGCCTGGGTGAGCAGGTTCTCGGTGAACCAGCCGGCGTGGAAGACCGCGTGCGTGTCCAGGCCGGCCGCCGAGGGCAGACTCAGCAGCCAGCCGAGCGCGGCGAAGGTCCCCAGGTCGGCGGCGGCGTTGAGGGCGCCGAAGCGCAGCACGAACGCGGTGAAGGCGCGCGGGCGCAGGACGGTGGGGCCATCGCGGGCCCCGGCCCGGGGCTCGGCCCGGTCGAAGGCGAACGCGAGCTGGGCGGCGTCGAAGCACAGGTTCTGGACCAGTACCTGGAGCGGCAGCATCGGCAGGAAGGGCAGCAGCAGTCCGGCGACCATCATCGCGATGACGTTGCCGAGATTGGAGGAGAGCACCACCCGCAGATAGGTGGTGATGTTGCGGGTGGTGTCCCGGCCGCAGGTCACCGCGCGACCGATCGCGGTGAGGTCCTTGCCGGCCAGCACCACGTCCGCCCCGGCCCGGGTGACGTCGGCGGCGCCCAGCGGGCAGATGCCGACATCGGCGGCGTGCAGCGCGGGCAGGTCGTTGACGCCGTCGCCCAGGAACCCGGTGGGGCGCCCCGCCGCGCGCAGCACCTCCACGACCCGGGCCTTGTGGGCGGGCGTGCAGCGGGCGAAAACGGTACGGGTGGCGGCCAGCTCGGCCAGCTCGGCGTCGTCGAGGGTCTCGGTGTGCGCCCCGGTGACCACCGTGCCGGGCGGCCCCGGGTCCAGGCCCAGGTCACGGCAGGCGCGGGCGGCGGTGGCCGGGTGGTCGCCGGTGAGCACCTTGACGGCTATCCCCTGGCGGGCGAGGGCGGACAGCGCCTCGGCGGCTCCGGGCGCGAGTTCGTCGCGCAGGGCGACGAAGCCCAGCAGGGTCAGCTCGCGTTCGGCGGAGTCGGGGGTGAGGCCGGCGGGTACGGTCCGGCCGGGGCGGCGGGCCATGGCGACGGCCAGCAGCCGCAGCCCGGCGGATGCCTGCCGCTCGGCGAGCGCCAGCACCTCCAGCCGGCGCGCCTCGTCCAGCGCGCGCTCCCCACCCGCTTCCGTACGCAGGCGCGTGCAGCAGGGCAGCACCTCCTCCACGGCGCCCTTCACCACCACCGTGTGCGTACCGGGGTGGTCGGGCTCGCGGACGACGGCGGTGGCCCGGCGGCGTACCGGGTCGAACGGCAGCGCGGCGAGGCCGGTCAGCCGGCCGCACGGATCGCCGGGGTCGGGGTCACCGGGGCCGCCCGCCCGCAGGATGGCCTCGTCCAGCGGGTCGGGGGCGGGCAACTCCGCCAGGTGCAGCGTCCAGTGGGCGTTGACGGCCGCCCAGCCCAGCACCTCGGGGTCGGGCCGGCCCCAGGGGTCGAGCGCGCTGTGCAGCACGGGCCGGTCCCGGGTGAGGGTGCCGGTCTTGTCGGTGCACAGCACCTCCATGGCGCCCAGGTCGTGCAGGGCGGGCAGCCGGCGGACCATCACCGCGTGCTCCCGGGCGAGCCGCACCGCGCCCCTGGCCAGCGACACGTTCACCACCACCGGCAGCATCTCGGGGGTGAGGGCCACGGCGACGGCCACCGCGAGCGGCACGGTGTCCAGGGCCGGGCCGCGCAGCACGGTGTGCGCGGCCAGCACCAGCGCGGCGGCGCACAGCATCAGCCGGATCAGGGTCCACGAGACGCCGCCCAGAGCCTGGTGGAAGACGGTGCCGCCGGTGGTCCGGCGCGGGACCGGGCGGGACTGCCGGGCCCAGAACGTGCCCGCGCCGGTGGCGACCACCACCCCCGTACCGCTGCCGGTGGCCACGCTGCCGCCCTGCAGGCACAGGTGCCGCTGCCCGGGGAGGTCCCCGGAGGGCGGGGCGTCGGGGGTGTCCCGCGCGTTCCTGGTGACGGGGGCGGACTCGCCGGTGAGCGCGGGCTGGTGCACGGTCAGCCCGGTGGCGCGCAGCAGCCGGACATCGGCGGGCACCACGTCCCCGGGCCCCAGCAGCACCACATCGCCCGGCACCAGCTGGTCGACCGGCAGCTCGCGCACCCGCGGCTCCGCGCCGGGGGCGGGGCGGCGCCGTACGGTCGCGGTGGCGGCGACCAGTTCGCGCAGCCCGGCGGCGGCGCGTTCGGCCCGGTGTTCGCCGGCGGAGCGCAGGACGCAGCTGATGACCACCAGCACGGTGATGACGGCGGCGGTGGCCCAGGCGGAGACGGCCGCGGACACCACGCCCAGGACGAGCAGGACGGCGCTGAACGGGTCGCGCAGGCTGCGGGCGAAGCGGCGGAGCCGGCCGGGCGGGTGGGCGGTGGGAGGCGTGTTCTCGCCGTAGCGTTCCAGGAGCCGCTGGGCCCGGGGCTCGTCCAGGCCGCGCGGTGAGGTCTCCAGCGCGCGCAGCACTTCCAGGGTGGTCAGCCGGCTCAGTACGGCCGGATCGGTGGTGTCCGGGCGGGCGGCGGTGAGCTGCGGGGGCGCGGCGGGGCGCGCGGACGCCTCAGATCCCCAGGCCATGCGCGCGCCGGGGCGCCGGGGGCACCGCGGAGCGGCCCGCGGTGCGGTCGGCGAGCTGGCCGACCATCAGCCGTACGACGGTGACCACATCGGGGTCGTCCACGAGGTAGACGACGCGGCGGCCCTCGCGCCGGGATCTGACCAGACCGGCGAGTTTGAGCTTGGCGAGGTGCTGGCTGACGGCCGGCAGGGTGCCGCCGACGCGTTCGGCGAGACCGCTGACATCGCTCTCGCCCTCGGCGAGCGCCCACACGATGTGCAGCCGGGCGGTGGAGGCCAGCAGCCCGAAGGCGGCGGCGGCTTCCGTCAGCAGTTCGGGTGACGGGTCGCCGTCACGCCCGCCCGCCGGCCCCGCCGTTGTGCCCACCACGAACCTTCCGCCATCGGAACGCCTCCGAATGCCTCAGTCTAGGGTCAATGAGGTCAGGCCCCGAAGACCGTCGCGCAGTACGTCCGGCCGCAGATCGGGCGCGAGCAGCGCGCGCTGGATCAAGAACCCCTGCACACAGGCGGCGACGGTACGGGCGACGTGCTCGGCGGGGACGTCGTCGCGCATGAGCCCCTGGCGCTGGTAGTTCTGGGCGATGGCGGTCCAGGAGGCGATCACCGCGTTGATGCCCCGGTGCAGGACGGCGGCGAGTTCGGGGTTGCGCAGGGTCTCCGCCCACACCTGGATGATCAGCGAGGGGGGTACGTCGAGGGTCTGGAGCACCTCCTCCAGGGTGTCGGCCAGCACGTCCCCGGGCTGGACGGGCGGCTCGGCGGCCGCGGCGCGGGAGAAGGAGCCGCCGACCCGTTCCAGAACCTCCAGGGCGAGGGCGACGATGATGGCGTCCTTGGAGGGGAAGTAGCGGTAGACCGCTCCGGCGGACAGGCCGGTCTCCTTGAGCACGTCCTGCATGGACGTGGCGTGGAAGCCGTCGCGCGCGAAGCAGCGCGCGGCGCCCTCCACGATCTGCCGGCGGCGGGCATCGAGATGTTCCTGCGAGACACGGGCCACGCCGGCGAGCCTAAAACGAACGTTCCTTCTTGACAAGCGTCGCGCCCCGGTCGTAAAACGAATGCTCATTCTCTTTGATCCCGGAGCACCGCCATGCCATCCCAGACCCGGAAGCTGATCACCGTCCTGGTGGCGCTGCCGCTCGCCATCACCTTCATCCTGTGGGCCTTCGCCTGGCCGGTGGCCAGGACCGCCCCTCACGACCTGCCGCTGGGCGTGGCCGGCCCCGCCGAGGCGACGGCCCCCGTGGTGGCCGGGCTCGACGCGCGCGGCGGCGCGTTCGAGGTGCACACCTATCCGGATGCGGAGGCCGCCACCGCCGCGATCGGGAACCGCGACGTCTACGGCGCGCTGGTGCTCGGCCCGCGGGGCGCCGAACTGCTGACCGCGTCCGCCGCGAGCCCTTCCGTCGCCCAGCTGCTGGAGCAGGTCGCCGCCCAGGGGCTGCCCGAGGGCACCGAGCTCACCGTGACCGATGTCGTACCGACCCCGGCCGGCGATCCGCGCGGCGCCGTTTTCGGGGTGAGCGTGCTGCCGATGGCGATGGCGGGCATCGCCCTGGGCGCGCTGGTCACCCTGCTGCGGCTGCGCGGCCGGTACGCGATCGCGGCGCTGATCGGCACGGCGGCCCTGGTGGGGGTGGCCGGCGCACTGATCGGCCACAGCTGGCTGGGCGCGATGGCCGGGAACTGGTGGACGGTGGCCGCCTCGCTGGGGCTGATGGCGCTGGCGGGCGGGGCGACGGTGGCCGGGCTGGCGGCGCTGCTGGGGCCGCGCGGCATCGGGGCCGGCGCGGTGCTGCTGATGATGCTGGGCAACCCGTGGTCGGGTGCCACCTCGGCGCCGGAGATGCTGCCGAGCCCGGTCGGGACGCTGGGTCAGCTGCTGCCCACCGGCTCGGGGGCGACCCTGCTGCGCGACGTCGCGTTCTTCGACGGCGCGGGGGCGGCGTACCCACTGGCGGTGCTCATGACCTGGACGGTGGCCGGGCTGGCCGCGGTGGCCGTGGTGCACCACCGCCGCCGGCGGGGCGGCCCGGTGGCGGAGGCTCCGCCCGTCTCCCCGGCCCCGGCGATGGCGCGCTGATCCACCCTTGCGATCAGCCGCTCGCCCGGCCGGGCCGCCCGGTCAGGCGAGCGGCTTGGTGTAGCAGCGGCTGCTGGTGTGGAAGCGGTAGTAGCCGAACTTGCCGCCCTCCGGCACCAGGGCGTAGCCGCTGGACTCGTACAGCTGGATCGCCTCGGGCTGCTTGGTGCCGGTCTCCAGCACCATCCGCCGCCGGCCGGCGGCGCGGGCGGTCTCCTCCAGATGGGCCAGGATCAGCCGGGAGAAGCCGTGCCCGCGGGCCTCGGGGACGATGTACATCCGCTTGATCTCCGCGTCGCCCAGCGCGTACCCCTCGCCGAGCGAGGTCTCGTCGTGGGAGCGCCAGCCGCCGGTGCCGATGGGGACCCCGCCGTCGTCGTACGCCAGGACGTACAGGCCGGCGGGCGGGTCGAACATCTCGGGGGCGAGCGGGGTGAGGTCACCCTCGTCCTCGTAGCGTTCCGCGTACTCCGCCTGCACCCGGTCGTTGAGCTTCCGGGCGTCGGGGTGATCAAAGCGGGCGGTGACGAGCTTCATGCAGGTCATCGTACAAACCCGGAGGGTCGTGACGGTACGGGCACCTGCGGCGATTGATCACCATCTGGCCGGGTTGTCCCGGGGCTGAGTCGGTGGCGTAGGGTCGCGCGCGGAATCCGCGGCACCCCGCGCATCAGGGCAACATCCGGGAGGGCACTCACTGTGCACACCGTCACCACGGTCAACGTCAACGGCCTGCGGGCCGCCGCCACCAAGGGCTACCGGGAGTGGCTGGCCGCCACCGAGGCGGACGTGGTGTGCCTCCAGGAGGTGCGCGCCGAGGAGAAGCAGCTGCCCCAGGAGGTACGGGAGCCGGCCGGCTGGCACGCGTACTGGGCACCGGCCGCCGCCAAGGGCCGGGCGGGCGTGGCCCTGCTCACCCGGCGCGAGCCGGACGCCGTGCGCACCGGGTTCGGGGTCGCGGAGTTCCAGGACTCGGGGCGCTATCTGGAGGCCGACCTGCCGGGCCTGACCGTCGCCAGCCTCTACCTGCCCTCCGGCGAGGTGGGCACCGAGCGGCAGGCGGAGAAGGAGCGCTTCATGGCGGCCTTCCTGCCGTATCTGGTCGGGCTGCGCGAGCGTGCCGCCGCGCAGGGGCGCGAGGTGCTGGTGTGCGGCGACTGGAACATCGCCCACCAGGAGGCCGACCTGAAGAACTGGCGCGCCAACCGGAAGAACTCCGGCTTCCTCCCGGAGGAACGCGCCTGGCTGACCCGGGTGTTCGCGGCCGAGGGCGGCTACACCGATGTGGTGCGCGCGCTGCACCCCGAGCAGGAGGGCCCCTACTCCTGGTGGTCCTACCGGGGCCGGGCGTTCGACAACGACGCGGGCTGGCGGATCGATCTGCTGGCGGCCACCGGGGGCCTGGCCGGGCGGTGCGTCAAGGCGTACGTGGAGCGGGCGGCGACGCACGGGGAGCGCTGGTCGGACCACGCCCCGGTGACGGCGGTCTTCGAGGGCCTGCCGGGCTGAGCCCGTTCGGTTCTGTGCGTTCCTGACATCTGACCGGCCGCGGGCCTCTGCGGCCGGCCAGCGCAGCAACACGTTTGCTATGCCTCTCAACAGGCAGTTCTGTCCGAACTGTTGACCTCCCTCAGCAATCGCTCTACCTTCCGTGAACCGTTTGAATCCGTTGGTTCCGTTGGGTAGATGCACCGAGCTGAGGGAGTGTTCGATGACGAGCACCATCGAGCGGGCCGGCGGTTCCCCCGCCCCGTCCGCCGACCCGCCCGACCCGCCGCCCGCCTCCCCCGCGCGGACGGACCGCCTCACCCGATGGGGCAGGGAACTGCGCGGCCAGCGCACCCTGTTACTGCTCGCGCTCCCCGGCATCGCGTACTTCCTGGTCTTCCACTACGCCGCGCTGTTCGGCAATGTCATCGCCTTCAAGGACTTCGTGCCCTTCCAGGGCCTGTGGGAGAGCCCCTGGGTCGGCCTGGACAACTTCCAGCGGATGTTCGAGGACGCCGCCTTCTGGCAGGCCGCCTGGAACACCCTGGCCATCGCCGTGCTCCAACTGGTGTTCTTCTTCCCGCTGCCGCTCGCCCTGGCGCTGCTGCTGCACAGCCTGGCGCGCGGCGGCGTCCGCAAGCTGATCCAGTCGGTCGTCTACCTGCCGCACTTCCTGTCCTGGGTCATCGTGGTCGCGCTGTTCCAGCAACTGCTCGGTCCGACGGGGATGTTCGGCGGCAACGTCGCCTTCGTGACCGATGTGCTCGCCAACCCCGACGCGTTCAAGCCGCTGATGGTCGTCCAGATCATCTGGAAGGACTGCGGCTGGGGCACGATCATCTTCCTGGCCGCGCTCAGCCAGGTGAACCAGGACCTGTACGAGTCGGCCGCCCTCGACGGGGCGGGCCCGCGCCGCCGCTTCTGGCACGTCACGCTGCCCGCGATCCGGCCCATCGTCATCCTGCTGCTCATCATGCGGCTCGGCGACATCCTCACCGTCGGCTTCGAACAGATCCTGCTGCAACGCGACGCGGTGGGCCCCGAGGCCGGCGAGGTGCTGGACACCTTCGTCTACTACCAGGGCGTACTCGGCGCCGACTGGGGCTACTCGGCGGCGGCCGGTCTCTTCAAGGGCGTCGTCGGCGCGGTGCTCGTCTTCAGCGCCAACAAGATCGCACACCGGCTGGGCGAGCAGGGGGTATACAAGTGAACCGAGACAGCCGGCACACGCTCGCGGACCGCGTGGCGGGCCCCAGGGAACGCCGCCCCTCCTGGATGGAGAAGCCGCACCCGCTCACCCAGGTGGGCAAGGCGGTCTCCCTCGTCATCATCTGCGCGCTGATCCTCGTGCCGATCCTGGTGGTGTTCTCCACCTCGCTCGCCTCACCGGCCGAGGTGACGGAGAACGGCGGCTGGGTCCTCTTCCCCACCGAACCGACGCTCCAGGCCTACCAGGACATCCTCTCCGGCGGCACCATCACCCGCTCGCTCGCGGTGAGCGTGGGCATCACGGTGGTCGGCACGGCGGTCAGCCTGTTCGGGACCATCACCCTGGCCTACGTGCTCTCCCGCGAGCACTTCAGCCTGCGCAAACCGCTGCTGCTGATGGTGCTGTTCACCTTTCTCTTCCCGCCCGGGATGCTCCCCGGCTACCTGGTCGTGAAGGGCCTGGGGCTGCTCGACTCGTACTGGGCGCTGATCCTGCCGGTGGCCATCAACGTCTTCAACCTGGTCATCATGCGCGGCTTCTTCCAGGGACTGCCGCAGGAGCTGTACGACGCCGCCCGCATCGACGGGGCCGGCGAACTCACCGTGCTGCTGCGGATCGTGCTGCCGCTGTCCAAGGCGGTCATCGCGGTGATCGGCCTCTTCTACGCGGTCGGCTACTGGAACAGCTTCTTCTCCGCGATCCTCTACCTCAACGACTCCTCGAAGTGGCCACTCCAGGCGGTGCTCCAGACGGTGGTCACCAAGGGCGCCAACCTGGGCGGCAACACCACCGACGCGCTCTCCGACTCCGGCGCGGTCGCGGCGCCGCAGACGTACCAGATGGCCACGGTCGTCGTCGCGGTGATCCCGATCCTGATCATCTACCCCTTCATCCAGAAGTACTTCACCAAGGGCGTGCTGACCGGCGCCATCAAGAGCTGAGCGAAGGAGCGGACATGACCGTGAACCCCCGTGCCGGCGCTCCCTCCCGGCGACGTTTTCTGCGCGGCTCGCTCGGCGCCTCGGCGGCGCTGGCCGCCGGGCCCGCGCTGGTGGGCTGCGCCACCTCGCAGGTGCGCAGCGCCCGCAACGCCGGCACCGAACCGGTGCCGTGGCCCGAGTACGTACCGGTGGAGGGGCCGCGGCCCGATCTGCCGCCCGACCCGCGCGGGGTGGACGCCGGCTTCCTGCGCTACCCCGACCGCCTGGTGTCCTCGGTGCCCGAACGGCCGGGCGACGGCCAGACGGTGACCGCGATGGTGGAGACGTACGAGGCGCCGCCGCGCGGACCCGGCGCCAACCGCTACTGGGCCGCCCTCAACGAGGCGCTCGGAGTCGATCTGAAGCTCCAGCTGGTGCCCAGCGGCAACCTCAGCGCGAAGCTCGCCACGATGATGGCCAGCGGGGACATGCCCGACCTGGTGATGGTGCGCAACTGGATCCCGCGGGTGGCCGACTACGCGGCGAACGTGGCGGCCGATCTGAGCGAGCACCTGAGCGGCCCCGCCGTGCGGGACTACCCGAACCTGGCCAACCTCCCGACCTACGCCTGGCGGGACATGGGGCTGATGGGTGGCCGGATCATGGGGGTGCCCATCACCCGGCCGCGCACCGGCTCCGCGATCCTGTCGAACCGCGAGGAGATGACGCGGCTCGCGGAGGGCGCGTACAACGACTGGACGGCGGAGGAGTTCACCGACACCCTCAGGCGGGGCACCGGCGGCAAGAAGTACGGCTTGGGGGTGGCCTCGGGCGGCTGGCTGTTCGGGGTGCCGCTGCTGTCGTCGTGGCACGGGGCGCCGAACCTGTACGGGATGCGGGACGGCGCGTTCGTCAAGGCGGAGCTGACCGAGGAGTACCGGGCGGCGGTGGAGTTCGCGCGGCGGCTGCACGTGACGGAGAAGGTGTACTACCCGGGCACGGCGACGATGCCGACCGAGACGATGAAGTCGCTGTTCTTCAACGGGACGGTGCGCGCCCAGCTGGACAACCTGCCCGGGTACCAGGCGGCGAACATCGCGGTCGGGGACGCCTTCACGGTGGATCTGCTGCGCCCGCCGACGGGCCTGGGCACCGGGGCGACCTCGCACTTCAGCGGCGGGACGTACGGGTACACGCTGCTCAAGCCCGGGCCGCCGGAGCGGATCACCCTGCTGCTGCGGATCATGAACTACCTGGCGGCGCCGTTCGGGACCACGGAGTACGAGCGCACCTACTACGGAGTGGAGGGCGAGCACTTCGAGCGGGTGGACGGCGATCTGGAGCTGACGGAGCTGGCGAAGACGGAGAACCCGAGCACAGTGCCGGTGAGGTACATCACCGCGCCGCCGCCGGTGCACTTCTACCCGGGCAACCCGGACGCGGTGCGCCGGGTGCACGCCTTCCAGACACAGGACGTGGAGACCGGGATCGCGCCGCTGACCAGTGGGCTCGTGGTGCGCGACGCGCTGCGGCCCTACACCAGGATGCGCAAACTCTTCGAGGACACGGTGATCTCGGTGGTGCAGGGGCACGACTCGATGAAGAAGTGGGACGAGGCGGTGCGGACCTGGCGTACGCAGGGCGGGGATCAGGTCGACGCGGAGCTGGCGGAGGAGTACGCAGCCGTCAATCAGCTATAGCGTAGCCACTCGTTGGGGTGATTCTGGGAGGGAATCACCCCAACTGCCCTCACGTTCGGTAACGTCCTTCATGTCAAGGGAGACACACAGTCACCACGTGAGGTGGCTGGTATGGACACACGGGGGGCGTGTGATGGCGAACATCCAATCTGACATCGGCCGGGTCACCGCACGGGACGACAGCCCGGACGACAGCGAACTGCCACTGCGCGAGAGCACCGAGATCCAGGGCGACATCCTGGCCGGATTCAAGAAGGACCACGTCCGGCTCCTGATGCTGCGCTTCGGCGACCGGCGGCAGGCGAGGGAATGGCTCGGGCGGCTGCGCCACCGGATCTCCACGACGGCCGAGGTGACGGCGTTCAACGAGTCCTTCAGCCGGGCCCGGCGCACCGCCGAGGGGGCCGACCCGCTACACGCCGCGGCGGTGTGGCGGGGCGTGTCCCTCACCTACCCGGGGCTGGCCGAGCTGATCGGCGGCGATCCGCTCACCGACGTGCCGGCCGGCAGCACCCAGGAGGCGCTGGCGCAGGGCTGTGCACGGCGCAAGGAACTGCTGGGCGACACGGGAGAGAGCGACCCGGCGCACTGGCTGTTCGGCGCCGGCCACCAGGAGCCGGTGCACGCGGTGCTCACCCTCGCCGCGGACCGGCCGGGCGAGCTGCGCGCCGCCGTGGAGGAGGAACGGGCCGCCTGCGAACGGCACAAGGTGTTCCTCGTCTTCGAGCAGCGCGCCGCCACCCTGCCGGGCGCGCGGCGCGGACAGGAGCACTTCGGCTTCCGGGACGGCATCAGCCAGCCCGGGGTGCGGGGTTTCGACGCCCCCGATCCCCAGGACCCGGTCCATCAGAAGGGCAAGCCGGGCACCCGGCTGATCGCCGCGGGAGAATTCCTCATCGGCCGCGCCCCGGACCACCGGGTGGTGACCTGGCTGCCGGGCTGGATGCGGGACGGCACCTTCCAGGTGGTGCGGCGCCTCGCCCAGGATGTCGAGGGCTGGTGGGAGCAGGCCGAGGAGCATGTACGGGCCCTGCGCGCGGTGGGCGCGGCGCCGCCCTGCGCCACCAAGGAGTGGATGGCGGCCCGGATGATGGGCCGCTGGCCCTCGGGCACCCCGCTGCCGCACTCACCCGACCGGGACACCCCGCTCCCGCCCTGCGCGTCCCCGACCAACGACGTGTCGTTCGGGGACGATCTGGACGGGCGGGTCACCCCACTGTTCTCGCACCTGCGCAAGACCAACCCCAGGGACGGGCTCAAGGCCACCGAGGACGACAAGGAGGCGCTGGCCCAGGAGGGCATCCTGGATGGCCGCCGGGTGATGCGCCGGGGCATCCCGTTCGGCCCGACCGCCGAGGCAGGAGGCCGGGACGCCGCGCGCGGGCTGCTGTTCATCAGCTACCAGTCGGATCTGATCGCCCAGTTCGAGTTCATCCAGCGCACCTGGGTGGAGGCCGGTGACTTCCCCGAGCGGGAGAGCCCGGTCGGCCGGGATCCGGTGATCGGCGGCGAGGGCACCGGGTCCTTCCCGGTCGGCGAGTCGGGGCACCACCGGCTGGACTTCAAGAAGTTCGTGCGCACCGAGGGCGCGCTGTACACCTTCGTGCCCTCGCTCTCCGCCCTGAAGTGGCTGGCGGAGGGGGTGATTCCGGTGGGCGGCGGGCCGCTGGAGGACCAGCGGTACACCGCGCCGCTCACGCTGCGGCGCGGGGAGGTGATCAGCTCGGGCAAGGCCCGGCTGCGCTTCCAGGAGAGCGGTGACCTCACCGTCCACGACGAGGGGGAGCACGAACGCTGGCGCTCCACGACCGACAGCGGCGCGGTGCTGGCGCAGTTTCGGCCCAGCGGTGAACTCGCCCTGCTCTCCGAGGAGGGCGAGGCGATCTGGGCGACCCCGACCGCCGGTCACCCGGGGGCGGTCCTCACGGCCCGCACCACCGGCGACGTCGAGATCCGTTCGGCGGAGGGGGAGTTGCTCTGGCACACCGACACCGCCCACTGAGGGCGGGCCGGATCAGCCCTGCTGGTAGACGTCCGCGATCAGCTCGTAGCTCCGCAGCCGGGCCTCGGCGCCGTGGCCCATGGAGGTGAGCATGAGTTCATCGGCCCCGGTGCGCTTGGCCAGCGCGTCCAGGCCCTCACGCACGGCGTCCGGTGTTCCGTGGATGACGTTGCTCAGCCACTCGTCCACCACGTCCTGCTCCATCGCGCTGAACGGGTAGCTCTCGGCCTCCTCGGGGCTGGGCACCAGGCCCGGCCGGCCGGTGCGCAGCCGCACCATCGACAGCGCGCCGGTGAGGACCTGCCGGTACGCCTCGTGCCGGTCCTCGGCGGCCAGGGCGTTGACGCCGATCAGGGCGTACGGCTCGGAGAGCACCTCGGAGGGGCGGAAGGTGTGCCGGTACAGCTCCAGGGCGGGCAGGGTGTGGGCCGAGGAGAAGTGGTGGGCGAACGCGAAGGGCAGTCCGAGACGGCCGGCCAGCTGTGCGCTGAACCCGGAGGATCCCAGCAGCCACACCGAGGGCCGGCGGTCCGACTGGACCCCGCCCTGCACCCGGCCCTGGATGGGGCCGGGGACGGCGTGGATGCGGGCATAGGGGTGCCCCTGCGGGAAGTCGTCGTCGAGGAAGCGGACGAGTTCGGCCAGCTGCTCGGGGAACTCGTCGGCGCCGTCGGCGCGGCCCCGGCGCAGGGCGGCGGCGGTGGCCTGGTCGGTGCCGGGGGCGCGGCCCAGACCCAGGTCGACGCGGCCGGGGGCCATCGCCTCCAGCGTGCCGAACTGCTCGGCGATCACCAGGGGGGCGTGGTTGGGCAGCATCACGCCGCCCGAGCCGAGCCGGATGCGGTCGGTGTGGGCGGCGAGGTGGGCGAGGATCACGGCGGGCGCCGAGCTGGCGACACCGGGCATCGAGTGGTGCTCGGCCACCCAGAACCGGTGGTAGCCGCGCCGCTCGGTGAGCTTGGCCAGCTCCACCGAGGTGGCCAGCGCCTCGGTCGCCGTCCGTCCGCTGCCCACGGTGGCCAGGTCCAGCACCGACAGCGGTACGGGAGCCGTCCCGAAGCTGCTTCCCCTGATGGCGTCCGACACGGCGGCGTCCTCCCTGTTCCTGCGGCTCGGTACGGGAGGGCAACCTTCAGAGGGGCGGGATCATTCCGTTCCCGCTGCGAAAGGCAGGAAGTGAGACGGACACCACGGGGCCGGCCGACACCGGAGCCAGGACATGATCACGCCTCAACCGTTTCCCAGCGGGCACGAGCAAGCGGCTGCCAGTGGGGTGACCAGCGTCCAGTTCATCGGTGGGGAACCGACCATGCACCCCGACGCGGAGGAACTGGTCCGTCACGCGCTGGACCTCGGCCTACGGACCGAGATCTACAGCAATCTCGTGCGCGTCACGGACGAGTGGTGGGAACTGTTCCAACGCCACGGGGTATCGGTGGCGACCTCCTACTACTCGGACCGGGCCGAGCAGCACAGCGCGATGACCGGCCGACGCAGCCACGCCCGGACCCGGGCGAACATCGAGAAGGCCCTCGGGCTCGGCATCGAGCTGCGTGCCGGCATTGTCGGCGACAGCGGCCACATCATCGACGCGGCCCGGCGAGATCTTGAGTCCCTGGGGGTGACCAGGATCGGCGCCGATCACGTTCGTCCCTTCGGGCGGGGTGCGAGGGAGGGGAGATCCGACCTGGCGAACCTCTGTGGCCAGTGCGGTACCGGCAGAGCTTCCATCGGCCCGAACGGGGAGGTCTCCCCCTGTGTCTTCTCTGGCTGGTTGAACGTCGGCAATGTCCAGGAGGTCCCATTGGACGCTATCCTCAGCAGCGCCGCCCTGGCCGAGGCGAATGCGTCCATTCGCAGCGCTGTCGGTGCGGCAAGGGCCCGCCGAGCGGACTGGGGCAACTGCGAACCCAAGCAAGATTGCGCTCCCAAGAACAACTGCCACCCCAAACAGCCCTGCCAGCCCGATACAGCGTGCCGCCCCAGGTGTACGCCCAATGAGGAGTGCAGCCCGGGACCGCTCAGCGGCTGTGACCCGAGGAACTGACGAACACATGAAACGCGAGCTTTCCGACCTTGAGTTCGAAGCGCTGATTCTCCCGTACACAGGTGAGCTGACGGGCCTCCGGTCTCCCGTCTCGCGCGGGTACAGCTCGGATGTCACGGTTGTGGTCGAGTGTGAGAACGGTCCGTTCTTCGTCAAGGCGATCCGGAGCCGGCCGGGGGGCGCAAGGACTCCATGATCCGGGAACGGGTGATCAATTCGTTCGTGCGGCCCATCTCGCCAGATCTGCGATGGCAGACGGAGGACGATGAGTGGATCGTTTCGGGGTTCGACTTCGTGGACGGCAGGCGAGCGAACTTCAAGCCGGGTTCCCCGGATCTCCCGGTCATCATCGAACTGCTCAACCGTATGGGCGAACTCAGGCTTCCCGAAGTGGCCCATGACTGGACCGAGGAGCGTTGGGACAGCTACACCGCCGATGAGACAGAGGCTGCGCTCTTCCGAGGCGATGCCCTGCTGCACACGGACATCAATCCGAGCAACTTGCTCATTGGGGAACGCGACGCGTGGGCGGTGGACTGGTCATGGCCCACGCGCGGGGCGGCATTCATCGACCCGGGCATGCTCGTCGTGCAGCTCGTGTCATCCGGGCACAGTCCTGAGTCCGCCGAGTCGTGGGCGGCCGGTTGCAAGGTGTGGGAAGACGCGGCCCCGGAGGCGATCGACGCCTTCGCCGCTGCCACCACGCGCATGTACTGGTCGTTCGCCAAGTGGCGGCCGGAGGAATCGTGGCTCAAGGCCGTGGCGGAGGCGGCCGAGGCATGGGCCAACCACCGGGGGCTGATCGTCGGGCCCGGCCTGATGGATCAGTCCTTGCGGGGGGCGTAACGGGAGAGGGTGACGGAGACCACGACCGGCACCGGGCCCGGGTGTTCGGCGAGCCAGGCGCGGGTGGCGTCGGTGTCCAGGTGGTGGGCGGAGGGGCCCATGGCGATCAGCCGGGCCAGGTCGGCGGGTGGCAGTTCGGCCCGGTACTCCACGACGCGACTGCCCGCGGGCTCGAAATGGCCCTCCAGGGTGCGGCGCAGCCGCGCCTCCTTGTCGGGGTCGATGGCGAGCAGGCCCAGGCGCTCGCGGGGCAGTCCGGACAGATGGCGGGCGGTGGGGGTGATCACCAGCAGGGTGCCGCCGGGGCGCAGCACGCGGTGGAACTCGGGGCCGTTGCGCGGGGCGAAGACGTTGATCAGCAGATCGACGTGGTGGTCGGGCAGCGGCAGTGGGCGCCACACGTCCCAGACGGCGGCGGCCAGCCGTGGGTGGGCGCGGGTGGCGCGGCGCAGGGCATATTTGGACAGATCCAGGCCGATTCCTTGCGCTGAGGGGAGCGCGTCGAGGACGGCGGCGAGGTAGTAGCCGGTCCCGGTTCCGGCGTCCAGAACGGTCCCGTCGGGGGGAACCTGTGCCCCGGCCGCCTCCGTGGCGAGGGCCTCGGCCAGCGGACGGTAGTGGCCGGCGGCCAGGAAGGCGTCCCGGGCGGCGACCATGGCCTGGGTATCGGCACCGGCGGGCACCTTGCCGCCGGTCAGCAGGCTCGCGTACCCCTGCCGGGCGATGTCGAAGGTGTGGCCCCCCGGGCAGCGCAGGCTGGTGTCGCGGTGGGCGAGCGGCTGCCCGCACAGCGGGCACCGCAACGCGGCGAACGGCGAGGGTGCGGAGGCAGACACGGGATTCCCTGAGGTGTGCGGGGCAACCGTCACCCTATCTCCGAGCTGTCCACTCCGTCCCAGTTGCCTCTGGGATCACTCCTGAGAGTGACCTGGCCGTTGGCATAGTCCCATCGGGCCATGCCAGATGGGACCGACTGGGGGTGTTGCCATGCCGTCGCATTCCGTAACGTCCTCAGCTGAGAATGGTCATGGGACCGTGGGAGGACGGCACCGGGATGAGTTGGGAAACCGACTGGAGCAAGAACGGGATCTGTCGCAAGACCGACCCGGACGAACTGTTCGTGCAGGGCGCGGAGCAGAACCGCGCCAAGGCGGTGTGCACCGGCTGCCCGGTGAAGACCGAGTGCCTGGCCTACGGCTTGGACCACAGGATCGAGTTCGGAGTGTGGGGCGGGATGACCGAGCGGGAGCGGCGGGCGCTGCTGCGCCGGCGGCCGACCGTCACCTCCTGGCGGCAGTTGCTGGAGACGGCCCGCGCGGAGTACGAGCGCTCCACCGCGGCGGGCGAGGGGTCCCGGACCGGTGCCGCCGACGCGGCGTAGGCGGCACCGTCCCGCTCCGGTTGCGGGGGCGTCCGGGCGCGCCGAGCATGAAGGGAGGCATCCGCCCCAGTCCGGGAGGAACCGTGCAATCGGACATCCATCCCCCTTACCGGCAGGTGGTCTTCCGGGACCGTTCCGCCGGGTACGCCTTTCTCACCCGGTCGACGGCCACCAGCGACCGCACCATCGAGTGGGACGACGGGGAGACGTATCCGGTGATCGATGTGGAGATCTCCTCGGAGAGCCATCCCTTCTACACGGGCAAGGCCCGGGTGCTGGACTCCGAGGGACAGGTGCAGAAGTTCGAGCAGCGCTACGGGCGCCGGGAGCGCTGAGCCGGCGCCACCCGCCTGCGCACCCGCCGGGAGCCGGGTGAGAGCATCGGCCGGATGATGTACGAGCACGCGGTCACCTCCGCCGATGAACTGCCCGAGATCGTCGGCACCCCGCACCCTGTCGTGATCGACAAGGTGAAGAAGGAACTCGGGGCGTTCGAGCGGAAGTGGCTGGCCACCTCCCCGTTCTGCGTCCTGTCCACCTCGGCCGCGGACGGCAGTTGCGATGTCTCGCCGCGGGGCGATCCGCCCGGGTTCGTGCAGGTGCTGGACGACTCCACGATCGCGATACCCGACCGGCTCGGCAACCGCCGGGTCGACAGCTGGCGCAATGTCCTGAGCAACCCGCAGGTGGGGCTCATCTTCATGATCCCGGGGGCCGCCGAGACGCTGCGGATCAACGGCCGGGCCACGCTGGTACGGGACGGCGAGTTCTTCGACCGGATGGCGCTGAAGGGCCGCCGCCCGGCGCTGGCTCTGATCGTGGAGACCGACGAGGTCTTTCTGCACTGCTCCAACGCGCTGCGCCGCTCGGGTCTGTGGGATCCGGAGTCCTGGCCCGAGGACCTCTCGGAGCTGAAGGTCACCTACTGACGCACATGTTAGGGTAGCCTTCCCTTACTGGGAGACCGGCGCACAGACAGACGCGATCAGACACATGGGCATACGCAGCACGACGGCCACGCCGTCCTCGCGCTCCCGCCCTTTGCTCGCCGCCGGGCTCATCCCGGCGGCCGCGGCCCTGCTGCTCGCGGTCATCGCCTCCCTCGCCCTGGGCACCGCGCACATTCCGGCGCACACCGTGTGGCAGGCACTCACCGCCTACGACCCCTCCGACACCCAGCAGCTGATCATCCATGAGGTCCGCGTCCCGCGCACCGTCATCGGTGTGCTGGCGGGGGTCGCGCTGGGCCTGGCGGGAGCCGTGATGCAGGCCGTGGCCCGCAATCCGCTGGCCGACCCCGGCATCCTCGGCGTCAACGCCGGCGCCGCGCTCTTCGTCGTCCTCGCCATCAACACGCTGGGCATCGTCACCCTCAGCGGCTATGTGTGGTTCGGCTTCGCCGGGGCGCTGTGCGCCTTCGCACTCGTCTACGGGGTCAGCTCCCTGGGCCGCGAGGGCGCCACCCCCATCAAGCTGGCCCTGGCCGGCGCCGCCACCACCGCCGCGCTCGGCTCGGTCACCAGCGCCATCATCCTCACCAGCAACGACGCCTTCGACCAGTACCGCTTCTGGCAGGTCGGCGCGCTGACCAGGACCGAGGACGGACTGCTCACCCAGGCCGCGCCGTTCATCGTGGCCGGCGCGCTGTGCGCGCTGGTCAGCGGACGCTGGCTCAACACCCTCAGCATGGGCGACGACACCGCCCGGTCACTGGGCCAGCGGGTGGGCGCGGTGCGCGCCCTGGCGGCCTGCGCCGTGGTGCTGCTGTGCGGCACGGCCACCGCCATCGCCGGGCCCATCGCCTTCGTCGGCCTGGTCATCCCGCACATCGCCCGCGCCTTCACCGGCCCCGACTACCGCTGGATCCTGCCCTACTCGGCGCTGCTGGCCCCCACGCTGCTGCTGACCGCCGACGTGGTGGGCCGCCTCGTCGCCCGCCCCGGCGAACTCCAGGTCGGCATCGTCACGGCCGTGATCGGCGTCCCCCCGTTCATCGCCCTGGTCCGCCGCAGGAAGACGGGCGCGCTGTGACGACGGACGCCCGAACGACAACGGACACCCGCGCCATCGGCGCCATCCGCCACGCCCGGCGGACCCGGCGCCGGCGCACCCTCGTCGTCTGCGCCGGACTGCTGGCCGGGGCGATCGCCGTCTTCCTGCTCTCGCTGGCGACCGGGGACAAGTCGATCCCGCTGCCCGACGTGCTGGCCACCCTCACCGGGGGCGGCAGCCGGGGCGACGCGTTCATCATCATGGAGCTGCGGCTGCCGCGCGCCGCCACCGCCGTCGGGGTGGGCGCCGCGTTCGCGGTGGCCGGGGCCATCTTCCAGTCCCTGCTGCGCAATCCGCTGGCCAGCCCCGATGTGATCGGCATCAGCGCCGGGGCGAGCGCAGCGGCCGTGATCTCCCTCGTGATCCTGGGCCTGAGCGGCCCGGCCGTCTCGCTGGCCGCGCTCGGCGGGGCGCTGACCGCCGCCGTACTGATCTACGCGCTCGCCTGGCGGCGCGGCGTCACCGGCTACCGGCTGGTGCTGATCGGCGTCGGGGTGGCCTCCGCCCTCACCAGCACCGTCTCCTACGTGATGACGCGTTCGGAGACGATGGTCGCCCAGCAGGCCTTCGTCTGGCTCGCCGGCTCCCTCAACGGCCGGTCCTGGGACCAGGCCCGCCCCCTGCTGCTGGCCCTGGCCCTGCTGATCCCGCTGACCGCGCTCGCCGCCCGCGCCCTGCCCGCGCTCCAGCTGGGCGACGACACCGCCCGGGGCCTGGGCGCCCGCACCGAACCCTCCCGCGTCGCCCTGCTGCTGTGCGCCGTGGCACTGGCCGGGGTCGCCACCGCCGCCGCGGGACCGGTGGGCTTCGTCGCCTTCGTCTCCGCGCCCATCGCCCGTGGCCTGCTGCGCCGCCAGGACGCGGCACTGCTGCCGGCCGCCCTCACCGGGGTGCTGGTGGTGCTGCTCTCCGACTACATCGGCCAGCATCTGCTCGGCCCGCACCAGATCCCGGTCGGCGTGGTCACCAGCGTGGTCGGCGCCCCGTATCTGCTGTGGCTGCTGGCCACCGCCAATCGCGTCGGCCGCGGCGGCTGACCGGCGCCGGCATTCGCGCCCGTACCGCGGGCCCGTCCAAGGGAGAACCTCCGCCCATGACCGTTCAGCACACACTGCGCACCGAGGAGCTGCGGCTCACCTATGACCGCCACGAGGTGGTCAAGGGCCTGTCCCTGGACATACCGCCGGGCCGGATCACCATGATCGTGGGGCCGAACGCCTGCGGGAAGTCCACCTTGCTGCGCGGTCTGGCCCGGCTGCTGACCCCGGCCTCCGGTTCGGTGCTGCTGGACGGCGCGTCCATCCACTCCCGCCCCACCCGCGAGGTGGCCACCACGCTCGGCATCCTGCCGCAGACCCCGGTGGCGCCCGAGGGCATCACCGTCACCGATCTGGTGGGCCGGGGCCGCTATCCGCACCAGAGCTGGTTCCGGCGCTGGAGCGAGGAGGACGAGCGGGCGGTCGCCGAGGCGCTGGAGGCCACGGATGTGGCGGAGCTGGCGGACCGGGCGGTGGACGAACTCTCCGGCGGCCAGCGGCAGCGGGTGTGGATCGCGATGGCGCTGGCCCAGGGCACCGATCTGCTGCTGCTGGACGAACCGACCACGTACCTGGACATCACCCACCAGGTGGAGGTACTCGATCTGCTGACGGACCTCAACACCTCGGCCGGCACCACTGTGGTGGTGGTGCTGCACGATCTGAACCTGGCCTGCCGGTACGCCGATCACCTGGTGGCGATGCGGGACGGGCGGATCGTGGCGGAGGGGCCGCCGGCCGAGGTGGTCACCGAGCAGGTGGTGTCGGACGTGTTCGGGCTGCGCTGCACGCTGGTGGACGACCCGGTCTCCGGGACGCCGCTGATCGTACCGATGGGGCGGCATCACTCAGCAAAGTAAGGGTAGGCTAACCTAACGGCATGAGACATCTGCCCCGTGTGCGGCTGGCCCTGCTCGCCGTCGCCGCCCTCGTCCTCCCCCTCACCGCCTGCGGCTCCGACGCCGGCACCGCGGACCGGACCGCCGGCCAGGAGGAGAACGCCTCCTCGGACGGCGGAGCCTTTCCGGTCACCGTCGCCACCGCCTTCGGTGACGTCACCATCGAGGAGGAGCCGCAGCGGGTCGTCGCCCTCGGCTGGGGCGACGCCGAGACCGCCCTGGCGCTCGGCGTCCAGCCGGTCGGCGCCAGCGACTGGCTGGCCTTCGGCGGAGAAGGCGTCGGCCCCTGGGCCGAGGGCCTGTACGACGAGGCCCCCGAGCTGATCGGCACCATGGAGCCCGAGCTGGAGCGCATCGCCGAGCTCGACCCGGACCTGATCCTGGACCTCAACTCCAGCGGGACCCAGGAGCGGTACGACATGCTGGAGCGGATCGCCCCCACCGTGGGCGTCCCCGACGGGGGCCAGCAGTACAAGATCTCCTGGCGCGAGCAGGTCTCCATGATCGCCACCGCGCTGGGCCGCGCCGAGGCCGGCGAGCGGCTGATCGCCGACACCGAGGACGCCTTCGCGCAGGCCGCCGCCGACCACCCCGAGTTCGAGGGCAGGACGATCGTGGTCTCCGCGGTCACCTCCGGCGGATACGGCGCCTACGTCCAAGGCAGCGGCCGGGTGGACTTCGTGGAGGCGCTCGGCTTCACCAACAGCCCCGCCGTCAACGAGCTGGCCGGCGAGGACTTCTCCATCCCGGTCTCCAAGGAACGGCTGGACCTGCTGGACGCCGATGTCACCGTCGTCACCCCGATCGGCGTGCCGCCCACCGAGATCAGCGAGGACCCGCTTTACCAGGCGATCCCCTCGGTCGCCGACGGCCGCGGACTGGTCCTGGACGACCCGGAGATCTCCCTGGCGTTCGCCACCAACACGGTGCTCTCCCTGCCCTACGCCCTGGACCTGGTGGTCCCCCTGCTCTCCGACGCGGTGGCCGGCAACGCCTGACCGGCGCCCACAAGCCCGACGGCCCGGGCCCGTACGGTGCGTACCGTACGGGCCCGGGCCGTTCTTCGAGGGCCGGCCGGGTCAGGAGACGGGCTGCGTCTCCTGCTCCGGGGCCGCGTCGTTCCCGGCGTCTTCGCTCTGGTTGTTCCGCTTCTCCCGCCGGTCCACCAGCGCGCTGCCCACCAGCACACCCACCAGCGAGCCGAGCACCAGCACGATCACCGCGACGTGACCCCAGTTGGCGGCGTTGCCCACCAGGAACCCGGCGACACCGAAGTCGGCGTCCGAGAAGGTGGAGTTCGCCAGGCCGACATCGCCCAGGCGGGGCAGGATCAGCAGCGGCAGGAAGGTGATCAGCAGACCGTTGGCGATCGAGCCCAGGACGGCGCCGCGCCGGCCGCCGACCGCGTTGCCGATGACGCCGGAGGCGCCACCGGTCATGAAGTGCGCCACGATGCCCGGGATGATGATCGTGCCGCCGACGGCCGCCAGCACGCCCATGCCGATCAGGCCGGCCGCGAAGCTGGCCAGGAAGCCGATCAGCACCGCGTTGGGCGCGAAGGTGAAGACGATCGGCACGTCCAGGGCGGGCTTGGCGTTGGGGACCAGCTTCTGCGAGATGCCCTTGAAGGCGGGGATGATCTCGGCCAGCACGACCCGCACACCGGCCAGGATGATCGTGACACCGGCCGCGAACATACCGGCCTGCATGATCGCCCAGATCACGAACCACTGGCCGCCGCTCAGCTCGCTCTCCACGTAGCCGGGCCCGGCGATCAGCGTCACCAGCAGGTAGATGACACCCATGGACAGCGCGATGACGACCGTGGTGTCGCGCAGGAAGCCCAGACCGGAGGGGATCTTCAGGTCCTCGGTGGACTTGGCGGCGTCACCCTTGGTCAGCTTGGCGACCCAGCCGGAGGTGGCGATGCCGACGTTCCCGGTGTGGCCCAGCGCCACGTTCTCCTGCTTGGTGACCTTGCGCATGAACGGCTGCACCAGGGCGGGCGAGACGGTGGTGACGATGCCCTGGGCGAGGGAACCCCACAGCACGGCCTCCCACGACTCGAAGCCGTTGGCCATCAGGATCACGGCGGTCATCGCGGCCAGGTACAGCGCCACGTGGCCGGACATGTAGATGTACTTGAGCCGGGTGAAGCGCGCCAGCAGCACGTTCACCACCATGCCGAAGAAGAAGATCAGCGCGGCCTGGGTGCCGAAGTCGGTGAGGACGGTACCGACGATGGCCTCGTTGTTCGGCACCACGCCCTGCACGTCGAAGGCGTGCTGGAACATGTCGCCGAACGGGGTGAGGGCGCCGGAGACGACCCCCGCGCCCGCGGCCAGCACGAGGAAGCCGACGAACGCCTTGATCGTTCCCTTGAGGGTGTCCGAGGCGGACTTGCGCTGGAGGACCAGACCGAGCAGGGCGATCAGGCCGATGATCACGGATGGTTCGCGGAATATGTCCACGAGGGTGTTGAGGAAGCCGTTCACGGGTGGCGCCTTTCTACGGCACGACGAGCGGTTCGGTCGCGATGCAGGTGACGTCAGCAGTGGACAGACGTTCCTTGCTGTGGATCGGGGAGCGAGCGGGGGGACGGGTGGAGCCGGGGAAGGGTTACAGCAGGCCCTTGCGCACGGCGGCCGCCTTGACCGCCTCGCGCAGTTCCTCCTTGTCGATGATGCTTTCGAGCACCACCACGTCCCCGAGGCCGGCGGCGGTGTCCGCCAGGTCCTTGGCGACGAAGAAGACATCCGCGCTCTCGGGGCCCGCCGAGCCGATGTCGGTGTGGTCGACCTCGACGCCACTGACGCCGAGTTCGCCCAGGACCTCGTCGATGTTCATGTGGACCATGAAGCTGGAGCCGAGGCCCGAGCTGCACATCGCCAGGAACTTCATTTCTTCTCCTCGAATGCGGTGATGAGCCGGTGGACGTCGGCGGCCGAGCGGGCGGCGCGCAGCGCCTCCCGGGTCTCGGTGTCCGACAGAATGCGGGCCAGGGAGGACATGGCCTGGGTGTGCGCGGTGGCGTCGACCGCCGCGAAGCAGAAGTAGAGATCGACGGCGTGCTCGGGCCGGTCGAGCAGCGGGGCCGGCTCCTCGAGACGCAGCATCGAGATCGAGGTGCGCACCGCGCCCTTCTCGGGGCGGGTGTGGGCCAGGGCGATGCCGAAGCCGAGGTCGATGTAGGTGCCGCCCGCCTCGATGGAGGCGATCATGGCGTCGACGTACTCGGCGGTGATGTCACCGGCGGTCAGCAGGGGTTCGGCGACCTGGGTCACCGCTTCCCGCCAGCTGAGGCGGTCGGCGGAGAAACGTATCTTCTCCTCGGTCAGCAGTTCGCTGAGCATGGCACTTTCTCCGTGATCTCTCGTGCTCGTGGTGCTAGTCGGCGTCGGCGAGGATGTCGAAGGACAGCTCGGCGCTCTCCGGCAGGAATTTGGACGTCCCGTGCACCACGGGCCGCCGCTCCAGGTCGAAGACCGTGGAGGTCGCCAGCAGCAGGGGTGAGCCGTCCGCGACGTCCAGCAGCTGGGCCTCGCGCCCGTCACAGGTGTGCAGGCCGACGACGATCTCGTTCCGCGTGAGCACCACGTCGTGATGCGCCCGCAGATGGGCGTACAGGGAGGTGGCGGTGAAGTCCGCCCCCAGCACGTCGGGGAACCGCTCCTCCGCCACGAACGACTCGGCGAGATGGTGCGTGACGCCGTTCACCCGGCGCAGCCGCTCCAGCCGTACGACCGGGGCGGCCGGCGAGATGTCCAGGGCTGCCGCCAGCCGGCTGCCGGCCCGCGTCCGCTTCTGGGCCAGCACCTCGGAGGTGACGGCGTGGCCCTGCCGGGTCATCTGCGTGAAGAAGCCGGTGACCTCGCTGACGAACCGCTCACGGTGCTTGAGGGCGTAGCGGGGCCGGGAGACGAAGGTGCCCTTGCCGTGCTGACGGATCAGGTAACCGTCGTTGACCAGATCGTCGACGGCCCGGCGCAGTGTGATGCGGCTCACGGCGTACTCCTCGCAGAGTGCCGCCTCGGGGGGCAGTTGTCCGCCGACCGGGAGATCGCTGACCCGGTTCAGCAGATGGTCGCGCACCTGGGCGTATTTGCGCTCGGCCACCGCCGCCTCCTCACTGAGAACGTGTCGTCGAGACGTCATGATGACTAGAAACCCAGAGGACGTCAATAGGTCAATTCGATGTAACCGTACTGCGCGGCGGAAGCTTCCGGAATCGGTCAGATCCCCCGCAACTTACTCCGCATAAAAGGGACAAAACACCCTCTAGCATCGCTGAACAGCGATGCGTTACGTTGTTTCAAGTCATCATGACGACATGATCTCGTAGCTCACAGAGGAGCCCTGCCGTGACCGGAACCGGATCCATACTCGGCCCCGCCGACCGCCAGGCGGTCGCGGTCGCCCGCGCCCTGGCCATGGACGCCGTCGAGGCGGCGGGCTCCGGCCACCCCGGTACGGCGATGGCCCTGGCCCCGGTCGCGCACCTGCTCTACCAGCGGCACGTGCGGCACGACCCGGCCGACCCCGCCTGGGAGGGCCGCGACCGGTTCATCCTGTCCTGCGGCCACGCCAGCATCCTGCAGTACACCCAGCTCCACCTGACCGGCTACGGCCTGGAGCTGGAGGACCTGCGGCGGTTCCGTCAGCTGGACTCGCTCACCCCCGGACACCCCGAACTCGGCCACACCGCAGGGGTCGAGATGACCACCGGACCGCTGGGCCAGGGCGTCGCCACCGCCGTCGGCATGGCCATGGCCCTCAAGCGCGACGCGCTGCGCCTGGCGGGCGCCGCCGAGGCCGGCCTCCCCGACCGCACCGTATGGGTCCTCGCCTCCGACGGCGACCTCCAGGAGGGCATCTCCTACGAGGCCGGGGCACTCGCCGGCCGGCACGAGCTGGACAACCTCGTCGTCATCTGGGACGACAACAGCATCCAGATCGAGGGCGGCACCGACCTCGCCACCCGCGAGGACACCGGCGCCCGGTTCGCCGCCCAGGGCTGGGCCGTTCGCGAGGTCGGCCTCGGCACGGACGGCGACATCGACACCGACGCGCTGGACGCCGCCCTCACCGCCTCCCGCGCCGAACGCGGCCGCCCCGCCCTGATCGTCCTGAAGTCCCAGATCGCCTGGCCCGCCCCGCACGCGATCAACACCCCCGCCGCGCACGGCGCCCCGCTCGGCGCCGCCGAGGTCGCCGCCACCAAGGAACGCCTGGGGGTCGCCGCCGAGCCGTTCACCGTGCCCGCCGAGGTCCTCGCCCACACCCGTACCGCCCTGACCCGCGGCGCCGCACTGCACCGCGCCTGGGACACGGCCCTCACCACCTGGGCGACCGCGCACCCCGAGCGGGCCGCCGCCCGCGCCCACGCCATCACCGCCCCCGCCACCGCCGACCTCGCCGAGGCGCTCCCGGAGTTCACCCCCGGTACGCCGATCGCGCCCCGCGACGCCTCCGGCACCGTCATCCAGGCGCTGTGCGCCGCGCACCCCGCGCTGTGGGGCGGCTCCGCCGACCTCGGCGACTCCAACCGCACCACCATCAAGGGCGGCGGTTCCTTCCTCCCCGAGGACCTCTCCGGCCGCAACATCCACTGGGGCGTGCGCGAACACGCCATGGCCGCCGCCCTCAACGGCATCGCCATCGTCGGCTACGACGCCCCGTTCGCCGGCACCTTCCTGGTCTTCAGCGACTACCAGCGCCCCTCGCTGCGGCTGGCCGCCCTGATGCGGCTGCCCGTGATCCACGTCTGGTCCCACGACTCCGTCGCCCTCGGCGCGGACGGCCCCACCCACCAGCCCGTCGAGCACCTCGCCGCGCTGCGCGCCATGCCGGGCCTGACGGTGGTACGCCCCGCCGACGCCACCGAGACCGCCGCCGCCTGGCTCGCCGCACTCGGCCACCGCGGCCCCGTCGGCCTGGTGCTCGCCCGCCAGGGCCTGCCGGTCCTGCCCACCCCGGCCCCGGCCGTGCGCGAGGGGGTGGCGCGCGGCGCCTACGTCGTCGCGGACGGCACCGACGTGCTGCTGCTGGCCAGCGGCAGCGAGGTGGCGCTGGCCCTGACCGCCCGCGAGACCCTCGCCGGACAAGGCGTCTCGGCCCGGGTGGTCTCGGTGCCCGCCAAGGAGTGGTTCCTGGCCCAGGAGCGGGAGTACCGCGACCGGGTGCTGCCCCCGGCGGTCCGCGCCCGCGTCGTCGTCGAGGCGGCATCGCCGTTCGGCTGGCACGACCTGCTCGGCGAGGCCGGCACCACGGTCACCATCGACGACTTCGGCCTGTCCGCCCCGGCGGGCGACGCGCTGGAGGCCAAGGGCATGACCCCGCAGGCCGTCGTCACCGCCGCGCTCGCCTCCATCGAGGCGGCCCGCGCGTGATCGGCGACTCTGTACGGCTGGTGATCTTCGACTGCGACGGGGTGCTGGTCGACACCGAGACCATCGGCCCCGCCGTGGTCGCGCAGATGGCCACCGAGGCCGGCTGGCCGCTCACCCCCGACGAGGTGCGCGAACGGTTCCTGGGCCGGCCCGAGGCGTACCTGTACGAGCAGATCCGCGCCCACGCCACCACCCCCGTAGGTCCCGACTGGCTGGTGACGTACCACGCCCGGGTCAGCGAGGCGTTCGCCGCCCAGCCGCACACCATGCCGGGCGTGGTGGAACTGCTGGACGCCCTGGACGCGCGCGGCCTGCCGTACTGCGTCGCCTCCAGCGGCAACCACCGGCGGATCCGGCACTCGCTCACCCACTCCGGGCTGTGGCCGCGCTTCGCCGGGCGGATCTTCAGCGCGGACGACGTGGCGCACGGCAAGCCCGCCCCCGACCTGTTCCTGCACGCGGCCCGCACGATGGGCGCCGCGCCGGCCGACTGCCTGGTGATCGAGGACAGCCCGGCCGGTGTGGACGCGGCCCTCGCCGCCGCGATGCCCGTCATCGGCTACACCGGCGGCCCCACCACCCCCGCCGAACTCGCCCACGCCACCCACGGCGTGCTGGACGATCTGCGGAACGTCCCTACTCTCTAGGGACACCACGGGCGCGGCCTGGCCACGGTGCCCGGCCGCGCCCGTTCCCCGTGAGGAAGGGCCCCGCCATGACCTGGGACGCGAGCAGCTATGCCGAACGGGCCAGGAACGGCCCCTGCTTCATCTGCTCCTTCCTCGCCGGAGAGCCTGGTTACGCGCACGAGAGGGTCCACGAGGACGACGCCCACATCGTCTTCCTCGACCGCTGGCCCACCCTCCCGGGCAAACTCCTGGTCGCCCCCAAGGCCCACCTCGAACACGTGGTGCGGGACATGGACGAGGCCGGCTATCTGCGGATGATGACGCTCGTACGGCGGGCGGCGCTTGCGGTGGAGGAGGTCCTGGCGCCCGAGCGCACCTATCTGCTGTCCCTGGGCAGTCAGCAGGGCAACGCCCATCTGCACTGGCACATCGCGGGGTTGCCGCCCGGTGTCCCCCACCACCGGCAGCAGTTCGCGTCCCTGATGGCCGAGAACGGTGTCCTGGAGCCCTCCGCCGAGGAGAACGCCGCCCTGGCCCGGCGGCTGCGCGCCGTCCTCGCCCGGCCGTGAGCCGTGGCCGTGAGCCGTGGCTTCCGGCGGCCGACGGCGTGCGCGCAGCGGGTGCTGGTCGCGGTGGTGCCCGCCGTGGTGGGGTGGGTACGGATCATGCCCGGCGCCGCGCTTCCCCCCGAGGCGCTGTGCCCGACCACCCCGCCCTGCGACGCCATGGGCACGAGCATGAAGCGAGCCCCGCATGCGTGACCTCGTCCGCCACCTGACCGACCCCGGCACCTTCACCCCCCTGACCGTCGCCCCCCGCACCCAGCCGGCGGACGGCCCGATCGGCTGGCCCGGCTACGACGCGACCCGGGCCCGCGCCGCCCAACGCACCGGCGAGGACGAGTCGGTACTGGTCGGCACGGCCGAACTCGGCGGCGTCCCGGTGGTGCTGATCTCCTTCGTCTTCGGCTATCTCGGCGGCTCGCTGGGCGAACGCACCGGCGACCGCCTGGAGACGGCGTACCGGACCGCCCTGGAGCGGCGGGTGCCGCTGGTGTCGCTGATCGCCACCGGCGGCAGCCGGATGCAGGAGGGCATGCGGGCGCTGACCCAGTTGCAGCGGGTGGCCCGGCATTCGGCGGCGCTGCGCGACGCGGGGCTGCCGCAACTGGCCGTGCTGTGCGACCCGACCACCGGCGGCGGCTGGGCCGTGCTGGGCGGCGCCGCGGATGTGGTGATCGCCCTGCCCGGCGCCCAGGTCGGCTTCGCCGGGTCGCGGGTACGGCCCCCGGACGCAGACCCGGCCGCCTACACCGCCGAGAGCCAGCTCGCCACCGGGCAGATCGACGCCATCGTCCCGCCCGAGCGGCTGCGCACCACCCTCACCGGCTACGTCACGGCACTGACCCGCCCGCACCCGGGCGCCCCGCCGCCTCCCGCCCCGCTCACCGACACCCCGCTGCCGCAGACCGGCTGGGCGGCGGTGCAGGCGGCCCGCGACCCGCGCCGCCCGCGCGCCGACGCCTACCTGGGCGCGTACTTCGAGCCGGGGCCAGGACCGCTGCCGCTCAGCGGCGACCGGGCCGGCGGCCAGGACCCCGGACTGCGCTGCGGGATCGGCCTGCGCGCAGGGCGCGGCATCGTGTACGTCGCCCAGCGCGGTACGGCCACCACGCCCGCCGGGTTCCGCACCGCGAGCCGGGTGATCCGGCTGGCCGGGCGGCTGGGGCTGCCGGTGCTCACCCTCATCGACACCCCGGGTGCCGCCAACGACGCGCGCGCGGAGCGGGCCGGGGCCGGCCCGGCCATCGCGGAGACGTTCACGACAGTGGCCACCGCCCCGGTGCCCATCACCTCGCTGCTGATCGGCGAGGGCGGATCGGGCGGGGCGATGGCCCTGGCGGCGGCCGGCAACACCTGGGCCACCCCGGACAGCTACTGCTCGGTGATCGCGCCCGAACTGGCCGCCGCCATCCTCAAACTGCCGCCCGAGCAGGTGCCGCAGCTGTCGGACACACTGCGGCTGCGCCCCCAGGACCTCGCGGCCCTGGGGGTCGCCACGGTCGTCAGCGCGCCGCCGGAGCGCCGGACGCCGGACACGGAATGACCGCCCCCCACGGGGGCGTCCTCCTCACGGAAGGTCACCGCTTGGGCCACCACGCCGCCGGGGAGCGCCACAGGGGCAACTTGCCCCGCTGGGCGGCGGACCCGTCCTTACCCGTCGGGGAGGCCGTCCGGGGCGGAGGGGTGGTGAAGGGGCTGTGCTGCTGCTCCGGCCGGGCAGCCGGCGCGGTCTCCGAAGGACCCGATGTCAGTGTCCACTCCTCCGACGCGCCGTTCGGCAGGTCGGCGGAGGGCCGGGGGAACCGCACCGGCAGCGCGAGAGGTGTCCGGGCGACGTGCGGCTGCGACCATTCCAGGGCTTCCCGGGGCACGGCGAGTTCCATGTCCGGCAGACGGTCCCACAACCGCTCCAGGCCGGTGCGCACGATGAGCGCGCCCAGTTCGCGGGCCGGGGCCGGGCAGCCGTGGGTTCCCGAGCCCCAGGCCAGATGGGCGTTGTTGGTGCGGGAGGTGTCCAGGCCGACCGAGCGCATCGCAGGGTCGGCGGCGGCGGCCCCCAGACTGACGATCGCCATGTCGCCGGCGTTGATCCGGAATCCCCCGAGCCAGGTCGGCCGGGTGGCCCAGCGGCCGATGAGGTTCTGGATCGGCGCGTCGGTCCACATGACGTGGTTCATCGCCTGGTCCATCGAGCAGCGGGCCGCCGCGACATCCTCGTTGAGCCGCTCGTTCGTCATCAGTTCCAGCAGCGTGTTGCAGATCCAGGCGGTGCTCGCGCCGCGCCCGACGGCGATCTGGAGCCAGACGTCCTCGCTCAGCTCGGCGGGGGTGAGCGCGTCGTCCTGGTTGTGGTGCAGCATCCAGGAGACGAGGTCGGGGCCCGGCTCCTTGCGCTTGTGCTCCACGAGGCCGGCCATCAGGGAGGCCAGTTCCTCCCTGGTGTGCTGGGGTCCGGCCGAGCCGGAGAGCATCGCGTGGAGGGCGGTGCCCGAGGCCAGCGCCTCGCGCTCGTCCATCCCGGCGAGCCGCGTCAGCACCAGCAGGGGCAGCGGCAGCGCGAACTGCCGCAGGATGTCGACCTCGACGGTTTCCGCCTCCGGGTCCCCGTCCTGGAAGAAGGAGTCGATGAGCTGGTCGGCGAGTTCCTCGACGAGATCGCCGACGCGCAGCGTGTCCATCCGGGCCAGCGCCTTGTTTCCCGGGCCCGACAGCGTGTCGTGCTCGGCGCCCTCGGAGCACAGCCGGCTGCGGCGGTAGGCGAGCTGGGCGATCAGCGGGTGGTCGGCGGGCAGGACGCCTTCGGCGAGATCGCGGTACCAGCGCGGGTCACGGGTCCAGATCTGCTGCTGGTCCCGGAGGATCTCCAGTTGGGCCGCGTGATCGATGACGAGATAGCCGCGGATGCGGTGGGTCTCCTCCAGCGATACCGGCACCACCGCACCGACGTGGCGGCGCAGGTTGTCGTAGTACGAGAAGGGGTCGCGCGCGAAGTCGGGACCGTGGAGCGGGTAGATGTGTTCCGGCCCCGGCGTGCGCTCGGGCCACTGTTCACCAACGGGAGTTAATGTTAAGGAAGTTGCCACAGTGACCAGCGTTGCCTACGGCGTCCCCCCGGGTCAAAGAGACCCGGGGGGACGCCGTGGCCGTGCTCAGCGCCGCGAGCCGTCCAGCGCGCCGATCACCGAACGGTGCGTACCGGCCTTGTTCAGCGGGGAACGCTGCGCCGGGCGCAGGAAGTCACCGTGTTCAGGGGTGCCGTCCCGGCCGCGCGCGTACCGCTCGGGCAGTTCGAGCGAGCGGAAGTCGGCGGCCGTCGCGACCGTCGTACCGTCCGCGTTCGTGGCCCGCTCCCCGTCGAAGAGCACATTGGTGCGATCGACGTCGCCGGCGATGAAGTCCGTCTCCGGCTCGTCGCCGCCCCGGCCGCCCGGGGTCCGCAAGGAGAGATTGTCGCGGTAGACACCCTGCTCCTCCGGGGAGAAGTAAGGGCTGAACCGGATCAGGTAGTTGAACCGCTTGTTGTCGAAGGCGGTGTTGTTGGTGAGGGTCAGCCGCCCGGGGTTGAAGTTGTCCGAGAAGCCGTCCATGTTGTTGTCATAGGCGATGTTGCCGCGCACCACGTGGTCCACGGGCAGGCCCTCGCCGCCGAGCTTGAAGCCGTTTCCGGTGTTGCTGTCCTCGTTGTAGCCGTTGGAGAGCCGGCCGTTGGCGTAGGAGACGTTGTTCTCCAGGGTGATGGGCAGGTTGGCGCCCTCGTTGGTGCGGTTGTACAGGTCCCAGCCGTCGTCGATGTTGTGGTGCGCGATGTTCCCGCGGAAGACGTTGCCCTCGCCCACGCCGAGCTTGGCCGCGAACCCGTCGGCGTTGATGTCGCTCGCGTCGCGGTTGTCGTGCGACTCGCAGCCGGTGATCAGGTTGTGCCGGGGCCAGTACGCCGGGTCCTCACCGCTGCCGGTGATCTGGAAGCCGGTGTCCCCGTTGTAGTTGAACGTCATCGCGCTGATGACGTTGTGACTGCCGCTCATCCGCAGCGCGTTGCTGGCCGCCCGGGTGATGCGGAAGCCCTCGACCCGCCAGTTGTCGGCGTCCAGCCGCAGCACCACCGGCAGCGCGCCGCGTCCGTCGATGATCACCTGCTGGTCGCGGTACGGCTTGAGCGTCTTCGGCTTGTTCGGCAGCCCGCTGTAGGAGGCGGACAGGTTCAGCGTGCCGGCCGGCTCGTACGTTCCGCCGTGCAGCAGCACCTGCCCGCCGGGGGCCACATGGCGCAGCGCGGTCTGCAGGTCCACCGGGCGGGCGGCGGTACCGGCCGCGGTGGCCGTACCGGTGGGCGAGGCGTGGATGACGGCGCCGTCGCCGCGCTCCCCGTACGCGGTGCGGGTGACGGTGAGCGTGCGGGTGACGGTCTCGCCCTCACCGGTCACCAAGGTGAAGGTGTAGCCGGTGCTCTCGTCCTTCAGCCGGACCGGATGGGAGAAGAACTCCCCGGCCGCCAGCCGCTTGTGGGCCACCCGCTTGCCGCGCTCGTCGGTGACGGTGACCGTGCCGGCCGTGTTCGTACGGGCCCGCAGCGTGTACTGGGCGGTGCTGGTCTCCGGCGCCGAGTGCAGGGTGAGGGCGGGCTGGACGGGCACCGGCTCGGTGGGCGGGCGCGGCTGGGTCTGTGCCCCGCTCAGTTCGAGGTGGGCGTTCTCGAAGGTCACCTTGGCGTTGCGGGCGGCGTAGAAGCCGACGTACATGCGGTCGGGGTCGATGTCCTGGACCCAGTCGGCGCCGGTCACCCGCTGCTCGAAGGTGGCGGGCTCCCCGGCGTGGGTGAAGGTCGCCGACATCACGAACTCGGTGTCGGTGCGCTCCAGACGCAGACTGACCGGGGTGCCGAGCGGCAGCGTGTACCGGGAGTCGGTGGTGAAGGGGGTGGCCTTCAGGGCGCTGCCCCGGTTCCCCCAGGGCTCGGTGACCCCGGTGCGGACCAGGCCGCTGATGCCCTGGCGCAGCATTCCGGCGCCGAAGATGTTGGAGGCGGCGGGCACTTCCTCGAAGCCGGCGACCATCGGGTCCTGGCGGGGTGCGCCGTTGACGTCGCGGACCATGATGCCCGCGCTGTCCTGCGAGTTGGGCGCCGCGCCGGTCTCGGGCCCGAACTGCTCCACCGTCATGTCGGCGGTGAGCACGAAGTTGTCGGTCCGGGGGTCGAGGCCGGTCTGGTAGAAGGTCAGCCCGTCGTGACCGGGGGCGAGTTTGCCGCCGCGGCTCTCCATGACGATCTTCCCGTCGATGGTGCCGGGGTGCTCGGGTTCCGCGTAGTTGGTGCCGATCTTCTCCGGCAGCACGTTGGTCGCGAAGTTGAGGTCGGTGGACTGGCCGAAGGTGACGGCCTCCCACGTCTGTGCGTTGTTCGCCTCCGGGGCGGGTGCGGCCACCGCCGTGCCCGCGCCGGCGGCCAGCAACGCGATCGCCAGACCTCCGGCTCCCGCTCTGATCCACCCGGACAGGGATCTCATCTCCACCACTCCCTCACATGCTTTGGCCGGGCACAGTCAAAGCGAGCGCACTCCACGGGGTCAACAGGTAGGAAGCGCTTTCTTCACCCGACTTACGGCCAGAAAGTGTCCTGAAGTACCCCTAGCGTTCCGTTCATGACCTCGATCGACCCCTTCCGTATCGACATTCCGCAGGCCCAGCTGGACGATCTGTCCGCCCGGCTGGCGCACACCCGCTGGCCGGACGAACTGCCCGGCGTCGGCAGCGAACGCGGCGTCCCCCTGGACCGTCTGAAGGAGCTGGCCGAGCACTGGCGCACCGGCTTCGACTGGCGCGCCCGGGAGGCGGAGCTGAACGCGCACCCGCAGTTCCGCACCACCGTCGACGGACAGCGGCTGCACTTCCTGCACCTCCCCTCGGCCGACCCCGGCGCCACCCCGCTGCTGCTCCTGCACGGCTGGCCGGGGAACGTCACCGACTTCCTGGACGTCATCGGCCCGCTCTCCGGCTTCCACCTGGTCATCCCTTCGCTGCCCGGCTTCGGCTTCTCCACCCCGCTGGCCGGACCCGGCATGAACGCGGCCAAGATGGCCGCCGTCCTGCTGGAACTCATGTCCCGCCTGGGGTACGAGCGGTTCGGCGTCCACGGGTACGACACCGGCGCCTGGGTGGCCCCCGCCATCGGCCGGCAGGCTCCCGCCCGGGTCATCGGCATCCACCTCAACGCACTGCTGACCTTCCCGGCCGGCGAGGAGGGCGAGTTCGAGGGCCTCACCGAGGCCGAGCAGCGCCGCTGGGAACACATGCAGAACTTCAACGACGGCTACCTCCAGTGCAACTCCAAGCGCCCGCAGACCGTGGCGTACGCGCTGCACGACTCGCCGGTGGGCCAGCTCGCCTGGATCACCGAGAAGTTCGACGAACTGTCCCACCTGCCCGTGGACCGCGACCGGATCCTCACCGACGTCTCCCTGTACTGGCTGACCGGCACGGCGGGCTCGGCGGCCCAGATCTACTACGAGGAGATCTCCGCCGCCGACTGGTCCGGCGAGGCCCCGGCACGCGGCACCGTTCCCACCGGTGTCCTGGTCTCGGCCCACGATGTGACGATCCGCCGCTGGGCCGAGCGCGACCACCACGTGGTCCACTGGCGCGAACTCGACCGCGGCGGGCACTTCCTCTCCCAGGAGGCCCCCGATGTCCTGGCCGGGGACATCCGGGCCTTCTTCGCCGCCCGCTAGCTCCCAACCGGGCATATCACCCGATCGCCGCACAAGAGCAGCCATCCCCGCCTTCGGGGCGAGACCATGACCGGTGTCGGCCCTCGGAGATCCAGGGGAGTGAGCGCATGGCAGCAGCGGACGGCCGGGACGCCGACCTCACCGTCGTGATGCCCACCTACAACGAGGCCGAAGGGCTCCCCGGCATCGCTGCGGAGCTCCTCGCCCTGGCCCTGCCCGGGCTGCGGCTGCTCATCGTCGACGACGCCAGCCCCGACGGCACCGGCCGGGTCGCCGACGAGCTGACCCGGCGCCACCCCGGCCGGATCCAGGTGCTGCACCGCGCGGGCAAGGACGGGCTGGGCCGGGCGTACGCCGCCGGAATGGCCGCCGCCGTCGCCCGTGGCACCCACTACGTACTCCAGATGGACGCCGACGGCAGCCACCCGCCGCACCACATCCCCCAGCTGCTCGGCAGCGCCCAGGCCACCGGCGCCGACCTCGTCATCGGCAGCCGCTACGTACCCGGCGGGCAGCTCACCGGCGCCTGGCCCGTCCACCGCAGGCTGCTCTCCCGCTGGGCCAACCGCTACGCCGGGGCCGTGCTGCGCACCGGGCTGCGCGACCTCACCGCCGGCTTCGTGCTGTGGCGCTCCACCGCGCTGACCTCGCTGCGCCTGGACCACGCCCGCAGCGCCGGCTACAGCTTCCAGATCGAGTTGAAGCACGCCGCCCTGCGGGCCGGCTGCCGCGCCCTGGAGATCCCCATCCGCTTCGAGGAACGCCGCCACGGGGCCTCCAAGATGTCGGCGGCCGTCCAGCTGGAGGCGGCGCTGCTGCCCTGGCGGCTGCTGCTGCGCCGCACCGGCCCCGCCGGCTGATGACCACCGAACGCACCGCCGCACCGGCCATGCGCCCCGCGCCCACCGGGGCCCGCGGCGCGCTGCGTGCGGCCGGACCGGCCCTGCTCGTCTACGCCGCCGTGCGCGCCGTCGGGCTGCTGGTCCTGACGATCTGGACGGCCGCCGAGGGCGAGAACGTGCACACCGTCCTCGCCCAGCGCTGGGACTCCCTGTGGTACGCCCGGATCGCCGTGGACGGCTACGGCCACACCGAGTACATCGGCGGCCGGGCCGAACACGACCTGGCGTTCTTCCCGCTCTTCCCCGCCCTCGAACGCGCCCTCACCACGGTGCTGCCCGTCCCCACGCACGACGCCGGGCTGATCATCGGGTGGACGGCGGGGCTCGCCGCCGCCTGGGGCATCCACGCCGTCGCCGTCCAGGTGACCGGGCGGCGCGCCGTGGGCCTCGTGCTGGTCGTCCTGTGGGCCGCCCTGCCGCCCGCGTTCGTGCAGTCGATGGCCTACACCGAGACGCTGTTCACCGCGCTGGCCGCCTGGACGCTGTACGCGGTCCTCACCGGCCGCTGGTACACGGCCGGCGCCCTGGCCGTGGCCGCCGGGCTCACCCGCCCCTCGGGCCTGGCGGTGGCCGCCGCCGTCCTGACCGGCGGGGCGCTGGAACTGTGGCGCGCCCGCCGGCCACGCCCGCGGGTGCTGGCCGCGATGGCGCTGGCCCCGCTCGGCTGGCTGGGCTACGTGGCGTTCGTGGGCGCCCGCATGGGCAGCCCGACCGGCTACTTCGACGTCCAGAAGGACTGGGGCAACGGCTTCGACGGCGGCACCGGATTCCTGCGCTTCCTCACCGAACGACTGCGCGCCGACCCCGCCCACGGGCTGCTGGTGCTCGCCGTCCTGGTCTGCGGACTCGTGCTGCTGATCCAGTGCGTCCGCCAGGGCCAGCCCCTCCCCCTCCTCGTCTACACCCTGCTGATCGCCGCGAGTGCCCTGGTCAGCGAGGGCTACTTCTCCTCCCGCCCCCGGCTGCTGATGCCGGCCTTCCCGCTGCTCCTGCCGCTGGCGGCCTGGCTGGCCCGGCTCCCCCGCCCGGCCACCGTGGCCACGCTGTCGGCCGCCGCGCTGGGCTCCGGGCTGTACGGCGCCTGGTTCGTGCTCACCCAGTCACCGCCGTGAGGGCGGGTGCGGGGTGAGCAGCTGGTCCACGGGCGCGAAGTCGTCGGTGAGTACCCGGGCGTCGCCGACCCACGCGCGCAGCTCATCGCCCTCCACGACCCGCCAGCCACTGCCGCGCTCGGCGATCCGCTCGCCCCACGCCGCGGTGTCCAGGGCGCTGCCGGAGGCCGCCGCCACGAAGTTGCCGCCACCGGCCCCGTCGAACGCGCCCGGTCCCGCCGCCACCGCCACGTGCTCGAACTCCGCCTGCAACGTCCTGACCGCCGCACGGACGAACGCCGTCTCCCGGTAATCGATCATGTTGACGGTGTAGACACCGCCGGGCCGCAGCACCCGCTCGATGTCCGCGACCGCCTCCCTCGTGGTCAGATGCCACGGCACGCTGACGCCCCCGAACGCGTCGCCGACCACCAGATCCCGCGACCCGTCCTCGATCCGCCGCAGCCCCAGCCGCCCGTCCTCCACCCGCACGTCCAGCCGCTCCCCCGTCTCGACGCCCAGCCAGCGGCGGTCCACTTCGACCACACCCGGGTCGATCTCGGAGACCACGCTGTCCGAACCGGGCCGCACCTCCTCCAGATAGACCGGCACGGAGAGCCCGCCGGCTCCCAGGTGGTAGGCGTCCAGCGCCTCGCCCTGCGGGAACGCGGTGTCGATGAGCGAGGCGATCGCCCGCGTGTAGGGGAACTCCAGATGCGTGGGGTCATCGAGATCGACGTACGAGTGCCGCAGCCCGTCGAGCACCAGCGTCCGTCCGCTCTCCCGCCCGGGATCCGGCAGGACCACCGCGCAGTGGTACCGGGTCTCCGCGTCACAGCCGCTCGGAACGGCCACGCTCCCGGTGACGCCCGCCGCCATGGTGCCGCCGACCGCCGCACCGGTCACCAGCACCCGCCGCCCGCGCCGCCAGTCCCGCACCGACACATCGACGAGCACCCCGGCGACCACCAGCACCACGCCGAGAACGAGCAGGATGACACTGACCGGAACGACGGAGATCAGCACGAACCCGGTCAGCACGGTCCCTGCGATTCCCCCGGCCGTCCCGACCCCCGACAGCCGGCCCACCACGGTGCCGGTGACCTCCAGATCGGTCAGGAGCAGCTTGGTCACCATGGGCGTCACCGCCGTGAGCAGCGCGGCGGGCAGGAACAGACAGGCCCCACCCACCAAGAGCGCCAGCGCCCCATCCGCGTTCCCGGCCAACCGCACCAGCGCCGGCGTGACCGCGACGGCAACCCCGGACGCCCCGAGCAACGGCCCCAACACCCGCCGCGGCGCCACCACATCCGCGGCCCGCCCACCGGCCCACGACCCCAGGGCGATCGCCGCCAGGGCGATACCGATCACCATGGTGTTCATCTCCATGGTCAGCCCCACATGCGGCGCCAACAACCGCAACGCGACCAACTCGACCACCAACACCGCCGCCGACGAACCAAAAACGAGCCCAGCCCCCACCCGCGGCCCGATCCCCGGCCCCCCACTCCGCCGTTCCGTCCCCTGATCCACCATGCCCGCCACCCCAACCACCTGCCCGAACCGCCGACCCGATCCCCGTGCCCCGCATCCTGCCAGCCACGAAACACCCAGCCACCCCGTCCTCCCCACCACCCGACACCGCCCCTCCGGCGCCGTACTGCGGAGCAGCTATCGCGGAGAGCCGCTGCCCAAGCGTGATCGGACAACCGCCATGCGGAGAGCCACAACGATCGGTTGTAGCTGCCCAGGATGAGCGGGCGGCACAAACTGACCTCCCGGCTGAACGTCCTGCCATTCGAAGACGACGCAGGCAAGACACAGCCCTTCGAGCAGATCCTCGGCAGGCCGTTGCCCGCTGGGGCGACGACCTGATCGCCCTTCTGCACCGACCACGGCCTCCGCCTGGACCTCGCCGAGCGTGTGTTCATCAACCAGAACTGCCGTTCCTGGACTACGCAGGCATCCGGCTCAGCGAGCGTGGGATGGTCGGGCCGAGGGACGCGCACGACGGAACATCCGGACCACTCCCCGCTGCCGGGCGAGCGCCAGCCTACCGGGCGAGACAACCCAAATAGCCCGGTGGCGTTCAGGCAGCACATCGCAGAGTCCCAGGAACGCCAAAATGCCGCCCCCTCAATCGCTCGGCCGCTATTCTGTTTTCCTGATTCACCTTCCCGCCAACGGCGTTCGTTGTGAAACTGGGAGGATTCCATCCCTGACCCGCATTGCGATCCGCAAACGGAGAGGCCGGTGAGGCATCCCACCTGATGAGGCGACCGACGGGCGACGCATGCGGTGGTTGCACATTACAGAGATCGCTGCATTTAGCCGCCGCACAGCAAACAACCAGGTTAATTTTCCTGGTCGGCAGTTAAAAGATCATCCCGCATGTGAAATTTGTGGACCCCAGCTCAGCCCTCCGAGTGCAGGACAACCCCTCCTGTCACAACAGTCACAGAGGCCGATTCCTTGAACCTATCAGGTGAGGCTTTCTAGGCCGAGTTTGGCCAGTCGCGATCGGATAGCACTGGGCTTCCGGCCGAATCGCTTTCCAAGTGTGTCGAAGTCACGCTCTCCGTGCTGGTACAGCGCAAGTAGACGAGCGTCATCATCTGATGACCAAGGCTGGCCCATATGCGGGTAGCGAGCACGGAGTTCTTCCAACGGTTCTCGCCTACTATCGGACTCCCCCCGAAGACAGACAGACTCGATGATTTCCAGCGGGAACTCTCCGACATGGGTGCCTACGAGCCAGAGGTTGAGGCGCCCCTCA
The DNA here is from genome assembly GCF_000993785.3 of Streptomyces xiamenensis. Taxonomy (NCBI): domain Bacteria; kingdom Bacillati; phylum Actinomycetota; class Actinomycetes; order Kitasatosporales; family Streptomycetaceae; genus Streptomyces; species Streptomyces xiamenensis. Next base: position 2,176,783 of record NZ_CP009922.3, read on the forward strand.
TCGAACGTGATCCGGTCGGCTTGGATAGTGACTGCTCGCCGAAGGACATCGCTGTCCTCAGGGTCTTGGTAATAGTCGGTGAACGTCAGACGGAATGCTGCACGCACGGTGGATGCCCCCATGGGGACATCATGACGCAACCGCCGCATACGCGGAAGATCATTTCTCGCCCTTGCCCGCAGCTCTCGGCGCACCACTGGGCGGGCCCGCCGCTGGCGGCGAGGGCGTAGGTTTCGCCGACAAGGCGGCGCGCTCACGCGCCGTTCACGGCCTTGAACTCGTTGACAAACTTGTAACTCCCTCGGGCCATTTGCGGTCCACTTCGATGTCGCAGGCGACGCGTTCGGCTGCGGTGACGAGCACTTGAAGCTTGGTCAGGATGTCGCGGCGGGCGGCTTCGATGAGGTCGATGTGTGAGTCGGCTCCGGGGTCGGTGCGGGGATTGCAGAAGCCGCAGTGGCTGTGCTCGCGAGCGATCTCGTGGCAGGCGCGGACCACATGGTTCGTGGCGGCCGAGATCTCGTACCGGTCGAGCAGTTCGTGCTGGTTGAGCGGCCATGTGTCGGACAGGTGAGCTAGATGAGCCTCACGCCGTCATGGGCGCGCACGGCCGGCGGGTTCATGGTGTCCATGGCGTCGAGAACGCGGATCGCATACGCCTCACTGGCCAGTTCGTCGACCTCGTCCCGGGCGGCCCAGCGCCACGCGCGGGTCTCGGGGCCGGTGGCCGGGCTGCCGTCGGCCGCCTCGCAGCGGAAGACGAGCGAGACGATCAGGCGCGTCATGTTCTTGTAGACGCCGGTCAGGGAAGCAGGGAGAGCGATCTTGACCCCGGTCTCCTCCAGCACTTCGCGCTGCAAGGCGTCCGGGATCGTCTCCCCCGCCTCCACCACACCGCCCGGCGGCTCCCAATGGCCGTTGTCCCGGCGCTGGATCAGCAGCGCACGCCCGGCGTCATCGATGACGACCCCGGCGACGCTCACGGAGTGCGGGCGGTCGATCGGCACAGTGACGGACTCCCCTTCAGGTGACTACGCTCACCGTAGCAACCACACGCAGTAACTTGTCTAGATATCTAAAGGAGTACATCCGCAATGGCCACCCTCCCCTCCGGCGCGCTGGGCACCCTGGACCCCACCAGCGACCGGGCGGTGTTCCGCCAGATCGCCGACCAGATCCGCGACGCGATCACCACAGGGCGATTCACCGAGGGAGCCAAGCTGCCCTCCGAAGCCGAACTCGTCGAGCACTACGGCGTATCCCGGATGACCGTCCGCAACGCCCTCGGCGTCCTGCAGGGCGAAGGTCTCGTCCGCGCCGAGCACGGCAAGGGTGTCTTCGTCCGGCCCCGCCCTCCCGTACGGCGTCTCGCCTCCGACCGGTTCGCGCGCCGGCACCGGGACGCGGGCAAGTCCGCCTTCACCGTCGAAGCGGAGGCAGCGGGCAGCCGGCCCGAGATGGACAGCCTGGAGCTCAGGGAAGAACGGCCCTCACCCGATGTCTCCGCCAGGCTGGACGGGCCACGCCGGGTCCTCGCCCGGCGACGGCGCTACCTTCTGGACGGGCGGCCCGTGGAGGTCACCACCTCCTACCTTCCCCTCGACATCGCCCAGGGCACCCCGATCGCCGAACCCAACCCGGGCCCCGGCGGCGTCTACGCCCGGCTTGAGGAATCGGGACACACGCTTGATCACTTCGACGAGGAGATCCGGGCCCGGATGCCCAGCCCGCACGAGGTCAGGGCCCTGGAACTCGCCCCGGGTGTGCCCGTCATCCACCTCATCCGCACCGCCTTCGACACCGCGGCACGGCCCGTAGAGGTCTGCGACACCGTCATGGCCGCCGACGCCTACGTCCTCGCCTACCAACTCCCCGCCGACTGACACACCAGTTCAGGGGCGGAGTTGAGGATCGAAAGGGGTGTCTCCCCAAGTCCGTGGCCTTCACCTCACAGTTTGCCCGCGCCGGAACCGACGCGAGCGGGCAGCTGCGCTGCCGGGCGAGAGGTTCGGTGGGCCCGGTGAACCGGACGTGGATTCCGGGTGCGGACCGTCCCGCCGACGTCACTGCCGCACGGCAACGCGAAAGCCCCCGTCGATTGACTCGACGGGGGCTTTCGCCTGTCCGTTCCACCTGGTCTTGGGAACGGCCCTTGTTGTGGACCTGAGGGGATTTGAACCCCTGACCCCCTCGTTGCGAACGAGATGCGCTACCAGGCTGCGCTACAGGCCCTTGCAACGAGAGAAACTCTAGCACCCGTCCCCGGGCGGCCCGAAATCCGTGGTCATTCGCCGGCCGCCCGGGGGTGGTCGTCCTCCTCGAACTGGTCGAACAGCGGGGTGCGCTGCGGCCCCGGCTGCCCGCCCGCGGCCCCGGGGACGGGGGGCTGCTGGCCCTGCTGCGGGGGCTGCTGGGCGGGCGTCGAGCGGGCTGCGCTCCAGGTGCCGGGGGCATCCAGGTCGACGCCCCGCGTGGTGCGCGGGGCGACCGGGGCGCTGACATACGTGGGCAGCGGTACCGGGGCCGGCTCCCAGCCGGTCGGCTCGTCGTCGGGGGCCGGGCCCCTGCGGCGCTGCTGGTCCACCCATTCGGCGTGGTCGGTCTGCTCCACCACGGCCCGCGAGGGCTGCTCGGGGCGGGCAACCGCGCTCGCCTGGGTGCGTTCGCGCAGCCGCCTGGCGGCGTCCTCGGCGCGGCGGCGGTCCATGGCGACCGCGTACCGGCGGCGCTCCTGCGCCCGCACGTTGATGATGTACACGCTCAGCAGCATCCCGGGGATCGCCGGGATCCACAGGGAGCCGCCCCCGGCGCTCAGCGCGAAGATGCCGCTCCCGGCGAAGGCCACGAACAACACCATCGTGGTACGCCGCCGGCGCGCCAACACCTTCGCCCGGGCGGCGGTCACGGGTTCCGGTTCGGGTTCGGCCTCCGGTTCGGGCACCTGCTCCAGGGCCGGAGCGGGCTCCGGAGCGGCGAGCGCGGTCACCGGTTCGGCGTACGCGCGCAGGTCGGCGTCGCGGTCCCCTGGCGTCGCGTCCCCCTCCGCAGCACGCCGGGCGGCGCGCCGCTCCAGTGCCGCGCGGCCGGACAGCAGCCGGATCGCGGTGCTGAAGCGTTCCGTGGGACGGGCCTCGTTCAGCTCGTCCTGTCTGCGGAGCCACATGGGCACGAGGTACGCGGCCCAGGCCCCGACGATCATTGCGAAGATGAGGCCACTGCTGCTCACGCTCACACGGTAGAGGGGTTTGCATGAGTCCATCTGCCAAATAGCGCGGTGTGTCGCACGATCTGGGGCTCATACCGGGCATTTCTTCGGATTTTATGGATGAGTTAAGGCTTATCCGAATACGCGTTCTAATTGTTGGTCTGTCGATGACTGCCCCGCCGGTGCCAGCGCTCGACCAGCCCTTCCGGCACCTCGTCCGCCGTCAACGCGAAAATCAGATGGTCCCGCCACGCTCCGTCGATGTGGAGATAGCGCGGCCGCATCCCCTCCTCGCGGAATCCCAGCTTCTCCACCACCCGCCGCGAGGGCATGTTCTCCGGCCGGATGCAGATCTCCACCCGGTGCAGCCCCACCGACCGGAAACAGTGATCCGTGGCCATCGCCACCGCCGCCGGCATCACCCCGCGCCCGGCCACGTCCTGGTCGATCCAGTACCCGAGGTGCGCCGAGCACATCGACCCCCAGGTGATTCCCGCCACCGTCAACTGCCCGGCCAGCCGCCCCTGGTACAGCACCACGAAGGGGAGCATCCGCCCCGCGTGCGCCTCGGCCCGCAGGTGCCGGACCATCTGCCGGTACGTCGGCCGGTGCCCGGGCAGATGCCCCGGCGGCGGGGGCGGGATCGTCGCCTCCCACGGCCGCAGCCACTCCCGGTTGCGCTGGTTGACCTCGCGCCAGCTCCGCTGATCACGCTGGCGGATGGGCCGCAGCCCCACCTCGCCGTCCCGCAGTTCCACGGGCCAGGGAATGCTCACGGCTGGTGATCGCCGCCGCGCAGCTGGTCCACCGCGTGCCGGGCCAGCGGCGCCAGCACCGCAAGACCGTCCCGTACCCCGCCGGTCGAGCCCGGCAGATTGACGATCAGCGTCCGGCCCGCCACCCCGGCGACACCGCGCGACAGCGCCGCCGTGGGCACCTTCGCCAGCCCCGCCGCCCGGATCGCCTCCGCGATGCCCGGCACCTCGAAGTCGATCACCGAACGGGTGGCCTCGGGGGTACGGTCCCCCGGCGTCAGCCCGGTGCCGCCCGTGGTCAGCACCACGTCGTACCCGGCTGCCACCGCCGCCCGCAGCGCCGCCGCCACCGGCTCGCCGTCCGGCACCACCTGCGGGCCCTCGGTCGTGAAACCCCACTCGCGCAGCGCCGCCACCAGCAGCGGCCCGCCCCGGTCCGGGTAGATCCCGGCCGAGGCCCGGTTGGACGCGGTCACCGCCAGCGCCCGGTACCCCGGTTCCCCCTGCCCGCCGCTCATTCGGCGCGGCTCCAGCGCCCGGACTTACCGCCGGTCTTCTCCTCGACCCGTACCCCGTCGATGACGGCGCCCGGGTCCACGGCCTTGACCATGTCCACCACGGTCAGCGCCGCCACCGACACCGCCGTCAGCGCCTCCATCTCCACCCCCGTACGGTCCGTGGTGCGCACTGTCGCCGCGATCTCCACCGCGTCGTCGGCCACCGTCAGCTCCACTTTGACCCCCGACAGGGCCAGCGGGTGGCACAGCGGGATGAGTTCCGGGGTGCGCTTGGCGCCCATGATGCCCGCGACGCGGGCCACCGCCAGCGCGTCGCCCTTGGGCACCCCCGCGCCGCGCAGCAGCTCCACCACGGCGGGCGCCACCCGTACCCGTCCGACGGCCCGCGCCGTCCGTGCGGTGATGTCCTTGGCCGAGACGTCCACCATCCGGGCCGCGCCCGAGGCGTCCAGATGGGTCAGGTGAGGGCTGCTCATGAGGAGCTACCGTACTCCTGCGCCCCACCGCCCAGCGGCACCACCGTCAGCTCCGCCCCCGAGGCGGCGCCGGTGGCCGCCTCCGGGATCTCGATCAGCGCGTCCGCGCGGGCCAGCGCCGCCAGCAGGTGCGAGGACGCGCCGCCCACCGGCCGGACGGTGCCCAGGCGTTCGCCGGGTGCGGGCGGCGTGTAGCTGCCGCGCAGGTACTGGCGGCGCCCCGCCGGGGAGACCAGCGGCTCGTCGCACTCCAGGCGGGCCCGCACCCGGGCCCGCTCGACCTGCGGGTGTCCGGCCAGGGCGCGCAGCGCGGGGCGCACGAACAGCTCGAAGGACACGTACGAGCTGACCGGGTTGCCCGGCAGCGCCAGCAGCGGGATGCGCTGCTTGCCCACCAGGCCGAAGCCCTGCGGTTTGCCCGGCTGCATCGCGAGGCGCCGGAACTCCACGCTGCCGCGCAGCGCTTCCTTCACCACGTCGTAGGCGCCCACGCTCACCCCGCCGCTGGTGATGACGAGGTCGGCGCGCGAGAGCTGGTCCTCCAGGGCGGCGCGCAGCCGCTCGGGGTCGTCCGCGACGGTGGCGGCCCGGTACGCGGCGGCCCCGGCGGCCCGTGCCGCGGCGGTCAGCGTGAAGCTGTTGGAGTCGTGGATCTGCCCGGGGCGCAGGGCGGTGCCGGGCGGGACGAGTTCGCTCCCCGTGGACAGCACCACGACGCGCGGGCGCGGCCGTACTTCCACGGAGGCCCGGCCGACCGCGGCCAGCAGGCCCAGTTGCGGCGGCCCGAGCACGGTGCCGGCGGGCAGCGCCAGCGCCCCGGCGGCGGCGTCCGAGCCGCGCTCCCTGATGTGCGCGCCGCGCTCGGCGGGGCGGTGCACGCGAACTCTCTCCCCACCGCGTACCTGCCCGGCGGGCATCGCGCGGACGGGGCCGCCGCCGAGGCCGCCGTCCGTCCACTCCACCGGCACCACGGCCTCGGCGCCGGGCGGCAGCGGCGCGCCGGTCATGATGCGCAGCGCCTGCCCGGGCCGGAGCGTGGGCGGTTCGCCGCTGCCGGCCGCGATGTCGCCGGTCACGGTGAGCGCCACCGGTCGCTCCGTCGTCGCGGCGGCCACATCGGCGCAGCGCACCGCGTACCCGTCCATGGAGCTGTTGTCGAAGGGCGGGAGCGCGGTGGGTACGGTCACGTCCTCGGTCAGGACGCAGCCGTCGGCCTCCAGCAGCGGGAGGGCGATCGGGTCCAGCGGGCGGATCGCGCGCAGGATGTCGGCAAGGTGGTCATCGACCGACCACAGGTCACTCAAGTGCCCGCATCTCCTCGTTGACATAGGTCTTCAGCCAGGCCCGGAACTCGGGCCCGAGGTCCTCACGTTCGCACGCCAGCCGGACGATGGTGCGCAGATAGTCGGCGCGGTCGCCCGTGTCGTAGCGGCGGCCCTTGAAGACCACCCCGTACACCGGGCCGCCGCTCACGTCGGAGGTGGCCATCGTCTGGAGGGCGTCGGTCAGCTGGATCTCGCCGCCGCGGCCCGGCGGGGTCTCGCGCAGCACCTCGAAGACGCCGGGGTCCAGGACGTAGCGGCCGATGACGGCGAGGTTGCTGGGGGCGTCGGCCCGGTCGGGCTTTTCCACCAGGTCGGTGACGCGGTGCACGCCGTCCTGCCCGGTGGATTCGACGGCGGCGCAGCCGTAGAGGTGGATCTGGGAGGGGTCGACCTCCATCAGCGCGATGACGGAGCCGCCGCGCTCCTCCTGGACGGCGGTCATCCGGGTGAGCAGCGGGTCGCGCGGGTCGATGAGGTCGTCGCCCAGCAGGACGGCGAAGGGCTGGTCGCCGACGTGCGGGGCGGCGCACAGTACGGCGTGCCCCAGGCCCTTGGGGTCGCCCTGGCGGACGTAGTGCATGGTGGCCAGGGCGGTGGACTCCTGGACCCGGGAGAGCCGGTCGAGGTCGCCCTTGCGGCGCAGCGCGTCCTCCAGCTCGTAGTTGCGGTCGAAGTGGTCTTCCAGGGGACGTTTGTTGCGCCCGGTGATCATCAGCACGTCGGTGAGGCCCGCGCTGGTGGCTTCCTCCACCACGTACTGGATGGCCGGCTGGTCGACCACCGGCAGCATTTCCTTGGGGGTGGCCTTGGTGGCGGGGAGGAACCGGGTCCCGAGCCCGGCGGCAGCGATGACAGCCTTGCTGATCCGGGGGCGAGGTGATGTCATGCCCGTCACTTTATCCAGCTAGTGTGCTTGGACCCTTTACGCGAGGATGACGAAATGGATCATGTCGCAGGGGCCACGGCCGACGGCAAACGGGCGGTGCGCCGCGATCTGCTGGCGGTACGGGCCGCGCTGAGCGACGAGGAGGTCGCGCAGGCCGCCGTGGCGCTGGCCGACCGCGCCCTGGGCCTGCCGGAGCTGGCCACGGCGCGCACGGTCGCCGCGTATGTGTCGGTGGGCCACGAGCCGGGCACCGGGGCGCTGCTGGACGCGCTGCGCGAGCGCGGCGTGCGGGTGCTGCTGCCGGTGCTGCTGGCGGACGACGACCTGGACTGGGGCGTGTACGAGGGGCCCGGCGCGCTGGTGGAGACGGAGCGCGGCGGCCGGATGCGGCTGCGGGAGCCGGGCGGGGAGCGGCTGGGCCGCGAGGCGGTGCTGGACGCGGACGTGGTGCTGCTGCCGGGGCTCGCGGTGGACGCGCACGGGGTGCGGATGGGGCGCGGCGGCGGCAGCTACGACCGGGTGCTGGCCCGGCTGGCGGCAGCCGGGGCGGATCCGGCGCCGGTGGTGCTGCTGTACGGGCACGAGGTGGTCGGACGGCTGCCGGTGGAGCCGCACGACCGCCCGGTACGGGTGGCGGTCACCCCCGAGGGAGTGCACCGCTTCCCTCGCTGAGCGGGGTGGAGCGGGCCGACACGACGGCGGGGCGGGGCCGGTACGTACGACGTACCGGCCCCGCCCCGTCCGCTGGCGCCGTTACTCGTCCCCGGCGTCCTCGCCCGTGTCCTCGCGGGCGCCGCCCGGGGTCAGCGTGAGGGTGTCCCGGGTGCGTTCCGCGACCGCCTCGGCGCTGGAGGGCCAGGGCAGGAACTCGCCCCGCGCCCACATCCCCGTCTGGTCGGTGTAGTGCTCGTGGTACGCGTGCCCCGAGGCGCCCGACAGGTTGATCCACAGCGACTCGTCGAAGTCGGCGAGCGACACGATCATCCGCATGGAGGGCACCCACGTCGTCTCGTAGCCGCCCGCCGCGTTCCACGCGGTGGCGTTGACGGCGTCCGCGCCGCCCGACAGGTTCCACGGGCCGCGGTTGAGCATCCAGCGCAGCGGGCCCGGGCCCTCCTCACCGAGGGTCTGATTGGTGAGGGTCAGCTGGTGCAGCCGGCCCCAGCTCCAGGTGTCGATGTCCTTGCCCAGCTTCGCGGTCAGCTCCCAGCGGGCATCGCGCATCGCCCGCGCCAGCAGCTCGTCGCGGTCGGTGGCGGCCGGCTCGGTGCGGGTGGCCGGGGTCGTCCACCAGTCGCTGTCCGGCTCCTCGATCAGGACGCGCACCACCTCGAACCAGCGGTCCCCGCCGTCCGGCCACGCCGAGTCCGGGGAGCGCTCGCCGCACTCCGTGTCGAACAGCGCCTGGCCGTTGGCGTCCTCCAGCGGCGCCGAGTCGTCCGCCGGGCGCACCCGCAGGCACTGGCCCTCCACCCGCAGCTCCTTGGGGAGCTTGTGGCCGAAGGCGAGCTGGAGCGTGTTGGCCCACACCGCGTTGTAGTACGCGGCGGCGGCCGAGTCGGAGTCCTGGCTGTAGTCCCAGCCCTCCAGCAGCTCCTGCGCCTCGCGGACGTAGGGGTCGGAGATCTCGATGTCCAGCAGGTAGGGCACCAGGACGCGGGCCATCTCGTTGCTGTTGTCGATCTGGATGGACTGCATGTCGCCCATCGAGATCTTGCCGCCGTCCTCGATCTTCGACACCAGCAGATCCTCGATCCGCTGGCTGCGCGTGCCGTAGCTCCAGTCCTCGGTGAGGAAGTGCTCGTAGGACGCCGGGTCGATGACCGCCTGGTTGGCGGTGACGATGTAGCCGCGCTCCGGGTTCAGCTCCCAGGGCAGTTCCTCGAAGGGCACGTAGCCGGTCCAGTCGTACGCCGGGTCCCAGCCGGGCGCCGGGTAGCGGCCGTCGCCCTCGCCGCGCACCGGGATCCGGCCGGGCGCCTGGTAGCCGATGTTGCCGGAGGTGTCGGCGTAGATCATGTTCTGGGCCGGGACGGCGAAGTCGGCGGCGGCGGCCCGGAAGGCGTCGAAGTCGGTGGCGGTGTTGAGGCCGAAGACGGCGTCCATGGTGTTGGCCGGCTCCAGCGCGGTCCAGCTCAGCGAGACGGCGTAGCCGTTGCCGCGGTCCGGGGCGCCGGCGTCCACCGGCGCGGTCTGGCCGGTCTCGGCGAAGTCGTCGTGCCGGTCGGAGACGATCGGGCCGTTCTCGGTGGACCGCACGGTGATCTCGCGGTCCTCACCGCCCGCCACCTTGATCAGCTCGGTGCGGGTCTCGTACGGCTTCTGCTCACCGTCGCGCAGATAGTTGCCGTCGTTGAGCTTTTCCAGCCGCAGATCGGTCACGTCCGCGCCGAGGTTGGTGAAGCCCCAGGCGATGTCCTCGTTGTGGCCGATGACCACGCCCGGCATCCCGGAGAAGGAGAACCCGGACACCTCGAACGGGCACTCGGCCGTCACCTCGTTGCAGTACAGGCCCATCTGGTACCAGACCGAGGGCAGCGAGGGGCCCAGGTGCGGGTCGTTCGCCAGCAGCGGCAGCCCGGTCGTCGTGTACTCACCGGACACCACCCACGAGTTGGAGCCGATGCCGGGACCCGCCGGGCCCAGCAGCGCCGGGATCTCGTCCAGAGTCGCGGCGAGCGCGCCCAGCTGCGTCCCCACTCCGCCCACCGCGTCATCGGCGGAGGACCCGTCGGCCGAACCATCGGCCGTACCGTCGCCGGCGGTCCCCGAGCCGTCGCCCTGGTCGCCGATCGCCTCGACGATCGGGTTGTTGCGGTCGTACGGGTAGCCGGGGTACAGCTCCTCGATCTGCTCGGGGCTCAGCCGCCCGGCGAGCAGCGAGCGGTCGACCTCGTCCTCCATGTTGCCGCGCAGATCCCACGCCATGGCCTTCAGCCAGGCCACCGAATCGACCGGGTCCCACGGTTCGGGCGCGTAGTCGTTGAGGAAACCGAGCGCCGCGTACTCCACCGAGAGCTCGGCGCCGCTGCGCGTGCCCAGGTACGAGTTCACGCCCTCCGCGTACGCCTCCAGGTACGCCTTGGTCTCCGGCGCCAGCTCCTCGTCGTACTCCTGCTGCGCGATCTGCCGCCACCCCAGGGTGCGCAGGAAGGCGTCCGTCTCCACCTGGCCCTCGCCGAACATCTCCGAGAGCCGGCCGGAGGTCATGTGCCGGCGGACGTCCATCTCCCAGAACCGGTCCTGGGCATGCACATAGCCCTGGGCGCGGAAGAGGTCCTCGGCGGTGTCGGCGTACAGGCGCGGGATGCCGTTGCCGTCCCGCTGCACGGTGACCGGGCCGTTCAGCCCGTCGATTTCTATCTCCCCCGACACCTGCGGGTAGGACGCCCGCACGGTGCTCACGGTCCAGAAAGCGCCGTACCCCAATCCGGAGAGGACGATCAGTACGACAGCGATCACGAACACACGGAGGCGTCGCGAGGGCTTGTTGGCGGGCATCTGTGTCCTTCACAGGCCTGGTGAGCGGATGGAAGCAACCATAGACATACGGCCACTGGGGTGAGCCTACGGGGAGTCACCCGCCGCGAGGGCGCGCGTCATAGCAGGGTGAAATCCGCGCGAATCAGCAAAATGGCCAAGGCGTCACGGGGGTCCCGGCAGGCACGGGAACCGCGCGGACCCAGGAAACCGCCGACGGCTGCGAGAGCGGGGGCGGGCACCGGGCCGGGGGGCGACGAGGACGAGAGGACGCGACGCTGACGGTCGACCGCCTCAACGAGTTCCTGCTGCTGTGCGCCCTGGTCCTGCTGGTCGCCGTCGCCGCCGTCCGGCTCACCTCGCGCAGCGGACTGCCGTCCCTGCTGCTGTATCTGGCCATCGGCGTCGTCCTGGGGCAGGACGGCCTCGGCCTGGACTTCCACGACCCGGAGACCACCCAGGTGCTCGGGTACGCGGCGCTGGTGGTGATCCTGGCGGAGGGCGGCCTGTCCACCCGCTGGCGCGACATCCGCCCCGCGGTCCCGGCCGCCGCCGTACTGGCCACCGCCGGGGTCGCGCTGAGCGTGGGCATCACGGCCGTCGGCGCGCACTACCTGGTGGGCCTGGAGTGGCGGTCCGCGCTGGTGATGGGAGCCGTGGTGTCCTCGACGGACGCCGCCGCGGTCTTCTCCGTCCTGCGCCGGGTGCCGCTGCCGCGCCGGCTGAGCGGCCTGCTGGAGGCGGAGTCGGGGTTCAACGACGCGCCGGTGGTGCTGCTGGTGGTGGCCTTCTCCGACCTGGGCGGGGGCGGGGGCGGCCTGTGGAGCGGGGGCTGGGCGGGCGGCGGGCACGCCTGGTACGTCCTGGTGCCCCTGATGGCGCTTCAGCTGGCGATCGGCCTCGGCGTGGGCCTGGCCGTGGGGCGGCTGGGTGAGCTGGCACTGCGGCGGGTGGCGCTGCCGGCCTCCGGCCTGTATCCGATCGCGGTGGTGGCGCTGACGGTGCTGGCGTACGCGGCGGGCGCGCTGGCGGGCGGCAGCGGCTTCCTGGCCACCTATGTCGCGGGGCTTGTGCTGGGCAACGCGCGGCTGCCGCACCGGCCGGTGACGCGCGGGTTCGCGGACGCCCTGGCATGGCTGGCGCAGATCGGCCTGTTCGTGCTGCTGGGGCTGCTGGTGGAGCCGTCCGACCTGCTGCGGGACTTCTGGCCGGCGGTGCTGGTCGGGGCGGTGCTGACGCTGGTGGCGCGGCCGGTGTCGGTGGCGGTGTGCACGACGCCCTTCGGGCAGCGGTGGCGGGAACAGGCGCTGCTGTCGTGGGCGGGGCTGCGCGGTGCCGTCCCCATCGTGCTGGCGATCATCCCGGTGGTGGCGGGGGTGCCGGACAGCGACCGGATCTTCCACATCGTGTTCGTGCTGGTGGTGGTCTTCACCCTGGCGCAGGGGCCGACGCTGCCCGCGCTGGCGCGCCGGCTGCGGCTGGGCGGCGAGGCGGGGGCAGGGGTGGAACTGGACATCGAGTCGACGCCGCTGGAGCGTCTCGGTGGCTTCGGGCATCTGCTGACGTGCGCGGTGCCGCGGCGGTCCCGGATGGCCGGAGTGGAGATCGCGGAGCTGCGGCTGCCCGCCGGAGCGGCGGTGATGCTGGTGGTACGGGGCGGCACGGGCTTCGTACCGGCCCCGTCGGCGGTGCTGCGGGAGGGGGACGAACTGCTGGTGGTGGCGACGGAGCCGGTGCGGGACGAGGTGGAACGGCGGCTGCTCGCGGTGAGCCGGGGCGGGCGGCTGGTGGGCTGGCTGGGCGGGCGCGGCAGCACGGGAGTACGGCGCGGCGCCGGGCACTGAGGAGCGCGGTTGTGGGACCGGTGGGGGTCGGCAGTGGACTTCCGTACCCGGAATGTTGCACGATGGACCGTCGTTAGCACTCGGTGGAGAAGAGTGCCAGGAGGATCACGTGCCGACGTATCAGTATCAGTGCACCGCGTGCCAAGAGGGCCTCGAAGTGGTGCAGAAGTTCACCGATGACGCGCTCACCGAGTGCCCCAGCTGCCAGGGGCGGCTGAAGAAGGTGTTCTCGGCGGTCGGCATCGTCTTCAAGGGTTCCGGCTTCTACCGCAACGACAGCCGTAACAGCTCGTCGAGCAGCAGCCCGGCGGCCTCCTCGGCCCAGAAGGCGGACAGCGGCGCCAAGACCGAGAAGAAGTCGGGCTCCGACGCGCCCTCCGCGGGGTCCTCCGGGTCCTCGACGGGCGGCGGCACCCCGGCGCCCGCCGCGTCCTCGTCGTCCTCGGCCTCGTCGTCCTCGACCTCGGCCGGCTCGACCTCCGCCGCATGAGCGCGGCCGAGGCGGAGATCGGCGTCATCGGCGGGTCGGGTTTCTACTCCTTCCTGGACGATGTGACCGAAGTCACGGTCGAGACGCCGTACGGGGCGCCCAGCGACTCCCTCTTCCTCGGCGAGATCGCCGGCCGCCGGGTGGCGTTCCTCCCGCGGCACGGCCGCAAGCACGGACTGCCGCCGCACCGGATCAACTACCGGGCGAACCTGTGGGCGCTGCGCTCCCTCGGGGTGCGCCAGGTACTCGGCCCGTGCGCGGTGGGCGGGCTGCGCCCCGAGTACGGGCCCGGCACGCTGCTGGTGCCCGACCAGCTGGTGGACCGCACCAAGGGCCGCGCGCAGACGTACTACGACGGCGAGCAGCGCGAGGACGGCCAGGTGCCGAACGTGGTGCACCTGACGTTCTCCGACCCGTACTGCGCCACCGGGCGCCGGGTGGCGCTGGCCGCCGCCCGCGGGCGGGGCTGGGAGCCGGTGGACAGCGGCACGCTGTGCGTGATCGAGGGCCCGCGCTTCTCCACCCGCGCCGAATCGCGCTGGCACGCCGCGCAGGGCTGGTCCGTGGTGGGCATGACCGGCCACCCGGAGGCGGTGCTCGCCCGGGAGCTGGAGCTCTGCTACACCTCGCTGACCCTGGTCACGGATCTGGACGCGGGGGCGGAGAGCGGCGAGGGCGTCTCGCACGCCGAGGTGCTGGAGGTCTTCGGCCAGAACATCGGGCGGCTGCGCGAGGTGCTCTTCGACGCGGTGGCCGCGCTGCCCGTCACGGGTGAGCGCGATTGCGGGTGCGCGACGGCCCTGCTGGGGCAGGAGCCGGGCATAGAGCTGCCCTGACCCACCCGTGTGGGTGACGGAGTTATCCACAGCCCCGGCGTTTTCCCCAGCCTGCGGCGAGGTCTCGCGCCGCAGGACACAGTGGCCGCATGACAGCGACCACAACACCCCCACGCGATTCCCCCGCCCCCTCCACTTCTGCTGCTCCGCCTTCTCCGGTCTCCCTCTCCGGATCCGACTCCAGCCACGGCTCCGGCTCCGGCTCGGCCCGTTCCGTGGTGCCGGCCTTCGCACCGCTGCGTCCGCGCGTTCGGCGGTTCGGGCCGCGGCAGCTGGTACGGGGCCGGGCCCGTGGCTGGGCGGCGGGCCTCGCGGTGGCGGCTGCCGTGCTGGCGATGGCTCTGCCCGGCGACGCGCCGGCCCCGGGGAGGGAACCGGTGACGGTGACGGTCGCCGACGCCCGCGAGGGCCCGCCGGCCGCGACGAAGGCGCCACCGGCCGCCGAGCGGGTCTCGGCGGCGGTCCGGATCGCCGACGCGCAGGTGGTCCGGCTGCTGGCGCCCGGCGACGAGGTGGATGTCCTGGCCGCCGATCCCGGTTCGGCGGACCCGGCCCGAGTGGTCGCCCACCGGGCGGAGGTCACCGGTGTTCCGGCCGAGCAGACGGCAGGTGAGGCGGGTTTTCCCGGTGAGCGTGGCGCGCTGCTGATTCTCTCGGTCTCCCCCGCCACGGCGGCCGAGCTGGCGGGCGCGGCATCCGGAGCACAACTGGCGGTATCCCGATGGTAGTTCGAACCGATTGGACACGGAATGCCATTGTGGTGCACCGTGCGGGGTCCGACGCGGATCACATTCCAGAAGGACAGTGCAGTGAGCGAGACCAAGGGAATCCTGAGCGGATTCAAAGAATTCCTGATGCGCGGGAATGTCATCGAACTGGCGGTGGCGGTCGTCGTCGGCGCCGCGTTCACCGGAATTGTGACGTCGGTGGTCGAGGGCGTCATCAACCCGCTGATCGGCGCCTTCGGGACGCAGGATCTCGACAAGTACGAGCTGTGCCTGACGGGGGACTGCGACGCGGCGGGTGGAGCGGCCATCCGCTGGGGCTCGGTGCTGACCGCCTCGCTGACCTTCCTGATGACGGCCGCCGTCGTCTACTTCCTGATGATCATGCCGATGAACCGCTTCAACGCCCGCCGGGCCGCGAAGGCGGGGCCGCACGAGGAGCCGGTCGCCAAGACCGAGCTGGAGATCCTCATCGAGATCCGCGACGAGCTGATCGCCCAGCGTGCGGCGGCGGGCACGGAAGCGGGTACGGAAGGGGCGCCGGCACTGGTCGGCCAGCGCGGCGCCCCGAACGGCGCGAGCGGGGAGGACACCGGCGCGGATACCGACCCGGCATCGGGCAGCGGTTCCGGCAGCCGCTGACGGCGGGCGGCCTCCCCGGCCGCCTCCTCCTACTCGACGACGAGCCGCACGTCGATGTTGCCCCGGGTGGCCCGGGAGTACGGGCACACCTGGTGCGCCTGGGCCACCAGCTTCTCCCCGGTCTCACCCGCGAGCGCGTCCGGCAGTTCGACGCGCAGCGTCACCGCGAGGCCGAAGCCCACCCCGTCCTTGCCGATACCGACCTCGGCGGTGACGGACACCTCGCTGGTGTCGATCTTCTCCTGGCGCCCCACCGCGCCCAGCGCGCTGGCGAAGCAGGCGGCGTAACCGGCCGCGAAAAGCTGCTCGGGGTTGGTGCCCTTGCCACTGCCGCCGAGCGCGGGCGGCGGGGCGAGGGTGAGGTCGAGCTGACCGTCGGAGCTGACGGCCCGCCCCTCACGTCCGTTGGCGGTCGCGATCGCGGTGTACAGCGGTTCCATGACGGTCTCCCTCATCCACTTCGCCGATGGCCGGCTCTCCTGACCTCCCAACCTAAGCACACAACTAAGTTGTGCACAACTAAAACGCGGACAAGGAACCCCCGGTATCGTGGTCACCATGAGCACCGAGCCCACCACCCCCTCACCCGGCCCACCGCCGCCACCACCGGGGGAGGACTTCCTGCGGCTGCACCACCAGATCTGCTTCTCCCTGCACGCGGCATCGCGCGCGTTCGGAAGCGTCTACCGGGTGGTGCTCAAGGACCTGGGGCTGACCTACCCGCAGTATCTGGTGATGCTCGTGCTGTGGGAGCACGGCGAACTGCCCGTGAAACGGATCGGCGAACTGCTGCGCCTGGAATCGGGCACCCTGTCCCCGCTGCTCAAGCGGCTGGACGCGGCCGGCCTGGTACACCGCGAGCGCAGCGCGCAGGACGAGCGCTCGGTGACCGTGCGCCTCACCGAGCAGGGCACCGCCCTGCGGGAACCCGCGCTGCGGGTCCCGCAGCGGATCGCCACGGCCACCGGCCTGTCGCTGACGGAGGTGACCGAGCTGCGGGAGCGGCTGAACCGTCTCACCGAAGCCCTGGACACCGCCCGCCTCGACGACTGACCCACGCCCCTTCCGGGGCGCACGGCCTCACAGGTGGTGCGGGGGCTTCTCGTTCAGGAACCGGATCAGATCGCCCGGCGTGCCGTCCTCGGCGGGACGGTCGCCCCAGCCCTGATCGGTGTCATCGGCGGATCGGCGCTCCAGCGGGTCGTCGAAGATCAGCGCCGCCGGCGCGGCCGCCGGCACCGGCCGGGACGTCGACGGGGCGACGGGCTTTTCGGGGGTGCTGCTCATGACTCCAGCGTACGGTCCGCCCGGGACCGGTCCGGCGTCGAGCGCCTCGTGCCACCACACATCCCGCCCCGGGGTCCAGGGCACGGGCCTGGCCAGTTGCTGCACCACCAGGACGGAGTGGACGTCGGGGCAGGCCCATAAGGCGCGGTCCAGTCCGGACTTGACGTCCCGGACGGTGCCGTCGACGGAGCAGCTCCCGGCGGTTATCACCACCCTGGCGCCCGAGGTGCGGATGCGATGGCGGATGAAGCCCAGATGGTCCCCGACCGGGAGCGTCAGACGCAGGGCCTCGAGTCTGATACAGGCAAGGGTCACCACCACCGACTCCAGGGACATGGGGAGCAGGACGGCGACCCGGTCCCCGGGGCGCACGCCGAGCTTCGCCAGCGCCACAGCCGCCCGCTCACCCTGATCGAGGAGCTGGGTGTGGTTGAGCACGTCGACCGGGCCATGTTGATCCACCATCATGACGGCAGCCTGACGGGAGGCGATTGACGTCGGCTAAACGACCGCTGTACGCCTGGCCCGCTCACTGCGGAGCGTGGTAATGCTGCTCATATGAGTAATCCGAGGTGGCCTACGGGGCCCGCTGACGCTCTGACAGACGTACCCGGCATCCGGGTGGGTCATGCCCAGCGAGTCGGGGACGGCTGGCTGACGGGTGTGACGGTGGTGCTGGCCCCGGAGGGCGGCGCGGTGGGCGCGGTGGATGTCCGGGGTGGCGGCCCCGGCACCCGGGAGACCGATGTCCTGGACCCCCGGAATCTCGTGGAACGGGTGGACGCCGTCGTGCTGACGGGCGGCAGCGCCTTCGGACTGGACGCCGCGTCCGGAGTGGTCGGCTGGCTGGAGGAGCACGGCCGGGGTTTCCGGATCGGCCCGCAGGCCGGTCAGGTCGTGCCGATCGTCCCGGCGGCGGTGCTGTTCGACCTGGGCCGGGGCGGCGACTGGCGCGCCCGACCGGACGCGGCCCTGGGCCGCGCCGCCGTCGAGCACGCGGCATCCCAGGAGGCCGGCCCCGGCGTGCCCGTCGCCATGGGCACGGTCGGCGCGGGCACCGGAGCCACCACCGGAGCGGGAACGGGGCGGCGGGAGGGGGAGGGGGAGGGGGAGGGCCCCCGGAGGCGTGGTTCAAGCTCAAGGGAGGGATCGGGACGGCCAGCGCCGTGCTGCCGAACGGCATCACCGTCGCCGCGCTGGCCGCGGTCAACGCGGCCGGCTCGCCCATCGACCCCGACACCGGCGCGTTCTACGGCGATGACCCCGGCCAGTCGCTGCCGGCCCCGGCCCAGCACGCGCGGGCCCGCCGCCTGCTCGCCGAGGCCCACCGCACCAACACCGGCCACTCCCCCACCACCGCCCGGCCCCCGCTGAACACCACCCTCGCCGTGATCGCCACCGACGCCCGCCTGTCCCCCGCCCAGGCCCAGAAACTCGCCGGCACCGCGCACGACGGACTGGCCCGGGCCATCCGCCCCGTCCACCTCATGACCGACGGCGACACCGTCTTCACCCTCGCCACGGCCACCCGCCCCCTCACCCACCCCGACGGCACCCCACCCGACCCCGAGACCCCCATCGAGGGCGCGCTGATCCTCTCCGAACTCCTCAGCACCGGCGCCGACGTCCTCACCCGCGCCATCGTCAAGGGCGTCCGCGCGGCCACGGGAACCGACACCCCGGGCGGCCGCTACCCCGCTTACCGCGAGTTGTACGGGAACTGACGGAGCCGCAGGCGCGGGGACGAACCCCGGCCTCTTACCGGCCAGTGGCTGCGCGAAGGACCAGCAGGAGCGAGTCGGCCGGCGCGACCCGAGCGCCCGACGCGCCTGCGTACCTCCATCGACACCACGCACGAGCGGGGTTCGCCGTAGGGTTCGGGTGGGTTCTTTGGCCGATGTGGCTTCCGCGTTCAACTTCAGGACACAGCGTGCGTGATCAGACGATCTCCGAGTATCTGTCCCAGCTCGCCGACCGGGTGCCCGCGCCCGGCGGGGGTGCCGCCGCCGCCTTGCATGCCGCACAGGGGGCCGCCCTGCTCGGCATGGTGGCCCGCTACACCACCGGAGAGAAGTACGCCGAACACCGCGACGCCGTCGAGCGGATCATCGCGCGGACGGATACGGTGCGCTCCGCCGCCCTTCGGGTCGGGGAGGAGGACGCCGCCGCGTTCACCGCCGTCATCGACGCGTACCGGCTGCCCAAGGGCGAGCGGGCCGAGGCCGTCGCCCATGCTCTCGCCGGTGCCGCCCGGCCGCCGGCCGAGGTGGTCGGGCTGGCCCGGGCCGTCGTCGAACTCGCCACCGAGTTGCTGCCCATCGGCAACCGCAACGTCATCACCGACATCGCCGCCGCCACCGAGGCGGCCCGGGCCGCCGCCACCACCGCCCGGATCAATGTCGAGATCAACCTCGGCGGGATCAAGGACGAAGCCCTGCGCGCCGAACTGACCGCGGTCATCGCCACCGTCGACGACATCGCCGACCGCGCCGCCCGGCTCACCGACGCCGTACGCCTGGAGATCGCCCCGTGACCGACCTGTTGTCCGGCCGCGAGTACGCCGCCCGCCTGCGGGAACGTACGGCGGCGGAGGCGGCCCGCCTCGCCGCGTCCGGTACGCCGCCCCGCCTCGCCGTCGTCACGGCGACCGCCGACGAGTCCAGCGCCTGGTACGTCCGGTCCATCGCCCGGGCCGCCGAGAAGTGCGGCATCCACTGCGACATCGCCGACCTCGGCCCGCGGGCCACGCCCGCCGACATCGGCGCCCGGCTGGCCGGGCTCAGCGCCGACCACGCCACCCACGGCATCATCCTGCAGACCCCGCTCCCGCCCGGGGCCAGCGCCCAGGAGCTGGCCGCCGAGATCGCGGTCGCCAAGGACGTGGACGGCGCCAACCCGCTCTCCCTGGGCCGGCTCGCGGCCGGGCTGCCCGCCTTCGCCCCGGCCACCGCCGAGGCGGTCGTCGCCGTGCTCGACGCCCACGGGATCGAGGTGGCGGGCCGTCGTGTCGCCGTCGTCGGCCGTTCCACCGTCGTCGGCAAGCCGGCTGCCCTGCTGCTCCTGGACCGGGACGCGACGGTCACCGTCGCCCACTCCCGTACCCAGGACCTGGCCGCGCTCACCGGCGCCGCCGACATCGTCGTGGCGGCGGCCGGCTGTCCCGGGCTGATCACCGCCGACCACATCCGCCCCGGCGCGATCCTGGTCGATGTCGGCACCAACCCCACCCCGGACGGCGGGCTCACCGGCGACATCGACGCCGCTTCCGTCGACGGGCGGGCCGCGGCGCTCACCCCGGTGCCCGGCGGGGTCGGCCCGGTGACCACCGCGCTGCTGCTCCAGCACACGGTGCGGGCCGCGGCGGAGGCCAACGGCGCCGCCTGACGCACCGCCTCACCCGGAGCGGCGGCGCGCGGCCTCGATCTCCGCGTAGTGGCGGCGGGTCCAGGCACACAGGCCGAACACCGTCCCGCGCAGTTCGCGCCCCGCCTCGGTGAGCCGGTACTCGACACTGGGCGGGACGGTGGGGTGGACGGTGCGGTGCACCACCGCGTCGCGTTCCAGCGCGCGCAGCGTCTGGGCGAGCATCTTGTGGCTGATGCCGGGAACCTGACGCTTGAGTTCGCTGAACCGCAGCGTCCGGTCGGCGAGCGTCTCCAGGATGAGCAGCGCCCACTTGCCGGCCACGCCGGTGAAGATCTCCCGTGCCAGGGCGGGGACCGGGTCGGGGCTCTCGGCCGTGCCGGAGGCGGTTTCCATCGGGTGACCTTCTCACGGAAAAGTGCGTTCTTCCAGGTCAGAGCTTACTTCCCTACGGTTACCGAGGAACGTTCGGAAACCTCACCCGTCAGGGAGCACCCGCATGGCCATTCTGAAGACGTACGCCCGGCTGTGGTCCGACAGCCTCGATCGGGCCCTCCCGCTGCTGGAGCGGCTGACCGGCGCCGCCCCCGATCTGCGGGTCGGCTTCGAGTCCGTCGAGCTGGCCGCCATCGGCGACCTGCTGGTGATCGCCGGTCCGCCGGGCGAGCGGGCGAAGTACGCGCACGCCTCGGCCACGGTGGTCGTCGATGACCTGGATGAGGTGATGGCCGCCCTCGCCGGAGCAGGGGCGACCATCACCACGCCCGTCGCCCCCTCGCCGACCGGGCGTTTCCTGTACGCGCGGCACGCGGACGGGGCGGAGGTCGAGTACGTCGAGTGGGTCCCGGAGCTGGTGCGGCGGATCATCCGCCGCTGACCGGCTCCGGGTCGCTCACGCCGAGACCGGGGCCGCGGCGGCTGCCGCGGGCGCCGTCGTACCGGCCGCTTCCGGCGCCGCCGCGGGCTTCGTGCCGCGGCGGCTCTTGAGGAGGATGACCAGGGCGGTGCTGACGGCGGTGCCCGCCGCGATCGCGATCAGGTACAGGAACGGGCTGCCGATCAGCGGGACGACGAACACCCCGCCGTGCGGCGCCCGCAGCGTGTTGTCGAAGGCCATGGTGAGCGCGCCGGTGACCGCGCCGCCCGCCATCGCGGACGGGATGACCCGCAGCGGGTCGGCGGCGGCGAACGGGATGGCTCCCTCGGAGATGAACGAGGCGCCCAGCACCCAGGCGGCCTTGCCGTTCTCCTTCTCCGTCTTGGTGAAGAGCTTGCCGCGCACGGTGGTGGCCAGCGCCATGGCCAGCGGCGGGACCATGCCGGCCGCCATCACGGTGGCCATGATCTTCAGGCTGGTGTCGCTGGGGTCGGCGACGGCGATGCCGCCGGTGGCGAAGGCGTAGGCCACCTTGTTGACCGGGCCGCCGAGGTCGAAGCACATCATCAGGCCGAGCAGCACGCCCAGCAGGACGGCGTTGCTTCCGCTGAGTCCTTCCAGCCAGTCGGTGAGGCCGGACTGGGCGGAGGCGATGGGCTTGCCGATGACGATGTACATCAGGAAGCCGACGATCGCCGACGAGATGAGCGGGATGACGACCACGGGCATGATGCCGCGCAACGGGGCCGGTACGTTGACCCGCTGGATGGCTCTCACCACCGCGCCCGCGACGAGGCCGGCGGCCAGGCCGCCGAGGAATCCGGCGTCGATGGTGATGGCGATCGCGCCGCCGACGAAGCCGGGGACCAGTCCTGGCCGGTCGGCCATGCCGTAGGCGATGTAGCCGGCGAGTACGGGGATGAGGAAGCCGAAGGCGGCGCCGCCGATCTGGAAGAGCAGGGCCGCCCAGCTGTGGGCCTCGGTCCAGACGAAGTGGTCGGCGACGGAGGGGGCGTCGCTGATCTCGTAGCCGCCGAGCGCGAAGCCGAGGGCGATCATCAGACCGCCGGCGGCGACGAACGGCACCATGTAGCTGACGCCGGTCATCAGCCACGTGCGCAGCCGGGTGCCGAAGCCGTCGCCGTTGTCGGCGGATTCGCCGGTCCGGTCCATGGGAGCCGTGGTGGGGGCGCCGGCGGGGGTCTCGGTGGCGCGCCGCCTGGCATCGGCGATGAGTTCGGCGGGGCGGTTGATGCCTGCCTTGACCCCGGCGTCGACGGTGGGTTTGCCGGCGAACCGGTCCCGTTCCCGTACCTCCACGTCGTGGGCGAAGATCACGGCGTCGGCGGCGGCGATGACAGCGGGGTCCAGGCGTTCGAAGCCGGCGGAGCCCTGGGTCTCGACGTGAATCCGTACGCCTTCGGCCTGGGCGGCCCGTTCGAGTGACTCGGCGGCCATGTAGGTGTGGGCGATGCCGGTGGGGCAGGAGGTGACGGCGACGATCCGGAACGGTTCCGCCCCGTCCCTGTCCGCGCCGCTGTCCGCCGCGTCGTCCGCCGTCACGCCGGTCTCGCGCGGCTCCCCCGGCGCCTCGTCCGTGGTGTCGTCCTCGGCGTCGGCGCCCTCGGCCTGCGGGTCCTCTCCCCTGATCAGGGCCGCCGCCCGCGCCGCCGAGGTCTCGGCGCGCAGCGCGTCGGTGAACTCCGCCCGCATCAGGTCGCGGGCCAGCGCGGACAGGATGCTGAGGTGGTCCTGGTCGGCGCCGGCCGGGGCGGCGATGAGGAACACGAGGGTCGCGGGGCCGTCGGCCGCGCCGAAGTCGATGCCCCGCGCGCTGCGTCCGAAGGCGAGCGTGGGCCGGGTGACGTGTGCGCTGCGGCAGTGGGGTATGCCGATGCCGCCCTCGAGCCCGGTGGGCATCTGGGCCTCGCGGGCGGCGACGTCGGCGAGGAAGCCGTCCAGGTCGGTGACGCGTCCGGCGGCGACCATGCGGCGGGCCAGGGCCCGGGCCGCTTCGTCCTTGGTGCCGGCGGTCAGGTCGAGGTCCACCAAATCAGCGGTGATCAGGGGAGTGTTCATCTCGTGGCTCCATCGAGGGGGCGGTCCAGCGGTACGTCGGTGGTGACGGTCACCGTCTCCGGTCGCAGGTCGTCGGGGGTGGGCATGACAGAGCCCGGGAGTTGTACGGCGGCGGCGCCGTGGGCCAGTGCGGCGGCCAGTGCGGCGGGGCCGGTGCCGCCGGCGGTGAGGAAGCCGGCGAGTGAGGCGTCCCCGGCGCCGACGTCGCTGCGGACGGCGGTGACGTGGGCGCTGCCGAAGTGGGTGCCGCTGTCGTCGACGAGCAGTTGTCCGGTGGCGCCGAGGCTGGCGAGGACGGCGCGGGCGCCGGCGGCACGCAGTTCGCCGGCGGCCTTGACGGCGTCGCCGACGGTGCTCAGGGGGCGGCCGACGGCTTCGGCGAGTTCCTCGGCGTTGGGCTTGATCACGTCGGGGCGTTCGCGCAGCGCGGCCAGCAATGCGGGTCCCGAGGTGTCGAGGGCGATGCGGGCGCCCGCCCGGTGGGTGCGGGCGACGAGGTCGGCGTACCAGTGGCTGCCGACCCCGCCGGGGAGGCTGCCGCAGCACACGGTCCAGCGTGCCCGGCCGGCGTGCCGGCGGGCGGTTTCCAGCAGGGTCTCGGTCTCGGCGGCGGTCAGCCGGGGGCCGGCGGCGTTGAGTTTGGTGAGGGTTCCGTCGGGTTCGGCGATGGAGACGTTGACGCGGGTGGAGCCGGCCACGGGGACGCCGATGACGTCGACCCCGAGTCCGGTCAGCAGGTCGGCGAGGAGCGCGCCCTCGGCGCCGCCGAGTGGCAGGACGGCGGTGGTGGGGACGCCCGCGGCGGCGACGGCGCGGGAGACGTTGACGCCTTTGCCGCCGGGGTCGACGCGGTCGGTGCCGGCGCGCAGTACGGCGCCGCGTTCCAGGGCGGGGATCTCGTAGGTGCGGTCCAGGCTGGGGTTGGGGGTGATGGTGAGGATCATGCGCGGACGACCTCCGTTCCCTTGTCCTCGATGGCGCGTGCGGCGTCGTCGCTGAGGCCGGTGTCGGTGATGAGCAGGTCGACCTGTTCCAGGGTGCCGAACCGGGCGAAGTGGTCTTCGCCGTACTTGCGGGAGTCGGCGAGGAGGACGACGCGGCGGGCGGCGGAGATCTGGGCGCGTTTGACGGCGGCTTCGGCGAGGTCGACGGTGGTGAGTCCGGAGTCGGTGCCGAAGCCGTTGGTGGCGAGGAAGAGGACGTCGGCGGTGATCTCGCCATAGGCGCGCAGCGCCCAGGCGTCGACGGCGGCGCGAGTGCGGTGCCGGACGCGGCCGCCGACGATGTGGAGTTCGATGCCGGGGTGGTCGGCGAGGCGGGTGGCGAGCGGCAGGCCGTGGGTGACGACGGTGAGGGCGGCGTCCGGGGGGAGGGCGGCGGCGAGGGCGGCGGTGGTGGTGCCGGCGTCGAGGATGATGCTGCCGTCCTGGGGCAGGTGGTCCAGGGCCGCGGCGGCGATGCGTTCCTTCTCGCCGACGGCGGTGCTCTCGCGTTCGCTGAGGTCGGGTTCGAAGTCGAGGCGGCCGACGGGGATGGCGCCGCCGTGCACGCGGCGCAGGAGTCCGGCGCGGCCGAGGGCGTTGAGGTCGCGGCGGATGGTTTCGGCGGTGACCTGGAACTCGTCGGCGAGCGCGAGGACCTCGACCCGGCCGCGTTCGCGGGCGAGGTGGAGGATGGCCTGCTGCCTCTCCGGTGCGTACATCTGTGTTTGCGTCCGTTCTACGCCCGAACATGTGGTTTCGGCGTCAGATTACGTCCGTACTGCCGGAAAGTAAACAGATCCGGAAACGAACGGACCCCCGTGGCCATCGTGGCCACGGGGGTCCGTACGAACGGGCGGTGGTGTCCGCCGGTCAGTGCGCCAGCACCGGAACCGGCTCACCCTCCCTGCCCTCACCGGCGGGAGCGTCCTGGCCCCGCGCCGCCGAGGCGCCCTTGCCGTTGATGAGCACACCGGCGATGGTCGCGGACAGCAGCAGGATGCCGAACGCCCACCAGATGCCCCGGCTGAACCCGTGCACCTGGCCCTCCAGCGCCAGCAGCCCCTGGGCCTGCTCGCTCATGCCCACCTGGGTGCGCGCCGCGAGGTAGGAGGTGGTGGCGGAGGCGGCGATGGTGTTGAGCAGCGCCGTGCCGATGGCACCGCCGACCTGCTGCGAGGTGTTGACCATGGCGGAGGCGATCCCGGCGTCGGCCGGCTGCACCCCGCCGGTGGCCAGTTGCATGGCCGGCATCATCGCGGTGCCCAGGCCCAGGCCGATCAGCACCATCGCGGGCAGGATCAGCAGCGGGTAGGAGGTGTCCATCCCGATCTGGGTCAGCAGCAGCATGCCGACGGCGGCGACGAGGTAGCCGGGCACCATCAGGTGGCGCGGCGGCACCCGCAGCATCAGCCGGGTGGCGATCTGCGTCGAGCCGGTGATCATGCCCGCCACCATCGGCAGGAAGGCGACGCCGGTGACCACCGGCGAGTAGCCCTTGATCAGCTGCATGTAGAAGGTGAGGAACAGGAACAGGCCGAACATCCCGATCACCGCGATGCCGGTGGCCGCGTACGCGCCGCCGCGGTTGCGGTCGAGCACCACGCGCAGCGGCAGCAGCGGGTGCGCGACCCGTGCCTCGACCGCCACGAACGAGGTCAGCAGCACGACGGCGGCCACGAACATGCCGATGGTGACGCCGTCGCCCCAGCCCGCTTCCTCGGCGCGGCTGAAGCCGTACACCAGGGCGACCAGGCCGCCGGTGGCCAGAAGGACACCGGGCAGGTCGAGCGGGGAGCGGTTGCGGGAGCCCTCGGGCTCCTTGATCAGCGCGATCGCGCCGACGATGGCGACGATGGCGAAGGGGATGTTGACGTAGAAGGTCCAGCGCCAGTCGAGGTACTCGGTGAGCACCCCGCCCAGCAGCAGGCCGACGGCGCCGCCGGCGCCCGCGATGGCGCCGAAGATGCCGAACGCCTTGGCGCGTTCCTTGGCCTCGGTGAACATCACCGTGAGCAGGGAGAGCGCGGCCGGGGCCAGCAGGGCGGCGAAGACGCCCTGGAGGGCGCGGGAGGCGAACAGCAGGCCGGAGTTCTGTGCCGCGCCGCCGAGGGCGGAGGCCAGGGCGAAGCCGACCAGTCCGGTGATGAAGGCGTTGCGCCGGCCCCACAGGTCGGCGATGCGTCCGCCGAAGAGCAGCAGCCCGCCGAAGGCGAGGGCGTAGGCGGTGATGACCCACTGACGGTTGCCGTCGGACAGGCCGAGGTCCTCCTGTGCGGAGGGCAGGGCGATGTTGACGATGGTGGCGTCCAGGACGACCATCAGCTGCGCTATGGCGATGAAGGTCAGGATGCGCCAGCGGCGCGGATCGAGCGCGCCGGGGGCCGGGCTCACGGATGCTTCCGGTGGCATGGGGCAGTTACCTCACGTTGTGATTCTCGGTAAAACCTGGGCAAAGAGGACTCGGCTGGGCGCACCGGGTCCGGCGGTGTCGTGACGGGGTGGATCAGATGAACTCGTCTTCGAGGTCTTCCACCTGGGCTGCGGTTCCCGGGAGTTCGGAGCGCGCCGGGGCGCGCAGTCCGTCCAGGAAGATCTGGAGATGGCGGCGGGCCAGGACCTCACCACCGGAGCAGCGGGTGCCGGGCAGAGGGCGGGTGAGCCGGCTGATGGCGATCAGCAGGTCTCCCGCGCCCACGTCGTGGCGCAGCTGGCCCGCCTCCTGGGCCCGTTCCACGAGCCGGCCGCAGACGTCGAGCAGGCGGTCACGGCTGGCGGTCAGTTGCTGGTCTTCGGGGTCGATGCTGACGCCGATGACGGGACAGAGCGCGCCGATGCGCTCGTCGGTGGAGCCGAGGACGGTCCGGCGCAGGGCCTCGAAGGGGTCGCTCTCCTCCTCCAGGGCGCGCTGTGCGCGCTCGGTGATCCGGTCGTTGACGTAGAGCACCACGTGGTAGAGGAGCGATTCCCGGTCGGGGAAGTGCCGGTAGAGGGTGGCGTTGCCGACGCCGGCCTGCCGGGCGATGTCGTCCAGGGGGGCGTCCTTGCCGTCGGCGACGAAGGCGTCCCGCGCGGCGGCCAGGATCCGCTCCCGGTTGCGCACGGCGTCCGCGCGCAGCCGGGGCGGCCGGGTCCGTGCCGCCGTGGCGCACTGGCTCGTCATGGTCGCCGCCTTCTGGTGCCGGGGTGATCGGGTAAGTGGGGACTGGCTCCCCGCTTGGACATACGGAAGTCAAAACGGGGAAGCCCTCCCCGGTTATTTCAGCTCCCGCTGTGCCGTGGGTCACAGCGCCGCGGGCATGGTCGTCCCCCTGCGAGGGATAATGGGCCACATCAGGTGATGTGTGCATAAAACACCCTCTGGAGGTGTGTGATGACCCTCCTTCCCGTTACGGCCGGGGTGGACGGCTCGGCGGAGGGTTCGGCCGCCGCCCACTGGGCCGCCGAAGAGGCGGTACGGCGCGGGCTGCGGCTGCGGCTGGTGCACGGCTGGGGCCTGGCCTCGCCCCTGGAGCCGGTGGTGGACCGGGCGAGCGACGAGCAGCGGCGGGCGCAGCGGCTGCTGCGCGAGGCGCAGGAGACGCTGCTGGAGCGGCACCCGAGGCTGAACGTGTCCCTGGAGGCGCTGGCGGACGGGCCGCGGACGGCGCTGCTGGACGTCTCGCACGACTCGGAGCTGCTGGTGCTCGGCTCGCGCGGGCTCAGTCCGCTGGCCGGGTTCCTGCTGGGCTCGGTGAGCGGCCACATCGTGGGGAACACCGCGTGCCCGGTGGTCGTGGTGCGCTCGTCCGGCGGGACGGCGGACGGCGACCCCGGCGGTGATGCCGAGGTGGTGGTGGGGCTGAAGCATCTGGATCAGCCGGACGAGGCGCTGCTGGAGTTCGCGTTCACCGCGGCGGCCGGGCGCCGGGTTCCGCTGCGGGTCGTGCACGCGGGCGAGGAGCACGACACGGCGGTGGGGGCGGCCGTGGCGCGCTTGCGGGCGGCCCATCCACAGGTGGTGGTGGTCGAGACGGCGGTGGCGGGGAGCGCCTCACCGGTACTGCTGGCGGCGGCGGCCGACGCGGCGCTGGTGGTCGTGGGGCGGGGCCGCAGCCGGGTGGGCCCGGTGGTGCACGGTCTGCTGCATCACGCGCACAGCCCGGTGGCGGTCGTCCCGCACACCTGAGCGCCCCCGGCACGTACCCGGCGTCCCGCGCCCGTACCCGAGCGGTACGGGCGCGTCCGTGTGGTCCGGCGGCCCCGGAACGCGCCGATGCCCGGCGAGGGCGCCGGGCATCACTGAAGCCAAGGGCCCCCACCCGGTGTTTTACTCCCGGGCCCTCGATGCTGTGCACCTTCTCCACTTCATCGAGGTGGTCCTTGGCTCCAGTTCCAGCATGCCACCCCATACGGCATAACGCTACATATGGGGCAGATTTCTCAGATCGCCGCCGCAGAGAGCCGCCGCAGCGCCAGATCGGCGTACAGCGCCGCGCCGTCCGGCAGGACGGACTCGTCGAACACCGCCAGCGGCGAGTGGTTGCTGGGCGCCGTCTCCGGGTCGGCGCCCAGCGGGGTCGCCCCCAGGAAGATCATCGCCCCGGGCACCGCGTCGATCACCCGTGAGAAGTCCTCGGCCCCCAGGCTCGGGTTGTCCATCGGCGCGAACCGCTCCTCCCCCAGCAGCTCCCGTACCGCGTGCGCCGCGAAGTCGGTCTCCGCACGGTCGTTCACCGTCACCGGGTACTGCTCGGAGAAGACGGCGTCCACCTCCACCCCGTACGCCGCCGCGATCCCCTGGCACACCGCCACCGTGCCGGCCCGCAGCCGCTCCAGGTTCTCCGGCGAGAAGCAGCGGATCGTCGCCTGGAACTCGGCGGTGTCCGGGATGATGTTGGTGGCCGTACCGGCGTGGAACGTGCCCACGGTCAGCACCACCGGGTCGAACACGTCGAAGGTCCGGGTGATCCAGGTCTGCAGCGCGCCCACCATCTCGGCGGCCGGCGGGATCGGGTCCTTCCCCCGGTGCGGGGAACTGCCGTGCGCGCCCGCGCCCCGTACCGTCACCGACAGGACGTTCGAGGAAGCCATCTGCGGCCCGCCGCGCGCCGTGAACACCCCGGCCGGCCAGCTGTGCGACATCACGTGCAGCGCGTACGCGGCCACCGGGGGCTGCCCGGTCCCCGCCGCGTCCAGGACGCCCTCGGCCAGCATCTGCCCGGCGCCGTCGTAGCCCTCCTCGCCCGGCTGGAACATGAAGATCACATTGCCGGCCAGCCGGTCCCGCCGCGTGCTCAGCAACTGGGCGGCGCCCGCCAGCATGGTGGTGTGCAGATCGTGGCCGCAGGCGTGCATCCGCTCCACCGGGGCGGCGAAGTCCAGGCCGCTGCGCTCGGCCAGCGGCAGCGCGTCCATGTCACCGCGCAGCAGCACGGTGGGCCCGGGCAGCGCGCCGCGCAGCACGCCGGTCACCGAGCTGAGCCCCTGCCCGGTGGTGATCTCCAGCGGCAGGCCCTCCAGCGCCGTGAGCACCGCCTCCTGGGTACGGGGCAGGTCGAGGCCGACCTCGGGGACGGCGTGCAGCGTGCGGCGCAACTGGGTCAGCTCACCGGCCAGCGCGCCGGCGTCGTCGGTCAGGGAGGCACTGCTCGTCGTGGTGGTCATCGTTCGCGGGGCTCCTTCGGTGCTGTGCCAGGTGATGCGGGACGTGCGGGAGAAGCGGGGTCGTCGTCGACCCGGATCACGGGGGTGAGGATGGTCGCGTTGCCCTCCGGCTCGGTGGACGCCTTCCCGGCGCTGTCGCTGATTCTGATCAGCAGCGCGACCAGCAGGAAGTTCGCCACCGTCGAGGAGCCGCCCTGTGCCAGGAACGGCAGGGCCTTGCCGGTCAGCGGGATCAGCCCGGTGACGCCGCCCGCCACCACGAAGACCTGGAGAGCGATGACCGTGCCCAGACCGGCCGCCAGCAGCTTCCCGAAGGGGTCGGTCACCGACAGCGCGGTCCGCAGCGCCCGCTCGATCAGCAGCACGTACAGGAAGATCACCGCGGTGACCCCGGCCAGGCCCAGCTCCTCGCCGACCGTGGACAGGATGAAGTCGGAGCGCCCCGCGAACCCGATCAGATCCGGGTGCCCCTGCCCCAGGCCCGTCCCGGTGAGGCCGCCGGTGCCGAAGCTGAACAGCGCCTGCGCCGACTGGTCCGAGATCAGGCCCGGCGGGCGCTGCTCGGGCGGCAGATAGATCGCCATCGGGTCCAGCCACGCCTGGACGCGGCCCTTGACGTGCGGCTGGGTCGCGGCCACCAGGACCGTGCCGCCCACCGCCATCAGCCCGCCCAGCACCACCCAGCTGGTGCGCTCGGTGGCGATGTACAGCATCACGATGAACACGCCGAAGAAGATCAGCGAGGTGCCCAGGTCACGCTCGTAGAACAGCACCACCAGCGAGACGCCCCACACCAGCAGCACCGGGCCGGCGTTGCGGCCGCGCGGCAGGGCCAGCCCGAGGAAGCGGCGGCCGACCAGGGCCAGCGCGTCGCGGTTGGCCATCAGATAGCTGGCGAAGAACACCACGATCATGACCTTGACGAACTCGCCCGGCTGCAGGGAGAGCGGGCCGAGGTTGATCCACCGCTTGGCGCCGTACATGTCGGCGCCGAAGAACGCCGGGGCCATCAGCAGCAGCAGCGAGATCGCCATGCCGACGTAGGTGTAGCGGGCCAGCAGCCGGTGGTGGCGCAGCACGAGGAGGGTGGCCACGAGCAGGCCGATGCCGATGACGGTCCAGGTGGCCTGGTTGGCGGCGACGGGCTCGGAGCCGTACCGCAGGGCGTAGGAGTGGTCCAGGCGGTCCATGAGGATCAGCCCGAGCCCGGAGAGCATGACGGTGACCGGCAGGATCAGCGGGTCGGCGTGCCGGGCGAAGCGGCGTACCGCCAGATGGGCGGCGAGCGCGGCGCCGCCCAGACCCGCGGCGTACGCGGGCAGGCCGCTCGGTACCGCGTCGTACAGGGCCAGTCCGGCGGTGGCGTGCCCGGCGGCGCAGATGAGGACGGCGAACAGGATCAGCACCAGTTCGGTGTTGCGGCGGTGCGCGATCCACCGTCCGATGTCGGCGCGCGGATCCCCGCCGCCGTCCGCGCCCCGCCCCTTGCGCCCCATGTCCCTGTCCCGCCCCGCCCCTGGTCGCCGTGGTGGCTGCTCGCCTTTTCGCCGAACTTACCCCGGGTGACGCCCCCAGGTCACCAGCGGGTGACGCGTACCTGGTGGGAGCCGTCGGGGTGGGCGGCGAGGACCTCGACACGGAGCCGGGCATCCTCGTCGGTGAAGGTTTCGCCGGGGACGAAGGGGGCATCGGTCAGCTCCGCGGTGACCTGCGGGTCGGGCAGCGCCTGGCAGCCGGGCGAGCCGGGGGTGGCGTCCTCCACCCGGACGGGGCCCTGGCCGGTGGGGACGGCGGCGTCCACCCGGGATATGAGGACACCGGGGCGGCACACGACGCGGTCGAGTTCGCCGCGGGCGCGCACCTCGACGGCGATCGCCTCGCTGTCCCCGGTGCGCAGGGCGAGCAGCTTCAGCCCGGTGGCGGGATCGGAGACCGGCCGCAGCAGATGGTCGCTGACCCCGGCGCCGCCCGGGACGCACACCACCTCGTGGGGCAGCAGCCAGCCCAGCTTCCACTTGTGCCAGGCCAGGAAGTCGTTGGTGGGCCCCCAGTCCTGTTCCATCACGTCCCAGTGGCCGGCCAGCAGCGGGGCGCTGTCCTGGCCGGTCCAGTACAGGTCGGGCAGGCCGAAGGCGTGGCCGTTCTCGTGCACCAGGACCCGGTAGGGGCTCTCGCCCGGCTGGCGGCTCCAGATGAAGCTGACGTTGGAGAGCGTTCCGGAGGAGGTCTGGGCCAGCGGGCGGCCGGGGAAGGACACGGAGAGCACCTTCTCGGTGGCGGGCGGGCCGGCGTTCGCGGTGGCCAGCACGTTGACCAGGTCGTACGCGGACAGGTCCAGGCCCTCGCCGTCGAGTGCGGCGGCGATCTCCCGCAGCAGCCGGTTGTAGCCCTGCGGATCGTCCGGGTGCCAGCCGGCGCCGCGGTCGATGCCGTACGCCTCGAAGGGCTGGGACATCCGCAGCCAGCGGTGGACGGGCTCGGCCCGGTAGTCGAGCCGCCCGTAGGAGCTGGTGGCGAAGTACTCGCTGGTGGCCGGGAAGAACTCGGCGAACCGCTCCTCCGTCGTCCCGCGCGCCTCGGAGCCGGGGAAGTCGATGAAGACGGTGAGGGCGGTGACGACGCCGGTGGTGGCGCTGTAGCCGGGTGAGGTGGGCATGCCGACGCTGAGCCCCTCGTGCTCGGCGGGCGCGCAGGAGCCCTCCACCGCGGCGGCGGCGCGCAGCAGGTGGGCGGGGAGTACGGAGGCCGTGCCCGGTGTTGAACCCATGACCAGGGCAAGGGATCCGCCGACGGCGATGAAGGCTCGCCGGGGGCGGCTGGGTATGTGGGGCATCTCGCTTCTCGCCCTTCCCCGCCGGGCGGCCGCCCGGGGTGCGGGCGGCGGCGGTGGCGGTCCGGTCGGAGGTGGAGGCCGGTTGGGAATCCACCTTCGGCCGCGAAAAGGGGGGCCGCGCGCCGAATGACGCATCCGGGTGGCGGGCACCCGCGCAACCATCGGAGGGCGCCGTTCGTCTTCACCGACGTGGGGGTGAGCACGGGTGAGGTGCGACATGGGATACCGGACAAGATCACAGACCCGTCGTGGGCGGGCAGGATACTGCATCGGCAGAAAAAGATGCGCTGCTTGGGAATTCTGTCCGGATTCCCGTCGTTGATTCGTTACGGACGCGGGAGGCGAGGGGGCATCCCAGGCGTCCGGGTTGACCAGTGCGTCAATCGAACAGCATTCGATCACTCGCAAGGGAGCACGTATGGCAACCCGTGCCGTCGCCCGACGTAAGGACACCGTGGAGGGTGCCGAGTCGACGGGCAGTGTCCGGTCCAGTGCAGGCGGCGATGCCACCGAGCGCGATCTCGTGGGGATGTATCTCGATGAGATCGCCCGCACCCCGCTGCTGGACGCGGCGAAAGAGGTCGAGCTGTCCCTCGCGATCGAGGCGGGGCTGTTCGCGGAGCGTCTGCTGAACGGCGAGGAACCGCCGGTGACCCAGGGGCCCGCCGCCGACATCACCCACGACGAGCTCGAGGCGATCGTGGCAGCCGGCGAACGTGCCAAGGACGTCTTCATCCGCTCCAACCTCCGCCTGGTGGTCGCCGTCGCACGGCGCTACCCGCGCAGCGGCCTGCCGCTGCTCGACCTGATCCAGGAGGGCAACGCCGGCCTGGTGCGGGCGGTGGAGAAGTTCGACTACAGCAAGGGCTTCAAGTTCTCGACGTACGCGACCTGGTGGATCCGGCAGGCCATCACCCGCTCGATCGCCGACCAGTCGCGCACCATCCGGCTGCCCGTCCACCTGGTGGAGGAGCTGGGCCGGATCCGGCGCGTGCAGCGGGAGTTCAACCGCGAGCAGGGCCGGGAGCCGGAGCCCTCGGAGGTGGCGGCCGAGCTTGGCTCCACACCCGAGCGGGTCCAGGACGTCCTGGACTGGGCGCGCGACCCGGTCTCGCTGAACATGTCGGTGGACGACGAGGGCGAGACCCAGTTCGGCGACCTGCTGGAGGACACCTCGGCGGCATCGCCCGAGCAGTCCGTGCTGGTGATGCTGCGCCGCGAGGGCCTGGAGGACCTGATCGGACGCCTCGACCAGCGGACCGCGGCCATCATCCGTGCCCGCTACGGCATCGAGGACGGCCGTGAACGGACGCTGACGGAGGTCGGCAAGCAGCACGGCCTCACCCGTGAGCGCATCCGGCAGATAGAGAAGCACGCCCTGCTGGAGCTGAAGAAGATGGCCAGCGACTCCGGATTCGACGCCGCCGCGTAACAGCGCCCACCGATCGCGGCACCGGGCACACACCGACGACGAGGACCGGGGTCCCGGCGGGAAACCGCCGGGACCCCGTCACGCGTGGGGGCTCGGCACGCTCAGCGCAGCAGCCCCGAACGGTGCAGCTCGTCGAAGACCAGCCCCGTGACGGCGGAGACCCGCTCGCGATCCGCGTACCCCAGCCAGACCAGCTCCTCGATCTCGCTGCTGGGCGCGAGCGTCCCCTCGTACTCGGCGGTGTAGCAGGTCATGCGCACCGTGGTGCCGGAGTCCTTGCCGTGCGCCGGTGCCTCGAAGGTCCCCGCGTGCACCGCGCCGGCCGGGTCGATGGAGACGGTCAGCTCCTCGGCGATCTCGCGCACCAGGGTCTCGGTGTCGCTCTCGCCCGGCTCGCGCTTGCCGCCGGGGAGATAGCAGGTGTCCTTGCCCCGGGAGCGCGCGCCCAGGACCTTCCCGTCCTCAAGACGCAGCCATGCGACCTTGTCGATGATGGTCATCGTCGTCCGTTTCCCTGGTGGATGTCTCGGTCCCGGCGGCGCGGGCGGTGCCATCCTCCCCGATGCCCCACCGCGCGGCACGGGCGGCCCGCCCACCGCGCCGCGGGTCAGGCGGTGGCGGCGGCCCAGTACGCGCCGGTCGGGTAGGTGTACGCGGCCACGCTCTCCTCGTGCATCCGCGCGCTGTACCCCGGGGCGGACGGCAGGACGTACGCCCCCTCGCGCACCACGCACGGGTCGGTGAAGTGCTCGTGCAGGTGGTCGACGTACTCGGTGACCCGGCCCTCCAGCGATCCGGACACCGCCACATAGTCGAAGACCGACAGATGCTGGACCAGCTCGCACAGCCCGACGCCGCCCGCGTGCGGACAGACCGGAACGCCGAACTTCTTCGCCATCAGATACACCGCGATGATCTCGTTGACACTGGCGAGCCGGGCCGCGTCCAGCTGGCAGAAGTCGATCGCCTCCGCCTGGAACATCTGCTTGAACAGCACCCGGTTCATGCCGTGCTCCCCGGTCGCCACCCCGATCGGCGCGACGGCGCGGCGGATCGCGGCGTGGCCGAGGATGTCGTCCGGGCTGGTGGGCTCCTCGATCCACAGCGGCTTGAACTCGGCCAGCGCGCCGACCCACTCGATGGCCTGCGGCACGTCCCACACCTGGTTGGCGTCGATCATCAGCTGGGCGTCCTCGTACCCGATGACCTCCCGGGCGATGCGCAGCCGCCGGACGTCCTCCGCCAGGCTGCCGCCCACCTTGAGCTTGATGTGCCGGTACCCGGAGTCCACCGCCTCCTGGCACAGCCGGCGCAGCTTGTCGTCGGAGTAGCCGAGCCAGCCGGCGCTGGTGGTGTAGCAGGGGTAGCCGGTGCCGGACAGTTCGGCCACCCGCCGCTCGCGGGTGGGGGCGAGTTCGGCGAGCAGGCCGATCGCCTCGTCCCGGGTCAGGACATCCGACAGATAGCTCAGGTCGGCGACGTCGACGAGTTCGGCGGGGGTCATGTCGGTGAGCAGCCGCCACAGCGGCTTGCCGGCGACCCGCCCGGCGAGGTCCCACACGGCGTTCATCACGGCGGCCAGCGCCAGGTGCTCCACACCCTTGTCGGGCCCGAGCCAGCGCAGTTGGGAGTCGGACTTCAGCTCGCGGTACGTGCCGCCGAGGTCTGCCACCACCTCCTCGACGCTCCGGCCGACCAGCGGCCGCCCGCGCAATCGCGCCGCGAGCACGCAGATGTCGTTGCCGCGCCCGATGGTGAACGTGAAGCCGAACCCGGACAGCTCCGGGTCATCGGTCCTGATGACGACGTACGCGGCGGAGTAGTCCCCGTCCTTGTTCATGGCGTCCGAACCGTCCATGGTCGCCGAGGTCGGGAACCGGACATCTGTCACGTCGACACTGACGATCGTGGTCATCGCTACTCCACTCTCGCGGGTACGGATCCGACGAAGCATAGATCCGCCGCCGCCAAGCCGTCCCCGCCCACCCGCTACACTGACCGCGGTGGCGACCAGCCGTCCCGCCTCCGTAGCTCAGGGGATAGAGCACGGCTCTCCTAAAGCCGGTGTCGCAGGTTCGAATCCTGCCGGGGGCACAGCTCATGAGCGGCCGTCGGCCGCCGCGCCCGGATCGTGGGCGCGCGGGCCGCGCGGCACCGCCCGAACGGCGGAGATTGACCGGTACCCGGGCGGGTTACCCATGTTCTCCGGGTCCGTCCCGGAGCGGGTTCCGGGACGGACGCAGCAGACGACACCCCGCGGGCGCCATGGACCTTCCCATCCTCCCGCTGGCCATCACCATGATGGCCGGCCCCCAGATCATCTCGGCGATCATCTTCGTCACCGTTCCCCGCGCGACACGGGTCTCGCTGGCCTTCCTGTGCGGCGTTGCCCTGGCCGTGACGGCCGGCGTCCTGGTGATGCTCCTGGTGGCCCATCTGCTGGGCAACGCCGTGCACTTGGGAAGCGAGTCCGACAAGGGCTCGGTCGGCAACATCATCAAGTACGTGCTGGTGGGGCTGCTGGCCCTGCTGGCGCTGAAGAACTGGCGCGGCCGGGAGACCGCCGAGCCGCCCAAGTGGCTCGGCACGCTCATGTCGGCCGACGCCAGGCGGGCGTTCACCGTGGGCCTGCTGGTCATCGCGCTGATGCCGTCCGACCTGATCGTCCTGCTGACCGTGGGCGTTCATCTGGAGCAACGGCATTCCGGGTTCGCCGCCGCCCTGCCGTTCATCGTGCTGACGGTGCTGATCGCCGCGCTTCCGCTGCTGCTGCGCTCGCTCTTCCGCCGCCGGGCGGAGACCGCCATGCCGGCCGTGCGGGACTGGATGAACCAGCACAGCTGGCTGATCAACATCGGCGTCTGCGTGCTCTTCATCGTGCTGGTGCTGTCCGGGGCGTGAGGCTGCCGCCCGGCGCCGTCACCCGGACGGCCCCCTTGCGGTGGTCGGGGGCGGGTGCCGGGAGAGACCTTCGGAGCATGGAGCCATCACCGCATTCCACCGGGCCGGCCGGGGGCGGCCCCGGGGGCCGCTCGCCCGGCCCCGCCGAAGCGCGCTCACTGTGGGCCGACGGACTGGTGCTGTTCGCCGCCATCATGCTGGTCATCGCCGGAATCATGGACATCCTCCGGGGTTCCATGGCGCTGGCGAAGAACCAGATCTTCGTGTCCACCCCGGACTACGCGTTCCAGATGAGCCTGACGCGGTGGGGCTGGATCAACCTCATCCTGGGGATCGTCGCCGTCCTGGTCGGTCTCGGCCTGTTCCGGGCGGCGCTGTGGGCCCGGGTCGCCGGGGTGGTGATCGCCGGCCTGCTGATGCTCGCGGCCTTCTTGACGATCCCCTACTACCCCTTGTGGTCCGTGGTGCTGATCGCGCTGTACGCGTTCGTGATCTGGGCCCTGTGCGTCGTACGGCCGCCCCGCCGGGAGTGAACGCCGGGTTCCGGCCCCGCGGGCCTGCTCGGGGCGCGGGGGGCCGGGGCGTCAGCCGGCAGCGGGGCGCGCCACCGGGGCCACCTCGGCGACCACCGCGGACGCCCGCGGCTGCGGCACCCCGGCCGAGATCAGCGTGGCCACCGCGACCTGGGTCCCGTCGTCCACCAGTTCCCCGGTGTTGACCGCCTCCAGCAGGGCCAGCGTCATCGCCTCGAGCGCGGCGCTCAGCGCCGCCGGCGGCAGCGGGGAGTGGAAGACGCCCTCGCGCCGCCCGCGCTCCAGGACGGAGCACACCGCGTCCCTGGCCGGCGCGAGGATCACGGCCACCCGCTCGGCGCCCAGGTCCCGGCGGGCCAGCGCCAGCAGCAGCCGGTAGCGGTCCCCGATGGGCCACATGCCGAACACATGGTGCGCCAGCGCCTGCTCGGGCGGCCCCGCCACCCGCTCGGCCCCGGCCGCCACCGCGCCGCGAATGGCCTCGGCCGCCTCCTCGGCCAGCGCCTCCAGCAGCGCCGCGCGCCCCGGGAAGTGCCCGAACAGGGTGCGCCGTACGACCCCGGCGGCCTTCGCCAGTTCCTCCAGCGTCACATCGGGGTTGCGCCCCAGCTCCTGACGGGCCGTGGCCAGAATGCGCGCCCGGTTGGAGCGCGCGTTGCGGCGCTGCGGCTGAGGGCGCAGCCCGGACGGGGTCAGGGGAAGGGCCACCGGCTCGGACACGGCATCCACCTCGGCGCAGTCACGGAACGGGTACCAACGACCCACCTATGGTGACACGGCCGGGGTGCCCCTCCGCCGGCTCAGAACAGCCGGCCCGCCCGCTCCTCGGGCGGCTCCTCCAGCTCCAGCAGGAAGCGTTTGCGCTCCAGCCCGCCCGCGTACCCGGTCAGAGCGCCGTCCGCGCCCACCACCCGGTGGCAGGGGACGATCACCGAGATGGGGTTGCGGGCGTTGGCCGAACCGACCGCCTGCGACAGCGACACCTCGCCCAGTTCCCGCGCCAGCTGCCCGTAGGTACGCCGCTCGCCGTACGGGATCTCCACCAGCAGCCGCCACACCCGGCGCTGGAAGTCGTTGCCGCGCGGCGCCAGCGGCAGTTCGAAGCGGGTGAGCCGGCCGGCGAAGTACGCCCCGAGCTGCTCACGGACCGCCTCGAAGCCGCCCGCCACGCGCGGCCCCAGGGCGGCGAGGGGCGGCATCCGCAGGTGGCCGGGGAAGTACAGCCCGGTCAGGGCCCCCGTCTCCTCGGCCACCGCCGTCAGCGGCCCGACCGGGGAGTCGATGACCGTGTGCACCACCGGCTCGCTCACCGCCGCACCGCCACGCTGTGCTCCTCCAGCCGGTGCGCCCGCACCCACGCCTCGTCCACGCTCACCCCGAGCCCCGGGCCGGACGGGATCTCGGCCCGGCCCCCGGCGGCCGGCCGGATCGGGTCGGTCAGCACGCCCTCGCGCAGCGGATTGTGCCCCCGGTCGAACTCGAAGATCAGGGGTTCACCGGTGCCCGCGCCGTACGGGACGTCGGGCACCGCCGACAGCAACTGGAGGGTGGCGGCCTGCGCCACGCCCGTGCCCCAGCAGTGCGGGGACAACCGGAGGTTCCAGGCGGCGGCCATGGCGCGGATCGCCTGGGCCTCGGTGAACCCACCGCACTTGGCGACGTCCGGCTGCACGATGTCCAGCTGCCGCCCGGCGATGGGCTCGCGGAAGCCGTAGCGGGTGTAGAGCGCCTCGCCGCCGGCCAGCGGCGGGAGGGCGCGGGCCGTGGCGGCGGCGCGCAGTTCGCGGTAGCCGGCGTGGTCGTGCGGCGGCACCGGCTCCTCGACCCAGTACGGGTCCAGGTCGTGCAGCCGCTCGATGGAGCGGCGGGCGGAGGCGGCGGTGGCGTTGGTGTTGTAGTCGACCATCACCAGCCCGGTGTCGCCGAAGACTTCCCGGGCCACCTGGGTGCGGGCCCGGTCCTCGGCCGGGGAGAGACCGATCTTGATCTTGACGGCGCGGAACCCCTCGGCGGCGTTCCGGGCCAGTACGGCGCGCAGTTCGCCCAGGTCACGGCCGGGGGTTACGTAGCCGCTCGACGCGTACGCGGCCACGCTCTCCCGCAGCCGCCCACCGAGCAGGTCGCCGACCGGTACGCCGAACGTACGGGCCTGGGCGTCCCACAGGGCGATGTCCAGGCCGCTGAGCGCCGCGACGTGCGGGCCGCCGGTGGTGTGGTGGTAGCCGGTGGACAAGGTGTCCAGCAGCCGGTTCTCCCGGACGGCAACCGGCTGTCCGAGCAGCGCGGCGCCGAACTCGGCGAGGAACGGCGCGACCCGGCGCGGCGGCCCGAAGGACTCCCCCCAGCCGTGGACCCCGTCCGAGGTGGTGACCTTGACCAGCGTCGCCACCCGGCGGTCGCCCGGCGCCTTGGCGGTGCCGTAACCGCCGTCCGGCAGCGCAGACTCCAGCGGGAAGGTCTCCACCGCGCTGACCACGGGCCGGGCGGGGCGGCTCACTCGGGGACCTGCTGGAAGCGCCAGCGGTGCACCGGCCGGTGCAGCAGACCGGCCGGCGGGTCGGGGAGTTCGGCGGGGCCGGTGCCCTCCCACCAGGTGATGACGAGCACCCGGTCGGCGGCGGCCGTGAACGTCTCGCGGCGGGCGGGGGCGGGATCGAGCGCCTGCTGCCGTACCCAGGCCAGCAGTTCGGCGCCCCGGCCCTCGGCGGCCCGCGCCTCCCACATGAGAGTGGTGGTCGCGGTCACCCCTGGCCCCCGTACAGGTTGGCGGCGCTCAGCTCGTGCACATGCGTGTGCGCGTCGGCGTGCGAGTGGGGGTGGGCGTGCGCGTGCCCGGGGATGTGGGTCTCCGTGACGGGCAGCGAGGAGTCCGCGGGCAGATCCAGCCCGGAGGCGGGGCGGTTACGGGCCACCATCTCCGCGCCGAGCGCCGCCACCATGGCGCCGTTGTCCGTGCACAGCTTCGGCCGGGGCACCCGCAGCGTGATCCCGGCGGCGTCGCAGCGCTCCTGCGCCAGCGCCCGCAGCCGCGAGTTGGCCGCCACCCCGCCGCCGATCATCAGATGGTCCACGCCCTGTTCCTTGCAGGCCCGGACAGCCTTGCGGGTCAGCACATCGGTGACCGCCTCCTGGAAGGAGGCCGCCACATCCGCCACCGGCACCGGTTCCCCGGCCCGCCGCCTGGCCTCGACCCAGCGGGCCACCGCGGTCTTCAGGCCGGAGAAGGAGAAGTCCAGCGGCGCGTCCCTGGGGCCGGTCAGCCCGCGCGGGAACCGGATCGCCTCCGGGTCGCCGTCCCGCGCGTACCGGTCGATCACCGGGCCGCCGGGGAAGCCGAGCCCCAGCACCCGCGCCACCTTGTCGAAGGCCTCCCCCGCCGCGTCGTCGATCGTCGCGCCCAGCGGCCGGACGTCACAGGTGATGTCGGGCGCCAGCAGCAGTGAGGAGTGGCCGCCCGACACCAGCAGCGCCATCGTCGGCTCGGGCAGCGGACCGTGCTCCAGCTGGTCCACGCAGATGTGCGAGGCCAGGTGGTTGACGCCGTACAGCGGCTTGCCCAGCGCGTACGCGTACGCCTTCGCCGCCGAGACCCCCACCAGCAGCGCCCCGGCCAGGCCGGGTCCGGCCGTCACGGCGATGCCGTCCAGGTCGCTCGCCGCGATCCCGGCCTCCTTCAGGGCCCGCTCGACGGTGGGGACCATCGCCTCCAGGTGCGCCCGGCTGGCGATCTCCGGCACCACGCCCCCGAACCGGGCGTGGTCATCGACGCTGGAGGCCACCGCGTCGGCGAGCAGCGTGGTGCCGCGCACGATCCCCACGCCGGTCTCGTCGCAGGAGGTCTCGATGCCCAGCACGAGCGGTTCGTCAGCCATCTCTCTCTATCTCAGCTCTCGTCAGGGTGGTCGCCGGGCGCCGACCGGCGCATCACCAGCGCGTCGTGGTTGCCCGGCTGGTAGTAGCCGCGCCGGATGCCCAGCGGCTCGAAGCCGAACCGGGTGTACAGCCGCTGCGCCCGCGCGTTGTCCACCCGCACCTCCAGGAACACCTCGCCGCAGCCGGCCGCGCCGGCGGCGGACAGCAGGTCGGTGAGCAGCCGGGCGCCGAGCCCGGTGCCCTGGCGGTTGGGGGCCACCGCGATGGACTGCACATCGGCCTGGTCCCCGGCCACGGCGAGACCGGCGTACCCGGCCGGGCTGCCGCCCGCCGGGTCCTCGGCCAGGACGTAGTGTCTGCTGCGCCGCGGGCCGGCGGTCAGCGCCAGCTCGGACCAGAACATCCCCGGGGTCCAGGCGTCCTCGGGGAACACCTCGCGTTCCAGGGCCAGCACCGGTTCGATGTCCCACCAGCGCATCGCGCGCAGGGTGACGGCGCTCCCGGTCATGGGGTGACGACCTTGTACCCGGCGGGCACCTGGGCGTCGGGACGGCGCAGATACAGCGGACGCGGCGGCGCCGGCTCCTCGCCGGCGGCCAGCCGCTGGGCGGCGAGCGCGGCCAGAGCGCCGGCCGAGGCGTGCTGCGGCAGCTCGCGGCGCACGTCCGCGAAGGCGTCGGCGTACAGCACGGCTCCGGCTCCCACGGCGGGCAGCACGGTGACCTCGGCGGGCAGTTCTCCGGCGCGGTCGACGGCGGGCCCGTCGACGCGGGTGCCGGTGGCGTCGTACCGCGCCCAGTACACCTCTTTGCGCCGGGCGTCGGTGGCCACCACGAACGGGCCGGTGAGCCCCGCGGCCACGGCGGCGTGCGCGATACCGTCCAGCGTGCACAGCCCGTGGACTGGTACGGAGCGGGCCGCCCCGAGCGCGGCGGCCGTCACCAGACCGACCCGCAGCCCGGTGTAGGGGCCGGGGCCGTTGCCGACCACCAGGCCGGTGACCTCGCTGATCTTCCGCCCCGCGGTGGACAGGACGCGGTCCACGGCGGGCATGAGCAGCTCACCGTGGCGTCGGGCGTCGATCTGTTCCCAGGAGGCGAGCACCCGGCCCTCCCCGTACAGCGCGACGGTGACGGCGGGGGTGGCGGTATCCATGGCAAGCAGCAGCACGTCAGCAAGCGTACGGTCTCTCGCGCCCGGCCATGCTGCTGATAGCGTCACCACAGGTTTCACCGGATCCTGCGAAAGGCGGCAGCACCACTGTGGCGCGCAGTCACTCACGCTCCCGGCCAGGGCCCACCGTGGCCGCGCTCACCGTTCTGGCTCTCGCCGTGGTCGCTTTCTTCGCGTACCAGGCCAACGCGGCCCCGGACCGCCCCGGGGCGGGCGGAAAGCCGGATCCGACGCCGGTCGAGGAGATCGTGCCGGACAAGCCGTCCGAGACGGACGGGGCCGACGACGAGAACCCCGCGCTGCCGCCCGATTCGGGCGACGGGGTGCGGGTGGTCTACTCGCTGTCCGCGCAGCGCCTGTGGCTGGTGGCCGAGGCCCCCGACGGGCTGGGCGAGGAGGTGCTGCACACCTATCCGGCGCACCGCAGCACCGTGGACCCGGAGCCCGGCGCGTACCAGGTCACCCGCCGCGACGAGGCGATCCCCGGCTCGGACGGGGTGCCGATCCAGCACGTGGTGGTCTTCCACTCCGACGACGAGGGGATCGTCTTCGGCTTCTCGGCCGCCGTGGACGGGTCGCTGCCCGACCCCTCGGCACAGGCCCGCACCGGCGGCATCCGCCAGTCCCCCGAGGACAGCCCGCAGCTGTGGGAGTTCGCGGAGGTCGGTACCCCGGTGATCGTGGTCCCGTAAGCGGGGACCGGACGCATGGTTCGGGGGCCGGACGCGTCAGGCCCCGGGCTCCGGCCCGGTCAGCCCGACCCCGGCCCACCGCTCCCCGACCGGGGTGAGGGTGACGGTCCTGGCGTCCTCGCCGTCCTGGGCGATGGCGATGTGCAGCCGGTCGCCCGACAATTCCTCGACCTTGCCCTCGCCCCACTCGACCACGATCACGGACTCGGGGAGCGAGACGTCGAGGTCGAGGTCCTCCATCTCCTCGAGCCCGCCGCCCAGCCGGTAGGCGTCCACGTGCACCAGGGCGGGCCCGTCCCCCAGCGGGGGGTGGACCCGGGCGATGACAAAGGTCGGCGAGGTGACCGCCCCGCGCACGCCCAGGGCCTCGCCGATGCCGCGGGTGAGCGTGGTCTTCCCGGCACCGAGA
Source organism: Streptomyces xiamenensis (assembly GCF_000993785.3). Lineage (NCBI taxonomy): Bacteria > Bacillati > Actinomycetota > Actinomycetes > Kitasatosporales > Streptomycetaceae > Streptomyces > Streptomyces xiamenensis. Next base: position 2,220,043 of record NZ_CP009922.3, read on the forward strand.
TCGCCGCTGAGCACCAGCAGATCCCCCGCGCGCAGCAGGGCCCCGAGCCGGCGGCCCAGCGCCGTCATCCGCTCGGGACCGTGAACGGTGATCCGGGTGCCCTCTCCGGCAGACGTCGTCATGCTGTGGATGCTACGCGCCGGCGGACAGATGGACGCGCGGTACCCGCGCCCCGATCCGGGTGACGATCTCATAACCGATCGTGCCGGTCGCCCGCGCCCAGTCCTCGGCGGTGGGCTCGCCGCTGTCCCCGGGCCCGAACAGGACGGCCTCGTCCCCGGCCTCGGCCAGGTCGCCACCGAGATCGACCACGAACTGGTCCATCGCGACCCGTCCGGCCACCGTCCGCCACTTCCCGGCGACCAGCACGGGGCCGCTGCCGGACGCGTGCCGGGGGATGCCGTCCGCGTACCCGGCCGGCACCAGGGCCAGGGTGGTCGCCCCGGGGGTGACGTACTGGTGGCCGTAGCTGACGCCGTGGCCGCCCGGCACCCGCTTCACCAGCGCGAGCTGGGCGCGCAGCGTCATCACGGGCCGCAGCCCGAGGTCGTGCGGCGTGCCCACCTCGGGGGAGGGTGACAGGCCGTAGACGGCGATGCCGGGCCGGACCAGGTCGTAGTGGGTGCCGGGCAGGGTGAGGGTGGCGGGCGAGTTCGCGAAGTGCCGCACCTCGGGCCTGATCCCGGCCCGCTCGGCGACATCGAGTGCCGTCCGGAACGCCTCCTGCTGAGCGGCGATGGAGGGGTGCCCCGGTTCGTCGGCGCACGCGAAGTGCGACCACAAGCCGGTGATCACGACGGTGCCCTCGGCCTCCGCCTCGCGGGCGGCGGCGACCAGGTCAGGCCAGTCGGCGGGCTGGCAGCCGTTGCGCCCCAGGCCGGTGTCCGCCTTGAGGTGCACCCGGGCGGTGCGACCGCAGGCCCGTGCCGCCGCGATGATCTCGGTGAGCGCCCAGCGCGCGCTCGCCGAGACGTCGATGTCCGCCTCGATGGCCTCACGCCACGGCCCGCCGGGCGTCCACAGCCAGCACAGCAGCCTGCCGCGGTCCCCGGCCGCCCGCAGCGCCAGCGCCTCCTGCGGGGTGGCGGTCCCCAGCCAGGCGGCTCCGGCCTCGCGTGCCGCGCGGGCGCAGGGCAGCAGACCGTGCCCATAGGCGTCGGCCTTGACCACGGCCATCACCTGCGCGCCGCCGACCGCCCGCTCGCGCAGCACGCGGACGTTGGACCGCAGCGCGGCCAGATCGATCTCGGCACGCAGCCGGGCACTTTCCGGCGGCAATTGGTCGCTCATAGGCTCAAGTGTCGCAGGAGAGAACGCCCGCTCTGCCGCAGACTGGGCCCATGAGGACCGCTTACCGTGTGGAGACCGTACGCGCCGCCGAGAGCGCCCTGATGGCCCGGCTGCCCGAAGGCACCCTGATGACCCGCGCGGCCGCCGGGCTGGCCGCCGCCTGCGCCACCTTGCTGGCGAGCGCCGCCGGGCGGCCGACCCGGGACCGGCCCACCCGCACCGCCCGGCTGTACGGCGCCAGGGTGGCCCTGCTGGTGGGCAGCGGGGACAACGGCGGCGACGCCCTGTACGCCGGCGCCCGGCTGGCACGCCGCGGTGCGGCCGTCACCGCCGTACTGCTGTCGCCCGAGCGGGCCCACCCGGCCGGTCTGGCCGCCCTGGTCCGTGTCGGCGGCAGGGTTCTCACCCCTGCGGACACCTCGTCCGTCTCCTCTCTGCTGCGCTCGGCCGACCTGGTGGTGGACGGCATCGTCGGCATCGGCGGCCGGGGCGGGCTGCGCCCCGACGCCGCCCATCTGGCCCAGCGGGTGGCCGACGCGGGAGCCCCGGTGGTGGCGGTCGACCTGCCCAGCGGCGTCGACCCGGACAGCGGCGAGGTGAACGGTCCGGCCGTGCGCGCCGCGCTCACCGTCACCTTCGGCACCCTCAAGCCGGGTCTGCTGGTGGACCCGGCCCGGACCCACGCCGGCGAGGTGCACCTCGTCGACATCGGTCTCACCCCCCAGCTGCCGGCCGTGCCGGAGCTGGCCGCCCTGGAGAGCGCCGACGTGGCCGCCCTGCTGCCCCGGCCCTCGGCCGAGAGCGACAAGTACCGGCGCGGCGTGGTGGGAATCGCCGCCGGCTCCGCCCGCTACCCCGGGGCCGCCGTGCTGTGCGTGGCCGGGGCCCTGCACGGCGGGGCGGGCGCGGTCCGCTACGCAGGACCGGCGGGCGATCACGTGCTCGCCCGGTACCCGGAGACGCTGGTCTCCTCCGGGTCCCCCCACCACGCCGGCCGGGTGCAGTCCTGGGTGGTGGGCCCAGGGCTGGGCGAGGAGCCGGCCGCCCGGGAGCTCGTGGCCGAGGTGCTGGCCACCGAGGTGCCGGTGCTGGTGGACGCGGACGGGCTGCGCGGGCTGGACCCCGACCGGCTGCGGACCCGCGAGGCACCCACCCTCCTCACCCCGCACGCGGGTGAGGCGGCGGCGCTGCTGGGCACCACCCGGGAGCGGGTGGAGTCCGCACGGCTGGCGGCCGTGCGCGAGCTGTCCCAGCGCTACGGGGCGACCGTGCTGCTGAAGGGGTCCACCACCTTGATCGCCGACCCCGATCCCCGGGGCCCGGTGCGTGCGAACCCCACCGGCACCCCCTGGCTGGCCACCGCCGGGAGCGGCGATGTGCTGTCCGGCCTGGCGGGCTCCCTCCTCGCCTCGGGGCTCCCCGCCCTGGACGCCGCCTCGGCAGCGGCCCATCTCCACGGCCTCGCCGGCTCCCTGGCGCCCACCCCGCCCAGCGCCACCACCGTCGCCGCCGCCCTCCCCCAGGCCTGGGCCCGCGTCACCGGCACCGGCACCGGCACCGGCACCCACGGCACGGCCTCGCCCTCTCCATCCGCATTCCCCCTCCCCTGATCCCGCACGGATCGCCGGTCATCGGCCCCAGCCAGCCGATCCCCGACTCCCCTCCGTGACCGCCCCCTTGGCCGCCATGGCCCAAGACTGCCCCAGCCCACCCGCCCGGCACACCCCTCACCAGCTCTTTTCACTCGAACTGGTGATCATCCCTCCGCGATGACCACCGCCGAGGCCACGCCCGCGTCGTGACTCAGCGACACATGCCACGAGCGCACGCCCAGCGCCTCGGCCCGCTCCGCCACCGTCCCCCGCACCCGCAACCACGGCCGCCCCGAGTCCTCCTGGCAGATCTCCGCGTCCGTCCACCGCAGCCCGCCCGGCGCCCCCAGCGCCTTCGCCAGCGCCTCCTTCGCCGCGAAGCGCGCCGCCAGCGAGGCGACCCCCCGCCGTTCCCCGCTCGGCAACCACAACTCCGCCGTCACGAACAGCCGGTCGGCCAGCTGCGGCGTACGCTCCAGCGACTCCCCGAACCGCGCGATCTCCGCCACATCGATCCCCACCCCGACGATCACGGCGCCACCACCACACCCCACCCGTCGGTGATCTCCCACCGCACCTCGTCGAACTCCCGCCGCACCGAAACCACCTGATCGCCCTTCACCACAACGCTCTCCACCGCCCCGTCCTCCCACGCCCCGGCGTCCGAGGCCAGCCGCACCGCACCGTCCGCGGCCCCGACCACCAGCGGCACCCCGGCCGCCGCGCCGACCACCGTGTCCGGCTCATCGGCGTGCACCACCAGCGCCGCGAACCCGCCCGCCAGCACCCCCCGCACCTGCCGTACCGCCTCCACCAGCTCACCGCACGAGGAGAACGCCTCGGCCACCAGCCGCGCCACCACCTCGGCATCCGCCACCGGCCCCGGCGTCACTCCCGCCACCGCACCCGGCGCGCCTGAGCGCCCCCACAGTTCCTCCCGCGCCCCGGCGAGCGCCCCCGCGTCCACCGCCCCCGCCAGCACCACGGCCACCCGCCCGGCACCGTCAAGACCCGGCACACCCCCCAACCCGCCGATCCCGCACATCCCCGCCGGCAACGGCCGCCGCTCCAGCTCCTCCCGCAGCCTCTCCACCGCAGGTGACGGCCCACCCGGCCCACCAGGCCCGCCCCACGTCGCGCCGAGCCCTCCGTCCGCCGACACCACGACCCCCGCCGAGCGCGCCGGACCCTCCGCCCCCACCGGCTCCCCGCACCGTCCCAACCGCTCAAGACCCCTCAGCAGTACACCCTCGGCCGACTGGCCCCCTGCCCCCGCGTACCCGACGATGCCGCACATGCGGGCAGAGTAGCCCGCCCCCGCGCCCCCGCCACGCCCGGCATGGCCCGCCCCCGCACAATGTTCCCCGTGACCACTTCGCCCCCAGACGTCCCCCCTGGCTCCCCCGCCCCGCAGGCCAGCCCGTACATCGACCTCAGCCGCGCCGAGTGGAGCGCGCTGCGCGACCGTACGCCCCTGCCCCTCACCGCACCCGAACTCGACGCCCTGCGCGGCCTCGGTGACGTCATCGACCTCGACGAGGTACGGGAGATCTACCTCCCCCTCTCCCGTCTCCTCAACCTCCACGTCGCCGCCACCCACCAGCTGCGCAACGCCGTCAGCACCTTCCTCGGCGGCCCTCAGCCCGCCACCCCCTTCGTCATCGGCGTGGCCGGCAGCGTCGCCGTGGGCAAGTCCACCGTCTCCCGCCTCCTGCAGGCTCTCCTCGCCCGCTGGCCCGAGCACCCGCACGTCGCCCGCGTGACCACCGACGGCTTCCTGCTGCCCAAGGCGGAACTGGAACGCCGCGGCCTGATGTCCCGCAAGGGCTTCCCCGAGTCCTACGACCGCCGCGCCCTCACCCGCTTCGTCGCCGACGTGAAGGCCGGCCGCGCCGAGGTCAGCGCACCCGTGTACTCGCACCTGAGCTACGACATCGTCCCCGGCGAGCGGCTGACCGTACGCCGCCCCGACATACTGATCATCGAGGGCCTCAACGTCCTGCAGCCCGCCGCCCCCGGCCAGGTGGGTCTGGCCGACTACTTCGACTTCTCGGTGTACGTGGACGCCCGCCCCGCCGACATCGAGACCTGGTACCTGGAGCGCTTCCGCCAGCTGCGTGCCACCGCCTTCCAGAACCCGGCCTCGCACTTCCACCGGCACGCCGCACTCCCCGAGGACGAGGCCATGGAGTACGCGCTCACCACCTGGCGCACCATCAACGAGCCGAACCTCCGCGAGAACATCGCCCCCACCCGCGGCCGCGCCACCCTGGTGCTGCAGAAGGCGGCGGACCACTCGGTCCGCCGCCTCCGCCTGCGCAAGATCTGAGGAGCTGAAGAGGGAAGAGGGAAGAGGGAACAGGGGCAGCGACGAGGACGGAGAGCCCTTCGCCCCACCCGCGACCCGCCCTGTCCCCGCCTACCCCAGCGCCGACTTCACCGCGTCCGCGAGGCCCGACGCGACCGCCCGCGCCTGCGCCGCGTCCGCCGCCTCCACCATCACCCGTACCAGCGGCTCCGTCCCCGAGGGCCGCAGCAGGACCCGCCCGGTCGCCCCGAGCTGGCGCTCCGCGTCCGTCACCGCGTCCGCCAGCTCGGGGGAACGCCCCACCCGCGCCTTGTCCACGTCCGGCACATTGATCAGCACCTGCGGCAGGCGCTCCATCACGGTGCCCAGATCGGCCAGGGTCCGTCCGGTGTCCGCCACCCGCGCCGCCAGCAGCAGCCCGGTCAGCGTGCCGTCCCCGGTCGTCGCGTGGTCCGTGACGATGACGTGCCCGGACTGCTCGCCGCCCAGCGCGTACCCGCCGCGCCGCATCTCCTCCAGCACGTAGCGGTCCCCCACCGAGGTCTGGAGCAGCCGCAGCCCCTCGCGCTCCATCGCCAGGGACAGACCGAGGTTCGACATCACCGTGGCGACCACCGTGTCCTCGCGCAGCGTGCCGGCTTCCCGCATCGCCACCCCGAGCACAGCGAGGATCTGGTCGCCGTCGATGTCCCGCCCCGCCGCGTCCACGGCCAGGCAGCGGTCGGCGTCCCCGTCCACCGCGATGCCGAGATCCGCGCCGTGCTCCACCACGGCCGCCCGCAGCGGCTCCAGGTGGGTGGAGCCGCAGCCCTCGTTGATGTTGAGCCCGTCCGGGTCCGCGCCGATCGCCACCACCTCGGCCCCGGCGCGCGCGAACGCGCCCGGCGCCACCAGGGCGGCCGCCCCGTGCGCCGTGTCGATCACGATCTTCAGCCCGTCGAGCCGGTTGGGGAGCGCGCCCACCAGGTGCGTCACATAGTCGTCGGCCCCGGCCCCGTACTCGGTGACCCGGCCGACCCCGGCCCCCACCGGCCGGTCCCACGGCTCGCCCGCCGCGTGCGCGTGGTAGGCGGCCTCGATCCGGTCCTCCAGGGCGTCGGCGAGCTTGTGCCCGCCGCGCGCGAAGAACTTGATGCCGTTGTCCGGCATCGGGTTGTGGCTCGCCGACAGCATCACGCCGAAGGCGGCGTCCAGCGCGCCGGTCAGGTACGCGACGGCCGGGGTCGGCAGGATGCCCACCCGCACCACGTTCACCCCGGCGCTGGCCAGCCCGGCCACCACCGCCGCCTCGAGAAACTCCCCGGATGCCCGTGGGTCGCGCCCGACCACCGCCGTGGGCCGACCGTCACCGGCACTATCCCCGCTGAGCACGCCCGCCGCCGCCACGGACAGCCCGAGGGCCATCTCGGCCGTCAGATCCGCGTTGGCGATTCCGCGTACCCCGTCGGTACCGAAGAGTCGTCCCACTGTCATTCCTCCACGTTCACAAGGCTGACCCGCGTCGTTAACCTTATAAAAGAACGCCCCGACAGCGCGTAAGCACTGTCGGGGCGTCAGCAGCAATCGGGTTAGCGCTTGCTGTACTGGGTACCCTTACGGGCCTTCTTCAGACCGGCCTTCTTGCGCTCGACGGCGCGGGCGTCACGGGTCAGGAAGCCGGCCTTCTTCAGCGCGGCGCGGTTGTTCTCCACGTCGGCCTCGTTCAGCGCCCGGGCGACACCCAGACGCAGCGCACCGGCCTGGCCGGAGATGCCGCCACCGGAGATGCGCGCGACCACGTCGTAGCGCTCGTCCAGCTCGAGCACCTTGAACGGCTCGTTGACTTCCTGCTGGTGCACCTTGTTGGGGAAGTACCCCTCCAGGGTGCGACCGTTGATCTTCCACTTGCCGGTGCCCGGCAGAATGCGCACGCGGGCGATGGCGTTCTTGCGCCGGCCGGTGCCGGCGCCCGGGAGCGGCTCGCCGAAGCGCTCGGCGAACTCCTCGTCGGAGGTCGCGAACTCCTCCGGCGCGCTCTCGGTGGTGTACTCCTGGACCTCGGGCACCTCGGTGTCGATGGTCTCGTCAGTGGTGGGCTCGGCCACGATGCTCCTCAGATTCTTTTCGTCTTAGGGGGTGGCCGGGACTACTGCGCGACCTGGGTGATCTCGAACGGGACCGGCTGCTGAGCAGCGTGCGGGTGCTGGTCGCCCGCGTAGACCTTCAGCTTCGAGAAAACCTGACGGCCGAGCGAGTTCTTCGGGAGCATGCCCTTGATGGCCTTCTCGACGGCCTTCTCCGGGCTCTTCTCCAGCAGCTCGTCGTAGCGGATGGACCGCAGACCACCCGGGTAACCGGAGTGGCGGTAGGCCAGCTTCTGGGTCCGCTTGTTGCCGGACAGGTGCACCTTCTCGGCGTTGATGATGATGACGAAGTCACCCGTGTCAACGTGAGGGGCGTACACCGGCTTGTGCTTGCCCCGCAGAAGGGTGGCGGCCTGTGAGGCCAGGCGGCCCAGGACGACGTCGGTGGCGTCGATGACGTGCCACTGACGCTGCACGTCTCCGGGCTTGGGGCTGTACGTACGCACGGTCGTAGCCTTCGCTTCTTCAGTGAATGGGTCCTGACAAGGCCACCCGGTGATCACAGCACCGCCCGCACCCGGTGACGCATACCGGAAGCGGGACCGCTGGAAACCGACCAGATAGACCGGCGCAAGGCCCCTCACGTGAGAACGAGCAAGCCAAACGCATTCAGCCAGGCAGATTACCGTCACCGCACCGCACCGGTCAAAACGCGGGCTCCCCGGCTACCGCTCCCACACGACCCGTCGCTCGTCCCACACCGGCTCCGACGTCTCCCTTACCACACCGTCCGAGCCGAAGACGAGATAGCGGTCGAAGGACCGCGCGAACCACCGGTCGTGCGTGACGGCCAGCACCGTCCCCTCGTACGCCTCCAGGCCGGCCTGGAGGGCCTCGGCGCTCTCCAGGTCCAGGTTGTCGGTCGGCTCGTCCAGCAGCAGCGCCGTGCTGCCCTCCAGCTCCAGCAGCAGGATCTGGAAGCGCGCCTGCTGGCCGCCCGACAGGCGCTCGAAGCGCTGCTCGGCCTGCCGGTCCAGCTCGTAGCGGCGCAGCGCGGACATGGCCGGGCCGCGCGCCTTGGCGTGCTCGGTCCACAGGATGTCCAGCAGGGTCCGCCCGAGCAGCTCGGGGTGGGCGTGGGTCTGGGCGAAGTGGCCCGGCACCACCCGTGCCCCCAGCTTCCAGGCCCCGCTGTGAGTGACCTCGTCCCCGCCCAGCAGCCGCAGGAAGTGCGACTTCCCGGACCCGTTCGAGCCGAGGACCGCCACCCGCTCCCCGTAGAACACCTCAAGATCGAACGGCCGCATCAGCCCGGTCAGCTCCAGGCCCTGACAGGTGACGGCCCGCAGCCCGGTACGGCCGCCGCGCAGCCGCATCCGGATGTCCTGGCGGCGCGGCGGCTCCTGCGGCGGGCCGGCCTCCTCGAACTTCCGCAGCCGGGTCTGCGCCGCCTTGTACCGGCTCGCCATCTCATCGCTGCGCGAGGCGTACTGCCGCATGTCCACGACCAGCTTCTTCAGCTGGGCCCGCTTCTCGTCCCAGCGCCGCCGCAGCTCCTCGAACCGCTCGAACCGCTTCTCGCGGGCCTCGTGGTACGTCGCGAAGCCGCCGCCGTGCACCCACACGTCCGACCCGGCGGGCCCCGGCTCCACACTGATGATCTTCTCGGCGGCCCGGGCGAGCAGCTCACGGTCGTGGGAGACGAACAGCACGGTCTTGCGGGTCTCCCGCAGCCGCTCCTCCAGCCAGCGCTTGCCCGGCACGTCCAGATAGTTGTCCGGCTCGTCCAGCAGCAGCACCTGCTCGGGGCCGCGCAGCAGCGCCTCCAGGACCAGCCGCTTCTGCTCGCCGCCGGACAGGGTGCGCACCTGCCGCCACTGGGCCCGCTCGTACGGCACGCCGAGCGCGGCCGTGGTGCAGATGTCCCACAGGGTCTCGGCCTCGTACCCGCGCGCCTCGCCCCAGTCGGCGAGCGCCTGCGCGTACGCCATCTGCGCGTCCTCGTCGTCCCGCGTCATGACGGCCAGCTCGGCCTCGTCCACGGCCCCGGCCGCCGCGCGCAGCGGCGCCGGGGAGACGGACACCAGCAGGTCCCGTACGGTCCGCTCGTCCCGCACGCTGCCGACGAACTGCGGCATGACGGCCAGGCCGCCACTGACGGTGACGCCGCCGGCCTGCGGGGTCAGCTCGCCGCCGATCAGCCGCAGCAGGGTGGTCTTGCCGGCCCCGTTCCCCCCGACGAGGGCGACGGCGGCCCCTTCCCCCACCCGGAACGACACATCGTCGAGCAGCACCCGCCCATCGGCCAGCACGTACTCCAGATGCGCCACCTCAACATGCCCCATGCCCCCCATGCTCCCAGCCGGGAGAGGCCGACCCAACCGGGTTTCTGTCACCGTCCCGCCCGACCTCGACCGCGCCGAGCATCACGCACACCGTGTACACCAGGATGACCACACCGACGACCGCACCCAGCACCCCCACGACTCGCTGGGGCACGTGCAGGTCGCCGATCCGCCACGGCCGCTGCTCCTCAAGCCGGTCCGCGTGGCCGGAGACGTTCAGGGCGGTGCAGATTCCGCCGACGACAAAGGCTGCTCCCACCAGCACCGGCAACACGAACTCGTGCCACGGGGCTTCGGACATGCCGCTCATCTCCTCGTCCACCTTCCGCGGTCCTGACGCAGGTGCGGCGGCACCAGGAATCTGGGCCTGTTGAACAGCGCGATCGACAGATGGGCGAGGGCGAAGAAGAGCATCAGCAGCAGGAGCGGCGCATGCAGGGCGACGAGGTCGCCGTACAGCTCGAAGAGCCACAGAGACACGGTCAGACAGACCAGGAAGCCCTCCGTCGACACCATGGTGCGCACCATTGCGCGGCGGCTACGCGGGTTGGTGGACATGGCGGTCAGACCTACCTCCATGGCATCCGACGCTCTTGTGCCCCTGATCCAGGCATCGCGCCACACCAGGACACACGGCCACACCCCCGCCGCGCTCAGGATCGCCATCAGCACGATCGCCATCGGTCCGCCCTTCCCCAGCCCGTCACCACGGGTCCGACGTCAGCCACGGGGCCAGAACACCTCACCCTTGATGCGCGGGACCACCGGCCCGTATCCCTGAACGAACGCGATGCCCGTCGGCTCGGGACGGTGCGGCCAGGGGCACCGCCGGGTCGGCGGCTCCAGCGCGACGAGTCCGACAGGCTGCGCGTCCGTGTCCGTCTCCGGGTCATGGTCCACCGGGAACAGCGCCAGCCACGGCTCCCCGCCCTCCGGGTAGCGCAGCTCGTACCGGTGGGGCACGCCCTGCGGCTGCCTCGCGACCCGGACCAGCGCCCGTACCCGCCCGATCCCGATCAACGCCCGGATGCCCATCACCACGAGGGAGAGGAACGGCACCAGGGGCAAAAGGAGGAGAACCACCCGCAACGCCGTGGGGAGTGACGGTCCGGCCAGCACGAGGAACGCGAAGAGCACCGCGGCCGTCTGCCAGGCGCCCAGCATGATCGCGGCGGCCGGTATCCCGGACCGCCACCACAGCACCGGAACCCGCCACCAGCCGCTCAGCCGCACCTCGGGGTGCGGCGCGATCGGCGCCCGCGCCCAGCCGCTCCCCGCCCGGCGCGCCGGGTGCACCGGGCGCACCCGCCGGTGCGGCCGCGGCCCGACCCTGGACCGGGAGGTTCGTGCCCACCGGCCAGGGCGCGCGCGGCGCGCGCCGGCCGCGCTCGGCGATGTCCTGGGCATACCGCAGCCGCTCGCGCCCCGCCGAACCTGTGACCAGCACCAGCAGACAACCGGTCAACAGGGCCCCGCCGGCCTGCGACAGCCCCCGGTAGGTGACCATGGCGGCCCCGCCGGGACCGACGGTGTCCGCGACCGGGTGGTGGTAGTACGCGCCCCGCCACGGACCGTCGGCGACGATCCACAGGTACAGCGGATCATCCACCTGCCATCGCCCGTAGACGTTGTCCGGCGGGCAGGAGACCCGGCCGGCGCGGCGTTCTCCGCCGTCGAAGGGGTCCTCCCACCGGACCTCGCACCAGTCGCCCTGGGCCCTGGTGCCGTACTCGGCGGCCGTCACGGTGGCCTCCACCAGCACGTCCCGCTCCCGCCAGGACCACTGGCCCGCTTCGCCGAGCCCCAGAAGCAGCAGGCCCAGCACCGCGCACCACGGCCACCGGATCCGGTTACGCACGGGCCGCACCGCCTCGGGCGCGGGCCGCCCGGGATTCTCCTCGGCCAGCAGTGCCGCACCGGCCCGGTCGACGGCCTCTCGCAGCGAGGGTCGCACGGCTGCGAGCGGCACCGCCCGGATCAGCTCCCGGCGGTCCTCCAGAGCGACGATCCCGGCCGCGCCCGGCGCACCGGCCCACCACAGCGGAAAGGCATCCTGTTCCGTCCGCGGCCAGGGTCGCCACGGCAGCCGGGTGACGCGGACGGCCCACACCCGTTCCTCCGTCGTCCGGACGGATCACCAGGACGCTCCGCCACCGCCGTTCGCCGGGCAGCACGACGGCCGCACACGCACACCAGACATACGTGGCCGCTGTCCGGCACATCCGGCCGTACGCGACCAGTTGCCGCACACCGACCGCCACCAGCACCACTGCGAGCACCAGCGGCCACCACAGCGGCCCGGGAACCGGGTAGCCCGGCCAGTCCGACCGCAGGATCCCGAGCGCGCCTTCCGTCACCACTCCCGCGAGGCCGAGGTACACCCACACCCAGGCCCGTGCGCGCTTCCGCTCCAGTGCCGAGGCCGTCCCGTGCGCGCCAAGGGCAGGAATGTCCACCACAACCCCCGTCATCCGAGTTCAACGCCGCCACCACGGCCAGTCGTTGGCCTCTACAACCAACTCCGTTGCGCCCCATTGAACTTCACAAAGATCACGGCAACCTCACAATGTCCACAGGAACCCACGACGCGTCTCCGCCGCTAGGATTCGTGCATGAGTTTTGGGCAGGGGGCACCCGGGTGGGGTCAGCAGGGAGCTCCGGACTGGGGCGCGCTCGCCGTTGAGGCGGAGCGGAAGCGGCGGCGCAAGCGGATGTTCGTCGTCGGGGGCGGCGTGCTCGCCGCGCTGGCCGTCGGGACCGTCGTCGCGCTCGCCATCGTGCAGCAGGACGGCGGGTCCGACGGGCAGGCGGGCGGGGACAGCGGCGGGCAGACCGCCGACACCAGCACCGACGCCACCGCCAGCCCCACCGCCGATCCCTCGTTCGAGGAGACGCGTCTTCCCCCGCTGCCCAAGCCGCGCGAGTTCATAGCGGACGCCGACAAGGACCTCGCGCCCTTCACTGCCGACGAGTTCTACGCGGGCGAGACCATGACCGTCGAGGGCCGCGAGTACACCAAGACCGGCACCGACGCCACCGAGGACTGCACCGAGGGCGTCAGCGCCGAGCTGGGTGCCGTGCTCACCGAACACGGCTGCGTCGCCCTGCTGCGCGCCACCTTCACCGGCTCGGGGGCCGCCGTGACGGTCGGCGTCGCCCAGTTCCCCTCCGAGGACGACGCCGTGGCGGCGAACGCCGCCTACACCCGCAATCTGCTGCCGCTCACCGCGGGCGACAGCCCCGAGTTCTGCCAGCGCGGCGGCTGCCGTACCACCACCAACCAGGTGGGCCGCTACGCCTACTTCACCATCGCGGGCAACAGCGACGGCACCCCCGACAGCGGCGACGGCACCGTGGCCCAGCAGGCGGCCCGGGACGGCAACGACCACGCCTTCTCCCGCATCATCCTGCGCGGCGAGACCCAGGCATCCGCCTCGGCCTCCGCCCTCGTCGAGGAGCGCCGCAACAACAGCTAGCCGCCGCGTCTAGCAGCAGCCCGCCGACGCCGGGAGGGTGCGGACGTTGCGCGCCTCCCGGCTGCGGGCCGCCAGCAGCTCGTCCGCCGGGTAGCCGACCTCCTCCAGGGTCAGCCCGTGCGGGCGCACCACGTGCACCGCCGAGTCGCGCACCCCGGCCGCCAGCACCTTCCCCGGCCAGTCGGGGTCCCGGTGCCCGTCCCCCACGAACAGCAGCGCCCCCACCAGCGAGCGCACCATGTTGTGGCAGAACGCGTCCGCCTCCACGGTGCCCTCCAGCACCCCGTCCGCGCCCCGCTCCCAGCTGAGCCGGCGCAGCGTACGGATCGTCGTCGCGCCCTCGCGCCGCTTGCAGTACGCCGCGAAGTCGTGTTCGCCCAGCAGCCGCTGGGAGGCCGCGTTCATCGCCGCCACGTCCAGCGGCCAGTTGTGCCACAGCACATGGCCGCGCCGCAGCGGGTCCACCCCGCCCGGATGGTCGCTCACCCGGTAGACGTACCGGCGCCAGATCGCCGAGAAGCGCGCGTCGAAATCCGCCGGGGCGCGGGAGACCCGGCGCACCCGTACGTCCTGCGGCAGCCGGCCGGTCAGGCGGCGGTGCAGGTTCTCCCGCTGCTCCTCCCACACCTCCGCCGGCAGGTCCACGTGGGCCACCTGGCCGCGCGCGTGCACCCCGGCGTCGGTTCGGCCGGCCACCGTCAGCTCGTACCCCCGCGCCGAGCGGGTGACGACCCGCAGCGCCTCCTCCAGCTCCTCCTGCACGGTGCGCCGCCCCCGCTGGCGCGCCCAGCCGGAGAACGCCGCGCCGTCGTAGGACACGTCAAGACGTACCCGAACCGTCTCGGACACCCGCTTCTTCCTCTCCTCCGCACGCCCCACATGGCGCTGGGCCTGTCTCCCCCGAAAGGGTGACAGGCCCAGCGGCACAGACCAACCAGGACCGGAATCAGGCCTCGGTCTCGTCCTTCTTCTCCTCGGCCTTGGCCTCGGCCGGAGCCTCGGTCGCCTCGGCGGCCTTCGGCGCCTCGGTCTCCTTCACCGAACGCTTGGTGGCGGCCTCGGCCTCGCCGACCGCCTCCTGCTGCACGGTGAGGGCCTCCACCAGCTCGATCACGGCCATGGGGGCGTTGTCCCCGCGGCGGTTGCCGATCTTGGTGATCCGGGTGTAGCCGCCCGGACGGTTCGCGAACTGCGGACCGATCTCGGTGAAGAGGGTGTGCACGACGCTCTTGTCGGTGACGGTGCGCATCACCTGACGACGGTTGTGCAGGTCGCCCTTCTTCGCCTTGGTGATCAGCCGCTCGGCGACCGGACGGAGCCGGCGGGCCTTGGCGACCGTGGTGGTGATCCGGCCGTGCTCGAACAGCGCGGTGGCGAGGTTCGCCAGCATGAGCCGCTCGTGGGCGGGGCCGCCACCGAGCCGGGTGCCCTTCGTGGGCTTCGGCATGGTCTGTCTCCTTCATCTGTCTGCACCGGCCGTGTCAGGTACCGGTGTCAGGGCGCCACTGGTCAGCAGTGGCCACTGTCAGCCGCGGGGGCCGCTCAGTACCGCTTCGTCAGTACTGCTCGGTCTCCGCGAAGCCCGTGTCCCCGTCGTCCTCGGCCCCGAAGGCGTCGGCGGCGGTGGTCGGGTCGAATCCGGGCGGGCTGTCCTTGAGGGCCAGGCCCATGCCGGCCAGCTTCGCCTTGACCTCGTCGATCGACTTGGCACCGAAGTTCCGGATGTCCAGCAGATCGGCCTCGGAGCGGGCCACCAGCTCGCCCACCGAGTGGATGCCCTCACGCTTGAGGCAGTTGTAGGAGCGGACGGTCAGCTCCAGCTCCTCGATCGGCAGCGCCAGGTCGGCGGCGAGCGCCGCGTCGGTCGGCGAGGGGCCCATGTCGATGCCCTCGGCGTCGACGTTCAGCTCACGCGCCAGGCCGAACAGCTCGACCAGGGTCTTGCCGGCGGACGCCATGGCGTCGCGCGGACGCATGGCCTCCTTGGTCTCGACGTCGACGACCAGCTTGTCGAAGTCGGTGCGCTGCTCCACACGGGTGGCCTCGACCTTGTAGGTCACCTTCAGCACCGGGCTGTAGATCGAGTCGACCGGGATCCGGCCGATCTCCTGGCCCGCCGCCTTGTTCTGGACGGCGGAGACGTAGCCGCGACCGCGCTCGACGGTCAGCTCCATCTCCAGCTTGCCCTTGTTGTTCAGGGTGGCCAGCACCAGGTCGGGGTTGTGGACCTCGACCCCGGCCGGCGGGGCGATGTCGGCCGCGGTCACCAGGCCGGGACCCTGCTTGCGCAGGTACATCACCACGGGCTCGTCGTGCTCCGAGGAGACGACCAGCTGCTTGATGTTGAGGATGAGGTCGGTCACATCCTCCTTGACGCCCGGCACGGTGGAGAACTCGTGCAGCACGCCGTCGATACGGATGCTGGTGACGGCCGCGCCCGGGATGGAGGACAGCAGCGTACGCCGCAGGGAGTTACCGAGCGTGTACCCGAAGCCGGGCTCCAGCGGCTCGATCACGAACCGGGAGCGGAACTCGTCGACGACCTCTTCGGTCAAAGAGGGACGCTGAGCGATCAGCATGAAAAGAACTCCAGTCTTCGGCACCCACTATTTGATGCCGAGCCCGACAGCGGTGTCCGACAGCCGGAACACCGCACGATGTGTTTCAAGAGTACGGGCGGAGCCCCCGGTCTCCCCGGGTGACTCCGCCCACACCACTACTTGGAGTACAGCTCCACGATCAGCTGCTCCTGCACCTGGGTGTCGATCACCTGGCGCTCGGGCAGCGCGTGCACCAGCACCCGCAGACGCGACGGAATGGACTCCAGCCACGCCGGCACGGTCTTGTCGCCCGCCTCGGCCTTGGCGACCTCGAACGGCGTCAGGTTACGGGAGGACTCCCGCACCTCGACGATGTCGCTCGGGGACACCCGCGCCGAGGGGATGTCGTTCTTCCGGCCGTTCAGCAGGATGTGGCCGTGCCGCACCAGCTGACGGGCGTGGTCCCGGGACTTGGCGAAGCCGGCCCGGTAGACGACGTTGTCCAGTCGCGACTCGAGGATCCGCAGCAGGTTCTCGCCGGTCTTGCCCTGCTGCCGGTTGGCCTCGGTGTAGTAGCCGCGGAACTGCTTCTCCAGAACACCGTAGATCCGCGCGCACTTCTGCTTCTCACGCATCTGAAGCAGGTACTCGCTGTCCTTGGTGCGCCCGCGTCCGTGCTCACCCGGGGGGTAAGGACGGATTTCGATCGGGCACTTCGCGCTCTCGCACTTGCTCCCCTTGAGGAAGAGCTTCTGCTTCTCCCGACGGCATCGCTTGCAGTCGGCCCCGGTGTAACGCGCCATTGTCTATCTGTCTCCTACTTCGGCCTGGTCAGACGCGGCGGCGCTTGGGCGGGCGGCATCCGTTGTGCGGGGTGGGGGTGACGTCCTGGATGGAGCCGACCTCGAGCCCGGTCGCCTGGAGCGAGCGGATCGCGGTCTCACGGCCGGAGCCGGGGCCCTTCACGAAGACGTCAACCTTGCGCATGCCGTGCTCCTGCGCCCGCCGGGCCGCGTTCTCGGCGGCCATCTGTGCGGCGAAGGGGGTGGACTTGCGCGAGCCCTTGAAGCCGACATGGCCGGCGGAGGCCCACGAGATCACGTTCCCGGACGGGTCCGTGATCGAGACGATGGTGTTGTTGAACGTGCTCTTGATGTGAGCGTGCCCGTGGGCAACGTTCTTCTTTTCCTTGCGGCGCACCTTCTTGGCGCCAGCCGTACGGCCCTTCGGAGGCATATACACGTACTCCTGTGGAGGTGGTCGGTCCTACAACACGGACCGCTGGAACAGCGTCCGGTGCGGACTACTTCTTGCCCGGCTTCTTCTTGCCGGCGATCGCGCGACGCGGGCCCTTGCGGGTACGCGCGTTGGTCTTGGTGCGCTGACCGTGGACCGGCAGGCCGCGGCGGTGACGCAGACCCTC
Organism: Streptomyces xiamenensis; assembly: GCF_000993785.3. Classification (NCBI taxonomy): domain Bacteria; kingdom Bacillati; phylum Actinomycetota; class Actinomycetes; order Kitasatosporales; family Streptomycetaceae; genus Streptomyces; species Streptomyces xiamenensis. The sequence goes on from NZ_CP009922.3 coordinate 2,237,080, forward strand.
GTAGCAGCCGATCTCGACCTTGCGGCGGATGTCGGCCTGGATCTCGCGACGGAGGTCACCCTCGGTCTTGAGGTTGGCGTCCACGTACTCGCGGAGCTTGACGAGGTCTTCCTCGGCAAGGTCGCGCACGCGGGTGTCGGGGTTCACCCCGGTGCTGGCAAGGGTCTCCTGAGCACGGGTGCGCCCGATGCCGAAGACGTAGGTGAGGGCAACCTCGACGCGCTTTTCACGCGGGAGGTCGACGCCTGCGAGGCGTGCCATGAATGTGGCTCCTGATGGGCTCTTCGGAGGTCTTCCGCAGCACCGTTCCCGTAAGACTCACGAAGTTTTACGAGCCGGGTCCCCGGCCTCCGACCGGGGGTGTCGTCCCCGCGCTGAATGGCGAGGGGTCGGGTGTCTGCGTATCTACATATATGCGTGTCGCGGCGTCGCGCGAAGAACTGCTACGAGTACGAGGCGGTGGCGGTCTGCGTCAGCCCTGGCGCTGCTTGTGGCGCAGGTTCTCGCAAATGACCATGACCCGCCCGTGACGGCGGATCACCTTGCACTTGTCGCAGATCTTCTTGACGCTCGGCTTGACCTTCATGAGAGTGAGGTTCTCCGAGTCGGTACGAACGATCTGGATTTACTTGTAGCGGTAGACGATCCGCCCGCGGGTCAGGTCGTAGGGAGAAAGCTCCACCACGACCCGGTCGTCGGGAAGAATACGGATGTAGTGCATCCGCATCTTGCCGCTGATGTGCGCGAGGACCTGATGCCCGTTCTGGAGCTCTACCTTGAACATCGCGTTCGGCAGGGACTCGACAACAGTGCCCTCGATCTCGATGGCCCCTTGTTTTTTGGCCATACTTGAGCGCTTCACCTTCCGGGATCGGCTACCTGGACAGCCCTGAACGCATGGGTGCACCAGGACCGACCTATCACTCTACGGCACCCCACCCGAAAAGACGAATCCATGATCTTTTCCCCGGATCGGAGATCATTACGCCGCCGGATCACGCCAATGGGTCAGGAGCGGCCTGAACGCCCAGCTCGGCCAGTCGCGCCCGGCCACCGTCCGGCGCCGTCAGCACCAGCGGCCCCTCCTCGGTGAGCGCCACCGAGTGCTCCCAGTGCGCCGCCCAGCTGCCGTCGTTCGTCTTGACGGTCCACTCGTCGTCCAGCACATGCGTCTTCGCGGTCCCCAGGGAGATCATCGGCTCGATCGCCAGGCACATCCCGGGCACCAGCTTCGGCCCGCGCCCGCGCCGTCGCTCCACGTAGTTGAGCACATGCGGGTCCATGTGCATCTCGGAGCCGATGCCGTGCCCGCCGTACTCCTCGACGATCCCGTACTTGCCCGAGGAGGGACGCGGCTGCCGCCGGATGTACCCCTCGATCGCCTTGGAGATGTCGACCAGCCTGCCGCCCTTGCGCACCGCCGCGATGCCCGCCCACAGGGACGCCTCGGTCACCCGGTCCAGCTCCCGCACCTCGGCGGAGTGGCCCTCGCCCACGAACACGGTCAGCGCCGCGTCCCCGTGCCAGCCGTCGACCACCGCGCCGGCGTCGATGGAGATGATGTCGCCGGACGCCAGCACCGTCCCGGGCCCCGGGATCCCGTGCACCACGACATCGTTCACCGAGGTGCAGATGTTGCCGGTGAAGCCCCCGTACCCCAGGAAGTTCGGCTTGGCGCCGTGCTCGCGCAGCGTGGCCGCCGCGATCTCGTCCAACTCGGCCGTGGAGGCCCCGGGCACCGCCGCCGCCGCGCACCTGCGGTGGATCTCCGCCACCACCAGCCCGGCCGCGCGCATCTTGGCGATCTGCTCGGGGGTCTTGATCTCCACCATCGGGGTTTCCCTCATCTTCGCTTCGGGCGGGTCGGGGCGGCCCACACCGGGCCCCTCCCACAGTACGGCCGCAGCGCCCGCCCCAAGGCGGTCACTGCGGCCGTCACAACAGCGGGGACACGCCCCGCACGCGCCGCGCTACGCGGCGTCCGCTTCCGGCAGCGCGGCCAGCGCGCGCTGCGTGATCTCCGGCACCGGGCCCAGGGCCGCGATGGTCACCACGAGCCCCTGCTCCCGGTAGTAGCCGATGATCGGCTCGGTCTCCTGGTGGTACAGCTCCAGGCGGTGCCGGACCGTGTCCTCCTGGTCGTCGTCGCGCTGGTACAGCTCGCCGCCGCACACGTCGCAGACACCGGGGACGGCCGGCGGCGCGTACTCCACGTGGAAGACGTGCCCGCTGTTCTTGCGGCACATCCGGCGCCCGGCGATCCGCTTGACCACCTCGTCCTCGGGGACCTCCAGGTCGAGCACCGCGGTGAGCTTGTGCCCGCCCTCGCCCAGCAGCTCGTCCAGCGCCTGCGCCTGGGCGATGTTGCGGGGGAAGCCGTCCAGCAGAAAACCGTCCCCGGCGTCCGGCTGAGCCAGCCGGTCCGCCGCCATCGCGATGGTCACCTCGTCCGGGACCAGACCACCCTCGCGCAGGATCTGCTGGACCTCGCGGCCCAGCTCCGTGCCCTGGCTGATGTTGTCCCTGAACAGGTTTCCGGTCGAGACGTGCGGAATGCCAAGACGTTCGGCGAGGAGCGCGGCCTGCGTGCCCTTGCCCGCGCCCGGCGGTCCGACGAGGACGATTCGCATCAGCGGAGGAACCCTTCGTAATTGCGCTGGTGGAGCTGGCTCTCGATCTGCCGCACCGTTTCCAGGCCGACACCCACGATGATCAGGATGGATGTGCCACCGAAGGGGAAGTCCTGCTGGGCGTTGAACATCACCAGTGCCACCGTCGGCACGAGCGCGATCAGACCCAGGTACATCGCCCCGGGCCACGTGATGCGGTTCAGCACATAGCTCAGGTATTCGACCGTGGGCCGGCCAGCCCGGATACCCGGGATGAAACCACCATACTTCTTCATGTTTTCGGCCACGTCTTCGGGGTTGAAGGTGATGGCCACGTAGAAGAACGCGAAGAAGACGATCAGCAGGAAGTAGGTGACGATGTAGTACGGGTGGTCACCACCGGTGAAGTACCGCTGCACCCAGTCCGCCCAGCCCCCGGCGTCCGTACCGGCGAACTGCACCAGCAGCTGCGGGATGTACAGCAGCGAGGACGCGAAGATCACCGGGATGACACCGGCCTGGTTGACCTTGAGCGGGATGTACGTGGAGGTGCCGCCGTACGAGCGGCGGCCGATCATGCGCTTCGCGTACTGCACCGGGATCCGGCGCTGGGCCAGCTCGACGAAGACGACCAGGCCGACCATGGCCAGACCACAGGCCACCACGACACCGAACTCGATCCAGCCGTCCGCCAGCGTGCCGGAGAGCTTGATCTGCCACAGCGCCGACGGGAAGCCGGCCGCGATGGAGACGAACATCAGCATCGACATGCCGTTGCCGATACCGCGGTCGGTGATCAGCTCACCCATCCACATGATCAGCGCGGTGGCGGAGGTGAGGGCGATCACCATGATCACCGTGGTGAAGATGGAGTCGGAGGGGATGATGTCACCCGCGACCGAGCAGTTGGGGAAGAGGGTGCCGGAGCGGGCGGTGGCGACCAGACCGGTCGCCTGGAGCACCGCCAGGGCCATCGTCAGATAACGCGTGTACTGGGTGATCTTGGCCTGCCCCGACTGCCCCTCCTTCTTCAGGGCCTCGAGGCGGGGGATCACGACGACAAGCAGCTGCAGAATGATGCTCGCGGTGATGTACGGCATGATGCCGAGCGCAAAGATGGTCAGCTGGAGCAGAGCGCCACCACTGAACATGTTCACCAGACCGAACAGCCCGGAACCGGCCCCGCCGGCCTGGGCCTCGTCCACACACTGCTGGACGTTCTGGAAACTGACGCCGGGAACCGGAACGTGCTGTCCGAACCGGAACAGCACCACGATGCCGAGCGTGAAGAGCAGCTTCTTGCGCAGGTCAGGCGTCCGGAACGCCCGGGCGAACGCGGTGAGCACGGTTCCTCCTGCGCCCCCCGCGGCGCGCGCGAGAGGGATGGTCTTGAAGGTCAACGGATAGAAACTGGGCACAAACTCCGCTGCCCGCCGGGCAGCGGTCGGCCCCGGTTGACGGCAACGCACGCCACCTTACCGGCGGATGCGCCAGGCCGGAACGACTGACCGGGGATGCCTCGTTCAGGCATCCCCGGTCACTCGCACTTCATGCGGCTCAGAGAAGCTCGGTCACGGTGCCGCCGGCCGCGGTGATCTTCTCCTTGGCGGAGCCGGAAACGGCGTCGACCGTCACCGTCAGCGCCACCGAGATGTCACCGGAGCCGAGGACCTTCACCAGCTCGTTCTTCCGCACCGCGCCCTTGGCCACGAGGTCGGCGACGGTCACGTCGCCACCCTCGGGGTACAACTGCGCCAGCTTCTCCAGGTTGACGACCTGGAACTGCTTGTGGTTCGGGTTGTTGAAGCCCTTGAGCTTGGGCAGCCGCATGTACAGCGGCAGCTGCCCGCCCTCGAAGCCCGGCCGGACCTGGTACCGGGCCTTGGTGCCCTTGGTACCGCGACCGGCGGTCTTGCCCTTGGACGCCTCACCACGACCCACGCGGATCTTGGTGGTCTTGGCGCCCGGCGCGGGCCGCAGGTGGTGCAGCTTCAGCGGCGTGCCGCTGTTCTCTTCCTGCGCCATGTCAGTTGACCTCCTCGACCGTCACCAGGTGACGCACCGAGCGGAGCATGCCGCGGAACTCCGGGCGGTCGTCCTTGACGACCACGTCGTTGATCCGCTTCAGGCCCAGCGAGCGCAGCGTGTCCCGGTGGTTCTGCTTGCTGCCGATGTAGGACTTGACCTGGGTGATCTTCAGCTGCGCCATTACGCACTCACCCCGGCACGGGCCCGCAGCAGAGCGGCGGGAGCCACGTCCTCCAGCGGCAGACCACGGCGGGCGGCGATCTCCTCGGGGCGCTGCAGGCCCCGCAGAGCGGCCACCGTGGCGTGCACGATGTTGATCGGGTTCGACGAACCGAGCGACTTGCTCAGCACGTCGTGGATGCCCGCGCACTCCAGCACGGCGCGCACCGGGCCACCGGCGATCACACCGGTACCGGGGGACGCCGGCTTGAGCAGTACGACACCCGCGGCCTCCTCACCCTGGATCGGGTGCGGAATGGTGCCCTGGATACGGGGGACCTTGAAGAAGTGCTTCTTGGCCTCCTCCACACCCTTGGCGATGGCGGCCGGCACCTCCTTGGCCTTGCCGTAACCGACACCCACGGTGCCGTCACCGTCGCCCACCACGACCAGCGCGGTGAAGCTGAAGCGACGACCACCCTTCACAACCTTGGCGACGCGGTTGATCGCGACGACACGCTCGACGTACGCGGTCTTCTCGGCGGCAGCGCCACCGTCCCGACCCTTACGGTCCCGTCGCTCGCCGCCACCGGCGCCGCCACCGCGGCGCTGGGGTCCAGCCATTGGAATTACCTCTCTCGAATCAGTCGACGGAACCGGCTCAGAACTTGAGCCCCGCCTCACGGGCGGCGTCCGCGAGCGCGGCCACGCGCCCGGCGTACCTGTTGCCGCCACGGTCGAAGACCACGGCGTCGATGCCCGCGGCCTTGGCCCGCTCGGCGACCAGCGCACCGACCTTCTTGGCCTTGTCGCTCTTGTCGCCCTCGTTCCCGCGGATGGAGACATCCAGGGAGGAGGCCGACGCCAGCGTGTGACCCTCGATGTCGTCGATGACCTGGGCCACCATGTGACGGTTCGAGCGGGTCACGACCAGGCGCGGACGCGCGGCGGTGCCGGAGACCTTCTTGCGGATCCGCAGGTGACGCCGCTTGTTCGCCGTACGCTTACGGGCATCGCCCTTGGCGATCTTGATGCCGTATGCCATGGCTTACTTACCAGCCTTTCCGACCTTGCGGCGGATGACCTCGCCCGCGTACTTGACGCCCTTGGCCTTGTACGGGTCGGGCTTGCGCAGCTTGCGGATCTTCGCGGCGACCTCGCCGACCTTCTGCTTGTCGATCCCCTGAACACTGAGCTTCGTGGGCGAGTCCACCTTGAAGGTGATGCCCTCGGGAGCCTCGACCAGGATCGGGTGGCTGTAGCCGAGGGAGAACTCCAGGTTGGAGCCCTTCGCGGCCACGCGGTAACCGACACCGCTGATTTCGAGGTCCTTGCTGTACCCATCGGTCACGCCGATGATCAGGTTCGCCACCAGCGTGCGGGACAGGCCGTGCAGGGACTTGTTCCGGTTCTCGTCGTTCGGGCGGGAGACGACGATGGTGCCGTCCTCGCTCCGCTCGACATCGATAGGCGCGGCGACCGTGTGCGAGAGGGAGCCCTTGGGGCCCTTCACCGCAACCGTACGGCCGTCGATGGTGACGTCCACACCGGCGGGAACCTGGATGGGGAGCTTGCCGATACGCGACATGGCTATCCGTTCCCTTCCGTTACCAGACGTAGGCGAGGACTTCCCCACCCACGCCCTTCTTCTGAGCCTGCTGACCGGTCAGGAGACCGTTGGACGTGGAGATGATCGCCACGCCCAGGCCACCCAGCACGCGGGGCAGGTTGGTGGACTTCGCGTAGACCCGCAGGCCCGGCTTCGAGATCCGCTTGATGCCGGCGATCGAACGCTCGCGGTTCGGGCCGTACTTCAGCTCGAGCACGAGGGCCTGGCCCACGGGGGCCTCCTCGGTCTTCCAGCCGGTGATGTAGCCCTCCTGCTGGAGGATCTCCGCGATGTGGGTCTTGATCTTGCTGTGCGGCATCACGACGGTGTCGTGGTACGCCGAGTTGGCGTTCCGCAGACGAGTCAGCATGTCTGCGATGGGGTCGGTCATGGTCATGAGACGGCCTTCGGCCTCTCTCACCGGGGTTTCTCCGGGGCCGCCCCGTACGGATGTGTACGGGGCCGGCCCCAAAGACCTACGGCGTAGTAGTGATTACCAGGAGCTCTTGGTGACGCCCGGCAGTTCGCCGCGGTGCGCCATCTCGCGAAGGCACACGCGGCACAGGCCGAACTTGCGGTACACGGAGTGCGGCCGTCCGCAGCGCTGGCAGCGGGTGTAACCGCGCACCGCGAACTTCGGCTTGCGCCCGGCCTTCTGGATCAGGGCCTTCTTCGCCATGGCTCACGCCTCCTTGAACGGGAAACCGAGGTGACGCAGCAGGGCGCGGCCCTCCTCGTCGGTGGTCGCCGTGGTCACCACGGTGATGTCCATGCCCCGGACCCGGTCGATCTTGTCCGGGTCGATCTCGTGGAACATGACCTGCTCGGTCAGACCGAAGGTGTAGTTGCCCCGGCCGTCGAACTGCTTCGGGGACAGGCCCCGGAAGTCGCGGATGCGCGGCAGCGCCAGCGACAGCAGACGGTCCAGGAACTCCCACATCCGGTCACCGCGCAGCGTGGTGTGCGCGCCGATCGGCTGGCCCTCACGCAGCTTGAACTGCGCGATGGACTTGCGGGCCTTGGTGACGGAAGGCTTCTGGCCGGTGATCGTGGCGAGGTCGCGGATGGCGCCCTCGATCAGCTTGGAGTCGCGGGCGGCGTCGCCCACACCCATGTTGACCACGATCTTGGTCAGGCCCGGGATCTGCATGACGTTCTCGTAGGAGAACTGCTCGTGCAGCTTGCCGGCGATCTCTTCGCGGTAGCGCGTCTTCAGACGCGGGATCGCGGTGGTGGCAGTGGCAGTCATCAGATGTCCTCACCGGTTCGCCGGGCAACGCGGATCTTGTTGCCCTCGTCGTCGAAGCGGTAGCCGACACGGGTGACGACCTTCTTGCCGTCCTTCTCCACGATGAGCTGAACGTTGCTCACGTGAATCGGGGCTTCGGTCGTCACGATGCCGCCGGTCTTCGACCCACGAGCCGTCTGACCGGCCTTCGTGTGCTTCTTGACCCGGTTGACACCCTCGACCAGGACCCGGTCCTCGCGGGGGAAGGCCACGATGACCTTGCCCTGCTTGCCCTTGTCCTTTCCGGTGATGACCTGGACCAGGTCGCCCTTCTTGATCTTCATCGGTTACAGCACCTCCGGCGCGAGGGAGATGATCTTCATGAACTTCTTCTCGCGCAGCTCACGGCCGACCGGGCCGAAGATACGGGTGCCGCGGGGGTCACCGTCGTTCTTCAGAATGACGGCGGCGTTCTCGTCGAAGCGGATGTACGAGCCATCCGGACGCCGGCGCTCCTTGACGGCGCGCACGATGACGGCCTTGACGACGTCACCCTTCTTCACGTTGCCACCGGGGATCGCGTCCTTGACGGTGGCGACAATGACGTCCCCGATGCCCGCGTAGCGGCGACCCGAACCACCGAGCACACGGATGCAAAGGATTTCCTTCGCCCCCGTGTTGTCGGCGACGCGCAGTCGCGACTCCTGCTGGATCATGGTTACTTCGCCTTCTCTAGGATCTCGACGACGCGCCACCGCTTGGTGGCGGACAGCGGCCGGGTCTCCATCAGGAGCACGCGGTCACCGATGCCTGCGGCATTCTGCTCGTCGTGCGCCTTGAGCTTGTTGGTCCGGCGGATGATCTTGCCGTAGAGCGCGTGCTTGACGCGGTCCTCAACAGCGACAACGACGGTCTTGTCCATCTTGTCGCTGACGACCAGACCCTCACGGGTCTTCCGCCGGCCGCGCTCCGCCTCGGAGGTCGGGGTCGTCTCAGTCACATTCTTCTCACTCATCAGGCGCTCTCCACCGTCTCCACCGAGGCCTCGATGCCGAGCTCGCGCTCGCGCATCAGCGTGTAGATCCGGGCGATGTCCTTGCGGACGGCCTTGAGCCGGCTGTTGTTCTCCAGCTGTCCGGTCGCCGACTGGAAGCGGAGCCGGAACAGCTCCTCCTTGGCCTCACGCAGCTTCCCAACGAGTTCCTCGCTGTTCAGCTCGCGCAGCTCCGAAACCTTGGTTCCGGTCGCCATCACGCCTCACCTGCCTCGCGCCGAACGATCCGGCACTTCATCGGAAGCTTGTGAGCAGCGCGGATCAGCGCCTCACGAGCAATCTTCTCGTTGGGGTAGGACAGCTCGAACATCACCCGTCCGGGCTTGACGTTCGCGACCCACCACTCCGGCGAACCCTTACCGGAACCCATGCGGGTCTCGGCGGGCTTCTTGGTCAGCGGGCGGTCGGGGTAGATGTTGATCCACACCTTTCCGCCACGCTTGATGTGCCGGGTCATCGAGATACGTGCGGCCTCGATCTGCCGGTTGGTGACGTACGCGGCGGTGACGGCCTGGATGCCGTACTCGCCGAATGCCACCTCGGTGCCACCCTTGGCCATACCCGAGCGCTTCGGGTGGTGCTGCTTGCGGTGCTTGACCCTGCGGGGGATCAGCATGACGGTCAGCCCTCCGTTCCGGTGCTCTCGGCAGCCGGAGCGGCAGCGGCGGGAGCCTCGGCCTTGGGAGCCTCGGCACCGGCGCTCTGCTGCTGCGGCTTGCGGCCGCGGCCACCACGCTCGCCACGACCACCCCGCGCGGGACGGTCGCCGGCGCCACCACCGCGCGACGGGCGGTTGCCCGCCCGGGCGGCGGCGTTCTCCGCGCGGACCTCGGCGATGTTCTTGACGTCGCCCTTGTAGATCCAGACCTTCACACCGATGCGGCCGAAGGTGGTACGGGCCTCGAAGAAGCCGTAGTCCACGTTCGCGCGCAGGGTGTGCAGGGGAACCCGGCCCTCGCGGTAGAACTCGGAGCGGGACATCTCGGCGCCGCCGAGACGGCCACCGCACTGGATCTTGATGCCCTTGGCGCCGGCCTTCATCGTGCTCTGCATCGACTTGCGCATCGCACGGCGGAAGGAGACACGGGAGGACAGCTGCTCGGCGACCGCCTGGGCCACCAGCTGGGCGTCCAGCTCGGGGTTCTTGACCTCGAGGATGTTGAACTGGATCTGCTTGCCGGTCAGCTTCTCCAGGTTGCCCCGCAGGCGGTCGGCCTCGGCGCCGCGGCGGCCGATGACGATGCCCGGGCGGGCGGTGTGGACGTCGACGCGGACCCGGTCACGGGTGCGCTCGATCTCCACCTTGGAGATGCCGGCCCGCTCCATGCCCTGGGTGAGCATGCGGCGGATGGCGACGTCTTCCTTGACGTAGTCCTTGTAAAGCTTGTCGGCGTACCAGCGCGACTTGAAGTCGGTTGTGATGCCGAGGCGGAACCCATGCGGGTTTACCTTCTGGCCCATTACCGGGTCCCTTCCTTGCTGCTGACGACCACGGTGATGTGGCTGGTCCGCTTACGGATCCGGTAGGCCCGGCCCTGAGCGCGCGGCTGGAACCGCTTCAGGGTCGGACCCTCGTCGACGTACGCCTCACTGATGTAGAGGCTGTCGATGTCCGTGTGGTCGTAGTTGTGCGCGGCGTTGGCGATGGCGCTGTCGAGCACCTTCCCCACCGGCACGCTCGCGGCCTGCGGCGCAAAGCGCAGGATCGCCTGAGCCTCCGCGGCATTGAGCCCACGGATGAGGTCCACCACCCGGCGGGCCTTCATGGGCGTGACGCGGATGTGCCGCGCACGGGCCATGGCGTCCATGGTTGTCCCTTCGGTGTCGGTCATGGTCATTCACGCCCGCCTCAGCGGCGGCGCGACTTCCGGTCGTCCTTGACGTGGCCCCGGAAGGTGCGCGTCGGCGCGAACTCGCCGAGCTTGTGGCCGACCATCGACTCGGTGACGAACACCGGGACGTGCTTGCGGCCGTCGTGCACCGCGATGGTGTGCCCCAGCATGGCCGGGATGATCATCGAGCGGCGAGACCAGGTCTTGATGACGTTCTTGGTGCCTGCTTCGTTCTGCGTGTCCACCTTCTTGATCAGGTGGTCGTCGACGAAGGGCCCCTTCTTGAGACTGCGCGGCATGTTCTCGCCAGCTCCTAGCGCTTCTTGTTCGTCTTGCGGCGGCGGACGATGTACTTGTTGCTGGCCTTCTTCGGCGAGCGCGTACGACCTTCCTTCTTGCCCCAGGGCGAAACCGGGTGGCGACCACCCGAGGTCCGGCCCTCGCCACCACCGTGGGGGTGGTCAACGGGGTTCATCACCACACCGCGGACGGTCGGGCGAACGCCCTTCCAGCGCATACGGCCGGCCTTGCCCCAGTTGATGTTCGACTGCTCGGCGTTGCCGACCTCACCAACAGTGGCGCGGCAGCGGATGTCGACCAGCCGGATCTCACCGGAGGGCATCCGGAGGTGCGCCATGCGCCCCTCCTTCGCCAGCAGCTGCACGGAGGCACCGGCGGAGCGGGCGAACTTCGCACCGCCACCGGGCTGCAGCTCGATGGCGTGGATGACCGTACCGACCGGGATGTTGCGCAGCGGCAGGTTGTTGCCGGGCTTGATGTCGGCACCGGGGCCGTTCTCAATCCGGTCACCCTGCTTGAGGTGCGCGGGGGCGATGATGTACCGCTTCTCGCCGTCCGCGTAGTGCAGGAGGGCGATACGGGCGGTGCGGTTGGGGTCGTACTCGATGTGCGCGACCTTGGCCGGCACACCGTCCTTGTCGTGCCGACGGAAGTCGATCAGGCGGTAGGCACGCTTGTGGCCGCCACCCTGGTGGCGGACGGTCACACGACCGGCGTTGTTACGGCCGCCCTTGCTGTGCAGCGGGCGGACCAGCGACTTCTCCGGCGTGGACCGCGTGATCTCGACGAAGTCGGCGACACTGGCGCCACGACGGCCCGGAGTCGTCGGCTTGTACTTGCGGATTCCCATTTCTCAGTCCTCGTCCGATATCGGACGACTCGGCCTCCGCTAGGAGACCGGGCCGCCGAAGATGTCGATGCTGTCGCCCTCGGCGAGGGTCACGATGGCGCGCTTGGTGTTCGCGCGCTTGCCGTAACCGGTGCGGGTGCGCTTGCGCTTGCCCTGCCGGTTGATCGTGTTGACCCCGGTGACCTTGACCGAGAAGACCTCTTCGACGGCCTGCTTGATCTGGGTCTTGTTGGCGCGCGGGTCGACGATGAACGTGTACTTGTTCTCATCGAGGAGCGCGTAGCTCTTCTCCGACACCACCGGCTTGATCAGAAGATCGCGGGGGTCCGAGAACTCCTTGCTGCTGACCGGGGTGGCGATCGCGTCGCTCATCAGGCGTCGCTCCCTTCGAGCTGCTTGTCGAACGTCACCTTGGCCTCGCCGGCCACGAAACGGTCGAAGGCGGCCTTGGTGAAGACGACATCGTCGGAGTCGACCACGTCGTATGTGTTCAGCTGACCCGGGTCCAGGATGTGCACCTGGGGCAGGTTGCGGGCGGCCAGCCAGCCGGCCTCGTCCGAGCGCTCGATGACCAGCAGGACCTTCTTGCGGTCGCTGATCTTGCCGAGCAGGGTCTTGACCGCCTTGGTGGAGATCAGACCCTCGGCGATCACGCCGGTCACGACGTGAATGCGCTCGTGGCGGGCCCGGTCCGAGAGGGCACCGCGCAGGGCGGCGGCCTTCATCTTCTTCGGGGTCCGCTGGCTGTAGTCGCGCGGCACGGGGCCGTGGACGACGCCACCGCCGGCGAACTGCGGCGCACGGGTCGAACCCTGGCGGGCGCGGCCGGTGCCCTTCTGGCGGTAAGGCTTCTTGCCACCGCCGCGGACTTCGCCGCGCGTCTTGGTCTTGTGCGTACCCTGTCGGGCCGCGGCCTGCTGGGCGATGACGACCTGGTGGATCAGCGGAATGCTGACCTTGGCGTCGAAGATCTCCGCGGGGAGCTCGACGGTACCGGTCTTCTCGCCGGCGGGCGAAAGAATGTCAACGGTGCTCATTGGTTACCCTCAGGCCCCCTTGGCCGCGGTGCGGACCAGGACGAGGCCGCCGTTCGGACCGGGAACCGCGCCCTTGATGAGCAGCAGCCCCTTCTCCGCGTCAACGGCGTGGACGGTCAGGTTCTGGGTGGTGACCCGCTCGTTGCCCATCCGGCCCGCCATGCGCAGGCCCTTGAAGACACGACCCGGGGTGGCGCAGCCACCGATGGAGCCGGGCGAGCGGTGCTTGCGCTGCGTGCCGTGCGAGGCGCCGAGACCGGCGAAGCCGTGGCGCTTCATGACGCCGGCGAAGCCCTTGCCCTTGCTCTTGCCGGTCACATCGACCTTGACGCCGGAGTCGAACGCCTCGGCCGTGATCTCCTGGCCCAGGGTGTACTCGGCGGCGTCAGCGGTCCGCAGCTCGACCAGGTGGCGGCGCGGGGTGACATCGGCCTTGGCGAAGTGGCCCTTGAGGGGGCGGTTCACCTTGCGCGGGTCGATCTCGCCGAACGCGATCTGGACGGCCTCATAGCCGTCCCTGTCGTTGGTGCGCACCTGGGTGACGATGCAGGGTCCGGCCTTGACGACGGTCACCGGGACGACACGGTTGTTCTCGTCCCAGACCTGGGTCATGCCGAGCTTCTCGCCCAGGACACCCTTGATCTGCTTGGTCATCTCTCCCGCGCCTCTCAGAGCTTGATCTCGATGTCGACGCCGGCCGGAAGGTCCAGGCGCATCAGCGAGTCAACGGTCTTGGGGGTCGGGTCGAGGATGTCGATCAGACGCTTGTGGGTGCGCATCTCGAAGTGCTCGCGCGAGTCCTTGTACTTGTGCGGCGACTTGATGACGCAGTACACGTTCTTCTCAGTGGGCAGCGGCACCGGGCCCGCGACCGACGCACCAGTGCGGGTCACCGTCTCGACGATCTTCTTCGCCGAGTTGTCGATGACCTCGTGGTCGTAGGCCTTGAGCCGGATGCGGATCTTCTGTCCCGCCATGGCTACTTCGTAGTCCTGTCTCTATCGTTTAACGCCCTGGAACCTGGCTTCCGCGCTCCCCCGCCCCGACCCACGCGGTCGGGTGTGTCGCGCTCCTCGCGTGAATCAACCACGAAGGTTTCTCCGGGGAGGAGGGTGGGGATGACTTCCACCAGGTGCCTGGCCGGACCCCCGCCCACGCTTCCCGGAAGATCCCGGTATTTCCGCACCTCAACGGGCGCGACGAATACAGTGGGACTCGCTTCCGGTCCTCCCGGCGGGAGGCGCGCGGCATCGGCTCCGGGCCGAGCAACCTGCTCAGTGTGCCATACCGGACACTCCCCTCGCCAATCGCGCGGGGTCGCTCAACCGTCCCCGGGGGCCCGCTGTGGTATGTGCAGCCGCAGCACGGCGCGTTCGGCCCACTCGGGCGGCTTCGTCAGCAGCGACACACCCGCCATGACCGCGAACGCCAGCGGTACGGTCCAGGCGGCCGGCTGTGCCAGCAGCACGGTCAGCCAGCCGGGGTGCGGCCCGGTGAGCACGGAGGCCAGCGCGGCGCCGGTCGCGGCGCACACCCCGGCCACCAGACCGGCGGCGGCACCGGGCACGGTCAGCCCGCGCCACCATATCCCCAGCACCAGCAGCGGGCAGAAGGTGGAGGCCGCCACCGCGAACGCCCAGCCGACCAGCACATTGATGTCGACCCTCTCGGCGGGCAGCGACAGGCCCACCGCGACCAGCGCCCCCGCCGCCACCGCCAGCCGCAGCCGGGGCACCGAGGAGCGCGACAGATCGTGCGAGAGCCCGCCGGCCAGGGCCATCAGCAGCCCCGACGAGGTGGACAGGACGGCGGCGAACGCCCCCGCCGCCACCAGCGCGGTGAGCACCGCGCCCCACTGGCCGGGCACCATGGCGCCCGGCAGCACGACGGTGACCTGGTCGGTGTGCCCCTCGGTGATCAACTCGGCCGCGAACACCCGGCCCAGCAGCCCGTACACGGCGGGGAAGAGATAGAAGAGCCCCAGCAGGACGATGACCCCCACCGCCACCCGGCGGGCGATCCGGGCGGTGGCGCTGGTGTGGAACCGCATGATCACATGCGGTAGTCCGACCGCGCCCAGCGTGGTCGCCAGCAGCACCGACCAGGTGGCGAGCAGCGGCTGGCCCGAGTTGTGGATGTCCAGCAGCGGCCGGGACCAGGCGCCGGCGTCCACCCGCAGCGCCAGCTCGCGCCCCGGCTCCCCCGCGCGTACCAGCAGCACCAGCGCGGGCACCGCGATGAAGACGAGTTTCACCACGTAGTGGAACGCCTGCACATAGGTGGCCGCCCGCATCCCGCCCACCGCGATGGAGGAGCTGACGACCACCCCGGCGAGCACCACCCCCACCCAGTACGGCGTCCCGCTCACCAGGTGCAGCACCACCCCGGCGCCCTTGAACTGCGGGATCAGATACAGCCACATGATCACCAGCACGATCAGGGCGCACAGTTTGCGGATCGCCCGCGAGCCCAGCCGGTAGTCGGCGAAGTCGGGCACCGTGTACGCGCCCGAGCGCCGCATCGGCCCGGCCACCAGGGCGGCGACCGCGACGTACCCGGCGGTGAAGCCGACCGCCCACCACAGCGAGCCGACGCCGTTCTTCAGCATCAGCCCGGCAAGGCCCAGCACGGAGGCGGCCGAGACGTACTCACCGGCGATCGCCATGGCGTTCCAGCCGGGGCTGATCTGCTGGGAGGCGACGAGGAAGTCCGGGGTGCTGCGGGCCGCCCGCACCCCGTACACCCCGATGACCACACTGCTCAGGAAGAGCAGCAGGATGGCGAGCAGCGAGATCACGGCGCGCGGTCCTCGATGCGCTCGGCGGCCCGTACGTGCAGCACGGCGATCACCAGCAGCAGCGGGTAGCTGCCGCCCATGAGCACCACCCAGGACAGTGGGGCGGGCAGCAGCCACAGCAGCCCGGAGAGCCCGGACAGCAGGCCGCCGAGCAGGAGCACGGTCCGCAGGGCGAGCCGCCGCTGCCGCCGGAACAGGGCGCGGGCGGCCTCGGTGTCCGCCCCGGAGTCCGGGGAGGGCAGCGGCAGCAGATGCTGGGCGGGCCGGTGCCTGCGTGCCAGGGCGACCCGGGTCTGCGGACTGGTGACCCGCACCCGGCCACCGCCGCTCACCGGCCGGCCCCGTTCGCCTCCGCGCTCACGAACCCTCACGCACGGCCGACAGCAGCCGTTCCTTGAGCGCGCGGGCGTGCCGGCGGCTCACCGGTACGTCCCCGGCCGGGGTGTGCGCCAGCAGCCCGGAGGAGGAACCGGCCCGCAGGTCGCGCACCCAGTGGATCGCGACGAGGTACCCCCGGTGCACCCGTACGAAGCCGGCCGGGCCCCACACGGACTCCAGGTGGGAGAGCGCCAGCCGGATCAGATGCACTCCGCCGCCGGTGTGCAGCCGTACGTAGTCGCCGTGCGCCTCCACGAAGTAGACGTCGTCGCGCCGCACGAAGAAGATGTGCCGCCCGGTGTCGATCCGCACCACCGCCAGCTCGTCGGCGGCCGGCTCGGGCCGCCGGGCGGCGCGGACCCGGGCGACGGCCTCGGCCAGCCGCTCGTCGCGCACCGGCTTGAGCAGATAGTCGACGGCGCCCATCTCCCCGGCCTCTTCGCGGTGCGCCTCGGAGGCGGTGACGAAGACGAGGACGGGCGGCTCGGAGAGCATGTTGAGCACCCGGCCCACCTCGACGCCGCTGAGCCCCGGCATGGAGACGTCGAGGAAGACCGCGTCGAACCCCTCGGTGCCCAGCAGCCGGACGGCGGTCTCCCCGCTGTCCGCGGCCAGGACGCCGTCGACCCCCTCGACGGCGTGCAGCACCTGGACCAGCTCGCGCCGGGTGGCGCCCTCGTCCTCCACGACCAGCACCCGCAGCCCCTGCCGCCCGGTCATCCGGTCACCACCCCGCGGCGGAACCGGGGCACCCGGACCACGACCTTGGTGCCGTTGCCGGGGGCGGTCTCGATGACGAGGCCGTACTCGGCGCCGTAGACGGCCCGCAGCCGCTGGTCGACGTTGGCGAGCCCGACGCTGCGGCTGGGCGGGCCGGTCCCGGCCAGTACCCCCTGGGCGAACTCCGGATCCATCCCCACCCCGTCGTCCTCCACCTCGATGACGCACAGCGGTCCCTCGGCGAATCCGGAGACCGATATGCCGCCGGTGCCGGTCTTGGGTTCCAGGCCGTGCCGTACGGCGTTCTCGACCAGCGGCTGGATCACCAGGAAGGGGATGGCGACGGCGAGGATGTCGGGGGCCATCCGCACCATGAGTTCCATCCGGTCGTCGAACCGGGCGCGCTGGAGTTCGAGATAGGTCTGTACGGCCTGCAACTCGTCGGCGACGGTGGCGTAGTCGCCCCGGACCGCGAAGCTGTAGCGCAGGTAGTCGGCGAAGTCGTGCAGCAACTCCCTGGCCCGTTCCGGCTCGGTGCGGATCCGGGCCCCGATGACGGCCAGCGCGTTGTGCAGGAAGTGCGGCGAGATCTGGGCGCGCAGCGTGCGCAGATCGGCCTGGGCTATCCGGCCCCGGGCGCGGCGCAGCGCGGCGTGGTCGAGGGAGCGCGCCACCAGCGCGCCCACCGGGGCGAGTGCTTCCTCCGCGCCGCCGCGCATCACCAGCGCCCCCGACAGTTCCCCGGCCACCAGCAGGGGCACCGCCGCCCACGGACCGCGCTGGACGGCGCCGCCCTGCTCGTACGCGAGCGCGAGGACCTCCCGCACCCCCTCCCCCGCCGTCCCGGCGGAGGCCACCGGTCCGTCGAGGTCGGCGAGCACCACCACCTCGGCGCCCAGCAGCCCGCGCAGCCGGCGCACGGCGCGCCCGGTCCCCCGCCCGTACAGGCCGTCGCGCAGCCCGGAGTCGACCCCCCGTACGCCCTCCAGCACCCGCACCACATCGCCCCCCGCCACCCCCCGGCCCCACCTGCGCCATCGCACCATGGCTGGCACGCTAACCCAGCCCCGTACGCCTGCTGAAGGCTCGTGCGCCCCCCTCATCCGTTTCCATGTCGCGGCCCGCTCGTTGAACGGTCGTATGCAGCACCCTCGGCGGACGCGGGAGAGTTTCTTGATCGCAACAGATGTGGTGAGCCAGCTGCTGGTTCAGCGATTCGGGGTCGCCGCGGCCAGAATCGGCGACGAGACGCCGCTCGCCGCGCTCGGCCTGGATTCCCTCGCCCTGGAGGAGCTGCGCCTGCTGATCGAGGACCGGCTGGACATCGATCTGGAGACGGTGGAGCTGACGCCGCGCGACACCGTGGGGAGACTGGTCGCCGTCGTCGGGCAGGAAGCCGTCGCCTGATGCCGGGCCGGCAGCCGCCGTTCGAGGCGGCGGTCACGGGGCTCGGCCTGGTGACCGCGGCCGGTGCGGGGGCGAAGGCGACGTGGCACGCGGTCGCCGGCGGGGCGCCTCCGGAGGGTGTTCACCGGCCTGCCGAGCTGGCCGAGCTGCCCTGCGACTTCATGTACCTGAACACCGGCCTGGACCCGGCCGCGGTGCTCGGGACGGCGGCGCTGCGGCTGATGGACCGCTTCACGCAGCTGGCGGTGATCGCCGCCCGCGAGGCGGTGGCCGACGCCGGCCTGGACCCGGCCGCGTGGGACGGGGCCCGGGTGGCCGTGGTCATCGGCTCCGCGCACGGCGGTCTGCCGTTCTACGACGAGCAGCACACCGTCCTGGCCTCCCGGGGAACCCGGCGGGTGTCGCCCAAGCTGGCGCCGCTGACCGTGGTCAACGGCGCGGCCTCCGGCGTGGTCGCGGACCTGGGGGCGCTGGGCCCCAGCCTGGCCGTGTCCACCGCCTGCTCCTCGGGCACCGTGGCGCTGGGCACCGCGCACCAGATGCTGCGCTCGGGCGCCTGCGACATCGTCGTCGCCGGCGGCGCCGAGTCGGTGCTCTCCCGGCTGCTGATCGCCAGCGCCTGCCGGCTGAGGGCGGTCTCCACCCGGCGCTCGGACCCGGCCACGGCCTGCCGCCCCTTCGACGCGGACCGGGACGGGTTCGTGGTGGGCGAGGGGGCGGGGCTGCTGGTGCTGGAGCGCCCGGAGCACGCGCGGGCGCGCGGGGCCGCCGTACGCGCCGTGGTACGGGGCTACGGCGCCTCCTCCGACGCCTGCTCGGTGGTGGCTCCCGACCCGGAGGGCGCGGGCATCGAGCGGGCCCTGCGCACCGCGCTGGCGGACGCGGACCTGGCGGGCTCCGACGTGGACCATGTGAACGCGCACGGCACCTCGACGGTGCTGAACGACCTCATCGAGGGCCACGCCCTGTCCCGGGTGCTGGGTGACCGGCCGCTGGTGACCTCCACCAAGGCCGTCACCGGGCACACCCTGGGCGCCGCGGGCGGCATCGAGACCGCGCTGACCGTCCTGGCCCTGGAGGAGCAGACGGTTCCCCCGACCGTCAATCTCACGACGCCCGACCCCGGCCTCCCGCCCGGCCTCGACCTGGTCCGCGGCTCCGCCCGCCGGGCCCATCTGCGGTGCGCGGTGAAGACCTCGCTCGGCTTCGGGGGCCACAACGCCGCGCTCGTCCTGACCCGTGACTGACCGGGAGCACCCATGCCCGACGAGGTGATCCGCTCCCTGACGGTGAGCGGCGTCCCGTACACCTACCGGCTGCTGCGGCGTTCCGGCCACGGCTCCGGCCCCCGTACCCAGCCCGTCCTGGTCATCGGCGGGGCGCTGCAGGGGATGGGCGGCTGGCAGCAGTTGGAGAACGTCCTGGGGCCGGTGGCAGACGTGGTGACCGCGGACCTGCCCGGCATGGGCGGCGCGGCACCGCTGCCGCCCGGGCCCAGCCACGACCTGCTGTGCCGGGCACTGGAGGGCATCCTGGACGATCTGCGCTATGAGCGGGTCAACGTCTTCGGCTTCTCCTACGGGGCGGGCCTGGCCCACGGCTGCGCGCGGCGCTTTCCGCACCGGGTGGCGCGCATGATGCTGGGCGGTGTCCCGGCGCACATCGGTGACGCGCTGGTGCGGGCGGTGCGGCGGGCCCAGTGGTCCCTGGCGCGGGGGGACGCGGAGTCGTTCGCCGAGCAGACCGCGGCCGTGATGCTGTGCCTGGACGAGAGCCGGCACGTGACGCGGCGCGCGCTGGCCTACCGCTACGTACGGCGGTCCCTGCTGCACACCGCCCGGCACTCCCCGCATCTGGGGGACTCGCTGCGGCGCGCCCTGACCGAGCCGGCCGACTTCTCCGGCGGCCCCACCGGCGTCCCGACGCTGGTCTTCAGCGGTGAGCACGACACGGTCACCTCGGCGGAGCGGCAGCGGGCCTTCGCCGAGCGGATCGGCGCCCGCCGCTTCCTCACCATCCCGGACGCCGATCACTGGGTGGTGCTGGAACGCGCCCGGGACACCGCCGACCTGGCGGCCCGCTTCTTCACCGACCGCCCGCTCACCGACGCCCCGTGCCTGCGCCGGGTGCCGCGCGAGCACGGCGAGCGGCCCGCCCCCGTACCGTCCGGGGCGGGCCACCGCTGAGCACTGCCGGGCTCGGGGTCAGCCGACCGAAGCGTTGTACTCGTCGATCTTCCGGGCCAGCTTCTCCGTGGCCGCCGTCAGGGCGTCGGCCGCGGGGGTGTCGGTGACCAGGGCCTCTTCCCAGGCTTCCTCGGCGGTCATCCGGGCCTCGGACATGACGCCCATCATGCAGCCGGCGGTGTTGATGTTGGTCTCGGAGTTGGCCAGCTGGTCGGCGGCCACCGAGAACTGCGGGAACTCGGCGGCCCGCTCGCTGGCCTCGGGGCCGTCGTAGCCCTCGGTGTTGACCGAGAGGTAGCCGGTGCCGGCGTGCCACACCGACTGCGACTGCGCGGTCAGCAGGAACTGCACGAACTCCCAGGAGGCGCGGGTCTCGGCGTCCGAGTGGCCCTGGCCGTTGATCCACAGCGAGGCGCCGCCGATGATCGAGCCGGCCGGGTCATCGGCGTGGATGAGGGGGAAGTATCCGGCGCCCACCTCGAAGGAGGACTGCTCCAGGAAGCCGCCCATGGCACCGGTGGACTCCAGGGTCATCGCCGCGCGGCCGGAGGTGAAGGAGGACTGCGCGTCGTCCAGGTTGCGCCCCAGCGGCGCGGCGAGGCCGTCGTCGATCATGCCCTGCCACCACTCGACGAGCTCCACCACGTTCGGGTCGTCGAAGAGCACCTCCTCGGCTCGGCCCTCGCGGCCGTTGCCGTTGTCGCAGTACGGCACGGCGGCGCGGGCCATGAACTGCTCGATGAACCAGCCGTAGACGGCGGCGCCGAAGCCGTACCGCTCCACCTGGCCGCCGGGGCCCTTGACGGTCAGCGCCTCGGCGTACTCGCGGATCTCGGCGAGGTCCTTCGGCGGCTGCTCCGGGTCCAGGCCCGCCTCCTCGAAGGCGTCCTTGTTGATGTACATGAGCGGGGTGGAGTTGTTGAACGGGAAGGACCGCAGCTGCCCGTCCACCGTGAAGTAGTTGAGCAGGGCGTCCTCGATCGGGCCCGTGTCGTAGCTGTCCTTGTCGACGAATGACTGGGCGGGCACCGTCTGACCGGAATCGATCATGAACTGGGTGCCCAGGTCGAATATCTGCACGATGTTGGCGGTGTTGCCCTGCTGGATCGCTGCCCGGTGCTGCGCCAGCGTGGTGTCGTAGTCGCCCTGGAAGGAGCCGGTGACCTTGATCTCGCCCTGGTGCTCCGCGTTGAACGCGTCGATCAGCCCGTTCAGCACCTGACCGTTGGTGCTGTCCATGCTGTGCCAGAACTCCACCTGCACCGGGCCGTCCTGGCCCTCCAGCGCCTCGGGCCCGGGCGCCTCCAGGGAGCCGCCGGCCCCCGCGTCGTCACTGCCGCAGGAGGTGATGCCCAGACACAGCGCCGCGGCGCCGGCCACCAGCGCCGTACGGGTACGGGTTCTTCTCATGATCCGTCCAGTTCCCATCATCACTTGACTGCGCCCGCGGTGAGTCCGCGAACGATGAAGCGCTGCCCGAAAAGCACCAGCGCCAGGGTGGGGAGCACCGACAGGGCGGCGCCGGCCAGCCAGAGTCCGGGGTTCGCGGACTCGGCGTTGCGCAGGGAGTTGAGGCCGATCTGAAGCGTCTGCATCTCGGTGGTGCGCGTCATGATCAGCGGCCAGAAGTACATGTTCCAGGAGGTGATGAACACGTAGACGCCCACCGCGCTGAGGGTGGGCTTGGACAACGGCAGCAGCACCGTCCAGATGAAGCGCAGATGCCCCATGCCGTCCACCCGGGCCGCGTCCCGCAGCTCGGTGGGGAACTGCCGGAAGCTCTGCCGCAGCAGGAAGGTGCCGAAGGCGTACGCCAGGAACGGCAGCACCAGCCCCGCGAAGGTGTTGTGCAGGCCCCAGTCCGAGAGCGTCAGATAGTTGGGGATGATCGTCGACTCGGACGGCACCATCAGCGTGGACAGGAACAGCGCGAACACCACGGCGCTGAACCGGAAGCGCAGGAAGACGAACGCGTACGCCGCCAGCGCCGAGGTGACCAGCTGCGCCACCGTGATGATCCCGGCCATCAGCAGCGAGTTGCCGTACATCCGGGTCAGCGGCACGGCGTCCAGCACCCGCTGGATGTTCTCCAGGTGGAACCCGGTGGGCACCAGCTGGGGCGGGAAGGTCGCCAGTTCCCTGGGTTGCATGAACGTTCCGGCGAACACGTAGTACACCGGGAAGAGCACCGGGATCAGGGCCAGCAGCAGCACCGCGTACAGGGCGATCCGCCCCGCCACCACTCGCGCGCTCATGAGTAGTGCACCTTCCGCTCGATGACCCCGAACTGGAGCGCCGTGCAGCACAGCACCATCAGCAGCAGCACCAGCGCCTGTGCGCTCGCTCTCCCGAAATCGCTGGTGCCGTACGCGAAGGCGTACTGGTAGATCGAATAGACCAGGGTGGTCGTCGAGCCGACCGGGCCGCCCTGGGTGAGGATGTGGATCTGGCCGAAGCTCTGCAGCGCGTTGATCGTGGAGATCACCGCGAGGAAGAACAGCTGCGGCCCCAGCAGCGGCACCGTGATGTGCCAGGCCCGCCGGCCACCGGTCGCGCCGTCCAGCAGCGCGGCCTCGTTCACCTCGCGCGGAATGGAGCCGACCCCCGCGGCCAGCACCAGTACGCCGTATCCGAGGTTCATCCACACCGTGGTGAGGCTGACCGAGATCAGCGACCACTCGGTGGAGTTGAGCCACTTCACCTGGCCCAGGCCCAGCTCGTACAGAATGCCGTTGAGCACCCCGGACGCCGGGTTGTAGAAGACGGCGAAGATGACCGAGGCGCTGGCCACCGAGAAGGCGAACGGCAGCGCGAAGGCGGAGCGGAAGAACCGCTGCCCCCTGATGCCGGACTCCAGCAGCAGCACCACCGCCAGGGCGCCGAGCACCCCGGGCACCACCACCAGCAAGGTGAACAGCAGCGTGGTGACGAGCACTTTGCCGAAGTCGGCGGTGAAGAGCTCGGCGAAGTGATCGAAGCCGACAAAGCGGGTGGGCCGGCCGATGATGTCGTTGCCGTGCATCGACAGATACACGGTGCGGCCCAGCGGATAGATCAGGAAGAGCGCGAAGACGACCAGCGAAGGGGCGAGAAAGCCCCAGGCCAGCAGCGTCTCCTTGCGGCGCTCGCGCAGCAGGGTGCGCGGCGGTCTGTCCCGGGGCGGGGCCCCGCCGGATCTGCCGTCCTTGGTGGTGGAAGTGGACACGCGAGGCAGCGTGGTCCCGGAAGGTGACGCCATCAGCACCTCAGGAGTAACGGGAGTTCAATTCGTTCACTGGATCGGATGAAAGATGCCCGGGGGTCCGAGGATTAACTCGGGCCCCCGGGCATCAGGGTGCCGGGCTTGTGGGGAAGTGCCCGGCTATCTGCGGAAAGTCAGGTACACGTCAGCAGAAGCGGAGTGCCCGCACGGCCGGCGGCCGGCTCAGTGCTGCTCCGCCTTCTCCGCGCCGGCCCCGGTCAGGGCCCGCACCTGGAGCCGGGCGAACTTCGCGTCGTCCCGCTCCTTGGAGAGCAACGTGCCGACGATCGCGCACAGCAGCCCCAGCGGAATCGACACCAGAGCCGGGTTCTCCAGCGGGAACCAGGCGAAGTCCACGCCCGTCGGCAACAGCGAGGTGCTCTCCCCGTTCGCGTCGACCTTCCCCGACACCACCGGTGAGAAGAACACCAGACCCACGGCGCTGATCAACCCGCCGTAGATGCCGGCCAGCGCGCCCGTCGTGTTGAACCGCTTCCAGAACAGGCTCAGCAGAATGGTCGGCAGATTGGCCGAGGCCGCGATGGCGAAGGCAAGACCCACCAGGAACGCCACGTTCAGGCTCTGCGCGAAGATCGCCAGCACCACGGAGATCACGCCGACGCCGACCGCCGCGTACCGCGCGACCCGCACCTCCTCCTTCTCGGTCGCTTTCCCGCGCCGCAGCACGCTGTTGTAGAAGTCGTGCGCCAGCGAGGACGAGGAGGCGATGGTCAGACCGGCCACCGTGGAGAGAATGGCGGCGAAGGCCGCCGCCGCGATCACCGCCAGCAGCACGGCACCCAGGAAGTCACCACCGAAGTGGAGGCCGACCGACTCCGCGAGTTGGGGCGCCGCCGCGTTGCCGGCCGCGTCCTGCCCGATGATCGCGTCGCGGCCCACCACGGCGGCCGCGCCGAACCCCAGGATCAGGGTGAACAGGTAGAAGGTGCCGATCAGCCCGATGCCCCAGTTGACGGACTTACGCGCCGCCTTGGAGTCCGGCACCGTGTAGAAGCGGATCAGTACGTGCGGCAGACCGGCCGTGCCCAGCACCAGCGCGAGGCCCAGGCTGATCAGGTCCAGCTTGTTGACCATGGTCTGCCAGGCGTCCCCGGCGACCTCCACCCCGTACCGCTGCCCGGGTTCCAGGAACGCGTCGCCGACCCCGCTCGCCTTGGCCGCGTCACTCATCAGCGCGCCCGGATTGAAGTCGTACATCGCCAGCACCAGCAGACACAGCAGCGCCGCACCGGACATCAGCACGACGGCCTGGATGATCTGCACGTAGGTGGTGCCCTTCATCCCGCCGAAGGTCACATAGGAGATCATCAGCAGGCCGACCGTCACAATGCCGACGATCTTGGCGGTGTCCGCGCTCATCCCCAAATAGGTCTCGCCCGGCGAGATCCCCAGCAGCAGCGCCACCAGGGCGCCGGCCCCGACCATCTGGGCCAGCAGATAGAAGATCGAGACCGTGAGGGTGGAGACCGAGGCGGCGGTCCGTACCGGGCGCTGCCGCATCCGGTACGACAGGACGTCCGCCATCGTGAACCGGCCGGAGTTCCGCAGCAGTTCGGCCACCAGCAGCAGGGCCACCAGCCACGCCACCAGGAAGCCGATGGAGTAGAGAAAACCGTCGTAGCCGAACAGCGCGATCATGCCGGCGATGCCGAGGAAGGAGGCGGCCGACATGTAGTCGCTGCCGATCGCCAGACCGTTCTGCAATCCGGTGAACGACCGTCCACCTGAGTGGAAGTCGGCCGCCGATCTCGTGTACTTGCGGGCCCACACGGTGACCCAGAGAGTGGCGGCGGTCATCACGGTGAAAAGAATGATGGTGATGATCCGGCCCTCGGCCGACGCCTCATTGGCAAGGGTGATCATGAGCGGCCCTCCCCGTCCAGTTCCGCACGCAGCTCGTCCGCCAGCGGATCGAGCCGGCGATTGGCGTACCGGGAATAGAGAACGGCGATGGTGAAGGTCATCACGAACTGGAGCAGTGCGAAGACCAGCGCCACATTGAGGCTGCCGATCACCTTGGTGGACATCACGCCACGCGCGTAGCCGGTCATCAGGACATAGAGCAGGTACCAGGTGAAGAACGCCAGGCTCGCCGGGACCACAAAGCGCAGCAACCGCCCGCGCAACTCCTGGAACCGGGGGTCGTCGTGCATCGCGGCCGAGCGGGTCTCCAGATCATCGCCCGGGGGCTCGCCTGCGTCGGGAACGGGTTGCGTCGTCGTCATCGACGGGCTCCTGTGGGTCGGTCGGGGGTAGAGCCCCGCAAATGTAAGGAGGGTCACACTCACCCCACAGCGACCCCGACCCGGCGACTCGGCGAACGGTCGAAATACGCGCCGAACGGCTTACCCGCACCACCCGTCGCACACGCGACCGGGGCCCGTCCCCACCCACAGGTGGAAACGGGCCCCGGTACGGGAAAGAACTCAGGTCACTTGTTGATCTTGGTGACCTGGCCGGCGCCGACGGTCCGGCCACCCTCACGGATGGCGAACTTCAGGCCCTCCTCCATGGCGATCGGCTGAATCAGCTGAACGCTCATCTCGGTGTTGTCGCCCGGCATGACCATCTCGGTGCCCTCGGGGAGGGTCACCACACCGGTCACGTCGGTGGTACGGAAGTAGAACTGCGGACGGTAGTTGTTGAAGAACGGGGTGTGGCGGCCACCCTCGTCCTTCGACAGGATGTACGCCGTCGCCTCGAACTCCGTGTGCGGGGTGACCGAGCCCGGCTTGATGATGACCTGGCCGCGCTCGACGTCCTCGCGCTTGACACCGCGGAGCAGCAGACCGACGTTCTCACCGGCCTGACCCTCGTCCAGCAGCTTCCGGAACATCTCGATGCCGGTGACCGTGGTGGTGGTCTTCTCGTCCTTGATGCCGATGATGTCGACGGTCTCGTTGACCTTCAGGACACCACGCTCGATACGGCCGGTGACGACCGTACCGCGACCGGTGATCGTGAAGACGTCCTCGATCGGCATCAGGAACGGCTTGTCCACGTCACGCTCGGGCTGCGGGATGGCCTCGTCGACGGCCTTCATCAGCTCGAGAACGGACTTGCCCCACTCGGCGTCGCCCTCCAGCGCCTTCAGCGCGGAGACCTTGACGACCGGGGTGTCGTCGCCCGGGAACTCGTACTCGGTGAGCAGCTCGCGGACCTCGAGCTCGACGAGCTCCAGGATCTCCTCGTCGTCCACCATGTCGGCCTTGTTCAGGGCGACAACGATGTAGGGCACACCAACCTGGCGGGCCAGGAGCACGTGCTCCTTGGTCTGCGGCATCGGGCCGTCGGTGGCGGCCACGACCAGGATCGCGCCGTCCATCTGGGCGGCACCGGTGATCATGTTCTTGATGTAGTCGGCGTGACCCGGGCAGTCGACGTGAGCGTAGTGGCGGCTCTCCGTCTGGTACTCGACGTGCGCGATGGAGATGGTGATACCGCGCTGACGCTCCTCGGGAGCCTTGTCGATCTGGTCGAAGGCCGAGGCCTCGTTCAGGTCGGGGTACGCGTCGTGCAGCACCTTGGTGATCGCCGCGGTAAGAGTGGTCTTACCGTGGTCGATGTGACCGATGGTGCCGATGTTGACGTGCGGCTTAGTCCGCTCGAACTTCGCCTTCGCCACGGGGTCCTCCTGTGGACTGATGCTGTACGCCCCCGCATTCTGCGGAGGTTCCAGGTGGTCGTACCGAACCGGCGGGGACCCCTAGGGGGATGCCCTGGACCGGTTCGCTTAAAGGGCAGACACAGGGGCGAAATCGCCCCTATGCCGTTTTGCTCCAGCTTAAGGGTTACTCGCCCTTGGCCTTCGCGATGATCTCCTCGGCGACGTTCCGCGGAACCTCACCATAGGAATCGAACTGCATGCTGTAGCTCGCGCGACCCGAGGTCTTGCTCCGCAGGTCGCCGACGTACCCGAACATCTCCGACAGCGGGACCAGGGCCTTGACGACCTTGGCACCACTACGGTCCTCCATGGCCTGGATCTGGCCACGGCGGGAGTTCAGGTCGCCGATCACATCGCCCATGTAGTCCTCGGGCGTGGTGACCTCGACGGCCATGAGGGGCTCCAGCAGAACGGGACCGGCCATCCGCGCGGCTTCCTTGAACGCCTGGATACCGGCGGTCTTGA
Organism: Streptomyces xiamenensis; assembly: GCF_000993785.3. Classification (NCBI taxonomy): domain Bacteria; kingdom Bacillati; phylum Actinomycetota; class Actinomycetes; order Kitasatosporales; family Streptomycetaceae; genus Streptomyces; species Streptomyces xiamenensis. The sequence continues at coordinate 2,264,668 of NZ_CP009922.3, forward strand.
AGGCCATCTCGGAGGAGTCCACGTCGTGGTACGCACCGTCGAGCAGGATCATCTTGACACCCGTCAGCGGGTAGCCGGCGAGAACGCCGAACTGCATCGCTTCCTGGGCGCCCGCGTCCACCGAGGGGATGTACTCCTTGGGGATGCGGCCACCGGTGACCTTGTTCTCGAACTCGTAGCCGTCGCCCTCAAGCGGCTCCAGAGAGATCTGGACCTTGGCGAACTGGCCGGAGCCACCGGTCTGCTTCTTGTGCGTGTAGTCGTGCTTCGCGACGATCTTCCGCAGGGTCTCCCGGTAGGCGACCTGCGGCTTGCCGACGTTGGCCTCGACCTTGAACTCGCGACGCATCCGGTCGACCAGCACATCGAGGTGGAGCTCGCCCATCCCCTTGATGATGGTCTGCCCGGTGTCCTCGTTGGTGGCGACCTGGAAGGACGGGTCCTCCTCGGCCAGCCGCTGGATGGCGACACCCAGCTTCTCCTGGTCACCCTTGGTCTTGGGCTCGATCGCGACCTCGATGACCGGGGCCGGGAAGTCCATCGACTCCAGGATGACCTGGTGGGTGGCGTCCGACAGCGTCTCACCGGTGGTGGTCTGCTTCAGGCCCATCACCGCGACGATGTCGCCGGCGCCCACCCGCTCGATCTCCTCACGCTTGTTGGCGTGCATGCGGTAGATCTTGCCGATGCGCTCCTTGCGGCCCTTCACCGAGTTCAGCACCTGCGTGCCGGCGGTGAGGACACCGGAGTACACCCGGATGAAGGTGAGCTTCCCGAGGTGCGGGTCGCTGGCGATCTTGAACGCCAGGGCGGCCAGCGGCTCGTCCTCCGAAGGCTTCCGGACGACGACCTCTTCGGGGTCCTTCGGGGAGTGACCCTCGACGCCCTCGACGTCCAGCGGCGTGGGCAGGTAACGCACCACGGCGTCCAGGAGGGGCTGCACGCCCTTGTTCTTGAACGCGGTACCGCAGAACACCGGGGTGACGGTGGTCGTCTCGCCACCGGTGGAGGCCAGGGTGATGCGACGGATGGCGGCGTACAGCTGCTCCTCGGTGGGCTCAGTGCCCTCCAGGTACAGCTCCATGACCTCCTCGTCGTTCTCCGCGACGGCCTCGATGAGCTTGGCGCGGTACTCCTCCGCCTGCTCCACGAGGTCGGCCGGGATGTCGACGGTGTCGTACATCTCGCCCAGCTTGGTCTCCTCGGACCACACCAGGGCCTTGTTGCGGACCAGGTCGATGACGCCCTGGAAGCCCGCCTCGGCCCCGATGGGGAGCTGCATGACCAGCGGAACGGCGCCGAGCCGCTCCTCGATCATGTCGACGCAGCGGAAGAAGTCCGCGCCGGTGCGGTCGAGCTTGTTGACGAAGCAGATCCGCGGCACGCCGTAGCGGTCCGCCTGACGCCACACGGTCTCGGACTGGGGCTCCACACCCGCGACACCATCGAAGACCGTGACCGCGCCGTCGAGCACGCGCAGCGAACGCTCCACCTCGATCGTGAAGTCGACGTGACCCGGGGTGTCGATGATGTTGATGGTGTGGTCGACGCCTTCGAGCGGCCAGTGACAGGTGGTCGCGGCAGACGTGATCGTGATGCCGCGTTCCTGCTCCTGCGCCATCCAGTCCATGGTGGCGGCACCGTCGTGAACTTCGCCGATCTTGTAGCTCACACCGGTGTAGTACAGGATGCGCTCGGTGGTCGTCGTCTTGCCCGCGTCGATGTGAGCCATGATCCCGATGTTGCGGACCGTGGTCAGGTCAAGTGAAGTGGTAGCCATAAGGCTTCAGTTCTCTCGGTCTCGATGGGGTAGCGACTACCAGCGGTAGTGCGCGAAGGCCTTGTTGGACTCGGCCATCTTGTGGGTGTCCTCGCGCTTCTTGACGGACGCGCCGAGGCCGTTGGAGGCGTCGAGCAGTTCGTTCATCAGGCGCTCGGTCATGGTCTTCTCACGGCGAGCCCGCGAGTAACCGACCAGCCAGCGCAGCGCGAGGGTGGAGGAACGGCCGGGGCGAACCTCGACCGGCACCTGGTAGGTGGCGCCACCGACACGGCGGGAGCGGACCTCGAGGGTCGGCTTCACGTTCTCCAGAGCGCGCTTCAGGGTGATGACCGGGTCGTTGCCGGACTTCTCCCGCAGACCCTCCATGGCGCCGTAGACGATGCGCTCGGCGGTGGAGCGCTTGCCGTTCAGCAGCACCTTGTTGATCAGCGAGGTCACCAGAGGAGAACCGTAGACCGGGTCGACGTGGACCGGGCGCTTCGGGGCAGGGCCCTTACGAGGCATTGCTTACTTCTCCTTCTTGGCGCCGTAGCGGCTGCGGGCCTGCTTGCGGTTCCGCACGCCCTGCGTGTCGAGAGAACCGCGGATGATCTTGTAACGGACACCCGGCAGGTCCTTCACACGGCCACCGCGCACCAGCACGATGGAGTGCTCCTGAAGGTTGTGGTTCTCACCCGGGATGTAGGCCGTGACCTCGATCCCACTGCTGAGCTTCACACGGGCCACCTTGCGCAGCGCCGAGTTCGGCTTCTTCGGGGTGGTGGTGAACACACGCGTGCAGACGCCACGGCGCTGGGGAGACCCATTCAGCGCGGGCGTCTTGTTCTTCTCGACCTTGTCCTGCCGGCCCTTTCGGACCAGCTGCTGGATCGTTGGCACCATTTCTCCAGTTCTGTGTGCCGACTGTGAAGCTAACCCGGAACACGGCGACCGACCCACGCGGTCGGGCGTGTCGAAGACTGCATGAACCCCCGACAAGCATCGGGAAGAGAACGCAGATCCCGGAGTTCCAGCTGACGCCTCACAAAAAGAGCGCAGGGAACACCCCAGGCACAAGAACCGAGCGTACCTACCCCACGGCCAACGGTCAAAACAACTATCTCCGGCCCCCGCCACCCCGGGCAACCGCTGTGAGGTACCGCACACTTACTCCATGGACACCAGTACGGAGCCGGCCAGACCGATACCCGAGGACACCGCGCCCGTCCCCGGGAAACGCCGCCGCTGGCCACGCGTCATCCTCGCCGTTCTCGCCGCCTTCCTGCTCGCCGTCCTCGCCGGCGCCGGCTGGCTCTACCACCGCACCGACCAGGCGCTGTCCGGCATTGACCGGATCCCGGACGCCCTGCCCACCCTGCCCGAGGAGGAACAGCCGGTACGCGCCCCCGAGGCCGCCGACGCCCAGGTCTATCTGCTGGTGGGCCTGGACGCCAAGGACACCCCCGCGTCCGGTGAGAGCCCCGACGGCACCCCCGTGTGGCAGGCCGGTGCCGCCCGCAGCGACACCATGATGCTGCTCCAGATCGCCGCCGACCGGAACTCCGCCTCGCTGGTCTCCCTCCCCCGCGACACCTGGACCGAGGTCCCGGGCCACGGCGAGGCCAAGCTGAACGCCGCCTACTCCTGGGGCGGCCCCTCCCTCATGGTGGAGACTGTCCAGAACCTCACCGGCATCCGCGTCGACCACCTCGCCGTCATCGACTGGACCGGCTTCCGGGCCCTTACCGACGCCGTCGGCGGCGTCACTCTGGACGGCGAACGGCTGGACGGCGAAGCCGCCCTGGAGTACGTGCGCGAACGGAAGTCGCTCCCCGAGGGCGACCTCGACCGCACCCGCCGTCAGCAGAACTTCCTGCGCGCCCTGCTCTCCCAGACCCTGTCCGCCGGCACCCTCACCGACCCCGGCCGGCTCACCGCACTGCTGGACACCCTCGGCGACGTGATCAGCGTCGACGACCAGCTCTCCAACGGCGACCTGCGCGACCTCGCCTGGGAGCTGCGCTCGGTCCGGGCCTCCGACATCGCCTTCATGAACGCGCCGGTCGCCGGCACCGGCACGGCCGGCGGCCAGTCCGTGGTCTTCCTGGACGAGGAGGCCGCGGCCCCCCTGTGGCAGGCGATGCGCGAGGACACGATGGCCGCCTTCCTCGCCACCGACCGGGCCCCGGACACCCTGGGCGAGACCGTGCGCTGAGCACCCCGCGAACGCCGCCGGGCGGCTCCCCCGTGAAGGGGGAGCCGCCCGGCGGGACAGCGTACGACCGGATCAGCCCTGGTACGGACCGTAGTCGTAGTCCTCCAGCGGGACCGCCTGGCCGGAGCCCGTGCCGAAGGGGGAGTAGTCGATGTCGTCGTAGCCGACAGCCGAGTACATCGCCGCCTTCGCCTCCTCGGTCGGCTCCACCCGGATGTTGCGGTAACGGGCCAGACCCGTACCGGCCGGGATGAGCTTACCGATGATCACGTTCTCCTTGAGGCCGATCAGGGAGTCCGACTTGGCGTTGATCGCCGCGTCGGTGAGCACCCGGGTCGTCTCCTGGAAGGACGCCGCCGACAGCCACGACTCGGTGGCCAGCGACGCCTTGGTGATACCCATCAGCTGCGGACGGCCGGAGGCCGGCTGACCGCCCTCGGACACCACGCGGCGGTTCTCGCCCTCGAACTTCGAGCGCTCGACCAGCTCACCGGGCAGCAGCTCCGCGTCGCCCGACTCGATGATCGTCACCCGGCGCAGCATCTGCCGGACGATGATCTCGATGTGCTTGTCGTGGATGGCCACACCCTGCGAGTTGTAGACCTTCTGGACCTCGCCGACCAGGTAGATCTGGACAGCGCGCTGGCCCAGGATCCGCAGCACCTCGTGCGGGTTGGCGGCACCCACGGTCAGCGGCTGGCCGACGACGACGTGGTCGCCCTCGGTGACCAGCAGCCGGGCACGCTTGGAGACCGGGTAGGAGGTCTCCTCGGTGCCGTCGTCCGGGGTGACGATGACCTTCTTGGTCTTCTCGGTCTCATCGATCCGCACCCGGCCGGCCGACTCGGAGATCGGCGCGACACCCTTGGGCTGCCGGGCCTCGAAGAGCTCGACCACACGGGGCAGACCCTGGGTGATGTCCTCACCGGCCACACCACCGGTGTGGAAGGTCCGCATCGTCAGCTGGGTACCGGGCTCACCGATGGACTGGGCGGCGATGATGCCGACCGCCTCACCGATGTCCACCAGCTTGCCGGTGGCCAGCGAACGCCCGTAGCACATGGCGCAGGTGCCGACCGCCGACTCACAGGTGAGCACGGAACGGGTCTTGACCGTCTGCACACCGTGCCGCACGAGCTCGTCGATGAGCACGTCGCCCAGGTCGGTACCGGCCGGGGCCAGCACCTTGCCGTCGACGACGATCTCCTCGGCGAGGCAGCGCGCGTACACGCTGGACTCGACGTTGTCCGCCTTGCGCAGCACACCGTCGGCACCCTTGGCCGCGATGTCCAGCTTGAGGCCGCGCTCGGTGCCGCAGTCCTCCTCGCGGATGATGACGTCCTGCGAGACGTCCACCAGACGACGGGTGAGGTACCCGGAGTCGGCGGTACGCAGGGCGGTGTCGGCCAGACCCTTACGGGCACCGTGGGTGGAGATGAAGTACTCCAGCACGGTCAGGCCCTCGCGGAAGGACGCCTTGATCGGACGCGGGATGGTCTCGTTCTTCGCGTTGGACACCAGACCACGCATACCCGCGATCTGACGCATCTGCATCATGTTTCCGCGGGCCCCGGAGTCCACCATCATGAAGATGGGGTTGGTCTTCGGGAAGTTGTCGTTCATGGTCTCGGCGACCTCGTTGGTCGCCTTGGTCCAGATCGCGATGAGCTCCTGCGTGCGCTCGTCCTTGGTGATCAGACCGCGCTCGTACTGCTTCTGGACCTTCTCGTCCTGCGCCTCGTAGTTCTCGAGGATCTGCTTCTTGGCCTCGGGAACGACGATGTCGGAGACCGCGACGGTGACACCGGACCGGGTGGCCCAGAAGTAACCGGCGGACTTGAGGTTATCCAGGGTGGCGGCGACGACGACCTTGGGGTAGCGCTCGGCCAGGTCGTTCACGATCTGGGAGAGCTGCTTCTTGCCCACCGAGCCGTCGACGAACGGGTAGTCCTCGGGCAGCAGCTCGTTGAAGAGCGCACGACCCAGGGTCGTCCGCATCCGGAAGCTGTCACCCTGCTGCCACTCGCCCTCGCCCTCGGCCGGAACCGGCGGGGTCCAGCCCCGGGGCGGCACCGAGCCGATCGGGAAGCGGATGTCGATCTTCGCCTGGAGCGAGAGCTCCCCGGAGTCGAACGCCATGATCGCTTCGGCGGTGGAGGAGAAGGACCGGCCCTCGCCGCGCACCTCGCGCTCTTCCTCATCGGTGGTGAGGAAGAACAGGCCCAGCACCATGTCCTGGGTGGGCATGGTCACCGGCCGGCCGTCGGCCGGCTTGAGGATGTTGTTCGAGGACAGCATCAGGATGCGGGCCTCGGCCTGCGCCTCGGCCGACAGCGGCAGATGGACGGCCATCTGGTCACCGTCGAAGTCCGCGTTGAACGCGGTGCACACCAGCGGGTGGATCTGGATGGCCTTGCCCTCGACCAGCTGCGGCTCGAAGGCCTGGATGCCCAGACGGTGCAGGGTCGGGGCGCGGTTCAGCAGCACCGGGTGCTCGGCGATGACCTCTTCGAGGACGTCGTACACCACGGTGCGCTGGCGCTCGACCATGCGCTTGGCCGACTTGATGTTCTGCGCGTGGTTCAGGTCCACCAGGCGCTTCATCACGAACGGCTTGAAGAGCTCCAGCGCCATCGCCTTGGGCAGACCGCACTGGTGCAGCTTCAGCTGCGGGCCGACGACGATCACGGAACGGGCCGAGTAGTCGACGCGCTTGCCCAGCAGGTTCTGACGGAAGCGGCCCTGCTTGCCCTTGAGCATGTCGGACAGCGACTTCAGCGGGCGGTTGCCCGGGCCGGTGACCGGCCGGCCGCGGCGGCCGTTGTCGAACAGCGCGTCGACGGCCTCCTGCAGCATCCGCTTCTCGTTGTTCACGATGATCTCGGGGGCACCGAGGTCGAGAAGGCGCTTGAGGCGGTTGTTGCGGTTGATGACACGGCGGTACAGGTCGTTCAGGTCGGAGGTCGCGAAGCGGCCACCGTCCAGCTGCACCATCGGACGCAGGTCCGGCGGGATCACCGGAACGCAGTCCAGGACCATGCCCTTGGGGCTGTTGGAGGTCTGCAGGAACGCGGAGACGACCTTGAGCCGCTTGAGGGCACGGGTCTTCTTCTGGCCCTTGCCGGTGCGGATGATCTCCCGCAGCCGGGCGGCCTCCTCGTTGAGGTCGAAGGTCTCCAGGCGCTTCTGCAGCGCCGCGGCGCCCATCGAGCCGTCGAAGTAGGTGCCGAAGCGGTCGCGCAGCTCACGGTAGAGGAGCTCGTCGCCCTCCAGGTCCTGGACCTTGAGGTTCTTGAAGCGGTTCCACACCTCGTCCAGGCGGTCGATCTCCCGCTGGGCGCGGTCGCGCAGCTGCTTCATCTCGCGCTCGGCGCCTTCGCGCACCTTGCGGCGGACATCCGCCTTGGCGCCCTCGGCCTCCAGTTCCGCGAGGTCCGTCTCCTGCTTCTTGGCGCGGGCCTCCAGGTCGGCGTCACGCCGCTGCTCGATCTGCTGGCGCTCGACGGAGACGTGGGCCTCCAGCGAGGACAGATCGCGGGTGCGGCGCTCCTCGTCCACGTACGTGATCATGTACGCGGCGAAGTAGATGACCTTCTCCAGGTCCTTCGGCGCCAGGTCCAGCAGGTAGCCGAGCCGCGAGGGCACGCCCTTGAAGTACCAGATGTGGGTGACGGGAGCGGCCAGCTCGATGTGGCCCATCCGCTCACGGCGCACCTTGGCGCGGGTCACCTCGACGCCGCAGCGCTCACAGATGATGCCCTTGAAGCGGACGCGCTTGTACTTGCCGCAGTAGCACTCCCAGTCCCGGGTGGGGCCGAAGATCTTCTCGCAGAAGAGTCCGTCCTTCTCGGGCTTGAGCGTGCGGTAGTTGATGGTCTCCGGCTTCTTGACCTCGCCGTGTGACCACTGACGGATGTCGTCAGCGGTGGCCAGGCCGATCCGCAGTTCGTCGAAGAAGTTGACGTCGAGCACTCTCGTCAATCCCTCTCAGTGTCGTGAGTCAATGGTCTGTCGGGGTCCGGGTGGGGGGACCGGAAGGGGCACACGTGGTGCGACCCTTCCGGTCGGGCCCGTCAGACCTCTTCGACGCTGCTCGGCTCGCGCCGGGACAGGTCGATGCCAAGCTCCTCCGCCGCGCGGAAGACGTCCTCATCGGTGTCACGCATCTCGATGGACATGCCGTCCGAGGACAGCACCTCCACATTGAGGCAGAGCGACTGCATTTCCTTGATGAGCACCTTGAAGGACTCGGGAATGCCGGGCTCGGGGATGTTCTCGCCCTTGACGATGGCCTCGTAGACCTTCACGCGGCCGGTCACGTCGTCGGACTTGATCGTCAGCAGCTCCTGCAGGGCGTAGGCGGCGCCGTACGCCTCCAGGGCCCACACCTCCATCTCACCGAAGCGCTGGCCACCGAACTGGGCCTTACCGCCGAGCGGCTGCTGGGTGATCATGGAGTACGGACCGGTCGAGCGCGCGTGCAGCTTGTCGTCGACCAGGTGGTGGAGCTTGAGGATGTACATGTAGCCGACCGAGATCGGGTCCGGGAACGGCTCGCCGGAGCGGCCGTCGAACATCCGGGCCTTGCCGGTGGGCAGCACCAGGCGGTCACCGTCGCGGTTGGGGATGGTGGACTCGAAGAGCCCGGCCATCTCGTCCTCGCGGGCACCGTCGAACACCGGGGTCGCGACGTTGGTGCCGGGGGCGACCTCGTTGGCGCCGATGGCGGCGAGGCGCTGCTTCCACTCCTCCTCGGTGCCCTCGACCTTCCAGCCCTGCGAGGCGAGCCACCCGAGGTGGATCTCCAGCACCTGGCCGGGGTTCATCCGGGAGGGGACACCCAGCGGGTTGAGGATGATGTCGACCGGGGTGCCGTCCTCCAGGAAGGGCATGTCCTCCACGGGGAGGATCTTGGAGATGACACCCTTGTTGCCGTGCCGGCCGGCCAGCTTGTCGCCGTCGGTGATCTTGCGCTTCTGCGCGACGTACACCCGCACCAGCTGGTTGACGCCCGGGGGCAGTTCGTCGCCCTCGTCGCGGTCGAAGACGCGCACCCCGATGACCTTGCCGGTCTCGCCGTGCGGCACCTTCAGCGAGGTGTCACGCACCTCGCGGGCCTTCTCACCGAAGATCGCGCGCAGCAGGCGCTCCTCGGGGGTCAGCTCGGTCTCGCCCTTCGGGGTGACCTTGCCGACCAGGATGTCGCCGGCCTCGACCTCGGCACCGATGCGGATGATGCCGCGGTCGTCCAGGTCGGCCAGGACCTCTTCGGAGACGTTCGGGATGTCCCGGGTGATCTCCTCGGGGCCCAGCTTGGTGTCGCGGGCGTCGACCTCGTGCTCCTCGATGTGGATCGAGGAGAGGACGTCGTCCTGCACCAGACGCTGGGAGAGGATGATCGCGTCCTCGTAGTTGTAGCCCTCCCACGGCATGAACGCGACCAGCAGGTTCTTGCCGAGCGCCATCTCACCGCGCTCGGTGGACGGGCCGTCGGCGATGACCTGCCCGGCGATCACGCGGTCGTTCTCCTCGACCAGGACCTTCTGGTTGAAGGAGGTGCCCTGGTTGGAGCGGGAGAACTTGGCCAGCCGATGGGTGACGTGGGTGCCGTCGTCGTTGGCGATCGAGACGTAGTCGGCGGAGACGTCGGAGACGACACCGTTCTGCTCGGCCTTGATGACGTCACCGGCGTCGGTGGCGCAGCGGTACTCCATGCCGGTGCCGACCAGCGGCGCCTCGGCGTTGATCAGGGGCACCGCCTGGCGCATCATGTTCGAGCCCATGAGCGCGCGGTTGGCGTCGTCGTGCTCGAGGAACGGGATCATGGCGGTCGCGACCGACACCATCTGGCGCGGCGAGACGTCCATGTAGTCGACCTCGGTGCCGGGGATGTAGTCGATCTCCCCGCCACGACGGCGCACCAGGACGCGGGCCTCGGCGAAGGTCAGCTCGTCGGTCAGCTTGGCGTTGGCCTGCGCGATGACGAAGCGGTCCTCCTCGTCGGCGGTCAGGTAGTCGACGTCGTCGGTGACGACACCGTCGACGACCTTGCGGTACGGGGTCTCCACGAAACCGAAGGCGTTGATCCGGCCGAACGCGGCCAGCGAGCCGATCAGACCGATGTTGGGGCCTTCGGGCGTCTCGATCGGGCACATGCGGCCGTAGTGCGAGGGGTGCACGTCACGGACTTCCAGGCCGGCCCGCTCACGGCTCAGACCGCCGGGGCCCAGCGCGTTGAGGCGGCGCTTGTGGGTGAGCCCGGACAGGGGGTTGGTCTGGTCCATGAACTGCGACAGCTGGCTGGTGCCGAAGAACTCCTTGATGGAGGCGACGACCGGCCGGATGTTGATGAGCGTCTGCGGCGTGATGGCCTCGACGTCCTGCGTGGTCATGCGCTCGCGGACCACGCGCTCCATCCGGGCCAGACCGGTACGGATCTGGTTCTGGATGAGCTCGCCGACGTTGCGCAGACGGCGGTTGCCGAAGTGGTCGATGTCGTCGGTCTCGACGATGATCGTGCGGCCGGACTCCGTGGTGGTCTCGGTCTCACCGGCGTGCAGCCGGACCAGGTACTTGATCGTGGCGACGATGTCCTCGACGGTGAGGACGCCGGCGTCCAGCGGCTCGTCGCCGCCCAGCTTCTTGTTGATCTTGTACCGGCCGACCTTGGCCAGGTCGTACCGCTTCGGGTTGAAGTAGAGGTTCTCCAGCAGGGTCTGCGCGGCCTCGCGGGTCGGCGGCTCTCCCGGACGCAGCTTGCGGTAGATGTCCAGCAGCGCGTCGTCCTGGCCCTGGGTGTGGTCCTTCTCCAGGGTGGCCCGCATCGACTCGTAGTCGCCGAACTCCTCCAGGATCTGGTCCGAGGTCCAGCCCAGCGCCTTCAGCAGCACGGTCACGGACTGCTTGCGCTTGCGGTCGATGCGGACACCGACCATGTCGCGCTTGTCGATCTCCATCTCCAGCCAGGCACCCCGGGACGGGATGATCTTGGCGGAGAAGAGGTCCTTGTCGGAGGTCTTGTCGATGCTGCTGTCGAAGTACGCGCCGGGCGACCGGACGAGCTGGGTGACCACGACACGCTCGGTGCCGTTGATGCAGAAGGTGCCCTTGTCGGTCATGAGCGGGAAGTCGCCCATGAAGACCGTCTGGGACTTGATCTCGCCGGTCTCGTTGTTGGTGAACTCGGCGGTGACGAAGAGCGGCGCGGCGTACGTGAAGTCGCGCTCCTTGCACTCGTCGATGGAGTTCTTCGGCGGCTCGAACCGGTGATCACGGAAGGTCAGGGACATCGACCCGGAGAAGTCCTCGATCGGGGAGATCTCCTCGAAGATCTCCTCCAGACCGGACTTCCTGGGGACGTCCTGCCCACTCTCCAGCGCGGCCTCGACGCGACCCTTCCAGGCGTCATTGCCGAGCAGCCAGTCAAAGCTCTCGGTTTGCAGCGCCAGGAGGTTCGGAACCTCAAGGGGTTCCTTGATCTTCGCAAAAGAGACACGCAGTGGTGCGGTGCTGGTGCCATTATTCGTACTAGTGGTCGAGGCATTGCGCGAGGCGGCCAAGAGGGGGTCCTTCCGAGGGCTCGGACTCTCTGCGCGCATACCCGCCCCCCTGGTGACGGGCAGGAGGCAGCTAGGCAGCGCAAAGGGTCAGTGTAGTCACAAGACCCACTGATGTCCAATGCCTGCGCCACCTCAACAAGGAGCCACCCTCGCTGTGCCCTCGCGTCCGCCTCCGGCTGCCTCGGTCGCCGGGTGCGGACCCGCCTGCCGCAACCTTTCCCGCTTCGCCAGCGATCCATGCCTCGAATCAGGGACCGATGTGCGACGCGACCTGAGAATCGCGTGCCGGAAGCAGTTCGTCAAGGCCCCGAGGGGCCTGGCGACAGCCGAAGATCACCATACCTGCCGATCGCCCCAGGTGCCCAAGCCGTCACCACAACGCCGGAGGGCGACCACCCGACTGGGTGATCGCCCTCGGTTGAGTCGCATGGACTCAGGGTGACGTCATGAGGTCAGAAGACCGGAACGTCAGGAGGTCACTTGACCTCGACGGAGGCGCCGGCGCCCTCGAGGGCCTCCTTGGCCTTCGCCGCGGCGTCCTTCGCGACCTTCTCGACGACGGCCTTCGGCGCGTTGTCGACGAGGTCCTTGGCCTCCTTCAGGCCCAGCGAGGTCAGCTCACGCACGACCTTGATGACCTGGATCTTCTTGTCGCCGGCACCGGTGAGGATGACGTCGAACTCGTCCTGCTCCTCGGCGGCCTCGGCGCCACCACCGGCACCACCGGGGGCGGCGACGGCGACGGCGGCCGGGGCGGCGGCCTTGACGTCGAACTTCTCCTCGAACGCCTTCACCAGCTCGGAGAGCTCGATCAGGGTCAGGTTCTCGAACTGCTCCAGCAGCTCTTCCTGGGTCAGCTTGGTCGCCATGGTGGGCGGTCCTTCCACTTAGTCGGCAGGTGCCGGAATGATGTTTCTCGGCGGGCGTTCACGGGCCCGCTGTGACCGAACGCCGCAGTTACTCGGCGGACTCGGCCTCGGCGGGAGCCGGCGTACCGGCACCGCCCTGCTCCGCCTTCTCGCGCAGCGCGTCCACGGTGCGGACGAACTCCGTGAGCGGGGCCTGGAAGGTCGCCGCGGCCTTGGCCATGGACGCCTTCATGTTGCCGGCCAGCTTGGCGAGCAGTACCTCGCGGGACTCGAGGTCCGCGAGCTTGTTGATCTCTTCGGCGCTCAGCGCGTTGCCGTCGAGCACACCGCCCTTGATGACCAGAGCGGGGTTGTTCTTGGCGAAGTCACGCAGACCCTTCGCCGCCTCCACCGGGTCACCGGTGACGAAGGCGACGGCGGTCGAGCCCGTGAGGTACTCGTCCAGCTCGGAGATCCCGACCTCGTTGGCCGCGATCTTGGTCAGCGTGTTCTTCGTCACGTGGTACTGAGTGTTCTCACCGAGAGAACGGCGCAGGTCCTTGAGCTGCGCCACGGTGAGACCGGTGTACGCGGTGACAACCGCCGCGTTGGAGTTCTCAAACTTCTGCTTGATCTCCGCGACGGCTTCGACCTTGTCGGGGCTCGCCATGAACCTCGGCCCTCCTTCCGGGATGTCGGACCGCTCGGAAGGGGCTGTACACAACAAACGCCCCGGCGCAGGCGCACGGGGCAGACATGAATCGCTTCGGTCTTCCACAGTCACCTGCGCAGGTCGCCCGCGATCAGCGGATCCTTCGGCCACCACACCCGAAGGGCACGGCGACAACCAGCGGTCTTTGGCTTCTGTGGAAGATTACGCGAACGTGCTCGGCTCAGGCAAATCGCCTTCCGGCAGGGGACGTCAGATGCCGGCGCCCATCATCTGCATCATCTCCAGGAAGTCGACGACCTCGTCGGCCGGCGGCGCCTCGGCGTTCACCTCGGTCCCGAAGTTGCTGTAGGTGGTCTCCTGCGCGAACGGGCCCATGTCGGTGTCGTACGACTGGCTGACCTTCACCGGGAAGTCGTCCTCGTTGACCCAGACGTCCAGCTCGTAGAACTCGGTGCCCTGTTCCGAGAGCAGGTCGAGCAGTGCGGCGCGCTCCTCCTCGCTCAGCCCGTCGAAGGTGCCCTGGAGCTCGAAGACATCCTCCATGGCCAGCGTGCCGGCGTAGTGGTTGACGGTGGCGCCGTCCAGCTCCTCCTCGGCGACCCACTCGACATCCTCGGACTCCAGCAGCATCGCCACCTGGTCGGCCGGGCTCTGCGCGCCCTGGTCCATGGTCGAGGACAGCACGCTGCCCAGGGCGTCCTCGCCCGCCTCCTCCAGGAGACCGGCCAGGTCCATCGCCATCCAGGGACGGCCGTCCGTCTCCGTGGCGAACTCCTCGCCCAGGTTCATGTACATCACGCCGTCGACCCACACGACCTCGACCTCGCCGGGGCCGCCGGCCGCGGCGCCGAACTCCTCGTTGGTCATCACGGCGGTCATCTCCAGGCCGTCCGCCCAGGAGAGCGAGCCGCTCATGCTCGTCTCGGTGCCCGCCTGCTGCGTCACCGAGACCACATCGGCCGAGGTGATCTCCTCGGTGGACCGCGCGGCCGCCGTCAGCGCCTCGAACGCGCTGCGCGCGGAGGTGCCGGAGCCGCTCTTGTCGTCGCCGGAGCCCTCGTTGCCCTTGGCGTCGGAGGTGCCACTGTCGCTGCCACCACACGCCGCCGTGCCGACCAGCAGCACCGCCGTGGCCATCCCCAGCAGAGCCTTGCGAACGGGACGCATCTTCTCCCCCACAATCATGGAGCGTTGGAACTCAGTTCCCTTCCGACACTAACCGGTGGGTCTGTCGCACAAGAGGCCCGTCCCGGCTCTGTGACAGAGCTGGGACGGGCCTCGTGACCGCTGACGCGATCAGCCTTCCGCCGGAATCAGACGGCGGGCTCCTCGTCCAGGAGGTTGCGGCTGCGGTTGGGGTCGACGGGAACGCCGGGGCCCATGGTGGTGGTGAAGGTCGCCTTCTTGATGTAGCGGCCCTTGGCGGCGGCCGGCTTCAGCCGGGTGACCTCTTCAAGGGCCGCCGCGTAGTTCTCCACCAGCTTGGCGTCGTCGAAGGACGCCTTGCCGATGATGAAGTGGAGGTTCGCGTGCTTGTCCACGCGGAACTCGATCTTGCCGCCCTTGATCTCGGTGACGGCCTTGGCGACATCCGGGGTGACGGTGCCGGTCTTGGGGTTCGGCATCAGACCACGCGGACCGAGCACCCGGCCCAGACGGCCGACCTTGCCCATCAGGTCCGGGGTCGCCACCACGGCGTCGAAGTCCAGGCGGCCCTTGGAGACCTCGTCGATCAGTTCGTCCGAGCCGACGATGTCGGCTCCGGCGGCCTCCGCGGCCGCGGCACGGTCACCGGTCGCGAAGACCAGGACCCGGGCGGTCTTGCCGGTGCCGTGCGGAAGGTTCACGGTGCCACGGACCATCTGGTCGGCCTTGCGGGGGTCGACACCCAGCCGCATGGCGACCTCGACGGTCGCGTCGAACTTCTGCGAAGAGGTCTCCTTGGCGAGACGGACGGCCTCCAGGGGCGCGTACAGGCGCTCCCGGTCGATCTTGGCGTCCGCGCCGCGGAAGTTCTTGCTGCGCTTCACTGCTGCTCCTCGAAATGCTGCTGCTGTGGAGTCGTGGTCCGGACCAGCGCCTGGCCCTGCCACGGTGGTACGGGGGCTCAGCCCTCGACGGTCACACCCATGGAACGGGCGGTACCCGCGATGATCTTGGACGCGGCGTCCAGGTCATTGGCGTTGAGGTCGGGCATCTTGGTGGTGGCGATCTCCCGCACCTGGGCCGCCGTGATCTTGGCGACCTTGGTCTTGTGGGGCTCGCCGGAGCCCTTCTCCACACCAGCGGCCTTGAGGATCATCTTCGCGGCCGGCGGAGTCTTGGTGATGAAGGTGAAGGAACGGTCCTCGTAGACCGTGATCTCCACCGGGATCACCCAGCCACGCTGCGACTCGGTCGCCGCGTTGTAGGCCTTGCAGAACTCCATGATGTTCACGCCGTGCTGGCCCAGCGCGGGGCCGACCGGCGGAGCCGGGTTGGCGGCGCCGGCCTGGATCTGGAGCTTGATCAGCCCCGTGACCTTCTTCTTCTTGGGAGGCATGCTCTCTCCGGGTCATTGATTGAGAGGTTGTGGCCCCCGCCGGCGGACGGTCGCTGCCGATCGGTCCTGGCCGATCGGACCGGACATCATCCGTACGGAGGCATACCGCACAACGATATCGGGTACGGCCATGCCGCCAAAATCCGCCGGCGGGGGAACGGGGCGGGGCCGGGGTGCGGCCCCGGCCCCGTGTCACCCCCGGGGGTTACTTGCCACGGCCGGCGGTGACGTCCGCGTCCGCCCGCTCGCTGTCGTCCGCCTGCGCCGGAACACCGGCGGCGTCCCGGTCCTGCGCGGTGTTCAGGCCCTGCGCCTCCTGCTTCATGAGCTCGTCGACGTCCACCGAGTTCGGGTTGTCGAGCACGTACTTCAGCCGCTCACGGTCCAGGTCACCGGTCCAGCGGGCGATCGCCAGCGTGCCGATGCCGTTGCCCGTGAGGTTGGTCAGGGCACGGCCCTCGCTCATGAAGCGGTCGATGCCGACGATCAGCGCGATGCCCGCGACCGGGATCACCGAGTCGAACGCGGCCAGCGACGCGGCCAGCGTGACCAGACCGGCGCCGGAGACGCCCGCGGCACCGTTGGAGGAGATCAGCATGAAGACGAGCAGACCGATCTGGGTCCAGATGGACACGTCCACGCCGAAGGCCTGCGCGATGAACAGCGCGCCCATGGACATGTAGATCGCGGTGCCGTCGAGGTTGAAGGAGTAGCCGGTCGGGATGGTCATGCCCACCACGTGCTTGGGCGTACCGGCCGCCTCCAGCTTGGTCATCATGCGCGGCAGCACCGTCTCGGAGGAGGAGGTGCCCAGCACGATGAGCAGCTCGTCCTTGATGAAGCGGACGTACTTGATCAGGCTGAAGCCGGTCATCCGGCACACCACGCCCAGCACCAGCGTGATGAACAGCAGACAGGTCACCCAGAACGAGATCATGAACGAGGCGAGCGAGCCGAGGATCGAGCTGCCGTGCTGCCCGATGGTGAAGGCCATGCCGCCCATCGCGCCCAGCGGGGCGACCCACATGACCAGCTTGATGACGCCGAACATCGCCTTGGCGAAGGTGTCCAGACCGCGCACCATGCCCTCGGCGCGCGAGCCCAGCATGCTCAGCGCGATGGCGAACAGGATGGCCAGCAGCAGCACCTGGAGCAGCTGGCCGTCGACGAAGGCGCTGGCGAACGAGGTCGGGACCAGACTCAGGAGGAATCCGGAGAAGCCCGATTCGGTCGCGCCCGCGGACTCGATGGTCGCGTCGGCCGCCGAGGTGTCGAAGGAGGCGATGTCGTAGCCCAGACCGGAGCCCGGCTGCCAGATGTTGATCACCACGAGGCCGATGGCCAGGGCGAACACCGTGGTGATGTTGAAGTAGAGCACCGTCTTGAGGGCCAGACCACCGGCCTTGGCCAGGTTGCCCATGCCGGCGATTCCCACCACCACCGTGGCGAAGATGGTCGGGGCGATCACGACCTTGACCAGCTTGATGAAGAGGTCGGCCATCCACTTCATGTCGGCGCCCACCCCGGGCGCCGCGAGACCGATGCCGATGCCGATACTGATGCCTATCAGCACCCAGAAGTACAGATGCTGATAGATCCGCTTCTTCGGCTTCACCAGCTTCGGCGCCGGGGGCGAGGCGGCGGGGGAATTCGTCATGGGTCGTCCATCCCTGTGACTGTTAATGTGGATCGCATCACAGTGCGGGCGGGCAGGCGTCACAGCAACGCATCGGGAAAGAATTTGGGGTTGATCTGACATTGGAGTCGGGTCGTTCGCCGCTCGGGCTCTCCCGGCGCGCGTTGCTCACCGCCCCGCTGGGGCTGGCGGCCGCCGCGTGCGGCTCCTCACCCGACCTCGGCATCGGTGACCTCAAGCTGGCGACGGGCCCCGAGGGGGCCACCTACCGGGAGTCCGGCGCGGCACTGGCCGCCCTGTGGAACGAGGCGCTGGACCGCGAGGCCGTGGAGGTCGTCTTCACCGAGGCGTCCGTCGACAATCTGCGGCTGCTGCGCGGCGGCGAGGTGGACCTCGCCTATGGCAACGTGGACGTGCTGCGCCCGTACGACGGCGAGACCGTGGCACTGCTGCGGATCTTCGACTCGGTGGTGCACCTGGTCACGCTGCGGGACAGCGGCATCCGTGCCCTGGCCGACCTGGCGGGGCGGCCGGTCGCCCTCGGGCTGCCGGGCTCGGGCACCCGCTTCACCGGGGGGCGGCTGATCGAGGCCGCCGGGGTGCCGGTCGAGGTCCGCGACCTGGGGCAGACCGCCGCCGCGCGGGCCCTGGTCGACGGCGAGGTGGACGCCGTGTTCTCGCTCACCGCGATGCCCACCCCCGCCATCTCCTGGCTGCTGGCGAACGCGCCGCCGGTGCACTTCGTCGATCTCGCGGCGGAGGCGGAGGCCATGCGGTACGCGCACCCCGGTGAGTATCTGCCGGTGACGATCTCCGGCGCGGTCTATCCGGAGGTGGCCACCACGGCCACGCTGGCCGTGCCGACCCTGATCGCGGTGCGTTCCGGCTTCCCCACGGAGGCCGCCCGGTTCTTCACCCGGACCGCCGTCGAGGGGGCGGCGGCGCTGGCCAGGACCCGGCCCGAGGCGTACCAGATCAATCCCCGTACGGCCGCCGCGACCGTGCCCATCACGCTGCACCCGGGCGCGGCCGCCTGGTTCCGGTCCGTCAAGCTGTAGCGGCTCCGGCGGGGAGCGCGGGGCGGGTGGCAGGGGACGGTCCCGGCAGCGGGGTCAGGGGCCCGGCCGGCGTACCGCGGGCAGGCGGACGGCGACCCGCAGGCCGCGCGGGGTGTTGGGCTCCAGCCGCACCTCACCCCCGACGTCCTCCACCACGTCGTGGATGATCGCCAGGCCCAGTCCGGTGCCGCGGATGTTCTGGTGCCGCGCCGCCCGCCAGAACCGGCCGCGGGCCGCTTCGCGCTCCTGTGCCGACAGGCCGGTGCCGTCGTCGGCGACGATGACGGTGCCGAAGCGGCCGTCGGCGTCCGCGAAGGCGCGTACCGTGACCGTGCTGCCGTCCGAGAGCCACGCCGCGTTGTCCACGAGTTCGTCCAGCACCGCGACCAGACCGCCGGGTGGCTGCCGCAGTACCAGTTCGGGGTCCGGGTCCTCCACGCGCAGCGTGCGCCCGTGCTCGCCGGTGACCGCCTCCCAGTGCGGCCGGGCGGTGGTGAAGACCCGCGCCAGCGTCCACGCCTCGCTGTCCCGTACGCGCTCCCGGCTGGCCGCGGCCGTCGCCGCGAGCATCGCCTCGAACATCTCGCCCATCTGCACGGCGCCGTCCACGGCGTCCTCCACCGCCTCCCGGGCCGGGGGCTGGCGGACCCAGGGCCGCAGATTCTCCACCGAGAGCCGCAGCCCGGCCAGCGGGTTGCGCAGCTGATGGGCCACGTCGCCGACGAACATCCGCTGCCGTTCCAGGGAGCGCTGCACCGTGTCCACCATGGCGTTGAACGAGGAGGCGAGCCCGCGCAGCTCGGGCGGGCCGTGCTCCACAGGGGCGCGCGCCCCCAGCTCGCCGCCGCGCACGTCCATCGCGATGCGCTCCAGGTCGCGCACCGGGCGCAGAATCCAGCGGGTGAGCGGCCACAGGCCGCCCATCAGCGCGAGCACGGGAACCAGCAACAGGGCGGCGCCGACCCCCCAGCGGCGCATGCTGGCCGCGCGCAGCCCGTCGGTGGGCGCCTCGATGACGACGACAGCGGTCACCTGGGAGTCGCGGCCCACCGGCTCCACCACCCGCAGCGGCCCGCGCTGCCAGGGCCACACGGTGGCCGCCTCGGTCGCCCGCGCCCCGGCGAACGCCCGCTGGATGTCCTCGGTGACCGCCGCGCCGTCCGGGGGCAGCGGGCCCGGGTCGTGGACCAGGCCACCGTCCAGGCCGAGCACCCACACCGGTGAGTCGTACAGCTCGTGGTAGGCGTCCAGCTCCGCGTGCAGCCGGGTCCGCTCGCCGGAGGCGATGGCCGCCTCGGCGAGATTGGCGAACCGTACGGCGTCCCCGCTGCGGTCGATGAACACCTGCTGGGTGGTCCGCTCGCTCACCACCGCGGCGTACGAGATGCCGATGCCCACCACCAGCAGGGCCAGCACGGGGAGCAGCGCGACGATGATGCGCCGGCGCACGGGTGGCTATCCGTCCACCGGCGCGCCGGCCGGTTCGAGCCGGTAGCCGACGCCGCGCACCGTGGTGATGCGCGCCGTGTCGCCGAGCTTGGAGCGCAGCGAGGCGATGTGGGTGTCCAGGGTGCGGCTGCTGCCCTCCCAGGCGGACTGCCAGACCTGGTCGAGGATGTGTTCGCGCTCCACCACGGTGCCGGTGTTCCTGGCCAGCAGCACCAGGATCTCGAACTCCTTGCGGGTCAGCCGCAGCGGTGCGCCGTCGCGGGAGACCTCGTGGCGGTCCCGGTCGATGAGCAGATCGCCGTGGCCGATGGTGCCGCGCGCCGTGAGGCCGGTCTGGAGCACCCGCAGCCGCCGGGTGACGGCCTCGATGCGGGCCAGCAGTTCCGCCACCCCGAAGGGCTTGACCAGATAGTCGTCGGCGCCGGCCCGCAGGCCGCGTACCCGGTCGGTCTGCTCGCCACGGGCGGTGACGGCGATGACTCCCGTGGCGGCGCGGTCGCGGAGCATCCGGATCACCTCGACGCCGTCCCCGTCGTCGAGGCCGAGATCCACGAGGGCGATGGCGAAATCGGCCGTACCGATCGCCCCGGCCGCCTCCCGCACGCTGCGGGCGCGCTCCACGTCGTATCCCTCGGCGCGGAGCGTCCGGCTCAGGGCGCGCGCGACCCGGTCATCGTTCTCGACTATGAGCGCGCGCATGCGCCCCAGACTAACGGCGCCCCGGTACCGCGGTGGAAGGCGGTACCGGGGCGAAAGCCGCGGAGGTCGTTCTTCCGGACCCGCCACGGGCCCGGGTGACGCGTCCTGCGGTCAGTTCTTCTGGATCTGGTCGAAGCTCAGCTCGACCGGGGTCTCCCGGCCGAAGATCTCGACCAGGCCCTTGACCTTCTTGGAGTCGGCGTTGATCTCGTTGATCGTCGCCTGGAGGGTCGCGAACGGGCCGTCGGTGACGGTGACCGAGTCGCCGACCTCGAAGTCCAGGACCTGGACCTCGACGCGGCGGCCGGCCGCCGGGGCGCCGCCTTCGGCCGCGGCCTGCTCGGCGGCCTTCTGCTCGGCCTCCGGCGCCAGCATCTTCACGATCTCGTCCAGCGTCAGCGGGTACGGGTCGTAGGCGTTGCCGACGAAGCCGGTGACACCGGGGGTGTTCCGCACGACGCCCCAGGACTCGTTCGTCAGGTCCATCCGGACCAGCACGTAGCTGGGGAGCTTGTTCTGCTTGATGGTGCGGCGGTCGCCGTTCTTGATCTGGACGACCTCTTCCTGCGGCACCTCGACCGCGAAGATGTAGTCCTCGACGTTCAGCGACACGGCGCGCTGCTCAAGATTGGTCTTGACCCGGTTCTCGTAGCCCGCGTACGTGTGCACCACGTACCACTCGCCGGGCAGCACCCGCAGTTCCTCGCGCAGCTGCGCGACCGGGTCCACCGGCTCGGGGGCCTCGGCCTCGGCGTCCGCTTCGGCCTCCGCCTCGCCCTCGGCGTCCGCCTCCTGCGCGACCTCGTCCGCGTCCTCCTCGTGGACGGCGGCGGACTCGGCGGGCTCGCCCGCCGCGGCGTCGGCAGCCTCGGTCTGGTCGACGGTGTCCGCTGCCTCGACGATGTCGCGCGCGGTGTCGTCGCCCTCGGCGGCGTCGTCGGTCAGATTCGGGTCAGACTTCGGGTCAGACACGGTGGCTGCTTCTTCCTGCTTCACATTGACGTGGAACATCCGGGCGGGATCGCCGCGGCACGGGTGGGTACCTACGACCGTACGTCCGTGCCCGCCTCGCCCCGTCCGGAGCGGGGTCAGCCGAAGACGTACTCGACGACCCGGCTGAATCCCCAGTCAAGCACGGTGAGGATGCCGATGACGACGAGAACGAAAACGATCACCGCGGAGGTGTACGTCGTCAGCTGGCGCCGTGAGGGCCAGACGACCTTGCGCAGCTCGGCGATGACCTGCCGGTAGAAGAGCGCGAGCTTGCCCAGCGGGCCCCGCTTGGCACGCCGCCCGCGTCCTCGGCCGGCGCCGTCCCCCGGGGCTCCGGCGTTTCGACGGAGTCCGTGATCCCAGCCACTCGCCCTCACCTGATCCCGGTCATGGTCGTAAGCCGCCCGGTCCCCCGGACGGCTTGCATTGCGGTACGTGCCTACTACCACTACTAACTCTGTACTGCCTGCTGCGTAGCAGGGCCGGAGGGACTTGAACCCCCAACCGCTGGTTTTGGAGACCAGTGCTCTACCAATTGAGCTACGACCCTTTGCTCGCGGCACCGGGAAAACTTACCTCACCCGGCCCCACTGCGTGGAGAGTGTACGTGTTCAATCGCCGCCCGTCGAACGGACAACAGCCGCAACCCGGGTGCCACGGTCCACTCCGGTCTGCAACGATGCCCTTATGAGCGCAGCGACACCCACCGCACAGTCCGCAGAAGCAGCCCCCGGGCGCCGGGTCTCCGCCCGCGTCGGGGCGATCTCCGAGTCCGCGACCCTGGCCGTCGATGCCAAGGCGAAGGCTCTCAAGGCCGCCGGCCGGCCGGTGATCGGCTTCGGCGCCGGCGAACCCGACTTCCCCACCCCCGGGTACATCGTGGACGCGGCCGTGGCCGCGTGCCGGGAGCCGAGGTTCCACCGCTACACGCCGGCCGGCGGGCTGCCGGAGCTGAAGGAGGCCATCGCCGCCAAGACGCTGCGCGACTCCGGCTACGAGGTGAAGCCCTCGCAGGTGCTGGTGACCAACGGCGGCAAGCAGGCGATCTACGAGGCGTTCGCGGCGCTGCTGGACCCGGGCGACGAGGTCATCGTCCCGGCGCCGTACTGGACCACCTACCCCGAGTCGATCCGGCTGGCCGGGGGCGTCCCGGTGGAGGTCGTCGCGGACGAGACCACCGGCTACCGGGTGAGTGTGGAGCAGCTGGAGGCGGCCCGCACCGAGCGCACCAAGGTGCTGCTGTTCGTCTCCCCGTCCAACCCGACCGGCGCGGTCTACCCGCGTGAGCAGGTCGAGGCGATCGGCCGCTGGGCGGTGGAGCACGGTCTGTGGGTGCTCACCGACGAGATCTACGAACATCTGGTCTACGGGGACGCCGAGTTCTCCTCGCTGCCGGTGGTCGTCCCGGAGCTGGCCGACCGCACCGTGATCGTCAACGGGGTGGCCAAGACGTACGCGATGACCGGCTGGCGGGTGGGCTGGCTGATCGGTCCGCAGGACGTGGTGAAGGCCGCCACCAACCTCCAGTCGCACGCGACCTCCAACGTGAGCAACGTCGCGCAGGCGGCGGCGCTGGCCGCGGTCTCCGGGGATCTGGACGCGGTGGCCGAGATGGGCGAGGCGTTCGACCGGCGGCGTCGCACGATCGTGCGGATGCTGAACGAGATCGACGGGGTCGTCTGCCCGGAGCCCGAGGGCGCGTTCTACGTGTACCCCTCGGTGAAGGGCCTGCTGGGCAAGGAGCTGCGCGGCCGGCGGCCCGCGACCTCGGTGGAGCTGGCCGAGGTGATCCTGGAGGAGGCCGAGGTCGCCGTGGTCCCGGGTGAGGCGTTCGGCACCCCCGGTTATCTGCGGCTGTCGTACGCCCTGGGCGACGACGACCTGGTGGAGGGTGTCTCCCGCCTCCAGAAGCTGCTGGCGGAAGCGAGCTGACTCACGTTCGGGTGACGCGGCTACCGGCCGGACGGCGCAATGCGGCAAGATTCGTGGATGGATCGTGTACGTGACGTCCGGCTGCTGCCCAAGGCCCACCTGCATCTGCACTTCACCGGCTCGATGCGGCCCGGCACCCTGCTGGAGCTGGCGGACAAGTACGGCGTGCATCTGCCGGAGGCGCTGCGCGGCGGCGAGCCGCCCAGCCTGCGGGCCACCGACGAGCGCGGCTGGTTCCGGTTCCAGCGGCTGTACGACATGGCCCGCTCCTGTCTGCGGGAGCCGGAGGACATCCAGCGGCTGGTGCGCGAGGCGGCCGAGGAGGATCTGCGGGACGGGGCGCGCTGGCTGGAGATCCAGGTCGATCCCACCTCGTACGCGCCCCGGCTCGGCGGGCTGATCCCGGCGCTGGAGATCATCCTGGACGCGGTGCGGGTCACCTCCCGGGAGACCGGGGTCGGGATGCGGGTGCTGGTGGCCGCGAACCGGATGAAGCACCCCCTGGACGCCCGCACCCTGGCCCGGCTCGCCGTCCGCTACCGGGACCAGGGGGTGGTCGGCTTCGGGCTGTCGAACGACGAGCGGCGCGGCTTCGCCCGCGACTTCGACCGCGCGTTCGCGATCGCCCGGGAGGGCGGCCTGCTGGCGGCCCCGCACGGCGGCGAGCTGTCGGGACCCTCCAGCGTCCGGGACTGCCTGGACGATCTGCGGGCGGCACGGGTGGGGCACGGGGTGCGGGCCGCCGAGGACCCCTGGCTGCTGGAGCGTCTCGCCCGGGACCGGGTGACCTGCGAGGTGTGTCCCGCCTCCAATGTGGCGCTCGGCGTGTACGAGCGGCTGCCGGATGTGCCGCTGCGCACCCTGTGGGACGCGGGTGTGCCGATGGCGCTGGGGGCGGACGACCCGCTGCTGTTCGGCTCGCGGCTGGCGGCCCAGTACGAGATCGCGCGGGAGCACCACGGCTTCACCGACCGCGAGCTGGCGGAGCTGGCCCGGCAGTCGGTGCGCGGCTCGGCGGCGCCGACCGACATCCAGGAGAAGATCATGGTGGAGATCGAGGAGTGGCTGGCGTTGTGACGCCCGGCCGGATCCGGTGAACCGGGGCCCG
Organism: Streptomyces xiamenensis; assembly: GCF_000993785.3. Classification (NCBI taxonomy): domain Bacteria; kingdom Bacillati; phylum Actinomycetota; class Actinomycetes; order Kitasatosporales; family Streptomycetaceae; genus Streptomyces; species Streptomyces xiamenensis. Next base: position 2,289,142 of record NZ_CP009922.3, read on the forward strand.
GCGGGCGCTGCCGTGGCGCGCTACCGGCCGCCGGCCCCCGTCGGCTCCCTGCGCGCGGCCCCGGCCCCCGGCTGGGCAGGGCCCGCCGCGCCGGCCGCCCGCACGTCCGCGATCAGCCGGTCCATGCCCTGGTCGAACCGCTCGCGGTACTTCTCCACCCGCTTCGCGCCGGCCGACCGGGGGCCGAAGGTGTGGGCGAAGTCGATGAGGCCGACCTTCACCGAGGGCACCGGCCGGCCCTCGGGGGGCGCCTCGTCCACCGCGATGAGCACGCTCGCCCCGACGAAGGCCAGGCCGGAGGCGCGGGCCGCCTCCCTGACCCGGATCAGCTGCGGCAGCATCGCCTCGGCGACGCCGGGTTCGCGGGCGAAGTCGCGCACGATCCGCGGTGTGCGCCGTCCGGTGGCCAGCCGTCCTCCCGTGAGGCCCGAGCTGCCGACTGCCCGGTAGCCGCGGCTCGCGGAGCCGGTCAGCCGGTCGGTCGCCTTCATCCTGAGCTTCTTCGCCAGGGCGGCCGCCTTCGACATGGAGCGGAGCAGTTCGTGCCAGCTGGCCGTGGACGCGCCCACCTTGATGTCGAGGATCGTGGGCCGGTTCATGCCGAACGTCAGATTGTCGACGTAGACGTGGGTCGAGTCGTCGCCCGCGCCCTGGTGACCGTCCATCGCCGTGACCTGCCGGGCGGTGTGGGAGTGCGGCGCCACGCCGTCCAGGTCGGGGTGCTCACCCGCGCGCAGCTCCGCGTAGAACTCCCGCTCCACGTGGTTGGTGGGTTTCTCCTTGATCCGTCCGCAGGCCCGGTTGCTGATCCCGCCGTGCCCGCCGACCGCTCCGTCCTCCACCCGCTCGACGGCCGGGCCGATGATCGCACCGCTCGTCCCCATCGGCGGGACGGCGGCGTTCCCGGCCGGGCGCGGGAGGGGCCGCACCGCCACGGGTGCGGAGCCGACGGATGCCGAGGGGGGCGTGCTCACGCTCCTGGCCGGGTCGGCCGGCCGTACGGACACCCGCCCGGCGCGACGCTGCTCCACGTTCTGGTGGTGGTCTCCGTGTGCGCGCACAGCCCCTGTTCCCTCCCAGGGCGTCCCCACGCCCCCCTGCTGTCGACAGTCGTCCTGCGGTACCGGCCGGCACGGAGGGGGCGCCCGCCCCCGTGGTTCAGAGGCTGACGCCGACCGTCACCGGTTCGTTGACCAGGGTGACGCCGAAGGCGTCCCGTACCCCGTCCCGTACCTCGCGGGCCAGCGCCAGCAGGTCGGCGGTGGTCGCGCCGCCCCGGTTGGTGAGGGCCAGGGTGTGCTTGCCGGAGATCCGGGCCGGGCCGGTCCCGTACCCCTTGGTGAAGCCGGCCTTGTCGATCAGCCAGGCCGCGGAGGTCTTGGTGCGGCCGTCGGCCGCCGGGAAGGCGGGAGGCTCGACGCCGGGGCCAAGGCGCCGCGCGGCGCGCTCGCGGAAGGCCGCGAACTCCTGCGCGGTCAGCAGCGGATTGGTGAAGAACGAACCGGCCGACCAGGTGTCGTGGTCCTCCGGGTCCAGCACCATGCCCTTGCCGGCCCGCAGCTTCAGCACGGTCTCGCGGGCGGTGGCGGCGGCCACCCGCTCCCCCGCGGCGACGCCCAGCGTCCGGGCGGTCTCGGCGTACGCGATCGGTGCCGAGAGCCCGCCCGCGTCCTCCAGCGCGCAGCGCACCCGCAGCACCACGAACCGCTCGGGGTCGGCCTTGAAGCGGCTGTGCCGGTAGCCGAAGCCGCAGTCGGCCGCGGGGAGGGTGACCGTACGGTGCTCGGCGCGGTCGTAGGCGATGACCTCGGTGATGACGGAGGCCACTTCCTGGCCGTAGGCGCCGACGTTCTGGATGGGGGTGGCACCGGCCGAGCCGGGGATGCCGGCCAGGCATTCGATGCCGGCCAGGCCGGCCTCCACGGTGCGGGCGACGGCCGCCGACCAGTTCTCACCCGCGGCGAGTTCCAGGCGGGTGCCGTCCAGGTCGAAGCCGGTGGTGGCGATCCGCAGGGCGGTGCCCCGGAAGCCCTCGTCCGCAATCAGCAGATTGCTGCCGCCGCCGATGATCAGCAGCGGGGTGCCGGTGCCGTCAGCCTCCTGGACGGCGGCGATCACCTCGGCGTCGGAGCTCGCGGTGATCAGCCGGTCGGCGGGGCCGCCGAGCCGGAAGGTGGTCAGATCGGCGAGCGCGGCGCCGGCGGTACCGGCGGGGTCAGAGGTTTCGAGCACCCGTCCAGAATACGGTCCGCCGCCGCGCGGGGCCCGGACCGGGGCGAGGGCGGAGCGGGCCGGATCGCGCGCCGGGGCGGGTCCGGGGCGACGCCCGCCCCGGCCGGATCGTTCCGGCCGGGGCGCCCCGCGCGTCGTCCGTGATCAGGCGGGCACGCGGTCGGCCGGCCGGGGGTCGGTCGTCGGGTCGGTGGGGCCGGCCGGGCGGGCGGCGGCCGGCCGGGGAGCCTTCGGCGCCCGCCGCTCGGGCAGCAGCGCGATGACGGCCGCCGCGACCAGCAGCAGCCCCACGGCCAGCCACAGCGCGGGCACCAGACCGTCGGTGAACGCCTGCGCCGAGCCGTACCCGCCGCGTGCGGCGAAGACGGAGGCCAGGACGGCGACGCCCAGCGCCCCGCCGACCTCCCGCGCCGAATTGTTGACACCGGAGGCCACCCCCTGCCGTCCCTCGGGTACGGCCCCCATCGCGATCGCCCCGGACGGGGCGAAGAACATGGCCATGCCGATGCCGCACAGCACGAACGCCGGCACCATGCCGCCGTACGAGACGCCCGGGTCGGCGTACAGCGCGAACCACCCCATGCCCACCGCCATCAGCACCAGGCCCGAGGCGACGATCGGCCGGCCGCCGACACGGTCGGTGAAGGCCCCGGCGATGGGCGCCACGATCATCGGCATGGCGGTCCACGGCAGCATCCGCACCCCGGCCTCCATCGGCGAGTAGCCCATGATCAGCTGGAGGAACTGGGTCAGCAGGAAGATCGAGCCGAACATCCCCGCGTACATCAGCAGGCTGGTGATGTTGATCGCGGTGAAGGTGCGGGAGCGGAAGAAGCCCATCGGCAGCAGCGGCTCGGGGGTGCGCAGCTCCCAGCGGACGAACGCGTACAGCAGCACGGCTCCGAGCGCGAAGCCCGCCAGCACCGGGCCCGTGGTCCAGCCGTGTTCGTGGCCGCGCACGATGGACAGCACGATGCCCAGCAGGCCGGCGCTGGCCAGTACGGTGCCGGCCACGTCCAGCCGCTTGACCGGGCCCCGGCTCTCCGGGAGCCGCCGGAACACCAACGGCAGCACGAGGAGGCCGATGGGGATGTTGAGCCAGAAGATCCAGTGCCAGGAGAGATGTTCGGTCACGGCCCCGCCGACGAGCGGGCCCGCGGCGACGGCGAGGCCGTTGACCGCGCCCCACACGCCGAAGGCGGCGCCCCGCCGCTCGGGCGGTACGACGGCGGATATCAGGGTGAGGCTGAGCGGGATCAGGGCCGCGGCGGCGGCGCCCTGGACGGCGCGGGCGGCGATCAGCGCGTCCGTGGAGCCGGCCAGCGCGGCACCGGCGGAGGCGAGGGTGAACAGGGCGATGCCGGCGCCGAAGACCAGGCGGCGGCCGTAGCGGTCGCCCAGGGCCGAGGCGAACAGCAGGAGGCAGGCGAACGGCAGGGTGTAGCCGTTGACGATCCATTCCAGGGCGGCCAGGTCACCGCCGAGGTCCTCACGGATGATGGGCAGGGCGGTGGTGACGACGAGGTTGTCGAGGCTGGCCATGAAGGTGGCGAAGCCGGTCAGCAGCAGCGTCCAGACGACGACGTGGGGGCGCTGCGTGCCCCCGTTCGGGGCATCGGGCATGTTCCCTCCCAGAAAACTAGTGATTGCTCAATAACTTGTGCGGACAGACGTGTGCCCGCGAACCGGACCGAAGACCGGACGGGACCGGCTATCCGAACCGCTTCTTGCCCTCGTGATCGTGTGCGCAGGCGACCCACAGCGGATGGTCCGCCGGGAAGCCGAGCGCCAGCATCACGTTGATCAGCATGCCGTTGGCCAGGAAATCGGCGGTCTCCACGCCGTCCGCGCCCAGCCGCAGGTGCACGGCCTCGAACAGCTCGTTCCAGTAGGCGCGGATCCGGGCCGCGAAGTCCTCGTCCCCACCCGCCTCCGCGGTGTGCACCGCGACGTACATCTGCATCTGGAACATGAGCTTGTCGCGGTCGGCGGTGAGGCCGGTGTACGCCTGGGCCATCGCGTCGTGCGCGGCCCGGGGATCCAGACCTTCCGAGACACGTTCGAAGGTCCGCCGGATCTCCGCCGTACCGTGCTCGGCGGCGGCCAGGAAGATCGCCCGCTTGTCGGGGAACAGCCGGAAGAGATACGGCTGCGAGACCCCGACCCGGCGGGCGATGGCGGCGGTCGTGGTGCCCGCGTACCCTCCCCTGGCGAACTCCACGACAGCGGCGCGGATGACGGCCGTACGCCGCTCCTCCGCCGACATCCTGCCGCTGTCCCTGGCCATGCGAGTAAGTTATTGACCAATCACTATCTTGTCAACGGGATCGAACGGGCCGGCGTTCAGCCCAGCCGGACCACGGCCCGGGACAGCCCCAGCACCTTCTGGCCCGCGCTGCGCGCCACCAGGTCCACCCGGACCGTGCGCGCCTCGTCGTCCAGCTTGGCCGCGACCTTCGCCGACACCTCGATCTCGGCCCCGGTGTCGTCGTTCGGTACCACCACGGGGTGGGTGAAGCGCACCCCGTACTCGACCACCGCCGCCGGGTCCCCGGCCCAGTCCGTGACCACCCGGGCAGCCTCGGCCATCGTGAACATGCCGTGCGCGATCACGTCCGGCAGCCCGACCTCTTTGGCGAAGCGCTCGTTCCAGTGGATGGGGTTGAAGTCCCCCGAGGCGCCCGCGTACCGCACCAGGTCGGCGCGGGTCACCGGGAACGTACGGGCCGGCAGCTCCGTACCCACCTCGACATCGGCGTACGCGATCCGTGCGGTCACTTCTCCCCCTCCGGCTTCTCCGGCGCGCGCGACACCAGCTTGGTGTACGCGGTCACCACGTGCTCCCCGGCGGCGTCGTGCACATCGCCGCGGACGTCGAGGATGTCGTTGCCCGCCATCGACTTCACGGACTCGATCACCGAGGTGACCGTCAGGACGTCCCCGGCCACCACCGGACGGCTGTACCGGAACTTCTGGTCGCCGTGCACCACGCGGGTGTAGTCCAGGCCCAGCTTCGGGTCGTGGATCACCGCCTGGGCGGCGGCGAAGGAGATCGCGAAGACGAACGTCGGCGGAGCGATCACATCCGGATGCCCCAGCGCCCGCGCGGCGGCCGGATCCGTGTACGCCGGATTCTCGTCACCGATCGCGACCGCGAACTCGCGGATCTTCTCGCGCCCCACCTCGTACGGCTCGGTGGGCGGATAGGTCCGCCCGGCGAAGGACTGATCCAGGGCCATCGGCCGTCAACCTCCCAAAATCACGCGAGGCCGCCCCCGACAGGTCGGGGACGGCCTCGCAACAGTGACAAGTCAGCGGGTCTCGCGGTGCGCCGTGTGGGCGTTGCAACGCGGGCAGTGCTTCTTCATCTCCAAGCGGTCCGGGTCATTACGCCGGTTCTTCTTGGTGATGTAGTTCCGCTCCTTGCACTCCACGCAGGCCAGCGTGATCTTCGGGCGGACGTCGGTGGCAGCCACGTGAGTGCTCCTTGACGGATGGACGGATTAAACACAGGAAAGAGTAGCCGATCGGAGGACCGACCCCGCAATCGGCTACTCGGAGTGAAGTAGCGGCGACCGGACTTGAACCGGTGACACAACGATTATGAGCCGTTTGCTCTACCGACTGAGCTACGCCGCCACGAGCTGCGCGGCTCCCGCCAACAGGAGGAAGACCTCACATCTCAGAGCCCCAAAACGGAATCGAACCGTTGACCTTCTCCTTACCATGGAGACGCTCTGCCGACTGAGCTATTGGGGCGAGCGAGAAAGAGATTACACGCTCCCGGGCCGAAGACGAAATCCGTAAACGGCCGCCCCGGCTCCGTCAACACCGCCCAAGTCGCCGGAAACCACAGCAGTACGACTAATGGCGTCTTCCCCACCCAGCCACCCCGGGCGCCGTAGCCTCGCCTCGTGCCCGACCACCGCGATGCCGCCGCGACCGCACTGCTGCTGGGCGGCGCCCGGCTCGCCGACGGCCGTACCGTCGATGTCCGGCTGACCGGCGAGCGCGTCGAGGCCGTCGGAACCCCCGGCAGCCTGCCCGCCACCGCGCCGGGCGTCCAGCGGCTCGACCTCACCGGCTATCTGCTCCTGCCGGCCCCCGCCGAGCCGCACGCCCACCACGACACCGCCCTCACCAGCGGCTGCCCGGGGCCGCCCCCCGAGGGGCCCGACCAGCTGCGGCGGCGGATCATCGAGGCGTCGCTGCTCCAGCTCAGCCACGGCGCCACCGCCCAGCGCAGCCAGATCAGGATCGGCGACATCCTGGGGCTGCGCGCGCTGGAGGCCGCCCAGGCGGCGCGGCGGGCGCTGCTGGGGCTCGCCGAGCTCCAGCCGGTGGCCGCGCCCCGGCTGCTGACCGGGCGGGCCGGCGCCGACAACCGCGCCCAGCTCGCGGACGCCGCCCAGCTCGGCGGCACCGCGCTGGGCGGCTGTCCCGACCTCGACCCGGACCCGGCCGGCTACGCGGACATCGTGCTGTCCATCGCCGACGCCCAGGGGTGCGCCATCGACCTGCACACGGACGCGGACGACCCGGCCCGCTTCGCCCGGCTGGTGACGGCGGCGGGGGCGTGCCGTACGGCGGTCACGCTGGGCCCGTGCGCCGGGCTCTCCCTTCTGCCCCCGGACACCGCGGCGCGCGCCGCCGACCAGCTGGCGGCGGCCGGGGTCGCGGTCAGCTGCCTGCCGCAGTCGCCGTGCGCGGCCCTGCCCGCGCCAACCCGTCCCTCCCGGCCCCCGACACCGCCGGTCCGGACGCTGCTGGCCGCCGGTGTCACGGTGGCGGCGGGCAGCGGGGCGGTACGGGACGCGGGCAATCCGGTGGGCCGCGGCGACCCGCTGGAGGCCGCGTACCTGCTGGCGGTGCGCGGGGCGTGCGACACGACCGGGGCGTACCGGGCCATCAGCTCGGCGGCGCGGGCGGTGCTGGGGCTGCCGAAGGTGCGCATCGAGCCCGGCTTCCCGGCGGAACTGCTGGCGGTGCGCGGCGAGAACCTGCCGGGCGCGCTGTCCCTGGCGTACAGCCGGCTGGTGATCCACCGGGGCCGGGTGGTGGCCCGTACCTCCGCCGTCCGTGAGTACTGCGGCTCCCCTGCGGTCCCCCTGACGGAGCTGCCGCGCCAGCCGGCTCCCAGGAGCTGACGACGGGTCGGGGCCCCGGGGAACGCCGTGTGGCGCGCGGCCGACGAGGTGTCCGCGGGCCGTACCGTGGGGCGATGTACCCCGCGAGGGCCCAAGGCGGTGACCGCGGGCCCGGGGCTCTCCGTGAACACCGGCCGGGTGTGCCAAGCTCGGGAGCATGCGCACAGTCATCGCCGGAGGGCACGGGAAGATCGCACAGCGTCTGGAGCGGCTGCTGGCCGCGCGCGGGGACCGCCCCGCGGGCCTGATCCGCAAGCCGGAACAGGCCACGGCACTGCTCGCGGCGGGCGCCGAACCCCTCGTCTGCGACCTGGAGTCGGCGCCGGTCGCCGAACTGACGAAGCATCTGGAGGGCGCCGACGCGGTCGTCTTCGCCGCCGGCGCCGGGCCGGGTTCGGGAGCGGCCCGCAAGGAGACGGTGGACCGGGCGGCGGCGGCCCTGCTCGCGGACGCGGCGGAGGCGGCCGGGGTGCGGCGCTATGTGATGGTGTCGGCCATCAACGTGGACGAGGAGCCGCCGCCCGGCACCGACCCCGTCTTCGCCGCCTATCTGCGGGCCAAGGCCGCCGCCGACGCGGACCTGCGCGCGCGCACCGCCCTGGAGTGGACGATCCTGCGCCCCGGCATGCTGACCGACGCCCCCGGCACCGGCCTGGTGGACCTCTCCCCGGACGCTCCGCGCGGCGAGATCACCCGGGACGACGTGGCGGCGGTGCTGCTCGCCCTGCTGGACACCCCGGCGACGGCCGGCCTGACCTTGAACCTGGTCAACGGCTCGACCGCTGTCGACGCCGCGGTGACCCGCGCCGCCACCGCCGGCTGACGGACTTCCTCCGCCGGGGCCGCGGGCCGGATCGCCACGGAGATCCGGGCGGCGGCCCCGGCCGGTCCCCATGGCCCTGACCGCGCGGGCCGCGATCACACCCCATCACCATCACACACCGGGGCCCGGTACGTCCGGCGTCTCCCGCGCACCACCTCTCCCCCGCACTTTCCTTGCCCCGGCGGGCGGTGGCGGGTACCTCGTCACCGCCTCGGAGGGCCGCCCCGGTACGCCCGTGCGGTCAGGGCCGAGCGGTGCCGGTGTCGCGGCACGTGGCGCCGCGCCGAAGCACCGCCGGGTCGCCGGCCCGCGTACCCGTACGGCGTAGCGTGCAGCCACAGTTGCCCTGCTGGTGAGGGCCTTTCAGGACCCCGCCGGAACATGGGCAGGAGATTCCGCGCAACATAGTGCCCTCTTGGGGTGGTCTTTACCGTGAGAGCCATGAACGACTCCGTCGTCACTGCCAACGAGCCCACTTAGGGGAGATCTTGCCCAGCTCAATCCGGAACCCGGACACCAGCCGGGGAGCGATACCCGACGCTCCCCCGGATTCACGGATACCCGTGGCGGTGCACACCGCCGAACCACTCTCCCGCGAAGGCGCGCTCAGTCTGCTGGGGCGACACCCCGACATCGAGCTGCGCGAGGAGACCGCGTTCACCTCCGGCACCGTCGTCCTGCTCATCGCCGACACCCTCGACGGTGCCACCCTCTCCGTCTTAAGGCGTATCGCGCGCACGGCCGGTGCCCGCGCCGTCCTCGTCGTCGGCACGCTGCGGGAGGCCGAACTCCTGGACGTGGTCGCCTGCGGCATCAGCGCCATCGTCTGGCGGCACGAGGCCACCGAGAAGCGCCTGGTGCAGGCCGTGCTGGCGGCGGCCCGCGGCGACGGCACCCTGCCGGGCGATCTGCTCGGCCGGCTGATCAACCAGGTCGGCGCGCTGCACCGTTCTGCGGCGGGCCGCGAGGGCGTACCCACCAGCGGACTGACACCCCGTGAGGTGGAGGTGCTGCGATTGGCGGCCGACGGCCTCGACACCGGGGAGATCGCCGCCAAGCTGGCCTACTCCGAACGCACCATCAAGAACGTGATGCACGGGCTGACCACCCGATTCCATCTGCGCAACCGGGCCCACGCGGTGGCCTACGCCTTCAAAGAGGGATACCTCTGATCGTGGCCGCCCCTCGCCGGGCATCCGGCTGTTGCCTTCCGGGGCAGTGGGTGTGCCCGGCGCCCGGCCCCGGGGCCCATGTGCGGAAAGGCCGTCGGCCAGGCATGATCTGCGGCGTCCGTGCCTGACCCGGAACGGCGCTGACACGCAACGGTGGGAGTACGACGGTGATCCACGAGGTGGACGAGGTTCTGAAGGGACTGCTCGGCGGCGGCTCGCTGACCGGCTCCGGCATCGATGTCTCGTTCGAGGTGCCGAGCCGTGACTGGGCGGCACGCCGCAACGGGCCGGTGATCAACGCGTACTTGTACGACATCCGGGAGGACACCGGCCGCCGGCAGCGCGGCCAGGTCGCGGTGCGCGATGACCGCGACATCACCGTGAAGCGGCGCGAGACGCCCCGCTGGCTGCGGCTGTCGTACCTGGTGACGGCGTGGACGAAGCAGCCGGAGGACGAACACCGTCTGCTCTCGGCCGTACTGGCCACGCTGCTGCCCCGGGACACGCTGAACCCCTCCGAACTTCCCGACAGTCTGCGGGCCCTGGGCATGCCGGTGCTGCTGACGGTGGCGGGTCCGCACGGTGAGGCCCGTTCGCTCGCGGACATCTGGTCGGCGCTGGGCGGCGAACTCAAGCCGTCCGTCGATGTGACGCTCACCGCGCCCTTCCCGCTGTACCCGGAGTACGACGTCGCCCCGCCGATCAAGCAGGCCGTCGTCCGGGCGCGGGGTATGTCCGACGGGCCGTCCGCCGCCGAGCGGAGCACCCAGCGGTCCCTGTCCTTGCCGAAGCCCCGCGCGGGCGGGTCCCGGGAACTGCGGCCCATCCGGCGGACACGGGCGATCCGGCGCAAACGCGCCACCTGAGGCGAGCGCCCGCCGACGGACACCGCCGCCCGGCAATACCGGGCGGCGGTGGTGGCGCGTGCGTGTGGTTGCGGACGGTCACCGCCGGGGCGCGCCGGGCGCGGACACCGGCCCGCCCCGCCCGGGGTCCGTCACAGCTCCTTGTCGGCTTCCCTGTCGTAGATCGTCCACCGCGAGTGCTCCGAGGAGGAGCACTCGCCGAGGGTCAGCGGATGGTCGACCTCGGTGGCGTCCAGACCGTCGACGACCAGACACAGGTGGTTGCTCTTGAAGTTGCGGATCCAGTAGGTGCCGTCGTCCTTCGGATCCAGCCACCACAGCTGGTTGTCGTCGGTGTTGTCGACGCACCTGTACTGGAACAGCACCGTCCCCTCCTTGTGGGCGTGCTGACCCGCCAGGTCCATGCAGAAGTCGGCCCAGACATTGCGAATCTGGAAGAGCGGCAGGCCGGCCGGTCCACCTTCGGGCAGGCGCACCTCCAGATTCCACAGCTGGCTGTTCTGGTCATCCCGGCACCTGTGCTGTTCGACCTTGTAACCCGACTCGGGCTTTGCGCCCGGGATGTCCGCGCAGCGCTCGGTCGTGGCGTTCAGCAGTGTGACGTTCTCCATCGGAGGGCCTTCCTCTTCCTCCTCTTCGTCGCCACCGCCGCTCTCGGCCTCCGGCTCGGGCTCGGGTTCCGGCTCGGGCTCGGGTTCCGGCTCGGGCTCCGGCTCGGGGGAGGGGGGCGGCGGTTCGGCCGAGGCGGGCGGCGGGTCGATGGGCTCACTGACCTCGCTCGTCAGCTCGGTGGCCAGGCTCTTGACCTTCGGGTCGTGGTTGTACCAGAGCATGGCGAAGGCGAGGGCGAGCGCGACAGTCGCTCCCAGGAAGGCGGCGAGCCAGCCGGGCAGGAAGCCGCGCTGGAGGAACGTGCCCTCCGCCGGCAGCGGTTCCTTGCCGGAGCGCTGGACGACGAGGCGGTACGGCCGCTCGTCCTTGCCGCCGAGCCACCTGAGGGTCTTCGGCCGCAGCGTCACCTTCACGAACGCGGCCCGGCCCGGCTCGATCCGCACATTGCTGGGCTGCAGGTCGTAGGAGAGCTGGTCGCCGTTGTCGCTGCCGCTGAGCGAGGCGGTGATCGGGGTGTTGCCGAGGTTGTCGACGGCGAGCTGGGGCTTGCCCCGGAACCGGCCCTTCACGGTGGGCGGCACCACTTCGGCGCGCACTTCGGTGAAGGGCAGCACGGTCAGGTTCCCCTCGGGGACCACCACCGCCTCGGGATGCTCGGTGGGCGTGATCCGTACCGCGTACGGATTCGGCCCCGCGGTCGCGTCGGGGGTACGGGGCGGGGCGAAGGTCAGCTCGACGGCTCCGGTCGTCCCCGGGTAGAGCCGGAGCGTCTGCGGCTCCACCGTCGTCCAGGGCGCCAACTCCCCGACGGGCTCGAAGCGGTACTCGTCGACCACGTCTCCGGTGTTGCGCAGACGCAGGCGTACCCGCGTGCTGTCACCGGGAGCGACGGTCGCGGAGGCGGGTTCCAGGGAGGTCCACAGAGTCACGTGGGCGAGCGTAGTGAAGACACCGTGGGCGGTCAGGAGCCGTCGACACCGTACTTCGGGCGCGAAAGGGCAAGCCGATTGCCCTTCTGGAACCGCGTCAGGAAGGCCCTGACACGGGGACATCGCGCGTACGGCGGCGGGCAGCGGCGAACCGGAGCGGGGCCCGTGCCCTGCCCGGGGAGCCCGTACGAGGTCCGCACGAACTGCCCCCCAGGGACTGGACATTGCCCATCACATGGGCCCCAGGGTCGTTCCGCTGCCGTGCCGAGGCACGTCAAGGTGGTGCTGTCGCTACTCATACCCCGAGGAGATGCACACCATGCCGTCCTATCTGTCGCCCGGCGTCTACGTCGAGGAGGTGGCCAGCGGGACGCGTCCGATCGAGGGTGTGGGCACATCCGTCGCCGCCTTCGTCGGCCTCGCGCCCAGCGGTCCGCTGAACGAGCCGACACTGGTGACGAACTGGTCCCAGTACGTCGCCTCCTTCGGTGATTTCACCGACGGCTACTACCTCGCGCACTCCGTCTACGGCTTCTTCAACAACGGCGGCACCGCGGCCTACGTCGTCCGCGTCGGCGGCTCGGCCACGGACACCGCCGTCGCCGGGCAGGGCGGCAACGGCCAGGCCGCACTCGGCGGTCCGGCCCAGGACGGCCCCGCGGCGCTGCCGCCGGCCGAGCCCCAGGAGCTGGGCACCTTCACGGTGAACGCCATCGCTCCCGGCCCGCGCGGCCCGCTGAGCGTGGAGGTCGCCGACGCCGAGGGCGAGGGCCCCGCGGAGCGGTTCAAGCTGAACGTCAAGGACGACGGCAAGATCGTCGAGAGCTTCGACGTCACGGCCAAGAAGGGCAACCGCGCCTACGTCGTCACCCAGGTCAAGGAGCGCTCCAAGCTCATCGCGGTGGCCGAGGCGGCCCCCGCCGGGCAGCTCGCGCGCCCCGAGAACCAGACGGTCACGCTGACCGCCCCGGTGCCGGCGGCCACACCCGCCGCCGGCGTGCCGGTCCCGGCCGACTCGCACCCCGGCCCCGGCCAGTACCTGGGCGACTCCGCCGACCGCACCGGCTTCGGCGGCCTGGAGGCCGTCGACGAGATCTCCATGGTCGCGGTCCCCGACCTGATGGCCGCCTACCAGCGCGGCACCATCGACCTGGAGTCCGTCAAGGCCGTCCAGCTCGGCCTCATCGCGCACTGCGAGCTGATGGGCGACCGGGTCGCCATCATCGACCCGCCGCCGGGCATGAACGCCCGGCAGATCCGGGTCTGGCGGCAGGAGACGGCCGGCTACGACTCCAAGTACGCCGCGCTGTACTACCCGTGGATCAAGACCTTCGACCCGGCCATCGGCAAGTCGCGCCTGATGCCGCCGAGCGGCCACGTCGCCGGTGTCTGGGCCCGCAACGACACCGAGCGCGGCGTCCACAAGGCTCCGGCCAACGAGGTCGTGCGCGGTGCCGTCGATCTGGAACTCCAGATCACCCGAGGCGAGCAGGACCTGCTCAACCCCATCGGGGTCAACTGCATCCGGTCCTTCCCCGGCCGCGGTATCCGGGTCTGGGGCGCGCGCACCCTGTCCTCCGACCCGGCCTGGCGCTACCTCAACATCCGCCGGTACTTCAACTACCTGGAGGAAGCTATCCTCCTGGGTACCCAGTGGGTGGTCTTCGAGCCCAACGACCACAAGACGTGGGCCCGCATCCGGCGCAACGTCACCGCGTTCCTGATGAACGAGTGGCGCGAGGGCGCCCTGTTCGGCACCCAGTCGAGCCAGGCGTTCTACGTCAAGTGCGACGAGGAGACCAACACCCCGGAGTCGATCGACCTCGGCCGGGTCATCTGTGAGGTGGGCGTCTCCGTGGTCAAGCCCGCCGAGTTCGTCATCTTCCGGCTCGCGCAGCACTCCAGCGGAACCGGCGAGCTGGAGGAGTAGACCCGGTGGCCGGTCACGGCCTCCGGCCCGGCGGCCGGTGGGTCGTGGCCGGCCTCCGCGGGGCCGGGCCCCACCATTTCTGTTCCCCCCGGGCCGCATCACCCGGGGCCCCTGAAGGAGAACCAAAAGCATGTCGATGACGCTGGGCGATGCCCTCCTCAGCCGCAATTTCGGCTTCCAGATCGATGGCATCCAGGTCGAAGCCGTCCACGAGATCAGTGGCTTCCAGCAGGAGCAGGACACGATCACCTACATGCAGAACACGGCGGACGGCATCCCCGTCACCAAGAACATGCCGGGTGCGGAGAAGGGCGGCACCTGCCAGATCGTGTTCGGCATCACCAAGGAAAAGATCATCCAGGAGTGGATCAAGGCCTCGCAGGAAGGCCTCATGGGTGAGGCCCGCAAGAACGCCTCCATCGTCTTCAACGACTGGGAGAACGGGGAGACGCTGCGGATCAACCTGGAGAACGCGTGGTGCGGTACCGCCACGCCGTCCGCGGTGTCCGCGGGCTCGACGGACCCCCTGACGATGACCGCCACCATCAGCTACGAGCGGCTGAGCTGGGAATGAGGCGCACCGCACGAACCACGAGGGAGCACCCCGCCGCTCCGGCGGCGGCGGTACCCGCGGTGGAGCCCGAAGCCGAGAGCGCACCCGCTCCGGCTCCGGCACCGGCGCGGGAACCGGAGCCGCTGCGCACCGAGTTCGCCTTCGAACTGCCCCGCGGGTACGTCGACGCGCAGGGCACGGTCCACCGCAACGGGGTGATGCGGCTGTCGACGGCGCGGGACGAACTGCTCCCGCTCCGCGACATCCGCGTGCAGGAGAACCCGGCGTACCTGTCGGTGGTGCTCCTCGGTCGCGTCATCACCCAGCTCGGCACTTTGCCGTCGGTGCACGACGGCACCGTGGAGGGGATGTTCGCCTCCGATCTGGCGTTCCTCCAGGACTTCTACCGCCAGATCAACGCCGAGGGGCACACCCGTGCCACGGTGGCCTGCCCGCACTGCTCCGAGGCCTTCGAGGTGGAACTCGGCGGGAGCCGCCTGGGGGAATCATGACGTACGCGACCGACCGGCTGCACGAGGAGATCGCGTACCTCGCCTACCACTTCCACTGGGCACACACGGAGATCCTGGACCTGGAACACCACGATCGCCGCGGCTACGTGCAGCAGATCGCGTCCCTGGTGCAGGGCGCCGAAACGAAGGGCTGAGCAGTGGGTTTCCTGGATCGTCTGCTGCGCCGCACGGACGGTGCGGGGACTTCGCCGGACGCCGCCCGGCCCGGTGCCGGGACGGGGGCGGCGGAGGCCGGGGGTCCGCCCCCGGCCGGCCCGTCCGGAGCGGCGGGCGCGGCCACCGGGCCGGTCGTCCCCGCGTGGAGCGTCACGGCGCCGATCCGGCCGGCGGTGGCTCCCGAACAGCGGATCGCGAACGCGCGGTTCGGCGGGCAGCTGGCGACGTTCCAGAACCCCTCCTCGGTGCACGCCCGGCCGCCCGCCATCCTGGACGGCCGGTCGCCCGCGAGCAATGCCGGGCGGCACCTGGAGGCGGCCAGGCCGGCGGTCGCGGGTCTCGAACGCCCCACGACCCGGCCGGTTTCCCCTTCCTTCTCCCCGCCCGTCGTCCCCGCCGTGCAGCCGGACGCGGACACCTTCGCACCCCGGGCCGCCGCCCCCGGGCCCGCCCCGTCCCGCCCCGCGGGCACGCGGGTACGGCCCGTCAGCAGCACCGCGCCGCAGCCGCGTTCCCTGACCACATCCGTCACAGCACCGGCGGGCGCACCGCGCCGGGTGCTGCCCGCGTTCCGGCGCGAGCCGGCGTCCGGGGCGCGGGGCGCGGACCCGACCGGCGGCCCGGGTGCGGCGGCATCCGGGCCGCCGTCCGCTTCCGGGGGAGGCGGACGGGACGGCGGCGGGGGCTCGGCGCCGACGGCGCCGGCCGTCCAGCGCGTCGCGACCCCGCGCGCCAACACGGCGCCGGGGCGGTCTCCTTCCCCGGCGGCCGAGCGTGCCGGCTCCCCCACTCCTCCCCTCGGCACGGCCGCCCCCGGCCACCCGGGGATTCCGGCCCGTCCGGTTCGCCCGGCCCTCGGCGCGCCGATCCAGCGGGCCCCCGAGACCGCCGTCTCGCTGCGCCCGCCGGCCCGGCAGGACGCGAGCGAGGACGCGCCCACGCCGGCCGCGCCCGCGCGACGCTCCGGGGCCGACACCACCGCGCCCGTGCGGCGGACGGCCGCCGCACCGGGGTCGGCCTCCGCCGCCCCGCGACCCGCCACCCCCGCCGCGCCGGGCGCCCCGACGTCCCCGGCCGTGTCCGCGTCGCCGGCCGGCCCGGCGGGCAACCCCGTGCAGCGGCAGGTGTCTTCCACCGACCGGAACCGTCCGCAGAGCCACAGCCACAGCCGGGACCTGAGCCAGAGCCGGGGCAGCGGGAGCCGGGACAGCGCCACCGCGAGCGGGGCGGCACCGGCCGTGACGCGCGGCACGGCCGGTGCCGCCCCGCGTACGCCGTCCGCGCGGCCCACGACGGAACCGGCCCGCTCGACGACGGCACCGGCGACCGGCGACACACCGGCACGGCCCGCGCGGCAACCGGCGACGCCGGCGACCGGCGACAGCCGGGCGGGGACTCCCGCCGTCCGGCGCACCGCGAGCGGCAGCACGTCCGCCCCCGCGCCCACGGTCCGGCCGGCACGGTCGAGCGGGGGCAGCCCGGCGGGAGCCCCGGTCGGCCCCGCGCCCGCCGCCACACCGGCCGTCCGGCCGACGCGGTCCGGCGGCGGCACACCGGACGTCCCGGCGGTACAGCGCACCGCGAGCTCCGCATCGTCCGCCCCGGCACCGGTGACCCCGCAGCCCCGGCCGGGTGGCGACAACCGGCCGATGGCCCCCACCGCCCCGCAGACCCCGAAGACCGGCGACAGCACACCCGGAACCCCCGCCGTCCGGCGCGGCGCGAGCAGCCCGGTGAACGACGGCGCGCGGCCCGCGACGCCCACCGCGCCGTCCGCCCCCAGCACCCAGGCGGGCGAGGCCGGACGGCGCGCCACGTCCACCGTCCGGCCCGGCACCCCGTCCGCCCCGGCGCCGGTGACCCCGCGGCCCCGGCCCCGTGGCGACAACCGGCCGATGGCCCCCACCGCCCCGCAGACCCCGAAGACCGGCGACAGCACACCCGGAACCCCCGCCGTCCAGCGCACTCGCAGCACCGCACCGCCCGCGGTCCTGCCGACGCGGTCCGCCGGCAGCGACACACCGCAGGCCCCGGCCGGCCGGCGGTCCCCGGACACCGCAGCCGCCAGAGGGGGGCACGCGGCCGACGGGGACCGGCAGGCCCCTTCCGCCACCCGGCGCGCCACGTCCCCGGCCCCGGCGCCCCGCCCGGAGGTGTCCGGCACGTCACCGGCCGGCGCACCGGTCCGGCCGACGGGCGACGCCGCGCTGCCGCAGGCTTCGCCGCGACCGGCGGCACCGGCGACCGGCGGCACCCCCGTCGCGCGGCCCGTCCAGCGACACGCCGCGCACACCGCACCACCGGCGGCGCCGCGGCGACCGGTGACGCCGACGTCCCCCGCCGTGCCCGCCCCGACCGCACAGGCGAAGGGGAGCGACGGCGCGGCGCGCAGCGCCGAGGGCCGGCCTGTCCGCCCGTCGGCCCCCCGGGCCGGCGACGACCGGCCGCGTACCCCCGTGGTCCAGCGTGCCGACACCACGCCGCGCGCCGGCTCACCGTCGGCGAGCGACAACGGCTCACCGCGTGCGGCGCACAGCGCCCACCCGCCCGCCGTACCGGCCGTCTTCCAGCGCTCCACCACGGCATCCACCAGCGCGTCCGCCAGCGCATCGACCGCCGCAGCGACCGCCGCGTCCGGCCCCGGCCGGGCGCGCGCCGAAGGCACCGCGCCCTCCTCGGGCGGCGCCCCGGCACAGCCGCCCACCGTCCAGCGCACGGCGGCCGGCACACCCGCCCCCGGCGCCACGGCACGCTCCCCCCGAGGCACGGCTCCGGCCCTGGGCGCCCCCGTCCGGCGTACGACCCCCGCGCCGTCGGTGCCCGGCGGGGGACCGGCCGCCGCGAGCCCGCGGACCCCGGCCCCGCCCGGGGCCTCCGCGCCGCGTCCGGCAGCGCCGACGGGATCCGTCCGGCCGGGACTCGGCTCCCCCGCACGGCAGTTGCCGGACGGTCCCACCGGCGTCCGGCAGCGCCCGGCACCGGCCCCGGCCGCGCACCCCCGCCCCCGTCCGCATCCGGTGGGCGCTCCCCTCTCCTCCGGGCCGGCACCGGCGGGCCCCGTCGCACCCTCGGCCCCGGTGCAGCGCTCGGCGCTCCGGGCCCCGGCACCGCCCGGACCCCGCGCTCCGGCCGGGCCGGGACCGCGCCCGGCCGGCCTTGGCGGTCCGCTCGCCGTCCCGGACGCGGCCGTGCCGCCCGCCGTGCCGCCCGCCGCCCGTACCGAGGCCGTGCGCCCCGCCACCTCGCCCGCCCGGACCCCGGCCACCGCGGCACCCGCGTCCACCGTCACGCCCCTGCCGGCGGCGGGAAGCCCGGCAGCGTCGCCGACCCCGGCACCGGCCCCCGCGGCCGTCCGGCCCGTGGCGGCGACCGCCCGGTGGGCGGCGGCGCGCCCGGCACCGGCCGTCGCTCCCGCCCGTCCCGCCACCGTGCAGCGCCTCGCGATGCCGTCGGCCGCGCCCCGCGCGGCCGACACCACCCCGGCGGTCGGCCACGCCCCGGCGACCACCCCGGCGCCCGTGGCCATGCCGATCGCCCGGAGCGCCCCACCGGTCCCACCGGCACCACCCGCCTCATCAGCCGCGCCCGCGCCGCCGGCGCCCGCGCGCACGTACCGGGCCGCCGCGGCTCCTCCCGTCCAGCGGTCACCGCAGGGAGCGTCGCCCCCGCCCGGTTCGCCGCCCCCGCCGCCCTCCGCCCGATGGCAGTCGGGCAGTTCCCCGGAGTCCTCCTGGACCGCGGAGCAGAAGGCGCAGCGGAAGGCGGAGGTCGCCGACCCGCTGCACATGAGCGAGTTCCAGCTCGACCAGCTCAGCCGCCAGATCATCGGGCGCGTCGCCCGGTTGCTGCGGACCGAACTCCGCCTCGACCGCGAACGGATCGGGAAGCTGCGCGACAACCGCTACTGACCGCCGCCCACCGGCCCGACGACCGCACCACACCGCCCGCAGAAAGGCCCTCCCGATGTCACAGCGACGCGACCCGGCCAGCACCCCCTTCTTCCGCCTCAGTATCGACACCGGGACCCTGGGCTACTTCAACACCTGTTCCGGCCTGTCCGCGCAGGTGGAGACCGAGCAGCGGCAGGAGGGCGGCAACAACGGCTTCGTGTGGCAGTTCCCCACCCGGGTCACCTTCTCCAACATCACGCTGACGCGCCCCGTCACCGAGGACAGTGTGAAGATCGCCAAGTGGATCTCCTCCATCCGGACCGGGATGGTGCGCCCCACCGCCGCGATCACCGCGCTGCGGGCGGACAAGTCCGAGATCGTCACCTGGAGCCTGCTCGACGTGTTCCCGGTCCGCTGGGAGGCCCCCGGCTTCGAACCGGGCGGAGCGTCGGTGGCTCTGGAGACCCTGGAACTGGCCCACCACGGGTTCGCGGACTGACCGCCGCCCGGGCAGACCGGTCCGCGGACACCGTACGGGCCGCGCACCCCACGGCGCCGACCCACCAACCGAAGGGACACCACCAGCCATGGCCACGGGACAGAGCGGCGGCGCGGGCAGCAGCCTCGTGCGTGCCACGCTCGCCATCCACCAGCCTCCCAAGGGCCGCAAGACCACGCCGGGCGCGCTCATCCAGGAGTTCGCGTTCGAGTTCAACCCGGCCCAGCTGTCCGTCAGCCGCGGCGCGCAGTGGAAGTCGACGCCGACGATCCGGGTGCGCCAGGGGTCCAAGCCGGAGTTCATGGGTGCCGAGGCGCGGCAGATGACGCTGGAGATCTTCCTGGACACCTCGCACGAACCGGGCAGCAATTCGGTGCTGAAGAAGGTGGACGACCTGATGAAGTGCTGCGAGGTGACGGAGGAGAGCCTGCGGACGAAGCAGCCGTCGCCGCCGTGGGTGATCTTCCAGTGGGGCGCGTTCTCCACGGCCCGCTTCACCGCGTACGTCAGCTCCGTCGAGGCCTCCTACTCCCTCTTCGCGCCCTCCGGCACGCCCATCCGCGCCACCTGCCAGCTGCAGTTGCACGAGATACCGAGTCGTACCCCGGGGCAGAACCCGACCTCGGGCGCCCTGACCGCGCGCCGGGTGCACCGGGTGGTCGCGGGCGACTCGCTGGCCTCCCTCGCCTTCCGGGAGTACGGCAGCGCGTCGGCCTGGCGGGCGATCGCCGAGGCCAACAACATCGACGACCCCTCACATCTGACCCCCGGCTCGCAGCTGATGATGCCGGCCGCCGAGGAGGTGCGTTCCTGATGGCGGAAGCGGCGTTCTCCAGTGTGCTCAGCGTCTCGATCGACGGGACCGAACTGACGAAGGATCTGGAGAACGATCTCATCGAGGGATGGGTGGATCAGGGGGTCGGGGTGCCCGCCGCGTTCCGCCTGGTGTTCAAGGACCCGAGCCGCGAGATCCTCGGCGAACTCGGCGTGAAGTTCGGCACGAAGGTGGTCATCACACCCGTGGCCGACGGGGACGGCACCACCGATCCGCTGTTCACCGGGGAGGTCACGGGGATCGAGGCGGACTTCGACGGTTCGGGATCCTCCGCGATCATCCGCGGGTACGACAGCGGGTTCCGGCTGATGCGGCGCAGCCGGGTGAAGGCGTACCGGGGCCAGACCGCCTCGTCGATCGCGAAGGACCTGGCGGCCGACAACGGTGTGCAGATCGGCCAGATCGATGCCACCCGGGGCGAGTACGAGTTCATCTCGCAGTCCGGCGTCACCGACTGGGACTTCCTGGCACGGCTCGCGGACGAGAACAACCGGGTCATGTCGATCGACTCCAGGGGGAAGTTCCACTTCGTCGACCCGGAGCCGGCCTCGGGCGCGCCGGCTCCGTCGGGGGTCGATGACCCGAATCCGCTGGTGCTCCAGGGCGGCAGCGATGTGCTGCGGCTGCGCACGGCGGTGACGGCCGGCGATCAGGTGAGCCGGGTGGAGGCCAGGGGCTGGAACGTCGCCTCCAAGAAGGAGGTGGTGGAGCAGGTCACGAACCCCTCGACCAAGCGGTTCGGCATCGGCAGTACCCCGGCGGACGCGGCCGGGGTGTTCCCGTCCGTGACCCTGGTGGACGCCGGACTCCCGTACGACGAGCAGCCGGTGGTGAAGCGCGCGGCCGAGGCGCTGGCGGACGACGTGGCCTCGTCGTTCACGGAGCTGGAACTGTCCGTGCACGGCAATCCGGAGCTGCGTCCCGGCCTGCCGGTGTATCTGGACGGGGTGGGCGAGCCGTTCGAGGGCCGGTACACCGTCACCTCCGTACAGCACCACTTCGGTGAGGAGCCGTACCGGACGCTCGCGACCGTCAGCGGCCGGCAGTGGCGGTCGCTGTACGGGGTGGCCTCGGGCGGTGGCGGTGCGCAGAGCGCGGGGGTGCGGCTGCCCAGCGTGGTCATCGCGCTCGTCACCGACGTCGCCGATCCGCTGGAGCAGGGGCGGGTGAAGCTCAAGTTCCCGTGGCTGGACGACACCTACATCAGCGACTGGTGCCGGGTGACGCAGTGGGGCGGCAAGGGCGGCGGCGGGATCTTCCCGCTCGATGTCAACGACGAGGTGCTGGTGGCGTTCGACCGCGGTGCGTTCGACCATCCGTACGTCGTCGGCGGGCTCTACAACGGGATCGACAAGCCGACCCGGGTCAAGGACGTGCCGCTGCACGACGGTCTGAAGAACGAGAGCGCCCGGCACACCCTGTCCGACCGCCGGGGCAACCGCGTCGATCTGCTCAGCCAGCGGCCGGGCAAGAACGGCGTGCGGATCGCGAGCGGCGACGACCGGCTCACCATCCACCTCGACCGTTCCGAGACCAAGATCATCGTGAACAGCGACGGCGCCATCGAGATCAAGGGCGACGGGGCCGTGTCGGTGGAGGCGGGCAAGAACCTCACGCTGAAGGCGGGCCGCAAGCTCAGCCTCTCCAGCGGCGGGGCCATGGACATCAAGAGCACGGGCGCGCTCACCATCGAAGGTCTTGGCCAGGTCGGCGTCAAGTCGCTGGGCCTGCTGAACCTGGACGCGATGGGCCTCGTCAAGGTGACCGCCGGGGGCGCGGTCCTCATCAAGAGCACCTTGCCCTCGCTGTTCAACAAGCTGCCCTTCCCCCCGTGACCGCCCCGGCCGCAGCCGCCGCCGTCACGCGTCCCCACCCCACCGCAACAACGCCCGGAGAAAGGCAGGTACGCGGCCCATGGCCGAACAGTTCGTCGGATCGGGATGGTCCTTCCCGCTGCGGATCTCCCCCACCGGGGGCATCGCCCTGGTCAGCGGGGAGCAGGAGGTCGAGGAGGCGATCCGGCTCGTGCTGGCCACCGCGCCCGGCGAGCGGCCGATGCGCCCCGAGTTCGGCTGCGCGATCCACGACATGGTCTTCGCCCCGGTCAACGAGCAGACCGCGGGGCGTATCCAGCACGAGGTGCTGAGCAGCCTGGACCGGTGGGAGCCGCGGATCGAGGTGCACGAGGTCGACGTGACGGCCGGCACCGACCGGAGCGTGCTCTACATCGACATCCGGTACGCGGTCCGTGGCACCAACAACCCCCGCAACCTCGTCTTCCCGTTCTATGTCATTCCGTCCCACGACGAGCCGAACACCACGTCCGGTCCGGCTTCCGAAAGCGACCACTGATGGCCCTCCCCTCCCCCAATCTCGACGACCGCCGTTTCCAGCAGTTCGTCGACGACGCCAAGCGCTACATCCAGCAGCGCGCTCCCGAATGGACCGACCACAACGTGTCCGACCCCGGGGTGACCCTGGTCGAGACGGTCGCGCACCTCGCCGACCAGATCGTGTACCGGCTCAACCGGGTGCCGGAGAAGAACCAGCTGGCCTTCCTCGACCTCATCGGCATCACGCTCTTCCCGCCCACCGCCGCCCGCGCGGACGTCACCTTCTGGCTCTCCGCTCCGCAGGAGAACACGGTGACGGTGCCGGCCGGCGCGGAGGTCGCCACCACGCGCACCGAGAGCGAGGAGGCGGTCGTCTTCGCCACCGAGCGCAGCCTGCCCATCGTCCCCTGCGAGCTGGGGCATCTGGCCGTGCAGCACAAGGGTGAGGCGGTCACCGACCGGACCACCGACCTCGCCGAGGGCAAGGCCCCGATGTGCTTCGCGGAGTCGCCGAGTCCGGGCGACTGCATGCTCATCGGCCTGTCCGCGGCCGTGCCGAACTGCGCGGTCGGCATCGAGCTGGACAGCCGGGTGGACGGCGTCGGTGTCGACCCCCGGCAGCCTCCGCTGGTCTGGGAGGCGTGGACCGAGGACGGCTGGGCGGAGTGCGAGGTCGGGGAGGACGGCACCGGCGGGCTCAACCGGCCGGGGCACGTGGTCCTCCATGTGCCGGGCGGGCATGTGACCTCGCGCAGTGGCGGCCGGACGGCGGGGTGGCTGCGCTGCCGCGTCACGGAGCCGCTGGCCGACCAGCCGTTCTACACGACGTCGCCGACGGTGAGTTCGGTGGAGGCGTTCACACTGGGCGGCACGACACCGGCCGTGCACGCCGACACGGTGTACGACGAGGCGCTGGGTGAGTCCACCGGGCTGCCGGGGCAGCGGGTGCGGGTCGCGCACGCGCCGGTGGTGGGCGACGACCCGCCGGTGCTGCTCCAGACCGCGGAGGGCGAGGGGTGGGCGGACTGGGACGTCGTGCCGAACTTCGCGTCCTCCCGGCCCCGTGACCGGCACATCACCCTGGACGCGACGACCGGCGAGATCGCGTTCGGCCCCAGCGTGCGCGAACCCGACGGCTCCCTGCGGCAGTACGGCATGGTCCCGCCCAAGGGCGCGGTCATCAGGGTCCGCCGCTACCGCACCGGCGGCGGCCGGGCGGGCAATGTGGCGCGCGGCGCCGTCCGGGTGCTGCGCACCTCCGTCCCGTACATCTCGCAGATCGTCAACCGCGAGGCCGCGCTGGGCGGGGTGGACGGGGAGACCGTCGAGGAGGCGAAGCTGCGGGCGCCGGTCTCGCTGCGCGCCCAGGAGCGGGCGGTGACCCTGCGCGACTACGAGGAGCTGGCCCGGCGGGCGGCGCCCGACACGGCGCGCATCACCTGCCTGGAGGGCGAGGAGAGCGAGCACGGGGCATACGCGGTACGGGTGCTGGTGGTGCCGCAGGCGGTGCAGGACCGGGGCGGACGGCTGCGGTTCGAGCAACTGGTGCCCGGTGACGCGCTGCTGAGCCGGGTGGCCCGCTACCTCGACGAACGGCGCCCGATCGGGACGCGGCTGGCGGTGGGCCCGCCCTACTACCAGGGCATCACGGCGGTGGCGACCGTGCACGCGTACCGCGGGATCGACATCGACCAGGTGCGGCACCGCGCCCATGACGCGCTGTACCAGCACCTGGACCCGATCACCGGTGGGGCCGACGGGACGGGCTGGCCGTTCGGGCGGCCCGTGCAGGCGGGCGAGATCTTCGCGGTGCTCCAGCGCGTACCGGGGGTGGAACTGGTCGACCAGGTGCTCCTGCACCCGGCCGATCCGCTGTCCGGCAAGCGGGGTGAGGCGAGCGACCGCGTCAACCTGGGCCCCGGGGCGCTGCCGTTCTCCTTCGACCACCGCATCCGGGTGATCGGGGACGGCGCGTGAGGGGCTCGGTCGACGGGCTCGGCTCGTCCTCACCGATCGGCGCGATGCTGCCGGCCGTCTTCGCCGACGACGATCTGGCGCAGCGCTTCGTGGGCGGTCTCGACGACGTGCTGGCGCCGATGCTGAACGTACTCGACTGCCTGGACGCGTACTTCACCCCTTCGCTCGCGCCTGAGGACTTCACCCGCTGGCTGGGCACCTGGGTCGGGGCGGAGACGGACGGCACGGAGACGGAGGAGCGGCTGCGGGCGGCGGTGGGAGCCGCCGCGGGTCTGCACCGGATCCGCGGCACCCGGCGCGGCCTGGCCGAGGCGATCCGGCTGACGTTCGGCGCCGAGGCCGAGATCACCGAGAGCGGGGGCACCGAGTGGAGCGCCCGCCCCTACGGTCCGGTTCCCGGGGAGCGGCGCCCGCGTCTGCACGTCCACCTGCGGCTGCCCCACCCCACCCCCGCGGACGAGCACCGGCTGGACACCCTGGTGGCCGCCGCGCGCCCCGCCCACATGCCGTACACGGTCCAAGTGACGGCAGCTGAAAGGACCTTGGAGAGATGAGTACCCTCAACTGCGCCGACTGCGGCACCCGCGCCGAGCCCGGGCAGGCGTTCTGCGAAGCGTGCGGGGCCGTGCTGAGCTGGCGGGAGAAGCAGGGCGGCGACGCGAGCCCACGGGCGGCGGAGGCCGCCGTCGGTGCCGCGATGCTGGGTACCGAGGACACCACCGGGCGGGTGGCGCGCGGCGGTACGGCGACGGCGTCCCGGCTGGGGAAGGGCGCGGACGGTGCGGATGACGCGCCGCACCCGGACGACACACCGACCCCGCCGGTGGGCACCGATGTCTCCCCCATGGAGCACCCCGGGCCGCCGCGGCAGCGGGAGCCCTCGCGCGCGGAGACCGACCAGGAGTCGGCCCGCCGCGCGCGCGAACTCCTGGTGCCGGTGACCGAACCGGCCGCCCCGGCCGAGGTGCCGGAGGCGGTCGCCCCGACGCTGCCGGGCCGGCCCGCCGCCGCGCGGCAGCAGGTACGGGGCCCGGGGCAGGAGGCGGACACCGAGGGCGGCGTCCCGTGTCGCTGGTGCGGCATCCACAACCGTCCCGACCGGCACTACTGCGCGCGCTGCGCCATGCCCATGGTGGTGGAGCAGCGGGACGACGAGCGGCTGCCCTGGTGGCGGCGACTGCTGGACTCCAGCAGCCGCGAGGCGCCGTGGGCCGGTGACCGGCCGCGGCTGAACCGCAGCTTCGGCCACATCATGAAGTGGGTGGCGCTCGGGCTGGTGGCGGTGCTGGCGATCTTCCTGATCGTCCGCATACCCGACGGCGTCCAGGCGACCCGGGACCACTTCGCCAAGCGCGCGCCCGTCTACCCCGACAGCGTCGACGCGTCCCGCTCGTTCCAGGACCACGGCCCGGAACTGGCCTTCGACACCCTCAGCAACACCTGGTGGGGCCCCGGCGTCTCGCACGCGGGTGAGGGCGAGTGGATCGAGGCGCGCTTCACGAACCCGACGGACCTGCTCGACATGGTCATCACCCCCGGCGTCTCCACCCGCGCAGCCGACCTCAACGAGTCGGCGCTGCCGCGCCTGCTGGAGGTCACGGTCACCCGGGCGGACGGCTCGGAGGCCACCCACGAGGTCTCCCTCGACCAGGGCGCGGGCGGCCAGTTGCGCAAACTGCGGGCCAAGGAGGTCGTGCAGATCCGCTTCACCCTCGTGGCGGCCCACGGCGCGTCGCAGGAGAAGCAGGTCGCGATCGCCGAGATCGAGTTCTTCGGCCGCTCGACGGACGGCCTGTTCTGACCGGGCGTGAGCCCCTGACCGTCACGGTGACGATCAGGGGCTCACGGCTTTCCGTACCGGGCTGTCAGTTGGGGCAGCCGCTGGCGTTGTGCCGGCACAGCGATCCGATGGTGTAGCTGCCGGCGAGGTTGCCCTGACCGCCGCTGAGCGTGCTGCCGAGCCGGTTCTTGTAGTTCTTGTCCAGGTAGTAGTGGTAGCGGTAGGACGTGCGGTTGTAGACGGACTTGGCGGTCGTCCCGCTGTTCATCCAGCTGCACTGGGGCCGGGTGTCGGAGTTGAGCGCGGCGTTCCACTGGCACTTGCTGCCGCCACCGTTGGTGGCGGAGAAGAAACAGATCCACCCGTTGTCGCAATCCGCGTAGGCGAGTGCCCCGGCGTCGTCGAACCCGACGGCCTCCTGCGCGGCGAGCCCGACGGCGACCGCGGGCTCCTGCTGAACGGCCACGTCCGCCTCCGTCGTGGCACCGGCCGGGCCCACCCCCGAGCCCAGCAGACCGCCCAGCGCCAGCGCGGTCGCCGCCGCCGTCATGGTGAACCCCTTCCGCAGCTTCATACTGTCCCCCTCCTGTCGTGCGCACGGCTGTGCACACCCCTACGCTGCCCGCCGCGCGGGCCGGCCCCAGGTCGTTGCACTTCTGCGTGAAAGCTGACTGACGCGGCCGCCGAGGTGGTAGGGAAGCAGGGCATAAGGGGGAAGTCGCGGCATGGCGCAGGGGGGACGGCGTGCTCCGTATCCATTTCACGGCGGAGGATCTCGGGCGGACGCGGATGGCCGGGGGGCCGCTGCCGATGTGGGAGACCGTCCTCAGCCTCCACCGGCTCCAGCGCGGCGACGGCGGGCCACTGCTCAAGCAGTGGCGGCGGTCGGTGTGCCCCGGGCTGCCGCGGGCCTGGAAACCGCTGGCCGCGCTGGTGCCGCCCCAGGGGTACTTCCCCGACTTCCTCACCCCGCCACAGGCCGCGCTGGACGAGGCGCTCGACCGGATCCTGCACACGCCGCGCGCCGAACTCGGCCGGGACATGGGCGCGTTGGCCCAGGAGCGCGCCCCCTCCCCCTGGATCAGGGACCTGGGCGAGAGCCGCATCCCGGCACTGGCCGCCCTCGGGGCGGCGGTGACCGCCTACCACCGGACGGCGATCGCCCCCTACTGGGACGCGATCCTCGCCCAGGCCCGGCACAGCAGAACCCGCGCCGCGGAGGCGGCCCTCGGCGAGGGCACCACGGGGATGCTGACCTCCCTGCCCCTGCCCGCGCACTGGCGGGGCGGGTCCTGGAGATCTCCTACCCGGTGGAGCAGGACCTCCACCTCGAGGGCCGCGGACTGCTGCTGGTCCCCTCTTTCTTCTGCCTGCGCACAGGCGTGACCCTCCTCCACCACGAGGACACACCCGTGCTCGTCTACCCCGTGGAACACCACGTGCCCGACGACGTCCCGCAGCGGAGCCCCGATGACCGCAGGCAGGCCCTGGCGGCGCTGCTGGGCCACGCCCGCGCGGCCGTCCTCGAAGCCCTCCAGGATGGCGGCACCACCACCGAACTCGCCCGCCGCGCCGGGGTCCTGCCCTCCTCGGCGAGCCAGCACACGAGTGTCCTGCGCAACGCGGGCCTGGTCCGCAGCGTCCGCCGCGGCCGGGCGGTGGTCCACTCCCTGACCCCCCTGGGCGCCACGCTCCTGCGCTGCGGCTCCCTCCCTCCACTCCTGACCCGGTACTGACCGGTTCCCCCTCCGGCGGGGGACGGCTGTGGCTTCTCCGTCGCCGGGCTCCGGCGCCCGGGGCGCACTCCCACGTCCGCAGGGAGGCGGCAGCGGCCGGTGACAGACTGAACCCCATGGCGGAACTCGACGGCAGGCCCGTCTCTCCTGAACAACTGCGTGCCCTGGCCCTCGTCAACCTGGGCCACTTCACGTCCCTGCGCGTGGACGACGGAGGCGTACGCGGGCTGAGTCTCCATCTGGAGCGGTTGGCCCGGGACTGCCGCACGGTCTTCGAGGCCGAGCTGGACACCGGCCGGGTGCGTACCCTCGTCCGGCGGGCCGTCCAGAACGCGGGCCGTGGCTCGTGCACCGCCCGCGTCACGATCTTCGACCCCGCACTCGACCTGGGCCGCCCCGGGAACCCGGCGGAGCCCCGGACGCTGGTCACGGTCCGCCCCGCCGGCGCCCTCACGCCGGCACCGATGAGCGTGCAGACCCGCGCGTTCCAGCGTGAGTTGCCCGCCGTCAAACACACCGGCCTGTTCGCCTCACTCCACCACCGGCGACAGGCCCAGCGCGCCGGATTCGACGACGCGTTGTTCGCCCATCCGGGCAGCGGGCTGGTGAGTGAGGGCGTGACCTGGAACGTCGGCTTCATCGACGCCGAGGGAAAGGTCAGCTGGCCGCAGGCCGATGTGCTGCCCGGCGTCACCCTCCGCCTGCTCCAGGACGCCGGCCACGGAACGGTGCGCCCCTTCCACCGCGACCGGCTCGCCACTTCCCGGGCCGCGTTCGCGACCAACGCCGCCATCGGCGTCCGCCCCATCGCCGCCATCGACGATCTCCGGATGCGAACCGACCACCCGGCGCTCACCGCACTCCGGGAGAGCTACACGCGGATCGCACCCGAGCGTCTCTGAGGGTTCGTGTGTCAGCCGGTCCTGAACTCGGGGTGGACCACCTCGACACGGTCCCGCTTGGTGTACATGTCCCAGTAGATCGAAGCGAGGTCGGCCGGGTCGACGACCGGGAACAAAGCTCAAGCTCAGCGCCGGCTGCCCCTGGTTCACTTTTCCCGTGGTGCCCGGCCGGGGCCGGCGCGCAGGTGCGCACGTGTCCCCTGCGGACCGAACAGGACGAGGAGTTCGACCGCGCCGCCGTCCGCGCTGCCCAGCCAGTGGGGCAGTGCCGTGTCGAATTCGGCGGCCTCACCGGATGACAGGACCAGGTCGCGCTCACCGACCAGCAGCCGCAGCCGCCCGTTGAGCACGTACAGCCACTCGGACCCCTCGTGGGTCTGCGGCGTCGGCACCAGCGGTTCCGGGCTCGCCGGGATGATCATCTTGAAGGCCTGGGTGCCGCCCGGCCGACGGGACAGCGGCACGAACACCATGCCGAACCGCCGGACCGGCTTCAGGTGGATGCGGGGATCGCCGGTGCGCGGGGCGCCGACGAGGTCATCCAGGGGGACGTCGTAGGTGCGGGCCAGCGGGAGCAGCAGTTCCAGGGTCACCCGGCGGCGCCCGCTCTCCAGCCGGGACAGGGTGCTCTCCGAGACCCCGGTCACCGCCGCGAGTGCGGCCAGGGTGATGCCGCGTTCGCGGCGCAGCGCCCGCAGCCGGGGCCCTACAGAGCCCAGCGCGTCCTCCGGTTCACCGTTCATCACGCCATCTTGCAGGAACTGCAAGATGGCGTGCCAATTCACGACGGGCCGGGCGAGAGTGGGCCGCGTTCCCCCGCAACGGCAAGAGAGAAGGAGGAGCGCTCGATGAGTACCACTGAGGCGGCCGCGTTCTGGAACGGCCTGTACGCGGACCGCCCGGCGCCCGCGGATCCGCAGCCGAACGCCATGCTCACCGAGACGGTGGCCGGCCTGCCGCCCGGCACCGCGCTGGACCTGGGGTGCGGCGAGGGCGGTGACGCGCTCTGGCTCGCCCGTCAGGGGTGGCAGGTCACCGCCGTCGACGTGTCGGCCGTGGCGGTCGAGCGCCTGGCCGGCCTCGCCGCCTCGCACGGTCTGGCCGGGCGCGTCGCGGCCGAGCGGCACGATCTGCGCGAGACCTTCCCCGGCGGCGCGTTCGACCTCGTCTGCGCCCACTACCTGCACACCCCCTTCGACCTGGACAAGGCGGCCGTGCTGCGTGCGGCCGCGCACGCCCTGCGCCCGGGCGGGCGGCTGCTGGTCGTCGACCACGGCTCGGCCGCTCCCTGGTCATGGGAGCAGGACGCCCGCTTCCCGTCCCCGCGGGAGGTCGCCGCCGGCATCGCCCTGGACGCGGGGACATGGCCGGTCGAGCGTGCCGCCGCACCTCGCCGGACCGCTACCGGCCCGGGAGGACGTACGGCCGAGGTCACCGACCACGTCCTGGTCATCCGCCGCGCCGGCTGAACCTGCCCGGCCCACCGAAAGAA
Organism: Streptomyces xiamenensis; assembly: GCF_000993785.3. NCBI lineage: Bacteria > Bacillati > Actinomycetota > Actinomycetes > Kitasatosporales > Streptomycetaceae > Streptomyces > Streptomyces xiamenensis. Next base: position 2,319,539 of record NZ_CP009922.3, read on the forward strand.
GGCACGATGCCCGCCGCCCACCGCCGCGACACCCCGCCGCCCCGCACCGGAAGCAGTGAGACCGAGGTCCTGCGCGGATTCCTCGGCTACCTGCGCGACTCGATCGCCGCGAAGGTCGAGGGCGCTCCCGAACCGCAGGTCCGCACGTACAGAACGCCCTCGGGCACGAACCTGCTCGGCCTGCTCCACCACCTCACCGCCGTCGAGCGGGCCACGTTCCTCGGGGAGGAGGTCGCCGACTGGCAGGCGACCTTCGACGCCCCCGCCGCGGACAGCGTGGCCGATGTCGTCGCCCGCTACCGGGAGACCGTCGCGCGCGCCGACGCCGTCCTCGACGGGTGCGCCGGCCTCGACGCACCCGTGCCCCGCCCGCCGACGCGCAGACCCGCTCCCAGCATCCGCTGGGCACTCGTCCACATGATCGAGGAGACCGGCCGCCACGCCGGGCACGCGGACATCCTGCGCGAGCTGACCGACGGCACCACCGGACGCTGATCCACCACCGCACCAGAAACACAGGACACATGACCACCGCAGCACGACGCTTCAGCCGCCGCTCGTCCCGCCTCACCCGCACCCTGGCCGCCACCGCGCTCGCCTTCGCGCTGACGACCGGTGCCACCGCCTGCGCCACGCAGGACGCCGATGTTCCCGCCCATGCCGCCGCCACCCACGACGACCCGGAGTTCACCGGCACCTTCCAGCACGAGTTCGCCGACGTCGAGGGTGTCCGCATGCACTACGTCAAGGGCGGCAGCGGCTCGCCGGTGGTGCTGCTGCACGGCTGGCCGCAGACCTGGTACAGCTGGTGGGAGATCATGCCGGAACTCGCCGAGCACCACACCGTCTACGCCGTGGACCTCCCCGGCCTGGGCGACAGCACCGGCTCGCCGACCGGTTACGACAAGGCCACCCTGGCACGGTACGTGCACACACTGATCGCCGAGCAGCTCGGCGTGCGTGACGCCCGGGTCGTCGGACACGACCTCGGCGCCGCGGTCGCCTTCCAGTACGCCGCCCAGTTCCCCCAGGACACCGAACTCCTCGGCTACCTCGACCTGCCGCTGCCCGGACCCGCGCTGGACGGCGCCGCGTACCGCACACTGAGCTGGCACATCGCCTTCCACTCCCAGCCCCGCGTCCCCGAGGCCGTCGTCGGGGACAACGTCCGCGACTACCTGGAACTGTTCTACCCCCAGGTCGCCTACGAGGGATCATCGTTCGGCGGCACCGCGCAAGAGTCCCCGTTCAGCGACGAGGAGATCGACGAGTACGCGCGCACCTACAGCCGGCCCGAAGCCCTGTCGGGCGGCTTCGAGCTCTACCGCAGCCTCGACCAGGACGCCGCCGACACCGAAGCGGCCGCACCGGTGGAGGTCCCGGCCCTGCTCATGACGGCGCAAGGGCAGCTCGATGGGGTGCGCTCCACCGTGGCGGGGCACCTGACCAACATCGTGCAGGCGGTGGATGTGCCCGGGGCTGGCCACTGGCTGGTCGAGGAGAACCCTGCATTCGTCACGGAGGAGTTGCTGCGCTTCCTCGGCGGCACCCGGTCGTAATGCAGTGCGGGCGTCGCGCCGCAGACCGTCGCCCAGCGCGCCGGACAAGCGTCGCGGTGCTGCTCCGGGTCTGCCTCCGCTTCGTTCACGACACCGACGAAGACGCCAACCGCCGCATCGGCCTCCAGCAGTGACGACAGGCCCGCTCGGCATCCCGTCTCCCCTCCACGCATCGTCCACACCCAGCGGACAACACGTGGATTCCAGCAGGAAAGAACAGGGGCATTGAGCCCATCTGGTCAATCTCGTCTGAGTACTCCCAACAAGTAAGCCCCCGACCGCGTTTCCGCTGATCGGGGGCCACTTTTCCCAGTGTGGCGGCGCCAGGATTCGAACCTGGGAAGGCTGAGCCGGCAGATTTACAGTCTGCTCCCTTTGGCCGCTCGGGCACACCGCCTGGGGTTGTCGCTCGCTGGCGACGTCGTAAACGATACCTGATGCGCGGGGTGGTTCGCCACTCGGTTGTTCGGAGGGTGGGGGCGCGGCGGGTGACTAGGCTGTGCGGGAATCCAGCCCAGACGATCTAGCCCTCAGGAGCCAGTGACACCATGGCCGACTCCAGTTTCGACATCGTTTCGAAGGTCGACCGGCAGGAGGTCGACAACGCCCTCAACCAGGCCGCGAAGGAGGTGTCCCAGCGCTATGACTTCAAGGGCGTGGGTGCCTCCATCGGCTGGTCGGGCGAGAAGATCGAGATCCGTGCCAACGCCGAGGAACGGGCGAACGCCGTCCTGGACATCTTCCAGTCCAAGCTCGTCAAGCGCGGGATCTCGCTGAAGGCGCTGGACTCCGGCGAGCCGCAGCCCTCCGGCAAGGAGTACAAGATCTTCTCCACCATCAAGGAGGGGATCACCACCGAGGACGCCAAGAAGGTCGCCAAGCTGATCCGCGACGAGGGCCCCAAGGGGGTCAAGGCGCAGGTGCAGGGTGAGGAGCTGCGGGTTTCCTCCAAGAGCCGCGACGCCCTCCAGGAGGTGCAGCGGCTCGTGAAGGAGAAGGACTTCGACTTCGCCCTTCAGTTCGTCAACTACCGCTGAGCGACAACTGCTCCGTCTGTTCCCCGTGGTCGTCCTCGTCCGGGACGACCACGGGGAGCAGGCGTTCATCACTCGGGGGCGACAGCCAGGAAGCCGGGCAGGGGCCCACCCCGTGGGACTGTGTCTCCACCCGTACGGAGCCGTCTGCGGCCGCTTCGTCCAGCCCCGTGAAGACCGTCCGGAAGCACCGCGTCACGGAGCCGCCGAACGGATTGATGGCCCGTTCGTAGTAGCCGGCCACCATGAGCACGAGCACCGCCCGGTCGCCGTCCCGCGTGAAGTGGAGCACCAGGGTGTCCGGCACGGCCACCCCGTCGAGATCCGCCGTTTCCTGAGGGAATCCGTCGGCCGCCGCAAGGCGGGCGACCTCCGCGATGTAGCGTTCGGCCAGTTCCGCCGTGGCCTCGAACGCCTCCTTCTCACGCCGGTCATTGGCCCGCTCGGAGTGGATCAGCAGCCCCGTTGCCCCGGCGGCCAGGAGCACCATCCCCGCGAGGACGGTCCAGAGCAGGATCGCAACGGCCGGCATGCCTCTGTCCGCGGTCATCCGTGCTCCCCTCCATCAGACCGTCAGTCGTGCCGGACCGCCCCCGTGCAGGTCATGACTACCAGCGGTAGTGGGGGTAGGCGGCCGGGGCGTCCGTGGAGACGATCTCCTTGCCGAGCGGCATCAGGGAGACCGGGATCATCTTGAAGTGGGCGATCCCGAAGGGGATGCCGATGATGGTGAGGCAGAAGGTGACGCCGGCGACGATGTGGCCGATGGTGATCCAGATGCCGGCCACGATCAGCCAGATCACGTTGCCCAGGGCCGAGGCGACGCCCGCGTCGTGCCGGTCCCGGACGGTATAGCCGAAGGGCCACAGCGCGTACACCGCGATCCGGAAGCACGCGATGCCCCACGGGATCGTGATGATCAGGATGCAGCAGATGAGGCCGGCCACCGCGTAGCCGATCGCGAGCCACAGGCCCGAGAAGATCAGCCAGATGAGATTGAGAAGAGTCCGCATCCGCTCATCGTCTCAGTAACGGCCGCCCGCCATGTGCTCAAGCCGCGCGATGCGTTCGGCCATGGGGGGGTGGGTGGCGAACAGCTTGGTCATGCCCTCGCCGCGCCGGAAGGGGTTGGCGATCATCATGTGGCTGGCGGTGTTCAGCTGCGGCTCGGGGGGCAGCGGGGCCCGCTGGGTGCCCATCTCCAGCTTGCGCAGCGCGCTCGCCAGGGCCAGCGGGTCGCCGGTGAGCCGGGCGCCGGAGGCGTCCGCCTCGTACTCCCGGGAGCGGCTGACGGCCAGCTGGATCAGCGAGGCCGCGATCGGGCCCAGGATCATCATCAGAAGCATCCCGAAGAGGCCGGGTCCTTCGTCGTCGTCGCGGCCGATGGGGATCAGCCAGGCGAAGTTCACCAGGAAGACGATCACCGAGGCCATGGCGCCGGCGACGGAGGAGATCAGGATGTCGCGGTTGTAGACGTGGCTCAGCTCGTGACCGATCACTCCGCGCAGCTCGCGCTCGTCCAGCAGCCGCAGGATGCCCTCGGTGCAGCACACGGCCGCGTTGCGCGGGTTGCGTCCGGTCGCGAAGGCGTTGGGCGCCTCGGTCGGGGAGATGTACAGCCGGGGCATCGGCTGCCGGGCGACCCCGGCCAGCTCGCGCACCATCCGGTACAGCTGCGGCGCCTCGAACTCGCTGACCGGCCGGGCCCGCATGGAGCGCAGCGCCAGCTTGTCGCTGTTCCAGTACGCGTACCCGTTGGTGGCCAGCGCCACCAGCAGGGCGATCATCAGCCCTCCCCTGCCGAAGAGGCTGCCGATGAGCAGGATCAGCGCCGACATACCGCCGAGGAGCGCGGCGGTACGCAGGCCGTTGTGCCGGCGGTGCACGGTGAGCCCTCCTGGTCGTGCTGAGCGGACGGGAGCGGGGGATAACAGAGTTTCTCCACTCACAGTGGACACTCCCGATGGGGACAACGCCACGCGGGCGGCATCCGTTCCCCCGCCGCCGCGCTACAGCAGTTCCCCGGAGGTCAGCGTCAGGATCAGCTGGGGCAGGACGGACAGGACCGCGCCGGCCGCCGCGGCCAGGGTGAGGGCGGACCGGACGGGGAGGGCCACGGCGGTACGCTCCGCGTCGGGTTCCGCGGGCGCCTTCTCGAAGAGCAGCGCCGTCCAGCGCAGGTAGTAGTAGAGGGCGATGACCACGTTGAGGGCCATGATCACCGCCAGGACCCCGAGGCCCGCGTCCACGGCCGTGGAGAAGACGGCGACCTTGGCGAACAGGCCGATCACCCCGGGCGGCAGTCCGGCCAGGCACAGCAGGAAGAAGCCGAGCGCCAGCGCCGCCCCGGGGTGGCGGCGGTACAGGCCGCGGTAGTCGTCCAGCCGGTGCTCGGGGGCGCGGCGCTTCACGTGGGCGGCCACCGCGAACGCGCCGAGGTTCACCGCCGCGTACATGAGGGCGTACGCCACGCTCGCCCCGACCGCCGACGGGCCCACGTACGCCGCCGCGGCCAGCGGCACCAGCAGGTAGCCGGCCTGTCCCACCGAGGACCACGCCAGCAGCCGGATCGTGCCGCCCGGCGCCGCCGGGTCGGTGCGCAGCGCCGCCACGTTCCCGGCCGTCATGGTGAGCGCGGCCAGCACCGCGAGCACCGGTCCCCACAGGTCGCCGAAGCCGGGGAAGGCCACGGTCGTCACCAGGATGAGCCCGGCCAGGCCGGCGGTCTTGCTGACCACCGAGAGGTAGGCGGCGACCGGCAGCGGCGCGCCCGTGTACGTGTCGGGCACCCAGAAGTGGAAGGGCACCGCGGCCGTCTTGAACGCGAAGCCCACCAGGGTGAGCGCGACGCCGGTCTTGGCGAGGGTGGCCAGCCGGGGGTCGGCGGAGGGCAGGGCGGCGGCGATCGTCTCGAAGTGCAGCGAGCCGGCCGCCGCGTACACGAAGCTCACGCCCAGCAGCGCGATGGCCGTGGCGGTCACCGAGGTGAGGAAGAACTTCAGGGCGGACTCGGGCCCGCGCCGGCTGCCGCGCCGCAGGCCCACCAGGGCGTACGCGGGCAGGGTGGTCAGCTCCAGCGCGATGATCAGCGTGGCCATGTCGCGGGCGGCGGGCAGCAGCGCCGCGCCCGAGGCCGAGGCGAGCAGCAGGAACCAGAACTCCCCGGCGGGCAGGTCCTCCTCCAGCGGTTGCGCGAGCAGCGCCGTCAGCAGGGCCCCGGCCAGGACCAGCAGCTGGATCCACAGGGCGAAGGTGTCCGCCGCGTACGCGCACGGGCCGCCGTCCGGCGCGCAGAAGCTGGTGCGCTCCCCCGCCCGCAGCGGCAGCAGCGCGAGTGAGGCCAGGACCAGGCCGCCCACCGTCAGCGCGCCCAGCCATCCCTTGCGGGCGGCGGGCAGGAACAGGTCGGCGACGAGCACGGCCACGGCGGTGACGGCCACCAGGGTGGGCGGCGCGATCGTCACCCAGTCGACGCTCTGGACGAGGTTCATCGGGCGACTCCCGGCAGGAGGTGCTGCACGGCGGGATCGGTGAGGTTCAGCAGGACGGCCGGCCACAGGCCCGCCACCAGGGTGAGGACGACGAGCGGGGTGAAGGCCGCGTACTCGTGCCGGCGCAGGTCGGCCAGCGGCTCCTCGTACGGGCCGGCCGGGCCCATGCAGACCCGGCGCACCATGATCAGCAGGTACGCGGCGGTGAGCAGGGTGCCGAGCCCGGCGACGGCGAGGTAGGTGAGGTAGGCGGGGCGGCTGAGGCCGTCGGCGGGGTGGAAGGCGCCGAGCATGGCCAGCAGTTCGCCCCAGAAGCCGGCCAGGCCGGGCAGTCCGAGCGAGGCGATCGCGGCGAAGGCCAGCAGCCCGCCGAGGCGCGGGGTGCGGCCGTACAGGGCGGCGCCGGCCGTGCGGGTCAGGGTGTCCAGGTCGGTGGTGCCCAGGCGCTCCTTGACCGCGCCGGCCAGGAAGAACAGCAGGCCGGTGACCAGGCCGTGGGCGACGTTCGCGAACAGCGCGCCGTTCACGCCGGTGGCGGTCAGGGTGGAGATGCCCAGCAGCACGAAGCCCATGTGGCCGACGGAGGAGTACGCGATCAGCCGCTTCAGGTCGCCGCCCGCGCCCTGCCGTACCAGCGCCAGACAGGCCAGCGACCCGTAGATGATGCCGGTGACGGCGAAGGCGGCGAGGTAGGGGGCGAAGGTGCGCATCCCGTCCGGGGCGATGGGCAGTGCGATCCGCACCAGGCCGTAGGTGCCCATCTTCAGCAGCACGCCGGCCAGCAGCACCGAGCCGGTGGTGGGCGCCGCCGTGTGCGCGTCCGGCAGCCAGCTGTGCAGCGGCCACATGGGGGTCTTGACGGCGAGGCCCAGGCCGATGGCGAGGACGGCGAGCAGCTGGGTGGTGTGGGTGAGGCCGGCGCCCTGCGCCTCGGCGAGGGCCACCATGTCGAAGGTGCCGCCCTGGACGCCGATCAGCAGCAGGCCGAGCAGCATGACCACCGAGCCGGTGACCGTGTACAGGACGAACTTCCAGGCGGCGGGGCCGCGTCCCTCGCCGCCCCAGCGGGCGATGAGGAAGTACATCGGGATGAGGACCATCTCGAAGGCGAGGAAGAACAGCACCAGGTCGAGTACAGCGAAGGTGGCGAGGGTGCCGGCCTCCAGGAGCAGCACCAGCGCGGTGTACGCGGTGGCGTTCGCGGGGCGCACGACGTACGCGTACACGGCGCACAGGAAGCCCAGCAGCGCGGTGAGCGCGATGAGCGGCAGGGAGATGCCGTCCACGCCCAGGTGCAGGCGGATGCCGAGTGCCGGGATCCAGGCGATGTCGGTGGTGCCCTGCATGCGGGCCGGCGCGTCGTGGTCGAAGACGGCGAGCAGCGCGATCGCGGCGGCGAGCACGGCGCCGGTGACGGTGACGCCGTGCCGCAGGACGGCCTGTTCCGGGGAGCTGCCGCGCAGCCCCGGTGGGGCGGGCAGCAGGGCGGTGGCGGACCCGATGAGCGGGAGCGCCACGACGGCGATGAGGAGGAGCTGAGCGGTGGTCATGGTGGTGGGCTCACCCTCCGGCGGCGACGAGTACGGCGGCGACGGCGAGCACCAGGGCGCCGCCGATCAGGGCGGCCAGGTAGGTCTGGACGTTGCCGGTCTGGGCGCGGCGGGTGAGCGTGCCCAGCAGCCCGGGGGCGGTGGCGGCGCCGCGTACGTAGGTGTCGATGACGGTGCGGTCCAGGAACCGTACGAGTGTGGCGGCGGCCCGGGTGGGGCGGACGAACACGGTCCGGTAGGCGGTGTCCAGGCCGAAGCCGGCTCCGGCGGGGGCGAACAGCGGGCCCAGCAGGGCGGGTCCTGGGTCGACGGCGGCGTCCGCCTCGTACGCCCGCCGCCAGCCCGCGTACATGATCAGACCGCCGGTGAGGGCGGCGGCGGTGGCCAGCACCGAGGTGGTGAGGGTGGGGGCGAGCGAGCCGCCGTCCAGCCAGTCGGGCAGCGCCCGGTAGGTGAGGCCCAGGAGCAGTGCGGGGACCGCGAGCAGCCACAGGACGGTGGTCATGGCCGGGGTGGAGTCCTCGTGGACGGCGGCGGCCGGCAGGGGTTCGGGGCGGGCGTGCACCGGGTCGTGGAAGGCGACCAGCCACAGCCGGGCGGCGTAGGCGGCGGTGAGCAGCGCGGTCAGCAGGGCGGCGGCCAGGACGATCCAGCCGGCGACGGTGGCGGAGCCGGAGCCGCTGTCGAGGGCGGTGTGTTCGGCCGCGCCTATCACGGCCTCCTTGGAGAAGAAGCCGGAGAACGGCGGGATCGCGGCGAGGGCGAGCAGCCCGATGGTCATCGTCCAGTACGCGTCGGGGGCGCGTTCCTTGAGGCCGCGCAGCCGGGACAGGGCGCGCAGCGAGCCGGTGCCGGCGGTGTGGATGATGACGCCGGCGGCCAGGAAGAGGAGGGCCTTGAACGCGCCGTGGGTGAGCAGGTGGAAGACGGCCGCCTCGCGGTTGGCGACGGCCAGCGCGCCCGTCATCAGGCCGAGCTGGCCGATGGTGGAGTAGGCCAGTATCCGTTTGATGTCGTCCTGGGCGAGGGCGGCCAGCGCCGAGCCGGTCATGGTGAGCGCGGCGAGGACGGCGAGGACGATCAGCGCGGCGGCGGAGGCGGTGAACACCGGGAGCAGCCGGGCGACGAAGTACACCCCGGCGGCGACCATGGTGGCGGCGTGGATCAGTGCGGAGGCCGGGGTGGGGCCCGCCATGGCGTCCGGCAGCCAGGTGTGCAGGGGCACTTGGGCGGACTTGCCCGCGACGCCGGCCAGCAGGAGCAGCGCGATGAGGGTGGGGTGGCTCAGCTCGAAGGAGGACAGGGAGGAGGTGAGCCGGGCGACGATGGTGGAGATGCGGAAGGTGCCGGCGTCCGAGGCGAGGGCGAGGATGCCGATGAGGAACGGCACGTCGCCGAGCTTGGTGACCAGGAACGCCTTGAGGGAGGCGGCGCGGGCGGCGCCGGTCTCCCAGTAGTGGCCGACGAGGAAGTACGAGCAGATGCCCATGACTTCCCAGCCGACGAGCAGGACGATCAGGTCGTCGGTGTAGACGACCAGGAGCATCGCCGCGGTGAACAGCGAGACGAGCGCGGCGTAGGAGGGGTAGCGCCGGTCGCCGCGCAGATAGCCCGTCGAGTACAGCTGGACGCAGGTGGCGACCACGGCCACCAGGACGGCCACCAGCACCGCGAACCCGTCCAGGCGCAGCGCGAGTTCGATGGGCAGGCTGTCGTTGCCGGTGGGGGCGAGCCGGTGCGCGGCCGTCAGGGGCTCCTCGCCGCCCTGCCGCACCGCCACGAAGACGGCGAGCCCGGCGGCGGCGAGGGTGGGCAGCACGGCGAGCGGCTGGACGAAGCCCGGGGCGCGGCGCCCGGTGAGGAAGATCAGCGCGGCGGCCAGGGCGGGCAGCAGCGGTACGAGGACAGCGGCGGTCGTAACGGTCACTGGGCCTTCTCCCGGCGCTCCCCCGTTTCGCGCAACCGGTCAACGGAGGAGACGCCGCGGTTGCGGTAGACGAGCAGCACGATGGCGAGGCCGATGCCGATCTCGGCGGCGGCGAGAGCGATGAGGAAGAGGGTGAACACCTGCCCGGAGTGCAGGGTGTCGCGCAGCCAGACGTCGAAGGCGACCATGTTCAGCATGACGGCGGCGAGCATCAGTTCGACCGACATGAGGACGAGGATCGCGTTGCGGCGCGCCAGCACCCCGTACAGACCCACGCAGAACAGCAGGACGGCGACGAGCGCCGGGTAGAGCAGGTGGAGTTCCATCAGCGGCGCTCCTCCTGGCCCTGGCGGGTGCGGGAGACGACGATCGCCCCGACCAGCGCGGCGAGCAGCAGGACCGACAGCGCCTCGAAGGGCAGCACCCAGTGCGAGAAAAGGCTGCCGCCGATGGCGTCGGTGCGGCCGTGCGGGGTCTCCACGTCGATCACCTCGCCCCGGAACGCGTCCGCGACGAGCACCACCAGGGCGACGGCACTGGCTCCGGCGACGGTCAGCGCGACGGGGCGGTTGCCGGAATCGGCGTCCGGGGACGGGCCGATCGGCGCCTTCGTCAGCATCAGGCCGAACAGCAGCAGGACGACGACCGAACCGAGGTAGATCAGCACCTGCACCCAGGCGACGAACTCGGCGGCGAGCAGCAGGTACTGGACGGCGAGGCCGCCCAGGGCCACCACCAGCCACAGCGCGGCCCGCACCAGCCGGGTGCTCGTCACGCACAGCACGGCGGCGCCGAGGACGACGACCGAGACGAGGAGGAAGATCACCTCCAGCAGGTTCACGAGGCCGGGCCCCCGCTCTGCCGTTCGGCGGCCTTGCGGGCGGCGGCGATCTCCTTCGGCTCCTCGGCGGCCTCGGTCAGCGGCGGCGGTTCGGGCACCGTCCACATCCATTCGCGCAGCCGGTCGCGTTCGTGCGTCAGCTCACGGATGTCGGTCTCCGCGTACTCGAACTCCGGCGACCAGAACAGCGCGTCGAACGGGCACACCTCCACGCAGATGCCGCAGTACATGCACAGCGAGAAGTCGATCGCGAACCGGTCCAGGACGTTGCGGCTGCGCTCGCGTCCCCCGGGGGCCGCGGCCGGGATCGTCTCCTTGTGCGAGTCGATGTAGATGCACCAGTCGGGGCACTCGCGGGCGCACAGCATGCACACCGTGCAGTTCTCCTCGAACAGCGCGATCACGCCCCGGCTGCGCGGCGGCAGTTCGGGCTGCACTTCCGGGTAGTGCTGGGTGACCGAACGCCGGGTCATGGTGCGCAGCGTGATCGCCAGCCCCTTCGCGAGACCGGATCCGTAACTCAAGAGATCACCACCTTGATGACGCCGGTGAGCGCGAGCTGCGCCAGGGCGAGCGGGACGAGGACCGTCCACGCGAACTTCTGGATCTGGTCCGCGCGCAGCCGGGGCCAGGCGACGCGCGCCCAGATGACGACGAAGCTGAGGGCGGCGGTCTTCAGCAGCATCCACAGCCAGCCGAGCGAGTCGCTGAGCGGGCCGTGCCAGCCGCCGAGGAAGAGGACGGCGGTGAGCGCCGAGATGACGACGATGCCCGCGTACTCGGCGAGCAGGAACAGCGCGAAGCGCAGCCCGGAGTACTCGGTGTACGCGCCGAAGATGATCTCCTCGGGCGCGATCGGGGCGTCGAACGGCGGGCGCTGGAGCTCGGCCATCCCGGCGGTGAAGAAGACGAACGCGCCCAGCAGTTGCCAGGGCACCCACCACCAGTGGAAGGCGGCGAGGATGCCGGTGAGCGAGAGCGTGCCGGCGGCCATCACGACGGAGGCGGCGGCCAGCAGCAGCGGCAGCTCGTAGGCCATCAGCTGGGCGGCGGTGCGCAGGGCGCCGAGCAGCGAGTACTTGTTGGCGGAGGCCCAGCCGCCCATGAGCGAGCCGAGGATGCCGACGCCGAGGACGGCGAGGACGAAGAAGATGCCCGCGTCGATGACCTGCCCGACCGCTCCCGCGGGGCCGAGTGGGATGGCGACGAGGACGACCAGGTACGGGATCAGGGCGACGGCGGGCGCGAGCTGGAAGATCCGGCGGTCGGCACCGTCCGGGACGGTGTCCTCCTTCTGGACGAACTTCACGCCGTCCGCGACGAGTTGCGCCCAGCCGTGGAAGCCGCCCGCGTGCATGGGGCCGACCCGGCCCTGCATGTGGGCCATCACCTTGTGCTCCAGCTGCCCCACGAGCAGCGGGAGGACGAGGAAGGCGACGAACACGGCCGCCACGCGGACGGCGACGTCCAGCACATCCATCAGCCGTCCCCTTCCTCGTCCCGGTTCCGGTTCTCCTGCTGCGGTTCCTGTTCCTGCTCCCGCTGCTGTTCCTGCTCGGCGGGAGGCTGTTCGGGGGCGGAAGAGGTACGCGCCCGCCGAGCGCTGTCCTGTCCCCCGCCACGCGCCCGCGGTGGCTCGGTCCCGTCCGCTGTCTCCGGTGCCCGGCCGCCGTCGTCGGGGGCGGGGGTGGCGGGGTCCTCACGGCTGTCGTCAGGGCTGCTGCGGGGGGTGTCGGGGAAGGCGGGCTCCGGGTTGTGCCACGGCGCGTCGCCGCCGCGGGGGGCGCCCCGCCGCGTCGCGGAGCCGCCGCCGTTCTCCGGGCGGGGGGACGTGGCCGCGGGGCCCTCCTCCGCCGGCCCCTGCGGCGTTCCCGGCTCGCGCTGGCTCGCGGAGCCGTCGGACGCGGACCGCGACCGGCGCGGCGGGCGCGGAGCGTCCGGCGACGGAGCATCCGACTCCCGCTGGCTCGCCGAACCGTCGCTCGCCGACCGCGAACGGCGCGGCCCACGGGGTGCCTCCGGCGACGGAGCGTCCGCCGCCGGGCCCTCCGTGGTCCCCGGCTCGCGCTGGCTCGCCGAGCCGCCCGACGCGGACCGCGAACGGCGCGGCGGGCGCGGAGTCTCCGGTGCCGCGCCGCCCTCGCCCGGGTCCTCCCCGCTGGCCGGCCGCTGGCTGGCCGAGCCGCCGCCCGCCGTACGGGTGCGGCGGGGCGGGCGCGCGGCGGCGCCCTCCTCGCCGTCCTGAGCCGGGCCCCGGCGCGGCCCCCGCGCGGGCCGGGACGGAGCCGGCGGGAGCTGGCCCTTCTGCGGGCCCCACTCGTTCGGGTCGGGGACGCCCGGGGCAGGGTCTGGCGGCGCTTGGGGGCGCCGTGGCCCGACTCGCCGGGCTCCTTCGCGCCCGGCCACGCCTTCGCCACCCGCGCCGCCAGGACGAAGTCCTTGCGCAGCGGGTGGCCCTCGAAACTGTCCGGCAGCAGCAGCGGCGCCAGCCCGGGATGGCCGGGGAAGTCCACCCCGAACATCTCCCGCGTCTCGCGCTCGTGCCACGCCGCGCCCGCGTACACCTCTGTCGCGCTGGGCAGCGCCGGCGTCTCCCGGCCCACCAGGGTCCGGATCAGTACCCCGCGCGGCGGCGCGCCCAGCGCGACCACGTGCGCGCACACCCGGAAGCCGTCCGCGCCCTCGTCGACCGCGCTCAGCCAGTCGAAGAACGTGCAGCCCAGCCCGTCACGCGCGATCGTCAGCGCGGCGAGCCACCGGTCAGCGGGCACATCGACGGTCCGCAGCCCGTAGGCCACCGACTCGGTGGCACCCTCCCCGAACTCCCCGAACTCCCCGGCTTCCCCGGACTCCTCGGACGTCACCGGGTGACCAGCCCGCTGGTCAGTTCCGCCGCCGACGCCCGCGGGGCGGCGGCCGGCCGCGCCCCGTACCGCTGCGCCGTCGACTCCTCGGCGATCTTCTCCTGGAGCTTCAGGATGCCCTGGAGCAGCGCCTCCGGCCGCGGCGGGCAGCCCGGCACGTACACGTCGACGGGGATGATCTGGTCCACGCCCTTCGTCACGGAGTACGAGTCCCAGTAGGGGCCGCCGCAGTTGGAGCAGGCGCCGAAGGAGATCACGTACTTCGGTTCCGGCATCTGCTCGTACAGCCGCTTCACCGCGGGCGCCATCTTGTCGGTCACCGTCCCGGAGACCACCATCAGGTCGGCCTGCCGGGGGCCCGGCGCGAAGGGGATGACACCCAGCCGGATGAAGTCGTGCCGCGACATGGACGCCGCGATGAACTCGATCGCGCAGCAGGCCAGTCCGAAGTTGAAGACCCACAGGCTGTACCGGCGGCCCCAGTTGAGCACCACCTTCATCGGCTCGGGAGCCAGCCGGGCCAGGGCACCGAGTTTCACGTCCACGTCAGGACCCCCTTCTTCCACGCGTACAGCAGGCCCACTGTCAGAAAGCCGAGGAAGACGAACATCTCCACCAGCGTCGTACCGCCGAAGCCCTCGCCCGCGAAGACCGTCGCCCAGGGGAAGAGGAAGATCGCGTCCACCGCGAAGATCACGTAGAGGAACGCGTAGATGTAGTACCGCACCTGGGTGTGCGCCCAGCCCTCGCCGACCGGGTCCACCCCGCACTCGTACACCATGAGCTTCTCGGGGGTGGGCACCACGGGGCGCAGCAGCCGCCCGGCGGTGAAGGCCACCGCCACGAAGACGGCACCGACCACCGCGACAAGGCCCACGACCGCGTAGCCGTGGAAGTATTCCGGCACGGTTGCCTGCCCCTCCGGCGCGCCCGGTGATCTGTCAGCACGGGAGTCTAGGGGGTAGCGGAAAGGTGGGGGTAGCCCTACCGCGGTCCACCGACGCCCCCCATGGTCCCGTCCGGTCCCGCCCGGCAGTCTTGACGCATGACGAGCGGCACCACGACCCCCGCCGGCCCCACAGGGGCGCTACCGCGCCCGCGCCCGGCGCTCAGCGCGCAGACCTGGCGCGAACTGGCCTATCTCACCACCAGCTGGCCGCTGGATCTGCTGGCCTTCTGCTACGTCATGGTGTGGATCTTCGCCGCCTCCGTGCTCTCGCTCACGGTGGTCGGGCTGCCGTTCCTGGCGGCCGGGCTGACCGGGGTCCGGCTGCTGGGCCGCGCCGAGCGGGCCCGCGCCCGGGCGCTGCTGGGCCTGCCCATCGAGGAGCCGAGCCCGCTGGCAGCCACCTACCGGGGCACCGGCTTCTTCGGCTGGCTGTGGAACACCCTCAAGGACCCGGTGGGCTGGCGCACGGCCCTCTTCTTCCCGGTGCGGCTGGTGTGGGGGCTGTTCACCTTCGCCGCGTGCTTCCCCTGCTTCTTCCTGCTGTGGCCGCTGTTGCCGTGGCTGGCGCGCGGCGCGAGCCACGTGGACCGGGGGCTGGTACGGGCCCTGCTCGCACCGTCGGACGGTCTGGAGCGGCGGATCGCCGAACTGGAGTCGGACCGGGCCACCGTGCTGGACGCCTCCGCCGCCGACCTGCGCCGTATCGAGCGCGATCTGCACGACGGGGCGCAGGCCCGTCTCGTCTCGCTCGCCATGGACCTGGGCCTCGCCCGGGAGAAGCTGCTCAGCTCCCCGGACGACGCCGCCCGCATGGTGGAGGAGGCGCACGGCGAGGTGAAGCTGGCACTGGCCGAGCTGCGCGATCTCGCGCGCGGCATCCACCCGGCGATCCTCACCGACCGGGGTCTTGGCCCGGCGCTGTCCGCCGTCGCCTCCCGCTGCACCGTCCCCGTCACCGTGGAGGACGCGCTCACCGTGCGCCCGGCCCCGGCCATCGAGGGCATCGGCTACTTCACGGTCTCCGAGCTGCTCCAGAACGTCAGCAAGCACAGCCGCGCCCGGCACGCCGAGGTCGCCCTGTGGCGTACGGAGGACCGGCTGCTGCTCCAGGTCACCGACGACGGGCACGGCGGCGCGGACAGCACCGCCGGCTCCGGACTCGCCGGCCTGGCCGAACGCCTCGCCGCCGTCGACGGACAGCTCGCCATCAGCTCCCCGCCCGGCGGCCCGACCACCGTGACGGCCGAGCTGCCCTGGCGCGACCGCACTCCCAGCGAAGGACCGACCTCATGACCTCCGCCCGGCCCACCGCCCCTCCGGCCCCGCACCCGGCCGCCCCCCGGGCCACCCGTCCGGCCGATCAGCAGGCCGGCAACCCCTGGCTGCTGCCCGTCGCCGCCCGCACCTGGCGCGAGGGCCTGCACCTGCTGCTCAACTTCCCGCTCGCCCTCGCCGCCGCCCTCTTCGCCGTCTGCGGCCTCGCGATCAGCGGCGCGCTGCTCGTCACCCTGGTCGGCGTGCCGCTGCTGGCCCTGGTCCTGTTCGCGCTGCGCGGCTACGGCCACCTCGAACGGCTGCGTGCCCGCCTCCTGCTGCACTGCGACGTCGCCGAGCCCGAGCCGCTGCGGCTGCGCCCCGGCGCCCGGGGTCCGCTGGCCTGGGTCGGCGCGATGCTGCGCAGCGGCGTCTCGTGGCGCACCGCCACGTACTGCCTCGTGCACGCCCCGTGGGCGCTGTTCACCTTCTGCGCGGTGATGTTCCTGTGGACGTTCGGCTGGGCCGGGGTCACCTACCCGCTGTGGCAGTGGGCGCTGTCCGAACCGATGGGCGTCAATCTCGACGGCGTGGGCGGCGGCTGGCTGTGGGACGGCCCGCCGGAGTTCGTCATGGTCGTGCTGCTGGGGGTGCTGTCCCTGTACGCGGCGGGGCTGCTGATCCGCGGCATGGCGCATGTCGACCGGCTGCTGGTGACGGGGCTGCTGGGCCCGTCCGCCGCCGGGGAACGGGTGCGGCGGCTGGAGTCGGACCGCTCGGCCGTCGTGGACACCTCCGCGGCCGATCTGCGCCGTATCGAGCGTGATCTGCACGACGGGGCGCAGGCCCGCCTCGTCTCGCTCGCCATGGATCTGGGCATGGCGAAGGAGAAGCTGGCCTCCGACCCGCAGGCCGCGGCCCGCATGGTGGAGGAGGCGCACGGCGAGGTGAAGCTGGCGCTGGCCGAGCTGCGCGATCTGGCGCGCGGCATCCATCCGGCGATCCTCACCGACCGGGGTCTTGGCCCGGCGCTGTCCGCCGTCGCCTCCCGCTGCACCGTCCCGGTGGCGGTGGAGGTGGAGCTGCCGGTGCGGCCCGCGCAGGCGATCGAGGGGATCGCGTACTTCACCGCCTCCGAACTGCTCCAGAACGTCAGCAAGCACAGCCACGCCTCGCGCGCCCGGCTGGAGGCGTGGCGCACCGCACAGGACCGGCTGCTGCTCCAGGTCACCGACGACGGGCGCGGCGGCGCGGACAGCACCGCCGGCTCCGGACTCGCCGGCCTGGCCGAACGCCTCGCCGCAGTGGACGGACTGCTCGCCATCAGCTCCCCGCCCGGCGGCCCGACCACCGTGACGGCCGAGCTGCCCTGGCGCGACCGATGAGATCCTGAACCCGGCCGGTCCGGACAGGGCCGGTCGTCGGGGTACGTCAGCGGGAACGGGGAGAGCTTGTGCGGGTGGTCATCGCCGAGGATTCGGTGCTGCTGCGGGAGGGGCTGACCCGGTTGCTGACCGACCGGGAGCACGAGGTGGTCGCCGGGGTCGGTGACGGGGAGGCGCTGGTGGCGGTGGTGCGTGAGCTCGCCGCCCGCGGCGAGCTGCCGGACGTGGTGGTGGCCGATGTGCGGATGCCGCCCACGCACACCGACGAGGGGGTGCGGGCGGCGGTGCGGTTGCGGGCCGATTTCCCGGAACTGGGGGTCCTCGTACTTTCGCAGTATGTGGAGGAGGAGTACGCGACCGAGCTGATCGCCGGGTCCAGCCGCGGGGTGGGTTATCTGCTGAAGGACCGGGTGGCGGATGTGAGCGAGTTCGCCGAGGCGGTCGCGCGGGTGGCCCGGGGTGGCACCGCGCTGGATCCCGAGGTGGTGGCCCAGTTGCTGGGCCGCAGCCGCAAGCAGGACGTGCTGGCGGCGCTCACTCCGCGCGAGCGCGAGGTCCTAGGTCTGATGGCGGAGGGGCGGACGAACTCGGCGATCGCGGCCGCCCTGGTGGTCAGCCACGGTGCGGTAGAAAAGCATGTGAGCAATATCTTCATGAAGCTCGGTTTGGCGCAGAGTGACACAGATCACCGTCGGGTTCTGGCAGTTCTGACCTATCTGAATTCGTAGCGGACTTGCGACGCTGGAGTGGGGAGGGGGGTCACAGGACACCCTTTGAACGGGGTGCGGGTCGGCCAGGCCCGTCGTCCATGATGTGATCAGCTTCAGTAAGGCGATCCTTACCCACGTACGATGGCTGACAAGGGCCGCCTCAAGGAGGGCTACAAGCAGTGACCAGCCAGGTCGATCAGGTCGATCCGTCCGGCCAGGAGCGCGGCAGCGCTGACGCCAAGGAAGTGAAGCGCCTGGACCGGGTGATCATCCGCTTCGCGGGCGACTCCGGCGATGGTATGCAGCTGACGGGCGACCGTTTCACCTCCGAGACGGCTTCCTTCGGGAACGACCTGTCCACGCTGCCGAACTTTCCCGCCGAGATCCGCGCCCCCGCCGGGACCCTCCCCGGGGTGTCCTCGTTCCAGGTGCATTTCGCCGATCACGACATCCTCACCCCGGGCGATGCCCCGAATGTCCTGGTGGCGATGAATCCGGCGGCGCTCAAGGCCAATATCGCGGACGTGCCGCGCGGCGCCGAGATCATCGTCAACACCGACGAATTCGGCGGCCGGGCGATGCTCAAGGTCGGCTACGACAGCAATCCGCTGGAGGACGGTTCCCTGGAGGGCTACAGCGTCCACCAGGTGCCGCTGACGACCCTGACGGTCGAGGCGCTCAAGGGCTTCGAGCTGACCCGCAAGGAAGCCGGCCGCTCCAAGAACATGTTCGCGCTCGGGCTGCTGTCGTGGATGTACCACCGGCCGACCGAGGGCACCGAGGCGTTCCTGCGGGCGAAGTTCGCCAAGCGCCCGGAGATCGCCGAGGCCAACATCACGGCGTTCCGCGCCGGCTGGAACTTCGGCGAGACCACCGAGGACTTCGCGGTCTCCTACGAGGTCGCCCCGGCCACCTCCGCGTTCCCGGCCGGCACGTACCGCAACATCTCCGGCAACCTGGCGCTGTCGTACGGCCTGATCGCCGCCGCCCAGCAGTCCGAACTGCCGCTGTACCTGGGCTCGTACCCGATCACCCCGGCCTCGGACATCCTGCACGAGCTGAGCCGCCACAAGAACTTCGGCATCCGTACCTTCCAGGCGGAGGACGAGATCGCCGGCATCGGCGCGGCGCTGGGCGCGGCCTTCGGCGGGGCGCTGGGCGTCACCACCACCTCGGGCCCCGGGGTGGCGCTGAAGGCGGAGACGATCGGCCTGGCCGTCTCGCTCGAACTGCCGCTGCTGATCGTGGACATCCAGCGCGGCGGCCCCTCCACCGGGCTGCCCACCAAGACCGAGCAGGCGGACCTGCTCCAGGCGATGTACGGGCGCAACGGCGAGGCCCCGGTGCCGATCGTGGCCCCGGCGACCCCGGCCGACTGCTTCACGGCGGCGCTGGACGCGGCGCGGATCGCGCTGACGTACCGCACGCCGGTCTTCCTGCTCTCCGACGGCTACCTGGCCAACGGCTCCGAGCCGTGGCGGGTCCCGGAGGTCTCCGAACTGCCCGACCTGCGGGTGTCGTTCGCCACCGGGCCGAACCACACGCTGGAGGACGGCAACGAGGTCTTCTGGCCGTACAAGCGTGACCCCCAGACGCTGGCGCGCCCGTGGGCGATCCCCGGCACGCCGGGGCTCGAACACCGCATCGGCGGCATCGAGAAGCAGGACGGCACGGGCAACATCTCGTACTCGCCGAGCAACCACGAGTTCATGGTGCGCACCCGGCAGGCGAAGGTCGACGGGATCGACGTCCCGCTGCTGGAGGTCGACGACCCGGGCGCGGACGCGCGGACGCTGGTGCTGGGCTGGGGTTCGACGTACGGGCCGATCACGGCCGCCGTACGGCGCATCCGCCGCGCGGGCGGCACGGTGGCGCAGGCGCACCTGCGGAACCTGAACCCGTTCCCGGCGAACCTGGGCCAGGTGCTGGCCGGCTACGACCGGGTGGTCGTCCCGGAGATGAACCTGGGCCAGCTGGCCTCGCTGCTGCGCGCCCGGTATCTGGTCGATGTCGAGTCCATCACGCAGGTGACGGGGCTGCCGTTCAAGGCGGAGCAGCTCGCGAACGCCATCCAGGACGCCGAAAGGGGCCCCTCCGATGACCACTGAGGCTCTTCCCGTGATCGACGCGCTGTCGCTGGTGCCCAAGGCCGGCGCCAAGCAGTCGATGAAGGACTTCAAGTCGGACCAGGAGGTCCGCTGGTGCCCCGGCTGCGGTGACTACGCGGTGCTGGCGGCCGTGCAGGGCTTCATGCCCGAGCTGGGCCTGGCCAAGGAGAACATCGCCTTCATCTCCGGCATCGGCTGCTCCAGCCGCTTCCCGTACTACATGAACACCTACGGGATGCACTCCATCCACGGGCGCGCCCCGGCGATCGCGACCGGCCTGGCGACCTCGCGGCGGGACCTGTCGGTGTGGGTGGTCACGGGCGACGGCGACGCGCTGTCGATCGGCGGCAACCACCTGATCCACGCGCTGCGGCGCAACGTCAACCTGAAGATCCTGCTGTTCAACAACCGGATCTACGGCCTGACGAAGGGCCAGTACAGCCCGACCTCCGAGGGCGGGAAGATCACCAAGTCCAGCCCGATGGGCTCGCTGGACACCCCGTTCAACCCGGTGTCGCTGGCGCTGGGCGCGGAGGCGTCGTTCGTGGCACGGACGGTGGACTCGGACCGCAAGCACCTCACCTCGGTGCTGCGGGCGGCGGCGGAGCACAAGGGCTCGGCGCTGATCGAGATCTACCAGAACTGCAACATCTTCAACGACGGTGCGTTCGAGGCGCTGAAGGACAAGCAGCGGGCGCAGGAGGCGGTCATCCGCCTGGAGCACGGCGAGCCGATCCGCTTCGGCCTGCCGGGCGAGGACGGCCTGGGCACCAAGGGTGTCTTCCGCAACCAGGAGACGGGCGACATGGAGGTCGCGGAGATCACGCCGGAGAACGTCTCCCGGGTGCTGGTCCACGACGCGAACTCCGCCTCCCCGACGACGGCGTTCGCGCTGTCCCGGCTGGCCGACCCGGACACCCTGCACCACACCCCGATCGGGGTGCTGCGCAGCGTGCGGCGTCCGGTGTACGACGACCTGATGGCGGACCAGCTGGACGAGGCCGTCAACCGCAAGGGCAAGGGCGATCTGTCCGCGCTGCTCCAGGGCAACGACACCTGGACCGTGGCGGGCTGATCTCCACCCCATCCGTCAACCCGACAATCTCCCGCTCGCACGTTCGAGTGGGAGATTGTCGTTTTTGGCGCGTACGCTGGATTCGTCGGCGAGGATCTGGCTCATGGGAGCAGTGATGAATGTCGAGCACGAGCCCGAGTACGACTGGCCGCGCCCTCCGGTGGGCGGCTACACCGCCGACGACCTGGACCGGCTGCCGAATCTGCCTCCCCACACGGAGCTGATCGACGGGAGCCTTGTCATGATGAGTCCGCAGACCGCCTTCCACTCCAGGGCCATGCGACTTCTGGAGAACGAGCTTCTGCGGCTGGCCCCCGAAGGGCTGGAGATCTTCCGGGAGATGACCGTCACCCTGGGCAAGCGGGACCGCCCGGAGCCGGATGTCATGGCGGTGAAGGCGACCGCCTACACCGGCCCCGAACAGACCTCGTTCCTGCCCGAGGACGTGGTGCTGGCCATTGAGGTCGTCTCGGCCGATTCCCTGAAGCGGGACCGCGAGGTGAAGCCCAGGAAGTACGCCGCGGCGGGCATTCCGCACTTCTGGCGGGTGGAGCACGACAAGAAGTCGGGCCGGACCGCTGTCTATGTCTATGAGGTCGACCCGGCGACCAGGGCGTACCTGCTCACCGGCATCCACCACGATCAGCTCAAGCTGGGCGTGCCGTTCGCGATCGACATCGATCTCTCGCACCTGGCGTAACCAACGCGACAGGACCAATAGCTCCGAACGGGAATGACAACGGCCCACCCAGGCGCTACCTTCTTGCAGGTTGACAGCATCACAAGGAGGCAGCGGTGGGTTCAGGGGCGGGCGGCGGCCGGGCCGGAATGGCGTTCGGGTTCGCGGCCTTCGGCATGTGGGGGCTGCTGCCGTTGTACTGGCGGCTGCTGGAGGACCTCGGGGCCTTCGAGATCCTGGCCCACCGCATCGTGTGGTCGCTGCCGACGGTGCTGATCATCCTCGCGGTCGTCCGCAGCTGGGCCTGGATACCCCAGCTGCTGCGGCAGCCCAAGCGCCTGGCGATGGTGGCCCTGTCCGCCTCGCTGATCTCGGTCAACTGGGGCCTGTTCATCTGGGCCATCGCCAATGACCGGGTCCTGGAATCCTCCCTCGGCTACTTCATCAACCCGCTGCTGTCCATCGCCGCCGGCGTGCTGCTGCTGGGCGAACGGCTGCGCCGCCTCCAGTGGGTGGCGGTCGGCATCGGCATGACCTCCGTACTGGTGATGTCCCTCGCCTACGGCCAGGTGCCGTGGATCGCGCTGACGCTCAGCCTCTCCTTCGCCGCCTACGGCCTGGTGAAGAAGCAGACCGGCCTGGACGGGGTGCAGGGCTTCAGCGCCGACACCGCCTTCCAGTTCCTGCCCGCCATCGGCTACCTCGTCTACCTCACCGCGCGCGGTGACTCCGGCTTCACCGCCGACGGTCCGGGACAGGCCCTGCTGCTGGTCGCCAGCGGGGTGGCCACCGCCCTGCCGCTGATCTTCTTCGGCGCCGCCGCCGTCCGGCTGCCGCTGTCCACCGTCGGACTGATGCAGTACATCGCGCCCACCATGATGTTCCTGCTCGGCCTCACCGTCTTCCAGGAGGAGATGCCGCCCGAGCGCTGGGCCGGCTTCCTGCTGATCTGGGCCGCGCTGTGCGTCCTGACGGTCGACGCGCTGCGCACCGCCCGCCGCACCCGCCGTACGGTGGCAGCCCACACCCCCGCACCGGCCGAGACCGCCGCGCCCGTTCCCCGCTAATCTGCGGGCCATGCGGAAACGCACCAGGCAGTGGGTGGAACGTCATCTGGCGGACGGCGAACGGGTCGAGGCGGTGGCGCCGCTGGCCGGCGGCTGGACTTCCGAGATCCGCCGGCTGACCACCACCGCGGGGCGCGGCCTGGTGCTGCGCACCTTCACCGACGCGTTCTTCCTGCGGCACGCGGAGGGGCTGCTCACCCGGGAGGCGAACGTCCTGCGGCTGCTGGCCGGTACGGACATCCCGGCCGCCCGGCTGCTGGGGGTGGACGCGACGGCCGAGCACTGCGCGTACCCCTCGCTGCTGATGACGCTGCTGCCCGGCTCCGTCCGGGTCACCGACGAGGGCGCGCAGACCCGCGCCGCCGTACTGGCCGGCCAGCTGGCCCGCATCCACCGGCTCCCGGTCGCCGCGGCGGACCGGCCGCGCACGTACCAGCCGTGGACCACCCCCGCCCGGGTGCGCCGCCCCGAGCGCACCGGCCGCCCCGGCCTGTGGGAACACGCGATCGCGGCCATCGACCGCGAACCGCCGCCGCACCGGGCGCTGTTCCTGCACCGGGACTTCCACCCGGGCAATGTGCTCCTCGACGGGGACACCGTCAGCGGCGTCGTCGACTGGGTGGAGACCTCCTGGGGCCCGGCCGACCTGGACGTGGCGCACTGCGCCACCGCCCTGGCCCTGCTGCACGGCCCGGCGGCGGGCCTGGCGTTCCCCGGCCACTACGAGCGGGCCGGCGGCGCCCTGTCCGCCGACGCGGCGGACCGCCGCTACTGGCGGCTGCTGGACGCGCTGGCGTACGCGCCGGACGCGGAGAAGGTCGCCACCCCCTGGCGCACCCTGGGCCGCACCGACCTCACCCCTTCCCTCCTCCAGGCCCGGCTGGAGGACTATCTGGACGGCCTGCTCTCCCGCTAGACCGTCATGGGCATGTCCGGGCCCCGCACCGGGCATCCCCCTCTCGGACACTGACCAGAGAGGTGGGCGAGCCATGACACAGCGCGCTCCGGTGGGGCGCCCGGGGCGGGGGCCCGGGCGGGGGTTCGACGCGAGCGCGGACGAGGTGCACTGGACGCACGCCGTGTGCGGACGAGCCCTCGCGCCGCCCGAGCCGGGGCACCCACTGCCCGACGAGGAGACACCGTCGGCCGGAGCAGCCGGCTGACGGCCCCGGGACAGCACCGGGGTCCGGGAGGCGGACGGAGGCGGGGGCCGGAAGCTCTCGGGGACAGTCCTGCGACCGCCGCCGTGGCCGTTACTCGCCGCTCTGCCGGGCACGGTGGGCCCGGACCTTGTGCCGGTTGCCGCAGTTCTCCATCGCGCACCAGCGGCGCCGTCCGGGCCGTGAGGTGTCCACGTACATCAGCGCGCAGTTGTCTCCCGAACAGATCCGGATCCGGTCCGCGTAGGGGCCGGTGAGGACCGCTATCGCGTCCCGGGCGACCGTCGAGAGCACCTGCGCGCCCGTGGCCGGTGCCGCCCAGCCCGCCGCGCCGTCCTGGCCGATCACCGGGACCAGCGGCGGACGCGCCGCCGCCGCGTTCAGGGTGGCGAGGTCGGCGTCGGCGGGCCCCTCCCCCGCGACCCGGGCGAGCCCGATGCGCCACAGCGCGTCCCGCAGGGCCCGGGCGGCCGGTACGTCCTCGGCGCCGATCTCCGGCTCCGGAGTGGGGTCGAGGCGGCTCTGGCCCACCCAGCGGCGCAGGTCCTCGGGGGTGTGCAGCACTTCGTAGCGCGCCATCCAGTCCGGCCCGCCGGTGGGCAGCAGCTCGAAGCCCAGTGCCCCGGGGTCGAACCGGTAGGACAGTCCGGAACCCGAGCGCAGCGGAATCCCGTGGTGAGTTGCCGTGCCAGCCATGTAACCAGTATAACGAGTTACATGACCGCAGCAGCGACACCCGCGCTCCACTGGAAACTCGTCGTCGACACGGCCGACGCCCACCGTCTGGCCGACTTCTGGGCGGGCGCGCTCGGCTACACCGTCGAGGACCACAGCACCCTCATCGACGGCCTGCTGGCCGCCGGGCACATCGACGAGGACGCACTCACCGAGCATCACGGCCGCCATGTCTGGGCCGCCTTCGCCGCCGTCCGGCACCCCGACGAGCCGTACGACCCGGCGACGGGCATCGGCCGGGGCCACCGCATCCTGTTCCAGAACGTGCCCGAAGGCAGTGCGCACAGCGGCAAGAACCGGCTGCACATCGACGTCCACGGTGAGCGCGGCCACCTCACCGAACTCGTCGAGCGCCTCGAAACCCTGGGCGCCACCCGCGTCCGTGAGGTCGACCAGGGCATGGCCGGCCACTGGTGGGTCATGGCCGATCCCGAGGGCAACGTCTTCTGCGCCGCCTGACC
This sequence comes from Streptomyces xiamenensis, assembly GCF_000993785.3. Lineage (NCBI taxonomy): Bacteria > Bacillati > Actinomycetota > Actinomycetes > Kitasatosporales > Streptomycetaceae > Streptomyces > Streptomyces xiamenensis. The sequence goes on from NZ_CP009922.3 coordinate 2,344,388, forward strand.
CGCCCAGCCCGCCAGGGCCGCCAGGGCCGGGCCAGCTGCCCCCGCGCGTCATTGCCCGGCCCGGCCGCCCCGGGCCGGACCGCCCCGGCCCGTCAGTGGACCGGCAGCTCCGCCAGGAAGTCCGGCACCGCGTCCGGCAGCAGCCCGGGGAGCGGATCACCGGCCGCTATGTCCACCACCGTCGCGTCCCGCGGCGGGGTGAAGTCGAAGCTGCCGCCCGACGGCTGCCCGTAGGTGATCTGGGAGAACGCCAGGTCCACCAGCGGCCCGTCGGGGCCCACCATCGTCACCGCCAGCGGCACCCCCGTCTCCGCGTCCACCGAGATCCGCGCCGACTCCACCGAGCCGCCCGCCTCGTCCCTCGGCTCCACCAGCAGCTGATAGGCACTGCGCCCCGCCACTCGCGCCGTGCCGTCCACCGAGACGTCGGCGACCTCACCGGCCCGCTCCAGCAGTTGCTCCACCGCCGCCTGCGGGGTCACCTGCGGCGCCATCCCCAGCTCGTCCGCCCCCGGCTCCCCGCGCTCCGCGTCCAGCGGAACCTCGGCCCGGTAGGCGATGTTGCTGTCGCTGTCGTACGCCCAGACCTCCTGGCCGCGGTGGATCAGCGCGAAGCGGTCCGAGGTGCCCTCCACCAGCGCCAGCCGCTGCCGGTCCGGGCCGTCCACGGCGATCCGCAGCGTGCTGGTGCCGCCCGCCAGATCCGCGAGCCGCCCCGCGGGGCCGTCCAGGCCACGGGCCAGCTCCGCCACCCCCGAGAACCCCAGATCGGCCTGGACCCGTACCGTGCCGGACAGTTGCGTCGTGTCGGACTCCGCGATCCGCACCAGCAGTTCTTCGGCCGAGACGTCGGGCAGGTCCGGTGCCCCGTCACTGGCGATCGCCGGCCACACACCCGCCCCGATCGCGGCGGCTCCCACCACCACGGCCACCGGCAGTCCCACCCGGCGGATGCGCGCGTTCAGTCCCATGTCACTCTCATCCCCATCTGTCCGCGAACGGCCTTCGATCCCCCGTCACCCCAAGCAATCTCAATTGCACCAGCCGGATGGCCTTTCGACATCCTTCGCCGGGAGGCTCCCGTCTCCTCCCCGCGGAGTAGACCGCCCGGCCCGCGGAGTACGAAACCCGTAAGGGTTTCTCCCCACGGGGGTCTCCGGGACACGCGGACATGAGGAAGGGGCGGTGCGCAGGCACCGCCCCTTCCTCATGTCACCGCCGCGACGGCCCTACCGCGTGCGGTCCGCGACCAGATCGCACAGCGCGGCCATCGACGCCTTCGCCGGCCCGTCGGGCAGCGGCGCCAGGCATCTTCGCGCCTCGTCCGCGAACCGCAGCGTGTCGCGTTTCGCCGCCTCCAGCGCCGGGTGCGCCCGCAGCCCGGCCAGCGCCTCCGCCAGCCGCGCGTCGTCGCTCAGGTCACCGGCGATCAGCTCGCACAGCCGCCGGTCCTGCGCCGCACCGCCCTGCTCGGCCATCTCCCGCAGCCGCAGCACGGGCATCGTCGGCACGCCCTCGCGCAGATCGGTGCCCGGTGTCTTCCCCGACTCGCCCCCGTCGCTGGCGATGTCGAGCACATCGTCCGCCAGCTGGAAGGCGACCCCGATCCGTTCACCGAACTGCGTGACCACGTCCACCACGTCCTCGTCGGCGCCGGACATCATCGCCCCGAAGCGCCCGGCCACCGCGATCAGCGACCCGGTCTTCCCGGCGATCACATCCAGGTAGTGGGCCACCGGGTCCTCGCCCTTGCCGGGCCCCGCCGTCTCCTGCAACTGCCCCGTCACCAGGCGCTCGAACGCCTCGGCCTGGATCCTGACCGCCGCGGGACCCAGGTCGGCCACCATCGTGGACGCCCGGGAGAAGAGGAAGTCCCCGGTCAGCACCGCCACCGAGTTGTCCCAGCGGGCGTTGGCGCTGGGCACCCCGCGCCGTACCTCCGCCTCGTCCATGATGTCGTCGTGGTACAGCGTCGCCAGATGCGTCAGCTCCACCACGACCGCGGCCGGCACGACCCCCGGCGCGTACGGATCCCCGAACCGCGCGGCAAGCATCACCAGCAGCGGCCGGAAGCGCTTGCCCCCGGCCCGGACCAGATGCTGGGCGGCCTCCGTGATGAAGGGGACATCGCTCTTCGTGGCCTCTATCAGACCCGCCTCGACAGCCGCCAGACCGGCCTGGACGTCCACTTCCAGAGCCTGGTCCCGCACGCTCACCCCGAACGGACCTACGACGGTCACGAGCGTTCTCCTGTCTCCGTTGCCATGTCCCTGGGCAGCGTAGCCGGTCACCAAAGGATCACCACGGGCACATCCCCATCAGCGGCGCGTACCCGTCAAGCGACCCGGCATACGCTGTCCCCGCCCCGTAACCGACGACCTCGAAGGCGAGGCACCGCATGGCCGTCACTCCCCAGGATCTCTTCGGTCTCGACAACTTGCCGTACGGAGTGTTCAGCACGCCCGGCTCCCCCGGTGGCCCGGACACCCCCGGCGCCCCGGGCGATCCCACCCGGCGCCGGATCGGAGTCCGGTACGGCGACCACGTCCTGGACGCCGGCGCGGCCGCCCGCGCCCTCGGCTCACCCCACACCCCGCTGCTCCAGGCCCCCTCCCTGGGCCCGCTGCTGGCCGCCGGACGGCCGGTGTGGCAGTCCGTACGCGCCGCCCTGCGCGACTGGCTCGGCAACCCGGCGCACCGGGAAACCGTTTCCCCGCTGCTTCTCCCCCTCCACCCGGCCGCTGAATCCCCTGCCCCGGTCTTCCACCTCCCCTTCGAGGTGGCCGATTACGTCGACTTCTACGCCAGCGAACACCACGCCGCCAACGTCGGCCGGATGTTCCGCCCGGACGGCGAGCCGCTCACCCCGAACTGGAAGCATCTGCCGATCGGTTACCACGGCCGCGCCGGCACCGTCGTGGTCTCCGGCACGCCGGTGGTCCGCCCCTCGGGCCAGCGCAGGCCGCCGGGCGCCGATGCCCCCGACTTCGGGCCCAGCCGCCGCCTGGACATCGAGGCGGAGGTCGGTTTCGTCGTCGGCGCCCCCTCGACGCCGGGCGAGCCGGTGCCCCGGTCCGCCTTCCGCGACCACGTCTTCGGCGTGGCACTGCTCAACGACTGGTCCGCGCGCGACATCCAGGCCTGGGAGTACGTGCCGCTGGGCCCGTTCCTCGGCAAGTCCTTCGCGACCTCGCTCTCGCCCTGGATCACGCCGCTGGAGGCCCTGGAGCACGCCGCGGTGGCCCCGCCGCCGCGCAGCCACCCGCTGCTGCCGTACCTGGACGACACGGGCCCGGGCGCCGAGCCGCAGGGGTACGACCTGCGGCTGTCGGTCCACCTGAACGGCGAACTCATCAGCGAGCCGCCGTTCTCGTCCATGTACTGGACGGCCGCCCAGCAGCTGGCCCATCTCACGGCGAACGGCGCGAGCCTGCGCACCGGTGACCTGTTCGCCTCCGGCACCGTCTCGGGACCGGAGCCGGGCGAGCGGGGCTCGTTGCTCGAACTGACCTGGAGCGGCACGGAGCCGCTGCGGCTGCCGGCCGGGGCCGGGGGCGAGCGCACCTTCCTGGCGGACGGCGACGAGGTGACGCTGAGCGCCTGGGCGCCGGGGCCCGGGGGCAGCCGGATCGGCCTGGGCGAGGTGACCGGCCGGATCGAGCCGACCCGGGGAGCACCGCCCGCCGCCGCCCCGGACGGCGGCGGCGCGTAGCGGACCCGGTCGTACGTCGTGCGTCCGGCCCGGCGGGCCGGACGCACGACGGCGGCATCACGCGGGGGGCCCGCAGGGGCGACCGGCCGGGTGCCCCTGCGGGATCGGCGTCAACCCGGTCCGGACGGCGTGGTCTTCGTTCCCGGCACGATCGGGCCCGGCGTTCCCCGCTGCCCCGCCCGGCCCGCCGGGTCGCCGGGTCGCCGGAGGTGTCCGTCCTGCCCGAACGCGCCCCGGCACCGGACCGCCCCGAGGTATCGGCGCGGAATCGCCACCGCAATAGGTGCGTAACCGATGTGATGATCGTGCCCCTTTTCGTCGGGACTGTCGTTGGCTCCGGATAAAGTGCCCTCACATCACTGCATGAGGGGAACACATGCGCAAGGCAGTACGGTTGGCCGCTCCCGCCGCGATAGCCGCGGCGGCTCTCATCCTGACCGGGTGCGGCAGCGACTCCAAGGACGACGACGCCAAGGGCAACGACTCCCAGCAGGAGTCCACCACCGGCGGTGGCGACGACGCGGCCGACGACGCCGCCGATGACGCGGCGGACGACGCCCCGGCGGGCGAGGCGCCCAGCGCGGCGGAGCTCGAGGGCTGGTGGACCGCCGACCTGTCCGGCGCGGAGGCCAACACCCTGATCTTCTCCGCCGACGAGGCCACCATGGCGGTGCCGCTCAGCGGGGACGAGGCGGACCTGTGCAACGGGACCGTCACAGACGGCACGGTGACCCTGGAGTGCCTGCTGGGCTCCGACTTCACCGAGGGCACCCTGGCCCTGGACGGCGACACGCTCCAGGTCGCCTGGTCCAGCGGCACCACCGAGACCTACAACAAGATCCCGGGCCTGGAGGACCTCGACCTCGGTGACCTGGGCGGCGACATGGGCGGCCTCGACCTCGACTTCTGACCCGGCCGGAGTGAGAAGCGACCGCATGCACGCGATCAACGGGGGATCCATGCGTGAGGCAGGACGACTGGCGGTGCCCGCCGCCGCAGCGGCGGTGGCCCTGCTCCTGGCCGGCTGCGGCGGCGACAGCGGCGGCTCCGCCGACGGGGGCGGCGACGCCTCCGGCGACAACGGCAGCGGCGGGCAGTCCGGCGACGCCGCCGGTGACACCCCGCCCGGGGGCACCGGCCTGACCGCCGCCGACCTCGAGGGCTCCTGGATCACCGGCTACGAGCCCGACGACAGCTTCATGGTCGTCATGAGCGGGCTGGTGTCCTTCTCGGACCTGGCCGAGGAGCGCACCTGCACGGGCGCCTTCGCGGCCGGTCATCTCGCCATGGAGGACTGCCGGGACCTCGGCCCCGGCGCCGTCGACCTCGACGGCGGGACGCTGACGGTCTCCTGGTCCTCGGGCGAGACGCACGTCTACAAGCGGGCGGACGACTTCCGGGAGCTGGAGAACCTGATCCCGGACCTGTCCGAGATGCCCGACCTGGAGGACCTGGACCTCGGTCCGGATCCGGACCTGACGCCCGAAGGCTGACGGCACCCCAGGCAGCACGTCATGGCCCGGGCCCCACCGGCGAATTCCAGGGGCCCGGGCCATGCACATCGCACCGCGCAGGCGCTGATCGATGCGCACCTGGACACGCACCACGGGGACGGGGGACGGGAGCGGCGCCGGCCACCGCCCTGCTCACGACCGGATGTTCGGGTGGCGGAGGCGACTCCGGCTGACACTCCCCGGCCGGGCAGCGGAAAACCGTCCGGAACGCACGGTGGCCGCCCCGGAGTCCGGGGCGGCCACCGCCGCGTGAGCACGGGCGTGCCCGGCCTACCGCAGCACGAACACCCCGGCCTGACCCGCCAGATCGAGGAAGTACTGCGGCGCGATGCCCAGCACCAGCGTGACCACCGCGGCCAGACCCACCACCGAGGAGGTCAGCGGGCTCGGGATCACCACCGAGGGACCGTCGGCCTTCGGCTCGCTGAAGAACATCAGCACGATCACCCGTACGTAGAAGAACGCCGCGATCGCCGACGCCGCCACACCCGTGATGACCAGGCCCATCGCCCCGGCGTCCGCCGCCGCCCGGAACACCGCGAACTTCCCGGCGAACCCGGAGGTCAGCGGAATGCCCGCGAAGGCCAGCAGGAACAGCGCGAACACCCCGGCCAGCAGCGGCGAACGCCGCCCCAGCCCGGCCCACTTCGACAGATGCGTGGCCTCGCCGCCCGCGTCCCGCACCAGCGTGACCACGGCGAAGGCGCCGAGCGTCACGAACGAGTACGCCGCCAGGTAGAACAGCACCGAGGACACGCCGTCCTCGCTGACCGCCACCACACCCGCCAGGATGAACCCGGCGTGCGCGATCGAGGAGTACGCCAGCAGCCGCTTCACGTCGGTCTGCGTGATGGCGATGACCGCACCGGCCACCATCGACGCGATGGCCACGCCCCACAGCGCCGGCTCCCAGTCCCACCGGGTGCCGTCCAGCGCCACGTACAGCAGCCGCAGCAGCGCGCCGAACGCCGCCACCTTGGTCGCCGCCGCCATGAAGCCGGTCACCGGGGTCGGGGCGCCCTGGTACACGTCCGGGGTCCACATGTGGAAGGGCACCGCGCCGACCTTGAACAGCAGGCCCATCACCACCAGCGCACCGCCGATCAGCAGCAGCGCGTCATTGCCCATCGTCGAGGCGAGCCCCGGGTCGAGAGCGGCCGGCGCCCCGCCGATGACCTCGGCGATCCCGGCGTAGGTGACGGTCCCGGCGTACCCGTACAGCAGGGCGATGCCGAACAGCAGGAACGCGGAGGCGAACGCGCCCAGCAGGAAGTACTTGACCGCCGCCTCCTGCGACAGCAGCCGCTTGCGGCGCGCGAGTGCGCACAGCAGGTACAGCGGCAGCGACAGCACTTCCAGCGCGATGAACAGCACCAGCAGATCGTTGGCCGCCGGGAAGAGCAGCATGCCGCCGACCGCGAACAGCAGCAGCGGGAAGATCTCGGTGGTCATGTGCCCGGCGCGCACGGCCTCCTGCTCGGCCTCACCGCCCGGCACCGCCGCCGCCTGCGCGGCGAACGAGTCCACCGGCGCGCCGTGCTTGGCCGGTTCGAGACGCCGCTCCGCGAACAGGAACACCGACAGCAGCCCCACCAGCAGGATCACGCCCTGGAGGAACAGCGCGGGCCCGTCCACCGCCAGCGAGCCCATGCCCGCGATCTGCGCCTTGTCCGTGGCGTGCCCGCCCGCCGCCAGGCCCACCACCGCGGCGAACGCCGCGGCGAAGCCGAGGGTGGTGAGCACCAGTTGCGTGCCGTACCGGGCCGACCGGGGCGCGAACGCCTCGATCAGCACCCCGATGACGGCGACGCCGAACACGATCAGGCTCGGCAGCAGCGCCAGCCATTCGATCGAAGGAGCCTGAAGATCATTCATGGGAGGCGCCCTCCGCTTCGGTCACGGTCACGTCCGGCTGCGGATCGCTCTTGTTGACGTCCGACAGCGTGTGTTCGACAGCTGGGTTCACGAGATCGGTGACCGGCTTCGGGTACACCCCGAGGAAGATCAGCAGCGCGATCAGCGGGGCCACCACCGCCAGTTCCCGCATCCGCAGGTCGGGCAGCTTCTCCAGGCCGGGCTTCACGGGGCCGGTCATGGTCCGCTGGTACAGCACCAGGACGTACAGCGCCGCGAGCACGATGCCCACCGTGGCGATGATCCCGGCCGCCTTGTACCGGCTGAACGTGCCCACCAGCACCAGGAACTCGCTGACGAACGGGCCAAGGCCCGGCAGCGACAGGGTGGCGAGACCGCCGATGAGGAAGGTGCCCGCCAGCACCGGCGCCGTCTTCTGCACCCCGCCGTAGTCGGCGATGAGCCGCGAGCCGCGCCGCGAGATCAGGAAGCCCGCCACCAGCATCAGGGCGGCCGTCGCGATCCCGTGGTTGATCATGTACAGCGTGGCCCCGGAGTGGCCCTGGCTGGTCATCACGAAGATGCCCAGCACGATGAACCCGAAGTGGGAGATCGAGGCGTACGCGATCAGCCGCTTCATGTCCCGCTGGCCGAGCGCCAGCAGCGCCCCGTACACGATGCTCACCAGCGACAGCACGATGACCGCCGGGGTGGCCCAGGTGCTCGCCTCGGGGAAGAGGCCGAGGCAGAACCGCAGCATCGCGAAGGTGCCGACCTTGTCCACGACCGCCGTGATGAGCACGGCCACCGGGGCCGTCGACTCGCCCATCGCGTTCGGCAGCCAGGTGTGCAGCGGCCACAGCGGGGCCTTGATGGCGAAGGCGAAGAAGAAGCCCAGGAACAGCCAGCGTTCGGTGCCGGTGCCGAAGGTCAGCTCACCGGCCGCCTTGGCGTCCGCGATGGCCGTCAGCGAGAACGTGCCGTTGCCCAGCTGGTCGTTGGTGGCGACCCACAGGCCGATCACCGCCGCCAGCATCACCAGACCGCCGGCGAGGTTGTACAGCAGGAACTTGACCGCGGCGTACGAACGCTGCCGCGCCTGCCCCTCCTCGTCGTGCTCGCCGGCCCGGTCCCCGAAGCCGCCGATGAGGAAGTACATCGGGATGAGCATGGCTTCGAAGAAGATGTAGAAGAGGAAGATGTCGGTGGCGGCGAAGGACATGATGACCATGGCCTCGACCAGCAGGATCAGCGCGAAGAAACCCTGGGTGGGCCGCCACCGCTTGCCCTGGGGTGTCTCGCCTTCCTTCGGGTCCGCGTCGTTCCAGCCGGCCCCGATCAGGAACGGGATCACGATCGCGGTGAGCCCGATCAGGGCGACACCGATGCCGTCCACACCGAGCTCGTAGGTGACCCCGAAGTCCCTGATCCAGGTGAGGGATTCGGTCAGCTGATACCGGTCGGCGCCGGGCCCGGTGTCGAAGCGCAGCAGCACCGCCGCCGCGAACACCACCGTCAGCACGGAGAAGCCCAGCGCCGTCCATTTGGCGAGGGTGCGGCGCGCCGCGGGCACCGCGGCCGTGGCCACCGCGCCGATGGCGGGGGCCAGGGCCGTGGCCGTCAGCAGGGGAAATGACATCTCAGACCGCCCTCATCAGCAGGGTCACGGCGATCAGGATCGCCGCACCGCCGAACATCGAGACCGCGTAACTGCGGGCATATCCGTTCTGGACCCGCCGCAGCCGCCCGGACATACCGCCGAACGCGGCGGCCAGCCCGTTGACGACGCCGTCCACCAGCTTGTGGTCGACATACACCAGGCCCCGGGTGAGATACGTGCCCGGTGTGACGAACGCGGCGTGGTTGAAGTCGTCCTGGAGCAGGTCACGGCGCGCCGCCCGGGTGACGAAGCTGCCGCGCGGTGCCACCACCGGCGCCGGCCGCCGCCCGTACTGGAGGTACGCGACCCCGACGCCGATCACCATCACGGCGGTGGCCGCCAGCGACACGGTGCCGTGGCCGACCGGGGAGTCGCCGTGCGCCAGACCGGTGACCGGCTCCAGCCAGTGTGCGAAGGACTCGTTCAGGTTGAACGCGAAGCCCGCGCCGACCGAGCCGATCGCCAGCACGATCATCGGGATCGTCATGGTGGCGGGCGACTCGTGCGGGTGCGGCTGCTTCCCGGCGGCGTCCGGCTGCCAGCGCTTCTCGCCGAAGAACGTCAGGAGCATGATGCGCGTCATGTAGTACGCGGTGAGCGCCGCGCCCAGCAGCATCACCGAGCCCAGGATCCAGCCCTGCGTGCCGCCCTTGGAGAACCCGGCGTAGATGATCTCGTCCTTGGAGAAGAACCCGGACAGATACGGGAAGCCGATGATCGCCAGGTAGGCGAGGCCGAAGGTCACGAAGGTGACCGGCATGTACTTCCGCAGGCCGCCGTACTTGCGCATGTCGACCTCGTCGTTCATGCCGTGCATGACCGAGCCTGCACCCAGGAACAGGCCCGCCTTGAAGAAGCCGTGCGTCACCAGGTGCATGATCGCGAAGGCGTAGCCGATCGGGCCGAGCCCGGCGGCCAGCATCATGTAGCCGATCTGCGACATGGTCGAGCCGGCCAGCGCCTTCTTGATGTCGTCCTTGGCGCAACCGACGATCGCACCGAAGACCAGCGTGACGGCGCCGACCACGATGACGACGGTCTGCGCGTCGGGTGCCGCGTTGAAGATCGCGCCGGAGCGCACCACCAGGTAGACACCGGCGGTCACCATGGTGGCCGCGTGGATCAGGGCCGAGACCGGGGTCGGGCCCTCCATCGCGTCACCGAGCCAGGACTGGAGCGGCACCTGCGCCGACTTGCCGCAGGCGGCCAGCAGCAGCATCAGCCCGATCGCGGTGAGCGTGCCCTCGCCGGTGTCCGCCGCGCTCGAGAGCACGGGGCCGAAGGCGAAGGTGCCGAAGGTGGTGAACATCAGCATGATCGCGATGGACAGGCCGATGTCGCCGACCCGGTTGACGATGAACGCCTTCTTCGCCGCGGTGGCCGCGCTCGGCCGGTCCTGCCAGAACCCGATCAGCAGGTAGGAGGCGAGACCCACGCCCTCCCAGCCGGCGTACAGCAGCAGGTAGTTGTCGGCCAGGACCAGCAGCAGCATGGCGGCGAGGAACAGGTTGAGGTAGCCGAAGAACCGCCGCCGGCGCGGGTCGTGCTCCATGTAACCGACGGAGTACACATGGATCAGCGAGCCGACACCCGTGATGAGCAGCGCGAACGTCATCGACAGCTGGTCGAGCTGGAAGGCCACGTCCGCCTGGAAACCGGCCACCGGAATCCAGCTGAACAGATGCTGGTGCAGGGTGCGGTCGCCGTCCGCCCTGCCCAGCAGTTCGAAGAACAGCACCGCCGCGAGGGCGAAGGACACGAAGGCCAGGCCGGTACCGAGCCAGTGGCCCGTACGGTCGAGCCGCCGGCCGCCCACGAGCAGCACCAGCGCGCCGAGCAGCGGTGCCGCGACGAGCAGTCCGATCAATGACTCCACTGGTATTACCCCTTACAGCTTCATCAGTGAGGCGTCGTCGACCGAGGCCGAGTGGCGGGACCGGTAGACCATGACGATGATCGCGAGCCCGACCACGACCTCGGCGGCGGCGACGACCATGACGAAGAACGCCAGGATCTGGCCGTCGAGATTGCCGTGCATCCGGGAGAACGCGACCAGCGCGAGGTTGCTGGCGTTCAGCATCAGCTCGATGCACATGAACACGACGATGGCGTTCCGCCGCAGCAGGACCCCGCAGGCGCCGAGGGTGAACAGCAGCGCCGCCAGATACAGATAGTTGTCCGGGCTCACCGGTTCTCCTCCCCGGACTCTTCGCTGTCCTTGGTGCCGCCGTTGACGGTGGCCACGCTCGTGCCGTTGCCGTTGCCGTTGCCGTCACCGCCGCCGTTGATGCCGTGCTGGCGCGGCTGACCGTGGTAGGTGGCGGTCCGCTGTTCCAGCGCGGTCAGGTCGCGCAGCGCCTCGCGGTGCACCTCCCGGATCTGGCCGCGTCCGCGCAGGGTGGCGCTGACGCTCAGCTCGGAGGGGGTGCCGTCGGGCAGCAGGCCGGGGATGTCCACCCCGTTGTGCCGCGCGTACACGCCCGGCGCGGGCAGCGGCGGGACGTGCGTGGCGTTCTTGATCCGGTCGATCGACTGCTCGCGCTGCGACTTGATGCGCTCGATCCGCTCGCGGTGGGTGAGCATGGTGGCGCCCACGGCGGCGATCGTCAGCAGGATGCCGGTCACCTCGAAGGCCACCACGTAGCGGGTGAACAGCAGCGAGGCCAGGCCCTGCACGTTGCCGCCGGCGTTCGCCTGGCCGAGCCCGGTGAACGAGCCGCCCGCGGCCTGCCCGATGCCGGCGATCAGCAGGATGCCGAGCCCCAGGCCGAGCCCGGCGGCCAGCCAGCGCTGGCCCTTGAGCGTCTCCTTCAGGGAGTCCGCCGCGCTCACCCCGACCAGCATCAGGACGAACAGGAACAGCATCATCACGGCGCCGGTGTAGACGACGATCTGCACCACGCCGAGGAAGTACGCGCCGTTGGCCAGGTAGAACAGCGCCAGGATGATCATGGTGCCGGCCAGGCAGAGCGCGGAGTACACCGCGCGCCGCATCAGCACCGTGCCGAGGCCGCCGGCCACCGCGATCGGGGCCAGGATCCAGAACTGCACCGCCTCACCGGAGGAGGTGGAGCTCTCGGCGGCCAGGGTGGTCAGGGCGTTCATGCCCGCACCCCCGAACCGGAGTCGCCCGCGTCGCCATTGGGGTCGCGCAGCCGGGACGCCGCCGCCAGGGCGTCGTCCTCGTCCGCCGGGGGCTGCTCGCCCTTGGACCGCGCCACCTGGCGTTCGGTCCCGGGCGCCGCGGCCTTCACCTCGCCCCGGTAGTACGTCTGCTCGTCGGCGCCGGGGTAGATGGCGTGCGGCGAGTCGACCATGCCGTCCTGCAGGCCGGCCAGCAGCTCCTCCTTGGTGAAGATCAGGGAGGCGCGGGTGCGGTCGGCCAGCTCGTACTCGTTGGTCATGGTCAGCGCCCGGGTGGGGCACGCCTCGACGCACAGGCCGCACAGGATGCAGCGCAGGTAGTTGATCTGGTAGACCCGGCCGTACCGCTCACCCGGGGAGTAGCGCTCCTCCTCGGTGTTGTCGGCGCCCTCCACATAGATGGCGTCGGCGGGACAGGCCCAGGCGCACAGCTCACAGCCGATGCACTTCTCCAGACCGTCGGGGTGACGGTTGAGCTGGTGCCGGCCGTGGAAGCGCGGCGCGGTGGGCTTCTTCTCCTCCGGGTACTGCTCGGTCAGGCGCTTCTTGAACATGGCCTTGAAGGTCACGCCGAAGCCGCCCACGGGATTCCGGAACTCAGGCACCGTCGCCCTCCTTTCCTTGGGTTGCCTCGGTATCCGCGGTGTCGCTCGCCGCGACGCCCGCCGTGGGCCCGCGTGAGGGCCGGCGGGGCACCGGTGGCAGGGTCTGCCCCGGCAGCGGCGGTACGGGGAACCCGCCCGCCATCGGGTCGAACGGCTCCTCGGCGCGGTCCGCCTCTTCGGCGGCGCGCTTCTCGTCGGCGCGGTCGCGGAAGATGTCCACGACGAAGGAGACGAGCAGCAGGCAGATGACGCCGCCGACCACCCACAGGACGATGTCGCGGAAGCCGTAGCCCTCGTTCTGCATGCCGCGCACGGTGGCGACCAGCATCAGCCACACCAGCGCGACCGGGATCAGCACCTTCCAGCCGAGCTTCATGAGCTGGTCGTAGCGCACCCGCGGCAGCGAGGCCCGGGCCCAGACGAAGACGAAGATGACGGCCAGCATCTTGAGGGTGAACCACAGCATGGGCCACCAGCCGGAGTTGGCGCCCTCCCAGAAGCTCAGCGGTGCCGGGGCCCGCCAGCCGCCCAGGAACAGGGTCACCATCAGCATGGAGACGATGACCATGTGGATGTACTCGGACATCATGAAGAACGCGAACTTGATGGACGAGTACTCGGTGAGGTAGCCGCCCACCAGGTCGCCCTCGGACTCCGGCATGTCGAACGGCAGCCGGTGCGACTCGCCGACCATCGCCACCGTGTAGATCAGGAAGGACACCGGCAGCAGCACCATGAACCAGCGGTCGCTCTGCGCGTCCACGATGCCCGAGGTGGACATCGTCCCGGAGTACAGGAAGACGGCGGCGAAGCTGAGGCCCATGGCCACCTCGTAGGAGATGACCTGCGCCGTGGCCCGCACCCCGCCCAGCAGCGGATAGGTGGAGTTGGAGGACCAGCCGGCCAGCACCGTGCCGTACACGGTGATCGCGGCGGTGGCCAGCACCAGCAGCAGCGCCACCGGCAGATCGGTGAGCTGCAGCACCGTGCTGGTGCCGAAGATGCTCACCGGGTCGTCGGCCGGCCCGAACGGGATGACCGCCACGGCCATGAACGCGGGGATCGTCGCCAGGGCCGGGGCCAGGATGAAGAGCACCTTGTCCGCGCCCTTGACGACGATGTCTTCCTTCAGCATCAGCTTGATGCCGTCGAACAGTGACTGGAGCATGCCCCACGGACCGTGCCGGTTGGGGCCGATCCGCAGCTGCATCCAGCCGAGCACCTTGCGCTCCATGACGATGCAGATCAGCACTGTCAGCAGGAGGAAGGCGAAGGCGAACACGGCCTTGAGCAGGATCAGCCAGAAGGGGTCACCCCCGAACATCGACAGATCCGCCTCCTGGGCGAGGGTTGTCGTACGCATCAGGCGTTCACCTCCTCAGCGGTCGTCGCGCCGATGGTGACGACGGTCCCGGGAACGGCACCGAGGTCGGAGTACACGCCGCCACCGGTCGAGTTGAGCGGCAGCCACACGACCCGGTCCGGCAGTTCCTCGGTCACGGCCAGCGGCAGGACCATCGATCCGGCCGGGCCGGTCACGGTCAGCGGCTGCCCGTCCGCGACCCCCGCCTCCTGGGCGGTGGCGGCGGACAGCCGGGCGACGGTGGCGTGCCGGGTGCCGGCCAGTGCCGCGTCGCCCTGCTGGAGCAGGCCCTGGTCCAGCAGCATCCGGTGCCCGGCCAGGACGGCCTCGCCCGGCTCCGGGCTGGGCAGTTCCACGGGGGTGGCGGTCGGGCCCAGCGGCAGATCGCCGCCCCACGGCTCCAGTCCGTCGATCTCGGCCCTGATGGTGGGCAGATCGGGCAGCCCGAGGTGGACGTCCATGGCGTCCGCGAGCATGTTCAGCGCGCGGGAGTCGGTCTGCACCAGCCGCCGTGTCATCTGGTCGGGCTTCACGGCGGGCTCGAACGGCCGCACCCGGCCCTCCCAGTTGAGGAAGGTGCCGCCCTTCTCCACCACGGCCGCCACCGGCAGCACCACATGGGCGCGGTCGGTGATCTCGGAGGGCCGCAGTTCCAGCGACACGAGGAACCCGTCGGCGGCGACGGTGTCCAGCGCCTGCCGGGCCAGCGCCGGATCGGGCAGATCCGCCACCTCGACCCCGCCGGTCACCAGCGCGCCGATCTCCCCGGCCGCCGCGGCCTCGATGATCGCTCCGGTGTCCCGGCCCGGCCGGTCCGGCAGCGCCGCGACGCCCCAGGCGGCGGCGATCTCCCGGCGGGCCCGCGCGTCGTCGGCAGGCCGTCCGCCGGGCAGCAGCCCGGGCAGCGCGCCGGTCTCGATGGCGCCCCGCTCACCGGAGCGGCGCGGGATCCACACCAGTCGCGCCCCGCTGGAACCGGCCAGCGCCACCGCGGCGGTGAACCCGCCGGTGACCCCGGCCAGCCGCTCGCCGACCACGATCACCGCGCCCTCGGCGCCGATCGCCTCGCGCGCCGCGCTCCCGTCCGGGCCGAGGCCGGAGCCGGAGGCCAGCGCCTCCAGCCACGCCGTCTCGGTGCCCGGCGCGGCCGGCAGCAGCGTGCCGCCGGTCTTCGCCAGGCCCTTGGTGATGTGCCCGGCCAGCGAGAACACCCGCTGCCCGTGCTTGCGGTGCGCCTTGCGCAGCCGCAGGAAGACGCTGGGCGCCTCCTCCTCCGACTCGAAGCCCACCAGCAGCACGGCCGGCGCCGCCTCCAGCGCCCCGAAGGTCAGCCCTTCGGTGCCGTCCAGATCGACGCCGCGCCCCGCGACCTGGGAGGCGAGGAACGCCGCCTCCTCCGCGCTGTGCACCCGGGCCCGGAAGTCGATGTCATTGGTGTGCAGCGCGACCCGGGCGAACTTGGCGTACGCGTAGGAGTCCTCGACGGTCAGCCGGCCGCCGGTGAGCACCGCCGCGCCGCGCCGCGCCCCGGCGGTCAGCCCGCGCGCCGCCGCCTCCAGCGCCTCGGGCCAGCTGGTCCGCTCCAGCTCGCCGGTCTCCGCGTTGCGCACCAGGGGCGTCGTCAGCCGGTCGCGCTGCTGCGCGTACCGGAAGCCGAACCGCCCCTTGTCGCAGATCCATTCCTCGTTGACCTCGGGGACGTCCTCGGCCAGCCGGCGCATGACCTTGCCGCGCCGGTGATCGGTGCGGATGCCGCAGCCCCCGGCGCAGTGCTCGCACACGCCGGGCGAGGACACCAGGTCGAAGGGCCGGGAGCGGAAGCGGTACGCCGCGGAGGTGAGCGCCCCGACCGGGCAGATCTGGATGGTGTTGCCGGAGAAGTAGGACTCGAAGGGATCCCCCGCGCCGATGCCCACCTGCTGGAGCGCGCCCCGGTCCACCATCTCGATGATCGGGTCGCCCGCGATCTGGTTGGAGAAGCGGGTGCAGCGCGCGCACAGCACGCACCGTTCGCGGTCCAGCAGCACCTGGGCGGAGAGCGGGATGGGCTTCTCGAAGGTCCGCTTGCGACCTTCGAACCTGGTCTCCGGGTCGCCGGTGGTCATCGCCTGGTTCTGCAGAGGGCACTCGCCGCCCTTGTCGCAGACGGGGCAGTCCAGCGGGTGGTTGATCAGCAGCAGTTCCATCACGCCGCGCTGCGCCTTCTCGGCGACCGGCGAGGACAGCTGGGTCTTGACGACCATGCCCTCGGTGCAGGTGATGGTGCAGGACGCCATCGGCTTGCGCTGGCCCTCGACCTCGACGATGCACTGCCGGCAGGCGCCGGCCGGGTCGAGTGCGGGATGGTCGCAGAACCGGGGGATCTCGATGCCGAGCTGTTCGGCGGCACGGATCACCAGGGTGCCCTTGGGGACCGAGATCCCGATGCCGTCGATCGTGAGGGAGACCAGGTCCTCCTCCGCGGGCCTGGCGGCCTGCCCACCACCGTTCTTGGCGTCGGTGGTGACCGTCATGCCTTCACCTCCACAGATGCGTTCGCGTCGTCATCCGCCCAGACGGTGGACTTGGCGGGGTCAAAGGGGCAGCCGCGCCCGGTGACGTGCTGTTCGTACTCCGCGCGGAAGTACTTGAGCGACGAGAAGATCGGCGAGGCCGCTCCGTCCCCGAGGGCGCAGAACGACTTGCCGTTGATGTTGTCCGCGATGTCCGCGAGCTTGTCGAGGTCGCCGGGGCGGCCCTTGCCCGCCTCGATGTCGCGCAGCAGTTGCACCAGCCAGTACGTGCCCTCGCGGCACGGGGTGCACTTGCCGCAGGACTCGTGCGCGTAGAACTCGGTCCAGCGGGTGACGGCGCGCACCACGCAGGTGGTCTCGTCGAAGCACTGGAGTGCCTTGGTGCCGAGCATGGAGCCGGCGGCGCCGACGCCCTCGTAGTCCAGCGGCACATCGAGGTGTTCGTCGGTGAACATCGGGGTGGAGGAGCCGCCCGGGGTCCAGAACTTCAGCCGGTGCCCGGGGCGCATCCCGCCGCTCAGCTCCAGCAGTTCGCGCAGCGTGATGCCCAGCGGTGCCTCGTACTGGCCCGGCGAGGCCACGTGCCCCGAGAGCGAGTAGAGCGTGAAGCCGGGGGACTTCTCGCTGCCCATCGACTTGAACCAGTCCTTGCCCCGGTCCATGATCGCGGGCACCGAGGCGATGGACTCCACGTTGTTCACCACGGTGGGGCTGGCGTACAGACCCGCGATGGCGGGGAACGGCGGGCGCAGCCTGGGCTGTCCGCGCCGGCCCTCCAGCGAGTCGAGCAGCGCGGTCTCCTCACCGCAGATGTACGCGCCGGCCCCGGCGTGCACGGTCAGCTCCAGGTCCTTGCCGGGCCCCAGCGCGTCCTTGCCGAGCAGACCCGCCGCGTACGCCTCGGCCACCGCGGCGTGCAGCCGCCGCAGGACGGGGACCACCTCGCCGCGCAGGTAGATGAAGGCGTGCGCGGACCGGATCGCGTAGCAGGCGATCACGATCCCCTCGATGAGGGAGTGCGGGTTGGCGAACAGCAGCGGGATGTCCTTGCAGGTGCCCGGCTCCGACTCGTCTGCGTTGACGACGAGGTAGTGCGGCTTGCCGTCGCCCTGCGGGATGAACTGCCACTTCATGCCGGTGGGGAACCCGGCCCCGCCGCGGCCGCGCAGTCCGGAGTCCTTGACGTAGGCGATGACCTCGTCCGGCTCCATGTCCAGTGCCTTGCGCAGGCCCCGGTACCCGCCGTGCGCCCGGTAGGTGTCCAGGGTCCAGGAGTCCGGCTCGTCCCAGAAGGCGGACAGCACGGGGGACAGCAGCTTCTCGGGCCCCGAGTGCTGGACGTCCTTGGCAGCGGTGGTCATCACTCGCCCTCCTCTGCGGTGGGTCCGGCCGAGTGGTGCGGGTCGGAGGCCGAGGTCTGCTGGGGCGCGTCGTGCGAGCTGGGGGTGCCGGCCGGCTCCTCGCCCGCGGGGGCGGAGCCGCGCTGGGTGACCACCCGGCCGGGGCCGGCCTCGCCCTTGGCGAGCCGCAGCCCGGCGAGCGAGGCGGGGCCCGCGCTGCCGCCGGCGGCGGTGGCGCCCGGCCGCTCGTCCGGGAATCCGGCCAGCGTGCGGGCGGTCTTCTTGAAGTCGCACAGCGGCGCGCCGCGGGTCGGCACCACCTTGCGGCCGGCCCGCAGATCGTCCACGAGCCGCTTGGCGGACTCGATGGTCTGGTTGTCGAAGAACTCCCAGTTGATCATCACCACGGGGGCGAAGTCGCAGGCCGCGTTGCACTCGATGTGCTCCAGGGTGACCTTGCCGTCCTCGGTGGTCTCCCCGTTGCCCAGCTCCAGGTGCTCCTGGAGCGCGGAGAAGATCGCGTCCCCGCCGAGCACCGCGCACAGGGTGTTGGTGCACACCCCGACCTGGTAGTCGCCGGAGGGCTTGCGCCGGTACATGGAGTAGAAGGTGGCCACCGCGGTCACCTCGGCGGTGGTCAGCCCGAGCACGTCGGCACAGAACCCCATGCCGGTGCGGGTGACGTACCCCTCCTCCGACTGCACCAGGTGCAGCAGCGGCAGCAGCGCCGAACGGGAGTCCGGGTAGCGGCCGATGATCTCGCGGGCGTCCGCGGTCAGCCGCTCCCGTACCTCGTCCGGGTAGGCGGGCGCGGGGAGCTGGGGCATCCCCAGCTGGACGTCCGTCATCGGTCGACTCCTCCCATCACGGGGTCGATGGAGGCCACCGCGACGATGACGTCGGCGATCATGCCGCCCTCGCACATCGCGGCGGTCGCCTGGAGGTTGGTGAAGGACGGGTCGCGGAAGTGGACCCGGTAGGGGCGGGTGCCGCCGTCGGAGACCATGTGCACGCCGAGTTCGCCCTTGGGGGATTCCACGGCCGTGTACACCTGGCCGGGCGGGACCCGGAAGCCCTCGGTCACCAGCTTGAAGTGGTGGATCAGGGCTTCCATGGAGGTGCCCATGATGTTGCGGATGTGGTCCAGCGAGTTGCCGAGCCCGTCGGGGCCGAGCGCCAGTTGCGCGGGCCAGGCGATCTTCTTGTCGCCGACCATCACCGGGCCCGGCTCCAGGCGGTCGATGCACTGCTCCATGATCTTCAGCGACTGGTGCATCTCCTCCAGGCGCAGCAGGAAGCGGCCCATGGCGTCGCAGGTGTCGGTGGTCGGCACCTCGAAGTCGTACGTCTCGTAACCGCAGTACGGGTCGGAGACGCGCAGGTCGTGCGGGAGTCCGGCGGAGCGCAGCACGGGCCCGGTGGCGCCCAGCGCCAGGCAGCCGGCCAGGTCCAGGTAGCCGACGTCGGTCAGCCGGGCCTTGAAGACCGGGTTCCCGGTGCAGAGCTTGTCGTACTCGAGGAGGTTCTTCTTCATCTTGCGGATGAAGTCCCGCAGCTGCTCGATGGCGCCGGGCGGCAGGTCCTGGGCGAGCCCGCCGGGGCGGATGTACGCGCTGTTCATCCGCAGGCCGGTGATGAGCTCGAAGATGTCCAGGCAGTGCTCGCGGTCCCGGAAGCCGTAGATCATCACCGTGGTGGCGCCCAGCTCCATGCCGCCGGTGGCGATGGCCACCAGGTGGGAGGAGAGCCGGTTCAGTTCCATCAGCAGCACGCGGATGACGGTGGCCCGGTCGGGCACCTCGTCCGTGATGCCGAGCAGTTTCTCGACGCCCAGGCAGTAGGCGGCCTCATTGTAAAAAGGGGTCAGATAATCCATCCGCGTGACGAAGGTGGTGCCCTGCGTCCACGTCCGGTATTCAAGGTTCTTCTCGATGCCGGTGTGCAGATAACCGATCCCGGCGCGTGCCTCGGTGACCGTCTCGCCGTCGATCTCCAGGATCAGCCGCAGCACCCCGTGGGTGGACGGGTGCTGGGGACCCATGTTGACGATGATCCGCTCGTCGTCGGCCCGCTGGGCCACGGCTTCGGTGATCTCGTCCCAGTCGCCGCCGCTGACGGTGTAGACGGTCCCCTCGGTGGTCTCCCGGGCCCCGGCCGACGCCGTCGCCCGGGGCGGGGTCTGGGTGGTGTGGGATGTGGACATCAGCTGTACGACCTCCGCTGGTCGGGAGCCGGAATCTGGGCGCCCTTGTACTCGACGGGGATGCCGCCGAGCGGGTAGTCCTTGCGCTGCGGGAAGCCCTGCCAGTCGTCGGGCATCATGATCCGGGTCAGCGAGGGGTGGCCGTCGAAGACGATGCCGAAGAAGTCGAACGTCTCGCGCTCGTGCCAGTCGTTCGTCGGATAGATGTCGACGACGGACGGGATGTGCGGGTCGGCGTCCGCGACGGAGACCTCCAGCCGGATCAGCCGGGTGTGGGTGATCGAGCGCAGGTGGTAGACGGCGTGCAGTTCCCGGCCGGTGTCGGCGGGGTTGTGCACCCCGCTCACCCCGGTGCACAGCTCGAACCGCAGCGCGGGGTCGTCCCGCAGGATCCGGGCGACCTGGGGCAGATAGGCGCGGGCGATGTGGAAGGTCAGCTCGTCGCGGTCGACGACGGTCTTCTCGATCGCCGTCTCCGGGTCGACCCCCTGCTCCTCCAGTGCGCCCTCCAACTCGTCGGCGACCTCGTCGAAGTACCCGCCGTAGGGGCGGGAGGAGGCGCCGGGCATCCGGACGGTGCGCCGCAGGCCGCTGTAACCGGAGGTGTCCCCGCCGTTGTTGGCGCCGAACATCCCGCGCCGCCGGGCGATGGTCTCCCCGGTGTTTCCGCGCGGGGCCGGCACTCCGCCGGCGCGCTCGTCGTCGGTCCGCCCGTGCGGGCCGCTCGTGGCGTCGCTCATCGCAGCAGCCCCTTCATCTCAATGGTGGGGAGGGCCTTCAGCGCGGCCTCCTCCGCCTCCCGGGCGGCCTGCTCGCGGTTGACGCCGAGCTTCTCCTCGCGGATCTTCTGGTGCAGTTTCAAGATCGCGTCCATCAGCATCTCGGGACGGGGCGGGCATCCCGGCAGGTAGATGTCGACCGGCACCACGTGGTCCACGCCCTGCACGATCGCGTAGTTGTTGAACATCCCGCCCGAGGAGGCGCAGACCCCCATGGAGATGACCCACTTGGGGTTGGCCATCTGGTCGTAGACCTGCCGCAGCACCGGCGCCATCTTCTGGCTGACCCGCCCGGCCACGATCATCAGGTCCGCCTGCCGCGGCGAGCCGCGGAAGACCTCCATACCGAAACGGGCCAGGTCATAGCGCCCGGCCCCGGTCGTCATCATCTCGATCGCACAGCAGGCCAGGCCGAACGTGGCCGGGAAGACCGACGACTTCCGCGACAGCCCGGCCAGCTGCTCGACGGTGCTCAGCAGGAATCCACTGGGAATTTTGTCTTCGAGACCCATGGGAACGCCCTTCCTGGGTTTGTCATGTATCAGGCCCGCGACGGCTTCCGCCGGCTAACTCAGTCCCATTCGAGTCCTCCCCGGCGCCAGTCATAGGCGTAGGCGACACCGATGAGGCCGACGAAGACGGCCATCTGCGCGAGCCCGAACATCCCCAGTGCGTCGAAGTGCACGGCCCAGGGATAGAGAAAGACGATCTCGATGTCGAAAATGATGAAGAGCATCGCCGTCAGGTAGTACTTCACCGGGAAACGGCCACCACCGGCCGGCTGCGGGGTCGGTTCCACACCGCACTCGTAGGCGGACAACTTGGCCCGGTTGTAGCGCTTGGGACCGACGATCGATGCGAGCACCAGGGACATCACGACGAAGCCGGCCCCGAGGGCCCCCAGTACGAGGATGGGAACGTACGCGTTCACCGCACCTCGCTCCTTCCAGTCAACGGCGACTGCTAGCGATGAAGATCAGATCTATGTGAGTCAGTTCACAAGGCTGGTGAGCATCCTAAGCCCGCACCCTGTGACCTTCGACACTGGGTCACCGACGAAGTTTGTGATCTCTCCCACCCGACGAAGGCGACGAAGCCAAGGTAAGCCACCCCACTGACACGGAACGCAACGTACCCGATACGCCCCGCCAAATCGGGAGGTGCCGGGACACCGAAACAAGCCGCGGCCTCTACCACTACGTGTGAGATACAGGCAAATTCGCAGGTGGAACAGGTATCTGGTATATGCCGAGCAGTGCCTGACATATCCCTGACCACCGTCGTCCTGCTCTGCCTCGCCGCCGCACTCGCCGGCTGGATCGACGCCGTGGTGGGCGGCGGTGGGCTCCTGTTGCTCCCCGCCCTGCTCATCGGCCTGCCGCAGCACGCCCCGACCTACGCGCTCGGCACCAACAAGGCGGTGGCCATCACCGGCACCTCCATCGCGGCCCTCACCTACACCCGCAAAGCACCGGTGGATCTGCGTCTCGCCGTCCGGCTCGGCGGCCTCGCGACACTGTCGGCGGCCGGCGGCGCACTGTTCGCATCCGCAGTGAACAAAGAGGTCCTGCAGCCGCTGATCATGGTCGTGCTGCTCGGAGTGGCGGCATTCGTCGTCTGGAAACCGCGGTTCGGTACGACCGTGGACGACCGCGCGGTGACCCGGCGGCGCCGGTGGCTGGCCCTGGCGGTGGCCGGGGTGGGCATCGCCTTCTACGACGGCCTGATCGGCCCGGGAACCGGCACCTTCCTGGTCATTTCCCTGGTGGCGATCCTCCACCTGGACATGCTCACCGCCTCGGCGACCGCCAAGGTCGTGAACGTCGGCACAAACCTGGGCGCCCTGCTGGGCTTCGCCGCCCAGGGCACCGTCCTGTGGAAACTGGCCGCCGTCATGGCCCTGTTCAACATGGCGGGCGGCTGGATCGGCGCCCACATGGCGCTGCGCCGGGGCAGCGGCTTCGTGCGGGCGATCCTGCTCGTGGTCGTGACGGCGCTGGTCGTCCGGCTGGGGTACGACCAGTGGTGGTCGTGACGTGCGCCACGGCGGGGGCCACCTGACGCACCGACAGATTGCCCAGGGGCCCACCGCGTGCTAGCCAATCGGGCATTCCGGACAACGCCCAGCACAAGGGCCCGCCCTCCCGCTGCGCATATGCCCGGATCACGAGGAGCAAAAAGGACCAAACCCCCCATTCAAAACCTCGCTTACAGTATCTGTGTCCCACGCCACAACAATTGAGAACAACCGGACATCACTGGTACGGATGATGTCCATGTCCCCAATCCGTTACCGAGGCCGGCACCGCAAGCCGTCCCGTGCCAGCACTCTGATACGCGGCGGAGTCCTCTCCGGCGTGGTCGGCACCGTCGCCGTCACCGGCGCCGCCGCGCCCGCCCACGCGGCCGAGGACCCCGTGGAGACCACCGCCGAACTCCGCGCGCTGAACGAGATCCTGTCCACCTCCACCAGCGAGGCGGCCCAGGCCACCGAGACCTACGCCGACCTGACCGGCCTGCGCCACGAGCACGCGGACGCCGAGCGGAAGGCGTTCACCACCGCCCAGCGCGCGGCGGCCGAACTGCGCGCCGAGGAAGAGGCGCAGGCCGAGGCCGAGGCCGAGGCGGCCCGCCTGGAGGCCGAGGCCCAGGAAGCCGCCGCGGCCCGCGAGGCGGAGGAGGCCGCCGCCTCCCGTTCCGCCGAACGCAGCACCCTGGCCGCGGCGTCCGCCCCGGCGGCCACCGAGTCGGCCACCGCACCGGCGAGCGGCAGCGCCGCGGCCGTCATCTCCTTCGTCCAGTCCCAGCTGGGCGACGCCTACGTCATGGGCGCGACAGGACCGGACGCCTGGGACTGCTCCAGCCTGGTCCAGGCGGCCTACGCCTCGGCCGGCATCTCCCTCCCGCGCACCTCCCAGCCGCAGTCCACCTCCGGCACCCAGGTCTCGCTGAGCAACCTCCAGCCCGGCGACATCCTGTACTGGGGCAGCGCGGGCAGCGCGTACCACGTGGCGATCTACATCGGTGGCGGCCAGTTCATCGGCGCCCAGAACTCCTCGACCGGTGTCGTCCAGCGCGACATGGCGTGGGACACCCCCACCGGCGCGGTCCGCGTTCTCTGATCCACCCGTCGTCGTCGAGGGCCCCGGCCGGTCGGCCGGGGCCCTCGCGCGCGATGTGAGAAGCGACTCCGTACCGGCCCGGCGGCGCGCGGTTCTCCTACAGTGTCTGTCCGTGCTCTATGGCAGATCGGCGGAGTCCGCGGCGCTCGACGAGGTGATCGCGCGGGCCCGCGAAGGACAGGGCGGGGCCGCGGTACTGCGGGGCGAGGCGGGAGCGGGCAAGACGGCGCTGCTCGACGCCGCGGCCGGGCGCGGTGACGCGGCCCGCGTGCTGCGCGCCACCGGCGTCGAGGCCGAGTCGGGCCTGGCGTTCGCGGCGCTGCACCAGTTGCTGTGGCCGGTGACCGGCGCGCTGGAGGAGCTGCCCGCGCCGCAGCGCGACGCCGTCCGCGCCGCCCTCGGGCTCGCCGCGGAGCCGGCGGGCGATCCCTATCCGCTGGGTGCCGGTGTGCTCTCACTGCTGGCGGAGGCCGCCGCCCCGCACGGACTGATCTGCATCGTCGACGACTTCCAGTGGATCGACCGGGCCTCGGCCCACGCTCTGCTGTTCGCCGCCAGACGGCTGGGCACGGAACGGATCGCGCTGCTGTTCGCCGTGCGCGGCGACGCCCCGGTGCCCGGGGTGCCGCTGACGGTGGAGGTACGGGGGCTGCCCGACGCCGCGGCGGCCGAACTGCTGCGGGCGCGGCACGCCGTTCCTTCCGGCGTGGCACGGGACCTCGTCGCCGCCACCGGCGGCAACCCGCTGGCGCTGCGCGAGATCGCCGCCCGGCTGACCCCCGCACAGCTCGCCGGGGCCGCCCCGCTGCCCGACCCGCTGCCCGGTGGCGCCCGGCTGTTCGGCGACCGGGTGGCGGCGCTGTCCGCCGGCGCCGGGCTGCTGGCACGGGTCGCCGCTGTGGAGGCCGACCTCGATCCGGCGCTGCGCGCCACCGCGCGGCTGCTGTCCGACGGCACCGGCCGCGCCGCGCGGTGCGCGCTGGCCGAACTGGAGGAGTCGGGTCTCGCCGGGCTCGACGGCACCCGGCTGCGCTTCCGTCATCCGCTCATCAGATCGGCGGTGTACGAGGCGGCCACCCCCGCCGGGCTCCGCCGCGTGCACGCCGTCCTGGCGGAGCTGACCGGGGGCGACCGCCGCGCCTGGCACCTGGCCGGTGCCGCGGTGGGCCGCGACGAGCGGGTCGCCGCCGAGCTGGTGGCCGCGGCACGGCGGGCGCGCGAGCGCGGCGGGTACGGCAGCGCAGCCACCGCCCTGGCCAGGGCCGCCGAACTGACCCCGGAGCCGGGGCCCCGGGCGGTGCGCCTGAAGGACGCCGCCGTCGCGGCCTGGCTCGGGGGCCGCCCCGGGCAGGCCGAGTCCCTGCTGGCCGAGGCCCGCGAGCTGCCGGGCACGGACACCGCTCTCGCCCTGGAGATCGCCCGGCTCCGGGGCCGGTTCGAGCTGAACTCCGGCGACGCCGCCGAGGCCGTCCGCATCCTGTCCACGGGCGACAGCCTGGAGATGCTGGCCGACGCCGCGGAGGCGGCTTCGTACGTCGGGGACACCGCGGCCCTCATCGGCCTCGGGCGCAGGGCGGCGGCGCATCCGCCGGGTTCCTGCGGGACACGGTGGCCGGGATCGGTCTGGCGCTGGACGGCGACCCGGCCGGGCCCGGCCTGTTGCGGCGGGCGCTGGAGCGGGCGCGGTCCGGCGGGGCCCGGGAGGCGGCGGACTATCTGTGGGCGTCGGCCGCGGCGAGCCAGCTGGGCGAGACGGATCTGGCGGCCGGGATGGCGGAGCGGGCCGGACGGGTGGCCAGGGTGTCGGGGATGACCGGGCAACTGCCCGTCGTGCTGGAGTTCGTGGCGACGGCCGAACGGCTGGCGGGCCGGCTGGCGAGCAGCCGGGCGGTCTCCGAGGAGGGCCTGGGTCTGGCGCGGGAGGCCGGCTACCCGAACACGGTGGCCGCGCATCTGGCGAACCTGGCGATGGTGGCGGCGCTGCGCGGCGCGGAGGAGGAGTGCGAACGGCTGGCGCGGGAGGCGCTGGCCATCGCCGTACCGCACCGGGTGGGCCTGCGGGTGGGGGTGGCCCGGTACGCGCGGGCGCTGCTGGATCTGGGCCTGGGGCGGCACGCGGCGGCGCACGAGCGGTTCACCGCCCTGACGGCGGCGGGTCCGGGCGCCGGGTCGCCCGCCGTGGTGTGGCGGGCGGCGCCGGACCACATCGAGGCCGCCATGGGTGCGGGCGAGGAAGCGGCGGCGCGGGCGGTGCTGGCGGCGTACGAACGGACCTCTGCGCACGCCACGACGCCCGAGACCCGGGCGGTGCTGGCCCGTTGCCGGGGGCTGGTCCGTTCCCGCGAGGAGGACTTCGCCGAGGCGCTGCGGCTGCACACCAATGCGTTCGAGGCGGCCAGGACGGCGCTGCTGCTGGGCGAGCGGCTGCGCCGCGCGCAGCGCCCCGGGGAGGCCAGGGCCCATCTGCGCGGGGCGTGCGAGACGTTCGAGCGGGCGGGCGCCGGGCCATGGGCTCGGCGCGCCCGGGGTGAGCTGCGGGCGGCGGGCGAGGACGGGCGGGCGCCGGTCCCCGCGGTGCTGGACGCGCTGACCCCGCAGGAGTCGCGCATCGCGGGTCTGGTGGCCGAGGGGCTGTCGAGCAAGCGGATCGCCGCCCGGCTGTTCCTGAGCCCGCGCACCGTCGAGTACCACCTGTACAAGATCTATCCGAAGCTCGGCATCGGCTCCCGTACGGAACTGGCGCGGCTGATGGTCCTGGCGACCGGTAGTTCTACGGAAGGCACCGGAGCCGGATCCGGACAGACTCTGCGGCATGAGTGATGTGCGGATGTGGAGC
The DNA here is from genome assembly GCF_000993785.3 of Streptomyces xiamenensis. Classification (NCBI taxonomy): domain Bacteria; kingdom Bacillati; phylum Actinomycetota; class Actinomycetes; order Kitasatosporales; family Streptomycetaceae; genus Streptomyces; species Streptomyces xiamenensis. The sequence goes on from NZ_CP009922.3 coordinate 2,371,033, forward strand.
GAGGAGTTCGGCGCGGCGACGGACGCGCCGATCCTGTTGATCATGGGGTCGATGTCGCAGGGCGTGCTGTGGCCGGACACGTTCGTCGGCCGGCTCGTCGCCGGTGGCCGCCGGGTGATCCGGTACGACCACCGGGACACCGGGAAGTCGGACACCGTCGACTTCGCGGCGAACCCGTACACCTGGAAGGAGATCAAGAACGACGTCCACCGCGTGCTGGACACCCACGGTCTGGAGAGCGCGCATCTGGTGTGCCACTCGGCGGGCGGGCTGCTGGGACAGCTCATCGCGGTGGAGCGGCCGGAACGGGTGCGCTCGCTGACGCTCATCGCCTCCTCGCCGCTGGGCGGCGGCGAGGGGCGGGTGCTCCTGCGGGCGCTGACGGGAGAACCGCAGGAGGAGGGCAGCCTGCCCGCGCCGGCACCGGAGTTCACGGCCTTCTACCGCGCGCTGATGGCCGCCCCGCCGCCCCGGGACCGGCGCGCGCGGATCGACGGCATGATCTCCGAGCAGCGGGTGCTGCACGGCACCGGGCTGCCGTTCGACGAGGACGCGGCACGCCGGCTCCAGGAGCGGATCCACGACCGGGCCAACGACCTGTCGGCGGTGGTCAACCACCGGCTGGCCGCGGCGGCGGCGCCCGACGTCGAACCGGTGGGCGTGCTGCACCGGGTGACGGCGCCGACGCTGGTCATCGAGGGCAGCCACGAACCGGTGAAGCCGGGGCACGGGGCGGTCATCGCGGAGCGGATCCCGGGGGCGCGGCTGATGATGGTGGCGGGCATGGGCCACACCCTGCCGCCCGAGACGCACGGGGAACTGGCCGCCGCCGTCCTCGCGCACACGGCCGGGTGAGGCCGGGCCGCTGGGGCCGGACGGGCGCTCAGACGGTGGGGACCGCCGTGCCGGTGACGTGGGTACGGGGCTCCCCCGGGTCCAGGGTGATCGTCAGGTCGCTGGGGCGGCCCATGTCCTCGCCCTGCCGGATCGCGATGGGGGTGCCGGCGGCCGGTGCCAGGCCGAGGGCGCGCAGATAGCCGCCGAAGGCCGCCGCGGCGGCGCCGGTCGCCGGGTCCTCGACGACGCCGCCGACCGGGAACGGGTTGCGGGCATGGAACCGCACCGGCGACGCGCGCCACACCAGATCCACCGTCGTCCAGTTGTGCCGCCGCATCACCTCGGCCAGGGCGTCGAAGTCGTAGGAGAGGTCGGCCAGCCGTTCCCGGCCGGCCGCCGCCAGGATCAGGTGGTCGTTGCCCCCGAAGGCCACATGCGGCGGCAGCCGCGGGTCCAGGTCGGCGGCCTCCCACCCCAGGGCGCGCAGGGTGGCGCCCACCTCGGCCTCGCTCGCCGGGCGGGAACGGGTCGGCACGCTGGTGAGGGTGGCCCGGACCCGGCCCGCGCCGTCCGCCACCGTCCGCACCGGGATCTCGCCCGCGGCGGTGTCGAGGGTGAGCGGACCGGGGCCGATCCGCTCGGCGAGCGCCACGGCCAGCGCGATCGTCGCGTGCCCGCAGAACGCCACCTCGGCGAGCGGGCTGAAGTAGCGCACCGCGAAACGGCGCTCGGCCTCGTCCCGGGCGGTCACGAACACCGTCTCCGAGTAGCCGACCTCGGCGGCGGTCGCGAGCATCGCGGCGTCGTCGAGGCCGGCGGCGTCCAGGAGGACCCCGGCCGGGTTGCCGCCGGCCGGGTCATCGGTGAACGCGGTGTAGCGCAGGGTTCCTTCGGTCACGGCCCCACGCTGCCACCCGCTCCCCCATCGCGTCCAACGATGGATTCCGATGCTCTCCATCGGGTTCGCGCACAGCCGGGCCCGATGGACACCCGCCTCCTGCACACCTTCACCACCCTGGCCCGCACCGGCAGCTTCACCGCCACCGCCGCCGAACTGCATCTGGCCCAGTCCACGGTCACCGTGCACATCCGCACCCTGGAACGCGAGCCGGCCACCCCGCTCTTCGACCGGCTGCCCGCCGGCACCGTGCTCACCGACCCCGGCCGCCGGCTGCTGGAGCGGGCCGGGGACGTCCTGGACGCCGTCGCCCGGCTGCGCGCCGGCCGGAGCGTCGCCGGGCCGCCGGTCCCGGACGTCCCCGTCCAACTGGCCCGCCACTCCCGCCGCTGGACGAGCCCGGCCGCCGACGCCTTCGCCGGCCTGCTGCGCGCCGCCGCCCCGTGAACCACCGCGCCACCGGACGGCGTGCGGCGGCGGTCAGGCGATGTCGCGGCGCAGCGGGCGCAGCAGGGCGGCCGTGCTCGCGAGCGCGGTGTAGCCGAGCAGGATCAGCGCCCCGGCCACCGGCGACAGCAGCACGACGGGATCGCTGGAGAGCTGGTCGGCCAGCGCGTCGGCCACGGCCGTGAAGTCGGTCAGCGACGCGGTCGCCCCGCCGGGCAGCCACGGGTAGAGGTGGCGGACGCCAGGGATCATCATCAGGAGCAGTTCACCCCCGTACAGATAGCCGACCACCACGGCCAGGGCCGCGATCTGGTGGCGGATCAGGGCGCCCATGCCGACGCCGAGGACCGTGTAGGCGACCATCGCGACGCCGAGCCGGGCCAGCAGTTCCAGGATGGTTCCCGTGGGCAGGCCCAGTGTGACCCCGCGGGCGGCGGCGGCGCCGAACAGCGCCACCGCCGAGGTGCCGGCCAGCACCAGCCCGTAGACCATGCCCGCCAGCCCGTACGTGAGGAGCTTGGCGGCCAGCACCCGCCAGCGGTCCGGCGCGTACAGGAAGGTGACGTTGACGGTGCGGTGCCGGTACTCCGAGGTGACGGCCACCGTGCCGATCGCGGCGGGGACGAAGGCGGTGAAACCGAGGAAGCCGAGGACGGAGCGCACGCCCTCCTCGGTGTGCAGCCCGGGCATCGGCGGGTCGAAGTTCTCCGGCCCGACGAAGGCGAGCAGGCCCATCGTCCCGCCGCCCAGGAGCGCCGCGGCGAGCAGGATCCCCAGCCACATCCGGGTGGCGAGCAACCGGCGCAGCTCCGCGTGGATCAAGGGCTTCATGGCGTGCTCCGTCCGTCGGCGGGGGTGCCGGGGCCGGTGGCGCCGGGGGGCCCGGTGAGTTCGAGGAAGAGCTGTTCGAGGCCGAGGTGTTCGGTGGTCAGGCCGTGGATACGCAGCCCTTCGAGGGCGGCCAGGTCACCCACGCCCGCCGCGTCCAGCCCGCGCACGCGCAGCTCCTGGGGGCCGAGCGCCTCCACCCGGTGGCCCGCGCCGGCCAGCGTTTTGGTCAGTCCGGTGGCGTCGGGTGTCCGGACCAGCACGGCGTGCGCCGCGCCGGCGAGTTCGGCCAGCGGGCCGGCCGTCACCAGCCGGCCCCGCCCGATGACCACCACGTCGTCGGCGAACTGCTCCATCTCGCCGAGCGCGTGGCTGGAGACCAGGACGGTGCGGCCCTCCTCGGCCAGCCCGCGCAGGAACGCGCGCAGCCAGGCCATGCCCTGCGGGTCCAGGCCGTTGCCCGGTTCGTCGAGCAGCAGCACGCGTGGGTCGCCGAGCAGGGCGGTGGCCAGGTTGAGCCGCTGGCGCATGCCGGTGGAGAAGGTCGCGGTCCGGCGCCCGGCGGCCTCGGTCAGGGCCAGCAGGGCGAGCAGTTCCGCCACGCGGGCGTCGGGATGGCCCCCCATCGCGGCGTAGATCCGCAGGTGGTCGCGGGCCGTGTGCTGCGGGTGGAAGGAGCCGGCGTCGAAGGCGGCGCCCACCACCGTGGTCGGGCGGGGGATGTCGCGGTAGCGGCGTCCGCCGATCGTCACGCTGCCGGAGGTCGGGGTGATGTGACCGACCATCATGCGCATCGTGGTCGTCTTGCCGGCGCCGTTCGGGCCCAGGAAGGCCGTGACGGCGCCCTCCCGCACGGTGAAGCTGAGGTCGTCGACGGCGGTGAGGGCCCCGTACCGCTTGGTCGCCCCGCGCACCTCTATGCCGGTCATGAGCGCGCCGCCGTCCACAGCGCCCCGCCGGTCCGGGTCCTGGTCATTCCTCGTCGCCCTTCGTCGTGGTCAGCGGGAGGAGCACGGTCGCCAGCAGCCGGGGCACCCGGTCCCCGCCGGGCTCGTTCGCGAGCAGGGGCCGCACCAGTTCGCCGAATCCCTGGGCGAACCGCGCGAACTCCTCGTCGCTCAGGTGCAGCACCGTCTGCTGGTACCCGGCGCCGTCGGCGGCCAGGTCGATGTGGTCCCTGGTGAGGTAGCGGGCGTACTCGGCGAGCAGGGTGGAGACGAACGCGGTGAAGTACCGCGCGTGGTCCTGCGGGGAGGCGGCGGCGAGTGCCTCGGGGGACGGGGTGACCCCGCCCTCCGGCAGCGCGTACACGCGTTCCGCCGTCCCCTTGACCCTGCGTTCGTCCACCACCACCAGCAGGCCGGCCTTGGCGAGGGTGGCGATCTGCCGGTACAGCGTGGCCTGCGGCACGTCGGGGAGCTGGGCGGCGAGGCCGGAGGCCGTGTGCCGGCCGCCCGCCACCGCGCCGAGGATCCGGATGCGGACGGGGTGGAAGGCCAGTTCGGCCCAGCGTTCTGAGGAAGCACTCACGGGCGCGACGTTATCATTATCAAGAATGATAACGATAGGGCCGGGGCCGGCCCGTGTCACAACATCCTGAGCGGCGCCGCCTCGTACGCCCGCCGCGGCGGCGCCGTGAAGCCCGGCGCCGCCGCGGCTGCAGGCCCTGGCCAGGCCCCGGCGCTCGCCGCCCGCCCACCACGGACGGCAGGGCCTGACATCAGTGCCGAGGCCAAGCGGGAACCCGCACCGGGGCTACGCCTTCGGCGCGACCTTCGCCAGCCCGTTGATGACCCGGTCCATGGCGTCCCCGCCGGTCGGGTCGGTGAGGTTCGCCAGCAGCTTGAGCGTGAAGCGCATCAGCACCGGGTGCGACAGCCCCCGGTCGGTCGCCAGCTTCATGATCTTCGGGTTGCCGATCAGCTTCACGAACGCCCGGCCGAGCGTGTAGTAGCCGCCGTACGTCTCCTGGAGCGTCTTCGGGTACGCCCGCAGCGTCAGCTCCCGCTGTGCCGGGGACTGCCGCGCCAGCGCCTGGACGATCACCTCGGCCGCGATCTCGCCGGACTCCATGGCGTACGCGATGCCCTCGCCGTTGAACGGGTTCACCAGACCGCCGGAGTCACCCACCAGGAGCAGCCCGCGCGAGTAGTGCGGCTTCCGGTTGAACGCCATCGGCAGCGCGGCGCCCCGGATCGGGCCGCTCATGTTCTCCGGCGTGTAGCCCCACTCCTCGGGCATGGAGGCGCACCACGCCTTGAGCACCTCGCGCCAGTCCAGCTCCCGGAACGCGCTGGAGCTGTTGAGGATGCCCAGGCCCACGTTGGAGGTGCCGTCGCCCATCCCGAAGATCCAGCCGTAGCCGGGGAGCAGCCGCGGCTCGTCGCCGCGCCGGTCCCACAGCTCCAGCCAGGACTCCAGGTAGTCGTCGTCGTGGCGCGGGCTGGTGAAATACGTGCGCACCGCCACGCCCATCGGGCGCTTGTCGTTGCGGTGCAGGCCCATGGCCAGCGACAGCCGCGAGGAGTTGCCGTCGGCGGCCACCACGACGGGGGCGCGGAAGGTGACCTGGCGCTTGTCCTCGCCGAGCTTGGCGGTGACGCCGACGATCCGGCCGGCCGCCCGGTCGTCCTGGATCGGGCCGGTCACGTTGCAGCGCTCGAACAGCTGGGCGCCGGCCTTCTCGGCCTGCCGCGCGAGCAGTTCGTCGAAGTCCTCGCGGCGCCGCACGAGTCCGTAGTCGGGGTAGGCGGCCAGCTCGGGCCAGTCCAGCTGGAGCCGGTGCCCGCCGCCGATGATCCGCAGGCCCTTGTTGCGCAGCCAGCCGGCTTCCTCGGAGACATCGATGCCCATGCCCACGAGCTGCTTGGTGGCGCGCGGGGTCAGTCCGTCGCCGCAGACCTTCTCCCGGGGGAAGGAGGTCTTCTCCAGCAGCAGGACGTCGAGCCCGGCCTGGGCGAGGTGGTACGCGGTCGTCGAGCCGGCCGGTCCGGCTCCGACGACGATCACATCAGCTGAGTGTTCGGAAGCGCTTGCATCGATGTCAGCCACGGTCGGCTCTCCCCATCGGTCCGGGTTCGGCGGCTACGAGTCTATGAGCGGATCTGAGGTCGGGCAGGTCGGAACGGTCGGACGGAGTCAGGCGGCGGCGGGCTTCGCCCCGCGGTGCAGGGCGACGATCCCGCCGGTGAGGTCGCGCCAGGCCACCCGCTGCCAGCCGGCCTTCTGCAGCAGCGCCGCGAGGGCGGGCTGATCGGGCCAGGCGCGGATGGACTCGGCGAGATAGACGTACGCGTCGGGGCTGGAGGAGACCTTTTCGGCTACCGGCGGCAACCCCCGCATCAGGTACTCCGTGTAAAGGGTGCGGAACGGCTGCCAGGTGGGGTGGCTGAATTCGCACACCACCACCCGGCCGCCCGGCCGGGTGACGCGCAGCAGTTCACGCAGCGCCGCGTCCGTGTCCTGGACGTTGCGCAGCCCGAAGGAAATGGTCACCTTGTCGAACACATCGTTCTGGAACGGCAGCCTGGTGGCGTCCCCCGCGGTGAACGGCAGCCAGGGCTCGCGGCCCTTGCCCTCGTTCAGCATCCCGATGCTGAAGTCGCACGGCACGGTGTACGCGCCGGCCGCGGCGAAGGGCAGGGAGGAGGTGCCGGTGCCGGCGGCGAGGTCCAGGACCCGCTCGCCGGGGCGGGCGTCGACGGCGCGGGCGACGGCCTTGCGCCAGCGGCGGTTCTGGCCCAGGGCCAGCACATCATTGGTCAGGTCGTACTTCGCGGCCACCGCGTCGAACATCGCGGCGACTTCACTGGGCTGCTTGTCCAACGTGGCACGGGTCACCGTCCCATTGTCGCGGGTCGCGATCCGTGGTGGCGGGCAGGGTCCCCCGGGTGTCGGACACCCAGGCCACCGGAGTGATCAACGTGTTGTAGCGTCATCGCCGATGCCTTCCGTAGACCGAACCATCCGCCGTGCCGGCCGTGCCGTCCTGAGGCGCCGCAGGCTCCAGCGGCGCAGACGGACGGTCGCTCTCTTCGCCGCCGCGGGCCTCGTCCTGCTGGTCGTCCTGGGCATGGGAGCCCGGCTGTTCCTGGACGGCGACGCCGGTACCGGGCAGGACCCGGCCGCCGCGCCGCCCCCGGTGGAGGAGCCGGAGCCCGCCCCGGACCAGGACGAGGAGCCGGAGTCCGGCGCGGACGCCGAGGAGGAGCCGGAGCAGGACGATGCGCCGGATGTACAGCCGATCGACATCCCGTCCACCGGGCCCGGCACCTTCCGCACCGCCCCGGCCACCGGCCACCGGGTCGGCGAGGGCACGGTGCGCCGCTACATGGTGCAGATCGAGGACGGCATCGACCTGGACCCGGTGGAGACCGCACAGGAGATCGAGACGATCCTGGCCGATCCGCGCGGCTGGACCACCGACGGCATCAGCGCCTTCCAGCTCGCCGAGGAGGGCACGGTCGACTTCACGGTGAAGGTCGCCACCCCCGGCACGGTGGACGACATCTGCGGCGAGTACGGGCTGGACACCGGCGGCGAGGTCAACTGCCAGGTGGGTCAGACGGTGGTGGTGAACCTGCTGCGCTGGATGGAGGGTTCGCCCCAGTTCCCCGGGCCGGTCACCGAGTACCGGGCGCTGATCATCAACCACGAGGTCGGCCACCGGCTCGGCCACGGTCACGAGGGCTGCCCGGAGGAGGGCGCCCTGGCCCCCGCGATGATGCAGCAGATCAAGGGCCTTGACGGCTGCGAGGCCAACGCCTGGCCGTACGACGAGGACGGCACGTACATCAGCGGCCCCCGGGTCCCCTGACAGGCCCTCCCTGTGGGGGAGCCACCCGGTTGACCGGTTGACGGCGCCTTACGCCGTTCGGTGGATTTGGGGCGGATCGAGGCGAAGTGCGGGACCCTGCCCCACTAGCGTGGCGTGCCGGTTCCGTATCGCTTCTTCCTACCCGAGCAGGTGGAATTCATGGGTTCCCACTCCCGCCCCTCCCGTCCCGTGCTGCGGATGGCCGCCGCCACCGCGGCCGCCACGGGGGCCGTTGTCGCCGCCGCCGGCGGCGCCTCCGCCTCTCCCACCACCGACAACATCGGCGCGGCGCTGGCCGGCACCCAGACCGCGCTGACCTACGGCCTCGCCGGCCCGCTCGACCTCCAGCTGAACCCGCTGGCGGGCACCGTGGCCGACCCGCTGACCAACGGGGTGGACACCCAGGTCGCCGACTTCCAGCCGGTGGGGACCACCACCTTGACCCAGCCGCTCTCCGACGGCGCGTCGACCAACGATCTGCTCGGCGGGCTCACCGCCCCCGTCACCTCGCTGCTCGGCGGACTCCCGCTGCTCGGCGGCAGCTGACCGGCCCGCGCGAAGCGGCAGGGCCGGTGGCCGCCCCGGGCCGTGGGCCCGGCGCGGCCACCGGCCACCGGCTAGCGGGCGTCGAGCAGCTTCAGCTCGGGGTGGGCCGTCCCGCCCTCGATCGCGGTCGAGGACAGGTGGGAGACCACCCGGTCGTCCACCGGGTCGTTCGCCGGGTCCTCGTGCACTACCAGGTGCTCGTACGTCGTCGCCCGCTGCGCCGGGACGCGGCCCGCCGAGCGGATCAGCGAGATGAGTTCGAGCCGGTTGGAACGGTGCTTGGCCCCGGCCGAGGAGACCACGTTCTCCTCCAGCATGACCGACCCCAGGTCGTCCGCGCCGTAGTGCAGCGTCAGCTGACCCACGTCCTTGCCCGTCGTCAGCCACGAGCCCTGGATGTGCGCCACGTTGTCCAGGAACAGCCGGGCGATCGCGATGAGCCGCAGGTACTCGAAGATCGTGGCCTGGGTGCGGCCCTTCAGGTGATTGTTCTCGGGCTGGTAGGTGTACGGGATGAACGCCCGGAAGCCGCCCGTGCGGTCCTGCACGTCGCGGATCATCCGCAGATGCTCGATCCGCTCGGCGTTGGTCTCGCCGGTGCCCATCAGCATGGTGGACGTCGACTCGACCCCCAGGCCGTGCGCCGTCTCCATGATCTCCAGCCAGCGCTCCCCCGACTCCTTCAGCGGGGCGATGGCCTTGCGCGGGCGCTCCGGCAGCAGTTCGGCTCCGGCGCCGGCGAACGAGTCCAGGCCGGCCGCGTGGATGCGCCGGATCGCCTCCTCGGCCGACACCCCGGAGATCCGCGCCATGTGCTCGATCTCGGAGGCGCCCAGCGAGTGGATCACCAGGTGCGGGAAGGCCGCCTTGATGGCCGAGAAGTGCTGCTCGTAGTACTCGACGCCGTAGTCCGGGTGGTGCCCGCCCTGGAACATGATCTGGGTCCCGCCCAGTTCCACCGTCTCCGCGCAGCGCCGCAGGATGTCGTCCAGGTCCCGCGTCCACACGTCCTCGCTCTTGGGAGCGGCGTAGAAGGCGCAGAACTTGCAGGCGGTGACGCAGGCGTTGGTGTAGTTGATGTTCCGCTCGATGATGTACGTGGCGATGTGCTCGGTGCCCGCGTACCGCTTACGGCGTGCCGCGTCCGCCGCGCGCCCCAGCGCGTGCAGCGGAGCGCTGCGGTAGAGCTCCAGCGCCTCCTCCGGAGAGATCCGGCCACCGTCGGCGGCTCGGTCGAGCGCGGACTTGAGCTGAGCACTCAGGGCCATGGAGGGCGTCCCTTCGGCGGGCGGAGACAGGGGTGGGCAATTCCGGGAGCCAGCGTACGCCAGGGGCTAACCCGGACGATTGAGCACTCCCTGTGCCCCGCTGTCCGGGTGCACGCTGGTATAGCGCAGCACCTGCCCCTCGCCGTCCAGCCGCAGGACCATCCGGAACTCCTCGGTCACACAGGTGCCCCGGGTGGACTGCTCGGTGTCCAGCAGCGCGTCGAAGACCGCCTCGTTCCCGCTGACGGAGGTCAGGGTCATCCGGTCCACGCAGGTGGAGATGCCCAGGACGTCCTTGGTGGAGGCGTAGCCGGTCTCCTCGCCGACCGCGCCGCCCTCCAAGGTCAGCGTCATCCGGCCGCCGGGGATGCCGATGTCCAGGGTCAGATCGCCCTGCCACTCCCCCAGGAACTCTTCGGGAAGTTCTTGTGCCACCGGTTCGCGCGGGCTCTCCTCGACCACCGGGTCCCCGGCGTCCGCGGCGCCGTCCGTGTCCGGGCGGGTGAAGGCGTACACGCCGGCCCCGGCGAGCCCCAGCACCAGCGCGGCGGCGAGCGCGGCCCGCAGGCCGCGCCGCGGCCGGGGCGCTACGGTCGGCGCTGCGGGCGGCGCCGGCGGGAGGGCGGGGGCGGGCACCGGCAGCGGGATCGCCGGGCCGAAACCGGGCGGCACGGCGGCCGGGGAGGACGCGGCGGCGGGAGCGGAGACGGGAGCCGGTACGGGTCCGGCCGCGCCCCCGTCCGGCGGCGGCGCCACATCCAGGTCCAGGTCGAGCAGTTCGACGGCCCGCCGGCCGATGCCCTCGACCACCTCGGGCGGCAGCCACCCGGCCCGCACGAGGGGCGCCGCCCCGCCGTCCCCGGCCAGCGCCCGCGCCACCTCCCCGGGCGAGGGCCGCGCGGCCGGCTCCTTGGCCAGCATCGCCGCCACCAGAGGGCGCAGTTCCTGCGGGATCCCGGCGAGCGAGGGCGCCTGGTGCACCACCTGGTACAGCAGCTGGGTCAGCGACTCCCCGGGGAACGGCGGCCGCCCGGCCGCCGCGTACGCCAGTACCGCGCCCAGCGAGAACACATCCGTGGCCGGGCCCACCGCGCCGGAATCCCCGGCCTCCGCGCCCAGCACCTGCTCGGGCGACATGTACGCGGGCGAGCCCAGCGAGACGCCGGTGGCGGTCAGTTCGCCCGCCGCGTCCACCGCCCGCGCGATCCCGAAGTCGATCAGCCGGGGCCCGTCCACCGCGAGCAGCACGTTGGAGGGCTTGACGTCCCGGTGCACCAGGCCGTGCCCGTGCACCGCGACCAGCGCCTCGGCCAGGCCCGCGCCCAGCGCCCGTACGGTGCGCACCGGCAGCGGCCCCACCTCGCCCACCGCGCGCCGCAGATCGGGCCCGGCCACATAGCCGGTGGCCACCCAGGGCAGCTCCGCTTCCGGGTCGGCGTCCAGCACCGGCGCCGTGAACGCGCCGCTGCCGCCCACCAGCCGGGCCGCGGCCACCTCACGGGCGAAGCGCGCCCGGAACCGCTCGTCGACGGCGAACTGCGGGTGCACCACCTTCACCGCGACCGTACGGCCCCCGGCGCTGCGGCCCAGGTACACCCGGCCCATGCCGCCACGGTCCAGGCGGCGCAGCAGCCGGTACGCGCCCACCACGGGCGCGTCGTCGCTCGCCAGCGGCTCCACCGTCGGTCCTCCCCGTCCCTGTCCTGTCCCCGTACGTGCGGCGCCCGTCAGCCGGGCGGCAGCAGCCGTACCCGGTCCGCGCCCGCGAAGCCGATCCGGCGGGCGAACTCCCGGGCCCCGCCCAGCTGCCGCTCGCCGAAGCGGAAGTCCAGCGTGGTGAAGTACCGCTCCAGCACGGTGGCGTCGAACGCCTCCCAGCGCGCGGCCTGCTCGGCGACCTTGGACACCTCGGCCAGCGACAGGTCACGCGAGGCGAGGAACGCCCGGTGCACCTCGCGCACCGTCGCCTCCTCGCGTTCCAGGTAGTCGGGGCGCACCGCCCAGACCGCGAACACGAAGGGCAGGCCCGTCCAGTCGTGCCACATCTGGCCCAGGTCGTGCACCTGGAGCCCCAGCCGGGGCGCGTCGTGCAGGGCGGCGCGCAGCGCGGCGTCCCCGATGAGGACGGCGGCGTCCGCCTCCTGCATCATCAGCCCCAGGTCGGGCGGGCAGGTGTAGTAGTCGGGGGTGACGCCGAACCGTTCGGCGAGCAGCAGCCGGGCCAGGCGCACGGAGGTGCGGGAGGTGGACCCGAGGGCGACGCGCGCCCCGTCCAGTTCCTCAAGCGGCTTCTGGGAGACGATCACGCAGGACATCACCGGGCCGTCGCAGCCCACGGCGATGTCGGGCAGGGCCACCAGTTCGTCGGCGTGCCGCAGGTACTCGACGAGGGTGACCGGTCCGATGTCGAGGTCCCCGGCGACCAGGCGCTCGCTCAGCTTCTCGGGGGTGTCCTTGGTGAGTTCCAGATCCAGCAGCGTGCCGGTCCTGGCCAGGCCCCAGTACAGGGGGAGGCAGTTCAGAAACTGAATGTGCCCGACACGGGGACGGGTCCGGGGGTGTGTACTCACCCCTGTGAGGGTACGCCTGGTGTCATGCGAGCCGGCCGCGAGTTGCGATTCCCCCCGACGGGGGACTTCCATCCTTCCGGTCGTGCACACAGCGTGCTACGCTCGCAGCAAGTTGCAGTTTGGTTTCCCTTGCAGTACGAGCCTGCGGAGCATGTAACCGCAGGCTTTCGTCGTTTTCAGACTTCTTGCAGGTTCTGGAGCAGGGCGACCCTTATAGGCCCAGGGAGGGCTTATGGCTACCGGAACCGTCAAGTGGTTCAACGCCGAGAAGGGCTTCGGCTTCATCGCCCAGGACGGCGGCGGCCCCGATGTCTTCGTGCACTACTCCGCCATCAACGCTGCCGGCTTCCGCTCGCTTGAGGAAAGCCAGCAGGTGACCTTCGACGTCACCCAGGGTCCGAAGGGCCCGCAGGCCGAGAACGTCACCCCGGCCTGATCCGCCGCCCCAGGGCGTCGAATTGAAGTACCCAAGGAGCCCCCGCCATCGGCGGGGGCTCCTGCCTTTCCGGGAACCCGCGTCCCGGCACCGGCGTCCTGTCATGCGTGCGACAGAAAAAGCGTTCCGCCCACCCCGCACTGCCCCCGGAAGCGGGTACCGGCCGGCTGATGACGGCCGTGTTCACCGATGTCCTTTTCGCACTTATGGGGGGCCTCGTCCTGGCCCGGGGAATGTTCCCGGATACCGATGGCCCGGGTGAATTCCTGGCGGTGCTGGCGGCCGTGGCGCTCGGCCTCTCCTTCGCCAACCATGTGATTGTGGTCCGCCTCTTTCGAGCGAGCCTCGGAAAGCTGCTGTGGGGTCTGCGGATGGTCCGCGTGACCGACATCGGACGCCCGCGTGCGTTCCAGTCGGTACGCCGTTGGCTCGCCGGTTACTTTCTCTTCATCCTCGCGATGCTGCTGGAGGACGGCGACGTCCTCGGCGAGGCCTGCGGGGTCCGCACGGTGCGCCGCCGGGACCTACGCTCTTAGCTGAATCGGCCCGTCCCGCACCACGCGGCCGGTCCCGCGGCGACCCGCGCGGCCCCCGGGCGGCGCGCCGTTCACCGCTGCCGCCGCTCGTACAGGGCCTCGATCTCGCGGGGGTGGTCGCGCAGCACCGCCGCCCGGCGCAGGGTGCCGGCCGGGGTCAGGTAGCCGGACGCGACCGTGAAGGGGCGGGGCAGCAGCCGGAATCGCTGGATGCGTCCGGCGTCCTCCACCACCCGCTGGATGTGGCGCAGCAGTTCGGGGTCCTCGGCCATCCGCTCGGCCGCCGCGGGGCGGCGCCCGGCGGCCCGCAGCCACTGGGTGAGCCCTTCGGGGTCCAGGGTGAGCAGCGCGGTGAGGTACGGGCGCCGGTCGCCGACCACCACGCAGTGGCCGATCAGCGGGTCGGCGCGCACCGCCCGTTCCAGCGGTCCGGGGACGAAGCGCCCGCCGTCCGCCGTGGTGATGAGGTCCTGCTTGCGTCCGTCGACGGTCAGATAGCCGTCGTCGTCCAACGTGCCGAGGTCGCCGGTGGGCAGCCAGCCGCCGTTGCCGGTGACGGGGCGGATGCTGCGGGTGCGGGAGTCCCAGTAGCCGCTGCATATCTGGCCGCCGCGCAGCAGGATCTCGCCGTCGTCGGCGATGCGCACCGCCGTACCGGGCAGCGGCCAGCCCACGGTGCCCAGGCGCGGGGCGTGCGGTGGGGCGAGGACGGCGGTGGCGGCCGTCTCGGTGAGGCCGTACGCCTCGTGGACGGGGATGCCGGCGCCCTCGTAGAAGGTCGCCAGGGAGTCGCTGAGCGGGGCGCCGCCGCTGATCACGAAGCGGACCTCGCCGCCCAGGGCCTCCCGCACCCGCCGGTAGACGGTGGGCTCGTACAGCGAGCGTCCGGCGCGCAGGCTCAGCCCCGGGCCGTCGCCCGTGCCGTGCTGTTCGGCCCGCACGGCGGCGCCGATCCGGCGGGCGAGCGCGGCGCCGCGGTCGAAGGCGGCGCCGCGGCCCGCCTCTTCGGCGGCGGTGCGGGTGGCGTGGTGGACGCGTTCCAGCAACTGCGGGGTGGCGACCAGGAAGCTGGGCCGGAAGCCGGCCAGGTCGGGCAGGGCGTCGCCGGGGGCGTGCCCGAGCCGGATGCGGGCGCGGACGCAGCCCAGGGCGACGGTGCGGCCCAGCGCGTGGGCGAGCGGCAGGGTGAGCAGGGTGGCGGCCGGCCGGTCGGTCAGCGAGCGGTGGATGGGGTACAGCAGCTCGATCGCGTTGTCGATCCTGGTGAACAGGTGGGCGTGGGTGAGGACGCAGCCCTGCGGGAGGGCGGCGGTGCCCGAGGTGTGGGTGAGGGTGGCGATGTGTCCCGGGGTGAGCAGCCGGCGGCGTTCACCGACGGCGGAGTGCGGCAGGGCCCGGCCTGCGGCGGAGATCTGGCCGATGGCGCTGGATTCGCTGCCGTGGATGGCGGTGAGCTGCCACAGGTGTTCCAGGTGCGGGAGTTCGGCGCGGATGGCGGTGAGGGTGCGGGCCTCCTCCACGCCCTCCACGGCGCAGGCCCGGGCTCCGGCGTCCCGCAGGATCCAGCTGACCTGGCGCGCGGTGGCGGTGGGGTGCACGGGCACGGTGATCAGCCCGGCGGCCCAGGCGGCGAAGTCGAGGAGGGTCCACTCGTACCGGGTGCGGGACATGATGGCGAGCCGGTCGCCGGGGGCCAGGCCGTGGGCGATCAGGCCCTTGGCGACGGCGAGCACCTCGCCGGCGAACTCGGCGCAGGTGACGTCGTACCAGGTGCCGTCGCGGTGCTTGCGGCTGAACGCAACGGCGTCGGGGGCCTGCTGGGCGTTGACGAACGGGATGTCCGCGAGGCTGCCCTGTTCGACGGCGGGCACCAGCGCGGGCAGTGAGGCCTCGACGACGGCGCCGTGCGCGCGGCGCAGCCGGGGACGGATGACGGCGGGGGGTGGTGCGTGGGGGTCTTGCGGTGGCGTCATGGGCACTCCCGGCACGGTGCGGCGGTTCTCCGGGATTCTGCCCGCCCGCGTGGCGCCGTGACCGGCTCCTTCACCGGACCGGCACGCCTTTGTCCGGCGGGGCGGCGGTCGTACCGGCACACATCCGCCCAAGGGCGGGGGAAGGTCGGCGCGATCACAGCGTACCCACGGCTCTCTCCTTGCCATGGGCATGGTAGCCCTGCTCGGAGGGCTGCCGGTCCCGGAAGCGGACGACGCCGCCCGCCGCCTCCGGAGCGGAGGGGCGGGCGGCGTCGAAGGCGGCAGGCCGGGGGGCTAGGCGGTGGCCACCGCCGGGCCCGAGGGCTTCGCCGGGCGGGACGCCTCGGAGTCCTCCCGGTCCACCTCGTTGATGTCGAAGCTCTTGGCGTTGTCGTACGCGTCCCGGTCCAGGATGTTCTCGCGGGCCGCGACGATCACCGGCACCGCGGCCTGGCCGGCCACGTTCACGGCGGTGCGGATCATGTCCAGGATCGGGTCGATCGCCAGCAGCAGGCCGACGCCCTCCAGCGGCAGCCCCAGGGTGGACAGCGTCAGCGTGGTCATCACGGTGGCGCCGGTGAGCCCTGCGGTGGCGGCGGAGCCGATCACCGACACGAACGCGATCAGCACGTAGTCCTGGACGCCGAGGCTGATGTCGAAGATCTGCGCCACGAAGATCGCGGCCAGCGCCGGGTAGATCGCGGCGCAGCCGTCCATCTTGGTGGTGGCGCCGAACGGCACGGCGAAGGAGGTGTACTCCTTCGGCACCCCGAGCCGTTCGGTGACGCGCTGGGTGACGGGCAGGGTGCCCACCGAGGAGCGGGAGACGAAGGCCAGCTGGATGGCGGGCCAGGCACCGCGGAAGAACTGGATCGGGTTGAGGCCGGCGGTGAAGCGCAGCAGCAGCGGGTAGACGCCGAACAGCACCAGCAGCGAGCCCACGTACACGTCGATGGTGAAGGTGGCGTAGTCGCCGAGCAGGTCCCAGCCGTAGTTGTTGATGGAGCGGCCGATCAGCCCGAGGGTGCCCAGCGGGGCGAGCCGGATGATCCACCACAGGGCCTTCTGGAGCAGCGCGAGGGCGGTCTCGCCGAAGGTGACCAGCGGGGCGGCCTTCTCACCGAGCTGGAGCGCGGCGATGCCGACGGCGGCGGCCAGGAAGACGATCTGGAGGACCTTCAGCTCGGTGAAGGGCGTGATCACGTCGGTGGGGATGATCCCGGTGAGGAAGTCCAGCCAGGAGCCGGAGTTCTCGGGGGCCTGGCCGTCGGCGGCGGTCAGCGCCGAGCCGGAGCCGGGGTTGGTGAGCAGGCCGATGGCCAGACCGATGGCCACGGCGACCAGGGAGGTGATGAGGAACCACAGCAGGGTGCGGCCGGCCAGCCGGGCGGCGTTGGAGACCTTGCGGAGGTTGGTGATGGAGACGGCGATGGCGAAGAACACCAGCGGGGCGACGGCCAGCCGCAGCAGCTGGACGAACCGGCCGCCTATCTCGTCCAGGGTGCGGGCCAGCCAGTCCACCTCCCAGTTGCGGGCTATCCAGCCGAGCAGCACACCGGCGGCGAGGCCGATGAGGATCTGGGCCCAGAACGGCGGCAGGGACAGCCGGGATCTGGTGGGGGTGGAGGCCGGGCCTGCGGGCTCGGCGGAGTCCGCGGGGGAGGACGGGGAGGACACGGGCACACTCCGGTCAAGGGATGACGTCTCGGGATGGTTCGGGGCAGGGAGATGCCCCGGGGGCACACAGCAGGAAGGATCGTCGCGGGGCGGCCGGAAGGCCAGAGGGCCGGCGACGGAAGAATCAGCTGCGACAGGCCGCGGTGGGGCGGCGGCACAGATCGATGTGCAGGCGCGCGACAAGGAGCACCCCGTGCAAGGGGCGCGGCGCGGCTGCTGTGTTCATGTCCATCACGGTAGCACCAGGACGCCGTGACGCGGCTCACACCGGCGTGCGCCGGTAGCACGGGCGGCGCCCATGACAGCGGAAGGGCTGGGAAGGGTGAACGGCCCGCGCGCGGCGGGCCGGGCGGGCTCAGGCGGAACGGGCGGCGTCATCCGCGTCGTCTTCCATGCCCTGGTTGCTGCGCAGCTTGCTCATCGCACGGTCGACCCGGGGGGCCACCTCCTGCGACATGGCGTCGCGCTGGCCGCGCAGCAGCACGAAGCTGAGCGGGGCCGAGACCACCATCGACAGCAGCAGCAGCCACAGCGGGTTGGCGGCGCCGAAGCTCTCCGGGATGACACCGACGTAGGCGAGGACGGCGACCACCACGAAACAGCCGGCGAAGATCGCCAGCCGCAGACCCGTATAGCGAAGCGTCGCGCTCTTGGTGCTGCTGCTCACGGTGGGGACCCTTTTCCTGCGTTCTCTGCGTTTCTGCGTCGTTGGCCGTTCCAGTCAAGCACACGGCCGGCGGCCCTAGGTCAGCGGCATCCACATGGTGATGTCGTCGCGCAGTTCGCCGCCCCCGACCGCGATCGCGTCCGGGACCCGGCCGACCTCCTTGTAGCCGCAGGAGGCGTAGAAGCGTTCGAGGCCCATGCCGCCGCGGCAGGTCAGCCGTATCGCGCTGATCCCGCCGAAGCCGCGGACCGCCTCCGCCACGGCACCCATCAGCTGCCGCCCGGCCCCGCCGCCCTGGATGTCCGGGCGCACCATCACCGTCTTGAGCCACACCCAGTGGCCCATCAGCGGGTGGCCGGTGTGCGCGATGAACGCGGTCGCCGCGGCGGCGCCCCGCTCGTCGACGCCCAGCAGCAGCCGGGTGCTGCCGGCGGCGACGCCGGCCAGGTGCCGGTCCAGCTCGGGAAGGACGTCGGCCGGGCCGATCCCGGGCGGAAAGCCCACCGCCCCGCCCGCGTTGACCACGCCGGCCCACAGCCCGGCCAGCTCCCCGCGCAGGGCAGGGGTGATCTCCGGATCGAGTACGTACCTCACCGCGGCGATCCGCCCCTCACACCCGCATCGGCTGCGGCGACTCGCGCCGCCCCGCGTCCGGGCCGTCGTACTCGCGCACGATCTCGTACCGGGTGTTGCGCTCCACCGGACGGAACCCGGCGTCGCGGATCAGCTCCAGCAGGTCCTCGCGGGTCAGCTTGTCCGGGGTGCCGAAGTTGTCGGCGTCGTGGGTGATCTTGTACTCCACGACCGAGCCGTCCATGTCGTCCGCGCCGTGCTGGAGGGCCAGCTGGGCGGTCTGCACGCCGTGCATCACCCAGAAGACCTTCACGTGCGGCACGTTGTCGAACAGCAGCCGGGAGACCGCGAACGTGCGCAGCGCCTCCGCGCCGGTGGCCATCGTGGTGCGGGCCTGGAGCCGGTTGCGGATCTTGCCGTCCTTCATGTCCACGAAGTCGTGCTGGTAGCGCAGCGGGATGAAGACCTGGAAACCGCCGGTCTCATCCTGCAGCTCGCGCAGCCGCAGCACGTGGTCCACCCGGTGCCGGCGCTCCTCGATGTGGCCGTACAGCATGGTGGCCGGGGTCTTGAGCCCCTTCTCGTGCGCCAGGCGGTGGATGCGGGACCAGTCCTCCCAGTGCGTGCGGTGGTCCACGATGTGCTGGCGGACCTCCCAGTCGAAGATCTCCGCGCCGCCGCCGGTCAGCGACTCCAGACCGGCGTCGATCAGCTCGTCGAGGATCTCGGACGCGGAGAGGCCGGAGATCGACTCGAAGTGGTGGATCTCGGTCGCCGTGAACGCCTTGAGCGACACCGTGTCCGGCAGCACTTCCTTGAGCGCCCGCAGGGACCGCGGGTAGTAGCGCCACGGCAGCGACGGGTGCAGCCCGTTGACGATGTGCAGCTCGGTGAGCCGGTCGCCCTCCATGGCCTTCGCCAGCCGCACCGCTTCCTCGATGCGCATGGTGTACGCGTCCTTCTCCCCCGGCTTGCGCTGGAAGGAGCAGTACGCGCACGAAGCCGTGCACACATTGGTCATGTTGAGGTGACGGTTGACGTTGAAGTGGACGACGTCGCCGTTCTTCCGGGTACGGACCTCGTGCGCCAGATCACCCAGCCACGCGAGATCGTCCGCCTCGTACAGGGCGATGCCGTCCTCCCGGGACAGCCGTTCCCCCGCACGCACCTTCTCCTCAAGGTCCCGCTTGAGCCCCGCGTCCATCCCTCGCGCCTCCTCGCCTCGACCACGGTGGGCGGTCCGTGGCACGCACGCCCGTACGTACCCACGCACATCACCCATTGACCCTACGCCTGACCCCCGACAGGCAGTTCCCCGACCCGGTTCTCCCACTTCGTGGAGAGCACGATCGTGGTGCGCGTGCGGGAGACCCCCTGGGTCCCCGAGAGCCGCCGGATGGTGCGTTCCAGGCCGTCCACGTCGGGGGCCCGCACCTTGACCATGAACGAGTCGTCGCCGGCGATGAACCAGCAGTCCTCGATCTCCTCCAGCTCCTTCAGCCGCCCCGCGACGTCCTCGTGGTCCACCGCGTCCGACAACTGGATCCCGATCAGCGCCGTCACCCCCAGACCCAGCGAGCGCGCGTCCACCGTCGCCCGGTAGCCCGTGAGGACCCCGGCCGCCTCCAGGCGGTTGATGCGGTCGGTGACACTGGGCCCCGACAGGCCCACCAGGCGCCCCAGCTCCGCGTACGAGGCGCGTCCGTTCTCGCGCAACGCCTGGATGAGCTGCCTGTCCACCGCGTCCATCGTCACAGAGCCTTCCTCATCACCTGGTCCGGTCGATGTGCACAGATGAATCTAAGGCATACGAGCCCGGTGACCTTAACTGTGCCCGTCCAGCCGGGCGGCCGCCCCCAGCTCTCCATTCCAACGGCGGTACAGCGCGTGGGGCACCCCGGCCGCGTCCAGCACCCGCCCGGCGACGAAGTCCACCAGCTGCTGAAGATCGCGCGCCCCCGCGTAGAAGGCGGGCGAGGCCGGGGCCACCACGGCGCCCGCCTCGTCCAGCGCGACCAGATGGCGCAGCGTCGGCCCGGTCAGCGGGGACTCGCGCACCGCCACCACCAGCGGCCTGCGCTCCTTCAGCGTCACCGAGGCGGTCCGCTGCAGCAGGTCCTTGGAGAGCCCGAGCGCCACCCCCGCCACGGCCGCCGTCGAGGCCGGCACGATCAGCATGCCCTTGGCCGGGTACGAGCCGGAGGAGGGCCCCGCGCCCAGGTCGCCGGCCGGCCAGTACCGCACGGCGTCCCCCGTCTCCACCGTGAAGGCGCCCGGCTTGCCGTCGGCGCCCTGCTCCAGCCAGCCGGTCAGGTCCGCCCGCCAGTGCGCGTCGCGGAACGGCGCGCCCGTCTCATCCAGAAGGGTGAGCCGGGCCGCCCGGCTGACCACCAGATCCACCGCCTCCCCCGCGGCGAGCAGCGCCCGCAGCACGGCGGCGGCGTACGGGGTGCCCGAAGCCCCCGACACCCCCACGATCCAGGGGCGTCGCCCACTCGTTCCGGCGCTGCTCGGCATGGGTCCGAGCGTAACGAACCGGCCCGCGGGAGCTAACAGTCCCCTTACCGGACGGTGACGCCTTCGCCACAGAAGAGTGCCTGCGCGCTCCTGCGGTACCCGCCCCATGGAAACTGGAGGCGCACCGAACCGCACGGCCCGCACCACCGTCCCCCCACCCGTACGCCCCAGGAGCCCGACATCGATACCCCGCGACGCACCGTACTGCGCCGGATGGCCGCCCTCGGCGGGGTCGCCGCGCTCGCCATCAGCACCGGCGGCTGCACCCTGATCCAGCAGGCCCAGACCGGGCTGACCGTCAGCGGCGCGGCCGATCAGCTGCTCTCCTGGGAAGGGCTGTCCCTCCAGGCCACGCTCGACGCCACCCCCGATGAGATGTACGACTACCTGCTGCGGATGGCGTCGCGGGACGGCGGCCCCGAGCCGTCGATGGACGAGGCGCGGCTGCTGGCCGACATGGAACTGCTCGCGGTGATCGGCGACCCGGAGCGCGAGATCCGGATGAAGGACCGCGAGAACGCCGACCCGCTGGCCGGCGCCGTCGCCCTGAACTTCGGCGGCCTGGACGCGGTCGGCGTGAAGAACATACTGGGCAGGACGTTCGTGCGGGTCTCGGTGGACACCGTCGTCCGCGACGTCTACCAGGGCGACGAGGCCGCCAACGCCGAGGCCGCGTACTTCCTGCGCGACGCCGGGGCGCTGCCCGACTCGCTGCGGGTGGCGCGCGGGGCGCTGCGCGGCGAGTGGGTGGAGATCGACCCGTACCAGTACGACGGGTACGCGCGCGCCGTCAGCGAGCACACGGTGCTGGGCGAGCGCGAGGCCGAGGTCTTCGCCGCCGCGATGTCGGACGGCGGCAACACGCTGGACCCGGCCGGGCAGTGGCGCTTCGCCGCGGATCTGAGCTCGGCGCTGCGCTCGGGGGCGACCCTGCGGCCCGCCGGGCAGGAGCGGGGCGCGGACGTGGTCGAGGTGCGGCTGCCGGCCGGGCAGGCGCAGCGGGCGCTGTCCCCGCTGCTGACGCTGCTGACCGAGCAGGGCGCGCGGTTCGGGCTGCCGCCGGTCTTCCATCCGCCGGCCGACCCGGACGAGGAGGTCAGCGCGCGGCTGGCGATCCGCAACGGCGTGCTGAGCGAGGTCACCTTCGACCTGGGGCAGTTCGGCGGCGCGGGCGCCGGTGAGCTGCCGCTGCGGATGACGCTGACCGGCGGCTCGGCGATCGGGCTGACCCCGCCGCCGGAGAACAGGGACGTGCTGACCCCGCAGGACCTCACGGTGGCCCTGATGTACCTGGAGACGCAGCGCGAGATCCGTGCCGAGAACCCGGAGCGGGCCAACATCCCCGGCCCCCTCCAGCCCTAGGCTGATCCGACGGGTCTTCGCGGGGCACGGAGCCCCGCACCGGGTAGGGGTGACGGAGTACGAGGCGCCGGATACGAGGCACGAGGCACCCATCAGCAGGGAGGGGACACCATGCCGTACGGAGGAACCCGCGGCCGGCGCGCGCTGGCCGCCGGGGCGCTGATGCTGGCCTGGCTCGGGCTGCTGTGGATCCTGGCCGCCGCGGACGGCGGCGACCCGTACTGTCTGCCGTTCGACTACGACCCGCCGCTGGTGTGCGAGTACGGCATCGAGCCGCGCGACACCGGCGGTCTGCTGGACATCTATCCGGCCGCGTTCCTGCACTTCGGCTTCGATCATCTGGCGGCCAACAGCTGGCCGCTGGTCATCTTCGGCTTCCTGGCCGCGCTGCGCGGCATCGCCCGCTTCCTCGCCGTGTCGTTCGTGATCATCACGGTCTCGGGGCTCGGCGTGTGGCTGACGGCCTCGGGCGGCTCGATCACGGCCGGCGCCTCCGGGGTGGTCTTCGGCCTGTTCGGCTATCTGCTGGCGCGCGGCTTCGTGGAGCGCAACGCGCTGGACATCACGGTCGGCCTGACCGTCTTCCTGCTGTACGGCTCGCTGCTGTGGGGGGTGCTGCCGACCCAGAACGGGGTGTCCTGGCAGGGCCATCTGTTCGGGCTGCTGGGCGGCGTGGCCTCGGCGTTCTGGCTGCGCAGGGGCGACCGCGCGGGCACCCGGCCGCGCCGCCGCACGGTGTGGGACCGGCGGGGGCTGACAGGCCCACCACCGGGGCACCCGGGGTGACTACAGTCACATCATGAGCATCGACATCGTCAATCCCGCACTGAACGACTATCTGCTCGACCACGCCACCCCGGCGGACGACGTGCTGCGCGAGCTGGCGGAGGAGACCCACCGGGTGCTGCCGCGCAATGCCGGTATGCAGGTCAGCCACGACGAGGGCACGTTCCTGACGCTGCTGGTGAAGATGACCGGCACGCTGCACGCCGTGGAGGTGGGCACCTTCACGGGCTACTCCTCGATCTGCATCGCGCGCGGTCTGGCGCCGGGCGGCCGGCTGCTGGCCTGCGACGTCAGCGAGGAGTGGACCGGGACGGCCCGGCGCTACTGGGAGCGGGCCGGGGTCGCGGACCGCATCGACCTGCGGATCGCGCCGGCCGCCGAGACGCTGCGGGCGCTGCCGCGCGAGGAGTACCTGGACTTCGCCTTCATCGACGCGGACAAGACCGGCTACCCCGTGTACTACGAGGAGCTGCTGTCGCGGCTGCGGCCGGGCGGAGTGATCGTGCTGGACAACGTGCTGCGTGGTGGCCGGGTGGTGGATCCGGCGGCGCGGGACGAGGCGGATGTGGTGATCCGGGGGCTGAACGACGCGATCGCGGCCGATGAGCGGGTGGAGAGCGTGCTGCTGCCGCTGCGCGACGGCGTGACGGTGGTCCGCAAGCGCTGACCCGCACGACAAGCCGGACATATATGCTGAACATATGCCGGAACTTCCCGAGGTCGAGGCACTGCGCGACTTCCTCACCGGCCACCTCGTGGGACGCGAGGTGGCCACCGCGCTGCCGGTGGCCTTCCACGTACTGAAGACGTACGACCCGCCGCTGACCGCCGTGGCCGGGCGCACGGTGACGGGCGTGGCCCGGCACGGCAAGTTCCTGGACCTGACGCTCGGCGGCGGGCAGGACCCCCCGCTGCATCTGATCACCCACCTGGCGCGGGCCGGCTGGCTGCGCTGGCAGGAGAAGCTGCCGGCCGCGCCGCCGCGCCCCGGCAAGGGCCCGCTGGCGCTGCGCGTCACCCTCGCCGAGCTTCCCCCGGACTCCTCCTCCAGGGAGAGGCCCGCGGGTGAGGGCTTCGACCTGACCGAGGCCGGCACCCAGAAGCGGCTGGCGGTGTACGTGGTCCGCGACCCGGCCGAGGTCCCCGGCATCGCCCGGCTCGGCCCGGATCCGCTCGCGGACGCGTTCACCGCCGAGGCCCTGGCGGCGATCCTCGACGGGGAGCGCCGGCAGCTCAAGGGCGTGCTGCGCGACCAGTCGACCATCGCCGGGATCGGCAATGCCTACTCGGACGAGATCCTGCATGTCGCGCGCATGTCACCCTTCAAGCCCGCAGGCAACCTGACCCCATCCGAGACCGCCGCCCTCCACGAGGCGATCCGCACCACCCTGGGTGACGCCATCGCCCGCTCCCGGGGCGTCGCCGCCGGAAAGCTCAAGGCGGAGAAGAAGAGCGGACTGCGCGTCCACGGCCGCACCGGCGAACCCTGCCCGGTGTGCGGGGACACCATCCGCGAGGTGTCCTACCGGGACTCCTCGCTCCAGTACTGCCCCACCTGCCAGACCGGCGGCAAACCGCTGGCCGACCGGCGCACCTCACGCTTCCTGAAGTGACTCCGCGTCCTCGTCCGCCTCGTCCGCTTCCCCGTCCCCGTCGGCGTCGCCGCGGACATTGACGCCGTGCGTCTCGGCGATCTCACCGAGCCCGCCCGCGTACCCCCGGCTGATGGCGTGGAACCCCCAGCCGTCCTCTCCCAGAGTCAGCTCGCCCAGCGTCAGACCCGTGCAGTGCACCGGGCCGACCGGGAAGCCGTAGCACAGCAGCTCGGTGTCACCGGCCGGGTCCAGCAGCCGGATGTGCAGCGCCCGCGCGTGCGACAGGTCGTGCCCGCGCGCCTCGGCGTCGTGGACGGACAGAGCGAACCGTACGGTCACCGCCCGCTCGTCCAGCTCCGGCAGCCGCACGGTGATGCGCGCCTCCCGGGTGCCCTCCTCCTCGCCCTCGCCCGGCTCCTCGGCGGCCAGCTGAACGCTCTCGTCGCCCGGGTCGAGGTTGTTGTAGAAGATGAAGTGCCCGTCCGAGAGCACCTGGCCGTCCTCGTCGAGGATCAGCGCGGAGGCATCGACCTCGGGGGCGTCCTCCGGCTCCATGTCCTCCGGGTCCTGCCAGTCGAGCCCGATGATGAACGTCTCGGCGCCCGGCAGCACATCGTCGAGCAGCAGCCGCTGCCCGGTCGCCAGCGGCAGCCGGCCTCCGCCGGGGCGCGGGCAGCTCGACAGCAGCACGGCCCGGGGGTCCACCCGGGTCGGCTGGTAGGCGAGCGCCTCCTCCACCGGCTCGGCCGGCAGGTCGACGGCCAGGATCGCCAGCTCGCGCAGCCGCTCGGCGACCTCCGAGGCGCTGTCCGGCCGGTCGTCCGGGTCCTTGGCCAGCAGCGTCATGATCAGCTCGTCCCACTCCGCCGGCAGCTCGGGGCGCAGCTCGCTGGGCGGCGGCGGATCGCTCTCCATCTGCTGCCGCAGCAGCTGGTACAGCGAGGCGCCGTGGAACGGGGGCCGGCCGGTGGCCAGCGCGTACAGCACACAGCCGAAGGCGTACAGGTCGCTGCGCGCGTCCACCGTGCCGCCCTCGACCTGCTCGGGCGACATGTAGGCCGGGGTACCGATGACCACGCCGGTGGAGGTGAGCCGGGCGTGATCGGTGGACTCGGCGAGCACGGCGGCGATCCCGAAGTCGAGGACCCGGGCCAGACCGTCCGACTCGACCATCACGTTGCCGGGCTTCAGATCGCGGTGCACCACCCCCGCGTCGTGGGCCACCGCCAGCGCGCGGCAGATCTTCTCCCCCCACCGGGCGACCTCGCCCAGCGGCGGGATCTCCTCCGCCAGCACCTGGTCCAGCGACCGCCCCGGCAGCCGCTCCATCACCAGGTACAGCACGGTGCTGCCGTCGAACTCGGCCTCACCGACATCGTGCACGGTGACGATGTACGGACTGGACAGCCCCGCAAGCAGCTTGGCCTCACGGGCGAAGCGCTGCCCGGCCTGCGGATCGCGGCCGACCGCCGAGGTGTTCACCACCTTGATGGCGACCTGCCGCTCCAGCCGCATATCGAGCGCTTCCCACACGGTGCCCATGCCGCCCGCTCCCAGCAGCGGCCCGATCTGGTACCGGTCATCGAGAACCCGGCCCTGCATCTTCTGCACCCCCTGGCACAACGAACTGTTCGCCGCCCCGGGTACGTTAGCCGTTCTGCTGTCTGCCAGCGGAAAGGGCGCCGCTGACGCTAACTTTATGCGGCACAGGCGGCCGTGAAGAGGGGACAGGGATGAGTGGCATAGCAGGAGGCACCGGAAATCCGGCCCAACCCCCCTGGCCGCCCTACCCGCCGGCCCACTCGACACCCGGTGGACAGGGCCGTTCACCCGGCCCCTACCTGCTGATCTCCGCGCTGATCATCGTGGGCGCGCTCCTCGGATTCCTGGCCTACCAGTCGGCGAGCGGCAAACAGGAACAGGGCCGCACCGAACCAGGCGGCGACCCGGCCGCCCCGCTGTACATCCACGCCGTGGACGACATCCTGGCGGACCAGGAGTGCCCCGCCGCCGAACAGGCCGGTGGCACCGCTGTCTTCGCCCCCGACATCACCTCCTGCCTGATCCTGGACACCGTCACGCACACCATGACCGTCGACCGCCTCCTGGAAGTGGCCGCCGACCACGACACGGCCGCCGGAGGCTGGCTCATCCAGCTGACCTTCACCCCCGAGGACGGCGCCCGCTTCGGCGACCTGACGGAAGCCGTCGCCGCCCGTCCCGCGCCCGGGAACCAGCTCGCGATGCTGCTCGACGGCGAACTGCTCACCGCGCCCTCCGTCATGGAGCGCATCGACGGCGGACAGGTACAGATCTCCGGCAGCTTCACCCGGGAGGAGGCCGAGGCGCTCGCCGCCCGCCTGGCCCCCTGAGCCGCGAAGAAGACGTCCACCCGCTGACAGCCGCCCCGCCGCAACACCCCGCGCACCGCGCCGATCCCGACCCCGGCCCGCACCATGTCCTCCATGAACACCACTCCCCCATGGCTGACCCCCGGCTCCTCCCACCCGGCATCGAACGTGCTCACAGAGTGATCACACACGGGAGCGAGAAAGATATCCACCCCTGTGGATAACTTCCGGGCGGGGACTGTCAGTGCCTGGTCCTACCGTGACGGCATGACGGAAGACGTGCTGGAGCCGTACCGCCGCGAGCTGACCGGCTACTGCTACCGGATGCTGGGCTCGGCCTTCGAGGCGGAGGACGCGGTCCAGGAGACGATGATCCGCGCCTGGCGCGGCCTGGACCGGTTCGAGGGCCGGTCCGCACTGCGCTCGTGGCTGTACCGCATCGCCACCAACGTCTGCCTGACGGCGCTGGACGGCAACAAGCGCCGTGCCCGCCCCATGGACCTGACGACCGCCGGCACCCCCGAATTCCCCCCGGGCGCGCCGCTGCCCGAGACCACCTGGGTCGAACCGATACCCGACAGCAGGCTGGACCCGGCGGAGGTGGCGCAGGCGAGGGAGTCCGTCCGCCTGGCGTTCGTGGCCGCCCTCCAGCACCTCCCGCCCCGCCAGCGCGCCGTGCTGATCCTGCGCGAGGTCCTCAGCTGGCGGGCGAGCGAGGTGGCCGAACTGCTGGACACCACCGTCCCCTCGGTCAACAGCGCCCTGCAGCGCGCCCGCGCCACCCTGGCGAACGTGCGGGGTGAGGCCCCCCGGCAGCTCGGCCCGGGGGACGAGAGGCTGCTGACCCGCTACATGGTGGCGTTCGAGGCGTACGACCTGGACGCCCTGACCGCTCTGCTCCACGAGGAGGCGACGCTCACGATGCCCCCTTTCGACCTGTGGCTGCGCGGCACTCCCCACATCCGCGCCTGGCTGACGGGCCACGGCATCGGCTGCCGCGGTTCCCGCCTGATCCCCACCCGGGCCAACGGCGCCCCGGCCTTCGCCCAGTACCGCCCGGGCGGCGAACCCTGGGCCCTGCAGATCATCGAGACCAGGGACGGCAGGATCAGCGGCATCAACGCGTTCCTGGAAACGGAGCGCTGGTTCCCGCTGTTCGACCTGCCGCCGAAGCTCAGCCCAGGGGCTTGACCCACCTGACCCACTGCTCCTGGGGCCCGTAACCCCCGGCGTCCCAGGCCCGGTGAGCCGTCTCGTTCCGCCGCAGCACCATGGCGTCGGCCCGCCGCCCGCCCAGCGCCACGAACCGCTCCTCGGCGGCGGCGAGCAACGCCCGCCCGATCCCCTGCCGCCGCGCCCCGGGCGCGACGGCCAGCCGGTACAGATGACAGCGCCATCCGTCGAATCCGGCGATGACGGTCCCGACCAACTCCCCGTCCCGCTCGGCCAGCAGCAGGGCCCCCGCGTCCCGCTCCACCAGCCGCGTCACCCCGGCCGGATCATCGCTGATGCTGGTCCCCTCGGCCGCGCCCTTCCAGAACACCAGCACGGCGGCCACATCATCGACCCCAGCAGCACGAACAGTCACATCAGCACCCATGCCGAAAACCCTACAAGCCCCCCAACCTGGTCACACACCGCATTGCTAGGCTTGCTCATCGGATACATGACACCGGCACGGGGGGGACGCCAGGCCATGGCCGATCAACTGGACCTGTATGTCAGCTCGGACGAACTGGACCCGATCGCGGACGCGGCGCGCGGTCTCCACGACGAACTGACCGAACACGGCCGGATGGCCGAGAGCGACGAACGCACCGCCGGCGAGGCCCTGTCCGCCCACCGCTTCGCCACGGGCCGTTCCCTGACCCTGCTGGCCGAGGGCTGGAGCCGCCAGGTCGACGACCTGCTGAACGACTGCGCCCGCATCTCGGGCCACCTGGACCAGACGGTCAGCGCGCACACCGAGCTGGAGTACCAGATCCAGGCGGAGTTCCATCAGATCCAGCGGTCCACCTCCGCCTACGACAGAATCGTCGCCCTGGCCGGCGTCACCGATCCGACGCCCACCGATCCCCCGCCCACCGAGATCGACTGGGGGAAGGCCTGATGCCCGACTGGACCGGCGCGGGAGCGGGCTCCCTCTTCTCCACCATCAACCCGTTCCCCCTCGGGGCGAACGTCACCTACGAGAGCGTCCGCAACGCCGACCTCAGCACGCTGAGCGGCGTCGTGGACTCCCTCAGCGCCCTGACGGCCAAGCTCACCGAGCTGGAACAGGACGCCGCGGCCATGAACGGGATGGCGCACGGCTCGCTGTGGGCAGGGCTCAACGCGACGGTCTCCCGGGCGCACATCCGCCGGACCGCCGGTAAGTTCACCCACGCCCGCACTCAGGCGGAAGCCCTCCACAACATCCTCCGTGACCTCCTCACCGACCTGCGGGGCTGTCAGGACGGACTGCTCCGGCTGGAAGCGAACTCCGAAGCCGAAGGCTTCCGGATCTCCCCGGAGGGGGTGGTCTCCAGCGCCGGGCCGCCTCATCTGCGACTGGACCAGCTGAACGCGGGCATCGGCATGGGCGGTATCGGGGAACCGGACCCCGAAGGCGTTTCCCCGGAGACGCAACAAGCCATGTGGCACGCGCACTCCCGGATCAACGAGATCGTCGAGAAGGCGGGGGAATCGGACGGCATCGCGGCCCGCGCGCTCACGGACATCCTGGCGGAAGGCGATGGCAGGTTCAGCCACACCGACCTGACCGGCATCGACGACGCCCGCGAGAACCAGGTCCAGCAGGACGCCGAAGCGGTTGCCGTCCTGGCCGGCAAAGAGAACAAGACAGCGGCGGACTGGCGCCTGATGGGCGACTACTTCGCCCTCCACGCGCACGACCCGGAGTTCGCGAACCACGTCATCGACACCCTCGGCATGGAGCAGTACCTGACGCTGGCCCAGGAGCTGGACCACTCCGCGACCGAACTCGCCTCGGCGAACGTCGACATCGACGGCATCAGGACCGGCATGGCCAACACCCTCAACACCGCCATGCAGCCGTCCATCGATATCTCCACCCACCCCCCGGGATCGGGCGCCTACCAGAGCTGGCTTCGCACTGAGGAAGGCCAGGCATACGAACGCCGGCTGAACGCCCTGAATGCCCTCGGCCCCGAGCGACTGCACGAGCCGGAGGAGTCTGCCTGGCTGGACTCCGTCCAAGACAACCGAATCGGCTACGACCTCTTCCTCGATCTCATGGAGAGCGCGGACGAGCCGATGAACGACATCTTCTACTACGACATGCTCGACGGCATGGTCGCGGCGGAGAAGGAAAGCCCCATCGTCTGGTCCGGCGAGCGATACCCCGACAACGAGCACGGCTGGGACCCGAAGAACAACGGAACGGACCGCCTCCTCGCGTTGGGTGCCCGCAACAACGTCGACGCGACAACTGACTTCTTCGACCCCGATCGAACCGATAACCTCGACTACTTCATTGGAGATGGGGAAAAGAGTCGCAATCTTTTTTATGGCTCCGACCCGACCCAGTATCTCCTCAGTGGCCGCTCGTTCAACGAGGCACCGGGCCTCACCGCAGCCCTGGAAACCGCTGCGACCGGCCGTCCTTCGGGCGGAGCGCCCGGTCCCGGCTATGAGGGGCATTCGGAAGTCAACGTCCGTATAGCCGAAGAGGTGTGGAACACCTACGCCGAAGATCCCGCCAGGTCCAGAGGCGACCTGAATTCTCCGGACATGCGCCCCACCCTGGGGACGATCGCCGCCGACTACATAGCCGACATCTCCCACGCAGTAACGGATGTGACGCACGACAACCAAGAGGCAGATTTCAGCAACCACACGGCGACGCTCCTCTATGAGGTCGGAAAGAATGTCGATGCCTATCAGCTGATCACGGCAGCCAACCTGTACGACATGAACTTGGCCATGGACGGTGCAGTCAATGAGCACGGCCACAACGAAAGCGCGCTGCAGACGGCGGCAGGAAACGTGGCCAACCGAAATGGACAGGTCAGTGGAATCTTGACCGACGCACATGCAACCGCTCGCTACGACAATCAGATCGCTGCCGACGCTGCCGCCAATGCGTCCGTGGATCAATGGGAAGAAATGGCCTCCGTCCTGCTGGGCGGAGCTGTTTACGGATCGGTACCGCTTTCGGGATCCGCTTCCATGACGGACAGCTTTGTCCAGGGGGCCAATTCGAGCATCTTTGAATCTTTCCGTGTAGACAATTCCATTGAAGCTCGCCACCAGGAGGACAGAAACTACAGCAACTCAAGAACAGCGTACGTGGGGGCGACAACGGACGCCTTGGACCTTGCATTGGAGAGGGCCCAGATTGACACCTCTGAATTCCAGAGTTACCCCCTCATGAAAGAAACCGTGGAAATCGGTGCAGGAAACGGACATGACGCCGGAAAGACTCGCATCGAACGACCGAAGTGATTCCCACCGGGGGAGAATGATATGAAAATGCTTAGGATCCTGGGACTGCTAGGAATCTCAGCCATGGCTGCAGTGGGGTGCGCCAAGGATGCCGATGAGGCCACGAGGACGTACCCCCTTCCGCACGAGCTGTGCGGCACACAAATAGATCGGGAATCATTCGATCCGGTATTCCCGCCCGGGGACACTCTGGAAACCGATGCACACATCACCGAAACCACCGATAAGAATACGACCGCTACCCATAATTGCGTCGTGACAGTGGATGGAAGTCGAGCTTTCTCTCTCTCCAGCATTCCAGCAACCCAGGCCGACGGTGTGGAAGATTACATCTCCGAACGAGGCTTCACGTTGGACACCGATAACCCCGAATATAGGAGCACGGGCTCTTACGAAATCTTCACCTGGCCTCATATTGCTGTAGGGTTTTCCAACTGCACTGAATCCCAGCTGGGCAACTCAGGCGTCGGTTTCATTATTGACATCGGAGAGGAGCAGAAACTGAAGGACATCGAATCCTTGAGCGCAGCTCTCGAATCCTACATGGACGGGCGGATTTCTCAGATCGGTCCCGAAAGCTGCACATTCACATAACCGACGGCTGTGGGCCGACAGACGCCCCCCGGCCGGACGCAACGAGGTTCGCTCCCGAAATACGTGCCGCCCAGGAGAAGCCGGTCCGTGTAGATGCCCGGGCGCCCCAGACCCGCCCCTGGCAACTGCCCCGTAACAGAAGGGTCGCGGGTTGGCTTCCGATGCGAGAACCGGCCTGCCCCATATCGGCGGAGCGAGGCCCCTGCACGTAAGCTCGGTCGGGCTCCACGCCGTAGCAGGGGGCAACCACACGGGGAGGAACGGCGAATGGAACCGCTGGGGGCGGCCGATCCGCGTCAGGTCGGCACGTACAAGCTGCTCGGAAAGCTCGGCGAGGGCAGCATGGGCCAGGTCTATCTGGCCAGGTCAGCACGTGGGCGCACCGTCGCCGTCAAGCTGATCCGCAACGAGCTCGCCGGACATCCCGACTTCCGCCGCCGTTTCCAGGCGGAGATCGAGGCGGCCACCCGCGTCGGCGGCCAGTGGATCGCCCCCGTCCTCGACCACGACTCCACGGGGGAGGCCCCCTGGGTCGTCACCGACTACATCGCGGGCCCGTCCCTGCACACCGTGGTCACCTCCACCTACGGCCCGCTCCCCGAGCACAGCATCCGGCACCTCGCCTCCGGCCTCACCCAGGCCCTGCGCGACATCCACGGCGCCGGCCTCATCCACCGCGATCTGAAGCCGTCGAACATCCTCATCACCATCGACGGCCCCCGCGTCATCGACTTCGGTATCGCCCGCGCCGTCGAGAGCACCGGCGGCACCACCATGACGCACGCCGGGGCCATCGTCGGCTCCCCCGGCTTCATGTCGCCCGAACAGGCCCGCGCACTGCCGGTCTCCCCGGCCAGCGACATCTTCGCGCTCGGCTCCGTGCTGACGTTCGCCGCCACCGGCCGCAGCCCGTTCGGCAGCCTCGACAGCACGCTGCACACCATGCTGCTGCGCATCGTTCAGGGTGAGGAGGATCTGACGGGCGTCCCCGACAGACTCCGTCCGCTGATCGAGATATGCCTGTCCCAGAACCCGGCCGGGCGCCCCACCCCCGACCAGATCGACGAGCTGCTCGCCACCTCGCAGGCCCCCGATCCGCGCGCCGCCCAGGAGCACTGGCTGCCGGCCTCCGTCCTGGCCGGACTCGGCAAGGACGCGATAGCCCTCCTCACCTCCGAGGACGCGGACGACGCCCACCCGCCGGCGGCCACGCAGCCGCCGTCCCTGCCCCCGGCGCCGCCGGGTCCGCCGTCGCCCGTCCCCGCGCTGTACGGGCCCGCCGGCCCGCTGCCCCCGACGGCGCACGGTTACGGAACCGGGGCGCCGCCCGGATTCGGCCCGGCCACCGCCCCCTTCGCCCCTCACCCGCCGGTCAAGAAGAAGACGGCGCCGTGGGTGATCGCGGCCGCCATCGCCGTTCCCCTGCTCGTGATCGGCGCGGTCGTCGCCGCCGTCGCCCTCAAGGGCGGCGACAAGGACGACCAGGCCGACGACCCCACCCCCGCACCCACCGAGCAGGACCCCGGCCCCGTCGAGGACCCGGACGAGCCGGAGGAGCCGGACGACGAGCCCGCGAGCGGCGACGTCGACCGCGCCTACCTCGGTGCCTGGGACGGCGTGCTCACCGCCGATGACGGCGTCGACGACCAGTTGCTGCACCGCGTCGTCATCGAGCAGAGCCGTACGGAGACCCGCGCCACTTCCTGGTTCCTCACCCCGTACGTCCTGTGCCACCACGTGCAGACGGTGGCCACCAGCGCCTCCGGAGACCTCGTGTTCTCCCCGGGAGAACTGACCGTCATTCCCGAGGACGCCTCGCGCGAGGACTGCGACTTCGGCGACCAGAGCCTCACCGTCACCGGCGACGAGGAACTGACCTGGACCTCCTCGGCGATGGACCTCGAACTCCCGATGATCCCCTCGTTCGAGGACAAGGAGATGACCTTCCCCGAACCGCTGCGGTACGGGGGCTCGTACGACCTGGAGGCCGAGGAGTTCGAGAAGGCCGGCGGCCCCGAGTACCCGGGCGGGGAGCCCTACCGGGTCAGCCTGCTGGTCACCGACCTCGGCGATCGCACCCTGAGCATCTACGCCCCGGACTACACCTGTTCCTGGGACGCTTCGCTGGTCTACGCGGACCCGACGACCGTCCTCGTGGGCCCGCTGGTGCCCACGTACGACTACGACGACTCGTGCGCCATCGACAGCAGGTCCCTGGTCCTGCGCCCCGATGAGGACGACGAGGACGATCTGCGCATCAGTTCCCTCAACCGCGACGACGACGGCTTCCACTTCGTCGCCACGAACCGCTACTGAGCGGTGACGGCCGCGTAGCGCGGAAGGCGGGCCGTCTCGATCCCGCAGCCGAGCGGTACGGGGAGGGGTATCCCTTCCCCGTACGCGCCGCCTCGCACGACGCGGTAACGCCCGCCCCGTGGATGGCTGTTCAACGACCACCGACCGCACTGCGGGTCCACCAACACCAGCAGCCGTACTCGCGCCCCCGCGTACGCGCTCACGTCGGCGGCGGTACCGCTTCCGGCGACCGACTGCACCATCACCGCCAGTTCCACGGCGCGCGGATGCAGCAGCGACTCGTCGGAACTGAGGAACCCGGACGGACACACCGCGAGGTCCGGCGTCAGATACGCGTCCGGACCTGCGTCCGGCCTGGCCACCGCGGGCGCCCACAACGGCACGAGGTCCGGCGCCACGAGAGGCGCCAGCTGTGCCTCGATCTGCCGCAGAACGCCGTACCGCTTGCCACGGGGCGGGGGCCCCGGCGCCCCGGGGACGTCGACCCGCACGCCGGTCCATCGCGCCACCACCCTGGCTGCGGAACGGAGTTGCGCGTGATTGAGGGTGACCCTCACCGCAGCCCGCCGGTGATCGTGAACCACACCAGCTTCCCCGGCCCCGGGGTGTGATGACAGACGCCCCAGTCGGAGGCGTAGAGGTCGATGAGGAGCAGACCCCGGCCGTGCTCGTCCTCTGGCAGAGGAAAGCCGGCCGGGGGCTGCGGCACTCCTGGCGCGGAGTCGTGTACAGACACCCGCACCGCCCCCGCCGGGGTCCACGCCGCGTAGAGCGCGACGGGGCTTGGCCGCACGCTGTTCAACGACGCGACCACGGCATTGGTCACCACCTCTGACGTCAGCAGCGTGGTTTTTTCGACCAGGTCGGCCTTCTCTGGGGACGAAGGGGACACGGCCCCCAGGGCGGTACGGATCGCCTCCCGGGCGCTCCGCACCCAGCGGACGTCGGGCGGGAACGTGAAGGAGAAGTCCCCGCCGGGCGGGGGGAGGACAGCGACAGCACACATACGGACCAGTTCCTCTCGGATGTACCCGGCCGCCCACCGTGGCTCGCCACAACGGCCGCCCGTCGCGGTGCACTTCGGACTTATGGCGGTCCGGGTTGGTACGTGACGACGCTAGGATTCATCTGGTAACAAATACAACCTCAGCAAGGATTACTCACCCGATGGAGTGAGGTAAGCAAAACAGGGGATCGAAGCGAGTGATGCTGTGGTGGGAGTTAAGTCATGGGACTGCGATCACATGTCAGCCAGCGCCAACGACGGCTTGGCCAAGAGCTAAGGAAGCTACGCGAAGCGGCTAACGTGCCCCGCGCTGAAGCCTGCCGCCGCATCGGCATCCACACTCCGCATCTGAGCAACATCGAAGCCGGACGAACGGCATGCTCCGAGGCTCGACTGCGCGCCCTTGCGGAGGTTTATGGTTGTACAAATAAGGCGCTGGTGGACGCACTGGTAGAGAAGAGCAATGCCACCGGCAAGGGATGGTGGTCGGCGTACTCCAAGTCGATGGAACATCGGGTCATCGATCTCGCCGAGCTGGAATCCTCAGCAACTGCACACCGGTCTTTCCAGTGGCTCTACGTCCCTGGGCTGCTCCAGACTCCCGACTACATGCGGAGCCTCTTCACTCGGACTGACCCGGCGGCCAGCGCCGAGGCCATCGATGAGTACGCGAACTTCCGGCTGCTGCGCCAGCAGACCCTCTTCGAGGAGCCACTCCCCACGTATCACGCGGTGATCCACGAGGCGGCCTTCCACATGAAGTTCGTTAGCCGCGAGGTCATGCAGGGGCAACTGGAGTACCTGGTCCAGTTGGCACAGTTCGCCAACATCACCATTCAAGTACTCCCGTTCAGTGCAGACGCTCACCCAGCCACACCGGGCGCGCCGTTCTCGGTCCTTGATGCGGGTGTGCCCGAGCTCAGCACGGTCTACGTTGAACACCCAGTGGACTCGGTGTTCTTGGGAGACCGGCCGTACATCGAGCAGTTCGCGACAGACTTCAGCCGTCTCAGCACAGTGTCTCTGGCTCCGCTTGACCCATCCGGCCTGCTCGGGGAAGGTTCGCTCGGGCTCGTACAGCATCTCCTGTATCTCATGAAGGAGGGAAGGAATGCCGCACCTTGAGTGGCAGAAGTCGACCTACAGCAGCGGAAATCCGAACAGTGACTGTCTGGAGGCGGCTCAGGGGCCAGAAGGACAGCTCTACTTCCGCGAGAGCGATGCCCCCCACGTCATCCTGACGACGTTCCCCGATCGCTGGGCTGGACTCCTCCGTCTTGCACGGCAGTCATGATGCGACGCGGCTGGCAGAAGTCGAGCTACAGCAGCGGCGACCCCAACACCAGTTGTCTGGAGGCCACGCGCACCCCCGAAGGATGCCTGCGCTTCCGGGAGAGTGAGGACCCCGGCACCGTCCTGGTCACCACGCCGGCCCGGTGGGCGGCCCTGCTGCGTGCGGCCGGAAGTGGCGCCACACACTAGACCTTCACAACGCGTACCGGGCCAACTCAGGCAACCCTGACTGATCGTTCCGGCCAAAGCGCACTGTTGTCGGTCTGGGACGCTAACGTCGTGTGAGGAGGTAATAGACTCACGGCGGTTGTTGAGGGGGCACGACATGAGCTATGGCGGCGATGGCTACGACGACGAGCGCGACCGCGGCGTCCCCTCACAGACCCGGACCCGGCTGCCCGAGCAGGACGGCTTCGCCGACCGCCGCCCCGCCGCCTCCCCCGGCCGCAGCGTGGTCACCATCGTCGGCATCGTCCTCATCCTGATCGCCGCCATCGTCTTCGCCAACCGCCCCGACGACAGCACCGGCTCGGACGGCGGCGGAACGGACGACGGCAACCGTCCCGGAGCGAACCCGACCGCCCCTTCGGGCCAGCAGCCTGTGGAGGGTTTCACCAACGGCATCCCCTCCGGCTTCCCGCAGAGCGCCGAGGGCGCGGAGAGCGCCGCCACGAACTATGCCGTGGCGCTCGGTGGGGAAGGGATGTTCAACGCGCAGGAGCGCGAGCTGATCGTCACCACCATCAGTGCCTCCGACGCCACCGCCGGTCTCCTCCAGGCCTTCAACGCCGACTACAGCCCCGCGTTCAACGAACGCGTCGGCATCGACGCAGACGGCAACGCCCCCGACGGCCTCACCTTCGTCAGCCGCGCCACCCCCATCGGCTCCTATCTGACCGCCTACACCGACACCACCGCCGAGGTGTCCGTGTGGTGCTCGGGACTCTTCGGCCTCGCCGGGACCGAGTCCCTCACCCCGGTCAGAAGCTCCTGGTTCACCATCAACTTCACCCTGGCCTGGGAGAACGGCGACTGGAAGGTCACCGGCTCCACCCAGACCGAGGGGCCGACCCCGGTACCCGGTGACAACCGGGCGTCCGGCGCCCAGGAGATCGCGGAAGCTGTCGAGGAGTACGGAGGGTTCACCTATGCGCGCTAGCCTCCGGCTGCGTCTGGCCACACTCATGGCCACCGGCGCCGCCGCTCTCGTCACCGGTCTCGCGTTCGCCACGCGCGCCCGCGCCGACGAGGACGACGAGACCCCCGAGGACGAAACCCCCGCCGACGAGGGCAACCCCGACTGCGAACTCATCACCGGCTCCGCCCGTGACTACTGCGAGGGCGACGCCGGGACCGGTGACGGCGGTGGCGGCGGCACGAACCGGCTCGGGGACAGCCTCGACCCGCTGTCCTCCCTCGCGCAGGGCTGCGCCGACGCCGCCGCCTGGATCGTCGACCAGCTGTCCGCCGCCGTCTCCGGCACCACCAACGTCGACTTCACCAACGGCGCCTTCCTGCGCCAGTACGCCGTCGTCTTCGCCGCCTCCACCGTCCTCACCCTCATCCTGTGGCTGCTGGCCATCGCCAAGCGCGCCATCCGCGGCGTCCCGCTGTCGACCGCCATCTCCGAGGCCATCGGCTTCCTGTGGCTCACCGTCATGGCCTCCGCCTTCACCCCGCTCATCCTCTACGTGGTGGTCGCGGCGACCGACGGCGTCACCGACGCCATCGTCACGGGTACAGGGGACAACTCCGACCAGTTCTTCGGCTCGTTCTCCGCCGCCCTCGCCGCAGGCGAGGACATCGGCGGCGGGCCCATCATGCTGATCGTCGTCTCCCTCATCTCCATCCTCGCCGCCGGCGTGCTGTGGCTCGAACTCGTCATCCGCGCCGCCCTGCTCTACGTCGGCGCCCTGCTCGGCACCGCCGTCTACGCCGGCCTCGTCGACAAGAACCTGTGGGGCCACGTACGCCGCTGGGCCGGCATCATGATCGCCGTCATCCTCCTCAAGCCGGTCATCGTGATCGTCCTCGGCCTGGCCTCGGCCCTCTCCACGACCGACGGCCCCTCCGCCTTCTCCGCCGTCGTCTCCGGGCTGGCCATCATCATCCTGGCGATCTTCGCGTCCGCCATGATCTACCGCTTCGTCCCCGGCTTCGGCGACGAGATCGTCAGCCACCGCGCCGCCCGCCAGGACACCTCCAGCCGCGCCGCCAAGGCCGCCATCGCCACCCCCGCCACCGTCCTGCGCCAGGGCATGGGCACGCACGGCGCCCGCGACGGCGCGGCGGCCGGCGGCGCCCAGGCCACGGGCGGCGGCCAGCGCGGCGGGGCCGGCGGCAGCGCCGTCTCCGGCGGCGTCGCCGCCCACGGCAACCGCGGCACCGGAACGTCGTCCACCGGATCGCCCAGCGGCCCGGCCCCCGGTAACCGAGGAGGAGGCAACAGGTGACCAGCCCGCCGCACACACTCACCCGCCGCCGTACGTACCTCATCGGCCGCGCCCGCCCCCAGGCCCTCGTCGGCCGCAACCGCGAGACGGGCGAGATCGCCCTGATCGTCGCCGGGGCCTTCCTCGGCATGATGAGCGGCATCCTCGTCCCGCAGCTCACGCTGCGGATCGTCGGCCTCGTCGGCTTCCCCTTCCTCGCCCTCGCGGCCATCTACATGCCGTACAACGGCCGCACGTTCTACAAGTGGTACGAAATCAACCGACACTTCCGCCGCACCCAGCGCACCGGCGCCACCTACCGTTCCGGCGCCGCCGAGGCCGGCACCAGCCTCAGCGGCCGTGAGGTCGAGATCGGCGCGCCCCCCGGCGTCGGCCGCGTCCAGTGGCTGGCCGCGCCCTTCGGCCCGGACGAGATCGCCGTCCTCCTCCACACGGAGAAACGCACCATCACCGCGGCCATAGAGATCGAGGGCCCCGGCGTCGGCCTGCGCGACAGCGAGGACCAAGAGGCCCTGGTCGAACGTTTCGGCACGCTCCTCAAGCACGTCGCCAACGGCGACGGCCACGTCACCCGGCTCCAGATGCTGGCCCGTACGCTCCCGGCCGACCCCGACGCGCACGCCAACGATGTCGCCGACCGCGGCGACCCGGGCTCCCCCGCCTGGCTCCAGGACTCCTACGACCAGCTCCAGTCCATGGTGTCCACCTCCAGCGAGCAGCACCGCGCCTACCTGGTCGCCTGCATGCACCACTCCCGCGACCTCAGCAACGAGGCGCAGGCCGTGGCCCGCGCCGACCGCGCCACCGGCCGGCGCCGCATGTCCCAGGACGAGGGCCTGGCCGTCATCATGGCCCGCGAACTCGCCGACATCTGCGCCCGCCTGACCGAGGCCGACATCCGCGTCCGCCAGCCCCTGGGCGAGGCCCGGCTGGCCTCCCTCATCCACTCCATGTACGACCCGGACCACCCGATCGACCACCTCCAGGCCATGTCCCGCCGCAACGCCTGGCCGGCCGAACTCGACGCCCGCGAGCCCACCTACCTCCAGGCCAAGACCCGCGAGTCCGACACCCGCGAGCCGTGGTGCCACGCCACCGCCTGGGTGAAGGAGTGGCCGATGACCCCGGTCGGCGTCAACTTCCTCGCCCCGATCCTCGTCCACACCCCGGACGTGATCCGCACCGTCGCCGTCTGCATGGACCTCGAACCCACCGAGCTGGCCATCGAGCGCATGCTCACCGAGAAGACCAACGACGACGCCGAGGCCTCCCGCGCCGCGAAGATGAACCGCACCGTCGACCCGCGCGACGTCGCCGCCCACAGCCGCGTCGACCAGCGCGGCGACGACCTCGCCTCCGGTGCCGCCGGCGTCAACCTGGTCGGCTACCTGACGGTCTCCTCCCCCAACCCCGAGGCCCTCGCCCGCGACAAGCGCACCATCCGCGCCTCCGCCGGCAAGTCGTACCTCAAACTGGAGTGGTGCGACCGGGAACACCACCGCGCGTTCGTCAACACCCTCCCCTTCGCCACCGGGATCAGGCGATGACCGTCCCCCCGCTCATTCCCTCCAGGGAGGAGCCGCCATGCCGGCCCGCGACCCGCTGAGCCTGATCACCGAAGCGTTCACCAGCCTCCTCTTCGGCCGCACCGAGACCACCCGGCTCCCCGTACGCACCTCCACCGGGCAGGCCCAGGCCGTCTACCTGCCCACCGCCGCCCCCGGCCTCGGCGACTCCGGAGTGATCATCGGCCGCGAGGTCTACTCCGGCAAGGGCTACATCTACGACCCGTTCCAGCTGTACGGCCAGCAACTCCCCGCCCCGCACT
Source organism: Streptomyces xiamenensis (assembly GCF_000993785.3). Classification (NCBI taxonomy): domain Bacteria; kingdom Bacillati; phylum Actinomycetota; class Actinomycetes; order Kitasatosporales; family Streptomycetaceae; genus Streptomyces; species Streptomyces xiamenensis. The sequence goes on from NZ_CP009922.3 coordinate 2,411,673, forward strand.
GGCTGGTCCTCGGCGAGTCCGGCAACGGCAAGTCGGCGCTGGAGAAGACGTACGTCCTGCGCCAGCTGCGCTTCCGGGACCGGCAGGTCGTCGTCCTGGACGCCCAGGGCGAGGACGGCGTCGGCGAGTGGAACCTGGTCGCCCAGCAGCTGGGCATCACCCCCATCCGCCTGGACCCGATGGCCGCCCTCGACGGCACCGTACGGCTCAACCCCCTCGATCCCGCCATCACCACCACCGGCCAGCTCGCCCTGCTGCGCACCATCATCGAGGTGGCCCTGGGCCGCGGCCTGGACGAACGCTCCGGCTTCGCCCTCAAGGTCGCCCACGCCTACGTCAACAAGGCCGCCGCCGAGAGCCCGCAGCGCCGCCAGCCGATCCTCACCGACATCGTGGAACGGCTGCGGCACCCGCTCCCCGAGTCCGCCGACGCCATGAACGTCGCGCTGGAGGACGTCCGCGCCTGGGGCCTGGATGTGGCCCTGGTCCTGGACCGTCTCGTCGACGGCGACCTGCGCGGCATGTTCGACGGCCCGACGACCGTGGGGATCGACCTCGACGCCCCGCTCATCGTCTTCGACCTCTCCCACATCGACCGCAACTCCATAGCGATGCCGATCCTGATGGCGATCGTGGGCGTCTGGCTGGAACACACCTGGATCAGGCCGGACCGCAAGAAGCGCATCTTCCTGGTCGAGGAGGCGTGGCACATCATCAACTCGCCCTCCGTCGCCCAGCTCTTCCAGCGGCTGCTGAAGTTCGGCCGCCGGCTCGGCCTGTCCTTCGTCGCCGTCGTCCACCACCTCTCGGACGTCGTGGACGGAGCGGCCGCGAAGGAGGCCGCGGCGATCCTCAAGATGGCCTCCACCCGGACCATCTACGCCCAGAAGTCGGACGAGGCCCGCGCCACCGGGCAGGTACTGGGCCTGCCCCGCTGGGCCGTGGAGATCATCCCCACCCTCACCCCGGGTATGGCCGTGTGGGACGTCAACGGCAACGTCCAGGTCGTCAAGCACCTGGTGACCGAGTCCGAACGCCCCCTCGTCTTCACCGACCGCGCCATGACGGAGTCCTCCGCCCAGCGGGATGCCCTCGCACAGGGGCCCGCCGCGCTGGAGGCCGGCTCCGGGGACGAGAACCCGCTGGGCCTCGCCGACCCCTTCGAGGCCGAGACGGAGGAACGGGTCATCTCCTTCGAGAAACGGCAGGGCGTCGGATGAGCGGCAGCACCCCACCCCCGGACCGCGACCGCCGCGGCGGCGTCCCGGACACCCTTCTCGTCGGCGGGCTCGGGTTCGTCCTCGGTCTGACCGTCCTCACCTGGACCGCCACCGGCCTCGCCGGCTGGGTCGCGCACGGCGCCTGGCCGGACGGCGTCACCTTCCTGCGGACGGCCACCGCCCTGCGGTCCTTCCTGACGGCTCCGGGCGACGTGCCTGCGGCCTGGCCGCAGGCCGACGCGGAGACCCTGCCCGGCGCCGGGCTGCTGTGGCTGATCTTCCTGGTGCTGGTCATCATGCTGTTCGGTGGCGTCCTGTGGATCGCCATCCGCGTCTCGCGCTGGCGCGCCCGCCCCCGCCGCCGGCCGGTGCAGGAGGAAGCGGCGGATTACGAGGCTCCGCAGGCCGTACGGGCAGCGGCACCGGCGGAGGCACCGGCACCCGCACCGCGTACGTACGAGCCGCCCCACCCCCAGCAGCCCGCCCCGGCCGAGCCGATGCCCGCCCCGCCCGCCCCCGCACCGGACTTCACCGCGGCAGTGCTGGCCGCCCCCGAGGGCCTGATCGTCATCGACCCCGACACCCGGCTGTGGGCCAGGACGGCGGCCCGGCGCGGCAAACAGGGGCCCGTCCACGTCTACGATCCCGGCCACGCCTCGGACGCGCCCGTACGCCTGCGCTGGACGCCCCAGCGCGGCGCGGAGGACATGCCGGCCGCACGGAGCCGCGCGAGGGCTCTGCTGAGCCCGGTACGGCCCACCGAGCCCATCTTCCAACTGGACGCGGAGACCGCGGAGACGCTGCTGCGCTGCTATCTGCACGCAGCCGCCCTCGCCGGGGAGCCGATCCAGAGCGTCCAGCGCTGGGCCCAGGGGAAGGCGGGCGGCGAGCCGGGCAAGATCCTGCGCACCCACCCGCGCGCGGCCGGCGGCGCCTCGATGGAGCTGGAGAGCGCCCTCACCTCGATGCCCGACCGCAGGGACGCCGCGCTGGTGCTCATCGGCCGCGCGCTGGACGGCCTGGACCAGCTGCACATCCGTCAGTCCTGCACCCCGGGCCGGGTGGACACCCTGGCGCTGGACAATCTCGCCAACGAGGGCGCCACCCTGTACGTCGTCGGCGACCACGCGCCGACGGCGCCGTTCCGGGCGGCCCTGGTGGACGCGCTGGTGGCCGAGCAGCCGAAGCTGACGGTCATCGGGAGAGTGTGAGCTCCAGCGCCCGTGTCCCGGGGGCCCGGGGGTCGACGTGGCTCCTGCCGTTGGGGAGGAAGCCGAGCGAGGCGTAGAAGCGGGCCGCGCGCGGGTTGTTCTCGTGGACGCGGAGCCGGATCTCGCGGTCGCCGGCCCAGGCGATGGCTTCCTCCATCAGTTCCGCGGCCATGCCGGTGCCCCGGTGCTCGGGCCGCACGTACACCCCCACCACGACCACGTGGTCCGCCGCGGGGTCGGGCTCGGGATACACGCTGACCATGCCGGCCCAGGGCCGGTGCTCCCCGGTTTCCCCGATGAAGGTGACGGTACGGGCGCCGGCGGCCCGCCGTTCCCATTCCTCCCGGGGGATCTCCAGGGCGGCCTCGTGGGTCTGGTAGAACGCCACGCCGGCCAACGGGTCCCGCAGCGCGGCCAGTCGCAGCTCCCGCAGCCGCGCCCAGTCCTCACGGCGGGTCCTGCGGATCGTGTACGGGTCCGACGAGTCCATGAAACAAGAGTAGGCCCGTTGGGGATCGGAATCCCCAACGGGCCTACTCTGTATAAAAATTGTTCGGCGGCGACCTACTCTCCCACACGGTCCCCCATGCAGTACCATCGGCGCTGAAAGGCTTAGCTTCCGGGTTCGGAATGTAACCGGGCGTTTCCCTTTCGCCATGACCACCGAAACTCTAATGGTTGTCATTCGAAAAAAATTCACAGTGGACGCGAGCATCTGAGGACAAGCCCTCGGCCTATTAGTACCAGTCAACTCCACCTCTCACGAGGCTTCCATATCTGGCCTATCAACCCTGTCGTCTACAGGGAGCCTTACCCCATCAAGTGGGTGGGAGTCCTCATCTCGAAGCAGGCTTCCCGCTTAGATGCTTTCAGCGGTTATCCTTTCCGAACGTAGCCAACCAGCCATGCCCTTGGCAGAACAACTGGCACACCAGAGGTTCGTCCGTCCCGGTCCTCTCGTACTAGGGACAGCCCTTCTCAAGACTCCAACGCGCACAGCGGATAGGGACCGAACTGTCTCACGACGTTCTAAACCCAGCTCGCGTACCGCTTTAATGGGCGAACAGCCCAACCCTTGGGACCAACTCCAGCCCCAGGATGCGACGAGCCGACATCGAGGTGCCAAACCATCCCGTCGATACGGACTCTTGGGGAAGATCAGCCTGTTATCCCCGGGGTACCTTTTATCCGTTGAGCGACGGCGCTTCCACAAACCACCGCCGGATCACTAGTCCCTGCTTTCGCACCTGCTCGACCTGCCAGTCTCACAGTCAAGCTCCCTTGTGCACTTACACTCACCACCTGATGACCAACCAGGCTGAGGGAACCTTTGGGCGCCTCCGTTACTCTTTAGGAGGCAACCGCCCCAGTTAAACTACCCACCAGACACTGTCCCCGATCCGGATCACGGACCCAGGTTAGACATCCAGCACGATCAGAGTGGTATTTCAACAACGACTCCACCTGAACTAGCGTCCAGGCTTCACAGTCTCCCACCTATCCTACACAAACCGAACCGAACACCAATATCAAGCTATAGTAAAGGTCCCGGGGTCTTTCCGTCCTGCTGCGCGAAACGAGCATCTTTACTCGTAGTGCAATTTCACCGGGCCTATGGTTGAGACAGTCAAGAAGTCGTTACGCCATTCGTGCAGGTCGGAACTTACCCGACAAGGAATTTCGCTACCTTAGGATGGTTATAGTTACCACCGCCGTTTACTGGCGCTTAAGTTCTCAGCTTCGCCACACCGAAATGTGACTAACCGGTCCCCTTAACGTTCCAGCACCGGGCAGGCGTCAGTCCGTATACATCGCCTTACAGCTTCGCACGGACCTGTGTTTTTAGTAAACAGTCGCTTCTCGCTGGTCTCTGCGGCCACCCCCAGCTCAGAGAGCAAGTCTCATCACCAGAAATGGCCCCCCTTCTCCCGAAGTTACGGGGGCATTTTGCCGAGTTCCTTAACCATAGTTCACCCGAACGCCTCGGTATACTCTACCTGACCACCTGAGTCGGTTTAGGGTACGGGCCATTGTGAAACTCGCTAGAGGCTTTTCTCGACAGCATAGGATCATCCACTTCACCACAATCGGCTCGGCATCAGGTCTCACCCTCGTGTGGAACGGATTTACCTGCTCCACGGGCCACACCCTTACCCCGGGACAACCACCGCCCGGGCTGGACTACCTTCCTGCGTCACCCCATCACTCACCTACTACAGGTCTGGACCACCGACTCCACCACTCCACCCACCCCCGAAGGGACAGATGGCGGCTTCGCGGGCTTAGCATCGCCTGATTCAGCGTTGGCGCTCCACAACGGGTACCGGAATATCAACCGGTTATCCATCGACTACGCCTGTCGGCCTCGCCTTAGGCCCCGACTTACCCTGGGCAGATCAACTTGACCCAGGAACCCTTAGTCAATCGGCGCAAGAGTTTCCCACTCTTGTATCGCTACTCATGCCTGCATTCTCACTCGCATACCGTCCACAACTCGTTTCCACGGCTGCTTCACCCGGCACACGACGCTCCCCTACCCACCACAACCTTCGTTAGAAGTATTGTTGCAGTGACACGACTTCGGCGGTGTACTTGAGCCCCGCTACATTGTCGGCGCAGAATCACTCGACCAGTGAGCTATTACGCACTCTTTCAAGGGTGGCTGCTTCTAAGCCAACCTCCTGGTTGTCTCTGCGACTCCACATCCTTTCCCACTTAGCACACGCTTAGGGGCCTTAGTCGATGCTCTGGGCTGTTTCCCTCTCGACCATGGAGCTTATCCCCCACAGTCTCACTGCCGCGCTCTCACTTACCGGCATTCGGAGTTTGGCTAAGGTCAGTAACCCGGTAAGGCCCATCACCTATCCAGTGCTCTACCTCCGGCAAGAAACACACGACGCTGCACCTAAATGCATTTCGGGGAGAACCAGCTATCACGGAGTTTGATTGGCCTTTCACCCCTAACCACAGGTCATCCCCCAGATTTTCAACTCTGGTGGGTTCGGGCCTCCACGAGGTCTTACCCTCGCTTCACCCTGCCCATGGCTAGATCACTCCGCTTCGGGTCTAGGGCATGCTACTGAGTCGCCCTGTTCGGACTCGCTTTCGCTACGGCTACCCCACACGGGTTAACCTCGCAACACACCGCAAACTCGCAGGCTCATTCTTCAAAAGGCACGCAGTCACGGCCACCCGTGCAAGCACAGATGACGACGCTCCCACGGCTTGTAGGCACACGGTTTCAGGAACTATTTCACTCCGCTCCCGCGGTACTTTTCACCATTCCCTCACGGTACTATCCACTATCGGTCACCAGGGAATATTTAGGCTTAACGGGTGGTCCCGCCAGATTCACACAGGATTTCTCGGGCCCCATGCTACTTGGGAAACCTTTAAGTGAGCCATGCAGATTTCAGCTACGGGGGTCTTACCCTCTACGCCGGGCCTTTCGCATGCCCTTCGCCTATCCACACAGTTTCTTACTCACCGACCGTCCGGCAGAACGATCAAAAAAGCTCCCACAACCCCGCATGCGCAACCCCTGCCGGGTATCACACACATACGGTTTAGCCTCCTCCGGTTTCGCTCACCACTACTCCCGGAATCACGGTTGTTTTCTCTTCCTGCGGGTACTGAGATGTTTCACTTCCCCGCGTTCCCTCCACACCGCCTATACATTCAGCAGTGGGTGACAGCCCATAACGACTGCCGGGTTTCCCCATTCGGAAACCCCCGGATCACAGCTAGGTTGACAACTCCCCGGGGACTATCGCGGCCTCCCACGTCCTTCATCGGTTCCTGGTACCAAGGCATCCACCGTGCGCCCTTAAAAACTTGGCCACAGATGCTCGCGTCCACTGTGCAATTCTCAAACAACAACCGAAGATTCGACCTTTCACAGCCGTACCTTCAGACACCCAACAGCGAACCAAATGTTGCAGTCAATGTTCCACCCATGAGCAAACCACCGCCGGACACTCGCCGGCGTAGTGGCTCTGGACTACCAAAAGGCAGCCTAGAAGCTCCTTAGAAAGGAGGTGATCCAGCCGCACCTTCCGGTACGGCTACCTTGTTACGACTTCGTCCCAATCGCCAGTCCCACCTTCGACAGCTCCCTCCCACAAGGGGTTAGGCCACCGGCTTCGGGTGTTACCGACTTTCATGACGTGACGGGCGGTGTGTACAAGGCCCGGGAACGTATTCACCGCAGCAATGCTGATCTGCGATTACTAGCGACTCCGACTTCATGGGGTCGAGTTGCAGACCCCAATCCGAACTGAGACCGGCTTTTTGAGATTCGCTCCACCTCGCGGTATCGCAGCTCATTGTACCGGCCATTGTAGCACGTGTGCAGCCCAAGACATAAGGGGCATGATGACTTGACGTCGTCCCCACCTTCCTCCGAGTTGACCCCGGCAGTCTCCCGTGAGTCCCCGGCACCCCCGAAGGGATCCGCTGGCAACACAGGATAAGGGTTGCGCTCGTTGCGGGACTTAACCCAACATCTCACGACACGAGCTGACGACAGCCATGCACCACCTGTACACCGACCACAAGGGGGCGACCATCTCTGGCCGTTTCCGGTGTATGTCAAGCCTTGGTAAGGTTCTTCGCGTTGCGTCGAATTAAGCCACATGCTCCGCCGCTTGTGCGGGCCCCCGTCAATTCCTTTGAGTTTTAGCCTTGCGGCCGTACTCCCCAGGCGGGGCACTTAATGCGTTAGCTGCGGCACGGACAACGTGGAATGTTGCCCACACCTAGTGCCCACCGTTTACGGCGTGGACTACCAGGGTATCTAATCCTGTTCGCTCCCCACGCTTTCGCTCCTCAGCGTCAGTATCGGCCCAGAGATCCGCCTTCGCCACCGGTGTTCCTCCTGATATCTGCGCATTTCACCGCTACACCAGGAATTCCGATCTCCCCTACCGAACTCTAGCCTGCCCGTATCGACTGCAGACCCAGGGTTAAGCCCTGGGCTTTCACAATCGACGCGACAGGCCGCCTACGAGCTCTTTACGCCCAATAATTCCGGACAACGCTTGCACCCTACGTATTACCGCGGCTGCTGGCACGTAGTTAGCCGGTGCTTCTTCTGCAGGTACCGTCACTTTCGCTTCTTCCCTGCTGAAAGAGGTTTACAACCCGAAGGCCGTCATCCCTCACGCGGCGTCGCTGCATCAGGCTTTCGCCCATTGTGCAATATTCCCCACTGCTGCCTCCCGTAGGAGTCTGGGCCGTGTCTCAGTCCCAGTGTGGCCGGTCACCCTCTCAGGCCGGCTACCCGTCGTCGTCTTGGTAGGCCACTACCCCACCAACAAACTGATAGGCCGCGGGCTCATCCTGCACCGCCGGAACTTTCCACACACGAGCATGCGCTCATGTGTCGTATCCGGTATTAGACCCAGTTTCCCGGGCTTATCCCAGAGTGCAGGGCAGATTGCCCACGTGTTACTCACCCGTTCGCCACTAATCCCCGGCCGAAACCGGTTCATCGTTCGACTTGCATGTGTTAAGCACGCCGCCAGCGTTCGTCCTGAGCCAGGATCAAACTCTCCATGAATGCTTCATGTAAGAGCAAGGAAAATCCTCGCTTAAATGCTGCACCTCAGACGAGGTCGAGATGCAGACTCAGTAAATAATCTGGCATTGACTATTTGGCACGCTGTTGAGTTCTCAAGGAACGGATGCTTCCTTTGGTTCCCTCTCGGGCCCCTCCGGGCTTTCCCTTCGTGTTTCCCAGCTTACCACACTCGGTTTCCCGAACTTGGCCTCCGCTGGGAGGAGTTGAGCCTTTCGGCCCGGTAAGTTTTTCGCCCTCCGGCGTGTCCACCACTTTAGGGGATTTCCCCGGCCGATCCAAATCCGGATCCTGGCCTGAGAACCTGCCCCCTGGGCGGCAACTTGGTGGACCTTACGGACCCTGTGGAGACAGTGTCAAATCGAGGTCACACGGCCGGGCGCACCCCTGTCCCAGGTGCTCTCCGACCACCCCCGGACCGGCCTCAACGCAGCACCGTTTCCAGGAACTCGGTCCCCAGCCGGGCCACCACACCCAGGTCCAGACTGTGCTGCGCGTACCGCCCCTGGCGCCGCGTCGTCAGCAGGCCGGCCTTGCGCATCACCGCCAGATGACGGGAGACCTCGGGCGCGCTCATCCCCAGCGAGCCGGCCAACTCCCCCGTCGTGTGCGGGGCGAGGGCCAGACTGCGGCACATCCGCAGCCGTGTCGGATGGGCCAGCGCCTCCAGCCGTCGCGCCAGCGTCTCCGGCGTCGCCGGGTGCGGCAGGTTCGAGGAGGCCACCGGGTACTGGATCACCGGCCGCCATCCGGTGGCGTGCAGCGCGATCAGATGCGGCCAGCCGAAAGCCGTCGGGAAAAGGGCGATGCCCAGGCCCGCCGTCCGGTCCAGCGCCGTCGTCCGCCCGTCGTAGATCTTGTCGATCGTGAGCCGGCGCCCGGCCTCGTCCACCGTGATGACGGGCGACACCGCCCGCATCGCGGGGGCCAGCCCCTTGTGCCGCAACAGCTCGGTCTTGTGCCGGGCGTCGGCGGCCAGCCCGGGGCGTATCTCCTCCCACACCTGTGCGAAGAACGCCTCGTGGCAGTCCTCCAGCAGCCGCCGTATCCACGCCCGCACCGCCGCCGGGTCCAGCAGCAGCCGCTCCACGAAGGCCCGCTGGCGCGGGCCCCGGGCCGCCGCGCGCTCCAGGGCGTGCTCCCGTCCCCGGGGGTCCGTCAGCGGATTCGTCGCGCCGGGATCCCCGTACCGCCAGGCCGCGCAAGAGATCTCCAGGGCGGCCCCGACGTACCGCTCGTCGCTCATCTCCTCCGCCACGTCGAGCTCCTCCTGCAACGTGCGGCCCGGAGCGGTCGGCAGCAGGATGTCGGAGCGGGTCGAACGCCACAGGAAGTCCGCCTCGGTCAGCCGGTCGGCCAGGTCGGCGGGCAGCGCGCGGTGCACGGCGGCGGCCCATTCCGCGCGGTCGGGATGGTGGCCCGGCTCGGACAGCACGTGCAGCGCCGCGCCGAGTTCGGCCAGCGGGGAGGGACCGAAGTGGAAGTGCTCGGCCGGCAGTCCTGCGATGTCGATGACCACGGTCATGTCCCCATTCTGGTGAGCGCGGGCCCCATGGGGGAGTCGGTTGACTGTCCTCGTCAATCCACGCGCGCCCTGGCCGCTGCCCGGCGCAGCGTGGTGGCCATGGGCACCGACACCTCGTTCTTCGATCCCCGCCATCCCTGGCGTTCCTCCACCGGCGAACTCGACGCGGCCTATTGGGACGCCGTACGGCTGCACCGGACGCGGCGGCGACCGCGGGCGTTCCTGCGTGTCCGCCGATTCCGCCGGCGCGGCCCCGATATTCGGTAGCGGTCCGCTCCCGCGCGCCCTTAGGCTCCGGCGTTTTGGCTCCGGAGGAAAAGGGGGTTTCTGACATGCGGACGTCCGGGCTGTACCGCGCTGTCGCGGGCAGTAGTTTCCGGCGTTATGCGACCTATCGGGTCGCTACTGCCGCCGGTGTGTTCACCAATACGATCTTCGGTTTCTTCATGAGCTACACGTTTATCGCGCTGTGGGATCAGCGCCCCGATCTCGGGGGCTATGACCAGGCGCAGGCGCTCACCTTCGCGTGGGTGGGCCAGGGGCTGCTCGCCGCCACCGCCGTCATCGGCGGCGGTTTCCGTGAGGAACTGCAGGAGCGGATCCGGACCGGAGAGGTCTCCATCGATCTCTACCGGCCGGTGGATCTCCAGATGTGGTGGCTTTCGGCCGATCTCGGCCGGGCCGTTTTCCATCTGCTGGGGCGCGGGGTGGTGCCGCTGGCGGTCGGGGCGCTGGTCTTCGAGCTGGCGCTGCCCACCGATCCGCTGCGCTGGCTGCTGTTCTGCTGCGCGGTGCTGCTGGCGCTGCTGGTGAGTTTCGCGATCAACTTCCTGGTGGCGCTGGTGGCCTTCTGGCTGCTGGACGGCAACGGGCTGAACATGGTCAGCAATCTGCTCGGGATGTTCTGTTCCGGGATGGTGATGCCGCTGACGGTGTTCCCCGAACAGCTCGGCACCTTCCTCCAGTGGCTGCCGTGGGCGGCGCTGCTCCAGGTGCCGGCCGATGTGCTGCTGGGCCGGTACTCGGGCGCCGGCGCGTTCGCCGTGCTGCTGTTCCCGCTGGTGTGGGCGGTCGTCCTGCTGCTGCTGGGCCGCGCCGTGCAGGCGGCGGCGACGCGGCGTGTGGTGGTGCAGGGTGGTTGAGGGTCTGCGCGGTTACGCGCTGATCGCCGCGATGTGGTTCCGTTCCACACTCGCGTACCGCGCCTCGTTCCTGCTCACCACGCTCGGGCACGCCGCGAGCAGCGCGCTGGAATTCGCGGGCATTCTGATTATTTTCTCGCACGTCGACCAGCTGGGCGGTTTCTCGGTCGGCGAGGTGGCGCTCATGTACGCCACCGCCAGTTGTTCCCTGGGGCTCGCGGATCTGTTCCTCGGCAATATGGACCAGCTGGGCGCCCGGATCCGGGACGGCAGCGTGGACACCATGCTGATCCGTCCCGTTCCGCTGTTCGCCCAGGTAGCCGCCGACCGGTTCGTGCTGCGCCGGGTGGGCCGGATCATCCAGGGGGTGCTGGTGCTGGGCTGGGCGATCTCCCGCCTGGACACCACGTTCTCGCCGCTGGAGTACGTGCTGCTGGCCGGGGTGATCGGGTGCGGCGCGGTGATCTTCGGGGCGCTGTGGGCGCTCGGCGGGGCGTTCCAGTTCTGGGCGCAGGACGCGGCCCAGGTGCAGAACGCGGTGACCTACGGCGGCAACCGGCTGCTCCAGTACCCGCCGACGATCTACGGCACCGAGCTGCTGCGCGGGGTGACGTACCTCGTCCCGCTCGCCTTTGTGAACTGGATACCGCTGCTGCGGTTGCTGGACCGGGAGAGCCCTCTGGGGCTGCCCGGCTGGGTGGACTTCCTCTCCCCGCTGGTGGCGGTCGCCCTGTGCGTGCTGACCGCCGTGGTGTGGCGGGTGGGGATCCGGACCTATCGGAGTACGGGGAGCTGAGATGAGCGGCATGGACACGACGCGGGACGAGCTGATCGTGCTGGAGGACCTGGAGAAGGTCTTCCAGGTGCGGCGGAAGGCGGGCCGGTTCCGGCGGACCCGGACCGAGGTGCGGGCGGTGGACGGCATCTCGTTCACCGTGCGGCGCGGCGAGATGGTCGGGTACATCGGCCCGAACGGTGCCGGGAAGTCGACCACCATCAAGATGCTGACCGGGATCCTGACCCGAGCGGGGGCCGGCTGCGGGTGGCGGGCATCGATCCGCAGCGCGAGCGCACCCGGCTGGCCCGGCGGATCGGGGTGGTGTTCGGGCAGCGCACCACGCTGTGGTGGGATCTGCCGCTGCGCGATTCGTACGGTCTGGTGCGCCGCATGTACCGGGTGCCGCGGGACCGGTTCCGGGAGAACCTGGAGCGCTGCGTGGAACTGCTGGACCTGGCGGAGCTGCTGGACGTGCCGGTGCGGCAGCTGTCGCTCGGGCAGCGGATGCGCGGCGACATCGCGGCGGCGCTGCTGCACGATCCTGAGGTGCTGTACCTGGACGAGCCGACGATCGGGCTGGATGTGATCAGCAAGGCGAAGGTGCGCGGGTTTCTGCGGGACCTGAACGCCGAGCGGGGCACGACGGTGCTGCTCACCACCCACGATCTGACCGACATCGAGCAGTTGTGCCGCCGGGTGATGGTGATCGACCACGGACGGCTGATGTACGACGGTGACCTGGCCGGGCTGCACGAGGCCGGTGCGAGCGAGCGGCAGCTGGTGGTGGATCTGGAGCGCGAGCAGCCGCCGATCAGCGTCGAGGGGGCGCGCACCGTACGGGTGGAGGGCCCGCGCCAGTGGCTGGCGTTCCCGGCCGGGGCGAGCGCGGCGCCGCTGGTGGCGCGGGTCGCCGAGGCGTATCCGCTGGTCGATCTGTCGGTGCGGGAGCCGGACATCGAGGATGTCATCGCCCGGATGTACGCCGGGGACGCCGAGGGGGAGGCGGTCGGGGTGACCGGCTGAGGGTGCGGGGCCGGGCACCGTCGTGCGGGGTCCGCCGCGAGCGGTGCCGTCGCCCGGCGGGCCCGCGCGGCGGCTACCGTCCGGAGGCGAGTTCGCGGCTGCGGTCGCGGGCCGCCTCCAGCGCCGCGATGAGGGCGGCGCGCACCCCGTGCTTCTCCAGTTCGCGGATCGCGTTGATGGTGGTGCCGCCGGGCGAGGTGACCGCCTCACGCAGCACCACGGGGTGTTCGCCGCTGTCGCGCAGCATCACGGAGGCGCCGACGGCGGCCTGCACGATCAGGTCGTGCGCCTTGTCGCGGGGCAGGCCCAGCAGGATGCCCGCGTCCGTCATGGCCTCGACCAGGTAGTAGAAGTACGCGGGCCCCGAGCCGGACAGCGCGGTGGCGGCGTCCTGCTGGGACTCCGGCAGCCGCATGGTCGTGCCGACGCCGCCCAGGAGGCGTTCCGCGTGCGCGAGCTGCTCCTCGGTGGCGTGCGCGCCGCCGGAGATGACGGTCATGCCCTCGTCCACGAGCGCGGCGGTGTTGGGCATGGCCCGCACCACCGGCGTGCCGGGGGTCAGGCGCTCCTCGACGAAGGCGGTGGGGATGCCGGCGGCGACCGAGATGACGAGCCGGTCGGCGGCGGTGTGCGGGGCGAGTTCGTCGAGCAGGGCGCCCATGTCCTGGGGCTTGACGGCCAGGATGAGGGTGTCGGCGCTCTTGGCGGCCTCGGCGTTGGAGACGGTGGTGACCCCGTACCGGGCGCGCAGGGCCTCGGCCCGCTCGGCCCGGCGCGCGGACACCAGCACGTCGCCGGGGGCCCAGCCGCCGCGCAGCATGCCGCCGAGGAGGGCCTCACCGATCTTGCCGGTGCCGAGAACAGCGATCTTCTGAGTCATTCCCCCATGGTGCACCGCGGGCCGGCGGTGTCAGGCGGGTGTCCGCACAGCGGTCAGCCGCACGAGGTACGGCTCGGTGACCTGTCTGTCCGGGAAGACCTCGCGCAGCGCGGCGCGCTCGGCCCCGAGGAGCTCAGCGGCGCCTGGCACCCGCCCCGGCACGGCCGGCCCTGCGGGAGGGGTTGCGGGAGCGCTTGGAGGTGAGGCGTTCGTACTGCTCGACGGCCGCCTCGTGGTCCAGGCGGCGCATCCGCTCGCCCGGCGCCTCGACCGCGCTGCGCAGCGCGTACGCCAGCAGGATCCCGACGAAGCCGATGATCTTGATGCTGCGGAAGGCGGCCTCGTCCTCGCCGGCCGAAGGCCGGGGGCGGGTCCAGCCGCGCATGGCGCGGGTGAAGGCCATGGCCGTGCAGCCCGCGAAGGCGACGATCACCAGGATGCGCAGCCAGGACGCGCTCTGCGACAGCGTCAGCCCGTTGTAGCCGAGCTTCAGGCCCAGGATGCCGAGGGCCGCCAGCAGGGACGCCCCGAGGCCGAGCGCGAAGCGCCGCGCGCCGTAACCGCGCGTGTGGTCCACCCAGCTGGTGCCGTAGAAGCGGATCGGGTCCGGCTGGGGTCGCTGTGTCTGGGGTGTGGACATGTTGTCGATTATGACGGGCGGGCCCGTGCCCTTTGTAGGGTGAGTTTCCACTTGTCTCAGGGGAGCGGCCATGACGGACGGCACCGCGCCGGACAGGCTCGGCGACTACGTGCTGGAACGGCGTCTGGGCAGCGGCGGCATGGGGGTGGTGTACCTCGCCCGCACGGTCGCGGGGCGGCAGGTCGCGGTGAAGGTGATCCGCCGGGAGTACGCCCAGGACCCGGGGTTCCGGGCCCGGTTCCGCCGGGAGGTGGCCGCGGCCCGCAAGGTGGGCGGCGCGTACACCGCCCCGGTGATCGACGCCGACCCGGACGGCGATCCGCCGTGGCTGGCCACGCTGTTCGTTCCCGGCGGTTCGCTCACCGACCGGGTGGGCCGCGACGGCCCGCTGGGGGCGCGCGAGGCGGCGCGGGTGGGCGCGCAGCTGGCGGAGGCGCTGCGGGACATCCACGGCCGGGGGCTGGTGCACCGGGATCTGAAGCCGGGCAATGTGCTGCTGGCCGGGGACGGGGTGCGGGTCATCGACTTCGGCATCTCGCGGGCGCTGTCGGACTCGCACCGGTTGACGGAGACGGGCGCGGTGCTGGGCTCGCCGCCGTTCATGGCGCCGGAGCAGCTGACCGGCGGCGCCGAGGTGACGCAGGCGGCGGATGTGTTCGCGCTGGGCGCGGTGGTGGCGTTCGCGGCGACCGGGCGCAGCCCGTTCGAGTCGGGCGGCGAGTTGCCGGGGCCCGATCCGCTGGCCGTGGCCTACCGGGTGGTGCACGAGGAGCCGGATCTCGCCGCGGTGCCCGAGCCGCTGCGCGAGCTGGTGGCGCTGTGTCTGGCGAAGGACCCGGAGCGGCGGCCGGACGTGGCCACGGTGCTGCGGATGGCGGCGTGGGCGGACTCCCGGGCGCAGGCGGGTGAGGTACGGGCGTCGCCGGTGTGGCAGGCCGCGCAGGGGACGGCGGAGCCGGCCACGGGGCCCGGGCCCGTCACGGGCCGGCCGCGCGGACCGCGCACACGCTGGGGGTACCTCCCGGGCGAAGCCTGGGGGAGGCTGCTGGTGGCGGCGGTCGCGGTGGCCGTCCTGGCGGCGGCCGGGGTCGGGGCGCGGCTGCTGTGGCCGCACGACGGTTCGACGGCGCCGCCCGCGGGAGACCCCGGCGGGACGTCGGCGGCCCCCGCGCCGGCCGCCGAGCCGTGGGAGCTGGACCTGACCGCGTTCGGGGTGCAGGACGCGCCGACCGAGGGGTTCCGCTGCCGGACGCTGGCCCCGGACGGTCTGCTGTGCACGGCGCAGGGGCTGCGTACCGTCGCGCTGGAGGTGTCCGGCGACGAGCTGTGGCGGCACGACGGGCCGCGCACCGCGATGCTGCCGCCGGAAGGGCTCGCGGCGGGCGAGGTGGTCTTCGCCCGCTCGCAGCAGGGCCTGGTCGCCCTCGATCCGGCCGGCGGCGAGGAGCTGTGGGAGATCGACGCGCCGGAGCTGAACGGGGAGCTGGTGGCCGTGGGCGACCGGATCGCGCTGCGGAACGGCGACAGCACGGTGCGGTTCTACGCCCAGGACGCCCCGGAGCGGGTGGGCGTGTGGGAGGCCCCGGGGCGCTATCTGACGGACATGCGGGCCCACGAGGACCGGCTGCTGGTGGTGAGCCGTGAGGAGGAGTCCGGGGGCTTCCCCGAGCTGATGCTGCTGGACGAGTCCGGCAATCCGCGCTGGCACGCCCCGCGCACGCCCCCGGACACCGGCAGTCTGCTGGAGCTGGTGGGGCTCGACGGCCAGGCGGCGTACTTCGACGAGTGGGACCCGGAGCTGCCGGTGTCGGTGGCCGTGCAGCGGATGGATCTGGACACCGGGGAGTGGACGCGGACGGAGTTGCCGCACATGGCCGATCCGCGCTCGGTGCTCGCGGACGACGGCCTGGTGTACGCGACGGACTCGGCGGGCCGGGTGACGGCGGTGGACGCGGCGGCGGGCGAGATCCGCTGGAGCGAGGACACCGGGGTGAGCGGCGCGTCCGCGCCGACGGTGGCGGACGGCCGGCTGTACACCGTGGACGGGCGGGGGCGGCTGGTCATCGTGGACGCCGCCGACGGCGGCACGCTGTGGTCGGGTGAGCCGCACGAGGGCACCCCGGGCCTGGGCAGCGGCGCCTGGGCGCCGGCGCCGGTGGTGGCGGACGGCTGGGCGTACGTGGTGACGCTGGGGAACACGCTCTACTCGGTGCGGCTGCCCGACCTGTGACCCGCGCCGGAGGGTGGGTGCTCGCTCCGGACGGCGGCTTCTCCCCGGAACGCCGTCGCGGGTCTCCCCGGCCAGGACGGGTGAACCGTCCTGGCCGGCGAGACCCGCGTACGGAGCGCTCCGGCGCCGCCGTCGGCCCGGGGGCTCGGGGCGGCCCCGGAAGGTCAGCCCTCCAGCTTGCTGATGTCGCGCACCGCGCCCTTGTCCGCGCTCAGGGCCATCGCCGCGTACGCGCGCAGCGCCAGCGACACCTTGCGCTCACGCCCCACCGGCGCGTACCGGCCGCCGAGCGCCTCGCGGCGCGCCGCCAGCTCGGCCTCCGGCACCTGGAGCTCGATGGCCCGGTTGGGGATGTCGATGCTGATCATGTCGCCGTCCCGGACCAGCGCGATCGCGCCGCCCGAGGCCGCCTCCGGGGAGACATGGCCGATGGACAGGCCCGAGGTGCCGCCGGAGAACCGGCCGTCGGTGATCAGCGCGCACTTGGCTCCGAGCCCGCGGCCCTTCAGGAACGCGGTCGGGTACAGCATCTCCTGCATGCCCGGGCCGCCCTTGGGGCCCTCGTAGCGGACGACGACCACGTCGCCCTCCTTGACCCGCTTGGCCAGGATCGCGTCGACCGCCTGCTCCTGCGATTCGACGACGACGGCCGGGCCGGTGAAGGTCCAGATCGACTCGTCCACGCCGGCCGTCTTCACCACGGCGCCGTCGGGCGCCAGGTTCCCGGTCAGCACGGCGAGCCCGCCGTCCGCCGAGTACGCGTGGGCCGCGTCCCGGATGCACCCGCCGGCCGCGTCCACGTCCAGCGTGGCCCACCGCTCGGACTGCGAGAACGCCTTGGCCGAGCGCACACACCCCGGCGCGGCGTGGAACATCTCCACCGCCTCCGGTGCGGGCGAGCCGCCCCGGATGTCCCACTGCTTGAGCCACTCGTCCAGCGAGTCGGCGTGCACCGCGTGCACGTCCTCGTTCAGGAACCCGGCGCGGTGCAGCTCGCCCAGGATGGCGGGGATGCCGCCGGCCCGGTGCACGTCCTCCATGTGGTACGCCCCGTTCGGCGCGACCTTGCACACGCACGGCACCCGGCGCGAGACGGCGTCGATGTCGGCGAGGCCGAAGTCCAGCTCCGCCTCGACCGCCGCCGCCAGCAGGTGCAGCACGGTGTTGGTGGAGCCGCCCATGGCCACGTCCAGCGCCATCGCGTTCTCGAACGCCGCCCGCGAGGCCAGCGCGCGCGGCAGCACCGTGGCGTCGTCCTGGTCGTAGTACCGCTGGGTGATCTCCACGACGGTACGGCCGGCCGCCTCGTACAGCTCCTTGCGGGCGGTGTGGGTGGCCAGCACCGAGCCGTTGCCGGGCAGGGCCAGGCCCAGCGCCTCGACGAGGCAGTTCATGGAGTTCGCGGTGAACATCCCGGAACACGAGCCGCACGTCGGACAGGCCGCTTCCTCGATCCGCAGCAGGTCCTCGTCCGAGGTCGCGTCGGAGACGGCCTCGGACATGGCGTGCACCAGGTCGAGGTTGGAGCGGACGGTGCCGTCCACCAGGGTCGTCTTGCCGGCCTCCATCGGGCCGCCGGAGACGAAGACGGTGGGGATGTTCAGCCGCAGGGCGGCCATCAGCATCCCGGGGGTGATCTTGTCGCAGTTGGAGATGCAGATCAGCGCGTCCGCGCAGTGCGCCTCCGTCATGTACTCCACGGAGTCGGCGATCAGATCGCGCGAGGGCAGGGAGTACAGCATCCCGCTGTGGCCCATGGCGATGCCGTCGTCCACCGCGATGGTGTTGAACTCGCGCGGGATGCCGCCGGCCGCCTTGATCGCGTCGGAGACGATGCGCCCCACCGGCTGGAGGTGGGTGTGGCCCGGCACGAACTCGGTGAAGCTGTTGGCTACGGCGATGATCGGCTTGCCGAAGTCCTCCCGCTCTACGCCGGCGGCCCGGAGAAGGGCGCGGGCGCCCGCCATGTTGCGGCCGTGGGTGACGGTGCGGGACCTCAGGGTCGCCATGATTCTGCTCTCCTTCAGGACATGGAGCTGCGTACGTCGAGGCTACGCCTCCCGCCCGGGAGGTGGGACGGACATCCCGGAATCCGAGACGGAGCACACAGGGTCGGCGGGGTGCGGCGCCAGCAGCGGAAGCGGGCGCGCTCCCGGGGGCACGGCGGCGTGCACGGCCAGCCGCTGCTCGCACAGCCGGGCCAGCTCCTCGTACCCGTCCTTGCCCATCAGCTCGATCAGCTCGGGCCGGTAGGAGACGTACACCGGGCGCCCGGCGCCGTGCGCGCTGGGCGCGCCCGTGCACCACCAGTGCAGGTCGTGGCCGCCGGGGCCCCAGCCGCGCCGGTCGTACTCGCCGATCGACACGTACAGCAGCTCCTCGCCGTCCGGCTGCTCCACCCACTCGTAGGTGCGTCGCACCGGCAGCTGCCAGCAGACGTCGGGCTTGGTCTCCAGCGGCTCGCGGCCCTCGGCGAGCGCCATGGTGTGCAGCGCGCAGCCGGCGCCCGCGCCGAACCCGGGGCGGTTGAGGAAGATGCACGCCCCCTCGAAGCGCCGGGTCTGCCGCTCCCCGTCGTCGTCCAGCTGGATCCAGCCGCGCTCGGAGGTGCCCTCGGCGTGGAACTGCCAGGTCTCGGCGGTCAGCCGGGCGGCGTGCGAGGCCACCCGGGCCTCGTCCTCCTCGTCCGAGAAGTGCGCCCCCAGGGTGCAGCAGCCGTCGGAGGCGCGGCCCGCCTTGATGCCCTGACAGCCGTCGCCGAACACACAGTGCCAGCGGGACGTCAGCCAGGTCAGATCACAGCGGAAGACCTGCTCGGGGTCGGCGGGATCGGGGAACTCCACCCATGCGCGGGGGTGATCCAGCGCCACCTCGTCGCCGGCGGCACGCCGCCGTGCTCCATCGAGCTGCCTGACTGTTCTGCCCGCCTTCGCCCTCTTCGTGATTGCCACCACGCCAGGGTAAGGGCCCCGGGTAGCGTTGACCCTCATGAGGCTCGGTGTTCTCGACGTGGGATCCAATACGGTGCATCTGCTGGTCGTCGACGCGCATCCGGGTGCGCGGCCGCTGCCGGCCTACTCGCACAAGGCGGAGTTGCGGCTGGCGGAGTTGCTGGACGACAAGGGTGCGATCGACACCGTCGGGATAGAGCGACTGATCGCGGTGGTCAAGGAAGCGCTGGAGGTCGCCGAGGACCAGGGGGTGGCGGAGCTGCTGCCGTTCGCGACCTCGGCGGTGCGCGAGGCGAGCAACGCGGACGTGGTGCTGGAACGCGTGGCGCGGGAGACCGGCGTGACGCTCCAGGTGCTCTCGGGGGCGGACGAGGCGCGGCTGACGTTCCTGGCCGCGCGCCGCTGGCTGGGCTGGTCGGCGGGGCGGCTGCTGCTGTTCGACATCGGCGGCGGCTCGCTGGAGATCGCGTACGGGGTGGACGAGGCGCCGGACACGGCGGTGTCGCTGCCGCTGGGCGCGGGGCGGCTGACGGCGGCGCGGCTGCCCGGGGATCCGCCGGACCCGGCGGCGGTGAAGGCGCTGCGGCGCGAGGTGCGGAGCGAGATCGCCCGGGTGGTCGGCGACTTCACCCGTTTCGGGGCACCGGACCGGGTGGTGGCCACCTCCAAGACGTTCCGGCAGCTGGCGCGGCTGGCGGGCGCGGCACGGGCGGCGGAAGGGCTGTACGTACGGCGTGACCTCAGCCGTGAGGACCTGCGCTCGTGGGCGCCGAAGCTGACGGTGATGCCGGCGGCGGAGCGGGCCCAGTTGCCGGGGGTCTCGCAGGGGCGGGCTCCGCAGTTGCTGGCCGGGGCGGTGGTCGCGGAGGCGGCGCTGGATCTGTTCGACGTGGAGTCGGTGGAGATCTGCCCGTGGGCGCTGCGCGAAGGGGTGATCCTGCGCCGGCTGGACGGGATGCGCAACGGCTCGCCCGAGCGGTGACGATGCCCGGCCGCCCCGCCCGGACGGGCGGGCGCGGTTCCCGGGTGAGGTCCTGCGCGGCGCGCGGTCCTATGCGGTGCGCCGCCGCAGGGTGGCGGAGCCCAGGATCAGGACGCCGAGTGCGACGGCCGCGACGATGCCCAGGTCGCGCAGGTAGTGGCCGGTGATGCCGCTGTGCCGGAGCACCTGCTCGGCGGCATCGACGGAGTAGGACATGGGCAGCACGTTGGAGACGTACTGGAGTACCGGCTGCATGGTGTCGCGGGGCGTGAACAGCCCGCACAGCAGCAGTTGCGGGAAGACGAACGCCGGCATGAACTGCACCGCCTGGAACTCGGAGGCGGCGAAGGCCGAGACGAACAGGCCCATCGCCGTGCCGAGCAGGGCGGTGAGGACGGCGACGAGCAGCAGCAGCCAGGGCGATCCGGCGACGGTGAGGTTCAGCAGCCACACGGCGAGCCCGGTGACCAGTCCCGCCTGGAGGACGGCGAGGGTGCCGAAGGCCAGCGCGTAGCCGAGGATCAGGTCGGCCTTGGCCAGGGGCATGGCGAGCAGCCGTTCCAGGGTGCCGGAGGTGCGTTCGCGCAGGGTGGCGATGGAGGTCACCAGGAACATGGTCAGCATCGGGAAGATGCCGAGCAGGGACGATCCGATGCGGTCGAACTCGGCGTTCTTGTTGTCGAAGACGTAGTAGAGCAGCGTCAGCAGCAGCACCGGGACGAGCAGCAGCAGCGCCACGGTGCGCGGATCGTGGCGCAGCTGGCGCAGGACGCGGCGGGCGGTGGCGAGGGTACGGGCGGGGCTCACGCGGACGCGCCTCCCTCGGCGGCGGTGTCGACCAGGCGCAGGAACGCGCCCTCGATGGTGGCGGTGCCGGTGGTGGCGCGCAGTTCGTCCGGGCTGCCCTCGGCGAGGAGGACGCCCTCGCGCATCAGCAGCAGCCGGTGGCAGCGGTCGGCCTCGTCCATCACGTGCGAGGAGATCAGCAGCGTGGTGCCGCGTTCGGCGGCCAGCCGGTGGAACAGGTCCCACAGATCGCGCCGCAGCACCGGGTCGAGGCCGACCGTCGGCTCGTCCAGGATCAGCAGCTCGGGGGTGCCGAGCAGGGCTACGGCCAGCGAGACGCGGGAGCGCTGACCGCCGGAGAGCGAGGCGGTGAGCGCGTCCGCCTTGCCGGTCAGGTCCACGTCGCCGAGCGCCGCGGAGACCACTCCCGCGCGCCGGGCGCGCGGGATGCCGAGCACGGCGGCGAAGTAGTCGAGGTTCTGCCGCACGGTCAGATCCCGGTAGACGGACGGGTCCTGGGTGACGTACCCGAGCCGGCGCCGCAGCGGCGGGCTGCCGGCCGGGAGGCCGAGCACTTCCAGGGAGCCGCCGACCCGGGCCTGGGCGCCGACGACGGCGCGCATCAGGGTGGTCTTGCCGCAGCCGGACGGGCCCAGCAGCCCGGTGACGCTGCCGGATGGGACGGTGAAGTCGAGATCCCTGATCACCCGGGCGCCGCCGCGGACGACATCGAGACCGGTGGCCCGTACCGCGGCGGCGACGGCCTCCGCATCCGGGCGTTTATTCATCATGCGATGAATATTGCTGCGCACGGCTGCGCCCGTCAAGCGAAAGCGGACCCTTAGGACCTGTCGTCAAAGTCCCGCCTGCCCCACGGCGCTCCCCCAGCCTTCGGCCGGGAGGTGCCCCCAGGCACGGCACCTCGCTGCGTTGTCGCATCGCCCGAATAACCCGCTATGAGGGCGACCCTCCACCTTGCGATGCACCGCACCGGACACCGCGGGGCCCGCCCTACGGGCGGACGGCGCTACTTTGACGACAGGCCCTAGGCTGGAGCGCGTGGCACATCAGGCGAAACCGGGGACGAAGGTCGCGCTGTCGACCGCCTCGGTGTATCCGGAGAACACCGCGGCCGCCTTCGCGATAGCCGCTCGCCTCGGCTACGACGGGGTGGAGATCATGGTGTGGACCGACCCGGTGAGCCAGGACATCGAGGCACTGCGCCGGCTCTCCGACCAGTACGGGGTCCCGGTGCTCGCCATTCACGCCCCCTGCCTGCTGGTGACCCAGCGGGTGTGGTCCACCGACCCGTGGCGCAAGCTGCTCCGGGCCCGCGACGCCGCCGACCGGCTCGGCGCGAGCACCGTGGTCGTGCACCCGCCGTTCCGCTGGCAGCGCGGCTACGCCAGGGACTTCGTGGCCGGCGTCGGCCGGATGGCACACGAGACGGACGTCAGGTTCGCCGTGGAGAACATGTACCCCTGGCGGTACCGGGACCGCGAGATGCTGGCGTACGCGCCCGGCTGGGACCCCACCGAGGAGGACTTCCGGCACTTCACCCTCGATCTGTCGCACGCGGCGACCTCCCGCAGCGACGCCCTGGCCATGGCCACCCGGATGGGCGACCGGCTCGGGCACGTCCACATGGGCGACGGCAGCGGATCGGGACGGGACGAGCATTTGGTGCCGGGACGCGGCACCCAGCCCTGCGCGGAGCTGCTGCACACACTGGCGGCGGCCGGGTACGACGGGCACGTGGTGATCGAGGTCAACACCCGGCGCGCCATGTCCGCGGCCGAGCGGGAGGCCGACCTGGCCGAGGCGCTGGCCTACACCCGGATGCACCTGCGCGCCGGGGCGGCGGCCGGAGGCCCCGACGGTGAGCGCTGAGGACACCCGGGCCACCACGGACGGATCCGCCGGGCGCGCCGACGGGGCCCCGCCGGACGGGACGGAGGGGCGCGACGGAACACCGCGCAGGCGACGGGGCCGGCCGGCCAGGGGCGAGGGCGGCGGCGGGCCCGGCACCCAGGAGCGGATCCTGGCATCGGCCCGCGAGCTGTTCGCCGAGCGCGGCTACGAGAAGACCTCGGTCCGGGCCGTCGCACGCGGCGCGGAGGTCGACCAGGCACTGGTGCACCACTACTTCGGTACGAAGGAAGGTCTGTTCTCCGCGGCCGTGGCCCTGACGGCGGCGCCGGTGACCGACCGGATCGCCGCTCTTGACCGGGTCGCGCCGGAACGGGCGGGCGAGGAGTTCACCCGGATGTTCTTCCGGATCTGGGAGAACCCGGTGACCCGCGCGCCGCTGCTGGCGATCGTCCGCTCGGCCCTCACTCACGAGACGGCGGCCCGGATCTTCCGCGAGTTCATCGCGGGCCAGCTGCTGTCGCGGCTGGCCGGAACCCTGGACGCGGCCGACGCGCAGCTGCGCGCCGAACTGGCGGCGGCCCAGCTGGTGGGCACGGTGCTGCTGCGGTACGCGCTGAAGATGCCGCCGATCGCCACCGAGGACGCCGAGACCCTGATCGCCCGCCTGGCCCCGGTGGTCCAGCACCACCTGACCGGCACCGCCCCGACGGGCTGAGCGGGCCGTACGCCGCACCGTCCGGTCGGCTCGGGTCAGTTCGGCTCCGGTCAGGTCGGTTCGGCGGGCGGCGGGTCCGACGGGGCCGGGTCGGTCGCGGGCGGCTCCGTCGGCTCCGGGGTGGGCTCCTCGGTCGGCGGCGGCGGGGTCGGGGTCGGCTCGGGTGACTGCCGGCCGTGGCCCTCGATGGTGACGGTGGCACCGGCGGGCTCGATGGTGATCCGGCCCTGCCAGGGCCCGGACGGCTCACGCGCCCGGTCCACCGTCACCACCAGCGTGACCGACTCCCCCGGCTGCAACGTGCCCGACGTGGCACTCAGCCACAGCCACTCCGCCGACCACACCGCGCTCCACCGCACCGGCGCGCCGCCCGAGGCGGTCAGTGTGATCTCCGTACCGGTGCCGGTGGACATGGCGTCCACCGTCAGCCGCCCCGGCCGCGCCGGGCGGGTGCCCCCGCCCGAGCCCCCGTCCGACGCGGCGGGCGGCGACGGCGACTGGGGGTCCGCCTCGGGCGAGGCGTCAACCGGCTCCCGCTCCTGCGTCTCCCTGGTGGCCTCGCCCGCCGGTTCGCGCCCGCCGTCCGCGTCCAGCTCGGCCGAGTCCTCCCAGCGCCCGGTGTTCTCGTACGCGTAGTCGTCGCCGCCGGCCGTGCCCAGGCCGCGGTCGTCCTCGGACGCCGACGCGTCCTGCCCGCTCGCCTCCCCCGTCACCGGCGCGCCCCGGTACGCCGCCCACAGCGCCAGCGCGGGCGCCGCCAGCACCGTGGCGACTACCGTCGTGGTCACCGCCCGGCTGCGCAGCCGGTCCCGGCGCGCCGCCCGGTCCTTCTCCGTCAGCGGGAACCCCGAGCGGTCGAACCGCGGCGTGTACTGGGCCCGCGCCCGCTCCACCACCAGCAGCGCGGCGTGCACGGCCGAACGCGGCGCCGCCACGACGGCCAGCCGCGCCTCGCCCGGCGCCGTCCCCGGCCAGGTCACGCCCGCCATCGCCCGCTGGGCCGCCCGCCGGCACACCGCGCAGCCGTCCACGTGCCGCACCAGCTCCCGGCGCAGACCGGGACGCAGCAGCATGAGCCGGTCCTCGCCGGCCAGGGAGGCCACCGTGGGGCAGCCGCCCGTCTCCACCGCCGCCAGCGACGCCCTGGTGCGCTCCACCTCGCACGCCCCGCTGGTCAGCAACGCCCGCGCCGCGTCCACCGAGAGCCGCAGCACCAGCGCCACCTCGGCCGGCGACAGCTGGTGACGCACCGCCAGCTCCAGCGCCTCCCGCTGCTCCGGGCTGGTGCCCGCCGCCTCCGGCCAGGCCAGCGCCGCCAGTTCACGGCGGCGCAGCTGGGCCTCCGCCCCGGCCGTGCCCGCCGCCCGGGGCTCCGCCGCGCCGCCCGCCTCCCGCTGCACGGCGAGCCGCCGCAGACACGTCCAGCGGGCCAGCGCGTACAGCCACGCCCGGGACTGGCCGGGGGCGGCCGGCCGGCGGCCCCGGTCGTGCTGCCGCCGCGCCAGGGCCAGCGCCTCGCCGAGCGCGGCCGTCGCGGTGTCGTGCTCGCACATGATGGACAGGCAGTACGTGAACAGGCCGTCCAGATGGGCGTCCTCGTACGCCGCCCGGCGGCCCCGCCGATCCGTCCCCTTGCCCGCCGCCTTGCCGGAGGCGGCCTTGTCCGCCGCCGCCCGCCCGCGGGGAACGCGATGAGCGCCGGGCGCCGAGGCGGGGCGGGGGCGCGTCGTGGTGCGTGTGGCACGCTCGGGGCAGCTGTTCATTACCAGGCGACGGTAGGCGCCCGGCGGACGCCCAAGAACCCGACCGGCACAAGGTTCCTCCTAATGGGTGACAAGGGGCGCTGATCCGCTGTCAGTGCCCGGGGTTAACGTCGACGCATGGCTCGTAAATCTGATCGCCCCGCCTACCGGTGTACGGAGTGCGGCTGGTCCACCGCCAAATGGCTGGGCCGCTGCCCCGAATGCCAGGCGTGGGGCACCGTGGAGGAAGTGGGCGGCGCCCCCGCGGTGCGGACGGCGGCGGTGGCCCGGGTCGTGTCCCCGGCCGTGCCGATCGGCCAGGTCGACACCCGGCGGGTGACCGCGCGCAGCACCGGGGTGCCGGAGCTGGACCGGGTGCTGGGCGGCGGCCTGGTGCCCGGCGCCGTGGTGCTGCTGGCCGGCGAGCCGGGGGTCGGCAAGTCCACCCTGCTGCTCGACGTGGCCGCCAAGGCCGCCTCGGCCGAGCACCGCACGCTGTACGTCACGGGCGAGGAGTCGGCCGGTCAGGTGCGGCTGCGGGCGGACCGGATCGGGGCGGTCCACGACGAGCTGTACCTGGCCGCCGAGACCGATCTGGCGTCCGTGCTGGGCCAGTTGGACGCGGTGAAGCCCTCCCTGCTCGTGCTGGACTCGGTGCAGACCGTGGCCTCCGCAGAGATCGACGGCGCGCCCGGCGGCATGGCCCAGGTCCGGGAGGTGGCGGGGGCGCTGATCAGGGCCGCCAAGGAACGCGGCATGGCCACGCTGCTGGTGGGCCATGTCACCAAGGACGGAGCGATCGCCGGGCCCCGGCTGCTGGAGCACCTGGTGGACGTGGTGCTGCACTTCGAGGGCGACCGGCACGCCAGGCTGCGCCTGGTGCGCGGCGTGAAGAACCGGTACGGGGCCACCGACGAGGTCGGCTGCTTCGAACTGCACGACCAGGGCATCACCTCGCTCGCCGACCCCTCCGGCCTGTTCCTGACCCGGCGCGAGGAGCCGGTGCCCGGCACCTGCCTGACGGTCACCCTGGAGGGACGGCGCCCGCTGGTCGCCGAGGTGCAGTCGCTGACGGTCAGCACCCAGATCCCGTCGCCGCGCCGTACCACCTCGGGCCTGGAGACCTCCCGGGTGTCGATGATGCTGGCGGTGCTGGAGCAGCGCGGGCAGATCACCTCGCTGGGCAAGAACGACATCTACACGGCCACCGTGGGCGGGGTGCGGCTCTCGGAGCCGGCCGCCGACCTGGCGGTGGCGCTGGCGCTGGCGAGCGCCGCCAGCGACACCCCGCTGCCGAACAACCTGGTGGCGATCGGCGAGGTCGGTCTGGCCGGCGAGGTGCGGCGGGTGACCGGGGTGCAGCGGCGGCTGGCGGAGGCGGCCCGGCTGGGGTTCACGCACGCGCTGGTCCCGGCGGACTCTGGCGAGGCCCCGGCGGGCATGCGGGTGCTGGAGGTCGCGGACATCGGCGAGGCGCTGCGGGTACTGCCGCGCGGGCCGCGCCGCTCGCGGGGCACCGATGACGGGGGCGGTGAGCGGGCCGGGAGCGGAGCGTCAGAACGGGTGACGGGGGCACGCCGGTAGACTCATCCGGACTCAAGCGGTTTCGTCACCGGAGGAAGAGATGGCAGCCAACGACCGGCCGGCGGGTCCCGGCAGGGCCGGGGGTGCCGGGGGAGGTTCCGGAGCGGACGGACTGCTGCGCGCCTCGCTGAGCGCGGTGGCCCCCGGAACCCAGCTGCGGGACGGCCTGGAGCGCATCCTGCGGGGCAACACGGGCGGCCTGATCGTCCTCGGCGTGGACCGTACCGTCGAATCCCTGTGCACCGGCGGTTTCGTGCTGGACGTGGAGTTCACCGCGACCCGGCTGCGCGAGCTGTGCAAGCTGGACGGCGCGGTGATCGTGGACCGCGACATCACCAAGATCGTCCGCGCGGGTGTGCAACTGGTCCCGGACGCGAGCATCCCGACCGAGGAGACCGGCACCCGGCACCGTACGGCGCAGCGGGTCTCCATCCAGACCGGGTTCCCCGTGGTGTCGGTCAGCCAGTCGATGCGGCTGATCGCCCTGTACCTGGACGGGCAGCGGCGGGTCCTGGAGGACTCGGGCGCCATCCTGTCGCGGGCGAACCAGGCGCTGGCCACCCTGGAGCGGTACAAGCTGCGGTTCGACGAGGTCGCGGGCACCCTGTCGGCGCTGGAGATCGAGGACCTGGTCACGGTCCGCGACGTGGCGGCGGTGGCGCAGCGGCTGGAGATGGTGCGCCGGATCGCGGCCGAGATCGCCGAGTACGTGGTGGAGCTGGGCACGGACGGACGGCTGCTGTCGCTCCAGCTGGACGAGCTGATCGCGGGCGTGGAGCCGGAACGGCAGCTGATCGTGCGCGACTACCTGCCGGAATCGCCGCAGGGCACGGAGCCCCCGGGCGGCAAGCGTTCGCGCCGGGTGGGCACGGCGCTGTCCGAGCTGGACGCGCTGACCCACGCCGAGCTGCTGGAACTGCCCATCGTGGCGCGGGCGCTGGGCCACGGCGCCTCGCCCGAGGCGCTGGACGGCGCGGTCTCCCCGCGGGGTTTCCGGCTGCTGGCGAAGGTTCCGCGGCTGCCGGGTCTGGTCATCGACCGGCTCGTGGACCACTTCGGCGGGTTGCAGAAGCTGCTGGCGGCGAGTGTGGACGACCTGCAGGCGGTGGACGGCGTCGGGGAGACCCGGGCGCGCTCGGTGCGCGAGGGCCTGTCCCGGCTGGCCGAGTCCTCGATCCTGGAACGGTACGTGTAGGCGGCGGGCCCGCTCCCGAGGGGGCGGGCCCGCGTCCGCGGTCAGTCGCGGTTCAGCCGGAAGGATGTCTTCGCGACGGGGAAACCGTCCACGGCGGCCTCGGCGACGTACGTCCCGGCGGCGGCCGGCGCCCCCGGTTCGCCGCTGTCGCAGTCACCGGCGTTGTGCCGGCGGTCCCACAGCACGGTGTGGGTGGCGCTGTCCCCGGCCGGGACGGCCACCAGCTGACGGCTCTTGCCGGTGGGGCACACCGCGGAGGACCACACTTCCTCGTCCTCGCTGTCAGCGACGGTGAGCGTCAGTGAGGCGTGGCCGAAGTCCAGCGCGCAGGCGTCGCCCGAGGAGTTCTCGGCGCTGAGCCGCAGTTCGGGCTTCTCGCCGGGTGCGTAGGCGTTCTCCGCGCTGCGCAGCGAGAGGGTCACCGCGCCGGGCCCGCAGCCGGGGAGCCCGGCCCCGCTCGTACCGCCGTTCCCGCTGCCGCCGCTCGTCCGGGAGCCGGCCTCCGCGTCGTCGGTGCCGTCCGAACCGTCCCCGCCGGCCGCGTCGCCGCCGTCAGCGTTCCCGCCCCCGGAGGCGTCGTCCCCTTCGCCGCCGGAGTCGGCGCCGTTCCCCTCGGCATCGTCCTCTCCCGCGCTCTCGCCCGCGCCGTCCTCCTCGTCCTCCTCACGGCCGCCCGGCCGTTCGTCGATGAGGTCCTCGTCTGCGGTGGGCCCGGGGGTGATGGACTGCGCGGGGCCGTCCTCGCCGTCCGAGGCGCCGGTGTTCTGCGTGCCGCCGCCCGAGCGGGTGGCCCAGAAGGCCAGCGCCGCCACCAGCGCGACCACCAGCAGCACAACGACCCTCCGCCGCCAATAGATGGAGGAGGGCAGCGGACCGACAGGAGTGCGCAGAGATCCCACGCGGAAACCTTACGAGACGGTGGCGGGGCTCCGACGCCTCACCCGGGTCCGGGCAGGGCACCATTGCGTATCGAACGGTTAGCCCGCAGGGCTGTCACAACGGCGGGGCCGCTTGGGCGCCGTGCGCCGGACATGCCAGGATCATCAGGCCATGACTGCGACGAGCACGACGACGCGAGAAGCCGAACCCACCGCCCTCCACACCCCCGTCATCGACTGGTTCGACCAGCATGCCCGCGATCTGCCCTGGCGGCGCCCCGAAGCAGGGGCGTGGGGGGTCATGGTCAGCGAGTTCATGCTTCAGCAGACCCCGGTCAACCGGGTGCTGCCGGTGTACGAGGAGTGGCTCACCCGCTGGCCACGCCCCGCCGACCTGGCCGCCGAGGCCGCCGGAGAGGCGGTCCGCGCCTGGGGCCGCCTCGGATATCCCCGCCGGGCGCTGCGGCTGCACGGCGCCGCCGCCGCCATAGCGGAACGGCACGGCGGTGATGTCCCCAAGGACCACCATCAGTTGCTGGCGCTGCCCGGCGTCGGGGAGTACACGGCGGCGGCCGTGGCCTCCTTCGCGTACGGGCAGCGGCACGCGGTGCTGGACACCAACGTCCGCCGGGTCTTCGCCCGCGCGGTGAGCGGCTCCCAGTACCCGCCGAACGCCACCACCGCCGCCGAGCGCAAGCTGGCCCGGATGCTGCTGCCGGAGGACGACACCACGGCCTCGCGCTGGGCGGCGGCCACCATGGAGCTGGGTGCGCTGGTGTGCACGGCGCGCACGCCGTCGTGCGGCGGCTGCCCGATCGTCGACCTGTGCGCCTGGCGTGGCGCGGGCTCCCCCGCCCACGAGGGGCCGCCGCGCCGGGGCCAGACGTACGCGGGTACCGACCGGCAGGTACGCGGCAAACTGCTCGCCGTTCTGCGGGAGTCGACCCGGCCGGTGGAGCGGGCCGCGCTGGACGCGGTGTGGCACGACCCGGAGCAGCGGTCCCGCGCCCTGACCGGGCTGCTCACCGACGGTCTGGTGGAACGGCTGCCGGACGGGCGTTACCGGCTGCCCGGCACGGACTGACGCGGATCGCCGCTCCGGAGCCGGACCGGCCGGCCGCGCGGCCGGTCACGGAGCGGCGGCGAACACCACCGAGACGGCGAGCCCCCCGTCCCGCCCCGGGCGGGCGGTGACCCGGGCCCGGTGGGCCTCGGCGATCGAGGCGACGATGGACAGGCCGAGACCGTGCCCCGAGACGCTGGTGCGGTCCTGGCCCAGCCGCTGGAACGGTTCGAAGAGCCGCTCCACCTGGCCGGGTTCCACCGGGGGGCCGGTGTTGACGACGGTGAGCGTGCGTCCGGCGAGCCGCACCGCCACGGTGCCGCCGGGCCGGTTGTACCGTACGGCGTTGTCCACCAGGTTGGTCACCAGGTGCCGCAGCAGCACCGGATCCCCGGCCACCGGAAACGGCCCCGCGGTGTCCAGGGAGAGCGCGACCTCCCGTTCCGCCCCCCGTGGCCCCCATTCCCTGATCGCCTGCCGGGCGGCGTCCGCCAGATCGCTCTCCCGGCTCTCCTCCTCGTCCAGGCCGAGATCGCTGCGAGCGAGCAGCAGCAGGGAGGCGATCAGCCACTCGGCGTCCCGGTTGACGGCGAGCAGTTCCTCCCGTACCTCCGCCAGCCCTTCCGGGAGCGGATCGGCGAGCCCGACCTCCAGGCTGGTGCGCTGGACGGCCAGCGGGGTGCGCAGTTCGTGCGAGGCGTTGGCGACGAAGCGGCGGCGGCTCTCGAAGGACTTCTCCAGCCGGTCCAGCATGCTGTCGAAGGTGGAGGCGAGCCGGTGCAGTTCGTCGTCGGGGCCGGTGAGCGCGAGGCGTTCGTGCAGGTGCTGCTCGCTGATCCGGCGGGCGGTATCGGTGACGGCGGCGACCGGCCGCAGCGCCCGGCCGGCGAGCCACCAGCCCATGAGGCCGGTCAGCGCGGCGATCAGCAGCAGGCCGATCGCGGACCACAGCAGCAGCTGCCGGAGCACGGTGTCCTGCACCGCGCGTACCGTCTCGTCCACCAGGCGCAGGGCCACCGCGTCCGGCAGGGGCTCGCCCCGGGGCGCGGGCGATGTCCCGGCCCCCGTGGGTCCCACTGGTTGCATCGGGCCCACGGAGCCGCTCTCCTGACATTCGGCGTCCGCGGGCCGCGTCACGCAGTCCAGGCGGACCACCTCCATGGAGCTGACCTGCTGGGCCGTGCCGTGCCGGGCCAGCAGCACCACGAAGGTGAGCAGGGCGACGCCGGCGAGCAGGAGCAGGCCGGTGATGGCCAGGGCGAGGCGGGCGCGGAAGGTCGGCCGGGGCAGGCGTCGCCACCTGCTGGGCCCTTCGCGCGGATCCGGCCTCCCCGGACCCGTCAGCCGCACAGCCGGTACCCCTCGCCGGTGTCCGCGGCGATGAGGTCTGGGGTGCCCAGCTTTCCGCGCAGCCGGCTGACGGTGGCGCGCACGGCACTGGTCCGGGGGCTCAGGTGCTCGTCCCACACGGCGCGCACCAGTTCCCGGTGGGGCACCGCCTCGCCGCCGGCCTCCATCAGCATCCGCAGGACGGCGAACTCCTTGGGGGTGAGCTCCAGGGGGGTGCCGTCGATCCTGACCTCGTGCCGGCCCCTGTCCAGGACGATGCCGCCGTGCCGCAGGGCGACCGCCGCCGGTTTGGGGGCGCGGCGGCTCAGGGCCCGTACCCGGGCGACGAGTTCGGCGAAGTCGAAGGGCTTGGCGAGATAGTCGTCGGCACCCAGCTGCTCCAGGCCGTAGACCCGGTCCCCGATCTCCCCGGCGGCCGTGAGCATGAGGATGCGCGGCGGGTCGGCCAGTTCGTTGAGCCGCCGGCACACCTCGTCGCCCGTCAGCACCGGCAGGTCGCGGTCCAGGATCAGCACGTCGTACGCGGTGAGCAGACACATCCGCTCGGCCTCGTCGCCCGCCGCGGCGATGTCGACCGCCATGGACTGCCGGCGCAGGCCGGTGGCGATGTTCCGCGCGAGCACACGGTGGTCTTCGGCTACCAGGATCCGCATGGCGCCGATGAAAGCACGGGCCCGGTTGCAGCGGGGTAAGCGTGCGCGGCGGCGGAGCTTATCCGCGTGTAACGGGCCTTACCCGCCTGCGAACGCCCGCCTGCTGTGCTCTGCGGCATGAACTTCGTCAAGCGCGCGGCCCACAGCCTCGCCGCCCGGAAGGGCAGAACCGCGATGCTGCTGGGGATCTTCCTGGTCATCGGCGTGCTGCTCCTGGGCAGTTCCCTGCTGCGCGGCGCGACGGCCCGGCAGGAGGCCGACGCCCAGCGCCGGATCGGCGTGGACGTCACGGTGCGCGGGGACGGGCTGACCACGGACACCGCCGCCGCGCTGGGCGGGTCGCCCCTGGTGGAGCGGTACAACCCGATACTGCGGGGGACCACGGCGCCGCCGGGTCTTGACCCCGTCACCTCGGACGCGCCGGAGCCGGCCGGGGCGGGGGACGACGCCCGGGACGGCGTCGGGGGCGACGGGCTGGCACTGAGCGGGATCCGCGACAGCGGGCTGCTGCCCGACTTCGCCCGCGGCCGTATGGAGCTCGTCGCCGGCCGGGGCATCACCGCACACGACGCGGACCACCAGGTGCTCCTGCTGGAGGAACGGCTGGCCGAGCGGAACGGGCTGCGGGTGGGGGACACCGTCGAGCTGGCCTCGCCGGACGGCGCGGTACGGACCTCCTTCGAGATCATCGGCCTCTACCGCACACCGCTGCCCACCCCCGCCGCGTGGGTGCCGCCCCGCGACATCCCCGCCAACCAGCTCTACGCGCCCCTCCCGGCGGTCTCCGCGCTCGGGTTCGGCAGCGCGCTGGACGAGGTGGCCCTCACGGCCGGTTCCCCGGACGCGGCGCGGGAACTGGCGGCACTGGCCGAAGAGCTGCTGGGTCCGGACGGGTTCCGCGCCGACGTCAACGACAAGGCGTACCGGGAGCAGGTCGAGCCGCTCCAGCGGGTCGGCGTGCTCGCGGGGGTCTTCGGGTGGCTGACCTCGCTGGGCGGAGCGGCGGTGCTCGGGCTGATCGTGACGCTGGAGATCCGGTCCCGACGCGCCGAACTGGGGATGCTCCTCTCCCTCGGTGAGCGGAAGTGGAAGCTCCTCGGCCAGCACACGGCGGAGGCGGTGGCCGTCGCCGTTCCCGCCCTGGCGCTGGCGGCCGCGCTCGGGCTGGTCCTGGCCCGGCCGGCGGGCGAGGCGCTGCTGCCGCCGTCACCGGACGGGCCCACTCCGTTGCTGATGACGGCCGGCGATGTGGGCTCGGTCGCCGCGATCGGGCTCGGCATCGCGCTGGCGGCCACCGTCCTGCCCGGCGCCGCCATCGTGCGCCTGCACCCGCGCTCCCTCCTCACCCACAGCGAATAACCGAAGGCGAACACGGTCATGAACGTCATCACCCGCGCGGCGCTGAGCCTGCGCTCCCGCCCCGGCAGAACCCTGCTCCTGCTGCTGACCTTCCTGGTCATCTCCGTCATGGTGCTCAGCGGCGTCCTCATCAGGGACGCCGCGGCGCAGGCCGGACGGGAGGCGAGGGAACGGGTCGGCGCCGAGGTCGCACTGGACCTCGACATGGACGCGCTGGTCAGCGGCGGGCAGCTGACCGCGCCGCGGATCGGTGCGGAGACGGTGGACCGCATCGGCGGCTCCCCGCTGGTCGAGAAGTACAGCTACCGGTCCTTCGACGGCACCCGGCTGCTCGGCGGGCACTCCACCGTCGGCGACGGGTTGGCCGACGGCCACACCCTGGTGCACGGTGTCCTGGACTCCTCGCTGCTGCCCGACTTCAGCAGCGGAACGTGGCGGCTGCTGTCCGGCACGCCGATCACGGCCGAGGACCAGGACCGGAACGTGATCCTCATCGAGGAGCGGCTGGCGCGGCACAACCAGCTCGCGGTGGGCGACACCCTCACCCTCACCGAGAACGACCCCGCGGGCGACAACCAGGAGGACTTCACCGTCCAGGGCATCTTCCGCAACCCCTCAGACGAGCCCGACCCGGAGTACTGGCAGGAGCCCGGGGACTGGCTGATCATCCCGGCGCGGGCGCTGAGCCGGCTGAACTCCGGGAGTGACGACGTGCCGGTGCAGGTCGGCTCGGCCACCTTCCAGCTGAAGGACCCCGCGACGTTCGACGCGTTCACCGCGATGGCCCGCGAGACGGCCGGGGCGGAGCTGGACGGGTTCGCGCTCACCGTCAACGACAAGGCGATCCGGCAGATGACCGGCCCGCTGCGCGGCATCACCGCGTCCGCGACGGCCGCCATGTGGCTGATCGGTGGGGCGGGCGCCGTCGTCCTGGGCCTGTTCACCGCGCTCACGGTCAAGGGCCGCCGCAGGGAGTGCGGCATCCTGCTGGCGATGGGCGAGCCGAAGGGGAAACTGATCGCCCAGCAGACCCTGGAGATCGTGGTGGTCGCGGCGTTCGCCATCGCGCTGAGCGCGGTCCTCGCCGAGCGGGTGACGCAGTGGGCGGGCGACGCGCTGCTGCGGCGGGAAGTCAGCGCCGCCCACGAGGAGATCGACGCCTGGCAGGCCCCGGCGCCCGGCTCCACCGGGCTCGCCGAAGGCATCGACCCCCTGGACGCCCCGGTCGAGAACGCCGACCCCATCGACACCATCACCGTACGGCTCGACCCCCCGGCCGTGGGCACCCTCGCCGGCGCCGGGCTCGGCATCGGCCTGCTCGCCGCCGCCGTACCGGCCACCGCGATCCTGCGCCTGACCCCCCGTACGATCCTCACGAAGGGCATCTGACCGTGACCGCGACGACCTCCACCACCGCGCAGCCGCCCGTCCTGTCCCTGACCGAGGTCAGCCACACGTACCAGGACCGGGGCCGCAAGAGCACCGTGCTGCGGCAGATCAGCCTCGACTTCGAACGGGGCACCTTCTCCACGATCCTGGGCCCCTCGGGCAGCGGGAAGACCACGCTGCTCAGTCTGGCCGGCGGCCTGGAGAGCCCCACCAGGGGCACCGTCCGCTTCGACGGACAGGACGTGGCGGCGCTGGGGCTGCAGCGCTACCGCAACCGGCACGTGGCGACGATCTTCCAGCAGTACAACCTGCTGACGTACATGACGGCGCTGCAGAACGTCACCACCGCCATGGAGATCACCGGGTCCCGGCCCGCCGGCACGAGCCGCAGGGCCCACGCGCTGGAGCTGCTGGCGAAGGTCGGCCTGGACGGCGACCTAGCCCGCCGCAACGTGCTGAAGCTGTCCGGCGGTCAGCAGCAGCGCGTCGCCATCGCCCGGGCGCTCGCCTGTGACGTCGACGTGCTGTGCGCGGACGAGCCCACCGGCAATCTCGACGAGGAGACGGCCGAGGGCATCGTCGCGCTCTTCGGGGAACTCGCCCACGAGCAGCGCAAGTGCGTCATCGTCGTCACCCACGACCAGGCGCTGGCCGCCGGGTCCGACCGGGTTCTGCACCTGCGCAAGGGCAAGGTCGGCACGGTCGCGCGGAAGCGGTGAGGACGGCCGTCGGCCGGCGGCCCGCGTGGTGACCTCGTCGATGGCGGCCACGGCCACGTCGGGCTCATCGACGTGGATGTAGTGGCCGCTGTTCTCCGCGGTGCTCAGCTCACTGTCCTCGGAGAGCGCCAGCCACTTGTGCTGGCCGGCGGTCCAGTCCTCCTCCAGGCCCTCCCCGTACTCGGGCACCTCGCCCAGGTACTGCTGCCCGTGCTGGATCAGCCGCACCGGGATGTCCCCGGCGGAGGTGACCTCGCCGTCCGTGAAGACGAGCAGTTCCGGGTTCTCCCCGGCGAAGATCGCGAGGGTCTGCGCGCGCAGTTCGCCGGCCGGACCGGTGTCGGACTCGGGGATCCGGTCGCTGACATCGGCGACCGCGGTGGGCGAGGTGCTGTCCAGCAGCACCAGCCCGGCGCCCCGGTCCTGGTGGTCGGGGGCGTACCGGCCGGCGATCAGCCCGCCCATGGAGTGCCGGACGAGGACGACCGGTTCGTCACCCGCGACCTGGTCCAGCACGCCGGTCAGCGTCTCGCCGACGCTGTCGTAGTCCTGCGGGCCCTCGGGCTGGTCGCTGCCGCCCGCGCCGAGCCGGTCGTACGAGCAGACCCGGCCGTCCGCGCTCAGCGTCTCCTGGAAAGCGGTCATGGTGGTCAGGTCGTCGCCGCCGTGCAGCAGGACGACGAGCGGCCGGCCGGCCGCCGGTTCGCCCGAGCAGGACACCTTCACCGTGTGGTCACCTACGGTGATCGTCTGGGTCCCGGTGAGGAGGTCCTCGCCGGTGCCCTCCTCGGGGGCACTGGCCCACCCGTCGCACGGTGACGCAACGTCATCAATATGCCGTGACGAGTGCCTTGAGCGACGGCACACGGACGGCGCTGTCGGGGGGCGCCCCGTCAGCACAACACTGGGGCGGCCAACCTGTGGAACATCTACAAAGTGGGTGCCGACTCGCGGCGCGGCGTTAAGCGGAATGCCTTGCGGGGAAGGGACGTTCGGGGCCTCCCGGCCCCCAACCGTCCCCGCAGCATCTGCTGTACACCTTGTAGGAAGGGAACCATGCGTCATCTGGCCTGGCAGAAGTCCAGTTTCAGCGGCTCCGGCGGCAACGGAGCCTGCGTCGAACTGGCGGCCACCACCGCCGCGGTCTGGATCCGGGAGAGCGACGTCCCGGCCATCACGCTCACCGCCTCACCCGCCGCCACCCGGGCGTTACTGACCCGCATCAAGACCGGCGGGCTCCACCTCCGGGACCACGCGCCGCGTCAGCGGTAGGCGCAGTCCGCCAGGTGGTCGTTGACCAGACCGCACGCCTGCATCAGGGCGTACGCCGTGGTCGGCCCGACAAAGCGGACACCGCGCTTCTTGAGGTCCTTGGCCAGGGCCGTCGACTCGGCCGTCGTGGCCGGTATGTCATCGTGCCCCCTGGGCGCGGGACGGCCCTGCGCCGCCGGGGCGTGCGACCAGATCAGCTCGGTCAGCTCGCCCTTCTTCCACTCCGCGAGCACCCGCGCGTTGTGCAGCGTGGCGTCGATCTTCATCCGGTTCCGGATGATCCCCGGGTCGGCGAGCAGCCGGACGGCGTCCTCCTCCGTGTACGCCGCCACCTTCTCGATCCGGAACCGCGCGAAGGCAGACCGGAAGCCCTCCCGGCGGCGCAGGATCGTCAGCCAGGACAGCCCGGACTGGAACGCCTCCAGGCACAGCCGCTCGAACAGCTCGTCGTCCCCCCGGACCTCCCGGCCCCATTCCGTGTCGTGGTACGCGCGGTAGTCATCCGGCTGCACGCCCCAGGGGCAGCGCAGCCGCCCGTCCGGGCCGGCCACCGCAGGCGTTGTGTCGCTCATGCCCCACAGTGTGCATCAGGGCACCGACATTCCCGCCCGGGCTCAGGCCGCCGCCCGGTACGGGACCTCCCGCAGATACATCGCGCCACAGGTGTGGCAGGACGGCTCCGCGGTGTTCCCCCACTCCCGGTCCGACCGCCGCTCCACACCGTCCCCCATCTCCTTGCCGCACATGGCGACGTTCCCGTCCCCCTCACGCACCATGTGCCACCACTTCACAGCCCCGGGTTCGCCGGGATCGACGTACTCGGCCCACATCGTGTGCGACGAAGCCATGGCGGCTCACCTCCTCGTACTGCCCTCCTTCCATGATGGAACTCCCCCTCACGGGATGCGAGCCGAACGCCTACGCTCCTGTCCATGGATCCGACCGGGGGCGGGCTCCGACTCGCATCGAGCGTCATCGCGCCGCTGATCAAGAAACTCTTCCACCAGGACGGCCCGGGCGCCGGCCTGGTCGACCGCCCGGTGCGCATCTCCGCCCTGGTGTCCTTCCGTGGCGAAACGCGCACGCTGGGCGAGCGGGAACTGCGCAGGCTCAGCGGGGAGCTGGTCGACCGCGCGACGAAGGCGGCGGGCCCGCACGAGGCCCCCACCGCCGAGGTGCGGGAGGAACTGACCGACGCCCTGACACGGTCCCTCGGCGACCTCGGCCGGCTGGACATGGACGACGTCCAGGCCGTCCGGCTGGGCCCGGAACGCCTGGCGGCCCGCCTCGCCCACCCCGGCGACCTCTCGGCGGCGGCCGGGGCCCGCTACGACGGACTCCTCCTGGCCACCTGCGTCCACATCCTGAACTTCTTCACCCAGCGCTCCACCTTCGTCGCCCGCACCCTGGTCGAGCAGAGCCGCGATCTGGACCTCCTGATCCGGAAAGTGGACCTGCTGGCCGAGCGCATCCCCCTCCAGACGGCGGAGGACGCCCGCTTCGAGGAGCGGTACCTCCGCTACATCACCGACAAGCACAGCACCCTCACCATCTACGGGATCGACCTCCACCAGGCCCGGGACTGGCCCCTGGACACCGCCTATCTGAGCCTGCGGACGACGGAGCGCGACGCGCCCCACCCGGTCGGGGAAAGCGAGGCCGAGGAGTCGGCGACGCCGCCGAGCCCGCCCCAGCCCGCCGACCGCGCCCTGGCGGGCCGTGACCGGGTCCTGCTGCGCGGCGAGGCCGGGTCAGGCAAGACCACCCTCGTCCAGTGGCTCGCCACCACCACCGCCCGCCAGGAGGCGGCGGACGGTATGACCCATCTCCTGGGCCGTATCCCCTTCGTCCTGCCGCTGCGGACCCTCACCCGGGGCGGCCGGGATCTCCCCTCCCCCGACGCCTTCCTGTCCGCCGTCGGCTGCCCGTTCCACACCGCCCAGCCGGCCGGCTGGATCGACCGGGTCCTCGCTTCCCGGCGCGGGCTGCTGCTGATCGACGGCATCGACGAGATCCCCGAGAAGGACCGCGAGCCCGCCCGCCGCTGGCTGCGCGAGCTGCTGCACGCGTACCCCGGCAACCTGTGGCTGGTCACCTCCCGGCCCTCGGCCGTACGCGACAACTGGCTGGCCGGGGACGGATTCACCGACCTCGCCCTCGCCCGGATGAGCCGGCAGGACATCGCCGCCTTCACCGACCGCTGGCATCGGGCGGCTCGGACGGAGCCCGCACTCGGCGAGCGCCTGCAGAAGGCGATCCGCACCCAGCGCGACCTCGGACGGCTTGCCACCAACCCCCTGATGTGCGGCCTGATCTGCGCTCTGCACCGCGAACGGCGCGGCTATCTCCCGCACGGCCGCAAGGGGCTGTACGACGCCGCCCTGCTGATGCTGCTGGAACGCCGCGACCGCGAACGCGGCATCACCGGCACCCGCGTCGAACTGGACGCCGAATCGATGTCCCTGCTGCTCCAGAAACTCGCCTACTGGCTGATCCGCAACGGCCAGTACGAGATGGAGAGGGACATCGCCCTCGACCTGGTCCGGCGGTTACTGCCGGCCATGCCGCATGTCGCCGGCCAGGGCACGGCCGAGGAGATCTTCCGCCATCTCCTGGACCGTTCGGGCCTGCTGCGCGAGCCGGCTCCGGGCACCGTGGACTTCGTCCACCGCACCTTCCAGGACTACCTCGGCGCCCGGGAGGCCGTGGAGGAACGGGACTTCGGCGTGCTGCTGCGCAACGCCCACCTGGACCAGTGGGAGGACATCATCCGCATGGCGGTCGCCCACGCCCGCCCCGACGAACGCGCCGCTCTCCTCGACTCCCTGGTGCGGCGGGGCGACGAGGAAGACCGCCACCGGGTCCGCCTGCATCTGCTGGCGATGGCCTGTCTGGAGCAGGCCACCCAGCTGGACCCCGCGGTCCGGGAGCTGGTGGAGCGGCGGGCCTCCGCGCTGATCCCGCCGCGCCTGGAGTCCGAGGCCAACCGACTGGCCGACCTCGGGCCCGTGGTCCTGGAACTGCTTCCGGGGCCCGAAGGGCTGTCCGAGCAAGAGGCACGAGCCGTGGTCATCACGGCCACCCGTATCGGCACGGACGCCGCGATACCCCGGCTGGTGCCCTACTGCCGTCACCCTTCGGCCTCCGTACGGAGCTGGCTCGCCTCCGAGTGGAGCTCCTTCGACACCGAGAGGTACGCGCGGGAGGTGCTGTCCCAGCTCTCCCGGGAGGGCCACTACCGGATCGCCGCGTCCACCCCGCGAGAGCTGGAACTGCTGCGTGAGCTGCCTGACCACCGGTACTACTCGCTGCGCGGGAACTTCACCGCCGACGAGGTCAGCCGGGCCCTGGCCGGAAAGGATGTGGCCGAGGTCCATCTCTTCCTCGGTGACCGACTGTACGAACTCGGCTTTCTCCACCGGTTTCCCGGACTGCAGCGGCTGCTCCTGTCGAATGTGACCGGACAGGACGACCTCTCCACACTCGCCGGCCTCCCGATCAGCAGCCTGAATCTGCGGGGCCCGGGGAACGCCGGAGACCTGGGATGGATGAACGAGCTGCCTCACCTCTCCGAGCTCTATCTGTGGGACGACGTCATCCATGGCGATCTGACCGCGCTCCCCGCCCGTGCGGCGCTCGTGCAGTTGAGCCTGCCCGGGTACGTCGAGGATCTGACCGCCATCGCCGGCTGGCCGACACTGCGCGGCCTGAGACTCCAGGAACGGCAGACCCGGATGGGCTCCGCGAGCTGGAACGCCGTCGCCGCCCTGCCGGCGCTCTCCACTCTGACCGTCCCCGCCGTGGGCTTCTCCGAGCTGACCGGCACCGGCCTGCGCTTTCCGGCGGTCACCGTGCTGACGGCCGACATCTCCGACGCACCGCACCGGCTGCCCACCGTCGCCGACAGCTTCCCGTCACTGGCCACCCTCAACCTGACCGGCGGGCGTCGCGCCCCCGTCTCCCTGGCGCCGCTCGCCGCGCTCCCCGGCCTGCGCCGCATCACCTGCTCCGACACCATCCCGGTCGCCGACGCCGATCAGCTCCCTCCCCACATCAGCGTCCTGCTGCATCCCCCGGCCCGCTACTGACCCTCCCTCCCCCCGCACACGCCGAGGCCCCCGCAAC
Source organism: Streptomyces xiamenensis (assembly GCF_000993785.3). Lineage (NCBI taxonomy): Bacteria > Bacillati > Actinomycetota > Actinomycetes > Kitasatosporales > Streptomycetaceae > Streptomyces > Streptomyces xiamenensis. The sequence goes on from NZ_CP009922.3 coordinate 2,452,535, forward strand.
CCTGACGGGTTGCGGGGGCCTCGGACCGGCTCAGTGGCCAGGGGTCGCCCTTACGCCTCCTTGGAGAGGTTCGGGCCGCCCTTCGCCGCCTGCTCGACCGGGGGGGTGTCCGGCAGAGAGGACTTCTCCTCACCGCGGAAGGTGAACTTCTTGTCGTCCCCTTCACCCTCCGTGTCGACCACCACGATGTGACCGGGGCGCAGCTCGCCGAAGAGGATCTTCTCCGACAGGATGTCCTCGATGTCGCGCTGGATCGTCCGGCGCAGCGGGCGGGCGCCGAGGACCGGGTCGTAGCCGCGCTTCGCCAGGAACTGCTTGGCGTCCGTCGACAGCTCGATGCCCATGTCGCGGTCCTTCAGCCGCTCGTCCACCTGGGCGATCATCAGGTCCACGATCTGGATGATGTCGTCCTGCGTCAGCTGGTGGAAGACCACCGTGTCGTCGACACGGTTGAGGAACTCCGGCCGGAAGTGCTGCTTCAGCTCGTCATTGACCTTGGCCTTCATCCGGTCGTACCCGGTGGCGACATCGCCGGCCACCGCGAAGCCCATGTTGAAGCCCTTGGAGATGTCACGCGTCCCCAGGTTGGTGGTCATGATGATGACGGTGTTCTTGAAGTCCACGACCCGGCCCTGGGAGTCGGTCAGACGACCGTCCTCCAGGATCTGCAGCAGCGAGTTGAAGATGTCCGGGTGCGCCTTCTCGACCTCGTCGAAAAGGACCACCGAGAACGGCTTGCGCCGCACCTTCTCCGTCAGCTGGCCGCCCTCTTCGTAGCCCACGTATCCGGGCGGGGAACCGAAGAGACGCGAGACCGTGTGCTTCTCGCCGAACTCCGACATGTCGAGCGCGATCAGCGCGTCCTCGTCGCCGAACAGGAATTCGGCGAGCGTCTTGGACAGCTCCGTCTTACCGACACCGGAGGGGCCGGCGAAGATGAACGAGCCACCGGGGCGCTTCGGGTCCTTCAGGCCCGCCCGCGTACGGCGAATGGCCTGCGAGAGCGCCTTGATCGCGTCCTTCTGCCCGATGACGCGCTTGTGGAGTTCGTCCTCCATGCGCAGCAGCCGGGAGGTCTCCTCCTCGGTCAGCTTGAAGACCGGAATACCGGTGGAAGCCGCCAGCACCTCGGCGATCAGTTCTTCATCGACCTCGGCGACGACATCCATGTCGCCGGACTTCCATTCCTTCTCGCGCTGCGCCTTGGCCGTCAGCAGCTGCTTTTCGTCGTCGCGCAGCGAAGCGGCCTTCTCGAAGTCCTGCGAATCGATCGCGGACTCCTTCTCCCGGCGCACGTTGGCGATCTTCTCGTCGAATTCCCGCAGGTCCGGCGGCGCGGTCATCCGGCGGATGCGCATCCGGGAGCCGGCCTCGTCGATCAGGTCGATCGCCTTGTCCGGCAGGAAGCGGTCCGAGATGTACCGGTCGGCCAGCTGGGCCGCCGCCACCAGCGCGGAGTCGGTGATGGACACCCGGTGGTGCGCCTCGTACCGGTCCCGCAGACCCTTGAGGATCTCGATGGTGTGCGGCAGGGACGGCTCGGCCACCTGGATGGGCTGGAAGCGGCGCTCGAGGGCCGCGTCCTTCTCCAGGTACTTGCGGTACTCGTCCAGAGTGGTGGCACCGATGGTCTGCAGCTCGCCGCGGGCCAGCATCGGCTTGAGGATGCTCGCCGCGTCGATGGCGCCCTCGGCGGCGCCCGCGCCGACCAGGGTGTGCAGCTCATCGATGAACAGGATGATGTCGCCCCGGGTGCGGATCTCCTTGAGCACCTTCTTCAGGCGCTCCTCGAAGTCACCGCGGTACCGGGAGCCGGCGACCAGCGCGCCCAGGTCCAGGGTGTAGAGGTGCTTGTCCTTGAGGGTCTCGGGCACCTCGCCCTTGACGATGGCCTGCGCCAGGCCCTCGACGACGGCGGTCTTGCCGACGCCGGGCTCGCCGATGAGGACCGGGTTGTTCTTGGTGCGGCGGGACAGCACCTGCATGACCCGCTCGATTTCCTTCTCGCGCCCGATGACGGGGTCGAGCTTGGTCTCCCGGGCGGCCTGCGTGAGGTTGCGGCCGAACTGGTCCAGGACGAGGGAGGTGGACGGCGTGCCCTCGGAGGGGCCGGCGCCCGCGGTGGCCGCCTCCTTGCCGCCCGAGTAACCGGAGAGCAGCTGGATGACCTGCTGCCGCACCCGGTTGAGATCGGCGCCCAGCTTCACGAGGACCTGGGCGGCGACGCCCTCGCCCTCGCGGATCAGGCCGAGCAGGATGTGCTCGGTGCCGATGTAGTTGTGGCCGAGCTGAAGGGCCTCGCGGAGCGACAGCTCCAGGACCTTCTTCGCCCGGGGGGTGAAGGGGATGTGGCCGGAGGGCGCCTGCTGGCCCTGGCCGATGATCTCCTCCACCTGCTGGCGGACCGCCTCAAGAGAGATCCCGAGGCTCTCCAGGGCCTTAGCGGCGACACCCTCACCCTCGTGGATCAGGCCCAGGAGGATGTGCTCGGTGCCGATGTAGTTGTGGTTGAGCATCCGGGCTTCTTCCTGAGCCAGGACGACAACCCGCCGCGCACGGTCGGTGAACCTCTCGAACATCGTTAATCGCTCCTCAGAGCGGTCAGGCAGTAAAGGGGTCGGTCCCCTCCCTGTCCTTCCGCAGCTTAGTCCCGCAACGGGGGACCGCTCATTCCGACTGTCTGCTCCTGTCCCCGGCCCCGGTGCCCCGAACAGGCGACATCAGTTCCAACCCGATGGTGCGAGACGATGTTCCCGCTGGCCAAGCTCTTGACCCCCGGATGAGTACGCCGACGGCGAACGCCGCCGGGCAACACACCCGGACCTACGGAAATCGCCCCTTCAGTCATGGGCAACCATGTGGGATTCCTACCCGTCAAGACTGACACTCCATGCCGCCGCGGCAACGGACATCCGCTACAGGCGAACGCGAATAATTCCTCGCCGTGTTCCGGCCGGTCGGGGGACACCCGCGGCGTGCGTACGCTGAGCGCCCGCCCGCCGACTGTGCGTAACCTTCGCATGCCGCGGTCGGCCGCTCAAGACATGACACCGGTGAACCGGCGGCCCCGGGACACACCGCGGGGGGCCGCCCACGGGGGTACGGCCCCCCAGGTGGGGAAGCGCTTGGTCCGCCGGGACAGGCCCCGGCGGGGCGACTGAGCGCGGCCGGGGGAAGCACCCCCGGCGCCCGGCCGCTGAATCAGACGCCGGCCTTCTCGTAAGCCTCGCGAATGTTGGCGGGAACGCGGCCCCGGTCATTCACGTCGAATCCGTTTTCCTTCGCCCACGCGCGGATTTTCGCGGTGTCCTGACCGCTTCCCGCCGCCGGGGCCGCCGTACGGCCACGGCCACGCGCGCCACGACCGCTTCCGGCACGCCGGCCGGCCTTCACGTAGGGGTCGAGAGCGTCACGCAGCTTGTCCGCGTTTTCGGAGTTGAGGTCGATCTCGTAAGTCTTGCCGTCAAGGGCGAACGTAACGGTCTCCTCCGCCTCGCCACCGCTGAGGTCATCGAGGAGAAGGACCTGAACCTTCTGTGCCACCGGGCTGCTCCTCATTCATAGTCGCCGAATACCAATACATGCTTGCGGTGTAATCAAACCGCCATTCCTGGGAAAACACAAACCCCGAGTGCTGATTACCCGGCAACTCCATAAGACACAGAGGGACGATTCGGACATAACTCCCGCGCCTCTGTTGCTATCAGAGATGCAGCAGCATCCGACTGTTACCCAATGTGTTGGGCTTCACTCGCTCGAGACCGAGGAACTCCGCCACGCCCTCGTCATTGGAACGGAGCAGCTCGCTGTAGACATCCCCCGCGACCGGGGCTTCACCGATCTCGGTGAAGCCGTGGCGCATGAAGAACTCCACTTCGAAGGTCAGACAGAAAATGCGCCGAACACCGAGCCAGCGTGCCGTCTGGAGCAACTTCTCCAGTACCCGGTGGCCGACCGCGTGCCCCTTCAACTGGGGATCGACGGCCAGGGTGCGCACCTCCGCCAGGTCCTCCCACATGACGTGCAGGGCGCCGCAGCCGACCAGGCGGGCATCGGAGTCGCGTTCGGCCACCCAGAACTCCTGAATGTCCTCGTAAAGGGTCACCGTCGCCTTGTCGAGGAGGATGCGGTCGCGCGCGTAGAGATCGATGAGACGGCGCACCTCGGGCACATCCGAGGTCCTGGCCCTGCGGACCGTGACTTCCGTTACCCGGCGCGGGGCGTTCTTGGCTTCCGATGCGTCTGACACGAACGGAGGCTATCGCTGGGAAGGTCCCTCTTCCGGCGCGGGGGGCCGCTCGCGGGTTCCCTCCCGGGAGCCGTCCAGAGCGGTAACCCGGAGCGCGTCGCGCAATGCCTCGGTCTGCTCGGCCGACATCATCCCGAAGAATGCGACGAGGGCCGCGGCCGGGTTGTCCGACTCGGACCAGGCGTCATTCATCAATGCCGCAGAGTAAGCGGCCCGGGTGGAGACGGCCTCATAGCGATAGGCCCGCCCCTCCTGCTCGCGGCGGACCCAGCCCTTCTGGTGCAGGTTGTCCAGGACCGTCATCACCGTCGTATAGGCGATCGAACGATCCTGGCGCAGATCTTCGAGAACTTCCCGGACCGTCACAGGACGGTTCCACTCCCATACGCGGGTCATCACCGCGTCTTCCAGTTCACCCAATGGCCGAGGCACAACTGAAGAATAGCCGCCGGGCGGCGGAATATGGCTTTGGTCCGGTTTGGTGAGCGCGCTCCCGCTCAGTCGCGGGTCTCGCCCGCGCCCGGCTCCGCCTTCGCGCGCGCGGCGAACGCCGCGTCAACGGCGGCGTCTTCCTTGTACTTGTTCGCCCCGCCCTGCGACTTGACCATGGTCACGATGACCCCGATGAAGGCGATGGCCATCACCGTGGGAGGGAAGAGTGCGGCGATGTAGTCCATGAGTGACCGGCCTCCTGTGTCCGTGCGGGACCACACTACCGACCGCACCGCGCGGAGCCGGACCCGGTGTCACCCCTCGCCCGGACCGCCCCCCTGCTCCGCGCCGTCCTTGTCCGGCGGCGGAGCGGCGGGGGCCGGCGGCTGCTGCGCCGGGGCGGGCTTGCGCCGGTGCGGCGGGAAGACCTCCGCGGGGGTCGGTACGGGCCGCTTGGGCTTCGCACCGGGCGCGGGCGCCTTCCCGGGGCGGCGCGGCTCCTGCTCGCCCCTGCCGCGCTCGTCACCGGTCTTCGCGAAGACGGGAGAACCCTTTGACGTGAACATAATCTGACATTAAGTGCTTAGCAGACAATCTGCACTTATTGCTCTGCCATACGGCGTGGCGCCGCTCCGCCCGGATCCCGGAGGCGTCAGGAACGGGTGACGTTCCGCTCGTACACCAGCCGCAGCCCCACCAGCGTCAGCCACGGCTCGTGCTCGTCGATCACCGTCGCCTCGCGCAGCACCATCGGCGCCAGCCCACCGGTCGCGATCACCGTCACATCGTCCGGATCGTCTGCCAGCTCCCGCGCCATCCGCTCCACCACGCCGTCCACCTGCCCGGCGAAGCCGTACAGGATGCCGGACTGCATCGACTCCACGGTGTTCTTGCCGATCACATGGCGCGGCCTGGCCAGCTCCACCTTCCGCAGCTGCGCGCCGCGCAGCCCCAGCGCCTCCACCGAGATCTCGATGCCCGGCGCGATCGCCCCGCCCGCGTACTCGCCGCGCGCCGAGACCGCGTCGTACGTCGTGGCCGTACCGAAGTCGACCACGATGCAGGGGCCGCCGTACAGCTCCACCGCCGCCACGGCGTTGATGATGCGGTCCGCGCCGACCTCCTTGGGGTTGTCCGTGAGGATCGGCACCCCCGTCTTCACCCCCGGCTCCACCAGCACCGCCGGGATGTCCCCGTAGTAGCGCCGGGTCACCTCGCGCAGTTCGTGCAGCACCGAGGGCACGGTGGAGCACACGCAGATGCCGTCGATGCCGTCCCCCAGCTCCTCCCCCAGCAGCGGGTGCATGCCCATCAGCCCCTGGAGCAGCACCGCCAGCTCGTCGGCGGTGCGGCGGGCGTCGGTGGAGATCCGCCAGTGCTCGACGATCTCCTCGCCGTCGAACAGGCCGAGCACCGTGTGGGTGTTGCCGACATCGATGGTGAGCAGCATCCTCAGCCCCGCCCCTCGGCCGCGCGCAGGTCGAGACCGATGTCCAGGATGGGCGCGGAGTGGGTGAGCGCCCCCACCGCGAGGTAGTCGACGCCGGTGGCCGCGTACCGGGCCGCGTTCGCGAGGGTGAGCCGGCCCGAGGACTCCAGCGTGGCGCGCCCCGCGGTCAGCTCCACGGCGCGAGCGGTGTCCTCGGGGGTGAAGTTGTCCAGCAGGATCAGGTCGGCGCCCTCGTCGAGCACCTCGGCCAGCTGGTCCAGGCGGTCCACCTCGACCTCGATCGGCACCCCGGGGAACTCCTCGCGGACGCGCCGGAACGCCTCCCCGACACCACCGGCCGCCACCACGTGGTTGTCCTTCACCAGGGCCGCGTCCGACAGCGACATCCGGTGGTTGACGCCGCCGCCGCAGCGCACCGCGTACTTCTCCAGGGCGCGCAGCCCGGGGGTGGTCTTGCGGGTGTCGCGGACCCGGGCGCCGGTGCCCTCCAGCACGTCCGCCCACGCCCGGGTGGCGGTGGCCACGCCGGAGAGCCGGCACAGCAGGTTCAGCGCGCCGCGCTCGCCGGTGAGCAGATCGCGGGTGCGGGCGGTCACCGACAGCAGTACCTGCCCGGCCTCGACCCGGTCCCCGTCCTCGGCGTGCCGTTCGACCTCGAACTCGTCCGTGCAGACCACGGACAGCACGGCCTCGGCGATCCGCAGCCCGGCGACCGTACCGGCCTCGCGGGCGGTGAAGTCGGCCGTCGCGACGGCGTCCTCGGGAACGGTGGCCACGGTGGTGACGTCGACCCCGTTGTCGAGGTCCTCCTCGATGGTGAGGTGCGCGACATCCTCGACGAGCACCGGGTCAAGACCGGCGTCCGACAGCAGCGCCGCCAGATCGGGGTCCAGGCCGCACTCCAGCGGGTCGTGGGCCGGGCCGGCGCCGTCGTCGCCACAGCCGCAGCCGTCGCCGCAGCCTCCGGGAGCGGGGCCGGAGGCGCCCGGGGCGGTGCCGAAGGGCAGCAGGGTCAGCTCCACGGGGGCCGGCCGGGGCGGTGGGGTGGTCACGGGGTGTCTCCTCGGAACGAAAGCTCTGACTGATCGGGGCGTATGTACGGGTCGCGGGCGCCGTCGCCGCCCGGCCGCAGGGCGAGCACGAGGTGGTGCCGCCAGTTCTGGTCGTCCCGCCCCGGATGGTCCTCGCGCCAGTGGCAGCCGCGCGTCTCGGTGCGGCGCAGGGCGGCGGTCACCAGGACCCGGGCGACCAGATGCAGGTTAGCGGTCTCCCAGGTGTCGGCGCCGGGCTCGGCCGGCTTGCGGTCGGCCTCCGCCGGGCCGCCGGCCAGCTCGTCCAGGGCGCGGGCGGCGGCGGTGAGTCCCGCGTGATCGCGCAGCACCCCGGCGCCCTCGGTCATGATGCGCTGGATGGCGGTCCTGGCCTCGGGGGGCAGCAGCCGTACGGACGGGGCGGTCCCCGCCGGCCGGGCGCCGCTGGGGCGGTGGCCGCCGTGCGGGGCGCCGACGCGATGTGCGCCGCGATGCGCTCGGCGAAGACCAGTCCTTCGAGCAGGGAGTTCGAGGCGAGCCGGTTGGCGCCGTGCACCCCCGTACAGGCGGTCTCGCCGCACGCGTACAGGCCGGGCACCGTCGTCCGGCCGTGCAGATCGGTACGGACCCCGCCCGAGGCGTAGTGGGCGGCGGGCGCGACGGGGATGAGGCCGGTGACCGGGTCGATGCCGTGGGCGCGGCAGGCGGCCAGGATGGTGGGGAAGCGGTGCTCCCACATGGCCGCCCCGAAGTGCCGGCCGTCGAGATACATGTGGTCGGTGCCGCGCTCGCGCATGCGCCGCATGATGCCCTTGGCGACGATGTCGCGGGGGGCCAGTTCGCCCAGCTCGTGCTGCCCGGTCATGAAGCGGACGCCGTCGGCGTCCACCAGATGGGCGCCCTCGCCGCGCACCGCCTCGGAGATGAGCGGCTGCTGTCCCTCGGCCCCGGGGCCCAGGTACAGGACGGTGGGGTGGAACTGCACGAACTCCAGGTCGGAGACCTCGGCGCCGGCGCGCAGCGCGATGGCGACGCCGTCGCCGGTGGAGACCGGGGGGTTGGTGGTGGCGGAGAAGATCTGCCCCATGCCGCCGGTGGCGAGCACCACGGCGGGGGCCCGTACGGCTCCGACGCCGTCGTGCCGGCCCTCGCCCATGACGTGCAGGGTGACGCCGGCGGCGCGCCCCTCGGCGTCCTTGAGGAGGTCGAGCGCGAGGGCGTTCTCGATGGTCTCGATGCCGGCCGCGCGGACGGCGTCGAGCAGCGCGCGGGAGATCTCGGCGCCGGTGGCGTCGCCGCCCGCGTGGGCGATGCGGCGCCGGTGGTGGCCGCCCTCGCGGGTGAGGGCGATGGCACCGTCGTCGGTGGTGTCGAAGCGCGCGCCCTCGGCGATGAGCCGGCGCACGGCGCCGGGGCCCTCGGTGACCAGGGTGGTGACGGCCGCGTCGTCGCACAGCCCGGCGCCGGCGGTGTGGGTGTCGGCGCGGTGCTGCTCGGGGGTGTCGCCCTCGCCGAGGGCGGCGGCTATGCCGCCCTGGGCCCACCGGGTGGAGCCGTCGGTGAGGCGGGCCTTGGTGACGATGACGGTGCGCTGCCCGGCGGCGGCGCAGCGCAGTGCGACGGTGAGCCCGGCGACGCCCGATCCGACCACGACGACATCGGCGGCCACCTCCCACCCGGCGGCTGGGGCGGGCAGCAGGGCGAGGGCGGGCGCGGGCCCGGCGGCGGGCGCGGGGGGCGCGGCCGGGGCGGGGGTGGTGCCGGGTGCCGTCATCTCGGGGCTCCCAGGGTCAGCCGGGTGTTGTCGATCAGCCGGGTGGTGCCGACCTTCGCGGCCACGGCCATGATCGCCTCGCCGGTGTGGGTGTCGGGGACCTCGCGGAAGGTGGCCGGGTCCACCAGGGCCAGGTAGTCCAGGTCCAGGGGCGGGTTCAGCCCGGCCGCCTCGGTCAGGACGGTGTGCGCGGCGGCCCGCGCCGAGGCGGCGGAGCCGGTGCGCACGGCGGTCGCGGCGGCCAGGGCGGCGGCGTCGGCCGAGGCGCGTTCCTCGTGCAGGGCGGCCAGGGCCTGGGCGCGGTCGCCGAAGGGCGCCCGGCCGGCGGCGGCCCGGTCGGCGAGCGCTGCCTCGGCCGACAGCCGGTCGCGGGCCGCGAACAGCGCCCGGGACAGCGCCAGCGCGGTGCGCCGCTCCGCCGCGTTCAGGTAGCGGTTGCGGCTGGAGAGCGCCAGGCCGTCCTCCTCGCGCACCGTGGGGACGGCGACGATCTCCACGGGGAAGTTCAGATCGGCGACCATCCGCCGCACCAGCGCCACCTGCTGCGCGTCCTTCTCGCCGAACATCGCGTAGCGCGGGGCCGTCAGATGCAGCAGCTTGGCGACGACCGTCAGCATGCCGTCGAAGTGACCGGGCCGGGTGGCGCCCTCCAGCGGTTCGCCCATCGGGCCGGCGCTCAGCCGGACCAGGGGCTCGCCGGACGGGTACATGAGCGCGTCCGACGGTGCGAAGATCACATCGGCGCCGGCGGCCTCGGCCACCCGGGCGTCGGCCTGAAGGGTGCGCGGGTAGCGGTCGAAGTCCTCGCCCGCCCCGAACTGGAGCGGGTTGACGTACACCGTCACGATCACCTGGCCGCCGGGCGGCAGCAGCGCGCGCGCCGCGCGGATGTTCGCCGCGTGCCCCTCGTGCAGCGCGCCCATGGTGGGGACGACCGCGCGCGGCGGCCCGGCACCGTAGGGCTCACCCAGCTCCTGCGGTGTGTGCACGATCCTCATCGGTCCTCGTCTCCTTCCGTCCCGCCCTCGTCGGGACCCGGGCCGTCCGCCAGCACGCCCAGCAGTTCCTGGGCCGCTTCCGGACGCAGCAGCCCGTGGTCCAGGGCGCGGTCGGCGGTGGTGCGCGCCATCGCCAGGTAGCCGGGCAGCGCGCCGGGGGCGTGCGCCCGCAGTTCGGCCAGGTGCGCCGCGACCGTACCGGCGTCGCCGCGCGCCACGGGGCCGGTGAGAGCCGCGTCCCCGGAGCGCAGCGCGTTGTCCAGCGCCGCGCCCAGCAGCGGGCCGAGCATCCGGTCCGGGGCCTCGACCCCGGCGGTGCGCAGCAGTTCGAGGGACTGGGCGACGAGGGTGACCAGATGGTTCGCCCCGAGCGCCAGCGCCGCGTGGTACAGCGGACGGTCGCGCTCCTCGATCCACTCGGGTTCGCCGCCCATCTCGATGACCAGCGCCTCGGCGGCCAGCCGCAGCTCCAGCGGGGCGGTCACCCCGAAGGAGCAGCCGGCCAGCCGCTGCACGTCCACCGCCGAGCCGGTGAAGGTCATCACCGGGTGCAGGGCCAGCGGCAGCCCGCCGGCCCGGGTGGCGGGGCCGAGGACGGCGGTGCCGTACCGGCCCGAGGCGTGCGCGATCAGCTGGCCCGGGCGCACGGCCCCGGTCTCGGCCAGCCCGGCGACCAGCGCCGGCAGCGCGTCGTCCGGGACGGTCAGCAGGACCAGTTCGGAGCGGGCCAGTACCTCGGCGGGCTCGACCAGCGGCACCCCGGGCAGCAGCGCCTCGGCGCGCCGCCGGGAGGCGTCGGAGACCCCGGAGGCGGCGACCGGCCGGTGTCCGGCCAGGGCGAGGGCGGCGGCCAGCGCGGGGCCGACGCGGCCGGCGCCGACCACGCCCACGCGCAGCCGGGCGGGGCGGGAGGTGGTCACGACTCGTTCACGGCGCTCGCTCAGCCTCTTTCGCATCCGTTCCGGTCCGTGTGCTCGGTACCGGACGTCGACGCCATGCTACGGGCCCGGCGCGGTTACGGGCCCAGCCGCCTTTCGTTGCCGCCCGCCTGCACCAGGCCCGTCTCGTACGCGAGCACCACGGCCTGCACCCGGTCACGCAGCTGGAGCTTGGCGAGGATGCGGCCGACGTGGGTCTTCACGGTGGCCTCGGAGACGAACAGCTGCCCGGCGATCTCCCCGTTGGACAGGCCCTGCGCGATCAGCAGCAGCACCTCGCGCTCGCGGTCGGTGAGCTGCTCGATCTCGGGGTGGGCGGGCTGCCGCTCGGCCGGGATCAGCGTCATGAACCGGTCCAGCAGCCGCCGGGTGGTGGAGGGGGCGACCACCGCGTCGCCGCTGTGCACGGAGCGGATGGCGGCCAGCAGTTCGTCCGGGGGCACGTCCTTGAGCATGAACCCGGCCGCGCCCGCCTTGAGGCCGGAGAAGGCGTACTCGTCGAGGTCGAAGGTGGTCAGGATCAGCACCTTGGGGTCGCCGGGGCCGCCCGCGCCCTCCTTGCAGATCCGGCGGGTGGTCTCCACCCCGTCCAGCCGCGGCATCCGCACATCCATCAGGACCACGTCCACGGTGGTGGAGCGCAGCACCTCCAGCGCCTCGACGCCGTCCCCGGCCTCGGCGGCGACCGTCATGTCCTCCTGGGCGTCCAGCACCATCCGGAAGCCGGTGCGCAGCAGGACCTGGTCGTCCACCAGCATGACTTTGATGGGCGGCTGCGGTGTCGTGGTCACCAGGGGGTCCTTCCTCGGGGCCGGGGCCCGGGGGTTGTGGCGCGGAGGCCGTGGCTCGCGGAGTGTGACGCGGGGTTCGTATTCGGGGTTCGTACTCGGGGCGCGTGGCCGGGGCGGCGGGGCTCAGGGATGGGCGGCCAGCGGCAGTGTGGCGGAGATCCGGAAGCCGCCGCCGGGCCGGGGCCCGGCGAGCAGTTCGCCGCCGACCATCCCGACCCGTTCGCGCATCCCGATCAGCCCCTGCCCCAGACCGTCGACGCCACGCTCCTCGTACAGCTCGCGCTGCGCGCCGCGCCCGTCGTCCTCGGCGAGCACCGTCAGCGCGTCGCCCGCGTAGTCCAGGCAGACCCGGGCGCCGGCGTCGGGGCCGCCGTGCTTGCGGGTGTTGGTCAGTGCCTCCTGGACGATGCGGTACGCGGTCAGCTCGACGCCGCTGGGCAGCGGGCGCGGGGTGCCGCTGATCCGGAAGTCGACGGGCAGCCCGGTGTCGCGGACCTGGTCGACGAGTTCGGCGAGCTGCTCGACGCCTGGCTGCGGCACATAGTCCTGCGCGGTGGCGGTGCTCGCGCCGTCCCCGCGCAGCACGCCCAGCAGCCGGCGCATCTCGGTGAGCGCCTGCCGCCCGGTGCCGGAGATGGTGGCCAGGGCGGTGCGGCACTGCTCGGGGTGGCTGTCCAGGACGTAGGCGGCGCCGTCGGCCTGCACCACCATCACGGACACGTTGTGCGCCACGACGTCGTGGAGTTCGCGCGCGATCCTGGCGCGTTCGGCGGCGACCGCGATCCGCGACTGGGTCTCGCGTTCGCGCTCCAGCCGGGCGGCACGCTCCTCCAGCTCGGCGTAGTAGGCGCGGCGGGTGCGCAGCGAGTCGCCCAGCACCCAGGCGAGCAGGAACATCACGGTGAGGAAGACGGTGGAGACGATGGTGCCGGTCAGCGATTCCTCGTTGCTGTCCGGCCAGCGCACGGAGGCCAGGCCCGGCGCGGTGAGCGAGGCGCCCAGCGCCAGCCGGGACGCCCAGCGCACCGGCCGGGACGCCACGGTGAACACGAGGATCAGGAAGACGAAGTCGGAGGGGATCGGCGGGACGTCGGCGGCCAGCTGGAACAGGCCCGCGGCGATGCTCACCAGCAGCGCCTTCTCCGGCGCGCGGCGGCGCACGGCCAGCGCGCCGGTCAGCGTCAGGGCGGTGACCATGGCGGCGGCCTCGGAGCCGCGGTACACGGAGTCCGCGTTGCCCGGCGCCACCAGCACCACCACGGTGCCGAACAGCCATACGACGCCCCAGAACCCGTCCACCCAGCCGGGGTGACGGCGCACGAGGTCGTAGAGCCGGTTCATGTCACCCACAGTAGGGATCGCGCACGGCCCGGGAGTCAGCCGATGGGCCGATCCGTGCGGCCGGCGGCTACTCCTCAAGGTGGACACGGCAGCCGGGGGCACCCCCGGCCGGGAGCTGGGGGCGCGTACCGTGAGGCCGATGAGCGGTGAGGCGACACGGTGGCGGGCGGCGGCGGAGCGCGCGCTGTACGGGCCCGGCGGGTTCTACGTGCGGCACGCCCCCGCCGCGCACTTCCGCACCGCGGTGCACGCCTCCCCGCTGTACGCGCGGGCCGTCGCCCGGCTGCTGGCGGGCGTCGACGCCGCGCTGGGGCACCCCGCGGAGCTGGCCCTGGTGGACCTGGGCGCCGGACGCGGCGAGTTGACGGCCGGGGTCCTGGCGGCGCTGGAGGCACCGGTGGCGGCGCGCGTGGTGCCGTACGCGGTGGAGCGGGCGGCCCGGCCGGCCGGACTCGACGCCCGGGTGCGCTGGTGCGCGGAGCCGCCGCGCGGGGTGCGCGGGCTGCTGTTCGCGAACGAGTGGCTGGACAACGTCCCGGTGGAGGTGGCCGAGGTCGACGGGAACGGCGTCCCCCGGTACGTGCTGGTCGCCCCCGACGGCCAGGAGCGGCTCGGCGACCCGGTGACCGGCCCGGACGCCGACTGGCTGGCCCGCTGGTGGCCGCTGCCGCCGGAACCGGGGCTGCGCGCCGAACCGGGCGGGCCGCGCGACGCCGCCTGGGCGGCCGCCGTGGGCACCCTCGCCGACGGCCTGGCGGTGGCGGCCGACTACGGGCACACCGCCGCGACCCGCCCGCCGCTGGGCTCCCTCACCGGATTCCGGGACGGGCGCGAGGTGCCGCCGGTGCCGGACGGCGGCTGCGATCTGACCGCCCACGTGGCGCTGGACGCCTGCGCCGCCGCCACCGCGCCGGGCGGCGCCCCGTCCTGGCGGCTGACCCAGCGCACGGCGCTGCACCGCCTCGGGGTGCGCGGCGACCGGCCGCCGCTCGCGCTGGCCGCCACCGACCCGGCCGGGTACGTACGCGCCCTGGCGCTCGCCGGACAGGCGGCGGAGCTGACCGATCCCGGCGGGCTCGGCGGCTTCGGCTGGCTGCTGTCGGCGGCCGGCCCCGGCGGGGTGGCGGCGGCCCGGCTACTTGTCGATGTCGCCGACGACGAAGAAGAACGAGCCCAGGATCGCCACCATGTCGGCCACCAGGGTGCCGGGGAGTAGCCGGCTGAGCGCCTGGATGTTGTTGAAGGAGGCGGAGCGCAGCTTCAGCCGGTACGGGGTGCGCTCGCCGCGCGAGACCAGGTAGTAGCCGTTGAGGCCCAGCGGGTTCTCGGTCCAGGCGTAGGTGGCGCCCTCGGGGGCCTTGAGGACCTTGGGCAGCCGCTGGTTGACGGGACCCGGCGGCAGTTCGGCGAGCCGGTCCAGGCAGGCGTCGGCCAGCTCCAGGGAGTTCTTGGTCTGCTCCAGCAGCACCTCGAAACGGGCGAGGCTGTCCCCGGCGGTGCGGGTGCTCACCCTCAGCACGTCCCCCAGCTCCCCGTACGCCAGGTACGGCTCGTCGCGGCGCAGGTCGAAGTCGACGCCGCTGGCGCGGGCGATGGGGCCCGAGATCCCGTAGGCGTGGGCGGTCTCCGGGCTCAGCACGCCGATGCCGCGGGTGCGGGCCCGGAAGACCTCGTTGCCCAGGATCAGGCCGTCCAGCCGGTCCATGCCGCCGCGTACCGCCGCGACCGCCTGCCGGGCCCGCCCGGTCCAGCCGGCCGGCAGGTCCTCCTTGAGGCCGCCGACCCGGTTGAACATGTAGTGCATCCGCCCGCCGGACGCCTCCTCCATCACGTGCTGGAGGGATTCGCGCTCGGTGAAGGCGTAGAACATGGGGGTGATGCCGCCCAGCTCCAGCGGATAGGAGCCGAGGAACATCAGATGGTTGAGCACCCGGTTCAGCTCGGCGAGCAGGGTGCGCAGCCACACGGCCCGCTCGGGGACCTCCATGCCCAGCATCCGCTCGACGGCCAGCACCACGCCCAGCTCGTTGGAGAACGCGGACAGCCAGTCGTGGCGGTTGGCCAGCACGATGATCTGCCGGTAGTCGCGCGCCTCGAAGAGCTTCTCCGCGCCCCGGTGCATGTAGCCGATCACCGGTTCGGCGGCCGAGATCCGTTCCCCGTCGAGCACCAGGCGCAGCCGCAGCACGCCGTGGGTGGAGGGATGCTGAGGGCCGATGTTGAGCACCATGTCGGTGGACTCGGCGGCGCCGCCGACCCCGACCATCGTCTCCGTCATGGCGACAGTCTGACAGCTCACCCGGACAGCCCACCACGATCAGTGAGCGCGCTCTAAGCTTTTGGCATGGACGAGGTAGGGGAAGAGGCCGCCTGGCACGGGGTACGGCCGGGACTGCTGACCATGCGGCGGCTGGTACTGGCACTGTGGCTCGGCCCGCTGGTGCTGGCCGCGGCCGTCATTCCGGCGGTGCTCGGGGCGCCGGTGTGGTCGCTGCCCGCGCTGGCGCCGCTGCTGCTGGGCGCGTGGGGGTGGCGGGCGCTGGGGCGCAATTTCCGCTCCTGGCGCTACCAGGAACGGGACGACGATCTGCTGATCAGCCGGGGCGTGCTGTGGCGGCAGCTGACGGTGGTGCCCTACGGCCGGATGCAGCTCGTCGAGGTCACCTCCGGACCGCTGGACCGCAAGTTCGACCTGGCCAGACTTCAGCTGCACACCGCGGCGGCCGCCAGCGACGCCACCATCCCGGGCCTCGAACCGGCCGAGGCGGAACGGCTGCGCGACCGGCTCACCGCGCTCGGCGAAGCCCGGTCGGCGGGACTGTGAACACGAACGGGGTGACCATGACCGCGGACCCGACGGCCCCGCCCACCGAGCCCTCGCTGGAGCGGGACGGCAAGCGTCTGCACCCCGTCACCCCGTGGCGGCGGGCCTGGGCCCCCCTGGCCGGGCTGTTCGCGGTCGGTCTCAACAACGCCGAGAACATCCGGTCCTGGACCACCTCCCTGGGCCTGGGCTGGCTCGCCGCCCTGCTGGTCGCCCTCATGCTGTGCGGCGCCGGCTACGGCTTCCTGTCCTGGCGCGTCACCCGCTACCTCGTCACCGACACCGAACTGCGCATCCGTACTGGTCTGCTGTTCCGCCGCACCGCGCACCTGCGGCTGGACCGCATCCAGTCCATCGACGTCACCCGCCCGCTGCTCGCCCGCGCCGTCGGCGTCGCCAAGCTCAAGATGGACGTGGTCGGCTCCGGCGACTCCGACGAACTCGCCTACCTCGGGGAGTCCGAGGCCACCGCGCTGCGCGCCGAACTCCTCGCCCGCGCGGCCGGCATCGACCCGCTCGCCGCGCCCAGCGCCGGAGAGGCCCCGGCCCGCCGGGTGGCGGCCGTGCCGACCCCGGTGCTGGCCAAGGCCCTCGCCCTGGAGTCCCTCAGCGGCGGCTGGGCCCTGCTGCTGGTCGCCGGGATCGCCCTGCCCGTGACGCTGTACGTGCTGGGGGCGGGCCTGTTCGTCGCGCTCACCGTCGCGCTGCCGATGCTGGCCGGCGTGTGGGGCGGCACCCTGGGCCGCTTCCTCACCCAGTACGGCTGGACCGTCAGCGAGTCCCCGGACGGGCTCCGGCTGGACCACGGGCTGCTCCAGCGCGACCACGCCACCGTGCCGCCCGGCCGGGTGCAGTCGGTGCGCATCGTCGAACCGCTGCTGTGGCGCCGCCAGGGCTGGGTGCGGGTGGAGCTGTCGGTGGCCGGTGAGGGCAACGAGAGCGGGCTGCTCGTCCCGGTCGCCGGCCGCGCGCAGGCGGGTGAGCTGATCGGGCGGATCCTGCCCGAGGTCGACATCGACAAGACGATGGCGTCCATCACGGCCGTGCCGCGGCGCTCGCGCTGGGCTGTACCGGTGTGGCGGCACGGGTACGGGCACGGGGTGACCGACGCCGTGTTCGTGGCCCGCGCGGGACGGCTGAGCCGCCGCTACACGCTGGTGCCGCACGCCAAGGTGCAGAGCGTACGGATGACACAGGGGCCGTGGGAGCAGCGGCTCGGGCTGGCCGACATCCATGTCGACCACGGCGCCAACGGGACGGCCACCGCCCGGCTGCGGGACGCCGCCGAGGCGGCCCGGGAGGTCGCCGCGCAGGCGGACCGCTCCCGGCTGGGGCGGCGCAACGCCGCCCCGGAGCGCTGGCTGACGCGCTGACGGCCGCCGGCCGGGCCGGTGGTGCGGCCGGGCGAAGGGGCGGCGGGGCGGTGGTGCGGCGCCGCGCCACCGCCCGTCAGATCACCGTGCCGCCACCGCCGTCGTCGGGCTGCTGTTCCTCGTCGCCCTCGTCCTCCTCCTGATCGATGAGGACCGGCGAGCCGTGGTGCGACCACAGCTTCCACTCGCCCTCACCGCCCTCCGCGCGGCGGAAGAGGTTGGTGGCCACCACCAGGCCGCCCACCAGCGGCCCGGCGCTGCCGTCCTCCTCGGCGGGCCCGCCGCTGAGGATGTTCTCGGTGCAGGTCACCAGGGCCGTGTCGCCCATCACGGAGACCTCGACATCGGTGAGGAAGAACTGGATGTACTCGGTGTTCGCCATGATCAGCGCGTAGGAGCGCAGCACCTCCCCGCGGCCGGTGATCACCGGCCAGCCCGGATGGATGACGCTGATCTCCTCGGCGTCGATCCAGCGGTCCGCCATGGCGTCCAGATCGCCCTGCTCCAGCGCGTCGTACAGCGCGGTGTTGGCGGCTTCCACCGCTTCGATGTCCGTCCGGGTACCACTCATGTATGGGCCGTATCCCCTTCCGTTCCGGCGTGCACGTGCGTCGCGTCCTCGACGGCCTGGGCCACCCGGACCGCGTCCGCGCTGGCTCGTACCTCGTGTACCCGCACTGCCCATGCCCCCACACGGGCCGCGAGCGCCGAGATGGCGGCGGTGGCGTGATCCCGCTCGGCGGCGGGCGGCGGAGTGCCCCGGGGCCGGCCAGCACCCGTCCGAGGAACCGCTTGCGGGAGGCCGCGATCAGCAGCGGCCACTCCAGTTCCCGGCGCAGCCGGTCAAGGCCCGCCACCAGGGCCAGATCGTGCTCGGCCCGCTTGGCGAAGCCGAGCCCGGGATCGGCGATGATACGGGCCGGGTCGATGCCGCCGGCGACGGCACGCTCGATGGACGCGCGCAGTTCGGCGACGACCTCGCCGGTGACGTCCGTGTACCGGGCGCGGTCGTTCATGTCGATGCTCTGGCCGCGCCAGTGCATGACGACGAACGGGACCCGGGCGTCGGCGACCGCGGGCACCATCCGGGCGTCGGCGCGGCCCCCGCTGACGTCGTTGACGATCCGGGCCCCGGCGGCGATCGACTGCTCGGCGACCGAGGCGCGCATGGTGTCGACGCTCACGATCACCCCCTCGGCGGCCAGTTCGCGCACCACGGGCAGCACCCGGCGCAGTTCCTCGGCCTCGTCCACCCGGGTGGCGCCGGGGCGGGTGGACTCGCCCCCGACATCGACGAGATCGGCTCCGGCGGCCACCAGATCGAGTCCGTGCTTGACGGCCGTCTCCGGGTCGAACCAGCGCCCGCCGTCGGAGAAGGAATCGGGCGTCACGTTGACGACCCCCATGACCGCACACCGATTCCACTCCGGCAACCCGGCCACCCGACGACGCATCTCAGCCATGCCTCCACCCTAGGGCTTGTCTGACGGATCCCGCCTGGCCCGTGGCGTCTGGCACGGCACCTCGCTGCGTTGCAGAGACGCCCAAGTAGCCCACTACGAGGGCGCCCCCGCGCCTTGCGATGCACCGCACCAGACGCCACGGGCCTGACCGGCGCCATCCGTCAGACAAGCCCTAGGCGCACCGCTGATCCCCGCACCCCGCCCGGTCCGGCCGGGGGCCCGGCGGGCGGCGGCGACCCCGGCCCGCCGGCGCTCCGGACCTCGTGATGGGGTGGCGGCGGAGCTTAGCCGTTGCGGTGCGCGGGTAGCCGCCGCTGACAAGGGCTGTCACCATCCGCAGGTAGATTCGAATGTGCCGGCGGCAACACGCCGGTGCACGACCGGGAGAAGGGAGCAGACCATGGATCGCATCACGCTCAGCGGGCTGCGGGTCAGGGGGTTCCACGGTGTGCTCCCGCACGAACGGGAGGGGGGCCAGTGGTTCACGGTTGACCTCACACTGGGCCTGGACACCCGTCCCGCCGCGGCGACCGACGATCTGGCGAAGACCGTGGACTACGGGATGGTGGCCCAGGAGATCACCGCCGTCGTCGCCGGCGAGCCCGTCGATCTTCTGGAGACGCTCGCCCAGCGGATCGCCGATCGTTGCCTCGCGTTCACCCCGGTGCGCGAGGCAGAGGTCACCCTCCACAAACCGCAGGCGCCGATCACCGTTCCCTTCGACGACGTGACCATCACCATCAAGCGGAGCCGAGCATGACCCCCAGCAATGCCGCGTCCACTCCCGACCCGACCGTCCAGCCGGTGCCCGCCTCCGTGGTGCAGCAGGTCGACGCCGCCGACACCACCCTGCACAACCCCAAACGCGCCGTCCTCTCCCTCGGCAGCAACCTCGGCAACCGCCTGGAGACCCTCCAGGGCGCCATCGACGCGCTGGAGGACACCCCGGGGCTGCGGGTGAAAGCCGTCTCCCCGGTGTACGAGACCGAGCCGTGGGGGGTGCCCACCGGCAGCCAGTCCACGTATTTCAACGCGGTGATCGTCGTGAAGACGACGCTCCCGCCGGCCTCGCTCCTGGAGCGCGCGCACGCCATCGAGGAGGCCTTCGAGCGCGTACGCGACGAGCGCTGGGGGCCGCGCACCATCGACGTGGACATCGTCGCCTACCAGGGCGTCATCTCGCGGGACCCGGATCTGACCCTGCCGCATCCGCGGGCCCACGAGCGCGCCTTCGTCCTGGTGCCGTGGCACGATGTCGATCCGGCGGCCGAAGTGCCGGGGCACGGCCCGGTCGCCGATCTTCTGTCGACGCTGCCGGAGCAGGGCATCACCGCGCGCGCCGACCTGAAGCTGGCCCTGCCCGACTGAGCGGGGCGAGCACGGAACAGCTGACGGACGAGGGGCACGCACAGCGGTGAATCAACTGCGGATCAGAAATCTGGCCGGTCTGTTCGCCGCCGCGTTCGCCTTCGGCTGGGCCGGGGCCGGGCTGTGGGACGCGCTGGGCACGCTGCCCGCGGTCCCGCTGCTCGCCCCGGTCGTCCTGGCGCTGATCGCCGCCGTCCTGCTGGCGACCGCGCTGTCCCTGCGCGCCCGGCTGCGGGCGCAGCGCACCTGGGGGCACCGCCCGGCCGAAGGCTGGGGGAGCCGCGAGGGCGCCCGCCCGGTGGAGCCACTCGTGGCGGCCCGCGCGGTGGTCTTCGGCCAGGCGAGCGCGCTCGTCTCGTCCCTGGTGGCCGGGTTGTACGGGGGCTTCGGACTGTTCCTGCTGCTGGAGCGGATGGAGGTCCCCAACCGCCGCGAACAGGCCCTGTACGCGGGCCTGTCCGTCGTCGCGGGCGTCGCGGTGTGCGCCGCCGCCCTGTACCTGGAACGGGTCTGCAAGCTCCCGGACGGCAACGGCGACGACGACCACCGCGACCGGCGCGGACCGATGGGCTCCCCCATCTGATCCGCCCCGCTACACCTCGACGGCCGCCGATTCCTGCACCGAGCGCCGCAGCGCGGCGTGCAGGCTCGCCGGGGTGAGCACTCCCAGGAACCGGTCACCGTCCAGCACGGCGATCCACCCCGCGTCGTACTGGAGCATCGTGGCGAACGCCTGCTTCAGCGAGGCGCCCACCGGCAGCCACGCCTCCATCCGCCGGGCCCGCCCGGCGACGGTGCCCTCCGGCTGCGGTCCCGCGCCCTCCGGCGGTATCAGCACCCAGCCGTGCAGCCCGTCGTGCTCGTCCAGCACCACGGCCCAGCGGGCGCCCTCGGCCCGCATCCGGTCGCAGGCCAGCGCCATCGGATCGGCCAGATGGACCACCGGCGGCTGCTCCAGATCGGCGGTCTCCACCGGGGTCACCGACAGCCGCTTGAGCCCCCGGTCACTGCCCACGAAGGACGCCACGTAGTCGTTGGCGGGCGCGCCGAGCACCGTGGCCGGGGTGTCGAACTGTTCGACCCGCCCCTGCCCGAACACCGCGATCCGGTCCCCGAGCCGTACCGCCTCCTCGATGTCGTGCGTCACGAACAGCACGGTCTTGCGCACCTCGGCCTGCAGCCGCAGGAATTCGTTCTGGAGGTGCTCGCGCACCACCGGGTCCACCGCGCCGAAGGGCTCGTCCATGAGCAGCACCGGCGGGTCGGCGGCCAGGGCCCGCGCCACGCCGACCCGCTGCCGCTGCCCGCCGGAGAGCTGGTCGGGGTAGCGCCCGCCGTACACGGCCGGGTCCAGGCCGACCAGTTCCAGCAGTTCGGCGGCGCGCCGCCGGGCCGCCGTGCGGCGCTCGCCCAGCAGGACGGGGACGGTGGCGGTGTTGTCGAGCACCGTCTTGTGCGGGAAGAGGCCGACCTGCTGGATGACGTAGCCGATCCGGCGCCGCAGCCGCACCGGGTCGTGGCCGGCGATGTCCTCACCGTTCAGCAGGACGCGTCCGGAGGTGGGCACCTCCAGCCGGTTGACCATCTTCATGGTGGTCGTCTTGCCGCACCCCGACGGCCCGACGAGGGTGACCAGTTCGCCCTCCGCCACCTCCAGACACAGATCGTCCACCGCGCGGGTGCCGTCCGGGTAGCGCTTGGTGACGTGGTCGAAGAGCAGCATGTTCATGAGTTTGTCAGGTTTACCGCCTAGGGTCATGGACATGAGTGCGAAGAGCTGTCTGGTGGCGAACGACTGGATCTGCGGGGAGTACGTACGCACCCGCGGCCAGGAGCTGACCGACGCCACCGTGCAGCACCTCGCCATCACGGCCTCCGCGATCGCCATCGCCGTCGCGGTCGCCTTCCCGCTCGCCCTGCTGGCCCGCCGCTGGCGGCCGGCGGCCGGCTCACTCCTGGGGCTGACCACCGTCCTGTACACCATCCCCTCGCTCGCCATGTACGCGCTGCTGCTGCCCTTCTTCGGCCTGTCGATGTCGGTCGTGGTGTGCGGCCTGGTGCTGTACTCCCTCACCGTGCTGGTGCGCAACATGCTCACCGGGCTGCGCTCGGTCCCCGCCGAGGTACGGGAGGCGGCGCTCGGCATGGGGTACGGGCGCGGACGGCTGCTGCTCACCGTCGAACTGCCGCTGGCCCTGCCCGCCGTCATGGCCGGGATAAGGATCGCCACCGTCTCCGCCGTCTCCCTGACCACCGTCGGCGCCATCGTCGGCCACGGCGGGCTCGGCAACCTCATCTACAGCGGCATGCAGAGCTACTTCAAGGCCGAGGTGCTCACCGCCTCCGTGCTGTGCGTCCTGCTCGCCGTCACCGCCGATCTGCTGCTGCTCGGCGTCCAGCGGGCCCTCACCCCCTGGTCGCGGGCCGCCGCCGGCCCGTCGAAGGGCGCTGTCGCGTGAACGCCATGACCGGGGCCTGGAGCTGGCTCACCACCGCGGCGCACTGGAGCGGCGACGGCGGCATCACCCAGCGGCTGGGCGAGCACCTGTATCTCACCGCCCTCGCCCTGCTGGCCGCCTGCGCCATCGCGCTGCCGCTGGCCATGTGGCTGGGCCACGGCGGCGGCCGCCGGATCGGCGGGGCGGTGGCCATCAACATCTCCAACGTCGGCCGCGCCGTGCCCACCTTCGCCGTGCTGGTGCTGCTCACCCTCACCCCGCTCGCCCGCTACGGCGAACTCCCCACCCTCATCGCGCTGGTGCTGTTCGCGGTGCCCCCGCTGCTCACCAACGCCTACGTGGGGATCGCCGGCACCGACCGGGACATCGTGCAGGCCGCGCGCGGCATGGGCATGTCGCGCGGCCAGATCCTGGCCCGGGTGGAACTCCCGCTCGCCTTCCCCCTGCTGATGACCGGGGTGCGCACCGCGGCCGTCCAGATCGTGGCCACCGCCACCTTGGCCGCGCTGCCCGGCGGCGGCGGTCTCGGCCGGATCATCACCGCCGGCTTCGCCACCTACCGCACCTCCCAGGTGGTGGCGGGCGCCATCCTCGTCGCGCTGCTGGCGCTGGCCGTCGAAGGGCTGATGGCACTGCTCCAGCGGCTGCTCGACCCCCGCTCGCCCCGGCGCCGCCGCACCAGCGCGGCCCCGGCCGGTCCGCGCAAGTCCCCGGAGGCCCCGCCGGAGCCGGCTCCCGCCGCTCCGGCACCGGCCGCGGCGGGCGCCTCCCTGACGAAGACGTCCCCAGGCAACCGTCCGGCCCCGGGCCGGGCACCATCCACCGTCGAAGGGCAAGACACGTGACCGCGACCACCCCCCGTACCTCCCTGCGCCGGCTGCTGGGCGCCACCTGCGGCAGCGCCGCGCTCGCCCTGGCCCTCACCGCGTGCGGCGGCGGGGACAGCCTGGAGTCGGAAGGCGGTGGCGGCGGGGACCAGGACACCTCGCAGTCCGCCGACACCCTCACCATCGGCGGCGGCGACTTCACCGAGGCCACCATCATGGCCGAGCTGTACTCCCAGCTGCTCACGGACGCCGGCTACACCACCGAGGTCATCACGGTGCAGAGCCGCGAACTGTACGCGCCGGAGCTGGAGAAGGGCTCGATCGACATCGTGCCCGAATACGCCGCCACCCTGGCCGAGTTCCTCAACGCCCGGGTCAACGGCGAGGGCGCCCCGCTGATCGCCTCCTCCGACCCGGTCGCCACCGTGGACGCGCTGCGCGAACTGGCCACCCCGCGCGGGCTGACCGTGCTGGAGCCGGGCGAGGCCGTCAACCAGAACGCCTTCGCCGTCACCCGGGAGTTCGCGGAGGAACACGGGCTGACCACGCTCTCCGACCTCGGTGCCTCCGGGCTGCCGATCAAGCTGGCGGCCGGCGATGAATGCTCCGAACGCCCGTTCTGCCAGCCGGGTCTTGAGGACGTCTACGGCATCGACATCACCGGCATAGACCCCAAGGGTGTCGGCACCGTCCAGGCCAAGCAGGCCGTCAAGGACGGCACCGACGACCTGGTGCTGGTCTCCACCACCGACGCCACCCTGGACGACTTCGGCCTGGTGCTGCTGGAGGACGACCAGAACCTCCAACTCGCCGACAATCTGCTGCCCGTGCTCCACTCCGGCATCGGCGACGACGAGAAGATCACCGCCGCCCTCAACCGCCTCACCGGGACCCTCACCACCGACGATCTGATCGAACTCAACCGCCAGGTGGACTCCGAGCGCCTCAAAGCGGTTGACGTGGCCGGGAGTTACCTGCACGACAAGGGGCTGCTGAGCCACTGAGCCACCACAGCGGAATGTAACCACCTGAGAACGGTCCGCCGGGTGGGTCCCGGCAGCCCCGGGCGTCACGGTAAGTTTCGGGCATGGCACGTGGACGTCACCGCAACGCACCACTGCACCGGGTGCTGATTCCTGCCGCGCTGGGCGGCGCCGCCGTACTGAGCGCCGGCGCCGCCTGGTTCGTGGGCACCGGCAGCAGCGACGGCGCGATCGTCGTCCTGCGCTCCCTGACCGCGCTGGCCGCGGCGGCCGCCGTGAGCGCCGCCCTCCTGCTGCGCCGCTGGGATCTGGAGGCCGGACGCAAGGTCGCCCGCGAACGTGCCGCGAAGGCCGGCATCAGCTGGCAGATCGAGGAGAAGCAGGCCGAGCTGGAGGAGTCCCAGGAACTGGTCTCCACCCTGGAGGCCAAGGTCAGGGCCAAGCGCATCGAACTGGGCCGGCTCCGCTCCGAACACGCCGACCTGCTGCGCCGGTACGCCAACGCCGAGACCGAGCGGGCCAAGGCGCTGGAGGGCCGCCGGCAGCTGGCGCTGGAGGCGGCCGAGCCGGCCAAGGCGCTGCCCTCCCGGGCCACCGACCACCGCACCTCGGGCGGCGCGCCGTCGCAGCTGACCTACCTCCAGGCGTACGAGGCGCTCGGCAAGCTGTCGCGCAACGGCGCCCGTCAGGAGGAGAACCGGCAGCAGGAGAACCGGGAGCAGGAGCGGCGGCGCGAACCGCGGGAGGCCGGGGCGGCCGAGTCCCCCGGCACAGCCGACGCAGCGCCCGCCCGGCCCGCACCGCCGGTGGCGGTGCCGCCGCAGGGGGCGCCTCCCGGCGCCGGCCGGGAGAGCACCGAGCCCGCCGGCGGGTTCGACTTCTTCGGCAAGCCGCGCACCGCCAAGCGCTGAGACGCCGCGGCGCGGCCGTTTCGTTCAAGGCCGGGCCACCGGCCGCTGGATAGCGTGACCGGCATGGAGTCGACACACCTCAGCATCCACATCGACCGCGCCGCCGACGAGGTCTACGCCTACGCGGCCGACCCGGTCAATCTGCCCGCCTGGGCCGCCGGACTCGGCGGTTCCATCGAACTGATCAAAGGCCGGTGGATCGCGACCTCCTCCCCCATGGGCCGGGTGGAGGTGGCCTTCGCCCCGCGCAACACGTTCGGTGTGCTCGACCACGAGGTGACCCTGCCGAGCGGCGAGACGGTCCTCAACCCGATGCGCGTGATCCCGGACGAGGAGGACACCTGCGAGGTGGTCTTCACCCTGCGCCGGCAGCCGGGAACCACCCCCGAGGACTTCCGCCGCGACGCCGGAATGGTCGAGGCCGATCTGGCCACCCTCAAGGGCATCGTGGAACGCGGCTAGCCCGGCGCCGCTCCTCGGCCGCTCAGCGGGAGAGGATCAGGCTCATCGCCTCGGCACGGGTCGCCGCGTCCCGCAGCTGGCCGCGTACCGCCGAGGTGGTGGTCTTGGCGCCCGGCTTGCGGACCCCGCGCATCGTCATGCACATGTGCTCGCACTCCACGACCACGATCACCCCGCGCGGCTCCAGGATCCGCATGAGCGAGTCGGCGATCTGCGTGGTCAGGCGCTCCTGCACCTGCGGGCGGCGGGCGAAGACGTCCACCAGCCGGGCCAGCTTCGACAGCCCGGTGATCTTCCCGCTGGAGGACGGGATGTACCCGACATGGGCCTTGCCCACGAACGGCACCAGGTGGTGCTCGCACGAGGACATCACCTCGATGTCCTTCACCAGCACCATCTCGTCGTGGCCCAGGTCGAAGGTGGTGGTCAGCACATCCTCCGGCTCCTGCCACAGCCCGGCGAATATCTCCCGGTAGGCCCGGGCCACCCGGGCCGGGGTGTCCCGCAGTCCCTCGCGGTCCGGGTCCTCGCCGACCGCTATCAGCAGCTCACGGATGGCGTTCTCGGCGCGCTTCTCGTCGAACGTGCCCATCTGGCCCGCTTGCGCCGTCACCGGGTCCGTCATGTACTTCCCGCCTTGTTTCTGTCAGGCAATGCGGCTGATCGGCCCGAATGAACGGCCGTGCCCCCAAGCCTAAGGCGTGGGGGGCACGGCCGGTACGACGTGGTGACCAGGTTCACTCGGTGCCGGGTCGCTCCCCCGGCTCGGTGCCGATGACCTTCTCCAGGGAGGTGGTGCCGTTCTCGCCGCTGCCGTTGGCCAGCTGCACGTTCTTCACCGGGACGGACACCGGGGGCCGGGTCGAGGGGGTGCGCCGGGCGGAGCCGGTCCACGCCGGGCGGGCCGGACGCTTGATGACCGGGCGGAAGATCTCCGCGAGCTCCTCCTTGTTGAGGGTCTCCTTCTCCAGCAGCTCCAGCACGAGGTTGTCGAGCACGTCCCGGTTCTCCACCAGGATCTCCCACGCCTCGTTGTGCGCGGTCTCGATCAGCTTCTTGACCTCCTCGTCCACCAGCCCGGCGACCTCCTCGGAGTAGTCGCGCTGGTGGGACATCTCCTTGCCCAGGAAGGGCTCGGACTGGTCGGAGCCGAACTTGATCGCGCCGAGCCGCTCGGTCATCCCGTACTGGGTGACCATCGAGCGCGCCGTGCCCGTCGCCTTCTCGATGTCGTCGCCCGCGCCGGTGGTCGGGTCGTGGAAGACCAGTTCCTCGGCGGCGCGACCGCCCATCATGTAGGCGAGCCGGTCCAGCATCTCGTTGCGCGTGGTGGAGTACTTGTCCTCCTCCGGCAGCACCATGGTGTAGCCCAGCGCCCGGCCGCGGGACAGGATCGTCACCTTGTGCACCGGGTCGCTGTTCGGAGAGGCCGCCGCGACCAGGGCGTGTCCGCCCTCGTGGTACGCGGTGATCATCTTCTCCTTGTCGCTCATGATGCGGGTGCGCTTCTGCGGACCGGCCACGACGCGGTCGATCGCCTCGTCAAGGAACTTGTTGTCGATCAGCTTGGCGTTGCCGCGGGCGGCCAGCAGCGCCGCCTCGTTGAGGACGTTGTTCAGATCGGCGCCGGTGAAGCCGGGGGTACGCCGGGCGACGGCCCCCAGGTCGACGTCCGGGGCGACCGGCTTGCCCTTCTGGTGAACCTTGAGGATCTCCAGACGGCCCTGCATGTCGGGACGGTCGACCGCGATCTGCCGGTCGAACCGGCCCGGCCGCAGCAGCGCCGGGTCGAGGATGTCGGGGCGGTTGGTGGCGGCGATCAGGATGACGCCGCCCTTGACGTCGAAGCCGTCCATCTCGACCAGCAGCTGGTTGAGGGTCTGCTCGCGCTCGTCGTGCCCGCCGCCCATGCCGGCGCCGCGGTGCCGGCCGACGGCGTCGATCTCGTCGACGAAGACGATCGCCGGGGCGTTCGCCTTGGCCTGCTCGAACAGGTCACGGACCCGGGAGGCGCCGACACCCACGAACATCTCGACGAAGTCGGAGCCGGAGATCGAGTAGAACGGCACCCCGGCCTCGCCGGCCACGGCGCGTGCCAGCAGCGTCTTGCCGGTACCGGGCGGGCCGTACAGCAGCACACCCTTGGGAATCTTGGCGCCGACGGCCTGGAACTTGCCCGGCTCCTGGAGGAACTCCTTGATCTCGTGGAGCTCCTCGACGGCCTCGTCCGAACCGGCCACGTCGGCGAAGGTGGTCTTCGGGGTGTCCTTGCTGATCAGCTTGGCCTTGGACTTCCCGAACTGCATGACCCGGGAGCCGCCGCCCTGCATCTGGTTCATCAGGAACAGGAAGACCACGATGATCAGCAGGAACGGCAGGATGGACAGCAGCATCCCGACGAACGGGTTCTGCGACTTCGGGGAGACGGTGTAGCCGCCCTCCAGGTCGCCGGCGGCGAGCTTGTCCTGGAGCGTGCCGGCCAGGTTCTCGCCCTGACCGTCGATGTAGTTGGCCTGGACCTTGGTGGTGCCCTCGATCTCCTGGCCGCTCTTCAGCTCGATCTTGATGGTCTGCTCGTCGCCGGTGGTGAGCTCGGCGGACTGGACGTGGTTCTGGGCGATCGCCTGGACGACCTTGCCCGTGTCCACCTTCTTGTAGCCCTCGGACGAGGTGAACACCTGCATCAGCAGAACCACGGCAAGGACGGCCAGTACGATCCACATCACTGGCCCACGGAAATAGCGCTTCACGTCTATTCACACGGGGCGGTGCGGCCCCGTCCCTCCTGCCATGTAGAGGCACAGCCCCCGGCTGGGATCCGCTGTGCGCGGCGGTGTCCTACGTCTCGTTCAACCGCGACCGTACCCCAAAGCGGCCCTCCGGCGGCGCCGGGGACAGTGGGATATGGCCGCTTGTCCATAAACACGCAACGCCGGACGGCCCCGATGCGTTCCGCGCGGTCCGCTCAGCCCTGGTAGACGTGCGGCGCGAGCGTACCGACAAAGGGGAGATTCCGGTACTTCTCGGCGTAGTCCAGGCCGTATCCCACCACGAATTCATTCGGGATGTCGAAGCCGACCCACTCCACCTCTATGTCGACCTTCGCCGCGTCGGGCTTGCGCAGCAGCGTCACCACCTTGAGCGACGCCGGCTCGCGCGAACCGAGGTTCGACAGCAGCCAGGACAGGGTCAGCCCCGAGTCGATGATGTCCTCGACGATCAGGACGTCCCGGCCCTTGATGTCGGCGTCCAGATCCTTGAGGATCCGCACCACCCCGGAGGACTGGGTGCCCGCGCCGTAGGAGGACACCGCCATCCAGTCCATGGTGACGGGCGAGGACAGGGCACGGGCGAGGTCCGCCATGACCATCACCGCTCCCTTGAGCACCCCGACCAGGAGCAGGTCCTTGCCCGCGTACTCCGTGTCGATCTTCGCGGCCAGCTCCGCCAGCTTCGCGTCGATCTCTTCCTTGGTGATGAGCACCGACTCCAGGTCCGCGCCCATGTCCTTCTCGTGCACCCGCGTCACTCTCTGCCGCTTGCCGCTCTCAGCGGTCCGCCCCGTCTGCTCGGTCCGCCTGCCGGAGAACCAGTCTGCCACCCTGCCTCGCGACCTCCACGCGGCCGGGCAGGTTCAGGGGCCGCTGACCGTGCCAGTCGGTGATGAGCCGGTCGGTCTCCTCGATGTGCCGGGCGAAGAGCGAACCCGCCGGGGCGCCCGCCGCGACGGCCGCCCGGCGCAGCACCCGGCGGCGTACGGCCGGGGGCAGCGGGGCGAGCGCGGCGATGGCGAGGGTGCCGTCCTCGGCGGTGGCGGTGCCCTCGGCGTCGGCGGCCCACAGGTCGAGTGCGTCGGCGTCGTCGCGGGCGAGGGCGGCGGTGCGGGCCAGCGCCTCGACGACGCCGCGGCCCAGGGCCTTCTCCAGGATGGGCAGGGCCTCGTGGCGGACCCGGGAGCGGGTGTAGGACGGGTCGGTGTTGTGCGGGTCGTCCCACACGGGCAGGGACTGCACCAGGCAGGCCTTGCGGGTGGTCTGCCGGTCGATGCCCAGGAACGGGCGGCGGTAGCGGCCGGTGTGCCCCGCGGTGCCGCCGGAGACGGCGGCCATCCCGGACAGCGAGCGGACGCCGGAGCCGCGGGCGAGGCCGAGCAGTACGGTCTCGGCCTGGTCGTCGCGGGTGTGGCCGAGGAGCACGGCGGCGGCGTGGTGGCGGTCGGCGGCGGTGTCCAGGGCCCGGTAGCGGGCGGTGCGGGCGGCGGCCTCGGTGCCGCCGGAGCGGCCCACGGTCACGGCGGCGATGTCGACGGGGGTCAGGCCGAGGGCGGTGAGGCGGTCGGCGACTTCGGCGGCGCGGGCGGCGGAACCGTCCTGGAGGCCGTGGTCTACGGTGACGGCGCCGGCCCGCAGGCCGGCCCGGGGGGCCTCGAAGGCGAGCGCGGAGGCCAGGGCCATGGAGTCGGCGCCACCGGAGGCGGCGACCAGGACGAGCGGGGGGTGGTGCGGCGGATCGAGTGGGGAGGGGCCTGGGGCTTCGTGCAGCAGCTCGTGGAGCACACGGCGGACTGCCAGACGTATCGCCGCGACCGCGGGGTGGGGACCCATGTCCGAATCACTTCTTCCTGGGGAAGCTCGGGGGAGCTGGGGAGGGTGGGGGCTCGGGGAGCAATGTCACGCTGGGTGCGTAAATGGTGACAGAGGAGCCCTGGTACCCGAGCATCGCACGCCAACTATCGCCCGACGGTCCCTCGTACGAGTGATATCGGTGCGTATGCCTGCCGCCGGGCCCGCCGGTCCGCCACCGAGCCGGGCCGCCCGTGGCTCACCCCGCGGCGGGCCGCACCCGGGCCACCCACTTCTCCGGGTCGGTGATCTCCTCCTTGGTGGGGAGGGTGTTCGGCGAGGTCCACACCTTGTTGAAGCCGGTCATGCCGGCCTGCTCCACGACGGTGCGCACGAACCGCTCGCCCTCCTGGTACTGGCGCAGCTTGGCGTCCATGCCCAGCATCTTGCGCAGCGCCCGGTCCAGCCGCCCGGCGCCGGCGGCGCGGCGGCGGGTGAACTTCTCCCGGATCTCGGCGACGGAGGGCACGATGGCCGGCCCGACGCCGTCCATGACGTAGTCGGCGTGGCCCTCCAGCAGGGACATCACGGCGGTGAGCCGGTCGAGGATCTCGCGCTGGCGCGGGGTCTGCACGAGATCGACCAGGCCGCGCCCGCTGTCGGCCCCGGACTCGGGGGCGCGGCCGGTGACGGACTGGGCGGCCTGCCGGAAACGCTCCACCAGGGTGCCCGGGTCGACGTCGGACTCCTTGAGGAAGCCCTGGATCTCGCCCTCCATGTGGTCGCGCAGCCACGGCACGGCGGTGAACTGGGTGCGGTGGGTCTCCTCGTGCAGACACACCCACAGCCGGAAGTCGTGTGGCTTGACGGCGAGCTCGCGTTCGACCTGGACGATGTTGGGGGCGACCAGGAGCAGCCGGCCGCCGCCGGGGCGGGCCGGGAGACCGGCGGTGGGCGGCGCGAAGGTCTCGTACTGGCCCAGCACCCGGGAGGACAGGAAGGACATCAGCATCCCGACCTCGACGCCGGTGACCTTGGAGCCGACGGCGGTCAGGGCCGCGCCGCCGGGGACGGCGGAGCGGCGTTCGCGCATCCGGACCATCACCGGGGAGAGCAGTTCGCGGAATCCGGCGACGTTGGCGCGGATCCAGCCGGGGCGGTCCACGACCAGCACCGGGGTGTCGGCGGCCCCGTTGTCGAGGCCGGTGAAGCCGTTCACGTGCAGCTGGGCCGCCTCGGCGTGCCTGCGCAGCTCGGCGACGGCTGCGCGGGCCTCGTCGCGGCTCACCTCGGGCCCCGGCCGCGTCATCCGGGCCGCCGTGGACACGGCGAGATTCCAGTCGACCAGATCCGTACCGCCACCGCCGAAACTCGTCATGCGCCCCACGGTACGGCGCTGCCCCCGGGACCGGTAGCCGCCGCCCGCCCCCTCCTGGCCCCCCTCACCGCCGTGGGGCGGGGCGGGGCGGGCCCGGAGGGGACTGCGCCGTACGGGGGACGGGCGGCCCCGGAGGGCCGGGAGCGGTCGGCCCGACGTCACCGGACGGGGTCCGTCCGGTGCGGTCCGGCGGTGCCCCGGCCTTCGGAGGCGCGGCCCCGTGAGGGTGCGAAAGGGACGGTCTAACCGCAGTGGCAGGTCGCCAGGCCCGTCGCCGCCGCGTCCAGGGCGTTCTGGGCGGCGTTCGCGTCCAGCGTCTCGTTGGCCAGGAAGGCGAACGCCAGGACCCGGCCGTCGGCGGTGACGGCCGTGCCGGCCAGGGTGTTGACGCCGGTCAGTGTGCCGGTCTTGGCCCGGACCACACCCGCGCCGTCCCCGGTGCCGCCGCCCGTCGCGTCCGCCCCGGCCCCGTAACGGCCGGTCAGCGTGCCGGTGAAGCCCGCCACCGGCATCCCGGTCAGCGCGGGCCGCAGTTCGGGCCGCCGGGGGTCGGCCGCGGCCGTCAGCACACCGGTCAGCAACTGCGCGGTGACCACGCCCTCGCGGTCCAGGCCGCTGGCGTCCGCGATGCGCACCTGGTCCATCGGCAGTCCGAGCCCGGCGAGTTCGTCGGTGATCGCCCGGCCCACCCCGGCGAAGGTGACCGGCTGTCCCGCCTTGAGCGCCGTCGCCCGGCCCAGCGCCTCCGCCAGGTCGTTGTCGCTGTACGTCAGCATCCGCTCCACCAGGACCGACAGCGGCGCCGAGCGGTGCCGGCCCAGCCGTTCGGTGTCCTGGCCGCTCGCGGCGGCCGGCTCCCCCACGACCGTCACCCCCGCGGCCGACAGCGCGCCGGTGAAGGTGCGGACCGCGTCCGCGGCCGGGTCCGTGGAGCGTACGGTCGGGCCGTGCGTGGAGCCGTCCAGCCGGCCCTCGTTGACCTGAAGGGCGGTGAGCGCGGCGATGTTGTCGTTGAAGCCGATCGGGTGCAGTGCCTCGCCGCCGTCCCACAGCGAGAGGTCGTAGCCCACGCTCACCTCGCCGACGCCGCGCTCCGCCAGCGCCCGGGCCGTCTCCTCGGCGAGCGCCTGGTAGTCCTCGGCCATCACCGTCGGGTCGCCGCCGCCCACCAGCACCACCCGCCGGGCGGCCTCGTCCCAGCCGGTGGTGGTGGACAGCCGGTGGTCGGGGCCCAGGGCCTGGAGCGCCGCCACGGCGGTGACGAGCTTGACGGTGGAGGCGGGGGTCCTGCCGGTGCCGGGGCCGGAGGCGTACAGCACGGTGCCGTCCGCGATGTCGACCACCGAGACGGCGGCGCCGCCGCCCAGCGCCGCGTCGTTCAGGGGGGACAGGACCCCGCTCAGGTCGGTGACCGCGTCCGGGCCCGAGCCCGAGACGCGTTCGCCCAGCGGGTCCAGGACGGGTGGCGCGGAGGGCAGGCCGGCGACGATCTTCTCCAGGTCGGCGACCTCGCGTTCGGCGGCCAGCCCGGCGGCGGCCTGCCGTTCGGCCGTACGCTGTCCCGAGTCCCACGGTCCGGCCAGCGCGACGGTCAGCGCGGCGGCTGCCAGACCCGCGGCTCCGGCCGCGGTGACCAGCCGCCGGGTGGGCGCGCCCAGCGCCACATGCACCGCTCTTGACCACCGCACCGGCACAGCGACCAGCCCCTTTCGCGAGCACACACTTGCGTGAGGGAAACTTAACCCCTGTAGCCAGCACAGATCGCTTAAGGAGCCCCCTGTGGAGTTCGACGTCACCATCGAGATTCCGAAGGGTTCTCGGAACAAGTACGAGGTGGACCACAAGACCGGCCGCATCCGCCTGGACCGGCACCTGTTCACCTCGACCGTCTACCCGGCGGACTACGGCTTCGTCGAGGGCACCCTCGGCGAGGACGGGGACCCGCTGGACGCCCTGGTGCTGCTGGACGAGCCGACGTTCCCCGGCTGCCTGATCCAGTGCCGCGCCATCGGCATGTTCCGGATGACCGACGAGGCGGGCGGCGACGACAAGCTGCTGTGCGTGCCCTCGGCCGACCCCCGGATGGAGCACCTGCGGGACATCCACCACGTCAGCGAGTTCGACCGCCTGGAGATCCAGCACTTCTTCGAGGTGTACAAGGACCTGGAGCCCGGCAAGTCCGTCGAGGGCGCCAACTGGGTGGGCCGGGTCGAGGCGGAGGCCGAGATCGAGCGTTCGTACAAGCGCCTCGCGGAGCAGGGCGGCGAGCACTGAGCGGCTAGGGCCTGTCTGACACATCCCGCCTGGCCCGCGTCGCCTGGCACGGCACCTCGCTGCGTTGTCGAGACGCCCAAGTAGCCCACTACGAGGACGCCCCTCCGCCTTGCGATGCTCCCCCAGCCTTCGGCCGGGAGGTGCCCCCAGCACCAGACAACGCGGGCCCGACCGGCGCCATGTGTCAGACAGGCCCTAGAACCCGCGCGTCCGTTTGGCTCCCCGCCTGCCCAGCGGGGACAGCGGAGTGGTCTGGCCCGGCGTCTTGATGAAGAGCCGGGCCATTTCGCTGCCCAGATTCACCCCGATGGCGATCGCGAGCGCCAGCGAGACCGCCAGCAGCAGGTTCTGGATGCCGGTGTCGACCTGGCCCTGTGCGAAGCCGAGCAGCCCCAGGTAGACGGCGGAGCCCGGCAGCAGCGGCCCGATGGCGGCCGTGACGTAGGGCAGCGAGGACGTGAACCGGTACCGCGACTGCAACTGCCCGAACAGGCCGACGAGTCCGGCCGCCACGGCGGTGGCCGCGAACGGTGACAGGCCGCCGGTGTCCCGCATCGCGCCGTAGATCAGCCAGGCGATCCCGCCGTTGACGGTGGCGGCGAGCACGGTGGAGCGTTCCTGCTGGAGGAGGACGCAGAAGGTCAGGGACAGCAGCAGCGCGGCGCACAGCTGGATGACGGGCCGGCTGTGCCGTACCACCACCTCGGGCTCCAGGCTGACGCCGGACACCTCGCCCAGGTACAGCACCGCGAGCACCCCGCACACGATGCCGACGATCAGATAGACCACTTCGAGGAGGCGGGCGGAGGCGGTCAGGTAGTAGCCCGTCAGCCCGTCCTGCACGCCGGCCACCAGGGCCCGTCCCGGGATCAGCGCGAACAGGCCGCCGGTGATGATGGCGGCCGCCTGGATCTTCCCGGCGGCGTTGTCGTGCCCGGCCGCCCAGCCCACCCCCATCAGGGCGGGGGCCATGGCGGCGGCCACGAACTGGTAGAACTCCGGCAGCCCGCGCCCCGACGCCAGCCACGCCAGCCGGTCGCCCAGCATGGCGCCGACCATCGCCAGCAGGAAGACGACCCAGTTGCCGCCCACCAGGGTGGAGGCGGCGCCCGCCAGCAGTCCGCTGGCGAAGGTCAGCTGCCACTTGGTGTACGGGTGCCGGTTGCGCCGGATGGTCGCCAGCCGGCCGTACGACTCCTCCATCGTCACCTCGCCGGAGGAGATGTCGTCGATGAGCCGGAAGACGGCCGCAAGCCGCGTGTAGTCGGTGCCCCGGCGGCGCACGGTACGGCTGAGCGTGAACGGCGGGTCCACCAGCGAGGGCTGATAGCTGATCGAGATGAGGGTGAAGGTGACGGTGGCGTCGCAGCGGTCCAGGCCGTACGCGTGGGCGACCGCGAACATCGCCGTCTCCACGTCCTCGGCGCCCTCGCCGCCCGCCAGCAGCAGCTCGCCGATGCGCAGCGTCAGATCCAGCACCCGGGGCACGGCCGGCTGCTCGCCCGCCTCCTCGTCGGCGCGGGAGGGCGGCAGCTCCGGGGTGATGCGCTCGGTGGTGGGGGCGGCCCGCACGATGGACCGCATCCGGTCCTGCCACAGAATCCCGGGCGCGGCGCGGCGCAGCGTCACGGGCAGCTGAGCCGTACCGCTGGGCGGGGTGGCCCCGCCGGGGGTGCGGAACTCGCTGCGCTCCTCGACGGGCGCGCTGGTGGTGAGGCCCTCGGGGACGGTGAACCCGGAGGCCTCCTCCTCTTCCGGCTCGGCCGCGGGCGGCCTGGCCAGGCCCTCGGGGAGCGCGAACTCGGAGGTGGGGTGGTCGTCGGCCTCGGGCACCGGCTGCGGGTGGGCGTAGCCTTCGGGGCGCAGCACGGGGATGAGCTGCGGGGTGGTCAGACGCCGCGGATCGCCTTCGCCACCCTCGCCGTCCTCGCCGAATCGTTTGTGCTCGCCGGCCACTCCGCTGCTCTCCTCGCCTCCCGGAATTGTGGGGTTGGCCCCACTGAGGGACCCACGATGCGAAGCATAGGATGTTCCTCACCGCAACGCCTCAAGAGCGCCCCAGGGCGCCTTCCGCCATGCCCGGCGTATACCGAGAGTGGAGATTCATGGCGAAGCAAGCCAGCAGCAGCCGTGTGGCCGATGCCTTCAAAGGTTCCCTGGTCGGAGCGTCGGAGGCGTTGCCAGGGATCAGCGGGGGCACGGTCGCGCTGATCGTCGGCGTCTACGAACGGCTGATCGCCGGGGCGAGCCATGTGACGAGCGCGATACGTCTGGGCATCGCGGACGTGCCGCGCGGGCAGGGTCTGCGCCGGGCCGGTGCCGAGTTCCGGCAGGCCGACTGGCGGATGATCGTGCCGCTGATGATCGGCATGGTGGTGGGCCTGCTGCTGTCCAGCGCGCTGCTGGCGCCGCTGGTGACGGACCACAAGCAGTACGCGTACGCCGTGTTCTTCGGCCTGGTGCTGGCCTCGCTGTGGGTGCCGTTCAGCGGCTCGGGGCGGCACTGGGGGCTGCGCGAGTGGCCGCTGGCGCTGGTGGGCGCGGGCGCCGCGTTCTGGCTGACGTCGCTGTCGGCCTCGGTGTCGCCGGACAACATGCTGGTGGTGTTCTTCTCCGGCGCGATCGCCGTCTCCGCGCTGATCCTGCCGGGGCTCTCCGGGTCGTTCCTGCTGCTGGCGCTCGGCATGTACGAGCCGACGATCGAGGCGCTGAACGAGCGTGACTTCGGCTATCTCGGCGTCTTCATGGGCGGACTGCTCGTCGGTCTGGCGCTCATTGTGAAGGTGCTGCGCTGGCTGCTGGAGAACTTCCACCGGGTGACGCTGGTCATCCTCACCGGTGTGATGGCGGGCGCGCTGCGGGCGCTGTGGCCCTGGCAGGGTGAGGACGAGCACGACACCTCGCTGTACGCGCCCACCGAGGGTGTGCCGCTGACGCTGGCGCTGGGGCTGGCCGGTTTCGTGGTGGTGGCCACGGTGCTGGTGATCGGTCACCGCAAGGAGCGGGCGGCCGCGGCGGCCGGGGACGGGCACGACGACGGGGACTGCACCCCGCCGCCCGCGCAGCGGGCGCGCCGCCGGCACGCGCGGGTGTGACGACGGAGCAGACCGTGGTGGCGGTCCTGCCCCCCGAGGGGGCGGGGCCGCCACCTTTTTCGTGCGCGGGGCCGCTCCGGCGTGCGCCGCGTGGGCGGCGACCGGTCCGGGCGGGCGGCTCTTGACCGCTGCCCCCGTGCGTCCGGTCACCGGCCACACGGTCGGCTCACGCCATGGGAGACCCGAGCAGCGGTTCCGTGCGCAGCGGGACGGCGAGCCGGTTGAGGGCGTTGATCAGGGCCACCTGGAGGACCAGGTGGCCCAGTTCCTCCTCGGCGGGGAAGCGGGCGCGCAGATCGGCCCACTGGGCGTCGCCGACGTTCTCGCAGCGGGTGACGGCCTCGGCGTAGGCCAGCGCGGCACGCTCACGCTCGTCGTACAGGGGGGACTCGTGCCAGGCGGCCAGGTGGTGCAGCCGCTGCTCGCTCTCGCCGTCCCGGCGGGCCTGGGTGGTGTGCATGTCGATGCAGAACAGGCAGCCGTTGAGCTGCGAGACACGGATCTTGACCAGTTCGCAGAGCGCGTTGTCGAGCGGGCTGTCGTGCACCGCGCGCTGGCTGCGGATGAGCGCTTGGTAGGACGCCGGGGCGGCCTCGGCGATGTTCAGACGGGACATGGGTCGCTGCTCCCTCGCTGGTGGGTGGTGCTGTCGGCAGGGAGACGGGGCGGGTCCCGCGGATGTGACAGTGACGGCGGTCACAGTCCGGGCGGCAGGTGGCGGAGCTTGTCCGGGTTGAGGAGCCGGTGCAGGACGGTGATGCGGCCGTCCTCGACGCTCAGGGTGTCCACGCAGAGGGGACGCCCGGCGTGGACGACGAGCAGGGCGGGTTCGCCGCCCGCCTCGATGGGGCGGAAGGCGCGCGTTGCGCCGCCGAACCGGCGGCGCGCGACGCGCAGCAGCACCTCGGCGATCCGGGCGCCGCCGGTGATGGGTTTGCGGGCGGCGCGCACCTGGCCGCCGCCGTCGGTGAGGTAGACGGCGTCGGGGTGCAGCAGCCGCACGAGGGCGGGCAGGTCCCCGTTCTCGTAGGCGGACCGGAACGCGGCCAGGACGCGGGCGTGTTCGGCGCGGTCGGCCGTGACCTGCCGCTCGCGGGCGGCGGCGATCCGGCGCCGGGCGCGGGAGGCGTGCTGCCGGGCGGCGGCGGGGGTGCCGCCCAGGACGGGGGCGATCTCGGCGAAGGCGAGCCCGAAGGCGTCGTGCAGGACCAGGGCCACCCGCTCGGAGGGGGTCAGCTCCTCCATGACGAGGAGCACGGCGGTGGACACCAGCTCGTCCAGCAGCACCGGTTCGGCGGCGTCGGGGCCGGTGAGCAGCGGCTCGGGCAGCCACGGGCCGACATAGGTCTCGCGGCGGGCGCGGGCCGAACGCAGTTCGTCGTAGGACCGCCGGGCGGCCACGGTCACCAGCCACGCGCGCAGGTCCCGCACCTGCGACAGATCGGCGCGGTGGGCGCGCAGCCAGACCTCCTGGACGATGTCCTCGGCGTCCGCGACGCTTCCCAGGATCCGGTAGGCGGCCCCGAACACCGCCGCCCGGTGCTCGGCCCACACGGCGCTGTCCAGGAGGCTCGGCATCGCCCCACGGTAGCGTCACGGCGCTTTCGGGGCGGCGGGTTCCGGGGGGCCGGCGCCGACCGCCCGGCCGGTCCCCGCGCCATGGGAGCCTGTTCCTGTGATGGAGGAGAAGGTACGGCGATGGGTGCGGGCCGACTTCGGGGTGGGCCTTGTCTCCTTGGAGGATGTGGCGGGCGGCGCCGATGAGAACGCCCGGCTGTGGCGCGGGCGTACGCAGGAGGGCGCGGCGTACGCGGTCAAGCTGAGCGGAGGTGGTTCCGCCGCGGGGCCGCGAGTGGCCGGGCTGCTGGCGGCGGAGGAGGTGCCGGGGGTACCGGGGCCGCTGCCCGCCCGGCGCGGCGGGTGGTGGAGCGTGCGCACCGGGCGCCGGCTGTCGGTGGTGCCGTGGATCGACGGCACCCCGGCGCTGGAGGGCCCGATGGGTGCCGGGCACTGGCGGGCGTTCGGCCGGCTGCTGGCGCGGGTGCACGCCGCGCCGGTGCCGCCGGGGATGCCGCCGGCGCAGAGCCACCGACCGATGGCCGACGCCGTACGGGCGCTGGAGCGCTGGCTGTTGCCCGCGTCCGGGGCCGCGCCGGCGCCGGCCGGCGATCCGCTGGTGCGGGGGCTGGCCGATGCCTGGCGGGAGGGGTCGGGTCGGCTGGCCGCGCTGGTGGCCCGGGCCGGCGCGCTGCGTCCCGCGGCCACCGACCGGGCCGCGCCGGGGGTGATCTGCCACGCCGATCCGCATCTGGGCAATGTGCTGCTCGGGGACGGTGACCGGGTGTGGCTGATCGACTGGGACGACGCGGTGTGCGCGGCGCCCGAACAGGACCTGCTGTTCGTGCTGGGCGGTGTACTGCCCTTCGCGCAGGTGACGGACGAACAGCGCAC
The DNA here is from genome assembly GCF_000993785.3 of Streptomyces xiamenensis. Lineage (NCBI taxonomy): Bacteria > Bacillati > Actinomycetota > Actinomycetes > Kitasatosporales > Streptomycetaceae > Streptomyces > Streptomyces xiamenensis. The sequence goes on from NZ_CP009922.3 coordinate 2,491,969, forward strand.
GTGGTTCTTCGAGGGGTACGGCCCGGCCGATCTCGACGCGGACCGGCTGACGTACTACCGCTGTGTGCGTGCCCTGGAGGACGTGGCGGTCCCCGCGGCCCAGGTGCTGGACCGCGAGGGGCTGCCGGAGGGCGAGCGCGCCAAGGCGCTGGAGATCGTCCGCAGCGTGCTGTCGCCCACCGGCCTGCTGGACCAGGCGCTGGCCTCCCCGGGTCAGGTGTCGTACAGGCCGTCCCAGGGTGCGGAGAATCCCAGCCGGTCGGGGTAGAGCTCGGCCCATTCCCGGTCCTCCTCCACCACGAGGCCGAACAACTGCCCCTCGTGGTGGACGGAGAACGGGCCTATCGCGATGTCCGCGAACCGGCGCCCGGGCAGCGCCGCCAGCCAGTCGCCGAGCCGGGTCAGCCCGTCGGCCGCGGTGCACGTGGCCTCGATCCGGGAGGAACGGTGCCGGCCGGCCCCGTCGAACAGGTGGAGCACGGCGTACCAGCGCCTCTCCTGCTCGTCGAGGGTCGCGGTGACGGAGGCGAAGAACTGTCCGTGCTGGTAGTGGCCGATGGTGTCGGTGCGGTGGCCTGGCTCGTGCTGGATGGGGATGACCGCGGGGATCGTCATGCGTCCCGAAGTTAGCGGCCGCCACTGACAGCGTCATGGGTGCGCAGGAAGGCCGCGAGCCCTGGCAGGTCATCGGTGTTGATCCAGTCGGCACCGGCGGCCAGGAGTTCACCCCACACCGCGTCCCTGGCCGGGCCGGGCGCGTCCGGGGTGGCCCAGAACCGGACGGTCTGCCCGGCCGCGTGCGCGCGGGCCGTGAGGTCGTGCAGCGCGGCGCGTTCGGCGGCCGGGATCGGTCCGGTGCCCTGCCAGCGGAAGAAGGTGTTCCAGTTGCCGCTGATGAGCGGCATGAAGGAGGCCGGCGCCGGGCCGCCCAGGTCCTCGGTCCTGCCGTCGTAGAAGGCCCACCGGACGGCTTCGGCCTCCATCGGGGCGCGCGCCGCCCGGTCCCCGGAGACGACGGCGGTGACCGCCCCGCGCCGTACCCGCCCGGCGGCGGTGGCCGAGCCGAGGATCGACCGGTACGGGCGCAGCGCCCGGGACAGCGCGCGGTAGGTGGGCTCGCCCGCCGTCTTGAGATCGATGAGGAGTTGCAGGGACTGCCGGGGCGCGGAGCGGTACACCGAGCCGCCGTTGGCGCGGATGCGGGCGGCGAGCGGATCGAGGTAGAGGGACTGGAGGGTGCGTGCCGGATCGAGGTCGCTCTCGTCGTGGGCGACCAGGAGCTGACCGCCCATCAGCCAGATGTCGGCCTCGACACTGGCGAAGCCGTGGTCGAGGGCGTCGTGGAGCGGGCGGGGGTGCTCGTAGTCGTTGTGCGCGTGGGCGCGGCGCGCGAAGGGGGGTTCGGCGGGCGGGGTGGGGCGGGCACCGATGAGGGCGGGGACGGCGAGCGCGCCGGCGGTGGCGGTGAGGGCGAGCCGCCTGCTGGGATGGGCCACGGTTCCTCCAGGACGCGGGGGGTACGGCCTGGCTGAGTATCGTGCGGAGGAGGCAGTGGTGACAGGGTCCGAGGCGGAGTTCGACGAGCCTTCCCCGGTTGTTTCCCGGCTGTGGTACGTGGCGTACGGCTCCAATACGCACCGGGCGCGGCTGGACGCGTATCTGCGGGGCGGGCGCTCGGCGGACGGGGGCGACCGTACGTACCCGGGCTGCCGGGATCCGCGCCCGCCGGAGCGCACCGTGGGCGTCATGCTGCCGGGGGCGCTGTACTTCGCCACGCGGTCACCGGTGTGGGGCGGCGGCCGGGCCTTCTACGATCCGGCGGTGGCGGGGGAGATCCCGGCGCGGGCCTATCTGCTGACGGCGGGCCAGTTCTCGGACATCGCGCATCAGGAGATGTTCCGGGCGCCGGGGACGGAGCTGGACCTGCGCCGGGTGCTGCGGCACGGCCGGGACCGGCTCGGTCCGGGACGGTACGAGACGCTGGTGCGGGCCGGGACGCTGGACGGGCTGCCGCTGCTGACGTTCACGGCGCCGTGGGGGCTGCACGAGGTGCCGCCGGTGGCGCCGACGGGGCCGTATCTGCGGCAGCTGGGCTCGGGCATCGCCGAGGCGCACGGCTGGCCGGTGGCGCGTGTCGCGCGCTTTCTGGCGTCCTGCCCGGGGGCGGCCGGGCACTGGTCCGCGCCGGCGGTGGAGGCGGTGCTGCCGGGCGGTCAGTGACCGGTGCCGGCGCTCTGGGACGCCTCCTTGGCCTGCGGTCTGATCTGGTCGGCGGTCAGCGCGTAGCCGGTGTCGGCATCGGTGGAGGAGCGGGCGAAGACCATGCCGTAGACCTTGCCGTCCGAGGTGAGGAGCGGGCCGCCGGAGTTCCCGGGGCGGACGTTGGCCCGCAACGTGTAGACGTCGCGGGTGACGACGTTGGTGCCGTAGATGTCCTGGCCGCGGGCATCGGTGCGGCCGGCGACGGTGGCGCCCCGGAGGTCCAGGCCCTGGTTCTCGGGGTAGCCGGCCACCACCGCCTTGTCGCCGCGTTTGGCCTCCCCGGCGAAGTCGAGGGCGGGGGCGGTGAGTCCGGTCACCTGGAGGACTGCGACGTCGGTCTCGGGGTCGAAGAGGACCACATCGGCGCCCTGGGCGGCGCCCGAGCCGCCGACCTGCACGGTCTGGGTGATGGCGCCCTCCACGACATGGGCGTTGGTCATCACCAGTCCGTCGTCGAAGACGAAGCCGCTGCCCTCCTGGATCTGGTCCCCCGAGGTGGCGACGATCTTGACCGTGCTGTCCTCGGCGGCCTGCTGGGCGGCGGCGGGGACCTCGTCGGCCGTCGGCACGGTGGAGGTGTCGAGGGCGGACGCGTCGCGTTCGAAGGGGTTGAAGACCCGGGGGAAGCCGGCTTCGCTGAGCGCGCCGGCGGCCCGGCTGAACCAGGTCGGCGCCTGGGCCGGCATCCGGTCCTGCACACCGGTGAGCACCCGGGACTCCCGGATCGCCTGGTTGAGCCCGGGGTAGGGGGAGCTGATCAGCGCGCTGGCGGCGATCCAGGCCACCAGCAGGACGGCGGTGGCGTTGAGCACGGCGCCGCCCGCTCCGTCGGCCCAGCGCACCGGGGTCCAGGTGAGGCCGTCGCGCAGCCGCACGGCGAGCGCCCCGGCCAGGGCCTGGCCGATGGCGGCGGGCACCAGTACCAGGAGCAGGGCGGTGAGGGTGACGGTGAGGGTGCCCGGCGCCATGTGTTCCACGGCCAGCGGCAGCAGCCACACCCCGATCGCCGCGCCCCCGACGAACCCGGCGAGGGTGATCAGGGCGGCGACCAGGCCCAGCCGGTACCCCGATATGGCGAAGGCGATCGCGGCGATCACAAGGATGACGTCGAGCAGATTCACCGGGGCCCCTCTCGTCATGATGGGAAACGTGGGTGAATGCCCTGCTGGTTCCCGATGTCTTCCTTGTGACCGTGTGTCCGCGCGGGCGGTGCGCGGCGCGCGTCAGCCGAAGAGCGGCCCGGTGAAGGTGAGGCCCACCTTGTGGCCGGCGATGGCGAACAGGCCCAGCAGCGCCAGGGCGGCGCCGGCCAGCGAGATGTCCTTGAGGAACTGCGTCATCTCGTTCTGCCGGGTGCCGGGGTCGCTCTCCTTCCAGAAGGCGTGCATGAGGAACGCCGTGGGGACCAGGAAGACGACCAGCAGGAGCGCGCCCAGGTCGGCCCAGATGCCGAAGGCGACGCTCAGCGCGCCGAGCAGCATGAGGATGCCGGAGCCGCGTACGAGGTTCTCACCCGAGGGCAGGCCCTTGGATTCGACGTAACCCGCCATCGCTCTGCTCTGCGACAGGTGGTTGAAAGCGGATCCGAGGAACAGCAGCGCGAAAAGAATCCGGCCGATCAGTACGAGAATATCCATGCCGAAAACCTCCAGAAAAGCGGAGGAGGAACGAGCGGGGATCGGGGATGGAGCCGGGCAGCAACCACCGTATAGCGGCCCGCCGCTCTCCGCACCTTCAGCGGAAATCTTCCCCATTCTTCCGGGACTTTGTGGGGGGTGGCGTTTATGCCCGCACCGGTAGGGCATGGGCAGAAAGTGCCGTGGATGCAGGGGGGATCCCCGGGGGAATGGCTCCGCCGCAGTATCTTGCGGAAACAACAGAGAGTAGCCGGCTGACTGCCCTCGACCTCAGGGAGGTGCCATGAGCACGTCCGCACGGAGTACCCCGCACACCGCTGCCGCCCCCCGGCGGCGGCGTGGACGCCATCCGCACGACGACGCCCCCGACACCGCTCGCCAATTCGACCGCATCGCCGCCCTGCCCGACTGCCCCGAGCGGGAGGAGCTGTGCCAGGAGGTGATCTGCGCCTGGATGCCGATGGCGGGACGGCTGGCCCGCAACTTCCGCGACCGGGGCGAGGCCCTGGAGGACCTGGAGCAGGTGGCGGCCCTCGGCCTGGTCAAGGCGGTGCACCGCTACGATCCGGGGCGCGGCAGCGCCTTCGAGAGCTTCGCGGTGCCCACGATCGTCGGCGAGGTGAAACGCCACTTCCGCGACCACCTGTGGGGTGTGCACGTGCCGCGCCGCACCCAGGAACTCCGCAATCAGGTGCGGGCCGCCAGCCGCCAGCTGGAATGCCGCCCCGATGACCGGCGGCCCACCGTGGCGGAACTCGCCGAGTTCAGCGGGCTGAGCCCCGAGGAGGTCATGACCGGCCTTGAGGCGCTGGAGAGTTACAGTCCGCTGTCCCTCGACGCGGAACTCCCGGGCACGGATGACGGCTACTCCCTCAAGGACACGCTGGGGGTACCTGATCCCGGATATGACCAGGTGGTCTTCCGGGAAGCGGTCAAACCGAAACTCCGCTGTCTTCCCGAGCGGGACCAGCACATTCTGTATCTCCGTTTTTTCGACGAGTTGACACAGAGCAAGATTGCCGACCGGATGGGTATTTCCCAGATGCATGTCTCCCGGCTGCTGACCCGCATCTGTGAGCGCCTCCAGGAGGAGATCGAGGAGGACCGCGAGGAGCGGGAATGACACCCGGTTCTGCCCGTCGACCGGGCGGGGCGGTGTGCCGGGCGGCGCATCGGCTGGAGCCCGGCAGCGCGCGCTCAGGCGTCCCTGCGGCCCAGAGCCGTATCGGCCGCCAGCAGGAGCAGCACGGTGTACCCGCCGACCAGGGCCAGGGACGGCCAGGCCGCCAGGGACCCCACCGCCTCAGCCGTGGCGTCGGAGGTCTGGGTCAGCTTCTCCAGCGCCGCCGTGGGCGATATGCCCGCCACCCAGCGCTGCGCGTCGCCGAACAGCGGACCGAACAGCGAGGGCAGCAGCAGCACCCCGAGCACGGTGGTCACCGCCCCCGCCGAGTGCCGTACCAGGGTGCCCACCGCGAGACCGAGCAGCCCGGCGACCGAGAAGGCACCCGCCACCCCCAACAGTGCTGGCATCGGGTCGCCGTGCGCGTACCCGTCGCCCAGCAGCGCGCCGCCCACCAGATAGGCGCAGCTGACGGACGGCAGTGCCAGCAGATACAGACCGCCCGCCACCAGCACGGCCTTCGCCCCGAGCACCGTGCGCCGCCGCGGTGTCGCTGCGAAGGTGGTGCGGATCGTGCCGCTGCTGTACTCGCCGCTCATGACCAGCGCGCCGACCACTGCCGCCAGCATCATCGCCGGGACCGAGAGCGTCAGCGCGCCGCCCAGCACCGTGTCGTCCGGCTGAAGACTCTCCGTGGCCGCGACGAACACCGCGCCGGGGACCGGCAGCACCGCCATCACCACGGCGGTCCACACCGTGGAGCGGACGCTGCGGAACTTGATCCACTCGTGGGCCAGCGCTGCCCGCATCCCCCTCACCGGCCCACTCCCCCGAACTCCACGGACGAACGCGCCATCTCCGTGTAGACGTCTTCCAGCGAGGCGCGCCGGGGCGTCAGCTCCCGCAGCGCCACGCCGTGGGCCCGCGCCAGCTCTCCGATCCGTGCCGGGGCCGGACCCTCCACCAGCCAGCCGCCACCGGAGTCCAGCCGCACCCGTGCCCCGGGCTCGCCCTCCAGCAGGGCCCGCAGCCGCTCCGCCTCCCCCGCTCCCTCGCCTGCCCGCACCACGGTGTGGGCCCGCGAGTTGGCCTCGATGAACTCCCGCACCGAGGTGTCCGCGAGCAGCCGCCCGCGCCCGATCACGATCAGATGGTCCGCCGTCAGCTCCATCTCACTCATGAGATGGCTGGACAGGAACACCGTGCGCCCTTCCGCCGCCAGCGACTTCATCAGGTCCCGGATCCACCGGATGCCCTCGGTGTCGAGCCCGTTGACCGGCTCGTCCAGGAGGAGGGTCCGCGGATCACCCAGCAGCGCCGCCGCGATGCCCAGCCGCTGCCCCATGCCCAGGGAGAACCCACGGGTTCTGCGCCGGGCGGTGGCCGCGTCCAGGCCGGCCATCGCCAGCACCTCGTCCACCCGCCGGCGCGGGATGCCGTTGCTGGCGGCCAGCCCTGCCAGATGTGCGTACGCCGACCGGCCGCCGTGCACCCCCTTGGCGTCCAGCAACGAGCCGATGTCCCGTAATGGCGTGGGCAGTTCGCGGTAGGTGCGGCCCGCGATCAGCACGCTGCCCGCCGTGGGCGTGTCCAGGCCCAGCATCATCCGCATCGTCGTCGACTTGCCCGCCCCGTTCGGGCCGAGAAAGCCGGTCACCCGGCCCGGCCGCACCGTGAAGGTCAGTCCCTCCACGGCCGTCCGCGCTCCGTATCGCTTGGTCAGCTCCCGTACCTCGATCATGTCACCGACGCTACGAGCGACCGGGTGTCCCCCGAATCCGCCTGCGGGAGTCGGCCGCTACTCCCGCCGGAGTATTCAGCGGGCCGGCCGCCGCTCGCGGCCCGCCCCGGCCGTGACCAGGCCGGTTTCGTAGGCCAGCACCACCAGTTGCGCGCGGTCGCGCACGCCGAGCTTGGTCATGGCCCGGCTGACGTGGGTCTTCGCGGTCAGCGGCGACATGAACAGCCGGGCGCCGATGTCCGCGTTGCTCAGTCCGGCCGCCACCAGCGACACCACCTCGCGCTCCCGCTCGGTCAGCACCGCCAGCCGCCGTTCCGCGTCCACCGGGCGGGCCGTCCGCAGCCGGGCGAACTCCTCGATCACCCGGCGGGTCACCGAGGCCGCCAGCAGGCTGTGCCCCTGCGCCACCGTGCGGATCGCCTCCCGCAGCCGCTCCGGCTCGATGTCCTTCAGCAAGAACCCCGCCGCGCCCGACCGCAGCGCCTCGAAGACGTACTCGTCCACCTCGAAGGTGGTCAGCACCAGCACCCGTACGGCGTCCAGCGCGGGGTCGGCGGCAATGTGCCGGATCGCCTCGAGACCGTCCATGCGGGGCATCCGGATGTCCATCAGCACCACATCGGGCCGGGTGGTGCGCACCGCCGCCAGGGCCTGGGCCCCGTCCGCCGCCTCGGCCACCACCACCAGGTCCTCGGTCAGGTCGAGCAGCGCCCGGAACCCGGCGCGCACCACCGGCTGGTCGTCGGCCAGCACGACCCGCACCCGGCTGCCGTCGTTCATCACGTCTCCCCGGTGTTCGTGGCGATGGCGGTGGCAGTGGTGCCGCGCGGATGGACCGGCAGCACGGCCCGGACCCGGAAGCCGCCGTCCGGGGTCGGGCCGCAGGCGATACTGCCACCGACGGTGGCGGCCCGTTCCCGCATGCCGAGCAGCCCGAACCCGCCTACGGCCTCCCCCACCCGGCCGCTGCCCGCCGCCGGCGGACCCTCGTCCACCACCTCAACGGTCAGCGGCCCGGCGCCGCCCTCACCCGAACGGTGGATCCACACGCCCGCCGTGCGCGCCGCCGAGTGCTTGACCACGTTGGTCAGCGCCTCCTGCACGATCCGGTAGGCCGCCAGCTCCACCACCGTGGGCAGCGCGGCCCCGGCCCCCGATCCGTCGCGCAGGGTGACCCGTAGCCGGTCACCCGACATCCGCGCGATCAGCTCCTCCAGCTGCGACAGCCGCGGTATGGGCGCCGTCGGCGGCGGCCCGCCGTCCGCGCCGGGACCGTCCTCGCGCAGCACCGCCACCGTGGCGCTCAGCTCGCGCACCGCCTCGCGCCCCGAGGCGCGCACCTGCCGCAGCGCGCCACGCGCCACCTCGGGTCTGTGGTCCAGGGCGTCCAGGGCGACCGCGGCCTGGACGGTCATCGCGGAGACCGTGTGGGCGACGATGTCGTGCAGCTCGCGCGCGATGCGTACCCGTTCCTCGCGCACCCGGCGGTCCGCCTCCCGCTCCCGCTCCCGCTCGGCGTGCCGGGCCCGTTCGGCGTAGTGGGCGGTCAGCTCGCGCCGCCCTCGCACCGCCTCGCCGAGCAGCAGCGGCACCAGCGGCACCGCCAACTCAAGTACGGGTGAGGGCACGGCGTTGCCCGCCTCGCGCCCGGCGAGCACAGCCGCCGCCCCGGACAGCAGCGCGGCCACCACCGCGACCCGCACCGTACGGCCGCGGTGCCCCGAGACCGCCACGAAGTACAGACTCACCATGAACGGCAGGTTCAGCAGCTCGCCGATGTGCCCGTACAGCGTCCAGGCGAGGGAGCCGGCGCCGGTCACCACCGCCGAGGACAGCGGCAGCACACGGTGCGCCAGCAGGCCGGCCACGGACAGGGCCAGCACCAGCCAGCTGAACCAGTCGGGCTCGCCCGAACCCGGCACATCGGCGGCCAGGTCCGCCGTCGTGACGCAGCCCACGGCCACGCTCAGCGCCACATCCCGGACCGTCAGCCGCCTCGCCACGCTCGCCACACGACTCACCGTACGGGCGCGGTCGCCCGGGCGCGTACTCCAGCGGGAGTAGTTCCGGCCGGTGAGGGCCCGGCCGGAACGACCGCCGTCCGCCCCGCTACATATTGATCATGTGCCCCGAGAGCCCGTGGATGGCCTCCTTGACCGCCTCGCCCAGCGTGGGGTGCGCGTGCACGTTCCGCGCCACCTCATGGACGGTCAGGTCCCACTGCTGCGCCAGGGTCAGCTCCGGCAGCAGCTCGGTCACCTCGGGGCCGATGAGGTGCGCGCCGAGCAGCTCGCCGTGCGTGTCGTCCGAGATGATCTTGGCGAAACCGGTGGCCTGCCCCAGCCCGTGCGCCTTGCCGTTGGCGGTGAAGGGGAACTTCACCACCTTCACGTCCCAGCCCCGCTCCGCCGCCTGCTCCTTCGCCTGCGCCTCGGTCCAGCCGAAACTGGCGATCTGCGGCTGGCAGTAGGTGGCGCGCGGGATCATCACGTAGTCGAGCTCCATCGTCTCGGCGCCCGCGATCGTCTCGGCCGCGATGATGCCCATGGACTCGGCGGCGTGCGCCAGCATGAGCTTGGCGGTGACGTCCCCGATCGCGAAGATGTGCGGCACCGAGGTACGCAGCCGCCCGTCGACGTCGATGGCGCCGCGCTCGGTGAGCCGTACCCCGGTGTTCTCCAGCCCGTAGCCCGTCACCCGCGGCGCGAAGCCGATCGCCTGGAGCACCTTGTCGGCCTCCAGCACCTGCCGGGTGCCATCCGCGCGGGTCACGGTCACCCGTACCGGCGCGGCCGGGTCGCCGTCGTCGATCGACTCGACCCGGGTGGAGGTGAGCGCCTCGATGCCCAGCTTGCGGTACTGCCGCGCCAGCTCCTTGGAGACGTCCGCGTCCTCCAGCGGCACCAGCCGGTCCAGGAACTCCACGATCGTCACCTTGACGCCGTAGGAGGCCAGGACGTACGCGAACTCCACCCCGATCGCCCCGGCACCCGCGATGATGATGGAGCCGGGCAGCTCCGACTCCAGGATCTGCTCCTCGTAGGTGACCACGCGCTCGCTGAGGCTGGTGCCCGGCAGCAGCTTGGTGGTGGCGCCGGAGGCGATGACGCAGTGGTCGAAGGTGACGGTCTCGGTGCCGCCGGAGTTCAGCTCCACCCGCAGCGTGTGGTCGTCGGCGAAGGTGCCGCGGCCCTGGTACTCGGTGATGCCGTTCTTCTTCATCAGGTAGTGCACGCCGGCCACCCGCCCGTCGGCGACCTTGCGGCTGCGGCTGTACGCCTCGGTGTAGTCGAAGCTGACCCGTCCCTCGACCTTGATCCCGAAGGTCTGCGCCTCATGGGTGAACAGGTGGGCCAGTTCCGCGTTGCGCAGCAGGGCCTTGGAGGGGATGCACCCGACGTTCAGACAGACCCCGCCCCAGTACTTCGCCTCGATGACCGCGGTCCGCAGTCCGAGCTGGCTGGCGCGGACGGCGGCGGTGTAGCCGCCGGGTCCGGCGCCCAGGACGACGACGTCATAGTGCGTGCTCATGCGTCTCACGCTTTCTGGGTGAAGGGGTGGCTGATGGCTGTGCCACCGACACTACGCCGCACCTACCACACGTCGCCGTCCCGCCAGTCGCAGGACAGCTCGCCGGCCAGGTCGAGCGGGATGTCGGCCGGAGGCCGTACCGGCAGGACGAACACCCCGTCGTCGTCCTCCGCCGTACGGGCCAGGCCCTCGGCCGTCATCGCGAAGGTGGGCCCCTGCCACTTCCGCCAGCCGCGCGCCGCGTAGAAGTCCCGCGCGTCCTCGGAGGAGGCGAGCGCTCCCAGGTCGTACGCGCGGCGCACGATCTCCTCCAGCGCGCGCAGCAGCGCGGCGCCGTGGCCGTGCCCGCGGTGCCCGGCACGGACCGCGACCCCTTCGAGGTACCCGGTCCGGATCGCCCGCCCGCCGTGCAGCAGCCGGCGCTGGATGACGGCGCCGTGCCCGATGACGAGCCCGTCCGGCGTACGGATCAGGGCGTGCAGTCCGCCCAGGGTGTGGGACCAGTCCTCGTCGGTGAAGTCGCCGTCGAACGCCTCGTCGAGGAGGGCGCGGACCGCCGTGCGGGTGTCGGCGTCCAGCTGCGCGGTGTGAACGATCTGTGGTTCGGGTGCGGCCATGGCCGTCATCCTGACAGCAGGGGGCGACTACGGCATCCGGGTTCTGGTCGGGGGCTGAAGGTGTGTCAGCGGCGGCCGTACGGTGTGGCGGCGCCAGCATCGGCGACGTGCGTCAGCGAATCCGTACATTTCAGCGAGGCGTCGCCCTCGCGGTGGTGCTCGCCGCAGCGTGTCCCTCCCCCGGGGCGGCCGCGACGCCACCGACGGTCGAGTCCCTGACGGCCGAGGTCAGGGAGCTGCGGGCGGAGGCCGCCAGCGCCACCGCCACCCACGAGCGGCTGCGAAGACGGCAGATCGACCAGCGCGCCGAGGTGGCCGAGGTGCGCGAGCGGCTGACGGCGGAGCGCGAACGGCTGGCCGCCCTGCGGGACATCGCCGGGCAGCGGGCCCGCGAGCAGTACCGCTCGGGCGGCGGCGGCACCGGGCTCGCCCAGCTGATACTGGCCGACTCCCCCGACATCTTCCTGCGCCGGGTCTCCCTGCTGGGGCGCGGCGACCACGCGGCCCGCCAGTTGCTGGAGGAGGTGCGCGACGCCGAGGCGGCACTGGCCAGGGAAGAACTGCGCGCCTCCCGTACCTACACCCGCATGCGGCAGGAGGCCGAGCGGCAGCGGGAGGTGCGCGAGGAGGTCGAGCGGAGCCTCGCGGAGGCGGAGCGGCGGCTGACGGAACTGCGTGAGCTGCGCGAACGGCAGGAGGCCAGGAAGCGGCGCGCCACCGCGCAGCCCGCCGCCGCGCTGCCCGCCCTCGTTCCGGCCGGCGACTGCGCGACGCGGGTCCGCGACGCGGCCGAGCTGGCCGAACCGGCGGGCGGCGGCGCGTCCTGGGTGGCGCCGGTGGAGCGGTACACGCTCTCGGCGTCGTTCGCGCAGAACGGCGGGATGTGGTCCTCGGCCCACACCGGCCAGGACTTCGCGGTGCCCACCGGAACCCCCGTACGGGCGATCGGCTCCGGCACCGTCGTGTCGGTGAGCTGCGGAGACGCCTTCGGCAACAGTGTGATCATCGACCACGGGAACGGCTACTACAGCCAGTACGCGCATCTCTCCCTCACCGAGGTGGCGGAGGGCAGCCGCATCGCCGTCGGTCAGCGCCTGGGCCTGTCCGGCAGCACCGGGAACTCCACCGGGCCGCACCTGCACTTCGAGATCCGCCTGACCCCGTACGTCGGGTCGGCCATCGACCCGGCCCCCTGGCTGCGCGACCACGGCGTGACCCTGTGACCCGGTGACCCGGTGAGCTTGCGGTGGCACGATGCCGTGCCACCCGTCCACCGTCCACCGTCCGCCCGTCGCGCGTCGCACACCGGGGTTCACAGCAGCCGCTCGGCCAGCGCGTGCGCCGCGAAGACGGCCGCCGTACCGGTGACGACGCTGACCGCCATGTTGAGGGCCGCCAGCAGCCTGGCCCCCGACTCGGCCAGCCGCAGCGTCTCGTAGGAGAAGGTGGAGTACGTCGTCATCGCCCCCATCATCCCCGTGCCCAGCAGCAGTTGCGCGGAGGAGGAGGCCGCCCCGGCCGCCGCCGCGCCGGTCAGCGCGCCGAACACCGCGCAGCCGGCCACGTTCACCGTGAAGGTGCCCCACGGAAAGAGCTGATCGTGCCGGGCCTGCACCGCACGGTCGGTCAGATAGCGCAGCGGCGCGCCCACCATGCCGCCCACGAACACCAGGATCCAGTTCACCGGACGATCTCCACCTCGTCCACCCACGCCACCAGGGTCTCCCCCACCACTTCCCGCAGCTCCGCCACGAACGCCCGCACCCGTTCCGCCACATCCACGACGACCACCGCCACCGGCAGCTCCTCGCTCAGCGACAGCAGCCGGGTGGTGTGGATCAGCGAGGACGCGCCGAAGCCCTCGATGCCGCGGAAGACGCTCGCCCCCGCGAGCCGGGCCCGGTGCGCCCGGTGCACGATCTCGCTGTACAGCGGCCGGTGCCCGTGCAGGTCGCCCTCACCGACCAGCACGGTGAGCCGCAGTCCCGCCGTCGTCCGTCCCGCCGTTCCCGCTGGTCCCGCCGCCCCGGTCGCCGCCGTCGCCCCGGTCGCCCCGGACGTCATGCCGGCCTCCGTCGCCGGGCCAGGACCGCGCGCGTGGACGCCGTACCCGCCCACACGGCGGCCATCGCCGCCGCCAGGGTCGCCACCAGATACCCCAGCGCGGGCCCCACCCGCCCCGCGTCCGTCAGGGCGCGGATGCCCTCGGCGTACGCGGAGAAGGTGGTGAAGCCGCCCAGCACACCGGTGCCCAGGAAGGACCGTGCCAGCGGGTGCCCGCGTTCCTCGGTGATCACCATCAGCGCCCCGATGAGGGCACACCCGAGGGCGTTGACCGCGAGAATCGTCCAGGGAAAGCCGCTCTCGGCGGGCACTTCCCACAGCCGCGTCGCACCGTACCGTGCCGTCGCGCCCAGTCCGCCGCCCAGCGCCACGGCGAGTACCACCGTGGGCGCGGGCCCGGCGGACGGGCGCGGCGGCCTGGGCTTGTCCATGGTGGCGTCATGTTAACGCCGGGACCCACGCCGGCCACGGGTCAGTTCGCCGGCTCGGGAACGGGCAGCGGCCGTACCCGGCCCTCCAGCATCGCGCCGAGCCCCTGGACCGCGCACAGCCCCGGGTCCTCGGCGACGTTGACCGGCATGCCGGTGTTTTCGCGCAGCGTGGTGTCCAGGCCCGGCAGCTGGGCGGCGCCGCCGGTGAGCATGATGCCGCGGTCGGCGAGGTCGGCCACCAGGTCGGGCGGGCAGCGGTGCAGGACGGCGCGGATGGCGTCCAGCAGGGAGGTGAGCGGGGTGCGCACCGCCAGCCGCAGGCTCTCGGGGTCGACCTTGACCGTGCGGGCCAGACCGGTGGCGACGTCGCGCCCGTGCACCTCGGTGATCTGCGGGATGTCGCCGTTGAGCACCTGGTGCAGTGGCCGGACCGCCAGCGAGGGCAGCAGCAGCTCGTGCTGGTTGCGCAGGTGCTGGACGAGGGCGCGGTCGAACGTCTCGCCGCCGATCGGCACCTTCTCGGCGGCGACGATGGAGCCGAGGGAGAGCACCGCGACCTGGGTGGTGGCGGCCCCGACCTGCACGATCATGGTGGCCTCGGGCTGCTCGACCGGGAGCCCGCAGCCGATGCCGGCGGTGACGAGGGAGTCGACGAGTTCGACGCGGCGGGCGCCGAGCCCGATGAGGGTCTCCAGCGCGGCGCGGCGGGCGAGCGGGTCGGCGTCGTGCGGGATGCACACGGCGGCGCGCAGCAGCGGCTTGCGGCGGAAGGCTCGGCGCAGCTTGGGGCCGACCATGGCGCGCAGCATGCGCTGGGCCATGTCGATGTCGACGACGGTGCCGCCGTTGATGGGGCGCACGACCCGGATGTTGGCGGGGGTGCGTCCGGCCATCCGCTCGGCGGGGGAGCCGACCGCGAGCAGGGCGCCGGTCTTGGTGTTGACGGCGACGACTGACGGTTCGTCGACGATGAGTCCTGACTGCTTGAGGTAGACGCGGGTACGGGACGCGCCCAGGTCGGCGGCCACAGTGCAACGACGGAGATGGTCAAGACTGAGGGTCATACTGATCATCTTGTGTACCCGCCACCGGAGACGCCCGCTGGAGTGCTCCGCACGGGGCGTCCAACACTCCGTCAGAGCACGTACAACCACCGACATGGCCGTATGAAGTACATACGATGACACCGGTGGCGTGGTCGGCGCGGAGGGCGAGGGCTTGGTTCGTCCGCCCGGCGCGCGGCGGCTTCGGCCCGTGCGCCCTGCGGACATGGCCCGGACAACGAATCGGACCCGCACCACGACGGGTGCGGGTCCGGAGGTACGGCGCGGCAGGCCCCTTGCCCGCTTCACCGCCCGCGTCACGCTTCGGCGAGCACCACCCAGACCTGACCGGTGGCGAAGCGCAAGGGCTCGCCGTCCGGGGTGGTGAAGGTGGTACCGCTGTCGGCGTCCGGCCGTGACCAGCGACCCTCGTACTTCTTGCCGTCCCGCAGCACCGTGGCGGCGCCCTCACCCGTCGTCTGGGTGAACGGGGTGAACGCGCCGGAGCTGTCGTGGAACTCCGACTGAGAGATCGTCACGTGCTGCACGACCACCGTGGCCGGGGCCAGGTCGGTGTTGTCCCCGTCGAGGCTCACCTTCCAGTGCTTGTCCTGCGCCGACCAGCTGAAGCCGAACTCGGCCGCCGGGAACGACACCTTCTCCTCGGTGGTGTCGGCACCCCCGGAGGCGGGAGCGTCCCCGAAGCGGAAGCCGATGTCGGCGGCGTCGGAGGCATCGGGTGCGGCGGCGAGCAGTTCCTTGGGCTTGCCGAAGAGATTGTGCGGGGCGTCCCGGTCGTCGTGCCGCTCGTACGCCTCGGGGGCCATCCCCGGCGTCAGCTGGATCAGCCGGGCGTCGTCCAGTTCGGGCTGGAGCGCGCTCTGCACCCCGGAGTAGGCCAGCGCCGGGGTACCGAACTGCCGCAGCAGCTCCAGGTCCGACTGCCGCGCCGAGCGGACGGGGCCGACCTCGTCGGGCAGCGTCCCGGAGAACACCGCGAGGAAACGGCTCAGCCCCGCCTCGACCTGCTCGGCGTACACGATGTCGGCGTCCCCGAGGCCGACCTGCGGCCTGGCCTGCGGGGCGTTGTCCACCTTGACGGCCAGGACGGGCCCGGCGGCGACATCCTCCCCGGTGAACGGTGAGGCCGCCTTGGCCCCACCGGTCTCACCCCCGTCGCTCTGACCCCCTCCACCGTCCCCACCGCTGCCACCACACCCGGCCACCAGAACGCCCAGCACCATGGCCAGGACCAGCGCACGTACTCTCATGCGGGGAAGTTCACCACATATGCCCGCTATGCACGCAGAAGGTGACCCGCCGGAGCCCGGCGGGTCACCTCGGTCGTGCTACGCGCTGCGGGACGGTCAGGGAACCACGACCGCCTGGGACTCGGCCACGGTGATGGTGCTCTCCTGCCAGCCGCTCTCCAGGGAGTCCGGCAGACCGGCGATGTCCAGCGGGGAGCCGTTCTGCTCGAAGTGCACGTCGTAGACCAGCCGGCCCCGCGACGTGTAGTCGCCGGCCCGGTCGTAGGTGTACGAGCAGGCGTCGCTCTCGGCCGTGACGAAGTCACAGGTCATCACGCCACTGCCGTCACCGGGATCGACCTCGATGTGCGAGGGGGTTCCGACGGCGACGACGCCCAGAGCGGCGCTGCCCGAGATCGTCCCGCTGGAAGGACCGTCCGCCCACCACCAGGTGTCGATGTAGATGATGGAGTTCCGGGGCGGGCTGTGGGCGAGACTGAAGTCGGGAGTGCTCAGGGCACCGAAGGCCTGAAGGGCCAGCTCTTCGATCGATGGCCCCTCGTCCTCCGGCCCGGTGTACCAGGTGTATCCCTCAGAGGCCACTGACCCATCCGGCGCGTAGCAGTACCGGTAGACGTAGACGGCGCCCTCGGAGGGGGGCTCCTCCGGCCAGGTATCAGGAGTCGGGTAGTAGGCCGTGGGGTTGTTCACCCAGCAGGCGTTCTGACCCATGCAGTACCACTCGTCCGCGCCGGGCGCGTGCTCCTTCACCCAGTCCAGGGCACACGCCGGCTCGGTGTTCCCGCCGCCCCCGCCTCCGGAACCACCACCGCTGCCGTTCTCGCCCGGTGTCGTCTCCCGGCAGTCGTAGACGAAATCACCATCCGCGTTGACGTATCCGTCGCAGTCCGGATCGGCTGCCGCCCGCCCCGCACCCAGGAAGGACAACAGGCCCACGACCATCGCGAGGACGACGAGCAGCCCACCCGTCGTCGCTCCGCGCCCCCGTCCGGCCATCAACATGTGATCGTCGCCTCCTCAACCGGGAGCGTCGCGTTGATGAGCCAGTCGCCTTCAGCGGAACGCTCAGCCGTGACCACGGTCGGACGTGTCTCCGTAAGCTCCACAGGCATGCCGCCCTCCAGGGGCTCACCATCTTTCAGAAGGGGCCAGTCGGCTTCGTTCTTGCATGCCTCGATGCGGCCCTCGTCACCGTCAACCGTGACGGTCACATTCTCGATCGTCGGGGCACCCTCACGGAAGATCCCCTGGCCGAAGTAGGTGTCGATCCGGCTCAGCTGAGCCTCGATCACCGCCCTCGTCGCCACATCGTTCAAGAGGGACGCGTCCAGGGCGTCCGACTCCTTCTGGAGTTCCACCATGGCGTCCCAGTACGCCTCGTACAGCGCCACCAAGGCCGCCTCGTCGTCCGCTTCCCCGCCCTCCGCGTCCGGGGAAGCGGACGACTGGTCGCCCGTGTCGATGGGTTCGTCGTTGTCGCCGCCGTCGGATGAGCAGCCGGCGACCGTGGCCAGGGTGAGGGCCAGGCCGGCTGCCAGGCCCGCGCGCCTGATTCGCTTTTCACGCATCCTGCTCGTCACGCGCGCCACCCTAGCGATGGCCGGAACCCGGCGGGAGATCTGGGCGAATCCAGGTGCGAAGTCGTGACAGAAGACCCGCCCCGCAGGCAACCCGCCCTCCCCTTCTCAGCCGGAATACCCGGCGCGTGGCAGGTGCGGGCTCCGGCCGCCGGCGACATGGACCACCAGAGCGTCAGCCGGGGGCGGGCCGTCACGCGGTGAGGGTCGCGAACGCGCCCCACAGCACCGGGGAATGCTCGACCGTACGCCGTTCCCGCCACGCCGCGAGCCGTTCGCGCTGCCAGCCGGCCAGCGCCCGCACCGGATCGTCGCTCTCGTGCGCGGCGTCGATCGCGCGGATCGCCTCTCGCAGGGGGTACGCCGCACGGTCGGCGCCGGCGAGCGCGAAGGCGTGGTCGGTGGGCAGTGACCAGCGGGTGCAGGTCACCAGTTCGGCGCCGCCGCTGATCATTGCCGCCGCCAGGCCGAGCGCGTCGCCGAACCGCAGGTCCCCGCCGCTCTCGCAGGCGATCAGGGCCACTCTGCCGGGCACCGGCCAGCGGTCGGAGTCCAGCAGCAGGTCCTTGGCGGACAGCGGGCGGTGGCCGCGCAGCGCCGGGGCGTGGCCGGGGTGCGCGTCCGTGCAGGCGAGGTGGAGCCGGGCGTCCTCGCTCTGTCCGGAGCCGTGGTCGGCGGCCGTCACATGGCCCGCGTACAGCAGCCGGCCGGCGCCCGCGGTGAGGGCGGCGGACAGCCAGGCGCGGTCGGTGTCGGTACGGCGGAACAGCCCGCCCGGCGGGGCGGGCACCAGCCGGCCGGCGGACGCGTAACCGGCCAGCTGCCGGGCGAGCGGCGCGTCGGAGGGCACCGGCCCGAGGACGGAGCCGAGCCGGGAGCCGGTGCCGTACCCCGGCACCCGGGGGTCCAGTACGGCGACCACCGGCAGCGTGCGGGTCGCCGCCCAGGAGCGGGGGGTACGCCCGGGGGCGTGCACGATGCTGGCCGGCGCCAGCACGCTGACGTCCGCCACCTCCAGCAGCCGGATCTCGGGGGCGGAGTCGAGGGCGAGGAGTTCCCAGGGCACCTGGGCGACGCGCGGGGAGGGCTGGACGCGCAGCAGCGGCCGGATGCCCTGCTGGTACAGCTGGTGGAGCTGGAAGGCGAGGCCGTACGGGACGAGGGTGCGGGCGAGTTGCTCGGCGAGCGCGCGTTCCGTGTCGTACACCGTGAACCCGCCGGCCGGGTCCCCCGGGCGGGCGGCGGCGAGCGCGGCCATGGCGGCGCTGACCTGGTCCTGCGGGATGACGGTGACGCCCACCTCGGACAGGGCGTGGGTCCAGCGCCAGGAGACGTACAGGTCCCCGGCGTCCGCGAAGCGCACCTGCACCGTGTAGCGGGTCACCAGCTCGGCACCGTTCGCGTGTCGCGCACCGGGAGGCCGTACCGCTGTTCGGCGAGCGCGATCCGGTCGGCCAGCGCGACCTCGCCGTCCCCCTCGCCGTCCCCGTCCGGGGTGAGCAGCAGCCGGGGCGGCGGCGCCACGGCGAAGGCGTGGGCGTGCGGGGGTGGTTCGTCCAGGAGGGAGCCGAGCGGGCCGGGACCGTCCGGGGGCGGGACGGCGTTCTCGCGCAGGATCGGCGTGGTGGCACACTGCACCTCGATCAGGTGCGCGACGAGCAGCGCCTCACCGGCGCGTGCGGCCAGCCGGAAGACGAGCCGGAGCGCGGGTTCGGCGACGTTGCGCCGCCAGCGGTCGCGCTGCCGTCCGGCGGCCAGCCCGTACCGTACGGCGTCGATGGCCAGCGCCGCCGGGACGGCCAGGTCCAGGGCGCGGGCCAGCTGCCCCGGGTCGCCGCCCTGTTCGAGGAGGGCGGCGTGGGCGAGGTGGGTCTGCGCGTGGCGCAGTCCGAGGCCGAGCGCGGCGAAGGTGTCGGCGGCGTGGGTGAGCAGTTCCTCGGCCTCGGCCGGCCGCCCGGCGAGGTGGGCAACCTCGGCGCGGCGTACCGCCAGTGCGGCCTCGGTGGGGGTGGCGCCGGCCTGCCGCAGGAGGCTCTGGGCGCGGCCGTACAGCGTCTGGGCCTCGTCGAGTTCGCCGCGGGAGGCGGCGAGCAGGCCGAGCTGTTCCCAGCCGACGGCGGTCTCCACCGTCAGCCCGGCCGGCCCGGTGTGGGCGAGTGCGGCGTGCAGCAGGGGTTCTGCCTGCTCCGCGCGGCCGGTCGCGGTGTACAGCTGGGCGAGCATGAGGCGGACGGAGGCGGCGCCCGCCGGTTCGCGGCCGGCCTCGCAGGCGGCGAGTGCCGCTTCGGCGAAGTCCTCGGCGGGTTCGTACCGTCCGGTGGCGAGCGCGAGGGCGGCGACGTTCATCAGTGGGCGCCCGACCAGGTCCGGCCTGATCCGGGTCACCACCTCCAGCGCCTCGGCGGTGAGCTGTTCGGCCCGTGGCCAGTCCTCGCGCTGGATGGCGACGGTGCTGAGGGCGACGAGGCAGGACATCAGCAGTTCGGCGGCGCCGGACGGGGGGTCGGCGGGGTCGGGGGCGGCGGGGCCGGTGCCTGGGATGCCGTACGGGCCGGCGGGCGTGGCGGCGGGGCCGGGCCACTGCGGCGAACCGGCGGCGGCGGCAGGGGTGTCGCCCACCGGGATGTCCCGCTCGCCGGGCCCGGGGAGCGGCGCCGTGGCCCCTGTCGCCGAGGCGGCGGGCACGGACTCCGCGTCCGGGCCCCGGGCGCCGGGGTGCGGGAGCGCCGCCGTCGCCAGGGCGTGGCATTCGGTCAGCACCGCCTCCGCCTCCTCGTACGCCCCGGTTTCCAGCAGCGACTGGGAGAGGTTGAGCAGGATCGCCGGGCGCAGCGCCGGGTCGGCGCCGGGGGCGTCCAGCGTGCGCCGGAGGGTGGCGATCGCCGCCGGGTGGTCGCCCAGGTGGGCGGCCGTGGTGGCGAGGTTGACGAGGATCTGGAGGTGCTGGCCGGCCAGTTCGGGGTGGGGTTCGGCCGCGCGGGCGGCCCGCTCGAACAGGTCGTGCGCGGCCTGCGGCGCGCCCCGGCGGAACTCCTCGATGCCCGCGTCGGCCAGTTCGGCGACCGTGACGGAGACCGCGAAGGGATCGGTCATCAGTACTCCTGCTCGGCGGCGCGTTCGGCGCGCAGCGGGGCGATGTCCGAGGGGACTCCGGCGAGGCGGGCGCGGGCCAGGGCGCGGACGCGTTCCCGCAGGGCGCGCTGCGCGGCGTCGTCGGGGGTCGGCGGATCGGGGAAGGCGGGCAGGTGGACGGTGAAGGTCAGCGGTCCCGCGCCGGGGAGTTCGGTGGTGCCCGTCCAACTGTCGTCGGTCAGGCGCAGCGGCGCTTGGGCGGTGCTCCCGTCGGCCGCCGTGACGGTGGCGCGGGGCAGCAGCTGGGCGGGCACCGGCACCCGGTCGGTCAGTCCCGCACCGGCCACGACGCTCAGCTCGACCTCCGTGCGTCGTGTCGCGGAGCGTACGATCTCCCAGCTCAGGGCCTGTTCCGAGGCGTCGAGCAGGCCGGGCGGGACCCGGCGCCAGTCGGTGCCGGCCGTGCCGCGCGCCAGGACGCGGGCGCTGGCGGACGCGCCGGGCCCGGCCGCCAGGGCGTAGTCCGTACGGGGCGGGGTGCCCGCCGGTGAGGTGGCCGCCCCGCCGTCCCCGTACTCCTCGGACGCACCGTGCTCCCCGTACTCCCTGTACTCCCCGTACTCCTCACCGCCGGACAGCAGTTCGCACTCCTGCTCCAGTTCGGCGATCTCCGCCGTCAGCAGCCGGTCGTCCAGCGGCGGGATGCCGTCGATGACGGAGGCCGGCCACCAGCGGGCCGCCCAGTGCGCGTACGCCAGCCGCCGTGCCGCGCGCGCGAGCCCCGGCAGCGCGGGCACCGCCGGGCCGAGCGGTTCCCCGGACGCCGCGCGCAGCGCCGCCGCCTCGCCGTACAGGGCCCACAGCCAGCCCTGCGCCGCCGGCAGGTCGTCGAGCACCGCGACCGGATCGGCCGCGATATCCCACACGGTCCAGGTGAGATGCCCGCCCGCCACCTCCAGGACCGCGCTGTCCGCACCGGCCATCAGGCGTTCACCGTTTCCGTGTCCGTGTCCGTGTCCGTCTCGGTCGCCGTGTCCGGCCGCGTCATCCGTACGGTCAGGGCGCGGCGTACCCGGGTGCGGTGGTCGAGGATCACCGAGCGGGCCACCCCGTCCAGCAGATCCCACAGCTCCTGCGACGCCTCGACGGGCGCCTGCCGTACGTCCCGGCCGTGCAGCCGGGCCCACAGCCGCCGCAGGTAGCCCTGCCAGGGGTGGCGCAGTTCACGCGCGATCCGGTGCAGCGGATCGTCCGGTCCCGCGGCGGGCGCGTCGGGCCGGATCAGCATGCGGCGGGCCCGCAGGACGTACGCCTCGCGCCGCCAGCGGGCGTTGAGCGCCCGCCCGGCCGCGGTGTCACCGGGGGCGGCGCCCAGCGGGCGCAGTCCGAGGGCGAGGCGTTCGCCGACGGCGGCCGTCACCCGCAGCGTCTCGTCGGTCAGCCCCCACGGCGCGCAGCCCCGGGTGATCTCCTCGGTCACCAGGGCGGGCAGCGGCGGCAGCGCGGAGCGGTCGGCGGCGGCCCGCAGGGTGGTGAAGACCCGTTCGTGGACGGTGCGGTCCAGGGGTGCGCCGAAGGTCATGGTGCTCGCCGTGAGCCGGGGCCGCTCGGGTGCCGGCCGCTCGGTGAGGCCCAGCCGGCGGGCCGGGGGGACGCGGTCGGGGTCGGTCAGCGAGGTGCCCGTGGCCGACCCGGCCCGGCGGGCGGTCAGTTCGGCGAGGGGTGCGGCGACGTCTGCGCCCGCGCCGTCGAGCACGGCGGTGATCAGCGCGGCGGTCCTGGCCGGGTCCGGGTCGGCCGTCCGCTCGCGGCGCGTCCAGGTGGTGTCGATCAGTTCCGTCAGCCGGGCCGCCCGCGCGGGGTCGGCCAGGTGCTCCCGCAGGTCGCGCGTGGTGCGGCCGTGCGCCGTCCCGTGGAGTGCGCGCAGGATGTGCTCCGCCGTGGCCCGGTCGCGGGGTTCTCCGGTGGTGGCCAGTTCGAAGCAGCGCTGGAAGTAGCGGTCCTGCGGATGCCCGTCCGTGATCCGCAGCTCGCGCCGTACCCGCTTGAGCAGTTCGTACCAGCGCGCCGTCTCGCTCAGGACGTCCCCGGCCGCGTAGAGGAGGGAGGCCAGCAGGACGGCGCCGTCCGCGCCGACCACGCTCCCGGCGCACTGCGGGTGCTGGAGCGGGCGGATGACCAGCGGATCCAGGATCAGTTTGACGGTGCGGCTGAGCGGGCCGCCGTGCGCGCCGCTGAGCGGGTCGACGCCTTCCAGCCGCTGCCACGCCTCGTGGATCACGGCCGCGCGCGGCCGTGCCCCCGCCTGTATGTCCGATAGGTGCGCCACGTCCGCCAGCCTAAGCGGCGGCCCGCAAACCTGGGATCGGTAGCGCGGATTCGCTTCCTACCGTCACGGCATCACGTCGATGAAGGAGTGCGCGTCATGGTCAGCAAAGTCTCCGTACTGGTCCGGGTTCTGCTCGCCCTGGCGGCGCTGGGCGCGATCGGCTACTACCTCTGGTACGGGCTCACCGGTCAGGGCGACACGGACCTGTACCCGAGTGCGTGGGTCGGGCCGCAGCTGGCGCTGCCGATCGTGGGCAGCATCGTGCTGTCGGCTCTGAGCGCCGGCGCGTTCGCCCGCCGGCTGCTCAGCGCGTACGGCGCGGGCGGCAACAGCGCGAGGATGCGCAAGGAGGGGCTGCTGGGGGTCGGCACGGTGCTGTCGGCGCGGCCGGCCGGGGTGGAGATCAACGGCCGTCCGGTGCTGCGGGTTGCGCTGAGCGTGCTGGGGGCGCGGGACGAGACGTTCGAGGCGTACGCGAAGGTCGCGCTCGGGCCGATGGACGGCACTCAGCTGGTGCGGCCGGGGGCGATGCTGCCGGTGCGTTATCTGCCCGGTCACCGCCCGGGGGAAGTGGTGCAGGTGGAGATCGACTTCTCCGGGGACACCGCCGAGGCGCAGGCCGCGATCAACCGCGCGATGGTCAAGCGCGGGCTGACGACCGAGCGCCGTCTGGACATCGCGGCGCGCGGGGTGGCGGCACAGGCGGTGGTGCGGGCGCTGGAGGTGACGGGCGCGGTGCGGGACGGGATGGCGGAGCTGGCGCTGGAGCTGGTGGTGACCAACCCCGGCGACGGCTCCACCTTCCCGGCCACGGTGCGGCGCTTCCTGCCGGCGGACGCGGTGCCGAAGGTGCAGGTGGGGCGGATGGTGAGGGTGCACTATCTGCCGGGCGCGGAGGACGAGGTGGTGCTGGCGTTCAGTCTGCACACCGACTGAGGCGCACCCCGCCCCGTTACCAGCTGGACTTGCGCACGCCGGGCAGATACCCGGCGTGCGCCTGCTGCCGCAGTGAGATGCGGGAGAGTCCGAAGGCCCGCAGGTGGCCGCGGGGGCGGCCGTCGGTGCTGTCGCGGTTGCGGATCCGGGTGGCGCTGGCGTCGCGCGGCTGGGCGCGCAGTTCGCGCTGGGCGGCGGCGCGTTCGGCGTCGCCGGTGCGCGGGGAGCGGATCAGCTCCTTGAGTTCGGCGCGGCGGGCGGCGTAGCGGGCGACGACGGCCTTGCGCCGTTCGTTCTGCGCGATCTTGCTCTTCTTGGCCATCAGACCTTTCCTCCCCGGGCGCGGATGCGGGCGACGGCGGCCTCAATGCCGAGGGTGTCGACGGCCTTGATGCCCTTGGTGCTGAGGGTGAGCCGGACGAAGCGGCCCTCGCTGGGGAGCCAGTAGCGCTTGCGCTGGATGTTGGGGTCGAAGCGGCGCGGGGTGCGCACGTGGGAGTGCGAGATGGTCTTGCCGAAGCGGGGCGCGCGGCCCGTCAGCTGGCAGTGCGCGGACAAGGAAGAACTCCTTAATGAAAATGGTTACCGTTTCTGTATAGTAGCTGGCATGCCCAGGAACGACATCCGCCCGGTCATCAAGCTGAAGTCCACGGCCGGCACCGGCTACACGTACGTCACCCGCAAGAACCGCCGCAACGACCCCGACCGCCTCGTCCTGCGCAAGTACGACCCGGTCGCGCGCCGCCACGTCGAGTTCCGCGAAGAGCGCTGAGGAGCACCCACGACCATGAAGCCAGGCATCCACCCCCCGTACCGGCCCGTCGTCTTCCGTGACCGCGCCGCCGGCTTCGCCTTCCTCACCCGCTCGACCGCCACCAGCGACAAGACGGTGGAGTGGGAGGACGGCGCCACCTACCCCGTCATCGACGTGGAGATCTCCTCCGCCAGCCACCCCTTCTACACGGGCAACGCACGCGTCGTGGACACGGCGGGACGGGTGGAACGGTTCGAGCGCCGCTACGGGCGGCAGCGATGACCGGCGCCGACCGCGGCCCACAGCCGGCGGCGGGCCTGCCCGTCGTCATCGTCGCCGGGCTGCACGCGGACGCCCGCCGCGCCGCCGTCGACGCGCTGCTGCGCACCGTGCCCGGCTCCGTCGCGCTGCACCACGACCTGACCGACGGCGCCGCCCGGGGCACCGTCACCCGGACCATCCGCAACGCCCCGCTCGGCGTCATCGGCAGCGGCGAGGCACCGCTGGTCAACGACTGCGCCTGCTGCGCGCTGCGCGAGGACCTGGTCCCCGAGCTTGCCCGGCTGGCGGCCGGCGGCGACTGCGCCCTGGCGGTCGTCGAACTGTGGGACTCGGTGGAGCCCAAGTCCATGGCCGAGGTGATCACCGAGCACGCGGACCCGGACGCGCTGCGCGTGGCCGGGGTGGTCACCGCCGTGGACCCGGCACTGGGACTGCCCTTCCTGGGGTGCGGCGACGACCTCGCCGAACACGGGCTGGCCGCCGCCGCGACCGATCAGCGCACGGTGGGCGACACCTGGGCGCGACAACTGGAGTACGCGACACTGCTCGCCCTCGCACCGGGCGCGCAGAGCGAGGAGGCGGACGACGCCGACCACGCGCTGCTCGCCCAACTGCATCCCACCGCCCGGCGGGTGGAGGTCACCGAGCCGCGGTTCGCGGCGCTGGCGATGGCCGGGTTCGACCCGGCGGCGGCGGCCGACCGGCTGCACCCGGCGTCCGCGCTGCTGCCGCAGGCCGCCGACGCGTCGGGGGTCACCACGCTGGTGTGGCGGCAGCGGCGTCCCTTCCACCCCGATCGGCTGTACGCGGCGCTGGAGGATCTGACCTGCGCCGCCGCCCGCAGCCGGGGGCGGTTCTGGCTGGCCGACCGGCCCGATGTGCTGCTCTCCTGGGACGCGGCGGGCGGAGCGCTGTGCGTGGAACCGGCCGGGCCGTGGCTGGCCTCGCTCCCGGACGCCGCCTGGGACCTGGTGCCGCCGGTACGCCGCGCCGCCGCCGCGCTGGACTGGGACCCGGTGTGCGGGGACCGCGTCCAGCATCTGGTGTTCACCTCGCCCGGTCTCGACAGCGGCGGGCTGACGGAACTGCTGGACTCCTGCCTGCTGACGGACGCCGAGTACGCGGCCGGGCGCACCGCCTGGGCCGGCCTGCGGCCGTCCTCCTTCGACGAACTGCTCGACCCCACCACCTCGGGAGTGCCGGAACGATGAACCAGCGCCGTACGTCCAAAGACCGCAGGCAGTCGGCCAAACCCCGCCCCAACCCGCTGGACGCGGCGGGGATCACGTACATCGACTACAAGGACACCGACCTGCTGCGGAAGTTCATCTCGGACCGGGGGAAGATCCGCAGCCGCCGGGTCACCCGGGTCACGGTGCGGCAGCAGCGGGCGCTGGCGCGGGCGATCAAGAACGCGAGGGAGATGGCGCTGCTGCCGTACGCGACCCGCTGAGCCGATCGTCGGGGATGGGCTCTGACCAGGGGTGATGGGGCGACGACTGCCCGTTGTGCACGTGCATCCTCACGTGCACCTGCATATGAACGACGTTATGCTGTACGGGAGTTGAGACTTCGCACATGTAGCACGACCCCCGGGAGAGCCCCAGTGCCCGACGTTTACAACGGCATGGCCGCGCAGCAACTGGAAGATGTGCAGTGGCTCAAGAGCAGCCACAGCAACTCCCAGGGCACCTGCGCCGAGTTCGCCCAGCTCCCCAGTGGTGAGGTGGCGATGCGCAACTCCCGCTTCCCCGACGGCCCGGCGCTGGTCTACACGCGTGCGGAGGTCGCCGCCCTCCTGCTGGGCGTGAAGGACGGCGAGTTCGACCACCTGGTGCGCTGACGCGCGGCGCCCGGCCTAACCGGGGGCGGCGGAGGCGGCGCGCAGCATGCGGAGCTGCCCGATCTCCGCGACGTTCTTCATCAGTTCGGCGTTCGCCCAGCTCAGCATGTGGCCGACCGTGTGGGCCGGGTCGTCCTGCCAGGGGAAGGGGGCGGTGGCGTCCAGGTCGGTGTCGGACAGGTCATCCAGCAGAGCCAGCCATCCCGTCCGCAGCTCGCGGAGCCGGGCGATGGCGGCGGGACCGTCACCCGCCCAGTGGACCTCGGTGCGGTCCCTGGGCGTGCGCCCTCGCGCGTGGTCGAGGGTGACGCTCCACCACCAGTCGATGTGCCAGCTGACCCAGCCGATCGTGGGCACCGGGACGGGGTCGGGCTCGACATCCGCCCAGTCCGGGAGCCAGCGGCCCTCGGCGTCGGGCCGTACCGTCCAGCAGTGGGCGGGGCCCGCCGGCTCCCACAGAAAGTCGTCGGGCTCCAGGCGCTCCAGGTGGTACTCGAACAGCGACCAGGTCATCTCGAACTGCCACCGCAGCAGCGCGGTGCGGGATGCGTGCATCCGCCGACCCTGGCACAGCGGCTGCCCGTCGGACAGTGAATATCGCCCCGGCAGGGGCGGGGTGAGGCCGCGGACCCGTCAGGGCCGGAACGCCGGCGCGGTGGGCGTCGGGGTGGGCGAGGGGCGCGGGCAGTCGTCACCGCCCGAACCGCCGCTGCTACTGCTGCCGCCCGTGGTCGCGATGCCGCCGGGCCGGGTGCGGCCGCCACCGCGCCCGCCGCCCGAACCCCCCGATGAGCGTCCGGGGTGCGCGACGGTGCCGACCTCCCCGGTCTCGCACTCCTTGTCGCCGCCGCTCCCACAGCCGCCCACCGCCAGGGCGGTGAGCAGGGTGAGCAGCACCGCCCCCGATGTGGTCGCGCGTATGGATCCCTTTGCCTGGCGCCGCATGATCGTCCCCCCGACACGGCCGTCCGTAACGCGCCCATGGTACGGGGGAGTTCAGATGCGGAAGACCGCCCAGACCACTTTGCCGCCGCTCTCGGTCTGATGGCGCCAGCCCCAGCCGTCGCTGAAGCACTCCACCAGGTGCAGCCCGCGCCCCGATTCCGCGCCCGGGTCCGCCTCCGTGCGGCAGGGCGCGGTGGCACTGGCGTCGCGCACCGCGCACACCAGCCGCCGGCTGCCGCGCACCAGTTCCAGCTCGATCGCGGGGTCCCCGTACCGCAGCGCGTTGGTGACCAGTTCCGACACCACCAGGGAGACGGAGTCGAACTGCTCGCTCAGCCGCCAGAAGCGCAGCGTGCTGCGGGTGAAGTCCCTTGCGCTGCGGACCGATTCCGGCCGGTCGGGGAGGCCGAGGGTGGCCGTACCGGCCACGGTGCGGCTGTCGAAGGCGGGGAACGACGGCCCTAACACATCGAGCACGGGCGTTCTCTCGTTCCCCATGCGGCACTCCTGGCGATCACGGCGGCGGTGGTCCGGGCAGGCTCCTACAGACGCACCGGCTCCCAGCGCGTAGATCCTCATGCTTCCCAACGCCCCGGCCGAATGCAAGGGCAGATGCACGTGCATGTTCAAAAATCAATTGACTGTAATCAAGCCACCACCGAATGAAGCCTGGAGATGGCAGACTTCGCACAGTCCGAAGTGGAGGGCTGACCGAATGACCGCACCGACCACCACCCACCGGCAGCGACAGCCGCAGCAGCGGAACACAGGGGGCAGTGCCAGCATGGCCATGGCCGAGCGAGATGACAGCGGCTCGATGGTCCGCCGGATCCTGCTGGGATCACAGCTGCGCCGGCTGCGCGAGTCGCGCGGGGTGACCCGCGAGGCGGCCGGATACTCGATCCGCGCCTCCGAATCCAAGATCAGCCGGATGGAGTTGGGGCGGGTCAGCTTCAAGCAGCGGGACGTGGCGGACCTGCTCACGCTGTACGGGGTGGTGGACGAGGCCGAGCGCGAATCGCTGCTCGGCCTCGCGCGTTCCTCCGGCCACGCCGGCTGGTGGCACAGCTACAACGACGTGCTGCCGGGCTGGTTCCAGACCTATGTCGGCCTGGAGGCGGCGGCCGCCCGGATCGCCGCCTACGAGGTGCAGTTCGTGCACGGGCTGCTCCAGACCGAGGCGTACGCCGAGGCCGTGATCATCAGCGGCCACCGGGGCGGACTGCCGCGCACCGAGATCGAGCGCCGCGTCGAACTGCGCATGCAGCGCCAGAAGCTGCTGTTCGGCGAGCGGGCCCCGCAGGTGCACTGCGTGCTGGACGAGGCCGCGCTGCACCGGGGGTACGGCGGCCGGCAGGTCATGGCGGACCAGATCAAACTGCTGCTGGAGTTCTCCGAGCTGCCCCACGTCACGCTCCAGATCGTCCCCTTCGCGTACGGCGGGCATGTCGCGGAGAGCGGGGCGTTCACCGTGCTGCGCTTCGCCGAGCGGGAGTTGTCGGACGTGGCCTACGTCGAGCAGCTGACGGGCGCGCTCTATCTCGACAAGCGCGAGGACGTCGCCTCCTACCAGGCGGTCCTGGACCGGCTCTCCGACGCGGCGCAGCCGCCGGCGGAGTCGCGGGAGCTGCTGAACCGCGTCGTGCGGAAGCTTCTCTGAGTCCGAGCGGCCCGGCACCGCGCCGGCGCCCGGTTCAGTTCTTCGCGTACGGATTCGGTACGCCGGGCGGCAGCACGTCCATCTGCCGTTCGCCCTCGTCCGCGAAGACGTACGCGCCCGCCTCGATGCGGTCGATCAGGCCGCGCGTCCACGCCTCGTCGCTGGACGACTCGTGCACCCACAGCCGCATGATCTCGCCGATGTGCCCCCACTGCTCCGGGGTGTCCTCGGGCGGGCTCCAGTGCTTGCGCACCTCGGCGCGCCAGCCCTCCAGTGCCGCGACCCGTTCCCGCAGCAGGCCGACGGCCTCGGCGCGTGGCAGATCGACGATGAAGCCGACGCCCGCCGTCAGGACGTCGATCCGCTCGTCGTGGGCGCGCAGCGCGTGCCGGAGCAGGTCGAAGAACACGTCCTCGCCGGCGTCGGTGATCTCGTACTCGGTACGGGGCGGGCCGCCGGCCGGGCTGGGGGCGGCCTCGTGGGCGAGCAGCAGTCCCTGCTTGGCCATGGCCTTCAGCGCGTGGTAGATCGAGCCCGGCTTGGCGTTGGACCACTCGTGGGCGCCCCAGAACTCCAGGTCGTTGAGGACCTGGTACCCGTGGGTGCGCCCGTGCTGGCGCACCGAACCCAGCACCAGCAGCCGGATGACCGACATCACTCGCCCTCCCCTTGCGCGGATCGTCTGGGGTGTGTCTGTGCGGACAGTCTCTCACCGGGCTCACTCTTCAAGTTTGACTAGTCGCGCCGTGCCCTCTACCCTCGGCCCTCGCTCATCAAGTTTGAATAGCGAGGGGTGTGAGGGCACGCAGTGCGCCAGATGATCAGAGTCCGCGAACTCACCAGGACCTACGGAAACCGGAACGCCCTCGACGGGCTGGACCTCACCGCCGATGAAGGCACCGTGCACGCCGTACTCGGCCCCAACGGAGCGGGCAAGACCACCGCCGTCCGCATCCTCACCACCCTGCTGCGCCCCACCTCCGGACTGGCGGAAGTGGCCGGCCACGACGTCGCCCGCGCCCCGGACGCGGTGCGCCACCGCATCGGCCTGGTCGGGCAGCACGCCGCCCTGGACGAAGGGCTGAGCGGACGGCAGAACCTGGAGCTGTTCGGCCGCCTCCACCACCTGGGCGCGAAGGCCGCCGCACGGCGGGCCGACGCGCTGCTCGCGGAGTTCTCGCTCGCCGACACCGGCCACCGCCCCGTCACCACCTACAGCGGCGGCATGCGCCGCCGCCTGGACCTCGCCGCCTCCCTCGTCGTCCACCCGCCGGTGCTCTTCCTCGACGAACCGACCACCGGGCTCGACCCGCGCGGGCGGGCCGAGGTGTGGCAGGCGGTGCGCCGGCTGACCGGCGGCGGCACGACCGTCCTGCTCACCACCCAGTACCTGGAGGAGGCCGACCAGCTCGCCGACCGGATCTCCGTCCTCGACCGGGGCCGGCGCATCGCGGAGGGCACCGCCGACGAGCTCAAGGCGCGGGCAGGCGCCGACCGGATCGACATCGTGGTGCGCGAACGGGACCGGCTGGACGCCGCGGCGGCGGCCGTCGGCGGAACCGTCGTGGACACGGACCGCCGGCTGGTCAGCCGCCCGGCGCCGGACCGGATGACCGCCCTGACCGCCACCGTGACGGCGCTGGCGGCGGCCGGCGTCGAGGCCCAGGACATCGCCCTGCGCCGCCCCACCCTCGACGAGGTCTTCCTCACCCTGACCGGAACGGAGACGGCATGACCACCACGTACACCGGACCGCGCCTGTGGACGGACTCGGTCACGATGACCCGCCGGGGCCTGGCCCACTGGGCACGGCAGCCGGGCCAGTTCGCCGCACAGCTGATCTTCCCGGTGATGCTGCTGGTGATGTTCGCGTACTTCATCGGCGGCGGGATGGAGGTGGCCGGCGGCGGGGACTACAAGGAGTTCCTGATCCCGGGGATGCTGGCGCTGACCATGGCCTTCGGCCTGGAAAGCACGATGGTGGCGCTCACCCAGGACATCAACAAGGGGGTGCTCGACCGGTTCCGTTCGATGCCGATCGTCCCGTCCTCGTTCCTGATCGGGCGCAGTCTGCTCGACATGCTCAGCTCGGCCGCCGCGCTGCTGGTCATGATCGGCGCCGGGCTCGCCATCGGCTGGCGCTGGCACGGCGGCGCGGCGGCGGCGCTGGGGGCCGTGGGGCTGCTGCTCCTGCTGCGCTTCGCGATGCTGTGGGTCGGCATCTGGCTGGGCCTGGTCGCGGGGCGCCCGGAGATGGTGCAGACCGTGCAGATCCTGGTGTGGCCGGTGGGATTCCTGTCGAGCGCGTTCACCTCACCGGACACCATGCCGGGATGGCTGGGGGCGGTGGCCGAGTGGAACCCGATGTCGGCCACGGCGAGCGCGGTGCGCGAACTGTTCGGCAACCCCACCTGGAGCAGCGCCTCCTGGCCGGCCGAACACCCCGTCGCGCTCGCGGTGGGGTGGCCCCTCGTGCTGCTGGGCCTGGCCGTCCCGCTGGCGCTGCGCCGCTTCCGGTCGCTGGGCCGCTGAACACCGGGCCGCCACCACGCGCCCGCCGGGAGCCGATCGGGCCCCGGCCGTCCCCCAGGCGATGTCCGCGTGCGGCGCGCTACTTGCGGACCGGGACGTCGTCGATCCAGGTGTAGCGGGTGCCCCGGCCCTCCGTGCAGCGCAGTTCGTACAGGCCGTTGCTGTCGGGGCGGCCGGAGAGCATCAGGGGAACATGGCCGGTGATGACGAGATCGATCGTCCGGCCGTGACGGGGGCCGCCGTCGAAGCGGACTTTGATCACGTGGGGGGAAGCCATGGCGTCCAACCTAACCAGGTGTCACCTTGGGCTTCCCCCCGTGAATCATGTCAAGGGCCGCCAAATCGGACGGCCGCCCCCGATTCCTCACTCGGACGGGTGACGGCCATCACGATGACGGAGCAGCCCGCAGCGGCGAGCGCTGGCGGCCGAGACCGGTGATCTCCAGCTCCATCACGTCACCGGCGGCCAGGTACGGGAAGTTGCCCGACATCGCGACACCCTGCGGCGTTCCGGTGTTGATCACGTCACCGGGCTCCAGTACCAGGTACTGGGAGAGGTGGTGGACCAGGTGCGCCACGCTGAAGATCATGTCGGCGGTGGTGGAGTCCTGCCGCGGCTCGCCGTTGACCCAGGAACGCAGCGTGAGGTTCTGCGGGTCCGGCACCTCGTCCACCGTCACCAGCACCGGGCCCAGCGGGTTGAAGGTCTCACAGCTCTTGCCCTTGGACCACTGACCGCCCGACTCGTCCTTCTGGTACGTGCGCTCGGAGACGTCGTTGGCGATCGTGTATCCGGCGATGTGCGCGAACGCGTCCCGCGGGCTGTCGAGGTAGCGGGCGCGCCGGCCGATGACGACGGCCAGTTCGACCTCCCAGTCGGTGGTCGAGGCCCCGCGCGGGATGTGCACCGCGTCGTTCGGTCCGACCACGGTGTTCGGCGACTTGTAGAAGAGGATCGGCCACTTCGGCGGCGCGGACCCCGACTCGGCGGCGTGTGCCGCGTAGTTCTGCCCGATGCACAGCACCGCCGAGGGGCGGGTGACCGGGGCGCCGATCCGTTCCCCCTCGATGCTGGTCTCCGGCAGGGTGTCCACGGCCGGGACGATCCCCGGGTTCTCCGTCACCGCCGCGAGGAAGGCGGCGTCGATGTCCTGCGTGACGCCCCGCAGATCGTAGTGGCGCGAGCCGTCGGCCGCCGCCAGTACCGGGCGTTCGCGGCCCGGTTCGCCTATGCGCATCAGTCGCATCGTGTCACCTGTTCCTGCTCAGTCGAGTGTTGCCAGCTCGTCCGCCGTCAGTGTCAGCTCCGGGGCGGCGGCCGAGTCCGTGATCGTCTCCGGGCGGCTGGCGCCGGGGATCGGGACGACCATCGGGGACTTCGCCAGCATCCAGGCCAGGCACACCCGTTGCGGACTCACCCCGCGATCCCGCGCCACCTGGGCGAACGGTGCGAAGCGCGAACCCAGGTCGCCCGCCTGCGCGATGCCACCCAGCGGGCTCCACGGCAGGAACGCGATGCCCAGCTCCGTGCACAGTTCGAGCTCCGCCTCGCTGGAGCGGAAGGCCGGCGAGTACTGGTTCTGGACGGACACCAGCCGGCCGCCCAGGATCGCGTTGGCCTGCTCGATCTGTTCCGGGTCGGCGTTGGAGACGCCGGCCATCCGGATCTTGCCCTCGTCCAGCAGTTCGGCCAGCGTGCCGACCGACTCGGCGTAGGGCACGGCCGGATCGGGCCGGTGGAACTGGTAGAGGCCGATGGCCTCCACCCCCAGCCGGCGCAGCGACGCCTCGCAGGCCGAACGCAGGTACTGCGGGGAGCCGTTCAGCCCCAGCTGCCGTCGCCGGGCCGGGTGTGGCCGCCCTTGGTGGCGATCAGTACGTCGTCCCTGCGCGGGTCCCCGGCGAGCGCCCGGGCGATCAGTGACTCGTTGTGCCCCGCGTCGTCGGCGTCGCCGAGGCTGTACGCGTCGGCGGTGTCGATGAGGGTGATGCCCGCGTCCAGCGCGGCCTTGATGGTGGCGATCGAACGGCTCTCGTCCTGCGGCCGTCCCTCGATCGACATCGGCATCGCGCCGAGGCCGATCTCGCTGACCCGCGCGGCTCCGATCATGCGGTACTTCATGGCTGTGCACCTGCCCTTCCATACCCGTCCATTCCCGCTGGATCCTAACGGCCCCCGCCCCGGGGCCCTCGGCGGCAACAGCACCGACACCGGGCGCGGCCCGGGGCGGACGGTGGGCTCCGGCCCGGGCCCGTATTCCATAAGCGCTGTTATATTAGCGCTATGACATCTCCCGGGCCTCCTGAACCGGCCGGTGGCGACCCCACCTCCGAGCCGGACCGCTGGGTGCCGCTGCACCAGCTCTTCCGCGCCATGGACGACGAGATCGGCGAGGTGTACGCGCTGCGCGGCATCCACGGCGTACGGCCCCGGTTCGCCTATCCGCTGATCCGCCTCGCGCACACCGGACCGCTCACCATCCGGGAGCTGGCCGACTCCCTGGACCGCTCGCACTCCGCCCTCAGCCAGACCCTGACCGCCATGCGCCGCGAGGGCCTGATCGACTCCGCGCCCGGCGAGGAGGACGCCCGCACCCGCAGGATCACGCTCACCGAACGCGGTCGCGCGCTGGTGCCCTTCCTGGAGGCGGAGTGGCGGGCCACCCACGCGGTGGTCGCCGAGCTGGACGAGGAGCTGCCGTACCCGCTCAGCGCCGCCGCCGTCGCGCTGGCCGCGGCGCTGGAACGCCGGTCGATGAAGGACCGGATCCTCGACCGCCTCGAAGAACCGTCGTGAGCCGCCGGACACGGTTCGTGGACGTGCGGCCGCTGCGCACCAGTCCGCCCTTCCGCGCGCTGTGGATCGGCGCCTCGCTGGGCTCGCTCGGCCAGCAGATCGCCACGGTGGCCGTGCTGGCGCAGGTGTGGGAGCTGACGGGCAGTCCGCTGTGGACGGGGGCCATCGGCCTGGCCGCCGCCGGGCCCGCCATCGTGCTGGGCGTGGCCGGGGGTGCGCTCGCCGACGCGATGGACCGGCGGTCCCTGGTACGGGCCACCACCGCCGTCCAGTTGCTGGCCGCGCTGGCGCTGGTGGGGCAGGCGGCGGCCGGGAACCGTTCGGTCCTGCTGCTGCTCGCGCTGGTGGGGGCCAGCAGCGGGGCGAGCGCGCTGGGGGCGCCCGCCCGGCGTACGTTCCCGGTGCGGCTGCTGCCGTCCGACCAGCTGGCCGCGGGGCTGGCCCTGCAGGGCATGGCGTTCCAGGTGTCGATGCTGGCCGGCCCCGCGCTGGCCGGACTCGTGCTGGCACAGTGGCGGTTCCCGGCGGCGTACGGGCTCCAGGCGTGCGCCGTCCTGATCTCCCTGGCCGTCCTGTTCCGGCTGCCGCCGATGCCGCCGCTGAGCCCGACGGCGTCCGGCGCGGGGAACGGCGGCGGAGCCGCCCGGCTGCGCCGGCCCGAACGCGGCGGCTGGCTCTACATCCTGCGCCGGCCCACCCTGTGGGGCGCCTTCGCCACGGACCTGTCCGCGACGCTGCTGGCCATGCCGATCTCCCTCTTCCCGCTGATCAACGAGATCAGGTTCGACGGGGATCCGCGCACGCTCGGCCTGTTCCTGTCGGCGGTGGCGGTCGGCGGGATCACGGCGGGACTGTTCTCCGGCACGGTGACCCGGCTGCGGCGGGCGGGGGCGGTGCAGTTGACCGCCGCGCTGGTGTGGGGGCTGGCGCTGGCCGGGTTCGGGCTGGCGGGGCCGCTGTGGCTGGCGCTGGGCTGCCTGGCGGTGGCGGGCGGCGCGGACACCATCTCGGTGGTGACGCGGGGGGCGCTGGTCCAGCTGGAGACGCCCGACGCGTACCGGGGACGGGTGTCCTCCGTGGAGCACGTCATCGGCATGGCGGGACCCGAGGTCGGCAACTTCCGGGGCGGCCTGGTCGCCTCGCTCACCTCGGCACCGGTCGCGCTGGTGACGGGCGGTCTGGCGGGTGCGGTGGGGGTCCTTGTGGTGGCGGTGACGAACCGGCCGCTGCGCACGTACACCCTGCCCGATCCGGAGCCGGAGACCGGCCCCGCTGGCGCACCGGCACCGGAACCGGCACCGGACCCCGCCGCACCGGCCACGGTGGCCGGACAGGCCGACCGTACCGGCTGACGCCCGGAGGCGCCCTGTGGCTCACATCCGACCCCCTGGCAGATTCTGCCACCCGGGCGTAGGGTGCGAGCCATGGGACGCGTCAGGGACGACGCCGCGATGAGGGCGTCCGAGAAGTGCTGCGAGCTGTACATCAGCCGCGGCACCACCTCCCTCACCGTGGCCGAGCTGACCGCGGCCATCGGCATCTCCGCGCGCTCGTTCCACCGCTATTTCCCCACCAAGGCCGACACCGTCCAGCCGGTCTTCGACTGGACGACGGACACTTTCAACACCCACGTGCGCACGGCCCCGCCGGGGCCGCTGACCGGCGTGCTGCGGGACGGCTTCCGCGTCATGCTCGGCGGTACGCACGCCGCCCGCACCCGTGCCTTGTTCCCGCTGGTCTTCGCCGACCCCGGCATGTGGTCCGTCTTCCTGCGCGCCGTCCACCACGGTGAGACCACGCTGGCCGCGGCGCTCGCCCCCCGGCTCGGGAGCGCGCCCGACGCCATCGGCACCCGAACGGCCGCGGCCGCCGTGGCCTCCGCCACCCGGCTCGCGTTGGAGGGAATGGCCCGCACCGGCCAGGACCCCGAGCCGTTATTCGACGCCCATCTCGACGCCTTCGCGTCGGGTGTCCTCGCCGGGGCCCGCTGACCCCCACCCCACCCCCACACTCCATCGCATCGCACCGCACCGCAGGAAAGTCGATACCACCATGTCAGGACTTCTGGAGAACAAGGTCGCCATCGTCACCGGTGGCAGCAGCGGAATCGGAGAGGCGACCGTCGAGCGGTTCATCGCCGACGGAGCCCGCGTCACCATCGCCGACATCCAGGACGAGGCCGGCGAGGCGCTCGCCGCGCGGCTGGGCGAGCGGGCCCTGTACGTCCGCACCGACGTCACCGACGAGGCCGCCATCGAGAACGTCGTGCGCCGCACCGCCGAGCACTTCGGCCGGCTCGACGTCATGTTCAACAACGCCGGCGCGCAGGGCGACCCCTCGCCGCTGACCGAGATCGGCGCCGAGGGCTTCTCCCGCACCATCGACCTGCTCACCCGGTCCGTGGTGCTGGGCCACAAGTACGCCGCCCGCCAGTTCCAGGCACAGGGCGGCCCCGGCTCGATCATCAGCACCGCGAGCGCCGCCGCGCTGCAGGGCGGCTGGAGCGCCGCCGGCTACACGATCGCCAAGCACGCGGTGGTCGGCGTCGTCCACCAGGCCGTCGCCGAACTCGCCCCGCTCGGCATCCGCTCCAACGCGATCGCGCCGGGCATCATCATGACGCCGATCATGGCCCGGTCCTTCGGGGTGCCGATGGAGGAGGCCGAGGCGTTCACCGGGTTCCTCGCCGACCGGCTCGGCGGCAGCCAGCCCCTGGGCCGGGTCGGCACCGGGGACGACATCGCCCGCGTCGCCTCGTTCCTCGCCAGCGACCTGGCCCAGTTCGTGACCGGCGCGATCATCCCCGTGGACGGCGGCGCCACCTCGGTCACCCAGGGCACCTTCGCCGTCGATGTCGCCGCGGCGGCGGCGGAGTACACGGCCGGCGCGCGCTGACCCCCGGCCCGCGACGGCCCGGCGCGCACCCGGCACCGAACCGGCCGGAACCGAACCACCGCGCGCCGGGCCGGGCCGCCGGCCACCCCCCTACGCTGGGCACATGACGCTCGCTCAGGCACCGATGCCCTTCGACCCCGAGGTCTTCGCCGCCGACCCGCACGGCACCTTCGCGCGGCTGCGCCGGGACACCCCCGTCGTGCGGGTCACCCTCCCCGAGGGCACGGCGGCCTGGGTGATCACGCGGGAGGCCGATGTGCGGGCCTGGATGGGGGATCCGCGGCTGTCGCTCGACAAGTCGCACTCCACCACCGGCTATCAGGGCTTCTCCCTCCCGCCCGAGCTGGACGCCAACCTGCTCAACATGGACGGCGCCGACCATCTGCGGCTGCGCCGGCTGGTGTCCAAGGCGTTCACCCCGCGCCGGGTGGAAGCGCTGCGGCCCCGGATCGCGGAGGCGGCCGGACAGCTCGCGGAGGCGGTGGCCCTCGCGGGACGGTCCGGCCCGGTGGACCTGGTCCGCGCCTACGCCAGGCCGCTGCCGATGACGGTCATGGGCGAACTGTTCGGGCTGCCCGCCGAGGGCCGGCGGTCCTTCGCCGCACTGATCGGCACCGTCATCTCGGCCCGCAGGCCGCAGGAGGCGGGCGAGGCCGTCGACGCGATCGCCGCGTTCATGCGCGCCCTGATCGCCGACCGGCGCGCCACACCCGGCGACGACCTGCTCTCGGGCCTGATCGCCGCCCGCGACGAGGGCGAACAGCTCAGCGAGAGCGAGCTGGTCTCGCTCGCCTTCCTCATCGTGGGCGCCGGCATCGAGAACGTCACCCACCTCATCTCGGGCGGCCTCCACACCCTGCTGACCCACCCGGAGCAGCTGACCGCCGTGCGCGGCGCCCCCGACGCGCTGCTGCCGGAGGCCGTGGAGGAGCTGCTGCGCTACGTGCACCCCAATGTGACGGCCATCCGCCGCTTCCCGGTGGAGGACATCGAGGTGGGCGGTACGGTCATCCCGCGCGGCGAGACGGTCCTGCTCGGTCTGGCCGCGGCGCACCGTGACTCGGCCCGGTACCCGCGGCCGGACCGCTTCGACATCCACCGTGCCGAGAAGGCCCATCTGGCGCTGGGCCAGGGCCTGCACTACTGCCTGGGCGCGCCGCTGGCCCGCGCCCAGATCGAGATCGCGCTCGGCACCCTGCTGCGCCGCTTCCCCGGCCTGCGGCTCGCGGGCGAACCCGCGTGGCGGACCACCTTCCGCAGCCACGCGCCCGCGCGGCTGCCCGTACAGGGCCTGGACTGACGGCCGCCTCTTGGCGCGGCGCGGGCGCGGGTGGCCCGTCCCTGGTGGGCGCAGCCGCTACCCGGGGATGACCTCGATCGTGTCGCCCCGCACGGTGGCGGCGTCGCTCCGGTGGCCGGTGTCGAGGAGCGCGGAGGCGGCGGTCTCCCGCGCCACGCGCTTCGCCTCCTGGTCGTCGGCGGATTCGACGATGATGCTGAAGGTGATGTCCCCGGCGTCGGTGCGATGGGTGACGATCCTGCCCCTGCGGCCGCGGGGATCGTAGGCGGCGAGGGCGTCGTTGAAGTCGTTCAGTGCGTCCTCGGTGGGCTCGTGGGTGAAGCGGACGGGAACGACAGCGAGGTAGCGGGGCATGGGGGAAACGTACTCCCGCGGCGAGGACGGTGATCGCGCCGCCGGGGCAGGCCGAGGAGCTCAGATCCCCGATCCGCCACCCGGTCGGTGACCGGACCGGGCCTACGGCGTGGCGGTGACCTTGGCGATGAACGCGGCCAGGTTGTCCACGGTCCGCCGGACCTTCTCCTCCACGGTGAGCGTCTCGTACACCCGGGCGCCGTCGCCCGGGTCCTTCCTGCCGCGCACGTACAGCGAGCAGTCCAGGTCGTCGCAGAGGTAGCTGCCCACCGAGTCGCCCTGCTTGCCGGCCCGCCCGGCGCGCGGGGCGACCATCAGGGCGACGCCGCCCGCCCGGGTGGTGAGGCAGATCGAGCACATGCTGTGCCGCTTGCGGCCGGGGGACGGGGCGGTGCTGCGCAGGGCGATGGCCTGCGGACGGCCGCCGACGTCGGCGACCAGGTAGGCGCGGTCGGGCGCCCGGGGGTCCCGCCAGCCGAGGTAGTCCAGTTCGTCCCAGGGGCGGGTGGCCAGGTCGAGGGGGACGTACAGCCGCTTCGTCTCGCCCTTGGAGCAGTTGACGAAGGAGGCGCGGATCTCGTTCTCGGTCAGTGCCTTCATGGAGAGCCAGGCTAATTTGCCTAAAGATGTTAGGCAAACGCATAATCGCTTTCGGGAAACGGTCACAAGAGCGAGCGAGGAACGTCATGGTGCGTGCGGGGCTGACCACGGAACGTGTGGTGCGGGCCGGAGCGGAGCTGGCCGACGAGGTCGGCTTCGACGAGGTGACCGTCTCCGCGCTCGCCCGCCGCCTCGGCGTCAAGGTCGCC
Organism: Streptomyces xiamenensis; assembly: GCF_000993785.3. Lineage (NCBI taxonomy): Bacteria > Bacillati > Actinomycetota > Actinomycetes > Kitasatosporales > Streptomycetaceae > Streptomyces > Streptomyces xiamenensis. The sequence goes on from NZ_CP009922.3 coordinate 2,531,774, forward strand.
AGCCTCTACTCCCACCTGAAGAACTCCCAGGACCTGCGGACCCGCATCGCGCTGCTGGCCCTGGAGGAGATGGCCGAGCGTGGCGACGCCGCCCTCGCCGGACGGTCCGGGCGCGACGCGCTCGCCGCCCTCGGCGACGTCTACCGCGACTACGCCCGCGCGCACCCCGGCCGCTACGCCGCCGCCCAGCTGCGCCTGGATCCGCAGGCCGCCGCGGCCAGCGCCGGTGGCCGGCACGCCCGGATGACCAGGGCGATCCTGCGCGGGTACGCGCTGGGCGAGCCGGACCAGACGCACGCCGTGCGGCTGCTGGGCAGCGTCTTCCACGGCTACGTCAGCCTGGAGCTGGGCGGCGGCTTCAGCCACAGCGCTCCCGACACCCAGGAGACCTGGATCCGGATCCTGGACTCCCTCGACGCCCTGCTGCGCAACTGGCCCGCCCCCACGCCCGTCGCGAACAGCTGAGCCGCCGCGGCACACCGCGGCCGGCACCGCCGCGTCGCCGCGCGCCCTCGGGCCCGGCGACCCGCGGGGCCTCCCTCGTGCGCTCTCCTGACAAGGGCCTGCCCCGCTGATAGCGTCCGACGGATGGATGGCCGCGATGACGCCCAGGACGTGTCCGTCAACTCCGTCTCGGGGCAGGTCCGGGCGGACACCATCGTCCAGGCGCGGCACGTCATCATGAATCTGGACCCCGCCCCGCCGGCCCGCCCCCGGCCGCTGCCGCGCGAGGTACGGCCGCCGCTGGGGCCGTTCGTCAACCGCGCCGCCGAACTCACCCGGCTGGCGGCCCTGCTGGAGACCGGCCGGCACCGGGACGGCCGCGTGGTCGTGGTCGTCACAGGGCTCGGCGGGATCGGCAAGACCTCGCTGCTGGGCCACTGGATCCACGCCCTGGACCGGGAACTGCACTCCCCGGACGGGGACCTGTACGTCGATCTCGCCCAGCACCGGCGGGACGGGGCGGTGGACATCGGGGCGGTGCTGACGGACCTGCTGCGTTCGCTGGAGGGGGAGGGCGCGGGCCCGCCCGCCTCGCTGCCGGCCCGCGAGAAGCGGTTCCGCACCCTCACGGCGGAACGGCGGCTGCTGCTGTTCGTGGACGGCGTGCTCAACGCCTCCGAGGTACTGCCGCTGCTGCCCACCCGGGGCGTTCTGGTGGTGGCCGCCCGGCGCGCGCTGCCCGGTCTCGCGCTGCGGGCGGATCTGACCCTGACCGTGGGGCCGCTGGACGGCGCCGCCGGAACGGATCTCGTCCGCACCCTGGTGGGGCCGGCGGACACGACGGCGCCGGAGGAGCTGCTCGAACTGGTGCGGCTGTGCGCCGGGCATCCGCAGGCGCTGTTCGCTGTGAGCGAACTCCTTGCCGACCAGGGCGGATTCGGCGAGACCGGCGCCGAGATCCTCACCAGGCTCCGCGACGCGCGCCGACGGATGGGAGAACTGTCGGTGTCCCAGGTCTTTGACGCGGCGTTCGCCGACTTTCCGCCGGCCGCGCGCCAGGCCTATCTGCTGCTCGGCGTCCACCCCGGTGCGACTTTCACGAAGGACCTGGTCACCCGCGTCGCGGGACCGGCCGCCGGGGCGGGGCTGCGCGAGCTGGCCCGGTCGCACCTGGCAGGGCCCGCCAAGGAGACCGGCTGGTTCCGGCTGAACGATCTCGTACGCGAGCACGCCGCCGACCGCGCCCGGCGGGAGCTGACCGCCGCCGACCGCGAACGGCTGCTGCGCGCCGTCGTCGACGACTACGTCACGCTGGCGGCGGCAGCGGACGCGCTCGTGCTCGGCGACCGCTACCGCATCGCGCCGCCGCCCGGCGGCCCCTCCCCCTTCTCCGGCCGGGAGGCGGCGGTGGGCTGGCTGGACGCGGAGCGCAGCAATCTGCTGGCGGTGCAGCGGGCGGCGTACGAGAGCGGCTGGTACGAGCCGGTGTGGCGGCTGAGCGAGTCGCTGTGGGCGCTGCACCACGGGCGGCTGCTGTACGCGGACTGGCTGGAGGCCAACCGGCTCGGTCTTGAGGCCGCCCGCTGGGAGGGGCGGACACCCGCGCAGGTGCGGATACTCAATCAGCTGGCGCGCTACCACCACGCGATGGCCGATCAGAGCGCGGACGGCGAGGAGGCGCGGGCGCACCGGGCCTCGGCCAGGGAACTGCTGTCGGTGGCGGAGGAACTCTTCGGCGCCGCCGGCGGGGACGGCCCGGGTGGTCCGGACGGCGCGGACGGCGCGGACGGTCCGGGTCCGGTGCCGCCGGTGCTGCGCGGGGTGATCTGGGAGACCGGCGGGCTGCTGTGGGTGGCGGACGGCCAACCGCGCCGGGCCCTGCCGCTGTTCGCCCGCGCACTCGCGGCCAACGAGGCGGCCGGCGACCGGCACGGTGTGGCGGTGCAGACCTACAACCTGGCCCAGGCCCACCTGGCCGCCGGGGACCTCCCGGCCGCGACGGCGGCGCTGGAGGACGCGCTGGCGGTGGTGGAACGGACCGGTGACGACCCGATGCGGTCCAGGATCGGCATCGTGCTGGCCAAGGCGGCGCTGGCGGCGGACGACGCCCGGACGGCACTGCGGCACGCGACCACGGCCGCCCAGTGGGCCGCCCGCCTGGGCCAGCACCCCAAGCTGGACCAGGCCCTGACCCTGGTGATCGGGGCGGCGGAGCGCCTGGGAGACACCGCGCTGCGCACGGCGGCGCAGGCCCGGCGGAGCGCGCTGCGCCAGGACGGCTGACCCCGGGGCGCGACCCGGCGTACGGCCGCCGCGCGCGCCGTCTCAGTCGCCGGTCCGGTCCTGCGGCACGAACCGCACCCGGACGGCCGCCGCCCCGGTCCGGATCAGCAGGCCGCCGGTGGCCGGCTCGGCCGCGCCGCCGCCGCCCCCGTACTGCCACAGGTTCACCGCCGCACCCAGCACCAGCGGGTGCAGCTCCGGCCGGGGCAGGCCCCATTCCCGCGCGGTCTCGGCCTCCAGCAGCCGGCCGTCGCGCAGCCGCAGCAGACAGCGGTGCGGGCTCAGTGCGGCCGTCGCGACCAGCAGGGCGGGGCTGTCCGCCGCGCGGCGCTCCAGCCAGTCCGCCGCCGGGAGTCCGGCGTCGGTCACGGTGCGCGCCGCGACCTCGGCCGCCTGCCGCCACAGCGGGCTGGTCTCGCCGTCGGTCACCGCCAGGAAGCCGCGCGGCTCCGTCCGTCCGCTGCGCGCGACGACCGGGAAGCGGCGCAGCGTCACCACGCCGTCCGTACAGTCCCCGGTCACATCGAAGGTGCACACGCCTGGGGCGTCCGTGTGCGCCGTCCGGCGGGGAGGGTCGGGCAGCGCGCCGAGCGCCTCCCGGGCGTCCCCGGCCGGCTCCCGTACGCCCCGCCCGGCGAAGAAGCCGTACAGCGCTCGCCGCACCCGAGCCGCCGCCTCGCCGGGCGCGCCGAGCCCGCCGTCCGTGACCTCCGGCACCAGCCGGTTGTAGCCGACCCCGTGCGGCAGCACCATCAGCGGCGCGTCCACCTCGCGCATGCTGGGGTGGACGGCGAACGCCACGGCCAGATCGAAGCTGCGGCCGGGCGCCGTGGCCTCCTCCCAGGTCAGGAAGCGGCCGGGGAGCGACCGTACGTACTCCTCCAGGCCGGCCGAGAACGCGGACCCGGTGTTGATGGTGAAGAACAGCTCCACGTCCTGCGGCGGCAGCAGCCGCACCAGATCGCGCAGCCGGGTCGCGGAGGTGAGAGTGCGGGCCACCCCGAGAACGTCAACCGCCGGGAGGGGGCGCAGCGTCGCCCAGGCGGGGTCGTACCGCTCGGGCCGGTGACGGGGACCGGACACAGCGGCCACGTTACCGGGTGGAGTGCCAGGTCACCTCGTTCGCCTGGATCAGGTTGCGCACCCGGGCGTTGCCCTGGACGACGTTGTGGACGGTCACGCCGCCGGCCGCGCCGCGCGCCGCCTCGCTCTCCAGCATCCAGCTCCGCAGGTCGGCGGCGAAGGCGGCGTCCTGGAGCGCGCGGGCGTAGATGACGGCCGCGAGCTGCCGCACCTCGGGGTCATCGGGCCGTACGGCGGGCGCGGGCTGCGGGCCGGGGCCGGCGGCGGGGGACGGCGCGGGCTCCGGGTCCGGGTCCGGCTCGGCGTCGGCGCGCCCCAGGGCGCGCCGGCCCAGCCGGGCGAGCATCGCCCAACTGCGCGTTCCCGCCTCCGTGCCGAGTGCCCCGGCGGCGGCCGAGACCGCCGCGGTGATGGCCGCCAATGACAGCGGATCGACCATGGGTGACCGCCCCCCTTCCGTTCCCGCCCCCTGTTTACCCGCCCTTGCGCCGTTCACGCCGGCCCTGTCCCGCCCCGTTGACCGCGATCAGGTCGAGCAGCGGCGTACCGCTGTTCCACAGCCCCAGATAGTCGCGGTGAATGGCCAGAACCCGTTGCTGCGTCGCCAGTTCGAGCGCCTGCCGGGTGAACGCCCCCGCCGTGGTCACGAACACCGCCAGGTCCGCCCGGTGGTGCTGGTACACCGTGCCCAGGAACTTCTGCATGTCCGCGCTGCCCACCGAGCGGTCCGCCCGGTACTGCTTGCACTGCACCACCAGCCGCCGCCCGTCCGGCAGCAGCGCCGTCACATCGGCGCCCAGGTCACCGGCCCGCCCCGTCACCTCGACCTGGCCGCAGCCGTCGCGGCGGCACAGCCAGGCGACATGCTCCTCGAACTCCCGCCAGCTCAGTATGTCCAGCGCCGCCACCGTGGCCCGCGCCCGCGCGCGCCGGTCCGCCGCGCGGAACTCCCGGTCCGCCGCCCTGGCCCGCCGGTCGCGCCGCCACAGCCACCAGCCGAGTGCCCCGAGCGCGGCGGCGCCGAGCGCGATCAGCGTGTAGGGCCAGAAGATCACCACCGCCGCCACCACCGCGATCCCCGTGGCGCCCCACCGGTTGCGCCGCACCTGCCGCTTCCGCCGATTCCGCTGGTTCTGCCGCTTTCCGCCCATGGCGCGCCAGTGTGGGAGGTACGCGCCCGCGTCCGCCAGAGCGCCTTCTCGGCCAGAACGGCGCCCGGGCCGGCGCAGCGCCGCGTCTCACCGCTCCTGCGGCTCGGGCGACGGCGGGGGCGGGGGCGGGGTGGGGTGCTCGGGCGGCACCGGCGGCTCGGCGGGCGTGGGCGGCGGCGGCCGGTCGGGCGGCGCCGGGGGCCGGGGGTGTTCGGGCGGTACGGGAGTGGGCTCGCGGTGCGTGGACGGGCTCATGCGTCGACCTCCGTGACGGGACGGTCCGTGGCGTACGGGATGCCCCAGCGTTCGGCGGCGATCCGGGCCGCCTCGGCCGCCTGGTGGCGTGCGGCCGGCCCCCAGCCCAGGAGTTCGGCGGCCTGTGCCGGGGTGGCGAGCAGCCGGTGGTACCTCAGCCCGGTGGCCGGGTCGACACCGCGCGGGCCGATCGCGGTCACCCGCCCCGCCATGCGGGCCAGCGCCCGTTCCGGGCCCGCCGGGGAGTGGACCCAGCCCAGCCAGCGCGCCTCGCCGACGGTGAGCCGGGCCTCCTCGTACGCCTCGCGGGTGAGCGTGCGCACCGGGTCGGGGCCGTCCTGCGCCTCCACCGTTCCGCCGGGGAGCAGGACCACGCCCTCCTTCGGGTCGACGAGTATCACCACCCGCCCGTCCGGGGCGAACAGCCAGCCCCACACCTGGGTCACGGGGGTGCGGTGCGCCACGGGGCGGTCGGTGCGCCAGGGCCAGTCGTGTCCCCGCACGACCCGGGTGATCACCGAGTGCTCCTCCAGCGGAGGGCGCGGGCCGGTGTGCCGGCCGTCCTGGAGGTAGACGGTGCCGGTGCCGCCGAGCCGGGCGCGCAGCGCGGCCAGCATGCGGCGGGCGTCGGGGCCAGCCATCCGGTCGGCCGCCTCGGCGGCGTCGAGGAACGCGTGGTCCTCCAGTTCGCCGGCGGGCAGCCGGATGCGCGCCGCGTCGGCGGACCCGACCGTGCCGCCGTCGAAGACCGTGTGGAACTCACCGGGGAACGGCAGGTCCTCGGGCAGCCCCTCGATGCGCGGACTGACGTGGTCGACGGCGAGGGCCGCACCCGGTGTCCTGGTGAGGCCGGTCTCCTCCCACACCTCGCGCCGGCAGCCCTCGCTGGGCAGTTCGCCCGCCTCCACTCCGCCGCCCGGCAGCAGCCAGGTGTCGCGGTAGGAGGGCCGTACGAGCAGCACCCGCCCCCACGGGTCGGTCATCAGCGCGGTGGCACACACCCATACGGCGTGCCGGGAGGCGGCGTACTCGGCGTTGGAGGTCACAGGATCTTGCGTCACACCTCATGATCAGCACGGATCGGCCGCCTCACCAGGGCGCTTGACGGCGCGCGGGAAGCGCCCGGGGGCGCACCCCCGGGCGCTTCGCGCACGTCAGTGGCCGGCCGCGCCGACCACGCCGCTCAGTTCGTTGGGCACCTGCGGCAGTTCGACGCTGTTCAGCACCTCGCCCGAGTGGATGTCCACGGCGTGCAGTTCCTTGCTGCCCGGCTCGGTGACGAAGACGGTGTGGTCACGGACGAAGATCGCCGGGCGCGGCTGCTGCCACTCCAGCGGCTCCTCCCAGGCGTCGATCACCGGGATGGTGTCCGTGACCTCGCCGGCCTCCGGGTCGATGACGTGGATCCGGCCGTCGGTTCCCAGGACCAGGGCCTCGCCGTGCGGGCCGCGTGCCAGGGAGCGGAAGGTGTAGCTGGTCCCGAGGTCGACGAGCTTCAGCGAACCGTCGACGGTGTCGATGAGGGATATCTGCTCGGGGCGCTCCAGTTCGGCGTCCTTGTCCTGCTTGTAGTCGCCGAGGACCACGGTGGACTCGTCCGAGCCGGCCTGGTTGCCGATCCGGCCGTACGCGGTGGGGCTGTCCACCTTGGTGAACGCGCCGTCGCGGTAGACGAGGACGCCGTCCTCGCAGCCGATCACGATGACGTCGTCCTTGGCCGCGGCCTCGCCGTGGACGCCGGGGCACTCCTCGCTGCGGGCGATCTCCTCGCCGCCGGCGTCCAGGACCATGGCGCCGACACGGCTCTCCTCGTTGCCGAGGGTGACCAGCAGGTCGCCGCTCTCCAGCTCGACGGCGACACCGTGGTGGGCCTCGGCGGACTGGTAGGTGTCGGTGTCCGGCAGGCCGTCCCCGCCCAGGTCGTGCGGGTCGAACAGGGTGACCTCGCCGGTGCCGTCCGCGAACAGCACCGTGCGGTCGCCGTGCCGGACGACGTGGCCCGGCTTCTCGCCCGCGAACTCGGCGCCGGTCAGCCGGGCGCCGACCGCGTCCAGGACCTGGAACCCGGTGGAGGTGGAGACCAGCACGTGCTGGTCGTCACCGGCCGGGTTGATCCGGTTGAAGCCGTCGAGCGGGAGGTCCCCGACGACCTCGAACGTGGTGCCGTCCAGGACGAGCAGCCCGCCGTCGTAGGTGACGACCAGCGGTTCGGCGGCCTGGACGGTGGGCGGCGCGCTGTCCTGCGGCTTGTCGGCCTCCTTTGCCGCGCTGCTGTCCTCGGAGGATCCGCAGGCGCCGAGGACGAGGGCCGAGGCGGCCAGCACGGCCACCGACGCGGCGATTCTCTTCTTCCGCATGATTCTTCTCTTCTCTTCTCTCTTCTTACCGCAAGCCGGTGACGATGGCTTCGGTGTTGGAACGCATCAGGTCGAGGTAGGTCTCGGCCCCGCCGCCGGGGGCGCTCAGGGATTCCGAGAACAGGGGTACGACGTCGACGTGCAGTCCGGTCTCCTCGGCGAGCACCCGGGCGAGCCGGTCGGGCTGTTCGGCGTCGACGAAGATCGCGGGGACGCCGGATTCCCGGATGGCGCCGGCCAGGGATTCCAGGTCGGCGGCGGACGGTGAGGCGAGCGTCGTGCCGCTGGGGATGACGGCGCCGACGACGTCGAAGGCGTAGCGGTCGGCGAGGTAGCCGAAGACGTGGTGGTTGGTGACCAGGCTGCGGCGCTCGTCCGGGATGCCGGCGAACTGCTGCGTCATCCAGACGTCCAGCTCGTCGAGTTCGGCGAGATACGCCTCGCTGTTGGCGCGGACCGCCTCCGGATCGACGCCCGGGACCCGCTCGGTCACCTGGTCGGCGATGAGACCGACGGCGGTGGCGACCCGGGCGGGGTCGGTCCAGAAGTGCGGATCGGGCTCCCCGGCCATGGCGTCGGAGGTGTACGGGAGGGGGTCGATGCCGGCGCCGACCTCCAGCGTGGGGGTGCCGGTTCCGGCCGCCGCCTCCACGTGCCGCAGGACGCCTTCCTCCAGGCCGAGGCCGTTGTACACGAGCAGTGCGGCGCTCTCGATGCCGGCGGCCTGGCGGGCGGAGATTCCGAAGGAGTGGGGGTCGGTTCCGGCTCCCATCAGGACGGTGACCTCGGCCTGATCGCCGACGATCCGCTGGGTGATGTCGCCGAGGATGTTGGTGGTGACCACTACCCCGGCCCGGTCCTCGGCGGCGGTGGAGCAGCCGGTGCCGAGCAGCCCGAGCCCGAGGGCCGCGGCCAGCGCCGCGAGGCCCGCGCGGATCGTGTGCGCCCTCATCGCCCGGTCTCCACCATGTGGGAGGGAGCGATGTCGAGGTCGAAGGTGCGGGCTATCCGGAGATCATCCGCGTAATCGATCTCATGAACCTTCTGCCCCGCCACATCACTGACATAGGCACGGCTGCTGTCCACCTCAACGCTGTCTCCCGGCAGTTCGGTCCGTGCGATCACCTCGCCGCTGTCGGGGTCGAGGGACAGCAGTTCCCCTCCGTCGGTGAGCGCGAGCACCACGCCCCCGTTCCCGACGGCGTTCACGGCGATGACGGAGTCGTCGGCGGTGAATTTCCACTGTCCGGTGAGGACATCGAGGGTCCAGAAGCCTTCGCCGTTCACCGCGGTGGCGGCCAGCGTGGTGCTGCCGGCCCGGTGCCGGAACGCGCCGGCCCGCTCGTCTTCCGCCGTACCGTCCGGGTACGGGAGCCGCTCGGCGGTGAACTCCGCCTCCTCCGTGCCGCTTTCCTTCTCCGCCGCCGTGATCAGCAGCGCGCCGTCGGCGCAGCCGAGGACGAGTCCGGCCCGGGTGACGGCGGTGCCCGTGGGGGCGGCGCACGGCTCGTCGACGCCGGGCGCCCGTACGGTGCCGTCCGCGACGGTCACTTCGGCGTCCTTGTAGGGGACCGTGCCGGCCGGGAGGGTCTCGCCCAGGGCGATGGCGGCGCGGTAGTAGTGCGCGTGGTCGCCGTGATCGACGGTCCAGGCACCGCTGTCGACGATCTGGACGGAGCCGTCGGCGGCCGTCAGATATCCGTACCGGCCGTCGCCGCGGATCCCGGTGGGCTCCTGGGCGTGGCCGACGTCGGTGATCTCCTCGGTGATCAGGTCGAGCACACGGATCTCACCGGTGGCGGCGTCGGCGAGGACCAGCCGGGACTGCGGTTCGGCGGCCTCCTCGGCGCCCTCCACATAGCCGTGCGGAGTGGACTCGGCGGCCTCGGTCCCGTTCTCCTCCTCCGTTCCGGGCGCGGTCTCGTCGTCGGGCGAGGCGCACCCGGCCAGCAGCAGCGCGGGCAGGGTTGCCGCGAGCATGACATTCCTAAGTCTCATGAATGAGCTCTCTTTTCCAGCAGGGACTTGGCGAGGGTGGCGAGCGCGGAGGCGAAGAACAGCCCCACCGCGACAGCGGCGATCGTGGCCCCGGCGGCCGTCCCCGCGTGCCAGGAGATGACCAGGCCCGCGGCCGTCGACAGGGCACCGAGCAGCGCCGCGCCGAGCATGATCAGCGGAACCCGCCGTGCCCACAGCGCCGCCGCGGCGGGCGGGGCGATCAGCAACCCGAACACCAGCAGCGTGCCGACCACATGGAAGGACGCGACGATCGCCAGCGTCACCAGGCCGACCAGCACCCCGTGCGCCCAGCGCGGCCGCAGCCCCAGGGTGTGCGCCTTGCGGGCGTCGAACGCCAGGGCCAGGAAGGCCCGGTGGCCGAGCACGGCCACCAGCGCCGCGCATCCCAGCGCCACGGCCAGGAAGACCAGGTCCCCGTCCCGCACCGCGAGCACGTCGCCGAACAGGAAGCCGGTCAGGTCGACCGCGAACGACTGCGAGCGCGAGACGATGATGACGCCGAGCGACAGCATGCCGACGAACAGCAGCCCGATCCCCGTGTCCCGGGAGATCCGCTTCGAACGCCCCAGCACGGTCACCCCGAACGCCATCGCCCCGGCGCTGGCCGCCGCCCCGATCAGCAGGGACCCGCCGAGCAGCGAGGCCAGTGCGACGCCCGGCAGCATCCCGTGCGCCATCGCGTCGCCGAGGAAGGCCATGCCGCGCAGCACGACCCACGTGCCGGCCAGGGCACAGATCAGCGAAACGAGGATCCCGCCCCACAGCGCCCGTTGAACGAAGGACACCGCGAACGGTTCGAGCAACCACTCCATGACGGGTCACTCTATAATGAAAACGATTATCGTCAGCAATTAAGGACTGTCATGCCGGTCACACTCCACGAGGTCACCGCCGACTACGCGGGCCACCGCGCCCTGCACGGCGTCAGCGCCTCCCTTCCCGCCGGCCGGGTCACCGCGCTCACGGGCCCCAACGGCTCCGGCAAATCAACCCTGTTGAACCTGCTGGCCGGTACCCTCACCCCCACCAGCGGCACCCTCACGTACGCGCGCCCCTGCCGCCCCGCGTACGTCATCCAGCGCAGCGCGGTGCCGGACACCCTCCCTCTCACCGTCCGCGAGACCGTCGCCATGGGCCGCTGGGCGGACCGCGGACCCTGGCGCCGGCTGACCCGCGCCGACCGCGTGATCGTGGACGAGTGCCTGGACCGGCTGGGCATCGCCCACCTCGCCCGCCGCCAACTCGGCGGCCTCTCCGGCGGTCAGCGCCAGCGCGCCCTGATCGCCCAGGCCCTGGCACAGCGTTCCCCGCTGCTCCTGCTGGACGAACCCACCGCGTCCCTGGACGCCGAGGCCCAGCGGCAGATCACCGCGACCCTGTCCCGGATCGCGGCGGAGGACGGCACCACCGTCGTCCACGCCACCCACCACCCGGACGAAGCGGCGGCGGCGGACCTGGTGCTCACCCTGAGGGCAGGGCACCTGCGCTGAGCCGCAGCCGCTCCTCCTCCACGATCCGCCGGGCCAGCTCCCCCTGCGACACATCCACCGCGTCCGGCGTGGCCGCGGCCACCTCACTGCGCCGCGCGTACGCGTCGAACAGCGCGCTCTTGCCGGCCAGTACCTCCAGCATCCGCTGGTCGACACTGTCGGCGACCAGCAGCCGGTGCACGCGCACGCTCCGCACCTGCCCCATCCGGTGCGCCCGCGCCACCGCCTGGTGCTCCATCGTCGGCTTGATCTGCGGCTCGCACAGGATCACCACCGAGGCGGCCTGGAGGTTGAGCCCCACGCCACCCGCCTGGATCTGGCTGAGCAGCACGGCGTGCCCGCGCACTGCCGTGAACGCGTCCACCAGCTGCTGCCGTCCGGCCACCGATGTCGTCCCGCTGATGACCCCGGTGACCCGGTCCGTGCCAAGCGCGGCCCCGACCGTCTCCAGCACCGCCCGGAAGTAGGAGAAGACCACCACCTTCGTCCCGGCGTCGGCGGCCTCGGCCACCAGCTCCCGTATCCGCCGCACCTTCATCGACTCCGGGGAGGCGTACGCGGCGCGCCGCATGGCCATGAAGTTCCCCGATTCCACCGCCTCCCGGTAGGCGGCCCCGTCCTGCGGGCCGAACTCCTCCCACTCGTCCACCCGCACCAGCGCGGGCAGTTCGGCGAGCACGTCCTCCTGGTTGCGGCGCAGATAGACGGGGGCCACGGCCTGCCGGAACGCGCGCGAGCCGGCCACCAGCTCCCGCCCTGCCACCCGTGGCAGCACCTCGGGCTGCAACTGCCGCACCAGCGACCGGAACTCGGCCACCCGGTTCTCCATCGGGGTCCCGGTCAGGTAGGCGACCCGCCCGGCGCGCGCCGCCCACCGCCCCACGGCCCGCGACCGCAGGGCGTCCGGGTTCTTCACGTAGTGCGCCTCGTCGACCACCAGCATGGCCGTGGGCACCACGGACTCCGTCCCGCGCAGCGCGTCGAACGTCGTCACGGCGACGCCTCCGTCCGCCTCCCAGCGCGCGAACTCCGCGGCACGCTCCGGGCCGTGCACGGGCACCGCCCGCAGCGTGCTGCGCGCCCGTATCTCCCGCGTCCAGTTGATCAGCACACTCGCCGGGCAGACCACCAGGAAGTGGCTCTCGCCGCGCGCCGCCAGATGCGCGAGCGCGGCGACGGCCTGCACCGTCTTCCCCAGGCCCATCTCGTCGCCGAGCAGCACCCGCCGCTGGGCGAGCAGAAAGCGCGCCCCGAAGGACTGGTACCCGCGCAGCGACACCCGCAGCTGGGAGTCGTCCAGCTCGAAGGCCCGGACCCGGTCGCCGATCTCGGCCGGCACGAAGCCCTGCGCGGCGTCGGAGTCCGGTGGCTGCCCGTCGAGTTCGGCGAGGAGGCTGTAGTAGTCGGCGGACCGCAGCTCGAAGTCCACCCAGGCCTCGACATCGGTCGCCGGGTCGCGCAGCAGATCGACCGCGGCCTGCCGGAACGCCCCGGTCAGGCCCCGGCGTTCGGCGTCCGCCGTCAACTCCTCGATCGCGGCGACCGCGGCCCGCGCCCTGGCCCGCCCCTCCCGCCCGGCGAGCAGCATCCGCAACCGCCCCCTCGCGGGCCGGGCCGCCGGCAGCAACTCCGCCAGCCGCTCCTCGACACCCCGCGCCGCCTCCACCGTCCTGCGCAGGCCGGGCCCGGCCGCCAGCAGCCGGTGCAGCGCGATGACGACGGCGGTGGTCGCCGGGCTCGGCTCCTCCACGTCCAGCCAGACCGATACCGTGCGTTCCACCGCGCGCCCGATGCGGCGCGCGGCGGCCAGCGCCTGCCCGGCGGTCTGTCTCCCCACCCCCGGGACCAGCTGCAACTCCCCCACGGTCGCGGCCCACACACTGCCGACCGTCCGGTATCCGCCCTCCTCCAGGGCGGCCACCCGCAACCGCCCCTCGGTGACCTCCCGCAGCCGCTCCACCGCCATCGTCCCGAGCCGCTCGGCGACCACGTCCTCCCGCAGCGGCCGCACCGCCTCCCGCACCCGGCCGACGGCCGCGGCGTGATCGGCCACCACACCCCGCGCCAGCTCCCCCAGCGCCTCGGGCTCGATCGGCTCCACGGACACCACCTCCTCAGCACCCGCATCGTGACACACGTCACTGACAGTGACGACGCGTCAGGAAAGCGGACCCCTCGGGCGGCTGACGGCGCACACGGCGACCATGTCGACGGCGCGCGCCATCACTCCGGAAAATCGCCGAAACTTTTCAGAACCCATCCCGATTCAACTGCCCGACGATTGACCGGAAAGCCCTCTGTACAAGCCAAGAAGGCGCTTTTTCCTTCCGGAATCCTTGCGAGAACCGTTGACGCACCCGAGGCCCGGCCCAACACTGCTGGGCACACCGAGCACCACCCCCACCGACTGACCCGCACGGTCATGTCCCGCTGCTTGGAGGACGCATGCACGAGGACAGCACTCCCGCCCGGCCGCTCAGCCGCCGGCGCTTCATCGCCCGTACCGGTGCCGTGAGCCTGGCCGCCGCCTCGGCCTCGGCCCTGGTGCTGCCGGGCGTCGCGCACGCCCAGACCATCACCCAGAACCAGACCGGCACCCACAACGGCTTCTACTACTCGTTCTGGACCGACGCCCAGAACACCGTCTCCATGACCCTGGGAAGCGGCGGCAACTACAGCACCTCGTGGCGGAACACCGGCAACTTCGTCTGCGGCAAGGGCTGGCCCAACGGCTCGCGCCGCAACGTCACCTACTCCGGGAGCTTCAACCCCTCGGGCAACGGCTACCTGTGCCTGTACGGCTGGACCAGCAACCCCCTGGTCGAGTACTACATCGTCGACAGCTGGGGCAACTACCGGCCCACCGGCGAGTACCGCGGCTCGGTCAACAGCGACGGCGGCACGTACGACATCTACCACACGATGCGTTACAACGCCCCCTCGGTCGAGGGCACCCGCACCTTCCCCCAGTTCTGGAGCGTCCGCCAGTCCCGGCGCGTCGGCGGCACCATCACCACCGGCAACCACTTCGACGCCTGGTCACGCTCCGGCATGAACCTGGGCTCCTTCAACTACTACATGATCATGGCCACCGAGGGCTACCAGAGCAGCGGCAACTCCAACATCTGGGTCAACGGCTGACCGTGGCCGGCGTTGCCGGGGCTCGCACAGGCGGGCCCCGGCATGACGAGGGCCCGCCCCTTCACCGCACGTGGCGCAGCGCGGCATGGGCTACTGGCTTGCCTCCAGATCCTCCAGGACGACCCGCACCGGGCCCCAGCACATGCCCACCGTGTGCTGGTCCGGCACCACACCACGACGCTGCTGGGCCCGGATGTGCACGAAGTTGCGGTACTGCCGGACGATGGTCATGAACTCGTGGCGGTCCTTACGGATCCATCCGCGGTCGTGCGCCGTGTCGAGCAGCATCTCCAGACTCACATAGTCCAGGTCCTTGCGCTTCGCCCCCTTGCCCACAGGAAAGCCCTTGAGCAGATCGGGGTCCCGGTGGATGAGAACGTTGAGGAGCAGTCCTTCGGTGAAGCTTCCGATACCGACCAGGGCGAGGACATACGCACCGTTGCGCTCGCAGATTCGCGCTTCCTCCACCCGTTCCAGCAACTGCCGCAGGGCATCCTCACCGCTGACCAGCGGTCTCAGCCGCGCTTCGAGGTCATCCGGTGCCGTGAACACCGCCGACTGGCCGTCATCGGTCAATTCCCCCAGCACGGGACGGCCGGAGACCTGTCTCACCGCCAGGCCCTCAAGTACCAGGATGCGGTTGAGTTCGTCCTGAACGGCCTCCGCAGCGGGGGCGCCCTCCCGGTACTCGATCGGGTCGCAGATTCGGCACAGGAGCCGCTCGATGGCCTCGATGTCATCGGTCGCCTTCTCCATGACCGTCTTCATCCACTCAAGGCGCGGCAAACCGTCATACTCCGGGGCGTCCTGCCAGCCCGCGTGCTGGAGGAGTTGGGTCAGTTGCCAGCCACGGCGCTCGTAGGGCCCGTCCATATCGACGATCAGGTGAGCGACGCGCTCGATGGTCATGGGGTCGAGCGGCTTCTTCATCCGGAGATCTCCTTGTCCACCACACGCTGGGCCTGTTCGAAAGCCTTGGTCAGCCGCGCGACGATGATCTTGCCCCGTTTCTTGAAACCGAGCTCGGTCATGGCCTCGGCGATACGGCTGTCCCGGTCCAGTTGATAGCCGTCGCTGAGGATCCAGTGGGCGAGGCTGAACAACTCCTGTTCCGTGTATTCCTTGATGGGTCGGTGCGAGGGCAGACGCGGATGCGGAAGGCGCCGTACCGGACGGGATGGCCGCCTTGTCGGCTTGGCCTCAGGCACCGGCTCTTGAACCACACCCCTATCCCGGTGCGTGTTCACCGGTGGTGCGTCCGCGTCCGTGTTCCGTACGGCCTCGCGCCATGCCTTCACCACGCGCGCTGTCTGGGCCTGCGGATCACGGAACCAGTCCGCCGCCCAGATCCGGTGGAAACGCCAACCGAGCCGTTCCAGGTGCTCCTGTCTCAGCCGGTCACGGTCGCGGGCGCTGGCCGCCCGGTGGTAGCGGTCCCCGTCCGCCTCGACGGCCAGCACCATCTGGCCGGGCCGCTCCGGGTGGGCCAGGGCAAAGTCGATGCGGTAGCCGGAGACTCCCCACTGCGGGACGACCGGGATCTCCTCCTGTTCCAGGGCTGCCAGGATCTGCCGCTCGAAACCGTTGAGTTCATACGTGGGCTGCGCGGATGCGGTGCGTGTCCAGTCGCCCCGGTGGGCGCAGAATTGAAGGAACTGGCTCAGGAGTTTGGGGCCTCGGTACCGGGTCGCGTCCAGGGCACGCGGATCGAAGTCCTCGTGCGAGAAGGAACTCACCACGGTCATCGCTTCGCGGGCCCGGGTGACCGCGACGTTGAGCCGCCGTTCACCGCCCTCCTTGCTGAGCGGTCCGAAATTCATGCTGAGCCGTCCGGTGGCGGCCTTCGCGTAGCCGATGCTGAGGATGATGGCGTCCCGCTCATCACCCTGCACCTGTTCGAGGCTCTTGATGAAGAAGCGCTTGCCCGGCCCCGCGTCAGGGCTGAAGAATCCCTGGAGCTCAGGCCGGTCACTCAAAGCCTTGCGGAGCGTCATCTCAATCCGGTCGGCGTGCGGACGGCCCATCGTGATCACTCCCAGACTGAGCCCCGGCCGCTCGGCCGCATGTTCGAGCGCGAGGGCCACCACCCGCTCGACCTCGTGGGGAGCCGATCCGCTCTGCCCCGGCGTCGCGTGGCCGTCGACCACCTCCAGGCGCACCGGGCTCTCCACCGCCGTGCCGGGAAAGGTCACCAGCTCATCACCGTAGATCTCCCGGTTGGAGAAGGCGATCAGACGCTCGTCGCTGCTGCGGTAGTGCCAGCGCAGGCGCTGTCGACGCGGGAGCCGGGCTCCGAGCATGTCCAGCAGTGATTCGAAATCCTTGACGTCCGAGGCATCGTCGTCCTCGTCCTCGTCGGAAGATCCGCTCAGCGCCTGCTGGAAGAACGTGCTGGGCGGCAGCTGCTTGGGGTCCCCCGCGACGATCACCCGCCGGGCGCGGAGGATCGAGGTGATGGCGTCCGACGGCAGGATCTGACTCGCCTCATCGAAGATCACCACATCGAACAGCGGTTCCAGCGGCAGCAGCCGGCTCACCACCAGCGGCGACATCGCCCAGCAGGGTTTGGCCGCCAGCAGAACGTCCGGGGCCTTCTGCACCAACTTGCGCAGGGGCATGTGCCGGGACTTGCGACGAGCCTGGGTCCGCACCTCGTTGCTCTGCTCCGGGTGGCTGTCGCGGGTCTGCCGCAGCCGGGTGGCCACCTTGTAGCGCACCCGCTGGGCGTTGCGCCTGATGTGCTCGGCGTCCTCGCGCCGGAACTCGGCGACCGTGTAGTCGTGTCCGTCGCCCTTGAACGTTCTGATGTGGGGAGAACGGAACGTGATCTCGTCCAGCACCGAGGACCACCACATGGCGTCGAAGATGGCGACAGCGACATCGGGGGCGACGTTCCGCCGGGCCAGTTCGTCCAGCAGCGGGGCAAGGCCCACTGCCTCAAGGCGCTCCGTGAACTGGTTGATCTCCGGCATGATCATCAACGTGGAGCGGTCTTCCTGCAGGCGCTGGATCAGTTGATCGACTTCCTCCTGCGGCCGGGACTCCAAGCCGTCGAATCTGGTGTGCAGGGCCACGGCGGCCAGCCAGTCGCGCAACTCGGTGAAGTTGCCCAACGCTTCCGGCAGGCCCTCGACCGACGACGGAGCGCCGCCGTTCACGGCCAGTGACCGCCATGCGGTGCGCTGCTCCTGGGCACGTACCAGTGCCGCGTGCAGTGTGCGCCGGTCCCGCACACCGTCGCGGCGCAGTTTCCGGGCCGTGTTCAGCAGGGTGTGACGCTGCCACCAACCGAGCCGGATTCCCCGCTGTGTGCGCCATGCTCGCTCACCCGTGGCTGCGGCGAGTTCGTCCAGGTGGTCGCCGAAGGCCTCCTGATCAAACACCTCAAGCGTGCCGGCCACAGCCCCCAGCAGACCGAGGCGCTGTTGCCAGCCGCTGATGTCGGTCGCCGGGCTCAGGCCGGCAGAGGCGACAAGATCTTCCATCTCACGACGGGTGTCCCGCAGTGCGGTGCCGGTCAGTTGGTCCAGAATGGCAACTACCGAGCGTAGTTCCGCCTCATTGCGGATTCTGGCCCGCGACCACGGTGATTCGGCCCGCCGGATGCGCAGTCCGTCCCCGGAGACGAAGTCGCGAAGGTCCCGCTGGGCCAGCCGCAGCCGGTCGCCGGCCAGTTTCTCCAGGTCGCCACCGCGCAGTCGCAGTCCGCCCCGGTGTTCGTCCGGAAAGTCCGACAGCCGGCTGATGGCCTCATAGGCGCTCACGCACCAAGGGGCGTACTGCCGGTGGAATTCCGCCACATGCTGTGTCGCCTGGCCCCGGTGGTGGTCCAACTGCTCGTGCAGCCCGTCCTTGCTGGGCCGGGGTTCCTGTTCGGCCCGATCCAGGCTCTCGGCCAACTGCTGTGCGACCAGCCGTTTGTTCAGCTTGTTGCCGTGCAGGTCGAAGACCAGGCCGTCGAGGTCGACGCGGGCCAGTCGGTCCGTCACGGCCTCGATGGCTGCTCGTTTCTCCGCCACGAAGAGGACACGCTGCCCCAGTGCGGCGAAGCCGGCGATCAGATTGGCGATGGTCTGGCTCTTGCCGGTACCGGGCGGTCCCTCGATGACGAGATGTTCACCGGAAAGGGCCGTGCTGAGCGCGCGCTGCTGAGAGGCGTCGGCGTCCTGGACAAGATATTCCGACCGGGGCGGCAGCGCATCGGCCCCCACGGGATCGCTGAGTCCTTCGCCTTCCGCGAGTCTCTGTTTGGCCCTCTCATCGCCTGCCAGTGCCGCCACCACCGGGTGTGCGGCGAGCAGTTCGCCGGCTTTGCGGAGGTCGTTGACCATCGGCAGTCGGTCGAAGCTGAAGACGCCGGCCACCACGGCGTCCTCCAACTCGGCGGAAAGCCCTGCCGCGGCGAGCGGACCGGCGATGACGTCATACACCGCACGGGTCTGGTCACTCGGATCGGTGAACTCGTCCCATGCCGTGATGGCCTTCTCGGAGAGCTCCTCGATGTCGTCATCGACACCGAACTGCCGGCTCAGCGCGTAGAGCAGAACCGGGTTGATCTCCGGGTCGGGGCCCGCTTCCAGCACATAGTCGGTCTCGGAAGCGGTGTGGGCCCGCAGGACCAGCGGGTGCAGCAGCAGCGGTGCCCGAAGCGGCCGGACCGGTGCCGTGCCACGGGTGGTCGGTGGGTCCACTCGCAGCAGTCCGCGCCCGACTCCCCCTGCCTCGACACCCTGTTCCTCGGACAGCTCCACGAGCCTGCGCCGCAGACCGCGTGCCCGGTTGCAGGCATCGCGGTGCTGCGCGGCATCGGGGAACAGCTCGCGCAGGCGCACGCCCTTCCCGGCCACCAGAGATCCGATCGCTTCGGGAGCCGCCCCCGTGAGTTCCAGGCTCGCGGTCTTGATGTTCCTGAAGTGCAGCAGGGTGTTCCTGGGTCCCAGGTCGATGAGCTCGTCCGCCCACTCGTGCGCCGCAGCGATCACCCTGTCCGTCTGGACGCGCGGATCCGTGCCGTTCACAGCTCCCCTCCCGGGTACACCATCACTCATCCCGGCCAGGCACCACCGGAGTTCACCTCCAACCGGCGAACCCATCAGGATAGAGCATGACAAGGCACTCAAGTACAGAAATCATGGGCTTGCGGGCCCCCCATGGGGCTCTCCTCAGCGAACCCCCAGCAGCGGGCTCGGGGTCCCGTGCCAGGTGATGCTCAGGACGTCGCGGGCCCGGGTCGCCGCCACGAAGAGGACGGAGCGGGCCCGCCGCAGCTCGCGCGCGGCCCGCTGCGGGTCCTCGGTCCGCGGCCTGCCGGACACTGCCGAACGCGGCAGCACCCCCTCGCTGACTCCGGCGATGGCGAGCCGCTGGTACTCCAGGCCCTTCAGCCGGTGCATCGTGCCCACGTGAATCTCGCCGCCACCCCGCGGCCCGTCCTTGCTGAGTTCCGCGCATGTCAGTCCCGCGTGCCGGGCCAGGTACTCCGCGATCCGGCCGACCCGCTCCTGGTCGGCGGCACACACCGCGATCCTGCCCGCCACACCGGCCGCGCCGCCCTCTCCCCCGGTCAGCTCGGTCCGCCAGGCCAGCAGGGTCTGTGCCAGCGCGGCCAGTTCGTCGTCCCAGGTGGCGTAGCCGGCCAGCAGGGGCGCCGGGCCGCGCAGGACCGAACGGTACCCGTCGAGGGTGTCGGTGCCGTCGTCGAGATCGTCGAAGCTCTCGCCCCGGACCACCGCCATGGCCTCGGCCAGGATCTCGCGGGTGGTCCGGTAGCTGAGCGTGAGCCGGGAGGCCCGGCCCCGGATGTTGATCCCGACGGCGCCCAGCGCGACCTGGTTCCCGTACAGGCGCTGGTGGGTATCGCCCGCGATGAACAGGTCGTCGGGGCCCGGCTCGGCCATGGCACGCAGCATCTTCCAGTGCGCGGGCCGCAGGTCCTGGGCCTCGTCCACCACGATGTGCCGGTAGCGGTGCCGCAGATACCGCATGCCGGAGCCGTCGTCGCCGTCCCGGTGCACCAGGTCGCCGCCGCCGATCTCCGCCTTGTGCTCACGGCGTGCCGCGATCTTCGCGGCACGCTCGATCTCGAAACGGGCCGCCCGCTCGGCCGACTGGCCCCAGGTCTCGACGCCGAGCTTGTCCAGCCGCGCGGTGAACTGCTCGATGAGCTTCCACACCCGGTCCCGGTCGGGGCGGGTGAGTGCCTTGCCCCGGCCGGCGCGGCGGGCCCGGAAGTACGCGGCGCGGGTCGGCACGGACTGGCCGAGGATGACCTGCTCCCACTCCTCGAAGAGGAACTCCGCGTCCCAGCCGACCGGTCCGGATTCCAGCTCGGCCTCCGCCAGGAGGTGCCGCAGCTCGCGCAGCGCGACCCGGTCCTCGACCCGGTTCTTGATCCGTCCGGGCGGCGCGCTCTCGCCGGCCACCCGGGCCGCGAGCTGGTCGATGTTCACGATGTCCACCCGGGCCATCAGCTCGGGCGCCATGAGGGAGGACAGCCGGGCCCGCAGCTCGGTGGTGAGGTTCTTGGTGAAGGTGGTGAGCAGGATCGGCTTGCTGTGACCGGGCGGCAGTTGCCGCGCCAGGTGGTGCACGCGGTGCAGAGCAACGATGGTCTTGCCGGTGCCCGGCCCTCCGGAGACCCGGGCCGGGCCGCTGTACTCCCGCTCCACCAGCCGCGCCTGGCTGGGGTGCAGAAAGACCTTCCAGAGCCGGAAGTCACCCTCCTCGATGGCGGCCTGGACATCCTCGTCCACCGTGGTGACCGTCATCCGGCTCAGCGCCGAGCCGAAGTCGTCCGGGTCCACCGGGGTGTCGGCCCGCATCTGACTGGTGATCTCGGCCCGGATGTCCTCCGGCGGCATTCCGGCCGCCAGTCCGTACAGCACGTCCTTGGACAGCAGGGGGGCGTCCCGGACCAGGGAGTCGAGCTCCGCCTCGTCGGTGACGGCCAGCGCGAGGTCGATCAGCGGCTCGGCGACGCCGAGGTCCCGCAGTTCCCCGGCGGTGTGCCCGGTGAGCAGTGGGGTGGCGGGCGTGACGCTGACGGGTTCGGCAGCGGGCGCGGGAGCTTCCTCAGGCGCCGGCGCCGCCTCGGGTTCCGCCCGGGTCAGCCGCACCCCGGCCCGGCGCAGGGTGCTTTCCCCGACGACGGACAGATCGACGAACTCGATCTCGCCGCTGATCCGGTTGACGGCGACATCGAGTTGCTCGTACACGTCCTTGCGGTGCCGGACGGCGAGCACCAGCCAGCTCGGCAGGCCCTTGACGTCCTCTCCGGCCCGTGCCAGCAGGACACGGTAGGAACTGCCGAGCTTCGCCCGGTAGATCCGCGCGTTGCCCTTGAGCGGCTTGAGGTCGAGCCCCGGGTGATCGGGGTTGAGCCGGAACCGGTGACAGAAGTTGTAGAAGTCGCTCTTGACGGTCCGGTCGAGCTTGTACAGCTCCTCTTCGGCCTTCTGGTACAGACTCAGCCGGGCGTTCATCGGGCGGCACCCTCACTTTCCGGTTTCTGCGGCACATCGGGCAGCAGCGCGATCATCGACTCGAAGTGCTCCAGCCAGCCGGCGGCGGTGCGTACCGTCCAGCCGGCCGCGGCGTAGGCCGCGTCCCGCCGCTCGGCCTCCTGGTCGCCCTCCGCTTCCGGTCCATGATGACCGCCGGGTACGACAGCGACCTTCAGTCCGTGCTCCTCCCAGGCGAATTCGGCCAGCCAGTGTCCGGATCCCAGCTCGTGGCCGCAGACCGGGGCCTTCTTTCCGGCCGCGGCCAGCCGGTCGGCGAGCTCCGCGAGTTCGGGTTCGGTGCCGTCCTCGTTGAGGAACGGCAGGATGCCGGTCTCCCACTCCGGGTCGCGCAGCACGTCCGCGAGCCGCGCCCGGACCACGGCGGCGTGCTCGGGGTCCTGTGCCCGTGCCCGCGCGACCGGCTCCGGGTCGGGTTCCCTCCCGGAGCGCGCGCCGCCGCACACCGCGAGCGCCTCCAGCGGGTAGGCGTCCACGCCGCCCGTCGTGAGCTGGACTCCGTCCCCGCCGGCATGGTCCAGGAACTGGGCGAGGTTGGTCCAGTACAGCCACGCGCGCCACTGTTCCCGGTGCCGCTCGCGCTCCAGGGCCGGGGCCGAGTCGTCCAGTACGGCCAGCAGGCTCCACCGCGGCAGCCCTGTGTCGTCGACCGCCGTGGTGAACACCAGCGGCAGCCCGGTGGCGTCGTGCGCCCGGAAGATGTGCACGGCGTCCTCGGCCGGTTCGCTCTCCCCGGTCCCGTCACCGGTGAGGGCCTTCCTCAGCCCCTGGACGACACCGGCCCGCGAGCGGGTGGACGCCACCGGCTCCACCGACGGCACCGCCATCAGCCCACTGACCAGGGCACCGGCCCGCAGAGCCCACACCCGGTCCTCGGGGTCCCGCAGATAAGCCAGCAGCGTGTCCAGGGGATTGACGTACACCTGCCCGGCGAAGCCCGCCCGGCTGCCCCCGCACTGCTCGTACAGGTCCTTCGCACCCTCCTGCGGGACGGGCCCGTACGGCGGCCACACCGGACGCGCCCGCCCGGAACGCCCTTCGAACAGGTCCAGGTCGTCCCAGGTCAGCTGGAAGACCACCTGTCCGTCCGCCCGCAGCGCGTTGCGCCGCGCCGCGTCCTGTGCCAGCCGGTTGTGTTCCCCGGTGGCGTGGAAGCGGCGGCCGTCGAGGTAGACCTTGACGCCGCGGGCCTGACCGTCGGCGCGGGTGAAGGTGAAGTCGGTACGCGTACCCCGCAGCCGCTGCTGCGCGGTCAGCCGCCAGTGCGTCACCGAGGACCCGCCCGTGAACCGCAGATGTCCGCTCGCCCGGCCGTCCTCGTCCAGCGCCGCGTCCTCCTGCCGCTTCGACCAGTCCCGCAGAATCGCGAGGAACCGGGCCTCCAGGTCGGATTCGACCTGGGCGTCCAGTCCGATGAGGCCGGTGTGCCGCACCGGTTCCGTTGCCCAGATGTCCTCGCCGTCCGGGCCCGTCAGCAGCGATTCGATGAGGTCGAGGGCTTCCCGCCGGGACACCACGTCCTGATGCTCGTCGGGGGTGTACCGCCGCAGACAGCGGTGGCAGGCGCGGCGTTCCTCCTCCGCGCACGGGCACTCGGTCAGCGCGCGGTGGGCGTCGGCCAGCGTCTGCCGGAAAGTGTCCGGGTCGACGAGCCGGTGCAGATAGCCGGTGCCGCCGGGCAGCGTGTCGAACAGCACCAGGAACCAGCGCCGTTCCCCTGTCCCCGCGTCGGGCATGGAGGCCATGGTCGTGTCCAGGTGCTGCGGGTCGCCGCCGAAGTGCTGGTCCACTCCGAGCCGCAGAGCCGCCCGGAAGGAGTGGATCTTCTCCTGCACCAGCATGGTGGCCGCGGGCAGCAGCACCCGCAGCGCCTCGGTGTGCAGTTCGTGGGCCAGCAGCAGCCGTTCGTCCCGGACCGGCTCCCCCGCCGCCGAGGACGTACGGCCCCTGCGGCGCGGACACCACGGCCGGTGGTTCCGCAGCCTGGGATCACGGCCGCCCGAGGACGAGGCCCCGTCCGGCTCGTGCTCGAACAGCGGCTGCCCGTCGGCCGTGGCCGCCCCGCACCCCGTGCACACGTGGAACGGGTTCAGCCGCACCGACTGCCCGGCGATCTCCTCCCGGGCGGGCAGACCCTGGCGGGCCACGCCGACGTTCACCTTGCGGATCACGGCGGCGCGGGTGAAGTCCACACCGAACGTCTGTGAGGTGTGCCGCCAGGACTTCCCGGGCTCGATCGCCTCCGGCGGGATGTCCACGGCGTCCACCACCTGGTAGGTGCGGAAGTCGCGTTCGTCCCGGTCGTCGCGGATCCGGGCGTCCTCGGCCCGGTCCCAGGAAGTGACGGTGGACGGCTGGATCACCCGGAAGAGCGAGGAGCCGTCGTCCGCGAGCCGCATCGAATGGCAGCGGGGGCACGGGCTCGTGTCGGTCTCCGCGTCCGCCGTGCGCACGTAGCCGCAGTCCTGGCACAGTCGCCAGGTCTGCCACGCCCGGTGCCCCGGGGTGCCGATCTCCAGCCCGGTGATCCGGTGCCGGTAGCCGTTGGCGTAGAAGGTGTTGCCCGGCGCCAGCTCGGTCACCGCGAACCGCCGGGGCCGCTCGTACGTCCGGGGATCGTTCCGGTACTGGGCCCGGCCGGTGACCGGGTGCTCCCCGTCCCGCGAGTACAGACCGGCGCTGAGGGTGGTCCTGGCGTCGGCGAGCGCGTAGTTGGGCAGCAGCCCCGCATCGCACAGGGCCTGCTGCGCGGGCACCTCGCCCAGCCGCATCAGCTGCCTGCCGACCCCGCGCCGTTCGGCGTCCAGTTCGGCGAGCTGCCGCTTCTCCTCCTCGTCCGCGCCCTGGCGTTCCTCCCGCTCCGTCAGCTCCTGGTGGGCGTCGGCGATGGCGTCCAGCCGGGCCCGCAGAGCACGGTCATGGCTCCACCACTCCGCCTCGGCCCGCTCGGCGGCGCCGCGCAGACCGCCCGTGGCGTACCGGCGCAGTTCGTCCGCCGACTCCTCGCTCACGCCCTCGGGGAACAACGCCAGGAAACGGTCCGCCAGTTCCTCGCCCCGGGCCAGGGCACACTCCACCAGCTCGGCCAGATAGCCGAGAGGCCCGAACAACTGGGGTGCCCTGCGGGGCAGCGCGCCCAGCGCCACCGGGCCGCCGGAGGACGGAGCCCGTACACCGTGCTCCGGGTGGCCCAGTTCCCCGCGCGCCGCCAGATCCAGCAGGTGCGCCAGGTACTGGCGGCGCAGGATCTCCACCGCCGACAGATGGCAGCCGGGCGGCACGATCTCGCCGGCGATCATCTTCACCGGTTCTTCCAGGAAGTACAGGTCGCGCCGTTTGCGCTCCGGGATGGTCAGCAGGAAGGCGTTCCCGTCCCGGCGGCCGGCCCGGCCCACGCGCTGGGTGTAGCCGGCCGGGGTGCGCGGCAGCGAGGCCAGCACCACGGCCGAGAGGTCCCCGATGTCGATGCCCATCTCCAGCGTCGGGGTACAGGCCAGGACGTTCGGATCGTTGAACCGCTCGCCCGCTTTGAAGGCCCGTTCCGTCTCCTCGCGCTGGGCCCGCTCCAGCAGCCCGGTGTGTTCGGCGGTGATCACCTGGTACGTGCCGGCCTCGCGGTACAGCCGCCGGTAGTAGTCGTCGCGGTAGTCGCGGTCCCGGTGGTGGATGTTCTGTTCGGCCGCCCGGTCCCCGGCGACCAGCAGCGCGTCCGGGCGGCGGGTGCAGCGGTAGGTGGGGCAGGGCTGGCCGTCCCACTGGGCCAGTTGCCCGGGCGGCACGGTCTGCTCCCAGAAGCAGTGCGGGCAGCGCACATAGGCGGTATTGACCTGCTCGTCCGTCAGCAGGACCGCTTCGATACCGCCCGGCCGCAGCCCGTACACCCGCAGCGCGCTGTCACCGGGCACCCGGGAGGCCAGCAGCCCGGCCTCGTGCAGCGCGGGCAGCAGTCGCAGCCAGAAGTCCGGCGCCTGTTCCCGGGTGAGCCGCAGGGCGCTCTGCGCCCACCGCTCGTACCAGGACAGCCGGCCGGTCGCGAAATCGAACTCGCTGCCGGCCTTCGGCTTGTCGAGCAGGAACACGGGTGCCGCCACCCACGGCGGGAACGCCCGCATGCCCTGCGCCCGCCGCCCGTTGATGAAGTAACGGTCGGTTCCCATCCGTTCCGTGTACCGCTCCAGCCAGCGGTGTCCGACTGCGCCACGGGTCCGCAGGCGTTCCAGCAGCACCCGCAGGAAGCCCAGATACCGCTGCGGGGTCTGCTCCTCCGGCTCCGGTCCGTGCCGGTGCCTGGCCTGCGGGTCCAGGTGCACGGAGCGCACCAGCGCCGCCGCCGCGTCCGGGTCGGCGATCCGGACGGACGCCGCGACGGTCCGGGTCAGCTCCAGCGTGCGGCCCCGGCGGGAGCCGAACCCGAACTCCATGACGGTGTCGAACGCGAGCCGTTCCCCGACCAGCCGCCAGGTGCGCAGATCTCCGCCACGTCCGGCGCCCTCCAGCAGAGTGGGCACGTTGCGCAGCCCGTGCAGGTCCGGGGGTACGACCGCCGCCAGCACCTCGGGGTCGGTGGTGGCCGCCACGGTGTCGGCGATCAGGTCGTGGAGCGCGGTGGGCCGCTCGGCGCTCAGCTGCCCCTTGAGCAGAGCGCGCAGCGAGAAGGTGTACGAGCGGTTGGCGACGAACCCGGCCCGGTGCGCGGCGTCCTGGACGGAGTCGCTGAACATGAGCGTCTTGCGCTCCCGGCGGTCCCTGCCCAGTTCGTTCCCGGTGAACAGCCGGGTGATCGCGGCGGCGGCGAGGGCGGCGGGGCCGGTGCCCAGATAGCGGATGGCCTGCCGCTCGCCGCAGGCGGGGCACCAGTCCTCCTTGCCGGCCGTGTTGGCGGTCTCGCCGAGAAGGACCAGGACGAAGGCGGTGTCCGGCGACTTCAGGTCGGGCTCGCCGGTGGCCGGGTCGTAGTCCCGGGCCGGGTCGGGCGGGCGCAGCCGTCCGTTCACCCCGTCCAGCACCATCAGCATGCCGCCGGCGCCGTGCAGTGGGGTGGGCCGCCCGGACCCCGTGTTCCCCTGGGTGCGGCCGCTCACCGGCACCGGTCCGCGGGCGGCGCCCTCCCCCGCCTCACCGTCGGTGGCGACGATCAGGTTCCGGACCCGCAGCTTGTCCTGGCTGGTGGATGCCCGCCGGATGCGGGCCGGGTCGAACTCGACGGCCTGATCGTCGCTCTCCGGTGAGAACACCGCCCAGCCGGACCGGCCGCACTCGCGGCAGTACACGGCGGGCAGGAAGAGATTGGCGACCTGGCCGGAGGTGCCGGTGTGCACGGGGGCGGCCCGGTCGGCCGCCGTGGCCCTCTCGTCCCGGACGTCCGCCGCGTCCCAGCGGAACTCGGCGCGCGGCCACGGCAGTACCCCGCGCAGCAGCCGGGTCACCGACCGCGCCCACTGGTGCACCTCCACATGGACGAACGGGCGCGCCCGCTCCCCGGGGGGCGACTGGGGGTCGCGGGCCACCGACAGGAGGGCGACGAGCCGGGCGAGCGCGTCGGCGCTCACCCCGGGCCGCTCGGTGATGGAGCGCCCCCACGAGGAGGCGCCGTGCTGCCGCAGCGCGTCCAGCACATCGGGAGCCGACCTGAGCCCGTCGGCGAGGGAGGCCAGGACGGCCCGGGTGAGGATGTGCCGCTTCATGACCTCGCCCAGGGCGTGCGGGTCGGTGTTCCGGGTACCGGTCACGGCCTCGACCAGATCCGCGAACTCCTCTTCGCCCCGGGCCGGGTCCGGAAGGGCCGTCAGCTCCTCGGGAGTGGGCAGGGGCAGCCGCCAGTCGATGGCGTCCCAGGGCAGGAGGGTGTCCACGGGCTGCCGTTCCTCGCCGATGACCGCGTCGGCCGGGAACGGGGTCGCGAACACCTGCCCGGCCACGGTGCGCAGCCGTTCCGTGCCCGCGTCGTCGGTTGCTCCGGAGGCCAGGGTGGCGGAGGTGGCCACCGGGCAGATGTCTCCGAGCGGCCGGCCCTCCCGGGAGGCGCCGAGCGCGGCGGCCAGCCGGCGCAGCAGCATGGCCACGTCGGTGCCCTGGGCACCGTCGTAGGTGTGGAACTCGTCGACGACGGCATAGCGCAGATCGGCTTGGTACCACAACGGGGCGTCGTCAGCCCGCTGGAGCAGCAGGTCCAGCATCTTGTAGTTGGTGATGAGGATGTCGGGCGGCGAGGACTGCATCGCCGAACGCCGGGTCTCCACCCGTTCGTAGCGGATGGCGGACCGCTCGCCGATGTACAGCCCCGCGGTGACACCGCTCAGCTCGCGGTGACGCATGAGGAGTTCGTTGATGCGCTGCGCCTGGTCGGTGGCGAGTGCGTTCATCGGGTACAGCAGCAGTGCCTTGACCCCCGGGGTGCCCGCGGCGCGCTCGCGGGCACAGTGGTCGAGCACGGGGAAGAGGAACGACTCGGTCTTCCCGGAGCCGGTACCGGTGGTGATGAGGGTGGGCAGCGGGGTGTGTCCGCGCGCGGAGGACAGCCGCGCGAAGGCACGGGCCTGGTGGGCGTACGGGGTGAACCCGTCCGGGGCCCAGTCGAGGGTCCGTCGCCACGTCTGGCCTTCCGCGACGGTGAACGGGGCCCGGATGCGGAGATAGGGGCCCCGGAACATGCCGGAGGTGTCGTCGCCCAGGAACCGGTGCAGGGCTTCCCTGGCCCCCTCGTCGGTCAACGCGTAGGTGGTGGAGAGGTACTGGAGCAGGTTCTCCTTCAGCCCCCGCGCCTCCAGCGTCGGTCTCATCGTGCCCCAACCCCCGTCACGGAAGACTTCGAGCGCATTACCCTATGTCAACCACACACCGGGCGTACACCTCATGCACACGTACCGCCCCACGGGCCCCGTGGTTCACGGTGAAGGCGTCGCGGCGCTCAGGACCCGCTCAGGGCGCGGGCGTGCCGCGCTTCTCTCAGTGCCACCCCGGCTCGGGCAGGGTCCCCAGGGTCAGGCGGTGGGCGCCGACCCGTACGGCGAGGCCGGACAGCCGGCCCCGGCTCGGCACCACCGACAGTTCGTTCTCCGCACTCACCGTGTCCGCTGCTCCGTGTCCGCCGCCGGTGTCCCCGCCATGGTGAGCCGTGGTGGGGGCAGCGGTGCCACGTCGCGCTCGACGTAGGTCCGTACGTCTTCGCCTGCTTCGAAGAGGCCCTTGATGTAGTCCTCCCAAGGCCTCACGACCGCCGGGTCGGTGAACAGATACGCCCCCTGCGGGTCCCCCGCCTCCGAGTAGCGGACGTGGTGGAGGGCGGAGCCGTCGTGGGTGACGATCTCGGGGAGGCGGCCCCGGGTCTCCCGGGCCCGCACGGCGTCCGCCGTACGCGGACTGCTGCCGCAGCGAGTGCAGTTCCCACTGGACGTAGGGGGTCAGGGGCCACTCCACCACCCGCACCCGGTGGAACACGTAGTTGCGCCGCTGGTCCTCTCGCCAGGCGTTCAGGAGACTCTCGCGACGGTCCTCCAGCCGCAGGGAGGCTTCCCACTCGCCCTGGCGGAGTGCTTCGCGGCTGGGGCTGCGGTTGGCCGGCTCCTCGAAGTGCTGCGCGCGTTCCAGCTTCCAGGAGCCGCCGTCCCGGATTCCGGCGGTCCGCTCCCGGAAGTCCCGGCGGTAGGCGGGGTTCCAACCAGGTGCCCTGTGAAAGATCCAGGGTGGGGAGGTCCAGGTCACGCATCGGGGATGTCTGCCTTGGCCGCGCTGAGCATATTGCCGGGGATGACGACCAGTCGCTCGTCCGCGGCGAGCGTGACGCCCGCCGGAAGCCGTGAGCGGTACGCGCTGGTCAGATCGCGCCCGATGACGGCGATGTCACCGTTGTCGAGCTGCCAGATGTCGGGGCACTGATCGCGTTCGTCGGAGTTGCCCAGTTCTTGTGCCGACTTGCCCAGTCGGCGGGCGAATAAGGCGGACGGGTCCGCCTCCCAGCGACTTTCCATGGCCGTTTCCCCCTCGCGAGCCGATCAGGGCGTGTGATGCCCGTCACTCAGTGTAGGGAATCGCGGGGGCCCGCGACAATGGCGTAGCGGCTGTCCGGCCGCTCCCTCCGGTCCGGTCGGTGGTGCGGAATGCGAGCGGTCGCCTCACGTGAACCAGCCACGCACCACCTCAGGTCAACACCACACCGGGCGTACACCTCATTCGGGTTGACGCTCCCCGCGCTCCCTTGCACGCGTGCAGGCCGCTTCCTAACCTGAGGAAACGTCAGCCATGACGCACAAAGGTCCGAAGATTTCCAGCGCCAGGGGGGACCATGACCCGTCCATGGGAGGCGGATCGCACCGCTTCCTTCACCCGCCGGCTGGGCAAATCGCCGGCGGAGCTGGGCCACACCAATGACAGGGACGGCTGCCCGGACATCTGGCAGCTCGACAACGGTGACATCGCCGTCATCGGGCGCGACCTGACGAGTGCCTATCTCGGGAGACTCCCGGCGGACGCCAAGGTCGCTGCGGACGAGCGGATCGTCATCATCCCGGGCACCACACTGAGCGCGGCCAAGGCGGACATTCAGGATGTCTGACGAGCACCCACCGGCCCTTGATCCCTCGGCCGGGGACCGGCTGGCCCGTGACGGATACCCGGCGGACTTCTGGCCCTTCCACGATGCCGTCGCGCACCGGTCCTCGTGGAAGCTGGAGCGCCGGCAGAGCTTCCAGGAGCCGCGCAACCCCAGCTGGCAGGCACACCGGGACGGCGACTGGGAACGTTCACTGCGGCTGCTGGAAGAGCGCCGCGAGGAGCAGGCGCGCACGGAACGGGAGAGCCGGGGCCGAGGCCATCTCTTCCACCGGGTGCGGGTGGTGGAGCGGCCGTTGACGCCCTATCTCCAGTGGGAACTGACCTCCCTGCGGCAGCAGGCGGAATGCGGGGCTCCGGTCCGGGTGGTCGACGGCTCGACCGTCCGCCCCTACGAGAGCGACGCTCACCTGCCCGAACTGGTCGTCCTCGGCGGTGAGCGGCTCTACCACGTCCAGTACACCGATGACGGCCTGCTGGACGGGGCGATCCGCTTCACCGATCCGGCGCTCGTCCGGCCGTGGGAACGCTTCCTGCGGGAACTGTTCGCGCATGGTCGGGACATGGTGGCCTTCCACGACCGTGAGGTGGCTCCCCTCCCGCCGCCGACGGTGACCGAGCCGTACATCCGGCCCGCCGCACCGCGCGTCAGCGAACCGGAGAGGTAGAGCGCACGGTGCCGGACGCCGGCGGACACGAGGACAGCGAGCAGTGGCCGACCACCGGCAGCTGGTCCGAGCTGTCGGGTTCGGCACGAGACGCCGTCCAGGCCGGCCGCATCACCGGCGGAGTGCACTTCCACTCCCCCGCCCTTCACCCCTCCGGCGAGCCCGCACGGCGCGACCCGCCCCGGCAACTGCCCTCAGCGCCCCGAGGCTTCGTGAACCGCACGGAACAGCTCGCCGAGCTGGACGCCGTCCTCACCGGCATGGACGGTCCGTTCGGCGCCGCCTCCGACTCCGGCGGCATCGGCACGAGCCCGGACGCCGGCACCGCCGACGGCGGCACCGACCGCCGGGAACCGGCGGCCACGGTCTGCCTGATCGCCGGCACCGCCGGAGCGGGCAAGACCTCCCTTGCGCTGCGTTGGGCCCATCGGGTCAGCGGCGCGTTCCCCGACGGCCAGCTGTACGTCAATCTGCGCGGCTACGACCCCGGATCACCGCTCTCCGGCGGGCAGGCGCTGCGGTACTTCCTCACGTCCCTGGGTGTCCCCGCCCCGGCGGTGCCGCAGGACCTCGACGCGGCGGCGGCGCTCTACCGTTCCCTGCTGGCGAACCGCCGCGTGCTCGTCCTTCTCGACAACGCGGCCACCACGGCTCAGGTGCGGCCCGCGCTGCCCGGAACGGCCGGTTCGCTGGCCATCGTCACCAGCCGCGAACGCCTGCCGGGCCTGACCATCCGGGACGGAGCGCACCGCCTCACCCTCGGAGTCCTGCCGGAGCCGGAAGCCGTCGCCCTGCTGCGCGCCGTCACCGCCCGCCACCGACACGGCGATGACCCGGAACTTCTCGCCCAGCTGGCACGCCTGTGCGCCCGGCTGCCGCTCGCTCTGCGCATAGCGGCCGAACGTGCCGCGGTGCACCCCCACCTGCCCCTCGGCCGGCTGATCGATGAGCTGCGTGACGCCTCCGGCCTGTGGGACGCCCTCAGCGCGGGCGCGGGTGACGGCGACGAGGCGGAGGCCGTCCACACCGTCTTCGCCTGGTCCTACCGTGCGCTGCCCCCGCCCGCCGCCCGGATCTTCCGGCTGCTGGGCCTGCATCCGGGCCAGGGCTTCGGGCTGGACGCCATCGCAGCGCTGTCCGGGACGGAGCGGCGGCGCGCACGGCAACTGCTGGACACCCTGGTGGGCGCGCACCTGCTGGAACAGAGCGGCCCCGACCGGTACACCTTCCACGACCTGCTGCGCGCCTACGCGCTGGACCAGGCGGAGCGCGACGAGACGGTACAGGAGCGTGGCGAGGCGCTGCGCCGGCTGCTCGACTGGTATCTGCACGGGGTCGCGGCAGCCCGCTCCCGGCTGTCCCCGGACGGTGCGCCCGTGGCCCTCGACCGGCCGGCCGAGGGTGTGCCGGCCGTCACGTTCGCCGACTACGACCAGGCCGTCAACTGGACGGAGACGGAGTACGCCAACGCCCTCCCGCTGGCCCGCGCGGCGGAACGCGCCGGTGAACGACGGCGGCTCTCGTTGCTGGCGACTCTCCTCCGTGACGCGCTGCCACCCTCCGGTGGGGCGGCGGGCTGGCTGCCGATCGGTACGGCCGGACTGCGCGCGGCGCGCGCGGAGGGCGACCGTGCCGTGGAGGCGCTGCTGCACGAACGGCTCGGCATGACCCACACCCAGGCGGGGCGGGCCGCGCCGGCCAGAGAGCACCACAAGCAGGCACTGGCGATCCGGCGGGAGCTCGGGGACGCGCATGGGGTAGCCGAATCCCTGAACCTGCTGGGCGTGACCGAACTGCGCGACCGTCGGCTGGGGGAGGCGGAGAGCTGGTTCGTCCGGGCTCTCGGACAGTGGGACATGCTGGGCGAACGCCACCGGTACGCTCTCGCCCTGGCCAACCGGGGCGAGACCCGGTACCGGGCCGGGCTGCTGGACCGGGCGGAATCCGACGTGCGGGAGGCACTGTCGGTCTTCGCCGGAATGGGCCCGGCCGGCCTGCGCCCGAGGGGCAACGCGCTGCACCTGCTGAGCGCCCTCCAGAACGAGGCGGGCCGGGTAGGGGCGGCGCTGGCCTCGGCCAAGGAGGCCGTGGACCTCGCTCTTGAGCTGCGGTTCCACATCGGCGAGGCGTACTGGCTCATCACCCTCGGCAACGCACAGCGCGCCAACGGGCTGCCCCACGATGCCCTGGCCGGCTACCAGCGCTCGGCCGCCCTGCACCGGCGGCTGGGGTTGCGAGGGCGCGAGGCGCTGGCGTGGTGGGAGACCGGCCAGACGTACCTTGCGCTGGGACGCCCGGACCTGGCGGCCGGCTTCGCCCGCCGGGCGGCCGCCGTCCAGCGGGAGCTGGGCGACGCGTGGCACGAGGCGCTGGCGCTGGAACTCCTGGCGCGGGCCCTCGAAGCGGCGGGAGACGGGGACGGGGCCGCCGCGGAAACGGGGACGGACACGGAGGCGGAGGCGGAGGAGGCAGCGGCGGACCCACGGAGCGCCGCCGCACAGCACCGGGCGGCGGCGCTCCGGCTGCTGACTCCCTACGAGGACGCACGCTCCGTGGCGCTCCGGGAGCGCCTCACCGCGCTGCTGGCCTGAACCCGCCGCACGCGCCCTGGCGGGGGCGGCGGGAAGCCGTGGTGCCCGGGCGTCAGCCGGACGGTTCTGTCAGCCCCTTGTCCTCGCCGCCGCTCGTACCCGTCTGAAGGGCGGTGTGGCCCCGCTGCCGCAGATCCCGGCGTTCGGCGTCCGGGATGGTCATCGACTCGGCCAGTACGGCGGCCAGCCCGTGCACGTGCGGGCTGCCGATGTCGGTGGGGAACAGCCAGCGGATGTTCTCGTCACGGGTGATGAGGTCGATCGCCACGCGCCCGCCCTTGTCCGGTGAGGCCGCCGACCGCACATAGCGCACCTGATCGATCGGAATGTCCTGGGCGATCTCGCCCTGCTCCAGGAACACGGTGGTCCTGGCCGTGATGACGCGGCGGTCCGTGACGGCCACCAGGGTCCTGGCCGGTTTGTCCCGCACGGCGGCCAATTTCTCCTTCGCTCCGCCCAGGAGCGCGGACAGCGGGCCGAGGGAGTCGAGTTGTTCGGGGAAGCCGAGAGCCCGCAGCGTCTCACCGTCCTGGAGGAACCAGCGCAGGATGCCCAGGTACGGCTCGGGGTCCAGCGACCCGGGTGCGCACACGATCTCGGGAACCGTCAGCGGCGGGGCAGGCGGATGGAGTACGCGGGCGAGGGGCTCGATCGCTTCCAGGAGACGGCCGGAGATCTCGCGAGCCGTCTTCGCGTTCCTCTGCTTCCCGGTCAGTGACGGTGTCCGTGTTTCGCGTCCGGTGAGCAGGGCGATGACGCGCAGTTCCCGGGTCAGCGAGGCGACCAGGCCCGTCATCCCGGCGAGCGCCGCGTCGAACTCGGCGCGGGTGTCACGCACCAGGACATCGGCATACCGTGCCTCGGTGGCATCCGCACGTCCGGAGTCTCGCGCCCGCCCGACGCGCAGCGCCTGGTATCCGGTCCAGGCCTTGAGGGAGTCCAGGAGGGCGAAGGTGTCGAAGACGATGGCTTCGGCATGCGCCTGGAGGTACTCCCGACGGCGACGTGGGTCGGCACCGTCGATCCGGGCGACGTGGATGACGATGTTCTCCGAGTAGAGGTTGAGTTGTTTGCGCAGCGACACCTCGCTGCCCGCGACGTTCTCCCACAGCGAGGCGGGGACCGCTTCGATCTCCCGCGCCTGGTCGAGGGCACGATCGATGGTGGCGCACAGGCCGGTCAGTTCGGCGCGCTGTTCGGTGCGGATGGCGCTGAGCACCTGTCGGGTCAGCTCGATGTTGGTCTTGACGAGCCCCGCGACCTCGCTCAACTGCAACTGGAGAGCGACCATGGCCAGCGCGGGCCCGATCGCGGCCGTGGTCCGTGCCGCGCTCATCGCGCGCACGGGGACCCAGCGGACCTGATGGACGATCTTGCCGTTGACCAGCACCGCTCCGAGGTTCGCGCCGTCCTTGACGGCGAGCGTCGCACCGGAGTTCAGCAGGGTCCGCCCCGCGTCACCGATGCGGTAGAGCCCTTGCGCGCTGGTGAAGGCGTTGCCGAGGTTGCCTCCCACGGTCGCCATGCCGCCGACGGAGGCGAGGACGGCGGAGATGTTCTCGCGGTCGGCGGGCGAGACGAGCCCGAAGTCGGTCAAGGCTCCCTTGAACTCGGCGGGGAGCTGGTGGCCGAAGACAACGGCGATCCCGGGAAGCACCTCCGCCACGACCGTTGACGTGGTCGCGGCGTCGGCGGGGACGTCGCCGGTCGGCCCCCCGGTGCCCGGCACGTCGGCGGGCCCGCTCCGGCCGGCCTCCTCAGGCTCGCGGTGCTCCGACGAGTCCGAAGGGTCCTGCATGCGTGTCCTCCCCCGTGACAGCGCGCAACAGCCGGATGCCGTCAGCGTCATCGCGGAGTTTAAGGGCCCGCACCGTGCGGTGTGGCCGAATCCGCCGGGTCGATACGGCGGGGCCCGGCGGCAGACCCGGGGCCACAGGCCGCGTCGGAGTGGGAGGTTACGTGGACGGCCCCTGCCTGCGACGACCGCCGGTCGCAGGCAGCCACTCCGGACTGCCGCCGTCAGCCCTGCTTGAGGTGGGTCACGAACGCCTGCCAGGAGCCCCGGGGGATGAGGAGGTGGGGGTGGGCGGGGGTTTTGCTGTCCCGGACGGGGATGGCGTGGGGGTGGTTGTCGGCGACTTCGACGCATTCAGCGCCCTCATCATTGCTGTATGACGACTTGCGCCAAGAGACATCTGCCGCCGAGAACGAAGGATTTTTAGCCTCCACTTACGTATCCTCTCAGGTAATGGCGGATCAATTCGACGGAATCTTGCTCTGGAAGAGCTTTAGAACGAGCCATGTCGAACTTTCGCGCCAGCTTGACCAGCCTGTCCGGGCTGACAACCGGCTCGCCCACCATGATGCCCTCTACGTGGCCAACCGTCGTCCCGTCTTCCAGCGTCAGCAGCGTTGCGCTACCCCCGGGGAGCGAGTGCGCCCCACATGAAAAGGACAGCACCAGAACCGTACTGTAGACGCTCTCGGAGACCTGCAGAAGGTGTTCCAGTTGCGATGCCATGCACGTGATGCCCCCAATAGGGCGCTTAAGGACCGCTTCGTCCATAAGCACCGCATGATGAGGGGGCACCTTCCGGTCAAAGATCTGCTTGCGCCGCATACGGATGGCTACCCAACTCTCCAACTGATCCTCGGAGTCCCAGATATGTCCGATCCGAATGAGCTCACGGGCATAGTCCTCGATCTGTAGCAGTCCCGGCACAACGGTGCTGGTCATCGTCTGGATGCGGAGGGCCAATGGCTCCTTCGCAAGCACTGCGCGCCCGTAGTCGGGCAGCGAGTGGTCCCGGGCCATCTCCAGCAACTCGACAAACAGTCCTTCGGCGTCAAAAAACCTATCCAATGCCTTGGCCAGGTCATCGGACGGAAGCTGTTTCCCCGTCTCAATGCGATGGATATACGAGTGCGGGAAGTTGATCTGCGCAGCCATATCCCGGAGGGAGATTCCGGCCTTCTCCCGGGCCCTCCTCACTCGTCGCGCCAGGGAACTCGCAGGGGTAGCCCGGGTGCCATCTTCGGGATTGAGTTCCATTGCGCACGACCTCCTTGTGCCCAACTGGCTGTACACCAGGGTCAATTAGTCACAGCGTAGCGCTGTTGTCAGCACGCTTCCCGGGCAATCCTTGAAATAATCAGCGCACCGACTCACCTTCCGGGAACGCGATATGACAAACGCCCATCGCAAGAGACCCGCCGAATCCGCCCGGTTGACCAATCTGGTGCAGGACGCCCGCGATGAGCTGGACGCCGCGCTCAGGGCCAACGGCATCACCCTGCCGTCCCTCGGTCTCGACCCCATGACCATGGCCGCCCGGAACGCCTGTCCGCTCGTGAACCTGGGCCGCTGCAACGTGCAGACCGTGGAACTGCTCACCGCCGTGCTGAGGCGCGCGGCGGAGCGTCAGAAGATCGACTGACGCAGGGACCCCGGGACGGTTGCCCCCGTCCCGGGGCATGGCCACCAGCCGAGAGAGAGAAAAAGAGCTGATGACAGTGCCCCACTGTATTACCCATGCCCTCACCCGGAGTGGCCACAGCCTGACGGGGGTGCTCGTTCCGGCCAACCACCGCGCGGATACGGGTTGCACCTGTCGTCTCCGCCACTGAACGTTCCATCTCGCCGGCCTGGGAATCACCATCGACTGCCGCCACATCCACGTCGGGAGGCCCCGCAGGTGTGGCGCCCGGTGACCCATCCGCAGGCAGAGGCGGTGTACGTCTCGTCGCCTTGCCACCTCAAGCGGCACGACGACTGCCGGGACGGAACGGCCCGTTCTCCCCTGACCAAGCTCGGCATCAGGTTCGACGTCTGCGTGTGCCGCTGCCACCAACATCAGCTGAAGGAGAAGAAGTGAGCACCCCGGGCAAGATCCCCACTCGGGTAACCGTCAACGCGAACACCGTCCAGTGCGGGGACATCATCACGGTGGGCGGGCGTCCACTCCTGGTGATCGATCTGACGCAACTGCGGGGCGGCATGAAGCGGATGGAATTCTTCTCGGGCGAGATCCTGACCATCCACACCGAGACGGTTCTGACAGCCACCCGCCAGTGCGCCCCGGCCCGCCGGCCCTACCGCAGGCAGCGCGGCGCGTGAACACGCCACTGGCGTCGTGGCACCTCGGCCTGTGCTGGATGTGCCGCAACGAGGCCGTGCCGGTCACCTGGTACGGCACGGCCCGCTATCACGGCGGCTACGCTCCGGTGTTCGCCTGCTGGGACTGCCACCGCTGGGTGGCTGACCGCGTACGCGAATACCGAGAGCGCACCATCAC
Source organism: Streptomyces xiamenensis (assembly GCF_000993785.3). Taxonomy (NCBI): domain Bacteria; kingdom Bacillati; phylum Actinomycetota; class Actinomycetes; order Kitasatosporales; family Streptomycetaceae; genus Streptomyces; species Streptomyces xiamenensis. Next base: position 2,569,618 of record NZ_CP009922.3, read on the forward strand.
GTCCCCGGAACCGAATGCGTCTCGGGATCCCACTCCCCCCGAGCGATAGCCGCATCCAGCCGAGCCTTGAACACGGCATGCGCCTCGCGCATCTCCTTCTCCCGGTCAGCCTTGTAGAACGGAGCAGTGTACCCCTCTGGCGGCGGAGTGTTCTCGGGATCTTCCAGGTAACGCTCGAACTGCTCCCAGTGTTCCTTCTTCTGGCGCTGCCCATGAGTGCGGTGCACTCCAGCGATCTTCCAGCCGTCTACGTCAAACCACGTAGAGTCATCGTATCTCTGAAGGACTGGAAAGCGAGACCTATACATAGCGATAAGCGCGTCAGCCGAGACTCCTATCCAAACCGCCACGAGTGCATCGAGCTCAACCAGTGCCGACCGCCGAGCTCGCTCGGACCGCAATGGAGTCGATCGGCCCCAAAGTCGGCTCACATCACCCAACGGTTGAAGGTCGGACCACGGGTAAGCCCATGGTTCCCGCTGCCAGGAAGTTTCATAGACGTCATTCCAGAGTTCGCCATAGGCACTTGTCAGGCAATTTAGGCGCAGGGTTCGCAATAGCAGGGGGGCGGATAGCGGATGTCCCGCTACCGGGGTTGGAAAATTTCGCGCACCCACAACACCTAGATCACTCCTGGCGCTAACTCTCAGCAAATAATCCAGCGGAATGGATGACCAGAATCCAGAAACCAAAGCCGTCTGCCGGTTATTTTCCATGGCCAGGCTGTGAATTGCATTAACATGAACAGCCCCGGGGGGAATGATCGCGGCATACAAGCTGCGCTCAGTGTTAGGGGCAACCTGCCTTCTCCATGCAAGTCGATAAAAGTCCGAGTACGGTCGCCTAGATTTTCCCTGGAGATATTCACGCAGTGAGTCTTCATCGACTTCCAAATTCGAGCCTGCTAGCGATGCCGAGATTTTTCCCCTTGCAGCCTCAAGCTCTTCAGGAGAGGAAATTAGGCTATCGAAAAGGCGCCAATCGACCCAGGCATCCTGCGCAGCCCGGTAGGCTGCAGTACTTACAGCCCTCACGTACTCCGTAGACGGAACATCCCCATCGGGAATGTTAAGGAGATTGCGACCCAGTACGTCATTACTGCCCGCATTTGGATCTTTGAAGATGGCCGTACCTAGAGCGATCTGAACACCCTTGAGAACAACCTCCCCCCATGATTCGGGCTGCGAAAGTTCATACTTAATCAACCCTTCTTTCTTCGCGCTGGACTCGTGGAACCCGGATGAAATTTGGGGATTTTCATCAGCCAACCGGAAAGGGTAGGAGGCAATTGCATCAATTCCCTTCATCTCCCCGGTACTCACCAAGGAAAGAAGGCGCCCCTGCTCGGGCGGGCCTCCCATTCGGCTATCCAGTCGTTGCCATCGGGCCAGAAGATCTCGATCCACTCTCACAACACGACTGAGATGCGGACGCACATCCCAGTCACCATTCAATTTGATTCCAGGGAATTCACCAGAACCATCGTGAATCCCCGAGTATCGCAGGGTATCTGGAGATACCAGCCATGACAGGTGATCGAAAGCGATCTCGCGCCGGGATCCGTAAATATGCACGCCGAAATGAGTATTCTCATCAACCGGACGAGGAAAGAATCGATGTCCAGGGTTAAGGAAATCAGCGTGCACCCGCAGCCGAGAATAAGCGTTCTCCCTTAGCGTCAACTCCTTGTCGCCACTGAAGTGGCTATCAGGATGCACGAGCCCTACCGTCCCATGAGCTGATGCATGGTCCCATGTCTGGCACATAAAGGCCCGGTAGAGGTCCGGCTGCGTTCCCTCAATGAATGGGTACATCTGCGATGAGCCAAATATAGCCACTGTACCACTTGTAGAAGTCAACTCCCGAAGCACATAGTCCTTAGCTCGGCGATCCTCGAGCAGTTCGCCCCGCCGCCGCACCTTCTCGGAATTCGATGCCTTCTCCTGCAAGAGGAACCACGGGTCGAACTCCGCCAGCACCGCCGGCTCGTTCCACCGGGGCCGCACCCAGGGCGGGTTTCCCACCTGCAAGTCGAAGCCGCCCCGTTGGGAGAAGACGAAGCCGAAGTCCAGTTCCCAGTGCAGGAATCCCTGTTCCGCCGCGATCTCCTGGACCACGGCCAGCCATGGGAAGCGTTCCTCCAGGCGCCAGACCTCGTCCATGCCCATCAGGGCCTCAAGGCCGCGCTCGTACGCCTCGATGTCGTCCAGGGACAGGAGACTGTCCGCCTCCAGCAGGTCGCCCGCCTCGCCATAAGTACCCAGCAGGGCCTCGGCGAAGTCCAGCCAGTCCTCGAACGTTGCCAGCGGGATGCGGGCCCGGCGGCCCTCCATGCCACGGCTCGGGGTCGGGGTGCCGGCCTTCGAGCCGCCAGGGGCGGTCTTCTTCTGCCTGCGCCTGGGCTGAGGAGCCGACTCGGCCAGGCGCTCCCGGCTCGTCCCGCTGTCCTCCTCCCCCGTCACCATCTCGGCGAAGAGCGAGGTCTGTTCGCCGTCCACGACGAACATGGCGCCCTGTTCCGGCAGCATCCCGGCAGCGGCCACCGCCTTGGCCGCGACAGGCTGCGGTTCCCGCTCCGGCTTCTGCTGCGGCTGCGGCGGTTCCGGGTCCCGTCGCTGCTCGCCCACCTGGGGCAGGGCAGCCAGCACCGACTCCGTGACGACGCGTGCGCTACTGGCGGTCTCCTCGTACACCGCGTCCGTGCCGTCCACCAGACCGGCCTTGTCCACCGGCCAGAACCACAACGCGCACCAGGCGTCCATGACCGTCTTCAGGCGCCAGTACGGCGTCCCGGTGGTCCCGAACAGGTCCCGGAAAACCTTCTCCTTGGGCACCGGCTGGTCGGGCCACCGCAGGAAGGCGTACTCCGGGTCGGCCGGGTCCGCGCCCCACACCTCGATCCGGCGGGAGATCTCCTCCTCCGAGAGCTGCATCCGGCGGATCACCAGGTCCCACAGGAACTCCGCCCGCCGGGCCACCGCCTGCATCCGCTCCAGCTGGGAACGCCTGCCGCCCGTCGCCTTGGCGTTCGGCGGTTTGCGGATGCCGCGCCGCCACTTCGCCAGTGCTTCCGCCTGTACCGGCGCCAGCCGTTTGGCTTCGGCCTCGCCCGCCACCGCACCCCATCCGGGCGCCGGGAGCAGGAAGTGGTGGATGGCGCCGTCCGGCAACTCCTGCCGCTCGGCCTCGTCCCCGGTCTCGCCCCCGCCCCCGGCCCGGAACGGCAGGTCGGTCGGCGGCAGTCCGCCCTTCGGCTTGAGCCAGAGCTTCTCCTTGGCGACCACATCCTCCGCCGCGTACACGGCGCGCCGCCCGCCGATCAGCGAGTTGCCGCGCCGCAGATGCAGGCCGAACCAGGGGGCGCGCATGCCGGGGTGCATGGTGTTGAGCCACATCGACACCTCGGCCAGCTCCACGCCGGTGGCGTTGAGGTCCACGCCATAGGCGTTGTGCAGCGCGATGTACGCCTTGACCTTCTGCTTCTCGGTCAGCTGGTCGGCCGTGGGGATGGGCCGGCCCAGTTCCTTCTGGCGCCGCCGGATGTACTCGTCGGCGACCTGGTTGATGGCCTCGTTGAGGAACGCGCCCGATCCCAGGGCGGGTTCGCAGATCCGGTAGGTGAGCAGTTCGGCGGCCCGGGTCTCCACGACCTCGCCCGCATCGTCCTTCTCCTGGTCCAGCAGGTGCCGCAGGGCGAGTTCGACCGTCACCTTGGTGAGGGACTCGGGTGTGTAGTACGAGGCGGAGGTCTCCCGGTCCCGTCCGGCGAGCCGGTAGACGAACCGGCCCTCCTCGTACACCTTGCGCCCACGCAGGCCCTTGCGCTCGTCCTCCTCGCCGTAGTGGACGAACACGCTGTCGTCGTACGCCTGCTGCCGGCTGGCGGGGATCAGCCACGATCCGCCCTCCGGCTTGCCGTTCTTGGCGACCTCGCGCAGTTCCTCCTCGGCGATGCGCCCGGTGTAGGACATCAGGCCCTCGTACACGGCGCCCAGCTGGTTGATGCCGAGGTTGCGGTACGAGATGAACCCGCCGCGCCGTCCGCGCTTCTCGGCGCGCTTCATGGTGAGCAGCCGCAGAACCTCGTGCAGCGCCTGGTTGCGGGGGCGCAGGTCGAGCCAGGCCGGTTCCTCGCCGTCGGTGCGGCGCGGGTCGCGCACGCCCCGGCCGATGAGCCGTATCGACTTGGGGTCGAACAGGACGCTGTGCAGCGGTTCGAACCGCAGGCCCCGGTCACGGCTGCGGCGGGCGGCCTTCTCCCGGCGGGTTTCCTCGTCATCGCCCGGCTGGTCGTCGTACTCCTCGGTGCCGTAGGGGCGGTGGCCGAAGTTGACCTTGGCGAACAGCACGTTCAGCGACTCGTACAGGTGGCAGCTGTCGCGCGCGGCCTGCTCGGTCAGCATGACGTCGCGGGCGACGAGTTCACGCAGCCGGGCCATGGAGTACCCGGCCTCGTACGTGCGGTCGTCCGCGGGCAGGATGCCCAGTTCGGGGCGGGCCTCGGCGTACAGCAGGAAGAGGACGCGGTACAGGTAGCGCAGTGTCTCGCGGGTGAGTTCCTTCTCGATGGGGATAGCGGGGTCCTCGATGTCCGCCGGGGTGAGGCCGGTGGCGCGCAGCCGGTCCAGTACCTCGTTGGCGATGATCTCCACGGAGCGCTGGAGGCCGTGGCGCAGTTCGCCGGAGACGCCGACCGCGTTCTCACCGCTGGACTTGAGCAGCGCGTCGATGAGCGGTGCTTCGCCGTTGTCGCCGGGGCGCAGTGCCTCGTGGCTGAAGAGGGCGGCGATGGTGGCGAGTTCGCCGGTCTGGGTGCGGTCGTTGTGTTCGAGGGCGGTGTCCAGGGAGACGGCGAGGTGACGGCCCTCGCCCCAGGTGGTGCGGTCGGCGAGGACGAGGACGCCGCCGGCCAGCAGCAGAACGAAGCGGGGCGCCTCGCTGGTGGTCGCGGGGGCACTGTCCTCGGTGTCTCCGGCCGTGGGCGCGTCAGTGCCGCTGTCGTCGGCGCCGGGCCCGGAAGCGTCGGGTCCGGGGGCGGGGCCGCCGCTCGTGATGGCGTCGCTGTGGAAGAGCCAGGAGGCGAGGGCGGCGCCCGAGGTGAGGGTCTCGGCGGCGCTGATCCGTACCGGGTGCAGCAGACGGCCGGGGCCCTCGGGTTCCACGGCGGCGTCGGTGTCCGCCGTCCAGCCGCAGTCCAGGGCGATGATGCCGTCGCCGTGCCAGGCGACACGGACGGTGTGATCGCGTCCCGCCTGCCGTACGGTGATCTCCTCGGATCCGGGGTCGCTGTGCGCGTCGGCCGGCCCGTCTCCCCGATCCGGCCCGTGTTCCCCGTAGCCGAGGGCCCGCAGGATCTCGCGGTGCCACTCGGTGAGCCGCCGGCGCCACTCCGGGTCCTGGTGGGTGTGCAGGCCCAGGGCGTCGTCACCGGCCTCGTCCTCACGGTGGGCGCGCCGGGTGAAGAAGCCGCGCCGCTCGTCCGTCACGTAGCCCATGCGCAGGGAGCGCAGGGCCTCGCGCGGCGTGCGGCGCTGTTCGAGCTCGTCGTTCTCCCGCACCGACCAGGTGGCGAGCAGGCCCTTGCGCAGGTCGGTGCCCAGCTGCTCGGCGTAGTAGTGGGCCGTGAAGTACTCGCCGCGGTTGACGAGGGAGGGGAATTCGGCGCTCATCGGGTGGCTGCCGCTCCTTCCGGTCCGTGCAGTACGGCCATCAGCCGCAGCATGGGTTCGCCTGAGGTTTCCATGGACTTCACCAGTCGCAGCCGCTCATCGGCGGTCACCGCGGCCTGGTGCCGGGCGGTGCCGCCGATCGCCTCCTGCTTCCAGTGGGTGACGCGCTTGCGGTACGGGGCGAGGGTGTCCTCGATCTGCCGCGCGTAGGCGGCCTCCCGTTCCCGGAGATGGCCGAGGGCGGCCTCCATGGCGCCGGGGACGAGGTGCTGCAGGTGTGCCAGCTCGTCCGGGGTGGCGGCGCGTCCCGGCATGCGGGAGGTGACGCCGCACCGGGCGAGGAAGGCGTTGTCCATGCGCTCCGCGGTCATGGGCGGCGCGCCGTCGCTCCCGTCCGCCACCCCGGTCGCCGTCACGGCGATCCACTCCACGACGGTGGGGCGGCCCAGGGCGTTGGAGTAGATGCCCTGGACGAGGAAGACCGGTCCGGGGACGGGCGCGGACAGCACGGGGGCCTCGTTGCGGCCGAAGGCCACCAGCACCTTGTCGGTGAGCCAGTCCAGGACGGGGTGGACGTCGCTCACGTAGGAGACGGTGGGCCACTGGGTGTCGGCGGAGTCCAGCGCGGCCTTGAGGCGGCGGCCGGCGAGGGCCTTGTCGAAGGTGACCCGGAGCCGGCCGGGGCTCTTCTCGCTGGGCAGGACGCCCTGTTCGCGCAGGTAGGAGCGGGGCAGGTCGCGGAAGCGGTGCTGGAGGTCGGCGGGTGGCTCGAAGGCGACGGTGCCGTCCTGTTCGCGGCGCAGCGCCAGGACGTCCTCGGGGGCGCGGCCGTCGCAGACCTGCTGGATGGCGGCGTCGAAGTAGTCGGCGGAGGTCTCGAAGAGGCTGGGGACCTCGGCGCGGGGAATCTCCTGCGCCGAGGCCTCGGCGCCGCGCGCCCGGGCCGCTTCGACGCGGCCGAGCAGGCCGGCCATGACGGAGGGGCCGGCCTTGCGGGAGGTGTCGATGGACTGTTCGACCGTGCGGCCGGCGATCAGGTCCTTGGTCAGCCGGTCGTCCTCCTCCTTCGCCCGGTACAGGCCGGTGACGGCTTCCGCCGTCCCGTCGATGCGGTGCGCGTGTTCCTCGCGGGCGAGCAGCTTCTCACCGACCAAGCGGTCGTCCAGGGGCCGTGGCTCGCCGGTCTCGGGGTCGGAGCGCCAGGGGATGTCAGAGGTGAGGACGAGGGCGCGGAACTCGGGGCTGTGTTCCTGCCCGTAGCGGTCGATACGGCCGTTGCGCTGTTCGATGCGGATCAGGGACCAGGGCAGGTCGTAGTGGATCAGCTGGTGGCACTGGTGGTGGAGGTTGACGCCCTCGGAGGCGATGTCGCCGGTGAGCAGCACGCGCAGCGGGGAGGCCTGGAGGCCGAAGTCGCTGACGATCTTCTGCTGTTCCTCGTCGCTGTTGGCGTCGCCGTGCATCACCTGGACGGTGCCGCCGTACGCGAGCCAGGGCTTCTTGGGGTTGGTCTCGCGGGCTTCCGGGTCGGTCAGCGGGAAGCCGAGGGCCGCGGGTACGGCCGCGCCCAGCCAGGTGAGCGTGGGCACACTCTCGGAGAAGACCACGACGCGGGTGTCGGAGCCGGGGCCGACGCCGAGGGCGCGCAACTGGGCCACGAGTGCGGCGAGTTTGGCAGAGTCCCGGTCCTCGATCCGGGCGGCGAGGGCGCGCAGGTCCTCCAGGGCGGCGCTCTCGGCCGCCCGCGCGGCGGGGTCGGGGCTCTTGGCGATGGTGCGCTGCCGGGTGGTGACGGTGGCGAGCAGCGCGTGGTGGGAGGAGAGGAACGACTTCAGCAGGGTGTACGGGAACAGCTGGTGGCCGCTGACCGACGCGGTGGCCTCGTCGCGCGGGATCCAGCGGTCGGCCAGTTCGGCGAGGACGGCCTGTTCCTTCTCGCCGGCCGGGGCGTGCACGGGGAGTGAGGGGCCGCGCGTCGCCCAGGCTCCCTGAAGGGACTCGCGGACCTCGGGGCTGGTCTTGGTGCGGCGGATGTAGAGGTGGGAGAGGTCCTTCACCTCGTACTGGTGCGGGTCGGCGATGGCGGCCGGGTCCAGCAGCCGGATCAGTTCGGCGAAGGAGGCCGGGTCGCCGTTGTGCGGGGTGGCCGAGGCCAGGATCAGGGCGTCGGTGCGGGGGGCCAGCAGCCGGGCGAGGGCGTTGCGCTCGGAGCCGCGCGAGATGAGGTTGTGGGACTCGTCGATGACGACGGCGTCCCAGCGGGTGTTCTCCAGGTGGTGGGCGTAGAGGTTCTTGTTCTTGAGGGTGTCGACGGAGACGATGACCCGCTTGAAGTAGGCGAACGGGTTCCGTCCGGAGGGGATTTCCTGCTGGGCGCGCTGGATGCCGGCGGAGTCCAGGCGTACCAGGGGGATGGAGAAGCGGGTCCACAGTTCGCGCTGGAACTGTTCGAGGACGTGCTGCGGGCTCACCACGAGGATGCGCTCGCCCCGGCCGCGGCGGATCAGTTCGGCGAGCAGCAGGCCGATCTCCAGGGTCTTGCCGAGGCCGACGACATCGGCGATCAGCAGCCTGGGCTGCGGGTTGGCCATGGACAGGGCCAGCTCGGCGGGGCGCAGCTGGTGGCGCTGGGAGTCCATGAGGAAGTTGTCGGCCAGGGCCAGGCCGTGCTCGGTCTGGGGCAGGAACGACTTGCGGATGAGTGCTTCCAGGTAGAGGCGGGCCCGGCTGTGGTTGGCGGAGCGGTCGGGGACCAGGGTGGTGGCGTGCGGGTCGAGGAGCTGGATGTGGTCGAGCTTGTCGTAGAAGACGGCCTCGATGTCGCGGACGAAGGGGCTGACGCCGGTGACCTCGACCAGAGTGTCGCCGTTGCCAATGTTCTCGGACTTGCGGACCAGCCACTGCTCCTCGCGGACGATGACCTGTGCGCCGGGCGGGAACCCGGAGTGGCGCCGGGCGCGTCCGCCCTGCTCGTCCGGCGGGGTGGCGGACTGTTCGGGGAGCCAGCGGGCCCAGTTGTCGGCGTCCGGGCCGGAGGCGGGCGAGGCACCGGTGTTCTCGGTGTGTCGCGGCTGCTCGGGGGTGGGGGTGTGCGTCACAGCTGGGGTCCCGTCGCGTAGGCGGCGCGCAGTTCGTCGGCGACGCGCCGGGAGGCGGGCAGGCGGGCCTTGTGGCCACCTCCCGTGAGCTGCCGGGCGCCGGTGGCGGTGGTGCTGTCGTCGGTTTCCGGGTGCGTGGTGCCGGCCGCGGGGCCCGGCTGTGCCGCTTGCTCAGGGCTCCGGCCGGAGGCGGCCGGAGCGCCGGGCTCCCCGGGGCCGTCGGCGGCGCGGGAGCGGTGCGAGCCGGAGCCGTGCGCGCCGGAGGAGGCGCCGGGTTCCGCCGGCGCGTCCGCGTCACCGGACCGTGGGGCGCCGACCGCGTCCAGGGCGTCCTCGTCGAGCCTGGCCCCGAACTGCTCCTCCAGCCGCCGCAGTCGCTCCTCGATCGACGGGGTCATTCTCTCCTCGGGCGCTGTCTCCGCCGGGCGGAACGTACGCGTGATCAGGGCGCGGCGCCCCAGGGCCGGGCTCAGTCCGGCATCCCGCAGCAGCGTGGCGCAGATCTCCCCCACCTCCTCCAGCCCGGGCCGCGCGTGCGGGTCGTGCGCCAGCATGGCCGCCAGCAGGTCGTGCAGCGGACCGGCCGGCAGTCCGCTCAGGTCCGGGGCGGTCTCCCGCAGGACGACCTTTCGGTGCACGGCCTCCCAGCCGTTCCCGTCGTACGGGTAGTGGCCGCTCGCCGCGTACAGCAGCACCGTGCCGAGCCCGTACACGTCGCCCGCCGGGCTCGGATCGCCTTCGCCCAGCGCTTGTTCGGGCGGCATGCAGCGGATGGTGCCGATGACCACGCCGGATCGGGTGAGCGTGGCGTGGCCGGCCTCGGTGATGGCGCCCAGACCGAAGTCGATGATGCTGGGGCCGCCCTCGCCCATGATGACGTTCTGCGGCTTGAGGTCACGGTGCAGCAGGCCCACGGCGTGGACGGCGGACAGCCCTTCGGCGAGGAGAGCACCGGCGCTGGCCACCAGCGCGGGCGGCAGCGGGCCGTGCTCGTCGACACCCTCCAGCAGCGTGCCGCCGGGCACGTACTCCATGGCCATCCAGGGACGGTCCGCGTACGGGTCGGCGTCGAGGAAGCGGGCGACCCGGTCGGTGCCGCTGACGGTCCGGGCGATGAGCGCTTCCCGCTCGAAGCGCTGCCGGGCGTGCGGATCGAGCCGGTCCCCGCGGATCAGTTTGACGGCGACGGGTGCCCCGGCGGGCGAATAGGCGAGAAATACCTCCCCCATGCCCCCGGTACCGAGCTCCCGTACCACCACATAACGCCCGATTCGCTCCGGGATCATGTTCACGATCTCCCCACACCCCACACACTCCGGCGGAGCGACCCAGCCTATCCGGTCACCCGCGCCTCCACCCGGAAGTCCTGATCAATCCGCCCGACCCGCCTCAGGGAACCCATGAAGCCCACGGAGCGCATTATCCCCATAAGAGGAAGTCCGCATGAAATAAACATGAGTTGGCCTCTTCATCCATATTTCTCATTCCACTACGCTCACCGCGACCCGAATCAGCCCTGGTGGGGGGTGGACGTTGTCGCGCCGAAATGCCGGAGAACACCAGTCACACATCGCACCCACAGATTCCGTGGAACATCTCGTGACCGTCTTCGCGCGGGAGGTCGCCGCGAAACTGCGCGGCCCCGGTAGCAGAGAAGACGCACTGACCACACCCGTGGAAACCCTGCTGCGCGCCATGGGCCGCCGACAGGGCGTCTCCCTGGTGGCGCACGGCCAAAGCCCCATCCCCAGCCTGAGAGTCAGACCCGACTTCGCCATCGGAATCAGCAACCGGATCATCGGGAACATCGAGCTGAAAGCTCCCGGCAAAGGGGTCGATCCCACCCGGTGGCGGCCGAAGGACCACGACCGCAGGCAATGGGAGAAATTCCGCGCCCTGACCAATGTGCTGTACACGGACGGCACGCACTGGGCGCTGTACCGCGAAGGGGCACAGGTCGGCCCGACCGCCGTACTGGCCGGCGATCTCCGTGCCGGGGAGCTCACCCCGGGCCCGGAATTCGAGGCACTGATCACGCGATTCCTCCACGCCACCCCGCCGCGCTCGGACAGCGTCGGCGTCCTCGTCCCCCGGATCGCCCGGCTCTGCTCACTGCTGCGCGAGGAGGTACGTGAACGCCTGGAGCGCGAGACCCGCCAGGAGACCGGCCAGGCCTTCACCGTGCTCGCCAACGACTGGCGTGACCTGCTCTTCCCGGACGCCACGCGGGAGGAGTTCGCCGACCAGTACGCCCAGACGCTGACCTTCGCGCTGCTGCTCGCCCGCGTCGAAGGCATCGACCTCGCCGATCAGCCGCTGCGCGAAGTGGCGGGCAAACTGAGCAAGACGCACTCCCTCATGGGCAAGGCCCTCGCCGTGCTCACCGACGACGCGCTCGACGATCTCCGGGGAGTGGTGGGCACGATGGTCCAGGTGGTCTCCGCCGTGGACCCGGCGCTGTTCGAGGACCGGACCGGGGACGCCTACCTGCACTTCTACGAACGCTTTCTGTCCGCGTACGACCCGAAGCTGCGGCAGGAGACGGGCACGTACTACACGCCCAACGAGGTCGTGGACTTCATGGTCCGCTTCACGGACTCCCTGCTGCGGGAACGACTCGGCCGCCGCAAGGGGTTCCGCGACGAGGACGTCACGGTGGTGGACCCGGCGACCGGCACCGGAACGTTCCTCATCAACATCATCGACCGGGTGGCCAAGGACGAGGCGAACGAACTCGGCGAAGGGCTGGTGCCGGGCACCCTGCGGGATCTGTCCCGGCGGCTGATCGGCTTCGAGAAGCAGACCGGGCCGTACGCGGTGGCGGAGCTGCGGCTCAGCCACACGTTCAAGGCCCATGGAACGGAGATCCCCGAGGACTCACTGCGGCTGCACGTGGCGGACACCCTGGACGACCCCGCCGTCGAACACCACCTCGGCTTCCACTACGAGGCCATCGCCAAGCACCGCCGCCTCGCCAACCAGGTCAAGGCACGCGAGCAGGTCATGGTCGTCATCGGCAATCCCCCTTACCGGCGCGGGGTCAAGCGGGCCGGTCTCGGACGGTGGGTGGCCGAGGGCAACGACAACGACCGCACCGCGATCCTCGACCGGTTCCGGGGAGCCGGACCGGCCCGTACCCAGTACGCCCTGGACAACCTCTACATCTACTTCTGGGCGTGGGCGGCCTGGAAGGTCTTCGATCTCCCCACGGCCGAGCCCGGGTCGGACGAGGGGGAGACGCGGCCCGGTGTGATCGCCTTCATCACCCACTCCGGCTTCCTGGACAGTTCGGGCACGGCGGGGATGCGGCAGTATCTGCGCCGGGTGGCCGACGAGGGGTGGATCATCGGCCTGACCCCGGAGCACTCCCCCTACCCGGATGTCGGAACCAGGGTCTTCGCCGGCGTCCACAGGGAGATCTGCGTGGCGGTCTTCGTGCGGCGCGGGCAGCCACACACGGACGAACCGGCCGTGGTACGGCGCTTGGACGTGCCGGCGGGCAGCCGGGAAGCGAAGTTCGCGTGGCTGGACGGGCTGACTCCGGACGGCCACCGGTCGGGGAGCGGGTGGCAGGAGTGCGCGAACGGCTGGGCGGACCCGTTCCAGCCGGCGGCGGGAAGCGATTGGTCGGCGATGCCGTCGCTGGAAGATCTTCTGCCATGGCACAGCCCGGGAAACAAGAACAACCGCAGCTGGCCTGTGTCTCCCGATCAGAGCACACTGCGCGAACGCTGGCGCGCCCTCGTCAATGCTCCCAAGGCACGCAAGCCGAACCTCCTGAAAAGCACGCGGGACAGGCACCCGGACAAGGCCGAGCCGGCGCTGCCCGGTCAGCGAGCGAGTAGCACCCTGAGCACCGAGACGGACAACTCCGCGGTTCTGTGCTCGTACGGCAGGATGACCTTCGATCGACAATGGATCGTGGCGGACCGCCGGGTCATCGACTTTCCCCGTCCGCCGCTGTGGCTCGCGCAGGGCGACCGCCAGATCCATCTCACCGAGTTGCACACCGAAGCGGGACGCCAGGGGCCCGCTCTCGGATTCACCGCGCTGCTCCCCGACATGCACCACTTCAAGGGGACCGAAGGCGGTCGTGTCACCCCCCTCTACCGCGACCCGTTCGGCAACCTCCCGAATGTCACCCCGGGCCTGGCCGCCGCTCTGTCCGGCGCCCTCGGCATCCCCGTACCGGCCGAGGACATCTTCAGCTACACGGCGGGGGTCGCCGCCCACCCCGGCTACACCGCCCACTATCAACAGGAACTGGCCTCCCGGGGAGTCCGCATTCCGCTCACCCGCGATCCCGAACTCTGGCGTGCCACCGTCCAGGCGGGACGGCGCGTTCTGTGGCTGCACACGTTCGGGGAACGCTGTGCCGACCCCTCGGCGGGGCGCCCGCACGGCACCCCGCGCCTCCCGGACGCGGAGCGCCCGTTGTGCCGCAACCCGATCGGGGACACACCGGGCGGCATGCCCGAGACGATCACCTACGACGCGAGCACCCGCACACTGACCGTCGGCACCGGCACGATCAGCCCAGTGCCCCGGGAGGTGTGGGAGTACCGCATCGGCGGTGTCCAGGTGATCCGCAAGTGGTTCGGCTTCCGCAAGCGGGCGCCCGACGTGGAACGGCAGACCCCGCTGAACGACATCCTTCCCGACTGCTGGCCCACCGAGTACACCAGAGAGCTGCTGCGTGTGCTCAACGTCCTGGGCCTGCTGGTGAAGATGGAACCTGATCAGGCGGCTCTGCTGAGCGCGATCGACGCCGGTCCGCAGATCAGCAGCCCCGAACTCACCCGCCTCGGTGTACTGCCGGTGTCCCCGTCCGCGAAGAAGGCACCCCGGGTCCCGGCACCCTCCCCACAGGACACACTGGACTTCGAGCCCGGCGATCCCGGGGCCCCGCCCCCTCGGAAACGCCCTCGCCGACCCGCTTGAGCACCTGCCCCCGGTGCGGCACCGAGTCGTACCCGGTCATCGGCCGGGCACGGAGCGAACCGGTCGCCTGTCATCCCGCTGCGTCGGACCCCGGGAAACGCCGGAGTCCGACGCACCGGATCCCGGTGTCACTGTCCTTCGGGTGCCGCGTCCACCAGGTGGTCCAGGACCAGCATGTGGCCCGGGGCGTGGGTGATGGCGTACTCCGGGGCCGCGGCCGGGAGGGCGAGTTGGGGGGTGACCCCGCAGGCCCAGAAGACCGGGACGTCGCCGTCCTCGATCACCGGGGAGGGTCCGAAGTCCGGGCGGGACAGGTCGGCGATGCCCAGGGCCGCCGGGTCGCCGATGTGGACGGGTGCGCCGTGGCCGGTCGGGTAGCGCGCGGTGATCTCGACGGCGCGCGCGACCAGCGCGGCCGGGATGGCCCGCATGCTGACCACGAGCGGCCCCGACAGCCGTCCGGCCGGCCGGGTCGGCACGTCCGTGACGTACACCGGCGGCGCCGCCGAGCCCGGCGCGTACCGCACCGGGACGCCGGCCCGGCACAGCGGCCCCTCGAAGGTGTGGCTGCACCCGAGCAGAAACCCCACGGAGTCGTCGCGCCAGTACGGCGTGATGTCGTGCGGCTCGCCGGCCGGTTCGCCGTGGCGCCACAGGCGGTAGCGCGGCAGGTCGGTGCGCAGGTCGGCCACCGTCGTCCCGACGCGCACCACCGGGTCGCCGGGCTCGGTCACCGCGATGACCGGGCAGGGCTTCGGGTTGCGGACGCAGTACAGCAGGACGTCGTAGGCCAGTTCGCGCGGGACGATGACGAGGTTGGCCTGCTGGTGGCCGTCCAGGATCCCGGCCGTGGGGCCGTTCCAGCGGCCGGCGGCGGCCAGCTCGCGCAGCGCCCGGGGGGTGTCGGGGGCCCCGGCGCTCATGTCAGCTCCAGCTTGCTGGACTCGGGCACGGTGCGCAGCGTGAGCAGCGCCATCGCTGCGGCGCCCATCAGCAGGAAGCCGGGGGCCAGGAGGTTGCCGGTGGTGGCGATGAGCCAGGTCGCCAGGTACGGGGTGAGGCCGCCGCCGATGATGGTGCCGATGTTGAAGCTGAAGGACAGGCCGGTGTACCGCACCCGGGTCGGGAACTGTTCGGCGTACGTCGGGTAGGTGACGGACTGGACGATCGGCATCGGCAGGGCGAGGACGATCATGGCGAGGACGGCGAGCGGGAAGCTCCCGACGCCCATGACGAGCATGGCCGGGACGACGAGGACCGCGTAGCCGGTGAAGCCGATGGTGATGACCTTCTTGCGGCCCCAGGTGTCGGAGAGCCCGCCGAACAGGGGCATCAGGCAGGCCACGAAGAAGCTGATCCCGCCCATGATCCAGAAGGTGGAGGACTTGGGGTAGCCCAGTTCCGAGGTGAGGTAGATGTTCATGAAGATCAGGCCGACCCAGTAGCCGCAGTTGGACCCGATCGCCAGCAGCGTCACCTTGAGGACCGGGCCCCGGTACCGGGTGAGCACCTCGGTCAGCGGCGCCTTGGCCGTGGCGTCCTCCTCCTTGGTGGTCAGGAACGCCTCGGAGTCCTCAAGTCGGTTGCGGGCGAGCAGCGCGACGGCGATGAGCGGCAGGGAGAGCAGGAAGGGGATGCGCCAGCCGAAGTCCTGGAGCTGCTGTTCGGTCAGGACGGTGCTCAGGACGCCGGCCACCAGCGCGGCCGTTCCGCCGCCGAGCGCGACGCCGACGGGGGTGAAGGCGCCGAAGAAGCCGCGCCGTCCGGGCGGGGCGGACTCGGCGAGGTAGGTGGCGGAGCCGGTGACCTCGCCGCCGGCGAAGAAGCCCTGGGCCAGCCGTACCAGGAGGAGCCCGATGGGCGCGGCGACGCCGACGGTCTCGGCGGTGGGCAGCAGTCCGACGGCCGCGGTGGCGGTGCCCATGCCGACGACGGTGAGGATCAGCACGGGTTTGCGGCCCATCCGGTCACCGAGCCGGCCGAGCACGATGCCGCCCAGCGGGCGCATCAGGAAGGCGCTGCCGAAGACGGCGAGGGTGGCCAGCAGCGAGGCGGTGGGGTCGTCGTCGGGGAAGAAGTGCGGTCCGATGACGACGGCCAGGTAGCCGTAGACGCCGAACTCGTAGTACTCGATGGCCGTGCCCGCGGCGGCGGCGACGGCCGCCCTGCGGGAGCGGCGCGGGGTGCTGTCCTGACCCGCTGTTCTCTCCCCGGTCGCGGGCGGGGGCGTTGATAGGCTCGTCATGGGCGTGCTCCGGTTCTGACATGTCCTGTGGCAGGGATGTGCGGCCAGTCGTGCGGGGCGTCCGCGTGCAGACGCGGGTGCGGGTACGGCGCCCGGGGGCCCGTATGACGGTCATCTGCAGGACTGGACCTCCTGCTGATGACCGTCGCTCCGTCCGGGCGGTGTCAGACGGCGAAGAGCTGCTCCAGGTCGGCAAACGCCTTGAACTCCATGGCGTTGCCGGCCGGGTCGAGGAAGAACATCGTCCACTGCTCGCCGGGCTCGCCCTCGAAGCGGACGTAGGGCTCGATGACGAACGCGGTGCCGATCGCGGTGAGCCGCTCGGCCAGCGCCTTGAACTCCTCGACGGGCAGCACCAGTCCGAAGTGCGGCACCGGGACCTGGTGGCCGTCGACCGGGTTGGTGCCGGCGACGCCGTCCCGGGGGGTGCCGGAGGGGCCGTCGCCGACCTGGTGGGTGACGACCTGGTGGCCGCCGAAGTTCCAGTCGATCCACTTGGTGTCCGAGCGGCCCTCGGTGAAGCCGAGCACCGTTCCGTAGAACTGGCGGGCCGCTTCGATGTCGTCGACCGGGATGGCGAGGTGGAAGGGGACGAGGCCGGTGGGCTGGGTGGTCATGGTGGCTCTCTTTCGGTGGGAGGGGTGAGGGGGGACGGCGTTGTCGTGCGGGTGTGCTGGTGTGCTGGTGCGGTCCGGGGCCTCCTGTCAGCGGGCCGGTACGAGGCGCAGCTCGTCCCCGGGCAGGGTCTGGCCGACGAGGTCGATGTCGGTGTCCGTGACCACCCCGATGACCGGGTAGCCGCCGGTGACGGGATGGTCGGAGAGGAACACGATCGGCTCGCCGGACGGCGGGATCTGGATGGCGCCGCGCACCGTGCCCTCGCTGGGCAGGTGTACGGAGCCGATGGCCAGCGGCGGCCCGGTGAGGCGGGCGCCGACACGGTCGGTCTGGGCGGAGATCCGCCAGGTGGTGGCGGTCAGCCGCTGCCGGTCGGCCGCGTCGAACAGGTCATCGCGCGGCCCCCATCGGAACCTGGCGGTGACGGCGCCGTCGACCGGTACGGCGCTGAAGGCCAGTTCGACCGGGACGCCGGGGACCGGGCGGGCGGGGCCCAGGCCCAGCACCGTACCGGCGGCCAGGGGCGGGGGCCCGAGGCCGGTGAGGGAGTCGCGGGAGGCGGAGCCCAGGACGCGGGTGGCCTCGACACCGCCGCAGACCGCCAGGTACGTGCGGCAGCCGGCCCAGGGGCGTCCGATGGCGAGGCGGGCACCGGCGGGCAGGTGCACGAGGGTGGGGTCCGGGACGCGGACGCCGTTCACCGTCACCGGCGCCGGGGCCCCGGTGACGGCCGCGTACCGGGCCGTCGAGAGCGTGAGCTCCAGTCCGCCGAGGGTCATTTCGAGGGCGGGGGTGTTCTCGGGGTTGCCGACCAGGCGGTTGGCGAGCGTGAAGCTGCGCCGGTCGGCGGGCCCGGCGGTGGGCACGCCGAGGTGGGCGAGCCCGGTACGGCCCAGGTCCTGGACGGTGGTGGCGACGCCGGCCGCCGCGACGGTCAGGGTGCCGGTGGTTCCGGTGGTGGGGGTGGTGATGGTGCCGGTGGTCATGGGCCGACCGCCTCGAAGACGACGCGGTCGCCGATGGCGAGGCGGTTCGGCGGGGTGGCGTCCACGTCCCACAGCCGCGTGGTGGTGACCCCGATCTGGTGCCAGCCGCCCGGGGTTCCGCCGGGGTAGACGACGGTCTGGTTCCCGGCTATGGCGACCACGCCGGCCGGGACCCGGGCGCGCGGGCTGTCCAGCCGGGGCAGCCGCAGGGGTTCGGGGAGGCCGTCGAGGTAGGCGAATCCGGGGGCGAAGCCGAAGAAGGCGACGGTGTGCCGGCCGCCGGTGTGCCGGCGCACGGCCTCGGCCCGGGTGAGGCCGGCGCGGGCGGCGACCGCGTCGAGGTCGGCGCCGTCGTAGCGGACCGGGATCACCACGGTACGGGCGGCGGCCCGCGGCCCGGAGCGTATGCCGTCCCCGCCGTCACCGACCGCCGCCGCGTCGAGGAGCCTGGTCAGCCGGCCGGCCAGCCGCTCCATGGCGGCGGCGTGTTCGGCCACCACCAGCACGGTGGTGGCGGCCGGGACGACCTCCCGCAGCTCGGCGGCCCAGGACGCGGCCCGGATGGCCAGGGCCAGTTCGGCGGGGCGGTGGCCGGGACACTCGACCAGCCAGCCGCGGTCACCCGCCCGCCGCAGCCGCGCCCCGCCGGCAGCCGCGCCCGTCACGGCGTGACCTCCGCCGTGACCTCCACCGACGCGCCCGCCCCGCCCGGGAGTTCGGCCGGGGTGCCTACGGTGACCCCGCCCGCCGCCAGGGCCTCCCGTACGGCGGCGGCGATGGCGACCGCGCCGGGGGTGTCGCTGTGCACGCACAGCGCCGCGATGTCCCCGCCGTCCGGGGCGACCGGCACCGCGCGGCCGTTCACCGAGAGCACCGTTCCCGTCTGCGCCATCCGCAGCGCGCGCCGCGCCGCCTCGGCCGGGTCCGTGATCACGGCGCCGGGCTGGGAGCGCGGGACGAGCAGGCCCTCGTCGGTGTAGCCGCGGTCCACGAACGCCTCGGCCAGGGGCCGCACTCCGGCGATCAGCGCGCGGTCCCAGACCTCGGTGCGCGGCTGGCACAGCAGCGGCAGCTCCCGGTCGTAGAGGGTGACGGCCTCGACGATGGCCGAGGCGTGCCCGGCGTGCCGGGCCGCCGCGTTGTAGAGCGCTCCGTGGGCCTTCACATAGCTGATCCGGCTCCCGGCCAGCCGGGCGAAGACCTCCAGCGCGCCCATCTGGTACAGCAGTTCGTTGACCAGCGTGGCGGGCGGCACCTCGATGAAGCGCCGGCCGAAGCCGGCCAGGTCGCGGTAGGAGACCTGCGCGCCGATCGCGACCCCCCGGGCGGCGGCGTCCGCGCACGTGCGGCGCAGGATGTCGGGGTCCCCGGCGTGGAATCCGCAGGCGACGTTGGCGGCGGTGACCCGGTCGAGCAGCGGCCCCTCGTCGTCCGGGCCCCAGGCGCCGAAGCCTTCGCCGACATCGGTGTTGAGGGCGAGCGCGGTCATCGGCCGGACTCCGCCCAGTAGTCCGCGATGGTGCCGCTGCTGTTCTCCCAGGCGGTGTGCAGCCCTTGCTGGCCGCCGT
The DNA here is from genome assembly GCF_000993785.3 of Streptomyces xiamenensis. NCBI lineage: Bacteria > Bacillati > Actinomycetota > Actinomycetes > Kitasatosporales > Streptomycetaceae > Streptomyces > Streptomyces xiamenensis. Next base: position 2,588,743 of record NZ_CP009922.3, read on the forward strand.
CGATGTGGGCGGTGATCTGCCGGGCGAGTTCGGCGGCGTCGCCGTCGGCCAGTGCCTGGACCATGGCGGCGTGTTCGCTCTGGACGCGGTCGTAGGCGCAGGTGCCGTGCACGTAGAACCGCGAGTACGGCTCCAGGCGGTGGTACATCTGCGCGATGATCTCGTAGCGCAGCGGCAGCCGGGAGAGCCGGTACATGTCGAGGTGGAAGGCGAGGTTGGTACGGGACCAGGAGTCCGCGCCGGTCTCGGCGACGCGGTCCATGCGGTCCACCATCTCCTCGAACCGGCTGATGTCGCGCCGCGACACGCGCTCGGCGACGTGCTCGGCGAAGCTCGGCTCGATCAGCCGGCGCAGGTTGTAGACCTCGTCGATCTCCTCCAGGTCGAGCACCGTCACGAAGGTGCCGCGGCCCGGTGTCGAGCGCAGCAGGCCCTCGCTGATCAGGGTGCGCATGGCCTCGCGCAGCGGGATGCGGCTCACGCCGAAGCGGTCGGCGAGTTCGTCCTGCACCAGGCGGTGCCCGGGCGGGTAGACGCCCTCGACCACCAGTCGGCGCAGCTCACTGGTGACGGCGTCGGCACCGCCCGCGTCACCCCGGAGAGTTCGGTCTGCTCGGCTCATGCCCATCTGTATACAGTGAATACGCCGAGTTGCGATACGGGTCGACCGGAGTTGATCGGGGATTTACCCGGCCGAAACCGGGCTTACCCCGCGCGCCCCGCCTCCCGGCCGGCTGCGACGGGCGTACGACCGGCGCACATGACCGTCCGCAGCCGTCCCCTGACCGTTCGGTGACCGCCCCCGGGCGGGCGTCGGCCACTTCCTCGCAGGTCACCGGCGCCCGGCCCGCCGCCGGGCCGGGGCCACACATCCGCCACGGTGTGCACGGATTGCCAACATGTTGTCGCTGATCGTCAATGCCTGCACGGGTACTCCTCATGCAGACTCCCGGAGTTGGGTGCCTCCCGGGCCGATCGGCTCACTCGAATCGCATGTCTCACAGAGGGTCAGACTGCGCATGTCTGTTTCCACGCCACCGTCCGTTTCCACACCCCGGACCACCTGGTACGGGGCGACGCCGGCCCAGCAGGGCATCTGGATCCTCGACCGGATCGAGCGCCTGCGCCCGACCTATCTCATCCCCTCGGTCCTGGAGTTCACCGGCCCCGTGGACCATCAGGCACTCACCGGGGCCACCCGCGCCACCCTCGCCCGTTACCCCGCCCTGCGCTCCCGGTTCCGGCTGGACACCCGGCACCGCCGGGTCGAGTACCGCACCGACGGAGCGCCCGCGGAGGTCGGCTTCATCGACGCGGTCGCCGAGGAGTGGACGGCACAGGAACTGGCCGCCCTCATCGAGGCGCTGTGCTACACCCCGTTCGACCTCGGCGCCGAGGCACCGGCCCGCGCCGAGATCATCCGCACCGGTACGGAGACGACCCTCCTCGTCCTCACCGTGCACCACATCGTCTTCGACGCGACCTCCCGGGAACTCGTCCTGGACGAGATCACCGGCCGCTACCGCGCGGCGGTCCTGGGCACGCCCTTCACCCCGCGCCGCGCCGTCCACCCGGACGAGGTGCGGCCGGCCGCCCCGGCGGCGGACCTGGCCGAGCGGGTGAGCGAGGCCGCCGCCCGCCTGCGGGGCGCCCCCACCACCGTGGACCTGCCCTACGCCCGTGACCCGCACGGCGACCTGCCCATGCTGGGCGGCTGGCAGCGCACCACGCTCGACGCCGGCACCACCGAGCGGGTGACCGAGGCCGCCGCCCGTGAGGGATGCACCCCGTTCATGACGGGGGTGGCGCTGCTCGCCGGGGCGCTCGCCCGGCGCGGCGAGCAGCGCGACTTCCTGTTCGCCGTCGTCTGGCCCGGCCGGGACGACCCGGCCTCCGCCGAGGTCGTCGGGATGTTCATGTCGACGCTGATCCTGCGGGTCGGCCTCACCGCGACCACCACCTGGCGCGAACTCCTGGCCACCGCACGGACCGCGGGCATGGAGACCTTCATCGACTGCGACGTCCCGCTGGACGCGCTCGCCGCCGAACTCGACGCCGACCGCGAGGTGGGCCGGCTCCCCCTGTCCCCCGTCCTGGTCAACATGGCCGACAGCCCCGGCACCGTCGCCCTCGCCCCCGGCGTGCGGGGCCGCTACCGGCCGCTGGAACCCCAGTACAGCAAGTGGGACCTGGCCCTGTTCGTCCATCTCGACGAGGAGGACGGCGAGCGTCCCCGGCTGGGCTTCTCCCTCGACCACCCGGCGGCGCTGTTCGACGACGCCGCCATCAACGACCTGCTCACGGCACTGCGACGCGGTGCCGCCGATCTCGCACACGACCCGGAGGACCTGGTGCTGAAGCCCGCGGCGGAAGACAAAGTCAACGACCCGGCTGCCCGGCTGGAGATGGTGCGCGCGGTGTGGTGCGAGGTGCTCGGCACCGACCACGTCACCGACGACATCAGCTTCTTCGACGCCGGCGGCGACTCGCTGCGCCTGGTCGTCCTGGTGGAACGGCTGCGCGAGGTGTCCGGGCGGATGGTGAAGACCGTGGACCTCTTCCGGGCCGGCACCGTGCGCGGCCAGGCCGATCTGCTGGCCACCCTGGGCACCACCGGCGACGGGAACGGCGGCGGTGGCAGCGCGCGCGACCGGCTGCTCGGCGCGGTGCGGCAGCAGAAGGCGGCCGGACCGCAGGGCTAGTTCCTGTCCGGCGGATGCCCGCGGGCCCGCCCGGGAGCTCCTCCCGTGGCGGCTCCGCGGCCCCCGTACGCCCGTCCCCACCCGCCCGTCACCGACCGTCCGCCCCGACCTCGTTCCCCTCTCGCCTGTGGCCCCGGCGGCCGTGCCCGGCCGCGCGCGGGCGGGCCGCGGCGGGAATCCGGCTCGCCCTGGAGAGAAAAGATGTCGCTTGATGCGTGCGCGATCGCCGTTCTCGGACCGGACACCGACCCGGGAACCTTCACCGACCACAGCTTTCTGGCCCTCGGCGGTGATTCGCTGCGCGCCATGAGACTGGCCGCCCTGGCGCGCGAACGCCTGGGCGTACGGCTGTCGTTGTCGGCGCTGCTGGACCGGACCCCGCTCGCCGGGGTGTTCGCCGAGGCGGTGGCCGCCGCCCCGCCCGGCGGCCCCGTCACCGCCGCCCCGGAAACCGACGCGGCGCAACCGGTGCCCGCCGCCCTCTCCCCGGCGCAGCGCGGGATGTGGCTCATCGAACGGCTCACCGGAGACTCCCCGTACCACCTGGTCTTCGTCTGCCACGTCACCGCAGGCCGGCTGGAGGCGGCCCCGCTGGCCGCCGCGCTCGCGCAGACGGCCGCCCGCCATCCCGGCCTGCGCACCGTCTACCGCGAACACGACGACGAGGCCGTGCCCGAGGTCCTCGCCGACCACACGCCCGAGGTCGAGACCCTCACCCTGGGCCCGTCCACCACGGACACCGCCGGGACGGAGGCGGCGGTGCGGCGGGCCGCCGAGGAGTTCGGCCGGCGCCCCTTCGACCTCGCCGCCGCCCCCGCCCACCGCTACCTGCTGATCGAGGACGGCACCGGCGGGCAGGCGCTGGTGCTGACGGCCCACCACATGGTGCTGGACGGCTGGTCCGTCGGCCTGCTCCTGGAGGAGGTCATCGCCCGGTACGGCGCGCTGACCGCCGGCACCCCCGCGCCGTCCGCCGAGCCCGGCGTGGCGCCCCAGGCGCTCGCCCGCCACCAGGCCGCCGCCCGCGACGGCGGCGACTGGGAGCGGCAGGCCGAGTTCTGGGTCAAGCACCTGGACGGGGTGCCCACCGTGCTGGAGGTGCCGGCCGACCGGCCGCGCCCCGCACTCCAGGACCCCGCCGGTGCCCGCGCCCCGCTGGATCTGGGGGCCGCCGCCAGCGAGGCCGTCGCCGCCCGGGCCCGCGAGGCGGGCGTCACCCCGTTCGCGTTGCTGCTCGCCGCCTTCGCGCTGACCCTCGCCCGCCGCACCGGGGTCCGCTCCCTGCTCGTGGGGGTGCCGCTCACCGGCCGGGACACCAGCGAACTGGAGAAGCTGGTCGCGGTCGCCGGCAATCTGGTGCCGGTCCGCGTCGACGTGGACGACGACGCGAGTGTCGACGACTACCTCCGGTCCGTCCACCACTCACTCGGCCTCGCCATCGACGCCGGGGGGCTGCCCTTCGAGGAACTCGCCTCCCGGCTGGGCGTGGAACGCGCCCTGGGCCACCACCCCCTGGTGCAGGTCTCCTTCGGAATGCACGACCAGCTGGTGCCGCAGCGGCTGCGCACCGCGGACGTCGAACTGCGGGTCGAGGAGGCGCACGGCGGCGGGGCCCAGTTCGATCTGTCGCTGCTGATCGGCCGGTCCGATCCCACGCTGGCCGGCCATCTGGAGTACGCCACCGGGGTGTTCGACGCGGCCGAGGTTGAAGGGCTGCTCGCCGACCTGACCGCCGCCGTCGCCGGCCTCACCTCCGACGGCGGCACCCCGCTGGCCGACGTGCGCTGCCTGGCACCGGAACGCCGCGCGCTCCTGGAGCGGCTCAACGACGTACGGCGCGACTTCCCGGCCCGCTCCGTCGACGCGCTGTTCCGCGCGACCGCCGCCCGCACCCCCGACGCGATCGCGGTACGGGACGGCGCCACCGAACTGACCTACCGCGCGCTGGCGCAGGCCGCCGACGAGCAGACGCGGCGGTTGCGCCGGGCCGGGGTACGGCCGGGCGACCGGGTCCTGGTGGCGCTGCCCCGCTCCGCCGCCGAGGCCGTCGCCCTGCTGGGCGTGGCCGCCGCCGGTGCCGCCTACGTCGGCGTCGACCTGGACCAGGCGTCCGAACACACCGCGCGGATCGTCGACGCCGCCGCGCCCCGGGTCGCGCTCGCCACCCCGCGGGACGCGCCCCGGCTGGCCGCGCTCGGCGTGCCCACCGCCCCGGCCTGGGACCCGTCCTCCCCACCGGAGGACACCGGTACCGACGGCGACGGCGACGGGGCGGCGGACGGCGGGCCGTCGCCGGTGACGGACGACCAGCCGGTGTACGTGGCGTTCACCTCCGGCTCCACCGGCCGCCCCAAGGGCGTACAGGTGCCCCACCGCGCCGTCGTACGCCTGGTGCACGAGGCGGACTTCGTCCGGCTGGGCCCGGGGGAACGCGTGCTGCGCCTCTCCCCGCTCGCCTTCGACGCCTCCACGCTGGAGATCTGGGGCGCCCTGCTGAGCGGCGCCACCCTGGAGGTGCTGCCGCCCGGCCTGCCTGCCCCCACCGATCTGGGGGAGTTCCTGGCCGAGCGCGGGGTGACCGTCGCCTGGCTGACCGCCGGGCTGTTCCGGCTCGTCGAGGAGTTCGCCGCCGACACGCTGGGCGGGCTGCGGCAATTGCTCACCGGCGGGGACGTGGTGCCGCACGAGCACGTCGCGCGCCTGCTGCGCCGCCACCCGGGGCTGGAGATCACCAACGGCTACGGCCCGACCGAGAACACCACCTTCACCACCACCCACACCGTGCGCACCCCCGAGGAGGCCGACGGGCCGCTGCCCATCGGCACCCCGGTGCCCGGCACCCGGGTGTACGTCCTGGACGACCGGCGCCGGCTGGTCCCGCCCGGCGGCGTCGGCGAGCTGTACACCGGCGGCGCCGGCCTGGCGGACGGCTATCTGCACGACGAGGCCGAGACCGCCCGCGCGTTCGGCGCCTTCTCCCCCGACGTGCCCGAGCGCCTCTACCGCACCGGTGACCTGGTGCGGGTGGACGGCGGCGGCCGGGTGCGGTTCCTCGGCCGGCGCGACAGCCAGGTGAAGCTGCGCGGCTACCGCGTCGAACTCAGCGCCATCAGCGACGAACTGACCCGGGCCCCGGGCGTGCGCGACGCCGTCGTGGCCGTCACCGAGGGGGACAGCGCGGGCAAGCAGCTGATCGCCGCCGTCGTGCCCGAACCGGGAACCATCCCCGACACCGCGCGGCTGCGGGATCTGCTGGCGCAGCGGCTGCCGTCGTACATGGTGCCGGTGCTGTGGGCCGTCCTGGACCGGGTGCCCCTGACCCCCAACGGCAAGGTGGACCGGCGCGCCCTGGCCGCCGCCGCGGGACCGGCCGGGACAACGGCGCCGCCCGCGCCGTCCACCACCCCGGCCCCCGTCTCCGGGCCCGGGTTCGGGGAAGTGGCCGCCGTCTTCGCCGAGTCGCTGCGCGACAAGGCGGTCGACCCGGCCCCCGGCACCGACTTCTTCCGGGCCGGCGGCAACTCACTGGCCGCCGTGCGCCTGGTGCGGCTGGTACGCGACCGCTTCGGCGTCTCCGTACCGCTGCGCGACTTCCTGCGCACGCCCACTCCCGAAGGGCTGCACCGGCTGGTGACGGACGCCGCCGCGGAGCCCGCCGGCGGTCCGGCGCGGGGGCGGTGACCATGGACACCCACGAGCCGCTGGCCGTCGTCGGCATGGCCTGCCGCCTCCCCGGCGCGCCCACCGTCGGCGCCTACTGGGCCGCGCTGCGCGCCGGTACGGAGGGCATCACCCGCTTCCGGATCGAGGACCTGCTGGCGGCCGGCGCCGACCCCGAACGGGTCCGGCACCCGGACTTCGTGCCGGCCATGGGCGTGCTGGACGGCGCCACCGACTTCGACTGGTCCCACTTCGGCTACAGCCGGGCCGAGGCCGCCGGGATCGACCCGCAGCAGCGGGTGTTCCTGGAGGCCGCCGCGACCGCGCTGGACGACGCCGCGCTGGATCCCACCCGCTTCCCGGGCCGGATCGGGGTGTACGGCGGCGCCGACCAGGTCGGCGCGGACGACAGCCCCCACGACGGCGACGAGATGGGGGAGCTGGCCCGCTTCATCGGGCGCGAACGCGACTTCCTGGCCACCCGGGTCGCCTACAAGCTCGGACTGCGCGGCCCGGCGGTCACCGTGCAGACCGCCTGCTCCACCTCGCTGACCGCCGTGCACCTGGCCGCCGCCGCGCTGCGCGCCGGGGAGTGCGACGCCGCGCTGGCCGGCGGCGTCGCCGTCGCCGACCGGCGCGACCGGGGCTACCGCTACGAGCCGGGCGGCATCCTGTCGCCCGACGGCCACTGCCGCCCCTTCGACGCCGACGCGGCGGGGACCGTGCCCAGCGAGGGCGTCGGGGTGGTCGTCCTGCGGCGGCTGGCCGACGCCCTGCGCGACGGCGACCGGATCGCCGCCGTGCTCATGGGCTCGGCGATCAACAACGACGGCGCCGAGAAGATGGGCTACACCGCGCCCTCCGTCTCGGGCCAGAGCGAGGTCATCCGGCACGCCCAGCGGATGGCCGGCGTCGACCCGGCCGACCTCGACTACATCGAGGCGCACGGGACAGCCACCCCGATCGGCGATCCCGTCGAGGTGCAGGCGCTCACCGACGCGTTCGGCCCGGCCGGCGGCTCGGACACCGGCTGGTGCCGGCTCGGTGCGGTCAAGAGCAATCTGGGCCACACCGGTTCGGCCGCCGGCGTGGCCGGGCTCATCAAGACGGTGCTCATGCTGGAGCGCGGCGAACTCGTGCCCACCGTGCACTACCGGCGCCCCAACCCGCTCCAGGAGCTGGAGACCACACCGTTCCTGGTCGCCGACCGGCACCAGCCGTGGCCCGAACGGGGCGTGCGCCTCGCCGCCGTCAGCTCCTTCGGCGTCGGCGGCACCAACGCGCACGTCATCCTCGGGCAGCCGCCGCACCGTCCCCGGCCGGCGGCCGGCCGGGGCGCCCGGGCGCTCACCCTGTCCGCCGCCACCCCCGGGGCGCTGGAGACCACGGGCACCCAGCTCGCGGCACTGCTGCGTGAGGAGCCGGACGCCGATCTCGCCGAGGTCGCCCGGTCACTGACGGAGCGGCGGGCCCACCGGCACCGCCGTACCGTGGTCGCCGACTCGGCCGCCGAGGCCGCCGAGTTGCTGGCCGCGCCCGCCGCGCCGTCCTCCGGGGCGGCCACCGGCCGGCCCGCGATCGCGTTCCTCTTCCCCGGGCACGGCCCCCTCTCCTACGCGGCCGGGGCGAGCGCGTACCGGCTGCTGCCGGGCTTCCGCGACCACTTCGACGCGCTGTCCGCGCACGTGCGCGCCACCCACGGCATCGACCTGGGCCCGGTGGTGGACGAACGGGCCGCCGAGCCGGGCTGGTTCTCCGACCTCACCCACCACCACCTGGGCCTGTTCGCCCTCGGCCACGCCCTGGGCCGGCAGCTCCTCGACTGGGGCGTGCGGCCGGTGGCGATGCTCGGCAACAGCGTCGGCGAGTACGCGCCCGCCGCCCTGGCCGGGCTGTGGGAACCCACCGTCGCCGCCGACCTGGTGCACCGACGGGCCGCCGCCATGGCCGACACCGCCCCCGGCGGTATGGCGGCCGTGCACGCGCCGTACGAGGAGGTCGCGGCGCGGCTGCGGCCCGGCGACGAGGTCACCGTGGCCGTCCTGGGCGCCGGGGCCGTGGTGCTGTCTGGCCCCGAGGAGGCGATGGACCGGCTGCTGGCCGGGGACGCCCTGGCGGGCCTGGACGTGCGGCGGCTCGACATCCGGCAGGCGTCGCACTGCGCGGCGATGGAACCGGCGGCCGAGGCGCTCGCGAAGGCCGTCGCCACCGCCCCGAACGCCGCGCCCGGCCTGCGCTTCGTCTCCAACACCACCGGTGCCTTCGCCGATCCGGGCGCGGTGCGCGGCAGCGACTACTGGTCCGAACAGCTGCGGCGCCCCGTACGGCTGGCCGACGCGGTCGGCACCCTGCTGGCGGCCGGCTGCGACACCTTCGTCGAACTCGGCCCCGGCACCTCGATGCTGGGCACCGTGCGCCGGCACCCCGACTGGCCGGCCGGGCACCGTACGGTCCCGATGCTCGGCCGCGAGGAGGACGCCGCCCGAGGGATACCGGCCGCCCTCGGCGCGCTGTGGGAGTGCGGCGTGGACGAGGTACGGCAGGCGCTGCTCGACCTCGACCTGGCGGACGGCGGCCGGGCCACGCGCCGTTCACTGCCCGGCCACCCCTTCGCCCGGGTGAGCCCGCAGGCCGCGCCGGAGCCGGGGCCCCGGCCGGCGGCCGCCCCCACCGGAGCGCGTACCACCCCGGTCACCGGCCGGACCCGGATCCTGGCCGCCGTCGAGGAACTGTGGTGCGCCGCGCTCGGCGTGCCCCGGGCAGCGGAGGGCGACCACTTCTTCCGGCTGGGCGGCGAGTCGCTGATGGCCGTCCAGCTGCTGACCCGGGTACGGGAACGGACGGGGATCGCCGTCCCGGTGGCCGAGTTCACCGCGCACCCGACGTTCGGCACCCTGCTGGCCCACGCGGCGGCGCAACCCGACCCGGAACCGGAACCGGTCACCGTCGCGCCCGCCCCGGGCCCCGGCCCGGTGACGGTGGTGACCCTGGCCTCCGACGGCCCCGGTCTGCCGCTGTTCCTGATCGCCGACTCCACCGGCGGCTCGCTCGCCTACCGTTCACTGGCCGGCGAACTCGACGGCACCCGGCCCGTGCACGCCCTCGACCTGGACCTCGCCCCGGCCGGTGGCACCCCCGGCGCCGAGTCCGTGGCGGCGCTCGCCGCGCACCACGTGGCGGCGCTGCGCCGGGTCCGTCCCACCGGCCCCTATCTGCTGGGCGGCTGGTCCTTCGGCGCCGTCCTCGCGCACGAGGCGGCACGCCAACTGGTGGCCGCGGGCGAGCGGGTGAACGCCGTCGTCTGCCTGGACGCCTTCGTCCAGGGCCGGTACGGCCTGCCGGTCGGTCTCGACCCGGAGTTCCTGGCCGGCCAGGCGTGGGTGCGGATCGGCGCCGCGCTGGGGGTCGGCGCGGTCGGCGCGGCGGTGCGGCGCGATCCGGGCCTGCCCCGGGTGCTGCGCGCCAAGTCGCGCACGCTCGCGGTGTACCGCCCGGCGCCGGTGGCCACCCGGGCCGTGGTGCTGCGGGCCGGTACGGACCGGCGGCAGGCCCGGCGGCTGCTGGGCCGGCTGGCGCCGCTCTACGCGCAGGGAGTCGAGATCCACCCGGTGCCCGGGGACCACTGGTCGCTGCTGACACCGCCCCATGTGGGGGTGCTGGCACAGCGGTTGCGCACTGTTCTGTCGAGAGTCGAAGGGTCGGGTCATGACCACTGAGTCCACGCGCGCCGGCGCCACCGGGGCGGCCGGGAGCGCCGGGGCGAGCGAGGTGACCGGGCCCGCCGACGCGGCCGGGGCCGCCGAGGCCGCCGTACCCGCCGCGCCCGAGAAACCGCTGTTCCGCAATCGCGACTTCCAGGCGATGTGGATCAGCCAGTTCTTCGCCGCGGTGGCCAAGGAGTCGGCGGAGATCGCCTATCCGCTGCTGATCCTGGCGACGACCGGCTCGGCGACCTACGCCGGCGCGGTCGGGGCGGTCCAACTGGTCGTCGCCGGGCTGATGTCGCTGCCCGGCGGCAGCCTCACCGACCGGTTCGACCGGCGGATGACCATCATCCTGTGCGATCTGGCGCGGGTGGTGCTGCTGACGCTGTTCGGCCTGCTGGTGATCGCCGGGGACCCGCCGATGGCTGTGATCTTCGCGATCGTGGTGCTGTCGGCGGCGTGCCTGGGCATCTCCAACCCGGCCGGGCTCGCCGCGATCAAACAGCTGGTGCCGCCGTCCCAGTTCACCCAGGCGACCGCGCAGAACCAGATCAGGTTCTTCGGGGCCACCGTGATCGGCCCGCCCATCGGCGGCGCCTTCTTCGGCATCGCCCGGGCCCTGCCGTTCCTCAGCGCGGCGGTGGCCTTCCTGATCTCGGCGGTGCTGCTGCTGTTCATCAAGAAGCCGCTCCAGGCGCCCCGCGAGGCCGTCACGGACAGCGCCCCGGCCGCCGGGGACGCGGACCCCGAGGGCCGGAAGGACGGCGAGGAGGGCAAGGACGGGAAACCCGGGAAACCGGCCAAGGGCGGGATGCTCCAGGGCTTCCGCTTCATCCGCCGCCAGCCCGTCATCCTCATCCTGCTCATCTGGGCCATGGGCTCCAACATGGCGTTCAACCACTCCGGCATGTTCCTGGCCCTCATCGCCACCGCCGAACACCGCGACGCTTCCGAGGCCGCCATCGGCACCACGCTCGCCGTGGCCGGCAGCGGCGGCCTCATCGGCTCGCTGCTCGCCGGGCTCGTCCTGAAGTGGGTCAAGCCCTCGCTCATCATCGTCTACGCCGTGTGGATCGGCCCGGTGGCGGCCGTCCTGCTGATGCTGACGCCCGGCGTCCTGCCGCTGGGCGTCATCGTCGCCTGCGTCTTCGTCCGCGCCGGCGTCGTCAACGCCCTCATCTACGGCTACATCGCCGCACTCGTCCCCGACGACCTCCAGGGCCGTGTCCTGGGCGCGGTCGGCTTCGTCGGGATGATCGCGCAACCCCTCGGCATCTTCTCCATCGGCGCCATCTTCGACCTGGCCGGCCCGACCTGGGTGTTCTTCTTCATGGCCGTCGCCGGAGTCCTGGCCGCCCTGCCCACCCTCACCCGGACCATTCGCACCCTGCCCGCCCCGCACGAGCTGGCGTCCTGATCCCCCTCGGAGGCTGCGCGATGACCACAGAGATACCCAAGAAGCCCAGCGACCCGCTGCCGACGGAGTTCTTCATGGCACCGGGCGACAACCCCTACGACGGGTACGCGGAAGTACGCCGCACCTGCCCCGTGCGCCGGGTCGACTACCCGGCGGACTCCGAGGCGTACGTCGTCGCCGACTACCGCACGGTGGCCGAGACGTTCGGGAACCACACCGTCGCCAAGAGCGTGGAGCACGCCCCCGACTGGTTCCGTGAGGCGCTGAAGGAAAGCAGCCCCATCCTCATCAAGAACATGCTGACCTCCGACCCGCCCGTGCACACCCGGCTGCGCAAGCTGGTGAGCAAGGCGTTCGTGCCGCGCCGCATGGAGCTGCTGCGACCGCGGATCCAGGAGATCGCGGACGACCTGATCGACGAGATGCCCGAGCGCGGAGTGGTGGACCTCTTCCACGACTTCGCCCTGCAGATCCCGATGAAGGTCATCTGCCGGTTCCTCGGCATCCCGGTGGAGGACCGCGAACAGCTCCACCAGTGGGGCCTGGTGCTCAGCGGCGCCCCGTACACCGACGAGGAGTCCAACCGGCGGCTGAAGGAGGTCAGCGAGGCCGTCGAGGTGTACCTGACGGACCTGCTCGGCACCCGCCGCGCCGACCTGGGCGAGGACCTGGTCAGCGTGATCCTGCGGGCCGCGGACGCCGACGACGCCTACACCGACGAGGAACTCGTCTCCACCCTGATCCTGCTGATCATCGCCGGCCACAAGACCACCGCCAACCTGATCGGCAACGGCACCCAGGCCCTGCTGCGCCACCCCGACCAGCTCACGCTGCTGCGCGACCGGCCCGAGCTGGTGGACACCGCCGTCGAGGAGTTCCTGCGCTACGAGGGGCCGGTCTACCGGGCCCCGCCGCGGTACGCCGCCGAGGACGTCACGGTGGGCGGGGTGGACATCCCCTGCCGCAGCTTCGTGCACCTGCTGATCAACTCGGCCAACCGCGACCCGGAGGTCTTCGAGGATCCCGACCGGCTGGACATCACGCGCAAGCCCAACCGCCATCTGTCGTTCGGGCACAGCATCCACTTCTGTCCGGGGGCGCCGCTCTCCCGGGTGGAGGGCCAGGTCGCGTTCACGACCCTGCTGCGCCGGCTCCCCGGGCTCGCGCTGGCCGTGCCGGAGAACGAGCTGGAGTGGCGGTACGACAACTCGGCCAGCCGGGGCCTGGAACGGCTGCCGATCACCTACGACCGCAGGCTGCCGCGCACGGCGCCGGCCGCCGGGGGGAACGGGGGCTCCGATGCCTGAGACCACGGCCGGCGCGGTCGCCGGGGCCACCACCGGCGCGGAGGCCGGCCAGGACCTGATCCGCCTGGTGTGCCTGCCGTTCGGCGGCTCGGGCACCTCGTTCTTCCGGCCCTGGGACGAACTCACCGGCGGGCGCTTCGAGGTGCTCCCGCTGCGGCTGCCCGGCCGCGAGCACCTGATCGACGTCGAACCGTACCGGGACGTCCACCGAGCCACCGACGGGCTGCTCGCCGATCTGCTGGAGGAACTCGGCGGCCCCGCCCGGGTGGTGCTCTTCGGGCACAGTGTCGGCGCGGTGCTGGCCTACGAACTGGCCCAGCGGCTGCGCGCCGTACCGCAGGTCGAGGTGCTGCGGCTGATCGTCAGCGGCTCGCCCGAGCCCGGCACCCAGCGCACCCTGCGCGCCACCGGGCTGCCGGACGACGCGTTCCTGGATCGGGTGGGCGAGATCGCCGGGTACAGCCACGACGCGATGGCGGTGCCGGAGCTGCGGGAGTTGCTGCTGCCCACGCTGCGCGCGGACGTCGAGATGCACGAGGCGTACCGGCCCAGCACGCTGGATCCGCTGCCGGTGCCGATCACCGCGCTCCGGGGGGCGGAGGACCAACTGGTGCCACGGGCGCAGGCGGCGGCCTGGCGGGAGGTCACCGCGGCCGGTTTCGACCTGCACGAACCGGCGGGCGGACACATGTATCTGGTGGACGGGGCGGCTTCTCTGGTCTCGCTGATCGACAAGGTCGTGCACGGCTCCTCCGCACCGAAATGATCATTCCCACGAGCAAATAGTCAGGTATTCGCCAAGCATCGGATTTTTCACCCCCGCTCGGCTACAGTCGCCCCCGATCGCGAGCGCCATTCGCGGTGCAGCCGCTGGCCGAAAACAACTGGTCGGCCTATGGAATCCGCACGGAAGGAAACCATGAAATACCGCACGATTGGCAGTAACCCGACCACCCGCCGCGAGGTGAGTGTCCTGGGCCTGGGCGCCATGCTGTTCGGCACGAGCACGGACGAGGAAACGTCTTTCGCCATTCTCGACCGCTTTGCCGAGGCCGGGGGTTCGTTCATCGACACCGCCAACAACTACGCCTTCTGGGCGAAGGGGACGCAGGGCGGCGAGAGCGAGGCGCTGCTGGGCCGGTGGCGGGCCAGCCGGGGTGTCGGCGACGAGATCACCATCGCCACCAAGGCCGGCGGCCGGCCGAACAAGCCCGGCCTCAGCTTCGCGGAGACCGGCCGGCTGGAGAACATCGAGGGCCTGTCCGCCAAGGCCCTGCGCGAGGCGGCCGAGCGCAGCCGTGAACTGCTCGGCCTGGAGAAGCTGCACCTGATGTACGCGCACATCGAGGACCCCGGCACCCCCCTCGAAGAGACCGTGCAGGCCTTCGCCGACCTGGTGGCGGACGGCCTCGTCGGCATCGCCGGGGTCAGCAACCACTGGGCGTGGAAGGTCGAGCGGTCCCGGTCCATCGCCGCCGCCGCCGGACTGCCCGGCTACGAGGTGCTCCAGTACCAGCACAGCTATCTGCGCCCGCGCACCGACCTGCCCGCCCGCCGCTCCCCCGACGGCAGCCCCGGCCTGCTCGACGGTGAGCTGCTGAGCTATCTGCGCGCCCACCCGGAGCTGACCCTCGTCGCCTACTCGCCCCTGCTCTCCGGCAGTTACGTGCGCGAGGACAAGCCGCTGGAGCACGACTACGACCACCCGGGCACGCCGATCCGGCTGGCCGCGCTGCGCGAGGTGGCCAAGGAGGCGGACGCCACCCCCAACCAGGTCGTCCTGTCCTGGCTGATGGGCGGCGAGATCCCGGTGCTGCCGATCACCGGCGCCTCCTCGGTGGCCCAGCTGAACGAGAGCCTGGCCGCCGTCGACCTGGAGCTGACCGCGGACCAGCGGGCCCGGCTCGACACGGCCTTCTAGCGACGACCGCCCCGGCGCCCGTGACCGGGCGACGGCGCGGCGCGCCCCACGCGCCGCGCCGTCGCCGGTTCCCGCCCGGCCGTACCGGCCGGGAACCGATGACGTTCGACAGAGAGGAACGGACATGACCGCCCATCGGACCACCTCGGGCTGCCCGGTACACCTGGGGACGACCGACCTGATCGACCCGGCCTTCTACAGCTCCGGCGAGCCGCACCGCCAGTGGGCGGCCTTACGCGGTCTGGACACCCTGAGCTGGACCCAGGTGGACGCCGACCGGGGCTTCTGGTCGGTGGTGGAGTTCGCCGACACCGAACATGTCCTGCGCACCACGGCCGACTTCACCTCCGAACGCGGCACCATGCTCGAACTGCTCGGCATGGACGACCCGGCCGGCGGACAGCAGCTGGTGGTCACCGATCCGCCCCGGCACACCATCATGCAGGCCCGGCTGAAGAAGGCCCTGGCGCTGAAGACCGTCGACAAGCAGCGGGACATGATCCGCGGCCTCGTCCTGGAGCTGATCGAACCGCTGGGCGACGGCGGGGTCTTCGACTTCGCCCAGGCCATGATCGACATGCCGATGTCGGTGACCGGCACCATGATCGGGCTGCCGCGTTCCGACTGGCCCTGGCTGATCCGCGCCACCACCGCCTGCATCGCCGCGGATGACCCCGAGTACCAGGACCCGGGCGGCAAGGAGGCGACCCTGGCCGCGGCGCACCGCGAACTGTTCGCCTACTTCCAGGACCTGGTCTCCTTCCGGCGCGACCAGCTGGGTGATGACCTGCTGAGCGCACTGATCTCCACCCGATTCGAGGGGCGGCACATGTCGCCGGGGGAGATCGTCGCCAACTGCTACAGCCTGCTGCTGGGTGCCAACGTCACCACACCGCACGCCCCGAACTACGTGATGGCCGAGTTCATCGAGTCCGGGGTGCTCCAGGACTGGGCCGCACATCCCGAAGTGGGCCCCACCGCCGTCGAGGAGGCGCTGCGCTGGTCCTCGCCGGTCAACCACATGCTGCGCTACGCCACCCGGGACCTGGAACTGCACGGCACCACCATCGCGGCCGGGGACGCCGTGGTGGTGTGGATCGGCTCCGCCAACCGGGACGAGCGGGAATTCCCCGACGCCGGACGGTTCGACATCCGGCGCAAGCCGAACAAGCACCTGGCATTCGGCATCGGCCCGCACTACTGCGTGGGGCACAGCGTCGCCCGTATCACCATAAGGACCCTCTTCGAGGAACTGCTGGCGGGTTTTGAGGACTTCCGCCCCGCGGGAAAGCCGGAGCGGATGGTCTCCAACTTCGTCTCCGGGTACAAGCACGTTCCCATCACCGCCCGCCGCCGCACGGGAACGCGATAACCGAGCCGGTACATCTGCAAGAAGGCGCAAAGAACACCTAGGGGGAAAAATGGATTTCCCAGCCGACCACAGCGACAGCCCGAACCATCAGCCGCCGACACCCTCGGCCCACGGGGAGCTGAGCCCCTCCTTACTCCTGCCGCCGCAACGGGAACTCTTCCTCGTCGTCCAGCAGTACATACGTGAGCGTCTCTCGGACCCCGACCTCTCACCCAGCACCATCGCCTGTGCCCACCACATCTCGCTGCGCCACCTGCACCGGCTGTTCCGGCTGCACGGCCTGACGGTCGCCGCCTGGATACGCCGCCAGCGCCTCGAAGGCTGCCGGCGCGACCTCACCGACCTGGCCAAGTTCGCCCAGCCCATCCAGTC
The DNA here is from genome assembly GCF_000993785.3 of Streptomyces xiamenensis. Classification (NCBI taxonomy): domain Bacteria; kingdom Bacillati; phylum Actinomycetota; class Actinomycetes; order Kitasatosporales; family Streptomycetaceae; genus Streptomyces; species Streptomyces xiamenensis. The sequence continues at coordinate 2,605,198 of NZ_CP009922.3, forward strand.
CATCGCGGTCCGCTGGGGCTTCACCGACAACGCCCACTTCAGCCGGGTCTTCCGGGCCGCCTACGGGTACCCTCCCAGCCACCTGCGGCGCGAGACCGAGACCCGCTGGTACGAACAGCTCATCTCCCGCTTCGGCCCTGTCCACCCCTTCCACGCCCTGGAGCCCCAGGAATCCCACGAACCGGTCGCCTCCCAGCGGATCGCCTGACCCACCGAAGGGCGCGGCCCCACCGGGCCGCGCCCCCGCCGCCCCGACCGCCGCACCGGGAGGAAGAGGAACTGGCCCTCCCCGGCCCCCTCACCGACCTGGCGCACCCCACCGGCCCGCCTTGATCCAGCCCGTCAGCGCGCGGAAGGCCACAGGTTCCGCCTGTATGACCCGCCCCGGCTCGTCACTCTCCCGAAGCGCGATACCCGACCCCACCACGGCTATCTCCACGCAGTTGTTGCCCCCGTCCTCTGAGAACGAGGACTTGCACCACTGAGGCTCCGACATGGCCCGCCTCCTACATTTCCCGGCCGATGGCTCGGATGAGATCACGGGACTTCGAAGGCGTCAAAGCCAGCTTCTCGACGGTGTCCAGCCTCCGTCGATACCTGGCCAGCGACCCCGGGTCGTCCATGAAGATCGCGCCCGCCGGCGAGTCCATGTGGGCGGTGTCCAACTGCCGGGTCTGCCCCTCGGCATACATCAACGAGATGCCCATCATGGGGAACTCCCCCACAGAAAAAGGGATCACCAGCAGTGCGACGTTGCCCCGGTGGCTCGCCTCCAGCACGCTGTCGATCTGGCGTCGCGCCTCTTGCCGTCCACCGACTCGCATACGGAGCGCCGCTTCATGGACAAGCCCTACGTAGGGCATGGTGCCCTCTGCGATGACGGCCTGCCGGGACAGTCGGTGATCCACCCGGAGGTCCACTTCGAGGCGTGACAGTGGCGGATCGGTCAGGTTGAAGAGGGCCCGGGCGTGTGCTTCGGTCTGAAAAAGCCCAGGGAGCTGGGCGGTCTGCAACGTGCGTATCGCCCGCGCGCTGTCCTCAAGCTCCGACACGTCCAGGAAGCCGTCCGGGACCTTCCCCCGGTACCTCTCCCACCAGGCATTCTCCCGACCGCGCATCATCGCGGTGAGGCCGTCGATCAAAGCGTGGTCAGTGCACCCGTAGAGATCCACGAGTCGGCGGAGCCGGGTTTCACTGATACCGAAGCGACCGGCTTCCACGTTGGAGATGACGGTGCGATCCGTCTCAAGGAGCCCGGCCACAGTGGACGGCGTCAGTTGAGCCGCCTCACGCAGCCGACGCAGTTCCGCCCCGAATCGGCGCTGACGGACCGTCGGCTGTCGCCTCGGCGCCATGGGTCTCCTCTCGTTCGTGCACAGTGTGCCGATCCTCTGGCTACAGGGTCCACTTCACGCTTCCCCTTCACCCCTTCCGGTGAGATCAACGGCAAGCGGTAGCACCGTTATACGCAGCCCTCTACTGTGTGGTCCACGCCACCAGCCCGCTCGGGCGGAAGCGCACCGTCTCCCCGCGAGGCGGCAATGACACCGCCCGGACAACCAGCCTGTGGCCAGCGTCCGTTCCCCACCTGACCGCGTCTCAGGAGGCGCCGATGTCCCCGGAACCCCAACAGCCGACCGTGCCCACCCAGAACGCCACCTGCGCGGGGATTCCCCGCCTCGCCCCCATCCCGTTCGCCGAACCCTGGCGCTACGAACTCCACTTCCCCCGCGACCCGCGCGCCCCGCGCATCGCCCGGCTCACCCTCCGCACCGTCCTGCACGCCCACGGCCTCACCGAACTCACCGACCGGGCCGAACTCCTCACCTCCGAGCTGGCCTGCAACGCCGTGTGCCACACCGGCGGAGCGGCCTCCGTACAACTGCACTGGCGGCACCCCGTCCTCCGGGTCAGCGTGTGGGACACCAGCCCCGCACTCCCCGACACCCCGGGCACACCCCGCCCGGCCCCTCCCCCGGACTCCCACAACGGCAGGGGTCTGCTCCTGCTCGACGCCCTCGCCGACCACTGGGGCGGCTGCGCCCTCGAAGACGGCCCCTGGGGCCCGGGCGGCAAAACCGTCTGGTTCGAACTCCGCCTCACCCCACCCGGGCCCGCCGCCCTCGCGGCCTGAACCAACTCCTCGCGCGGGCCGGACACGTGTCGGTGCACAGACACGTGCCACGCACCACCGTCCTCGCTACCAGGCCGCCTCGCGGTAGTCCTTCAAGAACACCCCCGCGACCGGATCCCCCGCCTCGCCGCGCACGACCGGGTCGTACACCCGTGCCGCGCCGTCCACCACGTCCAGTGGGGTACGGAATCCGGCGGCGGCCATCGAGGCCTTCCGGGGTGCCGGGTTCTCGTCGGTGATCCAGCCGGTGTCCACGGCGCTCATGTACACGCCCCGCTTTGCCAGTTCGGGCCCGCTGGTGCGGGTCAGCATGTTGAGCGCGGCCTTCGCCATGTTGGTGTGCGGATGCCGGGGCGCCTTGTTCCGTACGGCGAAACGGCCTTCCACCGCCGAGACGTTGACGATGTAGCGGCGTGGCCGGGGCGAGGCCAGCAGCAGCGGCAGCAGCCGGTCGCACAGCAGCAGCGGAGCGATGGCGTTGATGAGATGCGTCTCCAGGATCTCCGCACCGTCCAGCTCACCGAGCCGCACCGACCAGGAGTTGACCGGCGAGTGGTCCGGCAGCAGCCCGGCCTGGTCCACTTCCGCCAGGACACCGGGCGGCAGTTCCGCTGCGACGGTGCCCGGGAACCCGGGCGCGGCCAGGGTCCGCCCCGCGGGCGGCAGTTCGGCTGCCGCCCGCTCCCCGGCGGACAGCACCGCGTAGGCGCCCGGGGGACGCCGTATGGTCTGCGCCGCGTTGTTCACCAGAACGTCCAGCGGCCGGCCCTCGCGCACCAGCCCGTCACACAGCCCGGCCACTTGACGGGGATCACGCAGATCGATCCCGATCACGGTGAGCCGTCCGAACCACTCCCCGCTGCCGGGCACGTCACGGAAGCGACGCAGCGTATCCGCCGGGAACCGGCTGGTCACCATCAGTTCCGCGCCGTCGCGCAGCATCATCAGGGCCAGCTGGAAGCCGATCTTGACCCGGCCGCCGGTGATCAAAGCCCGCCGCCCGCGCAGGTCGGTCCCCGCCTCGCGCCGCGCGGCATGGTCGGCGGCACATCCGGGGCACAGCGCGTGATAGAAGCGATGGACTTCGCGGTAGGGCTCCTTGCACACGTAGCAGCGCCGTGGCCTGACGTAACACCCGGGCGTCTCCTCGCCCACCGTCAGTGGCGCGTCCTCGATCCGCCCGGCGTCACCGGTCGCGGTGCGCCCCTGCACCAGGGCGTCCGCCTCCCGTGCCTCGGCCCGCCGCGCCCTGCCGCGCCGCCGCCGTGCCTCGCGGGTCAGGGGCGCCACCATCTGCTCCGCCCGCAGCCGCACCGGATCGTCGGCGGGCAGGGCCCGCAACCGGGCGACGGTGGCGCCGAACGCCGCGAGCTCGTCCTCACCCATCCCCATGGGTCACCCCTCCCCCTGCCGCACCGGCACTCTATCCACCGCCGGACCAGGCCTTCGACCTGTTTCGGCGGGGCGTACCGCCCTCAGCGTGCGGGCAGCCGGACGCCCAGTTCGGTGGCCGCCTCCCGGAGTACGGGCACCAGGGCAACGAGGTCGTCCAGCGAGCGGCGGAAGGCGGGGGCCGCGGTGGACAGGCAGGCGAACAGGCTGCCGTCGGGCCGCAGGATGGGGACCGCCACGGCGCGCAGCCCGGCGTGGTGCTCCTCGTCGGCCGTCGCGTACCCCTGTGCGGCGGCGCGGGCGACCTCCGCGCGCAGCACGTCCCGGTCGGTGATGCTGTGCGGCCCGTACGGGGTGAGCTCCACGCGTTCCAGCAGGTCCTCGCGCACCTCCTCGGGGGCGAAGGCCATCAGCACCTTGCCCATCGAGGTGCAGTGCAGCGGGCCGTGGCGCCCGGGCTCGCTGCGCACCCCGACCGGCAGCGGACCGTCCACGTAGTGCACGTACAGGTGGCGGTTGCCGTCGAGCACGGACATGAGGGTGGCTTCCTCGGTGCGCTCCGTCACGCGTCGCATCACGGGGAGCGCGGTGCCGGCGAATCCGTACGCCTGGCCCGCCTGCTGGCCGAGCTGGAACAGGCGCAGGCCCGGTTTGTAGCGCTTGCCGCTCGCCTCGAAGTCCACCAGCCCCTCGCGGGCCAGCGAGTTGACCAGCCGGTGGGCCGTACTGACGGGGACGCCGCTGGCCCGGGACAGCTCGGAGAGCGTGATGCCGTGCGGATGCTCGCCGACCAGGACGAGGAGCCGGATCGCCCGGCCGACGACATCGGCCGGGACTGCGCTGGATTCGCTGGTGCTCACGCCCGAGAAATTACCACTGAATGGAAAGGCTTCCCATCCTGGGCTTGACAGCGCGCGGGCCTCATGTCAACGATGATTTCCGGTCAGCAGATATGTTTTCCACTCAATGGGAAACCAGCAAGGCGGGCCGTGCCGCACCTGAGAGGACGACCCCCATGAGCCACCCCCTGTTCGACGTCACCGGCAAGGTGGCCCTGGTCACCGGATCGAGCCGCGGCATCGGCCGGGCCCTGGCCCAGGGACTCCTGGAAGCCGGCTGCACCGTCGTCCTCAACGGCCGCGACGCCGCCACCCTGGAGACCACCCGCGCGGAGCTGGCCGCGACCTTCGGCGACACCACCGTCCTCGCCGAAGCCTTCGACGTCACCGACTCCACCGGCGTGGCCGCCGCCGTCGGCCGCATCGAGGAGCGGGCCGGGGCGATCGACATCCTGGTCAACAACACCGGCGCCCAGCGCCGCGCCCCCTTCACCGAGTTCACCGACGAGGACTGGCACGGCCTGCTCGACACCAACCTCACCAGCGCCTTCCTCGTCGGCCGCGAGGTCGCGCGCCGCATGGTGCCCCGCGGCCACGGCAAGATCATCAACATCTGCTCGCTCCAGAGCGAGGCCGTCCGGCCCGGCATCGCCCCGTACTCCGCCACCAAGGGCGGCCTGAAGATGCTCACCAAGGGCATGTGCGCGGACCTCGGGCCCTCCGGCATCCAGGTCAACGGCATCGGCCCGGGCTACTTCGACACCGAGCTGACCTCCGCGCTGGTCGCGGACGAGGAGTTCAGCGCCTGGGTACGCAAGCGGACCCCGGCCGGCCGCTGGGGCCAGACCGGCGACCTCGTGGGCGCCCTGATCTTCCTCGCCTCGCCCGCATCCGACTTCGTCAACGGACAACTGCTGTACGTCGACGGCGGCATGCTCTCCGTCCTGTAACCCTCTGGAGCCCTTCATGCACCCCACGACCATCCGCGCCTGCACCGTCCACGGCGCCGGCGATCTGCGGATCGAGGAACGGCCCACCCCCGCACCCGCCCCCGGGGAGATCGCGGTCGCCATCGCACTCGGCGGAATCTGCGGCTCCGACCTGCACTACTACCACCGGGGCCGGGTCGGCGACTTCGCCGTGCGCGAGCCCATGGTGCTCGGCCACGAAGTGGTCGGCCACGTTGCGGCTCTCGGCCCCGAGACGGAGGGCCCCGCCGTGGGCACTGCCGTCGCGATCCACCCCGCCACCCCGTGCGGCAGCTGCCCCGAGTGCGCCGCCGATCGCCGCAACATCTGCGGGCACACCCGCTACCTGGGCAGCGCCGCCCACCTTCCGCACGTCCAGGGCGGGTTCGCCCAGCGCGTCACCGTGCCGGCCGCCCAGATCCGCGCCCTGCACCCCGGCCTCACCCTGCACCGCGCCGTCCTCGCCGAACCCCTGTCCGTCGCCCTGCACGCGGTCAACCGGGCCGGCGACGTACGGGGCAAGCGCGTCCTGGTCACCGGCGCCGGCCCCATCGGCTGCCTCGTCGTGGCCGCGCTGCGCCACCACGGCGCCGCCGAGATCGTGGCCTCCGACCTGGTGGACGAGCCCCTGCGCATCGCCGCCGAGGTGGGCGCCACCGCCACCGTCCGGGCCGACCACCCCGAAGACCCGGCCTGGGCGGCCCCGTTCGACATCACCATCGAGGCATCCGGCGCCCCGGCCGGCCTGCGCACCTGTGTGGAACGCACCCGGCGCGGCGGCACCGTCGTCCTGCTCGGGCTGCTGCCGCCCGGCGAAGTGGGCCTGCTCGGCAACGTCGCGGTCACCCGCGAACTCGAGCTGCGCGGCGCCTTCCGGTTCGACACCGAATTCGACGAGGCCCTGTCCCTCCTGGCTCAGGGCCTCCCCGTCGACCCGGTCATCACCCACACCTTCCCGCTCGACCGGGCCACCGAAGCCTTCGACCTGGCCGGAAACCGCGAACTCGCCTCCAAGGTCCTGCTGGACCTCTCCACCACCTGACGGGTGTCTTGCCGCCCCCGTCCGGGCGTGGTTGCTTGGACGGGGGAGGCCCCCATGGATTTCTCACGCCGCGCCCTGCTGACCACCCTGCCCGCGTCCGCCCTGTTGAGCGTGGCGGCGCCCGCGCGCTCCCCGGCCGCCGCGCCGGGGGTGGACGACCACGCCAGAATCCTGTCCAACGCCCTCGCGATCCTCACCGGCACCCCGGAGTCCAACGCCCACCCCGAAGTGGCCGCGCGACTCGCCGACATCGCGTCCACCGCCCAACGTCACCTCACCGCGATGGACCGGGCCACCCCGGGCGAACTCTTCCCGAACCTCCCCCTCGGCACGAGCGACCCGAACCTCCACACCACCTACCGCTACCTGTACGAGATCGCCCTCGCCACCCCGTCCCCCGCCACCCAGCGCCGCGTCATCGACGCCTTGGCCCAGCTCCACGACACGTACTACGGCGACCAGTCCAGGGGCTACTACGGCAACTGGTTCACCTGGGAGATCGGCATCTCCACCCACGTGACCAGGGCCCTCGTCCTGCTGCGGGACGAACTCGCCACCCACCAACCCACCCTGACCGCCACCTACCTCGCCTCGATGGACGCCTACCTGCGCAACGGCAAGGACGGCGACGTCGACCTCGACTCCCGCTTCCACACCGGCGCCAACCTCGCCGACATCACCACCAACCGCATCCTCCAGGGCGCACTGACGGGCGACGGCGCCCGCGTGACCAAGGCGGTCGCCGACCAACTCACCGTCTACGCCACGGTCGAGGAGGGCGACGGCTTTCACGCCGACGGCTCCTTCATCCAGCACGAATCGGTCGCCTACACCGGCGCCTACGGCAAGAACCTCCTCACCCGCGCCGTCCAGACCCTCAAACTCCTGCACGGCACGGGCTTCGCCCCCGCCACACCCCTGGCCCCGGTCATCCAGGGCTGGATCACCCACAGCTTCGCCCCCGTCATCTTCGAGGGCTGGCTGATGGAGATCGTCAAGGGCCGCACCGTCTCCCGCCCACAGACCGGCTACGCGGACGTCTCCACCATCGTCGAAGCGGTCACCGACCTCTCCTCCCACACCTCAGACCAGGACGCCCACGTCCTCAAGTCCTACGCGAAGTCCATCGCCCAGGTCTCCCCCTCACCCCCGGACCCGCAGGACTTCGTCTCCCCGCTCACCATCGCCGCGTACGCCGACATTCTGGCCGACCCCACCATCCCGGCCCAGGACCTCGTGCCCCGGGAACACCACGCGGCCTTCAACGCGATGGACCGCACGGTCCACCGCCGCCCCGGCTACGCCTTCGCCCTGGCCCGCAGCTCGCGGCGGATCAGCAAGTACGAGTACATGAACGGCGAGAACCTCACCCCCTGGTTCCAGGGCGACGGCGCCCACTACCTCTACCTGACCGGCCAGGACCAGACCCAGACCTTCGGCATCGACCACTTCACGACGGTCTCCCCGTACCACCTCGCCGGCGTCACGGCCCCGGTCGAACCCCGGCGCACGATCCCGGACCTCTACGGCGCCCCCTGGTACGACAACCCGGAGGCCGGCTTCACGGCCTCCTCCACGCGCCAAAACCAGTACGTCTACTTCCCCCTCGCCACCAACACCCACTCCGGCGGCGCCCACCTCGGCCCCTACGGCACGGCGTCCCTCGTCCTCGGCGACGACGCGGCCCACGCCGCCCGCCACGAACTCCCCCCGGACTTCGTCACCTACGCCAACGCCCGCGCCACGAAGTCCTGGTTCATGTTCGACGACGAGATCGTCATCCTGACCGCCGACGTGCACGACCCGGCCGGCCGCCCCCTGACCACCACCCTGGACACCCGCATCACGGCCCCCTCGACCCCCCTGACCCTCACCGAAGGCCCGAACTGGCTCCACTGCACCGGCCCCGACTTCTCCCTCGGCTACGTCTTCCTCACCAACACCACCCCCACCGCACGGCTCACCACGGTGACCAACTCCCGCCGCCTGATCCGCACCGCCAACCCCGACACCCCGATCACAAAACAGATCTTCACCCTCCTCCAGGAACACCCCCCGACGCCCCACCCCCACTCACTGGCCTACGCCCTGCTCCCCAACGCCACACGCGCCCAACTGGCCTCGTACGGCGACAGCCCCCTGACCATCCTGTCCAACACCCCCCACCTCCAGGCCGTCGAACACAGGAACCTCTCCCTCCTGATGGCCAACACCTTCACCCCCGGTCCCCACCACACCGGCCCCCTGACCATCGAGGGCCCCGCCTCCGTCCTCCTCCACACCACCCCCGACGGCACCCTCTCGATCGCAATCGCGGACCCCACCACGAAGCGCGACACCGTCACGGTCCTGCTCCGCGGCTATCGCCTGGATGTCATTTCGGCGGACGAGGGCGTTCATGTCCGACGGCTTTCCATCGGAACTCGTCTCACGGCCGACACTCGCTCGATGAACGGCAGGAGCGTGACTGCGACCTTGCACTGATCGAGCCCGTGCACGGACCCACTTCGTCCGGCACCATGAGCTTTCCCTGGGCCTGAGGCGTTTCGTATCTGCCCCCGGCGAATCCTTACACTGAGTTACTCGCGTGGCCTCAGCTTCACGCGAGCAGATCACGTAGGGCGACGGGCATGGCACTTGTTGTTCTGCTGGCGGTGGTGGGCGACGCCTTCGCCTTGCTGACCTGGGTTGGGCCCCGACAGCTCTATTGGGCCTTCGGGGCGTGGGCTCACCGAGACCCACAGGCCAACGAACCATCCGACGCCGCCTACACCGTCCAGCGGTTCGGATACATCGCGCTGTCAGCGACATCCTTCGTCGGCGCGCTCTCGACCGCTCACTGGCAAGGCACGTTCACGTCGGAGGAAGCCCGCGTTCGCCAGGCAGTCGAAAAGGCGGCCGAGCGGATGGAGGAGGCTGACGTCACGAGCGGCGGATCCGCCAACTCGGCAACCGGACGTTACAACTCACAAGTTCAATCGGCTGTCCGACAGGCTTCGCCCCACGACCTCGAACTTGTCGCCACGCACGTGTCGGGGGAGCAGTACACCGTGACCACCGCTGCTGGGGAGCATCCCTTCTGCCTCGTGGTTAGGGCATCGTCACAAGACGTGTACGTGCCAGGCGCCGAGGGCAGCACCAGCACCACCTCGTATCTGAAACTCTCTGTCTCAGCACGCGAGGGCGCCTGCGGCTGACCTGTCGCTGCCAGCAGCCCTTCACCCTCTCCTGCCCGGGCGGTGCGGCGAACCACCGACAGAAGAGGGGCAACGGTAGGCGATGCGACGCATGCGTGACGCCTTCATGCCGACGCCCCAGGTCACAACTGAGACCGGGCCGACCCGAGCTGAGCGCGCACGCCGCCGTCGGCGTATCTGCTGGCATGGAAAAGCCCAGGTCACAGTGCATGTGACCTGGGCTTCCGGCTGAGCCGCCTAAGGGAATCGAACCCTTGACCTACGCATTACGAGTGCGTCGCTCTGGCCGACTGAGCTAAGGCGGCGGGTGGTGCTCGTTGATTCTACATGGGGGTCGGGGGTGGGGTGACACGGAGGCGGCGGCGGTGGAGGTCGTCCGTTGCCGCGCGCAGGGCCCGCAGGCGTTTGGCCCAGCGGTTGCAGTCCGGGCACTCGGTTAAGTGAGCGTCCAGTTGGGCGTCCGTCATGCCTGCGGGGAGGGGGTTGCCCTCCGTGCGGGCCGAGATCGCGGGGCGGTAGCCCGCACAGGCTATGGGCAAGAAGCACCTTCCTCGGGACTGACGTTCTCCAGCAGGTAGTCGTTCACCATGGCGTCGATGCAGGCGTTGTCGCCGTAGGCGGTGTGGCCGTCACCGTCGTTGGTCAGCAGGATGCCGGATTCCAGCTGCTCGGCCAGGCCCTCGGACCAGGCGTACGGGGTGGCCGGGTCGCGGGTGGTGCCGATGACCAGGATGGGGTCGGCGCCGGCCGCCGCGATGGTCACCGGGGAGCCGCTGGGCTCGACCGGCCACACGCCGCACAGCAGGGTGGCCCAGGCGAAGTCGCGGCCGAAGGTGGGGGACGCCTCCTCGTAGGCCGGCAGCTGGGCCAGGACCTCTTCGGGGGTGGTCGTCGCGGCCGGGCTGTCCAGGCAGCTGATCGCCGGGAAGGCGAACATCGTGGTGCCGTACGAGCCGTCCGCCTCGCGCTCGTTGTACGTGTCGGCCAGCTCCAGCAGCGGCGAGCCGTCGCCCTCGTTCATCGCGGCCGACAGGGCCTGCCGCAGCTGCGACCACAGGGACTCGCTGTAGAGCGCCATCGCCACGCCCGTCGTCGCCAGCGACTCGGTCAGCGGGCGGTCCTGGCCGGTCGCCAGGGGCTTCTCGTCCAGCTCCGCGAAGAAGGCCGACAGCCGCTGCGAGGCGTCGTCGCCGCCTTCGGAGCCCAGCGGGCAGGAGTTGCGGGCCGCGCAGTGCTCGGCGAAGGAACGGAAGGCCGTCTCGAAGCCGCCGGCCTGTTCGCGGTCCAGGTCCAGGGTGGACAGGCGCGGGTCCACGGCGGCGTCCAGTACCAGGTGCCCGACGCGCTGCGGGAACAGCCCGGCGTACACCGCGCCGAGCTTGGTGCCGTAGGAGAAGCCGACGTAGTGCAGCCGCTCGTCGCCCAGCACCGCGCGCAGGACATCCATGTCGCGGGCCGACTCGATGGTGGAGATGTGTTCCAGCAGGCGCCCGGAGTTGGCCTGGCAGCCGGCCGCGAACTCCTCGTGCGCGGTCAGCAGCGCCTGCTGCTCCTCCGCGTCGTCGGGAGTGCGGTCCACCTGGGTCGAGGCGTCCATCTCGGGGCCGGTCAGGCACTCGATCGGCTCGCTGCCACCGGTGCCGCGCGCGTCCAGTCCGACCATGTCGTACCGCTCGCGCACTTCGGCCGGGAAGATGTAGCTCGCCGAGCTCTGCGCGAAGTCCACCGCCGAGGCTCCGGGGCCGCCCGGGTTCATCAGCAGGGCGCCGAGCCGGTCGGCGCCGCCGGCCCGGGCGCGGGTGACGGTCAGCTGGATGTCGTCGGCCGGGTCGACGCTGGTGTAGTCCAGCGGCACCGTCAGCATCGCGCACTGGAAGCCCGGCACGCCGGTGCAGCCGCGCCAGGTCAGCTCCTGCTCGTAGTACGGCTGGAGGTCGGCCGAGATCTCCTCGGGCAGCGGGTCGAGCGCCGGGGCGTCGATCGCCGAGCCGCCCTCGGAGCTCTCCGAGCCGCCGGTCGCGGTCTCCTCGCCGGACGACTGGGTCGGGCTGGGGCGTTCCTCCGCGCGCTCTTCCGAGCTGCAGGCCGAGGCCAGCAGCAGTGCGCCGACCGTCAGCAGCGGTAGATACCGGGTCTTTCGAGTCATTTCGGGCCCCCGTGGCGTGCGTGACCTTGATCGCGGATCCCTGGAGCGTATCCGTTCACCGCAGGGCCACCGCCATCGCCTCCACCGCGAGCAACGGAGAAACGTTGCGGTCCAGGGCCGTGCGGCACTCCAGGATCGCCTCCATGCGGCGCAGGGTGCGTTCCGGCGCGCTCGCCGCCGCCACCCGTTCCACGGCCGCCGCGCTCTCCCCGCCGGCCAGCGCGACGGCGGAGCCCAACTGCCGGGCCAGCACGTCGCGGTAGAACCCGGTCAGCTCGGTGAGCGCCAGGTCGAGGGCGTCCCGCTGGGTGCGGGTGGCGCGGCGCTTCTGGCGGTCCTCCAGGTCCTTCATCACGCCCGCGGTGCCGCGCGGCAGGCGTTTGCCCTCCGCCGCGCCCAGCGCCGCCCGCAGCTCCTCGGTCTCCTTGTCGTCCCGCTCCTCCGCGAGCTGCTTGGCGTCCTCGGCGGCGGCGTCCACCAGTTCCTGTGCGGCGCGCAGCGCGCCGCCGATGTCCGTCACCCGCTCCGGGATGCGCAGCACCGCCGCCCGGCGGGCCCTGGCCCGTTCGTCGGTGGCCAGCCGCCGTGCCCGGTCGATGTGCCCCTGGGTGGCCCGCGCGGCGGCCTGCGCCACCTCGGGGTCGACACCGTCGCGCCGCATGAGTACGTCGGCGACGGCGGCCACCGGCGGGGTGCGCAGCGACAGCGTGCGGCAGCGGGAGCGGATGGTGGGCAGGACGTCCTCGGTGGACGGTGCGCACAGCAGCCACACGGTGCGGGGCGCGGGTTCCTCGACGGCCTTCAGCAGGACGTTCCCCGCGCCCTCGGTCAGGCGGTCGGCGTCCTCCATGACGATCACCTGCCAGCGGCCGCCGGCCGGTGACAGCTGGGCGCGGCGGACCAGCTCCCTGGTCTCCTTGACGCCGATGGTGAGCAGGTCGGTGCGGATGACCTCGACGTCCGCGTGGGTGCCGATGAGGGAGGTGTGGCAGCCGTCGCAGAAGCCGCAGCCGGGTGCGCCGCCCAGGGCGCGGTCCGGGCTCAGGCACTGGAGGGCGGCGGCGAACGCCCGCGCCGCGGTGGCCCGGCCGGATCCGGGCGGGCCGGTGAACAGCCAGGCGTGCGTCATCGAGGACCCCGCCAGCCGCGGCTCCTGCCCGGCGTCGATCGCCGTGACGTAGGCGTCGGCGTCCCGGGCCGCCGCCGTCAGCTGCGCCGCCACCCGGTCCTGGCCCACCAGCTCGTCCCAGACCGTCATTCCGTCACTGCTCCAAGCCGCTCCACACCGCTGAATGCCGTCCCTCATTGTGCCGTCTTCCACTGACAGTCCGGGACCCGCGGTTCGCTGCGCCGTTCGGAGCACGGCGGGTGGGGCGCGTAGACCTTTGATTCCATTCATCACACTATGTGGTCATCGTGTCACGATGATTGGAGTCCCCGGCTCATGTCCCCCCGCAAAGCGCTCCCCGCCGTCACCCTGGCCGCCGTCCTCGCCGTCGCCCTCCCCGGCTCCGCCCAGGCCGCCGACCCCACCGGCTTCGCCGCCACCGGGTTCACCGCCACCCTCGGCAGCAGCATCCAGATCACCGAGGCCCGCGCCGCCTACCCCACCGGGCCGGTACGCGCCGATGTGTCCTCCGCCCGCTTCAGCTCCCTGGGCACCGTCGCCGGCATCTACGCCGTCACCGGCGAGCACCGTACGGGCGGGACCGCGGCCGAGGCCGGGGTCGCCAGCACCGAACTCGACCTCACCGCCGCCACCCTCAGCACCGGCTCGGTCAGCGCCCGCTGCGTCACCGAGCCGGACTCCGCACCCACCGCCCGGGTGCGCGTCAACGACGCCGTCGTCGCCGTCCCCGAGTCCGCCCGGGTCAACGTCACCGGCAACCCGCAGCCCAACACGACCTTCCAGTTGCCGGGAGGTCTCGGCCGGATCGTCCTGAACGAGCAGGTCACCGGAGCGGACGGCTCCCTCACCGTCAACGCCCTGCGCCTCACCCTGGGCGAGGGCGCCGGCCTCCTCGCCGGGGATGTCGTCATCGGGTCCGTCACCTGCCCCTCCCTCGTCCCGCCGCCGGAGGAGGAAGAGGAGGAGATCGAGGAGGCCGAGGAGCCCGCCGAGGAGGAGGCCGTCGTCGAGGAAGGCGTGCTCATCTCCGTCGCCGAGGACGCCGACGCCGGGCACGGGGTCAAGGACGTGGTCTTCGACGTCGTGGACGAACGCGGCGCCCTCATCGACACCTGCACCACCGACGCCAGCGGCCGGTGCGGCGTGGCCTTCGTGCCCGGGGAGCGCACGTACTACGCCTGTGTCTCGCAGACCCCCGCCGGCTACGCCATGCCCGCGCCCGACGAGGTCTGCGACGGCCCCTACCGGGTCGCCCCCGGCGCGGAGGTGACCATCCACGAGCCCTTCCCGCTGCTCCGGGCCGAGACAGGGACGGAGGCCGGGGACGGGGCCGAGACGCTCCCGGCCCCCGCCGAGCGGTAACCCGCGGCCCCCGACAAGCCGAAACGGCGCTTCCCCCGCAGGGGGAAGCGCCGTTGCACGCGTCGATCGGCCGGCTCAGCGGCCCTTGCCGTCCTCGTCCTCGTCGCGGCGGCGTCCCAGCAGCTCATCGGCGAGCGTCGGCAGATCATCGAGCGGGGTCTCCTCGGCCCACGCCGGACGCGACCGCTGCTGCGGATCCTGCGGGGGATTCCCGCGCCCTTCCTCGTCCACCTTCGGGATCGGCCGGGTCTCCCCCGCCTCGCCCGGCTTGGGCAGCACGCGCGTCTCGTCGTCCCCCGGGCCCGGGTACGAGTTCGGGATCTGCATCGTCTCGCTGTTGCTGTCGGCCCCGTCCGTGCCCGAGGGCCGGTCGGTGCCCTCGACCTGCGGGATCTGCACCGTCTCGCTGTTGTCGGCCTTCGCCAGCCGCGCCCGCTCGGCCGCGAGCAGCGCCTCCTCGGCCTTGCGCTGCACCTCCCGGCGCCGCTCCTCGGCCTGCGCCCGCAACCGCGCCTCCTCCTCGGCCTCCCGGCGAAGACGCTCCTCCTCGGCACGCCGCAGCCGCTCCTCGGCCTCCCGGCGGCGCCGCTCCTCCTCGGCCAGCCGGCGCGCCTCCTCGGCGACCCGCCGGGCCTCCTCGGCCTTGCGCCGCTCCTCGGCGAGCCGTGCTTCCTCGGCCTCGCGCGCCTTGCGTTCCTCTTCCTCCGCCCGCAGCCGCGCCAGCTCCTCCTGACGCTCCCGCTCCAGGCGCTCTTCCTCCTCCTTGCGCAGGCGCTCCTCCTCGGCGCGCCGCCGCGCCTCCTCCTCGGCCTTGCGCCGGGCCTCCTCCTGCTCCCGCAGCTCCTGCTCGCTCAGCGGCAGCATCTGGTCCAGCCGGTGCCGTGCCGCCGTGGTGACGGACTCCGGGTCCTGCCCGGCGTCGACCACCAGATAGCGCGCCGGGTCGGCGGCGGCCAGCGCCAGGAACCCGGACCGCACCCGCTGGTGGAACTCGCTCGGCTCCGACTCCAGGCGGTCCGGCGCCTCCGTGAACCGCTCGCGCGCCGTCTCCGGCGACACGTCCAGCAGCACGGTCAGGTGCGGCAGCAGCCCGTCCGTCGCCCACCGCGAGATCCGCGCCACCTCGGTGGCCGACAGGTCACGCCCGGCGCCCTGGTAGGCCACCGCCGAGTCGATGTACCGGTCGGAGATCACCACCGCGCCCCGCTCCAGCGCGGGCCGCACCACCGTCTCCACGTGCTCGGCCTTGTCCGCCGCGTACAGCAGCGCCTCGGCCCGGTGCGAGAGCCCGCCGGTGGAGACGTCCAGCAGGATCGTCCGCAGCCGCTGACCCACCGGCGTGGCTCCGGGCTCGCGGGTCACCACCACCTCGTGGCCCTTGCTGCGGATCCACTCGGCCAGCTTCTCCACCTGCGTGGTCTTGCCGGCCCCGTCGCCGCCCTCGACGACGATGAAGAACCCGTTCGCGGCCGTCGCCTGCGCCGGCTCCACGCCGCCGCCGCGCACGGCCGTCACCAGGTCACGGCGCAGCGGAACTCCGCGCCGGTCATCCGTACGGCCCAGCACCAGCGCTCCGACCGGCAGCAGCAGCGCACCGATGATCATGAGCGTGTACGCCGCGCCCCCGTGGTCGATGACGAAGTCGCCGCGCTCGACCCGGTGCGGGCCGATCAGCGCCGCCACCAGCGGGGCCACCAGGACCCCGAGCCCGACCGCGATCCGGACCACGGCGTGCAGGTGCTGCGTCAGCCGCGGCCGGCGGAACTCCTCGGTCTCCTGGTCCAGCAGGACGTGCCCGGTGGCCGCCGCGACCCCGGCCGCCACACCGGTGGCCACCGCCGTGAACAGCACGGTGGCCGGGTCGGCGATCATGCCGACCCCGAACAGACCCAGGCCCGTGACCGCCAGCGCCAGCGCGAAGACCCGCCGCCGCGACAGGGCGGGCAGCACCGCGGACGCCGAGCGCACCCCGGCCGCGACCCCGCCGGTCAGCCCGGCGACGAACAGCCCGTAGGCGACCGGACCGCCGCCGAACTCCAGAACCCGCAGCACGCCCAGCGCGACCGCCGCGGCCACCGCAGCCGCCAGCGCGGCGCACCCCAGCACCAGCACCGGGATCGCGCCCGTACGCCCGCGGTCCGGGGTGGTGCCGGCGGCCGGCCGGCGCAGCCCCTCCAGCGGGGAGACCGGGCGGCGCCCGTCGCCCACCGGCAGCTTCAGGAAGTACAGCACCGAGATCGAGGCGGCGAAGAAGCCGGCCGCAACGTACGAGGCCAGCGCCGCCTGGTGCTGGCCGAACCAGTCGATCCCGGTGGCCAGCAGATTGCTCACCAGGGTGACGGCCACCAGCACGGCGGCCGCGGCCGGCACCGACAGGAACGCGCTGCGCAGCCACAGCCGGCGCAGTGCCTCGCCGTGGTCGGGCAGCGGCCGTACGGCGGCGCCCTCCGGCGGCGGGGGCGGCAGCAGGGCGGGGGCCACGCCGTCCTTGGCGGTGGTCCACACCCGCTCGGCGAGCCCGGCCACACCGAGCGTCACCAGCAGATAGATGTACGCGCTGTCGGGCACCCACACGATCCACAGCGGGGCGACGATCAGCAGGGCGGCGCGCAGCCCGTCCACGCCGATCATCGTCCAGCGCCGGTCCAGCTTTCCGGCCGGCGCGAGCAGCTTGCTGACGGGCCCCAGCAGCAGGACGCCGCCCAGCACCCCGGCCGCCACCCGTACGGTCAGCGCGAGCGTGATGGCCAGCGCCACGCCCCGGTAGCCGCCGCCGAACAGCATCTCGCCGCCCGCGGTGACGTGGAACGCCGCCTGCACGGACAGCAGGGTGATCACCAGGACGGCGAGGATGTCGCCGATACCGCCGGTGAACTGCGCCTCCCACAGGCGCCGCAGCTCCGGCACCCGCAGCAACGCCCGCCGGGCGCGCTCCCGGGAGTCCGCGGCGAGTGCCTCGTCGGTGGCGCCGCAGGTGGGGTCAACAACCGGGTGTTGCTCTGCTCGCGTCATTCGGCCAGCGTAACCGCCACCACCGACACAGGCGTCAGCTACCCGAACATTTGCCCGGGGAACGACCGTGGCGGCGCCGCCATGAGCCACCCGGCCGTACGGCTTTCCTTCCGCACACACCGGCCGGGCTCCGCCTCCCGCGCGCCGCCCTGCCGGGGCTACTCCTCCGAGGGGCCGTTTTCGGCCTTTGACGTGGCCTTTTTCGCCGCCGAGGTTTTCTTCGCCGCGGTCGTCTTCTTGGCCGCCGTCTTCGTCGCCGCCGAGGTTTTCTTCGCGGCGGTCTTCTTCGCCGCGGTGGTCTTGGCGGCGGCCTTCTTCGTGGTCGTCTTCTTCGCCGCGGCCTTCTTGGTGGTCTTCTTGGCCGCCGTCTTCTTCGCGGTCTTCTTCGCCGGCCCCTTGGCCCGCTTCTCCGCCAGCAGCTCGAACCCACGTTCAGGGGTGATGGTTTCGGGATCGTCGTCCCGCCGCAGCGTCGCGTTCGTCTCGCCGTCCGTCACGTAGGGACCGAACCGCCCGTCCTTCACCACCACCGGAGCCTGCGTCACCGGGTCGGTCCCCAGTTCCTTCAGCGGCGGCTTGGCCGCGGCCCGCCCGCGCTTCTTCGGCTGGGCGTAGATCGCCTGCGCCTGCTCCAGGGTGATCGTGAACAGCTGCTCCTCGCTCTCCAGCGAGCGCGAGTCCGTCCCCTTCTTCAGGTACGGGCCGTACCTGCCGTTCTGCGCGGTGATGTCGTCACCGGACTCCGGGTCGGTACCCACCACACGCGGCAACGACAGCAGCTTCAGCGCGTCGTCCAGCGTGATCGTGTCCAGCCGCATCGTCTTGAACAGCGAGGCGGTACGCGGCTTCACGGCGTTCTTGCCGGTCTTCGGCGTACCCTCCGGCAGCACCTCCGTGACGTACGGGCCGTACCGCCCGTCCCGTCCCACGATCGGGTGCCCGCTGACCGGGTCGGTGCCCAGCTCGAAGTCGCCGCTGGGCTTCGCCAGCAGCTCCTTCGCCAGCTCCACCGTCAGCTCGTCCGGCGGCAGTTCGTCCGGCACGTCCGCGCGCTTGCCCGGCTCGCCCTCCGCCGCGCCCTCCTCGGGCGGCGCCTCCACGTACGGGCCGTACCGGCCCACCCGCAGCACGATGCCCTCACCGACCGGGAAGGAGGAGATCTCCCGGGCGTCGATCGCGCCCAGGTCGGTGACCAGCTCCTTGAGCCCGCCCAGGTGGTCGCCGTCGCCGTTGCCTGCCTCCGCCGCGACCCCGACACCCTCGCCGCCCTCACCGAAGTAGAAGCGGCGCAGCCACGGCACCGCCTCCGCGTCGCCGGTGGCGATCCGGTCGAGGTCGTCCTCCATCTTGGCGGTGAAGTCGTAGTCCACCAGCCGCCCGAAGTGCTGCTCCAGCAGATTGACCACGGCGAAGGAGAGGAAGGACGGCACCAGTGCCGTCCCCTTCTTGAAGACGTAGCGCCGGTCCAGGATGGTGCCGATGATCGAGGCGTACGTGGACGGCCGCCCGATCTCCCGCTCCTCCAGCTCCTTGACCAGGCTGGCCTCGGTGTACCGGGCCGGCGGTTTGGTGGAGTGCCCGTCCGCCGCCAGCTCGCGCGCGGCCAACGGGTCGCCCTCGGCGACCTGCGGCAGCCGCCGCTCGCGGTCGTCCAGTTCGGCGTTGGGGTCGTCCGCGCCCTCCACGTACGCCTTCATGAAGCCGTGGAAGGTGATGATCTTTCCGGTGGCGCCGAACTCGCAGTCCTGCCCGCCCGCGCCGGTCCCGGCGACGCGCACCGCCACCGACTGGCCGACCGCGTCCTTCATCTGCGAGGCGACGGTCCGCTTCCAGATCAGCTCGTACAGCCGGAACTGCTCGCCGGTCAGGCCCGTCTCGGCCGGGGTGCGGAAGCGGTCGCCCGAGGGGCGGATCGCCTCGTGCGCCTCCTGCGCGTTCTTCACCTTGCTGGCGTACGTGCGCGGCTTCTCCGGCAGGTACTCCCGCCCGTACAGCTGCGTCACCTGCGCCCGCGCCGCCGCGACGGCCGTCTCCGACAGCGTGGTCGAGTCGGTCCGCATATAGGTGATGAAGCCGTTCTCGTACAGCCGCTGCGCCACCTGCATGGTGGCCTTCGCACCCATCCCCAGCTTGCGCGACGCCTCCTGCTGGAGGGTGGTGGTGCGGAAGGGCGCGTACGGGGAGCGCCGGTACGGCTTGGACTCCACCGAGCGGACGGAGAACGCCGCGCCGGCCAGGCTCTGCGCCAGCTCCCGCGCCGCCGCCTCGTCCAGCTGGCGCACCTGCCCGGGGTTCTTGAGCTGCCCGTCCGGGCCGAAGTCGCGGCCCTGCGCGATGCGCCGTCCGTCGACCGACACCAGGCGGGCGCCGAAGGTGTCCGGGCCGCCGTCGGCGCCGCCGCCGTCCGTGGCGAACGTCCCCGTCAGGTCCCAGTACGCGGCCGGGTGGAACGCGATCCGCTCGCGCTCGCGCTCCACGACCAGCCGGGTGGCCACGGACTGCACCCGTCCCGCCGACAGCCGGGGCATGACCTTCTTCCACAGCACCGGCGAGACCTCGTACCCGTAGAGCCGGTCGAGGATGCGGCGGGTCTCCTGGGCGTCGACCAGCAGCTGGTTCAGCTCGCGCGGGTTGTTGACGGCCGCCCGGATGGCGTCCCGGGTGATCTCGTGGAAGACCATCCGGCGCACCGGCACCTTGGGCTTGAGGACCTCGCGCAGATGCCAGGCGATCGCCTCGCCCTCGCGGTCCTCATCGGTGGCCAGGTAGAGCTCGTCGGATTCGGCCAGCAGCTCCTTGAGCTTTCTGACCTGGTCCTTCTTGTCACTGTTGACGACGTACAGCGGCTGGAAGCCGGCGTCCACGTTCACGCCGAGCCGGGCCCAGGACTCCCCCTTGTACTTGGCCGGAACCTCGGCGGCACCGTTCGGCAGATCGCGGATGTGTCCGACGCTCGCCTCTACCACATAGCCCGGGCCGAGGTAGCCCTTGATCGTCTTGGCCTTGGCGGGCGACTCGACAATGACAAGCCGGCGTCCGCCGTTCGTGGTCTCGCTGGTCGGGGACAACTTCTCGCTCTCTTCTCTCCGGTTTCTCCGGTAGCTCTCGGCGTGCTGCGTGCGATACGTACGGGGTGGGTACGCTCGCCGCGCCCCGTGCGGAGTGTGACGCTACCTCCCGGCTCCGTGTCAAACGGGAATACCCCGCGACGCCACTCGAACCGTAACCCGACAGCCCGCGTTCCCGCCGCCCCATGCCCCTGGCAGGATGTCGGCCGTGGCCCCGGTCCGTCCCTGACCGGCCGCCCATCCGCTCATCCATCCGCAAGGGGGACTCATGACCGACCAGAATCCGTATCAGCAGCCGCCGCCGGACCCGAACCAGAACCCGTATCAGCAGCCGGGTCAGCCGGGGACTCCGCCGCCCGGGGGTCAGCCCGGCCAGCCGGGTTACGGCTACCCGCAGCAGCCGACCGGCCCGATGCCGGGCGCGCCCGGTGGCGGTTACGGCCAGTACCCGCCGCCCGGGTACGGCCAGCAGCCCGGCGCGGCCTACGGTGCGGTCGACCCCAACGCGCCGTTCGGCTACGACCAGTACGGCCGGCCGTACTCCTCCAAGTCGAAGATCATCGCGGGCGTGCTCCAGCTGGTGCTCGGCGGTGTCGGCGCGGGCCGCTGGTACACCGGCCACTACGGCCTGGCGGTGGCCCAGCTGCTCACCTGTGGCGGCATGGGCATCTGGTCGCTGATCGACGGCATCCTGTTCCTGGTGAAGGACGACCGCACCGACTCCGACGGCCGCGTCCTCAAGAGCTGACGGGGACCGGGGCCGGACCGGGTGGCGAGGGGAGACGGGTGAGCAGCATCACGCGGGGACGGCGGCGGTTCCACCCCGCGGTGCTGCCGCTGGCCACCCTCGCCGCCGGCCTGGCCGGCTCCGTCTATCTGTGGCACACCAATCCGCACGAGGGCGGCGGGCTGCTGCCGCGCTGCCCCGTCAACTGGGCGACCGGGCTGCAGTGTCCCGCCTGCGGCGGTACCCGGATGGCGTACGACCTGCTGCACGGAGACGTGGCCGCGGCGCTGCACGACAACGCCGTGCTGCTGCTTCTCGGGGTGCCGCTCGCGGCGTGGGTGGGGGGCCGCTGGCTGTACGAGGGGCTGCGCGGGCGCCGTTACGTGCCCCGGCTCGGTGGCCGCGCCGGGATGGCGGCGATCGTCGGGATCGCGGTGGTATGGGCTGTTGTGCGCAATGTGATGGGGTAACGGATCTCACTTGTGTATCGGTGGCAGATCCAGTGCAACCAGGAGGGGTTCCGGGGTGTCTGAGCACCAACAAGCCAACCGGCTTGTCAGTTGATCGCACCATTCGGAACGGAATCCCGCTCATGACCTATCCCCCGGCCCCCGCTCCCGGTGTCCCCGCCGGCGCTCCCGAGTCCCCCAAGTCCAAGGTCGTCGCCGGCATCCTGCAGATCCTGCTCGGCGGTGTCGGCGCCGGCCGCTGGTACACCGGCCACTACGGCATGGCCGTGGCCCAGCTGCTGACCTGCGGTGGCCTGGGCATCTGGGCCCTGATCGACGGCATCCTCTTCCTGGTCAAGGAAGACCGCACGGACTCCGACGGCCTGGTCCTGAAGAAGTAATCCGACGGCACCAGGCGGAGGGCCGCCCCGGGACGCCCGGGGCCGGCCCTTTTGCCGTGCCGCCGCCCTCCCGTCCGGTCACACCGGTCACACCGGCAGCAGGAACCCGTCGCCCACCAGGGTCCGCAGCACCTCGGGCACCCCGGCCCGTACCTGCCCCGGATCCGCCTCCAGCAACTGCGCGATGGCGTCGACGATGACCCCGGCCGGCAGCGTCCCGTCGCAACTGCCCGCGAGCGCCGCACCCACCGTGTCCACCGAGTGCGCCCGCATCATCCCGTGCCGCTGCCGCAGCACCACGTGCTCCGGGTCCTCCGCGCCCGGCGCGCCCACCTGCTCCTGCACCACCCCGTCCGCCAGCGTGTACCGCGCCGCCAGCAGCGCCTGGTCGTCGTGCTCCCGCAGGAAGTCGGCGAGCGCGAAGTGCCGCCGTACGGTCTCCCCCAGCGGCTGCTCCACCGCGTGCGGCCACTCCTCCACCGTGATGGCGGGCCGGTCGGTTCCGGTCTTGCGCAGCGTGATCCAGCCGAAGCCCACGCCCCGGGTGCGCCGGCGCTCGAATTCGGCCAGCCACTCCCCGTACAGCCGCTCGTACGCGTCCGGGTCGCCCCGGTGCGCCCCCGCGTCCCGCAGCCACAGCTCGGTGTACTCCGTCACGTCCTGCCGCTCGCGCTGCACGATCCACGCGTCGCAGCCGGCCGGCACCCAGGAGGCCAGCCGCTCCCGCCAGTCCTCGCCCTCCACGTGCTGCCAGTTGGCGAGCAGCTGGCACCAGCCGCCGTCGTTCAACCGCGCCGCGGACTGCTCCACCAGGGTGCGGCACAGCTCGTCACCGTCCATCCCGCCGTCCCGGTAGGTGAGCGCGTCCGTGTCGTCCCGGCGCGGCGAGATGACGAACGGCGGGTTGGCGACGATCAGATCGAAGCCCGCCTCGCGCGCCACCGGCTCGAACAGGGAGCCCTGCCGCAGCTCCGGCTCCGCGGCGCCCGACAGCGCGAGGGTGAGCGCCGCCATCCGCAGCGCGCGCGGGTTCACATCGGTGGCCACCACGCGCTCGGCGTGCTGTGCGGCGTGCAGCGCCTGGATTCCGGAACCGGTCCCCAGGTCGAGCACGCGCCCCACCGGCTGCCGCACGGTCAGCTGGGCCAGCGTCATGGAGGCCCCGCCGACGCCCAGCACCACATCGCGTTCCTTGCCGCCGGCGCCGCCGGCACCGCCGACGCCGAACCCCGGGTCGGAGACGACCCACCAGTCCTCGCCGTCCGGGCCGGGGTACGGGCGGACGTCGACGGTGGCCCGCACGGACGGGCCCTCGCGCACCAGCCAGCCGTCGCCCAGGAGTTCATCGGCCGGGAGCACGGCGCGCGCCGACTCGTAGGGCACGGGCCGCTGCAGCAGGAACAGCCGCACGAGTACGGCCGCGGCGCCGTCGTCACCGTGGATCGCGCGGGCCGCCGGGACGGTCTCGCCACGGGCCAGGGCGGCGTACGCGGGGGCGCCCAGCAAGTCCAGCAGGCCGTCGGCGGTAAAGGCGTCCGCCGCCAGCGCCGCCCGGAGGCGGGCGGTACCGGCGGCGGTGGGGAGGGGGAGATCAGCAGTGCTCACCCTGCCATTGTGGGGCGCGCTCAGGCGTCGTCGGCGTCGGCGTCCGCCGCGTCGTCGGCACCGTCCGTGTCCTCATCGCCCTCGGCGTCGGCGTCCGCGTCCTTCCCGGCGTCGGCGTCCTCCTGGTTCTCGCTGCCGGAACCGGACGGGGCGGGCGAGCTCTGGCAGCCCTCCTGCTTCAGCATCGCCGTGCGCAGATCCCCCGACTGCAACTCGCTCAGCGCCTGGTCACCGCTCTGCCCCAGCGTGCTCAGCTGGCCCGCGATGTCCTTCAGGCCGTCGGAGAACGCGGACACGTCATCCGGGTTCAGCTCGTCGACCGAGGTCTTCAGACCGGCGTACGACTCGGAGATGCTGTTCAGCTCACCGACCGCGTCCTGCCGCAGTTGCGCTCCGTTGTCGACCGGCGGGTCCCCGGCGTCATTGACGATGGTGGCGAGCGAGGAGTAGGCGTCGGAGATCTCCTGGAACGCCGCGGAGTCCGCCTGCTGCACCTCGGCGGCGGGCTTGCCGCCCTGGCTGGCCTCGGTGATGGAGGCGCTGGCGGAACGGATCTTCTCGACCTCCGGCTGCATCTTGTCGCAGACGGACTTGGCCCATTCGTCGGCCTTGGCGTTGTCGTCGCTCCCGCACCCCGTCAGCGTGAGCGTGAGCGCCAGCACCGCGCCGCTTGACCATGTGACCGCGCGTCCGTAGTACACCGTTCCCTCATCCCTTCGAGCCGCTGGGGCGGAACCTACTACGCCGTCGATCCCTCTTCCGAGTGACGGGCGGTGCGGTCGCCCCGGATTGCAGCCATTTGCATCAGCGGCACCAGCATCTCCCGCAACTGACCGGCGTCTTGATAGTGCACCCCGGTCATTCCGGTTCTCCGTGCCGCCTGGACATTCTCCAGGGCATCGTCGACGAACAGACACCGGCCCGGCGCCACCCCCGCCCGCCGGGCCGCGATCTCGTAGATTCCGGGCTGCGGCTTGGCGATGCCGATCCGCGCCGAGTTGACCACCCCGTCGGCCACATCGGCGGCGCCGAGACGCGCGAGGTCCGCCTCCAGGCGGGTGGTGCCGTTGGACACCAGCACCACCGGCACCTTGCGGCGCACCTCCCGCAGCATCCCCGCCACCTCGGGATCCAGCCGCCCGGCCCCCGCCGACCATTCGTCGGCCAGCGCACGCTGACCGGCGGGCAGCAGCTCACGCACGGCGGCCCGCCACTGCTCGTCCGTGACCGCTCCGGTGACGGCGGCCAGCAGCCGGTCGGGCTGGAACGCCAGCTCGTACACCGGGCGCATCCGCTCCCGGTCCGTGTCGTCCCACAGCCGCAGCACCCCGTCGATGTCGCACAGCACCGCACCCAGCACGTTTCGTCACCTCAACAAGTCGGCCCAGGAATGGGACCCGTACACGAGCGAGATCGCGTCGCAGCGAAGTCGATCTCATCCTTCACCCGGGGAGCGTCCGCCGTGTGGAGGAGCTGCGCCTGAGGCACCGGATGGGGCACGCCTTCCCCGCTCACGGCGCTCGATTCCCGAATGGGTGGCCCTACCCGGTGTGCGGGCGGGCCCACTGTCATGTCCGAAATCCGCCGGACCCGGGGCCGGTGAGGGCGCAGGCTGGCAGGTGAGAGTGGAGAGGGAGAGAGAAACCGATGACGACGACCACGGTATGGACACGTACGGACAGCCCGGTGGGTGAGCTGGTGCTGGTGGGCGACCCCGGCGGCGCCCTGTCGGCCATCGGGCTCCCGGAGTCGCCGAAGGGCTTCGCCGTCGACCCCGGCTGGCGGCGCGACGACGCGGTGTTCGCGGACGCCGTGCGGCAGCTGGCCGAGTACTTCGCAGGGCGCCGTACCCGCTTCGAGCTGACGTACCTCCCCCTCGGTTCGGAGTTCCGGCGCCGGGTGTGGGCGGCGCTGGAGGACATTCCGTACGGCACGACGACGACGTACGGTGCTGTCGCCGAGGCGATCGGGGCGTCGCGGGCGGCGGTACGTGCCGTGGGCGGCGCGATCGGGGCGAATCCGCTCATGCTGGTACGCCCCTGTCACCGGGTGATCGGCGCGGACGGCTCGCTGACCGGCTACGCGGGCGGCATCGAGCGCAAGCGGCTGTTGCTGGAGCGGGAAGGGGCGCTGTGAGCGAAGCGGCCGGAACGGAGGCGGGTGCGGGCGCGGGGCGGCTGCGCCGGGCCGGCGTGTTGCGGCCGGCCCGGGCGCGGGATGCTGTGTGGGGTCTGGCCCTGGCGGCCGCCGTCACGGCCGGGGCGCACGCGGCGGCGGGTCCGCGTCGTGCCCCGGGACCGGCCGCACGGGGCCGACGGCCGAGAGCCGGGTGCCGAGGCGTGGCGACCGGGACCGAGGGGGAGCGACCGGGTCAGCGTCCGGGAACGGGCGCGGCACTCACCTCCTCGTGCTCCTCGTCGTCCTCGACCGCGATGCCGCGCCGCTTGGAGACGTACACGGCTCCGACGATGATGACGAGGGCGACGGCGGTGATCAGGGCCCGCAGCGGCCCGCTCGCGTCGTCTCCGTAGCTGAGCGTGACGACTGCGGGGGCGATCAGCAGGGCCACCAGGTTCATGACCTTCAGCAGCGGGTTGATGGCCGGGCCCGCGGTGTCCTTGAACGGGTCGCCGACCGTGTCCCCGATGACGGTGGCCGCGTGCGCCTCGCTGCCCTTGCCGCCGTGGTGGCCGTCCTCGACGAGCTTCTTGGCGTTGTCCCAGGCGCCGCCGGAGTTCGCCAGGAACACGGCCATCAGGATGCCGGCCGCGATCGATCCGGCGAGGTAGGAGCCCAGCGCGCCGACCCCGAGGCTGAAGCCGACCGCGATCGGGGCCAGCACCGCCAGCAGGCCGGGGGTGGCCAGCTCGCGCAGTGAGTCGCGGGTGCAGATGTCCACGACCTTGCCGTACTCGGGCTGCTCGCTGTGGTCCATGATCCCGGGGCGCTCGCGGAACTGCCGGCGCACCTCGTACACCACGGAGCCCGCCGAGCGCGAGACGGCGTTGACGGCGAGCCCGGAGAACAGGAAGACCACCGCCGCCCCGATGATCAGACCGACGAGGTTGTTGGGCTGCGATATGTCCAGGGACAGCAGCGTCACATCGGTGATCTTCTCCACCCCCACGTCTCCGATGGCGGTGGCGATGGCGTCCCGGTACGAGCCGAACAACGCCGCGGCGGCCAGCACCGCCGTGGCGATGGCGATGCCCTTGGTGACGGCCTTGGTGGTGTTGCCGACCGCGTCGAGATCGGTGAGCACCCGGGCGCCCTCGCCCTCCACGTCGCCGGACATCTCGGCGATGCCCTGCGCGTTGTCGGCGACGGGGCCGAAGGTGTCCATGGCGACGATGACCCCGACCGTCGTCAGCAGCCCGGTACCCGCCAGGGCCACCGCGAACAGCGCCAGCATGATCGTCGAGCCGGCCAGCAGGAACGCCGCGTACACGCTCAGACCCACCAGCAGCGCCGTGTAGACGGCCGACTCCAGACCGAGTGAGAACCCGGCGAGCACCACGGTGGCGGGCCCGGTCCGCGAGGTCTTGCCGATGTCCCGCACGGGACGCCGGGACGGCTCGGTGAAGTAGCCGGTGAGCTGCTGGATGAGGGCGGCCAGCACGATGCCGATGGCCACGGCGGCGAGCGCGAACAGCCGGGGGTCGGCGTCGTGCCCGGCGATCTCCGGATCGCCGATCCCGGACAGCTCGGCGAAGGAGGCCGGGAGGTACGCGTAGGCGGCGACCGCCACCAGCACCAGCGAGATACCCGCCGAGAGGAAGAAGCCACGGTTGATGGCGGTCATGCTGCTGCGATCCCCGCGCCGCGGTGCGACGAGGAAGATCCCGGCCATGGCGGTGAGGACACCGATCGCCGGGACCAGCAGCGGGAAGGCCAGCCCGGCGTCACCGAAGGCCACCGTGCCCAGGATCAGGGCGGCGACCAGCGTCACCGCGTACGACTCGAACAGGTCGGCCGCCATGCCCGCGCAGTCGCCGACGTTGTCGCCCACGTTGTCGGCGATGGTGGCGGCGTTGCGCGGGTCGTCCTCGGGGATGCCCTGCTCGACCTTGCCGACCAGGTCGGCGCCGACATCGGCTGCCTTGGTGAAGATGCCGCCGCCCACCCGCATGAACATCGCGATCAGCGCGGCGCCCAGACCGAAGCCCTCCAGCACCTTGGGCGCGTCGGCCGCGTACACGAGCACCACGCAGGCGGCGCCGAGCAGCCCGAGGCCGACCGTGCACATGCCGACCACACCGCCGGTACGGAACGCGATCCGCATCGCCCGATGCCGAGCCGGTACCGCGTCGCGCTCATCGGCCGCACGCGCCGCTGCCGCCACCCGCACATTACTGCGCACCGCCAGCCACATTCCGATGTAACCGGTGGCGGCGGAGAAAAGCGCGCCGATCAGGAAGAACAGCGAACGGCCGATGCGCTGATTCCAGTCGTCGGCCGGCAGCAGAAAGAGCAGAAAGAACACGACGACGGCGAAAACCGAGACCGTGCGCAACTGGCGGGCGAGATAGGCGTTCGCCCCCTCCTGCACGGCGGCGGCGATCTTCTGCATGCCGGCGGTGCCCTCACCGGCGGCGAGCACCTGCCGGGCCAGCACCACGGCCAGGCCCAGCGCGGCGGCGGCGACCACCGCGATGATCACCACCAGGCCACGATCACCACCGGTCAACTCGGCGGCATGGATGTACGGAATTCCCGCCATTCGTCCTCCTTGACGCTCAGGCGTTGATCCGAAACGGACGTGGCCGGAGTGTAGGGAGAACTACGCGATCCAAAAAGGGGATGCGAAAGGAAAACGTGCGATCAATAACGGGGAAAGATCGAAGAAGGAAAGAGATCAAGAAATCGGTGGATCAAGAAATCCGCCCGGGAAAGGGATCACGGAGCGCAGGCCGGATCAGGAGAAAGCGGCGTCCATGGTGGGCCAGCTCATCCGGATCGCACCGCCGTGCTCATCGGCGATGACCTCCACGTCGTCCACCAGACCGCTGATCACCGCGAGCCCCAGCTCATCCGTCTCCTCGGCGGCCTCCGCCGCCGGCTTGCCGTGCGGCACCTGCACCACGCTCGGCGCGTCGTCCCCGACCTCGATCGTGAACGACTTCTCCGCCTCGGTGAGGGTCACGCGCACCGGGGACGTCAGCCCGTGCGCCGTGTGCAACCCCACGGCACGGCTGCACGCCTCACCCACCGCGAGCCGCAGCTCGTCCAGCGCCGACTCGTCGACGCCGGCCCGCCGCGCCACCGCGGCGGCCACCAGCCGGGCGGTCCGCACATGCTCGGGCGACGCGCTGAAGCGAAGTTCGACGGTGGCCATGCCATCCCCCTCGGTCGTACACGGACACCGCCCCGGGGACCGATGCCGGTCCGGGGCGGCTCACAGTGATGATGTCGTACGGATCCCGCGCCGACTCAGTCGGTCGCCGCGATCGCCTCTTCGACCGACTCGTGGATCGGGAACACCTTCGTCAGACCGGTGATCCGGAAGATCTTCAGGATCCGCTCCTGGTTGCACACCAGCCGCAGCGAACCCTCCTGGGCCCTGACCCGCTTCAGACCACCAACCAGCACACCCAGACCGGTGGAGTCCAGGAAGTCCACGCGCTCCATGTCCACCACCAGGTGGTGATTGCCCTCATTCACCAGCTCTACCAGCTGTTCGCGCAGCTTGGGCGCGGTGTATACGTCAATCTCGCCACCGACCTCGACGACCGTACGGTCACCTACGGTCCTGGTCGAAAGGGACAGGTCCACGGACTCCTCCAGCACCTTGCTAACGAGCGGTCGCCCCCCATGGATCGGCAGCCGCCATGGCATTCAATCACCTACCGCCTGCCCACGACGACGTCTTACAGCCATTGTCCGTCCAACCAGTGACAGACTCGGTGCTGATGTCCCACGACCAGCCACCGCCAATCGCAGGCGTCCCCGCCGCCCGCCGGCCCTCCCCGGGGGAGGTGCTGGCGCGCCTGGGCAGGCCAAGTGACCGCTCCGAGCGGATCACCCATACGGAGCACCTGCCCGCCAGAACGGGCCGTCATGCCCCCTGGCCGCAAGGGATACCGAGCGCGATCACCGACGCCGTACGGGCCGCCGGCATCGACCTGCCCTGGGCCCACCAGGCACGTACCGCCGAGCTCGCGCTGGCCGGCACCTCCGTCGTGCTGTCCACCGGCACCGCCTCCGGCAAGTCCCTCGCCTATCAGGTGCCCCTGCTGACCGGGCTGCTCGACGGCGGCACCGCGCTCTACCTCGCCCCCACCAAGGCCCTGGCCGCCGACCAGCGCCGCGCCCTGCGCGCCCTGGCCGCCCCCCTGGGGAGCGCCGTACGACCCGCCGTGTACGACGGCGACACCCCGCCCGAGGAACGCACCTGGGCGCGCGAGCACGCCAACGCGCTGCTCACCAACCCCGACATGCTGCACCGGTCCCTGCTGCCGGGACACCGCCGCTGGTCCGGCTTCCTGCGCCGGCTGCGCTATGTCGTCGTCGACGAGTGCCACGTCTACCGGGGCGTCTTCGGCTCGCACGTCGCCCAGGTGCTGCGCCGGCTGCGCCGGGTCGCCGGCCACCACGGCGCCGAACCGGTCTTCGTGCTCGCCTCCGCCACCACCGCGGAACCGGGCGCCGCAGCCACCCGCCTCACCGGGCTGCCCGTGACCGAGGTCACCGAGGACTCCGCCCCGCGCGGCGAGGTCGTCTTCGCCCTGTGGGAGCCACCCCTCACCGAGGCCCACGGGGAACGCGGCGCACCGCTGCGCCGCACCGCCACCGCAGAGAGCGCCGACCTGCTCACCGACCTCACGGTCGCCGGCGCCCGCACCGTCGCCTTCGTGCGCTCGCGGCGCGGCGCCGAACTGATCTCGCTGATCGCCCAGGAACGTCTCGCCGAGGTGGACCGCTCCCTGGCGGGCCGGGTCCAGGCGTACCGGGGCGGCTACCTCCCCGAGGAACGCCGCGCCCTGGAACGCGCCCTGCACAGCGGTGAACTGCTGGGACTCGCCGCCACCAACGCCCTGGAGCTGGGCGTGGACATCGCGGGCCTGGACGCCGTGATCCTGGCCGGCTACCCGGGGACCCGGGCCTCGCTGTGGCAGCAGGCCGGGCGGGCGGGACGCAGACGGCAGGGCGCGCTGGCCGTGATGGTGGCCCGCGACGACCCGCTGGACACCTACCTGGTGCACCACCCAGAGGCGCTCTTCCGGCAGCCGGTCGAATCGACGGTGCTGGACCCGGCCAACCCGTACGTGCTCGCCCCGCACCTGTGCGCGGCGGCGGCCGAGGTCCCGCTCACCGAGGCGGACGGCGGTGAGGACCTGTTCGGCGCGGCGGGGGGCGCGCTGCTGCCCAAACTGGCCGACCGCGGCCTGCTGCGCCGCCGCGGCACCGGCTGGTACTGGACGCGCCGCGAGCGGCCCGCCGACCTCGTCGACATCCGCGGACAGGGCGGGCGGCCGGTGCAGGTGGTGGAGCAGGCCACCGGGCGGCTGCTGGGCACGGTGGACGCGTCCGCCGCCCACTCCACCGTTCACGAGGGCGCCGTCCACCTCCACCGGGGCTCCAGCTACGTCGTGCGGGAACTGGACCTGACGGACTCCGTCGCCCTGGTCGAGGAGTCGAGCCCGCCCTGGTCCACCTCGGCGCGTGATGTCGCCGACATCTCGATCCTGGAGACGGAGACCGAGATCCCGTGGGGCCCGGCGAAGCTGTGCTTCGGCTCGGTGGAGGTGACCAACCAGGTCGTCTCCTATCTGCGCCGCAAACTGCTGACGGGCGAGATCCTGGGCGAGACCAGCCTGGACCTGCCGCCGCGCTCGCTGCGCACCCGGGCGGTGTGGTGGACGGTCACCGAGGACCAACTGGACGCGGCCCGGATCACCCCGGAGATCCTCCCGGGCGCCCTGCACGCCGCCGAACACGCCTCCATCGGCATGCTGCCGCTGTTCGCCACCTGCGACCGCTGGGACATCGGTGGCGTCTCCACCGCCCTGCACCCCGACACACTCCTTCCGACGGTCTTCGTCCACGACGGCCATCCGGGCGGGGCGGGCTTCGCCGAGCGCGGGTTCCACACCGCCCGCGCCTGGCTGACCGCCACCCGGGATGCGATCGCCGCCTGCGGCTGCGAGGCCGGCTGCCCGTCGTGCGTCCAGTCGCCCAAGTGCGGCAACGGCAACGAGCCCCTGCACAAGCGCGGCGCCATCCGGCTGCTCACGGAACTGCTGCGTCATGAGGCCCCGCCCGAGCCCGCGCCGTGACGGTGTAAGGGCCCACGCCGCCCTCGACCGAGAGGTCGGAGATCTCCCCGGCCATGTCGCAGCGCGCCAGTCGCACCCGATGCGCGAGCGCCACCCGTTCGGCCGCCGCACAGGCCGTACGGGACCCGCCGAGTGCGTGGTCGGCGGCGGCGAGCGCCGCCAGGTCGGCACCGGTGGCGACCCTTTGCCGTACCTCGACCACCTGTCCCAGGACGAGGACGGCGCCGAACGCCCCGCACAGCAGCGCCCCGACCGCCGCCCCCCACACGGAGGCGATCCCCCGATCGTCCCGGCCGAGCGGGGTGGCGGCCCGGCCGTGCCCGGTGCATGGCCCGGAGTCGGACCGTGACGACGGACGGTCGCCGGCCCGCCGGCCCCGCCGCCCCCTTGCCACGCGGGCCGCCGACCCGCCGGTGACCGGCGCCCGGCCCTTCGGTGCCCCGCTCGGACCGGTGAAGCGTCCAGGCTCCTCCCGGACCCCGCCATGAGCGTCGACGGGGACGGGACCCTCCCGGGCCTCGGCGTGGGCGGCGGCGAGGGCAGGCTCTTCGCGGGCGTCGGCCTGAGCGATGGCAGGAACAGGGCTCTCCCGAGGCTCGGCATGGGCGGTGGCGGCGGCGGAGACGTCGAGTCCCAGGGCGGCGGGGCCGGGGGTTCGGGCCCGGACCTCCACCCGTTGCAGCTGATCCTCGGTGTGCAACCGGACATCCGCGCCCTGGGGCGCAGCGGCCCGCGCCACCGCCAGCACGACGGAGGCCGGTTCGCCCCGGGCGGCCGCGCGGGTCGCGGCCCGCGCGGCGTCACCGCAGCGCAACTGGGTCGCCACCGCGCCCAGTGCCCACAGCAGCATGGCGAGCAGAGCCACCAGCGCGGGCGCGACAATGGCCGTCTCGGCGGTGACATAGCCCCGTTCGCGCCCACGGCGACGCTCACAGCGGCCCACTGAACGCCTGCTCGATCGTGCCGCGCAGCAGGCTGACAACGGTGTCCGAGGTGAGCACCTGGTACAGCACGGCGGCCAGCGCCGCCGCCGCGATGGTTCCCACCGCGTACTCGGCCGTGCTCATCCCGGCGTCACCTCGCGCACCCCGCAGCGCACTCCGCTTCATCCACCTGGTCATCTCACATCAGCTCCTTCGCGAGTCCGATCACCACGGGGGCGACCCCGATCAGCAAGAACGCGGGCAGAAAGCACAGGCCCAGGGGCCCCGTCACCAGGACCGCCGCCCGCCGGGCGGTCGTCTGGGCGGCGCGGCCGCGCCGCGCCCGGCACTCGGCGGCTTCCGCCGCCACCGTGGCCACGGCGGGGGCGCCGCTGACATCGGCCAGCTCCAGCCGTCTGGCCAGCCCGGAAGCCCCGGGCAACTGGCCGAATCTCTTCCATACGGCGGCCGGCTCGCCGCCCAGCCGCAGCTCGGTGGCCGCCCGCCGCAGGCCCGCCGCGAGCGGTCCGCTCAGCGAGCCCCCCACCGCGCCCGCCGCCGCTCCCGGGGCGGCACCCGCTGCCAGGCAGGCAGCCAACAGCTCGGCCAGCAAGGGCAACTGCGGATCCTCACGACGAGGCCGGCGCGTGCCCACCCCGGGCCACCGCAGCCTGTCCCGCCACAGCTCGGTGCCGGGCTCCTTCCACAGGGCTGCCAGCCGGGCGGCCCTCGTCCGGCGTGCGGCCAGCACGCGCAGCAGCATCAGTGGGGCGGCCACCGCCGCCAGCAGGGGCAGCGCGGCGCGCAGGGTTCCGGTCATCGGGTCGCCGCCTTCTCCGCCGAGCGGGTGATGGCCGTGACCCAGGCCAGGCCCGCGAGTTCCAGCAGGACGCCGATCAGCAGGCAGCCGAGGCCGGCGGTGGAGTGCAGCAGCACACGCAGGGGTTCCACGCCCATCACCGCGCCCAGCAGCAGCCCGAACAGGGGCAGGGCGGCCAGCAGCACGGCGGTGGCGCGCGGGCCCGCGAGGTGGGCGCGCAGTTCCTCCTGTTGATCGCGTTCGGCGCGCAGCGCCCGCGCGACCTTCTCCAGGCCCAGGGCCAGGGACGCGCCGCTGTCCACCGCGACCCGCCAGCAGGCGGCCACGCCGCGCAGCCCTTCCGCTCCGGGTCGGTCGGCGGCGGCGCCCAGTGCCCGGGGGACGTCGCCGCCGTACCGGGCGGCGGCCAGGATCGCCGCACCCGCCCCGCCGAACCCGCTCACGCCAGTGGCCGCCAGCGCCTGGGAGGGCTGCCGTCCGGCCCGTACCTCGGCCGCCACCGAACGGCAGAAGTCGATCACCGCCTCGCGGCGCCGGTCGGCCTCCCGCCGCTCCTGACGACGGCGCCACCAGCGCAGTACCACGGGTGCCGCCAGACCGGCCGCGATCAGCGGCAGCACGGAACGGCCCCACAGGGAGAGCAGTCCGCCCGCCGTCAGGCACCACAGGAGCACCCGTGCCGTGCCCTCCGCCGGTGGCCTCGGCCGTACGCGCCATCGGCGGCGGCACCGCTTCGCCCGGTCCGGGCGACCGCCCTCCAGCACCGCCCGGACCCGGCGACCGCGCGACGGCGCGGCCGTGACCAGCAGCCACGCCGCCGCTCCCGCGCACAGCGCGACCACGAACGGCGCGAGCCGCGTCAGGTACTCATCCATCTCCGCGCCTCCTCCTCGGGTGTGCTTCGGCCGTCCTCCCGGTCCTGTTCACAGCTGCGCACCGCCCCTCGCGCACAGGGCCAGCAGTTCCGCGTGGCCCCGGTCGGGGACGAAGCCGTCCGCGCTCCAGTGGGCCGCCGGTGTGGTGGTGACCAGGCCGGTGGCGGGGTCGCGGCCCAGGGTGTGGATCTCGTCGATCCGGCGGCGCCCGGTGGCACGGTCGCGCACGACGTGCACGATCAGGGAGAGGGCGGCGGCCGCTTGGCTGTGCAGGGCGGGTCTCGACAGGCCCGCGCCGCTGGCGAGGGCTTCCAGACGGGCCGGGACATCGGCCGCGGCGTTCGCGTGGAGCGTTCCGCAGCCGCCTTCGTGGCCGGTGTTCAGGGCGTAGAGCAGTTCGAGGACTTCAGGTCCTCGGACCTCGCCGATGACCAGCCTGTCGGGGCGCATCCGCAGGGCCTGCGGCACCAGGTCGCGCAGGGTGACGCGGCCGGCGCCCTCCTGGTTGGCCGGGCGGGATTCCAGCCGCACCACGTGGGGGTGGCTGGGCCGCAGTTCGGCGGAGTCCTCGACCAGGACGATCCGCTCCGCCGGATCGGCAAGACCGAGCAGGGTGGCCAGCAGGGTGCTCTTGCCGGAGCCGGTGCCGCCGGTGACCAGGAAGGAGAGCCGGGCCGCGAGGACGGCCCGCAGCAGTGGTTCGCCGCCGGGCGGTACCGTTCCGGCGGCGACCAGGTCGGCCAGTTGAAAAGCGCGGGTCCTGATGACCCGCAGCGACAGCACGGTGCTGCCGCCGGCCGCGACGGGCGGCAGCACGGCGTGCATGCGGGTGCCGTCCGGCAGCCGGGCGTCCGTCCAGGGGCTGGCGTCGTCCAGGCGGCGCCCGGCGGTTGCCGCGAGCCGCTGGGCGAGGCGGCGCACGGCGGCGGCGTCGGGGAAGCGCACCGGGGCCCGTTCCAGTCCGTTGCCGCGTTCGATCCAGACCTCGTCGGGGGCGTTGACGAGCACATCGGTGACGTCCGGTGCGGCGAGCAGGGGTTGCAGCGGCCCGGCACCGTCCAGTTCGGATCGCAGGGTGCGGACCACCTCGCGCACGGTCGTGTCGCCCAGCAACCGGCCCCGATCGCCGAGTGCGGCGGTCACGTTCCCCGCTGTCGGTTCGGCGCCCCGCTCGGCCAGTCGTACGCGGACCGTTTCGAGCAGTTCCGCCATGGCGTTCACGCGGCGGCTCGCGCGGCGGGCAGGGCGTGGGTGAGCAGTTCGGCGCAGAAGTGGGCGAGTGGCCCCGAGGCGTTGTCGCCGGGTGGACGGCCCTCCTCGATCTTCTGGGAGAGGCCGGGTTCCTCCGGCAGTTCGCCCGCGAGCGGCAGTCCGAGCACCTGCCCGAGTTCGGCTCCGGCCAGCCCGCCGGGCAGCCGTGGTCCCCGCGCGACCACCCGCAGATCCCGTACGAGTGCCCCGGCGGTGCCCGCGACCCGGCGGGCGGCTGCGACGGCGCGCAGTTCGCCGGGGACCACCAGCAGGCCCAGGTCCAGTTGGGCCAGTGCCTCGGCGCCGGCCTCGTCCACGGTGCGCGGCAGGTCCAGGACGACCAGGCCGCCGCCGCGCTGCGCGGCGGTGAGCACGGACCGCATGGCCTGCCCGGTCAGCCGCAGGACGGAGCCCCGGTCCCAGCTGAGCAGGCTCACTCCGTGCACTCTGGGCAGTGATTCCTCCAGGGCGGCCCGGGAGAGCCGGCCCTGTGCGGTGACGAAGGCCGGCCAGCGTGACCCGGTGGCGCGTTCGCCGCCGAGCAGCACATCCAGGCCGCCGCCCAAGGGGTCGCCGTCGACCAGCACGGTGCGATGGCCCTGGCGAGCGGCGGTGACGGCGAGGGCGCCGGCCAGGGCGGAGGCTCCCACGCCGCCGCGCCCGCCGAGCACGCCGATGGTCAGCGCGGGGCGGCCGGTGGCCTCGAAGGCGTCGGCGATGCGGTCCGCCAACCACGGTTCGGCGTCCGGCAGATGTGCGACCTCCTCGGCTCCCAGGGCCATGCCCCGCGCCCACACCGTGTGGTCGTCCAGGTCCCGGGCGATGAGCAGCACCCCGGGACGCCGCCCCGGCCAGCCGCGGCCCTGCCGGGCGAGCGCCCGGTCGTCCCCGACCAGGACGAGCGGCGCGTCCGCCCACTGTTCGGCGGTGGGCACCCCGGGGGCGACCTCGGCGGGGGCGCCTGCGGCGGCGCACAGGCGCAACAGGTCGTCCAGCGTGTTCTCGTTTTCGGTGACGATCAGAATCGGGCGCGTGGTGGTCATGAGTCCCGTCCCCTTCGGCGGTGCGGCAGCGACGGGAATCACGGTGACCGATGTCACGGGATGACGGGGATCTCGCTGGGATTCTGTGGATAACCACAGCCCTGTGGATAACTTCGTCACCCCATTCGGTGAACCTCACGCCAAAGGCTTACCGCAGCACAACGATTACCTACGGTTAAGGGAGTGGGGATTCACCATCGCCCCGGCGCTCACGCGGGCGCATCGGTCGAGGTGGGCGCCGTAACCGGGCCCGGACATGCGACGACCCCCGCCGGGGGGGAGAGCGGGGGTCGTCTTCCACGGCCGACTCGGGGGGAGGAGCCGGACCGGGTTAGCACGGTCGCGAACGATCCGTGACTTCCATGGTGTACCCGAGAGCCTTCTCAGGCAAACCCACGCGCCCCAGCGTACGCCGAATGGCGGCCCCTTATGCTCGGGCAGGTGGAAAACCTGTCCCAGCCGCGCACCGCCGCCTTCTTCGACCTGGACAAGACGGTCATCGCGAAGTCGAGCACAGTCACTTTCAGTCGCTCCTTCTACCAGGGCGGGCTGATCAATCGCCGTGCCGTGCTGCGCACCGCATACGCCCAGTTCCTCTATCTGGTGGGCGGCGCGGACCACGAGCAGACCGAGCGGATGCGGGAGTATCTGTCGGCGCTGTGCCGCGGGTGGAACGTAGCCCAGGTGAAGGAGATCGTCGCCGAGACCCTGCACCAGGTGATCGATCCGATCATCTACGACGAGGCCGCCTCTCTCATCGAGCAGCATCACGCCGCGGGCCGGGACGTGGTGATCGTCAGCACCTCGGGTTCCGAAGTGGTCGAGCCCATCGGGCAGCTGCTGGGCGCCGACCGGGTGGTGGCCACCCGGATGGTGATCGAGGACGGCCGCTACACGGGCGAGGTCGACTACTACGCCTACGGCCCGACCAAGGCGGAGGCGGTCCGGGAGCTGGCAGCCTCCGAGGGATACGACCTGGAGCGCTGTTACGCCTACAGCGACTCGATCACCGATGTGCCGATGCTGGAGTCGGTCGGCCACCCGCACGCCGTGAACCCGGACCGGGCGCTGCGCAAGGAGGCGGCGGCGCGCTCCTGGCCGGTGCTGGCGTTCGAGCGCCCGGTGCCGTTGCGGCAGCGGCTGCCGTCGCTGTCGATGCCCACCCGGCCCGCGCTGGCGGCCGGTGCCGCGGTGGTCGCCGCCGTCGCCACCGCGGGCCTGGTCTGGTACGTGGGCCGGCGCCGCGCCGGCCGAGCGGTCCGGGCCGTTCAGGCGTTTCGCAAAGTTCCGGGCGAAAAGTAAAAAAAGGCCGTTCGGGGCCGATTCAGGTTTCCCTTCGCCCCCGAACGGAGTACAAAGGAATTGACGGCCCGTGAACCAGCGGCATCCGAGAGGATCCCGTTCACAACGGCCCACGGACCGTCTGACATGAACACCGGGCACCCACGCGAAGCCGACCCGCCAACCGGGCCAGCCGCACAGGGAACGGGGCGCGAGTCCCGCACCTGATCGGCACAAACTGTCGCGCACGCACTGTTCACTCGGCGTTCGATGTCGGTCGGCGGCGCGGCGTCACAGCGGCGCCGCCGCTTCACGCCCCGGGGCCGGAACCCGGGCTCAGGCCGCTCCGCGCTGAAGAGCCTCGCAGACGGCCACCGACTCCCGCACCCCCAGCTCCACGGCGCGCCCGCAGTGCGCGATCCACTCCGCCATGCCCTGTGCCGTGCCGGAGGCGTAGCCGGCAAGGGCCTGGGCGTACGCCTCGGTTCCGGTCTCGGCGTGTCCGGCCTCGGCCGGGGCCACGCCCTTGGGGTCCAGGCCCGAGCCGAGCAGCACGATGCGCTGGGCGGCGCGCGCGACGAGGCCGTTGTGCGTGGTGAAGGGGCGCAGGGTGAGGAGTTCGCCGTGCACGACGGCCGCCGTGACCAGGGCCGGTGCGGCGGAGCCGGTCACCAGCAGCTGGTTGAGGCCATCCAGCCGGGCCGCCAGCTCTTCGGCGCCGGGCAGCCGAATCTGACCCTCCGCCAGTGCGGGCTCGTCGACCGTCTCGCCCGCCAGCCGGGGGCGGCCGATGGTCTCCTCCGGCGCCCCGCCCGGCACTTCCCGGGAGGCGGCCAGCAGGTGCAGCCGGGCCAGTACGCGCAGCGGCGTCGCGCGCCACACCTGAAGCGAGCCGCCCGCCTCGGCGGTGACCCGCAGCGCGGCGCCGATCGTCCGGGCCTGGTCGCCGTCGCCGAAGTCCGTGCGCCGGCGTACCTCTTCCAGGGCCCAGTCGGCACCGGAGAGGGCGGCGGAGCCGCGGGCGCCGCGCAGGGCGGCCTCGCCGGCGACCTCGGTGGCGCGGCGGCGCATCACCCGGTGGCCGTACAGCCGGTCGACGGCGGTACGGACGGAGGCCACCGTGTCGGGGACCCCGGGCAGTTCGGCCAGGGGGGTGAGGGGGTCGGCGGGGGTGTTGGCGTGCATGGTGCCGAAGCTTAGGGCTTGGCTCGCGAAGGGTCGCCGGACCACTACGCTAATGAACATGAAGATCGCTTTCGTAGGCAAGGGCGGCAGCGGCAAGACCACGCTGTCCTCGCTGTTCATCCGGCACCTGGCGCACCGGGGGGTGCCGGTCACGGCGGTGGACGCCGACATCAATCAGCATCTGGGCCCGGCGCTCGGCCTGTCGGACGAGGAGGCGGCCGCGGTGCCGCCGCTGGGCGGGCGGCTTCCGCTGATCAAGGAGTACCTGCGCGGCGACAACCCGCGGATCCTGTCCGCCGAGACGATGATCAAGACGACGCCGCCCGGCGCCGGTTCACGGCTGCTGCGGCTCGACGAGGACAACCCGGTCTTCGCCGCCTGCGCGCGCACGGTGGAGCCCGTCGCGGGCGGGCGGCCCGTCCGGCTGCTGGCGACGGGGCCGTTCACCGAGGAGGACCTCGGCGTGGCCTGCTACCACTCGAAGACCGGGGCGGTGGAGCTGTGCCTGAACCACCTGGTGGACGGGCGCGAGGAGTACGTCGTGGTCGACATGACGGCCGGCAGCGACTCGTTCGCCTCGGGGATGTTCACCCGCTTCGACCTGACGTTCCTGGTGGTGGAGCCGACCCACAAGGGGGTGTCGGTGTACCGCCAGTACCGGGAGTACGCGCGGGACTTCGGGGTGGCGCTGCGCGTCGTCGGGAACAAGGTGCTGGGCGCGGAGGACGAGGAGTTCCTGCGCGCGCACGTCGGCGACGATCTGCTGGTGACGCTGGGGCAGTCCGACTGGGTGCGGGCTCTGGAGCGCGGGGTGCGGCGGCCGTTCCCCGAGCTGGAGGAGGGCAACCGGGCGGCGCTGTCCGTCCTGCACCGCGAGGCGGACGCGGCGTACGAGGGGCGGGACTGGGAGCGCTACACGCAGCAGATGGTGCACTTCCATCTGAAGAACGCCGCGAGCTGGGGCAACGAGCGCACCGGGGCCGACCTGGCGGCGCAGGTCGACCCCGGTTTCGTGCTGCGGGAGGAACGGGCGGCTCAGGCGGTCGGCTGAGTGTCCGGTTCGGTGGCCGGCTGGGCGGGTGTGGTCAGGAAGGTCTGCCAGCCCTCGGCCGGCTGCTCACCGACGTCCAGGGTGCGCAGCTTCTCCAGGACCTCCGGGTCCTGGGCGTCGAGCCAGTCGACGAGCTGCCGGAAGGAGACGCAGTGCACGTCCTCCTTCGGACACACTTCCTTGATCACTTCCTCGACGGCGTCCATGTACACGCCGCCGTTCCAGCTGTTGAAGTGGTTGCCGATGATCAGCGGGGCGCGGTTGCCGTTGTGGGCGCGGTCGAAGGCGGCGAGCAGGCCGTCGCGCATCTGGTTGCCCCAGGTGGTGTGCATGGCGGGGTCGCCGCTGCTGGGCCCTGACTGGTTGACCATGAAGTTGTAGTCCATGGACAGGGTTTCGAAGGAGCGGCCCGGCATGGGGACGGCCTGGAGGGGGACGTCCCAGATGCCGTCGGTCTGCTCGGGCCACACCTGCTTGCCGTTGCCGCTGGAGTCGTAGCGGAAGCCGAGCTCGCCGGCGGCCTCCAGGAGGGCGTCGCGGCCCTCCAGACAGGGGGTGCGTCCGCCGACGAGTTCCTTGTCGTAGTCGAAGGGCAGGGGTTCGAGGTCGGTCCAGCCGGTGGTGGTCTTCCAGTTCTGCACCATCCACTTGGCCTGCTCGGTCTCGCTGATCCAGTCCTGGGCGGACCAGCTGTCGACGCCGGAGGGGCCGCAGAAGTGGCCGTTGAAGTGGGTGCCGATCTCGCTGCCGTCCAGCCAGGCGCCCCGTACCTGTTCGAGGGTGGCGGCGATGTTCTCGTCCTTGAGGTAGCCGATGTCGGAGGCGCCGGCGGAGTGGCCGGGCGGCTGGTACGCCATGCGTTCGGCCTCGGGCAGCAGGTAGACGCCGGAGAGGAAGTACGTCATGTGCGCGTCGTACTCCCGGCCGATCTCGCGGAACCGGGAGAAGAGCTTGTTGCTGTCCTCACCGGCCCCGTCCCACGAAAAGACGACGAACTGCGGGGGTGTCTCGCCCGGTTCGAGCCGGGTCACGTCGGGCTGGTGGGGCTGGGTTCCGGTGAACGCGGTGGAACCGTCGCCGATCAGCTGCGGGGCGATCTTGGCGGGGGCGTCGCGGGCGGCGGCGCCCTCTTCCTCGCCCGTGCGGTCGGCGGCTGTGCCGGCACGGCCGCCGTCGCCGCTTCCGCAGCCGCTCAGGCCGAGCACCAGAGCGGTGAGCACCGCGGTACCCGTCACCGCCCCCGACCTTCCGCGCCGTGTGTGCCGTGTGCGCCGCGCGCCCCGTGGTTCGCGCGTGCCGCCTGTGCCGCGTGTGACCGCCATCGGTCCTCCCGCCGTACTGAGTGCCTGGTGGCCGGGGTGGTCCGACCTGGACTCAACCTCTCCGTAAATCCGGTGAGATGTTTGTACGACAAGCGGCTTTTATGATTACTTCACTCAATAGGCGGAACTTGTCCGCCGATCGGG
Organism: Streptomyces xiamenensis; assembly: GCF_000993785.3. Lineage (NCBI taxonomy): Bacteria > Bacillati > Actinomycetota > Actinomycetes > Kitasatosporales > Streptomycetaceae > Streptomyces > Streptomyces xiamenensis. The sequence continues at coordinate 2,646,840 of NZ_CP009922.3, forward strand.
GATCTGCTCTAGAAACTTGCTTTACGCGGCATTACTCTTCGTTTACCAATGCTTGAGAGTAGTCATACCGTCACCAAGCGTGGCTGCTCTCGGTTCTGAACACTGGACCTGGACGGAGACGGAAATGTCCGCCTGCGCCCCCGCGCCCACCTCATCCACCCCACCCCCTTCCTCCCCACCGCCCGCGAGCGGACGCCGCCCCGTGCTGCGCGCCGATCTGCCGGCCTCGATCTCGGTCTTCCTGATCGCGCTGCCCCTCTCCCTGGGCATCGCCCTGGCCACCGGAGCCCCGCTCCAGGCCGGGCTGGTGGCCGCCGCCGTCGGCGGGATCGTCGTCGGCTGGCTGGGCGGTGCCCCACTCCAGGTGAGCGGCCCCGCCGCCGGCCTCACGGTGGTCACCGCCGAGCTGATCATCCAGTACGGCTGGCGCGTCACCTGCGCCATCACGGCACTGGCCGGGCTCGCCCAACTCGGACTGTCCGCACTGCGGGTGGCCAGAGCCGCCCTGGTGGTGAGCCCCGCCATCGTGCACGGGATGCTCGCCGGCATCGGCATCACCATCGCGCTCGCCCAGCTCCACATCGTCCTGGGCGGCAGCCCGGAGAGCGAGGCGCTGGCCAACCTCGCCCAGCTCCCCGGCCAGTTGGCGCAGCCGCACACCACCTCGCTGCTGATCGGCGCGCTCACGGTGGCCGTGCTGCTGCTGTGGCCCCGGCTGCCCGGCCGGGCCGGCGGCACCGTACGCAAGGCGTTCCCCGCCGCGCTGGCCGCCGTCACCCTGGCCACCGTGCTGACCTGGGCCACCTCGGCCGGGGTCGAACGGGTCGACCTGCCCTCCTGGAGCAGCCACGCGCTGCCGCAGATGCCCGAGGGCCCGGTGCTGGGCCTGATCGCCGCCGTGCTCACCATCACCCTGGTGGCGAGCGTCGAGTCGCTCCTGTCGGCCGTCGCGGTGGACAAGCTGGCCGCGGCGCGGCAGCGACAGGGCGGGCCACGGGTGCCCAAGGCCGACCTGGACCGGGAGCTGCGCGGACAGGGCGCGGCCAACCTGCTCTCCGGATCGCTGGGCGGGCTGCCGGTCACCGGGGTCGCGGTGCGCAGCGCGGCCAATGTGGCGGCCGGGGCCATGACCCGCTGGTCCTCGATACTGCACGGCTGCTGGGTGCTGCTGTCCGCCGGGCTGCTCGTCGCCCTGCTGGAGGAGATCCCGCTCACCACCCTCGCCGCACTGGTGATGGTGGTCGGCATCCAGATGGTCAACATCACGCACATCCGCACCGTCACCCGGCACCGGGAGGTGGTGGTGTACGCGGCCACCGCCCTCGGGGTGGCACTGCTGGGCGTACTGGAAGGGGTGGCGATCGGCATCGCGATGGCGGTGGCCATCGCGCTGCACCGGCTCACCCAGACCCGGATCAGCCAGGAGCGGCGGCCCGACGGCAGTCACCTGGTGCGGGTACGCGGTCAGTTGACGTTCCTCGCGGTGCCCCGGCTCAGCCGGGCGCTGGCCCAGGTCCCCGAGAACGCCCCGGCGTCGGTGGAGCTGGACGGGTCCTTCATGGACCACGCCGCGTACGAGACGCTGCACGACTGGCGCACCGCGCACATCGCGCACGGGGCGGCGGTGGAGATCACCGGTCGCTCCGGGCAGGTGGTGGCCGAGCCGGAGGCCTCCCACCGCTGCCGGCCCTGGACGCCGTGGCACAACCACCAGTGCACGGCCAGCCCGGCCCCCAAGGGCCAGGTGCCGGGCGGGCGGCGCGACGACGACCGGCTGATGGGCGGGGTGCGCAACTTCCAGCGGCACACCGCTCCCCTGGTGCGCAAGGAGCTGGCCAGGCTCGCCACCGAGGGGCAGCAGCCCGGGCAGCTCTTCGTGACCTGTGCCGACTCGCGGCTGGTCACCTCGATGATCACCTCCAGCGGTCCCGGCGACCTGTTCACGGTGCGCAACGTGGGCAATCTGGTGCCGTTGCCCGGCGCGGAGACCTCCGACGACTCCGTGGCCGCGGCCATCGAGTACGCGGTGACGGTGCTGCGCGTCCCGACCATCACCGTGTGCGGGCACTCGGGGTGCGGCGCGATGCAGGCGCTGCAGGCCACCGTGGACGGCGGGCTCGCCGTGCCGGGGGCCCACTCGCTCGGCCGGTGGCTGCGGCACGGCCGACCCAGCGTGGCGCGGCTGACCGCGCCGGACGACGCGCGGCCGATGCTGGCCGGGCGGCCGGCGGCCGATGAGCTGGAGACACTGTGCCTGGCCAATGTGGTGCAGCAGCTGGACCATCTGGCCCAGCACCCGTGCGTGGCACAGCGGCTCGCCGAAGGTTCCCTGGCGCTGCGCGGGATGTACTTCCATGTCGGTGAGGCACAGGCCTATGTGCTGGAGCACGAAGGGAGCACCCCGATGGCGGGCCCGCCGGTGTTCACCCCGGTACGGCCCGATGTCCTGACGGCCTGACGGCCCGGTCGCCCGCCGCGGGACCGGCGGCGGGCGGCACACGGCGGGCGGTCCCCACCGGTCTCCGGAACCGTTCGGCGCCGGGTGGGGACCGTTCGCCGCACTCGGGGGGCATTCCCTTGTCAAAGGGACGTGGTGCTGATGGGGTGTGCCCTGGGACACAGCAGTGGGACCACGCCGCAAGGGAGCTGGACTGTGGGTAACGAGAGCCTGGTCAATCTCATGACGGAGGAGCGGAGGTTCGCTCCCCCCGCCGAGGTAGCCGCCGACGCCAATGTCACCGCCGGGGCGTACGCCGAGGCCGCCGAGGACCGGCTGGGGTTCTGGGCCGAGCAGGCGCGCCGGCTGAGCTGGCAGAACGAGCCGACCGAGGTGCTCGACTGGTCCAATCCGCCGTTCGCCAAGTGGTTCGCGGACGGCACGCTGAACGTCGCCTACAACTGCGTGGACCGGCACGTGGAGGCAGGGAACGGCGACCGGGTGGCCATCCACTTCGAGGGTGAGCCGGGCGACTCACGGTCCCTCACCTACGCCGAGCTGCTGCGCGAGGTCTCCCGGGCGGCGCACGCACTCACCGAGCTGGGCGTCCAGGCGGGCGACCGGGTCGCCATCTACCTGCCGATGATCCCCGAGACCGTCGTCGCCATGCTGGCCTGCGCACGGATCGGCGCCCCGCACTCCGTGGTCTTCGGAGCGTTCTCCGCCGACGCGCTCGCCGCCCGCATCGAGGACGCCGACGCCAAGGTGGTCATCACCTCCGACGGCGGCTACCGCCGGGGCGCGCCCTCCGCGCTCAAGCCCGCCGTGGACGAGGCCCTCACCCGCCCCGGGGTGGCCGGCCGGGTGCGCAACGTCCTGGTGGTGCGCCGCACCGGCCAGGACATCCCCTGGCAGGAGGGCCGGGACCTGTGGTGGCACGAGGTGACGGAGCGCCAGCCCGCCGAGCACACCCCGCAGGCGTTCGACGCCGAGCACCCGCTGTTCATCCTCTACACCTCCGGCACCACCGGGAAGCCCAAGGGCATCCTGCACACCACCGGCGGCTACCTCACCCAGATCTCCTACACCCATCACGCGGTCTTCGACCTCAAGCCGGAGACCGACGTGTACTGGTGCACGGCCGACGTCGGCTGGGTGACCGGGCACTCGTACATCGTGTACGGACCGCTGTCCAACGGCGCGACCGAGGTGCTGTACGAGGGCACACCCAACACCCCGCACAACGGCCGGTGGTGGGAGATCGTGCAGAAGTACGGCGTCACCCTCCTCTACACCGCGCCCACCGCGATCCGCACCTGCATGAAGTGGGGCGACGACATCCCCGCGCAGTTCGACCTGAGCAGCCTGCGGATCCTGGGCTCGGTCGGTGAGCCGATCAACCCCGAGGCGTGGATCTGGTACCGCAAGCACATCGGTGCCGACCGCACCCCCGTGGTCGACACCTGGTGGCAGACCGAGACCGGCGGCATCATGATCAGCCCGCTGCCCGGGGTGACGGTCGCCAAGCCCGGCTCGGCACAGGTGCCGCTGCCGGGCATCTCGGCCACCGTGCTGGACGACGAGGGCAACGAGGTGCCCAACGGATCCGGCGGCTACCTGGCGCTCACCGAGCCGTGGCCGTCCATGCTGCGCACCATCTGGGGCGATGACCAGCGCTATCTGGACACCTACTGGTCGCGTTTCCCCGGCCGCTACTTCGCGGGTGACGGTGCCAAGAAGGACGAGGACGGCGACATCTGGCTGCTGGGCCGGGTCGACGACGTGATGCTGGTGTCCGGCCACAACATCTCCACCACCGAGGTCGAGTCCGCGCTGGTCTCCCACCCCCGGATCGCGGAGGCGGCCGTAGTGGGCGCCACGGATCCGACGACCACGCAGGCGATCTGCGCGTTCGTCATCCTGCGCGGCGCGGTGGACGCCTCCGACGAGGACGGCGCCCTGGTCGAGGAGCTGCGACAGCACGTGGCGCGGGTGCTGGGGCCGATCGCGAAGCCGCAGCGCATCCTGCCGGTGGACGAACTGCCCAAGACCCGCTCCGGGAAGATCATGCGCCGGCTGCTGCGCGATGTCGCGGAGAACCGTGAGCTGGGGGACATGACCACCCTGACCGACTCGGCGGTGATGGATCTGATCCAGGCCAAGCTCCCCGGGGCCGCCCGCGACGAGTGACCCACCCCGTATCCGAGCGACGCACGAGGGCGTCCGGCGACCCGCCGGGCGCCCTCGCGCGTGTGGGGCGCCCTGTCCCGCATACCATGCAGGGGGGCCGAACGAGTGGGGGCGGGGCGGCTGTGATCACTCCCCAGGGCTACGACAGGGCGTCAAACGGCCGCTCGGGCGGCGTCGGCGCACCACGCGCACTACTGTCACACACAGCAACGGCACGAGCCTCCTGGAGAGGGAAGAGGGGAACGCGATGAGCGACGCAGCCGACGAGGGCCGCAGCCTGCGAGAGCTGGTCGCCTCGGCCACCGACGATCTCACCGGACTGGTGCATGACGAGATCGCGCTGGCCAAGGCCGAGATCAGGCAGGACGTCCAGCGCGTGAAACTGGGCGGTGTCGTGGGTGTCATCGCCGGTGTCCTGGCGCTGGTGGCGCTGCCGCTGCTGGCGATCGCCCTGGCGTTCTGGATCCGCGCCTGGTGGGGTGCCCCGCCGGCCATCGCCTTCCTCGTCACGGCGGGTGTCTTCCTGCTGATCGCGGGGATCTTCGCCGCGCTGGCGGCGGCCAAGTTCAAGCGGATCTCCCCGCCGGAACGGTCCATCCGTTCGGCCAAGGAGTCCGCGTCCGTGCTGTCCGGGGTACGGCCGCACCCGCGGGCCGCCGCGAACGGCAAGGCCGGCACGCCCGTATGAGCTCCGAGGGACACTCCGAGGCCCGTTCCGCGGTCGTGCTGCGCGACGGGCCGTGGACGCACCGCCATGTGGCGGCCAACGGCGCCAGATTCCACATCGCCGAGCAGGGTGATGGTCCGCTCGTCCTGCTGGTGCACGGTTTCCCACAGTTCTGGTGGACCTGGCGGCATCAGATCACCGCACTGGCGGAGGCCGGCTACCGGGCGGTCGCGATGGATCTGCGCGGCGTCGGCGGCTCCGACCGCACTCCGCGCGGCTACGACCCGGCCAATCTCGCCCTGGACGTCACCGGCGTGATCCGCTCCCTCGGGGAGCCGGACGCCGCCCTGGTGGGCCACGATCTGGGCGGCTATCTGGCGTGGACGGCGGCCGTGATGCGGCCCAAGCTGGTCCGGCGGCTGGTCGTCGCGTCCATGCCGCATCCGCGCAGCTGGCGCTCGGCGCTGCTGCGCGACCCGAAGCAGACGCTGGCCAGCGGTTCAGTGTGGGGCTTCCAGCGGCCCTGGCTGCCGGAGCGGCAGCTGGTCGCGGACGACGCGGCGGCGGTCGGCACGATGCTCACCGAGTGGTCCGGGCCGCGGCAGCCGGAGCCGGAGACGGTCCGGGTGTACCGGCAGGCGATGACGATCCCGTCGACGGCGCACTGCGCCATAGAGCCGTACCGGTGGATGGTGCGTTCCATCGCCCGCCCGGACGGCATCCAGTTCAACCGGCGGATGAAGCGGCCGGTGCTGGTGCCCACGCTGCATCTGCACGGCTCGCTCGACCCGGTGCTGCGCACGCGCAGTTCGGCGGGATCCGGGGAGTACGTGGAGGCCCCGTACCGGTGGCGGCTGTTCGACGGTCTGGGGCATTTCCCGCACGAGGAGGATCCGGTGGCGTTCAGCACCGAACTCATCGACTGGCTGAAGGACCCCGAGCCCGACCGCCGCTGACGGCCCGTGCCCTCCGCGCACACATGCCTGGCGCATAGTCCGATTCCCCGGCCACCGGGAGGTTACTGACCTTGGGGCCCGGGCAGGGAGCCCAGTATGGGCTGGACGCACGACTACCGTGACGTGGCACGTAATCGCAGCGGCAAAGGAGCCGCCGCTCGGGCGCCGGGCAGCGCCGTGCGGCGGTTTCCGGAGGGTGGTTTCCCGGATCCGCCGATCGGCTTTCCGCATATCCTGCGCCGTCGGGCCCGCTGGGTCGGCGCGCGCCTGCGGCATCCGCGAAGCTAGTAACAGCCGGCCTGACTCCGGACGGACGGACGGCGGCGCGCGGGTGCGCGGCCCGCCCGCCCGGACCCGGGAACGGCACGGCGGAAGAACAGCGCCACCCACCGGGGCCCGTGGGCCCGGGACGGGGACGGGAGCGGGCGGGTGCGCCCGGTCTCACATCGCGCAGTTCTGGCTGTCCACGGGCGCCGTGGCGGTCATGCCGCGCTCGATGGTGTCTTCGATCTCCTCCAGGGTGAGCGCGTACCCGGTGTTGTCGTCGTCCAGGGACTTGGCGAACACCAGGCCGTACACCTCGCCCTCCGGGGTGAGCAGCGGGCCGCCCGAGTTGCCCTGCCTGACCATCGAGTACAGCGAGTAGACATCGCGGCTCACGGTGCCCCGGCGGTAGATGTCGGGGCCGTTGGCGGTGAAGCGCTCGCGCACCCGGGCCGGCCGTACGTCGAAGGGGCCGCTCTCCGGAAAGCCGGCGATGACGGCGTCGTCGCCCGAGAGCGCGTCGCGGTCGCTGAACTCCAGCGGCGGCGCGTCGAGTCCCGGCACGTCCAGGATGGCCACGTCGGACTCCCAGTCGTAGAGCACGACCCGGCCGTCGTACAGCTTGCCCTCGCCCCTGATCTGCACGGTGGGCTCGGTGACCCCGCCCACCACGTGGGCGTTGGTCATCACCTTGTCCTCGGCGAAGACGAAGCCGCTGCCCTCCAGGACCTTTCCGCAGCCGGACGCGGTGCCCGAGACGCGGACGATGGAGCCGGCCGCCTGCTCGATGACCGGGCTGCCGGCCAGCGCCGGGTCCGGCGGATCGACGCGGGTGATCGGCTCGTTGGTGAACGGGGCGAAGACCTGCGGGAAGCCGTGCTGGGCGAGAATGGCCGAAAAGTCATTCATCCAGGTTCCGGCCTCGACCGGCATCACCTGCGAGACGCCCAGCAGCACCCGGGAGGTGCGTACTTCACGCCCCAGGGTGGGCAGGGTGGTGGTGGCCAGCGCGGAACCGATCAGCCAGGCGACGAGCAGCATGGCCATCACGTTGACGAGCGCGCCGCCGGTGGCGTCCAGCGCCTTGGCCGGTGACCAGGTGATGTGGCGGCGCAGCTTGTTGCCGAGGTGGGTGGTGAGCGCCTGGCCCGAGCAGGCACACACGATGACGATGACGACCGCCACGATGACGCCTATCGGCCCGGGTTCGGCGCCGGAGCTGATCCGGTTCCAGATCACGGGGAGGATGTAGAGGGCGATGAGTCCGCCCCCCAGGAACCCGGCGACGGACAGTATCCCCACGACGAAGCCCTGCCGGTAGCCCACGACCGCGAACCACACGGCGGCCAGCAGCAGCAGCACGTCGAGCATATTCATGCCCGACACGCTCTCATGTATGGGCGGTTCATGCCCCGGGAGCCAGAGGTATCTCCCGATCGGCGTCCCAGGGAAGCTCCCAGCCGGCGAAATGCAGGACCCGGTCGATCACCCCGGCGGTGAACCCCCACACCAGGGTGTCGCCGACCAGGAAGCACGGACCGCGGTATCCGGAGGGGTGCACCGCGCTGCGGCGCCGTGCCGGGTCGGCCAGTTCGGATACCGGCACCGTGAACACCCGCGCCGTCTCGGCCGGATCCACCGGCGCCACCGGCGTCGGCTCGCGCCACCAGCCCAGGACGGGGGTGACGGTGAAGTCGGAGACCGGGATGTACAGCCGGGGCAGCACGGCGAAGATCCGCACCCCGGCCGGATCGAGGCCGGTCTCCTCCTCGGCCTCGCGCAGGGCGGCGCGCAGCGGGCCCTGACCGGCCGGGTCGCCGTCCTCCGGATCGAGGGCTCCGCCGGGGAAGGACGCCTGGCCGGCGTGGGCGCGCAGGCTGGAGGCGCGTTCGAGGAGCAGCAGCTCGGGGCCGTGCGGCCCGGACCCGAACAGCACCAGGACGGCGGAGGGCCGCCCGCCGTGCGGCGGCGGCAGCCAGCGGCTGAGCTGCCCGGCCCGCAGGGTCACGGCCACCTCCGCCAGCGGCTCCAGCCAGGACGGCAGCCCCTCGGCGCTCACCCGCACCGGTGGTGGCTCGGCGCGGCGGGCGTCGCGCGGGGTCATGGGATGGTCCCTTCGCTGGCGGCGGATGGCGCTGATGCCCCGGTCGGTGGGGGCGGCGGGCGGTGGTGCGGCGGCTGCGGCGGCGCGGGGGGCGGCAGCGGTACGGGGGCGGGCCGCTCAGCCGGCCGGCTCGCCGCCCGCCGCCGGGGCGGGCTTGCCCGGGTAGTCGGCCGGCGGCTTCAGCCGCTGCCCCGGATAGCCGCCCATCTCGTACTTCAGCAGCTTCTTCGCTTTCTCCGGGTCGGTCTCACCCTCCCCGAAGGAGGGGCACAGGTGCGCGATCGGGCAGGCGCCGCAGGCGGGCTTGCGGCTGTGGCAGATCCGGCGGCCGTGGAAGATGACCCGGTGCGAGAGCATCGTCCAGTCCTTCTTCGGGAAGATCGCCCCGACCTCGGCCTCGATCTTGTCCGGGTCGGTCTGCTCGGTCCACTTCCAGCGCCGCACCAGCCGCTGGAAGTGGGTGTCGACCGTTATCCCCGGCTTGCCGAAGGCGTTGCCGAGCACCACGTGGGCGGTCTTGCGGCCGACACCGGGCAGCGAGACGAGGTCCTCCAGGCGGCCGGGCACCTCGCCGTCGAAGCGGTCGCGCAGGGCCGTGGACAGCCCTATCAGCGACTTGGTCTTGTTGCGGAAGAAGCCGGTGGGGCGGATCAGCTCCTCCACGTCGGCCGGATCGGCGTCCGCCATCGCCGCCGGGGTGGGGTAGGCGGCGAACAGCCGGGGGGTGGTCTGGTTCACCCGCAGGTCGGTGGTCTGTGCGGACAGCACGGTGGCGACCAGCAGCTCGAACGGGTTCTCGAAATCGAGCTCGGGGTGTGCGTAGTAGTACACCTCGGCCAGTTCGCGGTTGATCTTGCGGGCCCGGCGCACCAGGGCCGTACGGCTCTCCTGCTTCGCCTGCTTCGTCCGCTTCGCGGGGGTGGCGGCGGTGCCCGCCCCGGCGGATCCTCCCGACGCCGCCGGCCCGCCCGTACGGCTCCGCGCGGGCTTTCGTGCCGGTTTCGCCGACCCGGCCGCCCCGCGTTCGCCATCAGCGGAATTCGCCGTCGCGTTCACCCTCCCGGCCTCTCTTCCTGGTCTCTCCGGGTGGCCCAGCCCCGTACGTGCACAGGGCCGTTGGCCACCCGGCCAGCGTAAACGGCCACACCGACGATCGTGGGGCGCTCACCCCATACGTCACCCGAATCAGCCCCTGGCGCTGTCCGGGCTTTCCCGGTAAGTCAAACTTGTGACTGATAGCACTGCTGTGGTGTCCGGCATGATGAGGGGTGCATGACCCTTCACGGCCTGGCCGACAAGGAGAGAGAACTCGTGGACGACGTTCTGCGGCGCGCCCCGCTCTTCGCGGCGCTCGATGACGAGCAGGCCGCTGAGCTGCGCGGCTCCATGACCGAGATCACCCTGGCCCGGGGTGAGACCCTCTTCCATGAGGGCGATCCGGGCGACCGGCTCTATGTCGTCACCGAGGGCAAGGTCAAGCTGCACCGCACTTCGCCCGACGGCCGCGAGAACATGCTGGCCGTGCTGGGCGCCGGTGAGCTGATCGGCGAGCTGTCCCTGTTCGACCCGGGCCCGCGCACCGCCACCGCCACAGCGCTGACCGAGGTACGGCTGCTCGGTCTGGGCCACGGCGACCTCCAGCCCTGGCTGAACGTACGGCCCGAGGTCGCGGCGGCGCTGCTGCGCGCGGTGGCCCGCCGACTGCGCCGCACCAACGACAACATGTCCGACCTGGTCTTCTCGGACGTTCCCGGCCGGGTCGCCAAGGCGCTGCTGGATCTGTCGCGGCGCTTCGGGGTGCAGTCGGACGAGGGCATCCACGTGGTGCACGACCTCACCCAGGAGGAGCTGGCCCAGCTGGTGGGCGCTTCCCGGGAGACCGTCAACAAGGCGCTGGCCGACTTCGCCGCCCGTGGCTGGCTGCGGCTGGAGGCCCGGGCCGTGATCCTGCTGGACATCGAGCGGCTGGCGCGCCGCTCCCGCTGACCCGGCCGGGACCCGGACCCGGATCCAGATCCGGACCTGCTGAGCACATCGGCACACCCCTCGCGGGTGGCCGGTGTGCTTTTTCATGCCCCCGGCCGAGCGCGACGCGGGTGCCGGCGGGCCTCCCTACTCGGACGGGGCGCCGTCCGGGGCGTCCGGTGGGATCAGCCCGTGCTCGCGCAGATATTGCAGCTGCGCGAGGACGGAGAGTTCGGCGGCCGGCCACACGGCGCGGTCCACGTCCGCGTACACGTGGGCGACGATCTCGGGCGCGGTGCGGTAGCCGTCCTCGACCGCGTTCTCCACCTCGGCCAGGCGCTTGGCGCGGTGCACGAGGTAGTAGTCGATGACGCCCAGGGCGTCGCGCAGTACCGGGCCGTGGCCGGGCAGTACGGTACGGACCCCCTCGTCCTCGGTCAGCCGGCGCATGGCGCGCAGCGAGTCGAGGTAGTCGCCGAGCCGGCCGTCGGGGTGGGCGATGATCGTGGTGCCGCGGCCGAGCACGGTGTCGCCGGTGAGCAGCGCGTTGTCGGCGGGCAGCAGGAAGCACAGCGAGTCGGCGGTGTGCCCCGGGGTGCCGATGACGCGCAGTTCCAGGCCGCCCGCGGTGAGCACGTCCCCGGCGGCCAGTCCCTCGTCACCGAGGCGCAGCCGGGGATCGAGGGCGCGTACCGGGGCGCCGGTCAGCTCGGCGAACCGGGCGGCGCCGCCGCTGTGGTCCTGGTGGCCGTGGCTGAGCAGGGTGTACGCCACCCGGCGTCCGGCCCGCTCGACGGTTTCGGCGACCCGGCGCAGATGCGTCTCGTCCTCGGGGCCCGGGTCCAGGACGACGGCGCGGTCGGAGCCGGGTTCGGCGAGGATCCAGGTGTTGGTGCCGTCCAGGGTCATCGCCGAGGGGTTCGGCGCGAGCACACAGGTGGCGCGCTCGGTGGCCGGGCCGGCCGGTGATCCGATCCGGGGCGCGCCGGGCAGCGCGGTCGCGTCGCTCATCTCTCCACCCGCCTTTCGAACTCGTCATGCCCAGGCCAGCTGAGCACAATCTGGTGGCCTTCGGTCCGCAGCCGTACGAGAACGGGCTCGACGGGCCCCACGGGCGTGGGGTGCGGGCCGGCGGCGAGCTGCCGGAGGGTGGCGACGGTCGGCGGCATCATCACCATCTCGCCGCGCGCGTAACCGGCCAGGGCTTCGGCGGGCGACAGCCAGACGGTGCGGTCGGCCTCCGTGGAGGCGTTGCGGGTGCGCTGTCCCACCGGGAGCGCGGCGCTGAAGAACCAGGTGTCGTAGCGGCGCGGCTCGAACTCGGGGGTGATCCAGCGGGCGCGGGCGGTGAGCAGATCGCTGCGCAGCACGAGGGAGCGGCGGGCGAGGAGCGCGGCGAGCGAGAGCTCGCGGGCGGCCAGGGCGGCGCGGTCGGCCTCCCAGCCGGGGCCGGTGGTGTCGTCGGCGACGGTGTGGGGGTCGGGCCCGGCGAGCAGGACGCCCGACTCCTCGAAGGTCTCGCGGACGGCGGCGCACACGATGGCCTGCGCGCCGTCCGCGTCCACCCCGAGCCGCTCGGCCCACTCCTCGCGCCCCGGTCCGGCCCAGGCCACCGCGTCGGCGGCGGCGTCCCGGGGATCGACACCACCGCCCGGGTAGGCATACGCGCCGGCCGCGAACCCCATGGACAGCCGGCGCCGCAGCAGGAAGACCTGCGGCCCGCCCGGCCCCTCGCGCGTGAGCAGCACGGTGGCGGCCCGCCGGGGCACGGCGGGCGTGATCTCCCCGCGCACGAACTCACGCACCCGGCCCGCCCACTCCGCCGGAAACCACTGGCCGTTTCCCATGCCGGGATGCTATCCGGGACGGGTGGAGAGAGGATGGACAAAGGGGACAGGGGATGCGAACGCGACGACGCACGCGATCGAGGAGACGGTGACGATGTCGAAGCACCGGGCCCACCACGAACGGGAAACAGCCGGTCACGGAAAGCACGCGCTGACCCCGGAGCGGGTCAAGGAGGCCGAGCACCAGGCCCGGGCGGTGGCGGCGAAGACCCACGGCAAGACGGAGAAGGCGACGGTGAAGCACCGCTCGCGCCTGGGCTGACCGCCCCGGGGGCGGGGGCAGTGGCGTGCAGACGGAGTGAGCCGCTGGACGGCGTAGCGCACAGCGGAGCCTCACCGCCGCAGGAGTGCGATGGGCGTTGCCCCGGCAGCGGACGGAGCACCAACGGTCACCCGGATAGCAGGGGTTGCTGCCGGGGCGTAATCTGACGTGTCATGGACGTACCGAGGGAAGTACGGATCGAGCAGGCTCTGACCCGGGGTCTGCCCCGGCTGAGCAAGCGTGTGCTCCTCCACCTGCTGGCGATGCACGTCAGCGGTTTCGTGCTGCTGGCATCGTTCCTCGTCCTCCCACCCGCGTGGGAGACACAGGCGTACGGCGTGATCGATCCGCCAGCACTGGTCATCCTCGCCGGGATCGCGATGGTGGTCATCTGCCATGTCACGGTGCAACTGCCGGCCGCCCTGCTCGGCACGCTCGTCCACCGCCGTGCCGCCGGCCGCGCGTACGCGACGACCATGGCGGCGGCCGGTGTGCTGGCCGCGCTCCTGACCTGGTCATTCGCCGGAACCTGGGCGGACTGGCTGGACATCGTGCTCCGCCTGGCGCTCTCGCTCGCCTGCTACGTCGCCCTCGCCCTGGTCAGATGAGCGCGGGCCGCTCCGGGACGGGGCGCTCCCGCGCCCCGTCTCCCGCCCGCGCGTACAACTCCGCCAGCCGGAACGCCAGATCCAGCGACTGACCGTGGTTCAGCCGGGGATCGCACGCCGTCGTGTAGCGCAGCGGGAGGTCCTCGGCACGGACCGGTGAGCCGCCGCCCGTGCACTCCGTGACGTCCTCGCCGGTCAACTCCACATGGACGCCGCCCGGGTGGCTGCCCAGCGCCCGGTGCACCTCCACGAAGCCGCGCACCTCGTCCAGGATCGCCTCGAAGGCACGGGTCTTGTGCCCGCTGGGCGCGGTCACCGTGTTGCCGTGCATCGGGTCGCACACCCAGCCCACCCGCGCGCCCTCCGCCAGCGCCTTCTCCACCAGCACCGGCAGGACGTCCCGCACCCGTTCGGCGCCCGCCCGCACCACGAAGGTCAGCCGCCCCGGGGTACGCGCGGGATCGAGCCGGTCGAGATAGCGCAGCACCGTGTCGGGCTCGGTGCCCGGGCCGAGCTTGACCGCGACAGGGTTGTGCACCCCGCTCAGGAAGTCGATGTGCGCGCCGTCCGGCTGCCGGGTGCGCTCCCCCACCCACAGCAGATGCCCGCTGGTCGCGTAGAGACGGCCGGTGCGCTCGTCGGTACGGGTCAGCGCCCGCTCGTAGTCCAGCAGCAGCCCCTCGTGGCTGACGAAGAACTCCGCCGTGCGCAGCGTGCGCTGATCGGCGCCGCTCGCCCGCACGAACGCCAGCGCGCGGCTCACCTCCCGCGCCCGGCGCGCGTAACGCCCCGCCGAGGGCGAGCCGGCCACGAACTCCTCGTTCCACTCCGCCACCTGCCGCAGGTCCGCGAACCCGCCCCCCACATGGGCCCGCAGCAGATTGAGCGTCGCCACCGACGCCTCGTACATCCGCTCCAGACGGCGCGGATCGGGCCGCCTGGCCGCCTCGGTGAACTCCTGACCGTTGACGGCGTCACCCCGGTACGAGGGCAGCGTCAGCGCGCCGCGCCGCTCCACGGGGCTCGACCGGGGCTTGGCGAACTGCCCCGCCATCCGGCCCACCTTGACCACCGGAAGGCCGCTGGCGTGGCTGAGCACCACCGCCATCTGCAGCAGCGTGCGCAGCTTGCCGCGCACCGCGTCCGCCGTCACCCCGGCGAAGGTCTCCGCGCAGTCCCCGCCCTGGAGCAGCAGCGCCTCGCCGCGGGCGACGCCCGCCAGCCGCTCCCGCAGCCGGTCGCACTCCTCGGCGAAGACCAGCGGCGGGGCCGCTCCGAGGCGGCCGGTGACCGCCCGCAGGAGGTCCGGGTCCGGCCAGTCGGGCTGCTGTGCGTTCACGGCGATTCCCCTTTCCTTTCCCCTCGTGTGCCACCAGCTCACGGGACGGGCGGCGGGCCGGTCAAGAATTCCGGGAATGGACCGCATCGAAAGCGGCGGACTGGTCTGGTCCCCGTACGGCAGGCGGTGTTTCGCTTTCCCGTGGCGAAAGGAGCGGGAATTCATGAGGAGTTCAGCCATGTCGATGCCGGACAGTGAACCGATTCGGGTGCGGGTGACGTCGGCCGGACTTCCTCCGCATGATCCTCTCGACCTGTGGACGCGGCTGCGCGAGACGCGGCCGGCCGACGACGTGTTCCTGCTGGAGCAGCTGGAGAACGACGGCGGGCGCCGGTCCGCCGTCGTCGGATACGGGCGGCTGGCGGAACTGCGCGTGTACGGGGCCGCCGAGGGCGGCGGCGGCCGAATGGAGATCACCGGGGTGCCGGCGCTGCGCGGGACGCTGGCCGCGCTCGCCCGGCGGCACGGCATGGACGCGGCCCCGGACGGGGCGCGGTTCGGCGACCCGCGGCAGGTGTGGGACGTCCTGGCCGCCGTCCAGGGGCTGTTCGCCGTGGACACGGAGCAGCCGCCCGACCGGTACGCCTTCGGGTTCCTGACCACCCTCGCCTACGAGTCGGCCTGGCTGATGGAGGAACTCCCGGCCCGCACCAAGCCGCCGCACGGCCCCGACATCACGCTCGCGCTGTTCCGGGACGCCGTCCGGTACGACGGCGACCCGGCCGGTGCGCTCCATCTGCACGCCGAGAGCGAGGCGTTCCCCGCCGCCCCGGCCGGGGAGGGAATCCCGCCCCTCCCTCCGCCGCCGCTCGCGGACGAGCGCGGCGTGCCCGACGCGCCGCGCCCGCACGCCGTACGGGACAGCGTCAGCCGCGACACCTTCCTCGGGTGGGCCGAGCGCTGCCTGGAGCACATCCGGGTCGGTGACATCTACCAGATCCAGATCGGCCACCGCGTCGACGTACAGAGCGATCTGACGCCCCGTGACGTCTACCGGCGGCTGCGCGCCCGCAACCCGTCCCCGTACATGTATCTGGCGCCGCGCGCCGGCGGGCTGCTGATCGGCGCCAGCCCCGAGCTGCATCTGCGGATCGTGGCCGGGGAGATCACCATGCGGCCCATCGCGGGCACCACCCCGCGCGGCCCCGACGACGCCGAGAACCAGCGGCGCGTGAAGGAACTGCGGGCCAGCACCAAGGAGCGGGCCGAGCACGTGATGCTGGTCGACCTGTGCCGCAACGACCTGGGCCGGGTCGCCGTCCCCAGCACCCGCCCGGTGGAGAACCTGATGGAGGTGGAGACGTTCTCGCACGTCTTCCACCTCGTGTCCACCGTCACCGGGCGGCTCGCGCCGGGCACCGGGGCGTGGGACGCGATCCGGGCCACCTTCCCGGCCGGGACCATGACCGGGGCGCCCAAGATCCGCGCCATGGAGATCATCGACGGCCTGGAGAAGGAGGCGCGCGGCGCGTACGCGGGGGCGGTGGGGCTGCTGGACGCACGCGGCACCTGGAGCGAACTCGCGCTGTGCATCCGCACCGTGGCGTACGACGGCGCCACGTACTCCACCCAGACCTCGGCCGGCCTGGTCGCGCAGTCCGATCCGGCGGCCGAATGGCGGGAGACCCTGGCGAAGATGGGGGCGGCCCACTGGGCGCTCACCGGTGAGGAGTTGCTGTGACCGCCGCGCCCAAGGTGCTGCTCGTCGACGCCTACGACAGCTTCGTGCACATCATCGACCAGTACCTGCGCACCCTCGGCGCCGACACCCAGGTGGTGCGCTCCCGGTCCGCGACGCCGGACGAACTGGCCGCGCTCGGCGCGGACGCCGTCGTCCTGGGCCCGGGGCCCGGCCATCCGGCCGTATCCGGGCACGTGGAGCTGGTACGCCGGTTCGCCGGCCGGGTGCCGCTGCTGGGGGTGTGCCTGGGGCATCAGGCGATCGCCCTGGCGTACGGCGGCCGGGTGGAGATCGCCGACCAGGTGATGCACGGGCGCACCAGCTCGGTACGGCACGACGGGGAGGGGGTGTTCGCCGGCCTCGGCAACACCCTGGAGGCCACCCGCTACCACTCCCTGATCGTGGCCGAACCGCTGCCGGAGCCGCTGCTGACCACCGCCGTCTCCGTCGACCACGGCTATGTGATGGGGCTGCGGCACCACACGCTGCCGGTGGAGGGCGTGCAGTTCCATCCCGAGAGCGTGATGACCACCGGCGGGCTCCAGATCATGGAGAACTTCCTGGCCCGCGCCGCGCACGGCCCGGCACTGACCCCCGGCGGCTGACGGCGGCGGGGCGCGGTGCGTGGTGGGCCGGCCGGCCCCCGTCGTCTCACGCCCGGGCCGCAAGCTCCCGTACCGCGTCCGCCACCCCCGTCCGGGGCAGCCGGGCGTGCCCCAGCACGAGCGCGGGGGCGTCCCGGCGCGGCCGGGTGTGGAACGCCGCGCCGCCGCGCACCAGGACGGAGCGGCGCAGCGCCCCGGCCACCAGCGCCGCCTCGTCCGTGTGCCGCGGCAGCCGTACGTAGGCGTGCAGCCCGGCCGCCGGGCCCAGGACGCGGGCGCCGGGCAGATGACGGCGCACGGCCTCGTCCAGGGCGGCGCGGCGGACGGCGTTCAGCTTGTTCAGCCGGCGCAGATGCCGGTCGAACAGGCCGCCGCGCAGCAGTTCGGCGAACGCCCGCTGGCTCAGCGATTCGCTGCCCAGGTCCAGCCGGGCGCGCAGCCGCAGCAGCCGGCTCAGCACCGGCTCGGGGGCGGCGAGCCAGCCCAGCCGCAGCCCGGGGCTGAGCGTCTTGCTGGCCGTGCCCGCGTAGATCACCCGTTCCGGGACGAGCCGTTGCAGCGCCAGCGGGCGGGTGCGGGCCGGGTCGTACCACAGGCCGCCGTCGTAGTCGTCCTCGATGATCCAGCCGTCCCGCTCCCGCGCCCAGCGGGCCAGCGCCTCGCGCCGGGCCGGGGTGAGCGTGATACCGGTGGGGAACTGGTGGGCGGGGGTGACCAGAACGGCGCGGGCCCCCGAATCCGCCAGCCGCTCCACGTCGATGCCCTCCTCGTCCACCGGTACCGGGCACGGGCGCAGCCCCGACGCGTGGATGAAGTGCCGCAGCCCCGGGTGGCCCGGGTCCTCCACGGCGAGCGTGCTGACGCCGCGCTCCAGCAGGTCGGCGCCGAGCAGGCTGAGCGCCTGTGCGAACCCGCCGGTGATCACGATGCGTTCGGGGGCGGTTCGGACGCCGTGCGCGCGGCCCAGGTAGCGGGCGAGTTCGACGCGCAGCGCGGTCTCGCCCGCCAGCGGCGGATAGCCGTCGTCCCGGTCGCCCGCCCCGGGGGCGGCCAGCGCCCGCTGGTACGCGGCCAGCCACTCGGCGCGCGGGAAGACGGCGCTGCTGTGGCCGCCGGTGCGCAGATCCCAGCGGGCGGACGGCACATGGCCCGCGTCCAGCAGCGGGGAGAGCACCGTCTCGCGCGGCAGATGCCGCACGACGCGGGTACTGGCGCCGCGCGCGGTGTCCAGGTAGCCCTCGGCCACCAGTTGCGCGTACGCCTCGACCACGACGCTGCGCGAGACGCCGAGATCCTCGGCGAGCCGGCGGCTGGAGGGCAGACGGGTCGCGGGCTGGAGCGTGCCCTCCTCGATCTCCTCCCGGATGAACTCCTGGATCTGCGCGGTGAGTGATGCCCCGGAATTCCGGGATATGGAGATGGCCATGTGCAGGGGCACGGGAATGCTCTCCCTCACTGGTATGTGCCGGCGGTGCGGAACTGGTCTGGTGTGCGGCCGGATTCCCGGTCACGATGGCGGCGCGTTCATTTGTCCCCGGCCTTTTGCCGCGCCGCCACAGCGGAGGAGAATTCCGTGACCGAACCGGAGCAGGACCGCTGGCCGTTGCTGCTGAATTCCCTGCTGGCCGGCCGGGATCTGGACGTCACCGACACCGAATGGGCCATGGGCCGGGTGATGTCGGGCGAGGTGGGGTCCGCCCGACTGGCCGCCCTGCTGGTGGCGCTGCGTGCCAAGGGCGAGACGTCCGCCGAGATCGAGGGACTGGCCCGGGCGATGCGCGCGCACGCGCTGCCGCTGTCGGTGCCGGGTCCGGTGGTGGACATCGTGGGAACGGGCGGGGACGGCTCCGACAGCGTCAACGTCTCCACCATGGCGGCGATCGTGGCGGCCGGGGCCGGAGCGCGGGTCGTCAAGCACGGCAACCGGTCGGCGTCCTCGCGGTGCGGTTCGGCCGACGTGCTGGAGGAGTTGGGGGTGGAACTGGGCCTGGAGCCACGGCTGGACCCGGAGGCCGTCGCGGAGATCGCCGACGAGGCGGGCATCACCTTCGCGTTCGCGCCGCTGTTCCATCCCGCGATGCGGCACGCGGCCGCCACCCGGCGTGAGCTGGGGGTGCGTACCGTCTTCAACCTGCTGGGCCCGCTGGCCAATCCGGCCGCGCCGGCCGCGCTGGCGCTGGGCGTCGCGGATCCGGCGGCGGCCGGGACACTGGCCGGGGTACTGGCCCGGCAGGGCGTGTCGGCGCTCGTCTTCCGGGGCGACGACGGCATGGACGAGATCACGGTGACCACCACCTCCACGATCTGGTCGGTAGGGAACGGCGCGGTGCGCCGCGAGACGTTCGACCCGGCCGCGCTGGGCATTCCGCGCGCGCACCCGGACGCGCTGCACGGCGGGGACCGGGCGTACAACGCCGCGGTGGCGCGGGCGCTGCTGGGCGGGGAGCCGGTGGCGCGGGCGGTACGGGACGCGGTGCTGCTGAACGCGGCGGCCGGCCTGGCCGCCCTGGAGCCGACCGACGGAACGGTCGCCGATCGGCTGGCCACGGCGCTGGAACGGGCCACCGCCGCCCTGGACTCGGGCGCGGCGGCGGCCGTCCTGTCCCGCTGGACGGACGCCTGCGCGAAGCACGCGGAGGGCGCGCCGGTCGCCTGATCCGCCCGGGGCGGGGGCCGGAGCGCGCGGCGCCGTTCCCGGCCGTGACCACCGGTGCGCGTGAACCCCGGCAGGCAGCGCATCTTTGGGGCTCGCCGACCGCCCGCCGTCGCCCACCACGAGGCCGGCGATCCGCCGTGCCCGAGCCGGTGCCCGTGCCGTACCGCCCCCGGTGACGTGCGCGCCGCACCCGCCGCGTGCGGGGCCCCGCGCTCAGGGCCCCGCCGGAGTAACCGGGCGGGCGTCATCGCAGGGCGGTGGGTGCCGTCAGGGCCGCGACCGCCGTGGCCGGATCCCCGCCGGTGACCAGGGACTCGCCGACCAGGACCGCGTCCGCGCCCTGCGCCGCGTACCGGGCGGCGTCCGCCGGGCCCCGGACGCCGGACTCGGCGATCCGCACGACCGTCTCCGGGATCAGCGGCGCGACCCGCCCGAACGTGTCCGGGTCCACGCGCAGGGTGCGCAGATCACGGGCGTTGACGCCGATCACCTCCGCGCCCGCCTCCAGCGCGCGCCCTGCCTCCTCCTCGTCGTGCACCTCCACCAGCGGGCACATCCCCAACTCCGTGGCCAGCGCGCTCAGCCCGGTCAGCTGCCGCTGGTCGAGCGCCGCCACGATCAGCAGCAGCAGGTCCGCGCCGTGCGCCCGCGCCTCCCACACCTGGTAAGGGTCGACGATGAAGTCCTTGCGCAGGACGGGCACGTGCACCCGTTCCCGCACCGCCGCCAGGTCCGCCAGCGAGCCCCCGAAGCGGCGGCCCTCCGTCAGCACGCTGATCGCCGCCGCGCCACCCGCCGCGTAGGAGGCGGCGAGCGCGGCCGGGTCGGCGATCTCCGCCAGCGGCCCCTTGGACGGGCTCGCCCGCTTCACCTCGGCGATCACCCGCAGCCCGCCGGGCTCCAGGCGCCGCAGCCGCGCGGCGGTCGCGGCACCGGCCGCAGGACCGCCCCCGTACGCCGCCGCCCGCTCCCGCAGTTCGCTCTCGGGCACGGCGGCCTTGCGCCCTTCCAGGTCCGCCCGCACCCCGGTGATGATGTCCGCCAGCACGCTCATGCGGTGCTCTCCTCACTCTCCCGGCTCAGCGCCGCTTCGAAAACCCGCGGATCGGTCTGAGCACCTTCGAACCGTTCCCCTCCGTCGAAGCGGTACACGGGTACGGCCCGAATCCCCAGATCACGGGCCGAACGGACCGCGTTCCTGACCTCTTCGATCCCCTCCCGCGAGCCGAGGAAGGCCCGGGCGGCGCCTTCGTCCATCCCGGCCGCCGCCGCGCGGCCGGCCAGCACCCCGGGCCGCGAGATGTCGGCGGCCTCCGTGAAGTACGCGGCGAACACCAGCTCCTCCAGATGGCTCTGCGCCCCGCGGCCGTACACCCGCCCCGCCCACCACAGCAGACGGTGGGCGTCGAGGGTGTTGGCGGCGAACCCCCGCTCGTTGCGGAAGGTGATGCCGTGGCCGCGGCCGGCCGCCGTGACCTCCTCGCTCATCGCGCGCGCCCGGTCCGCCCCGTACTTGCCGCCGAGCCACTCCAGCATCGGCATCGGCTCGGCCGGATGTTCGCCGTCGATCTGGTAGGGGTGCGCCACCACTTCGGTGCCGGGCCGCCCGAAGGAGGCGAGGGCGCGTTCGAAGGTCCGCTTGCTGATGTAGCACCACGGGCACGACACATCGGACCAGACATCGATTCTCACCGGGACACCCCTTCGTTGACGGTGGCCGGGTCGAAGCCGCCGATCCGTGCGAACTCCTGCGATATGTCCTGTAGTTCGGAGCCCGGGAAGATGTCGTGCACCGCGCGGAAGCCGCCGGGCGCCCGCTGGTGCGCCAGGTCGATGACGATCTCGGGGCCACGACGCCGGGTGCTGCGCTGGATACGGGTGACGGCGGGCAGCCGTTCCGCCTCGTAGCCGGCGAGCGCCGCCCGTACGTCCGGACCACAGGCCAGGTGCCGGGCCAGCGCTCGGGCGTCGATGACGGCCTGGGTGGCGCCGTTGGAGCCCATCGGGTACATGGCGTGCGCGGCGTCCCCGAGCAGCGTGACGGGCCCGCGGGTCCAGCGGGGCAGCGGATCCCGGTCCACCATCGGGTAGATGTACGCCTCGTCCGCGGTGCGGATCAGCGCGGGCACGTCCAGCCAGTCGAAGGCCAGGTCGGCGAAGTCACCCAGGAACTCCCTGGGCGGCACCGCACGGTTCCAGTCGGCCGGCGCGAACTCCTCGCCGGGTCCCGCCGCCCGGGCAACCGCCCAGTTCATCAGCACCGGGCCGGTCCCGGTGCCGCCGGACATCGGGTAGACCACCGCGCGCCGCCGGTCGTCCCCCGCGATGATCATGGTCTGCCCGTCGAGGAACGGCGGCGCCCAGGTGGTGCCGCGCCACACGATGAGGCCGCTCCACGGCGGCGGTCCCTCTCCCGGGACCAGGGCGGCCCGTACGGCGGACCGGATCCCGTCCGCACCGATCAGCGCGTCCGCCTCGTACCGGGTACCGCTCGCGTGGACGAAGACCCGGCCACCGTTCGGCGGTTCCTCGACGTGTTCCACCCGCGCCCCGGTGACGATCGCTCCTTCCCCGAGCCGCTCGCGCACCGCGTCCGCCAGCACCGACTGGAGCGCCCCGCGGTGGATGGACAGTTGCGGCCAGTGGTGTCCGGCGGCCCGTCCGCGTGGTTCGCGCCAGATCAGCTGGCCGTGGCGGTTGTAGTAGCCGAGTGCGCCGGTGGGCACCGAGACGGCCGACAGCCGCTCCAGCAGGCCGAGGCCGTCCAGCTCACGGACGGCGTTGGGCAGGATGTTCAGGCCGACGCCCAGCGGCCGGATCTCGGGCACGGCCTCCAGCAGGCGCACCCCGCCGATGCCGGCGGCGTGCAGACTGAGGGCCGTGGCCAGACCGCCGATGCCGGCCCCCGCGACGAGCACGCTCACACCGCCGCCCTCCGCTGCCCGTGCGGCGCCGCACCGGTCCCCGGCTGCGTCAACTGTGCGGCTGCCCGGGTGAGATCGATGATCTGCCGCAGCAGGTCGACGCTGGCACCGCCGCTGCCCACCGGGTACAGCCGCAGGTCGGCGTCGTACGCCTTGCGCGCGATGCCCAGGTGGCGGCCCCGGAAGACCACCAGGACACGCAGCAGACGGGCCAGCGCCTCGGTGCTCGCGCGCAGCGCGGGGGCGCGCCGCTCCGCCTCACCCGGGTCCTCGCCGAACGCCTCCACCAGCCGGCCCACCACGGACGGGGTGCGGATCCAGCGTCCGTACAGGTCGCGCCAGCGGCGCAGGCTGTAGGGGATGGATTCGCGCAGGAACTCCTGGTAGCCCGGTTCGCTGTGGTCGGCGGCCCAGATCGCCAGGTCGATCAGCCACAGCGGGACCTGGGCGGCGGCCGGGCCGAGCAGGACCCGGTCACCGACGTCGATCTCCTCGAAGTACGGCCGCAGC
Organism: Streptomyces xiamenensis; assembly: GCF_000993785.3. Lineage (NCBI taxonomy): Bacteria > Bacillati > Actinomycetota > Actinomycetes > Kitasatosporales > Streptomycetaceae > Streptomyces > Streptomyces xiamenensis. The sequence continues at coordinate 2,669,855 of NZ_CP009922.3, forward strand.
ACGCGGGCGAAGAACTCGGGGCCGACGTTGGCGACCACCATGTCGATGGCGGTGACGGTCGACTCGGTGTGCCGGGACAGTTCGTCGGTCAGCAGCGCGAACTTGGGGTCCGCCAGGTCGGTGTCGCCGAGCACTGCGGCGAGTTCGAGACCGTCGCGCAGATGCGGGAAGACCATCCGCACCGACTCCTGGAGGTACGCCTCCTGGACGTCCCCGGTGTACATGCGCTGCCGGGTGCCCAACGGGTTCCAGGTGCAGTAGTGGTGCACGGTGTCGCGGGGCACCATGTCGGTGCGGCGGCCCAGTTCGCGCAGGACGGGCAGTGCTTCGGGAACCAGGTCCAGGGGTTCGGGACCGTGCCGCTTGACGGAGCCGAGGAACAGGCCCAGATCGCGCATCGCGGCGACGGATTCCTCCACCGAGTAGCCGGCGAGCGCGTCCGCGTCGGGCAGCAGTGTGCGCAGGGCCGCGGTGAGAGCGCGCACGTCGGCGGTCTCGTTCTGCCGGCGCAGGTCGAAGCAGGCCCGGTCGGCGTCCAGCGGATCGAGGTCACGGATGGTGGCCACGCGTATGGGGTTGCCGAGGTCCAGGTCGGGCGTGGTGGCTGTGCTGCGGGTGGGCATCGCGGTCTCCAGGGGAGTGCGTCGGACGTTCGGAAGAATCGGCGGAGCGGCACGCGGCACGGCGGCATCGCGGCACGGCGGTGTACGGCGTGCGGCGTACGTCGTCCACGTACGGGCGCGTGTGGGGATGCCCCGGCGGATGGGCCGGCGCATGCGCTCAGGCGTGAGATGGCGGCCGCGCGGTGGGGTCGCCGCGGCGGAGTGGCAGGGGCGGGGCGCCGCCTCAGAAGGCGGGCACGACCGCGGTGCGGGAGTACGGCGGTGGACCGGTGGATTCCGGTGCGGGGGGCGCCGCGGACAGGACGAGGTGGACGTTGACGCCGCAGATGCTCTGGCCGTTGACGGCGGCCAGGGCGGGCCCGGTCCCTGTGTCGCCCCCGTTGTCGGTCTCGGCGGCGCTGCCGGCGGACGGCAGCGGCTCGATGGCGGTGGGCACGGTGATCGGCAGCCGGCCCCACTCCACCTCGGGCGACGGGGTGGTGAAGTGCAGGCTCGGCGGTACGGCGCGGTGTTCCAGGCAGAGCACCGTCTTGATCAGGCCGGCCACTCCGGCGGCGGCCTCGCAGTGCCCGATGTTGGTCTTGACCGAGCCCACGAGCAGCGGGCGCCCCACGGGCCGTCCAGCCGCCAGTTCCTCGTTGAGGGCGGCCAGTTCGATGCGGTCGATGCCGGTGCCGGTGCCGTGGGCCTCGACGTACCCGACGCGGCCCGGCTCGGCCCCGGCCGCCTCGTACGCCCAGCGCATCGCCAGCCGCTGGCCGGTGACGGAGGGGTCGGTCAGGCGTTGTTTGGTGGCGCCGTCATGACTGACGGCGCTGCCGAGGATCACGGCGCGCACCCGGTCGCCGTCGGCGAGCGCGGCGCGCAGCGGCTTGAGCACCACCACCCCCACCCCGTCCGCGCGCACGAAGCCGTCGGCCGAGGCGTCCGCGAACTTGCAGCGCCGGTCGGCGGCGAGCACGCCGGCCCGGCCGAAGAGGTCACCGGCGACCGGCGACAGGACGGCGTTGACGCCGCCCGCCAGGGCCAGGGTGGATTCACCGGCCCGCAGGCTCGTGCAGGCGAGATGGACGGCGGTGAGCGAGGAGGCCTGGCCGGTGTCGACGGTGACGCACGGGCCGTGGAGCCCGAGCGCGTACGACAGGCGGCCGGCGAGTACGGAGCGCTGCTGGCCGCCGTCGGTGAGTGCGGCGAGCGGCTCCATGCGGCGTTCGGCGCGGGTCTCGCGCAGCCGCTCCCAGTGGTCGGCCTGGCTCTGGCCGGCGAAGACGGCGGTGCGGGTGCCGGCCAGGGTGGCCGGGTCGCTCCCCGCGTCGGCGAGTGCCTCGCGGGCGGTGCGGAGCAGCAGGCGCTGCTGCGGGTCGATGGTGGCGGCGGACTCGGCCGTGGTGCCGGCGTCCGCTGTGGCGTCCCGGTCGTGGCCGGTGACGCCGGTTTCCGCCGTGTGTGCGCCGGTGCCCTCGACGTGGTCGATGTCGTCGATGTGCGGGCCCGGCGCCTCCGCGCCCCGGCACAGCAGGTCCCACAGCTGTGCGGGCCCGGCTGCTCCCGGCAGCCGGCAGGCCATGCCGATGACGGCGATCGGCTCGGCCGGCGGACGTGTTTCCCCTGGTTGATGCGTGGTCATGCGTCATTCCCCCCTCTCGCTGGTGATCCGGTGGCCGGCACGGGACGGGCCGCGTCCCGTGCCGGCCACCGGATCAGTCCTCAGCTCTGGCCCAGGTGCGCCAGGGCTGTTCGGTGATCCACCGCAGGGCCGGGGTCAGACGGACGCCCAGCTCGCGCTCGACACCGGCCGGCTCCGGGTCCAGCAGGTGCGCGGCCGTACCGCCGGCCACGTGGTGGTAGATGCCGGCGACCCCGGCGGCGGCCGCGGCGCCCACGACCTGCCCCAGGCCCGCCTCGAACCGGTCCACCTCCAGCGGCAGATAGCTCACCTCCCGGTCCAGACCCCGGCTGAACCGTTCGGCCAGCTCGGGACCGGTGAGGATCTCGGCGCCGCCCACGTTCAGCACCCGGCCGGTCAGGTGCTCGGCCTCGAAGGCCGCGGCCACCACCACGGCGAGGTCCTGGTGAGACATCCACGCCACGCGCTGGTCCGCGGGCAGCGGGTACGCCAGGACTCCGTCGTTGACCAGAGCGGGGCCGTTCCAGGGGCTGAAGAGGTTGTCCAGGTAGACGGGCGGGCGGATCACCACGGTGGGCACACCGCTGCCGAGCAGGATCTCCTCGGCCGCGCGGCGGGTCTCGAACCCGGCGAATCCGGTGACGGTGTCCGGCAGCGGGGTGTTCGTGTTGTAGACGATCCGCTCGACCCCTGCCTCGCGGGCGGCCTCGGCGATGTTGCGGGCGTAGCGGGCGACGGTGTCCGCCTCGTACTCCAGGGGCATCACCACGGCGGCGTGGGTGACGCCGTCGAAGGCCTTGCGCAGGTCGTCGGCGCTGCCGAGGTCGGCGGAGACCGGGGTGACAAGGGGGGCGCCCGGGCTGTCGGGACGGGCGGGCTGCCGTGCGACGCCGCGTACGTCGGCGCCGCGCCCGGCCAGCAGCCGTGCGACCGCGCCGCCCTGGAAACCGGTGGCGCCGGTGACCAGGTAGCGCCGCTCCCGGCGGTTGTGCGTCATGTGTCTGTCTCCCTTGGTCGGGTGTGGGGGTGAGGGGATCGGGTCGTGGTGCGGTTCAGGTGCCGGCCGGCGAGCTGCGGGCGGCGGGCCGTGCCGGTTCGGCCGGGGCCCCGGCTCCCCCCGCCGGCGGCGGGGTGGGCAGGACCAGCCGCAGGCTGAGCAGCCCCGCCAGCACGGCGATTCCCGCGCCGACCAGGAAGGCGGTGCCGAACCCCTCGGTGAGCGCCACCCCCGCGTCGGTGGCGTCGCTCGCCCCGGTACGGGCGGCGGCCACCCCGGAGAGCACCGCGAGGCCGATGACCGAGCCGAACTGGAGGCTGGTGTTGACCAGTCCGGAGGCCAGGCCCGCCTCCCGCTCCTCGGTGCCCAGCGTGGCGGCCACGTTGGTGGTGATGGAGACCAGTGGCAGCGCGACGCCGAGGATCAGTGAGGGCGGCAGGACATCGGTGACGAACGAGCCGTCCGCGGTGAGCAGCGACTGCCAGGCCATCCCGACGGCCACCAGCACGAATCCGGCGGTCATCACGGCGCGCAGCCCGAACCGTCCGATGAGCCGGTCCGCGAACGACGCGGTCACCACCACCACCAGCGACAGCGGCAGCAGCCCGAGGCCGCCGATGACCGGCTCGTGGCCGAGCACCGCCTGGAGGTAGAGGCTGACCAGGAAGAACATCGGGAACAACGCCATCTGCCACATGGCCGCCAGCAGATTCGCCAGGCGCAGCGTGCGGCGCCGGAAGATCTCCAGCGGTACCAGGGGGTGCGCGGCGCGGCGTTCCAGCCCGGCGAAGACGGTGAGCAGGAGGAGCGCGGCGGCCCCCGTACCGAGGGTCTCGGGTGCCCGCCAGCCGCTCTCGCCCGTGCTGACCAGCGCGTACGCGAGCAGGGCGAGCCCCAGGGTGACGGTGACGGCGCCCGGCAGGTCGATGCCGCGGCCGTCCGCCACCGGCCGGTCGGCGGGCAGCAGCCTGCGCACCGGCAGCATCAGCGCGATGCCGACCAGGACGTTCATGGCGAAGGTGGACTCCCAGCCGAGCCAGCTGGTGAGCACGCCGCCCAGCACCGTACCGGCGGCGCCGCCCGCACCCGCCATGGCGGCGAAGATACCCAGTGCGCGGTGCCGTTCGGGGCCGTCCTGGAACAGCATCAGCAGCAGCGCGAGCGCGGCGGCCGCGGCCATCGCGGCGCCGACGCCCTGTGCGGCGCGGGCGGTGATGAGCAGGGCGGCGCTGTTCGCGACCGTGCCGAGCACCGACGCGACGGTGAGGGTGGCCAGTCCCGCGGTGAACACCCGGCGCCGGCCCAGCAGGTCGGCGGCCCGGCCGCTGAGCAGCAGCAGCCCGCCGAAGGAGACGAGGTAGGCGTTGGCGACCCAGGACAGCGCGGCGGGCGAGATGTCCAGGTCGCGCCCCATGGAGGGGGCGGCGACGTTGATGACGGAGGTGTCGAGCAGCAGCAGGAACTGGGTGCAGGCCAGCAGGGCGAGCGCCCGCCGGTGGTCAGCGCGCATGCCCGGCCCCCGGTTCGGCCGCTCCGGCCGGCCCCGTACCGAGGTCGTAGCCGTCCAGACAGGACTGGGTGAAGGCCGCCAGCCGATCGGGGTCGCCGTCGCGGACGATGCCGGGCAGATAGACGTGCGGGGCGCCGTGGTAGAAGCGCTCGTACTGCTCGTGGCGGGAGGCGAACTCCGAACCCAGCGCGTCCCAGGCGAGCTTGAGCAGTTTGATGCGCTGTTCGGAGGGGGTGCCCGGGGAGCGGACGTACTTGGCGACCAGCGGGCCGAGTTCGGGGTGGGTGAGGTCGTATCCGGAAGCGGGCAGCTGGATGAGCCCGCCGCCCGCCAGCATCTTGATCTCGGCGAGGAACTTGGGGTACAGATCGCCGGCCATGGCGCGGTGCGCGGAAGCGATCTCACGGTTGATGTGCACCGGGCCGTCCGGGTCGGTGCCGACCCGCTCGAACTCGCTCTCGGCGGCGATCACCATCGACCTTGCGATGTTGAGCCAGCCGATGAGCCGCCCGATCTGCATCTGGACGGGCGGCAGTTGGTAGGTGTTGTTGGACTTGGCGATGAGGATGGCCAGGCCGGTGAGGAACTCCAGCTTCGTCCAGAAGCGGACCGATGCCTGGTGGACGAAGTGGTGGTAGGCGGGAGTGCCCCACCACATCAGGAAGCTGGCCTGCACGTCGCGGTAGGTCAGCACCCGCTCCCAGGGGACGAACACGTCGTCGCACACCAGCAGCGCGTCGTTCTCGTCGAAGCGGGAGGACAGCGGATTGTCGAAGACGCTGCGCGCGCTCGCCTCGTAGGAGGCACGGGAGATGAACTTCAGGCCCGGGGTGTCGATGGGCATCGAGAACGTCAGGGCGTGCTCGATGTCCTGCGGGGCGAGCGGCTCGATGGTGCCCACGATGATCTCGTCGCCGAAGACGGCGGCGGTGCCGATCATCTTCGCGCCGCGCACCACGATGCCGTCGTCGCGCTCCTTGACGACCCGCACGTACAGATCGTTCTCCTCCTGCTCGGAGGCGGACTTGGTCCGGTCGATCTGCGGATTGGTGATGGTGAAGGACTGGTACAGGCTCCCGGAGCTCATCCGGCGGTAGTACGCGGCGAGGTTGTCCCGGCCGTCGAACCCTCCGTCCGTGCCGGCGAAGATCTCCGGGGCGGAGACGAACCCGGCGATGCCGGCCGCCATGTAGTCGGGCGAGCGGCCCAGGAAGCCGTAACTGGCCTCGGACCACGTCTTGAACGCAGCGCGGCGGCGCACGAGGTCGGCGTGCGAGCGGGGCACCTGGTAGGCGCGCAGGACGGGGTCGCCCGGGCCGGTGCCCTCCGGGGTGGCGGTGAGGACGTCCCGCAGCTTCTCGTCCCGTGCGAGGTCGTACAGGTGGGCTATGGACCGGGCGGTGTTGCGGAAGGCGGGGTGCTCGGTGATGTCCTTGACGAGTTCGCCGTCCAGCCACACGGACCGTCCGTCACGCAGGGAGTCGAGGTAGTCCTGGCCACTGCGGGTCATGTCTGCTGTCTCCTGAGGTCACAAGGGCGGAAAAGAGGTACGGAGGTCACGCGGGCACGACTCCGGGCGCGGGCGCGGCTGCGGGTGCGGGTGCGGATGCTCGGGTGCTGTACGGCGAGGGCAGGTTCGCGGCCCGCGCGTCGAAGTGCCCGGCACGGGCGTAGGAGCGCGTCAGGGCGACGAGTTCGGACCGGTCGATGACTTCGCCGATCCGGCCGAAGCCGTCCGGCGCGCGCTCGCAGGCCAGATCGATGACGGCCTCGGGGCCCTTGGCGCGGCTCATGAGCGCCAGCCGGTTCATCGCGGGACGGCGCTCCCGGTCGTACGCCAGCAGGGCCCGTTCGGGATCGCGGCCGGCGTCGGGGTCGCGGGCCAGGGCGTGGGCCAGGGCGCGGGCGTCCACAATGGCCTGGGTGGTCGCGTTGGAACCCATCGGGGCCATGGCGTGTGCCGAGTCGCCCAGGAGGGTGACCCGGCCGAAGGACCAGCGCGGCAGCGGGTCACGGTCGATCAGGGGGAACTGGACGACGGGATCGGGACCCGCCAGGACCTCGCGCAGCCGCAGATCGCCCAGGGCCCAGGTGTCGAAGTGCGGGGCGAAGGCGGAACGGGGCACCGGACGGGTGGCGCCGTCCACCGGTTCGCCGGGCGCCGCGGCACGGGACGCGGCCCAGTTGACGGGCACCAGACCGTCCGTACCGGGGGTGCCGGCCAGCGGATACACCACCACTTTCCAGCGGCCGTCGCCCATCACCACCATGGAGTCGCCGCCCAGGAACGGGCGGACCCTGGTGATGCCGCGCCACACGACGGTGCCGCTGGCGGGTGGGGCGCCCTCCCGCGGGTAGAGGGTGGCGCGCACCGCCGAGCGGATACCGTCCGCCCCGATCAGCAGCCCGGCCCCGGTCGTGCTCCCGGTCACGCCCTCCTTCGCGGTCCCGCCCCGGCGGTGCGCCAGCCGGACCCGTAACCGACCCTCCCCGGCCCTCTCGAACCCGGTGACCTTGGCATCGGTACGGATCGCCCCCGGCCCCAGCCGGCGGGTGACGGCCTCGGCGAGCACGGTCAGCAACTCTCCCCGGTGCACGGCCAGTTGTGGGTGCCGGTGCCCGGCGGCCAGGCCGCGCCGCTCGTGCCACACCGTCTGGCCGAGGTGGTTGTGGTACCCGAGGCGGCCGATGGTGGCGGAGCGGGCCGCGATCTCCTCGTACAGTCCGAGCGCGGCAAGTTCGCGCACGGCGTTGGGCTGGAGATTCACCCCCGCGCCGTACGGGCGGACGGCGGGTGCCGCCTCCACCAGGCTCAGATCGCGAAACCCGGCCTCGTAAAGACTCAGCGCGGCTGCCAGACCCCCAATCCCGCAGCCCGCGATCAGGATTTTCATCGACTGTTCCCCCATTGGTCGGTGATGCGGAGTCGGCGGCCCCCGCCGCCGGTCCCACGCCCGACAGCTTTCAGCAGCGCACGGCTAGGATCAATTAATAAGAAACCAGCACGACTTAAGGATCATCCGTGGACCAAAAAGACGTGCTCAGCGAACTGCTCAAACCGCTGCGGCTGACGGATACGTACTACAGCAAGTGGCTGGCGGGCGGGGATTGGGGTGTCGCGGGCCAGGAAGACAGCCACGCCGTCCTGCATTACATGGTGCGCAGCGAATGCTTCATCACCTGTGCGGATGCCGAGCCCATCCGGCTGTCCGAGGGGGACCTCGCGCTCTTCCCGCACGGCACCGCCCACACCTTCTCCTCCGCCCCCGGCCTGACGACCACGCAGCTGCATCAGGTACTGCCCGCACGGGCGGCGGGCAGTTCCCATGTGGTCACGGTCGGTGACGCGCACCCGGACACCGAAATCCTCTGCGCGAGCCTGCACTTCGACAGCACCACCGAACCGCCCCTGTACCGGGCACTGCCGCCGGTCATCGTGCTGCGCGCCCACATGCTGATGGACGAGCCCCTGTTGCAGCGCACCCTCCAGTCCCTTCCGACGGAGATCATCCGCACCGCCCCGGGGGCCAGGATGGTCTCGCTGCGCGCGTTCGAGATGGTGCTGGTGCTCTCCCTGCGCACAGCGATGGAACGGCTCGCGGCCGACTCCCCGGCCCTGCAGGCCCTGCGGCACCCGGGGATCAGCCGGGCGCTGACCGCGATGTACGCCTCCTACGCGACCCCGTGGACCGTGGAGACGCTCTCCCGGGAAGCGGGAATGTCCCGTTCGGCCTTCTCCCAGGCATTCCGCGACCTCGTCGGTGAGCCACCCGCCCGCCATCTGATGGTGCGCCGGCTCCAGGAGGCCCGGCGGCTGCTGGCGGACCTCTCGGTGCCGCTGGGAGAGATCCACGAACGGGTGGGCTACCAGAGCCATGTGGGGTATCACCTGGCATTCCGAAAGGAGTTCGGCATCACCCCCGGGGAGTTCCGCACTTTGCGGGCCGGATGAGAATTAACCCGAACCAGACGGTAATTGATTGATCGGCCCGTTCCCGGGATTGCAGGGTGGACAGCAGCACTCGTCCCTGGCGAAAGGCCCTGCGATGCGCCATACACCCGCCGCACCGGGCGACATTGTGGACCAGGCGGAAAGCCGGTCGCGAGGACAGGGCCATGACCACGCGGGGCCGCTGTCGTGGACCGCCGGCTTCACCCCGGCCGCGCCGCCCCTCCAGCGGTTTCCCGCCTCGCACGCCCACTGGGACGAAATGGCGGCGGAACTCCCGGCGCTGTACGCGAGCCTGGAAGTGCGCCGCCGCCTGGAGACGCTCCCCGTGCTGGACGCCGGGCCGGACGCGCTTGCGGACGCCTTCCTGCAACGGGCCGCGACCGTCCTGGGGATCGTGGTGCACGCTTACCACCGGGTGGAGCCACGGCACGAGACGCCGACCCCGGCCTCCGTACTCACCCCCTGGCACCAGGTGTGCGCACGCCTCGGCCGGGAGCGCCCCTTCCTGTCCTACCTCGACCTCGTCGTCGCCAACTGGCGCCCGCGCGATCCGGACACCCCAACGGCCCGGCCACTCCTGGTGGAGGCCGTACGACTGCTGGTACCGACGGTGGGCACCGACGAGGAACAGATCTTCTACCTCACCCAGCTGGAAATGCTCTCCCGAGGCACCCCCCTGCTCACGGCGGCGGCCGACGCGGTGACGGCCACCGACCGGGACGACCCGCACACCCTCACCGACCGGCTGCTGGGCATGACCGCGTGCGTGCGGGAGATCACCGCGTACGGGCTGCGCAAGATCGAGCCCAGGCCGGGACGCCGCTTCCACGTCGACCCCGTGGTGTGGGCCAAGACCGTGGCCCCGCTGGCGGTGCCTTTGGTGCGGCACGGGCTCGGCCCCAGCGGCACCGCCTCCCCGATGTTCCATCTGCTGGACACGGTCATCGGCCGCACCGGCTACCGCTCGTTCATCGGCGAGGAGGCCCGACGGCTGCGCGCGAGCTACCCGCCGAACTGGCGGGCCTTCCTGGAGAGCACTGCTGCCGCGGACATCAGCGGCTATGCGACGGCCCACCCCCACCCCCCGCTGCGCGCGGCACTGACCGGCCTGCGGGCCGCGTACGCCGGCGAGGACGGGCTGCTGGCCCGGCACCGGCTGAAGGTGGCCGGGTACCTCAACACCTCCTACCGCATCGGCCGGGACGTCACCATCTCCGGCTTCCCCGCCGCAGCCCGCGTGGCGGGCGAACTGGCCACCTCCCGGACCGAACGCCCCGCCCCGGAGCCGCCCGCCCCCACCACGCCGCACGCCCCCGCGCCGCCCGGGGAGCGGGCGGTGGGCTTCCCGGAGGTCCTGCGCCACGACCACACGGGCGACCGCCACTGGATCGTGGTGGAGGACGGCGTCTACGACGTGACGGACTTCCTCGCCCGGCACCCGGGCGGAGTGGCCCCGCTGCACAGCTATCTGGGCACCGACGCCACCGCGATCTTCGAAGAGCTGGGCCACCACCGCGACCGTGTCGTCACGGCCCGACTGCGCCGGCTGCGGGTGGGCCGGCTGGAGCACCCGCCCGGCACCGTCACCGAGCCGTACGCCACCTGGCTGCGCTGGGCCACCGATCTCACCCGGCGCGGCAACGCCTTCCTCACCGACCTCTCGATCCGCGAGTCCCGCACCAGCCTGGCCTCCGGCACGGGCGACCTCACCCCGTACACACTCCAGTTCGCCATCGAGGCACACGAACGCTTCCACGACCGCACCTACGGCGACATCACCGGCGCACTCCACCACGACCTGACCGGCTCGCCGGCCGCCCCGCCCCCACCGACCCGCTCTCTCCACACCTGTACGCGGCCCTGCCCGGGGCCGGCCCGCAGACGCTCCAGCACCTGGAGAAGATCTGGCGCGAGGCGATCACCCTGGACCAACTCCTGCTGCACACGGTCCGCTCAGCCCTGATAGCCGGGCTGACCCACCTGCACCGTCACCCCGCCCACCTGGCCCCGCTGCTCCCCCACCTCGCCCACGTCACGACAGCGGCCACCACCTACCACCACACCCTGGCAGCCCTGGCCGACAACGCCGCCGGGTGACGGCCCTCAGCCGCTCAGCAGCCCGTGCAGCGCGTCACGACGGATCTTCCGCGTCAGGGCGAGCTGTTCCCGCAGCATGCGTTCGTGCCCGTCCACCTGCGCCATGATGTCCGCGATCAACCGCTGCGCCGACAGGTCGGGCAGGACGACGGGCAACTCACCCAGGACCCCGAGCGAGATGGTCTTCATGGTCAGACTCCCGGTGGAGCGTGCCTGGAGCCACGTACGTGCGGGGGCGGACCGGAGATAGGCCGCGAAGTAGTCCGCGTCGAGTACGGCTGGCGGCCGCAGGACGAAACAGCCCGTTCCACAGACCCATCCCTCCTGCGCCTCCCGGACCACAGCGCATCGCCCCAGCTCTCCACGGCGTGCCAGCACGATGTCTCCCGAGCGCAGGCGGAATCGGCCCAGGCCTGCGGCCTGCTCCTCACCGATGCGCCGTATCCCCTCCTCGTCGAAGCCACTGTCGGTCAAGTCCGTGGGCATCACCACGGGGATGCCCGCCTCTTGGTAATCCTCGGCGCGGACCAGGCTCCCCGAAGGCCCGGCGAGGAGCAGGCCGGCCCGCCCGTCCCTGGCGACATCGCTGACCTTCCCGTCCACGATGTCCCGCAGCCGCGCGTGCTGGGGCACGATCCCGTCACGGGGCAGCCGCGTAGTCTCCAGGATCCACGCAAGGTTGTGGCTGGAGCGGGACATCTTCGCTGCGGATCCCGCCAGTTCCCCGAACAAGTCGTCCGTGTCCGAAGCCGCCGACTGCTCCTGCCCGGCACCCACGTACCAACGCGGGTCGAGACCGCCCCCCTGCTCCAGGATCTCCCTGTACGACACCGACCGTGAGAACCCCGGCTCGTCGTGGTCCCCTTCATGAAAACATCGGACGATCAGCGCCCTGTCCCGGGCGGTGAGAACCCGGCGGGACCGCCGCGGCGGCTGGGTTCCGAGCCCACTGGCGTCGACGAAGACAACCGCATCGCCGTCGGCGGCAGGCAGGCGGGAAGACTTACCCCGGGCCAACAACCAGATGTGTACCGGGACGGCAGTGTGCGTGAAGAGATGAGGTGGCAGGGCGATGACCCCCTGGAGCGCGCCACCGGAGACCATGGCCTTGCGCATCTCCGCCTCACGACCGTGCCGCCACGCGGCCCCTGCGGGCATGACCACCAGCCCGACCCCGTTTTCGCTCAACCGGCTCCAGATGTACTGCAGCCAGGCGAAATCCGCGCTGTGCTCGCTCGGCCTGCCGAAGGGCCATCCGACATCCTCCACGGGCCCAAGCCGCTGACCGAACGGCGGATTGCTGAACACCAGATCCGCACCGCCCTGTCCCCGGCCTCCGAACAGCGACGCCGGTTCGGAGGCCCGGACGACCGGCCGGTCCACTCCGTGCATGGCCAGATTCATCGTCGCCAGCCACGGGTTGCTGCGGTCTGTGGCATATGCCTCGAGTGTTGCTCCGTCGACGCCGCCGGCGATCCGCTGCGCGGCAGCCGCCAGCAGTACGCCCGATCCGCAGGCCGGATCGAGGATACGGTCCCCGGCTCTGGGCGGCGCCAACTCGACCAGCAGGCGTGCGACCTCGCGCGGCGTGTGGAACTCTCCTGCGGTACGGGTGTTCTCCCGGGCGTGACGGTCGAGCAGTAGGTCGCAGACGTCCGACCACTCGGTCGAATCGAGGTCGGGGCCACGTCCCAGCATGCCGATGAAGTCAGCGGCCCACGGCACGTCCTCCAGGTTCTCGTCGCTGTTCAGCAGCCCGGCATCCTGGTTGCGCATGTGCGGCACGGGAAAACCCGGATGTCTGCTGGCACTCCGCACCGCGGCACGGATATCGGCCAAGACTGACGCCCGACCGCTGCTTTCGCCGGCCGCACGCTTCCACCACTCCACGAACTCGACATCCGCCGCCCCGTCCGACTGCACGAACTTCGCCAGCACCAGGATAGCGAGCATGGATGCGAGGTCATCGGAGGTGTTACGACCACGCTGGTACGGCGCGTACACGCGCCAGAGTCGCTCAACGAGCTGCGCGGCTGGGCTATCTGTGCTCATGGTCTCCACGTGTGGGTCTCCTCGCTCGGGGGTGGATTACAGCAGGTGGCTGACGGCCCACGCCATCGCGCCCGCGACCAGCATCAACAGGGACAGCCGCAGTGTCTTGTCCGTGCTCTGCATCGCCTGTCCCAACAGTTCGAAGAACGACTTCACTCCACTGTCTCCCCGGTCCACGATCTCGGATGTCAAAGATTGCGCAGCGATAGTGCGCACTTCCTCTGCCGGGAACTGACTGCGCATGCGGGTCACTTGACTCCGAACCAGAGGCTAGCTTCCATGAACTTAACAGCAAAGAAGCCCTGTCGGGCATTGAACGAGAGTCCGCCACCCGTTCTCGCGATCTCTGCGCAGCATCTCTGCGCAATGCCCCGTGTGAGATCTTGCTGCTCATGGGCACGACGAGAGTGGCGCAAGGAGAGAGGGCCCGCACCGAAACAGGCTCCGGATGTGGCGCGCGCCACACGGCATGGTGCGAGGCCGGGTCACAGTCCGGCCCACCTCTGCGGACGGTCACCGGCAGGAAGAACTGTCCCGGAAACGCTCAGGGGCCCGATCCTCGAAAGGATCGGGCCCCTGGTCTGTCGGGGTGGCGGGATTTGAACCCACGGCCTCTTCGTCCCGAATTAGGTTCGAGCAGCCCAGTCACCTGGGGTGATGGCATCTCCGCAGGTCAGGCAGGTGGCCTCGGTTGGTGTGCGGTGGTGTAGAAGGGGCTTGGGGAGCCGGTCGGCTCCCAGGTGGCTCCCAGCGAGGAGCTGGAGATCAGCACGGGCCAGGTTGATCAGAACTGCGGTGGGACGGTCCGAAAGTAGCGAGACGGGCCCGAAGAGAAGGTCAGCGGCGGCGCGGATGCGATGCGGCGCTAACCCAGGTCAGGCCGGTCCGGTGTAACCGAGATCTTGCAGGCGAGCTCTCAACCGTGCTGCAGCGGCCTCACTTTGCCTCTCCAAGTCCGCGAGCGAGATCGCGTATCGATCGCCCCATGAGAGATAGAGATCGACCAGTCCCTGTCGTTCCTCAGCGACGAGCCTCTCCAAGCGAGTGCGGAGATCGTCACCAAGAACTTCAAGGACTCGTATGTGCGCCAGGGGCTCAGGCAGGTACGAACGCTGGCCGTCGGCCGCCGCCCACCGGTCGATCACCCCGGAGAAGCCGCGGTGGTCCAGGCTTCTAAGGTCGTCTTGTCGACCTGACCACCATGCCGCGAAAACGCCGGCGAGTTGGTACCGGTCCAGGATCCCCTCCTTCAGGAGCTCCTCACGGAAGGAGGCCATGAGTCGGGGGCGCAACATCAACAGCTGTCTCGTGCCCGCGAGATCGCAAATACGTGATTCCGTCCCCTTCCACCATGCGCGGTAGTGATCGATGAAACCCCGCTCTCGAACAGCAGCCAGGTCCGGGATGCGCGCCGCAGTTGCCTCACAGCCCTCGCTCCGGAATGCAAGGTAGTCAGAATCCTGCGCCGTGAACAGGCTAGTGAGGCCGATACCAAAAGCAAGGAAAGCCCCTGCTTCTGCCTCGACTTCGCTTCGCGGCACACCACCAGACAGCGCCGCTCGGACGTCCAGCAGTGGCTCGGCAGGCGGGCCGGCGTCGACGTAGCGCCGAATGTTGAGGTTGAAGTCGTTCGCCGCAATCTCATCCAGCGAGACCACCCGTGAGAAGCCGGGGATGTCCGCCCACTCGCGGAAGGCGCCCACGATCTTTTCCACGTTCTGCGGCTCCAGGCGGTTTTCCGATCGCCCCGTTACTACTTCGCGTTCGGCATTGATGAACAGTACCTGGCCGCGCTGGTCCGCTGATGTTCCGTTCGGGCCCCGCAACACCAGGATGCATGCAGGGATGGCTGTGCCGTGGAAAACGTTCGGGCCAATACCGATCACTGCCTCGAGCCGGGCGTCTTCGACGATTCCCCGGCGGATCTCGGCCTCGGCCCCGCCCCGGAATAGCACGCCATGCGGCGTGACCACCGCTCCGATGCCGTCCGGACGAAGTGTGGCCAGCACATGCTGGACATTCATCAGGTCGGACTTATTGCCCCGCTCGGGTGTCCAGCCATACCTCATGCGCTCCGGGTACCTCACCTCCTTCTTGGCGTAGTTCATCGAGAAGGGAGGATTGGTCAGCACACAGTCGAAGCGTCTGAGATGCCCGTCCTCCAGTGTATGGAGTGGATTGACCAGCGTGTCCCCGCGGAGCACCGAGCTGTCAGTTATGCCGTGCAACAGAAGGTTCAACCGGGCCGTGGACCACGTGGCGCTGTTCACCTCCTGGCCGAAGAGGGCGAGGTCTGCCCCCTCCCCGCCGTGCTCGTCGATGTACTGGCGGGCCTGAATGAGCATGCCTCCCGAGCCAGCGAAAGGATCGTAGACCGACTGTCCCTCTTGCGGTCGGACCAGGCGGGTCAACAGCCGGACCACAGAACGGGGCGTGAAAAACTCCCCACCGCGCTTTCCGGCACTGTCGGCGAACGTGCCGAGGATCAGGTCGTATGCACGACCGAGCACATCGCCGAACTCCAGATCGTCGTCACTCAGCGGAATTTTGTCGAACTGATCGACCAGTGCACTCAACTCGGCACGGCCCAGCTGTCTGTCGAAGTCGAGAGCTTCGAATACGCCCTCTAGTTCATCCCGGTTGTACCGCTCAAGTTCCCATAGAGCCTCGTTGAGCACGTGCCCCAGTGCCTTGCCCTCGTAACCGACGATGTGGGACCAGTGCGCGCGCTCGGGTACCTGAAGGATGCCTGGCTGATCAGAGGCTCGCTTGAGGAGCAGCATCCCGGAGACGATGTCACGGTACTGTGACGCATCCATTTTGCCGCGCAGTACGTCGGCGGCACCGAAGAGGGCCTGCGTCATTTTCCCGAGGGCAAGGGGACTCATTTGCGCCTCGTTCCTTGAATCAGCTCTCCGAAGATGGCTGGCCGCAGCGCCTCCAAGCGGTCGGCCATCTGCCTCTGAATTCTGATCCGGGCGTCCACATCGGTCAGGGCTTCGACGACAGCGTGCTGCCGATCCAAGGGCGGCACGGTGACAGGCAGCGCGTTCAACATCGCTGAGTTGAGCGAGGGGACAGTACCCGGGAGGGCCTGTCCCACTATGGCCCTTTGCACTGGTGGATAGGACAGATATGACACGAGGTATCTGGGAAGGATGAGCTCACTTCGGGGCCTGATACGAAGACAGGCCGAGCCGTAGAACCATGTGGCGTGCTCTGCCTCGATCAACGCCAGCCGGCCGAGTGTCCCCTGCCGCACCACGAGGAGGTCGCCTTCCCGCACCGCGAAGCGGGAGAGCCGTTTGGCCTCGCTCCAAGGCACCCGCCGCAGCCGCCGGGTGTCCACCGTGTTGTGGTCGGTGAGATTCGGCGGAGAGATCACCGGCATCCCGTCGGGCCCGTCGTTCAGACTGTCGAGCAGCGATCCGGACGGACCGGCAGCCACCTCACAGAGACTCCCAAGCGGGACCTGCTCAACGTGAGCCAGGGATGCGTCACCTACTCGCACGGTGTCCTCGTCCTTCTCTCCTCAGGGAAACTTCTCCTACTGCTGGGGGTGGGGGAGCTGTACATGCATAGCTCCCCCACACGCCCTCGGTCGGGTCAGACGGTGCGTAGCCAGGTCCGCATCGCGGTCCGCACCAGCTCCTCCGCCAGCACGGTCAGCAGGGCGGCAGCGACGATGGCCACGGCGGCCGCGCCATGCCCCATGGACGACGCACACGCCACAGCCACCACGACGATCCCTAGGAGAACCAGCACGGCCCTCCTGGTCCCGGGCGGCAGGGACGATGCATGATGGACGTTGACGATCCTCATTGGGTTGTCCTTCCTGTCCCCGCGCACTGCGTGGGGATGATGTGCCGCACTGCCCTGCCGGGCCTGCGAACCATGCGGGGTGGTGCGGCGGCTGTTGGACGAGCAGTCTTGCCCGCGGAGCGGGACAGGAAGCCACGAACCCCCGCCCCATCCCACGCACTTAGCTCGAGCGCGCCCGAGCTTCGATACTAGGATCGTACACTCCGTCAGATTGCGAAGCTAGCTTCGCAATTGATTCCAGGTTGCCGTGCTTCCCCTCAAATGAGGTCCACCCAAGACGGACTGGGGGAGTCTCAAAATGGTTCAAGGCGCACCCCCTCCGTTCAGCCGAAGCGAGCGTCATTCCTCACCCGCCTCGGGAGCGGGTCGAGCCCTTCTGGGACGCCGCGATCTCCCCGTGTAGAAAGCCTGCCCGGCGATGAGACCGCGCAGGCTCAGAAGGAAGACCGTTTGGTCCGCCCGCTTCACTTCGAGTGGTACCGGCAGGGCGCACACTGATGAGCCGCGTCGAATGTCCTCCCGTAGCGGGCACGCTCCGTCTCGTTCGGGTTGGGGACGCACGAGAAGCGACTGGCCTGTTGCCCTCGGTGACCAGCACCCGTCCGATGCCGGCAGGCGAGGGGCGGGAGCGCCGCTGTTTGGCGGATCTTCCGCGGCCAGGGGGCTTGTCGGCCCGGGTGATGGCCGTGCTGGAGATAGAAGCGTCCGACCTTGGTGATCTTCTATTCGCCCCTTCCCATCTTTCTCGGGCATGGTGACGTGCCCCGCTACCTCAGGGCTCTGGCAGCGATAGCGAGTTCGCGGGGTATCTGACGTGACAGGTTGGGAGCCCTCACTAACCCGGGCCAGGAGGGCGAGCTGTAGATCGCTGGAAGGGTCAACGGCGCATGTGATGGTCCTACGGGTCGGCGCTCGTGCCGACACAGGTCGCGCGGTGAACTTGCCGGTAGCCCGGCCCGGCTCCCTCACGGGAGTTGGATTCCAAGGTCGGCTCCAGAGGCGAAGCCCAGGACAGGACCCAACCCAAGGGCCAGCCCCCAAGCCCTTGACCTGGTCGCACGAAGCCGGGCGGCGGGGTCCGACGCCACGACCTCTCCGTCCCGAACGAGGTTCGAGCGGGACCGACATGGGGTAGTTCGGTGTTTTTCCTGATCAAGTGCTGGGATGGGGCGGCCTGGGGCGGTGCCGAAGGGGCTTGAGGAGTGGGTTGGCTCTGCTGGCTCCCAGTGGGATCTCAGTAGGAGGCTACTGAGTACTGCCTCCGCCACACCGGGTAGCTGGCGACTGCAACAGACAGCCTGTTGCCCCGTGCACACGGTCTGGCCGGGGGTTCTCCGGCAGACAGGCGAACACTATGGAGCAAAGGCTCCTCCCAGCCTTTGCCGCCTTCATTTCGAGGCTCGCGCGGTGACGCCATCAAGGAAACAGCGCGACAGGTAGGCAGCCTTTCGAATCACGCGAAAGCGTTGTGATCCAAGACTAATCAAAGAGAATCTTACTTGACTCATCCTTCGCCTCGTGTCCGTGTCGCATAACCGCACAGGTGAGGCGCGGTTGGTGAATTACTATAGTAGCCCGTTCTGTTTGGCCCAACCTATGAATTGTCCACGAGTGCAAGGGTAGCGTGCTCCGGTATCGATCAATGCGTCGACTAGATTACTGCCCACATACTCAGTTGTGTGTCCTGCGCTGACAGCGGTCGCTATTATCCGCAGAGATCCACAAACGGATAGGGAGTGTCTGATGGCGATTCTCCGCGCATCTCCGTCGTCGACTACTGCTGTTGCGCCATTGACCTCGGCCCATGCAAGGACAGTGGCTTCCCCCTGATTCGACTTATCGCCCGAGACCCTTCCCATCCACTTCACCAGTGCCGTGAGCTCGTTCAGGTGATCGACGTGTACAACGTCAAGCCAATCCGCGCCCGCCAGGCTCAGCCCGTAGGCACCTAGCTCATCCACGACTGTCTGGGTGGTCACATTGCGCCGACCGCCGCCTTGCCAGGTCCGAGCGGTATCACCGAGAACGTCGAGTTTGCCTGCTTTAATGGCATGAAAGAGAGGAGATGTATCCCAAGCGAGTAAGCTGGCGGGCGCTCCCGTAGCGGCAGGGGCTGCACTCACGGCAGTGGCTCCTCCAGGATGCGCGTGGGCAATTCTTCTACCGTGATTGCGTCATAAAGAAGCTCGATTGTGCGTGGAGCTGTGATAGCGCCTGTCTCCCAGGCGTTCAGTACCGCTTTGCGCCACAACTTGCCAGTCGTGCCAGGCTCGAGGTCAGGGATTGGCTGTTCGCCGAGCACAGCTAGGAAGTCTCCCCGTGTTGGTGAATTCGCTCTCTGTCCTCTGGCTTCGTCGCCGTCGATCAGTCCCAAGCTGCGCACGCGTTTCACAACCGCGCTCCAGGACATTCGATAGCTGGCTGCCAACGCAAGCATGGTGGGCCGAACGCTACTCGGGTCTTTGACTTCCTTCCAGGCGTTGTGTACATCCTGGGAAGGAAGAATGAAGCACTCGGCGAAGCGGTCGATCTGCCGCTCGCGCTCATCCCGACTGGCTGCCACACCAGCATCGCTGTGGTACTCGTCCTGTAGAAGGTGGTGCCCCAGTTCGTGAGCAGCGGTCCATCGCCGTCTTCCGGGCTGTGCTTCGCCGCTAATGACGGCTACGCCGTATCCGTCCTGCAGGAGCGAGGCCCCCTCGGCTGGCTCGTCCACGACCGTCAGGAAAAGGCCCAGTTGTTCCACGACATCTGCCATCGGCCCCAGCGGGCCCGATGGCAGATCCAGGGCCTTACGCGCTGCTGCGGCGAGGGTGCTTGGGTCGGCCTGGCCGTCCGTCCGTTGGAGGGAAGGATCCAAGCGCGGGGGCGTGAGAAAGCCTTCCGCGATGAGCCAATGGGCGTTGCGAGCGTGCTGCTCAAGCCAGGCATCGAGGCGGTAGCTGGCGCGAGTCGCCTGGTCCGACACGTCCTCCAGCGTGGCTCTACGGGACACGAGAGATGCTGGCGGACGGGAGAGGAAGTGTGCCAGAGGGACGGCAAGCGCCTGAGCGAGGCGGGATAGTTCAAGGGCGGAGACGCGCCGGTCCCCCGCTTCGATGCGCACAATCGCTGTGCGATCAAGTCCTACTCTGGAGGCCAGGTCGCCCTGGCTCATGTCCGCAGCTAGGCGTGCCTCAGCGATTCGCTCGCCTACTTCTTCCCAGCTCTGCACTGCTTCCATGTGTGCGATTTTTGCACACATGGGGCTGGCGAGCATCCGTGGCGAGCTGCGCTCTCGGTCAAACGTTGGTATCCAGTCAGCATCGAAAGGACGCCCAGAGCAGGTTGTCGGCCCATAGGAATCGGTTCCGCGGTCGAGCTGCTGGGGCGCTGACCTGTCGTGATGTTGTTGTGGCCTGTGTCTTGGGTGCTCAGGTCATCCTGGTGGTGAGCTGAGGCGTGAAGAGCGAACGAGTGTTGCAGGCGTCGTTCGTGATCGCTTAGGGCGGAGACATAGAGCAAGCAGGAGCAAAGCGATGAAAAGGACGACTCGACGCAGTGTAGACTGGACGTCTGATCGTGGACTGGGCTGAGTAGTGGCCAGCTCCTAGGTGCCGGTGCTTGGCGCAGGATGAACCGCTCACCTGGGCTACTAGAGTCGTCACCAAACCTGCCCCCTGCACCTGGTCTCACCGGCAGATACAGGGGGCCGGGTGAAGTCACATGCGACCAGATTCTGGGCTCGGCGTTCTTCACGGATTGACCTTCTGCTCTAGTCTGCCAGATGTCTCAGTAGTCGCTGATGTGCTCAAGCTCCGCTTCAAGGCCCTCGGCCCACGTCGGAGCTGGCAATGCGTCGAAGGCTGCCCGACATGTCAGGATCGCCTTGCCCAAGCCATGGAGTGCGCTCACTGATCTGGCGTATAGGTACCAGCGGCCCCACTGCTGACCGACTCCGCAGTCGCTGCACTTCGCCAGGTCGGCGATCATCGCCGCGCGCTGCGCGTCGGGTAGGACGCCCACCGTCGGATACTTGGCATGGTGAGACTTGTCGAGGCCACTAGAGCAGGAGTAGAAGGTCGCGGCCTTGGCTGCGCTGTGGGCGAGACTGACGCCAGCGACGCCGACATCGTTCCAGTTGAAGGCGGACATGAGTTCGGCGAACTCAACGTCGTCCCTCTCGTGTGCCTCGGTGAGGATTTCCGCAATGCCATCTGGCGCGCCGCCTCGCACAACCGTAGGGATGACCCCTTCCCAGCGTGAGCGGCAAACAGCGGGCTGGACGTCGGAAGGCCGCTCACTGGGAGCCGCCGGGGAGCCGGTTCTGGAAGTCGGCTCCCAAATGGCTCCCAAAACGGGGTGGCAAAGCAGATCAGGCCCGGTGCTGATCTCTCAGCACCGGGCCTGACCTGGTGTTTCTCTGTCGGGGTGGCGGGATTTGAACCCACGGCCTCTTCGTCCCGAACGAAGCGCGCTGCCAAGCTGCGCCACACCCCGGTGCAGCGAGGCTTACTCTACCCGGCCCGGGGGCGTACGCGAAATCAGGTTTCGCCGTCAGCTGTCCCGGGGGGTCAGCGTGAGCAGCGACGCCTCCGGCGGGCAGGCGAAGCGGACCGGGGTGTAGCGGTTGGTGCCGCAGCCTGCGGAGACGTGGAGGTAGGAGCGTTCGCCCGCGGATTCGTGGGTGGAGAGGCCCTTTACCCGGTCCGGGTCGATGTCGCAGTTGGTGACCAGCGCCCCGTAGAACGGCACGCACAGCTGGCCGCCGTGGGTGTGCCCGGCCAGGATCAGCGGGTAGCGGTCGGCCGTGAAGGCGTCCAGCACGCGCAGGTACGGGGCGTGGACCACGGCCAGGGACAGGTCGGCGCCCGGTTCGGGGCCGCCCGCCACCTCGCCGTAGCGGTCGCGCTTGATGTGCGGGTCGTCCAGGCCGGTCAGCGCGATCTCGGCGCCAGCCGTCTTGACCCGGCCGCGGGTGTTGGTGAGGTTGACCCAGCCCGCCTCGTCGAAGGCGTCGCGCAGCTCCCACCACGGGTTGCGCGGGACGCCCACGGCCGGTGCGTTGCCGTTGAGGCCGTGCCGGCCCTGGACGCGTTCCACCAGGTAGCGGCCGGGGTTGCGCAGCTTGGGCGCGTAGTAGTCGTTGGAGCCGAAGACGTACGCCCCGGGGAACTCCAGGAGCGGGCCCAGCGCGTCGAGGGTCTCCGGGACGGCTTCGGGGTCGGAGAGGTTGTCGCCGGTGTTGATCACCAGGTCCGGGCGGAGGGCGGCCAGGGACTGGAGCCAGCGCTGCTTCTTGCGCTGGCCGCCGACCATGTGGATGTCGGAGACCTGGAGGATCCGCAGCGGGCGCATGCCCGGTGGCAGGACCGGCACGGTGACCCGGCGCAGTCGGAAGGACCGGACCTCGAAGCCGGCGGCGTAGGCGAGGGTGGCGGCCCCCAGGGCGGCGATGCCGAGCGGGGCGGCGTAGCGGGCGCGCATGCGTCCCATCGTAGGCAGCCCGGGCCGGCGTTCCGTACCGCCTGTCACAATGACCGCATGACCACGTTGAAGTCCCGGCTCTCCGACGATCTGACCACGGCGATCAAGGCGCGTGACGAGCTGCGATCGAGCACGCTCCGGATGACGCTCACCGCCGTCTCCTACGAGGAGACGGCCGGCAAGGAGGCACGTGAGCTCTCCGACGACGACGTGCAGAAGGTCATCGCCCGCGAGGCGAAGAAGCGGCGTGAGGCGGCGGAGGCGTTCGACAAGGGCGGCCGGGCGGAGCAGGCGGAGCGGGAGCGGGCCGAGGGCAAGGTGCTCTCGGAGTACCTGCCGCAGCAGCTGAGCGACGAGGAACTCGCCGCGATCGTGACGGACGCGGTCGCCGAGGCGAAGGCCGGCGGCGCCGAGGGTCCGCGGGCGATGGGCGCCGTGATGAAGATCGTGTCCCCGAAGGTCGCGGGGCGGGCGGACGGCGGACGGGTGGCCGGGCTGGTGAAGCGGACCCTGGCCGGGTAGCGACGGCGGACAGCGGTGAAGGGGCGGTGGTCGTGTCCGACCACCGCCCCTTCACCGTGCCGCTCAGTGGTCAGCGGTCACGGCCCCAGCCGTTGCCCGGCCGGTTGTCGCCCCAGTCGAAGTCGTCCCAGTTGCCCCAGTCACCCAGGTCGATGTCCGGGCCTCCGCCGTTGCCGCCGCTATTGCCGTTGTTGTCGCGGTCGCGGTCCTTCTTGTCGTCCTTCTTGTCATCCTTCTTGTCGTCGCCGCGCGGCACGTCGACCTCGTTGAACGTCGAGCCGGGTACGCCTGCCAGCGCGCCGGTCATGGCCTGCCGCCAGATCGGGCCGGCCACGCTGCCACCGCCCGCCTTCTCCCAGGTGGTGCCGGCGATCGAGATGTTCTCCATCGGGATCAGCGTCGCGTCGCCGCCCACCCGGACGGCGGTGGACAGCTCGGGGGTGTAGCCGACGAACCACACGTTCCTGCGGTTGTCGGAGGTACCGGTCTTGCCGGCGTTCTCCCGGTCGGTGAGGCCGGCGGTCTGGCCGGTGCCGTCCTCGACGACGCCCTTCAGCATCTGGTTCACCGTGTCGGCGGTGTGCTCCGACATGACCTGGGTGCAGTTGCCCTCCGGCACGTCCATCTCGTCGCCGTTGCTGTCGGTCACGGACAGGATGGCGACCGGCTCGCAGTAGGTGCCGCGGTTGGCGAACGTCGCGTACGCGTTGGCCATCATCAGCGGGGTGGTCTCCAGACCGCCCAGCGTGGCGGACGGGCTGGCGGGCAGCTCGGCGTCGTTGCCGCCGCGCACGCCCATCTCACCGGCCAGGGTGACGGTCTCGCACACGCCCACCCGGCGTTCGAGGTCGGCGAAGTAGGTGTTGACGGACTGGCCCAGGGCATCGCTCATGTCCCAGGTGCCCTTCATGTCCTCCCGCTCGTTCTGCACGGACCACTCGCGCTCCTCTGCGGAGCCGAGCGGCTTGTTCTCGCAGTCCTTGAACTCGTTCATGGGCAGCGTGATCTTGCGGTCCGAGCTGTACGTCTCGGCGGGGCTGATCCCCGCCTCCAGGGCCACGGCCGCCGTGATCGGCTTGAATGTCGAGCCGGGCTGGAAGCCGTAGGTGGTGCCGCCCATGGAGCTGGAGACGTTGAGGTTGAGCGTCGTCTCGTTGGCGGAGATGTCCAGGCCGTAGGGACGGGACTGGGCCATCGACAGGATGTGCCCGGTGCCCGGCTGGATCTGGACGACGGCCGCCGTGACCTCGTCGTCCTCGTACGCGCCGTCCTTCGCCGCCTGGGCGGCGGCCGCCTGGGCGGTGGGGTCCAGGGTGGTCCGCACCCGCAGGCCGCCGATGCGCCACAGCTCGCTGCGCTCCTCCTCGGTCTCGCCGAAGACGGGGCTGTTGAGGATCTCCTTGCGCACGTAGTCGCAGAAGAAGCCGGCGTCGTGGACGGCGGTGATGCAGCCGTTCTGCGGCCGGGAGACGTTGAGGCCGAGATCCGTCTCCTTGGCCTCGTCCGCCTCGGCGCGGGTGATGTCCTTGGACTCGACCATCTTCTCCAGGACGGTGTTGCGCCGGTTGAGCGCCTTGTCCGGGGAGTTGACCGGGTCGTAGGCGCTCGGGGACTGGACGAGGCCGGCCAGCAGCGCCGCCTCGTGCAGTTCCAGGTCGGCGGCCGGCTTGGAGAAGTACCGCTGCGAGGCGGCCTCGACTCCGTACGCCTGCTGTCCGAAATAGGTGATATTGAGGTAATTGGTAAGGATTTCGTCCTTGGTGAGTTCCTGCTCCAGCTGGATGGCGAACTTCATCTCGCGGATCTTGCGGCCCATGCCCTCGGCGCCGCTCTGCGCGGTGGCCTCGGCCACCGCCTCCGCGTCGTCGCCCGCCGCCTCGACGAAGACGTTCTTCACGTACTGCTGCGTGAGGGTCGAGGCGCCCTCCTGGACGCCGCCCTCGGTGACGTTGCGGTTCAGCGCCCGCAGCACGCCCTTGAGGTCGATCGCGCCGTGCTCGTAGAAGCGCGCGTCCTCGATC
This sequence comes from Streptomyces xiamenensis, assembly GCF_000993785.3. Taxonomy (NCBI): domain Bacteria; kingdom Bacillati; phylum Actinomycetota; class Actinomycetes; order Kitasatosporales; family Streptomycetaceae; genus Streptomyces; species Streptomyces xiamenensis. The sequence continues at coordinate 2,694,544 of NZ_CP009922.3, forward strand.
GCCACCAGCGCCTGGCGAACGTACGGACCCATCTCGTCCGCCTCGATCACCGTGCGGTAACGGGAGTACACCTCCGCGATCTTGTTGCCCTCGACGTCCAGGATCATCGTGCTCTGGCTCAGCGGTGGCCGCGTGAGCTCGCTCGGGATCTCGTCGAAGGTCTGCACCGTTCCCTTGGCAGCCAGCCCCAGGGCGCCGACGGCCGGCAGCGCCAGCCCCGCCAGTACGGCCCCGGACAGCACGCTGACCCCGAGGAACTTGGCCATCTGCTGAGTCGTGCTCAGCCCGCCTCCCGGGCGCTTCCTACCCATGGACACCAGCGTAAGCGGTCAAACGCCGGACAGGCGGCCGGGCGTTCGTTAGGCTGCCCATACATCGGACAAAACAAGAGGCGTCAAACGATCTTCACTCATGGGAGTGGGATATCGAAATCGCTCTTGTCATATGCACCGAACTGTTGCTATCAGCAACCCTCGCCCGACATGCGGATCTTGTTCGGCGTTCACTCACGTGGGTGACCAGCGACGCTGTCTAGTCCGAACGGGCCATTCAAAATGGGGCCCGCTGGGGGTGTTGCGCTCCCGCCACCTTCCGTAACGTCCTCAACCGGCAAGGTGAATATGCCACTTGCCGCCGTGGGGGAGCCTCGATTCGGGAGAGGACGGCACCGGTCATGAGCTGGGTCACCGACTGGAGTGGGCAGGCGGCCTGCCGCACCACAGATCCGGATGAACTATTCGTCCAGGGCGCGGCACAAAACCGCGCCAAAGCGGTGTGCACCGGCTGCCCGGTGCGCACCGAATGCCTCGCCGACGCACTCGACAACCGCGTGGAATTCGGCGTCTGGGGCGGTATGACCGAACGGGAACGACGCGCATTGCTGCGCCGCCGCCCCACGGTCACGTCCTGGCGCCGGCTGCTGGAGACAGCCCGCTGCGAGTACGAGAACGCTGACGAGAGTGACGGAGGTTACGCGGCGGCCGGTTAGGGCCTCCGCAGGGCAGTGTGCCCGGTGCGATGATCGACAATCCCTTCCCGGCCGAGAATCACCGGAATCCGCGGCCGCGCCCACCGGCGGGCGATCCCCACCTGGGCGGACGCCCCGGCCGTACCGCTCTCGGTCGTTAGAGTGGGCGCCATGACGACCGTGACCAAGTGGGAATACGCGACCGCGCCGTTGCTGGTGCACGCGACCAAGCAGATCCTCGACACCTGGGGCGAGGACGGCTGGGAACTGGTGCAGGTGCTCCAGAACCCCGCCAACCCCGAGCAGCTGGTGGCGTACTTCAAGCGCGAGAAGACCCAGTGAGCGCCGGGCGCGTGGCGGCCCGGCTCGCCGAGCTGGGAATCACCCTGCCGCCGGTGCCCGCCCCGGCCGGGGTGTACGTACCGGCACTGCGCTCGGGCCGCTACATCCACACCTCGGGCCAGGTGCCCCTGGTGGACGGCGCGCTGCCGCGCACCGGCAAGGTGGGCGCCGAGGTCAGCCCGGAGGACGCCAAGGAGCTGGCGCGGATCTGCGCGCTGAACGCGCTGGCCGCCGTCGCCTCCGTGGCGGGTGACCTGGACCGCGTGGTGCGCGTGGTGAAGGTCGTGGGCTTCGTGGCCTCCGACCCGTCCTTCACCGGGCAGCCGGGCGTCATCAACGGCGCCAGCGAACTGCTCGGCGAGGTGCTGGGCGAGGCGGGCCGGCACGCGCGCAGCGCGGTCGGCGTCGCGGTGCTGCCGCTGGACGCCCCGGTGGAGGTGGAGATCCAGGTCGAGATCGACGACAGCGACAGCGAGGGAGCTCCGGGCACGCATGACTGATCACACACCGGCCCAGGACGGGCAGGGCACGGACGGCGCGCACGAGGCGGACGAGATCACCACCGTCCCCGACTGGGAGCGGCGCTTCCGCGCCCCGCGCCTGAGCCTGCCCCAGTGGGCGCTGGAGGCCCCGCACCGCTCCCTGTTCATCTCGAACGCCACCGGCACCTTCGAGCTGTACGCCTGGGACCGCACCACCGGCTCCCGGCGCCAGGCCACCGACCGGCCCAACGGCACCGTGCACGGCACGATCAGCCCGGACGGCGAGTGGATCTGGTGGTTCGCGGACAACGACGGCGACGAGTTCGGCGTCTGGCGCCGGCAGCCCTTCGCGGGCGGCGCCGACGAGATCGCGGTCGAGGGCCTGGAGCCCGCGTACTCGGGTGGTCTGGCCTTCGGCCGCGACGGCACCGTCGCGGTGGGCCGGATGACCGAGGACGTCGGCTCCACCATCCATGTGGCGCGCCCCGGCGAGGCGCCGGCGGAGATCTACCGGCACCGCGAGTCCGCGAGCGTCGGCGATCTGTCGCACGACAGCACGCTGCTGGCCATCGAACACACCGAACACGGCGACGCCATGCACTCGGCCGTCCGCGTCGTACGGCTGGACGGCACCCTCGTCGCCGAGCTCGACGACACCGAGGGCGCCACCAAGGAACTCGGCCTGGCCGTACTCGGCTTCGCCCCGGTGGACGGCGACAGCCGGCTGCTGCTCGGGCATCAGCGGCACGGCCGCTGGGAGCTGCTGATCTGGGACCCGGTCACCGGGGATCAGCGGGAGCTGGCCTGTGAGCTGCCGGGCGAGGTGGGCGCCGAGTGGTACGCCGACGGTTCCGGTCTGCTGATCGAGCACGACTACCGGGCGCGCAGCGAACTGTGGCGCGCGGACCTGGACGGGAACGTCATCGGCGAGCTGACCCAGGTGCACACCCCGGCCGGCACCGTCTCGGGGGCGACCGCCAGGCCGGACGGCTCGGTCGAGTTCCTGTGGTCCTCGGCCGCCGAGCCGCCGCGGGTGCAGTCCAGCAGCGGCGCCACCGTGCTGGACCCGCCGGGCGAGATCGCCCCGTCCTCGGTGCCGGTGCAGGACGTGTGGGTGGACGGCCCCGGCGGGGCGGTGCACGCGCTCGTGCAGCGCCCGGAGGGCGAGGGCCCGTTCCCGACGGTCTTCGACATCCACGGCGGCCCCACGCACCACGACAGCGACTCCTTCGCCGCCGCCCCGGCCGCCTGGCTGGACCACGGCTTCGCGGTGGTCCGCGTCAACTACCGGGGGTCGACCGGCTACGGCCGGGAGTGGACGGACGCGCTGCGGCACCGCATCGGGCTCATCGAGCTGGAGGACATCGCCGCGGTCCGTGAGTGGTGTGTGGAGACCGGTCTCGCCGACCCGCAGCGGCTGGTGCTCAGCGGCGGCTCGTGGGGCGGCTATCTGACGCTGCTGGGCCTGGGCGTGCAGCCCGCGCTGTGGACGGTCGGTGTCGCGGCCGTGCCGGTGGCCGACTATGTCACCGCCTACCACGACGAGATGGAGGCGCTGAAGGCGATGGACCGTACGCTGCTCGGCGGCACCCCCGAGGAGCAGCCGGAGCGCTGGCGGGCCTCGTCCCCGATCACCTATGTGGACGAGGTGACGGCGCCGGTCTACATCTCGGCGGGCCTCAACGACCCGCGCTGCCCGATCCGGCAGATCGAGAACTACGTGGACCGGCTGAAGCAGCGCGGCGCCACCCACGAGGTGTACCGGTACGACGCCGGGCACGGCTCGCTGGTGGTGGAGGAGCGGATCAAGCAGACGCGGATGGAGATCGAGTTCGCGCTGAAGCATCTGCCGGGCTGACCGGGTCCTGGTCCGGGTCCGCGGGGGTCTCCTCCCGGGCCCGGTCCTGAGCCGGCGCCGGTACGGGCGTCCCGAGGCCCAGCGCGGCATCGTGCTGGGCCTCCAGCTCGCGGCGGAAGAACCGGTACCACATGAAGAGCGCGAACGCGATGAACGCGAACCACTCCGCCGTGTACCCCAGGTTCTGGAACGCCTTCATGTCCAGGCCGGTGTTGGTCGCCGACGCCGGCGGCACCGGCAGCATCGGGGCCTCCGCCTCGCGCACCGTCACCCAGGCGTTCTCCACCGGGTACGGCAGCACATTGATCAGCGAGGCCGCCCCGATCACTCCCAGCTGCCCCGGCGGCAGCCCCGTCGGCGGGCTCACGTCACGCGGCGACTCGGCGCCCTGCAGCGCCCCCACGACCGTCACCTCGCCGGACGGCGCGGCGGGCACCGCGGCCGGGTCGGCCTCACCGGGCAGCCAGCCGCGCACGACCGGCAGCGCGTCGCCGCCGTCGGCGGGCAGCAGCGGGGTGAGCACGTAGTAGCCGCGCTCCCCGTTCAGGTCGCGCCGCGGCACGAGCAGTTCCTGCTCCGGGTCGTACGTACCGGTGACGGTGGCCTGCTCCCCCAGCGTCGCGGTGGTGACGGGCAGCAGTTCACGCAGCGGGCGCGGCTCGGAGGTCTCGGCGCGCGCGGCCTGTTCCTCGCGTTCGCGGTGGGTGTCCACCCGGCCCTCGAAACGGTCCAGCTGCCAGAAGCCCATCACCAGACAGAACGGGATGGACAGCGCGACGAAGACGTTGATCCCCCACCATCGGGGAGTCAGCAGAAACCGGTACACGTGCCCACGGTACGGGGTGCCGCCCGGCGGTCAGCCGGCCGGGGTGCTCGGCGACTCCAGGACGCCGGTGCGGTAGACGGTCCCGTTGCAGGTTCCCTCGAGGTGGATGTCGACGGCCGGGCCGCCGGCGGGCGGGGTGTAGCGCAGCACGACGGTGCTGTCGGACGGGTCGGGGTCGGGGTCCGAGGTGCCGCCGGAGGGGTCGGTGCCGCCGCTGCCCGGCGTGCCGTTCCCGTTGCCGTTGCTGCCGCCGCCCGGTGAGTCGCCGTCGCCCCCGCCGCCGTTCCCGATGCCGTTCCCCGCGCTCGGCTGGTCGACGCCGGGGGACTCGCCGCCCGAACCGCCGTCCGCGCCACCGCTGCCCGGACCGTCCGAGCCGCCCGCGCCCGCGGCACCGCCCTCCAGCTCGGAGACCGGGTCCGGGGCGGCGCCGGCGTTCGTGCTCAGCCCTGTGGGGTCGGCCTGCACGGCACACACGGTGCTCAGCGCGCTGCTGCCGCTGGGCACCCACGCGAAACGCACCTCGTACGCCTCGCCCGGCGGCAGCACCAGCTCGGCGACCGCCTGATCGGGGGTGGGCAGCCCGGTGGCCCGGTCGCCCTCGGCGCGGTCGGCGATCTGGACGTCGCCCGCCGTGCCGCCGGGGGCCGGCAGAACGGCGAGGTCGTCGGCCGAGCCGCTGACCCGGCAGGGCTCGGCGGACACGTTGGCGACGCGGATGGTGCCGTACACCTTGCCCTGCGCGTCGGGCTGTTCGGTCACCGCGCTCACGGCGCCGAGCTGACCGGCCGAGCAGCGCGGGGAGTCGATGCCGGTGATCTCGCCCTCGTACGGCGCGCCGGTCTCGGCGACGGCGCCGCTCGTCCCGTCCGGCTGGTGGGCCTGCCCGTCGTCGGTCCCGTGATGTTCGCCGCCCAGCGGGGGTTCACCGATCCCGTCGTACGCCTCGGCGCCGGCGTCCGTACCGCCCGAGGGCACCGTCTCGCCCTCGGCGGTGCTCTCCCCGGCGAGCCCGGTCGCCTGGTCGTTGCCGCGCCGCCCGCCGTTTCCCGTCGCCTCCAGGACGGCGGGGGCCCCGATGGCCAGGACGCCGACGGCGGCCACGGTGCTCAGCAGCAGCTGGCGCCGGCGGCGGCGCCGGGCGGCGATGCCCTCCCGCAGCACCTCCAGCGAGACATCGGGGACCGGGATGACGCCGACCGCGTCGTGCAGCAGGCGGCGCAGCGTCTCCTCGTCGGAGAGCTGGCCGGGGCTGTCGGGGATGTCGATGCCCTCGGGCAGGGCGGGGAGGTCGCAGTCGTCGCCGGGCAGACCCCTGTCCCCGGGGCGGGACCCGGGACCGGAGGTGGTGCCGGCCCCGCCGTCCGCCCCTTCCCGGTCGCCGCCACCCCAGCCGCCGGGTTCTCGTCCCTTCGGCGGATCCGGATCGCGGTCGGTCATCGGGCCGCCTCCATGGCGACCCGCAGCGCGGCGATGCCCCGCGAACCGTACGCCTTCACCGATCCGGCCGAGATCCCCAGCGTGCTGGCGACCTCGGCCTCCGTCATGTCCGCGAAGTAGCGCAGCACCAGCACCTCGCGCTGGCGGCGCTGGAGTCCGCGCATCGCCTGGATCAGCTCGGCGCGCTCCAGCTGCTCGTACGCGCCCTCCTCGGCGCTGGCCATGTTCGGCATCGGCTTGGAGAGCAGCTTCATCCCCAGGATGCGGCGGCGCAGTGTGGAGCGGGAGAGGTTGACGACGGTCTGCCGCAGATACGCGAGCGTCTTCTCCTGGTCGCGCACCCGGCCGCGCGCCGAGTGGACGCGGATGAACGCCTCCTGGACGACGTCCTCGCAGGAGGCGATGTCGTCGAGCAGCAGCGCGGCGAGGCCGAGCAGCGAGCGGTAGTGCGCCCGGTAGGTCTCGGTGAGGTGGTCCGTGGTGGTGCCCTCAGCCATGACGGCGTCCGCGTCCTGGGCGGTGCGCCGGTACGCCGGTGCGGAGGTGCCGGACGTGGCGGCCGGGGGCGGACCGGAGGCGGCGGGTGGCAGCGGCGCGATCACGGGCATCCCTCCGGTGGCCCCGCCGGCGTCGTGCTCCGGATCCCTGGGGCGCGCGAGACGTGGAGGTGCCATTGCGGTGAATTCCAGGACCTCTGCCACGCCAGTTGGACACTCTCTCCCCCGCGAAGGTTGTACGGCGCGGGTGGGTTTCTGAATGAGTCACATCGGCTCACACCTACCGCCTACCCTGAAATGCCCGTGTCGTGCAGCGCCACGACGGCCCTCGCGCGAGGGTACGAAAGACGCTCCCCGCACCGCGCCAGGTTCCATCAGCGGGTGCGGGGAGTTGAAATCGTCCCCCGGGGGATTGGTCCGGATCAAGCGATCCGGACCTACGAATTGGTCACGGGAGCTTCACATTCCGCCAATCTCGTTCAAATAGTCATGCATGACCCGGGTTGTCGTACGTCAGCGGCCGGTGCCCCCGTACACCACGGCCTCGTCCGACTCGCTGTCGAGCCCGAACGCCGTGTGGACGGCGCGGACCGCCGGGTTCACATCGTCCTCGCGGGTGACGACCGAGATGCGGATCTCGGAGGTCGAGATCAGCTCGATGTTCACGCCGGCGTTCGACAGTGCCTCGAAGAAGTGCGCCGTGACACCCGGGTTGGTCTTCATGCCGGCCCCGACGAGCGAGATCTTCGCGATCTGGTCGTCGTAGCGCAGCGCGTCGAACCCGATGTCGGGACGCCGCTTCTCCAGTGCCGTGATGGCCGAACGGCCCTCGTCCTTGGGCAGGGTGAACGAGATGTCGGTCAGCCCGGTGGAGGCCGCGGACACGTTCTGCACCACCATGTCGAGGTTCAGTTCCGCGTCGGCGAGCGCGCGGAAGATCTTCGCCGCCTCGCCCGGCTTGTCGGGCACACCGACGACCGTGACCTTGGCCTCGGACGTGTCGTGCGCGACCCCAGAGATGATCGCCTGTTCCATCGACTGCTCCCCTTGTCCTTCCCTGTGCGCGGGATGCTCCTGCGGCGGCTCGCTGCTGACCCAGGTGCCCTTGAGACCCGAGAAGGACGACCGTACGTGAATCGGGATGTTGTAGCGGCGCGCGTACTCCACACAGCGGTGCAGCAGCACCTTCGAACCGGAGCTGGCCAGCTCCAGCATGTCCTCGAAGGAGATCCATTCGATCTTGCGGGCCTTGGACACGACGCGCGGATCGGCGGTGAACACGCCGTCCACGTCCGTGTAGATCTCGCACACCTCGGCGTCGAGCGCCGCGGCGAGCGCGACCGCCGTGGTGTCGGAGCCGCCGCGCCCGAGCGTGGTGATGTCCTTCTTGTCCTGGGAGACGCCCTGGAAACCGGCGACGATGGCGATGTTGCCGTCGTCGACGGAGGAACGGATGCGGCCCGGAGTCACATCGATGATGCGGGCCTTGTTGTGAACGGAGTCGGTGATGACACCGGCCTGGCTGCCGGTGAAGGACTGCGCCTCGTGCCCGAGCGCTTTGATCGCCATGGCCAGCAACGCCATGGAGATGCGCTCGCCGGCGGTCAGCAGCATGTCCATCTCACGTCCGGAGGGGACGGGGGACACCTCACCCGCGAGATCGATCAGCTCATCCGTCGTGTCACCCATCGCCGAGACCACGACGACCACCTGGTGGCCGTTCTTCTTGGCTTCGACGACTCGCTTGGCGACGCGCTTGATGCCCTGGGCATCGGCAACGGAGGAGCCGCCGTACTTCTGCACGACAAGGCCCACGTGTGCTCGCTCCTCGTATCTCTCACGCCGTGATCCGAGCGGGGACCACGGTCTGCTGAAGTCTACCGAGCAGGCGATTTCCGCCCATCCGGTGCCACATCCTGAGACACCGGGCTCATCCAGCGGGAAGCCCTGCCCGCCAAGGGAAATCGCACACGAAATACGTCCGAAACGTAACGCAGCTCACACGGACGGTCGCCGTCCGGTGGGGGGCGTGTGAGCGGTGCGCGCCGGGCGGGCCGCCTCGCCGTCACTTCAGCAGGTGGGAGTGCAGGTAGGCCGCCACATCGGCCAGCGAGCCGCCAGAGGAAACGATTCTGCGCTGCCGGGCCGCCCAGGACCCGTTCTCCCGCAGCTCCGCCAGCAACCCGGTGACCAGGGCGAGATCCCCCGCGTCCGCGAGCGCGGGCGTGACGTGTTTGAGCAGCTTCTCCGTCCAGGACCAGGCCGGTACCGGGTGCCCGGTGAACACGTCCAGGGCGTCCCCCTCCATCCCGTACCGCGCCGCCTGCCAGTGCGCGGCGGCCAGCAGTTGATCCGATACGGGGGGCGGCGCGGCGCCCGCCTCCGACTCCTCCAGGCAGGTGGCGACCAGCCCCCGGGTCAGGGCGGCGAGCAGCACGGCGGTGTCGCCGGTGGGGCACACATCGGCGACCCGCATCTCGATGGTGGGCACGAACTCGGACGGGCGGGCGAACCAGTACGCCATCTTCCGGTCGAGAATCACCCCGGAGGCGACCAGCCCGTCCAGCAGCGCGTCGTACGCGGGCGCGTCGGCGAACAGCGGGGCCGGACCGGCGACCGGCATGTAACCCCACCACACGGAGCGGAAGCTGGAGTAGCCGGTGTCCTGCCCCAGGGAGAAGGGCGAGTTCCCGGCGAGCGCCTGGAGGCCCGGTAACCAGGGCCGCAGATGGTTGCTCACGCGGACCGCGTGCTCCCGGTCGGGCATGCCGATGTGGATGTGCATGCCGCAGGTCATGTGCCCGAAGCGCAGTGCGCCGTACTTCTCGTAGATCCGGCGGTACCGCGTCCCCCCGGTCGGTGGCGAGGGCGCGGCCGGGAGCAGTTCGGTGGCGGCCGGCACCACGGCGCACCCCACGGTCTCGGCCGCCGCCGCGGCGGCGGAGCGCAGGGAGCGGAGGTCCTCGGCGAGCAGCCGCAGATCGCTGTGCGGCTCGGTGGCCGTCTCGATGACGGACTGGGAGGTCTCCGGCTTCAGCCGCTCGGCCGGTCCTGCGGCGGCATCGGCCGCGATGACCTCTTCGGCCACCGGCATCGCCTCCCCGGTCGACGGGTCGGCCAATAAGAACTCTTCCTCAACACCCACGGTGAGCGGTTCCATTGCTGGATGCTCCCCCACCGCCGGGACCGTGAATCCCGGCGGGGCGGCGGCTCCACGGGGAGCCCGCGGACGGTATACGGGCGGGGCCGGTTCAGTGCAGTCCGTGGGCCGCGAGGGTCGCGTCCAGCAGCTCGCTCTGGACGGCCGGGGTGAACGTGTCCGGGTCTCCGGCGGCGAGGGCGGCGGCGCCCTCGACCGTCGAGATGAGCGCGTACATGACGGTGCTGACCCGCTCCGGCGGCCAGTCGGGGGCGGCGGCGGTGACCAGGCGGGTGACGCGCTGCCGCCAGGCGCGGTTGTGGGTGCGGTGCAGCGCGGTCAGTTCGTCGTCGCCGACGGCCGCCGCCAGGAAGCCGGTCCACACGACGCTCTCCCGCCGGCCCGGAGCGTCCAGGGAGAGTCCGTGCCGCAGTACGTCGCGCAGCGCGGCGCGCGGCGTGGGGGCGGCGGCCTCGGCGGCCTCGGCGCGGGAGCGGGTGCGTTCGTGCATGAGGCGGCGGGCGTGCAGGAGCAGGGCGCGGCGGTGGGGGAAGCGGTGCATGACGAGCCCGGTGGTGCAGCCCGCGGCGGTGGCGACGGCGCGGATGGTGAGGCGTTCCAGGCCCTGGTGGGCGAGGACGTCGTAGACGGCGCGGGAGAGGCGTGCGTCGGCGTCGCCGTCGGCCGGTCGTGACATGGGTCTCGCCCCCGGGGTCTGGGAAGGCTGGCGTAACACTTGTTACCGTAACAGCTGTTACGAAGGCGGAGGGAACGGCGATGAACTGGACGATCGAGGACATGGCCTGGGAGGACCCCGAGGGGGCCGCCCTGCGCGCCGGGCAACGGGCGGAGCTCAACGCCCGGTACGGGTGCGACGACCACGAACCGGGGGCCGCGCCCTCCGCCGCCGACATCGATGTCTTCCTGGTCGCCCGGGACCGGGCGACGGGGGCGACGCTGGCCTGCGGGGCGCTGCGGCGGCTGGACGCGGGCAGCGCGGAGGTCAAGCGGATGTACGTCGCTCCCGGGGCGCGGGGCACGGGGGTGGCCACGGCCGTCCTGCGTGCGCTGGAGGCGGCGGCGCTGGAGCGCGGCTGGGCGACCCTGCGGCTGGAGACCGGGACCCTGCAGCCGGACGCCGAACGCTTCTACCGGCGCGAGGGCTACCGGGAGATTCCGCAGTTCGGCGCGTACATCGGCTCGCGGATCTCGGTGTGTTACGAGCGGGTTCTCGCATGAAAAGCTTTCCCCATGCATGATGCGTTGCGGAAAATGATCGGTCTGGCAGGGGTATTTCTGGGGGTCGGGCTGGCGTTCTGGCTCTTCTTCGGGGCGCCGAACGGCTGGTCGGGCGACATGCGGTACGTCAGGTTCACGCTCGGCCTCGGGGCCTACGCGCTGATCCACGCCGGGGTGGTCCTCAGCTACCCCGACGAGCTGAAACCGGGGGGTTCGGTGGCGGACCGGGAGGAGAAGGGCCGCACGGCCTGACGACGGGTGGGCGGCGGGGCGGGTGCGCCGCGCCCCGCCTCGCGCGGGCGGGGAAAATCACGGAACAGCCGGCTGCCCGGCGACAACTCCGGCCATACGATGATGAGATGACCACCGCCAGGCAGGCATCCATCGGCAACCGCGGTTCGCGCTTCGGGCACCGCGCCGCCGCCGTGCAGTGCTGGCTCAGCGCGCTGGTCCTGACCGGGCTGCAGATCACCGGCCAACTCGGCCTGGGGTGGTGGCACGCGGTCATCACCATCGGAGTGTCCGTGTTGCTGCTGCTGTTGGGCCTGGCGATCTGGTCCTCGGCCGCCGAGCAGAAGCTGGACACCGAGCGGCTGCTGCGATCGGGGCGGCCGGCTGTCGCGGAGGTCCTCGGCGTGGAGGTGAACGAGGACTCCGAAGGCGTGCCCAACATCGCGGTGCTGGAACTGCGGATCAGCGGTACGGATGTGCCGGAGTTCGTGGCCTCCTACCGTGCCGACCACGCACCCCACTTCCGGACCGGTGCGCGCTTCCACGCCGTGGTCGACCCGTCCGACAACCTGTTCACCCTCCGGCCGCTCTGAGCGCCCGCGTCACGGGGCGGGCCGGCACGGCGCCCGCGTCACCGCGGTGCGAGGCGCACCGACGCGGCCGAGCCGTACGCGGCCGGCGGTGGGGTGGACAGCCCCGAGCCGCGCCCCGGTCAGGCGCGCGGTTGCGGGCGCAGCCCCAGCGGGGCGGCGATCTCGGCGGCCATCACCCGGCCCGCCTGACGCTCCAGGTCGCCCTCCGCCGTCTCGGCCGCCTCGCTGTCGGTGTCCAGACCGTCCAGCTCGGCCAGCGGCGTGTCCAGCCGTACGTGCGCCACCAGGGACTGGAGCGCGCGCAGGGCGGCGCTCGCCGTCGGGCCCCAGTTGGACAGGTAGGAGAACTGCCACCACCACAGCGCCTCGCTGACCCGGCCGGCCCGGTAGTGGGCCATGCCGTGCCGCAGGTCGGTCATGACGTCGGCGAGATCGTCGGAGATCCGGCTCGGCACCGGCGTGCTGCGGGGCACGTACGGGTCGAAGACCTCCGAGTAGACGTCGACCGGCGCGAGGAGCAGGGCGAGGCGTTCCCGCAGCTCGTCCATGTCGGGCTCGGGGCCGGTGTCCGGCTCGTACCGCTCCTCCGGAACGATGTCCTCGTGCGCGCCGAGACGGCCGCCGGCGAGCAGCAGTTGCGAGATCTGGAGCAGCAGGTACGGTACGGCGGCGTCCGGATCGTCGCCCTTCGCGACCTCCGCCACCGCGACCGTGAAGCTCTCGATCTGGTCGGCGATCTGTACGGCGAAGGCATCGGGCCCGTCCGGGCCCCCGGCCCCGCCGTTATCACCGGCCCCGCTACTGAGGGTGTTGGCTTGGGCGTGGACGGTGGACGTCATGCGATCGCCTCCCCAGCGACAGCTCCCCTGGCGTTACACATCGAGCAACCGCCTTCCCTCGAAGGCTCGTCCCAAAGTGACCTCGTCGGCGTACTCCAAGTCTCCCCCCACCGGCAGCCCACTGGCCAGCCGGGTGACTCTGAGCCCCAGCGTGCTGACCATCCGGGCCAGATAGGTGGCGGTCGCCTCGCCCTCCAGATTGGGGTCGGTGGCCAGGATCAGCTCCGTGACCGTGCCATCGGCGAGGCGGGCGAGCAGTTCCCTGATCCGCAGATCGTCGGGGCCCACGCCCTCGATGGGACTGATGGCGCCGCCCAGGACGTGGTAGCGGCCCCGGAACTCGCGGGTGCGCTCGATGGCCACCACGTCCTTGGCCTCCTCCACCACGCAGATGACGGCGCGGTCGCGGCGCGGATCCTGGCAGACCCGGCAGTGCTCCTGCTGCGCGACATTGCCGCACAGGGCACAGAAGCGGACCTTCTCCTTCACCTCGGTCAGCGCGTGCGCGAGCCGCCGTACGTCGGTGGGCTCGGCCTGAAGGATGTGAAAGGCGATCCGCTGGGCGCTCTTGGGACCGACACCGGGCAGCCTGCCCAGCTCGTCGATCAGGTCCTGGACCACGCCTTCGTACACGAGATGCCTTATGCCTTCCGCTGGTTCCTGCGGATGAGGCTAGTTGCCGGTGGGCCGCAGGGCTAGAGAAACCGAGGTACTGGGGGGCCTAGAACGGCAGTCCGGGGATTCCGCCACCGCCGCCGAGGCTCTGGGCGAGCGGGCCGAGCTTGGCCTGGGCCAGCGCCTGCGCCGCGTTGTTGGCGTCGCGGATGGCGGCGACCACGAGATCGGCGAGGGTCTCGGTGTCCTCGGGGTCCACGGCCTTCGGGTCGATCTCCAGGCTCTTCAGCTCACCGGCACCGGTGACCGTCGCCTTCACCAGGCCGCCGCCCGCGCTGCCCTGCACCGGAGTGCCGGCCAGCTCCTCCTGGGCCGCCGCGAGGTCCTGCTGCATCTTCTGGGCCTGCTGCAGCAGCTGCTGCATGTCGGCCCCACCACCACCGGGAAACACGGGCGATCACTCCTGGCTCGTCGGCAACGTTTCTCTCTTCGCTGTCCTGTCCGAGCCTACGGGCTCACGCCGCCGGGGTCTCATTCGTGGTGGAACTCCTCGATGACCGTCGCGCCCAGCTCGCGCATGATCAGTTCGTGGCCGGAGAGCGAGGAGCTGCCCGGATCACGGTCGCCGGGCTCCGGCAGGTCCTCCTCGGGCGCGGGCGGCGGAGGCGGGGGCGGCACGGCGGCGGGAGACGGCTCGGGGGTGGGGGGTACGGGCGGGGGCGCGGAGACCGGGGCGGGAGCGGATGCGGCGGGCGGGGGCGGCGGGGCCTGCGGGGCCGGACCCGGCGGGAGGGGGCGGGTCACGGCGGGGGCCGGCGTACCGCCGATGCCGCCGTCGATGACGGTGTCGACCTTCCACTGCACGTGGAAGACCTCGCTGAGGGTCTGGCGCAGCACCTCCTCGCTGCCGCTGCCGAGGAAGCTGTCCCGGGCGCCGACGGTGGCGAAGCCGAGCTGGAGGGTGGTGCCGTCGAACCCGGCGACGTGGGCGTTCTGGCTCAGCAGAATCCAGCTGAACCGCCGCCGCCCCTTCACCGCGTCGAGGATGTCCCCCCACATGCTCTGCACCCGGCCCAGATCCGCGCCTGCGCCGGGGGCGGGAGCGGCGGCCGGAACGGGCGCTGCGGGAGCGGGGGCGGGTGCCGGGGCAGGCGTGGGAGCCGGAGCGGCGGGTGCGGCGGGCGCGCTGGTGGGCCAGGCTCCGGGACGCGGGCCGTCCCCCTGCGCGGGCGCGGCGGGGGGCGTCGGGGGCGCGGCGGGAGCGGCGGTGGGCCAGGCCCCGGGCCGGGGCCCCGAGGGAGCGGGAGACGCGGGAGGCGGTGCCTGGGGCGCCGGAGCGGCCGGTGCCTGCGGGGCGGCGGCCTGCGGCGCGGGAGCGGGCGGGGCAGGAGCGGCCTGCGGTGCGGGCGCGGCGACCGGCGGAGCCTGTGCGGCGGCGGCCCCGGCGGGCGGCCCGAGCCTCTCCAGGCGCTCCACCCGGGACTGCAGCGCCCGCTCGTCGTTCCCGTACGCGGCGGGCAGCAGCACCCGGGCGCAGATCAGCTCCAGCTGCAACCGGGGCGAGGTGGCGCCCCGCATCTCCGTCAATCCGGTGTTGACGAGATCGGCGGCGCGGCTCAGTTCGGCGGCGCCCAGCTCACGCGCCTGACCCAGCAACCGCTCCAGCACATCCGCCGGGGCGTCGATCAGCCCCTTGTCGGCGGCGTCGGGCACCGCGGCCAGGATCAGCAGGTCCCGCAACCGCTCCAGCAGATCCGCGACGAACCGCCGCGGATCGTGCCCGCCCTCGATGACCCGGTCCACCACGTCGAACGCGGCGGCCCCGTCCCCCCGGGAGAACGCCTCCACCACGGAGTCCAGCAGCGCCCCGTCCGTGTAGCCGAGCAGCGCGGTGGCCATGTCGTACGTCACACCGCCCTCCCCCGCACCGGCGAGCAGCTGGTCCATGACGGACATGGAGTCCCGTACGGACCCGGCCCCGGCCCGGACCACCAGCGGCAGCACCGTGCCCTCGACGGGGATGGCCTCCTGCTCGCAGACCTGGCCCAGGTACTCGCGCAGTGTGCCGGGCGGCACGAGCCGGAACGGATAGTGATGCGTGCGCGACCGGATGGTGCCGATGACCTTCTCGGGCTCGGTGGTCGCGAAGATGAACTTCAGATGCTCGGGCGGCTCTTCGACCACCTTCAGCAGGGCGTTGAAGCCCGCCGGGGTGACCATGTGCGCCTCGTCGACGATGTAGATCTTGTAGCGGCTGGACGCCGGCCCGAAGAACGCCTTCTCCCGCAGCTCCCGCGCGTCGTCCACACCACCGTGCGAGGCGGCGTCGATCTCGATCACATCGATGGACCCGGGGCCGTTGCGCGCCAGATCACGACAGGACTGGCACTCCCCGCACGGGGTGGGCGTGGGACCCTGTTCACAGTTGAGGCAGCGGGCGAGAATGCGCGCACTGGTCGTCTTGCCGCAGCCGCGCGGGCCGCTGAAGAGGTAGGCGTGGTTGACCCTGTTGTTCCGCAGCGCCTGCTGCAGGGGGTCGGTCACATGCTCCTGCCCGATGACCTCGGCGAAGGTCTCGGGACGATAGCGGCGGTACAGCGCGAGAGACGACACAACCCCGACGATAACGGCCACCACTGACAAGGGCCCCCCACGCACCCACCAGAGCCCGCCTACCCTTGCTGCCTTCCGGCCCTGGGGGAGTTCAGCGAGATAGCGCCACGTGAGGGGCTGACGCCAGCCTACCCGATCGGAACCCGTCCCCGCCCCCACCCCCAGCTGGTCGCGACCACCCCTCCGCGTCTTGTATTGTTTCCGGCGGAGGATTCGCCTAGTGGCCTAGGGCGCACGCTTGGAAAGCGTGTTGGGTTCACACCCTCACGAGTTCGAATCTCGTATCCTCCGCCCAGCCTTCACCGGGCTGTACACGAAGGTCCCGACCGGTTCGCCGGCCGGGACCTTCGTCGTTCTCCGTCTCAGCTTCCGCCCCGTTCCGCCCCGTTCATGGTCGTTCAGTCCAGCAGGGCAAGGCGGCCTGGGACGGGAGCCATGCGCGGGGAGGCCGTTCGCCGTGCGTGACGCGGGCCGCGGAACGTGCCCGGAGGGATCAACGTGAACGAATGAGGCGGCTGTTGTCGCCACACCTGAGCCCGCCCGGCTGTCAGTAGCGGTAGCGGGCCTTGATGATCTTCATTTCCTTGTCATCGGTGCGGTAGACGAGCCGGTGTTCGTCATTGATCCGCCGCGACCAGTAACCCGTGAGGTCACCCTTCAGCGGCTCCGGTTTGCCGATGCCCTCGAAGGGGGTGCGTTGGATCTCGGCGATGAGACGAGTGATCCGCCGGGCCGTCTTCCTGTCCGACGCGAGCCAGAACAGAAAGTCGTCCCAGGCGGCCGGGTCGAAGTTGACGTTCCTCACTCCTCACCCCCAGCCATGTCCCGGAGCTCGTCGAGCGTCCTGGCGACTTCGGCCTCGCCCGCTTTGTCCCGGGCTACCGCCTCCATGAGCCGCTGGGCATTGGCGGGGGAACGCAGAAGGTAGATGGTCTCCTGCCAGGAGTCGTAGTCATCGGCGGACATCAGGACGGCGTCCCCGGCCTTGGACGTGATCCGCACCGGGTCGTGGTCGGTGTTCACACGTTCGATGAGCGGGAACAGGCTTTTTCTGGCTTCACTGGCACTGATACTCATGCCCACCTCCCTTTCTTGACGGTAGCCGAAAGTGGTATCGAACTGGTACGAGATTTTGGTACCACAATGGCGCTTTCAGGGTCCATCAGGGCAGGGATTCATCGGGCCCGGAAGAACCCACATGAGCACGCGGAGTGCCGACAACGATGGAACTCTGGTGGCAGTGCTGGTTGCGTTCACCGTCGTGCGGCGCGGCTCGTGGGTCCGGCTCGCATCACCCGCACCGCAGGTCAGGACGTGCCCGCACACCGCGGAACCTTCCGGCGAACATTCGGAATGCGTGTTGAGTTCACACCCTCACGAGTTCGAATCTCGTATCCTCCGCCCAGCCTCCACCGGGCTGCGCACGAAGGTCCCGACCGGTTCGCCGGCAGCAACGCGATCCGCCTCACCTGGCCGCGCTTGACGACCGCGGCGGCCACGTCGCCGAGCAGGGGGTGTGGCTGCGCCATCCGCGTCAGACCCCATCGCGATACTTTCCTCCACCTTTGATATCAGGAGATACGTATGAGTCGGACAGTCATCGTCCTGGTCGCGGACGTAGCGAAAGCCCTCGGGACGAGTACCAGGAAGGAGACCGTCAACACCGCTCTTCGCGAGGTGCTGGAGAGCCGGCGTCGCGCTCTCGCCCTCGCCCGGCTGCGGGCTGCGGCCGGAGACGGTGCATTCGATCTGGAACTTTTTGAGAACAAGGAGAACTACCGCCGGTGAATGCGGCCCAGTTCCTGATCGACACGAGCGTGCTCGCGCGGTTCATGCGCGGGGATGTGGAGCAGTACGGCTGGGACCAGGCCGCCGCGGCCGGACTCATCGCGACATGCCCCGTCACCGAGCTTGAGTTTCTCTACAGCCCCCGGTCGGCCGCCGACCGAGCACGCGGTATCGACGGACATACGGCTGATCGTCGGCTGGGTTCCCGTGGACGACCGTGCCTACGATCGCGCCTGGCACGTTCAGGAAGCCCTCACCGAACAAGGCAAACACCGAAGCGCGGGAGCGGTCGACCACGTCGACGCGGCGACGGCCGAGTTACAGGGCCTCACTCTGCTCCATCGCGATCACGACTTCGAGTGCATCGCCTCAGTGACCGGTCAGGCCCTCCAGTGGTACGGACCGGAGCAGGGCAAGTAGGCCGACGGCAGTGGTGGCGGTCCCGGTTGCGCTTTACCGTCGGAACAACGCCGTTCAGGGAATCGGCCCGCGTGACCCGCACCGCACGTCGGATGCTGCTGGAGTTCCGTGGCGGCGTACTCGGCTGCATAACGCACCCCATGGGTCCCGTGTCGCACGGCGGCCTCGGGACGGAGGTCGAGATGCCCGGGGATCAGCATCTGAAGGTCGTACTCGTGACCGTGACGGACAAGAATTCCTTCCCCGTCACGGAGGGCACGGCTGCGGTGCCCGAGGTGCGGGATCTCGGCCATTTCGAGGGTGAACTCGGCGTCGGGGTGGGGGGCGCCCTCCCCGCCGATGAGCCGCTGTCCTATCGGGTCACCGTCAGGGAGAAGCAACTCCTCGTCGACATCGCGCACACCGGGCACGGCCGCCACTAGGTACCAGCGCGCGCCTACGCGTCCGCCAGCAGGGGGTCGTAGGGGGTGGAGCGGTGGCGGCCGGTCATGAAGGCGAGGAAGTCGCGGACGAACGCGCCGCGCGAGTAGGCCTCGTGTGACCCGGCCTCCGGGGTGCGGTGGAATCCGGTGCGGAACAGGGCGCGGTACTCGGCCTCGTCGATGACGCCGTTGCCGTCCGTGTCGGTGACGTCGAAGAGGACTTCGGCCACCCGGATCAGCGCGGGACCGGCGTGGGTGGGGGCGGCCGTGGTGTATTCGGCCTTGCTGATGCGGCCGTCGCCGTCGGTGTCCAGCGCCGTCTGGAGTTCGCGCCACCAGTCGGCGAACGCCTGGTAGAGCCGGGTCTCCTCCGGTTCCTCCAGGTCGAGGCGGGTCGACAACTCGCGGGCCATGGCGGCGAGGTCGGGCCATTCCAGGAAGCCGTCGCCGGTCTGGTCGAGTACCTGGGTGAAGAACTCCTCGGCGCTCCGGGAAGCACCGCCGCCCCCGGACGGCTCGCCCCGGTCGGCGAACGGAGTGACCAGCCGCAGCAACGCGCCCGCCTGCTGCATCCGTTCGCGCAGTGCGGTGAGCGTCGCGGCGTGTGGGGAGTCGCTGCCCGGGGAGAGATAGGCCAGGTCCATGAGGGCGTCGGTGCGGACCCAGCCGTCGGGCAGGAAGCGGGCCAGGCCGGTGGCCAGGTAGGCACCCTGCATGAGGGTCTGGGCGCCGGGGATCTCCGGCAGGCCGGCCCGGCGGCGGAACGGTTCGGGGAGGGACGCGACCGTGATGGTGCCCAGAGCGGGCCCGGCGACCGCGCGGCCGGCCGCCCAGAGGGTGGGCAGTCCGGCCAGCAGCGGCGGTGCCGGAAGGTGGTCGAAGAGCCGGTACAGGATGATCCGCAGCGCCTCGGTGTTCTCCAACTCCTCCTCGACCACCCGGTCGTAGTACCGCCAGAACTCCGGGAGGGTGGAGGGCAGCCGGTCCGCGTCCACGCCGAGGGCCGCCATGAAGGCGCGGAATTCGGCGTAGAGCTGCTCCATCTCGGCCTGGTCGAGCGCCTGTCCGCTGAGTCGGCACATGGTGACGGAGCTTTCGAAGAGCGTCGCGACCACCCAGGCCCGCACCTCGGGGTCCATCGCGTCGTACGGCCGTTCCTGCGCGTCGGTGCCGCTCAGCCGGGAGTGCAGCCGGTTGAGGCGCGAGGCCTCCTTCTGCCGCACGGCCTCGTCGGCGCCGAACATGCGCTGCAGGCTCACCAGGGTGTTGCGCAGCCGTCGCCACGGATGCATCACGAACGGCGAGTTGTCGATCAGCGCCGCGCCGACCTGGGGATGGGCGGCCTCCAGGACCGTGGCGCGGACGACGGCGAGCGCCCACCGGGGGTCGTTGAAGAACCGGTGGAACTGCGTGTCGGGGCCGAACAGGGTGCCGGGCGGTGTGCCGGTGTCCGTCATCGTGGGGGTTCTCCGTTCGCGTGCGGGGCGATGTCGCCGAAGCGGCGGGCGCGTCGCCGGTAGGCGTGCAGACACTCCACGAAGTGCGGGGCGCGGAAGTCGGGCCACAGCACCGGCGGGAACATCCACTCCGCGTACGCCACCTGCCAGAGCATGAAGTTGGAGATGCGCTGTTCGCCGGAGGTGCGGATGACGAGGTCCACGTCGGGGGTGTCCGGGTAGGGCAGGTGGGCCGCAAAGTGCCGCTCGTCGACGGCGTCGGCCGCTATGCCGCTGCGGATGAGGGAGCGCGCCGCCTCGACGATGTCGCCGCGTCCGCCGTGGTCGAACGCCACGGTCAGCGTCATCCCCCGGTTCGAGCGGGTCAGCGTCATGAGGTCGGTGAAGTCCCGGGCCAGCGGGGCGGGAATCCTCGGGTCGCTCACGCCGAGGAACCGGCAGCGGATGCCGCGCGCGTGCAGCAGCGGGGCGTGTTTGCGCACCACGCGGCGCACCAGGCGCATGAGGAAGTCGACCTCGCCGGCGGGGCGCCGCCAGTTCTCGGTGGAGAAGGCGTACAGGCTCAGCCACTCGACACCGGCCGACCGCGCGGCCGTGATGACGTCGATGACGGTGCTCTCGGCGGCCCGGTGGCCGGAGGTACGGGGCAACGAGCGCTGGGCGGCCCACCGGCCGTTCCCGTCCATGACGCAGGCGACGTGGCGGGGGACCGCGCCGGGCCGGGCCGGCGGTTCCGGGGTCGTCAATGGGCGTCCACCGACCTGTTCCATCACCACAAGTGCCCCCCGTACTGCCGGTCGACCGTCCCCACGACGCGCGGGGCCACCGGCGTCGGCCGGGTCTGCGGTGCCCGGCGGCACGGGCAGCGCCGGGATGTCCTGCCGCCCGCGCGTGCCACTCAGCAGTGTGAGGCCGTCGGATCCCGGCCGCCCTGTTCTCTCGGCACGTTCACCCGCCGGACTCCTGTCCTATTAACTGCCTCACGTGCGCGGCCAGCCTGCTCCGGCCCCGGGCCCGGCGGAACGAAATCCGCGCATCCCCCGATCCGTACCCGGAAGTCGGGTAGCGTCCCAGACCCACCAGCACACCGAGCGACGAAGAGATCACCGAACGCCATGACCGGCCCCCGCCCCGCGCCACCCCGTACGACATGGCGGCACCCCGTGGTGATCGTTCTGCTGCTGGTGGTCGTTCCCCCGGTCGGCATCTGGCTGGCCTGGCGAGGCGGTTGGCGGGGGCGGGGGAAGACGGCGGCGATGGGGCTGTCCGCCCTGTGGTGCGTCGCGCTCGTGGTCTCCGACCCGCCCGAGGAGAAGGCAGCCGGTGACGCCGAGATGGCGGTGGCGGAGATCGGCGACGACAAGGGGGCGGACCTCCTCGAAGTCCCCGACTACACCGGCCAGAACCTCGCGACCGCCATCGCGTCCGCCGCCGCGCACGGCTACCCGGCCGTGTCGCACGACGCGACCGACGCGGACGCGCGGCAGGTGGTGGACGGCAACTGGACGGTCTGCTTCCAGAACCCCGGGCCGGGAACCACGATCTCCCCGGGGGGCGAGATCGACTTCGCCGTGGTGCGCCGGGAGAGCCCTTGCCCGCCGGCCGATGGCCTCGCCGTGGTGTACCCGAGGATGCCGTCCGTCACCGAGATGACCTTCGGCGAAGCTCTGGGGCTGCTCGCCGACCACGCGTTGACGGGCGTCGAGGCGCGCAACGCGTACCGGGACGTGGCACTTCCGAGCCATCCCGGCGCCTGGACGGTCTGTTTCCAGAGCCCCGGCGCCGGTGAGGAGGTGACGGAGCCGGAAGAGGTCGCCGTGCGCCTGTCCGTCGCCGAACCCGGGGTGGAGTGCCCGGCGTTCGACCGCGCGCGGTTGATCCCCGAGCCGGACCCGGAACCCGTGCCCATGCCGGAGCCCGCGCCCATGCCGGTGCCGGTGCCGGTGCCGGAGGCGGCCCTCGAACCGACGGCCGTCTCCGGTGGCTCCGGTGAGCCGGCTGGTTCCGGTGGCCTCGCCTACTACCCGAACTGCGACGCCGTCCGCGCGGCCGGACAGGCGCCGCTGTACCGCGGTGAACCGGGATACCGCAGTGGGCTGGACCGGGACGGCGACGGGGTCGCCTGCGAGACCTGAGCCACCGGCGCCGCTCCCGTACGGCACCGTCCACGTGCACGCCGACGCGTGGCGTGCTGGCGGCGCGGGCGTCGGGTTGCGGAGGGGGTGCGGGGTTTTGTCTGTTCCTACAATGCGGCGGACGGTGCACCCACAGGGATCGGAACGTACATGGGACGGCAGGGGCCGCGCGGCGGGCTGGAGCGGGAGCTGGAACGGCTCGACGGGGCGCCGTACGGGCGGTACAAGGGGCTGGTCGGCACCTGGGAGCTGGGCCCGGGGCGTACGGTGCGCATCGTGCGGGCGCAGGCCGATCCGTTCGCGCCGCCCGGCCGGGTGGCGCTGCGGCTGGACGGCGAAGCGGCGGGTTTCGAACCGGAGTTGTGGGCGACCCCGGTGCGGCGGCGGGCGCTGGCCGGGTATCTGGTGCGGTCCGCCGCCCGGGAAGTGCGCGGGGAGCGGGCGTACCAGCTGGACGCCGGCGGGCAGGAGGTGCTGGACCGCGGCTCCTGCACGGTCGGGGCGGACGGCTCGGTGACGCTGCGGTTCGGGGTGTCGCTGCCGGGGCCGCGGCGCCGGATCGACGGGCACCAGGCGTGGCGCCTGCTGGGCCCGGGGGCGGCCCGGATCGCCGACCGGGCGCTGGTCGCGCGGGCCCACGAGGCGGCGCTGGTACGGGAGTTCGTGGAGACGGTGGAGGACTCGGCGGCGCTGCGCGCGGAGTTGCCGCAGCGGGGCCTGGTCGGTTTCGTGGCGGACGGCGCGCTGCTGCCGCGCCGCAGCGGGGCCGATGACCGTCCGGCGCGCGGCGCGGGCGTGGTGCCGTTCCGTTCGCCCCAGGAGTTGCGGGTCACCGTGCGGCTGCCGAACGCCGGTGAGGTCAGCGGCATGGGCGTGCCGGAGGGGGTGACGCTGATCGTCGGCGGCGGTTTCCACGGCAAGTCGACGCTGCTGCGGGCGCTGGAGTCGGGCGTGTGGGACCACGTGCCGGGCGACGGGCGGGAACGGGTGGCCGCCCGCGCGGACACCGTGAAGCTGCGCGCCGAGGACGGGCGGCGGGTGGAGCGGGTGGATCTGCACGCGTTCGTCGACCATCTGCCCGGCGGCGCGGACACCACCGACTTCTCCACGGACAACGCCTCGGGGTCCACCTCGCAGGCGGCGTCGCTGTGCGAGGCGGTGGAGGCCGGGGCCCGGGTGCTGCTGATCGACGAGGACACCGCCGCGACCAATCTGATGATCCGGGACGCCCGGATGCAGGCCCTGGTGGCGAAGGAACGGGAGCCGCTGACCCCGCTGGTGGACTCGGTGCGCTCGCTGCACCGCGACCACGGGGTGTCCACGGTGCTGGTGATGGGCGGCAGTGGCGACTATCTCGATGTCGCGGACCGGGTGATCATGATGGACGCCTACCGGCCGGCGGACGTCACGGCGCGGGCCCGGGAGGTCGCGGCGGTGCCCACCGGGCGGCGGGCCGAGGCGGAGTCCTTCCCCGGTGTGGTGCACCGCCGTCCCGACCCGGCGTCGCTGGACGCCACCGCGCGCGGCCGTACCCGTATCCGCTCGCGGGGTACGGACCAGCTGGTGTTCGGCGAGCACGAGGTGGACCTGCGGTCCGTGGAGCAGGTGGTGGACGGTCCGCAGGTGACGGGGATCGGGCTGGCGATGGAACTGCTGGTGCGCCGGGGCCATCTGGACGGACGGCGGACGCTGGCGGAGGCGCTGGATCTGCTGGACGCGGAGCTGGCGGGCCCCGAGGGTGTCGCGGCGCTGCTGTCGGTGCACGACGAGGATCTCGCCGTACCGCGCCGGTTCGAGGTTGCCGCCGCCGTCAACCGGCTGCGGGCGCTGCGGGTGTTCCGCTGACGCGCCCACGGCCGGTCAGCCGAGGCCGAAGTGCCGGCTCACCTCCTCGGCGGTGAAGCGGGCCCGGAGCTTGCAGGCGGAGTTCTGGTTGGCGAAGAACCCGGTGCGCCACAGCGCCAGTTCGCGGGGGACCGTCCGCTCCCAGGTGACCGGCACCACCCATTCGCGCCGGTCCTCGCCGTCCGCGCCGTCCTCGGCGGGGCCGGCGGAGGCGGGGCGGGTGTACGTGCCGCTCAACGGCAGTGCGGAGAGCGGCTGTTCCTGGCCGTCGACGTCCAGGACGGCCTCCTCGAAGGGCCGGGCCCGGCCGGTGACGGTGCCCACGCCCACGTACCCGGACTTGGGGATGTGGGTGAACACCCGCGCGCCGGGCGGCAGGGCGCGCAGGGTGCGGGAGAACCACGCGCCGCCGCCCGCCGAGACGAAGCCGTGGCGCCGCGCGTCGTCCCAGTCGCGGCCGCCGCTCTCGTCGCCGAAGGAGACGTACCAGTCGGTGCCGTTCCACGGTTCGCGGGTGCCGGTCCTGCGGCCTCCGGTGGGGTCGGTCGCCGTCTCCGGTTCGTCGATGAGCCAGGTACGGGCCAGGTAGGAGCGGCCGTCGTCCTCGAAGGCGCGGAAGAACATGACGTTCACCGGCACGCCGAAGCCGGTGGCGAGGTAGGTGATGATCCGTTCGGTGGCGGGGTCGAGTTCGCCGGCCACGACGGTGAGGGTGTGCGTGCTGTTGAGGGTGTCCGGCGGGGAGCCGCCGAAGCGGGCGGCGAAGGCCTCGTCGAGTTCGGTGGGCAGGCCGAGTTCGCGCGCGTGGTGGGCGTAGAGGGCGCGGATCTCGTCGTTGCCGAGGTCCCGTACCCAGGAGCCGTAGTCGAGGACCTGGGCCACCACGTCGCGCGGGGTGCGGTCGCGTTTGAGTTCCAGGACGTGCAGGGAGCCCTCTTCGTCCATGCCGAGCAGGTCGATGAACCCGTTGTGGCCGGTGTGCACCTGGCGTCCGATGAGCAGCATGGGGCGGCCGAGGACGTCCGGGTCGGCGACGATGAGGTCCTCCAGCGCGGCCTCACGCGCCAGGGCCTGCTCGGGGACGCGCTGGGGGACGCGTTCCGGCTTTCCGTCGATCCGCCACAGTCCGAACTCCAGTGGCATGTCGTGTCCCCCCGTGGGTTGGGTGCGGGTGTCCCGGACCGGACCGGACCGTCCGGACAGGACCGGCCGGGCCGGCGCTCCGGCGGAGGTCAGGGTATCCCCGTCCACCGGGTCCCGCCCCCGGCTCAACTCCTTTGCTCAGCCGTCTGGTTGGGGAATCGAGGAGGCCGGGGCGGGCTACCCCTCCGTGCCCGCCCGCTGCCGGGGGACCGGGCGGGCGCAGGCGAGCAGCGTCCGGGCGGCGTCGCCGGGGGGCCGGTCGGGGCGGTGGACGGCCCGCAGCCGGCGGGTGAGGTCCAGACCGCGTACCGGCAGCGGCACCACGGCCCCGGCCGCCGCGTCCCGGGCGGTGGCCAGCGAGCTGAGCACGGCCGGGCCGACGCCCTCGCCGACCGCCGTCTTGATGGCGGTGGTGCTGGAGAGTTCGAGCAGCGGCGGGACCGGCCCGGCGCCGGTGTGGCGGTGCAGCGCCCGGTCCAGATGCTGCCGCGTTCCGGAGCCGGACTCCCGGGCGATCAGCGGAGTGGCGGCGAGCTCCTGGGCCGGGACGCCGTCCGCGCCGTACCGGGCCCAGGGGTGACCGGGCGGGACGATCACGGTCAGGGTGTCGCGGGCCACGGTGAGGCTGACCAGCCCGGCCGGGTCCTCGGGCCCCTCGACGAAGCCGAGGCGGGCGGTGCCGGAGCGGACCGCCCGCGCCACGTCGTCGGAGTTCCCGGTGGTGAGGGAGACGGCGGTGTCCCGGGCCACGGCGCGGAAGCGCGCGAGCCAGTGCGGCAGCAGATACTCGGCGACGGTGAGGCTGGCGGCGACCGGCAGCCGGGCCCGTTCGGCGCGGGCCAGTGAGCCGATGCCCGCCTCCAGGACCGCCGCCGCGTCGGTGGCGGTCCTGGCCCAGTCCGCGACGAGGGCGCCCTCGTCGGTGAGCCGGGAGCCGCGCGGCGAGCGTTCCAGCAGGCCGAGCCCCAGGCGCCGCTCCAGCTGCCGGATGCGGGAGCTGGCGGCGGGCTGGCTGATGCCGTGCTCGCGGGCGGCCGCCCCCAGACTGCCCAGCCGGGCGACGGAGAGCAGCAGCTCGAAGGGGGCGAGGTCGCTGACGCGACGGGGCAGGGGCATAAGAGCAGTTTATGGGCTCATACCGGAATGATCCCTACCGTCGTCCGCCCCCGGACGACAGGCTGGAGACCATGGCCGTCGACTCCCCCACCCGTCCGCTCACCCCGACCGCGCCCGAGGACCGGCCCCCGCGCCGCCTGCTCCCCGAACTCGACCGGCCCGCCGACGCCCTCCGGAACCTGGGCCCGAACTGGTTCGCCGCCGTGATGGGCACCGGCATCGTCGGCAACGCGGCGATCGCCCTGCCCGTGGGCGGCCAGGCGCTGCGCCCGGCGGCCACCGTGGTGTGGGCGCTGGCCTGCCTGCTGCTCCTGGCGCTGCTCGGCGCCTGGACCGCGCACGCGGTCCGGCACCCGGAACGGGCCAGGGCCCTGGCCGGGCACCCGGTCATGGGCCACTTCTGGGGCGCCCCGGCGATGGCGCTGCTGACGGTGGGGGCGGGCACGGTGGCGCTGGGCGCCGATGTCCTGGGAACCGCGGTCGCGGTACGGGCCGGCGCCGTGCTGTGGGCGGCCGGCACCGCGCTGGGACTGCTGACCTGCGTGGCCGTCCCCTACCGCACGATGACCGGGAGCCCGGCCCCCGCGGACGCGGCCTTCGGCGGCTGGCTGATGCCGGTCGTCCCGCCCATGGTGTCCGCCGCCACCGGCGCCGCCCTCGTCCCGCACCTGCCGGCCGGCCAGCCCCGGCTGACGCTGCTGCTGGTGTGCGGCGCGCTGTTCGGCGTCAGCCTGTTCTCCTCGCTGATCCTGCTGCCGCAGCTGTGGTCGCGGCTGGTGCACCACGGCACCGGACCGGCCGCCCTGGTGCCCACGCTGTGGATGGTGCTGGGGCCGCTGGGCCAGTCGGTGACGGCCGTCCATCTGCTCGCCGACGCCGCACCCGGGGTGCTGCCGCAGCCGTACGCCGCCGCCGCGCGGGCCGCGGTGCCGCTGTACGGGGTGCCGGTGTGGGGGTTCGCGCTGATGTGGCTGGCGCTGGCCGCCGCGCTCACCGTGCGCCAGGCCCGGCTGGGGCTGCCGTTCTCCCTGGCCTGGTGGGGCTTCACCTTCCCCGTGGGCACCTGCGTGACGGCCTCCGCCGGGCTGGCGCAGCGACTCGGCTCGGACCTGTTCACGGGTACGGCGCTCGCGCTGTACGCCTTCCTGGTCCTGGCCTGGCTGACGGTCAGCGCCCGCACCGCCCGGGCCGCCCTGCGCGGCGGCATCTTCCTCCCCCCGCCGGGCCCGGCCCCGGCACCGGAGGGGACACCCCGACTCTGAGCACAGCCTGCGGGCGGAAGGCGCGAGGCGCTCTGGCGGGACGGGGTGAGCCGTGGCATGTTCACGGGGTTACCCGCGTTCACCTGCGTGAAAGGGCTCCATCACCCATGCACAGACGCCAGTTGCTGCGTACCGCGGCCACCTCGCTGACTCTGGCCGCCACCCTGCTGGCCACCACCGGCGCCGCAGCCAACGAATCGACGGCCCAGACCCGTTGGGAGATCTCCTTCTCCGGGAACTCCCCGATCGCGTCCGTGTACTCGGTCACCTCCGCCGGCGAGAACACCGCATGGGCGGCCGGCAGCAAGGACACGCGCGGCGTCGTCCTGCGCTGGGACGGGGCGGGCTGGAGCGAGGACACCACCCCCGGGCTGCCCCGGGTGTGGCAGTGGTCGTCGGTCAGCGCGGTCGCCGAGGACGACGTGTGGGCCTTCGGCACGCTCGTGCGGGACCCGGTGCTGGCGCACTACGACGGCACCCGCTGGAACACCGCCCCCGCG
Organism: Streptomyces xiamenensis; assembly: GCF_000993785.3. Lineage (NCBI taxonomy): Bacteria > Bacillati > Actinomycetota > Actinomycetes > Kitasatosporales > Streptomycetaceae > Streptomyces > Streptomyces xiamenensis. The sequence goes on from NZ_CP009922.3 coordinate 2,722,313, forward strand.
CCCCCGTTCGTCGGGGACTCCTGGCCGAACGCACCGATCAAGGCCGTGCCCGGGCGGCTCTTCGCGGGCGGGGAGGCGCTGCACACCTACACGGACGGCGTGTGGTCGGCCACCGCCCTTCCCGAGCAGGTCGTCATCAGGGACATCGACGCCCTGGGCCCGGACGACGCCTACGCGACCGGCATGCGGTACCCGGTGACCACCGGCCATCCGGTCGTCCATCACTGGGACGGGACCGGCTGGACCCAGCTGCCCACACCTCCCGTCCCCGCCGGTACGGAACTCGACCACGTCACGGTCGCCGGGCCCGACGACGTGTACGTCGCGGGATACGCCGAAGGCGAGGACGCGGGCCCGGCCGTTCCGGCCGTCGTGCACTGGGACGGGTCGTCATGGCGGGACATCACCGGCTCCCTGTCGAGCCTCTACCTGAACGCGATCACCGCCGATGGCCACGGGGGCCTGTGGGTCACCGGCATGGACCAGACCGAGCCCGCCTTCGCGGAACCGGTGTTCTGGCACTACGACGGGACCGCCTGGACCAAGGAAGCCGGTGCCCTGGCCACCGGCACAGACGTCCGCTGGCCGAGCTACACGTTCCACGACCTGGCACCGGCCGGCGACACCGGCACCTTCTGGGCCGTCGGGGACTTCTCCGCCTACCTGCCCGACGGTGATGAGGTCGGCGGCGGACTCATCCAGCGGTCGCGGACGGCCTCCGAGGCTCCGTGACCCGGCGGCCGGCGGCATGAGGACCGAGGGCCCCACCGTGAACGGTGGGGCCCTCGGAGGAATCCGCTGCGGGGCCGACCCCTCAGGCCACGCCCGCCAGGGTGAGCACCAGGTCCTTCACCTCCGTCGCCGCCAGCTCCGTCCGGGCGGCGGCGGGGTCCGAGCACAGCAGGACCGGGCCGTCCTCGGGGGTGGTGGGGAGGCGGCCGTGGGTGCCGGTGACCCAGGTGCCGGTCATCGGGACGACGTTCATCGCGTACCGCAGGCCCAGCTTCTTGCGGGCCAGGCCGGCCGCCGCCTGGAGGCGGGCGCGCGGGTTGTCCGGGTCGAAGAAGAGCTCCGCCGGGTCGTAGCCGGGTTTGCGGTGGATCTCCACGCCCCGGGCGAAGTCGGGGGCGCGGGCGTCGTCCAGCCAGTAGTAGTACGTGAACCACGCCTCCAGCTCGGCCACCAGGACCAGTTCGCCCGAGCGTTCGTGGTCCAGGCCGTACTTCCCCTGCTCGTCCTTGGTCAGCACCTCGGCCACGCCGGGCAGTTCGGCGCACAGCCGCGCCACCTGCTCCAGGTCGGCCGCGTCCGGCACGTAGACGTGGGCCACCTGGTGGTCGGCGACGGCGAAGGCGCGGGAGGTCCAGGGGTCCAGGTACTCCATGCCCTCCTGGGTGTAGACCTCCAGCAGACCGGCCCGGCGCAGCGCGCGGTTGATGTCCACGGGCTGGGACGCCTTGGTGATGCCGTACTCGCTCACCACCACGACGGTGGTCCGGCTCTCGCGCGCGTCCCGCAGCAGGGGGGCCAGGATCCGGTCCACGTCCTGGACGGCGCGGATCGCCTGCGGGCTGTCGGGGCCGTAGCGCTGCAGGTCGTAGTCCAGGTGCGGGACGTAGGACAGGGTCAGGTCGGCGCGCGGCATCAGGCGGCGGGTGGAGGCGACGATCCATGCGCTGGAGCGGATCGAGGCGGTCGGTCCCCAGTAGTGGAAGAGGGGGAACGGGCCCAGTTCCTCGGTCAGTTCGTCGTGCAGCTCGGGCGGCCTGGTGTAGCAGTCGGGCGATTTGCGGCCGTCGGCGTGGTAGACGGGGCGCGGGGTCACCGTCCAGTCGGTGTCGGCGCCCATCGCGTACCACCAGCAGACGTTGGCCACCCGGTAGCCGGGGTCGGTCCTGCGGGCGGCGTCCCAGATCTTCTCGCCGCCGACCAGGCGGTTGTGCTGGCGCCACAGGTGGATCTCGCCCTGGTCGCGGAAGTACCAGCCGTTGCCGACGATGCCGTGTCCGGACGGCGGGAGGCCGGTCAGCATCGAGGACTGTACGGAACAGGTCACGGCCGGCAGCACCGGAGTGAGTTCCGCCTGCCAGCCGGCGTCCGCCACGGCGCGCAGGTTCGGGGCGTGGGCCAGCAGGCGGGGGGTGAGGCCCACCACGTTCAACAGGAGGATGCGGTTGCGGCTCATCGGTCGACGACTCCCACTTCGTGCAGCGCTTGTGCGGTCCAGTTCAGTTCGGCGGCCAGGCCGTCGGCCAGCTCCGCCTCCGTCGTCGGGCGGTGGTGTTCGGGCAGGACGGACCAGGTGTACGTCTCGACCTCCAGGTGGTCGGTCAGTGCCCTGGGGCCGCCCAGCAGTGTCGTGAGGGTCGAGCGCAGGTGGCCGGTGGTCGAGGTCAGCGGGGGTTCGGGGCGGCGGTGCAGGGGGGCGTGGAAGTGGACGCGCCACGGCGAGCCGGTGGGCAGGGAGTCGAGCGCCTCGGGGAGGTCGTCGGTCGATCCGCCCCACGCGTCGCGGACCTGGTGGAGGAAGCGTTCCTCGGTGTAGCGCGACAGTGCCGCGGCGGTGGCCGGGTCGGCGGGGTCGGCCGCTTCGAGGGCGGCCGACACCTGGGCCTTGACGATCGGCAGGCCGGCCCCGGCGAGGTTCCCGATGGCCCGGTCGGGGTTCTCGAAGGCCACCGCCAGATGGCACAGGTCCAGGCAGACGCCCAGGCGGTGGGTGTCGACGCCGGACAGTTGCCGCGCGGCCTGCTCCGTCGTCTCCACGACGCAGCCGGGTTCCGGTTCGAACGCCACCCGGATGGTGCGGCCGGTCTCCGCCTCGATCTTCGCCAGGCCGTCCGCGAGCCGGTCCAGCTGGAGCCGGGCGCGGGCCGCGCTCGCGGGGTCCCAGGGGGTGCGCCAGGCCAGCGGAACGGTGGAGACGCTGCCGCGCGCCGCGTCGTCCGGGAGGAGGGCGGCCAGCACCCGGGCGCAGTCCAGCGTGTAGGCGAGGCGGTCCTCCTGCGTCCAGTCGGGGTGGTAGACCGCCTGTTTGACCACCGGGGCGTGGAAGCCGCGGTAGGGGAAGGCGTTGAGCGTCACCGTTTCCAGGCCGTGCCGGGCCAGTTCGCCGCGCAGGGCGGACAGGTCCGCCGCGTTCCGGGCCAGGTTGCGGGCCAGCGGGGCGGGGAGCCACAGGCCCAGGGAGAGGCTGGGGACGCCCAGCCGGGCGCGCACCGCGGCCCCGTACACCTCCAGTTGGCGGTGGACGCCGGCCAGGTCCTCGGCGGGGTGGACGTTGGTGCAGTACGCGAGGTGGACGGTCGTGCCGTCGGGGTGCCGGAACCTCATGCCGTCTCCCCGTCGCCGCCCGCTGCCCCGCCCGCCGCCGGGGCCTGGTCCTTGCGTTCTCCGCGCAGGATCGAGTTGCCCTCCCAGGTGGCGGCCCCGGCGACGTCCTCGTCCTCGTCCAGCAGCAGCCGGCCGCTCTGGGCGTAGAACTCCACCGGGTTGCGCCACAGCACCTTGTCGACGTCGTCCTCGGTGAACCCGGCCGCCCGCATGGCGGCGCCGGTCTTCGCCGTCTTCAGCGGGTCGCTGCGGCCCCAGTCGGCGGCCGAGTTCACGATCATCCGCTCGGTGCCGTACTCCTTCAGCACAGCGGTCATCCGGCCCTCGTCCATCTTGGTGTCGGGGTAGATGGAGAAGCCCATCCAGCAGCCGCTGTCCGCGACCAGGCCCACCGTCACCTCGTTCAGGTGGTCGATCAGCACCATCCCGGGCGGCAGTCCGGAGGCCGCCACCAGTTCCAGGGTGCGGCGGGTGCCTTCCGCCTTGTCGCGGTGCGGGGTGTGCACGAGGACGGGCAGGCCGTGTTCGCGGGCGAGGTCCAGGTGGTGGATGAGGACCTTCTCCTCCGCCTCCGTCATCGCGTCGAAGCCCGTCTCGCCCACCGCCACCACGCCGTCCTTCACGAGGTAGCGCGGCAGCAGGTCAAGGACGCCGGCCAGCCGGGGGTCGTTGGCCTCTTTCGGGTTCAGCGCGATGGTGCAGTGGTGCCGGATGCCGAACTGGGCGGCGCGGAAGCGTTCCCAGCCCACCAGCGTGTCGAAGTAGTCGCGGAAGGAGCCCACCGTCGTACGGGGCTGGCCCAGCCAGAACGCCGGTTCGGTGACGGCGCGCACCCCCGCCTCGTACATCGCCTGGTAGTCGTCGGTCGTGCGGGACGTCATGTGGATGTGGGGGTCGAAGATGCGCATCAGTCGGCGTTCCGTTCCGTCAGTCGTATGGCGTCGTCCGGGATCGCCCGGCCCGCCGCCGCCCGTTCGGCCACGAAGGCGCGGGTCATCCGGGCCAGTTCAGCGTCGGCGCGGCGCTCCCAGCCGGCGACGGCGTCCAGCGGCACCTCCATGAACAGGCACTTCAGTACGCCGTGCCGCCAGGGGGAGTCCGGCAGGTGCCGGGTCGCGTAGCCGCCCATGGCCGCCGCCACCAGGCGCGGGTCGTTGGTGCGCAGCGCGTCCTCGACGAGCGGCAGCAGGCCCGGGCGGCCCAGGAGTTCGGGCTCGCCCAGGGCCCGCAGGATCGCGTGCTTCTCGTCGGTGTCGCCGAAGTCGTACAGCTCGCTCAGTTCGGTGTCGGTGAGCGTGCCGGCCCGTGCCGCGTCCTTCAGCAGCGCGATCCGGGTCTCCTCCGCCCGCGCGCGGCCGACCTTTCTGGCCACGGCGGGGAAGACGAGGGCGAGCGGGGCGTGGCTCCCGTGCGTCACAGCGTCGCCTCCGCCGCGCGCAGGGCCGCCAGGGCGCGGGCGGCCACGGTGGGGGCGGCGTGGGCGTGGCGCGGGAGTTCGACCGCGACCAGGCCCCGGTACCCGACCTCGCGCAGCGCCGCCAGCGTCGCCGGCAGGTCGATGTCGCCCTCGCCGAACTCCAGGTGGTCGTGGACGCCCGGGCGCATGTCGTCCGCCTGGACGTTGGCCAGCAGCGGGCCGACGGAGCGTACGCAGGTGGCGGTGTCGGCCGGTTCGTTGCACACGGTGTGGCCGATGTCGATGGTGTGGCGCAGGCCCGGCGGGTCGCCGAGGCGGCGGCGCAGTGCGGTGACGCCGGCCAGGGTGTCGAGGAACATGCCGGGTTCGGGCTCCACCGCGCAGAGCACCCCGTGCTCCTCGGCCGTGGCCAGGACCTGGGCCGTGCCCTTGGTGATCCGTTCCCAGCCCTCCTGCGGCGTGGTGTCCTCGGGCAGGATGCCGGACCAGAAGGAGACGGCCTGCGCGCCGAGGTCGGCGGCCACCCGTACGGCCAGGTCGAGGTATTCCACGCGCCGGTCGCGGCCCTGGGTGGACACGAGGGTGGGCTCGTGCTTGTGCCGGGGGTCCATGAGGTAGCGGGCGCCGGTCTCGATGACCACCGACAGGCCGAGCCGGTCCAGGCGGCGGGCCACTTCCTGGGTGCGGGCGGCCAGCCGGGGGGCGAACGGGTCCAGGTGGTGGTGGTCCAGGGTCAGTGCCACCCCGTCGTACCCCAGGTCCGCGATCACCTCCAGGGCGTCTTCGAGGCGGTGGTTGGCGAAGCCGTTGGTGCCGTAGCCGTAGCGCAGCGGTGCGGGGGTCGTCATGTGGGGGACACCTTTCGGGAGGCGATGCGGGCCAGCCCGCCCAGCGCGGTGAGCGCGCCCGCCACCACGGGGGCGCCCGCCGCCGCCAGCAGTGCGGATTGCAGGCCGGTGACGCCGCGGACGCCGGTGCCGGTCGCGGCGCGTACGGTGCCGGCGTCGCCGGGGGTGCGCAGCGCGGCGAGCTGGGCGCGGCCGACGGTCGCCGCGTAGCCGGCCAGCGATGCGGCGACCGCCCAGCGGTCCCGGGAGCGGCGGCGCGGTCCGGCCAGGGCGGTGGCGGTGGCGGTGGCCGCCGCCGCGGTTCCGGTCGCGGCCAGGGCGGCGGTGGCGGTGGCCGGGGTGGCGCCGTGCACCTCGCCGCGGCTGAGCGTGGTGACGCCCGCCGTGTGGGCGGCGATCGCCAGCGCGGGCAGGGCGGCGCGGCGCGGGTCGCCGCCCGCTCCCAGCAGCACGTCCAGGCCGCGGGCCAGCGCCATGACGGCGGGTCCGGCGGCGGTGCGCTGTGCCCACAGGTCGTAGGTCCAAATGGTGGCGGTCAGCGGGATCGCGACCCGCAGGGCCCGCTTGCCGCCGGCGACCGCCGACAGGGTGAGGCCGGCGCCGGTGAGGGCGGCGGCCAGGCCGAGGGCCTCGAAGGCGTCCACCCGCCCGGAGGGGATGGGCCGTTCGGGGCGTTCGACGGCGTCCAGGTCGGCGTCGGCGAAGTCGTTGAGGGCCATGCCCGCCAGGTAGAGGCAGACGGACGCGGCGGGTGCGGCCCAGGTGCGGCCGCCGTACGGCCAGCGGGCGGCCGCCGCGCCGGCCAGGCTGTCGCCGGGGACGGTCAGGGCGGCGGGCAGCCGGACGAGTTCGGCGGCGTCGCGCGGCTTCACGCGCGGGCCCCCAGTGCCGTGCACCAGTCGGTCAGCGCCTGCCACTGCCGGCCGAGGTCGTGTTCCGCGGTGCCGGCCGGGTCCTTGAAGAAGAAGCCGAGTGCGGGCAGCGGGCCGGCCTCGCCCGCCTCGCGGGCCCGGGCGGCGAGCCGCACCAGGTCCAGGACGAGGGGTGCGGCCAGTGCCGAGTCGCAGCCGTTCCAGGTGAACTGGAGGGACATGCGGGTGCCGAGGAAGCCCTCGAAGGAGACGTGGTCCCAGGCGGTCTTCCAGTCGCCGAGGTCGGCGACGTAGTCGATGTGCATCGGGCCGTCGACCGGGTGGCCCAGGATCGCCTCCAGGCCCTGGCCCTTGGTGCGCAGCTTGCTCTGTGCCGCCTCGGGGTCGGCGAGGGTGCGGCCGTCGCCACCGCCGAGCAGGTTGACGGAGGCCCAGGACCGTACGGCCAGTGCCCGGTGGGCGAACATCGGGGCCAGCGCGGACTTCAGCAGCGTCTCGCCGGTCTTGCCGTCGGAGCCGGCCCACGGCAGGCCCTCGCGCAGGGCGAGTTCGCCGAGCGCGGGCAGCTTGGGGCCGGGGCTGGGGGTGAACGCGACCACGGGGCAGCCGGCCCGGAAGGCGGCGTACGCGTACAGGGAGCTGGTGGGCAGCGGGGACTCGCCCCGGTCCAGGGCGGCCTCCAGCAGGTCCAGGCTGTGCAGTTCGGGGGTGTCGGGGGCGGGCGGTTCGGTGCTGGAGACGTCCACGACGACGACCTCGTCCAGGCCGTGCCGGTCGCGGAACGCCCGCAGGTCCTCCTGGATCCGGTCGGCCGCCGCCCGCTGGGTCTCGCCGCCGGGGCCCGCGCCGGGGCGTATCCGGTCGTCGGCCTCGGCGAGTTCGGCGCACAGCGCGCGCGCCAGGGCGGTGGGGAAGACGCCGCCGGCCGCGAGTTCCTCGGCGCGCTTGGGCAGGGAGCCCTCGCCCACCTCGTGGCCGCCGGTGATGATGCCGGTGAGGGCGGGCAGCCCGGCCGCCGCCACCTCGGGCAGTTCGCTCACGCAGCCGTCCGGCGTTCCGAGCCCGGCGCGCAGCGCGAGGGTGCCGACCGTGGCGGTGGTCGCCACCGATCCCCTGGCGCCGATGAACCACGCCCCGATGCGTGGGGTGAGCGGTGACGGTGACATGTGCAGACCTCCTGGTCAGTGGTTCCGCCCGGGTGGCCCCGGCCCGTCGTCCCATGGGCCGGGGCCACCCGGTCAATCTCCGGTCAATACCGGTCAGTCCTGTTCAGTGACGATCATTCCCAGATCGGTCACGGACGTACCGGATTGAGCGTGACCTCGGCCGTACCGGTGAGCGGAGGCAGCCCGTCCACGCCGGGGTCGGTGTAACTCGCCACGAAGACACCCTTGAGGTTGTCGTGATCGGGGTCGTGCGAGTCGTCGGTGCCGGTGGTGATGGTCCCCTTGCAGCCGCGCGCCGTGGTCATCGGGTGACCGTGGTCGTCATGGCCCAGGATGTAACTGACCGTGACCCGGGCGCAGTCCACCGGCTGGTCGTCGGTGACCGTCACCTCGAACTCGATGGCGTCCCCGAACCAGAAGGAGCCGCCCGTGACCGGCTTGACGAAGCTGACCTCCGGCGCCTCGTTCCCGATCACGATCTTGACCTCGGCGTTCGCCGACCGTCCCCGGTCACGCCCGCCGATGTCCGTCACCCGCAGCGAGGCGGTGTACGTGCCGTTCTTCTTGTAGGTGAAGGACGGGTTCTTCTTGCGCGAGTCGATCTTGCCGTCGTTGTTGAAGTCCCAGGCGTACAGGAGCTTGTCGCCCTCCGCGTCGGACGTCCCCTCGCTGGAGAAGTTGACCGTCAGCGGCGCGTGCCCGTTCGTCACGTCGGCCGAGGCGACCGGCACCGGGGTGTGGTTGCCGTTCTTGCCGATGTAGTCGATCCGCGCCAGCTGGGCCTCGGGGTTCTCGCTGAAGAAGCCCTTGCCGTACTCAAGGACGTACAGCGCGCCGTCCGGGCCGAACTCCATGTCCATCAGCGCGGAGAACGGCATGCCGGCCACCACGTCCTCGACGTGGCTGATGTCGGCGTTCCGGTCCAGGGTCAGGCCCCAGATCTTGTCGCGGGTGAACTCGAAGAACAGCGGCTTGCCCGCGTACTCCTTCGGCCAGGCCCGCGACCCCGGCAGGTTGGCGGTGATCCGGTTGTACTCGTACACCGGGCCGGCCATCGGGCCGATGCCGCCCGCGCCCAGCTCCGGGAACGCGTCCTCCTGGTCATACCCGTACAGCAGCTGCGCCGGCTCCACCGGGGGCAGCTCGCGCAGCCCGGTGTTGCGCGGCGAGTCGTTCACCGGCGCGGCGCAGTCGAAGGGCTCCCCGGAGACACCGGTCGCGAAGTCGTACTCCACGTACGGCATGTCGGGCGAGACACAGTACGGCCAGCCGTGGTTGCCGGCCTGCCGCGCGGCGACCCACTTGCCGGTGCCGGCCGGGCCGCGCTGCGGGTTGTCCACCCGGGCGTCCGGCGAGTAGTCGGCGACGAACAGGGTGTCGTCGCGCGGGTCGATCTCGATCCGGAACGGGTTGCGCAGCCCCATCAGATAGATCTCGGGCCGGGCGTTCTCCGTCCCGGGCTTGAACAGGTTGCCGCGCGGGATGGAGTACGAGCCGTCCCGGTTGACCTTGATGCGCAGCACCTTGCCGCGCAGGTCGTTGGTGTTGGCGGAGGTGCGCTGCGCGTCGTAGGCCGGGTTGCGGTCCGCGCGCTCGTCGATCGGCGTGTAGCCGGCCGAGTCGAACGGGTTGGTGTCGTCGCCGGTGGACAGGTACAGGTTGCCCGCCCGGTCGAAGACGATGTCGCCGCCGACGTGGCAGCAGATGCCCCGGTCGGCCTCGACCTCGATGATCTGCTGCTCGGTGCTCAGGTCCAGGGTGTTGCCGCGCAGCTGGAAGCGGGAGAGGCGGCTGACGCCCTCGAACGGCGCGAAGTCCTCGGGGGTGCCGGTGATGGGCGCGTCGCCCTCGTTGACGTCCGGGGTCGCCGGGTCATCGGCGGGGGTGTCCAGCGGAGGCGCGTAGTAGAGGTACACCCAGCGGTTGGTGATCCCGTTGAAGCCGGGGTCGATGGCGACGCTCTGCAGGCCCTCCTCGTCGTGGGTGTACACGTCGAGCTGGGCGGCCAGGGTGTTGAGCCCGTTCCACGGGTTGTTGAGCCACACCTCCCCGCCACGGGTGGTGTGCAGCACGCGGCCGTCCGGGAGGACCGCCAGGTCGATCGGCTCGCCCGGGCTGTCGTTGAGGGTGACCTTCTGGAACTCGGAGGTCGGGGCCGGGGGGTTGGGCTCCGGGTGCGCGCCGTCATGGGCGGTCGCCGCGGCGGGTACGCTCAGCAGAGCGGCCGCCATCACCGCCACCCAGGCGGTCAGGGTCTTTTTTCTTCGCATTGCATCCCCAATTGGTGCAGTGACTTGCGGAGTGGGCCGGCGGTTCCAAGCCCGTGCTGTCCGTGCCGTCGGACAGCACGGCTTCCCGGCGGCGGTCATCCGGCCGCCGCCAGGAGCACGTGGGGTGGTACGGGTCAGGCTCCGGGCGTGCCGCCCGGGGCCGTCGCGCGCGGCTACTTGCGGCGCAGGTAGCCGTAGCCGACGCGCGCGGTCTCGATCGGCGTCACATCGGGGCGGTCGTTCTCCACGATGTACTCCTTGACCTGGTGCGCCTTGAAGATCCTCGGGAAGTCGATGATCCCGGTGCCCAGGTCGGAGGTGTCGCCGTCGGTGGCACTGCGGTCCTTGACGTGGTACTGGAGCACGCTCTGCGGGGCGGCCCGGATTACGTCCAGCGAGAAGCCCTCCACGTCGCGCTCGCCCAGCTCGACGGCGGCGGTCACCGTCCAGTAGAGGTCGATCTCCAGGTGGACGTAGCGCGGGTCGAGTTCGGCGGTCAGGATGTCCCAGGGGGTACGGCCGCGGCCCAGGTCGGTGGTGAACTCGTGGGCGTGGTTGTGGTACCCGTAGCGGATCCCGGAGCGGCAGGCGGCGCGCGCCTCGACGTTCATCCGCTCCGCCCAACGCTGCCAGTCAGCGGCGTTGGAGGAGGCCAGGTAGGGCACGTTCATGTACTTCTGGCCCAGGATCCGGGCGTTGTCGATCTTCGTGCGCAGCGCCTCGTCGGTCTCGCTGATGCCCTCGTGGCTGGAGGTGGTGCGGATGCCGAGACGGTCGTGGAAGCGGCGCAGTTCACGGGCGGTCCGGCCGTGGTAGCCCGCCTGCTCGACCTTGTTGTAGCCGATGCGGGACAGCTCGCGCAGCGTCGCGTCGTACCCGGGCTCACCGCCCAGCGAGTCGCGCAGCGTGTAGAGCTGGATGCTGATCTGGCCCGGGGGGACCAGCGGCTTGCGGCCGTTGCCGTGGCCGGGACCGCCCTGCACGGTCGCGGCCGGGCTCGCCGCGAGCGCGGTGGCGGCACCGCCGGCGGCCAGCGCGCCGGCGCCGAGCGCGACGGCCGCGCCGCGCAGCATCGAGCGGCGGCCCATGCCGCGCGCGGCCAGTGACTGGGTGAGCGTTCTGTCTCCGTCGAATCCGTAGCACATGACGGCTCCTGGGGGTTGGGGGGTGGCCTACGGGGTGGGAGTGGGGGGACGGGGCGAGCGTCAGGGGGTGGGGACGGCGGTCCAGACGCCGTTGCCCGCGGCGCTCTCCTCCACCGCCGCCAGCAGGCGCTGCACCCGCAGGCCGTCCGCGAAGGACGGTTCGGGGTCGGTGCCTTCGGCGATGGCGGTCAGCAGGTCGACGGACTGGTGGGCGAAGGCGTGCTCGTAGCCCAGGCCGTGGCCGGGCGGCCACCAGGCGTCGAGGTAGGGGTGTTCGGCCTCGGTGACGAGGATCCGGGTGAAGCCCTGGGTGAGGGTGTCGGCGGTGGCGTCGTGGAAGTGCAGGACGTTGAGGTCCTCCAGGTCGAACGCCAGGCTCCCGCGGGTGCCGTTGAGTTCGAGCCGCAGCGCGTTCTTGCGGCCCGTGGCGTACCGGGTCGCCTCGAACGAGGCGAGCGCCCCGCCACCCAGCCGCGCGGTGAAGACGGCCGCGTCGTCCACGGTGACCTGCCCCGTGCCGCCGCTGCCGTCCGCGAGCGGGCGTTCGCGCACGAACGTCTCGGTGAGCCCGGAGACCCCGGTGATCCACTCACCCGTGACGTACTGGGTGATGTCCACGGCGTGCGCCCCGATGTCGCCCAGCGCGCCGGACCCGGCCCGCTCGCGCGACATCCGCCAGGTGTACGGGGCGGCGGGGTCGCCCAGCCAGTCCTGGAGGTACCGGGCCCGTACGTGGCGCAGTTCGCCGATCCGGCCCTCCGCGACGAGGCGGCGGGCCAGGGTGAGGGCGGGGACCCGCCGGTAGGTGAAGCCCAGCATCGAACGGATCCCGCGGGCGCGGGCCGTCTCCGCCGCCGCCGCCATCGCCTCGGCCTCGGCGACCGAGTTGGCGAGCGGTTTCTCGCACAGCACGTGCTTGCCCGCTTCCAGCGCGGCGATCGCGATCTCCGCGTGGGTGTCGCCCGGGGTGCAGATGTCGACGATGCCGACATCGTCGCGGGCGATGAGCGCGCGCCAGTCCGTCTCGACGACGGGCCAGTCGAACCGGTCGGCGAGGTGGCCGGCGGCGTCCCGGTTGCGGCCTCCGAGGGCGGCGAAACGCGGACGCAGCGGGGGGTCGAAGAAGCTGCGGGCGTTGCGCCAGCCCTGGGAGTGGGCCGCTCCCATGAAGCCGTAACCGATCATGCCGATGCCGATGCCGCTCCGTTCCGCGCCCCGGGGGTCATCGCCCCGGGCCGGTGGTGGCGTTGGCGTGCTGCTGAGAGAGCTCATGAAGGCTGGCCTTCCTTAGGACTCGAAACCCATCGGGGTGTACTGGTCGAGGTTGTCGGCCGTCACGACGGGGGCGTCGAGCACGATGCGGCGCGGGACTTCGATCTGGACGAGGTCGGACAGGCCGCGGTTCTGGGCGATGAGACGGGCGAGCTTGATGCCGTCGCCGGCCTGGGTGGCCGGGTAGATGACGGTGGCCTCCATCTCGCCGGCCTCGATCCAGCGCATGGCGTTGGCGGAGCCGGCGCCGCCGATGAAGAAGAACTCGTCGCGCTCGGCGTTGTCGAAGGCGGCCTTGACGCCGACGCCCTGGTCGTCGTCGTGGTTCCAGATGATGTCGATCTCGGGCGCCGCCTGGAGCAGGTTGGAGGCGACGCGCTCCCCCGAATCGACGGTGAACTCGGCGGCGACGCGGTTGTCCACGTCCTGGCCGCAGTGGGCGAGGGCGTCGGCGAAGCCCTGGGAGCGTTCCTGGGTGAGCGGGAGCGAGTCGATGCCGGCGATCTCGGCGATGACGGCGTCGTTGCCCAGGTTGTGTTCGGCGATGAGTCCGCAGGCGTACTCGCCGGCGGAGACGCCCATGCCGTAGTTGTCACCGAGGAGGGTGAGACGCGCGGCGGCCTCGTCGGAGAACTCGCGGTCCACGTTGACGACCGGGATACCGGCCTCCATCGCCTGGGTGGCCACCTCGGTCAGGGCGGCGCCGTCGGTGGGCAGCAGGACGATGGCGTCCACCTTGTCGTTGATGAACGTCTCGATGTGGCTGATCTGGGCGCTGGGGTCGTTGGTGCCCTCGGCGACCCGCAGTTCGACGTCCTCGTACTGGGCGGCGGCCTCTTCGGCGAAGGTGTTGATGGCGGCCAGCCAGCCGTGGTCGGCCTGCGGCCCCGAGAAGCCGATGACGACGTTCTCGCCGGGGTCGTCGTTGGAGCTGACGGTGGTGGAACCGCCGTCGCCGTCGCCGGTGTCGGTGGAGTTGCTGGTGCAGGAGGCCAGCAGGCCGGCGGTGGCGAGGGCGGCACAGGCCAGAGCGGCTTTTCTGGGCATGGACATGACTGTCTCCGAGCGAGAGAGAGGTGAGGACAGGCAAAGCGGGTGGTACGGGTGGTGCGCGTGGCGCGGGGGAAACCGCGTCGCTAGGGCGTACTGCCCCGGGAGGCCACCCGCTGCTGGAGCAGCACGGCGACGACGATGATCGCGCCCTTGGCGACCATCTGGGTCGAGGTGTCAAGGTTGTTGAGCACGAACACATTGGTCAGCGTCACGAAGATCAGCACCCCGAAGACGGTGCCGACGACTGTTCCCCGTCCGCCGCTGAGCAGCGTGCCACCGATCACCACGGCGGCGATGGCGTCGAGTTCGTACAGCCCGCCGTGGGTCGAGGTGCCGGCCGTCGTGCGGGCCAGGATCATCACCGCGGCCAGACCGCAGGCCAGACCGAGCAGGACATAGAGGATCGTGGTGTGGCGCCGGACATCGATCCCGGCCAGCCGGGCGGCCTCCGGGTTGCCGCCGACCGCGAGAGTGCGGCGGCCGAAGGTGGTGCGGTTGAGCAGCACCCAGCCGCCCACCGCCACCAGCGCGAAGATGATGACGAGCACCGGGACGCCCAGCACCTTGCCACCGAAGAAGTCGATCAGGCCGCGCTCGGTGAGCACCTGGGTCTTCTTGTCCGAGATGAGCTCGGCGAGACCGCGGGCCGCGGCCATCATCGCGAGGGTGACGATGAACGGCGCCATCTTCCCGTACGCGATCAACAGGCCGTTGACGAGACCGGCAGTGGCGCCCACCAGCAGCGCGGTGGTCACGATCACGATCCAGTGGAAGTCGGCCGCCATCTGCTGGGTGGCGAGCGTGGTGGCCCAGACCGAGGCCAGCCCCACCAGGGCGCCCACCGACAGGTCGATGCCGCCGCCGGTGATGACGAACGTCATGCCGACGCTGATCACACCGATGATCGACGCCGCCCGCAGGATCGTCATCATGTTGTCGAAGGAGCCGAACCGGTCGCCGACCGTCGCCAGGCCGATCACGCACAGCACCAGCAGGGCGACGACCAGGCCGAGATTGCGTCCGGCGGAGCTGCCGAGCAGGGCGCCGATCCGGGTCTTCCCGCTGGGCGGGGCCGGGGGCGCGGCGCCGTCCGGCGCCTGTTGGGCGTGGGTCTGCGCGGTCACGCCGCATCACCTTCCATTACGAGGTCGAGCACGCGGTGCTCGTCGATGTCATCGGCGGCCGCCTCGGCGACGATCCGCCCGTCCGCTATCACCAGCACCCGGTCGGAGAGTCCGATGACCTCTTCGATCTCGCTGGAGACGACCACCACGGCGATGCCCTGGGCCGACAGTTCACGGATGAGGGCGTAGATCTCGGTCCGGGCGCCGACGTCCACGCCCCGGCTGGGCTCGTCCAGCAGCAGCACGCGGCAGCCGCGCAGGAGCCAGCGGGCGAGCACCACCTTCTGCTGGTTGCCGCCGGAGAGGTTGCCCACCGGCCGGGTCACTCCGGCCGGGCGCACGTCCAGCGCCTCGGTGTGCTCGGCGGCGGCCTCCTGCTCGCTGCCGCTGTCCAGGAACCCGGCGCGCTGGAAGCGGGCGAGGGAGGCGAGGGTGATGTTGCGGTAGACGGCGTCCGACAGGATGAGCGCCTGGCTCTTGCGCTCCTCGGGACAGAAGCCGATGCCGGCCGCCATGGCGGAGCCGACCCGTCCCGGGCGCACCTTCTCGCCGCCGACCCGGACCGTTCCGGTGGCGGACTTGCGGGCGCCGTAGACGGTTTCCAGGATTTCGGAGCGGCCGGAGCCGACCAGACCGGCCAGGCCCAGGATCTCCCCGGGGCGCACGGCGAAGCCCACGTCGGAGAACTCGCCGGGACGGGAGAGGTTCTCCACCTCCAGCACCGGCTCCTCGCTCTCGCGCACGCCGGGGCGGTCCGGGAAGACGTACTCGATGGAGCGTCCGGTCATCAGCCGGATGATCTCCGAGGTCGGGGTGTCGGCGGCCGGGAGCCCGGTGGCGACGGTGCGGCCGTCCTTGAGGACGGTGATGCGGTCGCCGATGCGCCGGATCTCCTCCAGGCGGTGCGAGATGTAGATGATCGCGATGCCCTGGGCGGCCAGGTCGGCGACGACGGTGAACAGCCGGCCGACCTCCTCCTGGTCCAGGACGGCGGAGGGCTCGTCCATGATGATCAGGCGGGCGTCGTGCGACAGGGCCCTGGCCATCGAGACGATCTGCTTCCCGGCCGCCGAGAGCGCGCCGACCTCGGTGTTCGGTGACATCTCCGGGTGGCCCAGCCGCTTGAGCAGCTCGGCGGTGGCCGTGGTGATCTCCCGGCGGGCGGTGAAGCCGAAGGCGGCGCGCTCGTGCCCGAGGTAGATGTTCTCCGCCACCGACAGGCCGTCCACCAGGTCGAGTTCCTGGTAGATCGTCGCGATGCCGCGCTCCAGCGCCGCCTGCGGACGCGGGAAGCGGACCTCCTCGCCCTGCCACAGGATGCGGCCGGTGTCCGGCTGGTGCGCTCCGGCGAGCACCTTGATGAGGGTGGACTTGCCGGCGCCGTTCTGGCCGAGGAGGCAGTGCACCTCGCCGGGGAGAACGTCCAGGTCGATGCCGTCGAGGGCGCGGACGCCCGGGAAGTGCTTGACGATGCCGTGCATCGCCAGCAGCGGTTCGCCTGCGTCCGTGACCGGTGCCTGGTGCTGTGGCTGCTCCGGGGACGGGCCGGACGCCTTCGGTGGGCCTGTCATGGCCGTCAACGTAGGGAGGCTTTTGCCGGGAGTCAATAGAAAGTGCAGCAGTTTGTGCGAGAAGATCGGGTGGTACAAGACGTAAGCCCGGTGCGTTGTATCGTGAATCATGCGCTTACGGTCCGCAGTCGACAGAAGGGCAGGGCTCACCATGGCGGAGGCGGAAGACGGCCTGCCATCGGCCGGGCAGGCGGCGGGAGCCGCCACACTGCTGCGGCTGGTACGTGACGGCCGCCCGCGCACCCGGGCCGAACTCGTCGCGGAGACCGGCATGGGCCGCTCGGCCGTCGCCGAACGCGTGGACACCCTGCTCACCTCGGGGCTGCTGACCCAGACCGACAACGCCCGCTCGACCGGCGGCCGGCCGCCGTCGACCTTCGTCTTCAACCCGTCCTCGCGGGTCGTCCTGGCCGCCGACGTCGGCGCCACCCACGCCAAGACGGCGATCACCGACATGGCGGGGGCCGTGCTGGCCGAGGAAGACCTCACCCTGGAGATCGCGGCCGGGCCCGAGACCGTGCTCAAGCAGGTCAGCGAACACGGCGAGGCCCTGCTCGGCCGGGCGGGCCGGGACCGCGGCGACCTGCTCGGCATCGGCATCGGCCTGCCGGGGCCGGTCGAACACGCCTCGGGCAAGCCGACCAATCCGCCGATCATGCCCGGCTGGGACGGCTTCGACGTACCGGCGTACGTGGCCGACCTGCTCGGTACCCGGGCGCTGGTCGACAACGACGTCAACCTGATGGCGCTCGGCGAGCACCGCACCCAGTGGCCCGAGTGGCAGCACATGATCTACGTCAAGATCGCCACCGGCATCGGCAGCGGGCTGATCGCCGACGGACGGCTGCACCGGGGGTCCCAGGGCGTGGCCGGCGACATGGGCCATGTGCAGCTGCCCAACGAGGCGGACGTCCCGTGCCGGTGCGGCAACACCGGCTGCCTGGAGGCGCTGGCCAGCGGGGCGGCCCTCGCGGCGAAACTGACCGAGCTGGGGATGCCCGCGCTCAGCAGCGCCGATGTGGTGGCCCAGGCGCGCAACGGGTCGGTGACCACCCTGAAGCTGATCCGGCAGGCCGGACGGCACATCGGGGAGGTCCTGGCGACGGCGGTGAGCCTGTTCAACCCGTCCGGGATCGTGATCGGCGGGGCGCTCTCCCAGGCCGGCGAACACCTGGTGGCCGGCATCCGGGAGGTCGTCTACCAGCGGTCACTGCCGCTGGCGACCCAGGACCTGCGCATCGTCCAGTCGGCGGCCGGCGAACGGGCCGGGGTGTACGGGGCGGCCGCGATGGTGGTGGAACACGCCTTCACCCCGGCCGAACTCCCCCAGCACCTGCTGCCCCCGGCGCCCCGGGCGGCGACGGCCTGAGACCGGGCGCCCACGAGCCGTCCGGGCCGCCGGGCGCCCGCTCTCGGGCACCCACGCATGACAAAGGGCCGGGCCCCGCATCCCTGGGATGCGGGGCCCGGCCTTCACGCGTGATTCAAAGGTGCGTGAGCGCCTCAGGATCAGGCGGGGACGATGTTCTCCGCCTGCGGGCCCTTCTGGCCCTGCACGACGTCGAAGGTCACCTTCTGGCCTTCCTGGAGCTCACGGAAACCCTGGGTGGCGATGTTCGAGTAGTGGGCGAAGACGTCGGGGCCGCCACCCTCCTGCTCGATGAAGCCGAAGCCCTTTTCCGAGTTGAACCACTTCACAGTGCCACTGGCCATGTCATATCTCCTTCGGGGCAGTACCGAAACCCGCACCTTGCGGGCTGCGTGTCGCCGCGATGATTGCCCCACCGGAGGAAAACCGGAAAAACAAAAAAACTCCCACCGGTCCGAGAGTAACGACCCCGGAAAGCGACAGGAGCATTTCACGTCTGGGAACCACAACTGCAACCAGTTTCCGAGGCTAGCACGAGACCGGGGAAGGACGAAGAAAAAACGTGAACGGGCCCCGAAGATCACCCTCCACACCGTGACGAATCGGTCACGGTGTGCGTCGTCCCGCCGGACGCGGCGAGAGCAACCCCGCCCCGACGCACCGGAGATCGAACAGACGTACCCGTTCTCCGGCGGCGCAGGGCCACTGAATCATCCGAACGAGGTGTTTGTCGCGGGAAGTTCCGGGACAGACCCGGGCGGTGGGCGCGGCGTGCCTACATTCGTGAGGCCGCTGACCGGGCGGGGACGGGAGAGGGGTGGCCGGACCGATGCGACAGACCGTCCTGGAGGGCGTACCGGCCGACACGGGGCTCGCCCTGCTGAGGGAACTCGTCGACGAGGCCGTCTGGCTGGACCGCTCCCCCTACCTCAGCCACGCCTTCGGGACCGAGGACACCGGGCGCTGGCTGCGGCCCGCCGTCCTCCCCCGGCAGACCGCGCGGGAGACGGCGGACCCCGTGGCCGGCGCAGGAACCGGCCGCCGGGTGGCCCTCGCCCCCGGCCCTGAACACGGCCCCCGGGCCGCCGAGTGGGCCCGGTCCCACGGGCACCGGCTGCTCTCCCCCGCCGCCGGCATCACCGCCACCGCCGGGGACAAGATCGACGCGCTGGCCCTGCTGGCCGAGGCCGGCGTCCCCGTGCCCGAACACGTCCTCGTCCCCGCCACCGGCCGCCGCGGCACCGCCGCGTACTGGCCCGCCCCCTGGAAACAGGCCGTCCTCCAGCGCCGCGAGAACACCCTGCGCGGCCGGGGCACCGTCCGCGTCACCAGCCGCCCCGAACTGACCCGGGCGCTGTGCGTGTGGGAGGGCCACCGCCTCAAACTCAGCCGGCTGGTGCCCGGTCTGCCGCTCACCGTCACGGGCTGCGCCGGAGGCGACCGCACCGTGGTCTCCGCCGTCTCCCACCAGTTGGTGGGGCTGCCGGAGCTGACCCCGCACTGGGGCACCCCGTGCGGCGGCCAGCTGGCCGGGCCCGCCGACCTGCCGCCGGGGGTGCACGCGGCGGCCCGGGACGCCGCGCACCGGGTCGGCGAGGTGCTGCGCGGGCGCGGCTACCGGGGCGTGTTCGGGCTCGACCTGGTCGCCGAGGACGGCCGGGTGCTGGCGGTGGAGATCAACCCCGGCTTCCAGACGGCGGTCTCCCTCACCCACGCCGCCGAGCGGGCCGCCGGACTGCTGCCCGTCCTGGGGCTGCACATCCTGGCCCAGCTGCTGCCCGCCCTGCCCGCCTCCCGCGCGGTGCACGGCGATCTCCCGCCGCTGAGCCAGATCCTGGTGCACGCGCGGCGCGCGGCCAGCCTCGGCCCGGACCTGCCGAGCCCCGGCCGGTACCGGCTGACGCCGCACGGCCCGCGCCCGCTCGCCGGCAGCCCGCCGGTGACGGAGCTGGCGCCGGGCGAGGCGCTGTGCTGGCCGCGCGTGGTGCGCGGGGACGGCCCGGTGCGTACCGGCGACGAACTCATGCTGGTGCAGTTCAACGCCCGCACGGTGCCGCTCGTCCCGCGCCCGCGGCTCAGTACGGCCGCCAGCGGCTGGGCGACGGCCATCAACCGGGCGCTGGGCGCGGGACGGTAGCGGGACGGCTCAGCCGGCGGGCGCCGGGGCCGGCACGAACCCCTCGTCGACCGGCGGCACGGACCCCTCGTCCACCGCCACCAGCTCGTCCTCCGGCGGACACGCCTCGGCGGCCTCCCCAGCCTCGGCGATCCCGTCCGCATCGGGCACCGGCGCGATCTCGGGGGCCGGTGCCGGCGCCTCGTCCCGCGGCGCCTCGGCGGGCTCGTCCACGGGCGCGGGCTCGGCCACGGGCGCGGGCTCGGCCGGCGCCTCGTCCAGGGCCTCCAGCTCGGGCGACGGCGCGGGCCTGTCGGCGGGCGAGGCCGAGGCCACGCCCCACCCGGCCACGGCCAGGGCTCCCCCGGCGGCGAGACCGACCAGCACCCGACGCATCCGCTGCTTGCGAACGTTCATCACACCACTCCAACCGAACCACGCGGCAGGGGCCGACTGCCCCTCGCACAAAGGAAGTACGGAGCGGAGCCGTGCCGGGTTGCACGGCCAAAGGCGCGTTCTTCCCTCCGGCGACCCACCCGCCGCCCGCCGACGACGCCGCGCTGACCCAACGCCGGTCCGGCCCGCCCCCCGACGGGCCGGTGCGCCGGCTTACGTGCCTACGTGATCCGGCGTCCAGAAACCTAGCGGCAGCCACTGACAATCGGCGGTGGCGCGAGGGGCCGGCCCAACCCGGACGAGATGCGGCAGGCCGCGCAGAACCATCGCTGTCCGCTCCGGCCGCGGTGGCACCGCGAGCCCTGCCGTGCGGGGATCATCCTGGACCGACCGCCCCGCCACCGGCCCCGTCACCAGCCCTCAGCCCCGCCCGCGTCCCGTCAACCGCGCGCCGCCGCCAAGTGCGCGGCCGCCGCCTGTTCCAGGTGGTTCAGGTCGCACGCCACCGTGGCGAAGCTGAAGCCCTGCGCCAGCCGGCGGGCCGCCGCCTCGCCCGAGGGGGTGTGGATGCCCGCCCCGATGCCCGCCGCCCGCGCCGCTTCGGCCACCACGGCGAGCGCCGCCTCGAATTCCTCGCTCACCGCCGGGTCGGTCGAGGTCGCCCCGCCCAGCGCGATCGTCAGGTCCGAGGGGCCGATGTACACCGCGTCGACCCCGTCGGTCGCGCAGATCTCCGTGACGTTGGCCAGTGCCTCCCGCGTCTCGACCATCACGATGCACGCCACCTCGCGGTCGGCCACCGCCGGGGCGGGGCCGATCCGCAGCATCGAGCGCATCGGCCCGTACGAGCGCACCCCGTGCGGCGGGTACCGGCAGGCGCTGACGGCCGCCGCCGCCTGCTCCGCCGTGTTGACCATCGGGACGATGACGCCGCGTGCGCCCGCGTCCAGCGACTGCCCGATCCAGAACGGGTCGTTCGCCGGCACCCGTACCATGCCGGCCGCCGTCCCGCGCGCGTCGATGGCGGTCAGTGAGCCGAGGATGCCTTTGTAGTCGAGCAGCCCGTGCTGCGCGTCCACGCACACGTAGTCCCAGCCCTGCCCGGCGATCCGCTCGGTGCCGACGGGGTTGTCCAGGACCACCCAGTAGCCGGTCATCGGCTCGCGGGCGCGTATCCGGGCGGCGAAGTTCTCCACGGTCATCAGGGGTCCGTTCCTCTCGGGGTCAGCGGCTCAGGGGTCGGCCGGTCAGGCGTCGGCCGGTCAGGGGTCGGCCGGTCAGCGGTGGTACGCGGGGGCCGGGCCGCGCAAGGTCTGCCACACGGCGTCGATGCGGTCGAGGGCCTCGGCCGGCAGCGGGCCGCGCCTGGCAGCCGTGATGTTGGCGCGCAGGTGGCCGAGCGTGGAGGAGCCGACGAGGACCCCGTTCACCAGCGGCCGGTCCATCAGCCAGCGCAGCGCCAGTTCGGGCAGCGGGACGCCGAGACCGTCCGCGACCACCGTCAGTTCGGTGACGGCGGCGAACAACTGGCGGTCCCAGTAGCGCTCGCGGTACATCGCCGCCAGCCGCGAGTCCCCGAACCGGCCGTGCTCCGGCGGCTCCTCGAACCGGTGCCGCCCGGTCAGCAGCCCGCCGCCCAGCGGGTTGTACACGATGGTGGAGATCCCGGCCGAGGCCGCGTACTCCGCGTACTCCTCCTCGACGCGCCGCGCGATGAGGTTGTACAGCGACTGCGAGACCGCCGGGACCGGGGCGCCGCGCAGCCGTGCCTCGGCGCGCAGTTCGGCGATGCGCCAGGCGGGGTAGTTGGAGACACCGACCTCCCGGATGAGCCCCTCCGCCGCCAGTGCGGCGAGGGTGTCCAGGGTCTCGACGATCTCCGTGTCCCGGTCCGGCTGGTGCAGGTAGAAGAGGTCGAGGCGGTCGGTGCGCAGCCGCCGCAGGCTGCCCTCGACGCTGCGGCGCAGCGCGCCGGCCGACAGCGGGGCGGCGCCGGCGGCGTCCTCGTGCGGCATGCCCGCCTTGGAGGCGATCCGGAACCGGTCGCGGCGCCCGCCGCCCGCCAGCAGTTCGCCCAGGATCTCCTCGCAGGCGCCGCCCGCGTACACGTTGGCGGTGTCCAGCATGGTGATGCCGGCTTCCTCGGCGAGGTCGAGCATGGCGGCGGCGCCGGCCGCGTCGACGGTGTCGCCGAAGGTCATGGTGCCGAGTACCAGTTCAGCGGACATAAGCGGGGCTCCTTCTAGTGAACGGGGTGGGCGGGGTCCTCGCCGCGCAGGACGCGGACGACATCGGCGGCCACCGTGGTGCCCATGGCCTCGTTCGCCTGGTGGCTGAAGGCGCCGCAGTGCGGGGTGAGGACGGTGTTCGGGGCGGTGACGAGCGGGTTGCCCGCCGGTCCGGGCGGTTCGGTGGTGTAGACGTCCAGGCCGGCGCCCGCCAGGTGGCCGCTGTGCAGCAGTTCGGCGAGCGCCGTCTCGTCGATGAGCCCGCCGCGGGCCGTGTTGATGACGTACGCGCCGGGGCGCAGGGCCGTGAGCGCCGCGCGGTCCAGGACGGGGTGGCCGTCGGCGGGCATCGGCAGGTGCAGGGTGACGATGTCGGCTGCGGCGAGCAGACCGGGCAGGTCGATGAGGGCCTCGCCGGTGGGCAGATAGGGGTCGTACGCCAGGACGCGCATGTCGAAGCCGCGCGCCCGGCGGGCGACGGCCTGGCCGATGCGCCCGTAGCCGATGATGCCCAGGGTGCGGCCGGCCAGTTCGGGGCCGAAGTACCGTCCCCAGCCGCCGGAGGTCACCGAGGTGTGGCCGGGCACGATCTGCCGCACGGTGGCCAGCAGCAGCGCGAAGGTCAGATCGGCGACCGCGCCGGTGTTGGTGCCGGGCGCGTTGACGACCCGGATGCCGCGGCCGCGGGCCGCCGCGAGGTCGATGTTGTCGGTGCCGACGCCGTGTTTGGCGATCACGCGCAGTCGGGGGGCCGCGTCCAGGACCCGTGCCGTGACCGGGTCGAGCCCGGTGATCAGCGCGCGGGCGCCGGTGTCCCGCAGCTGTTCCGCCAGTTGTTCCCCGGTCAGCGGGTGGGCGTACGGCGGGACGTGGGTGGTCACACCCGCCCGGGCCAGGGTTTCCCAGGGCCGCCGGGAGTGCTGGCCGAAGCTGGGGGTGGTGATGAGAGCGGTGGACATGAGGGGGATCAGCCTCCGATGCCGAGGCCGAGGACCTCAAGGATGGAGTAGACGCCGAGCGCGCCGATGGCGACGCTGCTCAGCACGAGCGCGGTGGTGAGCTTCCTGCTGCGGCGGAAGCGGTGCGGGACGTCCTGGTATCGCAGTGTCCAGGCGGCGATGACGACGGCCACCAGGAAGATCCCCCCGGCGATGCCGCCGATCTGCACCATCAGCACGGGGGACTGGATCCACAGGTACGAGGCGCCCCACAGCGGCGGCAGCGCGACGGTGAGGGCGCGGACGGTGCGGCGCCGGACCCTGGGGTCGTTCCAGTCGATGACACCGAGCAGCCCGAGGGTGTTGGTCCACAGCCGCGGGACGCTGGCGGTCGACCCGATGAGGGTGGAGTAGAGCACCGCGATCGCGCCGACGAGGAAGAAGTAGTGCGACCACTCGCCGAGCGTATCGGTGTAAAGACGGGAAAGGGTGGTGATCATCTCGTTGCCCTTGGGCACGAGGTCCTGCGGGTGCAGGATGGCGGCGCCGATGATGTAGAAGGACAGCGTGCACACGGTGCACACGCCCCAGGCGATCAGCGCGTCGATGCGCATCACCCGGATCCAGCCCTCGGCGCGCCGCGCCCGCTCCTCGGTGCCGTCGTCGGGGCCGGTCCAGCGGGCGTAACCCTTCTCCAGGCACCAGTAGGTGTAGGTGGTCATCTCGTCGGCGCCCACGCCGGTGATGCCGAACATGGCGACGGCGAAGCCGAGCGAGCCGGCCGGGATGGCGAACGACAGGCCGCCCAGGAGGTCGGAGCCACTGTAGGAGAAGCCGGAGCCGGGCAGGCTGAGCGCGAGGCCGACGGTGATGAGGGTGAACAGCACGACGGCGATGAACGCGGCGCGCTCCACGAGCCCGTACCGCCCGGAATACATCAGGGCCACGGCGGAGACGACGACGATGACGGTCCACACGGTCAGCGACGTGGTGCCCAGCGCCTCGCCGCCGATGGGGAACAGGATGCTGAACGCCGCCGCGGTGCCCCCGATGATGCCGCCGCGTTGCAGCATCTTGGCGAAGTCCATCAGGATCCACAGCCAGTTGATCGCGCCGACCCGGCCGATCCTCGGACCGACCTGCGCGTAGCCGGCGAGTGCGGTGCGGCCGGTGAGGATCGTCCAGCGGGCGAGTTCGATCTGCACCCAGACCTTCACCAGGGCGCTGATGATCACCAGCCAGAGCAGGGCGAAGCCGGCCTGCGCGCCGAGGGCGGTGGTGGTGATCAGCTCGCCGGAGCCGACGACGGCGGCGGAGAGGATCATGCCGGGGCCCAGGCGGCGCAGGGTGCCGCGCAGGCTGGTCGGCGCTTCCTGGACATCGGCCGGGTCGAGCCGGTACGGATCGTCCACTTCCGGTTCCCGGGCCCGTTGTGCTGTCTCCACCGTCTTCATCGTCGGCTTCCTTTCCTTTGCGCGTTGCGAGCGAAACCGTGACACGATTGCGCGCAACGCGCAAGAGTCGGTACGGTTGCGACTATGCAATATCGCGAGACTTTGCTGGTCGCTGACGATCTCAGCGGTGCCGCCGACAGCGGCATCGCCTTCGCACTGCGCGGAATGCGCAGCGAGATCTTGCTGCGCGCGGCGGAGCACGCGGACGGGACGGAGCACGCGGACGCCGCGTGGCCGACGGCGCGGGTGCTGGCCACCGACACCGACAGCCGTTACACCGACCCCGCCACCGCCGGGCGCCGGGTGGCGGACGTGCTGTGCCGGTTCGGTGCGGGCCGGCGGTTGTTCAAAAAACTCGACTCCACCCTGCGCGGCAACCCGGCCGCCGAACTGGAGGCGCTGCGCGCGTACGCGCCGGCCGCCGGCGGGGTGCTCATCTGCGCGCCCGCCTCACCGCGGACCGGGCGCACCGTCCGGGACGGGGTGGTGCACGTCCACGATGTGCCGCTGCACGCCACCGACGCCTGGGGCGCCGAACGCACCGGCCCGCCCCGCTCGGTGGCCCAGGCGCTGGCCCCGCTGCCGGTCACCGCGATCCCGCTGACCGAAGTGCGCGGGCCGCGCGCCCGGCTGACCGCCCGCCTCGCCGAGTGCGGTGCGCGCGGGCGACTGGCGGTGTGCGACGCGGAGTCGGACGCCGACCTGCGCGCCGTCGCCGCCGCCGGTCTCGCCCTGCCCGGGACCGCCCGCTGGGCCGGCGCGGCCGGACTGGCCCACGCCCTGGCCCACACGCTGGCCCACCTCGAAACCCGCGCCGATCCCCTGGCCCACAGCGAGGCCCACACCACCTCCGCCCACCGGCCCGGCGCACCGCTGCCCCCGGGGCACCCCGCCGGACCCCGCTCTCCCGCCGGCCCGGTGCTGGCCGTGATCGGCAGCGCCCACGGCGTCTCCGGACGCCAGGCGGACGCGCTCGCCGCGCACCTGCCACACACCCTCACGCTCCCGGTCTCCGCCGTCCTGGGCGACCCTCCCGGTCCGCTCGCGAGCCGTCTGCTCGCCCTGCTGCGCACCGGCGACACCCTGCTGCGCCTGGACCCGGACGCGCCCGTGGACACGGCCGTCGCCCGGGATCTCGTCGGCCGGCTGGGACGCATCGCCGCCCCGGCCGCCTCCGCCGCCGGAACCCTGATCCTCACCGGCGGCGAAACGGCGCGCGCCGTCCTCACCCACTCCGGCGTGCACGCCCTCGAACTGCTCGCCGAACCCGCCCCGTCCGTCGTCCTCGCCCGGACCCGTGAACCGGTTCCGCGTCATGTCATCACCAAGGCGGGCGGCTTCGGCGCACCGGACACCCTCAGCCGCATCGTGGCCACCATCAACAGCCCGGAGGAAAAGCCATGACCGCCCCCCTGCCCCTCGTCGCCGTCACCATGGGCGACGGCGCCGGCGTCGGCCCCGAGATCATCGTGCGCGGACTGTCCGAGCCCGAGATCCACACCCTGTGCCGTCCCGTCGTCATCGGCGACGCCGCCCGGCTGGCCGAAGCCGCCCGGATCTGCGGGCTCGCCGACGCGGTCACCGTGCGCACCGTCGCCTCGCCCGCCGACGCCGACCCCTCCCCCGGCGTCATCGACGTCATCGACCTCGGACTCCTCCCCGTCGGCCTGCCCTTCGGCACGCTCTCCCCGCTCGCCGGCGAAGCCGCCTACCGCTACGTCGAACGCGCCGCCGCCCTCGCCGTCACCGGCGAGGTCCAGGCCATCTGCACCGCCCCCCTCAACAAGGAGGCACTGCACGCCGCCGGCCACCGCTTCCCCGGCCACACCGAACTCCTCGCCCACCTCACGGGGGTCGGGGAGGTGTCGATGATGCTGGCCACCGAGAAGGTCAAGGTCATCCACGTCACCACCCACATCGGGCTGATCGACGCCATCGAGCGCATCGACCCGGGCCTGGTGGAGCGCACCGTACGGCGCGGCCACCGCACCATCGTCGACTCCGGAGTCCCCAACCCCCGGATCGCGGTGTGCGGCATCAACCCGCACGCCGGCGAGAACGGCCTGTTCGGGCGCGGCGAGGAGGGCGAGAAGATCGTCCCGGCCATCGAGGCGCTGCGCGCGGACGGCATCGACGCCCGGGGGCCGCTTCCGGCCGACACGGTATTCTTTGTCGCCGGACGCGGCGACTACGACCTGGTGGTGGCGATGTATCACGATCAGGGGCACGGGCCGGTGAAGATCCTCGGCCTGGAGGCCGGGGTCAACATCACCGTCGGCCTCCCGGTGATCCGTACGTCCGTCGACCACGGCACGGCCTTCGACATCGCGGGCACCGGCACCGCCGACGCGGGCAGCATCGTCGAGGCGCTGCGGCAGGCCGCCCGGCTGGCCCCGGCGCCCTCCACCGCGAGCTGAGCGAAACGGACGGACACATCGACATGGCGGAGACCGACCAGCACACCTTTGGCCGCCCGCGCCCGCGTGCCGCGGAACGGCGGGAGCTGATCGTCCGTACGGTCTCCGCCGACGGCACCGTGACCGTCGAGGAACTGGCCCGCACCCTCGGCGTCACCCCGTCCACCATCCGCCGCGACCTGGCGCTGCTGACCGAACGCGGCACCATCGCCCGCACCTACGGCGGCGCCATCACCGCCGAGCACGTACCGGAGCAGTCGCTGGGCCAGCGCGCGTCGCTGGCCGTGGCGCAGAAGGGACGGATCGCCGCCTGGGCGGCCGGCCGGGTCGCCGCCGGTGACACGGTGATACTGGACGGCGGCACCACCACCGGTCTGCTGGCCCGGCAGCTGCGCGCCCACACCGAACTCACCGTCGTCACCAATTCCCTGACGGCGCTCGGCGAGCTGAACGAGGTGCCGGGCGTCGAGGTGATCTCCCTCGGCGGGCAGCTTCGCCAGGTCAGCCAGGCGTTCGTCGGGCCGCTGACCGAACTGTCACTGTCCCGGCTGAGCGCCGACAAGGTGTTCCTCGGCGCGGACGGCATCGACGCGGCGCGCGGCATCTGCGAGGCGAGTTTCCAGCAGACGGCGCTCAAGGAGCTGATGGCGGAGCGCTCCACGGAGGTGTACATCCTGGCGGACAGCAGCAAACTGGGGCAGGCACCGTTCACCGCCTGGGCTCCGGGCCCGCTGCGCCGCCCCTGGACCCTGGTCACCGACTCCGCCGCCACCCCCGACCAGCTCGCCCCCTTCCACGACCTGCCCACAGCCACCGTCATCACGGTCTGACCCCACGCGGCGCGGGCCGGGCCGGGGTTGTCGGGGAACGGACGGCCCGTGCGCGGGAGGGCGTCCGGCCGCACATCCTCGGACGGGCCCGCCGGCCTGAACGCGTCCGCCCCCGGTACGGCGGGGACGGACGTCCGGCGGACCCGGGGCCGTTGAGCGGGTCAGACCCCGGCCGTCTCCTTCACCGCCGGGGCCGGCTCCGGAGCGGTGCCGCCCTCGCGCAGGCCGATCCGGGCGTGGATCGCGCGCAGCGGGCCCGGCGCGTACCAGTTCCAGCGGCCCAGCAGGCGCATCGAGGCCGGTACCAGCACGCCGCGCACCACCACGGCGTCCAGCAGGATCGCCAGCCCGCTGCCCAGGCCGAACATCTGCATGAAGCTGATCTGCGAGGTGCCGAAGGCGAAGAAGCTCACCGCGAGCAGCAGGGCCGCGGCCGTGACGATGCGGCCGGTGTGCCCGAGGCCGTCGGCGACGGCCGTCTCGTTGTCCGCGCCGGCGTCGTGGAGTTCCCTGATCCGGCTGGTGATGAACACCTCGTAGTCCATCGACAGGCCGAAGGCGATGCAGAACATCAGCACCGTCATGGCGACTTCCATCGGCTGCGGGGTGAAGCCGAGCGGCGAGGACAGGTTGCCGTCCTGGAAGATCCAGGTCATCACGCCGAGGGTGGCGCCCAGGGTGAGCATGTTGAGGACCAGGGCGCGCAGCGGCTGCACGACGCTGCCGGTGAACAGGAACAGCAGGATGAAGGTGGTGACGGCGATCAGGCCCAGGGCGAGCGGGATCCGTTCGCCGATGGAGTCCTTGGCGTCGATGAGGGACGCGTCCGAGCCGCCGACCAGCGGCTGGGACCCGTCGGGGCCGTTCACCGCGCGGACCTCCCTGACCAGGTCCTGCGCGGCGTCGGACGCCGGGGCCAGCCCGCTCACCAGGGTGATCCGTTCCGCGTCGGGCCGGCCGAGGGCGGGGTTGCCGGGGGCCGTGGCCGCGGGCTCCCCCTCGGTGAAGGTGCCCGCGCTGGTCTCGACCCGGACGACGCCGGGCAGCGCGGACAGTTCGACCGCGTACGCGGCCAGTTCGTCCCGGCCGACGCCCCGGTCGATGACGACGTGCACGGCGGCGTCGTCGTTGCCGTCGAAGTCGTTCCGCAGCGCCTCGGAGACCTGACGGCTCTCGGCACCGGTGGGCAGCACCCGCTCGTCGGGGACGCCGAAGGTGATGCCGAGCAGCGGGGCCGTGGCCGCCACCAGCACCGCGAGGACCGGCAGCGCGGTGAGCACCGGGCGGCGCATGACGGTACGGGCCAGCCGCCCCCACAGCGAGCCGCCCGCGTCGCGGACCCCCGCCTTCGCCCAGGGCATCCGGCCCTTGTTCACCCGGTGCCCCAGGACCATGAACAGCGCCGGCATGACGAACAGGGTGCTGACGGCGGCGATGACCACGACCCCGACACCGGCGTACCCGATCGACCGCAGGAAGTACTGCGGGAAGACCAGCAGGGTGCCCAGCGCCGCCGCCACCGTCGCGGCGGAGAACGCGACGGTCCGGCCCGCCGTGGCGACCGTCTGCCGCACGGCGTCCTCGACCCGGGTCCCGGCCGCGAGCTGCTCGCGGAACCGGCTGGTCATCAGCAGCGCGTAGTCGACACCAAGTCCCAGGCCCAGCGCGGTGGTCAGGTTGGTCGCGGAGATCGACACCTCGGTGATCGAGCCGAGGACCGCCAGCTGCGCGAACGTTCCGGCGATGGCGATGATCACGATGACCAGCGGCAGCAGGGCCGCGACGACGCTGCCGAAGACGACCAGGAGCAGCAGGAGCACCAGCGGAACGGCGATGATCTCGGCCAGGATGAGGTCGTCGACCACCTGCGTGGACATGTCGGAGTCCACGGCGGCGGCGCCCCCGGCACGTACGGTCAGCGTGCCGTCGTACGTGCCGGTGTAGGTGTCGATGACGGCGTCGGTGTTCTCCTGGAGCTCCATCTCGTCGCCCGCCACATGGACGAGGACGATGGCGCCCCTGCCGTCCCGCGAGCGCAGGTCCGGGCTGCCGGTGTCCCAGTAGGAGACGATGTTGGCGAGGTGCTCCTCCGCGCGCAGTTCGGCCAGCAGCGCCTCGCCGCTCTCCCTGGCGGCCGGGTCGTCGACCCCGTCCGGGGCGCCGACCAGCAGGATCAGATTGGTGCCCCCGCCGAATTTCTCCTCGATGAGCTCCCCGGCCCGGGTGGAGGAGGACGCCGGGTCGTCGAACCCGCCGCCCCGCAGTTTCTCGAATGCGCCGCCGCCCACGGCGCCCATCATGAGCACCGCCACGAAGGCGGCGATGAGGACGAGCCGGGGCCGGCGGATCGCCAGCTCGGCCATACGGTCAAACACGTACGTTCTCCTTGGAAGCGCGCAGGGTGAAACGGGCTGGTGAAACGGGATGCGGCAGCGGGGTGACTTGCCTGGAAGCCGACAGGGTGCTCCGCGGAGGCACTTCGCCCTGATCACAGGCGGGTGCGGTGACGCACTCCTCGTCGCCGGCTCGACGTTAGTGAGCCGGACACGGATGCGGGAGTGTCAGATTTGCCTGACACCCCCGCACGTTTGTCAGCCGGTGGGAGCGGCATAGGGTCGCCGCATGCCCGCAGACGACGACGCGCAGCCCCCGCTCTCCCTGCG
Organism: Streptomyces xiamenensis; assembly: GCF_000993785.3. NCBI lineage: Bacteria > Bacillati > Actinomycetota > Actinomycetes > Kitasatosporales > Streptomycetaceae > Streptomyces > Streptomyces xiamenensis. Next base: position 2,752,795 of record NZ_CP009922.3, read on the forward strand.
CGAGAGGCGGCGGGCCACCGCCACCCGGGAAATCCTGGAGACCGCCGAGCGCCAGGTCATCCGGAAGGGGCCGGAAGGTCTGTCCCTGCGCGGGATCGCCCGCGACCTCCGGATGAGCGTGCAGTCGCTCTACCACTACTTCCCCCACCGGAACGCCCTGATCACCGGGCTCATCACCAAGACCTACGACGACCTGGGCGACGCCGTGCGGGCCGGCGTCGACTCCGTGCCGGAGGGCGAGGTCGTGGCCCGCGTGCTGGCCGGTATCGAGGCGTACCGGCGGTGGTCCCTCACCCACCCCGAGCTCTTCCAACTGCTGTACGGGACACCGCTGCGCGACTACTCGGCGCCACCGGAGGGGCCCACCACCCAGGCGGTGCGCCGGATCAGCGCGATCTTCGAGCACGAACTGTTCGGCGGCTTCACCCCGGAACAGCTCGCCGCGGCCGACGTCCCGCCCCTGTCACCCGAACTCCGCGCCCATCTGAACCTTCTGGGCGCGGGCGTCCTGCCGACCCCCGCGACATCGCTGCTGCTCAGCATGTGGGGACACATGCACGGGCTCATCGTCCTGGAGGTGTTCGGCCACACCGCGTTCGTGGGGCCCGAGCACCAGGCGGAGATCTTCCGCATGTCGATGCACACCATGGTGGAGGACACCTACCGCCGCATCGCCTCTCCCGGGGGCTGAGCCGGCGCGGCCGGGATCGCGCGCTGCCCCCGGTCACGGGCCGCGGCGTGCCGGCGGACGGAGAACGGCGGTGCGGCGGCCGGCCCCACCCGAGGTGCGCGGTGCGAACGGAGAACGCGCCGGCCGCGTGAAGCGGGCCGGCCCCTATCCCTCCCGGCTGCTGTCCCGGACCCCGGGAAGTCTCCGGAAGCCGGCCGACACATAGGTGGCCACGCCCGCGGTGTTGGCGGTCGGGGTGCACACCAGGGCGCTGGAGGAGCCGAGTTCGCGCAGGGCCGCCGCCGCGGCGACGGCGACCGCCCGGCCGTACCCGTGACCGCGGTGGTCGCGGTGGGTGCCCAGCGGCTCCAGCACACCCGGTCGCCCCGGGCCGGCCGACCAGACCGTCACCGTCGCGACGGCCGTGCCCTGTTCGTCGTACGCGACCAGGCAGCGGGCGTCCGCGTACGGCGCACCGGCCGCCATCGCGTGCCAGCGCTCCTCCGTGAAGGTCGAGCTGTCGAAGGACGCCCGCTGCACGGCGACCCGGTCACCGACCCGCTCCGGACCGGCCACCTCGATGCGTACTCCCGGGTCCGGCGGCGGCTCGGTGAGGTCGTGGCGCAGGGGCGTCCACGGTTCGCCGGGGTGCCAGCCCCGTTCGGCCAGCAGGTCGTGGACCGGGGAGTCCATCGGGGCTTCGACATCCGCCGCCCCGGGGCCGAGCACGCCGCGTTCCGGGCGCGTCACATCGTCGGCCAGCCGCCGCGCCAACTCCCCGTCGCGGCGCACCTCCGGGGCGGTGGTCAGCCGGAACAGCCGGGGCCCGTCCAGCAGTCCGACGGCGAGGATCCGCCCGTCCCGGCTCCAGGTGCGGACCGCCGCAGCCGTCGCCGGTGCCCCGAATCGCCAGAACCAGCCCAGGTCCCCGGGGTGCAACTGCATCGGCTGCCCGTCGTCCTGCCACTCGCGCAGCGCGTTCACGACCTCGGTCAGACCCTCGGGCTCCGGCGTGCGCAAGGCGATCGTCATGGGCCCATCACAGCGCACCGGCGCGGCGGTCCGCACCCGGTTTACGCGCCGATACGTCCTCAGGGGGAGCCGGTCCCGCCCGCGGTGCCCCGCGACGTGGCGTGCAGGGTGCCCAGCAGGGTCAGGGCGTGTGCGGCGGCGGAGCCGGGGGCCGCCTGGTAGATGATCAGTTGCCGGCCGGGGGCCTCGCGCACGTCGAACGCGTGGTAGGTCAGGGTCAGCGGGCCGACGTCCGGGTGGTGGAGGTGCTTGGCCGCCCGGGTCTTGCCCCGGACGGTGTGGGCGTTCCACAGCCGGCTGAACTCCGGGCTGCGGGCGGTCAGCTCGCGGACGAGGGCGCGCAGGCGCGGGTGGTCCGGATCGGGTCCCGCTGCCTGGCGCAGGTGGCCCGCGAGCGCTTCGGCCGTGGCGTCCCAGCGGGTGTAGAAGTCCCGCCCCGCCGGGTCGAGGAACGCCATCCGGGCCAGGTTGTCCGGCTGCCCGAAGGGGGAGTGCAGGGCCTGGGCCAGGGCGTTGGCCGCCAGGATGTCCAGGGTGTGGCTGATGACGAACGCGGGGGCGCCGGGGTAGCCGTCGATGAGGTCGCGCAGCGCGGGGCCGACCTGTTCCCCGGCGGGCGGCGTGAACCGGTGTCCCGGTGTGGTGCCGGCCAGCCGGTGCAGGTGTTCGCGGGCGTCGGTGTCCAGCCGCAGGGCGTCGGCGAGCGCGTCGAGGATCTGGGCGGAGGGGTGGCGTTCGCGGCCCTGTTCCAGGCGGGCGTAGTAGTCGGCGTTCACCCCGGCCAGCACGGCGACCTCTTCGCGGCGCAGTCCGGGGACCCGGCGCTGCCCGTAGCTCGGCATGCCCACGTCCTGCGGGCCCAGACCCGCCCGGCGTGCCCGCAGGAAGTCGCCCAGGTGATTGCCGGAACCGGAGTCGGATGGGGACGGGGAGGAGGGGCGCGGGGCCCCGGACGGGGAACGGTCGCCGGTCATGCCGTCCAGGCTAGGACGCCGCGCCGGGCGCCGCCTGGGTGTGCCGCACCCCGGCAGCGACCGTCCTGGCCGCCGACGGGCGCCCGCCCCAGGCTGGGCCGTGACAGCCAGCGAAGGGAGTCCAGCATGACGGACCACACGAGCGTGGTCGGCCTGTGGGTGACCGCCGACGGTCACATCCGCCAGGAGTTGCGGGCCGACGGCCGGTACGAGGAGGCCCGCGGCGGGCGCCGCGGCGCGTACACCGGCCGCTACACGGTGACCGGTGACCACATCGACTACGTCGACGACACCGGGTTCACGGCGACCGGCGACATCCGGGGCGGCGTGCTCTACCACGAGCACCTCGTCCTCCACCGGGAGAGGACGACGCGATGACCCGCACCAAGGACAAGGTGGTGGCGATCACCGGTGCCAGCAGCGGGATCGGCGAGGCGACCGCCCGGCGGCTCGCCGCCGACGGGCACCGGGTGTTCCTGGGCGCCCGGCGCACCGACCGGCTCGCCGCGCTCACCGGGGAGATCAACGCCTCGGGGGGAACCGCCGCGTACCGGCGGCTCGATGTCACGGACGCCGCGGACGTACGGGAGTTCGTCTCCGGCGCCCGTACCCGCTTCGGGCGGCTGGACGTCCTGGTGAACAACGCCGGGGTGATGCCGCTGTCGCCCCTGGAGGCGCTGCGCACCGACGAGTGGGACCGCATGATCGATGTGAATGTGCGCGGCGTGCTGCACGGCATCGCCGCCGCGCTGCCGCTGATGCGCGAGCAGGAGGGCGGCGGGCATCTGGTCAACGTCGCCTCGGTCGGGGCGTACGAGGTCTCGCCGACCGCCGCCGTGTACTGCGCGACCAAGTTCGCGGTGCGGGCGATCTCCGAGGGGCTGCGCCAGGAGTCGGGCGGGCGGGTGCGGGTCACGCTGGTCTCTCCCGGGGTGACCGAGTCGGAGCTGGCGGACGGCATCTCCGATCCGGTCGCCCGGGCGGCCATGGCGGCGTACCGGGCGGTGGCGTTGCCGGCCTCGGCCGTCGCGGACGCGATCGGGTACGCCGTGGCCCAGCCGCGCGAGGTCGACGTCAACGAGATCGTCGTGCGTCCCGTGGGGAGTGCCCAGTGAGCGATCATGTCGCGGCGCTGGAGCGCCGGCTCAGGGTGCTGGAGGACAAGGAGGCGGTGCGCGCGCTGCTGATGCGGGGGTGGCGGGCGCTGGATCGCGGGGACTGGGGGACGTGGAGCGCCTGCTGGGCCGGGGACGCGGTGCTGGAGTTCGGGCCGTGGGGGGAGATCCGCGGGCGGGACGCGATCCGGGCGCGGGTGGAGGAGGCGGAGTCGCCGTACGCCGCCATGCAGCACCACATCCTCAACCTGCACGTGGAGGTGGACGGGGACCGGGCGACGGGCATCGGCTACATGTGGTTCGTCGCGGTCGGCGGGCCCGCCCCGGATGCGGCGGGCGCCCCGTACGCGATGGGTGGCCCGTACGACTGGGAGTTCCGGCGTGACCCCGGGCGCGGCTGGCTGGTGGCGCGCCAGCGGCTCGGGGTCCAGTGGACGCACGGAGCGGATCCATTGCGCGCCTTTGAGTGAAGCTCTCGCCTTTTGTGCGCAAAGGGTTGACGGTGTGGAGGGGGCACCGTAGCGTCTCGGCCGTTTATTGAGACGATTCAATCATCGGTCGTGGAAGGGACGTTCCCATGAGACCGTACGGAAGAACGCGAGCCGTCGCCGTGACGGCGGCGCTCGTCGGCGGGTTGCTGGCGGGTGCCGCCGGGCCCGGGGCCGCAGCCCCGGGATCCGGCTCCGGCACCGGCTCCGCCGCCCTCCAGCTGGAGGAGCTGGACCGGGGCCTGGTGGCCGTCGCCACCGACGAGGGCGTGTTCCTCAGCTGGCGGCTGCTCGGCCACGAGGTGACCGGGGCCGGGGAGAACGGCATGACCGGCGCCGACTTCCGGGTGTACCGGGACGGCGAGGCCATCGCCACCGTCACCGACAGCACCAACTTCCTCGACCCGGACGGTCAGGACGGTGCCTCGTACCGGGTCGCCGCCCTCGTCGGCGGCACCGAGGTCGACCGCAGCGACGCCGTCTCCCCCTGGTCCGAGGGCTACTACGACATCCCGCTGCGCAAGCCGGCCGACGGTGTGACCCCGGCCGGCGAGGCGTACACGTACCGCGCCAACGACATGAGCGTCGGCGACGTGGACGGCGACGGCCAGTACGAGTTCATCGTCAAGTGGGACCCGTCCAACTCCAAGGACGTCTCCCAGGTCGGCTACACCGGCAATGTCTACATCGACACCTACCGCTTCGACGGCACCCTCCTGCACCGTATCGACCTGGGCGTCAACATCCGGGCGGGCGCCCACTACACGCAGTTCCTGGTGTACGACTTCGACGGCGACGGCCGCTCGGAGATGATGTTCAAGACCGCGCCGGGCACCAAGATCACCCGGTACGGGAAGGACGGCCGCGCCGTCTCCACGAAGTACATCACCATGCCCCGCGAGGACGTGCGCGCCGGTTACGGGCACGGTGACGACTACCGGATGAGCGCCGAGGACTACGCCGAGCACCTCGCCGGCATCTTCCGGGGCTGGCACGAGCACCCCGAGGTCGTCGCCGGGAACTGGCCGGCCACCGTCGAGGAGGCGCTGGGCGCCGAGGACGAGTTCAGCCACAGCTACCCGCTGTCGGCCGCCGACGCCGCTGAACTCACCGACTACTTCATCGATGTCTACGCCCCCTCGCGCAGCGGCAACAACCGGCTGCGCGCCTTCGAGGGCTTCATCGTCGACGGGCCCGAGTACCTGACCGTCTTCAACGGCCTGACCGGCGCCGAGCTCCAGACCATCGCCTACAAGCCCGGCCGCCACGACGACGGGCTCATGTGGGGCGACTACGCGATGAACCGCATCGAGCCGGGGAACCGGGTCGACCGCTTCCTGTCCGGCGTGGCCTACCTCGACGGCACGCACCCCTCCGCCGTGTTCGCCCGCGGCTACTACACCCGCACCACCCTCGTCGCCTACCGCTGGGACGGCCACCGGCTGACCGAGGACTGGTACGTGGACAGCGGCTGGACCCCGATGTCCAACCCGTTCAACGACGGCCCGCACGGCGTCGAGGGCACCGACCCCGAGTACGGCACCCTCACCACCCAGGGCTTCCACTCGCTGTCCGTGGCCGATGTGGACGGCGACGGCAAGCAGGAGATCGTCTACGGTTCGGCGACCCTGGACCACGACGGCTCACTGCTCTACAGCTCCTACGACTTCGGCCCGCCGGAGTCCAGCGTCCCGGGCGAGTACGTGAAGCTGGGCCACGGCGACGCCATGCACGTCGCCGACATCGACCCGGACCGCCCCGGCCTGGAGATCTACACCGTCCACGAGGGCGGGCCGTGGGCCCCGTACGGGTACGCGCTGCGCGACGCCGCCACCGGTGAGGTGCTGTACGGCGGTTACACCGGCGTGGACACCGGGCGCGGCATGATCGGTGACATCGATCCCTCCCGCCCCGGCCTGGAGACGTGGGGTTCGGGCATCGGGCTGTGGAGTGCCGGCGGTGAGCGGCTGGGCTCGCAGACCCCCGGCACCAACATGAGCATCCGCTGGTCGGGCGACATGACCACGCAGCTGGTCGACGGCGCGATCGATGTCACCCCGACCATCGAGGACTGGCAGCGCGGCACGCTGCTGACCGCCACCGGCACCCTCACCAACAACCACACCAAGGGCAACCCGTCCCTGGTGGCCGACATCTTCGGCGACTGGCGCGAGGAACTGCTGGTGCGGACCGAGGACAGTTCGGCGATCCGCGTCTACACGAGCACGGAGGTCACCGACCGCAAGCTGTACACCCTCATGCACGACCCGCAGTACCGGGTGGACGTGGCGCGGCAGCAGACCACCTACAACCAGCCGTCCTACCCGAGCTTCTACTTCGCCTCCGACACCGACTGGGCGGACGTCCCGGTGCCGGACTTTGTGACGCCGGGCGGGGTGAGCGCGCTGAAGGACGCGCTGGACGCGTTCGTCCGGGCCGGGGATGTCGACCGGGTGACCGGGATCCTGCTGTCGGTGCCGCTGCTGGTGGCCAAGGTGCAGTGGGAGCAGGCCGGCAGCGCGCGGGGCGCGGTGGCGGCGCTGGAGTCGTTCGTGTGGCAGCTGGAGAAGGCGTCGAAGCGCTCGGTGTCGGACGGCGCGCGGGCCGCGCTGACCCATCGGGCGCAGGTGCTGATCAGCCAGTTGCGGTGAGGAACGTCTGAAATTCATGGCGCGCCGGAGCCGTTCGGGGCTCCGGCGCGTCTCATCATCGGACCACCACAACGGCTATACATACTGAGTATACACCTCGTGTATAGTCGCTCCGCATGTACGCCAACGCGTTCGCGCCCGAATATCAGGGCGCCCTGAACTCCCTGTCGGTCAACTCCTCGCTCACCGATGTCCTGCGTGCGGCGAGCGAACAACTGCGGATCGCCGAAGCCTCCGGCGACCGGCGCGAAGTGGCCCGTGCCGGACTCGGCGTCGCCGAGGCACGGCGCCGGCTCGGCCAGGTCGCCGAGGCGGACGCCGCGTGGAAGGCCAGCTACCGTGCCGCCCGCGCCGCGGACGACCTCGGCGCCATGGCCTGGGCCATGTGGAGCGGCGGCACCCTCGCCCGGCAGCGCGGCGCGCTGCCGCTCGCCCGCCGGCTGCTCACCCTCGCCGCCGATCTCGGCAAACGCGGCGACGACGTCGTCGCCCGCGGCTACTCCCTCGCCGGGCTCGCCGAAACCGGCCGAATACAGGGGGACTACCAAGCCGTCGGCCGGCTGCACGAGCAGCTCCTCGCCGAGGCCCGCAAGCGCGGCGAGGCCCGGCACACGGTCTGGGCGCTGGAGGGGATCGCCCAGATCCACCGCAACACCGGAGATTTCGACCGCGCGCTCGCCCTCTTCGAGGAGGCCGCCGAGATCGCCCGGAACGCCGACGACCGGCGCGGCTGGGCCTGGGCCCAGCGCGGCATCGCCGACATCGTCTCGGTCCGCGACGGCGACGCCGACCGCGCGCTGAGCATCCTGGAGAAGGCCGAACGGGCCTGCCGCCGGATGAACCTCACCTCCGCGCTCGCCTACAACCACAAGATGCGCGCCAACGTGCTCTTCCGCGCCCGCCGTTACCGGCAGGCCAAGCGCGGCTACGAGGAGACGCTCGCCGAGTTCCGCGCCATCGACGAGCTGCGCGGCCAGGCCCTGTGCCGGCTCGGACTGGCCAAGACCCTGCACCGGCTGGGGCAGCGCGGCCCGGAGGAGACCGCCGCCGAACTGCGGGAACTGCGCACCCTCTTCCAGCGCATCGGGCTCCACCACGCCAGAGCCATGACCGACAAAGCACTGGCCGAACTGCCCACGACCGCGCCCGCCCCCGCGGAGGCCGCCCCATGATCCGCGAACTCACCCCCACGACAGCCACCCCGGCCACCACCCCCACGACCACCCCCACCCCCGCGTCCGACATCCTCGCCCGCACCCGCGCCGCCACCGCCCCCGCCCTGGACCGGGCACTGCGCCAACTCCACCCCTGGCTGTACGAGATGGCCACCCACACCCCGGACGGCAAGGGCATCCGCGCCGCCCTGACCCTGCTGGCCGCCGAAGCCGTCGGCGCCACCGGGGCCACCGCCGTCCCCGGCGCCGTCGCCGTGGAACTCGTGCAGACCTTCTCCCTGGTCCACGACGACATCATGGACGGCGACGAACACCGCAGAGCACGCCCGGCCGTGTGGAAGGCGTACGGCACCGGGCCCGCCGTCCTCGCCGGCGACGCGCTCCACAGCCTGGCCCTGGACACCCTGGCCGCCGGCGGCGGCCCGCACACCGCCACCGCCGTACGGCACCTGATCGGCGCCCTGCGCGACCTGGTGCACGGCCAGGCCGAGGACCTCCGGTTCGAGCACACGCCCTGGCGCGGCGAGGGCGCCGTCACCCCTCACGCGTACCTGGGCATGGCGGGCCGCAAGACCGGCGCGCTGTTCGGCTGTGCCACCGCGCTGGGCGCGGCCCTCGGCGGCGCCCAGCCCCGTACCGTCGACGCGCTGCGCCGTGCCGGACTGCACGCCGGAGTGGCCTTCCAGGCCATCGACGACGTGCTGGGCATCTGGGGCGACCCGGCGGTCACCGGCAAGCCCGTGTACGGCGATCTGCGGCGGGGCAAGAAGACCCTGCCGGTACTGCTGGCCCTGGCCGGCGACCGCGCGGACGCCCGTGCCCTGGCCGCCGTGCTGGGCACGGACCCGTTCGGCGACGAACACGCCCGGTACGCCGCCGCCCTGATCGAGGCGGCCGGCGGGCGCGCCGCCGCGCTCGCCGAGGCGGACCGGCAACTGGCCCTGGCCCACCGGTCGCTGCGCGCGGTGCCGCTGGCACCCGCCCCCGCCGGGGAAATCCGCAGCCTTCTTTCATATCTCACCACCCGCCGCGGCTGAACAACCGGTGCGCGGAGAATTCCGCGCACCGTCACCCGGCCCCCCTCGCGCCCGCCGTGGCCGCACCAGGCACCGCCCATCGGCGCCCTGCCTGCGGTTTTACCCCCACGTCACACGCGCCGCCGCCTGTTGTCAGCCGCGCACTGCCCGTATGCCGCCCGCCCGCAAAGTCCCCCAGGTATCGGTAAACAAAAATCTGAGCTACATCTGAGCTTATTGGCCGGGATTTTCCCCACCATCTGGAGAAACATGGACGCGGACATGAATACGCTCTCCACGCCGAGACGCTGAGGATGGAGCAGACCCATGCGTACCGCTCAACGCGACCCAGGCGAATTGCTGGACCGGCTCAGCAGCGCGTACCGTGCCCGGCTGCTGCGCTATGTGAACCGGCTCACCCTGGGAGACCCCCACCGCGCTGAGGACATCGTGCAGGAGACCATGCTCCGGGTGTGGCGCCTGGCCGTGCGGCAGTCCGCGCGAACGGGCGCCGCCGAGCACGAGATCGCCTACGACGAGGACCGCCTCGTCGCCTGGCTGTACACCGTCGCGCGTAACCTCGCGGTGGACGCCCACCGCCGTGACCGCACCGTCCCCATGGGAGTGGTCCCGGCACCCATGCTCCAGCGCTGCACGGAGCCCGACATGGCCGACGCCGTCGTCGAACGCCATGTGGTGCACGGAGCGCTTGCCCGCCTCACCCCCGAACACCGCGAGGTCCTCGTCCAGGTGCACCTGTGCGACCGGTCCCGTGCCGATGCCGCCCGCGCCATCGGCGTCCCCCAGGGGACCGTCAAGTCCCGTACCCACTACGCTCTGCTGGCCATGCGCCGCGAGATGCGACGGGAGAATGCCGCGGCATGAGAAACACCGACCCCTTCGAGTTCTTCAGCACCCACCGCGACACGATCTTCCGCATCTGCGGGATCATCGGCGCGCTGCTGATCGTCTTCCTCATCCTGCGGGCCATCGCCATGCGGATGGGCGGCTGGTCGGCGGCGTGGGCCCGCGTCAAACGCGAACTCGCCGTGACCCGCAACGCGTTCGCCGCACCCATCCGCGCCTGGTTCCAGCACCAGCGGCGGCTGCGGCGCCTCATCCACCACCTGGGCGCCCCGCTCACCTGGCGCGACGCCGAACGCGCCCTGGTCCGCGCCCGTCAGGAGGCCGCCCCCGCCCGCCCGTACGCCGCGCTCGTGGACGACCGCGAGGTCACCGTCCTGCTCGCCGACTCCACCGACGCCGGCACCTGGACCATCGACCGCACCGAACTGCCCGCCGTCACCCCCGACCCGGACGCCGTGCGTCCGGTGATCGTCTCGCTGGGCGTCAGCGAGGACGGCACCGGCCGCGCCGTCTTCCTCGACCTGGCCACCGGCCCCCAGCAGTTCGCGATCGAGGGCGACCAGCGCGCCGGCGCCGCCCTGCTCCAGGCCATCGCCGCCCAGCTGGACGTCCGGCTGCCGGCCGGCCTGGTCACCGTTGCCGAGGGCGTGCACCGCGACCACCAGGGCGAGCCGGTGCGCAACGCCTACCGCGCCGCCCGCGAGACCGAACCGCACTTCGGTCTCGGCCCGGTGCTCATCGCCACCGAACTGCCCGACCCGCTGCCCGTCGAGCTGAGCGCGCCGCCCTCCGAGGACCTGAGCGTGCCGCGCGTCATCGTCACCGGCCCCGGCCGCGGCCACGTGCGGCGGCTGCTCGCCGACCGGCACGCCCGCGTCTACGTCACCGGCACCCCACTGCTGCCGTTCTTCGACGCCCTGGGCCGCGCGCTCGCCCGCGTCCTGCCCCACATCCCGCCCGTCCTGCCGCCCGCCCCGCCCACCGGCAACGCCGCCAGCGACCTCTTCGAGGAGGCCGAGGGCCAGGAGCAGCAGCAGACCACCCTCGTCAAGACCCGCAAGGCCGAGCCCGAGGAAGTCCCGCTCGGCCGCAGCGCCGCCGCCCCGCTCGCCTCCGTGGCGGACGCGGAGGCCGGCGAGACCTCCGCAGGGCCCGCCGCCGACGCCACCCCAGGCACCTCCCCCTCCATCACCAGCCGCTCCCCGCAGCCCTGAGCTGAGCCGAGAGCGCCCGACGCCGCTGGACTCCCGTGAAACTGACCGTCTCCGCCGCCCCCGCGGGCGGCACACCCACCGACCATCTGCTGGACGTCCCCGAGGACGCGACCGTCGCCGACCTCGGCTCCGTACTCGGCGCCGAACACCTCTACCTCGGCGACCAGCAGCTCGACCCCGACGCCACCCTGGGCGCCAGCGGCATCCGTGAGGGCGTCCTGCTCGGCGTGGACGCCCCCGCCACCGAGGGCCGCCGTTCCCTCACCCGCGCCTGGTCCCCGCCCGCCACCGACGCCGCGCTGGTCGAGGTGCGCCACGTCTCGGGCCCCGGCGCGGGCCACGTGTGGCAACTCGGCCCCGGCAGCCACGAGATCGGCACCGACCGCGGCTGCGCCCTGCGCCTGGACGGCGGCGGCGCCCCCGAACGCGGCACCTGGATCACGATCGCCGCCGACGGCGGCGTCAGCTTCCGCCTCCCCGAGGACGCCGACCCGGACCGCTGCGGGCTGCGCTCGCTGACCCCGCCGCCGCCCGTCGACCCCGAGACCGGCACCCCGCTCACCGCCGAGGAGCCGGCCGGCACCCAGGACGGCGGCCCCGGCGGGCACTCCGTGGCACCTCCCCCGCCGGGCCCCGACGGCCAGCCCGCACCGCCACCGCTGCCCCCCGTGCACCAGCTGCCGGAGCCCGACGACGGCGAGGCCGACTGGCCGGTGTGGGCCGACCTCTCCCTCGGTGACCATCTGCTGCGGCTGAGCACCCCGTTCGAGCCCGACGCCGCCATCAACCCCTCCCCCGACGGCCTGGGCGTGGAGTACAACCGGCCCCCGCGCATCGCCCCCCACCTGGACGCCGAGTCCATGAAGATGGCGGGCCCGCCCGGCAAGCGCGGCAACCGGCCCTTCCCGTTCCTGATGCTGATCGCCCCGCTCGTCATGGGCCTGGTGATGGTCAGCCTCTTCCGGACGTTCTTCTTCGTCGTCTTCGTCTTCTTCACCCCGATCATGGCGATCGGCAACTGGCTCATGAGCAAGCGCAGCGGACGCAAGCAGTACGAGGAGCAGCTGCGGCTGTTCCGGCTGCGCCGCGCCGCGCTGGAGCTGGAGGTCCGCAACGCGACCGTCGCCGAACGCGTCCTGCGCAACGACACGTTCCCCGACCCGGCGTCCCTGCTGCTGACCGCGACCGGACCCGGCCACCAGCTGTGGGAGCGCCGCCGCCGCGACCCCGACCATCTGGCGCTGCGGGTGGGCACCATCGCCCGCGCCTCGCTCAAGCGGATCACCGACTCGGCGCGCGAGAGCAACCACACGAGCGTGCACTGGCGGCTGGCGGACGTGCCGTACTGCGTGGAGATGACGCAGCTGGGTGTCGTCGGCATCACCGGGCCCGGCGCCGGCCCGCGCCGCCTCGCCTGCTGGGCCGTGGCCCAGTCCGCCGTCCTGCACAGCCCCCGCGACCTGCGGATCGTCGTGCTCACCAGCAACGAGCACGCCGACAGCTGGAGCTGGGTGCGGTGGCTGCCGCACCTGCGCCCCGACCGGCCCGGCGCGGCCGGCACCGTCATCTCGGTGGGCAACGACCCCGAGTCCACCGCGCACCGGGTCAACGAGCTGATCGCCGACATCAAGGCCAGGACGGACGCCGCCTCCTCGGCGCTCGGCCGCACCCTGATGAACTTCCCCGACACCCTGGTGATCCTGGACGGCTCCCGGCGGCTGCGCGACGTGCCCGGCATCGTGGAGGTTCTCACCGCCGGGCCCGGGGTGCGGATCTTCAGCGTCTGCCTGGACGAGCGCGAGCGGCTGCTGCCCGAGGAGTGCGTCGCGGTCATCACCACCTCCTCCGGCGACGCCGGCACCGAGGACAAGGACGCCCTGACCGTCCGGATCTCCGGGGTGCCCACCGTGGAGGGCATCCGCGCCGACATGGTCACCGCCGCCTGGTGCGAGGAGATCGCCCGCGCGATCGCCCCGGTCCGGGACGTGACGGTGGACGCCGACTCCGGACTGCCGGGTGACGTACGGCTGCTGCCCCTGCTCGACCAGGAACCGCCCAACCCGCAGACGCTGCTGTACAACTGGGCCCGCCGGCCCGCCTCCACCTCGTTCACCCTGGGCCAGGGGTACGAGGGGCCGCTGCGCATCGACCTGGTGCGCGACGGCCCGCACGGACTGATCGGCGGCACCACGGGCTCCGGCAAGTCCGAACTGCTCCAGACGATGATCGCCTCGCTGGCCGCCGCCAACCGGCCCGACGAACTCGCCTTCGTGCTGGTGGACTACAAGGGCGGCAGCGCGTTCCGCGAGTGCGCCCAGCTGCCGCACACCCTGGGCATGATCACCGACCTGGACGGGCACCTCGTCCAGCGGGCGCTGGCCTCCCTGGAGGCCGAACTGCGCCGCCGCGAGCAGTTGCTCGCCGATGTCGAGGCCAAGGACCACACGGAGTACCGCCTCAAGCGCGCCCGTGACCCGCGGCTGCCGGCCCTGCCCCGGCTGCTGCTGGTCATCGACGAGTTCGCCACCCTGGTACGGGAGCTGCCCGAGTTCGTCCCCGGGCTGATCTCCCTCGCCCAGCGGGGCCGTTCGCTGGGCCTGCACCTGATCCTCGCCACCCAGCGGCCCGGCGGCTCGGTCAACAACGAGATCAAGGCCAACACCAACCTGCGGATCGCGCTGCGCGTCACCGACCGCTCCGAGAGCCAGGACATCATCAACAACCCGGACGCCGCGGCCATCTCCGCCGGCACCCCGGGCCGGGCCCTGCTGCGGCGCGGGCACAACAACCCCACCCCGTTCCAGACAGCCTGGGTCGGCGCCGAACGCACCGACAGCGACACCCCGCAGGAGATGGCGGTCGACGAGGACGGCCCCGACGCGCCGGCGCCGGTGCGCACGGTGCGGGCCGCCGAGCTGACCTGGAGCGGTATGGGGCGCCCCACCGACCTCGGCGTGGAGGACGACGACCTTCCCGAGTCCGAACGCCCGATCCCGGTCGAGCGGCCCACCGATCTGCTCGCCCTGGTGCAGGCCATCACCACGGCCGCCCACCAGCTGCCGGACTACACCGAGCAGCCCAGCCCCTGGCTGCCGCCGCTCTCCGAGCAGCTGCGGCTGGACGAACTGCCGCCCACCGAGCCGCCGGAGGCACCCGGCGGGCTGCCGCTGGTGCCGTACGGGCTGCTGGACCTGCCGGAGTTCCAGGACCGCAGGCTGGGCAGCATCGACTTCGCCACCTTCGGCCACCTGTACGTCATCGGTGCCCCGCGGACCGGCCGCACCCAGGTGCTGCGCACCGTCGCCGGGTCGGCCGCCATGGCCGTCAGCAGCGCCGATCTGCACATCTACGGCATCGACGCGGCCGGCGGCGGGCTCGCCGCGCTGGAGACCCTGCCGCACTGCGGCGCGGTCGTCGACCGGCACGACACCGAGCGCCTGGAACGCCTGGTCGCCCGGCTCGTCAGTGAACTGACCTCCCGGCAGCGGGCGTTGTCGCAGCACAGTTGCTCCAGCCTCACCGAGCTGCGCGCCAAGCTGCCCAAGGACCAGCGGCCGGCCCACCTGCTGCTGCTCATCGACGGCTGGGACGCGCTGAGCGGCATGATCGACGACTACGACGGCGGCCGGATGTACACGGATGTGATCCGGCTGCTGCGCGAGGGACAGGCCGCCGGTCTCCATGTCATCGCCACCTCCGAGCGGCTGCTGCTGGGCGGCCGGCTGGCCGCGCACAACGACCGCCGGCTGCTGCTGCGGCAGACCGACCCCAGCGACTACCACCTGGTCGGCATGGCGCGGGGCAAGGTGCCCAGCCATGTGCCGCCGGGGCGCGGCTGGATGGCGCCCGCCGGTATCGAGACCCAGATCGGTCTGCTGCCGGGCGACCAGGACGGCGAGGCCGCGAGCGACCAGGGCGAGGCGGTGCGCGCCATCGGCCGGCGGGTGAGCAAGCGGGACAGCAAGGTTCCGCAGGCGCGCCGGCCGTTCCGGATCGGGCAGTTGCCCGGGCTGATCGGCTTCACCGAGGCGATGGAGCAGCTGCCGGCCGAGCAGCGGCGTCCGCTGTGGGCGCTGCTGGGCATCGGCGGCGACGCCGCCGCCCCGCTGGGCTACGACTTCGCGTCGGGCGGCGGCAGCTTCCTGGTGGCGGGTCCGCCGCGCTCGGGGCGCTCCACGACGCTGGCGGCGATGAGTGTGTCGCTGCTGCTGGGCGGCACCTCCCTGGTGGTGATCACCCCGCGCGACTCGCAGCTGCGCCGGCTGGGCGTGCACGAGCTGGCGAAGGTGATGACCGACACCGATCCGTCGGCCGAGGAGCTGAACGCCGCGCTGGACGCGGTGGAGGGGCGGCCGGTGGTCGTGGTGGTGGACGACGCCGACATGCTGGCGAACTGCCGGGCCGACCGGGTGCTGCGCGCCGTGGCCACCTCGGGCCGCGACCAGCACCGGGGGCTGCTGCTGGCCGGTCCCTCGGAGTCCATGTCCTCGCTGGGCTGGATGGGCGCGGCGCGACGGTCCCGCAGTGGCATCCTGCTGGGCCCCAAGTCCATCGGCGAGGGCGATCTGATCGGCTCGCGGCTGTCGTCGGAGCAGATGCGCAGCGCGCTGCCGGAAGGCCGTGGCTGGACGGCGGGGCCCTCCGGTCACGCCATAGCGGTCCAGGTGCCGCTGACGGTGCTGGACGGCTGAGCCGGTCCGCACGCACGGAGAACGGCCGCCCCCGGGGAGAAGGGGGCGGCCGTTCGTCCGTGAGCGGGCCGGATCACTCCTCGTTGTTGTTCGCGGCCTCCGCGGCGGCGGCGTTGACGTCGTTGGTGATCTGCTCGTCCGAGTTGGCCATCTCGGTGGCGAAGTTCTGGAACATCTTCGCGTATTCGTCGATGTTCTTCGCCGAGGCGTCCAGCTGGCTGGTGAACTGGTTGTAAGCGTCGGTCATCGCGGGGCTGGCCTTCTCGAAAACCAGGCCGTTCTGCAGCAGGGACGCGACGGTGTCCTTCAGGGTCGTCAGCTCGGCGGCGATATCCGCGAGCTTGTTGCCCATCGTCGATGCGGTGGTGTCGATCGCGTCGTAATCAAAGACGACATCGTTCGCCATGGAATTCTCCGGTGGTGGTTGGGGCGGTAGGAAGCGGAATCAGCCGGCGTTGATCTTCTCGGCCATGTCCTTGTCCATGTCCTCGACGGACTGCTTGATCGCCTTGAACTGGTTGGCGTACTCCTTGATGGCCTCGGCACCGGCGACGAGGTTCATGGTGAACGTTTCGTACTTGGCCTCCAGCGCCGGGCTGGTCGCGGTCAGCACCAGACCGCTGTTGAGCAGCGTGGCGACCTCTTCCTTCGCCTCGTTCATGCGCGGCACCAGCGTGTTGTCGACGGCGTCGTCCAGGACACCGCACACCCGCTCGATCTCGGCGTAGTCCAGACTGATGTTGGCAGCCATGGGTCTCTTTCTCCTTTGTGCTGGAACCGTAGGAGCTAGTCAGCGACTAGTCCTCGACCTCTTCCCACTCGTCGTCCTTCTTGCCGCTGTGGGTGTATTTGGTCGTCTCACCGTCGGCGGTGACCTCCATGGTCCCCGAGCCGTCGTCGTTGAACTTCACCACCGCGACGCTCTCCGTGCCGTCGCCATAGGTGGTGGTGAGGGTGTAGTCCTGAATGCTGCCGCCGTCGGAACCGGTGCTTTCGCGAACCGGGCCGTCGAACACCTGCTCCGACTTGTAGGACTGGCCGTGGGGATTGCTGATCTCCGACGTCTGCTTGGTGACGTTGTAGTCGTCGTCGTATTCCAGCGTCACCTTGACGGTGCCGTCCTCGTCCTCGTACGTGTACTCGGTCGGCGGCCCGTCCCCCTCGGGCAGGGGCGGCTCGTCACCGGGCTTGAGGGCGTGGTTGCCGTCCTTCTCCAGGTCCCGCCACGCCGCACAGAAGTCGGGGGCGTCGTCGGCGGCGCACACCTGGCGGATGGAGGCGTCGGGGTTCTCCTCGAAGTACTCGGTGGCCCCGATGTCCTCCAGCATCCCGTCCCAGGCGGCCTTGTCGTCCAGCCACTTGTCGTGGGCCTTCTTGTCGTTGACCCACTCGTTGAACTCACCGCGCTGGGAGTCCGTACCACCGCTGCCGGCCAGCTTGGAGTCGGCGTCGAACCAGGCGTCCGAGACCCCCTTGAAGGTGTCGGCGAGCTCGGTCAGCCCGTCCTTGGCCTGCTTGGTCCGGCTGCGGGAGCGGGTGTAGAAGGTCTGGAAGGCCGCGGCCAGCTGCCGGTTGCCGAGAACGTTCTGGGCGTCGCCCAGCGATCCCTCGCCGACTTCCTTGAACTTGCCCTCGGCGCCACCGGACCCCGCCTCGTCCGCCAGGGAGCGCATCTTGGTCTGCACGATCTGGAGCTGGCTGTAGTCAATGGAGAAGTCGGCCACGGGTCCTCCGGACGTTCCTTGGGTGCCGCTGCCCTTTCTACGCCCCAGCCCGGGAGAAGGTTCAATGCGGCCCCGGTGAGGTATTCCGCACACCGCCGGGCCGGCGCCGGTTCGCTTGGCTGTCATCTCCCTTTCGGCCGGGCGGACTTCGGGAGCTTCCGGCGAACGGTCGGCATCCTGGCGGTGACGAAGGGGATTTCACACCGGATCGAGATCGGATTGAACCGTGGGCGCGTCTGCGGCGTAGTAGAAACGGAAGCCCACCGTGCAGTGTCGCCGGGAAGTACCCGCACTTCCATGTGCAGGGACCCGGAAGGAGTGCCGCCCATGGCTCGTCCCGAGGACTGGAGCGCCCTCGGTCTCAGCAGCGACCCGACGCCCGGAGACCCTAGCGCCCTGGACGATCTGATCTCGTCGCAGGCCAAGCTCGTCACGCTGGCGACGACCATCGACGAGGGCCTCACCGAGGTCAAGAACACCGCGGACGGCGCCTTCGTCGGCAAGACCGCCGACGCCCTGCGCAAGATCATCGACAATGATCTGCGGAACTACGTCTCCTCCTTCAAGCAGGCCCAGGAGGATGTCCAGGGCGCTCTGAAGACCTATGTCGAGGTCATGCGGACCGAGCAGGGCCGGGCGGACGAGGCCCTGTCCGCGGCGGCCGGCCTCGGGGAGGACGACGACACCGAGCGCGAGGGCTACAAGTCCACCGCCGAGGACGCGAAGTCGAACCTGGAGAGCGCCGCGAGCACGGCGGCCAGCACCATCCGCGCGGCCGGGAACAGCATCGACTCGCCGGTCAACGAATGCGACGAGTTCTGGAAGGCGCTCGGCTGGCTGGCGATCATCCTGATCATCCCCGCCATCATCGTCGGCGGCCCGCTCGCCCTCTTCGTGCTCGCGCTGAACGTGGCGCTGCTCATCAAGACGGCGGTCGACTTCGCCAACGGCAAGGCCAGCGTCACCGAACTGGTGCTGTCCATCCTGGGTGTCATCGCCCCGACCACCAGGGGTCTGTCGGTCGGCAAGCTGTGGGGCGGCCTCAAGGGAGCCTTCTCCGGCGGTGTCCAGGGCGGCAAGGCGTTCTTCGGCATCACGAAGGGCTTCGAGTTCGGCGCCCTGTGGGTCAAGGGCGTCAACGGACTGTGGGGTGGCTTCCGCTTCTCACCCGGTTTCCTCAAAGCCGGCAACCTCGGCATCAAGTTCGGGACGAACCTCAACCACCTGCGGTTCGGCCCGGCCATGGCCGGGCTCTCCGTGATCAACAACGTCGGGGTCAGGACGTTCCAGATCACCAAGATCTTCGCCTCGGGCTTCATGGTGGTCAAAAACCTGCCGGTGAACATCTACCGCGGCCTCACCGGCGCCCAGGGCCTGCGCCTGGTGCTGCCGGTGGCGGCCAACGAGATCCGGATGGTGGGTCTTGGCCAGGCCCTGAAGATCGGGTTCATCGACCGCGGCCTGTTCGGCATGCACCGCTACGGTCTCGACTTCGCCACGCTCGCCGGCGGCGGCAGCAAGATCTCCGGCGCCGCGTCGGCCGGGGTCAACATCTTCTCCCCGCCGCCCGGCGTCGGTGAGCTGGTGCGCTTCAACAACGCCGGGTTCGGCACCATGCCGCCCATCGCCGTGGGCACCGGGCCGCTGACCCCGGGCGGTCTCGGCACGGGCTTCGGCGGCGGCGTCCAGGTCGTCTCGCCGCCCCCGATCAACCTGCACCTCGCCAACCAGAACATGGGCGGGGTCGGGTTCTCCATGCCCCCGCTGCCCAACATGGGCGCGCTGATCGCCGATGTGCCGTTCTCCGGGGTCGCCCCCATCGGCGCCCCGACGCTGGGCCCGATGGTCCCGGTGGTCAGCCCGCCCACCTCCGGCATCGGCGCCGTCCCGGTCACCAACATCGGGACCACCATGCCGGCGGTCAACACCCCGGCCCCCGGCACCGTCGCGGTGCCCAGCATCGGCACCAGCATGCCGGCCGTCACCACCCCGAGCGCCGGCGGTGTGACCGTCCCGGGCATCGGCGCCAACATGCCGGCCGTGACCACCCCGAGCGCCGGCGGCGTCACGGTCCCGGGCATCGGCGCCAACATGCCGGCCGTGACCACCCCGGGCGTGGGCGGTGTGACCGTCCCGGGCATCGGCGCCAACATGCCCTCCGTCACCACTCCGGGCATCAACGGTGTGACGAGCCCGGGCGTCGGGGCCGTCACGGTCCCCGGGATCGGGAACAGCATGCCGTCGGTCACGACCCCGGGCGTGGGCGGTGTCAACATCCCCGGCATCGGGGTCAACATGCCCGGCGTCAACACCCCCGGTGTCGGCGGCGTCACCATCCCGGGCATCGGCACCAACATGCCCTCCGTCACCACCCCGGGCGTGGGCGGCGTCAACATCCCCGGCATCGGCACCAACATGCCCGGCGTCAACGCCCCGGGCATCGGGGCCATCTCCCCCGCCATCTCCTCGCCCGGCCTCGGCGGCTTCAACAACATCAGCGTCCCGGGCGTCGGCGCCGTGGACGCGCCCGCGATCAACGCCCTCAACAACATCAACATCGGCAACATCAGTCAGGCCATCACCCCGCCGACGCTCAACAACGTCGGCGGCAAGTTCGGCTCGCTCCAGCTGAACATGCCCAACATCGACGCCCGCATCGTGGATCTCCCGTCGATCAACGCCCAGGTGAACGCCTCCCCCGGCACCGTCGGCACGCCGGTGGGCGGCCAGGTGAGCGTCCCCGAACTCGGCATCAACCTGAACGCCGGCAACGGCCTGGGCAGCATCAACACCCCCGAGCTGAACGCGATCAACGCGATCCTCCCGCCCACCGGGGCCACCGTCACCCCGCCGTCCGTCGGGAACGTCGGCGCCACCATGCCGGGCGTCAACACCCCCGGCATCAACGGCGTCGTGACGCCGGGCGTCGGCGGAGTCACCACCCCGGGCGTCGGCAACGTCACCGCCCCGGGCATGGGCGGCGTCACCACCCCCGGAGTCTCCGGCGTCTCCACTCCGGGTGTCGGAGCCGTCGGCGCCGTGGACACCCCCGGGGTGAACGCTCTGAACAACATCAACACCGGCGGCATCGGCCAGGCGATCAGCCCGCCCACCCTCACCAACGTGGGCGCCAAGTTCGACTCGCTCCAGCTGAACACCCCGAACATCAACACCCGCCTCGCCGACCTCCCCTCGCTCAGCGGCCAGGTGAACGCAGTCCCCAGCACCGGCGGCACCCCGGCGGTCGGGCACGTGAGCGTCCCCGAACTCGGCATCAACCTCGGCGCCGGCAACGGGACCGGCCGCATCGACACCCCCGAGATCACCGCGAACACCCAGGTCACCCCGGCGGCCGGCGCCGCCCTCACCCCGCCGGCCGCGCACGTCGCACCGCCGGCCGGGCAGGTGGCCCCGCCCACCGTGGCCACCCCGTCCACCGGCGCGGTCACCCCGGCCGTCACCCCGGGCAACGCCCCGGTGAGCCTGGGCGGCCTGCCGCACAACGCCACCCCCGGCACCGGCAACCTCGGCGTGCCCGAGGTCAACAACGCCCGGCCCGGCGGCACTCCGGCAAGCAGCGAGATCGGCCGCGTCGACCTCTCCCAGCCGGCACCGCCCGTCAAGCAGCCCGGCCTGGACGGGCTGCACCTGCAGACCGGTGGCGCCCACCTGAGCCCGCTGAGCCCGATGGACCTCCAGGTCCTGCGCACCCTGGGCCTGTTCGGACCGGGCGCCGTGCCGCCGCGGCCGATGGTCACCCAGGTGTTCATGCAGCCGTCCACCACCGAGTACGCCGCCGTCCACACCTACCAGGCCATCGACGGCCTGCCCGGCGTCTCGGTCCGGGTCGACGAGCCGAACGCCTCCGGCTCCTTCCAGGTCAGCGTCGCCGGGAACACGGAGGGCATCGACGGACTGCGCGCCTTCGAGGCCCACGACGGCAGCCGCTCCGTCATCCGCATCGAACAGGCCCTGGACGGCGGTTCCTTCCGCCGCTGGGACTTCGACATGATCACCCACGAGGCCACCGGGGCCCCCACGGTGATCAACCCGCCCAGCGGCTCGGGCCTGACCCCCGGGTCGACGACGGGCGGCCTCGGCGGGAGCGGCGGCGTGGAACTCGGCGCGCTCACCCCCACCCCCACCACCTCGGGCCTCGGCGGCGGTTCCCTCACCCCCACCCCGCCCGCCTCGCGGACCATCGACCTGCCCGGCCTGGGCGGGCGCCAGGTGGAGCTGCGGTTCGGCGCGGACGGCTCGATCAACGGCGTGGTGCCGACCGGCGGCCCGGCGGGCGGTCTGAGGGTCACCACCAGCCCCGACCTGCGCGTCTTCGACGTGGACATCCGGGTCAGCGCCCGGCAGAACGACAACTACAGCTTCAACCTCGCCCCGGACGGCACCACGACCTTCCGCGGCCACCAGCAGGACATCACCCTCGCCAACGGCGACTTCGACAACCTCACGGTCTCCGTCCACCGGGCGGAGGACGGCACCGTCCTGAACGTGGACAGCCCCCGGCCCAACGCCATCACGCGCCTGAACGACGGCGGCTTCCAGATCAACCCGGCCGGCGGCGGGCGCGGCACGGCCTTCTACGACGCGAACCACGCCTTCAGCCATCAGGACCTGGCCCTGGCCGCCGGAGCCCTCGCCGGCATCCAGTCCCTGCGGAGCGCCGCGGACGGCTCCCTCAGCCTCATCCGGCCGAACGGGACCACCGCCGCCGCCGACCTCACCGCGCTGCCGGGCGGCGCCACCCGGGTGCAGTTCGGCGGCCGGGACATCGTCGTCGGCCCGGGCGGCGACCACACCCACAACGTCATCACCCTGCGCGGCGGCGACGGCACCACCATCGGCGTCGTGCACCGGCCCACCGGCCCCGGCCACGCGGCACCCGGCGCCCACCCGCTCACCCCCGGCGGCACCGCCATCGACGACATCGCCCTGGTGCGGCACGGCGACACCGAGTTCGTCCTGCGCACCGACGACGGGCTCACCTTCCACGGCGGCAACGGCAACCAGACCTTCACCGCGCCCGCCCTGCACGGCACGCCGCTCGACGGGAACTTCCTGCGGATGGACGGTCACCCGCAGCTGTTCAACAACAACGGCGACCTCATCTCCACCCCGACCCCGCAGCCGGGCGGCGCCGTGCGCGTCCAGTACGGCGGCCACGACCTCATCCTGGGCCCGGGCGGCGCCCACACGCACAACGTCACCACCCTCACCGGAGCGAACGGCGCGACCATCGCCCACCTGCACCTCCCGGTCGACGGAACGCGCCTCACCCCCGGCAGCCACCCGGTCAACGCCGGTGGCAACGCCGTCAACAACCTCACGGTGGTCCGGCACGGCGACGACGGCTTCGTGCTGCGCGGCAACAACGAACTCACCTTCCACGGCGCGAACGGCCACCACAACCTCAGCGCGCCGTCCCTGACCGGCACCCCGCTCACCGACACGTTCCTGCACACCGGCGCCCACCCGCGGCTGTTCAACGGCAGCGGCGACCTCATCCCCACCACGCCCCAGCCGGGCGGCGCGCTGCGCGTCCAGCACGGCGGCCACGACCTCATCCTGGGCCCGGGCGGCGCCCACACCCACAACGTCACCACCCTCACCGGCCCGGGCGGCGGCACCCCTGTCGGCCACGTCCACCTCCCGGTCGACGGGACCCGCCTCACCCCCGGCAGCCACCCGCTCACCGCCACCGGCACCCCCATCAACAACCTCACGGTGGTCCGGCACGGCAACGACGGCTTCGTGCTGCGCGGCACCAACGAACTCACCTTCCACGGCACCGGCGGCAACCACACCCTCACCGCCCCCGGCCTCACCGGCACACCCCTCGACGGGAACTTCCTGCGCGGCGGCGCCAACCCGGCGCTGCTCAACGGCGAGGGCACCGTCATCGCCCCGGTCCACCCGCAGACCGGCGGTGCCGTGCGCGTCCAGCACGGCAATCACCACCTCGTCCTGGGCCCGGACGGCGCCCACACCCACAACGTCACCACCCTCACCGGGGCGGGCAACACCACCGTGGGCTACGTGCACCGGCCGGTCGGGGCGGACGGCGGCCCGCTCGGGGCGCACGCGCTGGACGCCCGCGGCAACCCGACCACGATCGACCTCGCGGCCCACAACGGCGGTTTCCGCACCACGAGCGACACCCGCATCACCGTGCACAAGGCGGACGGCTCGTTCGACTTCCAGACGGTGCGCCTGGGCGACACCACCCAGAGCGTGCGGACCTTCTCCGTCACCCACAACGGCCAGACCCTGACCGCCCTGGACGTCCTCAACAACAACACCCTCGCCAAGGTGGACGACGTCCGCATCACCCCGGTCGGCGGCCCCGGCGGCGGCTTCCGCTTCCAGAGCGCCGACGGCAACACCATCACCCTGCACAACGGCAACGGGCAGGTGACCCGCACCGCGCAGTCCACCGACATCACCGTGGGCGGGCAGGACCTCACCCGCTTCCGGGTCACCGACGCCGACGGCACCACCTTCGACGCCGTCCGGCTGTCCGACGACGTGAACGGCTCCTTCATCCGGGTGGACACCCACCAGCTGCTGGACGGCAATCTCAACGCGGTCACCACCCCGCACGCCACCGTCACCCCGGACGGCAACGGCTTCCGCGTGCAGCGCGGCGGCGACCAGGGGCTCAGCGCCGGCGAGTACAAGGTGTACGACGGGTCCGGCAAGCTCACCTCGGAGCGCATCAACGTCATCCGCGACGGACAGCTCGTCCCGAACCAGCACCTGAAGGTCACCTTCACCGACGGCGCCACCAAGGGCACCTGGTCGCGGATCAGGACCGACAACCACGGCACGGTCATCGCCCCGCCCCCGAACCGCACCACCGGCCTGTACGACGGCGGACCGGTCGACATGAAGGGCCACGGCAACGGCGTGGTCCGCCTCACCCACCACGGCGGCGCCGAGGTGTTCATGCGCCGCCCGCTGCACAACGGCAACACCCTGGACGTGCACACCTCCGCCAGCGGCGGCGAGTTCGGCCTGTTCAGCCAGCGCCCGCGCTGGTCGGAGATCAACCCGGCCGGCAACGCCGTGCAGCACGGCAGCCGGCACTGGGGGGAGTCCACCCGCAGCTGGTTCGACGTCGCCGACACCGGCAAGATCAGCGCCCTCAGCCACCGGGTGCGGCACTTCCGGCTCAACCCGGACGGCGGCCACGTCCTCACCGACATGAACGCCGTCCCGGTCGGCCAGGCCCTCACCAAGGGCCAGTGGCACCGGTACGACGCCGACTTCAAGCACCTCGCCGAGGGCACCCGGGACTGGGGCCACGGCCGTGGCTGGAGCGATGTCGCGATCAACCCGCGCACCGGCAACACCGTCACCGTGCACGAGAAGTTCGGCCGCTTCCAGCCCACGCCGCACGACGTACGGCGCTACCAGCAGCTGACCCTCGGCGAGGACGGCGCGTTCAAGGAAGGCAGCTGGCTCTCGCACTCGCCCGCCGCCAAGGAGACCGGGATCAGCAAGGAGCTGAAGAACGGCAACTGGCTGGAGTCCCAGCGGCTGGCCGAGCAGCGCCCGCCGGTGTGGTTCCGCAACGTGCTCTCGCCCAACATCTACTTCCACACCTCGCTGGACAACTTCAGCTATCTGCGCAGCGACAGCGCCTTCCAGATCGCCGTGTGGAAGGAGAGCCCCACCCCGGCGGGGCGCCCCGGCGACACCGGTATCTCCGCCACCAGCGGCAACGGCACCATCCAGTCCATCAACCGGGCCGGAGACATGGTCCGCGAGGTGCGCAAGCTCGGCAGCGGCAACGAACTGACCGTCGGCGACGTGAAGATGCCGGACGGCACCGTCATGCCGGGCCGCAACCTCCCCTGGTCCGAGGGCGCCGACAAGCTCCAGGGCGTCCGCACCTTCGACCAGGCCGACTTCACGGTCACCAACACCCGGCCGGGGCCCGCGCCGGCGCCCGCCCCGGGCGCGGCCCCGGGTGCCCCCGCACCCCAGCCGCCGGTCCGCCCGGACCTGGCCGCCCGGCCGGACACCGACGCCAACACCATGCTGTTCCAGGACCGCTTCCGGGCCGACCAGGCCACCGACGGCGTCAACCCGTTCCTGCGCGGGGCCGACGGCGACATGCGGGTGGCCCGGATCGGCTTCAAGGACGGCTCCCTGATGGAGTTCCGGCCCTCGCCGGAGGTCCGTACCGGCGACGGTGTGACGACGGGCAGCGGGGACCGGGACTTCCGGCTCACCGTCGACTCCCGCTCCAACAACTGGACGCACTACGACATCCACGGCAACGTCATCAGCCGCTCCGACACCTTCGGCTCCGGCGCCCACCAGGTCACCGTCATCTCCAGGGGCGGGCCCACGGGCAGGATGACCTGGCAGTCCTTCGACGCGGCCGGCAACGAGATCGCCTCCGGCATCCGCGGAACGGCCTTCAACGGCCAGATGAACAAGCTCTACTGGGACCGTGAGTCCTTCCAGGACTTCGCCGCGGTGCGCGGCGGCGACGGCGCCATCATCCCGGACCAGCGGGGCCCGCTGGTCCGCGAGCACCGGATGCTGTCCGACGGCACCACCGTGGACGCCTGGCGGGTGACCAACGCGGACGGCACCAACGTCACCTGGCACTGGAACAAGATCGACCGGCACGGCAACATCCAGCAGTTCGGCGACGTCGGCGACCGCACCCGCATGTGGATCGACGCCAACGGCGCCCGGCACGCCGACTGGCAGAACGGCTTCCGCTGGGAGGACTCCTTCACCCGCGACGGCACCGTCTTCAAGATCCAGGAGATGCCCAAGCAGCCGAACAACGGCAGCATCCGCGCCTGGCACCACGACGGCCCGCCCCGCGTCCGCGAGTACCACGCCGAGCCCCCGGCCGCCGGCGCCGTCGGCGGCGCGGCCCAGGATCTGCGGGCCTGGAAGGAGTTCGACAACGGCATCGAGATCCGCCGCAAGGTCGAACTGGACGACGGCACGTTCCTGGAGAGCGACGAGTGGACCAAGGCGTGGCGCCGCTACACCGAGATCGACGGCACCCAGTTCGTCATCAATGAGCGCACCATGTCCGGCTACGTCTACAGCTACGACCCCTTCGGCCGGGTCTCGCTCAGCGGCCGGGACGTCACTCCGGGCACCGCCGGCGGTTCGGGCGCGCTGGTCCCCGGCGGGACCGCCCCGGCACCGGCCCCGGGCAGCGCGCTCACCCCGGCACCGGGGACCACGGGCGCCCCCGCGACCGCTCCCGCGGCGACCACGCCCACCCCGACGACCTCCGTGCCGCCCGCCCAGCTCATCGGCCGCGACACCAACTGGACCGGCCTGGCGGCCGAGTACCGCGGCTTCAGCCGGATGTACCGCGAGGTCAACGACTGGCAGTGGAGCCGCCCGCAGTTCGGCGCGGGCGAGTCGCAGTACGCCTCGTTCACCGGCAAGGCGGTGCGGTCGCTCGCGGTGGACATGGCCCAGGAATGGATCATCGACTTCCTGGCCACCATCACCATCACCGGCATCATCTCGGCCGCCACGGACACCGAGTTCACCTGGATGGACGTGGCCAAGGCGGCGTTCGGCGCGACCATCGCCGCCGGGGTCAAGGGCACCTTCTCCCTGGGCCACTTCTCGCAGTCGCGCGGTGGCACCTGGAAGGTCGGCAACAGCCAGGTCGACGCGGGCAACCCGTTCACCCGGCGCCCCAACGACGACAACTGGGGCTCGGAGTACGCCGGCATCGAGAAGATCACCCGCTGGCGGTCCGGCACCTACGACTACGGGGTGGCCATCGGCTCGGGCCTGATCGGCGGCTTCATCTCCGGCGCCGCCTCGGCCGCGATCTTCGGAGTCAAGGACTCGGAGGGCAACCTCGTCAAGCTGACCGGCACGGACGCCCTCCTGGAGGGCGCGAGCGCCTCGCTCGGCGGACTCATCGGTGGTGTGAGCATCGGCGCGGGCCGGACCGCTCTGATCCACAACATGAGCGGCCGCTGGTACCACCGTCAGGGTGCCCTCGACATCTTCGGCATCCCGTTCCTCGGCAAGCTGGGCGACAAGGGATTCAGCCTCGGCTTCATGGGCGGCTGGCTGCGCGAACAGATCGCCCCCGACTGGTACACGGGTGCGGGCGACAATGAGACCGGCGAGAGCACCGAGAGCACCGAGGAAACGAACTGATACCGATGAAGATCCTGGTCGCCCCCAAGGGCCGCGGCGCCCACCGCACCATCGCGCGCGCCCTGGCCGCCGCCGAGGCGGGCGCGGTGATCTCCATCGCGCCCGGTGAATACCCGGAGGCGCTGCGCCTGGAGCGCCGCGTGACCCTGGAACCGGCCGCCGGCGCGGGCTCGGTCGTCATCCGCCCGGTGGAGAGTCCGGCGCTGACCGTGGCCGCCGCCGACTGCCTGGTGCGCGGCCTGGTGCTGCGCGGCCAGGACCCGGCCCAGCCGCTGGTCCGGGTCGAGGACGGCTCCGGGCTCACCCTGGAGGACTGCGGGCTCAGTCACGGCCGGGTGGAGGTGCTGGGCTCGGCCGGGGTGCCGGCCGACCCCGACGGCGGCCCGCTGCCGCTGACGGTGGACGACGATCTGCGCGCCCAGCTGGACGATCCGGTGGCCGGCGGCGTGCTCGTCCTGCGGCACACCCGGCTGCACGGCGCGCACCACACCGCCCTGCACCTGGACGGCGACGCCCGGGCCCGCGCCGAGGACTCCATCATCGACTCGGTGGAGGGCATCGGGGTGGTGCTGTCGGGCGCCGCGGTGCTGCTGGCCGAGCGGCTGCGGGTGAGCGAGGTGTCCGGTTCGGCGCTGCGCGCCCGGGGCAACTCCCGGCTGCTGGTGCGCGACGCGCGGCTGTCCGGGGCGGGGCGGCACGGGGTGCTGGTGCAGGACACCGCGCGCGCCAAGGTGGAGGACTGCCGCATCGACGGCGTGGCGATGTCCGGGGTGCAACTGGACCACGAGGCACGGGCGGAGTTGACGGACTGCCGGGTGACCCGGGCCGGCGGCAGCGCGCTGGCGGCGGGCGGCACCACCCGGCTGATCGCGAACGGCTGCCGGATCGTGGAGCCTGCCGCCAACGGCCTGCTCGCGCTGGGGGACGCCACGGCGGAGGCGGTGAACTGCCAGCTGTCGCGCACCGGTTTCTCCGCTCTGCACTTCGCGGACCGCTCCACGGGCACGGTGCTGGGCACCGTCGTCGCCGACAGCCGCGAACACGCGGTGGCCGTCACCGACTCGGCGAGTGCCGAGCTGACCGGCTGCACCCTGACCGGCGCGGTGATGTGCGGGGCGCAGGTGACGGATGCGGCCCGGCTGACGATGCGCGGCAGCCGGGTGGTGGGCGGCGAGACCGGGGTGCGGGTGCGGTCCTCGGGCGAGAGCGAACTGCGCGAGTGCGCCATCGGCGGCCAGAGCAAGGGCGGCGTGGAGATCGGCACGGACGCCACCGTCGCCCTGCTGGCCACCTCGGTGACCGGGGTGGGCAGCGCCGGGGTGACGGTGGACTCCGGGGCCCGGCTGCGGATGGAGGGCGGCGGGGTCTACGGGGCGGGCGGCAGCGGCCTGGTGGTGTGGCAGGGCACCGAGCCGCAGGTGCGCGGGGTGCGGATCGAACGGGCCGGCAAGAACGGCATCCTGGTCGGGGAGAAGGCGCGCGGCCTCTTCGAGCACTGCGACGTGTCGGTGACGACCTTCCCGGCGCTGCACATCGGGGCGGACGCCGAGCCGGTGTTCCGCGGCTGCCGGGTCTTCGACTGCGAGCAGGACGTGGGCACGGCGAACGGGGCGAAGCCGACGTTCGAGGAGTGCGTGTCGGTCCGGGTGGGCAGCGCGACGCTGACCGGCGGCCCGATCGGCACCGGCCCCAAGGGCGGTGGCGGGCCGGGCGGTCCCGCGGGTCCCGGCGCGGGCCCCGGGAGCCCTCCCGCCGTGCCCCAGGACATCAACGGCGGCACCGGCGCGGCCTCGGCCGATGACCCCGAGGCGGGTCTGGCCGACGCGGGCGAGGCCGAGCCGGAGCCGGAGACCCTGGAGGAGCTGCTGGCCGAACTCGACGAGCTGGTGGGCCTGGACGGGGTCAAGGGCGACGTCGGCGGCATGGTGAAGCTCATGCAGATGGTGCGGATGCGCGAGGAGGCGGGGCTGCCGGCCCCGCCGCTCTCGCGGCATCTGGTCTTCGCGGGCAACCCCGGTACGGGCAAGACCACGGTGGCGCGGCTGTACGGCCGGCTGCTCAAGGCGCTGGGGCTGCTGGGCAAGGGCCACCTGGTGGAGGTGGACCGCAGCGCGCTGGTCGGCGAGTACGTGGGGCACACCGGTCCCAAGACCACCGAGGCGTTCCAGCGGGCGCGCGGCGGCGTACTCTTCATCGACGAGGCGTACGCGCTGGTTCCGGCCGGTGTCGCCAATGACTTCGGCGGGGAGGCGATCGCGACCCTGGTGAAGCTCATGGAGGACCACCGTGACGAGGTCGTGGTCATCGCCGCCGGATATCCCCAGGACATGGACCGCTTCATCGGCTCCAACCCTGGCCTGTCCTCACGGTTCACCCGTACGCTGCTGTTCGCCGACTACACCTCCCAGGAACTCGTGTCCATCGTGGAACACCACGCCCAGCAGCACAGCTACGAGCTGAGCGACGGCGCCCGCGACCGGCTGGCGGCCTATGTGGAGGCCATTCCGCGCGATGACCGGTTCGGCAACGGCCGTACCGCGCGCCAGCTGTTCCAGGCCATGACGGAGCGTCAGGCCATGCGTGTCTCCGAACTGACCAACCCCGAGGCGCAGCAGCTGATGACGCTGCGCGAAGAAGACCTTCCCCTCTGACAGGAGAAGACCCCATGTCCGATGCACGATTCGCGGAGACTTTCGCCCGCGCGCCCGCCCGGGCGCCGCGCGGTCTCGTTCCCGGCCGCCGGGTGTGGACGTCGCTGGGTTCCGGCGTCGTGCTCGCGGCCGCCACCGTCCTCGCGGTGCCGCTGCTGAGCGCCAACGTCTTCGACAGCGGCAACACGGAACTGGCCGCCGACGTCCGTACCCCCGAGTTCGAACTCCCGCCCCTCATCATCGAGGAACTGCCCTCCGAGGAGCCCGAGGAGGAACTCGTCGAGGAGGAGGAAGAAGAGGAAGAGAAGAAGGAGGAGGAGCGGAGGCCGGCCGACCCGCCGGCCGCGCCCCCGCCCGCCGCTCCGCCGGTGGTGGTCGAGGAGGAGAAGCAGGCGGACCCGCCGGCCGAGAAGGAGGAGAAGAAGAACGATCCTCCGGCCGAGCCCAAGAACGAGGACCCGCCGGCCCCGTACATCACCCGTGGCAACGTCCAGATCAAGGGTCTGGACGGCAAGTGTCTGGACGTGGCCAACTCCCGTACCGACAACGGCACGCCGGCCACCCTGTTCGACTGCAACGGCAGTAACGCCCAGAAGTGGAACTTCTGGTCGGACGGGACCCTGCGCGCGATGGGCAACTGTCTGAGCCTGGTGGGCGCCAAGACCTCCGACGGCACGCTCCTGCACATGTGGGACTGCACCGGGAACGCCACCCAGCGCTGGGCCGTCAGCCCCAACAACGACATCGTGAACATCTCGGCCGACAAGTGCCTGGACGTGCCCTGGGCGGACTCCTCCAGCGGCATCCAGCTCCAGATCGCCATCTGCTCGGGCAACCCGGCGCAGAAGTGGACCATCTCCGGCTGATCGCACGGGCGTCCACGGGTGACAGAAGCTGACTCGGGGCAGGGGAAGGGCGTGAGCCGGGTACGTTCCGGCGCATGGCCTACCCCTGCCCCGATTGCGATGCCCCGCAGGCGGTGACCGCGCTGGACGTGCGCGGCGAGATCTTCCTCCACCCGTGCCTGTCCTGCAACTGGGTGCCGGCCGCCGCCCCGCGCGCCTCCGCGCTGCGTGCCAACGCCCCGTGTCCGACCCGGGGTTGTGACGGCTCGGTGGGCGAGATCTACCGCTACGACGACGCGCGTTCGCCGCTGGAGGTGCGGCGCGAGCACTGCCCGCAGTGCTACGGGGGCGGCGCGGCGCCGGAGCCGCTCAGTGCGCCGTCCCGCCGCGCAGCGGCACGGTGAGGTCCGCGCGCAGCGGCGGGAGGGTGCCGGACACCAGGGGTGTCAGCGCGCCGTCCACGACCGCCAGCGGCAGCGCCTCGACCTGGGAGCGGCGCGGCGCGCTGTCGGGCTCGGGCTGGGTGAAGTAGACGAGCAGCCCCGCGTCCTCCCCCTGGCCGATCGCGACCGCGTGGTGCGCGGGGCTCTCGCCGGCCAGGACGGCGCCGGGCTGCCGCTCCCAGTGGGTCAGGTCGGTGGAGCGGTACACCAGCAGCCCGTCCCAGCAGTCGGTGAGCATCCAGTAGGCGCCGGCGTGGGCGAGGACGGTGGGGCCCTCGTGGGCCTGGTCACCCTCCAGGGCGCGGCCGATCGGGCGCCAGGAGAAGAGATCGGGTGAATCCGCGGCGTGAATTGTGGAGCCGTCCGCCTCGTCCTTGAACCACATCCGCCAGCCGCCGCCGGCCTCGGGCGGCAGCGGCCACACGCAGGCGTCGATGACCTTCTCGGAGGAGAGTTCCAGGCGGGAGACGAAGTTCCAGTGCTCGAGGTCGGCGGAGGTGTAGTGGAGGATGTGGCGCGGCCCGCTCCAG
This sequence comes from Streptomyces xiamenensis, assembly GCF_000993785.3. NCBI lineage: Bacteria > Bacillati > Actinomycetota > Actinomycetes > Kitasatosporales > Streptomycetaceae > Streptomyces > Streptomyces xiamenensis. The sequence continues at coordinate 2,785,063 of NZ_CP009922.3, forward strand.
TCGGCGCGGATGCCGGTGAGGTAGGTCACGTACATGTGGTACGTGCCGTCGTGCCACAGCACCTCGGGGGCCCAGTAGGTGTTGCGGCCCGCCTCGTACTCCAGGCCGCGGGCGATGCCCCGGTACTCCCAGTGCGCGCCGTCGTCGGTGCTGACGGCGATGCCGATGTCGGTGCCGTGCACCCACTCCACGCCCGCGCCGTCGTGGCCGGCCCGGCGGGCGGTGTAGAACATCCACCACGCCCCGGTGTCGCGGTGCCGGATGAGGGTGGGGTCGGTGGCCCCGTCGTGCACGGGGTCGCGGAAGAGAACGGTCATAGGGCCGAAGCGTAAGAGAAACGCCCGCGAATCAACAGAGCTGAACCTAACCCAACATCGCGGGGCGGGCGGTCCGCGCGCGGCCCGGGGTCAGCCCAGCAGGGCGGCCACGACCACCAGCACCGGGATGGCCAGCACCGTCGACAGCAGGATCGACTCCCGGGCCAGCCGCACCCCCACCTGGTAGCGGGAGGCGTAGGTGAACAGGTTCTGCGCGGCCGGCAGCGCGGAGGTCACCACGACGTGGAAGACATCGGTGGCCCCGAGCCCGAAGACCCCGGCGGCCACCGCCCAGGCCACCACCGGCATGCCCACCGACTTCAGGGCGACGGACAGCAGCATCGGCCAGCGGTCGTCCCCCTGCCCCGGCAGGCTGCTGCCGTGCAGCGAGATCCCGAACGCCAGCAGCACGGCGGGCACCGCCATGTTGCCGATGAGCACCGCGGGCTCCAGCAGCTGCTCGGGCACCGTCCAGCCGGAGCCCGCCACCGCGACGCCGGCGAGCGCGCTGATCACCACGGGGTTGCGGAACGGGGTCAGCACCCGCTGCCACACCGGGGTGCCCGCGCTGCCCCCGCCCGACAGGTCGAGCACGGTCAGCGCCACCGGCATGACGATGAGCTGCTGGAAGAGCAGCACCGGCGCGACCAGGGTGGCGTCGTTCAGCACGTACACCGCGATGGGGATGCCGAGGTTGCCCGCGTTCACGTAGCTGGAGCACAGCGCGCCGATGGTGGTGCGGCCCACCCCCCAGCCGCGTATCGCGCCGAGCGCGATGAAGACGGCCGCGACCGCGCACGTCGAGATGGCGGTGACCAGCAGCGGGGTGGAGAAGATGACGCCCAGATCGGCGCCGGCGAGGGTGGTGAACAGCAGCGCGGGGGTGGCGACGTAGAAGGCGAGCTTGGTGAGGACCTCCCGCCCGTTCTCGCCGAGCGATCCCCGCCATCCGAGCAGATAGCCGGTGCCGATCACGCTGGCGATGATCGCGAACCCTGTGATCACACCACCCATGCGGGCAACTATGTGTCGTGTACATCTAATAGGTCAATGTGATCTCAACTACCGGGACGCACCGCTGACCTGCGTGACAGCACCGAGTCGGACGCCTACCGTCACCCTCCGTGCACAAAAGAATGCGTACGATCATCGCGCCGCTGGCCGTCCTCCCCCTCCTGCTCGGGCTCGCCCCCGAAACCCCCCGGGCCGCCGAGGCCCCCGGCCCCGGCGACCACCTCGCCGAGGTCCTCGCCGAGCGGACCACCGCCGAGGGCGCCCTGCGCCATCTGACCGCCCTCCAGCGGATCGCCGACGCCTCCGGCGGACACCGCGAGGCCGGCAGCACGGGCCACGAGCGCTCGGCGCGCTACGCCACCGCGCTGCTGGAGGCGGCCGGCTACCGGGTCAGCCACCAGCCCTTCACCTTCTCCCACCGGGAGACCACCGCCGAACGCCTCACCCTCACCGGCGACGGGGAGCGCGCCGTCCCCGTGCGGGCCCTCACGTACACCGCGAACACCCCGCCCGGCGGGCTGACGGCCCCGCTCGCCGTCGCCGGGGGCGAGGGCTGCGCGCCCGGCGACTTCGCGGGCGACACGTACCGGGGCCGGATCGCCCTGATCGCCCGCGGCACCTGCACCTTCGCCGAGAAGGCCGCCCACGCGGCGGCGGCGGGCGCGGTGGCCGCCCTCGTCCACGACAACGTCCCCGGCGACACCCCCTTCACCGGCAGCCTCAGCGACCCGGACGCCGGGGTGATCCCGGTCGGCGGCCTCACCCTGGCGGACGGCCGCGAGCTGGCGGCGGCGGACGGGGCGACCGTCCACCTGGAGCTGGAACAGCTCGCCGAGGAGCGCGAGACCTTCAACGTCATCGCCGAGAGCCGGGGCGGCGACCCCGACCGGGTGGTGATGGCGGGCGCCCACCTGGACTCGGTGCGCGAGGGCCCCGGCATCAACGACAACGGCTCCGGCACGGCCGGCGTCCTGGAGACCGCCCTGCGGCTGGCCGAGCACCACCGCGGCGGCGGCGCCACCGTACGGTTCGCGCTGTGGTCCGCGGAGGAGTGGGGGCTGCTCGGCTCCCGCCACTACGTGGCCGGGCTCAGCGGCGCCGAGCGGGACACGATCTCCGTCTATCTGAACTTCGACATGATCGCCTCCCCCAACCACGCCCTGTTCGTCTACGACGGGAGCGAGGGGCCGGCCGGCTCGGCCGCGGTCACGGAGCACCTGGTGACGTCCCTCGCCGAGCAGGGCCTGACCGCCGAACTCACGCCGTTCGGCAGCCGCAGCGACCACGCCCCCTTCGTCGAGGCGGGCATCGCGGCCGGCGGCCTGTTCACCGGCGCCGAGGGCCTGAAGACCGAGGCCCAGGCCCGGCTGTGGGGCGGCACCGCGGGCGAACCGTACGATCCCTGCTACCACTCCGTCTGTGACGACCTCGGCAATATCGGCCACGAGGCGCTGGCCGCGAACATCCGCGTGATCGCGCGGACGGTCGGTCGTGCCGTGTGGCACCCGGAAGCGCTCACCACCGCCCCCTGAGGCCGGAAAAAACTGTGCGGCTGCGCGGTGGGGGCCCCGCCCGGTAGGCTCTGCCTGTGATCTTCAAGCGCATCGGAACCGGCCGGCCATACCCTGACCACGGCCGGGAGAACACGCGGCAGTGGGCGGACGTCGCCCCTCGCCCCGTGCGCCTGGACCAGCTGATCACCACCAAGGGCCAGCTGGACCTGGAAACGCTGCTCGCCGAGGACTCCACCTTCTACGGCGACCTCTTCGCCCATGTCGTGAAGTGGCAGGGCGACCTCTATCTGGAGGACGGCCTGCACCGGGCGGTCCGCGCCGCGCTCCAGCAGCGCCAGGTCCTGCACGCCCGGGTCCTGGAGATGGACCACCCGCTGTGAGGCCGCGGCCGGTCCGCCGTTCGGGGCCGGTTCCGCCCATCGGTTGATCATTTAGTAGGTCCTGGCGCCGCACATGACTACGCTGCGTCCATGAGCATGCTGACGCCTCCCGGCATGGGCGGAAAGAAGAACCGCGTCACGGGTGACCGCTACCCCCGGATGCGCCCCCCGCGCCGTCGCCGCCGCACCGTTGCCGTGGCCCTGTCCACCCTCGCGGTCCTCGGCCTGGTGGGCACCGGCACGCTCCAGCTCATCCGGGTGTTCTCCGCGGACGCGGAGGGCGACGGCACCCGGCCGGCCGCCTCCGGCGTGCGGGAGTGCGCCACCGACCGGCCCGAAGCCGGGGACGAGGCCGAGGGCGCCTCGGGACCGCTGGCGGAACTGCCGGAGCCCAAGACGATCACCGTCAACGTCTACAACGCGACCGCCCGAACCGGCCTCGCCCAGCAGACCGCCGACGCGCTCGCCGAACGCGGCTTCACCATCGGCACGGTGGACAACGCCCCCGAGGAGCTGGACGGCAAGGTCGCGGCGCCCGGGCTGCTGATGGGCGCCGCCGACGCCCAGGAGTCCGGCGCGCTGGCCGTGGTCGGCGCCCAGCTGGCCGGCGCGGAGCAGGCCGAGGGGGACGCGGCGGCCCCGGCCGCACCCGAGGACGAGGAGCAGGACGAGGAGGCCGCGGCCGGCCCCCAGGTCGACTTCGTCATCGGCGAGGGCTTCAAGAACCTCTCCGCCCCCCAGGACGCCGCCCGCGCTCTGGAGGAGCTCCGCAAGCCCACGGAAGAGGAGACCGCCCCGGCCTGCTGACCGGCCGCGTCAGCCGGCCGTCCCGTACAGCCGGTCGCCGGCGTCGCCCAGGCCCGGCACGATGTAGCCCAGCTCGTTCAGCCGCTCGTCGAGCGCCGCCGTCACCACCGTGACCGGCGCTCCGGCCAGCTCGCGCTCCATCAGCTCCACGCCCTCCGGGGCGGCCAGCAGACAGATCGCGGTCACGTCGTCGGCGCCGCGCTCGATCAGGTCCCGGATCGCCGCCACCAGCGTGCCGCCGGTCGCCAGCATCGGGTCCAGCACGTACACCTGGCGCCCCGACAGGTCCTCGGGCATCCGCGAGGCGTACGTCGCCGCCTGCAGCGTCTCCTCGTCCCGGACCATCCCCAGGAAGCCCACCTCGGCGGTCGGCAGCAGCCGCACCATGCCATCGAGCATCCCCAGACCCGCCCGTATGATCGGCACGACGAGCGGCTTGGGGTGTGACAGGCGCACCCCCGTCGTCGCGGCCACGGGGGTGGTGATGTCCACGAGTTCGGTGCGGACGTCACGGGTCGCTTCGTACGCCAGCAGGGTGACCAGCTCGTCAGCCAGCCGCCGGAAGGTGGGGGAATCGGTGCGCTCGTCGCGCAGCGTGGTCAGCTTGTGCGCCACCAGCGGGTGGTCGACGACATGGGTCCGCATGAGTGCGACAGTACCGAATGCCCCGGACACTCCGGCTGCCGGGCGGATGCGGAATATTCCGCGGGTGAACTGCCGGGTTACCCGACAGGGCACCCCTTTTCTGCCACGATGCTGAGTGGCAGAGCCAGACCGAGTGGGGAGAGTCACGGTGTACTTCACCGCACTGCTCGCGCGGACCGATGATGGTTGGGAAGCGAGTGATACCGAGTTCGACGATGTGGAGAGCCTGGACGAGTTGGCCGATCTGGCCCGGGAGGCAGCTCCCGATGACGACACCGTCCTGGTCTGCATCGAGCAGGAGGGCGTCTGGTTCGGCATCGTCCGGATCGATGGCGAGGACGATCCACGCGTCTTCGTCTCGGACGCCGCACGGGCCATGCGCAGCGCGTACGGCGAGATCCTGCTGACGGACGAACTGCTGGGCCGGGAGGCGGCGGAAGCCGACATGCTGGCCCTCGATGACCTGGACGAGCCCGCGGACGACGAGGTCGGGGCCGGCCGGGACACGGACAACGACGAGACCGGCGCCGGCGGCGCCCTGGACGGCGACACCGATCCGGACGAGGTGCCGCGCGGCCCGGTCGGGGACGCGGGCCTGCTGGCCGATCTCGGCATCGACGCCGGGACCGTGCTCACGCTCTCCGCCGACGACGCGCTCGGCGAGATCGCCGAGACGCTGGGCGCGGCGGATGTGCTGGAGGCCGTCAGGTGACCGCCCGGGGTGCCGCGCGGGATGGGTGACGGAACGGCTGGTGGCCCGCCGTACCCCGCAGACCCCGCGGACCCCCTGCGCGATCCCTGGATCCCCGCGATGCGGCAGGCCATGACCCTGGCCGGCACGGCGGGCGCGGCCGGTGACGTACCCGTCGGGGCACTGGTGCTCGGCCCCGGCGGGCCGGACGGCGCGGCCGTGCTCGGCCGGGGTTTCAACGAGCGGGAGGCCACCGGGGACCCGACCGCGCACGCCGAGGTGCTGGCGCTGCGCGAGGCGGCCGGGCATCTCGGCGACTGGCGGCTGACCGGCTGCACGCTGGTGGTCACGCTGGAGCCGTGCACGATGTGCGCGGGGGCCATCGTGCTCTCCCGGGTGGAGCGCGTCGTGTACGGCGCCAGGGACGCCAAGACGGGTGCCGCGGGCTCGCTGTGGGACGTCCTGCGCGACCGGCGGCTCAATCACCGGCCCGAGGTCATCGGTGGCGTGCTGGAGGCGGAGACCGCGGGCCTCCTCACGGAATTCTTCCGGCGCGGCGGATGCTAAGCTTCCGCACGGTAGCGTGTCCGAGCGGCCTAAGGAGCTCGCCTCGAAAGCGAGTGTGGGGGCAACTCCACCGAGGGTTCAAATCCCTCCGCTACCGCGTGTGTGCGACGGGCCCGACCCCCTTCCGGGGGCTCGGGCCCTCGCCGTATCCGCGGGAGGTGGCGCCGCTGTGACGCTGGAACGCACCCGTCGGCTGCTGCTCTTCGCCCTGCTGGTGTTCGTGCTGTACGCGGTGATCGCGGAGCCGGGGCGGGCGGCGGACTTCGCGGCGATGACGATCGAGGCCGTGTCGGGGGCCGCGCTCGGGGTGGGCCGGTTGGTGGCCTCCCTGGTCCACTGACGCCCGGGGCACGGCGATCAACACGTCGTGCTCAGGTGCTTGCACACAGTGGACATGTCTTGTGATGCTATGACCGCTTTTGCCGTTGATTGAAACGTGAAAGGTCGGTCGGCTGGTGGCGGTGACGCAGACCCGGGGCGCCCAGGCACGGGCGCTGACGCAGGCGCTGTTCGAGCAACTGGACCGGCTGGAGGCCGGCACCGCCGAGCACGCCCGGGTCCGGGGAGCGCTGATCGAGGCCAATGTGCCGCTGGTGCGGTACGCGGCCCTGCGCTTCCACAGCCGCAACGAACCGATGGAGGACATCGTCCAGGTCGGGACGATCGGGCTGATCCACGCGATCGACCGGTTCGACCTGGAGCGGGGGGTGCAGTTCCCCACCTTCGCGATGCCCACCATCGTGGGCGAGATCCGCCGCTACTTCCGTGACAGCGTGCGCTCGGTCCATGTGCCGCGCCGGCTGCACGAGTTGTGGGCCCAGGTACGGGCGGCCACCGAGGAGCTGACGGTGGCGCTGGGGCGGGACCCGAACCCGGCGGAGATCGCCGAGCGGCTCCAGATCCCCGAGGAGGACGTGCTGGCCTCGCTGGAGGCGGGCAGCGCGTACCGCGTCTCGTCGCTGGAGGCGGCGCAGGAGCGCGACGACGGGTCCGCCGGGCTGATCGAGCGGCTCGGGTACGAGGACCCGGAGCTGGCGGGGGTCGAACACCGGGCGCTGGTACGGCATCTGCTGGTGCAGTTGCCGGAGCGCGAGCAGCGCATCCTGCTGCTGCGCTACTACCGCAATCTGACCCAGTCGCAGATCAGCGCGGAGCTGGGCGTCTCGCAGATGCACGTTTCGCGGCTGCTCACCAGGAGCTTCGCGCGGCTGCGTTCCGCAAATCCGATCGACGCGTAACTCGAACGAGGGACCCAACTCCTGGAACTCCGGGCTTCGCTGTGCCGTTTTATCGACATGACGCTACATCGTGTTGATGACATGTGACATTCTGCTAGAACCGCGTTTGCCGTGGCGGCAGCTCCGGTATCCACGAGGGTGACGCCACTTCTCGTACCAAGTGCGCCGCCGTGACCCGTCCACGACCTCAAGGGGGTGGCATGTCCGTAGAACTGGGCAGCTCCAAGGTGCTCACCACAGCCGGCACGCCGCAGGAACCCGAACCGCTCCCCGCCGTACCGCCGACCGAAGGCCTCGACACCCGCACGCTCTCCCGTTCCCTCTTCCAGCGCCTCGCCACCCTGGAGAAGGACAGCCCCGAGCGCGGCTATGTCCGGGACACCCTCATCGAGCTCAACCTGCCGCTCGTGCGGTACGCGGCGGCGCGGTTCCGCAGCCGCAACGAGCCGATGGAGGACATCGTCCAGGTCGGCACCATCGGCCTGATCAAGGCGATCGACCGCTTCGACTGCGAACGCGGGGTGGAGTTCCCCACCTTCGCGATGCCCACCGTGGTCGGGGAGATCAAGCGCTTCTTCCGCGACACCTCGTGGTCGGTACGGGTCCCGCGCCGGCTCCAGGAGCTGCGGCTCGCCCTCACCAAGGCCAGCGACGAACTCGCCCAGCGCCTGGACCGTTCCCCCACCGTCGCCGAACTCGCCGTGTGCCTGGGGGTGTCGGAGGACGAGGTCGTCGACGGCCTCGCCGTCGGCAACGCCTACACCGCCAGTTCCCTGGACTCCCCCGCGCCCGAAGAGGACGGCGGCGAGGGCTCGTTGGCCGACCGGCTCGGCTACGAGGACGGCGCGCTGGAGGGCGTGGAGTACCGCGAGTCCCTCAAGCCGCTGCTGGCGAAGCTGCCCGCGCGCGAGCGGCGGATCATCATGCTGCGCTTTTTCGCCAACATGACCCAGTCGCAGATCGGCGAGGAGGTCGGCATCTCGCAGATGCATGTCTCACGGCTGCTGACGCGCACCCTCGCCCAGTTGCGCGACGGTCTGACGGCCGAGGAATGAGAAACCCGGACCGGCGTCGGGGCGCCGGTCCGGGGACGTGACAGGGGTCAGTTGAAGGCGAGCCAGGCCACGCCGGCGAGCGCGATGACACCCACCACGATGCCCACGATCAGCCCGACACGCGGGCCGGCCGACGCCGACTGCTGGGCGCGCCGCTGCGGCGGCTCCTCGTCGACGAAGGCGCGGAACATCTGGGTGCTGCCCGCCGGATCCTGCTGCGGGTTCTGGGGTGCTTGGGGGTTGTGAGCCATGTCCGGTGACCCTAGCGAACGCCTGCCCACAGGACACAGTCCGGTCCCTTGAGGATGGCTTAACCTCACCCTAAGCCTGGTCTATACCAACACCTTGTCATGCGCAGGGGGAGCCGCTGAAATAAGGGCCATGAAGCGGAGACACGCACTGCGTACCCCCACCCGCCGACTTCTCGCGGCAGGTCTGTCACTGGCCCTGGGCTGGACCGCGCTGACGGCCATGACCGCGACGGCCGACCAGGAAACGGACACCGATGTGTCCACTGCGGCCGTCCTGTTCCACGACGACTTCAACGGCCCCGCCGGCTCGGCCGTCGACAGCTCCAAGTGGCAGCTGGAGACGGGTGACAACAGCGGCAACAACCGCGAGCACCAGTACTACACGCCGGGCAACAACAACGCCGCCCTCGACGGCAACGGCAACCTGGTGATCACCGCCCGCAAGGAGAACCCGAACAACTACCAGTGCTGGTACGGGACCTGCCAGTACACCTCGGCCCGGATGAACACGGCCGGAAAGTTCACCACGACGTACGGCAAGGTCGAGGCCCGCATCAAGCTGCCGCGCGGGCAGGGCATCTGGCCCGCGTTCTGGATGCTGGGCAACGACATCGGCCAGATCGGCTGGCCGGCCAGCGGCGAGATCGACATCATGGAGAACATCGGCCGCGAGCCCGGCACGGTGCACGGCACCCTGCACGGCCCCGGCTACTCGGGCGGCGGCGGCATCGGCGCCTCGTACACCCTGCCCGGCGGGCGGGCCTTCGCCGACGACTTCCACACCTTCGCGGTGGACTGGGCCCCCGACCGGATCAGCTGGTCCGTGGACGGCGTCACCTACCAGACCCGCACCCCCGCCGACCTCGGCGGCAACCAGTGGGCGTTCAACAAGCCGTTCTTCATGATCCTCAACCTGGCCGTCGGCGGCGAATGGCCCGGCTACCCGGACGGCAGCACCACCTTCCCGCAGCAGATGATCGTCGACTACGTGACGGTCACCTCCTACGACGGCGGGGGCGACAACGGCGGGGGCAACGGCCGCACCGGCCAGATCTCCGGCCTGGCCGGCAAGTGCGTCGACGTGGCGGGCGCGAACACCGCGAACGGCACCCCGGTCGTCCTGTACGACTGCAACGGTTCCTCGGCGCAGCGCTGGACGGTCCACTCCGACGGCACCCTGCGCGCGCTGGGCAAGTGCCTGAGCCTGGTGGGCAACGCCACCGGCGACGGCACGAAGGTCCACCTGTGGGACTGCACGGGCAACGCGACACAGCGCTGGGCGATCAGCGGCGCGCGGGACATCGTGAACATCTCCGCCGACAAGTGCCTGGACGTTCCCTGGGCGGACCCGGCCAACAACAACCAGCTCCAGATCGCGACCTGCTCCGGGAACGCGGCCCAGAAGTGGACGGCACCCTGATCCGTCCCCGTTCGTTCACCGGGGTATGAGAGCCACGGACAGACCCCTCACACCTCCCAGCCGCCGCGCCCTGATCACGGGCGCGGCGGCGACGGCCGGCACCCTGTGCCTGGCGGCCTGCGGCGCCGGCGGGGACGGCGCGGACAAGAGCACGCCCCCCTCCGAGCTGTCCCTGACCGACGTCCCCGTCGGCGAGGCGGTGGAGGTCGCCACCGCCTCCGGCGAGGAGGCGCTGCTCTACCGCGCCGACGACACGGAGCTCGTGGCCTTCACCGCGGTCTGCACCCACATGGGCGGCAAGGTCACCCCCGAGGGCACCCAGCTCCGCTGCCATCTCCACAACTCGGTCTTCGACGCCGCCACCGGCGAACCCCTCTCGGGCCCCGCCCTCAAACCCCTCCCGCCGCTGGACGTCCGTGTACAAGGGGACGAAATCACCGTCGGCTGAAGCTCGGGATGGCAGTCTTGGCCCATGACGCTGAAGCAGCTGAAGGACACCATCGGCAGGATCGGCATCTGGACCCCCGTGCTCCGCTCGGAGGACCCCGAACGCCGCGCCCAGATCACCGAGGCCGCCACCGAGCTGGACCGCCTCGGCTACGGCGCCATCTGGCTCGGCGGCAGCCCGCACGTGCGGGACACCGTCCCGCTGCTGGAGGCCACCTCCCGGATCGTGGTGGCCACCGGCATCCTCAGCATCTGGAACGACGAGCCGGCCGACGTCGCCCAGGCCTTCAGCCGCGTCAACGCGGCCTTCGACGACCGGCTGCTGCTGGGCCTGGGCGTCAGCCACGCCATCCTCACCGAGCGCTACGAGAAGCCGTACGCCTCGATGCGGGACTTCCTGACCGCCCTGGACGAGGCCACCACCCCGGTCCCCAGGGACCACCGCGTCCTGGCCGCCCTCGGCCCCCGCATGCTGGAGCTGGCCCGCACCGAGTCCGCGGGCGCCCACCCCTACCTGGTCACGGCGGAGCACACGGCGCAGGCCCGCGAGGCTCTCGGCCCGGACGCCCTGCTCGCCCCCGACCTGAAGGTCGTCCTGGACGACGACGCCCCCCGCGCCCGCGAGACGGCCCGCACCTACCTGGCCCGCTACCTGGCCCTCCCCAACTACACGAACAACCTCCAGCGGCTGGGCTTCACCACCGAGGACTTCGAGAACGGCGGCTCGGACCCCCTCCTCGACGCCGTCTTCGCCCTGGGCTCCCCGGCCGACATCGCCGCCAAGGTCGAAACCTTCCACGCGGCCGGCGCGGACCACGTCGCCCTGAACGTGGTCACCCGGAACGAAGAAGAAATCCCCCTCCCCCAATGGCACACCCTGGCCGAAGCCCTGCTGTGAGAGGTCCGCATCGCCGGGTTCGCACTCCGGCTGACCTCAGCACACTGTGCTCTGACTGCCGAGGCCCATCTCCTCTTCGACGCACGGTCCGAGAGTCGCCAATGACGACGGCTACCGCCGATGCAGGAGCCGCTCATACAGGACGAGGAGGGGCGCGACGTAGCCCAACGCTTCGGGCGCGGAGGTCTGCCCGCTGCCGATCAGGACAACTCCCGCCGCCAGGGCCGTGCTGTAGACGATGGCCGTCGGTAACGGCGCGACGGTCTGATGATCTTGCCCTCGCTGAGCCATAAAGTTCTCGGCGCCTCTCTGACAGGAGCCCAGCCACCCGTCTCCCGATCACAGCAGACGGGTGGCTTCAGCTTTCTCTCCGCCGCGCAGTCCCCGCGCAGCGTGCGGCTCATACTGCACCAGCCCACCCCGTGTCCGCAAACCAGCCACCCGCAACATCGAAGGTTGACATGGCCTTGAGCCTTCGATTGCACGCACCGACTTGCGCAAGTCCACATGTCTAACCTTGGAATCCAAGGTCTTCGGCAAGCACCAGGGCGCGCTGGACCGCTGCGGCCAGCACCCTGGGCGGACGGCCACGGGCACGGTCATCACACCAGCACGGCAGGCCCCCTCGGAACCCTCAGGCAAAGCTGCGCCAGCCGCCGGTCGGCTCGACCCCTGCCGACCCGAATCCCGACAGGGACGCAACCCTCCAGGACCTACGGACAGTCGGACTTGAAGCCGAAGACCACAACAGGTCGGGCTAGATGTCACGGCTGAAGGCTGCAGCGGCACGGACGACGTGCCCCCTCGAAAGCACCGCCGCGAACGAGGCTTCCGGCCGGCGCACCATGCCTGTTGACGGCCGAAGATGACGCCGGTTGGCTTTGGGTGGGCCGCCCGGCGCACCGGGCGGTCGGACAGACCGGGCTTGGTCACTCTTGGCATGAAAAAGCCCCGTTCCGGTGGGAACGGGGCTTCATTCTGTGCGCTCGGCAGGATTCGAACCTGCAACCTTCTGATCCGTAGTCAGATGCTCTATCCGTTAAGCTACGAGCGCCTGCGGCCCTTGCGGACCGGCTTGCGGGGACAACATTACATGACCTGCGGCCGGGGGGGAAATCCGTTCGTCCAGCCCCTCTGAGCTGGGCAAACACACCAAAGCCCTGGTCCTTGGGACCAGGGCTCACGGCGGAGGCTCCGGGATTTGAACCCGGGATGGGGGGTTACCCCAAACCGCATTAGCAGTGCGGCGCCATAGACCAGACTAGGCGAAGCCTCCTCGCACACGGTGCGTGGCACATGATGCCACAGGCGTGGCGGGGTCAGCCAATCCGTTCCGCAACGATCCGGGGGGACGGGCGTTAGGCACGGCGGCGGGGAGTACCCCGTCCGGAGTCGATCGTCCTGGAGGCCCCCGTGTACAGCAGTTCCCTCGCCGCCCTCGTTCTCGCCGCTCTGGCCGGCACCGCGCAGCCGCAGCCGGCGCCCGCGCCCACCCACGAGCTGACGATCACCGTAAGCGATCACGGGTCGGCCGACGGCGTCCAGCGGCTCCGCTGCTCGCCGGCCGGCGGGGACCACCCGCGGGCGGCCGACGCCTGTGCCGCCATCGAGGCCGCGCGGACGCCGTTCGCGCCGCTCGCCGAGGGCACCCTGTGCACCCGCGTCTACGGCGGACCGGCCACCGCGCGGGTCGAAGGGGTGTGGGACGGGCAGCGGGTGGCCGCCGAGTTCAGCCGCACGGACGGGTGTGAGATCGCCCGCTGGGACGCCCTCGTCCCCGCCCTGCCGCGGGTCGGCAACCACTCCTGAACAGCGCTTCCACGAACACACCACCGCGCCGGGGACCGCTGGCCGTAGACTCCCCCTAACGACTGGCACGGGCTAGGGAGGAACGACGTCGTGAGCAGCAGGCCAGCGAGAGGCGCTGCTCGCCTCGCCGCCATACTCGACGCGCTGCCGGACGCGCTGTTGCTCGTCAACGGCAACGGCACCGTCGTCAACGCCAACGCCATCGCGATGGAGACCCTGGAGGTCCCCGGCGCGCCCCTCATCGGACGCGGACTGCTCGACATCGTCCCGGACTTCGATCCGCGGCGTATCCCGGGCTCCATGCGCCGTCCCGAGGAGGATCCCGCCGCGCGCACCAAGCCGACCCGCATGGTCGCGCGGCGCACGGACGGCGTCGAGTTGCCGGTGGAGGTGACCAGCGCCGGGCTCAACAACCGGCACGCGCACTACGCCTCGGCCGTCGAGGCCGCGTTCACCGATGACTACTCGGGCGAGGAACTGCTGGTCCTGGTGGTGCGGGACCTGTCCGGGACCCTGGACACCGAGGCCGAACTCGTCCGCCAGCAGCGGCAGACGGAGATGATCCTGCGGGCCGCCTCCGAGGGCGTGGTGGGGGTGGACACGGCGGGCCGCATCGTGCTCGTCAATCCGGCCGCCGCGCAGATCCTCGGGCACCGGGCCAGCCAGCTCGGCGGCCAGGAACTGCACCCGCTCATCCAGCACTCGCGCGCCGACGGCAGCCCGCTGCCGTACGAGGAGACCCCGCTGCACGACACGCTGCACTCCGGGCGCAAGCACCGGGTGCGCGGCCGGGTGCTGTGGACCAAGGACGGCCGCGCGGTGCCGGTGGATCTGACCACCGCGCCCGTCCGGGACGGGCAGCAACTGGTGGGCGCGGTGCTCACGTTCACCGACCGGCGCCCGTATGACGCGCTCGTCGCCCGGCACGTGCAGTTGCAGTCCGTGCTCAGCGAGAGCCTGCGCGGCCCGCTGGAGCAGTTGCGCGACGAACTCACCACGCTGGCCGCCGATCCGGCCGGGCAGCTGTGGCCCGAGGCCAATCAGCTGCTGCACCATCTGGCCGCCGGGTACGCCCGGATGACCACGCTGGTCGACAACGTGCTCAGCTACCAGCGCCTGGACGAGGGCACCGAGAAGCTGTCCCTGGAGAAGGCGTCGCTGGACGAGGTCGTGGCGGCCGGGGTGGAGGGCGCGACCGAGCTGATCGGCCCGGGCCGGGTGCAGTTCGCCGTGCACGCCCCGCCGATCGACGCCGAGGTGGACCCGGAGCGGCTGGCGCAGGCGCTGGCCCATCTGATCGCCGATGTGGCCGGGGTGGACGCCACCGGCCGCGGCGGCGGCGGGGACGCCACGATCGTGGTGGCCGCGGCACAGCGCGGGGATGTCGTACGGATCGAGGTACGCGGGCCCCGTCCCGGCGGCGGCGCGGTGCACGAGCCGATCGTGCGCGGGATCGTGCGGCAGCACGGCGGCGTGCTCCAGACGCATCAGGTGCCGGGGGCGGGCGGCAGCGCGTATGTGCTGGAGGTTCCGGTCTCCGGCGGGGACGGCGCGGGCGCGCCCCAGGCCGTCGGTACGGGCGTGGGAGCGGGCCGGGACGCCAGCGGTGACACCACGGTGATGCCGGTGCCCGCGCAGCCCGCGCGCGGGACGCAGGCCAAGAAGAAGCAGCCGCAGCCGGCGGCGGAGGCCGAGGCCGAGGCGCCCAGTGGGCGGCGTCGGCGGCAGGGGGAGGCGCTGCCCGCGCTCCCCCCGGGGCCGACGCCCGCTCCCGCGCCCGCGCCCGTGCCGGTGCCCGCGGCGCTGCCGGCGGCGGGGCCCGAGGAGCCGGAGGGGCAGGGCGGCACGCTGGGCGGTCGCCGCCGGCGCGCGCTGGGCCCGGTGCCGGCCGCCGGGCCCGAGCCGGAGATTCCCCAGCAGTCGACGGGCCCCTCCGGCGAGGCGCCGACCGGGCGCCGTCGCCGGGCCAATCCGGGCGAGGGCCAGGGCGCGGAACCCCAGGGGCCCGTGCCCGCCCCGGCACCCGCGCCGGAGGTGGAGGCGGAACCCGAACCGCAGCCCGTCGAGCACTCCGTCGTCGCGGCCAGCCCGATTCTGGACGGCAGCGCCCCGCAGAACGCCCTGCCCGTACGCCAGCCCCGCGCCCTGCCGATGCCCGGCAGCGACCGGGCCGGCAAGCCGGACGCCCGGGCGGCCGTGAGTGTGCAGACGCTCGGCCAGGGCGTCCCGGTGCACACTCCGCCGCAGGGCACCGGCGCCGCCGGGACGGGGACGCATCCGGGCCGCCGCCGCAAGCTCGCTGCCCCGCCCGCCGAGATCGAGCCGCCGCAGCCCGCGGGTCCGGAGGGCGCCGCCGCACCCGCCGAGGCCCGTGCCGTGGGCGCGGCCCGGCAGGCGGCGCAGAATGTGACGGGCGGCGGGCGGGAGTTCGCCATCAGCGCCCCGGCGGCCGGTGCCGCCGAGGGCCCGGAGCCGCTGGACGGTCCAGGCGGCGCGGTGGAGGTCACCGAGGGGCGCCCGGGCGGCGCCCCGCGGGTGCCCGCCCCGGCCGATGACGAACTGCCGCCGGAGCCACTGGACAATCCGCGCCGGCTGCTGGTGTGGCCCGAGCCGGACCCCTCCACCCAGCAGGCGCTCACCGAGCGCGGCTACCGTCCGGTCCTGGTGCACTCGCGTGAGGAGGTCGACGCGCAGATCGCCGCCTACCCGGCCGCGCTGTTCGTCGATCCGCTGACCGGCCCGATCACCCGCACCGCGCTGCAGTCGCTGCGGCAGGCGGCGGTGGCCGCCGAGGTGCCGGTGCTGGTGACGGCCGGTCTCGGCCAGGCCAGCCGGGAGGCGGCGTACGGTGCCGATCCGGCCGTCCTGCTGAAGGCGCTGGCACCGCGCGACAGCGAGCAGCATCCGCCGCGCGTCCTGCTGGTGGAGGAGCAGCCCGCCATCGCCCAGGCGCTGGCCATGTCCCTGGAGCGGCGCGGTATGCAGGCGGCGCACGCCGTCTCGGACGCCGAGGCGATGGAGGTGGCGGCGCAGATCCGGCCGAACCTGGTGGTGATGGACCTGAACCAGGTCCGCCGTCGCCGGGCCGGCATCATCGACTGGCTGCGCATCAACGGGCTGCTGAGCCGTACCCCGTTCGTCGTCTACACGGCGGCCGAGATGGACCCGGCGCAGTTGCCGCAGCTGGCCTCGGGCGAGACGGTGCTGTTCCTGGCGGAGCGGTCCACCCATCCCGAGGTGCAGAGCAAGATCGTGGATCTGCTGACCAAGATAGGCGCACACTAGGCCCCTGTCCGGCGCGGGCACGGCGCCTGCCGGGCCCGCGCCTCCGCACGCCGTGTGGCGTGGGGAGACGCAGCCGGCCGGGCGGTGCCCCGCGCGGTCAGCGGGGGGCCGGGGCGAGGGTGGTGACCGTCAGGTCGCCCGCCGCCTGGCGGGCTCGCAGCACCTTCTTGTCGTACTTGCCGACGCTGGTCTTGGGGACCTCCTCGATGGTCGTCCAGTGTTCCGGGAGCTGCCAGCGGGCGAGCCGTTCGCCGAGGAAGGCACGCAGCGCGGCGTAGTCCACCTCGCCGGTGGTGACGGGGACGACGCAGGCGAGCGGGCGTTCGCCCCACCGTTCGTCGGGCACGGCGACCACGGCCGCCTCCCGTACCTCGGGGTGGCCCATCAGCAGCCCTTCCAGCTCCACGGAGGAGATCCACTCGCCGCCCGACTTGATCACGTCCTTGGCGCGGTCGGTGAGGGTGAGGTAGCCGTCGGGGCTGATGGTGCCGACGTCGCCGGTGCGCAGCCAGCCGTCCGGGCTGAAGCGGTCGGCGGGGCGCTCGGGGCCGGTGGCGCCGGCGCCGCCGTAGTAGCCGCCGGCGATCCAGGGGCCGCGCACCTCCAGTTCGCCGGCCGCCGTGCCGTCCCAGGGCATCTCGGCGCCGTCCGGGCCGATCAGGCGGGCCTCGACGCCGGCCGGGAAGCGGCCCTGGCTGAGCCGGTAGGGCCACTCCTCCTCGGGGGTGAGGCCGGGCGGCGGCTGGGAGGTGGTGCCCAGGGGGGAGGTCTCGGTCATGCCCCAGGCGTGGGCGACGCGTACGCCGTACCGCTCGTCGAGGGTGCGCATCAGGCTTTCGGGGCAGGCGGAGCCGCCGATGGTGACGGATGCGAGGGCGGAGATGTCGCGGGGGCGTTCGGCGAGTTCGTGGACGAGGGCCTGGAAGATGGTGGGGACGGCGGCGGCGTGCCGGGGGCGTTCGGCGGCGATCATGTCGGCGAGGGGCCCCGGCTGGAGGAACCGGTCGGGCATCAGCAGGCTGAAGCCGGAGAGCAGGGCGGCGTGCGGCAGGCCCCAGGAGAGCACGTGGAACTGCGGGACCACGGCCAGGGAGACGTCACCGGCGGTGAGGGCCATCGACTCGGCCGTGTTGACCTGCATGGAGTGCAGGTAGATGGACCGGTGCGAGTAGACGATGCCGCTGGGGTCCCCGGTGGTGCCGGAGGTGTAGCACAGGGCGGCGGCGGCGCGTTCGTCCAGGTCGGGCCACGGGTAGGTGGTGGGGCGGCCGGCGATCAGTTCCTCGTAGTCGTGGACGCGGGCCCGGGTGCCGTCCAGGAGTGAGGTGTCGCCGGGGCCGCTGACCACGATGTGCTCGACCCGGTCGAGGGCGGGGAGCAGGGGCGCGAGCAGTGGCAGGACCGAGCCGTTCGCGATGATCACGCGGTCGTCCGCGTGCTGGATGATGAAGCTCAGCTGGTGGGCGGGGAGCCGCAGGTTGAGGGTGTGCAGGACGGAGCCCATGGCGGGGATCGCGAAGTACGCCTCGACATGCTCCGCGTTGTTCCACATCAGGGTGGCGGCGGGCTGCCCGGGGCGCACACCCAGCTCCCGCAGACCGTGGGCCAGCTGGGCGGCGCGGGCGCCGATCTCGGCGTAGGTACGGCGCCGGGGCGTGGCCGGGTCACCGGTCCAGGTGATCACCTGGGAGCCGCCGTGGATGCGCTGCCCGTGGCGCAGTATGCGTGTGACGGTGAGCGGTACGTCCTGCATCGTGCTGAACACCGGAGCCTCCCGAGGTCACTCTGAGTAACATCATGATGCCTCGGCAGTCTGACAGTGTGGACGCGATCTGTCAGGAGGGTGTGCGGGACGCGCTGCCCGCGCGGGGGTTCCCGGCGGACGGCGGCCGGGGGTGCCCGGCGGGAGATCCGGGTCACGCGGGCCCGATCGGGCGGCCCCGGTCAGGAGGCCCGGGTCAGGCGGCGAGCACCTGGGGGCGGGTGACGGCCACCAGCTCGGTGTCCTCGCGCAGCTTGGCCAGTGCCCGGGAGACGGCGCTCTTGACGGTGCCGACCGACACCCCGAGCAGCTCGGCGGTGGCGGCCTCACTCATGTCCTCGTAGTACCGCAGGACGACCATGGCCCGCTGCCGCTCGGGCAGCTTGCGCACGGCCTGCCACATGGCCTCGCGTATCGCCTGCTGCTCGGCCGGGTCGGGCTCGGGCAGCGGGTCGGGCTCTGGCAGCTCGTCCACCGCGTACTCGTCGACGCGGCGCTTGCGCCACTGCGAGGTGCGGGTGTTCACGAGCGCGCGCCGGACGTAGCCGTCCAGGGCGCGGTGGTCCTCGATGTTCTCCCACGCCACGTACGTCTTGGTCAGCGCGGTCTGGAGCAGGTCCTCGGCGTCGCTGGGGTTGGCGGTCAGCGAGCGGGCCGTACGCAGCAGCACGGGGCCGCGTGCCTGCACGTAGGAGGTGAAGGTCAGCGGCGTCCCCGACTGGGCCGTCCTGGGCGTGGTCATGGAAACCAACGTAGGCGGGGGCACCCCCTCACCGGATCGGCCACAGGTCGCGATGAGGTATCCGCCCCAGGGAGTAGAGGTGGTCCTGGCAACACCTCCCAGGGGTGGAGGAGCGGTGCGTGTCTCCTCAGGGGTCATCAGGGATCTCCCTGGTGATCGGGATGACCGTCCGCAACCGTGCGCGAGCGGACGTGATCGGGGACATGACCACAGACATGACCGTGCGGCCGTACCTTCCGGTACGGCCGCACGGCCTGCCCCTGCCCGGTCACCCTCTGATGGCGCACCCCGGTGGGCCGTGGCCCGGGGGGTGGGCTCAGTGGGCCCGACGGTTCACCACAGAGGGCTGAAGATCAGCTGGAAGTTCGTGGTGTCCTGGTCGATCGCCACGAAGCCCGCGTCCTTCACCTGGGCGGCGTTGCTCTGGTTGGTGGCTCCGGTTCCGGTGGCACCCTGCTGGATGGTGCCGGAGTTGCCGGTGTTGATGCCGGCCACCCCGCTGCCCACGGTGCTGATGGCGGTCGCGTCGGAGGCGACACCCGCCAGGGCGCCACTGTCGCCTACCAGCGCGTGGGCGGTGCCACCGAGCAGACCTACCGCCAGCGGGACCGACGCGGCGGCAGCGATGACACGGGCGGTGCGGATGCTTGCCATGGAATTCCTCCAGTGAACCGAAGTGGTTGTTGAGCACGACGTCGCGGAAGCAGAGTTGCCCAAGCCCACTCCGGTCATTCGCGTTCCACCGGGTCATTCCCTCGCACGAATGAAGAGGTCGCGATAAACGTCTTCGGCCTACACGAAAGGCTGAACCCACCTCAGGCAGAGGTGGTCAGTTCTTCGATTCTCTGGGCGAAATCGACGGCGGGAAGCGGCAGTTCGATTTCGTCGACGAAATGTACGGCGTCCGGCACATACCGCAGGACGGCGCTGGCCACATCCGTCAGACAGCAGTGATTGCCGCGCAGCAGGCCCAGCACGCGCAGCACCAGGTCAGTGGTGGCGCCGCCGCTCTCGGTGCTCTCACCGGCGTCCGCGGCCTCGCCGGAACACTCGGCAGCCTGGCCGCGCCACAACTGCGCCTCCCACACCTCCCCGAGGGTGAGGTGGTGCAGATAAAGACAATAGGCGGCGGCACCGTCCCCCGCGCCCGCCGCGAACTGCCACCAGAATCGGGCGCTGTCCTCGCGACCGGCGAGCTGGAGCACACAGCCCAGCACCCGCGCTCCGTCCGGGTGCGGAATGCGCCGGCCCAGAAAAGCGGACATGTGCTGGAGCGCGCCGTCCCGTTCGATGACGGTGCGGCACAGAATCTCCAGATGCCCGGCCGCCTCGGCATCGATCTGCGCCCGGGGCGGCGCCAGCGCCTCGCCCCGTACCGAGCGGATCTCGTCGTCGAAGTGCAGGGCGCCGAACAGCACACGGTGGGTGATGCGCGCGGCCAGCCGCAGTTCGGCGGCGTCCAGCTCGGCCTCGGTGTAGGGCCGCGCCGTGAGAGTGGCCTTGGCGAGCATCCGGTCAATCGGCGAGATCGGTGAGGTCACCGCTGCCTCCTTCCCGGTCGAGGCCGAGTGCTTCCTTCAGCCGCCGCCTGGCGTAGCGGGCGGTGGAACGGACCCCGGGCACGCTGATGCCCAGCACATCGGCCGTCTCCTGGACACCGTAGCCAAGGCAGTACAACAGGACGATCACATCATGCTGCCGTTCCGGCAGCTCCCGGATCGCCTGGTAGATGCTGAGGCTCTCCTCCAGTTCGCCGACCGGGTCCACGGCGTCCCGCAGAGCGGCGGTCTCGAAGGCGGCGGTGTCCATGACGACGGGCCGCCGGCCGCGGGCGCGGGCGGCCTCCAGCGTGCGGCTCCTGAGGATGGTCCAGGCGTACCCGGCGGGGCTGTCCAGCCGCAGCGCCTCGCCCCAGTCCTCGGCGAGCTGCTCGAAGGCGGCGTCCACCACGTCCTCGGCGCCGGGACGATCCCCCAGGTACAGCTCGGCCCAGCGCACATAGGCGGGCCGGTACAGCTGGTGGAACGCCCGGAGGTCCGCGGGCAAGGGCACCACCCCCGCCAACGGGGCGCGAGATGCTTCGGTCACCGGTACCCCTCCAGGGCGCGTAGGGCGGCGGGAGTGTGACGCGGGATCACAGACCCACAGGTCCTCTCAAGTCGTCGGCGGAGAAGACACGTTGTGCGTCCTCTGCCCCTCACAACGAACAACGGGACCCCATCGTGCATCATCAAGACCAGAAAACTTACGGAATGAAGCGTTCCGACTACCCGAAACGATCATTTCCGGGCATACGTCGAGGGGCACCGCCGTACGGGAACGCGTCGTTCCGGACTCCGCGGCACCCCTGGCGAGAACGGTGACCGGCGGACCAGGGACGGCATCGCCATCCCGACGGTCCTCACGGCCACGGATTCCGCCGAGCACGCCCAGTTTCCTGACCTGCACCAGTGGCAGGCAACCCCTACCCTACCGCCGCCACTTGCCCACAGAGCCGGTCATGACGGCCCCAACGGCGCTTATATGAACGGCGGATGCCGAGTGGTCGGCTCGTCCGCGCCGGTCGGCCCGACGCCGAGCCATGGCCCCGGTACCCGTCTGCGGCCTCCCGACGGAGCCCGGTGCGGGGCCCTCCTCGGAGAGCATCGAAGGGGACACGATCCGCGGCTCGGAGCGCATGACCAGCGACGGCGTGGCTCCTGCGGTGGCCGGCGCACCGGCCCGGGGCCCGGCACGGCAGAGGGGGTGTCCGGGGTCCGGACACCCCCTCGGGGTCGGCGTTCAGCCGTGCTGCGGAGACTGTGGGATTTGAACCCACGGTGACATCGCTGCCACGACGGTTTTCAAGACCGTTCCCTTAGGCCGCTCGGGCAAGTCTCCCCTGCCGTCCGTCGGGACGGCAGGAGTAAGGGTAACGGCTCGCGGTGGGTGGGACGGTGCTACGCGTCGCCCACCCGCTCGCCCAGCACGATGTCGGCCGTGTGCTCCTGGCCGCCGCGCTGGTACGTCACCGGGACGGTGTCGCCCGGTTCGTACGCCCAGATCTCGCTGATCAGGGTCGGACCACTGTCGATCACCCGGTCGCCGAAGCGGGTGATCACATCGCCCGGCTGCAGGCCAGCCTCGGCGGCCGGGCCGCCCGGGGTGACCGCGTCGGTGCCCGCGGCGTCGGCGTCCGAGATCTTGGCGCCCAGGGTGTCGCCACGCGTCTCCACCGAGGCGCCGATGATCGCGTACACCGGCTGACCGTTGTCGATCAGATCCTGCGCGACGCGCTGCGCCTGGTTGATCGGAATCGCGAATCCGAGACCGATGCTGCCCGCCTGGCTCTGGCCCATCCCACTTCCGGGGGTGGACTGGATCGCCGAGTTGACGCCGATGACCTCGCCGTCGCCGTTCAGCAGCGGGCCTCCGGAGTTGCCCGGGTTGATCGAGGCGTCGGTCTGCAGAGCGCTCATGTACGAGGCGCTGCCGCCCTGGCCGTCGCTGGAGGCCACCGGGCGGTTCTTGGCGCTCACGATGCCGGTGGTGACCGTTCCGGACAGGCCGAACGGTGCGCCGATGGCGATCGTGGCGTCGCCCACCGCCACCGCGTCCGAATCACCCACCGGCAGCGGCACCAGGTCGCGGTCCCCCGCGTCCAGCAGGCGCAGCACCGCCACGTCGTACCCCTCGGCACGGCCCACGACCTCCGCCTCGTAGCTCGTGCCGTCCGAGAAGGTGACCGTCAGGGTGCCCCCGTCGGCGGCCGAGGCCACGACGTGGTTGTTGGTGAGGATGTGGCCCTGCTCGTCGTAGACGAAGCCGGTGCCGGTGCCGCCCTCGGTGGAGCTCTGCGCCTCGATCGTCACCACGCTGGGCAGCGCCGCTTCCGCTATCCCCGCCACCGACTCCGGTGGGCGCGCGGAGGTGCCCTCGCCGGTGCCCGCGCCGGACGCCGCGGTACTGGTGGTGGCCGAGTCGCCGTCCGCCACCAGGTAGCCGACACCGCCGCCGACGCCGCCCGCCAGCAGTGTGGCGGCGATCACGGCCGCGATCAGGCCGGTGCGCCGCTTCTTCGGCGGCGGGGCGCCCCCGAAGGCCGTCCACGGGACATCGGGCGGACCGGCCGGCGGGCCCACCGGACCGCCGAACGCGCCCGGCGGCGGCCCGGCGGGCGCCGGCGGCGCCTCCGCACCCGTCACGGTCGGGATCGGCGCGGTCGGCGGCGCCACGGGGGCGGGCGGCGGGCCCGGGGCGGCCGGCGGAACGGGGATGGGCGCCGTCGCGGGCGCGGCCGGGGACTCCTCCGGCGTGACCGCCGCCGGGGCCGGGGTGGGCCGCTCCTCCGGCTGGGCCAGGCCCTCCTTCTCGGTGCTCACAGCTGTCTCCTCGGGTGCACGAGCGGTCGGGGGTGGTACGGGGCAGTGCGGGAAGTCTTCCCCAGTGTCCGTCAGCGGGACGTAAACCCGGTGCATGACAGGATGAGCCGATGGAACCCGCACCCCACCGGATTCAGGTGATCGCGCACCGGGGCTCCTCCGAGGACGCCCCCGAGCACACCCTGGCCGCCTACCGGCAGGCCATCGAGGACGGCGCGGACGCGCTGGAATGCGATGTCCGGCTGACGGCGGACGGCCATCTGGTGTGTGTGCACGACCGGCGGGTCAACCGCACCTCCAACGGCCGCGGCGCCGTGTCCACCCTGGAGCTGGCGCAGCTGAACGAGCTGGACTTCGGCTCCTGGATGACGCCCTCCGGCGGGGCCGAGGCACCCGACGCCGCCGACCCCGAGCGGACCACGGTCCTCACCCTGGAACGTCTGCTGCGGCTGGTCGCCGACGCCGGCCGGCCGATCGGGCTCGCCATCGAGACCAAGCACCCCACGCGCTGGGCGGGCCGGGTCGAGGAGCGGCTGCTGGAACTCCTGGACGCGCATCCGCTGCCGGGCCAGGTCCGTGTCATGTCCTTCTCCGCCCGTTCGCTGCAGCGGGTGCGCAAGGCCGCCCCGCAGCTGCCCACCGTCTTCCTGATGCAGTTCCTGCTGCCCAGGAACCGCACCGGCCGGCTGCCCGCCGCCGCCTCGATCGCCGGCCCCGGCATCCGGATCCTGCGCCGCGACCCCGGTTATGTGGAACGGGCGCACCGCGCCGGTCACCGGGTGCACGTGTGGACGGTGGACGACCCGGCGGACGTCGAGCTGTGCGCGCGGCTCGGGGTGGACGCGATCATCACCAACCGGCCGCGTACGGTGCGTGACCAGCTGAGGCGCATGGGTTGACCAAAGCCTGACAGGGAGTGCACCGGCGCATTCGCTTCGTATCCGATCATTACGAGTACGTCAACGGATGGGGCACAGCCGGTTTCCGCTTTCCGCCCCGGGGGCATCCCCATCTTGGCGTGGGGCAAAGGAGGTATCGGGGGTGGCGTTGGTGGTAACTCAGCAGGTACCGACGTCGTCGTCCATGTCGGTCCCCCATGGCCCCGGTGGCGTGGGGACGGCACGACGGCGTATGCGATCGGAATTGCTGGAAAATGGTGCCAGGGAATCGATCATCGACGATGCGGTATTGATCCTTTCCGAACTGCTCAGTAATGCATATCGACATGCACGGCCACTGAACGAAGGCCGCCATGTCCGGGCGTCCTGGTCCCAGGACGCCGATGGTGAGATCACCATCTCGGTCACGGACGGTGGCGGGCCGACCCGGCCTCGTGCCGGCTCCCCGTCCGTCACGGCGCGCGGCGGCCGCGGGCTCACCATCATCGGCTCACTCGCCCGCGCCTGGGGCGTGCACGACGCCGACCCGTCCGGCGCGGTGACGGTGTGGGTGGTACTGGATCCGCGCTGAGGGGCGGAGGGCGGCCCGCGCGGAGCCACTAAGCTCGCGGCGAAGCCGTAGGAGTACGCGACACACGCAGGAGAGCCGTCCGCATGGCCAAGAAGCGCCGCCCCCGTACCCAGCCCAGCGCCGCGGCCACGCCGCAGCTCACCGACGGCGAGATCCCCGTCGTCGGCGCGCGCGAGCCGTGCCCGTGCGGCTCGGGACGCCGTTACAAGGCCTGCCACGGCCGTGCCGCCGCCCAGGCGGCCACCGAGCTGGTGCGCCGCCCCTTCGAGGGCCTGCCCGGCGAGTGCGACTGGGTCGCGCTGCGCGAGCTGGTGCCCGCCGCCACCGTGCCGCTGACCCTGCGCGAGGGGCTGCCGCAGGATGTCCCGGCTCTCACCCTGGCCACCGTGCTGCCGATGGCCTGGCCGGCGCTGCGCCGCGACGACGGCGCCGTGCTGCTCGCCCTGCAGAACGACACCGCCACCGGCGACCTCTCCCGTGACCTCGCCGATGTGCTCACCCGCGCGCTGGCCACCACCCCCGGCAGCCCGGTGGCCGCCGGCCGCACCGCCTCCGGCGGGCCCCGGCTCCAGGACCTGCTGGACCTGTCCGCCCCGTTCGTGCCCGAGGTGCACAGCGGCTTCGAGTTCTGGCTGGATGACGCCGAGTCCGCCACCGGTGAGGTCGCCGCCTCCCTGGAGCGCGCCAACGCCGCCGCCGTGCCCACCACCCGGCTGACCGGTGTGGACGCCGCGTACTGGTGCCGCACCCCCGAGAAGAACCACCTGCGGTGGGTCATGCCGCACCCCGAGGACCAGCTGCTGGACGCGCTCGCCCGGCTGCACGCCGCCGGCGCGTCGTCCCTGGGCGAGGACACCCGTCTGGTGGGTTCCTTCCGGGCGCACGGACTGACCGTGCCGGTGTGGGATCTGCCCAGTGCTTTCGGGGCCGAGGAGTGCGAGAAGCCGGCCACCGCGTTCGGCGAGCGGCTGGCCGAGGCGCTGGCCGCGACCACCCCGCTCACCCCCGAGGAGCGCAAGGCCCGCAGCGGCCTCACGAACCGTCAGGTCACCCTGAACTAGCGGTCATCCGAAAGGAGTGATTCCGGTCACAGGGCCCCGGGTGGATGGCGGGATCCACCCGCGCGGGGGCCGGCCGGGATTTGCGATTCCCGCTGGAGTTGTTACCGTCTGAAGTGAGCCCGGTCGCTGGTGCATCCCCCGTCGCCAGCGACCGGGTTCTTGCGTGTCCGCCCGCGGACGGCCCTCAGTGCGCCAGCCGCGAGCCGCCGCCCGGCGTACGGATCGCCGCCTCCACGAGCACATCGAGCAGCGCGGCGGTGCGCGGCAGCCGGATCCGCCCGTCCCGCCCGGGCCAGGGGCCGTGCAGCCAGGCCGCCCGGCCGGCCGCCAGTTCCGAGGGCGGCAGCGGCACGTAGCCCCCCGCGGAGTGGAACCGCAGCGAGCCAGGCACCAGGTCCTGGGCGTACAGCAGTTCCCCCAGCTCGGCCGGGTCGTACGGCGCCACCAGCCAGCAGGCCCGGGTGGGGGTGACCAGTACCGGCCCGGTCCGCACGCCCCGGCTCGCCAGTTCGGCCTGGGCCCAGGGGGCGGCCGCTGCGGGCAGGCTCAGCGCGCACGGCGCCCCGTCGGTGCCGGTGGCCAGGATGATCGGCGCGGTGGGCCGTACGGTCCACCACCACCGCACCATCCGGGGGTCGCTGCTGGCCGCCAGCAGCTCCGGGTCCAGGGGATGGGCACCGGGCACCACGCAGGTGGCCTTCCCGCAGCCGCAGCGGCCGTCCGCCCCCCGCTCGACGCCGGGCAGCACCGGCCAGCCCCAGCGCCGGGCATAGCCGGAGGCGGCGTCGCGCAGCGCGCGGTCATCGCCGTGACCGGATCCGTTGTCGTCCTTCCCCCCGCTTTCGCCCTTGCCGTTCGTGCGTCGCATTCCGAGGATCTCGCGCATGAGCGCTCGTCCCTTCCTTCGCGGCTGATTGAGGGCCGGAAGAGATCTTCCGGCCAATCACTCACGTGGAACTTAGATCACCGTATGTAGCGTCTTGCGCATTGGTGAGGACGCCAGAACCCAAACAACCGTTCCGGCCGTGACTGGCCCGGAGCACTACCCCGTACGTACCCAGCCCGTCCGGCTCGACCGCCGCCGGCTCCTCCCAGTCGATCGCGCGTCCCACGCACCGGCGTTCCTTTTACGCCAAACTCTTCTGGACCCGGCCTGTCGATCAGAGAACACCACAGTCACACGGGCATCATCATTCCCGACCCAAGAGCACACCGGACACCAAGGTCCCGCCCACCGGCAGCGGTGCGCCGTTCGCGGCCGCCCCGCACAACAGGGGGTTTGCGATGAGATCGCGGCAGTCGCTCCTCGACGGAAGAGAGCGCCCATGAGCACATCCGTCCCCTCGAATGTGGCCGGAATCCACCCAACGATCACCCCTGTACCGCAAACTCCTCCACCCACTGACGCACCCGTCCCACCCGGCGCGGGGCCCGAGCGGCTCGCCTCCTGGATCAGCGACCTCAACGCTCTCCACGACCTCACCGAGCGCCTCGCCCGTACCAGCACGCTCAGTGATGCAATTCACGAGACTCTCCGTGCCGGCGCGCACCTGATCGGCGCACGCCGCGGCTTGATCGCGCTGCGCCCCGAGGAGCCCGGCGACCCCGGTGCGCCGGACGGCGACGCCGCCGTCGGCCGGACCCGGCCCGCCGCTCCCGACCGGCTCGTCGGCTACGGCCTCACCCCCGGCGAACTCGGCCACCTGGAGACCGTGCCGGACACCGCCGCCCCCCACACCCGGCTCCTGGACGCCGCGACGCAGGCCACTCCCGCCGGCCCCACCGAGCTGACCCACCAGGACATCGCCGCCGACGACACACTCGACCCCCGGCACCGCGACGTCGCCCGGCGCCTGGGCGCCGCAGCCAGCCACGCCGTCCTGCTCACCGCCGGCCCGGCCGCCGCGGACAGCGACCCCGTCCGGAGCCCGGACCGCCGGCTGCGCGCCGCCGCCGTCTGGCTCTACGACCAGCCCGCCGAGCCCGACCAGCGCCAG
Source organism: Streptomyces xiamenensis (assembly GCF_000993785.3). NCBI lineage: Bacteria > Bacillati > Actinomycetota > Actinomycetes > Kitasatosporales > Streptomycetaceae > Streptomyces > Streptomyces xiamenensis. Next base: position 2,812,794 of record NZ_CP009922.3, read on the forward strand.
CGCCATCTGCTCGGCCGCTATCTGCGGCACGCCGCCCAGCAGCTCGCCCACCACGCCACCCTCGCCGCCGCCCGCGCCGAGCTGGCCACGCTGCGCGAAGGACTGCTGCCCAGCCGGCTGCCGTACCTCCCCGGCGTCACCCTCGCCGTGCGCCACCGGCCCCTGCCGGCCGGCGGGGGCGACTTCTACGACGCCCTCGCCCTGCCCGAACAGGCGCTGGGCCTGGCCATCGGCAGCACCGGCGGCAGCGGCCCGGCCACCGTGGCCGCCATGGGACGGCTGCGCGCCGGGCTGCGCGCCTACGCCGTCATGGAGGGCGAGGACCCCGTCGCCGTCCTCTCCGACCTGGAACTGCTCCTGCGGCTGACCGAACCCGCCCGCTCCGCCACCGCGCTGTTCGGCTACGCCGAGCCCGCCGCCGGACGCCTCGTGCTCGCCTCCGCCGGGCACCCGCCGCCCCTGGTCATCGGGGAACACCGGGCCGAGTTCGCCGACACCACGCTCTCCGCCCCGCTCGGCATGCTCGCCTGCTGGGAGGCGCCCAGCGTCGAGATCGACGTCGCCCGGGGAGAAACGGTCCTGCTGTACAGCGCCGGACTGCTGCGCCGCACCGGCGAGCCCATGGACCGGGCCTTCGCCCGGCTGAGAACCGCGGCCCGCGCCGCGGCACCCGAGGTGCGCGCCGACCCCGAGGCCCTCCTCGACCACATGCTGCGCACCGTGCCCGCCACCGGCACCGACAGCGACACCGAGGAGGTCGTACTGCTCGCCGTTCGCTTCCACTGAGCCACGCCGCGTCACACCGGGTGCCACCAGGCGACACCGGGGAGTGCCATGCCATATGTCTGGCCCTGAACGGCTCTGTCCGGCATCCCCCACTCGCACATACGATGGAACCCGGTCCCCACCGGGACCCGCCGGCACGCGAGGAGGCAGCAGGGTGGCCGAGGAAGCCAAGCCCACGGACGGGAAGAAGCCCGCCGAGACCATCAAGCAGCGCAAGAACAACGTGAACAAGACGGTCTCCGACGAGCTCGCCGAGAACATGAAGAGCGGCTGGGCCGACACCGAGCAGCGCGATCTGGCCCCCGTCCCGCAGGCCGGCCACACCGCCGCCCGGCGCGCCGCGCTCTCCGCCCGTTTCCCCGGCGAGCGACTGGTCATCCCGGCCGGCCGGCTGAAGACGCGCTCCAACGACACGGAGTACCCCTTCCGCGCCGCCACCGAGTACGTCTACCTCACCGGCAACCAGACCGAGGACGGCGTCCTGGTCCTGGAGCCCACCGAGAACGCCGAGGGCGCGCCGGACGGCCGGGGCCACGAGGCCACGCTGTACCTGCTGCCCCGCTCCGACCGCGAGAACGGGGAGTTCTGGCTCAGCGGCCAGGGCGAGCTGTGGGTCGGCCGCCGCGACAGCCTGGCCGAGGCCGAGCAGCTGTACGGGCTCCCCGTCGCCGACGTGCGCACCGTCGCCGCGCTGCTGAAGGAGGCCACCGGCCCGGTGCGCGTGGTCCGCGGCCACGACAGCACCATCGAGACGGCCCTCACCGACAAGATCACCGCCGAGCGCGACGCCGAGCTCAAGAGCTTCCTGTCCGAGCAGCGGCTGATCAAGGACGAGTTCGAGATCGCCGAGCTGACGTACGCCTGCGAGGCCACCGCGCGCGGCTTCGAGGATGTCGTCCGGGTGCTGGACAAGGCCGTCGCCACCTCAGAGCGCTACATCGAGGGCACCTTCTTCCTGCGGGCCCGCGTCGAGGGCAACGATGTCGGGTACGGCTCGATCTGCGCGGCCGGACCGCACGCCACCACCCTGCACTGGGTCCGCAACGACGGGCCGGTGCGCCCCGGCGAGCTGCTCCTGCTGGACGCCGGCGTGGAGACCCGCTCCCTCTACACCGCCGATGTCACCCGCACGCTGCCCATCGACGGCCGCTTCACCGCGCTCCAGCGCACGATCTACGACGCCGTGTACGAGGCTCAGGAGGCGGGCATCGCCGCCGTGCGGCCAGGCGCCAAGTACCGCGACTTCCACGAGGCTGCCCAGCGCGTGCTGGCCGGGCACCTGGTGGCGTGGGGCCTGCTGGAGGGCCCGGTCGACCGGGTGCTGGAGCTGGGGCTGCAGCGCCGCTGGACCCTGCACGGCACCGGCCACATGCTGGGCCTGGACGTGCACGACTGCGCGGTCGCGCGGCGTGAGGCGTACGTCGAGGGCACCCTGGAGCCCGGCATGGTGCTGACCGTGGAGCCGGGCCTGTACTTCCAGGCCGATGACCTCACGGTGCCCGAGGAGTACCGGGGCATCGGCGTGCGCATCGAGGACGACCTGCTGGTCACGGAGGACGGCACCCGTAACCTCTCGGCCGGCCTGCCGCGCGAGGCCGGGGAGGTCGAGGCCTGGATGGCCCGGCTGACCGGCTGATTCCGTACCTCCGCCGGCCGGGGCCGCGGCCCCGGCCGGCGCCTGAACGTTCCGCCTGGGACGCGAGGTGTCAAGAGGGCGTTTTCGGGTACAGCCCTGGGAACACGGACACCTCCCGTCCCGTTGAACAACCAGCCAGACCGTTCACAACCGTGCTGAACGGTGTCACCCACCATGAAAGGAGATAACTTGTCCGCCAATTCGTCGGACCCTCCTGGGCATAGTCCCCGACCACCTCGTCCGCATGGAACGCACAGCGGCACACGGCGAGGTGGTGTCAGTTGAGTGCCGCGCTACTGGGTCTGCTGGCAGTGATCGTGCTGACAGCGGGCACCGGGTATTTCGTAGCCCAGGAATTCGCCTACGTGGCCGCCGACCGGCTGGCCCTGCAAAGCGAGGCCGACGCGGGTGACAAGCGTGCCGCCCGCGCGCTGAAGGTCCAGGAACGGCTGTCCTTCATGCTCTCCGGCGCCCAGCTGGGCATCACCGTGACGGGCCTGATCGTGGGTTTCCTGGCGGAACCCGCCTTCGCCACCCTGCTCGATCCCGTACTGAGCGGCATGGGCGTGCCCGAGGCCGCCGCGACGGGTGTCGCGCTGGTGACGGCGTTCCTGCTGGCCACCGTCATCCAGATGGTCCTGGGTGAGCTGGGCCCCAAGAATCTCGCGCTCGCCGTGCCCGAGCGTCTGGCCAAGTCCCTCGCCTCCTCCACCCTCGCCTACCTGAAGATCGCGGGCCCCGTGGTCCATGTCTTCGACTCGGTGGCCAACAAGCTGCTGCGCAAGGTCGGCATCGAGCCGGTCGAGGAACTCCACCACGGGGCGACCCTGGAGGAGCTGGGACGGCTGATCGACGAATCCCACGAGCACGGGCAGCTGACGCATGACACCGCGCAGCTCCTCGATCACGCTCTGGAGTTCTCGGACCGCACCCTCGCAGAGGTGATGGTGCCCAGGGTCGACGTGTCCTATGTACGCGCCACCGATCCGGCCTCCTCCGTCGTCGCGCTGATCGGCGAGCACGGCCACTCCCACTACCTGGTGGTCGGCGAGCGGATCGATGACATCACCGGCGTGCTCGGGGTGCGCGAGCTGATGCGCGCGACACCGCCGGAGCTGGCGGACGCCCAGGCGGGCCCGCTGGCCAGGACCGCGCTGCTGCTGCCCGACACCCTGCCGCTGCCGGGTGCTGTGGAACAGATGCAGGCGGCGGGCGAGGAGTTCGCCGTGGTGCTGGACGAGTACGGCGGTCTGGCCGGCATCGTCACCCTGGAGGACATCGCCGAGGAACTGGTCGGCGACATCGCCGACGAGACCGACGAGATCGAGCTGCCGGCGATCGCCGACGGCACCAGCTGGCTGGTGGACGCGGGCCGCCGCGTCGACGAGGCGGCCGAGGCCACCGGCATCGCACTGCCGGAGGAAGAGGACTTCGAGACCGTGGCCGGTCTGATCATCAACCGCTGTGGCCGTTTCCCCGGCGTCGGCGACCGCATCGAGGTCGGCCTGGCGGACGGCGCCACGGCCGTCATCGAGGTGCTCACCCTCGACCGGCGGGTGCCGGGCCGGGTCCGGCTGGAGCGCGTCGAGCCGCCCGCGGAGGGCACCGCCGGGGACCTCCCGGTGGGCGCGCCGCGTGAACGGGTGGAGCAGCGCTCATGAGCATGGGCATGGCAGCGTTCATCACCGTGCTGCTGCTGATCGGCAGTGGCTTCTTCGTGGCCGCCGAGTTCGCGCTGGTCGCCGCCAAGCGGCACCGCCTGGAGCAGGCCATCACCGAGGGCAAGCGAGGCGCCAAGGCGGCGCTCGCCGGAACACGTGAGCTCTCGCTCATGCTGGCCGGCGCCCAGCTGGGCATCACCGCGTGCACCCTGGGGCTGGGCTCCATCTCCAAGCCGGCGATCTCGCACGAGGTCGATCCGCTGCTGGAGAAGCTGGGGCTGCCCGGCGGGCTCTCCTACGGCATCGCGTTCCTGTTCGCGATGGTCGTGGTGGTCTTCCTGCACATGGTGGTCGGCGAGATGGCGCCCAAGTCCTGGGCGATCTCCCACCCGGAGCGCTCGGCGATGCTGCTGGCACCGCCGTTCCGCGCGGTGGTGGGGGCGGTCCGGCCGGTCATCTGGCTGATGAACAAGATCGCCAACGGTCTGGTGCGGCTGTGCAAGGTGACCCCGCGCGAGGAACTGACCTCGATCCACGACCGGGAGCAGCTGGCCCATCTGGTCGGCGAGTCCCAGCGGCTCGGCCTGATCAGTGAGGCCGACTCGGGGCTGATCACCCGCTCGCTGACCCAGCCGCTGTCGCCGGTGGGCGGCATCCTGGTGCCGGCCGACAAGATCGCGGAGGTGCCGGCGGGCGCCGGGGCCGACGCGATCCTGACCGCGGCGACCGCCAGCAACCACACCCGGCTGCTGGTAAGGGACGGGGAGCGGATCCTCGGCTCGGTGCACGCGCGCGACGCCATCGTGGCGCGGGCCCGCGGACAGCGGGTCACCGCGGGCGAGCTGGCCCGGCCGGTGCCCGAGCTGGCCCCGGACGACACCGTCTCGTACGCGGTGGAGCAGCTGCGGCAGCGGCGCGCCTCGCTGGCGGTGGTCCGCGACGGTGAGGGACGGCTGTCCGGGCTGATCAGCCTGGATGACCTGCTGGTGCGGCTGATGCGGCCGGAACCGGTGGCGTAACGGAGCGGGCGAGGGCCCCGGGACGGTTTTCCGTCCCGGGGCCCTCGTGTGTGTACGGGGGCCGCCCCTGCGTTCACCCCGGTCCGATCACCTCGATGAGCCGGGCGAGGGCGCCGCCCATGCCGCCCGGGCCGAGGACGGTGACGTCGGTGGGGCGCGGGTTCATCGGACGGGTTCCTTCCCCGGGCCGCTCAGCAGGGTGGCGAGCGCGGGGCTGTCCTGGTCGCCGAGTCCGGCGGAGACCGCGCGGTTGAGGAGTTCTTGCACCGGGATCATCAGCGCCGGATCGACGCCCTGCGCGGTACTGGCCTCGATGAGATTCACGAAAGCGGTGGCCTGCATCGCGAGGGGGGAGGACGCCGGGCCGAATTCTCCGCTGTCGATCTGCCGGGCCCAGTCCGGGAATCCGGACATCATCGCGGTCATCCAGGGAATCAGCAGTTCGTCGGTGAATTCCCGGGTGCTGCCGCCCTCCGTTCGGGCGAGCGCGGTGGCGTGCAGATATCCGGCGAACAGCCCGTACATTCCGCTGAGCAGCGCGAGATCGTACAGGGAGGCCAGGCCGGGATCGTCCCCCAGCCAGCGGGCGGCGCCCAGGAGTTCGAGGGCGGCGCGGTGCTCCTCGAGGGCGGACCGGTCGCCGCTGTACAGCACCAGCGAGCCGGGTCCGCCGATCATCGGCGGGACGGCCATGATGCCGCCGTCCACGTACCGTGCGCCGCGCTGGGTGGCCCACTCGGCGAACTCCCGTGCCTGGGCCGGGGTGCCGTTGGTGAGGTGGACCAGGGTGCGGCCCTTCAGGGCGTCGCCGATCGCGCCCAGGGTGGCGTAGGCGGCGGTGTGGTCCAGCACGCACAGCACGACCAGTTCGCCGGCCGTCACCGCCTGCCGGGCGTCGTCGGCCCGGGTGGCGCCGCGTGCGGCCAGGGCGTCCGCCCTGGCCGGGGTGCGGTTCCAGACGGTGACCGGACGGCCGCCGTCGAGGAACGCGGTGGCCAGGGCGCTTCCCATGGCACCCAGGCCCAGCACCGTCACCGGGGTGACGGGGGATGTCCCGCTCACGTGCATCGCTCCGCTTCGTGTCGAGGGGTATTCAGAACTGGCGCCAGGAGAAAGCCTGTTCCACGGCGGTACGATCGGCAAGTACCGACTATGAAGTCAGATACCTACCTACAGGTGCGTACGGGCGGGGAGTCGCGATGCGGGAACAGCCTTATGTGTGCGGAATTGACGCGGCCGTCGATGTCATCGGCGGAAAGTGGAAAGTGCTCATTCTGTGGGCGCTGAAAGACGGCAAGCAGCGTTTCGGGGAAGTGAAACGGCAGATTCCCGGGGTGAGCGAGAAGGTGCTGATCCAGCAGTTGCGGGAGCTGGAGGCCGACGAGATCGTGCACCGGGAGGTCCACCGCGAGGTGCCGCCGAAGGTGGAGTACTCGCTGACCGCGCTGGGGGTTTCGCTGAACGGGGCGCTGGGCCCGCTGGGGGACTGGGGCCGGGAGAACATGGCGCACATCGCGGCCGTCCGCGGCGAACTGTGCGCGGACAAGGCGGGGAAGACGAAGGCCGGGGCCGTGGGTGGCACGCTCTGAGCGTGCCACCCAGGGCCCCGGCCGGGAGTACGGGGTCGTGCGGGTGCGAGTGCGGTGCGGTCAGTCGCCGATCGTCACGGACTCGATGACGATGTCCTTGACCGGCCGGTCCTGGGCCGCGGTCTCGGTGGTCGCGATGGCGTCCACCACGGCCCGGGACTCCTCGTCGGCGACCTCGCCGAAGATGGTGTGCTTCCCGTTGAGATGCTCGGTGGGGACCACCGTGATGAAGAACTGCGAGCCGTTGGTGCCCGAACCGTCCGGGTTCAGCCCCGCGTTGGCCATCGCCAGCAGGTACGGCTCGTCGAAGGTCCGGCCGGAATCGACCTCGTCGTCGAACTGGTAGCCCGGGCCGCCCATGCCGGTGCCCTGCGGGTCCCCGCCCTGGATCATGAAGCCGTCGATCACCCGGTGGAAGATGAGGTCCTGGTAGAGCGGCTCGCCGTCCTGCTGCCCTTCCCAGGGCAGCGAACCGTCCGCCAGTCCGGCGAAGTTGGTCACCGTCAGCGGCGCTTCCTCGGGGAACAGCGTCACCGTGATGTCGCCCTCGCTGGTGTGCAGGACGGCGCTGGTGGCCTGTGAGGCCTCCGCTCCGGCGGGGCCGGCCAGGGAGGACGGGATGTCCTGCCCGAGGTCGCTCTGCTCCTCTTCCTGCCCGTCCTGCTCCTGCTGCCCGCCCTGCTGTTCCTGGCCCTGGGAGTCCGAGGACCCCTCGTCCCCGGATTCGGAGCCGCAGGCCGTGATCAGGCCCAGGCACAGCAGCGCGGCGGCCAGCCGCCGGGAGGTGCGGTTCATGTGCGACGCCTTCCGTCCGTGGTCATGTCGGCCAGCACATCATGCATCACACCGGCCCCGCATCACTCGAAAAGGTCACGCCATTCCGGGGCGAGGGCGATCTCCCTCAGCTCCTCCATCGTCAGCGGGCTGTCGGGGCGGCTCACGACGTCATCGTCCTCCAGGCCCGGCATATTGGTCACCGTGATGTCCACCATCCCCCCGTCGGGGAACACGACCGAGGCCGACCAGATGCCCGTCGGGTCGCCTTCCGAGGGGCCGAGGGCGCACAGCCGGATGTCCGTGCCGTCGTCGACCGGTTCGTTCCGGCAGTCGTCGAGTTCGTCCAGAACCGCCCGCTCCTCCTCGCTGAGCTCCACGTCGTCCCAGCTGTCGAAGTACCCCATGCCGGGGTCGTAGGGCTCGTACGGCTCGTAGGAGGCCCACAGCAGGATCGAGACGTAGGCGGGACCGTCGCCGTCGTCCACCACCAGGGACACCTCGCCCGGCGCCTCCTCTTCCTCCCCCACACCGTCGGTGACCGTCAGGCGCTCCGGGGCCAGGTCGCGGAACAGGTCCCGCAGCACCTCGGGCGCGACATTGACCATCTCGGGGTCGAAGTCGTCGTCGGCCGGTGCGCCCTGGGTGCCGTCCACCAGGTCGAAGACCTGCTGCCAGACCGGCGCGGTGGCGATCGCGGCCAGCTGGTCCTCGTCGAGGAGCGGCTGGTAGCTGTCCGGATCGGCGATCCGCGAGAGGTCCTTGTCGAGATCGACGGAGACCGAGCGCATGGAGGGAACGTCCTCGAAGGGCCCTTCCTTCTCCAGCGTCGCGTTCCAGGTCGTCATGTCCGGCATGTCCTCCATGCCGTGCCAGTCCCACCGCAGATGGGTCAGCACCGAACCGTCGTCCAGGTCCTGCTGCGAGCAGTGGTAGCCCGGCTCGTCGGGCACCACGCAGCCCGCTTCCACCCGGAAGTCCTCGATCGCCCAGCGGTGCAGCGTCACGCCCAGCGTGACCTCCCCGGGGACGGAGTCCCGCAGGGTCAGGTGAATGCTCGGGGTCTCCAGGCCGCGCGGGCTCTCGGCCTCGCTGCTCGTGACCTCCACCCCCTCGGGCAGCATGGCGCTGAGGGTCTCGATCATCTCCTCGCTGTTCTCCGGGGTGGCGGCCACCGGGGTGGTCTGACCGCCGCCGGTGAGCTGGACCGCGCCGACGGACAGCAGTGCCACCGAGGCCGCGCCCGCCACGATGCCGGCGCGCCGGCGGAACACCCGGGCCCGGCCGCGCCGCAGCCCGCCCTCGGCCAGCCGCAGCGGGTCGGGCTCGAAGCCCTCGCCGGTGTGCCGGAGCATGGTGCTCAGTTCGTGTTCGAAGCTGGCGGGAGTGTCGTCGTTTCTCTTCATGGGGTGTCTCTCCATCGGCCTTACCGCGCGATCAGTTCAGCGAGACCGGACGCGCCGAGCACGCCTCGGAGCTTGGTCAGGGCCCTGCTGCTGCGGGTGCGCACCGCGCTGGAGCTGGTGCGCATCATCTCCGCGGTCTGCTCCACACTCAGGTCCTCCCAGAACCGCAGCACCAGGACCGTCCGGTCCAGGGGCGGCAGCTGGGCGAGTGCCTGGAGCAGGGTGACCTTGAGGGTGGAGTCCGTCGAGGGGGCGGGCTGGTCGGGCAGCGCCACCGCGGGCCGTTCACCGCTGCTGCGGCGGCGCTTGTAGGTCAGGAAGCAGCGCACCAGAACGGTGTGGGCGTACGCCGCCGGGTTGTCGATGCAGCGCTTGCGTTTCCAGGCGGTGTACATCCGCCCGAGCGTCTCCTGGACGAGGTCCTCGGCGAGGTGGGTGTCGCCGCTCGTCAGCAGGCACGCGGACCGGTACAGCGCACCGCTTCGCCGCATGGCGAAGTCGTGGTACGCCTCCAGATCCCGCTGCTTCATCAGGTCCCCCTCAACATTCCCCGGGGCTGCCCCCGCTCACTTCCATGACGCGCGAGCAGCCGCCGGACGTTACAGCCTATTTCCGGGGGTGGCGGTGATCGCCGTCACCGCCACCCTCCGGGCGTACCGAACGGATCAGACCGCGGAGGCGCCGAACAGGTCCTGCCAGGCGCTGTCGGTGGCGATGTCGGCCAGCTGGTCCACGCTCAGCGGGGCGTCGGCGCGGGTCGGGTCGCTGTCCCAGTCGGCGACGTTGTACTGGGTGATGTCGAGGCTGGAGCCGTCGGCGTAGTACACGGTGGCGGACCACAGACCCAGCGGGTCATCGTCGCTCGGCGCCCAGGCGCACACGTTCAGCTCGTCGCCGTTGTCCAGGATGGTGTGCTCGCACTGCGGGCCGAACTCCTCGTCGGCGGCGGCGTCGAAGTCGATGCCCTCATCGAAGCCCTCCTCGTCCCAGGGGCCGAAGGCGAAGATGTCCACCAGCACGGCGCCCCGGCCGTCGTCGACCAGCAGGGAGGCGTAGTCGACCTCCTCCTCACCGGCCTCGACGGGGGTGACCTCGATGCCCTCGGGCGCCAGCGAACGGAAGGTGTCCTGGAGCTGCGCGGCGGGGATCTGCGGGCCGTCGGGGCCCTCCCACTCCTCCTCGACGGGCTCGCCGTACTCGGCGTCGAGCGCGGCCAGCAGGTCCTGCCACACCTGGGACTGCGCGGCCTCGGCCAGCTGAGCCTCGTCGAGGACCGGGACGTAGGCGCCGGCGTCAGCCACCTCGGTGAGGTCCTTGTACTGCGAGAGGTAGACGCTGCGGCCGCTCTCGTTCGCGAAGTCCGGGCTCCCCGGGCCCTCCAGCCACACGTCCCAGCCGATCGCGTGGTAGGCCTCGCCGTCCTCGCCCTCGCCGGTGCCGTCGGTCTCGTACTCCCAGGTGTTGACCGAGAGCAGCCGGCCGTCGGACAGCTCGGTCTCGACGCAGTCGCCGAGGAAGCCGTCCTCGGCGTCGCCCTCGTCGATGTCCTCCGGGCAGCCGGCGTACTCGCGCCAGTCACCGGTGGAGCGGTGGACGCCCACGTCGATGGTGGTGGCGCCGCCGGTGTTGTCCGTGGCCTCGACGTAGGCGTACGGGTACTCGCTGTCCTGGTAGCCCTCGCCGAAGGACTCGGTGATCTCGGTCCCCTCCGGCAGCAGCCCGGTCAGCGCCTCGACGATCTCCTGCCCGGTGGCCGGAGCGGTGCCCTGCTCGGACGCCGCGCTCACGGACGCCGCCCCCATGGTGGTCGCCGCGGCGACGGTGGCGATGGCCGCCGTCAGAGCCGCCCGGCGCCGCCAGCTGCGCTTCACAATCTTCTCCATCGTTCCCGGACCCCCATCCACACCGGCCTCCGGCCGGTGAAAGTGCCTGGCGAGGCGGGGTTTCCCCGTCGCTCTCGCCCTTCACTCCCTTCGATGCGCCGGGCCCGGAACGATGTTGCAGCCCGCCGGAAAGTTTTCCGCCGTGCGCGGCGGGGCGAGGGGGTCAGGAGGCCCTGAGCAGGGCGTCCTCACGCCACTTGAGGACCTTGTCGAAGCTGACGACCGCTCCGCCGCCGCCGGGGTGGTTGCCGAACCGGGACGCGTCCGAGAGCGCCTCGATCAGCTGGAGCCCGCGCCCGCCCTGCGCCAGGGCCTGGCTCTCGCGGCGCGGTCCTGGGGGATCGGCCGGGAAGCCGGGGCCCGAGTCGGTGACCTCGATGCGGCACACGTCGCCGTCGATCGACGCCGTCACCCGGTACACGGCCCCGCCGCCGCCCCCGTGCTGGACGGCGTTGGCACAGGCCTCGGTGAGCGCCACGCACAGTTCGTGGGTGATGTCCGTGTCCACCCCCGCCGTCTCCATGGCTCCCAGCAGCAACCGCCGGGCGAGCGGGACGCTGGACGCTTCCCGCCGCAGTTGGAGTGACCACCAGATGCTCATGCTCCAGCCTCCCGACCGCGCGGTGAATTCCCCCTAGGCATTGCCGTTGGGCGCGGCCCGTAAGCGTGGGAAGGAACCAACAACCCCCATTCAGCGGATGTACCGGGAGGCTTACGTCGATATAACGACAGCCGGGCGAGGGTGAATGCGGGCACATGCGTACGATCCCTGATCCCGCCCGTCTCCGGCGTGGCGGCCGGTGAGATGATGAGCCCGCCATGCGAGCCGGAGCCGATCTGCGTCTGCTGAGGGCCGCGGTCTTCGCCGCGGCCTGCACCGCGCTGGCCGCCGCCGGGCACCTGAGCGCAGGCGGCCCCCCGCTGCCGGCCTGGACCCTGGTCACCGCCTGGGCCGCCCTGTGCGCCCTGTCCCTCCCGCTGGCCGGGCGCGAACGCCGCTCGGTGGCCGCGCTGGCCGGCGCGCTGGCCGCCGGACAGTTCGCCCTGCACCACCTCTTCTCCCTGGGCCAGTTCGGCCTCCCCACCCACCACGGCGGCGACGGCGGCGGCGAGGGCCCGCTCGCCCTGGCCGGGCGGCTGCTGTGCAACGGCTACGCCGTCCCCCTCACCGAGGAGCGGGCCGCCCAGATCGTCCGCGACGCCGGACTCGACCCCACCGCGGGCGCCGCGCAGAGCGCCGAAGCGACCGCGCACGCCGCCGGGGCCGCGCCCAGCGGCTCCCTCATGCTGCTCGGCCACCTGCTGGCCGCCCTCGCCACCGGCTGGCTGCTGCGCCGCGGCGAGGCCGCGCTGTGGCAGCTGGTGCGGCTGGCCACCCGGGTCGCCGCGGCCCACCTGCCGTGGCCGCTCGCCGTCCGGCTGACCCACCTGCTGTACGGCGCCGCGCGGCCCGTCCCGTACGGCCCGGCCGTGCCCCGCGCCGACCGGTACCCGGCCGCCGCCAAGCCGCCCACGCTGCTGCTCGCGCACAGCATGCACCGGCGCGGCCCGCCGCCCGGGCTCACCCTCGCGGCCTGATCGCCCGCCTCTCCGACGGACACCCGAAGGGAGCGCGGCGCGGTGCCGCGCGCTCCTTCTCCCTCATTCACCCGATGTCCGTCCGTGGAGTGTCCTGTCATGCATCGCACTCGCGTCGCCGCCCGCGCGGCCACGCTTCTCCTCACCGCCACCGGCGTCCTCGCGCTGGCCGGCACCGCCCAGGCCCATGTCTCCGTCGACCCCGGCGAAGCCGGGCAGGGCGGCTACAGCGTCGTCAACTTCAAGGTTCCCAACGAGCGCGCCGACGCCTCCACCGTCCGGCTGGAGATCCACCTCGACCCGGCGTACCCGCTGTCCTCGGTCATGCCGCAGCCCGTTCCCGGCTGGGACGTGGAGATCGAGACCGCGCCGCTGGACGAGCCCCTGGACCACCACGGCAGCCAGATCACCGAGGCCCCCAGCGTCATCACCTGGAGCGGCGGGGAGATCGCCCCCGGCACCTTCCAGCAGTTCCCCGTCTCCCTGGGCCCGCTGCCAGGCGACACCGATCAGCTCGTCTTCAAGGCAATCCAGACCTACGACAGCGACGAGGTCGTGCGCTGGATCGAGGAACCGGCCGCGGACGGCACCGAGCCCGAGTACCCCGCGGCCGTGCTGCGGCTGACCCCCGCCACGGACGGCGGGCACGGCCACGGCGCCCCCGAGTCCGGGCAGGGCGAGGCGGGCCACGACGGTACGGAGTCGGTCGTCGCCGAGGCCGCCTCCGCCAGTGACACCACCGCGCGGGTGCTGGCCGGGGCCGGCATCGCCACCGGCATCGCCGGCATCGCCATCGGCGTGCTCGCCGGCCGCCGCCGCGCCACCCCCGCCGACCAGCAGTCCTGAGCCGGACGGACGGGGCGGGGCGGGCGGTCGTCCGCCCGGCCCCGTCCCCCCGCCCGGTCCCCTGTCCCGAACCCCGCACCACAGGAAAGCCACATGCGTCCGCACACCACTCGCACCCTCACCCGTACCGCCGCCGTCGCCCTCGCCGCGGCCTTCGCCCTGACCGCCTGCGGCGGTGACTCCGGCTCCGGCGCCGGAGGCGACGCGGCCGTCGCCGATGTCTCCGGGGAGCAGGACCCCACCCGGGGCACCGTGCTCGACACCCCGTTCGCCAAGCCGGCCATCACCCTCACCGACACCGAGGGCGAACCGTACGACCTGGTCGCCGAGACCGCGGGGCACGCCACCCTCGTCTACTTCGGCTACACCAACTGCCCCGACGTCTGCCCCCTCACCATGAGCAACATCGGCAACGCCACCGCCGGTCTCACCCCCGAGCAGCGCGAGGACCTGCGCGTCGTCTTCATCACCTCCGACCCCGAACGCGACACCCCCGAATCGCTCGGCCCCTGGCTGCGCGCCCAGGGCGAGGACTTCGTCGGCCTCACCGGCGACTTCGACACCATCCAGGAGGCCGCCCGCTCGCTGGGCATCTACATCGACCCGCCCAGCCAGGACGAGGACGGCAACTGGATCTCCACCCACGGCTCGCAGGTGCTGGCCTTCCTGCCCACCGATGACAAGGCGCACGTCATCTACATGGAGGGCGTCACCCAGGACACCTACGCCGCCGATCTGCCGGGCCTGATCGAGGGGCGCACCCCGTGAGGCGCGCGGCACGCGCGGCGGCGGGCCTCGCGCTGGCGCTCACCGTGCTCACCGCCTGTTCCTCCGACGGCGGCGGCGAGCCGGAACTGACGGCCGCGGGCGCGTACATCCCCGAGCCCATCACCGCGGACATGGCGGGCGGCTTCCTCGTCATCGAGAACACCGGGGACGCGGACGACACCCTCACCTCCGTGCACAGCGACCTCGCCGAGAGCGTCGAGATGCACGAGACGGTGGACAACGCCATGCGCCCGGTCGACTCCTTCCCCGTCCCGGCGGGCGGGCGGCTGAGCCTGGAGCGGGGCGGCAGCCATCTGATGCTGCTCGGCCTCTCGCACCAGCCGCTCGAAGGCGAGAGCGTCTCCCTCGAACTGCGCTTCGAGAAGTCCGAGCCGATCACCCTCGACGTACCGGTCCAGGCCACCACCTACACCGGGGAGTGACCTTCCGCATGCCCACGACCACCACCGCCACCCGCGCCGCCCGGCTGCTCGTCCTGCTGGCGGCGCTCGGCACCCTGCTGTTCGCCGGGGCCCCGCAGGCCGCGGCGCACGCGAGCCTGACCGGGAGCAGCCCGGCGGACGGGGAGGTGGTGGCCGCCGCCCCGGAGACCGTCGTCCTCACCTTCTCCGAACGGGTCACGCTCAGCGGCGACAAGGCGCTGCGCGTGCTCGACCCGGCGGGCGGACGGGTGGACACCGGCGAGATCACCGACCTGAGCGCGGACGGGACGGTACGGCACGGGGTGGCGCTGACGGGCGGCCTGGCGGACGGCACCTACACCGTCGCCTGGCAGGCCGTCTCCGCCGACAGCCACCCCATCGCCGGCGCCTTCACCTTCTCCGTCGGCGCCCCGTCCGAGACCTCCGTGCGGCTGTCCGACCAGCAACCGGGCGGCGGAACGGTCGGGCTGCTGTACGAGACGGCGCGCTTTCCCGCGTACGCCGGGTTCGTGCTGCTGGTGGGCGGCGTGGCGTTCACCCTGCTGTGCCGTCCCGGCGCGGGGGCGGCGCGGGCCAGCGGGAGGCTGGCACTGGCCGGCTGGACGGCGGTGACCGGCGCCACGCTCGCGCTGGTGCTGCTGCGCGGCCCGTACACCGGGGTCGGGCTGCGGGACGCCATCGACACCAAGACCGGTACGGCGCTGCTGAGCCGGCTGCTGCTGCTCGCCGCCGCCGCGCTGTTCCTCGCGGTGCTGTACGGCGGCGGGGCGCGGGAGCGGCGCGGCGGCCGGGGCCTGCCGGGGTACGCGCTGCCGGTCGCGGGCGCGCTGCTGGCGGTGGGGCTGGCGGCGACCTGGGCGCTGTCCGAGCACGCCTCCACCGGGCAGTGGACACAGGTGGCCGTCCCGGCGGATGTGATCCATCTGCTGGCGGCGGGGGCCTGGCTGGGCGGGCTGGCCACGCTGCTGACACTGCTGTTCCGCTTCCCCGAGCAGGTGTCGCGGGCGGTGGTGCGGCGCTTCTCGCTGCTGGCGTTCTGGTCGGTGGTGGCGCTGGCGGTGACCGGGATCTTCCAGGCGTGGCGACAGGTCGGCGACGCGGACGCGCTCCTCAGCACCCGGTACGGTCAGCTGCTGATCGTCAAAGTCGCGCTGGTGGTGCTGATCCTGGCCGCCGCCTGGATCTCCCGGCGCTGGACGGCCCGGCTGGCCGAGGGAACCGGCCACCGGGACGCGGACCCACCGGCGGAAGGCGACCCGGCCCCCGAGCCCGCCGCCGTACCGTCCGCCCCCGGGAGCGAGGGCGGCGAGGACCCCGTACGCCGGGCGCAGCTCGCCCGGCAGCGTGCCGCCGTCCGGCAGACCAGGCGCCGCCGCGACCGCGACGCCGACGCCGAACGCTCGGGACTGCGCCGCAGCGTCCTCGCCGAGGCCGCCATCGCCGCCCTCATCCTCGCCGTCACCACCGCCCTCACCGGCAGCACCCCGGCCCGTACCGAGGCCGCCGCCGCGACCGCGAGCACCCCCGAACCGATCTCCGTCCAGCTCCCCTACGACACCGGCGGCCCCCACGGGCAGGGCACCGCACTGCTGGACATCACCCCCGGAGGCACCGGCGACAACGTGCTGCACCTGCGCCTGACCGACCCCGAGGGCCTGCCCAACGGCGCCGAGGAGGTACGGATCTCCCTCACCCTCCCCGCCGAGGACCTCGGGCCGCTGCGCTACGAGCCCACCCACGTCGACGTCGGCCACTGGGTCTCCGACGACCTGCGGCTCCCCCGCCCCGGCGACTGGGAACTCTCCCTCACCCTGCGCACCTCCGAGATCGACCAGACCACCGAGACCACCACCGTCACCGTCGGATAGCGAACCCACTGCCATGCCAGAACCCACCGCCCCCCGGCCGATCAGCCGACGCCGCCTGCTGGGCACCGCCGGGGCCACCGGCGCCGCCGGACTCGCCGCGGGAGCCGTCGGCGGCACCCTGCTCGGCACCGCCCACGCCGGCTCCACCACCACCCCGCTCACCAGCATCGGCACCACCGTCCACCCCTTCCACGGCACCCACCAGCCGGGCATCACCAGCCCGTTGCAGACCCACGGCCACCTGCTCGCCTACGACCTCGTCCCCGGCACCGACCGGCGGGGCGCCGCCGCACTGCTGCGCCGCTGGTCCCAGCTGGCCGCCGCGCTGATGGCGGGCGAGGCGGCGGACGTGGACGGCACCCACATCTCCCTGGACGCCGGCCCGTCCTCCCTGACCGTCACCTTCGGCTTCGGCGCCGCCCTCTTCGACACCCTCGGCCTCACCGACGCCCTGCCCACGGCGCTCGCCCCGCTGCCTGAGTTCAGCGCCGACGCCCTGGACCCGGACCGCTCGGGCGGCGAGCTGTGGATCCAGATCGGCGCCGACGACGCCCTCGTCGCCGTCTCGGCGCTGCGCCTGCTGCACCGCGCCGCGGCCGGGTCCGCCGTCCAGCGCTGGCAGATGACCGGCTTCAACCGCACGCCGGGCGCCACCGCACGCCCCATGAGCCAGCGCAACCTCATGGGCCAGATCGACGGCACCAACAACCCGCAGCCCGAGGACGAGGACTACGACCGGCGGATCTTCGTACCGGCCCAGGGGGATCCGCCGTGGATGGCGGGCGGCTCGTACGCCGTCGTCCGCCGCATCCGGATGCTGCTCGACCCCTGGGAGGAGCTCGCCCAGGAGGAACAGGAGCGCGTCATCGGCCGCCGCAAGAGCGACGGGGCGCCGCTGGGCGGCGACAGCGAGACCACCCCGGTGGACCTCGCCGCGCTGGACGGGGCGGGCAGGCCCGTCATCCCGGTCAACGCCCACGTGCGGGTCTCCTCCCCCGAGACCAACGACGGTGCGGCCATGCTGCGCCGCCCCTTCTCGTACCACGACGGGCTGCTGCCGGACGGCGCCCCGGACGCCGGGCTGCTGTTCGTGTGCTGGCAGGCGGACCCGCTGCGCGGCTTCGTCCCGGTGCAGCGCAAGCTCGACCGCGGGGACGCCCTGTCCCCCTTCCTGCGGCACGAGGCGAGCGCGCTGTTCGCGGTGCCGGGGGGCGCGGCGCGGGGCGGCTACGTGGGGCAGGCGCTGCTGGAAGGCTGACCGGGGGGGCCGGTGGGGAGGGGATACCGTTGCGCCATGACAGCAGCGAGCCGCTACACGTATCTCGGCCCCGAGGGCACGTTCACGGAGGCCGCGCTCCGCACCCTGCCGGAGGCGGCCACCCGGGAGCTCGTCCCGATGATCTCGGTGCCGGCCGCCCTGGACGCGGTACGGGGCGGGCAGGCGGCGGGCGCGCTGGTGCCGATCGAGAACTCGGTGGAGGGCGGGGTCTCCGCCACGGTCGACGAACTGGCCTCCGGCGCACCGCTGATGATCTACCGCGAGGTGCTGCTGCCGATCGCCTTCGCGCTGCTGGTGCGGCCCGGTACGACGCTGTCCGACATCAAGACGGTGACCGGGCACCCGGTGGCGCAGCCGCAGGTGCGGCGGTGGCTGGCGGAGCATCTGCCGCAGGCGCAGTGGGAGTCGGCCGCCTCCAACGCGGACGGTGCGCGACTGGTGCAGGAGGGGCGGTTCGACGCGGCGTTCGCGGGGGAGTTCGCGGCGGCGACGTACGGTCTGGACCCGCTGGTCACGCAGATCCACGACGCCGACAACGCCACGACGCGCTTCGTGCTGACCGGCCGCCCCGCGCGGCCCGCGGCGCCCACCGGCGCGGACAAGACGTCGGTGGTGCTGTGGCTGCGCGACGACCACCCCGGTGCGCTGCTGGAGGTGCTGCAGGAGTTCGCGAACTGCGGGGTGAACCTGATGCGGATCGAGTCGCGGCCGACGGGGGCGGGCATCGGGCAGTACAGCTTCTCGCTCGACTGTGAGGGGCACATCTCCGAACGGCGGGTGGGCGAGGCGCTGATGGGGCTGCGGCGGTTGTGCCGGGACGTACGGTTCCTGGGGTCCTACCCGCGCGCCGACCGGGTCGCGCCCACGGTGCGGGAAGGGACCACGGATCCGGATTTCCTGCGGGCGGCGGACTGGCTCACCCGGTGCCTGGACGGGCGGAGCGCGTGACGCCGCGTGACGCCTGTGGACGTACGGGGAGAGGGCGCGGGGGTTATCCACAGGGTCACCTGGTCGGCTGTGGATAACCCGGCAGGTAACAATCGGTCATTGTCGACATAACGGCTTGGTGACCACGCCCCTTGTCCACACCTCATCCACAGGGGACAGATCACCCTTCGTCACCCCATTCGCCCGAAGCAACTCTTTGGAGTGAGGGAAATCACCGTTCGATTCACCGGGATTCCCTCGGAAGAGCGAGTGAGAGACGTTTGAAAGGGGAATTGCCGGCCGCACATCCTAGCGGATGGGGCGCGATCCCCATTCATCCACAGGGGCACCGGGGGCCTGTGGAAAACATGTGGGAAACCCCGCCCTGACCTGTGGATTCAGCAACGGGAGCCGTACCGACAAAGCGGACAAAGGGCGCCAATCAATTCCCCGGGATTCTGCCCGGAATCACCGGTAGCCTGGTGGGGTGATTGACCTTCGCCTGCTTCGTGAGGACCCTGACCGAGTACGCGCCTCCCAGCGCGCCCGTGGCGAGGATGTCGACATCGTCGACTCACTCCTCGCCGCCGACGAACTGCGCCGGTCCTCCAGCGTGCGCTTCGACGCGCTGCGCGGTGAGCAGAAGCAGCTCGGGAAGCAGATCCCGAAGGCCACCGGCGACGAGAAGACCGCGCTGCTCCAGCGGGCCGGCGAGCTGTCCGCCGCCGTCAAGGCCGCCGACGCCGAACGCGACGAGGCCGCCGCCCGCGCCCAGGAACTCCTCCTGGGCATCGGCAACCTCGTCCACCCCGACGTCCCCGTCGGCGGCGAGGACGACTTCACCGTCCGGGAAACCCTGGGCACCATCCGCGACTTCGCCGCCGAGGGCTTCGAGCCCAAGGACCACCTGGAGCTCGGCCAGGGCCTGGGCGCCATCGACACCGAACGCGGCGCCAAGGTCTCCGGATCCCGCTTCTACTACCTCACCGGCATCGGCGCCCTGCTGGAACTGGCCCTGGTCAACGCGGCCGTCGCCCAGGCCACCGAGGCCGGCTTCACGCCGATGATCACGCCGGCGCTGGTCAAGCCGCGCGCCATGGAGGGCACCGGCTTCCTCGGCCAGGCCGCCGCCGACGTCTACCACCTGGAGAAGGACGACTACTACCTGGTCGGGACCTCGGAGGTGCCGCTCGCCGCGTACCACATGGAGGAGATCCTGGACGCGGACGCGCTGCCGCGCCGCTACGCCGGGTTCTCGCCGTGCTTCCGCCGGGAGGCCGGCTCGTACGGCAAGGACACCCGCGGCATCTTCCGTGTGCACCAGTTCGACAAGGTGGAAATGTTCTGCTTCGTCGACCCCGCGGAGGCCGAGGGAGAGCTGGAACGGCTGCTGGCGTGGGAGAAGCAGTGGCTGACCTCCCTCGAACTGCCCTTCCAGGTCATCGACGTGGCCTCCGGCGACCTCGGTGCCTCGGCCTCCCGCAAGTACGACTGCGAGGCGTGGATCCCCACCCAGGGCAAGTACCGCGAGCTGACCTCCGCCTCCAACTGCAACGAGTTCCAGGCCCGCCGGCTCCAGGTGCGGATGCGCGAGAAGGGCGGCGCCGTACGGCCGCTGGCCACGCTCAACGGCACCCTGTGCGCCATCCCGCGCACCATCGTCGCGCTGCTGGAGAACCACCAGCAGGCCGACGGTTCGGTGCGGGTGCCGCAGGCGCTGCGTCCCTACCTGGGCGGCCGTGAGGTGCTGGAGCCGGTCAGCACGTGACCGTCTCCCGTTTCCCCTATCAGCTCATCGCCACCGATCTGGACGGCACGCTGCTGCGCGGCGACCAGACGATATCCGAGCGCACCCGGGCGGCGCTGGCGGCGGCCGGCACCGCCGGGGCCGCCCACATCGTGGCGACCGGGCGCACCGTGGCCTGGACCCGGCACATCCTGGACGACCTCGGCTACACCGGACTCGCGGTGTGCGGCCAGGGCGGACAGCTGTACCACGCGGGGGAGGACCGGCTGCTGACCTCGGTGACCCTGGACCGCGCCGTGGCGCGGCGGGCTCTGGAGGCGCTGGAGCAGCGGGTCGGCCCGGTCGTGGTCGCGGCCTCGCTCGACGGGCTGGACGGCGGCATCGCCATGGGTCCCGGCTTCGCCTGGCGCCAGGACCCGGAGTCCGTGCCGCACCCCAACGCCCCCGACCTGTCCCGGCCGGTGGCCGACCGGGAGGGGCTGTGGGCGGCACCGATCAGCAAGCTGTACCTGCGCCACCCCGAGCTGTCGGACGACCAGCTGGCGGCGGCGGGCACGGAGGCGGCGGGCGCGTACGCGGCGTTCGTCGTCTCGGGCGAGGACCTGGTGGAGATGCTCCCCCTGGGCCTGACGAAGGCGACCGGCCTGTCCCTGGCCGCCCGCCGGCTGGGCGCGACGGCGGCCGGCACGATCGCGTTCGGCGACATGCCCAACGACATCCCGATGCTGTCGTGGGCGGCCCACGGCGTGGCGATGGCCGGGGCGCACCCGCACCTGCTGGCGGTGGCGGACGAGGTCACGGCGGGCAACGACGCGGAGGGCATCGCGAAGGTGCTGGAGCGGCTGCTCCTGGGCTGACGCCGGGCGGATGCCGGACCGATGAGAGCGGGGAGGGGGAGCGGGTCAGTGCGGCCCGCTCCCCCTCCCCGCCGCATTGCTCCGAACGCGTGACCGTCTGACGATCGGCTCGTTGGACATATCGCGCGGGGGCGACGGGAGCATGAGGCGTCGAGAGGTTGCGCACGGTAGGGGCCGGAGAGCGACGTACCACCCACTGTGAGCCGGTGAAGTGACGAGTAGAGCGGATCTCCTCTCCTGAGCCCTGGTTACGGGCGCAGCGGACTCCGGATGCCACGGGGTCCGTCCACCTGCCACAGACGCCCTGAGAGGCTCATCTCGTCATGATCAAGGAACAAGCACTGCTGGAATCGCGCACCCTGCGCGAGAACGTCCGGGGGCGCACCGAAACCCTCGACAAGGTCAAGGCACTCACGCTGCTGCCCGACGGTCTGCATGTGACGACGGCGCTCGTCGCCACGTACTTCGTTGTCCACAGCAACACCATCAGGGCCCTCGTGACACGGCATCGCGAAGAACTCACCAACAGCGGGCTCACGGTACTCCAGGGCTCTGACCTGCAGGACTTTGAGAGTGACACGATGTCACTCTCAAACGAGAGTTATCCACAGGCCAAGCGCAGGCGCCTCACCCTCTACACCCGCCGCACCGTCCTCAACATCGCCATGCTGCTGCGCGACTCCCCCGTCGCACGCGAGGTGCGGGCGTATCTGCTCGATGCCGTGGAGGGGCACGGAGCGCCCGCCGCCGATCTGGAACGCCGGGTCGCTGCCCTTGAGGGCCTGCTCGCCGACATCGGACCGGCCCTGCGGGACGTGGGGGCGGTTCTTCACCGGGTGGACGACCGGCTGCGGCGCGTGGAGACCCGGCTCGGTGACATGGAAACCCGCCTCGGTGACATGGAAACCCGCCTCGGCGATGTGGAGACCCGGCTCGGTGACGTGGAAACCCGCCTCGACCACATGCGGACCGAGCTGGAGAGCACCCAGCGGATCGTCGCCGGGATGAGCGTCCGGCTCGCCGATCTCGCCGGTGATCCGGACATCTCCCACCGGCTGTGCCGCCGGTACCGGCACGGGCGCCCGTAAGAGGCGCACGAAGGGGCGGGCCGGTTGTCTCCGGCCCGCCCCCATTCCGTGTCCGCTCGGCTCCGTGTCCGCTCAGCCCTCGCTCGCCAGCGTCAGCACCCGCAGCCGGCGTGCCGCGTACCAGGTGCCCGCCACCGTCGCCGCGGTCAGCAGGATCAGGGCGGCCGGCAGGCCCACCTCCGAGGTGATGTTCGCACCCGGCGCGGCCACCTGCTCGGCCAGGGCCAGCGACCACTGCTGGATGCTCAGGGCGCGCGCCCCCGGCACCAGGCTGCCGAACAGCGACTCCCACACCAGCGCGTAGATCAGCCCGTGCACCACCGCGTTCCGCGAGATGGTGCCCAGCAGCAGGAACACCGCGCTGTAGGCGATCGACGAGGACGCCGCCGCCACGGCCAGCGCGCTCGCGATGGCCTGGCTGTTGCCGTTGAGGATGATCCCCGCCAGCAGCGTGGGGACGACGGTGAAGGCGAGGGTGACGCCGATGGCCACCCACAGCTTGGTCAGGATGATGGTGTGCCGCTTGAGCGGCTTGGCCAGCAGGTAGACGATCGAGCCGTCGTCGATCTCGGGCGCTATCGCCCCGGTGCCGGCGATCACGCCGATCAGCGGCACCATGACGGCCAGGGCGAAGCCGCCCAGGATCTCGGTGGCGGCCCGGTCGTCCGCGCCGCCCACGATGCGGATCGCCAGCGCGATCGCGATCAGCAGCGCGGGCAGCGCCAGCAGGATGAGGGCACGGCGCCGGCCCAGCAGGGCCCGGAGGGTGAGCCGGGCGACGGTGTGGTGGTACATCGCAGGGGCTCCTTACGCGCTGACCAAATAGGAGAAGACGCTCTCCAGGGATTCGTCCGACGGGGAGACCGACAGCAGCCGGATCCCGTGTTCCCGGGCCAGCCGGGGCAGTTGGGCGGTGAAGCGGGGGAAGTCGCCCGCCTCGATCCGCAGTCCGTCCTCCTCGGCGTCCAGGTGGATACCGGTGGTGGACGGGTCGGCGATGAGGGCCGCGGCCAGCGCGCGGTCGTCGCTGGAGCGCACCAGATAGCGGTGCGGCCGGTCGGTCATCAGCCGGCGGATGGTACGGAAGTCCCCGGAGGCGGCGTGCCGGCCGGCGACGATCACCTCGATGTGCGAGGCGAGTTGTTCGACCTCCTCCAGGATGTGGGAGGAGAACAGCACGGTGCGGCCCGCCTCGCCCATCCGGCGCAGGAGTTCCATCAGCTGCATGCGCTGGCGCGGGTCCATGCCGTTGAACGGTTCGTCCAGCAGCAGCACCGACGGGTCGTGGACGAGTGCGGAAGCCATCTTGACGCGCTGCCGCATGCCCTTGCTGTAGGTGTCGATGCGCCGGTCCGCGGCGTGCGCCATGTCGACGGTGGCCAGGGCGGTCCTGGCGGCGGCGCCCGGGTCCGGCAGGCCGTGGAGTTCGGCGTTGGCGACCACGAACTCCTCACCCGTCAGGTAGTCGTACATGCCCTCGCGTTCGGGGACGAGCCCGATGTGCCGGTAGGCGCTCTCGTTGCGCCAGATCGGTTCGCCGTCCAGCGTCACCGCCCCGGCCGACGGCGGCAGGAAGCCGCCCATCATGTGGATCAGCGTGGACTTGCCGGCGCCGTTGGGGCCCAGCAGCCCGGTGATGCCGGGGCCGATCGACACACTCACGTCGTTCACGGCGACGACGTTGCCGAACCAGCGCGAGGCGTTCTCGATGCGGATGGTGCTCACAGTCCCGCCTTCCGGTAGCGGCGCAGCAGCAGCGCGTAGCAGGCGGCGGTCAGCCCGGTGATCACCGCGAGATAGCCGACGCCCATCGCGCCGGAGGGGACGTACGCGTGCGGGAAGTCCGTGGACCCGCCCAGCAGCGCGCCCTGGAAGCCGTCCAGCAGGGAACCGGGGGACAGCAGCCCCAGCCAGCCGATGGCGCCGTCGCTGCCCTGTTCGGCCAGGACCGCCTGCACCACGGTGACCGCGAAGTACGGCACGGTCAGCGCTCCGATGATGGCCGCGACGCCGAAGCCGCGGCGCGGGGTGAGGGAGGCGATGAGCAGCGCGATCGCGGCGTGCAGCACCGAGAAGACGGCCGCCGTCAGCAGCCCCTTGCCGAAGCCGATGGTCTCGTCCACCACATGGAGCTTCGCGAGCAGGGCGCCCGCGTACAGCAGCACCACGGGGGTGGCGGTGAACAGGAAGAGCGCGGCGGCCAGCGCGGCCACCTTGGCCCGTACGTAGTCGGCGTGCTCGATCGGCCGCGAGAAGTACAGCGGCAGCGTGTGGAAGCGCTGGTCGAGGGAGACCAGCTGCGGCCCGGCCAGCGCGAGGTACAGACCGACGATCGGCTGCATGAACAGGGCGTACTTCGTGTAGTCCAGCGGCAGGCTGTTCATGCCGACCGTGACCGCCACCGCCACCATGACCAGGGCCGGCACGCACATGACGGCGAACAGCGTGAAGGGCAGGATCTTCGAGCGGGCCGAGCGGCCCAGCCCGTACGCGCCGCGCAGGGAGTGGGTGAACAGGGAGAGCCGGGCGTAGGAGACGCCCAGCCGCGGTCCGTCGTAGTGGCGGTAGCCGATGTTGTGGATCCGCGCCGCCGGGGTGGCGGGTACGGGCTCGGTGGGTGCGCTCATGAGGCCGCTGCCTCCCTGTCCTCCTGGAAGACCTCGGCGATCCGGTGCCGGCGCTGCTCCATGCGCACCATGCCCAGACCGAGGTCGGCGATGGTGTCGCGGACCGTGTCGTACACGCTGTCCTCGTCCGCCTCGACGACGACCAGGCGGGCCGCGCCGGGCAGGGTCCCGGGCTCCGCCACCGGTTCGACGCCGGCGGCGGCCAGCGCGGTGCGCAGCGCCAGCGCCCCGTCGGGGTGGGCGTCGGAGTCGGTGACCTCGACGAGCAGGGTGGTGGTGGTCTCGGTGAAGCTCTGGGTGGACTGCGACTTGAGCAGTTTTCCGCCGTCGATGACCACGATGTGGTCGCTGGTGCGCTCGAGTTCGCCCAGCAGATGCGAGGTGACGAGCACGGATATGCCGAAGTCGGTGTGCACGCGGCGGATCAGGCCGAGCATCTCGTCGCGGCCGGCCGGGTCGAGGCCGTTGGTGGGCTCGTCCAGCAGCACCAGCTTGGGGTCGTGGACCAGCGCCTGGGCGAGCTTCACCCGCTGCTTCATGCCGGTGGAGTAGCCGCCCATGGGGCGGTACCGCTCCTCGTAGAGGCCGACGTGGCGCAGGGTGTCGGCGGTACGTTCGCGGGCCGCCGTGGCGGGCAGGCCCGACATCCGGGCCATGTGCACCACGAACTCCGTCGCCGACACATCGGGCGGCAGACAGTCGTGTTCGGGCATGTACCCGACCTGCTCGCGGATGGCGGCGCCGTCCCGGGCGGAGTCGTGGCCCAGGACGGCCGCGCTGCCCTCGCTGGCGGGGGCGAGTCCCAGCAGGATCTTGATCAGCGTCGACTTGCCGGCTCCGTTGGCCCCCACCAGGCCGGTGACACCGGGCCCGATGTCCACGGTCAGCCGGTCAAGGGCGGTGACCCGGGGGTACCGCTTGCTCAGGCTTTCGGTCGCAATCACACTCACCCGGCAGACACTAGTGCCGGTGGGCGGGCGTGTACCTCACTCTCGTGGCTCCCTTTCCCCTTAGGGGAAGGGGAGCGCTGCCCCTGAGGACCACGGCGGGCCGGTGCGGTGCCGGGCCGGGGCTCAGTTGGTGAGCTGGGCGAGGCCGTCGGTGGCGATCCGCTCGAAGACGTCCATGTCGGCCGCGTACACCGAGTCGGGCACCGGGTAGTGCACCACCAGCTCGGTGAAGCCGAGCTCGGCGCAGCGTCCGGCGAAGTCGACGAAGGCGGTCACCGACGCCAGGGGGTTGACGTCGGGGGCGAGGGAGGAGTCCAGCACGATCTTGTCCAGGGCGCCGGGCTCGCGTCCCGCCTCCTCGCAGATGCCGGCCAGCCGCTCCACCTGGCGGCCGAGCCCGGCGAGGAACGCGTCGGGGCCGCCGTCCAGGGACTTCGGATCGCCGGTGGTGACCCAGGCCTGTCCGTGCCGGGCGGCGAGCCGCATGCCGCGCGGGCCGGTGGCGGCGACCGCGAACGGCAGCCGGGGCCGCTGCACACAGCCGGGGATGTTGCGTACCTCGTGGGCGGAGTAGAAGTCGCCGCGGTACGAGACACCGCTGGTGCCGCCCTCGCTCAGCAGTCGGTCGAGCAGCGGGACGAACTCGGCGAACCGGTCGGCGCGCTCCCGTGGCGTCCACGCGTCGTGGCCGAGCGCGGTGGCGTCGAACCCGGAGCCGCCGGCGCCGATGCCCAGAGTGATCCGCCCCCCGGACAGGTCATCGAGAGTGATGAGTTCTTTCGCCAGCGTGACGGGGTGCCGGAAATTTGGCGAGATCACCATGGTGCCCAGCCGGATGCGCTCCGTGACGGCGGCGGCCGCGGTCAGCGTGGGCACCGCGCCGAACCAGGGCTGGTCGCGGAAGCTGCGCCAGGACAGATGGTCGTAGGTGTACGCGGTGTGGAAGCCCAGTTCCTCGGCGTGCTGCCAGCTTCGCCGGCCCCCTTCCTGCCATCGCCAGACGGGAAGGATCACGGTGGAGAGCCGCAGGGGGAGGGCGGGGGAAACAGCCATGCGGGGAAGCCTAGGCCCTTTCCGGTCAGGAATTCACCGCTTCCGGGCAATGGCTCATCCGGGCGGGCCCCCTGCACGCATGGGCGGGCATATGCTGCATGACTGTGCCTGACTCTGTGCCCCCGCCAGTTGCCCGCACCCTCACCCTCCTCCCCCGTCAGCCCAGCAGGGCCGCGCTCCCCCGGCTGATCGCCACCGATCTGGACGGCACCCTGCTGCGCGCCAACGGAACCGTCTCGCCCCGCACCGCCGCCGCGCTGGCCGCCGCCGCCCGCGCCGGCATCGAGGTGCTGTTCGTGACCGGCCGCCCCGCCCGCTGGGTCGCCCCGCTGCGTGAGCACGCCCACGGCGGCCTCGCCATCTGCGGCAACGGCGCCTCGCTCATCGATCTGCGGCGCGGCGGCGCGCTGCTGGCGGCCCGCCCGCTGCCGGTCGGCAACGCGCTCGCCCTGATCGCGGCCCTGCGGGCCGTCGCCCCCGGGGTGACCTTCGCCGTCGAACGCACCGGCGGCATCCACTACGCCACCGGCTACCCACCGCTGCACGAGGAGGACCCGACCGTCGTCGGCGTCACCCCCGTCGAGGAACTGCTCGCGGACGACAGCCCGTACGCCCGCCAGCCGCTGCTCAAGCTGCTGGCGCACCACCGCACACTCGACCCGGACGCCTTCCTCGCCCTGGCCCGCTCGGTGGCCGCCGGGCGCGGCGAGATCACCCGCTCCTCGCCCACCGCCCTGCTGGAGATCAGCGGCCCCGGCGTCAGCAAGGCCAGCACGCTGGCCCTGCACTGCGCCCGGCGGGGCGTCACCGCGCAGGAGGTGGTGGCGTTCGGGGACATGCCCAACGACCTGGAGATGCTCGGCTGGGCGGGCCGCGCCTACGCCATGGCCAACGCCCACCCGGCGGTGCTGGCGGGCACCGCACGGCGCACCGCCTCCCACCAGGAGGACGGGGTGGCGGTCGTCATCGAGCGGCTCCTCGCCCGGTTCTGAGCCGGGCCGGGCCGCGGACTACGGACGGTTCTCGCCGCCCGCGCCCTCCGTGGTGCCTTCGCCGTCGCCCGCCTCGCCCCTGCGGCGCGGCCCCGCGTAGTCGGGGCTGCCGAAACCGGGGGCCGCGTACCCCTTCCCGGGACGCTCGCCTTCCGCGCCGTCGCCCTGGCCGCCCGAGGAGTAGTCCGGGCTGGCGAAGTCCCCCGCGGAGTACTCCCCCGCGGAGAAATCGCCGGCGGAGAAGTCACCGGCGGAGTAACCGCGGCTCGCGCCGCCGCCGCGCTCGGGCGAGGAGAAGTCGGGCGCCGCGTACCCCTTGGCCCGCGCGCCCTCCTCCGGGTTGCCCTGGGTGGAGAACTCCGGGCTGGAGAAGCGGGGCTGGGAGAACTCCGCGCGGCCGGCGCGCGGGGTGGTACGGGGTGCGCCGCCGGTCGGGCTGGAGAAGTCGGGGCTGGAGAACCGCAGCTGCGGCGTCTTCCGCCCGCCGTCCCCGTGTCCGCCGTCCGCGCCGGGGCCGCCGTCGCGCAGCACCGCCACCTCGCGCAGGAACGGCCCGATGCCGCGCTCCGCCAGGGCCCGCCGCCAGTCCTCGCGCGCCTCCGCCACGTCACCGGCGAGACCGCCGCGCCCCGGCGCCCGGTCACCGGCCCTGATGGCGGAGGCGGAGCCGTTGCGGGCCGCGGTGACGACCAGACCCGCCACCGCGAGCAGCAGTCCGAACGCGGCGAACAGCGCGAACACCCAGCCGATGTCCCGCATCGATCCGGCCACCCCCGCCTCGTCGTCGGAGAGCCCCATGCCGTAGCCGACCAGCAGGAACACCAAGGCCGCGATGCCCGCCAGCACCGGGATCAGCACCGAGATCACCGCGAGGTTGCCACCCCCGGAACGCTCGGGGGCGCCCAGCGCCCCGTCGGGGGCCCGCAGTTGCTCGCGCAGCCGGACATAGCGGTGGTACTCGTCGGCCGCCGTGGCGGTCAGCTGCGGCCGCGCCTCCAGCGCGGCCTGCCGTACCCGGCGCACGACGGTGGCGTCCGCGCCGCCGTCACCCGGCCGGGCCGCGCGCAACGCCTCGTCGAGGACGCGCTCGAATTCAGCGCGATCCTCTGGCAGCACATCCTGAGCGCTGTTCATATAAGTCCCCAGATGCTCCGAAGGGCCTTCCTGCCGACCGAGCGGCCAGGGTGGGCAGAGAGCTGGTGAGGGACTGATGGTAAAGGGCTTCCGGCGCCTCGTCATCGGAGATCGCCGGAATCTTTCTCTCCACCACCCTCGCCAGAGGGATATCTGGCACCCCGGGGCGTTGTGGGCCCCGTCTCTCACCTGCCCGCCCTCAAGGCCGCGCACTCCGTACAACAGGGAGCGAACGCTCAATCATCCAGGGGAAGTCGGGCGACCAGCAGCTTTCCGGCCATGGTGACGCCACCGTCCATCGCGATGGCGAGGGAATCGGCGTACACGTGCGGGCCGTCGATCCGGGGAGCGGCGTCCGGCGCGTCGGGGTCGCCCGACTCGGATTCGGCGGGCTCGCCGGTCAGATACGGGATCGGGCTGTGGCCGTGCACGATGCGCAGACCGCCGTAGACGTCCAGCAGTTCGCGGGCGGCCTGCGGCCCGTCCTCGTCCCGGAAGGCGAAGCGTTTGGTGAATTTACGGAACAGGTCCCAGGTCTCCTCCGCGTCATTGCGCGCGAGGGCCTGCCAGATGGCGTCATTGACGTCGTCGACGTTCTCGCCGTATTCGAGATAGGCGGTGGTGTCGGAGTGCAGCAGCAGGTGGCCGTCCGCCACGGCCATGGAGTCCAGCCGGGACATCCACTGGATGTGGTGGTCGCGCAGCCGTTCCATGTCGGCGCGCTGACCGCCGTTGAGCATCCAGGCGGCGTGGAAGGAGGCGGTGCCGGCGCCGGATTCGACCGGGGTGTCACCGAACCGGCTCGCGCCCAGGAACAGCAGTTCGTGGTTGCCGAGCAGCGCCTTGCAGTACCCGCCGGCGGCGGCGGCCTCCGCGGACAGCCGCATCACCATGTCGATGACGCCGATGCCGTCCGGGCCGCGGTCGGTGAAGTCCCCCAGGAACCACAGCCGCGAGTTGCCGGCCGCCCAGCGGTCCTCGGCGTCGGTCAGCCCGGCCGCCCGCAGGGCGGCGCGCAGCTCGTCCAGGTAGCCGTGGACGTCACCGACCACGTACAGCGGCCCCGCGCCCTCCAGCACCGGCAGGTCCTGCACGGTGGGGGTGTACAGATCGGGCTCCTGCGCGGGCCGCGGGGGAATGGCCGGACCGCCCTCGGTCGCGCCCTGCCACGTCTTGGGTCCCTCGTCGGCCCCGTGAGTCATCGACCCCTCCACCATCACACGCCGCCTTCACCTGCGGGACCTGCCGTTTCGGCCGGATCCCGGTCTCATTCGCCCATCATAGGAATCCAGCCGCTCACTTGTGACACACCCGGGTGTGACGATCCCCCGGCATGGTTCGCCGGGGCGCCGAGGTTCTGTCGTAAGACGATATTGCCGGAAGCGGCGGCCGGAAACTAGCGATCGCCCGGAGGCGGCGTACGCGGTGCCGTGACCGTGGTGCGCGCGATCCTGTGGGCGGTGCGCTGGGAGGAGGCACGGACGATGAGTTCGGTCGGCATGAGCTGGTGCGAGGGCACCCGGGCGGCCGTCCGCACCCGGTCGCGGTCGTGCTCACGGCCGCGCTCCCCGGCCCTCTCGATGGCGTCGATGAGCAGCTGGACGACGGTGGAGCCGATCCGCCCCGGTTTCAGGGACAGGGTGGTGATGGGCGGTTCGGTGGTGGCGTACACGGGGGACTCGCTGCAGCACACCACCAGCAGGTCGTCGGGCACCCGCAGGCCGTAACGGCGGGCGGCGGCCAGCAGATCGGTGCCGTTGGGGTCGAACAGGCCGTAGACGGCGTCGGGCCGGTCGGGCCTGGCCAGCAGCCGGTCGGCGGCCACTGCCCCGGCGCACGGATCGTGCGCCGGGTAGGCCTCGTAGACGGGCTCCTGGCCGACCCGCTCGCACCAGCTGAGGTAGGCGGTGGTGGACAGCCGGGTGTAGGTGTCGGTGCTGGTCCCGGTGAGCAGGCCGATGCGGCGCGCGCCCGAGCCGGCCAGGTGGTCCAGCAGGCCCAGTACGGCGGCCTCGTGGTCGTTGTCGACCCAGGCGGTGACGGGGAGCGCGGCGTCGGGGCGGCCGTCGGAGACCACCGGGATGCCCTGCCGGACGAGTTCGGTGACGACCGGGTCGTGGTCGGCGGGGTCGATGACGACGGTGCCGTCCAGCGCCACGTTGGACCAGACGTCGAAGTCACGGTGGTGGGAGGTGGCCGGGAGGATCACCAGGGCGTAGCCGCGGGCGAGGGCGGCGGAGGTGGCGGCCCTGGCCATCTCGGCGAAGTAGGCGAACTCGGTGAAGGTGAAGGGTTCTTCGCCGTAGGTGGTGACGGTGAGCCCGATGAGCCCGGACTTCCCGGTGCGCAGCGTCCGGGCGGCGGCCGAGGGGCGGTAGCCGAGGCGGTCCGCCACGCTGCGCACGTGACGGCGGGTGGCGTCGGGCAGCCGGCCCTTACCGTTGAGCGCGTCGGAGACAGTCGTGATCGAGACACCGGCTGCCGCGGCGACATCTCGGATGCCGGCCCGCCCGCTCGGCCGGCGCCCGGCGGACCGAGTCACCTGATGCTTCGCTGCTGTCATGGCGACCTGATGGTAGGCCCGGGGGCGGGGCCTACTGAGCCGACGGAGCATGGGGGGCGCGATTACGTTTCTGCATGGTCAACTAGGCGTTCTGCCTTGGATCAGCAGGAGTATTCGGCCACTTCCCCTGCGATAGAACCGATGTGCGGGCGCTTACTTCCGAACACTTCACTCGAATTCAACGGGCGCCGGTTCACTCTCACGAGTGAGGCGCGCCAGGGCGCTCGCCACCGGCGCGAAATTTCGCGTGGGCGCCGTACCTCGGTCACCGTGAACGCCCGGGGGATACGCCTGGCGCGGCTTTCCTCATACAGTGTGGAGGATGACCGTATCTTCCCAGGGCACCCCGCGGGACGCCGCACCCGAGTCCGCCGCCGCGGAGGTGGCCGGCCCCCGGCTGCGCGCCGTACTGGAGGACATCCCGGCCTACGTACCGGGCCGTCCCGCCGCCGACCGCGCCGACGGCCGTGCGGTGTACAAGCTGTCCTCCAACGAGAACCCGTACCCGCCGCTGCCCGGCGTGCTGGAAGCCGTCGTCGGCGCGGCCGGCGCCTTCAACCGCTACCCGGACATGACGGCGGGCGCCCTGCTGGCCGAACTGGCCGCGCACTTCGAGGTCCCCGTGAGCCATCTGGCGACCGGGACCGGCTCGGTGGGCGTGGCCCAGCAGTTGTTGCAGGCGACGGCGGGCCCCGGGGACGAGGTGATCTACGCCTGGCGCTCCTTCGAGGCCTATCCGATCATCACCCGCATCTCGGGGGCGACCTCGGTACAGGTGCCGCTGACGGACGGCGAGGAGCACGACCTGGACGCGATGGCCGAGGCCATCACCGACCGCACCCGGCTCATCTTCCTCTGCACCCCCAACAACCCCACCGGCACCGCCCTGGGCCATGCCGAGCTGACGCGTTTCCTGGACCGGGTGCCCCGCGACGTGCTGGTGGTCATCGACGAGGCCTACCGGGAGTTCGTCCGGGACGACGCCGCGGCCGACGGCATCGCGCTGTACCGGGACCGGCCCAACGTCTGTGTCCTGCGCACCTTCTCCAAGGCGTACGGGCTGGCCGGGCTGCGGGTGGGTTTCGCGGTGGCCCACGAGCCGGTGGCGGCGGCGCTGCGCAAGACCGCGGTGCCGTTCGGGGTGAGCCAGATCGCGCAGAACGCGGCGATCGCCTCGCTGCGTGCCGAGCCCGCCCTGCTGGAGCGGGTGGCCGCGCTGGTCGCCGAGCGCACCCGGGTGACGCGGGGCCTGCGGGACCAGGGCTGGACGGTGCCGGAGTCCCAGGCGAACTTCGTGTGGCTGCGCCTGGGCGCGGACACCGCGCGCTTCGCCGCGGCCTGTGAGGAGGCCGGGGTGATGGTGCGGCCGTTCGGTGGGGAGGGCGTACGGATCACTGTCGCCGAGCCCGAGGCCAACGATGTGGTGCTGGCCACGGCGGCGGCCTTCCGCGACCTCGCCTCCACTTGATATCACCCCTCTGACCTGCGCTTTTATCGTGCCGCACCGCTTTCGGGCCCCCCTGGGGGACCCCGGGAGCGGTGTGCCATCATCGTACTTGTGAATGTGAATACGTTCACAAGGTACGGGGCGCAGGGAAGGAGACCCCCGTGGATCTGGCGCTAGCCGACGAGACACTGGCACGGTGGCAGTTCGGTATCACCACCGTCTACCACTTCCTCTTCGTACCGCTGACGATCTCGCTCGCCTCCCTCACGGCCGGCCTGCAGACCGCCTGGGTACGCACCGGCAAGGAGAAGTACCTCCGGGCCACGAAGTTCTGGGGAAAGCTCTTCCTCATCAACATCGCGCTCGGCGTGGTGACCGGGATTCTCCAGGAATTCCAGTTCGGCATGAACTGGTCGGACTACTCCCGGTTCGTCGGGGATGTCTTCGGCGCCCCGCTGGCCTTCGAGGCCCTCATCGCCTTCTTCTTCGAATCCACCTTCATCGGCTTGTGGATCTTCGGCTGGGACAAGCTGCCGCAGAAGATCCACCTCGCCACCATCTGGATGGTGGCGATCGGCACGGTGCTCTCCGCGTACTTCATCCTGGCCGCCAACTCCTGGATGCAGCACCCGGTCGGCTACCGCATCAACGAGGAGACCGGACGGGCGGAACTGACCGACATCGTCCACGTCCTCACCCAGAACACCGCCGTCGCCCAGTTCGCGCACACCATCACCGCCGCGTTCCTCACCGGCGGCGCCTTCATGGTCGGCATCGCCGCCTACCACCTCATCCGCAGGCAGCACATCCCGGTGATGCGCACCTCGCTGCGGCTGGGCCTGATCACCATGGTCGTCGCCGGCATGCTGACCGCCTTCTCCGGCGACCGGCTCGGCAAGATCATGTACGACCAGCAGCCCATGAAGATGGCCGCCGCCGAGGCCCTGTGGGACACCCAGGCACCGGCACCGTTCTCGCTGTTCAGCATCGGTGACGTCGCCCGGGGCCACAACGACGTCGCCATCGAGATCCCCGGACTGCTGTCCTTCCTGGCCCACGACAACTTCAGCGAACCGGTCCCCGGCATCAACGACACCAACGAGGCGATGCAGGAGCAGTACGGACCCGGTGACTACCGCCCCAACATCCCGGTGGCCTACTGGAGCTTCCGCTGGATGATCGGGTTCGGCATGTCCTCCTTCGCGCTCGGCGCCGCCGGACTGTGGCTCACCCGCCGCCGGCTGTGGCTCTCCGAACGGCTGCGCACCGACGAGGAGACCGTCCCGCGCCTCGCCCTCACCCGCGACCGCGAACTCGGCCCCACCCTCACCCGCGGCTACTGGCGGCTGGCCCTGCTCACCATGCTCTTCCCGCTGATCGCCAACGCCTGGGGCTGGATCTTCACCGAGACCGGCCGGCAGCCCTGGGTGGTGTACGGGGTGCTGCGCACCTCCGACGCGGTCTCGCCCGGCGTCTCCCAGGGCGAGGTCATCGCCTCCATGACGCTCTTCACGCTGCTGTACGCGATTCTCGCCGTGGTGGAGGTACGGCTGCTGGCCAAGTACGCCAAGGCCGGACCGCCGGAGCTGACCGACGCGGACCGCAACCCGCCGACCCGGATCGGCGGCCACGACCGTACCGATGACCCGGACGACCCGGACCGACCGAAGCCGGTGGACCGTCCCATGGCCTTCTCCTACTAGGTGTCCGTCAGGAGCATGTGATGGAACTCCCCAACCTCTGGTTCGCGCTCATCGCCGTCCTGTGGATCGGCTACTTCTTCCTGGAGGGCTTCGACTTCGGCGTCGGCGTGCTGACCAGGACGCTGGCCCGCGACCGCACCGAGCGGCGCGTCCTCATCAACACCATCGGGCCGGTCTGGGACGGCAACGAGGTCTGGCTGCTGACCGCCGCCGGAGCCACCTTCGCCGCCTTCCCCGACTGGTACGCCACGCTCTTCTCCGGCTTCTACCTCCTCATGCTCACCGTGCTGCTCAGCCTCATCGTGCGCGGCGTCGCCTTCGAGTACCGCGCCAAGCGGCCCGGGGAGCGCTGGCAGCGCAACTGGGAGCACGCCATCTTCTGGTGCTCGGCGATCCCCGCCTTCCTGTGGGGCGTCATCTTCGCCAACATCGTGCGCGGGGTACCGCTGGACG
The DNA here is from genome assembly GCF_000993785.3 of Streptomyces xiamenensis. Taxonomy (NCBI): domain Bacteria; kingdom Bacillati; phylum Actinomycetota; class Actinomycetes; order Kitasatosporales; family Streptomycetaceae; genus Streptomyces; species Streptomyces xiamenensis. The sequence goes on from NZ_CP009922.3 coordinate 2,847,871, forward strand.
CCGCCCACGAGTACACCGGCGACGTCTTCGGCCTGCTCAACCCGTACGCCCTGCTCGGCGGGGCACTCACCCTGGTGCTGTTCACCTTCCACGGCGCGGTCTTCACGGCGCTCAAGACGGTCGGCGACATCCGGGTACGGGCCAGGCGGCTGGCCACCGGCCTCGGCCTGGCCGCCCTGGCCCTGGCCGCCGGCTTCCTGCTGTGGACCCAGAGCGAGAGCGGCGACAGCCGCACCCTGGTCGCCATGGTGGTCGCGGCGGTGGCGCTGGGCGCCGCGCTGGCGGCCAACGCCAGGGGACGCGAGGGCTGGTCCTTCGCCTGGTCGGGGGTGGCGATCGTGGCCGCGGTGGCCATGCTGTTCCTGGCGCTGTTCCCCGAGGTCATGCCCTCCACCGGGGACCCGGCGGGCACCCTGACCATCGACAACGCCGCCTCCAGCCCGTACACCCTGAAGATCATGACCTGGTGCGCGGCCATCGCCACGCCGGTGGTCCTGCTCTACCAGGGCTGGACGTACTGGGTGTTCCGCAAGCGCATCGGCACCCAGCACATCGCGCCGGCGGCACACTGACGTGCGCGGCGACGGCCGAGGCAGCGAGGGAGTGGACCGATGAAGCCCGTGGACCCGCGACTGCTCCAGCACGCCCGGGCGACCCGGGGCTTTCTCGCCGCCTCGGTCGTCCTGGGGCTGGCCGGCGCGGTCCTGCTCATCGGGCAAGCCATGCTCATCGCCGAGATCGTGGCCGGCACCTTCCAGGACGGCAGGGAACTGGCGGAGCTGCGCACCCCGCTGCTGCTGCTCGGTGCCGCGGCACTGGGGCGCGGCCTGGTGGCCTGGCTGACCGAACTGGCCGCCCACCGGGCGGGCGCGGCCGTCAAGTCCGAACTGCGGCTCCGGCTGCTCGGCCACGCCACCCGGCTCGGGCCCGGCTGGCTGAGCGGACAGCGCAGCGGGGAGCTGACCGCGCTGGCCACCCGGGGCGTGGACGCGCTGGACGACTACTTCGCGCGCTATCTGCCGCAGCTCGGCCTGGCGGTGGTCGTGCCGGTGGCGGTGCTGGCCAGGATCGTCACGGACGACTGGGTCTCGGCGGCGATCATCGCGGGCACGCTGCCGCTGATCCCGCTGTTCATGGTCCTCATCGGCTGGGCGACCCAGGCCCAGATGGACCGCCAGTGGCGGCAACTGGCCCGGCTGTCCGGACACTTCCTCGATGTGGTGGGCGGACTGACCACCCTGAAGGTGTTCGGCCGGGCCACAGCGCAGGCCGAGAACATCCGGGCCATCACCTCCGACTACCGTCGCTCCACCCTGCGCACGCTGCGCGTGGCGTTCCTGTCCTCCTTCGCACTGGAACTGCTGGCCACCATCTCCGTGGCCCTGGTCGCCGTCAGCGTCGGCGTGCGGCTGGTGCACGGCGAACTCGACCTCTACACCGGTCTGGTGGTGCTGATCCTGGCGCCGGAGGCGTATCTGCCGCTGCGCCAGGTGGGGGCCCAGTTCCATGCCGCGCAGGAGGGCCTGTCGGCGGCGGCCGAGGTCTTCGAGGTCCTGGAGACCGAGCCGGAGCGGGGCAGCGGCACGGTGGCGCCGCCGGAGAACGCGGCGATCGCGCTCGACGGCGTGGTGATCCGCCATGCCGGCCGGCAGCAGGACTCCCTGGCAGCCACCACCCTGACGCTCTCCCCCGGCGAGACCGTGGCGCTGACCGGCCCCTCGGGGGCCGGCAAGAGCACCCTGCTGAACGCCGTCCTGGGCTTCGCACAGCCGGTACGGGGGCGGGTGCTGGTCGGCGGCACCGACCTGTCCACGGTGGACCTGGCCGCCTGGCACCGCCGGATCGCCTGGGTGCCGCAGCATCCCCGGCTGTTCGCCGGCACGATCGCCGAGAACGTACGGCTGGCCCGGCCCGAGGCAACCGACGAGGAGGTCCTCGCGGCACTGCGGGCGGCGGCAGCGGGTGACCTGGATCCCGGGCGCCGACTGGACGATTCGGGAAGCGGGCTGTCGGCCGGTCAGCGCCAGCGGGTGGCCCTGGCGCGGGCCCTGCTGGCCGACCGCCCGATCCTGCTGCTGGATGAACCCACCGCGGCCCTGGACGGGGCCACGGAGGCGGAGGTGGTCGCGGCGATCACCGCTCTGGCGGCCGACCGTACGGTTCTGCTGGTCACCCATCGCCCCGCTCTGCTGGCTGCGGCCGATCGGGTGTTTCACGTGAAACAACACCCCGGCGGCGCACCGGACCAGAGGGAGCGGCACGCCCGGCCGGCCCGGCCGACCGGTGCGGTCGGCGCCGACCCGGACCAGCACCGCGCGGCGGCCGGACACCCCGCCCCGGCGGCTACGGCCGAAGCGCCGGATGCGGCGGACACCGTGGGGGCCACCCCCGCGTCCGGAACCCTCGGCCCGCTGGCGTGGGTGCGGCGGACCGGGGCCGGATGGCGGGGCCGGCTCGTCCTCGGGGCCGCGTTCGGGGCCCTCGCCCTCGGCTCCGCCACCGGACTGATGGCCGTCTCCGGCTGGCTGATCTCACGGGCCTCGGAACAGCCGCCCATCCTCTACCTCATGGTCGCCGTGACCGCGACCCGGGCGTTCGGCATCGGCCGGGCCGTCTTCCGCTACACCGAACGCCTCATCAGCCACGACGCGGTGCTGCGGATCCTCGCCGGGCTCCGGGTCTCGGTCTACCAACGTCTGGAGCGGCTCGCCCCCGCCGGGCTGCGTACCACCCGGCGCGGTGACCTGCTCTCCCGGGTCGTCTCCGATGTCGACGCCCTCCAGGAATACTTCCTGCGCTGGCTGCTGCCCGCCGTCGCGGCGGGCGCGGTATCGGTCGCCGCCGTGGCCTTCACCACCTGGCTGCTGCCCCTCGCGGGTGCCATCCTCGCCGCCGGACTGCTGCTCGCCGGGGTGGCGGTCCCCGCCCTCAGCGCCGCCCTCGCCCGCCGCACGGACCGCCGGCTGGCCCCCGCCCGGGGCGAACTGTCCACCCGCACCGTCGATCTCCTCACCGGCACCGCCGAACTCACCGTGGCCGGGGCGCTCCCCGCCCAGCTGGGCGCCGTCCGCGAGGCCGACTCCCGGCTGACCCGGATCGCCGCCCGCTCGGCCGCCGTCACCGGCCTGGCCGGCGGACTGCTCGCCCTGACCACCGGCCTCACCGTCACCGCCGCCGCCTGGGCCGGCGTCCCGGCCGTGACCGTCGGGGACCTGAACGGCGTCTGGCTGGCCACCGTCGTTCTCATCCCGCTGGCCGCCTTCGAGGCGGTCCTCGGCCTGCCGCTGGCCGTGCAGCACCGGCAGCGGGCCCGCCGTGCGGCCGAACGGATCCGGGAAGTGCTGGACGCCCCCGCCCCCGTCCGGGAACCGGCCCGGCCGGCCGCCGCCCCCACCACCCCGTTCCCCGTGCGGCTGCGCGGACTGACCGCCCGTTACCCGGGCGCCGCCCCCGGGACCCCGCCCGCCCTGGGCGGACTCGACCTGGACCTCACCCCCGGCCACCGGATCGCGGTCGTGGGCCACTCCGGCGCCGGGAAGACCACTCTGGCCCAGGTGCTGCTGCGCTTTCTGGACCCCACCGACCCCGGCGGCTACACCCTGCACGGGACCCCGGCCGCCGCGCTGGACGGCGACACCGTACGGCGCCACATCGGCCTGTGCGCCCAGGACGCCCACCTCTTCGACAGCACCCTGCGCGAGAACCTCCGGCTGGCCGCCCCCACCGCCGACGACGAGGCGCTGCGCGCCGCGCTGGCCGCCGCCCGGCTGCTGGAGTGGGTGGACGCGCTGCCCGAGGGCCTGGACACCGAGGTCGGCGAACACGGCGCGCGGCTCTCCGGCGGCCAGCGCCAGCGGCTCGCCCTCGCCCGCGCGCTGCTCGCGGACTTCCCCGTCCTCATCCTCGACGAACCTGCGGAACACCTCGATCTGCCCACCGCCGACGCGCTCACCCAGGACCTGCTGGCGGCCACCGAGGGACGCACCACCGTGCTCATCACGCACCGGCTGGCCGGACTCGACGCCGTCGACGAGGTGCTGGTCCTGGCGGCCGGCCGCCCCGTACAGCGCGGCCCGTACGCCGAGCTGGCCGCCGTCGAGGGTCCGTTCCGCCGGATGCTGGAGCGGGAGGCCGAAGCGGAGGCGGGGGCGGAGCGGCAGCCGCGATCACCGATCCCGACTTTCGCCGCAAAGCCGGACTAATTACTCTCACTGCTATGACACAGCAGGAGGCACCCGCGCCACCGCTCAGCCCGGAGCTGGCCCGCCGGATGCCCCGGCTGCTCGCCGCCATGACCTCTCTGGGCGGCGATGTGGAGCTGCCCACCCTGCTGGAGCGGATCGTGGGCACCGCCGCCGAACTGGCCGGCGCCCGGTACGCCGCGCTGGCCGTGCTGACCGACGACGGCGAACGCGTCGGCGAGTTCGTCACCCACGGCCGTGACCCCGGCATCCCCGGCCGCGACCAGCTCCTGTCCGAACTGCTGGAACGCGGCGGCCGGCCCCTGCAGCGCGCGGAGCCCGACGGCAACGCCCCCATGATCGGCGTCCCCATCCTGGTGCACGGGGCCGGCTTCGGCGGCCTCTATCTGGCGGACAAGCCCGGCGGGGAGCCGTTCACTCCCGAGGACCTCCAGATGCTCCGCATCCTGGCCACCGAGGCGGGCATCGCGGTCGGCAACGCCCGGCTGTACGAGGCGGTGCGCCAGCAGGCCCGCTGGATGGACGGCAGCGTGGAACTGTCCGCCTCGCTGCTGGCCGAGGACGTGGACAACGCGCTCGCGGTCGTCGCCGAGCAGGCCAGACGGCTCGCCGACGCCGACGCGGGACTGGTGCTGGTACCCACCGAAGAACCCGGGACGGTCCTGGAGGTGGTCGCCGCCAGCGCCTCACCCGGCGGCCCGCCGCTGATCGGCAGCGCGCTGCCCGTCGACGCCGAGACCGTCGCCGGCCTGCTCTCCGGCGAACCCGTCTTCATCGACGACGCCGCCACCGACCCCCGGCTCACCGCCCCCCGCTTCGCAGAGCACTTCGGCCCCTGCATGCTGCTGCCGCTCACCAGCGGCGACAAGACCCTGGGCGCCCTCGGCCTGCCCCGGGCCCCCGGCGCCGACGTCTACTCCGTACCCGAGCGGGCGATGGCCACCCAGTTCGCGCAGCAGGCGGCGCTCGCCCTGGTGCTGGCACAGGCCCGTTCGGACCGCGAGGCGCTGGCGGTGTACGAGGACCGCGACCGGATCGCCCGCGACCTGCACGATCTGGTGATCCAGCGGCTCTTCGCGGTCGGCATGCTGCTGGAGGGAGCCCGGCGCGCCGCACCCGAGGGGGCCTCCCAGGACACCGACGAACGGCTGGCCAAGGCGGTCTCGGAACTCGACGCGACCATCCAGGAGATCCGCACCACCATCTTCGCGCTCCAGCAGCACCCGGACGAGGCGCACGCCGGACTGCGCACCCGGGTGCTGCGGGAGACCGGCACCGCCGCCCAGGGGCTGGGTTTCGCGCCGTCGGTGTCCTTCACCGGGCCGGTGGACACCCGGGTGGGGGAGGGCGTCGCGCAGAACCTGGTCGCCGCGCTGCGCGAGGCGCTGTCGAACGCGGCCCGGCACGCGCGGGCCGGCCGGGTGGAGGTGACGGTGGACGCCACCGTCACCCTGCCGGACGGCCGGGAGGCGGTCCGGCTGACGGTCGCGGACGACGGCGTCGGCCTCCCGCCCGAGGGCGCCCCCCGGTACAGCGGGCTGCGCAATCTGACCGACCGGGCCACCGCGCTGGGCGGCTCGGCCGACCTCGGCCCGGGCCTGTTCGACCGGGGCCTCGCCCTGGTGTGGCAGGTGCCGCTGTGAGTGACAGCCGAGCACCCGTGCGGGTACGGTCGCGTCCATGGTGAGCGGGCGCACAGTGGTGGTCAGCGGCGGCGGCACGGGCATCGGCCTGGCCACGGCGGAGGCGTTCGCACGCGGGGGCGACACCCCGGTACTGATCGGGCGCCGCGCGGACGTACTGGAACGGGCGGCGGAGCGGATCGACGGGGCGGTGCCGGTACCGGCCGACCTGACGGACCCGGAGCAGGTGGCGCGGGCCTCCGCGGTGATCGGGGAACGGTTCGGCACGGTGGACGTGCTGATCCACAACGCGGGCGGGCTCGCCCCGGCTCCTCCCGGTGACGGGAGCGACCCGCTGGTGGCGGCGGCCCACGAGTGGACCGAGTCCTTCCGGATCAACACGCTGACGGCGGTGCTGCTGACCGAGGCCCTGCGGGACCGGCTGGCCTCACCGGGCGGACGGGTGCTGTTCCTGTCCTCGATCGCCGCCCTGCGCGGCTCGGGGGCCGGCGGCTACGGCGGCAGCAAGGCGGCCCTGCACCCCTACGCCTTCGACCTGGCACGGCGGTTCGGACCGCGCGGCATCACGGTCAATGTGGTGGCGCCGGGGCTGATCGACGACACGGAGTTCTTCGGCGGCGGCCTGTCGGAGGAACGGCGCCGGGCACGGGTGGCCGAGACCCTCAACGGCCGGGCGGGCGAGCCCGGTGATGTGGCGCAGACCCTGCTCTGGCTGGCCTCGCACGCGGCCGGGCACATCACCGCCCAGGTCATTCAGGTCAACGGCGGTGCGGAGCGCGGTCGTTAGGGCTTGACCGCCAGGCCGGCGACCAGCAGCTGCTGCCAGACGGTCAGCGACGAGCGGTGCTCCAGCGCGGGCCGCCACTCGGCGGCGGGCCGGATGCCGGGCTCCAGGATGTCCAGGCCCTCGAACAGCGCGGCTATCTCCTCGTCCGTGCGCCAGCGGCCCCGGCCGAGCGAGCCCTGGAGCAGCCCTTCCAGCTTCGCCGACTCCGGGTCGCGGCGGCTGCGGAAGTGGCTGATGAAGAAGTGGCTGCCGGAGGGCACCGCCTCCCGCCAGAACCGCATGACGCCGTACGGGTCCTCGTCGTCGTTGAGGTGATGGAGCACGGCGGAGAGAATGACGCCGACCGGCCGGTCGAAATCTATGAGCCGCAGGAGGGCGGGGTCCTCCCTTATGGCGCGGGGACGGCGCAGGTCTGCCTGGATCACGACGGTGTGCTCGTTCTCCGCGAGCAGCGCCCGGCCGTGGGCGAGCACGATGGGGTCGTTGTCGACGTACACCACGCGCGCCTCGGGGGCGTGCCGCTCGGCGACCTGGTGCACGTTGTCGGCGGTGGGCAGGCCGCTGCCGAAGTCGATGAACTGCCGGATCCGCGTCGTAGCGGCGATGTCCCCGACAGCCCGCACCAGTGCCTGCCGGTTGTCGATGGCGATCTGGACGGCGCCGGGCAGCTTCACGATGAACTCGTCGCCGAACTCCCGGTCCACGGCGTAGTTGTCCTTGCCGCCGATGAGGTAGTCGTAGGTCCGCGCGATGCTGGGCCGGCTCAGGTCGATCCCCGGGATGACCTCGTCGCTCATCGCAGTGCCCCTCCGCCGCCGTTGTGGTGAGTGACCGTCAGCTTAATGCTGAGCAGGCTGGGGCGGGAGGGGTGCGGTCACGGCCGGCGGGACCGTCCCGCGCGCCATCGGAGGATCTGCCGGTTCCCGGACATGCGGGTGGTCACCGGGCGGGGCGGGGCTGCGGGACGGCGTGCCGGGGCGGGTTGATCAGGGTGATCTGGCGCACCAGTTGGTGGAAGGCGACCAGCGCGGAGATCGGCGGCAGCCCGGCGACGGCCAGATCGGTGACCGTGTTGGGAGCCTGCTCGACGCAGAGATAGACGGCGAGACCGGAGAAGAAGATCACCACGGCCCAGGAGTGGGCGGCCCGGCGCTGGTGCAGGGCGGCCCGCACGATCGAGAGGGACGCGACCAGCCACGGCCCGTAGATCAGCACCGGCCACCAGCCGGTGAGCCCGCTGGCGGCGGTCGGGGAGACCATCTCGCGCAGCGGCACGTACGAGATGAGACCGCCGAGAATGCTGAGCATGGCGGCGATGACGGTGAGACAGGCGGCGATGAGGAGACTGCTCCAGCGCAGCCACTGCACCGGGCCGGGCCGGCTGGGCAGCGGAACGCGCCGCCGGGGCCGCCGGTGGCGGGCGCTGGGGTCGGCCGCGTCGGGTACGGGGGCGGCGTGCGCCGGTGCCGGGTGGCGGGGGGTCGGCTGGGGGGCGGCGGCTGCCTGGAGGAGCTGGGCGAGATCGCCGTCGAACTGCCAGTTCCCTTCGCCGTTCCGCAGCAGGTGCTGGGTGTCCTCCGCCTCGTACAGGACCGATCCGTAAGGGGGTTCGGGGTGGGCCGAGGGATTCTGTGGAGTCATACTCCGCCAACGACACTGCATTTGGCCTCGATGCGTGGCATTGGAGTGAATGTCCAGTTTATTTATTAATGAAACGATGAATGCCATGGCTTATCTCGGAATTGCGGCTGAATATCCCACTCCCGGGTGAACTTCAGTTCGTTCGGAGCAACATGGCGGAAAGGCACGCTTACCGTACAAACATGAATGATCAGCAGCGTCAGCCGGTCCCGCGCCACGACGCCATCGACATCGGCGACTTCGTCTTCGCGGCGACCGGCGCCCGCGTCCGGCGGCTGACCACCCCGGAGGGCGAGCACTGGTTCCCGGCGGCAGACGTGTGCCGGGAGCTGGGGTACACCACGACGCGCAAGGCCCTGAACGATCACGTTCCCGAGCGGTTCCGCCAGCCGCTGGAAACTGTGACTGGAGGTCACAGTTCTCGCAAAATCGCAGGTCAGAACTGGCGGAGGAATTTGCAGATGGTGAACCTCCAGGGGCTGTTGCTCCTGGTGACCGGCTGCACCAAGCCCGCCTGCGGGCCCTTCAAGGAGTGGATGCTCGACGTCATCGTCACCATCCAGCGCGAGGGTTCCTACTCCCTGCCCGCCGCCGAGCTCCAGCCCGCCGCCCCCGGGGCCACCGTCGTGTACGCCGTGCCACCCCAGGTCGCCGACGCGATCGTGCGGCTGGAGGAGCGCGCCCTGCGCGATGACGCGGCGCTCGCCGCCCTGCAGCGCGAGGCGAACGCCGCACGGCGGGAGATGGCGGATGCCCTGCGGTCCGTCGCCGACGTGCTCGGCGGCATCCGTGACCGGCTCGGCCCCGCACCGGCACCGCGGGTGCCCCGGCAGCGTACGGCGCCCCACGCGCAGGGGCGGGGCGCCGAGGAACTGCTGGCCGGCTGGCGGGAGCGGCTCACGGTCACCGACGACGTGTGGGCCGTCGCCGTGCTGCTCGCCCCCGCCCTCGTCACCGACGGCCAGGTCAACTGGTCCGTCGACGAGATCGCGGCCCGCACCGGCCTCAGCTCGGCCCGGGTGCACGACAGTCTGCGCTTTCTGCTCAGGCGGCACTGCATCCGCCAGATCGGCATTCTGCACAACGCACCCGTGTACGCGCTGCACTGACCGGCGCCGGCCGGAACGCGCCGTTGCCGTCAGCTCCCGTCGGTCTCCGCCAGCGGCAGGTACACCCGGTTCCCCGCCTGCGCGAACTCCTCCGATTTACGGTCCATCTCGGCCCTGATGTCGTGCGAGATCTTCATCGAGCAGAATTTCGGCCCGCACATCGAGCAGAAATGCGCCGTCTTCGCCGGCTCGGCCGGCAGCGTCTCGTCGTGGAAGGCCCGCGCCGTGTCCGGGTCGAGCGCCAGATTGAACTGGTCCTCCCAGCGGAATTCGAACCGCGCCTGCGACAGCGCGTCGTCCCACCGCTGCGCCCCGGGATGGCCCTTCGCCAGATCCGCCGCGTGCGCCGCGATCTTGTACGTGATCACGCCGGTCTTCACGTCGTCCCGGTCCGGCAGCCCCAGGTGCTCCTTCGGCGTCACGTAACACAGCATCGCCGTGCCCCACCATCCGATCATGGCCGCCCCGATCGCCGACGTGATGTGGTCGTACGCGGGCGCGATGTCCGTCGTCAGCGGCCCGAGCGTGTAGAACGGCGCCTCCCCGCAGATCTCCTGCTGCAGGTCGACGTTCTCCTTGATCTTGTGCATCGGGACATGCCCGGGGCCCTCAATCATGGTCTGCACGTCATGGGACTTGGCGATCCGGTTCAGCTCGCCCAGCGTCCGCAGCTCCGCGAACTGCGCCTCGTCGTTGGCGTCCGCGATCGAACCCGGCCGCAGCCCGTCCCCGAGCGAGAACGTGATGTCGTACGCCCGCAGGATCTCGCACAGTTCCGCGAAGTGGGTGTAGAGGAAGCTCTCCTCGTGGTGCGCCAGGCACCACGCCGCCATGATCGAGCCGCCGCGCGAGACGATCCCCGTCGTACGGCGCGCCGTCAGCGGTACGTACCGCAGCAGCACCCCGGCGTGCACGGTCATGTAGTCCACGCCCTGCTCGGCCTGTTCGATCACCGTGTCGCGGAAGATCTCCCAGCTCAGCTCCTCCGCCCGGCCGCCGGTCTTCTCCAGCGCCTGGTACAGCGGCACCGTGCCCACCGGCACCGGGGAGTTGCGCAGCACCCACTCCCTGGTGGTGTGGATGTCCTTGCCGGTCGACAGGTCCATGATGGTGTCGGCGCCCCAGCGGGTCGCCCAGCGCATCTTCTCCACCTCCTCCTCGATGGAGGAGGTGACGGCGGAGTTCCCGATGTTGGCGTTCACCTTCACCAGGAAGTTCTTGCCGATGATCATCGGCTCGGCCTCCGGGTGGTTCACGTTGGCCGGCAGCACCGCCCGGCCCGCCGCGATCTCCTCGCGCACGAACTCAGGGGCGCGGTCCTCCCGGATCGCCACGTACTCCATTTCCTCGGTGATCTCCCCGCGCCTGGCGTACGCCAGCTGCGTCAGCCCGTCCGCGGGGCGCCGGCGCGCCGCGCGCTCGGCCAGCCATCCGGCGCGCAGCGGCGGCAGTCCGCGCCGTACGTCCGTGGTGACCTCCGGGTCGGTGTACGGACCCGAGGTGTCGTACAGCGTCACGTCCCGCCCGTCGGTGAGGTGCACGCGCCGCACCGGCACCCGCAAGTCCGGGCGCGATCCCGTGACATATCCCTTGTGCGATCCGAGCACACGTGTGTCCTGCTTGGTCATGACGACCCAACTCCCTACGCCGGCATTACCCGGTACCAGGTTCGGCGGTCGGCGCAGCTCGTTCAGCGCCCTCTCAGCCCCGTGCTCGGAGCTCCCGCGATCACATAATCGCCGCCTACGCTAACGGTTCCCCGGCCCGGCTGAACAGTGCGCCCGGGATTCTCTTGCGATGATCGGCGCGTGACAGACACCCATGGACACAGCCACGGCCACAGCCACAGCCACGGGCCGCCGCCCCCGGTCTCGGCGCATCTGCGGCGGGTCATAGCGGCCGTCCTGATCCCGTTCGCGGTGGCGGTGGCGGGCGGTCTGCTCCTGCTGTGGCCCGGTGGCGCCCCCACCGCGGGCGACGAGCACACCGGCGTCGGCTTCGACCAGCAGTTCGAGGAGGCGAAGGTCACCGGCGTCGAGGAGCGGGACTGCGCCCAGCTCGGGGTGCAGGTCCCGCGCGGTGTGGACGGCCCGTGCGCCCAGGCCACCATCGAGGTGACCACCGGTCCGCACACCGGCCGGACCTTCCAGGAGGTGGTGCCCCCGGACGCCACCCAGAAGTTCCACGCCGGGCAGAAGGTGATCGTGGCGTTCGCGCCCAACGCCCCCGAGGAACTCCAGTACAGCGTCTCCGACGTCGACCGGAAGTTCCCCATCCTCCTGCTGGCCGCTGTCTTCGCCGTCGCGGTCGTCCTGGTGGGGCGGATGCGCGGGCTGCTGGCCCTGATCGGCCTGGTGGTCAGCTTCGGGCTGCTGACGCTGTTCATCCTCCCGGCCATCCTGCACGGCTCGAACCCGCTGCTGGTGGCGGTGGTCGGCGGCAGCGCCATCATGCTGGTGACGCTCTACCTGTGTCACGGCGTCAACGCCCGCACCTCGGTGGCGGTACTCGGCACGCTCATCTCGCTGGTGCTGATCGGCCTGCTGGGCTCGCTGTTCACCGCTTGGGCGCATCTGTCCGGCAACACCGACGACCAGACCGGCCTGATTCACGCCCTCTACCCCGGTATCGAGATCCGCGGGCTGCTGCTGGCCGGCATCCTCATCGGATCGCTGGGCGTCCTCGACGACGTCACCGTCACCCAGACCTCGGCGGTGTGGGAACTCAAGGCGGCCGAGCCGGACGCCGGCTGGCTCAAGCTCTACCGGGCGGGCATGCGCATCGGCCGCGACCACATCGCCTCGGTGGTCAACACCCTGGTGCTGGCGTACGCGGGAGCCGCGCTGCCCCTGCTGCTGCTGTTCACGGTGGCCAACGCGAGCGTGGGGACCGTGGCGTTCAGCGAGCTGGTGTCCGAGGAGATCGTACGGACCCTGGTCGGTTCGATCGGTCTGGTCGCCTCGGTACCCGTCACCACCGTGCTCGCGGCGCTGGTGGTGAGCGCCGACCGGCCCGCGGGGGACGGGCCGGGCGGCGGTACGGCTCCTACCAACCGCCGCCGGAGGAGGAGGAAGAGGTGAACTTCCGCACGATGAAGATCAGCAGCGCGATGAGTGCGGCGCAGACCAGGATCTTGAACATCAGACTCATCAGCCACGTGAGCACCGAGGTGATCAGCCCGCCGAAGACCACCAGCACGATGGCGGGGATGGCGACCCAGCGCACCCACCACGGCAGTGACCTGAACAGTTCTTTCATGACGCACGGCTCCTCACATCCGCTCTCCGACATCCCCCGGCACCGTCATGTCGATGCTAAGCGGGCCCGTGGGCGGGCGGGAGGTCCCGCGGCCCCGGTCCTCCCCTGACCGTCCCCCGAGGGAACCCTGAGGTCCACGGGCCCGGAGGTCACCCTTCGGGCGGAGAGAAGATGACCATCACCCGCAGATCTTCCGTGATGTGGTGGAACTTGCACGGGGTGTGCGCCGGTACGTAGACGATGCTGCCGCGCGCCACCCGGGTGGTCTCCCCGCCCACCGTGACCTCGGCATGACCGCTCACCACGAAGTTCAGCACGTCCTGCCGCTGCGGCCCCTGCGAATCCGTGTCACCCACATTGAGCGCGTACAGCCCGGCCGACATGGTGCGCTCACGGAGAAACCGCAGGTAGGCGCCGTTGTGGGCGGTTCGCTCCGCCTCCAGCTGATCCAGCCGGAATTGCTTCATCGCCTCGCACCCCTTGCCCGGCCCATGGCCCGGTCTGCAACGATCTCCTGCATGAAGAGCATCCTGTTCAAGTTCATCGCCAACGCCTTGGCGCTCCTGGTGGCGGTATGGCTGGTCAGCGGCATCACTCTCGGCGACGGGGAGACAACCACCGGTGGCAAGGCCCTCACCCTCGTCCTCGTCGCGCTGATCTTCGGCCTGGTCAACCTCGTCGTCAAGCCGATCGTGAAGATCCTGGCCTTTCCGCTGCTCGTCGTCACCCTGGGCCTGTTCACCCTGGTGATCAACGCGCTGATGCTGATGCTGACCGGCTGGATCGCCGGGGATTCCTTCGAGGTCAACGGCTTCGGATCAGCCGTGCTCGGCGGTCTGATCATCTCCATCGTGTCGTGGGCCGTCAATCTCGTCCTGGACCGGGACTGACGAACCGGCCATGACCGCGCGCACCGCGCGCGGTCGCCCATCCGCTCCGTCCGCGCGGCGGCATCCGCCCCTCGCCGATGGCCGGGGCTTCCCGGGGCGGCCCGGGAACGGGCGCCGCGCGGAACGCCGGTGACGGAGGCGGGGGCGGATGCCGCCGCCCGGGCCTTCGGCACCGGCCGGTCCGAGGTCCTGGAAGCGCCCCGGAACCAGCCCTCGAACCGGTCCCCAACCGGTCCCCAACCAGGACCGCGGGCGACAGGGGGTGTACGAAGGCGCCACCCCCGTGCCCGCCGCGCCCCACCCGCCGACCGAGGTCGGCACAGCACTCCACGGAAAGCAGCACCACCCATGAGCCACCCCCCAGTCACCGGACCCGGCGACGGAACCCGCGCCGTCCACGCCGGCCTGCCCGCCCCGCGGCCCGGCAAGCCCGCGCTGCCGGGGCCGGTCTTCGCCGCCCACTACCACCTGCCGGGCGACCCGGCCGACGCCACCTACGGCTACGGCCGCAACGCCAACCCCACCTGGACCGCCCTCGAAACCGCCCTGGCCGCGCTGGAGTCGCCCGACCAGGAGGCGCACGCCGTCGTCTTCGCCTCCGGGATGGCCGCCACCTCCGCCGTGCTGTTCACCCAGCTGCGGGCCGGCGACACCGCCGTGCTGCCCACCGACGGCTACCACGGCACCTCGGGCCTGATCCCGCGCCTGGAGGCGTTCGGCATCCGCGTCACCACCGTGCCCACCGGCGGCCCGCGGCAGTACGCGGCGCTCGACGGCGCGCGGCTGCTGTGGACCGAGTCGCCCTCCAACCCGGGCCTCGACGTGTGCGACCTCGCCGCGCTCGCGGACGCCGCCCACGCGCACGGCGCGCTGCTCGCCGTCGACAACACCCTCGCCACCCCGCTCGGTCAGCGCCCCCTGGAACTCGGCGCGGACTTCTCCATGGCCAGCGGCACCAAGGCGCTCAGCGGCCACGGCGACCTGCTGCTCGGCTACGTGGTCACCCGCGACGCACAGGCCGCCGAGGCGCTGCGCGGCTGGCGGGCCGCCATCGGCGCCATCCCCGGCCCCATGGAGACCTGGCTGGCGCACCGCAGCCTGGCCACCCTCCAGCTGCGCGTGGACCGGCAGGCGAGCAACGCGCTGGCCGTCGCCACCGCGCTGCGCGCCCGCCCCGAGGTGACGGGACTGCGCCACCCCGGGCTCCCCGACGATCCGGCGCACGCCCTCGCCACCCGCCAGATGCGGCGCTTCGGCTGCGTGGTCTCCTTCACCCTCCCCGACCGTGACACGGCCGAACGCTTCCTCGCCGCCCTGCGCATCGTCGACAACGCCACCAGCTTCGGCGGCGTACGGTCCACCGCCGAGCGGCGGGCCCGCTGGGGCGGCGACGACGTCCCCGAGGGCTTCATCCGGCTGTCGGTGGGCATCGAGGACGCCGCGGACCTGGTGGCCGATCTGACGGCGGCCCTGGACCACGCCACCGGCTGAGGTTTCGTACCGGGCGGTACGGGCGACAAGTACCCGCATGACCGATGCACGGCCTGTGGTCAAACGCACCGCCCGCGCCATCCTCCTGACCGCGGACGACACCGAGCTGATCGTGATCAAGCGCACCAAGCCGGGGCAGCCGCCGTACTGGATCACCCCGGGCGGTGGCGTCGAGTCCTCCGACGCCACCGTGCTCGACGCCCTGCACCGCGAGGTGTTCGAGGAACTCGGCGCCAAGATCACCGATGTGGTGCCCGCGTTCGTCGACACCGTTCCGCACCTGCCCGATCCGGGGAAGACCACCACGCCGGGGCTGAAGGTGCAGCACTTCTTCGTCTGCCGGCTGGCCTCCATGGACCCGGCACTGCGGCACGGACCCGAAGTGACCGATCCGTGCGGCCGGTACGAGATCGTCCGGCTGCCGTTCACCCCGCAAGGGCTCGCCGCCGTCAACCTCGTCCCGGCGACCCTGCTGGCCTATCTCACCCGCAACATCGCCGGAATGCGGGCACTCCTCGCCCGCGACCTGGGCTGAGCGGCGGGACGTCCTAGCCGAACCAGCCCGCGCCCGGGTCCTGCGGGGCGCGCCGCTCAGCCTCGGCCAGCGCGCGTTCGGCCGCTTCCTGCCAGTCGTGGGGGCGTGGCGGCGGGACGGGCACCGAGGGCGGCGGCAGCGGCAGTTCGGAATCCGCCGGGACGAACGGCGGCGGTACGGCGGCGGGCAGCGGCAGCGGCACAGCAGGAGGGACGGGACCGGTGGCGGGCGGCGGTACGGGTGCCGGTGGCGGTACGGGCGCGGCAGTGGCGGGCGCCGCCGGTACGGACGCCGGCGCGCCCGGCCCCGTACCCGGGTCCGCCCCGGCCCCCCTGGGCTCCGCCGCCCCGCGGGCCTCGCGCGCCTGCCGGGCGGCCCCGAAGAAATCGCCGCCCTTGCGCCGGTAGTCGTCGCTCCCCCAGGCCCGCGCCGTGCGCTTGGGCGCCTTCACCAGGTGCGGGATGTGCTTGGCGCAGTGGATGTACGCCTCCTCCACGTCCACCCGCACCCACAGCTCCGCCCGCCGCCCCGGTGCCGTGTCGCGGGGCAGTTCCGGGTGCAGCGCCCGCAGTTCGGCGTCCGGCACGATCGTGGCCCGCCCGTTGATGTGCAGCCCGATCCGCGCCCGGTCGAAGTCCATCAGCAGCATTCCGGCGTGCGGGTTCTCGGTGATGTTGCCCATCGAGGCGTGCACCCCGTTGCCCCGGTACTCCGGGTAGGCCACCGCCCGGTGGTCCAGTACGTGGATGAACCCGGCCGGCCCGGCCCGGAAGGTGCTGTCGCACTCACCGTGCCGGTCGGCGGTGGCCAGGAAGAACATCTCCGCCCTGGCCACGAACTCCCGCATCCGCTCATTGAGATGATCGAGGAGTTGCTCCTCGTAGAACCGGTCGGCCCGGTGTTCGCTGCCGAGCTGCCGCTGCAGTTCGTGCTCTCCGTCGCTGCCGGGCAGGCGCGCGCCGTCATCCCCGTGATTCATGATCGATCCGACCTTGCGTCGTGCTGGTCACTGCTGGCGTGGTCACGCCCCCGGGGACATCCCCGCGGCGGCCAACGTACCCGTGAAGTCGTGCCGTATCCGCCGCTCCTCGATCCCGGCGGACACCAGCGCGGCGACGCTGTGCCGGATCATCTGCGGCGGTCCCGACAGATAGCCGTCGAACTCGGGCCACGGACCGTACTCCTTGACCGCCTCCGGCAACTGCCCGGCGAAGCCGCGGGTCGCGTACTGCGCGACGACCGGGCGCACCGACAACCAGGGGTGCCGCCGCTCCAGTTCGAGGAAGGTGTCCAGCTCGTACAGGTCGGTGTCCCGGTTGGCGCCGAAGAACACCTCCATGCGGCGCTGTCTGCCGCGCTCGGCGACGTCCTCCACCAGTGCCTTGATCGGGGCGATGCCCGTCGAACCCCCCACGCACAGCAGCCCGCTGTCGGAGGTGTGGTCGATCGTCATGGCGCCCTCGGGCGGCCCGAGCCGGATCACGTCGCCGCACTGCGCCCGGTGCACCAGGGCCCGCGAGACCCAGCCCGCGGGCACCGCCTTCACATGGAACATCAGCAGCCCGTCGGGCCGCGGCGAGCAGGCGAAGGAGTACTGCCGCCACTCGCGCGGCCACCACGGGGTCTCCATGGCGGCGTACTGGCCGGCGCGGTACGGGTAGGGCTGGTCGGGCCGTACGGTGACCACCGCGACGTCGGAGGTGCGCGCCTCGTGGGCGACGATCTCCGCCTGCCACCAGGCGGGGGCGCGCAGTTCGTCGTCGGCGGCGGCGTCGATCATGATCTGGGAGATGGCGGTGTAGGCGCGCACCCACGCGGCCTCCGCCTCCTGGCCCCAGGTGCGCGGCGCGAACCGCTCCAGGGCCGCCATCAGGCACTCGCCGACCGCCGGGTAGTGCGTGGCCCGGGTGCCGTACTTGCGGTGGCCGCGGCCCAGTTGCATCAGGTAGTCGGTCAGGGTGACCGTGTCGTCTATGTGTTCCGCCGCCTTGAGCAGCGCGCCGAACAGCCGGTCGCGCTGGGCGTCCATCGCGGGCGGGAACATCTGCCGCAGATAGGGGTGGTTGACGAAGAGCAGCGCGTAGAAGTACGAGGTGACCTCGTCGGCCGCCGGCTCGATCTCCGCCAGAGTGCGCCGGATCACCACAGCGTCGGGGGACGGTCGGCGCCCCTGCTGGAATCCTGCGGCGGCGGTGCCGTCCTCGGCCGGTATCGCGGTCATCTGCTCTGCCTCGCCTCGATCAACTCCCGGTGGCACAGCGTGTCGGTGTACGCACCGGGGCCGGGTGATGAGCCGGAAATTCCGGCTTCGAGCCCCCGAACCTCATGAACTGAGCGGCTGGCCGTCGCCCAGCAGGCGACACCGACCCTACCGTTATAGGGACGAGACACAACCCCCTTCCTGTGCCGCGATGGCCCGTCCGCAGGGATTTTCTAGACTCGGTGGCATGAACGTCACCATGAGATACGCGACGAGCGAGGACATTCCGGAGATCGTCGCGATGCTCGCCGACGACCCGCTGGGTGCGGCCCGCGAGAGCCCGGACGACCTCAAGCTGTACGAGGCGGCCTTCGAACGCATTGCCGCCGACCCGAATCAGCATCTGATGGTGGCCGAACCCGCGGACGCGGCGGGCCAGGTGGTCGGCACCCTGCAGCTGTCGGTCATCCACGGGCTCTCGCGCCGGGGCGCCTCACGGGCGCTGATCGAGGCGGTACGGGTGCACGCCTCGCAGCGCGGCGGCGGGCTCGGGACCGAGATGATCGGCTGGGCGGTGGCGGAGGCGCGGCGCCAGGGGTGCGCTGTGGTGCAGCTCACCTCCGACGCCACGCGGGTGGACGCGCACCGGTTCTACGAGCGGATCGGGTTCGAGGCGAGCCACCTGGGCTTCAAGATGACGCTGGGCGGCTGACCCGGCGCGCCTGCCGCCTGCGCCCGGACCACCCGGACCACCCGGACCACCCGGACCACCCGGACCACCGGGACCACCCCCATGCGGCGGGACCGGGCGTGGCTCACAGCCCGCCCCAGCCGCCGGGATCGGCGCCCCCGGGGGTGGGGGCGCCGGGGTCGTAGGGGGTGCGGGTGAAGATGAAGCTGCCCAGGTCGAGATGGGGTGCGGCGCCCTCGGGAACGGCGTGCAACGTCTCCCCGGCGTAATACCCCTCCAGGCCCTTCCAGCGCCGGCTGTCCCCGTCCACCGGCCGGAAGCGCGAGCCGCGCCCGCCGCCGTTCACCGGAGCGAGGGTGAGGGTGCGCCCCGCGAGCAGCCGCAGGGTGTGGGGGATGGTGCCCCAGTACCAGGTGCCGGTCAGGTCGAGCAGCCACGGCTCGGCGTCGGCGGCCGGCATCGGCCGCCAGGGGGCGGGCAGGACCGGCTCGCGGTCGGCGACCTCCGCCAGCAGCGCGGCGGCGAGCGCGCCGGCCCCGACGCCCGAGGTGGCGTTGGCGAACGCGACGGCCACCAGGCGCTCCTCGGGGCAGGTCCACAGCCCGGCGGTGAACCCCGGCATGGAGCCCCTGTGTCCGGCCAGCACCCGGCCGTCGTCCAGGGCCAGTTGCAGGCCCAGGCCGTAGGAGGACTCCCACTGCGGGTCCTGCGGGGCGACGGCCGGGACGCGCATCTCGGCGAGGGTACCGGCGTCCAGCACCCGCTCGTCGCCCTCCAGCAGGAAGCGGCCGAAGAGGCCCAGATCGGTGACCGTGGACCACAGCTGTCCGGCCGGGGCCATCCGCCCGGTGTCGGTGAGCGGCTCCGGCTGCACGGCGTCGGCGTACGGGTGCACCGCCCAGCCGCGCGCGTACGGGGCCTGCGGCAGCGCGGTGGTGCGGGTCATGCCCAGCGGCCGGAGCACCTCCTCGCGCAGCACGTCCTCGAACGGCGCGCCGCGCAGCCGCTCCACCAGGGCGCCGAGCAGCGCGTACCCGGGGTTGGAGTAGTGGTAGAGGCGGCCCGCGGGGTGCTTGTCCGGGGTGTCGCCGAAGATGTCGGCCAGTGCGGGACGCAGGGCGCCCTCGGTCCGTTCCCACCAGGGGCCGCGCGCCTCGGCGGCGAGGCCGGCGGAGTGCGAGAGCAGCTGGGCGAGGGTGGCGTCGCCGCCGTACGGGGCGTCGGGCAGATGAGTGCGCAGCCGGTCGCCGAGGTCCAGCAGCCCTGCGTCGCGCAGCCGCAGGACGAGGACGGCGGCGAAGGTCTTGGTGATCGACCCGATGCGGTACTGCCGGTGTGCGTCGGCGGCGCCCTCGCCGTGCGCGCCGTGCCACACCGGGGTGCCCTCCCGTACGACACCGGCGACCACCGAGGGCGCCCTGCCCCGGGCCTGGGCGGTGGCGACCCGGTGACGCAGGGCGCGGCGGGTCTCGGGCAGCAGCTGGTGATCATCAGTCATGGCGTCACCCTGCCACCGGCCCGGCCCGGGGAGTAGTACGCCGGACCTGCCGCGCTAAGGGGGCTCCGGGGCGGGTCGCCCCGGAGCCGGGTGCGCGACGGGAAAACCGGTCGCGGCGAACGCGTGCGGCGGGTAAGCCTGGACGGCGTGCCGACCTCATCACTCACGCTGCCCGTCCGCCGTCTCACCCGCGCCGATCTGCCGGCGGCCCTGGACCTGGCCGCCGACCGGTCCTGGGCCCGGGAGGCGCACAAGTGGCGGCTGCTGCTCAGCGCGGGAACGGGGTACGGGATCGACGCCCCGGCCGATGACCCGGTGGGCGGTCTGATCGGGGCGTTCGTCCTGACCCCCTACCCCGGGTACCGGTGCGTCAGCATGGTGCTGGTCGCGCGGCGCCACGAGCGGCGCGGGCTCGGGGAGCGGCTGATGCGGCACGCGATCGCCGAGTCGGGGGACGCGGTGGTCTTCCTGAGCGCGACCGACAACGGCCGTCCGCTGTACGAGAAGCTGGGCTTCACGGCGGTGGGCGCGGTGACGACGCTCCAGGGCCCGTTCACCGGGGCGGACCCAGGCCAGGGCGACACGTTCCAGGACGACGGGCACGGCCGGGACGGGGTACGGGTCCGGCCGGCCACGGCGGCCGACATGCCGGGACTGCTGGCCCTGGACCGGCCGGTGTTCGGTACCGACCGCACCGAACTGCTCGCCCGGCTGCCGTCGTTCGCCGACCGGCTGGCGGTGGCGCAGGCGCCGGACGGGCAGCTGACCGGTTACGCGGCCTCCTGGCCGAACGTCACCACCACGGTGATCGGCCCGGTCGTGGCGCAGGACCTCCGCACGGCGCGAGCCCTGATCTCCCACCTCGGCGCGGCGGCCACGCTGCCGCTGCGGTACGACGTGGACGACCGCCACCCCGAGCTGGCCGGCTGGCTGCGCTCCCGGGGACTGTCGGGCGACTTCCGGTGCACCCTCATGGTGCGCGGCGCCACGGACCTGCCCGGAGACATCAGCCGCCGGTTCGCACCGTACTCGGTGGCGCTGGGCTGAACCGGACGACGGCGGAACGCCGTTCCAGCGTGACGGCGAGGTCCCCGCCGAAGCCGAGCGCGGTCATGGCCTTCGCCGGCAGCACCTCGGGTTCGCGCAGCGCGGCCGGCTCGCCCCGCAGCCCGGCGACCGGTGCCGGGGCCGGTGCTCCGCCGCCGGCCGGCTCCCCGACCCGGTGCGTCACCAGGGCCGCCACCCCGGCCTGAGCCCCGGCGCCCGGCGCCGCACCACCCCGGCCCCCGCCCCTTCCCGAGCGCCGACGCGCCGCACCTCGCGCAGCGGGGCCGAGCACAGCGTCCCCACACCCGTCGCGGCCACCGCCAGCGCACACCCGGCCAGCACCACCCCCACCGGTATCCGCTCGGCCGCCGCGCCCAGCGTCAGATGCATCAGCAGCAGCGACCCGGTCTGCACCATCGTCAAAATCGCCTGCACCCGGGAGAGATGGGACTCCGGCGCCGCCGTCAGAATCAGCGGCGCCACATGCGCCGCGAACAGCCCGTTCCCGGCCCCCACCAGCAACCCGGATGCCACCGCCACCACCGGCGACGCCACCAGCCCCAGCACGGCGATCCCCCCGCCCGCCACCAGCAGCCCTACCCCCGCCGCGACCCCCGGCCGTTCCGCACTCCCGCGCCGCAGCACCACCAGCGACACCGCGACGATCCCCAGCGCCTGCGCACCACTCACCAGACCCACCGGCTCCGCGCCCCAGCCCCGCTCCCGCGCCAGCAGCGGCACCAGCAGCGACACCACCGGCAGCAGGAACGCCGCCGCCACCGACACCACCCCCAAAGACACCCGCAACAGCCGGTCCCGCCACACCAGCCGCAGCCCGTCCGCGATGTCCCCGAGCATCGAACCCCCGGCCCCGCGCCCGGCACCCTCCCCCGCGAACCGGCCCCGTATCCCCACCAGCACCGCCAGCATCAGCGAGAACGTGCCCACCTGCACCAGCGCCGCCCCGCCCAGCCCCGCCCGCGACACCAGCACCCCGCCCAGCGAGCCGCCCGCGAACATCGTCAACTGCACCCCCGTCTGCCGCAGCGCCAGCGCCCGGGGCAGCACCGCCGCCCCCACCAGCCGCCGCGGCATCGACCCCGAGGCCGGCAGATAGAACGCGTCCACCACCCCCGTCAGCAGCGCGGCCGCCAGCAGCAGCCACACCGGCGACCCGAACCGCCACGCCGACAGCGCCACCCCCAGCGACACCACCACCATGGCGAGATCCCCCGCCACCATCACCCGCCAGGCACCCGCCCGGTCCCCCAGCGCGCCCCCGACCAGCAACAGCGCGAAGCGCGGCAGATTGACGGCGGTCAGCACCGCACCGGCCACCATCCCCCCGTGCGCCGAAGCGGCCCACCCCAGCGCGAAGAACATCACACTCGTGCCCAGCATCGACACCAGCGCACCGGCCAGCCACATCCGGTACACCCCGGGCAACCGCACGGCGGGAGCGGCACAGGCGGGATCGGCGGGATCGGTGGCACCGGGCGCGGTGGACGTCGGGGCAGCGGTCATGCCCCAGACCGTAGGGCGACGCACTGACAACCCGGCCAGGCAGCCGAAAAGTTATCCACAGGACCCCGAATTCTGTGGACAATCAGACCGGCCTGGCGCCCCGCCCGCACCCGTCCGTTTCCTTCAAGACCCCCGCCACACCCCCGCCTACGCTGCCCGCATGGCACCACGATGCGACCTCATCGGACTGATCACCGACGACCTCAGCGCCTCCCTCGCCTTCTACCGGCGACTCGGCCTCGACATCCCCGACACCGCCCCCGACACCCCCCACGTCGAGGCCCTGCTCCCCGGTGGACTGCGCCTGGCCTGGGACTCCGTCGCCACCATCACCTCCTTCCAGCCCGACTGGACCCCACCCCGCGGCGGACAGCGCATCAGCCTCGCCTTCCTGTGCGACAACCCCGCCGAGGTCGACTCCCTCTACGCCGAACTCACCGCCGCCGGCCACCCCGGCGCCACCCCGCCCTGGGACGCCGTGTGGGGCCAGCGCTACGCCACCGTCCTGGACCCTGACGGCAACCACATCGACCTGTTCGCCCCCCTCGGCTGACCCCACCGGCCCCGCTCCGCAGCCCGCACCACCACCCCCGCACCCACCCCGTACCACGCCGCGATCAAGCCCATCCCACCGCACACCACCGCATTACAGTGCACCGCATGACCGCACTCCAAGGGAAAACCGCCGTCGTCACCGGAGGCTCACGCGGCATCGGCCGGGCCGTCGTGGAACGACTCGCCCGCGACGGAGCCCACGTCGTCTTCAACTACGCCCGCAGCGAGGCAGCCGCCGCCGAGGTCGTCGCCGCCGTCCAGCGCTCCGGCGGCCCCGGCAGCGCCCACGGCGTCCTCCTCGACCTCACCAGCCCCGGAGCCGCCGAGGAACTCCTCGACCAAGCGACAAGGTTGCACAGCACCCCCGACATCATCGTCAACAACGCCGCCCTCTCCTTCCCCCCGACCCCGCTCGCCGAGACCGACCCGGCCGCCTTCGACGCGGTCATGACCGTCAACACCACCGCCGTCTTCCGCACCCTGCGCCACGCCGCCCGCCACATGCCCGACGGCGGCCGGATCATCAGCGTCTCCTCCCTCAACACCACCCGACCCGCACCCGGCATCGCCGCGTACGCCGCCAGCAAGGGCGCCCTCGAACAGCTCACCGCCGTCGCCGCCCAGGAACTCGGCCCCCGCGGCATCACCGTCAACACCGTCTCCCCCGGCGCCACCGACACCGACATGCTGCGCGGCACCAACCCGCCCGAGGCCCTCGAACACGTCGCCGCCCTCACCCCACTGCGCCGCCTGGGCACCCCCGCAGACGTCGCCGACGTCATCGCCTTCCTCGCCGGCCCCGACGGCCGCTGGATCACCGGCCAGAACCTCCACGCCACCGGCGGCCTGACCTGACCCGCCCTACCCGCCCAACGCCGCCACCACCTCCCGCGCGGAAGCCCACTCCCGCTCCCCGGCCGTGGCCCGCGTCCGCGCCACATAGTGCGCGGCCACGCACCGCTCATAGTCGTCCGACGCCACCTCCCAGGCACGCAGGAACAGTTCCCCGTCATCGTCCGCCATGCCCCGCGCACACAGCCGCACCACCGGGTTCTCAGGATCCATCACGCACCGGCATCACCAGCGTCGTGAAACTGCCCTGATCCGCCGAGCGCACCAGCACCGGCCCGCACCCCGGCTCCCCCAGCTCCAGCAGCACATCGGGCCCCACCGCCGACTCCACCGCCCCGGCCAGCACCACCGGATCGAACGCCACCCGCACCCCGGGCCCCGTGACCAGCGCCGGCACCCGCACCCCACCGACCGTCAGCCCCTCATCCCCCGCCGTACGGACCACCACCGGCCCCGAATCCCGCTCCAGCGCCGCACACAGCGCCACCCGGTCCGCGATCACCCGGTGCCGTACCGGCTCCAGACCCTCCAGCACCAGCCGGTACGCCGGGAACTCCCCCTCCGTCAGGCACACCTCACGCACCCGCTCCCCGTCCCGCACCCGCGCCCGGCCCGCACCGGACACCTCAAGCACCACCTCACCGGCACCCCGCGCCCACTCCGCGACCTCCCGCAGCTCCACCGCCTCCACCAGCAGCGGCCCCGGCCACGCACCGGGCACCGTCCGGGCCCGCAACGTCCGCACCGACAGCCGGTACCGGTCCGTCGCCACCAGCCGCACCTCCTCCCCGGCCGCCTCGACCAGAACACACCGCAACAGCGGATGTCCGGGATCGGTCGCCGGCACCACCTGCCGCACCGCACCGGCCAACTCCGCACCGCCCAGCACGACCCGCGCCGGCACCGCCCC
This sequence comes from Streptomyces xiamenensis, assembly GCF_000993785.3. Classification (NCBI taxonomy): domain Bacteria; kingdom Bacillati; phylum Actinomycetota; class Actinomycetes; order Kitasatosporales; family Streptomycetaceae; genus Streptomyces; species Streptomyces xiamenensis. The sequence goes on from NZ_CP009922.3 coordinate 2,872,704, forward strand.
CGGCCACTCCCGCAACACCTCGGCGAACACCGCGCCCGCCGCCCGCGCCTCCTCCCGGGTACGCCGCTGCCACTCCTCCAGCACCGCACGCCCCCGCTCGGCCGGACCGTCCAGCACCACGGCGGCCTCCACCAGCGGCAGCCCCGCACCGCGCAGCCGGCGCAACAGCACCGCGCGCTCCGCCTGGCCCGGCGCGTACCGCCGGTAGCCCGTCACCGCGTCGACCTCGGCCGGCGGCAGCACCCCGCAGTCGTCGTAGAAGCGCAACGCGCTGGGGCTCAGCCCGGCCAGCCGGGCGAACGCCCCGATCCCGAGCAACATCTCGTCCTGGTCCTCGTCCATGCCGCTCATGCTGAGCCTTCAGCCAACCCGAAGGTCAAACCCCGGCACCACGACACCCGGCCCTTGCCCTGACGCCGACGTCAACGTTTACCGTCACCGACATGCGCATCAGTGAACTCGCCGAACGGGCCGGGGTCAGCACCCGCACCCTGCGCGATGGGGGCACCTCCCGGCCGAAGGCTGGGGGAGAAGCGCGCGGCCTGCTCAGCGCCCCGCGCGCCGCCAACGGATACCGCGTCTACGACGACGCCGACCTGGAAGTGGTGCGCCAGATCCGCACCCTCCAGGGTTCCGGCTTCGGCCTGGAGGAGACCCGCCCGTTCGTCGAGTGCCTGCGGGCAGGCCATCCGCGCGGCGACTCCTGCCCCGACTCGCTCGACGTGTACCGCAGGAAGCTCGCCGAGATCGACGCGCTCATGGAGCGGCTGCGGGCGGTACGCGCCGAGGTGAGCGAGCGGCTGCTGCGCTCCGCGACGGAACCGAAATGCCACCTGGGAGGCTCACCATGAAAACCCGGCTCGCCGACGTCACCGACGCCACCTTCGCCGAGGAGGTCCTGGCGGCGGACCTTCCCGTTCTGCTGAAATTCACCGCCGACTGGTGCCCGCCCTGCCACCAGCTGAGCCCGGTCCTGGCCGCGATCGCCACCGAACGGGCCGGGGAACTGAAAGTCGCCGAACTGAACGTGGACCACAACCCCGCGACGGCCACCACCTACGGCGTGCTGTCGGTCCCCACCCTGATCCTCTTCCGCGCCGGCGAACCCGTGACCTCCCTGGTGGGCGCCCGCAGCAAGCAGCGCCTGCTCCGGGAACTCGACGGCCGGTAGCCACCGGCCACGGCGGGCGGGGCCGCCGGGGCCGCCGGGCTCAGAACCCGCCCTCCATGTTGACGAAGCGCGAGTAGTGGCCCTGGAACGCCACCGTGATGGTGGCCGTGGGGCCGTTACGGTGCTTGGCCACGATCAGGTCCGCCTCGCCCGCCCGGGGGGACTCCTTCTCGTAGGCGTCCTCCCGGTGCAGCAGGATCACCATGTCCGCGTCCTGCTCGATGCTGTTGTGGATGTTGATGCCATTGGCGACGAAGTTGTGGGTCCCGGGCACCGTCGCGTCGAAGACCTCCCGTTCCCCCAGGCTCCGCACCGAGACGACCTCGTCCCAGAACACATCACTGGTGGCCAGCAGTTCGAGATCCTCGGCCCGCAGCACCTCCGCGACCCGGCCCAGCCTGCCCCGGCTCGGGGCACTGCGGTAGAGCGCCGAGCCGTTGTAGCGCACCCCCAGGGCGCTCTGGAACGCACGGGTGCTCATGTGCTCGACGCCCATCAGCGCGCGGACGGTCCCCCAGACCTCATTGGGAACCGTGTCGATGTTGGTGTTCATCCGGACGTTGCGCAGTCGCTCGGCGGCCGTCACGACATGCCGTGCCCGGGCCCCGTGGACTCCCACCCGCTCCAGGAAGCGGCGCTGGTCCTCCACTCCGGAGATGTCCAGGGTCCAGCCCGGACGGCCGGGGGAACCGGTCACCGAGCGCAGCCGGGCGCGAATGTCCAGCCGCAGCAGCAGCAACTGCAGGTCACGGGCGAGTCGTTCGCTCGTCGTCGCGTAGTACACGCGCACCGCTCCCGACCGCGACACGGTCACCGAGCCGTCGGTGGCCCACAGGTGGCGCAGGAAGAGCCTCAGCTGCTCGTCCGGCAGGGCGAAGATCCCGCCCGGCAGGAACTTCTCATGAGAACGCTTGCCGTAGAGACCGAAGCCGTCGAGCCACTCCGCGATCGGGTTGCGGCGCCCACGCCCGGTCGGGTGCGGCGAGGGCAGGTACAGATGCCACCAGCTGTCCTGCCGCACCAGCCGCGGAGTGATACCGAAATGCGCCGCGGCCTCCTTCACCGCGGTCAGATTGGCCTCGTCGTTGCTCGTGTAATGCACGGGCTGGCGCGGCGCGACACAGCCGTCACCGATCAGGTGGGCGAGCATGATCAGCTCAGCCTCGGGCCATTCCCTCGTGTGCTGCGGCACGCCCGTCCCGCGCGGCACCGCGATCCGCGAACCGGGTGACAGCTCGCCCAGCGGCCGCCAGCCGTCGTACATCAGGAACGGGTGATTCGCGGTGGCGTCGATTTCCCGCCCCGAGGCGAGCGTGAGCCGGAATACCTCTTTGACTCCGCTGGAGAAGACATGGGTCATCGGCCGGCGGACCAGTCGCAGCTGCTCGTCCAGCGACCACACGGGGAAGCCGCGTTCGCCGCTCTCCATCAACTCGGCGATGGTCACCTCCGCACCGGTGTCGGCGCGCAGAATTCTGGTCTCGGCCGTGACACAGCCCGATTCACGCAGGTCGGAGACCATCGGCTTCTTGTCGGTGCGCTGCTCGGGGCCACGGTTCAGCTGGGAGAGCGCGATGACCGGGACCTCCAGCTCCTTCGCCAGCAGCTTCAGGTTCCGGGACATCTCCGAGACCTCCTGCTGCCGGCTCTCCGGCCGGCGGCTGCCGCCGGACTGCATCAGCTGGAGATAGTCGATGACGACCAGCCGCAGATCGTTGCGCTGCTTGAGCCGCCGGCACTTGGCGCGGATCTCCATCATCGACAGGTTCGGAGAGTCGTCGATGTACAGCGGCGCGTCGTTGACCTCCGTCATCTGCCGCGCCACCCGGGTCCAGTCCTCGTCCGTCATGCTGCCCGACCGCATGTGGTGCAGCGCCACCCGCGCCTCGGCGGACAGCAGACGCATGGCGATCTCGTTGCGCCCCATCTCCAGCGAGAAGATGACGCTCGGCAGCTTGTGCTTGATGGAGCACGCGCGGGCGAAGTCCAGCGCGAGCGTCGAGTTGTGTGTGGGCACCATCGAACGGGTGGCGAGGTACAGGTGATCCGGGTTGTCCACCTGGACACAGCGGACCGGAACGCTCGCGACCTCCCGGACAGCGGTGATGACGCGCTGCCCGAGCTTCGCCGTCCCGGGACGCCTGCGCTCCGCGTGCATCCGCCGCTTGCGTCCCAGCGCGAACACCTCATCCGTGGGGGTGAACGTGATGACGTACGCGGTGGACGACCCCACGGAGCGCCCGTTGACCGCCTTGGTCCGCACTCCACAGCGGTAGCCGAGGCCGACGACCAGCTCACGGAATCCCTCGGCCAGCCGTCGGCTGACCACCGCGAACTGCACCGATCCGGTGTTCGTGACCGTCCCGTCCGTGTCCAGCAGCCCGGCCAGGAGTGCTCTGCGCTGCGCGACGGAGCCGCGCAGATAGCTGAGCGGAATGTGCTTGTCCCCCAGCACACCCAGCTCTCTCAACTGCACCAGGAGGCTGCCGTGCCTCCGGTGGCAGGAGGCGCACCGCGGCTCGGGCGAGGCCGAGAAGCACGTCTCGCCGCAGTCCACGCAGGTGGTGCGGGGCTGGGGGTCCGAGACGAACCGGGCCTTGCCGCCGCAGGAGCGGCCGCAGGTCCGCACGTGGGCGAGCTTGGGCGCGTACGGCTTGCCGCAGACGACACACGTCCGCTCGACCGGCTCGGGTGCGTGGACGGCGAACCGCAGGGCGTAGGTGATCGAGGACCCGACCCGGCGGACGTCGAAGCCCTCGTCGGCGATGCGGCGGACGAGTTCCGCGTCCGCCGAGGTGATCCTGGCGGCGGCGCTGTGACCGTCGCCGAGCCAGGCGCCCAGGACGTACGGAGGAATGGGCAGGTCCCGCTGAGGCAGGTCGAGCGGGGCCGTGTTCCGTACGGTGTGGTTGTGGCGGCCGTCGGCGGTGAGGCAGTGGAGGGTCTCGGCGATTTCCTTGGTGGTTCTGACCGCCGCCGGGACGTGTGCGGACCTGCGCGAGGCCCTGGTGTCCGTGAGCCACTGGTGGTCCGCGTCGGCGATCACGGTCGTGCCGTCGTCGAAGGACACCTCGTAGCACGGCCGTCCGGTCATCACCTCGGTGGCTTCCACCACCCGCGTCGGCCGGCCCGACGCGTCGAGCAGGTGGTCACCCGGACGCACCTCTCCCATGGTGGTCCACCCGGTGGGGGTGGGCAGCGGGGTGTCGAGCGCCAGCGCCTTGCCCATGGCCGGCCGGGCCGCGATGACGATCATCTGGCCGGGGTGGAGACCGTTGGTCAGGGAGTCCAGGTCGGTGAAGCCGGTGGGGACGCCGGTCATCTCGCCGCTGCGGGCGCCGATGGCCTCGATCTCGTCGAGGGCGCCCTCCATGATGTCGCTGAGCGGCAGGTAGTCCTCCGACGTCCGCTGCTCGGTGACCTGGTAGACCTCCGCCTGCGCCGTGTTGACGATGTCGTCGACGTCGCCGTCCGCCGCGTATCCCATCTGGGTGATGCGGGTGCCGGCCTGCACCAGGCGGCGCAGCACCGCCTTGTCGTGGACGATCTCCGCGTAGTACAGGGCGTTGGCGGCGGTGGGCACCATCTGCACGATGGAGTGCACATAGCCCGCGCCGCCCACCTTGGCGAGTTCGCCGCGCTTGGTCAGTTCGTTGGCGACGGTGATGGGGTCGGCCGGCTCGCCCTTGGCGTACAGGTCGAGGATCGCCGCGTAGATCGTCTCGTGGGCGGGCTTGTAGAAGTCCGCGCCCCGCAGCGTCTCGACCACGTCGGCGATGGCGTCCTTGGACAGCAGCATGCCGCCCAGCACCGACTGTTCGGCGCGGACGTCCTGCGGCGGGACGCGTTCGAAGGCGGTGGACGACGCGCCGTCGTCCGGGCCGGAGCCATGGCCCTGCCCGGCCCCGGGGCCGCCGCGGGCCGGCGGCGGCCCGTCGCCCGACGCCGCGTCGTCCCAGGGGGGTTCACCGTGCTCGAAATCGGCCACTGACCCCACCTCCTCCCGGACCCGTTGTACGGCACGGCTCCGACATTTCCGTACCGAGCGCGGACCTACGCTACGGCAGTCGGCCGGTGGTCGGGACAGCCGGGGGAGGGCTCCGCCGGACAAGTTATCCACAGGCTATGTGGATTTCAGATCGCGTCCTGTGGATAAGTCGGGACTTCCTGTGGACAGGGCGCGGCACCCTCCCGCCACCACACGTCCATGATCCACTTCGCACCCCCTCTGACCTGGGCGTTCACTGTCCGCCCACCCCCGATTACGGGAACACCCGTTCACTCGCCGGGCTCACGTCAACACCCGCAGAACATCACACCGGAGGCCGACCGAGGTAAGGATCACAAAACCATTGCGTCTATTACCTGTGGATGTTTGGATCTCCTCGTGTCCCAGCAGAGCGCCACGCACCGCCGCCACGACCGCGAGATACTCACCCTCGCCCTCCCCGCCTTCGGCGCCCTCGTCGCCGAACCCCTCTTCCTCCTCGCCGACAGCGCCATGATCGGCCACCTCGGCACCCCCCAGCTCGCCGGCCTCGGCATCGCCGCCGCCATCCTCACCACCGCGGTCAACGTCTTCGTCTTCCTCGCCTACGCCACCACCGCCGCCGTCGCCCGCCGCCTGGGCGCCGGCGATCTGCCCGCCGCCCTGCGCCAGGGCATCGACGGCATCTGGCTCGCCGCGCTCCTGGGCCTGGCCGTCGTCCTCATCGGCGTCCCCACCGCCCCCGCCCTCGTCGACGCCCTCGGCGCCTCCGCCACGGCCGCCCCGCACGCCACCACCTACCTGCGCATCAGCATCCTCGGCATCCCCGCCATGCTCATCGTGCTCGCCGCCACCGGCGTCCTGCGCGGCCTCCAGGACACCCGCACCCCGCTCTACGTCGCCATCGGCGGCTTCACCTCCAACGTCGCCCTTAACGGACTGTTCATCTACGGCCTCGGCTGGGGCATCGCCGGCTCCGCGTGGGGCACCGTCATCGCCCAGTTCGGCATGGCCGCCGTCTATCTGCGCACCGTCCTGGCCGGCGCCCGCCGGCACCACGTCGCCCTGTGCCCCGACCCGGCCGGCATCCGCGCCAGTGCCAGGGCCGGCGCCCCGCTGCTGGTCCGCACCCTGTCACTGCGCGCCATCACCCTGCTCGCCACCCTGGTCGCCGCCCGGCTCGGCGACGCGGATGTCGCCGCCCACCAGATCGCCCTGACCATCTGGACGCTGCTCGCCTTCGCCCTCGACGCCATCGCGATCGCGGGCCAGGCCATCATCGGCCGCTATCTGGGCGCGGGCGACGCGGCCGGCGCCCGGGCGATCTGCCGCCGCATGATCGGCTGGGGCGTCGTCTCCGGGATCGTGCTCGGCGCCCTGGTCGCCGTGCTCGGCCCGCTCGGCATGCCGCTGTTCACCGGTGACGACGCCGTGCACGAGCGGCTGCTGCCTGTCCTGCTGATCATCGCCGTCACCCAGCCCATCGCCGGGGTGGTCTTCGTCCTGGACGGCGTCCTGATGGGCGCGGGCGACGGCACCTACCTGGCCGCCGCCATGCTGCTCACCCTCGCCGTCTTCGCCCCCGTGGCACTGCTGGTCCCCACCATCGGCGGCGGCGTCAGCACCCTGTGGTGGGCGGTGGCCGGACTGATGATGGCCACCCGCCTGGTCACCCTGGGGCTGCGCACCCGCACCGGACGCTGGCTGATCACCGGCGCCGAGCGCGCCTGACAGCCGCTTCCGGCCGGACCGGAGGACGGCGACGCAGGACGGCAACGGAAACGGCGCCGGTCGCGGACCCCGCCCTGCTGGGACGGGGACGCGACCGGCGCCGTACCGGTACTGCCTACCGCGTGCCGCGGATCACCGAAGGATCACCGCGGACCGCTCACTTCGCGGACGAGTCGACGTGCAGTCCGACCTTCGCCACGACCTCCGGGTGCAGCCGGACCGAGACCTGGTGGGTACCCAGGCTCTTGATCGGGTTGCTGAGCTCGATGCGACGCTTGTCGACATCGGGACCACCGGAGGTCTTCACCGCGGAGACGATGTCCGCGGGGGTGACCGAACCGAACAGCCGGCCGCCGGAGCCCGCACGGACCTTCAGGCGGACCGTGACCTTCTCCAGCTGCGCCTTGATGTCGTTCGCCTGCTCGATCGTGGCGATCTCGCGGATCTTGCGCGCGCGCCGGATCTGCTCGACGTCCTTCTCGCCACCCCGGGTCCAGCGGATCGCGACACCGCGGGGAAGCAGGTAGTTACGGGCGTACCCGTCCTTCACCTCGACAACGTCACCGGCCGTGCCCAGGCCGGAGACCTCGCTCGTCAGGATGATCTTCATGATGCTGAACCATCCTTCCTTAGCGCGCGGTCGAGGTGTAGGGCAGCAGCGCCATCTCACGGCTGTTCTTCACGGCCGTGGCGACGTCACGCTGGTGCTGGGTGCAGTTGCCGGTGACCCGGCGGGCACGGATCTTCCCGCGGTCGGAAATGAACTTCCGCAGCAGGTTCGTGTCCTTGTAGTCCACATAGGAGATCTTCTCCTTGCAGAACACGCAAACCTTCTTCTTTGGCTTGCGAGCAGGCGGCTTCGCCATGGTCTCTCTCCGTTGATCTCAATAAGAAGTGAATAGCCGAGCCCGGCCGTTCCCTTCAGCCCGCCGGAGCGGGCCTCAGAACGGGGGCTCCTCCGAGTAGCCGCCGCCGGAGCCACCGCCGCCCCAGCCGTTACCACCGCCGCCCTGCTGGCCACCACCGGCCGGCGCGCCGGTCGCCCACGGGTCACCCCCGGGAGCGCCGCCACCGCCCTGCTGCTGGCCCTGGCCGCCACCGGGGCCACCGCCCCAGCCGCTGCCGCCACCCTGACCGCCGCGGCCGCCGCCGCTCGCGCCCCGGGTGACCTTGGCAGTCGCGGTCTTCAGGCTGGGGCCGACTTCCTCGACGTCCAGCTCGTAGACCGTGCGCTTGATGCCCTCCCGGTCCTCGTACGACCGCTGCTTGAGGCGGCCCTGCACGATGACACGCATCCCCTTGGTCAGGGACTCGGCGACGTTCTCCGCCGCCTGCCGCCAGACGGAGCAGGTCAGGAACAGGCCTTCGCCGTCCCGCCACTCGTTGCTCTGCCGGTCGAAGATGCGCGGCGTGGACGCGACACGGAACTTCGCGACCGCCGCACCTGAGGGGGTGAAGCGCAGCTCGGGGTCGTCGACCAGATTGCCGACAATCGTGATGACGGTCTCGCCTGCCATGGTGAACCTCTCGGCGGGGTGCTAACTGCTGTTGCTGCGATGATTACTTATGGCACTGACATCGCTACTCGGTGTCCCGCTGATCCCGCGGAGCGTGATGCTCAGTGGGTCGAGGGACGGAGGACCTTGGTCCGCAGAACCGACTCGTTGAGGTTCAGCTGCCGGTCGAGTTCCTTGACGGTCTCGGGGGCTGCCTGCAGGTCGATGACGGAGTAGATGCCCTCGGGCTTCTTGTTGATCTCGTAGGAGAGCCGACGGCGACCCCACGTGTCGATCTTCTCGACCTTGCCGTTGCCCTCACGGACGACAGCAAGGAAGCTCTCGATCAGCGGGGCGACAGAGCGCTCCTCAAGATCGGGATCGAGGATGATCATCAGTTCGTACTGACGCATTGTGGAACCCACCTCCTCTGGACTCAGGCGGCCACGGGCGATCCGTGGCAGGAGGGTCGTGATGCGTGTCCCCTGCCGTCAGTGACGAAGCACGGGACAGTACACCGTACCCGGCGAGCACCTTCCGGTTGAAATCCGGCCCCGACCCGAGCAACCTGGAGAGATCGGGTACACGGCTTCCGCAGCGCTCCGCAGGAGGTTCCCCATGGCCCACATGACGCTCAGCAGCGTCTTCAACTCCGACGGCCACCCCCACCCCGTCCCCAACATCCTCGCCGCCGTCACCGCGGTCCTCGGCCCGGCGGCGCTCCTTCTCTCCCTGTGGCCCGGCATGCACCTGGCGGCCTCCTGGGCCGGCCTGGCGGGCATCGCCACCGGCGGCTGGGGCCAGCTGGTGTCCGCCACCACGGCCGAACGCTTCGTGCTGGTCATCGGCCTGGGCGCCGCCGCCACCGGCTTCTATCTCGGTATGGCGCACGGCGGCCTGTTCGGCGGTGTCCTGGGCTGACCGGGCGCTGCGGCCACGGCCCGGCGCTGTTCCGCCCGTGCGCCGGGCCGGTACGGGAACGCCCTCCGCCCCGCGCCCGCAGCCGCCCCGATCCGGCCCCCCGGGCAGGCCGCCGCGCCCCCGGCGTCCACCGCGCCGCTAGGCTTCCCGCCAGACGCCGCGATTGACGCCCAAGGAGCGCCCCGAATGAGCCTGACCCTGAGGACCATCAGCCGCGAGGAGCATCTGGCGTATATCCGCTCCCTGCCGGCCGCCAGCCACATGCAGGTGCCGGCCTGGGGCGATGTCAAGGCCGAGTGGCGGACGGAGTCCCTGGGCTGGTTCGACACATCCGGTGTCTGCGTGGGCGCGGGCCTCGTCCTCTACCGGCAGCTGCCCAAGGTCAAGCGCTACCTCGCGTACCTCCCCGAGGGCCCGGTCATCAACTGGTTCGCGCCCAATCTGGAGGAGTGGCTGCGGCCGATGCTCGCGCACCTCAAGAAGCAGGGTGCGTTCTCGGTCAAGATGGGCCCGCCGGTGGTCATCCGCCGCTGGAACGCCGCCGCCATCAAGGCCGGCATCCAGAACCCCGAGGTCAAGCGGCTGCGCGACGTCGAGGCCAGCGAGCTGGAGCCGCGTGCCTTCGAGGTCTCCGACAAGCTGCGCCGGATGGGCTGGCAGCAGGGCGAGGAGGAGGGCGCCGGGTTCGGCGACGTCCAGCCCCGCTACGTCTTCCAGATCCCGCTCAAGGACCGCTCCCTGGAGGATGTCCACAAGGGCTTCAACCAGCTGTGGCGCCGCAACATCAAGAAGGCCGAGAAGGCCGGCGTCGAGGTGGTGCGGGGCAGTTACGACGATCTGCCGCTGTGGCAGGAGCTGTACGAGGTCACCGCGGTCCGTGACAAGTTCCGGCCGCGCCCGCTGGCGTACTTCGAGCGCATGTGGAAGGCGCTCAACTCCGAGGACCCGGACCGCATGCGGCTGTACATCGCCAAGCACGAGGGAGAGGCGGTGGCCGCCGCCACCATGCTGATCGTGGGCGGCCATGTGTGGTATTCGTACGGTGCCTCCGCGAACCACAAGCGTGAGGTGCGGCCCTCCAACGCGATGCAGTGGCGCATGCTCCAGGACGCCCAGGCGCTGGGGGCCCACGTGTACGACCTGCGGGGCATCGGCGACTCGCTGGAGGACACGGACCATCTCTTCGGCCTGATCCAGTTCAAGGTGGGTACGGGCGGGGAGGCGGCCGAGTACCTGGGCGAGTGGGATTTCCCGCTCAACAAGCTGCTGCACAAGGCGCTCGACATCTACATGTCGCGACGCTGACGACGCCGACCCGCACCCCGCCCCCACCGCGTTCCCTCCCCCCACACCCCTTCCCACCTCGTACAACCCCAACAGAAGGGTCCCTCCCGGCCATGGCGCTCACCCTTTACGTCGACACCGACCGCTGGCGGGCGCACCAGCGGAAGATCGTCGCCGACTTCCCCGACCTGGTGCCGGTCTGCAAGGGCAATGGCTACGGCTTCGGTCACGACCGGCTCGCCGAGGAGGTCACCGAGCTGGGCATCGAGACGCTGGCGGTCGGCACGGCGTACGAGGCCGAGGCCATGAAGGACCGCTTCAGCGGCGACCTGCTGGTGCTGACCCCCTACCGGCGAAGCGAGGAGCCGGTTCCTCTCCCCGATCGGGTGATTCGTTCGGCCTCCTCGGTGGACGGGGTGTACGGGCTGGTGGGGTCCCGGGTGGTCGTCGAGGTGATGAGCTCGATGCGCCGGCACGGGGTGACACCGGCGGATCTGGGGAAGCTGAGCGCGGCGCTGGAGGACGTGCGGCTTGAGGGCTTCGCGATCCACCTGCCGCTGGACCGCACCGACGGCACCGACGGGGTCGAGGAGGTCATCGGCTGGATGGACCGGCTGCGGGCCGCCCGGCTGCCGCTGGACACCATGTTCGTGAGCCACCTCAGCGCCGAGGAGCTGAACCGGCTGCGCCAGCAGTTCCCGCAGACCCGGTTCCGGGCGCGGATCGGCACCCGGCTGTGGCTGGGGGACCACACGGCGACGGAATACCGCGGCGCGGTGCTCGATGTGACGCCGGTGGCCAAGGGGGACCGCTTCGGGTACCGGCAGCAGAAGGCACCCGGGGACGGCTGGCTGGCGGTGGTGGCCGGTGGCACCTCGCACGGCGTGGGCCTGGAGGCGCCCAAGGCGCTGCACGGGATGTCCTCGCGGGCGAAGGGGATGGCGCGGGCCGGGCTGGCCACGGTGAACCGCAACCTGTCGCCGTTCGTGTGGGACGGCAAGCAGCGGTGGTTCGCGGAGCCGCCGCACATGCAGGTGTCGATCCTGTTCGTGCCGGCCGAGTCCAAGGGGCCCAAGGTCGGGGACGAGCTGCGGGCGATCCTGCGGCACACCACCACGCAGGTGGACCGGGTCGTCGACGAGTGAGCGGACGCATCTCCTGAACCATGACGGCGGCCCGGGCAGATGCCCGGGCCGCCGTCATGGGGGAGCGTGTCGCGTGAGCGTCGCTCAGCGCTCCAACTCGCCGTTGATGAACTTCTCCACGTTGTCGCGGGCCTCGTCGTCGAAGAACTGGACCGGCGGGGACTTCATGAAGTACGAGGACGCGGAGGTGATGGGGCCACCGATGCCGCGGTCCTTGGCGATCTTCGCGGCGCGCAGCGCATCGATGATCACACCGGCGGAGTTGGGGGAGTCCCAGACCTCCAGCTTGTACTCCAGGTTCAGCGGCACGTCGCCGAAGGCGCGGCCCTCGAGGCGGACGTACGCCCACTTGCGGTCATCGAGCCACGCGACGTAGTCGGAGGGGCCGATGTGCACGTTGCCCTCGCCCAGTTCGCGGTCGCGGATCTGGGAGGTGACGGCCTGGGTCTTGGAGACCTTCTTGGACTCGAGCCGGTCGCGCTCCAGCATGTTCTTGAAGTCCATGTTGCCGCCGACGTTCAGCTGCATGGTGCGGTCCAGGATGACCCCGCGGTCCTCGAACAGCTTGGCCATGACGCGGTGCGTGATGGTGGCGCCGACCTGGGACTTGATGTCGTCACCGACGATCGGGACACCGGCCTCGGTGAACTTGTCCGCCCACTCCTTGGTGCCGGCGATGAAGACCGGGAGCGCGTTGACGAAGGCGACCTTGGCGTCGATGGCGGCCTGCGCGTAGTACTTGGCGGCGTCCTCGGAGCCGACCGGCAGGTAGCAGACCAGGACGTCGGCCTTGGTGTCCTTGAGGACCTTCACGATGTCGACGGGCTCGGCCTCGGACTCCACGATGGTCTCGCGGTAGTACTTGCCCAGGCCGTCCAGGGTCTGGCCGCGCTGGACGGTGACGCCGGTGGCCGGCACGTCGGCGATCTTGATGGTGTTGTTCTCGCTGGCGCCGATGGCGTCCGCCAGGTCGAGGCCGACCTTCTTGGAGTCGACGTCGAAGGCGGCCACGAACTCGATGTCCGAGATGTGGTAGTCGCCGAACTGGACATGCATCAGACCCGGCACCCGGCTGTCCGGGGCGGCGTCCTTGTAGTACTCGACGCCCTGTACCAGCGAGGCGGCGCAGTTGCCCACGCCGGCGATGGCTACGCGAACCGAACCCATTCCGGTTGCTCCCTGTGTGTGTTTCGGCATGGCCCCACGCCGTCGCGGGGCCCGGAATTGTCAAGTGATGGTCAAGTGGTGGTGTCGTTGTCGCCGGAGCCACCCGGCGGACCGGAACCACCCGGCGGAGCGGTGCCGCGCTCGCGGCCCTCCCGCTCGCTCTCGATCAGCTCATTGAGCCAGCGGACCTCGCGCTCCACGGACTCCATGCCGTGGCGCTGCAGCTCCAGCGTGTAGTCGTCCAGCTTCTCCCGGGTACGGGCCAGGGAGGCGCGCATCTTGGCGAGACGCTCCTCCAGGCGGCTGCGGCGGCCTTCCAGCACCCGCATCCGTACATCACGTGAGGTCTGGCCGAAGAAAGCGAACCGGACACCGAAGTTGTCGTCTTCCCAGGCGTCGGGGCCGGTCTGGGTCAGAAGCTCCTCGAAGCGTTCCTTGCCGGGGCCCGTGAGCCGGTAGACGATACGGGCGCGCCGCCCCGACAGCGCGGTGGCCCGTGGGTCCTCCGCGTCGCTGCCGGGCTCCTCGGCGAGCCATCCGTGCTGGACCAGCGTCTTGAGACAGGGGTAGAGGGAGCCGTAGCTGAACGCCCGGAAGACGCCCAGCGAGGTGTTGAGCCGCTTGCGCAGCTCGTACCCGTGCATCGGGGATTCCCGCAGGAGCCCGAGTACGGCGAACTCCAGGACTCCGGAGCGTCGGCTCACGGCTGGAATCACCTCCCGGGTGGACTGCCTGTCGTGTCGTGCTGTGTCTGAACGGTCTGTATCGCTCATGCGATGTATTGGGTCGATGTATCGGCCCGATACATCGCCACGATAGAACGGCCCGAGAGGTGCTGCAAGAGGGGTCCTGGTGAAGGGGATCACATCTTCGCTTCACTGAAAGTTAAATGACCGAAGTGGCTGTTATGCCAGGAAAATTGGCCTTTGGGGCTGCGTACCCTGAACCCCGTGTGCGGATCACTGTCCGGGAACCCTGGGGCCGAATTCAGCGTCCTCGTTCACGGTGACGTGCGTCCAGGCCATTGGCCGGGCCGCGCACAACGGGGGGACTGCAAGACACCACACGTCATTGCCGCAGCAGACGTCTCACGTCTGTCCGAGGAGTAGCTGTCCATGAGCGAGCACCGTCGCAAGCCGCCGCAATCGCGCGGCCGCCGCGCCGCGGCGCCTTCCGGCCGCCGGGCCGCGCCGCCGCCGCCGCGCGAGGAGAGCGGCGGGAGCGGGCATCGGCGCGAGGCAGCCGCGAACGCGGCCGAAGGCGCGGGCCGCCGCGCCGCCAGGCGTCGGCCGGAGCCCCCCCCGAAAAAGCGATTCATCGACTACCCGCGCGCCCAGCACACGGGCGCGCGCCGCTGGCTGCCCTCCTGGAAGCAGGTCCTGGGCTCGGCGATCATCTTCATGGGCATGCTGGTCGGTCTGGTCGGCCTGGCGTACGCGATGGTCGACATCCCGGACCCGAACAGGGCCGCCGAGAGCCAGAAGAACGTCTACTACTGGGACGACGGCACGGAGATGGTCGTCGCGGGCGGCGGTGACTACAACCGGCAGATCATCCCGTTCACCGAGATCCCCACCGACATGGTGGACTCGGTGGTCGCCGCGGAGAACGCGACGTTCTGGGAGGACCCCGGCGTCGACCTCAAGGGCATCGCCCGCGCCGTGGTGAACATGGCCCAGGGCGGGGACACCCAGTCCGGCTCGACCATCACCCAGCAGTACGTGAAGAACATGTACCTGGACCAGAGCCAGACGCTGAGCCGTAAGTTCAAGGAACTGCTGATCTCGGTCAAGGTGTCCTCCGACGTACCCAAAGAAGAGATCATGGCCGGGTACCTCAACACCGCGTACTTCGGCCGGGGGGCCTACGGCATCCAGGCGGCGGCCCGGGCGTACTACGACAAGGACGCCAAGGACCTCAACGCCAATGAGTGTGCCTACCTCACGACCCTGCTGAAGGGCGCCGACCTCTACGACACCTCGGGCGGTCTTGGCGGCGCCGAGCGCGCCCCCGCCAACATCGAGCGGGCCACCAACCAGTGGGTGACGGTCCTGGACCGCCGGGTCGCGGTCGGCAACATGGACAAGTCGGAACGCGACGAGTACACCGAGTTCCCGATGCCGCAGGAGCTCAAGCCGGCCACCAACCTGGCCGGCCAGATCGGCTACCTCAAGGAACTGGCCGACAACTACCTGATCAACAACGACGACATCGACGTCGACGCGGACAAGCTCGCCATGGGCGGCTACTCCATCCACACCACCTTCAACCAGGAGATGGTGCGCCAGATGGAGGAGGCGGTCCAGCAGGTCATCGACGACAATCTGGACCCGGAGAACCGCGAGGAGGACGAGCACGTCCAGTTCGGCGGCGCGGCGGTGGTCCCCGGTGACGGTGCGGTGGTCGCCATCTACGGCGGGCACAACGCGGTCGAGCACTACCTGAACAACGCCAACAACGCAGGGGCCCAGGTCGGTTCGACCTTCAAGCCCTTCGTCCTGGCGGCGGCGATGCGCGACGGCGTGCGGGATCCGCAGAAGCCGGCCGATCAGCCGGACAAGGACCGCACCCCGATCTCGCCGGAGAGCGTCTACTCCAGCGAGAACAATCTGCTGATCCGCAACTACGACGGGGAGATCTGGTACGGCGAGGACCCCGAGACGGGCGAGGACAAGGAATGGCATCAGCCGAACTTCGAGGCCGGTGAAGAGGGAGACATCACCATTCGCCGCGCGATGGAGATCTCCTCCAACTCCCCCTTCGTCCAGTTGGGCATGGACGTCGGCCCGGCCAAGGTCAAAGAGGCCGCCATGGACGCGGGGCTGCTGGAAAGCACCCTGGGCCCGGCGGACGACAGCGTTCCCTCCTTCGCCCTCGGTGTCTCCACCCCGGGCCCGATCCGGATGGCCACCGCGTACGCCACCTTCGCGGCCAGCGGCGAGCAGGCCGACCCGTACTTCGTGACCCACGCGGAGCGCGAAGGCGTGTCCGTCTACGAACACGAGACGAAGCCCGAACGGCACTTCGAAGCCAACATCGCCGACAACGTCACCGATGTGCTGGTCAATGTGGTGACCGGTGAACAGGGCAGTGGCCGGAAGGTACAGGCGCTCGGGCGACCCGTCGCCGCCAAGACGGGCACCACGGACGGCAACAACAGCGCCTGGTTCGTCGGCTACACGAAGCAGCTCTCCACGGCGATCGGCATGTGGCGCTTCCCGGACTCCGAGGACATCGACCCCGCGGACCGCAAGTTCCTCTCCATGCGCGGCACCGCCGGGATGGAGAAGATCACGGGTGGGTCGCTCCCCGCCGACATCTGGCTCGGCTTCATGAAGGAAGCCACCAAGAACGACCCCGTCGAGGACTTCCCCAAGCCCGGCAAGGTCGGCGAGGAGTACCGCGGCATCGGCACCGAGCCCGAGCTGCCCGACCCGCCGCCGGTCGAGGAGACCGAGGAGCAGGACGAGCCCGAGGTCGACGAGAGCGAGGAGCCGGAGACCGACCCGGAGCCCGACCCGCCGGCCGACCCGGACCCGGACCCGACCGACTCCTGTCAGCCCGGAGACCAGAACTGCGCCAGCGGTGGCAGCTCCCAGGGCGGCGACAGCGGAGGGAACGGCCTCCCGGGCGGGGGCAACGCCGGCAATATCGAGGGCGGCAGCGGCACCGACTCCGGAGCGGACGCGGGAGCGGACGCCGGAGCGGACGCGGGCTCCGGAGAAACCGACTCCAGCGGGGATTCCGACAGCGGAGCCTCAGGCTGGTGGAGCGGAGGAACCGGTTAGCGGTTCCGACAGCTAGCCGAGTCATCGGCTGACCCTGGTGGGTCGTACGGCAGGATTGTGGGCATGGCACCGACCACCCCACCCGTGCCCGTACGGCCCACCACGCATGATGAGGTGGCCGCCGCCGGCAGTGAGCTGATCGGGGGGCCCGCGGGGAAGCGGGTCGCCCCGGGGCGGGGATGGTGGAACCCGGCCCGGGTCATCGTGCTCGTGATGATCGGGATGTTCGCCCTCGGCATGGTGCAGAAGCTGCCCTGCTACACGGACAGCTGGGTCGGCGGGCCCACCGCCCAGTACACCCAGGCGTGCTACTCGGACATCCCGCACCTCTACTACGGGCGGGGCTTCGCGGACGGGCTCATCCCCTACTTCGACCGCATCCCCGACACCCTTTCCCCTGACAAAAACTTCCTCGAATACCCGGTACTCACCGGGCTGTTCATGGAGGTCGCCGCCTGGCTCACCCCGGCCGCCATCACCACCCCGGCGCCCGCACAGCTGTACTGGCTCGTGAATGCGGGGATGCTGCTGATCTGTGCGGCGGTCATCGCGGGCTGTGTCAGCCGCATCCACCGGGACCGGCCCTGGGACGGGCTGCTGGTGGCGCTCGCCCCCGCGCTGGCGCTGACCGCCACCATCAACTGGGACCTGCTGGCCGGGGCGCTCCTGTGCGGGGCGCTGTTGATGTGGTCGCGCGGCAGGCCGCTCGCCACCGGGGTGCTCCTGGGGCTCGCCACCGCCGCCAAGCTCTATCCGCTGCTGCTGCTCGGCCCCTTGTTCCTGCTGTGCTGGCGGGCCGGGCGCCTGCGGGAGTTCGCGACCACGCTGCTGAGCGCCGCCGGGGCCTGGCTGGTGGTGAACGGTCCGGTGATGCTGCTGGCCTGGGAGGGCTGGGCGACCTTCTACGCCTTCAGCGAGGAGCGGCCCGTCGACTTCGGTTCGTTCTGGCTCATCCTCGCCCAGCGCACCGACTTCCCGCTGGACTCGGTCAATACCTACGCCACGGTGCTGACGCTGCTCGGCTTCGCCGGGATCGCGCTGCTGGCTCTCCGGGCGCCGCGCCGGCCCCGGCTGGCGCAGTTGGCCTTCCTCGTCGTCGCCGTCTTCATCCTCACCAACAAGGTCTACTCACCGCAGTACGTGCTCTGGCTGATCCCCCTCGCTGCTCTGGCCCGCCCCCGCTGGCGGGACTTCCTCATCTGGCAGGCCGGTGAGGTGCTCTACTTCTTCGGCATCTGGATGTATCTCGCGTACATCACCGGCGACGGCAATGAGGGGCTTCCAGTGGGCGGCTACCAGCTGGCCATCGCAGCACATCTCTTGGGCACGCTCTATCTCTGTGTGATGATCGTTCGCGATGCGCTACGGCCCGATCATGATGTGATCCGCCGCGGTGGGTCCGACGACCCAGGAGGAGGTGTCCTGGACGGTGCGCCCGATGTCTTCACCCTGCGCCGCCGGCCCTCCGCCATCGACTGGGGCGTTTCACGTGAAACATGAAGGGCGGAACGCGTGACTGTCGTCACCGATCTCCGGACGCTGTGGCGCTTCCCCAACTTCCGGCGGCTGCTGACCGTCCGGCTGCTCTCCCAGTTCTCCGATGGCGCCTTCCAGGTCGGGCTGGCCACCTATGTGGTCTTCTCCCCCGAGCAGCAGACCACCCCGGGCGATATCGCGGCGGCCATGGCCGTCCTGCTGCTGCCCTACTCACTCCTCGGCCCGTTCGCCGGTGTCCTGCTGGACCGCTGGCGCCGGCGCCAGGTGCTGCTCTACGGGAATCTGCTGCGGTCGGTGATGGCGGCCGTCACCTGTGCCCTGGTGATCCACGGCGTGCCCAACTGGCTCTTCTATCTCTCGGCGCTCTCGGTGACCGGGGTCAACCGCTTCATCCTGGCCGGACTCTCCGCTTCGCTGCCACGGGTGGTGGATCCGGACCGTCTGGTGGTCGCCAACGCGCTGTCCCCGACCGCTGGCACCCTTGCCGCCACGGTGGGCGGCGGGGTGACCCTGGTGACCCAGGTACTCACCCACACCGCCGTCAGTGAGGACGCGCTGGCGCTGATCGCGGCTTCGCTGATCTACGGCGCCGCCGGCGTCGCCGCCCTGCGGATGGGCCGGGATCTGCTGGGGCCGAACCCGGCTGAGATTCAGCCGCGGGTGGTGGCCGCGGTCGCCTCCACCGCGCGGGGACTGGCCGCCGGGCTGCGGCATCTCACCCAGCGCCGACTGGCGTCCTGGGCTCTGGCCGGAGTGGTGCTGATGCGTTTCGGCTACGGCGCGCTGCTGGTGATGCTGCTGATGCTGGCCCGCAACTCCTGGGGCAACGACGGCAATGGCAACGGCATGACGCTGCTCGGACTCGCGGTCGGCAGCACCGGCGCCGGCTTCTTCGCCGCCGCTGTGCTGACACCCGGCGCGGTGGCGCGGTGGGGACGGCTGGGCTGGTTCTCCCTCTGCGCCGCCACCGCCGCCGTACTGCTGCCTCCCCTCGGGCTGCCCTTCCACCCGGTGCCCATGCTGATCGCCGCGTTCGTGCTCGGGCTGACCTCGCAGGGCGCGAAGATCGTCACGGACACCGTGGTGCAGTCCTCGATCGACGATGTCTACCGGGGCCGGATCTTCGCCCTCTACGACATGCTGTTCAACATCGCCTTCGTCAGCTCCGCCGGGCTGGCCGCGCTGATGCTCCCGCCCGACGGACGCTCCGCACAACTGCTGTTGCTGGTGTCCGCCCTCTTCGCCATCACCGCGGCCCTCATCTTCCGGCTGCATCGCGGCACTGTTTCACGTGAAACACCGCCGCTGCCGCCCGTCAGCCCCGAGACGCCCACCATTCCTTGAGTGCGGCCACGGCCGCCTCGTGCTCCATCGGGCCGTGCTCCAGGCGCAGTTCCAGGAGGTGGCGGTAGGCCTCACCGATCTCGGGCCCCGGGCCGATGTCCAGGATCTTCATGATCTCGTTGCCGTTGAGGTCCGGACGGATCGCGTCCAGTTCCTCCTGCTCCTGAAGCTGGGAGATCCGCAGCTCCAGTCCGTCGTAGGACTGGGAGAGTGCCAGCGCCTTCCGCTTGTTCCGGGTGGTGCAGTCCGAGCGGGTCAGCTTGTGCAGCCGGTCCAGCAGCGGGCCGGCGTCCCGTACATAGCGACGCACCGCGGAATCGGTCCACTCGCCCGTGCCGTAGCCGTGGAAGCGCAGATGCAGCTCCACCAGCCGGGAGACGTCCTTCACCAGCTCATTGGGGTACTTCAGCTTGATCATGCGAGCCTTGGTCAGCTTGGCACCGACCATCTCGTGGTGGTGGAAGGAGACGCGGCCGTCCTTCTCGAAGCGTCGCGTCTTCGGCTTGCCGATGTCGTGCAGCAGCGCCGCGAGCCGCAGCGTCAGATCGGGGCCCTCGGTCTCCAGCGCGATGGCCTGCTCCAGCACCGTCAGACTGTGCTCGTAGACATCCTTGTGCCGGTGGTGTTCGTCCCGCTCCAGCCGCAGCGCCGGCAGCTCCGGCAGCACATGGCGGGCGAGCCCGGTGTCCACCAGCAGGGTCAGTCCCCGGCGCGGGCGGTCCGCCAGCACCAGCTTGTTCAGCTCGTCCCGGATCCGCTCGGCGGAGACGATGGCGATACGGTCCGCCATCGCCGTCATCGCGGCGCGCACCTCGTCGGCCACCTGGAAGTCCAGCTGGGCGGCGAACCGGGCGGCCCGCAGCATCCGCAGCGGATCGTCGGAGAACGACGCCTCCGGGGTCCCGGGGGTACGCAGCACCCTGCGGGCCAGGTCCTCCAGGCCGTGGTGCGGGTCGATGAACTCCTTGCGCGGCAGCGCCACCGCCATCGCGTTGATGGTGAAGTCCCGGCGCAGCAGGTCTTCCTCCAGGGAATCCCCGTAGGCGACCTCCGGCTTGCGGGAGTCCCGGTCGTACGCCTCCGACCGATAGGTGGTGATCTCCAGCTGATAGTCACGATGACCATCGCCCGAGGCGTTTTGCCCCGCTTCAGGGGCCCGCTTGCGACAGCCGACCGTGCCGAAGGCGATCCCCACCTCCCACACCGCGTCCGCCCAGGGCCGCACGATGCGCAGCACGTCCTGCGGCCTGGCATCCGTGGTGAAGTCGAGATCGTTGCCCAGCCGCCCCAGCAGCGCGTCGCGCACCGAGCCGCCCACCAGGGCCAGTGAGAAGCCCGCTGCCTCGAACCGCCTGGCGAGATCATCGGCGATGGGGGAGACCCGCAACAACTCACTCACGGCCTGCTGCTGCACCTGGCTCAGCACGGGGAGGGACTGCGGGGCGTGGGTGTCTTTCCTGTCGTTCGGCACAACATCACAGGGTACGTGGCCCACCCTCACCGAACCGCCGCTTCCCCGGCCCGCTCCCCGGCACGGAGCCCCGTCAGGCATCGTTACCATGAGTGCGGGTTCTGGGACGAGGGAACGGGGCAATCGCGTGACAGAGGTGCCGGCGATGATCTCCCGTGCCCACCCGGACCGGAGCCGGGGCCCCGCTCTGCGCCGTGCCCAGCTGATCCTGGCCTCGCTGCTCAGTCTGCTGGTCGTGCTCCCCCTGGTCACCGCCGTGAGCCAGGCGCCGCAGGCCGCACCAGCCCAGGACGTCGGCAGCGGCCAGCGCACCGCCAGCATCTCCCTCACCGAGATCACCCCCGATGTCCCGGCGCAGGGCGACACCCTCACCCTGCGCGGCACCATCACCAATGAGGGCGACTCCGCCATCACCGGCAGTCGGCTGGCTCCCCGCACCGGCACTCTCCTGGACTCCCGGGAGGGTCTGAGCGAGGCGCTGGCGCGGACCGGCTTCGACTCCGCGCTGGACGGCCGGCTGGTCAACGAGCACGGTCAGGACATCGGCACCATCGCCCCGGGCATGTCCGCCACCTTCGACCTCCAGCTGCCGGTCGCCGATCTCGACCTCGGCGCGAACGGCGTCTACCAGCTGGCGGTCACCCTGACCGGCCAGACCGAGGCCGAGTCCTGGGACCAGATCCTCGGCGTGGGCCGCAGCCTGCTGCCCTGGCAGGAAGGGTCGGGCGACGCGGGCTCCAGCACCCAGCTGACCGTGCTGTGGCCGCTGATCTCCTCCACCCACCTCACGGCCGAGACCGACGCCGACGAGGAGCAGACCCCGGCCTTCCGCGACAACTCCCTGCTCACCGACATCTCCCCCGGCGGCCGGCTGCACGAGATGGTGACGCTCGGCGCCGACCTCCCCGTCACCTGGGTCATCGACGCCGACCTGCTCGCCTCGGTGGACGCCATGACCGAGGACTACCGCATCCACACCCCGGACGGTCTCCAGCCCGGTACCGGCCAGGAGGCCGCCCGCAGCTGGCTCGCCGCCCTCGATGACGCCGTGCGGGACCAGGACGTGATCGCGCTGCCCTTCGGCGACCCCGATCTCGCCTCGCTCGCCCACCGCGGCAAGGATGTCCCCGGCGCCCTGGGCCAGCTGCGCACCGCCACCGAGGTCTCCGCCCTCACGGTGGAGACCGTCCTGGGCGTCCAGCCCAGCACCGACTTCGCCTGGCCCGTCGAGGGCGCCATCGACCCGGACATCGTCTCGGTGGCCACCTCTGCCGGGGCCCACCACATCATCAGCCGCAGCGACAGCCTGCGCCCCGGCGACTCCCTCGGGTACACCGAGACCGCCGCCCGTCCGATCGGTGGCGGCACCACCGCGCTGGTCGCCGACAGCACGCTCTCCCGCCTCTTCGAGGCCGACATGAGCCTGCCGGCCAACGCCGTCACCGCGCGCCAGCAGCTGCTGGGCCAGGCCCAGACCATCGCCCAGCAGGACCCGGGCCGTGACCGCAGCCTGCTGCTCGCCCCGCAGCGCACCCCGACCGCCGACCAGGCCCAGGCGATGGCCGGCGCGATCACCGCTCTCACCGCGCACCCGGAGTGGATCACCTTCACCGGGCTGGCCGAGGCCGCCGACGCCCAGCCCGACCCCGGCGCCAACCGGCAGGTCCCGGGCAGCGGCGCCTACCCCGAGCGGCTGCGCGACCAGGAGCTGCCCACCAGCGCCTTCCAGGAGATGCGCGAGACCCAGCGCACCCTGGACGACTTCCAGGTCATCCTGACCCGCCCCGGCCGGGTCACCACGCCCTTCGGCAACGCCATCCGCCGTGAGATGTCCGTCTCCTGGCGCGGCCACGCCACCGAGGCCGCCCAGTACCGCGCCACCGTGCAGAGCGATCTGACCGGCCTCACCGAGCGCGTGCACCTGATCCAGAAGACCAAGATCACCCTGTCCGGACGCAGCGCCACCATCCCCATCTCGGTGCAGAACAACCTGGTCCAGGGGGTGCAGAACCTGGAGCTGCGGCTGACCTCCAGCCGCAAGATCGGTCTGGACGTCGGCGACGCCCAGCAGGTCACGGTCAACGGCGGCCACAGCGCCTCGGTGAAGTTCTCCACCACCGCCCGCGCCAACGGCCTCACCTATCTGGAAGCGCAGCTGTACACGGCGGACGGCAAGCCGTACGGCACGCCGATGCGCTTCCAGGCCCAGGTCACCTCCATCACCTCCGCCGTGCTGATGGTGATCGCCGGCGGCCTGCTGCTGGTGGTCCTGGCCGGGGTCCGTATGTACACCAAGCGCAAGCGCGCCGCCCGGCCCGCCGACGCCGACACCGCGCCCGAGCAGGGAGCGGCCACCGAGCCCGCGCCCTCGGGTGAGAGCGGTGCCGACACCGGCGACGACGGCACCAGCACCCCTCCCGATGGTGAGAGGGTGGATCGAAGCGAGTGAGCCGGACTCCGGCCGGGAACCAGAGGTGGGGTAGCGATGCAAGCGCCGTACGACCGTGAAGACGGCCGGGATCCGGGGGACGGCGACCCGCAAGCCGACCCGTATCCCGCGGGCCCCTACCACCACCAGCAGCACCCCTATCAGCAGCCGCAGTACCAGCAGCCCTACGCCCCGCGCGACCCACAGGGCTGGTCCGGCACGCCCCAGCAGCCCCAGCAGGATGCCTTCGCGCACCTCTTCCGCGACCAGCAGAGCCCGGCCGGGCCCGGCCCCGCCCAGGGCCCCGGCGGCGGTTACCCGGCCCAGCCGGCACCGGGAGCCGGCACGCTGGCTCCCGCGCCCGCCGCCCAGCAGCCACCGCCGCCCCCGCCCGCCCCCGCTGCGGAGCCGGCACCCGCGCCCAAGCGCGGCGGCAAGGCCGCCGGAATACTGCGCTCCAGCGCCATCATGGCCGCCGGCACCCTGGTCTCCCGGCTCACCGGCTTCGTACGCCAGCTGGTCCTGGTGGCCGCACTCGGCGCCGCCGTCCTCGGTGACACCTACACCGTGGCCTGGGCCCTGCCCTCGATGATCTACATCCTCACCATCGGCGGCGGCCTCAACTCCGTCTTCGTGCCCCAGCTGGTCCGGGCCATGAAGAACGACGACGACGGCGGCGACGCCTACGCCAACCGGCTGCTCACCCTCGTCATGGTCGTCCTGGGCGGCCTGGTCATCGCGGCCGTACTGGCCGCACCACTGCTCGTCCGCATGATGTCCGCCAAGATCGCGGACGACCCGGCCGCCAACGAGGTGGCCGTCACCTTCGCCCGCTACTTCCTGCCCACGATCTTCTTCATGGGCGTCCACGTGGTCATGGGCCAGATCCTCAACGCCCGCGGCTCCTTCGGACCGATGATGTGGACCCCGGTCCTCAACAACATCGTGGTGATCTTCACCTTCGGCATGTTCCTGTGGGTCTACGGCACCCAGCGCAGCTCCGAGCTCGGCGTCACCACCATCACGCCCGAAGGCGTCCGGCTGCTCGGTATCGGCACCCTGCTCGGGCTCGTGGTCCAGGCCCTGTCGATGATCCCGTACCTGCGCGCCGCTGGCTTCCGCATGCGGCTCCGCTTCGACTGGCGCGGCCACGGCATGGGGAAGGCGGCCAAGCTCGCCAAGTGGACCGTGCTGTTCGTCTTCGCCAACCAGGCCGGCCTGGTGGTCATCACCCAGTTCGCCACCTGGGCCGGTGACAACGCCGAACGCGCCGGATTCCCCGGTACCGGCTTCATCGCGTACAACAGCGCCCTGCTGATCTGGCAGATGCCGCAGGCCATCATCACGGTCTCGGTCATGGCAGCGCTGCTCCCCCGCATCTCCCGCTCCGCGGCCGACGGCGACACCGCGGCCGTACGGGACGACCTCTCGC
Organism: Streptomyces xiamenensis; assembly: GCF_000993785.3. Taxonomy (NCBI): domain Bacteria; kingdom Bacillati; phylum Actinomycetota; class Actinomycetes; order Kitasatosporales; family Streptomycetaceae; genus Streptomyces; species Streptomyces xiamenensis. The sequence goes on from NZ_CP009922.3 coordinate 2,897,567, forward strand.
ACGGTCTGCGCACCTCGGCGGTGGCGATCGTGCCGATCGGCTTCGCCTTCGTCGCCCTCGGCATCCCCATGTGCACCCTGCTGTTCGGCTCCGCCGGCGACGAGGGAGCCCGGTCCTTCGGCTACATCCTGATGGCCTTCGGCCTGGGCCTGATCCCCTTCTCCGCCCAGTACGTGGTGCTGCGCGCCTTTTACGCCTACGAGGACACCCGCACCCCCTTCTACAACACGGTGATCGTCTCGGCCGCCTGGATCGTGCTGTCCGCCGTGTCCTTCGTCACTCTTCCCGACCGCTGGGTCGTGGCGGGCATCGCGTTCAGTTACGGAATCGCCTACGGTCTGGGCGTCTCCGTCGCCTGGCGCCGACTGCGTGCCCGGATGGGCACCGACCTGGACGGCGCCCGCGTGGTCCGCACCTACATCAGGCTCGCCGGGGCCAGCATCCCCGCCGCGCTGCTCGGCGGCGGCGCCGGCTACGCCATCACCGGCGCCCTCGGCCACGGCACCATCGGCTCCCTCGCCGCCCTGGCCGGCGGCGGAGCGGTGCTGCTGGCGGTCTTCTACCTCACCGCGCGCCGGATGCGGGTCGAGGAACTGACCGCCATGGTCGGCATGGTCCGCTCCCGACTCGGCCGCTGACCAATCGCGCTCCCACCGGCCGAAAACCGGTGGGAGCGCCCCTCGTCGGGAACGAGCCGGCCACGCGCTGTACAACCCCTGGCCGCACTCACATGTCGTGCAGGGTGACGGACTACCGGCACAATGAATCTGGCAGTGTCACCAGCGGCAGCCAACACGGGGAGGCGGATTCAACGGTGGCGGAACGGAGCACGGCGACCAGCCCTCCGCAGCGTTCGCAGCGGGACGCGGAGCAGGCGGAGAGCGCCGGAACAGCGACGCCCAGCACACCCCCGGCGCCCTCCCGCGCCGCCGATCCGCACAGCGGCCACAGACTCGCCAAGCGGTACCGGCTGGAGGAGTGCATCACCCGGCTGGACGGCTTCAGCAGCTGGCGGGCCGTCGACGAGAAGCTGCGCCGGGCGGTGGGTGTGCATGTCCTGCCCGCCGACCACGACCGCGCCGCCTCCGTGATCTCCGCCGCCCGTTCCTCCGCGCTGCTGGGCGACCCCCGTTTCGTCCAGGTCCTGGACGCCGTCGAGGAGAACGATGTCGTCCACGTGATCCACGAGTGGCTTCCCGACGCCACCCCGCTGAGTACCGTGCTGCAGAGCGGCCCGCTGGACGCCCACGAGGCGTACGCGCTCGTCAGCCAGATCTCCCAGGCCATGGCCGCGGCCCACCGCGAGGGACTGCCTCATCTGCGGCTCACCCCCGCCACGGTCCTGCGGACCGGCCCCGGCCAGTTCAGGATCCGCGGCCTGGCCGTGGACGCCGCCCTGCGCGGCATCACCTCCGAGCACCCCCAGCGCACCGACACCGAGGCCATCGGTGCGCTGCTGTACGCCGCCCTGACCCAGCGCTGGCCGTACGGCGACGGCGGCTATGGCCTGAATGGCGTAGCGGGCCTGAGCAAAAGCTCGCGGGAGTCCCTGGCCACACCCGAGCAGGTACGGGCGGGGGTGCACCGCGGCCTGTCCGAGCTCGCCATGCGCGCCATGGTCAACAACGGGGCCACCGCCACCAGCCAGCTGCAGCCCTGCACCACCCCGGAGGAGCTCTCCCGGGCGATCGCGGCCCTGCCGCGCATCCCCGCTCCCGAGCCGCCGCCGGTCGATCTCGCGGGATACCAGCGCACCACGTACCAGCGCGGCCCGCTGGGGGCCGGCAGCCCTCAGGGCGCGCCGCTGCCGCACACCGCCCCGGCGCCGCCCGTGCCGCCCACCCTGCCCGGCCGTACCGGGGCCGCCCTCAAGTGGGGTGTCTCCGCGCTGCTGATCGCCGCGCTCGCCCTGGGCAGCTGGCAGCTGGCCGACGCGCTGATCAAGGGCGACACCCCGGCCGACCCGCCCGCCAAGAGCGATCCGCCCGTCGCGGAGGAGGAAGTCTCCGACCCGCAGGTGCACGCGATCCAGGAAGCCGTCGAGTTCGACCCGGCCAAGCCGGGCGGTTCACAGAACCCCGAGGCGGTGCCCAACGCCTTCGACGGAGACCCCGAGACGTTCTGGCACACCAGCAACTTCTACGGGTACTCGAAGTTCGGCAATCTCAAGGAAGGGCTCGGCCTCATCCTCGATCTGGGGGAGCCGAAGACGGTGGACACCCTCACGGTGAGCACCATCGGTGCCACCCAGCTGGAGTTCCGGGTGGCGGGGCCCGATGTCACCACCCGGCCCACGAGCCTGGCAGACTTCCAACTGCTGGCCCAGGGGGGCGGCGAGTCACACACCCTCACCGCCGAGGAGCCCGTCACCACCCGGTTCGTTCTGGTCTGGCTGACGGACCTGCCGCAGGGAAGCGACGGCAACTACCGCGGCCGGGTCAGCGAGATCACCGTCTCCGGCTGATCAGCGGGCCGGCCCGCACCCGTCAGACCAGCGCACCAGCACAACAGAAGGGGAGGATCCGCCGTGAGCAGGCGCACGCGACGCGTTCCCTCCACCTCCGCACCGCCGGACGGCCCCACCGACAAGGAGCTCCTGGCCCAGCACGCCGCTGGTGACCCGGACGCCTTCACCGAGTTGGTCCGCCGTCACCGCGACCGCCTGTGGGCCGTCGCCATCCGCACCCTCGGCGACCGCGAGGAGGCCGCTGACGCCGTCCAGGACGCGCTGGTCTCCGCCTACCGGGCCGCCCACACCTTCCGCGGCCAGTCCGCCGTCACCACCTGGCTGCACCGGATCACCGTCAACGCCTGTCTCGACCGGCTCCGCAAGGCCAAGACCCGCCGCGCCACGCCCGTGCCGGAGCCACAGCGGCTGGAGACCCTGCTCGAACCCCACGAGTCCGCCGCCGCGCCCGCCGAGCGCCAGGACCTGCGCCGTCAGCTGCGCACGGCACTGGAGGTCCTGCCCCCGGAACAGCGCGCCGCCCTGGTCCTGGTCGACATGCAGGGCTATCCGGTGGCCGAAGCCGCAGCCATCCTCAACATCCCGGTCGGCACCATCAAGAGCCGCTGCGCCCGGGCCCGCGCCCGGTTGCTGCCGCTCGTCAGTCATCTCCATCCCCGCGAATCCGAGGACGACTCCTCACCGGGCCGAGCGGGCAGGAACCGGACACCAGGTACATCCGTCCCACCTCCGAGAGATACCGGAGAGAATGGGGCCGTGCGGGGTGGAGGCGGACGCACATGACTGATATGCATCCCGAGCCCGCTGATATCGCGGCTCTTGACGACGATCTGCACCCGGCCGCAGAGGCACGCCGGCTGCGGGCGCATCTGGCCGACTGCCAGGAGTGCCGACAGGTTCAGCAGGAACTCCAGCTACTGCGCCAGGAACTGGCCCAGATGGCAGCTCCGGAGATGCCGCCCGATGTCGCGGCCCGGATCGACGCCGCGCTGGCGGCCGAGGCTGCCACGACGCCCGTCGGCGGCCGCCGGTTCCGCGCCCTCGTTTCACGTGAAACAGGACGCTGGCCCCGGCTGGCGCTGGCTGCCGTCGGCACGGTGGTGGCCCTCGGCCTGGGCACCATCGTGGTGCAAGGACTCAACCTCGGCGGTACCGGTGCCACGGACGAGTCGGCCACGGAGGCAGCCGCCGACGGCGCCGAGGATCCGCTGGAGCATCAGGTGCGTGAACTGCTGGCAGAGGCGGATGTACCGCAGTACGCCGACATTCTTGAGTCCGGCGAAGCCGGCGCGCTCGCCGAGGAGTCCGATCGGGAGTCCGGCGTGCCCGTCCCGGAGACCACCGAGGCGGCGGAGCCCGGCGGCAACGACAGCTTCGGAGCGGCCTCTGCCCCCATCCCCTCCTGTGTCGAGTCGGCGATCGGCCGCACCGAGGACCCGCTGGCGGTGGAGCCGGACCGCTACGAGGGCAACGACGCCTATCTCGTCCTGCTGCCGCACTCCGTGGACCCGCTCCGGGTGGACGCCTACGTGGTGGACGCCGACTGTGTGAGCGCCTCCCCGCCGGTCGAGGGCGAAGTCCTGGCCAAGGAGAGCTACCCGCTCGACCGGTAACCCCTCGCACCACCCCTTCGGGGGCGGCTGACCGCCGGGAATGTCTGGGACCCTAGGATCTGTTACTGGACTGTGGACCCCATCCGGGGCCCTGGGTGAGTGCCCCGAGACAAGGAAGAATTCCGTGAGCGACGTCCGAAACGTGATCATCATCGGCTCCGGACCCGCGGGCTACACCGCCGCGCTCTATACCGCCCGTGCCTCCCTCAAGCCGCTGGTCTTCGAAGGCGCGGTGACCGCGGGCGGCGCACTGATGAACACCACCGAGGTGGAGAACTTTCCCGGCTTCCAGGACGGGATCATGGGCCCGGACCTGATGGACGGCATGCGAGCCCAGGCCGAGCGGTTCGGCGCGGAACTGATCCCGGACGACATCGTCGCCGTGGACCTCTCCGGGGACATCAAGACGGTCACCGACACCGCCGGCACCGTCCACCAGGCCAAGGCGGTCATCGTCGCCACCGGCTCCCAGCACCGCAAGCTCGGCCTGCCGAACGAGGACGAGCTGTCCGGTCGCGGTGTCTCCTACTGCGCCACCTGTGACGGCTTCTTCTTCCGCGACCAGCACATCGCCGTGATCGGCGGCGGTGACACCGCGCTGGAGGAGGCCACCTTCCTGTCCCGGTTCGCCAGCACCGTCACCGTCGTGCACCGGCGGGACACCCTGCGCGCCTCCAAGGCCATGCAGGAGCGTGCCTTCGCCGACCCCAAGATCACCTTCCTGTGGGACAGCGAGGTCGCCGAGATCCAGGGCGACGGCAAGCTCTCCGGCCTGAAGATCCGCTCCACCACCACGGGTGAGCTCTCGGACCTCCCGGCCACCGGCCTGTTCGTGGCCATCGGTCACGACCCCCGGGTGGAACTGTTCAAGGGTGTCCTCGACCTGGACCAGGAGGGCTACCTCAAGGTCGACGCCCCCTCGACCCGTACCAACATCCCCGGTGTCTTCGCCGCCGGCGACGTGGTCGACCACACCTACCGCCAGGCCATCACCGCCGCCGGTACCGGCTGCTCCGCAGCCCTGGACGCCGAACGCTACCTGGCGGCCCTCAGCCACTCCGAGGCTGCCGAAGCCCTTCAGGCCTGACCTCACCCGCCTCCCGCCCGGAGGCGCCCTCCCACCCCACACCCTCGCAATCCGAAGGAGAACCACCATGGCGGATGCCAAGTCCGGCGCAAAGGCCACCATCACCGTGACCGAGGCCGACTTCGACGAGAAGGTCCTGCAGAGCGACAAGCCGGTTCTGGTCGACTTCTGGGCCGAGTGGTGCGGCCCCTGCCGCCAGGTGGCGCCCGCCCTGGAGGCCATCGCCGCCGAGAACGCGGAGAAGCTCACCATCGCCAAGGTCAACATCGACGAGAACCCCGCCATCGCCGCCCGGTACGGGATTCTCTCCATCCCCACCATGAACGTCTACCAGGGCGGCGAGGTCGCCAAGACCATCGTGGGCGCCAAGCCCAAGGCCGCGCTGGAGCGTGACCTGGTCGACTACATCGGCTGACATCACCCCGCCGAACCGGGCGCCACGCGCTCATGCGGAAGGCCCGCTGTTTCACGTGAAACAGCGGGCCTTCCGCATGGAACGAGCCGTGTGCTTACTCGTCCTCGGAGTCCTCGCCCTGCAACTGCTGCTCCAGGACCCGGCCCTCGCCCGGGGCCAGCTGACCGAGGATGCGTTCCAGATCGTCCATGGAGGCGAACTCCACCACGATCTTGCCCTTCTTCTGCCCCAGGTCCACCTTCACCCGGGTCTCGAAGCGGTCCGACAGCCGGCCGGCCAGGCCGTCCAGCGCCGGCGAGATCAGCTTGCCCGCCCGGGGCTTACGGTGCCGGCCACCGCTCTTGGCCGCTGCCGCCTGCACACTGACGATCTCCTCGACCGCACGCACCGACAGACCCTCGGCAACGATGCGCCGCGCCAGCTTGTCCTGCTCCTCGGAGTCGTCCACCGACAGCAGCGCCCGCGCGTGACCGGCCGACAGCACGCCCGCCGCCACCCGCCGCTGCACCCGCGGCGAAAGCCGCAGCAGTCGCAGCGTGTTGGACACCTGCGGGCGCGACCGCCCGATCCGGTCCGCCAACTCGTCGTGGGTGCACTTGAAGTCCCGCAGCAACTGGTCGTACGCCGCCGCCTCCTCCAGCGGGTTCAGCTGCGCCCGGTGCAGGTTCTCCAGGAGGGCGTCCAGCAGCAGCTTGTCGTCCTCGGTCGCCCGGACGATCGCGGGGATCGCCTCCAGGCCCGCGTCCCGGCACGCCCGCCACCGGCGCTCGCCCATGATCAGCTCATAGCGCTCCGCGCCGAGCTGCCGGACCACCACCGGCTGAAGCAGACCCACCTCCTTGATGGAGGTGACCAGTTCCGCGAGGGCGTCCTCGTCGAAGACCTCACGCGGCTGCCGGGGGTTGGGAGTGATGGCGTCCAGGGGCAGCTCCGCGAAGTGCGCGCCCGCCACCGTACCGGCCTCCTGAACACGCGGCAGGTCCGGCTCCGGAGCGGGCCCGGGAACCTCGCCGTACACCTCCGGCTCCGGCGGCGAGACCACCTTGGCCGCGGCGGTCCCCCGCTCGGGGGTCAGCACCGGCACCGCGCTGGGCGAGGTGGTGCCACCCTGCTCCACCGTCGGCGTGGTGGTCTCCGGGCCGCTCGGCGCCGCCGGAATCAGCGCACCCAGCCCGCGCCCCAGACCCCTGCGTCGTTCGCTCACTGATGATTCCCCTCATGCTGCCGTGGAATGGGGCCCCGCAGGGCAATCTCCCGGGCCGCCTCCAGATAGGACAGCGAGCCACTGGAACCCGGGTCGTACGTGAGGACCGTCTGCCCATAGCTGGGCGCCTCCGAGATCCGCACCGACCGCGGGATGTTGGTGCGCAGCACCTCCTTGCCGAAGTGGCCGCGCACCTCCTCCGCCACCTGTGACGCCAGCCGGGTCCGGCCGTCGTACATCGTCAACAGGATGGTCGAGACATGGAGATCGGGGTTGAGGTGGCCGCGCACCAGCTCCACGTTGCGCAGCAACTGGCCCAGGCCCTCCAGCGCGTAGTACTCGCACTGGATCGGGATGACCACCTCGGCGCCGGCCACCATCGCGTTGACCGTCAGCAGCCCCAGTGAGGGCGGGCAGTCCACGAAGATGTAGTCCAGCGGCTGTTCATAGGCGCTGATGGCGCGCTGGAGGCGGCTCTCACGGGCCACCACGGACACCAGCTCGATCTCGGCACCGGCCAGGTCGATGGTGGCAGGAGCACAGAACAGTCCCTCGATGTCCCGGACGGGCTGCACCACTTCGGACAGCGGGCGGCTGTCGATCAGCACGTCATAGATGGAGGGGACCTCGGCGTGGTGGTCGATGCCCAGCGCCGTACTGGCGTTGCCCTGGGGGTCGAGGTCGATGACCAGCACCCGGGCCCCGTGCAGTGCCAGGGAGGCCGCCAGGTTCACCGTGGTGGTGGTCTTGCCGACGCCGCCCTTCTGATTGGCGACGATCATGATGCGGGTACGGTCCGGACGGGGAAGGCCGCCGCCTGCCCGGTACATGGCCGCGACCGTCTGCTGCGCCGCCCGCCCCACCGGGGCATCGGCCGCCGCGGGCGCGCTGTGGGCGATGTCAACGGCACCGCCCGGCGCATCCACCGGCTCGGACCGGGGTCCGGGGACGGGATCGGCCGTCTGCCCAGCGATATTGGCGTCGGACCGCAATGGTTCACTCTCCTCGACATGCGAAGGCTCCGTGGAGTCAAAGCCTGCCATGTCTCGGGGGTTGTGAACCAGCGAGGCCCGGTTACGTGTGGACAACTCGGGGGGTGTGGATACGTCGGTCACCCTTTTGGAGGCCGACGACGACTTACGGTCGCGTGGCCCGGCGGCCGCGCGACCACGGCTGAGGATTCCGTTCAGCAGTGAGCGGCGTTTCACGTGAAACACGATGCCCACGCCACGCCGCTCACGGCCGGGCGACACTCCGCGCCCGGGATATATTCAGCTCTTTTGCCTGGTTCGGTGGTGCCGCACCGGGAAATCCGGCTCAGCGCCCCCGGCGTCCGCTGCGGTTCCCCCGGCTCGGCCAGCCGTCCCGGCTCCCGCGCTGCGAGCGCGACGCCTTGGCCCGCTTCGCCGCGAAGCGCACCCCACCCGGGCTCTCCCCGACCTCGACCCGCACCACCGTGGACAGCGGATCCACCAGACCCTCGCCCACCTGAAGCACCGAGGTCTCCACGACCCCCAGCTTCCCGAGCGCCGCCCGGGCCGCTTTCAGTTCCTGCTCGGCCGTGTCGCCCTTGATGGCGAGCATCTCGCCGTACGGACGCAGCAACGGAACGCCCCAGCCGGCCAGCCGGTCCAGCGGGGCCACCGCCCGTGCCGTGACCACGTGCACCGGGGTGAAGCTGCCCAGCACCTCCTCCGCCCGGCCCCTGACCACGGTCACATGGTCCAGACCCAGGAGCTCCACGACCTCCTGGAGGAAGTTGGTGCGCCGCAGCAGCGGCTCCAGCAGCGTGATCTCCAGGTCCGGCCGCACCAGCGCCAGCGGAATGCCGGGCAGCCCGGCACCCGAACCGACATCGCAGACCGTCACGCCCTCGGGTACGACCTCGGAGAGCACGGCACAGTTCAGCAGGTGCCGCTCCCACAGCCGGGGCACTTCGCGGGGGCCGATCAGCCCTCGCCGTACCCCGGTGTCGGCCAGCAGTTCCGCATAGCGCACCGCGTCCGGCAGCCGGTCGCCGAACACCTCCGCGGCCACCGCCGGCGGCGGTGACAGCTCGGCGTCCGGCGACGGCCCGGGTGTCGCGTCCCCGCTCACGGCAGGACGACCACGCGGCGCTGCGGTTCCTCGCCCTCCGACTCACTGCTCAGACCGGCCGCCGCGACCGCGTCGTGCACGACCTTGCGCTCGAACGGTGTCATCGGGCTGAGCTTCACCGACTCGCCCGACTCCTTGACCTGCTCCACGGCCTCCTGGGCCAGCGCGGTCAGCTTCTCCCGCTTCTGCGCCCGGAACCCGGCGATGTCCAGCATCAGCCGGCTGCGCTCACCGGTCTCCCGCAGGACCGCGAGCCGGGTCAGCTCCTGGAGCGCCTCCAGGACCTCACCGTCGCGGCCGACCAGCTTCTGGAGATCACGCGAGGTGCCCTCGGAGATCACCGACACCGCGGCACGGTCCGCCTCGACATCCATGTCGATGTCACCGTCGAGGTCGGCGATGTCCAGCAGCCCCTCGAGGTAGTCGGCCGCGATCTCGCCCTCCTGCTCCAGGCGGGTCAGGGCGTCGGTGCCCTCAGCGGCGGTCGAGGTGGTGTCCGTCACGGGGGACTCCTTCATCACTTCTTGCTGTTGGGGGACTTGGGCTTACCCGGCTGCGCCTTCTTGGGCCGCTGCTTGCCCTGCTGCTTCGGCTGAGCCCGCTCGGGCTTCTCCGGCTGCTGGGCGGCGGGCTGGCCGCTCTCCGGCTTGCCCTGCGGATGGGTGCCACCGGACTGCCGCTGCGACTTGCTCTGCCGCTTGGGCTGAGTACGGGTGCCCCGCGCCGTCTCGGCGGCCTTCTTGGCCTCCGCCACGGCCGGGTCCTCCTTCAGCTTGCCCTTCTTCTTCAGCCGCTCCTGGCGCTGCTGGAAGGCGATGCTGCCCGGGGTGGGGTTGCGCGTGATGACGTACATCTGCTGGCCGAGCGTCCACACGTTGGTGGTCAGCCAGTAGATCAGCACACCCACCGGGAAGTTGATGCCGAAGACGGCGAACATGATCGGGAAGATGTACATCAGCATCTTCTGCTGATTCATGAACGGCGTCTTGACCGTCAGGTCCACGTTCTTCGTCATCAGCTGGCGCTGGGTGAAGAACTGCGAGGCCGACATCAGCACGATCATGATGACCGTGACCACCCGGACGTCCACCAGGGAGGCGCCCAGCTCGGCGAGCTTGTCGGCGCTGTCCAGGAAGCGGGCCGCGATCGGGGCGCCGAAGATCGTGGCCTCACGCGCGCTGGTGACCTGCTCCTGGGTGAGCACGCCGACCTTGTCGTTGTTCGCGATGTGGTTGAGGACCTGGAAGAGCGCGATGAAGAACGGCGACTGCGCCAGGATCGGCAGACAGCTGGAGAGCGGATTCGTACCGGTTTCCCGGTACAGCTTCATCATCTCCTCGGACTGCCGCTGCTTGTCGTTCTTGTAGCGCTCCTGGATCTTCTTCATCTTCGGCTGGAGCGCCTGCATGTTGCGCGTCGACTTGATCTGCTTGAAGAACAGCGGGATCAGGGCGATCCGGATCACGACCACCAGGGACACGATCGACAGGCCCCAGGCCCACCCGCTGTCCTCGTTGAAGACCAGGCTGTACAGATCGTGGAACCGGATGACGATCCACGACACTGCGTAATAAAGGGGACTGAGGATCGAGTTGATCGTGTCCACGAGTCAGACTCCTTGGGCATTGTGAGAGGCGCCCCCGGATGGGATCTGGGGGAGAGTCCGGTGCCGCCAGCGATCACGCAGACGCCGATGCCAGACGGGACGCTTACGCGGCGGCACGTGGTCCACACCCCCGGGAGACCAGGGGTTGCACCGCAGGATGCGCCATGCGGTCAACACGGATCCCTTGATCGCGCCGTGCCGGCCGACCGCTGTGTATCCGTAATGGGAGCACGACGGATAGTAACGACAGACCGGCCCGAGCAGCGGGGAGATGGTCCACTGATACAGCTTGATCAGCAGCAACAGCGGGTACTTCACTGACGTACCCCTCCCAGCAGCCGCTCCAGCGCGGCATCGAGATCCCGGGCCAGCTGATCGTTGTCGGCGGTGCCCGCGCCGGGCAGGGCCCGGACAACGACCAGGCTACCGGGGGGCACCCGGAACAGCCGGGCCCGTATGAGATGCCGCAGGCGCCGCTGTACGCGATTGCGTACCACGGCGTTGCCCACGGCCTTGCTCACGACGAAACCCGCACGCGCCGGAAGAGGACTCTCCCGGCCCGCGTGCGGGTCCGTACCACTGCTCAGATGGACGACGAGACGCCGATTACCGGCCCTGCGACCACGGCGTACCGCGGTCGCGAAGTCCTCACGCCGCCGCAACCGGTTCTCGGGGGGCAGCACCGCATGGACCCGTCGATCCGGCGGCGGCTCAGGCCGACAGCCGAGCGCGGCCCTTGGTGCGACGGGCGGTGATGATCGCGCGGCCGGCACGGGTCCGCATGCGCAGCCGGAAGCCGTGGGTCTTGGCCCGACGACGGTTGTTCGGCTGGAAAGTGCGCTTGCTCACTCGGGGGCTCCAGAAGTTTTTCGGTGTACCGGCACAGGCTGCCGAGACAGGATGCGGCGGGCCGACAGGCTGCCACCGTGCGCCCACGAGGGACTCGCAACGGAACGATTTCCCGCTCGCACGGGAAGGGCGGACCATCGGAGGCAGGCGGCAGCAGCCGTCGACAATGAGACCTGGCAACGGTACGTGCGACACGGCCGTACGGTCAAACCGGACCGGGGCCGGTTGTACACACCCTGTGGACAATGACTTGATGTCCTTGCGCCCCGCTGACTAACGTGGCTCAACTCGACATCTATGTCCCGGTCGCCTCCGCGTCACACCTCATGACCACAGCCGGCGCCACCCCAGCGAGTGAGAGAGCGTGCCCCGTGGCTGACCTACCTGCAGATCTTGCCGCGGTGTGGCCCAGGGTGCTGAGCGCCATCCTCGCCGAGGGGCAGGGCGTGGAGTCCAAGGACCACCGCTGGCTCCAGGACTGCCGCCCGCTCGCCCTGGTCTCCGGCACCGCCCTGCTCGGTGTCTCCAACGAGTACGCCAAGAGCGTGCTGGAGGGCCGGCTGGCGCCGATGATCGGCGAGGCGCTCAGCCGCGAGTGCGGGCAGCCCATCGGGCTGGCGATCACGGTCACCGCCCCGCCGCCCGAGCCCCAGGCCGCCGCACCGCAGCACCAGGCACCGCACCTCCCGGAGGAGCCCGCCCAGGGGCCCGCGCCCCGCCACGAGCAGCACCGCCCCGCCGAGCCGGCCCGCGACGGGTACGACGGGGGGTACGGCGGCTACGACGGCGGCCGGTACGACGACGGCGGTGGCAACCGCGGCGGGTACGAGAGCTACGACCAGGAGCTGCCGACCGCCCGGCCCGCCTACCCGGACCACCCCCAGGCGCCGCGCCCGGCGAGCGGGGGCCGCGCCCCCGGCAGCTGGCCGGGCCCGGACGGCTATCCGCAGATCCCCGCCCAGCCGGCCCGCTACAACCGGCACGAGCCGCCGGCCTACGACTCCGGCTACCGCGGCTACGACCACACCCCCCAGCAGCAGCTGCCCCCGGACGCCCTTCCCGGCCAGAACAGCGGACCCGGCTCCGGGCAGCACGGCCCGGGTCAGGGACGCGGCCAGGGGCCCGGGTCCTCGCTGCCCGAGCCCGCCTCCGGCGGCGGCAGCGGAGTGGGCCCGGCGGAGCCCACCGCGCGGCTGAACCCCAAGTACCTCTTCGACACCTTCGTCATCGGCGCCTCGAACCGGTTCGCGCACGCCGCGGCCGTCGCCGTCGCCGAGTCCCCGGCCAAGGCGTACAACCCGCTGTTCATCTACGGTGAGTCCGGCCTGGGCAAGACGCATCTGCTGCACGCCATCGGGCACTACGCGCGCAGCCTCTACCCGGGCACCCGGGTGCGCTACGTCAGCTCGGAGGAATTCACCAACGAGTTCATCAACTCCATCCGCGACGGCAAGGCGGACGCGTTCCGCAAGCGCTACCGCGACATGGACATCCTGCTGGTGGACGACATCCAGTTCCTGGCCTCCAAGGAGTCCACGCAGGAGGAGTTCTTCCACACCTTCAACACCTTGCACAACGCCAACAAGCAGATCGTGCTCTCCTCGGACCGGCCGCCCAAGCAGCTGATCACCCTGGAGGACCGGCTGCGCAACCGCTTCGAGTGGGGCCTGATCACCGACGTCCAGCCGCCCGAGCTGGAGACCAGGATCGCGATCCTGCGCAAGAAGGCCGTCCAGGAGCAGCTGAACGCCCCGCCGGCCGTCCTGGAGTTCATCGCGTCCCGGATCTCCCGCAACATCCGGGAGCTGGAGGGCGCGCTGATCCGGGTCACCGCCTTCGCCAGTCTCAACCGGCAGCCGGTGGACCTCGGGCTCACCGAGATCGTCCTCAAGGACCTGATCCCCGGCGGCGAGGAGTCGACGCCGGAGATCACGGCGGACGCGATCACCTCCGCCGTCGCCGAGTACTTCGGCCTGGGCGTGGAGGACCTGGCGGGCTCCTCCCGCAGCCGCACGCTGGTCACGGCGCGGCAGATCGCCATGTACCTGTGCCGGGAGCTCACGGACCTGTCGCTGCCCAAGATCGGCCAGCACTTCGGCGGCCGGGACCACACCACCGTCATGCACGCCGACCGCAAGATCCGGGTGCTGATGGCCGAGCGCCGGCCCATCTACAACCAGGTCACCGAGCTCACCAACCGCATCAAAAACGGCTGAGCCGACCGCCGTACGCACCGCAGGACCTCGCAGCGCCCCTGGGACCTCCCGGGGGCGCTGTTCGATTACGGGGTCACACGGGCCGGTTTTCCACAGAACTGGGGGTCCCCGGGTGTCCACACCCTGTGGGAACGGCGCGTCGCCCACATCTGTGTCCACAGGGGGTCGGGTGATCGGTCTTCTTCGCAGGTCAGTCGGCTGTGGAAACGTGGATAACGATCTTCCACAGGCTGTGGACAACGTCCGGGATGGACAGGTGTTCACCCCGGGTTTCCCCAGGCGAACCCGCTTGATCCACAGGAGAGGCCAGGTTACCCACAGGTGATCCACAAGGCTGTCCACTGTTCGGCAACACAACGCGCCGACTCACCGTTGAGGGTGAATCGGGTCACAGCGAGGGGCCGCGCGCCCTGTTGATAAGAGGGCCGGATTCTGTGGACGCGGCTGTGGGTAACTCGGGGGCTTCTGTGGACGCCTGTGGACGACCGGGCCGCCGTCCACAGGGACCCCCTGTTCATCCACCGGTCCATGCACAGGGCATGTGGACAAAAAACCGGGCCTGAGCTGGGAAAAGGGAGTTATCCACGGTTTCCACAGGCCCTACTACTACTACGACACAGTTAGAGCGGGGAAGTCGTTTCGAAGTGGGTGCTGTGGATGAACGGGCCTCCTGCGGTCTACCCGTCCCGGATCGATTTGACGCACTCGAACCCCTACTGTCAGTGCCGTGCGTCAGACTGGTGGCCGGTAGAGAGCCAGCAAGGCAGCAAGGGCTGGGAGCAGCCAGCGACAGCAGGAGGCGGCTGAAGTGAAGATCCGGGTAGAACGCGATGTGCTCGCGGAGGCGGTGGCATGGGCCGCGCGGAGCCTGCCGGCCCGACCGCCGGTGCCGGTTCTCGCTGGCCTGTTGCTGAAGGCCGAGGACGGCATGCTGAGCCTGTCCGGCTTCGACTACGAGGTCTCGGCGCGGGTCTCGGTGGAGGTGGACGCCGAGGAGGAGGGCACCGTCCTGGTGTCCGGCCGGCTGCTCGCCGACATCTGCCGGGCGCTGCCGAACCGTCCGGTGGAGATCTCCACCGACGGGGTGCGGGTCTCGCTGGTGTGCGGCTCGTCCCGGTTCACGCTGCACACCCTGCCGGTGGAGGAGTACCCGGCGCTGCCGCAGATGCCGACCGCGACCGGCACCGTGCCGGGCGAGGTGTTCGCGTCCGCCGTCTCCCAGGTGGCGATCGCGGCGGGCCGTGACGACACCCTGCCGGTGCTGACCGGTGTGCGGATCGAGATCGAGGGCGACACGGTCACCCTGGCCTCCACCGACCGCTACCGCTTCGCGGTGCGCGAGTTCCTGTGGAAGCCGGAGATCGCCGATGTGTCGGCCGTCGCCCTGGTGCCCGCGAAGACGCTGCTGGACACCGCGAAGTCGCTCAGCGGCGGTGAGACGGTCTCCCTGGCGCTGTCGGGCTCGGGGTCCGGCGAGGGCCTGATCGGCTTCGAGGGGGCCGGGCGGCGTACCACCACGCGGCTGCTGGAGGGCGATCTGCCGAAGTACCGCACGCTGTTCCCGACCGAGTTCAACTCGGTGGCGGTGATCGAGACGGCGCCGTTCGTGGAGGCCGTCAAGCGTGTGGCGCTGGTGGCCGAGCGGAACACCCCGGTGCGGCTGAGCTTCGAGCAGGGCGTGCTGACGCTGGAGGCCGGCTCCAGCGACGACGCACAGGCTGTGGAGCGCGTGGACGCGGACCTGGAGGGCGACGACATCTCGATCGCCTTCAACCCGGGCTTCCTGCTGGAGGGTCTGAGCGCGATCGACTCCCCGGTGGCGCAGCTGGCGTTCACCACCTCGACGAAGCCGGCGCTGCTCAGTGGCCGCCCGGCGAAGGACGCCGAGGCGGATCAGGCGTACAAGTACCTGATCATGCCGGTGCGCCTGTCCGGCTGAGACGGAACGGGTTACCGGATCGCGCCGTACGGTCACCGACCGTACGGCGCCAGCCGTCTGAGCGGCTGACCCCGCAGGTGAGCGCGAGGGCGCGGGCGTAGGCTCGGCGTGAAGTGTTGAGCACGATGAAGGAGTCCTGATGGAGCTGGGTCTCGTCGGCCTGGGCAAAATGGGCGGGAACATGCGCGAACGCATCCGCCGTGCCGGTCACACCGTCGTCGGGTATGCCCACCAGCGGGATGTCTCGGATGTGCACAGTCTCAAGGAACTGGTGGATTCGCTGGCCGCGCCCCGCGTGGTGTGGCTGATGGTGCCGGCCGGCGAGGCGACCCAGTCCACCGTGGACGAGCTGGCTGAGCTGCTGGAGCCCGGGGATGTCGTCGTCGACGGCGGCAACTCGCGGTGGACCGATGACGAGAAGCACGCGCGTGAGCTGGCGTCCAAGGGCATCGGTTTCGTGGACTGCGGCGTCTCCGGTGGTGTGTGGGGCCTGGAGAACGGTTACGCGCTGATGTACGGCGGTGACGCCGAGCACGTGGCGCGGGTGCAGCCGATCTTCGACGCGCTCAAGCCCGAGGGCGAGTTCGGCGCGGTGCACGCGGGCAAGGTGGGTGCCGGGCACTTCGCGAAGATGGTCCACAACGGCATCGAGTACGCGATGATGCAGGCCTTCGCCGAGGGCTGGGAGCTGTTGGAGACCGTGGACTCGGTCACCGATGTGCGCGAGGTCTTCCGGTCCTGGCAGGAGGGCACGGTGATCCGTTCCTGGCTGCTGGACCTGTCGGTGCGGGCGCTGGACGACGACGAGCACCTGGAGCAGCTGCGCGGCTACGCGGCCGACTCGGGTGAGGGCCGCTGGACGGTGGAGGCGGCGATCGACAACGCGGTGCCGCTGCCGGCGATCACGGCGTCGCTGTTCGCGCGGTTCGGTTCGCGGCAGGACGACTCGCCGCAGATGAAGATGATCGCGGCGCTGCGTAACCAGTTCGGTGGTCACGCGGTCGAGAGCAAGTAGCGGCGGGCCGGCGGGGCGCATCGTGCATGTGACGCATCTGTCGCTGGCGGACTTCCGGTCCTATGCCCGGGCCGAGGTGGAACTCGGCCCGGGCGTTTCGTCGTTCGTGGGCCCGAATGGGCAGGGGAAGACGAATCTGGTCGAGGCGGTCGGCTATCTGGCGACGCTGGGCAGCCACCGGGTGTCCTCGGACGCCCCGTTGGTGCGCTCCGGGGCGGAGCGCGCCGTGGTGCGGGCCGCGGTGGTCGAGGGGGACCGGCGTCAGCTGGTGGAGCTGGAGCTGAACCCCGGGCGGGCGAACCGGGCGCGGATCAACCGTTCCTCGCCCGTGCGGCCGCGGGATCTGCTCGGGATCGTGCGCACGGTGCTGTTCGCGCCGGAGGATCTGGCGCTGGTGAAGGGCGATCCGGGGGACCGGCGGCGGTTCCTGGACGAGCTGGCCACCGCGCGGGTGCCGCGGCTGGCGGGGGTGCGGTCGGATTACGAGCGGGTGCTGCGGCAGCGGAACACGCTGCTGAAGTCGGCGGCGATGGCGCGGCGGCACGGTGGCCGCGGGGTGGATCTGTCGACGCTGGATGTGTGGGATCAGCATCTGGCGCGTGCGGGTGCCGAGCTGTGGGGTCAGCGGCTCGGGTTGCTGGCGGCGGTGGGGCCGTTGGCGGACAAGGCGTACGAGGAGCTGGCGCCGGGGGGCGGTCCGGTCGGGCTGGAGTACCGTTCGGCGGCCACCGAGGAGCCGGTGGACGGGGAGCCGGGCCGCGACGAGCTGTACGGGGTGCTGCTGGCGGCGCTGGGGGAGGCGCGCAAGCGGGAGATCGAGCGCGGGGTGACGCTGGTGGGGCCGCACCGGGACGAGTTGGTGGTGCGGCTGGGGGAGTTGCCGGCGAAGGGGTACGCCAGTCACGGGGAGTCGTGGTCGCTGGCGCTGGCGTTGCGGCTGGCGGCGTACGGGCTGCTGCGGGAGGAGGGCCCGGAGCCGGTGCTGGTACTCGATGACGTCTTCGCGGAGTTGGACGCGCGGAGACGGGACCGGCTGGCGGGGCTGGTGGCCGGCGGGGAGCAGGTGCTGGTGACGGCGGCGGTGGCCGAGGACGTGCCCGCGTCGTTGGCGGGGGTCAGGTTCGCGGTGTCGGACGGGCGGGTCGAGCGTGCTGAGTGACGGGAGCGGGCCGCAGGGCCGGGGGGCCGGGCAGGGGAAGAAGGACGGCGCGGGGGCGCCGGAGCCCACCGGGGTGGATCTGGCACGGGTGGCGTTGCGGGCGGCGAAGGCGCGGGCCAAGGAGCGCGGTGATCAGGCCGGTCAGCGCCGGCAGGCGCGGCGTGGTGGGGGTCTGCGGTCGGGGGCGCGTCCGGGTGGGCGTGATCCGCTGTTGCTGGGCGCGGCGGTGGAGCGGTTGCGGGTGGAGCGGGGCTGGGAGGTTCCGCTGGCGGTGGGCGGGGTGATGGGGCGCTGGCCGGAGTTGGTGGGGCCGGAGATCGCCGCGCACTGTGAGCCGTTGTCGTTCGACGAGGCGGAGCGGGTGCTGGCGGTGCGCTGTGACTCGACTGCGTGGGCCACGCAGTTGCGGTGGATGGCGCCTCAGGTGGTGCGGAAACTGAACGCGGACGTGGGTCAGGGTTCGGTGCGGTTGATCAAGGTGCTGGGGCCCGGTGGTCCGCCGCGTTCCGGTGGTGCGGGTGGCCGGTTGAGGGCGCCGGGAAGCCGTGGCCCGGGCGACACGTATGGGTAGATTTGTTCCCCTTGCGATGTGATGCCGGTCACGTTGCTGTGGGTTGACAGGTGAAGGCGCTGTGCGCCGCCTGGAGCGGATGCGGCCCCGGGGCCGCATATGGGGAGTCGGGGGATGCCAGTTCAGGGCGGCACATGCGGACTCAGGGGCCCGCAAACCGCCATCGAGGTTGGCGCTAGCGGTAGACTGGACCGCATCCGTGCTGTCACGGACCAAGTCGAACGACGCAGCCGTTTCTGTGGGAACGCAAACGGCTCGCGCTGTGCCAGAAAGGGCGCTTCGTGGCCGATTCCGGCGATTCCAACAAGAACATTCCGACCCCCGGCGAAGAGCCGGAGGTCGCGCTCGGTGTGCCGACGGAGGCTGCGGCGTACGACGCCAGTGCGATCACGGTGCTGGAGGGCCTGGACGCGGTGCGTATGCGCCCGGGCATGTACATCGGGTCGACCGGTGAACGCGGTCTGCACCACCTGGTGTACGAGGTGGTGGACAACGCGGTCGACGAGGCGCTGGCCGGTTACGCGGACACCATCGATGTGACGCTGCTGGCGGACGGCGGGGTCCGGGTCGTGGACAACGGCCGCGGTATCCCGGTGGGCGTGGTGGCCTCGGAGGGCAAGCCGGCGGTCGAGGTCGTGCTGACGGTGCTGCACGCGGGCGGCAAGTTCGGCGGCGGCGGTTACGCGGTCTCCGGCGGTCTGCACGGGGTGGGCGTGTCCGTGGTGAACGCGCTGTCCACCAAGGTGGCGGTGGATATCCGTACGGACGGTTACCGCTGGACGCAGGAGTACGCGCTGGGCGTGCCCACCGCTGAGCTGGCGCGGCACGAGGAGACGTCCGAGACGGGCACGACGGTCTCGTTCTGGGCCGACGGCGACATCTTCGAGACGACGGTCTACTCCTTCGAGACGCTGTCGCGGCGTTTTCAGGAGATGGCGTTCCTGAACAAGGGGCTGACCATCTCGCTGACCGACGAGCGGGCGGCGGCGAAGCAGACCTCGGGTGCGGACTCGGTGGCGGCGGAGGACGACGACCAGCCGCGTACCGTGACGTACCACTACGAGGGCGGCATCTCCGACTTCGTGCGGCATCTCAACTCCCGCAAGGGCGAGCCGGTGCACCCCTCGGTGATCGACATCGAGGCGGAGGACACCGAGCGCAAGCTCTCGGTCGAGATCGCGATGCAGTGGAACACCCAGTACAGCGAGGGGGTCTACTCCTTCGCCAACACCATCCACACGCACGAGGGCGGCACCCACGAGGAAGGCTTCAGGGCGGCGCTGACCGCGCTGGTCAACCGGTACGCCCGGGACAAGAAGCTGCTGCGCGAGAAGGACGACAACCTCACCGGTGAGGACATCCGCGAGGGTCTGACGGCGATCATCTCCGTCAAGCTGGGCGAGCCGCAGTTCGAGGGCCAGACCAAGACGAAGCTGGGCAACACCGAGGCGAAGACGTTCGTGCAGAAGATCGTGCACGAGCACTTCACCGACTGGCTGGACCGCAACCCGTCCGAGGCCGCCGACATCATCCGCAAGTCCATCCAGGCGGCCACCGCCCGGGTGGCGGCCCGCAAGGCGCGCGATCTCACCCGCCGCAAGGGTCTGCTGGAGACGGCCTCGCTGCCCGGCAAGCTCAGCGACTGCCAGTCCAACGACGCCGCCAAGTGCGAGATCTTCATCGTGGAGGGCGACTCGGCCGGCGGCAGCGCCAAGGCCGGCCGTGATCCGCAGTTCCAGGCGATCCTGCCCATCCGCGGCAAGATCCTCAACGTGGAGAAGGCCAGGATCGACAAGGTCCTGCAGAACACCGAGGTCCAGGCGCTGATCTCGGCGTTCGGCACCGGTATCCACGAGGACTTCGACATCGACAAGCTCCGCTACCACAAGATCATCTTGATGGCGGACGCCGATGTCGACGGCCAGCACATCAACACCCTGCTGCTCACCCTCCTCTTCCGCTTCATGCGCCCCCTGGTCGAGGCCGGACACGTCTTCCTCTCCCAGCCGCCCCTGTACAAGATCAAGTGGGGCCGCGACGAGTTCGAGTACGCCTACTCCGACCGGGAACGTGACTCCCTGATCCTGCTGGGCCGCGAGCGCGGCAAGCGCATCCGCGAGGACTCCATCCAGCGCTTCAAGGGCCTGGGCGAGATGAACGCCGAAGAGCTGCGCGTGACCACCATGGACATCGCGCACCGCGTGCTGCGCCAGGTGACGCTCGATGACGCCGCCGCCGCCGACGACCTGTTCTCCATCCTCATGGGCGAGGACGTGGAGGCACGCCGGTCCTTCATCCAGCGCAATGCCAAGGACGTCCGGTTCCTGGACATCTGAGCACCACCCACCTGGCAGCCGTAGCAGCCTGAGCAGCTTGAGAGGAATCCGACTTCCGTCATGGCCGACGACATCACTCCCCCCTCGGACGGCGGGGACTCCCCCATCGCCGAGAACCCCGCCGCGGTGCTCGAAGAAGAAGTGGTCCAGCGCATCGAGCCGGTGACGCTCGAGACCGAGATGCAGCGTTCGTATCTCGACTACGCGATGAGCGTGATCGTCTCGCGCGCGCTGCCCGACGTGCGCGACGGCCTCAAGCCGGTGCACCGGCGCGTGCTGTACGCCATGTACGACGGCGGGTACCGCCCCGAGCGCGGCTTCTACAAGTGCGCCCGCGTCGTCGGTGACGTCATGGGTACGTACCACCCGCACGGCGACAGCTCCATCTACGACGCCCTGGTGCGGCTCGCCCAGACCTGGACCATGCGGATGCCGCTGGTCGACTCCAACGGCAACTTCGGCTCCCCGGGCAACGACCCGGCCGCCGCCATGCGGTACACCGAGTGCCGCCTGGCGCCGCTGGCGATGGAGATGCTCCGGGACATCGACGAGGAGACCGTCGACTTCCAGGACAACTACGACGGCCGCAACCAGGAGCCGACGGTCCTCCCGTCGCGCTTCCCCTCTCTCCTCATCAACGGCTCGGCCGGTATCGCGGTCGGCATGGCCACCAACATCCCGCCGCACAACTTGCGCGAGGTCGCGGCCGGCGCCCAGTGGTACCTGGAGCACCCCGAGGCGAGCCCCGAGGAACTGCTGGAGGCCCTGATCGAGCGGATCAAGGGCCCCGACTTCCCCACCAGCGCGCTGGTGGTGGGCCGCAAGGGCATCGAGGAGGCGTACCGCACCGGTCGCGGCTCGATCACCATGCGGGCGGTCGTCGCGGTGGAGGAGATCCAGGGCCGGCAGTGCCTGGTGGTCACCGAGCTGCCGTACCAGGTCAACCCCGACAACCTCGCGCTGAAGATCGCCGATCTGGTGAAGGACGGCCGGGTCGGCGGGATCGCCGACGTACGGGACGAGAGCTCCTCGCGCACCGGCCGGCGGCTGGTGATCGTCCTCAAGCGGGACGCGGTCGCCAAGGTGGTGCTGAACAACCTCTACAAGCACACCGACCTGCAGACCAACTTCGGCGCCAACATGCTGGCGCTGGTGGACGGGGTGCCGCGCACCCTGTCGCTGGACGCGTTCATCCGCAACTGGGTGAACCACCAGATCGACGTGATCGTGCGCCGCACCCGCTACCGGCTGCGCAAGGCCGAGGAGCGGGCGCACATCCTGCGCGGTCTGCTGAAGGCCCTGGACGCCATCGACGAGGTCATCGCGCTGATCCGGCGCTCGGACACGGCCGATGTGGCGCGCGGCGGCCTGATGCGGCTGCTGGAGATCGACGAGATCCAGGCGAACGCGATCCTGGAGATGCAGCTGCGCCGCCTCGCCGCCCTGGAGCGGCAGCGGATCATCGCCGAGCACGACGAGCTCCAGGCGAAGATCGACGAGTACAACGCGATCCTGGCCTCCCCGGCGCGGCAGCGCACCATCATCTCCGAGGAACTGGCGGCGATCGTCGCCAAGTTCGGGAACGACCGGCGCACCGCGCTGGTGCCGTTCGAGGGCGACATGTCCATCGAGGACCTGATCGCCGAAGAGGACATCGTCGTCACGATCACGCGCGGCGGCTACGTCAAGCGCACCAAGACGGTGGACTACCGGGCGCAGAAGCGCGGCGGCAAGGGGGTGCGCGGCACCAAGCTGCGCGAGGACGACATCGTCGACCACTTCTTCGTCTCCACCACGCACCACTGGCTGCTGTTCTTCACCAACAAGGGCCGGGTGTACCGGGCGAAGGCGTACGAGCTGCCGGACGCCGGCCGCGACGCGCGCGGCCAGCACGTGGCGAACCTGCTGGCGTTCCAGCCCGATGAGCGGATCGCCGAGATCCTCGCGGTGCGCGACTACGAGGCGGCGCCGTACCTGGTGCTGGCCACCAAGTCGGGTCTGGTGAAGAAGACCGCGCTCAAGGACTACGACTCGCCGCGCTCGGGCGGGGTCATCGCCATCAACCTGCGGGAGATGGAGGACGGCCGCGACGACGAGCTGATCGGTGCCGAACTGGTCTCGGCGGACGACGATCTGCTGCTGATCAGCAAGAAGGCGCAGTCCATCCGGTTCACCGCCACCGATGACTCGCTGCGGCCGATGGGCCGGGCCACGTCCGGGGTGAAGGGGATGAGTTTCCGCCCCGGTGACGAGCTGCTGTCGATGAACGTGGTGCGGGCGGGCACGTACGTGTTCACCGCCACGGACGGCGGTTACGCCAAGCGGACCCCGGTGGACGAGTACCGGGTGCAGGGCCGCGGCGGCCTGGGGATCAAGGCGGCGAAGATCGTCGAGGACCGCGGTTCGCTGGTCGGCGCGCTGGTGGTGGAGGCCACCGACGAGATCCTGGCCATCACCCTGGGCGGTGGCGTGATCCGTACCCGGGTGAACGAGGTGCGGGAGACCGGCCGTGACACCATGGGCGTCCAGCTCATCAACCTCGGGAAGCGGGATGCCGTCGTCGGTATCGCACGCAACGCCGAGGCGGGCCGGGAGGCCGAGGAAGTCGAGGCCATCGAGGGCGACGGCGGCGCCGAGGGTGACGCCGGCCCGGTCACAAGCGACGAGGAGTAGGCGTGAGGGGTGCCGCGGGCGCCGCACAGGGCGCTACGAGCGGTACGAGCAGTGAGGCCGGGCCACAGTCCGCCGGGCCGTCCCAGGAAGAGACGACTCGTGGGGGTTCCACGATGACCAGCGCCAGACCGGTGGATCCTTATTCACAGGACGGGCAGACCGGCCAGACGTACCATCCGCCGCAGGCCTACCCGGCGCCGCCGGGCGGTGCCCCGTCCGTCGGCCACCAGGGCGGCGGGGGAACCTCCGGGGGAGGCACCCTGGGCGGTGGCACCTCCGGCGGAGGGGTGCGCCGGCCGCGTACGGGGGCCCGTACGGTGCCGCGTACCCGCAAGGCCCGGCTGCGGGTGGCCAAGGCCGACCCGTGGTCCGTGATGAAGGTCAGCTTTCTGCTGTCGATCGCGGTCGGCATCTGCACGATCATCGCCGTGTGGGTGCTGTGGATGGTCATGGACGCGATGGGGGTCTTCTCCTCCATCGGTGACGTGATCATCGAGGCGACGGGCGCGGAGGACGGCTCGGGCTTCGACCTGGAGGCGTTCCTGTCGCTGCCGCGGGTGCTGATGTTCACCACGCTGATCGCGGTGATCGACGTGGTGCTGGCCACCGCGCTGGCCACGCTGGGCGCCTTCATCTACAACCTGTCGGCGGGCTTCGTCGGCGGTGTGGAGGTCACCTTGGCGGAGGACGAGTAACCGCAGATCAGGGTTCCGCCAACCGATTTGGGAAGCGGGGCCGGGATGCGCTAACCTTGCCGTGCGCGAGGGGCTATAGCTCAGATGGTTAGAGCGCATCCCTGATAAGGATGAGGCCACAGGTTCAAGTCCTGTTAGCCCCACCAGCGTGAACGCCCCCGGCCGGGTTCGGCCGGGGGCGTTCTGCGTCATCGGTTGACGCCAACCGCCGCTCGGGGCACCGGGCTCGGCGGGTCCGCCCGACCGGGTGAGCCCTGCTCGCTCTTGACAGCGGCCCTTCGCCCGGCTCATTCGGTATCATCGGGCGGCGGATGATTGTTTACGTCGAAGAAGGACGAGGTAGCGCGGTGAAGAAGCTCCTCCTGGTCGCACTGGCCACCGTCGGTGGCCTCCTCGTGTACCGGCAGCTCCAGGCCAAGAAGGCCGAGGACGACCTCTGGACGGAGGCCACGGACACCGTGCCGGCCGACTCCACCCCAGCGGGCGTCTGACTCCCAGGCATATCGCCTCCGGGCCCCTGCCGCGCAGCTAGCGGCCGGGGCCCGTTGTGCTGTCGGACGCCTCCTGATGGCCGTCCAGGCGGCGCAGTCCGTCGAGGACGATGTCGGTGGTGCGGGTGATGGCGGCGTGCAGGTCCTCGGGCGAGCCGCCGTTCTCCAGGACCACCGAGGCGACCAGTTGCTGGGCGCCGCTGAGCGCGCCGATGGCCGTCATGGCGTCGAGCGGGGTGAGTTCACCGGCGAAGACCTCCGTCAGGGCGTCGGCCAGATCCCGCTGGAGGGCGAAGGTGAGGTGGAGTTCGCGGGCCTGGAGGGCGGGGACCGTGGCCACCAGGGCGTCGCGGACGGGAGCGAGGGCGAAGAGCCGGTCCACGCCGGTGTCCCGGTCGGTGGTGATGCCCCGTACGGTGCGGCGCAGCAGCGCGCTCAGGCTCTCGCCGGGGGCGCGGTCGCTGATGATGGCCAGCGCGTGCAGGCGGCGCGGCTCGAAGTCGAAGAAGACCACATCTTCCTTGCTCGCGAAGTAGCTGAAGAAGGTGCGGGTGGAGATGTCGGCCGCGGCGGCGATCTGGTGGAGCGTGGTGCGCTCGTATCCCTGTTCGGCGAACAGGCGCAGGGCGGCTTCGATGAGGGCTTGCCGGGTGCGGCGTTTCTTGCGTTGGCGCAGCCCCGGTTCCTCGGTCACGGCGAGAACCTAGCACACCGTGGCCGAAAATAGCGCTTGCTGAAAATTTTCATCAGGTGAGATTTTGCATCGAGTGATGTTTTCCGGGGTAAGGCGTGGTCATGAGCGATGTGACGCTGTCCGGCACGGCCGCGGAACCCGCACCGCAGACGCTGCCCCTCACCCGGCCGAACCCCTTCGATCCGCCGCCCGGGCTGACCGCCCCGGCCGGCGAACCGCGCATCCGCCGCATGACCTTCGCCGACGGCCACCTCGGCTGGCTGGCCACCGGCCACACCACCGCCCGCGCGATCCTCGCCGACCCCCGGTTCAGCCCCCGTCCCGAACTCAACCACCCGCCCATGGGGCGGGCCGAGAAGCCGAAGGACGTCACCCCGTCCGGCTTCTTCCTGTTGATGGACCCGCCCGACCACACCCGCTACCGCAAGCTGCTCACCGGACAGTTCACCGTGCGCCGGATGCGGCAGCTGGAGGACCGGATCAGCGAGATCATCACCGAGCGGCTCGACGCGATGGCCGCCGCCGGACCCCCGTCCGACCTGGTACGGGACTTCGCGCTGCCCGTCCCCTCCCTGGTCATCTGCGAACTGCTCGGCGTCCCCTACTCCGACCGGGCCGGCTTCCGGCGCGACACCGAACAGCTCATCGACTTCGAGCTCCCGGAGCAGCAGGTCACCGCGGCCCTGGACCGGCTGACCGGCTACCTCCAGGAACTGGTGGCCCGGAAACGCGCCGAGCCCGCCGACGACCTGATCAGCTCCCTGGCCGCCGACCCCACGCTCTCCGACCGCGAGATCGCCGGCATGGCCACCCTGCTGCTCATCGCAGGACACGAGACCACCGCCAACATGCTCGCGCTGGGCACCCTCGTCCTGCTGACCGACCCGGCCCTCCGGGCCGCCGCCGCCGATCCGGCCACCATCAACACCACCGTCGAGGAACTGCTGCGCTACCTCAGCGTGGTGTACGTCCTCGTCCGTACCGCCGTGACCGACGTCGAGATAGAGGGTCAGCTGGTCCGGGCCGGCGAGACGGTGACTCTCCACCTCGGTGCCGCCAACCGCGACCCGGAGCGCTTCACCGACGCGGACCGCCCCGGCGCTGCGGCCGGCCGGCCGGGGCATCTCGCCTTCGGCCACGGCATCCACCAGTGCCTGGGCCAGCAACTCGCCAGGGTCGAGCTGCGGCTGGCCTTCCCCGCCCTCCTGCGGCGCTTCCCGGGACTACGGCTCGCCGCCCCGCCCGAAGAGGTACCCGTACGCACCCGGGCCGTCATCCACGGGCTGCACCGGCTGCCCGTCACCTGGTGAGCGGGGAGCGGACCGCCGTCCGGATCACGGCGGATCAACAGGTGTGCGTGGCAGCCGGGATGTGCGCGCTCACCGCGCCCGAGGTCTTCGACCAGGAGGAACACCAGGGCACCGTCGTCCTCCTGGCCCCCGAACCCACCCGGGAGCAAGAGGCACTGGTACGCGAAGCGGTCGCCCTGTGCCCGTCCGGCGCGCTCCGGCTGAGCGGCGGGTAGACCGGCGGGCAGGACGCGGCCCGGTACGTCACGGGGTCGCGGGGCCACGTGACCATGGACCGGATACGACGTGCGGACAGGGGTCTCGCGGGCGCGGCGGGCACGATGCTCATGCCGGCCGCGCCGGCGCGTATCTCACGACGCTCGCCGCGTCGGCCCCGGGCGCCCAGGTACTGAAGGACGACCGGTGACGGACAGGGCTCGGGGTGCTGCTGCTGGTCGCCCTGGGCGGAGGGCGGCTGCGCGACCTCCACCCGCTGCCGTGCCCCCAAGGCCCTCCTCACCGGTCAGCAGCTCGACGGCCCCCGCGAGGACCTCCCCATCAGCCCTGGTGGCTCTCGTAGTGCTCGACGGCCTCACGGGTGCGGGCGATGCCGTAGATCCGCAGGAACTCCGCCAGTTCGGGATGGCTGTCGGTGAGCAGCCGGGAGGCGCTCTGGATCTCGGTGGCGTCGGAGACCGAGCGCAGCAGCGCCTGGATCTCGCGGACGACGCGCTTGGTGGGGTTGGCGGGGATGCCCAGGGAGCCGGAGCGGGCGGTGCCGGAGTGGGCGCCCAGGACGTTGCCGCCGGAGTTGCGGCGGATGTCGTCCATGGCGGCGGTGGCCTCGGCGGCGCTCAGGTGGCCGGCGCGCACCTCGGTGGCAAGTTCCTGCAGCGCGCGGACCCGCTGGACGACGGCGGGGTTGCCGATCTTCGCCCGCTGTCCGCTCATCAGCTGGGAGAGCATGGGTGCCGACAGACCGAGAACGACGGCGAGCCGTGCCTGGTTGAGGCCCAGGTCGGTGATCAGCCTGCGGAAAAGGGTGCCCAGGGGCTCTCCGTACCAGGTGGTCTGCTGCTCTCTCGCCTTCTCCGTGGCCTCCTGCTGGGCTGAGTCCATCGTTCTCTCCCCTTTGTTCTCCCCTGATCGCTTCACGTGAGCGAAGTTGCGCGTCATCCTACGGAGCGCGGTGGCGCGGGGCGATACCCGGTCGGTTTCCGGTGGGAAGATTGGGTACGCTAGGGCATGCCCGAGAGGGCCCCGGGGCCTTAGCTCAGTTGGTAGAGCGCCGTCTTTGCATGGCGGATGTCAGGAGTTCGACTCTCCTAGGCTCCACGGTTGGATGCCCTCCGAGCTGCGGAAACGCAGTTCGGAGGGCACTTTTGTGCCCACTGGTTCTCGCTGGGCGCAGGGGCCGCCCGCGCATCCAAGGGGATCGGCTCTCCCTTGTCTCTCCCGGTGACCTCCCGGGCCGGACCACGGAGTGCGGCTGCGGAGAGGTGAGTTGATGAGTGGGCCGAGGCGTTTCGGGGGGCCGGGGCACGATCCCGGCGGCGGTCATGCGACGGCTCATGTCGCGGCGCCGGTCCGGGGTGACCAGGGTGACGACGCCGCCTTTCTCGCCGGCCCGCAGTACGCTCCGCGCACGGGCGGGACCGGGCCGCCTCAGCCTGCGGTTGTCGGCTTCTGTGAGGCGGCGGCCCGGCGGTATTCGGCGTTGATGCGCTGGGCTTCCTCGAGCTGGTCTTCGAGGATGACGATGCGGCAGGCGGCTTCGATGGGGGTGCCCTGGTCGACGAGCTCCCGGGCACGGGCGGCGATGCGGAGCTGGTAGCGGGAGTAGCGGCGGTGGCCGCCCTCGGAACGCAGCGGGGTGATGAGGCGGGCTTCGCCGATGGCCCGGAGAAAGCCCTGCGTGGTACCGAGCAGCTCGGCGGCCCGGCCCATCGTGTAGGCCGGATAGTCGTCGTCGTCGAGACGGCCGAAGGAGTCGTCTGCTGTCATGTGCACCTCTCTGCGGCACGCGTAGAGGGGCCCGGGTGCCGTACGGCACCCGGGCCCCGAAGGAACTGCTACACCATCTGCCGGCCCTGATATCGCGCCGGCCTTCTGTGTCCGCCGGCCCGACCTGAACGCTGTCGGGGCTGCGGGGATCGCGATTGCTTGACCGGAGACCACCTCACTATCGATGTCCTGCGGTACCTGGGCTCAAGACTCGGCCCAGGCGATCCTGATGGTGCCCGCCTCCTCCGTTCTTTCCTCTGGGATCAATCACTTGCCTACTGCTGTCCTGCGTACTGCTCGGTGGCCTGTCACAGCACCACCCTTCGACAGCCGGCCCCGCGCCCGTCCTGCGTCTGCTCCGGCGTGGAACCCCACTGTCGAACCTCCCGGTGCGTGCGTCCGCAGCCGACGCCTTCACCGAGGTGCTGCCCACACTGCTGCGTGAACTGCGGTACTGCTCTCGGCGGCCCCTGATCACTACGGGCCACCCGGTCCGGTCGTCAGCCCCGTCGCCGTCTGAAACAACCCTGGCTTCGAAACTCCACCACCGCACCGTCCTGCGAACTGCGGGTACTGCTGCCCGGCAGTTCGTGTCTGCCGGGCCCTGCGGTCTCTCTGGTTACGAGAGAAACCATAGTTTCACTGCCGCCCAATGTCTACTCCGGCCGACATAGATTTTTGGAACCCAGGCAGAGAGATAGTCGGCACAGGCCGCAGACGGGATGCCTGGCGGTCCGGCACCGCCCGCCGCCGCGGAGACGTACAGGTCCTCACCGGTCCGCAGCCGCGGGACGGGCGGTGCCGGGCGGGGTGTCGGGCAGCCGGGTCTTGGCGAAGGCGAAGTCACCGGCGGTCGGGAAGCCGGGGGAGCGCGATCTGCTGCGCGGTGCTCGGGGCGGTGCTCGCGGCGGTGGTCAGTCCGCGATCAGCTCGGCCGGCGGGGTGCGCTGCTCGTCCACGGGCTCGGTGCGCTCCAGCTCACCCCACACGATGTAGCGGTGCCGGGAGGTGAACACCGGGGTGCAGGTGGTCAGGGTGATGTACTGGCCGGCCTCGGTGGCACCGGACTCGGTGGGGATGTCCTCCAGGACGGCGGTGTTGTACCGCGAGGTCTCCGGGAGGATCGCGTAGGCCCGGTAGATGTACCAGGTGTTGCGGGTCTCGAAGACGATGGCGTCGCCTTCCTCGATCTTGTGGATGTTGTGGAACTTGGCGCCGTGGCCGTCCCGGTGCGCCGCCACCGAGAAGTTGCCCTCCTCGTCCCAGGGCATGGCGGACTCCACCGGCTCGTTGTAGTAGCCGGCCACGCCGCCGTTGAGGGTGTCGAGGTCGGTGCCCTCCAGGACCAGGATCTCGTCCTTGGTCATGGTGGGGACGTGCAGGAAGCCGATGCCGTCGGAGGGGTCGTACGCCACCGGGTCCTCCGGGTCGGCTTCCTCGCTCTCCCAGTGGTCGCGCACGGCGTCACTGGCGCGGGACGCCTCCTGGTTGGCGACCACGTTGGTCCACCACAGCGAGTAGGCGACGAACAGGCCCAGCACGACGCCACCGGTGATGAGCAGTTCGCCGAAGACGGAGATGGCGAGCGCGACGCGGCGCCGCGCGGCGCCGGGCTGCTTGCCGGGCGGTGCGGGGACCGGCTCGGGTGCTATCTCTTCGGCGCCGGTGTCCGGTTCAGTCGACGAGGGCATCGGGTTTTCCTTCGCTGCGGGGACGCTCCTCGGTCAACTGCCCCCAGACGATCATCCGGTAGGTGGAGGTGAACTCCGGTGTGCAGGTGGTGAGGGTGATGTAGCGGCCGGGTTCGGTGAAGCCGCCCTGGTCGGGCACGGCGTCGAGGACGCTGATGTTGGACGGGGAGGTGGAGTCGAGCCGGGAGGCCATCTCGTACACGTAGTACGTGGTCTCCGTCTCGATGACGATCGGGTCCCCCGGGTTGAGCTTGTTGATGAAGCGGAACGGCTCGCCGTGGGTGTTGCGGTGGCCGGCGAGGCCGAAGTTGCCCTCCTCGTCCCAGGGCATGGCGGTGGGCAGCTGGTCCTCGGCCGTGTAGTGGCCGACCATGCCCTTGTCGAGAACGGCCTTGGGGTCGACGCCCTCGGCGATGGGGGCGCGGACGTCGAGGGTGGGGAGGTAGATGATGGCGAAGCCCTCGCCGGGGGAGAAGACCCCGGCCTCGCGGTCGTCTTCTGCTTCCTCGCGCTCGCCGCTCTCGGCGCGGTCCCACTGTTCCTGGAGGGAGTCGGCCTGGCCGTTGGCGTGCGCCCTGGCCTCGACGTTGGTCCACCACAGCTGGTAGACGACGAACAGCATGAGCAGCACGCCGGTGGTGATGAACAGTTCGCCGATCACATTGCTGATGGCGGTGCCGGTCTGCTTGGCGGCCTTGGCCGCTTTGCGGCGGGCGGCGCGGCCCCCCGTCTCCGGCGGGGCCTCGGGCCGTGCCGGAGGCCGCGGCTCGGGCACCGGGGCGGCGCCGTGCCGGCCGGCGGCCCTGGCCGCCTTGCGGCGGGCGGCGCGGCCCTCGCCCGGCGGGGGCACGGGTGCGGGGGCGGCCGGGCCCTCGTCCGGCGGGACGGGCGGCAGCACGGTGGTGGCCGCCTCGTCCCCGCCGAGGTCGGCCGGGGGCCGCAGCCCCACGGTCTGCGGGTCGGCGGGGCCGCTGTCGTACGGGGCCGGCTCGTACGGGGCGTCCTGGTACGGGGTTTCGTCGTACGGCTGCGGTGACCAGGACGGGTACGGCTCCTGGTAGGACTGCTGCTGCTGTGGGGGGTGCTGGGGTTGCGGTGCTTCCTGGTGCGGCTGCTGGGGCTGCTGGGGCTGCTGGTGCGGCGGGTAGTAGGCGTCCTCCCCGGGGTACCAGGGGCCTCCCTCTCCCCCACGCCCGTCGGTCACGCCGCGGGCTCCTGCCGTCCGGCCCGCCCGACGACCGGGGCCAGCCCGTGCGAGCGCTCGACCGCGCCCGGATCGCCGCAGGTGGCCAGCCAGTTGGCGAGCATCCGGTGGCCGCCCTCGGTGAGCACCGACTCCGGGTGGAACTGCACGCCCTCCACGGGCAGGGTGCGGTGCCTGAGCCCCATGACGACACCCCCGGTGTGGCCGGTGACCTCGAACTCCCGCGGCACGGTGCCCTCGGCGACCGCCAGCGAGTGGTAGCGGGTCACGGTCAGCGGGGAGGGCAGCCCCGCGAAGACACCTGCGCCGCCGTGCTCGACCTCGGAGGTCTTGCCGTGCAGCAGCTCGGGCGCTCGCCCCACCACCCCGCCGTACGCGACCGCCATGGCCTGCAGCCCCAGGCACACCCCGAACACCGGGACGCCGGTGTCCGCGCAGTGCCGCACCATGTCGATGCACACGCCGGCCTGTTCGGGTGCGCCGGGCCCGGGGGAGAGCAGCACCCCGTCGTAGCGGTCGGCGGTGACGTCGGCGGGGCGTACGGCGTCGTTGCGCAGCACCTCGCACTCGGCGCCGAGCTGGTAGAGGTACTGGACGAGGTTGTAGACGAAGCTGTCGTAGTTGTCGACGACCAGAATGCGTGCGCTCATCAGCCGGCTGCCCCTTGTCCCTGCTCGCCGTTGATCGGCACGTCGTTGAACGGGAGGAGGGGTTCGGCCCAGGGAAAGACATAGCTGAACAGCAGATAGACGACCCCGAGGGCCAGCACCAGGGAGATCAGCGCGCGCACCAGCGTGTTGCCCGGCAGGTGCCGCCAGATCCAGCCGTACATGGCGTCGCTTCTCCTTCGTGTCCCGCTCCGCGCGGCGGCGCCGCGTGCCCCAAGCCTACGACGGGTGGCGGGTGCCCTTCAGAGGATCGGGATCATTCGGCCGGGCCGGCGTACTGCAGGGCGGTGGACCCGGTGTAGGCGGGCAGGGTCACGTCCGTGCCCTCCTCCACCTTCCAGCCCAGGCCGTAGGCGTCCACGTAGGCACGGTAGTTCTGGATGGTGGGGTCCTCGTCCAGGGCGGAGCGCAGCGCTTCGCGGTCGCCGACGGCGGTGACGGTGTAGGGCGGGGAGTAGAGCTGGCCCTGGAGGATGAGGGTGTTGCCGACGCAGCGCACGGCGCTGGTGGAGATGAGCCGCTGGTCCATGACCTGGATGCCCTCGGCGCCGCCGGACCACAGGGCGTTGATGACGGCCTGGAGGTCCTGCTGGTGGATGACGAGGTCGTTGGGCAGCGGGTCGGGGAGCCCGGGGAGCAGCGGTACGGCGTCGGCGGGCGCGTCGGTGAGGGTGACGGTGAGGGCGTCGCCGGTGAGTTCGCTGAGCCCGGCGGCGTCCTCGACGCGGGCGAGGCGTTCGCTGCCGGCGGGGTCGGCCGGGTTCTCGCGCTTGGTGAGGGCGTCGACCTCGGCGCGCAGCTCGGCGGCGTCGGATTCGAGGCGGGCGTTGTCGCGGCCGCGCTCCCTGATGAGGTCGGACATCTGGAGCAGGGAGTCGTCGGTGCGGATGTTGCTGCCGCCGGAGACGCTGAAGCTGACCCAGAAGAGCAGTCCGGCGAGTGCGAAGACGGTGATGGTTCCCAGCCGGGCGGGACGTATCCGGTTCACTCGCACCCCACTCCCACCCCTGGTCTCCTGTATTGGCCGTGGAAGCACTACGCTAGCTGACGATCCCACCGCTGTGCGCGCCCCAGCCGCCGCACGATCGACAGGAGAGTCCCTCGTGCCGAAGTCCCGGATCCGGAAGAAGAAGGACGATTCCTTCAAGGCCCCGGAGAAGAAGGAGACCACCAGGCTGGACATGGGCGGCCGCCGGTGGGTGGCGCCGCTGATGCTGGCGATGTTCGTCATCGGCCTGGCGTGGATCGTGTTGTTCTACGTGACCCAGGGCGATCTGCCGGTGGGTGCGCTGGGCAACTGGAACATCGTCGTGGGCTTCGGCTTCATCGCCGTGGGGTTCGTCGTCTCGACGCAGTGGAAGTGACCGGGGCCACACCCTGAGTTATCCACACCGATCATCGGATGGGCTGTGGATAACTTGGGGCGAAGCTCCGGGCCCCGACTGCCGGGCGCTGTGCGCACACCTCGTCTGACCTGCGGAAACGTAGATGTGACGGGGGCGGTCACAGGTTGTGCACAGGTCTGATGCGACCTGTGGATAAGTAGGATCAGCCCACGAGCTGCTGTGTGCGGATCACGCAGGCCACCACGATCACGGCCAGCACCACCGCACAGGTCGCGACCTGCACCGCCGTCCGCCGGGAGCGCGGCGCGTGCACCATGCCGTAGGCGATCGCCGCCCCGGCCACCAGGCCGCCGATGTGCGCCTGCCAGGCGATGCCCGACCAGGTGAACGTGATCAGCAGGTTGATCGCCAGCAGCACCCCGATCGGCCGCATGTCGTACCGCATCCGCCGCATGAGCACGGCCGTCGCGCCGAACAGCCCGAAGATGGCCCCCGAGGCGCCCAGCGAGAGCTGATTCGGCGCCGCGAGCACGTACGACAGAGTCGAGCCGGCCAGCGCCGAGATCAGATACAGCGCGACGAACCGGAGCCGGCCGAGCGCCGCCTCCAGCTGCGGGCCCAGGAACCACAGCCCCAGCATGTTGAATCCGATGTGCCAGATCTCCTGGTGCAGGAAGGCCGAGGTCAGCATCCGGTACCACTGGCCGTCCGCGACACCGATGAAGTCCCAGCCGCCGCGCGAGGGGTCCCAGGCGTGCCCGAGCATGCCCAGATCGGTGACCAGCCGGTCACCGGCCGACAGCACCGCGATGAACACGGCGACGTTCAGCGCCAGGATGATCTTGGTGATCAGCCGGGTGTCCGCCACCAGCGAACCGCCGGCCAGCGTGCGCGGCGCACTGGCGCGC
Organism: Streptomyces xiamenensis; assembly: GCF_000993785.3. Taxonomy (NCBI): domain Bacteria; kingdom Bacillati; phylum Actinomycetota; class Actinomycetes; order Kitasatosporales; family Streptomycetaceae; genus Streptomyces; species Streptomyces xiamenensis. The sequence goes on from NZ_CP009922.3 coordinate 2,931,804, forward strand.
GAGGCCGCCGAGGCGCCCTGCACACAGGACGGGCACTGATAGCCGACCGAGGCCGAGATCATGCACTCCGGGCAGATGGGACGCTCGCAGCGGGTGCAGCGGATACCGGTCTCGCGGTCCCTGTGGCGGTAGCAGACGGCCAGACCCGCGGGCGGCGGCTGCTGTCCCTGCTGCTCCGTCATGACATCCCCTCGGCTCCCGGCACCATGGATAGGCCCCCCTGATCCTACGGACAGGGGGGCCTCCATGGTTCCCGAGGTACGGGTCCGGGTGCGAGTCCCGGATCAGCGGCTCTCGATGACCACGGACTCGATCACCACGTCGTTGACGGGGCGGTCGGTCCGCGGGTTGGTCTGGGTGGTCGCGATCGCGTCCACGACCTTCTTCGACTCGTCGTTGGTGACCTCGCCGAAGATGGTGTGCTTCCCGGTCAGCCAGGTGGTCGGCGAGACCGTGATGAAGAACTGCGAGCCGTTGGTGCCCGGGCCCGCGTTGGCCATCGCCAGCAGGTAGGGCTTGGTGAAGGCCAGGTCCGGGTGGATCTCGTCCTTGAACTTGTAGCCCGGACCGCCGGTGCCGTTGCCCAGGGGGTCGCCGCCCTGGAGCATGAAGCCCTCGATCACCCGGTGGAAGACCGTGCCGTCGTACAGCTTGTCGGTGCTCTTGACGCCGGTGGCGGGGTTGACCCACTCCCGGGTGCCCTGGGCCAGCTCGGTGAAGTTCTGCACCGTCTGCGGGGCGTGGTTCGGGAAGAGCTCCAGCTCGATGTCGCCGCGGTTCGTCTTCAGAGTGGCGTACAGCTTCTCAGCCACGATGTACCTTCCGTTTACGTCAGTGACGGTGAACGATCCTGCCATGCGGTGGCGACACACCCTGCGCCCGGATGCCCGTTTCGCGTGCTGAGACCTCCCCCAAGCGGCATGATTTCCACACAAGTGGAGAGCAGGTCTTGATCGCAGAAAAGCGGTATGGAGGAGGACGTATGACGCACAAGCAAGGGGTGCGGTCGGTACGCGAGCAGGCGGCCTGCTACGCGCGCGGCGCCGGCGCGTATCTGGCCCCACACGCCCAGCGCGCGGCCTGTGCCGCCCGGGACGGCATGCGGCAGGGGTTCAGCCAGGCGCGGCAGAACCTGCCCGAGGGCATGGACGCCGCCGCCGTACGTGCCGCCGAGCGGGCCCGGGTTGCCGCCATCCGCACCCGGGAGGTCGCGGGGCCACGGATCGAGGCGGCCATGGCGGCTGCCGGTCCGGCGAGCCACGAGGCCGCGGAACGGTCCACGGCGGCGCTGGCCGCGCTCCGCGGACAGGTGACCCCCCAGGAGATCCAGCAGGTCCTGCACCGCCGCCGCTGTGCGGCGCGGCGCCGGCGCCGCCTGCGGCGGCTGGGCGTGGCCGGCGCGGTGGTCGGGGTGGCGGTGGTGGCCTGGCGGCTGTGGCAGAACCAGTCCAGCCCCGACTGGCTGATGGAGCCCACCCCGCCCACGGAGATCGACGCGGCGGACTCCCCCCGGGACCCCGATGTCCTGGGCGAGGACAGCGCACCGCGCCCGTAGTAAGCCCTGCGGTGGACCGCCACCCGGTGGCGGCGGGGCCCGGACCCTCCCGGCCTCAGGGGCGGCGGGCGAGGAGCGCGCCTGATCCGTCCAGGACGGGACACGGTAGACCCGCCGACGGCCACCGGGACGGTCCGGATACGGGTGAGGGCCCGGCAGCGTGTGCTGCCGGGCCCTCACCCGTGTGCTGCTCGACTCCGCGGTCGCGCGGGATCAGCCGGTCGCGCCGCCGAACGGCCAGCCGCCACCGCCCCCGTTGTCGTTCCCGTTGCCGCCGTCACCGCCGCCCGGGTCGCCGATCGCGCCGGGGTCGTAGGTGTAGACGGTCACCTCGGTGTCCTTGTCCACCGTCTGGCCGGGCGCCGGGTTGGTGACGGTGACCACGGCCGTGTCGTTCTCCGGGCCCTCGACCTTCACCCGCAGGCCCAGACCCTCCAGCGTCTGCCGGGCCGAGCCGATCGGCTGGTTGGCCAGCTCGGGGATCTGCACCTGCTCCGGCGGCTGGTTCGGCGACGGGATCGCCACCGTCAGGGTCACCGTGCCGGTGGGCGACTGCTGGCTGCCCGCGGTCGGCGACTGGCTGATCACGGTGTTCTCGTCACGCGAATCGTCGGTCTGGTTGACCCGGGTGACGGTGAAGCCCGCACCCTCCAGGGTGGCCTTCGCGCTGTCGAAGGGCTGGCCCACCACATCCGGCACCGCGATGGTGTCCGGCTCGGTCGCCACCGTGAGCGTGATGGTCTCGTCCGGCTTCGCCTCCGAACCGCCCTCCGGGTCCTGGGAGAGCACGGTGCCGGGCTCGACGTCGGCGTTGACCTCGGTCTCCTGCTCGATGGAGGTGAAGCCCGCCTCCTCGAGCTCGGCGAAGGCGTCGTCGTAGGACTTGTCCGTGACGTCCGGGACCTCGATGGCCGCCGGGCCATCGGACATGATCACCGTGACCGTGTCACCGCGCTTGATGTCCGAGCCGGCCGCCGGGTCGGTCTCGCAGATGGTGCCCTCGGCCTCCTCGCACGCCTTGCTGCCGTCTTCCTTGAGCTCGAATCCGTTGGCCTGCTGCTCGGCCTCCTCCAGGGTGAGCCCGGCGAGGTTCGGCACCTTGATCGAGCTGGTCGGCGGGTCACCCGCGAACAGCGCCTTGCCGATGAAGATCGCGCCGATCAGCACCAGCACACCGGCCAGTACCAGCAGGATCGTGGAGGTGTTGCTCTTGCGCTGGCGCCGGTCTGCCCGCCCGTAGCCGTCGTCGTAGCCGCCGCCGTCGGCGGGCGGCATCATCGCGGTCTGCGGGTCGGTCGCCCGCAGCGCGGTCGTCGGCCGGTCGTCGTACCCGTACGCCGCGGCGCCCACCGGCAGCGCGGCCGAGATCGGGCGGCCGTCGAGGGCGGCCTCGATGTCGGCGCGCATCTCGTCGGCGTTCTGGTACCGGTAGTCCGGGTCCTTCATCAGGGCCTTCAGCACGATGGCGTCGGTGTCCTGAGTGATCTCCGGATCGAAGACGCTCGGCGGCTGCGGCTCCTCGCGCACATGCTGGTAGGCCACCGCGACCGGGGAGTCCCCGATGAACGGCGGCCGGACCGCGAGCAGCTCGTACAGCAGGCAGCCCGTGGAGTACAGGTCGGAGCGGTTGTCGACCTGCTCGCCCTTGGCCTGCTCCGGGGAGAGGTACTGGGCGGTGCCGATCACCGCCGATGTCTGCGTCATCGTCATGCCGGAGTCGCCCATCGCGCGGGCGATGCCGAAGTCCATGACCTTGACCTGGCCGGACGTGGTGAGCATCACGTTCGCCGGCTTGATGTCGCGGTGCACGATCCCGTTGCGGTGCGAGTACTCCAGCGCCTGGAGCACCCCGATCGTCATCTCCAGCGCGCGCTCGGGCAGCAGCTTGCGTCCCGAGTGCAGCAGCTCACGCAGCGTGGACCCCTCCACGTACTCCATGACGATGTACGGGATGGAGATGCCGTCGACGTAGTCCTCGCCGGTGTCGTACACGGCGACGATCGCGGGGTGGTTCAGTGAGGCCGCGGACTGGGCCTCGCGGCGGAAGCGGGCCTGGAACGTGGGGTCGCGGGCGAGGTCGGTGCGCAGGGTCTTGACGGCGACGGTCCGGCCCAGGCGCGTGTCATGGGCGAGGTGCACCTCGGCCATGCCTCCGCGACCGAGCACGTGGCCCAGTTCGTACCGCCCGCCGAGGCGACGCGGCTCATCCATGATTCCTGCCCTCTCCGTTCGATCCCGGCCGCACCTGTGGTCGGCCCGGCTGGGGTCCCCCGCCCTCGGGCACGAGGGGTCCAAGCTCTGGCTTACGGTACCCGCCGCGAGCCGGGCGCCCGGCTCCCGGCCGCTCGCCGATACGCAACCGGTATCGCGTGCCGCCGGGAAGGGCCCGGTACGGGCCGGTCATGTGTATGACGTGTGACAGGTGGGCGCGGTTGTCACGGTGTGGTCAATTCTGGCCGGCCAGGACGGCTTCCATGACGTCCTTGGCGATGGGGGCGGCGAGCGCGTTGCCGCCGACCTCGTTGCGGTCCTGGGAGCCGTTCTCCACCACGACGGCGACCGCGACCGGCGAGCCGTTGTCCGTCATGGCGTAGGAGATGAACCACGCGTACGGGATGGCCTCGTTGTTCTCGCCGTGCTGCGCGGTACCGGTCTTGCCGCCGACCTTCACCCCGTCGATCTGGGCGTTGGAGGCGGTGCCCTCGTCGACCACGGACTCCATGGCGGACTGGAGCGCCTGGGCGTTCTCGGCGGACAGCGGCCGGGACATCTCCTGGGGCTCCGTCTGCTCGATCACATTCAGGTTCGGGGCGACCAGCTGGTCCACCATGTACGGCTGCATGAGCTTGCCGTCGTTGGCGATGGCGGCGGCGACCATGGCCATCTGGAGCGGGGTGGCACGGTTGGACGCCTGGCCGATGCCGGCCATGGCGTTCTGCGGCCGGTTGTCCTCGGGGTACTGGCTGGCCTCGGCGCGGACCGGGGTGAAGACCTCTTCGTTGAAGCCGAAGGTCGCCGCGGTGTCCATCATCGTCTCGTTGCCCAGCTCGTCACTGATGCCGAGGAAGACGGTGTTGCAGGACCACATCAGGGCGGTGCGCAGCGAGGCGTCGGGGCAGTAGCCGTCGATCAGGTTCCCGACCTCCTGCCCGTTGGTGTCGGGCAGCGGGAACGGGTCCGGGTAGCCGGTCTTCTCGTCCACGCCGTCGATCAGGCCGTTCTCCAGCGCCGCCGCCGCCGTGACCACCTTGAAGGTGGAGCCGGGCGGGTAGGTCTCGCGCAGCGCCCGGTTGAGCATCGGGTCGTCCGGGTTGTTCTCCTTCTGGAGCGCGCTCCACGCCTCGGTGTCGTCCGAGGAGTTCCCGGTGAAGGTGGAGGGGTCGTAGGAGGGGGTGGAGACCAGGGCGAGGATCTCGCCGGTGCGGGGGTCGATCGCGGCGACCGCGCCCTTCTTGTCGCCCAGGCCCTCGAAGGCGGCCCGCTGGGCGTCCTCGTTGAGGGTGGTGACGACGTTGCCGCCGGTGCGGTCCTTGCCGGTGAGCATGTCGATGGTGCGGTTGAAGAACAGCCGGTCATCGTCGCCGGTGAGGATCGAGTCGTAGATGCCCTCGAGCAGGGTGGTGTTGAACAGCGAGGCGAAGCCGGTGACCGGCGCCCACATCTCGCCGTCCGTGTAGGTGCGCTTGTACGCGAAGTCGTTGTCGTCGGTCTCGACCGAGCCGGTGATGGAGTTGCCCTCGACGATGATGTCGCCGCGCGGGTGGGCGTACCGCTCGATCAGCACCCGCCGGTTGTTGGCATCGGTCTGGAGCTCGTCGGCCTGGACGAACTGCACCCAGTTGACGCGGACCAGCAGGGCGAGGATGAGCAGGCCGCAGAAGACAGCGACGCGTCGCATTGGTTTGTTCATACTCGTACTACCTGAGTCTGTTCGACGTCCGTGTTGGGCGCGGGGCGGGTGCGGGTCGTCGTGCAGTGTCGCTGATCCGAAGTAGGAGCGCGATCAAAGCCCAGTTCGCGATCACGGAGGAGCCGCCCTGGGCGAGGAACGGCATGGTCATACCGGTGAGCGGGATGAGGCCGGTCACACCGCCGGCCACGACGAAGACCTGGATGGCGAAGACGCCGGAGAGGCCGACCGCGAGCAGCTTGCCGAACGGGTCGCGGGCGGCGAGGGCGGTGCGCATGCCGCGCTGGATGAGCAGCCCGTACAGCAGGATGATCGCCATCAGGCCGACCAGGCCGAGCTCCTCGCCGACGGTGGACAGGATGTAGTCGGACTTGGTGGCGATGCCGCCGATGAGGCGGGAGTACCCCTGGCCGAGCCCGGAGCCGAACAGTCCGCCGGAGCCGAAGGCGTACATGGACTGGGCGGTCTCGGTGACGCCGCCGTTGGCGCCCAGCGCCAGCGGGTCCAGCCAGTTGTTGACGCGTTCGCCCACGTGGGCGTTGACGGAGGCGACCGCCACCGCGCCGGAGACCGACAGCAGCAGACCGAAGATGATCCAGCTGGTGCGCTCGGTGGCGACGTACAGCATCACCACGAAGATCCCGAAGAACAGCAGGGACATGCCCAGGTCGGTCTCGAAGATGAGGATCATCAGGGAGACGGCCCAGATGGCCAGGATCGGGCCCAGGTCGCGGCCGCGCGGCAGGTAGACGCCGAGTACCCGGCGCGAGGCCAGCGCGAGGGCGTCGCGCTTGACCATCAGGTAGCCGGCGAAGAACACGGCGATGACGATCTTGGCGAACTCACCGGGCTGCAGCGAGCCGACCCCGGGGATGGTGACCCAGATCCGGGCGCCGTTGACCTCGCCGAAGAACAGCGGGGAGATCAGCAGCACCAGCGCGACCACCATGGAGATGTAGGTGTAGCGCTGCAGGATGCGGTGGTCCTTGAGGAAGATCAGCACCCCGAGGAAGAGCGCCACCCCCAGCGCCGACCACATGAGCTGGTTCGGGGCCATCGGTCCGCCCAGCCGGGCGGTGGTGATGGTCGGCTCCAGGTCCAGACGCCAGATCAGCACCAGGCCCATGCCGTTGAGCAGGGTGGCGATCGGCAGCATGAGGGGGTCGGCGTACGGCGCCCAGCGCCGGACCACCAGATGCGCGACGGCGGCCATCAGGCCCAGGCCCAGGCCGTAGCCGAGGGTGCCGGTCGGGACGGTGCCGTCCTTGGCCAGGCCCACGTTGACGTAGGCCAGCACGGGGATGAGCACGGCGAACACGAGCATCGCCAGCTCGGTGTTCCGGCGGCTCGGCAGCCCTCCGGTGGAGACGGTGGTGTTGCTGGTGCTCATCGCTTCAGGTCTCTGGGTCGCGCCAGGCCGTACGGCCCGGGAGGGGGCCGGTACGGGCCGCGCTCACGCGGGACGCCTGCTAAGGGGCGCACTGCCGCGAGAGCTGCTGCTGGCGTTCGGTGAGGGTCGGGATCTCGGGTGCGGCGGCTTCGTCGCCCCCGCTGGGCGGATCGGTGGCTTCGGAATCCTCCGGGGTGTCCGGGGCGTCCGGGGTCGGGCTGTTGCCGTCGTTCTTGGCGTCCTGCTTGTCCTGCTCGGCCTGCTCAATGGCCTCGCGCTGGTCGGCGAGCGCCTGGCAGGCGTCCGCCTGCTCACCCAGCTCGGTGATGCGGGTCTGCGCCTCGGCGAGATCGTTGACGGAGATGGAGCCCTCGACCTGGCTGCGCTGGTAGTCGGGGAGCATCTCCAGGGTGATCTCGGGATGGTCCTCCTTGACGCTGGACAGGCTGAGCGGGCCCAGGTCCTGGCTGACGCCCTGGAAGAGCGCGACGTGATCGCCGTTGGCACCGACGTAGTACTGGTCCTGCGTCCAGCGGTAGCCGGCGTACAGGCCGGCGCCGGCGACGGCGAGGGCCAGGACGGACAGGGTGATGGTGCGCCAGGGGCGGCGGCGGGGCCGCTGCGGTACGTACTCCTCGTCGGTGAACGCGCCGAAGGTGCCGGGCGGTACCGAGCCCTCCGCCGCGCCGGCCGGGGCGCCGGGCTGGGCGCGGCCCAGTTCGGCGGCGCGCGAGGCGGGGGTGGCCGGGGCGTCGCCGCCGGTCTGCGCCTGGGTCTCGGCGACCGCGCCGACGATCTGCGGGGCGTCGTACATCTGCTGGGCGAGGGTGTCCCCGACCTGGGTGTCGACGTCGAGGACGTCGGCCACGATGCAGGTGATGTTGTCGGGGCCGCCGCCGCGCAGGGCCAGCTCGATCAGGTCGCGGACGGTGTCCTGCGGGGGCAGGAAGGTGCCGAGGGTGTCCTGGAGGGTGTCGTGGCTGACGACACCGGACAGGCCGTCGGAGCAGACCATGTAGCGGTCGCCGGCCCGTACCTCACGGATGGAGAGGTCGGCCTCGATGTGGTCGGCGCTGCCCAGCGCCCGCATCAGCAGCGAGCGCTGCGGGTGGGTGGTGGCCTCTTCCTCGGTGATGCGGCCCTCGTCGACCAGGCGCTGCACCCAAGTGTGGTCCTGGGTGATCTGCGTCAGCTCGCCGCCGCGCAGCAGGTAGGCGCGGGAGTCGCCGACGTGGACGACGCCGAGCCGCTGGCCGGTCCACAGCAGGGCGGTGAGCGTGGTGCCCATGCCGTCGAGGCGGGAGTCCTCCTCGACCATCGCGCGCAGCCGGTCGTTGGCGCCCTGGACGGAGGCGTCGAGCGAGGTGAGGATGTCGGAGCCCGGGATGTCGTCGTCGAGCTGGACGAGGGTGGAGATCACTTCGGAGGAGGCGACCTCGCCGGCCGCCTGGCCGCCCATGCCGTCCGCGATGGCCAGCAGCCGGGGCCCGGCGTAGCCGGAGTCCTCGTTGTGGTCGCGGATCATGCCGACGTGCGATCCGGCGGCGAATCTCAAGGACAGTGTCATGCTCACCTCACCCGCCTGTTCCGGGGCTCCGAACACGCTGCCCGCCCTCCGGTCATCCCGGTCCTCATGGTGGCCGTCCCTACTTCCGCAGCTCGATGACCGTCTTGCCGATCCGGATCGGCGCTCCGGGCGGGATCGGTACCGGGGTGGTCAGCCGGCCGCGCTCGAGGTACGTGCCATTGGTCGATCCGAGGTCCTCGACGATCCACTGGCCGTCGCGGTCGGGGTAGATCCTCGCGTGCCGCCCCGAGGCGTAGTCGTCGTCCAGCACGATCGTCGAGTCATGTGCCCGGCCGAGCGTAATGGTCTGCCCCTGGAGGGCGACAGTGGTTCCGGTGAGGGAACCCTCGGTGATCACCAGCTTCGTCGGGGCGCCGCGACGCTGCCGGCCGCCGCGAGCGGGCTTGGCCTGCTGCGGCGACTGCTGCCGGCTGCGCGGCTGCATCGGGGCGGCGCTCTGGCGGGCGGCGCCGCGCTGGGTGACCCGCGTGCCGAACAGGTCGCTGCGGATCACCTGTACGGCGACGATCACGAACAGCCACAGAACGGCCAGGAAACCCAGCCTCATGACCGTCAGGGTCAGCTCTGACATTGCCCCCGCTTCACCCTTCGGCTTGCCGGTAAATGACGGTGGTGCTGCCCACGACGACGCGTGAGCCGTCGCGGAGCGTAGCGCGTTTGGTGTGCTGCCCGTCGACCACGATGCCGTTGGTGGAACCCAGGTCCCGGATTGTGGCCGGTTCTGTGGCCTGGATCTCGCAGTGTCTGCGGGAGACACCGGGATCGTCGATCCGGACGTCGGCCTCGGTGCTGCGACCGAGGACGAGCGTGGGGCGGGAGATCTGGTGCCGGGTGCCGTTGATCTCCACCCAGCGGCGCACCGCGCCCCGGGCACCGGGCGGCGGCCCGGCGGGCACCGGGGGCGCGCCCGCCGGCATCCGGGGCGCGCCGGGCGGCGGTGCCGTGGGGGCGGAGCCGCCGAAGGTCGGGGCGCCCGGGCCCTGCGCACTGCTGCTGGAGGCCAGTGTGCGGCTGCGGACCCGGTAGAGACCGGTGTCCAGGGTGGGCGACTTCTCCAGGTTGACCTTGATCTCGCCCATGAAGGTGTAGCGCTGCTGCTTGGCGTACTCGCGGACCATTCCGGCCAGTTCGTCGCCGAGCTGCCCGGAGTAGGGGGCGAGCCGGTCGTAGTCGCCGCCGCTCAGTTCGACGATGAAGTCGTTGGGGACGACGGTGCGGTCACGGTTCCAGATGGTGGCGTTGTTGTCGCACTCGCGCTGGAGAGCGCCGGCGATCTCCACCGGCTGCACCTCGGACTTGAAGACCTTGGCGAAGGTGCCGTTGACGAGACCTTCGAGGCGCTGCTCGAAACGCTTCAAGACTCCCATGACGCACCTCCTTCCGGTGTCCCGACAGCCTGCGGTTCGGCGCGGTCATGCTTACTGATCGTATCCACGCGCGAGACGATCAGGTGGTTCCCGGGGTGGCCCCGGACGGTGCCCGCACCCACGCCGCTGCTCCCCCCGGGATCGTAAAGGGGAGCAGAGAACAGTGTCCCGCATGCGCGAAGGTTCTGCGGAGGGATGGGGAGGGTTTACGGCCGTGGGCCGGGGTCGCGGGGGTGCGGAACGGGGGCGTGGATCACCGAGGTGAGAGCGGTGCCCGGTGCGTGCTAATCTTCTGTTCGTCGCCAGGGACCACGGCCCCGACGCAGAACAAGGCGGCAACACCCAATGCGCGGGTGGCGGAATAGGCAGACGCGCTGGATTCAGGTTCCAGTGCCCGAAAGGGCGTGGGGGTTCAACTCCCCCCTCGCGCACCAGTCGGAGCGGCCGGCATCGTCAACACGATGCCGGCCGCTCCGCTTTTGGCTGCGCTCCGTGATCGGCTCCGGCGTCGGAGGCCGGCGGCCGAACCGAAGAATGTTGCGGTGTGATTTACACCACGGAGCTTTCCGGCGGGTGACCGATGGCGGTCCGACAGCGGTCCGCCGGCCGGGCCGCGTCCCGCCCGGGGGCGAAGCGCACCAGCACCTCCCCGTCGGTGCCCTGGCACCGCGCGGTGACGCGCTCCCTGACGCCGGCCTCGAATGGGGTCAGCCGATTCCAGAACATGTGTGCACCGTGCAGGACGGCCATGTCCATTTTCCTCATGTGGCCGATGACGTCCGTCTCTTCGAAATCGGTGACGCGCTCGCCGGCGGGGCGCGCGATGTCGCACACGTCAAGGTCGCCGGCACGGGGCCGCCGCGCACCGTTCTTGGCGTTCGTTTCGATTCCGGAATTCCCTGGTGCGCCCCGGCCGCCCGGGCCTCTCCCGGCGAGGCCACCGCACCGGAGCGGTGGCGCGGGTGCGCCCGGTCGTCTGCCGACAGGGCCACCGGAGGCACGTCCCGGCCCGGCGGGAGCGGCAGGGGCTGCCCCGCGTACGGCGATGGTGTGGGAAACGACGCTTCTCCGCCTCGTCCGGTGCACCATTCCTGATTCCTGATGGTATGTAAATCCTAGAGTCGCTTCGTGCGTTCAACGCCGTGTGTTTTACGTGCTTTCCCTTTTGTTTTCTGTCATGGTTTTCAACGCCTGTCGGTAAATGGCTTGGGAAGGTGAGTCATGCGCTTTTCTGTGGGGTTCGGAAAACGCGCGGTGGTCTGTGCACTGTCCGCGCTGCTGTTGTCCATCGGGGTGTCCCAGCACACCGCCGTCCCCGCGCCCTCCGATCGGGGGGAAGCCGAGACCGTACCGTTCGCCGAGCGCTATCACGCGGTGCAGCACGGCGGGATCGCGCGGGCCGCCAACTCCGTCATCACCTGCGGCGCGGCCGTCACCATCACCGCCCCCGCCTGCACCGCCGTGCAGCGCGAAGGGGCCGGCGGACGCAGCGGGCAGTACGAGATGACGTACATCGACATCGACTCCGACCGCAACACCTACAACTCCTCCAGCGCCGATCTGCGGCTGCCGCAGGGCTCCCGGGTGAGCTACGCGCGCCTGTACTGGGGCGCCAACCTCCGGGTCGGCGAGCAGAAGCCGCCCGCCGACAACGACCGCGTCCTGGTCGCGGAACCCGGCGGGAGGTACAAGGAGATCCGCGCCGATTCCGTCGTCGGGCACCGCGACGCGGACGCCCACCAGGGGTTCTCCGCCTCCGCCGACATCACCGAACTGGTGCGGTGGTCCCAGCCGGGGGCCTGGACGGTCGCCCAGATCAATGTCGCCATGGGCAACTCGGACATGGGCGCCTGGGGCGGCTGGACACTCGTCGTCGCCTACGAGAACCCCACCGAGCCGCTGCGCGAACTCGCCATCTGGGACGGCTTCGAGTCCGTGGACGGGCCGGGCAAGGATGTCGTCCTCACCCTGGACGGGCTGAACATCGCCGAGGGCGCCGAGGGCTCCGTCGGGGTCGTCGGCTACCACGGCGAGCGCACCGCGGGCGGGCACGCGCTGACCGTGCGGGCCTCGGACGGGGCGACGGTGCGGCACCGGGCGCTGGATTCCACCATCGCCGACCACGGGCGCAACGTCACCGGGCGCGACCCGGCGTACGTCAACACCCTCGGCTACGACTCCAACGTGCTGGACGTGACCGACGCGCTGGGCGCCGGGCCCGACGAGCTGGAGCTGCGGTTCACGGGCGGGTCCCGGCCGTACCAGCTCGGTGCGGTCTTCTTCCAGGCCGACGCCCGAGAGTGAGGCGGCCCCCGATGACAGCGATGACCGTATTGCACGTCGCGCAGCCCACCGGCGGCGGCGTCGCCCAGGTCGTGACCGATCTGGTGCGCACCCAGACCGCGGCCGGGGTCCGTACCGCGCTGCTGTGCCCGCCCGGCGGCCCGCTCGGCGGGGCGGCCCGGGCGGCCGGCGCCGAGGTGCGCGACTGGGTCGCCGGACGGGAACCGGGCGGCAACCTGCCCTGGGAAGCGGCCTTCGTCGCCCGCGCGGTGCGCGGACTGCGACCGGACGTGGTCCATCTGCACAGCGCCAAGGCCGGCCTCGCGGGCCGGCTCGGGGTACGCGGGCGGGTCCCGACGGTGTTCCAGCCGCACGCCTGGTCCTTCGAGGCCGCGGAAGGGGTGACGCGGCGGGCCGCGGTGCGCTGGGAACGCCTCGCGGCCCGGTGGGCGGACCGGGTGGTGTGCGTCAGTGAGGCCGAGCGGGACCTGGGAGTGCGGGCCGGGATCACCGCCCGCTGGTCGGTGATCAGGAACGGGATCGACCTCGCCCGGTACCCGGCCGCGGGAGAGGTCGACCGGCGGCAGGCGCGGGCCGCGCTGGCAGCCGTGCACGGGCTGCCGCAGCGGGCCCCGCTGGTGGTGTGCGTGGGGCGGCTGTGCCGGCAGAAGGGGCAGGACCTGCTGCTCGCGGCCTGGCGCCGAGTCCTCGAACGGGTGCCGGGCGCACGGCTGGTGCTGGTCGGGGACGGCCCGGAACGGTCCCGGCTGGAGGCGATGGCCGACCCGCGGCACGTGCTGTTCGCCGGGCACACGGACGATCCCGTGCCCTGGTACACGGCGGCCGATCTGGTCGTCCAGCCCTCGCGGTGGGAGGGGATGGCGCTCGCGCCGCTGGAGGCGATGGCGGTGGGGCGGGCCGTGCTGCTGAGCGACGTGGGCGGCGGGCGGGAGAGCCTGGCACCCGGCCAGGCGGACGAGTGCCTGGTCCCGGCGGGGGATGTGGCCGCGCTGGGGCAGGCGATGACGGCACTGCTGACCGCGCCCGAGCGGCGGCGCGCGCTGGCGCGGGCCGCGCAGGCGCACACGCGGGCCACCCGCGGGACGGACACGATGGCGGCGGCGTACGCGGAGCTGTACGCGGACGTACGGCGCCCGTGCGGGCCGGCGCACCCGCACCGGTACGGACACGGGCTCGGCAGCGTCCGGCCTGCCGCGGGCCGGACGGCGCGGCGCGGGCCGGCGGCCCCCGCCACGGCGGCGGCCGGGGGCCGGCCGGTCGACGAGCGGGTGGACGACGTGGGTCCGCAGGTGCCGGTCGCCGACGGGACGGCTACCGGGGAGCGCGAGCGGAGCGGCGCGGGCCGCGCGGGCGACCCGGCGGGACATGCCCGGGAGGCGTCGACACGGGACGGTACGGCCCCGGTCGCGGCCTCCGCCGCCGGGGGCGCGGACGCCCGTCCGGCGCACCGGCCGGCCGGTGCGCCCAGGGGCCCGGGTGGTCCGGAGCGACTGCCGGGCAAGGGCCCGGGCGCCGTGTTCGTGGTCGCGGGCTGGTCGCCGGGGACGGAGGGCCCGGACGGGGTGCCGGTGCCGGACGGTGCCGCCGGCCTCCCGGTGGGCGCGCACGGCGCCCTGACCGCCGGGAGCGGGGAAGGCCCGGACGCCGGTGACAGCGCCCCGGTGCCCGGCACCGAGCCGGCGGCCCCCGCCGTGCCCCCGCCGGCCACCGACGCGGAGTCCGGGGCTCTCGCCGCCGGCCACGCGACCGCCGCCGACAGCCCGTCCACCTCCGCGTCCACCTCCGCCTCCCCGTCGGCCGCCGGTGCGAACGGAGGCGGGCATGCCCACGGATAGCGTCAGCGTGCCGGACACCGGCATCCGGCCGCGTACCCTGCTGCCGATCCGCGCCCCCGCGCCGGGGCCCGCCCCCGTCGTGCTGCCCGCGCCGGGACGGGCCAGCGCGCCCCCGCCGGACGGGCCCCGCGCCCCCCGGCGCCGCCGGCGGCCCGGCATCACCGGGCTGCTGCTCGGCGCCGACGTGCTCGCCGTCGTCCTCGTGGCCGCGCTGAGCACCCAACCGCTGCACGGCCTCGCCGTGCTCGCCGTCCTGCTGCCGCTCAACGCCTGGGCCGGGTTCTACCGCCCCAGCCCCATGGCCGCCGCCCTCGACGAGCTGCCCCGGCTGTGCGGCCACGGCCTGCTCGGCTGGCTGCTCGGCGGCGGCGGCCCCGCCTTCCTCCTCGTGCCGCTGCTCGCCGCCGCCGCGCGCGGCGCCGTCTACCAGCTGCGCCGCGTCGCCGTGCGCGAACGGCCGCGCGCCACCCTCGTCGTGGGCACCGGCACCGCGGCCCGCCGGGTCGCCGCGCTCCTCACCGAACACCCCGAGTACGGCATGCGTCCCACCGCCCAGGCCGAGCCGCACGAGGTGGCCGCCGCACTCGCCGAACACGGGGTGCGCACCGTCGTCTTCACCCGCGCCCAGGAGGACGGCACCCCGCTGCGCCGGTGCTGGGAAGCCGGCTGCTCCGTGTGGCTGGTGGACCCCGAGCCGCCGTTGTGGTTCCCGGCCCCCGCCACCCACCTGTGGGGCTACACCTGCCGCCGCCTTGACCCGCCCGAACGCCACCCCTGGGGGGCCGGCTTCCTCAAGCGGCTGGTCGACATCACCGGTGCCGCCCTCGCGCTGCTGCTCGCCGCACCCGTTCTCGGCGCCTGCGCGCTCGCCGTCCGCCTCGCCGACGGCCCCGGGGTCATCTTCCGGCAGGAACGCGTCGGCCGGGCCGGCAAGCCCTTCACCATGCTCAAGTTCCGCACCCTGCGCCCCGACACCGACCAGGAGGCCGCCACCCGCTGGAACATCGCGGGCGACGACCGGGTGAGCCCGGTCGGCCGGCTGCTGCGCCGCACCTCCCTCGACGAACTGCCCCAGCTGTGGAACGTCCTGCGCGGCGACATGAGCCTGGTCGGCCCGCGCCCCGAACGCCCGCACTTCGTCGCCGAGTTCAGCCGTACGTACCCCGGGTACGCCGACCGCCACCGGATGCCGGTCGGGCTGACAGGACTGGCCCAGGTCAGCGGTCTGCGCGGGGACACCTCCATCGAGGACCGTACCCGCTTCGACAACCTCTACATCGAGACCTGGTCACTGTGGGCGGACCTGCGCATCATGCTGCGCACCACCGCCTCCTGCTTCCGGCTCGGGGGCAGCTGACGATGGCGGCACTCGCCCTCCCCGCCCGCGCCGCGCGGTCCGCCAGGTCGCACTGGACGGTGCTGCTCGCCGTTCTGCCGGTCGTGCTGCTGGCACTGCCGGTGACCAGCCGGGTCACCCCGGCCGACGCCGCCTCGCTCGCCTTGGTGGTGGCGTGCGCGCTGGTGCTGGTGCGGCGCTGGTCCGCCGCGCCACGGCTCAGCGCGCAGGCGGCGGCGATCCTGGGCGCACCGGCGGTGGCGTTCGCCGTCGTCACGATCGGGGCGGCCGATCCGGTGGCGGCGCTGCCCGGATTCCTGCGCTACGTGCAGGTGTTCGTGCTGGTGCCGCTGGCACTGGTGCTGCTGCTGCGCTCGCGGCGCGATGTGCGGCTGGTCGCCGTGGCGGTCGTCGGTCTCGCGCTGGTGCAGGGCGCGGTCGGGGTGGCGCAGTACGCGACCGGCACCGGCGCCTCGTACATGGGTGAGGACGTGCGGGCCGTGGGCACCTTCGGCCCGCTGAACGTGATGGGCATGGCCACCGTCGTCTCCTACGGGCTGATCGCCGCGCTCGCGCTCGGCCTGGCCCCGCCGGCGGGCGCGCCCCGCTGGTGGCGGCCGGCGGCGCTGGGCTGTGCGGGCGCGCTGTGCCTCCCGCTGGCGGTGTCGTTCAGCCGGGGCGCGTGGCTGGCTACCGGGGCGGCGGTGTGCACGGTGCTGCTGATCGCCGGGTGGCGGCGGGCGCGCCGCACCCTCGCGCTGCTGGTGTGCGGCGGCGCGCTGCTGGTGGGCGGTGCCGCGCTGGTGTCGGACGCGGTCGCGGACCGGCTCACCAGCATCGGACAGGTGACCGGCACCCCGGACCAGTCGGTGATCGACCGGTACGCGATGTGGGACGCGGCGCGGGCGATGTGGCGGCAGGAGCCGTGGACGGGGGTGGGGTTCAAGGGGTTCGCCGAGTACCGCGACACGCACGCCTCGCTGGCGCTGTCGGCCGGCAGTGACACCGCGGGGGCGGGCCTGGACTTCCAGGTGCAGGAGCTGCTGTCGCCGCACAACATGTACCTGCTGCTGCTGAGCGAGCAGGGGCTGCTGGGCGCGGCGGCGGTGGTGGGCAGCTGGGCGGCGCTGCTGCTGGGCGCGGTGCTGCGGCTGCGGCGCTGCGGGCCGGTGGACGGCGGGCTGCTGGCGGTGGGCCTCGTGGTGTGGCTGTCCGTCAACTTCCTGTACGCGGACATCGGCGGGCCGACGACGGTGCTGACGGCGGTGGCGTTCGGCCTGGTGGCGTGGTGGGCGCTGGCGCCGGCGGCGCTGCGCCCGGAGACGCCGCCGGGCGGTGCGCGGGCGCCGGGTGAGCGGCCGGTGCCGGTGGCCGGGGCGGTGTGTCATGAGCGGGGGTGAGGCAGGCGGGGTGCTGGAGCGGCCCGCCCCCGGCGGTGGTGCGGACACAAGCAGCCGTTTCGTCGCGCGGGCGGCGACCCTGACGGCGGCGCTGGCGGCGGGCGGGGCGCTGTTCGGGCTGCTGCGCGATCAGATGATCGCACGTTTGTTCGGTGCGGATGGGGCGACGGACGCGTTCCTCGTCTCCTGGACCCTCCCCGAGTTCGCCTCGACCCTGCTGATCGAAGAGGCGATGGCGCTGGTGCTGGTACCCGCGTTCAGTGTGGCCCTCGCCCGGCGGGCGGCCGCCGGGAGCGGCGGCACGGACGAGGACCCCGGCCCCGATCCCGTACGGCGCCTGCTCGCCGACTCCCTGCCGCGCGTGCTCCTGGGCCTGGCGGTGGCCGCAGCGCTCGCCGCGCTCGCCGCCCCCCTGCTCGTACGGCTGCTCGCCCCCGGCCTCGCCGACCCGGCGCTCGCCGTGGACTGCACCCGGCTCACCGCCGTCACCGTCCTCACCTTCGGCATCGCCGGCTACTTCAGCGCCGCCCTGCGCGCCCACCGCAGCTACCTGGCCCCGGCCGCCATCTACATCGGCTACAACATCGGCATCATCGCCACCGCGCTGGCGCTGCACGCGCGGTTCGGGGTACGCGCCGCCGCCCTGGGTGTCGCGGTCGGCGGCGCGCTGATGGTGCTGCTACAACTGCCGTTCTTCCTGCGCGAGCTGCCGGTGCGCGGCGCCTGGGCCGACTGGCGCGCCCGGCGCCGTACGGCTGCGGCGCCGGGCGGGCGACCGTACGTCCTCGGCGTGACCGTGGCCCTCGTCGCGCCCATCGCCCTCTTCGCGATCAGCCGTCAGGCCCAGGTCCTGGTGGAACGTTTCCTCGCCTCCTCCCTCACCCCCGGCGCCATCTCGCACCTCAACTACGCGCAGAAGGTCAGTCAGATCCCCATGGTGCTGGCGCTGATGATCCCCACCGTCACCCTGCCGCTCGTCGCGCGCGCCATGGCGGAGGGCGACACCCAGGGCGCCAGGCGCCGGGTGGAACGCGACCTGCTGCTGGTAGGGATCGTGGCCGTGCTGGGCGCCGCGTACGTCATGGCCTGCGCCCCGCAACTGGTGCAGCTCCTCTTCCAGCGCGGCGCGTTCACGGCGGAGGCGACCGCCGCCACCGCCGAGGTGATGCGCGTGTACGCGCTCGGGCTGCTCGGCCACACCCTGGTGGGCGCGCTCATCCGGCCGTTCTTCTCCGCCGCCAGACCCACCTGGTTCCCGCTGGCCGCCATGGGGGTGGGGCTCGCCATCACGGTGGTCGCGGGCGCCGTCGCCGTCCGGTACTGGGGCGCCGCCGGGATCGCGGCGGCCAACGCCGCCGGCATCACCGCCACCGCCCTGCTGCTGATGCGCGGCCTCGCCGGGCGCGTCGTCCCCATCGACCCGGCCACCGTCATGGCCGGGCTCGGCCGCCTGCTGCTGTCCGGTCTCGCCGCGGGCGCGGCGGGGTGGGCGGTGGCGGACGCGACCGGTTCCCCGCTGCTGTCCGCCGCACTCGCCGCCCTGGCGGTGCCGGCGGTGTTCACCGCCGGCGCGTGGGCGCTCCGGGTGCCGGAGGCCGTGGCGCTGCTGTCCGCCGCTCAACGAAAGCTGAAGGCCACACCATGACCGAGACGGAACGGGACACCACGTCCTCGCTCGACGAACTGCTCACGGACGCCGAGCCGGAGCAGGACCGGGAAGGGGAGCGGGAGCAGGCGCCCGTACGGGGCCGCGCCGCGAGACGTCACCTGTGGACGCTGATGTACCACTCGGTCACGGTGACCCCCGCCGACCCGTACAACATCACCGTCACCCCCGACCGGCTGCGCACCCAGCTCGGCTGGCTGCGCAAGCGCGGCCTGCGCGGCGTCTCCGCCGCCGAACTCCTCGCCGCGCACGACGCGGGCGACCCCTCGGGACTGGTGGCCCTCACCTTCGACGACGGCTACACCGACTTCACCCGGCACGCCGTGCCGCTGCTGCGCCAGCACGGGTTCACCGCGACCGTGTTCGTGCTGCCCGGGCGGCTCGGCGGCGAGAACGAGTGGGACGAACTCGGCCCGCGCAAGGAACTCCTCGACGAGGCCGGCATCCTGGCCGCCGCCGAGGCCGGCATGGAGATCGGCTCGCACGGGCTGCTGCACCGGGCGCTCCCCGACCTCGACGAGGACACCCTGCGCGCCGAGACCGCCGGCAGCCGCGAGCGGCTGGCCGAGCTCACCGGCCAGGACATCACCGGCTTCTGCTACCCCTACGGCACGATCGACCAGCGGTCGGTGGACGCCGTACGGGAGGCGGGCTACGCGTACGCCTGCGCCATCGACCCCGGCCCGCTGACCGGGCGGCACGCGCTGCCGCGCGTCCACGTCGGGCAGGCGGACGGCGGGGCGCGGCTGCGGGCCAAGCGGCTGCTGCACCCGCTGCGGCGCCGCCCGGTGGAGGCCCTGCCGGTCGTGGGGGACGGGCAGGCCCCGGCGTGAAGCGGGCCCTGCACATCATCACCGGCCTGGGCGTCGGCGGCGCCGAACGCCAACTGCGGTCGCTGATCGCGCGGCTGCCGGTGGAGAGCGAGGTGGTGACCCTCACCAACCCGGGCGCGGTCGCCCGCGAACTGCGCGCCGACGGCGTCCGCGTGACGCACCTGGGCATGGCCGGCAACCGCGACGTGGGCGCGCTCCCGAGACTGGCCCGGCTGATCCGCCGGGGCCGGTACGACGTGGTGCACACCCATCTCTACCGGGCCTGCGTGTACGGCCGCGTCGCCGCCCGGCTGGCCGGCGTACGGGCGGTCGTGGCGACCGAGCACTCGCTGGGCGAGAGGGTGATGGAGGGCAGGCCGCTGACCCGGGGGACGCGCGAGCTGTATCTGGCGACCGAGCGGCTGGGCCGGGCCACGGTCGCCGTCTCCGGCACGGTGGCGGGCCGGCTGCGGGAGTGGGGGGTGCCGGCGGAGCGGATCCACGTGGTGCCCAACGGCATCGCGGCGCGGCGGTTCCGGTACGCGGGCGGGGCACGGGCGGCGGAACGCGCCCGGCTGGGCGTCCCGCCGGACGCGGTGCTGGTGGGCGGGGTGGGCCGGCTGGTGCCCGGGAAGGGCTTCGCCGACCTGGTACGGGCGGTGGCCGGGCTGCCGGGGAACGTGCGGCTGGTCCTGGGCGGCGAGGGGCCGCTGCGGGGCGAACTGGAACGCCTGGCGGCGGGGTGCGGGATCGGGGACCGGGTCCTGCTGCCGGGTGAGTGCGAGGTGCCCGCGCTGCTGTCGGCGATGGACGTCTTCGTCTCCGCCTCGACGGAGGAGACGTTCGGGCTGGCCACGCTGGAGGCGCTGGCGGCCGGGCTGCCGGTGCTGCACGTGACCTGCCCGGCGATCGACGAACTCCCCCGGCAGGCCGCCCCGGGCGCGCGCCGGGTGCGGGGCGGGGCGGACGCCCTGCGGGCGGCGCTGCGCACCGAGGTGGAGCGGGCCCCGTGCCGCTTCCCGGTGCCGGAGGCGGTGCACCACTACGACATCGGCCGGGTGGCCGGGCGACTGATGGATGTGTACGAAGGGGCGCAGAGCCGATGAGACGCAAGGCGAAGACGCGAGCGAAGGCCATGGTCCGCCCGAAGCGGCAACGGCGGGCCGGCCAGGCCCGACCGGTGGAGCGGGCAGCCCGCGCGGGTAGGGCGGCGGGGGAGGCCGTGGCGGCGGAGGCCGGTGGGGTGGAGGCGGGCAGGTCTTCCGGGGCCGGGGCGGGGGCGGGGGCAGAGGCGCCGGCCGTCCGTGCCGGTGCCGGCGGCGCGGCTGAGCGTCCCGGGAACGAGTCCCCGGACGCCGGGGCCGCCGCCGAGTCACCGGGCGCCGGGGCCGGTCGTGCGGCGGAGGGCGGCTCCGAGGGGCCGTCCGCCCGCTCCGAGAAGCCGGACGCGGTCCACGGGGAAGCCAAAACGCCACCGTCCGGCGCCACCTCCGGCGCTGACGCGTCACCCGCCGCCTCCCGGGCAGCCCGGGGCGGCCGTCGTGGACATGGCGTCGCGCGGATGGTGGGCGTGGGCTGGCTGTTGTGGTTCCTCATCAACGCCCGGCGCCCGCTGCGGACCCGGCGGGCGGGCGTCCCGGCCTCCCGCCGGCCGCGCCCGGCGCGCACCCCCGGATTCCGGCCGGGACGCGCCGGCCGGGTCCGTACGGGCCCTGGGCTGTCGGCCGCTGCCGCTCGGCAGCCGGCGGGCGACCCGGCGACCCCGCTGAGGGTGAGCACCGACGGCGCGGCGGATCCGGGGCCGAGGCGGCCGGTGGTGCGGGACGCCCGGGGCGACAGGGCTGACGGCGCGGAGCGGACGCCCCTCGCGGCCGCCGCGCCGGACAGCGGGGCGGGAGCCGGACAGCAGCGGCGCGTCGGTGGTGAACGTGCGGAACCCACGCCTCCCCCGGCCGGCCTGCCGGACGGTGAGGTGGAGGCGACGCCGGAGCGGCGCGGGCCGGAACCCGGCGTGCCGGCGGGTGAGGAAGGGCGTACGCGGACCGCCCCGGCGGGTTCGCCGGGGGACCCGGGGGCGGCAGCGGCCCGGCCGTCCGGCCGGCGGCCCGGTGGGGAGGCGCGCGGACCGGGGGAGACGCCCGGTGCGGAGCCGGCTGCGGACCGGAAGGTGCCGGGACACCGTGCCGGTGGCGCGCCGGGTGCCGTGCCGGTGGGCCGGTGGTTGGCCCGGGCCAGGCGCGCGGGATCCGCCGGGCGCCGGGACCTCGGGCGCGTCGTGGCGTGGGCGCGCGCCCCCCGCCGGGTTCCGTTCTGGTGGCCGCTGGCGCTGTGCGGGGTGGCCGGTGCGCTGCTGGGCGGGGGGTACGGGCTGCTGGCCGACCGGGAGTACGCCGCCAGTGGCTATGTGGTCGTCCGGGACACCGGTGAGGGGGCGGATCCGGCCGCCGCCGTGGGGCTGGCCCAGGCGTTCGGGCGGATCGCCACCGGGGACGCCGTGCTGACCACCGCTCAGACCGACGCCGGGGTCTCGCTCGACAGGTTGCGGGACGGCGTGCGGGCGTCGACCTCCCCCGACGCGCCGATGATCGAGATCACCGGCACGGCCCCGCGGGCGGCGCGGGCCGCCGAGATGGCCAACGCCGTCACCCGTGCCCTGATCGCGTACGGCAATGACGCCGCGGACAGCACCGGTGCCCGGCTCACCGTCTTCGCCGAGGCGCAGCCCTCGGCCGCCCCCGTGTCGGCCGCTCCGCTCGTGCGGCTGGCGGTGGGCCTGGTGGCGGGGTTGCTGGTGGGGCTTCTGGTGCTGCTGGTGCGGACCAACGCCGGTGACCCGCCGGGGCCCGTCACCACCGTGCCGGCCCAGCCGCGCGACCAGAGCGGCCGGCACGATCCGTCCGAGGAGCGGGAGCGGGAGCGGGCGGCACCGCGGCCCCGGACGGACCGTCCGATGTCCGGTCGGCCCGGTTAGCCGTCGCCCGGGCGGGGTCCCCGGCCCGGGTCCCCGGCGCCGTCGTCGCCGTCTTCGCCGGGGCGCGGCCCGCGTCCCGGCCCGCCCGCCCCGGAGCCCGGCGGCGTCGCGGACAGCGCGGCGCGGAAGACCTCCGAGGACGCCGGGTTCTGGACGCATTGCCACACACCGTGCGGGCAGTAATCACTGATGGAGTGATACACGGGCTGGACCGCGTCGATCCATTCCAGCATCCGCCGCATGTATTCGGGGTTGTCCCCATTGCGGAACAGGCCCCATTCCGGGAAGGAAATCGGCTTCCCGTGCGCCGCCGCGAAATCGACATGGAACTGAAGTCCGTACGGCTGGCTGATCTGCTCGTCAAACGTTTCGCCGGGCGGCTGGTCGTACGTGTCCATTCCGATGATGTCGACCACGTCGTCCCCCGGATAGCAACGGTCCCACTCGATCGCGTCGGTCCCCCTGTTCGGTGCGAAATCGAAACGGAAGTCCTGTCCCGGTACGGCGCGCATCGTGGTCACAATGCGCCGCCAGTACCGCTTCCACGCCTCGGGATCCGGCGCGCAGCGGTGCGTGTACGTCGTGCCGTTCATCTCCCACCCCAGGACCAGCACCGCGTCCGCGAGCCCGGCCGCCACCAGCCGCTCGCCCAGCACCCGGAAGTGCTGGTCGTAGCTTCCCGAGGCCCCCGAACGCAGCAGTTGCCCCACCAGGTGGTCGGGCAGATCGTCCTCGTTCCGCTCCAGCATGGGGACGTTGAGGACGAACAGCCGGTCGTCCTTCTCCTGGCGCCATCCCGCCCAGGGGGCGAGGAACTCGGGCCGGCCCTCGATGTTCGACCACAGGTCCCCGGGCAGGTAGGTGCGGCCGACCGTCATCTCCGTGCCGCCCAGCCAGTGCTCCAGCAGTTCGGCGCGGTCCACGCCCTCCGCGCCCGAGCCCAGGAACGCGCCGAAGGAATCGTTGGAAAGGGGGGTGACGGAGGTGGTGGCCGCCAGCAGGACGGTCGTGGCGATTCCGAGGCCGATCATGATCCGAGATTAAGCACAAAATCCCTTGAATGGGCCGCACGAAGGCATTCTGATAGGCCGATCGAGGCCGCTGCCGATCGTATGCGCGGGTGCGGGGAATGATCTGGGGCATGTCGCCGCTCGACACCAGAGTGCCCGCACTGCTGCTCCGACTCGATCACCATCCCTTTCACCACGGTTCGCTCGGTGCCGTTCGCTCACTCGGCCGGGCGGGCGTGGAAGTGCACGCCTTCGTGGAATCCCCGCGCGGTCCGCTCGCCCGGTCCCGTTATCTGCACCGGGCGCACCCCATTCCCGGGGCCGCGGATATCGATGTCGAGCGGCTGCTGCTGCGTACCGCGGAACGTATCGGGCGGCCCGCCGTTCTCCTTCCCATGGACGACGCGGGCGCGCTCGCCCTGGCCTCCGGCCTCGCGGACCGCCTGCGCGGCGCCTATCTGCTGCCCGGGACGACCCCCGGCGCCGTGGAGCGGGCCGCCGACAAGGAGCGGCTGGCCGGGCTGTGCGCCGAGCTCGGGCTGCCGCACCCCGCGACCGTCGTCCCGGACGGGCCGCAGGAGGTGGCCGCCGCCGTACGGGAGCTGGGGCTGCCGCTGATCGCCAAGTGGAGCCGCCCCTGGCTGCTGCCGAAGGACAGCGGGCTGCGCAGCGCGACCGTGATCACCTCGGCCGGTCAGGCGCTGCGGCTGTACGCGGCGAGCGCCCGGGCCGGGAGCCGGCTGCTGCTCCAGCGGCGGCTGGCCGGCGGCCGGAACGCCGACTGGTTCTTCCACGGCTGTTTCGGCCGGGGCGGGGTGCCGCTGTACGGGGGCACCGGGCGCAAGGACCTGTCGTGGCCGCTGGGCGCCGGGGCCACCGCCGTGGGGAGCTGGCGGGAGAACCCCGAGGTGGCGGCGGCGGCCCGGCGGCTGGCTGCGCACCTGGGCCATCACGGCATCCTCGACCTGGACTTCCGCCGCGAGGCCGGCTCCGGCGCGTACCACCTGCTGGATGTCAATCCGCGTCCCGGGGCGCAGTTCCGGCTGTTCACGGATCCGTCGGGGCTCGATGTGGTGCGGGCGCTGCACCTGGATCTGACGGGGCGGCGGGTGCCGGTGGGGCGGGCGGTGCCGGGGCGGATGTTCGTCGCCGAGAACTACGGGCTGCTGGCCGCCCTGACCGCCCCCGCGCGGGTGGCGGCGCTGCGCGGGCGGCCGGTGGAGACGGCGTGGTTCGCGGCGGACGATCCGGCGCCGTTCGCGGCGATGGCGGGCGGGTGGACGGCGCGGGCGGCGCGCAAGGGGTGGGAGCGGGCTCGGTCCCTCTCCTCTTCCTCCCGCTCTCCTTCCCCGCACCCCTCGGCCCCGGCCCCGCTTTCCCGCGCGATCCCGGCTCCGGCCACCGTGCCGGTGCCCGCGTCCTCCCCCCTTCCACCCCACCCAACCCAGTGAGAGAGAGCGGCGAACCCCGATGCACGACCTGGTAGTGGTAGGCGCCGGCCCGTACGGCCTGTCGATCGCCGCGCACGCGGCCGCGGCCGGTCTGGATCTGCGGATCCTGGGCCGGCCGATGGCGTCCTGGCGGGATCACATGCCCGGTGGCATGTTCCTGAAGTCGGAGCCCTGGGCGTCCAATCTGTCCGACGCGGCGCGCGAGCACACCCTCGCCGCCTACTGCGCGGAGCGCGAGGAACGGGCCGAGCACGGCCATCCGCTGCCGATCGAGACGTTCACGGACTACGGCATGTGGTTCGCGCGGCGGCTCCCGGTGCCGGTGGAGGAACAGAACGTCGTGTCCGTGACGCCGCACGGCGACGGCTTCCGGGTGGAGACGGACACCGGCGAGGTCATGCTGTGCCGCACGCTCGCGCTGGCGATCGGCGTCATGCCGTTCGTCCATCTGCCGCAGGCGCTGCGCGACCTGCCACCGGAACTGGCCTCGCACAGCAGCGGGCACCGCGACCTGGCCGCGTTCAAGGGGCAGGAGGTGACGGTGGTCGGCGCGGGGCAGGCGGCGCTGGAGACGGCCGCGCTGCTGCTGGAGCACGGCGCGCTGCCCACGGTGGTGGCCCGGGCGGGCGCCATCAACTGGAACACCGTGCCGCAGCCGCTGCGCCGCAATCCGCTCGCCCGGCTGCGCGCCCCGCACAGCGGGCTCGGCACGGGGTGGAGCAGCTGGGCGTACTCGCGGGTGCCGTGGGCGGTGCGCCGGCTGCCGGAGACCACCCGGGTCAAGATCGCCACGACGGCGCTGGGCCCGGCGGGCGCGTGGTGGCTGCGGGAACGGGTGGAGGGAGCGGTGCCGGTCCGGCTGGGACACCGGATCCGGCGGGCGGTACGGATCGAGGACGGCGTGCGGCTCGAACTGGCCACGCCGGGTGAGGGGCGGTCGCTGATCGAGACGGAGCACGTCATCGCGGCCACCGGCTTCGTACCGGATCTGCGTCGGCTCGATCTGCTCGACCCGGCGCTGCGGGACGGGCTGACGGCGGTGCTGGGGACGCGGGCGCCGCAGCTGGACGCGGGCTTCGAGTCCTCGCGGCCCGGTCTCTTCTTCGCGGGGCTGCTGGCGGCGCCGACGTTCGGGCCCTCGATGCGGTTCGTCTACGGGGCGTCCTTCACGGCGGGGCGGCTGGTGAAGGCGGTGCGGCAGCGGCTGGCGCGGCTGGCGAGTGTGCCCGGTGGTGCGACGGCGGGGGTGTCCGTGCCGGGCGTGCCCCGGCCGGCCGCCCAGCAGGGCGACGCCGGGAAGTCCGGGAAGGCGGGCGAGGCCGCGGCGGACGAGCCGGGCGGGACGGTGGAGGTGGCCGGGCAGGAACAGGCCCGGTCCTCCGCCGGCTGAGGAGCGGCACCGGACAGCACGAAGCCCCGCCCGTCACGGGCGGGGCTTCGTGGCGTTCGCTGTCGTGCGCGGCGACGCTCGCGTCGGCTCAGGCGGCGGCGAGGGCCTTGGCGCGGTCGCGGGCCTGCTCGTGGGCCTTGGCGCGGGAGGCGTCGGCCTGCTCGATCAGCCCGGACATGGCCGGCACGATGCGGGCCAGGGTCAGCTCCGGAACGATGAAGGTGACGTCCAGGGCGAGGGTGCTGCCGAGAACCCAGGTGAGGTAGTTCTGGGCGAAGTCGTTGCCCTCCATGGGGGTGCCGGGCGCGTACGAGCCGCCACGGCTGGTGACCACGGTGACGGGCGTGCCGGCCGCGCTCGGGGTCTCGGCCATCGAGGTGCGGCCGCCGATGATCACGTGGTCCAGCCAGCTCTTGAGCGTGGAGGGGATCGTGTAGTTGTACAGCGGCGCGCCCAGGACGACGGCGTCGGCCTCCTCCAGCTCCTTGGCCAGCTCGTCGCGGAGCGCGTACGCGGCCTGCTGCTCGGGGGTGCGGTCCCCGGCGTCGACGTTGGGCGCGTAGTGCGAGACGGCGGTGGTGTGCGGCAGCGGCTCGGCGGCCAGGTCGCGGTAGATGACCTTGCCGTCGGGGTGATGCGCGAGCCACTCCTCGCGGAAGGTCTTGGTGACCTCGCGGGAGACGGAGTTGTCGCCGTTCAGGGAGGAGTCGATGTGCAGCAGCGTGGGCATGAGGGTGGTTCCTTCGTGACGGTCACCGCGGCTGTGACACGCGGTGATGAAAGAGGTACGTTACTGCGGCAGAGTGCGCAGGTTTCTTTAGCGTAGCAGCTTACTTTTATTTAGCAATGTGCCCCTCTTCCCGTAGAGTGGATTCATGGCGGAGCACCGGGATGGCGAGGAAAGGCCCCCCTTGGGGGTGAAAGAGACGGACGGCGGCCGGTGTACCGAGCCGGACGACGCGATGACCCGGGTCTTCGGCGTCTTCGGGAAGCGGTGGACGGGGCTGGTGGTGGCCGCCCTGATGGGCGGACCCGGACAGTTCGCGGTGCTGCGCCGCTCGATCCCCGGGATCAGCGAACGGATGCTCTCGGACCGGCTGAGCGAGCTGGCCGCGCTCGAACTCGTCTCGCGCGAGGTGGACCCCGGCCCCCCGCTGCGCGTCACCTACCGGCTCACGGCGGCCGGGGAGGATCTGCGCCCGGCCCTGGTGGAGCTGTCGCGCTGGGCCGAGCAGCACCTGGTGAACGGTGCGGAGCAGTGCCCGGAGGCGCTGCGCGAATGACCGCCTAGGCTGACGGGGTGACAACAGGGGAAGAGCACGAAGCGCGCGACGAGCACGAAGCCCGCGACGAGCGCGAGGAGCGCGAGGAAGCCGCCGCCACCGAGCGCCTCGATCAGGCGGTGCGGGCCGCCGAGGCCGCGCTGATCGAGTTCGAGATCGCGGTGGAGACCTTCCGCATCGAGGTGGAGAACTTCTCCCGGCTCCACGAACAGCGTCTGGGTCCGCTCTACGGCCGCCTCGAGGAGATCGAGGCGGAGATCGCCGAGGCGGTGGCCGCCCGCACCAAGGACCCCGAGGACGAGCGCCGGGCCCGCGAGGCACGCGCCATGGTGGCGCCGATGCCCCAGGTCTCCGAGCTGTTCCAGGGCTGGCTGGACGGCGACGGCTTCTCGCCGGAGGCCGCCGCGATGCTCACCGAGCAGTCCGTGCAGCCCCCGCCGAAGGTGCGCCCCGGCGAGGAGGCGCGCAAGCTCTACCGCGAGCTGGTCCGCCGGGCCCACCCCGACCTGGTCGCCGACCCGACCGAGCGCGACCGGCGCGGGGCCTTTCTCGTACGCGTCAACCAGGCGTACGGGCGCGGCGACGCGAAGGCACTGCGCGAGCTGACCACCGAGTGGGACAACGGGGTCGGCCCCTCCCCGGAGCCCGCCGCGTACGGGCGGCGCGAGGAGCTGTACGCGCGCCTGGAGTGGCTGGCCAACCGGAAGGAACTGCTGGCGGACGCCGCCGCCGCGCTGGAGGACAGCGCGATCGGGGCGATGCTGCGGATGGCGCCCGAGGACCCGGATGTGCTGCTGGAGGAGATCGCCGGCGAACTGCGGCAGAAGGTCACGGCCAAGGAGGCGGAACTCGCCGCCCTGCTGGCCGGCGAGTGAGCGTTAGGGTCGGTTGTATGAACTTCCCGAACATCCCCACCGTTCCCGTGGGCGACGTGCCCGCCGACGCCGTACTCCTGGACGTGCGCGAGCCGGACGAGTGGGCGGCAGGGCGCGCCGAGGGCGCGCTGCACGTCCCCATCCGTGAGGTGGTGGACCGGCTTCCGGAGATCACCGAACGGGCCGGGGACGGACCGCTGTACGTGCTGTGCCGGGTGGGCGGCCGGTCGGCGCAGGTCACCGGGTACCTGGTGCAGCAGGGCATCGACGCGACCAATGTGGCGGGCGGGCTGCAGGCCTGGCACGAGGCGGGGAAGCCGCTGGTGAGCGACGCGGGCGAGCCGTTCGTCCTGTAGCGGTGCGGCCGGGCCCACGGGGGCGGGCCGACGCCGTCAGCGGCCCGCGGTCCCGCGCACGCCGGGCGCCGGCTCCGTTCCGCCGCCCGTCCCCTCCTCGTCCTCCTTGCGCTTCTTCTTGACGCTCGCGGCGGGGGCGCAGTCGGGGAGACAGACGGGGGTGGCGTGCACGGCCGCCGGCGGGAAGTGCGCCGCCAGCTCCTGCCTCGCCCGCAGGGTCGCGTCGCCGGCGCAGATCTCCCGCAGGCTCTGCTCGCGCGCGTTGCCCATGGCCAGCCAGCGGGAGAACACGCACGGGGTGACGCGCCCGTCGGGCAGCACCGCGAGCCGCCCGTGGCCACAGCGTCCGCACAGCCCGCCGCACTGCGGGGCGCGTCCCGCGCCGTCGGCGGCACGTCCGTACGGGCGGACCCGGTCCGTACCGATCTCCCGCACGCCCAGCTCCAGCAGATCGCGCCGGCCGCCGTCCCCGGCACGCTGTTCGGGCACGGTGCGCACCTCCTCGATGAGGCTGCCGCGCAGGGGTACGCCCAGTTCGCGGGCGCGCCGGATGTTGGCGCGGGTGCGGGCGTGCGACCCGGCCGCTCCGGTCATCTCGTCGTGGGCGGCGGGGTCCGCGCTGTAGTAGCTGAAGGCCAGCCGTACCCCGTCGCGGCGCAGCGCCTCCCACAGCGGGGGGCCGATGTGCGTCATGTTGCTGAACACCTCGACCTCCATGCCGTGCCGGCGGGCGCTGTGGATGTACGCGGGCAGACCGGGGTGCAGGGTGGGCTCGCCGCCGATGAACTGCACGTCGCGCACGCCGAGTTCGCTCAGCTCGCCGAGCACCCGCAGCCAGTCGGCGTCGGTCATCTCGCCGTGGGTGCCCTGCGGGGAGGAACCGGCGTAGCAGTGCCGGCAGCGCAGATTGCAGAAGCCGGTGATCTCCAGCCAGGCGAAGCGTGGGCGCAGGGGGTGCGTGGGCATGAGCGGCGGTCCCTCCGGGAGTGCGGTCGCGTCGTTCGCGCTGTCCGTCGTGTGTCGTGGTCACAGCGCCTAACGACGTGACCGCGCCCGAAGAGACGCCCCGTGACGGCGGGTGGCCCGTACAGGGGGAGCGGTACGGATCCGGGCGCGGCCTGTAGGGGTACGCCGGGTGTCAGCCGTGGATCACGGGGATGTGGGCGGGGGCGGCACCCAGCGGATCGAGGGAAAATAGTTTGCAAAGCTAATGAATTTGCCCACTTCCCATTTCTGCTGGAGAAGATCTTGGGCTTGCTAGCATCTGCGCATGAGCAGCGGCGAGCTTGAAGACGACCTGCGATGGCTGCTGCTGCAGATGAAGTTCGGTCTCACCGTGGCCGAGGACCGGGCCGTGCGGCAGCACGGCATGGACCTGTGGGGCTACACCGTGCTGCTCGGGCTCGCGGAGGAGCCGGCCCGCACCCAGCTGGCGCTGTCCGAGGCGTCGTCCATCGACAAGAGCAAGATGGTCGCCGTCCTGGACGACCTGGAGAAGGCCGGGCTGATCACCCGGCGCCCGGACCCGGAGGACCGCCGGGCGCGCATCGTCACGGCCACCGACGCCGGACAGCGGGCCCTGGCCGCCGCGCGCGCCGAGGTGGCGGCCATCGAACGGCTGGCGCTGGCCGATCTGGACGAGGCCGAACGCACCGCGCTCAAGGCGATGCTGCGGCGCGCGGTCACCGGTCCGCTGCGCAGGCTGGCCGCCGGCGAACGGCCGCCGGAGGGGGCGGGGCCTACGCCGTGGGGCGTGGTGGCGCGGCCGTCGGAGCCGGCGCCACCGGTGCCGCCGCGCTGAGCCGTTCCGCCGCCTCCCGCAGCGACGCGGGCGGTTTGCAGAACGAGAACCGCGCCAGGTACGGCGGGGAGCCCGGCCCGCCCGGGTTCAGCTGGAAGGCGGAGGTCGGGATGGCGACCACCCCGGCACGCTCGGGCAGTTCGCGGCAGAACCGCACCCCGTCCTGATACCCCCAGGGCCGGACATCGGCCTGGAGGAAGTACCCGGCCTCGGCGCGGTACGGGCGCAGCCCGGCCGCCGTCAGCCCCTCGGTGAGCAGCGCCCGGTTCGCCCGCAGCGTGTCCCGCAGCTGGGCCGCCCACTCCTCGACGCCGTCCAGCGCGCGGGCCAGGGCCGCCTGGTACGGGGTGCCCGAGGCGTAGGTGAGGAACTGCTTCACGGAGGTGACGGCGCTGACCAGGGAGGACGGGCCGCAGACCCAGCCCACCTTCCAGCCGGTGACGTTGAACGTCTTGCCGGCCGAGGAGATGGTCAGGGTGCGCTCGCGCATCCCGGGCAGCGCGGCGAGCGGCAGGTGCCGGTCACCCTCGTCGTACAGCAGGTGTTCGTACACCTCGTCGGTGACCGCGATCAGGTCGTGCTCGCGGCACACCGCCGCGACGGTCTCCAGCTCGGCGGGGGTGAAGACCTTGCCGGTGGGGTTGTGCGGGGAGTTGAACAGCAGCAGCCGGGTGCGCGGGGTGACGGCGGCGCGCAGCGCGTCGGCGTCCAGGACGAAACGGTCCCTGTCCGCGGCGAGCGGCACGGCCATCAGCGTGGCGCCGCTGAGCCGGGCGCCGGCGGGGTAGGCGTCGTAGCAGGGGTCGAAGGTGAGGATCTCGTCGCCAGGACCGGTGAGGGCCAGGACGGCGGCGGCCAGCGCCTCGGTGGCGCCGGTGGTGACCAGGACCTCGCCGTCCGGCGCGTGCCGCAGGCCGTAGCGGCGCAGCTGGTGGGCGGCGATGGCCTCGCGCAGGGCGGGCAGCCCGTAGGCGGGCGGGTACTGGTTGTCGCCGGCCAGCACCGCCTCGCTCACGTCGCGCAGCAGTGCGGGCGGGCCGGGCAGCTCGGGCACGCCCTGCCCGAGGTTGACGGCCCCCGTGCGCCGGGCCAGTTCGGTCATCTCGGTGAAGACGGAGGTCGCGATCGCCCGGCTGCCGCTGCTCATGGACCTACCTTAGGCGGCGGGCCCCTGGCCGGGCTGCTGCGCGCCTTCTTCCCCGGCCTGCTGCTCGGCGAGCTTCTGGTGCACCTCGGCCATGTCGACCTCGCGGACCTTGGCGATCAGCTCCTCCAGCGCGGTGCCGGGGATGGCGCCGGGCTGGGAGTACAGCACGACGTTGTCGCGGATCGCCATCAGGGTGGGGATGGAGGTGATCTGGAAGGCCTGGGCCAGCTCCTGCTGGGCCTCGGTGTCCACCTTGCCGAACATGATGTCGTCGTGCCGGCCGGCCGCCTCCTCGAAGACGGGGGCGAACTTGCGGCAGGGCCCGCACCAGGAGGCCCAGAAGTCGACGAAGGCGATCCCCTTGCTGGCGACCTGCTCCTCGAAGTTGTCCTTGGTCAGCTCGATGGTGGTCATCGCACTCTCACTCTCTCGGCCATGCGGGTTCGGGTTCCGGCTGCCCCTACCCGGAACCCCCCGGGGTCGATGCGTATTCCTTCGGGCTTCTTGCGCCGTGATACCCCATGGGGGTATACAGGAGACAGGGGACGGGATACCTCCCTAGGGTATATTCACCCGTGAGGAGAGCAGGCATGAACGACAGCATCAGCGACAGCGGCACCAGGGACGAGATCGAGCTCGCCATCGGCGGGATGACGTGTGCCTCCTGCGCGGCGCGGATCGAGAAGAAGCTCAACCGCATGGAGGGGGTGACGGCGAGCGTCAACTACGCCACCGAGAAGGCCAGGGTCAGCTACGGCGGCGAGGTGGCGGTGCCCGATCTCATCGCCGTGGTCGAGAGGACGGGGTACACCGCCGCCGTACCGGAACCACCGGTACCCGAGCCGGCCCCCGCCGCACCGGGCGGCACAGGCGCCCGGGCCACCCCCGGCGCCCCCGACGAGCTGGCCACGCTGCGGCACCGGCTGCTGGTCACCGTGGCGCTGTCCGTCCCCGTGGTCGCCCTGGCCATGGTGCCGGCCTGGCAGTTCGAGTACTGGCAGTGGCTCTCCCTGACCCTCGCCGCGCCCGCCGTGATCTGGGGCGGCTGGTCCTTCCACCGGGCCGCCTTCACCAACGCCCGGCACGGCGCCGCCACCATGGACACCCTCGTGTCCATCGGCACCCTGGCCGCGCTGCTGTGGTCGGTGTGGGCCCTGTTCTTCGGCATGGCCGGCCACCCCGGCATGACCCACCCCTTCGAGCTGACCATCCAGCGCGGCGACGCCAGCGGCAACATCTACCTGGAGGCGGCGGCCGGGGTCACCGCCTTCCTGCTGACCGGGCGCTATCTGGAGGCCCGCGCCAAGCGCACGGCGGGCGCGGCCCTGCGGGCCCTGATGGAACTGGGCGCCAAGGAGGTCACAGTGCTGCGGGACGGCGTACCCGTCCTGGTGCCGGTCGACCGCCTCGCGGTCGGCGACCGCTTCCTGGTGCGCCCCGGAGAGAAGATCGCCACCGACGGTGTGGTGGTCGAGGGCTCGTCCGCCGTGGACACGTCCATGCTGACCGGGGAGTCCGTACCGGTGGAGGTCGCGGCCGGGGACGCGGTCACCGGCGCCACCGTGAACGCCGGCGGCCGGCTGGTGGTCGAGGCCACCCGGGTCGGCGCCGACACCCAGCTGGCACGGATGGCGAAGCTGGTCGAGGACGCCCAGCACGGCAAGGCGGCGGCCCAGCGGCTCGCCGACCGGATCTCGGCGGTGTTCGTACCGGCCGTGATCGTCCTGGCCCTGGGCACGCTGGCCTTCTGGCTGCTGACGGGTGGCGGGGCGTCCGCCGCGTTCACCGCCGCCGTGGCCGTCCTGATCATCGCCTGCCCGTGCGCGCTGGGCCTGGCCACCCCGACGGCCCTGATGGTCGGCACGGGGCGCGGCGCGCAGATCGGCGTCCTCATCAAGGGCCCCGAGGTCCTGGAGAACACCCGCAAGGCCGACACGATCGTGCTCGACAAGACCGGTACGGTCACCACCGGCCGGATGACCCTGCTGGGCGTGCACGTCGCGGACGGTACGCCGGAGGCCGACGTGCTGCGGCTGGCCGGGGCGCTGGAACACGCCTCGGAACACCCGATCGCCCAGGCGGTCGCGGCGGGCGCGGCGGAGCGCCTGGGGGCGGCGCTGCCCACCCCCGAGGACTTCGCCAATGTGCCCGGGCTCGGTGTGCAGGGGGTCGTGGAGGGCCACGCCGTCCTGGTGGGCCGGGAACGGCTGCTGACGGAGTGGGCCATCGAGCTGCCGGACGCGCTGGCGGCGGCGCGGGCACGGGCGGAGGCCGCAGGCCGCACCGCGATCACCGTCGCCTGGGACGGCGAGGCACGGGCCGTGTTCGAGGTCGCCGACGCGGTGAAGGAGACCAGCGCCGAGGCGGTCGCGCGACTGCGCGACCTGGGCCTGACCCCGATCCTGCTGACCGGTGACAACGAGGCCGTGGCCCGGGCGGTGGCGGCGGAGGTCGGCATCGACGCCGAGCACGTGATCGCCGGGGTGATGCCGCAGGACAAGGTGGATGTCGTCAGGCGGCTGCAGGCCGGGGGCAAGACGGTCGCCATGGTCGGCGACGGCGTGAACGACGCCGCCGCGCTGGCCACCGCCGACCTGGGCCTGGCGATGGGGACCGGGACGGACGCCGCGATCGAGGCCGGCGACCTCACCCTGGTGCGCGGCGACCTGCGGGTGGCGGCGGACGCCATCCGGCTCTCCCGCAAGACGCTGTTCACCATCAAGACCAACCTGGTCTGGGCGTTCGGCTACAACGTCGCCGCGCTGCCGCTGGCGGCGGCCGGGCTGCTGAACCCGATGCTGGCGGGCGCCGCGATGGCCTTCTCCTCGGTGTCGGTGGTGGCCAACAGCCTGCGGCTGCGCACCTTCCGGGCGGCCGAACGCCGGTGACGGCGCGGGGCGGGCGGCGGCCGGGGAGCGATTCCCGGCCGCCGTCACCGTTACCGCGGGCGCGCCGATGGGCGACCCTGGGGCGATGACGCGACAGCCCGACCAGCCCGACCAATCCGCCCCGTTCCCACCGCCGGACGAGCCCGACCAGTACGACGCGATGGGCGCGGAGTACGCCGAGCACACCGCCTCGAACATCGTCAACGCGCACTACGACCGGCCCGCCGTCCTCGCGCTGGCGGGGGACGTGACCGGCCGGCGGGTGCTCGACGTGGGCTGCGCCGCCGGGCACCTGTCCGCGCTGCTCATCGAGCGCGGCGCCGCGTCCGTCACGGGGATCGACGCCAGCGCGCAGATGGTGCGGCTGGCCGGCGAACACTGCGGCGACAGCGGCCGCTTCCACCACGCGGACCTCGCCGCCCCGCTGGACTTCCTCCCGGACGCCTCCTTCGACCTGGTCACGGCCTCCCTCGTGCTGCACTACCTGGAGGACTGGAGCGGCCCCCTGGCCGAACTGCGCCGCGTGCTGCGGCCCGGCGGCGCGCTGGTGATGTCGGTGCACCACCCGGGGGAGGACTGGCACTGGTTCGAGCGGCCGGACTACTTCCGCACCGAGCGGGTGACGGACACCTGGACGGTGGCCGGCCGCCCCCGCACCGTACGGTTCTACCGCCGCCCGCTCGGCGCCGCCTTCAACGCCCTGCGGGACGCCGGTTTCACGGTGGACCGGCTGGAGGAACCGATGCCCCGCCCCGAGGCCCGGGAGCAGGACCCGGCGTGGTTCGACCTGCTCTCCACCGCGCCCCGGTTCCTGTACTTCCGCGCCCTGCGCCCGGGGCCCGGGCTGTGACAACGCGCCCTCGTCCGTACGGAACTCGTGTCCCATCCGGGTTCGTTGACGTCAGGTAAGGCTGACGCAACGCACGTCGAGGAGAGCAGACCATGGCCCTGTGGGACCGGATCAAGGATTCCGCCCAGACCATGCAGTCCCAGCTGGTGGCGAAGAAGAACGACCTCAAGAGCGGGGCGTTCCGGGACGCCAGCATGGCCATGTGCGCGCTGGTGGCCGCCGCCGACGGTTCGGTGGACCCGGCCGAGCGGCAGCGGGTCGCGGCGCTCATCGGCGGCAACGAGGTGCTCCAGAACTTCCCGGCCGACGATCTGCGGCAGCGGTTCAACAAGTACGTCGACCAGCTCACCGCCGACTTCGACTTCGGGAAGATCGGGGTGATGCAGGAGATCGCCAAGGTGAAGAAGAAGCCGGCCGAGGCGCGCGCCGTCATCCAGATCGGCATCGTGATCGGCGGCGCGGACGGGGACTTCGACGCCCAGGAGCGCAAGGTCGTCCGCGATGTCTGCTTCGCGCTGGACATCCCCCCGGCTGAGTTCGACCTTTAAACTCAACTGACCGGATGTGAACGAACATGGCCGGGCTTGGTCAACTCCTTGCCCTGCCATGCCAGTTCCTTGACCAACTCTTGGAGAGCGTTTCACCGGGGGCCTGTACTCATGGGCCCTATGCGTAAGATCACTTCGCGATCCCGGACCGGCTACGCCGTC
The DNA here is from genome assembly GCF_000993785.3 of Streptomyces xiamenensis. Lineage (NCBI taxonomy): Bacteria > Bacillati > Actinomycetota > Actinomycetes > Kitasatosporales > Streptomycetaceae > Streptomyces > Streptomyces xiamenensis. Next base: position 2,967,699 of record NZ_CP009922.3, read on the forward strand.
GCCGCCAGCAGCCTGCTGCTGCTCACCGCGGCCTCCGGGGCCACCGCCGTCGCCTCTGCCGACACCACTGCGGAAACGTTTGGTCACGGTCATCACCGGCCGCACACCACCTACCCCACCCAGCAGGAGATCCGGGAGCAGTTCGACACCTGGAACGACGCCCTCGCCACGCTGGACCCGGAGCAGGTCGCCGACCTCTACGCCCCCGACGGCGTGCTGCTCCCGACCCTCTCCAACCGGATACGTTCGGACCGCGACGGCATCGTCGACTACTTCGAGCACTTCCTGGAGAAGCACCCGGTCGGCGAGATCAACGAGTCCCACGTCGACATCCTGAGCCCGACATCCGCCGTGGACTCCGGCTCGTACACCTTCACCCTCACCGAAGACGGCGTCACCTCGACCGTCGACGCCCGCTACACCTTCGTCTACGAGAAGAACACGAAGACCGGCGAGTGGCAGATCGTCAGCCACCACTCCTCGGCCAACCCCGAGGGCTGATCGCGCCCACGGCAAAGCCCGGGAGGCGGTGCGTCCGTCCTCCCGGGCTTCTTCCTTGTCCGCGTGTTACTTCTCCTGCGCCGGCGGCTTGCGCACGCTCAGGTGCAGCTCCCGCAGCCGGGCCTCGTCCACCTCGCTCGGGGCGCCCATCAGCAGGTCCTGGGCGTTGCCGTTGAGCGGGAAGGCGATGGTCTCGCGGATGTTCGGCTCGTCCGCCAGCAGCATCACGATGCGGTCCACGCCCGGGGCGATCCCGCCGTGCGGCGGGGCGCCGAACTTGAACGCCCGCAGCATGCCGCCGAACTCCCGCTCCACGTCGTCCCGGGAGTAGCCGGCGATGCCGAACGCCTCGTACATCACGTCGGGCTCGTGGTTGCGGATGGCGCCCGAGGACAGCTCGACACCGTTGCACACGATGTCGTACTGCCAGGCCAGGATGTCCAGCGGGTCCTTGCCGCGCAGCGCCTCCAGGCCGCCCTGCGGCATGGAGAACGGGTTGTGCGAGAACTCGATCCGGCCGGTGTCCTCGTTCCGCTCGAACATCGGGAAGTCGACGACCCAGCAGAACCGGAAGACGCCGTCCTCGAAGTGCCCGGCACGGCGCGCGGCCTCCACCCGCACCGCGCCCATGATCTTCGAGACCTCCTCGAAGTCACCGGCGCCGAAGAACACGGCGGTGCCCGCGGTGGCGTTCAGCTTGCCGAGCAGCGCCTCGGTGTCGGCCTCGGTGAGGAACTTGGCGATCGGACCGGTGAGCGTACGGCCGTCCTCGCCGACCCGGACCCAGGCCAGGCCCTTGGCGCCCTGGGTGATGGCGTACTCACCGAGCTGGTCGAAGAACTTGCGCGGCTGCCCGGCTGTGTCCGGGACGGCCAGCGCGCGCACGTGCTTGTCGGCGAACGCCTTGAAGCCCGAGCCCGCGAAGATCTCCGAGACGTCGGTGAGCTCCAGCGTGGCCCGCAGATCCGGCTTGTCGGAGCCGTACTTGAGCATCGCCTCGCGGTAGGGGATGCGCGGGAAGGGCGAGGTGACGTGGCGCCCGCCGCCGAACTCCTCGAACAGCTCGGTCATCACCTTCTCGATGACCTGGAAGACGTCCTCCTGCTCGACGAAGCTCATCTCGACGTCGAGCTGGTAGAACTCGCCGGGCGAGCGGTCGGCGCGGGCGTCCTCGTCACGGAAGCAGGGCGCGATCTGGAAGTACCGGTCGAAGCCGGCGATCATCAGCAGCTGCTTGAACTGCTGCGGAGCCTGCGGCAGGGCGTAGAACTTGCCGGCGTGCAGCCGCGAGGGCACCAGGAAGTCGCGCGCGCCCTCGGGGGAGGTGGCGGAGAGGATCGGGGTCGCCAGCTCGGTGAAGTTCTGGGCGGTCATCTTCTGCCGGATGGCGGAGATGACCTGCGAGCGCAGGATGATGTTGCGGTGCATCCGCTCCCGGCGCAGGTCCAGGAAGCGGTACTCCAGGCGGCGTTCCTCGTTCACCCCGTCGTCGGCGTTGATGGTGAACGGGATCTGGTCGGCGGCGCCGAGCACCTCGACCTCGCCGACCTCGACCTCGATCTCGCCGGTGGGCAGCTCGGGGTTGACGTTGTCCGCGCCGCGCGCCACGACCGTGCCGTCGACGCGGATCACCGTCTCCTTGGAGAGCGAGCTGAGCTGCTCGTTCACGGCGCTGCCGGGGCGGACGACCAGCTGCACGATGCCGTAGTGGTCGCGCAGGTCGATGAAGAGGATGCCGCCCAGATTGCGGCGATTGTGCAGCCATCCCGACAGTCGGACATCCTTGCCGATGTCCGCGGAGCGCAGCTCGCCGCAGAGGTGGGACCGGTACCTATGCATCATTCATCCAAGTCGTCAACACGTTCCGGGAATGGACCACTCAGACTACCGTCCCGTCCAGGGCCCGGTCACCGCAAAGGGATAAAGCGGTCAAAGGGTATGAAAGACCGCTTGTCTCCCCCTCGACTCTCTCCCGTCGTTCAGCGCTTCTGGCGGGTGGCCGGGATGCGCCCGAGCCGTCCGGCCTGGAAGTCGTCGAACGCCTGGGACAGCTCGGCGTGCGAGTTCATCACGAAGGGCCCGTAGTGGGCCATCGGCTCCCGGATCGGCTGCCCGCCCAGCAGGATGACCTCCAGCGCCGGGGTGTGGGAGTCCTGGCGCTCGTCCGCCCGCAGGGTGACCGTCTCGCCCTCGGCGCCGAAGACGGCGGTCTGGCCCAGTTCGACCGGGCGCCGCTCGGTGCCCACGGTGCCGCGTCCGGCCAGGACGTAGGCGAGCGCGTTGAAGCCGGGACGCCAGGGCAGCGTCAGCTCGGCGCCGGCCGTGACGGTGGCGTGGATGAGGGTGATGGGGGTGTGCGTGACACCCGGGCCCTCGTGGCCGTCGAGGTCACCGGCGATCAGGCGCAGCAGGGCGCCGCCGTCGGGGGTGGAGAGCAGCTTGACGTTGCCGCCGCCGATGTCCTGGTAGCGGGGGTCGGTCATCTTGCTCTTGGCGGGGAGGTTGACCCACAGCTGGATGCCGTGGAAGACGCCGCCCTTGAGGACCAGCTCCTCCGGCGGGGCCTCGATGTGGAGCAGGCCGGAGCCCGCGGTCATCCACTGGGTGTCGCCGTCCTTGATGACGCCGCCACCGCCCTCGGAGTCCTGGTGGACGAAGGTGCCGTCCAGGAGGTACGTGACGGTCTCGAAGCCGCGGTGCGGGTGCCAGGGGGTGCCCTTGGCCTCGCCGGCGGCGTACTCCACCTCGCCCATCTGGTCCATCATGATGAACGGGTCGAGGTGCCGGTAGTTGATGCCCGCGAAGGCGCGGCGGACCGGGAAGCCCTCCCCTTCGAAGCCGGTGGGCGCGGTGGTGACGGTGAGCACCTTGCGGGCCGGCACGGGGGTGTCGCCGGTGGCGGCGGGGGCGGCGACCTTGGGCAGGGTGAGCGGGTTCTCGACGGTGATGGCGGGCATGGCGTACCTCCTCGGCAACTGTCATCAGAATAGTTGAACGATGAACATTCGTCGAGTGGGCGCCCCCGGCGCTGCTTCCGGGTCAGCCGTACATACGCCGCATGGTGTAGTCGACCATCTCGTTCACGGCGGCGGCCTCCAGGACGAGGCGGTGCTCGCCCTCCATGTCCAGCGCGAAGCCGTAGCCGGTGGGCAGCAGGTCCAGCACCTCGCCACCGGTGACCGTGAAGTAGCGCGACTCCTTGCCGGCGTAGCGGCGCAGCTCCCGCAGCGAGGTGAACAGCGGGATGACGGGCTGCTGGGTGTTGTGCAGTGCCAGGAAGCCGGGGGTCTCCCCGCGCGGGCAGTAGATCTTGGCCGCGAGAAAGATGTCGTGGAACTCCTCCGAGGACAGCGCGCCCGAGGTGTAAGCGCGCAGGGCGTCGGTGAACGACGGGGGCGCGGGGGCGGCGCCACCGGCGGCGGGGGCCGCGGCGGCCTGCTGCTGTGGCTGGGGCGGCTCGGGGTAGAGCTGCTGCCCGTTGTAGGCGTCCCCGTAGGGCTGCTGCTGCTGACCCTGGTACGGGGTCTGGTCGTAGCCGTACATGCGCAGCAGCCTACTGAGTGAGGAGGGCCCGGTTTCCGCTTGCTTCTTATTACCGGTGGGTAGCATGATGGGAGTTACTGCCCGGTACTGGAGCGAGCTGGAGTCGTCGCCATGGGTCACTACAAGTCGAATCTCCGCGATATCGAGTTCAACCTGTTCGAGGTCCTCGGCCGCGGCTCGGTGTACGGCACCGGGCCGTTCACGGAGGCGGACACCGACACCGCCCGCACCGTCCTGCGGGAGATCGCCCGGCTCGCCGAGAACGAGCTGGCCGCCTCGTACACCGACGGCGACCGCAATCCCCCGGTCTTCGACCCCGCGACGCACACCGCCCCGCTGCCCGAGTCGTTCAAGAAGAGCTACGCCGCGTACATGGACGCCGAGTGGTGGCGGCTGGGCATCGGCGAGGAGCTCGGCGGCACCGTCGCCCCGCGCTCGCTGCTGTGGGGCTTCGCCGAGTTCATCCTCGGCGCCAACCCGGCGATCTGGATGTACGCCTCCGGGCCGGCCTTCGCCTCGATCCTGTACGACGAGGGCACCGAGGAGCAGCGCAAGATCGCCCAGCTGATGGTCGACAAGCAGTGGGCCTCCACCATGGTGCTCACCGAGCCGGACGCCGGCTCGGACGTCGGCGCGGGCCGCACGAAGGCGGTGCGCCAGGAGGACGGCAGCTGGCACATCGAGGGCGTCAAGCGCTTCATCACGTCGGGCGAGCACGACCTGAGCGAGAACATCGTCCACTACGTGCTGGCGCGGCCCGAGGGGCACGCCGGCGGCACCAAGGGCCTGTCCCTGTTCATCGTCCCCAAGTACGACTTCGACTGGGAGACCGGCGAGCTGGGCGAGCGCAACGGCGTCTACGCCACGAACGTCGAGCACAAGATGGGCCTGAAGGTCTCCAACACCTGCGAGCTGACCTTCGGCGCGGGCGGGACGCCGGCCAAGGGCTGGCTGCTGGGCGAGAAGCACGACGGCATCCGCCAGATGTTCAAGATCATCGAGTTCGCGCGGATGATGGTCGGCACGAAGGCCATCGCGACCCTGTCCACCGGCTACCTGAACGCCCTGGAGTACGCCAAGGACCGCGTCCAGGGCCCGGACCTGGCCCGCTTCACGGACAAGACCGCGCCGCGCGTCACCATCACCCACCACCCCGACGTGCGCCGCTCGCTGCTGACGCAGAAGGCGTACGCGGAGGGCATGCGGGCCCTGGTGCTGTACACGGCGAGCGTCCAGGACGGCATCGAGATCAAGCGTGCGGCGGGCGAGGACGTCTCGGCGGACGAGGCGATCAACGACCTGCTGCTGCCGATCGTGAAGGGGTACGGCTCGGAGCGCTCCTACGAGCAGCTCGCGCAGTCCCTCCAGACCTTCGGCGGGTCCGGCTACCTCCAGGAGTACCCGCTGGAGCAGTACATCCGGGACGCCAAGATCGACACCCTGTACGAGGGCACGACCGCGATCCAGGGGCAGGACTTCTTCTTCCGGAAGATCGTCCGCAACCAGGGCGTGGCGCTGGGCACGGTCTCGGCCGAGATCAAGAAGTTCCTGACCGACGCCCCGGGCGGCGAGGACCTGGCCACCGCCCGCGAACGCCTGACCACGGCAGCCGCCGACCTGGAGGTCATCGCCGGCATCATGCTGACCGACCTCGCGGCCACCGAGAAGGACGTGAAGTCCATCTACAAGGTGGGCCTGAACACCACCGACTTCCTGCTGGCGACGGGCGACGTGATCGTCGGCTACCTGCTGCTGCGCGGTGCGGCGGTGGCGGCGGAGGCGCTGCCCGGCGCCTCGGCGAAGGACAAGCCGTTCTACGAGGGCAAGATCGCGGCGGCCAAGCACTTCGCGACCACGGTCCTCCCGAAGGTGACGGCGACCCGCACGGCGGCGGAGACGACGGACCCGAGCGTGATGGACCTGGACGAAGCGGCGTTCTGAGCCTCCGGCAACGATGACGGCTCCGGTCCCCGGCACTTACAGGTGTCGGGGACCGGAGCCGTTTCTTGCGCTGTATCCGATATTTCAGCCGGGTGACGGGGCATCTAATGGCTTTCATTCGCGTCGGGGTAATCCAATGAGATCTCGTTAAGATCGGTGACAGGGTGAGGGGAGAGGTGATCTTAGGGGCTGCCCAAACGGCTTCCCCGAGATCGAACAACGGCCACGATTCGGTGGCGCCGATCGCGTCTGCCCACTGGGCGGAGCGGCGAAGATGTTCACGCATGAGTGCGATTCTTTAGCCAGCGTGATCAAGGCACTGGCGTGGTGGGACCGGTTAATAGACGTCAGGCGCTCGAAGGGAACGAGAAGCTTTTAGTCGAACGTCAGGACTTTTCCGATCGCCAATATTTAGTCGGGTTGCCGTCCTCGTCCCACTCCTGGACGGAGAGACTTTTGGTGCCGTCATCATTGTTGATCAGCAGCTTTGCCAGAGTGCCGTGGGGTGCCATTCTCGAAATTCTCCCACCGGCAATCCGCGACGATGGATTCCCTGGGATTTCAGTAGCCCGTTCCTGTGCCATTCCTGCGTCGGGCCTTCCTTGATTCCATCCGCGTACTCCTCGCGGGAGATCAAGGATCCTCCCAGGCGCTCTTCGACTTCGCCGTTGATCGGATTTCCTTTGTGAAGGAGGCGATAGCCGAAATCAATATCTACATCCGGGTCATCGATATCAAATCGCTGCATCTTTGTCACCTGAGTGCAAGATTTTCATCCCCGAGGGCGGCTGGTGAAGCGTCTATGGGTGTTCTTTCCTTTGTTGCTTGCGGGGATGATCGCCACCAAGCCATTTATAATTTCGTCTCGCTTTTGGAAGTGTCGTCAGCCGGTCGGCATGCTTCTCGCCAGTTGCACTCTCTTCTCTTCCCAGAATGAATTATCCACTGTGCTTGCACTGGGCATATCCCAACCTGCCCTCTCGGCGATGACGAGGCCGACGGCCAGTACGCCCTCCAAGAGTGACCGGAGGGCCTGGTTGTTGGAATTTCCGTGCCTCAGGAGCAAAGCGTGAAGAAAAGCCGGAAATGCGTCTCCGTCAATTTCACATTCATCCTCGATGATTTCTCCCACGCCAGACTCGATCGCCATTTCGTCTGACAATGTCAATACTTGGCCGACAAAGATTCTTGCCACGGAATTCGATGGGTTCCAAAGATCCGTGTCTTGGGTTTGAAAGTAGCAGCTCATCAGTTCCACTTTACTTTCACTTCGACTCCGGGGTTGTCGGATCGCCATTTATTAACGGCACTTTCCACGGCAGATTTGAATTCCGGTGTTGCTCCCGGTTCCGTGAAATGTATTCCGATGGGTGATTCTTCGAACCCCTGAAGATGTGACCGTGCTCGTACGTACGAATCCAGCTTCTTGAGTACGTGCTTTTTTGTCCACTTTTCGGCATTGATGCGAGGATCTTGTCCCGTTGCGGTCTTCTCCTCCCACAGGGTTCCGTCCTCGATTCGGTCAATGTCCGTAATAGTGTCTGACCAGTTGTTGGGGTCATCGACAATGTAGTCGGTATCACCCTCCCTGGGAGGGCGTTCGCGGTTCGACATCCCATTGGCCGGGGCGTCATGCCTTGGAGGCGCCACCTCCGGACGACCGGTGCCCTCGGGGACGTCCGATGTCCGGTCGGAAATCCCTTCCCCGGAACCGCCAGGGTTCTCGGGCAGGTCATGGCCGCTGCCCGATGGTCGGTCGGGAAGGTCATCGGGGAAGTTGCCGCCAACGCCACCGCCACCGCCACCGCCGCTGGGTGAGGATGGGGTGCTGTCGGGGGTCCGTTGGCCGGGGAGGTCTCTGGTGGGGCCCTCGGTCGGCACGGGGTCCGGGCGCTGGGACGGTGGTGGGGAGTCCGGGGGGGTGGCGTTGGCCTGGGCGTTGAGGTCGGGTCTGGTGGCGCCGGCCAGGGCGGGTTCGGGGGTGGTGGAGTCCAGGATGGAGCGGTCGCGGGCGGAGATCTCGGCCGGGATCTCGTCGGCGTTCTGGATGGTCTGGCCGGTGGGGGATTCCAGGCGGCCGTCCGGGTGGAGGATCGTGCCGTCGTCCCACAGGATCGAGCCGTCCGGCCGGCCCACCGCGTGCTGGCCCGGGGGGAGGGCGTCCCTGCTGAAGGGGCCGTTGGCCGGGATGACCGAGCCGTTGTCCAGGCGCAGGCTGCCGTCGGGGAGTTCGAAGGCACGGGTGGTGGTCAGGTTCGCCAGCTGGCTGCTGATCTCCCCGAAGCGTGTCATGGTGGTCAGCCCACGGGTGACGTAGGTCATCGGGTCGATGACCGTGCCCACCCGGGCCGCCGCGGCGGTGATGCGGGTCGCCGTGCCCGCTCCGCTCGCCGCCGCCCGGACACCGGCGCCGGCGCCGAAACTGGCGACCGTCGTCAGGACGTTGAACGTGGTCAGGCCGGCCGCACGGGCCGGATCCTCGCTCCACATGTCCCAGGCGACCAGCCCCTTGGCGGTCTCCCGGGTGACGTCCAGGCTGTCGTCCATCCAGTCCTTGACCGCGCCGTCCGGCATCAGGGAGTAGGCCAGAGCGTTCAGCGGGCTGGTGACGATCGCCAGGCCCGTGGCCAGCTGGCCCAGGCCCTTCCAGGACTCCTTGAAGACGTCCCAGCCCTGGAAGCCGAGCAGCCCGCCGAGCCCGGTGATCGTTCCCCAGATCCCGTCGACGATGATGCCGTCCCACACGAAGCTCTTGAGGTGCTGGTCGACGCGGTACCAGGAGTACTCGCGTTCCACCGCGCGGCCCCAGGGCGTCTCACCGGCCTGGGCCATCTCCTCCTCGCTCACGCCGTACATGTGCTCGCCGCCGGAGCCGTCGTCCGTGGTCCACTGCGGGCCGCCCCACAGGGCGTTGATCCGGTTGGCGCAGGACCGCTCGGCGGCCCAGAACTGGGCGATGGTGGTGGAGATGTCCGTGAGCAGTCCGTTGTTGCGGTCGACCTTGGACTCGCTCTTCTTCCAGTCGTCGTCGTTCCGGATGGACTCGACGAACTGTTCCGTCTCGTACCGCAGCCGGTTCAGCCGGCCGACGATCGGGGTGATCTCCTCGTGGTAGTCCCACAGGGCGGAGCGCACCGCCGCCAGATCGTCCGCGAACTCCGCGGCCCGGTCCCGGGCCGGCCCCGTGGTGGCGAAGAGCTGTTCCGCCTCGGGGGCGGTGTAGAAGGAGGACAGGCCCTGGAATTCGTCGTGGACGTCCGAGCCGATGCCGCGGATGCCGGACTCGGCCGCGTCCAGGCCCATGCAGTCGGCCGCCAGCATGGACAGGTTGCCGGTGAACTCGGGGATGCCGGCGGGGTCGACCCGCTCCACTTCCTCGCTCATGGGACCTACACCGGCCCGTTGGGGTCTTCGCCCGGCGCGCGCAGGTCGAGCACCGGGGCGAGCAGCGCCAGGCGCTGGGCCTCGGCGGCCATCGCCTCGTCGCCCTCCAGATAGGCCACGGCGGCGTTGTAGGCGCCTTCCAGCGACTTGCCGATGCGCGCGCCGATGTACATCACATCGCCGCGGGTGTTCTCGGCGAACTGGGACAGCGCCAGGCCGACGAGCCCGACGCCCTCACCCTCGCCGCCTCCCCCGCCGCCACCCCCGAACGACAGCGTGCCGGCCGCTGCCGCCGCGCTCTCCAGGGTCGAGCCGTAGTGCTCGCCCCACCCCTCCAGATCCGACGCCCGCTCGCCGGCCGCCTCCAGGACGCCCTGCACGCCCTCCGGATCGATGTCCCACCCCGTCATCCCCGTCGTCCCCTCCGTGAGCCGGGTCAGCCGATGCCGTCCACCGCGCCCTGCGCGCGGCGCAGCGTGTTCTGCGCGGTGCCGTCGTTGTTCTCCAGCGTCGACTTGAGCAGGCCGATGATGGTGCGGACTTCCTCGGCCGCCGTGTTCCAGCGCTGTTCCGCGCCGTGGTACTGCTCGGAGACCCCGTCGGCCTGGAAGTCGGCCATGGCGTTCTTCACGTGGCCGTCGCGGGCACTGATCACCTGCTCCAACTGCTGGATGACGCCGTGGATGTTGGTCTGCGCCTCGCCCGAGGCGTTGACGTCGTACCCGATCCTGTCGTTGCTCATCCCGCCCCCTGTCAGCGGCCCGAGAAGCGGGCGCCGTCGAAGTTGGCCGCCGACATCGCCTGCCGGGCGTTGTCGGTGGCTTCCTGGTCACCGGTACGGAACGCCTCGTCCATGCCGGCCTGGCCGCCGAGGATCGCGCTCAGCGCGCCGTTCAGCTCCGCGGAGATCTCGGTGGAGCGGGCCTTGAAGGCGTCGAAGGCGGCCTTGCCGCCCCCGCTGAACTTGCCCTCCAGCGGCTCCGCCGCCGCGATCAGCTGCTGGATGAGCGTGCCCAGATCCGTGCTGGCGCCCTGCGACTGCTGACGCAGCGTCGACAGCACCTGGTTGCCCATGTCGAACTTCATGCCCATGGTCCGGCTCCCCTCCCCTGGGTCCGTGTACGGGTGATGACGTTCCGTCTGCCGGAATGGTTCCCCGGATGTGACGCTCCGATCATGGCACGTGTCCGTACGGGATCGTAGGGTGGTGAGCGGAGTGGGAGGGGGACGTCGTGGCTCGGGACTATGACAGTCAGTTGCTGGAGTCGGTGTCGGTGCGGCGCCGACGGCTGCGGGACGCCCTGCTGTTCGGGGGGCAGCGCGTCCGGATGACCCTGGACGAGAACCTGGGGAAGAGCGTCGGCGGGATCGTGCTGGGCGCCGTGCTGTGCGCCGGCTGCGTGGGATGGTCGTTCCTCTCCGGGCGGATGGGGTCGGGCTCGTGGTGAGCCGGGTGACGCTGGTCGGTGACCGGCGGCGGATCGATCTGGTGCTGCCGGCCGAGGACCCGATCGGGGAGTTGCTGCCCGACGTGCTGCGGCTGCTGGGAGAACGGCCCGGCCGTACCCCCGCGTTGCGGCGGCTGGTCACCTCCGACGGTGCTGTGCTCGCCCAGGACGACACGCTCGCCTCGGCGGGTGTCGCCGACGGCGCGGTGCTGCGGCTGGTCCGGGAGCAGGAGACGCCGGCCGCCCCGGTCGTGCACGACGTCACCGATGAGGTGGCCGAGGATCTGGATCTGCGGCGCGGGAGATGGGACGCGTCGGTCCGCACCCTGAGCGCCGGCGGGTTCTCGCTGCTGCTCGTGCTCGTCGCCGTCGCCCTCGCGACCGCGTGGTACGGGACCGACCGGGTCGGCGGGTGGATCGTCCTGGCGGCCGTGGGCGCGGCGGCCGCGAGCGGGCCGGCCGTCTGGTTCAGGGCCCGGGAGCTGGGGACGGCGCTGATCCTGCTGGGTGGCGTGCTCGGGGTGTACGGGGCGCTGGTCATGACCTGGTCGCAGAGCGGTGCCGTGCGGCTCGCCGCCGCGGGGGCCGCCGTGGTCGTCGTGCTGGCGCTGCTCGGTGCCCTCACCCCGCTGGGCCGGGGCGGGCTGGTCGGTGCTGTCGCGGTCGCGCTGATCGTCGGTGTCTGGGAGGTGGGGGCCCTGCTCATCGGCGGGGCGAGGACCGGGGTGCTGCTGGGGGTGATTTCCGTGCTGGCACTGGGTTTTCTGCCGAGGTTCGCGATGATGGCGGCCGGGCTGACGCGGCTGGACGACCAGCGTTCGGGCAGCGTCTCGGTCAGCCGGTACCGGGTGGACACCGCGCTGTCCGCCACCCACCGCGGTCTGGCCCTGGCCACCGTGGCCGTCGCGGCCTCGGCCGCGGCCGCCGGATGGCTGGCGGTCGGCGAGGTCAGCGGCTGGACGGTGGCGGTCACGGCGCTGCTCGCGATGATTCTGCTCTCCCGTGCCCGGGCCTTCCCGCTCGCCGTCGAGGTCCTCGCGCTGCTGACCGCCGGGGCCGTGCTGTGGGTGCGGCTGATCGTGCTGTGGGCGCAGACCCCCGATCAGTCCGCGGCGTGGCCACTGGTGGTGCTCGGAGCATCCGCCGTACTGCCGCTGGCCCTGCTGGTCGCCCGGCCGCCCGACCATGTACGGGTCCGGCTGCGGCGGTTGACGAACGGCATCGAATCGGTCGCGGTGGTGGCCCTGATACCAGTGGCTCTGGGGGCGTTCGGTGTGTACGGCCGGCTGCTCGACACGTTCTGACACAGGGAAGGGGAGGCGGTGATGTCCGCACCGGTACCGGGGGATTGGCAGCGGGATGTCTTTCAGGAGTTGGGCGGGGTGGCGGCCGAAGCGGTGCCGCCCGGGCCCGAGCCTGCGGCTGTGCCCGCGCCGCCGGCCGCCGATCGGCCCGTCGCCGCGGCGGCTCCTCCACTCCCCGCGCCCGTCTCCGTACCCGTGGTGACGCCCGCGGTGCAGCGCGCGGGGCAGCGTGCCCGGCACGGTGATCCGCTGGGCCGGCGGGCCGTGCGCGCGCTGCGCGACGGGCTGTCGTCCACCGCGCGGGACACCGAGGAGGCCACCCGGCTGGCCAGGTCCGTGCAGCAGCCCATCACCACCGGGCGGCAGATCGCGGTCACCAGTATCCGCGGTGGTGCGGGGAAGTCCACGGTGGCGGCGCTGCTCGGGCTGACCTTCGCGCACTACCGCGCCGACCCGGTGCTCGCCATCGAGGCCGACCCGGCGCTGGGCACCCTGCCGCGGCTGCTCGGCGCCAGCGAGGTCCGCTGGACGTTCCACGACCTGGCGCGGATCCTCGACCCCTCCATGCGGGTCACCGATGTGACGGGCTATCTGCTGCCCTACGCGGGCGGTGGCTGGCTGCTGCCCGGCAGCCAGGGTGCTGTCGGTGCCCAGCTCGACATCGACTCCTACCGGATCGTGATGACCTCGCTGCGGCGTTGGTTCGGCACCACCGTCGTGGACTGCGAGACGCTGCCCGCCGAGGTGGCCAGGACGGCGCTGACCACCACCCAGGCGCGGGTGCTGGTCGCTCCGGCCACCGCCGCCGGGGTGGCCACCACCCGTACAGTCCTGGACTGGATCGGCGGGCTGCACCGCAGCATGCTGCCCACCACGGTGGTGGCGCTCGCGCACACCTCCCCCGGCATGGGCGTCGATGCCCGCAGGGCCGCCGAGTATCTGGGCGTGGGGGGCGCCGCCGTCGTCCCGTTGCCCTACGACCGGGCGCTGGCGGAGGGCGGGGAGGTGCGCACCGAACTGCTCGGGCGCGCGACGCGGCAGGCCGCGCTCGGGCTCGCCGCCGAGGTCATGGACCGGGCCATGTCCCGGGGGCGGGGCGGAGCGAGGGGCGGCGGAACGGCCGCCGGGGTGGGCGGATGAGCAACCGGCAGGTGCACCGGCCGGCGCGCACCACCCGTCCGCTGCCCGAGCCCGCCGAGCGGCTCATCGAGGCACCGCCCAACCTCCCCGAGGGCAAGACGGGCTCGGCCGTCACCTCGCTGCTGCCGCTGGCCGGGATGATGGGCTCGATGGCGATGATGACCATCGTCCGCAGCAGCCAGTTCGCCGTGATCGGCGCCGTGGTGCTGGTGATCGCGCTGGTCGGCGGCATCGGGCTGCTGTTCTCCCAGCGCGGGCGGGCCCAGCGCACGCGGCGCACCCAGCGCGAGCGCTACCTGGAGTACCTGGAGGAACTGCGCGAGGAGCTGAGCGCCGAGGACCGCGCCCGCCGGGCCGCGGCCCGGGTGCTGTCTCCCGCTCCCGAGGCCCTGTACGACGTGGTGGCCGATCCCGCGCGGCTGTGGGAGCGGCGCCGCGGTGACCGTGACTTCCTGCGCGTCCGGCTGGGTACCGGCCAGGTGCCGGTCCGGGCGCTGCGTCTGGAGACCAAGAGCGGCTCGGTGCTCACCCCGCCGGACCGGTTCATGATCAATGAGGCCGCCGGGCTGCGCGAACGCTTCAGCACCGCCCCCGAGATGCCGCTGACCGTGCCGCTGGACCGGGCGGGTCACGTCAGCGTCCTGGGAGAGCGGGACGATGTGCTGGCCGTGGTGCGGACGCTGCTCGCCCAGACGGCCGTCGGCCATGCCCCGGACGACGTGGCGCTCGCCCTGGCCGTCCCGCGCGAGCGGCTGGGCGACTGGGCGTGGCTGAAGTGGCTGCCGCACATCCTGGACGGCGAGGAGCACGACGGGCCGGTACCCGCCCGGCGGATCGCCCCGGGGCTGCCGGAGCTGGCGCGTGCGCTCGGCGGCGAACTGCGGCAGCGGGCCACCTTCGCCGCCGAGGTACGGCGCGGGCTGGCCGGGCGGGAGGCGCTGCGGCAGGCGAAGCGGATGGTCGTGGTGGCCGACGGCTACGGCGGCACCGCGGGTGAGCTGGCCCGGCCCGATGACGCGGTGTCGCTCACCGACATGGGCATCACCGTGCTGTACCCGCTCGCCGAACGCACCGACGAACCCGGGCACGTGTCCGTACGGATCACCGTCACCAGGGACGCCGCCGGCGAGCCGGCCGTCTCCGTCGAGGACCTGCGGGGCGAGGAACCGGTCACGCTCACCGGCACCCTGAACGAGGTCACGGCGGCTGGGGCCGCCGGTCTGGCCCGGATGCTCGCCCCGCTGCGGCTCACCCCCGAGTCGGCCGCGTCCGGCGCCCCGCTCTCGGGGCCTGTGGACTTCGGCGACCAGCTGGGGGTCGAGGACCCGGGGGCACTCGACCTGGACCGGCTGTGGGCGCCGCGCCGCGGCGACCAGGCGTTCCTGCGGGTGCCGATCGGCCTGGGCGACACCCGGGAGCCCGTGCTGCTCGACCTGAAGGAGTCCGCCGAACTCGGCATGGGCCCGCACGGGCTGTGCGTCGGGGCGACGGGCTCGGGCAAGAGCGAGCTGCTGCGCACCCTGGTCCTGGCCCTGGTCGCCACGCATCCGCCGGACGATCTGGCCATGGTGCTGGTGGACTACAAGGGCGGCGCCACCTTCGCGCCGTTCGCTCCGCTGCCGCATGTCGCCGGGGTCATCACCAACCTGGAGAACAAGGCGGGGCTGGTCGAGCGCGTGCACGCCAGCCTGGCCGGCGAAGTGCAGCGCCGCCAGCAGGTGCTCAAGCGGGCCGGTGAGCTGCCGGACATCGCCGCCTACGCCGCCGCCCGCGAGGAGCGCCCCGGACTGGAGCCGCTGCCGCACCTGTTCGTCGTCATCGACGAGTTCGGCGAACTCCTCACCGCCAAGCCCGACTTCATCGACCTGTTTCTGTCGATCGGGCGGATCGGGCGGTCCATCGGCGTCCATCTGCTGCTCTCCAGCCAGCGCATCGAGGGCGGCAAGCTCAAGGGCCTGGACACCTACCTCTCCTACCGGCTGGGACTGCGCACGTTCTCCCCGGAGGAGTCCCGGACCGTCCTGGACACCCCGGACGCCTTCCACCTGCCGCCCCTTCCCGGCTTCGGCTACCTCAAGGTCGACACCAGCGCGTACGACCGTTTCAAGGCCAGTTACGTGTCCGGGCCCTACCAGAGGCCGGTGCGGCAGGAGCGGACCGCGCGGGACGACGGGCCCAGGGCCCTCCCGTACCCGGCCTACAACACGCTCGGCCAGGACGCGGCGAAGGACGGCGACGAGCCCGCGGCACCCGCTCCCGCCCGGCGCGCCGCCGGCCCCAGTCTGCTGGCCACCGTCGTGGACCAGCTCAAGCACGCGGCCCCGCCCGTGGCGCAGATCTGGCTGCCTCCGCTGCCGGCCGCGCTCCCGCTCGACGCGGTCGCCGGGCCGCTGGAGGCCGGTGATCCGGCCACCCGGGGGCTGCGCTTCTCCCGGCCCCCGGCGGGCGGCGCCCTGCGCATCCCGCTCGGGCTGCTGGATGACCCCGGCAAACAGTGGCAGGGCCAGTGGGTCCTGGACCTCACCCGCGCCGGCGGGCACGCGGCGATCATCGGTGGCCCGCAGTCGGGCAAGACCACCCTGCTGCGCACCCTGATGCTCTCCCTGGCCCTGGGCCACACCCCGCACCAGGCGGCCGTCTACGGACTGGACCTGGTCGGCGGAGGACTGGCGACGATGGCCGGGCTGCCGCACACCGGCGGGGTCGCGGGCCGGGCCGACCGGGAACGGGCCGCGCGCACCGTCGAGGAGATCCGCACGATGCTGACGGCCCGCGAGGAGCTGTTCCGCGAGCACGGCATCGACTCGATCGACCATCTGCGGCGGCTGCGCGCGGCCGGCGGCTTCCCCGAACTGGGCTCCACCGACATCGTGCTCGTCATCGACGGCTTCGGCGAACTGCGGGAGGAGTTCTCCGACCTGGAGGACACCATCGGCGAACTGCTGCGGCGCGGCGGCGGGTACGGCATCCACGTGGTGGCCGCGATGCTGCGCTGGAACGACGCGCGCCTGGCCGTCCAGTCCACCTTCGGCACCCGCGTCGAACTGCGGCTGAACGACCCCGGCGACAGCGGCATCGAACGCCGCCTCGCCCAGACCCTGAGCGCCGACGAGCCGGGCCGGGTACTGACCGACGGCAAGCTGTTCGCGCACGCCGCGCTCCCGCGGATCGACGCCAGGGCCGACGACACCGACCTGGGCGCCGCCGTCGAACGCGCGGTGAGCGCCGTGCGGGCCGCCTGGTCGGGGCCGGGCGCGCCGCCGGTACGGGTCCTGCCCACCCGGCTGCCCGCACGCCGGCTGCCCGGTCTGGCCGCCGAGCCGCTGCGCGTGCCGATCGGCCTGGACCAGAACGCGCTGCGCCCGCTGCCGCTCGATCTCTTCGAGCGCGATCAGCATCTGCTGGTCCTCGGCGACAGCGAGTGCGGCAAGACCAACCTGCTGAAGCTGATCGTGGACGGCCTGGTGGAGCGGTACGGCGACGAGGAGCTGGTGTTCGCGGTGATGGATCCGCGGCGCGGGCTGCACAGCGCCGTTCCCGAGCCGTACCGGGGCGGCTACGCGCACAACGCCCGGCTGGCGGCGGCGCTGTCCGCCGGGATCGCCGGGGAACTCGACAAGCGGATGCCGGACGACACGCTGTCGCCGGAGGCCCTGGCGGCGGGCGGCGCGGTGCCGGGCGGGCCACGGATCGTGGTCGTCGTCGACGACTACGACATCCTCACCACCGCGCGCCAGCAGCCGCTCGACCCGTTCGTCCCCTACCTCTCCTCGGCACAGGACATCGGGCTGCACTTCGTGGTGACCCGGCGGGTGGCCGGGGCGTCCCGGGCGATGTACGAGCCGTTCCTGATGACGCTGCGGGAGAGCGGCACCTCGGCGCTGGTGATGACCGGCGACCGCTCGGAGGGCCAGCTGTTCCCCGGCCTCTACGCCAAGGCCCAGCCGCCGGGGCGCGGCACGTTCGTACGCCGCGGGGAGCCGCACCGGCTCGTGCAGACCGCGCTGGCCCGCGCACCGGAGCAGCGGTGACCACCACGCAGGGGGAGGAAGAGTGACGACGGACGTCATCGCGCTCACCGAGCGGATGCCCGACCCGTGGAGTGTGGTGGCCGGCCTGATGGCCGGCGGCCCCGACACGCTGCTGTCGGCCGAGCGGGCCCAGGGGGCGCTGCTCCAGCTCTGCGACGGGCAAGGCAGGCCGGTGGTGTCGGTCGAGGCGCCGATGCTGGTGCGGCTGCCGGGCGAGGTGACCCGGCTGCTGGGAGCGGAGGCGGCCGTGAGCGGCCCGGTGTGGTGGACGGAGGTGCGGGCCGCCACCGGTGCGCGGCGGGCGCCGGAGCTGGCCGGGATCATCGCCGCCCGGCTGGCGCGCCGTCTCGGCGGCACGGTGTGGCCCCCGGGGGCGGTGCCGCCCGACGGCGGCGAGGCCCCGGTGACCGGCGTGGTCGGCGCGGCGGCCCCGGCCGCGGCGCAGCCCGCGGTGGACGTGCTGACGGACAGCGCGGCCGTCGTCATCCAGGAGCGGCCGCTGGTGGCGGCGACAGCCTGGCTGGGCGACGCGCTGCGGGCGGCGCAGGCCGCGGGACGGGCGCTGCAGATCGTGACCCCGCGCGGTGCCCGGCTGTCCCTGCCGACGCGTTCGCTGCTGGGCGGGCTGCCCAACCGGTGGGTGGTGCAGGACGGCGCGGGCGGGTACTACGACGGGCTGTCCGGGTCCGTACTGCGCTGGCAGGACGGGGCGTTCGCCGCGACCGGCACACCCGCGCCGCAATTCCTGGACGGGGTGCCGCGGGCGGCGGTGAGCGAGGAGGGGCAACTGCTGCTCACCTTCACCACCCGGCGGCCCGCCGAACGGGAACTGCTGCTGGGCGGGCCGCTGGAGACGGTGTGGCGGGTGCTGACGGGCGGACCGCCCGCGGGATGGGGGACCAGCGAGCCGGCGGCGCTTCCGTGGTCGCGGGAGGAACTGACCGGCCTGGTGCGGGGCCGGGCGCCGAAGCCGACCTGGCTGGTGGTCGTCGGGCATCCCGGGGGCGCGGCGGCGATCGCCACCCTGCGGGTGCGGATCACCACGGGCGGCGTGGAGGAGGAGGTCACCTTCGCGCTCGGGTGTGCGGGCGACGCCCCCGCCGAGGTGCCCGGCCTGCCTGAGCTGGCCGGGGCGCTGTCCGCCCGGTACGGCCTGGTGTCGCTGCTGGCGCAGCACCGCCGGGCCCGTGCCGATCTCGCGGTGCCCGCCCAACTGGAGGCCGGGCCCGCGCCGCTGGCGTTCGCGCTCGGGGCGGACGACGTGCACCGCATCGGGCTGCCGCACGCGCTGCGCCCACCCGTGCCCACCACCCCCGTACGGCTGGACCCGGCGGAGCGGCCCGGGCTGTACTACCCGGTCCCGGACGGCGACTGGCAGGCGTTCCAGCACCTCATGGCGCATCTGCACAGTGCCGACCCGGAGCGGGGGCGGGCGGCGGCCGGCGGCTGACGGTTGGGGCCTGGCGGACCACGGCCGGCGGGGGAGGTGTCCGGCGTGCGTGCTCTCGGCGGAAGGTGGCATTCGGGGGATTCGTATGCTGAGGGGTATGAGTTCTTCGCCTTCTTCGTCCAGACCCTTCGATCTCGCGCACACCGACGACCTCATGGGGTTCCTCGCCGCGACGCCTTCGCCGTACCACGCGGTGGCCAATGCCGCGCAGCGGCTGGAGAAGGCCGGCTTCCGGCAGGTCGCGGAGGAGGCCGCCTGGGACGGGGAGAGCGGGGGGAAGTTCGTCGCCCGGGGTGGGGCGATCATCGCCTGGTACGTGCCCGAGGGCGCCACCCCGGCCACCCCGTACCGGATCGTCGGCGCGCACACCGACTCGCCGAACCTGCGGGTCAAGCCGGTGCCGGACAGCGGGCGGCACGGCTGGAAGCAGATCGCCGTCGAGGTGTACGGCGGCACGCTGCTCAACACCTGGCTCGACCGCGACCTGGGCCTGTCCGGGCGGCTGTCGCTGCGCGGCGGCGGCAGCGTGCTGGTGCACGTGGACCGGGCGCTGCTGCGGGTGCCGCAGCTGGCCATCCACCTGGACCGCGGTGTCAACGACGGGCTCAAGCTCGACCGGCAGCAGCACATGACCCCCCTGTGGGGCCTGGGTGAGCCGCGTGAGGGCGAGCTGATCGAGTTCCTCGCAGCCGAGGCCGGCGTCGAGGCCGGGCAGGTCGCCGGGTGGGACCTGATGGCGCACAGCGTCGAGGCGCCCGCCTATCTCGGCAAGGACCGCGAGCTGGTGGCCGGGCCGCGGATGGACAACCTGCTGTCCGTGCACGCCGGGGTCGCCGCGCTCGTCGCCGCCGCCGGGGCGGAGCCCACCGCCATCCCGGTGTTCGCCGCCTTCGACCACGAGGAGTGCGGCAGCGAGTCGGACACCGGGGCGGGCGGCCCGCTGCTGGGTTCGGTGCTGGAGCGCTCGGTCTACGCGCGGGGAGGAACGCCCGAGGACCGGGCGCGGGCGCTGGCGGGAACGTTCTGCCTGTCCTCGGACACCGGGCACGCCGTCCACCCCAACTACGCCGAGCGGCACGAGCCGGGCCACCACCCCATGCCGGGCCTGGGGCCGATCCTCAAGGTGAACGTCAACCAGCGGTACGCCACGGACGGGCGGGGCCGGGCCGTGTTCGCCGAGGCCTGCGAGCGGGCGGGGGTGCCGTGGCAGACGTTCGTGTCCAACAACGCCGTGCCGTGCGGCACCACCATCGGGCCGATCACCGCGGCCCGGCACGGCATCAGCACCGTCGACATCGGGGTGGCGATCCTGTCCATGCACTCCGCGCGCGAGCTGTGCGGCGCCGCCGACCCGTACCTGCTGGCGAACACCATGACGTCGTTCCTGGGGTACTGAGTCCGCTGCCACAGGGCGCGAACAGGGCCCGGTCCGCACCACGGTGCGGACCGGCCCCGGCAACCCCTCGAACTGACAGGCGTTCGCACCCTAGGATTTGACTCACTCAAGGCATTCACCGGTCCCGCGCGAGCGGCGTACCGTGTGAATACTCCAAGCGACGATCGCCACGAGGGGCCCCGTGACCGTGCATCCCAGCCTGCAAACGTCCATCGATGCCTGGACCCAGTCGATCGAGGCGATATCCGAGCTGGCATCGGAGCTGGTGGGCGGGGAGTGGAATCGCGCCACCGAATGCCCCGGCTGGTCCGTGCGGGACGTCATCTCGCATGTCATCGGCAGCGAGTGCGAGGCGCTCGGGGACCCGCGCCCCATCCACTCCCTGCCGCGCGACCTCTACCACGTACGCAGCGAGGCGGGCCGCTACACCGAGGTGCAGGTGGATGTCCGCCGCCACCACACCGGGCCGGAGATGACCAGCGAGCTGGAGTACACGATCATCCGCCGCTCCCGGCAGCTGCGGAACGAGAAGCGCGACCCGGGGCACGAGCTGTCGCACCCCGTGCTGGGCGACATGACGCTGGAGACGTTCCTGAAGGTGCGCGCCTTCGACGTGTGGGTGCACGAGCAGGATCTGCGGCGCGCGCTCGGCAAGCCCGGCAACCTCGCCACGGACGCGGCGGTCATCAGCCGCGACGTGCTGCTCGGCATGCTCCCGAAGGTCGTCGCCCACGACGCGCAGGCGCCGAAGAAGTCGGCCGTGGTCTTCGACGTGCACGGGCCGGTGGAGTTCCTGCGGACGGTCCGGGTCGACGAGGAGGGCCAGGGTTCGGTGGACCGCAGCCCGTCGCTGGGCCCGGTCGTCACCTTCACCCTCGACTGGGAGACCTACTTCCGGCTGGCCTGCGGCCGTACCCGGGCCCGCCGGGTCGCCGACAAGGTGAAGATCGAGGGCGACGAGGAGCTGGCGGGGCGGATTCTCGCCAACTTCTCGGTCACGCCCTGACGCCTTAGCCGCGGTCGGGCTCCCGGCCGGTGGAGACGGTCAGTTCGATGACCATCTCCTCGGGGTCGAAGGGCTCACCGCGTGCCGGGGTCTGGTTGACCACCATGTTCTCGCCCAGCAGCACCTCGTCCTTGTAGACGAGGTTCTCCTCGTAGCGCCAGCCGGCCGAGCGGATGCACTCCTTCACGGAGTTGATGTGGAAGCCGTAGAAGTTGGGGGTGGACTTCGCACCGGGGCTCCCGTCCTGGTCCCAGTAGTCGTTGGCGTGCACGCAGGAGGTCGCGTCGATGACCTTCTCCGGGTCGCCCTCCTTGAAGCGGGGCTCCCGTTCGGTCTCGTTGTCGGTCACGTCCTCGGCACCCGTGTCCGAACCGCCCCCCGCCTCCGAGCCCTTGTCTCCCTCGCCGTTCAGCAGCGAGAACACGGCCACCGCCGCGACCACCGCGATCGCCACCACCGCCGCGATCACCACGCCCACCGCGCCGCGCCGACCGCCGCCCGCACCGGCGGCACCGCCGCCGGGTGACACCGGCACGGTGGGCGTGATCGCGTACGGCGCGGGGGTGCCGGGGCCGTGGCCCGGCTGCGGGTAGCCGTAGCCGCCGGGCGCGTACGGCGAGGCGAGGGGCGTGGCCGGGCCGGCCTGCGCGACCGACGGCGGGGTCGGGGCACCGAACTGCGGGTACACCGACGCCGCTATCCCGGCCCCGCTGTTGCCCGGCGCCGCGGCGGCCGGGTCGATGCGCGGTGCCTCGCCGCTCAGTGTGCCCGCCACCCGCAGGCACTCGGCGCGCAGCTCCTCGGCGGAGGGGAAGCGCTCGTTGGGGTTCTTGCGCAGCGCCCGGCCGACCAGCGCGTCCACCGCGGGCGGCAGCGCCGTGTTCACCGTGGACGGGGCCGGCGGCTCCTCCTGCACATGCGCGTACGCGATGGCCAGCGGATTGTCCGCGTCGAACGGCAGCCGCCCGGTGAGCAGCTCGAACAGCATGACGCCCACCGAGTACAGGTCGGAGCGGGCGTCCACGCCGCGCCCCAGCGCCTGCTCGGGCGACAGGTACTGCGGGGTGCCGACGACCATGCCGGTCTGGGTCATGGCGGTGCCGCTGGACTGCATCGCCCGCGCGATGCCGAAGTCCATGACCTTCACCGTGCCGCCGCGCTTGGCGATCATCACGTTGCCGGGCTTGATGTCGCGGTGCACCAGCCCCATCTCGTGGCTGATGTCCAGCGCGGCCAGCACGTCGGCGGTGATCCGCAGCGCGGTGGCGGCGGGCATCGCCCCGTACTGCTCGACGTCCTCGTCCAGGAGGTCGCGCAGCGGCCTGCCCTCGACGAACTCCATGACGATGTAGGGGACAGGGGACTCGCCCTGCAGGTCCTCGCCGGTGTCGAAGACCGAGACGATGTTGGTGTGGGTGAGCTTGGCGACCGACTGGGCCTCGCGCTTGAAGCGCTCCCGGAAGTCCCGCTCGCTGCCCAGCTCGGAGTGCATGGTCTTGATCGCGACCTGCCGCTCCAGCACCGTGTCCCACGCCAGGTGCACGGACGCCATGCCGCCGCGCCCCAGCAGGGCCCGCAGCACGTAGCGCCCGCCGCCCACCGTGCGGCCGGTCAAGTCCGCAGGCGGACGGGCCTGGTCATTCATCGGTACTGATCCCCCTAGGCATATGGAGTGTTCCGGGCGCGAAAGGCCCCGGATCCCCGCCCGTATCATACGGACCCGCGTTCCGGGCTCGGCGTGGCGGCGGATAACGACCGCATCAATACTCAACTTGTCAGCGCCACCCCCGAACGGGTTTGATGGCGATTGGACACGCGGCGACAACGGCGAGGACTGATGGCACAGGAGCAAGGCGCGTCGGGCCCGGGCGGGGATGAGGCCGGGGGGACCGCCAGCGAAGTGCCGGACTCTCCCGAGATGTGGGGAAACGCCGGGCTGGTGGGTGACGGCCGTTACCGGCTCACGCACCGCCTGGGGCGCGGCGGCATGGCGGAGGTGTTCGCCGCCGAGGACGTGCGCCTGGGCCGTACGGTCGCGGTCAAGCTGCTGCGCGCCGATCTCGCCGAGGACCCGGTCTCCAAGGCCCGCTTCACGCGCGAGGCCCAGTCGGTGGCCGGCCTGAACCACCACGCGGTGGTCGCCGTGTACGACTCCGGTGAGGAGACCGTCGGCCGCAACGTCGTCCCGTACATGGTGATGGAGCTGGTCGAGGGCCAGACCATCCGGGAAGTGCTGATGGGCGCCGAGCCGCCCACCGTCGGCCAGGCCCTGCACATCGTCTCCGGTGTGCTGGAGGCGCTCGCCTACAGCCACCAGCACGGCATCGTGCACCGTGACATCAAGCCCGCCAACGTCTCCCTCACCGACTCCGGCGCGGTGAAGGTCATGGACTTCGGCATCGCCCGTGCCCTGCACGGCGCGGCCCAGACCATGACGCAGACCGGCATGGTGATGGGCACCCCGCAGTACCTGTCGCCCGAGCAGGCGCTCGGCAAGACCATCGACACCCGCTCCGATCTGTACGCGGTCGGCTGCATGCTGTACGAGCTGCTGGCGCTGCGTCCCCCGTTCGTCGGCGAGACCCCGCTGTCCGTCGTCTACCAGCACGTCCAGGACATGCCGGCGCTGGCCTCCGAGGTCAACCCGCAGGCGCCGCCGGAGCTGGACGGCCTGGTGATGCGCTCCCTCGCCAAGGACCCGGACGACCGGTTCCAGACGGCCGAGGAGATGCGCGCGCTGGTGCAGTACGCGGTGCGGATGCTGGAGGAGCACGGCAGTCACACCGCCGGGCTGTGGAACACCGGCTCGGTGACGCCCGGCGGCACCCCGCCGATGGGCACCCCGGCCGCCTCCCGCAACGACGCGCCGACCAGCGCCATCCACACCTCGCCGCTGCTGCTGGGCCACCCCGACGCGGGCGGCGACGGGTACGACCGGTACGACGGCGGTGCCTCGGGCCGGCGCGGCCGGCGCGGGATGATGATTGTGGTGGCGGTGCTCGCCGTGGTGGGCATCGGTGTGGGCGCGCTGATCGCCGCCAACCTCGGCGACGACGGTGGGGAGAAGCCCCCCATCGACAACGAGCAGGTCAGCGACCCCACCGGCGAGGCCGACGACCCGGCGGACGACGAGGAGACCGACACCGCCGAGGAGGATCCGCCGGCCGACGACGACTTCCAGTGGAACCCGGGTGGTGGCAGCTCCAACAGCAGTGGTGGCGGCGGGAACTACGACCCGCCGGCCAACGAGGACACCGGCGAGCCGACCGACTCCGAGAACACGGACTCCGGCTCCCCCGACCCCACCGACACCTCGGCGGGCAACGGCTCGGAGGACACCGAGGGCGCGACCGGTGAGAACAACGGCGCCGACGGTGCCGACCAGGGCGGGAGCGAGACGGACCCCTCGTCCGGGAGCACGACCACCGATCCGGGTGACGGCGGGCAGGACCCGTCCGGCGGCACACCGGGCACCCCGGGCGGCGGCCCGGCGGCGGGCGGCGGCGAGAGCGGTGGCCTCATCGAGGGGTCCAGCTGACCCGGTCCGGGCCCTGCACCGCCTTGACCGTCCGTACGCCCGCACGCCCCGCCGCACGGGAGTTATCCGGCCGTGCGGCCCTGCACGCCCTGGCCCGGCGGTACGGGACGGGCGAGCCGCTGTCCTGCCAGCCCCTGTCCGAGGGGCTGCTCAACCGCGGCTACCGGCTGGCCACCACGCGTGGCCGGTACTTCCTCAAGCAGCACCTGGCCGGTGACCCGGACACCGTCCTGCCGCTGCCCCGTCAGCACCGCGCCACCGCCGAACTGGCCGCCCTGGGCCTGCCCGTCGCCCCGCCGCTGGCCGACCGCGACGGGGCCACCGTCACGCTGCTGGCCGGCCACTGCTTCTCGCTGCACCCGTGGATCGACGGGCGGCACCGTGGCGGCGGCGACCTGGGCCGCGCGGACTGCCGGCGGCTGGGCGCGCTGCTGGGCCTGGTCCACCGGGCGCTGGAACGGGTCATACTGCGCACGGCCCCCGCGGGCGCGGCACCGGCCACGGGCCGGGTCACCGCGGCCTGCCCGCACGAGACGCACCAGGTGATCGACGATCTGCTCGCCCGGGTACGGCACCGGCCGCGCCGCAGCGGCTTCGACGAGCTGGCCGAGCACCGGCTGCTGGAACGGCGCGCGCTGCTGCGGCGGTACGGGGGCCTGCGCCCGGGGGTGACCGAGATACCCGCGGCGGGGTGGGTGCACGGCGATTTCCACCCGCTGAATCTGCTGTACCGGGCGGAGGGGCCGGCCGATCCGCTGGCGATCATCGACTGGGACCGGCTGGGGATACGCCCGCGCGCGGAGGAGGCGGTGCGGGCGGCGGCGATCTTCTTCCTGCGGCCCGACGGTTCGCTGGAGCTGTCCAAGATCAGCGCGTACGCCCGTGCCTACCGCATCGCGGCGGGCGCGGATGCGGCGGAGCTGGCGGCGGCGGTGCACCGGGTGTGGTGGGAGCGGCTGAACGACTTCTGGATGCTGCGCTGGCACTACGAGCGCGGCGACACCCGCACCGATCCGCAGTTCGCGGCGGCCTCGGCCCTGGTGGTGTGGTGGACCGGGCACCGGCGGTCGGTGCGGGACGCCTTCTGTGACTGACCGGGTCGTCCCTGGTGGATCCTCGCGGTGCGGGCCGCTGCCCGGGCTGACGCCGGCAGAGCCCCCTGGCCGGCGGCGCGGCCCCGCGAGGATCTGGAAGGGACGGCCTATCCGCGTGCCTCCTGGCCGCCGCGCGGGCCCAGGTCGCGTGGTGCGGGGCCGTGGTACCCGGCCAGCAGGGGCCGGGGCAGCGGGCCCTTGATGCGGGTGCCGCTCTCCTTCTCCTCCCAGGCGTGCGCCAGGATGCCGACGCTGCGGGAGAGGACGAACAGGCCGCGCCCCAGCTCGGGCGGGAAGCCGAGTTCGGCGTAGATGATGGCGGTGGCGCCGTCGATGTTCATCGGGACGGGCCGGCTCCGTCCCTCGGCCAGCGCCGCCTCCAGCGCGAGGCCGGCGGCGAGCGCGTCCCCGGGCACCTCGCCGCTCTCCACCGCCCGCGTCACCAGGGCGAGCAGCGGGTCGCGGCGCGGATCGCGCGGGTGGAAGCGGTGCCCGAAGCCGGGGAGGTACGCGCGCTTGGCCCGGTACTCGGCGACGACGGCGCGGGCGTCGTCCCCGCCGGTGATGCGGGCCAGCACCTCCATGCACTGCTGGCCGGCGCCGCCGTGCACGTCGCCGAGCAGCCCCGCGCCGGTGGCGACGGCGCTGTTGAGGCCGACGCCGCAGGTGGCGGCCATCCGGGCGGCGGCGATGGACGGTGCCTGCGGGCCGTGGTCGACGGCCGCCACGAGCGCGGCCTCCAGCAGCCGGCCCTGGACGGGGGTGGGCAGGTCGCCGCGCAGCAGCAGCCAGATCTGTTCGGCGAAGGTGATGTCGCCGATGAGCTGCTCGACGGGGTAGCCGCGCAGCAGGATCTCGCCGGGGCGGATGCGGCTGACGGCCGTGGACCAGTAGTCGGTGACGGCGCTCTCGGTGCGGTCGGCCGTGGTGTCACGCGTGCGGTCGGCCGCGGTGCCGCCGGTGCTGTCGGCGTGCTCGCTCATATCGCGCCCCGTTCCCTGAGTTCGTCGATGTCCGCCGCGCTGTAGCCGAGTTCGGCGAGGACGGTGTCGGTGTGTTCGCCCAGCAGCGGCGGTCTGGCCGGTGGCACCGGGGGCGCGCCGTCCACCCGCAGCGGCCCGCCCAGGACCCGCAGCGGGCGGTCCCGGTCGCCGGGGAAGGCCAGTTCGTGGACGAAGTCCCGTTCCGCGAGCTGGTCCAGGTCCAGCGCGTCGGGCACGGACAGCACCCGGGCGGCCGGGACCCCGGCGGCGGACAGGATCTCCTCCCACGCGGCGGCCCCGCGCGCGGCCAGCGCCGACTCCAGCTCGGCGCGCAGCTCCTCGCGGTGGGTCTTGCGGTCGGCGGGGTGCGCGAACCGCGCGTCGGTGATCAGGTCCTCCCGGCCGGTGAGCCGGCACAGGGTGGCGTACTGCTGCTGCCGGTTGGCGGCGATGTTGAGGTGTCCGTCCGCGGTGCGGAAGGTGCCCGAGGGGGCGGCGGTGAAGTTCTCGTTGCCCATCGGCTGCGGCGCGCGGCCGGTGATGAGGTAGTTGGAGGTCACCCAGCCCAGGGCGGTGAGCGCCGACTCCAGCATGGAGACGTCGACGAACGCGCCCTCGCCCGTCCGGCCGCGCCGTACCAGGGCGGCGGTGACGGCGTACGCGGCGGCCATGCCGCCCAGGGTGTCGGCGACCGGGAAGCCGGCCCGCAGTGGCGCGGTGTCCGGGGTGCCGGTGACGCTCATCATGCCGCTGAGGCCCTGGATGATCTGGTCGTAGGCGGGCCGGTCGCGCAGTGGCCCGGTCTGGCCGAAGCCGGAGATGGCGCAGTAGACGAGCGCGGGGTTCTCGGCGCGCAGTGTCTCCCAGCCCAGGCCGAGCCGGTCCAGCACGCCGGGGCGGAAGTTCTCCAGCAGGACGTCGGCGGTGCGTACGGCGCGCAGCAGGGCGGCGCGGCCCTCGGGGTCCTTCAGGTTGAGGGTGAGGGAGCGCTTTCCGCCGTTCTGGGCGAGGAAGGAGGCGCCCAGCAGGTCCTCGGACAGCGCGCGGTCGGCGCCGAGCTGGCGGGCGAGGTCGCCGCTGCCGGGCATCTCGACCTTGATGACGTCGGCGCCCTGGAGCGCGAGCTGGTAGCCGGCGAACGGGCCCGCCAGGACGTTGGTGAGGTCCAGGACGCGGACGCCGTCGAGCAGCGGGGTGGGGGCCGTCATCAGGCGGTGCCTCCGATCGAGCCGAGGGCGGTGAGCGCCCGGGCGGTGTCCAGCAGGGCGGGGACGAAACCGGCGATGGCCTCGTCGGTGAACCGGACGGTGGGCCCGCCCAGTGCGACGGCCGCCACCAGCCGGCCGGCGGCGTCGAAGACGGGGGCGGCGGCGCCGGACACCCCGGGCTCGCGCTCGCCGTGGCTGACGGACCAGCCGCGCGCGGCGGCGCGCCGCGCGCGTTCCCCGAGGGTGTCGGCCCATTCGCGGTGCGGTCCGTGGGCGGCGACGGCGGTGATCTCGGCGGGGTCGGCGCGGGAGAGCAGGACGTGCGAGGCGGCGCCGGCCCACAGCGGCATCTCGGCGCCGACCCGCACGACGTGGCGCAGGGTGCGGTTGCCCTCGTGGCGGGCGACGCAGACCCGGACGTCGCGCTGCCGTACGTACAGGCCGATGCTCTCGCCGCCGCTGGCCTCGCTCAGTTCGCGCAGCCGTTGCAGGGCTTCCTCGGGCAGCTGCCAGGTGGTGCGGGCGAGTTCGGCCCAGCGCAGGAGTCCGGGGCCGGGGACGGTGCGGCCGTCGCCGCGGCTCCACAGCAGGCCGCACTGTTCGAGGGTGTGGACCAGGCGCACCACGGTCGACTTGGGGAGTCCGGTGGCGGTGACCAGTTCCCGGACCGTGCGGCTGGGGTGTTCTGCGTCGTAGAGGGCGAGCAGATCCACGGCGCGTTGCACGCTGCGGACCCCGCCCTGGTCGGTTTCCGGCATGGCGGCATCACATCATCGAACCGCTGAACGGCACAAGTGTTCCATCTGGTGGTACGAGCAGATCAGCGCCGCACCGTGGCCAGCGTCGGGGTCAGCCGCAGATAGTGCGGGGCGGCGGGGTGCGGGGGGAAGGCGCCCCGCTCGCCCGGCGAGGGGACCAGCGCGCGGGCGGTGCCGATCACCTGCACCCCCCAGGGGTGCAGCGACTCGCCGGCGTCCCGGCTGTTGGTCTCGTACGCCACCACCGTGCCGTCGATCAGCCGCCCGCCCTCCAGGGCTCCGGCGGCGATGCGCAGCAGCACCGTCCTGCCGTCGTCCGCCAGCCGGTGCCAGGCGGGGACGATGTACGGCAGGGCGTGCCGGGTCACCGCGGCCCGGCCGTGCGGGGCGCGCGGCAGCAGCCGCAGGGCCTGGGTCAGCTGGTCGTCGGCGGGTGGAACGGCATACATGTCCCCCACCCTGCCCGCGCGCGCCACGCGCCCACACGGGGGAAAGGTCCCGGGGGCGGGGGGCGAACGGCCCTATTCCGGGGCGCCGCCCGTGCTCCCCGCGCCGCGCCGGCTCTCGCGTTCGGCCTGCCGCCGGGCGACGAACGCGGCGGCCTGGGAACGGCGTTCCATGCCCAGCTTGGACAGCAGGCTGGAGACGTAGTTCTTGATGGTCTTCTCGGCCAGGTGCAGCCGCTCGCCGATCGCCCGGTTGGTCAGTCCCTCGCCGATCAGATCCAGGATCCGCCGCTCCTGGTCGGTCAGCCGGGCGGTCCGGTCGTCGGGCGCCTCCTCGGTGGTGCCGCCGCGCAGCCGTTCCAGCACCCGCTGGGTGGCGACCGGGTCCAGCAGGGACTTCCCGGCGGCCACGTCCCGCACCGCGGACAGCAGCTCCGTGCCCCGGATGGCTTTCAGGACATAGCCCGCGGCGCCCGCCATGATCGCGTCGAACAGGGCCTCGTCGTCCGCGTAGGAGGTGAGCATCAGGCAGGCGATGGACTCGTCGCGCGAGCGGATCTCGCGGCAGACCTCCACCCCGCTGCCGTCCGGGAGGCGGACGTCCAGGACGGCCACGTCGGGGTGGGTGGCCGGGATCCGGACCAGCGCGTCGGCGGCGGTGCCGGCTTCGCCGACCACCTCGATGTCCGATTCCATCGACAGCAGCTCGTGCACCCCGCGCCGGACCACCTCGTGGTCATCAAGCAGGAATACGGTGATTTTTCCGTCTTCGGGCACGGGCTCAGTTTCACACAGCTCCCCGAATGCCGCCCCGCATCACCCGTGCATCACCCTTCCGCTCCGCCGGGTGGCGGGGATAACGTGCGCATGTCCCAGGCGCTTGCGAGGCTGTGACCACGGTGTTTTCCGCGGATCGTCCCCACCCTCCGCGATTTACTTGGAAATCCAGGTAAATCCGCAGGTCAGGGGTGGTTTCGCGGCTTGTGAGCACAATGGGTACCGTGCTTCTAGCAGGTCGCCGGACGGGACAATCCAGTACCGCTCGGATCCGTCCGCGCCGCACCCGACCCCGTGCGCCGTACGGGGCCGAGCGAGCCGCACTGGCTGCCCGGACGACCCCGGGAGCCGGACCGACGGAGGAGCAAGTGACCGTGGAGAGCACCGCCGAACGCGGCACGCCGCGCCGGGGCACCGCCGCCAAGAAGACGGCCGCCAAAAAGACCGCGGCGAAGAAAACCGCCGCGAAGAAGACCGCGGCCAACAGGACGCCGGACAAGAAGATCGCGGACAAGAAGACCGCGGGCAAGAAGGCGGCCACCGCGCGGCGGACGACGGCCCGGGGCACGGCGGGCGGCGGCCCGCAGGACCGGCCCGCCATGGTCCAGCTGCTCACTCCCGAGGGTGAACGCGTCGAGCATCCCGACTACGCGCTGGACCTGGACGCCGACGGGCTGCGCGGCCTCTACCGCGACATGGTGCTCACCCGCCGCTTCGACGCCGAGGCCACCTCCCTCCAGCGCCAGGGCGAGCTGGGCCTGTGGCCCTCGCTGCTGGGCCAGGAGGCCGCCCAGATCGGTTCGGGCCGGGCCCTGCACCCGGACGACTACGTCTTCCCGACCTACCGCGAGCACGGCGTCGCCTGGTGCCGCGGGGTGGACCCCACCAACCTGCTGGGCATGTTCCGGGGCGTCAACCACGGCGGCTGGGACCCCAACGACAACAACTTCCACCTCTACACGATCGTCATCGGCTCCCAGACCCTGCACGCCACCGGTTACGCCATGGGAGTGGCCAAGGACGGCGCGGACTCCGCCGTCATCGCCTACTTCGGTGACGGCGCCTCCAGCCAGGGCGACGTGGCGGAGGCGTTCACCTTCTCCGCCGTCTACAACGCGCCGATCGTCTTCTTCTGCCAGAACAACCAGTGGGCCATCTCCGAACCCACCGAGCGGCAGACCCGGGTGCCCCTCTACCAGCGCGCGGCCGGCTACGGCTTCCCCGGGGTGCGGGTGGACGGCAACGACGTGCTGGCCGTGCTCGCCGTGACCCGCGCCGCCGTCGAGCGCGCCCGCTCCGGCGAGGGCCCCATGCTCGTCGAGGCGTTCACCTACCGGATGGGCGCCCACACCACCTCGGACGACCCGACCCGCTACCGCCCCGACGACGAGCTGGCCCAGTGGGAGGCCAAGGACCCGATCCTGCGGCTGCGCCGCCACCTGGACCTGACCGGCGCGGCGGACGACGCGTTCTACGCGGCGGTCGAGGAGGAGAGCGACGTGCTGGGGCGCCGGGTGCGGGAGACCATCCGCACCATGCCGGACCCCGACAGCATGGCCATCTTCGAGAACGTGTACGCGGACGGCCACGCCCTGGTCGACGAGGAACGCGCCCAGTACGCCGCGTACCTCGCCTCGTTCGAGCCGGAGGAGAACTGACATGGCCGACTCGTCGACAGCCAAGCTGCCGATTGCCAAGGCGCTGAACACCGCGCTGCGCAACGCCCTGGAGTCCGACCCCAAGGTCCTGGTCATGGGCGAGGACGTCGGCAAGCTGGGCGGCGTCTTCCGGATCACCGACGGCCTCCAGAAGGACTTCGGCGAGGAGCGGGTCATCGACACCCCGCTCGCCGAGTCCGGCATCATCGGCACCGCGATCGGCCTCGCGCTGCGCGGCTACCGGCCGGTGGCGGAGATCCAGTTCGACGGTTTCGTCTTCCCCGCCTACGACCAGATCGTCACCCAGCTGGCCAAGATGCACGCGCGCTCACTGGGCAAGGTCAAGCTGCCGGTCGTCATCCGCATCCCGTACGCGGGCGGCATCGGCGCGGTGGAGCACCACAGCGAATCGCCCGAGGCGCTGTTCGCGCACGTCGCCGGGCTCAAGATCGTCTCCCCCTCGAACGCCGACGACGCCTACTGGATGCTGCGCCAGGCCATCGAGTGCGACGACCCGGTGATCTTCTTCGAGCCCAAGTCCCGCTACTGGGACAAGGGCGAGGTCAACACGTCCGGCATCCCCGGGCCGCTGCACGCGGCGCGCGTGGTGCGCCCCGGCTCCGACCTCACCCTGGTGGCGTACGGGCCGACCGTGCGCACCGCGCTCCAGGTGGCGGCGGTCGCGCAGGAGGAGGGCCGGTCGGTGGAGGTGATCGACCTGCGCTCGATCTCCCCGATCGACTTCGACACCGTGCAGCGCTCCGTGGAGAAGACGGGTCGGCTGGTGACGGTGCACGAGGCGCCGGTGTTCTTCGGGGCCGGGGCGGAAGTGGCCGCGCGGATATCAGAACGGTGCTTTTATCATCTGGAAGCCCCGGTGCTGCGGGTGGGCGGCTTCCACTCCCCGTATCCGCCGGCGCGACTTGAGGAGGACTACCTCCCCGGGCTCGACAGGGTGCTCGACAGTGTCGACCGCTCGCTGGCGTACTGAGAGAGGCTGAGGAGCGTCGTGACGATGGCTGCTGTGACCCAGCGCTACCGCGAATTCAAGATGCCCGACGTGGGAGAGGGCCTCACCGAGGCCGAGATCCTCAAGTGGCACGTTCAGCCCGGTGACACGGTGAGCGACGGCCAGGTGGTCGTGGAGGTCGAGACCGCCAAGGCCGCCGTGGAACTGCCCATCCCCTTCGACGGGACGGTGCACGAGCTGCTGTGGGCGGAGGGCGACACCGTCGATGTGGGCTCGCCGATCATCACGGTGGACACCGCCCCCGGTGAGCCGCAGGAGACGCCGGCCGGCGCCGCGCCGGAACCGGCGGCGGCCGAGCCCACCCCCGCCCCCGCCCCCGAACAGCCGCGGGAGGAGCCCGGGCCGGAGAAGCCACCGGCCCGGCAGCCGGTGCTCGTCGGCTACGGTGTCTCCACCGCCGCCACCAAGCGCCGCCCGCGCAAGGCGCCGGCGGCCGCCGTACCGGAGCCGGCCGCCGCACCCGAGCAGGCACCCGCGCCCGCGTCCGTGCCCGCCGCCGGCGGCAAGCCGCTGGCCAAGCCGCCGGTGCGCAAGCTCGCCAAGGACCTGGGCATCGACCTGCGGGTGGTCCGGCCGACCGGCCCCGAGGGAACGATCACCCGCGAGGACGTCCAGGCCGCCGCCGTGCCCGCGCCGCAGCCGGCCGGCACCGGGGCCGTACCCGAGCCGGAGCGGGAGACGCAGGCCGCGGCCCCCGTCCCGGCCGCCGGCGAGCGCCGCGTCCCGATCCGGGGCGTGCGCAAGGCGACCGCCCAGGCGGTGGCGGGCAGCGCCTTCACCGCGCCGCACGTCACCGAGTTCATCACGGTCGATGTCACCCGCACCATGAAGCTGGTGGCCCGGCTCAAGGAGGACCCGGACCTGGCGGGCGTACGGGTCAACCCGCTGCTGATCATCGCCAGGGCGCTGCTGCTCGCGCTGCGCCGCAACCCCGACGCGCACGCCGCCTGGGACGAGGCCAACCAGGAGATCGTCTACAAGGACGCCGTCAACCTGGGCATCGCGGCGGCGACCCCGCGCGGGCTGCTCGTTCCCAACATCAAGGACGCGGGCCGCAAGACGCTCACCGAGCTGGCCACCGCGATCGGCGAACTGGTCTCCACGGCACGTGAGGGCCGTACCACCCCCGCCGACATGCAGGGCGGCACCGTCACCATCACCAACGTCGGGGTCTTCGGCGTCGACAGCGGCACCCCGATTCTCAACCCCGGGGAATCCGCGATCCTCGCCGTCGGCGCGATCAAGGCCCAGCCCTGGGTGCACAAGGGCAAGGTCAAGCCCCGCCAGGTCACCACCCTGGCGCTGTCCTTCGACCACCGCCTGATCGACGGCGAACTCGGCTCGCGGCTGCTGGCCGACATCGCGGGCGTCCTGGAACACCCCAGGCGCCTGCTCACCTGGGGCTGACCACCCCGGGCGGACCACACCGGAACAGCGGAAAGGCGCCGGCCCCAGGGGCCGGCGCCTTTCTCGTTCCTCGTGGGTGTCGCCCGTCAGAGGTAGGGACCCGAGCGTGCCGGGCCGTGCGGATCGGCGGGGTGCTCACCCTCGTCCGGCAGCGCCCCGGGCGGCAGCGCCCGGCGCATCTGCTCCAGCTGGGCGCGGGCCGCCATCTGCTGCGCGAACAGCGCCGTCTGGATGCCGTGGAAGAGCCCCTCCAGCCAGCCGACCAGCTGCGCCTGGGCGATCCGCAGCTCCGCCTCGGTGGGCAGCCGGTCGTCCGTGAACGGCAGCGAGAGCCGTTCCAGCTCCTGCACCAGCTCCGGGGCGAGACCCTCCTCCAGCTCCTTCACGGAACTGGAGTGGATCTCCTTGAGCCGGTACCGGCTGGCCTCGTCCAGCGGGGCCGCCTTGACCTCTTCCAGCAGCTGCTTGATCATGCTGCCGATCCGCATGACCTTCGCCGGCTGCTCCACCATCTCCGTCACGGGAACCTCGGAGTGCTCATCGCCGCCGTCCTCGCCCTCGCGCGGGGCGGCACCGGCGAGCGCCATGCCGTCCGGCCCCACGACCAGGACCTGTGGGTTCTGGTTCTGGCTCTCCTGAGAGGGTTCATTCCTCGGCTGAGTCATACCTCCATCATGCAACGAAGGTCACCCCGCGCGTCGGGCGAGGGTCACCCGGGAGCGGGTGAGCAGCGCGGCGAAGACCAGCGCGATGAGCGGCACGACCACGATGAGCTGGCCGAAGGTCTCCCACGGCAGTGCCAGGTGCAGCTCCGGACGCTCGCCCGCGTCCCAGCCGGCGGCGATGTCCTCCTTCCACCAGCTGAGCCGGTCCTGGTGGTTGGCCAGTACCAGGCCCACCGCCGGGACGAGCCCCGACAGGCATCCCAGCACCACCCCCATCGCGGCGATCAGTCCGCACTGGAGTCCGGAGAGGGTACGCCGGATGCGGGGTGCCGCGCCGACCGCCGCGAGGGTGGCCAGGTCCGCCTCGGAGTCGGCCTGGGCCAGACCGGTGGCGATGCCCGCCGCGCCCAGCGCGATGACGGAGGCGGCGAGGGCGATGATCAGCATCGCCATCGAGTTGTCGGCCTTGAAGCCGTTCTCGATCCGCCAGTCCGTGGAGGCGAGCGTCAGGTCGTCGATCTCACCGCGGAACGCCTGCTCCTCCGCGCTGGTGGGCACGTGCGAGGTGGCGTAGTAGCTGCCGGCGAACGTGGTCGCCAGGCCCGCCTTCTCGGCGGTCTCCGGGGTGATCAGCGCGTCGATGCCGTAGCCGTTGCCCTCCACGAGCCGGCTGTCGGGCAGGACCGCGACATCGGTGGGCTTCTCGCTGTCCCAGTTGTCGTACAGGTGGAGGGTGACGGTCCCGTCGTCGTCGATGCGGTTGGTGTCGAAGATCAGGGCCCCGCCGTTCTCCAGCGTCTCCCGGTACTCGGGGCGGTCGATGCCCAGGACCTTGAGGATCGTGGCGTCGCCCACGGCGATCGAGCCGAGGTTGCTCAGGCCCCAGCCGCCGTCGTTGTTCCACATGCACCGCTCGTCCTGGCGGAGTTCGCGTGTCTCCTCCTCGGTGTGGTCCGCGTCGTCCTCCCACAGCGGGCAGACCTTCTCGGGCGGGGTGACCACCTCGATGTAGCAGTCGGCGAGGTTGTTGCCCCATTCGTCGCGGGCACCGGAGCCGCAGCTGGGCAGCGCGGGCATGGCCGAGGACAGGTCGGCGCGATCGGTGACGGGCAGTGTCTTGTCGGCGGCGGCGCGCAGCGGGTCCAGCTGGCTCTCGCCGGCGTTCCACACGGTGAGGGCGACGGTGCCGTCCGGCAGGTCGGGGATGTATCCGGCGCGCTGGTCCGCCTCGCCGCTGGCGATGATGGTGGCCACCGCGACCGCACCTGCGGTGGCGGCGAGCACGGCGGCGACGGCGGGCGCCGTACGGCCCCGGTTGCGGGCGGCGTCGCGCATGGCCAGGCGCCCGGACAGCGGGAGGAAGCGGGCGAGCCGGCCGAAGCCGCCGACCAGCAGCGGGGTGAGTGCCACCAGGCCGAGTTCGGCGATGACGGCGCCGACACCGACCAGCACGATGCTGCTCATCGACAGGCCGCCGAACAGCGCGAGGGCGATGCCGCCGACGAGGGCGATGGTTCCGGCGATCGGCAGCGCCCTGCTGCCGCGGCGCACGCCCTTGGTGCCGGTGAGCGATTCCAGGACGGAGGAGCGGGAGGCGTTGATGGCGGGGATGAGGGCGGCCAGGGTGCCGATGAAGACGGCGAAGGCCGCGACGCCGAGCAGTTCCGCCCAGCGGAAGTCCCAGGCGCCGAACCGGGCGCCGTTCATGTTCTCCAGGAAGGGCCTGGCGAGGAAGACGGCGAGGATGCCCAGGATGATGCCGACCACGGCCGCCACGGCGCCGAGCACGACACCGCTGGAGAGCATGATGGCGCGCAGCTGGGCCTGATCGCCGCCGTTGGAGCCCACCAGGCCGAGCTGGCGGCGGGAGCGGCGGGCGCCGACCGCGAAGGCGGGTCCGGCCAGCAGGCAGATCTCCAGGACGACCAGGGCGACGGCGACGCCGAGCACGGCGTAGAGCTCGGCCTCCCCGCCGGAGCCCCAGCGGTGGTAGTCCGCGCGCTGGACCAGCGGGATCTCGCTGTCCGCCGGCGGGTTCAGGTGCACCTGGCGGGAGAGCACCTTCAGCCCGTGGGTGTTGGCCTCCATGACCGTGTCCCAGCTGACGCCCCCGTCCACGGCGACCAGGTAGCGGGTGTCGTCCCCGCCGTCCTCGCGGGGCAGCAGCGGCAGCAGCGTGTCGTTGAGCGCCAGCAGCTCGGTGGACTTCAGGTCGTTGGGCAGCTCGTAGGAGCCGGTGATGCGGACGGTCCGGTCGATCTCGGGGAGTTCGACGTCCTCCCCGACCCGCAGCCCGCTGTCCCGCAGGAACTGCTCGGTGGCGGCCACCTCACCGGGGCCGGTCGGCCACTCGCCGCTGAGCAGGGTGTACTTGCCGCGGCTGAGCGGGTCGGCGGGGTCCGTCTCCTGGATGTCGGCCCACATGATGCCGTAGTCGGTGGTGACGTCGGCGTAGCCGACGCGTTCGCGCAGCACGGTGGCGCCGTCCGGGAGGTGGTCCTCGACGCGGAAGTCCGTGGGTTCGGTCCCGGCCTCGGGCTCCTCGCCGCGGGGGTTGTCGTCCTCCTCCCAGGAGGAGGACCACAGGTCGTCGTTGGTCGGGTGCTGCATGATCGGGACACCGGCCTCGTACACCTGGTACTCGGCGTCGGCGGTGCCGATCTGGCGGGCCAGGCTCTCCTCGGTGGAGAGCTGGTTGGTGCGCACGGCCAGGTCGGCGCCGGCCACGCCCAGGATGGGCAGCGCGATCATGGCCACGACCAGGGCGCTGCGGCCCTTGGCGCGCAGCGCGTCGCGGCGGGCGATGCGCAGTCCGAGCCGCCAGCGGTTGAGCGTGCGATTCACTGCGCCACCTCGCCGGTGAGCAGCGACTCGGCGGACGGGGAGACGGTCTGGTCGACCATGGAGCCGTCGCGCAGGAAGACGACGCGATCGGCCCAGGCCGCGTACCGGGACTCGTGGGTGACCATGACCCCGGCCGCGCCCTGGTCACAGCGCTTGCGCAGCAGGGCGAGCACGGCCTCGCCGGTCTCGGAGTCGAGGGCGCCGGTGGGCTCGTCGGACAGGACCAGGCGGCGGTCGCCGACGAGGGCGCGGGCGATGGCGACGCGCTGGCGCTGGCCGCCGGACATCTCGTCGGGGAAGCGGTCGGCGACCTCGACGAGGTTGATCTCCTCCAGCGCGGCGAGGGCTTCCTTGCGGGCGGCGCGGGCGGATATGCCGTCGAGTTCGCGGGGGAGCGCGATGTTCTCGGCCGCGGTGAGGGCCGGGATGAGGTTGTAGTCCTGGAAGACGTAGCCGATGCTGGTGCGCCGGATCTTGGCGAGCCGGCTCTTGGTGAGGGCGCCGAGGTCGGTGCCCTCGATGAGGACCTGGCCGCTGGAGGCGGTGTCCAGACCGCCGGCCAGGGTGAGCAGGGTGGACTTGCCGGAGCCGGAGGGGCCCATGACGGCGACGAATTCACCGGCCCGGACGGTGAGGTCGATGTTGTCCAGTGCCCGGACGGTGGTGACGCCGGTGCCGTGCACGCGGCTGAGGGCGCGCAGCTCCAGGACGGGCGTGCTGCCGTTGGCGGTGGTGTTCGGGCTGGTCATGCGGTGCTTCCCCCGGTGATGTGGTGGTGATCTCGGTGATCGGTGTGCTCTGCGTGGTGGACGTTTTCGTCGGCGCCGTTGTCATCGGGCTCGGTCCCGGTCAGCGGCCTCGCGGGGCGCCGGGCCGCGAGGCGCAGCAGTCGGGACTCGCAGTGGTCCAGCCAGCGTGCCTCGGCCTCGGCGGAGAAGATGAGTTGTTCCAGGACCAGCAGCCAGGCGATCTCCTCGCCGGACTCGGGGCCGCCGTCGGCGAGCGCCTGGGCCTTGAGGCGGGTGTAGTCCTGCATGGCCTTGAGGGTGTGGCGGCGCTGGGCCTGGATGATGCCGGCCACGTCGACGCCCTGGGTGCCCACGGCCATGGCGAGCTTGATGGCGAGTTCGTCGCGGGAGGGGTGGGTGCGGTCGACGGGCTGCCGGTACCATTCGGCGAGCTCGCGGCGGCCGGCCTCGGTGATGCGGTAGCGCTGCTGCTTGCCGTCGCGTTCACCGGCGGGCTCGATGAGCGTGTCACGTTCGAGGCGGCCGAGGGTCGTGTAGACCTGGCCGATGTTGAGCGGCCAGGTGGCGCCGGTGCGGGACTCGAATTCGGCGCGCAGCTGGGAACCGTACTTCGGGCCGTAGTCGAGGAGGGCCAGCAGGCCGTAGCGGATGGACATACCGCGTATGTATACCGAGTATGTTCCCCCCTTGGCAAACCGGCGGGCGTCTTGTCGCGCGTCTTGTTACACGTCAGATACGCCGCAGTCGCAGAGCCAGGACACCAAGTCCCGCGCCCAGGCAGGCCAGTCCGGCCCCGAGCGGCAGGACGGGCAGCACCTCACCGCCCCGTACCACCGGGTCCGCCTCGCGGTACGGGGCCGGCTCACCGCGCTGCTGGCCGACGCTGTGGTCGGCGGCCCCGTCCGCGTGGGCGGCCGGGGCCGCCAGTGCGAGAAGGGTGGCGAGCGCCGCCGCGATCATGATGACTTCCGTCCACACCCACACCCTCACGGCGCTCGATCCTCCGTAGACCGTCCGATGATGTAACCAGCGTCACATATGCGAAGGAAACGGGCATCCTGAACACGGGGAAAATCTCAGGGTGTCAGGATGATCTTCCCTGTGTGGTCGCTGCGTTCCACGATCCGGTGCGCCTCGCCCGCCTCACTCATCGGCAGCTCGCGGTCCACCACGGGACGCACCCGCCCCTCCTCGATCAGCGGCCACGCCCCCTCGCGCACCGCCGCCACGATCTCCGCCTTCCCGGCCGCCGGGCGGGCCCGCAGCGAGGTGGCGGTGACAGTGCCGCGCTTGGCGAGCAGTGCCCCCAGGTTCAACTCGCCCTTGCGGCCCCCCTGGAGCCCGATCACCGCGATCCGG
This sequence comes from Streptomyces xiamenensis, assembly GCF_000993785.3. Taxonomy (NCBI): domain Bacteria; kingdom Bacillati; phylum Actinomycetota; class Actinomycetes; order Kitasatosporales; family Streptomycetaceae; genus Streptomyces; species Streptomyces xiamenensis. Next base: position 3,007,359 of record NZ_CP009922.3, read on the forward strand.
CCCCCGGTCGCCAGCGCCCGCAGATTGCGGTCCAGGTACTGCGCCCCGACGATGTCCAGCACGAGATCGCAGGAGTCCGCCAGCACCTGCGCGAAGTCCTCCTCCCGGTAGTTGACCAGCACCTCGGCCCCCAACTCCCGGCACACCGCCAGCTTCCGCGCACTGCCCGCGGTCACCGCGACCCGCGCACCGCGGGCCACCGCCAGCTGGATCGCCATCGTCCCGATCCCGCTGCCCCCGCCGTGCACCAGCAGCGTCTGGCCGGCCCGCAGCCCGCCCTCCCCCATGAACACGTTCGACCACACCGTGCACACCACCTCGGGCAGCGCCGCCGCCTCCACCAGGGACACCCCCGCCGGCACCGGCAGCAGCTGCCCGGCCGGCACCACCACCCGCTCCGCGTACCCGCCGCCGGCCAGCAGCGCGCACACCCGCTGCCCCACCGACCAGCCGCGTACCCCGGCCCCGACCGCCGCCACGGTGCCCGAGCACTCCAGGCCCGGATACGGCGAGGCCCCGGGCGGCGGGTCGTAGAACCCCTGCCGCTGCAGCAGGTCCGCCCGGTTGACGCCGGCGGCCGCCACCTCGACGAGCACCTCCCCCTCGCCGGGAGCCGCCGGCTCCGCCACCTCGTCCCACACCAGCGCCTCGGGCCCGCCCGGCTTCGTGATCGTGATCGCTCGCATGCCCCGACGCTATCGCCGATCGCCAGCCCCGGCCGGGGACGCCCCAGCCGTTCCCGGGACGGGCACGGTCACCCGGGGACGACGGGTGCGGGCAGGGGCGCCGTGGCGGTCGTCAGCGGCGCGGGATGCGCCAGGAGCCCGGGCCCTTGCGGGGCGTGCCCCGCTCCCCGTCGGGCGGCACGGGCAGCGTCTCCTCCGCCTCGCGGATGCGGTGGATGACCACCAGCCGGTCCGTCAGCTCCAGGGTGGCCGCGTCCGGGTGGTCGAAGGGCAGCAGACGGTGGCCCCGTATGACCGAGACGACCAGGTCCTCGACCTCGCGCGGCGATCGGCCCGCCTCCGCCTTGGTGACCGGCCGCTCCCGCAGCGACAGCCCCTTGCCCTGCTGGATCAGGTCCTCCATCACCGCGCCGCTGCTCGGGCTGATCATCGACAGGCCGAGCAGCCGGCCCACCGCGCTGGCACTGGTGATCACCGAGTCCGCGCCGGACTGCTTGAGCAGCGGCACGTTCTCCTCCTCGCGGACCGAGGCCACGATCTTGACCGTCTTGCTGAGCTGCCGCGCGGTCAGCGCGACCAGCACGGCGGTGTCGTCGCGCTGGGTGGAGATCACGATCTGCCGGGCCCGGTCCGCCCGCGCCCGTACCAGCACGTCGCTGCGGGTCGCGTCGCCGACCACGCCCGCGTAGCCGGCGGCGTTGGCGGCGGCCACCACGCCCTTGCTGGGGTCGACGACCACGATCTGGTCCTGGGTCAGCCCGGTGCTCATGAGGGTCTCGGCGGCGCTGCGGCCCTTGGTGCCGAAGCCGACGATGACGGTGTGGTCGCGCAAGATCTTCCTCCAGTGGGCCAGCCGCCACTGCTCGCGGGTGCGCTCGGTCAGGACCTCCAGTGTCGTCCCGACCAGGATGATCAGGAACAGTATGCGCAGGGGTGTGATGAGGAACGTCGTCAGCAGCCGCGCCTTGTCGCTGACCGGCACGATGTCGCCGTAGCCGGTGGTGGAGAGCGAGACGGTGACGTAGTAGAGGGAGTCGAGGAAGCCGACCGGCTCCCCGGTGATGTTGTCCCGGTACCCGTGCCGGTCGAAGTAGACGATGACCACGGCCGCGGCCATCACCGCCGTCGCCATGAACAGCCGCCGCACCACCTGGAGCAGCGGCCCGCCGAGCGAGCGCGGCAGATGGACGCCGTGCGACTGGTCGTCGACGTCGCCGCGCTGGGGCGCGACCGTGGGGAAGGCGGCGAGCCTCGGCAGTCTCATGCCGGCGGGAGCTCCAGAAGCTGGACCGGGTCGTGGTGGGCGACCCCGCCCGGTGGGACGACCGCGAGGGCGGACGCGGCGGCGATGCCGCGGAGCATGGCCGGGCCCGCGTAGTTCAGCGGCACCGCGACGCCCGCGCCCCCGCCGCTGCCGCCGTCACCGGCCGGGCAGCGTACGGGCACCAGGTGGGTGTCGGTGCGGTGGCCGCCGAACGCCTCGCCCGCGGTGGCGGTGCGGGTGACCGGCGGCATCCGGCCGGACAGCGCGTGCAGCAGCGGCGCGGCCAGGGTGAGCAGCCCGGCGACGGCGGCGAGCGGGTTGCCCGGGAGGCCGACGACGGGCGTGCCGTGCTCGGGGAGTTCGGCGAGCAGCATGGGGTGACCGGGGCGGACGGTGACGCCGCTGATGAGGGTGGTGGCGTGCAGGGCGCGCAGGGTGGAGCGCAGATGGTCGACGGGGCCCGCGGCCGTACCGCCGGTGGTCACGATGAGGTCGGCGCGGCTGGTCTCGACGGCCTCGCGCAGCGCGTCGGCGTCGTCGCCGAGGCGGCGGGTGACCAGGACCTCGGCGCCGAGGGCGGCCAGCCAGGGGCCGGTCATCGGGCCGAGCGCGTCGCGGATGCGGCCGTCGTGCGGCAGGCCGTGGTGCAGGAGTTCATCGCCCAGGACGAGCACTTCGGCGCGCGGGAGGGGGTGCACGGCGAGTTCGTCGTAGCCGGCGGCCGCCGCCAGGCCGAGGGCGGCGGGGGTGAGGCGGGTTCCGGAGGGCAGGAGTTCGGCGCCGGAGCGGCACTCCTGGGCGCGGGGGCGGATGTCGGCGCCGAGGCGGGGGAGACGGCCACTCAGCCGGCCACCGCGGGCGCTGGCGTTCTCGGCGCGGACGACGGCGGTGGTGCCCTCGGGGACGCGGGCACCGGTGGCGATGCGCAGCGCCTGGCCGTCGCCGAGCCGGGTGGGATGTCCGGGGGCACCGGCCAGCAGACCGGGGCCGCCGGCGAGTTCCCAGGGGCCCGGGCCGTTGACCGCCCAGCCGTCCATGGCGGCGGTGTCGAAGGCGGGCAGGTCGGTGAGGGCGGTCAGCGGGGCGGCCAGGGTGTGGCCGAGGGCGCGGTCCAGGGGGAGCCGGCGGGGGGTGAGCGGGACGGCGCTGCGGTACGCGACGGTGCGGGCCGACTCCCAGGTGTGCGGGGGTACGGGGCGCTCGTCGGGGGCGCGCGGCGGGTCGGGGATGACGGGCGCGGCGGGGGTGGTGGGGTGCTCCTGGGTGCGGCGGGGGTGGCGCTCGTGCGGGCGGTGGCCGTTGGCGAGCGCGAGGGCGTCGTCGAACTCGTCAGTCATGCGGGGTGCCCTTCCTTGCCTTCCGGACCCCCTGGTGACGTCCCGGCGGACGCCTCCCTCCCCTCCTGGCCCTGTCCGTCCCGGCTCTGCCCGTCCCGGCCCTGCTCGTCCTGGTCGCGCCGTTGGCGCACGGCTTCCCCGCCGGGCGTCTTCCCGGAGTCCTCGCCGGAGTCCTTCTCGGCCTCCCAGCGGGCGGCGAGCGCGGTGACCCGGCGGGCGGCCTCGGCGGGGGTGATGCCGTGCTTGGCGGCGGCGTACCCGATGAGGAAGGTGGTCAGTGGCGCGGCCGGGCGGGCGACCGCGTGGGCGACATCGCGGGCCGCGTCGAGCAGCACGGTGCGGTGTTCGCCCGGTTCGATGTCGAGTTCGGTGGCGGCGGCGGCGATCCATTCGTCCAGCACGGTCCCATGCTCCTTGATCCGGTCCCGGGCGGTGGCGATCTCCGCCCAGGTGTCGCAGTCGAACGTGGTGCTGGCCCCGGCCAGCCGGTGCAGGTCGAGGGCCGGGAGCAGCGTACGCAGGGGGGCGTGCCGGGTCGCGGGCAGCGCCCCCAGCGCGGCGCGCAGGGCGGCGGTGCGGTAGACGGCGGTCAGGGGCTGGTCGCGGCCCTCGGAGTCCTGGAACAGCACGCCGTCCGCGGCCGGGGGGAGGGCGCCGATGAGCGTGCGCGCGGTGGCGGGGGTGAGGAAGGGCAGGTCGGTGGCGAGGACGGCGACCAGGGGGGCGGTGGCGTGGACGGCTCCGGCGGCGAGCGCGGCGAGCGGGCCGCCGCCGGGCGGGTCCTCGCGCACCCAGTGGACGGGGCGCCTGGTGGGGCGGGGCGGGCCGACGACGATGGTGCGGTCCGCGTCGCGGCAGGCGTCGAGCACACGTTCGAGCAGTGGCCGGCCGCCGACCGTCACCGCTGCTTTGTCCACGCCGCCGAGGCGGCGTGCGGCGCCGCCGGCGAGCACGATCGCGTCGAACGCGGGATGGTCGGCCGTCACGTTCCGCACTGTAGACGAGGGGTGGCGGACGGAGAGGGCCCTGCCCGGCCATCTCGCCAACAGGGCCCTTTCACTCTCCGGAGTGATGACGCAGTGATGGTGCGCAACTACTCTGAGTAGCGAACGATCGACGCGGGGTGGGTCCGCCGTCCCGGCGAGGTTCTTCCGAGGAGTTGAGTGTGATGGGGTCTCGTCTCGCCGCCGTGGCCGGTCTGCTGGCGATCGCCGTCGGGTCGGGGGTGGGTCTCGCCGCCCCGGCGTCCGCGGCGCACGGGGAGCTGCGCGGCACGCACTGGTTCGTGACCAATCCGAGCGGCTGCGTCAACGTCCCCGAGCTGCCGCTCAAGGTCTACAACTTCACCAACGAGTACGCCCTCGTCTACCAGAACCGGGACTGCACGGGGGCCATCGCCGAAGTCATCGCGCCCGGTGGCACGTCCGGCGACTTCTCCGCCTCGATCGGCAGGTCCGTATGGGTCGACTGAGGGGCGGGCGGTGGTGGCCGGCGGGCCGGCCGGGGGCGGGTCCGGGTCGGCGGAGCGGCAGGACGCTGCCTGGATGACCGCCACGATCGCCGCGGGGGGATCCGGCGGCGCGGCGCATGGCGGGTGCCGCGCGGCCTCAAGGTCGAGTCGGCCTTCGGCCGGGAGCCGCCCCCAGTAGCTGGGGGGCGCGGCCCGGCGAAGGTCCGAATGGGGGCGGCTTCAGAGGTCGGCGAGGAGGGAGAGGGGGGATTCCACCCGGTCGGCCACGTGGCGCAGGAAGCCTCCGGCGACCGCGCCGTCGCAGACGCGGTGGTCGAAGGTGAACGACAGCTGGACGACGTGTCGCAGGGCCAGCTCGCCTTCGTGGGCCCACGGCTTGGGAACGATCCTGCCGATGCCGAGCATGGCCGCCTCGGGGTGGTTGAGGATCGGGGTCGAGCCGTCGACGCCGAAGACCCCGTAGTTGTTGAGGGTGAAGGTCGAGCCGGTGAGTTCGGCGGGGGACAGCGTGCCGGCGCGGGCGGTCTCGGTGAGGCGGGCGAGTTCGGCGCCCAGTTCACGGGTGGTGCGTGTGTGGGCGTCGCGCAGGACGGGGACCAGCAGGCCGCGGTCGGTCTGGGCGGCGAAGCCGAGGTGGACGGCGGGAAGGGTGACGATCTCGTTGGTGGCGGCGTCGAAGGTGGCGTTGAGCTGCGGATAGCGGGCGAGGGCCGCGACGCAGATCCGGGAGAGGAGGGCGAGCAGCGGGAGTTCGGTGGCACGTCGGGCGGCGAGCAGCTCCGTGGCGTCGGCGTCCACCCAGCAGGTGGCGTCGGGGATCTCGGTCCTGCTGCGGCTGAGCTTGGCGGCGGCGGCAGCGGCGATGCCGCGCAGCGGAGTCCGCAGCGCCGTCCCGGCCGGGTCCTGGCCGCGCGGGGACGCCGACGCGGGTGTGGGTGGTGCGGGTGTGGGCGGTGCGGTGCGTGCCATGACGTCGGCCCGCAGGATCAGGCCGTCGGGCCCGGAGCCCTGCACGGTCCGCAGGTCGATGCCGTGGTCACGGGCGAGCTTGCGCACCAGCGGCGAGATCACCGCGACCGCCGACCGGGCGGGCGCCGAGGAGGCGGAGGGAGGGGGCGGGGGAGAGGCCCCGGGGAAGGTGGTGGTGCCGGTTCCGTAGCCCACCAGGACCTGACCGGAACCGCCGCCGGACGATTCGCCGTTCGGCGGGGCGCTGAGCGTTCCGTGGCCGTTCGCACGGCTCGCGCCGTTCGGGCCGGTGCCGGTGCCGGTGCCATCGGCCGGGTCCGTGCCGGTGCCCGTCGTCGGACCCCGGCCGGGGGCGGTCGCCGGGTGGGCGACGCTGATCAGGGGGGAGCCGACCGGGATTTCCTCGCCGACCGCGCCGAACCGCTCGGTGACCACGCCCGCGTAGGGGCAGGGGACCTCGACCATCGCCTTGGCGGTTTCGACCTCCACCACCGGCTGGTCGACCGTCACCGCCTCACCGACCTCCACCAGCCAGCGCACGATCTCGGCCCCCGTGAGGCCCTCGCCCAGGTCCGGGAGGAGAAACGTCTCGGTCATGGCGCTCACTCCTCCCACTGGAGGCGGGCCACCGCGTCCAGGATCCGGGCGGTGTCCGGCAGATGGTGCCGTTCCAGCAGCGGCGGTGGGTACGGGATGTCGTGGCCGGTGACCCGCAGCACCGGCGCGGCCAGGTGATGGAAGCACCGTTCCGTGATCCGGGCCGCGATCTCGGCGCCCGGCCCCGCGAAACCGGTCGCCTCGTGCACCACGACCGCCCGCCCCGTACGCCGTACCTCCGCGCACACCGTCGCGTCGTCGAACGGGACCAGGGTGCGCAGATCGACCACGCCCAGGTCCCAGCCCCGGGCGCGGGCCTCCTCCGCCGCCGCCAGGCACAGCGGCAGCGAGGGACCGTAGGTGATGAGGGTGGCCGAGGTACCGGGGCGGCGCACCACGGCCCGCCCCAGCGGCGGCACCTGCGGCGGCGCGTCCAGATCGACCGCGTCCTTGGACCAGTACATCCGCTTCGGTTCCAGGAACACCACCGGATCGTCGGAGGCGATGGCCTGCCGCAGCAGCCCGTACGCGTCGGCGACCGTCGCCGGCGTGACCACGTGCAGCCCCGGAGTGGCCATGTAGTACGCCTCGGAGGAGTCGCTGTGGTGTTCCACGCCACCGATGCCGCCGCCGTACGGGATGCGGATCGTCAGCGGCATCGGCATCGCGCCACGCGTCCGGTTGCGCATCCGGGCGACGTGCGAGACCAGTTGCTCGAACGCCGGATAGGCGAACGCGTCGAACTGCATCTCGACCACCGGCCGCAGCCCGTACATCGCCATGCCGGTGGCGGTGCCCAGGATGCCGGCCTCGGCCAGCGGCGTATCGGCGCACCGATCGGCCCCGAACTCCGCCGCCAGGCCGTCCGTGACGCGGAAGACCCCGCCCAGCGTGCCGATGTCCTCGCCCAGCAGGTGCACCGAGGGGTCCTCGGCGAGCGCGTCGCGCAGCGCGCGGCGCAGCGCCTCCGCCAGGGTGGCCGAACGGGCTTCGGTGATCGTCATCGGGTCCTCGTCTCCTGCCGCAGCCGCGCCGCCTGTTCGGTGAGCTGGGTGGTCGGCCGCGCGTAGACGTGGGCGAAGAGCTCGTCGGGGTTCAGCACCGGTTCGGCGTTCAGGCGCTCGCGCATCCCGGCCGCCATCTCCTCGGCGGCGTCCCGGGCAGCCTGTTCGTGTTCCTCGCTCAGCAGCCCGTGTCGGCGCAGCGCGTCGGTGAGCAGCGGCAGCGGATCGTGCTCGCGCCAGGCGGCGACCTCCGCGTCCTCCCGGTAGCGGGTGGCGTCGTCGGCGTTGGTGTGCGCCTCCAGCCGGTAGGTCAGCGCCTCGACCAGGGTCGGCCCGCCACCCGCGCGGGCCCGCCCCACGGCCTCGGCCAGCACCTCGTACACGGCGGGTGCGTCGTTGCCGTCCACCAGCCGCCCCGGCATGCCGTAGCCGACGGCCTTGTGGGCGATGGTCGGGGCGGCGGTCTGCCGGGCGAGGGGTACGGAGATGGCGAAGCCGTTGTTCTGGACCAGGAACACCACCGGTGCCTGCCAGACGGCGGCGAAGTTCAGCGCCTCGTGGAAGTCGCCCTCGGAGGTGCCGCCGTCGCCCACCAGCGCCAGGGCGACCACGTCGTCGCCCTTGAGGCGGGCGGCGTGGGCGAGGCCGACCGCGTGCGGCAGTTGGGTGGCCAGCGGGGTGGCCAGCGGGGCGATACGGTGCGCGTGCGGCCGGTAGCCGGTGTGCCAGTCGCCGCGCAGCAGTCCGAGCGCGGCGACCGGGTCCAGGCCGCGGGCGACGGTGGCGAGGGTGTCGCGGTAGCTGGGGAACAGCCAGTCCTGTTCGGCCAGTACCAGCGCGGCGGCGATCTGGCACGCCTCCTGGCCGGTGGAGGAGGGGTAGACGGCGAGCCTGCCCTGCCGGGTGAGGGCGGTGGCCTGCTGGTTGTAGCGGCGGCCCAGGACGAGTTGGCGGTGGAGTGCGCGCCACAGCCCGGGGTCGGCGTCGGGCCGTTCGCGGGGGGTGCCGAGGACGTGGTACGGCTCGGTCTCCGGAAGCAGCGGCGCCGGGTCGGTGCGGGGGCCGCGCCGCCAGGGGGGCGGGGGTCCTGCGGCGGCGTCGCCGGTGGTGGCCGGTTCGGTGGCAGTCGGTCCGGTGGGTGACGACGTCTGTGGTTCGTGCAGCACGGTCATGGGTCCGCGCCTCCCCTCTCGCGTCTCCTGCTCCATCTCCCTACCGATTGTTCGGTTGATGAGGCAGGTTGGCCAGAGCCGGTCGGGCGCTGTGGACTGCTGGCCCCGATTGGCGTGCTATGGGTGCAGTACGTCCAGAAAGGGGAGGCCGCTCCATATGCCGGAGGACCAGATGACTTCGAACCCCGCCAGACCCCTCGACGCCATTGACAGCGCGATCCTGCTGCACCTGCGGGCGGACGGGCGGGCCTCGGTCCGTGAGGTCGCCCAGCGGGTGCACATCTCCCGGGCGAACGCGTACGCCCGCATCAACCGGATGCTGGAGAACGGGGTGATCCGGGGCTTCACGGCCCGCGTCGACCAGGAGCGGGCCGGGCAGGGGGCTGCGGCGTACATCACGCTGAAGATCGTCCAGGACAGCTGGCGCACGGTACGGGCCCGCCTGGAGCGGTTGCCGGGCGCCGCGCACATCGCGCTGGTCAGCGGGGACTTCGATGTGCTGCTGCTGGTGCACACGCGGGACAACCGGGAGTTGCGGGAGCTGGTGCTGACCCGCATCCAGGCCATTCCGGAGGTGATCAGCACCCGCACGCTGCTGGTGTTCGAAGAAACGGATCTGCTGCCCGAACGGCGCCCGGTGCGGCAGGTGGAGAAGACACCGCCCGAACGCCGGTGAGTTTGCGCCCGGTGCCGGGTCCGCCCTGTGAGAGAACGAGATCTCAGCGTCCGTACCCGCACCGCACACGTCTCAGGAGAGCATGATGGGCACCCCGGTCACGTTGCACACCTTCCTCAGTCTCGACGGCGTCATGCAGGCGCCCGGCGGCCCCGACGAGGACACCAGCGGCGGCTTTCCGCACGGCGGCTGGACGTTCCCGTACGCGGACGAGCAGTTCGGCGAAGTGGTCGCGAACTGGTTCCGGGCGGGCGAGGGCTATCTGCTGGGGCGGCGCACCTACGACATCTTCGCCTCGTACTGGCCGAACGTTCCCGATCCGGAGGAGCCTCCGGTGGCGCAGATGCTCAACAGCCTGCCCAAGTACGTGGCCTCCCGGACCCCCGAGCTGCGCCTGGAGTGGCGGAACTCGGCGCAGCTGGGCGCGGACGTGGTGGCGGAGGTGGCCACGCTGAAGCAGCGCGAGCCACAGCGTCCGGGCGGGGAGCTCCAGATTCACGGCAGCGGCGACTTCGCGCAGACCCTGCACGGGGCCGGGCTGATCGACGAGTACCGGCTGTTCATCTACCCGGTGGTGCTGGGCACCGGCAAGCGCCTCTTCCCGGAGGGCTCCACTCCGACGGCGATGAAGCTGGTCAACTCCACGGTGACGGCCAGCGGCATCACGATCCAGACCTACCGCCCGGCCGGCAAGCCGACCTACGGCTCCTTCGCCGCCGACGCGTAGGCGGCGGCCACCGGCCACCGGCTGCCGGGGCGGGCGCGGGCCGGCCCGGGTCAGTACGCGTGGTGCTGGACCGGGCACTTGCCTTCGCTGCGGGCCCTGGCGTCGTCGTCCAGGTAGAAGTTCGGGAGCATTTCCGCCTCGTCGTAGTAGCGGTGGAAGACGGGCGTGATTCCGCCGGAGATCGGGGGGACGATCCAGCTCCAGTCGGCGGGGACGATGCGGCCCTGTTCCTCCTCCCGCGCCAGGTGGGTGAGGAAGCGCTGGGACTCGGTGTGGTGGTCGGAGACCTTGACGCCGGCGGCCGCGAAGGAGTGCAGGACGGCGATGTTGAGTTCGACCAGGGCGCGGTCGCGCCACAGCGTGGTCTCGCTGCTGGTGTCCAGGTTGAGGAGCCGGGCGATGACCGGCAGGAGGTTGTAGCGGTCGGCGTCCACGAGGTTGCGGGCGCCGATCTCGGTGCCCAGGTACCAGCCGTTGAAGGGCGCCATCGGGTAGTTGACGCCGCCGATGGACAGCCGCATGTGGGAGATCGCGGGGACCGCGTGCCAGCGCAGTCCCATGCGGGTGATCTGCGGGTAGGCGGGGTGCTCGATCGGCACCTCCAGCACCAGCTCGCGCGGCACGTCGAACAGTTGGGGCTTGTCGCCGGGCACCTGGATGACCAGCGGCAGGACGTCGAACCAGCCGCCGGGCGCCTGCCAGCCGAGCTGGCGCACCTTCTCGGTGAACTCGACGTGCGCCGGGTCGCCGATGACGGTGCCGTCGGGGCGGCGGTAGCCGGCGTACCGGATCAGCTGGCTGTTCCAGACCCGGGGGGCCTCGCGGTACGGGGTCTCGGGCGCGAAGATCGATATGACCGGGCGGATGCGGCCCTCGTTGGTGGCCACCCGCAGGTGGTCGCACAGGTGGGTGTGGATCTCCTCGGGGGTCTGCGCGGTGCGCCGGTCCAGCACGCGCAGGCTCTTCCAGTACAGGCGGCCGATGCAGCGGCTGGAGTTGCGCCAGGCGACCCGGGCGCCGAAGGTCAGCTCGTCGGTGGTGTGCCGGTACGAGCCGGTGTGTTCGATGTGTTCGCGCACCTGGTGCAGCCGCAGGGTGAGGGGGAGCGGCTGGTCGGGGTGTTCGGAGTAGAAGAGGCGGATGAAGTCCTGCGCCTCGTCCCAGTCGGCCTGGGCCGGCGGGCTCGTGTCCTGCGCCGGTTCCCGCGCGGGCGGCGGTGTCGGGGCCTGGGCCCGGGTGGGTGCCGGTCCGTGCACCCGTGGCCGCGTCGCCGGCGGCTGCGCGGGTGCCTTGGCCGGTCCCGTGGCCTGCGCCGGCGCCTGTCCCGGCGCTTTCCCCGGTGCCTGGTCCGGGTGGTGCGCGGTGAGCGCGCGTCCAATGAGACGGTCGTTGTTCATGGGCTCCCCGGGGTAAGCGTGCTTGGCGCGCGCGGCTCGGACAACGCCCCCGTCAATAAAGTGGTTGGCCGATAACAGTAGTTGATGTGTGGCACATGCCGGACCGCTTTGCCCACGGCAGGTGGGCGCGCGGGCTCAGCGGTGCAGCCGCAGCCCTGCGAAAGCGGTGCTCACCACGGCGTCCACCACGGCCTCGTCCACCACGCCCAGCGCGTCCTGGTCCTCCTCGGACGGCGGCCGGTACCACTCCGCCACCGAGTTGATCATCCCGAACAGCAGCCGCGCGGCCAGCCGTACGTCCACTTCGGGCCGCAGATCCCCCTCCGCCGCCGCCTGCCGCAGCAGCGCCGCCACCCGCTGGTCGAACTCCCGCCGCCGCGCCAGCGCCCAGCGCTCGGTGTCCGTGTTGCCGCGCACCCGCAGCAGCAGCGTCACGTACGGCAGCCGCCGCATCAGGACGGCGGTGGTGCGGCGCGTCACGTACTCCAGGCGGTCGATGGCCCGGCCCTGCCGGGCGCCGGGCTCCTCCAGCACGGCGGCGAGCCCGTCCAGCGCGTGGCTGACGGCGCGCCGCAGCAGCTCCTCCTTGCTGCGCACATGGTGGTAGATGGAGGATTTGGAGATCCCGGCGGCCTGCGAGAGGTGTTCCATCGAGGTGCCGTCGTAGCCGCGCTCGTTGAACACCGCGACCGCGACCTCCAGCAAGGTCTCCGGCGTGTACGTGGCTCTCGCGCTCACTGGGCGCTCTCCCTCTTCCTCTTCACGCTTCCGCGGTCTTGCCCGACCGATCGTTCGGTAGCAGTATCGTGCATGTCCGACGCACTCGACCCTGACTGCCGCCGACGAGGAGTTGGTCCCGGCCATGACATCTTCGCAGCGCCATCGCGCCACGCTGGACACGGCACTTGAGACTATCCGGACCCGTTCGTACTGGTCCCCGTACCCCGAACACCCCAAGGCGTACGGCGACGGGACGGCGGGCGCCGCCGCCTTCGCCGCGCTGCGCGAACGCGGCCGCTTCGAAGCCCCCGGCCAGCCCGGCACCGACGACTGGGTGGGCACCGAGGTCTCCCCGTACGGCTTCCCCCTCGGCATCAGCTACCCGCACCCCGACCCCGACATCCTGCTGCCCGCGATGCTCGACGCCGTACCCGCCTGGCGCGACGCCGGCCCCGAACAGCGCGCGCTGACCTGCCTGGAGATCCTCGACCGGATCAGCGCCCGCACCCCCGAGTTCGCCCAGGCCGTCATGCACACCACCGGCCAGGCGTACGTCATGGCCCTCCAGGCCGGCGGCCCGCACGCCCAGGACCGAGGGCTCGAAGCGATCGCGCACGCCTACCAGGAACAGACCCGCACGCCGGAGCGCGCGCCGTGGGCCAAGGACCAGGGACGGCGCGGCACGCTGCGCCTCACCAACGACTTCACCCCCGTACCGGTGGGCGTCTCCCTCCTCATCGGCTGCAACACCTTCCCCACCTGGAACGGCCTCCCCGGCTTCTTCGCCTCCCTCGCCACCGGCAACCCGGTGCTCGTCAAGCCGCACCCGCGCGCCGTCCTGCCGCTCGCGCTCACCGTACGGATCGCCCGCGAGACGCTCGCCGAGGCCGGCTTCGACCCCAACCTCGTGGCGCTCGCGGCCGAACGGGACGGCGAGGGCAGCGCCAAGACGCTCGCGCTGCGCCCCGAGGTGGCGCTCATCGACTACACCGGCTCCACCGCGTTCGGCGACTGGCTGGAGGAGAACGCCGTCCAGGCACGCGTGTTCACCGAGAAGGCGGGCGTGAACACCGTCGTCATCGACTCCACCGACGACTACCGCGGCCTGCTCGCCAACCTCGCCTTCTCGCTCTCCCTCTACAGCGGCCAGATGTGCACCACCCCGCAGAACCTGCTGATCCCGGCCGCCGGCATCACCACCGAGAACGACGGACACCGCACCTACGACGAGGTCGTCGCCGATCTGGCCGCCGCCGTGGACCGGCTGCTGGGGGACGACACCCGCGCCGCGGGACTGCTCGGCGCCATCGTCAACCAGGGTGTCCTGGACCGGCTGGAGAGCGCCGCCGCGCTCGGCGAGGTCGCCCTGCCCTCCCGCACCGTCAAACACCCCGAACACCCCGAGGCGACCATCCGCACCCCGCTGCTGGTCAAGTGCACCGAACCGGTGGAGGCCGAGTACTTCGGTCCCATCGCCTTCGCCGTCGCCACCGCCTCCACCACCGAATCCCTGGCCGTCCTGCGCCGCACCATCCGCACCCACGGCGCCATGACCGTCTCCGGCTACACCACCTCCCCCGACGTCGAACGCGCACTGGTCGGCGTCTGCCTCGACGAACGCGCGCAACTCTCCCTCAACCTCACCGGCGACCTCTTCGTCAACCAGACCGCGGCCTTCGCCGACCTGCACGGCTCCGGCGGCAACCCGGCCGCCAACGCCGCCCTGGTGGACGCCGCCTTCGTCACCCCCAGGTTCCGTACGGTGCAGGTGCGCCGGCCCGGCTGATCCGGGGTCTGGATAATCCGGGGTATGGCCCCCTCCCACAGCGTGGCGGTGCTCGCCCTGGAAGGGGTCGTGCCCTCCGACCTGTCGAACCCCGTCGACACCTTCAGCTGGGCGCGGCTCCCGGACGGCAGCCCCGCCTACCGGGTACGGGTGTGCGGTACGGCCCCGGGCGCGGAGATCGCGGCCGGGCCGTTCACCGTCCGGGTGGCGCACGGACTTGAGGCGCTGGCCGACGCCGACACGGTGATCCTCAGCGGCGTCGACGATCCGCCCGACCCGCTGCCGCCGGGGGTACGGGACGCGGTGCGCGCCGCGTACGACCGGGGCGCGCGGGTCGCCTCGATCTGCACCGGCGCGTTCTTGCTGGCGGCCACCGGGCTGCTCGACGGGCAGCGGGCCACCACCCACTGGATGGGCACCGCGCTGCTGGCCGCCCGCTACCCGGCGATCACCGTCGACCCCGACGTGCTCTACGTCGACAACGGCCGCACACTCACCTCCGCCGGGGCCTCCGCCGGCCTCGACCTGTGCCTGCACATGATCCGGGGCGACCACGGAGCGGCGGTCGCCGCCAATGTGGCCCGCGCGGCCGTCAGCCCGCTGGAACGGGACGGCGGCCAGGCCCAGTTCATCAACCACGAGCCGCCCGCCCCGGACGGCTCCTCGCTGGAACCGCTGCTGGCCTGGCTGCGCGAGAACGCGCACCGCGACCTGACCCTGGCCGCCATCGCCGGGCACGCCGCGCTGTCGGTGCGCACCCTCAACCGGAGGTTCCGCGAACAGACCGGCACCACCCCGATGCGCTGGCTGCACCGCGTCCGCATCCGGCACGCCCAGGCCCTGCTGGAGACCACCGACCGGCCCGTCGAACGGATCGCGGTAGACGTCGGCTGTGGCTCGCCGACCTCCTTCCGGGACGGCTTCACCCGCGTGGTCGGCGTCAGCCCCCGCGCCTACCGCAGGGCCTTCCGCGCGAAGGTCTAGTGGGCCTGCGGGACGCTTCCGCCGTCCTGGGCTCCCTCCTGCCCACCGCCGCATACAGGGGGGCGGTGCATCTGCCGGAGGACGCCAGGCCGGTGTCCGCCGCCGTCCGGACCAGGCCCGGCGTGCTCACCGTGGGACAGATCTTTGGGGTCGGCCGGCAGCGGGAGGCATGTCGGGGACTGTGAAGGACTGATCACACGCCCGTAGTGGACCCCGGCCGCACGATCATCAGCACCACGACCACGGCCCACAGCAGGTTGAAGACGCCCACCGTCATACCGAGCCGCCTGCTCTCCTGGAGCGCCGTGTCCCCCCGCGGTGCCAGCAGCCGTGCCTGTACCGGCAGTACCCGTCCCAGCAGCACGGCCGCAGCCCCGGCGGTCAGCACCATCGAGACGACCAGCCAGGTGTCCGTGAGCACCCCCAGCCCGATGGCGGTGGCCACCCCGAAGACCGGCACGACGATGCCGACCGCCGCGTACCCCCGGCAGATCCGGTGCAGCAGCCCGAGCGCGGCGGCCGTCCGCTGATCGTCCGGGTCGGCCACCGCCTTGCGGACGTACGGGGGAACATGCTGGCCGCGACGGTCACCGGACCGATCGCGATGATGGCCGCCAGCACATGGACACTCAGCAGAAACTTGTTCACCACCCGACGCTATGAACCGGGCCGCGAGGGCAACACGCCCCGCGCTGCCACCTTCCGCCGGATTCCCGCCAGCGGCCCGCCTACTTGGCCTTGTCCTCCGCCAGGGTGTGGGCGACGAGGGCGTTGGCGTGCCCGTGCCCCAGGCCGTGCTCGGCCTTGAGCCAGGAGACCAGTTCCCCGTGCTTGGCCAGGGGCGAAGCGCGCAGAAGCGTCTTCCACTCGGCGATCGGCCTGCCGTACGTCTTCTCGATCGACGGGAAATAACTCGCGGGGCCCTTCACACTGTCAGCCATACCCGCAGCATCGCAGCCACCACTGACAGCGCCGCGAGGGCTGAGAGCCCGGCCGCCCATGGACGCGTTCGGGAGCCGGCCATCGGGGACGCGCACCGGTGGTCAGGGGCTGCCGTACTCCTTGAGCACGGCGACCAGCGCGCGCCCCTCCGGAGCGCGGCGGCGCAACAGTGTCGCGGCAGTGGTGTGCAGATGCTGCCAGGAGTACGGACGGCCCACCGCGTCGGCGTCCGGGGCCGTGGCGACCGCCAGGTCCAGGGCGGCCGCCGCTTCGCCCTGCCGGGCGAGGCAGGCGGCGAGGCAGGAGCGGTACCAGGCGCGGTCCCGGCGGTAGTCGGCGGGCAGGCCGGTGAGCCCGGTGGTGAGCCGTTCGATCGCCCGGGGCCAGTCGCCCAGATGCATGTCGGCCATGCCGCGTTGCAGGGTGAACCACGTCTCGTCGTAGAAGTACATCCACGGGGGTTCGTCCTCGGGCCGCAGGGCCGCCCGGCCGATCAGCTCCTGGGCCTCGTCCAGCAGCCGGTGGGCGGCCGACGCGTCACCGCCCAGCGCGTGACCCCGGGCCGCCATCTGGGCCGCCATGCCCCGCACGCCCGGCGAGGCGCCGGGGGCCGACCACCGGGCGGCCTCCGCGAGCCGTACGCAGCGCCCCGGCCGGTGCTTGGACCAGGCCATGTGGGCCTTCATGCTGAGCGTCGTGGCGGCCAGGCCCGCCTCTCCCGCCTCCAGCGCCCACTCGTGGGAGCGGTCGTACCAGGCGAGCGCGGCGGCGGTGTTGTCCTGGTCGTGCGTCATCCAGGCCATGAACTGTGCGTGCTCGGCCGCCAGCCGGACCACGCGGCGCCCCAGGGGGCCACGCGCCCCCGCGTGCAGATCCACGACCGTGGACAGTTGCTGGCTCATCACTGACATCAGGGGGCGCGAGCCGATGGTGTCCTCGGCGCGGCGGTGTTCGGCCAGCAGCCGGTCGAGCCAGTCGAGCGTCGGGGCGTCAACCCGCCGCCCCTCGCGCACCGTTCCGGTGATGCGCTCCAACAGGTCGGCGTCGGGGGCGGCGCCGCCGAGGGCAAGAGACGCGACGGGGGGTGATGGTGCCGATGAGGGTCCGTCCGGCCCGGCGAGCAGGGCGTTCGGCATCCCGAGCCCGGCGGCGATCCGCTGCCGCACCTCGGCGGAGGTGACGGCGCGTCGCCCGCGCTCGATGGCGGAGACATCGGGCTGGGCCAGGCCGGTCCGTTCGCCGATCCGGGTCTGGCTCAGGCCGGTGAGCGACCGGTAGGTCCGCAGGACCGCGCCCCAGTCGCCCTCCCGGGCGGCGGCCGACAGCCGTGGGTGAGACCACAGATCCGGAGTGTCACCAGTGCCCATGCGCCGACTATAGGGCCGTCCTATAGGGAGTTGGGATGGGTTTGCCCGGCTCTTCCGCGCAAGGCTTCTCCCCCTGCGGAAGGAGACCGTCCGGATGAGTGGCGAGCGGCAGCGGCCGGAGAAGGAACCGGAGATCGGTTCGGTGGTGCGGGACACGGTCCGCGACCTGACCGGCCGGGTGATGGATCACCAGGTGGGGTGGGTGTGGTTGCGGCCCGAGGGTGGGGGGCGGGAGTGGTGCGTGCTGCCCGAGGACGTGGAGGCGCTGTGAGGCGGCTCGTGGTGGCCGGGGCCGCCTGGGTGCTGGCGGAGCAGACGGGGGAGGGCGTGCCCCGGGGGATCTTCCGGACCGTGTGCCTGACCTGCGGCGCGGAGTCGGGGGTGGTGCGGGACGAGTCGGTGGGGGTGGAGCGCTGGGCGCTGACGCACACGGGTGCGGTGCCGGGGCACCGGGTGTTCCGGCTGGTGAGTGAGTGGTTTCTGCGGGTGGATCCGGGGCCGGGCAACCCGCTGCTGGAGCTGGAACGGGAGGTGGGGGAGTGACGCGGGCGGATGCGGGGGTGTGCCGGGTCTGCCGGGGGCGGCTGGAGGAGGACGGTGCCCTCGATCCGTACGCGGCTCATCCGACCGCCGGTGGCCTGCTGTTCCTCGGCGGGGTGGCCTGTGCCGCGGGCCTGGCCGGGCTCATCGGGCTGGTCGTGGGCCTGGCGGCTCCTCCGGGGTGAGGGTGGCAGCGTACCGGGCCGCCGTCGCCGTTCGCCGCCACGCGTGATGCGTGGCGGCGCCGCGCGGGTTCAGTGCGGCGCGGCGTCCGGGCCGTGGTGCGGCCCGCGCTCGGGCCCGGCCCCGCCCGTTGCCGGGGCCGAGGTGAGCAGCCAGTGGTAGAGGGTCATGGCGACGCTGGTGGCCAGGTTGTAGCTGGAGACCTCGGGCCGCATCGGCAGCGCGATGAGGTGGGTGGCGCGGGCCCGGGTCGCGGCGGACAGGCCGTGGCGTTCGGAGCCGAAGGCGAGCAGCGCGTCGGGCGGGATGGGGGTGGTGAGGGTACGGATGTCCGCGCCGTCCGGGTCGAGCGCGTAGAGCGGGCCGGGAGGCAGCTGGGCCGGGCCGTCGCGGTGGGCGACGGGGAGCGCGTAGTGCAGGCCGGCGGCGGCGCGTACGACGTTGGGGTGCCAGGGGTCGGTGGTGCCGGTGGTGATGACGCCGGCGGCGCCGCTGCCGGCGGCGAGGCGGATGACGGCGCCGATGTTGCCCAGGTGGCGGGGGTTGTCGAGGACGACGGTGGGGGCGGTGCGTCCGGTGTCGGGCAGGTGCTGGGCGGGGCGCAGCGCGCGGGCGGCCACACCGGTGGGGTGCGGGCGCGGGGAGAGGGCCGCCAGTTGCGGCGCGGGTACCTCGGTCAGCAGCGCGTCCAGGCGGTCGGTGAGGTCGGGGGCGAGCTGCCCGGCCAGGGTGAGGGCGGCGGCCTTGTCGGTGGTCAGCGCCTCGGTGATGTGCGCGCCGAAGCGCAGGGCGTGCTTGAGCGCGTGGAAGCCGTCCAGCAGGACGGTCCCGCTCGGCAGTTCCGTCCCGCTCACGGTTTGTCCGCCCAGGCGGGGGTGTCGCGCGGGGCCTGCGGCGGGATCGGGAGCTGGGACGGTACGGATCCGGGCGCGGCCCCGGCGGGCGCCGCCGTGCCGGTGGGTGCCGCTCCCCCGCCCGGTCGGGGTCGGCGCAGCAGCCGGTCCCGTACCCGGCCGGTGCGCGAGCCCAGCCACAGCAGGAACGCGGTGGGCAGGAACACGGCGTCCATCGCGATCATCGCGAGGGAGAAGAACGGCAGCCCCATCAGCACCGCGATGCCGATGTGCTCGCCGATCATCAGGAACAGCAGGACGTTCTTCGCGCGCCGGTTCAGCAGCGCGAACAGGAACGCGATCTGCACGAAGACGGTGCCGTACGAGAGCGCCATCACCACCAGTCCGCTGTTGCTGAGCAGGTCGGTCAGCATGGGCCACGGGGTGAAGTAGTCGAGCTGCATCGGGTAGTAGACGGCGGTGCCGTCCTGCCAGCGCGAGCCCTGGATCTTGTACCAGCCGGCCGTCGCGTAGATCAGGCAGACCTGGAACATGATGATGAGCAGGGTCGCGTTGTGGGTGAGGTTGCCGAGGATGTCGGCGACCGTGCGCGGCTCACCGGCCGGCGCGTACCGCTCCAGCAGCCACCAGCCCGCGAACACCAGCCACAGGCCGGTCAGGAACAGCGACCAGACGGGGCTGGTCAGGTTGCCGCTCACCAGGGAGGCCAGCAGGGCGGCGCCGGTCACCGACCACACGACGATGTCGGCGCGGTCGGTGCGGCCGGGCCGTGCGCGGCGGCGGGCGTCCAGTGACCACACCTGGGCGCAGCGGGTCAGCACCAGGTACATGGCCATGAGGTGGATGACGTTGTCGCCGCCGTCGCCCATGAAGATGGAGCGGTTCTGGAGGGACAGCACGCCGAGCATGAACAGCACGCTCATCAGCCGGGTGCGCCAGCCGAGCAGCATGCCGATGCTGGCGGCGATGGCGGCGTGGTAGACGAACTCGAACCACAGGGTGGAGTCGGACCACATCAGCACGGTGAAGGCGCCGTTGTCGGCGAGCAGGCGCTGCGCCATGTCCCAGCCCCACGGGCTGTCGGGGCCGTACAGCTCGGAGCGGTGGGGCCATTCGCGCAGCAGGAAGATGAGCCAGGTGGCGGCGAACCCGATCCGTACGATGGCCGTCTGGTACGGGCCCAGGGCGCGGCGGGTGATGTGGCCGATCCCCCGGCCGAGCGAGGCGTCGAACTTTTTTCCGAGTCCGGCGAAGGGGGAGGGTGGGGGTTCGGAGGCAGGTGTGCCCGGCGTGTTCGGGGTGCCCGAGGCGTCCGGCGTACGGGGGGTGCTCGGTGTGCTCACTGGGTGTTCCCCCCGCCTGGCAGGTCCTCGGCGCGGACCGTGCGCCACTCCAGCTCCTGGTAGCCGGTGGTGGTGTCGATGTTCTCCTCGCTCCAGGCGGGCGCCGGGACGCGGGTGGTGGCCGAGCGCAGCTGGATGCGTTCCACGGTGTCGAGGTCGTAGCCGAGGTTCTCGCTCAGCCGCAGCAGCGCGATGCGGTTGACGTACTGCTCGGACAGCTCGCCGCGCAGGCCGCGCGGGGCGCCGTCCTCGTCGTGCGAGGAGACGTAGAAGTCCCAGGCCCGGCGCAGTTCGTTCTGGGCGGTGTGGCTGGGCAGGGGCTGGTGCCGGATGTGGGCGACGTCGATGGCCGTGAGATCCATCCAGTCGGTGGTCTCGATGCTGCCGTCGGCGGGGTCGGTGAGTTCGGCGCGGACCTCGACGGCGACGTTGCGCTGGAGGGGGTTGGGAGCGAACAGCTTCCAGTTCTGTTCGAACTCCGGATAGATGTAGCCGCGGATGGCCGGTCCGTGATCCTTGGTGATCGTGTTGGACGGGGCCACGAAGAGGAACGCGGCGAACGCGTGCCAGGCGGCGAAGACCGCGAGGCCCCCGATGCCCAGCGCGATGGTCAGCCGGGCGGGCAGCGACAGGCTGCCGAGCCGTACGGTCGCGGTGTCCCGCGGCGCCGTCCCACCCCGGGCCGGTCCTGACTGATCGGCTTGATCGTTCTGATCGGTTGGCACCATGCTCCGCCGGCTCCCCCAGACTGCACATGCTTGACCCGAGCACGGTACTACCTGTCGTGCGCCGCCTTGACACGTTCGTGCCCTCCGTCCACCATCAGACCGAACGATCGGTCGGTGAGGATCGACGGGAGGACCGCTCCATGACGGACCCGCACACCCATGACCCGCACACCGCGCGACTGACGGAAGCGTTCGAGCGGACACTGGCCGCCGACGAACGGGTGGAGCCGCGCGACTGGATGCCCGACGCGTACCGCGCCACCTTGATCCGGCAGATCGCCCAGCACGCCCACTCCGAGATCATCGGCATGCAGCCCGAGGCGAACTGGATCACCCGCGCCCCCTCGCTGCGCCGCAAGGCGATCCTCATCGCCAAGGTGCAGGACGAGGCCGGGCACGGCCTCTACCTGTACGGCGCCGCCGAGACCCTCGGCGTGGCCCGCGCCGATCTCCTCGACGCGCTGCACGAGGGCCGCCAGCGCTACTCCTCGATCTTCAACTACCCCACCCTCACCTGGGCAGACGTCGGCGCGATCGGCTGGCTGGTGGACGGGGCGGCGATCACCAACCAGGTGCCGCTGTGCCGCTGCTCGTACGGCCCGTACGCGCGCGCCATGGTGCGCGTCTGCAAGGAGGAGTCCTTCCACCAGCGGCAGGGGTACGAACTGCTGCTGGCGCTGGCGCGCGGCACGGACGCGCAGCGCGCGATGGCCCAGGACGCGATCGACCGCTGGTGGTGGCCCTCGCTGATGATGTTCGGGCCGCCGGACGCAGAGTCCCCGCACACGCGGCAGTCGATGGCCTGGAAGATCAAACGGCACTCCAACGACGAACTGCGCCAGCGCTTCGTGGACATCTGCGTCCCGCAGGCCGAGAGCCTCGGGCTGACCCTCCCCGACCCGGCACTGCGCTGGAACGAGGAACGCGGCCACTACGACCACGGGCCCATCGACTGGGCCGAGTTCAAGGCGGTGCTGCGCGGCGCCGGGCCCTGCAACGAGCAACGCCTCGAACAGCGGCGCCGGGCGCACGCCGAGGGCGCCTGGGTGCGCGAGGCCGCCGCCGCCCACGCGGACAAACAACGCGAACGCCGGGCGGAGCAGGAGGTGGTGGCCGTATGAGCGCCGAGGACTGGCCGTTGTGGGAGGTGTTCGTCCGGGGCAGGCGCGGACT
Source organism: Streptomyces xiamenensis (assembly GCF_000993785.3). Classification (NCBI taxonomy): domain Bacteria; kingdom Bacillati; phylum Actinomycetota; class Actinomycetes; order Kitasatosporales; family Streptomycetaceae; genus Streptomyces; species Streptomyces xiamenensis. The sequence goes on from NZ_CP009922.3 coordinate 3,029,279, forward strand.
CGCGCACACCCACGCCGGAAGCCTGTACGCACCGGACGCCGAACTGGCCCTGCGCAACGCCCGCGACCTGTTCACCCGGCGCGGCGAGGGGATCTCGCTGTGGGTGGTGCCGGCGGCGGCGATCACCGCCTCCTCCCCGGACGAACAGGACCCGTTCTTCGCCCCGGCCGCCGACAAGACCTACCGGCACCCGACCTTCTACACCATCCCGGACGGGGTGAAGCACCTGTGAATCGGGAGGAGTTGCTCGGACTCGGCGACGACGCGCTGATCCTCTCCCACCGGCTGGCCGAGTGGGCGGGCCACGCCCCGGTGCTGGAGGAGGAGGTGGCGCTGGCCAACATCGCCCTCGACCTGCTGGGGCAGGCCCGGGTGCTGCTCTCCCTGGTCGGTGACGAGGACGAACTCGCCTACCGGCGCGACGAACGCGACTTCCGCAACGTCCAGCTGGTCGAGCGGCCCAACGGCGACTTCGCGCACACCATCGTCCGCCAGCTGTACTTCTCGGTGTGGCAGGAGCTGCGGTACGAGCAACTCGCCCCGGTGCTGCCGCTGGCGGCCAAGGCGGTGCGCGAGACCGCCTACCACCGCGACCACGCCGAACTGTGGACGGTGCGGCTCGGCGATGGCACGGCGGAGAGCCACGCGCGCACCCAGCGGGCGGTGGACGCGCTGTGGCCGTACACCAGTGAACTGTTCGACACCAACGAGGAGTTGGCCGAGCCGTGGCGGGAGCGGGTGACCGCCACCCTGAACACCGCGACCCTCACCCCGCCCGAGGGGCCGCCGCCGCGCACCGCCTGGTCGGCGGGCGGCGGGCGGCACGGCATCCACACCGAGCCGTTCGGGCGGCTGCTCGCCGAGATGCAGCACCTGCACCGCAGCCACCCCGGGGCGGTGTGGTGAGCGGGGCGCAGCGGCCCACGGCGGCCGGTACGGCGCCCGGTGTGGTGAGCGAGCGCGAGCGCGAACTGTACGCGGTCGCCGGAGCCGTGCCCGACCCGGAACTGCCCGTCCTCACCCTCGCCGAACTCGGCGTACTGCGCGCCGTCCGGCTGCCCGCCCCCGGCCGCGCCGAGGTGGAACTGACCCCCACCTACACCGGCTGCCCGGCCGTGGAGACCATGGCCGCCGACATCGGCACGGCGCTGCGCGCGGCCGGGGTCGCCGAGGTGGTGGTCCGTACCGTGCTGACCCCGCCGTGGTCCACCGCCGACATCACCGACAGCGGGCGCCGCAAGCTGCGCGCCGCCGGGATCGCCCCGCCCCGGGGCGGTGGCGGCGCCGGAGCGGGCACACCACTCACCCTGGCCATCCACTGCCCGCGCTGCGATGCCGTGGACACCCCGCTGATCAGCCGGTTCTCCGGCACCGCGTGCATGGAGCTGCGGCGCTGCGCCCAGTGCGCCGAGCCCTTCGACCACATGAAGGAGATCTGAGGTGGCTGCCTTTCACCCGCTGCGCATCGCCGCCCGCGAGCAGCTCACCGAGGACGCGGTGGCGCTCACCCTCGCCGTACCCGAGCCGCTGGGCGACATCTTCCGCTACGTACCCGGGCAGCATCTGACGATCCGTCATCACGACGCTTCGGGAGCTGAACTGCGCCGCACGTACTCCGTCTCGGGCCCGGTGCCCCCCGCCGACGGCCCGGTGCGCGAACTGACCATCGGCGTCCGGCACCTGCCCGGCGGCACCTTCTCCGCGCACGCCGTCAAGGACCTCGCGGTGGGCGACACCCTGCATGTTCTGCCCCCGGTGGGCGGGTTCACGCTGCGCGGCGCGGACGGCGGGAGCGGCGGGCACGCGGTCGCCATCACCGGCGGTTCGGGGATCACCCCGGTGCTGTCGATGGCCGCCACCGCCCTGGCCGGCGACCCCGGGGCCCGCTTCACGCTGCTGCGCAGCGAACGCACTGCAGCGGCCACGATGTTCCTCCAGGCGGCGGCCGAACTGAAGGACCGCCACCCCGGACGGCTGCAACTCCTCTACACCCTCACCCGCGAGGAACGGCACACCGGGCCCGCCACCGGACGCCTGGACGCCGGCCGGCTGCGCGCCCTGCTGCCCTCCGTGGTTCCGGTACGGGAGGTGACCGCCTGGTATCTGTGCGGCCCGCAGGGGCTGATCGAGGAGGCGCGTGCGGCGCTGGACGCGCTCGGGGTGGCCCGGGCCCGGGTGCACGCGGAGCTCTTCCACGCCGGTACGGAGCCCGCCGCACCGCCCCCGCCCCCGGCCACCGTGGCCGGCGGGGCGCTGCTGACCGCCACCCTGAACGGCCGCCGCGACACCTGGCCGCCCCGCCCCGCCGAAACGGTGCTGGAGACGACGCTCCGCAACCGCCCCGACGCCCCGTACTCCTGCAAGGGCGGCGTGTGCGGCACCTGCCGCGCGCGGCTGCTCCACGGTGAGGTGCGGATGGCGCGCAACTACGCCCTGGAGGAGGAGGAACTGGCCGCCGGCTACATCCTCCCGTGCCAGTCGCACCCCGTCACCGGCACGGTCGAGGTCGACTACGACGCGTAGCCACGCCGACGCCCGGACAATTCGGCTGCGCCCGTTCCGGCCGCCTGGCAGGATCCGGGGCATGCCGTTCGCCGACGCGTCCCCCGGAGTCACCCTCGCCTACGAGACCTTCGGCGACCCCGCCGATCCGCCGGTGCTGCTGGTGATGGGGTACGCCGCCCAGCTGATCGCCTGGGAGGAGGACTTCTGCCGGGCGCTCGCCGACCGGGGCCACTACGTGATCCGGTACGACAACCGCGACAGCGGCCTGTCCACGACGTTCGACGAGCACCCAGTGGACGTGGGTCGGTTCATGGCCACCGTCGAGGCGGGGGACCTGGACGCCGCCCGCGCGATGGTCCCCTACCGGCTGCGGGACATGGCGGCGGACGGTCTGGGTCTGCTCACCGCGCTCGGCATCGAACGCGCCCATGTGGTCGGCACGTCGATGGGCGGCATGATCGCCCAGACGATGGCCATCGAGCACCCCGAGCGGGTGCTGACGCTGACCTCGATGATGTCCTCGACGGGCGAGAGAGCCTACGGACAGTCCACCCCCGAGGCCCTCGCCGCGCTCTCCCGGCCCGCGCCGGCCGACCGCGCCGGATACATCGCGGCGGCCGAGCGCGCCCTGGTGTGGTCCTCCCGGCGCTACCCGGACCCGGCCGGCCTGCGGGACCTGGCCGCCCGTGGCTACGACCGCGCCCACCGCCCCGAGGCGGCGGGGCGTCAGCTGGGCGCCATCGTGCTGAGTGGTTCCCGCGCGGACGCCCTGCGCACCCTGCGGGTGCCGACCCTGGTCATCCACGGTCTGGACGACACCCTCATCGACCCGAGCGGCGGGCGGCGCACCGCCGAACTGGTCCCCGGCGCCGAACTGTTGCTCATCCCCGGCATGGGGCACGACCGGCCGCGCGAACTGTGGCCGCTGATCACCGGCGCCATCGCCGACCACACGCGACGGGCGGAGCGTCCCTGATGCGCGCGACGGAACGGATGACCCTGCGGGCCTTCACCGAGAACGCGTCCGACGCGGCGCTGGTCCTCGGGCTCGACAGCGACCCCGCCGTGATGCGGTACATCAACGGCGGTCGGCCCAGGACGCCGCAGGACGTACGGGAGCGTGTCCTGCCCCGGCTGGCCCGCCGCTACCCCTGTCTGGGCGGGCGGCCCGGCTTCTGGGCGGCCGAGGACCGCGCGACGGGCGCGTTCCTGGGCTGGTTCGAGCTGCTGCCGGTTGACGGGGACAGCGCCGCCGTCCTCGAACTCGGCTACCGGCTGAACCGTTCCGTCTGGGGCCAGGGGTACGCGACCGAGGGCGCCCGCGCCCTGCTCACCGCCGCCTTCACGGATCTGGGGGCCCGGCGCGTCACCGCGAACACGATGGCGGTCAACGCCGCCTCGCGCCGGGTGATGGAGAAGGCCGGACTGCGCTTCGTCCGCGCCTACTTCGGCGACTGGCCGGAGGCCATCCCCGGCTCCGAGCACGGCGAGGTCGAGTACGCGCTGACGGCGGCACAGGCGGCCGCTACGGGAGATCGCTGACACCGCCCAGATTGCCGGCCATCCGGCGCAGGACGTTGACGGCGGCGGCGTACTCGTCCGCCGGCACCCCCCGGTGGATCTGCTCGTGCGCCGCCCCCAACAGCGCGCGCGCCCGCAGCCGGCCCGCCTCGCCGGCCCCGGTGAGGGTGAACCCCGGGCTTTCCGTCAGCCAGCCGCGCGCCACGAGATCGTCGAAGACCGGCCCGAACTCCGTGCCCGGATCGGCGAACGGCAGCAGCTTGCGCGCCAGCGGGCCGCGCTCCCAGCCGCCCGGGTCGCCCGCGGCGTGGTTCAGCGTCCACCAGTGCGGCTGCGTCAGTCCTTCGGTGGACAGCTCGGCGCGGATCCGGCCCAGGACGGCCCGGCTCACCGCCGTGCTCCAGTAGCCGATGGGCTGGGCCGCCAGTTCTTCGGTGGGGTACTTCCTCAGATCGCTCATGCAGCCGACGCTAGAACCTCAACCTCACTTGAGGTCAACTCCCGTCCAGCACCCGCTGGACCGGACCTCGCGCCCCACGGGTGAACGGACGCGAACCGGAAGACACAGGGGGACCCATGAGTCTCGCGATCGAGACGACAGGGCTGGTGAAGACCCGCCTCGCCCGTCACGAGGATCAGCCCGCCGTGGCTCCCGGCGGACCGGCGTACGGCGGAGCGCAGGACCTCGGCGGGGTGGTCGCGTCCGATCAGTAAGGGATCAGTGGTCATGGTGCGCCCGACGATACGCGGTAATCGAACAAATGTTCCTTCCCTTTGGTCCGCGTGTTGTAGAGGATGGCACGATGCAGCAATCTGACTCCTCCCCCACCACACCCCGCCGGATCGCCGACGCCTACGTCGACCAGCTCGTGGAACTCAACCCGGTCGTCGGCACCCAACTGGGCGTCAACCCCGGCGCGGACGGCTTCCCCGACTACTCGCCGGAGGGCCACGCCGCCCTCGCCACCGTCGAGCGCGACACCCTCACCGCTCTGGACGCCGCCGAACGCGCCGGCCTGGCCGAGTCGGCCGACGAGCGGCGCGCGGCCCGGCTGCTGCGGGAACGGCTGGGCGCCTCGCTCGCCCTGGAGGAGGCGGGCGAGAACCTGCGGCAGGTCAGCAACCTGTTCTCCCCGCTGCAACAGCAGCGCTCCGTCTTCCTGATGATGCCCACCACGACCGACGACGACTGGGCCGTCATCGGCCGCCGCCTGCACAACGTACCGGCGGCGCTGCGCGATTACGCCGAATCGCTGCGCGCGGGCACCGGACGTGGCCTGAACGCCGCGCCCCGCCAGGTCGAGACCGTCATCGAACAGCTAGACGCCTGGCTGGAGTCCGACTGGTACCGCACCTTCGCGGCGAGCGGCCCCGAGGCCCGGCGCGCCGAACTGGCGGCGGCGGCCGACGCCGCGACCGGCGGCCTGGCCGAACTGCGGGCCTACCTGCGCGACGACTACCTGCCCGCCGTGGCCGGCACGCCCGACGCGGTCGGCCGCGAACGCTATCTCCTCTCCGCCCGCCGCTGGACCGGCTCGGACCTGGACCTGGCGGACGCCTACGCCTACGGCTGGGAGGAGTTCCACCGCCTGGAGCGCGAGATGCGCGCGGTGGCCGCCGAGGTCCTGCCCGGGGAGTCGACCTTCGCCGCGATGCACCACCTGGAGAAGAAGGGCCAGGCGATCGACGGCCAGGAGGAGATGCGCCGGTGGCTCCAGGACCTGATGGAGCGCGCCATCGTCGATCTGGACGGTACGCACTTCGACCTCGCCGACCCGATCAAGCGCGTCGAGGCCCGCATCGCCCCGCCCGGCAGCGCCGCCGCCCCGTACTACACCCGGCCCTCCCTGGACTTCGCCCGCCCGGGCCAGACCTGGCTGCCGACGCTGGGCGCGACCCGCTTCCCGGTGTGGAACGTCGTCTCCACCTGGTACCACGAGGGCGTCCCCGGACACCACCTCCAGCTGGCGCAGTGGGTGCTGGTGCAGGAACGGCTCTCGCGCTACCAGGTGAGCGTCGGCTCGGTCAGCGCGGCCACCGAGGGCTGGGCGCTGTACGCGGAGCGGCTGATGGACGAACTCGGCTACCTCACCGACCCGGCGCACCGTCTTGGCTACCTCTCCGGCCAGATGCTGCGCGCGGTGCGGGTCATCATCGACATCGGCATGCACCTGGGGCTGAAGGTCCCGGCCGGTGAGAGCTACCACCCCGGCGAGGTGTGGACCCCACAGCTGGCCACCGAGTTCTTCATGACCCACACCGGCCAGGAGCCCGAGTACACGCGCTCGGAGCTGACCCGCTACCTGGGCATGCCGGGGCAGGCCATCAGCTACAAGCTGGGCGAGCGTGCCTGGCTGGCGGGCCGGGACGCGGCCCGCGCCGCGCGGGGCGAGGCGTTCGACCTGAAGGCGTGGCACATGGCGGCCCTGTCACTCGGCTCGCTCGGCCTGGACGATCTGACGGAGGAGCTCGCCGCGCTGTGACCGCCCGCGTGCCCTGCCCAACGCGTCGTCTCCACGCGCGGTCGGGCAGGGCACGACGGCCTCCGTGACGGCCCCCGCCCGCCTAGAATGGCGCGCGTCGGGGGTGGGGCACGACGGGTGGGACGGGGTGGGGAATGTCCGACTGGGACGCGGAGTGGGCCGCTGCCAAGGAGGCGGCGCGCGAGGAGATCGCGCGCACCCGGCTGAACACGCACGAGGGCGGCGGGGCCGGCGGCAACAGCGGCCTGACGGTGACGGCCGGCGCGAAGGAAGCGGCGGCGGCCTACCTGGAGGAGGAGCTGAAGCCGGCGGTGACCAGGGAAGGCGCCCTCGTGATGGCGGCCTCCGTGCGCTCGGCGGCCCGGATGGCGGGCTGGCGCTCCGCCGCCGGGCTGGCGCACGCGTCCCAGGCATGGGAGCACAAGCTGTCGGCCCTCGGTGAGTGGCTGGAACTGGAGGCGCAGGCGCTGCGAGGGGTATCGCAGGCGTTCGTCCACCAGGAGGCCCAGATCGTGAACGACCTGCAGGCCATCCGCGCGACCCCCATCAACGGGATACCCGACTGACATGGTGTCCTATCGCGAGGTCGCCGAGCAGGACTTCGGCGCGCTGATCTCGGCGGCCGAGTCGTGGGAGCGCGCGGCGGAGGGCTTCGGGGAGGCCGAGGCGGACCACCGTACCCGCGTCTACCACGCCACCAGCGGCAACGCCGAGGTGTGGAGCGGCCTGAGTGCCGACGCGGCCACCGACCGGTTCGCGGCGACCGAACGCGAACTGGCGGCGGCCCAGGAGGAGTGCCGGGGCATCGCGCGGCTGTTGCGGGACGGCGAGGCGGAACTGACCCGGCTGCGCGGCCGGCTGATGTCGCTGGTGGAGGAGGCGAGGGCGGCGGGCTTCGCCGTGAACGCCGACGGCCACGTGTCGGTCGCCGACCGGCAGCCGAACGACCCGGAGACGCAGCGGCTCGACGAGGTCGCCGCCGAATGGCGTCTGGAACTGGACCGGGCGGTGTCGCTGGTGGCGGCGGCGGATGTGAGCCTGGCCCTGGAGCTGAAGGACGCGACAACCGGCCTGGACCTCATGGGCGGTGGGATCTTCAACGGTGCCGCGCTGACGGACGCGCAGGTCCCGCCGGGGAAGCAGGCGGCGGAACTGGCCCTGCGGCTCAACGAGCAGGGCGAGCTCTCCGAGCAGGAGTGGTTCGAGCTGAACCAGCTGATGGCCAGCCACGCGGACGACGCGGCGTTCAACCGCCACCTGCTGACGGAACTGGGAGCCGACGGCCTGCTCGCGCTGTCCGCCCAGGTGGCGGGCCACTTGGGCGACGGCGGCGACGAGGAATCCCGCCGGCGCTACGCCATCCTCGAACAGCGCCTCGCGAACACGGTGGCGGTGGCCACCCAGACCCCGGCCCTGGACGGGGGAATCCCGTACGGACAGTGGATCCACACGGAGGAAGGCCGGTTCTACGAGGGCTGGATGACCGACCTGCGCGAGGCGGGCACCACGCGCTATCCCGCCCCGGGGCTGACCGACCACAGTGTGACCGGCTACCAACTCCTGGCCACCGTGCTGTCCTCGGGCGAGGGTTACCCGGACCGTTTCCTCCGGGACCTGGCCGACGACATCCGTACGGCGGAGGACCCCTCTCGCGGCGGAAGCCAGGACATCTGGCAGCAGCGTGCCGAGGAGGGAAACGTCGACGGTCTGAGCGCCGCGGAACTGGATCGCTTCGCCCTGGACCCTCTGGACGCCGTTCTCGGCCTCATGGCGGCAGCACCGGACACGTCGGCCGCCTACCTCGACCCGGACGCCAACGACAACCTGGACTACTTCCTGCACGACCGGAAGTGGAACCATCTCGTGCACTACGGCGAGATGGACATGAACGACCACGCCTACGGCGGGGGAGACAGCATCACGGCGCGGCCCACCGAGCCGGACGGAGCCCGCGACGGCCTGGTCAACGCCTTGGAGGCGGCGACCACCGGCATCCCCATGGGCACCGACTCCCCACCGGCGGACCGCGCCCTGAACCGCACGGAGGAGGGCGCCCGTGTGATGGAACATCTTGTCGCCGCCTTCTCGGAGGACGAGGGCGCGCTGATCGCGGATGACGGCGACTGGTCCTTCATGCGGCCGGAACTGGGGCGGATGACGGCTGCGTACGTGGGTGACTTCCAATTCGCGGTCGGTGGCAAGATCGAAGTGATGCCCATTCCGGATCCGAGGCTGGATCTGGAGGGAGTAAAGGTGGACAAATTCCTCGGCCAGCTGGGGAGAGATCCAGATGCCTATGGATACCTGACGACGGCCCAGCAGGCCTATACTGCGGCTACCGTCGACTACGCGCTGAATTCCTCCGCCGGGTCCGATGCGATTCTGGAGCAGCGGCTGGAACATGCTGTCGCTCCTGGGGCAATGATGGCTGGAATCCTCGCAGAGGCCCGCGCTCAAGCCGTGTACGCGGACGGCGTTGCCGCGGATGAGGAGTACAACCAAAAGGTCGAATCTGCCCTTGAGTTCTCCGGCCTGATTCTCGACGAAGTGGCATCCAAGGTTGCCGACTCGCTTCCGGTGGGAGGCTCCTTCATCAGTTGGGGAGTGGAGCAGCTGAACGATGCAGTCGTTGATTCGCTTGTACGGGACAACAGTGCGGCGGTCGCTGATGATGTGGACAGCGCGTACCGCCAGTGGCGTCAGGAGGCGATCGACGCTGCGGTCAGGGCGGTTGAAATCTCTGGTGCATCCCACAGCGACGATATGCGCCAGCACTTCGGAAACTCGGTGAATCTTGACGTTCAGCAGTTTTTTCATACCAAGATCAGCTGGGACCCCGGGGGTATGCCGAACGATGAATCGTGACCTGCGTCGCGCCTGGATCGGATTTTCCGTTGCATCGGCTGCGCTCTTGCTCTCCGCGTGCAGCAGCGGTCCAGCCGAGAGGAATTATTCCCTTCCCGATACCATGTGCGGTCTGGACCTGCCGGAAAATCTCTACGATCCGGTCTTCCCGCCGGGGAGTGAGAAAGAAGTGCTCGATTCCTTCGAGAAGTACGGTGGTTTGTTCGCTGGTCGTTCTTGCGTCATAGAGGTGGACGGAGAAGTCGCCATCAGGTCCGAGACCACGGCCGGGGGCGACTTTCAGACCGTCATCGCGAGGGAGGGTGTGACCGTCGAGGAGGCCGAAGGGAGGCCTGTGGCAGGAGAGTTCGAGGCGATGGTCTGGCCCGGTCTTGCCGTCGCCAAGGCCCCGTGCACCGTACCGGTCAACTCGGATCACAACATGATGGAGGGCTTTCTGGTCTATCTCCAGGTAAGTCACCCGAAGGACGACGAGGAATCCGTCGAGGTCCTCTCCCGGCTGATCCAGCCCTACATGGCCGCCGCCATCGACGGCGTGCCCTGTGAGGAGCGCGCCGGCTAGGGTCTGGCCGGCGCGCCGGGACGGGGGAGAGTGCGGTTCAGCGTCCCGTCGGGTACTCCGGCAGGGTCAGGGACGAGTGCGTCGCCCGTCGCGCCTCGGCGTCCGCCGTCGCCAGTTCCTTCGCCATCGCCTCCGGGTCGCGGAGCAGCGCGTTGCGGGCGTCAAGCTGGGCACGCGTCGTCGGTATGACGATCGTGCCGCCGCCGGTGGACAGCGCCTGGTTGCGCTCCGCGAAGGGGCGCATCCGGCGCTCGTACGCCGCGAAGGCCTCGGCGTGGTCCGCGTGCGAGGCGAGTTCGCCGGCCAGGACGTAGGCGCCGACGAGCGCGACGCTCGACCCCTGTCCGGAGAGGAAGGACGTCGCGTGCGCCGCGTCGCCCGCCAGCGCGACCCGCCCGCGGGACCAGGCGGGCATGTGGATCTGGCTCACGATGTCGAAGAAGAGGTCCTCGGACGCCCGCATCGCCGCCACCAGCCGTGGCACCTGCCACACCTGCTCGGGGAACTGCGAGGCGACCAGATCGCGTTGGGCGCGCGGGTCGCGGAACGCCTCGAAGGGCGGGGTGTCGCGCGCGAAGATGAGGAATCCGTGCACGGGCTCGGAGGGCTCGTAGGCGTACGTGACCGCGCTGCGTCCCGGCTCACTCCAGATGAACGCCTCGTGCGAGAAGCCGGGTTCGTTGGGCAGGGTGAAGCCCGCGAAGACGTGCCCGAGGTAGCGGTGGAAGGGCTCCTCGGGCCCGAAGACCAGCCGGCGGGTGTTCGAGTGCAGTCCGTCCGCGCCGATCACGAGGTCGAACGTGCGGCGCGTGCCGCTGTCCAGGACGACGTGCACGGCGTCCCCGTCGTCCTCCAGCGTGGCGATCGAGTCGCCGAAGAGGAACTCGACGCGGTCCCGCAGCGGCGCGTAGAGGGCGTCGGCCAGGTCGCCGCGCCGGACCTCGAGGTCCTGGCCGCTCTCGCCGCCGGTCACCTGCTCGGGCTGCACCGCGCCGACCGTGTCCCCGGCGGCGTCGAGGAAGCAGACCCGGTGGGTGTCGATGTGGGCCTTGCGCAGTCGCGGCAGCAGGCCCATGCGGTCCACGACCTCCCGGGCCGTGCCGCGGATGTCGATCGCGTAGCCGCCGCCGCGGACGGCGGTGGCCTTCTCGAGGACGGTCACCTCGAAGCCGTACCGGTCGAGCCAGTAGGCGAGGGTGGGACCGGCGATGCTGGCCCCGGAGATCAGGACGCGGCGGGGGGCGGACGTGGACGTCGGGTGCGTCATGGGAATGGCACCTTTCCGCCGGGCGGACCCGGCACGGAGGCGGTACGCGGCACGCCCCGGAGGACGGCCACAAATACGTACCTTAGGTATCCTTTATGAGGCCGTGAGGCGCTCTTCTGCGCCGCGGCTTCGTCCCCAACGATATAGATACCTAACTCAGGTATGCAAATGGAGGTGCCATGACCCCCGAGTCCCCCGGGGAGCCCGCGCCCGGGCTCTCGCCCGACGACCTGCTCGCCGTGCTGCCCCGGATCACCCGGCTCAGCTCCGCGTTCAACAAGGGCCGGCTCATCGAGCGTGCCGTGGAGGCCGCCGGTCCCTCCCTGGACCGCCCCGCCGTGGGGGTGCTGGTCTCCCTGCTCGCGGCCGGGGAGCCCTTGCGCATCGGGGAGATCGCCGACCGCATGCAGGTCGTGGGCCCGCACGTCACCCGTCAGGTCCAGGCCCTGGAGAGGCGCCGCCTCGTGCGGCGCATCGCCGACCCCCTCGACCGCCGGGCGAGCCTCATCGAGCCGACGGAGACGGGTAACGAGGCCGCACGCCGCTATGTCGCCTCGGTGCTCGGCTGGCTCGCCGAGGTCCTCGCCGACTGGCCCCGGCAGGACCGCGATGACCTCCTCCGCCTTCTCGCCCGCTTCGCCGACGACGTGTTGGCCCGGCTGGCACTGCCGGAGGAGGGGGAGGGGGGGCAGGGGTAGGGGGTGGCGTGCACGGTGCTGCCGCCTGCCCGTCGACCGGCGTCCGGGGCGCCCGGGCCGGGGTCGGTCCGCGCCCGTTCCGTCCGTTCCCGTCCGTTCCCGTCCGTTCGTGCCGGTCGTCCGCGCGGCGGCGGTGTGCGTGCGGAGTCTGGGGGAAGGGTTGCGCGGCGCCCCGCACCCGTCGGGCATGACAAGCTGTGCTGTCTCACCCCGAACCGCAGGAGGTCATCATGACCGCAGAGAACGTGTCCCCGGAAGGTTCGGAGCCGGACGCCGCCCCCGAGGCCGCCCCGCTCGCGCCGGACAGCGGCGGCAACGACGACCTCAAGCGCAGGTTCCGCGAAGCGCTGGAGCGCAAGAGCGGTACCCAGGCGAACGCCGCCGAGGCCGGCGGCAATCCCGGCGCGGCGAAGGTGCGTGCGGCGCACGGCCCGGCCGCGAGTCAGCGCTCGTTCCGCCGCAAGAGCGGCGGCTGAGCCGTGACGGGCGCCTGACCGGCCCCGCGCAAGGCGCCCGACGGCGGAGAACCGAGTCGGGCGCCTTTTCGCGCTGCCTGAGGGAGCGACCCGGCCGTGGCGGACTGGCTGCCCGGCCCGGTCCAGGGGGAGGGCATCGACGGCTCCGCGATCACGGTGCACCAGTTGCTCCAGCACACCAGTGGGTTCATGACCCGCGACGGCATCACCGAGCACGGCACCCGCGGCGTCGTGCTGTCCGTCAACACCACCACGCCGGTGCCGGAGGGCGACGCCACCCGCGCGCTCATCGAGAACGCGCTGTGTTCCTGACCTCCAGATGTGCCAGCAGGTGTTCGGTGGCGGCGGTGATGTCCGAGATCGCCGCCTCGAACACCTCCTTGTTGTGCGCCGCCGGCTCGCGGAAGCCGCTCACCTTGCGTACGTACTGCCGTGCCGCCGCCTCGATGTCGCCCTCCGTCACCTCGGGGGTCATCGGGGGCCGCAGGGTCTTGATGCTTCTGCACATGTCTCCAGTGTGCCGCGCCCCACTGACAACGCCACGGCCCTGTGGCCCGGCGGACCGGTTCGCGGAGTTCGCACAGCCGAACAGCCTCGGCTCACCGCCTCACAACACAAGCGCGCAATAGTCCACAGGCGGCCCGCCATCGTCCACACGGTTCCGCCCTAGCATCGAGGCATTGCTCCACGGCATCAGGTCATCACTCCCTGTATGCCGAGCCGCGCGACCAATCCTCCCACCCCCCACACCGGACGGAGAATCGCATGCGCAGGACGAGCGCAAGGTTCAAGCTGGCATCGGTCGCGGCCATCGCGACCGCCGTGGCGACGCTGGGCGCACTGACCGCCTCCAGCGGATCGGCCGCCGAAGTACCGCAGGACACCGTGTCGACCCTCGCCGTCGGCAGCCCCACCGGCTTCGGGGCCGGCACCACCGGCGGTGCGGGCGGCACCACGGTGACCGTCACCAACGCCAGCCAGTTCACCGAGGCCGTGCAGCGCTCCGGCGCGGTCCAGGTCCGGGTCAACGGCACGATCTCGCTCAGCTCGATGACCAAGGTCTCCGCCAACACGAGCATCCTCGGGGTCGGCACCAGCGGCCGGATCACCGGCAGCGGCCTCAACGTGAGCGGCGTCAGCAACGTCATCATCCAGAACCTGACCTTCTCCGGTTCGAACGACGACGCCATCAACATCGAGAACTCGACCCGGGTCTGGGTCGACCACAACACGCTGTCCAGCGCCTACGACGGCCTCGTGGACATCAAGCGGGCCTCGGACAACATCACCGTCTCCTGGAACCGCGTCTTCAGTCACGACAAGACCATGCTGCTGGGCCACGACGACGGCAACGCCTCCCAGGACCGGGGCAAGCTGCGGGTCAGCTACCACCACAACTGGTTCGACGGCACCAACCAGCGCAACCCCCGGGTCCGCTTCGGCAACCCGGTGCACGTGTACAACAACTACTACGGCGGGGTGACCAGTTACGGGGTCGCCTCCACCAAGGAAGCCGGCGTCCTGGTCGAGGGCAACTACTTCGAGAACACCAAGGACCCCTTCCACCTCGGTGAGGGCTCGTCCCCGGCCGGCACCCTGGTCGCCCGCAACAACCACTTCGTCAACTCCGGTTCGGGCCAGGCCGGCGGTTCGGTGAACGGCATCCCGTACGGCTACAGCCTCGACGCGGCGTCCAGCGTCAAGTCGATCGTCCAGTCGGGCGCGGGCGCCGGGAAGATCTGACGCCCGTATCCACTCCGTACGACCCCGCATGACCCCGCATGACCCCGCGCCGTCACGCACCACCCGTACCCGGACAGGCCATGGCCTTGTCCGGGTACGGTCATGGGGCTATCTTCCTCTGCACATGTCCCACGGCGGACGAGGAAGCCCTCCATGGCCACGGCACGGCGTCAGCCCCGGCCCACGATCGGGCTCGTCACGGCCAACATCCACCTGGGCGTCGGCGCCACCTTGTGGTCCGGCGTCCTGGAGGCGGCCGAGCGCAACGATGTCAACGTCCTGTGTTTCCCCGGGGGTGCCCTCCGCCCGGAGGGCGCGGACGGCGCCGCCCGCAACGCCCTCTACCGGCTGATCTCCCCCGAGCACCTCGATGGCGCGATCTGCTGGACCTCCACCCTCGGCCTGCCCGCCCCCGGCACCGCCCCCGCCGCCCGGCTCACCGAACGCCTCGCCGCCCTCCCCGCCGTCGTCAGCCTCAACCGCGCTCTGGAGGACCACGAGACGCTGCTGCTGGACAGCAACACCGGCATGCGCCGCGCGGTCGGCCACCTCACGGGGGAGCACGGCCGCCGCCGGCTCGCCTGCCTGCGCGGACCGCTCGCCAACCCGGTCTCCGTGGACCGCTTCCGCGCCTATACGGACGCCCTCGCCCGTCACCACATCCCGTACGACCGCGCCCTGGTAGCCGCCTCCGTCGACTTCGCGCCGGGCGCGGGCGCCGCCGCGATGCGCGTCCTGCTCGATGTACGCGGACTGCGCCCGGGACGCGACTTCGACGCCGTCATCGCGTGCAGCGACGCACTCGCCGCCGACGCGCTGCGCTTCCTCACCCACCGGGGCATCCGGGTCCCCGAGGACGTGGCGCTGATCAGCTTCAACGACTCCGTCGAGGCGCGGATCAGCGACCCGCCCCTCACCTCCGTCGCGCTGCCCTTCGGCGAACTCGGCGCGCTGGCCGTGGACACCCTGCTCGCCCGGCTGCGCGGCACCGCGCCGCCCACCCGCCGCGCGGTGCCCGGCACCCTGGTGATCCGCAGGTCCTGCGGGTGTCACTCGCCGCTGGTGAGCCAGGGTGAACCGCGGGCCGACGGAGGCCCCTTCACCGGCGGCCCGGGCGATGACCCGGGGGAAGGTCCGGTGGAGGACCCCGCGCTGCCGCGCGCCCTGGCCGAGCTGGCCCCGGCACTGCGGGAGGAGGCGGGCGGTACGGCGTTCCTGGCCGGTCTGGAGCGGCTGATCGGCAGCCGGATCCACAGCTACGAGCAGGCCGCCGTCTGGGACCGGGCGCTGCTGGCGATGCGCGCGAGGGGCCCGATGCCGGGTGACGGGCGCCGTGAACGCCTGCTGGGACAGGCCCGCCTCATGGTGGCCGACAAGGCGCGGCGGCTGCTGGAGTACGAACGCTGGACGAAGGAGCAGGAGGCCCGGCGGCTCCAGGAACTCGCCACCGCGCTCACCACCGTCACCGACACCGCCGCGCTGACCGCAGCCCTGGAGCGGCAGTTGCCGCCGCTGGGCGTCCCCGGGGCCGAGTTGCTGCTGGGCGGGACTCCGGAACTGGCTTCCCTTGAGCGGGCGTTACCCGCCGCGCAGCGGTGGACGGCCGTCCTCGAACCACTGCACATCGGCGCCGAGCACCTCGGTTTCGCCCTGTTCACCGCCGGGCCGCGCCGCGTCGCCGCCCGGCACGGCGGGCTGCTCCGGGCGCTGGGCGACCAGATCAGCGCGGCGCTGAAGGGTGTGCGGCTGTTCGAGGAGGTGCGCCGGGCGCGGGATGCCGCCGAGCGGGCCAGCCGCGGCAAGACCCGGCTGCTGGACGACGCCACCGATGAACTGCGCACCCCCGTCGAGGCGATCCTGCGGCACCTCCGGCCGGGCGACCCGGGGTACGCGGATGCCGCACGGCTGTTGCTGCTGATCGATGACCTGCTGGATCTGTCACGTTCGGAGATCGACGCGCTCGATCTCGATCGGCAACTGATCGACCCCCGGCCGCTCCTGATCGAGATGTACGGTGCCGGGTGCGCCGTCCTCCCCCGCCGGCTGCCGGCCATCGCCGCCGACCCGGCCAGGCTGCGGCAGATCCTCGGCAATCTGCGCCGCGCGGCCGCGGGCCCCGGCAGCCGGCTGACCGCCGATGTCCGGCCCCCGTTCCTCGTCCTGCGGCTCACCGCCCCCGCCCTGCGGCTCGCGCCGGGCGAGACGGACCAGCTCTTCCAGCCGTTCGCCACCGGGGAGCCCGGCTCCCGTCTCGGCCTGGCCATCGCCCGCCGGCTCGCCGTGCTGCACGGCGGCGCGCTCGGCTTCGCCGACGGCGCCTTCGTCCTGCAACTCCCGCTGCCCGCCCCGCAGCCGGACTTCGTCCGGGGAGCGCCTCCGGCCGACCGGGCCGCGGGTCCGGGCCGCACCCTGCTGATCGCCACCTCCACCGCGCCGCCCCCCGAACTCACCGCGCTGGCCCGCCGCCACGGTCTGCTGCCGCACCGCCTGCACCCCGACGACGACCTGGCCACCCTCACCGCGGCCCCCGGGCCCGCCGCCATCGCCTGGGACACCGCGCACGCCCGGCCCCAGGAGTGGTCGATGATCCGCCGGCTGCACGATCACCCGGCGCTGCGGCACACCCCGTTCCTGCTGTACGGGGGCTCCGGCTCCGCCGCGTACGGCCGTCCGGATCTGCACAGCGCTCTCACCGCGCTGCGCCCTCCGGGGCTCACGCTCCCCGCGCTCATCGCGACGGCCTCGCCGTCCGTGCGCGAGGAGCTGCGCCGGCTGGCGACGGCCGTCCTGCCGGGCCGTACGGTACGGGCCGCCGCCGACGGCACCACGGCGCTCGCGCTGCTCGCCGAGGAGGCCGGGCAGCCGCCCGTGCTGCTGATCACCGATCGCGTGCTGCCCGACATGGACGGCTTCGACCTGGTCGACCAGGCCCGCGAACTGACCGGCGCACCCGCGGCGACGCCCGTACTGATGCTGAGCGACGACGGGTTCACGGCGGTGGACGTCCGGCGCGCCGAGCCGCATCCCGGCCTGGTGCTGCTGGGGCGGGAGGTGCTCACCGGGCCGGAGACGGTGGCGCTGCTGACGGCGATGACCCAGCGCACGGAGCCTGCGCCCGCGCCGGTGCGCGCGGCGCTCGCCTATCTGGAGGCGCACTACCGGGAGCGCATCACCCGCTGGCAGGTGGCGCAGGCGGCCGGCATGAGCGAGGACCATCTGGGGCGGCTGTTCCACCGCGAGATCGGGCTGACCCTGTGGGACTACCTGACCCGGCTGCGCATCCGCCGGGCCAGGACGCGGCTGCGGAACAGCGACGACAACATCCAGACCATCGCCCGCGCGGTCGGCTTCCACGACCGCGCCTACTTCACCCGGGTCTTCCGCCGCCACACCGGCCACACCCCGCACGCCTACCGGGACGGCGGCCGGGAAGCGGGCGGCTGAGCCCCCGGCCCCGACGCCCGACGCCCTGGGCCCGGGCCCGGTCCCACCACCGCCACCCGACCGCGCCGAGGCGAGGCAAGAGTGGTGAACGAAATGTTCAACTCAATTCGTTGACAATAATGCGTTCAGGGGCGCAGCATGGAGGCATGACGGAGAACGACCCCTTCACACCCCCCGACGCCGGCGCCGCCCGCGCCCAGCGCGTCTACACCGCCCTGTTCCGGATCGCCGAGCGGCACGCCGCCGACGCGGAGCAGCGCGCGCGGCAGACCCACCCGCACGTGCTGGCCCCGCACGAGGCGGTCCGGCTGGTGTCCTTCCTGCTCAGCGGCGCCGCGCTCCCCGTCGAAGGGGAGCCGGAGGTGGACCGGGCCGACATCACCGCCGCGCTCACCCTGGTGCCCCGCGCCCGCGCCGAACTGGACGAGGTGGAGGCCGGGCTGATCGAGATGGCCCGGGGGCGCGGGCTCACCTGGCAGGAGATCGCCTTCGGCCTGGGCCTGGGCACCCCGCAGGCCGCCCGCCAGCGGCACGCCCGGCTGACCGAGCGGCTGCCGGAGGACGAGGGCGACGCGGCGGCCCCGGCCTGAGACGGGCCCGGCCCCGCGCCGGGGCGCGGGGCCGGGGGCTCAGGCTTCCCGCAGGAGATCCGCCGCCGCGAGTGAGCCGGGCGCCCGCCCCTCGCGCGCGAAGAGGTTCGCGGTGCGCTGGAGCACCTCGTTCACCGGGGTGTCCACCCCGTGCAGCCGTCCCAGCTGCACGATCTCGCCGTTCAGGTAGTCGGCCTCGATCGATCCCGCGCCACGCCGCAGACTCTGCCAGGACGAGCCGTGCGCCGGGTCGCCGCCCGGCACCGGGCGCAGCCGCATCCGCTCCCCGCGCAGCGCCGCCTGCTCCGCCTCGCTCGCGTACCCGATGCCCGCGGCCTCCAGCACCGCGACACCCTCCGCCCGCGCCCGGGCCGCCAGTTCGGCCGCGTCCGGCTCACTCGCCGAACCGGTCACCGCCTCCACCGCGTTCGCCAGGTTCGACAGCAGCTTCGCGTACTTCCAGCGCATCACGTCGGGCGCCACCGGGGCCAGGAAGTACGCCTTGTCCAGGTCGGCCGCGATCCGTGCCGCCACCTCGTCCGTACCGCCGGGGAAGCGGCCGATGTGCAGCATGCCGGTGAGTGGCGCGCACGGCGCGGTGATGATGCCGGGGGCCAGGAACTGCGCGGGCAGCCACACGCACACCCCGTACACGCGCCGGAAACGGCGCAGCGCCAGCCGCTCGTTCACCACCCCGTTCTGCGCGCACAGCAGGGGCAGCAGCTCGCCGGCGGTGCCGCCGCCCTCGACCGGCCGGCCGGCCCAGGCGTCCAGCGCGGCCACGCTGTCCTGGGTCTTGACGGCCAGCACGAGGACATCGTCCGGGCGCAGGCTGACGGCCTCGGGCCGGTCGGCCGCGGGTATGGGCAGGGTGAGGGAGGCGTCGGGGGTACGCAGTCGCAGGCCGCCGTCGCGCAACTGGGCGTAGTGCGCGCCGCGCGCCACGAGAACGACCTCGTGACCCGCTTCGTGCAACCGCCCGCCGATGGCTCCGCCGACCGCTCCCGCTCCGATGATGATGTAGCGCATAACCGCCATCATCACCCGGGCGTCGCCGGATCGGCGCAGGTACGGTTGCGCGGCACGCCCGCCGGCCGCAGCGTGGAGGCGTGCCCCTCCACCGTGTGACCCAGGAGCGTACGGACCAGGCCGACGATCTGTACGCGCTGCCCGGCAGCGGCCGGGCCCTGCCGCGCTACACCCTCCCCGAGGGGCCGATGCCGGCCCGCGAGGCGTACCAGCTGATCCGTGACGAGCTGGCCCTGGACGGCAACTCCCGGCAGAACCTGGCCACCTTCTGCACCACCTGGTCCGAGCCGGAGATCCGGGCGCTGATGACGGAGACCCTCGACAAGAACATGGTGGACAAGGACGAGTACCCGCAGACCGCCGAACTGGAGTCGCGCTGCGTCCACATCCTCGCCGCGCTGTGGCACGCGCCGCACGGCGAGGCGGCCGTGGGCTGCTCCACCACCGGGTCGAGCGAGGCGGCGATGCTCGGCGGGCTCGCCCTGCACCGCCGCTGGCGGGCGCGGCGCGAGGCGGCCGGGCTGCCCGCCGACCGCCCCAACCTGGTGTGCGGCCCGGTGCAGGTGTGCTGGGAGAAGTTCGCCCGCTACTTCGACATCGAGCTGCGGCAGATGCCGCTGCTGCCCGGCCGCACGACCGCCGATCCGGCGCAGCTGGCCCGGTACTGCGACGAGCGCACCATCGGCGTGGTCGCCACCCTCGGGGTGACCTTCACCGGCGCGTACGAGCCGGTCGAGGACATCGCCGCGGCGCTGGACGCGCTGGCCGCCCGCACCGGGGTCGACATCCCGATCCATGTGGACGCGGCGAGCGGCGGCTTCGTAGCCCCGTTCCTCCAGCCCGGCCTGAAGTGGGACTTCCGGGTGCCCCGGGTGAAGTCCGTCAACTGCTCGGGGCACAAGTTCGGGCTCGCGCCGCTGGGCGTGGGCTGGGTGGTGTGGCGGGACGCCGCCGAACTGCCCGCCGAACTCGTCTTCCACGTGGACTACCTGGGCGGGGACATGCCCACCTTCGCGCTCAACTTCTCCCGCCCCGGCGGGGAGATCGTCGCGCAGTACTACAACCTGCTGCGGCTGGGCCGGGCCGGCTACCAGGCCGTGCAGCGCGCCTGCGCCGACACGGCGGTGGCGCTGGCCGACTCCCTCGCCGCCCTCGGACCGTTCCGGGTGCTGCACGACGGCCGCGCCGGGCTGCCGGTGGTCTGCTGGACGCTGGCGCCGGACCACAGCACCTGGACCCTGTACGACCTGGCCGAACGGCTGAGGCTGCGCGGCTGGCAGGTGCCCACCTATCCGCTGCCGGCCGACCGGCAGGAGACCGTGGTGCAGCGGGTGGTGGTCCGGCACGGGGTGAGCCGCGATCTGGTGCAGCTGCTGCTGGAGGACATGCGCGGGGCGCTGGCCGAGCTGGGCCGCCATCCGGCGGCCACAGCAGAGCAGCGCCCCGCGTTCCATCACTGAGCGGGCGGGCCCGCCCGCCGCGCCGTCACCAGTGGACGATGACCTTGTCGCCCTCGCGCACGTCGTCGAAGAGCGCGGCGATGGCCGCCTCGTCACGGACGTTCACACAGCCGTAGGAACCGCCGTTGTAGCCGTTGGCGGCGAAGTTCTCCGAGTAGTGCACGGCCTGGCCGCCGTCGAAGAACAGCGCGTACGGCATCGGGGAGTCGTACAGCGTGGAGTGGTGGTTGCGGGACTTCCAGTAGACGTCGAACTCGCCCTCACGGGTGGGGTACTCCTCGGTACCGAAACGCACGTCCATCGTCGTCTGCACCGTGCCGTCGATCACCCACGACAGCGTGTTGGTGGTCTTGGAGATGCACAGCGCGCGCCCGGTCATGCAGCGCTCGTCGAGGTTGGCGGGGGTCTCGACCTCCGGCACCTCGATCGGCGGGAACATGTCGTCCCGGGCCGGCTCGCTGGTCTGCTCCTTCAGCGCGGACCAGGTCGTCTCGTCCACCTGGCCGGTCGCCTCGATGCCGGCCGACTGCTGGAAGGCGCGGACGGCGGCCGAGGTGACGTCGCCGTAGTAGCCGGTGGGCTTCTCGTCGAAGTGGCCGAGCTGGATGAGCCGCGCCTGGAGCTCGCGCACCGTGTCGGTGTTGTCGCCGTAGCCCATGACCAACTGCGGCGGGTACAGCTCCTGCTGGCTGGGCTCGGTGCTCAGCTCGGTGATCGCCGACCAGGTGCTCTCGAAGACGGTGCCCGAGACCTCCAGGTCCTGCGCCTCCTGGAAACCGGCGACCGCGCCGACGGTGACATCGCCGTAGTAGCCGGTGGGGTCGGCGGCGAAGTGGTCCAGCTGGGCGAGCCGCGCCTGCAACTCCCGCACCTGGTCCGACTCGTCGCCGAAGTCGAGCACGACCTCCTCGGCGGGCTCCGTCTCCTCCTCCGGCTCCTCGTCGGCCGGCTTGTCGTCCACCTGGTCGGCCTCGGGGGCCGAGTCGGCGGGCGGCGGAGCCGCGTCGTCCGAAGTGCCCTGGGCACCGCATCCGGTCAGCAGCAGAGCCGTCGCGGCGAGTGCCGCGACGGCGACGGACGATCTGTGCATGAGCGCGGAGCGCACCATGTCCCCCTGAAGGTTTCGTAGGTCTCAGTAGTAAAGATGCGCTAACCGGCCGTTCCGTTGCCGACCAGGCCATAACGATGGGGTATCGGAGGTGTGTCGGATGTGCCCGTGCGCCGGTCGCGCGCCCCGGGGGCGCGTGCGTGGGTGCGTGCGGCCGGTTCCGTCCCGCTATCGGCGCGCCATTCACCCGCTGTTTTCGCGGGCCGTCCCGGTCCGCCGACCGGCGTAGCCGATGGGGCATGCCGAAGTCGGTCTGTCTTCGCGCGTCACGGCTGGGCAGGATGGGCGGGTCTATTGTCTTCCGCAGGGTGAGGCGACGGTATGGGAAACAGGGCAGCGGCCTTTTTCGATGTCGACGAGACAGTCATCAGGACCAAGAGCATGTTCGCTTTTCTTCGATTCTGGATGGCCGCCAACGGCGATTCGGGCGATGCGTACGAGAAGACGATGGCGGAGATCAGGGAACTCGCCGGGAAAGTCGACCGCAGTGAAGTGAACCGCGCCTACTACCGGCTGTTCGCGGGAATTTCGCTGGACGAACTCACCCGCGCCGGGCAGGAGTGGTACGCGGCCTACCGGGTCACCCCCGACGCGTTCGTGCCGGCCGTCACGGCGGAGTTGTCCCGGCACCGAGCCCAGGGTTCCACCATCGCTTTGGTATCGGGTTCCTTCCGCCCCGTACTGGGGCCGCTGGCCGAGGAGTACGGGGCCGACCCGCTGCTGTGCACCGAGCCGGTCACGGACGCGGCCGGGCGGCTCACCGGCGAAGTGGTGCGGCCGATGATCGGCCCCGCGAAGGGGGAGGCGGTGGCTGCCGCCATCGCCTCACTCGGCCTGGCGGCGGCCGACTGCCACGCCTACGGCGACCACCTGTCCGACCTGGGCATGCTGCGGCAGGTCGGTCATCCGCACGTGGTGGCCGGCGGTGATCCGGCGCTGCTGGCGCACGCGCGCGAGCACGGCTGGACGGTGCTCCCCGACGGCCCCGCGGCCCGCCCCGCCACCCATTCCGTACCGCATTAATTCTCCATCGGTTTCCCTGGTGCCCGGCAGGTGAACGCCGTGTTATTTCCCGGGCGTTACGGATTCTTTGACTTCTCCGACTTCTTCGGAACAATGCCCGGTGACCCACGTCACATCCGAACTCCTGACCGGTTCCCGGGCAATCCTTGGAGTAACCTTGAAGGGTTGACCGCAGGTCCTGCGAGAACAACTCAAACGGACGGGGAGAAGCCGTGTTGGGTGCAAGGGGAAGTCAGAACGAGAATCACCGAGAACCTGAAATCAACGCCCGTAGAGTCGTGATCGGCATCGGCAGCGGACTGCTCCGTTACGGCGTCGAGCGCATGCTTCAGCTGCCGCCCGGAGTGGAGGTGCGGGCCGTCGCCGGTCTCGGCGGCGCCCTCGCCGCCGGACTCGGCGCGGGCGATGTGCTGATCGCCCTGCTCGGTGAGGTCGAGGAGTCCTCGGCGGCCGAGTTACGGCAGCGTGAGGAGCGCGGCGCGAAGATCATGCTGCTCATCGACGATGACGGCCTGGTGGAACTGCCCAAGGTGACAGGATTGCGAGCGGGATTCATGAAGATCGGCAACGTGAACGAGACCACCCTCAACAGGGGCCTGGCCGCCGTCGCCCAGGGCAAGGTCGCCATCCCGCCCGAACTCGCCCACGATCTGCTGGTCCTGGCCACCCAGCGTCATGAACCGGCCCGCTCCCAGCTGCGGCTCACCCCGCGCGAGCAGCAGGCGCTGGTCCTCATGGTGGACGGCATGAGCAACAAGCAGATCGGGCGCCGGCTCCAGATATCGGAGCACGGCGCCAAGCGGCTGGTCGCCAACATCCTGGCCAAGATGGACTGCAACAACCGCACCCTCGCCGTGTCCAGAGCGCTCAGAGAGGGGCTGTACGAGAGATACGCGCGCGCCACGTGAGGGCGAGCGGTGGCCGGACGGGCGCGACGAAGGCGACGCGCCGGCCCCTCACTCCAGCGGTACCGCGTGCAGGGTGGCGTCGCCCCAGGTGGCAGTGGCCAGCACGCCCGCCACGTCCACTCCGAGGGCGACCGGGGAGTTCAGCCCGCCGAGCACCGCCTCGGTACTGCCGTCCGGGTCCACCCGCTTGATCTCGCCGGCCGCGCGGTCCACCGCGAACAGCTCGTCGTTCCCGGTCACCACCAGGCCGACGCCGAGGCCGTCGAAGTCCGTGGAGAACGTCTCGACCGTCCCGTCCGGCGTGACCCGGGACAGCTCGCCGCCCACGTAGTTCGACACGAAGATCTCACCGCCGGCGTTCGCGGCCACCCCGACCGGGGTGTGCAGACCCCGCGCGATCACCTCGGCGCCGCCGTCCGGCGCCACCCGCACGATCTCGTCGCTGGCCCGGTTGGTCACCAGCAGGTTCCCGTCCGGGTCGAAATTGATGCCGGTGGGGGTGTGGAACCCGGAGGCGAACTCGCTCACCTCGCCGGGCGCGCTCACCCGCACGATCACGTCCCGGGTGTAGTCGGCGACATAGAGGTCGCCCTCCGCGTCCACGGCCAGTCCGGCGGGGGAGCCGAGGTCCTCGGCGTAGGTCGTACGGGTGCCGTCCGCGGCGATGCGCTCGACCGTGCCCGCCGACCAGTTGGACACGTACACCGAGCCGTCGGGCCCGAAGGCGATCCCGGTCGGCGAGGAGAAGCCGTCCGCGCCGTGCCAGGCGTCGGCCCCGGCCGCCACCGCGTCCGTGTCCTCGTCGGTGTCCGGTCCGGGGTCGCCGGTGGCGGGCGGGGACGAGACGGACGTTCCGCCGGTGGCGGTGTCACCGTCCGCCGCGTCTCCGCCGCCGGCGCACGCCGTCGCGCAGGTCACCAGCAGGCCGGCCATGACAAGTCGCGGCAATAAGGGACGCATGACCACCTCGTGGCAGAAAGGAAAGGGGGCGGGAAACCCCGGTGGGTAAACAACATACAAAGTGGAGTGCACTCCAGCGCAAGGGCGAACGGACCACGCTGTCCGTGAACGCCCCGGGGCCCGTACCGGTTTCGTATACGGAACGGTCAGGACGGCCCGGTCAGCCGCGCGCGGCGGCTGGGGTCGACGCCTTTTCCAGCACCAGCCGCAGCAGCCCGGAAACCGTCAGCTCGGCGGAGAGTTCCTCCTCGTCGACGGGGGTTTCGAACTCCTTCTCCAGCGCGGTCGCCAACTCCACGATGGTGAGGGAGTCGAAGGCCAGATCGTCCAGCGTCGGGTCCCGATCGAGGGCCGCCGCGTCGACTTCGAAATTTTCTCTGAGGATTCCCGTAACCTTCGCCCGCACGTCCGCTTCCATTCCATTCGCCTCTCTCGTGTCCCGCATGTCCTGAACTCCCTCTCCGCTCATTCGTGTTCAGCCCGCGACCGGCGCGACGTCCGGCCAGCGCAGTACCGTCGATCCCCAGGTGAGCCCGCCGCCGAAGGCCGTCAGCAGCACCCGGTGCCCGGGCCGCAGCCCGCCGCCGAGCGCCGCGTCGGCCAGCGCCAGCGGGATGGAGGCGGCCGAGGTGTTGCCCACCCGCTCGATCTGCGAGACCACCCGCCCGGCCGGCACCCCGAGTTCGGCCGCGACCGCGTCGAGGATCCGCTGGTTGGCCTGGTGCGCCACCACCCGGTCCACATCCGCGACCGTCCACCCGGTCCGCTCCAGCACCGCACGCGAGGAGGCCGCCATCTGCGCGACCGCCCGCCGGAAGACCTTCTTGCCCTGCATCCGGAAGTACCGGTCACCGCCCACCGGCTGGCGCGAACCGCCCCCCGGCACCGTGATCAGATCGGCGAACGCGCCGTCGCTGCCCAGGTCGAAGGGGCCCAGCGCGCCCACCTCGGACGCCTGACCCGCCCGCAGCACCACCGCGCCCGCCCCGTCCCCGAACACCGCGCGGGTGGTGCGGTCCGCCGGATCCAGGATCGTCGAGTAGGTGTCGGCGCCGATCAGCAGCACCCGCCGCGCCGAGCCGCTGGCGATCAGCCCGGACGCCACCGCGAGCCCGTACACGAACCCGCTGCACACGGCCGCCACATCGAAGGCGGGCACCGTGCCGAGCCCCAGCCGGCTGGCCACCTCGGGGGCGGTGGCCGGGCACGGCCGGTCCGGGGTGGTGGTGGCCACCAGCACGGCGTCCGCCTCGGCCGCGCCGGCCGACTTCAGCGCCCGGCTGCCGGCCTCCACCGCCAGGTCGGAGGTCGCCGTCCCCGGCGCGCTCACATGCCGGCTGCCTATTCCCGTACGGGTGCGTATCCAGGCGTCGCTGGTATCGAGTTCACCCGCCAGCTCCTCATTCGTGACGATCCTGGGCGGCAACCACGAACCGATTCCGGCCAGCACCGCCGCCCGTGCTCCTAATTCCATTTCGGGTCATCTCCTCCAGAGAATCCGGAGGCCCATGGAAGCGCGGAGAACAAAGCGGCGTCAACGCGCAGAGCGGTGACACCGGCAGTGGATATCGGGGGGCCTGCCCGAAGGGCTACCCCACTCTTCCCGATTGTGGCCGCAGATTCTGGAAACGAGGATGATCCGCGGGCTTCCCGCATCGATGTTACATCTCTATTTCCAGGAGAGGAACGGGAAATGAGCACGCATGTCATGGTGGTTGCGGATCGCTTCAGCGGATTCGCGGGACCTGGCGTGGTCCGCACCGTCTCCGCCCTCGCGGCCGATATCGGCGCCGGCCGGTACGACACGGAAAACGGCGACCCGGAAAGCGGCGAGGCAGACGGCGGCGTCCGGCTCCACGAGGGCCAGGGCGTGGGCCGCTTCGAACGCGCCTATCTGCAGGCCGCGATCGACCGGCGCGGTCTCGCCGACCGCATCCGGTTCGCCGACCCCGGCCTCGAACCGGTCGGGCGCGACATCGTTCACAAGCGCAGCGCCGACAACGTCCTGCTGGCCGGCCTGCGGCGCACCGGCGACCGCACGTACACGGCCGGCATCCGGGTGCACGGCGACAACGAACTGCTCCTGGACCACCAGACCGGCGAACACGTCCAGGGCATGGTCATCGTGGAGGCCGCCCGCCAGCTGTTCCTCGGCGTCTTCGAGCACGGCTACCGCGACCGCTGGCCGCTGACCAGCTTCTACATCGTCTGGAACTCGGTCCGGCTGGACTTCGCCGGCTTCCTCTTCCCGCTGCCCGCCCAGATCAGCGGCACCGTCCGCGAGATCTCCCTCGAACGCCCCCGCCAGCAGCTGGAATTCGCGCTGCACACCGAGCTGAGCCAGGGCGGCCGGCCGGTCGCCGCCGGGGAGATCGGATTCTCCGCGCTGCCCACCGACCGGATCGCGGCCATCGAACGCCGCAAAGCCGCCCGCGCGGTGAGCGGCGTGCTCGCCACCGTCGCCGCCTGACGCCCCGACACCCCTACCCCCACCCCCACCCCCACCCCATCACCCGCCCCGACCACGGAGGAGACCCCCGTGTCCGCACCGCTGCTGCTCGTCACCGAAGTCCCGGTCCTCACCGACGCCGTCGACAAGGCCGCCGAGACCTGGAGCGCCCACCCCACCGCCCCCGGCTCCGCCCTCTTCCGCTCCCTGGACGGCGAAGGGCTGCTGGTGGAGCTGACCCCGCTCACCGGCACCGACGACATCGCGGAGCACGCCGACGCCCACCGCGCCGCGGCCGACGCGCTCGCCCCGCTGCTGGCCGGCGACTTCCGCCGCCAGGTCGTCGCGTTCGTCGAGGCGCCCAAGGACACCGACGACCCGCTGCCCGCCACCCCGTACCTCCAGCTGCGGCACGTCGAGGTCAAGCCGCCCGTGTACGACGGCTACCGCGCCTGGCGCGAGCGCACGATCTTCGAGGTGGTGCGCGAGCACGCCGAGGTCGAGGTCTTCCTCGCCTACCACTCGCTGCTGTCCACCGAGCCCGGCGTGCTGTTCGTCTCCGGCTTCTCCGTCGAACCCGACACCTACCAGGCGGTGTTCACCTCCCCCGCGTACCAGGAGATCGTCCGCCAGGCCGGCGACACCTACATCACCGACCGGGGCCTGTACACCCGGATCTACGCCCGCGTCACGGCCTGAGCAGGGAAGCGAGCAGCCACATGAGCGACATCGCAGTGATCTCGGGCGCCACCGGCGGCATCGGCGGCGCGATCGCCGAACGCCTGGTGCGCGACGGTGCCACCGTCATCCTCCTCGGCCGCGACGCCGCCCGCCTGGAGGCCACCCGCAAACGGCTGGAGGCCGGCGTCCCGGTCGTCCTCGACATCAACGACCCCGACTCCGTGACGGACGGCATCCGCACCGTCCTGGAACGGTTCGGCCGCATCGACGTGCTCGTCAACGCCGCCGGGGACGGGCCGGTCGCCCCGCTCCTGGAGACCACCGACGCCCTGTGGGACGCAACGATCGGCGGCAAGCTGCTCGGCGCGGTCCGCCTCACCCGCACCGTCGCCCGCGCCATGGTCGAACGGGGCAGCGGCCGGATCGTGTTCATCAATGGCTCCTTCCGCCGCGAGCCCGACCCGCTGTTCGTCATCAACGGCACCGTCAACGCCGGGCTGGGCGCCTTCGCCAAGGCCATCTCCCGCGATCTGGGCGCCCACGGGCTGCGCGTCAACACCGTGGACCCCGGCGCCACCGACACCCCGCTGTGGTCGCGCACCCTGGAGGACCTGGCCCGCCGCTTCGGCGGCACCGCGCGGGAGACCGGCGCCGACTTCGCCGCCAAGACCCCCTACGGACGGCTGCCCACCCCCGAGGACGTCGCGCAGGCGGTGGCGTTCCTGCTCTCCCCGGCCGCCGCGCAGATCAACGGCGCGTCGATCACCGTCGACGGCGGCGCCTCGGTGGCGGTGTGATGACGGCGCTCGCGCCCCCGGCCGCGCCGGCCACCGCGCTGCGCGCCCCGCTCACCGCGGCGGCGGCCACCTGCTGCGCCGTGTCCACCGTGTATCTGACCCAGCCGGTCTTCCCCGAGATCGCCGCCTCCCTGGACACCGGCGCGCAGAGCGTACGGCTGGCGTTCACCGTCACCACCCTCGCCTACGCGCTGGCGTTCTTCCTCTTCGGGCCGCTGACCGACCGGGTCCGCACCACCGTGCTCGGCGGCTCGGGCGCGGTCGCCGTCGCCCTTCTGCTCCCGGCCGCCGCCGCCGCGCCGAACCTGCCGCTGTTCGCGGCGCTGCTGACGCTGGCGGGCATCGCGGCGGCCGCGGTGCCCGCGGCGATGATCGCGCTGATGCCCAGGATCGCGCCGCCGGGACAGACCGGGCTGTACTTCGGGCTGATCATCGGCGCGACCGTCGCGGGGATCACCCTGGGCCGTTCCTTCACCGGTCTGGTCGCGGGCTGGGCGGGCTGGCGGGAGGCGCTGCTGCTGCTGGCCCTGCTGAACCTCGCCGCCGCGTTCGCGGTGACCCGCCTCCCGGCACCACCCGCACCTTCGGCGGCGGCGCCGAACTCCCCGGGACTGGCCCAGGCGTACCGGGCGGCGGCCCGCATGACGGCGCACCCGCCGGTGCTGCGCCCGCTGGCCATCGGCTCGCTGCTGTTCTTCGGCTACCTGGGCGTCATCACGTTCCTCACCTACCGGCTGCGCGGCGAGCCCTTCGGCTACGGCGCGGGCGCGATCGGCGCGGTCAGCCTCGCCGGACTGATCGGCGTCGCCGGCGCGCCGCTGGCCGGCCGCCTGAGCGGCCGGATCGGCGCCCGCCGCATGGTGCTGCTCGGCCTCGCCCTGGTGGCGGCGGGCATCGGCGCGCTGGGCGTGGCCACCGGCCCCGTGCTGCTGACGGCGGGCGTACTCCTCGTCTTCCTCGGGGTGTTCTCCTGCCAGCCGGCCGTCCTGGTGCTGCTGGCACGGGCCGCCCCGCCGGAGCGGGCGGGCGCCGCGTCCTCGCTCTACCTGCTCGTGTGCCTGCTGGCCGGCTCGCTGTCCAGTGCGGCGCTCGGCCCGGTGTGGTCGGCGGGCGGCTGGGCCGCGGTGACCGGCACCGGGGCGGCGGCCGTCGCCGCAGCGCTGGCCCTGGCCTTCCTCGGCTTCCCGCGAACGGAGGAGACCCCCCGATGAGTACGCGCCTGTCCCGCACCTACGCACTGGACCTCACCACCCAGGGGCCGCCCTACCCACCGAGCGAGATCATGAACGAGGACGGCGACTTCGTGGTCCTCGGCATGCTCAACCACGCCTCGGGGGAGCGCTCGTGGGGCGCGGCGATCGTCAGCGCCGCCAGCGAACTCCCGCCGTTCGGCGAGCAGGTGCCGTACACCATCGTCCGCGAACTGGCGCCGGACGGCGCCGGCGACGAGGACATGGTGCTGTACACCCTGCCGCTCCCGCTGCCGTGCACCAACTACCCCATGGTCTTCGCCCCCGAGCAGCGCCCGGAGGCCGGGCGCGAGGTACGGCCCAGCTATCCGCTGCACCGCGCGCCGATCCCGGATCTGCGGCCGGAGGACGGCCCGAAGGTCACCGAACCGATCACTTACGGCCAATGGTTACGGGCCCGGGGCGAGCTGGAGGTGACCCAGTCAGCCGACCGGCGCAGCGCCGACTTTCGTATGCGATGCGAAGGGCTGATCCCCAACAGCCTGTACACGGTGATGTCGCTGCGCGCCCACGACCTCGACCCGGCGGGACCCACCCGGCCCGGACCGCTCGGCGTCCCCAACGTCTTCGTGACGGACGCCAAGGGCGCTGCCGACTACGGCGCGACCCTGCCGAACCCGTTCCCGGCGGACCCGGGCGGCAACCGGATCGTCAACGTCATCGTGCTGTGGATGAGCTATCAGACCAGCTACGGCGGCGCGATCGGCTGGTACGGCCTGGGCGGCGACATCCACGCCCAGCTGAAACTCAAATCCCTCGCATTTCACGAGTTCGCCACACAACCCTAGGAGCGATTCATGCCCTTTATCACGGTGACAACCTGGCCGAATCAGACCGATGAGAAATGCCAGGAGCTGATCGAGGAGATCACCAAGGCCACCCATGCCGTGACCGGCGCACCCCTGGACAAGATCGCCGTCGTCATCCAGGAGATTCCGCAGAATCGCTGGGGCGAGGGTGGGATCATGGCCACCCACCCGGAATTCCCCGAACTCAGCCGGCGGCGGGGCTGACCGTACGCCGTACAAGGAGCGACCGACCATGGCAGCGAACGACCGCGACCGCTTCGGCGAGGGCCTGACCATCCTGCGGGAACTGGCGGGCGAGGAACATCCGTCGGTGCTCGACAGCTTCTCCGATGTGGCCCCGGACCTGGGCAGATTCACGGTCGAATTCCCGTACGGCGACATCTACGCGCGGCAGGCGCTCACCCTGCGGCAGCGCCAACTGGCCACCATCGGCGCCCTGACGGCGCTGGGCCACGCGCTGCCGCAGTTGCGCTTCCACATCAACGGCGCGCTGAACGTGGGCTGCACCCGCCGCGAGATCACCGAAGCCATCATGCACGTGGTGATCTACGCGGGCTTCCCGGCGACCATCAACGCGCTCACGGTGGCCAAGGACGTCTTCGAGGCCGCCGGACAGGAGCGGGGGAACGAGGACGGGAACACCGCGCGGAACGCGGAGCGGAACGCGGAGGAAACCGCTGGCGAGGAATCCGGGGAATCCCGCTACGACCGCGGCTGGCGGGCCCTGAGCGATATCGACGGAGAGGCGGGCGAAGCGGTCATCAAGAGCCTCGCGGACATCGCCCCCGATCTCGCCCGCTACATCATCGAATTCTCCTTCGGCGACATCTACGTGCGCCCCGGACTCGATCTGCACGCGCGGGAAATCGTGACCATCGCCGCCTGCACCGCCCTGGGAACGGCCCGCCCCCAGCTGAAAGTCCATGTGCACGGACTGCTGAATGTGGGCGGCAGCAAGGAGGAAGTCGTGGAAACCATTCTCCAGATGGCCGTCTACGCCGGATTCCCCGCCGCCATCAACGGCATCACGGCGGCCCGCGAGGTCTTCACCGAACGCGCCGCCTCCTGACCACCGCCCCGCCGGCCCTCCCGCGACGGTGCCCCGGGAGGGCCGGCGGGGCGCGGGTGCCGCAGTCGTGATCACGGACGTCGCCGGCGTCCCGGACACGCTCTTCTCCCGCCCGCCCGAGTCCCCCGCGCCGGACCTGGACCCGGGCCCGGCGCGAGGCCGGGCCCGGGTCCGCCGCCGGTGCAGCCGGGGTGCCGGCGCCGGCGTGGCGCCGCGTCAGAACAGCGCGGACACCAGCGTGCGCAGCCCCGCACCGGCCGGTGTCACCGTGCCGGTCGCCGCCGCGGACGCGGTGTGGCCCTCGTGCGCGCTGTGGTCGGTGTGCTCGGCGTGCCCGCTGTGGGACGCCGTGGCCGCCGCCTCGACGGTGTCGGCCAGCTCGTTGACCTCCTCCGCGCTCAGCGTCTCCCCGTCACCCATGGTGACCTGGCCGTTGCCGCCGTCGAAGACGACGTCGGAGCAGGAGTAGAAGTTCTCCTGGCTGTCGGAACGGATCCAGTGCACGTACAGCATGTGTGTGCCGGTCCGCTGCGGCAGCTGGACGTTCCAGTAGTAGTGGCCGTTGTCGGAGCCGACGCTGCCGCGCTGCGGCGGGTTGGTCACCGAGTTGATCTGTTCCAGGTCACCCCAGCCCAGGGCGCCGCCGTTCCAGCCCTGCTTGGTGATGTACACGTTGAACTGGCCGGGGTGGTGCGCCCAGTTGCTGTGCCGCAGCTCGATGTTCTGGCCCGAGGTGAGGTGCGTGATGGGCCAGTCGCTGCGGACCGCGTCGTAGGAGGAGAAGTTGAACGGGCCCCGGTTGCCGCCGCTGCACAGCTGCCCGTCCGGGATGTAACCGCTGGTACGGCCGGCCCCGTTGGAGTCCAGGACGGCGAACCAGTTGTAGAGCGGGCCGGTGCCGGTCGCCTGCACCGCCGCCGCGCAGGCGGGGTTGGTCGGCATCTGGGTGCTCGAGTTGCGCTGCAGGTCCAGGTAGCACAGGTAGGTCCGCGCGCCCGGCAGCATGGTCGCGCCGTGCGCGGAGGCGGGGGAGGGGATCAGTGCGGCCACGAGGCCGAGGACCGCGGCGCCGAGTACGGCCAGCAGCCGGGCCTTGCGCGTGGTGGGGGGATGAGTGCTCACGGTTCTCCTTGTAAGGGGATGGACCGTGACAGGCATGCGGCAGCGCCGGCCCTGTAGGTCGTACGGGCCGGCGGTACCGACGGCCCGTCGCCGGTACTTCAGTCCGTGCATGGGAGCGCTCCCGCACAACAAAATAGCGCCCTGTGGCCCTTTCCAGAACCCCCTCCGCACGCGCCGGGGCCGACAACTCCTCGCGCAGGACGCCGATGCCGGGTGGGACGGCGGCGGCCGGGCCGCGCAGGACGCGGCCGACGATCACGGTGACCAGCGAGGGCCCGGTCGCGCGGACCACCGGGGCCGGTGATGAGCGGCCCCGGGTCGGCCCCGGCGGGGCGCGCCGCACGGTTACGGTGATCACGCGTGGACGAACCCCAGGAACCGGAACCCCCGACCAGGAGACAGGCAGCCACTCATGACGACCGTCGACATCCCCACCCCGGACGGCATCGCCGACGCGTACCTCGCCCACCCCGCCGACGACCGCCCGCACCCGGCCGTCCTCATGTACATGGACGCCTTCGGCGTCCGCCCGCCCCTGAAGGCCATGGCCGACCGCCTCGCCGCGGCCGGCTACACGGTGCTGCTGCCCAACGTCCTGTACCGCGAGGGCCGCGCTCCCGTCCTCGACCTGCCCGCGTTCATCGGCCCCGCCGAGCGGCCCGCGCTCTTCGACCGCCTGCGTCCCGCCCTGCGCGCCCTCACCCCCGAGGCCGCCCGGCGCGACGCCGCCGCCTACCTCGACTGGCTGGCCGCCTCACCGCTCACCACCACGGGCCCCGTCGGGATCACCGGCTACTGCATGGGCGCCGCGCTCGCGCTGCGCACCGCCGGTACGTACCCGGACCGGGTCGCCGCCGCCGCCGGTTTCCACGGCGCGCGGCTGGCCACCGACGCGCCGGACAGCCCGCATCTGCTCGCCGGCCGTGTGCGGGCCGAGCTGTACCTCGGCCACGCCGACCAGGACACGAGCAACCCGCCCGAGCAGATCGACCGCCTGGAGGAGGCCCTCACCTCGGCGGGGGTACGGCACCGGTCCGAGGTCTACACCGGCGCCCGGCACGGCTTCACCCAGTCCGACACCGCCGCGTACAGCGCCGAGGCCGACGCACGCCACTGGCGGGCCCTGCTCGATCTCCTCGGCCGCACCCTCACCCCCTGAACCGGGGGAGCGGCGCTACGAACGCCGGCGGGGCCGCCCGCGCCGCGCCCCGCCCTTGCCGCCGGACGAGGACGAGGACGGGGAGGCGGACGCCCGCCGTTCGGCCCTCGCCTTCGCCTTCGCCCTGGCCTTCACCTTCGGCGCCGGCTCGGCCTGCTGCCGCCCGCGCGAACTGTTCACGGTCCGCCCCCGGACGATCCCGATGAACTCCTCGACCAGCTCACCCGGCTCCCCGTCCGCCCGCCAGGCGAGCCCCACCCGCGAGGCGGGCGCGTCCGTGACCGGCCGGTAGGTGAGGTCCTTGCGGTGGTACAGGCGGGCCAGCGACTGCGGTACGACCAGCACGCCCACCCCGGCCGCGACCAGCTCGATCGCGTCTTCCGTGGTGGCGGGCCGCTCCACCGCGGGCCGTCCCGGCAGCCGCTCCCACTCCAGGGTGTCGTCCAGCGGGTGGAACACCACGTCATCGGCGAGATCCGCGACCGTCACCTCGTCGGCCGCCACCACCACATGGTCCTTCGGGACGACGACCACGGTGGTCTCCGTGTAGAGGGGGATCACATCCAGCCCCTCGCGGTCCTGCGACATCCGCAGCAGCGCCGCGTCGGCCCGGCCCTCCCGCAGGGCATTGGGGGCCGGGGCCGCCGCCGTCGCGTCGAGCACGAGCGGGACGCCGGGCAGCCGCTCGTTCCAGATCCGCACCCACTTGCCGGGCGTCACACCCGGTACGTAAGCGAGCCGGAACGTAGGGGCAGCGTCCGCGTCCGAGTCCGTCACAACATCAGGCTATCCGGTCATGGTCGGAGGTATCGCGCGCGCTCGCTACGCTTGGGCCCATGAGCTCGAACCGGACCGACCAGACGATGAAGCCCGCCACGGCGGCGAAGAAGCTGGGTGTGTACCTCCCCGCGACCCCCGCCGAGTTCCAGGAGGGCGTCGTCACCCGCAGCGAACTGAACGCGCTGCAGGCCGATCCGCCCCAGTGGCTCCAGACCCTGCGCGCCGAGGGGCCCCACCCCCGGCCCGTGGTGGCCGCCAAGCTGGGCATCTCCATCGCGGGCCTGGCCCGTGGCGGGGTGACCGACCCCCTGACCACGGCGCAGATCGAGGCGCTGAAGACCGACCTCCCCGACTGGCTCCAGCAGGAACGTGCCACCCAGGCCGATGTCCGCAAGGAAGCCGTCCGCGTCAAGGAGAAGCAGGAGCAGCAGGAACGGGAACAGCAGGAGAAGCGCGACAAGCCCACCCGCCCCTCCCGCCCCACCCGCACCACCGCGCCGCGCCGCCGTTCCTGAAGGCTCCTCCGCGGTCACCCTTAGGTGGTGACCGCGGAACCGGCGAATCCGGCGATCACCTTCCGCAGGGGGTCCACCGCGTCCTGCGGGGCGACGCGGGTGTCGATCCCCAGCACCTCGATACGGCCCAGGTGGCCGCGCGGGCCCTCGATCCGCAGGACGTGATGGTCGGGGCCGGCCGGTGAGGGATACACGATCAAGGCGAGGGGATTCTCCGCCCCGGTGTATCCGGCGATGTACGTCAGCAACTGGTGACGGTCGGTCGAGGAGACATCCTCCTCCCCGTACCTCTTGTATTTCGCGTCGATGGCAAGGAAACGTGTCGCGGTGGAAGTGCCCGAGCCCTGAGGGAAGGCCAGCAATACGTCGGGGCGAAACAACGGCGTGTTCTTGGCCTTGCGCATGCCCAGGGTACGGATGTGGCCTTCTCCATGAAGGGTGCCCCTGCCGCCCATCCCGGAAGCCGCCTCCACGGCCATCCGGCGGACGACTCGCTCCCAGAGGACGTTCAGGTTGAGCAGCAGATTCTTCGCCCCGAAGCCGTAGGGCTCCAGCAAGTCGGTGGCACCTCCCCCACCGAGGACCATCCGAGCCCAGGCATGTGCGGCGCGGTAGTGATCATTGAGCCGGTTGTACCGCGCCCTGGCGAGGAGGGGCAATGCGTCCAGCGGCTGCCGCGGGGAAGGGAAATGGGCTGATACCTCGTGCAGCAGTCGCGCTTGCCCCGAGTCGGTGGACCGGCTGGCTGCCACGGTCAGCGCCGCCCCGCACACCAGGTTCTCCCAGCCACCGTCCTCGTATTCGAAGGTCTGCAGATGGAGCTGGTCCACCGCGCCGAAGCGCCGTGTCGCCTGTGCCTCCACATCGAGCCGCCCGCGCAGAGTCGTGTCCACACGGTGCCGCCGCACGTACTCCCTGCGCAGGCCGCGCCGGAGCAGCAGACGGCATTCGTGCAGAAGAGCAGCGGGCACCAGTCCGGCATAGCCGTCCCGGCCGAGTGGCCAGTTCCGCAGCGACTCGTCCGGCTCCCGCTGGTTGTCCGCGTAGCAGAGCCAGTCGATCAGCCGGTTTCCCGCGATCGGGAGCTTGGGCCTGATCACCAGCCGTATCCGGCTGAGCTGGAGGACACCCGTCAGGGCCTGCGCCCGGATGTCGTAGCCGGCTCGCCGGTCGGTGAGAGTGACGGGCTTCATCGCGCGCAGAGTGTCGAGGTCGCCGGCGGACAGTCGGTCGTGCGGGATGGTGACGGACGAGTGCTCGGTGAGCGTCACCTCGTGTGGGACGGGACCCCGGGTCACCCTCCATCGCCGTTCGCGCGGGTCTCGGAGACCACGAATTCGTCGGCCAGCAGACCTGGCAGGTCCCGCGGATTGCTCTGGATGACTCGGCCGGTCTTGCCGTCCACCAGCGAGCCCAGCACACTGCGCAGCAGGTTCGGCTGACCCAGGCAGTAATCGGCCACCAGGGGGACGATCTCGTGATGAAAGGAGTGGTAGAGCTGTTCGGCGGTGCCGAACGGGCGGTCCTCCGCGAGCAGATAGGCCTGGCCGAGCAGGTGGTCCGGCCCGAAGGAGGCGTCGAGTTTGGAGTTCAGGCCCTCGAGGAATTCGGCCAGTCCGAGTCCCTCGACCTCGCCGTCCAGGGCGTCCAGGTCCGGCGGCACATCGACGAAGGCGAACCTGCGCCGGATCGCGGCATCGATGTGCCCGACACTGCGATCGGCGGAGTTCATCGTGCCGATGATGCGGATATTCGAGGGGACGGTCTGCTGCCGTCCGCTGGTGGGCAGCGTCACCGAGAGGGATCCGCGCTTGTCCAGCTCCAGCAGGGTGATCAACTCGCCAAGGATCCTTGGCAGGTCCCCCCGGTTGATTTCGTCCACGACGATCAGGAAGGTCTCGTTCGGTGACGCCTCGGCCGCAGCACACACCCGGCGGAACAGCCCGTCCGTCATCGTCAGGTTGAGCCCTGCCCCATCCGCCGCCGCACGGGGTTTGAAGCCTTCGACGAAGTCTTCGTAGCCGTAGGACGGGTGAAAGGTCACGGTGGTGAGGCGGGCCGCCCCGGAACCCGCGGGGACCCGGGACAGCTCGGCCAGCGCTGCCGCACGGCGCTCCGGTGGGGCGTCGATCAGATCTGCGTGGCCGGCCATCGCGAGAGCCACGCTGAGGGCCAGCCGGGTCTTGCCGGTGCCGGGAGGGCCCTGCAGCACGACTTGCCCCTTACGCGTGAGCAGGTCCCACACCTTGCCCACGGAGCCGGGAAGTTCTCCTTCGGCCGGCACCTCGACCGTCGGGCCGGAGAGGGTTGCTCTGCGGCCCTCCCGGATGTGCTGCCAGAGTGTGGCGGGGACCTTGGCGAGCGTCGGCTGCCAGGCATGCCGTGGCGAGTCGAACTGCTGGGCAAAGGTGGTGTCCCATTCCACCGCCACGGTGTGCTGGTACTTCTCAAGGTGTGGGCTGTAGGAGTATCCGTCGGTGACGGTTCCCACCCCCAGCACCTCCGACTTGCCCCGGTTGGCGACGATCAGGTCGCCGCGCTCCAGGTCGCGGAAGGCGAGCATCTGCCGGGCCAGACGGAGATTGCCTCCGGTGCTGCCCGGCCAGTACTGGTCAAGTGCGTCCTTGAGCTCCTGGTCACTCTCGAACTGAGCAAGGCTGCCGACCTCGTCCCAGCCGATTCGGATCCAGCCGTGGGTGAGGCAGTCCTCCCACAGAGAGGCGCGTTCACCCGGCGCGACCTTCCAGATGGCGCGGTCCTTCGGCCGCGGATCGTGAAAGGCGTAAAGGAACTCCGTCACTTCGTGCGGACGCCAGCCTTCGAACTGGGGCGTTCGCCGGACGAGGTTCAGGAGTTCGCGATTCGCGCGCCAGGCGCGGACGCCTGAGGAGTACGAGTGGGGCCGGCCGCCGAGGAGTGCCGTGAAGTGCCTGATGTGTGAGGCGGAGAACACCGGCAGGAAGGCTTCGGGAAAGTAGATCGCCAACGTCTTGGTGGCCAGTGCCTGCCCGTAGGACAGCAACTCGAGCTCATCGAGGCGCTCGTACGCTCCTTCTCCCGCTGCCGAGAACGCCGCCAGAAAGTCCTCACGTACCCGCTCCCAGGCTTCGTGCACGTCCAGCCTCCGCAGAGTGCTGGGGACGATCCGCCACTCACCGGACCGGTGCTGGTAGACGATGTGTTTGGCGGCGCTGCCGCCGCGGATGCTTCCGAAGGCGTTGGTGCCGTACTCCAGCAGGCGGCAGAAGGAGGGCCGTGCGTTGGACCGGGTGGACGGGCCCAGGGCATACCGCTCCAGCGAAAGCCCGGGCCAGCCCTCCAGCGGGAAGGCGTCCAGGACGCCCTTCCGTTCCTCCTCTGCCCGTTCGGCCGTCTTCCGGGCAGCCGCCCGGTCGAAGCGCGCGAGGCGATCGGTGAAACCGTCCTGGAACTCCCCACCCTGAATCATGCGGACATTCTTTCTCACGGACACGCACAGCGCAGGGTTTCTGCTGATGCCATCCCGCCGCTGCCCTGCCGGAACGTCCCGTTGTTTCCGGGTGTCATGAAGGAAGCTCTTCCGGGGTCCGCTCCACCACCGCGAGGACCTGGGCCGCGGCCCGGTCCGCTCCGGCCAGCAGGGGGGACGGTGTTCCCGGGGTGGCGCCGATCGCCGAGCCCGGCTGCACCGCCTCCGCCGGTATCCCCAGCACCACGACACGCTCGTCCGCGCCCCCGGCCGCGTCCAGCAGGTGGAAGCCGTCCGGGGTCACGTCCAGGGTGCCGCTGGTGGGTGGTGGGCCGTGGTCGCTGGGCCAGTGGTGCAGCCGCGCCCGGCCCGTGCGCAGCAGTCCCTCCAGCAGCGGGTCGTCGGTGTCCGTCACGATCCCCTTCGACATGCGGGTCTCCACGAACGCCCGGGCCCGCACCGGCGCGTCGCGCCGCACCGCCGACCGGCCGGTGAAGGCGCCGTCCTCGTGGGTCACCGTGCTGTCCTCGCCCAGCAGGTCGAGGACGCCCGCGTCGATCAGGGCCAGCACCTGCGCCGTACGGTGCGGCGGCGGCCCCGACGCCAGGGCGAGGCCGAGCGCGGTGAACCAGCCGTCGATGTCCCGCGCCACGCTGCGGCCGTCCAGTGCGCCGCGGGTCACCAGCCGCCGCACCGGGCCGCGTACCGCCGCCATGGCCCGGTTGACGGTGTTGCGCGGGTGGGTGAGCGGGGCGTGCATCGCGTCGAGTTCGTCCTCGACGTGCTCGCGCACCCACCGCCGCCATGTCCCCGGATCCACCGGTCCCGCGCCGCGCGGCCGGTCAAGACGCGTCACCGACAGCGCCCAGCGCTCGTCGGCGACCGCCCCCGCCACCACCGCGTCCACCGCGGCGTCGTCCGGCGCCGCCCGCAGCGCGGCGAGCAGGTCCGCCTCCGCCGCCCCGGCCGCCAGCGCCCGGGGCCGGTGCGCGAGCAGCGTGGACAGATGCGCCCAGGCGAACTCCCGAGCCAGCTGCGGCCACACGTCGCGGCGGAAGTCCTGCCCCGGTACGGCGGCGATCCGCTCGAACCATTCCCGGGTGGCCAGCCGGGGCTCGTACCGGGGCGGGAAGCCCTGCGGGTACGCCGCCTTCGACCGGTAGGGCAGTCCGCGCCGCGAACCCGCCACCAGGTGCGGCTCGCGCCCGCCGGGTACATAGCGCAGCCGGGCGGGCCGCTCCGGGTCCCCTGCGGGTTCGAAGTGGCCGCCGCGTCCCTCGGTCAGCAGCGCGACCACGTCGAAGAAGTTGGCGCCGAGCCCGGTCACCAGCACGTTCTCGCCGGCCGGGACCCGGTCCCAGTCGCGTTCGGCGGGCATGCCGGGCTCGATGTACACCAGGCCGTCGCGCTCCGCCGCGGCCACCAGTGCGCGCTCCCGCGCCGAGCGTCTGGCCTGCACCATGCCCTGGGCGAGGATCACGAACCGGCCGGTCAGCGTCCCCCCGTCGGCCAGCCGCACCGTACGGGCACCGTCCGCGTCCCCGGTCCGTTCCAGTCCGGTCGCGGTGCCGAGCACCCGGGTCACCCGCACCCGTCCGGTCGCCTCCGCCCGCGCCAGCTGCTCGCGGTAGTACACGCCCTGGATGCGCCGGCTCGGATAGGACCACGGCCGCAGGGCCGCCGCCTCGGCCGCGACCCACGCGGGCCGGTCCGGCGGCGGGGTGCTCTCCCGCGCCCAGGTGAGCAGATCGGGGCCAGGGGTCACCGGGCCCGTCATCGGCGTGGACGCGTCCGGGTAGATGGTGGTGTGCGCGCTGTAGGTGTTGTTCAGCAGCAGCGGCGACTGGTCCGTGCGCCAGGTGGCACCGGCGCCCGCCTCCACCCGGTCCAGCACCGCCACCCGTACCGGCGGCGCGCCGTCCGGGTGCCGGGCGGCCAGCCGTTCCACGACGGAGACCGCGCGCGGCCCGCCGCCGACCACGACCACGTCGTAGGCCCTCACGCGGCCTCCAGCGCGGAGGGCCGTACCTGGACGCCGTTCTCGCCGTGCGTCACCCGTACGTCGAGCCCGTACACCCGGCTCAGCACGTCGGCGTCGAACGCCCGCGCGGGCGGCCCGTCGGCGACGATCCGGCCGCCGTCCAGCAGCACCGCCTGGTCGCAGAAGTGCGCCGCGTGGTTGAGGTCGTGAATGGCGATCAGCGCCGTGACCCCCTCCTCCCGGGTCACCGAGCGGACGATCTGCAGCGTCTCGATCTGGTACCGGAGGTCGAGCGCGGAGGTGGGCTCGTCCAGCAGCAGCACCCGGGGCTGCTGCGCCAGGGCGCGCGCGATGA
Organism: Streptomyces xiamenensis; assembly: GCF_000993785.3. Lineage (NCBI taxonomy): Bacteria > Bacillati > Actinomycetota > Actinomycetes > Kitasatosporales > Streptomycetaceae > Streptomyces > Streptomyces xiamenensis. The sequence goes on from NZ_CP009922.3 coordinate 3,070,336, forward strand.
GCACCCGCTGCGCCTGCCCGCCGGAGAGCTGGGACATCGGGCGGTCGCCCAGCTCCGCCAGGCCGAGCCGTTCGATCGCGGCGTCCACGATCTCCCGGTCCGCGCGGGTGGGGCGCAGCCCGATGTGCGGGGTGCGGCCCAGCAGCACGGCCTCCCGTACGGTCTGCTCGAACGGGGTCGTCCCCGACTGCGGTACGTACGCGACGACCCGGGCGTGCTCGCGCCGCGGGGCGGTCAGCAGGTCCCGGCCGCCGAAGGAGACGCTGCCGCCGGCCGGGGTCAGCACCCGGGCGATGATCTTGGTGAGGGTGGATTTGCCGGAGCCGTTCGGGCCGAGCAGGGCGCAGAACGCGCCCTCCGCCACCCGCAGGTCGACGCCCTGCAGGACCGGGTTGCGCCGGTAGGCGAACCGGACCGCGCCGATGTCGAGACTCACTGGGCGGCCCTCCGGGTGAGGATGAGGTTGATGAAGATCGGGGCGCCGATGAACGCGACGACGATGCCGACCGGGATGACCGACGGGGCCAGCACCGTACGCCCCACCGTGTCCGCGATCACCAGCAGCAGACCGCCGGTCAGGAACGAGAACGGCAGCAGGTAGCGGTGGTCGGCGCCGATGGCCAGGCGGGCGATGTGTGGTCCGACCAGGCCGACGAAGCCGATCACGCCGCAGAAGGAGACCACGACGGCGGCCAGGACGACGGAGACGACGATGAGGCCGACCCGGACGGCGGTGACGTTCACACCCAGGCTCTTGGCGGCGTCGTCACCGGCGAAGGCGATGGCGTTGAGGTCGCGGCTGAACCACAGCAGCAGCGGCAGCGCGGCCAGGGTGCACGCCCCCACGACGACGACATCGCCCCAGCCGGCGTTGTTCACCGAGCCGAAGGTCCAGCGCACGATGGCCTGGAGGGTGTTCTCGTCCGCCACGAACTGGAGGGCGGCGGTCATCGCCTCGAACAACTGGGTGAGCGCGATGCCGAGCAGCAGCAGGGTGGCGGTGGACATCGCCTTGGCCGAGGCCAGCCCCAGCACCACGGCGGACACGGCCAGCGCGGTGACCAGCGCGCTGCCGATGACCAGCCACGACCCGGAGCCGGCCGAGCCGCCGGTGAGCAGGATGGCCAGCGCGGCACCGAAGGCGGCGGCCGGCGAGACACCGAGCGTGAACGGGGAGACCAGCGGGTTGCGCAGCAGGCCCTGCATCACCACGCCCGCCAGGGAGAGCGCGGCGCCGGCCACGAAGGCGAGCAGCACCCGGGGCAGCCGCAGGTTGATGATGATCGAGTACGTCTGGGCGAAGTCCCGCTCCAGCACGCCGCCGAGCACGGCGAGCCGGATCGCGCGCCACACGTCCAGGAGTCCGGCGCCGGCCGTTCCGGCGGTGACGGACCAGGTGAGGACGAGGACGGTCACCGCCGTACCGGCCCACAGGACGGCGGGCCGGCCCAGCCGGGCGCCCCGGGTGCGGCGCTTTTCGGGGGCGGGGCGCGGGCCGGGGGCGGTGCCGGGGCCCGCCGCGGTCCTCGCGTCCCCCGTGGTGATGCTCATCGCCGCTCAGCCCGCCTTCTGGATGTACGCGTCGTCGCCGGGGAAGTCCGCGCCCTGGAACTCGGTGGCCCAGCGCTCCAGGTACGTGCCCGGGTCGACGTCGGCGAACTCCCGCGGGTGCAGCCAGCTCGCCAGGTACAGCGCGCCGATGGCCTTGGACAGGCCGCTGGTGGCCCAGCCGTTGGTGACGAAGACCCGGTCCTCGGCGACGGCCGTGAGGTCCTGCCAGCCGGCCCGGCCGGTGAGTTCGGCGGCCAGGGTGTCGAAGCGCTCCTGGCCGGTGGGTTCGGCGGAGGGCCCGAACTCGTGGACCACGACCTGCGGGTCGCGCTCCAGGATCGAGGCGGGGTCCACGGTGGTCTCGGCCTGCTGGTCGCCGCCGGTGTCCAGGTCGCCGTAGATGTTCTCGCCGCCGGCGGCCACGATGATCTGGTCGAAGCCGGAGCCCGGGAGGCCGGTGAGGTAGGGCTGCTCGGTCTCCCAGTACACGCGGACCGGGTCGGTGCCGGCCACCCGCTCGCTGATCACGTCGAAGATCTCGTCGTAGAACCCGGAGACCCGCTGGGCTCCTTCGGTCTCGCCGAAGACCTCGCCCAGCAGTTCCACGGTCTCGTGGAAGACGTCGAAGTCCCAGGCGGTGGCGACCACGACGGGGATGCCGAAGGGCTCCAGCTGCCGGGCGGCCTCCTGCCAGGCGCCGTTGCGCGGGATGATGAGGACATCGGGGTCGAGTTCGGCGACCGACTCGTAGTTGATCTCCTGGAGGTCCTCGCTGACCACCTCGTCGTCGGATATCCCCAGGTAGGGCAGCCGGGCGGCGGAGACCCGGTCGTAGCCGACGACCCGGTCGCCGGCGCCGATGGCCTGGGCGAACTCGTTGCCGTAGCTGTTGAGGACGACGGCGCGCTCGGCGGGCCCGTCGAGTTCGACGGTGCGCCCGGCGTCGTCGACGACCGTGAGCGTCCGGTCACCGCCGCCGTCACCGCTGCTGTCGTCCGTCTCCTTGACCACGGTGCCGCACGCGCCCAGGGACAGCACGACACCGGTGACGGCGGCGAGGGCGACGGTGCGGGAAAGCCGTTGGCTCATGATGAGGGGTTCCGTTCTGCGGGTGGGTCAGCGGGCGGGGGTGGGCGCGGCGTCCGGCCAGTACGGGTCGCCGAGGCTGAGCATCAGCCGGTTCGCCCAGCCGAAGAACGCGGTGGCGGCGACCAGGTCGGTCAGCTCGGTGTCCGCCAGCCCCTCGGCGCGCAGCCGGTCCACGTGGGCGGTGGTGGCGCTGACCGGGGTGGTGGCCAGGGCAGCGGCGAACTCGATGACCGCCGTCCACCGCGCGTCCTGCCCGGCGGCGAGCGGAGCGGTGGCGGCCGGAAGCCAGTCGGCGTCCCGCTGGAGGGAGACGCCGAGCAGCCGGTCCACGTCCTCGGGCCGCTTCGACATCTGGGCGGACTTGCGGGCGTGCACGGAGGCGCAGTAGACGCAGTCGGTCACCTTGCTGGTCGCGGCGGCGGCCAGTTCGCGTTCGGCGCGGGGCAGCCCTTCGCGGGTGGCGAAGATCGCGGCGTCCAGGGAGGTGCGGGCGGCCAGCACCCGGGGCAGCCGGGCCAGCAGCCGGAAGTACTCGCCGTTGGTCTTGCCCCGGAAGGAGTCCTCCTGCTCGGGGGTGAGTTCGTCGGTGGGCACGGGGGGCACCCAGGCCGTCCAGGACAGGAGCTCACGGGTGTACGCGACGGGGCGCTCGCGTCCGTTGGACGCCACCCGCGCGGTGCTCTTGGTGCGGCCCCGCCCCGGCGTGGGGCGGTGCGGCGTGTCGGCCGGCTCGGGGTTCTGCCCCTGGAGCAGCCGCAGTCCCTGGATGGCGCGCGCCTGGAAGGCGGTGAAAGCGGCGACCTGCGAGATGACGACGATGTCGTCGGGCGTCCAGCCGGCTTCGGTCAGCAGGTCGAGGTCCGCGCGGGTGGCCAGGGCGGGGGAGACGGAGATGAGGTCGACGTGGGCGGCGGCGGCGCGCAGCGTGGGGTCCTCGGGCAGTTCGTCGCTGAGGAACGCGGTGTCCGCCCCGAGCCGTACGTGATCTTGGACGAGCGCGTCGACGCCGTGCCGGCGCGCGGCCAGGGCGGCCAGCCCCCGGCGTACCGGTACGCTCACCGCCGCCTCGCCGCCGAACAGCGCGTCCGAGGCTTCCTGGGCGCGCTGTGCGACCAGCGGTTTGGTGGCCCTGGCCGCCGCGATCCGCTCGTCGAGCCCGGCCAGTCGTGCGATGTCGTCGGGGGTGGTGCTCATGAGTTCCGCCTCGTGGTGCTCGGTCGCGTGGTCGGCCGAGGCACGGGCAAACATGTCGAAATCGTCGAGGACGAGAACGAGGTCTCACGAGGAGCACGCTTGCCGCATCACCGCAGCCCGGTCGTCGGTCCCGGGGGCACCCCGCCGTGCAGGAGGGTTGCCGGCCAGCGAGCCGGGACTTGGCGCTGGCGCTCTTGACCTGATCAGCAACCTAGCACCACCGACTCCGCGCGAAACACCCACTGTCCGCCATATGAGACCAACGCGTCTCACGCGGAGGGACGGCCCAGTTCTCGCAAGGGCACCCTGTCCGTCATGTGAGACACGCACGCAGGCGCGCACGTGGGGACGGGCCCCGGATCGGCGACCCGGGGCCCGCGTGCTCAGGGGGAGATCAACAGGAGGAGCCGACCTTGAAGGAGGTCATCTTGTCGTTGAAGTGCGAGGCCACCGCCGCCTCGGACTTGCCCGGGCCGACGGAGAACATGCAGCCGGTGTACTTGTCGTGCTGGTAGACGGCGACCGTCTTGTCAGTGCGGTTCCAGTAGGAGGTCATCTTGTCGTTGAAGTCGTTGCCGACGTTCGACACGGAGCTCTTGGACTGCAGGAACTTGCCGGTGTAGCTGGAGTGCTCCCACACGCAGAAGTTCCCGGCCGAGCACTGACTGGAATCAGCCGCCGCCGGCACCGCCGCCAGCCCCGCGGTCGCCACCGCGAAGGTCAGCGCCGCCCCGATGCTCGCCAGACGTGAGGCAATCTTCCGGTTTTCCACCTGGAATCCCCCTATGTTTTGTGTGCCTGTCATTACACGATGTGTGCGCAAGAAGGCTAGGAGCGCCACGGTGGCCCGGACCAGAGGACCTATGACCGCCCGACCATCGGAACGCTCCTCAACTCCTGCTGGAATCGGCCGAGTTGCAAGATTGGTGCCCGGACCGGATCCCCCCGGACGAGTGACCGGCACGGCGCCGGGATGACGCCCGCAGACACCGCCGACCCCCCTCCTGTTGCGCCACGAGCCACGATCCACCGCCTCGTCCTCCCCCGACCGATGCCCGGACGCCCGCAGCCCCGCCGCCGGACCCCCTCTACGCTGCCCCGGTGAACGACATCCCCCTGGAGCCGGCCGCCCCCGCCCGCAGCGGGCTGACCGTCGATGCCGTGGTCCGCCACTTCGCCGACCTCCTGGAGCCCGGGCCGCCCCACTGCGGGCCGGGCGACGGCCAGATCGCCGACGTGGTCATCGCCGAGCCGGGAGAACCCCTCGACGGGGCGGCCGGCGCCCTCGTCCTCGCGATCGGCGTACGGGAGACGGAGGCACCCGCGATGGTGGCGGCAGCCGGCGCCGCCGGAGCGACCGCGCTCGCCGTGCGCACCCACGGCGAGGAACTGCCGGACGCGGTACGCGCGGCGGCCGAACACACCGGGATCGCCGTCCTCGGCATCCCCCGGGGGCTGCGCTGGGACCGCGCGGAGGCCGAGGTACGGGCCGCCCTCGCCGTACCGTCCGGCGCGCTCGCGGCGGGCCGCGACGGCGACCTGTTCTCCCTGGCGCAGACCGTGGCCACGCTCACCCACGGGGTGGTCAGCATCGAGGACGGCGCGCACCGCGTCGTCGCGTACGCCGGCTCCGGCGACGAGGCCGACGAACTGCGCCGCCGCTCCATCCTCGGCCGCAGCTGCCCCGAGCCCTATCTGGCGCTGCTGCGCCGGCTCGGCGTGTACCAGCGCGTCCGCGAGGGCGACGAGGTCGTCCCGGTCGGGGAGCAGCCGGAGATGGGCGCGCGGCGACGGCTGGCGATCGGGATCAACGCCGGACGCCGCCCGCTGGGGATCATCTGGGTGCAGGAGGGCGGCCGGCCGCTCGCCGCACGGACACCCGAACTACTGCGCGGCGCCGCCCGCATCGCCGCCGCACAACTCGCCGACCACTACTTCCAGGGCGACGCGCGCGCCCGGCTCGCCTCCCGCGAGGAGCTCAGCCACGGACTGCTCACCGGCCGGTTCGACGCCGCCGCCCTCGCCGCCCACCTCGGCATCGACCCGGCCGCCGGAGCAGACGTGGTCGCCGTCGACCTGCGCGGCCCGGCCGACGGAGTCGCCCCCGCACCGGCGGACGTCCGCCGCGCCGAGGCGGCCGGCATCACCTCCGTCCATGCCGCCGCGCACCGGGAGAACGCCCTCGTCGTCCAGGCCTGCGGGCAGATCTACGCCATCCTCCCGTCCCCGGCGGGAGCCCCGCGCCCACGAGCCGCCGCCGACGCGGGGACACCGCCCGACGAGGCAAGCCTGGTGCGCTGGGCCGAGGAACTGGTGGTCACGCTGCGCCGCATGACCGGCACCCCGGTCCAGGCGGTCGTGGCCGGCCGCGCCGAGCGGCTGACCGACATCCCCTCCGTCAAGCTCCGCGGCCACCGCGCGCTGCGCCTGTTGGCCCGCACCCAGGCCACCACTGTCGGCACCCACACCCGGCTCGCCCCGGCCCTGCTCGTCGGCGACACCCTGGAACTGCTGGAGCGGACACCGCGGTTGCGCTTTCCCGCGGTGGCCGCCCTCGCCGCGCGCGACCGTGACCAGGGCACCGACCTGGCCCGGTCCCTGATGCTCTACCTCGACGGGTTCGGCGACGTCACGGCGGTGGCCGGACAGCTCAACGTGCACCCCAACACGCTGCGTTACCGGGTCCGCAAGGCGGTGGCGCTGACGGGCCTCGACCTCGCCGACCCCGAACACCGGCTCGCCGCCACGCTCCAGCTGCGCCTGGAGCTGAACCCACGGGATGCGAGCGACGCGGCCTTCCCGGGCGTCTGAGCCGCGACCCCGTTGTCGGGACGGACACATCGGGGCCCCGAGCGCTGTCGTGGCGGACAAGAGGTGGGGCGGGCGGGACGGCTTACGTTCACACCCTGTTCGCCTTCCACGACGGCGTCCCTGCCCCGACCACTCCCCCCGGAGGCCCGTCATGTCTTCCTCCGCGCCCCCCGGCGCCACCGCCGACCAGCCCACCACCGACGCCGCTTCCGCCCCGGCCGGCATGCGGCGGATCGCCACCGCCAGCTTCGTCGGCACGGCCATCGAGTTCTACGACTACTACATCTACGGAACCGCGGCCGCCCTCGTCCTCAACGACGCCTTCTTCCCCGAACTCTCCAAGACGGCCGGCACCCTGGCCAGCCTGTCCACCTTCGCGGTCGGCTTCGCCGCCCGCCCCCTGGGCGCCGCGATCTTCGGCCACTTCGGCGACCGGGTGGGCCGCAAGGCCGTCCTGGTGGTCTCCCTGCTGATGATGGGCCTGTCCACCGGGCTCATCGGGCTGCTGCCCGGCTACGCCACCCTCGGCGTACTGGCGCCGATCCTGCTCGTGCTGCTGCGGATCATCCAGGGCCTGGGCCTGGGCGGCGAGTGGGGCGGTGCCGCGCTCCTCGCCGTCGAACACGCCCCCAAGAACAAACGCGGCCTGTACGCCGCGGCACCCCAGATGGGCTCACCCGTCGGCTACTTCGCGGCCACCCTCACCTTCCTGATCATGTCCTCGGTGCTGGACGACGCCTCGTTCGACAGTTGGGGCTGGCGCATCCCCTTCCTGCTCTCGTTCGTCCTGGTCGCCGTTGGCCTCGTGATCCGCCTCAAGGTCGCCGAGACGCCCGCCTTCACGAAGGTCACCGAACAGCGCGAGACGGCCAAGGCCCCGCTGGCTGAGGCGTTCCGCAAGCACCCCAGGGAGATGCTGCTCGGCGCCGGGATGATCACCGTCGTGTACGTCATGTTCTACACGGCGGCCACCTACTGCATGACCTACACCACCGACGACCTCGGCATCCCCAAGAACGACATGCTGCTGCTCACCCTTGTCGCCGTCGTGGTTCTCGGCGTCTCCACCTACCTCGTGGCCCGGTGGTCGGACCGCGTCGGCCGCCGCAAACTGATCCTCGGCGGCGCGGCGTTCGGCATCGTCTGGGGCGCCGTCCTCTTCCCCCTGCTCGACACCGGCAACTACCTCCTCATCGCCGTGGCGCTGAGCGGTGCCCTGCTGTGCATGGGCATCATCTACGGCCCGGCCGGCGCCTACCTGCCCGAACTGTTCGGCACCAGGATGCGCTACTCCGGCGCCGGCTTCTCCTACAACCTTGGCGGCGTCCTGGGCGGCGCGGCGGCCCCGCTCATCGTCACAGCCCTGGCGGAGAACTACAGCGCCTCGGTCGGCGGCTGGTTCATGAGCGCCATGGCCCTGTTCTCCCTGCTGTGCACCCTGGCCCTCCCCGAAACGAAGGAACGCGACCTGGACACCGTCTGACCCCCGCCCCCAGACCACCCGGCCCAGGCAAGGCCCCCGCCCTGCCTGGGCCTTCCACCTCCCGCCTCCCATCGCACGGAACGCCGGAGAAACACCTACAGGTCGTCGGGCAGAAGCCGGAACGCGTGGTCCCCGGTGAGCGGGCTGCCGAAGTCCGGAAGACCTGCGCGCCAATCACACCCATGCGCAAAGGGCCTGGGGCCTACGCCGTGCGAGTGTCCGTGCCGCGCGGGATGTAAAGGTCGTCGCCGAAGACGGCGGAGATCTGGATCTGGCCGCCGAGGGCGGCGGGCATGCCGAGGTGGCCGGGCGACAGGAATTCGGCACGAATCTCGCACGGGGCGCCCAACAGATTCGAGCACGACGAAGGCCCAGATCGGGGATGGTGTCCTTGACCTGGGCCTTCGTGTAAAGAGCGGGCGACGAGAATCGAACTCGCGCTCTGAGCTCGGGAAGCACTGAGCTCTTGGCGGGCCCGTGGTCGCCGACCCGCCGGACTGCCGCCGACGGCGACAGTCCGGCAGGCCACGGAGAACCGCCGTTGACCGTGAACGGCCGCCCGCACGGGCAAGCATCGGGCACGTCTCACCGGGCCACAGGGGCCCGCGCAGCCCGCCACACCTCACGCGGGTGTGTCACTCGAACTGTGCGAAGAACCTCCAGATCTCTCCCTTGGTCCAGGTGGCGACGCCGCTTTCGTTGGGGGAGCCGTCGACCGGACCGGGAATGTGGCCTCCGTCGAACGCGGCCCACTGGACCGGGTACCCGGCACGGCAGCCCGAGTACGTGGTGGTGATGTGCGTTCGGCTGCCCGGCGCGGGCTCGCGCGGGCTCTGGGAAGTGCAGCCGTTGTTGCTGACGAACCTGTCGCGCAGGGACCGTCCTTGCGCGATGTTGAGAACGGAGTCGCTGATGCCGTGGATGCCGAAGTACGCGATGGGCTGGTTGCCGCCGCTGCACCCGCTGATCTGGGCGCCGGCGATGACCGCGACGGCCCTGAAGTCGTTCGCCCGGGCGCAGGCGAGTGCGTAGCTCATGCCGCCGCCCCAGCTGAACCCCGTGGCGAAACGCTGTGCCGGGTTGACGCAGAGGCCGGCCTCGATGCGCCGGATCATGTCGTCGACGAAGGTGATGTCCTCACCGCCCGCATTGGCCCAGCCGTTGTCGAGGCCCTGGGGAGCGACGAGGATCGCGGTGTTGTTCGACTGTTCCTGCTGGCCGTAGTAGGACCAGGCGTTCCCGCTCGTTCCGCCGGAGGCGACGTCCTGGGCGGTTCCGCCTCGCCAGTGGAATGCGAAGATCAGCCGGTAGGGACGGTTGTTGTCGTAGTTGGCAGGGACTCTGAGGATGAAGCTGCGGCTCTTGCCGCCGCTCTGGATCGTGTGCGTGCCGCTCGTCAGCCCCGGGGCGCTGCCGCATCCGCCCTCGCCACCGGACGACAGCTTGATCATTCGCCATTGCTGGTTGGTGCCGCCCCAGTCGGCGTACTGGATGATGCTGCCGCCGTCGGCGGTCGAGGCGTCCCGCACCTCTACCGCCTTGCCGCTGCCGCGGTTGATCAGCCGGACGTGTTCCGCGTCGGAGTCGGCCAGCCGGAACTGCTGGTTGGCTCCGTTGTGGTCGGCCCACTGCTGGACCGCGGCACCGTCGGCGGTCGAGGCGCCCGCGACGTCGAGAACCTTGTCCGAATGCCGGGCCTTGAGCCGGTAGAAGCCGTTGCCGGCGTCCACGAACTGCCACTGCTGGTTGGTTCCGTCGTGGCGCGTCCACTGCTGGAGCGCGGCCCCGTCGGCGGTCGAGGCGCCCGCGACGTCCAGTGCCTTGCCGCTGTTGCGATTGACCAGGACGTACCAGGTGTCTGTGTCCACCGCCGCGGCCTCGGCGGACGCTGACAGCCCCTGGGCGGGCGTGGTGATCACCGAGGTGAGCAGACCGGTCGCGAGGACCGTCGCCAGCACGGCGGTGATCCGGGACCACCATCGAGATCCGTGTGGGCGGGCGGAGCGAGCCGCACCAGGGATCTTCATCGAGTCACTCCCTTGTCAGCGACGGCCCCCATCAGGTGACGGCCCAGCGCTGGTTGCTGCCGTTCCAGCAGGAGTAGAGCTGGAGCAGGGCGCCGTTGCCGGAGCCTGTGGCATCGAGGCAGAGGCCGGACTGGACGCCGACGATGGAGCCGTCGGAGTTCACGCGCCATTTCTGGTTGTCGCCGCCCCAGCAGCTGTAGATCTGAACTCTGGCGCCGTTGCCGGTGCCGCCGGCGTCCAGGCACTTGTTGCCGTAGACCCTGAACTCGCCGTCGGCGGTGTGCGTCCACTGCTGGTTGGTGCCGCCGTGGCAGTCCCACAGCTGGACCTGGGTGCCGTCGGTGGTGCTGGAGTTGGGCACGTCCAGGCACCGCTCCGAACCGACGCCCCTGATCCGCCCACCCGGAATGGGCGTGGACGAGCCGCCGTTGAGCGCGTTGAGGACGGCGTCGTAGGCGGGCTTCTTGCTGCCGTTGTTGTTGAACAGCAGCGGCGTGTGCTGCGATCGCCAGGAGTCGCTGTCGCGCACACCCCAGACGGTGATGCCGACGCAGCGCGCGACCGCCAGGCAGTCATTGGTCACGTTGGCGAAAGTCGTGGGCGAGGCGCCCTGGATGTCGAGCTCGGTGACGGACACGTCGACGCCGAGCGCGGCGAAACTCTGCAGGGTGGTACGGAAGTTGCTGTTGTAGGGGTTGCCTTCGTTGAAGTGCGCCTGGAAGCCGACACAGTCGATCGGCACGCCGCGCTGCTTGAAGTCCCGGACCATGGAGTACATGGCCTGCGTTTTGGCCGAGTTCCAGTTCTCTACGTTGTAGTCGTTGTAGCAGAGCTTGGCGGCCGGGTCGACGGCGCGCGCGGTGCGGAAGGCGACCTCGATCCAGTCGTTGCCGGAGCGCTGCAGGTTGGAGTCGCGCCGGGCTCCCGAACCGCCGTCGGCGAAGGCTTCGTTCACGACGTCCCACTCGACGATCTTGCCGCGGTAGTGGGTCATCACGCCGGTGATGTGGTCGTTCATCGCCCGGCGCAGCTCGCTGCCGTTGAGGCTCTGCATCCAGCCGGGCTGCTGGGAGTGCCAGGCCAGGGTGTGGCCGCGCACCTGCTTGCCGTTCTGCACCGCCCAGTTGTAGACGCGGTCACCTGCGGTGAAGTTGAACTGTCCCCGCTGGGGTTGGGTGGCATCGATCTTCATCTCGTTCTCGGCCGTCACCGAGTTGAACTCGCGGCTCGCGATACTCGTGTACACCGAGTCGTTCAACCTGCCCGAGGCGATGGCGACGCCGAAGTAACGACCGCTCTGCGCCGCCGCGGCGCCGAGCGTGCTCTCGGCGGCGTGTGCGCTCGGCGGGTTGACCAGGGCACCGACCACCCCGAGGACGCCGACGACCAGCGCTATCAGTAGACCCTGGAACTTCCGGCGGGCGGTGGGTGGAGATATGGCGTACGAGCCCATGACTGTGCCTCCTGGGTAGACGTCACGGAAGGGCTGAAGTGCGGCGGAGGCGTCGTCCGCCCCCACGCGGCGGGCGGACGAGGCGGGCCGGAACCCGGGCATCACGGGATGACCGGACACCATGGGCGCGCCGAAGGGCAGCGGATTCGGCGGGGACGATGAGCGACGACGACGCCGGGCCGTAATGGACGACCACGGCCGCGCGTACCGGACGCGGGGCCGTGGCGGGGTTGCGACAGAGGCATGGGGTGCTCCATGGCGGCTCAACCGGCGGACCGCCACGCGGCGTCGCTTACCTCTCCGATTGTGCGAAGAGCCAGGATGCGCCGGCGTGAACCTCACCGGATCGGAAACGGGGTGGCGCGGGTGCTGTGGTGCGCGGCTCTGCCGTGCACCACAGAACACTCGGGGCGGACTGTTCGAAGTGCGAGCGGCAACTGCCTTCTCAGACAGCGAGAGTGAGGGGTTGACGGTGGATCGTCAATCATCCTCGCGGAATGTTCCGCATCTCGACCGAAAATTTCCGGAAGCCCGGTGAGCTCGACGGGGACGGCCTGACCCCCGGCGCCGCCGTCGGTGGGGGCCGTTGGCACGGGCCCCGACAAGGGGAGCGAAACAGCAGGTCGGCGAGGTCAAGCGGCCCCTGAGGCGACAGGTCCAGGTGCCGGCCGGTCGCGCGAGGCCGAGTGCCGGCCGGGGTCGGACGTGCCCCCTCAAGCGCGAAGGAGAGGCGCTGTTTGTGGACAGATGGGTGACAGGTCTTGACCGAGAGGTCACATGTTCCTACCTTGTGGCGCCAAGGAGTCCGTGAAGTTTCGTAAGTTTTCGATGCTTGACGCTTCCCGCCCCGGAGGTCTCCAGGGCCGACACCCACCGGACGCACAGTGGATCCGCTGGTGTGACGGCCCCCCGGCGGCAGCTGTTACAACGGGTCGTCAGCTGGGACGGCTGAAGGCTGGAGGTATCTCTCGTCTCCGTCCACGGCGAAGCGCTCCGGTTGAGCGCCCAGCGCACCAACTCTTCGGCACACGCGGCCGCTTTCGCACCTCTCCCGTCCCTGACCCCCCGGGGCGGCCGTTGCGGTTCATCGGGGTCACCCCACCCCCGACCCCAGAAAGGGATGCCTCATGTGGCTTCGCCGTCCGTCCCCGCTCCGCCGGAGACGCCTGCTCGCCGTCCTTGCGCCCTTACTGCTCGTGGCCACCTTCCTCGGTGCCCAGCCCGCCAGCGCGGCGACCATCGACCCCAACGCCTCGTACGTGCTGGTCAACCGCAACAGCGGCAAGGCCCTGGACGTCTACAACCAGGCGACCGGCGATGGCGCACGCATCACCCAGTGGACCAGGAACGACCAGGCCCAGCAGCAGTGGCAGTTCGTCGACTCCGGCAACGGCAACTACCGCATCAAATCCCGCCACTCCGGCAAGGTCCTGGACATCCACAACTGGTCCACCCAGAACGGCGGCTCGATCGTCCAGTGGACCGACCTGAACGCCACCAACCAGCAGTGGCGGGTGGCCGACAGCTCTGATGGCTACGTGAGGTTCATTTCGCGTCACAGCGGCAAGGCCCTCGAAGTACAAGGCGCCTCCACCGCCGACAGCGCGAACATCGTCCAGTACGACGACTGGAACGGCGCCAATCAGCAGTGGCAGCTCGTCAAGGTCGGCGGCGGCAACCCCAGCCCGTGCGCTCTGCCATCGACATACCGCTGGACATCAACGGGCGCGCTGGCGCAGCCCAAGGCGGGTTGGGTCTCGCTCAAGGACTTCACCGTCGCCCCCTACAACGGCCAGCACCTCGTCTACGCGACGACGCACGACACCGGGACGCGCTGGGGTTCGATGAACTTCAGCCTGTTCGGCAACTGGTCGCAGATGGCCTCGGCCAGCCAGAACACGATGTCAGCTTCCACCGTCGCGCCCACGCTCTTCTACTTCGCGCCGAAGAACATCTGGGTGCTCGCCTACCAGTGGGGCAGGACCTCCTTCTCCTACCGGACCTCAAGCGACCCCACCAACCCGAACGGCTGGTCGGCCGAGCAGGAGCTCTTCTCCGGAAGAATCTCCGACTCCCAGACCGGTCCCATCGACCAGACGCTCATCGCTGACGACACGAACATGTACCTGTTCTTCGCCGGTGACAACGGCAGGATCTACCGGGCCAGTATGCCGATCGGGAACTTCCCGAGCAGCTTCGGCTCGACATCGACCGTGATCATGAGCGATACGCAGAACAACCTGTTCGAAGGCCCGCAGGTCTACAAACTTCAGGGTGAGAACCGCTACCTCATGATCGTCGAGGCGATCGGCTCGCAAGGCCGCTACTTCCGCTCGTTCACAGCCACCAGCCTGAACGGCTCGTGGACACCCCAAGCCGCGACCGAGAACAACCCCTTCGCCGGCAAGGCCAACAGCGGCGCCACCTGGACCAACGACATCAGCCACGGCGAACTGCTCCGCACGAGCGCCGATCAGACCATGACCATCGACCCCTGCAATCTGCAACTCCTCTACCAGGGGCGCAGCCCCAACTCCGGCGGCGACTACGGTCTCCTCCCCTACCGCCCAGGCTTGCTGACACTGCAGCGCTGACGGCGTGACACGACTCCGGCTCCGACATGGAGCCGACGTGGCGGGCTCGGCCTTCCGCCGAGCCCGCCGCGTCACACGACAACGTCAGGAGTCATACGGCGACAGAGCGCGGGCCGCACAACGCTGACCAGCCCGAGCGCTCCCCCTACAGCGTCTCGACCTCGAACGACGCCACGTGCCCCGGGTCGGCAACGACAATCCGTTCAGCGAAAGACAGTTCCGCCTCCGGAGTGGTGTGGCCAGAAGGCGTCTTCCCGGTGCTCGGGGCGCTGGGCACTCGGAGCCGTTCGGGCATGCCGCTGGGTGCACTGGTATGCGGTGCGGATGCGTGTGGTGCGCATCACGCACTCTGTGTCGCGAAATGGATACCGGCGGTGTCCGGCGGTCACACAGGAGCCGCAGGCGCGGCTATCCGGGCGCCCAAGGGCTCCATATGGCGCGGATCTGGCACGTGACCCCCATGCCGGCCTCGCTCAGCAGAAACCCCCAAGTCGCTGACTTGGGGGTTTGAGATGGAGCGGGCGACGAGAATCGAACTCGCGCTCTGAGCTTGGGAAGCTCATGTTCTACCATTAAACTACGCCCGCCGGGAGCTGGAGCTAGTTTAGCGCATCCTGGGAGTGGCTGGGGACGGGTGTCGGAGGGATCCCTTAAGGTGGCCGCGTTGCCGGCGTCTGGAGGGGTCTCTTTGCAGGTCACCGTTGTCCGTTGTGCCGAGGGGCACGTGTTCGCCGCGCCCCGTTTCCCCCTGCGGCAGCTGCGTCGTGAGCGGATCGGGCCCGCGCGGTTGCTGAGGTGTCCGCGGTGCGGGCGGCTGCGCAGTGCCGTGCCTGTGTCAGACCTGGGTGCGGTGGAAGTTCAGGTATGACCGGGAGGGGGTCGGCCCGCGCTGGTTCTGGTAGCGGGAGCCGACCCCGCTCGATCCGTAGGGGTGTTCGGACGGCGAGGTCAGCCGGAACATGCACAGCTGGCCGATCTTCATGCCGGGCCACAGCTTGATCGGGAGCGTCGCCACGTTGGACAGCTCCAGCGTCACATGGCCCGAGAAGCCCGGGTCGATGAAGCCGGCCGTCGAGTGGGTGAGCAGCCCGAGGCGTCCGAGGGAGCTCTTGCCCTCCAGCCGGGAGGCCACATCCTCGGGGAGCGAGACCACCTCGTACGTCGAGGCGAGGACGAACTCCCCGGGGTGCAGGATGAACGGCTCGTCGCCGGCCGGCTCGATCACGCGGGTCAGGTCGGGCTGCTCGACCGAGGGGTCGATGTGGGGGTAGCGGTGGTTCTCGAACACCCGGAAGTAGCGGTCGAGCCGCACGTCGATGCTGGAGGGCTGCACCATCGACGGATCGAAGGGGTCGATGCGTACCCGTCCGGCGTCGATTTCCGTCCGGATGTCCTTGTCTGAGAGAAGCACCCCCGAAGGCTACAGCGTCACAGCGTGCCCAGCTTCACCAGCATCAGCAGCGACATCAGCTGGATGGCCGACGCCGCCAGGGCGCGCGGCCAGGGGAGTTCGTGGGAGCGGGACACCATCAGCGTGAACAGCGCGCCCGCGAACAGCCAGGTCGCCCAGCCCAGTATCTGCACCACCGGGCTGGCCCCGCCGACGAAGATGGCCACCGCCAGGCGCGGCACATCGGTGAGCGCCATGATGAGCATCGCCAGGCCGGTGGTCGGCGCCCACAGTCCGTTGCCGCCGAACTGCCGGGCCAGGTTGTGGGTCACCGTCGACAGCAGCAGTGAGCCGAGCACCATGGCGACCCCGGTGATCAGCAGGTAGATCACCGCGTTGGAGACCGTGGTGTTGAGTATGTCCTCGCGCGCCTTGTCGAGGCCGAAGACCGCCACCGATCCGTACAGGAAGGTGACGATCAGGGCCGGGCCCCACATGGGGTAGTCCCGCATCCGCCAGAACGTGGGCTCCGGCCGCAGGAGGACCGCCGGCAGCAGTTCCTTCCAGTGCAGGGGGGGCTGAGGGGGCTCGGGTGGCGGTTCGGTCGGATCCGCCGCGCCGTAGCCGTACCCCTGGTGCTGGTTCCCGCCGCCGTCGTCGTAGTACGGATCGGGGACCGGCTGCTGGTACGGATACGGCTGCTGCGGATCTTGCTCGCGCTTCCTTCGTTGTCCGGGCACAAGTACGAACGTACCCCCTCCCGGCGGTCTTCCGGACCCGGTCCCTGTCAGCTGACGGGGTCTTCCACGCTGCCCTCCGTCTCGGCGGCCGCGACCGGGGTCTTCACCGAGGTCAGCAGGAGCTGTGCGACGTCCACGACCTGCAGGTTCTCCTTCGCGGCGCCGCTCTCCTTCTTCCCGTTGACGGAGTCCGTCAGCATCACGAGACAGAAGGGGCAGGCGGTGGAGACGATGTCCGGGTTGAGGGAGAGGGCCTCGTCCACGCGTTCGTCGTTCACGCGCTTGCCGATGCGCTCCTCCATCCACATCCGGGCGCCGCCCGCGCCACAGCAGAAGCCGCGTTCCTTGTGGCGGTGCATCTCCTCGTTGCGCAGTCCCGGCACCCGGCCGATGATCTCGCGCGGCGGGGTGTACACCTTGTTGTGCCGGCCCAGGTAGCACGGGTCGTGGTACGTGATCAGGCCCTCGACCGGGGTGACCGGCACCAGCCGGCCCTCGTCGATCAGGTGCTGGAGCAGCTGGGTGTGGTGGATGACCTCGTACCGGCCGCCCAGCTGCGGGTACTCGTTGGCCAGCGTGTTGAAGCAGTGCGGGCAGGTGGCCACGATGCGCTTGACGGGGATGGAGCCGAACGCCTCGTTGAGGGTCTCGACATTCTGCTGGCCCAGCTGCTGGTACAGGAACTCGTTGCCGAGCCGCCGCGCCGAGTCGCCGGTGCAGGTCTCCTCGCCGCCCATGATCGCGAATTTCACCCCGGCGGTGTGCAGCAGCTCCGCGAACGCCTTCGTGGTCTTCTTCGCCCGGTCCTCCAGGGCGCCGGCGCAGCCCACCCAGTAGAGGTAGTCGACCTCGGTGAGGTCCTCGACGTCCTGGCCGACGACGGGTACCTCGAAGTCGACCTCCTTGGTCCACTCCAGGCGCTTCTTCTTCGCGAGCCCCCAGGGGTTGCCCTTGCGCTCCAGGTTTTTCAGCATCGTGCCGGCCTCGCTGGGGAAGGCCGACTCGATCATCACCTGGTAGCGGCGCATGTCGACGATGTGGTCGACGTGCTCGATGTCCACCGGGCACTGCTCGACGCACGCGCCGCACGTGGTGCAGGACCACAGCACGTCGGGGTCGATGACGCCCTGCTCCGCCTCGGTGCCGATGAGCGGGCGCTCCGGGGCCTCCTCGCCCGCCAGCAGGTACGGGGCCTTGGCGTGCGCGTGGTCGCGCAGCGACATCACCAGCAGCTTCGGGGAGAGCGGCTTGCCGGTGTTCCAGGCCGGGCACTGCGACTGGCAGCGGCCGCACTCGGTGCAGGTGGAGAAGTCCAGCAGGCCCTTCCAGGAGAAGTGCTCGACCTGCGAGACGCCGAACTGGTCGTCCTCGCCCGGGTCCTCGAAGTCGATGGGCTTGCCGGCCGAGGTCATGGGCTGGAGCGCGCCCAGGGCCGTGCCGCCGTCCGCCTCGCGCTTGAACCAGATGTTGGGGAAGGCCAGGAAGCGGTGCCAGGCGACGCCCATGGAGGTGTTCAGGGCGACGGTGATGGCCCAGATCATCGAGACGCTGATCTTGATGAGGACGACCAGGTAGACGAGGGTCTGCAGGGTGCCGACGCTCAGCCCGTCGAAGAGGGCGACCAGCGGGTAGGAGACGAAGTACGCCGCGCCGTACCCGTCCACGTGGTGCAGGGCGCCCTCCAGGCCGCGCAGCAGCAGGATGGCGACGCCGATGGTGAGGATGACGTACTCGACGAAGTACGCCTGCCAGGCGGTCGACCCGGTGAAGCGCGATTTGCGGCCCGCCCGCGAGGGCAGGTTCAGCAGCCGGATGGCGATGAGGACGAGGATGCCGACGGTGGTGCCGGCGGCGAAGAGCTCCGTCCACATCTCGAAGGGGGTGAAGCCGCCGATCACCGGCAGCAGCCAGTCGGCCTGGAAGAGCTGGCCGTACGCCTGGAGCAGGGTGGGCACCAGGGTGAGGAAGCCGAGGGCGACCAGCCAGTGGGCGACGCCGACGATGCCCCAGCGGTTCATCCGGGTGTGGCCGAGGAACTCCTTGACCAGGGTGAGGGTGCGCGCCCCGGGGTCGCCGGTGCGGGCGCCCTCGGGCACGGGTTGGCCCAGGCGCAGGAAGCGGACGATCTCCACGATCGCCCGGCTGAACAGCGCCACGGCGACAGCGGTGAGCACCAGCGAGACAACGATCGCGGCCAGTTGCATGTCAGCTCCTGTCGGTCTTACTGGGCGGTAACTTAACGGCTTCGTATGAGGGTACCCACTTCACCGGCCATCCTGGAAACATCTTGGAGGACAGTGATGACAAGCCGCCCCGACATTCAGGTGCGGCGGGTGTACGACCCGCCGGACAAACAGGACGGGACCCGGGTGCTGATCGACCGGGTCTGGCCGCGCGGGGTCTCCAAGGCGGACGCGCACATCGACGAGTGGCCCAAGGAGATCACGCCCTCGACCGACCTGCGGCACTGGTTTCACGGGGAACACGCGTCGTACGCGGAGTTCCGCCGCCGCTATCTGGCCGAACTGAAAGCCCCCGAACGGGCCGATGAGCTCGAACGGCTGCGTGCCGAGGCGCGGACCCACACCGTCACCCTCGTGACCTCGGTCAGGGAGCCGGAACGCAGCCACGCGGCGGTGCTGGCGGAGCGGCTGCGGGGCCGCTGAGCCGGTGCGGGGGGCCGCCGCCCTGGGCCCATTCGAGGTGCGGTCCCCCGGGGGGCGTGGTGCGATGAGCTCATGATCGTGACCATCGTGGGTGCCGGCAGCATGGCCCGGGGCATCGCCACCCGGGCACTGGTCGGCGGGCACAGCGTACGGCTCATCGACCACTCCGCCGACAAGGCGCGTGCCCTGGCCGACGAGTTGCGCCAGAGTCATCCCACCGGCCATGTGCAGCCCTCGGACGCGATCGGCGTCGAGGACGCCGACATCGTCGTCCTGGCCGTGCCGCACCCCGTGGGCCGCGACCTGGTGAGCGACTACGGCACCGCGCTCACCGGCTCGGTCGTCGTCGACATCTGCAACCCCGTCGACTTCACCACCTTCGACTCCCTCGTCACCGCGCCGGGGGTCTCCGCGGCCGAGGAGATCGCCGCCGAGGCGGCGCCCGGCGTCCCCGTCGTCAAGGCGTTCAACACCACCTTCGCCACCACCCTGGTGGCCGGTGAGGTGGCGGGACAGCGGCTGGACGTGTTCCTCGCGGGTGACGACGAGGGGGCCAAGGCCACTGTCGCCGAGCTCGTCTCCTCCGGCGGGCTGCGGCCCCTGGATGTCGGGCCGCTGCGCCGGGCGCGGGAGCTGGAGGGCTTCCAGTTCCTGCTCATGACGGTCCAGGACCGGCTCGGCTTCGACTGGGCCGGCGCACTCAAGATCATTTCCTAGGGGTGGCGTGAGGCAGATCCGGATCACCACAGCCGACGGGCCGCGCCGCCGCTGGGCGCTGGCCGCAGCCGTCCTGCCGCTCGCCCTCCTGGTGACCTGGGACGGGGTTCCGGGCGCAGGGGAGGCCGGGGGCGGCGGCGGGCAGCCGGACGGCGGCGCGGCCACCGCGCAGCGGGCCACCGCCCGCCCGGAGGGGATCATGACCCGTCAGGAATGGGGGGCGGACGAGAGCCTGCGCTCCGGGCCGACCACGTACACCGGCGCGGTGAAGGCGGTCTTCGTGCACCACACCGCGCACGACGACGTGTACGACTGCGCCGAGGTGCCCGAGATGCTGCGCGAGATGTACGGGTACCACGTCGGCCGGCGCGGCTGGGACGACCTCGGCTACAACTTCTTGGTCGACCGGTGCGGCACGATCTACGAGGGCCGGGCCGGCGGCCTGGAGCGGGACGCGTACGGGGCGCACACCGAGGGCTTCAACAGTGACACGGTGGGTGTCGCCGTGCTGGGGACCTTCGACGACGCCCCGCCGCCGCAGGCGGTGCTGGACGCGATCGCGCGGGTCGCCGCCTGGAAGCTGCGGTCCGGGGTGGATCCGCGCGAGCACACCCAGCTGGTGTCCACGAATGACGACAGCCGTTTCGGGGAGGGGGAGGCGGTGGACGTCGAGGTGATCTCCGGGCACCGCGACACCTCGTACACGGACTGTCCGGGCGACGCCCTGCAGGAAGCGCTGCCCGCCATCCGCGCGGAGGCCGCCCGGCTGCGGGGGGACGGGGCGGGAGCCGAGCCCTCCGGGCCCCCTTGAGCGTAAGAATGGGATAAGAGTTGAGTCGGCCACGCTCAGGTCATTTGACGCCGGTGGCAGCCTGCGGCACTCTTGAGTCAGATTCACTCAACAGTGCTGGAGGAAACCGAAATGGCACGAGCGGTCGGCATCGACCTGGGCACGACGAACTCCGTCGTCAGTGTTCTCGAAGGCGGTGAGCCCACCGTCATCACCAACGCCGAGGGCGCCAGGACCACGCCGTCCGTCGTCGCCTTCGCCAAGAACGGTGAGGTGCTCGTCGGCGAGGTCGCCAAGCGCCAGGCCGTCACCAACGTGGACCGGACGATCCGCTCGGTCAAGCGCCACATGGGCACCGACTGGAAGGTGCACCTGGACGGCAAGGACTTCAACCCGCAGCAGATGTCCGCGTTCATCCTGCAGAAGCTGAAGCGGGACGCGGAGGCCTACCTGGGCGAGAAGGTCGCCGACGCGGTGATCACCGTCCCGGCGTACTTCAACGACCACGAGCGGCAGGCCACCAAGGAGGCCGGCGAGATCGCGGGCCTGAACGTGCTGCGGATCGTCAACGAGCCGACCGCCGCCGCCCTCGCCTACGGCCTGGAGAAGGACGACCAGACCATCCTGGTCTTCGACCTCGGTGGCGGTACGTTCGACGTCTCGCTGCTGGAGATCGGCGACGGCGTGGTCGAGGTGAAGGCCACCAACGGTGACAACCACCTCGGTGGTGACGACTGGGACCAGCGCGTCGTGGACCACCTGGTGCGCCAGTTCGCCGCCGCGCACGGCGTGGACCTCAGCAAGGACAAGATGGCCCTCCAGCGGCTGCGCGAGTCCGCCGAGAAGGCCAAGATCGAGCTGTCCTCGTCCACCGAGACCTCGATCAACCTGCCCTACATCACGGCGTCCGCCGAGGGCCCGCTGCACATGGACGAGAAGCTCACCCGGGCGCAGTTCCAGCAGCTGACCGCGGACCTGCTGGAGCGCTGCAAGACCCCGTTCCACAACGTCATCAAGGACGCGGGCATCCAGCTGTCCGAGATCGACCACGTGGTGCTCGTCGGCGGCTCCACCCGGATGCCCGCGGTCGCCGAGCTGGTGCGCGAGCTGACCGGTGGCAAGGACGCCAACAAGGGCGTCAACCCGGACGAGGTCGTCGCCATCGGCGCCAGCCTCCAGGCCGGTGTGCTCAAGGGTGAGGTCAAGGACGTCCTGCTGCTGGACGTCACCCCGCTGTCCCTCGGTATCGAGACCAAGGGCGGCATCATGACCAAGCTGATCGAGCGCAACACCACGATCCCGACCAAGCGCTCGGAGATCTTCACCACGGCCGAGGACAACCAGCCGTCCGTGCAGATCCAGGTCTACCAGGGCGAGCGCGAGATCGCCGCGTACAACAAGAAGCTCGGGATGTTCGAGCTGACCGGTCTGCCCCCGGCGCCGCGCGGCGTCCCGCAGATCGAGGTCACCTTCGACATCGACGCCAACGGCATCATGCACGTCTCCGCCAAGGACCTCGGTACCGGCAAGGAGCAGCGGATGACCGTCACCGGTGGCTCCGCGCTGCCGAAGGACGACATCGAGCGGATGATGCGCGACGCCGAGCAGTACGCGGACGAGGACCACCGCCGCCGCGAGGCCGCGGAGACCCGCAACCAGGCCGAGCAGCTCGTCTACACCACGGAGAACTTCCTCAAGGAGAACGCCGAGAAGGTTCCGGCCGAGGTGAAGACCGAGGTCGAGACCGCGGTCGCCGACCTCAAGGAGAAGCTGAAGGGCGAGGACACCGCGGCGATCCGCGAGGCGTCCGAGACCGTCGCCTCCACCAGCCAGAAGCTGGGCCAGGCGATGTACGCGGACGCGCAGGGCGCCCAGGCCGCCGGTCCCGGCGGCGAGGCGGGCGCGGGTGCGGCCGGCGGTGCCCAGGGCGGCGCGGCCTCCGGCGGTGCCGAGGACGACGTCGTCGACGCCGAGATCGTGGACGACGACAAGCCGAAGGGTGGTGCGGCGTGACCCAGGACCCGCAGGGCTTCGACAAGGAGCCCGAGGTCCCCGACGGCGATGCCGCGAACGCGGACGCCACCCCCGCCGAGCCGGAGAACCCGGACGGCAGGGGGGCTCCGGCCCCCGGTGACGGTGGTACGGGCGCGGGCCAGGGCGGCCAGGGCGGCGACGCCGGGCAGTCCTCGGTCGAGGTGGCGCTGACCGCGCAGCTCGACCAGACCCGCTCGGCGCTGAACGAACGCACCCAGGACCTGCAGCGGCTCCAGGCGGAGTTCCAGAACTACCGCCGCCGGGTGGAGCGGGACCGGATCGCCGTCAAGGAGATCGCGGTCGCCAATCTGCTCACCGAGCTGCTGCCGGTGCTGGACGACATCGGCCGCGCCCGGGACCACGGCGAACTGGTCGGTGGCTTCAAGCAGGTGGCCGAGTCGCTGGAGACGGTGGCGGCCAAGATGGGTCTGATGCAGTTCGGCAAGGAGGGCGAGCCCTTCGACCCGATGATCCACGAGGCCCTCATGCACAGCTACTCGCCGGACGTCACCGAGACGACGTGCGTGCAGATCCTCCAGCCCGGGTATCGCATCGGCGAACGGACGATCCGCCCCGCGCGGGTCGGTGTCGCCGAGCCGCAGCCGGGCGCGCAGCCCGCGGCGGCGGGGGCCGACTCCGCGGCCGAGCAGCAGGAGGACAGTGCGTCGACGTCCGAGCCGGAGAACGGAACCGGCGGCGGCAAGAGCGATGCCGCCGCTCCGGACGAGGGCTGAGGCCGGGGGAATGCGGCTGCTGATCGGAATCGGCCTCACTGGGACGACCGGTGAGGCCGGACGGGCCGGGAAGGCCGGAGAGGAGGGATGCCGGGGATGAGCACCAAGGACTTCATCGAGAAGGACTACTACAAGGTCCTCGGCGTCCCGCGCGACGCCACCGAGGCGGAGATCAAGAAGGCGTACCGGAAGCTCGCCCGCGAGAACCATCCGGACGCCAACAAGGGTGACTCCCGCGCCGAGGAGCGGTTCAAGAACGTCTCCGAGGCGTACGACGTGCTCGGCGACGTGAAACGCCGCAAGGAGTACGACGAGGCGCGCGCCCTCTTCGGCGGTGGCGGCTTCCGGCCCGGCCCCGGGGCGGGCGGCCAGCAGTTCAACTTCGACCTGGGTGACCTCTTCGGGGGCACCCAGGGCGGTCCCGGCGGCCCGGGCGGGCCCGGTGGCCCGGCCGGCGGCTTCGGCGGCGGCGGGGGCATCGGCGACGTCTTCGGCGGACTGTTCAACCGGGGCGGCGCGGGCACCCGTACGACCGCGCCGCGCCGTGGGCAGGACGTGGAGTCCGAGGTGACGCTGAGCTTCACCGAGGCGGTCTCGGGTGCCACGGTGCCGCTGCGGATGTCCTCCAGCGCGGCGTGCAAGGCGTGTTCGGGCACCGGCGACAAGAACGGCACACCACGGGTGTGCCCGACGTGCGTCGGCACCGGCCAGGTCAGCCGGGGCGGCGGTGGCGGGTTCTCGCTCACCGATCCGTGCGTGGACTGCAAGGGCCGGGGCCTGATCGCCCAGGACCCGTGCTCCGTGTGCCGCGGCAGCGGGCGGGCGACCAGCTCCCGCACCATGCAGGTCCGCATCCCGGCGGGCGTCGGCGACGGGCAGCGCATCCGGCTGCGCGGCAAGGGCGCCCCGGGCGAACGCGGCGGCCCGGCCGGTGATCTGTATGTCGTCGTCCATGTGGACGAACACCCCGTGTTCGGCCGCCGTGGTGACAATCTGACCATTACGGTGCCGGTGAGCTTCCCCGAGGCCGCCCTCGGGGGCGAGATCACCGTGCCGACACTGGGCGGTCCGCCCGTCACGCTGAAGCTCCCGCCCGGCACCCCGGGCGGGCGCACCATGCGTGCCCGGGGCAAGGGCGCGGTGCGCAAGGACGGTTCGCTCGGCGATTTGCTGGTCACGATAGAGGTAGTGGTTCCGCGGGATCTGAACGAGGCGGCGCGCAAGGCCCTGGAGGAGTACCGGACGGCCGCCGGGGACGATGACCCTCGGGCAGCGCTGTTCGAGGCCGCGAAGGGAGAGTGACGAATGCACGGCTGGAACGCACCAGGAACCGGGCCCCGCTCACCAGGTGGAGGCCCCGGGCCGGGCCCCGGCCCGCTGACCGACGACACCCCCGTGTACGTCATCTCGGTCGCGGCCCAGCTGTCCGGACTTCACCCGCAGACCCTGCGCCAGTACGACCGGCTCGGTCTGGTCTGCCCCGACCGTACGGCCGGGCGCGGCCGGCGGTACTCCGCCCGGGACATCCAGATGCTGCGCGAGGTGCAGCGGCTGAGCCAGGACGAGGGCATCAACCTCGCCGGGATCAAGCGGATCATCGAGCTGGAGCATCAGGTGGCGGTGCTGCGCGCCCAGGCCGCCGAGATGCAGCAGGCGCTGGAGGGCGCGGCGCTGGCCATGCGGCAGCGCGAGGCCCAGGTGCACGCCTCCTACCGGCGGGACCTGGTGCCGTACCAGGACGTCACCCACCAGGGTGCCGTCGTGGTGTGGCGGCCCGACCGGCGCGGCTGAGCGGAACGTGCGGACGAGGGGCCCGGCGCGGAAGCGCCGGGCCCCTCGCCATGCGCTGCGCGGGGCGGCGCGGGGTGATGAGGGGCCGGTGCCGGGCCAAAAAAGCGGGGGGCCCGGCGCGGGTCCGGGAACCTAGGGTCGCGTGCATGGCATGGACAGCACCTGGACTGGATTCGGGCGGGAACGGGATACCTCTGCTCGCTCTGCACGGCAGCTTCGGGCGGGGGGCGGTCTTCGCGCGGCTCGCCGCCGATCTGGGCCCCGCCTTCCGGGTCCTCGCACCCGACCAGCGCGGTCACGGTCACTGCCCGCCGCGCCCCGGCGGCTTCGGCGTCGAGCGGTTCACCGACGACGCCGAGCGGCTGCTGACGGAGCTGGTCCAGGAACGGGGCGGTCGGCCGCTCGCGGTGCTCGGCCACTCGCTGGGCGGCATCATCGCGTACCACCTCGCGGCCCGCCGGCCCGATCTGGTGTCCGCGCTGATCATCGAGGACGTCGGCCCGGTGATGCGGCGCCCGGAGATCGAGCGTCCCGTGCTGGACGTGCGCGGCTGGCCGGCCACCGCGCCCACCCGGGAGGCGCTCGCCGCCGCGATCGAGGCGGCCGGCGTACCGGATGCCGCGTACTTCATGGCCAGCGCCGTCCCGGACGAGGAACGCGGTGGCTGGCGGCTGCTGTTCGACTGGGACACGATGACGGAGGTGCAGACGGGCGGAGTCGGGGACTGGTGGCCGCGATGGCTCGGCTCCCGCTGCCCCGCGCTGGTGCTGCGCGGCGGACACAGCACGCTGCTGCCCGCCGTGCTGGCCCGGGAGATGACCGCCCGCCGCCCCGGAGCCCGTCTGCTGGAGTTCCCCGCCGCCGGGCACTGGATCCACGACGACGATCCGGTGGGCGTGGCGGAGGCCGTCCGCGGCTTCCTCACTCCGTGAACGGGTCGGGGGTCAGTCGAAGACCACGTCGCACCATTCCCGTTGCCACTCCTCCAGCCACTCGCGGGCGGGCCCGCAGTGTTCGCCGCCGTCCCGGTTCCGGTGGTGACCGTCGTAGCCGGGGCCCGGTGCGTGCTCATCCGTACCGGCGCCCTCCTCCGCGTCCTCCTCGCCGGCGGGCGCCGGTTCCGGCTCGGGTTCGGGTTCGGGTTCCGGCTCGGGCGGCGGGGGCGGTGCCGGGGTGGGCGAGGCGGGCGTGAGCCCTTCCTCGGGGGGTTCGGCGGCGACCGCCTCCGGCGTCCACGGCGCCACCTTCAGCGGGGCGTCCGGGCCGGGCGCCGTCCGTTCCCCCCGCGGGGAAGGCCCCGGATCCGGCGCCGCCTCGGTGGCGGCACCACACCCGGCAACGGCTGACACCACGGCCACCGCGAGGGCGGCTCCCAGCGAACGCGAACGCATCCGCCGAGTATGGACCCCTCAACACCCCCGGTGCCAGCGGCTGTTCACCGGGGGGCGCCGCACGCGGCGGACGGCCGGTCAGACCGGCAGGGGCAACCGTTTGGGCGCCAGCGTCGGGACCGCAGGCAGTACCAGGAACACCAGGAAGCCCGCGAACAGCCATCCCCCCAGCACATCCGTCGCCCAGTGCATCCCGAGGTACACCCGGCTCACCCCGACCGCCACGGTCCAGCACAGCAGCAGCACCACGGCCGCCGTCCGCGCCGCGCCGCGCCGCACGGTGAGCAACAGCACCGTGCACAGCGTGAACCCGGCCAGCGCGGAGGTCGTGGTGTGCCCGGAAGGGAAGGACGGGCCGTTGGCGTGCATCACCCAGTCCACCGACGGCGGACGGGGCCGGTTGATTGCCTGCGCCAGCCCGTACCGCAGCAACTGCCCCACCACCAGCGCCCCGACCCCGGCCAGCGCCCCGACGGCGATTCCGCCGGAGCGCCGCGCCGCCAGCGCGCCTGCCAGGGCCATCAGCAGGATCGGCACCACCCCGGTACCCGAATCGGTGATCGCTCTCATCACCTGGGTGAGCCCGGAGGAGCGGTGCTCCACGGCCCAGTTGGTCAGCGTGGTATCGATCCCGAACGGCTCGCGGCCGTGCACCAGCACGGCGACGGTCAGCAGCACGAACAACACACCTGAGACGGCGGCGGTCAGCAAAGAGCGGGCCATTGGGGCAGGTTAGGCCCCCTTCCGCCCCCGTCGCGCGTCACCGCGCGGACCAGCGCACGGTGACATCGCTCGCTTTGACGAAGCCGATCCGGTGCCCGACCTGTATCTGGTAGTACGTCTCGCCGCGCACCACCTGATGGCCGGCCGGGTCGAACGTCACCGCCCGGTAGTACTCGCTGGCCGTCCGCAGCCCCACCGCGTACACCTGGTCCGCCGGCACTTCGTAACTCAGCGGGCTCACCGGCTGGTAGGGCACGTCCGGCGGGTACGCGGACTCCTGGGGGTAGGCCCGCCCGTACACCGGGATGGTCTGCGCGCCCCGCTTGCCGGTGATGACCCAGCCCTGCGCGTCGAAGGCGGTCGGCGCCCCGGGCGGATTGTGGAACCACGCCTTCTGGCCCAGGTACCAGATCGCCGTCCACTCCCCGCGCCGCTCGGCGACCGCGAACCGCTGCCCCGCGGTGGCCCGCGCGCCGACATCGTTGACGCCGGTGGAGGACGTGCCGTCCCCGCCGGGATGGGTGCCGATGTCCCGGACCAGCGGGGCGCCGGCGTCCGGCTCGGTGTGCAGCCGCACCGCCGAGGAGCCGTGCGGCGCGCAGGCGGTGCCGTCGCAGTCGGTGTACACGGGAGAGTGACGGTCGTAGTCCGGGGCGATGGTCACCAGTCCGCCGCGCGGCCCGGCGGTGGGGTGCAGCGGGGCGCCCAGCAGCTCGAAGTAGTGCGACCAGTCCCAGTAGGGGCCGGGATCGGTGTGCATGCCGGGCACGTTGGCGGTCACGGTGCCCTGGACGTTGTCGTGCCCCAGGATGTGCTGCCGGTCCAGCGGGATGTCGTAGGCGCGGGCCAGATGACGCACCAGGCGGGCCGAGGTGCGGTACATCGCCTCCGTGTACCAGGCGTCCGGGTCGGTCAGGAAGCCCTCGTGCTCCAGGCCGATCGACTTGGCGTTGACGTACCAGTTCCCGGCGTGCCAGCCGACATCCTTGGTCGGCACGTGCTGGGCGATGTGGCCGTCGGCCGAGCGCAGGCTGTAGTGCCAGGAGACATAGGCCGGGTCGGCGACCAGCGAGAGGGTGCGCTCCCAGGTGGCCTCGGTGTCATGGATGACGATGTAGTCGATCGACTGGGAGCGCGGCCGGTCGGCCTTGTCGTGGTTGCCGTAGCCGCCCTCCTCGTCCAGTTCCTCGTACGGCGCGGGCAGCCAGGCGCAGGAGACGGTGCGCGGGCACTCCACCCGGGGATCGCGCGGCGGCTCTGGCAGCCCCAGCGCCGCGGTCTGTGCCCTGTCCGGGGTGACGGGGGTGGCGGGCAGGACCACCCGCTGTCCCTCGGGGGTGGTGCGGGCGGCGCCCTCGCGCAGGACCGTGTAGACCTCGTCGGCGAAGACCTCGGCGGCCTCCAGGGTGTCGGCGCCCGACCAGGCGGCGACCGCCCCGTACCAGTCGGCGGGGTCGGGGCTCGGCGGCAGCCCCAGGGCGCGCTGATGCTCCGCCAGCAGGGGGGCGCCGCCTGCGACGTTGGCCGCGTCCCGCGCGCGCAGCTCGTCCGGGTCGAGGCCGGTGAGCGCGGCGGCCCGCACCAGGGTCTGCGGGGTGCGGGCGTCGTCCCCGCGCCGGTCCGGCTCTCCGGCGAGCGCGGTGGCGGCGTCGGTCAGATGCATCGGTCCGTACCCGCCGGTGACGCTGGGGGCGCCGCCGTGGCCCTCCCAGCGGGAGGAGAGGTAGGAGACCGCGAGGAGCACGGGCTCGGGGACCCCGGACTCCCGCGCGGCGGCGCCGAAGGCCGCTTGCAGGGCCCGGTCGTCGTCCGCCGCGACGGCGCCCGGGGAAACGGGCCCGGCGAGCAGCAGCGGCAGCGCGAGGGCCACGGCGGTGCAGGCGGTGCTGAGGCGGGAGATGCCCGGGGGGCGTCGTCGCATGGCAGGCTCCTTCTGCTGCGCGTCGGGTACAGGGGTAGTGGTTGTTCATGTCCGCGTCAATGCGCGGGTGCGACAGGGGTGTTGCCGTCATCGGTCCACACCGGTGAAGACGGGCCGAGCGCCCCTCTCCGTTGCCGTTCCGTGATCTTTTCACTCGATCGAATGACGGAGCTGGACAGCGCCCGCGCGCCGGCAGGACCGTTTCCGCATGGACCTCCCCCGCCGCCTGCTGTCCACCCTCGTCGCGGGCGCCCTCACCGTCACCGTCCAGGGCGCCGCCGCGCCCGGCGCACTCGCCGCCGATCCCTGGGCGGACGGTGCGCCCGGCACGGTCGGCAAGATCATCTGGGAGCTGGACGACAACGGCCGTCTCGGGGTCTGCTCCGGCGCGATCGTGGACGCGCCGGGCGGCAGCGTCATCGCCACCGCCGCGCACTGCGTCAGCTCGCCCGAGAGCCCCCAGCCGCCCGCCGAGGTGTGGTTCGTTCCCGGGTACGACCACGGCCTGAGCAGCTATCAGCGCGACGGCTGGCGGGTGCTCGCCTTCCACACCCCGCCGCAGTGGCAGCCGGAGCCGGGCGGGGACATCGCCGACCTCCTGCCCCACGACTACGCCTTGCTGACGGTGGAGGAGAAGGAGGGGCGCACCATCCAGCAGACGCACGGCGCGAACACCCTGGCGTTCGCGCCGGTGCCGGACGGCAAGGACGTGGACGCCCTCGGCTATCCGGCGGCCGCCCCGTACGACGGGGAGTCGCTGCGGGCCTGTTCGGGCGCCACGCGGGTGCTGGACGGCCCGGACGCGCCCGCGGCGAACGTGGGCGGGCTGCTGCTGGAGGACTGCGACCTCACCGAGGGCGCCAGCGGCGGGCCCTGGCTCCAGGACTACGACCCCGCGACCGGCAGCGGCACACTGGTGGCCGTGATGTCGGCCGGCACCGGCACCGGCCGCGTGGTGGGCCGGCCCTTCCCCGAGGAGGCGCGTGAGCTGCTGGCCCGGGCGGCGCCGGCCGACGCGTCCTAGCGCGGTGCGGGAACGCCGTGCACGGCCGCGTACTCGGCGGCCAGCCAGGGGGCCGGCTCCTCGATGAGGAAGCGCAGCGTGGCCGGATCGGCGCTGGGCTGCCGGCCGATGGCCGCGGCACGGCGCACCTGACCGGCCCGTCGCGGGTAGTAGCGGCCGAAGATCTCCGCGGAGGCCGCGAGGTCGCTGGTCCAGCCGCCCCAGCGCGGCATCACCAGGGTGAACGCGGTGCGCACCAGCCGCCGCGCGACACGGCGGCTCAGCGCCCGGCGCGCGGCGTCCGTACGGGCTCCAGCCGCCTCTGCGCGCCAGCGGGGGATCGTGCGGGCGAGGTCGCCGTTGGTCTCGCGGGCGAGGAGCGAGGTGGGGCGGTAGCGGGGCAGCCCGGCGGCGAGGTCGGGGCCCAGCAGCGGGGTGCACAGGCAGGCGAGGAAGAACCCGGCGTCGTACCGGACGTGCTCGGCCAGCAGCGCGCGGCGGCTGCCGAGCAGCACGCCGGCCCCGTCGATCTGCGGGAACGCCGTGTCGAGGGCGGACTCCAGGGCTCTGGCGTCCGCCCGGTCTTTGGGGGTGGGCTCGTGGTGCAGGGCGAGCTGGAGGTCGAGGTCGGAGATCCCGGGTACGGCGGTGCCGCGCGGGATGCTGCCGTACAGGTACGCGCTGTGCAGCCGGGAGCCGCCGAAGACCTCACCGATCCGCTCCCTGGCCGCCGCGACGACGGGCCAGAACGGCTCCGCCACCCGCGCCAGGGAGCCCTCCCGCGCGATGGTCCCGTCCGGGTTCAGCCCTCGCTCGTCCATGGGGCCACTGTCCCGGTGCGGTGCCCCCGCCCGCCACCGGGATTCCGGTGGCGGCCCGGTCACATGAGGTCGGCCGTCTCCAGTTCGAACCCGAACGGCTCGGGCAGGAACAGCGCCTTTCCGTAGACGACGGAGAGGACGGTGCGGTAGTCGTTCATGCCTGGTTCGCTGTGCAGGGTGACGGTCTCCAGTTCCCGGTCGAGCAGCAGGTAGAGCGGGATCTGTGCCCTCGCGTACGAGCGCCGCTTCTGAGTGCGGTCGCGCTCGGCCCTGCTGCTGGTCACTTCCGCCACCATGGCCACGCCGTCGGACGGCATCCAGGAGGGAGCGTCACGGAAGATGTCCTTCTCCACCGGCGCGAACGTGACATCCGGGATCACATGGTCCCTGGGCAGTGGCCCCATCTTGGGAAGCGACAGTCCCTTGTGGCCCGAGACATCCATATCGACGGCGGAGTGACGCAGCACCTGCCTGATCAGCCTGCTGATGTTGCGCTCGTGGTTGCCCTCCGGGGCCGGGGACACGACGATCTCTCCCTCGATCAGCTCCGCCCTGATCCCGTCCGGGATCTCCAGGGCCAGAAATGTCTCCAGGAGGACGTCCGCCTGTGTGGTCATGGGCTCGTGTGCCATAACCGTCATGGTGCACCTCCTTCGCATACCGGGGCCAGCATCGGCCGTGGACGGCGCCGGATGCCAGGTAGAACGATCTTCTTCATTCAAAAGAGGACAACCGGAAAAGACGTTGACCAGGTGCATCCTTGCCTTGAGTGGAGTACGCTCAACTTATCGCACGTTCCATGAGGCAAGCCGGAGGAGTAACGCGACGTGAGTGCCGAGCTGACCAACAGGAGCCGGGAAGCGATCAGTGGTGCCAATGACCGGGCACTCACCGAAGGCCACAGTGACATCACCCCGGCGCATCTGCTGCTCGCCCTCCTGGAGGGGCAGGACAACGAGAACATCCGCGATCTGCTGGCCTCCGTCGGCGCCGACGCCGCCGCGCTGCGGGCCGGTGCCGAGCGGCTGCTCGGGGCGCTGCCCACCGTGCAGGGCAGCACCGTCAGCCGTCCGCAGCCCAACCGCGAGCTGATGGCGGTGCTCGCCGACGCCGGGCGGCGGGCCACCGACCTCGGGGACACGTTCGTCTCCACCGAGCACCTCCTCATCGGGATCGC
The DNA here is from genome assembly GCF_000993785.3 of Streptomyces xiamenensis. Lineage (NCBI taxonomy): Bacteria > Bacillati > Actinomycetota > Actinomycetes > Kitasatosporales > Streptomycetaceae > Streptomyces > Streptomyces xiamenensis. Next base: position 3,102,436 of record NZ_CP009922.3, read on the forward strand.
CGACCGGGGCGGCAAGGCCGGCGAGCCGCTGGACGCCAAGGCGCTCGCCGACGCGTTCCAGCGCTCCCGCGGCGCCCAGCGCGTCACCACCGCCGACCCCGAGAACACCTACAAGGCCCTGGAGAAGTACGGCACCGACTTCACCGCCGCCGCCCGCGAGGGCAAGCTGGACCCCGTCATCGGCCGCGACCACGAGATCCGCCGCGTCGTCCAGGTCCTCTCCCGCCGCACCAAGAACAACCCGGTCCTCATCGGCGAGCCCGGCGTCGGCAAGACCGCCGTCGTCGAAGGGCTGGCCCAGCGCATGGTCAAGGGCGACGTCCCCGAGTCCCTGCGGAACAAGCGCCTGGTCTCCCTCGACCTCGGCGCCATGGTGGCCGGCGCCAAGTACCGGGGCGAGTTCGAGGAGCGGCTGAAGGCCGTCCTCGCCGAGATCAAGTCCTCCGACGGCCAGATCGTCACCTTCATCGACGAACTGCACACCGTCGTCGGCGCCGGGGCCGGCGGTGACTCCGCCATGGACGCCGGCAACATGCTCAAGCCCATGCTCGCCCGCGGCGAACTGCGCATGGTCGGCGCCACCACCCTCGACGAGTACCGCGAGCGCATCGAGAAGGACGCCGCCCTCGAACGCCGCTTCCAGCAGGTCCTGGTCGCCGAGCCCACCGTCGAGGACTCCATCGCCATCCTGCGCGGCCTCAAGGGACGGTACGAGGCGCACCACAAGGTGCAGATCGCCGACGCCGCCCTGGTCGCCGCCGCCACCCTCTCCGACCGCTACATCACCTCCCGCTTCCTGCCCGACAAGGCCATCGACCTCGTCGACGAGGCCGCCTCGCGGCTGCGCATGGAGATCGACTCCTCCCCGGTGGAGATCGACGAACTCCAGCGCTCGGTGGACCGGCTGCGCATGGAGGAGCTGGCCCTGGCCAACGAGTCCGACGCCACCTCCAAGGAGCGCCTGGCCCGGCTGCGCCGCGAGCTCGCCGACCGCGAGGAGGAGCTGCGCGGCCTCACCGCCCGCTGGGAGAAGGAGAAGCAGGGCCTGAACCGCGTCGGTGAGCTCAAGGAGCGCCTCGACGAGACGCGCGGCCAGGCCGAGCGCGCCCAGCGCGACGGCGACTTCGAGACGGCCTCCAAGCTCCTGTACGCCGAGATCCCCGCCCTGGAGCGGGAACTCGCCGACGCCGCCGAGGCCGAGCAGGAGACCGCCGCCCGCGCCACCATGGTCAAGGAGGAGGTCGGCCCGGACGACATCGCCGACGTCGTCTCCTCCTGGACCGGCATCCCGGCCGGCCGCCTGCTGGAGGGCGAGACCGAGAAGCTGCTGCGGATGGAGGAGGAGCTGGGCCGCCGCCTCATCGGCCAGACCGACGCCGTACGGGCCGTCTCGGACGCCGTGCGCCGCTCCCGCGCGGGGGTCGCCGATCCCGACCGCCCCACCGGCTCCTTCCTCTTCCTGGGCCCCACCGGCGTCGGCAAGACCGAGCTGGCCAAGGCCCTGGCGGACTTCCTCTTCGACGACGAACGCGCCATGGTCCGCATCGACATGAGCGAGTACAGCGAGAAGCACTCGGTGGCCCGCCTGGTCGGGGCGCCCCCCGGCTACGTGGGGTACGAGGAGGGCGGCCAGCTGACCGAGGCGGTGCGCCGCCGCCCGTACACCGTAGTGCTGCTCGACGAGGTGGAGAAGGCGCACCACGAGGTGTTCGACATCCTGCTCCAGGTGCTCGACGACGGGCGGCTGACCGACGGTCAGGGCCGTACGGTCGACTTCCGCAACACCATCCTCATCCTCACCTCCAACCTCGGCAGCCAGCACCTCATGGACCCGCTGGCCAAGCCGCACGAGCGGCGCGAGCAGGTGCTGGCCGCGGTACGGGCCGCCTTCCGCCCCGAGTTCCTGAACCGGCTGGACGACCTGGTCGTCTTCAGCGCCCTGGACATCTCCGAGCTGAGCCGGATCGCGCGGCTGCAGATCGACTCGCTCCAGCGCCGGCTCGCCGACCGCCGCCTCACCCTGGAGATCACCGAGCCCGCGCTGCACTGGCTGGCCGAGGAGGGCCTCGATCCGGCGTACGGCGCCCGTCCGCTGCGCCGGCTGGTCCAGACGGCGATCGGCGATCAGCTGGCGCGCCGCATCCTGGCCGGGGAGGTCCGGGACGGGGACACCGTGCGGGTCGAGCCGTCCGCCGAGGGCGGCGGGCTGCTGGTGTCGGCGGTTCCGGCCGGATGAGGTGATCTTTCCCGTCCCGTACTGCTTGCCAGAACGGGGCGGGGATGAGCGAGGATGGCAGTGTCTCCTTATACCGAGGAAAGGGACCCATCCCGTGTCTGTCGATCCCTCCGCGATTCCGAACTTCGGCGGCGAACCGGAGAAGCCGGAGAACAAGACCCCTGGTCAGGGCGGAGCGAAGAAGCCGACCGGACCGATCATGCCCAACCAGGACCTGATCAAGCAGCTCCTGGAGCGGATGAAGCTGAAGTACGTGACGGACAAGGAGGGCGACCTGGTCGCCCCCTGGGAGAAGTTCCGCACGTACTTCATGTTCCGCGGGGAGAAGCAGCAGCGGATTCTTTCGGTGCGCACCTTCTACGACCGGCCGCACAGCATCGAGGACAAGGGCCGGCTGCTGGAGACCATCGACGACTGGAACCGCCGCACGCTGTGGCCCAAGGTCTACACGCACACTAATGACGACGGCACGGTCCGGCTCATCGGTGAGTCGCAGCTGCTGATCGGCCTGGGCGTGGCGCCCGACCACTTCGTCAACACGACGGTCAGCTGGATCCGGGCCTCGATCGAGTTCGACAAGTGGCTGGTGGAGACCCTGGGTCTGGAGCAGGACGCCGAGTCCGGCGGCGGCGACGGCGGCGGCGAGGGCGACGCCGGCAACAGTGACGACAACGGTGGCGAGACGCGGAAGGGCGGCGACGACGCGTGATCGTCGCGTTCTCCGTCACCCCCATCGGCGCCGGTGAGGATGTCGGCGAGGCCGTCGCCGACGCCGTCCGCGTGGTCCGCGAGAGCGGGCTGCCGCACCGCACCGACGCCATGTTCACCAGCGTCGAGGGCGAGTGGGACGAGGTCATGGACGTCGTCAAACGCGCCACCGAGGCCGTCCAGGCGCACGCCGGGCGGGTCAGCCTGGTGCTGAAGGCCGATCTGCGCGAGGGCGTCACCGACGGCCTGCACAGCAAGGTCGCCACCGTCGAGCGCATCCTCGGCGAGGGCTGAGGACCGGCACACACGGAACGGCGGGCCCCGGGGTGATCCCCGGGGCCCGCCGTCACGCGTTCGGGCCCGAGCCCCGCGCTCACACCACCGCGGTGTTCTCCTCGGCGAAGTGGCACGCCACCGGATGCCCGGTGCCGCGGTCCTTCAGCTCCGGCTCCTCGGTGGCGCAGATGTCCTGCGCCTTCCAGCAGCGGGTACGGAAGCGGCAGCCGCTCGGCGGGTCCAGCGGGCTCGGCACGTCACCGGTGAGCACCGTACGGCGCCGCTGCCGCTCCTTCTTCGGGTCCGCCAGCGGGGCCGCCGACAGCAGCGCCTGCGTGTACGGGTGCGAGGGCCGCTCGTACACCTCGGAGCGCTCGCCGGTCTCCACCACCTTGCCCAGGTACATCACCGCGACCCGGTCGGAGATGTGCCGCACCACCGACAGGTCGTGCGCGATGAAGACGTACGCGACGCCGAGCCGGTCCTGGATGTCCTCCAGCAGGTTGACGACACCGGCCTGCACCGACACGTCCAGCGCGGACACCGGCTCGTCCAGCACCAGCAGCTTCGGGGACAGCGCCAGCGCCCGCGCGATGCCGATGCGCTGCCGCTGACCGCCGGAGAACTCGTGCGGATAGCGGTTGCCGTGCTCGGGGCTCAGCCCCACCAGCCGCAGCAACTCCGCGACCCGGTCCTTGCCGCCGTCCCGCCACTGCCCCTGCACCTTCAGCGGCTCGGCGATGATGTCGTTCACCGGAAGCTTGGGGTTGAGCGAGGCGTACGGGTCCTGGAAGACCATGCCGGTCTCGCGCTGCACCGGGCGCAGCTGGGAGGGCTTGAGTCCGGTGATCTCCTTGCCGTTGAACTTCACCGAGCCGGAGGTCGGCTTGATCAGCTGGAGCACGGCGCGCCCGGTCGTCGACTTGCCGCAGCCCGACTCGCCGACCACGCCGAGGGTTTCGCCGGTGCCGACGCTGAAGGACACGCCGCTGACGGCCTGCACCTGGCCGGTGACGCGGCGGATCAGCCCGCCGCCGCGCACCGGGAAGTTCACCACCAGGTCCTTGACCCGCAGCAGTTCCTCGCGGGGCTCGGTGGCCGCCTTCTCGGGGGTCTTCGACAGATCCGTGGTTTCTGGGGTTTCCGTGGTTGTCATCGTCACCCCTCCTCGCTCTCGGTGGTGTCCGTGTCCGTGTCGTCGCGGAAGAACGCCGTCGGGTCCGCCGCCTCGGCCAGCTTGTCGCTGTGGTGGCAGGCCGACCGGTGGCCCTCGCCGACCTCCGTGAGCGCGGGCTCGGTGGCCGTGCACTGGTCCGTCGCCAGCGGGCAGCGCGGCGCGAACGGGCAGCCGGAGGGCAGGTGGATCAGCGACGGGGGCGTGCCGACGATGGGCCGCAGCCGGTCCTCGCGGTCCCCGTCCAGCGACGGGATGGAGCCCAGCAGACCGGCCGTGTACGGCATCCGGGGCTCGTAGAACACCTGGTCCGTGCCGCCGATCTCCACCGGCTTGCCCGCGTACATCACCAGGGTGCGGTGCGCCATGCCGGCGATCACCCCGAGGTCGTGGGTGATCATCAGGATCGCCGCGTTGACCGCGTCCTTGACCTCCAGCAGCTTTTCGAGGATCTGCGCCTGGACGGTGACGTCGAGCGCCGTGGTGGGCTCGTCCGCGATGATGACGTCGGGGTCGTTGATGATCGCCATCGCGATCATCACCCGCTGCCGCATACCGCCGGAGAACTCGTGCGGGTAGGCGCCCAGCCGCTTGCCGGCCTGCGGGATGCCGACCAGGTCGAGCATGTTCTTCGCCCGGGCCAGCGCCTCCTTGCGCGGCACGAGGTGGTGCGCAAGGACGGCCTCGGCGAGCTGGTCGCCGATGGAACGGACCGGGTTGAGCGAGGTCATCGGGTCCTGGAAGATCATGGCGATCTTCTTGCCGCGCAGCGCCCGCTGCTCTTTGGGGCGCATGGTCAGCATCTCCTGGCCCCGGTATCGGATGGAGCCCTTGATGCGGGCGGACTTGGGCAGCAGGCCCATGACCGCCATCGAGGAGACCGACTTGCCGGAACCGGATTCGCCGACGATGCCCAGCACTTCGCGGGCGTGCAGGGTGTAGTCGACGCCGCGCACGGCCCGGACCACACCATCGTCGGTGGGGAACTCGACGGTGAGGTTCTCGACCTCGAGGATGGCCTCGTCGGTCGGCGGCTTGGCGTCGGCGAGGGTGAGCGCCTCGTGGACATCCTCGGCCGCCTCGGTCACCGCGGGGACGGCGGCGGGGGGTTGGATCGCAGACATCAGTCACGCACCCGGTTCTGTCGGGGATCGAAGGCGTCACGCAGACCGTCGCCGATGAAGTTCACCGACAGGGCGATCAGGATGATGAAGGCACCGGGCCAGTAGAAGAGCCACGGGCGGGTGCCGAGCGCCGTCTGGTAGTCGCTGATCAGCCGGCCCAGGGAGGTGTCCGGCGGCTGCACGCCCAGGCCGACGAAGGACAGGCCGGTCTCCAGCAGCACGGCGGAGGCGATCGCCAGCGTCACGGAGACGATGATGATGCCGATGGTGTTGGGCAGGATGTGCTTGAAGATGATCCGCTTGGAGGAGGTGCCCACCGAGCGGGCGGCCTCCACGAATTCCTTCTCGCGCAGGGACAGCACCTCACCGCGCACCAGGCGGGCGGTCTGCATCCAGGTCACCAGGCCCAGGAAGACGCCGAACAGGACGATGCCCCGGCCCGCGATCATGGTGCCGATCAGGCCGGCGATCAGCAGGGTGGGGATGGCGATGAGCACGTCGGTGGACCGCATCAGGGAGGACTCGGTCCAGCCGCGGAAGTAGCCGGCGGCGGCACCGATGACCGTACCGACGAAGGTGGCGATCAGGCCCACCAGCAGCGCGATGACCAGGGAGACCTGGGCGCCGCGCATGGTGAGGGCGAAGTAGTCGCGCCCGATGTTGTCCTGGCCGAAGGGGTGTTCGCCCAGGTGGACGCCGCCGCCCCCGAGGAACTCGGGGATGACGGAGAGGGTGGGCCGGCCGCCGTTGAGCGCCGTGCCCGTGGTGGTGGGGTCCTTGTCCCACCAGCCGGGTATGGGGCCCGCGCCGATGGAGGTGACCGCGAGGCCGACCACCAGGATGAACAGCACCAGGCCCAGCATGGCGCCCTTGTGCCGGAAGAACCGGCGGCGGACCAGCTGGCCCTGGCTGCGGGCGACGACGTTCATGCCCTGGGCGGTGTCGGCCGCGCTCTGCTGGGGTCCCGGCTCCGGCTCCGGCCCCGCCGTCTGCGCTGTGCGCTTCGTGTCCGTCATGTCAATCTCCTTCAGGACAGCCGGATACGGGGGTCGAGGACGGCGTAGGTGATGTCCGCGATCATGTTGAAGACGATGATCGCGCCACCGGAGACCAGGAAGAACGCCATGATGGGCATCGGGTCGCCCTGCTGGATGCCTTCCAGCAGCATGGTGCCCATGGCCCGCCAGCCGAAGACCTTCTCGGTGATGACCGCGCCGCCGAGCACCGTGCCGATGTCGAGGCTCACCAGGGTGGTGATGGGTATCAGGCCGTTGCGCAGGACGTGCCGGGTGACCACGGCGCGCTCGCTCAGGCCCTTGGCGCGGGCGGTGCGCACGTAGTCCTGGTTCATGACCTCCAGCATGCTGGCACGGGTGTAACGGGAGTAGCTGGCCAGCGAGATCAGCACGAGCGCCAGGCTGGGCAGCGCCAGGTGGCCGAACGAGTCGAGGCCGCTCTGCCAGAAGGTGCCGTCGTAGTTGGGGGTGTTGGCGCCGATGGTGGAGACCGGCCGGCCGCCGACCGAGTCGCTGTAGGAGGCGAAGGACTGGAGCATCCGGTCCAGGAAGATCACGGCGCCGGTGAACAGGCCGGTGAAGATGGCCGCCGGGATGGCGTTGCGGCGGTACAGGTCGCCGCCGAGGAACCAGCCCAGGCCGTACCCGATGCCGGCGGTGACCAGGGCCAGCAGCACCATGGTCAGCAGGTTCGGGTCCTCCAGGACGGGGCCGAGCGCGAAGTAGGCGATGATGCCGAGCACGGCCGAGGCCAGGGCCGCCTTCATGGGCGGTGCCCACTCAAGGCCGCTGACCAGGGTGGTGAAGCCGATGGCGCCGCCGAGGGCGGTCAGGGCCACGACGACCGGGCCCAGGCCCGGGTCGGTGAACCAGCCGGTGGCGGAGACGACCGCGAGCAGGACGGCCATGCCGGCGGCGGTGGTGCCGAAGACGGTGAGCCGGGTGCGGCGGTCACCCACGACGAGTCCGCCGGCCGCCAGCGCGGTGATGAGGGCGATGCCCGCGATGAACGGCACCGAGATGACGGGGTCGGCGAGCCAGTCGTTGAAGTCGATCGCCATGAACTCCTTCAGGAGGGTGGCGATCCAGAACGACGGGAGCGAGAAGCAGACGAACGCCACGAAGGTGACGGACTGGTCCAGGGCGCTGTACTGGCGCAGTGCGGAGATCACGCCGATGGTGATGCCGACGATGATCGAGATCACGGTGGCGCCGATGACCAGCTGAAGAGTGGCGCCCACGGCTGCGTCCAGCATCGAGTTGACGCTCAGCCCCTGTCGGTTGACGCCGAGATCACCTCTGATCGCGTCGCCGAGCCACAGGAAATATCTGACGATGAAGGGTTCGTCCAGATGCATGCGTTCGACGATCACGGCGATGGCGTTCTCGCGCGTGTTGTCCGGCAGCTGGCGCGCGTCGGCGAGCGGGTCCTTGACCTTGGTGGCCAGGAAGAAGATCACGACCGTGGCGGTGAGGAACACCCAGATCGAGACAAACAGCCGCCGCACGATGAAGACGAGCATGGCGCTGACTCCTGAAGGTGCGAGTGGTGTGGGAGGTGTGAACGGGCTGAAACGGGAGGTGAGAAATGGCAGACGGGGCCGGGGGTTTGAGGCCCCCGGCCCCGTGAGGCGTGTGCCGTGTGATGCGGTGCGGTGGATCAGCTCACCCGGGGACCGGGTGGGCCGTCACCGCCGCGGCCTCAGCCCTTGGACCACTCGTGAACGTTCCAGGTGATGGAACCCTGGGACGGGTTGGGAACGATGTTCTGCACGCTGTCGCCCCAGGCGGTGATGCCGGGGTGCTGGAAGATCGGGATGGTGGCCAGGTCTTCCCACAGCAGCAGCTCGATCTCGGCGGCGATGGCCTGGGCGTCCTCAGGGTTGGGGGCGACCAGGATGTCGTCGAGCAGCTGGTCCACCTGGGGGTTGGAGTAGCAACCGTTGTTGTTGCCCTTGCCCTCGACGGTGCACTCCGAGGTGCGGAAGGTGGAGTTCCAGCCGGACATCTGGTTCGAGCCGATCCAGGCGAACTGGGCGACGTCGAAGGTGCCCTGCGACAGGCCACCGGTGGTGTCGAAGAAGTCGGCGGAGGAGACGAACTCGACGTCGAAGCCGGCCTGGTCACAGGAGGCCTTGACCAGCGCGCCGGAGTCGTTGCGGCGCTGGTTGTCCAGGGTCTCCACGCGGATCTTGGTGCCGACCGCGTCCTCGGCCTCCAGGATCTGGCGGGCGCGGTCGATGTCGGTGGTGCCGAATTCGGAGATCACCGGGGCGACGGCGTCCACACCGAGGTCGTAACCCGGGTCCCAGGGAGCCAGGTTACGGACTTCCTTGACGGAGGCGTCCGGCACGATCGGCTGGATCAGGTTCTCGACGATCTGCTGGCGCGGGGCGCACAGGGCGAACGCCTGGCGCAGCGGCAGCGAGTCCGAGAACGGACCGCGGTCGAAGTTGAAGTCCCAGTGCTCGTAGGTGTACTGGTCACCCAGGAAGGTCTGGATGCCGGTCGCGTTCTCCAGCTGGTTGGCCACGTCCACCGTCGGCTGCGGCTGGATGACGTCGACCTCGCCGTTCTGGAGCGCCTGGACCTGCTGCTCCTCGGCGACCATGCGGACGACGATGTTCTTGGTGGCCGGCTGCTCGCCCCAGTACGCCTCGTTGGCGGTCAGGGTGACCGACTGGCCCTCCTCGTAGCCGCTCAGCTTGTACGGGCCGGAGGAGGGGATGATCGACTCGTCCGGCAGCGCGCCGTTGATCAGCCAGCCCTCGTTGAAGAACGTGGCGGCGTCGGCCAGGGCGTCGGCGTCCTCATCCAGCAGCGCGGTGAGGAGTTCCTCCTCGCTCAGACCGCCTTCCGCGGCGACGACGTGCGCCGGCATGATCTTGTTGTTGCCCACACCCGGGCCGGCGGTCTCCCAGTCGGCGTACGGGGTGTCGTAGACGAGGGTGAAGGACTTGCCGCCCGGCTCGCACTCGGGGCGGGTGGTGTCCTCGATGCCCTGAGTGCCCACGGCGGAGAACAGGCCGTCGATGGCGCCGGACTGCTGGGTCCACCACAGCTGGACATCGATGCAGTCGATCGGAACGCCGTCCGACCACTGGGCTTTCTCGTTGATGGTGTACTCGACCGTCAGCGGGTCGTCGGACACCTTCTCGTAGGTGCCGAACTCCTCGTGCGGGGTGACCAGACCGCGCTCACCGTCGAAGCCCCAGAAGCCGCCGACGGTGCCGTTGAGTATGGTGCCGTTGGCGTTGGAGTTCGCGCCCGCGGTCGTGGGGTTGTAGCTGTCCAGCGGCTGGGCCCAGGCGAGCGTCACCGTGTCGGAGGACCCCCCGCCGCCGTTGTTCTTCTTGCCTGCGTCGTCGCCGCCGTCGCTGTCGCTGCCACATGCTGAGAGGACGAGTGCGCCTCCCAGGATGGCTGCGCCCAGCTTTGACGCCCTGCCGATTCGGGTCATCTTGGGCCTTCCACGGTGTGATGACTTGTAGTGTGAAGTTGCGGAGAGCTTCGTCACAGAACAGCGCGCGAACAAGTGCGCAAGAGTGACCGTTGTGCAGCCGAGATGTGAAACAGACTGAGTTGTTACCAGTATCTACGCGCATATATGGAACAAACGGGCGTTTCCGCAGTGCTAGCACATCGGCAACGTGAACGCGTGTTCGCATTGCGGGCACGGGCAGGAGAACACCTGACCCACCCTGTCCCCGGGGGGATGGAAACCTGCCGAAGTTGGGTAAAAACGCTGTGGGGGCGGCGTGTTCCGTGATTCGGTGATGTCCGTATCCGGGTTCAGCGCCTGGGCGCCCCGCCCAGTGCCTGCCAGGCCCGGCGGACGGAGCCGGCCGAGGGTAACCGGTGGCCGGTCCGTCCCACCATCGATCGCGTGCGTGCGGGAGCCGACCCATGCTCACCACCATTCACACCGCCTATACCGACACCAGGGCCGACGACCTGGCCTGGGCACTGGGCCGCGAGCCCTTGCCGTCCCTGGCCACCCTCGATCTCGAACTCGCCGGCGCGAGCGTGCAACTGCGCGTGCTGGGAGCCTCCCATCAGGTGCTGCTCAGCGCGCTGGGCGACTCCTGTTCCGAAACCGTGGCCTGCATGCCGGGCAGCAACACCCCCCTGCCGCTGGGGGTCTCCAAGCGGCTGGGCAGCTTCGACTACGAGTTCGCCGCCCGCGTCGAGACCCTGAGCGCCGGCTCCTTCACCGGACGCGCGCAGGAGCTGCTGGCGCTGGTCGCCGAGCATCCCTACGGACTGGCCGCCACCTTCCCCGGTGACCCGAACGCCTTCACGGCCTTACTCGCCCAGCGGCGCGGCCACCAGGTGCACTGGCGCACCTGGCACGCCTATCCGCAGGAGCGGCGCCTGGTGGTCACCCGGACCAGGATCGGCGTGCACAGCCCTTCCGCGGGTGACAGAGTGGGTGCGGGGAGTGACGTAATGTTCGGCTCGTGACCGCACCATCCGCCCCCGCACCGGGGTGGCCCACGCCCCGGCGGTCCGGCTCGCCGCACGACAACGGGCCCGGCTCCGACGCCGCCTGGCTGCCGGTGCCCCCCGGTATCGGCCGGGCGCTGGTGCTGGCCGGCGTCTTCGTCTGCGCGGCCTGCGGCCTGGTCTACGAGCTGGAACTGATCGCACTGGCCGATCACTTGGTGGGGGACACCGTCACCCAGACCTCGGTCGTGCTGTCGCTGATGGTCTTCGCGATGGGGATCGGCTCGCTCGCCTCCAAACGGCTGCGCGGGCACGCCGCCGCCAACTTCGCGTTGATCGAGGCGTTCCTCGGCCTGGTGGGCGGCAGTTGCGCCATGGTGCTGTGCCTCGCCTACGTGTGGAGCGGCGAGGCGCGCTGGGTGCTGTTCGGTTACGCGCTCGCCATCGGGGTGCTGATCGGTGCCGAGATGCCGCTGCTGATGGCGCTCATCCAGCGGATCAGGGAGCAGGAGGCGGACCGCGCCGTGGCCGATCTGTCGGCGGCGGACTACGTGGGGGCGCTGCTCGGCGGGCTGGCCTTCCCCTTTCTTCTGCTGCCGTTGCTGGGGCGGCTCACGGCCGCCCTGGTCACCGGCGCGGTCAACGCGGCGGCGGGCGGGCTGCTGGTGCTGTGGCTGTTCCGGCACGATCTGACCCGCTCCTGGCGGTGGCGGCTGCTCGCGCTCAACGCGAGCGTCATCGTGGTGCTGCTCGGGTTGATCACGTGGGTGGCTCCGCTGGAGCGGGCCACGGACGCGGCGCTGGCGGAGCGGGCGGTGAGCGGCGGGACCGGTGAGGAGCCCGGATAGCGGTGCGGGGAACGGGGCGGATCAGGGCGGCGGAGGAAGGCCGGGTGGGCTGGCAGGCCGGGTCGGCGTCGGAGTGCCCCCAGGTGGGGTGGCCGGTTTCCGTGTCCTGTGTCGGACTAGTCGTTTAAGCGGCCCCAGTGGGTAGGGTCGCCGCATGGAACACGAGGTCTACGTCCCGTTCTCCGCCGCCGTGCTGCGGAGCGCGTTCGCCGATCCGGGGCGGGTGGCCCGTTGTGTTCCCGGCCTTGAGCTGGACCGGGAGCAGCCGTCCGGGCCGTCCGGGGAACCCGCCGCTTCCGCCGCGGGTTCCGGCGCCGCGGCGGAGCCGTCCACTGTCGCCGGCCGGCTGCGGCTGCGCATCGGCGGCACCTCCATCACCTATCGGGGCACCCTGACCGTCACGGCCCCGGCCGGAACCGGGCCCCTCACCCTCACCGCCGAGGGCGGTGAGGCACGCGGTACCGGCACCGCTGCGCTGACCCTCACCGTCGCCCCGCGCACGCTCGCCGACGGCTCCGGCACCACCCTCGCCTTCAGCGCCTCCGTGCGCAGCGAGGGCCGGCTGGCGGCCATCGGGGCACGGCAGCGGGAGACGGCGGGCCGCAGGCTGCTGGACCGCTTCCTGGAGGCGCTGGTGGCCGATCTCGGCCAGGAGGAGGTGGAGCGGGGCGAGGTGCCGCCGGTGAGCGGCACCGGAGGCATCGGTGAGCCCGGTGACAACGAGCGGGTCATCCCCGGCATCCCCGCCCCGAGAGTCAGCCGGCGGCGGCGTCCGCGCACGGTGGGCAGGAGTTCGAGGACCTGGAGAGCCTGGAGGGACTTCCGGAGCTGGAGGGCCTGGAGGAGCTCGACGGCCTGGAGGATCTGCAGGATCTCGAAGCCCTGGAGGACTTGGAGGATCTGGAGGACCTGGAGGAGGAGGGGGAACGCGCCGCCCGCCGGCACAGCCCGGCCCCCGAGGCCGACTTCGCCCGCCGGACCATGATCGGCCGCAGCGCCGAGGAGGTCGACCACGCCCCGCCGCGCGGCCGTTACGCCCCCGCGCCGCCGCCCGGTACCGGGGGCGCCGTCTCCATCCCGCTGCGCTGGGTGGCCCCGGCCGCCGCGCTCGCCCTCGCCTCGGCCGTCGTGGTGGGACGGGTGCTGCGACGGCGCCGCTGAGCGGGCCTCGTTATGGTCTTCGGGTGACCACGGATGACTCAGACCGACCCGACCGCCAGGACGACCGTGCCGAGCAGGGCGTCTCGCTGCGAGCCGGCGGCACCCGGCTGACGGTGCGCCCCGACCAGGGCGCCCGGCTGTCCTCGCTGCTGATCGACGGCACCGAACTGCTGCGGCAGGGCGAGCGCTTCGGCTCCTTCGTGATGGCCCCCTGGTGCGGCCGCACCCGCGAGGGCCGGTTCCGCAACGGCGGGATCTCGCACCAGCTGCCGGTGGACGAGGGCCAGCGGCACGCCATGCACGGCACGGTACGGGGCAGGCCGTGGCGGACGCTGCGGGCCGATGAGCGCTCGGCGGTGTTCAGCCGCGCGATCGGCGCCGGCGAGCAGGGCGACCCCTGGCCGTACGCGGGCACGGTGACCCAGCGCGTCGAACTGGCCGAGGACGGCAGTGGGCTGACGCTCACCCTGGGGGTGGAGACCGCCGAGGTGTCCTTCCCCGCTCAGGCCGGCTGGCACCCCTGGTTCCTGCGGCATCTCACTCCCGGAGCCCCGGGCGCGGAGTTGGCTTTCAGCGCCGGCTGGCAGGAGGAGCGCGGCGATGACCATCTGCCCACCGGGCGGCGCGTGACGCCGCTGCCGGGGCCGTGGGACGACTGTTTCGGGATGCCGGAGGGGGTGGACGTCACCCTGACCTGGCCCGGGCAGCTGGAGCTGAAGGTCGCGAGCCGCAGCGAGTGGGTGGTGATCTACGACGAGGTGGCCGAAGCGCTGTGCGTGGAGCCGCAGTCGGGGCCGCCGAACGGGCTGAACACCACCCCGCACCTGGTCACCCCCATCGAGCCGCTGGAGATCTCCACGGTCTGGACCTGGCGGCGGCTGCCGTAATGTCGGCTTTCATGAACGCGCGTGAGACCCTGCTGCGGCAGATTCAGAACAAGGCCGTGGTGTACGGCAAGGTGACCCTCTCCTCCGGGGTGGAGTCCGACTACTACGTCGACCTGCGGCGGATCACTCTGGACGGGGAGGCCGCCCCGCTGGTGGGCGAGGTGCTGCTGGAGGCCACCGCGCATCTGGAGTACGACGCGGTGGGCGGGCTGACGCTGGGCGCCGACCCGGTGGCCGCGTCGATGCTGCACGCGGCGGCCGCGCGCGGCCGCCGGCTGGACGCGTTCGTGGTGCGCAAGGCGCAGAAGGTGCACGGACTTCAGCGCCGGGTGGAGGGCCCCGACGTGGCGGGCCGCCGGGTGCTGGTGGTCGAGGACACCTCCACCACCGGGTCCTCGGCGCTGGAGGCGGTGGCCGCGGTGCGTGAGGCCGGTGCCGAGGTGGTCGCGGTCGCCGTGATCATCGAACGCGGTGCGGCGCCGGCCGTCGAGGCCGCCGGGCTGCCGTATGTGCAGATCTACGGCCTGCCGGAGCTGGGCCTGGGCTGACACCCCCCGCCAGCGGTTATCGCGGAGAGTCACTGTTTCACGTGAAACGGTGACTCTCTGTGTCTATGGTGCCCGCCACACTGGTGCATCTGTTCCGGTCTGGGAGGATGGGCGGGACGCGGAACCGCACGGATACCAAGGAGCGGACAGATGCCCATCGCAACTCCCGAGGTCTACAACGAGATGCTCGACCGGGCGAAGGCAGGCCAGTTCGCCTACCCCGCCATCAACGTCACCTCGACGCAGACCCTGCACGCCGCACTGCGCGGCTTCGCCGAGGCGGAGAGCGACGGCATCGTACAGATCTCCACGGGCGGCGCCGAGTTCCTGGGCGGTCAGTACGACAAGGACATGGTCTCCGGCGCGACCGCGCTGGCCGAGTTCGCCCATGTCGTCGCCGCGAAGTACCCGGTGAACATCGCGCTGCACACCGACCACTGTCCCAAGGACAAGCTGGACGGTTACGTGCGCCCGCTGCTCCAGCTCTCCAAGGAGCGCGTCGACCGCGGCCTGAACCCCCTCTTCCAGTCCCACATGTGGGACGGCTCCGCCGAGACCCTCAAGGACAACCTGGAGATCGCCGAGGAGCTGCTGGCCCTCGCCGCCGCCGCCAGGATCGTGCTGGAGGTGGAGATCACCCCCACCGGCGGTGAGGAGGACGGCGTCACCCACGAGATCAACGACAAGCTGTACACCACCGTGGAGGACGCCCTGCGCACCGCCGAGGCGCTGGGCCTGGGCGAGAAGGGCCGTTACCTGCTGGCCGCCTCCTTCGGCAATGTGCACGGCGTCTACAAGCCCGGCAACGTCGTGCTCCGCCCCGAGCTGCTCAAGGACCTCCAGGAGGGCGTCGGCGAGCGCTACGGCAAGCAGAGCCCCTTCGACTTCGTCTTCCACGGCGGCTCCGGCTCCACCCGCGAGGAGATCGCCACCGCGCTCGGCAACGGCGTGGTGAAGATGAACCTCGACACCGACACCCAGTACGCCTTCACCCGGCCCGTCGCCGACCACATGTTCCGCAACTACGAGGGCGTGCTGAAGGTCGACGGCGAGGTCGGCGACAAGAAGACCTACGACCCGCGCAGCTGGGGCAAGCTCGCCGAGGCCGGCATGGCCGCCCGCGTCACCCAGGCCTGCGGCGACCTGCGTTCCACCGGCACCCGCCTGAAGTGACACCCCGGGCACCGAGGTGAAAGGCGCCCCCGAGCAGGCAGACTGGACCACATGTCCCTTCACGAGAACCTGCTCGGGGGTCCGCCCCCGACCCACCTGCCCGACGACCCGGAGCCGCGCGAACTGCTCGCGTCCGGCACCGCCCCCTCCGAGGTGGCCGCCAAGTACCCGGCCTCCTCCCTGGTCTGGGCCCAGCTCGCCGACGACGCGTTCGCCGAGGGCGCTCCCGTCGCCTCCTACGCGTACGCCCGCACCGGCTACCACCGCGGCCTGGACGCGCTGCGCCGCAGCGGCTGGAAGGGGCACGGCCCCATCCCGTTCGAGCACGAGCCGAACCGGGGCTTCCTGCGCGCCCTGCACGCGCTGGCGCGCGCCGCGCAGGCCATCGGGGAGCAGGAGGAGTACGAGCGCTGCACGACCTTCCTGCGCGACAGCTCGCCCACCGCGGCCCAGACGCTGTCCTGAACCCCCGCACCTGACCGCCGGGCCCGCGCGACGCCCGTGACCACGAGAGCGCCCCCGCACACCACGCGGGGGCGCTCTTCGGGCCCGGGGGACGTACTCTGCGGCTGTACCCCGGCGATCCCGGGAAGTACGCAGGTGTACGGACCAGCGTGAAGGAGCCAGCGAGATGTCGGACACCCCCGGCGAGCCGACGCTGCACTACGACGGCAGCACGCCGTACGAGGACTATGTACGGGCCGAGGTGCTGACCCACCTCCAGCGCCCGCTCTCGAAGGACCCGGGCGAGATGGCGTTCCTCGTCACCACCCAGGTCATGGAGCTGTGGTTCACCGTGATCGTGCACGAATGGCGGACCGCCGCCGACGCGCTGCGCGGTGATGACCTCCCGCGCGCGCTGGAGGCGCTGCGCCGCTCCGGGTACGAGCTCAGCGCGCTCAACGCCTCCTGGGAGCCGCTGGCCCACCTCACCCCGGGGCAGTTCAACGCCTACCGGGCGGCGCTGGGGGAAGGCTCGGGCTTCCAGTCGGCGATGTACCGGCGGATGGAGTTCCTGCTCGGCGAGAAGTCCGCCGCCATGCTGGTCCCGCACCGCGGCACCCCGAAGGTCCACGACGAGCTGGCCAAGGCCCTGCACGAGCCCGGACTGTACGACGAGGCGCTGGCCTACCTCTCCCGGCACGGCGATCGGCCGCTGCCCGCCGAGGTGCTCGGCCGCGACTTCAGCGCCCGCTACGAGCCGCACCCGGAGGTGGAGGCGGCCTGGCAGCGGGTGTACGCGGCCGGCGACGGCCCCCTCCAGAGGCTGGGGGAGGCGCTGACCGAGGTCGCCGAGCTCGTGTGGCGCTGGCGCAACGACCATCTGGTCGCCACCCGGCGGGCGATGGGCGGCAAGACCGGGACGGCGGGCTCCGCCGGGGTCGCCTGGCTGGAGAAACGTGCCGCCAAGAACGTCTTCCCCGAACTGTGGACGGCGCGCAGCCATGTCTGAAGCCGGCACCGGGACGGAGACAGCCACCGGGGCAGGGACACCGACCGTGGCCGCTGACGCGGGCGAACCCGGGGCCGAGGCGCGGCGGCTGGACGCGGCCGACCCCCTGCGCGCCAAACGCGCCGCGTTCGTCCTGGACGACACCGTCTACCTCGACGGCAACTCGCTGGGCGCCCTGCCCCGTACGGTCCCGGACCGCCTCGCCGAGGTGGTGTCCCGCGAGTGGGGGCAGCTGCGGATCCGCTCGTGGACCGAGTCCGGCTGGTGGACCGCCCCCGAACGGGTCGGCGACCGGATCGCCCCGCTGCTCGGGGCCGCACCCGGCCAGGTGGTGGTGGGTGACTCGACGAGCGTGAACGTCTTCAAGGCCATGGTCGCCGCCGTCCGGATCGCGCCCTCCGGCCGCGACGAGATCCTGGTGGACGCCACCACCTTCCCCACCGACGGCTACATAGCGGACTCCGCGGCCCGGCTGACGGGCCGGACGCTGCGCCCCGTCCCCGCCGAGCGGATCGCGGAGGAGGCCGGACCGCGTACGGCCGCGGTGCTCGTCAACCACGTGGACTACCGCACCGGCGAGCTGCGCGACCTGCCCGGCATCACGGCGGCGGTCCACGCGGCGGGCGCCCAGGCGGTGTGGGACCTGTGCCACAGCGCGGGCGCCCTGCCGCTCGCGCTGGACGCGGACGGCGTGGACTTCGCGGTCGGCTGCACCTACAAGTACCTCAACGGCGGCCCCGGCGCCCCCGCGTTCCTGTACGTGCGCTCCGGGCACCAGGAGGCGTTCGACTCGCCGCTCCCCGGGTGGAACTCGCACGCGGAGCCGTTCGCGATGTCCCCCCGCTACCGCCCGGCCGACGGCGCCCCGCGCGGCCGGGTCGGCACCCCGGAGATCCTGTCGCTGCTCGCCCTGGAGGCCGCGCTGGAGGTGTGGGACGGCGTCGACATGGCCGAGGTGCGGGCCAAGAGCCTGGCCCTGACCGCCTTCTTCGAACGCCGGCTCGCCGGGCTGCTGCCCAGCATCACCCCCGCCGACCCGGCCCGGCGCGGCAGCCAGGTCGCCCTGCGCTGCCCCGACGCGCGCCGGGTCACGGCGGAGCTGACCCGCCGCGGGGTGGTGGCGGACTTCCGTGAACCGGACGTGCTGCGCTTCGGCTTCACCCCGCTGTACACCTCCTTCGCCGACGCGGACCGCGCGGCGCGGGTGCTGACCGAGGTGCTCGCCGGGACCCCGGCCCCGCCCTCCGGCGCGGGGGCGCCCGACACCGGCCGGGACGCCGACGAGGCCGCCGCCCTGCTCTCCCGGCCCCCGGCCCCGCCCGCCCGCACCCTGCGGTACGGCCCGCATCCCGCACAGCTCGTCGACCTGTACGGGGACGGGGACCCGCGGGTGGTGATCGTGCACGGCGGCTGGTGGCGCGAGAGCTACGACCGCGCCCACCTGTCCCCGCTCGCGGCGGCACTGGCCGGGCACGGGGTCCCGGCGGCGCTGATCGAGTACCGCCGGGGAGCGGGGTCCTGGCCGCACGCCGCCGAGGACGTGCGCGCCGCCCTGGACGCCCTGCCGGGCAGCGCACCCCTCACCCTGGCGGGCCACTCGGCCGGCGGCCAGCTGGCACTGTGGGCGGCGGCCCGTGACCACCGCCGGGTGGCCCGTACGGTCGTGGTCTCCCCGGTCGCCGACCTGGTCGCGGCCGACCGGCTGGGCCTGGGCGCGGGCGCGGTCCGCGACCACCTGGGCGGGCCGCACCCGCAGGCCGATCCGCTGCGTCTGCCGACCCCGCCGGGTCCGGTGACCGTGCTGCACGGCGCGGAGGACGGGCAGGTGCCGCTCGCCCACTCGCTGGCGTACGCCACCCGGCACGGCGCGACGGTGATCCCGCTGCCGGGCACCGGGCACTACGCGCCGATGGACCCGGGAACAGCGGCGGGGGCCCGGCTGATCGCCGTGCTGGCGGGCGGTCCGGCGCAGGCAGGTACGTGACGTACGCGACGTACTTGACGTACGTGGTCACCGGCCGCACACTGTGGGCAGAGGACCGAGGAGGCAGGCCATGCCCGCAGTGCACTACGAGAGCTACACCCAGGCTCGCGCACACCTGAAGGACATCCTCGACGCGGCGGACGAGGGCCGGGTGGCGACCGTGCGCCGCGACTCGGGCCGGGCCGCGGTGGTGGACGTGGAGCGGCTGCGCCACTACCTGTCCCTCGTGTGTCCCTCGAAGGCGGAGGTGGTGGCGGAGGCGGGCGGCTGGTCGGTGTTTCTGCCGGGCCTGCCGCTGGCCGCCGACGGCGGGTCCTTCGACGAGGCCATGGAGGAGATGGTCCAGGTCCTGCGCGAGTACGCCGAGGACTGGCAGGACCGGCTGCGCACCGCCCCCAACCATGAAGGCAACTGGGGTCTGGTGCAGTTGATCGCGCTGAGCGATGACGCGCAGCTGCGCGCCTGGCTGGTGGGTGCCGCGCGGTGACCTGGCCCCAGCCCGACCGTGAGAACCACGACCGGTTCTGCCGCACGGAGGAGTGGAAACAGGTCCGGGATGCCCGAGGGCGCACCGGTACCCATCACGTCACCTTTGAACTCGCCCTGTACGACGGCCGGATCCTGCGGACCAGAATCTCGCATCCGGTGGACCGCACCAGGTACGGCCCCGCCATCTGGCGGCACATTCTGCGGGACCAGCTGGACGTCACCGAAGAGGAGTTCTGGGCGTGCGCCCAGCAGGGTGAGCTGCCGGACCGGGGCGCCCCCGAGCCGCCGCGCGAAGCGCTCCCCGCCGATCTGGTGCATCTCCTCCTCCACCGTGTGGGCCTCGACGAGGGAACGGTCGCGGGTATGACCAAGAACGACGCGGTGGCGAGACTCCAGCAGTACTGGACGGACGGGGGCTGACACCGACCGCCGTGCCGTACGCCGCCGACCCGGTGGCGGCCGATCCGCCGCGCCTGCCCAGCACGCCGGGCACGACGCGCCGATGGACCCGGGAACGGCGGCGGGTGCCCGGCTGATCGGCCTCCTCAGGGGAGGCTGAGCCGCAGTTCGGCGAGCCGGGCGAGGTCGTCGGGGATGGTGGCCCGTTCCGCGTCGGAGAGCGGGACGGCCGCCGCCTCGTCCAGGCGCCGGGTGACGGCGGCGGCGTCCTCCCCAGTGCGGTGCGCGACATCGGCGCGCAGGATCAGCAGCCGCGCGCGCTGCACGGGCGTGGGCCGCCGGTGGGTCAGCGCCAGCACCCGGTCCAGCACTGTGGCGGCGGCCGGCAGGTCCTCCTTGGAGTCGGCGAAGAGCGCCGCGAAGTGCAGGGCGCGCTCGAAGGTGTCCTTGGGCGCGGGCTCGATGTGTCCGTCGCCGCCGGTCGGCTGCCCGACCCGGACCGAGTTCCCGCCGGGGTCGGTCATGAGGAACTGCCGCACGCCGTACGCCATGTCCTTCAGCGGCCCGATCCGCGGTATGCCGCGGGTGGGCACCTTCCCGTAGGTCTCCTTGAGGCCGGCCCGGAAGATCTCGTGCAGGGCGTCGACCTCGTCGGTGAGGATGTAGCAGCCGCCGAGGGAGGTGGCCGGGTCGAAGTTCTTCATGCCGAGGAACTGGAGCTCCACCGTGCCGCGTTCGACGACGAGGTAGGCGTACGGGCTGTGCTGCTCGAAGGTCACCGCGAAGCCGAGCGCGGTGTAGAACTCGGCGACCGGCGCGATGGCCGGACAGGTGAGGAGCGGAATGGTTTTCTCAGTCATGCCGCCGACTCTAGTCAAATTTGACTACCGGTGCCTGTGGTGGCACGGAGCATCGCCGCGCACCGCCTCCCGGGGACGGCGCGCGGCGGTGCTCCGGCTCAGGCGAAGAACCCCACGACACCGGCGCCCGGCTTCGCCGCCGCCCGGCGCAGCCACTCCGCGATCGACTCGACGGCTTCCAGGACCTCCCCGTCCAGCGCGGACCGCTGCTCGCGGGTGGCGGACTCCCACTGCGTCAGCGCGCGGGTACAGTCGGCCGCGCTCCACACGCCGTGCCCCGGCACGTCGTCGGGGCGCGGCAGCGGGCCGGGGAAGTCGTGGTAGGTGAAGGAGGTGACGTCCACCGCGGTGACGCCCAGCCGCGCCAGACCCTCGTCCACCCGGCCCAGCCATCCGTAGCGGAAGGGCGAGAAGCTGTTGTTGTCCAGCGCCTGGCCGTGAAAGGCACAGATCCGCTGGTAGGCGTACGCGTACTGGAAGGCGTGCGCCTTCTCGAACGGGCCACCGTCGATCACCGCACGCAGCGCCTCGTACGCCGTGGGCGCCCCCTCGGCTATCTGCTCGGCGAACCACTCGTCGTCCCGGGCGAGTTCCCGCTTGAAGCGGCCGCCCATCATCCGCCGCTGCTTCTCGTCCCCGCCGCCGACGACGCCGCGCACCAGCACGGGATCGACGAGATACAGGCTCAGTGCGTAACTCATGGCGCGAGTCTAGGAGTCGGCGTCCGCCAGGCGGACCGCCGTGCCGTACGCGCACACCTCGGTGCCGAAGTCCGCCGTGCTGACCTCGTACCGCATCGCCAGCACCGCGTTGGCGCCGCGCGCCCGGGCCTGTTCCATCAGCCGCTCCACGGCCTGGGCCCGGGACTCGGCGAGCGTCTTGGTCAGTCCGCGCAGTTCGCCGCCGAACATCGACTTGATGCCCGAACCGATCTGGCTGCCGAGGTTGCGCGAACGCACCGTCAGTCCGAAGACCTCACCGATCACCTCGGTGACCCGGCGCCCCGGGATGTCGTTGGTCGTGACCACCAGCACTCCCGCGGCCGCGCTCGGGCCGCCGCCGAAATCGTCGATGCTCATGCCCACAAGCCTAGGCCGGGCGGCGGGTGATGGCGAGAAGGTGTGCGGAGGCCGCCCGCGACTCCGGACGCCCACCGGTGATCCGCTCCGCCGGCCGGGCCGTGGGCCGGCCGGAATCCCGGCACCGGGGCGCGGTCATGCCAGGTGTGTGTACGCCACGATGTTGGAGTCGTAGCCCGTCTGAGCCGACCAGGCGCCGCCGCAGGTGATGAGGCGGAGCTGGGGGGTGTCGTCCGAGCCGTAGACGAGGTCGGAGGGGAAGTTGTTCTTGGCGTACATCTCCACCGCGTCCACGATGAAGGTCGCCATGGTGCCGTCCTCCCGGTCGACCTCGACCGTCTCGCCGGGCTGGAGGTTCGCCAGGCCCGCGAAGGCCGCCGGGCCGACGTACGTGTCGAGGTGGCCGACCAGCAGGGCCGCCCCGCGCTCGCCGGGGGAGACGCCGCCGGAGTACCAGGCGGCGCGCATGGCGTCCTCCTCGGCCGGGGTGGGCGGGCCGCCGTCCGGGTCGAGCTGGGCCCCGAAGACCTCGACATCCGTGCCCAGGGAGGGGACGCGGACCCGGGTCGGACGGGAGCGGGGCAACGGGGCCCCGTATCCCTCGGCGCCGGTGTAGGAGGGGCCGATCGTCGGGCTGGCCCCGGCCTCGGACTCGGCCACCGCGGTCCGCTGCTTGCCGAACTCGATCACCGGCTCCGGCGGCCAGATGCCGGCCGTCAGACCGACCGTCACCGCCGCCACCGCAGCCGCCACCTCATAGCGGCGGCTGCGGCGCGCGAGCCGTTGGAACCGGGTCAGGCTGGAGGCCGGACGCTGGGCAGCGGCGTGTCTGAGACCCCGGCCGCGCGGCGCCGGACGGCGCCGCCCGCTCGGGGTACCCGGACGGGAGCGGGCGCAACGGTAGCGCTCGCCCGCCCGGCGTACGAGAGCGGCCGGACCGCCCAGGAGGCCGCGCAGGATCTCAGTCACGCTCGTGCCCATCAGTAGTAGTGGTTACCGGCGGAGCGACGGCGCCGGGCGAGGAACACGTAACCCACCGCACCGGCGACGGCGAGACCGCCGCCGACGGCCAGCGCCGTGGTCTGGGCGGTGCTGCCACCGTCCGCCGTGCCGCCGAAGCCGGCCCCCGCGCCACCGGAGGGGGTCGCCGAGGTGAAGGTGAAGTTGGTCGTCAGGGTGACGCCATCGGCGCACACCAGGGTGACCGGGTAGCTCTTCCCGATGGTCAGGCCGCTGGTCCTGATCTTGCCGGTGCCGAACCAGCGACCGTCCGACTCCTTGGTGGCCAGGTTGATGTCGGCCTGGAACGCCTCCGAGGTGGCGGGCCCGCCCGGCTGGCAAGTGGAGCGGACGGTGACGGAGGTACCGGCACCGCCCGCGCTCGGGCTGATGGACAGCGGCGGGTTGGTGGTCTGGCTGCCCTTGTTGTCGCCTCCGGCGACGGCTGGAGCGGCGGCCAGACCGAGGGTCAGAAAGGCGGCGGCGACGCCGGTGACCAGGCGGCGCCCGGTCGTGGACGTCCTTCGCGGTGACTGGGACTTCATAGGAGCGATGACCTCCGGGTCGTCGGCGAACGGCACGCGCGGTGGCGTGACGGGTTGTCACCTATGCGAACAGCGGGTCATGTGATCCGCATCCGGAGTGCGTCCCTGCGGGTGCCGCGTTGCTCCGTACCGGGGTACGGGTGCACCGCGACGGCCTACGGAAGGGCCCGACCGCCCCTCGGGGGAAAGGACGGCCGGGCGTCTGCGGGAAGGGGGCGTGGACACCGCCCTCCCTCCCTTCCATTGTGCTCCCGCGAGGTGCTTCCGCAGGCCCTACTTGGTGTCCAGATCCCGCCTGCCGAAGCCCGCCAGGCCAAGTGCCAGCAGGGCCGCGGCCAGCGCGGTGAGCGTCAGCAGGGACAGCCACGCGGCCCCGTCCAGGGCCGCCGCGGGCAGCTGCGGGACGTGGCCGAAGGGGGAGAGATCGTTCAGCCAGGAGGGGAAGCCGATCAATTCCCCCAGATAGCCGCACACGAATGCGTACGCCGGCACGATCCACGCGGCGGCGCTCACGCGCGGGAACCATCCGTACAGCACCGCCGCGAGCCCGGCCGTGACCCACAGCGCGGGGGCGTACGCCAGCGCCGCGCCCAGCGTCTTCCACAGCAGCGAGCCGTCCGATCCCGACAGCGCGCCGGTGGCGCCGAGGGCGAGACCGCCCACCGCCAGCACGGCGGTGCCGCCCGCCAGCGCCACCAGCAGATGGGAACCGGCCCACCGGGTACGGGACAGGCCCGTCGCCAGCACCGGCTCCGCCCGCCCCGCACTCTCCTCGGCGTGCGGCCGCAGCGCCGCCATCACCACGTACACCGCCGCCACGATCGCCGGGACGATCAGCACCACGGACAGGAAGGACTCGGCCACGGTCGCCCCGCCGGCCCGCGCCACCTGCTCGCGCACCGCCTCGATGTCCTCGATCATCTTCTCGACATCGCCCAGGATCGAGCCGTACATCACCCCCAGCAGCGCGAGCCCGGCGGCGAACGCCACCAGGACGCCCCGGTGCAGCCGCAGCGCGAACCCCAGCGGGTGGCCGAGGGCGGCGGAACCGGTCGGGGAGCCCAGCCGCTGCGCGCGCAACCCGGCGCCCACGTCCCGGCGTACCGACAGGGCGAACGCGCCCCACGTTCCGGCCGCTGCCAGCGCCACCGACAGCAGCAGCGGCCACCAGTGGTCGCCGGCGAACACATAGGTCCGCTGGGCCCACCCGATCGGCGACAGCCACGACAGCGCGGAGCTGCCGCCGTCCCCGCCCACGTCGCCGACCGCCCGCAGCGCGTACGCCACCCCGATGGCGGCCAGCCCCAGGCCGGAGGCACCGCGCGCGTACGGGGTGATCTGTACGGCGACGGCCGCCAGCGCCGCGAACACGAGCCCGGTGGCGGTGTGCGCCGCCCCGTACAGCAGCGCGCCCTCGGCGCCCTGTCCCACCACGGCGGCCGTCACCCCGAGCCCCAGCAGCACGTTGGCGAGCGCGGCGAGCACGAGCGCCGCCGCCAGCTGGGCGTGCCGCCCCAGCACGCCGGCCCGCAGCAGTTCGGCGCGCCCGCTCTCCTCCTCGGCCCGGGTGTGCCGCACCACCGTGAGGACGCTCATGAGTCCGACCACGACCAGGACGAAGCCGAGCATCTGGTGGCCGAGCATCGCGCCGAAGCCGTAGTCGCCCTCCAGATAGCGGGCAGGTCCCGTCATGGCGAGCCCGGCCGGGCTGCCGAGGGTGTCGGCGACGGCCTGCCGGTCGGCGGCGTCCGCGTAGGTGGACTCGAAGCTGGCCAGGGAGGAGGCGGTGCCCAGGACGAGGGCGCCGATCCACACCGGCAGCCGTACCCGGTCGCGGCGCAGCGCGAAGCGCAGCAGGACGCCGGTGCCGGTCAGCGCGCCCGCCGGGGCATCGTCCCGGGCGGGCCGGGGGAGGGGCGCGGTGCCGGGCGCCGCCGTGGTGGCGGCGGTCACCGGTGGGCCGCCAGTTCGTCGCCGTAGTGCCGCAGCATGAGTTCCTCGAGGGTCGGCGGATGGCTGACCAGCGACCTGACCCCGTACCCGGACAGCTCCCGCACCACCGTGTCCAGCCGGGCGCCGTCCACCGTGAAGCGCACCTCCCCGGGCGCCTCGCCGCCGCGCAGGTCGTGCACCCCGGCGACCTGGGCGAGCGCGGCGGACGGGCGCTCGGTGACCGCCTCGATGGTGGTGCGGGTCAGATGCCGCATCTCGTCGAGGGTGCCGCTCTGGACGGTCTTCCCGAGCCGGATGATGCTCACCCGGTCACACAGCTTCTCGACCTGGGCCAGGATGTGGCTGGAGAGCAGCACGGTCTTCCCGGCGGCCTTGGCCTGGAGGATGACGTCCTGGAAGACGACCTCCATGAGCGGGTCGAGGCCGGCGGTGGGCTCGTCCAGCAGGAGGAGTTCGGCGTCGGAGGCGAGGGCGGCGACGATGGCCACCTTCTGCCGGTTGCCCTTGGAGTAGGTGCGGCCCTTCTTCGTCGGGTCGAGGTCGAAGCGCTCGATCAGCTCCGCGCGGCGCCGCGCGTCGAGCCCGCCGCGCAGCCGGCCGAGGAGGTCGATGGCCTCGCCGCCGGTGAGGGAGGGCCACAGTTCGACGTCGCCCGGTACGTACGCCAGCCGCCGGTGCAGGGCCACCGCGTCGGCCCACGGGTCGCCGCCGAGCAGCGTGGCCGTGCCGGTGTCGGCGCGCAGCAGGCCGAGCAGGACCCGGATGGTGGTGGATTTGCCGGCGCCGTTGGGGCCGAGGAAGCCGTGCACCTCACCGGAGCGGACGGTCAGGTCGAGGCCGTCGAGGGCACGGGTCCTGCCGAAGGTCTTCACGAGCCCCGTCACCTCGATGGCGGTGGGGGGAGTTGCCTGGGTCATCTCTCGAAGTTACCGAACTTTCAGTAATGTGTGAAGTTAAGAAAGCGCCAAGAGAGACGGCCGGCGATGAGATGGGAGTATGAGCAGGTGAACGATCAGCAGCCCCGGGACGAGGCGGCCGTGGCGGCCTTCGTGGAACGGTTCGCCGCCGACCTCATCGAAGCCGGCATGGCCCGGATGCCGGCCAGGATCTTCGCCTGCCTGATGGCCTCGGAGGAGGGGGTCCTCAGCGCCGCCGAGATCGGCCGCCGGCTCCAGGTCAGCCCGGCCGCCGTCTCCGGCGGCGTGCGCTACCTCGCCAATGTCCACATGGTCAGCCGCGAACGCGAGCCCGGCTCCCGGCGCGAGCGCTACCGCCTCCACCAGCACGTGTGGTTCGCCGCCCTGGTCCACCGCGAACCGATCATCGAGCGCTGGAGCGCCAGCATGCGCGCCGGGGCCGAGGTCGTCGGCCCCGGCACCCCGGCCGCCGAACGGCTGGCCGAGACCGCCGACTTCATGTTCTTCCTCCAGGAGGAGCTGAGCGGGATGCTGGACCGCTGGCGCGAACGGAAGCGCACCGGCACCGGCACCGGCACCGACTAGCCCGGCGGCATCCGCAGCCGCAGTCCGCCCTCCAGCACGGTCCAGGTCCGCGCCCGGGTCGGCCCGCAGTCCATCGCGTCCGCCCGGTACCGGAACCCCTGCCCCGTCTGCCCGGTCACCGTCACCGACGCCGCCCGCACCCGTACCTCGGAACCGCCCCGGACCACCACCTCGGCCAGCCCGCCCGCGGCCCGCACCGACACCGCCGTCACCGGCCGGTCGCCGACCACCAGCACCCGCCCGTCCGCCTCCACCCGCAGCCGCTCACCGCGGACCTGCGCGGCGCCGAACCCGCGCCGCCACCACGGCACCACCGGCGGACGCGGCGCCGGAATGCCCAGCGCGCCGAGCACCACGTCCCCCGCGTCGTCCGTCAGCAGGTCCAGCGACCGGTCCGCGCCCGCCAGCACCGCCCGCGAGGCGGCCACCGCGTCCGTCGGCACCCCGAGGCCGCGCGCCAGCGCCACCGCCGGGCCCGCGCCCACCGGCACCATCGCCAGCGGCGCCACCGCCAGCTCTCCCGCGCGGTGCAGCGCCCGTACCGCCCGGACCAGGGCCCGGTCGTCCCCGACGATCACCACCCGGTGGCTGCCGCGCCGGGCCAGCGCCCTCGACATGGCCTGCGGACCCTCCAGCATGCGGACCTTGGCCTCACCCGCCCCCACACCCGCGCACAGCACATCGCGCGCGATCCTTACCGATTCCCCATCCGCACGCCGTGCCGCCGGGTCGATGACGATGAGCACCTGTTCGCCTCCCGCCCCCATCTCCCGTAAGCTCTCTGTGCAAGAGCCCCTGTCGCGATTGCGCCAGGGGTTTCGTCGATCCGGGGCAGCTGACTTTCCCATGCCCCGCTCGGAAGGGGTGTACGCCTGTGCCCGCACTTGTGCTGCTCGGCGCTCAGTGGGGTGATGAAGGCAAGGGCAAGGCCACCGATCTGCTCGGCGGTTCGGTTGACTACGTGGTGCGTTACCAGGGCGGCAACAACGCCGGTCACACGGTCGTCGTCGGCGACCAGAAGTACGCGCTGCATCTGCTGCCCTCCGGCATTCTCTCCCCCGGCTGCACCCCGGTCATCGGCAACGGCGTCGTCATCGACCCCAAGGTCCTCTTCTCCGAGCTGGACGGCCTCAACGCTCGCGGGGTGGACACCTCGCGGCTGCTGGTGAGCGGCAACGCCCACCTCATCACCCCCTACCACCAGACCCTCGACAAGGTCTCCGAACGCTTCCTGGGCAAGCGGAAGATCGGCACCACCGGTCGTGGCATCGGCCCGACCTACGCCGACAAGATCAACCGGCAGGGTATCCGGGTCCAGGACCTGTTCGACGAATCGATCCTGCGGCAGAAGGTCGAGGCGGCCCTCGACCAGAAGAACCAGCTGCTGGCCAAGCTGTACAACCGCCGCGCCATCGGCGTCGACGAGATCACCGGCGAACTGCTCGGCTACGCCGACCGGCTGCGCCCGTACGTCGCCGACACCACCCTCCTCCTCAACCAGGCGATCGACGAGGACAAGGTCGTGCTGCTGGAGGGCGGCCAGGGCACGCTGCTGGACGTCGACCACGGCACGTACCCCTTCGTCACCTCCTCCAACCCGACGGCGGGCGGCGCCTGCACGGGCGCGGGCATCGGCCCGACGAAGATCAGCCGGGTGATCGGGATCCTCAAGGCGTACACGACGCGGGTCGGCGCCGGTCCCTTCCCGACCGAACTGGAGGACGAGGACGGCGAGGCGCTGCGGCGCATCGGCGGCGAGTTCGGCGTCACCACCGGGCGCGACCGGCGCTGCGGCTGGTTCGACGCGGTGATCGCGCGGTACGCGACCCGGGTCAACGGGCTCACCGACTTCTTCCTCACCAAGCTGGACGTGCTCACCGGCTGGGAGCGCATCCCGGTCTGCGTGGCGTACGAGATCGACGGTCGCCGGGTCGAGGAACTGCCCTACAGCCAGACCGACTTCCACCACGCCAAGCCGGTGTACGAGTACCTGCCCGGCTGGAGCGAGGACATCACCAAGGCGCGCTCGGTGAAGGACCTGCCCATCAACGCGCAGCGGTACGTGCAGGCCCTGGAGGACTTCTCCGGCGCCCCGATCTCCGCGATCGGCGTCGGCCCCGGGCGGGACGAGACGATCCAGATCAACTCGTTCCTGTAACCGGGCGTCTCGGTACAACGGCCGGGGGCCGGAACGCGGATCGCGTTCCGGCCCCCGGCCGTTCGTCGTCGCCCGGTGCGGCGACGCCCTCCGTCAGTACGGGCTCTGGTACTCGCCCGTCAGCGTCTCCGAGAGGGTCGCGCCCTCCACGGGCTCCATCGTCAGCTCCGGCGCCTCACTGTCCTCGTCGGAGGTGACGTAGTAGGCGGGCAGCGGGTCGCAACTGCCGCTGGTGACCTCACCCGGGCTGACGGTCATGCCGTTGCCATTGATGTCGCCGGACACCATCTGGAACTCCCAGGTGCAGGAAGAACCGCTGACGGTCAGCGCCTTCTGGCCCGGGTAGGCGATGGTCTCGGGGGAGACGGTGGCCGAGCCCTCACCCGGGATGTCCACCACCCAGGACTTGGAGATCAGCGCGTACGGCATCGAGTCGCGCTGCACGCCGGCGACGGCCAGCTCGAAGTCGGCCTCCATGCCCGCGGCCGGGACGGTCCAGTTGACCTCGGAGCCGTCCATCTCCAGCGTCTGGTTGCCGAGCGCCGAGCACGAGGCCGAGCTGGGCACGGTCTCGGTCATCTCGTTGCTGAACGTCAGCACCCCGCCGGTGGTGTCCAGCAGCTGGCCCTCGCCCTTGCACAGCACGTCGCCGTAGAGGTCCCAGGTGGTGAGGTGGGGGTTGTAGTCGTCGTCGTACGAGACCTCCATCCGGCGCAGCGCGGTCTGGCCGGAGGGGTTCTCGACCTCCGCCTCCCACGCGTTGTAGATGTCGTACGGGATCTCGTTCGGGTCGATGTTCCCCGGGACCTCCTCGATCGGGTCCGGCTCGGGCTCGGGCTCCGGCTCCGGGTCCGTCTGCGGGTCGGTCTGCTGGGTCGGGGTGGGGTCCGGGTCCGCCTGGTTGTTCTTGTCGTCGTCACCGTTGGTCAGGGCCAGGGCCACGCCGACCGCGATGCCGAAGACGGCCACGGCCGCCGCGACGATGAGCCAGGTGAACTTCTTCTTGCCGTTCTGCCCGCCCGGTCCGCCGGGAGCACCGGGGCCGCCGGGGCCCATCGGGTAGACCGCGTTCATGCTCTGGTGCCCGTACGGCGTGGGCTGTCCGGGGCCGGGGCCCTGCGGGTAGCCGTAGCCGGGGCCCTGCTGGCCCGGGTAGCCGTAGCCGGTGGTGGGCTGGCCGTACGGCGTGGGCTGGGCCGTGCCGTACATCCCCGGCGGCGGCATCGCCGAGGTCATGGTCTGCATCGCGTCCATGCTGCCCGGACCCTGCCCCGGCACCGGGCTGGGAGGTGGGGTGCCCGGGGCTCCGGGGGTGCCGGGGGCCGCCAGCTGTGTCGGGGTCGGCAGGGCACCGGGCGGCGGCGGGGTCACCGGGGCGCTCGGCGGGCCGGAGTGCGGCGGCGGCGACGCGGGCGCCGCCGGGGCGTTCACCGAGGACGGCGGCGCGGACGGCATCGCCGGCGGCGGCGACATGGCCGGCCGGGGCGGGGTCACCAGCGGGTCCTCGGAGTCCAGCAGCTCCACGGCGTGCTTGCCGAGCTTGGCGATCAGGGCGCCCGGCAGCCACGGCTCGTCGTCGCCGATCTCGTCGGCGTCGACCGTCCGCTCCAGCAGCGCGCTCAGCCCGGGCCGTTCGCCGGGGAACTGCGCCAGGCAGTCCTCGATCAGCGGGCGGATGCCGTCGGGCACGCCGTCCAGGTTCTTCTCGTCCTGGACGATCCGCAGCATCAGCGCGTGCATCGCGCTGTTCGCGTCGCCGAACGGGGTGTGCCCGGTGGCGGCGAACGTCAGCACCGAACCCAGGCAGAAGATGTCGCTGGCCGGGGTGACCAGTTCACCGCGGCACTGCTCGGGCGACATGAAGCCCGGCGAACCGACCGCCGCGCCGGTACGGGTCAGCCCCTCGCCGTGGGCCTCCAGGGCCCGGGCGATGCCGAAGTCGATGACCCGCGGGCCGTCGATGGTGAGCATGATGTTGGACGGCTTGAAGTCACGGTGCACCAGGCCGGCCGCGTGGATGTCGCGCAGCGCCTTGACGAGACCGTTCGCGAGGATGAGCAGCGTGCGCTCGGGCAGCTTGCCGTAGGTGGAGGTGACCACCTCGTGCAGAGAAGGGCCGGCCACGTAGCCGGTCGCCACCCACGGCGTCTCGGCCTCGGTGTCGCAGTCCAGCACCGGCGCGGTGAACTCCCCGCCGACCCGGCGGGCGGATTCGACCTCCTGCTGGAAGCGGCGGCGGAATTCGGGCTGCCGGGCGAGTTCGGGCTGCACGAGTTTTACGGCCACCGTGCGTCCACGGTCGGAACGGGCGAGATAGACGCTGCCCATCCCGCCGGCGCCCAATTTCCCCAGCAGCCTGTACTGGCCCACACGTTGGGGATCGGTGGGCCCGAGCGGTTTCATGCTGTGGTACTCCTCTTCGCTCGCGTAAGCCCCCTGAGGATACGGGTGCCTGTACGTACACATGGGGACAGAAGCCGAACCGTAACCGGTTCCCGTTCTCGGGTGTGAGCTTGCGCTCCTTGCCAATTTGTGATCTGGATCATCGAATACCGATCACTTACTGATCAGTAGTCGTGTCAGCCGCTATTGCCGGTAGAAGTCCAGGGTCCGGCCGCCCGGATCGTCGATCCAGCCGACCGTGATCGTGTCATTGGTGCCCCGCGCGACCGTCAGCCGGGGAGCACTGAATTCGCCGCAGGACTCCAGGCTCGCGGCGGACGCGGATTCCACGTAGACGTCCGGCCCCAGGACGACCTCCCGGTCGAAGACCTGCGCGAGGTTGTTCTCCCACACACAGGTGCCGCGATCGTCGTTCCACTCCTCGTAGCTGAGCACCACCTCACCGATGGTGCCCTCGGAGACGGTCAGGGTGGTGGCCCACTCGACGCCGTCCTCGTCGGTCCAGGTGTCGCCCCACTCGCCGACCAGCAGATCGGGTACCGCGTCGCTCCCGGCGCGCTCCAGGTCGATCTCCTCGCCGGCGAGGGCGAGCGTCATGTCCCCTTCGCCGACGGCCACCATCCGCTGCACCTCGGGGGTGTCGGGGGTGGGGCAGTCGCCGTCCACCTCGTCGGCGGGCACGCTCCACGCGGGCTCGGCCCGGAAGCCCAGCTCGTCCGCGTCCTTGTCGAAGGAGCTGAGCCGCATGTCGTACGAGCACAGCAGATGGTCGGTCACGGCGGTCACGGTGCCGACGTTCGCGCCCCCCTCGCCCTGGACGACATCCAGCCGCACCCCGTGCCAGACGTTCTCGCCCTCGTCGTCCACGGTGGTGTACTCGCCCTGCCAGGAGCCCAGATACGCCTCGGTGATCGCTTCACCACCGTCTCCGCCACCGTCTCCGCTGCCGTTGATGACGTTGGCGGTGATGATGCCGCCCCCGATCAGGGCGACGAAGGCGACGCAGATGCCCGCGATCGCCGGGCCGGACAGCCGGCGGCCGGCGGCGCGGCCCGGGGGTGGCTGGTGCGGCTGGTGCGTGTACACCTGCTGGGAAGGCGGGCCGAACCCGCCCGAGTGGTGCGCGTATGGGCCGGGGGCCGCCCCCGGCCGGCTGTAGGGGGAAGGCACCGGGCCGCCGAAGGTGGACTGGAGATGCGGCGGCTGGGCCGATGCGGGCTGCTGCTGCTGCGCGGGCGCGGGCGTCGCCGGGGTAGCGAGCGCCGTCGGGGTGGGGGAGGGGGACTCGGACGAGGACGCGGGCGGGGTCACCGCCGGGGTGTCGGTGCGGCTCTCCGGGTCCTCGGAGTCCAGCAACTGGACGGCGTGCCGCCCCAGCTGGGCCACCAGCGCGCCCGGCAGCCAGGGTTCGCCGTCGCGTTCGGCCGCCGTGTGGCGCTCCAGGTCGTCCAGGGTGGGGCGGGCCGCCGGTTCCTTCGCCAGACACGCGGAGACCAGACCACGCAACGGGGCGGGTATGCCGTCGAGTTCCGGCTCCTCCTCGGCGATCCGGAACAGCAGGATGTGCGCCCCGCTGTCCAGTGCCCCGTACGGGGTGCGCCCGGTGGCCGCGTACGCGAGTACCGAGCCCAGGCAGAACACATCACTGGCGGGGGTCAGCCGCTGGCCGCGTATCTGCTCGGGGGACATGAATCCGGGGGAGCCGACCGTGGCCCCGGTCCGCGTCACCCCGGCGCCGGGCTCCGACTCCAGGACACGGGCGATGCCGAAGTCGATGACCCGGGGCCCGTCGATCGTCAACAGCACGTTGGACGGCTTGAGGTCGCGGTGCACCAGACCGGCGGCGTGGATGTCGCGCAGCGCCGCGGTGAGACCGTTGGCCAGCAGCCGGATGCTGCGCTCCGGCAGCGGCCCGAAGTCACGGCCCACCACCTGGTGCAGGGAGGGGCCGGCGATGTAGCCGGTGGCGACCCAGGGCGTCGCCGCCTCGGTGTCGGCGTCCAGCACGGGGGCGGTCCAGCGGCCCCCGACCCGCTGGGCGGCGGTGATCTCCAGGGCGAATCGCCGCCGGAAGTCCTGCTCCCGCGCCAGCTCACCGCGGATGGTCTTGACGGCGACGGTGCGGCCGCGGTCGGAACGGGCCAGGTACACCTGGCCCATGCCGCCCTCGCCCAGTCTGGCCAGCAGCCGGTACTCACCTATGCGCTGCGGGTCCTGTGGCGTCAGCGGGTCCATGCGAAACGAACTCCCCCGTTCGAAACCTTCATGCCTCACTGAGGATAGAGGCCCCCCGGCGCGGCCCTGTCAAGCCGCGTTGACCATCCTCTGCTCCTGAAGCCGGCTGAGCCGCTGGACGAAGACGATGGCGGCGATGGAGGCCACGAACACCAGGAACTCGCTCACCAGGGTCGCCCCGAGCAGCACCTGGGCCGTCTCGATGCTCCCCACCGCCTCCCAGGAGTTCCAGGTGAGCGGCAGGTGGAGCCAGGCCATCCACAGCGCCCACAGCACCCACCAGAAGTCGACCACCTTCATGGACGGATACGACTGCGGGTGACTGGCCCGCCAGATGTCCCGGGCGATGCCCCGGGGCAGGAAGATTCCCGCTATCGGGATGAACCAGGACCCGATCGCCATCCCCTTGCCGTACCGGATCCGGCCCGGCGCGAAGATCTCGGCGTTGTGCCGTACCCGGTAGAACCAGATGAGCCAGACCACGATCATCACGCACTGCAGCAGCAGGGCGCTCGCGGCGATGACCGTGGTCAGCGTCGCGATGCTTCGGATCTCGCTGCTGTTGGCGAAGCCGGAGACGTCACCGCCGTTCCAGCCCGTCATCCGCTCGGTGATGTCGATGTACTGGCTGAGGCTGAAGGTCGAGACGACCGCCATGAGCACCAGCAGCCAGATCAGCGCCTTGGACAGCCCCTTCACGGGCTTGGTGCCCGGCAGGCGGCCCCCGGGGCCGTGGCCGCCGTTGCCCCCGGGACCCGCGTGCGGCGGGCGCGGTGCGGCGGCGTGCGCCGCGTGTGCGGGGACCGGGGAGACCAGGGGCGTGGTGAGCGCGGGGCCGAACCCGGCCGGGGCGGAGGGCACACCGCTGTACGCCGGGGCGGCCTGCGGCCCGCCGCGCGGCGGGGTCTCGGCCAGGGCGACGGCCGGCGGCACCGTCGGTCGGGCCGGCTGTCCGCCCGCCGCCGGCCCGGCCCGGCCGCCGACCGGCAGGGGGTCCTCCCGGTCCAGCAACTGGACGGCGTGCCGTCCCAGTTGGGCCAGCACATCGGCGGGCAGCCAGGCGCCGCTCGGTGGCTCGCTGCCGGTCAGCTCCAGCAGCGAGTCGACGGAGGACCGCACCTCCGGGTCCTTGTGCAGACAGCCGCTGATCAGTTCGTGCAGTGGCCCGTCGGGCACCCCCTCCAGCTCGGGCTCCTCCTGCACGATCCGGTACATGAGGGCGTGCCCGCCGCTGTCTGTGGTGCCGAACGGCAGCTTGCCGGTGGCGGCGTACGCCAGTACCGAGCCGAGGCAGAACACGTCGCTGGCGGCCGACAGCCGCTTGCCCATGATCTGCTCGGGCGACATGAAGCCCGGCGAGCCGATCACCGAACCGGTCCGGGTGAGGCCGCCACCGGTCACCCCGTCGTAGGCGCGCGCGATACCGAAGTCGATGACGCGCGGCCCGTCGATGGTGATCAGTACGTTGGCGGGCTTGAGGTCGCGGTGCACCAGGCCGACGGCGTGGATGTCCCGCAGCGCCAGCAGCAGCCCGGAGGCCAGGGTCAGGACGGACTTCTCGGGCAGCGGCCCGTAGTCCTCCGAGACGACCTGGTTGAGGGCGGGGCCGGCGATGTATCCGGTCGCCACCCAGGGGGTGTCGGCGTCGGTGTCGGCGTCGAGCACCGGTGCGGTCCACTGCCCGCCGACCTTGCGGGCGATGGTGATCTCCTGGGCGAACCGCCGCCGGAATTCCGGCTCCCTGGCCAGCGCCGGCTGCACGGTCTTGACGGCCACGGTGCGGCCGCGGTCGGACCGGGCCAGGTAGACCTGCCCCATTCCGCCCTCGCCGAGCTTGCCCAGCAGCTGGTAGCCGCCGATGGTGGGCGGGTCTTCGGGCGCGAGCGGTCGCATGAGCGGCGTTTCCCTCCCCGTGTTGCGGTCCCGAACGCCACCGAGAATAGAGGCCGGTCAGCCGGGTCCGCACCGCAGGAGCCCATGAACTGCCCGTGCGGGCAGGGCCGCGGGCACCCGGCACGGCCACGCAGCATACGCCGTATGTACGGTGCGTGCCCTTGATGGTGCCCGAACCCGGCATACCGCCTGTACCGCCCGGCTCGGCCCTTCCGTGCCGCCCGCCCGCGTGTGCCGGGCCCTTCACCGGACCTTCACCCCGGCTCCCTGTCCGGCCTCCCGCCCGGGCCCCGGCGCCGCCTCCCGCCCGGGCCCCGGCGCCGCCCCCAGGATCGGGGCGGTGGCCCCGCAGGGCCGCCCGCGCGGCACCCGTGCCCCGCCACCGGCGGCCCACCCGCCCCGCCAGCCGGGCGAGCCACGCCTCCATCGCCCGCTCGCGCATCGCCCGCTCCCTCATCGCGCTCGCCCCCCGCGTCGTGTCCACCGTCACCACGAGCGTAGCGAAGGATTACAGAGAGTGACATCAACCGTTCGGTGGATTCTCCGCCTCCAGCCGGTCGAGGGCCTCGCTCAGCCGCCGCAGGGTCGCCAGCGCCCGCGCCAACTCCCCGTCCCCGCCCAGCGCCGCGCTCAGCCGGTCCGCGAACGCCGCGTGGTCCGGGCCGATCGCGCGCATCGCCTCCCGGCCCTCGGCCGTGGGCCCGAACAGCTTCGCCCGCCGGTGCGCCGGATTGGGCTCGTACGCCGCGAGGCCGCGCTCCACCAGCAGGTCCGCGATCCGCTGCACGCTCTGCCGGCTGATGCCCAAGGCCCGCGCGATGCCCGACACCGACAGCGGTTCGTCCACGACCGCGCCCAGTACCTGCCACCGGGCCGCCGTCAGCCCCGCCGGCCGGGCCAGCCCTTCGGCGACCGACAGGAACTGTCCGTTCAGCCGGAAGGCCGTCAGTGCCGCCCCGAGAACAGCGCCTGCCGCTCGGCCCCGGCTCTAGCCCCGGCGGCGGCTTCCGCGCCCCCGGCCCGTTCCCCGCTCACGCGCCGGCGTCCAGGAAGCGCCGCGCGGTCCGCGGGGGTGGTCCCGCCGTCTCATTGCTCATGACAGCATGATGTCAATTAGACATAATGCTGTCAATGAAATCGGGGAACTGTAGTGTGGGTCGGCGTGATTCAACGCAGTACCCTGCGCGAGCAACTCGCCGATGCCCTGCGGGAAGAGATCCTGGCCGGCCGGCTGGCCCCCGGTGGCGAGTTCACCGTCCGGGAGATCGCCGAGCACTACGGCGTCTCCGCCACCCCCGTGCGCGAAGCCCTGGTGGACCTGTCCGCCCAGGGCCTGCTGGAGGTCGAGCAGCACCGGGGCTTCCGCATCCGCCAGGACACCCTCAGCGACTTCGAACGACTGATCGAGGCGCAGGCGCTCGTCTGCCAGGGCGTGCTCCACCAGAACCCCACTCTCGCCCTGCCGCAGGCCGACCCCGGGGAGTTCACCTCCATCCGCCGCCGCGCCGCCGCCGCCCGGCAGGCCGCCCTCGGCGGCGACCTCGACATCCTCATCGGGTACGACCTGCGCTTCTGGCGCGAGTTCGACGCGCTGCTCACCAACCCCCACATCGGGGAGTTCATGGACCGGATGCGTGTCCGGTGCTGGGCGTACACCGTCCCCTATCTCCGCCGCCGGCACTCCCTCGACGGCCGGCTCTGGTCGGGGCACCTCGAACTCGCCGACGCCGTGGAGCGCCGCGACGCCAAGGACACCGAACGGCTCCTCGGTGCCCACCGCGCCCACACCCTCGCGCTGGCGATCGAACTCTCCGGGGCGTGACCGGGCCGACGGCGGGGGAGACCTCTCCCCACGACACCGTCGCCGACCGACGCCGAAACCGACACCGACGCCTACCCCGAGGCCCGTAGCGCACCACCTCCGGGCCGTCCGCCGAACTCCCCTTTGAGAGAACGTGATGCCGTGGCATGTGATCTGTGGCTGGTCCCCCTTGTCGACGTGCTGTGCCACAGCCCCGACAACCCCTTCGCCGAAGAACTCGCCGAGTACGACCGCGCCCTCGCCGAGGCCGGCGCCCCGCCCGTCCCGGTGCACGGGTACGTCCCCGGCATGTCGGGCGACGTCGCCCCCGTCGCCGGCTTCGACTACACGGCCCTCCATCTCCTGCGCCGCGCCTACCTCCTGCGGCTCAGCGGGCTGCCCGTCACCCCGGTCGAGGACCTGGACGGCGACTACCAGCAGCTGCTGGAGATGTTCGAGGCCGCCGCCCAGCAGACCCACCTCGTGTGGCACTTCGACCACGCCGGCGCGTACGTCCCCGTCGACTTCCCGCACCCGCTCGTCACCGACTCGCTGCTGGCCGGCGGCGGGCCGCTGGGCTCCAGTCACGGTCTGCTGCGCGAGCTGGAGACGGTCGCCCCCGCCCTGGGCATCGACCCCTTCCACCCGCCCCCGAGCCCGCCCCCGCCCGGCCGTCCCACCCGGCTCGACGAACCGGCACAGGGGTACGCGGACGACGGCCCGTTCGCCCGCGAACGCCATGTCTGGCTGGGCCTGCACGCCGCCGCCACCCGCAGCCTCGCGCAGGGCTCGATGATCGTCTTCAGCTGATCCGGCGGCCGCCGTGACGTTCAGGGGCGCGGCCCCTCCGGGGGCCGCTGCCTCGGCATGTTCGCCCGGCCGCCGCCTCCGCCGGGCAGTGGCGCGAGCCGCGCGCCGCCCACCGCCGGGCACTCCCCGTACCGCTCCTCCCGGTGCCCCCGCTCCGGCCCGGTCCGCGCCGGCAGCGGGCCCGGCGCGGACCCGAACTCCACCATCCAGTCGGCGGTCTCCGCCCGCACCAGCTCGGCCAGGTCCTCCGAGAACCGCCGCAGCACCCACAGGCAGCGCTCGGCCGCGTCGCCGGCGCTGCCCTCGGCCGGCCCGAGCACCTCCCGTACGCTCTCCGCCGCCCAGTCGTACCGCAGTGCCTCCAGCCGCCGTCGTACCGCCTGGGCCACCGCCATGTCCCGCATCCAGCCCGAACTCAGCCCGAAGCAGCGGTCGGACGCCGCGCACAGGCCCGCGCCGAGCAGCGCCAGATACCCCCAGCCCGCCAGGGCGCCCCCGCCCCCGCCCGCCCCGGTGAACGCCAGCAGCGGCAGCCCCGCCCCCACCGCCAGCCCCGCCAGCATCCCGCCGCGCAGTGCCCGGGCCGCCCGTCGCTTGCGCTGCCGCGACTCCAGATACCACTCCATGGTGGCCAGCGCCTCCCGCTCGGCGCGTTCGTACAGCTCCACCAGCCGGTCGGTGGGCTCGTGCCAGTCGGCGCAGGGGGCGGGGCCCCCGGTCAGATCCGCGCGCCGGGCGTGCTCCGGATGGCTCATCCCGCGACTCCCTGAAGAGGTATGAACGAACGAAGATCCCCTTTCCTACCCCGGGAAACAGCGACCGACGGACCACTTTCGGAGTAATTGCGCCCGTAAGCGGGCGAGATCGGAGGGTGATGCCGTTTGCCCGCTCCGCTCCCCTCACCCGAAGGAGTGAGCGGGGTGGCGGCGCGGATAGGCTGCTGCCCGTGAGGATCCTTGTCATCGGCGGCGGTGCCCGCGAACACGCTCTGTGCCACGCCCTCTCCCGCGACCCCGAGGTGACGGCGCTGCACTGCGCCCCCGGCAACGCCGGGATCGCCGAGGTCGCCACCGTGCACCCCGTCGACGCGCTGGACGGCGCGGCCGTGGCCGCGCTCGCCGGCGAACTGGACGCCGCCCTGGTGGTCGTCGGCCCCGAGGCGCCGCTGGTGGCCGGTGTGGCGGACGCGGTGCGGGAGGCGGGGATCCCGGTCTTCGGCCCCTCCCGGGACGCCGCCCGCCTGGAGGGCAGCAAGGCGTTCGCGAAGGACGTCATGGCGGCGGCCGGGGTACCCACGGCGCGCAGCCACGTGTGTACGACGGCGGAGCAGATCGACGCGGCGCTGGACGCCTTCGGCGCCCCGTACGTGGTGAAGGACGACGGCCTCGCGGCCGGTAAGGGCGTGGTCGTCACCGAGGACCGCGCGCAGGCGCGGGAGCACGCCCTGGCGTGTGAGCGGGTGGTCATCGAGGAGTTCCTGGACGGCCCCGAGGTCTCGCTGTTCGCCGTCACGGACGGCACCACCGTCGTCCCGCTCCAGCCGGCGCAGGACTTCAAGCGCGCCTACGACGGCGACGAGGGCCCCAACACGGGGGGCATGGGCGCGTACTCGCCGCTGCCGTGGGCCCCGCCCGGGCTGGTGGACGAGGTCATGGCGACGGTCCTGGAGCCGACCGTCGCCGAACTGCGCCGACGCGGCACGCCGTTCTCCGGGCTGCTGTACGCGGGTCTCGCGGTGACTTCGCGCGGTGTGCGGGTCATCGAGTTCAACGCGCGCTTCGGCGACCCGGAGACCCAGGCGGTCCTGGCGCGGCTGCGCACCCCGCTCTCCCGGCTGCTGTACGCGGCGGCCACCGATGAGCTGGCCGCGCTGCCGCCGCTGCGCTGGAGCGAGGGGGCGGCGGTGACGGTGGTCATCGCCTCCGAGGGCTATCCGGCGGCGCCGCGCACGGGGGACCCGATCACGGGG
Organism: Streptomyces xiamenensis; assembly: GCF_000993785.3. Lineage (NCBI taxonomy): Bacteria > Bacillati > Actinomycetota > Actinomycetes > Kitasatosporales > Streptomycetaceae > Streptomyces > Streptomyces xiamenensis. Next base: position 3,142,565 of record NZ_CP009922.3, read on the forward strand.
CTCGACGCGGTGGCGGAGGTGGACGGCCCCGACGCGTACGTGCTGCACGCCGGTACGAAGCGGGGTGCGGACGGCGCGGTGCTGAGCGCGGGTGGCCGCGTCCTGTCGGTCACGGCCACCGGAGCGGACCTGACGGCGGCCCGCACCCGCGCGTACGCGGCGGTGGGGCGCGTCGAGCTCAAGGGCTCCCACTACCGCAAGGACATCGCGGAGGCGGCGGCGCTGGGGACGGACCCGGCCTGAGCCCCGCCCGGGTGCACCCCGGTCTTCCGTTTCCGGCGCCCCGGCCGCCCGACCCGGCCGGGGCGCCGGTGTGCGCCCGCCCGCCGGGCCGGGGCGCGACCCGGTACGCCCTCGTACGGCCCGGCCGGCCGGTGCCTCTCCGCCACCGGCGGGTTTGCGTCGGGGTGGCTGGATCAGGTCGTCATCCTTTGCCCAAAGCCCCTCCATCGGGTGACCGATGGTGCTGTCCGGCTGACGCTCGCGCCGTGCGCAACTAGGGTGCGGCGGGAGTTGTCCCACGCCGGGCCGCCGTAGTGATCATGCGATCGGCTCAGCGCACATTGCGATGTCGCTCGGCGGTGCCACAGTGGGATGACGAGCGGTATCGGGGCTGGGCAGGCGGAGGGCAGGGGCATGGGGCAGCGTCAGCAGCACAGAGCCACACTCTCCGCGCGCGACCACGCGCTGGCCGTCTTGCGCGCGCGCAACAGCGCGCTGGCGCTCGCGCTCCTTCCGTGCGCCGTCGGCGTCGTGCTGTTCGCCGCGGGTTCCGGCGTGCCGGACGCCGTACGGTGGCCGGTGGCCGCCCTCGCCGCCGTCACGATCGGGGTGGCCGTCGCCGTCGGTGTGCTCATCACCCGCGCCAGGCCGGCCGTCACGCCCACCGTCGATGTGCCGGAGGCCGCCGCCCCGGCGCTGCACGGCCTGATACGGGACCTCGCCGACCGCCTCGCCGTCCCGCACCCCGGGGGGATCGCCCTCACCCCCGACTGCGACAGCTGGCTGGAGGAAAGACCCCGGGCCCGGGATACGGGTGGCCCCCGTCCCGAGCCGTCCGCCGACACCCGTGCCCCGGTTCTGGTGATCGGCTCCCCCTTCCTGTGGTGGATGCGGGTCAGCGAGCTGCGCGCCCTGCTCGCCCCCGTCGTCGCCGGCACCGGCCCCTCCGCCCACCCCGACATCGCCGCGGCCCGCCGCTGCGTCCGCAGCTGGGACGCCACCGCGGGGCTCGCCGCCGCGGCCTCGCCGCTGCGGCATCCGCTGCTCGGCTTCTCCGGCCTGGTCGCCCGGCTGCTGCTGCGCGCCGCCGGAACGCACGCCGCCGAGATGGAACGCGGGGTGGCCGCGGCCGCCTCCGCCCGCGCGCACAGCGTGGACCACGGCGTGCGGATGGCCGCCCAGGAGCAGGTCGGACTCGCCTACGCGGGATGGGACCGGCTGCTGACCAAGGTCGCGCTGCCCGCCTGGCGGGTCGGCCGCTGGCCTCGCCGCCTCAACGCCGGTGTCGTCTCCGCCCTCACCGAACTCTCCCGCCGCGACCGGCTCGCCCCCCAGGGCTTCGCCTCCCGGCTCGGCGAACGCCCCGCCTGCGATCTGCTGGAGGAGCCGGGACGGGTGGACGAGGAGATCTCCTTCCTCGCCGCCCGGCTCTTCCACGGTGGCCCGGCGCGGGGCGGCGCGCCCTGGGCACCACTGGACTGGGCCGCCTACCCGGAGGAGGTCGTGGACCGCGTCTGGCGGGACCGCGCGGCCCGGCTGTTCGCCGCGCTGGACACCGAGGGGACCCCGACTCTGGCCCGCGCGCTCAGTGAACTGACCGAGGCCGCCACCGGGCCCGGCGGCGCCGACGCGCTCGCCGCCAGGATCGGCGCCGCCACCCCGCCCCGCACGGCACAGGAGCCGCCCCCGTCCGCCGCAGACGGCCACACCGGCCTGGTGGCACCGCTCGGCTTCCCCGCCCAGCCGCCGCCCAGCGGACGGGAGGTGCTGGTGGAGCACGTGGCCGCCGCGGTGTGCTGCGCCGCCGCCGACACCACCGGCGCCACCCCGGCCCTCGACTGGCTGGACGGGCCGGTGCTGCGGACCGGCAGCCCGCGCCGCCGCGCCGATCTGAAGCGGCTGGGCGGCTGCGTGCACAGCCTGGTGGACGAGGCCGACCCGGAGCCGCTGCGCGCCTGGCTGACGGCGGCCGGGGTACGGCCGGACAAGCCCGTACGCCTGGTCTGAGCCGACGGGCCGGGGCCGGCGCACCCCGGTGCTGAGGTGACGCCCCTCACTCCGGGGGCGGACACAGCACCGAGCGGATTCCTGTGGGGAGCCGCCCCTGCGGAGGCTGGGCTTCGGCGCCATGCGGCCTCCCACCTCCCGCGGTTCCCCGCTCCGGCCGGGCCACGGCCCCCGTCGCGCCGCTGACGGTCCCGGACGGGCCGTCCCCCGCCCCGGCCGGGCACTTCCCGCCGCCGTCCCACCACCGCGGGGACAATCACCTCCAGCCATTTCACGACGAACGGTGACAACGCCCTCGCGATGTGTGATGTGCTGGTTCGGCAGTGGAATTGGGGCGGAGGAGGGGACCTTGTCTCTGGGATCTGTGGGAACCGATCGGATCCGGCGGTGGGAGTCGGGCGCCCTGGCGCACGCCGTGTCCGATCCGTTCGGGCAGGGACCGCTGCCCTGGCTGCGCGGCAGCGAGCACTACTTCGACGACACCGGCCGGGTCGTCCCGTGGTACGTGGACCCCGACGCCCAGGGGCTATGTTCCCCAGGTCGGCGGGGGACGACCAGCCCGCCTCGGGCCCCCGTACCTCCGATGACGTCGACTGCCAGATCAAGGGCTTCGCCCCGCAGAGCACCGTCGCGCCCGGCCAGTCCATCGACTTCCGGGTCACGGTGAACCCGCCTCAGGACTTCTCCATCGACATCTACCGGATCGGGCACTACGCGGGCGACGGCGCCAAGATGCTCACCCGCAGCCCCACGCAGCGCGGCACCCGGCAGCCCGAGCCGCTGCTCGCCGACCGCACCGCCTCCTGCCACAACTGGTGGCTCTCGTGGCGGCTCCAGGTCCCGCCCGACTGGCGGCCCGGCGCGCACGTCGCCGTCCTCACCACCGCGGATGGCCGATTCCGTTCGCACGTACCTTTCACCGTCCGGGACGACCAGCCCGCTGATCTGCTCCTGCTGCTCCCCGACATCACCTGGCAGGCGTACAACCTCTTCCCCGAGGACGGCCGCACCGGCGCCAGCCTCTACCACGCCTGGGACGCCTCGGGCCATCTGCTGGGCGAGCGGGACGCCGCCACCACGGTCTCCTTCGCCCGCCCCTTCGCCGGCGCCGGCCTGCCGCTGCACGTCGGGCACGCCTACGACTTCATCCGCTGGGCCGAGCGCTACGGCTACGACCTCGCCTACGCCACCGCCCGCGATCTGCACGCGGGCCGCGTCGACACCTCCCGCTACCGCGGTCTGATCTTTCCCGGGCACGACGAGTACTGGTCGGTCCCGATGCGCCGCGCCGTCGAGCACGCCCGTGACACCGGCACCTCGCTGGTGTTCCTGTCGGCGAACACCATGTACTGGCAGGTCGAGCTGACCGCGCTGCCCTCCGGCGACGAGGACGGACTGCTGCGCTGCCGCAAGCGCCACGGCCCCGGCCGGCCCGCCCTGTGGCGCGAGCAGGGCGAGCCCGAGCAGCTGCTGCTCGGCGTGCAGTACGCGGGCCGGGTGCCCCGCCCGTACCCGCTGGTGGTCCGCAACGCCGACCACTGGCTGTGGGAGGCCACCGGCGCCGCCGAGGGCGACGAACTCCCGGGCCTGGTCGCCGGGGAGGCCGACCGCTACTACCCGCGCACCGCGCTGCCCGAGTGCGAGAGCCGGATCCTGCTGGCCCACTCCCCGTACCGGGACGAATCCGGGGCCCGCCGCCACCAGGAGACCTCCCTGTACCGCGCGCCCAGCGGGGCCTGGGTGTTCGCCTCCGGCACCTTCGCCTGGTCGCCGGCGCTGGACCGCCCGCAGCACACCGACACCCGGATCCAGAAGGCCACCGCCAACCTCTTGGACCGCATCTGCAAACGCGACTGACGGGGCGGGCCCCGCGCGCCGGTCACCGGCCGCCATGCGTGAGAATGAACGCCGCGTGGCCCATCGACCGACCGACCGCTTAGCCGCCAGGAGGCACAGTGCCAGGATTCGTCACGAAGCCTGAGCCCGCGCGGGTGCCCGGTCTTGTGCATCTGCACACCGGGAAAGTCCGCGATCTCTACCGCAACGAGGCCGGTGAGCTGATCCTCGTCGCCACCGACCGGATCTCCGCCTACGACTGGGTGCTGCCCACCGAGATCCCCGACAAGGGCCGCATCCTGACCCGGCTGTCGCTGTGGTGGTTCGACCAGCTCGCCGATCTGGTGCCGGGGCATGTCATCTCCACCGAGGTGCCCACCGGCGCCCCCGCCGACTGGGCGGGCCGGGTGATGGTCTGCCACGCGCTGGACATGGTCCCGGTGGAGGCGGTGGCCCGTGGCTACCTCACCGGTACCGGGCTCGCGGAGTACGAGCGCGACCGTACGGTGTGCGGTCTGGCCCTGCCGGCCGGTCTCGTCGACGGCTCCGAACTGCCCGCCCCGATCTTCACCCCGGCCACCAAGGCGGCGGTGGGGGAGCACGACGAGAACGTCAGCTACGAGGAAGTCGCCCGGCAGGTCGGCGCCGAGACGGCGGCTCAGCTGCGCCAGGCCACCCTGTCCGTGTACGGGAGGGCCCGGGACATCGCGCGGGACCGCGGGATCATCCTGGCCGACACCAAGTTCGAGTTCGGCCGCCGGCCCGGCGCGGGGGAGGGCGACCAGGAGGGCGAGCTGGTCCTCGCCGACGAGGTGCTGACCCCGGACTCCTCGCGCTTCTGGCGCAAGGACGAGTGGGAGCCCGGCCGCCCGCAGAAGGCGTACGACAAGCAGTTCGTCCGCGACTGGCTGTCCTCCCCGGCCTCCGGCTGGGACCGTACGGGCGACACCCCGCCGCCGGAGCTGCCGCAGGAGGTCGTGGACCGCACCCGGGAGCGCTACACGGAGGCGTTCCGGCTGCTGACGGGCACCGCCTGGGACTGACCGTGAACGGTCAAGCGGGCCCCGGCCTGGCCGGGTCGGGGCCCGCTTGGTAAAAACTCCCCCAACAGGCATGCCGCCGGGCCCGACCACCCCGGCACCGCACCGCCCGAACGGGGAAGAACATGCACGCCGGCACGGAACGCAGCCAGGACAGCCCGCGTGGGCCCGGACGAACAGGGCGCGAGGACCGTCCCGTTCCCACCGACGGCACAGCGCGCGCCGTGCCCGACGGCCCCGCCCCGGCCCCCGCCGACCGCATCGGGCGGATCGAGCGGCTCACCGACCCTGCCGCCATCCGCGACCGGATCGAGGAACTCGCCTTCCACGCCCGCGAGGACATCCTCACCCTCGTCCCGCACACCGAGCTGTCCGCCGCGTACCTCGCCTGGATCCGCCCGCTCGCCCTGCGCTGTCTGCGCCGCGGCGTGGCCTTCCGCACCGTGATGCTCTGCGAGACCCTCGAGGACCCGCCCACCGCGGCGTACCTGCGCGAGATCGAACGGCACGGCGCCCGGGTACGGCTGATCCCGCACGCCACCGAACGGCTGCTGGCCTGCGACTCCCGCGCCGTCGCACTCCCGCTGGGCGGCGGCCCCACGGTCGAGCACGGGGCGCTGTTCACCGAGGAGCCGGCCATCGTGGCCAGTGTCCGGGCGCTGTTCGAGCGCGCCTGGGAGCGGGCCACCCCGCTCACCCCCGCGCCGGCCCCGACCGAGAACGCCCGGCTGATCCTGGCCGCGATGTGCTCGGGTGCCAAGGACGAGACGGCGGCGCGCGGCATCGGCGTCTCGGTGCGCACCTACCGGCGCCGGATCGCCCATCTGATGGACCATCTCAACGCCGGCAGCCGGGCCCAGGCTGCCCTGCTGGCCCGGGATCGCGGCTGGATATGACGCCGGACCGCCCGCTGGCCGACGCCTGAAATGTCCGCTTATCCTCGTCGTGCGACGGAGGCGGGGCACCGACCACGGCGGGAGAGGCGGCATGGGCGCAGAGGACGCCGCCCGCACGGCCCGCGCCGGTGCGGCGCGGCGGCCCATGCGCGGCCGGGACCCGGGGGAGGCGCACCGCGCCGCGACCCCGCTGGAGCTGCTGTTCGACCTGACCTTCGTGGTCGCCGTCTCCCAGGCCGCCGCCCAGCTCCATCACGCGCTGGCGGAGGGCCGCACCGGACCGGGCCTGTTCGGCTACGCGGCGGTGTTCTTCGCCATCTGGTGGGCCTGGATGAACTTCACCTGGTTCGCCTCCGCCTACGACACCGACGACGTGCCCTACCGGCTGCTGACGCTGCTCCAGATGGCGGGCGTCCTGGTGCTGGCGGCGGGGGTGCCCGGCGCGTTCCAGCACGGTGACTGGGCGCTGGTGGTGGCCGGCTATGTGATCATGCGCGCCGCGATGGTCGCCCAGTGGCTGCGGGCCGCCGCCGCGGATCCGGCCGGCCGCCGGGGCGCGCTGCGGTACGCGGCCGGGGTGGCGCTGGTGCAGGCCGGATGGGTCGCCCGGCTGTGGGTCTTCGGGGGATGGGCGGCGGCCACGTTCGTCGTCCTGGTGGCGGCCGAACTCGCCGTACCGGCCTGGGCCGAGTTCCGTGGGAGCGTGACCCGCTGGCATCCGGGCCATATCGCCGAGCGGTACGGGCTGTTCACGATCATCGTGCTCGGGGAGGTCATTCTTGGCTCGGTGACGGCCATCCAGTCGGCCGTCACCGACCGCGGCCTGTCGACCCCCGTCCTGCTGATCGCGGTGGGCGGGCTGCTGCTGGTCTTCGCCCTGTGGTGGCTGTACTTCACCGGTCGCGAGGTGCGGCTGACGACCCTGCGCACGGCCCTGGCCTGGGGGTACGGGCACTATGTGGTGTTCGCGGCGCTGGCCGCCCTCGGTGCGGGCCTGGAGGCGGCGCTGGATGTCGCCGAGCACCACGCCCATCTCTCCGAGCTGTCCGCGGGGCTGACCGTCGCCGTGCCGGTGGCGGTCGTGCTGCTGTTGCTGGGGGCGCTGCACCGGATGACGGACGCCGCCGCGGTGGGGCTCTGGCCGCTGCTGGCCGGTGCGGCGGCGGTCCTGGCCCTGGGATTCGGCGCACCGCTGCTGGGCCCGGGCGGTGCGGTGCTGGGCATGGGGGTGGCGGTGGCGGCGACCCTGGCGGCCGGCCTGCTGGCCGGCCGCCGTGCTCCGGCCGGGTGACCGGGGGCCGTTCCCGGGGCGGGCCCCGGCGCCCGGCCGCCCGTCAGCCGGCGGTGCGCGTGGCGGTACGGGCCAGGTCCTCCCCGCCCCCGGCGCTCTCCTGCGCCGCGTCGGCCTCCAGGGCCGCGCCCCGCGGTCGCGCCCCCGGGATGAACACGGCGATCAGCGCGGCCAGCAGCGCCGCCCCGCACGCGATGGCGAAGCCGGTGCGGAACCCGGTCAGCGAGGGCACCTCGACTCCGCCGAAGGTGAGGGTGCTGTTCGCCAGCACCACGCCGATCGCGGCCCCCGCGGTGCTGGTGCCGATCGAGCGCATCAGGCTGTTCAGGCCGTTGGCGGAGGCGGTCTCCGAGACCGGGACGGCGCTCATGATCAGGGTGGGCATCGCCGCGTACGCGATGGCGATGCCGGAGGTGACCACGCAGGAGAAGACGATGACCTGCCACACCTCGTCCATCATCACCAGGCCCAGCGCGTAACCGGCGGCGATGACGAGCGAGCCGAGGATGAGTGAGGTCTTGGGCCCCCGGGACTTGGTGATGACGGCCGACAGCGGCGAGAAGAGCATCATCATCAGCCCGCCGGGGGCCATCGCCAGTCCCGCCGCGAGCATGGTCTGGCCGAGCCCGTACCCGGTCTCCCGCGGCAGCTGGAGCAGCTGCGGCGCGATCAGCGACATCGAGTACATGGCGAACCCGATGACCAGCGCGGCGAGGTTGGTGAACAGCACCTGCGGCTTGGCGGTGGTGCGCAGGTCCACCAGCGGGTCGGGCGTGCGCAGCTCGTACCAGCCCCAGACGAGCAGCACGAGCACGCCGGCGGCGAAGACACCCAGGGTGCTGCCGCTGCTCCAGCCCCAGTCGGCGCCCTTGGACAGCGCGAGCAGCAGGCAGACCAGGCCGATGCCGATGCCGATCGAACCGGCGAAGTCGAAGCGTCCGGGGGACCGTACCGGCGACTCGGGTACGTAGCGGGCGATCAGGACGAGGGCCAGCGCGGCGAGCGCGGCGGAGGCGTGGAACAGCACGTGCCAGTCGAAGTTCTGGGCCACCAGGGCGGCGGCGGGCAGTCCGAGCGCGCCGCCGATGCCCAGGGAGGCGCTCATCAGCGCCATCGAGGAGGCGACCCGCTCGGGCGGCATGACGTCGCGCATGACGCCGATGCCCAGCGGGATGAGGCCCATGCCGAAGCCCTGGAGGGCCCGTCCGGCGATCATCGGGAGGACCGAGTCGGACAGCGCGCACACCAGCGATCCGGCGATCAGCAGGCCGAGGTTGACGAAGATGATCCGGCGCTTGCCGAACATGTCGCCGAGCCGGCTGGTGGTGGGCATGGCGACGGCGGCGGCCAGGAGGGTGGCGGTGACCACCCAGGAGGCGTTGGCGGCGGTGGTGTCGAGCAGGACGGGCAGCTGGACGAGCAGCGGGATCACCAGGGTCTGCATCAGCGCGGTGACGATGCCGGAGAAGGCGAGGATCACGACGATGACGTTGGCCGACCCCTTGGCGACGGGGGTGGGTGGCGCGGTGGGTGGTGGCGCGGTGGAGCTGGGCATGGGAAGGCGGCCTCCGGGCGGAGTGTGCGGGGGAGGAAGGGAAGGGCGACGGGAGCGGCGGGGCGGGGCTCACGACCCCTTCATGCAGCATACATACGATGTGCATCATGCATATTTCGTTCGGGTGTGGAACGCTCGGTCTTGGGGTTTTCTTGAGGATCCGACCCAGGAGGTAACCGAGGTGGCCCAGTCGCGGGAACGGTTCGAGGGGCTGCAGCGTGAACTGCTGCTTCTGACCCGGTACGAGTTGTCCAGCCGGCAGCGCGACGGCGGCGCCGCCCTGGAGCGTTCGGCCCATCTGCTGCTCACCCGGCTCGCCGCCCAGGGCCCCATGACCATCGCCGAACTCGCCCAGGCCTTCGCCCTGGACACCTCCACCATCAACCGGCAGACCGCCGCCCTGCTCCGGGAAGGACTGGCCCGCCGGGTGCCCGACCCCGACGGCGGGATGGCCCGCCGCCTCCAGATGACCGAGGAGGGCGCGCGCCGGCTCGCGGACCGCGAACAGCGCAGCAGGGAGGGCCTGGCCGCGGTGCTCGCCGCATGGGACCCGGAGGACGTACAGGCCCTGGAGGAGTCGCTCACCCGCTTCAACCAGAGCATCGAGGCCCGTACCGGACGCAGCTGGCCGCGCCCGGCGGGAGGTGGGCCCGCCGGACCGGACGGGACCCCGGAGAACGCCGCCGGCTGAACCCGCCCGGCCCGGTCCGCCTACCGGTCGCGCTCCTCGGCCTCGCGCCGCGCGTCCTCCGCCCGGAAACCGCGCCAGGCGATCCAGGCCACCGTCCCGATGGAGATCGCGAAAACGATCAGGGTGGCAGTCGTCATGGTGCGGCGATCCCTTCGGTGGTGCGGGGGCGGGGCTCGGTCGGTACGGGTGGACGCGCGGTCACAGCCAGCCGCGTTCCCGCGCCAGCCGTACGGCCGTGTGCCGGTTCTCGGCGTGCAGCTTGGCCGCCGCCGAGGAGAGGTAATTGCGTACGGTGCCCGGGGCCAGCGCCGCCCGTTCGGCGATCTCGCTGACCGGCGCCCCGTCGGCCGCCAGCTCCAGCAGCTCCGTCTCCCGGGCGGTCAGCGGCGAATCGCCCGCGCTGATGGCGTCCGCCGCCAGCTCCGGGTCAATGTAACGGACGCCGCCGTGCACCGTTCGGATGATTTCCGCCAGCCGCTGCGCCGACACCGTCTTCGGCAGGAACCCGCGCACCCCGGCGGACAGCGCCCGCTTCAGATGCCCGGGCCTGCCGTGCCCCGTCACGATCATGGTGGTGCACCGCGGCAGTTCCGTCCGCAGCCTGGCCGCCACCGTCACCCCGTCCGCACCCGGCATCTGGAGGTCGAGCACCGCCACATCCGGCCGGTGCGCCGCCGCCATGGCCAGCGCCTCGGGACCCGAGGCGGCCTCGGCGACCACGACGAGGTCGTCCTCCAGCGAGAGCAGCGCGGCCAGCGCGCCGCGGATCAGATGCTCGTCGTCCGCCAGCAGCACCCTGATCACGCGCCCACCTCCCGGTCACCCGCAGGGCCCGGCAGCAGTGCCCCGTCCGGCGGCCCGGCCTCCCGCTCCCCGGTGTGCGGCACGGCCGCCCCCGGCTCCTCGCGCCCCGCCGCGTCCGTCGCCGCGCCCGCCACCGCGCCCGTCCGCGTCCGGGCCGCGGCACCCGCCGGGGAGGGCACCGGCACCGTCGCCGTGAGCCGGAACGAACCGCCCTTCCCGGCCCCGCCCCCAGCCCCGGCGGCACCGGACCCCGCGACCCCGCCCCCGTACGGTTCCGCCGTCAGCGTCCCGCCCAGCGCACCCAGCCGGCCGCGCAGGCCCCGCAGCCCCGTACCGTCCGATCCACCGGGCGCCGCGCCCGCGCCCCGCACCCCGTCGTTCTCCATCTCCAGCACCGCCACGATCCCGCCCCGCGCCGGCGGCCGCAGCCGGATCACGCACACCGCCGCGTCCGCGTGCCGCAGCACGTTCGTGGTGCCCTCCCGCACCACCCACCCCAGCGCCGACTGCACGGCCACCGGCAGCTCCGTACTGCCCCCGTCCTCGATCCGGCAGCGGATCCCGGCCGCCTCCAGCACACCGCGCGCCCCCGCCAGCTCCGCCTGGAGATCCGCCTCCCGGTAGCCGCGCACGACCTCACGCATCTCCTGCTGCGACTCCCGCGCGATCCGCTGGACCTCCGTCATCTGCTCCACCGCCGCCGGCGACCCGCGCCGCGCCAGCTGCGCCGCCAGCTCGCTCTTGAGCGCGATCACCGACAGGTTCCGCCCCAGGACGTCGTGCATGTCCCGGCCGAACCGCAGCCGTTCCTCCGCGACCGCCAGCCGGGCCTCCGTCTCCCGAGCCGCGTCCAGCTTGTTCACCACCCGCAGCGTCCACGCCGTCACCCGGCAGGTGAAGGCCATCAGCACCGACAGCCCTCCCGACATGACCGCCAGCACCAGCGTCAGCTGCGTCGCCATCCCCGCCGCCGTGCCGCCGACGACCATCGCGCCCACCAGCACACCCAGACCCGCCCACAGCTGCCGCTGCGACAGCAGCAGCGAAGGACCGGAGATACCGAACGCCCACAGCGAGACCAGGGCGCCCACCGTCGTCTCCGGCGCCTGCCCCGCCGCCACCGACACGAACACCAGGGCCACGATCAGCACCGTCACCACCGCGTGCGCGGCCAGCAGCCGCCCCGGCCACACGACGCCGCGCCCCTCGGCCAGGTACCAGCGCAGCCCGACCCGGGTGAGCTGGATGTTGCACAGGCCGTGCAGCAGGATCAGCACCCCGGTCCCGACCGCCGACAGCGGATGGCTGTTCGCGATCCACTGCGGCATGTTCAGCGGCACCGCGACCAGCTCCACCCCCGCGAAGGTGTACAGCGTGTACCGCGTGTAGTGATGCACCCGAGCCCGCTGGCTGCTGCCGATCAGCCGGTCCACCCAGCCGCCGCCACCCGGTGCCGCCGTCCCCATGCCGCTTCTCACATCCCTCTCACTGCCGCGGATCCCAGCGGAACCACCGCCGTACAGCAAACACCGACAGACCGGTCCACACCACCGCCAGCACCAGCGCCAGACGGATCTCGCCGCCCGTCATCCCGCCCAGCCAGCCACCGCGCACCAGCTCCACCACCGGCGTCATCGGCAGCGCCCGGAAGACATTGGCCACCCCGTCCGGCAACCCGTCCAGCGGGACGAAGAGCCCGGAGGCCACCGCCGACAGCATGAAGAACGGCAGGCTGGTGATCTGCGCGCTCTCCACGGTCTTGGTGAACGCCGCCGTGACCGCCGCCAGCGCCACCATCATCACGATCCCGAGCAGCACCGCGACCACCAGCACCACCGGCTGGTCCGGCATCCCCACATCGAGGATCAGCGCCCCCGAGATCACCAGCAGGGCCACCTGCGCCAGCGCCAGCGCCAGCGAGGGCAGCGCCGTACCGGTCAGGATCTCGGCGTCCGTCACCTCCCCGGTGCGCAGCCGCTTGAGCACCCGCTCCTCACGCCGCGCCACATACGCCGTGATGGGGTTGAAGTACGCCACCAGCAGCAGGACGAACCCGATGCCGGCGGTCAGCACCATCTCCCCGACACCCAGGCTGGTCCCCGTCGACTCCAGGTTGCCGGCCGAGACGTACGACACCAGCACCATGCCGACCGGCATCGCCAGGCTCATGAACAGCGCCGTGCGGTTGCGCAGCAGCAGCGTCAGCTCGGCACGCCCCAGCGAGCCCATCCGCCGCAGCGACGCCCTGCTGGGCATCCCCATCAGCAGCCGCCACGTCTGCGTGCTCATCCCCGCGTGCCGTTCGCCGCCACCGCCACCGCCGTGCGGCACGTGCCGCACCCCGGTGTGCGTCGCGGTGTCCGTCCCGCCCCGCGCGTCCTCGGTCCCCGTGCGCTGCTTCATGCTCCCGCCACCTCCAGAAAGACTTCCTCCAGCGAGGCCGAGCGGGCGTCCAGATCCACCAGCTCCACCTCCGCGTCCCGCGCCCACAGCAGCACCTCGGTCAGCGCCCGCTGCAACTGGCGGGTACGGATCTCCACCCGCTGCCCGTCCGCCGCGGCCGGCACCGTCAGCGGCAGCCGCTCGGGCCCCACGCCCGGCGGCAGCGTGAACCGGATCCGGGCCGGCTGGGCCTCCAGGACCTCCCCGGTGGTTCCCGACACGACGATCCGTCCCTCCCGCATGATCGCCAGCCGGTCGGCGAGCACCTCCGCCTCCTCCAGGTAGTGCGTGGTCAGCAGCACCGTGGTCCCCGCGTCGCGCAGCTCGCTCACCAGCTGCCAGGTGCGCTGCCGCGCCTCCGGGTCCAGACCGGTGGTCGGCTCGTCGAGGAACAGCAGCGCGGGCCGCCCCATCAGCGCCATCGCCAGGTCCAGCCGCCGCCGTTCACCGCCGGACAGCTGCTTCACGCGGACATCCGCCCGGTCCGTGAGCCCCACCAGCTCCAGCGCCTCGGGCACCGGACGCGCCCCGGTGACGCAGCCGGCCCACATCCGCGCCGTCTCGGTCACCGTCAGATCGGCCGGGAACCCGCCCTCCTGGAGCATCATCCCGATGTACGGGCGCACCCGGGCCCGCTGCCGGTACGGGTCGTGCCCGAAGACCCGCACCTCGCCGCCGGTCGCCGGGGCGAGCCCCTCCAGCAGCTCCACGGTGGAGGTCTTGCCCGCGCCGTTGGTGCCCAGCAGCGCGTACAGCTCCCCCCGCCGCACCTCGAAGTCCATCCCCCGCACGGCCTCGAAGCCGTCGGGCCCCTCCGGACCGTAGCGGCGGCGCAGTCCGCGCGCCTCGATCACCGTCGTCCCCCACGCATCACCCTTGGTCATGCCTCAAGGGTTCCGCCGCCGGGGCCCGGGTCCCACTGCCGACTGTCATGGATCCGTATGACGAATGTCAGATCGGGCGGGGCACGTGCGCCCCACAACGCCGAAGGGCCCGGTCTGTTGAGACCGGGCCCTTCATCTGAGCGGACGACGAGATTCGAACTCGCGACCCCAACCTTGGCAAGGTTGTGCTCTACCAGCTGAGCTACGTCCGCCTGGTTGCCCCGCACGGGGCTTCCCGGGTGGTGCGGCACCTACTGTACCCGATCCCCGAGGGGGTCTTGTACCGAGTACGGAGATGCAGAGCGGGTGACAGGAATCGCACACTGCGCCTCCCCCTTGGAAAGGGGGCGTTCTACTACTGAACTACACCCGCATCTCCACCCGCTGGTGCGCATGACGGGCATACGCACCGGAGTGGATAGAGCGGGTGACAGGAATTGCACACTGCGCCTCCCTCTTGGAAAGAGGGTGTTCTACTACTGAACTACACCCGCGCATCCGCCTCGTTCGGGGCTTTTCCGGCCCCGCCCTTCGGCGTGATCCAGACTCTAGCCGATCACCCGGGGTCGTTGGCAAATCGGCCCAACGACCGGATCAGTGCGCCTCGTTGAAGGCGTCGTAGACCTTGCGCGGGATGCGTCCGCGGGCCGGTACGTCGAAGCCGTTGGACTCCGCCCAGGCGCGCACCGCGCGGGGGTCGGGAGCCACCGAGGTGTGGGTGAAGGTCCGGCCCGACTTGGCGCGCTTGCGGCCGGCCGTCACATAGGGGGCGAGGACGGTGCGGAGTTTCTCCGCGTTCTCCTCGCTGAGGTCGATCTCGTACGTCTTCCCGTCAAGCCCGAAAGCCACCGTTTCCGACGCTTCTCCGCCGTCGATGTCGTCGGAGAGGGTGACCACGACGCGCTGTGCCACGGATATCGGTCCTTTCGGCGGGTGCGTCCCCCGTGCCTGACGGCGACGACGGCGGCGACGGAGCCGGTCCTGGCCGGACCGCGCGCCGGTGTCGCGGGGACGTTCCCATGATCGGGAGCAAGGTGCTGTACTGCTGTACGGCGGTGCCGCGTTCGTTATTTGTACATCGGCCGGCTTTTTCTGCGAAGCGCGAAGTCCCGGCGAGTGGAAATTCGGCCGCACGTGTCATGCCGCAATGGGGACCTTACGGTTTTCTCGCCGCTTCTTGCAGGGGTTTCCGCCCCCGATACCTGAACGTGACCGATTCATGCCAGAGGCGGGGCCGTCCGGCGTCAGGTCTACCCGTGTAGATTTGTCCGACAGGTACGCTGATGGGCAGCAGCGTCAGCACCAATCCCACCGGGAGTACCTGTGGCCCGCGTCGTAGTCGACGTCATGCTCAAGCCGGAGATCCTCGACCCCCAGGGCCAGGCCGTGCAACGCGCGCTGCCCCGGCTCGGGTTCGCCGGAATCTCCGATGTCCGCCAGGGCAAGCGCTTCGAGCTGGAGGTGGACGGCCCCGTCGATGAGGCCGCCCTCGCCCGTATCCGCGAGCTCGCCGAGACCTTCCTCGCCAACACGGTGATCGAAGACTTCACCGTGCGCGTGGAAGAGAGCGCGGAAGAGGTCGCGCCGTGAGCACCCGTGTGGGAGTCGTCACCTTCCCCGGCTCGCTGGACGACCGAGACGCGCAGCGCGCGGTCCGGCTCGCCGGCGCCGAGCCGGTCGCCCTGTGGCACCGCGACACCAGCCTGCACCAGGTCGACGCGGTGATTCTGCCGGGCGGCTTCAGTTACGGGGATTATCTGCGCTGCGGTGCGATCGCCCGTTTCTCCCCGGTGATGGAAACCGTCATCGAGCAGGCCAGGGCCGGCCTTCCGGTCCTCGGGATCTGCAACGGCTTCCAGGTGCTGTGCGAATCGCACCTGCTGCCCGGTGCCCTCACCCGTAATGACCACCTGCATTTCATCTGCCGTGATCAGCGGCTGCGCGTCGAGAACGCCGACACCGCCTGGACCGCCGACTACACGGCCGGCCAGGAGATCACCATCCCGCTGAAGAACGGCGAGGGCGGCTACGTCGCGGACGAGCGCACCCTCGACGAGCTGGAGGCGGAGGGGCGCGTCGTCTTCCGCTACCTGGACGGCAACCCCAACGGCTCGCGCCGCGACATCGCCGGCGTGAGCAACGCCGCCGGCAACGTCGTCGGCCTGATGCCGCACCCCGAGCACGCCGTCGAGTCCCTCACCGGGCCGGGCACCGACGGCCTCGGCTTCTTCACCTCAGTCCTCAAGAAGATGGTCGCCGCCTCATGACGCTCGACACCGTCAAACACGCCGCCGACACCCCGGACACCGAGCTGCCGTGGGCCGAACTCGGCCTCAAGCACGACGAGTACGAGCGCATCCGCGCGATCCTCGGCCGCCGCCCGACCGGCGCCGAGCTGGCCATGTACTCCGTGATGTGGTCCGAGCACTGTTCGTACAAGTCCAGCAAGGTGCACCTCAAGCAGTTCGGCGAGAAGGCCCCGCACTCCGACGCGCTGCTGGTCGGCATCGGTGAGCAGGCGGGCGTCGTGGACGTCGGCCAGGGCTACGCGGTCACCTTCAAGGTCGAGTCGCACAACCACCCCTCGTACGTCGAGCCGTACCAGGGCGCCGCCACCGGCATCGGCGGCATCGTCCGCGACATCATCGCGATGGGCGCCCGCCCGGTCGCCGTGATGGACCCGCTGCGTTTCGGCGCAGCCGACCACCCGGACACCAAGCGCGTGCTGCCCGGCGTCGTCTCCGGCATCGGCGGCTACGGCAACTGCCTGGGCCTGCCCAACATCGGCGGCGAGATCGTCTTCGACGACTGCTACCAGGGCAACCCGCTGGTCAACGCCCTGTGCGTGGGCGTCATGCGGCACGAGGACATCCACCTCGCCAAGGCGTCCGGCGCCGGCAACAAGGTCATCCTGTACGGCGCCCGCACCGGCGGCGACGGCATCGGCGGCGCTTCCATCCTCGCCTCGGAGACCTTCGAGGACGCGGACGGCAAGCCCGCCAAGCGCCCCGCCGTCCAGGTCGGTGACCCGTTCCAGGAGAAGCTGCTCATCGAGTCCACGCTGGAGCTGTTCGCCCAGGACCTGGTCGTGGGCATCCAGGACCTCGGCGCGGCCGGCCTGTCCTGCGCCACCTCCGAGCTGGCCTCCAACGGCTCCGGCGGCATGCGCGTCGAGCTCGACACGGTCCCGCTGCGCGACTCCTCCCTGTCGCCGGAGGAGATCCTGATGAGCGAGTCCCAGGAGCGCATGTGCGCGGTCGTCGAGCCGGAGAAGGTCGAGCGTTTCCTCGCGGTCTGCGAGAAGTGGGACGTGATCGCCACCGTCATCGGTGAGGTGACGGACGGCGACCGGCTGGAGATCTTCTGGCACGGCGAGCAGATCGTGGACGTGCCGCCGCGCACCGTCGCGCACGAGGGCCCGCTGCTGAACCGCCCGTACGCCCGCCCCGAGTGGCAGGACGCGCTCCAGGCGGACGACGCGGGCGCGCTGCCCAGGCCGGAGACCTCCGAGGAACTGCGCGAGCAGGTCGTGCGGCTGGTCTCCTCGCCCAACCAGGCGTCCAAGTCCTGGGTGACGGACCAGTACGACAAGTACGTTCTCGGCAACACGGTGCTGGCCCAGCCGGAGGACGGCGGGATGATCCGGATCGACGAGGAGACCAACCTCGGCGTCGCGATCGCCACCGACGGCAACGGCCGGTACGCGAAGCTCGACCCGTACGCGGGCGCGCAGCTGGCGTTCGCCGAGTCGTACCGCAACGTGGCCGCCACCGGTGCCAAGCCGCTGGCCGTGACCGACTGTCTGAACTTCGGCTCGCCCGAGGACCCGGCCGTGATGTGGCAGTTCGCCGAGGCCACCCGCGGCCTGGCGGACGCCTGCCAGACGCTGGGCACCCCGGTGACCGGCGGCAACGTCTCGCTGTACAACCAGACCGGCGAGCAGGCCATCCACCCGACGCCGGTGGTCGGTGTGCTCGGCGTGATCGACGACGTCACGCGCCGTACCCCGCACGCCTTCAAGGAGGCCGGGCAGCTGATCTACCTGCTCGGCGACACCCGGGCGGAGTTCGGCGGCTCGGCGTGGTCCCAGGTGATCCACAACCACCTGGGCGGTCTGCCGCCGAAGGTGGACCTGGAGCGCGAGCGGCTGCTGGCCGAGGTCCTGATCAACGCCTCCCGCGACGGCATGATCGACGCGGCGCACGACCTGTCGGACGGCGGTCTGGTCCAGGCGGTCACGGAGTCGGCGGTGGCCGGGGGAGTGGGTGCCCGCCTGGTCGTCCCGGACGGCCTGGACGCGTTCACCTTCCTCTTCTCCGAGTCGGCCGGCCGCGCGATCGTGGCCGTGCCGCGCAGCGAGGAGACCCGCTTCACCGACATGTGCGCGGCCCGTGGCCTTCCGGCCGCGCGGGTGGGCGTGGTCGACGGCGAGTCGATCGAGGTGCAGGGCGAGTTCGGCATCCCGCTGGCGGAGCTGCGCGAGGCGCGTGAGGCGACGCTGCCGGCGCTGTTCGGCTGAGCACACGAGCGTGCGACGGGGCCGGTACGGACGTACCGGCCCCGTCGTGCTGTGTCAGCGCAGGACCAGCTGCACGATCGCGACGGATCCGACCAGGACGATGAGCGTCCGCAGCACGGTCTGGCTGAGCCGCCGCCCCACCTTCGCGCCGAGCTGACCGCCGATCGCGGAGCTGACGGCGAGCAGCGCCACGGTGGTCCAGTGGAAGTCGGCGAGGAAGAGGAAGAAGAGCGCGGCGACGCTGTTGACGAGGGCCGCCAGGACGTTCTTCACGGCGTTGAGGCGCTGCATGCTCTCGTCGAGCGTCATGCCCATCAGGGACATGTAGATGATCCCCTGGCCGGCCGCGAAGTAGCCGCCGTAGACGCTGGCGAGCGCGAGCCCGACGGACAGCACCGGCCCGCCGTCGGGGTGGGCGGTGGAGCCGTCGCGTTCGCGGCGCTCGCGCAGTTTCCGGCTGATCCGGGGCTGGAACACCACGAGGATCAGGGCGAGTCCCACCAGGACGGACACGATCCGTTCGAAGGCGGAGGCCGGCAGCGCCAGCAGCAGCGCGGCGCCGGTCAGACCGCCGACGAGGGCTCCGGCCCCGAACTTGAGGAGGCGCGTGCGCTGCCCCCGCAGCTCCCGCCGGTAGCCGATGGCGCCGCTGATGGCGCCGGGGATCAGGCCCATGGCGTTGGACACGGTGGCGGTCACGGGCGGCAGTCCGACCGCCAGCAGCACGGGGAAGGTGAGCAGCGTCCCTGAGCCGACCACGGCGTTGATGGCACCGGCGCCGAGGCCGGCGCTGAACACGGCGATCATCTCTCCCAGGGACATGTGCATGTTCGCGATCATAAAACCTGAACATTTCGGCGAGGACCGAAGGGTAGTGGGGCGACACTGGACACATGGACACCGCTCCTGACCTCGCCGCCGTCGCCCGGCTGCTGGCCGACGGCACCCGCGCCCGGATCTGCTGGGCCCTGCTCGACCGCCGCGCCTGGACGGCCACCGAGGTGGCCCGGCACGCCGCGGTGGCCGCCTCCACGGCCACCGAACACCTGAACCTGCTGGTGAGCGGCAACCTGCTCACCGAGGAACGCCAGGGCCGGCACCGCTACGTACGGCTCGCCGACCCCCAGGTCGCCGACCTCATCGAGACCCTCGCCGCCCTCGCCCCCAACCGCGCCGCCCCCGTCCGCTCCCTGTCGGGTGTCCGCCGGCACGAGGCCCTGGCACGGGCCCGCACCTGTTACGACCACCTCGCGGGCGAGGTGGGGGTGGCCATCACGGACGCGATGACCGAGCGCGGGCTGCTGGACTGGCAGCAGGGCGTCCGGCTCACGGGTGACGGGGCGGTGTGGCTCGCCGAGGTGGGGATCACGCTTCCCGTCGTCCGCACGCGCCGCCCGCTGGTCCGCTCCTGCCTCGACTGGACCGAACGCCGCCCGCACCTGGCGGGCGTGGTGGGGGCGGCGCTGTGCCGCCACGCGTTCGAGTCGGCCTGGCTGACCCGTGACAAGTCCTCTCGCGCGGTGACCGTGACGGACGCCGGCCGGGCCGCCCTGTCGGCGCAG
The DNA here is from genome assembly GCF_000993785.3 of Streptomyces xiamenensis. Taxonomy (NCBI): domain Bacteria; kingdom Bacillati; phylum Actinomycetota; class Actinomycetes; order Kitasatosporales; family Streptomycetaceae; genus Streptomyces; species Streptomyces xiamenensis. Next base: position 3,162,314 of record NZ_CP009922.3, read on the forward strand.
CTGTCCCTGACGCTGTGAACGGTCGACGGTGAACAGTGGCGCCGTACGCGGCCGGCCGTGCCCCTACGGCTCCGGGAAGCGCCGCAGCGGACAGTGCGGGCGGCAGGCGTACAACTGGTACCGGTACCCCCACCGGTCGAGCAGCGGCGGCCCCAGCCGCCGGGCCATGGCGCCCAGATAGCGATTGCACAGCACACAGCGGATGCCCATGAGCTGATGCGGCTGTAACCGGCGCAGGTCCGGCAGTGGCTCGGTCACGGTGCTCACCCCCTACGACGGGGCCCCGACCGCTCCCGGACCGCCTCGATGTGCCAGGTGCTGATGCGGTGATGAGCGACGGCGCGAATGAGACGGAGACGAAGAAGGCGACTGCGATGGCTACGAGCATGACATTCTTCGACCCCGCGCGACAGACCCACCGGAAGCGACCGGCATCGGACGGCGCGGTACCACCCCCCGCCGGGCGGGGTCCGGGTCGCTGACCCGCGAAAACCGGGGTGACAGCGGGCGCGCGGCCCGGCGACGATGAGGGCCCACCTCGCCGTCGCCGTCGCCGAAGGAAACGCCCATGCCCCGCGCCGTCACGCTGATCCGTTCCGCCGAGCTCTCGGACGCCGCCGAGTACGCCTACGCGGCCACCGCTCCGGCCGAGGCCCGGCTGATCTTCCTGGCCGGTTCCTGCCCGCTGAACAAGGACGGTTCCACCGCGGCGATCGGTGACCACGCCGGACAGGCGGCCGTGTGCGTGGAGAACCTGCGGATCGCGCTGGCCGCCGCTGGTGCCTCGCTGGAGGACGTCATCAGCACCAGGGTGCTCGTCGCCTCGTCCCGGCAGGCGGACCTCGTCGCCGCCTGGGAAGTGGTCCGGGACGCCTTCGGCGACCACGACGTGCCCAGCACGCTGCTGGGGGTCACGGTGCTGGGCTACGACGACCAGCTCGTCGAGATCGAGGCCGTGGCCGCCGTGCTCGACTCCTGAGCGCGGGACACCACAGGCCGGACCGGCACCCCTGCCGCGCACGGCGCGATCCGGTCGTACGGGGCTAGGCAGCGCACACCCGCGGGGCGCACAATCTTTCGTCGCTTCACGCAACTCCCACCGGAAGGTTGCTCTGTGAACCGCTTAAGACGCGCGTGCCTGCCGCTGCTGGCCGCCACCCTGTTGCTCTCCGGACTCGCTGGGAACGCCTCCGCCGAGGACCGGACCGACCCGGCCGGTACCCGTACCGCCGACGCCCAGCTCTCGGGCGGGGCCGCCGCTTTCGCCGCCCTGGCGGACACCGATCCCGCCGCCGCGCTGGAGGAGTACTGGACCCCGGAGCGGATGGCCCGGGCCCTCCCCGCCGACACCCTCGTGCCGGACGCCGCGGATGCCGCCGACGCCACCCCGGCGGCGCGGGCGCCGGAGGACTCCGGGGGCGAGCCCGGCTCGACCGAGCCCGCGCCGCCGCTCCAGCAGGAGGGCCGCGACATCTCGGCTGCCCTCACCGAGACCCCGGTCGTGGGCCGGGTCTTCTACACCAACCCGAACAACGGCGGCGACTACTGGTGCTCGGCCGGCGCCCTCAACAGCGACTCCAAGCAGATGCTGATCACCGCCGGACACTGCGTCAACGTGGGCGGCAGCAACGGCAACGCCGGCGCGTGGATGACCAACTGGACGTACGTCCCGCGCTACCGCGAGGGCGCCCGCCCCTTCGGGACGTTCGCGGCCAAGCAGTTCCGGTCGTTCAACGGCTGGATCAACAACAGCAACTTCGAGTGGGACGTGGCCATGGTGACCACCTGGCCGCTCAACGGCAGCAAGCTGGTCAACGTCACCGGCGGACACGGCCTGAGCTGGAACTACAGCCGCAGCCAGGCCGTCACCATCTGGGGCTACCCGGGGAACCACGCGAGCGGCCAGGTGCAGTGGTGGTGCCAGGGGACGACCGTCGACTCGGGCGGCAGGCTCCGGCTGGACTGCAACTTCGGCGGCGGCTCCAGCGGCGGCCCCTGGCTGCGCGTGTACAACGACAGCACGGGACTCGGCCAGGTCAACGGGGTGACCAGCACCGTCGACTCGGCGGGCGCGAACCGGAGCCCGTACTTCGGTGACAGCGTCAAGGAGATGTTCGACGCCCAGGGCAGCTACACCTAGTGTTCCCGCCCTGCCCGCCCGGTTACGCTGCACCGGGCGGGCAGGGCAGGCACGGCAGCCGGTCGCGAAGCCGCCCGGAGGAGGACGGACATGGGACGTTCCACCCGACGCGCACTCGCCGCCGTCGGCATCCTGACCGGGGTGCTCGTCGTCGGCGCGCTGGCGGGCATGGCGATGGCGCTGGCCTCGGACTCCGGGGACGCCGAGGACTCCGGCGTCATCACGCACACCACGGACGAGGATCCGCAGGACGTGCTGGACTACTGGACCCCCGAACGGATACGGGACGCCGAGCCCGCGCCCATGCCGATCCCCGACTGACGCCCGCGCCCTGACCCCCTCAGGACGGACGGTGTGCCCAGAACAGGGCGTGCCCGGTGTCGCCCTCCGGGACGAACTCCTCCCGTTCGACGGCCAGACCGGCCCCGGTGATCCATTCCCGGTTGGTGGCGGCGTCCGCGACGAACGCCGTCCCCCGTCCTGCGGCCCGCCGGTTCCCGGTCTTCCCGGTCTCCCGGCAGGAGCCGGCGTCTCACCCGCCCACGATCGCCCGCAGCGCGAAGTACAGCAGCGAAGGGCCGAGCAGGCAGCCCACGCCGGTGTAGAAGGTGGCCGTCATGGCGCCGTACGGCACCAGTCGCTTGTCGGTGGCCGCCAGGCCGCCCGCCACGCCCGAGGTGGTGCCCATCAGCCCGCCGTAGGCCATGGCCGACTTCGGGTTGTTCAGGCCGATCAGCGGGGCCACCAGCGGGGTGCCCACCATGACCACCACGGACTTGACCAGTCCGGCGGCCACGGACAGGGCGATGACGTCCGATTCGGCGCCCACCGCCGTGCCGGTCACCGGGCCCACGATGTAGGTGGCCGCGCCACCGCCGATGGTGGCCATCGACTTCGCGTCCGTGTAGCCGAACGCGGCGGCGATCAGGGCTCCGGCCGCGAACGAGACCAGCACGCCGAGCAGGATCGACAGTGCTCCGGCCACCCCGGCTCGCTTGATGGTCTTGAGGTCCACGCCGTACGCGGTGGAGACGATCGCGAAGTCCCGCAGCATCGCCCCGCCCATCACGCTCAGGCCGGACAGGGCGGCGAAACCGGCCAGGCCGGATTCGCCGTCGGTCACCGAACCGCCCCAGTAGGCCAGGGCCAGGCCGAGGAGGATGGCGATGGCGGAGCCCTGGAGCCGTCCCCGGGTCAGCGTTTTGGAGAGCCAGCCGGAGACCAGCATCAGCGCACCGACCAGGGCGAAGGCCACCAGCAGGCCGTTGTTCTCGAAGACGGAGGCGAATCTGTCCAGTTCCATCTCAGGCCTCCTGCCGCTCTTCGGAGGCGGCCTGCGGCGGCAGTGGCTCGCCCGGTTCGCCGATCCGTGCCAGTACGGGCACCAGCGCGAGGCCGGCGGCGATCGCGGCGAGACCCGCCAGGATGGCCATCGGGCCACCGCTGACCGCCTTCACCACGTTCTGGGTGGAGGCCATGGCGATGACGATGGGTATGTACATCGCGCTCCAGAAGAGCACGCCCTGCTCGGTCGCTTGGGGGAAGCGCCCCTTCGCCCGGAGCCAGCCGGTGACCAGCACCAGCATGATCATGGCGAATCCGACCCCGCCGACGTTGGCGTCGACCCCTACGGCGGCGCCGATCAGTTCACCGGCGAGGGTGCCCGCGAGCAGGCACACCGCCAGTGCCGCGACTCCATAAATGATCATCGTCTTCTCCACGCTGAGAGACTGAGGGACAGGAAAGGGTGAGATGGGGGAGTACCGGGCCGGGTCAGGTGTCGGCGCCGGTGAACAGGCGCGCGTAGCGCTTGCGCAGTTCGGCCTTCTGTACCTTGCCCATGACATTGCGGGGCAGCGCCTCCACGAGCCGGACGGCCCGCGGGTGCTTGAACCGGGCGAGGTCACCGCCGATGAAGTCCAGCAGTTCCCGCTCCCCGGGCTCCTGGCCCGGTGCGGGGACGACGACGGCCACCACCGTCTCCCCGAAGTCCGGGTGCGGGACCCCGATCACGGCGGACTCCAGCACGCCCGGGTGGGCGTCGAGCAGTTCTTCGATCTCCTTCGGGTAGATGTTGTAACCCCCGGAGATCACCAGGTCCTTGCCCCGGCCGACGATGCTGAGGTAGCCGTCCTCGTCGACGCGGCCCAGGTCCCCGGTGATGAAGTAGCCGTCCGCGCGGAACTCGGAGGCGGTCTTCTCGGGCAGCCGCCAGTAGCCGGTGAAGACGTTCGGGCCGCGTACCTCGATGCTGCCGACCTCGCCGTCCGGCAGCACCCGGCCGGTCGCGGCGTCCACCACCCGGATCTCGGTTCCGGGCAGCGGCTTGCCGACGGTGCCGGGCTTGCGCGGCCCGTCCGCGTACGGGTTGGTGGTGTTCATACCGGTTTCCGTCATCCCGTAGCGCTCCAGGATGGTGTGCCCGGTTCGCGCCCGGAACGCCTCGTGGTCGCTCGCGAGCAGTGGCGCCGAGCCCGAGACGAACAGCCGTACCGAGGAGCAGGAGGCGGCGGTGAGCCGATCGTTCCGCAGCAGCCGGGTGTAGAAGGTGGGCACGCCCATGAGCACGGTGGCCCGGGGCAGCAGGTCGATGATCGTCTCCGCGTCGAACTTCGGCAGGTAGTACATGGAGGCCCCGGCCGTGAGGGTCATGTTCGCGGCGACGAAGAGCCCGTGGATGTGGAAGATCGGCAGGGCGTGGATCAGCCGGTCCTCGCCCGTGAACTGCCACGAGTCGAGCAGTGCCCGGCAGTTGGAGGCCAGATTGCCGTGCGAGAGCACGGCGCCCTTGGAGCGTCCGGTGGTGCCGGAGGTGTAGAGGATGGCGGCCGGGTCGTCGGCCGAGGCCGTGAAGGGCTCCGGCTCCGGGGCGTCCGGTCCGCCTTCCAGCAGGGTTCCGTCGCCCGCCGTGCCGAGGGTTTCCAGGACGAGTTCCGGGCCGGCCCGGTGCGCGTGGCCGGCCCGGTGCTCCGGGGAACAGACCAGGACGCGGGGTTCCGCGTCCTGGATGAAGTACTCCATCTCGGCGCCGGTATAGGCGGTGTTGAGCGGCAGGAAGACACCGCCGACGCGCAGGGTGGCCAGGTAGAGCGCGATGGCCTCCGGGGACTTCTCCACCTGCATGGCCACCCGGTCGCCCGGGGTGACCCCGTCCGCGACGAGCCGGGCGGCGATCAGGCGTACGGTCCGTTCCGTGTCGCCGTAGCTGACGCTCCGCCCGTCGGGCAGCTCGAAGAGTGCCTTGTCCGGCTGCCGTTCCACCTGTTCGGCGAAGGACTGATGGATGGTCGTCGGCAGAGGTGGTGCCATCGGGGCTGTTCCTTTCACGTTCCGCTCGTGTCCCGTGCGGCCGCCGCGTGGGCGTCCCGCATCGGCCCGCCGAGAGCGACGGTGCGGTGGCGTACGAAATCCTCGTGCCGGCGCTCCAGCCGCTCCGGTTCGTAGCGGTAGTTGATCATCGCGCCGTACGACTGCCGCCAGGCCGTGGGCGAGGTGTCGGCCGGCCAGTTGAGCTGCCAGGCGGCGGCGCCGTTGCCGAGGTGGAAGCGGGCGACGGGGTCGAGCGGTCGCCCGTCGGTCTCCCGCTTGCCCAGCGCGATGTAGCGGGTCAGGGCGGGGAGGAGCCGCGAACGTATCCGCTCGGTCTCCGCCGCCGGGAGAGCGGATATCCGCTGCGGCCCGGCCAGGGCGTCCAGCTCGTCCCGAAGCGCACGCAGCCGCGGGTCGTGCCCGGCCTGGGCGGTGAGCCAGCGGCGAAACCCGGGGAGCGGGGAGAGGGTGGCGAAGCGCCGCAGATGCGGCAGCCGTTCGCTCACGTCCTCGATGACCTGTTTGATGAGGAAGCTGCCGAAGGAGACCCCGGCCAGCCCGTCCAGCGCGTTGTTGATCGAGTACAGCGCGGCGGTGTCCGCCTGCGCCGGGTCCAGCTCCGGGCCGGGTTCCAGCAGCGGGCCGACGCGGTCGGGCAGGCCGCGTACCAGCGCCACCTCCACGAAGATCAGCGGCACATCCCCGGTGGCCGGGTGGAAGAAGGCGTACAGGTCGCGGTCGGCGGGCTCCAGCCGGCGGCGCAGTGCGTTCTCGTCCGCCATCGGGTGGACCCGCTCGCCGCGCAGCAGTCGCCCGCGCAGCTCCGGCGGCGCGTCCTGCCAGGTCACCCGCGCCATGCGCAGGAATCCGCGGTTGAACCAGGAGGTGAGCAGGTGGTGGAAGTCGTGGTCGAGGGGCCGCAGCGGCGGGTGGTGGCGGGCGAGCCGGAGCAGGTCCTCGCGCATGCCGACCAGGGCCAGGGTGGCGCCCGGCGCGTGGTGGAGGCGGCGCAGCAGCTGCTGCCTGGCCGGTTCGACCGCGTCGAAGAGCCGGACGAGTTCGGTGTCGCCGCCCAGGCCGCCGTCCCTGGCGGCTTCCCACTGGTGGAAGGCCGCGCGGACCTGGTCGGCGTCGACGCCGTACGCCGTCGTGACGTGGGTGAAGAACGCCAGCCTGCCGTCGTCGTCGAGTGCGCGGTAGGCGGTGAGGGCGCGGGCCGCGACCGCGCGCAGGGACGCCTCGCCCACGTCGCTCATCAGCACCTCGCAGGCCGTGAGCAGAGCTTCCAGCGGGTCTTCCGGTCCGGGGCCGGCGGCGGGGAAGAGGTCGGTGAGGGGCCAGCCGTCATGGTGTTCCACGTTTCGCTCCTCCCGACAGCTTTGGTGTATGCATCACCGGGCGTGATGTATATAACAGCCGCACCGTAGAGGACAGACGTGCGGTGCGCTACCCCCTGGAACACACCGATTGACCGGATAGCCTGAGCCCGGAGGTGCGCATGGCTCGAATCCCGGAGGCCCGGCGGGTACGGGACGCCTTGGAGAAAGCTGTTGTCGAAGGCCGCTACCGCCCCGGCCAGCGACTCGACCCCGCCCAGCTGGAGCGGGAGTTCGGCTGTTCCCGCACTCCGGTGCGTGAGGCCCTCCAGGCCCTGGAACGCTCGGGGCTGGTGCAGATCCGCGCCAAACAGGGCACCTACGTCACCGAGTTGAGCGTCCCCGAGCTGGCCGAGCGGTTCGAGGTCATGGCCGAGCTGGAGGGCATGGCCGCCAGGCTGAGCGCCCGCCGCATCGAACGCGAGCCCCTGGACGATCTGGGGCGGGCCCTGCGGGAGTGCGAGAAGCACGCGCTGGCCGGTGACGCCGACCGCTACTACTACGCCAACGCCGACTTCCACGGCATCGTGTACGACTCCTGCGGCAATGAATATCTGCGCCAGCAGGTCCGTGCGCTCAAGCGCGTCCTGCAGCCGTACCGGCGGCTGCAACTGCGGGTCCCGGACCGCATGCGCCGCTCCCTCGCCGAGCACCGCACGATCGCGCAGGCCATCACGTGCGGCGACGCCGAGGCCGCCGAGGCGGCCGCCCGCGAGCATGTGCTGGTCCAGGTCAGGGAGTTCAGCCAGCTGGTGCGGACCTGGCGCAGTCTCACCCAGGACGTACGGCCGGTCCCGTGATGATCGACTCCCACCACGACATCGACGAGGCCCTGGTCAGGGCCCTGCTGCGGGAGCAGCACCCGGATCTCGCCGGGCGGGAGCTGCGGCTCGCGGCGACCGGCTGGTCGAACCAGCTGTGGCGGCTGGGGGAGGACCTCGCGGTCCGGCTGCCGCGCCGGGAATCCGCCGCCCCCGAGGCGCTCAAGGAACAGCGCTGGGCCCCCGAAGTGGTGCCGGGCCTGCCGCTGCCGGTTCCCCTGCCGGTACGCGCCGGGGCGCCGTCCGCGCACTTCCCCTGGCACTGGTCCGTCGTCGCCTGGGTGCCGGGGGAACCGGCGGACCGCGCCCCGATCACCGACGGGCCGCACGCCGCCGCCGAACTCGCCCGCTTCCTGCGGGCGCTGCACCGGCCCGCGCCCCCCGGTGTGCCCGGGCACGCCTACCAGGCCGCTCCGCTGCGGACCCTCGGCGTGCTGCCCGGCATGGAGGACGACCCGGCGGTCCTGGCCGTCCAGCGTGATCCCGCGCTCCGCGCCGTGTGGGAGGACGCCGTGGCCGCGCCCGACTGGTCCGGGACGCCGGTGTGGCTGCACGGGGATCTGCACCCCGCCAACGTCGTGGTGAACGGCGGCACCCTGGCCGGGGTCGTCGACTTCGGCGAACTGTGCGGAGGCGACCCGGCCATCGATCTCGCCGCCGCCTGGCTGCTGTTGCCGGCCGGGGCGGACGTGTCCTTCCTGGCCGCGTACGGCGCCGCCGACGAGGCAGCCGTGCGCCGGGCCAGGGGTCTGGCGCTGACCAAGGCGCTCGCCCTCATCGGCATCGGGCGGGCGGGAGAGTTGGGCCGGCCGGGCGGGCAGCCTACCTGGGGGCCGGCCGGCCGAGCGGTGATCGAGCGGCTGCGCGGCGCAGCGCCAGCAGTCCACCCACTCCCGGAATGAGCGACAGCGCCCGGACGGCGGGCGTGGCGTGCGGGAGGCGCCAGGCCAGCAGGATCACGAACAGGTAGGCGCAGCCGTGGGTGGGGCCCAGCAGGGAGGACAGGGGCCGCAGGTGCACGGTGGCGAGGTTGGCCAGCAGGATGAGGAGCGAGACCAGCTCGATGTGCGCGGCGATGCGCAGGGGCCGCAGGGGCACGGTGACGTCCTTCGGGGCGGCGGTCGCGGGGGTACGGGTCGCGGCCCGTACAGGGCAGCACCGACGCTAGGCCGCCCGTCCCGCCCGTCCCAGGGGCCCCGGTGCCACGTTTCAACGGGATGGCGCCATCGGGTCGCCGCGGCCGTCCCGCCCGCCCGGCCGTCGCCGGTCAGGGCCCCGCCGGCACTGTCCCCAGGGAGAGCCAGATCCGGTCGGGGAGCGTCCGGGCGGCCTCCTCCAGATCGAACCCCTCCGTACCGGCCAGCCACCGGGTGACGGCGAAGGTCACCGGCCCCATGATCAGCATCTCGGCCTGGGCGGGCGGCAGCGGCCGCAGCCCCTCGGCGGCCAGCCGCGGCCCGAAGAACTCCAGCAGCTCCGCGACCCGGGGCGCCCGCCCGGCGTCCACCCGCTCGGTGTGGGCGCGCAGATAGCCGGCGTACGGGGAGGCGTGGATGATGAGCGCCTCCGTACGGTGTGCCGCCGACCAGCGCAGATAGCCGCTGACGAGCGCGGTGACGGCGCCCTTGGCCGAGGTGGCGGGGCGTACCGCGTCGGTGAGGGCGGCCAGCAGGTCGTCCTTGCACCGGATGAACAGGGTGGCCGCCAGCCCGTCGAAGCTGCCGAAGTGGTGGTAGAGGCTGCCCACGCTCACCCCGGACGCCTCGATCACCGCCGGCAGGGTGAACCCCTGGGGCCCGGCGTCCCGGTAGACCTCGAATGCGGCCCGCAGCAGCCGGTCGACGGTGTGCTGTCCGCGCCGCTGCTTCGCCGGCCCGGCCGGGGCTGTGCGTGCCCGCTCCGTCACGTGCCCTCACCATATCTTCACTGTCTTCAACGGCCCTGTGTCCTGAGGATATTGACGCACGCCGGGGGTCAACTGGAAAGTGGTTCTAGAACAGCGTTCCAGAAGGGGAGCCCGGGGGGAGGGCTACGGCCATGGAGGATCTCGGGGGCGCCGATCCGCGCCGGATCGGCCGCTACCGGCCGCTCGCCGTGCTGGGTGAGGGCGGCATGGGCCGGGTGCTGCTGGCCACCGGGCCGCACGGCAACCTGGTCGCCGTCAAGCGCGTGCACGAACACCTCGCCGGTGACGCGGATTTCCGCAAACGCTTCAAGCGTGAGGTCGCGGCCTCGCGCAAGGTCCGCAGCCCGCACACCGCGGCCGTGGTGGACGCCGAGATCGACGCGGAGGTGCCGTGGCTGGCCTCCGAGTTCGTGTACGGCCCCTCGCTGCACCGGGTCCTGGAGGAGACCGGGCGGCTGCCGGCCGACGCCGTCCTGCGGCTGGCCGCCGGCCTCGCCGCCGCCCTGCGCGACATCCACGCGGCGCGCCTCGTGCACCGCGACCTGTCGCCGTCCAATGTGATGCTGGCCGACGACGGTCCCAAGGTCATCGACTTCGGGATCGTGCGCGCCGCCGAGGGCGCCGGCACCACCCGGCTGCAGACCATGACCACGGCCGTCACCCGCTCCGGCTCGGTCATCGGGGCGCCCGGGTTCATGTCGCCCGAGCAGGCACAGGGGGCGGAACTGACCCCGGCCAGCGACATGTTCTCGCTCGGCACGATCCTGCTGATGGCGTGCACCGGCACCAACCCCTTCGAGGGCCCCGGCATCCCGCAGACCATGTTCAACGTGGTGTACGCGACGCCCGAGCTGGGCGCGGTCCCCGACCGGCTGCGCCGGGTCATCGAGCCGTGCCTGTCCAAGACCCCGGGCGAACGCCCCACCCCGGCCCGCGTCCTGGAGCTGATCGGCCCGCTGCCCGAGGCCGGGGCCGGGGCGGCCCGTTGCTGGCCGCCCGCCGTGCACCGGATGGCCGAGGCGCAGCGGGCACAGGTGCGCGGGCTCGTCCCGGCGGCGGACGCGCCCACGGTCACCGCGGACGCGGTGCCCCCGACGGTGGTCGCCCCGCCCACCGGGCCCCGGGCGCCCGATCGGCAGAACCCGGCCGGCGGGGTGGTGGCCGCCGTGGGCCTGGTCGTGCTGCTGATCCTCGCCCTGGTGGTGTGGTTGCCCGGCGGCGACAAGGACGACACGGCCGGTGGCGGTACGCCGGCCCCCACCGCCACCGAGACCTTTGACGAGGAGCGGTCCGACCCGGTGGACGAGGCGGACACCGGTACCGACACCGAGTGGGAACCGGAGCCGGAGCCGGAACCCGAGCCGGAACCCGACCCCGTCGGGGACGCGGAAACGGGCGACTGCTTCACCAACCACGGCACCATGCAGGACCTCGACCTGACACCGGCCGGCTGCGGCGACGGCACCTTCGAGGCCGTGGCCGTCTACCACGACAGCACGGACTACGACGACTGCGACGGCGTCCAGGACGTCGACTGGTCCGTCAACTACCCGTACTGGGAAACCACCTTGTGCCTCAGCTACCACCACAGCAGCGGCACCGCCTACCACGCACAGCCCGGCGACTGCGTGTACGGCGAGCAGGGCGACAGCAGTTACTGGGGCGAGGCCGACTGCGAGACCGGCAACTTCACCGTGGTCGCCCGGTTCGGCGAGGACAGCCCCTCCAGCGACTGCGACTCCTGGACCTGGCACCACAGCCGCTACTTCTCCGTGGAGGGCTGGCCGGAGCTGGGCGTACGGCTCTGCCTGGCCATGAACTACCCCGACGACGCGGGCGTCGCCCAGCAGAACAACTGCATGATCAAGTCCGGCCCGGACACCGCCGCGACCTTCACCTTCTCCGGCTGCGAGGAGGGGAACGTCTACGTCACCGGCCGCACCAGCACCTACAACGACATCGCGTTCTGCGGCAACGACGGCTCGACCACCTGGCAGAACTCCGACTTCCCCGACCTCGGCTACACGGTGTGCTGGCAGTGGCTGTGAGCCGCCGCCGCACGGCTCACGGCGTCAGCCGCGAGCCCAGGACGAGCAGCCCGGCCGCGCGGTCGCCGGACCATGACAGGTCGCCCTCGCCCTCGGCCATCCGGCCCCACAGCAGCAGAAGCAGCTCCCCGGCCGGCCCCGCCAGCGTGGCCACCGGTTCGCCGGGTCCATACGTCCACGAGGCCCCGGTGTCCGTGGCCGTCACCCGCAGCGCGTGCGGCGGCCCGGTCGCCAGACCCCGGGTGATCATCCGCGGCGCCATCGTGTCGAAGACCTCCGCGACACCGTCCGCCGCCAGAACGGGATCGAGCGGCTTGGCCGCCCCGAGCGCGTGCTCCGCGTCCCACCGGTGGATCAGCGTCTCCTGCGCCCGCCGCCGCTGCCAGAAACCGACCGTGGGCGGTGGGGCGAACGACCAGGCCGGAGCCGCCGGATCGGCGTCCAGGGCGGCCAGCAGCGTCGCGCACCCGCCGTCGTACCACTCCAGCAGCGCTCCGGGGTCCCGCGGTGCGGGCGGGTGATGGTCCCCGTGCCCCTCGGTGACGGCTGTGGCCGCCCACAGATTGCCGCTGCCCAGGTGCCCGGCCAGATCGCGCAGCGTCCAAGGGCCGCAGTGTTCGACGGGCGCGCCCAAGTCGGCGCCCAACGTAGCCCGGAAAGCGTCGAGTTCGCGGCGCAGATGGCTCAGGTACGACTCGGGACGCATGCGCCGGACCCTACTCCTGTCCGGCAGGATGCGGGGATGCGTTCCGATGTGACCCTGCTCCCGCTCGACCGGCCCCTGCTGACCGCACTGCTCGCCGTGGCGGTCGCGGACGCGGACCCGCCGGAGGTGATGCCGCCGGTCCCGGACCCGACGGGCGGCGACGGCTGGACGGCGGAGCGCCGGGCCGCGTTCGTGCGGTTCCACGCGTGGCGTTCGCTGCCGCCGGACCCGGTGGAGTCGACGTACGCGATCACCGTGGCCGGCCGGGTGGCGGGCGCGGCGCGGCTGTGCCCCCGCCCGGACCGGAACAGCAACCGGGAGCGCGAGGGGCCGGGCACGGTGGAGGCGGACACGGTGGAGGCCGGCCTGTGGATCGGCCGCTCGTACCGGGGCGCGGGGGTGGGCGGCACGGTCCTCCGGCTGCTGATCGACCGGGCCCGGGCGGACGGTCACGACCGGCTGTATCTGTCCACGACCCCGGAGAACACAGCGATGCGGCAGCTGATGTCCGGCATCGGCCTGATCGGTACCCAGGGGGAGTTCGCGCTGTGACCGGCACCACCGGTCACGGCGGGACGGTCCCACGGCCGGCGGGCGCGTGGCGGGGGTGGGACGCGGCGGACCGGGGGCGCGTACCCGTTCGTCCGCCGCTCAGGGCCGCCGCGGCCGCCCGACCTCGCTGAACCACTCCCGTCCCAGCAGCGCCCGGAAGAGCGGGACGGGCAGACCGAGCAGGGTGCCGGGCAGCTTGCCGCCGGTCTGCGAGCGGTGCTCGGCCAGGGCCCGCTGCTTGAGGGCGGCGTAGCGGCGGACGTTGACGGCGTGCGTGATCTCCGCGCGCGGCAGGAACATCCGCTCCAGGCGGGTGGCGTCCTCGCGCAGCGCCCGCGCCACCCGGGCAGCCGTCTCGCGCGGCACGGTGCCCTCCAGCAGCCGTGGCACGGCTCCGGACGTGAACGCCCGGCGCCCGATCTCGTGCACCTTCACGTGGTCGCGGTGCCCGTAGCCGCCGTTGCGGTCGTACCCCAGCAGCAGATCGGCCCGCTCCTGCCGCAGCACGTCGGCGAGCCGCCCGGCGGCCTCCTGGGTATCGGCCCGTGCCAGGCGCGGCCGGTCGGCCGGGTCGGGGTACAGGTCCTTGCCGTGCCCGCTGTCCGCGTACCCGAGATGGACCACCCGGTGCGCGCCCAGAACACCGGCGGCGGCCCGGAGTTCGGCCAGCCGGGGCGCGCCCTGTGGGGGCACGGCGTCCATGTGGCCGTCGGTCGCGGCCACGATCACCACCCGGTGCCCTTCGGCGGCGGCCCGCGCCAAGGTGCCGCCAGTCAGGAGGACTTCGTCATCGGGATGCGCGTGAAAAGCCACCAGGGTCGCCATCGCCCCATCCTGTACCGACCGGCTTCCCCCGGTCCAGGATCGCGCACCGCACCGCACATCCCCCGCCGGACCGGGGGCGAGCACGCCGTACTCCTCCTCGCCGACGCCGCGCCAGCCGTGGCAGCGCAGGGCCCGGCGGAGCACGGACGGACCAGGCCGGCTCCGTCCCGGGACCGATGCGGACGGGCCCGCGGACGGTGAGGATCGGGGGATGCCTGACCATCCGTTCGATGTCGACGCCTTCCTCGCCGCGCCCCGCACCGCGCGACTGGCCACCAACACCCCGGCCGGGCCCGCCGTCCGGCCGGTGTGGTTCCTGTGGGAGGAGGGCGCGTTCTGGACGCTCACCGGCCCCTGGGCGAAGCTGCGGCAGCACGTGGAGGCCGATCCCCGGGTGGCCGTGGTGGTCGACGACTGCGACCTGGCGACCGGCAGGGTCCGGCAGGTCATGGCGCGCGGCGGCGCCGAACTCCTGCCCTTCGACGTGCCGCGCGGCCGCCGCAAGCTCAGCCGCTACCTCGGCCCCGACGAGTCCCGCTGGGATCGGCGGTTCACCGGGTATCTGTACGGCGACCCCACGGCGGGCGGCGCCGTCTGGCTGCGCCTGGCCCCGGCCACCCTCACCGTCAAGGACCTGAGTTACGCCGTGGAACCACCCGCCGGGCCCGCCTCGCCGTAGCAGTGGGGGAGGGGAGGGCTCAGCCGCCCAGCAGCCGGGCCTGCTCCGCCTTCAGCTCGGTGAACCCGCGGCGCGCGTAGGCGCGGATCTCCTCGCCGGGGAAGGGGACCACCGACAGGTGTTCGCTGTAGTCCTCGCGGGCCCAGCGCGCCGCGGTGATCTCGTATCCGGAGACGTGCGCGCACAGTTCGAGCAGCACGGGCGGCACCTCACGCTCGCGCAGCAGGTCGGCGCGCTGGATCACCAGATCGCGCATCGCCTGGATGTTGGGCAGGAACACCGTGGACGCCCACAGCCGCCACTCGCTGCTCTCCCGCTCGGTGGCGGCGGGTCCGCCCTCGCCGAACGGCGAGCTGCCGTCCGGCCGTACGTTGCGCTCCAGGAACTCGGCGTAGCTGCGGCTGTTGCCCTCGGTGAGGGCGAACAACGGCCCGTAGAAGTCGCTCAGCTGCCGGTTCACCCGGGCGAGCCGCTCCTGGCGCTGGGAGAGCCGTACCCCGTTGAGGTACGTGGCGAGATAACCGGCGAACGCCAGCGCGATGGTCACCACCAGTGCGATCACAAGAAATGATCGTAGTGGCTACGCGCGTGGCGTGACCGGCCCCAACTCCCTTTGTTCTCGCACGGTTCTCAAGGCCGCGACCGGGACGTGTGAACGGCGGGCGGCCCGGCCTGTCTCAGTCCTCGACGCGGTCCAGCGCCTCGTACACCCGGTTCTTGAACTCCTCCGGGCTGGGCACGTGCTTGAAGGTCATCTTGCCCTGCTCGGAGGCGGACTGGACGTGCAGCGTGCCGTACCGCATGATCCGCTCCCACAGCGACGCCGAGAACGACACGTCGTTCACCCGGCTCAACGGGATGCTGCGGCCGACCTTGTTGAGGAAACCGGTGCGCTTGTGCAGGCGCTTGGTGGTCAGGAAGTACACCGTCGAACGCCATTGCAGCATCGGCACCAGCCACCGCCAGATGATCGCGATCCCCGCGAGCCCCAGCACCACCCACGCCACGGGGGAGCCCAGGTCCCCGATGATCAGCGTCAGTACGGCCGCCACCGCCGCGATGACGACCAGTTGCACGAACTCACTGACCAGCGTGGTCCAGTGCTGCCTGGTCTCGTAAAGGAGTTCTTCGTCGTCGGCGAGGTAACGGTCCGCGTAAGCCATACCGGGAGCATGGCACAACGCGCCGAGGCCACAGCCGCCCTCCGGCCACTTGGTATCAGGTTGTCATGTCGTTGCCACCACGCTCCCACCCCACTTCACCTCCCCAAACACTGATCTTCCCGCAGGAATGGCCGTAAGCTCCCTCCCATGTGTGCCGTCCGGCGCAAGTCGCGCGCCTACCACCCCGACCGAGTCCGTGACGCGCTGCTCGCGCAGGTGGAACACGTACGGCTGGCCGCCCACGCCCTCACGCCCGAGCAGCTCGCCCGGCCCGCCGCCCTGCCGGGCCGCGACGTCAGCTCCCTGCTCGCGCACATCGCGGGCCAGATCGACGCCGTCCCCCGGCTCCTCGCCGAGCCCGCCCCCGCCGCCACCCGGCCCGCGCTCGATCTCGACGAGTGGGCCGTCCACCCCGGCGCCGGCATCGGCGACGCCCCCGAGGCCGCGGGCGACCCGGTGGAGGCCATCGACGCAGCCGCCGAGGAACTGGACGCCGTCCTGGAGACGGCCGTCCGCGAGGACCTCCTCCTGCCGCACCGCTTCGGCCCGATGCGCGGCCTGGACTTCACCGTCACCCGGGTGGTGGAGCTGGTGGTGCACAGCGACGACCTGACCCGCTCCCTGCAGAGCCCCGTCCGGCTGGACCGCGGCGCCCTGGCCATCTCCGTCCGGGTGCTGGCGGACGCCCTGGCCGCCAAGGCCCCCGGCAACTCCACCGAGCTGCGCGTTCCGCCGTTCGTCGCCGTCCAGTGCCTGCCGGGCCCCCGGCACACCCGCGGCACCCCGCCCTCGGTCGTCGAGGCCGACCCCATCACCTGGCTGCGGCTGGCCACCGGCCGCGCCACCTGGGCGCAGACCGCCGCCACCGGCCGGCTCAAGGCGAGCGGCGAACGCGCGATCTCCCTCGCCGGCCAACTGCCCGTGCTCGGCTGATGCCACAGGGTGCGGAAACGGGGCAGGTCAGGCACCCGCTGGGGGATGTCTCACAATCCACTGGTTCTTCCCCAGCGGAGAACCTGTCCTAGACTCAACCACGTGCCTCGTGGTGATGGACTCCTCAGCCACGACCTCGACCCCGGTGAAAAGGGCCCGAGGGACGCTTGCGGCGTCTTCGGTGTCTGGGCCCCGGGCGAGGAGGTCGCCAAGCTCTCCTACTACGGTCTGTACGCACTCCAGCACCGCGGACAAGAGTCCGCGGGCATCGCGGTGAGCGACGGATCCAAGATTCTGGTCTTCAAGGACATGGGACTGGTGTCCCAGGTCTTCGACGAGACCTCTCTCGGCTCCCTGCGGGGGCATCTGGCCGTCGGCCACAACCGGTATTCCACCACCGGTGCCTCCACCTGGGAGAACGCCCAGCCGACGTTCCGGGCCACCGGCCACGGTTCGATCGCGCTCGGCCACAACGGGAATCTCGTCAACACCGCCGACCTCGCCGACCTGGTCGCGGAACTCCCCACCGACCACGGCCGCCGCCAGCGCGCCGCGGTCACCAACGACACCGACCTCGTCACCGCGCTGCTCGCCGGCCAGCGGGACGAGGCCACCGGGGAGCCGCTGACCGTCGAACAGGCCGCCCCGATCGTGCTGCCCCAGGTCAAGGGCGCGTTCAGCTTCGTCTTCATGGACGAGAACACGCTGTACGCCGCCCGCGACCCGCAGGGCATCCGCCCGCTGGTCCTGGGCCGCCTGGAGCGCGGCTGGGTGGTCGCCTCCGAGCAGGCCGCCCTGGACATCGTGGGCGCCTCGGTCATCCGGGAGGTCGAGCCCGGTGAGCTGATCGCCATCGACGAGAACGGTCTGCGGTCCTCCCGATTCGCGGACGCGAAGCCCGCGGGCTGCGTCTTCGAGTACGTGTACCTGGCCCGCCCCGACGCCGAGATCGCCGGCCGGAACGTGTACGTCTCCCGGGTGGAGATGGGCCGCCGGCTCGCCGCCGAGGCACCGGTCGAGGCCGACCTGGTCATAGCCACGCCCGAATCCGGCACCCCCGCCGCGATCGGCTACGCGGAGGCCAGCGGCATCCCGTACGGATCGGGACTGGTCAAGAACAGCTACGTCGGCCGTACCTTCATCCAGCCCAGCCAGACCATCCGGCAGCTCGGCATCCGCCTCAAGCTCAATCCCCTCAAAGAGGTGATCCGCGGCAAGCGCCTGGTGGTCGTCGACGACTCCATCGTCCGCGGCAACACCCAGCGCGCCCTGGTCCGCATGCTGCGCGAGGCCGGCGCCGCCGAGGTCCACGTCCGGATCAGCTCCCCGCCGATCAAGTGGCCCTGCTACTACGGCATCGACTTCGCCACCCGCGCCGAGCTGATCGCCAACGGCCTGTCGGTCGACGAGATCGGCACCTCCCTGGGCGCCGACTCCCTCGCGTACATCTCCATAGACGCGATGATCGAGGCCACCACCATCGACAAGCCCGACCTCTGCCGGGCCTGCTTCGACGGCCAGTACCCCGTCGAGCTGCCCGACCCCCAGGTGCTCGGCAAGGACGTCCTGGAGCAGGAGGACGCCCGCACCTCGCTGACGCTGCTGACCGGCCCCGGCGCCGCCGACGCGCTGCGCCGCCCCTAGCCGCGGGCGGCCGGGCCCGTACGACCGACCCGACCGCGAGGCGGGTACCTCCCGTACGGACCCCGCACCTTCCCCTTTCCCCCGCCCCATCCACAGAGAGACGCGCGATGACCACCCACTCCGGGCAGCCCGGTGCCAGCTACGCGGCCGCCGGTGTCGATATCGAGGCCGGCGAGACCGCCGTCGAGCTGATGAAGAAGTGGGTGGCCAAGACCCAGCGCCCGGAGTCCGTGGGGACCCTCGGCGGCTTCAGCGGGCTCTTCGACGCCTCCGCGCTCAAGAACTACCGCCGCCCGCTGCTGGCCTCGGCCACCGACGGCGTCGGCACCAAGGTCGCCATCGCCCAGCGCCTGGACATCCACGACACCATCGGCCACGACCTGGTCGCCATGGTCGTGGACGACCTGGTGGTGTGCGGGGCAGAGCCGCTGTTCATGACCGACTACATCTGCGTCGGCAAGGTGCACCCCGAACGGGTGGCGTCCATCGTCAAGGGCATCGCCGAGGGCTGTGTGCTGGCCGGCTGCGCGCTGGTCGGCGGCGAGACCGCCGAGCACCCGGGGCTGCTGGGCCCCGAGGAGTACGACGTGGCCGGCGCCGCCACCGGTGTGGTCGAGGCCGACCGGCTGCTGGGCGCCGACCGCATCCGCTCCGGCGACGCGGTGATCGCGCTCGCCGCCTCCGGCCTTCACTCCAACGGGTACTCCCTGGTCCGCCATGTGCTGCTGCGGCAGCTGGGCTGGGCACTGGAGCGCGAGGTGCCCGAGCTGGGCCGCACCCTCGGCGAGGAACTGCTGGAGCCCACCCGGATCTACTCCCTGGACTGTCTGGCACTGGCCCGTGACAGCGAGGTGCACGCGTACTCGCACATCACCGGAGGCGGCCTGGCCGGCAACCTCGCCCGCGTCATGCCCGAAGGGCTGCACGCCCGGGTGGACCGCGGCACCTGGAGCCCGCCGCCCGTCTTCGGCCTGGTCGGCGACGCCGGCAAGGTGGCGCGGGCGGAGCTGGAGCGCACGCTCAACATGGGCGTGGGCATGGTCGCGGTGGTGCCGCCGCACGCGGTGGACGGCGCGCTGGCGCTGCTCGCCGAGCGCGGAGTACCGGCATGGGTGGCCGGTGAGGTGACCGAGCGTGCCGAGGGCGATGAGGCCGTGACGCTCAATGGTGACTACGCCTGATAGGCGAGGGACCGTCCGTGGACAGCACAGCACCCGGTCCGGTGGTGGTGGTACCGGGACCGGGTCGCGTGCTGCCGTCGCTCAGCAGGCTGCTGAGGAACTGCCTGAGATTCCGCTCAGGTGCCCCGGCGTTTCGAGGCACCGGACGAGCCGGAGGACCCATGGGACCTGCCGGTCCCCTGTTCGTCCTCGTCCTCGTCGCTGTCGTCGCCGTACATCTCCGCGTACTTCGCGTACGGGTCGTTGTCCAGCTCATCGTCCAGCTCTTCGTCGTCCTTGAACTGGTCGCCGTTCGGCGGCTCGTTCGACGGCGATGCACCCAGCTCTTCGGCCAGACGTGTCAGATCGGTTCCGCCACTGCTGTACTTCAGCTGGCGGGCGACCTTCGTCTGCTTGGCCTTGGCCCGGCCGCGCCCCATTGGCTCGACCCCCTCAACGACGGAGCCCAACGGCCCCGGAGTGTTGACATCCGTTCATAAAGGAGAGCGGGCTCTCGGACGAGGACCCGATCCATCGGGTTTCAACCGTACCTGCTTCCGCGCGCCTGCGGTACGCCGTCCGCAGGTCCCGGGTCGCCCGAACGATTCCGGTGAAACTCTCCTTGCTGGTCAGCGGCGATTTTACCTTCTTTCGGAGCGCGACTCGCCCTAGGGGTGGTGACATGTCTTACCCGGGGGGCGAGCCGCCGCCCCCGTACGCCCCGCGAGGGGGCCTCAGCGCGGGCCCGCGGCCGCGATCCTGGCCTCGGCGATCCGGTCGGCGGCCACCGCCGGCGGGACCCCCTCGGTGTCGGCGCGCTCGAAGATCTCCAGGGTCGTCCCGTAGATCAACTCGGCCTTCGCCTTCGCACGTGCGAACTCAAAACCGTGGAGTTCGTCGGCCACCTGGATGACCCCGCCCGAGTTCACCACGTAGTCCGGCGCGTACAGAATGCCCCGGTCCGCGAGGTCCTTCTCGACGCCCGCGTGGCCCAGCTGGTTGTTGGCCGCCCCGCACACGATGCCCGCGGTCAGCACCGGCACCGTGCGGTCGTTCAGCGCGCCGCCCAGCGCGCACGGGGCGTAGATGTCCAGGCCCTCGGTGGTGATCAGCGCCTCGGTGTCCGCCACCACCCGTACCCCGGGGTGCGCGTCCTTGACCCGCGCCACCGACTCCGCGCGCACATCGGTGATCACCACCTGGGCGCCCGCCTCGATCAGGTGCCCGGCCAGCAGGTGACCCACCTTGCCGACGCCCGCGATGCCCACCGTGCGGCCGGCCAGGTCCGGGGCGCCCCAGCGGTGCGTCGCCGCGGCCCGCATCCCCTGGAAGACGCCGAAGGCGGTGAGCACCGAGGAGTCCCCGGCACCGCCCTGCTCGGGGGAACGCCCGGTGGTCCAGCGGCACTCGCGCGCCACCACGTCCATGTCGGCCACGTAGGTGCCCACGTCGCAGGCGGTGACGTAACGGCCACCGAGCGAGGCGACGAAGCGCCCGTACGCGAGCAGCAGTTCCTCGCTCTTGAGGGTGCTCGGGTCACCGATGATCACGGCCTTGCCGCCACCGTGGTCCAGGCCGGCCATGGCGTTCTTGTAGCTCATCCCGCGCGCCAGGTTGAGGGCGTCGCGCAGCGCGGCCTCCTCGGGCACGGCCGCGCCGGAGTAGGCGTGGAAGCGGGTGCCGCCGAGCGCCGGGCCCAGGGCGGTGGAGTGGACGGCGATGACGGCCTTGAGTCCGGAAGCCCGGTCCTGGCAGAGCAGGACCTGCTCGTGGCCGCCCTGCTCGGAGCGGAAAAGGGTGTCCAGGACGGAGCCGGAGGGGGCGAAGGGAACACTGTCGGCGCTGACAGCGGCTGTTACGTCGGTCACGGTGGTGACTCCTGCGCTACGCGGCGGATGCCCTCCAAGTGGTCGGGAGGGCCTGCTGAGACGAGCTTAGGGCCTGTCTGATGGATAGCGCCGGTCAGGCCCGCGGTGTCTGGTGCGGTGCATCGCAAGGCGGAGGGGCGTCCTCGTAGTGGGCTACTTGGGCGTCTCGACAGCTCTGCCTCCAAGGTTCTCGCAAGAAGAGCAGAGACGGAGCGAAGCGGAGTGCAGCGAGGTGCCGTGCCAGACGCCGTGGGCCAGGCGGGATCCATCAGACAGGCCCTCAAGCCTGATGCCGCGCGGGGGATGCCGTGAGTGCGTCACACTGCCACGATCGAGGGGTGTGCGGCGGCGGCCCGGCGGGACCGGGCGGGCCGCCCGTGCCGCCGGAGCCGGGACTTGGAGGGACCGCACGTGTCGAAGGTGCCGTACGCGGCGTATCTGCGGGTGTACGAGCCGTTGGGGGCGTTCCCCGAGCCGGAGCGCTCGCACTGGGCGCGGTACGCCGAGCGCGGGGACCTCCCGGGGCCGCAGGAGGAACTGCGGCGCTCGATCCGCGAGCTGATCGCGGTGCCGGGACGGGTGGTGCCGCCCAAGGAGAGCGCCGACGCGTTCGTGGCGGTGGTGGACGGGGTGGTGTGCGTGTGCCCCTGGCGGACCCGGCTGCGCTCCTGGGAGGCGCTGGGCGAGGTGGGGCACTGGCTGATGCCGCAGTCGGTGCTGGACGAGGCGCTGCCGCCGCAGGCGCGGGAGCGCGCGGTGGAGGAGTACGGCCGCTGGCGGGAGCGGAACCCGGACGCCCGGCCGTGGATCAGGTCGGCGCTGTGGCATGTGCCGGTGCGCTGGTTCGCGCTGTTCGCGGACGAGGAGCGGGAGTTCACGGCGGCGGAGCCGGTGGGGGAGGGGCCGGGGGAGGGGAGGCCGGCGGCGCTGCGCTACCGGACGCCGATGGTCCGGGCGCGGCAGCGGGTGGCGCGCGGGCTGCGGACGGTGCGGGACGCGGCCCGGCAGGCGGCGGCCGAGGCGCCGTCCGAGGTGGGGGCGCAGGAGGAGGAACGGGGGGCATCTCCCGGCCGGGGGCCGGAGGACGGTCCGCTGGCGGCGGCGCTCACCGATGTGGGTCGCTGGCTGGAGGAGTTTCATCCGCGGTCACTGGTCGAACTGGACTACGGCGGATTGGTCTATACGATCACTGAGGAACAGCTCGCCGCCGATCGCTCGGCGGCGGAGGTCGCGGCGGGGCTCTCCGCGTTGGCGGAGGGCGACCTGGAGCGGGCGGGCAGGCTGTACGAGGAGCTGACCGAGCGCTGGATGACCGTCCGGGAGCGCCAGTTCGCCAACTGAGAGCCGGCCGGGACGCCGGGCCATGGGACTAAAGGCCCAAGCGTGATGGAAGGCACTCTAAGGAAGTCTTGTCAGCAACCCGTCTCCTCGTGCCAAAATAGGACAAGGAGCCCGATCGGGCTTCTTCTATCCGTCGAAGGGCGGATAGATCGGTAATGCACTCCTTGGTGCGCCAGATGCGGACTGATCAGGATAGTGACTGATTGTCACCCGTCGATGACTGTCCGCTATGGCATGGTCCATCGGCTTCCGCCGAGGTTGAACACCTGAGAGCGCAATTCCATCGGTTTGGCCGACCCGGCTGGACGGATGGTGTAGTTGTAGTGCCGAGGACAAGCCGTTCGTCCTATAACCGACTCGGCCCGCGTCTGCCATTTCGGGCAACGCGGGCCAAGGTGCAGAATTTAGAGGAAAGAACCGTGATGGTTCGGTTCTCCCGAGGAGGCCGCTCATGACCGCTCGCACCCCTGATGCCGAGCCGCTGCTGACCCCGGCTGAGGTTGCCACGATGTTCCGCGTCGACCCCAAAACGGTCACACGCTGGGCAAAGGCGGGCAAACTCACGTCTATCCGCACGCTCGGTGGGCACCGCCGCTACCGCGAAGCGGAGGTGCGCGCACTGCTGGCGGGCATCCCGCAGCAGCGCGGCGAGGCCTGAGCCAGCAGCACAGCAAGCGCAACACCCTGCAACACCTGGCTACACCCGGTAAAACCCCAGTACAACCCAGGTTTCGGGGCCCCCATCCCGGCCTCCTGGTCATAGATCGCGTCGGACTCCGCCGGGTCCGGCGCGATCTGCTTTTCCCCCGGCGTACGCCGGGGTGCCGGCTTCCGGTCCTTCCGGCATCTTTCGGGGGATCTTCCGGAAGCCCTCTGGGGGCGGTGCAATTGCACATATTAAATAAGCGGGTGTCTCTGCGGGGTCGAACCAGCCCGCTGAGCGATCGTTCCAGGTGACTCCCGTCACACGGGAAAACCCTTGCCCGTGCGGCAGTTGCTGAGGTAGTGCGAACCGTTCGCCCGGGCCGGCCCGCTCCTTCGCGGCGGGGCCCGTTCTTCCTCTGCCCCTCTCCTTCCCCTCAACTCCCCTTTTTCATCGGGGTAGTTGAAAACGTGACACAAAAAAACCGGACCCCCTGTGGGGGTCCGGTTCGTGATGCGGTCCTGACGGGATTTGAACCCGCGGCCTCCACCTTGACAGGGTGGCGAGCACTCCAAACTGCTCTACAGGACCTCGTTCCTTGCGTCGATGACTCTACCCCACCGCCGGGGCGCGGAGCCAATCGGAAGATCGGCCCGCCGCACCCACCGGCCGGCTCAGCGCGCCGGCCCCGGCACCAGCGCGTCGATGGCCTTCACGATCCGCTTGTCGGAGATCGGGTACGCGGTGCCCAGCGCGTGCGCGAAGTAGCTCACCCGCAGCTCCTCGATCATCCAGCGGATCTCCCGGGCCTGCCGCGGCACCGGGCGCCCGGCCGGGAACTGCTCCAGCAGCCACGCGTACTCGTCCCGCATCTCCGCGACCTTGGCCATCCGCGCCCGGTCCCGCTCCGCCTGGTGCGGCAGCTGCTGCAACCGCCGGTCCACGGCCGTCAGATAGCGCAGCAGATCGGCGAGCCGGCCGGCCCCGTGCGCCGTGACGAAGCCCGGACGCAGCAACTCGCCCAGCTGCTGCCGGACATCGGCCACCGAGGAGGCCAGGACGGGGCTGGTGGTGGCCTTCAGCCGCCGCTCGCACGCCTGCCAGGCGATCAGCACCTGCCGCACCTGCCGCACGATCTTGAGCGTCAGATCGACGATGTCGGCGCGTACCGCGTCGAAGAGCTTGGTGAAGCTCTCCTGGTCCCACACCACCCCGCCCCGGTCGGCGATCAGCCGGTCCGCCGCCGCCGTCACGCAGTCCGCGAGCAGCGCCTGCACGCTGCCGTGCGGGGAGGCGGCCAGCGCCAGCTTCGCCGCGTTGTCCAGCTTGCCCACCGCGAACTTCGCCGGGTCGGAGGGCAGCTGGAGCATCACCAGCCGCCGCACCCCCGGCCACATCGCGGCGAGCTGCTCCTCCTCGGTGTCGAACAGTCGCACCGCGACGCTCGACCCCTCGTCCACCAGCGCCGGATAGGCCTGCACCGGCTGCCCGGCCCGCCGGGTCTCGAACCGGCGCAGCAGCGTCCCCACCGTCCAGGAGGTGATGCCGCCGCGCTGCTCCAGGGCCACCTGGGAGGTCTCCCCGCCGGCGGCCTGCCCGGAAGCCTTGAACGCCCGCGAGATGGCCTCCCGCGTCTTGGGCTTGAGCGCCAGCCGCAGCGCCTCCAGGTCCTTGTCCTCGCCGAGCGTCCGGCGCCGCTCGTCCACCACCCGGAAGGTGATGCGCAGATGGGCCGGTACCGCCTGCGGCGAGAAGTCCTCGGCCGACACCCGTACCCCGGTCATCCGCTGGAGCGCCGCCGCCAGCTCCACGCGCAGCGGCCGGGAGGTCGGCCCGGAGAGCCCGGCCAGGAAGCGGGCGGCGTAGTTCGGCGCCGGTACGCAGTGCCGCCGGATCGGTTTCGGCAGCGAGCGGATCAGCTCGGTCACCAACTGCTCGCGCAGCCCAGGGATCTGCCAGTCGAAGCCGTCCGGGGTGGCCTGGTTGAGGACCTGGAGCGGGACGTGCACGGTGACGCCGTCCGCGTCCGTGCCCGGCTCGAACTGGTACGTCACCCGGAAGGACAGCCGGCCCTGCCGCCAGGTGTCCGGGTAGTCCGCCTTGGTGACGCCCTCGGCCCGCTCGTTGATGAGCATGGACTTCTCGAAGTTGAGCAGATCCGGCTCGTCGTGGCGCTTCTTCTTCCACCAGGAGTCGAAGTGCGCCCCGGAGACGATCTCTTCCGGAAGCCGCTGATCGTAGAAGTCGTACAGCGTCTCGTCGTCCACCAGGATGTCGCGGCGCCTGGCGCGGTGTTCCAGCTCCTCGACCTCGGCGAGAAGCGCGCGGTTCTCCCGGAAGAACTGGTGCTGGGTGCGCCAGTCGCCCTCCACCAGGGCGTTGCGGATGAACAGGTCCCGGCAGGTCTCCGGGTCGATCCGGCCGTAGTTGACCTTCCGCTGGGCGACGACGGGGATCCCGTACAGCGTGACCCGCTCGTACGCCATCACCGCCGCCTGCTTCTGCTCCCAGTGCGGCTCGCTGTACGTGCGTTTGACCAGGTGCTGGGCGAGCGGCTCGATCCACTCCGGCTCGATCTTCGCGTTGACCCGGGCCCACAGCCGGGAGGTCTCCACCAGCTCGGCCGACATGACCCAGCGCGGCGGCTTCTTGAACAGCGCCGAGCCGGGGAAGACCGCGAACTTCGCGCTGCGGGCGCCCAGGTACTCGTTCTTGTCGGTGTCCTTGAGCCCGAGGTGGGAGAGCAGCCCGGCCAGCAGCGACTGATGGACGACGGTGGGGGAGGCGGCCTGGTCGCCGGGGGTGACCCCCATGGTCTTCCCGACCGAGCGCAGCTGGGCGTAGATGTCCTGCCACTCCCGTATGCGCAGGTAGTTCAGGAACTCGGTGCGGCACATCCGGCGGAAGGCGGAGGAGGACAGCTCGCGCTGCCGCTCGCGCACGTAGTCCCACAGCGCGACCAGGGCGAGGAAGTCGGACTCCTCGCCGGGCCCCTCGCGGAACCGCCGGTGCTTCTCGTCGGCCGCCTGCTGCTTGTCGGCGGGGCGCTCGCGCGGGTCCTGGATGGACAGCGCGGCGGCGATCACCATCACCTCGCGGGCGCAGCCGTTGCGGCCGGCCTCCAGCACCATCCGGGCCAGCCGGGGGTCGACCGGCAGCTGGGAGAGCTTGCGCCCGGTGTCGGTGAGCTTGGCGCCGTGCAGCGCGCCCAGCTCCTCCAGCAGCTGCACGCCCGCCTTGACGCTGCGGTGGTCCGGGGGGTCGATGAAGGGGAACTTCTCGACCTCGCCCAGGCCGGCCGCGTTCATCTGGAGGATCACGGAGGCGAGATTGGTCCGCAGGATCTCGGCATCGGTGAACTCGGGCCGGGAGAGGAAGTCCTCCTCCGAGTACAGCCGGATGCAGATGCCGTCGCTGGTCCGCCCGCAGCGGCCCTTGCGCTGGTTGGCGCTGGCCTGCGACACCGGCTCGATCGGCAGCCGCTGCACCTTGGTGCGGTGGCTGTACCGGGAGATGCGGGCCGTCCCCGGGTCGATCACGTACTTGATGCCGGGCACGGTGAGCGAGGTCTCGGCCACGTTGGTGGCGAGCACCACCCGCCGCCCGCTGTGCTGCTGGAAGACCCGCTGCTGCTCGCTGTGCGAGAGCCGCGCGTACAGCGGCAGGATCTCGGTGAACCGCAGCCGGCGCTTCTCGAGGGCGTCGGCGGTGTCCCGGATCTCGCGCTCCCCGGAGAGGAAGACGAGGATGTCGCCGGGCCCCTCCCCCTGGAGCTCGTCGACGGCGGCGCAGATCGCGGAGACCTGGTCGTCGTCCTCCTCGGGCTCCCGGTACCGGACCTCGACCGGGAACGTCCGCCCGGACACCTCGATGATCGGCGCCGCCCGCCCCTCCCCGGGGCCGAAGTGCCGGGCGAAGCGCTCGGGGTCGATGGTGGCCGAGGTGATGATGATCTTCAGATCGGGCCGCCGGGGCAGCAGCTGGGCGAGGTAGCCGAGCAGGAAATCGATGTTGAGGCTCCGCTCGTGGGCCTCGTCGATGATGATCGTGTCGTACTTCAGCAGCTCGCGGTCGTGCTGCACCTCGGCCAGCAGGATGCCGTCCGTCATGAGCTTCACCAGGGTCGAGTCCCCGACCTGGTCGGTGAACCTGACCTTCCAGCCCACCGTCTCCCCCAGCGGCGTCCCCAGCTCGTCGGCGACCCGCTGCGCGACGGTACGGGCCGCGATCCGGCGCGGCTGGGTGTGGCCGATCAGCCCGCGCACCCCGCGCCCCAGCTCCAGGCAGATCTTCGGGATCTGGGTGGTCTTCCCGGACCCGGTCTCACCGGCCACGATCACCACCTGGTGGTCGCGGATCGCGTCGCGGATCTCGTCCTTCTTCTGGCTGACGGGCAGCTGCTGGGGATAGACGATCGACGGCAGCGCGGCCCGGCGCGCCTCGACGCGCAGCTCGGCACGGTCCATCGCCTCGGCGATCTCGGCCAGCACGGACTGCCGCGCCTCGGGCTTACGGATCCGGCGGGCACCGTCGAGCCGCCGGCCGAGCCGCCGCTCGTCGTGCAGCATCAGCTGGGGCAGGCGCTCGGCAAGAGCGGCGGGGGAGGGGGGCTGCGTAGACATACGGAGTCAAGCGTCTCACCTGGCGGCGGGGAGCGGCGAACCAATATTGGGAAGATTTATCCCTTTAGAGTGCGTATGTGAGTCGCTGGCAGGCGTTCAAACACTCCCCCTACTACGCGGCGGTGGTCATCTCCCTGCTGGCCGCCGTCGGCGCGGCCGTCTTCGCCGGGGCGTACACCTACGCCCTCGCCAACCCCACCCCGCACCGGATGCCGGTGGCGGTGGCCGGCGAACCGGAGTCGGCCAGGACCACCGCGTACGTCTCGGCCCTGGAAGAAGCCCTCCACACCACGCTGCGCATCCACACCTACCCGGATTATCCACAGGCTGTGGACGCGGTGGAGCGACAGCGGGTCTTCGCGATCGTGCGGGAGCGGGACGACGCGATCGACCTGTCGGTCTCCAGCGCCTCGGGCGCCTCGGTGGCGGAACTGCTGAAGACGGCCGGCCCGGCGGCGGGCCACAAGATCGGCGCCCAGGTCACGGTGACCGACCTCAAGCCCCTGCACTCCGGCGACCCGCGCGGCCTGGCGCTCTTCTACATCACCCTGGCCGCGGTGATCATCGGCTTCCTCGGCACCATCCAGCTGAGCGTCCACGCCTCCCGGCTCACCCCGGGCGAGCGGATCGTGGCGGTGGCCGGCTTCTCCGCCCTGGGCGGCTTCCTCATCGCGGCCACCGTCGACTGGATCCTGGACGCGGTCCCGCTGCCGCTGATCAGCTGGCTCCAGCTCATGCTGACGATGTTCACCGCGGGCATGGTCTTCACCGTCTTCAACACCTTCTTCGGCCGCTGGGCGCTGCTGCCGACCTGGGCCCTGCTGGTCATCCTGGGCAACCCGGCCTCCGGCGGCCCCGTCTCCTGGCCACTGCTCCCCGCCGCCCTCGGCATCCTGGGCCGCTGGCTCCCCCCGGGCGCCTCGGTCAACGCCCTGCACAACGCGGTCTACTTCCACGGATACCAGCACCTGCAGCCCTATCTGGTCCTGCTGGGCTGGGCCCTGGTCTCCTCGGTGATCTTCTGGACCTGGCGCACCCGCCACCCCGGCGGCCGGGAGAAACACGAAAGCCCCGCGCTGTGAGGCGCGGGGCTTGTCGATGAAGGAAGGTGGCTGGGGCCGGGGTCGAACCGGCGACCTTCCGCTTTTCAGGCGGACGCTCGTACCAACTGAGCTACCCAGCCAGAGCGGTCCTGACGGGATTTGAACCCGCGGCCTCCACCTTGACAGGGTGGCGAGCACTCCAAACTGCTCTACAGGACCTGGCTTGTGCGACCGGCTCTCCCGATGTCGCTGAAGCAGCGTATCACGGTGCGGAGACCCCGCTGAGCGGCGCTTTCAGCAGCCGGCAGACCCGCTCCACCGCGAACGCGTACCCCTGGACACCGCAGCCCACGATCACTCCGGCGGAGGCGGCGGCCGAGACGTAACTGTGGTGCCGGAACGCCTCGCGGCGGTGGATGTTGGAGATGTGCACCTCCGCGACGGGCAGCCCGTCGCAGGCGCTCAGCGCGTCCAGCAGACCGACCGAGGTGTGCGAGTACGCGGCCGGGTTGATCACGATGCCCGCGTGCTCCTCCCTGGCCTCCTGGATCCAGTCGATCAGCTGGCCCTCGTGGTTGCTCTGCCGGGCGTCGACGGTGACGCCGTACGGGGCGGCCGTCTCCACACACAGCCGGACGACGTCGGCCAGGGTGTCCGTGCCGTAGATCGCGGGTTCGCGCTTGCCCAGCAGGTTGAGGTTGGGACCGTTGAGCACCAGGAGCGGTCGGTCGGACACCCGGCATCACTTCTCTCGTTCTCGGGGCGGCTCGGGGCCGCGGGAGGCGGCGAAAAGGCGGCGGAAAAACGGAAAAAGGCAAAGAGCCACCCACA
The DNA here is from genome assembly GCF_000993785.3 of Streptomyces xiamenensis. NCBI lineage: Bacteria > Bacillati > Actinomycetota > Actinomycetes > Kitasatosporales > Streptomycetaceae > Streptomyces > Streptomyces xiamenensis. Next base: position 3,191,924 of record NZ_CP009922.3, read on the forward strand.
GACGGAACGCTGCGGATGGCTTCGGGTGGTGCCCCCAACGGGATTCGAACCCGTGCTACCGCCTTGAAAGGGCGGCGTCCTGGGCCACTAGACGATGAGGGCCTCTGGTCACACCGACACCGCGAAGTGACGGGTGAACGCGAGAAGCATAGGCGATGCCCGAACGGATCACCAACACGGATCCTCATCCCCAGCCCAGTTCGTGCAGCCGCTCCTCCTCGATGCCGAAATGGTGGGCGATCTCGTGGACGACGGTCACCGTCACCTCGTGCACCACGTCCCGCTCCGTCTCGCAGTAGCGCAGCGTGGGGCCCATGTAGATGAGGATCCGGTCCGGCAGCACCCCCGCGTACCACTCGCCGCGCTCGGTGAGCGGCGTTCCCTCGTACAGGCCCAGCAGTTCCGGGTCGGACGGGTCGGGTTCGTCCTCGACGAAGACGGCGACGTTGTCCATCAGACGGGCCAGTTCCGGGGGGACCTGGTCCAGCGCTTCGCTCACCAGTTCCTCGAATGACTCACGTGTCATCTTCAGCACATCCCCATTGTCCGTGACTCCCGGGGCCGGATGGCAGTTGGGCAGGGCGCCTGTCCTTGCCGTCCCACCGTGCTCCGGAGGTGCGCCGCCGTGCGTCCACTCGTTCCCGTCGCTGTCACCTCTCTCACCTCGCTGCTGGCGCTGACGCTCACCGGCTGCCTCAGCGTCGACCCCGAGGCGCCGTCCGGCGGCCCCACCGAGGCCGGGAACGCCTCGCCGCTGGTCGAGGGGGAGGCCGGGGAGGGGCCGGCCGAGGAGGGCCGGGAGCCGGCCTCGCCGGACGGGTCGCCGCCCGGCGAGGACGCCCGGGAGGACCCGGAGGACGACGGCAAGGGCGGCGCGGACAAGGTGGAGAAGCGGGAGGACCGGACCACGGGGCCCACCGAGCGGCCCGAGCCGGGCCGGGTGCCCGCCCCGTCCGCCGACGACAGGGAGCCGGGCCCCGCGCCGGGCCCGCGCCCCGGGGGCACCCCCACATCGCCGGGCACCGTGCCGCCGCCGCCCGCCGTTCCGGAGCCGGGCACGCCGCCGGCCCCGGAGCCGCCCGCCTCGCCCGAACCCACCTCGCCGCCGGCCCCGGACCCCGACCCCGAGCCGGAGCCGGACCCCGAGCCGGAGGGCGACGGCTGAGCGCCGTTTGCGTTCGCGCCGGTGCGGTGCGTATGCTTGTAGATCGTTTGATCCCACTTGCCCGGCGCCCGATCGCAGCGCGCCGTGTGGCGCGTTCCTCGTCAAGCCGTGGCTGACCGCAAAGACAGGCGGTCTTGAGCACCTACGGAGCTAAGGCGCGTGCCGACCAAGACTCCGGAAGGGTCTCATTTCGCATGTCCGTAACAACCGCTGACGCCATCCTGCCCCTGGATGAGCCGACGACCACCTTCGCCGACCTCGGTCTCCCGCAGGCGGTCGTGCGCAAGCTCGCCGAGAACGGCGTGACCACCCCGTTCCCCATCCAGGCCGCGACCATCCCGGACGCGCTGGAGGGCAAGGACATCCTCGGCCGCGGCCGTACCGGCTCCGGCAAGACGCTGAGCTTCGGCCTGCCGACGCTGGCCCGCCTGGCCGGCGGCCGCACCGAGAAGAAGAAGCCCCGCGCGGTCATCCTCACCCCGACCCGTGAGCTGGCCATGCAGGTCTCCGACGCGCTGGAGCCCTACGGCCACGAGCTGAACCTCCGCTTCAAGGTGGTCTGCGGCGGCACCTCCATGGGCAACCAGATCTACGCCCTGGAGCGCGGCGTCGACATCCTCGTCGCCACCCCCGGGCGGCTGCGCGACCTGATCGCGCGCGGCTCCTGCTCGCTGGACGATGTCGAGGTCGCCGTCCTGGACGAGGCCGACCAGATGGCGGACCTGGGCTTCCTGCCCGAGGTCACCGAGCTGCTGGACCTGGTGCCCCCGGGCGGCCAGCGCATGCTGTTCTCCGCCACCCTGGAGAACGAGATCGACACCCTCGTCAAGCGCTACCTGGTCGACCCGGTCAGCCACGAGGTGGACGCGGCGCAGGGCGCGGTGACCACCATGACCCACCACGTGCTCGTGGTGAAGCCCCGCGACAAGGCCCCGCTGACGGCGGCCATCGCGGCGCGCGAGGGGCGCACGATCGTCTTCGTGCGGACCCAGCTGGGCGCCGACCGGGTCGCCGAGCAGCTGCGGGAGTCCGGGGCACGCGCGGACGCGCTGCACGGCGGTATGACGCAGGGCGCCCGTACCCGCACCCTCGAGGACTTCAAGAGCGGCAAGATCAAGGTCCTGGTCGCCACCGACGTGGCGGCGCGCGGTATCCACGTGGACGGCATCGACCTGGTGCTGAACGTGGACCCGGCCGGGGACCACAAGGACTACCTGCACCGTTCCGGGCGTACCGCCCGGGCCGGGCAGTCCGGCACCGTGGTGTCGCTGGCGCTGCCGCACCAGCGGCGCACGATCTTCCGGCTGATGGAGGACGCGGGCGTGGACGCCTCGCGGCACGTCATCGGGCGGGGTGACCTCTTCGACGACGAGGTCGCCGAGATCATCGGCGCGCGTTCGCTCACCGAGGTGCAGGCGGAGGCCGCCATGGGTGCGGCGCTGCACGCCGACCGTGAGGTGAACCGGCTGACCCGGGAGCTGGAGCGGGCCCAGGAGCGGGCCGCCGAGCTGCGCTCCGAGGCGGAGAAGCTGACCGGGCGGGCGGCGCGCGAGCGCGGCGAGGACCCGGCGGAGGCGATTGCCGCCGCGGCCGAGGCCCAGGCCGTGGCCGAGGCCGAGCGCGAGGCCAAGCGCGAGGCGCGGCGTGCGGAGCGGGCCGCGAAGGCGGCCGAGGAGGAGCGCGAGCGCGGCGACCGGCGTCCGTACCAGAACCGCCGCGATGACCGCGGTGGGTTCCGGCGGGACGACCGGCGCGATGACCGCCGGGGCGGTGACCGTGACCGGCGGGACGACCGCGGTGGCTACCGCGGCTCCTTCGAGCGGGACCGGCGCGATGACCGGGGTGGCGACCGCGGCGGCTTCCGGCGCGATGATCGCGGTGGCGATCGCGGCGGTTTCCGGCGCGATGACCGGCGTCCGTACCAGGGCCGCCGTGATGACCGCGGTGGCAGCACCGGCGGCGGCGACCGTGGCGGGTTCCGCCGGGACGACCGGCGCGATGACCGCCGGGGCAGCACCGGCACCGGTGGCGGCGGCTACCGCGACGACAAGCCGCGCTGGAAGCGCGACAACTGACACCGTGACAGCCCGCCGGGGCCCGGCCAGCGTGCCGGGCCCCGGCGGGCGTGCACTCCGCCGCGTCTGTGCCGTATTGCCTGCGAGCCGCGCCAGGGGTGCGACTATGCTGCTGTCTGCGGGCCGTTAGCTCAATTGGCAGAGCAGAGGACTTTTAATCCTTTGGTTGTGGGTTCGAGTCCCACACGGCCTACCGTTCCGTTCTCCGTACGAAAGCTCCCGCGCGTGCCGTGCGGGAGCTTTCGCGTGCCGACCGCCGGTGACCCTCACAAGCCGGTGATCGACTCGCCCCCGGTCGCCCGGCGCGGCAGATTGGTTGTGTGTACCCGACACCAGCGCAGCCGGCCAGGGGGCTGAGATACGTACGCCTCGTCCCCGCCGTGCTGATTCTCACCGGGCTGGCGCTGAGCGCGGTGACCCCGCCGCATCTCACCTTCACCCCGTTGTTCGTGGCCCCGCCGGTGCTGGCGGCTCCGGTGATGAGCTTCCGGGGCACGCTGTACACGGGGCTCGCGGCCATGCTGGCGGCGGCGCTGCTGGTGTTCACCGGGCGGGCCGCGGTCACCGGCCAGGAGATCGTCACCTTTCTGACCGTGTTCACGGTCTCCGGCCTCGCCCTGCTGATCAACCGGGTCGTGGCCCAGCGCGACCAGTGGGTGGCCTCGGCACGCGGGGTCGCCGAGATCGTGCAGCGCTCGGTGGTGCCCGAGCCGCCGGGCCGGGCCGGGCCGCTGCTGGTGGCGGCGCGCTACCGGGCGGCGCAGCGCGACACGCTCATCGGCGGTGACCTGTACGCGGTGCGCGAGACCCCGTTCGGGGTGCGGCTGCTGGTGGGCGATGTGCGCGGCAAGGGCCTCGGCGCCACCGAGATGGTGTCGGTGATCCTCGGTACGTTCCGGGAGGCCGCCGAGTACGAGGAGGAGCTGGGGACGCTGTGCACCCGGCTCCAGGCGGCGGTGGACCGGGAGAAGCGGGCGCGGGGGGCGATCGATCCGCAGGAGGAGTTCGCCACGGCGCTGGTGGTGGAGGTGCCCAGGGCGCCGCCGCACGAGCTGCGGCTGATCAACCTCGGCCACCCGCCGCCACTGCTGCTGCCCGGGGGCGGCCCGGCGCACTATCTGGAGGTGACGGACCCGCAGTTGCCGCTGGGTCTGATGGATCTGTCCGGCTGGACGGGCTGCCCGCAGACGTTCGCGTTCCCGCCCGGTGCGCAGTTGCTGCTGTACACGGACGGGGTGAGCGAGGCGCGGGACGGGCGGGGCGTCTTCTTCGATCCGGCGTACGCGCTGGACGCGGAGACCTTCCGGGGCCCCGAGGAACTGCTGGACCGGCTCGTCACGGAGGTTCTGCGCTACACGGGCGGCCGGCTGAACGACGACATGGCCCTGCTGGCGGTCGCCCGGCCGACGGGGAACCACGGCGGCTGACGCGCGCACCATTGCTGTGTCACAGGTCACTCATACAATCGGGTGACGGTTTGTCAGCGTGTCCGGGGGAAGGGCGGGAATGTGACGATGACGGCCACCGTACGGATTCGGGTGGAGGGGACGGGAGCCACCCAGGAGGACATCAGGCAGCTGCGTCTGTGGCTGGAGGCCGACCCCGAGCTGCGGGAGGTGACCGAGCGGATCGGCCGGGAACCCCGGCCGGTCGACAACGCCATGGGGGTGTGGGACGACCTGCTCCTGCACCTGGCGCAACGGGCCACCGGGGCGGTGATGGTGCTGCTGCTGCGCTCCGTCTACAACCATCTGCGCAACCGGCCGCGCCGCGATCTGCGGGTGACCGTCGAGATGGCGGGGAACCTGCGGGTGACGGTGGAGGGGGATCGCACGTACTCGCGCGGTGAGCTGGCCGAGAAGGCGCGGCTGGCGGCGGAGGCGATCGACCCGGGGGCGGGTCCCGGTTCGGCTCCCGGGCCCGGGTCCGGCCCCCGCTCGGGTCCTGGTTCCGGCCCCGCCGAGTGACGGGGCGGTGAGCTTTCAGCCGGACGCCGGGCGCTCCCGGGTGGTGCTGATCGGGGTGGCGCGGTACGACCACGCCGCCGACTATCCGCCGCTGCCCTCCGTGACGGCGAACATCGATCAGCTGTACGAGGTGCTCGGCGACGACGTGCTCGGCCGGCTGGGTCCGGCGCTCCTGCCCCCGCTGCACTCGCCCCGCCGCGAGGAGATCGTCGACACCGTCGGGCGCGCGGCGGAGGAGGCCGAGAGCCTGCTGCTGTGCTACTTCAGCGGGCACGGTCAGCTCGTCGAAGAGGAGTCGGGGCCCGGCCGGTTGCACCTGCAACCCCGCGAGGCGAGCGCGACGGAGGCCGGGCTGCTGGGCATCCGGTACGCCGAGCTGCGCGACCTGCTGTGCCGTACCCGTGCCGAGCGGGTGGTGCTGATCCTGGACTGCTGCTTCTCGGGCAACGCCCGCCTGGAGCCGCTGCGGGCGGAGGTGCCGTTCGCACTCGTGACCTCCTCCCGGCCGCTGGGACGGCAGGACGCCGGGGACGGCCGGGGCCCGACCCCGTTCACGGCCGCGCTGCTCGACATCCTGCGGGAGGGCACCGGCAGCCCCGACGGGGGACCGGTGACGGTCGCGGCGCTGCGCGCACCGCTGCGGCAGCGGGCCGGGCGGGACGCGGCGGCGGCGCCCGCCGACAGCGACCCCGACGACTGGCAGCCGTATGTCGGATTCCAGAACGGTGCCGAGGACACCGTCCTGTCCCAGGCGATCGCCACCCCGCCGCCGCCTGCTGCGCGCCGGCCGCTTCCCGCCTGGCCGGCCACGGCCTGGCGCCTGATCAGGGAACACCCGGCCCGCGCCCTGCTCGTGGCGGCCGGAGCGGCGCTGGCCGGTACGGGCCTGCTGGCGCTGGGCGACGCGATCGGCGGCGCGCTCCATCCACCGCCCCCCGACTGTCCCGTCCCCCTGGAGCTGCGAATCCTGACCAGCCCCGAGTACGAGCGGCCCCTCGCCCGGGTGCTGGAGACGTTCGAGGGCTCGGCGGCGGCGCGGGAGGCCATCGGCGGCCGTCCGGCGGGCTGCCGCCAGCTGAACGCCTTCGTCTACGCGGCCCCCGACGGGGACGCCGCCCGGGCGCTGGGCCGCTCGGCCGCCTGGGCGGAGCCGGAGCGCACCTGCGCGGCCGACGCCTCGGCGGACGCGGCGGGGCAGGAGTGCGCGCAGCCGCTGCGCGACATCGGGCCGCGCCCGGATGTGTGGCTGCCGTCCTCCTCGATCGCGTTGCGGGGGACGGCGGACGCCGTGGACGGGGCGGAGAGCGCCGCGTACCCGGGGGAGCCGGTGACGGTGGCCACCTCGCCCGCCGTCGTCCTGCTGCCGGGGGAGCCGCCGGGTGGACTGCGGCGGTCCGGCGAGCCGCTGGAACGGCTGCTGGAGGCGGCCGGCGAGCAGGACCTCACGGTGTTACGGGCCCGCCCAGCGGCTTCGGCGGCGGCGCTGCTGCACGGCATGACGGCCGGGCCGGGCGGGATCCAGGACGTGCCGCTGCCGCCGGCGGACGACGCCGCACTGCTGTGCTCGCTGGCGCGGCCGGCGGGAGGCGGGCCCGCCACCCCGGCACCCGCGCTGCTGGTGGCGGAGCGGACGGCGGTGGACCTGGTGCGTGCCGAGCGGCGTCCGGCCTGTCTGAGCGGTGCGGCCGGCGCCCCTCTCGACCAGCTGACCTGGGACCAGCGGTACCGGGCGTACTACCCGGGGGACGTACCGCCGCTCGATCTGACGTTCGTGCCCGTGCACTGGGAGCACGCCGCCGCCGACGACGCGGAGCGGCGGGAGGCGATCGGGCGGCTGGGGGCGTGGCTGGGCTCGGCGGAGGGGATGCGGGCGCTGGGCGCGCAGGGCTTCCGGGACCCGCGGGACGAGCGGCGCGCGCTGATCGAGGCGCCGCCGCTGAACCACGAGGCGTTCGTGACCGCACCCGCGCTGCCCCGGCTGCTGGCGCCGGACGAGGCGGCGGCGGCCGGGTATCTGGCCGCGGAGGAGAGCCGGCAGGGGCCGCGTGACGTGGTGTTCGTGGTGGACGTGTCCTCGGGTTCGTACGCCAGGGAAGCGCAGTACGCGGCGCTGCTGCGGACGGCGATCGGGGTGCTGGGGCCCGAGGACGGGTACGCGGTGCTGGCCACACCGGGCGGCGGCGCCGATCCGGTGCGCACGGTGCGGGGCCTGGCGCCGTACGACGGGGCAGACGGGGTACGGACGGCGATCGACGCGCTCGCCCCGGTGGAACGGCACGCCCCGATCACCCCGGCGCTGGAGGCGGGCCTCGCGCTGCTGACACCGGAGCCGGACGCCGCGGAGACGGACCGGGGCCGGCTGGTGGTGCTGATCACCGATGACGAGGACAGTGCCGGGCGGCTGGACGGACCGGCGGACGCGGCGCCGCCGGTCGCCGTCGTCTCGTACGGCTCGCTCGGCTGCGAACACCTGTACAACCGGATGCTCATCGCCTCGGGCGCCCTGTGCTTCGACGGCTCGGGGTCGCCGGGGGCGGCGCTCGCCGGGACCCTGCGGGGCCTGACCGCGCCCTGGGAGCCGTGATGACGCGGCGGGGCACGGTACGGGCGCGGGTGCTGCCGGCGCTGCTGGCGCTGTCGGTGGTGGCCGGATGCAGCGGGGCGCCGGATCCGGGCCGGCCTCCCGCCCGGGTCGACGACGGGCGACCGCTGGTGGTGGTCAGCGGCGCCGACCTGACCAGCCGCGAGGGGGAGGGCGTACGGCAGGCGCTGATCGACGCCTGGAACGCGGACGAGGACAACCGCCCGGCCCGGCTGGTGGAGCTGCCCCGCACCGAGGGCGGCCAGCACAGTGAGCTGATCGCCGCGCTCCAGTCGGGCAGCGCCGACTTCGACGTGCTGAACCTGGACACCACCTGGGTTCCGGAGTTCGCCGAGGCCGGCCTGATCCGCCCGCTGGACGACACCCTGCTGGAGGCCGGTTTCCTGGCGCAGGCGGCACAGGCGGGCCGCTGGCGCGAGCGGGCGTACGCCGTGCCGTTCAACACCGACGTCGGACTCCTCTACTACCGGCAGGACCTGCTGACCGCGCTCGGCCGCGAACCCGGGGAACTGCTGGGCCACGAGACGCTCGGCGAGCTGATCGCGCAGTGGCCCGGCGGCCAGGAACATCCGCTGTACATCACGCAACTGCGCCCCTACGAAGGGCTGACGGTCAACGTGCTGGAGGCGTTCTGGAGCGTGGGGGTGGAGCTGACCGACGAGCGGGGGCGATACCGGGGCAGCGAACAGGAGCTGCGGCGCGGGCTGAGTGAACTGCTGCGCATCGCGGACGGCAGCAAGCTGAGCGAACGGGCCCGGGAGGCGGACGAGACCGGCGCGCTGCGCGAGTTCACGGGGGAGCTGGACGGCGGCGACCCGTCGGGGGTGGTGCTGATGCGGAACTGGCCGTACGCGTACCAGCACCTGGACGCCACGCTGCCGGACGGCGCGGACTTCGGGGTGGTCCCGCTGCCGGGGGCGGCGGCGCTGGGCGGGCAGTCGCTCGCGGTCTCGGCCGACAGCGCGCGGGCGGCGGACGCCGAGCGGCTGATCCGCTTCCTGACGGCGGAGCCGGACAGCCAGCGCAGGCTGCTGGAAGCGGGGTTCGCACCGGCCCTGCGGGACGCGTACGGCATCGGGGACCCGCGGGAACTGGACTGCGCGGCCGTCACGGCGGTGGCGGTGCCCCGGGCGCCGGGGGAGCCGGCGGAGGGGGCGGTGCGCGAGGTGCCGCCCGGGTACCCGGAGTTGCTGTGGTGCGCGCTGGAGGAGGCCAGAGCACGGCCGGCGAGCCCCTACTACCCGGCGTTCTCGCGGGAGTTGCGGCGGGAGGTCGCGCAACTGCTGGCGGAGAACGGGTCGGTGGAGGGGACGGCGGAACGGCTGCACCAGAAGCTGGCACTCGCGCTGGAGGGACGCCTTTCACCGTGAGTGATCGGAAGACATCGCTCCGATAACAACTGACACACCGTCAGAAACGCTTGCCATGGCAGCAACAAAAATCTATGGGGTAATTTGCCATGATCCACACCTGTTTGAGGGGGGAAAGTGCCTGACTCAATTCCCGGATCCACTTGGAATTACGGCGGGCCGTCTATTAACGTTCGATAACGCAGCGCGGTCGTCTCCGCCGTCGCCAAGACGGCGGTCGTGCTGTACCGCCTAATCCACGGCACGCCACCAGCGCGCCGGGAACCGGGGAACCACCACTTGGGGTGCATCGGACGGCCCACCGTCCGTAGGAGACCTTCCTGCTCCGAACCCGTCAGCTAACCCGGTCGGCGAAGGAAGGAAAGGAGAACGCCTCCGTGGCGTCGAACCCGCACGGGTCCCACCCCGCCTACTACGGGCCGCAGACCATCGAGGACGAGCCCCGTACCGAGTGGAACCCCAGCGCCGAGACCCTGCGCCCCGTGCGCGGCCGGCACCGGGTCGCCCGGCAGCGCGGCGGCACCATGGCACGCAGCCGCGCGGTCCTCGGCGTCGGCATGTTCGCCGCCGTCGGCGCCGGCGGCATGGCCACCGCCCAGGAGGGCGGCACGGGTTCCGTGCCCGGCCTCGACTCCGTGCGTTCCATCCCCGACCAGATCCCCGTCCTCAGCGACCTGATCTCCTCCCCGGAGAGCGAGCCCGAGGCGCAGGACACCACCTCGGTGACCGCCTTCACCGAGGCCCAGGACGCCGGCGAGGCGCTGCGCGCCCGCATCCTCCAGCAGGCCGAGGAGCAGGAGGCCACCGCCCAGGCCGCCGAGCACGCCCAGATCCTGGCCGGCGCGCAGAGCGACGCCGTCGCCGCCGCCGCCGAACTCGCCGAGGCCGAGCGGCTCGCCGAGGAGCAGCGGCAGCGCGAGGCCGAGGAGGAGCGCCGGCGCCTGGAGGAGGAGCGCCGCCTCGCGGAGCTGCGCGCCAGCTACACCATCCCCCTCACCACCTACACGCTGTCCTCCAGCTTCGGCGCCAGCGGCTCCATGTGGTCCTCGACCCACACCGGTACCGACTTCGCCGCCCCCACCGGCACGCCCGTGAAGAACGTGCACACCGGCACCGTCAAGGAAGCCGCCTGGGCCGGCTCGTACGGCTACCGCATCATCATCGAGCAGGAGGACGGCACCGAACTCTGGTACTGCCACCTTTCCTCGATGAACGTCACCGCGGGACAGTCCGTCGACACCGGCGACACCATCGGCCGGGTCGGCTCCACCGGGAACTCCTCGGGGCCGCACCTGCACCTGGAGGTCCGCCCCGGCGGCGGTGACCCGATCGACCCGCTGGCCTGGCTGCGTGGCAAGGGCCAGGCGGTCTGACCGGCCGACGACCATCCCCCCACACCGCCGCCGGCCCTGGTGACTCCCCCCGACATCAGGGCCGGCGGCATACCTGGTCCCCCACTCCTGAAGTGACGGCGGCCCGGTGACCCCGATCACGTACGATCGCTCGGTCGGCCGTGGTTGCGGGACTGGAGGGGTGTATGAAGGAAGGTTCGCGTGGCGTCGGTCCACGCCCCGTACCGTCCTCCGCGGCGGTGTCCTCCCGCATGAGCCGACAGGCGAGCCGCGACACGGGCCCTGAGATGGCCATCCGTCGGCTGCTCCACGCCACGGGACACCGCTACCGCCTGCACCGAAAGGTGCCCGGCATGGCCCGTCGAACCATCGACATCGCCTTCCCGGGGCCCAAGGTGGCGGTCTTCGTGGACGGTTGCTTCTGGCACGGTTGCCCCCAGCACGCAACGCAGCCCAGGGCGAACAAGGACTGGTGGCGCCGGAAGCTCGACAAGAACATCGACCGGGACCGGGAGACCACGGAGCGGCTGAGCGCCGAGGGCTGGACGGTGCTGCGCTTCTGGGAGCATGAGTCGCCGGAGGCCGTGGCACGTCGGGTGGCTGTAGCTGTCGAGCTCAAGAAGGCGAACGGGCAGAAAGGAGCCACGAACGACGGGGGCGAGTGACTCGGAAGCGACTCTCAAAGCCCGCCTGAGGCCCGTAGTCTGTGACTTACGCCCGAGATCTTTCCGTATGCCCTGCTTTCGGACTCGTGTTCCGTGCCGTATCGGAGCCACCCCGGTGCTCGGTCCCGGGCTACACTTCGACCCTATGAGCGGCCCAGGCACACAGGTTCAGCACCTCGACGGAATTCGGATCCTGGATCTTTTCGCCGGCCCGGGTGGCCTTGACGTGGCCGCTCGATTTCTGGGCTTCAAGAGCATCGGGATCGAGTGGGATCACAACGCATGCGAGACTCGGTACGCCGCAGGGCTCCCGACTATTCATGCCGATGTGAGCGTTATGCGCGAAAGTCGATTCGATGAGATTCCAAAGTCGGTCGACGTGCTTGCCGGTGGTCCTCCCTGCCAGTCCTTCTCCGTGGCGGGAAAGGGAGCGGGCCGGAAAGCGCTGGACACGGTCAAGGAATTCATTCACCGCCTCGTGCACGGGGAGGACGAGGACAGGATCGACAGTGACCTGCATGCCCTCGGCGACCCGCGCACCGCGTTGGTTCTGGAACCTCTTCGCTGGCTCATCAAGGCGATCGAGACGGAGGGGCGAGATCCTTACAAGGTGATTGTCCTGGAGCAGGTGCCCACCGTTCTACCCCTTTGGGATGTTTATGCAAAGGTTCTGCGTGGCGGCGAGGGGAGGCTCCAGGGCGTCAAGTACGAAGCGGAATGCTGGGTTCTGAAGACCGAGCAGTTCGGAGTCCCCCAGACGCGGAATCGGGCCGTGCTTGTCGCTCGACGGCCAGGCCATGGCGCCATCGAACCGCTCAGGACCACTCACATGTCCTTCGGCCGCCGTAGGGACACCTCGCCCGAGGGGATTCCCGGGGTCTCCGGAAGTAAACTGCCCTGGCTGTCCATGGCGGCCGCACTGGAGGCGGCGAGCAAGGCGAAGGACTCACCCGTGGACGTCTCCCGACTCAGGACGGATGGCGCCATAAGGTTCTTCGTCGTTTCCAACTACGGTTCCGGCGGTGATCCCAAGAACCGAGGCCGCCGAACTTCTTCGCAGCCGGCTTTCACAGTTACCGGTAAAATTTCCCGCAACAAGGTCTACAAGAGCCTCGCAGACTACGACGCGGACAAGCCGGACCGGTTCACGATTCCCGAGTCCGGAGTCCTGCAGACTTTCCCCCACAACTTCCCCTGGTCGGGCAAGGACCAAGCCCAGCAGGTTGGCAACGCCGTGCCGCCCAGGCTCGGCATGCATGTGCTCAGCACCGTTCTCCGCGGAAAGGCACCTTCCGAGGAAGAGCTCGCCGCCGCCGCGACCTGGCCCGCAGTGCCCGGCACCACCACCGAAGCACTGCGGGTCATCGGGTGCGGCGATGAAAGTCGGTGCCCCCCGGGCTCGCACAAGGTCAGTGCCGTTCGTCCTGAGTCCGCCCTCTGACCGGCGCGTCCGCGAAGAGCTCTTCGAAGTGTGAAGCCAGCGTCTGAACTGCACTCTCCGGGACACGGTCCTCCTCCGGGCCCACAGGAAGATCGATCCTGGGGGACGGAAGCGCCGATGCGGCCTCCTCGATCCACTCCCGCAGGGGCTCCTCGTTGCGCTCCACATCCGGAGCGATCACATCGTAGAGCAGTGTTGCGGCGGCGGCATTGACCGCAGGAGCCAGAGCGTTGACTTCGCGACCCGTACGAACGATTCCGTCCCGCAGGAGCCCGACCAACGCCAGCGCGGTGGGGCGGTGATCGATGATGTCCAGCCGAAGGGCGGAATTGAGCATGTCCTGATTGCCGCAGGCGACGACAACAGGACCGTAGTCTGGGCCGTCACGGAACAGTTCCGCTGCCCACCACAGGCGGGAGAACGCTTGCTTGTAGTGCGGACCGATGAACTTGTCCCGGGCGACCGGCCCGCGCGAACCCTCCGGTCTCGGCTCCGGCAGATGGCGCCACACCACGTAGTCCGGTGCCACACCGAGAGCGATGTAGGTCCACAGCTGTTTCTCAGCAGCTTCTCTGCGCGTCAGCCGGAGCGTTTCGTGCAGGCGGGGGGCTAGCCAGGCGTCCGCCGTGGTGGGGCGTTCGTCCTGGAATCGATCCATCGCGTCGTCGATCAGGTCCCTCACTCGATGGAGTTGGAAGCGCTCATCATTCTGGTCCAGAGGCTCCGCAACCTTGTTCAGCGCGATGGACGGGACGTCCTCGCGTCCTTCGAGCAATCCTGAGGTGATGTACTCCGCGGCCTGCACATCGGAGATGAGGGCAAGCCGTTCCGGGAGGTGCTCGGGGCGGGAAGTCACGCGTTGCTCTCCTGATCGAGTCGTGCGATGTCACGGACAGTTGTGGCCAAGGTCTTGGGCACCTCGGCACGACGCGCTGCCGCGTACTGGATACGCGCTTGCAGATCCGCCCAGCTTCCCCCGCCGGACTGCCGGATCTGGACCTCTCGGAGGGCGTCGTCGTCCGACCGACCCGGGAAGATGTCCGGCAGCATCTCGCGGAGCACCGCGCCACGCCAATCAGGGGGAAAGAGCGGAGTGCCGTCGTCCTCGAGCTCGAGATCGCCGATCGCAGTGTGGAAGACAGCGGTCCATACATCGGTGCACATCTGGGAGAGCAGCATTTCGCTCACCATCTGCTCGACTTTCGACCCCCGGTCGTCCACCAGCGCCACCAGACCCTCGAAGTCCGAGTTCAGCCGTACGCCCGGCACCCGCCCCGAGATGTCCACCACCCAGGGAGCGTCCCGGAACCCCCGCAGCCACTCCGCGCCGCGCGCGAAACTGACCATGCTGATGTCGAGTTGACGGTCCCGGATCGGGTCCTCGGACGTCACGTCGATCAACCACTCGTGGTCGGTGGAAGCGATGATTCGTCCTGCTACACCGCCGACAGTTGCCACGACGTGCACGGTGAGAGTGGCACGATCCAGATGGTGGTCCCGGTCGAGCTCAATCTCTCCGGTCCAGCCCCTGCCGCCATCCGTGGCGGGCTCCAATCGCGAGACAGTCCGTGCGTTGGTGGCCCCCTCCGTCAGAACGGCGACAACGGAGACATCGGACCAGTGCCCCTTCGACTCGATTTCACGCACGGGAATGTCCGCTGTGAGGCTGATCCGTGCCGTACGCCAGTCGTCACGCTCGGCCCTGCCGAGAGCCACAACCTGCTCGATGACGGAGTAGGCCTTGGTGTCCAGTTGCTCGCGGGGACCATGGGGGCCTCGCAACCGTATGGCTGTGACGCGTGCGGTGATCGCACCGTTGAGACGGGGATACGGAAAGGCTCTCACGCGATGCTCCCTCTGTTCTCGTGCAGTTCGACAACGAGACCGGTCAAGGCCGCCCGCACCGGGTGGGTGGAGACGTCGGTGACGCCGCGGAAGACGGCTCGTCGTGCCCCAGAAGTGAAACGCAGTACACCGTCGGTCAGATCACAGTTGCTGACGGCAACAAGTTCGGCCCATGCGACCACCGGGCGGGGACCCGAACGCACCTCCAGTTTGGCTACCGGATTCATGGACCAGGAGTCCCTTCCGGAGGGAATCTTGACCTCTGCGGTGACCTGCCACGCACCGGAGGAATTGATGACTGCCTCCAGATCGTCAAGCGTCGGCGGCGTCAGCGTGCGTCTGGCCTTGGCAACAGGCTTGCCAGAGATCTTGAGACGTTTCTTGGCCTTGCTCGGACCGCTGGTTTTCTTCCCTTCCGAGAAGGCGACAAGTTTGTGGACGGCACGGTTGGCCTCCGTCGTGAGGGCCAGGATTCGCCGGTGAGCGGAGGGAGAATAGCGTGTCCTCAGCTCTTCGGTCTGACCCCACTTGTTGTGCTCGGGCGGCTCGGAGCATCTGAGGAACTCCTCGGCCTCCGCCGAGAACGGTGATCCGTCCCCCGCCGCCCTGCCTGCGAGGAGCACGGCCTG
Source organism: Streptomyces xiamenensis (assembly GCF_000993785.3). Classification (NCBI taxonomy): domain Bacteria; kingdom Bacillati; phylum Actinomycetota; class Actinomycetes; order Kitasatosporales; family Streptomycetaceae; genus Streptomyces; species Streptomyces xiamenensis. Next base: position 3,207,035 of record NZ_CP009922.3, read on the forward strand.
GAACGGGTTCGTACCCACCGGAAGGTTGGGCACCCGAGTGGTCTTGACCGTCATGCGGTTGCCCCGCATGGCTGTCACCTGATTGATCCGGCCGTCAGCATCGGTGGCGTCCGTGACGAGAAGTACCGCTTGATGCTCCCCGAGGCTTCCTGCCCGACCGTCCTGATGCGGGATCTTCAAAGGCACCCTGACAAGGGCCACCTGCCCGGGCTCGGTGAGGCGTTCCACGGTGTTGCCGCTGAGGAACGCTTGAAGCGCACGCGAACGCGCGGGCTGGTGCACTCGTGGGTCGACTCTTTCCTCCGGCAGGTACTCCGTACCGTTTCGCAGAGTGCGCACGGACGCCTCCAGCAAGGGTCGCCGGGTGCCCCCAGTCGTCATGGCTGCCCAGAAATTGCGTCCGATTGCCCGAACGAGTCGCTGGTGCATGCGCTCCAGGCTGTCCTCGTCATCTCCCGCATCGCCCTCGGGATCCTGTCCCGCTGCCGCGAGGGTTGCTACATCGTGCGCTCCGACGATCAGGAATGACGTACCGGGGTCGGGACCTTCGCGCGTGAGATGCAGATTCGCCACCTCGGCCTCGTCGGCCCACCAGGAACGGGCGACATCCGCACTATCCGCCTCGGGGTCCGGTCGGCCCAGCCAGGCCGGCCCCGCGTATCTGCTGCCGTTCACTTCCCGCCAGGGCAGATCGAGGCGGCCGATCAGTCGGCGTTCCGTACGCCCCTCGTGAGGTTCGGACAGTGTGGAGTTCATGAGAACCAGCCCAATACGGCTGGTTGCCCAGAGTGTGGCCTTCCCCAGACCGTACGATCCTCCTGCCCCGGCATCTGACTTGCGGCTGTCGAGTTGGCGGCGGACGACGGCCGCAAATCGACCGTCCTCGTAGTCGTCGCCGGTCAGGCCGTTGGCGTTGTAGTCATCGACGCGGAGCAGAACGAGTCGGCCCCTCTCGAACATCTCCTCCAACCCTGCCCTGATGACGCGCCCGACCTTCTGGTCCTGTGCTGCTGCCGCTTCGTAGTGCGGGTGGAGGTCCTTCCAGCGCAGCGCCTCGAGGAACCGGGAGAGAGGCTCCCCGGTGAGTTCGTGGAGCGTGTAACGGACGCGGACCGGTTGGTGGTTCTGCCTGATCCGTTCGTCGAGGCTGTTCTGCGTTGCCTCTCGCGCCAGTACCTCCAGGTCGGCTTCGAAGGCGAAGGCGGCTGCGTTGCCGAACTCCCGCCCCCCGTCGTGGTGGCCGGGACGGTGGTACCACACCGCCGATGTCGCCGGAGTGTCGTCCTGTCCCCTCGCCACCGTCTTCTCTCTTTCGTCGGAACTACGCTCCGTGTCCGGCATGGATCCACCTTCCTTCGGCCGTGACATGCCGGCCGCGGTTCTTTTCTGCGATACCCGGATCCTCCGATGCCGGGTTTCCTCGAGACGGTTTCGAGCAGTTCGTTCAGGCTCCTCCGAGCGCTGGGGCGATGTGCCGTCCTTGGGATTCCGTGCGACTTGGATCCGCAGGGCTTCCAGTGCTTTCTTCTCGATCTGACGGATGCGCTCGCGAGTGACGCCGAATTGCCTACCGATTCCCTCCAATGTCCAAGGGGTGCCGTCAAAAAAACCGAACCTCAGGAGAAGAATTTGACGATCCCTATTTTTGAATTCGCATGCCTCGAAGAGGCGAATGATATCCTGGCGCTCGAACGCTGCCCACAGTGCCTGTTCGGGGCCGGGAATCGGGTGCATCGTGTCGGCGACCAGGTCTCCGAGGGTTGCGCCCTCGCCGATCGGATGCTCGAATGAAACCGTCGTACTGCGGAGGAGAATTTGACACTCCTCTACTTTTTCCGGCCTGAGATCACACGCCACCGCCAGATCGTCCACGGTGGGATCCATACGCTCGGCACGGAATTTTCGCTCGGCCTTGCGCACCTTTTCCATGTCGGTCCACATATGGACCGGGATGCGAATCGTCGTGCCCTCGTTGATGGCGGCCCGTGAAATATTCTGGCGAATCCACCAAGTGGCATAGGTGGAAAATTTATAACCCATGGATGGGTTGAACTTCTCCACGGCACGTATGAGTCCCAAATTGCCGTGTTGTACGAGGTCTTCGTACATCGGGTCGCCCTGCCTGCGCCCCGACGCGCGCATGATGGAGTGCACGAGGCGCACGTTGTGGCTGACCATGGCGGAGAGCGCTTCGTGCGCCTCGCCAGTGGACAGCAGGGACGCTGTGTAGCCGGCCGGCAATGGATCCGAGGGTCCTATGGCTCCTCGGAATAGGAGGCAGAGCCCCACTTCCTCGTCGGCCCTGAGGACGCGCGCATGGTTCTTGGAGTCCAGCCGATCGATTCTCAGCACTTCCCGGGCGGCACGACGAGCGGCCCCCAGGTCATCGACACGCACTGCGTCCCGCACGGCCTCCAGTTCGGGGGACTCGAGATCCTCCTGCCCCTCCACTTCCGCGGTGCCGGAGTCGTCGTCCGGTGCCTTCGTCGCCAAGGAGACGTGCACTTCGCCCGGCGACGCAGACTGATGATCCCGTTCCCTCTCCGCTTGTTCGCCGGGCCGATTCGGCCCCACGACCGCGCGGTACAACGTCCGAGCCTCCTGGTCGTCGAGACGAGCAGCTCGCATCACTTGCTGCAGGGCTGCCCGGTGGTCGACCCCCTCGGCCAGGAACCGACGCATCAGGCGGACAAGGAAGTCCCAACCAGGCCCATCCGTTCGTCTGCCGGACACAGTGTCCGCATCCTTGGTCATCCCGCCCCGCCCCCGGGTCGTGCTCCGTCGCCGATCTCCCTAGTCCATCACTCATCAGGCGGTCGATGCCACCACCTGGCGAGGACGCGAAGCCAGGAGATCCAACACTCGGTATCTTGGGGGACTACTCGGCGCGACGATGGGGAGGGTGGATGCGGATCATTCCGAGTGAGGTCTCGAGCAGCACCAGGAGCCAAGCGGAACGCAGCGTCTTCGAAGCACTCAAAGCGATACCCGACGACCTGAGCGTCGCGCTGCACACCGTGCACCTTCCCCAGCATCACAAGAAGCGTGTCGGTGAGATCGACTTCGTCGTCATCATGCCCGAGATTCTGTTGTTCATCGAGGTCAAGGGCGGCAGAGTCGTTCACCGCGACGGGGGTTGGTACTACGGGCCGATCGGTCGTGAAACCGGCCCCAAGGAGAGCCCTTTCGTACAGGCCAGCGGGGGAATGCATGCGCTCGAAGGGAAATTGGGAGCGCTGATCGGCGATCTCAGGGGACACGGAGTGGCCGGCGGGTACCTTGTGATCACCACTGACATCGATGTGCAACGCACCACGGAGTTCGAGCCCCAACAGTATCTCGGCAGCACTGCCTACGACGGAGGGCGTGGTCTGGCACAAGGTATCGAACGGGCCACGCAGTTCTGGTTGAGGCGCAATAAATGGGCGCGCACTCCCATCAATGCTCCGCTGCGAAAGAAGATGCTCGAGGCCATTCGCCCGGACTTCGATCTCGTGCCCAACCTTCGGTCCAGGTTGAGGCACCTAGATGTTGTCTTCGAGCGCCTCACCCGCGAGCAGATGGACCGACTGGATGAGTTGGAGTCCAATCCCCGACTTGCGTGGACCGGCGGGGCTGGGACCGGCAAGACGTTTCTCGCTGCCGAGGCGGCTCGCCGAAGGTCCGCCCACGGCACGGTCTTGTTCACTTGTGCGGGTAACACGCTGGCCACGCACATGAATCGGATTCTCGACGAAGATGCAATCACGGTCCTGCCATTCGAGCGCCTGGATGAGGTTCGAGGGCGTACTTTCGATCACCTGATCGTGGACGAAGCACAGGACGTGATGACCTTCGGTGGCTTGAACACCTTGGAGAACCTGGTGTCCGGTGGCCTCGAAAAGGGCCGGTGGATCTTCATGCTGGACCAGAACAACCAGATCCTGACCCCGGACACCTACGACTCTGAAGCCTGGGAGTACCTGTCTTCACTGGGCTTCGTCTACGGTCCCTTGAAGCGCAATTGTCGCAATACCGAACAAATCGTCCGCCAGGTACGGCTCTATACTGCCGCCGATCTGGGCGTTGCGTCCGCCGGTGAGGGGGAACCGGCACGCTTCGCCGACGCATACGACCCGGGAGAGGAAGCCACTCTGCTCGACGCCTATGTCGAAGAGCTCAGTCAGGAGGGCATTTCGCTCCGGGACATCACCTTGGTGTCGGCCTCCGGGTCGTGGGACGACAGCTCAGCTCGGATGTCAGGGTTGGCCTCCAAGATCGATCGATTCAGCGATGTGGTGGGGACCGATCGTACGAAACACCGTCTCACATGGTCCTCCATCTCCGATTTCAAGGGTCACGAGAGCGACATCGTCTGCCTGATCGACATGGAACCCGAGCATCTTGACGGGCGTCTCGACGCACTCTACGTAGCCTGGACCCGGGCTCGCGCACATCTCTGGGTGGCATGCCGACCAGGCGTCCGACAGAAACTTCAGGAACTGGGGCGCGCCGCACTGAACCGGGAAGGGCGAGGCGAATGAACAGTTTGGAATCCCGAATCTCGGCACATCGCGACGATTTCGTGGAATACCTGCGCCGTCAACTGGTCGGTCCTGCGGGAGCCACTGATGAAATCCTCGTCGACCCACCGGATCGGCGTTATCTCATGGGCACTCTGTATCCACGTGGGGCTTCCGTGCTGGAGCATTCCGGCGAGGAGGGTGAGCAGGATTTCAGCGAGTCGGAGACCGGTGGCGGCGAAGAGGACAGCTTCGCTGACGATCCCGTGGCCGAGGCGAATGCCTGGCTCCCCTCCTCGCTCGGATTCTCCTTCTTCACCGAGTCCGACCGTATCGAGGTTACCTGTGCTGCATCCCGTTATCTGACGGTTCGCGATGGCGGGCGACGCACTTGGCACAGACAGCCCCGCCTGAGCTCCACCGAAACCATTGCCGCCGGGCAGTCCTCCCCCATTCCGGTGTTGGACGGGCACGGTCGGCTCCACGTCCGGTGGCGCACCCTCGGCGCAGGACACCTCGTCACCTGTGTGCTCGCCAATGCTCATGATGAGGAGGAGAACGCGCACAAGGATCGAGAGAGGATGCTCTTCCAGGCCGCACTGCGAGCAACGACGATCGATGGGAAGATCCTCGAGTACCCGAGCACGCGTCTCAACAGCCGTGATGAAGAGGAACAGGAACTTCGGGTTCAGTACGGTCACATCGTGACTCGAGCCGTCGGACACGGCTGCGCGGTGGAGTGGGACGACGACGAGGACAGCGAGGTCGTCACCGTACGTGCCCAGGTGATGCCTCAGCAGATGGTCGAGCACATCAAGCCGGACGGCGACACTGATCTGGCGGTTCTCAAGCTCGCGCACTTGTCCCGGCCGGAACTCGGCGCGGAGGATCTCCGTGCCGAGCTGCGAGCCTTCGTCCACGGCTATCGCATCTGGTTCGACTCCCAACGGTCGAAGGCGGAGGGTTTCAAGGGTTGGGCAGTCGCGCCGGCCGACCGGATACTCGCCCGGATCGAGACCGCCCTTGACCGGATGTCATCCGGTGTGGAGGCGCTCACCGCACCGACGCCGACAGGGGCGAAGGCCCGTGAGGCATTTCGTCTCGCCAATCGGGCCATGGCCCTTCAAATGCTCCACAGCCGCCCAGAACTTGCCGGCAGCCGTCGACGCAGAAACACGGCGCTTGTCGAACTGGACGAGCCCGATGACGCCTACGCATGGCACCCGTTCCAGCTCGCCTACTTCCTGCTCGTGGTCGAGGGCCTGATGTACCCCGAGCACGAGGATCGCGGCACGGTCGACCTCATTTGGTTTCCTACCGGCGGTGGTAAGACGGAGGCCTATCTCCTTACCGCCTGCTTCGAGATCCTGTGGCGGCGGCTGCGGTACGGAGCGGCCGGGGGCGGCACGGCAGTGCTGAGTCGCTACACGCTGAGCCTTCTCACCACCCAGCAGTTCCAGCGGACAGCGACAGCCATCTGTGCCCTTGAATACATGAGGAGAGGACACGACGGCCGGCCGGCTCACGACCTCGGTGAGGAGCCCATTTCCATCGGGCTGTGGGTGGGAAGGGAGACAACGCCGAACAGGATCTCGGCGGCGCAAGAAGATCTCGAGGCGCTCAAGCAGATGAACCAACCGGACGATCGCTTCCTATTGGAACGTTGCCCCTGGTGCGGTACCGAGATCGTTCCGGAGCGGCAGGGGCAGAACAAGGACTTCGGGATTCGGGCGGACGGTGTCACGACCTCCTTCTTCTGCCCCCGTGCCACCTGTGTCTTCCACGATCTGCTTCCGGTGTCTGTCGTGGACGAGCAGATCTATCGGGAACCACCCACCTTTGTGCTCGGCACGGTCGACAAATTTGCCCGATTGGCCTGGGAAACTGCGGCGGGAAACCTGTTCGGCAGGAACGGAGGACGACCGCCCTCGCTGGTGATCCAGGACGAGTTGCACTTGCTGTCCGGCCCGCTGGGGACGACAGTGGGCCTCTACGAGTCGGCAGTCCTCGAACTGTGTGCCTGGGGTGGTGAGATGCCGAAGGTGATCGCCTCGACGGCAACGATCCGTCGCTCCCAGGACCAGGTCCGCCGGTTGTACGGTCGGCCGACGCAACTCTTCCCCCCGCCGGGGCTCAAGGCGGGACACTCCTATTTCGCCTCGCCGGACAAGGATCGACCCGGGCGCCTGTACGTGGGCGTCATGGCCCAGGGGCACACCGCGTCTACGGCCACCGTCCATGTGGGAGCGGCAGCACTGCAGGCGCCGAAGGAGACCTGCGACGATGATTCCCTGCGGGACGCCTACTGGACGGCGGTCGCCTACCACAACAGCCTGCGGGAGCTCGGAAGAACGGTCACGATCGCAAGGGACGACATCCCCGCACGGTTGGAGCACTTGACGAAGGGCGGCTCGCTGCGGCGTGAGCTCGGCGACGAAGCGGTGGTGGAGCTCACCAGCCACATTCCGCGCCCCGAGCAGCCCAGGATCCTGGAGCGTCTCGGCAAGAACTTCAAGGAGTCCGGCAGCGTCTCTTTCCTGGCGACGACGAACATGTTGTCCGTGGGGGTCGATGTCGCGCGTCTGGGCCTCATGCTGATGAATGGGCAGCCCAAGACGACATCCGAGTACATTCAGGCAACCAGTCGTGTGGGGCGGCGCCACGTGCCGGGTCTGGTGGTGACGGTCTTCCGGTCGACCAAACCTCGTGACCGATCCCATTACGAATCCTTTGGTGTCTACCACCGCTCGCTGTATCGGCATGTCGAGCCCACGAGCGTCACACCATGGTCCTTGCCCTCGCGCAGCAGGGCTCTGCATGCTGTACTCACGATCCTCGTTCGGCACGGGATCGGACTCGACCTGGAGAACAGGGCGGGAGACATTCTCCATCACGAGGATGGGGTGGCAGCGATTCGTGATTTGGTGGTGGATCACGTGAGCCGAGCCGATCCGGAAGAGGCCGAGTCCGCCGCCGATCAGTTGGATTTCTTGATCGACGAATGGCAACAGGAAGCCGAGATCGCACGCGGGGAAGGACGCCGCCTCTACTATCAGCCCCAGGGGCGGGGACCTTTTACCGCACTCCTCACCGATTTCGGCAAAAAGGGGGGGCTGTGGGAGACGCCTCAATCGATGCGCAATGTTGATCGCGATTGTCTCGTTGTCGTGAAAGGAGCGTGAACTCCATGAAGGACATTCGTCACAAGGTTCGCCGAACGCAGACCATCGTTCCATTCGGCGTCGGCGGAGTCATGGATGTTCTCGGCGAGTCATTTGTGGCCGCGGATATTCGCAGTTGGCCGGCGGCAGCGGAGGGAGTCGACTCGCCGCGGCTCGCAAATAAGTTGCGGGTAGATGGATTTCGTTCGGCCCCGGTCATTCCTTCCGGAAAGGCTGCGTACGCGACCCGTCTCGGTCCTGGATATGTGCGATTTCCGAAGTGGCTGTTCTGTCCGCGCTGCAGAGACATGCAACTGTGGCACACGGATCGCGAGGTGCGGAACAGGCCGCCCACTTGCGGAAGGTGTGCCGACCGATCCCAGTTGGCCCCGATGCGCTTCATCCAGGTGTGCCGTGCAGGCCACATGGCGGACATCGACTGGCGTCGGTGGGCCCACTCGAGGAGCGATGCGCACGAGCAACGCCAATGCCAGGTCCGTCGGCTTCGATTCGTTGCCACCCCCGAATCGTCCGGACTCGAGGCGCTGCGTGTCGTCTGCGTCACCTGCCGGGCCGCGCGCGATCTGCTCGGGATCAGCCGGAAGAATATTCTCAAGCAAATTGGCCAGCGATGCACCGGAAGCAATCCGTGGCAGTCCTCCCCTGGCGCGGAAGATGCCTGCGATGAGATACCGCAGGCCGTTCAGCGTGGCGCCTCAAATGTCTATTTCCCCGTCATCCACTCGGCCATTGATATTCCTTCACCTGTTGGTTCTCCGCAGGAGGAAGAATTGGTTCGAACGGTTATCAACCACAAATATTGGCCGGACTTCAACAGTGCAGAAAATGGCCCGATTTCCGATGCATTGGTCACTGTGATTTCCGAGCAATGTGGAGTAACTCCGGAGTTTGTGAGATCTGTCCGGAATCGTGTCGATGGCGATGGCCTCTCGACCTTGTCGGGTGGGGACGCGGAGGACGACCTCAGCATCGCTGAATGGACTGCTTTTTCAGCCCCTGAATCGGTCGCAGACTCGAAGACGTTCGCGGTGCGTCGCACAAGCCTGGGAATCGACGAGGCTGCCCCGGTGTCGATGAGGGAATTGAACTCCGTCGTTTCTACGGTCGTCGTGGCCGACCGGGTTCGCGAAGTCCGCGCTCTCGAAGGGTTCTCGAGGTACGAGCCTTCAGGGGAGAGCGAGGAGGGGGAAGGTGGCACCATTGTGTCCGTCAACACGGTGACCCGAGCCCCCTGGCTTCCGGCGGTGGAAACCTATGGTGAGGGAATCTTCGTCGCCGTGGATGAGCAGCGTCTGCACTCCTGGGAGAGTCTGGCGCCGGTACGCGAATGGACACGGCGGATCCAGCGTGATCTGGAAGCCTCGTTCAAGGCCGACCGATTGAGAGCGAAATCCGGCCCGGATCTTCTCCCCAGGTTCGTAATGCTGCACACGCTCGCTCATCACTTCATCCGGCAACTGTCCTATGACAGTGGGTACAACGCAGCCTCCCTGCGTGAACGCGTCTACGCCAGGTCACACCCAGCCGGCCGAGAGCTTCCGGCCCAGGCGGGAGTGTTCATCTACACCGCTGCCGGGGATGCGGAAGGCACTCTGGGCGGCCTTGTCCGTCAGGGGCAGCCGCCTCATCTGGCGGAAACCTTGATCCGACTGCTCGAATCAGCCCAATGGTGTTCACAGGACCCCCTGTGCGCGGATTCCACCGGAAGATCATTGGCCAACCTCAACCGAGCTGCCTGCCATGCCTGCACCTTGCTTCCGGAGACATGCTGTGAAATCGACAACTCCCTCCTGGACAGAACTTTGTTGATCGGTGACGGTGAGGTTCCCGGGTTCTTTCGTGACATCGTCAGGACCGCGTTGGAGGAATCGGCTGACGCCGTTGATCCGTGGTGAAGATCCCGTCCCTCCTGGACCTGCGGGCCGAGCAGACGGCGACCATCGATCTCCCTTTCCAGGGACATCACGTCATCACTGGGGCACCCGGTGGAGGAAAGAGCGTGATGGCCCTGTATCGGGCTTGGTCCGTGGCGACGACGGGACGCAAGGTTGTTCTGCTCACGCGATCCAATCTGTTGCAGCAGTACCTTTCCCAAATGGCACCAGAATTGATGGACTCCCTTCATGTCACCACTTTCCATCGATGGGTCAAGAAACTCTGGGGAGCTTGTTTTCGGTGCGATCCGCCATCGATCGATGAGGAGGGATGGAGGTACGACTGGGTCGAGATGATCAGAGCCTGCATCGTTGGCCGCGTCAGCTCGAATGCGCATCTTGTGATCGATGAGGGGCAGAACCTCCCTGTCGATTTCTTTCGACTGGTTCGCTCCCTCGGCATGAGTGCCACCGTTTTTGCCGATGGGAATCAGCGTATCGGTGATGATGAGAGCACCTTGTCCGAGATCTGCAGGGCGCTCGGAGTGCAAAGCGAACCTCTGGTGCTGCAGGACAATCACCGGAACAGTCGAGAGATTGTCATGCTGGCATCGGAGTTCCGAAAGGACGTCCTGGGTGACGTGCCGTTGCCGGAACGTGCCGGGCGTACACCCACGGTGCGAGGTGTCCCTTCGTCGGAGTACCTGGTGGCCGAGGTCGCGAGGTACTTCGGTGCACATCCGGAGCGCAGCATCGGCATCATTTGTCGATCAACACGGATGCTCTTGGATGTGCAGAGCGGCCTCAGGCGCTTGGGGCTCGCCGGACACACTCAGACCTATGTCCACGACGATCGACATCGTCGTACAGTCGATTTCTCTGCCCGCCCCATTCATGTGGTGACCACGGCCAGCATGAAGGGACTCGAGTTCGACAGCGTCTTTGTTCCGGATCTCGACGCCTACACGGAGGATCCGACCGGCGTCGACGTTCGCCTCCGCCTCTTCGTGCTGTGCACCCGGGCCCGAGAGGATCTCTACTTCGCCCATCGTGGACCGGAAGAGCCTGCGGTCCTCTCCGGCATTCCGGATTCCTTGTTGGCCCGTCACGCGGCTTGACACTCGGTGAAGTCGCCGAGGGGTGAGGTCAGGGCTCGTGGCGGAAGAGGAGGTCTTTCACCGCGTGGCCCTTGGAGAGGCCCTGGGACTCGAAGCGGGTGAGGGGGCGGGACTCGGGGCGGGGGGTGAAGGTCTGGGTGGGGGAGAGGTTCGTCAGGGTGGGGGACGCGGTGAGGGTCTCCAGCATCGCGTCGGCGTACGGTTCCCAGTCCGTCGCGCAGTGCAGCAGCGCGCCCGGGGCCAGCCGGGTCACCGCCAGGTCGATGAAGTCGCGCTGGATGATGCGGCGCTTGTGGTGGCGCTTCTTCGGCCAGGGGTCCGGGAAGTACACCCGAAGGCCCGCCAGGGAGGCCGGCGGGAGCATCTCGCGCAGCAGGATGATCGCGTCGCCGTTGGCCACCCGGACGTTGGTCAGGTCCCGCTCCTCCGCCAGCCGCAGCAGGTTGCCCTGGCCGGGGGTGTGCACGTCCACCGCCAGGATGCCGGTGTCCGGGTCGGCCGCCGCCATCGCCGCCGTGGCCTCGCCCATGCCGAAGCCGATCTCCAGCACCACGGGCCGGCCGGCGAAGAGGGCCGGCAGGTCCAGGACGGACTCCCCGTCCACCTCCAGGCCCCACTGCGGCCACAGCCGCAGCAGCGCCTCCCGCTGCGCGGTGGTGACCCGGCTGCGGCGGGGCTGGAAGCTGCGGATGCGGCGTTCGTGGCGGTCGCCCGCGGGGTCGGCCGCCGGGCCGGTGCCCGCCGCGAACATGGGGCGGGGGGCGTCGGTCGGCGTGGGGTTCGGTTCGTTGTGCACAGTGGTGCCATGGTACGTCCGGGGGGCGATGTGACCGGGGTCATACCCGGCACCGGCCCTTACCGGCCATGCCGGGGGCCAGTGCCTCTGTCATGTGCAACGTCACGCAGGAGCAGCCAGGAGCGGACGGGCCTGCTCCTGGAGTTCTTTGACCAGCGGTTCGTTGCCGTACGGGGCCAGCCGGTGCAGCAGATCGCGCACATAGTCGGTGGTGCGCGCCGAGGAGATGCGGGCGGCCACCTCCACGGCCCGGGCGCCGACCGCCACCGCCGCGTCCAGATTGCCCGATTCCAGTTCCGCGACCGCCGCGACCACCAGCCGCAGCCCGTGGGAGCGCACGAACTCCTCGGTGGGCTCCTGCAGCGCCCGTTCCGTGAAGCGCCGCACCTGACCGGGCAGCTTCAGGTCGCTGTAGCACTCGGCGGCGTCGGCGGCCAGCCGGTCGTAGGCGTAGAAGGACAGCCAGCTCGGGTCGCCGTCTCCGGGACGGGAGCGCTCCAGCCAGCCCTCCGCCGCGGAGAGCGCCGAGCCGCAGCCCGGCGCGTCGTTGGCCTTCGCCAGCGCGCGCGCCTCCACCAGGTGGAAGAAGCTCATGGTGCGCGCGGTGGCCAGGGAGCGGTTGCGTTCCAGGGCCGCCTGGGCGAGGTCCACGCCTTCCTCGGCGAAGCCGCGGTAGGTCGCCTGGAGGGACATGGAGGCCAGGACGTACCCGCCCAGCGGTACGTCGGCCGCGGCCTTCGCCAGCCGCAGCGCCTGGATGTAGTACCGCTGCGCCGCTTCCTGCTGGCCGGTGTCGAAGGCCATCCAGCCGGCCAGCCGGGTGAGTTCGGCGGTGGCGCGGAAGAGGGATCGGCCGACCTCGTCGCTGTAGCTGCCCAGCAGCAGCGGCGCCGCGTCGGTGCGCAGGCATTCCGGCACCATCGAGGAACGCCAGTCCCCGCCGCCGTACTTGGAGTCCCAGCGGCGTGCCTCCTCGGCGGCCTCCTGGAGCTTGGACACGTCCGAGTGCCCGACCCGGCCCCAGCCGCCCTCACGTGGGGGCACCTCCCGGCCGGAGGCCGGGGGGCGTTCGGCCTCGCGGGTGACGGTGGCGTCGGCCGGGCGTATCAGCCAGCGGGACACGGGGGTCGCGTAGGCGCTGACCGCGAAGGAGCCGGCGAGCGACTGCCAGATCCCCTTGCCGGGCGAGGAGTCGAGCCGGTACAGCTCGGTGGCGGACTCCACGGCGTGCGCGACCTTGCGCGGGAACGCCAGACCGACCTCCGGCGCCGGATCGGTGTCCGCGAGGCCGATCTCGTGCAGCGGCACGGGCCTGCCGAGCTTGCTGCTGATGGCCGCCGCGATGAGATGCGGGGCGGAGCCCTGGGGCACCATCCCCTTCGTCACCCATCGTGCGACGGAGGTTTTGTCATATCTCAGAGTCAATCCCCGCTGCGAGCCGAGATCGTTCACCCGGCGCGCAAGACCGGCGTTACTGATACCGGCCAGAGCGAGGATCGTCCCCAGCTTCTCGTTCGGCCCGCGTTGCTCCCTGGTCATCCGCGCACCCCTGACACACACCGACGCCTTCCGCCAACCCAGCGTAGTTCGGTGCCTGCTGACCGTTAAGGGGTTTGTTCCCGGATGGCGGAATCATGTCCGTACACAGATTCGAGCGCTTCCCCTCTTCCGGATTGTGCTCCGGGCATGTGGCCGTGCGCCCGGGTGTGCGCTCTGGGCACCGGGCGGGGGCAGAGGTTCGATGGATAACGCGTGGGTCGGCCCGTTGGCCCTCAGGGTTCCGGCGGGCCGGGGGAGCCGCCGTCTCATTCCCCGCGGACGGCGGTCTGGTCCGGGAGACGACCAGCGTCTCCCGGACCACAACATCTTCCGCCCTCCGGGCGACCTCGCCAACGGCCTTTCCCCAGCCAGAGTTTGGCCGAAACACACCGGTTTTTCGGGGCGGGTGCCGGAGCCGGTCGGTTTGGCATGCCCGCCGAACACCGCCCTGGGTATGTCCCGTTCACCTCGCTCCCATGGCAGCATGGGGCCTAAGGTCCAGTGGGGGAGGCGGCGATGCGGTGGTTGGTCGGGTGGTGCGGCGCGTCGGCCAGCGCTGCCCGTGACATCCAGCCCCTGGGCGCGCACTTGCTGTGGGACGGCCCCGACCCGCTGTGGGCGGTGGGCGACTGGCGTCCCGACGAGATCCGCCTCGTCTTCGCGGACGGGGACACCCATCTTGCCGTCTTCGGCTACTGCGGTGCCACCGATGAGCAACTGCGGCGCTCGCTCGTCTCCGCGCGCGCCGGCGCACTGCGCCAGCTCACCCTGTGGCCCGGCAGCTACACCGCCGTCGCCCGCTTCGGACGGCGCACCGTCATCCCCGCCGACCTCGCCGGCACCCGCCCCGTCTTCCACACGGACTGGGCCGGCGGCACGGCCTACGCCACCGCCGCCCTCCCGCTCGCCGACCTGACCGAGGCACAGCTCGACGTCCCACACCTGGCGGCGCTCCTGGCCTGCCCGGACACCCCCGAGGCGTACGGCGACGGCACCCCGTACGCCGGGGTCAGCCGCGTCCCGCCCGGCCACGCGCTCAAGCTGCGCGAGGGCGGCGGCCGCAGCACCGTCGACTACGAGCCCACCGCCCCGCTGGTCGTCGCCGCGCCGCCGCTCGCCGGCGAGGACGCCATCGCCGGAGTGCGCGACGCCCTGATCGAGGCCGTCCGCACCCGGCTCGCCGCGCCACGGCACGCCGACCTGGCCGAGGGCGGCGGTACGGCGCCCGGCGTCGGCGCGGATCTGTCCGGCGGCAGCGCCTCGGCGACACTGGCGCTGCTGGCCGCCGGGCTGCCGGGGATGCCGGGCACGGTGTTCGGCACCGGCGCCACCCAGGCCGGTGAACGGCTGCTCGCCGTCACCTTCAACGACCTCACCGGGAGCGGCAGCTCGCCCCTGGACCTGGAACGGGCCCGCCTGATCGGCGAGAACCCCCGGCTGCACCACGTGGTGGTCACCGGCGGCGAGGAGGCCCTGCCCTACTCCGACCTCGACAGCGGCCCACTGACCGACGAGCCGGGGCCCTCGCTCATCAGCGCCGCCCGGCACCGGCACCGCCTCGCCGCCGGCAGCGCCGACCACCTCATCGGCAACGGGGCCCGCCAGGTGCTCGACGCCCACCCGGCCCGGCTGGCCGACCTGCTGCTGGACCGCCGCCGGCGCCATCTGCTCAGACCGGTCTCCGCCCTGGCCAAGGCCTCGGCGACGGGGGGCCTGCTGGTGCCCTTCACCATCTACCGCGCGGCGCGGCGCCTGGCCCGTACCCCGTACCCGGAGGGCCTGACCAGCACCGCGCTCCAGCTGCGCCGGCCGCCCGACGAGGCGGCCCCCGGGACGCGGGACGGCGCGCTCGGCGCCTCGCTCGCCGCGCTGGCCTGGAGCCGACCGGGACCTGCGGCGCGCTGGCTGACGGGGGAGTCGCTGGCGCAGGTGTCCATCCGTCTGGAGGCCGCCGCCGCCCGCCCGCACTCGGGGTCCTCGGCCGGCCGGCCCGGCGTACGCCGGGCGCGTGCGGCGCTCGCACGGCACGCCGCCGACCACCGGGTCTTCGAACAGGCCACCGAGGTGCGCCACCAGCGGCTGCACGCACCCTTCTACGACAATCAGGTGGTACGCGCCTGCCAGGCGCTTCCGGAGAGCCTGCGCGTCCAGCCGGGAGCGCGCGCCCAGGTACTGCGCGCCGTGCTGGAGGGCGCGGGCGTCCGCGAACTGCCGCCCGGCTGGGGCACCGCGAGCCCCACCGTCCCCGCCGACCCGGTCCGCACCGGCATGCGCGCCAACATCGGCGACCTCGTCGACCTCTTCGACGCCCCGCTGCTCGCCGACGCCGGACTGATCGAGGCCCGCGTCGTCCGCAAGGCCCTGCGCGCGGCCACCGAGGGCGAACCGCTCCCCCTGGACGGCCTCGCCGAACTGGTCTCCACCGAACTGTGGCTGCGCCGCCTGCTGACCCGCCGCGGCTCGTGCTGGACCGCCGAGGGCCACCACGACCCGCGCGCCGTCACCAGCGGGGTCGGGCCCTCCGCCTGACCGCGTGACGCCCCCCGTGCCGGTGAGGCCGAACGCCGCGCAGAGCGGTGCACCGGACAATGGGGCGGTGCGGTTCTTCATCCTGGGCGCCACCGAGGCGCGACACGAGGACGGCCGGGTCATCCCGCTCGGCGGACCGCGCGTGCGCGCCCTGCTCACCGCACTCGCCCTGCGCGCGGACGGTCCGGGCCCGGTCCCCGTCGACACCCTCATCGCCGGCATCTGGCCCGACGGCGACGCCCCGGCCGACCCGCCCGCCGCCCTCCAGGCCCTCGTCGGCCGGCTGCGCCGCGCCCTGGGCGAGGAGGGCAGGCGGCTCATCGGCCACCACCGGGCACCGGCCGGCTACCGGCTCACCGCCGGCCCCGAGTCCGTCGACCTGTTCCGTTTCGAGCGCCTGGTGCGCGAGGCCGACCCCACCCACGCCGACCCCGCCACGGTGGCCCGTACGCTGCGCACCGCCCTCGCCCTGTGGCGCGGGCCCGCCCTCGCCGACCTCCCGGAATCGGCCCGGCACCCCGTCGCCGTGCGCGCCCGGACGCTGCGGCTGACCGCCCTGCGCCGCCGGATCACCGCCGACCTCGCCCTCGGCCCCGCCGAACCGCTGCTGCCCGAACTGCGCGAACTGACCGCCGAGCACCCCCTGGACGAGCCGGTACGCGCCCTCCACCTCCGTGCCCTGCGCGCAGCCGGGCGCCCGGCGCAGGCGCTCGCCGCGTACGAGGCGGTACGCACCACCCTCGCCGAGCGGCTCGGCACCACCCCCGGCCCGGAACTGCGCGCCCTGTACGCCGAACTCCTCGCCGAGGACGCGGGGGACGCGGGGGACGCGGGGGA
This sequence comes from Streptomyces xiamenensis, assembly GCF_000993785.3. Classification (NCBI taxonomy): domain Bacteria; kingdom Bacillati; phylum Actinomycetota; class Actinomycetes; order Kitasatosporales; family Streptomycetaceae; genus Streptomyces; species Streptomyces xiamenensis. Next base: position 3,223,412 of record NZ_CP009922.3, read on the forward strand.
TGCGGGGCCCACCGGGAACCGCGCCGCAGGCAGCCCCGCGCCGCGCCGCCCGCCCGGCACAGCGCCCGCCGGCAACATCCGGCCCCGGCTCACCAGCTTCGTCGGCCGCGAGGCGGACCTCTCCGCACTGAGCGCCGATCTGCGCACCGCCCGCCTGGTCACGCTCACCGGGGCCGGCGGGTCCGGCAAGACCCGGCTCGCCGAGCAGGCCGCACTCGCCACCGGCGGCCAGGACCGCTACCCCGACGGCGCCTGGATCGCCGAGCTGGCCAAGCTCGACCACCCCACCGCCGTCCCCGGCGCCGTACTCTCCGCGCTCGGCCTGCGCGAGACATCCGTGGAACACCACCACGACCCGGCCGCCCGGCTCCTCGAATACTGCGCGGGCCGCGAACTGCTGCTCATCCTCGACAACTGCGAACACGTCATCACGGCCGCCGCCACCCTCGCCGAGACCCTGCTCACCCACTGCCCGCGCCTCACCGTCCTGGCCACCAGCCGCGAGCCCCTCGGCATCCCCGGCGAACGCGTCCGCCCCGTCGAACCCCTGCCGCCCGCCCCCGCCCACCGGCTGTTCACCGAGCGCGGCGCCGCCGTACGCCGTGACCTGCCCGCCGACGAACCCGCCGTCGCCGAGATCTGCCGCCGCCTGGACGGCCTCCCGCTCGCCATCGAACTCGCCGCCGCCCGGCTGCGTACCCTCACCCCACGCCAGATCGCCGCCCGCCTGGACGACCGCTTCCGGCTGCTCACCAGCGGCTGGCGCACCGTGCTGCCCCGCCAGCAGACGCTGCGCGCCGTCGTCGACTGGTCCTGGGACCTGCTGGAGGAGCCCGAACGCACTGTGCTGCGCCGGCTGTCGGTGTTCGCCGGCGGCTGGACGCTCGCGGCCGCCGAAGCCGTGTGCGCCGACGGGCGGACCGTCACCTCCGGCCAGGTGCTCGACCTGCTCGGCTCGCTGGTCGACAAGTCCATCGTCCTGGCGGACACCGGCGCCGACACGACGGACGGGGCGGACGAGGCGGACAGCGCCCCCGGCACCGACACCGCCCCCGGCACCGACACCGCCCCCGGCACGGACGACGGCACCGGCGCGCGCTACCGCATGCTGGAGACCATCCATGAGTACGCGGCCGAACGCGCCGCCGAGCACCCCGCCGAACGCGCCGCCACCCGGGCCCGGCACACCGCCCACGTCCTGCGCTTCGTCCAGCGGGCCGAGCCCCGGTTGCGCGGCCCCGGCCAACTGCACTGGTTCGCCCGCGTCGAGGCCGACCTCGACAACATCCGCGCCGCCCTCCGGCGCGCCCTGCGCGCCGCCGATCGCGACAGCGCAGGACAACTCGTCGTCGGCATGGGCTGGTTCTGGTACCTGCGCAACTACCGTGCCGAGGGCCTCGAATGGATCCGGCACACCATCGCCCTGGACCCGGACGCCGACCAGGACGCGGCCCCCGTCCCCGCCGACGGCGAGCCCTGGCCCGACGACCCCCGCTACCTGCACCGCCTCGAACTGCGCCTGCTGGCCGCTTTCCTGATGCAGGACCAGGACCACAGCAGCTTCGACCTCACCGACGAGACCCTGCACCGCCAGGCCCGCCGGATGTTCACCGCGTTCGGTGTCACGGACCGCGAACGCGGCACCCGCTTCCCCGGCATGCTGTGGCCGTTCACCGGCTTCATGATCGGCGAGACCTTCCACGACATCGCCCGCCGCATGACCGAGTCCATCGGGCGGCTGCGCGCACGACGCGCCTCCGCCGCCGCGCGCGCCACCAGCCCCGGCAGCGGTGACTGGGAGCTGGCCGTCATGCTCCTCTTCCGTTTCCGGGTGAGCCTGGACGTCCCCGGCGCGTACTCCACCGTCCGGCACCGCGCCGCCCACGACAGCGAGGACCTCGCCGAGCTGGAGGCCCTCGCCCACCGGGTCGGCGATCGCTGGCTCACCTGCCAGACCCACGGGCTGCGCGGCGAGTACTTCGTCCTCCTGGGCGACTACCGGGGCGCCGCCGACGCGTTCACCCGGGCCGTCCGCACCGCCGAGGAGGTCGGGGCGCACGCCGAGGTGCCCTTCTTCACCGCCCGCCTCGCCGAAGCCACCTACTACGCGGGGGACATCGACCGGGCCGGCGCCCTCCTCACCGCCACCGTCGCCCGCGCCGAGGAACTCGGCCTGCCCGACTGCCTCGGCCTCACCCAGTACCTGGGCGCCACCATGGCGCTGGAGAACGGCGACCCGGGCACCGCCCGCACCCTGCGCGAGCGCGCCGCCCGCAACCTGAAGGCCGGCACCCCGGCCCCCATGTTCCAGGTCATCATGGGCATCCTCACCAGCCGGCTGCTGCTGGCCGAGGGCGCCCCGTGGCGGGACGCGCTGAGCGAACTGCGCACCGCGCTCTCCTACGGCGTGCTGGTGGGCTGCTCCGATCTCCTCCTCAGCCAGCTGCTGCTCGGCGCCGCGGCCACCGTCTCCGCCGGCGGGCGGACCACGGTGGCCGCACGACTGCTGGCCACCGCGTACGCCCTGCGCGGGGACCTGCCGCTCACCCCGCCCGAGCGGCGCGCCATGGACGCCCTGCCCCTCCCACCGCCCGGCGGCGAACCGCCGCTGGAGCGCACCGAGGCCCTGGACCTCGTCACCCGTCTGCTCAGCGACAGCTGATCTCCGACTGCGCCCAGCCGGCCAGCGCCAGCGCGCTCAGCGGCCGTTCGGGCTCCGTCACCAGCCGCAGCACGGACACCCCGTCCAGCGGCACCTCGACCGGGACGGCCCGGTCCCCGGTGGCGATCACCCCGGAGCGCCACAGCTGCTGACCGTCCCCGTACACGCTGAAGGTGGCCGAGCCCAGCCCGAGGGCGTTCATGTCGTCCATGCCGGCCACCGCGCGGTAGGAGGTGCAGGAACGGTTGAGGTCGATGGTCACCGAGGAGCGGCCGTTGACGGTGATGCCGTGCGCGTACGTCTGCCCGCCGATCGACACGTTCGAGCGCTGCCACACCCAGCCGCTCTCCCACAGCCGGATGGCCGGCTCGGTGCCGTCGTTGAACAGGTCGAAGCGCAGGGTGCGCAACTCGTACGGCTCCGACTCCGGTTCGGGCTCCGGTTCGGGCTCCGGCTCCGGTTCGGGGTCGGGTTCGGGCTCGGCCGGGGGGTCTGGGTCGGGCTCCACCGGTTCGGGGCCGGGCTCGGGCTCGGGCTCGGGTGCCGGCGCCGGCCGTACGGGTTCGGGCTCGGGTTCCGGCTCGGGTTCTGGCGCCGGCTCGGCCGGGGGGTCTGGCTCCGGTTCCGGATCGGGTTCGGGTTCGGGGGCGGGCGGCTCCTCGGCGGCCGGCGGCATCACCGGGGCGGCCGGCGGCGGATCGGCGGCGCGCGGCGGTTCCTCCTCGCCCGACCCGCCGATCAGCGCGAACGCCAGCACGGCCGCCGCCGCGACCACCACCACGCCGGTGGCGGCGCCCGCCTTCACCGAGGAGCCGAGCCCCTCGGCGGCGACCCCGCCGCCACCCTTGGAGAGCACCCCGCCGACACCGCCGGCCGCGGCGGCGGCGCTCGCCGACGCCCCCGCCCCGCCGGCACCCAGCAGCAGCGCGCCGATCTTGCCCGAGGAACCCGCCGCGAACCAGCCGATGACCGCGATCGGCAGCACCGTACGGATCGTCTCGTTCAGGTCCTTCACCTCGGAGGCGGCCAGCCGGCAACGGGCGCACTCCTCCAAGTGCTTGCGCAGCCCGCGCTCCGCACGCATCCGCAACTTGCCCCGAGCGTAAGCTCCCAGCCGGTCCGCGTACCGCGCGCAGTCCCCGCCGTCCGCCCCGACATGGCCGACATGGGCCTGCAAGTACGCCTGCTTGAGCCCTTCGCGCGCGCGGTGCGCCAGCACCGCCGCCGCGTTCGGCGTGAGCCCCAGCAGCGGGGCGACCTCCTGCGGCGAGGACTCCTCGACCGCGGTGTGCCACAGCACGGTCTGCCAGCGCTCGGGCAGCGACCGGAACGCCTGCACGGCGAGGGACGCCTCCGCGTCCCGCATGGCGATGACATCGGGGCCCAGGTCGAGGGTGTCCTCCTCACTGGCCCGCGCCCCGGCCGCCGACACCGCGAACACCGCGAAGTCCTCGATCAGCTGCTCGCGCCGGGCGGTGCGCGCCCAGTCGGCGGCCACCCGCCGCACGGCCGTCAGCAGATAGGCGCGCACCGCGGTCTCGGGCCCGGCTCCGCCGCGTACCGCCTGCAGGGTCGCCGCGAACACCTCGTTGGTCAGGTCGTCGGCGGTGTCGGCGTCCCGGCAGCAGGTACGGGCGTAGCGGCGCACCGGGTCCCGGTGCCGCCGGTACAGCTCGTCGTAGGCGGCCTCGTCCCCCTGCCGCATCCGCTCGACCAGCTCGACGTCGGCGGGGCCGAGGTCCTCAGCGGCCGGCCCGGACGCGCTCTCGCCCGCCGTGGTGCCGGCCGCGAGGGGCTCGCGCTGCCTGGGCACCTTGGAACCCTCGGCGGGTTCCTCCGCGGGACCGTCCGCCCGGCCCTCCGTGTGACCGTCCGCGAGGCCCTCGCGCTCCCCCGAACCATCCTGAGCCTCATCAGCGTCAGCACCCATACGGGAAAGCCCCCCGGTATTGACATACGTGTCAGCGACTTGGGTCAGGTTGCCACACGAACGGCCCACCGCGATCAAAGTTCACCGTAGAACCACCCTTCCGAGCGGTCTCGCGAACACACATCAGTCACGGCCCGGCCGCAGCCCGCGTAACAGCACCTCCAACAGCCGCTCGGCCGCGGCTTCCTGGCGCTCCGGGTCCGTGAGCCGCGGCGGCGCGGCGGCGATCACCAGCATCACGTCCGCCACCGTCACATCCGCCCGCAACTCCCCAGCCACCCGCGCCTGTTCCACCAACTGCCCGACGGCTAGAAGGAGTTCCCGGGTCGCCCCGCTCTCGCCCTCGGCACCCTCGGTCCCGGTCGCACCGTCGGTGCCGGCCCGCTGCCGCGGCACCCTCCCCCAGCCTTCGGCCGGGGGGACCCCCACCCCAGCCTCGGCCGGGGGACCCCCACCCCAGCCTCAGCCGGGGGGACCCCCACCCCAGCCTCAGCCGGGGGGACCCCCACCCCAGCCTCAGCCGGGGGGACCCCCACCCCAGCCTCAGCCGGGGGGACCCCCACCCCAACCTCCGCCGGGGGGACCCCCACCCCAGCCTCAGCCGGGGCCCCGGCCCGGGGCTCCGGCGCCGGCGGCGCCGCCCCCGGCCCTTCGCCCCGCGCCCACCACAGCTCGGGCGGCAGCAGCCGACCGGACCCCGAGGCCGCCGAGCCCCGCACGAACCCCTCCAGCCCCTGCCACGGCCGCCCGTCCGACGCCACCACCAGCGCCTCGGCGGCCCGGTCCGTCAGCCACCGGGTCTGCTCGGCCGCGATGTACCGCACCAGAGCCTCCTTGCTCGGAAACCGCCGGTACACCGTGCCGACCCCCACCCGGGCCCGCCGCGCCACCTCCTCCATCGGCGCCCCGTACCCCTGCTCCCCGAACACGTCCCGCGCCGCGCTCAGCACGTGCCGCAGATTGCGCCGCGCGTCCACCCGTAACCCACCGATCCGGGAGCCCCCGCCGCCCGTCCGCCCGCCCGTGTCATCCGTCCGCGTCATGTCCGTCAACCCCCCGTCAGCACGGACGCCCCCCTCAGAACGCCCCTCCTCCATCTGACCCACGAACATAGTTCAGCCCATCGGCACTGAGAAGCGCCGTGCCGCCACTCTCAGACACCCCGCGGCGGCGCAGCGCGACCGGTCGTCCCGGCAACCGCCCGTTCGGCGCAGCGTCCTGTCCGACCTGTGGACAACACCGCACCACCGAGTGCCTCATGGACAGGTGACCAAGGACGCCACGAAGCCCCCGCACATCCTGATCATCGGAGGTGGATCGGTGGGCCTCTACACCGCCCACCGCCTCCAGCGGCACCTGCGGCGCGAGCTCGGCCGCGGCGATGTCCGCATCACCATGGTCAGCCCCGACCCGTACATGACCTACCAGCCCTTCCTGCCCGAGGCCGCCGCCGGCAACATCTCGCCCCGCCACGTCGTCGTCCCGCTGCGCAGGGTGCTCAACCGGTGCCGTTTCGTCACCGGTGAGGTCTCCGCGATCGACACCGACCGCCGGGTGGCCACCATTCGCACCGCCGCCGCCCAGGACAGCGGAGCGCCTCCGCTGGAGATCGGCTACGACGAGCTCGTCCTCGCCCCGGGCTCGGTCTCCCGCGTGCTGCCCATCCCCGGGCTCGCCGCGCACGGCATCGGCTTCAAGACCGTCGAGGAGGCCATCGGGCTGCGCAACCATGTGCTGGAGCAGCTCGACATCGCCTCCTCCACCCGCGACACCGCCATCCGGCAGGCCGCCCTCACGTTCGTCTTCGTCGGCGGCGGGTACGCGGGTGTCGAGGCGCTCGCCGAGCTGGAGGACATGGCCCGCTACGCCTGCCGCTACTACCCGAACATCCGGCCGGAGGAGCAGAAGTGGATGCTCATCGAGGCCACCGACCGGATCCTGCCCGAGGTGGGTGTCGAGATGGGCCGGTACACGGTGCGCGAGCTGCGCGGCCGCAATATCGACATCCGGCTTTCCACCCGCCTGGAGACCATCGAGAACCGGGTCGCGGTCCTCAGCGACGGCTCGCGCTACCCCACCCGCACCCTGGTGTGGACCGCCGGCGTCAAGCCGCACCCCGTGCTGGCCACCTGCGGCATCCCGCTGGACGAGCGCGGCCGGATCCGCTGTACGGCCGAGCTTCGGGTGCTGGACACCCCACACGTGTGGGCGGCCGGCGACAGCGCCGCCGTTCCCGACCTCACGGCGGACGACCCCACCGCGCTGTGCGCCCCCAACGGCCAGCACGCGGTGCGCCAGGGCCGGCACATCGCCCGCAACCTGCTGGCGACCCTGCGTGGCTCGGCCGTCACCCCGTACCGGCACGCCTATGTGGGCTCCGTCGCATCACTGGGTCTGCACAAGGGTGTCGCACAGGTGTACGGACGCAAGCTGAAGGGCTTCCCCGCCTGGTTCATGCACCGCACGTACCACCTGAACAAGATGCCGACGATCAACCGGAAGGCGCGTGTCCTCGCGGAATGGACCCTTGCGGGATTGTTCAAACGTGAGATTGTCTCTCTCGGCTCCCTGGAACACCCGCGAGCCGAGTTCGAGGAGGCGGCCGGCGGCACCCCCCGCACGGACCGCCCCTGACGCCCGCATGTGACCATGGGTGGCCGGCGGCTCACCCAGAACGACAGACGACGAATGATCGGATGGCAGTGAACTTGACGCGCTGGAGTATCCGGCTGCCCGGAGCGCAGCGGCGCAACGCCGCTGCCGCCCGGGCGGAGACCGGCGGCGTCCCCGCGGCGCGCACGGAACCCCAGCCGCCGCCCGCCGTCCCGGCGCCGGGCGGCGGACGCGGCGTCGACTCCGCCGCCGTCCACGAACTGCTCGGCCAGGTCCCCGCGCCCGTCGCCGTCGTCCACGGCCCCGAGCACCGCCTCGTCTACACCAACGATGCCTACACGGCCGTCTTCGGTTCCCGCGAGCCGGGGAAGCCGGTCCGCGAGTCCCTGGCCGAGCTGGTGGACGTCGGTCTGCTGCCGCTGATGGACCAGGTGCGGCGCAGCGGCACCTCGCGCACCCTCAAGTCCCGCCGGGTCGACGGCACGGCCACGGCCGGTGCCCGCGAACGCGACAGCTTCTACACCTTCACCTGCACCCCGGTGGAACTGCTGACCCCCGAGGACGGCTCCACGGCCGCCGGGGTCCTGGTCTTCGCCTCCGACGTGACCGACCAGGCCGCCTCCGCCGAGCGTCTGCGAGAGAGCGAGAGCCACCAGCGCGAGGCCGCCGTCACCCTCCAGCGCAGCCTGCTGCCCCAGAAGCTGGAACAGCCCGACGACCTGCGGGTCGCGGCCACGTACCAGCCCGGCGGCATCGACGCGGCGGTCGGCGGCGACTGGTACGACGTGATCACCCTCGGCGCCGGCCGCACCGCGGCCGTGATCGGGGACGTGATGGGCCGCGGGGTGCGCGCCGCCGCCGTCATGGGCCAGCTGCGCACGGCGGTACGGGCGTACGCGCGCCTCGACCTGCCGCCGCACGAAGTGATCCAGCTGCTCGACGGCCTGGCCGGGGAGATCGCCCCCAGCCAGATCGCCACCTGCGCCTACACCGTCTACGACCCGAACGAAGGGACGCTGACGTACGCCTCGGCCGGCCATCTGCCGCTGATCGTGCGCGACGCGGACGGCGAGATCCACCGGGTCACCGACCCGACCGGGCCGCCGCTGGGCACCGGCGGCTGGCTGCACACCTCGGGCTCGGTCCCGTTCGGCCCCGGCGCCAGCGCCGTGCTGTACACGGACGGCCTGGTGGAGCGCCGGGACGCCGACATCGACGTGGGCCTGAGCGCGCTGGAGCGTGCCTTCGCCGGCTCGGGCGACAGCCCGCAGATCGTGTGCGACCGGCTGCTGCGCGCGCTGGGCATCACCGGCGACCACGACGACGACGTGGCGGTGCTGGTGCTCGCCTGCCCCGAGCGGGACGGCGAGGAGGCGGATCTCTTCCGGGGTGCCGCACTGGAACTGCTGGGCGGAGTCGAGGCGGCCTCCCGGGCCCGCGCCTTCGCGGAGGGCGTGCTCACCAGCTGGCGCTTCCCCGAGGAACTGCGGGAACTGGGCGTCCTGACGGCCAGCGAACTCGTCGGCAACTCCCTCAAGCACGGCAAGGCCCCGATGCGGCTGCGGCTGCGCAGGACCGACCGCCGGCTGATCGTGGAGGTGACGGACGGGGACGAGCACCTGCCCCGCCGGCAGCAGGCGGACGCGGCCGACGAGACGGGTCGCGGCATCGCAGTGGTGGCGACGATCGCCTCGGAATGGGGCGCCAGGCGGCTGCCGGAGGGCGGCAAGGCCGTGTGGGCCGAGTTCGAGTTGACGTGATGCGGACCGGTGCGTAATGTTCTCCGAGCTGTCCACCCCTCGGGGCCTGGGCGGCACATCTCGCCGCTCATGATCGTCTGATCACGAAGGCGGCACTCACTCGAAAGAGAACGACCCCGCGAGGGCCTTATTTGGCTTGCCCAAATTCGGTACTCGGCTCCGGATTTTGAATCCGGCGGGGAAATCCTCTAAAGTAGTGAACACGCCGAAGGGCGAAAAACTTACCGGGCCGAAAGGCTCAACTCCTCCCAGCGGAGGCCAAGTTCGGGAAACCGAGTGTGGTAAGCTGGGAAACACGAAGGGAAAGCCCGGAGGGGCCCGAGAGGGAACCAAAGGAAGCATCCGTTCCTTGAGAACTCAACAGCGTGCCAAATAGTCAATGCCAGATGATTTACTGAGTCTGCATCTCGACCTCGTCTGAGGTGCAGCATTTAAGCGAGGATTTTCCTTGCTCTTACATGAAGCATTCATGGAGAGTTTGATCCTGGCTCAGGACGAACGCTGGCGGCGTGCTTAACACATGCAAGTCGAACGATGAACCGGTTTCGGCCGGGGATTAGTGGCGAACGGGTGAGTAACACGTGGGCAATCTGCCCTGCACTCTGGGATAAGCCCGGGAAACTGGGTCTAATACCGGATACGACACATGAGCGCATGCTCGTGTGTGGAAAGTTCCGGCGGTGCAGGATGAGCCCGCGGCCTATCAGTTTGTTGGTGGGGTAGTGGCCTACCAAGACGACGACGGGTAGCCGGCCTGAGAGGGTGACCGGCCACACTGGGACTGAGACACGGCCCAGACTCCTACGGGAGGCAGCAGTGGGGAATATTGCACAATGGGCGAAAGCCTGATGCAGCGACGCCGCGTGAGGGATGACGGCCTTCGGGTTGTAAACCTCTTTCAGCAGGGAAGAAGCGAAAGTGACGGTACCTGCAGAAGAAGCACCGGCTAACTACGTGCCAGCAGCCGCGGTAATACGTAGGGTGCAAGCGTTGTCCGGAATTATTGGGCGTAAAGAGCTCGTAGGCGGCCTGTCGCGTCGATTGTGAAAGCCCAGGGCTTAACCCTGGGTCTGCAGTCGATACGGGCAGGCTAGAGTTCGGTAGGGGAGATCGGAATTCCTGGTGTAGCGGTGAAATGCGCAGATATCAGGAGGAACACCGGTGGCGAAGGCGGATCTCTGGGCCGATACTGACGCTGAGGAGCGAAAGCGTGGGGAGCGAACAGGATTAGATACCCTGGTAGTCCACGCCGTAAACGGTGGGCACTAGGTGTGGGCAACATTCCACGTTGTCCGTGCCGCAGCTAACGCATTAAGTGCCCCGCCTGGGGAGTACGGCCGCAAGGCTAAAACTCAAAGGAATTGACGGGGGCCCGCACAAGCGGCGGAGCATGTGGCTTAATTCGACGCAACGCGAAGAACCTTACCAAGGCTTGACATACACCGGAAACGGCCAGAGATGGTCGCCCCCTTGTGGTCGGTGTACAGGTGGTGCATGGCTGTCGTCAGCTCGTGTCGTGAGATGTTGGGTTAAGTCCCGCAACGAGCGCAACCCTTATCCTGTGTTGCCAGCGGATCCCTTCGGGGGTGCCGGGGACTCACGGGAGACTGCCGGGGTCAACTCGGAGGAAGGTGGGGACGACGTCAAGTCATCATGCCCCTTATGTCTTGGGCTGCACACGTGCTACAATGGCCGGTACAATGAGCTGCGATACCGCGAGGTGGAGCGAATCTCAAAAAGCCGGTCTCAGTTCGGATTGGGGTCTGCAACTCGACCCCATGAAGTCGGAGTCGCTAGTAATCGCAGATCAGCATTGCTGCGGTGAATACGTTCCCGGGCCTTGTACACACCGCCCGTCACGTCATGAAAGTCGGTAACACCCGAAGCCGGTGGCCTAACCCCTTGTGGGAGGGAGCTGTCGAAGGTGGGACTGGCGATTGGGACGAAGTCGTAACAAGGTAGCCGTACCGGAAGGTGCGGCTGGATCACCTCCTTTCTAAGGAGCTTCTAGGCTGCCTTTTGGTAGTCCAGAGCCACTACGCCGGCGAGTGTCCGGCGGTGGTTTGCTCATGGGTGGAACATTGACGCTTTATTTGTGCACGCTGTTGGGTGTCTGAAGGTACGGCTGTGAAAGGTCGAATCTTCGGTTGTTGTTTGAGAATTGCACAGTGGACGCGAGCATCTGTGGCCAAGTTTTTAAGGGCGCACGGTGGATGCCTTGGTACCAGGAACCGATGAAGGACGTGGGAGGCCGCGATAGTCCCCGGGGAGTTGTCAACCTAGCTGTGATCCGGGGGTTTCCGAATGGGGAAACCCGGCAGTCGTTATGGGCTGTCACCCACTGCTGAATGTATAGGCGGTGTGGAGGGAACGCGGGGAAGTGAAACATCTCAGTACCCGCAGGAAGAGAAAACAACCGTGATTCCGGGAGTAGTGGTGAGCGAAACCGGAGGAGGCTAAACCGTATGTGTGTGATACCCGGCAGGGGTTGCGCATGCGGGGTTGTGGGAGCTTTTTTGATCGTTCTGCCGGACGGTCGGTGAGTAAGAAACTGTGTGGATAGGCGAAGGGCATGCGAAAGGCCCGGCGTAGAGGGTAAGACCCCCGTAGCTGAAATCTGCATGGCTCACTTAAAGGTTTCCCAAGTAGCATGGGGCCCGAGAAATCCTGTGTGAATCTGGCGGGACCACCCGTTAAGCCTAAATATTCCCTGGTGACCGATAGTGGATAGTACCGTGAGGGAATGGTGAAAAGTACCGCGGGAGCGGAGTGAAATAGTTCCTGAAACCGTGTGCCTACAAGCCGTGGGAGCGTCGTCATGCGCACTTGTGTGTATGGCCGTGACTGCGTGCCTTTTGAAGAATGAGCCTGCGAGTTTGCGGTGTGTTGCGAGGTTAACCCGTGTGGGGTAGCCGTAGCGAAAGCGAGTCCGAACAGGGCGACTCAGTAGCATGCCCTAGACCCGAAGCGGAGTGATCTAGCCATGGGCAGGGTGAAGCGAGGGTAAGACCTCGTGGAGGCCCGAACCCACCAGAGTTGAAAATCTGGGGGATGACCTGTGGTTAGGGGTGAAAGGCCAATCAAACTCCGTGATAGCTGGTTCTCCCCGAAATGCATTTAGGTGCAGCGTCGTGTGTTTCTTGCCGGAGGTAGAGCACTGGATAGGTGATGGGCCTTACCGGGTTACTGACCTTAGCCAAACTCCGAATGCCGGTAAGTGAGAGCGCGGCAGTGAGACTGTGGGGGATAAGCTCCATGGTCGAGAGGGAAACAGCCCAGAGCATCGACTAAGGCCCCTAAGCGTGTGCTAAGTGGGAAAGGATGTGGAGTCGCAGAGACAACCAGGAGGTTGGCTTAGAAGCAGCCACCCTTGAAAGAGTGCGTAATAGCTCACTGGTCGAGTGATTCTGCGCCGACAATGTAGCGGGGCTCAAGTACACCGCCGAAGTCGTGTCACTGCAACAATACTTCTAACGAAGGTTGTGGTGGGTAGGGGAGCGTCGTGTGCCGGGTGAAGCAGCCGTGGAAACGAGTTGTGGACGGTATGCGAGTGAGAATGCAGGCATGAGTAGCGATACAAGAGTGGGAAACTCTTGCGCCGATTGACTAAGGGTTCCTGGGTCAAGTTGATCTGCCCAGGGTAAGTCGGGGCCTAAGGCGAGGCCGACAGGCGTAGTCGATGGATAACCGGTTGATATTCCGGTACCCGTTGTGGAGCGCCAACGCTGAATCAGGCGATGCTAAGCCCGCGAAGCCGCCATCTGTCCCTTCGGGGGTGGGTGGAGTGGTGGAGTCGGTGGTCCAGACCTGTAGTAGGTGAGTGATGGGGTGACGCAGGAAGGTAGTCCAGCCCGGGCGGTGGTTGTCCCGGGGTAAGGGTGTGGCCCGTGGAGCAGGTAAATCCGTTCCACACGAGGGTGAGACCTGATGCCGAGCCGATTGTGGTGAAGTGGATGATCCTATGCTGTCGAGAAAAGCCTCTAGCGAGTTTCACAATGGCCCGTACCCTAAACCGACTCAGGTGGTCAGGTAGAGTATACCGAGGCGTTCGGGTGAACTATGGTTAAGGAACTCGGCAAAATGCCCCCGTAACTTCGGGAGAAGGGGGGCCATTTCTGGTGATGAGACTTGCTCTCTGAGCTGGGGGTGGCCGCAGAGACCAGCGAGAAGCGACTGTTTACTAAAAACACAGGTCCGTGCGAAGCTGTAAGGCGATGTATACGGACTGACGCCTGCCCGGTGCTGGAACGTTAAGGGGACCGGTTAGTCACATTTCGGTGTGGCGAAGCTGAGAACTTAAGCGCCAGTAAACGGCGGTGGTAACTATAACCATCCTAAGGTAGCGAAATTCCTTGTCGGGTAAGTTCCGACCTGCACGAATGGCGTAACGACTTCTTGACTGTCTCAACCATAGGCCCGGTGAAATTGCACTACGAGTAAAGATGCTCGTTTCGCGCAGCAGGACGGAAAGACCCCGGGACCTTTACTATAGCTTGATATTGGTGTTCGGTTCGGTTTGTGTAGGATAGGTGGGAGACTGTGAAGCCTGGACGCTAGTTCAGGTGGAGTCGTTGTTGAAATACCACTCTGATCGTGCTGGATGTCTAACCTGGGTCCGTGATCCGGATCGGGGACAGTGTCTGGTGGGTAGTTTAACTGGGGCGGTTGCCTCCTAAAGAGTAACGGAGGCGCCCAAAGGTTCCCTCAGCCTGGTTGGTCATCAGGTGGTGAGTGTAAGTGCACAAGGGAGCTTGACTGTGAGACTGGCAGGTCGAGCAGGTGCGAAAGCAGGGACTAGTGATCCGGCGGTGGTTTGTGGAAGCGCCGTCGCTCAACGGATAAAAGGTACCCCGGGGATAACAGGCTGATCTTCCCCAAGAGTCCGTATCGACGGGATGGTTTGGCACCTCGATGTCGGCTCGTCGCATCCTGGGGCTGGAGTTGGTCCCAAGGGTTGGGCTGTTCGCCCATTAAAGCGGTACGCGAGCTGGGTTTAGAACGTCGTGAGACAGTTCGGTCCCTATCCGCTGTGCGCGTTGGAGTCTTGAGAAGGGCTGTCCCTAGTACGAGAGGACCGGGACGGACGAACCTCTGGTGTGCCAGTTGTTCTGCCAAGGGCATGGCTGGTTGGCTACGTTCGGAAAGGATAACCGCTGAAAGCATCTAAGCGGGAAGCCTGCTTCGAGATGAGGACTCCCACCCACTTGATGGGGTAAGGCTCCCTGTAGACGACAGGGTTGATAGGCCAGATATGGAAGCCTCGTGAGAGGTGGAGTTGACTGGTACTAATAGGCCGAGGGCTTGTCCTCAGATGCTCGCGTCCACTGTGAATTTTTTTCGAATGACAACCATTAGAGTTTCGGTGGTCATGGCGAAAGGGAAACGCCCGGTTACATTCCGAACCCGGAAGCTAAGCCTTTCAGCGCCGATGGTACTGCATGGGGGACCGTGTGGGAGAGTAGGTCGCCGCCGAACAATCTTTGAAGTGAGCCCCACCGGGTTACCGGTGGGGCTCACTTGCGTTGTGGGTTACCGTGGCAGCCATGAACGCAGGGGCGGCAGCACGGTTGATGTGGGACGACGGAGTCACCCGGTATGACTTCGGGCCCGAACATCCCATGAAACCCGTGCGACTTGAACTCACCATGCGGCTCGTCGAGGACCTCGGCCTCACCCGGCACATCGAGCTCGCCGGGGCCCGCCCGGCCGGGGAGTCCACCCTGCGGCTCATCCACCGCCCCGACTACATCGAGGCCGTACGCCGGGCCTCCGCCGACCCCCGCGACACCGACCGCTGGCACGGCCTGGAGAGCGAGGACAACCCGGCGTTCGCCGGCATGCACGAGGCCGCCGCGCTCATCTCCGGCCTCTCGGTCGGCGGAGCCGAGGCCCTGCACAGCGGAGCCGCCACCCACGCCGTCAACTTCTCCGGCGGGCTGCACCACGCCATGCCCGGCTCCGCGGCCGGCTTCTGCGTGTACAACGACGCATCCCTGGCCATCGCCCGCCTGCTGGAACTCGGCGTGCAACGCGTCGCGTACGTCGACCTCGACGCCCACCACGGCGACGGCGTCCAGGAGGCGTTCTGGGACGACCCCCGCGTGCTGACCCTCTCCGTGCACGAACACCCGCGCACGCTCTTCCCGCACATCACCGGCCGGCCCGACGAGACCGGCGACCCGGAGAAGGCACCCGGCAGCGCCGCCAACCTGGCGCTGCCAGCCGGTACCTCCGACGCCGGCTGGCTGCGGGCCGTGCACGCGGTCCTGCCCGAGCTGCTGGCCGACTTCCGGCCGCAGGTCCTGGTGAGCCAGCACGGCGCCGACACCCACTTCGAGGACCTCCAGGCGCATCTCCTGCTCAGCCTGGACGCCCAGCGGGCCGGTATCGAGGCCGCGCACGACTGGGCGCACCGGTACGCCGACGGACGCTGGCTGGCGCTCGGCGGGGGCGGCTACGCGGTCGTGGACGTCGTTCCCCGTCTGTGGGCGCACCTGACGGCCGTCGCCGCCCACGCGCCCGTCGACCCCGCCACGCCCGTACCCGAAAGCTGGCGGCAGACCGTGTACGCGCTCACCCGCGAGAGCGGCCCGTGGCGCATGACCGACGGGCGGACCCCCAAGTGGCTGGACTGGGAGGCGGGTTACGATCCGGCGGATCCGGTGGACCAGGCCGTCCTCGCCACCCGCCGGGCGGCCTTCCCCCAGCGTGGCCTGCTGCCCTGAGGAGCGGGCGCTGTACGGCGACCCCCGTCCGTACTACGTCACCTGATCCCGTGGCGCGCGTACCGGTGCGGTGTTCTCCTCCCCCCGGTGCGGGCGGGAAGTATCGACTTAACGACCCCATTGCGGATACGGCGGCCGGCGCCCCGTGCGCGATCCGGGGCACGGGGGGAGCCGGGCGGGCGCATGGGTTTTCTTCACCCGGGCCCCAGCACGCCCCCGGCGCACACAACTGCCCCAGTTTCCCGCCGGGTGGACCGTACTTTCCTCCGGCGGTGGCCAAGGCCGCAGGCCACGGGCGGTGTCCGGGGGCGCGCGCGGGAGCCGGCGGCGGGGGCGCGGGGCGCTGTGCCGACCGGGGGCCGGGGACGGCCCGGCGGTCCGCGGCACGGGGCGCGGGGTGCCGGCCCGCACGGATGTGGCCCCGGCTTGCGCCCGAGAGCCCCTGATGCGCTATGGGCGCAATCGGCTTTCTCTGTCAGCTTGGTGGCAAACGGCCGGTTGAGGCACCTCTTCCTCACTCGCATCACCCGCCCCTAATCTGGGGAGGAGCGCACTTGCGAGAGGGAGTCACCGGAGGGGAAGCCGGTGCCCGACATGTGCGGAAGGTCAGGTGTGACATGGCTGCTGGTGAAAGGCTTCTGAGCGAAGCCAAGTTCCTGACCGTGGCGGAGGTCGCCGCGGTGATGCGAGTGTCCAAGATGACCGTGTACCGCCTGGTGCACGCCGGTCATCTGCCCGCGATCCGGGTAGGAAGGTCCTTCCGGGTCCCCGAGCAGGCCGTCCACGAGTACCTGCGGGAATCCTTTGTAGGGGTGGAAAGCGCCTGATGGCGGGCCGGGAGAAGGCCCGCTAGGCACTCGATTTACCCGTATCACCCGGTGACCGGTAGGCTGACCCCCATGTAGGTCGTGTGGGCTCGGACGCCCCGCACCGAGTCATCGAAGTGAGCGAGGGTAAGTCGTGGGCTCTGTAATCAAGAAGCGGCGCAAGCGGATGGCGAAGAAGAAGCACCGCAAGCTGCTGAAGCGCACCCGCGTGCAGCGCCGCAACAAGAAGTGAGCGAGCGCGGCTGAACCGGCCCTCCCGTCATACGGATGGGAGGGCCGACGCATGCCGCCGCTCCGCGGCGCGGGGCCGTCACACGGCCGGCGCGGAATACGTGAAGTGGCCCGGTCGCGGTGTCTTGTCGACACCCGCGACCGGGCCACTTCGTGCTGCTTTCCCGGACTGTTGTCCGCCGTCGCTATTCGGCGTTCTTCACGTTCAGCCCGAGGCCCGGGAGCAGGTCCTGCACCAGGGGCGGGATGGTGACGTCCGGCTGCGGCAGGGGGCCGAGCGGGGCGTCGCCCGAGCCGCCGTCCTCGTCCGTGCCGGTGCTCGGCGCGGGCGGGTTGAGCAGCCCGGTGCCGCCGAGCAATCCCTCGTACTCCTCGGCGGCCGTGGAGGGGCTCTCCTGGCCGCTGGAGGGGTCCTCGGTGTCCTCGGAGCCACCGGGGGCCTCCGTGGCGTCCGTGTCGGGCGTATGCGGCGTCTCGGCGGTGGACGGGGCGGACTGCTGCGGGTCGCCGGCGCCGGGGTCGGCGCCGGAGTGCTCCGGCTCCTGGGGGAGCAGGGTGCGCAGCGGGACGATCTCGTCGTCCATGGCGTCGAAGACGGAGGTGACCTCCTCGCCGATGTCCCACAGCTGGGCGGGGAGTTTGCCGCGCAGCAGGTCCCAGGTGTCGCGGTGGCCCTCGGCGAAGGACGACAGGGTCTGGAGCGGGTCCAGGGAGCCGTCCGCCGCGTGGGCCTGGCTGAGCAGCCGGTGTCCGGTGGCGGCGTCGTCGGCCATGCTGCTGAGGGTGGTGCGGATCTCGTGCAGCTGCTCGTGGTCGAGGTCGCCGGCCCGGCCGCGGTCCATGAGGCGGTGGGCCTCGTGCAGCCGGGTGGAGGCGTGGTCGAGGTAGAGCTGGGCGCGTGCGGTGTCGCCGCCGGTGAAGTCCAGGCGCAGGTCCTCCATGCCTCGTTTGAGGCCGTAGAGGGTGTCGCCGGGCAGGGCGTTGGTGCTGGCGACGGCGGCGCCGCCGAAGGCGCCGGCGGCCACGCCCATGGACAGGCCGCCGGCGGCCAGGCCCTTGGTGAGCCGGCTGCGGGGGCGCAGCCGGCTGAAGGCGTCACTCAGCGGGGTGGCCCGGTGGGCGCCGCGGCCGGTTCTGGCCGCGGCGCGCTGTTCGGGGATCTGCTCCTCGCCGCCGCGGGCGGCGGCGAAGGCGGATTCCATGGCGGCCATCAGCTGGGCACGCTGTGCGGTTTTCGTCTCGGCGCTCAGCTCGGGCCGGGGCAGGGCGGTCAGCCGGTCCGTCACGGACAGCAGGGCTGCCTGTTCGGTCCCGTCGGCCGGCGGTGCCTCTTCGGGCCCGCCCGCCACGGCCGCCTCGTCCGGCCGGGGCTCCTCGACGGCCCGGGCGAACTCCTGGGCCCGTCGGCTTGCTGGCACGGATCCGATCACGGGCGGCACCTCCTCTCGTCAGCACGGTCGACTCCCCGATGCGGATGGATGGTTGCCGGTCGCCACCGCTATCACCCGTTCGGGTGATAGCTGGGTGGTGGGGCCGGTCATAGGGAGTCTGCGAACTCGACAACGAGCGGACGGGCACTCGGGTTACGGCTGGAAGATAATGTTACTGTTCGCCGTTGACTGGTGACGCTTGGCGGTCATGAGGCCGCGCTGCCCGCACGCGTACGGGCGGTACGGGGGCGGTGCGCGGGAACGGCGGCGCTACCTCGCGTCGTCGGGCAGCAGCCGCGCCAGGGTGCGCACCGCGCGGTACTGCAGGGTTTTGATGGCCCCTTCGTTCTTGCCCATCACCCGGGCGGTCTCGGCGACCGAGAGGCCCTGGAGGAAGCGCAGGGTGACGCACTCCTGCTGCTGCGGGTTGAGCTTGCGGACCGCTTCCAGCAGCGCGGTGTTGGACAGCGACTCCAGGACGGAGTCCTCGGGGCTGCGCTCGACCTCGTTGGCGTCGAGCATCTCGCCGGTGGTGATCTCCAGCCGGAAGCGGCTGGACTTGAAGTGGTCGGCGACGAGATTGCGGGCGATGGTGACCAGCCAGGCGCCGAAGTCGCGGCCCTGCCAGGTGAACGTGCCGATCCGGCGCAGGGCGCGCAGGAATGTCTCGCTGGTGAGGTCCTCGGCGGTGGCCCGGCCGCCGACCCGGTAGTAGATGTACCGGTAGACGGTGTCGGAGTAGTGGTCGTAGAGGCCGCCGAATGCCTCGGTCTCGCCGGCCTGGGCGCGTTCGACGAGGTCCATCATGCGCCGGCTGTCGCTGTCGGCGGCGGGGCGGCGGGCGGTGGTGTTCCTGGGGATGCGCCTGCCGGTGCTGGGGGCGGAGGCCGCGGGGGTGGTGGCCCGGGCGGCCTCGGGTGGGGTGGCGGGGACGGGGGTCGGTGAGGCGGAGGTGGTGCCGGCGGTGCCTTCGGCGAGGACATAGGCGGGGCCGGCGGGGACAAGTGCGGCGGAGAGGGCGGACATGGCGTACGCGGGGGGACGAAGACGCGCAGCCGGCCGAAGACCGTCGTGCGCAGCGTGGCCAGGCCCGAGGTGTCAACCCCGACGTGTGGGTACACGGGACTCCCAGAGGCAGAGCTTCCGACACGTTCAGTGGTGCGGGTCCGTCAGCCGACGCCTGGGGGGAGACGCCTGGGGACCGGAATGCGTCTGAGGAGAATAACGCTTTGTACTTGGCGTGCTACGCGTAGTTGCGAAAATCGCCGATTAGGTTTGAACAGTTACGTGTTGTTGTCGGCGCGCTACCCAACGCCATGGGCTTGCTGATCGGCGAATGTCCCGATCCGATCACTGAATGAACGAATGTGACCGATGGCCGGTCGGGGGACTGTCCGCCGCGAGCACGGGGTAAAGGGCCGGAATGCCCCTGGCGCGCCGGGGTGCGCCTGCGGTTCAGCGCCGGCGCCGCCGCAGCGCGACCGCCGCCACGGCGCCGCCCGCCACGGCTCCGGCGCCCGCGGCGGCCGGGACCCCGATCCGCACCGCCTTGCGGCCGGTGCGGTAGTCGCGCACCCGCCAGCCCTGTTTGCGGGCGTGCGCCCGCAACGCGCTGTCCGGATTGATCGCGTAGGGATAACCGACAAGAGACAACATCGGGATGTCATTCGCCGAATCGCTGTACGCCGCGCAGCGCTCCAGGTCCAGCTCCTGGCGTCCGGCCAGCGCCCGCACCGCCATCGCCTTGGCCGGGCCGTGCAGCGGTTCGCCGACCAGCCGGCCGGTGTAGATCCCGTCCACGGACTCGGCGACGGTGCCCAGCGCCCCGGTGAGGCCCAGCCGCCTGGCGATGATGGTGGCCGTCTCCACCGGGGCCGCCGTCACCAGCCACACCCGCTGCCCGGCGTCCAGATGGGCCTGGGCCAGCGCCTGGGTGCCGCGCCAGATCCGCCCGGCCATGTACTCGTCGTAGATCTCCTCGCCCATCGCCATCAGTTCGGCCACCTTGTGGCCCTTGACGATGGACAGCGCGCTGTCGCGGGCGTCCCGCATGTGCCCGGCGTTCTCCGAGCCCGCCATCCGGAAGTACGCCTGCTGCCAGGCGAACCGCGCCAGATCCCGGCCGCTGAAGAACTTGCGCTTGTACAGGCCGCGGCCGAAGTGGAAGAGGGCCGCGCCCTGCATCACCGTGTTGTCGAGATCGAAGAAGGCCGCCGCCCTGACATCGCCGGGCACCGGGAACTCCGGCTCGGCCACGGTCTCCCCGGCCGCCTCCGCCGACGCCTGCCCGGCCAGTTCGCTGCGCCGGGTGGGGGCCCGGCCCGGCCACCGCCAGCGGCCCCTGGCCAGGTCGGCCAGCAGACCCGTACGGCTCCCGGCGGTGCCGCCGTCCTCGCCGCCCGGATCGCCGCTCAGGCCGGCGTCACGATCACCGGTGCTGAGGTCAGAGCGGTCGGCGGGCTGGTCCAGCGGCGAGCTTGCCATGTGATCGAGGATAGCCAGTCGCGCGCGGAGTACCGGTTGCGCGGGCATGTCGCCCGGATTGCCATGCACGGCACAATGGGCGGCATGAGACCCCTGCTGCGCCGTGCGTCCCGTAAGTCGCCCCGGGACCGCGTCGTCACGTTGATCGGGAAGCCCGGCTGTCATCTGTGCGATGCCGCCCGGGAGGTGGTGGCGGCGGTGTGCGAGGAGACCGGGGCCGCCTGGGAGGAGTGGGACATCACCGCGGACGAGGAACTGCACCGGCTGTACTGGGAGCAGATCCCGGTGGTGCTGGTGGACGGTGAGCAGCACGATTTCTGGCGGGTGGACGCCGGGAGGCTGCGCAGCGCGTTGGGAGCTTGAGCCCGGTTTGGTTTAGCATGCGGGGTCGTTTTTTCCGTTCCGGTGCACATACGTGAGGAGTGTGACCAGGTGTCCCTGTTGATGCGTGTGGCACCGGTCACTTTGGACGGACAAAGCGGACACCATCTTTGTGCACGCGTTCACAAAGGCATAGCCTGGGCGCGACGGGGCGGTCTCGGCGCGTGCGCCGTACGCGACCGCTCTCCGCTTGGCTCGACCGGCAGGAGCACCGTGGCAACTGGCCGAAACCACCGACCGGCGACGCGCAGCCGAGGAATCCCCGAGGCGACTGTCGCCCGGCTTCCGTTGTATCTGCGGGCGCTGACCGCGCTGTCCGAGCGCTCGGTGCCGACGGTCTCCTCGGAGGAGCTGGCCGGCGCCGCCGGGGTGAACTCGGCGAAGCTGCGCAAGGACTTCTCCTACCTCGGCAGCTACGGCACCCGGGGCGTGGGGTACGACGTCGAGTATCTCGTGTACCAGATCTCGCGTGAACTCGGGCTCACCCAGGACTGGCCCGTGGTCATCGTCGGCATCGGTAACCTCGGCGCCGCGCTGGCCAACTACGGCGGTTTCGCCTCCCGCGGCTTCCGGGTCGCGGCGCTCATCGACGCCGACCCGAAGATGACCGGCAAGCAGGTCGCGGGCATCGGCGTGCGGCACGTGGACGAACTCGAGTCGATCGTGCACACCAACGGTGTCTCCATCGGTGTCATCACCACCCCGGCGGGCGCGGCCCAGCAGGTGTGCGAGCGGCTGGTGGCCGCCGGGGTCACCTCGATCCTGAACTTCTCCCCCACGGTGCTCTCGGTGCCGGAGGGGGTGGACGTGCGCAAGGTGGACCTGTCGATAGAGCTGCAGATCCTCGCCTTCCACGAGCAGCGCAAGGCCGCGGACGAGATCTCGCGCGGCGTACGGCCGCGCGGTGCCCGTACCGCCGCGCCCGCCGAGGGCGCCGGCGGTGCCGGCGCGGACCGGCCCAAGGGGCAGGGCCCCGACGGGGACATCCCGGCGGTGATGCCGGCATGACGTTGCTCGTGGTGGGAGTGAGTCATCGCAGCGCCCCGGTGAGCGTGCTGGAACGCGCCGCGATCGCGCCCGGCGTACGCGCCGAGCTGCTGCACGATCTGCTGGCGGCCGAGCCGGTGCTGGAGGCGGCGCTGCTGTCGACCTGCAACCGGGTCGAGCTGTACGCGGACGTGGACCGGTACCACGCCGGGGTCGCGGAGCTGTCCGGGATGCTGGCGCGCTACGGCGGTGTCGGGCCCGACGAGCTGGACCCGTACCTGTACGTGCGGTACGAGGACGAGGCCGTCACCCATCTGTTCACCGTGGCCTGCGGGCTCGACTCGATGGTGGTCGGCGAGGGGCAGATCCTCGGTCAGCTGAAGGAGTCGCTGGCCCTCGCCCAGGAGGAGCAGACCGCCGGGCGGATGCTGAACGAGCTGTTCCAGCGTTCGCTGCGGGTGGGCAAGCGCGCGCACAGCGAGACCGGCATCGACCGGGCCGGTCAGTCGCTGGTGACCTTCGGCCTCGGGCAGCTCGGCCCCGACCGGGACCGGGCGCTCGCGGGTGGCGCCCAGCCGGACATGTCGTGGGTGCGCGGGCTGCGCGCGCTGGTGATCGGTGCCGGGTCGATGTCGTCGCTGGCCGCGACGACGCTGGCGCGCGCCGGTGTCGCCGAACTGGTGATCGCCAACAGGACGCTGGAGCGCGCGGAGCGGCTCGCCGCCTCGCTGGACGCGGAGCGCGGCCCGGCCGCCGGAGCCGACCGCGCCGCGCACGGCACGGCCTCCGAGGGCGCCGCCGGTGACGGCGGGGGCGCCGGCCGGGCCACCGTGCCCGCCCAGGGCGGGCAGCACGGCCGGATGTGCCCCGTCGGCGACGGCTGCGACCACACCCCGGCGCCCGCCGGGCCCCGGGCCCGCGCCGTACCGATCAACGCCATCTCCATCGCCGCCGAGCTGAAGCTCGCCGACCTCGTCATCTCCTGCACCGGCGCCACCGGCCTGGTGCTGTCCGCCTCCGCCGTGGCCGGCGCGCTGGGCGAGCGGCACGCCGGGCAGGGCGAGCCCGCGCTGCTCGACCTGGCGATGCCGCGCGACATCGACGCGGCCGTGCACCGGCTGCCCGGGGTGCGCCTGGTCGACATCGAGTCGCTGGCCGCCGCCTCCGCCGACGCCCCGATGGCCGCCGACGTGCAGGCCGTGCGGGACATCGTCGCCCAGGAGGTCGCCGACTTCGGCGCCGCCCTGCGCGCCGCCTACATCACCCCCACCGTCGTCGCCCTGCGCGCGATGGCGGCCGACGTGGTCTCCAGCGAGCTGGCCCGGCTGCACGGCCGGCTGCCGGGGCTGGGCGAGAAGGAACGCGCGGAGGTCACCCACGCGGTGCGCCGCGTCGTCGACAAGCTGCTGCACGCGCCGACCGTGCGGGTCAAGGAGCTGGCCGGTGAGCCGGGCGGTGCCGATTACGCGGCCGCCCTGCGCGAGCTGTTCGATCTCGACCCGCACGCGGTGGCCGCCGGTGGCGGCAGCACCAGAAGTAACGCGGAACAGGAGCGGTCATGACCACCCCCCACTGGGCCCTGCGGCTCGGCACCCGGCGCAGTGCCCTCGCCATGGCGCAGTCCGGGATGATCGCGGACCAGGTCCGTGCCCTCACCGGGCGACCGGTCGACCTGGTGGAGATCACCACCTATGGCGACGTCTCCCGGGAGGCGCTGGCCACCATCGGCGGCACCGGGGTCTTCGTCTCGGCGTTGCGCGACGCGCTGCTGGCCGGCGAGATCGACCTCGCGGTGCACTCGCTGAAGGACCTGCCCACCGCGCAGCCCGCCGAGCTGGCCCTGGCGGCCGTGCCGGTCCGGGCCGACGCGCGGGACGCGCTGGTCGCCCGCGACGGGCTGACCTTCGAGCAGCTGGTGGTGGAGAACGGCGTCACCCGGATCGGCACCGGCTCGCCGCGCCGCATGGCGCAGCTGAACGCGTGGGCCCGCTCGCTGGGTTGCGAGTTGGACACGGTCGCCATCCGGGGGAATGTCGACACCCGGATCGGGTACGTGAGCGGCGGCGAACTCGATGCCGTCGTCCTCGCCTCCGCCGGGTTGCACCGGCTGGGGCGGGAAGCGGAGATCACCGACTTCCTGCCGCCCGACACAGTCCTGCCCGCCCCCGGCCAGGGGGCACTGGCGGTCGAGTGCGCCGCGTCGAACGCGGAGCTCGCCGCCCAGCTCGCGGAGCTGGACGACCCGTTCACCCGGGTCGCCGTCACCGCCGAGCGAAGCCTGCTCGCCGCCCTGGAGGCCGGTTGCAGCGCACCTGTGGGTGCGCTGGCCGACCTGCGGAGCGATGAGCGGGATGTCACCGAAATGCGCCTGCGCGGCGTCGTCGGCACGACCGACGGCGCCACGCTGGTGCAGCTGTCCACCACCGGTCCCGTACCGGCGTCGCCCGCCGAGGCGGTGACCCACGCAGCGCGTGTGGGTGCCGAACTCGCCCGGGAGATGCTCGCCAAAGGCGCGGCCGGTCTGATGGGGGAGCGAGCACTGTGAGCCCCACCGCCGCACGCATCCTGGCGGCCCAGCCGGCCGGTCACTCCGGTCCGTACCACGGGCACGTCACCTTTCTCGGGGCCGGACCGGGTGATCCGGGCCTGCTGACCCTGCGCGCCGTGGAGGCGCTGGCGCGGGCCGATGTCCTGGTCGCCGATCCACGCGCGTACGACGTGGTGCGCACACATCTGCGGCCCGGCACGGACACCCCGCTGCAGAACGCCGCCCTGGGCGCACCGACCGCGGCGGCGAGTGATGCCGCCGATCTTGTCATGCGGGCCGCGCGCGGCGGCAAGCGGGTGGTCCGTGCGGTCGCCGGTGATCCGGGGATGGACGCGGACGCCACCGCCGACATGCTCGCGCTGGCCGCCGAGGGCATCACCTTCGAGGTGGTCCCCGGTATCGCGCACGCCGTGGGCGTGGCCGCGTACGCCGGGGTGCCGCTGCGCGACCCGGACGGCGCCGATGTGCGGTTCGTGGACGCGGCGACCGCCGACGAGCGGTGCTGGACCGAGGTCGGGACCTCCGACGCCACGGTGGTGGTGTCGGCGGTGCTGGATTCGGTGGCCGGCACGGCGGCGCGGCTGATCTCCTCGGGCCGCAAGCCGGACACCCCGGTGTCGGTGACGATCGCGGGCACCACGACGCGGCAGCGCACGTGGTCGGCGACGCTGGGCACGGTGGAGCGCACGCTGAAGTCGGCGAAGGTGCTGCCCTCGGCCGAGGGCGACCGGCCGGTGATAGCGGTCGTGGGTGAGCGCGGGGCTCCGGAGTCGCGCGATCAGCTGGCGTGGTTCGAGTCCAAGCCGCTGTTCGGCTGGAAGGTGCTGGTGCCGCGTACGAAGGAGCAGGCGGCCTCGCTGTCGGAGCAGTTGCGCTCGTACGGCGCGGTGCCCAGCGAGGTGCCGACGATCGCGGTGGAGCCGCCGCGTACCCCGCAGCAGATGGACCGGGCCGTCAAGGGTCTGGTGACCGGGCGGTACGAGTGGATCGCGTTTACCTCGGTGAACGCGGTGCGGGCGATCCGGGAGAAGTTCGAGGAGTACGGGCTGGACGCACGGGCGTTCGCCGGGATCAAGGTCGCGGCGGTCGGTGAGCAGACCGCCCAGGCGCTGATCGAGTTCGGTGTGCGGCCCGATCTGGTGCCCAGCGGCGAGCAGTCGGCGGCGGGGCTGCTGGAGGACTGGCCCCCCTACGACCCGGTCTTCGACCCGATCGACCGGGTGTTCCTGCCGCGCGCCGACATCGCCACCGAGACGCTGGTGGCGGGGCTGGTCGAGATGGGCTGGGAGGTGGACGACGTGACGGCGTACCGCACGGTGCGTGCCTCGCCGCCGCCGGCCGAGACCCGCGAGGCGATCAAGGGCGGTGGCTTCGACGCGGTGCTGTTCACCTCGTCGTCCACGGTGCGGAACCTGGTCGGCATCGCCGGCAAGCCGCACAACGTGACGGTGATCGCGTGTATCGGGCCGGCGACGGCCAAGACCGCGCAGGAGCACGGGCTGCGGGTGGACGTGCTCTCGCCCGAGCCGTCGGTGCACGCGCTGGCCGAGGCGCTCGCCCAGTACGGCGAGGAGCGCCGGGCGGCGGCCGTCGCCTCCGGCGAGGTGCTGAAGCGGCCGAGCGAGAAGCGTCCGCAGCGTCGGAGGGCCCGTACCTCGTGAGTGAGCCAGTGAGCAGCGGATACGGTTCTGCACCGGTCGCGCCTGCCGCGCCGTCCGCCGGGCCGTCCTTCCCGGCGGCGCGGCCCCGGCGGCTGCGGACCACCGCGGCGATGCGCCGGATGGTGGCCGAGCACCAGGTGCGTCCGGCCGATCTGGTGCTGCCCGCGTTCGTGCGGGAGGGCATTGCGGAGCCGGTGCCGATCTCCTCGATGCCGGGCGTCGTCCAGCACACCCTGGACTCGCTGCGGAAGGCCGCCGCCGACGCGGTGGCGGCCGGGGTGAGCGGGATCATGCTGTTCGGGGTGCCGCTGGTCAAGGACGCGGTCGGTTCGGCCGGCACCGACCCGGACGGCATCCTGCAGCGGGCGCTGCGCGCGGTGCGGGCCGAGGTCGGCGACGAGCTGGTCGTGATGGCGGACACCTGCCTGGACGAGGTCACCGACCACGGCCACTGCGGGGTGCTGGACGCGCACGGCCGGGTCGACAACGACGCCACGCTCGCCCGGTACGCCGAGATGGCGGTGGTGCAGGCGGACGCCGGCGCCCACATGCTCGGCCCCTCCGGGATGATGGACGGTCAGATCGGGGTGATCCGGGCGGCGCTGGACGCGGCCGGGCACCAGGACGTGTCGCTGCTGGCGTACACCGCGAAGTACGCCTCCGCGTTCTACGGCCCGTTCCGGGAGGCGGTGAACTCCTCGCTGCGCGGGGACCGCAAGACGTACCAGCAGGACCCGGCGAACGGGCGGGAGTCGATGCGCGAGCTGGCGCTCGACCTGGCCGAGGGCGCCGACCTGGTGATGGTGAAGCCGGGCATGCCGTACCTGGACGTGGTGCGCCGGGTGGCGGACGCGGTGGACGTGCCGGTGGCCGCGTACCAGATCTCCGGTGAGTACGCGATGGTCGAGGCGGCGGCCGAGCGGGGCTGGATCGAGCGGGAGCGCGCGATCGACGAGACCCTGATGGCGTTCAAGCGGGCGGGCGCGGATGTGATCCTCACCTACTGGGCCACCGAGGCGGCCCGGCGGCTGGCAGGCTGAGGGCCGCAGCACCGGTACGGGGAACGACGCAGGAGAGAAGGCGCCATGAGCAGCACCGCCATACAGGAACCCACCGCCGTGGTGAGCGGGGCGAGCAGCGGGATCGGCGCCGCCACGGCGCGCCGGCTCGCGGCGGCCGGGTACCGGGTGGTGCTCACGGCGCGCCGCGCCGAGCGGATCGAGGCGCTGGCGCGGGAGTTGACCCAGGCCGGGCACCCGGCCCTGGCGTACCCGCTGGATGTCACCGACCGGGCGGCGGTGGACGCGTTCGCGGCCTCGCTGGAGCGGGTGGACGTCCTCATCAACAACGCCGGCGGGGCGTACGGCATGGACAGCGTCGCGCTGGGTGATCCGGCGGACTGGCGCGCCATGTACGAGGTCAATGTGCTGGGTGTGCTGCACATGACGCAGGCGCTGCTGCCGGCGCTGGTCGCGAGCGGGGCCGGCACGGTGCTGGTGGTGTCCTCGACGGCCGGGCTCGACACGTACGAGGGCGGTGGCGGCTATGTGGCGGCCAAGCACGGGGCGCACGCGCTGACCGGGACGCTGCGTCTGGAGCTGGCCGGGGAACCGGTGCGGGTGATCGAGATCGCGCCGGGAATGGTGGCGACCGAGGAGTTCTCGCTGAACCGCTTCGGTGGCGACGCGGAGCGGGCGGCCCAGGTGTACGCGGGGGTGGCGCAGCCGCTGACCGCCGATGACGTGGCGGACACCATCGCGTGGACGGTGACCCGGCCGCCGCACGTGAACGTGGACCTGCTGGTGCTCCGGCCGCGCGCGCAGGTCTCCAACACCAAGGTGCACCGGGAGAGCTGATGTCGGCACGGCCCGGGGTGGTGGCGGTGGCACGGGCCCTGGCCCGCCCCGGGTTCGTGGTGCTGGCGGTGCGGGACGGCGTGGTGCTGGCCGAGGGGGCCGGCGGGTGGGCGGTGCGCTGGGGCGCGGGCCCCGACGGGCCGGTCGAGCTGCCGGTGGGCAGGGGGGTCCCCCCGGCCGAAGGCCGGTGGAGCGTGCCGATGACCGTGGACACGGTGTTCGATCTGGCGTCGCTGACGAAGCTGTACACGGCGCTGCTGGTGGCGCGTGCGGCGGACGAGGGGCTGCTGGACCTGGACGCGCCGGTGGGCCGGTACGTGCCGGAGGTGACGGACGCGCGGGTGACGTTGCGTCTTCTGCTGGCGCACCGCGGTGGGATGGCGGCCGACCTGGACCTGGCCCCGTACGGTACGCGCGCGCTGCGGCTGGCGGCGGTGTTCGGGGAGCCGCCGGTGTATGTGCCGGGGGAGGGTGAGCGGTACTCCGACCTCGGGCTGATCACGGCCGGGGTGGCGGTGGAGCGGGCGGCGGGCGCCGCGCTGGACGTCCTGCTGGAGCGCTGGTTCACCGGGCCGCTGGGGCTGGTGGACACCGGGTTCCGGCCCGCCCCTGAGCGGGTGGCGCGGTGTGCGGCCACCGAGTACCAGCCGTGGACGGGGCGCGGGATGGTGCGCGGTGAGGTGCACGACGAGAAGGCGTTCCTGCTGGGCGGGGTGGCCGGGCACGCGGGGGTGTTCGGCACGGCGCGGGAGGTGGCCGTGCTGGCCCAGGTACTGCTGAACGGCGGCCGGTACGGGGGCGTGCGGGTGCTGAGCGCGGAGCGGGCGGCGCTGTGGCCGGGTTGGGAGCGGGACCGGCCCGCGTACATGGGCGCGCTGGCCTCGCCCCGTACGTACGGCCACACCGGCTTCACCGGGACGAGTGTGGTGGCGGACAGCGGGAGCGGCACCGTGCTGGTGCTGCTGACGAACCGGGTGCATCCGGGGCGGGAGCGGCCGGTGGCCGGGGTCCGGGCGGCGGTGGCCTCGGCGCTGTGAGGCCCGTCCCGGGTGGGACGAGCCGGCGTCGCTCGCGGCCGGGGCCCGGTCAGCGCAGGTGGCAGGTCTTCAGGTAGCTGAGGAAGGACGCCTGGAGCCCGGTGACGTGTGTCTCCCGCAGCAGGGCGTGTGACACCTGCTCCGACCGCCCCCGGGTGTGCAGTTGTTCCACCGTCGTGAGGACGTGGCGGGCCATGCCGCGGTAGAACGGGATGTCGCCCAGCACTTCGGCTTCGTTCAGCGTGATGTGCAGCCGTGGGGCGGCGGCGTCCCCGTCCGGTTCCGGGAGGGCGTCGAGGAGGGTGAAGATCTGGCTGTCCTTGCTGGCCACGCCGGGGCTGCCCGCACCGACGCTCGCGAAGAGTCCGGTCTCGCGCAGCCAGCTGTAGAGGGCGAAGAGACCTCCGTAGGAGTAGCCGAAGAGGCCGTGCCCGGACTCGCTGACCCGCAGCTTCGACCGCAGGTGGGGGTGGAGTTCGCCGGTCAGGAAGTCGAGGAAGACATCGGCGCGGGCTTCTTTCAGCTCGGCGAGGTAGGCGTCGACCTGCTCCTGGGTCATCGACCCCGACTCGCGGGCGGCCGTGAGGGTGGCCAGCATGTCGTCACCGAGGGGTTCGCCCGGCGGCACGAGGTCGCGGTTGCGGATCTGTGCCCAGGCCGCGGCCTCCTCGCCGGTGTAGCCGATGGTGACCTGGATGTAGGGGGCGATCGTCAGGTACGGGTCGGCCTGGCTGACGATGAGGGGCGCGGTGAGGCCGACCGTCCAGTTGCCGTCCAGCACGTAGATCAGCGGCAGCGGATCCGTGGAGTCCGCGTAACCGGGGGGTGTGGTCACCCAGACGCCGTAGCGGTGCCCCGAGCGGGCGGTGATCTCCAGGTACTCGGTGTCCGGCAGGCAGCCGTGCCATATCTCGCTCATCGGGTTTCTCCCCTCCTGCGGCCGTGGGTCACGCGCAGGGCAGTACTCAACAGTGGTGAATTGATCTTGCGGTAACGTACTCAACAGTGGTGAAACTGTCAACGGAGGCCATGTGAGATCGCCGGTGGGGGAAGGGAAGAAGCGTCTCCTGGAGGCGCTGTTCGAGGAGTTCGGCGAGAACGGCCCCAGCCCGAACCTGTCGATGCGCCAAGTGGCGGAGCGGCTCGGCGTGCACCACACGCTGCTGACGTACCACTTCGGGTCGCGGCCGGGGCTGCTGCGTGCCGTGCTGGCGGAGGCGCGCCGCCGCGACAATCTCGTCATCGCCGCGACCGGCACCGAACTCGGCTTCGAGGCCCTGTGCAGAGCGATCTGGGACTTCTACTCGGACCCCGCGCACGAAGATCGCACGCATGCCTTCTTCCACCTGGTCGGGCTCGCCGTCTATGAACGCGACGCGTTCCAGGAGCTCGTCGTCGACATCGATGGCCTGGCGCACCTGCTCGAAGCGGCGGCTCTTCGCGACGGCGCCACGGCGACCGACGCCAGGCGGCAGAGCATCATCGTGACCGCGTGCCTGCGAGGGCTCCTGCTGCAGCGGCTGCTGACCCCGGGCGCCGAGGTCGACGCCGCGGCCGAGCACTTCATCGCCTCGCTGGCGGCGTTCGAGGGTGAAAGCCGGGCGTCGTAGACCGGCCAGTGGGTCGCGCCCGCGCTCAACCCGGCGCCGCCCCCTCGCGCCGCATCGTACGGCCGTATCCGGGCCCGGAGACGGCGGTGCCCCGCCCGCCGCGGGTGCGGCGGGCGGGGCGGTGACGTGCTGTCGGGCCCTGGGGGTTACGGGACCTGGAGGAGCTTGTTCGGCGAACCGGTGCCGGGGCTGCCGACCTGGCCGGTGACGGAGGCCGAGTCCAGGGCGGACCAGACCTGGGCGGGGCTGGCGCTGGGGCTGCCGGCGAGGTAGAGGGCGGCGACACCGGCCACGTGCGGGCTGGCCATCGAGGTGCCGGAGATGGTGTTGGTGGCGGTGTCACTGGTGCGCCACGCGGCGGTGATGCTGGTGCCCGGGGCGAAGATGTCCACGGTCGCACCCCAGTTGGAGTAGCTCGCGCGGGCGTCGTTGCTCTGGGTGGCGCCCACCGTGATGGCCTCGGCGACCCGGGCCGGCGAGTAGTTGGCGGCGTTCGCGTTGCTGTTGCCCGCGGCGACGGCGTAGGTCACGCCGGAGGCGATGGAGTTGCGGACGGCCGCGTCCAGCGCCGTGTTGGCGCCGCCGCCCAGGCTGAGGTTGGCGACGGAGGGGCCGGAGGCGTTGGCGGTCACCCAGTCCACGCCGCCGATGACGGAGGCGGTGGTGCCGCCGCCGCTGTTGTCCAGGACGCGGACGGAGACCAGGTCGGCCTGCTTGGCCACGCCGTAGGCGGTGCCGGCGGCGGTGGAGGCGACGTGGGTGCCGTGGCCGTTGCCGTCCGCGCCGCCCTGGTTCCAGTAGTCGTAGCCGAAGCTGGCCCGGCCGCCGAAGTCCGAGTGGCTGTGGCGGATTCCGGTGTCGACGACGTAGATGGTCACGCCGTCACCGGCGGAGTCGGGGTAGTTGTACGTCTGGTTCAGCGGGAGGCTCGGCTGGTCGATGCGGTCCAGGCCCCACGACGGGGGGTTGACCTGGGTGGCGTCGAGAGACACCCGCTGGTTCTGCACCACTTCCTTGACCGCCGGGTGCGCGGCCAGGGCGAGCGCGTCGGCCTCACTGGCCTCGATCTCGTAGCCGTTGAGGGCGTGCTCGTAGGTGGTGACGATCTCCGCGTCGAACTTGTCGGCCAGGTTCTCGGCGGCGACGGAGGCCGCGGAGAACGTGGTGTCCTCAAGTATGACGATGTAGCTGTCCTCTATCGTGCCCGGGGCGTCCGCGTTGGCGATGAAGCCCAGGGGCTGGTCGGCTGCGCCCGTGTTGGCCGAGGCGGGAAGTGCAACGCCGATGCCGAGTGCCACGACTGCGGCGGTGGCCAGAACGGTCTTGCGCATCGCTGCCATCTGAGGGGTCCTCCTCATAGAGGTGCTGCGGTGGGGGTGAACCGATGCATGGCGATCGTGGGCATGACACCCGCGATCGCTCCGCCGAAATCATTCGCCCCGGCAGAGGAGACCGGCAAGGGGGCGTCGGTGTTTGTCACGTATATGTCATGCGACGGTCACGTAACGACACAACAGGCGTGATGTCGAAGGGGTATTCGGCAACTCAAACCACAAAGGGGGCGGGGAAACGCCAGAATTCTGGCAGCTTCCTCCGCCCCCACCGGGGGTGCCGACGCTCCGTCCTACAGGCGTTCGGGCGTCTCGATGCCCAGCAGCGACATGCCCTGGCGCAGCGTGCGCGCCGTCAGCTCGCACAGCAGCAGCCGGTTCTCCACCATGGCGGGCGACTCCGCCTTCAGCACCGGGCAGTTCTCGTAGAACGTCGCGTAGTGCGAGGCCAGCGCGTACAGATACCCCGTCAGCCGGTGCGGCTCGTAGTGCCGCGCCACCTCGTCCAGGGTCTGCCCGAACTCGTCCAGGTGCAGCCCCAGCGCCCGCTCGGCCGGGGCCAGCGGCAGTTCGGGGTGCGCCACCGCACGCGTGATGCCCTGCTCACGCCCGCGCCGCAGGATCGACTGGATCCGGGCGTACGCGTACTGGAGGTACACGCTGGTGTCGCCGTTGAGCGAGACCATCCGGTCCAGGTCGAAGATGTAGTCCCGCGAACGGGAGGTCGACAGGTCCGCGTACTTCACGGCGCCGATGCCCACCTGGGTGGCGCGTTCGGCGATCTCCGCCTCGGGCAGCTCAGGCGCCTTCTCGCGGACGACCGAACCGGCCCGCTCCACCGCCTCGTCCAGCAGGTCCATCAGGCGTACCGTCTCGCCCGCCCGGGTCTTGAACGGCTTGCCGTCCTTGCCCAGCACGGAGCCGAACGGCAGGTGGTGCGCCACCCCGTCCGGCAGCCAGCCGGCCCGGCGGGCCGTCTCGAAGACCATCTTGAAGTGCAGCGCCTGCCGCGCGTCCACGATGTAGAGCAGGGTCTCGGCGCCCAGTACCCCCACCCGGTCGCGGATCGCGGCGAGGTCGGTGGCCGCGTACCCGAAGCCGCCGTCCGCCTTCTGCACGATCAGCGGGACCGGCCGGTCGTCGGGGCCCTTGACGTCGTCGAAGAACACGCACAGCGCGCCGTCCGAGCGGACGGCCACCCCGGACTCCTCCAGCTCGCGCGCCAGCGTGGGCAGATCGCTGTTGTAGGCGGACTCGCCCACCGCGTCCTCGTCGGTCAGCAGCACGTCCAGCCGGTCGTACACGGCGTTGAAGTACAGCTTCGACTCGTCGACGATCCGCTGCCACAGCGCCAGCGTCTGCGCGTCGCCGGTCTGGAGCGCCGACACCCGGCGCCGGGCGCGCTCCTTGAACTCGGCGTCCGAGTCGAAGACGGCGCGCGAGGCCCGGTAGAGGTGGTTCAGCCGCGAGATCGCCGCCTCGCCGGCCTCCGTGCCGCCCGGGTGGTCCAGCTCGTCGGGGTGCTCGATCAGGTACTGGATCAGCATCCCGAACTGGGTGCCCCAGTCGCCGATGTGGTTGCGCCGGACGACCTTCTCGCCCCGGTGCTCCAGCAGCCGCACCAGCGCGTCCCCGATCACCGTGGAGCGCAGGTGGCCGACGTGCATCTCCTTGGCGACGTTCGGCTGCGAGTAGTCGATGACGGTCGTGCCGGGGTCCGTGGCGTACGGGACCCCGAGCCGGTCGTCGGCGGCACGCGCGGCGAGGTTGGCGGTGATGGCCTCGTCGGTGACCGTGATGTTGAGGAAGCCGGGACCCGACACCTCGACATCCTTGATCGGCCCGTCCCCGCCGGTGGTGATCGCCGCCACCACCTCGGTGGCCAGCTCTCTCGGGTTGGACTTCAGCCGCTTGGCCAGCGCCAGCATCCCGTTCGCCTGGAAGTCCGCCCGGTCACTTCGTCGCAGCAGCGGGTCCGCACCGGCGGCCTCGGGCCGGGCGGCCCCGAGAGCCTCGGCGAGGCGCTGATCGACGACGGTGGCAAGGGCGGGAACCGAGGACATGGGAGGGCGAGCCATTCCGTAGGAGACAATGGATTCGCGGAGTCAACGCGGATTCTGAGAATCTTCGTCAGTATCCCACGCGGACCGCCACCCGGTTTCAGCGCAAGCGCGGCAGAAGGAAGTGCACAGCAGTGGATCGGACCACCCCGGAGACCGACTGGGTCTCCCGGCTCGCGGACGAGGTCATCGCCGAGGCGGAGCAGCGCGCGCCCGGCAAACCCGTTGTCTGCGCCTCGGGGCTCAGCCCGTCCGGACCGATCCACCTGGGCAACCTGCGTGAGGTCATGGTGCCCCACCTGGTCGCGGACGAGATCAAGCGGCGCGGCGTCGAGTGCGTCCACCTGCTCTCCTGGGACGACTACGACCGGTTCCGCAAGGTCCCGGCCGGGGTCGACGGGGTCGACGCGTCCTGGTCCGAGCACATCGGCAAGCCGCTGACCTCCGTACCGGCGCCGGCCGGCAGCCCGTACGGCAGCTGGGCCGAGCACTTCAAGGCCCCGATGCTCACCGCCCTGGCCGAGATGGGCATCGAGGTCCGCGCGATCAGCCAGACCGAGCAGTACACCTCGGGCGTCTACCGCGAGCAGATCCTGTTCGCGATGCGCGAGCGGCGGCGGATCGACGCCGTGCTGGAGCGGTACCGCACCAAGGCGAAGGCGGCGAAGGCCGGGGGCGGCAAGCCCTCGCAGAAGGCCGTCGACGAGGCCGAGCTGGCCGCCGCCGAGGGTTCGGGCGCCGCCGCCGAGGACGACGGCAGCGCGGGCAGCGGCGACTACTACCCGTACAAGCCGTACTGCACCGTCTGCGAGCGGGACATGACCACGGTCACCGCCTACGACGAGGAGACCACCGAGCTGACCTACCGCTGCGAGGCGTGCGGGCACGGCGACACGGTGAAGCTCAGCGAGTTCGACCACGGCAAGCTGGTGTGGAAGGTCGACTGGCCGATGCGCTGGGCGTACGAGGGCGTCGTCTTCGAGCCCTCCGGCGTGGACCACCACTCGCCCGGCTCCTCGTGGGTGGTCGGCGGCCAGCTGGTCTCCGAGATCTTCGGCGGCAAGCAGCCCATCGGCCCGATGTACGCGTTCGTCGGCATCAGCGGCATGGCGAAGATGTCCAGCTCCAAGGGCGGGGTGCCGATCGCGGCCGACGCGCTGGAGATCATGGAAGCGCCGCTGCTGCGCTGGCTGTACGCGCGGCGCAAGCCCAACCAGTCGTTCAAGATCGCCTTCGACGGCGAGATCCAGCGCACCTACGACGAGTGGGACGCGCTGGCCAAGAAGGTCGCGGACGGCACGGCCCAGCCGGCGGATGTCGCCGCGTACCGGCGGGCGATCGGCACCGCGGCGGGCGAACTGCCCACCACCCCGCGCCGGCTGCCGTACCGGATGCTGGCCTCCGTGGTGGACATCACCACCGGCGACGACGAGCAGACCCTGCGCATCCTGAGCGAGCTCGACCCGGAGCATCCGGTCACCGACCTGGCACAGACCCGGCCGCGTCTTGACCGGGCGGCGCGGTGGGTGGCCACCCAGATGCCCGCCGAGGCCCGTACCCAGGTGCGCGCCGAGCCCGACACCGAACTGCTCGGCTCGCTGGACGAGACGCAGCGCGAGTCGCTGCGGCTGCTGCGGGAGGGCCTGGCCGACCACTGGTCGCTGGACGGACTGACGACGCTCGTCTACGGGGTGCCGAAGATCCAGGCCGGGCTCGACCCGCAGGCGAAGCCGACGCCCGAACTGAAGGTGGCGCAGCGCAGTTTCTTCGCGCTGCTGTACCGGCTGCTGATCGGCAAGGAGACCGGGCCGCGGCTGCCCACGCTGCTGCTGGCGGTGGGGGCGGACCGGGTGCGCGTACTGCTGGGCGGTTAGGCCCCGCCGGGCCGCCCGGCGGGCG
This sequence comes from Streptomyces xiamenensis, assembly GCF_000993785.3. Classification (NCBI taxonomy): domain Bacteria; kingdom Bacillati; phylum Actinomycetota; class Actinomycetes; order Kitasatosporales; family Streptomycetaceae; genus Streptomyces; species Streptomyces xiamenensis. Next base: position 3,259,444 of record NZ_CP009922.3, read on the forward strand.
GCCCGGCGGTCACCGCCGCGCGCCTGCGCCGCCCTGACGCGGCCGGCTCAGACGCTGGTGCCCATGTCGGCGTTGTAGCGCTCCTTGAAGCCGTGGTTGCGCATGAAGTCGCGCACGTGCTGTTCGGTCAGCAGATTGCCGTGCGGGTCGGTGACGTTGTAGCGGTCGTTCAGCATGAGGGAGAGCTGGCGGGCGGTGGGGAAGGCGTCGTGCTCGACGACGTACTGGTGGAACGCCTGGTAGTACAGCTCGTCCTGGGCCAGGTCGTCCGGCAGTTCGACGGGCTCCTGCGGGGGCTCCTCGCCGCCGGCGCCGCTGCGCTGGGCCGGCAGCAGCCCGGGGGCCGGTGCCTGGCCGAGGGTGCGGCGGCGGCCCGGGGCGACCGGGACGGTGGCGTCGGGGTACGGGTCTGGGTCCGGGTTCGGTTCGGGGGCGTACTCGGGCGCGGCCTGTCCGGCGTCCTCCGGTACGGGGGCGGGTTCCCCGTGTGCCCGCGCCTCGGACGGCGCCGGTTCGTCCTGCGGGGCCCGCGTCCGGGGGTCGTACCACTCCTCGCGCTCCGGCCGGGGCTGGAGCACCGGCAGTTCGGGCAGCGGGATGCGGGGCGGCTGCACGGCGCGCGTGGCCTCTTCGTCGGTCTCGGTGCGCCGGGCGGTGCCGGCGAGGGCCGTCTCCGAGAGCGGGACGCCGAAGCGGGCCAGCTTCAGCGGCATGAGTTCCTCGACCGGTGCGCGGCGGCGCCAGGCGCGGCCGTACTCGGCGCGCAGCCGGGTCTGGTAGACGAGGCGGTCCCGTTCCATGGTGATGACCTCGTCGTAGGACCGCAGTTCCCACAGCTTCATGCGGCGCCACAGCCGGAAGGTGGGGATGGGGGAGAGCAGCCAGCGCCACATGCGGACGCCCTCCATGTGCTTGTCGGCCGTGATGTCGGCGACCCGCCCGATGGCGTGCCGGGCCGCCTCCACGGTGATGACGAAGAGCACGGGGATGATCGCGTGCATGCCGACGCCCAGCGGGTCGCCCCACGCGGCGGCGCCGTTGAAGGCGATGGTGGCGGCGGTGAGCAGCCAGGCGGTCTGGCGCAGCAGGGGGAACGGGATGCGCAGCCAGGTCAGCAGCAGGTCCAGGGCGAGCAGGACGACGATGCCCGCGTCGATGCCGATGGGAAAGAACGGCGAGAAGGCGCCGAATCCTTTCTTCTCGGCCAGGTCACGGACCGCCGTGTATGAGCCGACAAAGCCGATGGCGGCGATGACGACCGCCCCGGCCAGGATGATGCCGACCAGGACGCGGTGTGCGCGTGTGAGTTTGATCGCGGCCACCCGTGGGCCTCCCCGTAATGAAACTGGTGTTCCCTCGCGGGGCAAGACTCGCACACCGCGGATCCGGCTGCCGTGGCTCGGTTACTCGTCGTCCTTCTTGTCCGTGTCCGCGCCATCCTCCGCGCCGTCCGCGTCCTGGCCCTCGTCCGCGGCCGTCGCGCCGAGCCGCTCCACGGCCTCCGCCGCCGCCGTCTCGGCGCGCTCCTTGATGCCCTTGGCGCCCGGCAGGTCGTCGCCCTCCAGGCCGGTGCCCGCGTAGTCGACCGTGATCACGACGTTGCCGGTGCGCACGACGACCCGCTGCTGGCGGAAGTCCTGCTTGTCGTCGTCGATGTCCTTCTCGGCGTTGTACGCGAGAGTGACCGCCGAGTCGCCGGTGCCGGCCAGCTCCTCCTGGTCGACATCGCTGTTGGCGCCGTCGCCGGTGATCTCCTCGATCTGCTGCGCGATGAAGCCCTGCGCCCGGTCGTCGCCGCTGCCCAGCGACAGGTCCGACTCGAAGCGGCGCAGCGAGACGGTCAGCGAGCGGTACTGGTACTCCTTGAGCCCGCTCCACAGGCAGGTGCCGGAGAGCGAGGTGTCGTTCGAGGTCAGTGCCGAGCCGCCCGCGGGGTCGGCCTTGGGCACCAGGTCACCGGCGGTGTCCTCGCTGATCGTGGCGCAGGGGTTGGGCAGATCCGTGAACCGTACGGGCTCGGGCTCCGGAGCGCTCTGCTCCTCGCCCGCCGCGGAGTCGTCCTTGGCGTCGTCGCCGGAGGGGGTCGAGGAGCAGCCGGCGATCAGCAGGGCCGGAACGGCGGCCCAGGCCAGCGCGCGCAGGGCGCCTCGGGGAGTCGCGGTGGGGTGCATGATCTCTTCGCTTCCGTTAATTCAGGGGGCGCTCGGGACGGTGCGCCGCACAGCACGGTACGCCCTCGGCCCGCCGGGGGTGCTAATCGTCGAACCCGCCCGCCAGGTGCCGGCCCACCCGCTGGGCGCCGTCCTGGAGTGGTCCGCTCTCGGGTGGTGCGCCGGTGCGGGTGGTGATCTCGGTGTAGTGGACGGTGGCGATGACGTTCGCGCTGCGGAACGCCACGGTCACGTCGCGGTGTGCTCCGGTGGTGGTGGTGCTGAGCCGGTCGTCGAGGTAGGCGTCGTGGCCGATGCCGATGTCGCGCGGGACGGGGTTGCCGTCGCTGTCGGTGCCGGTGGCGGCACCGGCGTCGGTACCGCTCTCGGTGTCGTCGCTGTCCGCTTCGCCGCCCGCGTCGCCGTCACCGGTGTCATCGCCGGTGTCGTCGCCGTCCTGCGGGGCGTCGGGCGACCCGGGTGCGTCCGGGTCCTCGGGAGCGTCGGGGGAGGGGAGGCCGGCCTCGGTGGCGCGGGCGGCGAAGTCGAGTTCCGCCTGGTCGTCGTCGCTGACCTGCGGGTCGTAGGAGATGACCCGTTCGAAGTCGACGGTGAGCCGCAGGGTGTTGCCGCTCTCCGGGTCCGTGCCCTGCCAGGTGCAGCCGCTGCGGCGGCCGGAGTCGTACGTCTCGGTGGGCGTGCCCCGGTACACCTCGGGAGCCGCGTCGGGCAGCAGCCGTTGCAGGGTGCTCTCGCTGACGGAGCCGCAGGGTTCGGGGAGCGCCGAGTACCGTCCGGGCTTGCCGGGCCCCGAGGCGCTGCCGCTGGGGCCGGAGCCGCCGGTGCCGCTCTGGGTGCCGGAGTCGCCGCCGCACCCGGCGGCGAGCGCGCACAGTGCCACGGCGGCGAGGGTGGTGCGTACCACTGCTGCCGCACTGCGCATGGCTGCCTCCGGGTCGGTGTGTCGCGCTGACGTGGTCAGGGGGTCATGTCTACCGCACGCCCCGGCCGGGCGCTCGTCCGGTTGCCGCAATAAGGTAGTTTGTCTTATTTCTGGTGGCCATGGGGTCGGCCGAAGGCGCGGCGGGTAGGCGTGCGGGCCGACGCCGGTGGTGCGTTGAAGCGGTCCCGGATGGCGGCTATCCGTCGGAACCTGGCAGTCACGGCGCTGTGCGGTACGGTGCCGCCCGCCTAGCGTCGTAGGTGCTCCGGCTCCGTTCCGCGATTCCGAGGAAGCGCCATGCACGTTCAGATCGTCCTGTCCGACGGCTTCGAACCGCTCGATGCCGTCGTCCCCTTCGAGGTCCTGCACGGAGGCGCCGCCGGGAGCGTGACCGCGTGAGCCTGCGCCACTACTTCCGCCGCCCACCGGCCGTGAGCGCGGCCGAGGCGATCCGCCTCGTCGCGGACGGCGCCCTCGTCGTGGACGTACGCCGTGCTTTCGAGTGGAACCGGACCCACATCCCGGACGCCGTGCACCTGCCGCTCGAAGTCCTGCCGGAACGCTGCCTGGAACTCCCCGAGGACCGGCTGCTGATCACGTTCTGCACCGGTGGCATCCGGTCCGCCGGCGCCGCGAACCTGCTGGTCGAAAACGGCTTCGAGGCGGTCAACATGAGCCGGGGTCTCGTCGACTGGCGCGCCGCGGGCGGTCCGCTCACCACCCGGTGACCGCACCCGCGGGCGAGCGGTCCGCGGACGCCGGGCCGGGCCGTGCCGTCCCGCCGCTGTGACCGGCGAGGTCCGCCCGGGCGGACCGGATCAGGTGCTCAGGGCCAGACCAGGCAGTACGGCTGGTGGCCGGCCTCGTGGAGGCGGCGGGAGAAGTCCTGCCACTCGTTCAGCAGCCGGTAGACGCCGAAGGCGTCGCTGGGGCCGCGCCGGTCGGGGACCGTGGACCAGATGAAGGCCGCCGCGCCCACCGTCTCGTCGCCGATCGCGCGCAGCGGGTCCACGGCGGTGGTGGGGAGCTTGACCACGGCGTAGTCCGGGTGCAGCACCACCAGTTCCAGCGGCGGGACCCGGTGCAGGGGTATGCCCTCGATGCCGGTGAGCACCATGGCGGCCATCGTCTCGGGCTTGATGCGGGTGAACATGCCCTGGCCCAGCTCGTCGCCGCCCAGTTCCTCGGGGCGCATCGACAGCGGCACGCGGGCCGCGGTGGCGCCGTCGGGGGCACCGAAGTATTTGTAGGTCACGGACAGCCTGCCGTTGCCGAGCCGGATCTCGCTCTCACCGCCGCCCGCGCCGGGCGCCGGGACACCGGTGCCTCCGGGGGCGCCGCCCTCACCCTTGCGGCGGTGCCGGCCACGGCGTGAGCGCGGGCGCGGGGCAGGCTCGGGACCGAGGTCCCCTTCGCCCAGTCCGCCTCCGCGCTGCATGCCACCGCCCCGCCTCGGCGCGGTCCCCGCCGCGCAACCCGATCATCGTCTCAGAGGACCTCCCCCGACAGGCGCTCGCGAAACGCCCGAACGCACAGCTGTCTGGAGGCTCTGCCACCATGGAACGCGTGACGCACACCTCTGAGGCCACCCCAGTTTCGCAGACACTCTTCTCCCGCGCAGCCAGTGTGACCCCCGGCGGCGTGAACTCTCCGGTGCGCGCCTTCGGCGCGGTGGGCGGAGTGCCCCGGTTCATGGCATCCGGGTCCGGTCCGTACGTGACCGACGCGGACGGGCGGGAGTACGTCGATCTGGTGTGCTCCTGGGGGCCGATGATCCTCGGCCACGCGCACCCGGCCGTCATCGACGCGGTCCAGGCGGCCGTGGCCAAGGGCACCTCCTTCGGCACCCCCACCGAGGGCGAGGTGGCCCTGGCCGAGGAGATCGTCGCCAGGATTCCCCCGGTGGAGCGCGTACGTCTGGTCTCCTCGGGTACGGAGGCCACCATGTCCGCGATCCGGCTGGCCAGGGGCTTCACCGGCCGCGAGAAGATCATCAAGTTCGCCGGCTGCTACCACGGCCACGTCGACGCGCTGCTGGCCCAGGCCGGCTCCGGCGTCGCGACCTTCGCGCTGCCCGACACCCCCGGCGTCACCGGCGCCGCCGCCGGCGAGACGGTGGTGCTGCCGTACAACGACCTGGAGGCGGTGCGCGCCGCCTTCGCGCGTCACCCCGGCGAGATCGCCTGCGTCATCACCGAGGCCGCCCCCGGCAACATGGGCGTCGTGCCGCCGCTGCCCGGCTTCAACCAGGGCCTGAAGGACCTGTGCGCCGAGCACGGCGCGCTGTACATCTCGGACGAGGTGATGACCGGCTTCCGGGTCAGCCGCCAGGGGTGGTACGGCCTGGACGGGGTGACCCCCGACCTGATGACGTTCGGCAAGGTGATGGGTGGCGGCTTCCCGGCCGCGGCCTTCGGCGGGCGCGCGGACGTCATGGAGCGCCTGGCCCCGGCCGGTCCCGTCTACCAGGCGGGCACCCTGTCCGGGAACCCGGTGGCCACCGCCGCCGGGCTCGCCCAGCTGCGGCTGCTGGACGACGCCGCGTACGCCGTCGTCGACGACGCCGCGGCCAAGGTACGGGCGCTGGTGACCGCCGCGCTCGCCAAGGAGGGCGTCCCGCACACCATCCAGTGCGCGGGAAGCATGTTCTCCGTCTTCTTCACCGAGGCGTCCGTCCCCGACTACGCGGCGGCACGCGCTCAGCAGACCTTCCGGTTCACGGCCTTCTTCCACGCCATGCTGGACCAGGGGGTCTACCTGCCGCCGTCGGCCTTCGAGGCGTGGTTCCTGTCCACGGCCCACGACGAGCGCGCCCTGGAACGCATCGCCGACGCCCTGCCGGGCGCCGCCCGCGCCGCCGCCGAGGCCACCGCCACCGCATAAACCGATCTGGAGCGTTACCTAGTGAGCAGCGAGAACAGCGAGAAGAGCGACAGCGGCGACAGAGTGCGCACCACCGTCCACCTGATGCGCCACGGTGAGGTCCACAACCCCGACGGGCTGCTGTACGGGCGCCTGCCCGGCTACCACCTGTCCGAACTGGGGGAGCGGATGGCCGAGGTGGTGGCCGAGTCCCTGACCGGGCACGACATCACCCACGTGGTGGCCTCCCCGCTGGAGCGCGCGCAGGAGACCGCCGAGCCGGTCGCCAAGGCGCACGGACTGCCGGTGGCCACCGACGGACGGCTGATCGAGGCCGCCAACGTCTTCCAGGGCAAGAGCTTCGGCGTCGGGGACGGCTCACTGCGCCACCCGGGCAACTGGAAACACCTGCGCAACCCGTTCCGGCCGTCCTGGGGCGAGCCGTACGTCGAGCAGGTGGTGCGGATGAAGAGCGCCCTGGACGCGGCCCGCGACGCGGCGCGCGGCCACGAGGCGGTGTGCGTCAGCCACCAGCTGCCGATCTGGATCGTCCGCAGCTTCGTCGAGCACCGCAGGCTGTGGCACGACCCGCGCAACCGGCAGTGCACGCTCGCCTCGCTGACCAGCTTCACCTACGAGGGCGACCACATCGTCTCGGTGCGGTACTCGGAGCCCGCGCTGGAGCTGGTCCCGCCGCATCTGCGGGCGGGCGGCAAGCCGAAGAAGGGCGCGAGCAAGGGCTTCGGCGCGTAGCCGACGCCCGCCGGAGCAGGGGTGTTCTCCCAGCTCAACGGGGCTGGATTCGGGACAAGGGGGGCGCGGAAGATCGCCTCGGGGCGCATGGGAAACTTTTCACATGATCGAGAGCCGCACATCCCTGCGCCGTCGACACCTCGGGTTCAGCGCCGCCGCAGTGGCCCTGACCGCAGCCCTCACCGCCTGCTCCGGCGCCTCGGCCGGGCCCTCCGGTGGCGACAGCAACATTGTGCAGGGCACCGGCCAGATCACCCATGTCGCGGCCGGTGACCGGCAGCCGCTGCCCGACCTCAGCGGGGAGACCACCGAGGGCGAGCGGCTCGACCTGGCCGACTACCGGGGCCAGATCGTGGTGGTCAACGTCTGGGGATCGTGGTGCGCCCCCTGCCGCGCCGAGGCGCCGAACCTGGTGGCGGTCGCCGAGGACCTCGCCGATGACGGGGTGCAGTTCGTCGGCATCAACACCCGTGATCACAGTGCGGCGAACGCCCGCTCCTTCGACGAGCGGTTCGGCGTGCCGTACCCCAGCCTCTACGACCCGCAGGGCAAGCTGCTGCTCCAGTTCCCCAAGGGCAGCCTCAACCCGCAGGCGATCCCCTCCACCCTGGTCATCGACCCGGAGGGCAACATCGCGGCCCGCGCGCTGAAGCCGCTGACCGAGGAGGAACTGCGGGCGGCCATCGAGCCGGTGCTGGCGGAGACCGCCGACGCCGCGGGCACCGCCGGGACCGGCGAGGACACCGGGGCCGACGACACCACCGAGAAGTGACCCGGACATGCACTCCGTCACCCTCGCCGCCGTCACCGACTCCAACGAGACGATACTGACCGGCGCCCTGCTGCTGGCCATACCCCTCGCCCTGTTCGGCGGCCTCGTCTCGTTCTTCTCGCCCTGCGTCCTGCCGCTGGTCCCCGGCTATCTCTCCTACGTCACCGGGGCGAGCGGCGCCGACCTCAAGGACGCGCGGCGCGGCCGGATGTTCGTGGGCACCTTGCTGTTCGTCCTCGGCTTCACCGCGGTCTTCGTCTCCACCGGCGCGCTGTTCGGCGAGTTCGGCCGCACCCTGCTGGAGCACCGCGAACTCCTCAACAAGATCGCCGGCGTGCTCATGGTGATCATGGGTCTGCTGTTCATGGGCCTGCTGCCCCGGCTGTCCGGGCGGCAGTTCAAGCTGCCGGTCAAGCCCGGGGTCGGCCTGGCCGGCGCGCCCCTGCTGGGCGTGGTGTTCGGCATCGGCTGGACCCCGTGCATCGGCCCCACCCTCGCCTCCGTGCAGTTCCTGGCCTTCAACGAGGCCACCGCCGGGCGCGGCGCGCTGCTCACCGTCTTCTACTGCCTGGGCCTGGGCGCGCCGTTCATCCTGGCCGCGCTGTTCTTCCGCCGGGCGCTGGGCGCCTTCGCCTGGTTCAAGCGCCACTACGTGTGGGTCATGCGCCTGGGCGGGCTGATGATGATCGTGACGGGCGTGCTGCTGTTCACCGGCACCTGGGACCGTCTGGTGTACGACCTTCAGGTGTGGTCGTCCGAGTTCGACGTTTGGATCTGAACACCATGGCCAGCGACAACCTGAACGACGACCGCGACGACCGCACCCGTACGGACGGCCGGGACGGTACGGACGAGGCCGCGGCCACCGCCGGCCTGTCCACCGCCCCCGCCCAGGACGAGGAGGGCACGGCCGCGGAGCGTCCCGGCGAGGGCACCGCCGTGCCCGGCTCGTTCGGCGGCGTACGCGGCACGGGCGCCGCCGGCACGGCCCGGTGGCTGGGACGCGAGGCGGTGGGCTGGACGCGCTGGATGTGGCGCCAGCTCACCTCGATGCGGGTCGCGCTGATCCTGCTGTTCCTGCTCGCGCTCGGCGCCATCCCCGGCTCCCTCATCCCGCAGAGCGACGTGAACGCGCTCCTCGTCGAGCAGTTCAAGGCCGACAATCCGACACTGGGCTCGCTCTACGAGCGGCTCCAGCTGTTCGAGGTGTACTCCTCGGTGTGGTTCTCGGCGATCTACATCCTGCTGTTCATCTCGCTCATCGGCTGTATCGTCCCGCGCACCTGGCAGTTCGTGGGCCAGCTGCGCGGCCGTCCGCCGCGCGCCCCGCGCCGCCTGGACCGGATGCCCGCGTACACCACCTGGCGCACCGACGCCGAGCCGGCCACGGTGCTGGACTCGGCGCAGCGGCTGCTGAAGCGCCGCTGGTTCCGTACCGCCCCCGCCCCGGACGGGGGCTCGGTCGCCGCCGAGAAGGGCTATCTGCGCGAGGCCGGCAACCTGCTCTTCCACATCTCGCTGATCGTGCTGCTGGTCGCCTTCGGCACCGGCCAGCTGTTCTACTCCGAGGGCGGCAAGCTGGTCATCCAGGGCGACGGGTTCTCCAACACGCTGCCCCAGTACGACGACTTCTCCTCCGGGTCGATGTTCGACGTGGACCACGACCTGGACCAGTTCGGTTTCACGCTGAACGAGTTCACGGCCGAGTTCTCCCGCGAGGGCCCCGACCTGGGCACCCCCACCGAGTTCCGGGCCGACATCACCTACTGGCTGCCGGACGGCACCGAGACCGACGCCACCGTCCAGCCCAACAACCCCGTCCACATCGGTGACTCCAAGGTCTATCTGCTGGGCCACGGCTTCGCCCCGGTCATCACCGTCACCGACGGACAGGGCCGCACCGCCTTCTCCGGGCCGGTGCCGTTCCTCCCGCAGGACACCGGGCTCACCTCCACCGGCGTGGTCAAGGTGACCGACTACCTCGACGAGAACGGCGACCCCGAGCAGCTGGGCTTCCAGGGCTTCTTCAACCCCAGCTACGCCATCGACGCGGAGCGCGGCCCGCACTCCACCTTCCCCGACCCCGACCTGCCGGTGCTCACCCTCACCGCCTACCACGGCGACCTGGGCCTGGACTCCGGCATCCCGCAGAACGTCTACCAGCTCAACACCCGCAAGCTGGAGCAGTTCACGTCCGAGGACGGCGAGCCGTTCCGCTTCGACCTGCTGCCCGGTGAGTCGATCGACCTGCCGGAGGGCAAGGGCACCCTCACCTACGAGAGCTACCAGCGCTGGGCCACCTTCCAGATCACCACCAAGGCCGGCAACGGCTGGGCGCTCGCCGGCTCGCTGGCCGCCGTGGTGGGCCTGGCCGGGTCGCTGATGCTCCAGCGCCGCCGGGTGTGGGTGCGGGCCACCACCGACGGCGCGGGCCGTACCGTGGTCGAGCTGGCGTCGCTCGGCCGCACCGAGTCGGCGAGGATCCCGCACGAGCTGGCCGACCTCGCCGCCGCCCTGCAACCGGACGCCCCCCTGATCCCCGAGACCTCCGAGACTTCCGAGTCCTCCGACGCCGCGGATTCCGCCGACTCCCCCGAGTCCTCCGAGTCCTCCGGGTCCGCCACGACCGCCAAGTCTCCCGAGTCTTCCGAGTCCTCTGACGACCAAGGAGCGCGCGCATGAATCTCGCCATGAGCGAGGAGCTCGCCGACCTCAGTAACTACCTGATCTATTCGGCGATGGCGGTCTACTCCCTCGCCTTCCTCGCCCACATCGCCGAGTGGCTCTTCGGCAGCCGCTCCAAGGTCGCCAGAACGGCGGCGGCCCTGACCGCGGACAGCGAGGCGGCGGCCGTACCGGCGCAGCGGTCCACGATCAGCGTGACCGTACGCGGCAAGGGCGGCGCCACCGACGTCCTGGAGCGGCCGGCGGTCGTCACCCGTTCCGCGAGCCCGCGGCGCGACGCCGTCCCGGACGGCCCCGGCCCCTCCGGCGGGGACGAGAAGGGCGACCTGTACGGCCGGATCGCCCTCTCGCTGACGGTGCTGGCCTTCCTCATGCACTTCTCGGCGGTCCTGGTGCGGGCCATCGCCGTGGAGCGGGCCCCGTGGGCCAACATGTACGAGTTCTCCACCGCCTTCTCCATGACGGCGGTCGCCGCGTACCTGCTGTTCCTGCTGGCGAAGAAGAACGTCGGCTGGCTGGGCCTGCCGCTGGTCACCACCGTGCTGCTGGACCTGGGCCTGGCCGTGGCGGTGCTCTACACCGAGAGCACCCAGCTGGTACCCGCGCTGGACTCGGTGTGGCTGTGGATCCACGTCGCGCTGGCCATCACCTGCGGGGCACTGATGTACCTGGCGGTGGTCTCCACCGTGCTGTTCCTGTTCCGCGACTCCTACGAGAACAAGATCGCCTCCGGCGGCACCCCCGGCCGCCTGGCGACCTCGGTGATGGAGCGGCTCCCGGCCTCCGTCTCGCTGGACAAGTTCGCCTACCGGATCACGGCCGCCGTCTTCCCGGTGTGGACCTTCACGATCGTGGCGGGCGCCATCTGGGCCGAGAACGCCTGGGGCCGCTACTGGGGCTGGGACCCCAAGGAGGTCTGGGCGTTCATCACCTGGGTCGCCTACGCCGCGTACCTGCACGCGCGCGCCACGGCCGGCTGGAAGGGGCGCAAGGCCGCCTACCTGGGCATCGCCGGCTTCGTCTGCTACCTGATCAACTACTACGGTGTGAACATGTTCGTGAACAGTCTGCACTCGTACTCGGGCGTCTGAGCCCGGCCGGGCCGGACGGCGGGGCGGGAACCCGCCGTCACTTGGCCGGGGGGTCCTGCGGGCCGCCGTCGTCGGAGTTCTTGTCCTCCTTGCGGAGGTCCTCCTCGCGGCGCCGCAGGTCCTCCTCCCAGTTCTCCAGGAGTTCCTTGTCCTTGGCGTTCTCCTCGCGCTGCTTCTCGTCGTTCAGCGAGCGCAGGAAGTCGGGGTTGTCGTCGGGGGCGACCCAGCCGCCACCGCCGGACCTGCCGCCCCTGGCCTGCCCGCCGCCGTTGCCGACGGCCGCGGCACCGCGCTGGCGCCCCACGAAGATCCACGCGATCGCGCCGATCAGCCAGGCGAAGACGATCAGCAGCAGCCAGACCAGCTTCGGAAGATGCTTGACGTCCTCGTCCTTGGTGCTGATGCAGTCCACCAGGGCGTAGATCATGAGCGCGATCGGTACCAGAAACATCAGCACCCTGAGCATTGTGGTCCCCCTGGGGAAGTGTGGCCACGGTCGGGGCGGGGCCCCCTGACTAAGGCCAGGGTAATGCGTCGGCAATACTGAGGCGCATGGCATACGACGACCTGCGCGCACTGCTGAAGGCCCTGGAGAAGGATGGGGAGCTGAAGCGGGTGAGGGCGGAGGTCGATCCGCACCTCGAAGTGGGCGAGATCACCGACCGCGTCAACAAGGCCGGCGGCCCCGCGCTGCTCTTCGAGAACGTCAAGGGCTCGACGATGCCGCTGGCCATGAACGTGTACGGCACGGACCGCCGGCTGCTGAAGGCGCTGGGCCTGTCCTCGTACAACGAGATCAGCGAGAAGATCGGCGGCCTGCTGAAGCCGGAGCTGCCGCACGGCTTCACCGGGGTGCGGGAGGCGTTCGGCAAGCTCGGCGCCATGACGCACGTGCCGCCGAAGAAGGTCAAGAGCGGTCCGGTGCAGGAGGTCGTCCTCAAGGGCGACCAGGTGGACCTGGAGGCGCTGCCCGCGCTGTTCACCTGGCCCGAGGACGGCGGCTCCTTCTTCAACCTGGGGCTGACCCACACCAAGGACCCCGACAGCGGCGTGCGCAACCTGGGCCTGTACCGGCTCCAGCGGCACGACAAGCGCACCATCGGCATGCACTGGCAGATCCACAAGGACAGCCGCAACCACTACCAGGTGGCGGCCCGGCGCGGTGAGCGGCTGCCGGTCGCGATCGCCTTCGGCTGCCCGCCGGCCGTCACGTACTCCTCCACCGCGCCGCTGCCCGGCGACATCGACGAGTACCTCTTCGCCGGTTTCCTCCAGGGCAAGCGGGTGGAGATGGTGGACTGCGTGACGGTGCCGCTCCAGGTGCCCGCGCACGCCGAGGTCGTCCTGGAGGGGTGGCTGGAGCCGGGGGAGATGCTGCCGGAGGGCCCGTACGGGGACCACACCGGCTTCTACACCCCGCAGGAGCCGTTCCCGGCGCTGACCATCGACTGCGTGACGATGCGGAAGAAGCCGATGTTCCAGTCGATCGTGGTGGGCCGGCCGCCGACCGAGGACGGGCCGCTGGGGCGGGCGACGGAACGGTTCTTCCTGCCGCTGCTGAAGATCATCATCCCGGACATCGTGGACTACCACCTGCCCGAGGCGGGCGGCTTCCACAACTGCGCGATCATCTCGATCGACAAGAAGTACCCGAAACACGCGCAGAAGGTGATGTCGGCGGTGTGGGGGGCCCACATGATGTCCCTGACCAAACTGATCATCGTCGTGGACGCCGACTGCGATGTGCACGACCTGCACGAGGTGGCGTGGCGGGCGCTGGGCAACACGGACTACGCCCGCGATCTGCTGCTCACCGAGGGCCCGGTCGATCACCTGGACCACGCCTCCTACCAGCAGTTCTGGGGCGGCAAGGCCGGCATCGACGCCACCGCGAAGTGGCCCGAGGAGGGCTACACCCGCGACGGCGGCTGGCCGCACATGGTGGTCTCGGACCCGGATACGGCGGCCCTGGTCGACCGCCGCTGGAAGGAATACGGACTATGACCGCCCTCCCCGCCTCAGCCGGCCGGCCCGCCCCCGCCGCGGTGCCGGGCCGGCTCCGCGCGTTCTTGAACGTGGTGATGTTCGAGCACTCGATCTTCGCCCTGCCCTTCGCCTACACCGCCTCCCTGACGGCGATGTTCCTGTCCGAGAGCCGGCGGATCGAGTGGGACACCCTGGGCCTGGTCACGGCCGCCATGGTGGGGCTGCGGTCCTTCGCGATGGCCGCCAACCGGATCATCGACCGCGAGATTGACGCGCGTAACCCGCGCACCCGGGGCCGCGAGATGGTGACGGGCGCGCTGTCGGTGCGGGCCGGCTGGATCGGCGCGGCCCTCACCCTGGCCCTGTTCCTGGGGGCCGCGGCGCTGCTGAACCCGCTGTGCCTGGTACTGGCGCCGGTGGCCGTGGTCCCGATGGTCGTCTACCCCTACGGCAAGCGGTTCACGGACTTCCCGCACGCCATCCTGGGCCTGGCCCAGGCGGCCGGGCCCGTCGGCGCCTGGCTGGCGGTCACCGGTACCTGGTCGTGGGACGCGGTCCTGCTGGGCCTGGCGGTGGGCATCTGGATCGGCGGCTTCGACCTGATCTACGCCTGCCAGGACATCGCCACGGACCGGGAGACGGGCGTCCGGTCCTTCCCGGCCCGCTTCGGTATCGCCACGTCCCTGCGTACGGCGCGGGTGTGCCACGCCGTGACGATGGCCCTGCTCGTCTGGTACGCGGCGGCCACCGGCGCGGGCCCCTTCCTGTGGGTCGGCCTGGCGGTGGTCGCGGGCGCGTTCGTCTACGAGCACTCGCTGGTCAAGGCGGACGATCTGTCCCGCCTGAACCGGGCCTTCTTCACGGTCAACGGCTTCGTGGGCATCACCCTGTTCGCCTTCGCTCTGACCGACCTGCTGACCCGCGGCCTGATCGTCTTCTAGTCCGCTTCTCATCCGCCGTCCTGCCGGGACCCACCCCCCTGGCCCCGCTACTCCCATGTGGCGGTGTCCGGGTCGATGCCGTGGGCCCGCGCGTCGGCGTCCACCAGGCGCCGGAACCAGCCCGCGAGGCCGGGCCGCACGGTGTCGTAGTGCGCGGCGTAGGCCGGATCGGCCTCGTACATGCGGGCCAGGCAGACCTGCATCTGCCGGGTGAGCGGAAAGTACGCGGCGAACACCTCACGGTGCCGCCCGACGAGCCGGCCGGCCCGGTCGCTGCCCGGCGTGACACCGGCGTCCATCGCCTCGCCCAGTTCCCGGTCGAGCCCGGCGACGGCGTCGGCGACGGCCTGCCACTCCCGCGGGCCGCGCGCGGCCGAACGCTCGGCGTACTGCCGCCACTGCGGGGTGTCCCCGTAGCGCTGCCGAGCCTCGGCGGGCCACGACGGGTCCCAGCGGGGGCCGAAGACCGCGGCCTGCTGCTCGACGGTCAGCAGCAGACCGCGCTCGTGCGCCTCGATCATCCGCTCCAGCCCGGTGTCGAGCCGCTTCAGGCGCTCGATCCGCTCGGCGACCTGGGCCCGCTGCGCGCGCAGCGCGTCGGGCACGTCGGTGGCCGGGTCGTCCAGCACGGCCCGGATCCGGTCCAGGCCCAGGCCGATCTCGCGGTAGACGACGATGCGGTGCAGGCGTTCCAGGTCACCGGCGGTGTAGAGCCGGTATCCGGCGGAGGTGCGCAGCGACGGGCGGGCGAGACCGATCTCGTCCCAGTGGTGCAGGGCGCGGACCGTCACGTCCAGCCGCGCCGCGACCTGACCGACGGTCAGGCCCTCGGCGTCGGCGTGCGCGTCCGCGTCCGTGGTGTCAGGCATGGGTCCCATGATCGGCGCCGATGGTGTCGGGCGCGGTGATCCCGATGTCCGCCAGGTTGCGCGCCTCCTGGCTGTCCGGGTCGAACGGCTTCGCGGCGGTGAGCACGACCCGGGTGTTCTCGGGGGTGATCACCTCCACGTCGCGGGTGTTCCAGGGCGTGTCACGCGGGCCCTCGACCGACTCCGGGCGCAGCGCGCGGCACGCCTCGGCGAGCCCGTCGAGCTGGCCCAGCACGCACGCGAAACTGACGCTCATGGCCGGGGGCCGCTCCGCCGCGTTCGGCGCGGCGACCAGCAGGACGTCCTGGAAGGCCCACCGGCGCAGGTGCACCAGCGTGCCGGGGATGCTGAACAGCTCGAAGAAGCCGAGCCCGCGGACCCAGAAGTCGGCGGAGCCCGCCAGGTCGGTGGTGGGGATGGTGACGAAGGCGGGCATTCCGTAGATGCCGCGGAACGGTTCCGGCGGCACGGCGTCCGGGCCGGGGGCGGGTACGGGGCTGATCTCGAACGCGTTGTAGTAGTCGCTCATGAGCACCACGGTGCAGCCTCACGCAACGTGAGGGTCAAGTCCGGATGCCCGCCGCCGGTGGCGCGGAGGCTGGGGGCGCCGGGTCAGGAGCGCGGGACGTCCTCGACGAAGTGGTCGAACTCGTTGTTCTGGACCCCCAGGACGAACGCGTCCCACTTCGCGCGGGTGGTGGTGACCACCTTCTCCGGCTCGTCGGTCTGCCGGATGTGGATCAGGTCCCCGTCCCCGGCGGCGACCTCGAAGCAGTGCTCGTCGCTCCCGTCCTCGACGGGGGCCTGAATCCAGTCGAGATGATCGAGATTGCGGCTCTCCGCCATGACAGACCTCTCCTGAGCGTGACCTGAGCGGTGCTTACGGTACCCGTCGGAACGGCACAGGGCGACGCCGCCCGCGTGCGCCCCCGTTCGCGCCGGGGAGCGTGCTCCGCTGTACTCCCTGCGGGTTATGGTCGCGCCCTTTCGGCCGGTACAAGATCGCGATCGACATCCGGTCCGCGCGCCGGCCGGACGGCTCGCGCGCGGTGCCATGACCCCGTGCGGAATGAGGAAAGCGCTGTGACACTCAATGCGGCAACGGTCGCGTCGGAACTGGAAGCCGCGAACCAGGTCGGCGACCCCGAGGCCGACGAACTGGTGGCCGAGCTGATCGAGAAGCGCGAAGTGGACGGGGTCAACGCGCTGTTCCGCACCATCGGGACCCTGAAGCCCGGCCAGGACCTGTCGACGCTGCCCGAGCGGCTCGCGGAGTTCCTGCGCGGGGCCACGGCCCCGCCGCCGGACTGGAGCGAGGCCGATGTCCGGGCCGCCGAGAGCTTCTTCGGCCGGCACCACGGCGAAGTCTCCATGCTCCAGGGCACGGTGGGCCTCATCGGCACGTACCTCTCGCCGACCGGCGCCTTCACCCTGCGCTCCACCGGCCGCCTCGGCGGGGTGGAGGGGCCAGGGCGGCGACTGTCGCAGTCCTCGCGGCTGTTCATCGACATGGGGGACAAGGACGCCCTGCGCGACGGCACCCTCGCCGCGAACGTGACCAAGGTGCGCCTGGTGCACGCCTCCGTGCGGCAGCTGCACAAGAAGAGCGGCCAGTGGGACTACGCCAAGTGGGGCGAGCCGGTCTCCCAGAAGTACACCACCGGCGCGGCCTGCGTGTTCAGCACGCAGATCGTCCAGGCCATGCGGAACCTCGGCGTCGACGTCTCCCGCTCCGACGCGGACGGCTTCATGTGCGCCTGGCACTACGTCGGCCACTACCTGGGCACCCCGGAGAAATGGCTGCTGCCGAAGGACGCCGACGAGGTCGAGCGGCTGTGGAACCAGGAACGGGACAAGGAGTGGAAGAAGACCGAGGACGGCGTCTTCATGACGGCGCAGGCGGTCGAGTTCTACAAGAAGTTCTTCCCGCCGGGCTTCCACGACGCGTTCGTGGCGATGGTCCGGGTGGCGCTGACCGACAAGTACGCCGACATGGCGGGGCTCGCCAAGAACCTCCTGGACGAGGCCGGCAAGCCCTTGGCGGCAGGCCACAAGATCGCCAGCGGACTGGGAGGCGGCCTGTTCGGCGGCGCGGCGGAGAAGACCGTCGGCGTCAACCCGTACAAGGAGACCCTCGGTATCGCCTCCAAGGCGTTCAACGAGGTCGAGAAGTACGCCCTGACCCACGACCAGGACGACCAGCCGCAGATGCACCAGGAACTGGACGACAACCGGTGACGGCTGGCGGCCGGTTGTAGGGCCGGGCCCCGGACCGGGACTGGGGCGGGAACGATGTTGCCCCCTGCCGGAGTCGGCAGGGGGCAGGGTCGCGCTTCACCGCTTGAGGTCGCTGACGAACACCGACCAGGCGGCCGTGGGGAAGACCACCATGGAGCCGCCGTGCCGTTGCTTGGAGTCGCGGACGGGAACGATGCCGTGGGAGGCGGTGAGGTCGGCGCCGACCTCGATGCAGGCGCCGCCGTGCTCGCTGTAGGAGGACGTGAACCAGCGAAGGCATTCGGTCGTCACGGGGTGCCCTTCGACGTCAATGTTTGAGGGAGTTGACGAACGTCGACCACGCGGTGGCAGGGAAGGCCACCTCGGGCCCTTCACGGTGCTTGGAGTCGCGGACGGGGACCACGCCGCACGAGGGGACGAGGTTTACGGCTACCTCGATGCAGACGCCGCCGTTGTCGCTGTAGGAGGACGTGAACCACTTGGGGGTCTCAGTCACGGGGTGCCCTTTCGCATCTGGTTGATCATGGCCACGCTCTCCGCCTGCGAGGGGGCGTCGGCCTGTAGCTGATGGTAGGCCCTGAGTAGAGGCTGGACGAACATACTTTCCCGCTCAAGATGGCCCCGATGGGCGGATTCAGCGTAGGAAATGAGCGACCGGTCCGGCATCGTCAGCAAGTACAACGTCGAATTGAACGGACGGCGCTCCCCCAAGCTGAACGGGACTACCTGGAACATGGTGTTCGGCAGTTCAGCGAACTCGATCAGCCGCGCCAGCTGCGCGTCCATGACCTTGGGCCCGCCCATGGCTCGGCGGATGCAGCCCTCGTCCAGCATCGCGAAGATCATGGGCGAAGACTTCCCCATGAGCGCCGCCTGCCGTTCCGCAACGAGCGACACCCTTTCGTTCGCCTGGTCTTCCGTGATGGCCCCCCGCCTGACCGCGCTGTTGGCGAGGATCGACGCGTACTCGGGTGTCTGGAGCAGGCCCGGGATGACGCCCACCTCGTACAACCGGAGCTCTGTTGCCCGGCCTTCATGGCTGACGTACTCCGGGAAGCCCTCCAGCAACGAGCCTTGCCGGATCTCGCGCCACTGGCGCTCGAATGTCTCGACGGTGTCCCGGATACCGAACGCCTTGTCCGCACTGCGCGAAAACCGCGAGGTTGGAACCTTCCGCCCAGTTTCGACAGCTGAGATATGTGTGCTGGAATATCCCATCTGAGCGGCGAGATCTTCCTGCTTCCAGCCGCGAGCCTCCCGCGAACTGCGCAATCGCGCTCCGAATGCAGCCTGTGGACTGCTGTCCGGATTGAGTTCCTTGCGATTCAATTGACCTGTACCAACCTTCCGTTCACGTTCGACACGTTGAACGATGCCCTGGCCTGCGCAACGCTGAACCTCGCTGGTAGTGGATTCACTACGGAGAGGAGCGGTCGTGCGTACGACCGAACGGCTGGAACTTCCCCAAGTCCCCATGGAACTCCTTCAACTGCGCGAGGCCCTCGCTCTGCTGGGCGTCTCCACGACACAGGTCAGCCTCAACCCCGGGCTTTCGCCCACCATCTCCGTCCACCGGATGTCGCTGGGCATCGTGCGACGGCTCGTACCGGACCTGGTGTGCGGGCTGGCGCGTCAGCACTTGTCGCCGGGGGCGGTGGTGTGGAGCGCCGAACTGGAGCGCGTCGTGGTCGTCGTCTACACAGCCGGGGCGTTGATCCGGGTGCGGGCGTACGACGATCCGTCGTTCGAGACGCACGCCCCGGCCGCCGACCTGCGGCCCGCGACCGTACGGCAGTTGGCGGCCGTGACGCGGGCGGTGTCCGGATGAGCGTTCCGGAGGTCGTGGAGATCACCGCCGAGACGGTGCTGGTCGGCGATGTGATCCAGGTCGGGGGCCGGGCGCTGGTCGTCGCGGATCTGGTGCTGACCACCCGAGGCGGACGCCGGCTGGAGTTCGCGACGGGGGAGGCGCTGACCTTGCACGCCCGTTCCCGGCTGACCGGCACCCGGCTGAGCAACCGTGGGAGGACGAGGTGACGTCCGTTCCCCGGCTCCCTGATCTCAGGTTCGCCGAGATCCGGCCCCTGCCACCGCGCTTGCCTGCGGGCGCCTCCCGGCCGGAGGCCAGGGGCAGCTCGGAATGGGTGCTGGGTCGCTGTTGGCTGTGGTGCGGGAACCGCTGCACGTGGGTGCTGTGGCTCGGCTCGGCGTCAACGGTTGGGCACTACGCCCAGTTCTACGTCTGTGAGCCGTGCCTCGCCCGGCTGCACCACACGATCATCGACTACGCCGACGCCATGCGGGACGCACCCACGGATGCCGCAGGGTTCAAGGTCCCGCTGTACACCGCCCCCGAGGACCCGCCCCGCCCCGAACCGATCAACTACCCCCGTCCCGGCACCCGTACCCGCCGCCCCCGTACGGCGCTCGGCCGCTTGTGGCACCGTCTCATCACCGGCCGCGAAAGGCCCTCGGCTCCGGTCGCCTGACCGCCGTGCCGGATCAGGGTGTTTCCGCGAAGGCCGTCCGGTGGTCGCGTACCCACTGCTCGAACGTGCCCGCCGGGCGGCCGAGTATCTGCCGTACATGGTCTGTTAGGTAGGCCGTGCCGCCCGCGCGGGCCCAGTCGATGCCGGTGACGACCTCGGCCGGCAACTGGCTGAGGATGTCCGTGCCGTCCGCGATCCGCACCGTGCGCCCCAGCACCCGCCCCAGGATCGACGCCTGGTCGGCGAACGTGAGCAGTTCCGGGCCGCTCAGGTCGTACCGCTGTCCGTCGTGTGCGTCGCCGGTCAGGGCCGCGACGGCGACCGCGGCCACGTCCCTCGGGTCGATGACGGCCTGCCGGGCGTCACCGGCCAGGTTCGGGACGGGTTCCCCGGCCAGGATCAGGGCGCGGTGGGGGAGGAGGTTCGAGGCGAAGCTCCCGGGGCGGAGCATCGTCCACGCGAACCCGGCGGCCTCGATCGCCTCCTCGGCGGCGACGTGCCACGCGCCGATGCTCTGTCCGCCGAAGATCCCGCCGCTGCCGATCGCCGACAGCTTGACGATCTTCCGGACTCCGGCCGCGCGTGCGGCTCGTACCAGGGCGAGGTCGTGGTCCGCCGTCGGCCGGGGCGGCACCGTCACCAGGAAGACGGTGTCGACGCCCGCGAGCGCGCGTTCCAGCGAGGCCGGATCCTCGAAGTCCGCCCGCACGTGGCCCGGTTGGGCGCGGCGGGACATCGCCCGGAACGGTACGCCCTGTTCGGAGAGGAGGCGCACGACATGGCTGCCGATGGTGCCCGTGGCACCGGTGATCAGGATCATGCATCCGACGATGGCAGCGCCTCCACACCGCCGGATAGGAAGTTTCGGCACTATCGTGGAGCGGTGGGTTCCCTCAACGTGCCGCCCGCTCTGCTGCGTTGGGTGTCCGGGATCGATGTCGCCACGGCGACGGCCGGACCGACAGCGGTCGACGTACCCGACCACGCCACCACTCTTCTCCTGCGCGTCGAACGGCGCGAGCTGATCGTGATGGGGCCCCGTACCCGGGCCGCCTATCACGCGGGCGGGGCCGGCCACTCGTGCGTGCGGGTCCGCATGCGGCCTGGGCGCGCGCAAGCCCTGCTCGGGCGTCCGCTGCGGGATCTCGCGGACCGCGTCCTGCCCCTGCGCGCCCTGCCGGGCCTGGACATCGACCAGTTCGCCACCGACCCGGTGACCGCCCTCGACGGGGCATGGGCCGGGCTGCCGGTGCCCCCGGCCCGGCTCGACGAGGCCGCGCGGCTGCTGGCCGGTGGCACGGTCGCCGCGGCGGCGGCCCGGCTGCACCTGAGTGAGCGCCGCCTGCACACCCTTTTCCTGGACGGCACCGGGCTGTCCCCCAAGCGCTTCGCGCGGATCGACCGGCTGCGGACCGTACTGGCGGCGGGGGCGGAGCCGGGGCGGTGGGCGGACATCGCGGCGTCGGCGGGGTACTACGACCAGTCCCACATGACGGGGGAGTTCCGCCGCCTCATGGGCGTCCCACCGGCCGCGTTCACCGCCGGACGCTTCCCCGCCGCGACCTCCTGCACAGAGCGGCAGGGACACCCCTGACAGCGCCACGGCGCGCCGTCGCCCGCCGACCGGACGGGCCTGCCCAACGCGGCGGCGGACGTACGGGGGGGCGCAGCGCGGGCCGCTGGTCGTGGGACCGACCGCCGTACACGTTGCCCGCTCTCCTCTGGACGGAGAGCGGCTACCGCTCCGCGTCGCTGAAGCGGTCCAGTCCGAGCACGGCGAGGAGTTGCAGCTTCTCGTACCCGGGAGACCGTGGCGGCGCGGTGAGCACGAGCAGCGTCTGGGACTGGTCCTCGGTAAACAGGGCCTGACAGTCCAGTTCGATGGGGCCGACCTCGGGGTGGAGGAGCGTTTTGTGGTCCTCGAAGCGCTGCGCGACCTCGTGCCGGGCCCACAGCGCGGCGAACTCCTTGCTCGCCGCCCCCAAGGCGCGCACCAGGTCGCCGGCCTGCGACCGGGGGCCGCGCAGTCCGTGGGCGGCACGCAGGTTCGCCACCTGGGCGCGGCTCTGCCGGTCACGGTCGGCCTCGGGATAGACGGATCGTTCCGCGGGATCGGTGAACCAGCGGTAGATCGCGCTGCGGGCCGGACCCGTGTGCCGCGACGCGTCCCCGAACAGAGCGACGGCCATCGCGTTCTGCACCAGCGTCTCGCCCAACTCGGTCAGGATGAGCGCCGGAGTGTCGTCGAGGCGGTCCAGGACCCGCAGCAGGGCGGGGGCGACGTGCGGGGAGGCCGACAGCGAGGCCGGGGCGTTGTGGCCGGAGACCCGGTACAGGTAGTCGCGTTCGTCGCCCGTCAGCCGCAGAGCCCGGGCGAGCGAGGCCAGCATGTGCTTGCTGGGCTGCGGGCCGCGCCGCTGTTCCAGCCGCGTGTAGTAGTCCGTCGACATCACGGCGAGGGACGCGACCTCCTCACGCCGCAGGCCCCGGGTGCGTCGGCGAACCCCGGGGGGCAGCGCGACATCCTCCGGCTGGAGGGACTCACTGCGGCGGCGCAGGAAATCGGCCAGAGCTGCACGGTCCATACGAGCGAGTATCCGTTGGTGCGGGAGGGCGAGCCAGGGACCGCCGATCCCCCGATGAACGCTCTCTGCCCCCGTGGCGGCGGACCGCCGACGATCGGGTCATGGACACACTGGATCTGCAAGGGAAGCTCGCCGTCGTCACCGGCGGCAGCGACGGCATCGGGCTCGGGCTGGCACACCGCCTCGCCCTGGCCGGCGCCGAGGTCATCATCCCGGTGCGCAAAGAGGCCAAGGGCCGGGCCGCTCTGGAACGGATCGGCGGCAACTCCTCCCTGCGCGCACTGGACCTGGCGTCTCTCACGTCGGTCGCGGCGCTGGCGGACCGCCTGAACGACGAGGGGCGGCCGATCCACATCCTGATCAACAACGCGGCCGTCATGACACCCCCACCCGGCACACCACCGCCGATGGCCTGGAACTGCAATTCGGCACCAACTACCTGGGGCACTTCGCCCTGGTGGCCCGCATCCTGCCGCTGCTCATCGCCGGCCGCGCCCGGGTCACCACCCAGTCCGCCCTGGCCGCCGCCCTGGCCAGGACGATGAACTGGCCGGACCTCCAGTTCGAGCGCGGCTACAAGCCCTGGCCCGTGTACAGCCAGTCGAAGCTGGCCACCATGCTCTTCGGCCTGGAACTGGACCGCCGCAGCCGGGCCAACGGCTGGGGCATCACCAGCAACGTCGCCCACCCCGGGTTCACCCGGACCAACTTGCAGAGCGCGGGGCCGAGGATGGGTGGCGGCAGGGCGCCCTTCGATGCCGGGTTCCGGCTGTTCGCCCCGCTCGGCTGGCCCGTCCAGCGCGTGGAGGGCGGGCTGCGCCCCGCGCTCCACGCGGCGACCAGCCTCGACGCCGGGGGCGGACGCTTCTACGGCCCGCGCGGCCTGGGACACCTCACGGGCGCGGCGACCGAGGAGAAGATCTATCGCTCCGCCCGCAACCCAAAGGACGCCTCCCGGCTGTGGGACCTCTCCTGCGAACTGGCCGACGTCACGTTCCCCAGCCGGGCATGAGCCCAGACGGGGGGCGAACCCCGCCGTATCGGCCGCCGCGCTGACGGCCCCGCTCCTCCGCACCGGATGTCCAGCTGTGGAAACGGTGGCACACCGGAGCGTGTCGGCAGCGGAACGTATCCTGAGGCTCGAACGTCTTGGCGGGGAGAGGCCGACGGGGAGGGGATCGGGCCGTGGAGGATAGTGGGACGTATCGCGGCACGTACAGGGGCCACGGCTCCGAGGACTATGCGGCGGACCAGTTGCAGGGCATGTCCCACCGGGATCTCGCTGGACTGCTGACGGGAGCGAGACCGGACGCGCTGATCCAGCGTGGCGAAGCGCTGGAGGCCGTGGCCGAGGCCGTGGAGTGGGTGGGCGAGCAGATCTGGTCGCGGGCCGGTGAGTTGGAGTGGCAGGGTCAGACGGCGGACGAGTTCCGCGAATGGATCCGCCACTTCCATCACGCGTCGGTGGATCTGAAGACGTACGCCAGTTTCATGGCGAGCGCGATCACCAACGCGGGCGTTGCTCTGCGCCAGGCCCAGAGTGAGATGCCACCCGCCCCGCCCCAGGAGATGCCGGCGACCGCTCTCGACGTGGCCTACGACACGGGCGACGGGGAACGCCCCATGACGATGACCGAAGCGGAATCCAGCCGCCAGGAAGCGATCGCCGTCATCAACCGCCTGGGCTCGGTGTACAAGACATCGGCGGGGACGATCCAGTACGTGAATGAGCGGGAACCGAGATTCCGAGCCCCCGATGGCGTCATCGGACCGACTCCCTCGGGCAATCTCCCTGCTTCGACTCCGGATTCCGAGATCCAACCGGGGGATCCTCAACCATGGTTCCCACCGGCACAGCAGCCCGCCGGTGCTCCCACCTTTCGATCCTCCGAAGTCTCGCCCCCAACGCCTCACGCCTCCGGCCAGGGGGGCGTGAGTGATCAGGGTGGTGTGGGGACGTCGTTGGATTCGGTGGGGGTGGTGCCGAATGGTGGGGTTCCTCCGGTGGCTCCTTCGGCGCCTTCTGCTCCGGTGGTGGAGCGTCCTGTGGGTGGCGGTCCGCCACAGCAGCCGGTGGTGGGTCCGGTGCCGGGATGGCCGTCACCGGCCCAGCCCGGTCAGGGGCGTGGGGGTGGGGGTCAGGTGCCGCCGGTGCGTGGCCCGGGTCTGCGTCCGGGTGAGGCGCCTGTGGTGCGGCCCTTTGGTCCGCCGTCCGGTCCGGGTTCACAGCCACCGGTGGGGCGACCCGCCGGGCCTGGGATGCCGGGTGGTCAGCATCCTCCCGTGGGGCGTCCGCCCACGGGAGGTGGTGGCCCGGGTGGGGGTAATCCCTGGGGCAGGGCGAACAACTACGGCCTTCTCGGGGGCAAGCCGGTACCGAACGCGAAACCCACGGTGGCGTCACGTATCCCGCCGGGTGGGGTGATCCAGCCCGGTATGAACGCCGCCAACTCCCGCCTCACCCCGACCAGGAACGACCAGCCCAACACCACGCCGCGTCCCATGTATGGGAAGGCGACGGTCGACGGACGGCCGGCCACCGGTCGTGGGGAGCGCGGGCGGTCCCTGCCCAAACCCACCGGTGTCATCGGCCTGCCCGGTCAGGGCCGCAAGAACGGCAAGAAGAAGCAAAAGAAGAACGAGAGCAAGGACGACAGGCAGCAGCCATGACCCCCACCCGCCGGGCCCTCGCCACCACCCTTGCCCTCACCGCAGCCCTGGCCACCGCACCCACCGCCCAGGCAGCTGACACCCCCCAACACCCCTGGTACTTCGACACCCTCCGCGTCGAAGAAATGTGGCAACACACCACCGGCGAAGGCATCACCGTCGCCGTCATCGACAGCGGAGTCGACCCCACCCTCCCCGAACTCCAAGGCCAAGTCCTCGACGGCACGGACCTCACAGCAGCCCAGGAAGGAGCCCATATCGATGTTTCGGGCCATGGCACCCACATGGCATCGCTCATCGCCGGAACGGGAAAGGACGCGGGCATCCAGGGCCTTGCTCCAGGCGTCTCCATCCTGCCCGTACGAACCCTCGTCGACAGCATCAACTTCAGTGGCGATGAGCGTTTCAGCGAAGGAATTACGTACGCCATTGAATCTGGTGCGCAGATCATCAATATCTCTCAATCAGGATCCGTTTCGGAAGAGGAGCTAGCGGAGGCTACCTCGCTGGCCGCGCGCCACGATGTGCTCATCTTTGCAGGAACCGGAAATACTGGAGAATCGGATAATCGCGTGGCCGCGCCCGCCTCCTTCCCCGGAGTGATCGCTGTCGGGGCAGTGGACAGAGGCAGCGAGCGCGTTCCCTATTCTTCTTCCGGCCCGCAGGTATCACTCGCCGCCCCGGGAAACGATGTTCCAGGCCACTGTGACGGCCTTGCCGGTTCCGCCTGCATCGTCAATGAGGGCGGCACCAGTTCCGCCACCGCTCTCGCTTCCGCCTCCGCCGCGCTGATCTGGTCGCAGCACCCCGACTGGACGAAGAACCAGGTCCTGCGCGTGATGCTCAACACCGCCGAACGGCCGGATGATCAGCGGCGGGATGATTACACCGGCTATGGCATCGTCCGGCCCGACCGTGTCATCGTCGATGGGGATGGCGACCCCGGCGACCCCGACAGCCCGCCCATCTTTCGCGACTGGGAAGCGGGCCTTGTGCCGCCCGCCACGCCCGAGCCCACACTCGAAACGACGCCGGACGACAGCACCGAGCCCGCCCCCGGACTCGAGGCGGAAGCCGCCGCCACGAGTGACGACAGCAGCCCTCTGCCCTGGATTCTCGGTGGCACCGCCGCAGTTCTGTTCGTCGCCGTGACCGGATGGCTCCTGCTCCGGCGACGCGCCGCCTGATCGCCACTCAGGTGATGGCGAGCTCGTACGGACGATGTCTCCCGGTATGCCTCCGCGCCGACTGTGGCCCACAGCTGGCCCGTACTCCAGCCGCAGATGATGATCTCCACGGGTTCGGGCTGTTGATCGTCAGTGGCAACCGTCGCGTGCGCGGGATTAGCGGTGCCGCCGCCGGTGAGCCCGTCGGAGGTAATGGGTTGGGTCGTGGACACGAGCAGAGGCGCCGGACGTATGGGCCAAGCCATCCCTTGCAGGCGGAGAACCAGGGTCTGCCCGTAGGCAACCCGATGCCGACCGACGGGCAGCGCGGCCCATTTGTCGCCCCATCGAAAGACGAGAGTAAGGACGACAGGCAGCAGCCATGACCCCCACCCGCCGGGCCCTCGCCACCACCCTTGCCCTCACCGCAGCCTTGGCCACCACACCCACCACCGCACAAGCAGCCGACACCCCTCAACACCCCTGGTACTTCGACACCCTGCGAGTCGAAGAGATGTGGGAACACTCGAAGGGCGAAGGCATCACTATCGCCCTCATCGACAGTGGTGTCGACAGCTCGCTCCCCGAGCTGGAAGGCCAAGTCCTCGAAGGCACCGATCTCACTGGGCGTGCTGAAGGTGCACACGTGGACACCGACGGACACGGTACTCACATGGCAGCGCTCATCGCTGGAACGGGAGATGGAAACGGAATTCGAGGCATCTCTCCAGGTGTCAAAATTCTTCCTGTCCGCATCGTCGAAAGTGGCGATTTCGCCATCAGTGGTGTCGCTCGATGGGTAGAGGGAATTCAATACGCCATTGATTCGGAGGTGGACATCATCAACATCTCCGGCACACGGGAAGACATCATTGGCGCGGCGGGGCCACTGTCTGAAATGGCAGAAGAAGCGGCCAGGCAGGGCATACTTTTCTTCGCTTCTGTTGGTAACGAAGGGGAGAGGGCGAACACGGTTCAACCGCCGGCAAGCCTTGACGGTGTCATAGGTGTCGGCGCCGTACGGAGCGACGGTGAGAGGTCCTCCTACTCCACGTCCGGCCCGCACGTAGCCCTCGCGGCTCCTGGCAACGGTGTTCCCGCGTACTGCGGAGATCTGGGCGGCTCCCTCTGTCTGATCGAGGGTGGCGGGACGAGCGCAGCTGCCGCCTTGGCGTCGGCCTCTGCCGCGCTGATCTGGTCGCAGCACCCGGACTGGACGAAGAACCAGGTGTTGCGGGTGATGCTCAATACGGCCGAGCGGTCCGATGATCAGCGGCGGGATGACTACACGGGGTACGGCATCGTGCGGCCGGACCGGGTCATCGTCGATGGGGAGGGTGACCCCGGTGATCCCGACAGTCCGCCGATCTTCCGCGACTGGGAAGCGGGCCTTGTGCCGCCCGCCACGCCTGAGCCGACACCCGAAACGACGCCGGACGAGAGTGCCGAACCCGCCCCCGGACCCGAGGCGGAAGCCGCCGCCACTAGCGACGACGGCAGCCCCCTACCCTGGATCCTCGGCGGCACCACCGCCGTCCTGCTCGTCGCCCTGACCGGATGGTTGCTGCTCCGGCGGCGTGCCTGAACACCGATCACGCACCGACGTGCGCGTCATCCCCTGATTGGAGGTGACAGCGATGGGTTGTGCTTCAGTCCAGGCGTTTCGCGAGCCGGTCAGAACTGCTGCTGCTCGACGTCCGGAGGGAGGAGACAGGGAGTGGAGACGATGAGGAGCAGATGGTTCTCGTTCCCGGTGAAATCTTGGGCCGTGACCGACTGACCCTCTTCCGGATGCCGGGCATCAAGAGCGTTCGCAGGGGACACCGAAGGGTCTGAACGGTAACCGTTGATCTCGAAACCTTTCTCCTCCAAGATTTCACGGATGTCGAGAACCGCCTGCGCGTGGTCCTCCGGAGGGAGTTCGATGCGAGCAGAATAGGAATGCTCGAAACGTCCGTCCTCCGCGACCTCGCCGTTTCTGCCGAGGCACGCGTAGAAATTGACCTTCTTGGTATCTTCCGCGATCTCTCCGCCAGCGGTGCGGGCCATAGACTCGATCCAGTGTCTGGACCAGGCCTCAGCGTCCTCTTGGCTCATGCGCGGAAGTGGGTCATTGGCACCGCTCGTCATGCAACCTCCCAGCGCGAACGCGACAGTCATGGTCGCAACCAGATTGCGCACAGCGCACTTCATCTGCCTCACCGGCCGGCATCTCCTGTTAGGGGCTTGTCCCCGGCGACGATACGGCCGATGTTCCTCAAGCTTTCGCTTCCCTCGTCCCAGTAGCCGCTGTGGCCCGATGTGTCGACGTACATCTCCTGTGCTCCGAAGTAGCTTTTGTGGGGGCCGACGCCCAGCGTCTGCTCGCTGAGATGGCGGGGAATGGGGTCGTCATCCGCTGTGCCCACCCACAGGTGTTCCGGGTCGATGTGAAGGTCTCGCGCCTTGCTCACCGACATGCCAGGACTTCCGACAACGATGACGTCATCGGCCCCCAGCCCATCGCCCCCCTTGTCGGCGGCACCCACCATCGTGGAGCCGTAGCTGTGTCCCATCACAGTGAGATGGTTGTTCCCGGTCGTGTGGGCCGCGCCGAGCCCAGCGGTGAATTCTCGCAGGTCAGCTGCCCCTGCATCGGCGCGACCTGTCGTGGCCACGCCGCTGGGAATCTCAGGTGCGTCATAGCCGAGCCAGGAGACCACGGCGACTTCTTCGTCGGTGAATTCCTGCGCTGCCGTCTGCATCCTGTCGATCCGCGCGATCTGGCCGCCCGCCGAGGTCATGTCCGTGCCCGTGCCCGGGACCAGGATCGCCGTGTGGGCCGCCGTATCCGGGTTGCCCTGGGCGAGGACGTACTGGCCGTCGTGGGAGGTGTCGAAGCCCAGCAGGTACAGCTGCTTGTCGCCCTCCGCGCCCGCCGCCAGGTCGAGTTGTTCGCGCAGGTGGGTCAGGCCCGCGTAGGCCATGCCGTCGTGGATGCCGTGGGTGTGCTCCCTCGCCGCGTACTCCTCCAGCAGGGCGTCCAGTGCCCGCCGGTTGGCGATGTCCCGGTCGGCGGTCGGCAGGCCGTCCAGGGCGCCGACCTCGGCCGGGAAGTAGAGCAGGTACGCCTCGCGCTGGCTCTGGCTCATGCCGTTCCACCAGCGGGCGTTGGCGTCGGGGGTCCCGTCCTCGGGGATGTCCTCCACGTTCGCGCCGATGTCGAGCCGGGTGCCCATCCGCGCCGCCAGTTCCAGGGCAGCGTCGCGCCCGTACTCCTTGTCGAAGGTGAACCAGTCGACATCCCGGAGTACCCCCGCGGCGGCGACCGCGGCGCTCGTGGCGTCCGCGACCGCCTGTTCGATCTGCCGCCGGTACTCGCCCAGACCGGCGTTCGCCGCCTGTGACAGCCGCTCGTAGTCCGGGTCGTTGCGCATCTCGGGGTCCAGCTCGCGGGGCAGGACCCAGCCGTCCTCGCGGACCGTGAAGCCGTCGGCCTCCGCGCCCTCGACCGCGCTCCGCAGCTTCACCTGGGCGATCTGCATCGTGCGGTTGGCCCGGCGCAGTGCGGTCGCCATGAGGGTCATGTTGATCGCGGCGGTGTGCAGGATGCTCTGGGCCACCTCCATGGAGCGCAGCCCGCTGGTCGCCGCCTGGCCGGTCCAGTCGGCCGCGATCAGCGGGGCCGAGACCCGCTGGTACGACTCCTCCTGGGCCTCCAGCAGCGCCTCGGCCATGCGGGTCCACGCGGTGGCGACCTCCGCGAGGGCGCTGAAGTCCTGGGTCATCAGTTCACGGAACTTCTCGGGCATCAGACCGTGCCCCACGTACGGAACTGGCGGCCGATCTCCATGTCGGTCTCGGACATGCCGTACGAGAGCATGTCGAGCCCGTCGGCGTGGCCGATGAGCCGGTCGGAGGTCTCACACAGCTTGTCGCCCCACTTGTCCGCCGTGATGGTCAGCCGCGGGCCGAGGTCCCACCCCTGGAGCGACTCGCCGGCCGCGTGGGCCTTGGCGATGGCGTCGTCGATGACGGGCCGCAGGTCGCTCTCCACATCGCGGGACGCGCTCGACGCCGAACGCAGGACGTCCAGCGGGACGCTCAGGTCGTTGCGCCCCGGGGCGGAGCCGCCGTTGCCCGCCTCGTCGGAGTTCAGACGGGTGCGCGTCATGTCCTCGCGGGCGGTCTGCTTCGCCGCCGCCCATTCTTCTTCCCATGTCATCGTGACCGGTGACCTCCCCCGTACGGTCCGTGCCGGGGCCCACGATACGGCCATCGGCCGGCCGGTGGTGAGGGTCCGGGCGCGTCACCTCCAGCGCGGGGCGCCAGGACGGGGCCCGTACGACCCCGGCGCGGCTCGGGCCGTGACCTGGGGGCGACGGTGGGGCGGAGGGAGACGAAGGTCTTGCCGCGGCGGCGCGTCGCGAGGCCGTCCCCCGCCTCATCTGCCGGTGCCCAGGCGCCCGTTCACCGAAGGGAACTGCCGCGTGAGCCGGGCTCGTGCCGCGCGGCGGTCGACAGCGCTGTCATGACGGCGAGCCAGCTCCGAGGCGTAGGCGCGGTTGAGGCCGGTCAGGACGTACCGATCGGGGCGCTGCACGCCGAGGAGATGCTGGCGGGTCAGCTCCTCCAGCAGGGGCCGCACCGTCGAGGTCGTCACTCCCGCGAGGCTCGCGGCCGCCGGCGCGGATATCCAGGCCGCGTCGGAAAGGGAGAGCAGACGGAATAGGCGCGCCGCGTCCGCGCTCAGGACCCGGTAGGACCACGAGAGGACCGTCCGCAGGTCGGTGTTGGCATCGGCCCCGGTGAACAGGTCCAGGCTTCCGCCGGCCCGGCGCAGCTCGTCCGCTATCTGGGGCAGTGCGTGGTTGGGGCGGGTCTGCGCGACCGTGGCGACGATGGCCAGCGCCAGGGGCAGCCGCCCGCAGAGGTCGATGATGTCCCGCACCGCTTCGGGATGGGCCTCGATCTGATCCGCGCCGAGGCGTCGGGCCATGGCCTGACGTGCCTCTTCCGGGGAGAAGACGCCCAGGGTCATCGGACGGACGTCGTGCGTGACGATCAGCCCGGGTAACGGGGCACGGCTGGTCACCAGAGCCATGGAACCGCGCGTGCTCGGCAGCAACGGCCTGACCTGGCCTTCGTCGAGTCCGTTGTCCAGGACGACCAGCACACGGCGGCGGGCCAGCAGGCTGCGGAACATGGCGATCTTCGCGTCGAGGCCCGCCGGGACGCGGGACTGCGGCACGTCGAACGCACCCAGGAAGTCGTCCAGGGCATCGGCCGGGTTCAAAGGCCGGTCGGACTGGTCGTAGCCGCGCAGATTGACGAAGAGCTGTCCGTCGGGGAAGTTGTCGGCGGCCCGGTGGGCCCAGTGGACGGCGAGGGCGGTCTTTCCACTGCCGGCCGCCCCGTCGATCTGTACCGCCCGTGTGGTCGTTCCGGCCTCCTCCTCGTCGATCGACCGCCGCAGCCGGGCCAGTTGGGCCGACCTTCCGACGAACGTGGACAGGTCGGCGGGGAGTTGCGCGGGCCGCGACA
Organism: Streptomyces xiamenensis; assembly: GCF_000993785.3. Classification (NCBI taxonomy): domain Bacteria; kingdom Bacillati; phylum Actinomycetota; class Actinomycetes; order Kitasatosporales; family Streptomycetaceae; genus Streptomyces; species Streptomyces xiamenensis. Next base: position 3,291,167 of record NZ_CP009922.3, read on the forward strand.
GGACGTCGTGCGGATCGTGCCGGGGTATGCGCTCACTCTGGGGCCGACTCCCGTCACGGGTCGGCCCGCGAGGAGCCGGATGCTCCAGCCGGATGTCGTGGTTCAGGATCGCCTGGTGCGTGCCCCGCAGTTCGGGGCCCGGGTCGACGCCGAGTTCCTCACCGAGCCGTCGGCGTACTTCGTCGAAGCGCTGCAGGGCGTCGGCGGGACGTCCGGACAGGTAGAGGGACCGGAGTAAGAGGTTCCAGGTCCTCTCCCGCAGGGGATGGCGGGCCGTCAGGTCCTCGGCCACCAGCACGGCCTGCTCGTACTGCCCCTCGTTCAGCAGCGCTTCCGTGCGCAACTCCACCGCTTGCAGGCGCAGTTCCGTCAACCGGGCCGACTCGCGCATCGCGAACCTGTGATGCTCGACGTCCGCGAGCGCCGTGCCCCGCCACAGCGCCAGCGCGCGGTCGATCTCCGACCGCGCCTCCGCGGCCCGGCCGTCCGCCAGCAACTGCCGGGCACTCACGACCAATCGCTCGAAGCGCGCGGTGTCGCGGACATCTTCGGGCAACAACAGGGCATAGCCCGTGGACTCCCGGGCGAGGACCTCGTGGCCCGCTCGGCGCGAGTGTGAGGGTTCGAGGACATCGCGTAGTCTGCTCACATGCGAATACAGGGTCGCGACCGCGCTGGGCGGCGGCCGCCCCTGCCAGACATCCTCACACAGCACATCGACGGGAACGGAGCGGCTGTTCTCCAGAAGCAGCCGGATCAGCAGTACGCGCCGCAGATGTGGCCCGAGGTTGAGATCCTGCCCTCTGCGGCCGATGGCCAGCGGGCCGAGCATGGAGACCCGTATGTCGATTTCTACCACCAGGCGGCTTTCCAATCCCCCCCGCTGAGGATGTCCCGTCCGCCGTTGAACTGGGGGGACGGTTGTTGATCATGCTAGACCGTCGCCGTGCGGTTCCCGCTTGACGCGTTGGGTGTGTCGAGTGTGAACGCCGGGAGGTGTGCCGGCTGTTCCCTCCGGTGGCGTCGTTCGGCACGGCACTCGGCCTGCGCACCCTGCGCAAGCATTCGGCAAGTGTGCGACAAACGGTCCGCAAGTCACGGGTGAGATGGTCGAAGCACTGCCCTCGCCGGTTCTCAGCGCGCGAAAACTGGAAACCGGCCCCGTTGCCGGCCGTACACGCATACCGTCATGCCGTCGGCCGGCCGTGACGAACCGTCGCTCATTCACCCATGGGGCGACGGGATAGCGCCTTGTCCGCATTCAAAGAACCCGACATGTTCCGGACGTCCGGGACGGTGAAATCCGCCGACGGCCGGGGCCTCTCATGTGCAGCGCACAGAATCACTCGTTCCGCTTGGCGCAGAAATCCTTTTCTGCGCCAAGTCCGAGAAGTGGCCAGGGACATCCGACGGTAGCGACATCTCAAGGGAGCTCTTCGTGGCGACGCGCCCCCCAGCACAGGCACAGAGGTCTTCTGACGTTCACCGCCAGGCCGGCAGCATTTTCATCAAGAGATCACGCGATGTCCCACGGGATTCCGAGATCGCCGAGCGGGGTCAGGATTCCGATCCGGAGGGGGCCGCCGAGTTGTCGGCCGAACAATGGCTCATTCACCGGGCCGAGATCGTGCACTATGTCAGGCATCTGCTGGACGGCGACATCCACGCCGCCGAGGACGTGGCCCAGGAGACGGCCATCCGGTTGTGGCTCCATCCCGAGGTGCTCAAGTCCGGGCGGTCACTGAGGCCGTGGCTGCGGACCGTGGCCCGGAACATTGTGGTCGACCGGCACCGTCGGGTCCGGGCCAGGCCGACCGAGGTGAATCTGGCCACCGAACTGGACGTGGAGGGCCCGCAGGCCACCGCCAGCAATGTTCTGGATGGCCACCGTGCATTCGAGACGATCGAATCGGAGACGGTCGTCGCCGACATGTTGTCGTGTCTTTCACCGAAGCACCGTGCCGCCGTCCTGGCGGTCTATGTACAGGGCCACCACGTGAATGATGTGGCGACCATGCTGGGCATTCCACCCGGCACCGTCAAATCTCGATGCCATAAGGCGATACGACAGCTCCAGCAGGTCTTCCGTGTCGAGGCGAAGTCGCCCATGGCGGCGTAGGGACACCGCCCGGATGGCCGGATTCCTCTGCCGGGCAGAGGAATCCGGCCTCGTGGAGTGCTACGCGCCGACGGCGTGAAAGCCGCCGTCCACCCACACCATGGACCCCGTCGTGGCGGGCAGCCAGTCGGACAGCAGTGTGCACACGGACCTGCCCACCGGCTCGGGGTCATCGACCTTCCACCCGAGCGGTGCCCGGGAGTCCCACTGCGCCTCGATGTCCCCGGACCCGGGGATGGACCGGGCTGCCATGGTCCGGACCGGGCCCGCGGCGACCAGGTTCACCCGGACCCCGCGGGGGCCCAGTTCCTTGGCGAGGTAGCGGGTGACGGACTCCAGACCCGCTTTGGCGACCCCCATCCAGTTGTAATCGGGCCAGGCCTGGCGGGCGTCGAAGTCCATCCCGACCACCGAGGCCCGTTCGCTCAGCAGCGGAAGCACGGCGCGCGTCAGCGACATGAACGAATAGGCGGAGACCCGGACCGTGGTGGCGACGTCCTCCCACGGTGCCTCCAGGAAGGGGTTGCCGAGGCAGGAGGGCGGAGCGAACCCGATCGAGTGCACCACCCCGTCAAGGCCGGAGACATGCTCGGACACCTTGCCGGACAAGGCGTCCAGATGCTCGGAGTTGGTGACATCCAGTTCGATCACCGGAGCCGGCGCGGGCAGCCGCCTGGCGACCCGTTCGACCAGGCTGAGCCGGCCGAACCCCGTGAGTACCACCTCGGCGCCCTGCTCCTGCGCGACGCGCGCGACGTGGAACGCGAGCGAGGCGTCCGTGAGTACCCCGGTGATCAGCAGTCGTTTGCCGTCGAGTAGTCCCGTCACGATCTCTCCCTTTGCTGACTCAGTGGCCCATTCCGAGGCCGCCGTCGACCGGCAGCACCGCGCCGGTGATGTAGGCCGCCGCCCCGGAGGCGAGGAACGTCGCGGCCGCGGCGATCTCCGTGGTGTCCGCGCCGCGACCCAGCGGGACCTGGCGCAGGATGTCCCGCTTGCGTTCGTCCGGCAGGACCGCGGTCATCCCGGTGGCCACGAACCCGGGGCTGATCACGTTCGCGGTGATGTTGCGGCTGCCGAGTTCGCGGGCGAGTGACCGGGCGAAGCCGACCAGGCCGGCCTTGCTCGCCGCGTAGTTCGCCTGACCCGCGCCGCCGGAAAGGCCCACCTCCGAGGAAATGAAGACCAGTCGGCCCCAGCGTTTGCGGAGCATGCCGCGGGTGGCGCGCTTGGCGACGCGAAACGATCCGGTCAGATTCGCGTCCAGGACGCGGCTGAATTGTTCCTCGCTCATCCTCAGCAGCAAGGAGTCGTCGGTGATACCGGCATTGGACACCAGGATCTCGACCGGACCGTGCGTCTCCTCGATCTCGGTGAACGCCGCGTCGACCTGTTCGGAGTCGGTCACGTCGCAGGTGACGCCCAGCAATCCGTCCGGTACGGGCGCGCCGCGGTGGGTCACCGCGACGCTGTCCCCCTGTTCGGCGAATCTTCGCGCGATCGCCAGACCGATGCCGCGGTTGCCGCCCGTCACCAATACCGACCGTGCCACGTTCGATTCCTCCATTTCCCCCACGTGTTGGGGTGACCTTCACCGAGGCGCCCCGGATGCGTAACAGGTGCCGTGGAACGCGTGCCGGTAGCCGAGTTTCCCGTACCACTTCTCCGCCGCGGTTCCCGCTTCCACCTGAAGAAACAGGGAGGTGGCGCCGGTGTCGAAGGCAAGGCCGGAACATTCGTTCAGCAGCGCACGGCCCACACCCCGGCCTCGCGCGTCGGCCACCGTGCCGACCGCGTACACCCCCGCGTGTGCGCCGGCCACCAGCAAAACGGCGACACCGACGGCCCTCCCGCCGGATCGGGCGAGCAGATAGAACTTCTCGTACTCCGGCCCGGTGATCTCGAAGCTGCGGCGGAGGGCCTGGATATGGCTTTCCTCCAGCGGCCCGTACAGATCCACGGCGTCATCGCTGGAGTATGCCGAGGAGAACGCGGAAAGGAATTCTTCCCGTGTTTCCCTGGTGATGCTCCGCACCTCGATACCGGGTGTGATCCCGGTGTCCCGCGGACTCGCCTCACGCAGCATCCAGGAGTCGCACGCGTGCGGGGAGAAGCCGGCCGGGCCGTCGTTCCCCATCGGCGAGAGAGGTGTCGTGTACAGGGCAGGCAGCCGGCCGCGATCGTGCAACGCGTCGCTGAGGGAACCGAGGGCGGACCACGCGAAATCGGCGTCGGGACAGAAGAAGTTGTAGTAGGGGTCCGCGATGAGATCGCTCAGCATCAGGTCCCCGTGCGGCATCGGACGCCGTTCGGAGCAGAATGTGCTCAACAGGAAGGTGTGGTGCAGTCCGAGCAGCGTACGGATCTCGGAATTCTTCATCCGATCCTCCCTGGATTGTCGTGCGCATGGTGTACATGGCTGACCTGATCGCCGTTCGGGGAGCGCGGGGTGGACGGGTCGCGCTCACTCGGGGTCGGACATTTTGATCCACTCACCGCCGTCGGCGACGACGGCCTCTCCGGTGATGAAGCTGGCCTTCCGCGAGGCCAGGAACGCGATCACCTCCGCGATCTCGGCGGGCTCGGCGACCCGGCCCAGGAAGTTGCCGTCCCTGGGGCCCTCGGGCCGGCCGATCTGCTCGAAGTACGCGATGGCCGGCGGAGTCCTGACCCACCCCGGCAGCACCGCGTTGACCCGGATGCCGAACTCGGCGAGATCGGCCGCCGCGTGCTTGGTGAACGCGACCAGACCCGCCTTCGACACCCCGTAGGGCGCTGTCTGGGGCGTCGCCTGGATCGCGCTGATGGATCCCACGTGCACCACGGCCCCCCGGGTCCGCCGCAGCGCGGGGACCGCGGCGACGGTCGTCGCGATCGGTCCGATCAGGTTCGTGCCCAGTACGTGATCCCACGCGGCGGCCGGCAACTCCGCCACGGGGCCGGGCTCGCCGACCGCACCGTGCGCGGTCACCAGTACGTCCAGGCGCCCGAACGCGGACACCACCTCGGCCACGGCCGCCGCGGCGGCCTCCCACGTGGACAGGTCCGCGCGGACGGCGTGCACGCCGGGGAGTTCACGCGCCGCACGGTCCAGCCGCCGCTGGTCGCGCCCGCACACCGCGACGCGGTGCCCGCGCTCGCTCAGCAGACGGGCCGTGGCCAGACCGATCCCGCTGGTTCCGCCGGTGACCAGGGCCACCGGGGCGTCCGACGATTCCATGAAGTCCTCCTGGCTCCCCGCCCGGGGAGCGGTCATGTGCGCAGCGCGCACAGATAGGTCTGGACGGCCCGGCACACCACCGGCCCGTCGAGCAACTCGATCTCGACACCGAGGACGAGCTCGTACCAGTCGCGGACCCGGGGCCGCGCGCCGGTGAGCCGGAAGCGGCCGCGGACCCCCTCGCCGGTGGGGACGGGAGCGCGGAACCGCACGCCGTCGAGACGGTGGTTCACCGTGCGGACCGCGTCGGTGACGGTGAAGGCCTCCGTGGACATGACCGGGATCAGCGACAGCAGCAGATGTCCGTGGACGATCGTGCCCCCGGCGGCACGGGCCCGCCCGGGGTCGACGTGGATCCACTGGTCGTCCCCGGTGACCCGGGCGAACGCGTCCACGCGCTCCTGGTCGATCCGGTGGTCCGCGCTGGTGCCCAGCACCTGTCCCACGTGATCGGGCAGTTCCGCGGTCGTGAACGCCCGGGGAGGGCCAGCCCCGTTCACGCGGCCACCATGGTGACGGCCCTCGGGCGCGCCCGCCGGTGGCGCGACGCCCATGAGGTCCCCGACGGCGTCACGCGCCGCGCGGTCCCGCTCCGTGGACGTCACAGGCCCAGGCGGCGGCGGTAGCTCGCGAGGGTGTGCAGGAAGCCGTCGACCTGCTCCTCGGTGTGGCCGGCGTGCGGGATCAGGCGCAGCAGCGCCTGATTGCGGGGCACCGCCGGGTAGCAGAAGACCGGCACGAGATAGCCGTCCTTGACGAACCACTCCCGCATCGTCATCGCGGCGTCGTCGTCGCCGATCGGCACCGAGAGCATGTAGGAGGCGGCCGGGGTGGTCGGCATGCCCATCTCGTGCATGCCGGCGCGCAGCCGGTCGGCCCGCGCCAGGTAGTCGTCGACGATCGACGGGTCGTTCGCCAGCGCCTCGATGGTGCGCCCCGCGACGTGGGCGGTGGGTGGCTGCATGGCCGCGGTGAACATCGAGGTGCCGGAGAGCACTTCGAAGGCGTCGATGGCGTGGGCCGGGCCGGCCAGCGCGCCGCCCTCCAGACCGACGGCCTTGGACAGCGAGACCATGACGAAGTCGGCCCGCTCCCGGATCGCCGCGTACTCCGCGGCGAACGGCCGGTGGGAGGGCCCGTAGAGCATGAAGCCGTTCGCGTCGTCGACCATGCTGATCGCGCCGTGCCGGTCGCACTCGTCGAGCAGGTCGATGACCGGTGCCATCGATCCGTCGGCCGAGTAGACGCTCTCGATGATCACCACGACCTTCCGCGACCGGACGCGGCCCAGCACGCGGGCCAGGTCGGCGACGTCGTTGTGCCGGAACGCGTGGACGGAGCGCCCGTACTCAAGGCCCTCGACGGCTTTCCACAGGCTCCAGTGGGAGTCCCGGTCGAGGACGAAGACGGTGTCGCGGTTGTGCACCTGGAGCGCGTCGTCGAACCGGGCGGAGTGGCTCATGGCATGCACGAAGCCGATGTTGGCCAGCAGCCCGGTCGCGAAGGTGAGGGCCCGCTCCTTGCCGGTCTGGCGGGCGATGGACTCCTCCAGCACCTGGTGCGGGCGGCAGACCCCCTGGGTCATCCGGGAGCCGCCGGTGGTCAGGCCGTAGGTGTGGGCCGCGTCGGTGAACTCGCGGGTCAGCGAGAGACGCTGCCCCAGGTCGAGGAAGTTGATGCTCGCGAAGTTCACCAGCTCGCGGCCGTCGCGGACGATCGTGGGCCCGACGACGCCGTCGATCACCGGCGGCCGGGTGACCATCTCGTGGCCGTTCGCGTCGACGAACTCCGCGAAGGACCACGGGGCGAGACGGTCGGTGGGGGGCGAGGTACTGGTCATGGTGTGCTGTCTCCTGAGGGCGGGGCGGGGCGGGGCGGGAGGGGAGAAAGTGCGGCGGTCGGAGGTCCGGCCCGGTTGCCGGCCGGACCTCCCGCACCCCTGACGTCAGCTCTGGTGGGCCGCGATGTAGCGGACCGCGTCATCGACCGTGCCGGCCATCTCGTCGTCCGGGATCTTGACCCCGAACTTGTCCTCGGCCTGGACCACGATCTCCAGCAACGACAGCGAGTCGATGTCCAGGTCGTCCACGAAGGACTTCTCCAAGGTCACGTCAGCCGCCACCACATCGGCGATCTCCTCGATGATTTCGCGGAGATCGGCCAGGATTTCCTCGTTCGTCGCCACCTGCTGTGTCCTTTCCTGAGTTGCCTGATGCGCATTGCGGTCACGGACGGGTCGCCCCGTGCGCCGGGGTCACCGCGCGCCGGGATCCGTACGGACGACGAGGGCCGCGTTGTGCCCGCCGAAGCCGAAGGAGTTGCTGAGGGCCACCCGCATGCCGGCGTGGGTCTGGGCCTCGTGCGGCACGAAGTTGATCCCCGGGTCGATCGGACGGTGGCAGTTCACCGTGGGGGGCACGGTCCCGGTGCGCAGGACCTGGATCGCGGTGACCAGTTCCACCGCCCCGGCCGCCCCGATCATGTGCCCGGTCATCGACTTGGTGGAGCTGACCGGGATGCGGGTGACCCGCTCGCCGAGCACTTCGCGCAGGACCGCCGTCTCGACGGCGTCGTTCAGCACGGTCCCGGTGCCGTGGGCGTTGACGTAGTCCACCTCGCCCGGCGCCACCCCGGCGTCGCGCAGCGCGGCCTCGACCGCCACGCGCGCGCCCCGGCCCTGCGGGTGCGGCGCGGTCCAGTGGTGGGCGTCGGAACTCGCCCCGTAGCCGATGAGTTCGGCGAGGACCGTCGCGCCCCGGGCCGCGGCGGTCTCGGCCGCCTCCAGCACGAGGACCGCGGCGCCCTCGCTCATGACGAACCCGTCGCGGTCGGCGTCGAACGGACGGCAGGCCGCGGCCGGATCGTCGTTGCGCGTCGAGAGGGCGCGGGCGTTGCCGCTGCCCGCGAGGTCGATCCTGGTGACGCAGGCGTCGGCGCCGCCGGCCACGACCGTGTCGGCGTCCCCGGCGCGGATCATCCGCAGCGCGGCGCCCACCGCGTCCGAGCCGCTGGCGCACGCCGTGCTCTGGGCCCGGCTGGGGCCCTGCGCGCCCAGACGCATGCTGATCTCGCCGGCGGCACCGTCGATGGCGGTGGTGATCGGGGTGAACGGGCTGATCGCCGCCGCGCCCTTGTCGCGCAGGGTGTTCACGGAGCGGGCGAAGGAGGCGACCGGTCCGTAGCCGCTGCCGATGACGACGGCGACCCGCGGGGCCATCTCCTCGTCGACGACGAGCTTGGCGTGCTCGCTCGCCTCCAGCGCGGCCGCCAGGGCGTACTGGGCGTAGGGGTCGGTGCGCCGCCTGACCGGGGACGGCATGTGGCGGGCCGCGTCGAAGCCGCGGACCTGACCACCGATGCGCACCCCAAGTCCGGTGAGGTCGATGCCCTCCAGGGTGTCGATGCCGCTGCGGCCGGCCAGCATCGCGTCCCAGGTGGCGCCGGCGGTGTGGCCCAGCGGGGTCACCGCGCCGTAGCCGGTGACGACGACCTTGCGTGGCGTGTCGCTCACTGCGGGATCACCTCCGCGTCGCGGATGGGCGGGGGGATGTCGTCGGGATCCACCGGCACCATGAGGACGGCCGTGCCGCCCTGCGCGCAGACCTCCCGCGCGGTGCGCAGTTCGTCGGCCAGCGCCTCCTTGTCGCGCAGCACCCGGTGGTGGATGCCCGCCTCGTCGAAGGCGGGCGGCGGCGTGCCGGGTCGGGCGAAGGCGTAGCGTTCGCCGTCGAGGCCGAGGCGGGCGCGCTGGGCGTCCAGCCATCCGTAACCGCCGTTGCACAGCACCACGTAGAGGACGCCGCCGTGGGAGCCGGCCGTCGCCGCGATGTCGCCGCGCGCCGCGACGAAGGCGCCGTCCCCGATGAACGCCGTCACCTCGTGCTGCGGGGCGGCGCGCTTGACCCCGATCGCCGCGGCCGCGCCGAAGCCCAGCGGGGTCTGCTCGGAGGGCACGATCGAGCCGCCTCCGGCGTGGAAGGGATAGCAGTAGGACCACATGTCCTGCAGGCCGTTCTCGGCCACCAGTACCCGGGGTTCGCTCGACGTGGCGTCCAGCGCGGCCAGCAGTTCGGCGATGCGTACCCCCGGCAGCTCCGCCGCCCGGGCGCGCTCGTCGTCGGCCTCGGCGGCCATGGCCTTGCGGGCGACGGCGATCTCGCGCGCCCACGGCTCGGTGTGCCCCCGGAGCCCTTCCGCGTGGGCGTCGCTCAGAGCCCGCGACCAGGCGAGCACGGCGCGCCGCGCGTCGCCGAGCACGCGCGGGCCCGGGAACTCGGCGGACAGGCCGGCCGGGTCGATGTTGACCTGGAGGACGGGCACCGGCGGCCAGGGCGTCCCGCCCTCGGTGACGGTCTCCTCCAGCCGGCCGGCCAGGGAGATCACCAGGTCGCAGCCGGCGAACAGTTCACGGGCGGGCGCCGAGGCGTAGAGACCGGCCACCCCGCAGAACAGCGGGTGGCGCTCGTCGACGGTGCCCCGGCCGGACGCGGTGGTGAACAGGGCCGCGTCCAGGCGCCCGGCGAAACCCTCGATCGCCCCGTCCGCGTTGAGGTGGCGCATCCCGCCCCCGACCAGCACCACCGGGCGCCGGCTCGCGAGGACCGCCGCCGTCGTCGGGCCGCCGGTGAGGGGGAAGGACTCGTCCTCCAGCGGCTCGGGCAGGCGCGGCCACGGGCCCGTCCGCACGATCTCCGCCGTGCGGACGTCGTCGGCGATCTCCAGGTAGACCGGGCCCGGCGGGGGCCCGGAGGTCAGGGCGAGCGCCTTCGCGGCGGCGGGCACGACGCGGTCGGGGTGGGTCACCCGGTGGGCCCACCGGACCAGCGGCGCCACCGCGGCGACCTGGTCCAGCTCCTGGAATCCGCCGCTGCCCCGGCCGCGCTCCGGGGTGCCCGCGGCGAGCAGCAGGACCGGCGCCCCGGACTCGCGCGCCTCCAGCAGCCCGGTCGCGGCGTGTGTGACCGCCGGGCCCTTGCCCAGCGCGCACACTCCGGGCCGGCCGGACTGGAGCGCGTAACCGGCCGCCATGTACACCGCGTTGCGCTGGTCGCGGCACGGCACGACGTCCACGCCCGCGGCGTCGAGCGCGCGCAGCAACTCCATGTCGTCGCCCGGCAGCCCGAAGCAGGTGTCCACGCCGGACCGTACGAGCAGGTCGACGACGGCCGGCCAGGCGCCGTCGTAACGCGCCCCGTCCCCGTCCCCGGTCACGACCGGCCCGCCGCGACCGGGCCGACGGAGGGCAGGTACTCGGCCGCCGACTTGGACATCAGCAGCGGCTCGGAGCGCCGCCGCCCGCCGACGGAGAGGTAGTTCGCCATCATGCCGAGCCCTCCGAACGGCCTGTTGCCGTTCTCGGCGTCCAGCAGCGTCTGGTCGACACAGACGCGGTGCCGCCTGGAGAGCACCTCGACCGTCTCCGGGTCGCTTCCGTACACCATGGCGCCCAGCGCGCGCTCGCCGACGTACGGGCTCGACAGCCGCTCGCGCAGCCGCTCCCCGTCGGGATAGGCGACGATGTTGAACACCGGCGCGAACATTTCGTCGAGGGGCATCTTGTCGTCGAAGTCCCATGCCAGGATGGTCGGTTCGACCCGCCGTGTCCGAAGGTCGATTCCGCCGCCGTGCCGGATGTGGTCCGCGTACCGCAGGAGGTACTCCGAGCACTGACTGAGGGCCGCGTCGTAGTACATCGGCCCGTAGTCGCAGTCGGGGTCGGAGTTGGCGCCGTAGCGCAGGGAGGAGAGCTTCGCCGAGAGCAGGTCGATGAACTCGCGCGAGCGCTCCTGGGGCACGAAGACGACGTCGGGGCCGTAGCAGTCCTGCCCGGAGTTGTAGAGCCGGATGGCCGCGAGGTCGTGCACGGCGTGCTCGAAGTCGGCGTCGGGCGCGACGACGAAGGGGTTGAGGCCCTGGCCGAAGAACAGGAACAGCTGGTCCGCGGTCAGCTCCTCGCGCACCGTCTCGGCGTTGGCGTAGCTGCCGGTGAACACGATGAGATCGGCCTCACGGACCGGCCCGGTGACGAACTTGCGCTGGGACAGGTCCGACAGCTCGATCGGCAGGCCGTGCACCGGGGCGAGCAGAGCGTGCAGCCGCCGTGCCTGGTGCGCGATCTGTGCGGACGGCCGGAAGGTGACGGTGTCGGTGTAGAGCGACGCCACCAGCAGATAGAGCGCGTAGGCGTACAGCGGAATGTTCGACGGCATGAACACCGCGGCGCGGGGCACCCGGCCGGGCCGGAAGTGGCGGATCTCCTCCTCGGCCCCGTCGAGGGTGGCCAGGAACGACTGCAACTCCGCGACGGCAGTGCGGTGGGGCGAGACCTCGGTGAGGATCTCCAGCACGGCGCCCTCGTTGTCGTGCGCCCAGCGGCGGACCGCGCGCAGCGCCTCCAGGCGCTCCGGGAAGGGGATGTGTTCCCCGGCGGGGCGGGACGCGGAGGTGTCGCCACCGGGTTGGCCGGCGGATGTGGACGGTAATGTCATGGCAAGGGACTCCAGTGCGGCGGGGTCGGGCTTTCCGGTGCTGTTCAGGGGGAAGTCACGGACCACGAGGACGTCGTCGGGCTGCTCGTAGCGGGCGAGCACCGCGCGGAACGCCCGCTTCCAGTACGCGCGTGGGCGGCCCCGCGCGTCGGCCACCACGAAGACCAGGCGGACGCCACGGCGTTCGTCCTCCAGCGCGACGACCTGGGTCGGGGCCCCGGCAGCCTCGGCCAGCTCGGCGAGATGGTCGGGGTAGAGCGTGTGGCCGTCGCGGTGCACCGCGCGTTTGCGGCCGATCGGGACCACCCGCCCCTCGTCGTCGATCAGGCCGATGTCACCGGTGTGGTGCACGGGGCCGGGCACGGGGACGATCTCGCCGTCCGGGCCGAGGTGACCGGTCATCAGGCCCGCGCTGCGCACCACCAGTTCGCCGAGCCGGCCGGGCGGCAGTGGCCGGCCGGCCTCGTCATGGACCTCGACGACCACGCCGGGCAGCGGGGTCCCGCATCGGACGGGGTCGGACGGCGGGGCGAGGGCGATGTTGCCGACCTCGGTCGCCCCGTAGCCGTCCAGCAGGGGCCGGCCGGTGTCGGCCGCGAAGCGGGCGGCCAGCGACTGCCCGAGCGGGGCGCCGCCGACACACCACGCGCGGACCCCGCTCAGCGCGTCCCGCAGCGCGGGCCGGCTGCCGAACAGGTTGAGCAGGCTGTGATAGGTCGGCGGGGTGGCGTCGACGATCGAGAGCCCGTGGGCCGCGCCGGCCTCCAGCGCGCGGTCCAGGCGCGTCGTCGGCCCGTAGACCACCAGCGTGCCGCCGCCCAGCCACCAGCACAGCACCAGGGACAGGCCGTACTGATGGGAGTAGGGCAGGACCGGCAGCAGAACGTCGTCGGCGCGGTAGCCCATCCGCTCGGCGCTGAGGGTGAGGTTGTCCAGGATCGACCGCCCCGAGCGCACGATGCCCTTCGGCGCTCCGGTGGTGCCCGAGGACCAGGAGATGACCGCGTCCGTCCTGCGTGACCAGGCCGTGAGATCCGGCACCTGTTCGTGCCGGCCGCGTGGCCCCGGGACGGCCCCGGGCGGCGCCGACGCACCGTCGATCTCCAGCACGACCCGGGCGCGTTCCCGGACCGAGGCGCGGTGCGCCGCCGTGGCGCGGTGGTCGCACAGCACCACCGAGGCGTCCAGGTGGGCCAGGGCCAGCAATGCCACGACCCATTCCGGAGAATTCGGACCGGACAGCATCACCCGCGACCCCGGCCCGATTCCTCGACGGGCCAGGGAATGCGCCTCGGAACGCACGCGAGTGATGATCTCGTCGGTTTCCCACGTGGTTCCATCAGGCACCAGTAATCGCCTGAAAAGAAACATCGGGCCCCTCCAGGGTGCCTGCTCATGGACATCGCCGAATAGGCGCGGAATTCTCGGTCAACTGTGGCGCTTTTCAGGGGTTTCCTCGGCGCGGAAGGCGCGAACTCCGGCTCACGACAAGGTGCGAACACCTCCTGGCGTCGCACATCCGCCCTGTACGGACGGGGGGTGCGACGGCGCTGAGGATGTCGCGGCCTCTACCGAGAACACGGCGCGGACCGCCGCGGTGGTTCATTCGCGGTGGAACCGAGCACCGCGAGAAAATACGGCCGATCCGTGTGCGGAGCCCCGGTGAACCGTGGACGGCCGCCGGTGCGTGTTCAGTACGTGACCCCATCTCATTCAGGCTTCGCGCACCCTTACCGGCGAGTATCCAAAGCGAGTTGGACGGAGCCGCAAAGCGCCGGCCACGAAAGCGTGGCCGGCCGGCTGTCCATGCGCGCGAAACGACGCTCCGGCGTGTTCTGCCCCGGGGCCCAGCGGCGTTCGGCCCCGGCATGACAGAGCTGGGTGCGCCCGAATGGGGCGCCTCGATGCGGGCGGCCCGGCCGCACCTCGGCACGGGCACCGAGGACCACGGCGCGGTCGACCACTACAACCAGGACCGGCCGCCCGGGCCCATCTATGTGCAACGGGCCTACGAGTACGGCCGGTCGGGCGTGCAGAGCTACATGGGCCTCCCGCTCTGCCTGACCCCCGAGGACCTGGTGGCCGGCGAGATCGACATCGCCGCCTGCGGGGTGCCCTGGGACGCCACCGGCACCGGTCGCAGCGGGGCCCGGCGCGGGCCCGTCGCGCTGCGCACCAGCGGGATGAACTCCACCCAGGAGTTCGCCCTGCCCGACCTGCACACCCGGGTGGACCCCTTCAAAGTGCTGCGCTGCGCGGACTACGGGGACGCCCCGACCGCGTCGGGCAACACCCCGGAGACCTTCGAGGACATCCGCAAGTTCGTCACCACCATCCTCGAGGCCGGTGCCCGCCCGCTGGTGCTGGGCGGCGACCACGGCATCACCTGGCCCTGCCTGACCGCGGTGGCCGACCACCTCGGCCACGGCGCGGTCGGCGTCATCCACCTGGGCGCGCACACCGCCATGGAGCCGGTCCAGGGCTGGCAGATGGGCGCCGCCCGCAGCGCGCTGCGCCGCGCCGTCGCCTCGGGCGTGATCCGTGGCGAGCACGTGATCCAGCTCGGCGCCCGCGGCTTCGACACCAGCGCGGGACTGCGGTCCTGGCTGCACGACAACGGGGTACGCGTCCACCCGGCGGCGGCGGTCGATCAGCACGGCATCGACACCGTCATCGACCGGGTGATCGCCGGGGCCACCGCTCCCGGAGCACCCGCCCGCCACTACCTGTCGATCTCCATCGACGTGGCCGACCCGATGTACGCGCCCGGCACGAGCAGCCCCGAACCGGGCGGGCTGCGCAGCACCGCCCTGCTGCGTGCTGTCCGCCGCATCGGTGCCGAGGTCGATCTCGCCGGCGTCGAACTCGTCGAACTCAGCCCGCAGTACGACAACTCGGGCCAGATCACCACGCTGCTGGCCCACCGCACCCTGCACCACACCCTGACCGGGATGGCCATGCGACGGCTGGGCCTGACCCAGCGCGGCTGGCTCCACCCCGACGCCCTCGACCATGGCCTCACCGACCGTCCCGGAGACCCCTCATGACCGGCACACACGACAGCCCCGACCACGCCGACCAGCACGCCCACGACCACCACCACGCGAGGTGGCCCGAAGGGTTCTGGTCGCAGCCACCGCGGCTGGGGGCGGGCCTCGAAGGACATGAGGCCGTCGACGACTACAACAAGGACCGCAAGCCCGGACCCATCCACGTCAACCGGCGCTACGAGGGCGGCTACTCGGGCATCCAGACCTTCGCCAAGCTCCCGGTCTGCCTGACCCCCGAGGACCTCGCCGCCGGCGAGATCGACGTCGCGGTGTGCGGCGTGCCGTGGGACTCGACCACGAGCGGTCGCAGCGGCACCAACCACGGCCCGATGGTGATCCGTTCGGCGGATCACCAGGCCGGCTACGGCCGGCCCCAACTGAGCCTGGACACCGGCGTGGACGCGTTCGAGGTGCTCAACTGCTGCGACTACGGCGACGCGCCGATCAGCGTCGGGAACACCCCCGTCACCTTCGAGGGCATCCGCAAGTTCGTCGGCACCATCGTCGAGGCCGGGGCGATCCCCCTCATCCTGGGCGGGGACCACGCGATCACCTGGCCCTGTGCCACGGCGGTCGCCGACCACTGGGGTTACGGCAAGGTCGGCATCGTCCACTTCGACGCCCACGCCGACACCGGTGCCGACGCCCCGCAGAGCCTGGCCAGCCACGCCACCCCCATGCGCAAGCTCATCGAGTCCGGGGCCGTGCCCGGCTCGAACTTCGTGCAGGTCGGTCTGCGCGGCTACTGGCCCGACCCGGAGACCCTCGACTGGATGAAGGAACAGCGGATGCGCACGCACTTCATGGCCGAGATCGAGCGCTTCGGGTTCGACCACGTCCTGCAGCGCGCCGTGGACGAGGCCCTCGACCAGGCCGACCACCTCTACCTCTCGCTGGACATCGATGTCGCCGACCCCGCCTACGCCCCGGGTACCGGCACACCGGAACCGGGCGGACTGACCAGCAACGAGATCCTGCGCGCGGTCCGCCGGCTCTCCTCCGAGGTCGGCATCGTCGGCATGGACATCGTCGAGGTCTCCCCGCCCTTCGACGACAAGAGCGAGATCACCTGCCTGCTGGCCAACCGCGCCGCCCGCGAAGCACTGACCGGGACCGCGATGCGCCGCCTGGGCATCACCGGCCCCGATCACCCGGCGCCCGCAGCCCCGAGCACGGAAGGGTGACCGCGTGAGCCCGCAGCACCCCCTCGACCCGCTGACCGCCGAGGAGATCACCCGGGTCGGCGAGATCGTCCGCGCACACCCTGTCTTCACCGACCGGACGCACTTCTCGTCCATCGCGCTGGCCGAGCCGGGCAAGCAGGTACTCAAGGACCACGCCCGCGGCGCCGTCGTCCCCGACCGGGAGGCACAGGTCGTGCTCTACGACCGCGAGCACCGGATGGTCCGCGAGGCGCGGGTGTCGCTGACGGGCGGCACGGTGGTCTCCACGGTGGACCGGATCGGGCAGCGCCCCCGTATGCAGAGCGCGGACTTCCAGGACGTCGTCGCCGCCATCAAGAAGGACCCCGAGTGGCTGGCCGCCATGAGCCGCCGCGGTCTGACCGACCCCGCCGTGATCGAGGTCCATCCGTGGCCGCCGGGTTACCACGACGAGCGCGACGACTACGCGCACCGCCGGGTGACCAAGGCGCTGACGTTCGTGCGCCCCACCCAGGACGACAATCCGTTCGCCCGCCCGCTGGAAGGGGTGGTGGTCACGGCCGATCTCGACACCGCCGAGGTCCTGCGGGTCGAGGACGTCGCCCGGGTACCGGTCGGCGAGGACGACGGGCGCCACGGCCCGCGGCAGGCGACCCGCGAAGGCGTACGCCGGCTGGACATCACCCAGCCCGACGGCCCCAGTTTCACCCTGGACGGACATCTGCTGCGGTGGCAGAACTGGTCGATGCGGGTCGGCTTCAACGACCGTGAGGGACTGGTGCTCCACCGGATCAGCTACGACGACCGGGGCCGCCGGCGTTCGATCATCCACCGCGCCTCCCTCTCGGAGATGTGGGTCCCCTACGGCGATCCCGCGCCACTGCACCGCAACAAGGCGGTGTTCGACGAGGGCGAGGCGGGGCTGGGGAAGCTCGCGAACTCCCTGGTGCTGGGCTGCGACTGCCTCGGCGAGATCCGCTACCTCGACGGCGTCTGCGCCGACTGGGACGGCAGCCCCTCCGTCATCGAGAACGCGATCTGCATCCACGAGGAGGACACCGGCATCGCCTGGAAGCACACCGGGCACAGCGAGGGCTTCGAGGAGACCACCACCGATGTCCGCCGCGGCCGCCGCCTGGTCGTCTCCTCGTTCTCCACACTGGAGAACTACGACTACGGATTCTTCTGGTACTTCCACACCGACGGCAGCGTGGAGTTCGAGGTCAAGCTCACCGGCATCATCTCCACGGGCGGCGTGCCCGCCGGCGAGGTGCCCTCCTCGGGCACCGTGGTGGCGCCCGGGGTCTACGGGCCGCATCACCAGCACGCGTTCAACGTGCGGCTGGACATGGCCGTGGACGGCGACCTCAACTCCGTCGTCGAGTGCGACTCCCGGCCCGCCCCGCTCGGCCCGGACAATCCCGTCGGCAACGCCTGGACCGTGCACACCACGCACCTGGAACGCGAACTGGGGGCGCAGCGCGTCGCCGACGCCTCGGTCGCGCGAACCTGGACGATCCAGAACGAGCGCGTCCGCAACGCCCACGGCCAGCCGGTCGGCTACCAGTTGATCCCCCAGTCCGGGGTGCTGCCGCTGCTGCACCCCGACAGCCCCATGCTCGGCCGGGCCCGGTTCGCGACCAAGCACCTGTGGGTGACGCCCTACCGGGAGGGGGAGCTGTTCGCCGCCGGGGACTACCCGTTCCAGAGCCCGCCGGGTGAAGGGCTGCCCCGCTACACCGCCGGCGACGAGAACGTCCGCGACACCGACATCGTGGTCTGGCACACCTTCATCGCCCACCATGTCGTCCGGCCCGAGGACTGGCCCGTCATGCCGGTGACGACGGCCTCGGTGCACCTGCGGCCGGCCGGGTTCTTCGACCGGAACCCGGCGCTCGACCTGCCGCTGCCCCGCGACACCACCAGCGGGTGCCACCCCGCCCCCGGCGCCGGAACCGGCGCGGACGCGGTCTGCCATCCGTGAACCCGTCCGTGACCTCGCGCCTGATGATCCTGTCCGTGGGCGCGTTCGTGCTCGCCATCGACGGGTTCGTGCTGCCCGGTCTGCTGCCCGAGGTGGCCGCGGACCTCTCGGTGAGCGTGGCGGCGGCGGGACAGCTGATGACCGCGTTCGGCGTCACCTACGCCGTCAGCTCGCCGGTCATCGCGACCCTCACCGGGCAGCTGGACCGCCGCCTCGTCATCTGTACGGGCATGGTGGTGTTCCTGCTGGGCATGGTGCTCCAAGCCGCCGGGCCCACCTACGGCGTCGTCATGGCCGGGCAGATCGTCGCCGCGCTCGGCGCCGCCGCCTTCCAGGCCAACGCCTTCGCCGTCGCCGGAGTCCTCGCGCCGCCCGGCCGCCGCTCGCGGGCCTTCGCCATGATCGCCGCGGGCGCCGGCCTGGCCGCGGTCCTCGGCATGCCCATCGGGCTCCTGATCGGCCAGCTCTGGGGGTGGCGCGGAACGTTGTGGACCATCGCCGCGATGGCCGCGGTCGCGGCGGTGCTGGCCGGCCTGTTCGTGCCGTCGGTGACCTTGCCCGCCACCACGATGCGCGCCCGGCTCGCGGTGCTCGTGAACCCGCGCATCCTGGCGCTGCTCGTGGTCAGCGCGCTGCTGATCACGCCGCAGTACCTCCTCGGCTCGTACGTCTCGGCGGTGGTGGGCATCAGCTCGCCGGGTGACGGCACGGCCATCATGATCGCCCTGCTGCTCTACGGAGCGGGGGTCTTCGCCGGCACCCGGGTGATCGGCCGGTTCGCCGACCGCTTCGCGGCGGTCGCGGTGATCGTCACCGGTCTCGGCGTCGTCGCCCTGAACTCCGTGCTTCTCGCCGCGGTACAGCACTGGTTCCTGCCCACCCTGGCCGTCCTGTTCATCCTGGGCATGACGGCCCTGTCCCTGGTCATCCCCCAGCAGAACCGGGTCTTCGTCGCGGGCGGCGATGTCGCCGTGATCGCCCTGAGCCTCAGCGGGGCGATGAACCACATCGGTGCGGCGCTGGGCGCCGGAATCGGCGGGGCCGTCCTCGCCGGCGCCGGCCCGCTGTGGCTCGCCCCCACCGCGGCGCTACTCGCTCTCGGCGTCATCGCGGTGGTCCTGATCACCGCTCCCGAATCCTCCGCCGCCCGGCGCACCCACCCGGGGCGGGGGCGGTCCCGCGACGTCCGGCTGACGTGAACCGCCCGGTGCCTTCCGTCAGGTGACGGTCAGGCGCAGCACGCTGGTCTCGGTCAGCAGGTAGAGGTCCTCGCCGTCCGGGGTGGGGAGGACGGCGTGCAGGGGGCCCAGGTCGTTGGTCAGGAAGGGCTCGGGGGTGGCGTTGGGGAGGGGGTAGCGCCACAGGGTGCCGGATTCGGTGGTCATCCACAGGGAGCCGGCGATCTGGGTGAGGTCGGTGGGGTTCTCCGTGGCCGGGACCGTGGTGTCGGCCGGGGGGAGGGGGTTTTCGGGGGTGATGGGCAGGACGTCGGTGGTGGTGCCGTTGCCGGGGTCGATCGTCCACAGCTGGCCCATCAGATCCCAGGCCAGCCCGCGCAGGTCGGTGTGGCCGGTGGAGATGGCGGCGGTGGCCGCGGGGCGGGCGGGGTCGATGCGCAGGATCTCGCCGGCCGGTCCGGTGCTGGTGTACAGCATGCCGTCCGGGCCGAAGGCCATCAGGCCCGCGCCGCGCGGCAGATCGCGGGCGGCGGCGGAGCCGCTGGGGCGCAGGGTGCCCGCCTCGTAGGTGTAGCGGGAGATGCGGTTGTTCTCGGCGCCCTCGTAGGCGATGTAGACGGACTCCTCCCACGTGGCGATGTCGACGATGGTCGTCTCGTCCGCGGTGGTCTCTATCTCGCCGGCCTGGGTCACCGTGCCGCTGACCGGGTTCAGGTGGTAGACGGCGCCGCCCGTGTCCGGTGTCAGCAGCAGGGAGCCGTCCGGGAGGGGGGCGGCGTGGCGCAGGCCCTCGGGGAGGTCCTCGGCGATCGTCTCCGCTATCGCCACCGAGCCGTGGGGCGGGGCGATGACGACCGGGGGATCCTGCGGCTGTTCCTCGCCGGGCTCGCCGTCCGGGCCTTCGCCGGGGGCCCCGTCGTCCGGTGGCGGCTCCTGGGGCGCGGGCTGGGCCCGGGCGACCTGTTCGGCCCGGTTCTGGGCCGGGCCGCCGGCGCAGGCCGTGGTCAGGGCGGCCAGGGCGAGAGCCAGGGCCGCCGCCACGGCCGGCGCACGGAGCATCGCGGCTAGACCGCCATGCCGTAGATGATGGTGAACAGGGTGCCGAGGGAGCCGATGATGAACACCCCGGTCAGTCCGGCCACGATCAGGCCCTTGCCCTGCTCGGCGCTGAAGGAGTCCCGCATCGCGGTGGATCCGATCCGCTGCTTGGCCGCCCCCCAGATCGCGATGCCCAGGCAGATCAGGATGGCGAGCGCCATGATGACCTGGACCATCGTCCGTGCCTCATCACCGACCGTGGCGAACGGGCCCCAGTCCGGGGCGATTCCGCCGATGAGTTCAGTGATGTCCTCTGAGTCCGCCGCAAGGAACATCCGGGTTCACCGCCCAACTGGCTCTGTGCTGTTCGATACTCGCTCTCCGCTTGCGATTGTGCCACGCCACACTGACCGAAGTACGTTCCATGGCGGTTGTGTTCGGGGAAACGCCGGGCAGACTGGGGGGAGATCGAGGGGAGCGGTGGCAGATGCGCAAGGTCGCGCTGGTCGGCGGGCTGGGGCTGGGGGGCCTGGCGTTGTTCGTGGCGCTGCTGGTGGTCGGGGTGTACAGCGCCGCCGCCGGGATCGTCGGCGGCGCGGGCAAGAACGGCGGGAAGCTGGCCAAGAACGCCGTGCCGGCCGCGTACGAGGATCTGGTGCAGGAGTGGGGGAACCTGTGCGACGAACTGTCGCCCGCGCTGCTCGCCGCCCAGCTCAACCAGGAAAGTGGCTGGAATCCGAGCGCCCAGTCCCACGCGGCGGCGCAGGGGATAGCGCAGTTCATCCCGGGCACCTGGGCGGTGCACGGCATCGACGCCAACGGTGACGGGGTCGCCGATGTGTGGGACCCCGAGGACGCCATCCCGTCGGCCGCCACCTACAACTGCTCGCTGGCCTCCTACGTGCGCGATGTGCCCGGGGACCCGGTGGAGAACATGCTCGCCGCCTACAACGCCGGCCCGTACGCGGTGATCCAGTACGGCGGCGTGCCCCCGTACACCGAGACGCAGAACTACGTGCGGATCATCCGCGCCGCCGAGGAGAGCTTCGCGGCGCCGCCGGAGGACCAGCGGCGGCTCGCGCCGTCCGAGCTGGCGGCCGGGGCGGTGCACTTCGCGCAGGAGCAGCTCGGCACCCCCTATCTGTGGGGCGGCAACGGCACCCCGGAGCACGACGGGCGGTTCGACTGCTCGGGGCTGACGAAGGCGGCCTACGAGGCGGTGGGGATCGAGCTGCCGCGGGTGGCCAACGACCAGTGGGCCAGCGGCCCGCATCCGGAACGCGACGAGCTGTTGCCGGGTGACCTGGTGTTCTTCGCCAACGACCTGACGGACTCGCGCAGCATCCACCATGTGGGGATCTATGTGGGCGGCGGCTACATGATCGACGCCCCGTACACTGGCGCCGAGATCCGCTTCGACCCCATCGATTCGGCCGATTATTTCGGCGCGACGCGGCCCACGGCCGGGTAGTAGTCTTACCGTCGCGCTCCGTCACACCACGGGCGTCTCTCTTCGGTAACGCTGTGGTGCTCTTTCGGGGACATCGGAACTCCAGGCGCGGAACATGCCGTTTCCTGGACGGGTACGCGGGCTCTCCCCTCCACCCCACGACGACATCATGAAGGGGCCGTAACGGCACATGGCTGGACTCGACAACCCCGACATCGATGTCGATCTTCTCTACAAGATCAACGGCTATGCCGACAGCCTGCCCGGCTGGGTGTCCGACGCCGTGACCTTCCTGGTGGAGTACGGCTTCGCCATCGGCCTGGTGCTCGCGGTGCTGGGCACCTGGTTCCTGGTGCGGTCCAGGGCCGGCTCCGCGCAGGCGGTGGCCGGGGTCTCCTGGGCGCTGGGCGCGGCCGGGGTCTCCTGGCTGATCAACCAGCCGATCAGCAGTTTCGTGGCGCGGCCGAGGCCGTTCATCGACCATCCGGACCTGCATGTGCTGGTCGAGGGCAAGACGGGCTGGTCGTTCGTCAGTGACCACTCCGCCGGCGCCATGGCGATCGCCGTGGGGCTGCTGCTGGTGCACCGCAAGATCGGGATCGCCGCGATCGTGCTGGCCTTCGTCCAGGGCTTCGGCCGGGTCTTCACCGCCGTCCACTACCCCACCGATGTGCTGGCCGGTTTCGCGCTGGCCACGGCGGTGGCGCTGCTGCTGTCGCCGCTGGCGCTGTACGCGCTGACCCCGCTGGTGCGGGTGCTGGCCGGTACCAGGCTGCTCGGCTGGATCGCGGTCGGCGAGGACGTACGACCGGACCGGGACCGGGACCGGGAACAGGGGAGCGCCGACGGTGCCGACGGTTCCGGTGGCGAGCAGGGCGGGGACGACGGGGGCGGCAGGCACCGGGCGCGGGCCCGGCGCGGGGTGACCGCCGCCTAGCCAGGGCTTTTCCGTCCGCTGCCGAAGGTTTTCGACGGCCCGTTCCGCCTGATCTCTCAGGCGGAACGGGCCGTCGCCGTGTGGGCGGCGGCCTCGTCGCGTGCCAGCGGCCGGGAGCGCCGGGCCGGGCCGTACCAGCCGCAGCTGCATCGGGGGGCGACGAACGGTCCGCGTTCGTTCAGGGTGACCTCGTGCCGGACCTGATCGTTCTGGCTCGCTTCGTGCACCTTCCCACGGTAACGAGTGGCCGTCCGCGTCGTTAGGCAGGCCATGGTGGGCAGAATCGCCTCGCTGGCCGCCCTGCTGCTCGCGGTCTGCGGGTGCACGGGGACGGGTGAGGCGGCGGAGGAAGACGCCGGGACGCGGCAGGCCCGGGAGACGGTGCGGCAGCTGCCGGAGGTGCTGGCGGGCGCGGGCAGCTCGCTGGTGGCGACGGCGATGGAGATGACCTCGGGCGGTACCCGGGTGACCATCCGCGGCGAGGGCGGCTATGACTTCGTGACGCGCTCCGGTGAACTGCGGGTGACGCTGCCGCTGGAGATTCCGGCCGGTGCGGTGCCTCCGGTGACGGAGGTGTTCACCCCGGGCGCGCTGTACATGAAGAACCGGGGCGCCGGGGTGCCGGCCGACAAGTGGGTGCGGGTCGATGTCACCACGCTCACGGACGGCAATCTGGTGGCCAACGGCGCCACGGATCCGCTGCTGGCGGCCGAGCTGCTGCGCGGGGTGGTGAGCGTGCGGGAGCTGCCGGAGCTGGAGCTGAACGGTGAGTGGGTGCGGCACCTGCGGGGGGTGACGGATCTGGTGGTGGCCGCGCGGGAGGCGTCGGGCCCTGCGGGCGAGCAGCTGGTGGCCGCGCTGGCGGGGTTCGCGGACCCGGTGGTGCCGTTCGACGCGTATCTGGGCGCGGACGGGCTGCCGCGCAAGATCCGGCATCAGTTCAGTCTGGGGAGCGAGCGGGGCCCGGCGGGGGTCGATGTGGCGTCAACGGTGGAGTTCTCCGGCTTCGGGACGCCGGTGACGGTGTACCTGCCGGTGCCGGAGGACCTCTACACGGGCGCGGTGGGCTGAGCGGAGCCCGTCGGGGCCGGCCCGGACGCGGGGTCCCGGGCCGGTGAAGGAGCCGGCCCAGGACCCCGCCGGGCCGGGGCAAGGGCCCGCGAAGGTGAACGGCGCCGCCGCCGAGGGTGACGTACGGGAGCTACGGGGCGGGTACGGGCGTACCGTGCGGCGCGCGGCCGGGAGCGGCGCCGCCGGTGGCGCCGCGGTCCGGTGTCAGGTGCGCAGCAGACGGGCGATCGCGGCGGTGGCCTCCTCGACCTTGGCGTCGATCTCGGGCCCGCCCTCCTGGGCGGCGTGCGCCACGCAGTGCCGCAGATGCTCCTCCAGCAGCTGGAGCGCGAAGGACTGGAGCGCCTTGGTGGAGGCGGAGACCTGCGTCAGTATGTCGATGCAGTAGACGTCCTCGTCGACCATCCGCTGCAGGCCGCGGATCTGGCCCTCGATGCGGCGCAGCCGTTTGAGGTGGGCGTCCTTGTCCTTGCTGTAGCCATGGGGACCCACGGTGGCCGGTACGGGCGTCTCCTCGGTCGTGGTCATGATCGTCCTTCCCTGCGGCCGTATACCCCCGATGGGTATAGCGTAACGAATGCGCCGTCTGCCTGGCAGTATCGTGCACCTCCCGGGTGACATGGGGTGGCGTCCGGTCCACCGGGCTGCCCTGTGGGGTTCATTTTCTGTTCACTTATGACCTTCAGTCGCTTCATCTGCTCTGCTTACTTTCGGTCTCGGACGTCTCCCGGAAGGACTGAACGACAGTGAAGCTTGGCGCCGCAGCGGCCCTGGTCACCAGCGCTCTGCTCCTCACTGCCGCCTGCGGTACCGATGACAACTCCGGGCTGCCGGGCGCGGTGGACTTCTCGGCCGATCATCTCGAGTGCGGGCCCCGCGGCTCGCTGCTCGCCTCGGGCTCCAGTGCGCAGGCCAACGCCATGGAGGTGTGGGTGAACACCTACCAGGCGAATTGTGACGACAGCCAGATCAACTACAAGGCGACCGGTTCCGGTGCCGGCATCCAGGAGTTCCTCCAGGGCCGCACCGCCTTCGCCGGCTCCGACTCGGTCATGAGCGACGAGGAACTGGCCGCCTCCCGCGCGGTGTGCGCGGACGGCGGGCAGGCCATTCACCTGCCGATGGCCGCCGGCCCCATCGCCATCGGCTACAACCTGCCGGGCGTCGAGGACCTCGTGCTGGACGCCCCCACCCTGGCGCGCGTTTTCGACTCCGGCATCACCCGCTGGAACGACCCGGCGATCGCCGCGCTCAACCCGGGCGTCACCCTGCCCGACCTCCCGATCACCCCCTTCCACCGGTCGGACGGCTCGGGCACCACCGACAACCTGACCCAGTACCTGAACGGCTCCGCGCCCCAGCAGTGGCCGTACGAGCCGGGCAAGAACTGGAAGGGCAAGGGCGGCCAGGCCGCCGACGGCTCCTCGGGCCTGGTCGGCATGGTGCAGCAGAACGCCGGGGCCATCTCGTACTTCGAGCTGTCCTACGCGCACCAGAACAACATCAGCACGGTGCGCATCGACACCGGCGCGCCCGAGCCGGTCGCGGTCTCCGTGGAGAACGCCTCCAGCGCCATCGCCGCCGGTGAGGTCGTCGGCGAGGGTGGGGACCTCGCGCTCGAACTCGACTACGCCACTCGCGAGCCAGGTGCCTACCCGATCGTTCTCGTCACGTACGAGATCATCTGTGACAAGGGGAACAACCCCGGCACGCTCGATCTGACCAAGGCATTCCTCGGCTACGCCGCCGGAGACGAGGGGCAGGGCGCCCTCGCGGAGATCGACTACGCGCCGATCCCCGACCGGATCATCGCGCAGGTGCGCGACCGTGTCGCGGGGATGTCCTGACGTGAACGCCGCCGACGCTGTACGTACGCCCGCCACCGCCGGGGCCCCCGGGACCCGCGGACCCCGTGCGACCTCCGAGATACCCGAGACGTGTGAGCCGATGCCGATATGAGCGGAAAACTCATGGGAATGCCCGAAGCCGCCCCCAGGAAGAACACGGTGCGCCTCGGTGACCGGGTCTTCAGCAACCTCTCCAAGGGATCCGGGATCGCCCTCCTGGTGATCATGGCGGCCATCGCCGTCTTCCTCACCATCCGCGCGGCCGTCGCCATCTCGAACAACGAGGGCAACTTCCTCACCACCTTCCAGTGGAACGCCAACGACTCGCCGCCGGTCTTCGGCATCGCGGTGCTGCTGTTCGGCACCGTCGTCTCCTCGGTCATCGCCATGACGCTCGCCGTCCCGGTGGCCATAGGGATCGCGCTGTTCATCTCGCACTACGCGCCGCGCCGGCTCGCCGGCCCCATCGGCTACGTGGTCGACCTGCTGGCCGCGGTGCCCAGCATCATCTACGGCCTGTGGGGCGCGCTGTTCCTGGTGCCGCACATGACGGGTCTGTTCGACTGGCTCGACCAGTTCTTCGGCTGGACCGGGATCTTCGCGTACAACGGCACCCCCGCCCGCTCGCTGATGACGGTCGGCATTCTGCTGGCGATCATGATCCTGCCGATCATCACCAGCGTCACCCGGGAAGTCTTCAAGCAGACCCCCAAGGCCCACGAGGAAGCCGCCCTGGCGCTGGGCGCCACCCGCTGGGAGGTCATCCGGATGACGGTGCTGCCCTTCGGCCGCTCCGGGATCATCAGCGCCTCCATGCTCGGCCTGGGCCGGGCCCTGGGCGAGACGATGGCCGTGGCCACCGTCCTGTCGCCCAGCTTCCTCATCAACGCCAGCCTGCTGGAGTCCGGCGGCGGCACCTTCGCCCAGAACATCGCCAGCCAGTTCAAGGAGGCCGGCTCCATGGGCCGCGACGCGCTGATCGCCTCCGGCCTGGTGCTGTTCATCCTGACCCTGCTGGTCAACGGCGCCGCCCGGCTGATCATCGCCCGGCGCAAGGAGTACTCGGGGGCCTCATGAGCGACGCACGCGCGGCTGCCGTGCCGCAGACGACAGCGATGCCCGCAGGTTGCCGCGCGGGCGGAGAAGCGAATAAAGGGCCGCAACCATGAGTGACAGCCAGACCACCCTGATCGAGGAGCCGCGTCCGCGCCGCTCCGTACGGCCCGCCACCCTGCGGCAGCCCCGGCTGCCGGCCTGGTCGCGCGGCGCGCTGCTGCTGGGCTCGGCCGCCATCGGCATCGCCACCGGCCTGGTCGCCGGGCTCGACAGCCGGATCCAGTGGGGCCTGATCGCCGCCCTGGTCTTCGTCGCCGCCGGGTTCGCGGTCACCTCCGCCGTCGAGGGCCGCCGCCAGGCCGTCGACCGGCTCGCCGCCTCCCTGGTGTGGACCAGCTTCCTGGTCGCCGTCATCCCGCTCGCCTCCCTCCTGTGGGAGACCATCGCGCGCGGCATCCCCGGCGTCAGCTGGTACTTCCTCACCCACTCCATGAACGGCGTGCTCAGCTGGCAGGACGGCGGCGGCGTCTACCACGCGCTGCTGGGCACCGTCGAGCAGGTGCTGCTCGCCTCCGTCATCGCCATACCGATCGGCCTGCTGACCGCCGTCTACCTGGTGGAGTACGGCTCCGGCCGGCTCGCCCGCGCCATCACCTTCTTCGTGGACGTGATGACCGGCATCCCCTCCATCGTGGCCGGTCTGTTCATCCTCTCCATGTGGATCATGATGATGGGCTTCGGCTACTCCGGCTTCGCCGGCGCCCTCGCCCTGTCGATCCTGATGATGCCGATCGTCGTCCGCTCCACCGAGGAGATGCTCAAGCTCGTCCCCAACGAGCTGCGCGAAGCCTCCCTGGCGCTCGGCATCCCCAAGTGGCGCACCATCCTCAAGGTCGTGCTGCCCACCGCCATCGGCGGCATCACCACCGGCATCATGCTGGCGCTGGCCCGGATCGCGGGCGAGACCGCCCCGATCATCCTGCTGGTCTTCGGCAACAACATGATCAACGGCAACCCCTTCGAAGGCGCCCAGTCCTCGCTGCCGCTGTTCGTCTACGAGCAGTGGGCGTTCGGCACGGAGTCCGCGTACGACCGGGCCTGGGCGGGCGCCCTGGTGCTGATCGCCTTCGTCATGATCCTCAATCTGGTCGCCCGGGCCATCGCCCGCTGGAAGGCCCCGAAGACCGGCCGCTGACCGGCCACCCGAGAGTAGGAGGTACACCCCATGGCCAAGCGCATCGACGTCACCGGCCTGACCGCGTACTACGGCGCCCACAAGGCGATCGACGACATCTCCATGCACGTCGAGCCCAAGTCGGTGACCGCGTTCATCGGCCCCTCCGGCTGCGGCAAGTCCACCTTCCTGCGCACCCTCAACCGCATGCACGAGGTCACCCCCGGCGGCCGCGTCGAGGGCAAGGTCCTGCTGGACGACGAGGACCTGTACGGCCCGGGCGTCGACCCGGTGTCGGTGCGCCGTACGGTCGGCATGGTCTTCCAGCGGCCCAACCCGTTCCCCACCATGTCCATCTACGACAACGTGGCGGCCGGGCTGCGGCTGAACGGCTCGTACCGCAAGTCCGAGCTGGACGAGATCGTGGAGAAGAACCTGCGCGGCGCCAACCTGTGGAACGAGGTCAAGGACCGGCTGAACAAGCCCGGTTCCGGCCTGTCCGGCGGTCAGCAGCAGCGGCTGTGCATCGCCCGCGCCACGGCGGTGGAGCCCGAGGTGCTGCTGATGGACGAGCCGTGCTCGGCGCTCGACCCCATCTCCACCCTCGCCATCGAGGACCTCATCGGGCAGCTGAAGTCGACCTTCACCATCGTGATCGTCACCCACAACATGCAGCAGGCGGCGCGGGTGTCGGACCGTACCGCGTTCTTCAACCTGGCGGCCGTGGGCCAGCCGGGCAAGCTGATCGAGATCGGCGACACCGACCGGATCTTCTCCAACCCGACCGTGCGCGCCACCGAGGACTACATCTCCGGCCGCTTCGGCTGAGCCGCGCGACCGTGTGCCCGGACCTGGCTGAGCGGCCCGCCCCCAGCCGGGCGGGCCGCTCAGGTCATGGTGCGGCTCAGGCGGTGCGGTAGGCGTCGATGACGGTGATGGTGACGGCGTTGCCGTCCCCGTCCGTCAGCGCGGCGCGCAGCGAGACCGAGCCGCCGGCCGCCGGGTTGCCGACCGTGAACGCGTCGTGGTCGACAGCCGCTTCGCTCCAGCTCGCGCCGCCGTCGAAGGACACCTCGACGGTGAGCGAGTCCACCCCATTGTCCAGGGCCGCGCCCTGGATCACCAGCGGAACGGGGAAGCTCTCCCCGGCCGGGGCGGTGGAGTCCGGCGCGAGGGCGGGGGCGAACCGTACGAGGCTGACCGGCAGCGCCTCAAGGCCCTGCGTACCGGCGGAGCGGAAGGTGAAGTCGGCCGTCACCTCGGTGGCGACCGGATACAGCCGCGGGTCCCGGCTGACGCCGGTGACCAGCCGGTACTCCGCCTCGTCAGGGGTCAGGGCGAACCCGGGCCACATGTGGTCGAGGACGGTGTCGGACCGGTCGTACTCCTGGCCGTCGCGGTAGAGCACGGAGTACTCCGCGTCGTAGTCGCCGAACCCCTCGTGCCCGGCCCCGTCGCTCAGCGGGGCGATCCAGCCGCTGAGTTCGTCGCCCTCGCGGAACACGCCCCCCGCGTAGCCGGTCAGCGAAGGGCTGAAGACCCCGGTGTTGAAGGTGCGCTCGTACGTCTCGCCGGGAGCGGCCGGCAGGTCGCGGCCGATGACCGTGGCGAACCCCGGCTCGCTCACCCACATCTGCTGGATCCAGCCGAGGTCGCCCTCGAAGAACACCCGCCGGGTGCCGGGCAGGCCGATCTCGTGGCCGACGGGCTCGGCGCCCGTCACGAAGGGCCAGGCGAACAGCGACGCCCGGTCGGAGCCGTCCGGCGAGCCGAAGTGCGTGACCGCCTCGGCCAGATCCTCCTGCCGGATCTCCCGGCTCAGCCCGGTGGAGAAGCCTGACAGGTTCTCGTCGAAGGTGTGGTAGTCGGCGTCACCGTGCGACAGCAGGGTGGTCAGATAGCTGGCGAGCTGCCAGTCCTGCGGCACCTCGCCCAGCTGCGCGGTGCGGAAGAAGCCGTCGAAGCCGCCGAGGGCCCAGGAGACGTAGAAGCCGTCCGGCGCGCCGTCCTCGACGAGCCGGTACACCAGCGCCTGGTCCTGCCGGGTGGCCGCCGGGTCGGGCGCCGTGATGGCGATCTCCTCGGCGTCGGCGGCATGCGCCTCGACCGTCACCGGCGCGTCCACCGTCAGCGAGGGGTGGACCAGCCAGGACAGCCCGTCCTCCTCGTACACATTGAGGTTCACCAGGTACCGGCCGCCCGGAACCCGGGCCGGGCCGGCGTCCTCGGAACTCAGCCACGCGGATTCCTGCGTCTCCAGGTTGATGAGATAGCCGTCCCACTCGACGGCCGTCCCGCCGCCCAGCTCGCGGGCGTCGACGCTGACCTCGAACCGCTCCGCCTCGCGGTCGACCACACCGGCGGTGCGTACGGACTGCCCGTCACCCGTGGCGGTGAGGTACAGGCTGTGCGCGCCGTAGGCCGTGCCCCGCGCGGTGTCGGCGGTGACCTCGACGGTGGCGGTGCCGCCGGCCGGGACGGTCACCCGGTCGGCGGAGAGGGTGAAGAAGCCCTCGGGCGCCGGGTCGCCCTCGGGGCCGAGGGTGTCGGCGGACAGGTCGAGGGTGACGTCGGTGTCACCGAGGTTGCGGTACGTCAGCTCCCGGGTGACCGGGTCGGCGTCCTCGTGCGGGAAGGGCACGGTGCCGAAGCTGAGCGAGGAGGTCTCGGCGATGACGGTGCTGTCGAGGGCGGCGGCCACGTCGATGCGGCCGGAGCCCTGCTGATGGGCGCTCAGGCCCTCGCCGCCGATGGTGGAGCCGGTCAGCGCGGCCTTGATCTGCTGTCCGGTCCAATCGGGGTGCCGCTGCTTGAGCAGGGCTGCGGCGCCTGCGGCGTGCGGAGTGGCCATGGAGGTGCCGGAGATGGCGACGTAGCCGTCGGCGACCGGAGTGCCGTACTGCCAGATCGCCGCACCGGGGGAGCCGGCCGCCGCGATGTCCACGCCGGGGGCGGTGACATCGGGCTTGAGCGCGCCGTCGCGGGTGCGCGGGCCGGTGGAGGAGAAGCCGGCGAGCCGGTCGGACTTGTCGACGGCGCCGATGGTGAGGGCGGCGTCGGCGGTGCCCGGTGTGCCGATGGTGCCGGGCCCAGGACCGTCGTTGCCGGCCGCGATGACGAACAGCGCGTCGGACTCGGCGGAGAGCCGGTTGACGGCCTCTTCCATGGGGTCGATGGCGGAGTCGGCCCAGCCGCCCAGGCTCATGGAGATGATGTCGGCGCCCTGGTCGACGGCCCACTCCATGCCGGCGATGATGCCCGACTCCCAGCCGGAGCCTTCGTCGTTCAGCACCTTGCCGTTGAGGAGGCCGGCCCCGGGGGCGACACCGGTGTACGCGCCGCCCGCGTGCGCGCCGGTGCCGGCCACCGTGGAGGCGACGTGGGTGCCGTGGCCGTCGCGGTCGCCGGTGTGGCCGGTCCCGGCGAAGTCCTCGGCGGCGATGACCTTGCCGCCGGCCAGGTCGGCGTGCTCCTCGCTGACGCCGGTGTCCAGGACGGCGACCTTCACGCCCTCGCCGTCGTACCCGGCCTCCCACGCGGTGTGGGCGCCGATCTGCGGGACGGACTCGGCGAGCGACTTCTCGACGACGCCGTCCAGCGCGACGGTCGCGATGCCGGGGGCGGCGGTGAGGGCGAACGTGTCCCCGCCGGCCGGCCGGGTCAGCGCGTCCCACAGGCCGGTGGTCTCCTCGGCGGTGACGGTGAACGCCTCGCCGTTGAGGGACTCCAGTGCCGTGCGGTCTCCGGCCGCCTCCCCGGTGGTGTCCGCGAGCAGGGCGGCGGCGGTGTCCTGGACCCGCTGGGTGCCGCCGTAGGTGACGATCAGCGGGAGCCCGCCGAGCGCACGGTAGCGGTCGGCGGCCAGCCTGGTGACGTTGAACAGCCGCTCGTCCAGCGTGCCGGCGTCGATGAGGGCGCGGGCGTCCCGGGGGACGACGAGGGTCTCGCCGTCCCGGGTGAAGGTCTGGACCGGGACGGAGGCGCGGCCCTCGGCCGGTATCAGCCCCCGGTACGTCCCGTCCTCGTTGATCAGGACCCGGTCGCCGGTGATGAGGAAGAGCTCGTGCGAACCGGCGGAGCCGGTGGTGGCGGGCGCGCCGGGGGAGCCCGGGCCCGCGGGGTCGCCGGGGGCGGCCCCGGCGGGTGCGGCGAGTCCGGCGGCCAGGGCCACCGCGATCGCCCCGGCGGCCAGGCCGCGCGGGTACTTTTTGGACAACTGTCCTCCAGGGAAGTGGTGACGGGCGGTGCCGGCCCCGGCCCGCCGGACGGGGTGCCGCCGGTGGCCGGGCCGTGGGGGAGTGGTTCAGCGGGTGCGGCGGCGGTCCGTGCCGCCGGTCCCCGCACGGGACGGATGGCATGACCGTCGCAACGTTCCCCCCCACCTGTCGGAAGTGCACCGTTTGCGCAAGGGTGTGCCTCACCCTCCGCGACGCCAGATCCTGTCCGGGTTACGGCGGCCGGGGGAGGCTCGCACGTGGGGGAAGCGTGAAGGAATGGCGGGGCTTTTTTGTGGTTGCCTCATTTTCGGCCGAGCTCGTGACCCTCCGGCCGAGGCGAAGAACCAGGTCACCGGCGGCGTGCCCACGCCGGGCACACGCAAGGGCGGCCCCCACCGGAACTCTCCGGTGGGGGCCGCCCCTTCCTGCGTGGTGCGGAACGATCAGGCGGTGCGGTAGGCGTCGATGATCGTCTGCGTGCTGGTGTTGCCGTCCGCGTCGGTGACCTCGGCGTGCAGCGACACGGAGCCGCCGGCCGCCGGGTTGTCCACGGTCGCCACCCCGTCGGCGACGGCCGCGTCCAGCCAGGTCTCGCCGCCGTCGGTGGAGTACGAGATCACGACGGTGGACCCGTCACCGGCGCCTGAGCCCTGCACGGTGAAGGGCACCTCGAAGGAGGTCTCACCGGCCGGGGCGGTGGAGTCCAGCGCCAGCGCCGGGCTGTAGCGGACCCCGGAGGCGGGCAGCTGGACCCACTCCTCGTCGGTGCCGCCCGAGGTGAAGGTGAAGGAGGCGGTGATCTCGGTGCTGACCGGGAAGACGTCAGCGTCGCGGCCGACGGTGGTCACCAGCTCGTACGCGGCCTCCTCGGCGGGCAGCTCAAAGGTCGCGAAGTCCAGCACGTCGTCGAAGACCGCGAACTCCTCGCCGTCGCGGTACAGGACCGTACGGGCGTTGTCCTCGTCGTACGGAGTGCTGCCCCAGTGCCCCGCGCCGTCCGCGAAGGGGATGAGCTGGCCCCACAGGAGGTCGCCCTCGCGGACGAGGCCGCCGTACTCGCCGTCGACCAGCGGGCCGAACACCCCGACGTTGAAGGTGCGTTCGACCGACTCACCGGCCTCGTACTCGCGCGCCTCGGCCTCGTAGAAGCTGTCGGACCCGAGGGCCCACAGGTCCTGTCCCCAGCCGGTGGCACCGGTCTCGACGAACACCGTGGTGGTGCGCGGCAGTTCCTTCTCCGTGGCGGAGGCGAAGCCCAGTTCCGTGGCCCAGGTGAACAGCACACCGCTGTCACCGGCGACCGGGGAACCCTGGTGGGTGACGATCTCCGCGAGGTCCTCGGGCTTGATCCGACGCTCCAGGCCGGTGTAGAAGCCCTCCTCGTGGATGTACGCGCCCTGGTACTGGGTGTCCTCGCGTTCCCAGGTGGTGGTGGCGTACCCGGAGATCCGGTTGCCCTCGCCCGGCTCACCCAGCTGCGCGGTGCCGAAGCCCTCCGGCAGACCGCCGGCGGACCAGCCGGAGTTCAGGGAGAAGTCGTCGCTCTCCAGCACGAAACCGGCCGACAGGTCGATCTGCGTGGCGGCGTCGTCCGGGGAGGCGTACACCAACTCCTCGGCCTCACGGGCGTCGACGCTGACGGCGGTGTCCTCGGTGACGGTCAGACCGGGGAGCACCAGCCAGTCGATGCCGTCGAGGTACTCCTGTGCCTCGTCCGGTTCGAGCACCGAGACGGCGATGGCGTACTCGCCCTCGGGCACCCGGGCGGTCTGGTAGACGTCGAACCACTCACCGGTGGTCAGGTTGTACAGGTCGCCGTAGTAGAACTCGGAGGCCTCCCCGTCGCGGCCGGTGACCTCCAGGGTGAGGTCGAACTTCTCCGCCTCCCGCTCGACGGCCCCGGCGGTGCGGATGCTCTGGCCGTTGTCACCGGTGGCGGTGATGTACGCGCTGTAGATGCCGTACTGGTCGCCCAGCGCGGTGTGGGCGGTGACCTCGACGGTGGCGGTACCACCGGCCGGGACGGTCACCTGGTCGGCGGAGAGCGTGTAGAAGCCCCCCGGCGCGGCGCCGCCCTCCGTGTCCAGGGTCTCCAGAGCGAGGTCCAGGGTGACGTCGGTGTCACCGAGGTTGCGGTACGTCAGCTCCTGCGTGACCGGGTCGGCCTCCTCGTGCGGGAAGGGCACGATGCCGAAGCTGAGCGAGGTGGTCTCGGCGATGACCGTGGCGTCCATCGCGGACGGCACGTCGATGCGGCCCGAGCCCTGCTGGGTGGCCGACAGACCCTCGCCGCCGATGGTGGAGCCGGTGAGCACGGCCTTGAGCTGCTCGCCCGTCCACTCGGGGTGCTGCTGCTTGAGCAGCGCGGCGGCGCCCGAGGCGTGCGGGGTGGCCATCGAGGTGCCGGAGATGGCGACGTAGCCGTCGGCGACCGGGTCGCCGTACTGCCAGATCGCGGCGTCGGGGGCACCGGCGGCGGCGATGTCGACGCCGGGGGCGGTGACGTCCGGCTTCAGCGCGCCGTCGCGGGTGCGCGGGCCGACCGAGGAGAAGTCGGCGAGCTGATCGGACTTGTCGACGGCGCCGATGGTGAGGGCGGCGTCCGCGGTACCCGGCGAGCCGATGCTGCCCGCGTACGGACCGGAGTTGCCGGCCGCGATGACGAACAGCGCGTCGGACTCGGCGGAGAGCCGGTTGACGGCCTCCTCCATCGGGTCGATCTCGAAGCCGGCCGGGCCGCCCAGGCTCATGGAGATGATGTCGGCGCCCTGGTCGACGGCCCACTCCATGCCCTCGATGATGTCCGACTCCCAGCCGCCGCCGTTGTCGTCCAGCACCTTGGCGCTGATGATCTCCGCGCCGGGGGCGACACCGGTGTACGTACCGCCGGAGTGCGCGCCGGTGCCGGCCACCGTGGAGGCGACGTGGGTGCCGTGGCCGTCGCGGTCGACGGCGTCGGGCGAGTCGGAGAAGTTCTCGGCGGCGGTGACCTTGCCGTCGGCGAGGTCGGGGTGGGCGTCGCTGACACCGGTGTCGACGACGGCGACCTTCACGCCCTCGCCGTCGTACCCGGCCTCCCACGCCTCGGGCGCGCCGATCTGCGGCACCGACTCGGCCAGCGTCTTGTGCGCCACGCCGTCCAGGGCGATGGCGGTGATGCCCGGCGTGGCGGCCAGCGCGAACGCCTCGCCGCCGCCGGTGGTGCGGGTGAGCGCGGCCCACACGTCCGCGGTCTCCTCGGCGGTGACGACGAGCGCCTCGCCGTTGAGGGACTCCAGGAAGGTGCTGTCCTCGGAGCCCTGTGGCGCGGCGTCCGCGAGCAGGGACGCGGCGCTGTCCTGGGTACGGGCCTGGCCGCCGTAGGTGACGATCAGCGGCAGCCCGCCGGCCTGCTGGTAGCGCTCGGTCGCCAGCCGGCTGACGTTGAACAGTCGCTGGTCCAGGCTTCCGGCCCGGATGAGGGAGCGGGCGTCCTGCGGGATGACGTAGGAGTCGCCGGCGATGGTGAGGTGCTGGACGGGTATGGACTCCCGGCCCTCGGCCCGTATCAGGCCTCTGACCTGGCCGTCCTGGCCGACGACGACCTGGTCACCCGTGATGAGGGTGACGCGCAGCCCTGAGCCGTCGGAGGTGATGGAGTCGATGCCCCCCTGGGAGCCGCCCGGCGCGGCGACGGCCGGAACGGCCGCGCCCGCGGCCATCGCGACGGCGATGGCCCCGGCAGCAAGGGATCGATGGAATTTCTTCCGCAACTGTGCCCCCACATGTCGGTGGTGTACCGATGGCGGGAGGCGTCCGCTGCCCCCCGCGCCGCCCAGATCATGTCCGGGTCAGAGGGGTCGTGCGACAGCCGTCCTGGGAGAAGCGGTGAAAGAAGCGTGCGGCTTTTATGTGGTTCCCGGGTTTTCAGCCGTTGCTGATCGAGGTTCAGCCGAAGAAGAGGTGGATCACCCAGTACGTGATCGCCGCCACGGCGCCGGCCGCCGGCATCGTGATGAACCATCCCTTGACGATCGACTTGGCCACGCCCCAGCGCACCGCGCTGACCCGCTTGGTGGCCCCCGCGCCCATGATCGCCGAGGTGATCACGTGGGTGGTGGAGATCGGGGCGTTGAAGATGTACGAGGCGGAGTACAGCACGGAGGCGGCGGTGGTCTCGGCGGCGAACCCGCGCGGCGGGTCCAGCTCGATGATCCGGCGGCCCAGCGTGCGCATGATGCGCCAGCCCCCCGCGTACGTGCCCAGCGACAGCATTCCGGCGCAGGCGATCTTCACCCACACCGGGATGGCGCCGCCCTCCGGTTCCACGTCGGCGATGACCAGCGCCATGAAGACCACGCCCATGGTCTTCTGCGCGTCCTGGAGTCCGTGCCCGAGCGCCATGCCGGCGGCCGAGACGGTCTGCGCTATCCGGAAGCCGCGCTGGGCCCGGTGCGGGTTGGCGCG
The DNA here is from genome assembly GCF_000993785.3 of Streptomyces xiamenensis. Classification (NCBI taxonomy): domain Bacteria; kingdom Bacillati; phylum Actinomycetota; class Actinomycetes; order Kitasatosporales; family Streptomycetaceae; genus Streptomyces; species Streptomyces xiamenensis. The sequence continues at coordinate 3,327,605 of NZ_CP009922.3, forward strand.
CCGGAACAGCCACAGGATGGCCACCATCACCAGATAGCCCAGCAGCAGGCCGATGAGGGGCGAGACGAACATCGGGATGACGATCTTGGAGAGCACACCGTCCCAGTGGACGGTGCTCGCTCCGGCCAGCGCCGCCCCGACCAGGCCGCCGAACAGGGCGTGCGAGGAGGACGAGGGGAGGCCGAAATACCAGGAGATCATGTTCCAGGTGATCGCCCCGAGCAGCCCGGCGAACAAGATGATCATGCCTTGTTTGCCGGTGGGGGTGTCGATCAGCCCTTCGCTCACCGTCTTGGCGACGCCGCTGCCGAGGAAGGCGCCGGCCAGGTTCATCACGGCGGCCATGCCCAGCGCGACCCGCGGGGTCAGCGCCCGGGTGGAGATGGAGGTGGCGATGGCGTTCGCCGAGTCGTGGAAGCCGTTGGTGTAGGTGAAGAAGAGCGCCGCACCGATGACGACGAGAAGGGCGAACGTGTCCACGTGGGTCAGGACTCCTTGACCACGATGGTCTCCACCGTGTTGGCGACGGCCTCGAAGGCGTCGGCCGCCTCCTCAAGGACGTCCACGACCTGCTTGAGCTTCATGACCTCTATGGCCTCGTAGGTGCCGTTGAAGAGGTGCGCGAGCAGCTTGCGGTGGATCTGGTCCGCCTGGTTCTCCAGCCGGTTGACCTCGATCCAGTACTCGTTGAGGTGCTCCATGGTGCGCAGGTGCGGCATGGCCTCGGCGGTCAGCTCGGCCGCGCGGTGCAGCACCTCGATCTGCTGGGCGACGCCCTTGGGCAGCTCCTGGAGCTCATAGAGGACGACGAGATCGACGGCCTCCTCCATGAAGTCCATGATGTCGTCCAGCCGGGAGGCCAGCCGGTAGATGTCCTCGCGGTCGAACGGGGTGATGAACGAGGAGTTCAGCTGGTGGAAGATCGCATGGGTCGCGTCATCCCCGGCATGCTCCGCCGCGCGCATCCGGTCGGCGATTTCTACGCGCGTGGCGGGTTCGGCCGCCAGCAGTTCCATCAGCAGCTTCGAGCCACTGAGAACGTTGTCGGCGGAGATGGCGAACAGGTCGTAGAAGCTCGTCTCCCGGGGCGTCAGGCGAAATCGCACTGGAGTTCCTCTGGGGTTCATCAACGGGTGTACCCGATGATGCTAAGTGCTGATTCCGGCCACGGCTAACCATGCGACCTGACTCGTTACCTCTTGGCAGCCGATCAGCGGTTTCCGTTGTACGGACCGTACGGCCCGTCGCTGCTGCTCCAGCCACCGCCCCGGCCGCCGTGGCCGCCGCGCCCGGTGACGGCGGCGATGGCGGGCTTCACGTCCACGATGTAGACGATGGCGGCCACGAGGCCGACCAGGTTCAGCAGCAGGAACCCGAGCGGGAGCAGCTGCACGACGACGGCCAGGCCCAGGATGATCAGCCAGAACGGCTTCGTCTGCTTGCCGGCGGCCCGGAAGGCGTCCTCGCGCTGAAGCGCGGCGTGCACCAGGGCGTAAATGCTCAGGATGAGCAGCGCGAGGGTGAGAAGCCCCCACAGGGAGTAGAACCCGTTCAACAACATTCCGTCCACCACCATGGTCCGCGCCGGCCGTCCACTTCCACGCTACCGGGCGCGGCGCCGGGCGCGTAGTGCTGAAAGGTGCTGAAAGTCACCTCATGCCCGCGGGGACTCCGTGTCACTCTTCGTGTCGTCCTTCGGGGCGCCCTTGGCGAGCGGGGTGACCTCGGGCTCCGCCCGCTCCACGATCACCTCGGGGGTCCCGGCGTCCCGCTCCTCCTCCTCACGCGCCGCGGCGGCCCGCTCGGCGCGCCAGGTCTCCACGGCGCCCTTGCCACGCTCGGACAGCTCGTCGTAGGTCTCCTTGGCCTTCGCCGCGTACACCCGGAAGGTGCTCTGCGCCTGCTCCCGCAGCTCGGGGGCGTGGGTGCGCAGCTCCCGCAGCTTCTCGGCGGCCAGGTCGGCGGTGCCGGCGGCCGCGTAGCTCGCGGTGGTCACGGTCTTGCGGATCTCGTCGGTGATGGTCACGGCTTCTCCTTTTCCTGCCTGCTCCGGTCGTTGCGGAACGAGGTGTAGATCTGTAGCAGCGCCTGCTTCTGTTCGTCGGAGAGGTCCGGGTCGGCGAGCACCGCCGCCGGCACCCCGCCGGCCTCCGTCTGCTCCTTGACGGCGTCGGCGTCGAGAATCCCGGCCTGGACGTACAGCGTCTCCGCGGAGATCCGCAGGCCCTTGGCGATCTGCTGCAGGATCTCCGCGCTGGGCTTGCGCAGCCCGCGCTCGATCTGGCTGAGGTAGGGATTCGATACCCCGGCGACGTCCGCGAGCTGCCGCAGCGACAATTTCGCCTGCCGCCGCTGCTCCCGCAGAAACTCTCCGAGTGACGCCATGCCTCCAGCGTGCCGCATGCTGCTAACTTCTGCAAGCACATTCGCTAGCAGATGTGCAGCAGTGCTCCCCGGCCTTCGCCCAAGGTCACCGCATACGATTCCAGTGCCATCCTGTCGCCGGAAAGGGGCCGCACGCATGACCGACTTCGGGTCGATCTACCAGCACGGATTCGCCCGGGTCGCCGCCTGTACCGGCCACGCCGCCATCGCCGACCCGCCCGCCAACGCCGAGGCCGTCCTGCGCCAGGCCCGCCGCTGCGCCGAGGACGGCGCGGCCGTCGCCGTCTTCCCCGAGCTGTGCCTGTCCGGCTACTCCATCGAGGACCTGCTGCTCCAGGACGCCGTGCTCGACGAGGTCGAGACCGCGCTCGCCACCGTGGTCGCCGCCTCCGCCGACCTGCTGCCGGTCCTGGTCGTCGGCGCCCCGCTGCGCCACCGCCACCGGATCTACAACTGCGCGGTGCTCGTGCACCGCGGCCGGATCCTCGGCATCGCGCCCAAGTCCTACGTGCCGAACTACCGCGAGTTCTACGAGCGCCGGCAGATCGCGGCCGGCGACGACGAGCGCGGCGGCACCCTGCGGATCGGCGGCGCCACCGTCCCCTTCGGCACCGACCTGCTCTTCGCGGCCGAGGACATCCCCGGCCTCGTCCTGCACGCGGAGATCTGCGAGGACATGTGGGTGCCGGTGCCGCCCAGCGCCGAGGCCGCGCTGGCCGGGGCCACCGTCCTGGTCAACCTCTCCGGCAGCCCCATCACCGTCGGCCGCGCCGAGGACCGCACGCTGCTGTGCCGCTCCGCCTCCGCCCGCTGCCTGGCCGCGTACGTCTACGCCGCCGCCGGGCTGGGCGAGTCGACCACCGATCTGTCCTGGGACGGGCAGACCATGATCTACGAGAACGGCACGCTGCTCGCCGAGAGCGACCGCTTCCCGCAGGGCGACCAGTACGCGGTCGCCGACATCGACCTCGACCTGCTGCGCCAGGAACGGCAGCGGATGGGCACCTTCGACGACAACCGCCGCACCCACGCCGCCCGCACCGGCGGCTACCGGCAGATCCCGTTCACCCTCGACCCGCCCGCCGGGGACCTGGGACTGCGCCGCCGCCTGGAACGCTTCCCCTTCGTCCCCGCCGACCCCGCCCGGCTCGCCCAGGACTGCTACGAGGCGTACAACATCCAGGTCGCCGGGCTCCAGCGGCGGCTCGCCGCGATCGGCGGCCCCAAGATCGTCATCGGCGTCTCGGGCGGCCTGGACTCCACCCACGCGCTGATCGTCGCCGCCCGCGCCATGGACCAGGCGGGCCGCCCGCGCAGCGACATCCTCGGCTTCACCCTGCCCGGCTTCGCCACCAGCGACCACACCAAGCACAACGCGCACAAGCTCATGCGCGCCCTGGGCATCACCGCCGCCGAACTCGACATCAGCCCCACCGCCCGCCTGATGCTGGAGGAGCTGGGCCACCCGTTCTCCCAGGGCGAGCCCGTCTACGACATCACCTTCGAGAACGTGCAGGCCGGGCTGCGCACCGACTACCTGTTCCGGCTGGCCAACCAGCGCGGCGGCATCGTGCTCGGCACCGGCGACCTGTCCGAACTGGCCCTGGGCTGGTGCACGTACGGCGTCGGCGACCAGATGAGCCACTACAACGTCAACTCCGGCGTGCCCAAGACGCTCATCCAGCACCTCATCCGCTGGGTGATCAGCACCGACCAGTTCGGCGCCGAGACGAACGAGACGCTGACCGCCATCCTCGACACCGAGATCAGCCCCGAGCTGGTGCCGGGCGAGGAACTCCAGTCCACCGAGTCGAAGATCGGCCCGTACGCGCTGCACGACTTCACGCTCTTCCACATCCTGCGGTACGGCTTCCGCCCGTCGAAGATCGCCTTCCTGGCCTGGCACGCCTGGCGCGACCCGCGCACCGGCGGCTGGCCGCCGATGTTCCCCGAGGCCGAGCGGGTGGCGTACGACCTGCCCGAGATCCGGCACTGGCTGGACACCTTCGCCCGCCGCTTCTTCGGCTTCGCCCAGTTCAAGCGCTCCGCGATGCCCAACGGCCCCAAGGTGCTGGCAGGCGGCTCCCTCTCCCCGCGCGGCGACTGGCGCGCCCCCTCCGACACCACCGCCGACGCCTGGCTGCGCGACCTCGACCGCTGGGAGTGGCCGCGGGCTTGACCCTCACACCGTGGCAGGCCGTGTGGTGGGAGACGTCATGATCAGTATCGGAGACTTTGCCAGATACGGCCGGGTGTCGGTGCGCATGCTGCGCCACTACGACGCCCTCGGCCTCCTCGTGCCCGCCCGCACCGACCCCCACAGCGGCTACCGCTGGTACGAGGCCGGTCAGCTGGCCCGGCTCAACCGCATCGTCGCGCTCAAGGGGCTCGGCTTCTCACTCCAGCAGGTCGGGGAGATCCTCGGCGAGCGGGTGAGCGGCACCGAGCTGCGCGGGATGCTGCGGCTGCGCCGTGCCGAGCTGGCGGCGGCCCTGGAGGCCGACGCCCGGCGGCTGGCCGGTGTCGAGGCAAGGCTCCGCGTCATCGAGAGCGAGGGGCACATGCCCACCAGTGATGTCGTCATCAAGAAGATCCCCGGCGCCCGCGTCGCCGAGCTGACCAGGACCGCCGGCGCAGCCTCCCCGGAGGCGATCGGCCCGGTCATCGGGCCGCTGTACGCCCGGCTGACGGAGCTGCTCGCCCAGGCCGGCATCCGGCCCTCGGGCCCCGGGATCGCCCGCTACGAGCCGGCCCCGGGCGGCGAGTCCGTCACCGTGCACGCCGGGATCCAGGTCGCGGTCGACGCCGACCACCCCGGGGCGCGGGCCGCCGGGATCGCCATCGTCGACCTCCCGCCGATCGAGACCGCCGCCACCGTCGTCCACCACGGGCCGATGGCGGACCTGCTGCCCACCCTCCAGACCCTGGCCCACTGGATCGCGTCCCACGGGTACGTCTCCGCCGGGTACGCGCGCGAGCTGTACCTGGAGTGCCCGCCCGGGGACGAGAGCGCCTGGGTGACCGAACTCCAGGAGCCGGTCGGACGCCCCGGCCCGGACACGGCCTCCTAGCCGGCGGCGCCGAACAGCTCCAGCAGATCGGCCTTCGCGAACATCCGGGCGGTGTCGATGGCGGAGGGCTGCCCGGCCGCCGGGTCAGCGCCCGCCGCCACCAGCGTGCGGACCACCTCCGTCTCGCCCTTGAACACCGCTCCCGCCAGCGGCGTCTGACCCCGGTCATTGGCCCGGCCGGGGTCGGCGCCGCGCTGGAGCAGCGCCTCCACCGTTCTGGCGTGGCCGTGGTAGGCGGCCAGCATCAGCAGGGTGTCCCCCTTGTCGTTGCTGAGGTTCGGGGGAACACCCGCGTCCACGTACGCCGCCACCGTGTCCGTGTCCCCGTCCCGGGCGAGATCGAAGATCTTCGCCGCGAGCTGGAGCACCTCGGGGTCGTGCGCGGGTTCGTGGCGCTCTGGGGACGTCATGGCGGTATGCCTCCTGGGGACGGGGGGTTTCCAGCCTACGTACTCTGGCGGGCATGACCCCGCCGATGTACCGCATGGACCGGGTGACGCTGATCGCCGGGCTGCCGCTGCTCGCCGACTCGGTCCTCTTCGCGGTGCGCCGCGCTGAGGCGTCGCCCGTCCACCTGTGGCTCACCTGGCTGCTGGGCGCCGCCGCCTGGGCGCTGCTGGGACTGCGGCACCGGCTGCCGATCCCGGTCGGCGTCCTCACCATGATCGCGGCGGTCGCCTACTATCCGCTGTCCAGCCCGGACGGGATCACCCCGGTGGTCGCCTTCGTCGTCGCCGTCTACACCATGTCCCGCGCCGGCCATCTCGTCGCGGCCGTCACGCTCGCCGTGACCTCGATGCTGGCGATGACCTACGGCGAGTTCGTCGCCTCCACCAGCGAGCAGCGGCATGTCGACAACATGTCGATGGTGCTGTTCGAGGGCTGGTTCCTCGCGGTGATCGCCTTCGGCCACGCCATGCGGGTGCGGCACGCCTACCAGGAGGAGAGCGAGCGGCGCGCCGCCGTCGCCGAGCGGCTGCGGATCGCCCGCGAGATCCACGACGTGCTCGGGCACAGCATCTCCCTCATCAACGTGCAGGCCGGGGCCGCCCTGCACCGCAGCGCCAAGCGGCCCGGCGAGACGGCGGAGCTGACCCGGGCACTGGAGTTCGTCCGCGACACCAGCAAGGACGCGCTGCGCGAACTGCGCGGCACGCTCGGCATGCTGCGCCAGGTGGACGAGGAGGCGGCGGGCGCGCCCACCTCGCCCACCCCCGGCTGGGAGCGCATCGGCGACCTCGCCGACCGGGCGCGTGCCACGGGCCTGACGGTGACGGTCCGCACCGACCGGGATGGGCTGCCGCCCGGCGGGGTCGGGGCCGGGGTGTCACTGGCCGCCTACCGCATCGTGCAGGAAGCACTGACCAACATCGCCCGGCACGCGGCCGGAGCCACCACGGTGCTGATCGAGGCGCGGTACGAGGACGGGGCGCTGCGGGTGAGCGTCGAGGACGACGGGAAGGGCGGCCCCGGACACGGTCACGGCCACGGCTCCCGCGAGTGCGGCACAGGCAGCGGCATCGGGGGGATGCGGGAGCGCGCCCGCGCGCTGGGCGGCGACCTGACCGCCGGTCATACTGGCTCCGGTTTCCGGGTGACCGCCCGGCTGCCGCTCATCGCCGACCGGCCCACCGCCCTCGAAGGACAGTCATGATCCGCGTGCTTCTCGCCGACGACCAGCGGCTGGTACGAGCGGGGTTCCGCTCCATCCTGGAGGACGAGGACGACATCGAGGTGGTCGGCGAGGCGGGCGACGGCCACCAGGCGCTGCGGCTGGCCCGCGAACTGCGGCCCGACGTGGTCCTGATGGACATCCGGATGCCGGACCGCGACGGCCTCGCCGCCACCGGCGACATCGCCCGCGACCCGCGCCTGGCCGGGACCAAGGTCGTCATCCTCACCACCTTCGACATGGACGACCACGTCTACGGGGCGCTGCGCGCCGGTGCCTCCGGGTTCCTCGTCAAGGACACCGAGCCGGAGGAACTGCTGCACGCGGTACGGGTGTGCGCCCGCGGCGACGCGCTGATCGCCCCCGCCATCACCCGCCGCCTCATCGCCGAGTTCGCCGGCCGCGTCAAGCAGCCCGACCCCGCCCCCCGCCTCAACGCCCTCACCGAGCGCGAACGCGAGGTCCTGGGCCTGGTCGGAGCGGGCCTGACCAATGACGAGATCGCCCGCCGTCTGGTGCTGAGCCCTTCCACGGCCAAGACCCATGTCTCGCGCGTCATGACCAAACTGGATGTCCGCGACCGCGCGCAGCTGGTGATCCTCGCCTACGAGACCGGGATGATCACCCCCGGCTGGCTCTCCTAAGGGTCACCCCGAGTACCACCGGAGTACGGCACCGGGCTCCGCGCGGTACCGGCGCCGTACCCGGGGTGTACGCCACGGGCCGACGCGCCCGCCCGCACCCTGCCGCCACGGTGGGGGCGTGGATCCCCAGACCCTCGACCTCGCCCGGTGGCAGTTCGGCCTGACGGCCGCGCTGTTCGTCACCGTCGTCTTCGGCGGCCTCCAACTGGAGTCGCTGACCACGCTCCAGCCCATGAAGTCGGCCGTCTTCCGGCGGGAGGCCGAGGAGGTGGCCCGCCTCCAGGCCGAACTGACCGCGCGTTTCGGACCCGGCGACCACCTGCCGAACGAGGCGCTGACCCGGGGCGCGGGCCCGCTCACGATGCCGGCGTTCGCCCTGCTGATGTACGGGTGCCGGCCGCGGTGGTGCTCGCCTGCTTCCGCCGCGCGGTGTACCGCTCGCGGCCCTGGCACCTGGTGCTGATGGCGATGGTGCCGCTGCCGTTCCGGCGGGGCTGCCGCCGCGCGAGAACGCCGCGCGGGGCCCGGTGCCGGGGCTGCTGGTGCCCGCGCTGACGGCGTTCGTCCCGGTGCTGGTGGCCGCCCAGTGGTGGCTGTGGCGCGCGCTGCGCGATCCCGGCCGCCGCACCCCCTTCTTCTTCTGAACGTTCCGCCGGGCGCCCCCGCCGGGCCTGCCCGGTTCATCCACGCGAGAAAGAGACATGTCATGACCGTCTTCGAACGGCTCGCCGGGTTCTCCCACCGGCACCGCTGGACCGCCCTCATCGTGTGGGTGATCGTCCTCGTCGGTGTCTGGGCCGGCGCCTCGGCGGCCGGGGACGACTACCGGCAGGACTACGGGCTGCCCGGTTCCGAGTCCCAGCGCGCCCTGGAACTGCTCACCGAGCACGGCTCGGACCAGGCGGGCGACAGCCTGGAGATCGTCTTCCAGGACCCGGCGGGTCTCGCGGCGCCCGCCACCCGCGAGCGGCTGGAGACGATGCTCGCCGAGGTCGCCGGGCTGCCCGCGGTGGCCCAGGTGCACGAGACGACGCTGTCGGCGGACGGCACCACCGGCTACGCCACCGTCGTCCTGGACGTGCCGTCCGAGCGGATGGACCCGGCCGACACCGAGCGCGTCCTGGAGGCGGCCACCGCCGTCGCCGGGGACGGGCTGCGGGTCGCCCTGGGCGGCGAGGCGGCCCGGCAGCTGGCGCAGGAGGACGGCGGCGGCGCCGAGGGCGCGGGCATCATGGCGGCCCTGGTCATCCTGGTGTTCATGTTCGGCACCGTGATCGCCGCCGGACTCCCGGTCGTCACCGCCGTCTTCGCGGTCGGCTCCACGATGGCCGTGATCGTGCTGGCCTCGCACGTGTTCACCATCCCGGACTACACCCCGTACGTGATGATGCTGGTCGGCCTGGGCGTCGGCATCGACTACGCGCTGCTGGTCTTCGCCCGCTACCGTTCCGAACTCGTCGCCGGCGCGGGCCCCGAGGAGTCCGGCCGCAGGGCGCTGGACGCGGCCGGACGTACCGTCTTCTTCGCCGGCTGCACCGTCATCCTGGCGCTGCTGGGCCTGGTGGCCCTGGGCCTGGGCCCACTTCAGGGGATGGCGCTGGGCGTGGCGCTCACCGTCCTGGTGACCATGATCGCCTCACTCACCCTGCTGCCCGCCCTGCTGGGCATCTTCGGCGCCCGCTTCGCCCGCCAGTTCCCGGCCCGCGCGGCCAGGCGCGCCGCCCGGGGCAAGCCGGCCACCGGCGCGGGCTGGCGCCGCTGGGGGGCCTTCGTCCAGCGCCGCCCCGTGGTCGTGCTGCTGGTCTCGGTGGCCGCGCTGGGTGCGCTGGCGGTGCCCGCCGCGCAGCTGCGGCTGGGGTTCGCCGACGCGGGCAACGATCCGGCCGGGTCCACGAGCCGGGAGGCGTACGACCTGCTGTCGGACGGGTTCGGGCCCGGATTCAACGGGCCGCTGGTCGTGGTCGCCGAGTCGGCCGACGGTACGGCGGCGCGGGCCGCGGGCGAGGCCGCCGCCGTCCTGGAGGGCACGGCCGGGGTCGCCGCCACCACCCCGCCGATCCCCACCGCCGACGGCGCCGTGGCCACGGTGATCGTCTTCCCCGCCTCCGCGCCGCAGGACGAGGCGACCTCCGAGCTGGTGGCGGCGCTGCGCACCGAGGTCCTGCCCGCGCTCGCGGAGCGGACCGGCGCCACCTACCTCGTCGGCGGTGCGACGGCCGCCGTCGAGGACTTCTCCGACACGGTCGCCTCCCGCATGCCGCTGTTCGTGGCGATCGTCGTCGGTCTCTCCGTCATCCTGCTGATGGTGGTCTTCCGCTCCCTCCTCATCCCGCTCAAGGCGGCACTGCTGAACCTGCTGTCGATCGGGGCCGCGCTGGGTGCGGTCACGCTGGTGTTCCAGCACGGCCTGCTGGGCTTCGAGCCGGGCCCGATCGAGGCGTTCATCCCGGTGCTGATCTTCGCCATCGTCTTCGGGCTGTCCATGGACTACGAGATCTTCCTCGTCTCCCGCATCCACGAGGAGTGGACGCGTACCGGGGACCACCGGCTGGCGGTCCGGGAAGGGCTGGCGCACACCGGGGCGGTGATCACCGCGGCCGGCGCCATCATGATCGTGGTCTTCTCGGCGTTCATGCTGAGCGCTGACCGGATGCTCCAGCAGTTCGGGTTCGGGATGGCCGTGGCGATCTTCATGGACGCGGTGGTCATCAGGTGTCTGATCGTGCCGGCGGTCATGCGGTTGATGGGCCGCCGAGCCTGGTGGCTGCCGGCCCCGCTGGCACGCCTGCTGCCGACGGTGGAGCTGGAGAAGCACCAGCGGCCGCGGCCGGCGGACCGGAGCTCCTGACCAGCGCCGCGTATCCGGCGTAGGCGGCCTCTACGGCGCTGGGGCTGGGCACACGGCCCAGCCCCAGCGGTTTGGCCGCCCGTCTCAGTACGGTGTTGACGGTGCCTGCGGTGCGTTCCAGCTGCTCCGGCAGATCGGCGGCGGAGGTGTGCCGCACTATCTGCGCCTGTCGTACGACATCGGTGAAGACGGACTGCACCCGTTTGTACGCCAGATAGCGTGGGAGGTCCTTGGAGACTCCGGCCGCCGCGCCGGGCAGCGCCGATGAGACGGCTGCCGACCACCGGTGGGTCAGCCCGCGCTGCCAGCCGGCCGGGTATCCCATCAGATGCAGGTGCGTCGCGAGATCGTAGACGGGGTCACCGAGCAGGGCGAGTTCCCAGTCGATGGTCCACAACGCCCCGTCCGACTCGGCGATGATGAGGTTGTCGCGGTGCAGGTCGCCGTGCAGCAGGGAGAACGGCCGCTCCGTCAACTGGTCGGCCTCCCTGGCCAGTACGCCGTACGGGCCGAGTACCGCGTCGCCGTCGATCCGCAGCGCCGCGAACAGCCGGTGCAGCTCCGGCCGGTGCACCTCGTACACCCGGGTGCGGGTGAAGCTGATCAGCCGCCGCAGGAAGTCCCGGCTGGTGCGGGGTCTGCGGCCCGGCGGGCACCGGTGGACGAGTTCGAGCGCGCTGGGCGGGATCGCCGCCAGTTGCCCGAACAGGTCCATGAGCTGGGCCAGGTACGGTTCCGGCAGTGGGGTGCCCGGGGGGTGCGGGCGGGAGAGGGTCTCCCCCTCGATGTATCCGTGGACACGCAGCCCGTCCTCGCCCACGTGGTGCACGGGCGGGATGTGCTCCATGCCGAGCAGGGACAGTTCGATCAGTACGTCCTCCTCCGCGGTGAAGCAGCGCGGGTCGAAGTGCGCCACGCCAGGACGCGGTCGGCCGGCCTTCAGCCGGCCCAGTCCGGCCAACTGGCCTTGCGGGCTGAGTACATGCCAGACCCGGTGGTGACCACCGAGCAGGGGCATCGTCGGTCTCGTCATGATCGGCTCCGAGAGCTGTACGGTCGCGAGGTAGCAGCACCGTACGCCCCCAGAGTCTCATGACATGAGGCAAAGCACTCAAATCACCCGTGAGTTGGGGCAATAAGCGCAGTCAGGACATGCTCCAGGGAGCGGGTGACATAATCGGCGCCCGCCCGGCGGAAGGCTTCGGCCTGGGCGTCATCCATCGCGTAGCCGAGGAACTCCACTCCGGCGGAGCGGGCGGCGGCCAGATCCGTGCTCGTGTCCCCGATCATCAGCGCCCGCCCGGCGGCTGTCCCGGTGGAGCGCAACGCCCGCAGGACGGGGTCGGGATGCGGCTTGAGCAGGGTGATGTCGCGGGTGCGGCCGTGCACCCGGCCGCCGACGTAGCCGGTCAGCTGCTGCCGGCGCAGATAGAACTCGGCGGCCAGGGGCGAGTTGTTGGTCACGATGGCGACCTGGCGGCCCCGGGTGGACAGCGCGGCGATCAGCGAGGCGGCGTAGGGGGTGGGGGACGCGGTCGCCGCCGCGGAGATCTCCTCGCGGGTGAGGGCCGCCTCGATGCGGTGGACCACGGTGGGGGAGGGGTGGTGATGCGCGATGCCGCGCAGCACCTGCTGGGGGTCGGGGGAGGCCCGTAACTGCGGGGTCAGCAGCGAGGCGGCCCCCAGCTCGACGGCCAGCGCCCGCAAACGGTGCGCGATGCCGTCGGCGGGCCGGGCGGCGAACAGACGGCAGATGGGGCCGTCGAAGTCGAAGAGAACACAGCGGGCGTTACTGAGAAGTCTCCTCATCTAACCGAGTGTGAGTGGTCGCGAGATCGTTGACCAGAGGGACTCGAACCACAGACGGGACTCGGTGACGTAGGCGGCCTCCTGTTCGTCGCGGCTGTCCTTGTCGGACGAGGAGCGGAAGATCTTGGAGGACAGGCCCAGGACGTCGTAGATCTCCAGCTGTTCCTTCTCGTACTCGACGGTGCGCGGCACGACGGTGTAGTAGGCGGTGAGCGCCTCGGAGCCGTTCAGGAGATAGAGCTTCTGGAGCGGGGTGACGGCCACGGTGCGGATCTCCACGCTGACCTCGGGGACCAGGTTCATCTCGGCGAGGGAGTTGAGCTGGTGCCGCAGCGAGGTGGAGAAGGTGCGGGTGAGTTCCCGCAGCCGCGCGATGGGGCGCGGGTCGGTGGGGTCGGTGACCAGCCGGGGGTAGGCGAGCGGCGCGTCCCAGGAGGGGAGCAGCACGCGCACCGTGATGGAGCGCGGCTTCAGCTCACCGGCCGAGATCGCTATCAACGGCCCGGCCAGGGCGGAGCTGAGCGTCTCGGTGGTGAGGGTGAACGCGTCGATGGACACCCGTTCGGCCTGGAAGGCCAGGGCGATCCGGTCGGCGACCTCCACCCCGGCGGGCCGTGGATGGTCGGAGGCGGGCGCCGACACCACGGCCGGCGCCCCCCTGCCGCGCGCGCTGACAAAGCCCTCGCGTTCGAGGACGGCGAGAACCTGGCGGACGATGCCGCGGTTCACGCCGAACTCCTCGGCGAGGGCGCGCTGAGTGGGCAGCCGGGTGTTCCGTCGCAGCTCGCCGGAGCGTATCCGGCCGCGCAGGGTCTCGGCGATGCGTTCTGGGGCGATCTCCTCGCTCACGCGCACACCTTACAACTTGACATCCGATCCGAGAGGTTGGCGGGAAAGAGTTTGGCCAGTTCGACCAACTGGGGATAACAATCCTAGAGTTGGTCGCCAACTCCACCAACTATCCAAAAGATACCTGCCAGTTGTCGCCGGATGTGTCGATGTAGGGAGGGAACATGATCGTTTCAACCATCATCGCCGCTGCCCTCGCCATCGTGGTCGATGAGGCAGTGGAGGTTCAGTTCGGACTGCCGGGCGTGATCGGCTTGCTGATCCTGCGGACCGGCCTGCGCAAGCGCAACTTCACCTGCATCTGTGTGGGAATCACCGTGCTGGTGATGCTGGGACTGAACACGCTGTGAGAAGCGCCCCTGGGCGTTCGGACACGACGACCGGGACCGGTGGAGGTCCCGTCAGAAACCGTCCGGGCACCAGGGGCGCGCTCCCGTGGTCAGCAGCGCGTTCGCCCGGGACACGGCCCCCGGCGTCTCCTCGGTGAGCAGCCCCGCACCCGCCAGCCGGGTCGCGGTCGTCTCCCCCAGATACAACGAGCCCAACGCGCCCACCCCCATCGTGAGATCGGCACCGCGCGAGGTCGGCGCGCACTCGGCGCCCTCCGGCGAGCCACTCAGCGCGAAGCGCCCACCGGCAAGACCCATGGGATCGTGGACCTCCAGCACCAGGTCACCGGTGGTGGCGTACGAGCGGGAGGCCAGCAGGGCCGGCACATCCAGCGGCCGCAGCCACAGGAAGTCACTGATCCCGTTCAGCACGGCGGCGCGCGCGTCGGGCAGCAGCAGCGGCAGCAGATCGTCCGGGCCGCGGTTCGGGCCGCGCAGCGTGGTGACCCAGTCGATGGACACCAGGAACGACCACAGCGCGCGCTGCGCCGCCGTGGTGGTGGCGATCAGCTCCTGCACGGTCAGGGTGTTGTCCGGCAGTTCGCCGTCCCACTTCTTGTCCGTCGTGTACTTCACCAGGCCCTGCGGCACCCCGGCGCCGTCCCGGTAGAGCACGTAGAACGGTTCCTCCCAGGTCTGGTGGCCGAAGCGCACCTCACCGGTGAACTTCTCCCACCACAGCGGTTTGCGGTCGATCGCGCCCACTTGGCCCCGCCGGAAACGCTCGTGCAGTTCCGGGCCGATCTTGCGTACCTCGGCCCCGTCGATGTACGCCACGGAGCCCCCGTCCTCGGGCGCCGACCAGCGCGACCCGAGCCCGGAACGCAGGCCCTTGACGGTGAAGTCGGCGAGCGAGGCCGCCGGACCGTATCCGAACCGGCCATAAATCCGGTACTCGGCGGCGATCAGCGTGGCCGCCAGGGCACCGCGCTCCTTCGCCTCGGCGAGGTCCGCGCCCATCAGTTGGCTCAGCAGGCCCTGCCGGCGGTGGGTGGCGGTGACCGACACGGCGGAGACGGCGTTGACGTCGACGAGGGCACCGCCGGGCACGGTCAGCTGCTGGTCGAAGCTGGTGAAGGTGGCCACGCACCGGTCGCCCTCGAACACCCCCCGGGCCCGGTCGTACTGCAGCTTTTCGCGGCGCAGCCGCAGCTCGTCCTCGGTGAGGGGGAACGGATCCTGGAAGCCGAGCAGCACGGCGCGGTTCCAGGCGTCGATGTCGGCGTCACTGCCGGTGACAAAACGGGTGTTCAGGGCCATGGCCCCGAGGCTATCCGGGCGCCCCGAGCCTGGGCCAAGGATTTTCCGTGCGGCGTGGGGCCGTGGCGCGGGCCCGCCGGCGGCCGGAGTGCCCCGCTGGCCCCGAGGGCCGTGTGTGCCCCCACGGGCCGACGGGGGAGCGACCGGCGGACCGTAAGGAAGATCGCCCGGAATTCACCGTTCAGGCGAGCAGATCATCTACCTGGGCCTCGCCCTCCCGGTAACGGCGGGCGATCTCCCCGCTGCACCCGTCGGCGGTGCGCTGGAGCGCCTGGCGACGGCGGGAGACCTGCGCCTCGTACCGGGCGAGGCGGCCCAGCGCGTCATGCAGTTCGTCGTCGGTACGGGCCAGCAGATCCGACAGCTCGACCTCCGCCAGCATCTCCTCCGCCAGCTCCCGGTACTCGCGCCCGGCCGGCGGGCCCACCGTCACATGGCGGGCCGAGGAGCGGTGGGGGGAGGGGCTGTCCGCCAGGATCTGCGGCAACCGGTCCAGCAGATCGGCCTCCGGGTCCAGGCGTCTGCGCCGTTCCGCCTCCAGGATGTCGATGCGGCCCTGGAGCAGTCTGCGGACGAAGCTGAGGTCGGCCTCCTCGCGCTGGGCGCTGCGGCGCAGCTCCCGCAGCTCGGTCAGCCGCAGCCGGCGCAGCCCGGAGGGGGAGTCGTCTCCGCGTGGCTCGCCGCCGTGCCCTACCCGTGGGCCGCTGCCCCACCGGGCGGGCGCGGCGTCGGCGACGGTGGTGGTGGCAGCGGCGGCCGGCTGTGAGCCGGAGCCCGGTGTGATCATGCGGAATTTTCCCCTCATCCCCATTTCGGTGTGCTGGCGCGGTACGTACCCCGTGCCACGCATCGTGTCACTGTGTACCCAGCTGACGCAGCGACTTCGCATGCATCCGGCCGTCATTCAGTACGAGGGAACGTTCCGGCATGATGGCCGCCATGCGAGCAGTGGTGCAGAGGGTCGACGGGGCGAGTGTCACCGTGGACGGCGAAACGGTCGGCGAAATCGTTGGCCAAGGACTGTGTGTGCTGGTGGGCGCCACCCACGAGGACACGGATGAGCAGGCGGCGCGGCTGGCGAACAAGCTGTGGACGCTGCGCGTGCTCGACGGTGAGAAGTCCTGTTCGGATGTGGGCGCTCCGTTGCTGATTGTTTCGCAATTCACACTCTACGGTGACGCCAGGAAGGGCAGACGGCCCACATGGAACGCCGCCGCACCGGGCGAGATCGCGGAGCCACTGGTCGAGGGGTTGTGCGCTCATCTGCGCGCGCTGGGGGCGCACGTTGAGACGGGCCGGTTCGGCGCGAAGATGCGGGTCAACCTGACCAATGACGGACCGTTCACCGTCTGGCTGGAGGTCTGATGGCACACCCGGCCCGACGCACCGCCCGACGCCCCGCCGCGGTCCTCGCCCGGTGGGCCGTCCCGGTCGCCCTGGCGGCCCTGGCCCTGGCCGGCTGCGGCACTCAGACCGCGCCCCCCGAAACGGAGACGGACGCCGCCGCCCCACCGCGCCCGCCGTCCCCCGAGCCCGAACGCCCCGACTGCCCCGAATCCGGGGTGCGCGTCACCGAGGACGGCGGCGACGCGGCGATGGGGCTGCGGGTGATGGGCCTGCGCCTGACCAACTGCGGCACCGAACCGTACGAACTGAACGGCTACCCCACCGTCGCCGTCCTGGACGAGGACGGCGACCCGTACGACATCAAGGTGCTGCACGGCACGGGCGACATCACGGCGAGCCTCACCGGCTTCGACGACCCGCCCGCTCCCCTCACACTCCAGCCGGGGGAGCACGCCCTGTCCGGGCTGGTGTGGCGCAACACCGTCGATGACCTCAGCCGGACCGTCGCCAACGGCGAGCGGCTGAGCGTCCGGCCCGCCGACGGCGTCGCCGCCCAGCGGCTGGCCCCCACGTCCCCCGTGGACCTCGGCACCACCGGAGTCCTCGGCATCAGCCCCTGGCACGCGCCCGAGGAGCCCTGACCGGGCCCGGACACCTCTCCCCGGGGCACCGCAGGGCTACGGCTGGACGATCGTCTCCTGGGCAGCCGGGGTGTCGCCCGCCAGCAGCGGGGCGTCCGCCGGCACACCGCGCTTCACCACGGCCAGCGCGATCGGCCCCAGTTCGTGGTGACGGGCCGAGGTGGTGACGACGCCCAGCTGCCGGCCCTCCGTGCCGTCCGCCGCCAGCCGTACCGGGGCGCCGTGCTCGGGGATCTTCACCTCGCTGCCGTCCAGGTGCAGGAACACCAGGCGGCGCGGCGGCTTGCCCAGGTTGTGCACCTTGGCCACCGTCTCCTGCCCCCGGTAGCAGCCCTTGGCCAGGTGCACCGCGCTCTCCAGCCAGCCCAGCTCGTGCGGGATGGTCCGCTCGTCCGTCTCGCGGCCCAGCCGCGGCCGGTGCCCGGCCACCCGCAGCGCCTCGTACGCCAGCACACCCGCGGCCGGCCCCGCCTGCGCGGCGAAGGACTCCAGCGCGGCGCGCGGGACGAACACGTCCCGCCCGTACGGCGTCTCGCGCACCACCCACTCCGGGCCGGTCTCGGCGATCGAGCCGGCCGGCAGGAAGACCACCGCGAACTCCCCGGTCCGGTCGGCGGTTTCCACCCGGTAGAAGAACTTCATCGACTCCAGGTAGCCGAGCAGCGCCGCCCCCCGGCCCGGTTCGGTGTGCAGCCAGGTGGTGGTGCCGTCGTCCACCAGGTAGAGCGCGTGCTCGATGCGCCCCTGGGCGGTCAGGATCAGCGCCTCGGTCGCCTGCCCGGCCGGCAGCTCGGACACGTGCTGGGTGAGCAGCAGATGCAGCCAGCTCAGCCGGTCGGGGCCGGTCACCGAGAGGACCTCGCGGTGCGAGAGGTCCACCAGGCCCTGCCCGCGGTCCAACGCCCGTTGTTCGCGGAAGAGATCACCGTAGTGCGCGGCGACCCCGGCATCCGGGGCGTCCGCGGCGACCGCGCCGGGCAGGGACAGCAGAGGACTGGCGTACGACATGCCCCCAGCCTACGGCGCGGGCGGACCGTCCGGCCCGGCCGCGCACTCCCGGCAGCGGCCGAAGATCGCGAAGTGCCGCAGATCGGTCTCGAAGCCGAAGCCCTCGCGCAGCCGCCGCGCGAACGGCTCGGCCACCTCCAGATCGGCCTCCAGCACGGTGCCGCAGTCCCGGCACATCAGATGCAGGTGGTGGTGGCGCTCGGCGAGGTGGTACGTGGGCGCCCCGTGCCCCAGGTGGGCGTGGGAGACCAGGCCCAGCTCCTCCAACAGCTCCAGCGTGCGGTAGACGGTGGAGATGTTGACCCCGCCCGCCGTGCGGCGCACCTCGGTGAGGATGTCCTCGGGCGTGGAGTGCTCCAGCCTGTCCACAGCCTCCAGCACCAGCTGCCGCTGCGGGGTCAGCCGGTATCCACGGTCGCGGAGCGAGGTCTGCCAGTCGGTGCTCACCACGAGCCCAGTGTAGGAGGAATCGGCGGGGGCGTAGGGTCGCGCGTTAGCGCCTCCGCACGGAGGCGGCCGGAGGGGATCGGCGACCCCCGTGCGGGGAGGCGGTTCCCACCCTGCCGCAGGGTGTGTCAAACCGGTATAAGGCTGATGGCTCGCGGAGCCTGGGAGGAAGCGCAGCGATGGATCTGGGACTGGCCGATCGGGTCTATGTCGTCACCGGAGGCAGCAAGGGGCTCGGCCACGCCACGGCCGCCGCGCTGGTCGCGGACGGCGCGAAGGTGGTGCTGGCCTCCCGGGACGCGGCGAACGTCGAGGCGGCCGTGGAGAGGCTTTCGGCGCCCATGGGGGCACCCCCGGCCGAAGGCTGGGGGAGTGTGACGGGCGTCGCCGCCGACCTCGCCGACCCGGAGGCCGCCGAGCGGCTCGCGCGAACGGCGCTGGAGCGGTACGGGCGGCTGGACGGCGCCCTGATCTCCGTCGGCGGCCCGCCGCCCGGCACCGCGGCCTCCGCCACCGACGAGCAGTGGCGCGCCGCCTTCGAGTCCGTCTTCCTCGGCTCGGTGCGCGCGGTGCGCACCCTGGCCGGGCGGCTGACCGGTGACGGCGCGATCGGCATGGTGCTGTCCACCTCGGTGCGCCAGCCGGTCGGGGGCCTGGGCATCTCCAACGGGCTGCGCCCGGGGCTGGCGATGGTGGCCAAGGACATGGCGGACGAGTTCGGCCCGCGCGGGGTGCGGGTGCTGGGCCTGCTGCCCGGCCGGATCGCCACCGACCGGATGACCCAGCTGGACGCGGCGTTCCCCGACGCCCGCGCGGCGGCGGTGGCGGGCATCCCGCTGGGCCGCTACGGCGAGCCCGCCGAGTTCGGCCGCGCCGCCGCCTTCCTGCTGTCCCCGGCGGCCTCGTACATCACCGGCTCGGTCATCGCGGTGGACGGCGGCTCCCTGCGGGCGATCTGACGCTCCCGCGCGGCGGCCCGTGGCCCCCTCCCGGACGAAGTCCGGGGGGCTTGGGTCCTCCGCACCGGGGGCGCGGGTGGCTCCTGGGTGTTCGGGTCTCCTCGCCGGGCCCTGCCCCCCGCGGTACGTTCGAGGAGTGAGTCTCGGGTCCGCCTCTGACTGACATGCCGCCCGAGGCAAGGCTTCACCGGATGCCCCCGGTGCCGCGCGAGCGGCCGGGGGCATCCCGCTGTTCCGCTCCGGATCCCGCCGCCCGCGCGCCGGTCAGCGGAAGAAGGCGATGCCGTCGTCCGGCAGGTCCTTGAGGTCCTTGGCCCAGGTGCTCGGGTCCACGACCTTCTTCAGGTGCGCCGACATGTAGGGGCGCAGCGGCACCTCGGGGGTCGCCTTTTCGCCGACCCACATCAGATCGCTGTTGACGTAGCCGTACAGCCGCTTGCCGCCGGTGTAGGCGTCCGCGGACGGCGTACGCGCGATGGCATCGGTGACCAGCTCGATCCGCGGCTTGCCCTCGGCCAGTTCTCCGTACCAGACCTCGGCGACGCCGTCCTGGCGGATGAGGACCGCCTCGACCTTGCGCTCGCCGGTGACCCGCCAGAAGCCGTGCTCGGACTCCAGCGGGCGCACCTTCTCGCCCTTGTCGTCCAGCTGCCAGGTGTGCGAGGAGAACTCCAGGAAGTCCCGGCCGTCGTGCGAGAACGTGACTTCCTGGCCGAAGTTCATGGACTCCTCGCCGGTGAACTCGGCCACGCCGGCGCCGGTCCAGTCGCCGAGCAGGAAGACCAGGGGTACCAGGTCGGGGTGCAGATCTGAGGGGATCTCGATCATCAGCGCTGGCCCTGGTAGAGCTTCTTCACGACCAGGCCGGTGAACGCGGCGGTACCCACCCCGACCAGAACCATCAGGGTGATGAAGAATGCCTCGAGCACGGGTGCTCCTAGTGCGTCGGCGGGAAAAATACGGTGCTCTGCCGAGTCTAGCTGGCCCCCCGGCGGGGAAGCGGAGTGAGGTAGGCCAGCCGGCTTCCCCGCCTGCCGCGCCCATTGACCGTTTTGTGATCACGCCGGACTGAACGGGTTCGGCGGCTCGTGCGTCTAACGGCGTGGAGAGGATGTGATCATGAATTGTCCGAACTGTGGCGGTAACATGCATCAAGGACCCGCGGGTGACTGGGTCTGTGGCAACTGCGGGACGGTGAGCTGACCGACCCAGTCGCTGATCTTGGAAACGACACCGTCCAACCAGGAATCCCAGGAATCCGAACCCCCTGATACACGAAGACCGCGCCCCCTCCGGCGATCACCGGAAAGGGCGCGGTCTGGCATTCGCGGGCCGGGCCGGGCGGGCCGTTCACCGCCGCCCCGCCGTCACCGCCAAGGCCGTTACAGCGCGATCGCCACCTCGGCCAGCGCACCGCGCTCGGCCAGCACCACCGTGCGGTCCGCACTCGCGCCGGGGACCAGCGCGCGGACGGTCCAGGTGCCCTCGGCCGCGAAGAAGCGGAACTGGCCGGTCGCCGAGGTCGGCACCTCCGCCGTGAACTCGCCGGTGCCGTCCAGCAGTCGGACGTACCCGCTCACCGGGACCCCGTCACGCGTGAGGACGCCCTGGATGGTCGTCTGGCCCGCCGTGGCGGCGGCGTCGGGGCCGCCGGACTTCGCTCCGCACATGATTCCTCGATCTCCTCTTACTTGGCCGGGCCGGTCTCGACCGGGACGCCCACCAAAGAGCCGTACTCGGTCCACGAACCGTCGTAGTTCTTGACGTTCTGCTGGCCCAGCAGCTCGTGCAGCACGAACCAGGTGTGCGCGGAGCGCTCACCGATGCGGCAGTACGCGATGGTGTCCTTGCCCAGATCGACGCCCTCGCCCTCGTACAGCTCCGTCAGTTCCTCGTCGGAACGGAAGGTGCCGTCGTCGTTCGCGGACTTCGACCACGGGATGTTGCGGGCGGAGGGCACGTGCCCGGCCACCTGCGACTGCTCCTGCGGCAGGTGCGCGGGGGCCAGCAGCTTGCCGCTGAACTCGTCGGGGGAGCGCACGTCCACCAGGTTCTGCGCGCCGATGGCCGCCACGACCTCGTCGCGGAAGGCGCGGATGGACAGGTCCTGCTCCTGCGCCCGGTACTCGGTGGCGGCGCGCTCGGGCACCTCGGCCACCAGGTCGCGGGAGTCCAGCTCCCACTTCTTGCGGCCGCCGTCCAGCAGCTTGACGTCGCCGTGGCCGTACAGCTTGAAGTACCAGTACGCGTACGCCGCGAACCAGTTGTTGTTGCCGCCGTACAGCACCACCGTGTCGTCGTTGGCGATGCCCTTGGCGGACAGCAGCTTCTCGAAGCCGGCCCGGTCGACGAAGTCACGGCGCACCGGGTCCTGGAGATCCTGCTTCCAGTCGATCCGGACGGCGTTCTTGATGTGGTTCTTCTCGTAGGCGGAGGTGTCCTCGTCCACCTCGACGATGACGACCTTGGGGTCGTCGATGTGCTGCTGGACCCAGTCGGCGTCCACGAGGACGTCACTGCGGCTCATGCTCGTTCTCCTTCGGCTGTGGTGAGCGGGGGGGAGTCGTACCGGATCGGGATGACCGGACACGTACCGGCGTACACGCGTGCCGAGACGGAGCGGGGCAGGGCGCGCCAGGGGCGCGGGGGTTCGCGGTGGTACGGCGGTACGGGGGGTGGCGCGGCTGTCAGCCGGCGCGGCGACAGAGCATGGCGGCGACGCGGCAGAGGTCCACTGCCCGCCGCTTGGTGAGTCCCCCGGCGGGGGTGCCCGCAGCCTGACGCATCATGTCCGTGATCGTACGGATACGGTCCCCGCCCTGTCACGGGGCTTCCGGATGCTGAGACGGTGATGTCCGCTATATGAAACGCGCCGCTGGTGGGGCCGCGCGCTCAGCCGACCAGGCTCAGATCGCTGCCCGTGACCGTCAGCTCCAGGCCCTCCGGGCCCGGCGTCACCGACGAGAGCGCCAGGCCGTCGGGCAGCCCGGAGATCGTCCGCTCCACGCCCGCCTGCTCCTGGATCAGGGTCTCCACCTGCGGCAGCACGGAATCGGGGATGCCCGTCAGCGCCTCGGTGTCCACCTCGACCCGCACCCGGTCGCCCTCCAGCGTGATGTCACCGGGCACGTCGCCGACATTGATGCGCTGCCCCATCACGGACGCCTGGAGGGTGATCAGCAGCCGCCCGTCCTCGGCGGGGCCGAAGGAGACCCCCAGGCCCGTGCTCTCCGAGCCGAGCAGCTCGCCGTACGCGCGGCTCAGCTCCTCGTACGTGATCAGGCCGGTGCCGTCCGCGTGCCGCGCGGTGGCGGTGGAGAAGTTGGAGCCCAGCCTCAGGTCGCGCAGCTCGATGTCCAGCTGCTCCACGGTGACGGCGGTGCCGTCCACCTGCGCGGGGTACGAGCTGACCCCGACATCGACCCGGCTGAGGTTCTTGCCCGCGATCTGGGTGAGGAAGGGGAAACCCTTGATCGAGACGTCCGGCGTCTCCGACAGACCCAGGGAGGTCTGGGCGCGGGAGGCGACCTCGTTCTCCGCCCAGGACACCGAGAGCCGGTCGGCCGCGGTGAAGAGCACGCCGAGGACGACGAGCACGATCAGTGATATTCGCAGAGCGCGCATTCGGGTTCTATCCCCCATGGAGTGGCCGGACTGCCGCGAGCGTAACCCGGGGTTCCGTTTCGCGGCGGTCCGGCCGGAGCCTTGCAGCAGCTCCGTTACACGTGCGGGCTCACAGCAGCGCCCGGGCCAGCGGATACACCGCCGGGGCGGCGGCGGTCAGCGGCAGTGCCACCCCCGCGGTGAAGTGCACGAAGCGGGAGGGGAAGTCGTAGGAGGCCACGCGCAGGCCGGCCAGCGCGCACGCCCCGGCGGCCGCGCCCAGCGCCGCGCCCTTCCACAGGTCGAGATCGGCCACCTGCGCGGCCCCGGCCCCGGCGGCCGTCGCCAGCAGGAAGGCCAGGGCGGGCGCCACGAACGCCGCCGTCACCAGACCGCGCGCCACCGCCGCCACCGCGACCGCCGCCGAGGCGACCACGACCGCCGTGGAGGAGAACTCCACCGCCGCCAGATGACCGGCGGCCACCACCGTCAGCAGCGTGGAGGCGGCCGTCGCGGTCAGCGAGTCCAGGCGCTCGTCGCCCGAGCCGCGGTGCCGCAGCTGGAGCAGCACCACCAGCAGGAACCAGACCCCCAGGGTGCCGATCATGGCGGTGATGCCGTGCTCGCGGGAGGTGGACAGCAGCACGACATCGGCCGCCAGGCCGCCCGCGAACGCCAGCAGGATGCCCTGCCGGGCCGGCCACATCCCGTTCAGCCGGAACCAGCCGGCGGCGGTCACCGCCTGGAGCACGATGACCGGCCCCAGCAGCGCCCACTGCCCGTGCGGGGCGGTGACGGCGAACAGCGCCGCGAGCGCGGCGGTCAGCAGGGCGGGCTGGATCCCGGGCGGGATGATCGGCGAGGTGGCCCGGTGCGAGGCGCCTGCCGCGCGCGTGTCGCCGGGGTTACGGGTGGGGTCAGAGATCTCACTCACGGCGCTATTTTCGTACGGATGGACGGCGGGCCGGGCCGCCTCCCCCTCCGGGTGCTCCGCGCCGCGCCCGCGACCGGGCCCGGCGCTCACCGCGCCCCGCCCGCGAAGGGCGGCAGCACCTCGACGGTCGCGCCCTCCGGCAGCGTCACCGTGTCATGGCCGCGCTTGCCCACCTGCTCGCCGTTCACCAGGAAGGAGCAGCGGGCCAGCACCCGCGCGAACTCCGGCCTGGCCGCGTGCCGCTCCCGCGCCCCCGCCAGGACCCCGGCCAGGGTGGCGGCCTCGTACCCCTCCTCCGCCGTACCGGCCGCGGCTTTCGCCGCAGCCCAGTACCGGATGGTGCCGCTCGCCATCACAATCCTCCCGCGTCGCTGTCGCACCCATGATGGCGCTTGTCCGTCCCGCTCCTTAAGACGGCCCCTGCGCAAGATGAACTGTTTCGGTTATGCTGCTGGGCACGTAAAGGATCCGGGCGATGGCGCCATACCGGGTCCTTTTGTGCTTTCAGGGCAGAGCCGCTCGAATCGTCCCGTCGCACAGCAGCCCCGCCGCCAGGACCGAGGAAGGAACGCCCCCGATGAGTTCCCTGCTTCTGCTGACCAACGCCCTCCAGCCGTCGTCGCAAGTGCTCCCCGCCCTCGAACTGCTGCTGCACAACGTCCGCGTGGCCCCGGCCGAGGGCCCCGCCCTGGTCGACGCCCCCAGCGCCGACGTCATCCTCATCGACGGCCGCAAGGACCTCCCCCAGGTCCGCTCCCTGTGCCAGCTGCTGCGCTCCACCGGGCCGGGCTGCCCGCTGCTGCTGATCGTCACCGAGGGCGGGCTCGCCGCCGTCACCGCCGACTGGGGCGTGGACGACGTGGTCCTGGACACGGCAGGTCCCGCGGAGGTCGAGGCGCGGCTGCGGCTGGCCACCGGCCGCCAGCAGCTGGTGAGCGACGACAGCCCGATGGAGATCCGCAACGGCGACCTGTCGGTCGACGAGGCCACCTACAGCGCCAAGCTCAAGGGCCGGGTCCTGGACCTCACCTTCAAGGAGTTCGAGCTGCTGAAGTACCTGGCGCAGCACCCGGGCCGGGTCTTCACCCGCGCCCAGCTCCTCCAGGAGGTCTGGGGCTACGACTACTTCGGCGGCACCCGCACCGTGGACGTCCATGTGCGGCGGCTGCGCGCCAAACTGGGCCCCGAGCACGAGTCGCTGATCGGCACCGTGCGCAACGTCGGTTACCGCTTCGTCGTTCCGGAGAAGGAGAAGCCGGCCGACGACCACGCGCGCGCGGTGACCCGCGAGGCCGAGCAGCTCGTCAAGGAGGCCGCGCGGCGCGCGTGAACGCCGCACCACGCGTTCACCTCCGCTTCGTCTTCCGCCCCTGGGACCTGTGTTCCGGGGGCGGTTGCGCGCGTAGACTGCCGAGGTGGCCAAGGTGACGCGGGACGATGTGGCGCGACTGGCGGGTACGTCGACCGCGGTCGTGAGCTATGTCATCAACAACGGACCGCGCCCCGTCGCGGCCGGTACGCGCGAGCGGGTGCTCGCCGCGATCAAGGAGCTCGGGTACCGCCCGGACCGGGTGGCGCAGGCGATGGCCTCCCAACGCACCGACCTCATAGGTCTGATCGTGCCCGACGCCCGGCAGGCGTTCTTCGCGGAGATGGCGCACGCGGTGGAACAGGCGGCGGCCGAGCGCGGAAAGATGGTGCTGGTCGGCAACTCCGACTACCGGGACGAGCGCGAGGTCCACTATCTGCGGGCGTTCCTGGGCATGCGGGTCTCGGGCCTGATCCTCATCAGCTCGGGCCCCAGCGAGCACGCCGCGGCCGAGATCGACGCCTGGGACGCCCGGGTGGTGCTGCTGCACCGGCGGCCCGACGCGATCGACGACGTGACGGTGGTGCTGGACGACATCGCCGGCGCGCAGCGGCTGACCCGGCACCTGCTGGACCACGGCCACCCCTACGTGGCCTGCCTGGGCGGCGTGGCCTCCACACCGGAGTCGGGCGACCCGGTCACCGACCACGTCACCGGCTGGCGCCGGGCGATGGACGAGGCCGGCCTGTCGACGGAGGGCCGGCTCTTCCAGGCCCCCTACAACCGGTACGACGCCTACCGGGTGGCGCTGGACCTGCTGGCGGGCCCCGACCGGCCGCCGGCGCTGGTGTGCGCCACGGACGACCAGGCGATCGGCGTGCTGCGGGCGGCCCGCGAGCTGCGCATCGAGGTGCCGCAGGAGCTGGCGGTGGCGGGCTTCGACGACGTCAAGGAAGCGGCCCTGACCGACCCGCCGCTGACGACGGTCGGCTCCGACCGGGTGGGCATGGCCCGCGCGGCGGTCGAGCTGGCGATCAACGACCAGGACGGCCCGGCCCTGGAGCGGCACCGCCAGTTCCCGGCCTCCCTGCGCGTCCGCCGCTCCTGCGGCTGCCCGGCGGAGCCGGTCTGACACCCGTCGGCCACCACCCGGCGTCACCCTGATGGCCTGCGGTCATACGTTCGGGTGAAGTGGGTCGGTAGACCTGGTTTGGGTGCTCCGTGCATGCTGGAGTGGGTGTCGGCAATGCAAGGAGTCCGCTGTGAGTGTGCCTGCTGTTGAACCCCCGTATGTCCGGGGAGAGACCTGGGATGAGCTCGTCAGGGTCTGGGAGGAGATGGATGTCCCCCCGGGCTGGAAGGCGGAGATCATCGAGGGGTCCATCGTCATGTCGCCCGCGCCGTCGAAGCCACACACCTTTATCGCGACCAAGCTGCAATGGCGACTGCATCCAGCGATTCCCGATGGCTGGGACGTCTACCAGAACGTCGACGTGCGGATTCCGCTGCGCTCGGGCGTCTTCCAGCCCGACCTGGTGGTGCTGCCGGAAGCCCTGATGCTGGATGGCGTGCCCGAGACCCAGGCGGGAGACGCCGCCCTGGTCGTGGAGGTCACCTCACCCGGCAACGCGAGCCGGGACCGTGTCGAGAAGCTCGCCGGGTACGCCCGCGCCGGTGTCCCCCTCTACCTGCTCGTGGATCGCGTACCTCCGATGGGGCCCGTCATCACGCTGTTCGGCGAACCGCAGGGCGGCGTGTACCAGACCCTGTGGACCGGGAAGTTCGGTGACCCGATCCCGCTGCCCGCCCCCTTCGAGACCTCACTGGACACCAGCGACTTCCCCGGCTGAAAACACAGGGGAACTCTGAGGCCGTTCTCAGCCGCTTCTCATCTTCCGGGCCCACTGTCGGTGCATGAGCGAAAACCAGGGGAATCAGCCGTTCCACTCCTACCCTCCGCAGCCCGGACAGGCGCCGGAGGCCGTAGCTGAAGGTCTTGCTCCGCCGGCCCGGCCGGCCTCGCACCGGGGGCGCGGCCGCCGCGCCGGGAAGTCCGTGGCGCTGCTGGCCGCCGTCGCCGTGGTCGCGGCCGGGGTGGGCGGCGGGACCGCCGCACTGCTCGGGGACGCCGGGTCGGCCGTCGCCGGGGGCGGCTCCAGCGTCAGCGGCACCAACGTCTCGGTCCACACCGACGGCACCGTCGCCTCCGTGGCCGCCGCCGTGTCGCCGTCCGTCGTGGAGATCTCCACCGGGAGCGCCACCGGCTCCGGGGTGATCCTCTCCTCCGACGGCGAGATCCTCACCAACAACCACGTCGTCTCCGGCGCCGGCCAGGTGCGGGTCACCTTCGCGGACGGCTCCACCGCCACCGCGACCGTCACCGGCTCCGACCCGGACACCGACCTCGCCGTCATCCAGGCCCAGGACGTCTCCGGGCTCACCGCCTCCACGCTCGGCGACTCCGACGCGGTGGCCGTGGGCGACCAGGTCGTGGCCATCGGTTCGCCCGAGGGGCTGTCCGGCACCGTCACCAGCGGGATCGTTTCCGCACTCGACCGGGACGTCACCGTCAGCACGGGAGACAGCTCCCAGCAGCAGCCACAGCAGCAGTGGCCCTTCGAGTACGGCGGTGGCCGCTACAACGGCGACACGGGTGACTCCACCACCACCTACCAGGCCATCCAGACCGACGCCTCCCTCAACCCCGGGAACTCCGGCGGCGCCCTCGTCAACATGAACGGCGAGGTCATCGGCATCAACTCCGCCATGTACAGCGCGTCCGCCGCATCCGGCAGTGCCGGTCTCGGCTTCGCCATCCCCGTCAACACCGTCAAGAGTGTGCTCAGCACGCTCGACGACGGAAGCTCCGGTTCGTCCCACAACGTCTGATGCGAGACTGACGCGCATGAGTGATGGTTCGCGGGTGCTCATCGTCGACGACGAGCCGGCCGTACGGGACGCCCTGCAGCGCTCCCTCGCCTTCGAGGGGTACGCCACCGAGACCGCCGTCGACGGCCTGGACGCTCTCGCCACGGCCGAGCGCTACCACCCGGACGCGATCGTCCTCGACGTGCTCATGCCCCGCATGGACGGGCTCACCGCCGCCCGCCGGCTGCGCGCCGCCGGGGACCGGGTGCCGATCCTGATGCTGACCGCCCGGGACACGATCGGCGACCGGGTCAGCGGCCTCGACGCCGGGGCGGACGACTACCTCGTCAAGCCCTTCGAACTCGATGAGCTGCTCGCCCGGCTGCGGGCGCTGCTGCGCCGCAGCGGCTACGCCCGACCGGGCGGCGCCGGCGCCGGGGACGGCCGCGACGGCGCCCCCGACCCGGACGCCGGGCTGCTGGTCTTCGGCGAACTGCGGATGGACCCCACCACCCGGGAGGTACGGCGCGGCCCCCGCCCCGTCGAGCTGACCCGCACCGAGTACACCCTGCTGGAGCTGTTCCTCACCCACCCCCGCCAGGTCCTCACCCGCGAGCAGATCCTGCACGCCGTCTGGGGCTTCGACTACGAGCCGTCGTCCAACTCGCTGGACGTCTACGTCATGTATCTGCGCCGCAAGACCGAGGCCGGCGGCGAACCGCGCCTGGTGCACACCGTGCGCGGCGTCGGCTACGTGCTGCGGGACGGCCAGTGACGTCCGGCGGCGGTGGTCTGTCGCTGCGCTCCCGGCTCGCCCTGCTGACGGCCGTCGCGGTGGCCGCGGCGGTCGCGGTCTGCGCGATCGCGGCCTGGTTCCTGGTCCGCGACCAGCTGATCAGGTCCCTCGACGACACCCTGCGGGACAACCGGGCCGACCCGGTGGTGATCTACCACATGTGGGAGAACGGCCAGTGCTACCCGGAACCGGCCGACGTCCCGCAGAACGTGCCGATGCCGTTCGACGCCACGATCCAGGTGGTCAACTCCGACGGATCGAGCTGCATCATCTCCGGGGCGGCGACCCTGGAGGTCGCGCCCTCCGACACCGCCGTCGCGGGCCGCAGGGCCGTCGAGTCCTTCCACAACGCCACCGGCTCGGACGGCGTCACCTACCGGGTGCTCACCCGTCCGCTGCAGACCACCACCAACGGCGCCGTCACCGTGGCCCGCCCGCTGGACGAGGTGACCGACCCGCTGCGCTCCCTCGTCGTCGTCCTCGCGCTGGTCGCCGCGGCCGGCGCGGTGACCGCCGCCGGGGCCGGGGTCGTCCTGGCCCGGGCCGGGCTGCGGCCCGTGGACCGGCTGACCGCCGCCGCCGAGCACGTGGCCAGGACCGAGGACCTCACCACCCGCATCCCGGTGGCCGGCGACGACGAGATCGCCCGGCTGTCCGCCGCCTTCAACTCCATGACCGCCGCGCTGGCCTCCTCGCGCGAGCTCCAGCAGCAGCTGATCGCCGACGCCGGGCACGAGCTGCGCACCCCGCTCACCTCGCTGCGCACCAACATCGAGCTGCTGGTGCGCAGCGAGCAGACGGGCCGCCCGCTGCCGCCCGATGACCGGCGGCGGCTGCTGGAGTCGGTGACCGATCAGCTGAGCGAACTGGCCGCGCTGATCGGGGACCTCCAGGAGCTGTCCCGCCCGGAGCGGCCCGCCGGCGGCGGGCGGCTGGAAGTGGTGGGGCTGCACGAGGTGACGCGCCGGGCGGTGGACCGGGTGCGGCTGCGCGGCCGGGCGCGCGGGCTCGCCATCGACGCCGAACTCGATCCGTGGTTCGTGCGCGCCGAACCGTCCGCGCTGGAGCGGGCGCTGGTCAATCTCCTGGACAACGCGGTGAAGTTCAGCGGCGACGGCGAGATGGTGGAGGTGACGCTGCGCGGCGGGCTGCTGCGTATCCGCGACCACGGCCCCGGCATCCCGCCCGACGAACTCCCGCACGTCTTCGAGCGGTTCTGGCGCTCCCCGGGCGCGCGCGGGCTGCCGGGCTCCGGGCTCGGCCTGTCGATCGTGGCCCGCACCGTGCGCGAGAGCGGCGGCGCGATCGCCCTGCACCCGGCGCCCGGCGGCGGTACGGAGGCGGTGCTGCGGCTGCCCGGCGCCCCGACCCCGCCGCCCGCCTCGTCAGGTCCTGTCTGACAGGACCTGGGGACGCCGGCGGCCGGCCGTCAGGAACACGCCGTTCCGCAGCCGGGGGCGCCCTCGGGGGCGTTCTCCAGCAGCCGCACCGGGCCGGGGCCGCGCTGCCCGCACACGTCGGACGGGTTGGCCAGCGTGCAGCTCTCCAGTGACAGGCAGCCGCAGCCGATGCACTCGGTCAGATCGTCCCTGATCCGGGTCAGCTGCCAGATCCGCGCGTTGAGATCGGCCTTCCAGAACTCGGACAGCCGGGCCCAGTCCTCCTTGGTGGGGGTGCGGCCCTCGGGCAGTTCGTGCAGCGCGTCGCGGATGGCGTTCAGCGGCATCCCGACGTTCTGCGAGACCTTGATGAACGCCACCCGGCGCAGCGTCTCGCGGTGGTAGCGGCGCTGGTTGCCCGCGGTGCGGCGGCTGCTGATGAGGCGCTGCTCCTCGTAGAAGCGCAGCGCCGAGGTGGCGACCCCGCTGCGTTCGGCCAGCTGTCCGATGGTGAGTTCCTTGGTGATGGTGGGAGGCACACCCGCCATCGTACGCATAGCTCAATCTTGATTGAGGTTCGCGTTTCGCCGGCCGCACCCGGTGGGAGGACACAGCTCATGGGGAAACTGCTGGCCATCAGCGATCTGCACGTGGCCTACGACGAGAACCGCAAGATCACCGAGGAGTTACGTCCCGAGTCGGACGACGACTGGCTGCTGGTGGCGGGCGACGTGGGGGAGACGTTCTCGGACATCGAGTGGGCGCTGACGCTGCTCGCCTCCCGTTTCGCCCAGGTGGTGTGGACGCCGGGCAACCACGAGTTGTGGACCCCCGCCGCCGACCCCGTGCAGCTGCGCGGCGAACGGCGCTACGAGCGGCTGGTGGAGCTGTGCCGCGGCCTGGGGGTGCTCACCCCCGAGGACCCGTACGCCGTGTGGCAGGGTGAGCGTGGACCGGTCGCCGTCGCGCCGCTGTTCCTGCTGTACGACTACACCTTCCGGCCGCCCGGTACCCGCACCACCGCCGAGGCGCTCGCCGTGGCGGAGGCGGCCGGGGTGATGTGCACCGACGAGTACCTGCTGCACCCGGACCCGTACCCCAGCCGGCAGGCGTGGTGCCGGGCCCGGCTGGAGAGCACCGAGGAGCGGCTCGCCGCCCTGCCCGAGGACCTGCCCACCGTGCTGATCAACCACCACCCGCTCATCCGGCAGCCCACCCGGGTGCTGCGCTACCCCGAGTTCGCGCTGTGGTGCGGGACCGAGGCGACCGACGACTGGCCGGTGCGGTTCCGGGCCGCCGCCGTCGTGTACGGGCATCTGCACATCCCGCGCCGCATCACCCGGGACGGGGTGCCGCACCACGAGGTGTCGCTGGGCTACCCGCGCGAGTGGCGCCCGCGCGGCGGCACGCCGGGCCGCCCGGTGGTGATCCGCGCGTGATCGGGGAACTCCTGCCGCCGCCGGTCAGCGCGGTCGAGATGTTCGGGGACCCGGAACCGCTGCCCGAGCTGTTCCCGGAGGAGGAGGCGGTGGTGGCGCGGGCAGTGGCCAAGCGCCGCACCGAGTTCGCCACCGTGCGCGGCTGCGCCCGTACCGCCCTGGAGCGGCTCGGCGGGCCCCGGGTGCCGCTGCTGCCCGGCGAGCGCGGGGCGCCCCGGTGGCCGGCGGGGTTCCTGGGCTCCATGACGCACTGCGCCGGCTACCGGGCCGCGGCGGTGGCCCGC
Organism: Streptomyces xiamenensis; assembly: GCF_000993785.3. Classification (NCBI taxonomy): domain Bacteria; kingdom Bacillati; phylum Actinomycetota; class Actinomycetes; order Kitasatosporales; family Streptomycetaceae; genus Streptomyces; species Streptomyces xiamenensis. The sequence goes on from NZ_CP009922.3 coordinate 3,359,546, forward strand.
ACCGGCGGGACGCTGGCGTCCATCGGCCTGGACGCGGAGCCGCACGAACCGCTGCGCGACGACGGCGTGCTGGAGCTGGTGTCGCTGCCCGAGGAGCGCGAACACCTGGCCAAGCTGGCGGCAGGCCATCCGCGGGTGCGCTGGGAACGGCTGCTGTTCAGCGCCAAGGAGAGCGTGTACAAGGCGTGGTTCCCGCTGACCGGGCAGTGGCTGGGCTTCGAGCAGGCGCGGGTGACCTTCGACCCCGGGGCCGGCACGTTCGAGGCCGAACTGCTGGTGCCGGGGCCGGTGGTGGACGGGGTGGGCGTGGGCCGGTTCGGCGGACGGTGGCTGGTACGGGACGGGGTGCTGCTGACGGCGATCACCGTGCCGCGCCCCTGACCCGTACCGGCCACCGTGCCGGGTGTTACGGAAGGACCGTGATCCGGTCGGCCGCCGGCGCCGCCAGCGGGGCGTCGGCGGAGGAGTGTGCCAGCAGGTAGTCCGCCAGCACCCGCATGTCGTCGTTGCCGACGCGCGGGTCGGTGCCCTCGGCCAGGGTCGGGAACCCGTCGCCGCCGCCCGCCAGGAAGGAGTTGACCGCGACCCGGTAGACGCGCTCCGCCTCGATCGGCTCACCGTTCAGCAGCACGGTGTCCGCCACGATCCGGTCGGCCCCGGAGCGGCTCAGGTCCAGGGTGTAGGTGAGCCCCTCGGAGGGCTGGAGGATCTTGGGCGTGGCGGCGTTGGGGCCGCTGACCTGCTCGCGCAGCACCTGGAGCAGCTGTTCGCCGGTGATGCTCAGCAGATTGACGGTGTTGGAGAACGGCTGGACGGTGAAGCCCTCGCCGTAGGTCACCACGCCGTCGCCCTCGTCGCCCGAGGCGGCGTACACCAGGTCGGCGCGCACCCCGCCGGGGTTCATCAGGGCAAGGTCGGCGGTGCCCTCCAGCTCGATCGCGTGAGCCAGCTGGGCGTCGGCGATCAGGTCACCGAGCGGGAACTCGGGGGTGCCGGCGCCGCGGCCCCGGATGTCCTCGGAGATGTAGCCGATGGGGGCGTTGGCGACCGGGGCCGCCAGCTCGTTCCAGTAGTCGATCAGCCGGGTGAGGTCGCGGGCCGGCTTCTGGTCGCGGTCCACGACCCGGTTGGTGCCCTCGACCGAGGTGCGCACGATGTCCTTGGTACGCGGGTCGTACCGCATGTTCAGCTCGGTGAACAGCCGGCCGTTGGAGGCGGCGGAGGTGACCAGGCGGTCGTTGCCGTCCGGGTCGGGGATGGTGCACACGTACGGCTGGTGGGTGTGGCCGGTGATCAGTGCGTCCACGTTGGAGTCGATGGCCCCGGCGATCTCCACGATCGGCCCCGAGATGCCGTCGGCGCCCGCGTCGCAGTCGGCGTTGTACGCCGGGTCGGCCGGGTAGCCGCCCTCGTGGATCAGCGCGACGATCGCGTTGACGCCCTGGGACTCCAGCTCGGCGGTGTAGCGGTTGATGGTCTCGGCCTCGTCGAGGAACTCCAGGCCCTCGATGCCGTCCTGGGTGACGATGTTCGCCGTGCCCTCCAGGGTGACGCCGATGAACCCGACCTTGACGCCCTTGATGTTCTGGACGCTGTACGGGGCGAGGATCGGTTCGCCGCTGTCCTCGCGGACGACGTTGGCGGCGAGGTAGGGGAAGTCGGAGCCCTCGAAGGTGCGGTCATCGGCGTAGCAGCCGTCGACCGGGTGGCAGCCGCCGTCCTGGAGGCGCTGGAGTTCCTCCCAGCCCTCGTCGAACTCGTGGTTGCCGACGCCCGCGACGTCCATGCCCAGCTTGTTGAGCGCCTCGATGGTCGGCTCGTCGTGGAAGAGGCCGGACAGCAGCGGGGTGGCGCCGACGAGGTCACCGGCGGCGACGGTCACCGAGCGCTGATTGCCCTTGCGGGCGTCGCGCAGCCCGGTGGCCAGGTATTCGACACCACCGGCGGCCAACTGCTCGGTGGTGCCGTCCTCGTGCCGGTGGGTGACCTGGCCGTTGGAGCCCTCCGGGGGTTCCAGGGCGCCGTGCAGGTCGTTGATGGCGAGGATCTGGAGGTCGAGGGCGGGACCGGGGCGGCTGTTGCCGTTCCCGTTGCCCTGCCCGTTGCCGTTTCCGGTACCGGCCTGGGCGGCGGGTACCCCGACGGCGAGGGCGCCGGCGGCGGCAAGGGTGACCGCGCCCGCCGTCAGTCTGAACCGGCGCGAACGCCGGGTGGCCAAGGTGCGCATCAGCGGAGATTGCCTCTCGTGGAATCAGGGGACAAGCAAGGAAGAGGGGGCGACGGCCCGATCGGCATCCCGGTCGGCCGTAGCGGACAAAAAGGGACAGATGTCAGGGAGATGACATGACAGTGCGACGGCAGCCTACGGCTACGCGCGTAGCGTGTCAGGGGGCTGCGGGTAACAAGCGGATGAAGGGTCCGGGCGATATGGGCATAGAGTCTTCGTCATGAGTGACGTCATCGTGGTCGACGAGGTGACGGGCCCCCAGCTGCGTGAGGCCGAGCGGCTGATCGACGCGGCAGCCCGCACCGACGGGCAGAGCGCCGTATCGGAACAGGGCAGACTGCTGCTGCGCGGCGGCCGGCGCACCGGCGTGAAACACCTGCTCATGCGGCACCACGGCCAACTCGTGGGCTACGCACAGCTGGACGGCACCGACCCGGTCGAAGCCCCCTCCGGCGAACTGGCGGTGCACCCCGACCACCGCGGCCTGCGCTACGGCCGGCTGCTGGGCGAGGCGCTGCTCGCCGAGTCCGGCCACCGGCTGCGACTGTGGGCGCACGGCGGCCACCCGGCGGCCCGGCACCTGGCCCAGGTCCTGGGGCTGACCCTCTTCCGTGAGCTGCGGCAGCTGCGTCGCCCGCTGGGGGGACTGCGCGATGTCGACCCCGTACTGCCCGAAGGGGTGACGGTCCGCAGCTTCGTGCCCGGCCAGGACGACGCCGCCTGGCTGGAGCTGAACGCCGCCGCCTTCGCCCACCACCCCGAGCAGGGCGGCCTCACCCAGGTGGACCTGGACGCCCGGAAGAAGGAGCCCTGGTTCGACCCATCCGGGTTCTTTCTCGCGGTGCGCGGCGACCGCCTGCTCGGCTTCCACTGGACGAAGGTGCACAGCGCCGAGTCGCTGGGCGAGGTCTACGTCGTGGGGGTCTCGCCGGACGCCCAGAACCTGGGGCTCGGCAAGGCACTCACCCTGATCGGCCTGCGCTACCTGGCGGCCGACCGGGCCCTGCCCACCGCGATGCTGTACGTGGACGCCGACAACGTGGCGGCGCTGCGGGTGTACGAGGGCCTGGGGTTCCAGACCCACGAGACGGACCTGATGTACCGCACGGAAACCTGATCCGCATCCCGGCCACCTCCCGGTCACGACGCTGACGTGCTCTGTTCGCACTCTTGGCGGGAGAATGGGGGCATGAGTCCTGAGGTGCGGGGAGCGCGGAGCGCGCGGGTCGGCCCGGACGCGGCGAAGGCCGCGGCGGCGTCACGGAACAAGGGCGCGCCGGAGCCGGACCGGAGGAGCGAGCCGGGCGCGGCGGCGGAACCGGGTCCGGAACCCGGGCCCGTGGCGGAACCCGGCTCCGGAGGGCCGGAGGACGGCCCGCGGCCCGGCCCCGACCGGGACCGGACGGTGCCGCCCCCGTCCACCGCCGCCCACCCGGTGACCGTGGCCGTACCCGACCCGGCGCCCGAACCGGTCGCGCATGCCCCCGCGGCGGCCACCACCGTGCTCGATCCGGCCGGTGCCCCGCTGCCCGAACACCGCTTCCTGGACCGCGAACGCAGCTGGCTGGCCTTCAACGAACGCGTCCTCGAACTGGCCGAGGACCCCGCCACCCCGCTGCTGGAGCGCGCCAACTTCCTCAGCATCTTCGCCAGCAACCTCGACGAGTTCTTCATGGTGCGCGTCGCCGGCCTCAAGCGGCGCATCGCCACCGGCGTCGCGACCCGCTCCCTCACCGGCCAGCTGCCGCGCGAGGTGCTGGAGGACATCTGGACCCGCTCGCGCGAACTCATGGTCCGCCAGGCCGCCTGCTACCAGCGCTCCGTCGCCCCCGCGCTGGGCGCCGAGGGCATCCATCTGCTGCGCTGGCCGGACCTGACCGAGACCGAGCAGACCCGGCTGTTCACCCTCTTCCGGCAGCGGATCTTCCCCGTCCTCACCCCGCTCGCCGTCGACCCGGCCCACCCCTTCCCGTACATCTCCGGCCTGTCCCTGAACCTGGCCGTCGAGGTGCGCAACCCCGCCACCGGCCACAAGCACTTCGCCCGGGTCAAGGTCCCGCCGCTGCTGGATCGTTTCCTCGAAGCCTCGCCGCAGCGCTTCGTCCCCGTCGAGGACGTGATCGCCGCCCACCTGGAGGAGCTCTTCCCCGGCATGGAGGTGCTCGCCCACCATGTCTTCCGGGTCACCCGCAACGAGGACCTGGAGGTCGAGGAGGACGACACCGAGAACCTCCTCCAGGCCCTGGAGAAGGAACTGCTGCGCCGCCGCTTCGGCCCGCCCGTCCGGCTGGAGGCCGAGGAGTCCATCGACCCCGGCGTGCTGCGGCTGCTGGTGCGCGAGCTGAAGATACGGGACGAGGAGGTCTACACCCTGCCCGGGCCGCTCGACCTCACCGGGCTCGGCGACATCGCCTCCCTGGAACGCCCCGAGCTGAAGTACCCGAAGTTCGTGGCCGGCACCCACCGCGAACTCGCCGAGGTCGAGTCGGCGTCCGCCCCCGACATCTTCGGCGTGCTGCGCGAACGCGACGTGCTGCTGCACCACCCGTACGACTCCTTCTCCACCTCCGTCCAGACCTTCCTGGAACAGGCCGCCGCCGACCCGGACGTCCTGGCCATCAAGCAGACCCTGTACCGCACCTCGGGCGACTCCCCGATCGTGGACGCCCTCATCGACGCCGCCGAGTCCGGCAAGCAGGTGCTGGTGCTGGTGGAGATCAAGGCCCGCTTCGACGAGCACGCCAACATCAAGTGGGCCCGCAAGCTGGAGGAGGCCGGCTGCCACGTCGTGTACGGGCTGGTGGGGCTCAAGACGCACTGCAAGCTGTCCCTGGTGGTCCGCCAGGAGGGCGAGACGCTGCGCCGCTACGCCCACGTCGGCACCGGCAACTACCACCCCAAGACGGCCCGGCTCTACGAGGACCTGGGACTGCTCACCGCCGACGCCGAGGTGGGCGCGGACCTGTCCGACCTGTTCAACCGGCTCTCCGGCTACTCGCGCCGCGAGACCTACCGCCGGCTGCTGGTCGCTCCGCGCTCGCTGCGCGACGGGCTGCTGGCCCGGATCGGCCGGGAGATAGCGCACCACCGGGCGGGCCGTCCGGCGTCGATCCGCATCAAGACCAACGCCATCGTCGACGAGGCGGTGATCGACGCCCTCTACCGCGCCTCGCAGGAGGGCGTCCCGGTCGACATATGGGTGCGCGGCATCTGCGCCCTGCGCCCCGGGGTGCCCGGCATGTCCGAGACCATCCGGGTGCGCAGCGTGCTGGGGCGCTTCCTGGAGCACTCGCGGGTGTACGCGTTCGCGGCGGGCGGCGACAGCGAGGTGTGGCTGGGCAGCGCCGACCTGATGCACCGCAACCTGGACCGCCGCATCGAGGTGCTGGTACGGGTCACCGACCCGGCGCACCGCTCCACCCTGACCCGGCTGCTGGCGGCCGGCACCGCCGACACCACCGCGTCCTGGCACCTGGGCCCGGACGGGGCGTGGACCCGGCACTGGACCGGCACGGACGGCCGGCCGCTGCGCAATGTGCAGGAGATGCAGATCGAGGCACGAAGGAGACGCCGTGGAACGAACGGCTGAGGAGGAGACGGTCCGGGCGGCCGGCTGCGTGCTGTGGAGGTACGCGGCGGGCCCGTCGGGCGAGGTGGAGGTGGCGCTGGTGCACCGCCCCCGCTACGACGACTGGTCGCACCCCAAGGGCAAGCTGCACCCGGGGGAGGAGCCGGAGGACGCGGCGCTGCGCGAGGTGCTGGAGGAGACCGGCATGATCTGCGTGCTCGGCGCCCCGCTGCCCACCGCCCGCTATGTGGTGCGCGGGCGGCCCAAGGAGGTCCACTACTGGGCCGGTGAGGCGGTCGGCGGCCGGTTCTCGCCCAATGACGAGGTGGACCGGCTGCTGTGGCTGCCGCCGGAGCAGGCCCTCACCCAGCTGACGCACGCGCAGGACCGGCCGCTGCTGGCGGCGGCGCTGGAGGCGCTGTAGCGGGGCCGTCCCGGACGGCCACCGCCGGGGCACGGGCCCGGACCCGCGCCCGCCGGTTCGGACCTGACCCCGGACCGGGACCACCCGGCTCAGCCGGGGCCGGTACCCCCGGGCGCCAGCGCCGCCCAGCGCACGGTGACCTCGCCCTGCCGCCAGCGCCGTACGTCATCGGCCAGTGGCCAGCCGGCGGCGGCCAGGGCCCGTACGGCCGTGACCCAGCGCTGCCGGGCGCCGAGCGGCGCGTACGGGGCGGCGGCGGCCCAGGCGCGGTCGAAGTCGACCAGGAACCGGTGCACGCGTTCGCCCGGCACATTGCGGTGGATGAGCACCTTGGGCAGCCGCTCGGCCAGGTCGGAGGGGGTGCCGAGATCCGCCAGCCGGGCGGCGAAGGTGACCGTGCGCGGCCCGTCCGGCCCCAGCGCCACCCACACGTGCCGCCGCCCCGGCTCGTCGCAGGTGCCCTCCACCAGCAGCCCCCCCGGCGCCAGCCGCCCGCACAGCCGCTCCCACACCCCGGCGACCGCGTCCTCGGGATACTGCCGCAGCACGTTCGCGGCCCGGATCAGCAGTGGCCGTTCCCCGCCGGGCAGCGGCATCTCGAACCCGCCGCGGACGAAGGAGAGCCCGTCCTGTTCGTACGGCAGCGCCGCCGCCACCCGCTCCGGGTCGATCTCCACCCCCGCCACCCGGGCGTCGGGCCGTACCCGGCGCAGCCGCCCCAGCAGTTCGACGGCGGTCCAGGGCGCCGCCCCGTACCCCAGATCCACGGCCAGCGGCGGGTGGTGGGCGCGGCGCAGGGCGGTGCCGTGCGCATGGGCGATCCAGCGGTCCATGCGCCGCAAACGATTGGGGTTGGTCGTCCCCCGGGTGACCGTCCCCTCAGGCATGCCGGCGAGTCTACTTTTCGGGCGCCACCCGGCGCGTGCCGTCCCCGGACCGTTGGGCACACTGGTGTGGGGGAGACGTCCGTTTTCCGCTCTCGGCCCGTCAGGAGACGCAGTGGGGCACCGACCGCGCCGGGTGGCGATGCTGAGCGTTCACACCTCTCCGCTGCATCAGCCGGGCACCGGCGACGCGGGCGGCATGAACGTCTACATCGTCGAACTGTCCAGACAGCTGGCGGCGCTCGGCACGGAGGTGGAGATCTTCACGCGGGCGGCCCAGGGCGGGCTGCCGCCGACTGTGGAGCTGGCGCCCGGGGTGCTGGTACGCCACGTGGACGCAGGCCCCTACGAGGGGCTGAGCAAGGAGGAGCTGCCGGCCCAGATGTGCGCGTTCACGCACGGCGTGACCCAGATCTGGGCGGGGGAGCGGCCCGGGTACTTCGACCTGGTGCACTCGCACTACTGGCTGTCGGGGCAGGTGGGCTGGCTGGTCGCGGAGCGCTGGGGCGTACCGCTGGTGCACGCGATGCACACCATGGCCAAGGTGAAGAACGCCGCGCTGGCGGCCGGGGACAGCCCGGAGCCGGCGGCCCGGGTGATCGGCGAGACCCAGATCGTGCGGGCGGCGGACCGGCTGATCGCCAACACGGCCGAGGAGGCCGCCGAACTGGTGCGGCACTACGAGGCCGACCCGATGCGCACGGCGGTGGTGCACCCCGGCGTCAACCTGGACGTCTTCCGCCCGGCGGACGGGCGGGCGGCGGCGCGGGCCCGCCTCGGGCTGCCGCAGGACGCGCTGATCCCGCTGTTCGTGGGGCGCATCCAGCCGCTCAAGGCCCCCGATCTGCTGCTGCACGCCGTGCGGGACCTGCTGGACCGCGACCCGTCGCTGGCCGAGCCGGGCCGCATGGTCGTCCCGATCGTGGGCGGCCCCTCGGGCACCGGCCTGGCCCGCCCCGAGCGGCTCCAGAAGCTCGCGGAACGGCTGGGCCTGTCCCGGCTGGTCCGCTTCCACCCGCCGGTGGGGCAGGAGCGGCTGGCGGACTGGTACCGGGCGGCGAGTGTGCTGGTGATGCCCTCGTACAGCGAGTCCTTCGGCCTGGTGGCGGCGGAGGCCCAGGCGTGCGGCACCCCCGTGATCGCGGCGGCGGTGGGCGGGCTGCCGGTGGTCGTGCGGGACCAGGCGACCGGCTTCCTGATCGAGGACCACGACCCGGTGCACTACGCGGACGCGCTGGGCAGGTTCGCGGCCGACGCGTCGCTGTCGGCCCGCCTGGGTCAGGCGGCGGCGCTGCACGCCTGCCGCTTCGGGTGGGCGGCGACGGCGGCGGGCACGGTCTCCGTGTACCGGGAGGCGACGGAGTCGCACCGCTTCGCCCTACGATCGGCGCATGGCTGAGGACACCACCGCGACGACCGTCGAGGACACGCTGAACGACCTGGGCGTGGAGTGGGAACGCCCGGACCCCGGCCACTACGTGGTCACGCTGCCGGGCACCCGCAAGCTGGCGACCACCTGTTCGCTGCGGCTGGGCCGGCACGCGCTGTCGGTGAACGCGTTCGTCATCCGCCGGCCGGACGAGAACCACGAGACGGTCCACCGCTGGCTGCTGGAGCGCAACGCCCGGCTGTACGGGGTGGCGTACGCCCTGGACGCCCACGGCGACATCTACCTGGCCGGCCGCCTGCCCCTGTCGGCGGCCACCCCGGCGGAGCTGGACCGCCTGCTGGGCGTGGTCCTGGAGACGGCGGACGGCGCGTTCAACACTCTGCTGGAGATGGGCTTCGCGACGGCCATCCGCAAGGAACACGCCTGGCGCGTCTCGCGCGGCGAACCCACCCACAACCTGGCGGCGTTCTCCCACCTCTTCCCCCCGGACTGACCCCCGAGAAGCTCGTTCCCCCCTACCAGCGCCCGGAGTTGACTCCGGGCGCTGCTGTTTGCGCCCCCTGCGCGCCGTGGTGGCGGGGGTGGGGGCTGTGCGAGGGTTGGCGGCGTTGGCGCGAGGAAGAAACTCAGAGAAATTTCTCACATGAGGGAGAACGCAGTGAGGATGACCTTCAGTGGCACGGACAGCATCAACGGAGGCTGCCCCGCCGTGTACGAGACCGACCGGAACACCGTCGTGATCCAGGGGTGGAAGATCGACCGCAGTGACGAGGCGTATCGGGACGCACGGAACCTGGAGGAGAACGAGGACCTGGTCGAGGTCCCCCGGGAACTGCTGGAGCGTTTCGTACCCAGGAAGCAGTCGCCGGCGTCCTACGACCTGGAGACGGACGAGCAGTGGAATGCCCTGTTCCGTGACTTCAAGCACTCGGCCCGGCGGCTGGAGACTCGCGATCACTACGACGTCTCGTACGAGCGGGAGCACTTCGACCGGTTCCTGGCCGGTGAGGACACCGACGTGGCGTGGATGAGGCCGTGGACCGACCTGATGCGCGAGCACGCCGATCAGGGAAAGACGGTGGCCCGGGTGCGGGTCGTCCCCGCGCAGCTGACGGATTACCTGCGGTTTGAACTCGACCTCACGGAGTGCAACGTCCGCGATGGCAAGGAGGACATCCGCTACCTCGACCGGGCCACGGCCGAGCGGGTGGGGCTGCCCGACCGCGATTTCTGGCTGTTCGACTCGCATACTGTGGTTGTGCTGCACTTCGATGAGGAAGGACGGAGGGTGCGGACCGAGGTCATCACGGATCCGGCTCTGGTCATCGAACACGCGCGGTGGCTTGACGTTGCCTTCCAGCACGCCACCGCATACGAGAAGTTCGTGAAGGAGCATCCCCCGCGTTGAGTTCGGCACCGAGAGGCGTCCAGGAAGCCAGGCAGGAGCTTGGCGGACGTCTGCGTGCCCTCAGGCAGGCGGCTGCTGTGGACGGACGCACTCTTGCCGAACGTCTGGGGTGGCCGCCCAGCAAGGTCTCCAAGATTCAGCTCGGACGACAGTCGCCGACCGAGGGTGACATCCGGGAGTGGACGGCTGCCTGCGGAGAACCGCAGGCAGCCGAAGAACTGCTGATACTTCTGCGCAACCTCGACCGGCGCTATGCCGACTGGCGACGTCAATTGCGCCAGGGGCACGCTGCGGTGCAGCGTGCGTGGGCTGATGCCGAGGCAACGGCCCAGACCATCCGCTCTTTTGAATCAAGCTGTGTTCCGGGCCTGCTGCAAACCGCTGATTACGCCGCTTCTGTCCTGCGTCAGCACGGCCGGCTGCACGGGAGCCCTCCTGATACCGACAGTGCGGTCGCGGCGCGGCTGGCCCGGCAGCAGGTCCTCTACGAGCCCGGCCGCAAGCGGCGCTTCCTTCTGCTGTCCGAGTCGGCGCTGTTCCACAGCACGGCCTCGGCGCCGGTGATGCGGGCTCAGATCGACCGACTGGTCTCAGCGACCACGCTTCCGACGCTTTCGCTGGGTGTCATTCCGCAACGGAAGCAACAACTGCTCCTGCCGGCACATGGCTTCTGCATCCTTGATGATCGTTTGGTCACGGTCGAGATCTACAGTGCCGAGCTGAGGCTGGGGCTCCCCGAGGAAGTCGCGCTCTATCAAAGGGTGTTCGAGATGCTTTCGGCTGACGCGCTCTACGGGGCGGACGCCCGCCGGCTCCTCACCACCGCCGCCGAATCCTGGGTCTGAGAAATCTTCAGAAATTTCCTGGACGTCCCCTTCTCCCCTGCGCAAGCATCGTCACGTACGGCAGCCAACCCGGCGCCGTACGTGACCGGATGAAGGGATGTGCGCCATGGGCAAGCACGACAAGCCGAAGCCGGAGGAGCAGAAGCCGCAGGGGCCCTCCGGGACCGGGGACCACCAGGTGCCCCCGGATGTCTTCAAGCCCGGCGGCGGGACGCACAAGAAGGACGGCGGCAAGAAGTGAGCACCGCGCCCGGAACCGAGGTCTTCCGCCGGCGGCTCACCGAGTCGCTGGACCGGGACGGCTGCTTCCGCGCGGAGTGGCTGCGGCTGGTGTTCGGCCGCGTCCCACGGGAGAAGTTCGCGCCGCACACCGTGTGGCGCTGGTCCGACGGCGGCTGGGGTCCGCTGAACCGCCGCGAGGACCCCGAAGGCTGGGCCGAACTGGTCTACCGCCCCGGTGCGGCGCTGATCACGCAGATCGGCGACGGCGCCCCGGTGGCGGACGGCACGGGGATCGGTGCCACGAGTTCGATGAGTTCGGCCGACGTGGTGCTCAACATGCTGGCCGCTCTGGACCTCCGGCCCGGCCACTCCGTTCTCGAAATCGGCAGCGGCACCGGGTACAACGCGGCGCTGCTGTGCGAACGCGTGGGCGCCGAAAGCGTCGTCACGGTCGAGATCGACCCGCTGCTCGCGGAGCTCGCCGCCGAGCGACTCGCCTCGGCCGGCCACCGCCCGCTGGTGGTCTGCGGGGACGGCGAGGCGGGCCACCCGGACCGGGCGCCGTACGACCGGCTGATCGCCACGGCCTCCGTACGTCGGGTGCCCCCGGCCTGGCTGCGCCAGGTGGCGCCGGGCGGCGTGCTGGTCATCCCCTGGTACCCCTGCGCCAACGGCTTCGGGCTGATCCGGCTCCGGATGGGCGACGACGGCACGGCCCATGGGCGTTTCCAGGGCCGGGAGTCGTTCATGCCGGTGCGCGGCCAGCGCATGACGCCCCCCGACATCGGGTCGCTCTGGGAGGCCACCTGGAAGGACTCGGAGAAGATCGAGGGCGACGCGGGGCTGCTGGATCTCGGCTCGGCCCACGCGCTTTTCGCACTCGCCGTGCGGGCGCCGGGCTTCTCCGCACAGCTTCAGGGCGACGGGGTTCTCCTGCTGTCCGGGGACGACGCGTCCTGGCTGTGGGTCAGGCGCGATGCCTGCCATCGCTACGGGCCGCGTGATCTGGTGGCGGAGGCCGCGCGGTTTCTTGCCTGGTGGCGGGAGCGCGGCCGCCCGCGGACGGAGGAGTTCGGCATGACCGTCACCCCCGACGAGCAACGCGTGTGGCTGCGCGACCCGGGCCGGGTTCTCCTGCGGTCCGCCGGCTGAACCGGGGGCCGCGACCGCCGGGGGCCACGGGTGCCGGTACCCGGCCGCCGCGCCGCCGACGTTCCCGGCCGGTCAGTCCGGCTGCTTCTCCATGTGGGTGAGGACGCGCTTCGAGATCCGGGCGAGCGTGTCGAGTTCTTCCTGGGTGAGGGCCTCGATGAACAGCCGGCGGACGTGGGCGACGTGCGTGGGTGCGGCGTCCTCGATCGCCCGGTGGCCGGCCGGGGTGGCGACGATGAACGCTCCGCGCCCGTCGTCGGGGCACTCTTCCTTGGCCACCAGTCCGCGCTTCGCCATGCGGGTGATCTGGTGGGACATGCGGCTCTTCTCCCACTCCACCAGCTTGACCAGGTCCATGAAGCGCATCCGCTCGCCGGCCTCGGTGAGTTTGGCCAGCACGATGTAGTCGGAGGGGGACATGCCGGAGTCCTCCTGGACCCGGCGGGAGAGCCTTCCGATGAGCTTTTCGTGCATGCGGATGAAGGCGTCCCAGGCGGCCTTCTGCTCCGGGGTCAGCCAGCGAGGCGTTGCGTTCATGGAGTGAGCGTAGTGACATCACCGATCACTGATCCATCCCGTGGACGTGGCCGATTCCGGTTCCCTTCCCCGCCCGGTGTGCGGGGCCTGCCCGGGTGAGGGCTTCGGGGCGGCACCGCCTCGCTCGCCGCACTCTCCAAGGCATCGGCCCGGGGGACTAGTTGACGCGTCAATCACAGCGCTCTAACGTAGGTGACACGTCAACCAGAGGGTGAGGGTTCGCCGCCGGTCGGGGTGGGCCCGTACGCGTTCACGGCGGACCCCGGACGCCGGCGCACCGCCGGCGGCCGCGGAAGCGAAGCCCCAGAGAGGGAATCCCATGAGCACCCAGAACAAGGCTGGACTCGACGCGCTGCTGACGCCCGAGGAGAGCGTCCTCGTGCTGATCGACCACCAGCCGTTCCAGTTCGCCAACCTGAACAGCCACGAGCCGACGATGATCGTGAACAACGTCGTCGGTCTTGCCAAGGCCGCCAAGGTGTTCGACGTCCCCACCATCCTGACGACCGTGCTGGAGGAGCGCGGCGGCCTCCTCCTCCAGGATCTGCAGGACGTGTTCCCGGAGCAGAAGCCGATCAACAGGACGTGGGTCAACACCTGGCAGGACGAGCGCGTCGTGGACGCCGTCAAGGCGACCGGGCGCAAGAAGCTGATCCTCGCCGGTCTGTGGACGGAGGTCTGCCTGGCGATGCCCGCCATCCAGGCGGCGGGCGAGGGCTTCGAGGTCTTCGCCGTCACCGACGCCTCGGGCGGCGCCTCGAAGGAGACCCACGACATGGCCGTGCGGCGCATGGCCCGGGCGGGCGTCGTCCCGATCACCTGGATGGCGGTGATGAGCGAGTGGCAGCGTGACTACGCCCGCGAGAAGACCCTCCCGGGTCTCGTCGAGGTCATGCTGGCACACACCGGTGCCACCGGTGTGGCCTACGCCTGGGAGACCCAGCTTCTCGCCGGGCAGGGCCGCAACGGCGGCTGACCCGGCCACCGTGCCGGCCCGTCCCGCGTATCGTGGCACGGCCTGTCGCCCAGCGGATCCCCGGCGGGCGGCGGCCGGTCTGCCACGCTCGCACAGGACATCCGGCACGAGGACATCAACAGTCGTGGCGGACGTCCCGGCCTTCGCGCCGGGTTCGTCCGCCCCGGCGGATCATGGAGGACACATGACCGTGGAAGTGCGTGACGTACCCGAGGCCAACCGGTACGAGGCCCGGCTCGACGGGGAGACGGCGATCGCGGGCGTCGCGGCGTACATCCGGACGGCGGAACTCATCGCCTTCGTGCACACCGAGGTTCCGCCGGAGCACGAGGGCAAGGGGATCGGGTCGGCCCTGGCCCGCACCGCCCTCGACGAGGCGCGCGCCGCGAAGCTGCGGGTGCTGGCCACCTGTCCGTTCTTCGCGGGGTGGATCGCCCGGCACCCCGAGTACCAGGACCTGCTGTACCAGTCCCGCAGCACGGTCAGCGACTGAACCGTCCGGGCAGAGCGGTGACGGAGGCCGTGATGAGTAGCAGCACCGGGAAGAAGACGTACGAGGGCCGGTCGATCACCGTGACCTTCGAGGCCGCGCGCTGCCGGCACGCCGCCGAATGCGTCCGCGGCCTGCCGGAGGTCTTCGACACCGCCCGGCGCCCGTGGATCAGGCCCGACGGCGCCGAGGCCGGGCGCCTGGCCGAAGTGGTGCGGCGCTGCCCCTCGGGCGCGTTGCAGTACGCATGGGTGGACGGCGTGCAGGAGACTCCGGGCGGGCCCGCACCGATCACCCGTCACGCCCCCGGCACCAACGGCGGCGGCACGTCTGAGCACCTCCCCGGAACCGGCGAGAAGGCATGACCATGGCCGAGAACACCGCGGCGGACCAGGCCCGGCGCAACACCGGCATCGTGCTGACCGCCATGCGGGAACTCTTCGGGGAGAAGGACCTGACCGCGCTCGACCGGTACTGGGCCGAGCCCTACGTGCGGCACAGGCCCCGGATGGCCGGCGGTCTGGACACGCTGCGCGCCGTGGTGCCGGGCCTGGACGGTTTCGTGGGGGCGCCGCAGCGGACCGCCGCGCAGGGCGACCTCGTCTGCACCCACAGCGTCGTCCACGGCTGGGCGCCGGACCCCGTCGTCATCGTCGACATCTTCCGGCTCGACGAAGGCCGGATCGTCGAGCACTGGGACGTCGTTCAGGAACTCGTCCCGCCCGGGGAGACCGTCAGCGGCCATCCGACGGTCTGACACCGGGGAGGCTCATCAGCGTCCCCTGAGCCGGGGCCGTGCCCTCAGGAACCCGCCCCGCGCAGCCGGTCCATCTCGCGGCGGTCGCGCTTGGTCGGGCGGCCCGCGCCGCGGTCCCTGATGCCCGCCGGGGCCACCGCCTCGCGCGGCGGGGGCGGCGGGCTGTTGTCCACGTAGCACTGCACGGCCACCGGCGCACCGACCCGCTTGCGGATGAGCTGGGTGACCTTCACGATCCGCTCCCGGCCGTCCTGCCGCAGCCGGACCTCGTCGCCCGGCTTCACCGGCTGGGCCGGCTTCGCGCGGTCGCCGTTGATCCGGACGTGGCCGGCCTTGCAGGCCGCCGCCGCCGTGGAGCGGGTCTTGGCCAGGCGGACCGACCAGATCCACACGTCCACTCGCACCGTGCCGCCCGTGCCGCCCTGCGTCTCCATGACAGCGAGCCTAACGCCGTCCCGCCGCCCGGCTCACGTGGTTTCCGGCAGCCGCTGCTCCGCCCAGATGACCTTGCCCTCGGGCGTGTACCGGGTGCCCCAGCGGTCGGCGTACTGCGAGACCAGGAACAGGCCCCGGCCGCCCTCGTCGGTGTCCGTGGCGTTCCGCAGGTGCGGTGAGGTGCTGCTGCCGTCGGAGACCTCGCAGATCAGCGACCGGTCGCGGAGCAGCCGGACGCCGATGGGCCCGGCGGCGTACCGGATGGCGTTGGTGATCAGCTCGCTCAGGATCAGCTCCGTGATGAACGCCGCGTCACCGAGGTGCCAGTCCGCCAGCTGCCGGGTGACGGCGGCCCGCAGCGGGGCCACCGCGGTCGGGTCTGCGGCTACGTCCCAGCTGGCCACCTGGTCGTCGCGCAGCATGCGGGTGCGGGCGACGAGCAGGGCGACGTCGTCCGCCGGGCGGGCGGGCAGCAGGCGCTCCAGGACGGTGTCGCAGGTCTGTTCCGGGGCGGGGCCCGACGCGGCGAGCGCCTCCCGCAGGCGGTCCAGGCCCTCGTCGATGTCCCGGGTGCGGCTCTCCACCAGCCCGTCCGTGTACAGCACGATCCGGCTGCCCTCGGGCAGTTCCACCCGCGTCGTCTCGAACGGGACGCCGCCCACGCCCAGCGGCGGCGCGGCCGGCAGGTCCGCGAAGCTGACGGTGCCGTCGGGCAGCACCAGCGCGGGCGGCAGATGTCCGGCCCGAGCCATCTCGCAGCCGCCGTCCACCGGGTCGTAGATCGCGTACAGGCAGGTGGCGCCGGCGATGGCGCCGCCGCCGGCCTCGGTCGTCTCGTCGGCGTCGACGCGGGAGGCCAGTTCGTCCAGGCGGCCCAGCAGTTCGTCCGGGGTGAGGTCGAGCGCCGAGAAGTTGTGCACCGCCGTCCGCAGCCGTCCCATGGTGGCCGCCGCGTGCAGCCCGTGCCCCACCACGTCGCCCACGACCAGCGCGACGCGCGTACCCGACAGCGGGATGACGTCGAACCAGTCGCCGCCCACCCCCGACTGCGCGGGCAGATAGCGGGTGGCGGCCTCCAGGGCGTTCTGCCGGGGCAGCCCGCTGGGCAGCAGGCTGCGCTGCAGGGTGACGGCCATGGTGTGCTCGCGGGTGAAGCGGCGGGCGTTGTCCACGCACACCGCCGTACGGGCCGCCAGTTCCTCGGCGAGGGACAGGTCCTCCTCGGAGAACGTGGGGGAGGTGTCCGCCCGCCAGAAGTTGACCACGCCCAGCACCACGCCGCGGGCGTGCAGCGGCGTGGAGATCAGCGAGTGGATGCCGAAGTCGAGCAGTTCCCGCGCGTGCTCGGGGTCGGCGGCCCGCCACCAGGTGGTGCCGCGCAGGTCGCGTTCGGCCCGCGCGTGTCCCATCAGCAGGCCGCGTACCTCGGGGGAGGTGGTGTCCAGGGTGACGCCGCCGCCCCCGTACAGCGGGTGGTCCTCCCGTACGGCGCGGGTGGCGGTGCGCCGCATCCGGCTGCCGCTGGCGACGGGTTCGGCGCCGCGCGTCACCTCGTCCACCAGGTCGACGGTGATGTAGTCGGCGAACTCGGGGACCCCGACCTCGGTCAGCTCCTCGGCGGTGCGCACCACCTCCAGCGTGGTGCCGATGCGCACGCTGGCCTCGTACAGCAGCCGCAGTCTGCGCTGGGCCGCCTCGGCGCGTCTCGCCACCACGCTCAGCTCGGTGGAGTCCCGCAGGGTGGTGACGGATCCCGGCGGGCCGCCGTGCAGGTCCATCGGGCGGTGGTTGACGGCCAGCAGCCGGCCGCCGAAGCGGTGCACCTCGTCGGTGGTCTCGTGCCCGGAGGCCAGCAGTTCGGCGGTGGCGGGGGCGAGGCCGAGGTCGCCGAGGGGACGGCCCTGGGCGTTCTCGGGCAGGTCGAGCAGCCGGCTGGCCTCTTCGTTGGCCAGCAGCAGCCGCCGGTCGCCGTCGAGGATGACGACGCCTTCCCGCACGGAGCGCAGAACGGCGTCGTGGTTCTCGTACAACCGGGTGATCTCGGAGGGCCCCAGGCCGCGGGTCTGCTTCAGCAGGCGCCGGCTGATGAGCGCGGTGCCGGCCAGGGTGAGCAGCAGGGCGCCCAGCGCGCCCAGGATCAGCGGCACCCGGGCGGAGAAATTGATGGTGATCTCGTCGAGCAGGATGGCGACCCCTACGGCGCCGACCACGGTGCCGGTGTCGTCCCGGATGGGGACCACGCTCTGCACGGCGGGGCCGATGGCCGCGTTGAGCGACTCCTGAACGATGTTGCCGTCCAGCGCGGACCGTACGTCCCCGATAAAGGGCTTGCCGATCTCCGCGGGCCTGGGGTGGGTGAGGCGGATGCCGGCCGTGTCGGTGACCACCACGCCGCCCACCCGGGCCGCCTTCCGGACCGCTTCGGTGTGCGGCTGGAGGGCGGAGGTGGGGTCGGCGGAGTGCACCGCCGCGACGATGCCGGGTGAGTTGGCGAAGGTGGTGGCGACGGCGAGGGTGCGGTTGTACGCGGCGGTGCGCTGGTTGCGGTCCATCTGGACGTAGATGGTGATGGCCGCGGCGGCCACCAGCAGCAGGACGGTCACCACCTGGAGGGCGAACATCTGCCCGACGATGCTGCGGACACCCAGCGCGGACCGCACCGCTGCCAGCCGTCCGCCGCCGCCCGCGCCCCGGTCCCGGGAGAATGCCGTCATTCCTCCACTTTGCACCAATATGAGGCGGAAGCAGGTAACCCCACAAACGGCCCCCGCCCCGGGGCCGTCTACGCTCGGGGCATGGCCGACGCACCGTACAAGCTGATCCTGCTCCGCCACGGCGAGAGCGACTGGAACGCCAAGAACCTGTTCACCGGCTGGGTGGACGTCAACCTCACCGAGAAGGGCGAGAAGGAGGCGGTCCGTGGCGGCGAGCTGCTGAAGGACGCCGGGCTGCTCCCCGATGTCCTGCACACCTCCCTGCTCAAGCGGGCCATCCGCACCGCGAACCTCGCCCTGGACGCCGCCGACCGCGTCTGGGTCCCGGTCACCCGTTCCTGGCGGCTCAACGAGCGGCACTACGGCGCGCTCCAGGGCAAGGACAAGGCCGCCACCCTCGCCGAGTTCGGCGAGGAGCAGTTCACCCAGTGGCGCCGCTCGTACGACACCCCGCCCCCGGTGCTCGCCGCCGACGCCGAGTGGTCGCAGGCCGACGACCCGCGCTACGCCCACATCCCCTCCGACGTGCGCCCGCAGACCGAGTGCCTCAAGGACGTCGTCGAGCGGATGCTGCCGTACTGGTACGACGGCATCGTCCCCGACCTCGCCGCCGGCCGCACCGTGCTGGTCACCGCGCACGGCAACAGCCTGCGCGCGCTGGTCAAGCACCTCGACGGCATCTCGGACTCCGAGATCGTCGGCCTGAACATCCCCACCGGCATCCCGCTGCTGTACGAGCTGGACGCCGACTTCCGCCCGCTGAACCCCGGCGGTACCTACCTCGACCCGGAGGCCGCGCGCGCCGCCATCGAGGCCGTGAAGAACCAGGGCAAGAAGTAGCACATTCGTACGAATGAGGGGTGGCCCGCGCCGCCGGTCGCCTACGCTCGATGACATGACCGAGACAGCGGCCGGCGTCAGCGGCCGGTTCACCCGGCCGCAGCGCTGGCTGCTCCCCGGCGATCTGCTGACCGAGCCGGCCGACCTGGCCGCCGCGGCTCCCGGCGCACCGGGCACCGGCGTGCGCTTCCCGCACCCCCGGCCCCCGCGCCGCACCCCGCGCGACTGGGCCGTGGACGTCACCCTCTTCGGCTGGTCGCTCGGCATGTGGGCGCTGATGGTCATCGTGGCGCTGCCCACCCTCGAACACACCCCGGAGTGGATCCGGGCCATCGACGCACCGCTCGGGCTGCTCGCCTGCTGCGCCCTGTGGGTCCGCCGCCGCCACCCGCTCGCCGTCGCGCTCCTCGTGGTCCCGGTCGGGGCGGTCTCGGCCAGCGCCTTCGGCGCCCTGGGTGTCGTCATGCTCAGCACGGCGCTGCGCCTGCCGACCCGGCGCGCGCTCGCCCTGCTCGCCGCCAACATCGCCGTCGCCATCCCCTACTTCATCTTCTGCTCCCTCCCGGAGGACAACAGCGGCTGGGGCGACATCTTCTTCAGCGTCGCCTACCTGCTCACGTTCTTCGCCTGGGGCGTCGCCACCCGCGCCCGCCGCCAGCTGGTCGTGCGCCTGCGCCAGGACGCGGGGCGCGAGCGTGCCGAACACGCCCGCCGGATGGCCGACGCCCGCCGCGCCGAGCGCGAGGCCATCGCCCGCGAGATGCACGACGTGCTGGCGCACCGCATCTCCCTGCTGTCCGTGCACGCCGGAGCGCTGGCGTACCGCACCTCGGGCGCCGCCGGGGCGCACGCCAAACCGCTCAGCGACGCCGAGGTGGGCGAGAGCGCCCAGGTCATCCGCGACAACGCCCACCAGGCCCTGGAGGAGCTGCGCGAGGTGCTGACGGTGCTGCGCGGCACCGCGCCCGGCGCGCTCACCGAGGCGGGCGGCGGACGGCCGCAGCCGCGGATCGCCGAGATCGGCGAACTGGTCGCCGAGGCCACCCGGGCGGGACAGCGCGTCGTCCTGGACCAGAAGTATGCGGAGGGCGCCGCCGAGGCCCTGCGCGACCAGGCGCAGCGCACCGTCTACCGGGTGGTGCAGGAAGGGCTCACCAACGCCCGCAAGCACGCCCCGGGCGCGCTGATCACGGTGACCCTGGTGGGCGCCGCGGGCCAGGGCCTGACCGTACGGATCCGCAACCCGCTGCCGGTGACCGCCGGGGCCGGGCGCGAACACATCCCCGGCGCGGGCGCGGGGCTGGCCGGCCTGGAGGAGCGCATCGCCCTGGACGGCGGCAGCCTGCTGCACGGCGCCACGAACGGGGCATTCGAACTGGTCGCCAAGCTCCCCTGGCCGGCGGCGTAGCCCGGCCCTGGCCGGGTACGCCCCCGGCCCCCGCCGGGGCCCGGGCATGGCATGACCCCGGCGCGGAACCCGGAGGAGACCGGGCCCCGCGCCGGGGTCATCGGTGCCGGCGCGGCGGCTGGGCCGCCGCTCAGCGGCGCGGCAGCGCCGTCAGCAGCCCCCGCACTTGCAGGAGCCGCCGTTCTGGCAGCCGCAGGAGCAGCCGGAGCCGCACGAACAGGCGGCGGTTGTCGGGGCAGTCGCGGGACGGTTCGCCATGAGATGCCTCCTGGGCAGCAGAATTCCTCCACACACACCCGTGCCCCTCCATGGGAAACCCGCCGCCGCCCGCCCGTCAACGGGGCGCACAGGGGCGCAATCGGGAGCGCCCCCGCCCGCCCCTCACGGCCTCGCGCCCTGCCGGGCTCAGGCCGTCTCGGGCTCCGGCTCCGGCGCGAACTCGTCCGCGTGCTCACCCGTCACCAGGTACACCACGCGCCGCGCGATCGACACCGCGTGATCGGCGAACCGCTCGTAGTAGCGGCCCAGCAGCGTCACATCCACCGCCGTCTCCACCCCGTGCTGCCAGCGGTCGTCCATCAGGTGCCGGAACAGCGTCCGGTGCAGGGTGTCCATCTCGTCGTCGTCCTGCTCCAACTGCATCGCCAGCTCGACATCCTTGGTGATCAGCACCTCGGTCGCCTTCGCCATCAGCCGCTGCGCGAGCTGGCCCATCTCCAGGATGGTCGCCGTCAGATCCCGCGGCACCGCCGAGTCGGGGAACCGCAGCCTGGCCACCTTCGCCACGTGCTCCGCGAGGTCACCGCACCGCTCCAGGTCCGCGCTCATCCGCAGCGAGGTCACCACGATCCGCAGATCCGTGGCCACCGGCTGCTGCCGCGCCAGCAGCGCGATCGCGCCGTTCTCCAGGTCCCGCTGCATGTCGTCGATGCGGTCGTCCGCGTCGATCACGCTCTCGGCGAGCTTCAGATCGGCGTCCAGCATCGCCGTGGTGGCCCGCCCGATGGCCGAGCCCACCAGCCGCGCCATTTCGACCAGCGTGTCACTGATCGCGTCCAGTTCCTCGTGATAAGCGTCACGCATGAGTGATCGTCCTCCCTCGGACGGAAGCCCGAGCCGTCGTGTACGGGTGTACGTACCTAGCTGCTGCCTGTTGTCCTGCCTTGCCACACTCCGCCCGCAAGACGGCGGATCCCGCCCCGCAGAGTGAACCCGAGCTGTCACGAAGGTGAACACTCGCGGGACTGCCGACGAGCATCTTCATCCATGCCTGTGGTTCACGGTCAAGCCCCGCATAACCTGAGGATATGGACGTGAACGCGGCGGTGGCCGCAGTGGCCGCGATCGCCGGGCTCAGCACCGGCGTCATCGCCATGCTGGCCTTCCGCATCAGTGAGCGCGAGCGTACGCGCCCACCACGCGGTGCCCACCCCGCTCCCGACGCCGCCACCCTGCCACCGGGCGTGGACACGGTGCTGTCCGTCCTGCGCTCCTCGGCGGTCGTCCTGGACGAGTCCGACGCCGTCCTCAAGGCCAGCTCTGCCGCGTACGCGCTGGGGCTGGTGCGCGGCGGCCGGCTCACCGTGGAGCCCATGCTCGCGATGGCCCGGCAGACCCGCAGGGACGGCGAGATCCGGCAGGCCGAGCTGGACCTGCCGCAGCGCGCGGGCAAGGGCCTGGGCCGTACCGACGTGCTCGCGGTCTCCGCCCGCTCCGCGCCGCTGGGCTCCCGCCTGGTGCTGCTGCTGGTGGAGGACCTCACCGAGGCCCGCCGCATCGAGGCGGTGCGCCGCGACTTCGTCGCCAACGTCAGCCACGAGCTGAAGACCCCGGCCGGCGCGCTGTCCCTGCTCTCCGAGGCCGTCCTCGACGCCGCCGACGACCCCGAGGCCGTCACCCGCTTCGCGGGCCGGATGCAGCACGAGGCCACCCGGCTCACCAACCTCGTCCAGGAGCTCATCGACCTCTCCCGGGTGCAGGACGACGACCCGCTCACCCACGCCGAGCTGGTGCCCGTCGACGAACTGGTCACCGAGGCCATGGACCGCTGCCGCCAGCAGGCCGGCAACAAGTGGATCACCATGGCCTCCGGCGGCACCGCCGGGCTCGCGGTCTGGGGCAACCGTGGCAAGCTGGCCGCCGCGCTCGGCAACCTCGTCGAGAACGCCGTCAACTACAGCCCGCCCCACACCCGGGTCGCCATCGCCGGTGCCCGCAACCGGACCCGGCAGGGGGATCTGATCGAGATCTCCGTGACCGACCAGGGCATCGGCATCCCCGACAGCGACAAGGAGCGCGTCTTCGAACGCTTCTACCGGGTGGACCCGGCCCGCTCCCGCGCCACCGGGGGTACCGGCCTGGGGCTCTCGATCGTCAAACACGTGGCCGCCTCGCACGGCGGGGAGGTCCTGGTGTGGAGCGCTGAAGGACAGGGCTCCACCTTCACCCTGCGGCTGCCCGAACCGGGCAGCGCACAAGAACGCCAGCAGGCCCGTACGGCCGCCCGCGAGGGCGCCGGCGGACTGTCCGGCAGTCTGCACGAACCGGCAGAGTTCCCCGCTCCCGCGGCGGAAGGCGAGCCGGCGGCCACCCGCACCAACGATCCTGCCCGGGAGGCACTCCCGTGACCCGAGTGCTCGTCGTCGAGGACGAGGAGTCGTTCAGCGACGCCTTGTCGTACATGCTCCGCAAGGAAGGCTTCGAGGTCGCCACCGCGGCCACGGGCCCCGATGGGCTGGATGAGTTCGAGCGCAACGGCGCCGACCTGGTCCTGCTCGACCTCATGCTGCCGGGGCTGCCCGGCACGGAGGTCTGCCGCCAGCTGCGCGGCCGCTCCAATGTCCCGGTGATCATGGTGACCGCCAAGGACAGCGAGATCGACAAGGTCGTCGGCCTGGAAATAGGAGCCGATGACTACGTCACCAAGCCGTTCTCCTCGCGCGAGCTGGTGGCGCGCATCCGCGCGGTGCTGCGCCGGCGCGGCGAGTCGGAGGAGGAGAGCCCGGCCGCACTGGAGGCGGGCCCGGTCCGGATGGATGTCGACCGCCACGTGGTGACGGTCGACGGCCGCAAGGTGGATCTCCCGCTCAAGGAGTTCGACCTGCTGGCGATGCTGCTGCGCAACGCCGGGCGGGTGCTCACCCGGATGCAGCTGATCGACCGGGTCTGGGGTGCCGACTACGTCGGGGACACCAAGACGCTGGACGTGCACGTCAAGCGGCTGCGGGCGAAGGTCGAGCCGGACCCGGGCGCCCCGCGCTATCTGGTGACGGTGCGCGGCCTGGGCTACAAGTTCGAGCCGTAGGCGGCGGCGTCGTAACGACGCGCGCACACACACGGCGGCGGGGCGCCCCATCCGGGGGCGCCCCGCCGCCGTGTGTGCGTGCAGGCCGGTTACGGGGTGGTGAGGCCGGCGCCGTCCTCGTTCTCGACGCCGGAGCCCGGGGCACCCGCGTCGGTGCCGGTGCCGGTGTCACCCTCGGCCCCCGCGTCGGCCGCGTCGCCCTCGGCGCCGTCCGTCGCGCCCTCATCGGTCTGCTCCGTGTCGGCGTCGGAGTCGGCGTCGCCTTCGGCTTCGCCCTCCTCGTCCGCCGGGACGGCCGGCGGGGTCGGGCCCCAGTCCGCGTAGTAGGTCCAGTTCTCGGAGGCCGGCACCACGGTGGCGGCCAGCTCGATCGCCCCGGTCTCGCTCAGCAGGAAGACCAGCTGCTGGGCGTTGCCCAGCGCGATCTGCGCGGCGGCCGGGTCGGCGATGAACGCCGACGGGTTGCCCTCGCCGCCCAGCGCCACGGAGCCGCGCGCCGGAACCACGACCTGGCTCTCGTTCCCGGCGGGGGTCAGCTCGACCACCACGCCCGAGCCGGGCAGGGTGATGGACTCCAGCACCTGCTCGGTGGTGCTCTCGTTGAAGATCCGCGCGCTGATGCCGGCCGGGCCATCGGTCCCGTCGGGCAGGATCACATTGACGTTCTGGACCTTGATGGCGTCGACCTGCGCGGCGGCGTTGTCGGGCTTGATCTTCTGTGTCTCCGCCTCGAAGCCCGCCCCACAGGCGCTGAGCGCCAAGACGGTCGAAAACGCGAAGACGGCGGCGACGGCGCCGCGTCGAAGGCTGCTGCTCACGGCGGCGGCATCTCCTCGGACGAACCTCGGCGGACCGGCCAGGTCGCCCGGTCCGGTTGATCGAAATCAGCGGCCCAAGCCTACCGACCCCTCTCCCGCCGCCCTCACCCGCCCCGCCCATGGGCCGTGACCACCTGCGGGAGTGAATCCGGTCATGATCCAGGTATGAATGTGAAGGGGGATCACGGGAGTGTTACGGGAGAATGTGCTGATCAATTCTTCGACGCACGAGACTGTGCCCGAACGCTTTCTTCCAACTGTGACAAAACGGACACCTTTCCGGGTCTTCGCGAAGTTCTTTCCGTATCGGGGCGCATTGTTCAAGGGGCGCGAAACCCCGCTCCCACCTGCGGATACCCGCCCCAGCGCACCTCTCGCAGCATGCCGAAGCCGCGCTTGTCAACCCCCGAGATATGGCCTGACCTGCGAAAACGTCATTCAGAAGGGTGCTGGGCCGTGTTACCCTGGAAAGCCACGGAAGGGGTACCTGTCACATGACGTTCAAGGTTGGCGACACCGTGGTCTATCCCCATCACGGGGCCGCGTTGATCGAGGCTATCGAAACGCGCCAGATTAAAGGCGTGGACAAGCTCTACTTGGTTCTGAAGGTCGCCCAGGGCGACCTCGAAGTGCGCGTACCGGCGGACAATGCCGAACTCGTCGGCGTGCGCGATGTCGTGGGGCAGGAAGGTCTGGACCGGGTCTTCGAGGTGCTGCGTGCGCCGTATGCCGAAGAACCCACCAACTGGTCCCGCCGCTACAAGGCGAATCTGGAGAAACTCGCCTCCGGTGACGTCATCAAGGTCGCCGAGGTCGTACGTGACCTGTGGCGCCGTGAGCGTGAGCGCGGACTCTCCGCCGGTGAGAAGCGCATGCTGGCCAAGGCCCGGCAGATCCTCGTCAGCGAGCTCGCGCTCGCCGAGAGCACCAACGAGGACAAGGCCGAAAGCCTGCTCGACGAGGTCCTCGCGTCCTGACCGTCACCCCAGGCCGTACCCCCTGAATTCTCGGACCGCCGGATATCGCGGATCTCTCCGGCCGGCCCGGAAACAAGGGCTCGCTTGCCCCAGCGCCCGAAGGCAGTCGCCCTGCCCAGCGGGCGCTGCGGCATGTACGGATCGTTCCCCAAGCGGTGTGCCGGGCCTGCCACTGACTCGACCGGCATGTCACGGAAGGGTCCGATCGGGTCATGCCCGGCACGCTGTGGCCATACCCACTCCCACCCTGGAAACAAACCTCTCACGGTGCCAATGTCAGACATCGCCCCTGTCCCCGGCGTCCCCCATACGGCCGTCATCATCCCCGCGGCAGGCCGAGGCGTACGGCTCGGGCCCGGGATTCCCAAGGCCCTGCGCCTGCTGAACGGGGTGCCGATCCTCGTGCACGCCGTGCGCGCCATGGCCGCCGCCCGCTCCGTGGCCACCGTGATCGTGGTGGCCCCCTCCGATGGCGCCGAGGGCGTACGCGCCCTGCTCGACGAGCATCCGCCCCCGCGCCCCGTCCACGTCCAGGTGGTGCCCGGCGGGGAGACCCGCCAGGAGTCGGTACGGCTCGGTCTCGCCGCGCTGCCCGCCGACGCCGATGTGGTGCTGGTCCACGACGCCGCCCGTCCGCTGGTCCCGGTGGACACCGTGGAGGCGGTCGCCGCCGCCGTCCGCGCCGGGTCCCCCGCCGTGGTGCCGGCCCTGCCGGTCACCGACACCATCAAGCAGATCGCCGCCCCCGGGCCCGGGGGCGGTGCCCCCGAGCCGGTCACCGGCACCCCGGACCGCTCGCTGCTGCGCGCCGTCCAGACCCCGCAGGGCTTCGCCCCCGACGCGCTGCTGGACGCCCACGAGCGGTTCGCCGGGCTCGGGGGAGCCGAGGGCGCCAGCGACGACGCCGGGATGGTCGAGCGCCTCGGCCTGCCGGTGGTGCTGGTCCCCGGGCACGAGGAGGCGTTCAAGGTCACCCGTCCGCTCGATCTCGTCCTCGCCGAGGCCGTGCTCGCCCGCAGAAGGATCACCGATGGCTACTGACATCCCGCGGCCCGCGGCGGCGCTCCTGCCGCGGGTCGGCATCGGCACCGATGTGCACCCCTTCGAGGAGGGCCGCGAGCTGTGGTGCGCCGGACTTCACTGGCCCGGGGCCGGCGCGGGCCTGGCCGGCGACTCGGACGGTGACGTCGCCGCGCACGCCGCCTGCGACGCGCTGTTCTCCGCCGCCGGCGTCGGGGACCTCGGCGCGCACTTCGGCACCGGCCGCCCCGAGTGGGCCGGCGCCTCCGGGGTGCGGCTGCTGGGCGAGGCGGCCCGCATCGTCCGCGCCGAGGGCTTCACCATCGGCAATGTCGCCGTCCAGGTGATCGGTGTCCGGCCCAAGATCGGCACCCGGCGCGCGGAGGCACAGCGCGCGCTGTCGGACGCCATCGGCGCGCCGGTGTCCGTCTCCGGGACGACCACGGACGGGCTCGGCCTCACCGGGCGCGCCGAGGGCCTGGCGGCGATCGCCACGGCGCTGCTCTTCACCCGCTGATGCCCTCTCCCGGCCCCGTCCGGGACTACGGTGGACGCTGCTTGAACTGTTCTGTCTCCCAGCAACTCCCGTATCAGGCAAAGGAGCCAGCGTGTCAGCGGAACTCTCCGACAAGCTCAAGGAAATCCTCGACGGCCCGGTGTTCGTCACCATCGCCACCATCCAGCCCGACGGCAGCCCCCAGTTGTCGCCGGTGTGGGTCGCCAGGGACGGCGACGACGTCCTGATCTCCACCACCGTCGGACGGCAGAAGGAGAAGAACCTGCGCCGCGACCCCCGGGTCACGGTCCAGGTGCAGCCGTTCGACAACCCGTACACGTACGCCGAGATCCGGGGCACCGCCACCCTTACCACCGAGGGCGGCCAGGAGCTGATCGACCAGCTCTCCCAGAAGTACACCGGCAAGCCGTACGCCGAGTTCAACCCCTCCTCGGCCGATGACGCCGAGCGCGTGGTGGTCCGGGTGGCCGCCCGCAAGGTCGTCGGCCGGGTCTGAGCGGGGCGCGGGCCCCGGCCCGCCACCGGCCCCGTAACGATCCCCCCTCGCCCCGCGCCGACCGGCGCGGGGCGTGCCGCGCGCCTACTACTCTGGACGCGTGACTCTTCGCCTGTACGACACCGACGCCCGGCAGATCCGTGAATTCACCCCGCTCGTCCCCGGGTGCGTCTCGATCTACCTGTGTGGCGCCACCGTGCAGGCGGCACCGCACATCGGGCACATCCGCTCGGGCCTCAACTTCGACATCATGCGCCGCTGGTTCGCCCACCGCGGCTACGACGTCACCTTCGTCCGCAATGTGACGGACATCGACGACAAGATCATCGCCAAGAGCGCCGACACGGGCGTGCCGTGGTGGGCCATCGGCTACGCCAACGAGCGCGCGTTCAACGACGCCTATGACGCGCTGGGCTGCCTGCCGCCCACCTACGAGCCGCGCGCCACCGGCCACATCCCGGAGATGACCGAGATGATGCGGGTGCTGATCGCCAAGGGCCACGCCTACGCGGCGGACGGCAACGTCTACTTCGACGTGCGCAGCTTCCCCGGCTACCTCGGGCTCTCCAACCAGGACCTCGACCAGCTGCTCCAGCCCTCGGGCGAGGGCGAGACCGGCAAGCGCGACCCGCGCGACTTCGCCCTGTGGAAGGCCGCCAAGCCCGGTGAGCCGAGCTGGGAGAGCCCCTGGGGCCCGGGCCGCCCCGGCTGGCACCTGGAGTGCTCGGCGATGGCGCACAAGTACCTCGGCTCCGCCTTCGACATCCACGGTGGCG
Organism: Streptomyces xiamenensis; assembly: GCF_000993785.3. Lineage (NCBI taxonomy): Bacteria > Bacillati > Actinomycetota > Actinomycetes > Kitasatosporales > Streptomycetaceae > Streptomyces > Streptomyces xiamenensis. The sequence goes on from NZ_CP009922.3 coordinate 3,387,731, forward strand.
GCATCGACCTGGTCTTCCCGCACCACGAGAACGAGATCGCCCAGTCCCAGGCGTACGGCGACGCGTTCGCCGCGTACTGGGTGCACAACGCCTGGGTGACGATGAGCGGCGAGAAGATGAGCAAATCGCTCGGCAACTCGGTGCTCGCCTCGGAGATGCTCAAGCGCTGGCGCCCCATCGTGCTGCGCTACTACCTGGGCACCCCGCACTACCGCTCGACCATCGAGTACAGCGAGGCCGCGCTGGCGGAGGCGGACGCCGCCTTCTCCCGGATCGAGGGCTTCCTGCACCGCGCCACCGAGCGGACCGGCGACATCCTCCCGGCCGCGGCCGTACCGGCGGAGTTCTCCGCCGCGATGGACGAGGACCTGGGCGTGCCGCAGGCCATGGCCGCCGTGCACACCACGGTGCGGCAGGGCAACGCGGCGCTGGCCGAGGGTGACAAGGAGTCGGCGGCTTCGCTGGCCGGGCAGGTCCGTGCGATGCTGGGTGTGCTGGGCATGGATCCGCTGGATTCCGGGTGGCACGGCGGCGGCGACCGGGGCGAGGAGCTGACCGGCATCGTCGACTCGCTGGTGCGGCTGGTCCTCGCGCAGCGCACGGCGGCGCGCGAACGCAAGGACTACGGCACCGCGGACGCGATCCGCGACGAGCTGGGCGCCGCCGGGCTCGTCATCGAGGACACGCCCAACGGACCCCGGTGGGAGCTGGGCTGAGCGCGCCGGCGCCCGGCCCGTCCAGGCTTCCGAGACCCCTCGGGGGCTCCGACCACCACGCAGTATTCGAGGAAACGTAACCCATGGCAGGCAATCCCAACCGCCGCACGTCCAACAAGAAGGGCGCCCAGGTCGGCAGCGGCGGCCAGCGCCGCCGCGCCCTGAAGGGCAAGGGCCCGACCCCGCCCGCCGAGATGCGCAAGGGGCACGCCAAGCAGCGCGCCGCGCAGCTCAAGGCCCGCAAGCAGTCCAACAAGCCGGCCCAGGCCAGGCGCCGCCCCTCCTCCGAGATGGTGGTGGGGCGCAACCCGGTGCTGGAGGCGCTGCTCGGCGGGGTCCCCGCGACCACGCTGTACGTGCAGCAGTTCATCGACAGTGACGACCGGGTCACCGACGCGGTGAAGGCCGCCATGGAGCGCGGCGGCATCCACCTGATGGAGGCGCCGCGCGCCGAGCTGGACCGGATGACGAACGGTCTCAACCACCAGGGCCTGGTGCTCCAGGTGCCGGCGTACGAGTACGCGCACCCGGACGACCTGCCGGCCGGGGCGGCCGACCGCCGGGAGCAGCCGCTGATCGTGGCGCTGGACGGGGTGACCGACCCGCGGAACCTGGGCGCGGTCGTCCGTTCGGTGACGGCGTTCGGCGGGCACGGTGTGGTGGTGCCGGAGCGGCGCGCGGCCGGGATGAGCGCCGGGGCGTGGAAGACGTCGGCCGGTACGGCGGCGCGTACGCCGGTGGCCCGCGCCACCAATCTGACCCGGGCGCTCCAGGCGTACCAGAAGGCCGGCATCCAGGTCGTCGGCCTCGCGGCGGACGGCGAGGCGGAGCTGGGCGACCTCGATGTGCTGGACGGTCCGGTGGTGATCGTCATCGGCAGCGAGGGCAAGGGCATGTCGCGGCTGGTGAGCGAGGTGTGCGACGTACGGGTACGGATTCCGATGCCCGGCACCGCGGAGTCGCTCAACGCCGGTGTGGCGGCCGGGATCGTGCTGTACGAGGCGTCCCGCGCACGGAGTTGAGTTCTCGCGGGCACTTCGCGGGCCCCTCGCGGACACCCCCATCACCCGTGGCGGGCGGGGCACTTGAGGGGTGTCCCGCGGGTGCTTGACGGGTCGCGGACACTTCGTCGGGTCAAGGCAGTGTCTTAAACCTCTGTCACTCGGTTAGATGAGTGTGGACACCAGAACACACCGCCCACCCGCTGGGGGGACGCCGCGCGGTTTCTTCGAGGAGGAGCAACCGCTGCTCTCCACGGTGAAGGTGCCGTGCGATCCCGCACAAGTCATCGTGAACCACGCGAGTTTCCGGGTGGATCTCCCGGTCTCGCACCCGCTGGGCGGGCGCCGCCCCGTCGTGCTGGCCGGAGCGGGCGGGGCGGGGGGCCCGGACATGAGTGCGCTGCTGGCGACCGCCGTTCGCGCCGCCCCCGCGCGCACGGCGCTGCGGCCGGAGCCGGACGGGGTCTCCACCCAGGTGCTGCCCCGGCTGGATCCCGCGGTGCTCGGCGCGGTTCCGGTACCCCGCCGGACCGCCGAGGACACCCAGCTGCTGCCGCCGGTCAGGGAGCCGCAGGCGTTCGGCGCCGGTGCGGGTTCCGCACGCAGCGGCCCGGGCGCGGCGGGGCAGGACGACAGGGCGGTCACGGTCGGACGCGGAGCCGACAACCGGCAGGCGTACAAGCCCGACCGCCGGCTGGACCTGGGCGTGGTGCTGCTGCCGCTGCGCTTCCTGCTGGGCTTCCTCGCCATCTCGGCCGGGATGGGCAAGATCACCGACCCGGTGTACTTCGACGGCGGCGAGCGCGGCTCGATGGTCACCTGGCTCGGCTCCCTGGAGCCGTGGGCGGTGGCCGCGCCGCTGCACAGCTGGGCGCTCAACCACCCGGTGGCCGCCGGGCTCACGGTCGCCTTCATCCAGATCGTGGTCGGCGTCCTGACGATCTTCGGTCTGTGGCAGCGCTGCGCGGCGGCCTTCGGCGCGGCCCTGTCGCTGGCGCTGCTGGTGACCGTCGCCTGGCGCAGCGGCCCCGTCTACGACGCCCCCGACCTCATCCTGCTGGCCGCCTGGAGCCCGCTGATCATCGCGGGCGCCCCGGTGTACTCGCTGGACGCGCGGCTGGCCGGCGAGGCGTGGCGCACGCTGGGCCCGCGCGCCCCGCTGAGCGAACTGCGGCGCAGGGTGCTGCGGCGCGGTGCGGTGCTGGCCACCGTGCTGGTCGGTCTCGCGCTGCTGATCGGTTCGATGCTGGGCGGCGCGGTGCGGTCCTCGCAGATCGCGCGCCTGCCCGAGCCGGGCGAGCCGCCGCGCAACCACCTGCCGGGCCAGCCCCTCGACATCGAGGAGGAGGCCGAGGAAGCGGGCGAGGAGACGGCGGGGGAGACCGAGCCGAGCGCGGGTGTCGGCGGCGACGAGGAGACGTCCACGGCGCCGGGCGAGGACGACCCGGCCACCGGTGAGTCGGCCGAGGAGCCGCAGGAGACGGCGGACGAGGACCAGCCGCGCAGCGAGCAGACGGTCCCCGCCCCGCAGCAGCCGGCCGCGCCGCCGGCCGCGCCGCCCGCCCAGAACAACACCCCCGAGCAGATCCCGACCCCGGGTGGCGACGGCGGTGAACCATCGGCCGAGACGGACAACGGTCCGGCCGATGAGGGGGGTGATGGCAATCGCAGCAGCCTGGATCCGATCGGAGGGCTGCTCGGTTAGGTGGTGTCCTGGGCAGCGGCGGCTGACCCTCTGACCCGCCCGAACACCGGGCATGCCGATCACCCGGCCCCCGCGGCGCGCCCTGCGCGCCGCGGGGGCCGTGGCGTTTGCCGGAACGGCAAGCCCTTTTGGGCGGCGGCCCCGGCCGTCGCAGGATGAGGACCACATCCGGTGCACCGTGTCCACGGACGCACGTGGACGCGCGCACACCGTCGTCGCCGGTACGCAGGAGGCCACCACCCATGCCCGAGCAGCAGCCTGTTCACCCCACCGCTCACCACCCGGTGCACCGCGTCGTGGAAGTCCCCGGCGGCCGGATCCACTGCGTGGAGCAGGGCAGCGGCCCGCTGGTCCTGCTGGTGCACGGCTTCCCCGAGTCCTGGTACTCCTGGCGCCACCAACTGCCCGCGCTCGCCGACGCCGGATACCGGGCGGTCGCCATCGACGTACGCGGCTACGGCCGTTCGTCCGCGCCCGCCGGGGTGGACGCGTACCGCATGCTCGCCCATGTCGCCGACAACACCGGGGTGGTGGCCGCGCTCGGCGAGCGCACCGCCGTCATCGTCGGCCACGACTGGGGGTCGCGGATCGCCGCCGACTCGGCGCTGCTGCGCCCCGACGTGTTCACCGCCGTCGGCATGCTCAGCGTGGCGTACAGCCCGCACGGCGGGCCGCGCCCCAGCGAGGTGTTCGCGTCGATGGGCGGCGAGGAGGAGTTCTACGTCAGCTACTTCCAGCGTCCCGGGCGGGCGGAGGCGGAGATCGAACCGGACGTACGGGGCTGGCTGGCCGGTATGTACACCGGGCTGAGCGGGGAGGAGAACCACGGCGGCCTGTTCTTCGTGCCGCCCGGCGCGCGGATGGCCGACCGATTCCCGGCCGGACCGCTGCCCGCGTGGCTGAGCGAGGCCGATCTCGACGTCTTCGCGGGCGAGTTCGAGCGCACCGGGTTCACCGGGGCGCTCAACCGCTACCGCAACATGGACCGCGACTGGGAGGACCTGGCCGCCTGGCGCGGGATGCCGATCACCCAGCCGTCCCTGTTCATCGGCGGCGCGGCGGACGCGTCCACCACCTGGCTCTCCGACGCCATCGACGCCTTCCCCACCACCCTGCCCGGCCTGGTCTCCTCCCATCTGCTGCCGGACACCGGTCACTGGGTGCAGCAGGAACAGCCCGAGCGCGTCAGCGGATTGCTGGTGGACTGGCTGCGCACGGTCGCCCCGGTCACCGCCTAGCGGGAGCCGCGCCCGCGGTCCGTCCGCGCCTGCGGGAGCGTATGTTGAGACGCGACCGGTGATCGGTGGGGGCATCGCGGCCCGCGGGTGAGGAGTGGCATGGTCGCGCAGGAGACGTACGACGCGCAGGAGACGGCCCGGCGGCTGCGGGCGATCAGCGGCGAGTTGTCGGACCGGTTCTACGAGCGCGACGACGTGGTGCGCACGCTGCTGGTCACCCTGCTGGCCGGGCAGCACTCGCTGGTGCTCGGCCCGCCGGGGACGGCCAAGTCCGAGCTGGCCAGGGAGCTGACGGGCCGGTTCGAGGGGGCGGCCTACTGGGAGATCCTGCTGTCGAAGTTCACCGCCCCGACCCGGATGTTCGGCCCCATCGATGTCGCGGCGCTGGCCAGGGGCGAGTACCGGCAGGTGTACGACGGGCGGGCCACCACCGCGCACGTCGCGTTCATCGACGAGATCTTCAAGTGCTCGACGGCCGCGCTGAACGAGACGCTCGGCTACCTCAACGAGCGGATCTACCACCCCGAGAGCGGCGGCGAACCGATCCGCTGCCCCCTCATCGGGGCCATCACGGCGAGCAACGAGCTGCCGGACGGGGAGGATTCGGCCGCCATCTACGACCGGCTGCTGGTACGGATCGAGGTCGGCTACCTGGAGGACCCCTCCAACTTCGCCGCGCTCGTGCGCTCCGCCGTCCGTCGCCCCGCCCCGCCGGAACGCACCACGGTCACGCTCGACGCGCTGCGGCAGGCGGTGACCGGTGGCGTCCCGGCGGTGGAGGTCCCCGACGCGATCGTGGACGCGGTGTGCACGCTGCGGGCCGCCCTGCGCCGCAGGGAACTCATCGCCTCCGACCGGCGCTGGCGGCAGGCGGTGGGCCTGCTCCAGGCGTCCGCGTATCTGGACGGGCGCCCGGCGGTGGCCGAGACCGATCTGTCGGTGCTGACCCATGTGCTGTGGGACTCGCCCGCCCAGCGCCCGGCGGTCGAGCGCGAAGTGCTGCACCTGGTCAATCCGGACGCCAAGGAGGCGCTCGACCTGGCCGACGCCATCGAGGAGTTGGAGGCCCAGCTCGACGCGATGGCCGGGCAGTCCCGGGAGGCGCTGAGCGAATGGGTCATCAAGAAGGCCCACAACAAACTGGCGATGGCGGGGAAACGGCTGGCGGAGCTGCGCGCGGAGGCGGCGGGCGCGGGCCGTTCCACCGCCGCCATCGACCGTGTCACCGGCCGGCAGCGTGCGGTGCGCGCCCGGGTGCTGACCGAGGCGCTCGGCATGGACGCGAGCATGGTGCAGGCCCAGCTGTCGTCCTCGCGGGCGTAGCAGCGCCGGGCCGGGGTGGGCGGTGGCCCTTCCGCCGCCGGAAACACACGGACACCAGGGGGTGGGCAACGTGGTCGGGACGCCGGGCGGGCGGCCGGACGCTCTCGCGTCCGCCGCCGTGATCGCGGACCGGTTCGACCGGATCACCTGGCGCGACACCTACGAGCAGTCGGCCGGGCTGCGTGAGCTGGCCGGGGAACTGGGCGCGCGCCACGACGGCGCCGCCGACCTGCTGACGGACGTCTTCCTGGCCGCGTACAACGTCCGGCCGAAGCTGCGGGCGGCTGCCGGGATGGAACCCACCCGGCGGGTCAACCACGCGATCGTCGCGGGGCTGCTGGAGTCGCCGGGCTTCGCCGAGCTGCACCGGGAGACGGCGGGGGACCCGTACGCCGCCGCCATGGCGGTGCTCGCCCAGGGCGCCGCGCTGCGCGGGATGCTGGAGGGCACCCGCGAGGCGCGGGAGCGGGCGGAACAGGCGGAGCGGGCCCGGCAGGACGCCGAGGAGGCGGCACAGGCGTCGGCCGCCGACGCGGCAGCGGGGCCGGACGGGTCGGACGAGTCCGGCGGGCCGGACGAGGGCGCTGAGTCCGGCGCCGCGCCCGAGCGGGACCCGGGAGCGGCACGCCGGGCCGCCGAGGCCGCGCGGGACGCCGCCGCGCAGGCGCTCGCCGCGGCCTCCCCCGGTGTCCGGGCCGCCGCCCGCGCCGCCTCGGGCCGGGCGGCCCGGGCCGTACGGGCGGAGGCCGCGCTGATGCGCGCCTGGGGAGTCGGCGCGGGCGAGCTGGAGCGGATGCCCTTCGAGCGGCGCGCCCGGCTCGCCGAGCGGCTGCGCACCGGACGGCTCGCCCAGTGGGCCGAACTGATCGGGCGCTTCCGGCAGATGGCCGCCGGGGAGCGGGCCCGGAAGGTGGAGCAGGCGGCCGGCGAACTGATCGGGGTCACCCTCGGCGACGACCTGTCCCGGGTCATTCCCTCCGAGCTGGCCAACCTCGGCCTGCCCGGACTGCGCGCGGTGTTCGCCGCCCGCTACGCCGCCGGGGAACTCATGCTCTACGACAGCCGGGGGGAGCGGAGCACCGGGCGCGGCGCGATCATCGCCTGCGTGGACACCTCGCACTCCATGTACGCGGCGGGGCCGGGTGGTGTCACCCGCGAGGCGTGGTCCAAGGCGTGTGCCCTGGCCCTGCTGGACCAGGCCCGCCGTGCCGGACGGGACTTCGTCGGCATTCTGTTCTCCTCGGCCGACCGGCTCCGGGTCTTCCGCTTCCCGGCGGGCGCACCCGCCGGGCTCGAACGGACCCTGGACTTCGCGGAGAGCTTCCTCGGCGGCGGCACGAGCTACCAGGCGCCGCTGACCAGGGCCGGCGGTCTGCTGGAGGAGGAGTTCAACGACGCGGCCCGCTCGCGCGGCGACATCGTCCTGATCACCGACGACGAGTGCGGCGTCACCGAGGAGTGGACGCGTGGCTGGAACGAGGCCAAACAGCGCCTGGGCTTCCGGCTCTTCGGCGTGGCCGTCGGCGCCCCGCGCGCGGCCGGATCCGGCTCGGTCCTGGAGGCTCTGTGCGACAACCTCCGTTCCATCGAGGACCTGACCGAAGTCCAGGGCGCGGCCGACCTGTTCCGGGTGATCTGACGCGGGGACGATGAGCGGGCCGGGGCGTACGGGACGTTCGCCGCGGACCCCACGAGACCCGAGCCGGAGCGGGTGGTGGGGCGCCCCTGCGAAGTCCCACGTTCCTGACGGCGGCACCGAGCGCGCCACCGACCTGGCCTTCATGGGCATCTGCCTGATCATCGTGGCCGGCACCGTGACCGGCCTGTCCGCCGCCCCGCCGTCACAGGACCGTTGACGACAGGCGGACCGGCGCGACCGATGAACCCCTTGCCGTCCGGGAGCGCCCGGCGGGCCGTCAGGCGGCCTCTTCGCGGGCGAGGTAGCCGGCCAGCCGGTCCTGCCGGCCGGGCAGTCCGTAGCAGGCGATCAGGTGGCCGACGTTGCCGAACTGGCGGTTCTCCGTGCGCCAGCAGCCGGGGTTGTCGGCCAGCAGCCCGGCCAGCCGCCGCTGCCGGTCCGTCAGCTCACCGGCCGGTGTGCCCGGGCGTATCGCTCCGTCGGGGAAGGCCAGGGCCAGCGCGGCGTCCAGTACGGGCAGGATCGGTGGGCCGGACAGGCGCGGCAGTTGGCCGAGCAGTCCGTCGAAGGTGGCCGCGTCCGTGGCGGGATCGCCGAGCGCGCGCAGGGACTGGGCGGCGTACCCGCGCACGTTCCCGTCCAGGAACGGTATGTCGGGGTGCCGGTCGCCGTACCCGCCGCCGTCCCGGGCGAGCCAGGCCCGCAGTTCGCCGATCGCCCGCTCCCCGGCGGCCGGCCCGCGCAGCCGGGCCAGCGCCGTCGCGGCACCCCACCGCACCACCTCCGGGGCGTCCCCGGAGACGGCGGACTCCAGCGCCCCGGCCACCGCCGCGTCGTACGGGGCGCCGAGCAGCCCGAGCCCGGTGAGGGCGATCGCGGCCGTAGGGCCGTCCTTCCCGGCCGCCGCCGCGATCAGTACGGGGACGGACTGCGCCGCGTCCTCGGGGAACCAGGCCAGCAGATACGCGGCGGCCCGGCGTATCTGCGGCGGCTCGTGCTCCGCCGTCAGCTCACGGACGGCCGGCAGCCCGGCCCGTACCGCGTCGTAGGCCGCCAGCGCCACGTGGGCGCCGAGCCGGTTCTGGTCGGCCTCCGACAGGGACGCCTCGTAGAAGTACCGGGCCGGACCGTCGTCCTCCCAGCCCTCGTCCCCGGCCTCCCGCGGGCGGTCGGCCAGCTCGAACGCGTGGGCCGTCGCCGCCAGTTCCGCGCCGCCGCGCGCGGCCCGCCGCAGTTCGGCCACCGGGAAGCCCTCCGGGACGAACGGGTCGTCGTACCCGATGGCCAGCGCCGCCAGCAGCCACAGCACACCGTCGCGTTCGGGCGTGCCCGGATCGGTGGCCAGCGCCAGCAGGAACGGCACGGCGGGCGCGCTGGCCTCGTACCGGGTGCCCTGGTGGAAAATGTTCCCGTACAGCGCGCTCAGCGCCGCCTGCCGCTCCTCGGGCTCGGCGGAGGACAGTGACCGGAGCTGCCCCGGCACATCACCGGCGTATCCGTACGCGTGCGTGAGCCGGCCCCAGCCGGTCTCGTCCAGTCGTTCCAGCATGGTTGCCAGCGTGCCAGCCGGGTCTGACAACGACGGCGGGCCGCACAGGCGGGAGACCGGCCGTGGGCAGTGCGCCGACCGGCCCGTTCCGCGCCGCTTCCGTCAGCCGCGCCCCTCGCGGGCGTCCAGTTCGCGGGCGGCCTCCCGCAGGTCCTTCACCGTGTCGATCGCCCGCCAGAACGTGCCCTGCGGCAGGTCGAAGCCCGCCAGCCGCCGCGCGCGGGCCAGCCGCGGGAACGTGGTGCGCTCGTGGTCGCCCCGGTCCGGCAGCAGCGCCGTGAACTCGGGGGCGAAGACATAGATGCCCGCGTTGACCAGGTACGGGGAGGGCGGGGCCTCGATGAAGTCCAGGACGTGCCCGAACTCGTCGGTCTCCACCACCCCCCACGGGATGCGCGGCCTGGCCAGCGCCAGCGTCGCCGTCGCGTCCCGCTCGGCGTGGAAGGCGGCCATGTCGCGCAGCGAGAAGCTGGTCCAGATGTCCCCGTTGGTCGCGTACCACGCCTCCTCGGGGCGGGGCAGCGCGGTCGCCGCGTACTTCAGCCCGCCACCGCGGCCCAGGGGTTCGGTCTCCACGACCGTGGACACCCGCAGCGGGAGATCCGCCTTCTCCAGCCACTCCTGGAGCACCTCGGCGAGATGGCCACAGGAGATGACGGCGTCGGTGACGCCTTCGGCGGCGAGCCAGCTCAGCTGGTGGCCGATGATCGGCACCCCCGTACCGGGGATCTCCACCATCGCCTTGGGCCGGTCGTCGGTATAGGGCCGCAGCCGGGATCCCTGGCCGCCGGCCAGGACCACCGCCTGCGTGGGCTGCGGGGCAACAGTCATGCTCCGCAGCCTACGGGATGCCTCGCGCACCGCTCCGGGCGTCCTGGAACCGGGGCGTCTCCTCAGCTGAACTCCATGACACCGGTGGCGAACGACGTGTCGCACACCGGGCGGGCGTGCTGCTGGGCACGCAGCGCGCTGCCGTACTTCTCCACCGCCGCCCGGCCCAGCGCACGGGCGATGTCCATGCAGTGCTCGGCGAGGGTCGGCTCGCGGTGAACGGCCTCCTGGAGGGCGGTGAGCGCGACGCCCGGGTCCTCCTGGCGCAGGGTGGTGATCAGCTGCTCCTGGAGCACGGCCTCCGGGGCCGTCACGTCCTGGGGCGCGGCGTCCGGCGAGGTCCTGGCATCGGCCTCGGCGGAGGCGGGCAGCAGCAGTGCCTCGGACGGTGTGGAGGCCCACGGCACCTTGGTGATGGCCAGGGTTCCGGAGAGCACCAGGACAACGGGAAGGACGATGGCGAGACTTCTGCCGATGCGGCGAACAGCCAGATTCACTGGTGGTGTCTTCCTCGCGAGTCGACGGATGGATTGAACGGGCCATGCGATCGTAGCGAGGAGTAGCGGTTTGATGGCAGCTGGTCACTCTCAAGAGTGACCGTGTTTTTCCGTTTTCGAATTTCTCCTTGACGTGCAAAGGGCCGCGCATCCGTAGCGGGTACGGAATGCGCGGCCCCATGGCCACGAAAGGGGGGAATATCAGGTGAGACGCGCCCCGCTGCTGACCGCGAAGACGTGGGTCTCACCCGGGCGGGGCACGACGTGCAGCTTGGCGCCCTTCTCCGGGATCTCGCGGCCGCCGACCCGGATCACCAGGTCCTTGGTCTCGCCGCCGACCTCGGCGGTGCCGTAGACGTAACCGTCGGCGCCGAGCTCCTCGACGACGTTGACGGTGACGGCCAGACCGGCTTCCTTGTCCGCGTCGGCCTTCTCCAGGCCGCCGCCGTTGCCGTTGACGATGTCGAAGTGCTCGGGGCGGCAGCCGACGACCACGCGGGTGTCGCCCTGCTTCTGCGCCTCGGTGAGCGCGGCACGCTCGACCGGGACGACGCTGTTGCCGAACTTCACGCCGCCGTCGGTGATCGGCACCTCGACCAGGTTCATGGCGGGGGAGCCGATGAAGCCCGCGACGAAGAGGTTGGCCGGCTTGTCGTACATGTTGCGCGGGGAGTCGACCTGCTGGAGCAGCCCGTCCTTGAGGACGGCGACCCGGTCGCCCATGGTCAGGGCCTCGACCTGGTCGTGGGTGACGTACACCGTGGTGACGCCCAGGCGGCGCTGCAGGCTCGCGATCTGGGTACGGGTCTGGACGCGGAGCTTGGCGTCGAGGTTCGACAGCGGCTCGTCCATCAGGAAGACCTGCGGCTCACGCACGATGGCGCGGCCCATCGCCACACGCTGGCGCTGACCACCGGAGAGAGCCTTCGGCTTGCGCTCCAGGTACTCGGTGAGGTCGAGGATCTTGGCGGCTTCCTCGACCTTGGTGCGGATGTCCACCTTGTTGACGCCGGCGATCTTGAGCGCGAAGCCCATGTTCTGCGCGACGGTCATGTGGGGGTACAGCGCGTAGTTCTGGAACACCATCGCGATGTCCCGGTCCTTCGGCGGCAGGTGGGTGACGTCGCGGTCGCCGATGCGGATGGCACCGCCGTTGACGTCCTCGAGGCCGGCCAGCATCCGCAGGGAGGTGGACTTGCCACAGCCGGACGGGCCGACGAGAACGAGGAACTCACCGTCCGCGATCTCGATGTCCAGCGCGTCGACGGCGGGCTTCTCCCCGCCCGGATAAATCCGGGTCGCCTTGTCGTACGTAACCGAAGCCATGTTCTGTTCTCTCCTTCTACCGGCAGGAACGTGCCGGACGATCCGAGTAGGAAGGCGCCACGTCCACAGTCCCTGGTGAACGCATGGCGAACCTAACTCGAAGGGACATCATTTGTCACGAGTCCTGTGCGAAAAAGTGCGACGCGTCCGGGCGTACTCAGGAGAAGAACAGTGCGCCGAGCAGAAAACCCGGACAGACGATGAGCGCGGCCGCGCGTCCGGCGAGAAAGGCCGGCGCGCTCGGCAGCAGTACGGCGACACCCCAGTGCGGGTACACATGGGCGTAAAGGTCCTTCGGCGAGCCGGGCCCGGTCCGCCGCTTCGCCGTCGCCATCCATGCGGCCACCTTTCCCGTCTCACTCCAGATGGTTGGCCCCGGCGAAGAGTTCGTTGTCGGAACCAACGACCAGATAGCTGTCGGGATCGCGGGGGACGGTCCGGCCCAGGGTGACGGTGACCGGCCCCTCGCTCAGCACCGGACCGTCCAGGGCGGGTACGTCGCGGGCGAGCGCCGCCCAGTCCAGCCACAGGCCCGCCACCGGGGTGCCGCCCGGCGGCAGCGGCAGCTCCCCGTTCTCGGCGGCGGCGATGGCGCGCCGCTCCTCGGCCACGGACGCCGGGCCGCCGCGCCGGCGCAGGGTGAAGAGGTGGTCCAGGAGCGGGAGCGCGCCGAGCATGTCCCAGCCGTGTTCGGTGAGGGCCTCGTCGACGTCCGCGATCACCGCGCCGACCCACGCGTCCTCGCCGAGCATCAGGTCGCGCACGGTGGCGTCGTACGCCGGGTCGGTGCTGCGCACGTACGGCAGCAGGTCGATGCCGCCCACGACGGTGCCGTGCCGTACGACCCACAGCCGCAGGCAGGCGCCGTACCAGAGCAGGAGGTACGGGTCGAGGTGATCCGTTTCCTCGAACGCCTCCCGTGCACTGGCCAGGGTCCCGGCGGCGTAGATGTCCCCCTTGCGGGCGCCGCCCGGACCGACCGAGAACTCGAGGAGGTAGCAGCTGGGCTGAGTCATGGGCACGCTCCGTACGTTTCGATCGTCTCGAACACATGTTCGCATAGCGCGGAGTGAAGCAGCGGGAACATCCGGCCCTCATGAACACGAGCACCGGCCTGGGTCCCCCGCCCAACTGGCCCATCACCCAGACCGCCACCCGCCTCCATGTGTGCCGCCGCTTCGCCCTGCCGCCGTGGCGGCGGAAAACCTGTGGCGCGCCGGGCGAGCGGGCCGCCAGCATCGGCGGATGGACGAAGACGACCTGAGCCGCCTCGCCGACCACGCCATCGCCTGGGCCGAGGGCCACCTCGGCTCCACGGCCTACGCCACGCGCTGCCTCGCCTTCGTCGAGGACGCCTACGAACGCGCCAACGGGCTCGAACTCTTCGGCGGCGACACCGCCCACGAATCCGCCGTGCTGTACGAGGCCGCCACCCGCACCGGGCCCCCGCCGCGCGGCGCGTTCGTCTTCTACGACAGCGTCGGCGAACTCCTCGGCACCCGCCGCAACTGGGGCCACGTCGGCATCGCCCTCGGCGACGGCCGCGTCATCCACGCCTGGGACCGCGTCCGCATCGACCCCGCCGAGCACCTGGAGGACCTGACCCCGCCGCCCGGCTGGGACCTGTTGCGCCGGGCCGGCTGGGCCCCGGCCGAGCGCTTCCTGCGCGGCTCCCGCCCCAGACGATGGACCACCGACGCCCCGGCCGCTGCCCGCCACGACCAGGCCACCCGCTTCGGTTCCGGCACCTGAGGCGACGTACCGGGTCCGTCCGAGACAGGGCCGGCGGCGTCCGGACCTTCCTCCCTCCCGCTCCACGAGGCCGCCCCGGTGGGGCAGTCTCCCTTCCGCTGCCCGGTGGTCAGGGAAGCGAGGTAGGCTGTGCGCGCCCCGGAAGTTGCCCGGGGCGGCGCCGCCTTAGCTCAGCTGGTAGAGCACCGCTCTTGTAAAGCGAAGGTCGTCGGTTCGAATCCGACAGGCGGCTCTCAGGCACAGGCCCCCCGGACGCGTCCGGGCAGCCCGTGCGTTGTCCGGGCCGGGGGTTGGCCCCCGTCGTGCGCCAAGATCCGCCACCGCGTGGCTCCGTGGGCTTCCCGGCCGCCGCTACCGCCCCGCCGCGGTGGGGGCCGCCGCCCGGTACGAGCGCCCGAGTTCGGGCCCCAGGCCGTAGTAGTGGCGGAAGTTGTAGAGGAGCGGGCTCCAGGCGGCCGGGCTGATGTGGTCCGTGCCGGGGACGGTCAGGCGCGGGTCGGCATGGACCTTGCGGACGTGGGCCTCGACGATCAGGAAGTCGCCCTCGGCGTCCGGGCGCACCCGGGCCGCTCTCGCCTCCAGGTGCAGGGGGCACTCGCTGACGCGGGGCGGCCGGACGGTGTGCGACGGCGCCGGGTGGAGCCCGGCGGCGCCGAACTTGTCCGGCTCGTGGCGGCAGCCCTCGGCCTTGGTGGCGGGGACCGGATGGCGGCCGGTCAGGGGCGCCAGGCGTTCGACCGCGGGCCACTGGTCCGGGGCCGGGAGGTTGATCACCAGGTCGGGGCGGTGGGTGAGGTTGTGCGCCGTCTGACCGTCGCGTCCCAGGCCCAGGACGACGGTCTGCCCGAGGGCCCAGGCCGATGAGATGGGCGCCAGATTGAAGGTGCCGTCCTGGTTCTCGGTGCTGAGGAGCACCACGGGGGTGCCGAAGTAGAGGATGGACGGCTCGATGGCGATGTGATGCATGGTCCGGAGCCTAGGAACGGGTTCCTTCGGTGCGCGCCGAAGCGAGGAGGCCGCCGCCGCGGGCGGCACGGTCGGCGCGGCCGTCAGTCGTCATCGCCGGAGCCGGAGCCAGGACCGGGGCCGGCGCCGTCCTCGGCCGGGATCGTCGGATCCCGGCGTGCGTGGTAGATGCCCGTGCCCCGGCAGTTGCGGCAGTTGCCCATACGGGTATGGGTGACGGCGTCCCGGAAGCGGAAGGGGTCGTTGCCCGGGACGTAGGCCCAGGTGTAGGGGCGGACACCCTCACCTTCGCACCAGTTGCAGCGTTCCGGGTTGGTGCGGGATTCGGAGGCGTACGGGGTGGTCATCGAGGCTGCCCTCCAGGTAGAAATATCGCACACGACTCAACATGTTCGATCAATCAAGCAGAGGCCGCAGATGCGACACGACGGGACCATTGTTCATCTTCGGGCCGCCGGGGTCAGCCTCGTGCTGAACTGCACGGGCACCGGGCTGCCGCGCGCCGTGCACTGGGGCGCCGATCTGGGCGAGCTGTCCGCCGCGGCGCTGGCCGCGCTCGTACGGGCCTCGGTGCCGCCGGTCGCGCCCAACGGCACGGACGAGACGGTCCCGGTGAGTCTGCTTCCCGAGCAGTCGGCCGGCTGGCTCGGCACCCCCGGGCTGACCGGGCACCGGGCCGGGGCGGACTTCTCCACCGCCTTCGCCGTCACCGCGCTCCACCCCGGCGAGCGGTCCCTCACCGTCGACGCCGAGGACGCGCACGCCGGGCTCGGGCTGCGTCTTGAAGTGGAGCTGACGGAGTCCGGCCTGGTACGGCAGCGGGCCACCGTGACCAGCCTGCCCTCCGCCGCCGGCCGGGCCCCGTACACCCTTTCCGGCGTCCTGCTCACCCTCCCCGTGCCCGACCGGGCCACCGAGGTGCTCACCCTCACCGGCCGGCATCTGCGCGAGCGCAGCCCGCAGCGGCACGCGTTCACACTCGGTACCCATCTGCGGGAGAACCGCCGGGGCCGCACCGGTACCGACGCGGCGACCGTGCACGTGGCCGGGACGGACGCCTTCGGATTCCGCTCCGGGGAGGTGTGGGGGCTGCACGTGGCGTGGAGCGGCAACCAGCGCTCGCTCGCCGAGCGCACCAGCCACGGCGTCTCGCTGCTGGGCGGCGGCGAACTGCTGCTGGCGGGCGAGGTGACGCTGGGCGCGGCGGGCGAGGAGTACGTGACCCCCTGGGTGTACGGGAGTTACGGCGGCTCCGGGCTCGACGAGCTGGCGGCGCGCTTCCACCGCCACCTGCGCGGGCGCGCGAGCCACCCCCGTACCGACAACCGGCCGGTCACGCTGAACGTGTGGGAGGCGGTGTACTTCGACCACGACCTGGCCCGGCTGAAGGAGCTGGCGGAGGTGGGGGCCTCGGTCGGGGTGGAGCGGTTCGTGCTGGACGACGGGTGGTTCCGGGGGCGGCGCGACGACCACGCGGGTCTGGGCGACTGGTACGTGGACGAGGAGGTGTGGCCGCAGGGGCTGCACCCGCTGGCGGAGCACGTGCGCGGGCTCGGCATGGAGTTCGGGCTGTGGGTCGAGCCCGAGATGGTCAACCCGGACTCCGACCTGGCGCGTGAGCACCCCGAGTGGATCCTGGCCACCGGCGACCGGCTGCCGCCGCCCTCGCGGCACCAGCAGGTCCTGGACCTGGGGCACCCCCAGGCGTACGCGTACATCCTGGGGCGGCTGGACGCGCTGGTGGACGAGTACGCGCTCACGTACCTGAAGTGGGACCACAACCGCGATCTGATCGAGGCCGGGCACAGCGCGGCCGGCGGCCGGGCGGGGGTGCGCGAGCAGACGCTGGCCACCTACCGGCTGCTGGACGAGCTGCGGGCCCGGCATCCCGGCCTGGAGATCGAGTCGTGTTCCTCGGGCGGCGGCCGGGTCGATCTGGGGATTCTGGAGCGCACCGACCGGGTGTGGACGAGCGACTGCATCGACGCGCTGGAGCGGCAGTCCATCCAGCGGTGGACGGGGCTGCTGCTGCCGCCCGAGCTGATGGGGTCGCACGTGGGGTCCCCGCGGGCCCACACGACGGGGCGGGAGCACCGGCTCGACTTCCGGGCGGGCACCGCGCTGTTCGGGCACTTCGGGATCGAGTGGGATCTGACGGGGGCGAGCGGGGCGGACCGGGCCGAGCTGGCGGAGTGGATCACGCTGTACAAGCGGCTGCGCCCCTGCTGCACGGCGGTGACGTGGTGCGCGGCGACCACCCGGATCCGGCGCTGTGGGTGCACGGGGTGGTGGCGCCGGACGCCGCGCGGGCGGTGTTCGCGCTGGTGCAGACGGCGACGAGCGTGCAGTCGCCGGTGGGGCGGGTGCGGCTGCCGGGACTGGACCCGGCGGGGGAGTACCGGGTGACGCCGCTGGCGCCGGGGGACGCGGCGGGGGTGTCGTCGTGGCTGACGCTGCCGTGGTGGGGCGACGAGGACGGGGTGACGCTGCCGGGCCGGGTGCTGGACACGGTGGGGGTGCAGCCGCCGACGCTGCACCCGGAGCGGCTGGTGCTGCTGGAGGCGGTGCGGGTGGCGTAGCGCGGCGGTCGGGGGCCGCCGGGTGGCCGGGCGGGCGGCCACCCGGGGGCGGGCTACGGGATGAGGACGACCTTGCCGGTGGTGGCCCGCGTCTCCAGGTCGCGGTGCGCGCGGGCCGCCTCCGCGAGGGGGTAGCTCTGCACCAGCGGGGTCAGCACGCCCTCGGTCGTGTACCGCAGGGACTCCTCCTCCAGGACGCGGATGTTCTCCATGCCGCCGATCTTCGCGGCGAGCGCGGGGCCGAAGGTGCCCTCGGAGGTGATGCCCAGGCGCCGCTGCTCCTCCTCCGGGACGATCAGCATGTCGTCCGCGTCGGAGGCGTACCCGTACGAGAGGTGCGCGCCGCCCGGGGCCAGCAGGGTGATGGCAGTGCGGGCGTACGTGCCGCCGACCCCCTCGAAGACGCGGGTGACGGGGCGGTCGCCGTAGGCCGTACGGACCCGGTCGGCCCAGTCCGGGCGCGTGTAGTCCAGGGCCAGGTCCGCGCCGAGGGAGGCGACGGTCTCCGCCTTCGCCGGGCCGCCGGCCGCGCCTATGACGGTGGCGCCGCGGTGCTTGGCGTACTGGACGAGCAGCGTGCCGATGCCGCCGGCCGCGGCGAGGACGAGCACGGTGTCCCCGGGGCCGATGGTGGTGAAGCGGAGGATGCCCATGGTCATCCGGCCGGTGCCCATCATGGCGACGGCCCGGTCAGCGGGGAGGGTGTCGGGGAGGGGGTGGAGGCGGTCGGGGGTGGTGACGGCGAGTTCGGCGTAGCCACCGGGGACCATGCCCAGGTGGGCGGCGACGCGGCGGCCGATCCAGGAGGGGTCGACCTCTTCGCCGACGGTGTCGACGGTGCCGGCGACCTCGCGGCCGGGGATGGTGGGGAAGGCGGGTTCGGGCCAGCCGGGGACGGGTGCGGAGCGGAGGACGGTGTCGACGAGGTGGACGCCGGCGGCGGCGACGGCGATACGGACCTGGCCGGGGGCGGGTGTGGGGTCGGGGACTTCCTCGTGGCGCAGGTTCTCGGGCGGGCCGTAGGCGTGGAGCCGGATGGCGTGCATGGGCGGGGTGTCCTTCCCGGAGGGTGGCGCGCGGTGGCCGGGGCGGTGCCGCGAACACCCCAACGGTGCAACTTCAAGAGGACTTGAGGTCAAGGCTCACACCTTCGGGTGATCATCGCTGGGGCGCTCTGTCGGCGCGCCGGGCCGCGCTGGGAGGGTCGGGGGCATGAACGTGACAACGGCGACGGCCCTGGACGGATACGCGGCGATGGCCGCGGTGGCCCCCCGCGGGTGGCGGGTGGAGCTGGTGGACGGCCATGTGCGGGTGACCCCGCAGGAGGACGCCGGGCACGCGGAGATCGTGGCCTCGCTGGCGGCCCAGCTCGGGGCCCAGCGGCCGGACGTGACGGTGCGTTCGGGGGTGGGCCCGGTGCCGGTGCTGGAGCTGGCGGACGAGGAGATGCCGGGGCGGGTACTGCCGGACGTGGTGCTGATGCCGGCGGACGGAGAGGGTGGGGCGCGGGCTCTGCCGCTGCTGGTGGCGGAGGTGACGATGAAGGCGACCGGCAATGTGGACCGGGTGGAGAAGGTCCGCTCCTACGCCCGGGCGGGCTTTCCGGCCTACCTTCTGGTGGACCGTCACTACCGTTCCACGATGCTGTTCACGCGGCCCTCGGGGCCCGTTGGATCCAGAAGAACTCGGTCCCCTTCGGCGAGCGCCTCACCCTCCCCGCCCCGTTGAACATCTCCCTCGACACCGCCGTCTTCCCGGCCCCGGTCAAACCGAACACCTGGTGATCACACCTTCGGGTGGTCGGTCCCGTCACGGCTGTCGGTGGGCAGTTTTACGCTGGCAGGGTTGCGTTCGGTAAGAAGGAGGTACGCCATGACCGTGACTCTTCCCGAGCGTGATCACCGCACCCGTGATCAGAGCGACGAGCCCTGGACGTCCCAGGGGGAGCGTTCGGACGCTGAGCGCATGGCTTCGGTAGTGGAGACCACCTTCGACGAACTGGACGCGACCGCTCCCAAGGGGTGGCGCGTGGAATTGATCGAAGGGGATATCCACGTCGTGCCACCCGCGAATGGTGATCACGAAGAGATCGTGAGCGAGTTGCTCGAACAGATCGGCGAGCACAAGGCCAAGGGGTTGCGCATGCGAACCGGGATCGGGCTGCGCATCCCGGGAGAGGCCCCTGCGGACCGGCTCGTCCCCGATCTGGTGATTGCTCCCAAGGGGGCTTTCACGAGCCCCGAGTTGTACCACGACCCCGCGCCCGTCCTGCTGGTCTGTGAGGTCGCCTCACGTTCCACCGGAGACAACGACCGGGGTAAGAAGCTCCGCAGTTACGCTCGGGCGGGGGTCCCCTGCTATCTGCTGGTGGACCGGCAGAAGGGTCTGGTCACGCTGTTCTCGAACCCGCGGCGCGGCCGGTATCTCGACACGCTCTCCAGGCCCGTGGGTGAGCCCGTGCCCTTGCCCGATCCCTTTGGCTTCGAGGTGGACACCTCTGAGTTCTGAGGGGTGGCGGTTCCGCTCAGGGAACCGCCACCGTTACCGCCGTACGGCGTGGCCTCAGACGTTGACGCCGAAGTCCTGGGCGATGCCCGCCAGGCCGGAGGCGTAGCCCTGGCCGACCGCGCGGAACTTCCACTCGGCGCCGTTGCGGTACAGCTCGCCGAAGACCATGGCGGTCTCGGTCGAGGCGTCCTCGGTCAGGTCGTAGCGGGCGATCTCGCCGCCTCCGGCCTGGTTGAGGACGCGGATGTACGCGTTGCGCACCTGGCCGAAGTTCTGGCCGCGGTTGTCGGCGTCGTGGATGGAGACGGGGAAGACGACCTTGTCGACATCGGCGCCCAGGGAGCCCAGGTTGATGTTGATCGTCTCGTCGTCGCCGTCGCCGTCGCCGGTGGTGTTGTCACCGGTGTGCTGGATGGCACCGTCGGGCGAGACCAGGTTGTTGTAGAAGATGAAGTGCTGGTCGGAGACGATCTTGCCCGCGGCGTTCACCGCCAGGGCGCTCGCGTCGAGGTCGAAGTCGGCGCCCGTGGTGGTACGGACGTCCCAGCCGAGGCCGATCGTGACCGCCGTCAGGCCCGGAGCCTCCTTGGTCAGCGAGACATTGCCGCCCTTGGTCAGGCTCACACCCATGGAGAATCCCCTTTAATCCAGCTTGGTTGATCGGTTGCCCGATTGCGGGTACACACCCGCGCACCCCTTCAACGACGACAGGGGGCCCTCGGGTTCCATCACGCCCCACAGCGTCCCGAAAGTGGGATGCGCGCGCCCGGGGGCGCGTAGGACCATGGACACATGTCCGGTCCCTATGTCATCCGAGGTGCGGTCCTCCTGCCCGAGGCCGAGCTGCGTTGGCGTTTCTCCCGATCCTCGGGGCCCGGCGGTCAGCACGTCAACACCACCGACTCCCAGGTGGAGCTCTCCTTCGACCTGGCGGCCACCGAGTCGCTGCCGCCGGTGTGGAAGGAGCGGGCGCTGCGCGAGCTCGCGGCGCGCGGGCGGCTGACGGACGGGCGGCTGCTGGTCGTACGGGCCTCCGAGCACCGTTCGCAGTGGCGCAACCGGCAGACCGCCGCGCTGCGGATGGCGGGGCTGCTCGCCGAGGCGACGGCTCCGCCGCGCGCGCCGCGCCGGGCGACCAGGGTCCCGAAGGGGATCAACGAGCGGCGGCTGCGCGAGAAGAAGCAGCGCGGGGGCGTGAAGCGGGGGCGTTCCGGGCGCGAGGGCTGGGACTGAGGGAGGCCTGGGGGCGACGGGCGGGATCGGCCGGGGCCAGGGCCCGTGCGGGGGGCGTCCTGGGTCGAAAGGACCAGGGCCCGGGTCGGGCCCGGCCGCCCGGCCCCGCCCGTTCAGGCGAGGTGGCGGTAGCGCCCCTTGTAGTAGGTGAGCGGCCCGCCCTCCACCGCCGGCAGCCCGACCGACAGCACCCGGGCCACCACCAGCGTGTGGTCCCCGGCCGCCACGCGCTGTTCGGTACGGCACTCCACCGTGGCCAGCGCGCCGGTCAGCAGCGGCGCCCCGGTGATCCGGCCCAGGGTGTGCGGGACTTCCTGGAACAGCAGTTTGTCGCTCAGCCGCCCCTTCATCGCGAACCGGCCGGCGATGGTGCGTTCGCCCTCGGCGAGCAGCGAGGCCGCCCACAGGGGCTGACGTTCCAGCAGTTCGTCGATCCGTGAACCGGTCCGTACACTCACCAGCACCAGTGGCGGGTCCAGGGAGACAGACATGAAGGCGGTGGCGGTCATCCCGGCGGGCGCGCCGTGCGGCCCGTCCTCCTCGTCGTGGGCGGTCACCAGGACCACGCCTGCGGCGAGCCTGGCCATCGCGCCCCTGAACTCGTCCTCGCTCACCCCTTCAGGATGCGGGACGAGCGGCTCGGGTGCCGGGACCGGTATCTGGGGTGACTCAGTGGGGAGGCGCACGCCGCCACGCTAATGGCGCACGTCGCGCAGCGGTATCGGACCCGAGAACCAAAACGGGTGACCCCGCGTCCTACGTCGTGCGACCGAGCCCTTCCGCAGTGTGACTTGAATCACAGCAGGCGACTTATCGCTGACCCTGTGTACCTAGTGGGCAGCTCCCTGTGATTCAGTGGCCTGTGTATCTGCACGTGCATTCGGGTCGTTCGGGGGAGTGATGGAAACGGAGACGGAGCCATACGTTCGACTCGCCTCGCTGCGAGAGCTGCACCGCGTCCTCGCGAAGCTCAGCACCGCCCGCAGTGTGGCCGACACCTTGCAGACCATCGCCAACGGAGTCGTCGAGGCCGTCGGCTTCGAACTGGCGGCGGTCAACTACGTCAGACCTGACGGCGACCTCCTCGTCGCCGCCGTCGCCGGCAGCGAGACCGTCGAAGCGGAGGTCGCCGGCCGCTCCGGCTCCCGCGAATCCTGGGAACGCCGTCTCACCATGGGCGAGCGCTGGGGGGAACTGCGCTTCATCCCGTACACCGAGGGCTGGGTCCTCGACCACGACGATGTCCCCCAGTGGCACATCACAGGACCCGCGCCCCGCTACCCGGACGAGTGGCATCCCATGGACCGCCTCTTCGCCCCCATGCACGCACCCGACGGCGAACTGCTCGCCGTCCTCACCGTCGACAAACCGCGCAACGGCCGCCGCCCCGGACCCTGGGGCTGCGAGGCGCTCCAGATGTACGCCACGCAGGCCGCCATCGCCCTCAGCAACGCGCGTCTGCGTGGGAACATGCAGCGCGCCCTGGTCCGGCTCGAACGCGAGCAGCAGGCCCTGCGCGCCAGCGAGGAGAGCTTCCGGCAGGCCTTCGAGTACGCGCCCAGCGGCATGGCCATAGCCGAGGTCGGCGGCGAGGAACACGGCCGGCTGCTGCGCGTCAACGACGCCCTGTGCCGGCTGCTGGGCCGCTCGGCGGCCGTCCTGCGCCGCTACGGCTTCGCCGACCTCGTCCACCCCGAGGACACCGGCGTCCTGCTGCGCACCTCGGCCGAGGGCGGGCGCGCCGAACTGCGCCTCGCGCGCCGCGACGGCAGCTACGTGTGGGTGAGCCTGCGCAACTCGGTCGTCGCCGACGCGGCCGAGGGCGCCCGGATGCTCCTCACCCATGTGGAGGACATCGAGGAACGCAAACGGCACGAGCTGGCCCTCGCCCACCGCGCCAGTCACGACTCCCTCACCGGGCTGCCCAACAGCGCCGAGCTGCGGGCCCGGCTCGGCGACCGGATATGCGAGCAGACCCCGCGCCGGGCCCGGCACGGCCGGGCCGCCACCCCGGCGGAGGCCGCCGCGGACGCCTTCGACAGCGGTGGCAAGGGGCCGCTGCGGGCCGGGTACGACCACCACGAGCACATCAGGTCGCCGGAGGCCGCCGACGGGGACGGCAAGGGCCTCGCGGTGCTCTTCTGCGACCTGGACGGCTTCAAGTCCATCAACGACCGCTTCGGGCACGTCTGCGGCGACGCCGTCCTGGTGGAGGTCGCCAGGCGGCTGGAGCGCGGCGTGCGGGACAACGACACGGTGGCCAGGCTCGGCGGTGACGAGTTCGTCGTCCTGGCGGAGGGGCTGGGCACGGCCGACGCCTCGGACCTCGCCGTGCGGCTGCGCAACGCGATCATTCCGCCGATCCGGGTGGAGGGCCGCCCGGTGCGGGTCGGCGCGAGCTTCGGCATCGGCTGGGCCGCGTGCGGCATGACCACGGCGGAGATCCTGGAGTCCGCCGACCAGCGGATGTACGTGGAGAAGCGATCGAGGTCACAGGGACGCCGCCGGGCGGGCTGAACCGATCAGGCGGCGCTGTCCCCCGAACGGGGTAGGCTCGCGCCCGTATGTACCAGGGCGGGGCACAGCAGTGACAGGTAAGGGTAAGGAGCGCGGTCGATGAGTGCGGGGAGCCAGGGCAGAGGTACGCCTGAGCAGGGTGACGACCCCTTCGGGTACCTCTATCGGCCCGAGGGCGGTCAGGGAGCCGGGCAGGCGCCGGCGCCGCAGCCGCCCCCGTCGTACCACCAGGTCCGCCCGGTCGGGGAGCGGACCTTCGCCGGGCAGCGCGGCCAGGGCAGTGGCCACGGCCAGCAGGACGCCCACTACGCGGCGCCCGAGACCCAGGGCGGCGGCTCGTACGGTGGCGGCCACGGCGGCCGTGGGCGCGGTCGCGGTGACCAGGGACCGCCCAAGCGCAACGGGCTGCTGATCGGCGCCATCGCGGTGGTCGCGGCGGTCGTGGTCGGTGTCGGCGCGGCGATCATCTTCAGCAGCGGCGGCGACCAGGACGACCAGAGCCAGGGCAGCGACCAGCCGGTGGACCCGACCGGCGACAACAACGACGACGACCTCAACCCGGACGACGAGGACCCGGGCGACGAGAACGAGGACGAGGACGGCGACCCGGACGGGGCGCTGCCGACGGCGGACCTCACCGACCAGTCGCAGATCACGCTCTCCAGCGGCGCCGGCCTGGAGTCCAACATCCCCAAGGCCCGCACCGACTCCGGCGCGTACGTCGGCGGCATGAACAACCACAACGCGACGATCACCTGGACCATCGACTTCCAGGGCGAGCCGGGGCAGTACTACTTCAACATGGGCTACACCGTGAAGGGCGACCAGTCGCTGAGCTTCGCGGTCAACTCCGAGATCCGTGAGGACAAGATCTCGGCGGAGGACTACAACGGCCCCTACATCGATGACTCGGCGGGCCTGGACGAGCGGTGGACGCGCACCTGGAAGCTGGTGAACCTGGAGCCGGGGGAGAACACCTTCCACATCGGCTGCACCACCGGTGACAAGTGCGATGTCTACATCGACACGCTGTGGATCACCGACGAGCAGGTCACCAACTGACGCCCGTCGCGTCCCCCCCGCTTCGCGCGCACCCGCCGCACGGCCGCCACCCCCACCTCTGGGCGGCCTTATTTCTTTCCTTCACGGCTTCACCAGCCATTCACCTCGGCGCATCACGCCCACCACCGTGAGGTCCGCGTCCAGGACCACCAGGTCCGCGTCCTTGCCCTCCTCGATGGAGCCCGTCCGGTCCGCGATGCCCAGCAGCCGCGCCGGGGTCGTGGACAGGGCGCGGACCGCGTGGTCGACCGGGCGGCCGTCCACCGTGACCGCCCGGCGCAGGGCGTGGTCCAGCGTCAGGGTCGAGCCCGCGATCGTGCCGTCCGGCAGCCGCGCCACCCCGTCCCTCACCTCCACCCGCAGCGGGCCCAGCGGGTAGCTCCCGTCCCCCATGCCGGCCGCGCCCATCGCGTCCGTGATGAACGCCACCCGGTCCGGGCCGGCGGCGCGCAGCGCGAGGCGGAGCACGGAGGGGTGCAGATGGGTGCCGTCGTTGACCAGTTCGACGGTGATCCGCTCGTCCTCCAGCAGCGCCGCGACCGGCCCCGGGGCGCGGTGGCCCAGGGGCGGCATGGCGTTGAAGAGGTGGGTGGCGGCCCGCGCGCCCGCCTCGATGGCGGCGCGGGTGGTCTCGTACGTGGCGTCGGTGTGGCCGATGGCGGCGATGGCGCCGCGTTCGGCGAGCAGCCGTACGGCCTCGATGCCGCCGGGCAGTTCCGGGGCGACGGTCATCATCCGGGCGGTGCCGCGCGCGGCGTCCAGCAGGCGGCGGACGGCGTCCGGTTCGGGGGCGCGCAGCAGGTCGGGGTCGTGGGCGCCGCAGCGGCCCGGGGAGATGAAGGGGCCCTCGAAGTGCAGGCCGGCGAGGTCGCCCTGTTCGACGAGTTCGGACAGGGCGCCCGCTTGGCGGGCCAGGTCGTCGAGGGTGCCGGTGACGGTGGAGGCGAGCATCGTGGTGGTGCCGTGCCGCCGGTGGGTGTCGATGGCGGTCAGGGCCTCCTCGGCGGTGCCGGCCGAGAAGGAGGCGCCGCCGCCGCCGTGCACGTGGATGTCGACGAAGCCGGGCACGATCCAGTGACCGGTGAGGTCGTGGGTCTCCGTGGCGTGCCCGGCGACGCCGTCGCGGTTGTCGGCGGTGGCGGTGGCGATACGGGAGCCCTCGACGGTCACCCGGCCGCCCTCGTCGACGCCGCCGGGGCGTACGACGTGGGCGCCGGCGAGCACGGTACGGGCACGGGCGTCAGTGGCGGTCATGGCTGCGGCCTTTCGGGGCGTGGGGGAGGGCGCCTGCGCCGGCGGCGGTGACGGCGTCCCAGGCGAGGAGGCCCGCGCCCAGGCTGCCCGCGGCGTCCCCGAGGGCGGCCGGGACCAGGTCCGGCAGCCGCTGGAAGGTCGCCTTGCGGGTCAGCGCGGCGCGCAGGGGGGTGAGGAGGGTCTCGCCGGCTTCGCCGAGTCCGCCGCCGATGATGACCAGTTCGGGGTCGAGCAGGCTGATGCCGGTGAGCAGTCCGTCGGCGAGCGCGTCGACGGCGGTGTCCCACACGGCCAGGGCGGCCGGGTCGCCGGCGTCGACGGCGCGGGCGGCGTCGGCCGCGGTGGCGGTGGGGTCGCCGCCGGCGACGGCCCAGGCGCGGGTGACGGCCGCGGCGGAGGCCAGCGTCTCCAGGCAGCCGTGCTGTCCGCATCCGCACTTCTCGCCGCCGGGCCGTACGACGATGTGGCCGAGTTCGCCGGCGCCGCCGTGCGCCCCGGTCTCCATCCGGCCGTCACCGGTGCTGATGGCGCAGGCGATGCCGGTGCCGAGCGAGACGAAGAAGAACCGCCCGCCGGTGGCCCGTGCCCCGGCTCCCAGGCGGGCCTCGGCGAGCCCGCCGGCGCGGACGTCGTGGCCCACCCGTACGTCGGTGCCGTGCAGCCGTTCGCTCAGCAGGCGGCGCAGTGGTACGTCGCGCCAGCCGAGGTTGGCGGCGTACACGGCGGTGCCGCGCTCCTCGTCCACGATGCCGGGGAAGATCACTCCGGCGGCGAGCGGGGGTGCGCCGTAGCGGTCGCGGCCGGTCTCGTACAGCTCGTGGGCGAAGCCGAGTACGCCCTCGACGACGGCGTCGGGTCCGGCCGCGCGCGGCGTGGGGCGGCGCTCCTGGTACCGGACGTGTCGTCGATCGGGGCCTATCAGGGCGCCTTTGAGGCCCGTCCCGCCGACATCGAGGGCGAGGACGTACCCGTCGTCGTGATCACTGGTCACGCGCCCAGTCTCACCCGGCGGCGCCAAGAGGTCTAGTCCACCTGTCCCCCTTGAGGGCGAACGGGTTGCTCCCGCAGGGTGATACGGGGCAGGTCGGCCGTCCTGTCGTGCGGGCGCGGGGCGTTGGGGAGGACATGAAACGGAGCATCGCGGTACTGCTGGGTTGTCTGGCCGGTCTGGGCTGTGCGGGGTGTGTGTCGGTGCACCCCGGAGGTGGTGACGCCGCCGAGGTCACCGGGGTGACGGAGGCGGACGGGGGCGCGGACGGCGCCGGGGGCGAGGAGACGGCGCAGCGGCAGGCGGGGGAGCAGACCGCCGACCGGGACAACCTGCCCGAGCCCGCGGGTGAACCGCGGCCGCATCCCGTTCCCGAACCCGGGCCGCAGGCCCCGGGTGGTGCGGGGGCCACGCCCGCTCCGGCGGCCGCGCCGTCGGCGGCGGAGACGGCGGCCACCGCGCCCCGCCCGGGGGCCGGGCTGGTTCCGGAACTGCCCGACGGTGCCGGTGGCGTCCCCTCGTCGTGGGCGCAAGCCTGTGAACTGGGGAAGGACATGATCGACGCGGGCGTGCTCGACCTGTGCCGGTCGGCGGGCCACTGACGGGAACGGATCGTCAGCCGTTCCGCCGGGGCTCTTTGCCCGTCCCGTACGTCTCTCAAACCTCCCCGGGCGCATAGCTGTTGTGAAAGCGATACCGATGGTGACGGTCGTGATCACGACGCCGCAAGGCAGACTCTCCTTCATCGCGCGCGGCTCTCGGCGGGCGCGCTCGGGGCAGAAATGATTTTCTGGACAAAGGGGTTGTGAACGTGCGACGTCGGAAGTTCTTGGGAATGACGGCCGGTCTGACCGGGGCCGTCGGCCTTTCGGCGACCGCGTGCGGGGGCGATGATTCCGGCGGCAGCTCGGAGACCGTGCTGAAGCTGGTGGCGGCCGAGGCCGGGGAGGCGTCCGACACCGGCAGCACGCAGCGCTACTGGAACGAATTGGTCGCGGATTTCCGGCTGGAGCACCCGGAGATCATCATCGATGTGACCACGCTGCGCTGGCAGGACGCGAACGCCGAGGTCGCCCGCATGGTGGCCGAGGGAGACGCCCCCGATATCGCCCAGATCGGCGCCTTCGCGGATTTCGCGTCGGCGGGCGAGCTGTACCAGGCGGATGAGCTGCTGCCGATATCCCAGCTCGCGGATTTCATCCCCTCGCTGGCGATCGCGGGCGAGATGCGGCGGGTGCAGTACGGCATGCCGTTCGCGGCGCGGATAGGCCGGCTGTTCTACAACAAGGATCTGTTCGAGGACGCCGGTCTCGACCCGGACGTGCCGCCGGAGACCTGGGAGGAACTGCTGGAGGCGGCGACGGCGCTGCGCACGACGGGGGTCGCGGTGCCGTTCGCCCTGCCGTTCGGGCATGACGACGCGGCGGGCGAGGCACTCATGTGGATGCTCGCCGGTGGTGGTGGCCTGACCGACAACACCGGTGGCTACACGCTCAACTCGCCGATGAACGCGAGCACGTTCAACTGGCTGCGCGACGAACTGGTGACTCCGGGGCTGACCGGTGACCGGCCCCCGGGCTCCACGACCCGGCAGCAGGCGTACAGCGGCTTCGCGGAGGGCACGGTGGGCATGCTGTTCGCCGACCCGGTGCTGATGCGGCAGTCCGACCGGGGCGGGGTGTCCTACGGGACTGCCGACCTGCCCGGGTTCGCGGCGCCGTCGACCTCCACGCTGGGGGAGGCGTCGTGGCTGATGGCGTTCAACCAGCGGGGGCACCGGGAGGCGATCGGGACGTTCCTGAAGTACGTCTTCACGGCCGAGAACGTCAACACCTTCGCCGAGCGCTGGGAGCTGCTGCCGGTGACGACGCCGGCCTCGCAGGCGATGCAGGACCAGGAGGAGGGGCGGCAGGGCGAGCGGCTGACGCCGTTCCTCGACGCGCTGCCGACCGCGACATTCTTCCCGGTCGGCAAGGTGTCGTGGTCGCGGGTCTCGACGCTGGTCGCGCAGGGGATCGGGGCGACACTGGAGCCGAGCAGCAATGTGCCGGGGATTCTCGCGGATCTCCAGGAGCAGGCGGAGGCGGCCGACCTGGGGGAGCAGCCGACGTCGTAGGGCGTCCATAAGGGGATAAAATGCCCGGGTGAGTAGTGAACGGGGTACGGACGGGGGCGCGGACGCGGCGGCGAACGCGGACACGGCTGCCGCCGGTGGGCTGTCCGAGCGGGAGCTGGCGGTGCTGGCGGTCGAACGGCAGGGCTGGGCGGGCTCCGGCACCAAGGAGCGGGCGATCAGGGAGCGGCTGGGCATCTCGCCGACCCGGTACTACCAGCTGCTCAACGCGCTGCTGGACGACGAGCGGGCGCTGGCCCACGACCCGGTGACGGTCAACCGGCTGCGGCGGTTGCGGGATGTGCGGCGCGGAGGAAGATAGCCGCACCCGCTGGGTAGGGTCACCGGCATGGGCACTCCTCCCGTACCTTCCGGATCCCCTTCCCCTCCCTCTCTCCCGGAGCCGGTGACCGAGTCCGGCCGCGAGGGGCTCGCGGCACTGCTCGCGCGCCCCGAGGGGGCGCTGGTGGCGCTGGACTTCGACGGCACACTGGCCCCGATCGTGAACGACCCGGAGCGGGCGTACGCGCACCCGGACGCGCTGCCCGCCCTCGCCCGCCTCGCGCCCCGGATCGGGGTGCTGGCGATCATCACCGGCCGCCCGGCCGAGGTGGCGGTACGGCTCGGAGGCTTCGCCGGGCACCCGGAGCTGGCGGGGCTGACCGTGCTGGGCGCCTACGGCGCGGAGCGGTGGGACGCGGCGAGCGGCGCACTGCACAGGCCGCCGCCGCACCCGGGCATCGCGGCGGCCCGTGCCGAACTGGCCGCGCTGGTGGAGCGGGCCGGGCCCGGCGTTCTCCTGGAGGACAAGGGCAACGCGCTGGCGGTGCACACCCGCACGGCACCCGACGCGGCCGGGGTGTTCGCCGCGCTGCGCGAACCGCTGACCGAACTGGCGGCCCGGCTCGGCCTGGCGCTGGAGCCGGGGCGGTTCGTGCTGGAGGTCCGGCCGCCCGGCATGGACAAGGGCGCGGCGCTGACCGCCCTGGCGCGCGAGAAGGGCGCCTCCGCGGTGCTGTACGGGGGCGACGATCTCGGAGACCTGGCGGCGTTCGACGCGGTGGCGAAGCTGCGCGAGGACGGCGTTCCGGGGGTCCGGGTGTGCAGCGGCAGCACGGAGGTGGCCGAACTGGCGGCGGTCACGGACCTGACGGTGGACGGCCCGGGCGGGATCGCCGCGCTGCTGTCCGCCCTCGCGCGGTCGATCGGCTGACGCCGGATCAGCTGCGGGGTGGGGCTGGCCCCACCTCCGGTCGGGGGGCTCTCCGGCTCGTGGTTGTCAGTGACACTCGGTAGCTTGTAGTGCACTGGCCTTCACAGAACGGAGTCGGGAGATGGGTGCGGTGCGCGACGGGGAGAGCGGCGGCGGCAGGAGGAACGGCGGGGCGGCGCGGCGTACGGCGTGGACCAGGGCGGGGCTCGCCGCCACCGGTCTGGGGGCGATCGCCGCGGTGGCCCTGCTGGCTCCGGGCGGCGGCGCGGCGGTGGCCGGCGCCGCCGAGTCCGGCGGGGCGGGGCACGGGGACCGGGTCGCGCGCCAGTTGCAGCGGGACACGCAGGCCGTGGTGACGGCCGGGGCCACCGGGGTCACGGCGGAGACGGTGGACGCCGACGGCCGGCGGAGCACCGCGCGGGCCGGGGTCGATGACCTGGAGCGGCGGGGCGAGGTGCCCGAGGACGCGTACTACCGGATCGGCTCCGACACCAAGACCTTCACCGCGGTGGTGGCGCTCCAACTGGTGGAGGAGGGCCGGCTGGCGCTGGAGGACACCGTGGAGGAACTGCTGCCCGGCGTCGTCACCGGCAACGGCAACGACGGCGGCCGGATCACCGTCACCAACCTGCTGCGGCACACCAGCGGTCTCCCCAACTACACGGACATCCTCTTCCTGTCCGACCTGGACGCGTTCACGCCCGAGAACTACCGCGAGACCCGGTTCAGCACCTCGGACAACGCGGAGAAGGTGGCGCTGGCGATGACGGAGGCCCCCGGCTGGCTGCCGGACGCCGCGGACCCGCAGGGCGAGACCCGGTGGGCGTACTCCAACACCAACTACATCCTGGCCGGGATGATCATCGAGAAGGTGACCGGGCACCCGTGGGAGCACGAGGTGCACGAACGGATCATCGAGCCGCTGGGCCTGGCGCACACCCTCACCCCGGGGACGTCCGCGTACGTCCCGCGGCCCACGGCCACCGGGTACATGCAGTTCCCGGGCCGCCAGGAGCTGACCGACACCTCGGTCATGGCCGACGCCGGCGCGGACGGCGCGATCATCAGCACCACACGGGACATGAACACGTTCCTGCGGGCCCTGCTGGGCGGCGAACTCCTGGAGCCGGGGACGCTGGAGCTGATGAAGGAGACCGTGCCCGCCGACGACTTCGCGCCGGGCGGCGGGTACGGCCTGGGCATCGCGTGGCGCCCGGTGGAGGGCGCCTCGCCGCAGCGCTGCGCGGACGGCGGCCTGTGGTTCCACGGGGGTACCTCGTTCGGTACGGTCTCGGAGACCGGGGTGAGCGCCGACGGCCGGTACTCGGCGGCGGCCGCGGAGTACACCCTGTGGCTGGATGACCAGGACAAGGCCCAGGAACAGTTCCGGGCGGGCATCGACCTGGTGGACCGGGCGGTGTGCGGGGTCCGTTGACCCGGCCGGGGGCGGCGGGCACGAACGCCCGCCGCCCGGACCACCGGTGAACGGTCCGCCGGCTCGCTCAGCTGCCGCGCAGGGCCTCGACCTGGGCGAGGAACCAGTCGCGGGGGGTCAGCGCGGTCGCGGCCCGGGCGAGCCGCCCGGCCCGCGCCCGGCGTTCGTCCGCGGGCATCGTCAGGGCCCGGTGCAGCGCCTCGGCCGTGCCGGCGATGTCGTAGGGGTTGACGAGCAGGGCGTCGTCGCCGAGTTCGGCGGCGGCGCCGGCCTCGCGGGA
Source organism: Streptomyces xiamenensis (assembly GCF_000993785.3). Taxonomy (NCBI): domain Bacteria; kingdom Bacillati; phylum Actinomycetota; class Actinomycetes; order Kitasatosporales; family Streptomycetaceae; genus Streptomyces; species Streptomyces xiamenensis. Next base: position 3,419,456 of record NZ_CP009922.3, read on the forward strand.
CAGGACCAGGGCGCAGCCCTGTTCGGAGATCAGCGGGATCTCCTTGGCGACCAGGTTCATGCCGTCGCGGATCGGGTTGACCAGCGCCACGTCCGCCATCCGGTAGGCGGCCAGCGAGCGGGCGAAGTCGTCCTTCACGTGCAGTACCACGGGCGTCCAGTCGCCCCGGGCGAACTCGGCGTTGATGCCCTCGGCGACCCGGGACACCTCGGCGGTGTACGCGCGGTAGATCTCCAGGTCCTGCCGGGAGGGGTAGGCGAAGGCGACGTGCACCACCCGCCCCTGCCACTGCGGATGTTCGGTGAGCAGGCGGCGGTAGGCCAGCAGCCCGCGGACGATGTTCTTGGAGAGTTCGGTGCGGTCGACGCGCACGATGGTCCTGCGGTCGCCGACCTGGGCGCGCAGCGCGGCCAGCCGTTCGTCCGCGTCGGGGCGGTGGGCGCGCTCGCGCAGGAAGTCGCCGTCCGCGCCCAGGCCGTGGACACCGAGCCGGGTGGTCCGGCCGTCGAGGGTGACGGTGAACGCGTCCGTACCGGCCGTGCCCTCGGGCACGTCCCGGACCCGGGCGCCGAGCAGGTCGGCGCAGCAGTCGGCGAAGGCCCGCGCCCAGCGCCGGGTCAGGAACGCGGCGCGGTCCGCGCCGAGGATGCCCCGCAGCACCTGGCGGGCGACGGCGTCGGGCAGCACCCGGTAGAGGTCCGGGGGAGCCCAGGGGGTGTGCGAGAAGTGTCCGATCCGCAGATCGGGGCGGCGCTCGCGCAGCAGGGCGGGGACGAGGGCCAGATGGTAGTCCTGGACCAGCACCTCCGCACCCCGGGCGGCCTCGGCGGCCAGCGCGTCCGCGAAGGCGGCGTTGTAGCTCTCGTAGCCGGCCCACTGGCTCTCGAAGGCGCTGTCGTACACCGGCTCCAGCGGCGTCTGGTACAGCAGGTGATGGACGAACCACAGCACGGAGTTGGCGATGCCGTTGTAGGCGGCGTCGAAGATGTCCGGGGGGATGTCCAGCATCCGTACGGACTGGCCTCCGGTGTCGGCCGCCTCCAGGGTGCCGGTGCCCGCGCGGGCGGCGGCCTCGCGGTCGCCGGGGCCCAGCGCCGCGCACACCCAGGTGCCGGCCGCCGAGCCGAGGGCGGAAAGGCCGGAGACCATCCCGCCGCCGCCACGCCGGGCGGTGAGCGTGCCGTCGTCCGCGAGCGTGTAGCTGACGGGGCCGCGATTGGACGCGACCAGGACCGGAGGAGCCTCGGAGACCTCTGCAACGCCCATGTCCCGACCCTAGCCACCCGTGGCCGGGTACAAACGTGCGTCCGGTCACCCTGGCGTGTCCCGTCCCGCGTCCCGGGTGCCGCACCCCGGTGAGGGGGTGCGGCACGGGCCGGGGTCGGCCGGGAAGCTCGGGCTACGCCGCCTGGCGGGCGGCGTACTCGGGGATGGTGGCCATCGGGGGACGTTCCTCGGTGTGGATCGTGTGGGTCAGCGGTGAGAAGCCGCCCTCCGCCAGCCGTTCGAACTGCATCATGCCCTGCTGCACGGGCACGGGACCGTTGCCCGGCAGCCGGCTCTGCGCGGTGCGCATGATGGCGGCCGCCATCCGGCCCAGGGCCTGGCCGTCCTGGTGACGGTGCTTGCGCACCCCGACATCCACCTGGCCGACCGCGTTCAGGCCGGCCAGGTGCAGGGTGTCGATGAGCAGGCCGAGTTCGACGCCGTACCCGACGGGGAAGGGCAGTTGCTCCAGCAGGGAGCGCCGCGCCGCGTACTCGCCGCCCAGGGGCTGGACGACACCGGCCAGTTGTGGCCAGTGCAGGTTGAGCAGCGGGCGGGCCACCAGCTCGGTGACCCGGCCGCCCTGGTGGGCGCCGGAGGGGGCGTCGCCCAGCGGGCGGTCGTACATGGCCTTGACCAGGTGCACATCGGGTTCGGTGAGCAGTGGTCCGAGGATGCCGGAGACGAAGCAGGAGTCGAACTCCCGCAGGTCGGCGTCGACGTAACAGATGATCTCGCCGCTGGTGGCCATGAGGGAGCGCCACAGCACCTCCCCCTTGCCGGGGACGGTGGGCATTCTGGGCAGGATCTCGTCGCGGTGGACGACCTTGGCGCCCGCCGCGGCGGCGACCTCTCCGGTGCGGTCGGTGGATCCGGAGTCCACCACCATCAGCTCGTCGATCAGTGGCACGGTTTCCATCAGGTCGCGGCGCAGCGCTTCCACGATGGTGCCGACGGTCGCTTCCTCGTTCAGCGCGGGAAGCACGACGCTGACGCTGCCCGCCGGGCCGGCCGCGGCTTTCGCGTCCAGCAACCGTCGCAGCGAGCGGTCAGCGGCAGTCCAGGACCGGCGGCTCAGCCACTCCTCAGCCTCTTCCAGCACGAATGTCGCTCCTGTTCGCTTCGACCATATAAGTCGGGTAGGTCAGGTAAGTCTTGTCTGTTGGATCTGTCAGCAATGGGCGGTTATGGCCCTCATCGGTGGTGCCCAGTTCGGGCGGGAATATGTCTGTCTCCTGTTCGTCTCGCGGATCGGACGGCATGAGCCATTGTCCGGGGCGTCCGTTACAGTCTCGGGCAGTGCAGGTGTCCTCCGCATATCGGAGACGCTGCGCGGTCAACTGAATACAGCTCATCCAGAGGGGCAGAGGGAACGGCCCGTTGAAGCCCCGGCAACCCTTCCGCCGGTCTCGTGACGATGCGAGGCTCCCGGTGGGGAAGGTGCCAATTCCGTCCTGTGGCGAAATCCGTCACGGGGAAGATGAGGGGAAGGGCCTCGTACCCATGCCTGTGCTCACATCGCACACCTCCACCACGCCCCCCGGCGGCTCCGCCGTCGATCTCGGGCCCGCCGTCGCGCTCTCCTGTCGGGAGTGCGGGGAGCGTTTCCCTCTCAGCCCGATCTTCGCCTGCGAGGCATGTTTCGGTCCTCTCGAAATCGCGTACGATCTGCCCACCGGTGACCCCGAAGCGCTACGGGCCGCCATCGAGGCCGGACCGCACAGCATCTGGCGCTACGCGCCGCTGCTGCCGGTGCCGGCCGATGTCGCCTCCAAGCCCAATCTGAACCCCGGCGACACCCCTCTGGTCAAGGCCGACCGGCTGGCCGCCGCGCTGGGTCACGGCGGCGAGCTGTACGTGAAGGACGACTCGGGCAATCCCACCCACTCCTTCAAGGACCGGGTGGTCGCCAACGCCGTGGAGGCGGCCCGCGCCTTCGGCTTCACCACGCTGTCCTGCTCCTCCACCGGCAACCTGGCGGGCGCGGTCGGCGCCGCGGCGGCCAGAGCCGGATTCCGCTCCTGCGTGTTCATCCCGCACGATCTCGAACAGGGCAAGATCGTGATGGCCGCCGTCTACGGCGGCGAGCTGGTCGGCATCGAGGGCACCTACGACGACGTGAACCGTTTCTGCAGCGAGCTGATCGGCGACCCCGCCGGTGAGGGCTGGGGATTCGTCAACGTCAATCTGCGCCCCTACTACGGCGAGGGCTCCAAGACCCTGGCCTTCGAGATCGCCGAACAGCTGGGCTGGCGCATCCCCGACCAGCTGGTGATCCCGATCGCCTCCGGATCCCAGCTGACCAAGATCGACAAGGGGCTCAAGGAGCTGATCGCGACCGGCCTGGTCGAGGACCGGCCCTACAAGATCTTCGGTGCCCAGGCCGAGGGCTGCTCGCCGGTCTCCCAGGCGTTCAAGGCCGGGCACGACGTGGTGCGGCCGGTGAAGCCGGACACCATCGCCAAGTCCCTGGCGATCGGCAATCCGGCCGACGGCCCCTACGTCCTGGACATCGCCCGCCGCACCGGTGGCGCGGTCGAGGACGTGAACGACGCGCAGATCGTGGACGCCATCAAGCTGCTCGCCCGCACCGAGGGCATTTTCGCCGAAACGGCGGGCGGGGTGACGGTGGGCGTCACCCGCAAGCTGATCGAGACCGGGCAGCTGGACCCGGAACTGACGACGGTCGTACTGAATACCGGCGACGGCCTGAAGACCCTGGACGCGGTGGCGGCGACCACCGGTCCCACCGCCATCATCCGTCCGAATCTGGACGCTTTCCGAGAGGCCGGCCTCGCATGAGTGTGACTGTCCGAATCCCGACCATCCTGCGCACCTACACCGGCGGACGTTCCGAGGTGACCGCCGACGGTGGAACGCTGCGCGACGTCCTCGCCGACCTGGAGAAGAACCACCAGGGAATCGCCGCCCGGGTGCTCGACGACCAGGGCAAGCTGCGCCGTTTCGTGAATGTCTACGTCAATGACGACGACGTGCGCTTCGCCGAGGGCCTGGACACCCCGACGCCGGACGGAGCGGGCGTCTCCATCATCCCGGCGGTGGCCGGGGGCTGCTGACGACCGGTCGGCCCGGCCTGGTCACGCCCTGTCAGGTCTACACTTGATCACATCTTCAACAGCCGCCCCGAAGCTGTCCGCTTCGGGGCGGTTGGGCGTTTCCGGGGCGATAGAGTGAGTCCCGCGCGGGGACGGCCCATCCGATGCCGACCGCATATGAATTCGCGACACTTCTCGACGGAAACGCGCGGCAATTCACTGCACCAATTGCCGGATCTGCGCAATAAGGCGGGCGAGAAACATTCATCTTTCCTCTGTTTTGCGCAATTTGCCCGTTTGGGCGCTCCAATAATTCTCCGCTCAATGGCCTGTTGCACAGGGCGTCCGTCCAGATACATTCAGCGGCGGTCGACGCGTTCCGGTCTGACCCGGGCCCGCGAAGTGCGGTTCCGTGAAAGGGCCAGCAACATGGGGAGTTTGGAATGGCTCAGGGCACCGTCAAGTGGTTCAACGCGGAGAAGGGATACGGCTTCATCGCGGTAGACGGTGGTGCGGACGTGTTCGTCCACTACAGCGCGATTCAGATGGACGGATACCGCACCCTGGAAGAGGGGCAGCGGGTCGAGTTCGAGATCTCGCAGGGACAGAAGGGTCCTCAGGCCGACATGGTCCGGGTGACCGCCTGAACCGCCGACCGTACTACCACCGCAGCCGGCGAACCGGGGCCCGCATCCAGCGCACACCAGCGCGGGGATGCGGGCCCCGGCGCGTGCGCCCCCATCTCACCTGCGACAACGTGAGGGCGCCGGTGTCTGCCCGTCACTCCCCGACGACGCCCTGCGGGCGAACCGCTTGCACTCTCGGGGTGAGAGTGCTAATCATGGCGTTAGCACTCTGAGGGTGAGAGTGACAGCAGAGACCGGTTCGGTGAGGTCGTGAGCCAGGCGGGGCAAGGAACCGCAGGGTGTACGGCCGTCCGTCGCGGGCGCCGGCGCGGTCCTGGAGCATCCACCCCTGTATATGGGAGGACCCCTTCACATGGCCAAGATCATCGCGTTCAACGAGGAGGCGCGGCGCGGCCTTGAGCGCGGGATGAACCAGCTCGCCGACGCCGTCAAGGTCACGCTCGGTCCCAAGGGCCGCAACGTCGTTCTGGAGAAGAAGTGGGGCGCCCCCACCATCACCAACGACGGTGTCTCGATCGCCAAGGAGATCGAGCTGGAGGACTCCTACGAGAAGATCGGCGCCGAGCTGGTCAAGGAGGTCGCCAAGAAGACCGACGACGTCGCGGGTGACGGTACGACCACCGCCACCGTGCTGGCTCAGGCCCTGGTCCGCGAAGGGCTGCGCAACGTCGCCGCCGGCGCCAACCCGATGGCCCTGAAGCGGGGCATCGAGGCCGCCGTCGAGAAGGTCTCCGAGGCGCTGCTCGGCCAGGCCAAGGAGGTCGAGACCAAGGAGCAGATCGCCTCCACCGCCTCCATCTCCGCCGGCGACACCCAGATCGGTGAGCTGATCGCCGAGGCCATGGACAAGGTCGGCAAGGAAGGCGTCATCACCGTCGAGGAGTCGCAGACCTTCGGGCTCGAGCTCGAGCTCACCGAGGGCATGCGCTTCGACAAGGGCTACATCTCCGCCTACTTCGCCACCGACATGGAGCGGATGGAGGCCGAGCTCGAGGACCCCTACATCCTCATCGTCAACTCCAAGGTCAGCAACGTGAAGGACCTCCTTCCGCTGCTGGAGAAGGTCATGCAGGCCGGCAAGCCGCTGCTGATCATCGCCGAGGACGTCGAGGGCGAGGCCCTGTCCACGCTGGTCGTCAACAAGATCCGTGGCACCTTCAAGTCCGTCGCGGTCAAGGCGCCCGGCTTCGGTGACCGCCGCAAGGCCATGCTGACCGACATCGCCATCCTCACCGGTGGCCAGGTCATCTCCGAGGAGGTCGGCCTCAAGCTGGAGACCGCGGGCCTCGACCTGCTGGGCCGTGCGCGCAAGGTCGTCATCACCAAGGACGAGACCACCATCGTCGACGGTGCCGGTGACAGCGACCAGGTCCAGGGCCGCGTCAACCAGATCCGTGCCGAGATCGAGAACTCCGACTCGGACTACGACCGCGAGAAGCTCCAGGAGCGCCTCGCGAAGCTGGCCGGTGGCGTGGCCGTCATCAAGGCCGGTGCCGCCACCGAGGTGGAGCTGAAGGAGCGCAAGCACCGCATCGAGGACGCGGTGCGCAACGCGAAGGCCGCCGTCGAGGAGGGCATCGTCGCCGGCGGTGGCGTGGCCCTGCTCCAGGCCGCCTCCGCGCTGGACAAGCTGGACCTGGAGGGTGACGAGGCGACCGGTGCCGCCGCCGTCAAGCTCGCCCTGGAGGCCCCGCTGAAGCAGATCGCGGTCAACGCCGGCCTTGAGGGCGGCGTCGTGGTCGAGAAGGTCCGCAACCTGCCGCAGGGTCACGGCCTCAACGCCGCGACCGGCGAGTACGTCGACCTGCTGGCCGCCGGGATCCCCGACCCCACCAAGGTCACCCGCTCCGCGCTGCAGAATGCCGCCTCCATCGCGGCGCTGTTCCTCACCACCGAGGCCGTCATCGCGGACAAGCCGGAGAAGTCGGCGGCTCCGGCCGGCGACCCGACCGGTGGCATGGGCGGCATGGACTTCTGAGTCCTGCCCGGGCCGACCGGCCCAGCCTGCCGTAGCGACGAGGGCGGCACCGGGGACCACCAGGTCCCGGGTGCCGCCCTCGGGCGTCAGCTCCCGGCCGACGCCGCCGTCAGGGCCGCCCGCAGGTGGCCGTGGGACTCCGTCAGCAGCCGCCCGGCCGTGGGCGCGTCCACCTTGCCGAGGATGGTGAGGATGGCGTTCTTCACCTCGCCGCCGGTCGCCCGCAGCGCCGACTCGATCACCGGGTCCGGCGCCCCGGTGGCCAGGTGCACGATGCGGCGCGAGCGGGCCCGCAGCTTCTCGTTGGAGGCGCGGACGTCCACCATCAGATTGCCGTAGGTCTTGCCGAGCCGGATCATGCTGATGGTCGAGATCATGTTCAGCACCAGCTTCTGTGCCGTGCCCGCCTTCAGCCGGGTCGATCCCGAGATCAGCTCGGGGCCCACCACGACCTCGATGCCGTGCTCGGCGGCCGCCGCCAGCGGCGACCGGGCGTTGCACGACAGGCCGATGGTCAGCGCCCCCTGGGCCCGCGCGTACTCCACGGCGCCCACCGCGTACGGGGTGCGGCCGGACGCCGAGATGCCGACCACCACGTCGTCGGCCGTGACACCGCGCCGCCGCAGATCCTCGGCGGCCAGCGCCTTGCTGTCCTCGGCGCCCTCCACCGCCGTCACCATCGCGCTCGGGCCGCCGGCGATCATCCCGACCACCTGCGAGGGATCGGTGTTGAACGTCGGCGGACACTCACTGGCGTCCAGCACCCCGAGCCGGCCGGCGGTTCCGGCGCCCAGGTACATCAGCCGCCCGCCGCGCGCCAGCCGTTCGGCTGCGGCGTCGATGGCGGCGGAGATCTTCGGCAGTTCGGCGGCGACGGCGCCGGGCACCCCGGCGTCCTCGCGGTTCATGGTGCGGGCGATGTCGAGCGTGGAGCGCCGGTCGATCTCCGCGAGATCCGGGCGGTGGGCCTCGGTGGTCAGGCCGTCGAGCTCGGTGCGCAGCTCACCAAAAGGACTGAGGGACATGGAGGTGCGGCTCTCTTGGTACGGGGGACGGCGGTGTCCCGGTTGCGGGGTCAGCGGTCGCGGGCCGGCGAGTGGCGGTGCGCCAGCGCCTCGTAGCTCGCGTGCAGCGCGGGCGCGGCGGTCTCGTACGTACGCTGCGCCACGCCGACGAACAGGCAGTCGACCACCAGCAGTTGGCTGGTGCGGCTGGACATCGCCGCCGGGCGCAGTTCGCTCTCCCGCCCGGTGGAGGTGGTCAGCACATGGTCCGCGTACTGGGTGACCTCACCGTCCGGGCGGCCGGTGATGGCGACCGTGGTGGCACCGTGGTCGAAGGCCGCCTGGAGCGGTTCGATGACGTCCACGGTGCGTCCCGAGTGGGTGATGGCGACCGCGACATCGCCGGCGCGCAGCTGGACGGCCCCCGTGACCGCCAGATGCGGGTCGGCGTGGGCGTGGGCGACCAGGCCGATGCGCAGGAGTTTCTGTGCCAGGTCCTGGGCGACGAGGGAGGAGGCGCCGATGCCGTACACATCCACGCGGCGGGCGGCGGCCAGCGCGGTGACGACGGCTTCGAGCTGGGCGAGGTCCAGGGCGCCGGCCGTGTCGGTGAGGGTCTGCCGCTCGTCCTGGGTGAGCTTGGCGACCACGTCGCTGAGCGGGTCGTCCACCGAGATGTCGGCGGTGACGGCGGGCGCGGCGCCGGACGCCTGCTGGGCGGCCAGGCCGGCCAGGGCCAGGCGCAGGTCGCGGTAGCCGGGGTAGCCGAGCATCCGGGCGGTACGGACCACGGTGGCCTCGGAGGTGCCCGTGCGTTCGGCGAGGCCGGTGACGGTGAGGGCGGCGCAGCCGGCCGGGTCGGAGGCGACGGTTTCGGCGACACGCTGCATGGAGCGCGTCATGGAGGGGGTCATGGTGCGGACCTTGGCGGCCAGCGCGGCCGGCTCCGGGGGAGCGGGGCGTGGTGGGGCGACGGCGACGGGACGCGGCCGACCGGGACGGCGGACGAAATTTTCCTTCATCGCATTCCTCACAGGATGAAACATATTTTCGTAGGAGTTGTCGCGTCAAGCCTTCGGGGTGCTCCAATAGTGCGTATGAACCACGAGACGCCGGAAGGGGCCATTCACCGGGGCCGCGCGCTGGTCCTGGCCGACCTGGCGGCCTGCGACGCCGCCGGGCCCGCCGAGGTGTCCGCCTTGGAGAAGGCGATGGAGCACCGCCGGTGGTGGTGCGAACAGTGGCCCGAGGGCGCCCCGTACCTCCCCGGGCTGCTCGCCCAGGACGTCCAGGACGCCCTGCTGGACGCGCACGGGGCGGCGGGACGCTGGCCGGTGTGCCCGTTCTGCGAGGATCACCACGCCCTTGACCTGGAGCCGGAACTGTCCGAGGACCCGCACTGGGTGTGCGGCGCGACCGGCCGTACGGTCGCCCCGCTCGGCGGCCTGGACACGGCGGGGGAAGCGGACTCCGCGTGACGGTCTACATCGATCCGCCCAACTGGCCCGGCCACGGCCGGATGTGGTCGCACCTGATCAGCGACGTCTCGTACGACGAACTCCACGCCTTCGCCGCCCGCCTGGGCGCGCCGCCCAGGGCGTTCGACGGCGACCACTACGACATCCCGTCCGACAGCTACGCCGAGGCCGTGCGCCTCGGCGCGGTGGAGGTCGGCAGCAAAACCCTGGTCCACCACCTGCGCACCGCCGGCCTGCGGCGACGGAAGAGACGCCCGTCCGCCTGACTCCGTGGCCGGACGAACGTACGCCGAGCGGGCGGGCGCGTGAAAGGTGAAAGCGGCGGATCGGTTGATTCGGGTGATCACCCCCGGATGGGTAGGCTTCCGGGCATGAGTGTGCGGCGAGGTGAAGGCGTGCCCCCGATCGCGGGAGTGACACAGCTGGGGCCCTGGGCGGCGATCGATGTCGAGGACGCGCGCGATCAGTTGCCCGAACTGCTGCAGCGAGTGGCCGACGGTGCTTTCGGGGATGACGGTGTGGCCCTTACCCGGGACGGCCGGATTCTCGCGGTTCTGGTCGACCCCGAGAAGATCGAGGACATCCGGGAGGAGCGGTCCCTGCTCCAGAGTGAGCTGGACCGGGTGCGCGGAGTGGACAATGCGGTGTCGATGAAGCAGCTGATCGCGGAGCTGGGGGCGGCGTGAGCCGGCTCGATTTTGAGCCCGCCGCGCGCCGCTACCTCTCCGACCGGTTCAAAACGGACCCCGCAGGGGTGCAGCAGGTCCTCGACAGCGTCAACCTGCTGCCCGGAAATCCCCGCCCGGACGGGGCGTTCGCCATGGGATCCGACCGGTTCCGCATCCGGATCTGCTTCTACCGGGTCATCTACGTGGTCAAGCAGCACAAGCCCGCCGTCCTCCTGGTCGAGCACGTGGGTCACGCGAACCGGCCGTAGCGGTCCCGGCCCGGCCCGGCCCGCCGGTCGGTGGTGGAGACCTGTGTGCTCCGCCCGACACCCGTCCCCGGGCCCCACCCCTACGGGCGGGGCCGGCGGGCGCGCCAGACGAGGATGGCCGCCGAGGCCACCGCCGACAGGCGCAGGAGCAGCGGCCAGGTCTCCGAGAGCTGGTCGCCGGCCGTGGTGTCGACCAGGGGCTCGCCCCAGTACGCGTTGACGCGGCCGAACAGCCAGGCCAGGTACCCGCCGAAGACCAGTCCTGGGCCGCCGAACGTCGCCCACTGGGCCTCGCGCCGGGAGAGCCTGGGCGACCAGTACGCCAGCAGCCAGCCGATCGCGAGCGGGGCGATCTCGGTCAGGACCGCGCCGGCCACCAGCAGCAGGGCGCCGATCAGCTCGATCGGGCCGCCCATGTGGCGGTTGGTGCCACGGATCGCCGCGTTCGCCCGGCGCCAGCCCGTGGGCGGGGGCGGGGCGGCGGGCTCGGCGGCCGGGGCCGCCTCCGCCGCGGGCGGCGCGGCCTCCACCGCCGGAGCGAGGGGGGCCGGAGCGGCGGGCTTCAGATCCTTGCGCTCCTCCACCGGGGGCCGCAGCATCTCGGGCACCTCGATGCCGCCGACGAACCCGCCGATCTGGCCGTCCGGCCAGTACAGCTCCGGGGGTTTGGGCTGCTCCGTCAGGTCGGGCAGGTCCTCCTCCGGCACGGCGGCCGCCGGCTCGGGGGCCTGGGGCGCCGGTTCCGGATCGGCGGCCGGGGCGGCGGGCCTGGGCTTGCGGAAGGAGAAGAGCGGGGCCCGCTGCGTCCGGGCCGGCTCCTCGGGCGCCGCCGGTGCCGAGGGCGCCGGAGCCGGTGCCGCGGCCTGCGCCGGTGCAGGGGCGGTCACCGTCCCGCCGCCCGACGCGTTCGCGACGACGTCCTCGGGGCGTCCCATGCCGCGCAGGATCTTCTTGATGTCCGAGCGGCTCTCCTCGCCGTCCACCCGGGACCGCTGTTGTCCGATCTCGGTCCGCAACCGCCCCACCAGCGCCGCGCGTTCGGCCGCCGACATGCTGGTGGTGTGGGCCAGGTCGCCCACCTTGCTCAGATAGTCGAGTACCAGCTGTTCGCCTTCGATCCCCACGCGCCCGATGGTAGCGGCAGCACCTATGCCTTCGCCGCTGTTCATCAAGGGTTCACCGGACACCCCGCAATCGGCTACCCACGCCTCGTTACATGTGAACCATGGCGACAGGTCTTGCGACACCCCTATCCCCCCACGGCGGGCGCCGCCCCACCGAGGGCGCCCCCGTTGTGTTCGAGTTGGGCGGGGTGAACGTCTCCTACGGTGCGCACCGCGCCGTCCGCGATGTCTCCATGGACATCCACGAACGGGAGATCACCGCGCTCATCGGCCCCTCGGGCTGCGGCAAGTCCACCGTGCTGCGCTGCCTGAACCGGATGAACGACCTGGTGCCCGGCGCCGCCGTCTCCGGCAAGGTCGCCTACCGCGGCAGCGATCTCTACGCCGACGACGTCGACTCCATCGAGGTCAGGCGGCGGATCGGAATGGTGTTCCAGAAGCCGAACCCCTTCCCCAAGTCGATCTACGACAACGTCGCCTACGGCCTGCGCTTCGGCCCCGCCCGGGTCACGCGCAAGGAGATGGACGACCGGGTCGAGGCCGCGCTCACCAGCGCCGCCCTGTGGGACGAGGTCAAGGACAAGCTGTCCAGCAGCGGGCACGCGCTCTCCGGGGGCCAGCAGCAGCGCCTGTGCATAGCCCGGGCGGTCGCGGTCCAGCCCGATGTGGTGCTGATGGACGAGCCCTGCTCGGCGCTCGATCCCATCGCCACGGCGAAGATCGAGGACCTGATGCAGAAACTCGCGGACGAATTCACGCTGGTGATCGTCACGCACAACATGCAGCAGGCAGCCCGGGTCTCCGACCGCACCGCTTTCTTCACTGCCGACACCGACAGCGAGGGGGTACGCCATGGGCGCCTGGTTGAGTACGACGCGACCGAGAAAATCTTCAACCGGCCCGCTGACCAGCGTACCGAGGATTACATCTCCGGCCGGTTCGGATAATCTCCCGCCGGATGAGGATGATTCCGCCCCGGGTATTTCGCTCGGTGTCAATCCGCTGGTGCTGCTCGCGGATTCCGACGAGCGGATCAGACAGGGTCTCACCGCCCAGCTGGCGAAGTATCAGGTCTCCGTCGTGCACTGCGCCGACGGCGCGGCGGCACTGCTGGAGGCCGGCCTGCGCCGCCCCGACGTGCTGCTCGTCTCGGCCGGGCTGCCGCTGATCGACGGCGCCACCGTCACCAGGATGGTGCGCCGCCGGCTGTCCATCCCGGTGGTGCTCGGGGTCAGCCCCGAGGACACCGACCAGGTCGGACCCGCCCTGGCGGCGGGGGCCAGCGCCTGCGTGGCGCGCCCCTACCGGCCGCGCGAGGTGGCCCAGTTGCTGAGCCTGTCCGACCGCGGTCACCGCGGCGGCTGGGACCAGCCGCTGGTGTGCGGGCCGCTCACGCTGGACCCGGGGACGTACGAGGTGCGGGTGCACGGGGTGGTCACCGCGCGGCTGCCGCTGCGCGAGTTCCAGCTGCTGCATCTGCTGATGCTGCACGCCGAGAAGGTCATCACCCGGGACCGTATCCGCGCCGAACTGTGGGGCGACGGAGCCAGCAGGTCGAATACGATCACCGTTCACATTCGGCGGCTGCGGGAGCGGCTCGGCGACGATCCGCACCACCCGGAGATCATCCAGACGGTGCGCGGCGTCGGCTACCGCCTGGTGCCGCCGGGGCAGTTCGCGTAACGGGCGGGTACCGCTCGCCCAGGTGACGCCTTTCTTAACGATTTCGGCTCTGTTTGTGAAACTGCCGGTTCCGCCGAACCTATCTTTCTGTTCACCTTCCGGACCGCACGCCTTCGCCGCACGCTCCTACGTTCTCCTCGAGACATTCAAAGTCAAAGGAGCAATGGCATGCGCAACTGGCGCGCCAAGTCCGCGGCGATCGTCGCGGTGTCCGCCCTGGCCCTGACCGCCTGCGGCGGCGGCGACGGCGACAACGGTGACAAGGGTGGCGACGGCAAGGGGACCGAGGGCGGCTCGTCCCTGTCCGGCACGGTGACCGGCGCCGGCGCGTCGTTCCCCGCCACCGTCTTCCAGGACTGGATAGCCGCCTACCAGGGCGACAAGTCCGGTGTCACCGTCAACTACCAGAGCGTCGGCTCGGGTACCGGTGTCGAGCAGTTCATCGGGCAGTCCATCGACTTCGGCTCCTCCGAGGAGTACCTGAGCGACGAGGCGCTCGCCGACGCCGAGGCCGCCCGCGGCTGCCCGGCCGTGCAGTTCCCGGTGGTCTTCGGCTCGGTGGCCATCGCCTTCAACGACCCGGCCCTCGACGGTCTGGTGCTCAGCCCGGAGGTGATCGCCTCGATCTACGACCGCGAGATCACCAACTTCAACGACCCGGCGATCGCCGACCTGAACCCGGACTTCGACCTCCCGGACCAGGACATCCTGCCGGTCCACCGCTCCGACTCCTCCGGTACCACCTTCGTCTTCTCCCACTACCTCACCACCGAGGTCCCCGCCTGGGCGGACACCTACGGCGAGGGCAAGGAGATCGAGTGGTCCGGTGACACCATCGGCGGCGAGGGCAACGAGGGTGTCTCGCAGCAGATCTCGCAGAACCCCGGCGGCGTCGGCTACGTGAACCAGTCCTACGCGCTGGAGCTGGGCCTGCCCACCGCCAAGGTGGTCAACGCCGACGGTGAGGCCATCGCGCCGACCCTGGAGGCCACCACGGCCGCCTCCGAGGAGGCCGAGATCCCGGACACCTTCCAGTTCACCATCAACGGTGTGGGCGGCGAGGGTTACCCGATCGCGGGTACCAACTTCATCCTGGCCTACACCTGCGGCTACGAAGACGCCACGGCCGACATCATCAAGGACTTCTGGTCCTGGACGCTGACCGAGGACGCGGACGCGCTCGCCCTGGAGCTGGGCTACGCCCCGCTGGGTGCCGACCTCAAGGAGCGGGTGCAGGCGCAGATCGACCTGATCAACAGCCAGGGCTGAGCCCGCTGACCTCGGGTCGTCCGTCCCCCAGTCCCCCCGCCGCCCGGGGCGGTAGCCATCCGCCCCGGGCCTTCCCCGTACCCGCGCGCGTACCCCCACCCGGTATCCGTCCGCCCGGTACCCGTCCACGTCCCCCTTGTGCCCCGTGGCAGCAGACAGGAGCAGCAGCAACGATGTCGGCCACACTGTCCCGTCAACGAAAGCGGATAGCCGACCCGGCGTTCCGCTGGTTCGTGACCCTCGCCGGCGCCAGCGTCTTCGTCATCCTCGCCGGGATGGTCATCAGAACGACCAATGACGCCTGGCCCATCTTCCAGTACACCGGCTTCTTCGACTTTCTGACCGGTGACCAGTGGCTGGCCGGATCCAGCCGCACCGACAGCGACTTCACCGGTACGTACGGGGCCTGGCCGTTCATCTACGGCACCATGGTCACCGCGCTGATCGCCATCGTGATCGCCCTGCCGCTGGCCCTGTGCGTCGCCTTCTACATCAACCAGCTGGCGCCCAGGCGGCTGCGCAACCCGCTGTCGTACTCCGTGGAGATGCTGGCGGCCGTGCCCAGCATCATCTTCGGGATGTGGGGCTTCTTCTGGCTGCTGCCGAACGTGCTGCGCCCGTTCCTGGAGTGGCTGGAGTCCGTGCTCGGCTGGCTGAACATCGCCGGCTGGAAGCCCTTCGAGGGCCCGGTGTTCGGCTCCAGCTACCTGGCCGCCGGCATCGTGCTGGCCATCATGATCCTGCCGATCATCACCGCGATCGTCCGCGAGGTCATCGCCGTGAACCCGGTCGACCAGCAGCACGCCGCCTACGCGCTCGGGGCCACCCGCTTCGAGGTGATGCGCAAGGTGGTGCTGCCCTCCAGCTTCTCCGGGATCGTGGCCGCCAGCATGCTCGGCCTGGGCCGCGCGGTCGGCGAGACGGTGGCCGTGATGATGCTGATCGGCTCCACCAAGAACTGGGACGGCTCGCTGCTGTCCGCCGGTGACTCGATGGCCGCGCACATCGCCGCCCGGTTCGGGGAGGCGACGCCGGAGACCACCAAGGCGCTCATGGCGATCGGCGTGGTGCTGTTCCTGTTCACCATGATCATCAACATCGGGGCCCGACTGCTGGTGTGGCGGATCGGCCGAGTCTCGGGGGACGCCGCCGTATGAGCACCACCGACACCACCACCGCGAAGACCACGTCCACCGGCCACCGCAGCCTGCTGGTGAAGCAGGGCAACGCGAACGCCCGGGGCGTGAAGAACCGTTTCGCCACCGGGGTCCTCACGGCCGCCATGGCGATCGCCGTCGTCCCGCTGATCCTCATCATCATCGAGGTGACCCGGCGCGGCATCGGCGCCATCCACTGGGACTTCTTCACCACCGACGAGCCCAGCTACCGCCAGGAGGGCGGCTACCGGGCCGGCTTCGTGGGCACCGCGTACGTCATGGGCGGCGCGATCCTCATGTCCGTCCCGCTGGGTCTGGCCACCGCGATCTACGTCGTCGAGTACGGCCGCGAGACGCGCGCCGGGCGGCGGCTGTCCGACCTGATCCGGTTCTTCACCGACGTGATGACCGGTATCCCCTCGATCTTCGTCGGTCTGTTCGTCTACGGCTTCCTGGTCTCCTCCACCGGCGGGCTCGGCCAGGGCTTCAACGCCTTCGCCGGTTCGGTCGCCATCGCGATCATCATGCTGCCGATCGTGGCGCGTTCCTCGGAGGAGATGCTCAAGCTCGTCCCGGACGAGTGGCGCAACGCCTCGTACGCGCTGGGCGCCAGCAAGTCCCGTACGGTCCTCACCACCGTGCTGCCGGCCGCCGCGCCGGGTCTTGCCACCGGCTCGATGCTGGCGGTGGCCCGCGGCGCCGGTGAGACCGCGCCGCTGATCATGACCATCCTCGGCTCCCAGTACCTGGTGAGCAGCTACTTCGAGGGCGCGCAGGGCGCGGTGCCGCTGCAGATCTACCGGGGCGCGCGGCAGCAGTTCGAGGCCGGCATCGAGCGGGCGTGGGGCGGCGCGCTGTCGCTGTTCCTGCTGGTCCTGCTGCTGGTGGTGCTGGCCCGCTGGCTGGGTTCGAAGGCCAACAAGCTCAAGTGACGCGAGACAGAAGGGGGAAGGGAGCAGTCATGTCGGTGTTCGACATACAGGGGCTGGGGGTCTCCTACGGGGCCTTCACGGCCGTGGGGGACATCAGCCTGGAGATACCGCGCAACAAGGTCACCGCGCTGATCGGCCCCTCGGGCTGCGGCAAGTCCACGGTGCTGCGCTGCCTGAACCGGATGAACGACCTGATGGACGCCACCGTCAGCGGGAAGGTCATCTACAACGGCGAGGACATCTACGGGCCCGAGGTGGACGCGGCGGAGGTGCGGCGCCGGATCGGCATGGTGTTCCAGCGGCCGAACCCGTTCCCCAAGTCCATCTACGAGAACGTGGCGTTCGGGCCGCGGCTGAACGGCTTCAAGGGCGATCTGGACCAGCTGGTCGAGGAGTCGCTGCGTTCGGTGGCGCTGTGGGACGAGGTGAAGGACAAGCTCGGCGACCCGGGGACGGCGCTGTCGGGCGGCCAGCAGCAGCGGCTGTGCATCGCGCGGGCGATCGCCGTGCAGCCGGACGTGCTGCTGATGGACGAGCCGTGCTCGGCGCTGGACCCGATCGCCACGCTCAAGATCGAGGACCTGATCCGGGAGCTGGAGAGCTCGTACAGCATCGTGATCGTCACGCACAACATGCAGCAGGCGGCGCGGGTGTCGGAGATGACGGCGTTCTTCAGCGTCGACATCGACGACGAGCAGGGGATGCGCACGGGCGCGCTGGTGGAGTACGACACCACGGAGAAGATCTTCAACAATCCGGGCAGCACCCGGACCGAGGACTACATCAGTGGCCGGTTCGGCTGAGCGGGGGCGACCGCCGGGGACGCGGTCGCGGCAGCGGGGCGAATCGTTCCTGCTTCACGGCGGCGAGTAACGCCGCACCACGGGCCCGGGAACCGTCCAGGACGGTCCCGGGCCGGGTGCTCTCGCGCAGCAGGACCCGCCCACCGGGGAGGCGGGCGAGTTCGACGCAGTTCTCACCGCCGTTCCCCGACGAGAACGAGGACTTCTGCCAGCGTGTGGTCATAGCTCCCGCGCGATGTGATGGATCAGCGAACGCGACTCGCCCGGGCTGAGGGTGAAGTCGTGGACGCCGTCGAAGAACTCCCGGTACCCCTCCAGCTGGTCGTCCGCGGTGAGCAGGATGCCGCCGATCGGGGTGTCCATCTGGACCGTGTCCAGCTGCGGGACCACCCCGTGCGCGTACAGCAGCGGCTGGGTGGCCTCGTAGAAGCGTTCATTGGTGAACGGGATCACCCGCAGGGTGATGTGCGGGAGTTCGGACGACTTCATCAGATGCTCCAGCTGGGCGCGCACCACCTGCCGGCCGCCGAACCGCATGCGCAGCGCCGCCTCGTGCAGCACGACGTCGAACGAGGGCGGGGCGGAGCCGTCCAGGACGGACTGGCGGCGCAGCCGGTACTCGACGTACGGCTCCACGTCGTCGGCCGGGTTGCTGCCGTTGACGGCGCGGATGTACTCCTCGGTCTGGAGCAGCCCGGGGACGTTGACGGTGTGCAGGATGCGCATCCGGGTGCTGTGGAACTCCAGCTCCGCGAGGTCGAGGAAGCGGGGCGGCAGCACGCCGCGGTACTCGTCCCACCAGTGCTGCCCGCGGTGCTCGCCGGCGATCGCCGACAGGGCGTCGAGCAGCGGCGTGTCGGCGCAGCCGTAGTAGTCGGCGAGTCTGCGGATGCGCTGCTCGCTGACGCCGATCCGGCCCGACTCGATGTGGCTGATCTTGCCCTGGTCGGTCCCGAGCATGGCGGCGGTCTCGCGCGCGGTGCGGCCGGCGCGTTCGCGCAGCTTGCGCAGTTCTGCTCCCAGGCGGGCTTGCCGGGCGGTAGGACGCTCCCTCGGCGGCATGGTGGTTCTCCGGTCCTGTTGATCGCTGGCGCTGGCCTGAGTTTGCCGTCCCATTACTCCCCGAGTCCACTTGCATGCACAGGGGTACAGGTATCCCGGTGGGCTATGGGGTGATTGGTGGTTGTTTCCTGTCCGTGGAGGGGCGGGACCGGTACCGTGGGCTGGATGACCACTGAGCAGCGTTCGCGCGGTCCGCGCACCCTGGCCGAGGAACTGCGGGCGCGCAGCGACGAGCAGCTGAGCGGGCTGTTGCGGGCCCGCGCCGATCTGCTCTCCCCGCTGCCCGGGGACATCTCGCAGCTGGCCACGAGGGCGGGCACCCGGGCCTCGGTGATCCGCGCCCTGGACCGGCTGGACGTCTTCACCCTCCAGGTCGCCGAGGCCCTCGCGATCGCCCCGCAGCCCTGCCCGTACGACACGCTCGCCGGGCTGCTGCCGGGCGGGGAGCGGGAGCTGCCGCGCGCGCTGGCGGCGCTGCGCGGGCGCGCCCTGCTGTGGGGCGCGGAGCGGGAGCCACGGCTGGTGCGCACCGCGCAGGAGGTGCTGGCCCCGACCGCCGCCCGGCCGGGCACCACCGGGCTGGGCCCGACCGTGGCCGAGGCGTGCGCGGGGATCTCGCCGCGCCGGGTGCAGGAACTGCTGACCGGGGCGGGGCTGCCGGGCACCGGCGACGCGGTGAGCGCGGTCAACGCGCTCACCGAGCTGTTCGGGGACGAGGAGCGGTTCGCCCGGCTGCTGGAAGAGGCCCCGGACGGGGCGCTGACGGCGCTGGACCGGCTGGCGTGGGGCCCGCCGTACGGCGAGGTCTCGGCCCGGCCCGGGCCGCAGCTGCGCTGGCTGCTGGATCGCGGGCTGCTGCTGCCGCACCAGCCGGGCACCGTCGTCCTGCCGCGCGAGGTGGCGCTGCGGCTGCGCGGCGGACGGGCCCACCGCGAACTGCGTCCCCAGCCGCCCCGGGTGACGGCGCGTGGACAGTACACGCCGGACACGGTGGACGCGGCGGGCGCGGGCGCGGCACAGGGCGCGGTGGCGCTGATCGACGAACTGCTGGGCGGCTGGGCCGCCGACCCGCCCGCCGTGCTGCGCACCGGCGGGGTCGGCGTACGGGACCTGAAGCGCACGGCGGTGGCGCTGGACATCCCCGAGCCGCAGGCCGCGTTCTGGGCCGAACTGGCCTACGGAGCCGGTCTGGTGGCCGGCGACGGCGAGGCGGACGAGCGGTACGCGCCGACCCCCTCGTACGACGTGTGGTCGAGCGAGCCGGGGCAGCTGCGCTGGGCGCGGCTGGCGGCGGTCTGGCTGGCCGGCACCCGCGTCCCCGGCCTGGTCGGCGGCCGGGACGGCAAGGGCCGTCCGCTGTCCGCGCTCGGCCCCGGACTGGACCGCGGCCCGGCGGCGGAGCTGCGCCGCCGGGTGGTCGAACTGCTGGCCGCGGTGGAACCGGGCACCGCCCCCGAACCGTCGGCGATCCGCGACCACATCGGCTGGGAGCTGCCGCGCCGGATGCCGGCCGAGGCCCGCGACGCGCTGTGCGAGGCGGCGCTGGCGGAGGCCGAACTGCTGGGCGTCACCGGCAGGGGCGCCCTGACCTCCTTCGGCCGCGCCCTGCTCGGGCCGGCCGGAACGCCGGACGGAACCGCGAGCGCGCCGGAGGCGGACGCGGACACCACCCCGGACGCCGCTGACACCGATGACGCGGTGGGCGGGCAAAGAGCGGACGCCGGTGCCGCCACCGGCGGAGCGCCGGGCACCGACACCTTCCCCGCCCCCGGCGGGCCCCCGGGCCCCGCCTCCGCGGCCGGCCCCGGTGCCGGGGTGGACAGCGCCGGCGTCCCGGTGCCCGGCCCGGCGGAGGCGTTCGCCCCGCCCGCCCCGTCCACCGGCGGCTGGCTCGGCAGGGCCGCCGAGCCCACCGTCCTGGAGGCGGCCCGGCGGCTCGGCCCGCTGCTGCCCGAACCGCTCGACCACTTCCTCCTCCAGGCCGACCTGACCGCCGTCGCCCCGGGCCCGCTGCTGCGCGAGCCCGCCGCGACCATGGCGCTGGCCGCCGACATCGAGTCCAAGGGCGGGGCCACCGTCTACCGGTTCACCCCCGACTCCGTACGCCGCGCCCTGGACTCCGGCTGGTCGCCCGCCGCGCTCCACGACTTCCTCGCCGCGCACTCCCGCACCCCCGTGCCGCAGCCCCTCAGCTACCTCATCGACGACGTGGCCCGGCGGCACGGCCGGCTGCGCGTCGGGGTGGCGGCCGGGTATCTGCGATGCGAGGACGAGGCGCTGCTCACCCAGGTGCTCGCCGACCGCCGCACCGAGACGCTGCGGCTGCGCCGCATCGCCCCCACCGTGCTGATCTCCGGCACGCCGCCCGAGATCCTGCTGGCCCGCCTGCGCGAACTGGGCTTCGCGCCCGCCGCCGAGTCCGCGGAGGGCGCCGTGCTGACGGCGGCGGCGACCAGCCACCGCACCCCGCCGCGCACCGCGCCCGAACCCGTGCCGGACGGCCCGCCGGCCGCCGACGACCGGCTGTTGGCGGCGGCCGTCCGCGCCATCCGGGCGGGCGACGACAGCGGCGGGAGCCCGAAGGCGACGGCGTCCGGCGCCCCGGCCGGCGGGCGGACGGCGGTACCGGCCCCGTTCGGCGCGCTGCCGCGTACCTCTCCCGCCGACACCCTGGCCGTCCTGCAGGCGGCGGCGCTCACCGGCGCGCTGGTACGGATCGGCTACGTCGGCGCGGACGGCATCGCGGGGCAGCGGATCCTCGCCCCGGTTCGGGTGGAGGGCGGTTTCGTGACGGCGTTCGACCACACGGCCGAGGAGGTCCGCACCTATCCGCTGCACCGCATCACCGGGACGGCGGAACTGCCTGAGGGGTAGCCGGCACGGCCGTGCGACGGGTTGACTTCAAGTGACCTTGAGGTACGAGGCTGGTGCCATGACCACGCAGAGCGGCCGGACGGCCGACGACACCACCGCCATCGCCACCCTCATCAGCCGCTACCTCCGGGCCCTGGACGAGCGCGACTTCGACGAGGCGGGTGAGTGGGCCCGGCCCTTCCACACCGACGACGTAGAGGCCCTCTTCCCGGTCGGCCGCACGCGCGGGCACCGGGCGGTGACCCGGCAGACCGAACAGGCGCTGCGGCGGTTCGCCCGCACCCACCACCTGAGCACCGACGTCCTCACCGACACCGACCCGGCGACGGGACGGGCCACCGCCGCCTGGAACACCCTCATGACACACATCCACCACGACCCGGCGCGCGGCGTCTTCACCGTCGGCGGCCGGTGCCGGGCCGAGCTGGTCCACACCGAGCCGGAGGGCTGGCGGTTCCGGCGGATGTCCATCGAGGCGGTGTGGACCACGGGCGAGCCCCCCGTCCTGCCCTGACGGCCGCCCCCACCAGCCCTGCCGCCCGTAACCCTCGGGCGCCTGTCCGCTTGCTGCCAGCGGGCGGCGCGTACGGCGCGCGGCCACCGGGGACATCCGGTCCGAACCCCCGCACCCACGGACCGACCTCGGGAGGACCACCCGTGCGTTCCCTCCGCATCGCCCTGCTCGCACTCGCTGCACTCATCGTCTCGATGCTGCTGCCCGGCACGGCCGGCGCCGACCCCGCCACGGCCGCCGCGCCCACCTTCAAGGCACCCTTCGGCTGCGGCCAGACCTGGACGTACAGCCACCACTCCGCCGAGGTACGGCGCGCCCTGGACTTCGTGCGCACCGACGGCGGGGCCACCGCGGGCGCGCCGGTCCTCGCCTCCGCCGCCGGCACCGCCACCCGGCACAGCCAGGCCGGCGGCGCCGGCAACTACATCGTCATCGACCACGGCGGGGGCTGGCGCACGTACTACTTCCACCTCGCCGCGTACTCCGTGCCCAACGGCGCCGCCGTCGCCCAGGGCCAGCAGATCGGCACCACCGGCTCCACCGGCAACTCCTCCGGCGCCCACATCCACTACGAGCAGCTGCTGAACGGCGTCGGCCAGGACATCCGCATCAACGGGACGGCCCTGCCCTACCCCGGGTCGTACCACCAGCGGTACCTGACCAGCGACAACGGCTGCGGCGGCGGGGGCGGGGGCCGCTACTGGGTCGACACGTTCGCGCAGACCCAGGGCTACGCCGCGCCGAACACCGCCTCCCCCCAGGGCGTGCTGCTCCAGGGCACCCACTACGTGTACTGCAAGGTGTGGGGTGCCCGCTACGCCGGCGTGTACGGCCACAACCACTGGTGGCTGCGCACCGACCTCGACCGGACCCACCCGGGCGGCAACGGGCGCGGCGCGTACGTACCGGCCTACTACCTCTCCCGCTGGGGCAACGACGAGGCCCGGGACAACAGCGGCAACGTGATCCCCGACTGCTGAGGGCGGGGCGGCCCTAGGGTGACGGCATGCGCACGCCGATCGACGTACCGCGGCCCCTGGCGGACTCCTACCGGCGGTTCCACGGCGAGCGGGGCCGGGAGTGGATCGCCGCCCTGCCCCGCCTGGCCGCCGGCCTGCTGGAGCGCTGGGACCTGTGTCCGGACGGGCCGCCGGCGCACGGCGTGTGCGCGCTGGTGCTGCCGGTGGTCCGCGCCGCCGACGGCATACCGGCGGCGTTGAAGCTCCAGATGGTGGACGAGGAGACGGTGGGCGAGTCCCTCGCCCTTGCCGCCTGGCAGGGGAACGGGGCCGTCCGGCTGCTGGCGCACGACGCGGCGAGCGGCTCCCTGCTGCTGGAGCGGCTCGCCCCGCGCTCCCTGGCCGACGTGCCGGACCTCCCCGCCGCCCTGGAGACGCTGTCCCTGCTGCTGGCCCGCCTGGTCACCGCACCGCCGCCGCCCGGCCTGCGCACCCTGGCCGACATCGGTGCCCGGATGCTGGAGCGCGCCCCGGCGGCGATCGCGGCGTTTCCCGACCCCGGCCACCGCGCGCTGTACACCGACTGCGCCGCCGCCCTGCGCGAGGTGCTGCCGGAGCCGGGCGGGGCGCTGCTGCACTGGGACCTGCACTACGCGAACGTGCTGGCGGGTGAGCGCGAGCCCTGGCTGGCGATCGACCCCAAGCCGCTGATCGGCGACCCGGGCTTCGAACTCCTCCCCGCCCTGTTCAACCGTTTCGCGGAGATCGAGGCCGCGCCCGACCCGGCCCGCGCCGTCCGCCGCCGTTTCGACCTGATGACAGCCACCGCCGCCCTGGACCGCGATCGCGCGGTGGCCTGGACCCTGGCCCGCATCCTGCAGAACGGCCTGTGGACGGCGGACGCCGGAACGAGGGCCGCGCCCCCGCATCACATCCTGATTTACGAGGCGCTGCGGCGCCGCCCGGAACGCGAATCGGCGCGGCCCTGAGCTCGTGTATCGGGTCGCTCCATCAGCAACTTGCTGATCAGAAGATCGACATCCGTCCACGGGTTGTTCCGGTGTGTGGATCCATGGTGGCCACGCAGTCCCTGTGCCCTGCTCTCAGCCTTGGCAAAGCGGTCTTTCAGAGAAGAGTATTCAAGATGTTTGCGCTCTGGCGTGTAGCCGCATTCCGTGTGGCGTTCCAGCAGTTTCTGGGCTGCTGTCGAGGTGCGGTAGCCAGTGACATCTTGAAAATGAAGCAACAGCCATAACTCAAAACATGGATTGGTGAGCGCGACTTCGATGTTGTTCCGGCGAGCGGTCTCCAGAGCCTGAGTCAGACCCGGCTGTGGCGCGGGAGCCTCGACATCCATCACGCACCAGACCTCGTCATAAGCGGTGAACCGGTCTGCTCGGCTGGTGGGAGCGCGTTCCTTGTGCTTGACCGCTTCTCGTACCAATTTGATGGCCTCGCCGTGTGCAGAACCAACCTTGACGGTCACCGGAAGCTTGCTGAGTTCCGTTCTGCGGAGTCCAACGAAATACTGCTCCTCGGTGCGCGCCCCCTCGCAGTAGATGAGAAACCTACGGTACTCCGGACGAGTTTCCCCCGGACGATTCAGTGGTTTTCCCCGCCCCACGTGCCCCTCCTGCTGCCGATACTTCTTCCGTCAGATGACGCAGTACATCCTCATCGAGGAACGGCAGAGC
This sequence comes from Streptomyces xiamenensis, assembly GCF_000993785.3. Classification (NCBI taxonomy): domain Bacteria; kingdom Bacillati; phylum Actinomycetota; class Actinomycetes; order Kitasatosporales; family Streptomycetaceae; genus Streptomyces; species Streptomyces xiamenensis. Next base: position 3,443,893 of record NZ_CP009922.3, read on the forward strand.
GCCATACCGGCCGGAGAGGTATCTCTTCTCCAGATTGTCGTGAACATCTCTCACTCGGAAGTCGGTCAACGGGAACAGGCGGGTGGTGCTGTCCTCCGTGTCCTTTTCGGTGAACCAGATCTGATCCCGCTTCAGTTCGGTGCGGGCATTATGGCCCAACAGGGACGCCTCGTGGGTACTGAAGACGAGCTGGGCCCCGTAGGGATTGGTCTCGGCGGACTGGAACAGCCCGACCAGCGCGTCGGCGAGATAGGGATGGAGGCGCGCGTCGAGCTCGTCCACGCAAAGGACGCTCCCCTGTTGCAGTGAGGTCAGAACCGGTCCGAGCAGTCCGATCCACGTTCGGGTGCCGCTTGATTCCTCGTCGATCTCCAGGCTGAAGATGCCCTCGGCTGTTCTGTGCTCCACCTGGACCTGGTGCCTGGGAAGGCTGTCGACGCGAACGTGCCCACCGACCGCTTCCCTCAGCGCTGTCACGATGCGCTGCTGCTCCTCTTTCACCCCCTCTTCCTGCTCCTGGATGCGCAGATCCCGCACACCCAGGTCGGCGAACCTCAACAGTTCGAGCAAGGGGGCCCGCACGGAGGAGGCAGAGGAACCTTCCTGTCGCCGGTAGAGATCCACGGTGTAGTTGAGCCGACTGACGAAGTCGGAGTCGGAGGCCACCCTGAGTCCGTTGCGAAACCAGCGATAGAGGGCACCGAGCCGGTCGTGTCCCTGGGCCGCGGCCACGGAGAGGTAGAGACTGTTCGGGCGCAGGAGCTCTGAGATCACCTTGCGCCGTCCGGTGAGCCAGCGCCCGAAGCTGGGCACGGGGTTCTCCTCGGAGCGTACGTAGAGCTTGCGACGGTGCCCGTCATGGAAGTAGTAGAGCCATTCCCTCAGGACCTGTCTGTCATCGACGGTGAACCCGAACTCGTAGCGGGTTCCCTCCACCACGCAGTCCATCTCGTAGGTGCTGGGGAAGGCGCCCGGATCGGTGCACAGCGTGAATGGTCGCCGTGGGACTCCTCCGTCCGGATCCCAGCGACGGAACGAGGAGAGCACCGCGTAACGCATCCAGACCAGGGCGTTGAGAACATTGGACTTGCCGGAGGCGTTGGGGCCGTAGATCGCAGCCACCGGCAGTACACGGTGCCGGGTGTCGGGTACCCCACGTTCGGCCCGGTCGGGGTGCTCGTCGCTTGCGATGAGTGAGAGTTGCTGTTCGTAGCGGAGCGACGCATGGTTGGTCACTTGAAACCGCAGAAGCACGGAAGCCTTCCTTGACCAGCATCGATGTTGTTTTAGGGGCTCTACTGTCGAACTCTGACCATACCGCCCTCTCATCGACATCGACCAGTGTTATCACCCGTGAGTGAACGACGATGGGGCACGATAGTGAGGGTGGCTCCCAGCGGCTGATTTTTTTGCGGTGGTGGCCGAGTCCGTACCGGCGCCGGGGGAGAGGGGCCCCGGTCGGCGTCCTTGATCTCCGGAGGTATGTGTGTCCTGCTTGATCGTGCAAAGCGACAAGACGCTCCTGCTCGAAGTGGATCACGAGCGGGCCGAGGAGTGCCGGCGGGCCATCGCGCCCTTCGCCGAGCTGGAGCGGGCCCCGGAGCACATCCACACCTACCGGGTGACCCCGCTGGGGCTGTGGAACGCGCGAGCCGCCGGGCACGACGCCGAGCAGGTCGTCGACGCCCTCGTCACCCACTCGCGCTACCCGGTGCCGCAGTCGCTGCTGGTCGACGTGGCCGAGACCATGGCGCGCTACGGGCGGCTCAGCCTCGTCAAGCACCCGGCGCACGGTCTGGTCCTGCAGAGCACCGACCGGCCGGTGCTGGAGGAGATCCTCCGTTCCAAGCGCATCAAGCCGCTGGTCGGGGAGCGGATCGACGCCGATCAGGTGGCCGTGCACCCCTCCGAGCGCGGCCAGATCAAGCAGGCGCTGCTCAAGCTGGGCTGGCCGGCCGAGGACCTGGCCGGGTACGTGGACGGTGAGGCGCACCCCATCGAGCTGGCGGAGGACGGCTGGAGTCTGCGCCCGTACCAGCGGCAGGCGGTGGACGGGTTCTGGCACGGCGGTTCCGGGGTGGTCGTGCTGCCCTGTGGCGCCGGGAAGACGCTGGTGGGGGCGGGCGCGATGGCGACCGCCAAGTCCACCACGCTGATCCTGGTGACGAACACCGTCTCGGCGCGGCAGTGGAAGGCCGAGCTGATGCGCCGTACCAGCCTGACCGAGGAGGAGATCGGCGAGTACAGCGGCACCCGCAAGGAGATCCGGCCGGTCACCATCGCCACCTACCAGGTGCTGACGGTGAAGCGGAAGGGCGTGTACCCGCATCTGGAGCTGTTCGACTCCCGGGACTGGGGCCTGGTCGTCTATGACGAGGTGCATCTGCTGCCGGCGCCGGTCTTCAAGTTCACCGCCGACCTCCAGGCGCGGCGGCGGCTGGGGCTGACGGCGACGCTGGTGCGCGAGGACGGGCGCGAGTCGGACGTGTTCTCGCTGATCGGCCCGAAGCGCTTCGACGCGCCGTGGAAGGAGATCGAGGCGCAGGGGTACATCGCGCCGGCGGACTGCGTGGAGGTACGGGTCGATCTGACCGAGTCGGAGCGGCTGGCGTACGCGATGGCGGAGGCCGAGGAGAAGTACCGTTTCTGCGCCACGACCGACTCCAAGCGCCGCGTCACCGAGGCCCTGGTGCGCAAGCACGCGGGGCAGCAGACTCTCGTCATCGGCCAGTACATCGATCAGCTGGACGAGCTGGGCGAGTCGCTCGGCGCCCCGGTGATCAAGGGGGAGACCAGCAACGCGCAGCGCGAGAAGCTCTTCCAGGCGTTCCGGGAGGGCGAGCTGAACGTGCTGGTGGTCTCCAAGGTCGCGAACTTCTCCATCGACCTGCCGGAGGCCACGGTCGCCATCCAGGTGTCCGGGACCTTCGGGTCGCGCCAGGAGGAGGCCCAGCGGCTGGGCCGGGTGCTGCGCCCCAAGGCGGACGGGCACGAGGCCCGCTTCTACTCGGTGGTCGCCCGGGACACCATCGACCAGGACTTCGCCGCCCACCGGCAGCGCTTCCTCGCCGAGCAGGGCTACGCCTACCGGATCATGGACGCCGGCGAGCTGCGGGAATCCCCTGAGCCGGATGGTGCCTGAGCGGTCCGACAACGCCCGCGTCCGTGTCGACGCGGCCCAGCAGCACCACCTCGAACGCCGAGCCCAGCCACACCCGGGTGGCGCGCAGCGCGTTCCCCAGCCGGTGCCTGGGGTGGGGCAGGGGCCCGGTGGCGGAGGCCCCGTGGGTTCCGTGAACCGTCGTGGTACTCATGGGTCCAGCGTGCTCCCGGTCACAGGGGTACGTCATCGGTCTTTCGACCTAATGTCCGACTGTGTCCCCTTAAGGGGTGGCTCAGGGGTGCCACTGGGCCGGGAGAAAGGGTTTGCGTTCGCAGCGGGCCGCGCCTAAGGTGCTGCGTCTGCCTCCCTCCCGGTCGGGAGTGGAGCCGGCCGCACGGTACCGGCCGGCACCCCCTTTCTCGTCACTTTCGCCCCGGAGGCTTCGCCATGCCCGCGGACCAGCCGTCCCCCTCCACCCCCCTGGACGCGGAGCGCGCCCACCTCGCGGCCTCCCGCGCGGCGCTGCGCACCATGCGCGCCGAGGCGGAGGGCCTGGACATCAGCGACGTCACCGCGAACTGGGTCAACGCCGAGGTGCTCGCCTCCGAGCTCGCCCAGCGCATCAAGTCCCTGGCCGACCTGGCCCACACCCCGCTGTTCTTCGGCCGCGTCGACTACGAGCACGACCTCGGCGAGGCGGACGACGAGACCGGCCGCCGCTTCTACATCGGCCGCCGGCACGTGCACGACGCGGACGGCGACCCCATGGTCATCGACTGGCGTGCCCCTGCCTCCCGCCCCTACTACGGCGCCTCGAAGAAGGACCCACAGGACGTCGCGCTGCGCCGCCGCTTCGGCTACGACGGCGGCGAGCTGACCGCGTACGAGGACGAGCACCTCACCGACCCGGCGGAGGCCGAGCGCTCCTCGGCGCTGCTCCAGCGCGAGATCGAGAAGCCGCGCGTGGGCCCGATGCGGGACATCGTGGCCACCATCCAGCCCGAGCAGGACGAGATCGTGCGGGCCGGGCTGAGCGGCTCGGTGTGTGTGCAGGGGGCGCCGGGCACCGGGAAGACGGCGGTCGGCCTGCACCGGGTCGCGTATCTGCTGTACGCCTACCGCGACCGGCTCGCCCGCAGCGGCACCCTGGTGATCGGACCGAACCGGTCCTTCCTGCGCTACATCGAGCAGGTGCTGCCGGCGCTCGGCGAGCTGGAGGTCAAGCAGGCGACCGTCGATGACCTGGTGGCCGGCGGCGGCATCGAGATCCGGGGCACCGACCCCTCCGGCACGGCCCGCCTCAAGGGCGACGCCCGGATGGCGGAGGTGCTGCGCCGCGCCGTGCGCTCCGGGGTGCGCACCACCCCGGCCGAGGGTGTGGTGGTGGTCCGCGGCTCGCGGCGCTGGCGGGTGCCGGTGGACGAGATCGCCGCGATCGTGACGGAGCTGCTGGCCCGCGACATCCGGTACGGGGCGGCCCGCGACGCGCTGCCGCAGCGGATCGCGCACGCCGTGCTCGTCCGGATGGAGGCGGCCGGGGAGGCGCCGGACGACCGGGTGCAGAACGCGGTGGCCCGTAACCCCGCCGTGAAGGCCGTGGTCAAAGAGGTGTGGCCGCTGGTGGACCCGGTGAAGCTGGTGCTGCGGCTGCTGTCGGACGCGGAGTTCCTGGCCCGGGCGGCCGAGGGGATCCTGGACGAGGAGGAGCAGAAGCATCTGCTGTGGGAACGCCCGGCGCGCGGGGTGAAGTCGGCGCGCTGGTCACCGGCCGACGCGGTCCTGATCGACGAGGCGCGTGACCTGATCGAGCGGACCGGGTCGCTGGGGCATGTGGTGCTCGACGAGGCGCAGGACCTGTCGCCGATGCAGTACCGGGCGGTGGGGCGCCGGTGCAGCACGGGTTCGGTGACGGTACTGGGCGACATCGCGCAGGGCACCACGCCGTGGGCGACCTCGGGGTGGGAGGAGGCGCTGGCCCATCTGGGCAAGCCGGAGGCGGTGGTGGAGGAGCTGACGCAGGGGTTCCGGGTGCCGCGCAAGGTGATCGCGTACGCGTCGCGGCTGCTGCCGGCGATCGCGCCCGAGCTGTCGGAGGCGACCTCCATCCGGGACTCGGAGGGCTCGCTGGTCCTGCGCGAGGTGCCGGTGGAGGAGCTGGACGGGGCGGCGGTGGCGGCGTGCCGGGAGGCGCTGGAGCGGGAGGGCTCGGTGGGCCTGATCGCGGCGGACGCGCGCGTCCCGGTGCTGTCGGCCGCGCTGACGGCGGCCGGGCTCGCCCATCTCACGCCGGGGCAGGAGACATCGGAGTCGGCGCGGCTGACGCTGGTGCCCGCGTCGCTGGCGAAGGGCCTGGAGTACGACTACGTGGTGCTGGACGAGCCGGCGGCGGTCGTGGACGGCGAGCCGGACGAACGGACCGGGCTGCGGCGGCTGTACGTGGCGCTCACCCGTGCGGTGTCGGGGCTGACGGTGGTGCACGCGACGCCGCTGCCGGGGGAGTTGGCCGCGGGCTGACCCCTGGGGCCCGAGTGACCCCGGGGCGGGGTGAACCAACTGCTCGGTACGCGCGTCCGATACCCGAACGCGCGGAGACGACGGGGGAGACGGGATGCCGGAGGCACGGGAGCGGGCGGGGCGGGTGGCCAACCCGGTGACGGCCGGGCTGGCGGTGGTGATGGTGCTGGTCTGGCTGCCCGTGCTGGGCGATGCCGGGGACAGCGGGCCGGCCGCGGGGTTGCCGCTCCTCGTGTCCGCCATGCCCTCCTTCGCCCTGATCACGGGCGTGGGGGACCTGTTCTGGGAGAACGGCCGCCCGGACGGGTTCGTGGTGCCGGCCATCGTGGCCGCCCAGGCGATGAATGTGCTGGTGGGCGGCGCGGTGTACGGGGAGGTCCGTGCGGCGTGGCGGGCCCGGAAGCGGCTCCGCCATCCCGGGCCGGGGGCCGGCTGAGGGAGGGCGCCGGGCCGGCGCGGACGGGGGTTCTCCGTACGGTCCCGTGGCTCAGGGCACCCCGCACAGCCGCAGGACGGCCGTGGTGGTGACCGCCGCGAGGACGACCACGGGCAGGGGGGCGCGGCGCAAGGCGAGCACGGCGGCGACCAGGACCCCGGCGGGGCGTGACCAGCCGGCCGCGCCCTGGCCCTCGGTGAGCGCGGCGGTGGCCACCAGTGCGATGAGCAGCAGGGTCGCGGCGTCGGTGAGCAGGGCGCGGGTGCGGTCGCCCAGGGCGAGGCGGTCGTGCAGCAGCGGGCCCGCGAGCCGGAAGGCGAGGGTGCCCCCGGCGAGGACGGCGATGGCGGTCAGCGGCAGCGTCACGGGGTCTCCGGTGCAGGCGGTGCAGGCGGTGCGGGCGATGCGGACGGTGTCGCCGGGGCACGTGGCCCGGGTGGTGCCTTCGGTGGCGGGGTGTCGCGGAGCAGGGTGAGGGGGAGCGCGGCGAGCGCGAGCAGCACCGGCACCCCGGTGGGCAGCAGCGGGGTGGTGGCGACGGCGAGCACGCCGCCCACCAGCGCGGCCCGGCGGCGGGCGCGCTGCCCGTCGCCGCGTCCGGTGAGGGAGGGCAGCACCAGCGAGAGCAGGATGGCGGGCAGGGCCACGTCCAGGCCCAGCGCGTCGGTGTCGCCGAGGACATCGCCCGCCAGCGCGCCCAGAACGGTGGCGGCGTTCCACACGAGGAAGGCGGCGATGTTGCCGGCCCAGAAGGCGGCCCGGCGCAGGGCCGGGTCCTGGTGCCGCAGGACGAAGCCGACCGAGGCGTCGGTGAGGGTGTGCGCGCCGATGAGCCGGCTCCACCAGCGGGAGCCGAACGAGCCGGCCACGGCGAAGCCGAACGGCAGCAGCCGTGCGTTGAGCACCAGGCCCGCCAGAACGGCGGCCACCGCTCCGCCGCCCGCGAAGATCACCCCCACGGTGACGAACTGGGAGGCGCCCGCGAACACGAACAGGGACATGACGACGGGCACCCACAGGGGGAGCCCGCCGGAGACCGCGATGGCGCCGAAGGAGGCGCCGATGAGGGAGTAGGCGACGGAGATCAGCACGATGGCCCGTTGGCTGTCGCGATCGAGCGTTCGCCATATCGAAAGCATGTCCAGTAGAGTGAACGCACAGGAGGCCGTTCGTCAAGGCGAACAGCCGGTAGCGCCCACCGAACGACAAGGAGCCGTCAGTGGACCTCATCGGCACCATCGCGGCCTCGATCCGCCGCGAGCGGAACCGGACCGGTCTGTCCCTGACCGAGGTCGCCCGGCGCGCCGGGATCGCCAAGTCGACCCTGTCCCAGCTGGAGAACGGCACCGGGAATCCCAGCGTGGAGACGCTGTGGGCGCTGGGGGTGGCGCTCGGCGTCCCGTTCAGCCACCTCGTGGACCCGCCCCGCCCCGTCACCCGGGTCATCCGGGCCGGCGAGGGCCCGGCGACCCGCTCCGAACACGCCGACTACACGGCCGTCGTCCTGGCCACCTGCCCGCCCGGCGCGCGCCGGGACATCTACCGGATTCTCATCGAGCCGGGCGAGCCCCGGATCTCGGACCCGCACATGCCGGGCACGGTCGAACACGCCGTCCTGGCCACCGGGCACGCCCTGATCGGCCCCGCCGACGCCCCCGAGGAACTGCACCCGGGGGACTACATCTCCTACCCGGGCGACGCCCCCCACACCTTCCGCGCCCTGGCACCGGACACCTCGGCCGTGATGGTGATGGAACACATCTGAGCGACTGAATCGCCCGGTCGAATCGGCTACAGCCCGCGACATACCTCGCGACGATGACCGACCCGAAGGCGGCAGAGCCCTCCGTGGCCCTCAGCTTCTTGATGTCGGCATCCCGGCGGTAGGGGTCTCCCAGCACGTAGGGGCGGCCAGAACGGGCATCGCGGTGGGCTGGTCGATGCCGCGCAACTGTCTGTGCGCCGCGGTGGTGCAGCGGAACGCGTACGTCATGCCGTTGCGGTTCCCTTGCCGCCTTCCTCGCCGAAGAGATCGGCCAGCAGTTCGCCCATGCTGACCGTCTCGTCCCCGAGATGTACTACCGCCTCACGGGCCAGCAGTGCGTCCGCGGCGTCTTCCAGTGCCTCGTACGCGTGGATCGGCACCAGCGCCGCCACCGGAACGCCGTTCCTGGTGATCACGCTGGCGTCCCCGGCCTCGGCCCGGTTGATGAGCGTGGCGAGTTGGGCCCTGGCCTCAGGGACACTGACCGCATCATTCACGCGACCCAATGTACGCATCAACGTGTGTACACAAGGGGCCCGATGCGCCCGGCCCACCGCCGGGCGCAGGTCGCCGTCAGCCGTTGAGCAGCACCAGCGCGCCGATGGCCATCGCGGCCACCGCGATGCCGCCCTGTTTGATCTTGGGGCCGCGCCGGGCGGTGCGGTTCATGACGGTGGCCACCAGCAGCATCGTGCCGCCCGCGAGCAGGCCCCAGGCGCCGATGTGTTCGAGTACGGACATGGGCCCGAGTGTAGGCGGGTGATCAGCGGCCGTACATCGCCGCGTTCGTTCCGTTCGTCCCCGCCGCGTTCGCCGCCCCCGCGCCGTCCGCCGCCGCGTCCAGGGCCCGCCGCCAGGTCCGTACCGCCGCCGCCGACACGGGGGACGCCCAACTGCCGCCCTCACGCGCCGCGCCGCCGATGTGGAAGGCGTCCACCCCGGCCGCCCGCAGCGCCGGAAGATGGCCGAGCCGCAGCCCGCCGCCCGCCATCAGCCGGGGCTCGCCGCCCGCCGCCGCGGCCTCCGCGCACAGCACCGGCAGACCGTCCGTCACCCCGCCGGCCGCGCCGGCCGTCAGCACCGTGTCCAGGCCCGGCAGTCCGCGCAGCGCGGCCCGCGCCGCGAGGCGGTCGGCGCTGTGGTCAAGCGCCCGATGGAACGTCCACGGCGCACCCGCCAGCTCCCGCGTCAGGGCGCGTACGGCGGTCAGGTCCACCGCCCCGCCCCCGTCCAGGAAGCCGAGGACGAACTCCCGCGCCCCGGCCGCCCGCAGCGTCCGGGCCGCCTCGCACAGCCGCTCCGTCCCGGCCGCGCCGAACCCGGCCCCCGAGCGCAGCATCACCCGTACCGGCAGCGCCGTCGCGGCCAGGACGGCGGTCACCGTCGCCACGTCGGGGGTCAGCCCGTCGTACTCCATGCCGGTCACCAGCTCGACGCGATCCGCCCCGCCCTCCCACGCCGCGCGGGCGTCCTGTGCGGTGAGGGCGATGACTTCGAGGAGCGGCCGGGTGACAGACATGGCTGAGCCCTTCCCCGGCCGGGGCGCCGTGATGCGGCCGGACGCGGGCGAAGACGGCCGGGGCCGTGAACGGCGGCCGCTTTGCGTGCACAATGCCCGGGTGAGTGGTCATGAGGACGACAGCGCGCTGATCGCACGGTTCCCGGGGCCGCCCGCCCTGGCCCAGGAGTTGCTGGGACGCTGGCGGGAGCCGCACCGCAGGTATCACACGGTCACCCATCTGCGGGCCGTGCTGGACCGCCTGGAGGAACTGGACGTCCAGCGGTACGCGGCCGACCCGGACGCGGTACGGCTCGCCGCCTGGTTCCACGACGCTGTCTACGACCCGCGCGAGGCCGCGACCAACGAGGAGGAGAGCGCCGAGCTCGCCGAGGACCGGCTGCCGCCGGGCGGGCGCGGCGCCGAGGTCGCCCGGCTGGTACGGCTCACCGCCACCCACGACGCCGGCCCCGGGGACACCAACGGCGCGGCGCTGTGCGACGCCGACCTCGGGGTGCTGGCCGGCTCACCGGCCCGGTACGCCGCCTACGCCGCCGAGGTCCGGCAGGAGTACGGCTTCGTGCCGGACGCCGCCTTCCGCACCGGCCGCGCCGATGTGCTGCGCCGGCTGCTCGCGCTGCCGCGTCTGTTCCACACCCCGCACGGCGCCGCTCACTGGGAGGCCACCGCCCGCTACAACGTCGCGGCGGAGCTCTCGCTGCTCACCGGCTGACCCGCCGTACCGCAGGCCACCACCCGCGAGCGCCGCACCGACAGCCGGGACTGCGCGAAGGCCAGTCCGAGCCCGCCCAGGGCGATCAGCGCGCCCACCCACGCGGTCCACGTGTAGCCGAACCCGGCGTTGATGACCAGGCCGCCCACCCAGGGGCCCAGCGTGTTGCCGGCGTTGAACGAGGAGGTGGCGGTCGCGCCGGCCAGGGTGGGGGCACCCTCGGTCACGTTGAAGATCCGGGCGTTCAGAGCCGGGGCGCACAGGAACGAGGCGAAGCCCAGCAGTCCGGCCAGCAGCACCGCCGCCACCGGGAACCGGGCGGTCAGCGCCAGCACGGCCAGCACCGTCGCGGCGCCGCCCAGGCCCGCGTACAGGGTGCCGAACATGTGCGCGTCCGCGACCCGCCCGCCGACGATCGTGCCGCCCAGCGCACCCGCGCCGTACAGCACCAGGACGCCCGGAACCCAGGACTCGCTGAGGCCGGTCACATCGGTCAGCAGCGGCGCCAGGTAGGAGAAGAGGCAGAACGTTCCGGCGGCGAACAGCACCGTGGTCGCCATCGCCAGCAGCACCGCGCCGTCCCGGTAGACACGCAGTTCCTCGCGGAGCCGGGGGCGTGCCGGGGCCTCGCCGTCCGCCGTCTCGCGGTCCCTGGGGACGAAGAGCACCACCCCCACCAGCGCGACCGCCGTCATGAGGGTCACCGCCCAGAACGAGGACCGCCAGCCCAGGTGCTGGCCCAGGAACGCCCCGCCGGGCACCCCCGCGATGTTGGCGATGCTCAGCCCGCCGATCATCACCGCCATGGCCCGGGCCCTGGCGTCCACCGGCACCAGCGAGATCGCCACGGCCGCGCCCACCGCCCAGAAACCGGCGCACGCCAGCGCGCTCACCACCCGGGAGGCGAACAGCAGCGCGTACCCGTCCGCGAGCGCCCCCACTACATGGCCGACGCCGAACGCCGCCAGCAGCCCGATCAGCGTCACCCGGCGCGGCAGCCGCTGCGTCGCCACCGCGAGCACCGGCGCGCCGACCACCATCCCGATCGCGAACGCCGAGATCAGCAGCCCGGCCGTCGGGATCGACACGTCCAGATCGTCGGCCACCTCGGGCAGCAGCCCGGAGAGCATGAACTCCGAGGTGCCGAGGGCGAAGACCGCCACCCCCAGAATGAGGACGGCGGTGGGCAGCCGGGTACGGGAGGCCGGCGCAGTCGCCGGGACGGAGGCCGGGGCGGCGTCAGTGGAATCAGGCACGGGAGGGCCAACAGTCGCCGTCGGCGTACGCATTCCTGGGCCCGCAGTGATCCGGGCCACGCCGCGCGGCGGCCCGTTCCCGCACACTGGGCGCATGGCACTGACCGTTGGATTCGACCTCGACATGACGCTCATCGACTCGCGGCCCGGGATCCGCGCCACCTACGAGAAGCTGTCGGCCGAGACCGGCGTCGCCATCGACGCGGCGCTCGCCGTCACCCGGCTCGGGCCGCCGCTGGAGGAGGAACTGGCGTACTGGTTCCCCGCCGGCCGCGTCCCGGAGATGGCCGACCGCTACCGCGCCATGTACCCCGAGTACGCGATCCATGGCACCCCCGCCCTGCCGGGCGCGGCCGAGGCCATCGCCGCCGTGCACGCGCGCGGCGGCCGGGCGATCGTGGTCACCGCCAAGTACCAGCCCAACGCGAAGCTCCACCTGGACCGGCTCGGGCTGCGCCCGGACGCGCTCATCGGCTCGCTGTGGGCCGAGGAGAAGGCGACCGCGCTGCGCGAGCACGGTGCCACGGTGTACGTCGGCGATCACATCGGGGACGTACGGGGCGCCGCGGCGGCCGGGGCGCACTCGGTCGCGGTGGCCACCGGCCCCTACGACGCGGCGGCGCTCACCGAGGCCGGGGCCGGCACCGTGCTGCCGGACCTGACGCACTTCCCCGGCTGGCTGGACGGCTACGGCGCGACCGACTGAGCGGTCGCCACCGGTTGCACGGCGGCGGCCGCCGCCCGGTCCCTGCGGCGCTGCTGGGCCACCGAGCGCAGCAGCCCGCAGGCGGCGACGGCGAATCCTAGGCCCATCAGCATCGACACCGCGTACGCGGCCGTGGGGAAGGGTTCTGTTCCGGCGAAGAGGGGAATGAAGGTGATCAGGGTCGCGACCGCGCCCACGGCGAAGATCACGCCGCCGATCCGTACCAGCAGATCCCCACGATCGAGGGTGTTGTCATTGGAGCCGCTCACCCCTCAAGAGTGAAGTGTGACCCCGCCTTCTGGCAAGAAAAGCCATTCACCTTGATCGTGAAGGGTGGGAGCATGGGATCCGGGACGTGAGTCGGTGGCCTCTTGCCAGGGGCGCTTCGGCGATTAGCCTTGGAACAGCGGGTCCTTGTGGGCCCGCCGCGTTGTGTATTGCTCTTGTGATGGTTCCTGCGGACGAGTGCGAGGACGAGGACACGTGCCTACCGGCAAGGTCAAGTGGTTCAACAGCGAGAAGGGCTTCGGCTTCCTCTCCCGCGACGACGGCGCTGACGTCTTCGTCCATTCCTCCGCCCTGCCCAGTGGCGTCGACAGCCTCAAGCCCGGCCAGCGCGTCGAGTTCGGCGTCGTCGCCGGCCAGCGCGGTGACCAGGCGCTGTCGGTGGTCGTCCTGGACCCGGTGCCCTCGCTCGCCGCGCAGCAGCGCCGCAAGCCCGATGAGCTGGCCTCGATCGTGCAGGACCTGACCACCCTCCTGGAGAACGTCACCCAGCAGCTGGAGCGCGGCCGGTACCCGGACAAGGACAGCGGCCGGAAGATCGCGGGCATGCTGCGCGCGGTCGCCGATCAGCTCGACGTCTGACCCGTCGCCGCCGCTTTGGCGGACGCCGCCGCGGTGGCCTCCGGGGGCAGCAGCAGTTCCCCGGCCACCGGCGGTACCAGGCCCTGACCCGCGGCCCTGGTCAGCAGCTCCCGTACCGCCGCGTGGCCGGAGTCGCCCAGCTCCGCCGTGAAGTCGTTCACGTACAGCCCGATGTGCTGGTCCGCCACGGCCGGATCCATCTCCTGGGCGTGCGCCAGGACGTACTCCCGGGACGCCGCCGGGTCCGCCCACGCCTGCCGCACCGAGGCGCGGATGGCGTCGCTGATCGCCGTCAGCCGCTCGGTGCCCAGGGACCGCTTGCCGATGATCGCGCCGAGCGGGATCGGGTGCCCGGTGGTGGACTCCCAGAACTCGCCCATGTCGGCGAGCTTGTGCAGCCCGTACCCCTGGTACGTGAACCGCGCCTCGTGGATGACCAGGCCCGCGTCCACCACCCCGTCGCGGACCGCCGGCATGATCTCGTGGAAGGGCAGCACCCGGATCTCGCCGATGCCGGGCGCCGGCACGCTCGCCGCCGCCCACAGCCGGAAGAGCAGATACGCGGTGGACCGCTCGCTCGGGACGGCCACGGTCTTGCCGACCAGGGACGCGCCGGGCTCGCGGGTGAGCACCAGCGGACCGCAGCCACGGCCCAGCGCCCCACCGCAGGACAGCAGCGCGTACTCCTCCAGCACCCAGGGCAGAACGGCGTAGGAGACCTTCAGCAGCTCGCCCTCGCCGCGCTCGGCCAGGCCGTTGGTGATGTCGATGTCGGCGAAGTCCACGCTCACCGGCGGCGCGCCCGCGACCAGGCCGTGCGACCAGGCGTGGAAGACGAAGGTGTCGTTGGGGCAGGGGGAGTGGCGGAGCGTCAGCGTTCCGGTGGGCGTGCCGGTGTCCGTCATGGTGCGGTGCTCCGTTCTGCCGTCCGTGCCCCGAGGCCGTCCTCCAGGACGGGGACCATCCTGGCAAACGCCTCGGTGAGCGCGGTCAGCGCCTCCCCGATCCGCCAGGCGGCGCGGTCACGCGGGCCCACGGCGTTCGAGACGGTACGGATCTCCAGCACCGGTACGCCGGCCCGGGCGGCGGCCTCGGCCACCCCGAACCCCTCCATCGCCTCGGCGGCGGCCTCCGGATGGCGCCGGACCAGCTCGGCGGCGCGGGCCGCCGTGCCGGTCGCGGTGGAGACGGTGAGCACCGGGGCGCGCACGGCGCCCAGCGCCGCGGCCACGGCCGGGGAGAGGTCGGGGTCCGCCGGGTACGCGGCGGTGCCGAATCCCAGGGTGCCCAGGTCGGTGAAGCCCTCCGGGCTCTCGCCCGGGGTCTGCGCGCCCAGATCGGCGGCGACGAGCGCGGAGGCCACCACCGTGTCGCCGATCCCGGCGTGCGGCGCGATGCCGCCGCCGATGCCGGCCGAGATCACCAGGTCGTACGGGGCGGGGCCGGAACCGGCGAGCGCGAAGGCCGTCGCGGCGGCGGCCGCGGCCGGACCCGCGCCGGCGGCCAGCACCGCGTACCGCACGGCGCCCGCGCCGGCACCACCGGCATCGGCATCACCGGCTCCGTCGGAACCCACCGCCCGCAGCACCGCGTCCCGCTCGGCGGCCACGGCCGTCACCACCAGGACGCGGCCCACGGCCGGCTCAGTCCTCGCTGTCGGGGCTCAGCTGGGCGTTCCACACGCCCTTGACGCTGTCGTACAGGGCGGCCTGCACCGCTTCCTGCCCCTCGGCCTGGGCGATGGCGGTCAGCTTCTCCAGGCTGAAGTCCTCGGTCACCTCGGCGACCGACACCCGCAGCGTGCCGTCGCCGGACTGCTGCATCGCGTTCTGCGACAGCGACCACAGCAGGTCGCCGGAGAGCGTGCGGTAGGTGCTGGTGTAGCGCTGGTACTCGATCGGCTGGTCGTTGACGAACAGCAGCCAGCCCGAGTCGGCGACCTTCGGGTCCACGCCGATCCGGAACGCGTCGCCGGTGTTGTAGTCGAAGACCGGTACGTCCGTGGCGGCCGTCAGGCACTTCTGCGCCTGCTCCGCGCCCAGCGTCTCGCCGTGGCCGTAGCAGTCGGCGTCCGCCTCGGGGGAGGTGGTGTTGGTGTTGAGCGTGAAGTGCGCGTTGGGCGTCGGCTTCTCACAGGCCGACAGGACGACGAGGCCCAGCGACACGGCGCCGACGGCGGCAGCGGTACGAATGGCCCGTCGGCCCCGGCTCCTGGAGATCGCAGTCATGCGGGCAGATTACCGGGCAGCCCCGCTCACCTCACGCGCGGGTACGGGGAGCCGCGCCGCGCGGTCGCCAGCAGGCTGCCCATGGTGGGCACCGCCCCGGCCACCACCAGGACCGCCGCGACCGCCATCCCCAGGGTGCCGTTGAGCGGCAGGGCCATCGCGATGGCGCCGCCGATCACCCACGCCATCTGCACCATCGTCTCGGAACGGGCGAACGTGGAGGTACGCACTACTTCCGGGACATCGCGCTGAATGATCGCGTCCAGCGACAACTTGCCCATCGCCTGGCAGATTCCTGCCACGGCGCTCACCGCCGTCACCGTCGCCAGCCCGTACGCCACCACCGCCGCCACCGTCGAGGCCAGCGCCAGCACCATCATCATCAGCAGGATCGCCTCGGGCGCCCGGTCCCGCAGCCAGGAGCCCAGCACATTGCCCAGACCGTTGCCCAGACCGGCCGCCACCCCCACGATGCTCAGCGACACGGCGGGCGACTGTCCGGAAAGGCCGTGCTCGCGCAGCAGGAACGCCAGGAAGAACAGCAGGAAGCCGGTCAGGCAGCGCAGCGAGGAGTTAGCCACCAGCGCCTTCAGCACCGGGGTGTCCATCCCCGCGCCCAGCAGCCGCGTCCCGCGCCCGGTCTCCTTCGTGCGCTCCGCCCGCTCGGCGCGCGAGCGGGTCAGCTCCGCCAGGTGCACCTCGCGCTCGCCGCGCGCCAGGTCCACCTTGTGCGGCAGCCGGAAGGACATCACCGCGCCCGCCACCGTGATCAGGAACGCCGCGTACAGCGGCCATTTCTCGCCCAGCGCGTTCAGCCCCAGACCCACCGGTGCCGCCACCCCGGCCGAGATCAGCCCGGTCAGCGTGATCCGGGCGTTCGCCTTCACCAGCGAGATCTGGCCGGGCAACAGCCGTGGCACGACGGCGGCCCGCACGATGTTGTACGCCTTGGACGCCACCATCACGCCCAGCGCCGCCGGGTACAGCTCCAGGCTCGCCCCCGAGGCCACGGCGCTGGCGATCACCAGCGCGAGCATCCCGCGCACCAGCAGCGCCCCGGCCATCGCCGCCCGCCGGCCGTGCGGGACCCGGTCCAGCAGCGGGCCGATCACGGGGGCCAGCAGGACGAACGGCGCCATGGTGACCGCCAGATACAGCGCCACCCGGCCCCGGGCCTCGCCGGTGGGGACGGAGAAGAAGATCGTGGAGGCCAGCGACATCGTGATGAGCATGTCGCCCGCCGAGTGCACGGCGTGCAGTTCGATCAGCTTGCCCAGACCGGATTCGCCCGCGCCCTGCGCGTGGGTGGCCTTCCTGACCCGGCGCCCCAGCGCCGTCGGGGGTCTGCGCAGGGCACGCCCGATGGCCCGGCCGGCTCGGGTGAGACGACCCGGGCCGGATCCGGTGTCGTTCCTGGCATCCGACGCGTCCGAGGTGCGGGCAGCAGCCACGGGCAGCAGCCTACGTCCTGAGCCGTCCCGCGCACCCAGGCTCGCGGCCCACGCGCCCCGGGTGTAACCCGTGCGGTAGCGTGGTCAGACGGTGCGCCTAGTCTCGAACAGTACGACGTCGCAGCGGCCGGACCTCCGTTCCGGGCCCGCTCCGTCAGCTCCGTCCGCCTTCAGGCGCCCGCACCGATCAACGGCGTAGGAGGGTCGATTCTTGTGAGTGCCGGGATGCGAAGCCGTACCCCCGACCGGCTGTGCGCGGAGGCTGTGGAACTGGCCCGCGACGCGGCGGCGGAGGCGGCTCGTCCGCAGCCGCTCGGACCCTATCTGGGGGCGGTCGCGGAAGGCGACCGCCTCGTCACCCATCTCTTCGAGAGCCAGGACCCCGGGTACCGGGGCTGGCGCTGGTCGGTGACGGTGGCCCGCGCCTCGCGGGCGAAGAACGTCACCGTGGACGAGGTCGTGCTGACCCCGGGCCCCTCCTCGCTGCTGGCGCCCGAGTGGGTGCCCTGGAGCGAGCGGCTGCGCCCGGGCGACCTGGGGCCCGGCGATCTGCTGCCGTCCGAGGCGGACGACCCGCGCCTGGAGCCCGGGTACGCGCCGGAGCCGGTCGAGGAACTGGAGGAGCTGGAGCGGACCGAGGCGCCCGCGGAGGGCGAGGCGCTGCCGGAACGTGCCAGCATCGCCGCCGTCGCCCGCGAACTGGGCATGGCCCGCCCCCGGGTGATGTCGCGGCTGGGCCTGGACGAGGCGGCCGAACGCTGGGAGGAGCACTACGGGCCGCGCACCCCGATGGCGCAGGCGGCTCCCGCGTCCTGTGTGACCTGTGGCTTCCTGGTGCCGGTGGCGGGCTCGCTGCGCCGCTCCTTCGGTGTGTGCGGCAACGAGTTCTCCCCGGCGGACGGCCACGTGGTGGCCCTGTCCTACGGCTGCGGCGCCCACTCGGAGGCCGCTGTGGTCCCGACCCCGCCGCCCGCGCCGCAGCCGGTCATCGACCACATGACGGCCGATCCGCTGTGAATCCGTAACGGGGCTGCTAGAGGGGGCTGTTACGGGGCCGGGTCGCGGCCTCCCGGCCCGGCGTGTCGGTGCGCACGGGTACTGTCGCTCCCGTGACCGTGACCCACGACGACCCGTTCGACACCGGACGGCTGCGGCAGACCGTCCTGAACGCCTGGAGCGCGTCCCCGGCGCGGTTCCGGGAGGACGCCAACGCCGAGGAGGACCTCGCCCGCGGCGGCTACCGCGACCGGGTGGTGGTCGAACTGGCGCAGAACGCCGCCGACGCCGCCGCCCGTTCCGGCGCGCCGGGGCGGCTGCGGCTGGGCCTGCGCGACGGGGTGCTGGTCGCGGCCAACACCGGTGACCCGCTGGACGCGGCCGGGGTCGCCTCCCTGTCCACGCTGCGCGCCTCCGCCAAACGGGACGGCGAAGGCGAGGGCGGTGACGCCGCCGCGACCGTGGGCCGGTTCGGGGTCGGCTTCGCCGCCGTACTGGCCGTCAGCGACGATCCCGCGATCGTCAGTTCCACGGGCGGGGTGCGCTGGTCGCTCGCCGACTCCACCGCGCTCGCCCGGGAGACCGCGGGGGACAACCCAGAGCTGATCGCTGAGCTGGAGCGCCGGGCGGGCGGGAGGCACGCCGTACCGCTGCTGCGGCTGCCATTCCCGCAGACCCCTGACGATCCGCCGGCCGTGGTGCCCGAGGGGTACGACACCGCCGTGGTGCTGCCACTGCGCGACGCCGCCGCCGAGGACCTGGTCACCCGGCTGCTGGACGCCGTGGACGACACGCTGCTGCTGGCGCTGCCGGGGCTGACCGAGGTCATCGTGGAGACGCCCGGCGGCACCCGCAGCCTCACCCACCGCACGTTCGGCCCGTACACCCAGATCACCGAGGAGCCGGGCCCGGCGGGCAGCGCCGTACGCTCCACCCGCTGGCGGGTGGCCACCGCCGAGGGCGAGGCCGCCCCCGAACTGCTGGCCGACCGGCCCGTCGAGGAGCGCCACCGGCCGCGCTGGGCGGTGACCTGGGCCGTCCCGGTGGACGCCGAAGGCGCCCCGGTGCCGCCCACCAGTCCGCCGGTGCTGCACGCGCCGACCCCCACCGACGAGGCGCTGGGACTGCCGGCGCTGCTCATCGCCACCTTCCCGCTGGAGCCGACCCGCCGTCATGTGGCGCCGGGGCCGCTGACGGAGCATCTGCTGCACGAGGCCGCCGACCTGTACGCGTCGCTGCTGGCCGACTGGCGTCCGGTGACCGCCGGCATCCTCGACCTCGTCCCCGGGCCGCTGGCCCGCGGCGAGATCGACGGGGCGCTGCGCGCGCTGCTGCTGGAGCGGCTGCCGGGGACCGCGTTCCTGCCGCTGGCCGCGCCGCCCGAGACGGGCGAGGACGGCACCGAGACGCCCCAGGCGCTCCGCCCGGACCAGGCCGAACTGCTGGAGCGGGCCGGCGCGGAGACCGTCGCCGTGCTCGCCGAGCTGTTCCCGACCCTGCTGCCGGCCGGGCACGAGCGCCGCGCCGAGCTGCGCATCCTGGAGGTGAGCCGGGTCCCGCTGGGGGAGATGATCGACCGGCTGGCCGGTGTCGAGCGGCCCGCCGCCTGGTGGTGGCGGCTGTACGACTCGCTCTCCGGGGTGGACCCGGAGCTGCTGTCCGGGCTGCCGGTGCCGCTGGCGGACGGGCGGACGACGATCGGGCCGCGCCGGGTCCTGCTGCCGGTGCCCGGCACCGAGGCGGCCGGTCTGGGCCGGCTCGGGCTGAAGATCACGCACCCGGACGCCGCGCATCCGCTGCTGGAGAAGCTCGGCGCCAACCCGGCGACCCCGCGCGCCGTGCTGAGCACCCCGCAGGTGCGCGGCGCGGTGGCGGCCTCCGCCGACTTCGACCTGTGGCACGAGGACGCGCTGCCCGCCACCGAACTGGCCGAGCTGGTGCTGTCGCTGGTGCGCGACGCCGATCTCGCGCCGGGGGACGAGCCGTGGCTGGCCGCGCTGGCGCTGCGCGACGAGGACGGCGAGCTGGCCCCGGCCGGGGAGCTGGTCTACCCGGACAGCCCGTTCCAGCGGCTGATCCGCCCCGGCGAGCTGGCCGCCTGCGACGCCGAGCTGGCGGCCCGCTGGGGTGAGCAGCCGCTGACCGCGGTGGGCGTGCAGGCGACGTTCGCGCTGGTACGGGCCACCGATGTGGTCCTGGACCCCGATGAGCTGGAGCCGCGCGACACGGACTTCCCCGAGCCGGACGACGCGGGGGTGCTCGACGCGGTCGACGTGTGGTGCGAGGACCTGCTGGACGCGCTGCCGCAGACGGATCTGCCGCCGGTGGCGCTGGAGCTGGTGGCGATCCGCGACCTGGAGCTGATCGACGAGGCGTGCTGGCCGCAGGCGCTGTCGCTGCTGGCACGGCACCCGTGGCGGGAGGCGCTGACGGCACCGGTGCAGATCCGGCTGCCGGACGGCACGGTGACCACCGCCCGCCCGTACACCGCCTGGTGGCTGCGCGGCGCCCCGGTGCTGGAGGGCCGCCGCCCGGCGGGTCTGCGGGCCGCCGACGCCGATCCGCTGCTGGCCGGCCTCTACGAGGAGGCCCGGGTGGCGGACGTGGACGAGGAGATCCTGCGCGCGCTGGGGGTGCGGACGACGGCCCGCGCCCTGCTGGCCGAGCCGGGTGGCGCCGCCGAGCTGCTGGCCCGGCTCGCCGACCCGGAGCGTACGGTCACCGCCGCCCGGCTGGTGCGGCTGTACGCGCTGCTGGCGGAGCTGGATCCGGACGAGGTGACGCTGCCCGAGGAGCTGCGGGCGGTGGTGGACGACGTACCGCAAGTGGTGCACGCCGCCGACGCGGTGGTGGCGGACGCGCCCGATCTGCTGCCGCTGGCGACCGGACGGGCCCTGCTTCCGGTCCCGCCGGCCGGGGCGGCGGCGCTGGCGGCGGTGCTCGATGTGCCCGCGTTGAGCGCGGTGCTGCCCGCGGCGCCTCCGGAGGGCGGGGTGGAGCGGGAGGTGCCCGAGGTGGCGCGAACTCTTCTGGGGGCCGGGACACCCCGCACCTACGTCGAACACAATGAACTGATGATCGATGGCACGGAAGTGACCTGGCGCTACCCGGCGGACGGGGCGGACCCACGGGTCCACGCCTCCACCGTCGAGGGTCTGGCGGCCGGTCTCTCCTGGGCCACCGGCCAGTGGCAACGACGCTTCGAGCTGGCGGCACTGCTCGAAGACCCCACACGCTCCGAGGAACTGGCGACCGCGAGGTGGTTCGACTGATGCGCCGATGGATGTCCCGCAAGCCCCTGACCGTGCTGGCCGCCTCGGCCGCCACGCTGCTGACCCTGAGCGCCTGCTCGGCGGCGAACGCCAACGAGGACCGGGAGAACCGGGCGGGCGGGCCCACGACCTCGCGGGACACGGCGGCGGAGCGGGAGTTCTGGACCCCGGAGCCGGGCACCGACTGGCAGTGGCAGCTGATCGGCACCGTGGACACCTCGGTGGATGTGCCCGTCTACGACATCGACGGCTTCGACAACTCGGCCGCCGTCGTCGACACGCTGCACAGCGAGGGCCGCAAGGTCATCTGTTACATCAGCGTGGGCTCCTGGGAGGACTGGCGCCCCGACGCCGGCGACTTCCCCGACAGCGTGATCGGCAACCCGCTGGACGAGTGGGAGGGCGAGCAGTGGCTGGACGTCCGTCAGCTGGACACGCTGCGCCCGCTGATGGCTGCCCGCTTCGACATGTGCGCGGACAAGGGCTTCGACGCCGTCGAGCCGGACAACATGGACGGCTACATCAACGATCCCGGCTTCCCGCTCACGAAGGAGGACCAGGTCGCGTACAACCTGATGATCTCCGAGCTGGCCCATGAGCGGGGCCTGTCGGTCGGCCTGAAGAACGGCGTGGACCAGGTCCCCGAGCTGGTGGACGCGTTCGACTTCGCCGTCAACGAGGAGTGCGCGTACTACAAGGAGTGCGGCAAGGTCAGCCCCTTCATCGAGGCGGGCAAGGCGGTCTTCCACGTCGAGTACGAGATGACGACCGAGGAGTTCTGCCCGGTCACCCAGCCGCTGGGCTTCAGCTCCCTCCAGAAGAACTGGGACCTGGACGCCTGGCGCGCCACCTGCTGAGCCGGGCCCGCCCGGCCGTTCCCCCGCTGCCCCGCCCTGCGGTCACCCGTACGGCGGGGCAGCGCCGTACGGTCCGCCGTACGGCGCCCGTTCCGCCGCGAAGCGGGACGGCGGGACGCCGAAGGTACGGGTGAAGGCCGCCGTGAACGCGGCGGGGGTGGCGTATCCGAGCCGCCCCGCGACCTCGGTGACCGAGGCGGTGGCCAGCAGCGGCACCGCCGTCAGCATCCGCGCGCGGGCCCGCCACACGGCCGGGCTGTCGCCGGTCTCGGCCCGGAACCGGCGGGTGAGGGCCCGCTCGCTCATCGCCGCCCGCGCCGCCCACTCCGCGTTGCTGACGCCGGTGTCAGGAGCGGCCAGATACGCCCGGCACAGCGCCGCCAGCGCGGCCGAGGCCGGAATCCGCACCTGGAACGGGAGCGGGCGCAGCGCCGCGATCTCGTGCAGCAGCAGCGCGATCACGCACCCCGCCCGCCCCGAGCGGTCGTAATCGGCGGGGAACCCGGTGGCGGTCAGCAGCAGTTCGCGCAGCAGCGGCGGCACGTCCACCACCCGGCAGGCCACGGGCCACCAGGGGACGGCGCGCGGCTCGACGTACAGGCTCCCGGTGCTCACCCCGAGCATCCGCACCCGGTGCCGGGTGGCCGCCGGGATCAGGACGGCGCGCTGCGGCGGCACGGTCCAGGTGCCCTCGGCGGTGTCCACGATCATGACCCCGGTGGCGCCGTACAGGAACTGCGCCCGCCGGTGCTCGTGCCAGTCCAGGACGTGCCCGGGCGGATAGTCGGTGCCGATCGGCAGGACGTCCCGGTCCAGGTGGTCGACGTCGGCCAGCGCGATGTTCCTCACCCGGGTCACCCTAGGACGCCTCCTGGCCGGAACGCGAAGGTACGGTGCCGACCATCGCATGCGGGACGCACCGTCCCCTTGATGGGCTGGTCCGCGTGGACTTCATGGCTCTGCTCGGCATCGGGCTGCTCACCGGCGTGACGACGGCACTGTTCGGATTCGGCGGCGGCTTCGTCGCCGTCCCGGTCGTGGTGTGGGCGGACGCCGCCCTCGGACCGGACGCGATGCGGGTGGCGGTGGCCACCTCCGCCCTGGTGATGGTGGTGAACGCGGGATTCGCGACCGCCGTCACCCCGCGCCGCACCCTGGCCGCGCTGCGCGGCGGCGGACCACTGCTGGCACTGCTGGCGGCCGGGGCGGCGGCCGGCGCGTTCGCCGTGCGGTACGCCCCGGCCGGGCCGGTGCGCTGGGCCTTCCTCGGCTACCTCGCCCTCACCATCGCCGACCTGGCGCTGCGCCCCGGCTTCCTGCGCCCGCACCCCCGTCCCCGTCCCCGACCTCTGGCGGACACCACCGCGCCCGCCCGTGGCCCGCTGCCCGCCGCCCTCGGCCTGCCGATCGGCGCCGTGGCGGCCTTCCTCGGCGTGGGCGGCAGCGTGCTGACCGTCCCCGCGATGCGGCGGGCCGGACACCCGATGCGGCTGGCCACCGTGCTGGCCAACCCGCTCACCCTCGTCATGACGCTGCCGGCCACCGCCGTCTCGCTGGGCGGCACCGTGGACAGCGCCGCCGCGCAGGCGCACGCCCAACTGGTGGGCCTCGTCGACCTGCGCGCCGCCGGGGCCCTGCTGCTCGGCGCGCTCCCGGTCATCGCCCTGCTGCGCCGTCGCCCGCCCCACATCCCCGACCGCGCCCACGCCTGGGCGTACCTGGCCCTGCTGTGCGTGATGACGGCCGCGATGGCGTTCGCCGGCTAGGGCCCTGACCGCGCCGGTGGGGTCAGCCGCCCAGGAACGGGACGAGGCTCGGTGCGAGCTTCTTGGGTGCCATGACCACCGCCCCGTGGTTGAGGCCGTCGAGCGTGCGGTGCTCGGCGTGGGGCAGCACCTCGGTGAGTGCCCGCGCGGCCCGGTGGAAACCCTCGGGGCTCTTGCCGCCCGTGAGCACCAGGGTCCGGGAGGGCACCGACGACCACTCGTCGGCGTTCAGCGGCTCGCCCCGCTGGGTGTCGCCCATCACGGCGATGTCGTACGGCAGGGTGGGGGCGAGCGCGGTGAGGCCGGACCACACGCCGGGCATCAGCCGCATCGAGGCGACGAGGAGCCCCGGCATGCCCTGGGCCTTGGTCATGAAGAGCTTCACCGCCTCCCCGCGCCGGTCCTCGGCGAGCAGCGCGTCGATCCGACCGGCGAAGTCCGCCGGCGGGCCGAAGGCGTCGCCGTCGACCGCGAACGGCGGCTCGTAGAGCGCCAGCCGGGGGATGTCCAGACCGGCCGCCGCGGCGCGCAGGGCCAGCACGGCGCCGGAGGAACTGCCGAACACCGCGGCCGACCCGCCGCAGTGCTCCAGCAGCGCCGCGATGTCCTCGATCTCGCGCTCGACCGCGTACCGCGCGCCGTCACCGCTCGCCCCGCGGCCCCGGCGGTCGTAGTTGATGACGGTGAAGTGCCGGGCCAGCAGCCCGGCGAGCTTGGCGCTGTCGGACCGGTCGGCCAGTGCCGAGGCCACCAGGATCACCGCTGGTCCGCTGCCGGACCGCTGGAACGCGATCGTGGTGCCGTCGGCCGAAACGACGGCCGATTCCGTACGGGCCGTGTTCTCACTCGTCGCGGACACGTTCGTCAACTCCCCTGGTCGTGGCGGCACGTGCCGCCGGAGGGTGGACCGGGGCGGGGCGCGGAACTCATCGGTCCGCCCGCTCCCTCGTGGGCGGGCCGGGCCCGCCCACGACGAGGCCCCCGCCGGCGTGCTGCCGGCGGGGGCCTCGGGGTGCGGAGAGGGAAGGGATACGTGGGCTCAGCCGGCCGGCTGGGCCTGCGGCTCCTTCTCCTCCTCCATCATCGACTTCGGCAGGTCGGGGACCGTCTTCGGGGCGATCCGCGCCGCCACCTCCAGCAGCACACCGGCGCCCACCGCCATGCCCACGGCCGTCAGCGGCATCTGGGTGCCGACCAGTTGCAGCTCGAAGAAGTCCTGGGCGAACGGGATGCTGATCGCCAGCAGGAAGCCGGTGCCCATCGTGACGATCAGGCCGACCCGCCACCAGGTGAGCGGCCGGGCGATGATCGTCAGCACCCACAGCGCGATCAGGAACAGTGTCAGCGTCGCCGCCGTGGTCTCCGCCTCACGGGTCGCGGCCGTGGCCCCGTAGTGGGCCCTGGCCAGCAGATACGTGCCGAAGGTGGCGGCACCGGCCAGCAGACCGAAGGGGACGGCCAGTCTGAGCACCCTGCGCACGAAGTACGGGCGGGCCCGCTCCTTGTTCGGCGCCAGCGCCAGGAAGAACGCCGGGGTGCCGATGGTCAGCGCCGACAGCAGTGTGGAGTGGCGCGGCAGGAACGGGTACGGCACCTGCGCCGCGATCACCGCGAACGCCATGAACACCGAGTAGACCGTCTTCGTCAGGAAGAGGTTCGCGACCCGCTCGATGTTGCCGATGACCCGGCGTCCCTCGGCCACCACGTCCGGCAGGGTCGCGAAGCTGTTGTTCAGCAGCACGATCTGCGCGACCGCGCGGGTGGCCTCCGAGCCCGAGCCCATCGAGACACCGATGTCGGCGTCCTTCAGAGCGAGCACGTCGTTCACGCCGTCGCCCGTCATCGCCACGTTGTGGCCCTTGGACTGGAGCGCGCCGACCATCTCCCGCTTCTGCTGCGGGGAGACCCGGCCGAAGACGGCGCCGCCCTCGACGGCCTCCGCCATCTGTTCCCGCTCCTGCGGCAGCTGCCGGGCGTCCACCGGGGCGTCCGCGCCGGGCAGCCCCAGCTTTCCGGCGACCGCGCCCACCGACACGGCGTTGTCCCCGGAGATGACCTTGGCGTCCACGCCCTGTTCGGCGAAGTACCGCAGGGTGTCGGGGGCCTCGCGGCGCAGCCGCTGCTCCAGGATCACCAGCGCGGCCGGGGTCAGCGACTCCGGTGCCGCCGAGGCCCGGACGTCCTCCAGCCGGCCCTCGGCGCGGGCCAGCAGCAGCACCCGCAGCCCCTGGGTGTTCAGCTCGTCGACGGCGGCCAGCTGCGGGTCGCCGGGGGGCAGCAGGACGTCGGGGGCGCCCAGCAGCCAGGTGTGGCGCGCGCCGTCCGGCTCGGTCAGCTCCGCGCCGCTGTACTTGCGGGCGGAGGAGAAGGGCAGTGTCTCGCCGTGCCGCCAGCCGTCCCCGGCGCTGTCCGCCGGGTAGGCGTCGATGATCGCGGCGAGCGAGGCGTTCGGGCGCGGGTCGCTGGCGCCGAGCGTGGCCAGCACGCCGCGTGCGTAGGTCTCGTCCCGGCCGCCGTCCAGCACCCGCAGGTCGGTGACGTCCATGCCGCCCTCGGTGAGGGTGCCGGTCTTGTCCAGGCACACCACATCGACGCGGGCCAGGCCCTCGATGGCGGGCAGTTCCTGCACCAGGCACTGCTTGCGGCCCAGCCGGATCACGCCGATCGCGAAGGCGACGGAGGTGATGAGCACGAGGCCCTCGGGCACCATCACCACGATGCCGGCCACGGTGCGGCGGATCGCCTCGAAGGTGTCGGCCCGCTCCACCAGCAGCTGGCTGATCATCAGGCCGATGGAGGCCGGGATCATCAGCATGATGCAGAACTTGAGGATCTTGGCGATGCCGTTGCGCAGCTCGGAGTTGACCAGCGTGAAGCGGGACGCCTCCTCGGCGAGCTGGGCCGCGTACGCCTCCCGTCCCACCTTGGTGGCGGTGAACGCGCCGCCGCCGGCCACCACGAAGCTGCCGGACATCACGGTGTCGCCCGGCTGCTTGACCACCGGGTCGGCCTCGCCGGTCAGCAGCGACTCGTCGATCTCCAGGCCGTCCGACTCGGTGACCACACCGTCGACCACGACCTTGTCGCCGGGGCCGAGCTCGATGAGGTCGCCCAGCACGATCTCGGCGTTGGCGACCTCCTTGGCCGCGCCGTCGCGCCGGACGGTGGGCCGGGACTCTCCGATGACCGCCAGGCTGTCGAGCGTCTTCTTGGCGCGCAGCTCCTGGATGATGCCGATCAGCGCGTTGAAGAGGACGACGCCGCCGAACAGGCCGTCCTTGAGCGGTCCGACCACCAGGATGACGGCGAACAGCACGCCCATGATGGCGTTGAAGAGTGTGAATACATTGCCGCGGATGATCTCGCCGACGGATCGTGACGCCCGTACCGGTACGTCGTTGACCTCGCCGCGCGCGACCCGCTCGGCGACCTCGGCGCTGGTCAGACCGGTGTGCCGGTCCGTGCCTCCTGGCCCCCCACCCGGCTGGTCGTCCGCGATTCGCGTGACGGGAGTACGGCCCCCGCCTGCCCCTTGACTCATGGCTTCCGTCCCTCTAAGGGGCGGGCTGCTCACTGGGCCCGCCATCGGCGGACGGTCCGTGCGCGTCCCGGCCGCTGTTCCGGGCAGCGTACAGGGCGGCTTCGCGCCTCCGTACGATCCACAGACCCAGCAGTCCCAGACCGGTTCCGGCCAGGCAGGTCCACACCCACCACGTGTGATCGTGGTCGCTGAACCAGCTGTAGAAGGGGACCTGGACCACGAAGAGGGCGCCCCAGATGAGGGTGCCGACCGTGATGGTCGCCACCACATTGCCCTCCAGCGGCTCCGGTGCCACCCGTTTGCCGTCGGTCCAATCGCCCAGCCGCATGCCGTGCCTTCCCGTCCTATCCCGTCCCGTCCCCGAGGTAGCGGTGCTCAGCGTAACCGGGGGCGGTGACGCGGCGGGATGAGGTGGTCCCCCCGGGACTGTGTGGTGGACCCTCTCCCGGACCCGGTCCGGTCGGCACTCCCCTGGCGAGCAGGGCGCTGCGCTGGACGCAGGAGTGGAACCGTTCGTCGAAGTCCTCGCGGGCGAGTATCCGCAGCACGTAGTCCTGGAGCGGGAGTCCGCGCCGGGCGGCGTGTGCGGTGAGCTGGGCCAGCAGGGCGTCCGCTATCCGGATGCTGAGGACGGAGGAGGAGGTTCCCGGGACGGGTGTGGGGGATGTCATGGGAAATACGGTCCCGGCCGCCCGGCGGCGCGCAACTGCTTTCCGTACAGGGTCACTCGAAAGGGTGGTCTTGGGGGGTGTTCCTGGTGCGCGGCGGCGTGGCATGCGCGTATATTTCGTTAGGCAAGCTAATGAGCTATGGTGGTGTACATGCCCAACGTGACGCCGGCCGCCCGCGCCGACGATGCCGAAGCGGTCAACACCCTGCGCATCGCCGTCCTGCGGCTCTCCCGCCGCCTGCGCCATCTGCGGGTGGACCGCACGCTCAGCCTCGCCGAGATGTCGGCCCTGGGCACCCTGGCCCGCTGCGGCGCGATGACCCCGGGCGAGCTGGCCCGCAAGGAGCACGTCCAGCCGCCGTCCATGACCCGCATCATCGCCCTGCTCGTGGACCGGGGCCTGGTCCGTCTCGAACCGCACCCCGAGGACCGGCGGCAGAAGCTGGTCGCCGCCACCGACGAGGCCGAGGCGGTGCTGGAGGCGAGCCGCAGCCAGCGTAACGCCTGGCTGACGCAGCTCGCCGAGGAACTCGACGAGGAGGAGTGGGCCGCCCTGCGCGAGGCCGCCCCCGTCCTGCACAAGCTCGCGCACCTCTAGCCGGCTCCGCACCGCGTACCGCCGCACGGAGCCACGCACCACCGCACGACACCCGCACGACCGCATCACCCGCACGACGCGCACGAACCGCACGAACCGCACCACTGGCACCACCGCACAAAGGAGTGTCCTCTTGAGTTCGGGACCCGGAGCAGACTCCGCACCCGCACCGACCGACGATCACCACGACGCCCCCCTCACGACCTTCAGCTCCCTCGCGGTCCGCAATTACCGGATGTTCTTCTTCGGGTCCTCGATATCGAACATCGGTACTTGGATGCAGCGGATCGCCCAGGACTGGCTGGTGCACGAGCTGACCGGATCCGCCGCCGCGGTGGGTATCACCACCGCCCTGCAATTCCTGCCGATGCTGCTGTTCGGCCTCTACGGCGGAGTCCTCGCCGACCGCTTCGACAAGCGGCGGCTCCTGTTCGTCACCCAGTCCTCGCTGGGCCTGACCGGCCTGCTGCTGGGCGCCCTGACCATCACCGGTCATGTGAACGTGTACCACGTGTACGCCCTGGCCTTCGTGGTCGGCGTCGTCACCGTGGTCGACAACCCCACCCGCCAGACCTTCGTGGCCGACATGGTCGGCCCCCGGCTGCTGCCGAACGCGGTCTCCCTGAACTCCGCGAACTTCCACTCCGCCCGCCTCATCGGCCCCGCCGTCGCCGGTGTGCTGATCACCGCCGTGGGCGGTGGCTGGGCGTTCATCGTCAACGGGCTCTCGTTCGCCGCGCCCATCGTCGGCCTGATGATGATGCGCTCCTCCGAACTGAACGCCTCCCTCCGCGCCCCACGCAGGAAGGGCCAGCTGCGCGAGGGGCTGCGCTACGTCGGCAGCCGCCCCGAACTGCTGTGGCCGATCGTGCTGGTCGGCTTCATCGGCACCTTCGGGTTCAACTTCCCGGTGTGGGCCATCGCCTTCACGGACGGCGTCTTCGACGCCGGGGCCGGCAGCTACGGCCTGCTGAACACCCTGATGGGCGCCGGCTCGGTCGTCGGCGCGCTGCTGGCCGCCCGGCGCGGCAGCCGGCGGATGCGCTTCACCTTCGCCGCCGCGGCGCTGTTCTCCGCGGTGCTGATGCTGTCCTCGGCCGCGCCGTTCTTCTGGGTCTACGCGGTGCTGATGGTGCCGATGGGCCTGGTGGCGATGACCTTCCAGGTGTCTTCGAACGCCGGCATCCAGCTGAACACCGACCCGGAGATGCGGGGCCGGGTGATCAGCCTCTACATGATGGTCTTCCTCGGCGGCACGCCGATCGGCGCGCCGGTGGTCGGCTGGGTCACCGACAGCTTCGGCCCCCGGGTCGGCATGGCCTCGGGCGGGGCGATCTGCCTGCTGGGCACGATGGCGCTCGCCCTGGTGCTCGCGAGAATCGGCGGCCTGCGGCTGCGCATCGACCTGCGGGCCGGGCGCCGGGCGCTGGCGCTGGTGCCCCGCGATCCGCAGCCGGTGGCCACCACGGCCTGACCGGCCCGCGATACCGGCCACCCGGTGGGGCGGTGGCCCGCACGGACGCACTCCGTACGGGCCACCGCCCCACCGTCGTGCGGGCCAGGCCCCGTCAGATCCGGCGGGCCAGCAGGGCGCCCGGCCAGTCCCCGTTCGCGGTGAACCGCTCCACCAGCCCGAACCCCTGCGCGAGGTAGTAGGCGAGCAGCCGCCCGTCGTCCCCCGCGTAACAGTCGACGCGCAGCAGCGAGATGTCCTGCCGCCGGGCCTCGGCCACGGCGTGCTCCAGCAGCGCGGCCCCCACGCCCCGCCCCGCGAAGCGCCGGTCGGTCACCAGCAGATGCACATACACCTCGGGCTCCCCGGCGGGCGCGATGTACGGTCCCGGGCCCGGGGTGAGCGTCATCGTCCCGGCCGGCTCCCCGTCGATCTCGGCGACCCACGGAGTCCCCTCCGCGACGATCTCCCCGACCCGCGCCACCGCCCTGGGCCGCCCCGACCACGGCTCGCTGCCCCACTGCCCCGTCCGTCCGCCGGCCGCCAGCCACTCCACGGCACCGTCCAGCATGCCGAGTATGAGGGGAATATCGTCACTGCCACCCGATCGGATCTTCATGTGGCCCGATCCTAACCAGGGGGGACATCGCACCCATGAGACTTTTCGCCGCGCTCTTCCCGGACGACGGGGCGCTACGGGAACTGGAACGGGCGGTGCGCCCGCTGCGCCGCGAGGACGCGGAGGGCGTGCGCTGGACGCCGGTGGCCGGGTGGCATCTCACGCTCGCCTTCTACGGCGAGGTCCCCGACGAACTCGTCCCCGAACTGCGGCAGCGCCTGGGGGCGGTGGCCGCCGCAGGGAGCACGCTCACCCTGCGGCTGGCGGGCGGTGGCCGGTTCGGCGACCGCGCGCTGTGGGCCGGGGTGGACGGGGACACGGAACCCCTGACCGCCCTGGCGACGGCGGCCCGCGACACGGGCACCACCCTGGGCCTGCTGCCCGACGAGCGGCCCGGGTACGTACCGCACCTGACGGTCGCCCTCGCCCGGCGCGGCGCGCGCACCGCGCTGGCCCCGTACGCCGAGCGCCTCGACGCCTTCGCCGGCCGCCCGTGGGCGGCCGGCGAGCTGGTGCTGGTGCGCAGCGAGACCGGTCCCGACGGCTCCCGCTACAGCACGGAGGCGTCGTGGCCGCTGGGTGGCGGCGCCGGCGGCTGAGCTACCTTTGAGCGCGTGAACACCAAGACCCGAACCCGCATCGTCAGCGGCGCGCTCGTGCTCATCCTGGCCGTGGTGGCGCTGTCCGCCCTCTTCGGCTGACGGGCCGCGCGCGGCCTACCAGGCGAACGCCTCGGGGGAGGGGCCCGGGCCGGGGAAGATCTCGTCCAGCTTGGCCAGCAGCTCCGGGCTCAGTTCCAGCTCCACCGCCCGCACCGCGGACTCCAGCTGCTCGGCGACCCGCGGCCCGACGATCGGCCCGGTGACGGCGGGCCGGGTCAGCAGCCAGGCCAGACCCACCTCGCCCGGCTCCAGGCCGTGCTCGGCCACCAGGTCCTCGTACGCCTGCACCTGCGCCCGCCGTACCGGGTCGGCCAGCACCTCGGCCGCCCGGCCGCCGCCGCTGCGGCGCTCACCGCGCTCGTTCTCCTTGCGGATGGCGCCGCCCAGCAGCCCGCCGCTGAGCGGGGACCACGGGATCACGCCGAGCCCGTAGCTCTCGGCGGCCGGGATCACCTCCATCTCGGCGCGCCGCTCGACCAGGTTGTACAGGCACTGTTCGCTCACCAGGCCGAGCGAGCCGCGCCGCGCCGCGGCCTCGTTGGCCTGCGCGATGTGCCAGCCGGCGTGGTTGCTGGAGCCGGCGTACAGGATCTTGCCCTGCTGGACGAGGACGTCGATGGCCTGCCAGATCTCCTCCCACGGGGTGTGCCGGTCCACGTGGTGGAACTGGTAGAGGTCGATGTAGTCGGTGTTCAGCCGCTTGAGGCTGGCCTCGACGGCGCGCCGGATGTTGAGGGCGGACAGCCGGTCCTCGTTCGGCCAGGGGTCGCCCTCGCCCAGGTGCATCGAGCCGTACACCTTGGTGGCCAGCACCGTCTTCTCGCGCCGCCCGCCGCCGAGCCCGAACCAGGAGCCGACGATCTCCTCGGTGCGGCCCTTGTTCTCGCCCCAGCCGTAGACGTTGGCGGTGTCGAAGAAGTTGACGCCGGCGCCCAGGGCGGCGTCCATGACGGCGTGCGAGCCCGCCTCGTCGGTGAACGGGCCGAAGTTCATGGTGCCCAGGACGAGACGGCTGACCTTGAGGCCGGTGCGGCCCAGCTGTGTGTACTTCATGATCGCCACTGAACTCCCTGGAGTGCGCTCCAGGCAAGCGTGTTCTGGCACTCTTGGGCGCATGACGGTCTGGAGTGCGGCTGCCGGAGTGATGAGCGCGGTGCTGCTGGCGGCGGCGCCCGGGGCGCGCCCGACGCAGGACGAGGCGCCCCAGCGGTTCACCATCGAGGACGAGCGGATCACGGAGTCCAGCGGTCTGGCTGCCTCCACCCGGCACCCCGGGGTGTACTGGACGCACAACGACAGCGGGTACGGCCCGTACCTGTACGCCGTGGACGCGGCCACCGGGCGGACCGTGGCCACCCTCACCCTCCAGGGCGCCGAGATGCGCGATGTGGAGGCGATCCACTTCGGCCCGGACGGGGCGCTGTACGTCGGGGACATCGGGGACAACTTCGACGGCGGCTGGGACGAGGTGTGGATCTACCGGGTGCCCGAACCGGAGGTGCTGGCGGACGCGACGGTCGTGCCGGACGTCTACCGGGTGCGGTACGACGACGGGCCGCGGGACGCCGAGTCACTGATGGTGCATCCGCAGACCGGGCGGGTCTACATCGCCAGCAAGAAGCGCAAGGAGCCTGGGGCGTTGTACGCCGGGCCCGAGACGCTGTCGACGACGGAGGTCAACACCTTCGAGCGGGTCGCGGACATCGACCTGTGGATGACGGACGGAGCGTTCTCACCGGACGGTACCCGGCTGGCGCTGCGCGGGTACTTCACCGCCCGGATGTATGAGTGGACGGAGGAGGGGCTGGGGGAGCAGATCAACCGGCAGCTGCTGATCCCGGCGCAGCCGCAGGGCGAGTCGATGACGTTCACGCCGGACGGGCGGTACCTGATGTACGGCTCGGAGGGGGAGCGCAGTGAGGTGGTGCCGGTGGAGCTGAAGGGCGAGCTGCTGCCGGAGAGCCTGCGGGAGGAGGAGCCGGAGGGCGACGGGGAGGACGAGGGGGAGGCGGACTCCGGTGCCGTACCGCCCGCGCAGGGCAATGACCCGGCCGACCCGGACGCGCAGGGCGGGGCGGAGGAGGACTCCGCCGCGTTCACCCGGCTGCTGGCGACCTTCGCGCTGGGAACGGTCCTGGTGGTGGCGCTGCGCCGCCTGCTGTTCAGCCGTCGTCGGCGGGACGGGTGAAGTAGCGGGCGAGGCCGTCGAGCACCCGGTCGAGGCCGAAGGCGAAGATCTCGTCCCCGGTGATGTCGAAGGCGTCCTCGGACAGCGCGAAGACCTCGGGGTAGGCGCCGGAGCGGTGGGCGATCTCCATCAGGGGCGCCTGGGTGTCCCAGAACTCCTGGTCGCTCATGCCGCTCTGCTCCGAGAGCTGCTGGGCCAGGACGTGGGTGCGGGCCAGCCCGGTGACGTAGGCGTCGAGGGTCTGGATGACGGCGACCTTCTCCCGGCCGCTGAGGGGCAGTCCGCGCAGCCCGGTGAGGGAGAACTCGAAGCCCAGCAGGGCGTTGGGGCCCAGCAGCGGGCGTGACTGATTGACCTGGAGCAGCCAGGGGTGGCGCAGGTAGGTGGCGTAGGAGCCGCGGGCGACCTGTTCGAGGCGTTCGCGCCAGCCGGTGCCGGGGGCGGGCTCCATGGTCTCGCCGGGGTCGGGGCCGTTGACCCGGTCGAGCATCAGGTCCAGGAGTTCTTCCTTGCCCGGGACGTACCGGTACAGGCTCATGGCGCCGACGCCGAGTTCGGCGGCGACCTTGCGCATGGACAGGGCGGCGATCCCGTCGCGGTCGGCGAGTTCGATGGCGGCGGTGACGATGGCGTCCAGGCTGAGCCCGGGGCGCGGGCCGCGGTTCGGGGTCTCCCGCCCCTCCCACATCAGACGCAGGCTGCGCGTGATGTCCTCGCTGCCGCCGTTGTGTGCCGTGCTCATGGTGTGGCCCATTTAATCACTGTCCCCCTCTACTGGGTACGGCGTACGCTGTGCCGCGTACACTGTACTCAGTAGAGGGGGGCCATGATCGCCATCCGCGCGGAAGATCTGCGCAAGACCTACGGGAAGCAGGCCAAGACGGCCCTGGACGGCCTGAACCTGGCCGTGCCGAGCGGCACCGTCTGCGGACTGCTCGGGCCCAACGGCGCCGGCAAGACCACCGCCGTGCGCATCCTCACCACCCTCATCCGCGCCGACGGCGGCCGGGCCGAGGTGGCCGGCGTCGACGTACGGCGCGACCCGCGCGCGGTGCGGCGCCGGATCGGACTCACCGGCCAGCACCCGGCGGTCGACGAGATCCTCACCGCCCGCCAGAACCTGCGGATGTTCGGCCGGCTCTTCCACCTCGACGCCCGCCGGGCGGACGCCCGCGCCGAGGCGCTGCTGGAGCAGTTCAGCCTCACCGAGGCCGCCGACCGCCCCGCCAAGTCCTTCAGCGGTGGCATGCGCCGCCGCCTCGACCTCGCCGCGAGCATGGTGCTGGCGCCCGAGGTGCTCTTCCTGGACGAGCCCACCACCGGGCTCGACCCGCGCGGCCGGGGCGAGGTGTGGGACGCGGTCCGCCGGCTCACCACCACCGGCACCACCGTGCTGCTCACCACCCATTATCTGGACGAGGCCGACCAGCTCTCGGACCGGATCGTCGTCATGAACCACGGCCGCAAGGTCACCGAGGACACCCCGGCCGCCCTCAAGCGCGCCTTCGGCGGCGACCGCCTGGAGGTGGTGGTGGCAGGACCCGCCGACCTGCCCGCCGCGATCAAGGCCGTCGCCCGCGTCGCCACCGACGGCGCGGAGCCCGAACACGACACGGAACGACTGCGGGTCACCGCCCCCGTCCGCGACGGCGTGCCCGCGCTCACCGAGGTCGCCCGCACCCTCCAGGACCAGGGCATCGCCGTCACCGACATCGGACTGCGCCGCCCCACCCTCGACGAGGTGTACCTGCGGCTGACCGACACCGACACCGACACCACGCCGGACGCGCCGAACGAGGAGCCGACCCCCGCATGAGCAGCACCGACATCCCCACCCTCGACGGCCCGGAACGCCGCGTGCACTGGGCCGTCCGCGACTGCTGGACCCTCGTCCGCCGCGAACTGACCCACCTGGTGCGGGAGCCCGCCGTCATCGCCTGGCAACTGGGCTTCCCCATCGTCTCGGTGCTGCTGTTCGTGTACGTCTTCGGCAGCGCCATGGACGTCGGCGACGGCGCCGACTACGTCTCGTACGCCATGCCCGGCATGTTCGCCATGACCATGGCCTTCGGCTTCATGAACACCGCGATGGCGGTGGCCGTCGAGAAGGAACGCGGGGTCATCGACCGGTTCCGCTCGATGCCCATGGCGCCCTCGGCGGTCGTCACCGGGCGCGGCGTCTCCGATGTGCTGCACGCCGGGCTGGACCTGCTGATCCTGGCCGGCATCGCGCTGGTCATCGGCTGGCGCTCGGACGGCGGCCCGCTCGCCTCGCTGGCGGCCTTCGGCCTGCTGCTCCTGCTGCGCTTCGCGCTCATCTGGATCGGCGTGCTGCTGGGCCTGCTGGTGCCCAACACCGAGGCGGCGGGGAACCTGTTCGCCGTCGCGTTCCCCTTCGGCATGGTCTCCTCGGTCTTCACCCCGCCCTCGCTGATGCCCGACTGGCTGGGCACCATCGCGATGTGGAACCCGGTCTCGGCCACCGCCGGGGCCATCCGCGAACTCTTCGGCAACCCGATGCCCACCGGCGGCAGCTGGATCGAGGAGAACGCCCTGCTGATGGCGGTGGTCTGGCCCCTGCTGATCACGGCCGTCGTTCTCCCCCTGGCCATCCGCAAATACCAGCGCCTGAGCGGCTGACCACGCACCACACGGCCTGGTTCAGCGGAGGGACGCGGGGGACGGGACCGCCGGAAGGGTCCGCCTCAACCGCTGCTGCTCGCGCTCGCCCCCTGCCGGCTCCGGCAGGGGGCAGCGAGGCGGATCACCGCTTCAGCGCGGTGACGAACGCGGCCCAGGCGGTGGTGGGGAAGGCCACCACGGGCCCGTGGTCGTGCTGCTTGGAGTCGCGGACGGGGACCACGCCGTGGGATGAGGCGAGGTTCGCCGCAGCCTCCACGCAGTTGCCGCCGTTGTTGCTGTAGGAGGACGTGAACCAGCGGGGGGACTCGGTCGTCATGTGATGCCCTTCGACGTCACTGCTTCAGGGAGTTGACGAACGTGGCCCAGGCGGTGGTGGGGAAGGCCACCACGGGCGCGTGGTCGTGCTGCTTGGAGTCGCGGACGGGGACCACGCCGTGGGAAGCGGCGAGGTTGGCGGCGACCTCGATGCACTGGCCGCCATTGCTGCTGTAGGAGGACGTGAACCAGCGGGGGGACTCGGGTGCGGTCGTCACGGGGTGTCTTTTCGCCGTCAGTGCTTCAGGGAGCTGACGAACGTGGCCCAGGCGGTGGTGGGGAAGGCCACCACGGGCCCGTCGTCGTGCTGCTTGGAGTCGCGGATGGGAACCACGCCGTGGGATGAGGCGAGGTTCGTGGCGACCGCGATGCAGGCGCCGCCGTTACTGCTGTAGGAGGACGTGAACCAGCGGGCAGTTTCGGTCATCACCGGGTTCCCTTTCGTGCCTGATTGACCAAGGCCACGGATTCCACCTGCGAACAGGATTCGGCCTGTAGTTGATGGTATGCCGTCAACATGGGCATCACGAACGCAGTTTCTCGCTCAAGATGACCCTTGTGAGCGGACTCCGCGTACGACATGAGCGAACGGTCCGGCATCGTCAACACATAGAGCGGGAGGTCGAACGCGCGTCGCTCGCCGAGATCGTATGACGCCACCTGAAGCACGGTGGAGGGCAGCTCGGCGAATGCGACAAGCCGATCCAGCTGCGCGGCCATCACCCTGGAGTCGCCTACCTGCCGCCGGATGCAACTCTCGTCCAGCACCGCGTAGACCTGCGGCGTCGGGATCCGTTCCAGGGACGCTTGTCGCTTCGCGAGCAGTGCCAGCCGCTCGTCCGCCTGTTGTTCGGTGATCGCTCCACGCCGCACGGCACCCGTGGTGATGGCCGATGCGTACTCCGGAGTCTGGAGGAGTCCCGGGACGATACCCAGTTCAAAGAACCGGATCTCCGTCGCGCGCCCTTCGTTGGAGACGTACTCCGGGAAGCCTTCGAGTATGGCGGTACGCCGCACCGCCTGGCCCTGGCGTTCGAGTCGGTCACCTGTCCCGAACACCTTGTCAGCGGATGAAGTGAAGCGGCGAGTTGGAGGACGGCGCCCAGTTTCGATGGCCGAAATGTGCGTTCCCGAGTACCCAAGGCGTTCGCCCAGCTCGTCTTGGGTCCAACCGCGTTCGTCGCGCAACGTGCGCAGACGCTCTCCGAAGGCCGCGCTCGGTGATTCATCGGGATCCAGCTCTTTTCGGTTCAACAGTTGCCCCAACCGTCTGTGCAGTAAATGCAAGTTGAAGACTTCCCGGACCTGGGCGACGCTAAATCCCGCTGGTAGTGGATTCACTACGGAGAGGAGCGGTCGTGCGTACGACCGAACGGCTGGAACTCCCCCAAGTCCCGATGGAACTCCTTCAACTGCGCGAGGCCCTGGCCCTGCTGGGCGTCTCCACGACACAGGTCAGCCTCAATCCCGGGCTCTCGCCCACGATCTCGGTCCATCGGATGTCGCTGGGCATTGTGCGGCGGCTCGTGCCTGACCTGGTCTGCGGGCTCGCCCGTCAGCATCTGTCGCCGGGGGCGGTGATGTGGAGTGCCGAGCTGGAGCGCGTCGTGGTGGTCGTCTACACAGCCGGCGCGCTCATCCGGGTGCGGGCGTACGGGGACCCCTCGTTCGAGAACCACACACCGGCTGCTGATCTGCGGCCCGCGACGGTGCGGCAGTTGGCGGCCGTGATGCCGGGGGAGTCGGCATGAGCGTTCCGGAGGTGGTCGAGATCACCGCTGAGACGGTGCTGGTCGGTGACGTGATCCAGGTCGGCGGGCGGGCGCTGGTGGTGGCCGATCTGATCCTCACGACGCGGGGCGGACGCCGGCTGGAGTTCGCGACGGGGGAGGCACTGACCCTGCACGCCCGTTCGCGGCTGACCGGGACGCGCCTCAACAGCAGGCGGCGGTCATGACGTCCGTTCCCCGGCTGCCGGACCTGACGTTCGCCGACACCCGGCCCGCCCCGCCCCGCGTGGGCGACCGCTCGGAATGGGTGCTGGGTCGCTGTTGGCTGTGGTGCGGAAACCGCTGCACGTGGGTGTTGTGGCTGGGTTCGGCATCCACCGCCGGGCACTACGCCCAGTTCTACGTCTGCGAGCCGTGCCTGGCCCGCTTGCACCACACGATCATCGACTACGCCGACGCCATGCGCGAAGCCCCCACCGACGCCTCAGGGTTCAAGGTCCCGCTGTACATAGCCCCGGAGGACCCGCCCCGCCCCGAACCGATCAACTACCGCCGCACCCGCCACCGCCGTCCCCGCACAGCCCTCGGCCGCCTGTGGCACCGGCTCATCACCGGGCGGGAAGCGCCGCCTGGCCGCGTTTCCTGACGTCCTCAACCTCCGTTGTCCACAGGGCCAACGGCTCTGCGGACAACGTGTGGACGACGCCCCGTCGCGGAATCGGTCGGGTGACCTGAATCGCGAGGCTCGTACATCCCGACCGCGCCACGGCGTTCATGGCGCGGTCAACGGCGCGTGCTCAACGGGGCGTTCGCGGCTGGGCGGCGGGGGAGTGGAGGCCGTTCGGGGCTTCGCTCATGGGCCGCCGTCTCAGCACTTCGTGAAGCGGTGCAAGGCGTTGAGCACGGCCGGGGCGAGGGTGTCCGGGTGGGCGTCGTCGTGCAGGAGGTGGTCCACTCCGTGCAGGGTCACCCGGCCCGGTGTGCCGACGTGTGCGTGGCGCAGGGCTGTGGTCAGGGCGTCGGTCGTGGCGCACGGGACCTGGGGGTCGTTCGTGCCGCAGGTCACGAGCACCCTGGTCCCGGGCCGGAGTGCGGCGACGGTGTCCGGCGGGTGGATGGCGTCGGAGGTCATCACGAACTGATGGCTCGTTCCCTGGAAGGCTTCGAAGAGTTGGGCGATGGGGGCCGGCAGCTCTGTGGTGTCGACCGGACGGCGTTCGCGCATCGCGGTGACGGCGGCGTCGATCGCCGTGTTGATGACGCGCTGCTCCTCGGGGGTGAACTGCCCCTGCCGGGTCGCCTCGGCGATCTGGTCCTTCAGTTGAAGGGTGACCAGGTCCAGCAGGCGTATCGCCTGCGGTTGCAGCAGTGCCAGGCCGGTGGGGCGCGGGTGGACGGTGCCGCCCAGTTGCAGCGCGGTCATCGCGCCCTCGCTGTGCCCGACGATCGTCAGCGCGTGCCGGTTGGTCTCCGGCTGGTCGCGCAACACCCCGTAGGCGGCTTGGG
Source organism: Streptomyces xiamenensis (assembly GCF_000993785.3). Lineage (NCBI taxonomy): Bacteria > Bacillati > Actinomycetota > Actinomycetes > Kitasatosporales > Streptomycetaceae > Streptomyces > Streptomyces xiamenensis. The sequence goes on from NZ_CP009922.3 coordinate 3,483,266, forward strand.
CCTGGCGGACGAAGGCCGGGTGATCGAGCTCCTCGGGGCGGTCCTCATAGGCGCCGAGGCCGGTGCGGCCGGTGCCGTACTTGTCGAACCGCAGCGTGGCGACCTGGTCTTCGCCGAGGGCCTCGGCCACCAGGGCCAGGGTGTTCGGGGTGAGCGCGGGTGGCTGGTTGCCGTCGCGGTCGGTGGGCCCGCTGCCGGGCAGCAGCAGCGCGGCCGGCAGTCGTTGCCCGGGCCGGTGCTCGGGGACGTGCAGGGTGCCGTACGTCGTCGTCCCGTCAACGGTGAAGACGACCTCGCGGTCGGCGGCGGGCACCAGGCGCGGAGCCGCCTCGGCCGGGGTGACGGTCGTGAAGGCCAGGGCCATCGCGACCGCGGCGAAACGGAGGAACATCGGGTGTCTCCTTCGGCTCAGGTAAGGGCGTTCTCGACCAGTGCGACGGTGGCGCGGGGGTCGTCGACCTGGAGGACCAGCCGCGCGTACTCCTGATCGGCGAGTTCGACCACGACGGTCTTCGCCGGATCCCTGACGTCCCAGAACACCTTCTCGCCATTGAGGTGGAACGTGCCCGCCGTGATGAGGCCGGGGACGCGGGTGCCCGGTGCGCGGATCCCCTTGGGCTCGGCGATCATGCCGGGGTCGGCGGTCGCGCCCCGCACGTGCGCCAGGGGGATGGTCAGGCTGCTCTTGAGCGCCCAGACCTTGTGGAGTCCCTCGATCACGACGACGAGGTCGTCGCCGTCGATGCGAACCAGTGCCATGTGGGTTTCCTTGTCAGACGAGAAGATCGAGGCGTTGGGACAGCGTGGCGCCGACGCTGTCGGAGCTTCCGCGCAGGAGCAGGCCCAGTGCGGTGGCGGTGAGGGCGGCGGCCAGGGGGGCGGGAATGCCGAGGGCGTCGGCGATCGCCCGGTCGACCGCGTCGAGCGCGGCCGTCACCTCGGCGGCGACCTCCTCGTCGGCCGGCGCCCGTTCGGCCACCGCGAGCAGCAGCAGACCGAGGTCGGCGGAGGTGATGAGCCGCAGCGCGGTCGCCGCGTCCGCAGCGGTGGCGAGCGTGTCCACCAGGGGGCGGACGTCATCGGCGAGGTGGCGGCGCAGGGCGGCCATGTAGAGACCGCGCTTGCTGCCGAACGTCTTGTACAGGCTGTTGCGGTGCACACCGAGGTGCGCCACGAGATCGTCGACGGACACCCCGTCGTAGGCACGGCTGCCGAACAGATCCACGGCTGCGCGGACCGCCACGTCCTCGTCGAACGCCCTTGGTCTTCCCATGACATGACCCTATGACGTTCGGGAATGATCAGTCAAGAACGATCGTTCCTCTACCGCCGTCGGCGCCGACAGTGGTCTTCGGGCTTGCCGGGCGGCTGATCTCCCCGACTCCTCGCCGGCCGTGATTCCCACCGCTTATTCTAGCGCTAGGATAGTCGGCATGAAGCCGGACCTGTCCGCCGCCGAGCTGACGCTGCTCGGGCTGCTGGTGGAGCGACCCCGACACGGATACGAGCTGGAAGCGGTGATCACCGAACGCGGGATGCGGGAGTGGACGGAGATCGGGTTCAGCTCGATCTACTACCTGCTGACCAAACTCCGCGAGCGCGAACTGATCGCCCCCGCCGGGGACGCGCCCCCGGCCGGCGGCAAGGCGCGCAAGGTGTACGCCGCCACCGACGAAGGCCGCCGGGTGTGCGCGCTCGCCGCCGAACTGGCGATCGCGGAGATCCACCCGGTCTTCCCGCGCGTCCTGGTCGGGCTGGCCAACCAGCCCGCCGTCGCACCCGAGGACGTACGCGCCGCCCTCGACCGGCGGGCCGCCGCGCTGGCCGAGCGCGTCGAGGCCGTCCGCCGGGCGGCCCACGAGGACCGGCACGCCCCGGAGTTCGTCCGCGCGATCTTCGACTACACCCTCGGCCAGCTGACCGCCGAACAGGCGTGGCTGGACCGCTACCGAGCACAGGGAGAGACAGCCGTGGCACCGTACGACGTCAAGCGCGAGCACAAGGCGCTCTACGCCCCGAAGAACACCACCTGGGACCTCGTGGACGTCCCCGAGCAGCGGTTCCTCGCCGTCGACGGCACGGGGGACCCGAACACCGCGCCCGCCTACGCCCGCGCGGTCGAAGCGCTCTACGGGGTCGCGTACACCCTCAAGTTCGCGAGCAAGGGCACCCCGGACGGCGATTTCGTCGTCGGCCCGCTGGAAGGACTGTGGTGGTCACCCGATCCCGGGGTCTTCACCAGCCGCGCCAAGGACGCCTGGAACTGGACGATGCTCATCAGCCTGCCCTCCTGGATCACCGACGGGATGATCGAGGACGCCAGGGAGACCGCCCTCGCCAAGAAGAAGAACCCCGTCATCTCCGAGGTCCGCCCGCTCACCCTCCACGAGGGCCGCAGCGCCCAGGTGCTGCACATCGGGTCCTACGACGACGAGACACCGCTGATGACGCAGCTGCACGCCACCTACCTCGCCGCCCACGGCCTGCGACCGGCCGGCGCGCACCACGAGGTGTACCTCAAAGACCCGCGCAGGACCGCCCCCGAGAAGCTGAGGACGGTCCTGCGTCAGCCGGTCGAACCCGTCGACCGGGACGACCGGTAAAACAGCCCGCCGGTTACAGGCGCTCGATCACGTAGTCGACGCACGCCGTCAGGGCCTCGACGTCCGCCGGGTCGATCGCCGGGAACATCGCGATCCGCAGCTGGTTGCGGCCCAGCTTGCGGTAGGGCTCGGTGTCCACGATGCCGTTGGCGCGCAGCGCCTTGGCGATCGCCGCCGCGTCCACGTCGTCGGCGAAGTCGATGGTGCCGATCACCTGCGAGCGCTGCGCCGGGTCGGTCACGAACGGGGTGGCCCGCTCCGACTTGTCCGCCCAGCCGTACAGCCGCGCCGCCGAGTCGGCGGTGCGGGCGGTGGACCACTCCAGGCCGCCCTGGCCGTTGATCCACTCCAGCTGCTCCGCCAGCAGGAACAGCGTGGCCAGCGCCGGGGTGTTGTACGTCTGGTCCTTGCGGGAGTTGTCGATGGCGGTCGGCAGCGAGAAGAACTCGGGGATGTGCCGGCCGGAGGCGGCGATCCGCTCGGCCCGCGCCAGGGCGGCCGGGGAGAACACCGCGATCCACAGTCCGCCGTCCGACGCGAACGACTTCTGCGGCGCGAAGTAGTACACGTCCGTCTCGGTGATGTCGACGGGCAGCCCGCCCGCGCCCGAGGTGGCGTCGACCAGCACCAGCGAGCCCTCGTCGGCGCCCGCCACCCGCTCGATCGGTGCCGCGACACCCGTCGAGGTCTCGTTGTGGGTCAGGGCGTACGCGTCCGCGCCCCGCTCGGCGCGCGGCAGCGGGTGGGTGCCGGGCTGGGAGCTGATCACCGTCGGCTCGTCCAGCCACGGCGCCAGGCGCGCCGCCTTGGCGAACTTCGACGAGAACTCGCCGAACGTCAGGTGCTGCGACTTCGCCTCGATCAGGCCGTGCGTCGCGATGTCCCAGAAGGCGGTGGAGCCACCGTTGCCGAGCACCACCTCGTACCCCTCGGGGAGCGAGAACAGCTCGCGCACACCCTCGCGCACCCGCCCCACCAGGCGCTTCACCGGAGCCTGCCGGTGTGAGGTGCCCATGAGGGAACTGCCGGTCGCCGCGAGGGCGTTCAGCGCCTCGGTGCGGACCTTGGAGGGGCCAGCGCCGAACCGGCCGTCGGCGGGCTTGATGTCAGCGGGAATCTCGATGTCGGCCACGAGCGGAGCGTAGTCCGTCCGGGGGGTCCATCCGTACCTTGTCCGTCCGGTGAGACGGAAATCATCACCAGGCGGACGGTCCGCGAGTGGCTCCGGAGCCTGCGTACGCCCGCGTACCACCCTCACCCCCGCAGGTCGCGGGGGTGAGGGCGGCGGGCACCCGGTTGACGGGGGTGAAGGGTGCTCCGGCTCAGTTCCGGCCGGACAGCAGCACGGGCAGCGACGCCAGGTCGTTCTGCGTGACCGACGGATTGTTGTGCAGCTCCTCGGCCGGCACCGCCAGCCGCATGTCCGGGAACCGCTCGAAGAGCGCGGGCAGCGCCAGCTCGGCCTCCAGGCGCGACAGCGGCGCCCCCGGGCACACATGCGTGCCGTGCCCGAACGACAGATGCCGGATCGGCTGCTCCCGCGTGATGTCGAACTCGCGCGCCGTGGGACCGAACTGGGCCTCGTCCATGCCCATCGGCCCGAGTGAGAGCACCAGGCCCTCGCCCTTCGCGATCACCGTGTCGCCGATCTCGACATCCTCGGACGCGAACCGCATCAGCACATGGGTGATCGGCGGCGACCAGCGCAGCGCCTCCTCCACCACCGCGTCCCAGCCGACCTTCCCCGAGGTCGCCAGCGCCAGCTGCTCGGGGTGGCTGAGCAGCCCGCGCACGGCCTGGAGCAGCAGCGAGATGGTCGTCTCGTGACCGGCGGCGATGATCACCTGGATGGTGGCGACCACCTCCTCGTCGGCCAGCGGCGCCAGTCCCTCCTCGGCGGCGTTCAGCAGCGCGCTGGACAGGTCATCGCCCGGGTTGCGCTTCTTCTCCGCCACCATCGCCGTGAAGCGGGTGGACAGCTCCTCCAGCACCGCCGGCAGCCCCTCGGGCGGCGTGAAGCTGGAGAACAGCGAGTCGAACAGCTCGCGCAGCCGGTTGTCGCCCGCCGCCTCCAGGCCCATCAGGTCGCTGATGACCCGCATCGGCAGCTCGTACGCGAACGCCGGCTTCAGATCGACCGGCTCCCCGTTGTCCCGGGCCGCCAGCTCCTCGATCAGCTCCTCGGTGATCCGGGCCACCCGCGGCCGCATGGCCTCCACCCGGCGCGGGGTGAACGCCTGGGAGACCGGGGTACGCAGCCGCCGGTGCTCCTCACCGTCGACCACCAGCATGCTCGGCCCCGGGTCGACCAGCGCGCGCAGCGGCCAGTTGGCCCCGATCTCGCCCCGCTGCCACGGACCCCACTGGTTCACGTCCTTCACCAGCCGCGGGTCGGTCAGCAGCTTGCGGGCCTCGGCGAGGTGCGTGACCGCCAAGGCGGTGACGCCCCCGGGCAGTTCCACCCGGACGAGCGGCCCCGCGGCGCGCAGCCGCTCGCCCTCCCCGAGCAGGTCCTTGACGTAGGGGTCGAGTACGAAGGGGGCGGAGCCGTTGTGCTGCACGGGGCAGGTCATCTATCGGGAACCTCTCACTGAGTCAGGTCTCACGGGGGTACCTCTCATCTGATTGACCGTGCCGCCGGTGCCGGGGTGAAGCGCACCGGCAGCGCGGTCAGGCCACGCATCCACACCGAGGGGCGCCACACCAGGGCGGCCTCGGGGATGGACAGTTCGACGTCCGGCAGGCGGTCCAGGAGCACCTCGATGCCGGTTCTGGCGATGGTCTCGCCGATTTCCTGCGCGGGGTAGGGGCAGCGGTGGTCGCCGTGCCCGAAGGCGAAGTTGGCGTTGTTGCCGCCGGTGAACGACGTGCCGCCGGTGCGGATCTGCGGGTCGTGGTGGGCGGAGGCGATGCCCATGATCACCATGTCGCCGGCCCGGATGTGCTGCCCGCCCAGCTGCACGTCGCGGGTGGCGAAGCGGGCCACCGAGTTCTGCAGTGGGGCGTCCTCCCACAGCACCTCGTTCATGGCCTCGTTGACCGAGTGCCGGCCGCCGGTGAGGGAGGCGGCGAAGCGGTCGTCGGTGAGCATCAGCCGCAGCGAGTTGCCGATCCAGTCGGCGGTGGGCTGCTGGCCCGAGACGATGATGACCGCCAGGTCCTGCACGATCTCCTCGCGCCCGTACCCGCCGTGGGCCAGCATCCGGGAGGCGATGTCGGCGGAGGCGGCCTGCTGGCGCGCGTCCACCAGCGCGTACGTGGCGGCGTGGAAGTGGCGGAACGCCTTCAGCGACTCCTCGGTCCCGTTGAGGAACTCGTTGATGGAGTGCGCCAGTCCCGGGCCCTCGTCGTCCTGGTAGCCGCACGCCCGCACCAGCGTCAGCGCGGGCAGCAGCGTGGCGTACTGCGAGATCAGCTCGGCCTCGCCCTGCCCGCAGAACGCGTCGATCAGCCGGTCGGCGATCTCCTCGGCGGTGCGGCGCAGTTCGAAGCCGTCGACACCCTCCAGCGCGTTCTCGGTCATGGCGATCCGCTGGGAGTGCCGCTCGCCGGTCGTCCACAGCACCGAATCGAAGGAGTGGTCCACCATCGGGCGCAGCGGCCAGTCGGCCGGGATGGTGTCCCACAGCCGCCAGTGCCGCGAGTCGCGGCTGAAGAGCACCGGATCGCTGTAGATCTGGTGCAGTTCGCGGTAGCCCAGCGCCAGCCAGGCGGGGACGTCACCGGCCAGCGTCACCGGGGCCAGCGCGCCGTGGTCGCGCCGCATCTCCCGGTACAGCTCGGCCGGTTCGGTCTGGAACCGGGGCCCGGACAGCGGTACGGCTCCGGCGTGCGCGGGGCAGCCGGGGGGCGGGGTGGTCCCGCCGGCGGTGGGCGGGTGCTGGGGTGAGGTCACGGTGTGGTCGTCTCCTGAACCGGCCGGCCGGCGGTGGACGTGGACAGAGCGTGCAGATGCTCGACGAGGGTGATCAGGACCTGCTTGCTGGATTGCCGGGAGCGGGCGTCGCAGTCGAGCAGCGGGATGTGCTCGGGCAGGTCCAGGGCGTCCCTGATCTGCTGCTGGGTGTGCGGCGGTCCGCCGAAGTCGTTGCGGGCCACGATGAACGGCGTGCCGTGCTGCTCCAGGCGGTCGATCGCGTACCAGGAGTCGGCGAGCCGGCGGGTGTCCACCAGGACGACGGCGCCGAGCGTGCCGGCGAACAGCCGGTCCCACAGGAACCAGAACCGTTCCTGCCCGGGTGCCCCGAACAGGTACAGCACGGTCTGTTCGTTGAGGGAGATCCGGCCGAAGTCGAAGGCCACGGTGGTGGAGGTCTTGCCGCGCACGGCGGACAGGTCGTCCACGTCCGCGCCCGCCTGGGTCATGACCTCCTCGGTGTTCAGCGGCCGGATGTCGCTGACCGAGCGGACCATGGTGGTCTTGCCGACCCCGAAGCCGCCGACGACAACGATCTTCAGCCCGTTGTCGGCGCTGCCGCCCAGCGGGATGCGCCGCTCTCGCCGCTCGGGCAGCGGCGGATGGTCAGAGGTTGCGGAGTCCAACGAGCACCTGCTCAAGGAGATGTGGATCGGGTAGGGGGGCGGCGGCGTGCGCGGCGGCCGGGCCGCCGGTGCCGGTGGCCGCCATCGCGGTGCGGCCAGGTCCCGACCTCGGGGGCGGGACCGCGGCGGTACGCGGATGGCGGGCGGTGATGCGGCCCTCGTCGAGGAGATCGCACAGCAGGATCTTCACGATGCTGATGGGCAGCTTCAGTTCGGCCGCGATCTCGACCACGGCCGTGGGGAACTGGCACAGCCGCAGGATGGTGGCGTGCTCCGACTGCATGCCCGCGGTCGGCTCCCCCTCGCTCACCACCAGCGTGACCAGGTCGAACGCGGCGGCGGAGCCCGCCCGGCTGCGCCCTCCGGTGAGGGTGTAGAGCCGGTCGGGGTCCTCGTCCCGGCCCGGGCGGCTCATGGCCGCCCGCCGCCGTCGGGCTGCTCGCGCGGTGGCGAGCTGAGGTGGTCGCCCAGTTGCTCGACCAGTTCGTTCATGTTGTGCCCCACCAGGCCGACATCGGCGTTCTCGGTGGCGACGACGGCCAGATGGGCGCCGTCCCCGGCCTCGACGATGAACAGCAGCCCGCCGTGGAACTCCGTCATCGACTGCCGTACGCCGCCCGTCCCGTCGCCGAACTCGATGGAGGCGGCGTACGACAGGCTCTGCACGCCGGAGGCGATGGCGGAGAGCTGGTCGGCCTGGTCCTCGGAGAGTTCGGGGGTGTGGAACAGCTTGAGGCCGTCGCGGGAGAGCACCAGGGCGTGCCGGGTGCCCGGCGTGCGCTGCTGGAGGCTCTCCAGCAGCCAGTTCAGCTCGTCGTCCCCGGTGGCTGAGGTGGCTGCGGTACTACTGCCGGGCATCGGTGTATTCCCCCATGGCTCGTGCGGTCATCGGTTCTCGTCCTCCGGCTGGAGTGTCTGGGTGTCGGCGCCGGGGCCGGTGTCGTCGCCGGCGGCGGAGCCGGTGCCCTGGGCGTCCCGGCCCGGGGCGAGGTCGCGGGCGGGAGCGTCCTTCGCGGCCGGGGTCTCGCCCCGTACGGCGCGGCGGAAGGTGCCGAAGCGGGCGGCCGATTCGGCCGGGGAGTGGTTGGCGCGGGGCCGCAGTTTGCGGGTGGGCGGATCGTGGTCGGTGTGCGCGGCGGCGAGGGTACGGCCGCGGCGCCGCTTGGGCAGGCCGCTCTCGCCGTACTCGGTGCCGTCCGGCGGCGCCGGGGCGTCCTCCGGCTCCTGGCCGGCCGGGGCGTGCTCGGCGGTCGGCGCCGGAACGGCGGTGACCTCGCGCAGCGCCGGGCGTTCGGTACGGGCACCGCGGGTGCGGCCGGAGCCGGTGGTGGCCGGCTCGGGCGGCGCGACGGCCGGGGTGGCGTCCGGCTTGGGGCGGGAGATCAGTTCCTGCGGGATCATCATGAGCGCGCCGGTGCCGCCGCGGGCGGAGGGCCGGAAGGAAACCGACATGCCGTGCTTGCGGGCGAGCGCGCCGACCACGGCCAGGCCGAGCCGCGTACCGGACAGGGCGGTGAGGTCCAGCGGGGCGGCGGAGACGGCGCGTTCGGCGCGGCGCAGCGCGACCTCGCTCATCACCAGCCCGGAGTCCTCGACGGTGATGATGACCCCGGAGGGGACCTCTTCGACGTAGACGTGGACCTCGGCGGTGGGCGGGGAGAAGTTGGCGGCGTTGTCCAGGAGTTCGGCGAGGGCGTGCATGACGCCCTCGGCGGCGTGCCCGGCGACCGAGAGCCGGCTGGCGGAGTGCAGCCGCACCCGCTGGTAGCCGCCGATGCGGCCCATGGCGCCGCGCAGGATGGACTCCATGACGATGGGCTTGGCCCAGCGGCGGCCGGAACGGGCCCCGGTGAGTACGGCGATGGAGTCGGCGAGCCGCCCGGCCTGGGCGGTGCGGTGGTCCAGGTGGAGGAGGTCGCCGAGGACGGCCTCGTCGGTGTGCCGGTGCTCCATCTCGCGCAGGTCGGCGAGCATGGAGGTGGCGAGCGCCTGCATCCGTCCGGCGGCGTTGGCGCAGGCGGCCATGGCGGCGGCCTTGCTGGTCTCGCTGCGGCTGATCTCTTCGGCGAGCAGCGTCATGACGCGGCGGTGGGCGTCGTCGGCCGGGGTCTCGGCGGTGGCCAGCGCGGTGGCGGCGGAGGTGCCGGTGCGCAGCCGGGCGGCGAGCGCGGGCACGGTGTGGCCGGCGAAATGCTGGGCGCGCCGCTCGCGTTCGGCCAGCTCGGCGCGGAGCGCGGCGACGGTGTGGCGGGCGTGGGTGGCGACGGCGAGAGTGATGACCAGGCCGGCGGCGATGGCCTGGGCGACCCAGGTGCTGGGCCGCTCCAGGACTCCGTCACCGAGCAGCAGCCAGCCGGCGGCGGTGAGTACGCCGATGGTGAGGGCGCCTGCCGCCAGGACCAGCAGTGCCTGCCGCAGCGGGGAACGCTCCGTCCCGGGGTGCGCGGTGGGGGAATGCGCTGTCATCAATCGAAGACCTCGGACAGATGCGGAGCGGGCGTGTCGGTGTCGGTGTCGGGGACGGTGGAGCGGAACCACCTCGATCAATTGCCGAACACTATAGGAGAGTTCTGCGTCCTTTTGGGTTCTCATGGCAATGGAAATGATTCGGGCTTGATCATCGGCTGCGGGTATATGCCAACGCACCCCGCCTCCCCGGATTGACCTCAACCGCACTTGATGTCGCACGCTCGGCCGGAGAACGACAGCGCAGGACACAACGGACGGGAGCACGTGCGATGAGAGTGGTGCGGGTGGTCCGCTTCGGGGGCCCCGAGGTACTCGTGACCGGTGAGGCACCCGACCCGGTGGCCGGGCAGGGGCAGGTGGTCGTGGACGCCGCCGTGGCGGGCATGACGTTCGTCGAGACGCGGATCCGGCAGGGCACCGACCCCTGGCACGCCACACCGCGGCTGCCGTACATCCCCGGCGGCCTCGTCGCGGGCCGGGTCGGCGCCGTCGGCGCGGGAGTGGACCCGCGGTGGCGCGGGCGCCGTGTGCTGGCCGGCACGGGCGAGACCGGGGGCTTCGCCGAGCGGGCGGCCGTGGCGGAGCGGGACCTCTTCCGGGTGCCGGACGGGCTGGGCCTGCCCGAGGCCACCGCCCTGTACAGCGACGGCGCCACCGCCCAGGGCCTGGCCGAGCGGGCCGGTCTCCACCGCGGCGAGTGGGTCCTGGTGGAGGCGGCGGCCGGCGGGGTCGGCAGCCTGCTGGTGCAGCTCGCCCGTGCGGCGGGCGCGCGCGTCATCGCCGCCGCGCGGGGCGGGCGCAAGCTGGCGCTGGCCCGCGAACTGGGCGCGGAGGTGGCCGTCGACTACACCGCGCCGGACTGGACGGCACGGGTCCGCGAGGCCACCGGCGGTACGGGGGCCGACCTCGTCTTCGACGGGGTGGGCGGCCGGATCGGACGGGAGGCGTTCACAGTCACGGCGCGCGGCGGCCGGTTCTCGGTGCACGGCGCGGCCGGCGGCGAGGCCACGGTCATCGGCCCGGACGAGGCACGGCGGCGCGGCGTGGAGGTGATCGGCATCGAGCAGTTGTACGGCTTCGGACCGCACACCGGCCGCTGGGCCCGGCGGATGATGACCCGCGCGGCGGCGGGCGAGATCCGCCCCGTCATCGGCCAGACCTTCCCCCTGCACCGCGCCGCCGCCGCCCACGCGGCCATGGAGGACCGCACCGCGCTGGGCAAGACCCTGCTCCTGCTGTGACCCGGCGGGGCGGTGGTCGGTCACCTCCGGCCGGTGCGGCGGTTCCCGGTGTGCGGTGCGACGGTGCACGCTGGGGTGCATGGCACACCAGCACAGCACCGGGACAACGGAACTCGCGGCGGGGCTACGGGCGGTGATGCGCGGTGAGGTGGAGTTCGACGCCGCCGCCCGGGCCCTGACCACCATGGACGCCTCCAACTACCGGCGCGTGCCGGTCGGGGTGGTCGCCCCGTACGACGCCGATGACGTGGCCGCCGCGCTCGCCGTCTGCCGCGAGCACGGCGTGCCCGTCGTCCCGCGCGGCGGCGGCACCTCCATCGCCGGACAGGCCACCGGGGTGGGCGTCGTCCTCGACTTCACCCGCCACATGAACCGGATCCTCTCCCTGGACGCCGGGGCCCGTACCGCCGTCGTCCAGCCCGGCGTCATCTGTGACACGCTGCGCGACGCCGCCACGCCGCACGGGCTGACCTTCGGGCCCGACCCCTCCACCCACTCCCGCTGCACCATCGGCGGCATGATCGGCAACAACTCCTGCGGCTCGCACTCCGTCGCCTGGGGCACCACCGCCGACAATGTGCACGCCCTGGACGCCCTCACCTACCGCGGCGAACGGCTGCCGCTCACCCGGGGCGGACGCGACCTGCCGCACCACCTGCGGACGGCCGCCGAGGACCTCGTCAACCGCGAACTGGCGCTGCTGCGCACCGGCTTCCCCGAACTGCCGCGCCGCATCTCCGGGTACGCCCTGGACGAGCTGCTGCCCGAGCGCGGCCGGGACTGGGCACGCGCCTTCACCGGCAGCGAGGGGACCCTGGGCGTGCTCACCGAGGCCACCGTACGGCTGGTGGAGACCCCGGCCGCCCGGGTGCTCGCGGTGCTCGGCTACCCCGACGAGTCGGGTGCGGCGGAGGCGGCGGCCGGTCTGCTCCCGCACGGTCCGCTCACCGTCGAGGGCATGGCCAAGGACCTGGTCACCAGCCCGGCCGCCCGGGACGCCCTGCCGCGCGGCGGCGCCTGGCTGTTCGTCGAGATGGGCGGCGCCGACCCGGCCGAGGCGGGGGCCGCCGCCCGCCGGCTGATCGACGCCGCCGTGGCCGACGGCGCCACCGGCCACACCCTGATCACCGACCCGGCCGGGCAGCGCGCCCTGTGGCGGATCCGCGAGGACGCCTCCGGCACCGCCACCCGGCTCTCCGACGGCGGCGAGGCGTGGCCGGGCTGGGAGGACTGCGCGGTGCCGCCCGCCCGGCTGGCCGGCTATCTGCGCGAGTTCCGCTCCCTGCTGCGTGACTACGGTCTGCGCGGGCTGCCGTACGGGCACTTCGGTGACGGCTGTATCCATGTGCGGATCGACTTCGATCTGCTGACCGCGCCGGGTATCGCCAGGTTCCGGGAGTTCAGCACGGAGTTGGCGCGGCTGGTGGCCGCGCACGGTGGTTCGCTGTCCGGGGAGCACGGTGACGGGCTGGCTCGCGCCGAACTGCTGCCCGTCATGTACGGGACCGAACTCGTGGACGCCTTCCACGCGTTCAAGGATCTGTGCGATCCGGACGGCGGCCTGAACCCCGGTGTGCTGGCCCGCCCGGACCGGCTGGACGATCAGCTGCGGTTCACGGGGCTGCCCAAGGAGCCGGTGCCGGTGGCGTTCGGATACCCGCACGACGGCGGGGACTTCTCGGCCGCCGTACGGCGCTGCGTCGGCGTCGCCAAGTGCCGCGAATCCACCGCGAGTCCGGGTCAGGTGATGTGCCCCTCCTACCGGGCCACGGGGGAGGAGCGGCACTCGACCCGTGGCCGGGCCCGGCTGCTGCACGAGATGCTGGTGGGCGAGGTGATCACGGACGGCTGGCAGTCCTCCGAGGTCGCCGACGCGCTCGACCTGTGCCTGTCGTGCAAGGGCTGCCGGGGCGATTGCCCGGTGGAGGTGGACATGGCCACCTACAAGGCGGAGTTCCTGCACCAGCGCTACCGGGGGCGGCGGCGGCCCGCCGCGCACTACGCCATGGGCCGGCTGCCGCAGTGGCTGCGGCTGACGGCGGCGCTGCGCGCGGCACCGCTGGCCAACGCGGGCGCCAAGGTGCCGCCGCTGGCCGCACTCGCCAAGCGGCTGGGCGGCATCGCCCCCGAACGTCCCATTCCGGCGATCGCCACCGAGCCGTTCACCCGCTGGTGGCGCGCGCAGGGCCGGCGGCTGCCCGCCGCCGCCCGGGGAGCCGACGGGAACCGCGACCGCGAGCGGATCGTGCTGTTCCCCGACAGCTTCACCAACTACCTGGCCCCGGAGGCGGGCCGGGCGGCGGTCCGGGTGTTCGACGCGGCCGGTGTGGAGGTGACGGTCCCGCCGCGCCCGGTGTGCTGCGGGCTGACGTACGTGACCACCGGCCAGCTCGACACCGCCCGCACGGTGATGCGCCGCACCCTGGACCACCTCGCCCCCGCGCTGGACGCCGGGCTGCCGGTGACCGTCCTGGAGCCGCCGTGCGCCGCCGCCATGCGCACCGACATCCCCGAGCTGCTGCCCGATGACCCGCGCGCCCGGCAACTGGCCGACGCCGTCCGTACGTTCGCCGAGACCCTGGAGCAGTGTGCGCCGGGGTGGGAGCCGCCGCGCCTGGACCGGCCGGTGGCCGGGCAGACCCACTGCCATCAGAGCGCGATCCTGGGCGACGCCGCCGACCGGCGGCTGCGCGAACGCGCCGGTCTCAGCGGCGAGCTGTCGGCGGGCTGCTGCGGGCTGGCCGGAAACTTCGGGTTCGAGAAGGGCCATTACGACGTGTCGGTGGCCTGTGCCGAGGACCAGCTGTTGCCCGCCGTACGCCGCGCCCCCGAGGACGCCGAGCTGGTCGCGGACGGCTACTCCTGCCGTACCCAGCTGGATCAGCTGGCCGGCCGCAAGGCCCGCCATCTCGCCGAACTCCTGGCGGACGGCCTGTGACCGGGGCGCTCGCCGGTCCCGGCGGGTGACGCCCGCCGGGTCACGGCCGCCGGGTCACGGCCGCACGGGGCGGCGCCGGGGCGGCTGTTCGGAGGGGGCGAAGGTGGACAGCCGGCCGGTGGTGAGCCGGGTGAGGGCCTCCACCAGGCCGGTCCGCAACTCCGGTGACAGGGAGTCGAGTACGTCGCGGTGCGTCCGGTCCACGATCTCCTGGGAGCGGCGCACCAGCCGGCGCCCCTTGTCGGTGAGGACCAGGATCTTGACGCGCCGGTCGCTGGGGGAGGGGGTGCGCTCGGCCAGTCCCTCCCGCTCCAGGTGATCGGTGAGCACCACCATCGTGGTCTTGTCGAGGCCGGTGGCCTCGGCGATTTGCGACTGCGTCAGTTCGCCCGGGCGTGCCTTGGCGAGTACGCGGTGGGCCCGGGGGGTGATGCCGAGGTCGGCCAGGTTCGCGGCCAGCTCCGCCGACAGCGCGCGATCGCTCCAGGACAGCAGGGACATCAGGTCGGCGCCGGATGAGGTGGTGTCCGGTGCGGTGTCGCTCACGCCGCCCATCGTAGGCAGATGCCACCGGCCGGGAAAGCCTCGGCGCGGAACGATTGCCTTTGCGATCAACTCCCCTCATTGGCAGGGGAGTTGTTCCGCATGCGAATAGTTCCGAAATAGATGATGCCGAACGGGACGGCATGGTACGGTCCCACCCGGCCGCGGAGACCCCCAGGAGGCGTTCGCATGTCCGAGCCCGTCCGTGCGATCGCTCGCCCGCGCGGGAGCGCGACCGTGCCGCCGAGCCCTTAGGTGACAGACGATCGCGGTGGCCCCCGCCGCGCCGATGCCCCGGGCCCCGCCCGCCCCGGCCGCGCGCCCGCCGCCCCTCCGTGCCCCGGCTCCCGGCCCCGCCCCCGCCGCACCCCCGGTCCCGGCGCGCCCGCCCGGCCGGCGGCCGGCCCGCGGTCCACTCCACCCATCGAGGAAGAGGACACATGACGACCGACGCCCATCCGACCCCCGCGTCCGCCCCCGCCCCCGCCGCCGCACGCACCGGCCCCTGGAAGCCCCGAGCGCTTGCGGTGGCGGCGGCCGGCCTCTCCACCGCCCTGATCTGGATCATCGCCAACGCGGGCGGCGCCGCGCTGGCCGTTATGCCGTCCAACGGCGGTGACCCCCTGACCATCACCTGGCCGCGCTCCATCGCCCTCGGCGCGCTCGGCGCCGCGCTCGGCTGGGGCCTGCTGGTGCTCCTGGAACGCCGGACCCCCCGCGCCCTGCGGATATGGACGATCGTCGCGCTGAGCGTGCTGGCCGCCTCCTTCTTACCGCTGGTGTTCCTCGACGCCAGCGGCGGTACGAAGGCCACCCTCGCCCTGATGCACACGGCGGTGGCCGCCATCGCCATCCCCCTCTTCCACCGGGGAACGCGCGACTGACACACCGCCTGCGGGAAGCCCCCGCGGTTCCGGCACAACAACAGGAACCGCGGGGGCTTTTCAGCGCCCACGTCCGGCACTACGGTTGCGCCGATCCGTTCATGACAATGTCCCGCGTTTATATCCGTGAATGAGGGCGCCTCTATGTCAGTTCTGGACTGGGCCGTGGTGGCCGCGTACTTCCTCGTCATCGTCGGCATCGGCTGGTGGTCCAAGAACCGCGTGCACGATGTCGCCGACTTCTTCACCGCCCGAGGGCGCATCCCCTGGTGGCTCTCGGGCATCTCGCACCACATGTCCGGCTACAGCGCCGTCATGTTCGTCGCCTTCGCCGCCGTCGCCTACGACTACGGCTTCACCGTGTACGTGTGGTGGGCGCTCACCATCGGACTCGGCATCGGCATCGGCGCGTTCGTCTTCGCACCCCGCTGGAACCGGCTGCGCGCCAAGCACGGCGTCAACTCCCCGCTCGAATACCTCGCCCGCCGCTACAACCTGCCCACCCAGCAGGTACTCGCCTACAGCGGCGCCGCGCTCAAGGTCGTCGACATCGCCGCCAAATGGGTCGCGATCTCCGTCCTCCTCCAGGGCTTCGCCGACATCCCCCTCGTCTGGGGCATCGTCATCGCCGGCATCGGCACCATGGCGTACGTCGCCATCGGCGGCATCTGGGCGGATGTCCTCACCGACATGGGCCAGTTCGTCATCCAGGCGGTGGCCGGATTCGTCATGCTCGTCGCCGTCGGCGCACGCCTGGGTTTCGACTACCCCTGGGCCATGTGGGGCGACCTCCCCGACGGCCACGGCGACCCCATCGCCGGACCCGTCACCACCACCCTCATCCTGGCGTTCCTGCTGGTCAAGACGTTCGAGTACAACGGCGGCATGTGGAACCTGGCCCAGCGGTACATGGCCTCCCCCTCCGGCTCCGCCGCCCGCCGCTCCGCCCTGCTCTCCAGCGCCCTGTGGCTGGTGTGGCCCTTCATCCTCTTCCTGCCGATGTTCGCCGCCCCGCTCATCGTGCCCGGCCTCACCAACGGCGAGGAGTCCTACGTCGCGCTCGCCGTCGAACTCCTCCCGGCCGGACTCATCGGCCTCATGCTCGCCGGGTTCTTCTCCCACACCATGGCGATGGTCGGCTCCGACTGCAACGTCATCACCGCCGTCATCACCCGCGACATCGCCCCCGTCCTCGTACCCCGCGTCAAGCGGTTGGGCGCGGCGGCCCAGCTGGTGATGGCCCGCGTCACCACCGTGCTGTTCGTGACCCTCAGCATGACCATCGCCATCACCACCGGCGGCGAGGGATTCGTCCTGGACACCGTCGTCCAGCTGGTGGCCGCCACCATGGGACCCATCTCCATCCCGCTCATGCTCGGCCTGCTGCCCTGGTTCCGCCGGGTCGGGCCCACCGCCGCCATCGTCTCGTGGGCGGGCGGCCTGGGCGTCTGGTACGTCGTGCGCTACGTCGTGGACGGCGCGAGCGAGTCCGCGATCGTCGGCCTGCCGCTGGCCACCTCCCTCGTCCTGTACACCGTCGTCGGGCTGCTGCGCCCCGAACCCAGTGCGGAACGTGACGCCCTGATCGACTCCCTGAACACGGACCCCGACCCCGAGCCGCCTAACACAAAGACCAAAACCCTCACTAACTGACCTAACCCCCGAGACCGCAGACAGGCGCTGACCCGGCAGGCAGCATGACCGCTTACGCCGCCCCCACGAACGGGACTGTGGGACAGCGGCGCGACGCGTTGAACTGTCTGAGGTGCACATGAGTAATCCGGAACACCACCCGCGCAGCGCCGCGAGGGAGGTGTGGCAGGGCCGACTGGGCCTCCGGCGCCCCCGACGGCCGGTGTTCGCCGGCCTGTACGGGGTCGTCGTGCTCGCCCTGGTAGCCCTGGCCGTCGTCGACGCCTCCTCCCACGCCGGCGGCGGCAGCGCCCGTACCAACCTCACGCTGATGGCCCCGGCCGCCCCCGGCGGCGGCTGGGACCTCGCGGCCCGCGAATCGCAGCAGGCGATGCGCTCCTCCGGCGTCGTGAACAACGTCCAGGTGGTCAACGTGCCGGGCGCCGGTGGCACCATCGGCCTCAGCCAGACCGTGGGCCGCGAGGGCGACGAGTCGCTGCTGATGGTCACCGGCACCGTCATGCTGGGCGCCATCAACGTCACCGGCTCCGATTACGCCATGAGCGACGTGACCCCCATCGCCCGGCTCGCCGACGACTACCTCGTCGTCGTGGTGCCCGCCGACTCGCCGTTCCAGACGATCGATGACCTGCTGGAGGCGTGGCGGCAGAACCCCGGCGGCACCACCATCGGCGGCGGCTCGCTCGGCGGCTCCGACCACCTGCTGGCCGGGCTGCTCGCCCGCGAGTCCGGTATCGACCCCGGGCAGCTCAACTACCTCGCCTACTCCGGCGGCGGCGAGGTCACCACCGCGCTGCTCTCCCACACCGTGCACGCCGGCATCAGCGGCTACAACGACTTCTCCGACCAGATCCAGACCGGCCGCTTCCGCGCCCTGGGCCTGTCCGCCGAGGAACCGATCGACGGCATCGACGTGCCGACCTTCATCGAGCAGGGCGTGCAGGTGGCACTGCCCAACTGGCGCGGCGTGGTCGCTCCCCCCGGCCTGAGCGAGGAGGAGACCCAGGAACTGCGGGACATCGTCACCGAGATGGCCGCCTCCGAGCAGTGGACGGACGCGGTGAGCCGCAACCGCTGGAAGGACACCTTCATGGTGGGCGAGGAGTTCGAGGAGTTCCTCACCACCGAGACCGCCCGCATCGACCAGATCGTGGAGGAGCTGGGACTGTGACCACCACGACCGAGAGAACCGGGACGCCGGCGTCCGCCGCGCCGGACACACCGTCCTTCTGGAAGGGCCGCAGCGAATTCATCGTCGTGGCCGTGCTGCTGGCGCTCGCCGTCTTCCTCACCCACGGCACGCTCACCATGACCGTGCCCCCCACCGCCGGCTCGCCCGGGCCGCAGTTCTTCCCGTGGATCGTCACGGGTCTGGCCTACCTGCTGACCGCCGTCCTCGCCTGGAAGGTCATCCGCCACCCGAGCGCGCCGCCGCTGCCGCCGGGCGCGGAGGCGCCCGGCGACGAGGCCGCAACCGGAACCGAGGCCCCTGACACCGAGGCCGCCGCGCACACCGACGCGCCCGCGCCCGCACCCGCGCAGCGGCCCCGCACCACGACGCCGCAGCACCGCACCCACACCGACTGGCGCAGCGTCGGCATCATCATCGGCACCTTCGTGCTGTTCACCGTCGCCCTCGAACCGGTCGGCTGGCTGCTCTCCGCCGCCCTCCTCTTCTTCGGAGTGGCCTACGCCCTCGACGGCAAGCGCCCGCTGTTCGACATGAGCCTGTCGCTCGCCTTCTCCGCCATCGTTCAGCTCGCCTTCTCCGCCGGGCTCGGCCTCAACCTGCCCGCCGGCATTCTGGGAGGGGTGCTGTGATGGACCCGATATCGCATCTCCTCGACGGGTTCGCCGGGGCGTTCACCCCGATGAACCTGCTGTGGGTCGTCGTCGGCGCCATGCTCGGCACGGCCGTCGGCGTGCTGCCGGGCCTGGGCTCGGCGATGGCGGTGGCGCTGCTGCTGCCGGTGACCTTCAGCCTGGACCCGACCGGCGCGTTCATCATGTTCGCCGGCGTCTACTACGGTGGCCTGTTCGGCGACTCGACGACCGGCATCCTGCTCAACACACCCGGCAACAGCTCGGCCATCGCCACCACCATCGAGGGCCACAAGATGGCCAAGGCGGGGCGCGCGCCACAGGCACTGGCCACCTCCGCCATCGGCGCGTTCATCGGCGGCATCATCGCCACCACCCTGGTGGTGTTCTTCGCCCCGCGCCTGGCCGACCTCGCCGGGCTCTTCGGCCCGGCCGAGTACTTCGCGCTGGCCGTCTTCGCCTTCGCGGCCACGGCGACAGTGGTCGCCGACTCCGTCATCAAGGGCTCGATATCCCTGGTCATCGGCCTGTCGCTGGCGCTGATCGGCATTGACGGCTCCTCCGGGGCCTCGCGCTTCACGATGGATCTGCCACCGCTGTTCGACGGGGTGTCGATCGTCGTCATCACGGTCGGTCTGCTGGCCCTGGGCGAGGTGCTGTTCGTGGCCTCCCGCATCCACCGCGACCCGCCCACGGCGCGGGTGGCCTTCACCGGGCGTCCGTGGCTGAGCCGCGGCGATGTGAAGCTGGCCTGGCCGGCGTGGCTGCGCGGCGCGGGCTTCGGTGTGCCGTTCGGTGTGATCCCGGTCGGCGGCTCCGAGGTCCCGACCTTCCTCTCCTACGCGACGGAGAAGAAGCTCGACAAGCGGCGCAAGAAGCAGATGTTCGGCAAGGGCGCCATCCAGGGTGTGGCCGGTCCCGAGGCGGCGGGCAACGCGACCGCCGGTTCGGCGATGGGCGCGCTGCTGGCGCTCGGCCTGCCGACATCGGCGACGGCCGCGATCATGCTGGCCGCGTTCCAGCAGTACGGGATGCAGCCGGGCCCGCTGCTGTTCGAGCGGAACACCGAGCTGGTGTGGACGTTGCTGGCCTCGCTGTTCATCGGCATGATCGTGCTGCTGATCATCAACCTGCCGTTCGCCCCGATGTGGGCGAAGCTGCTGCTGGTGCCGCGCCACTACCTGTACGCGGGCATCACGGTCTTCTGCGGCCTGGGCATCTACGCCACCTCGGCGTCGGCGTTCGACCTGATGCTGCTGCTGGGCATCGGCCTGCTGGGCTTCATGATGCGGCGCTACGAGCTGCCGCTGGCGCCGGTGCTGATCGCCGTCATCCTGGGCCCGCTGGCCGAGACGGAGCTGCGGCGGGCGCTCGCGGTCAGCGAGGGCAGCGTCGGGATCCTGTTCGACAGCGGCATCGCCGTGACGCTGTACACGCTGCTGGCGGCGGCCATCGCCCTGACGACGGTGAACCGGATCCGCAAGGCGCGCAAGGGGAAGGCGACGCGGCAGCTGGTCGCGTAACCCGTCCGCACGAACGGCCGCCCGCACCCGTGAGGGTGCGGGCGGCCGCATGCGTGGGGCAGAACGTCAGTCGATGACGCAGACGTTGCCGAACGCCGGGTTCAGCAGCCCGATGACGTTGATCGTGTTGCCACAGAGGTTCACGCCCAGCTCGACCGGGATCTGGACGACGTTGCCGGACAGCACGCCCGGGGAGTGGGACGCGACGCCGAAGGCCTCGGCGTCGGCGGAGGCGACACCGGCGGAACCGAGGACACCGGCCGCCGCCAGGGCGGTGGCGGCGATGGTGGTACGAATACGCATGTTCTCTCCAGTACGGAAAACGGATGGAGCGACGCGGAGCGTCAGAACCGATCAGACCGCCCGGAGTGGACTTTTCCCCGTATTCACCTGATCGAGGGCGCGCCTGCCCCCGTTTCCCGGTCGGAGCGTTGGGTCAGGGGCTCAGCACTTGGTGGAGATCCCGCCCGTCTCGTTCCCCTTCAGCAGGCCGCCCCAGATGTAGTTGCCGTCCGAGAGCTTCACCCACTTGTTGTGGCTGATCCCGTTGGCGTCCACCGTTCCGCCGGTCAGCCAGCACACGCCCATGAGCTGCTGGTTGGCCTTGACGGTGTAGGCGATGTTGTAGCTGGTGGAGGCGCCCTTGCGGACGTTGCCCTGGACCCACGTCGTGATGTTGCCGGTGGCCATCGTGGCCGCTGCGGGGGCGGCGGGCGCGCTCTGCGGCGCGGCGACGGCGGGCCCGACGGAGGCGCCGGTGAGGAGGAGACCGGCGGCGACCGCCATCAGCACCTTCGTACAGCTGTTGCGCATGTGCTCACTGCTTTCTTCCGCTGTGGATGCCGTCCCCCGTTACGGGCGGCACAGCGGAAGATGTGCCCATCCGGGCCTGTCACATACCCCCATGTTCTCTACCGACCTGATGTGAAAGCAAAGGAAAGGTGCAAGGCGTATGTCTGACCACTTACCCGCCCTTTCCCTCCGCCGGTCCCTGGAGGTCTGCCCGGTCGAGCTGGTGGAGGACCGGCAGCGCGAGGCTCTGCGGCCTGGCGGCCGACGACGAGGACGGCTGACCGTTCCGCAGCAACTGGTTGTTCCGGTGGCTACTCGGACCGCAGGACGAAGAACAGGAAGGACAGGAAGCGCGGCATGGCCGCGATGGCCTCGGGAAACCGTTCGTGGGCGGCGGGATCAGGATCCGGCTCGCTGATGACCTCGATCCGGAAACCGGCGCCGGTAAACGCCTCGATCGTCGCGTGCAGCGGCCTGTGCCAGCGACTCACCAGGGCGGTCTGGCTGCCTATGGTCCACTCCGTGGTCCAGTTGGTGGTGTCGAAGTAGTCGCACTCGGCCTCCCGGCCGACCTCGCGGTGCATGAGGGTGACGGCGAAGGGATGGTCGACCGAAGCGATCAGCCGACCGCCGGGCCTGAGGACACGCCGCAGCTCGGCCAGAGCGGGCCCCCAGTCCTCCAGGTAGTGCAGGACCAGGGACGCGACGACATCGTCGAACGCGTCATCAGGGTAAGGAAGCGGGCCACCCAGGTCCGTCACCCGCAGGTCCGCACCGTCGCCGAGCCGCCGCCGGGCCAGCTCCAGCATCTCGGCGCTCGAATCGAAGCCACTCACCAGGGCACCACGATCGCGCAACGCGGCACACAGCAGCCCCGATCCGCAGCCGGCGTCGAGGATCCGCCGCCCGGCCGCCTCCCCGACCAGGGCCAGCATCGCCGGACGCTCGTAGTAGGCATTCACCAGGTTGGTCTCGTTCACGGCCGCGTACGCCTGGGCGAAGCTGTTGTAATCATTGACCTTCGGCGGATCCACACCCACCGCGGCCGGCGAGGCCAGCCTGACGGACATCACAAGCTCCTGGCGCTCGCTGTTGTCCTTCGCGAATTCATCGATCATGTGGCATGAACCTTTCATGGGCTGTTCGTGGTCTCAAGATCCCGTACGTGGTCCGCGACGGCCGGCAGAGCCGAGGCCCGTGGGGATGACTCTCTGTCAGGGAGACGTGGGGTGAGGGCGGGGTGCGTGACCGCTCTCCACCGACCCGACCGGCGACGGTCGCCGCGCGGGAGAACCGCACGCACGCTGTTCGGTACCGCCCAGCCTCACCGTGCTCCCACGTCACTCACCAATGATTCGTCGCTGGACGAATCGGAACAGACATCCCTCGCTAGCATGGCGCGGTGCTCCGCTTCGAAGTCTCCGTCGAGGACCTGCTGCGCAGCCGCTTCGCGCTGTCGCCCGCGCTGGACCTCTGCCTGCTGCTGCGCTCACTCGCCGGCCAGGACAGACCGCTGCCGCGAGCCTGGGCCTCCCGGCTCCTCCCGGCCTTTGAACGGCTTCGCCGGGAGAGTGAACTGAACGCCGCCCTCGCCCTGCACAACCCGCGATCCGGACCGAGCTTCGTCGCTCCGCCCCCTCGCGGCCTCAACCAGACCTGGGCAGACGACCTGGCCACGATCCGGGCCACACCGCTGGAAGCGGCCCGCCACGAGATCACCACCCACGCGACCGGCGCGTCCGCCCGTGATCCCCGCGTACGCGCGGTGCTGGACTCGCCGGACGCCGTCTCCAGGATCGCCGAGGCGATGGACCGGGCCTGGCACGAGCTGCTCGCCGCGGACTGGCCGCAACTGCGCGCGATCTGTGAGCGCGACGTCGTGCACCGGGTGGGGGCGATCGGCGAACACGGATGGGTCACGACCATCGAGAGCCTGCACCCGAGCATCACCTGGCAAGCCGGCGGTATCGAGATCGGCCACTTCGCCCACGTCGAACCGGTCCACCTCACCGGCGACGGACTCCTGCTGATCCCTTCGGTCTTCGTCGCGAATATCGCCGCCCACCTTTCAGACCCCTGGCCCTGGCCCAGAACCTTGGTCTACCGTGCCCGCGGCACCGCCGCCCTGTGGGGCGAACAGGAGGCCGTCCCCCGGCCGGACACGCTGACCGCTCTGATCGGCCGGTCCCGAGCCCGGCTGCTGTTGGCGCTGGACGCCCCGGCCAGTACCAGCCACCTCGCCCGAAGCCTCGCCATGACAACCGGCGCGGTGGGAGACCACCTCGCCATCCTGCGAGGCGCGGGACTGCTCGTCCGCGCCCGGTCCGGACGGTCGGTGCTCTACCGGCGCACCCCGCTCGGCGAGGCACTGGTAGGCGGTACGGGCTGAGGGATCGGACCAGCACTGCTTTTGAGGCGCCGCCGACCGGGATGGCCGTCCTCTTCTTCCTCACCGAGGTGCCCACCGGCCCGCGCTGATCGATGCCGTGTCCGGCCCGCCCTCACGCGTCCCCGGGCGGCGCGGCGCGGCGGGCGGCGATCAGGGTTTCGATGCCGTCCAGGAGCAGGCGCAGGCCGAAGCGGAACGGGTCGCCGGAGTACGGGGCGGCGCCGGCCAGGATCGCGGTGCGCAGGGCGGGGTAGGCGGAGAAGTCGACCAGCTCCCGCAGCCCCGCGTTGCGGTCGGCCACGTCGTACGCCTGTGCCTCCGTCCCGGCCGGCTGCTCGATCTCCGCCCGCAGCAGCCCCAGGCCCCGGCTGTACGCGTCCAGCGACTCGATCGCGGCCAGCTTCTCGGCCTCCGTCAGCCCGGTGCCCTCGAAGACCCGCAGCATGGAGTCGAGCCAGCGCAGCTGGTTGGGCCCCGGCACCCGGTCGGCGCCGTGCAGGTGCAGGGTCCAGGGGTGGCGGCGGATCGCCTCCCAGTCGTCCAGGGCCCACGCCTCCAGCTTCGCCCGCCAGTCGCCGGGCCACTCGTGCGGCAGCGTCGGGCCGAGGGCGACCGCGTCCAGCATGAGCGCCTCCAGCTCCGCCTTGCCGCGCAGGTAGGTGTACAGGGAGGCCGTCCCCACGCCCACCTCGGCCGCGACCCGCCGCATGGACAGCGCGGCCAGGCCCTCCGCCTCGGCCACCTCGATGGCGGCGGCCACGATCTGGTCCAGCGTCAGCCCGCGCTCGGGCCCGCGCGCACCGCGCGGCGCGGTGGCGGGGTCGTTCCAGAGCAGCCCCAGGATGCGCCGCTGGTTGTCCTTCGCACTCATCTCGACGCTCAGGCTATCGTTCGGCGTAATATCATCGAACGACGTTCGGCGTATCCCGTGGGGACGGGACGAGGACGCGACAGGGGGCGGGGACGGCAGCCATGACCACCGACACCGGAACGGAGGCGGCGGACCACCCGCGCGGACCCCGCCGCGAACGCCTCACCCTGCTCGCCGCCACCCTCACCAGCGGACCCGCCGAACTCCTCGACTTCCTCCTGCCCCTGTGGGCCGGCGCCGCCCTCGGCCTCGGCGCCACCGAGGTCGGCGTCCTGCTCGCCGTCGAGATGCTGTCCTCGCTCGTCGCCCGCCCGTTCGCCGGCGTCCTCGCCGACACCCGCGACCGCCGCCGCGTCGCCGCCGCCGGCGCCCTGCTGTACGCCGCCTCGGCCACCGGCTACGCCCTCGCCACCGGCCCCGCCCCCGCCTACCTGGCCGCCGCGCTCGGCGGCATCGGCGGCGCCCTGCTGTGGGTCGCGGTCAGCGCCATCGTCAGCGAACGCCTCGCCGCCGACTCCGCCGTCTTCCCCCGCCTGTTCTCCGCCCAGGAGACCGGCTCCTGGGTCGCCTTCGTGACCGGCTTCGTGCTGCTCGTCAGGATCGACTACACCGGCGTCTTCCTGCTGTGCGCGGCGGCCTGCGTGACAGCGGCCGTCCTGCTGCTGCGCGCCCCCGGCGGCCCGCCGACCGCGCCCGGGGAGACGGACGCGGCCCACGGCGGCATCCGGGCCGTCAGCCGCCGGCTGCGCCCCATGCTGCTGGCCGTCGCGCTGACCACGACCGCAGAGGCCGCCCTTTCGCTCCTCCTGCTGTTCCTGCTCCAGCGCGAGTTCGGGCTGGACGTCATGAGCATCGCCTTCGTCTTCCTCCCCGGCGCCATCGCCATGAGCCTGGCCGCCGAACGCATGCACACGTACGTGGTGCGGTTCGGCCGCGCCCGCGTCCTGATGGCCGCCTCGCTGTCCGGAACGGCCTTCGCCACCGGCCTGGCCTGGGCGCCCAACCCGTACGTCATCGCCGCCCTGTGGATCCTCAGCGGCCTGTCCTGGGCCGCCGTCATGCCGATCCAGCAGGCGGTGGTCGCCGAGGCGTCCGGGGCGCGCGTCGGACGCGGCATGGGGGTGTACGAGTCGGCCGGACTGTTCGGCGCCCTGCTCGGCGCGCTCGCGGCCGGCGTGCTGTACGAGCGGGCCGGCTGGACGGCCTGCTGCCTCGTCGCGGCGGCGATCCTGCTGTCCGGCGCGGTGATCTCCCCGGCCGCCGTGCGCCGCATGGGCGTCGCGGACACCCCGCCACCCGCGCCCGCGCCCGCACCCGTCCCCGTCCCCGTACCGGACGCCGCACCCGACCCGGAGCCGGAGCCCGAGCCGTCACCCGCCCCGAAACCGCCGCCCTCCACCCGCGCCCTGGTCGGCCACCTCGCCCTGTTCACCGCCGCCCAGCTCGTCCTCCTCGCCCTGGACCTGTCCTGGATCCAGGACCTGTTCACCGAGGACCTGCTCACCACCCTCAACGGCGGCACCCCGGACGACGGTGCCCCCGGCTGGATCTACGGCGCGGGCAAGATCTGGACGTACATCATGCTCGTCGACCTGCTCCGGACCGGAGTCAGGCTGCTCCGCGCCCGCCCCTAAACCGGTTGCCCGCCCGGCGGGCGTCTGCTGCACTTCTGCACCGGCACATCGACCCCTCACCACGCGAGGAGACCACCATGAGGACAACGCGCACGCCCCAGCAGCTCATCACCGCCTACACGGAGGACATGACGCTCAGTGCGTATGGTGAACCTGGGAATCCTCGCCCATGTTGACGCCGGAAAGACCAGCCTGACCGAGCGGCTGCTGTACGCCGCCGGAGTCATCGACGCGATCGGCAGCGTCGATGACGGCAACACCCAGACCGACTCGATGTCCCTCGAACGGCAGCGCGGCATCACCATCAGATCCGCGGTGGTCGCCTTCGCCCTCGACGAGGACACCACGGTCAACCTCATCGACACCCCCGGACACCCGGACTTCATCGCCGAGGTGGAACGGGTCCTCGGCGTGCTCGACGGCGCGGTGCTCGTCGTCTCCGCCGTGGAGGGCGTCCAGGCGCAGACCCGCGTCCTGATGCGCACCCTGCGCCGGCTGCGCATCCCCACCCTCGTCTTCATCAACAAGACCGACCGCTCCGGCGCCCGGCCGCAAGCCGTCCTGGACGAACTGCGCACCCGGCTCACCCCGGCTGTCGTCGCGCCCACCGCACCGGACGACGAACTGGCCGAGATCCTCGCCGAGCGGGACGACGACCTCCTCGCCGCCTACCTCGACGCGGACGGGCCCCTCCCGCGTGCCCGGCTGCGCGCCGCCCTCGCCGCCCAGACCGGCCGCGCCCGCGTCCACCCGGTGTACCAGGGCTCGGCCATCACCGGGGAGGGCACGGACGCGCTGCTCAGCGGCATCCGGGAGTTCCTCCCGGCGAGCGCGGGCGACCCCGGGGCACCCGTCTCCGGCCGGGTCTTCAAGGTCGAACGCGGCCCGGCGGGGGAACGGATCGCGTACGCGCGGCTGTTCGCGGGCACCCTGGCCGTCCGCGACCGGCTGCCCGGCGGCCCGGAGGAGAAGGTGACGGCGATCGGCGTCTTCGACCGCGAACGCGGCACGGACATCCGCCGCGCGTCCGTGACGGCCGGGCAGATCGCGAAGCTGTGGGGCCTGAGCGGGGTACGCGTCGGCGACCCCATCGGCACCGTCCCGGCGGGCGCCGCCGGTGGCCACTTCCCGGCCCCCACCCTGGAGACGGTGGTCGAGCCGTGCCGCCCCGGCGAGAAGGGCACGCTGCACGCCGCACTCGCCCAGCTCGCCGAACAGGACCCGCTGATCAACCTGCGCCAGGACGACCTGCGCCGCGAGATCGCCGTGTCGCTGTACGGCGAGGTGCAGAAGGAGGTCATCCAGGCCACCCTGGCGCACGAGTACGGGGTGGCGGCGACCTTCCGCGAGACGACCACGATCCACGTGGAACGCCTCACGGGAACGGGCGAGGCCGTCGAGTTCAACAAGAAGAACGGCAACCCCTTCCTGGCCACGGTCGGCCTGCGCGTGGAGCCGGCACCCGTGGGCAGCGGGGTGACGTACCGGCTCGGCGTCGAACTCGGCTCCATGCCCTACGCCTTCATGGCGGCGGTGGAGGACACCGTACGGTCCACCCTGCGGGAGGGCCTGTACGGCTGGGAGATCCCCGACGTGGTCGTCACCATGACGCACTCCGGGTACTCCCCGCGCCAGAGCCACGCGCACGCGATCTTCGACAAGAGCATGTCGAGTACGGGCGCGGACTTCCGGCACCTCACCCCGCTGGTACTGATGGCGGCGCTGCGCCGGGCCGGAACACGGGCGCACGAGCCGATGCACCGCTTCCGCCTGGACCTGCCGGCCGACACGCTCGGCCCCGTCATGTCGGTCCTGGCCCGGCTGCGTGCGGTGCCGGACAACCCGCGCACGCAGCACACCGGATGCGTACTGGAGGGCGCGATCCCGGCGGCGGCCGTGCACCGCCTGGAACAGCAACTCCCCGGACTGACCCGGGGCGAGGCGTCCCTGGAGGCGGACTTCGACCACCACCGGCCCGTCCAGGGGCCGCCACCGCACCGGGAGCGCACGGACCACAACCCGCTCAACAGGAAGGACTATCTGCTGGCGGTGGTCCGCAGGGTCACGGCGTAGCGGCGGTGGGCCGCGCCGTGGCGCTCACGTCGACCCACCAGTCGTGGGAGGTCTCCCAGTGCCCCTTCGGATACTCGAAGGTGAGCGTCCCGGCGAGCTGGAACCCCGCCTTGCGGCACACGGCGTTGGAGGCGCCGTGTGACGTGCGCGGGTAGGCGTGCAGCGTGCGGTGCGGCCCCCCGGCGGCCCGGACCACCTCGATGAGGGACTGGGCCGCCGCCGCTGCCAGTCCTCGGCCCTGGAACGCGGACAGCACCGACCACCCCGTCTCCCACACGGTCTCGCCGTCGTCCTGCTGGTGCTCCCAGTACCCGATGGAGCCCACCGTCTCCCCGGTCGCCGCCAGCTCCACCCGGTACATTCGCCCGGGACCGCGCAGGGCGACGTACCTGCGGTGCCGGTCGGCCAGCTTCTCCGCGCTCTCCGGACCGCCGAGATTCGCGGTCATGGCCGGAGTGTTGCACGCCTCCAACACCCAGAAGTCCTCGTCGCTCCAGGGCACCAGTCGCACTTCTCCGTTCATGGTCAGGACCCTACGGCCGGGGTCTGACAATCCCCGTTCCCGTCCTCGGCGAGCACGCCGACCCGCACCGGGTAGAGCCAGCAGCGGCAGGTGTACACGGTCCCAGGCCGCTCCAGCGGCGGCGGCAGACAGCCGCGCGGCGGGCGGGGCGTCAGGGCCACGGCGATACCGACGGCGCCGACCGTCCCGCCGAGGAGGGTGGCGAGACCGATGAGCCCGAGCGTCGCGTCCTCCATCAGGCGTCCCGCAGCTCGAACCACACCGATTTGCCGACCGGCTCCGGGTACCCGAGCTGCGTCACGCCCCAGGACCGGGCCAGCAACTCCACGAGCGACAGCCCGCGTCCGCACTCCTCCTCGCCCTCGGGCAGCGCCCGGCGCGGCGGAATCCCCCGGGGCGACGCGTCGTGCACGGCGACCAGTACCTGACCCGGCCGGATGGTGGTCTCGACGGCGACGACGGAAGTGGCCGTGTGCTCGTAGACGTTGGTCACCACCTCACTGACCAGCAGCCGCGCGGTGTCGGCGAGCCCCAGCAGCCGGTTGCCCAGCAGGACGTACGCGACATGGTCGCGGGCGAGCCGCGGCGTATCGGGCGCGTTGGGCGCGGTGAGGCGGTACGAGCGGATGGCGGGCAGCGTCATGTTCCCTCCCGGGGAAGCGTGTTCGCCGAGTCACTGTCCGCCACCATAGGGTGTTGTGACTCATATGTGAATCGAACGGTGAATCATGCGTGATTCGTGAGTTGGACTATGAGATAGTCCGCGAAACAGGGCGTCCGAGCGAGGGGAGCAGGGGGATGCCAGCGAGGTCGGCGCCAACAGCCAGGCAGCGCAGGCTGGGGACCGAAATGCGCAGGCTGCGGCAGGCGGCGGGGCTCAGTGTGGCGGACGCCGCGCTCAAACTCGGGTGGGATCGGACCCGCATCAGCAACATCGAGGCAGGGCGAACCGGTCTCAGTCACGACAGCGTGAGTTCACTCGCAGGTGTGTATCAGTGCGCGGATCGCGCCTACGTCGACGCTCTCGGGATGATGGCCGAGGAGCGCGGCAAAGGCTGGTGGGAGGAATTCCGGGGCAAGTTCGACGCTGCCCTGCTGGACCTCGTGGAACTGGAACAGCGCGCAGATCACCTGCGTGGCACGCAAGTGACTCATCTGCCCGGACTGCTCCAGACCGAGTCCTACGCGAGGGCCGTGCTGTCCACGGACGTCCCGGCACCCGACCCAACGGATCTGCGCCGCAAGGTGTCGTTCCGGATGCGCCGCCGCGATGTCCTGGACAAGGAAGACGCGCCGCAGTGCACGCTGCTCATTCATGAGGCGGCTCTGCGCCTGGGGTTCGGCGGACCGGCTGTCATGCGCGAGCAGTTGACCTGCATCCTGGAATCCTCGGAGCGGGAGAATGTCACCATCCGCGCTCTGCCCTTCTCCCTCGGTGGCCTGCCGGGTATCGGCGCATCGATCACCTACGTGTCGGGCGCGGTGTCGCAGTTGGACACGGTGCACTTCGACACACCCACCGGCGTCCAGTTCCTCGATGCGCCAACGGCCACACACAAGTACCGCAGCATGATGGATAGACTCGAAGAGCTGTCTCTACCTGTGGAAAAGACACGGGATTTTGTCCGCGAAATTTCGAAACAACTCTGAGAGTGCGGAAGATGTCGGATATTCCATGGCAGAAATCCTCCTACTCGACGCAGGGTGACAATGACTGCATAGAGTTGGGGCGTTACAGTGGCGCACTGCTCCTTCGGGAGAGCGATCACCCCGATGTGGTCTCGGCGGCTGACTCCCTGCGTGTTCAGGCGCTGCTTCTGGCGGTCAAGCAGGGGACGTTCGGCCGACTGGGCTGAGACCGATGCACTTCGTGGCCCTCCACTCCAAGGGATGGGGGGCCGTTCTCATACCGTACGGAACCCGTGCGAACCGGTCCGTACCGTCTGGGAAAACACCGTCGCGAGTGCGGCCCAGCCTCCCTACACTCTCCGGCCATGGCATGCCGCATCAGTGAACTGGTCCTCGACGTCGCTGATCCCGAGCGCCTCGCCGCGTTCTGGAGCGAGGTCCTCGGCTACGTCGAACTCGGCCGTGAGGACGACGGAAGCATCGAGATCGGGCCGCCCGACACCGGCTTCGGCGGCCCGCAGCCCACCCTCGTCCTCAGTCCCACCACCGACCCCCGGCCCCACAAACTTCGGCTGCACCTGGACGTCAACGCCACCGACCGCGACCAGGACGCCGAGTTGGAACGGCTCCTCGCCCTCGGCGCCCGGCCCGCCGATGTCGGCCAGACCGGCGAGGAGAGCTGGCACGTTCTGGCCGACCCGGAAGGTAGCGAATTCTGCCTTTTGCGCACCCGGCTCCAGCCGGTGTGATCGCGTAGCCTCCCTGCCCGTGCCGAACGCCGACGCCTGCCGTGCGTACGGTTGCCGGAGATCGCCGTCAGGCGCGACAGCGGGGAACCGGTAGGGAAGGGCGCGGGCATGGTGACGCGGTGGGTCAGGCTTGAACTGGACGTGACCGGCTTCGAGGCCGAGCGGTTCGCGCCGTACGTGGAGCGGTGCCTGGGGGCCGGGATCCGCCTGGTCACGCTGGACGAGCTGGGGGACACGGCGCGGAACCGGCGGGCGCTCTACGCACTCAACAAGGAGTGCGCCGCCGACATCCCGGAGCGCGGGGAGTTCTACACGTACGAGGCGTACCTCCGGCAGCGGATCGAGGTCGCCTCGTACGACCCTCGCGGGGTGGTGATCGCGCTGGACGGCGACGGTGGATGGATCGGGATGTCGGCGACGTCCGATCACCGGTCGTCCGGCTTTGTGTTCAACGAGATGACCGGCGTCCGGGCGGCCTTCCGGGGGAGAGGCATCTCCCTCGCGATGAAGACCTTCGGCATCGGCTTCGCCGCGCGGTGCGGCGTGGACCGCATCCGGACCGTCCACCATCCGGCGAACACCGCCGCCATCGAGATGAACCGGCGCCTCGGTTACGTCGACGCCCCCGAACAGGACGGCTGACCTGCGCCCGGCCGGTCGGCGCGAGCCCAACGGGAAAGCGCCGAACGCCGGTCGCGGCCCGCGCACCCTCCCGCTGTCCCTCGCCACAGACCCGGGGCGCCTGCGGCACCCTCGGAACCCTTGGCTGTCACCGGAGGAAGCGGCCCCCGTCTCTCAGTCGGCCTCGGTCCGCGACAGCACCCCGCCCAGGGCGAGATGGAGCAGGCGGCGGGCCGCATCGGCGTCACCGTCGGAGGCCAGGGACAGGGCGTTGGCCAGGGTGATGAGATCCAGCGGCGTCACCTCGTCGCGCACCACGCCGGCCTCCGCCGCGTCCGCGACCAGCCGCGCCGCCGCGCCGTGGAGCAGACCGTGGCAGCTGTCCTCGACGGCGATGCCGCCCTCCGGGTCCGCCATGAGGGCGGTGGTCACCCCGCGCGTGGTCGAGGTGTAGGTGGTCAGCTCGTCGAGCCAGGTGGTGACCGCGTCCCGGGGGGAGTGGGTGTCGGCCAGTTGCACGAGCCGCCGGCCTTCACGAGGCGTTCATCGCCTCCCAGGAGTACGTGGGCCTCCACTCCGCCCCGGCCCACCCCGAAGCGGCCCGCACCCTCGGCCTCCCCACCACTCCCTTCGCATCCTGGGCCCGCACCACCCTGTGACCACCGGATGCAACCACCGGTCCGGAGGCGGAAGAAGAATTCCAACTGTGAAACACTCCTCCCCGGTCCGGCTGAAACGTGCTCATGGTGTGACGTGCTGGGAGTGTACGGGGAGCGTGATTATCTACCCATGGGGGTCAAAAGGTAAATAATGCAACGCTATACGGTACTCGGAGTAAAGAATCAAGTGCGCAGAGGGAGAATGCCTGCTTGAAAGTTTGAACGACTCGTGACTAAGTTGTGCCCGGTTCAAATGCTCGGCTGCAGTCACACGTTCGCTACTACCTTCAAGTAGGGGAGACATGCGCAAGGGCTACACCTTGCAATCGTCGCACTCGCGGCCACAGGGTCGCTCATCACCGCGCCGACTGCTTCGGCAGCAGACGCCGCGCCTCAGGGTGACTTCACGGTCCAGTGGGAAAGTCACATAACGGGCGCCCTTACGGGATTCGAATCCCGTCGCTGGACCGTGGTGGGTGGATCGTCGACGGTGAATTTCACGGGCTGTCAGTCGACCGAGTACGGGTCCGATCTCAACTCGACGCACGTGGGTATCTGGCAGGACCTCACTCTTCAGCCGGACGTGCGAATCGGGAACGATGCGCGACTCACTGCGTGCTTCAATCGGAGCACGTCCACTTTCTCGCGAGACATCAGCACCGGCGCGAGGGTGTATTTCAGGATAGCGCGCATCAACGGTGACGTTTCGGGCAGTCGCCTGTCAGTTGATAAGGTCGTCGTCAGCGAGTAGTTGACATGCGCCCCGCAGGTCATGCTCAGTTTGTACCCGGCTCCTGCCGGTCGGATGGTGAACGGAAAGATGAATGCCTGTCGAGATATCCGACTGCTGGTTCGCCTATCGGAAACGGCCGGTCCTGCGGGGCGTGGACTACGTCTTACCCGAGCAGCGCACAGTGCTGCTCGGGCCTAACGGCGCCGGAAAGTCCACTCTCCTGTCCCTCGCAGCATCCGTGCGTCGGCCGCAACGCGGAAGCATCAGTTATCGCGGCATCGACAGTTCTGACCGGGAGTATCGCCGGCGGGTAGCCTGGCTGCCGCAACACGTCACCGCTATGCCCGGTCTCACAGCCCGCGAGCAGGTCGCCTACGTTGGCTGGTTGAAGGGCATGACCAGGACTGCCGCGTGGTCGGCGGCGGCTGAGGCATTGGCCCGGGTCGAGTTGAGCGGCAAGCAGGACGAGAGAGTTACCAGGCTCTCCGGCGGTCAGGTACGCCGCGTCGGGGTCGCGCAGGCTCTTGTGCACGAAGCCGAGGTGCTGCTGCTCGACGAGCCGACCGCAGGGATGGATCCGCGCCAACGGCGAGTTTTTCGTGACACGCTGGCAGCGCTTTCACCCGAGGTGAGCGTGCTGATCTCCACCCACGATGTGGCGGATCTGGCCGAAGATTCCGAACACGTGACTGTTCTGAACAGAGGCGGCATCGTTTACCACGGTGACGTCGCGGGATTTCTGGAACACGCTCCAGAAGACGTGGTTATCGGCCGCCGTGCGGAGATGGCCTACGCGGTGCTGTGCGGTGATGAGTGATGCGCTTGGCCGCGTTGATGCGTACATCGGTGATCACATGGCTGGCCCTTCCGACTCTCGTCCTGACCCTCATGGCAGGCGCATCGAACAGCCTTCCGCCAGAGTACAGAACTCAGTACGCTCCGGCGGTCGCCGTCGATTCCTTCCGTTTCCTTGTCTTCGTCGCCGCGATCACCGCAGGATGCGCCGCATGGGAAGCCGGGACGCTGCGCAAGGCCGGAGTGTGGAGTCTGGGGGCCTGGCGCAGCCAATACCGTGTTGCCGCCGATACCCTGACGCCGGTCGCCGCAGTGGGCGTTCTCCTGATGACGGTCTCGGTGGTCCAGCTCCATGTCCTCGCATCGGTGTGGCCGAATGCCGCTTCCATGCCATCGATCCTGGTGGTCTTGGCGCTGCCGATTCCCTACACGATCTTCGGGTTCGCCGTCGGATGCTTCATCCCTTCGCGTCTGGTGTCGGCTCCGCTCGTGCTGGTGAGTGTCTGGTTCTGGATTGGCTTCGCCGGCAATAGCTCCATCGAAGTGCCCGGCATGGTGTGGACGCGCCACGCCACCGCGTACGCGATGGGCACCCCCGACTTGAGCCAGGTCGTCAGTCCGGCGGCGCTGGTGGTGCCTCTCCTCTTCACCAGCGCGCTGGCCGGCGCCGGACTGCTGCTGTGGGGTGTACGCCGACGCCTGATCGGGGTGTTGCTGGCCACGGCCGTCGCTCTGGGGGGAGGGGGTGTCTCCTGGGCCACGGCACGCGACTGGGAATACCGCACACCGATGGCCTCCTCCGGAATGGAAGAGAAGTGCACCAGCCAGGCCTCGCTTGTCGTCTGTGTTCCGGAGCTGTACGCCCAAAGTCTGCCTGGAGTGGACCGAGTCGTCCGACAGGCAGTCGGCCGCCTGGAAAGCGCAGGTGTTCCGGCTCCGCGCAAGGTCACCCACGAGAGCATGTCCGACGGCGGGGAATCGGACGTCTGGCGCGTGTGGTTCGTCTCGCACACGGACGAACAAGAGCTCGTGCGCAGTGTCGGCCTTGCTGCGATGCCTGAAGAGACCCTGCTCTGCCTCCCGTACGAGGAGGCGGCGCTTCTCCAGACCTGGCTGGCCCTCACCGCAGGCGTGGACCCGGAGAGCTACGGCTCCGACCCGCTGGTGCGGGCGGCTCGGGAACTGATGGAGCTCCCCCTTGAGGAGCAGCGCGAGTGGTTTGGGGGCACCATGGCCGCCGCTGCGGATTGCGCGAGGTAGGCCGACGTGTTGTGGTGGTTCAAGGCCCGCAGGATTCATCTTTACGTGCCAGCCGGTCTCGCAGTATTTACTCTTCTGGTGTGGACATTTCGCGAACTCCTGGTGGGCATGCCTTCCTTCACGGGTGGCACGGAGGTACTGCTCATGCTGTTCGCGCCGCTACCTGTTTGTGTGGCCCTGATGCTGACTCTGGCCTCCCGGTTGCCGGAAGCGGAACTGTCCGCCCTGCGAAACGTCGTGGTCCGTGATGTGCTTCTCGTGAGTGCGACCGTAATGGTGGCGCTGGTGATCGGCTTGACCTCCGGATTGATCCTCGATTCCCCGGCGGCTGCAGCCGTGGGGCGCAACAGTGCCCTCCTGACGGGCCTCATGCTCCTGGCCTTTCCGCTGATCGGAGCGAGAGCGCTTATGGTGCCGATTGCCTATGTTCTGCTGGTAGTCATGGAGGGCTACGACGCCGCCCGCCAGCCCCGGCCGTGGGCGATCCTGCCGGAATCCGGTGACCACCTTCCTGCTTTCGCCGTGACCGTTGTGGTCCTGGCAGTGGGAATAACAGCCTTCTCCATCGACAGAAGTCACCGGTTGCGAAGCGAGGTTGGCTGACCGCTCACGAGACGGGGCCGTTCCGTGCATGATGGTTCCGCTCAGTCGTCCGCGACCGTGATGCCGTAGGAGTGGGCCAGGGCGGGGGCCATTTCCATCAGTTGGAGGGTGCTGATGGTGGCTCCGGTCAGGGAGTCGAGGCCCTCGGCGATGCCCAGGCGCTGGGACTGGCGGAAGTCGACCTTCGTCAGCCGGGCCTTGCCGAACCGGACGCCCTCCAGGGTGGAACCGGGGAAGGTGATCCCGTTCAGTGTGGCGCCGCCGAAGTCCACGTCGCGCAGGACGCAGTCCACGAACGCCACGTCCCGCAGCGCCGCCGCCCGCAGGTTCACCGAGTCCAGCTTGCAGTGGAAAAACACCACCCGCCGCAGCTGGGCGCTGAACAGCTGGAGCCCGGCCAGTGAGCTGGTGTTGACCTCCACGTCCATCCAGTTCGTCTCGGCCAGATCGGTGGCGACCCAGCGCACCGCGTCCATCCACACATCGGCGAACCGCGCCTTGCGCAGCCGCCCCTCCGTGAAGGTCACCGAGCTGAGCGCGGACTCGGTGAACAGGCTGCCGCCCGCTTCGGTCTCCTCGAAGGTCCGCCCCTCCAGGTGGACGGTGTCCAGGTTCTCCTCCCGTCCGAGCGCGCCCTCGAAGGGCTGGAGGAACGCTGCGTACGGCAGGTCGGACAGTTCGCGCGGCGTCGGGGCCGGTCGCGCGGAGCGTGGCATCAGGGCTCCAGGGAGGAACGGGAAAGTCGGCCGGGGTGGTGCTCGTCCTCAGGATGACGGACGCCACTGACAGTCGGCCCCGGCCCGCGCCTCATGCCGGCGAGCCGGGGCCGGGCTCGCACGGGCGGCGGTAGACGAGGGTGTGGCGCCAGAACAAGCGGCGGCGGACGCGGGCGCCGGGCAGGAGTTCGGCGGCCCGGCGGCGGATGACGGGGAGCGGGACAGTCGGGTCCCTGACCGGGGGTTTCGGTGGCGGCCGGCGGCCGGTGGCGCGGTCGTGGGCCCAGCAGGCCAGGCGGGCGGCGGCGTTCAGCGGGACGGAGACGAGGCCGTACGCGTGGTCCAGCGCGGTACGGTCCGGGGCGCAGCCCAGGATCAGCAGGGTGCCGCCGGGGGCGAGGGCGTCCCGCAGCCTGGCGACCGTCTCGAACGGCACGTGGTGGAGGCTCGCCAGCGCGGTGATGACGGCGTAATGGTCCCGGCGGAGCGCGGCCGTGGTGATGTCCCCCTCCCGGAAACGCGGGTTGGGGCCCACGGTGGCGGCGCGCGCCGCCGCGATGACCTCGGGGCTGGGATCGATGCCCTCCACCGTGTACCCGGCCGCCGCCAGCTTCCGGGCGAAGGCGCCGGTGCCGCACCCGACGTCCAGGGCCGGGCCGGGACCGCTCAGCCGGCGCGCGGTGCGCAGCAGCCACCGGTGGTAGTGATCGTTGTGGTCGAACGGCATGACACCGCACCCTGCCACGGATCAGCCGGGGACGGCACGCCAGTGCTGCTGCCCCTCGTGATCGCGCACCACATACCCCAACTGCCCCAGGGTCTCCGTCAGATCGCGGGCCTCTTCCTTGGCGTCGCGGCGCCGCGCCTCCTTGCGGGCGGCGAACACGACGTGCACCTCGGCGGGCAGTTCGGGCGCGTGCGGCACCCAGCGGCGGAAGTCCGCCGCGTGCGGGTCGGCCTTCGACCAGGGGTAGCCGTGCCGCTGGAAGGCGGCGGCCACCGCCGCGAGCGGGGCCTGGTGTTCGCCTCGGATGAGCGGGCGGGTGGTGCGGTCCAGCACCACCAGTTCCTTGCCGTCCGGGAAGACCGCCGAGATGTCGGCGCGCGCGAAGCGGTGCGTGGTGTCGTCCCGTTCGACGGTCAGCTCGTCGTCCGTCAGCGTCAGCTTCATCGACTCGGCGACCGCGATGAACGCCACGACCAGCCCCGCCACCACGCCCACCGCGAGGAACAGGGCCCGCTGCCACAGCTGGTCGAGCCCGGCGACGAACGTGAGCGGGCCCTCGAACGGCATCCAGGGAAGCGTCTCGGTCGCCCAGCGCGCCGCCCCCGGCAGCAGCCAGGCCAGCGCGAGGCCCAGCGCCGGGAACCCCAGCAGGATCAGCCGCAGTTCACCGCGCGGGAAGCCCAGCTTCGTCGTCGTCTCGTCCACCCCCACAGGCTAGGCAGCCGCCTCCGTGGGGCGCAGTGGCCGAAGGTAGCGTCCCGCCCGACCTTCGGGTACTCCGCTACTGGGCTACTGGGCTACTGGGCTACTGGGCTGCTCGGCTACATCGCCCGGTGGATGAAGCTGGTGAACGGCGCCCGTGTCCGCCACCCCAGCGCCTCGTACAGCCCGCGCCCCTCGACGCTCGCGCACAGCACCGCGTCGGTTGCCCCGGCCCCGGCCGCCGCGCCGATCAGGGTGCGGACCACCACCGAGCCCAGACCGCGCCGCCGGTGGTCGGGGTCGGTCTCGATCTGGTCGATCACGGCGGTGGCCGCGCCCCGCCCCAGCGCCATCTGCCCCGTCGCGGCGACCGTGCCGTCGGGCGTGACGAGGCGTACTTCGGTCACCCCGTGCTGGGAGCCGCTGACCAGCGCGTACCCGGCGGGTACCGGGACGGCGGCGGTGGCCTCCCGGGGCTCCACGGCGGTGCTCATCAGGAATCCGGGGCTGTTGCTGGTCCACTGCGCCCCGAGCCAGCCGGCCACCGTCTCGTCCGGCAGGCATGTCTTGAGCCAGACGCACGGCTCCCCGGCGGCTTCGATGTGCGCGGCGGCCTTGCGGACGGTGATCTCGTCGGCGTCCGGCAGCACGTGCCGGGCCCGGTGGTGCGGCAGCCCCACGTCGAGCCGCGCGCCCCACGGCTCCTCCACGGCGGGCGGCAGCCCACGGGAGAGGGCGTACCCCGGCACCCACGCGCGTACGAGATCGGGCACGGTCCGCGGCCACGTGTCACTCATGTGTTTGTACGCTACCGGCTTCCCACCGGTGGCACCGTGCGCACCCGTTCCGGCCCGTGCCTCACCGGCCCGCACCGGAGCGCGCCGCCTTCCCGGCGACGGAGACGGAGGCGGAGGCGATGGTGACGGCACGCGGCTGGCACGACCCGATAGGGCGGCCCGCCCCGGGGAACACCGGTCAGCTTTTGCCGCTGCCGCCGCACACCGTGCAGCTCACGATGTCCGGCTTACCGCCGGCGGAACCATCACCGGAGACGGGCACCTCACCCTCCCCACCGCAGACGGGACAGTCGGGCCGCTCTTTCTCATGCTTTCCCAAGAGAAGATTTCCTCACGTCATCGCGTTTCTTCCAGTGGATTCTCGGGAGAATCGAGCCAGACATACTGGCCTTCAGGTGTGACGGTCAGGCCGAATCGATCAATCTCGGGGGACCCTTGGTCGACCCAGTTCTCGTGGGCGGACACGGCCTCTTCCCACAGCCTCCGAGGGCCCCGCTGTTCCACTATGGTGCGATATCCGTCATGCTGCACACGGGCATGGGAATGGCCACCATGGAGAATCGCCCGGTAAGTGCCGTCCTTTTTCTCGTGTCCGGTGATACGAATTCCTGGCAATGCTCCGGCCAGATAGGCCCTGTGCCCGGGCGAGTTTCCGGCCACGGCGCGCGGATCGGCGGTGGTGCCGGACTCCTCGTCCTCCGCCTCGGGCGGGACCTCGCTGTCCGGCAGCCTCCTCTGAGAGCGCAGCATCATGAAAGCGCAACTGTCGTGGAACCGGCCGGAGGCCGTACCGTCCTCCCCCACCGTGAGCGCGGCCATCCGGTAGACGGCCATCCAGGGAAGCACGATGCGACCGCCAGGCCGTGTCTGGGCGATCCAGGTGTACGGGATGTTCTGCACCCCGCAGGTCACATGGACCCGGTCGAACGGGCCATGCTCGGGAGCCCCCAGCGAGCCGTCACCGACGATGAGCCGGGGGGAGCGGCCGGCGGCCGCGAGGTTCTTCTCGGCGGTCACTGCGAGGGCCGGGTCCACTTCGATCGAGAAGACCCGCTCGTCGCCCGCCACTTCGGCCAGCAGGGCCGCCGTCCAACCGGTGCCCGTGCCGATCTCCAGCACCTTGTCACCCGGCCGCGCCTCAAGAGACTCCAGAAACGCGAAAACGAGGGCCGGAGCGGAGGAAGAACAGGTGAAATTGTAGGTGGTGCGCACAGATTCCGGTGTGAGTTCCGTCCGGCCGTCATCGATCTGCGTGATGATGACAGCGTTCGAATACACCGTGCTCCACCAGAGATCAGGGTCGATATCCCGGTCGATCCAGAGCGCTCGTTCCCCTTTTTCGGGGTTGGCCCATGCCTGCCGCGGTATGAACGCATGGCGTGGCACGGTGAAAGGCAGGATTCCCTGCGGGGCCCGATCGCTCATGGCAGGCAGCGTAGCGAGGGTTTTCCCTGCCGGGAAGCGGCGAATTTCTCCCGCCGGTCATCGCTCATGTGATAAGCATTCGCCGCCGGGATATTCCCCGCCCGCTCGCTCCTCCTATCACCCGCTTTGATCCCGGAGCACGCTCCCGGCGCACCGCCCCGATCGGGCCACGGCTGTCGGACGGATGCTGCAAGATATGGCGCGTGTCCCACGCCGACGATGTCACCCGACGTACCAGCGCCACGCCGTCCGCCGCCGAGCAGCTCGACCCCGCCGTCATGCGGGCCCGTTACCGGGAGGCCGGGCTGGAGGAGAAGGACAGCGCGGCCGACCCGTTCGCGCAGTTCCTCGCGTGGTTCGGGCAGGCCGCCGAGAGCGGGCTGCACGAGCCGAACGCCATGATCCTCGCCACCGCCGACCCGGCGGGCCGCCCCAGCTCCCGGACCGTCCTGCTGAAGAAGTTCGACGAGCGGGGCTTCGTCTTCTTCACCAACTACGGGTCCCGCAAGGGCCGGGAGATCGAGGCGAACCCGCAGGTCTCGCTCCTCTTCCCCTGGCACGGCATCGCCCGGCAGGTCATCGTCAACGGGCTGGCCGAGCGGACCGGGCGGGACGAGACGGTGGGGTATTTCCGCACCCGCCCGCACGGGTCCCAGCTGGGGGCCTGGGCGAGTGAGCAGTCCTCGCGGGTCGCCTCGCGCGCGGAGCTGGACCAGCTGTACGCGGAGCTGGCCGAGCGCTACCCGGAGGGGGAGGACGTGCCGGCGCCGCCGCAGTGGGGCGGGTACCGGGTGGTGCCGCAGACCGTGGAGTTCTGGCAGGGGCGGGAGAACCGGCTGCACGACCGGCTGCGGTACGTACGGGCCGCCGGGGGCGGGGCCGGCTGGACGATCGAGCGGCTCTGCCCGTAGGGGTGGGCGGGGGCGTGCGGGTGGCCGCCCAGCCCGGGGGCGGTCGCGCCCGCGCGTCCGCACACGGAACGACCCGCGAGCCTGGTTCCCCTCGGCGCCGCTGGGGCGTCTGGGGGAGCCGGCCGGACGTTACCGGCGGCTCGCGGGTCGGGTGACTGCTTGGGATTGGCCGGCGGAGCCGGCGCCACGTTTCCGTGGGACGACGGCTCTAGGCCGCAGCCACCTCACGCGTCCGGATCTGATACATCTGCCGAACCACCTCCCTTCTGTGTACCTGCGACCGTAATACCGGTCCGGGGCGGCGGCAAATGTTTTTCGTCCCCGCCGCTCAGCGGGCCGTTACCGGCGCCACAGGATGCGGTCGGCGTGCGTCGCGTACACCGACTCGTTCCACTCCTGCCCGCCGTCCACGTTGGCCGAGCGCAGCAGCGGCGGCTCGATGCCCTGGTCGGAGAGCTTGCCCGCGGTGTCCGCCATCACGGCCTGGAGCAGCGCGGAGACCACCACCGTGGACGCGGGTGCGAACGGGGCGCCGATGCGGCGGGTGGTCAGCTCGGCGTCGCCGATCGGGATCTTGTTGTCCAGGACCAGGTCGCAGTGGTCCTTGAGGAAGGTGCCGGACGCGCTCCTGGGCTCGGTGCCCTCGGTGTACACGAGGGAGGTCACGCCGATGACGCGCAGTCCGCGGGTCCTGGCGTGCGCGGCCATCTCGACCGGCAGGCTGTTGCGGCCGGAGAGGGAGATGACGATCAGCAGGTCGCCGGCGTGTGCCGGGCTGGCGTCGAGGGTGGCCTGGGCGAGGCCGCTGACCCGTTCCAGGGCGCTGCCCAGCAGGGCGGGGCTGACGTTGACGCCGGTGGTGCCGGGGACGGCGAGCAGGTTGACCAGGGCCAGGCCGCCGGCCCGGTAGACGATGTCCTGGGCGGGCAGCGCGGAGTGCCCGGCGCCGTAGACGAACAGTTTCCCGCCCGAGGTGATGGTGTCGGCGATCAGGTCCCCGGCCTGTCCGATGGCGGCGCGTTCCTCTTCCTGGACGCGGCGCAGCAGGCGCACGGCGGCGTCGAAGAACTGGTCACCGAGAGTGGTCCGGCTGTCGGCGCCGGTGCCTATCCCGTCCTGCGCGTCCTGCTGCTCTGCCTGCGGGCTCATCTGCGCTGTCCCCTCGTGGGTGCGGTGTGGTGATGTGCGGTGCCCTGTGGTGCGGTGCTCCGCGTACAGCGCGCGACGGGGTGCCCGTCGCGGTCGTACGAGGCCGTCACCCCGTACGCGTACGATGTACATTTCCGGGTGGGTGCCGGTCACGCGTCACGGTGAGGTCATGGGCACGCCCGTGTCAATACGGCGGCAGCGGTCTTGTAGGGCTGCGGTAACGCGCAGTGGGCTCGATTGTCGGCGCCATACGTCAGAATTGGTTCAGGGCCACCGCACGAGCTATCGAGGGGCACTTATGTCCGGACTCATCGACACCACTGAGATGTACCTCCGCACCATTCTGGAGCTTGAGGAAGAGAACGTGGTCCCGATGCGTGCCCGTATCGCCGAGCGACTGGAGCAGAGCGGCCCGACCGTCAGCCAGACCGTGGCCCGGATGGAACGGGACGGCCTGCTGTCGGTGGCCAGCGACCGGCACCTGGAGCTCACCGAGGAGGGGCGCCTGCTCGCCGAGCGGGTCATGCGCAAGCACCGCATCGCCGAGTGTCTCCTGGTCGACGTGATCGGCCTGGAGTGGGAGCAGGTGCACGCGGAGGCGTGCCGCTGGGAGCACGTGATGAGCGACGCGGTCGAGCGCCGCGTGCTGGAGCTGCTCAACCACCCGACGGAGTCGCCGTACGGCAACCCGATCCCGGGCCTGGCCGAGCTGGGCGAGAAGGTGAGCGAGCCGGACGCGTTCCTCGGGCGTGGTCTGGTCGCGCTGACCGACATGGAGACCAGCGGCGGCAAGACGGTGATCGTCCGCCGGATCGGGGAGCCGATCCAGACGGACACCTCCGTCA
Organism: Streptomyces xiamenensis; assembly: GCF_000993785.3. Lineage (NCBI taxonomy): Bacteria > Bacillati > Actinomycetota > Actinomycetes > Kitasatosporales > Streptomycetaceae > Streptomyces > Streptomyces xiamenensis. Next base: position 3,526,086 of record NZ_CP009922.3, read on the forward strand.
TGCACACACTGCGCCGGGCCGGGGTGCAGCCGGGGGCGTCGGTCAGCGTCACCCCGGGGGCGGGCGGCGGCGTCCAGGTCGGCAGTGGTGGCGAGGCCGCCGAGCTGTCGGCGGACGTGGCCATGCATGTGTTCGTCGCTCCGGCCGGACGGGTCTGAGCGCACGCTGATCACCGGCTCCGCCGGACTCCACCGTGGGCGCGCGCGGCGCGTCGATGGCAGGGAGCGGTGGGCCGCCCGCCCCGGCGGGCGGCCCACCGCCCACCCCCCGCGGGACGACCCGGAGCCCCGAGCTCCCAGGGTCATTCCTCCTGCCCCATGTCTCCCCGTTACGAGGCCGGATCACGCCTGCCCGTATGTCACTCGACCGACGGATCTTCAGGTCGAACACTAGACTTGACGAATCTCTTTTCGATCGTGTGAGACATGTGGGGGGCACATGAAGCCGGTTCGATGGCATGCCGCGCTGGCCGCTTCCATGACGGGGATGCTGCTGACGGGATGCGCGCAGACCACCCTCTTCAAGGAGCAGGCGCGCGAGAGCCGTCCGGACGACAGCACCGTGGTGCTCTCGGAGACGGCGGCGGAGCGGGACGGTGAACCGGAGACGCCGCAGGAGATCCCACTGCTCGACCGGTCGGCCGAGGAGATCTTCTTCGCCGGGATGGAAACGGCCTTCGCGGCGGAGTCGCTGCGCGCCGTCATGGTGATCGACGACCAGGACGGGCTGTACGAGATGGACATGCACTACGACCTCTCCGGCCGCTGCGTGGCCACCTTCAGTGAGCACGGCCACGGGGGTATGGAGTTCATCGTCACCGGGGACGAGGCCTGGGTCAGGCCCGACAGCGAGTTCGTGGAGAGCCTGATCGCCTCCGAACCGGAATGGGCGGACCTGATACGGCAGCAGATCGAGGGCCGGTACCGGCACGTCACCCCCGGTGAGCCGGGAGCCGATGAACTGCTCACCATGTGCCGGTCTGACGAGTTCCTGGACCTCATGGACGTGATCAACGACGCGGGCGCCGACGGGGGCTATGGGCGCTGGGCCGAGAAGGGTGAGCCGACCACCCATGAAGGGGCCGAGGTCATTCCCATCGACGGGAATGACGGGGAGAGCTGGATCAGCGCCCTGGTGGCCACCGAGGGGGAGCCCTACATGCGCCATCTGCTGGTGGACTCGGGGCCCGAGGGTGTCATGGAACTGTGGATGAGCGACTTCGGCGTCCCCGTGGAGATCGAGGCGCCGTCGCCGGAACTCGTCTACGGGCCCGATGATCTGCTCTTCGACTTCTTCGGGGAACTGTACGTCTGACCGTCGCGTCTTCCCGCACGCAAGCAAACGGGGAAAAGACGGGGGAGTTGCACATGAGACGCGGTACGCGCACGACAGCCCTCGTGGCGGCGGCGCTGGCCGGAACGGTGGCGCTCACGGGGTGCGGATCCGACCGCGAACGGCCTTCCTTCATCGGCGAGGGGATCCCCACGGACGGTGGGGAGCAGGACGAGGAGGGCACCGGTGGGGACGGTGCCGAGGACAAACCGGCCGCCGGGGGCAACGGGGTCACCGATCTGCCGCCCCCGGAGATGGTCAGCCGCGCGATGGACGCGGTGACCGGGGCGGACTCACTGCGGCTGTCCGGAACCATCGAGGAGAGCCCCGGTCAGCTCATGGAGATCGACATGCTGATGGATGTCCGGGGGGACTGCGCCGGCACCGTCGCGGTCGCGGGCGAGGGCTCCTTCGAACTGCTCAAGCGCGGCAACGAGCTCTGGTACCAGCCGGACACGGAGTTCTGGCAGGCCGTCACCGGATCGGACATGACCGAGCTGTCGGGCATGTATCTCTATGGCACCACCGACAACCCGGACGCCGGGGCCATGGCGGAGATGTGCGACCTGGAGGGGTTCCTCGGCAACTTCGGTGACGTCAGTGGCATGACGTCCGACGAGGTCTCCGTGGGCGAGGAGAGCACGCACCTGAACGTTCCGGTGATCGCCCTGCACGAGGTGCCCAAGCCCGGCAGCTCCCGGGAGAGCACCCTGCTGATCGCCACCGAGGGCGAGCCCTACCTCATGCACATGGAGCAGACCGAGCGCGGCACCACCAACGCCATCTCCATGAGCGACTTCGATGTCCCGGTGGACTTCGACGAGCCGGCCGCCCATCTCGTCCTCGACCTGGAGGAACTGGCCAACGGCGGTGCCCCCGGCGGGTTCTGAGCCCGTCACGCACACCCGCACCGCCGGCTTACGGCAGGGGCGGGCCCGGCCGGTACGGCGACCGGTCGGCCCCACCCCGTACGTCACGGCTTGCTGACCGCCGCCAGGATCTCCGGCAGCCGGTCCGCCGCCCGCGGGGCCGCCCAGCGCAGTCCCGCCCAGGCCATCGCCAGGCCGTAACCGGCGCCCAGCGGCAGCACGATCCAGGCCCACCCGGCCGCCGAAACGTTCAGCCAGATGGTCAGCCCGATCAGCGGACCGCACAGCAGCGCACCCGCCACCATCCCGCCGATCACCCCGTACCAGACCATCGAGACCTGACCGGCCGCCACATTGCGCATCGCGTTGTCCTGCGGGATCGAGTACGGGAAGCGCACCGAGGCGACCGCCCCGCCGCCCAGCAGCACGCCCAGCAGCGCCAGCGCCAGCCCCATGGCGTCCGGCAGCCGCGCCCACTCGTCCAGCACCGCCGCCGACACCAGCACCACCACGCACGTGAACGGCACGCCGATCAGCGCGATCGCCAGCAGCCGCCCGCGCAACTCCAGGTAGGCGTCCCGCTTCGTGTGGATGGTCTGCGTGATCAGCCAGAAGGCGCCGTAGTCCATCCCGAACTGGTTGTACATCTGCAGTCCGAGCAGCGCCGCGCCCCAGCACGCGTGGTAGACGGTGGCGGAGCCCTGGGCCGCCCAGATGAACGGGAACATCACGCCCATGCCGACCGCGACCGCCCAGCTCATCTTGGCCTTCGGATCGCGCCAGGCGTAGCGCAGGGCACGCTCCATCACGACGCCGTCGCGGCCGGCGGGCAGCAGCCGGGTCAGCAGGCCGCCGCCTTCCCCCGCCGCGCGCCCCCGCCGTTCCTTGCCGCCCGTCTCGGGGGCCATGATCGTGGAGCCGTCCGGCGAGGTCATCAGCCGGGTCAGCGTCCGCTGCCACCACCACACCAGCAGCGACAGCGCCGCCACGGTGCCGGCCAGCGCGGCCACCGCCACGCCGTACGAGCCGGCCGAGGCCGCCCGTACCGCCTCGATCGCGGTGGCCGGGGGAAGCCAGCGCAGGATGTCGGCCATGGTGTGCAGCGGCGCCGAGCCGCCGTCCCCGGCGACCTTCTGCACCAGCAGGTTGATGCCCTGGACGCCCAGCGCGATCACGACACCGGACAGGATCGCCAGGTCGCGGCCCTTGCGGCTGGTCAGCAGGCGGGCGTTGGCGGTGGCGATGGCGCGCGAGGCGACGGTGCAGGTGAGCAGGATCAGGGCGATCGCGCACACCGCCAGCGCGTAGCCGCCCGCGCCCCGCGCCGTGCCGAGCGCGGCGCCCGCCACCAGCATGACGGTGAAGACCGGGCCGACTCCCACCACCGAGGCGGCCAGCTGCGCCGTCATCAGGGAACGCGGGCTCAACGGCAGCATGACCAGCCGGCCCGGGTCCAGCGTCTCGTCGCTCGCGCCCAGGAACAGCGGCATGAACGCCCAGGTCAGCGCAGTGATCGCGACGACGACGGTGCTCAGGGCCGCGATGTGGGCGTTGCCGCTCAGCGCCAGCAGTCCGAGCATGCCGAGCCCGCCGAACAGGGCGGCGGTGATGGCGGTGGAGATGAATCCGGCCTTGCGCCCGGTCGTCTGCCGCAGTCCGTTGCGGATCAGGGAGAGCTTGAGTCGGACGAAGGTGGCGGTGATGACGGCGGTGTCGGCGTACGTGCCGCGCGGTGCCGCCGCGGCCCCGGCGGGGCCTGCGGTCACCGGGTCGCTCCCGCCGCCGGCGCCGTTCCCGTTCGCCGGTGCCGGCCCCGGTTCGGTGAGAGTGCTCATCGCGCCCGGTCTCCGCCCAGCCAGTCGAGCCGGTCGTCCGCGCCGCCCCCGGCCCGGGCTCCCACCAGCTCCAGGAACGCGCTCTGCAGCGAGTCCGCCTCGCCCCGTACCTCGGCCAGCGGGCCGTGCGCCCGGATCCTTCCGGTGGCCAGGACCGCGACCCAGTCGCACAGCGACTCCACCAGCTCCATCACATGGCTGGAGAAGACAACGGTGGCGCCCGAGGCGGTGTAGCGCTCCAGCACCCCGCGGATGATCTGCGCCGACACCGGGTCCACGCCCTCGAACGGCTCGTCCAGGAACAGCACCTCGGGGTTGTGCAGCAGCGCCGCCGCGAGCCCGATCTTCTTCCGCATGCCGGTGGAGTAGTCGACGATCAGCTTGTTCTGCGCGCCGGCCAGGTCCAGGACGTCCAGCAGCTGGTCGGCGCGCCGCTCCACCTCGGCGGCCGGGATCCCCCGCAGCCGGCCCAGGTAGCTGAGCAGTTCGCGCCCGGTCAGCCGCTCGAAGAGCCGCAGCCCTTCGGGCAGGACGCCGATCCTGGACTTCACGTCCACCGGGTCCCGCCACACATCACGCCCGACGATCTCCACGGTGCCCGCGTCGGGCCGCAGCAGGCCGGTGATCATGGACAAGGTGGTGGTCTTGCCCGCTCCGTTCGGCCCGACCAGGCCGATGAACCGCCCCGCGGGCAGGTCGAGATCTATTCCCGAGACCGCGACCTGTTCCCCGAAGGTCTTCCACAGCCCCCGTACCCGTACCGCGGCGGCCGGAGCGGCCGCCGCATTCCCCGTATCTGTCATGAACCCACCCTAAGGGGCGGGAAAGAACCCGCCCCTCTGCCCGGACCTCGTCCGGATGGTGCCCCCGGGTGCCGTGGATCAGCGGCGGAACCGGCTCTCCTGCCCGCAGGCGTACGCGAGCTGCGGCATGAGTTCGTCCGCGTCCGGCAGCCAGCGGTTGGCGTCGGTGGGCCGGCGCACCCACTGCACCGAGCCGCGCACGCCGATGCGGGTCGGCGGTGCCGGCACGTACTCGCCCTCGCCGCGCGCGATCAGGTCGATCGCCTCGGGCGACCAGCCGTGCTGCCGTACCAGGGCCGGCACCTTGGCGGCGTTGCCGGCGAGCACGAAGAAGTACATCCGGCCCAGCGGCGTACTGGCGACCGGGCCCAGGTTGGTGCCCATCCGCTCCATGCGGGCCAGCGCCAGGCAGCCTGCGGTCTCGGACACCTCGATGATGTCGAAGGTGCGGCCGGTGGGCAGCAGGACGCAGGCGCGCGGCTCCTTCGCCCACATGCGGCGGGCGGAGGTGGCGCTGCCGGTGGCGTGGCCCACCCAGTTGGTCCGGGTGGCGTGGGCACCCGGCGCATCACAGGCGGGGAGGGCGCACGAGCAGCGCGTCACACCGTCCGCGTATTCGAGCCAGGTGCCCGGCAGCACGTCCCAGTGCCGCTCGTCCGCGTACCGGACGGCATGGTCGACCATCCCGCCGTCGCGCGGCTGCGGAACGCCAGGTGCTGAAGTAACGCTGATCTTTTCTTCCACGTTGATCACAACTACCTTCTCCACGGGGGGTAACGGGCTCCCCGTGTCCGGGTAGCGACCCTGGGTGATGACGATGCCCGCCCGGAGTCCGCCCGGGGGGACCCGGGCATGTGGGGCGCATCGGAGCATCAGTGGGGGCGTACGGGATGGACCCGGCGGGGGCCGGGCATTGATCTTCCCTGGTGCAGGGTGCAGGCCAGCGAGGGAGCCACGTCATGACTGCCAGAACAGTGTCCCCCGGACTGACCCCAGGGTTGCCCCATTCACGGCAGCCGAACGAGCGTCTGCTGTCGCTGATCCGCGAAGCGGGCTGCTCGAACGCGGGGTTGGCACGGCGGGTGAATGTGTGTGCCGCCGAGCGCGGCCTCGATTTCCGTTACGACAAGACCTCGGTGGCGCGCTGGATCAGAGGCCAGCAGCCGCGCGGCCGGGCCCCCGACATCATCGCGGAGGCGATCGGCCGCAAGCTGGGGCGGACGGTGACGGTCGACGAGATCGGCATGGGCACCGCGCGCCAGCTGGCGTCCGCCGTCGGGCTGCACTTCGCCACCGGGCTCGCCGAAGGCGTGGAGCAGGCGGCGGAGTTGTGGCGTTCGGACGTGGCGCGCCGGGAGAGCGTGGGTGCCGGGGGCCCGGGGGGCGCGTACGGTGCGGGCAGCGCGCATGTGGCGCCCGCCGCGCTGGTGGAGCCGAGCCGGGACTGGCTGATCACCCCGGCGGACCCGGAGGTGGCGCGGGCCAGCGGCCCGCGCGTGGGTTCCTCGGACGTGGCGGCGGTGACGGCGACGACGGCCGCGCTGGTGGACCTGGACCGCCGCTGGGGGGCCGGGCATGTGCGCCCCGTGGTGGTGCACTACCTGAACAGCGTGGTGTCCGGGCTGCTGGCCGGTTCCTACCGGGAGTCGGTGGGGCGCCAGTTGTTCGGTGCGGCGGCCCGGCTGACGGAGCTGGCCGGGTACATGGCGGTGGACAGCGGGCTGCCGGGCCTGGCCCAGCGGTACTACATCCAGGCGCTGCGGCTGTCGCAGGCGGCCGGGGACCGGGGCTTCGGCGGGTACGTCCTGGCGGCCGGGATGAGTCATCTGGCGGCCGAACTGGGCAATCCGCGTGAGGTGATCCAGCTGGCGCGGGCGGCGCAGGAAGGCACCCGGGGGCGGTGCGGGCCGCGGGCGGAGGCGATGTTCCTGGCGGCGGAGGCGCGCGGGCACGCGCAGTTGGGCGACGCGGCGAGCTGTCACCGGGCGGCCGGTCTCGCGGAGGGGGCGCTGGAGCGGGCCGGGTCCTCGGGCGGCGTGGACCCGGAGTGGATCCGGCACTTCGACGAGGCCTATCTGGCGGACGAACTGGCTCACTGCCACCGGGATCTGGGGCAGGGCGGACGGTTGCGGGAGCGGGCCACACAGGCGCTGGCGGCCCACCCGGAGAGCCGGGCGAGGCGACGGGCGATCGGGCTGGTGCTGCTGGCGACGGGGCACCTTCAGGAGGGCGAGCTGGAGGCGGCCTGCGCGACGGCGGACCAGGCGGTGACGACGCTGTCCTCGCTGCGTTCGGGCCGGGGCGCGACGTACTTCGAGGACTTCCGCACCCGACTGGATCCCCATCAGCACGATCCCAAGGTCCGTGACTTCACCCTGCGCTGGGATCTGGCCGGGTAGCCGCGCGTTCCCGGTGCGGCTCGCAGGACGGCCCGTTCGCCGGGGGGGAGGAAGGGGAGCGGTGACCCGGCGCGCTCGCACGGCCGCCGGCGCCGCTCCGGCCGGCTTCCGCGACCGCCCCTTCCCGGCCTCCGTCCCCCGCCTGATCGTCGACGACCACGGCGGCGAGTCCGGCCGAGCGAGCCGGAGCCGTACCGCTTCTGACCCGGAACAGCCCCGTCCCGCCCCGGCGCCGCGTGGTTCCGTGGGGTACATCACCCCCCGGGTTTCTCAATCCGAGCGGTGCGGGGGCGGGATCGTGGTGAGGGGCGCCGCGGAACCGGTAGCGTGACCGGCGATCGGCGTTCAGCGAACAGGAGTTCCTTGGTGACCAGCCGCAACGGTCGGGACGATGAAGCCCGCGAGGGCGTGGTGCTGCCCTCGCATCGCGGGCCGTGGGACGACCCGGGTGCGGAGACCGTGACGGCGCCGACCGTGGGGCAGCCCTGGGGACAGCCGTGGGGCCCCGACCAGCGCAACCCGGTGACGGCGCAGCCCGCCCACCCGCCGGAGCAGGCCCCGTACCAGCCGCAGCCCGGACACCAGGCGCACCCGTCCCAGCAGCCGTACGAGCCGCACCAGCAGTACCCGTCGCAGCCACCCCGGCAGCAGCCGGGCGCCGGGCGGCACGCGCTGCCGCAGCAGGCCACGCCGCCGATGCCCAGCACCCCGCCGGCCGGTCCGGACGAGGCGGCCACCCAGATGATCCCGCCGATCACCGGGGGCACCTCCCGGCCGGAGGCTGGGGGAGACTACCACCCGGCCACCCAGCTCGTGCCGCAGATCACCGGGGACACCCCGCCGCCCCCGCAGCACCACGAGGCGGCCACCCAGCTCATCCAGCCGATCACCGACGCGGACCCGCACGGCGCCGCCACCCAGCTCATACCCCCGGTGGTGGCCGACACCTCGACGGCCAAGCTGCGTCAGCTGCCCGCGCCGGGCGGCGCGGTGGACTCGGAGGGCGCCACCCAGCTCATCCCGCCGATCAAGGACGTGGAGTCCACGACCCGGCTGCGCGCGGTGACCAGGCCCGCCGGAGGGGGCGGGCGGCACGGCCGCCCGGCCGGCCACGCGGCCCCGCCGGCCGGACCGGCGTCCTCCTCCGGCATCGAGGCCACCCAGATGATGCCGCCGATCACCGACGCCGGCCCTCCGCCGGCCCCGCACGGCAGAAGGGCGGCGCCCGCGGGACCGGCGGGGCCTCCCCACGGAGGCCGGGCCGCCGCGCGGCGGGCCGCCGGACCGGCACCCTCGGCACGCAACTCTCCCGCCCTGCTGATCGCGGCCGTGGTCATCGGCTGCGCGATCGTGGGCCTGGCCGCCGGCGCGCTGCTCGGCGGCGGTGAGGGCTCCGGGGACGACGGCCCCGGCAGCACGGAGCAGGACGGCATCCTCAACGGCGGCCCCGAGGCCGAGGGCACCCGTGAGGACGGCGCCGGGGCGCCCGAGGACGAGCACGCGCTGGCCCAGGCCCAGGCGCAGGCGCTGTCCGACCTCCTGGAGGACAGCAGCGGAAGCCGCGAGTCGGTCATCGCCGCCGTGGACCACATCAAGACGTGCGACCGGCTCGGCGAGGCGGCCGAGGACCTGCGGGCCGCGGGCGAGGAGCGCAACGGCCTGGTCACCCGGCTCGACGAACTGGCGCTCGACCGGCTGCCCGACCACCAGTCGCTCTCGGACGCGCTGCGCGAGGCGTGGCAGGCGTCCGCCGCCGCCGACTATTCGTACGCCGCGTGGGCCGAGGAGCTGAAGGACAACCGCAAGGCGTGCCGGGGCGGGTCGCCGCGGCACACCGACAACGCCTCGCAGGCCGAGCAGTCCAGCGGCCAGGCCACCTCCGCCAAGGAGCGGGCGGCCACGCTGTGGAACCCCGTGGCCGGCCAGTACGGGCTGCCCACCCGGGACGCGAGCCAGCTCTGACCCGGTCGGCGGGAGCGGGCGCGAGCCGCCGGGGGAGCGGGAGCCGTACGGTCCCCCGGACCGCACGCCGAGCCCACAAACATACGATCTCTCCTGTGTCAGATTCGGAAACCCCTTCCCGTCGCCCCCGTCGTTCCCCCACCATGGGCGGCATGCCGCTCAACGACATGCCCTGGTGGCGTTGGCGCGCCAATGTGCGCTCGGCGCTGCATATGCTCTCGGACCCCGCCTTCCACCAGGAGTGCTGGCTGCCCGGCCTCCCCGGCTACGGCGACGTCACCGACGCCGTCTACCGGCTGGTCGAGGACACCTGGCTGGACAACTGGTCGGCGGAGAAGTACATCGGCACCGTCTTCCGGGACACCCAGGAGGCCGCGCTGGTGGATGTGGCGGTGCTGCGCGTGCTGCGCATCATGCACCAGGTCGGCGCCGACGCCCCGGTGGCGGCGTACCTCCAGCACCACGGCTGGCCGGAGGCGGTACGGGCGGCCCGCGAGGCGCACGTGCGGCTGGCCACGGCGGACGGCGACAACCCGGACGTGCGGCCGACATCCCTGGACGAGCTGACGGCGACGGTGGCCGCCGTCTGACCCGGAGGCCGCAGTGGCCCGCGCCGGCCCGGCCCGACCGCCGTCCGGACACGGTCGGGCCGCCGCCCCGGAATGTGCCACGCTTGGGCAGTATGAATGCCGCTGCTGCCGCCGCCGCCCCCGATGAGTATGTGCTGACGCTCTCCTGCCCGGACAAACCGGGCATCGTGCACGCCGTGTCCAGCTATCTCTTCATGACCGGCTGCAACATCGAGGACAGCCAGCAGTTCGGCGACCGCGACACCGGCCTGTTCTTCATGCGGGTGCACTTCACCGCCGAGAGCGCCGCCTCCACCCCGGAGAAGCTGCGCGCCTCCTTCGCCGCCATCGGCGACTCGTTCCAGATGGACTGGCAGCTGCACCGCGCCGACCAGCGGACGCGCATCGTCCTGATGGTCAGCAAGTTCGGCCACTGCCTCAACGACCTGCTCTTCCGCACCCGCATCGGCGCCCTGCCGGTCGAGATCGCCGCCGTGATCTCCAACCACACCGACTTCGCCGAACTCGCCGCCTCCTACGGCGTCCCCTTCCACCACATCCCGGTCACCGCCGACACCAAGGCCGAGGCCGAGGCGCGGGTGCTGCGGATCGTCGAGGAGGAGGGCGTCGAGCTGGTCGTCCTCGCCCGCTACATGCAGGTCATCTCGGACGACCTGTGCAAGAAGCTGGAGGGGCGGATCATCAACATCCACCACTCCTTCCTGCCGAGCTTCAAGGGCGCCAAGCCCTACCACCAGGCGCACGCCCGGGGCGTGAAGCTCATCGGCGCCACCGCCCACTACGTCACCGCCGAACTGGACGAGGGCCCCATCATCGAGCAGGAGGTCGCCCGGGTGGGCCACGGCGTCACCCCGCAGCAACTGGTCGCCATCGGCCGCGACGTGGAGTGCCAGGCCCTGGCCCGCGCCGTCCAGTGGCACAGCGAGCGCCGCGTCCTGCTCAACGGCACCCGCACCGTCGTCTTCGACTGACCGCCGGGGCCAGGGCCCGGACCCGGACCCGGCCTACAACCGAGAGAGGGCGGTCAGCGCGTTCAGCACATCCGTGATCGCCGCCTGATCGCCCTCCCCGCCCGCCGCGGCCTCGGCCGGCGACAGCCGCCCGCCGCCAGCTGGCAGAACTCCACATCCTCCAGCGCGACCTGCGCCACCGCGTCCCGCGCCGCCACCCGCGTCACGGCGGCGGTCGGCGAGTCCAGCGGAATCCAGTAGTCGCCGCCGCCCGCGCCCTCGATCTCCAGATGGACGGTACGGCCCGGACTCCCCGCCGTCGTCAGCCGCGCCCGCGTGGTGGCGAGCCCGGCCCGGCGCCGCCCGGCGATCGACCCCGGAAGCCGCCGCGCCGTGAGATCCACCAGCAGCCGCAGATGCGACCCCAGCGGCGGCTCGTACGGGTAGTCCACCGCCCGCGCGATGTCACCGGCGTGCGTCCAGCACGCGAACGCCCGGTTCAGATACGCGTCCGACAGCGGGATCTGCGGCTCGGTGGCCGCCCCGAGCCCCGGGAAGAGACCCGGATCGCACGCCGTCGCCGGCAGCATCCGCTCCCCGGTGCGCCCGCCCTGCCGCGCGGCTGTCCGTACCAGCTCACGGCTCTGCTCCCGCCACCGCGTCCAGGCCCGGGCCGCCGCGAGCCGCTCCGGCTCCGCCGCCGTCCCGCCGGCGGTGGCGGCCACCAGCCGCCACGTCGCCTCGGTCCGCTCCAGCGGATCGCCCGGCGCGCCCTCGCCCAGCGGATCGGGCAGCCCCACGGCCCGGGCCAGCAGACCGTCCATGGCCACCAGGTGATCGAGCACCTGCGCGATCGTCAGCGACCGGCGCGCCCGTTCATCCCCGCGAACCACTGCACCCGCACCGGGATGTCCCATTCATTCGCGTTGATGTCGTGCAGCAGGGCGTCCAGTCGCGCCGCCTCGGCGTCGTACGGGGCAGCCCACCCCGGCACCGGCAGCACCGGCGGGCGGCGCGCCAGCGCGCTCTCCAGCACCCGGGGCCGCAGCTGCGGATCCAGATCGAGACTGCGCGGCGGCTCCAGCAGCGTCACCGCGTCCCGCAGCCGCAGCGCCTCCTCGGCGCACCGGGCGCACTCGTTGAGATGCGCCTCCACACATGCCGTCTCCGCCGGGGAGCAGGCGTCCAGCGCCCACACCCCCAGCAGCGACATCAGCTCCTGATGCGTCAGCCGCCCGTCTCCTTCCGGACCCGGTGCTGCTACGGGGTTGGGGGTGCGCGGCCCGGTGCGCTGCCGCGGTGCGGTGCTCCGCCGTGCCGGGTTCACCGGGGCGGGGCCCACCCCGGGGCCGCCACCGCCGCCGCTGCCGCCGCCCGCGCCGGGCCCGCCGCGCGGCGTGGGCACCCGGGGCGCCCCGGTGGACCCGGCGCCGCCGCCGGCCGGCTCCTGATCACCGGGCTCCCGGCCACCGGGCCGTGCGGCCGTCATCCGCGGTGCTCCCGTCGTACGTCGTCGGCGCCGCCATCCGGATAGGTAGCGGCTGAGGACAGCAACTGCAACCCCAGCCGCAGCCTGCGCCGCGCCTCGGCGTCGGAGATGCCCAGCTCCCTCGCCACCTCGCGGTAGTCGGTGCGCCCGCCCCTGGCCAGTTCCAGCGCCTCGCGCAGCGGCGCGGGCATGGCCGTCACGATGTAGTCGGCCCGGGCGAGGGTGGAGGCGGTACGGATCCGCTCGGCCGAACCGGCGCCCGTGCCCTCCCGGCGGCGCAGCCGCGCCACCGCCAGCCGGTGCGCCTCGTCGGCGATCCAGGAGCGCATCGGCCCCTGCTCGGGGTCGAAGCTGTCGGGGGTCGCCCAGATCCGGCCGAAGACCTCGCGGGTCACCCGGGCCGTGGCGTCCTCGTCGCTCAGCACGCGCTGGGCGATGCCGTACGCCAGGGAGGCGAAGCGGTCATACAGTTCGGCCAGGGCCGCGGCCTCGCCGCGCTCCAGCCGCCGGCGCATGGCGCGATCCCACTCCGGCGGTGTCTCATGTGCCATCCCTGCCCCCAAGCGTTCTCACACTCGGCACAACCTCCGACCCCGTGCGTACGTCAAATGTAGTGCGAGGAACTGTTCCCGCGCGCCCCCGAACGGCAGTATGCGCCCGCTCTTTCCAGGAGGAGGGCGTTCGCGCCGGATCCGGTCCGGGTCGGATGGCCGGATGACCGGGGGCGGACGGGCGACGCAGCACCGGGACGCTTGAGACGCCGGAAAGTGGGCAGGGGCGCTGGGGAGACGCCGATGTGGGTGTCAAGGGAAGATCGAGGGAAGACCGAAGAACCGAAAAACCGAGGGAAGAGGCCGCAGGCGTGACGTTGACGGTGGATGCGGAGTCGCGGGGCGAGTGGGCCGTACTGCGGGTCGCGGGCGAACTCGACCTGGTGACCTCACCCGTGGTGCGCCAGCACGTCCACGACGCGGTCGCCGACGGGCGCCGCAGTGTGGTGCTCGATCTGTCGCAGGTGCTGTTCTGCGACTCCTCGGGGGTGGGGGTGCTGGTCGCCTCGCGGCGGCTGATGCGCTCGTGCGCCGGGCAGCTGCGGCTGATCCTGCCGCACCGGGGCGCGGAGGACGGCTCGCACGTCAACCGGGTGCTGGCCGCGCTCGGGGTGCGGCGGTTGTTCGACTGCTACCCCGACCTGGAGTCGGCGACCGCCGAGCCGCTGCCCGCCTGAGCGGGGATTCCGCGCTGTTCCGGTCCGTTCCGCTCTGTTGTGTGCGGCCATGTGCGGACCGGTGTGCGATAAAAACGCCCGGATCTCGTACAGAAGCAGTACCCCGTACTCCTTTGCGTCGGAATAAGCGGGAAGTGCTTGTTGCCCGACTCGCCCTCAACCATGCTGTGCTGCACCGAGTTTGTCCGCCGGTGGGAATGGTGTGAACGGTGCAGGTACAGGAGCAGGTGCTACGGACCCAGCTGGAGGTCGGCCCCCAGCCGTCGGAGGTGCGGCGCGCGCGGCAGTGGCTGCGGGAGCGGCTGGCCCGCACCGGCATGGCCGGGGAGCAGATCGACACGCTCACGCTGCTGGTCTCCGAGCTGGTGACCAACGCCGTGGTGCACACGGGCCGCCCGGCCGTGCTGCGGCTGGTGGTGCGCGAGGGGCCCTGCTGTCATCCGGTACGTCTTGAGGTGGCCGACCGCAGCGCCCTGGCGCCCCGGCCGCGCAGCGCCGCCCAGGAGGACACCTGCGGGCGCGGCCTGGAACTGGTGGACCTGCTGGCCGACCGCTGGGGCTGGCAGCAGGAGCCGGCCGGCAAGCGGGTGTGGTGCGAGGTGGACTGCCCGAGCGGGCTGTGACCGCCGGCCGCACGGCCCTCCACCGCACGGCCCTCCACCGCACGGCCAACCACCGTACGGCCCCCGCCGCGCCGCCGAACGAATCCGGCCAGCTGCGGACGCGGCGCGGTGGCCGGAGCCGGCCGGGCGCGGTTGCCCGTGCGGGCCCGCGCCCCCGTCGCGGCGACGGCTCAGGAACGCCGGCCGCGCGCTATCGCGGCGGCTATCCGCGGGGCGTCCCTGGCCAGTTCACGGATCATGCCGCTGATGGGATTGGTGAAGCCGGTGAAGTACAGCCCCGGTGCCGTGGGATGGGTCTCCCTGCCGTGCACCAGGGGCCGCCCGGCCCCGTCCAGCAGCCCCAGATGCGCCACCAGCGGTTCCAGCCCGCGCCGGTAGCCGGTCGCCGCGATCACCACCTCCGGGGTGATGGCGGTGCCGTCCGCCAGCAGGACCCGGTTCCCCTCGAAGCCTTCGACGGCACCGGTGATCTCGACCCTGCGCTTCTTCACCGCCCGGACCAGCCCCACGTCCTGCACCGGGATGGCCCCCGCCCTGGCCCGCGTGTACAGGCCGGTGGACGGGCGGGGCAGCCCGTACGGCGCCAGATCGGGCAGCAGCCGCGCCACCGGGCGCGCCGCACGGTCCACGATCCCCACCGGCAGCCGCCGGAACAGCACCCCGCTGGCCTGCGCCGGCCAGCCCAGCGTGGAGCGGCGCAGGATGTGCGGCGGGGTGCGCACCGCGAGCCGCACCCGCGAGGCGCCGCCCTTGCCGGACAGTTCGGCGGCTATCTCGGCGCCGGTGTTGCCGATGCCCACCACCAGGACGTCCTTGCCGGAGTACGGGCCCGGGTTGCGGTAACGGTGCGCGTGCAGCAGTTCCCCGCCGAACTCCTCGCGGCCCGGCCAGGGCGGTATCCACGGGGTGTGGTTGAAGCCGGTCGCCACGACGACGGCCGAGGCACGCAGCTTGCGCCCGCCGTTGGCGTGCAGCACCCACTCGCCGGGGGAGTCCCCGCCGTTCTCCACCCGGGAGACCTCGACGCCCGCCGCCAGGTCCAGTTGGTGGTGGATGGCGTACCGCTCCAGATAGCGCACGAAGTCGTCGCGGGAGACCCAGCGCCCGGCGGAACGCGGGATGGGCAGCCCCGGCAGGGAGGACCAGCGCCGGGTGGTGTGCAGATGGAGCCGGTCGTAGTGCCCGCGCCAGGAGGCGCCGACATCACCGGCCTTGTCGACCACGACGGCGCGTATGCCGCGCTGTTTGAGCGCCGCGGCGGCGGCGAGCCCGCCGGGACCCGCGCCGATGACATGGACCGGGGGGAGGGACACGGCTGATGCGGACTCGGACGTGGACATGGCGTTGAGGATACGCAGAACGGCCCGCGGGGACACCGGGTCCGACGGAGACAGGAACCGGCTCGCCGGCGCCCCCGCGCCGTGGAAAAGTCGCCCTGGCGCCGGTCAGGCGGCCGGCTTCTTGCCGGTGACGCCCAGGTGCACCAACTGCGTCAGCGCGGGCTTGAGATCGTTCTGCTTGGCGCCCAGCGACTGCAGGCTCTTGGGCTGCGCCGAGACCGCCGCGAGCATGGTGACCAGCGAACCGGCCAGCGCCGCCGAGGAGATGGCCGTGCCGCCACGGCCCTTGGCCTGGAGCGTGTCGATGGACTCGGTCAGCGGCTTCACGATCGCCCCCTGGATCCGGGTCCTGATGCGGACGAAACGGCGGTCGCCCTCCGCCGCCCCCAGGTCGATGACGCGCAGGATCGCGTCGTGCCGGCGCCAGAAGGCGAGAAAGCCGTCGACCAGTTCCTCCGCCGTGCGCCGGCCGGCCTTGCCGGTCCACGAGCGGCCCGCGACCAGTTCGGAGAGTGCCGCGGACTCGCGGAGCGTCACCTCCGCGATCTCCAGCACGGCCGCCTCGACGTCCGGAAAGTACTGGTAGAAGGTCGCCGGTGAGGTGCCCGCCTTGCGGGCCACGTCGATCACCTTGACATCGCGGTACGGCGAGCTGGCGAGCATCTTGCCCAGGCAGTCCAGCAGTTTCTGCCGAGTGGCCTGCCCGCGGCGGCCCGCGACCCGGCCGTCCACAGTCGTTACATGTCCTGTCATGCCGTCAGCTTATCGACGTATCCGAACGGCGCGATCCGGCCGCGTCCGAACGGGTAGCGGGGTGGTAGTGGGGCATACCCGGCCCCGGATTCGCGACTGTCAGTGGCGGAGGGAAGAATCGGTTCGACGGTCCGCCGGTGCCGTGAGCAATGAGATGCTGCTCGGGGGGCGGCATGAACGAACGAGCGTCCTGACGGGGAGGTGTCCAGCACGATGGTGCAGCAGCTGACGCAGCACGATCCGCGGCGGATCGGGCCGTTCGAGGTGCTGGGGCGGCTCGGGTCCGGCGGCATGGGGCTGGTCTACCTGGCCCGCTCGGCGTCCGGGCGCCGGGTGGCGATCAAGACGGTGCGCACGGAGCTGGCCGAGGACCAGCTGTTCCGGGTGCGCTTCACGCGCGAGGTCGAGGCGGCCCGCGCGGTCTCCGGCTTCTACACCGCCGCCGTCGTGGACGCCGACCCGCGGGCCGCCGTGCCGTGGCTGGCCACTGCCTACGTTCCCGCCCCCTCGCTGGAGGAGATCGTCAGCGAGTGCGGGCCGCTGCCCCCGCAGGCCGTGCGCTGGCTGGCGGCCGGGATCGCCGAGGCGCTCCAGTCCATCCACGGGGCCGGCCTGGTGCACCGCGACCTGAAGCCGTCCAACGTGCTGGTCGTGGAGGACGGGCCCCGGGTCATCGACTTCGGCATCGCCTCCGGGGTCTCCAACACCCGGCTGACCCTCACCAACGTCGCGGTCGGGACGCCCGCGTACATGTCGCCGGAGCAGGCCCGGGACTCACGCGGAGTGACGGGCGCCTCCGATGTGTTCTCGCTCGCCTCCACGCTGGTGTTCGCGGCCACCGGGCACGCCCCGTACCACGGCGCGAACCCGGTGGAGACGGTGTTCATGCTGCTGCGCGAGGGCCCCGATCTGGAGGGGCTGCCCGACGAGCTGCGCCCGCTGATCGACTCCCTCATGACCCAGAAGCCCGAGGAGCGGCCCACCCCGGCCGACCTCCAGGCGCGGCTGGCGCCGCACCTGTTCGCCTCCTCGGGCGACGACAGCGGCTCGGCGTCCGCGTGGCTGCCCGCGGGGGCCGTCGCGCTGATCGAGGAGCGGCGGCACCGCGGGCGCGGTACGCCGGCACCGGGCGGGACGCCGCCCCCGCCCCCGCCGCCGCGCCGTGATGAGCCGCAGGCACCGCCCACCCCGCCGCCGCCCCTTCCTCCGACTCCGCCGCCGCCTGTGCCGCGCGCCGAGGAGCCGCAGGTGCAGGTGCAGATCAAGGAACAGGCCACCGTCCGGCTGGCCGGCTCCCAGCTGCCCATCGGCCCGGGCCCGCGCCCGGCCGCCGTCCCCGCGCCCGCCCCCACGCCGGCTCCGGCCCCCGTCACGGTGCCGCCGGACTGGCGCCCCTGGCGTTTCCGCATGACGAACGACCTGTGGGGCACCCCGCTGGTCCGCGACGGGCTGCTGTACGTCACCTCCTTCGAGGTGCACGCCCTCGATGTGGCCAGCGGACGCAGACAGTTCAAGACCCGTGAGGTCGCCTGGTCGATGGCGGTCACCGGCGGGCGGGTGCTGGCCTCGGACGGCCCGAGCCTGTACGCGCTGGACGCCACCGACGGC
This sequence comes from Streptomyces xiamenensis, assembly GCF_000993785.3. Lineage (NCBI taxonomy): Bacteria > Bacillati > Actinomycetota > Actinomycetes > Kitasatosporales > Streptomycetaceae > Streptomyces > Streptomyces xiamenensis. The sequence continues at coordinate 3,543,867 of NZ_CP009922.3, forward strand.
TCCGACCGCTGGCGGGTGCCCACCGAGGGCTGGATTTACGGCCTGCGCGCCGAACGCGGCACGGTGCTGACCGCGACCCGGGGCGGCGGCGTGCAGGTGTGGGAGGCCGGCACCGGCGAGCAGCTGTGGGAGCTGTCCGGGGCGCACACCGACTTCGAGACCCGTGAGACCGCGCCCCTCATCCACGGCGGCGCGGTCTACGCGTGGGGAGAGGGCCAGCTGTACGTCCTGGAGGCGCGCACCGGCAGCGAGCTGTGGCGGTACCCGGTGGGCGACGCCACGGCCACCGGCGGCGTCCCGGTGCGGATATGCCCCACCGACGACGGGGTGGTGTACGTGACGGCCGGCTCGCGCGTGCTCGCCCTGGACACGGCGACCGGCGCGGAGCGCTGGCGCTTCGACACCCCGGCGGCCATCCTCGCGCCGCCCGCCTACGAACCGCCGTCCTCGCGGGCGGCCGGGATCTACTTCACGGATTACCTGGGCACCGTCTACGCGCTGGACCTGGCCACCGGTGACGACCGCTGGCGGATCGCGACCGAGGCGCGGCAGTCCACGGAGGCGGTGGTGGTGGCCGACGGCCTGGTGCATCTGGGCAGCGGGACGGCCATGTACACGCTGGACGCGGTGAGCGGCACCCCGCGCTGGCGCTTCGCGGCGGGCGACTCGATCGTGGGCAGCCCGGTGGTGAGCGAGGGCCGGGTGCACTTCGGGTCCGAGGACCACTGTCTGTACACGCTGGACGCGAGCAGCGGCCGGCTCACCTGGAAGCTGGAGACCGGCGGCGCCATCACGGGCAGCCCGGCGGTCTCGGGCGGCGTCGTGTTCGCGTGCAGCAAGGACCACTGCGTGTACGCGCTGGACGCCGCGCGGGGGACCCGGCAGGGCTGACCCGCTCTGCCGGACGTGCCGGTCCGCCGAAGAGGGGCCCGGACACGGTCATCAGGGAATCGAGGGAACGGGGCACAGACGGCATGACCATGCGTACACGGGGATCGGCGCGGACGGCGGCAGCGGCGGCGGTGGCGGCACTGCTGGTGCTGAGCGGCTGCGGCAGCGACGACGGGGCCGGCGAGGAGCCGAAGCAGCAGGAGCAGGAAGAGCAGCAGGACGCGCGGGACGGGGACGACGGGGACGAGGAGGGCTCCGCCTCGGACGATGAGGCGCGCGATCAGGAGTCGCGCGACCGGATCGCGGAGGACGAGGCCCGCTCGATCACGGGCGAGGGCCTGGACGGTGTGTGGGAGTCCATCGTCGACGACAACGACATCGAGACCCTCACCATCACCGGTGACACGGTGGAGACCACCGGACCGCTGAGCTGTCCCGGCACGGTGACAGGCGCGGCGGACCCGGAGCCGGTCATCGAGCTGGCCTGCGACGTCGAGAACCCCAACCGGGTACGCGGCACCCTGGAGCTGAACGAGGAGGGCAACCGCCTGTTCATCGGCTGGGAGGGCCAGGCCTGGGGCGGCATGATCGACAGCATGATCCGCGTCGGCTGACCGGGCCCCGGAACCGGACCCGCCGCCGGACCGCCCCCACCGGGCGGTCCGGCGCTGTCCGTCGGGCGCGTGCCCCGGGAGAGCGCCGCGCCGCCCCCAGGGGCGGCGCGGCGGCGTGCCGGGCGAACGGCCGGGTCCCGGACGAGACCGCCTAAGCGGCGTCCCGCCCCCGGCCGCCCTCGTCCTCACCCTCGTCGCCCGGCCGCCACCGGGGTCTGCGGTCCTGGGGCGGCGGGGGAGCGGCGCCGGTGCCCGGCGCGTCGCCCGCCGCCCAGGGCCCCTCCACCACCTCACCGTGCGACGGCTCCTCCGGGTACCGCTCGTGCCGAGGCCGGGCGTGCCGCCCCTGTCCCGACCGGCCGGCCATGGCCGCCGCCGAGAGCAGCAGCAGAAAGCCGCCGATCATGGTGCTCGCCCAGCCCCATCCCAGACCGCCCCGGCCGAACAGGAGGCTGTCGGCGACCTGGTACTGGCGGACCATCCACAGGATGGTGAAGCCCAGCACGAGCACCGAGGAGAGCAGGGAAAGCCACCCCGAGCGCAGGACGATCGCCAGCGCCGCGACGACCGCGGCCACGAGCATCACCAGGAACAGGCCGTTGAACAGTGCCGCCTTGTCCCCGGTGATCCCGGTCGAGGTGAACAACTGGGTGATCCGGAAGGAGCGGCCGGTGCGGGACCCGTACCAGTCCGCGAAGACTCCGAGCAGGGCCGCCGCCGCCCCGAGGACGGCGAGCACGGCCCCGAATGCGTTACGTACCATGCCTCGACCGTAAGCCGGTTCGAGTGACCCCGCATCTCCACCCCGCCCGCCGGGACCGGCGACGCCCCGCCGGACACCGCTTCCCGCGCGCGGCGCCGCACCGCCCCCCGCCCCTGCCCGACCTCGGCTGATCCGCACCCGGGGGCACCGGCTAGGGTCAGCGGCCATGGTGCCCCTTCCGGCCGTAGCCGTACGCTCCACCCCCACCGCGCTCACGCTCGTCGCCGCCGTGGTCTCCCTGGTCACCCTGCACCTGCTGCGGCTGGCCGGGACCGTGATCGGGACCTCCATAGCCGATCTGCCCGCTCTGCTGCCGGCCGCCGCCTGCGCCGCCGTCGCCGGGCCGCTGGTGTGGTGGCTGGGCCCGCGGCACGCGCTGCCCGCCGCACTCGGCACGCTCGCCGTGCTGTGGACGCTGCTGCTGGCCGAGCCGGTACGTGTCACGCCCGTCGTCGGCCTGGTGCTCGCCGTCGCGCTGGCCACGCTCGTCCTGGTCGTGCGGCGGCTGTCGGCCGTCGCCGAGGACGGTGCGGGACGGCTGGCGCGGGCGCTGGCGCTCGCGGTGGCCGCCGATGTGACGCTGCGTCTGTTCGGCGACCTGTGGGACCCGCTGTGGCACGGCGGGGCGCTCGCCGTCCTGCTCTCCCTGGCGCTGACCGCCCTGCTCGCCGCCGGCGCCTGGGTGGCCACCCTCGGCACCCCGCCGCCCGCCGTCGGCGGCGGCGTCCAGGTGGCGCTGCTCGGCCCGGCGCTCGGCCTGTACACGCTGCTCGGCTCCCCGGCGTTCCTCGCCGTGTGGGCCGGGATCCCGGTCACGCTGGCCGGGGTGTGGATCACGATGGGCACGGCGATCGGCGTCGCGGCGCTGTCCGTACCGCTGCCGCGCGGCGTGGTGATCGTGCTGCCGCTGGCCGTCGCCTTCGCCCTGCTGCCCTCGCCGCTCGCGGCCCCCGCCGTGCTGCTGGCGCTGGCCGTCCTGCCGTACGTGGTGCGCCGGGCGCTGACCGCCTGGGAGCGCACGGCGGCCACCGGGCACGGCGCGCTGGCCGACCTGGCGCTGGCCGGGGCGGGGTGCGGGGTGGGCTGTGCGCTGGTGCTGCTGCCCAGCCCGTGGCCGGTGGTGGCCGGGGCGATCGGGCTGGGCTGGGCGGCCGGGGAGGCCGCCGGTCCGGCCCGGCTGCTGCGGCCGTTCGGACCGGTGGTGGCGGCCAGCGTGCTGCTGGCGGTGCCGCCGCTGGCCGGGGCCGCCCGCCCGGCGGCCGACCCGCTGCCGGTGGACACGGCGGGCGGCATGTACCGCGTCCTCAACTGGGACGTGGCCGGCGCCTCGCCCCCCGAGGTGCTGACCGGCATCCAGGAATCGGGCGCACACGTGGTCGTCCTGCACGGCGTGCCGCGCGGCACCGTCGCCTCGGGCGGCCTCGACCTTCCGGCGTGGCTGGAGAAGCGGCTGTCGGCCGAGGCGGTGTGGGCGGCGGACGAGGGGGACCGGCAGACGGGAACCCTGGTCCTCACGAGCCTGCCGGTGAGCGAAACCGCCGCGGGGCCCTCGTACGCCGTGCTGACGGTGACCCTGACCGACGGCGAGCCCTCGAGGGTCGGTGCCGGTACGGGGCTCGGCGCGCTGCTGAGGGAGGAACCCCAGGTGCTGGCCCTGCCGCGGGCCGGGGTGTCCTCGCCGGAGGATTCCGGCTTCCACCCGGCGGGGGAGTCCCGGATCTTCGCGCGCGAGCTGCTGGAGTTCGGCCCGGCGGACACCAGCCCCCCGGCCGCCACGGTCTACGTCCCCTAGGTTCCGGCCCGGTCAACGGGCCCGGTCAGTCGGCTCGGTCGATCGGCCCGCACACGAAGAACGGCCCGGATGGCGCCCCCTCCACGCCACCCGGGCCGATCGGCACCGGATCTGTTCAGCAGCTCCCCCGCGTCCGCCGAACAGATCCCCCCTTGGAGACCGGCCGCGCACCCCTGTGCGGCCGGACACTGATGAGCATGACAGCCCGGCATAAACGACTGCTAAACGCGGAAGGACGGGCCCCGAAGGGCCCGTCCCCCTGCCGTCCGCACGGACGTCTCAGCCGGTCAAGGGACCGGCCTCACCTCCGTACCGGCCGTCATTCCGCGCCGGTGATGTGGGCGTCCCCGGCGGTCGGGGTGCTGGTGATGGAGCTGTCGCTGATGTGGGTGTCCCCCAGCGGCCGCACGGAGCTGATGTGGGTGTCGCCCAGCGGCCGCACGGAGCTGATGTGGGTGTCGCCCAGCGGGCGCTCCGAGCTGATGTGGGTGTCGCCCAGCGGGGTCACATCGGTTATGTGGCCGTCGCCGAGCGGCGCGTCGGCCGGCTGACCGCCACCCGCGATCGCCGGTGCCGCGGCCCCTCCGACCACCACGGCGGCGAGCGCCAGCGCCGGCAGAAGTCTCCTGGACAGGGTCATGTGTGCCTCCTATGACGAAGGAGATCCCCGCTGGTGCGGGGACCTGAAAGGCACCGGCACACGGACGGTGCCGGCGCCCGCTGTGGGTGAAAGATGCCCAGTCCCGCACAGCAAGAACCGGCTGCCTGTCGCGTCTCGCGGCAGCGCAGCCGGTTCCACTCGTGAAGGTCCGGGCCCGCGGATTCCCTTACTTGACGGGCTCGCCGGTGGTGCGGGTGTCCCCCGCCGGGGCCGGCTCGGAGGTGATGTGGGTGTCGCCCAGCGGCTTGACCGCACCCTTCCGCTTGGCCTTGGTCTTCGTGGGCTCGCCGGTGATGTGGGTGTCCTCGGCCGGGGCCGGCTCGGAGGTGATGTGGGTGTCGCCCAGCGGCTTGACGTCGGTCATGGTGGAACCCTCCCGTTTGAGAAGTGCGGTGGTGGTCGGACGAGCCAGGCCGCGTTTCCCCAGTTCCCCGCGGCCGACCACCCGGCAGTCCCCCTTAGCGGCTGCCGGGTCGGAACATTCCAGAGCACGATAAACGTTTGATGAATGGACCGGCCGATTTTTATTCGCGGTGTCAGACGTCGACCCGGCTGAGGAGGTTCCTGACCTCCTGGGCCTCGGGACTCCCGTTCTCCTCGAACGCCTCCAGCGCCGCTTCCCAACAGGCCCGGGCCCGGTCGGAGTGCCCGATGATGTGCAGTCCGCGCCCCAGAACGGTCAGCACCTTGGCCCGCCGCCACGGCCCGCCTATGTCCCGCAACTGTGCCAGCGAGTCCTCGGCCTTCGCCGCGGACTCCGCCGGCTGCTCCAGTGCCAGCAGCGCCTCGGCCTGCCGCAGCAGGGTCATCCCCTCCCACAACGGCTGCCGGTTCTCCCGGAAGATGGCAAGTGCCGCGGACAGCTCCCGCATGCCGTCGGAGGGCCTGCCGTCCTCGGTCAGGGCCACGCCCAGGGCGTAATGCCCGTTGGCCAGCCGCAGAATCGAATTGAGCCGCTGATAGATCGACAGCGCCCGGCCGGCCAGTTCCACGGCGCTGGCGCTCTGCCCGCCCCGGGACTGCACCCGGGACAGGTTGCTCAGAGCGCTCGCCTCACCCGCCTGATTGCCGTCCTCCTGGAACGCCCCGAGGGACTGGTGGAAGAACTCCTCTGCGTCCCGGGCACGGCCGTGGTAGTGGGCGATGATGCCGCGCTCCTGCAGCCCGTGGGCAGCCGCCACCGGGTCCTCGGCCACCACACCGAGCAGCATCGCGTGCTGGGCGTGCTCGTCCCCCTCCCGGAAGCGCCCGGAGAGGCTGTACGCGCTGGCGAGCGACACGTGCGCGCGCCCCTGGGCCAGCGCGTCCTCCGACTTCTGCGCCGCGGCCAGGACGGCCTCGCAACTGAGCAGGAACTGACGCGCGTACGTTCCCGACTCCGCCAGATCCCGCGCCATCAGCAGCAGATCCGCACCCGAGCGCACCCGGCCCATGCGCGTCACCTGGCGGGCCGCGCTCAGCAGGCAGTCCGCCTCCGCGAACAGCCAGTCCAGTGCCTGCTGGTTGCCGGCGAACGCGACCGGCTGCTGGTGCGTGGTCTCCAGATGCTCCACCATGCGGTCGCCCGGCCGTTCCATGGCGAACACCTTCGCCGTCGTCGCCAGGTAGAAGTCCAGCAGCCGCGTCGGCGCGGACTCCCCTTCGCCCGAGGAACGTTCGTCGCGCTCCGCGCAGGCACGCGCGAACAGCCGCACCAGGTCGTGGAAGCGGTAGCGGCCGGGGGCCGCCGATTCCAGCAGGGAGGTGTCCACCAGGGACTCCAGCAGATCCTCGGTGGTGTGCGCCTCCCGGTCCAGCAGAGCGGCCGCGGCCGCCACCGAGATGTCCGGGCCCTCGGCCAGACCCAGCAGCCGGAAGGCCCGGGCCTGCTCCGCCTCCAACTGCCCGTACCCCAGCTCGAAGGTGGCCGCCACCGCCTGGTCGCCCGCCTGGAGTTCGTCGAGCCGGCGCCGTTCGTCACTCAGCTTGCGGGCCAGTACCGACACCGTCCAGGTGCGCCGGCTCGCCAGCCGGGCCGCCGCGATCCTGATGGCCAGCGGCAGGAAGCCGCACGCCGCCACCACGTCCATCGCCGCGTCCCGCTCCGCGCCGACCCGCTCGCGCCCCACGATGCGGGTGAACAGCGTCAGCGCTTCCTCCGGGCTCATCACATCCAGGTCCACCAGATGCGCGCCCGCCAGGTCCACCATCCGGATCCGGCTGGTCACCAGGGCCGCACAGCCCGGAGTGCCCGGCAGCAGCGGGCGCACCTGGGCCGCGTCGCGCGCGTTGTCCAGCAGGGTCAGCACCCGCCGCCCGTCCAGCAGGGAACGGAAGAGCCCCGACCGCTCGGCGACCCCGCTGGGAATGGCCGAGTCGGCGACCCCCAGGGCCCGCAGGAACGCCCCGAGCACCGCCTCCGGATCGCTGGGGGCGGACCCCGAGCCCTGGAGGTCGACGTACAGCTGCCCGTCCGGGAACTGTTCGCGCGCCTCGTGCGCGACCTGCACCGCCAGTGTGGTCTTGCCGACCCCGCCGATCCCGGCCACTGCCGAGACCGCCATCACCCGCCCGCCCGACGTTCCCAGTTGCCGCCCCAGCTCGGAGACGAACGCGGCCCGGCCGGTGAAGTCCGGTACGGCGGCCGGGAGCTGTGCGGGGCGCACCAGCGGCGGGCCGCTCGATCCCGGCTCCGCGGGCTGCGCGAGCGAGGCGTCGGCGTTCAGGATCCGCTGCTGGAGGTCGGACAGTTCGGCGCGCGGCTCGACGCCCAGCTGGTCGATGAGGATGCGGCGCGCGTCCGCGTACACGGCCAGTGCCTCCGCCTGCCGGCCGCTGCGGTACAGCGCCAGCATCAGCAGCTCGCGCAGTCGCTCCCGCAGCGGGTGCACGGTGGTCAGCGCCGTCAGCTCGGAGACGGACTCGGCGTGCAGCCCGGCCTGGAGCGCCAGGTCGAGGCGGTTCTCCAGCAGCACCGCCTGTTCCTCGGCCAGCCGTGCCCGGTGCAGCTCGGCGTCCGGGCCCGGCACCCCGGCCAGCGGCTCGCCGTCCCACAACTCCAGGGCCGTCCCGTACAGTTCCAGCGCCTTGTCCAGGTCTCCCGCGGACGCGGCGGCGTCCGCCCGGGAGACGAGCTGCCGCATGTGGTCGAGGTCCAGCTCGTCGTGCGGCCCCAGCCGCAGCGCGTACCCGCCGAACTCGCTGACGAGGACGTCCACCCGGTCGCCCAGCGACTTGCGCATCCGCGAGGCGTAGGTGCGCAGGGCGGCCACCGCCTGCTGCGGCGCCTGTTCCCCCCATATCGCGTCCACCAGTTGCTGCGCGGTGGCGGTGCTCCCGCCGCGCAGCAGCAGCGCGGCCAGCAGGGCGCGTTGCTGAGGGCTTCCGGTGGGCAGTTCGGTCTCCCCGTTCCTGGCCCGTACCGGGCCCAGCACGGCGAACCGCAAGGCGGGCGTGCGCACCGGGATCCCCTTGCCTTCGGCCATGGTGTCCTCTGCTTCTCAACCGCTCGTGAACCGCTGCTCGGGCGAACGTTGGAGTCTATCGGTCTGAACTCTCCCCGATAAAGAGTGGGTTAGACATCCGCTGAGGGCGCAAGGGGTTTCCCAGCGATTCGTCCAGCTCACGCTCGTATGCTCGAGGAATGACGACAAGCGCGCAGGGACCCGGGCAGGGACCGACAGTGAACGCGATGCGGCGCGCGCTGCGCCGGGCGGACGACGGGGTGGCCCTGGACGCCGCCGAGGCCGAGGTGCTGCTCCAGGCCCGTGGCGAGGACCTCGAACGGCTGGCGGCCGCCGCGGGCCGGGTGCGGGACGCGGGGCTCGAAGCCGCCGGCCGCCCCGGGGTCATCACCTATTCCAAGAAGGTCTTCATTCCGCTGACCCGGTTGTGCCGGGACCGCTGTCACTACTGCACCTTCGTCACGGTGCCCGGCAAGCTGCGCCGCGAGGGCCACGGCATGTTCCTGTCCCCGGACGAGGTGCTGGACATCGCCCGCCGGGGAGCGGCCCTCGGCTGCAAGGAGGCGCTGTTCACGCTCGGGGACCGCCCCGAGGACCGCTGGCCCGAGGCGCGCGAGTGGCTGGAGGCCGAGGGCTACGACGACACCCTCGCCTATGTCCGGGCGATGGCGATCCGGGTCCTGGAGGAGACCGGGCTGCTGCCGCACCTCAACCCCGGCGTGCTGACCTGGACCGACTTCCAGCGGCTGAAGCCGGTCGCCCCGTCCATGGGCATGATGCTGGAGACCACCGCCACCCGCCTGTGGTCCGAGCCGGGCGGCCCGCACCACGGCTCGCCCGACAAGGAGCCGGCCGTGCGGCTGCGCGTCCTGGAGGACGCCGGGCGCTCCAACGTCCCCTTCACCACCGGGATTCTCATCGGCATCGGCGAGACGTACGCCGAGCGCGCGGACGCGCTGTTCGCGCTGCGCCGCACCGCCCGCGCGTACGGCGGCATCCAGGAAATCATCGTGCAGAACTTCCGCGCCAAGCCGGACACGGCGATGCGCGGCACCCCGGACGCCGAGGTGGCGGAGCTGGCCGCCACCATCGCCACCGCCCGGCTGCTGCTGGGCCCGGCCGCCCGCATCCAGGCGCCGCCCAACCTCGTCGACGAGCAGTACGCGCTCATCGTCCGGGCCGGCATCGACGACTGGGGCGGCGTCTCCCCGCTCACCCCCGACCACGTCAACCCCGAGCGCCCCTGGCCGGTGATCGACGCACTCGCCGCCCGGACCGCGGCGGCCGGTTTCGAGCTGCGCGAACGGCTCACGATCTACCCGGAGTTCATCCGGCGCGGGGAGCCGTGGCTGGACCCGCGACTGCTGCCGCACGTCCGCGCGCTGGCCGACCCGGACACCGGCCTGGCCCGCGCGGACGCGCTGCCGGCCGGGCTGCCGTGGCAGGAGCCGGACGAGCCGCTGACCGCCTCCGGCCGCACCGCGCTGCACCACGAGATCGACACGGCGGGACGGACCGGGGACCGCCGTACCGACTTCGACGAGGTGTACGGGGACTGGTCCGCGCTGCGCGAGGCGGCGGCCCCCGGCATGGTGCCGGAGAAGATCGACGCGGACGTACGGGAGGCCCTGTCGGTGGCGGCCACCGATCCGACGCGGCTGACCGACGCCCAGGCGCTGGCGCTGCTGCACGCCGAGGGCCCGGCGCTGGACGCGCTGTGCCGTACCGCCGACGATCTGCGGCGCGATGTGGTGGGGGACGGCGTGACGTACATCGTCACCCGCAACATCAACTTCACCAATGTCTGCTACACCGGCTGCCGGTTCTGCGCCTTCGCGCAGCGCCGCACCGACGCCGACGCGTACACCCTCTCCCTGGACCAGGTCGCCGAACGCGCCGCCCAGGCGTGGGAGGTGGGCGCCGTGGAGGTGTGCATGCAGGGCGGCATCCACCCCGATCTGCCGGGCGACGCCTACTTCGACATCGTGCGCGCGGTGAAGCAGCGGGTGCCGGGCATCCATGTGCACGCCTTCTCCCCGATGGAGGTCATCAACGGGGCGTCCCGTACGGGCCTGTCCATCCGCGAGTGGCTGATCGCCGCCAAGGAGGCGGGACTCGACTCGATCCCGGGCACGGCGGCGGAGATCCTCGACGACGAGGTGCGCTGGATCCTCACCAAGGGCAAGCTGCCGGCCGACACCTGGGTGGAGGTGATCTCCACCGCGCACGAGGTGGGGCTGCGCTCGTCCTCCACGATGATGTACGGGCACGTGGACAGCCCCCGGCACTGGCTGGGCCACTTCCGTACCCTGGCCGGCATCCAGCGGGCCAACGAGGAGAAGGGTGTGGCGGGTTTCACGGAGTTCGTGACCCTCCCCTTCATCCACACCAACGCCCCCGTCTACCTGGCCGGCATCGCCCGCCCCGGGCCCACCGCGCGCGACAACCGCGCGGTCACCGCGATGGCCCGGCTGCTCCTTCACCCCTACATCACCAATATCCAGACCAGCTGGGTGAAACTTGGGGCCGAGGGCGCCGCCGAGATGCTGCGATCGGGCGCCAATGACCTGGGAGGCACACTCATGGAGGAGACCATCTCCCGTATGGCCGGGTCGGCTTACGGCTCCTATCGCTCGGTGCAGGACCTGCGGGCGATCGCGGAGGCGGCCGGTCGGCCCTCACGGCTGCGGACCACGCTGTACGGGCCGGTCGGCGCCGAGCGTACGGAGGCCGCCCGGGCGGGCGACGGGCAGTTGCCGGAGCTGCTGCCGGTCCTGGGCACGGGCACCGGCGGTGGCCGGTGACGGCGCCGGTCGCCGGGGCCATATGGGGGCGGGCGGAGCAGCAGGAGTTCCGCTCCCGCGTGCGCGGCTGTCTGCTGGGCGGTGCGATCGGCGACGCGCTCGGCGCGGGCGTGGAGTTCGACTCGCTGGAGGCGATCCGCGCGACGCACGGCCCGCAGGGGGTGGGCGACTACGTCCAGGCGTACGGGCGGCGCGGGGCGGTCACCGACGACACGCAGATGACGCTGTTCACGGTGGACGGCCTGATCCGTGCCCATGTGCGGCGGGACACCGGCGCCTGGCACCCGCCCACCGACGTGCACGCCGCGTACCGCCGCTGGTACCGCACCCAGCACGAGTGGGGGCCCGACGAGCGGCGGGAGGGGGACGGCTGGCTGGCGCGCGAGGAGTGGCTGTACGCGCGCCGGGCGCCGGGCAACGCGTGTCTGAGCGGGCTGGCGGACGAGGCGATGGGCACGGTGGAGAAGCCCAAGAACCCCGACTCCAAGGGCTGCGGCACGGTGATGCGTTCGGCGCCGTTCGGGCTGCTGGTGGGCTGGGAGCCGCAGTTGGTGTTCCAGCTGGGGGTGGAGTGCGCCGCGCAGACGCACGGGCATCCCACGGGGCGGCTGGCGGCCGGGGCGTTCGCGGCGATCACGCACGCGCTGGTGCGCGGCGAGGGTCTGGACGCGGCGGTGCAGAAGGCGCTGGTGCAACTCGGCAGCTGGCCGGACCACGAGGAGACCACGGACGCCCTCAAACGGGCGCTGGGCGCCGTACGGCAGGGGCTGCCGTCCCCGGAACGGGTGGCGTCGCTGGGCGAGGGCTGGGTGGCCGAGGAGGCGCTGGCGATCGGCGTGTACTGCGCGCTGGTGGCCGAGGACATGGAGCACGGGCTGCTGCTGGCGGTCAACCACGGCGGTGACTCGGACTCCACGGGCTCGGTGTGCGGCAATCTGCTGGGCGCGCTGCACGGGGAGACCGCGCTGCCGCCCGGCTGGCTGGTGGAGTTGGAGGGCAGGGCGGCGATCGCCGAACTTGCGGACGACTTCGCCCTGGAGATGACGCAGGGCCCGGCGCTGCACGGCCCGGGGGAGTCGTCCGCGGCGTGGCTGGAGCGCTACCCGCGCGGCTGACCGGCCGGGGGTGCCCTCCCGGCGTGGTGGGAGAGAACGGGAGGGCACCCGTACCGCTGGTGTGCCGTGCCGGCACGGTGGCGCGGCTCAGCGCGGCGGGAACCCGGTGGTCCGTGTCACCGCGCCGACGAACACGGTCCAGGGTCCGGCACCGAACCCGAGCCGTGGCCCGTACGGCACTTTGGAGTCCCGGACGCTCAGCAGTGCGGGGGCGTCGGACCTCACCTCGAGACAGGCGCCGTTGCCGCCGGAATACGAGGATTTCGTCCAGGTGGGGGTGGTGCCCTGCTTCACTGCCATGGCTGCTCCGGCTCTCTCTCCCGGTGGGGGTGGGAGCGCCGCCGGGTGATCATGCGGCGGCGCATCGGAGCGACCGTACTCGTCCGGCCGGACACCTGACGGAGACCTTCACCCGACCGAATGATGAGCGCGTAATTCCCTTTACTGAAAAGGGTTTTGACACTACAATATGCGCCCGCTCGATCGCGGTGCGCTACGAAGCCTGCTTGACGAACTCCTCGAGCAGCCCCTCCAGAAAGTCCCTGGTCTGCTCGGGACTGAGCGCCTGCGCCCGCAGATGCTCGTACATCACGCTGTAATGCTGCACGTCATGGGGCTTCTCCAGATAAAGATCATTGGTGACCCCCTCCAGATACACCACCGTGGAATCCGAGTTCTCCGGGAACTCCATGATCGTGTACTGCCCGTTCACCCCCGGATGCGCGCCCGCCGAGAACGGCATCACCTGAAGTGTCACGTGCGGCAGCCGTGAACAGTCGAGCAGATGCTCGACCTGACCGCGCATCGTTTCCGCGCCACCCACCGCGCGCCGGAGCGCGCCCTCGTCCACCACCGCCCACAGCCGCAACGGGACCCGGTCCTCGTGGATCCGGTGCTGGCGCCGCAGCCGCACCTGCACCCGGCTGTCCACCTCCTCCGCCGCCACCTCCGGCAGCGCGCCGGCGATCACGGCCGCCGCGTAGTCGTGCGTCTGGAGCAGCCCGGGAACGACCTGCGGCTCGTACACGCGCAACGAGGACGCGTCCATCTCCAGGCCGATGTACACGCTGTAGGTGGGCGACAGTTCGGCGAACGCGTGCCACCAGCCCTGGAGCCGCGACTCGCGGGCCATCTGCATGAGGGACTCGATGAGCTTCTTGTCATCGACCTCGTACACGCCGCACAGATCGCGCACATCGCGCTGGCTTATGCTCCGGCGGCCGTTCTCCAGCCGGCTGATCTTGGACTGCGACACCAGCAGACGGTCGGCGACCTCCTCGGCCGTCATGCCTTTGTCCTCGCGAAGCCGCCGCAGTTCCTGCCCGAGTCTGCGTCGCCGGACAGTGGGATTGACATTGCCCGCCACTGACGGTGCACCTCCGTTGCGTAGATCGCGTGGATCACGTCGATCACGTGGATCAATATGACCGGTGCTCAGCAGCCTGCCATCTACGGAGGTGCGCCCGCTGGGAAACACCGGCATGGGGTACGACAGGGTGCGGTCTGCACCCTGTCGCACCCCATGCCGAATGCGGCTCCCGGTAGGTCTAGTGGGAGAGCGAACGGGACCGGACGCGGACGCCGCCGCCGTGGGCCGCCGCGCCCTTGCCCGCGCCCGCGGCAGCGGCAGCCGGCGCAGGGCCGACGGTGGCGGGGGTCCGCTCCGTCACCTGCTGTTGCTGCTGCTGTGCCTGGCGCCGGGCGGCGGCCTGGCCCGCCACTCCGTTCTGCACATCCATCACCGCGTGAGCCACCAGCCCGCCCATCGGGTCGTGCCGGATCAGATCCCGCAACCGGGAGCGGGATGACCGCCCCTCGTTCCCGGGATACAGATGCTTGCCGAGGCCCACCGCATGCGCGAGCGCCGCGAGCGCGGCGGTCCGGGCATCCGGCGGCGTACCGGTGCGGATGGCGGTGTCCAGCCGCGCCCGGATCTGCCGGCTGACGGCAGTGTCCGTCGCCTGATACCGGGTCGTCGGCAGTACGCCGCACATCTGGTTCTCGATCGCGTGCACCATGCCGCAGCGTTCGAGATGCGATAGGTACGTCTGGCGCAGCCCCAGGCGGGGCCCGCCGATCCAGTTGACCGCCCGCACGGGGCTGCCACGGCGGCGCAGCAGCTCCAGGGCGGAGTCCAAAGTGGGATCTCCAGTCGGCCGTGGCAGTACCACGGCAATGCGGTCCCCGTCTGGGGCTATCCGTCCTGCCAGAGCCAGCTCTACAAGCTGGGCCCCGGCCAGGCCGAGGTCGAGTGACTGCGGCTGTGCGGTGGTACCCGTGGCCGGGTCCAGAGCGAGCAGCAGCAGCTCCTCCGGAATGGTCCTACGACTCCTGCTCATCCATGCCTCCCCGCGTGGATGAAAGACAGGGTGACGCCTCTCACATGCTGCTGTCGAGAGTGCGTGGTTGATTTGTGATGGAACCCGTAGATATGTCGGCGCCGTCAAAGGGGAGGGAGAGCGTTTTTCCGCCACCCCGGGAGTGGTCAGCCATGGTGCACAGCACCCGGCAGACTGTTAGGGCCAGCGGCGAACGACATGAAGATCAGGTTGCTAGGGAGGCACGGTGGCGGGCGAGTCCCCGGACATCGCGGAGCGGGAGCAGGATCAGCAGGAGTCAGGGGGAAAGACGTCCGGCCCCCCGGAAACAGTTCCCACCCCGGAGGACCCCCGCGCGACGACTCCGCCGGACGCGACCCTGAGCTTCTCGCCGACGTCCGACACGGAGCGGGAGCCGTCCCCGGCGGACGAGGCCGAGGACGCCGGGACGGCCACGGCTGACGGTGCGGGCCCGGTCCCGCCGAAGCAGCCGAAGCCGAAGCCGAAGCCGGACGTGCGGGGTTCGGAGGAGGCGAAGTCCGGCGGCGACGCGGGCGAAGCGGGCACCGGTGCGGGCACCGACCGCTCGGACGCGACGCTGCACTTCTCGCCCGCTGCCGCGCCGCGCGACAAGGACGCCGCGACACCGGCGGGCTCCGACGCGTCCGCCGACGAGGCCGGCGACGCTCCGGCGAAGCCCGGCGCGGCCGGGCGGAAGACCGCCGGTGGAAAGTCGTCCGGGCCGGTGCGGCCTGAGCACGACGAGCCCGCCGGCTCGGACGCCACGGACAGCACCGGTACCCCGTCGGAGCCGGAGCAGCGGGACGACCGTGCCCCCGCCGGCTCGGACGCGACGATGGTGTTCTCGGCCGGGGCCGCGACCGCGGACGGTCGCGACGTCCCGGCGAAGGCCGCGGACGGCTCGGAGCCCGCCCCGGCGAAGCCGAGCGCCGCGCCAGCGGCGGCCGGGGCCGTGGACGGTGGGGATTCCCCGCCGCCGAAGCCCCGTTCCGCTCCCGGCACGAACGAGTCCCCCGCCGGGGCGGAGGAGGACACGCCGGACAAGGACGCCGCGCGTTCCATACCGGCGGAGCCGGCCGGTGCCGCCGGGGAGGACTCCCCGGGCCCGGCGGACGGTGCCGGCCAGGTCCCGCCGAAGCCCGCCACGGCGCCAGCCGCCGGTGGCAAGGCTCCGAAGGAGGACCCCCGTTCCGCCTCGGGCGCCGTGCCCCCGAAGGACGACTCCGGCCCGGACACCCCGGGCGAACCCGCCCCCGCCTCCGGTGGCGACGGTCCGGGCCGCGGTGGGGCCGATCTGCGGAAGTCCCCCGCCGTCCGGACCGAGGCACCGGCCAAGCCCGACGCACGACCCGCGACCCCCGCCAAGCCCACCGACGCCCCGGCGAAGCCCGCTGACGCGCCCGCGAAGCCCGAGGCTCAGCCTGCCGCGTCGGCCGCGCCCGCCGCCCCCGTCACGGCTCCGCCGCCGCCCGCCGGTCCGCCGCCCGTGGCGGACTCCGAGCGGGAGCCCCTCGAACTGCTCGCCGCACTCACCAACACGCCCCCGCCGCCGCCCACGCCGCTGCGCACCTTCGTGCGGCGGGTCAAGATCTGGACGCCCCTGGTCGTCCTGCTCCTGGTGATCTTCTCCGTGGCGCAGTCCCTGCGTCCGCTGCCGGAACCCACCCTCCGGCTCACCGCCGCCGAGTCCTTCACCTTCGACGGCGAGGTGCCCGCAGCGCCCTGGCCGGCCTCCGGCCAGGCGGCGCTCGACGTGGACGGCATCGGTACGTTCGGCACCTCGGGCGATCAGGAACCGGTGCCGATCGCCTCGGTCGCCAAGGTCATGACGGCCTACATCCTCATGCGGGACCACCCCATGGAGTCCGATCCCGAGTCCACCGGCGCGGAGATCCCGGTCGACCAGAAGGCCGAGGACGAGGTGGCCCTGGGCGACTCGGACGACGAGTCCGTCGTCTCCGTCACCAGCGGCGAAGTCCTCACCCAGCGCGAGGCCCTGCAGGCGATCATGATCGCCTCCGCCAACAACGTGGCCCGTCTCGTCGCCCGCTGGGACGCCGGTTCCGAGGCCGACTTCGTCGCCAAGATGAACGAGACCGCCGCCGAACTCGGCATGAAGAACACCACCTACACCGACCCGTCCGGCCTCAGCCCCGACACGGTCAGCACTGCCGAGGACCAGGTCATCCTGGGCAAGGCGGCCATGGAGGACCCGGTCTTCCGGCAGGTCGTGCGGCTGCCCGAGTACTACGACAGCAGTGGTGAGCGGCAGGGCAACTGGAACCACCTCGTGCCCATGAACGGCACGGTCGGCATCAAGACCGGCACCACGACCACCGCCCTGGGCAACCTCCTCTTCGCCGCCGAGCAGACCGTGGGCGAGGAGACCCGCCTGATCATCGGCGCGGTGCTGCGCCAGCCGCCGGACCCCGTCGACCTGTCCATCCTCACCGGGGCGCTCAACGCTGGAAGGGAACTGATCTCCTTCGCCCAGGAGGAACTGATCGAGGAGACGGTGCTGAGCGCCGGCGATGTCGTCGGGTACGTGGACGACGGGCTCGGCGGGCGTACCCCGGTCACCGTCACCGAGGACGTGCGGGCGGCGGGCTGGCCGGGCCTGAAGCTCACGCTGGAGCTGAACGGCGGCGAGGGCGACGAGGCCCTGCCGCACACCGCCTCCGCCGGTACCGAGGTCGGCACGCTCACCGTCGGAGACGGCAGCGGGGGCAGCGAGACCACCGTCCCGGTGGCGCTGCGACACGATCTGACGGAGCCCGGCTTCACGGCCAGGCTCGGCCGGCTGGGCTGATCCGCCCCGCCGACCCGCGCCCCCGCGAACGGCCCCCGGAACCGGACCGGCCCCGTACCGCGCGGTACGGGGCCGGTGGCCGTTCCAGGGGATAGCATCGCCCAGTGGCGCGATCACCACAGGACGAGGCGGCGTGGCAGGACCTGGACCCGGCCACCCGGGCGAGGATGGACTTCCTCGACCCGGAGGACTTCACCGTGGGCCCCACGGCGGAGGGCGCCGAGCAGTGGCGGCGCTTCACCGCCATTCTCGACAAGGCCGAGAACTACCGCTCCGGCCGGTGAGCCGGTCCCCCGCGCCGCCGGTCCCCGGCCTCAGGCCGGGCAGGTGTTCAGCATGGCGCTCAGCTCGTCGTGCTCGTCCTGGGTGACCGTCAGGTCGTACTCGTGCTTGACCCGGGTCCAGGCCAGCCCGTACTCGCACCAGAACTCCTCCAGCGGCGGCTGCCAGTCCTCGGGGCCCTGGTCACCCTTGGAGCGGTTGGAGGAGGCGCTGACGCCCAGCAGCTGCGGGTGGGTCAGGTCGTTGGCGAAGGCGGCCCGCCGGTCGTTGTCCCAGCTGTCCGCCCCCGAGCGCCAGGCGTTGGCGAGCGGCACCATGTGGTCGATGTCCACGTCCTTGGCCTCGTTCAGGGTCTCCCCGTCGTAGGCGCTGTACCAGCTGCCCGAGGTGGGCTGGCACTTGTCGTCCGTGACCACGTCCTCGCCGTCGCGCAGCAGCGTCTGCTGGCGGGCCGTGCAGCCGTCCTGGGAGGCCCAGTGCGGGAACTTGTCCCGGTCGTAGCCCGTCATGGGCCGCTGTTCGGCCACGGTGAGCTCGCCGAGCTGGGTCCTGGCGTCCTCGGGGGTGGGCAGACCGGGGAGCGCCGTGACGATGAAGTCGGTGGCCGGCGGGGCGCCGTCGGCCGGGGGCGCGGACGGGGCCGGGTCGCCGTCCGCCGCGTCGGTGAAGTCCTCGGCGGTGCAGCCGCCGAGCGCCAGCGTGCCGCTGAGCGCTACGGCGACCGCGACCGCGACTGTGTGTTTCCGGCTCCGGCCGCGCATGCGCCCACCCCATGTATCCGTTGAGTTCCGTGCTGATCGTTGTGTCGATCAATCGACGACGATCTTATGAGCCGGTACGGAACGTCAACACGGTGGTGAGGATGTCAGCCACCGGCGCGCGGGCGGGCGTTCACCTCAGCTGGTGGCGGCGGCGAACTGCGCGAGGAACGCCTCGTCGAAGGCCGGCAGGTCACCGGGCTTGCGGCTGGTGATGAGGGTGTTGGGGCCGTTGTTGTCGATGACGACCTGTTCGTCCACCCAACTGCCGCCCGCGTTGCGGATGTCGGTCTTCAGGCTGGGCCAGGAGGTGAGGGTCCGGCCCCGCACGGCGTCGGCCTCCACCAGCGTCCACGGGGCGTGGCAGATGGCGGCGACGGGGCGGCCGGTGGCGAAGAAGCCATTGATGAACGCCAGGGCGCGGCTGCTGAGCCGCAGCGCGTCCGGATTGGCCACGCCGCCGGGCAGGACCAGGCCGTCGTAGTCGTCCACCGAGGCGTCGTCGACGGTCTCGTCGACGGCGAAGGTGTCGGCGGCGTCCAGGTGGTTGTAGGCCTGGATCCGGCCCCCGTGGGTGGAGATCAGGCGGGGTTCGCCGCCGGCGGCGAGCAGGGCGTCCCAGGGATCGGTGAGTTCGATCTGCTCCACGCCTTCTGGCGCCATGAGGAAGGCGACGCGCACGTCGGTCACATCCTTTCGGCTTGTCCGTGTTCCGTGTTCCGGGATCGTGTTCGTTTCCGTGGTTCCGGATGCGGATGGGGTACGGACGGCCGGGTGCCCCGGACACGGGCGGATTATGCGTCCGACGCCTTCGTGGTGTCGGCCGTGCCGGCCGTCTCGGACGCCGCCGGTGTGTGCACGAAGCGCAGGGTGAGGGCGAGCCGGGCGGGGCCCCGCATCATCCGGGCGAGGTTCCAGGTCATGCCGTGCGCCGCCGGGTCGATCTCCGGTTCCGCGGTGAGGGTGACGCCGTCGGGGGCGGCCTCGGTGGCGCGGGCGGTGAAGGTGAGCGGCCGGGTGACGCCGGTGACGGTCAGCTCGCCGCTGACGCGGACCTGCCCGGCGTCGCCCTCGGGCGCGATCCGCTCGGCGGCGAAGAGGATCTTCGGGTGCACCGCGACGCCGAAGAAGTCGGCGGACCGCAGATGCCGGTCGCGCCGCGCGTTGCCGGTGTCGAGCGATCCGGCGCCGACGGTGAGGGTGCCGCGCGCGGTGCCGTCCGCCAGTACGTCGGCGTGACCGGCGATCTCGCCGAAGGTGCCCGTGACGGTGATCAGCCCCCACAGTCCCTTGCGGGCGAAGTGGACGGTGGAGTGGGCGGCGTCCAGTGTCCAGCGGCCGGCCAGCAGCCCGGACGAAAGATCATCTGACATGACAATCCTCTTGCTGGTTATTAGGTAACTAGCGAGATATTAACGATGCCGGTTATCCTTCCGCAAGAGGACGGAGTTCGGCATGCGGACGGAACAGGGCGAAGGCTCCCCGGTGGATCCCCCGGCGGAGCGACCCCAGGAGGACTGCCCCGGGGCCGAGGATCGTGAACTCCTCCAGCACTGGCACGCCATGCAGAGCGGCTTCCGCCGCCTGAACGACCGGCTGCTGGCCGAGGTCGCCGCCGGTACGGGCGTCGCCGCCTCCTCGTTCCAGGTGCTGTGGCATCTGCTGGCCGCCCCTTCACGGTCCGCCCCGATGCGCGAACTGACCGAGACCCTGGGCTTCTCCACCGCCGGCACCACCAAGGTCGTGGACCGGCTCGCCCAGCAGGGACTGGTGGACCGCCGCCCCTCCCGCACCGACCGCCGGGTGGTCTACGCCGTGCTCACCGAGGAGGGCGCCGCCACCGCCACCGCCGCCGCCCGGGCCCTGGCCGGCGCGCTCCGCCGCCATCTGGTGGCACCGCTGGGCCCCGAGGGCTGCGCGGCCCTGCTGGGCGCCCTGCTCACGCTGGAGGACGCGGCAGCGGACGGACCAGCAGCATGACCGGGGCGCCGGCGAGCCGGGTGACGACGACCGTGGCCCGACCCGGGCCGCTGGGCTTGAGGCGCTTGCGCAGCTCGTCCGGATCGATCGCGGAGCCACGCTTCTTGATGGTGACCGTCCCCACCCCGCGCTCGCGCAGCAGCGCCCGCAGCCGCTTCACGTGGAACGGCAGCACCTCGTCGATCTCGTACCCGCTCGCGTACGGGGAGCCCGCCGCGTCCGGCCCGGCGCCCCCGGCCGGCTCGTCCGTCGTGATGTACGCGATGGTGGGGTCCAGCAGCCGGCCGCCGAGCCGCCGGGCCGTCTCCGCCACCAGATGGGCGCGGATCACCGCCCCGTCCGGCTCGTACAGATAGCGCCCCGGCGCCCCCGAAGGCGCCTGGCCGGTGTCGCCGGTGAGGGTGTCCCCGGCCGGCAGCAGGGTGGCGCGGCGTACGCCGGCCCCGCCGGTGCCGAACCACAGCACCGCCTCCTTGACCTCTCCGCGGTCCGAGACCCACTCCGCCTCGGCCTGCTCCGGGATCGCCTCGTGCGGGATGCCGGGGGCGATCTTCACCGCGGCGTACGGGGCGGCGGTGGCCGCCGCGATCGCCCAGGACAGCGGCGGTGAGTACGCCTCGGGGTCGAAGATCCGGCCGCGCCCGCCGCGCCGGGCCGGGTCGAGGAACACGGCGTCGTACCCCCTGGTGTCCACCTCGGTGACATCGCCGCGGCGCACCTCGATGAGTCCGTCCAGGCCCAGCGCCTCGGCGTTGGCCTCGGCCACGGCGCAGGTCAGCGGGTCGCGGTCGACGGCGAGGACCTCGATACCCTCCCGGGCCAGCGCGATCGCGTCGCCGCCGATGCCGCAGCACAGATCGGCCACCCGGCGGATGCCCAGGCCCGCCATCCGCCGGGCCCGCCAGGTCGCGACGGTGGTCCGGGTGGCCTGTTCCACGCCGTTGGGCGTGAAGTACATGCGGGCCGCGTCGGCGGCCCCGAACTTCGCCACCGCGCGCTGCCGCAGCCGGGCCTGGCCGAGCGCGGCGGACACCAGCCCGGCGGGGTGGTCGCGGCGCAGCCGGGTGGCGAGGGTCAGCTCGTCCGCCGGGTCGAAGTCCCGCAGTTCGGCCAGCAACTGCCGGCCCTCGCTGCTCAGCAGGGCGTCGAAGGTCGATCGGGCGGAGGAATCGGGTGCGGCCACGTGGGTCATTCTCCCTGGCGGGCCGGAAGGTCGTGCCGCGTGTCCCTGGCGGCCGGTGTCAGCATCCGTTCCATGAGGATTATCAGACAAGTAAGACAAAAGTCTTTTTTCTGGACCGGAGTCACCGGAACCGGTCTCGCCATACTCGGACTCACCCTCCTGTCCTGCGGCACCGCCACCACCGCCTCCTCCTCCGGCGCGGACGCCGCCGCCCCGGTCGCCGCCCTGGGCACGCCGCAGCGCGCCCAGGCCCGCACCGCCGCCGACGCGCTCGCCACCTACGCCGAGGGCCTGGTGAAGGCCGAGGCCAAGCGGCTCGCCGCCGCCAAGAGCTGGGGCCTGCGCAAGGCGCCGCTGCGCCCGCCGGCCCCGCCCGCGAAGAAGGCCGAACCCGTCACCGAGCCGGGGCACATCACCGGCGACGGCCTGCCCGCCGTCATCACCCGGGTGCCCACCGACGACAAGGTCGTCTTCCTCACCATCGACGACGGCGCCCACAAGGACCCCGGCCTGCTGGAGATGCTCCGCGAGCTCGACGTCCCCGTCAGCGCCTTCCTCTCCGACTACGTGGCCAGGGACGACTACGACTACTTCCGCGAGGCCCGGGACGACGGCTGGGGCATCCACAACCACACCGTCAACCACCGTGAGCTGCCCCGGCTCTCCGCGTCCGGGCAGCGCGAGGAGATCTGCGACCAGCAGGACACCCTGGAGGAGGAGATGGGCGAACGCCCCGTGATGTTCCGCCCGCCCTACGGCGCCTACGACCGCGAGACGCTGCGCGCGGCGGCCTCCTGCGGCGTGGAGGTGGTCCCGCTGTGGGCCGAGGAGGCATTCCCCGACCGCATCGAATGGGGCCGCCCCGACCGCGAGTTCCACCCCGGGGACATCATCCTCACCCACTTCCGCGGCAGCTCGGAATGGGCGGGCACGATGCCCGACATGATCCGCCGAGTCCTGGACACCGCCACCTCCCAGGGTTTCGCCGTCGCCCGCCTGGAGGACTATCTCTGAGCCCTCCGAGTCGGTCACGGGGAACGCCCACGGGACGCGGCAGGGGCGCGTGTTGGCACTCTGGTTGACTGAGTGCTAATCGCCGCCTACTCTCAAGACTGGCACTCTCCACCGGCGAGTGCCAGCATGCGCGACGGGCGGATCCGGCACCCGCGACGACGGGTCCTCCAGGGCGCTATCACAAGACAGCAGACCCTCAAGAGCTCTCCGAAGGGGGAGGTCGGACGTGACCGCCACCACCAGTTCCAAGGTTGCCATCAAGCCGCTCGAGGACCGCATCGTCGTCCAGCCGCTCGATGCCGAGCAGACCACGGCCTCCGGCCTGGTCATCCCGGACACCGCGAAGGAGAAGCCCCAGGAGGGCACCGTCCTCGCCGTGGGCCCGGGCCGCTTCGAGAACGGCGACCGCCTGCCGCTCGACGTCAAGGTCGGCGACATCGTGCTGTACAGCAAGTACGGCGGCACCGAGGTGAAGTACAACGGCGAGGAGTACCTGGTGCTCTCCGCCCGCGATGTGCTCGCCATCATCGAGAAGTAAGCCCCAGCGCTTCGCTTCACCCGGCCGCGCCCCGGCTCCCCCGTCATCGACAAGCCGGGAAGTAGGGGCGCGGCTGCCTTTTCGTCCGAGCTGAGCCAGCCAGCTCGCTCCGGCTTTCCAGCTTCCACACACTTTTACGAGGGATACGCACGTCATGGCGAAGATCCTGAAGTTCGACGAGGACGCCCGGCGCGCCCTCGAGCGCGGTGTCAACCAGCTCGCCGACGCGGTGAAGGTGACCATCGGCCCCAAGGGCCGCAACGTGGTCATCGACAAGAAGTTCGGCGCCCCGACCATCACCAACGACGGCGTCACCATCGCCCGTGAGGTGGAGATCGAGGACCCCTACGAGAACCTCGGCGCCCAGCTCGTGAAGGAGGTGGCGACCAAGACCAACGACATCGCGGGTGACGGCACCACCACCGCCACCGTCCTGGCCCAGGCGCTGGTCCGCGAGGGTCTGCGCAACGTCGCCGCCGGTGCCTCCCCGGCCGCCCTGAAGAAGGGCATCGACGCCGCGGTCCGCGCCATCTCCGAGGACCTGCTGGCCACCGCCCGTCCGATCGA
Organism: Streptomyces xiamenensis; assembly: GCF_000993785.3. Taxonomy (NCBI): domain Bacteria; kingdom Bacillati; phylum Actinomycetota; class Actinomycetes; order Kitasatosporales; family Streptomycetaceae; genus Streptomyces; species Streptomyces xiamenensis. The sequence continues at coordinate 3,567,420 of NZ_CP009922.3, forward strand.
CTCCAAGGAGGACATCGCCGCCGTCGCCGCGCTGTCCGCCCAGGACAAGCAGGTCGGCGAGCTCATCGCGCAGGCGATGGACAAGGTCGGCAAGGACGGTGTCATCACCGTCGAGGAGTCCCAGACCTTCGGCCTGGAGCTGGACTTCACCGAGGGCATGGCCTTCGACAAGGGCTACCTCTCCCCGTACTTCGTCACCGACCAGGAGCGTATGGAGGCCGTCCTCGACGACCCGTACATCCTGATCCACCAGGGCAAGATCTCCTCCATCCAGGACCTGCTCCCGCTGCTGGAGAAGATCATGCAGGCCGGCGGGGCCTCCAAGCCGCTGCTGATCATCGCCGAGGACGTGGAGGGCGAGGCGCTCTCCACCCTCGTCGTCAACAAGATCCGCGGCACCTTCAACGCGGTCGCCGTCAAGGCGCCCGGCTTCGGTGACCGCCGCAAGGCCATGCTCGGTGACATCGCGACCCTCACCAACGCGACCGTGATCTCCGAGGAGGTCGGCCTCAAGCTGGAGCAGGCCGGGCTCGACGTGCTCGGCACCGCCCGCCGGGTCACCATCACCAAGGACGACACCACCATCGTGGACGGCGCCGGCGACACCGCCGACGTCACCGGCCGCGTCAACCAGATCAAGGCCGAGATCGAGTCCACCGACTCCGACTGGGACCGCGAGAAGCTCCAGGAGCGCCTCGCCAAGCTGGCCGGCGGCGTGTGCGTGATCCGCGTCGGTGCCGCCACCGAGGTGGAGCTCAAGGAGAAGAAGCACCGTCTGGAGGACGCCATCTCCGCGACCCGCGCCGCGGTCGAGGAGGGCATCGTCCCCGGTGGTGGCGCCTCGCTGGTGCACGCCGCCAAGGTGCTGGAAGGCGGCCTGGGCAAGGAGGGCGACGAGGCCACCGGTGTCGCCGTCGTCCGCCGCGCCGTCGTCGAGCCGCTGCGCTGGATCGCCGAGAACGCCGGCCTGGAGGGCTATGTCATCACCTCCAAGGTCGCCGACCTGGACAAGGGTGAGGGCTTCAACGCCGCCACCGGCGAGTACGGCGACCTGGTGAAGGCCGGCGTCATCGACCCCGTCAAGGTCACCCGCTCCGCGCTGGAGAACGCCGCCTCCATCGCCTCCCTGCTGCTCACCACCGAGACCCTCGTGGTGGAGAAGAAGGAAGAGGAGCCGGAGGCCGCCGGCGGTCACGGCCACAGCCACTGACACCGGTACCAGTGCGTACGGAAGGCCCCCGGCTCGCCCGTTTCCCGGGCGGGGTGGGGGCCTTCTCCCGTGACAGCGGCGGCGCGCCCGATACGGCTCGCCAGGTTTCGACCGGCCAGGCCGCGACCGGCTAGGTCTCGACCAGGCCGAGCTGGCTCATCACACCGAGCTGGTCCCAGTTCCACCAGCCCTCGGCGATCTTCCCGTCCGCGAAACGGAAAGTGGTGTGGCCGGTGATGGTCAGCGCCCGGCCCGTGGGTTCGAGCCCCAGGTACTCACCGGAGTGGGTGCCTGTCACCGTCCACCGGGTCGTCACCAGATCCCCTTCCGCGATCTGGTCCTCGATGACGATCACCGGTTCGAAGGCGCTCATGTACATGCCCACCTGCTCCTTGAACTCCCGCAGCCCGTGGGGATCGGCCGGATTGCCCGGGTCGTGGTCGGCGTAGTCCGGGCTCATGAACCCGTCCGCCGCCTCCAGCTCCCGGTCATTGATCACGGTCTCGAAGAAGGCGCGTACCGCTCGCTTGTTGAGCTGCTCGTCGCGGACGACGTCCAGGTCGGTGAAGCGCGGGACGTCGTCGCACAGTTCCATCATCTCCTTGAATATCCGGTCGGTCTCCGGGAGCTTCGAATTCCTCATCGCCTCCTCGTACGAGGGAAACTCCACGATCTCCACGACGTGAGTGGAATCCGACCGGTCCTTGCCGACGATCGAGTGAGTGGCCGTTCGCTTCCCGCGGGTCGCCTCGGTCCAGCGATCCATCAGGCGGTTCATCTCACCGACCCGTGTGGTTTTGAGATCAATTACCTGCACGAATGTCATGGGTGGATTCCCTCGGGAGAGTGCATTCACTTCACACTGCCAGCGTAAAACCGGGAGGATGGTCATTTCCTCCTACGCCCCGGGGGTATCCGGGCCCTCCCGCCGCGGCCCGTACTTCCGCCCCGCCCGGCCCGTGATCCCGCCCAGCGCCCCGCGCGGCACCAGCTTGGCCGCGCCCATCAGGGCCTTGTAGCGGGGATCGGGGATCGAGACCGTGCGACCCCGGGCCAGGTCCCGCAGCCCCGCGTCCACCACCTTGTCGGCGTCCAGCCACATCCACTCCGGAATGGCCTTCGTGCCCATCCGCGCCCGCTGGTGGAACTCGGTGCGCACGAACCCCGGGCACAGCGCCATCAGCCGCACCCCGCTGCCCGCCATGTCCCGGGCCGCGCCCTGGGTGAACTGGACGACCCACGCCTTGGACGCCCCGTACGTGCCGCGCGGCACGAACGCCGCCACCGACGCCACGTTCACCACCCCGCCGCGCCGCCGCAGCCGCATGGTGGTGACGGCCGCCGTCGTCAGCCGCAGCACCGCCTCGCAGTGCACCTTCAGCATCCGCAGCTCGTCCGCCATGGGGACCTCCGGATAGACCCCCTTGAGGCCGAAGCCGGCGTTGTTGACCAGCAGGTCCACAGGGTGGCGGCGGTCGCCCAGCCGTTCCTCGACCGCCTCGATCCCCTCGTCCTCGGCCAGGTCGGCGACCAGCACGGCCGCCTCGATCCCGTGCAGATCGTGCAGCTCCGCCGCCGTGCTCCGCAGCCGTTGCGCGTCCCGTGCCACCAGCACCAGATTGTGGCCGTCGCGCGCCAGTCGCCGTGCGAAGGCGGCCCCGATCCCGGCGGTGGCTCCCGTCACCAATGCAGTTGTCATAAGCGGAGACGGTAGTCGGTCGCCTCCGCTCAGTCCCGGCGGGTTGGCGTGCTCGCGTCGACGAGACCTCTGCGGGCCCGCCCCATCAGCTCCTCGCGCTCGTCCTCGGTCAGTCCGCCCCACACGCCGTACGGCTCGCGGACGGCCAGCGCGTGCGCGGCGCACTCCGAGCGCACCGGGCAGCGCATGCACACCTCCTTGGCCTGCGTCTCGCGGGCGCTGCGGGCGGCACCGCGCTCGCCCTCGGGGTGGAAGAAGAGGGAACTGTCCACGCCCCGGCAGGCGGCGAGCAGCTGCCAGTCCCACAGGTCGGCGTTCGGGCCCGGGAGGCGGGAGAAATCTGCCATGAGAGTGTCCCATCGGATACGAGCTGTCGTGCTGGCCTGGCTCGGTCAGTCCACATCCGCCGCCGTCGGGCAGATGTAAATATGACTACCAGCCGAATATATCCGGAAACCTCTCAAAATGAACAAGCGCGTCTAAATAGGGCAAAAACGAATGTTCGGCGTGTTGGATGGAAGCACCTATCGCGTGACGGAAGCGTCACGTAGAGTGCTGAAGGCTGTGGGGTTGATAGCCCAACGACGATCGAAGGTGAAGTGCGGAAGCCGTAACTCTTTCGGGTGACCGTCGTTGAGAGGGCGGAGGCGGTTGACGGAAGAGACCACCGCCCGGACCAGGGTCCGGGGCTGTCAATCGCACAGGTGACGACACACAACAGCCTGGAGGCTCAACGTGATGCGCATCAGCTGCGGAGGCCGGCCATGACGTCCGTTCTTGTCTGCGACGACTCCCCGCTCGCCCGGGAAGCCCTGCGCCGCGCGGTCGCCACCGTGCCCGGCGTGGAGCGGGTCACCACGGCGGCCAACGGCGAGGAAGTCCTCCGCCGCTGGGGTGCCGACCGCTCCGATCTCATCCTGATGGATGTCCGGATGCCCGGACTCGGGGGGGTGGAGACCGTACGGCGGCTGCTGTCGGCCGACCCGGGCGCCCGCATCATCATGCTCACCGTGGCCGAGGACCTCGACGGCGTGGCCCTCGCCGTCGCCGCCGGAGCCCGCGGCTATCTGCACAAGGACGCCTCGCGCGCCGAACTGCGGGCCACCGTCACCCAGGCGCTGGCCGACCCGACCTGGCGGCTGGCCCCGCGCCGGCTGCGCTCCTCCGACATGGGAGCCGCCCCCACCCTTACCGCCCGGGAGATCCAGGTGCTGGAGGGAATGAGCCACGGACGGTCCAACGCCGAGATCGGGCGTGAGCTTTTTCTCTCCGAGGACACGGTCAAAACCCACGCCCGCCGACTGTTCAAAAAGCTCGGCGCTTCCGACCGCGCACATGCTGTGGCCTTGGGTTTCCGCTGGGGCCTGGTCCGCTGAGCCGGCCGGGCCACGAGAACCGGACGGGGAGGGGCGGCCCGAGTCTGTCGCCCCGTCCGGCACGGAGCGGGCCTGAAACTTTTCCCGGTGCCGCATGCTTGAGGCATGACGCTCCTTGGGGACGAGCCGGCCACGCGCGAGGGGAGGGCCCGGGACATGACGGGCAGCGGCACTCCCGCTCCGAACACTTCGAACGCTCCGAAGACAACTCCGCGCACTTCACATAACGCTTCGGTGCACAACTCCGCACACGGTGCACCGGACCGTGGTGCGACGGTGCACCATGGACCGATGCGCGATGACGAGACCACGGCGATCGGCGCCCTCGTCCATCGGGCCGCCGAGGGCGATGCCCAGGCGACTCATGACCTGCTGGCCCATGTGCACCCACTCGCGGTGCGCTACTGCCGCACCCGGCTGGCCCGGCTGCCCGGCGAGGCCAGACACTTCGTCGACGATCTGGCACAGGAAGTGTGCCTGGCGGTGCTCTACGCACTGCCCCGCTACCGCGACACCGGACGGCCCTTCGACGCCTTCGTGGTGGCCATCGCCCAGCACAAGGTCGCCGACCTCCAGCGGGCGGCGATGCGCGGGCCCGGATCCACCGTCCTGCCCTCCGACGAGATGCCCGAACGGGCGGACGACTCGCTGGGGCCCGAGGAGCGGGCGCTGCTGAGCAGCGACGCCGAGTGGGCCAGAAAGCTGCTGGCGAACCTCCCCGATCATCTGCGCGAGCTGGTGCTGCTGCGGGTCGCGATCGGACTGACCGCCGAGGAGACCGGGCAGAAGCTGGGCATGTCACCCGGCGCCGTACGGGTGGCACAGCACCGTGCGCTCAGCCGGCTGCGGGCGCTCGCGGGGCGGTGAGCGCACCGGCCTGCCGTCCGCCGGCCGTCCCGTCCGGATCCCCGGACGTCACCAGGATCACGTCCGGGGGATAAGCGGGCGGTAAGAGGACACCGCCGGTTCCGCTTAGCATGGACAGCCAGGCTGGGCAAGGGTGCGTAGGCCGGATGGATGCGTGCGTGATCGAGCAGCGCGTGAGCCGCGAGCGTGGAGAGGGCAGACATGAGTGATCACACCGAGGGAATCCCGGACAAGTTCGCCGCGCTCGGCCTGACCTTCGACGATGTGCTGCTGCTGCCGGGCGCCGCCGACATGGCCCCCGGCGACATCGACACCTCGTCGCTGATCTCGCGCAACGTACGGGTGAACGTCCCGCTGCTGTCGGCGGCCATGGACAAGGTCACCGAGGCGCGGATGGCCATCGCCATGGCGCGGCAGGGCGGGGCCGGCGTGCTGCACCGCAACCTGTCCATCGAGGAGCAGGCCGCCCAGGTGGACCGGGTGAAGCGCTCCGAGTCGGGCATGGTCACCGACCCGATCACCATCCGTCCCGACGCGTCGCTGCGCGAGGCCGACGAGCTGTGCGGCCGGTTCCGGATCAGCGGTGTGCCGGTCACGGACGGCGCCGGGAAGCTGCTGGGCATCGTCACCAACCGCGACATGGCGTTCGAGTCGGACCGCAGCCGGCAGGTGCGCGAGGTCATGACGCCGATGCCGCTGGTCACCGGCCAGGTCGGGATCTCCGGCGAGCAGGCCATGGAGCTGCTGCGCCGGCACAAGATCGAGAAGCTGCCGCTGGTGGACGCGGACGGCCGCCTCGGCGGGCTGATCACCGTCAAGGACTTCGTGAAGGCCGAGAAGTACCCGAACGCCGCCAAGGACGCCGAGGGCCGCCTCATCGTCGGCGCGGCCGTCGGAGTCGCCGGGGACGCGTACGAGCGGGCCCAGGCGCTGATCGAGGCCGGCGTGGACTTCGTGGTCGTGGACACGGCGCACGGGCACTCCCGGCTGGTCCCCGAGATGGCCGCCAAGATCAAGTCGAACTACGACCGGGTCGACGTGGTGGCCGGCAACGTGGCCACCCGGGACGGCGCGCAGGCGCTCGTGGACGCCGGGGTCGACGGCATCAAGGTCGGCGTCGGACCCGGCTCGATCTGCACCACCCGCGTGGTGGCCGGCATCGGCGTGCCGCAGGTGACGGCGATCTACGAGGCCGCGCTGGCGGCGCGCGAGGCCGGCATCCCGGTGATCGGCGACGGTGGCCTCCAGTACAGCGGCGACATCGCCAAGGCGCTGGTGGCCGGCGCGGACACGGTGATGCTCGGCAGTCTGCTGGCGGGCTGCGAGGAGTCGCCGGGCGAGCTCCAGTTCATCAACGGCAAGCAGTTCAAGTCGTACCGGGGCATGGGTTCGCTGGGCGCGATGCAGACGCGCGGCGAGAAGCGCTCGTACTCCAAGGACCGGTACTTCCAGGAGTCGGTCGGCGACGACGACAAGCTGATCCCCGAGGGCATCGAGGGCCAGGTGCCCTACCGCGGTCCGCTGGCCTCCGTGGTGCACCAGCTGGTGGGCGGGCTGCACCAGTCGATGTACTACCTGGGCGGCCGTACCGTCCCGGACATCAAGGAGCGCGGCCGGTTCGTCCGGATCACCGCGGCCGGGCTCAAGGAGAGCCACCCGCACGACATCCAGATGACGACCGAGGCCCCGAACTACTCGCGGCGCTGAGCCCGGGGAATACTGGGACGTCTGCCGGCGAAAGCACAGGGAAAGGCTCATCAGGTGACGGAGATCGAGATCGGGCGCGGCAAGCGCGGGCGGCGGGCGTACGCGTTCGACGACATCGCGGTGGTGCCCAGCCGGCGTACCCGGGACCCCAAGGAGGTCTCGATCGCCTGGCAGATCGATGCCTACCGCTTCGAACTGCCCTTCCTGGCCGCGCCGATGGACTCCGTCGTCTCGCCGGCCACCGCCATCCGCATCGGTGAGATGGGCGGTCTCGGGGTGCTCAACCTCGAAGGTCTGTGGACCCGTTACGAGGACCCCGAGCCGCTGCTCGCGGAGATCGCCGAGCTCTCCGAGGACGGCGCCAACAAGCGGCTTCAGGAGATCTACGAGGCGCCGATCCGCGAGGAGCTGATCGGGCAGCGCATCAAGGAGGTCCGGGACGCGGGGGTCGTCACGGCCGCCGCGCTCTCGCCGCAGCGCACCGCGCAGTTCTCCAAGGCGGTCGTGGACGCGGGCGTGGACCTGTTCGTGATCCGCGGTACGACGGTCTCGGCCGAGCATGTGTCGGGGGCGGCGGAGCCGCTGAACCTCAAGCAGTTCATCTACGAGCTGGACGTGCCGGTGATCGTCGGCGGCTGCGCCACCTACACGGCGGCGCTGCACCTGATGCGGACCGGGGCCGCCGGTGTGCTGGTCGGCTTCGGCGGCGGCGCGGCGCACACCACGCGCAACGTGCTGGGCATCCAGGTGCCGATGGCGACGGCCGTGGCCGATGTGGCGGCGGCGCGGCGCGACTACATGGACGAGTCGGGCGGCCGGTACGTGCATGTGATCGCGGACGGCGGCGTCGGCTGGTCCGGCGACCTGCCGAAGGCGATCGCGTGCGGCGCCGACGCGGTGATGATGGGCTCCCCGCTGGCGCGGGCCACCGACGCGCCGGGGCGCGGGAACCACTGGGGCATGGAGGCGGTGCACGAGGACGTGCCGCGCGGCAAGAAGGTGCGGCTGGGCACGGTGGGCAGCACCGCCGAGATCCTCACCGGCCCGTCCCACATCCCCGACGGCTCGATGAACTTCTTCGGCGCGCTGCGGCGGGCGATGGCGACGACCGGGTACTCCGAGCTCAAGGAGTTCCAGCGCGTGGAGGTCACGGTCGCCGACTCGCGTTAACGCGATGGAGTGATCATTTCCCTCAACTGGCGGTATGGCGCGCGGACGCCCGCATGATGGTGCCGGGGCACCCATGCGGGCGCAGCGTGTCACCAGAGAGGGAAGGGGCGGAAAGTGACGATGATCGCCGAACGCGCCATCGATTCTGCCGATGATTCTGTGACCGAGCCCGTGAAGAAGCCACGAATGGACCCCGTCGATCTGCTGGATCTGGTCGGGGAGGTCACGTCCAGCAACCATGAGACCGACACCGGCCCCAAGTACCGCACGTACGCCGCGGCGGGTGTTCCTGTGCATGTGCTGATTCACCGGGACGAGAAGAAGGCGTTCGCCTGCTCGGACCCGAAGCCGGGGGACGCATCGGCCAAGGCACGTTATGCCACCAAGGTCGAGGTGGATCTGGGGCGTTCGCTCCCGCTGCCCGAGCCCTATCCGGCGCTGGACACCTCGGTCTTTCTCGCCGGGTAGGGCCCGGTCCGGGTACGGACCGGGCCCCCGTGTCATGCGCGGGGCTGGTGGCGCCAGGGGCCGGTGATGGCCAGCAGGATGCCGGGCTCCTGGATGCTGGCGTACAGCGTCCGGCGGTCCGTGGAGAAGACCGGGCCGGTGAACTCGCTGTACTCGGGCGCCTCGACCGTGCCGATGTTGAGTTCGTTGCGGGCCAGTTCGTAGGTGCGGCCGCCGTCGGTGGCGCCGAAGAGATGCTGGAGGCCGTCGCCGTCCTCGGCGATGATCAGGCCGCCGTAGGGGGAGACGGTGATGTTGTCCGGGCCGTCGAAGGTGTCCTCGGCGCCCAGGATCACCTTGAGGGTCATGGTGCGGCGCCGGGGGTTGTAGAACCACACCTGTCCGTCGTGCGGGGCGCCGGGGCTCTGGCCGTCGCGGGCGTAGGAGCACACGAAGTAGGCACCGCCGTCGCCCCACCACATGCCTTCGAGCTTCTGGCCCCGGGTGACCGCCCCCGCCCGGAACTGCTCGCGGAGGGGCGCCTCGCGGGCGTCGCGGTCGGGGACCGTCGCCCAGTCGACGCCGTACACGGTGCCGGTCACGGTCGCGCGGGACAGGTCGTCCACGTACCGGCCGCCCGAGTCGAAGCAGCGGGCGGCCTGGAGCGTGCCGGCCTCTTCGGCGAGGGTGCGCAGGGTGCCGCGGCCGGGGCGGAAGCCGTGCGGCGGGACCCAGCGGTAGAACAGGCCGTTGGGGTTCTTGTCGTCCTCGGTGAGGTAGAAGTAGCCCTGTTTGGGGTCGACGACGACGGCCTCGTGGTCGAAGCGGCCCAGGGCCTTGACGGGGCGCGGGTCGCGGCAGGCGGTGCGGTCGTACGGGTCGACCTCGAAGACGTAGCCGTGGTCCCGGGTCATGCCGTTCTCGCCGGCGCGGTCGGAGTTCTCCTCGCAGGTCAGCCAGGTTCCCCAGGGGGTGGTGCCGCCGGCGCAGTTGGTGGAGGTACCGGCGATGGCGACCCATTCGGCGACGTACTCGCCGCCGTGGCTGATCTCGACGACCGTGCAGCCGCCGGCGGCGGCCGGGTCGTACACCAGGCCCTCGGTGAGCGGCACGGGGTGTTCCCACTCGGCGCGCGGGCCCTTGAGTTCGTGGTTGACGACGAGCAGGTCGCTGCGGCGCGGGCCCTCGAAGGCGCCGGTGGCGTCGTGGTTCGAGGGGGTGGGTTCGCCGGAGTCCAGGGTGGTGCGGCCGGCGTGGGTGATGATCCGGTAGGAGAAGCCCTCGGGGAGGGCGAGGATGCCGTCCGGGTCGGGGATCAGCGGGCCGTAGCCCAGGCCCTGGCGGCCGGGGGCGGCGATCGCGCCGGGCGCGGTGGTCAGGACGCCGACGCTGCCGGCGAGGGCGACGCCGGCGCCGGTGACGGCGGAGTGCTGGACGAAGTCTCTGCGGCTGAGGGGCATGACCTCACGATGGCGGCGCGGGGCGAACGGCCGTTGAACGGTACGGGGCCGTCCGGCGTCGGTCACGGCCGGCCGGTCGGCGGGCGCACCGGGTCACAGCCGGTATGCCGCTCCCGCCGGGGTGGCGCCGCGGGTGTCGAGCAGCAGCTGGGCCTTGGCGGCCAGGCCCTGGAGGTCGTAGACGGAGTGGTGCTGGAGCAGCAGGGTCAGATCGGCGCCGGCGGCGGCCTCGTAGAGGGAGTCGGCGCGCGGGACGGGCTGTCCGCCGACCCGCCACTGGGTGACGTACGGGTCGTGGAAGCTGAGCCGGCCGCCGAGTTCGGTGAGATTCCGGGCGATCTCGCGGGCGGGGGCGCCCTGCTGGTCGGGGAGGTCGGGCTTGTAGGTGACGCCCAGGAGCAGCAGGCGGGCGCCGCGTACGGACTTGCCGTACTCGTTGAGGAGGGTGGCGGCGCGCTGGGTGACGTAGCCCGGCATGCGGGCGTTGACCTCCTGCGCGAGTTCGACCATCCGCAGCCGTCCCGGGGCGACGTCGATGGGTGGGGTGTGGCCGCCGACGCCGGGGCCGGGCCGGAAGGAGCGGAAGCCGAAGGGTTTGGTCTCGGCGCAGCGCACGACGTCCCACAGGTCGACGCCGAGTTCGTGGCAGAGCACGGCCATCTCGTTGACCAGGGCGATGTTGACGTGCCGGTAGTTGGTTTCCAGGACCTTGACGGTTTCGGCCTCCTTGACGCCCTTGGCGCGGACCACCTTGTCGGTGAGCCGTCCGTAGAAGGCGGCGGCGGCCTCGGTGCAGGCGGGGGTGAGGCCGCCGATGACGCGGGGGGTGCCGGAGTAGTCGTGGCTGCGGTTGCCGGGGTCCAGGCGCCCGGGGGCGTGGGCGAGGTGGAAGTCGCGGCCGGCGCGCAGTCCTGATCCCGCTTCGAGCGCGGGGGCGAGGAGGTCCTCGGTGGTGCCGGGCGGCACGGTGGATTCCAGGACGACGAGGGTGCGCGGGCGCAGCCGGGGGGCGAGGGTGCGGGCGGCGTCGAGGACGCCGGTGAGGTCGAGGCTGCGGCGGTCGGCGGCGGGCGGGGTGGGGGCGCAGATCAGCGCGGTGCGGACCCGGGCGAGGACGGTGGGGTCGCTCGTGGCCTGGAACCCGGCGGCGAGCATGCGGCGCAGGTCGGCGGCGGCGAGGGTGCTGTCGGCCGGCGGGCGGCCCGCGTTGAGTTCGGTGGTGGTGTGCTGGTCATCGGTGTAGCCGACGGTGCCGACGCCGATGGCGGAGGCGGCCTGGGCGGCGGGCAGACCCAGATGGCCCAGTCCCAGGACGGCGAGGTCTGCGGGCATGTGCGGCGGGTTCCCTTCTCCCCTGTGCGTACGAGCGCACATATATGACATATATAGCGGATTGTCAGTCTGGCGTGGTTCGTGCCGCGCGGGGGTGGCGGAAATGGGAGAGCATCGACAAACGGGACGGATCACCGGTCGCGGCGGCCGGGGGAGGGGACCGCTGACGGAGCACGGCGAACGCCCGGGCGGCGGGGGCGGACGGCGGACGAGAAACGGACGACCTAGGAGGCGGCACGGTGAAGACAGCGACCCTGGGGCCCGGCCAGCGGGCCGAGGCACTCGCCCGGATGGCGGAACGCGAACTGGACATCCTGGTGGTGGGTGGCGGCGTGGTCGGCGCCGGCACCGCCCTGGACGCCGTGACCCGCGGGCTCGCCACCGGCATCGTCGAGGCCAGGGACTGGGCGTCCGGCACCTCCTCCCGCTCCAGCAAGCTCATCCACGGCGGCCTGCGCTACCTGGAGATGCTGGACTTCGCGCTGGTGCGCGAGGCACTCAAGGAACGCGGGCTGCTGCTCGGCCGGATCGCCCCGCACCTGGTGAAGCCGGTGCCGTTCCTGTACCCGCTGCAGCACCGCGGCTGGGAGCGGCTGTACGCCGGCAGCGGCGTCGCCCTGTACGACACCATGGCCCTGTCCTCGGGTCACGCCCGCGGCCTGCCGCACCACCGGCACCTCACCCGGCGGCACGCGCTGCGGGTGGCGCCCTGCCTCAGGAAGGACGCCCTCGTCGGGGCCCTCCAGTACTACGACGCCCAGATGGACGACGCGCGGTACGTCGCCACCTTGGTCCGTACCGCCGCCTCGTACGGGGCGCTGGCCGCCAACCGGACGCGGGTGACCGAGTTCCTGCGCGAGGGCGAACGCGTGGTCGGCGTGAAGGTGCTCGACCTGGAGGGCGACGAGGCGTACGAGGTGCGCGCCAAACAGGTCGTCAACGCCACCGGGGTGTGGACCGACGACACCCAGGGGATGATCGCCGAACGCGGACAGTTCCACGTCACCGCCTCCAAGGGCGTCCATCTGGTGGTGCCCAAGGACCGCATCCAGTCCTCCACTGGGCTGATCCTGCGCACCGAGAAGAGCGTGCTGTTCGTCATCCCGTGGGGACGCCACTGGATCGTGGGCACCACGGACACCCCCTGGGACCTGGACAAGGCACACCCGGCGGCCTCCAGCGCCGACATCGACTACGTGCTCGAACACGTCAACTCGGTGCTGGCGGTACCGCTGACGAGGGACGACGTCCAGGGCGTGTACGCCGGGCTGCGGCCCCTGCTGGCGGGCGAGTCGGACGCCACCAGCCAGCTGTCGCGCGAACACACCGTGGCCCACCCCGTACCGGGCCTGGTGGTCGTGGCGGGCGGCAAGTACACGACGTACCGGGTGATGGCCAAGGACGCCGTGGACGCGGCCGTGCACGGTCTCGACCAGCGGGTCGCCGCCTGCTGCACCGAGCAGGTCCAGCTCACCGGCGCCGAGGGCTACCACGCGCTGTGGAACTCCCGGGCCAGGATCGCGGCGCGCACCGGGCTGCACCACACCCGGGTGGAGCACCTGCTCAACCGCTACGGCTCCATGACCGAGGAGATCCTGGAGCTGATCGACGCCGACCCCTCGCTCGGCGAGCCGCTGCCGGCCGCCGACGACTACCTCAAGGCCGAGATCGTCTATGCCTGTTCGCACGAGCAGGCCCGGCACCTGGAGGACGTGCTCACCCGGCGCACCCGGATCTCGATCGAGACGTTCGACCGGGGGACGCGCAGCGCGCGCGAGTGCGCCGAGCTGATGGCCGGCGTCCTGGGCTGGGACCAGCAGCAGATCGGGCGCGAGGTCGAGCACTACGAGAAGCGGGTGGAGGCGGAGCGCGAGTCGCAGCTCCAGCCCGACGACCAGACGGCGGACGCGGCCCGGCTGGGGGCGCCCGACACCGTACCGCTGTAGGGCCCCGGGCGTACGGCCGGCGGGCGTACCGCCGGCCACCGGGGTGATCCGTGGCCCGCCGAGTGGCCCCCGGCCGTCGTCGGCTTCGGTGAACTCGGTGTCGGGGGATCGTTTCGAGACCGGGGTGGGGCGTGCGACCTGACGGGGTGTCACCGGCTCCCGGGTGCCGTGACGTGCGAAGTCCGGTTCGGGGGAAGCGCGGTGGGGGAGCGGTGGGCCGACGCCGCCGCGGTGGGCGGCGCGGCGCGCGGGCGCACAGGGGCGGTCGAACAGCGGGATCGCCGGGGCCGGGTGGTCGGCAGGGGTCCGTACGGACCCGTGTGCGGCGGACCATGACCGCGCCGCACGCCACGGACCGGCACAAAGGGCCGTCACCGCCCACCAGTCGGGTCCCCGCACGCAGCCTCCGCCGGTGCCGCCGAGCTGAAGGTCCGTGGTCGGAGCGGCCCCCGCATGGGTGACAATGGCCCGGGAAGCCGGAGGGGACACGACGCATGGGCCAGGACAGCGGGGACACCGGAACGCGGACCGGTGAGCGGGCAGGCGAGCCGGCCGGCCGGCCGACGAGGGCGGCGGGCACCGGGGCGGTGGTGGCGGCGCCACCGGCGGAACCCGGCGCGCCGGAGCACGCCGCGCCGGACCGGGAAGCCGGTGACGGTGAACCGGCGGCTGTCGAAGGGCCGGTCGTGGGCGCGCCGGAGCGAGCTGGGGAGTCCGCTGTGCGAGACCACGAGGAGTTGGCCGTGGAACCGGAAGTCGACCCGAAGAGGGAAACGGAACGGGAAACGGAACGGGACGCGCCGAGTCTCGTGAAGGCCGAGCGCGCCGGGGCGGCGGAACCGGCGGATGCCGTGCCGGCCGGTGCGGCGGAGCGGAAGCGGGCGACGAAGAGCGCCGTGGAGCCCCAGGCCGAGGCCGAGGCCGAGCCCGAGGTCGTACCGGCGGACGACGAGGAGAAGTCGGCCCCCGCCGACGCCGCGCCCAAGCCCGCGGCAGCCTCCGAAGCCGACGCCTCCGCAGCGGAAGCGGAACCGGCGGAGCAGGCGGAAGCGGAACCCGACGCCGAACCGGAAGCGGAACCGGAACCGGAGTCCGCGGTGCGGCCCGCGACGGCCTCGGGCACGAAGCCGGCGGCACCGTCCGCCGGAACGCCCGCCGAGGCCGCCGACCGGCCCACCGGACGTCGCGCCCCCGTGGACGCCGACGAGGCCGCCGCCCGTAAGCGGGCCGGCGAGATCGCCGGCCTGACCACCCCGCCCCCCGGACGCCTGCTGAGCGGCCGTTACCGCCTCATCTCCATCGTCGGCCGCGGCGGCATGGGCACCGTGTGGGAAGCCACCGACGAGATCCTCGGCCGCCAGGTCGCGGTCAAGGAACTCCGCCTCACCAACGGCATCGACGACGGCGAACGCAAGCGCCTCATCACCCGCACCCTGCGCGAGGCGAAGGCCATCGCCACCATCCGCAGCCGTGGCGTGGTCACCATCTACGACGTGGTGGACGAGGGTTCCCGCCCGTGGATCGTGATGGAGCTCATCGAGGGCCGGTCGCTGGCCGACCTCATCCGCGAGGACGGGCCCATGTCGCCCACCCGCGCGGCCGAGATCGGCCTCGCCATCCTCGACGTGCTGCGCGCCGCCCACGACAAGGGCATCCTGCACCGCGACGTGAAGCCGTCCAACGTCCTCATCGCGGACGAGGACGGCCGCATCGTGCTCACCGACTTCGGCATCGCCAAGGTCGAGGGCGACCCGTCCATCACCTCCACCGGCATGCTGGTCGGCGCCCCCTCGTACATCTCGCCGGAGCGGGCGCGCGGCGAGGCGCTCGGCCCGGCCGCCGACCTGTGGTCGCTCGGCGCGCTGCTGTACTGCTGTGTGGAGGGCCGCCCGCCCTACGACGAGGGCGGCGCCATCGCCACCCTGTCCGCCGTCATGAACTCCCCGCTGCGGCCCCCGCGTCAGGCCGGTCCGCTCGTCGAGGTCATCACCGGGCTGCTGGCGAAGGCGCCCAGGGACCGGCTGGACGAGCCGCGTACCCGGGAACTGCTGACCGCCGCCCTGACCGCCGATCCGGCGGGTTCGGACGACCGGACCATGGTCGTCGGGCTGCGCACCGCCGGTGCCGCGCCCGCCGGGCCGCCGCCCGCCCCGCAGGGAACACCGCCGTACGGCGCGCCCGTGGTCGGCTCCGGCGCGGCGAACGGGCGCCGGCGCGCGCTGATCGTCGCGGCGGCGCTGATCGCGGTGCTGGCCGTGATCGGCACCACCTTGATCCTGGCGCGGAGCGGCGGCGACGCGGACGGCCAGGGTTCGGGCCAGGACCAGGGGCAGCCGGACGACGGGTCGCCGGGCGACGAGGGCACCCCGGGCGACGAGGGCCAGGATGGCGCGGGCGGTGACGCCGGCGCCGGGGACGGCCCGGACGCCTCGGACGGCGGCGCGGACGGCCAGGATTCCGGCCAGGAACCGGGCCCGGACGCGGAGCAGCCGCCGGGCGGTGAGCAGGACGGCGATCCGGACGCCGGCGGGACCTCGGGGCCGCCCGGCGCCAAGCCGGAGAACGACGGTGACGGCACGCTGCCCGAGAACCCGCAGGGCTACGCCGAGTTGACGGACGACGACTTCCGCTTCCGGATGTCGCTGCCCGAGGGCTGGCGTCGTACCGGGATAGCCGGGCAGAACTCCGGCGGCATCTTCAGCGCCCCCGACGGGGGACCGCCGAAGGTGCAGGTCGACTTCAACGCCACCCCGGGGGACGACGCGGCCGGCGCCTGGCGCAGTCTGGAACCGGCCGTCCGGAACAACAGCACCGACTACCGGCGCATCGACATCCAGCAGGTCGGCTGGCGCGGCTACCCGACCGTCGCGGACTGGGAGTTCGAGCGTACGGAGGGCGGCAAGCGGGTACGGATCCTGAACCGGGGCTTCCAGGTCGACCCGGGCCGTGGCTACGCGATCATGATCACGTGCGCCGCGGACGCCTGGGACGAGGAGGAGTGCCGCACTCTTCGCGAGACCGCGTTTCTCACGTTTTCGCCGCTGCCCTGACTCGGTCCCGATACAAGTGACTTGGCCAGGAGTTGACGGATCGTGGGTGTGGTATGTCTACGCCCAGTATCGTGAGTGACCGAGTCACGGAAGCGGTGGGGAGGCGGCGTGGATACGTACGCGGGGCGGCTGCTGGCCGATCGCTATCGGCTTCCCAGGACGCCGTCTGAGGCGTTCGAACTGGTGGAGTCGCGGGCGTTCGACACGGCGAGCGGGCAGGAAGTGCTCGTGCGGCAGGTGCCGTTGCCGGAGGTCGTGGACGCCGAGGTCCTCGACGAGGAAGGCAACAGGTCCGGTTCGGGCGGGACGCGCCGGGGGGTCGGCGACCGGGCGACACGGTCGCCGGAGGATCCGGTGGTACGGCGTGCGCTGGAAGCGGCCGCCGCGGCGGGGCAGTTGCCCGATCATCCCCGGCTCGACCAGGTCTTCGACGTGTTCGTCCAGGGCGACGGTCTGTGGATCGTGAGCGAGCTGGTGCCGGCCAGGCCGCTGGCCGCGGTGCTGGCGGAGGCCAGGCTCGGCCCCTACCGGGCGGCCGAGGTCGCCGCGGATCTGCTGGCCGCCCTGCGGATCGTGCACGCGCACGGCTGGACCCACCGGAACCTGACCACGCGTACGGTGCTGATCTGCGACGACGGGCGGGCGCTGCTGACCGGGCTGGCCTCGGGGGCGGCGGAGGAAGTGCTGTGCGGGTACGACCCGCTCCCGGCACCCCCGGCGCAGGGCCGGCAGTCGCTTCCGGCGGCGAGTGTGGCCGGCGGCGGTGCCGCCGCCGCTGCCGGTGTGGTGGAGGAGGCGGGCCGGGGCGGGCGGGACATCGCGCCCTGGGGCGTACCGGGGCAGGGCGCGGCGCCCGCCGCACCGGCCGCCGGAGCGCCGTGGAACAGCGACAGCGGCGCGGCGGTGGCGGACCGTTACCAGCGCTGGGGGACGGCGGCTGACGGCGACGGCCGGCAGTCCGCGCCGGGCGGGCAGGGTCCGCAGGGCGCGGAGAACTGGCACACCCCGCACGGTGGTGACGGCCAGGGCGGCCAGGGCGGTCACGGCCCGACGGGCTGGACCGGCGCCCCGGACGGCAACCCCGGAGCAGGTGACGGGCCGTGGAACGGCCGCCCGGGAGCCCCGGCGGAGACCGGTCCCCCGGGCGACCGGGAAACGGTGAACGGCGCGCAGGCCCACCCCGGCGCCCAGGAGGCCCATGGCGGCCACCCGTCCGGCTCGGGCGCCCCCGTCGGCGCGGAGGGCCGGCAGGGCCTTGACGGCCCGCAGGGCGGTTGGTCCGGCGGTCCGCAGGGCACGGGTGAGTACCCGCCGCAGGGCGCCGCCCCGACCGGTGCGCAGAACTGGCACGGTCCGCAGGACGGCGGCCCGGGCGCGGCGGTGACCGGCGGCCCCGGGGGACAGGGTGCCTGGGAGACCCAGGAACTGCCCGGGGCGCAGGCGGGCGAAGGCCCGGCCGATGGCGGGTACGGGTACGGGTACGGCGGGCCGGACCACCCGCACGAGGTCAACGGTGCCGCACCCGGGCAGCACGGTACCGAAGCCCGGGACGGCCACGCACCGCCGAACCCGGCCCCGCAGGGACAGGGACCGTCGGACACCGGCCAGATCCGGACGGTACGGCCGGGGGACGCGCACAGCGGCGCCCAGGGCCCGCCTCCCGCCGCCGGGGGGCACGGCCCGCTGGGCGCCACCCAGGACCGCTGGGACGCCGACGCCGAGACCGGCATCTCCGATCGCTATCGGCGCTGGGGCGGCGGCGAGCCGCCCACCGCGCAGGGATTTCCCGCCGCCTGGGACTTCGAGGGCGGCGGTGGGGCCGGCGCCCGGCTGTCCGCCGAGGAACGGGCCGCGCGCAGCGGGGCCATCGCCGCGTACCGGGCGGGCACCAGGGCCGGGGCGCACGCCGCCGGTACGGCGGGCGGCTCCGGAGGGCCGGCCGAACTGCCCGCGCCCGGCCGCGAGAGCCGCGCCGTACGCACCGGCTGGGACCCCGTACCGCCGCCGCGCGCGGCCATAGAGACCTCGGCGACGCCCCGGTACCGCGGCCCGGACACCGCCCTGGCCGCCGAGCGTGCGCGCCAGGCGCGTATCACCACAGTGGGCGCCGTCACCGAGCGCTGGGCGCCCGAGCAGGCCGGTCCGGTGCACGACCACTGGCAGCTCGCCCCGCCCGTGGGCCCCCCGGCCGACTTCTGGGCGCTGGGCGCCCTGCTCTTCCGGGCCGTCCAGGGCCACCCCCCGTACCCCGAGGAGAACCCCGCCGAGCTGGTGCAGGCCGTCTGCGCCGAGCCGCCCGCCTTCGCCGAGGAGTGCGGCGCGCTGCGCCCCATCGTGGAGTCGCTGCTGCGGCAGGACCCCACCGAGCGCCCCAGCGCCGAGGAACTGCGCGGCTGGCTGCGGTCGCTGCTGCGCAGCGCCCCGGAGCCCGAGGTCGGCAGGCGTACCGTCACCACGCCGCTGCCCGCGCTGGAGCCGGGCCGGCCCTCGGACCCGCGCCGGCTGCCGATCGTGCGCCGCCGCGGCGATCTGGTCGGCCCGCGCCGCCGCGGCGGACGCGGGAACGGGAACCATCCGCGCCGTCTGGGCAAGGTGCTGCTGACGCTCACCCTGCTCGGCCTGGCCGGTTCGATCGGCTACATCATGCTGTTCCTCGCCGAGGACCCGCAGGACCGGGCCGGCCAGCCGCCGTCCCCCGAGGCCACCGCGCCCATCTCCCCCGAACCCACCCCGGAGCCCTCCCCCACGCCCTCGTCGCCGGATCCCGAGACGGAGCCGAGCCCGGACGGTCAGGGCAGCGGCGGCATACCGCAGGGGTACGGGCCGCAGGAGGACCCGGCCGGGTTCTCCATGACGCTGCCGGACGGCTGGCAGCGGTCCACCACCGCGGACGGGTCGGTGGTGTTCTCGGACGGCGATGTCGAGATCGTGGTCGTGCCCGGCCGGGACGGCACCGCCCAGTTCACCCAGGGGCCGATGAACTACCAGATGGAGCACCAGCAGGAGCTGTCCGGTTTCCGCGCCGACACCTACGGCACCTCCAGCGGGCTGCGCGAGACCCGGGTCGGCGCCTCCGTGATGGCGCAGGGCGACTTCCGCTGGCGGGCGGACGGCACGCAGTGGGTCGCGCTCAACCAGGTGATGCAGCTGGCGGACAGCTATCACGTGGTGCTGGTACGGGGCCCGGTCGCCGCCGACGACCAGGTCGCCGAGGTCTTCGACGTGGTGGCGGACAGCTACCGGTACTGACGGGTGGGCAGGGGGCCGCCCCCGCCGTACCCTCCCGCTATGACGACAACGCCGTCCGACGAGCTGTCCGCGGAGCTGCCCGCCGAACTGCCCGCCGAGGTGGTCGCGCGGCTCACCGAGGGAGTGCCCGGCAGCGGCCGTACCGCTTGCCACAGCGCACTGACCGGCCGGCCGCTGGCCGAGCTGCCCGAGGCCACCGAGACCGAGGTGACCGCGGCGTTCGGGCGGGCCAGGATCGCCCAGGACCCCTGGGCGCGGTGGCCGGTACGCCGCCGGGCCGCCGTGCTGCTGCGCTTCCACGACCTGCTCCTCGCCCGGCAGGATGAGGTCCTTGACCTCATCCAGCTGGAGACGGGCAAGGCGCGGCTGCACGCCCACGAGGAGTTGCAGGCCGTGGCGAGCGCGGCCCGCCACTACGGGCGCAGGGCCCCCGGGTATCTGCGCCCCCGGCGGCACACCGGCGCGTTCCCGCTGCTGACCCGGGTGCGCGAACTGCGCCACCCGCGTGGCGTCGTCGGTCACATCGCCCCGTGGAACTACCCCCTGGAACTGACCGTGGGTGACGCATTGCCCGCGCTGGTGGCCGGGAACGCGGTGCTCATGAAGCCGGACACCGAGACGGCGCTCACCGCGCTGTGGGCGCGCCGGCTGCTGGTCGAGGCCGGGCTGCCGCGGGACGTGTGGCAGATCGTGCTCGGTCCCGGCCCGGTGCTGGGGCCGCAGGTGGTGCGGGAGGCCGACTACGTGACGTTCACCGGCTCCACGCGCACCGGCCGCGAGGTGGCGCGCGGCGCGGCGCAGCGGCTGATCGGCGCCAGCCTGGAACTGGGCGGCAAGAACGCCATGCTGGTGCTCGCCGACGCCGACATCGAGCGGGCGGCGGCCGGCGCCGTACGGGCCTGCTTCTCCTCCGCCGGGCAGCTGTGCATCTCCATCGAGCGGCTGTACGTGCACGCGTCGGTCGCGGACGCCTTCGTGCGGCGGTTCGCGGAGCACACGCGGGCGCTGCGCCTGGGCGCCCCGCTGGACTACGGCACGGACATGGGCTCCCTCAGTTCGCGGGCACAACTGGACGCCGTCACCCGCCATGTCACGGACGCGGTGGAGCGCGGGGCGGTGGTGGTGACCGGGGGCCGGGCACGCCCCGACCTGGGCCCGTACTTCTACGAGCCGACCATCCTGGAGGGGGTGCGACCGCCGATGCTGGTGTGCGGGGAGGAGACGTTCGGCCCCGTGGTCTCGGTGTACCGGTTCACGGAAGAGGCGGACGCGGTGACGCGGGCGAACGCCACACCGTACGGGCTCAACGCCTCGGTGTGGTCGGGGAACGCACGGCGCGCACGCCGGATCGCGGCACAACTGCGCGCCGGGACGGTGAACATCAACGAGGGGTTCGCGGCGGCGTACGGGAGCGTGGGCGCGTCGATGGGCGGCTGGGGCGACTCGGGTCTCGGGCGGCGGCACGGCACGGAGGGCATCACCAAGTACACCGAGGCGCAGACGGTGGCGCAGCAGCGTCTGGTGCCGATGGGGCCGGCGTTCGGGATGGACGACCGGCGGTACGCGGCCGTGGTGTCGCGGGTGCTGCGGGTGCTGAAGGCCCTGCGCGTGCGCTGAACACCCGGCCTGGGCATCCGCGTCGAACGGGTGCGCGCATGGCGAAGGGACCCGCCCTCCGGGGGAATAGGGGCGGATCCCTTCGGTCTGTGCGGCCGTCAGGCTCAGGCGATGCCGGCGCCCGTACGGCGGCGGACGAGGAACATCGCGCCGGCGCCGAGGCCCACCGCGGTGGCACCCGCGAGGGCGAACATCGGCAGCGCCGAGGACGAACCGGTGGCCGCCAGCTCGCCGGTCACCGGCAGCTGCTCGAACTCACCCTGCGGGGCGGGCTTGTTGCCCTGCCCCTTGGTGCCGGTCGAGGGCTTGTCGTCCGGGGTGGTGCCGGCGGGAACGATCTCGAAGTCGTAGATGTTCCACTCGCCTTCCTGGCACAGGCCGCCCTCGGCGGAGACGTAGACGCCGGTGCTGAGCGCGTAACCGGAGCCGGCCGGGGCGTCGTCGGCGACCTTCAGCCGCAGCTGGGCCTCGACGTACTCACCGGGGGCGAGGACGTCGGTCTCACCGAAGTAGCCGTACTGGTCCTCGATGTTCTCCCAGGCACCGTCGAAGAACCACTGGAGTTCGATGGCGATGTCGTTGAAGTCCTCGTTGTCCCAGCCGAAGACCTCGGCGTAGGCGTAGAGCGTCTCGACGGGCTTGTCGAACTCGTTGCTGATGCGGTAGGTGAACTCCGTCCACTGCCCCGCGACGACCTGGCTGGGCAGGCCGATCAGCTCGGCGTTGATGGGGGCGTCGAACTCCCAGTCGACGCACTCGTCCTCGGGGTCCGGAAGGACCGGGGCGCCGCCGTCGTCGCCACCGCTCTCCTCGTCCTCGTCCTCGTCGCTCCCGTCCTCGGAGCCGTCGTCCGACCCGTCGCCGGTGTCGCCCTCGTCCTCGCCCTCGTCGTCGTCGTTGTCGTCCTCGGGGTCCGGGACGGTCTCCCCGCCGGTACCACCGTCGGTGATGCCCTCGCCGGCCGAGCCGGTCCCGTCGGTCCCGGTGTCGTCCTGCGCGGACTCGTCCGCGTCGTCCCCGTCCTGCGGTTCGGGGGTGGGCGCGTCCTGGACGACCTCAGGGGTCTCGGACGGGTCCCCGTCGGCGGCGAACGCGGGGGAGGCGGCGAGCAGAGCCGCCGGGGCCATGACAGCGGTCACGGCAGCGGCTGCGGCGGCGCGACGAAGCTTCATCAAGTGCCTCTCGGTAAAACGATGATGACACCGGGTTGGACAGCTCATGGAATCGATCGGTTGTGCCCATGGTGATTACGGAATGGACACGAGATGCCCATGGGGAGAATGGGGCACTCACCGGATGGGCACAAAGAGAGGCCCCGGCCGCCGGCTTGGGGAAGCGGCGGCCAGGGCCTCTGCGATCAGCACGGGCGGCAGGGCGGTACCGCCGGTGCTGGGTGCCGCGGCGCCCGGGGGAGGCGCCGCTGCCGCAGGTCGGACCAATGGCGAGGGGGAGGCCACCGGCCGACCGGGTCGGATGACGCGTTCGCGGTATCGGACATGGTGGGGGATGGGGGGCGTTCCGGGCAAGGGCCTGGCGCGGGAATACGCGGATGAGCCCGGATCGGCCGCGCCCGCCGTCCGCCTCCCCCTCGATTCCCGCCCTGAGCTGCCCTTCCCGTCCACCGCCGCACGCCAGTCGGCCGGTCCTCGGCGTCCCGAGGACCGGCCGTCAGGGTGGTGACCGGCCGGCTGTCCCCTGCTGCCCGGCCACGCGCACCGGAGCGAGGTCCCACGACGCCCAGGCGTCTCATCGCTCCGGGGACACTTCCTTCAACGAGGCGCGGGCCGCCCTGGTCACGCGCCGTACGGGTGACGGGCCGCGCGTGCGCGCGACGGTCAACGGCAGCCGGTGCCCCGGCACAGCTCCAGCAGCGTCATCGCCAGCCGGGTACCGCGCTCGCGGCCCAGCGCGTCACCGTAGTGCCGCAGGATGTCCATCTCGCGGGCGAGATCGACCCGCCGCCCGCCGTCGGTGATGCGGATCTGCTGGATCTCGTCCGAGGCGCTCATCCGTTCCTTGATCAGCGCCACGATGCGGGCGTCGAGATCGTCGATCCGCTGCCGGGCACCGGCGATGCGCGCGGTCGCCGTGTCGGGGGCGGCGGTCGCGGCGGCGGTCGGGCTCGTACGGGTGCTCTGGGTGGTGGTCATGTGTCGCAGGTCTCCTCGGTACGGACGGAGCCCCGGCCGGTCACGGCCCCGGCGCACCACGCGAAAGCGCCCCGGGCCGTGAGCCCGGGGCGCCTGGTGGTCGCGTGTGCCGCGTCAGTGCTGAACGCAGCGCGCCGTGTGGCAGCCGGCCGGGCCGGTGCCATAGGTAAACAGACGCGCGTGACGAAGCATGCGCCCGAGTATGCCAGCGCACCCCGGCAACCGGCCAGCCGGGGCGCCCCCGCGCTCTCGGTAGACTCGGTGCCAAGAACCCCGCTCCACCGCCGAAAGGCCGCCCCGTGGCTTCTGCGCCTCCTCCCGCGCCTGTGTCCGCGCCCGACACCGTTCTCGTCGTCGACTTCGGCGCCCAGTACGCCCAGCTCATCGCCCGCAGGGTGCGTGAGGCACGGGTGTACAGCGAGATCGTGCCGTCCACCATGCCGGTGGCCGAGATGCTGGCCAAGCGTCCCAAGGCGATCATCCTCTCCGGCGGACCCTCGTCCGTGTACGCGGAGGGCGCTCCCGGCATCGACCGCGCGCTCTTCGAGGCCGGGGTGCCGGTGCTCGGCCTGTGCTACGGCTTCCAGCTGATGGCCCGCGAGCTGGGCGGCACCGTCGACAACACCGGCTCGCGCGAGTACGGCCGTACCGAGCTGGCCGTGGAGCGGATCGACTCCACGCTCTTCTCCGGCACCCCCGAGCGCCAGCAGGTGTGGATGTCGCACGGCGACGCCTGCTCCGCCGCCCCCGAGGGCTTCACCGTGAGCGCCTCGACCGACACGGTCACGGTGGCGGCGTTCGAGAACGACGAGCGGCGGCTGTACGGCGTCCAGCACCACCCCGAGGTGCTGCACTCCACGCACGGCCAGCAGCTGCTGGAGCACTTCCTGTACCGGGGCGCCGGGCTCGACCCCAGCTGGACCACCGGCAGCATCGTGGAGGAGCAGGTCGCCGCGATCAAGGCCCAAGTCGGCGGGAAGCGGGCGATCTGCGCGCTGTCCGGCGGAGTGGACTCGGCGGTGGCCGCCGCCCTGGTGGTCAAGGCCATCGGGGACCAGCTCACCTGCGTGTACGTGGACCACGGACTCATGCGGCAGGGCGAGAGCGAGCAGGTCGAGAAGGAGTTCGTGGCCTCCACCGGCGCCCAGCTGCGCGTGGTGGACGCCTCCGAGCGGTTCCTGGACGCGCTGGCCGGGGTCAGCGACCCGGAGCAGAAGCGGAAGATCATCGGCCGGGAGTTCATCCGGGTCTTCGAGCAGGCCCAGGCCGAGCTGATCGCCGAGGCGGGCGCGGCCGGCGAGGACGTGGCGTTCCTGGTGCAGGGCACGCTCTACCCGGACGTGGTGGAGTCGGGCGGCGGCACCGGCACGGCGAACATCAAGTCCCACCACAACGTGGGCGGGCTGCCGGACGACATCGAGTTCGAGCTGGTCGAGCCGCTGCGGATGCTGTTCAAGGACGAGGTCCGGATGGTCGGCGCCGAGCTGGGCCTGCCGGACTCGATCGTGCACCGGCAGCCGTTCCCGGGCCCCGGCCTGGGCATCCGGATCGTCGGCGAGGTGACCCGGGAGCGGCTGACCGTTCTGCGGGCGGCCGACGCGATCGTCCGCGAGGAACTGACGGCGGCCGGCCTGGACCGGGAGATCTGGCAGTGCCCGGTCGTGCTGCTGGCGGACGTCCGCAGCGTCGGCGTGCAGGGCGACGGCCGCACCTACGGCCACCCGATCGTGCTGCGTCCGGTCTCCTCGGAGGACGCGATGACGGCGGACTGGTCGCGCCTGCCGTACGACCTGCTGGCGAAGATCTCCAACCGCATCACCAACGAGGTCCCGGACGTCAACCGGGTCACCCTCGACATCACGAGCAAGCCCCCGGGCACCATCGAGTGGGAGTGACCCCACACGGCACCGTCAAAGGGTTCGCCCTCACCCACACGTGTGGGTGAGGGCGAACCCTTTCTGCGGTCGATAGGCTGATTTCCCGGTCTACTGTCCCGTCGTATGGGAGGAATCATGACTGCCGCAAAGCCGCAGACTTCTGCCGCGTGGCCGGTGCCGCCGCCCGACGGATACACGGTTGACCACCTGCTGACGCTGCCCGACCTCCCGCCCCACACCGAGCTGATCGACGGGAGCCTGGTCTTCGTGAGTCCGCAGCGGAGCTTCCACACGCTGACGATGTTCGTACTGGAGGCGGGGCTCCATCGAACGGTTCCCGGTGAGCTGCGGGTGCGGCGGGAGATGACGGTCGTCATCGACACACGGCAGGGGCCGGAGCCCGACATCTGCGTCCTGCGGGCGGAAGGCATCCCCGACGACGAGAACGACGAGACGTACTACCGGGCCCGGCACGTGATCCTGGCGGTCGAGGTGGTGTCACCCGACTCGGAGAAGCGTGACCGCGAGCGCAAGCCGCAGCTCTACGCACAGGCCGGGATCCGGCACTTCTGGCGCGTCGAGCGTGGTGAGGACGGGCTGCCGCGCGTTCACGTCTATGAGTTGGACGAGACGACCCGTGCTTACAGCCTCACCGGTATCCACCACGACCAGCTGAAGCTCTCGGTGCCCTTCACCATCGACATCGATCTGACCACCGTCCAGCGGCTCTAGCCACCGGACGGCGATCGCCGAGCGAAGCGGGTCAGACCAGGCGGCGGGCCGTCGCCCAGCGGGTCAGTTCGTGGCGGTTGGAGAGCTGGAGCTTGCGCAGCACCGCCGAGACGTGGCTCTCGACCGTCTTCACCGAAATGAAGAGCTCCTTGCCGACCTCCTTGTACGCGTAGCCGCGCGCGATCAGGCGCAGCACCTCGCGTTCGCGCTGGGTCAGCCGGTCCAGGTCCTCGTCGACCGGGGTGGTGTCCGAGGAGGCGAAGGCGTCCAGGACGAAGCCGGCCAGCCGCGGGGAGAACACCGCGTCGCCGTCCGAGACGCGGAAGATCGCGTCCACCAGGTCGGTGCCGGTGATGTTCTTGGTGACGTAGCCGCGCGCCCCGCCGCGGATCACGCCGATGACGTCCTCCGCCGCGTCGGAGACGGACAGCGCCAGGAAGCGCACCGAGGACAGCAGGCCCGCGCTGCGGCGCAGCACCTCCACGCCGCCGCCGCCCGGGAGGTGGACGTCCAGCAGCACCACATCGGGGCGGGTCGCCTTGATGACCGTGACCGCCTGGTCGACGTCGCCCGCCTCGCCGACGACCTCGACGCCCGTCTCCTCGGTGCGGCCGATCTCCGCCCGTACCCCGGCCCGGAACATCCGGTGGTCGTCCACCAGGACCACCCGCGCCCGCCGCTCCGCCGCCGCTCCCGCTGTCATGCCGATCGCTCCATCGTCAGTTCCACTTCTGTCCCCTCGCCCGCCGTGGACTTCACCCGCGCCGTGCCGCCGTGCCGCCCCATCCGGCCGATGATGGACTCGCGCACGCCCATCCGGTCGGCCGGTACCGTCTCCGGGTCGAAGCCGGGGCCGCGGTCGCGGACCGATACGAAGACCGTACGCCCTTCGACCTCCGCGAAGACCCGCACCGGACCGCTCTCGCCACCGTACTTGGCGGCGTTGACCATCGCCTCGCGGGCCGCCTGGAGCTGCGCGTTCAGCGCCTCTTCCACCGGGCAGTCGCCGACGCACACCACCTCGATCTGCACGCCGTGGTGGTCCTCCACCTCGGCGGCGGTGGCCCGTACGCCCTCGGCGAAGGTCTGCGGTGCGGCGTCGTCCTCGGCCTCCGCCCTTCCGGGGTTCTCCGCGGACTTGTACAGCCAGGTCCGCAGGTCCCGTTCCTGGGCGCGGGCGAGCCGGGCCACCTCGCGCGGGTTCTCGGCGTTGCGCTGGATCAGGGTCAGGGTGTGCAGCACCGAGTCGTGGACGTGGGCGGCGACCTCGGCGCGTTCCTGGGCGCGGATGCGCATCGTGCGCTCCTCGGACAGGTCCTGCACGATGCGCACCAGGTACGGGCCGGCCAGCAGCGCGATCCCGACCAGTACGGCCACGGACGCCTGGAGCGCGGTGCTCAGCGTCTCGCCCGGTTCGGTCGCCGAGCGCAGCCATACGAAGCTGGTGACGCCGAGGGTGACGAGTACGGCGCCGGCCGCGGAGCGCAGCAGTGGTAGCCAGCGGGTGCGGCGGGTGACCTCGGCCCAGTGTTCTCGGCGGGCGTTGTCGGCCTGCCGCCACACCATCGCGGCGCCGACGGCGATGATCAGCAGCGGCCACAGATAGACGTCGCGGACCGAGAACTGGAGGTTGGCGGCGAGGACGCCCAGGGCGGTGGCCAGCACCGCGAGCGCCACCAGCTGCCCCTTGGCGGGTCGCCGCGGGCGCGGCGGGCGGTGTGCGGCGGCGGCAGCGGCGGCGGCCTTCTGCCCCGGCGTGCCCAGCGGGACCACGAACCAGAACGCGCCGTACACGAGCACGCCCAGACCGTTGGCCATCACCAGGACGGCCAGCACGAGCCGTACCCAGGAGACCGGCACGCCCACATGCCCGGCCAGGCCCTGCGCCACGCCACCCAGCCAGCGGCCCTCGGCGCTGCGGTACAGCTTGCGCGGGGGCACCTCCTCGGGCGGTGGCGCGGCCGAGGGCAGCGTGCCGCCCGCGGGCGTGGTGGCGGTGGTCATGCTCCGATCGTCACACGACCGGCCCCTCGCGCACATCAGGGGTGCCCCCCAGGGGAGGTGGGGAAATCCCCCGGAACACCGCCCCGCGGATCTCAGGGATTCCTCGGGGGCGGTCCCGGATCCCGGCTGTCGGCGGCAGGCCGCACCATGGAGGGCATGAGCGTGGACGAGGCGGGCCCCTCCGCACCCCCGGCAGCGGCGGCGTCACCGGCCGCACCGGTGACGGCGCGGCTGACCCGCAGCCGCCGGCACAAGGTGGCCGGCGGGGTGTGCGGTGGCCTGGGCCGGTATTTCCATCTCGATCCGGTGCTGTTCCGGGTGCCGCTGGCCGTGCTGTCGGTCATCGGCGGCCTAGGTCTGATCGCGTACGGGGTCGCCTGGCTGCTGATTCCGTTCGAGGGCGAGGAGGAGAACGAGGGCCGGCGGCTGCTGTCGGGCCGGGTGGAGGGCCCGGGGCTGACCGCGCTGCTGTGCACGCTGGTGGGCTGCGGGCTGTATGTGGCGTCGGTGAGCACGCGCCATCCGGCGATGTGGTTCTCGGCGATGCTGGTGGCCTCGGTCGGCGGGGCGGCCTACTGGTCGCGGCGCCGGGCGCTGGCGGGGGAGGACGAGCGGGAGCGGCGCACGGGTGCCGCGGAGGCGGTGGCGACCGCGCCGCCGGAGGCGCAGGCACCGCCGGCCAGGGCGGTCGCCTCGTGGTGGCGGGAAGCGGGCGGGCCCGGGGGAGCCGGGGCAGTCGGGGGAGTCGGGGGAAGGACGATGGCGGTGCACGGGCAGCAGGGGACCTATCTGTGGGGGCCGGCGGACGCGGCGACGGGGCAGTACGCGCCGTACGGCGGGCCGCCGCCCACCGGCACGGCGCATCCGGGGGGCCCGGGCGGGCCGTGGGCGCCGCCGCCGCCGGGCACCCCGCTGACGCGGCGGGCGCCGATGCCGCCGCCGCGCCGCGGCGCGTGGCTGGGCGGGCTGGTCTTCCTGACCGCTGTGGTGGCGGGCCTGGTGGCGATGGCGGCCACCTGGTTCCGCTATCCGCTGGGCACGGTGCTGGTGTGCACCTTCGCCACGGTCCTGGTGGTGTACGGGGGCGGCTGGCTGCTCAGCGCGTTCTTCGGGCGGCTCGGGGCGGGCAGCGTGGTGGTGGTCGTGCTGACCACGGTGCTGCTGGCCGGGGCGTCGGTGCTGCCGAAGAACATCACCACGAGCTGGACGGACACGTCCTGGGAGGCGGTGGCGGCCGACCAGGTGGCGGACCGGTACGAGCTGGGGACGGGGCGGGGCTCGCTGGATCTGGGCGGGCTGGTCCTGGCGGACGGCGAGACCGTCCGCACCACGGTGGAGGCCGGCGCCGGGCAGATCAAGGTGATCGTGCCCCTGAACGCCGAGGTGGTCGTGCACACCAGGATCTCCGCCGGCGCGTACACCTACAACGAGGTGCCCGACTACGCTTCCACCGGCGGCCCCGACCATGTGTGGGGCGGGATCAACAACGACCAGACGGACCGGTACGCGCCGCCGGGCGACGTGGACGCGGTCGGCACCGTGGAGCTGACCCTGGACATGGGGATCGGGCATGTGGAAGTGGTCCGCCTCGACACGCTCGCGGCACTCGATGCGGAAGCGGAGATGGCGTCATGAGCCAGTACCGAGGGATCGACCGGCACCGTTTCGAGCCGGCCCGGCTGGTGCTGGGGCTGGCGCTGCTGGCCATCGGCGTCCTGGCCTACGTCCAGGCGCGTGACCACGAGGGGCGGCTGCCGGTGGGAGTGCTGCTGGCGCTGGTGGCGGGTTCGCTGCTGCTCGCCGGGGTGGTGTCGATCGTCACGCAGTCGGTGCGGCGCTCGCGCAAGGAGAAGGGCGAGGAGCGCGGCGAGCGGGACCGGCCGGCCGGGGACCGGCTGTCCTGAGCGCCGTCCGCCGTCCGCCGTCCGCCGGGCGCCGGGCGACCGTCAGCCGAAGATGAGGCTGCCGCGGCGGTGTTCGCGGTGGGCGAGGTGGGCGTCCAGCGCGTACGGGCCGCTGCCGGTCAGCGCCAGCGTGATGAAGCCGAAGAGGTAGGGCAGGTCGGCGCCGAAGTAGTACGGGGACGTGCTCCAGGAGACGGTCAGCCACATCAGGAACGTGAGGAGCGCGCCCAGTACGGCGGCGGCCCGGGTCAACAGGCCCGTCAGCACACAGAGTCCGACGAGGATCTCGGTGATCGCCGCGCCGTGGCCGACGAGCGCGGGGTGGTCCGCGGCGAGATCCACCAGCCACGGTACGGGGGTGCTCTCGCGGGAGAACTCCAGCAGGGCGAGGGAGTGTTCGCGGGAGAAGGCGGAGAACGGGCCCGCGTTCAGGTACTTGTCCAGGCCCGCGTAGAGGAACGTCACGCCCAGGAAGAGGCGCAGCGGCAGCAGGGCGTAGCGGGCGGCGGTCGGGCCGCCGGGGCGCGGGTCGGGTGTCAGTGCCATGGCGGGCGCCCCCTCCGGTGGGTCGGAGTGGTTCAGTCTGCCACCGTGATCGGGTACCGGCCAGACTCCGTGCCCGCCGCGGTGATGACCTGGATGTCGACCGGGCCCGGGTCGAGTTCGGCGGGGACCGGCAGCCGCAGCACGGTGTCGCTGGGGTTGGCGAAGCCGCCGCCGGGCACCGGGACGAGCGGCACCGGGACCAGCACGTCGCCGATCCGTACGGTCGTCCCTGCCACCAGGTCGGCGGCTTCGGCGCCGGGGGGCACGAAGCCGGAGCCGCGGATCTCCAGTTCGTCGCCGTACCGGATGGGGGAGTGCGGCGCGCCCGGCTCGCGGACCCGGACCACCGACTGGATGACCGGACGGCCGCCCTCGGTGAGCTTGGCGGCGGCGTAGCCGAGCGCGGAGATCGCCACCAGGGCGGCGAGTGCCCAGGGCGGGCTGGGCAGTTGGTAGGGGTCGCGGGTCAGCTGGACGGCGGCGAAGACGAGGGCGGCGGTGTTGACCAGGACGTACTGGGCCGCGGTGAAGCTGATGCCGCCCGAGTCGTCGGTGAGCGGGTCCAGGGCGCGCGGGCGCAGGGCGCGCACCTTCTGGGCGCGGAAGTGCCGTACCCGGTGCGCCACGGCGTGCCCGGTCCACAGAGCGACGGCGCAGCCCAGCGCGACCACGGTGAGCAGCCCGCCGCCGTGCGGCAGGTCGAGTCCGGCGCGCAGCTCGGCGCGGCGGGCGGGGTCGTCGGTGCCGGCGAGGGTGAGGGCGAGCGTGAGCACGGCGTACGCGGCGAGCAGCAGCCAGCCGGCCGCGACCGTACGGGAGGTGGAGACGCGGTTGTCCGGGCCGATCAGCGGCGCGAGCACGCCACCGCGGTCGCGGTGCAGCCAGGCCACGGCGGTGAGCGGCGCGGCGAGGAGCACGGCGGCGAGCAGCGCGGCGGTGCGCGGCAGGGTCCAGCCGGAGCCCATCGCGGTGAGTGCCTGGCCCAGGAGGAGGGCGAAGACCGCCGACCACAGCACGAGGGTGGTGCGCCGGGCGCGCAGCCGCAGCCAGGCGGGGCCCGCGGCGCGGGCCCGGTCGGCGACGGTGTGGGCGGCGGCGGTGAGTTCGTCGGAGACCCACTGCCGGGTGGCCTCGGGGGAGTAGGCGAGGGCTTCGGGTATGCCGTGGCCGGCGGCCAGGCGTTCGCGCTCGGCGCGGAACGCCCGCTCGGCGCGCCGGTGGTCGGCGCGGGCCGCCAGCGGGCAGTCGCCTTCTGGAGCCGGCTGCACGGACACGATGGGTTCCCTCCCCCGCCTGCACTGTGGGAGGGAAATTCTGCCCTATCCGGGGCGGTTCACATCACGCGGGCCGGGTCGCGGTGACGAAGGGCATGGAGTCCACCGGGGCGGTGCGGACGGGGGTTCCGGGGCGCGAGGCGTGCACGATCTGGCCGTTGCCGATGTACATGCCGACATGGGTGAGACCGGAGTAATAGAACACCAGATCACCGGGGGCGAGTTGGTCGCGGCTGACCTTGGTCCCGGCGCCGGACTGGCTCTGGCTGGTGCGCGGGAGGGAGACCCCGGCGGCGGACCAGGCGGCCTGGGTGAGCCCCGAGCAGTCGTACGCGTCGGGTCCGGTGGCGCCCCAGCCGTACGGCTTGCCGAGCTGGGCGAGGGCGTAGGCGGTGGCGGCCTGGGCGCGGGGGCCGCCGGCCGGGGCCGGGGTGGTGCCGGCGGGGGTGGCGGTCGTACTCGCGTCCGTACCGGCGCCCGGTGTGCCGGTGCCGTGGGACTCCCGGGCGAGCAGCTCCCGCTGTTCCCGCTCGGTGAGGGTCGCCAGCAGGTCCTCGGCCTCGGCGAGCTTGGCCTCCACGGTGTCCCGTTCGGCCTCGGCCTCCTCGCGGGCGCCGGTCAGCTCGTCCCGTACGTCGGCGGCCTCGGCCCGCAGCCGTTCGAGGTCGAGCAGCTGCTGCCGGGCGCCGGACAGGGCGTCGGCCTGCCGGTCGCCGCTGCGGTCCATGGTGGCGGCGCGGGCCAGGTACTCGTCGGGGTCGGAGGAGAGCGCCAGCTGGACCTCGGGCGGCAGCCCGCCGGCCCGGTACTGGGCGGCGGCGTGCGAGCCCAGGGCCCGGCGGTAGCCGTTGAGCCGGTCGGTGCTGCTGTCGGCGGCCCGGCTGATCCGTTCGAGGTCGCGTTCGGCCAGCTCGGCGGCCTCATTCGCGGCGTGGTGGCGCTCGGTGGCCTGCTCGGCCTCGTGGTGCAGGGTGTCGACCTGCTCGCGTACCTCCGCGGTGCCCGGCCCCTGGGCGGCGGGGTCGGCCAGCGCCGTACCGCCGCCGGCCACCGCCGCCGAGGCCGCGCCGGCCAGCGTGAGGGTGGCGGTGGTCCGCACGGCGCCGCCGGAGCGGGGCCTGCGGTGGCCGGCCGGGGTGCCGGTCCCGGCGCCGGCGGCCGGGGTGGTGGCGGTGACGGGGGATCTGCGCCACGGGTAGCTGGGGGAGCCGGGCTTGCGATGCTGGGCCATGGCTGAGGACGCTAGGCGGGCCGGGTACCGCTACGGAGCCACTAGAACGGGATTGGCGGCAAACGCTCGATCCGTGATCGATGGTGACCGCTTCACTCCGGGTGATCTGGCCGGGTCGGTTCGCTCTTGACGATGGGTGTGATGGTCGTCACGCGGCGTCGAGAAGCTGGTCGATGGTGTCGCGGAACGTGTCCATGGACTGCGCCCCCACGATCGGATGACCGTTGACGAGGAAGGCCGGCGTGGTGGTGGCGCCGAGCTCGACCCCCTCCTCGGCGTCCGTGGCCACCGCCTCGTCCGCCTCCGGGGACTCCATGTCGGTGAGCATCCGCTCCACGTCCGGCACCCCCGCCGCCTGAGCCAGCTCCCGCAGGCCCTCCTCGGAGAACCGGCCGGTGTCGCGGTGGAACTCGTCCGCGAACGCCGCGTCGTAGAACTCCCAGAACCGCCCCTGCTGCCCGGCAGCCCAGGCGGCGCGCGAGGCGGCGTCCGACTCGGGACCGTAGACCGGGAAGTTGCGGAACTCGATGCGCAGCGCCCCGGCGTCCACGTACTCCGCGATCAGCTCGTGGTGCACACCGCGGGCGTGGGTGCCGCTGAACGCCGACTGGAAGTCGCTGTACTCGATCATGACCACCGGCGCGTCCGCGTCGCCCATCGCGAGGGGGTCCTCCGCGTCGCGGCGGGCCAGGGCGAGGGCCGGGTGCCCCTCGGGGAGCGGCAGGACGGTGCCCTCCTCGGGGATCGGGTTCCGCTGGTTGCCGGCGGTGCTGTTGCCGCTGCTGAACAGCGCGGCCATCGCCCCGAAGACCAGCACCAGGATGAGCACCCCCGCCAGCACCGCGAAGGTCAGCGGGCGCTTGCGCACCGCGTACGGGCGCTGCTGCTGGGCGGCGGGGCGCCGGGCGGGCTTGGACGGCCGGGACGAGGGCATCGCAGGACCTTCTGAGGCTGGGGGAGAGTGTGCACACGCTTCCTGCCGAGCGTAATGCGGGGCCCTGTTTTTCCGGGAAAAGGGGGTGCGTACGCTGCGCGGCATGGACGTACTCATCCACATTTTCGTCGCCCTGCACATCATCGGTATCGCGGCCCTGCTGGGTGGTTTCCTCACCCAGATGAAGGCGATGGGCAAGGGCGAGGCCCGGATCGTTCCCGGCATGCTGCACGGCGCGGCGACGATGCTGGTGACGGGCCTCGTGCTGGTCGGCCTGAACCAGGCCGACGACAACGAGGTGAACAACACCAAGATCGCCGTGAAGCTGGCCCTGCTGCTGGTCCTGAGCGTGCTGGCCTACATCAACCGCGACGAGGAGAGGCTCTCCGCCCCCGTCTTCGGCACCATCGGCCTGCTGACCACGGCGAACATCTTCATCGCCACGCTGTGGTGAGCCGGGGCCCGGGCTGGGTGTGACGCGAGGCACTGTCGCGGGTCAGCGCCCCGCCGTCGTGTCGAGGCTCCCGGTGAGTTCCCGGAAGGCGCTCGTAAGGTCCGGCTCCCGCACGGTCACCAGCTCACCGCGGGTGGGCGTCACACCCGCCACCAAGGCCTCCTCCAGTCGCAGGTCGCGCTGAGCCGCAGCCTTCTGGCACAGGTTGCGCACGAAGCGGCCGTTGCCCAGGACATCGATGCGATCCGCGACCGTGTGCAGCGAGCGGGTCAGTACGTCCTCGGCGTCTGCCGATAGCACGTCCCCGCTCTGGGAGAGGAGAACGCGGGCGATGCGTCCCAGCTCATCCGGCGTGTAGGAGGGAAATTCCACCAGGGTGGTGAATCGCGAGGTCAGACCGGGATTGACCGCCAGCAGGGAAGCCATTTCTTGCCAGTACCCGGCCAGGATCACCACGAGGCGATCCCGGTCGTCCTCAGCACGTTTGAGCAGTACCTGAAGCGCCTCGTCCCCAAACGCGTCCCCACCGTGATAACCGTCGTTGGAAAGCGAGTACGCCTCGTCGATGAACAACACTCCATCCATCGCGGAGTCAATGACGGTCGACGTCTTGAGGGCAGTACTGCCCAGATGTTGCCCGACGAGATCCGCCCGCTGCGCCTCGACGACGTGGCCACGAGCCAGCAGTCCGAGGCCCGAGAAAAACCTGCCCACGATCCGCGCCACGGTGGTCTTCCCGGTTCCGGGCGGTCCCGCGAA
The DNA here is from genome assembly GCF_000993785.3 of Streptomyces xiamenensis. Lineage (NCBI taxonomy): Bacteria > Bacillati > Actinomycetota > Actinomycetes > Kitasatosporales > Streptomycetaceae > Streptomyces > Streptomyces xiamenensis. Next base: position 3,602,415 of record NZ_CP009922.3, read on the forward strand.
CACGAAGTGCTGAGGCCGAGTGCTGGTTGGCAGGCCCTGCTGTTCCCGCAGAGCGGCCATGCGCAACTGGGCCACCATGGTACGGATCTGGCGCTTCACAGGCTCCAGACCGATCATGCCGTCGAGCTCAGCCAGGGCCTCGGTCAGCGCGGCGGTGCGGTCCTCGTCGTTCGGTGAGCTTGGGTCGGGAGGTTCTGGCGCCTGTGGGGCCGCCACGACATCGCTGTGCGGGGTGGGCGGGGTGACCGTGACGGGTTCGGGTCGCGTTGCGCGGGCCAGCTCGGCCACGTCGTAAAGCCCCGGCCAGCAACGGAACGCGTACTGGAAGTGTTTCAGCGCTTCCTCGTTAGAGCCCAGGCCCTGATGGGCCCGGCCACGCCAGTATGCCACCTCGGCCTCGAAGTGACCTCCGGACTCAAGCCGCTGGGGTAGTGGGGCGAGCGTGCGCAGCGCCTCATGAAAGATTTCCAGGTGGACGAGGGCCACGCCGGTGTACATGTGCGCCTCGTCCCGCAGAAAAGCGTCCTCGATGCCACCCGACAGACTGAGTACCCCTCGCCACTCCTGACGAAGATACGCGCACCGGGTGCACAGGAAACGCGTTTCGTCGCAGTCGAGGTAGGCCTGCCCGAGGCTGGCCCACGCTTCATGGGGCAGGCCGTTGTCCAACAATGCCGCGTGCTGCGCCAGCCAGAGATCGCGGCGGTTTTCCAGACGGAAGGTGACGTGTTCACCCAGGGAAAAGCGTGAGGACAACGGCATCCGGTGCCGAGTGCGAAGCGTTCCGAACATCTCCGCGTGGCGCCCCATGAAGTCCAGCGCCTCCTGCTGTCGTTCTCCCACGGCGTGCAGGCCCAGCCAGGCATCGGCGGTCGTGGGGTCGTGCCGTACCGCCGCGTCGAAGGCGGTGACCGCTGCGGCGGTGTGCCCGCGACGGAACGACTGCATGGCGTGTAGCCATGACTGTTCGGCTTTTTTCGCTGCCCGCCGTGGCGTACCGCCGCCTGGCATCGCGTCCCCTTCCTCTGCGCACTCCTCGCTCTGTCCATCAGCGAAAACGGCCAGGTGTTCGCCAACAGGGGGCCGATGTTACTCGGTGATCTCTGCCCAATCACCGTGCGCAGTGGGAGGTGGTGTTCTCATCCATGTGGGCGCTGAGGTCCCATTCCACGTGATCGCCGGAGCCGACGCATCGGAACAGGGGTGAAGGCTGTCGGTTCCGCGTGGTGAAACCGGTTGCCGGGGCGGGGTGGAGCCGATGGGATTGGTTCCATGGCCAGGGATGCGGACGTGGAACGGAATCGGCGGTACTGGGACGGGGTCGGTGCCGACGCGCACGGACCGGTGGCGCGGGAACACTGGGAGGCCGCTGAGCCCAGCTGGGGGCTGTGAGGGACGCCGGAGGCGCGGGCGGGGGTGATCCCGGCCGGCATCGCCGGGCAGCGCGTCATCGAACTGGGCTGCGGTACGGGCTACGTCTCGGCCTGGCTGGCGCGGGCCGGGGCCCGGGTGGTGGGGGTCGACGTCTCGGCGCGGCAGTTGGAGACGGCGCGGGCGCTGCGGGACGAGTTCGGCCTCGGGTTCGCGCTGGTGCAGGCGGACGCGGGGCGGGTGCCCTGCCGGGACGGCGTGTTCGACTTCGCGATCAGTGAGTACGGGGCCTCGCTGTGGTGCGATCCGCACCAGTGGATCCCGGAGGCGGCGCGGCTGCTGACGCCGGGCGGGCGGCTGGTGTTCCTGCGGCCCTCACCGTTGTTCGCGATGTGCCTGCCGGAACACGGACAGGTGAGAACGGAGTTGCTGCGTCCGCTGTTCGGGCTGCGGCGGCTGGAGTGGGAGCGGGGCGCCACCGAGTTCAACCTGCCGCACGGGGAGTTGATCGGGCTGCTGCGGGAGAACGGCTTCGAGGTGGAGAAGTTGCTGGAGCTGGCGGCGCCCGAGGGGGATCCGGGGACGCGGTGGTTCAGCGATGACAGCACGGTGGAGCCCGGGTGGGCGCGGCAGTGGCCGACCGAGGAGATCTGGAAGGTGCGCCGCGCCGTGTGACGCGCCTGGCGGCGTGCCGGGTGACGTGTCCAACGACGCCTCGTGCGACGGGAAGTCGGCGCTGGGACGGTTGGGTCCATGACACCTCCGCCTGTCTCCCGCCGCACCCTCTTGGGTGGCACGCGCCGCCGCGCAGGCCGCCCCCAGCGCCGACGCGACCCCGCCCCCGGGCCCCGCCACCGGCGAGTGGACCGAGGCCGAACTGCGCGACCGCTCCCGCGTCCTGCGCCTCGGCTTCACCGAACAGGATGCGGACGCCTGGCTCCTGGTGGCCCGCGCCGGCGCCGCGTTCTTCGCGCTGCCGCAGATCCACCCCTCCGACAGCCCGATGTCGTCGACGCGATCCACGTCATGCAGCGCATCCTGATGCAGCGCCCCGCCTACCGGCAGTACCACCAGTGGGGCGAGGAGGAGGAAGGCGGCCCCGCTAGCTGAGGTCCGCCGCCAGCAGATCCATCAGCAGCCCGTCGTGCCACTCGCCCTCCGGGCCGCGCTCGTACTGCCGCATGATGCCCACCGGCCGGAACCCGACCTTGCGGTAACAGGCGATGGCCGCCGCGTTGTCCGCCGCCGGGTCGATCACCAGCCGGTGGTGGCCGAGGTCCGTGACGAGGTGCCGGGCGAGGGTGCGTACCGCGTCGGTGCCCACCCCGCGCCCGTGCACCGCCGGATCGACATAGATGTCGATGCCCGCGTGCCGGTAGTCCGGCTCCGACTCCTCGTGCCACTGGACCGCCCCGGCCACCGCCCCCGCGTACTCGATGACCAGCACGGTGGTGCCCGGCTCGGCCAGGTCCTCGTGCACGGCCGCCACCAGGTCCTGTCCGCCGCGCCACCGCGCGTAGACCTCCGGGGTGTCCCGGATCGCGGCCAGGGCCGGGATGTCCGCGTCCGTCACCGGTCGCAGGGTCACCTGTGCCCCGCGCAGGATCGTCTCCATGCGTTCCATCGTGCCAGGCTGGCCGACATGAGCGAGGAGTTGCGCCCGAGCGCACGCATCGAGGCCGCAGGCTGGATCGGGCCCCGGCTGGGCGGGGAGTTCGGGGCGGCCAGGCGTACGGTGCCCGGCGGTTTCGCCGCCTACGCGCGGATCTTCCACCCCGCCGGTGACCACACCTGGGCCGAGGTCGCCGCCGCTACCGGGCGACGGGCGCACCCCCTCATGCAGTGGCACGCCCTCGTCGGTCTGCCGGATCCGTACTCCTCGCGCGACCCGCTGTGGGGCGGAGACCGGCCGGAGCTGGGGCTGCTGGAACCGGACACGTTCGCGCGGCTGCGCACCGTACTGGCCCGGCACACCGGCACCGCGGACGCGTGCTGGTTCGGGCTGTGGGAGGGCTACGGTGGCGTGGATATCCCGCCCGCCACACCGGCCCTGCCTCTCGTCGAACTGCCGGGCCGCGCTCACCTGCTGCTCAGCGGCGCGCTGGAGGCGGCGTGGCCGCACTGGTTCGCCGGGCAGTCGCCCAACCTCTACTGGCCCCAGGACAGGGCCTGGTGTGCGGCCTCCGAGATCGACTTCGACTCGACCCTGGTGGCGGGCAGTCCGGCGCTGATCGGCGAGTTGCTGCGCGCGCCGGGGCTGGAGGTGGCGGCCATCGGTCCGGACGACTCCCTCGCGGTCGACGCCGACCGGGTCAACGCTCCACCGGGATCCGGGGGTTCGCCGGACGCGGGCACGCGTGGCCGGTCATGGCCGAGGTGGTGGCGTAGCCGATGACCTCGTCCATCCGCTGCCGGGTGCGCAGGAGGGAGGTGATCTGTGCGTCGATGCGCTCGCGTTCGGCCGCCAGCCTCTCCAGCGTCCCCGGGTTCGCCCTGCCCTCCACCACGCACGGCAGCAGGTCGAGTACGGCCCGGCTCGACAGCCCGGCCGCGTACAGCTGCTGGATCAGGACCACCCGGTCCACCGCGCTCTCCGCGTAGTGACGCTGCCCGCTGGTGCTGCGCTCGGAGGACAGCAGGTGCTGCTCCTCGTAGTAGCGCAGCGCCCGGACGCTCACCCCGGTCCGCTTCGCCAGTTCGCCGATCCGCACGGCTCTCGCCCGCCTCTCCCAGCCCGCCCGGGTGACCCCGGTCACAGAACTTGCCTCTGACGTCAACGTCAGGTTTTAGCGTAGCGGAGCAGTCAGCCAAACCCTTCTCTACGCCAAGGACAAGCTTGTGACCAGCATGTTCGACAGCTACCAGCTCGGTGGCCTCCGGCTCCCCAACCGCATCGTGATGGCCCCGATGACCCGGGCGCGCGCCACCGCGGACGGTCTGACGACGCCCGCCATCGCCACCTACTACGCGCAGCGCGCCACCGCCGGGCTGATCGTCAGTGAAGGCGTCGCCCCCAACGAACGCGGCCAGTCCAACGTCAAGGCGCCCGGCCTGTACACCGACGAGCAGGTCGCCGCCTGGCGCCCGGTCACCGACGCCGTGCACACCAACGGCGGCCGGATCTTCGCCCAGATCATGCACGGCGGGCGGGTCGGCCACGAGGCGGTCCAGGGCCACCAGCCGGTCGGGCCCTCCGCCATCGCCCTGGACGGCCAGGTGTACGCGGGCACCGCGCTCGGCTTCCAGCCGGCGCCGGTGCCGTACGCCCTGTCCACCCGGGAGGCGGCGGCCGAGGCGCGGGTCTACGGGGAGGCCGCCCGGCGCGCCGTGGAGGCCGGCTTCGACGGCGTGGAGCTGCACGGCGCCAACGGTTACCTCATCCAGCAGTTCCTGTCCTCCGGCGCGAACCACCGCACCGACGTGTACGGCGGCTCGATCACCGGCCGGATCCGGTTCGCCGTCGAGGCGGTGGAGGCGGCGGCCGACGCCATCGGTGCCGGCCGGGTGGGGCTGCGGATCTCGCCCGGCGGCACTGCCTGGGACACCGTGGAGGAGGACGTCCCGCAGCTGTACGGCGCGCTGACCGAGGCGCTCGCGCCGCTCGGGCTCGCCTACCTGCACACCCTGGTCACCACCGACGACGACACCCTCATCGGGCTGCGCAAGGCGTGGCCCGGCACCTTCCTCGTCAACCCCTCCGAGCAGATCGGGCCGGTCGAGGCCACCCGGGAGGGCGGCGAGGAGTGGCTGGCCAAGGGCGCCGATCTGATCAGTTACGGGCGCAAGTACCTGGCCAACCCCGACCTGGTCGAACGTTTCCGCACCGGCGCCCCGCTGGCCCCCACCCCCGAGCACATGACCTTCTACCAGGACGACACCGCGTTCATCAGCTACCCCAGCGCGCAGTACGCGTAGGCGGGTTGTCCCGGCCGGGCGACCTCCGGGACATCGCGGACGTCAGGGGATGAGCGTGTCCCCGCAGCGCACGGCGTCGGCGATCCAGGCGTAGGGGAAGGAGCCGTGGTCCTCCTCGGCGGTGGTCCCGTTGATCGCGGCCACCAGGGCCACGTACCGGCCGTGGGTGGTGTCGTAGACGGGGCCCGTGGAAGCGGCATCCTCGTCGGCGACCTGGCGCAGGATGTCGGGCACCCGCTCGTACGCGCTCGCCAGCCGGTCCCGTACCTCGGGGGTGAGCGGGGTGTCCGAGAGCGCGGTGGCCGCTTCCAGGAAGCGGGTGACGGCCTCCTGGACCCATGGGGAGCGGGGGGACTGACCGGCACGGTGTGCTGCGAGGAGCTCTTCCATGACCGCGGCTCCGTCCCCGTGCACGAAGTCCTGGAACGGCTCGGTCGTGATGGCGCGGGTCTCCGGCGCGCTGTAGGTGTCTTCGAGGTAGGCGCGGACCGATGCGCGGAACGCCGGTTTCCGCACCAGGTCGGCGAGCTCGATCCAGGCCTCCAGCTGGGCGGGCGTGGGATCGGCGGGCAGCACGGGGCGCATCGCCCGCAGCCAGTCCACGAAGCTTGCGGGGACGTCCAGATCCCGGCCGGCGTCGTTCCAGAAGTCGTCGATGACCTCCTCGCGTTCCTCGTCGGTCATCGAGACGAGCCTGCGCATCAGGTCGGCCTGGGCGGTGGTGGCGCCCTGGGTGATCAGGGCCCGGAGCACGGCCCGTCTGGCGCTCAGGGTGCGTGCCTGGCCCTCGACGATCTCCAAGTGGGTGGTGAGCAGCTCGTGCAGGGTCGTGCCGCCGTCGAGCAGACGGCGGATCTCGTGGAGTTCGGTGTCCAGTTCGCGCAGCGTGCGCACGAGTTCCAGCCGGGCGATGGCGTCGATGTCGTACATACGCTGGCCGGCGCCGTTCAGGTGGGTGGGCTCGACGAGGCCGGTGTCGGCGTAGAACCGGACGGCGCTCACGCTCAGACCGCTGCGGCGCGCGGCATCGCCGATGAGATACAGCTCGTGTTCGTTCACGCCGCCACTGTCGTACCTCAAGCCGCTTGAGGCGCAACCCGGCCATCGCCGCTGACCTGTCCGACCCGCGCCGTGCGGACGAGCAGCACGAACGCCCCGGCGAGCAACCGCGCCCCGGCCACCCAGCGCGCAATGGGCGGGCGTGGCCTGATCCGGCGGGCCCGCCGAAATTCGCTCGCGGCCGGGCCGGGTGAGCCGCTACACCTGGCGGACGTGATCGAAGTCGAAGGACTGGTCAAGGAGTTCCGCCGTCCACGACGCGTCGAGGGGCCGCTGGGCGGGCTGCGGACGCTGCTCACCCGGCAGTACGTCACCACCCGCGCCGTGGACGGCGTGTCCTTCGCCCTGGCCGAGGGCGAGTTCGTCGGCTACCTCGGCCCGAACGGGGCCGGCAAGTCGACCACCATCAAGATGATGACGGGCATCCTGCGCCCCACCGCCGGAACGGTGCGGGTGGGCGGCACCGTCCCCTGGCAGGACCGGGAACGGCACGCCCGCACCATCGGCGTCGTCTTCGGTCAGCGCACCCAGCTGTGGTGGGACCTGCCGCTGCGCGACTCGCTCGATCTCATCGGCCGGCTGTACGGGGTGGACCGGGCCCGGCACCGTGCCGTGCTCGCCCGGTTCACCGAACTGCTGGGCCTCGGCCCGTTCCTGGACACCCCGGTCCGGCAGCTCTCCCTCGGCCAGCGCATGCGCGGTGATCTGGCCGCCGCCATGCTGCCCGAGCCGCGCGTGCTCTTCCTCGACGAACCCACCATCGGCCTGGACGTGGTGGCCAGGGAACGCATCCGCGCCTTCCTCGCCACCCGCAACCGCGAGGACGGCACGACCATCGTCCTCACCACCCACGACCTGGACGACGTGGAACGGCTGTGCCGGCGCATCGTCCTCATCGACGGGGGCCGGGTGCTGTACGACGGCGACGTCGCGCGCCTCACCCGGCAGTACGCCGTGGGACGCCGGCTGGTCGTCCAGTTGGGCGAGGGAACACGGTGGCACGGCGTCACGCTGCCCGGGATCGTCCGGGAGGACGGCGAGGCCGGCGAGGCCGGCGAGGCCGGCGGGGGCGGCGGAACGGAGGCCGAACCCGGGCGCGTCACGCTGCGCTTCGACCCCGCCCGTACCCCGGCCGCCGAGGTCATCGCTGCGGTACTCGCCCGGCACGAGGTCACCGACCTCTCCCTTCCGGCGCCCGGCCTGGAGGGCGTCGTCCACCGGATATACGCCGCCCGCGAGGCGGACCCGTGCTGACGCGGCGGCAGAAGTTCGCCGCCTGCCGCGCCATGGCCCACCTGCATCTGCGCGGCCAGCTGATGTACCGCGGCGACTTCCTGCTGCGCATGCTCGGCCTGCTGATCCAGGTGGCCCTGCTCGCTCTCGTCTGGCGCGCGATCTACCCCGAGGGGGAGGCCGTCTCCCTGGAGACCCAGCTCGCGTACGTCACCTACGCCGCCGTGCAGAACTGGGCGTTCACCCCGCCGGGGCTCGCTCCCAGCGCGATCCCGCAGCGGGTGCGCGAGGGCAGTGTGGTCTTCGATCTGGCGCGGCCCCTCGGCTTCCCGGCCCAGATGCTCTCCGCCCAGGCCGGGGTCACCGCGGCCCTGTTGCCCCTCGCGCTGCTCGCCCTGCCCTTCGCCATCCTCGTCGGCGGCGCGCAGGCGCCCGCCTCGGCCGCGGCCGTCCTGGCGTCCGTGGTCAGCCTGGCGCCCGCGCTGCTCAACGCGCTGCTGCTGGCGGTGCTCGTCTCGATGGTCTGCTTCTGGACCCTGGAGATGACCGGGATCTTCATGATCCACCGGGTGGTGGCACAGTTCTTCGCGGGCGCGCTGGTGCCGCTGTGGCTGATGCCGCCCTGGCTGGCGGGGCTGGCCCACGTGCTGCCGTTCCAGACCATCACCTACACGCCGATCGCCCTCTATCTGGGCCGGATCGAGGGGACGGGCCCGGTACTGGGAGCGCTGGCCGTGCAGATGGGCTGGACGGTGGCGCTGTGGCTGCTGCTGCGGTGGGTGTGGGCGCGCGCCCATCGCCGGGTCGTCGTGCAGGGCGGGTGAGCACGCCGTGACCTTCGTCCGTACGTATCTGCTGCTCGCCGGGGCCGCCTACCGGGCGCAGCTCCAGTACCGGAGCAATCTGCTGCTCACCCTCGCGGGCGGCGTCGCGTACCAGGGCACGGGGCTGCTCTTCCTGTGGGTCATCACCTCACGGTTCGGGGATCTCGGCGGCTGGAGCATGGCCGAGATCGCCTTTCTGTACGGCATGCGGGTCACTTCCCACGGGCTGCTGGTCGTTCCCACCAGTCAGCTGCACCATCTCGATGTGGCTATTCGCACGGGAGAGTTCGACCGTTATCTGGTGCGTCCGGCCGGGGTGCTCACTCAACTGCTGTGCCGCCAGGTTCATCTGCCGACCCTCGGTGACCTGGCCACCGGCATCACCGTCCTGGTGCTGGCGGCCGGACCGGCGGGCTTCTCACCCACCCCCTCCGCGCTGCTCTACCTCGTCCTGGCCCTGGTCGGCGGTGCGATGGTGGAGGGCGCGCTGCAACTCGCCTGCGCCTCCTTCTCCTTCCGGATGCTCTCCAACCTGGCGCTGCGCGGCCTGATCGACGACCTCATGAACACTTTCGGCGGCTACCCGCTGAAGGCGTTCCCGGACGCGGCCCGGCTGGCGCTGACCTACCTGGTGCCGGTGGCGTTCGTGGCCTATCTGCCGGCCGGGGTGCTGCTGGACCGGGCGGACGGTCTGCACGTCACCGCGTGGCTGGCGTACGGGGCGCCGCTGGCCGGGCCCCTGCTGTACGCGGCGGCGTACGCGCTGTGGCGCGCGCAGCTGCGGCACTACTCCGGCTCGGGCACGTGAGCTCACGCGTGCGCATGTGCGCACCTGGGGCTCCTAGAATGCCGGGTGAGGGAAGGGGGCGAGGTCATGGCAGATGCGCACGGCTCGCAGGAGCGCGGCGGTGGTGGGGCCGGTGGCGGCGAGCGGCTGGATGTCGCGGTGTCCGTCCTGGCGCTGCTCGCGGACCGCACGCGGCTGGGCCTGATGGAACGGCTCGGCCGGGGAGAGGCCGATGTCACCACCCTCACCGAGGCCACCGGGGCGGCCCGTACATCGGTGAGCCAGCATCTGGCGAAGCTGCGGCTGGCCGGTCTGGTGGTCACCCGCAAGGAGGGGCGGCGGGTGGTGTACGCGCTGGGGCACGGGCATCTGCGCCGCCTGGTGGACGAGGCGCTGAACGTCGCCGATCACCAGATCGGGGCGCTGCCGCCGCACGAGTAGGTCGTCACGTGCATACGTGTGCACATATTGTCTATGCTGGCCGGGTCGTTCCGCGCTGACCGGAAGAGGCCCGCCGTGCCGAGTGTGCTGCGCCATCGCACGTACCGCCGTCTGTTCACCGCCCAGGTCGTCGCCCTCGCCGGCACCGGCCTCGCCACCGTCGCGCTGTCGCTGCTGGCGTACGACCTCGCCGGACGGAACGCCTCGGCCGTCCTCGGCACCGCGCTCGCGATCAAGATGGTCGCCTACGTCGTGATCGCCCCGGTCGCCGGTGCGCTCGCCGGGCGGATACCGCGCCGGGCCCTGCTGGCCGCCATGGACCTCATCCGGGCCGGGGTCGCCCTCGCGCTGCCGTTCGTGACGCAGATCTGGCAGATCTACGTCATGGTCGTGCTGCTCCAGGCAGCCTCCGCCGTCTTCACCCCGGTCTTCCAGGCCACCCTCCCCCAGGTGCTGCCCAGGGAGGAGGACTACACCCGGGCGCTGTCCCTGTCCCGCCTCGCCCAGGACCTGGAGACCCTCCTCAGCCCGGCGCTCGCGGCGGCGCTGCTCACCGTCATCTCCTACGACTGGCTGTTCGCGGGCACCACGGCCGGGTTCCTCGCCTCCGCCGCCCTCGTCCTGTCCACGGTGCTGCCCAAACCGGTACCGGTGGAACGCACCGGCGGGACGGTGGCGTTCGGCGGGCGGCTGTTCCGGCGTACCCCGCGCCTGCGGGCGTTGCTCGCCCTCGACCTCGCGGTGGCCTCGGCCGGGGCGATCGTCTACGTCAACACCGTGGTCATCGTCCGCGCCCACTTCCAGCACCCGGCCGGCGCGGTGTCGCTGGCGCTCGGCGCGTACGGGGCCGGGTCCATGGCCGTCGCACTGGCGCTGCCCCGGGTCCTGGCCACCCGGGGCGACCGTCCGGTCATGCTGACCGCCGCGTTCACCCTGCCCCCGGCCCTCGCCGCCGTCGCAGCACTAACCGCCGCCGCCCCCGCCACCCCGACCTGGGCGGCGATGCTCGCGGCGTGGGCGCTGATCGGGGCGGCGTCCTCCGCCGTCCTGACCCCGGGCGGCCGGGTACTGCGGCGCTCCGCCGCCGAAGCGGACCTGCCGGCCGCCTACGCAACCCGGTTCTCGCTCTCGCACGGCTGCTGGCTGCTGACGTACCCGCTCGCCGGATGGCTGGCGGCGGGCGCCGGAATCCCCGTCACGGCGATGGTGCTCGGGGCCCTGTCCCTGGCCGCCGCCCTCACGGCCACGGCCGCCTGGCCGGCCCGCGACCCCGCCCGGATCGCCCACGTCCATCCCGACCTGCCGCCCGGCCACCCCCACCTGTCCACCGGCGGCCGGCGCCACACCCACCACTACGTGATCGACACGCACCACCCGGCCTGGCCCTGACCGCCGGCTATCCGACCCGGGCGGTTCGGACGAGCAGCAGCACGAACGCCCCGGCGAGCACGGCGAGCCACAAACACAGCGTGGCCGCACCCTTCACATAAACCAGCCGCCCGCAGCCGGCGCACCGCCGGCCCTCCGCGCACCTCACCAGCCCCCGATGCCGGCACGGCGCCGTGATCACGACGCCCCCCGCGCCCGGTCGATCTCCTGCAACCGCGCCGGCCGCAGATCGGCGGCGGTGGCCCGCCAGTGGACATCGGGATCGTCGAGCGCCCGCAGGTCCAGCGGCAGCCCGCACGTGGCGGCGAACATCACCTCGCCCACCCGGTTCTGCCGGTCACTCCACAACGCCATCCCCGGCAGCACGGCCGGACGCAGCGCCCCGGCGAGCAACTGCGACCCGACGCGGCGCGCGACGGCCACGCGCATCCCCAGGATGTTGATGACCGGCGGCGCGGACCCGACCTTCACCTCCTGCACGGCGGCGGGCGGAACGTCCAGCAACGCCAGCAGATCCCGCAACTGCCGCACCACCCGCTCCCCGTCGCGGCTCACCGCCCGCCCCTCCGCACCAGCGCGGCGAGCGCGCCCGCCACCTCGGGCGTGCAGCGCCCGAGTTCCACCAGGGGCCGTACGGACGACCCGCTGAAGGTGTGCAGGTCGACGTCCAGCGAGGGCAGCACCACCCCTCGTGCGCCGAGCGCGTCCCGGAGATCGTCAACAGCACGCTGCGCGGCCTGCCGTGACGCTGTGAGATCAGCCGTGGTCATGGTGCCTGTGGTGACCGGATCCGCTGCCATGAACGATGACCCTTTCGTGGGGGGTTGAGCCGGACGGGTATCAGCCTCCCGTCGAGACACCTACCGTGACCAGGGAATCGCTGTCGGGAGTCGGCAATCGACGACGAGGGAGTGGGCAGTTCCATGGCGTCGAGGAAGCCGTTCTCAGGTCATCAGGGCAAACCGTCGGCGAGCAGGATGCTGGCGGAGGAGCAGGCGCGACTGCGCGCGGAGCGGGGGTGGTCCTATCGCGAGCTGAGCCAGAAGGTGCGGTTCGACCACACGTACCTGCACGAGATGGAGACGGGCAAGACACTCGGCAGCTCGGAGGTGATCCGGGCGCTGGACGAGGTCTACGGCACGGGGCCGCACCTGTCGCAGCTGCGGGAGCTGGCCCGGGACAGTGCGTTCCGGGACAAGTATCAGCGCTATATGCAGCTGGAGGCGAAGGCCACCGTGATGCATCAGTACTCGGTATGCGTCGTTCCGGGCCTGCTCCAGACTGAGGCGTACGCCCGCGAGCTGCTGCGTGCGGGTGAGCCGTTGGGCGGCGATGTTGAGGAGCAGGTGTCCGCGAGAATGGGGCGACAGGACAGGCTGTTGGGGGACGGCTCCACAGACTTCCGTGCCATTCTCGACGAGGCCGTATTGCGTCGAGTGCTGAATGACAAGCGACATTGGCGTGGCCAGTTGGAGCACCTGGTGCGGACCGCAGGGCGTCCCAACGTCACCGTCCAGGTGCTCCCCTTCGCTGTTGGGTTCCACGGACTCACCAACACGGACACGATGCTGATGTGGATGCCCAACGGTCGTCCCGTCGGCTACGTCGAGACCGGATACTTCGGTGAACTGACCGAGGAAGCATCTTCAGTTGAGCGTCTGCGGCTGGCATACGATCGGCTCAGGGACCTAGCGTTGTCGCCACCGGAGTCCGTGGCGTTTCTTGAGCAGCTGATGGAGGAAATTCCATGCGATCTTCCCGAATCGACTTGAGCAGCACCACTGTGTGGCGTGGGTCCAGCTACAGCAATCAGGATGGCGGTAACTGCGTCGAGGTGGCGGACGGATGGCCCGGGGTGCTCCCGGTCCGTGACAGCAAGGACCCCAGCGGTCCGGTTCTCCGCTTCGGTCACGCCGAATGGGCGGTGTTCGTGGCCCAGGTTCAGGCCGGGCGGCTGTGACCGCATGGCCTCCGGTGCTGTCGGAGGCCACAACCGGTGGCATGGCGACAGCGCAGCGAATCCACCAGAGCGGCGGCGCCGCATGGCGCAGGTCCAGCTACAGCAATCAGGACGGCGGCGACTGCGTCGAGGTAGCGGACGGTTGCCCCGGTGTGCTTCCCGTTCGGGACAGCAAGAATCCCAGCGGGCCTGTCCTCCGCTTTGGTCACGCCGAATGGGCGTCGTTCGTGGCTCGGATTCGCGCCGGTCGGTTGTGACGTCGTGGCTTCCCGCGCTGCTGGCGTCCACAATCGGTGGGATGTCGACACCACAGCGCATTGATGAACACGATGCCACCGCGTGGCGGCGGTCCAGCCACAGCAATCAGGACGGCGGTCAGTGCCTTGAGGTGGCCGATGGCCACCCGGGCGTCCTGCCGGTCCGGGACAGCAAGTGGCCCGGCGGGCCCATCGTCCGCTTCGCTTCCGCCCCGTGGTCGGCCTTTGTGGCCGCGTTGCGGGGCGGGCGGCTCTGAGTTCGACGGAGAACCTCTTGATCACCGAGCAGGTCCGGGCGGACGCCCGGCTGGTCTGGGCGTACCACCGCATGGAGCACGAGCCGCGACCCTGCGATGTGGTGATCGGGCTGGGCAGTCATGATCTCGGGGTCGCGGATGTGGCCGCCGGGCTGTACCTGCGGGGGCTGGCGCCGGTGGCGCTGTTCACCGGCGGGAACAGCCCGACGACCCGGGCGCGGATGCCGCGCGGTGAGGCCGTGCACTACGGGGAGCGGGCGATCGCGCTCGGGGTACCCGAGGACGCCATCCTGCTGGAACCCCGGGCGTCGAACACCGGCGAGAACATCGCCTTCTCCCGCACCGTCCTCGCCGACGCCGGTCATTCCGTCTCCTCCGTGCTGCTGGTCAGCAAGCCGTACGAGGAGCGCCGGGCGCACGCCACCGCGCGCAAGGTGTGGCCCGAGGTGGAGGTGGTCAGCGCCTCGGCGCTCGTGGACTACGACGGGTACGTATCCGCCCTCGGTGACGAACGGCTGGTCATCGACATGCTGGTGGGGACGCTCCAGCGGCTGATCACCTACCCGGCGCTCGGGTTTCTCGTCGGGCCGCCCGTACCCCCGGGGGTACGGGCGGCCTTCGAGCGTCTCTGCGCGTCGGGGTTCGTGTCGCGGCTCAGCCGTCCAGCGCGTTGAGGAAGGCCGCCGCCACCGGGCCGGCGTCGCTGCCGCCCGAACCGCCGTCCTCCAGGACCACCGCGAACGCCAGATCCCGCTCGCCGAGGTAGCCGATGATCCAGGCGTTGGTGGACAGTTCGCCGTCCGCGTTCTCGAACTCCGCCGTCCCCGTCTTGCCGTGCGGCACCCCGGGCACCTCGCGCAGCGCCGACGCCGAGCCTTCGGTGACCGTCGCCCGCATCATCGTGCGCAGCCCGTCCACCGTCTGCGGGTCCAGCGTGGCGGGGGCCTCGTGCCGTTCCGTCACGGCGTCCGGGACGAGGACCGGCTGCCGGAACGTCCCGTCCGCGACCGTCGCCGCCACCGACGCCATCACCAGCGGGCTGGTCTGCACCCGGGCCTGGCCGATGAGGGAGGCGGCCAGTTCGTTGTCGTTCTCCGCCACCGGAACGTTGCCGTCGTAGGTGGACGCGCCCACGTTCCACTCCGTGCCGATGCCGAACGCCTGCGCCGTCGTGTGCAGGGAGTCGTTCGCGAGCCGGTCGCGGTTCTCGATGAGCGCCGTGTTGCAGGAGGCCGTGAACGCCTCGTGCAAGGTGGTGTCCGGGCCCAGCTCGAACTCGTTCTGGTTCTCGTACCGGAACCCGTCGACGGTCGCGTACTTCGGGCAGCCGATGACATCGCCCGGCGTCAGGCCGCCCTCCAGCAGCGCCGCCGCCGTCACCACCTTGAAGGTGGAACCCGGCGCCAGCTGTCCGGTCAGCGAACGGGCGAAACCGTCGACGGGCCAGTCGGCGGCGGCCAGCACCTCGCCCGTCGAGGGCCGGACGGCGACGATCGCGCCCTCACGACCGGCGTCCTCCAGCGCGGCTTCGGCCGCCTGCTGCGCCGCCGGATCGATGGTCGTGGTCACCGGCTCGCCGGGCTCACCGCCCTCCCGCTCGTACAGGGTCTCCAGCGCGGCGCCCGACTCCCGGTCGGCGATGACCACGGCGGCCGACGCCGTACCCGCGAGCTGTTCGTCGTAGCGCTCCTGGAGTCCGGACACCCCGGCCCCGCTGCCGTCCACGCCGCCGACCACGGCCCGCGCCGCGTGCGCCAGTTGGCGGCTGCCCTCGGCGAACTGGAGTCCGGGCGCGGCCCGCAGGTCCTCCGCGTGCTCCTGGAAGACGCTGTCGCGCAGCGTCACCACCGGAACCGCCTCGTCCGGATCGGCTTCCGCGACGCGGTCGGCGAGCGCGTCGGTGTCGATCCCGGCGTCGAGCGCGTCCAGGGCCGCCCAGGCGGCGGGCGGATCGGTCAGCCGCGCCGGCCAGACACTCACCTCCCACACGGTGGACGCGCCGGCCAGTTCGCTGCCGTCCGCCGCGAGGACCGGCGCCCGCTCGGCCTCCCCGTGGGAGAGCACCAGCGTCTGGCCCTCGGCCAGCTCCGGGTGGACGAGGGCGGACTCCCACGTCACCTGCCAGCCGTCGTCGACCCCGCCGGGGCGTAGCACGGCCTGTGTGTCGTAGGTCCAGGCGCCGAGGCCCGGCAGGGTGAAGGTGACGGTGAACGGCACGGCCCACGCGTCCCCGCCGTCGGCCCCGTCCTCCCTGCCGTCCTGCCCGCCGTTCGCCGCGACGGCTTCGCCCGGGGCGCCGAGCGTCAGCTCCTCGGCGCGCAGATTGTTCTCCACCGACTCCAGCAGCGACCGTGCCGCCTCCGGGTCGTCCGTGTATCCGGCGGCCCGCTCCAGCTCACCGGCCGCCCAGGCGTCCAGGAACCGCTGGGCACCGGCGTTCGCCCGGTCGGCGGGGCTCCCGCCGTCGTCCCGGCGCAGCACCAGCACCACGGCTGCTGTCGCGAGGAGGACGAGTACGAGCGCGAACGCGAGCAGCCCGCTCCTCTTATATGTCCGGTTGGTCATGCGCCTCAGCATCGGCCGGTGCCGCGCGGCGGTCCAAGACACCATCGCGCGGTTTGATGCCGTTTCGGCATGGCGTCGGTCGGCGTCGGTCGGCGGTCGGTGGCCCGCCACCCACGCCGATCAGGATTCGAGAAGCCCGAACGCGCCCCGGACGGCTACCGTGAGTGGCACCGTGTACCCCCGCGACCACAGGAGCACGCCCCATGAGCAGCGCGCCGAAGTCCAGCGATCGGAAGAAGAAGACCACGTCCTCCGCGTCCTCGGGGGAGGGGTTCTCCGAGCAGGAGCGTGCGGCGATGAAGGAGCGCGCCGCAGAGCTGAAGACCGAGGGGCGCCGTGGCCGGGGCGCGGCCAAGGCGGCGGCGGAGGAAAAGGAGTGCCTGGCCAAGATCGCCGAGATGCCGGACGGGGACCGGGAGCTGGGCGAACGCCTGCACGCCATGGTCACCGAGGCCGCCCCGGAGCTCGCGCCGAAGCTCTGGTACGGGCAGCCCGCGTACGCCAAGGACGGCAAGGTCGTGTGCTTCTTCCGCAGCGGGCGGATGGACAAGGTCCGGTACACCGTCTTCGGCTTCAACGAGACGGCGAACCTCGATGACACCAGCGGCATGTGGCCGACGTCCTACGCCATCACCGACGAGCTGAGCGAGGCGGCGGAGGCCACCCTCCGGGATCTGATCACCAAGGCCGTCTCCTGACGCGGATCCCGGAGCAGTCGCCGGTGTGCGGCCGGACCTCCTCGCTCCCCGTGGGGAGGTCCGGCACCCGGAATGCGCGGTTGCCGTGGAAATACGGGTTCTCCCGGCCGGGCCACTCCTAGCGTGGTCGCGGGCCGCGCGGTGCGGCCCAGCGAGCGCGCAGACACCAGGGGGCACCATGAGCGCATACCGTCCGGACCGGCGCGGGGTACTGAAGGCGGCCGGCTCGATCACCGCAGCGATGGCGCTGGGCGGCGGTGCCGTCCTGGCCACGGCGTCGGCGGCGCACGCGGTCGGCGACGGCTTCGGGCTGCGGATCGTGGAGCGCAACGAGGACAACGCCCGGATGAAGTACTACCGGTTCGCGACCGACGCGATCCAGTGGGACCCGGCCGTCAACGTGCTCCTGCCCGACGACTATCACACCAGCGGGCGCACGTACCCCGTCCTCTATCTCTTCCACGGCGGCATGGAGGACTTCAGGACCTTCGACACGGACCCCGGGCGCGACATCCGCGCCGTGACGGCCGGCAAACCGCTCATCGTCGTGATGCCGGACGGCGGCCCGGCCGGCTGGTACAGCAACCCCGTCAACTCGTTCACCGGGCCCCGGAACTGGGAGCACTTCCACATCAACCAGCTCCTCCCGTGGGTCGAGGCGAACTTCCGCACCTACGCCGAGTACGACGGCCGCGCCGTCGGCGGCTTCTCGATGGGGGGCTTCGGCGCGCTGAAGTACGCCGCCAAGTACTTCGGCCACTTCGCCTCGGTGAGCGCCCACTCCGGGCCGGCCAGCCTGCGCCGCGACGACGGTGCGGTGGTCCACTGGGCCAACGTGTCCTCCGCCGCCGTGGAACTGGGCACCGGCACGGTCTACGGCGTGCCGTGGGACCAGGCCCGGGTCAGCGCCGACAACCCGGTGGAGCGGCTGGAGAGTTACCGCAACAAGCGGATCTTCCTGGTCGCCGGGACCAGCCCCGATCCGACCAACCCGTTCGACAGCCTCAACGAGGTGCATGTGCTGGCGGGCCAGCGGGAGTTCCGGTCCCTTCTGTCGGGCGCCGGCATCGGGCACGAAGGGCTTGAGGTGGAGGGCGGGCACTTCGTCCGCAGGGAACTGCTGGCCGACGACATCAACGGCATCATCGGCCGGCTCCGCAAGGCGTAGCCCGGCACCCCGCACCGCCTCGCCCGCTGTACGCCTCGCCCCGGCCCGCCCGAACGGCGCCGGGGCGAGGCGCGGCCTGCACCGGGCCTGCCTGCGGCGGGGCGTCACGTGAGCAGGCGCCGGCGGTAGCCCTCGGCCACCGCGGAGGCGCGATCACGCACGCCGAACTTGTCGTAGATGTGCTGCAGATGGGTCTTGATGCTCGCCTCGCCGATGAACAGCGCGGCGGCGGCCTCACGATTCGACCTGCCGTTCGCGACCAGTTGCAGCACTTCCCTCTCGCGGTCGGTCAGCGTGCCGGCGCCGGGCCTGCGCACCTGCCCCATGAGGTGCTGCATCACCGACGGCGCGAGCACCGGCTCTCCCCGCGCGGCGGCGCGGACGGCGCGCATCAGTTCGTCGGGCAGCGCGTCCTTCAGGAGATATCCGGTCGCACCCGCCTCGATCGCCGGCAGGACATCGCTCTCGCTGTCGAAGGTGGTCAGGATCAGCACGCGGGCACCCGGGGCCCGATCGCGCAGGGCCGCGGTCGCGGCGACGCCGTCCATCCCGGGCATCCGCAGGTCCATGAGCACGACATCCGCCGCCAGCGCCCGCGCGCGTTCGACACCCTCGGCGCCGTCCCCGGCCTCACCGACCACGACGATGTCCTCGGCGTCCGCGAAGGTGTCGCGAAGACCACCCCGCACGATCGGATGATCGTCGACAACGACCAGTCGAATCATCGGTCGATCTCCCCCTTCGTTCGCGTGCCCCCGGGCGCGATCGCCGGAACGCGCGCACTGACGGACACCCCGTCACCGGGTGCGCTCTGCACCTCCAGGTGACCGCCGACCCCTCTGATGCGCTGGCGCATGCTCGTGAGGCCGAAGCCGGTGCCGACCTCGTCCGCGAACCCCCGTCCATCGTCGCGCACGTCCAACAGCACCTCGGTGCCCGTGTACGACAGCGTGACACCGACGCGTGCGGCGTCCGCGTGCTTCGCCACGTTGGTCAGCGACTCCTGCGCGACCCGGAAGAGAGACACCTCGATCGCCGGGCTCAGCGGCTCCCGGGTGCCGGTGACCTCCATGTGCGCGCTGGTCCCCTGCTCCCGCGCCCACCGCTCGGTCAGCGTGCGCAGCGCGTCGGGGAGGTGCGCCTGCCCCAGCTCCCGGGGAGCGAGCGCCTGTACGGACCGTCTGGCCTCGGTCAGGCTGCTGCGCGCGAGCCGGAGCGCACGTCCCACGTGCTCCTCCGTCTCGCCCCGCACCCGCGCCGAACGCTCCGCCGCCTGGAGCTGCGTGATGATGCCGGCGAGGCCCTGGGCCAGCGTGTCGTGGATCTCGCCGGCCAGTCGCTGCCGCTCATCCTGCGCCCCGGCTTCACGGGCCTGGGCGACCAGTTGCGCGTGCAGCCCGGCGTTCTCGTGCAGGGCCGCCTCAAGCCGCTCGACGAGCGCCTCCCGCTTGCGTTCCTCCGGCTCGCTGCGCGCGGTCAGCACGATGCCCACCCCGATCGCCGCGGTCTGCACGGTGACGATCAGGATGAGCTCCGCGAGCGTCTGCGGGGTCGGGTCCTCCCACACGCTCATCGCCGCGCCGTTGAGGGCCACGGAGGTGGTCAGGACTCCGAGCACTCCCAGCGGCCACGGCTTGAGCATGTACGCGTGGAAGAAGCCCGCGACGGTGAAGACGAGGAAGATGTCGGAGTACGTCATGAGGGTGACGGACAGGGCCAGCAGTCCCACGAAGTAGAGGCCCGCCGGCACGGGCCGCAGCGTCCTCCTCCTGAGGGGCAGCGTGTGCCCGAAGAGCACCCACAGCACCGAGGCCGCGACCAGCCCGAGGACGGACGCGCCCTCGGGCCAGAAGTGTTCACCGGAGGCCGGCAGCGTCCACGAGAAGTAGACCGCCGTCGAAACCGTCAGCAGCAGCCACGGTGTGACCAGCTGCAGCAGACCCCAGACCCGCAGTTGCTCCGCCTTCCAGGCCAAGCGGGAGCGGTGCGCGCTCTCCACCTCTTCCGCGATGGCGGATGGGTGCGTCCCGGAGCCCGGGTGCTCACCGGCCCCGGCATCCCGCATCATCGACTCCTACTCCCACCGGAAGAGCTTCGCGGCGATCGCGCTCGCGGTCACGGCGATGCCCGCCATTATGGCAATGTGCAGCCAGAAGGGCTGGCCACCGGCGGTGGCGGTGACCTCGCCCGCTTCGGCGGACCACGCCGTGGTGAGAGCCTGCAGCCCGGGCGGTATGAACTCGCCGACCGTGCGCAGCACATCGGGCATGAGGGCACGGGGCAGGAAGGCCCCGCCGAAGAACATCAGCGCGACGAACAGCAGGGTGCCGGTCTGGTTCGCGGCACCGCTCGTGCGGGCCACGGCCGCGGAGATCATGCCGATTCCCAGCAGCGCCGCGTAGCCGACGACGCAGGCGACGACGAACGCCAGGGGGCGCTCGGGCGGCGCGATGTCCAGCACCGCCCACGCGAGGAGGATCGTGAGCGCGGCGGAGACGACCACCGAGGCGAACGCGACCATCATTTGCGCGAGCAGGACACTGCGCGGATGCGCGGGGGTGGTCGACAGCCTGCGCAGGATGCCGCGCTCCCGGTACGTCGCGACCACCGCCG
The DNA here is from genome assembly GCF_000993785.3 of Streptomyces xiamenensis. NCBI lineage: Bacteria > Bacillati > Actinomycetota > Actinomycetes > Kitasatosporales > Streptomycetaceae > Streptomyces > Streptomyces xiamenensis. Next base: position 3,622,952 of record NZ_CP009922.3, read on the forward strand.
GGATGTGCTGCACGGCGATCATCACCATCCCGAACACCAGCGCCGTCGGCGCCCAGATGTCGATGGACCGGAGCCCGCCGTTCTCCGGCGACACCTCCCGGAGCGCCGGGATGGAACCCAGCACGAGCAGGAGCCCCGCCGGGAACAGCACACCGAAGACGACGGTGGCGGAGTCCCGGAGGAAGAGTCGCGTCTCGACCTTGACCAACTTCAGCAGAGCGGGCATCAGTCCACCTCCGTGCCGGAGGCTTCCGGGGTCTGCGGGGCGCGTCCGGTGAAGGCCACGAACGCGTCGTCGAGGCTGCGCTGGTCGACGCGGAGATCCTCCGCCACGACCTGCGCGCGGGCGAGAGCCCCCGCCACGCTGCTCAGCAGCTGCCCCTGGCCGGTGACCCGCCAGCGTCCCCCGGTGATCTCGACATGGCTCACGTCGGGAAGATCGGTCAGGACACCCATGTCCAGCGGCTGGCTCACGCGGAACCGGACCTGCTGCACCGCGCTCGACCGCGCGATCAGCCCTTCCGGCGTGTCCACCGCGGCGACCCGGCCACCGTCGATGACGGCGATCCGGTCGCTCAGGCGCTCCGCCTCATCCATGAAGTGTGTGACGAGCAGGATCGTGACGCCCGTGTCGCGGACCCGCTCGATGAGGCTCCAGGTGTCGCGCCTGGCCTGCGGATCCAGGCCCGTCGTGAGCTCGTCAAGAATCGCGATCCTCGGATTGCCGACGAGCGCGAGCGCGATCGACAGCCGCTGCTTCTGCCCGCCCGAGAGCGCCTTGTAGCGCGTGTCGCGCTTCTGGGTCAGACCGAGGAGCTCCATGAGCTCGCGCCAGTCGGCGGGGTTCCGGTAGAAGGAGCTGTACAGATCGAGGGCCTCGGCGACCTTGATCGCGTCCGGGAAGCTGCTCTCCTGGAGTTGCACCCCGAGCAGCTCACGCACCTCGGCCCGGTCCTTGACCGGGTCGAGCCCCAGCACCGAGATCGAGCCCGAGTCGGGCGTTCGCAGGCCCGCGATGCTCTCGACGGTGGTCGTCTTGCCGGCGCCGTTGGGCCCGATGATGCCGAAGATCTCCCCCTCCTCGACGGTGAAGGAGACATCCTCCACGGCAACGTGCCGCCCGTAGCGTTTGTGCAGATGTCGCACGTCCAATGCGGTCATACGGCGACGCTACGAGCGCACCACACCCCGCCACATCGGCCACCGAGCCCGGGCTTCGGTTGATCCCCGCATCCACCGATCGGTGGATGCGGGGCACCCGCCGCCGGTGTCAGGCCGGGCGGACGGCGCTGTGCCAGGGCATGTAGTCGATCGACTCGACCTTGATCACATCGCCCGGCTTGGGCGCGTGGATCATCTGGCCGCCGCCGATGTACAGGCCCACGTGGCTGATGTCGCTGTAGAAGAAGACCAGGTCGCCGGGTTGCAGGTCGGACTTGGCGATCTTGGTGCCGATGTTCACCTGGTCCCAGGTCACGCGGGGGATGGTCACCCCGGCCTCGCGCCAGGCGGCCTGGGTCAGCCCCGAGCAGTCGTACGAGTTCGGGCCGGTGGCGCCCCACACGTACGGCTTGCCGATCTGGGCCTCCGCGAAGGCGATCGCGGCCTCCGCCTTGGTCGCGTACGTGCCGCCCGTGTCCGAGCCACCCGAGCCCGACCCGGAGCCGGAGCCCGACCCGGAACCGCCCGAGCCCTGCCCGGCCGCCGCGTCCGCCTCCTCCTGCGCGCGGGCGGCCTCCTCGGCCGCGGCCCGTTCCGCCGCCTCGCGCTCCAGGCGCTCCTGCTCGGCGACCCGCTCGGCCTCTTCCCGCTCCAGCCGCTCCAGCTCGGCCAGTTCGTCCTGCTCCTCCTCGGTCAGCTGCTCCAGCAGCTGCCGCGCCTCAGCGAGCTTGCCCTGGACCGTCTCCTTCTGCTCCTGGAGTTCGTCCTCGCGCACCACCAGTTCGTCCAGCGCCTCCGTCGCGGCGTCGCGCTGCTCGGTGGCCTGCGACTGCCGTGCGGTGAAGTCGGTGAGCGCCTGCTGCTGCTGTTCGCCGAGCCGGTCCAGCGCGTACCGCTGGTCGAAGTAGCTCTGCGGATCGGCCGACAGCATGAAGGTGATGGTGGACGGCATCGCGGAGCCGGCGCCCGTACGGTACTGGGCGGCGGCGTAACTGCCGAGCGTGCGGCGGGCCTCGTTGACCCGGTCGGTGGCCTGGGCCGCCTCGTCCAGCAGCTGTTCGACCAGCTCCTGCTGCGCGGTCACGTCCTCCTGCGCCGCGTTGTAGTGCTGGGTGGCGGTGCCGGCCTCCCGGTAGAGCGCGTCCACCCGGTCCTTGACGTCGGCGGCGCGGCCGGCCGCGGCCTCGGCGCGTTCGCGCTGGTCGTCGATGTCGTCGGCGTACGCGGTCTGCGACGACAGCAGGGTGGCCGAGGCGAGCGCGGCGGCGCCCATGCCCAGGGCGCCCCGGCGGCCGGCGGGGGATTCCAGGATTCCGGTACGCGGCTTGCGGTGAGTACCCAAGGCCGGAGGTCTCCTTCTGTGTCCACTTCCTCTGCCGCCTACCGGGGGATGGTGGCCCCCACGGCGCACCCGGAGTCAGCGGTCGGCGGCCCGTGCCGCCGGGACCGGCGGGCGGGGGAGCGAGCCACCTGCCGTCGCACGGTAGCCATCATGAGGGGCTCTTGTGAAGGCTGATGTGCGATATGACCGAAATCAATTTGTGACCTAGGACGGGTTTTCCCGCAGCCGGCGCCGTTCCCACAGGTTCGGGTGGCGGACGACGACGCCGCCCATGCCGCCGTTCCCGGTCAGCCGCAGCCCGGGCGTGCGCTCGTCGGGCACCACGTGCTCGGTCTTGTTCTTGAGCCCGCCGAGGTCCTCTTCGAGGTCCTGGGTGTCGATCGCCCAGCCCGCCGGAACCACCAGGGTCACCCCGCCCATCCCGCCGTGGATCTCCACCTCGGTCTCCAGGGCGCTCAGTTCGGCCAGGGTGAAATCGAGCTTGACGCCGCCCATACCGCCCCGGGCGATGATCCTGGCCGGCGCCCGCCAGTAGCCCGTCCGCTCCGCGCCGGCTACCCCGCCCTTGACGGTGAGTTCGGCCGGGACGGGGCGCGCCGCGGGGCGGGGTGCGAGCGGAGCGGGGGCCGTCGCGGGCGTGGGCGCGGACGGGCCGGGCAGATCGGTGGTCAGTGCCGCCAGCTCGCCGTAGGTCCTGGCGGTCAGCGCCCGTTCCAGCCGCTCGTCCAGCTCATCGAGATCGAGCCGGCCCTCCCCGGCTGCCTCGCGCAGCCGTTCGACCACGATGTCCCGGTCGGCGTGCGAGGCACGCAGTTCGTCCTGCGATCGGCGCTCGGTCATGAGACCTGATTGTAGGAGCGTACGGCGGTTCCGTGGACCCTCGGCCCGGCCGGGCCTGGGCCGGACGCACGGCGGGGCGGCCACCCGGCGGAGGGTCCTAGACTCGGGAGACGATGAGCGGCCTCTTTGACGACAGTGTTCTGGCGGATCTCGTACCCCCCGGTGCGGAGCCGCCGCCTCCCCCTCCCGAGGACGACCACCGCGAGGAGGAGGTCCCGCATGCCCTCTTCTCCGCGTCCTCCGAGGTGGCCGAGCGCGACCTCTGGTACCGCAACGGCGCCCCCAAGCCCGTCATGGACCCGGCGCAGCTGCTCGAAGGACTGAACGAGCAGCAGCGCGCCGCCGTCACCCACAGCGACACGCCGCTGCTCATCGTGGCCGGCGCAGGGTCCGGCAAGACCCGGGTCCTCACCCACCGCATCGCGTACCTGCTGGCCGCCCGCGGCGCCCACCCCGGGCAGATCCTCGCCATCACCTTCACCAACAAGGCCGCCGGTGAGATGAAAGAGCGCGTCGAGGAGCTGGTCGGCCCGCGCGCCGCCGCGATGTGGGTGATGACCTTCCACAGCGCCTGCGTGCGCATCCTGCGCCGCGAGAGCAAGCACCTCGGCTTCACCTCCAGCTTCTCCATCTACGACGCCGCCGACTCCAAGCGGCTGATGGCGCTGGTCTGCCGCGACCTGGACCTGGACCCCAAGCGGTTCCCGCCCAAGTCGTTCAGCGCCAAGGTCTCCAACCTCAAGAACGAACTGATCGACGAGGAGACCTTCGCCGGACAGGCCACCGACGGTTTTGAGAAGACTCTGGCGGAGGCGTACGCGCTCTACCAGTCCCGGCTGCGCGAGGCCAACGCGCTGGACTTCGACGACATCATCATGACGACCGTCCACCTGCTCCAGGCGTTCCCCGACATCGCCGAGCACTACCGGCGGCGCTTCCGGCACATCCTGGTGGACGAGTACCAGGACACCAACATCGCCCAGTACACCCTCATCCGCGAGCTGGTGGGCACCGAGGAGCCGGGCGAACTGTGCGTGGTCGGTGACGCCGACCAGTCCATCTACGCCTTCCGCGGCGCCACCATCCGCAACATCCTCCAGTTCGAGGAGGACTACCCGCAGGCCACCACCCTGCTCCTGGAGCAGAACTACCGCTCCACCCAGACCATCCTCTCCGCCGCCAACGCCGTCATCGAGCGCAACGAGAGCCGCCGCCCCAAGAACCTGTGGACCCAGGCCGGCGCCGGCGCCCGCATCATCGGCTACGTCGCGGACACCGAGCACGACGAGGCCCAGTTCGCGGCCGACGAGATCGACCGGCTCACGGACGCGGGCGACGCCAGGCCGGGCGACGTCGCCGTCTTCTACCGCACCAACGCCCAGTCCCGGGTCTTCGAAGAGGTCTTCATCCGGGTCGGCCTGCCCTACAAGGTCGTCGGCGGTGTCCGCTTCTACGAGCGCCGCGAGGTCCGCGACGTCCTCGCCTATCTGCGGGTGCTGGCCAACCCCGAGGACACCGTGCCGCTGCGCCGCATCCTCAACGTCCCCAAGCGCGGCATCGGCGACCGCGCCGAGGCGATGATCGACGCGCTCGCCCAGCGCGAGAAGATCTCCTTCGCGCAGGCGCTCGTACGGGTGGAGGAGGCGTACGGCATGGCGGCGCGTTCCATGAACGCCGTCAAACGCTTCAACGTCCTCATGGAGGAGCTGCGCACGATCGCCGAATCCGGCGCCGGGCCCGCCACCGTCCTGGAGGCCGTGCTCGAACAGACCGGCTACCTGGCGGAGTTGCAGTCCTCCACCGACCCGCAGGACGAGACCCGGGTGGAGAACCTTCAGGAGCTGGCCTCCGTCGCCCTGGAATTCGAGCAGGAGCGCGAAGGCGAGGAGGAGGAAACCTCCGGCACCCTCGCCGAATTCCTCGAACGGGTCGCGCTGGTCGCCGACTCCGACCAGATCCCGGACGAGGCGGAGGGCGAGGACAAGGGGGTGATCACCCTCATGACGCTGCACACCGCCAAGGGCCTGGAGTTCCCGGTGGTCTTCCTCAGCGGCATGGAGGACGGCGTCTTCCCGCACATGCGCTCGCTCGGCAAGACCAAGGAGCTGGAGGAGGAGCGCCGGCTCGCGTACGTCGGCATCACGCGGGCGCGCGAGCGGCTGTACGTCACCCGGGCCGCGCTGCGCAGCGCCTGGGGGCAGCCGCAGCACAACCCGCCCTCCCGGTTCCTGGAGGAGATCCCCGAACAGCACCTGGAGTGGCGCCGCACCGGCCCGCTCGCGCCGCCCCCGCCCGCCCCGGTCAGCCGCCGCCCCGCCTCCTCCGGGACGGCGACCGGCGGCTTCGCGACCAACCGGGCGCCCGCCAGGGGCGGTACGCAGCGGGAGGTGGTGGCGCTGACGGCCGGCGACCGGGTCAGCCACGACTCGTTCGGCCTGGGCCGGGTGGTCTCGGTGCAGGGCAGCGGGGACCGGGCGGAGGCGACGATCGACTTCGGCGGGGAAAAACCCAAGCGGTTGCTGCTGCGTTACGCTCCGGTGGAGAAGCTCTGAGGCATGTCGCTGTCCTGTCACAGACAGGATAAAAACCTTGTGAAGTCACCCCGGACGAGATGAGATGACTCGGCATTGCTTTCGTCATTGCCTTAGTCGTTTCGGACGTACTCCTCTTCATCACTGACCACGGAGTACGGATCACTCTCCACCCAGGGGGACTTCATGAGCCAGCCGTGGCAGCAGCCGCAACAGCCGGGCGGGTACGGCCAGCAGCCGCCGCCGAACCAGCCTCCGCCCGGCGGTGGCTACGGCCAGCCCCAGCAGCCGCCGCAGCCCGGTTACGGCTACCCGCAGCAGCCCCCGGCCGGTGGCCCCGGCGCCTACGGGCAGCCGCAGCAGCAGCCGTACGGTGGCGCGCCGCAGGGCGGCTTCCCGCCGCCCCCGCCGCCGGCTGCCGGCGGCGGCAACAAGGTCCTGCTGGCGATCCTGGCGGCGCTGGGCATCGGCATCGTGCTGTTCATCGCGTACGGCTACATCGTGGCCCAGCTGTTCGACGAGGAGTCCGGCGAGTACCCGCAGTTCACGTATGCCGCGGTGGTCATCGGCGCGCTGATCGGGCTGCCGATCGGCAAGCTGGTCCCGCGCAACTGGGGCCTGTACGCGGCGGGCGCGGCGATCGCGCTGGTCTCGATGTTCCTCGGTGAGCTGTTCGCGCTCTCGGCGATCTTCGCCGACCAGGCCGACAGCATCTCCGCCAGTGAGGCGGCCATGTACGGGATCGAGCAGAAGAGCGCCTTCGGTTACCTCTTCGGTGACTTCGGGGACATCTTCGACGCCTGGAAGGAGGCGGCGGAGGCGATCAACTGGATCTTCGTCTTCGTGGCTCCGCTGGCCGCCCTCGGTGTCGCCTACCGGGTGGGTCAGAGCCAGAACAGCTGACCGGCACCTCCGGCCCGCACGCGGAACGGCCCGCCTCCCTTCGGGGAGGCGGGCCGTTCCGCGTCGCGTGTGATCAGCCGTGCGTCAGTTGGGCTCAAGGCCCTTGTTACGCAGCCAGGTGAGCGGGTCGATGGTGCCGCCGGAAGCCGGTCGTACCTCGAAGTGCAGGTGCGGCCCGGTGGAGTTGCCGGAGTTGCCGGAGTAGGCGATGACCGTGCCGGCCTGGACGTAGCCGGACTGGTAGGTGGTGCTGCTCAGATGCGCGTACCAGGTCTCGGTGCCGTCGGCCGCGGTGAGGATCAGCAGGTTGCCGTAGCTGATGTGCCACTGGGTGCGGATGGTGCCGTCGGTGGCGGCCTTCACCGGGGTGCCGTAGCTGACCGGGAAGTCGATGCCGGTGTGCAGCGACAGCCAGTTGATGCCGGCCTGGCCGTAGTACGAGCTGAGGCCGCGCTGGTCGACCGGGAGCGCGAACTTGGGGCGCTCCGCCTCGATCCGCGCGGCCTCGGCCTCGGCGTCCAGCCGTTCCTGCTCCAGCCGCTCCTCCAGGTCGATACGGCCCTGGGTGCGGTTGGCGCGGTCGGCGTAGTCGTCGACGGCGGCCGACAGGCTCTCCAGCTGGGTGTCGAACTCCTTGTTCGCCTCGACCGTCTTGGCCTCGCCGGGGTCGGGGGCGGCCACCGGGGGCTCGTCCTCGACGCTGTCGGAGGTGGAGACGGTGGCGGCGGTGGCCACGGCGGTCATGCCCAGGACGGCGAGGGAGGGTGCGGCGACCGAGAGGAAGGCGGAGCGCTTCGGCTTGACGCAGCGGCGCCGGCCGCGGCCCGCCGGGCGTTCGGGGGCGCACTCGTCCTGGGGGTCGTCCTGCGGGCCCTCCGAGGGCTGCCAGGGCTCCGGCGTCCAGGCGTCGGCCGTGGACGGGTCGCCGCCGGCGTCCTCGGCGGTCTCCCGCTCGTAGGGTGCTTCGGTGTCCGGGCCGGCCGCTGTCGCGGCGTCCGGATCGCCGTGCGCCTCCGCGCCCATCCCCGGGGCCGTGCCCGCTTCCTGTTCGGACTCCGGCTGATACTCCTGTTCGTACAGGGGAGTTCCGTGCACGGGGGTGTCGTACGGGTCCGCGACCGGGGAGCCGTAGGTCTCGTACGCGTCGTAACCGGCGTACGTCTGCTGCCCGTCCGCGGTGGCGGTGGCCTCGTGCTCCGGCGCCAGGGTGGCGGTGCCGGTCGCGGGGGTCTGCTGCTGCTCCCAGCCGTAGGCGCTGTCCCAGCCGCCCTGGTACGCCTCGTATCCGTCGTACCCGTGGGTCGGTGTGTGCGTCTGCGGCTGCCCGTGGGCCTGCGCGTAGGTCTGCTCCGGTGCGTGGCCCGGTGCCTGGTACCCGTCGTACGTCGCGTAACCGTCGTACGAGAGCGTCCCGTAGGAGGGGTTTCCGATCTCGTCAGTGTGGCCAGTCGGAGAGAAGACTCCCGACGGGTGACGATCGCTCACTGACTACGCCTTTCGGCTCGACTACAGGAGCTGGGGTGGGGACCCGGCGGCTGCGTACGGCAGCGCGACTGTACCTGTCGTTTCCGGGCCGCGACAATCTTTCCCGGGGTTTCGCGGGTTCAAGAATCGGGCAATCAGTCGTCATTCGGGACCGGCACCATCGGTGCCACACGATGTGTTCGATATCTGTTCGAACAAAAGGTCCCGCCGGTGCCCCGTGCCCTCTCTTTTCCTCCTCCCCTGTGATCTGTCTCGCGGCGCGTGCGTAAGCCTGGCCCGTTGCGGGATGCTGAGGTTAATGTCCGTTCACTCCGGCATCGGTGCCGGAGCTCCTCGGGAGGCTTCTGATGGGTGTTTCCGGACCGATCCGCGTCGTGATCGCCAAGCCAGGGCTCGACGGTCACGACCGCGGCGCGAAGGTCATCGCGCGCGCCCTGCGGGATGCGGGGATGGAGGTCATCTACACCGGCCTGCACCAGACCCCCGAGCAGATCGTGGACACCGCCATCCAGGAGGACGCCGACGCGATCGGCCTTTCCGTCCTCTCCGGCGCGCACAACACACTCTTCGCCCGGGTGATCGAACTTCTGAAGGAGAGGGATGCCGCCGATATCAAGGTCTTCGGGGGAGGGATCATCCCGGAGGCGGACATTCCGCCGCTGAAAGCCGCCGGGGTCTCGGCGATCTTCACCCCGGGGGCGCCCACCGGCGATGTCGTGACCTGGGTCCGCGACCACATCAGGGTTGCCTGAGGGGGCCGGGGCGACCCGTGCCGTACGGTTTTGTGACCCTTGTCACCACCCAGGTGTGACCTGGATTTCAGATAGGCAAATTGCCCCCCGGTACGCTGCTCTGCGGACCTGCCGCGTGCTCGCATGCGCTGCGGCCACCCGGCACGCCCACGCTGAATCGACGAACCGCGAGACCACTGATTGAGGGACGGACGCGCGTGGACCTGTTCGAGTATCAGGCGAGGGACATCTTCGCCAAGCATGACGTACCGGTGCTGGCCGGTGAAGTCATCGACACGCCGGAGGCGGCGCGCGCGGTGACCGAGCGACTGGGCGGCCGTGCGGTCGTCAAGGCGCAGGTCAAGGTCGGTGGCCGCGGCAAGGCCGGCGGCGTGAAGCTGGCTTCCGACCCGCAGGACGCGGTCGACAAGGCCGGTGCCATCCTGGGCATGGACATCAAGGGCCACACCGTTCACAAGGTGATGCTGGCCCAGACCGCGGACATCGCGGAGGAGTACTACGTCTCCTTCCTGCTGGACCGCACCAACCGCACCTTCCTCGCCATGGCGTCCGTCGAGGGCGGTGTCGAGATCGAAGAGGTCGCGGCCACCAACCCCGAGGCCCTGGCCAAGATCGCGGTCGACCCGATCGACGGCGTGACCGAGGCCAAGGCGCGCGAGATCGTCGAGGCGGCGAAGTTCCCGGCCGACATCGCCGACCAGGTCGTCTTCACCCTCCAGAAGCTGTGGGACGTCTTCATCAAGGAAGACGCCCTGCTGGTCGAGGTCAACCCGCTGGTGAAGACCGGCGACGGCAAGATCATCGCCCTGGACGGCAAGGTCTCCCTGGACGCGAACGCCGAGTTCCGTCAGCCCGGCCACGCCGAGCTGGAGGACAAGGCCGCGGCCAACCCGCTGGAGGCGGCTGCCAAGGCCAAGGGCCTGAACTACGTCAAGCTGGACGACGGCAACGTCGGCATCATCGGCAACGGCGCCGGGCTCGTCATGAGCACCCTGGACGTCGTGGCGTACGCGGGCGAGGCCCACGGTGGCGCCAAGCCGGCCAACTTCCTCGACATCGGTGGCGGTGCCTCGGCCGAGGTGATGGCCAACGGTCTGGAGATCATCCTGGGCGACCCCGACGTCAAGTCGGTCTTCGTGAACGTCTTCGGCGGCATCACCGCGTGTGACGCGGTCGCCAACGGCATCGTCCAGGCGCTCGACCTGCTCGCCGGCAAGGGCGAAGAGGTCACCAAGCCGCTGGTCGTCCGTCTGGACGGCAACAACGCCGAGCTGGGCCGGCAGATCCTGACCGACGCCAACCACCCGCTGGTGGAGCAGGTCGACACCATGGACGGCGCGGCCGACCGTGCCGCCGAGCTGGCCGCCAAGTAACGACGGACGAGGACACCGAACACACCATGGCTATCTTTCTCACCAAGGAAAGCAAGGTCATCGTCCAGGGGATGACCGGCTCCGAGGGCCAGAAGCACACCCGGCGGATGCTCGCCGCCGGCACCAACATCGTCGGCGGCGTCAACCCGCGCAAGGCGGGCACCACCGTTGACTTCGACGGCACCGAGATCCCGGTCTTCGGCGGCGTCAAGGACGCCATCGAGGCGACCGGCGCCGACGTGACCGTCATCTTCGTGCCGGAGAAGTTCACCAAGGACGCGGTCATCGAGGCGATCGACGCCGAGATCCCGCTGGCCGTCGTGATCACCGAGGGCATCGCGGTGCACGACACCGCCGCGTTCTGGGCGTACGCCGGCAAGAAGGGCAACAAGACCCGCATCATCGGTCCCAACTGCCCCGGCCTGATCACCCCCGGCCAGTCCAACGCGGGCATCATCCCGGCCGACATCACCAAGCCCGGCCGGATCGGTCTGGTGTCGAAGTCCGGCACCCTGACCTACCAGATGATGTACGAGCTGCGCGACATCGGCTTCAGCTCGGCGGTCGGCATCGGCGGTGACCCGATCATCGGCACCACCCACATCGACGCCCTCGCGGCGTTCGAGGCCGACCCCGACACCGACCTGATCGTGATGATCGGCGAGATCGGCGGCGACGCCGAGGAGCGGGCCGCGGACTTCATCAAGGCCAACGTCACCAAGCCGGTCGTCGGCTACGTGGCGGGCTTCACCGCGCCCGAGGGCAAGACCATGGGCCACGCCGGCGCCATCGTCTCCGGCTCCTCCGGCACGGCGCAGGCCAAGAAGGAGGCCCTGGAGGCCGCGGGCGTGAAGGTCGGCAAGACCCCGTCCGAGACGGCGCTGCTGGCCCGCGAGCTGCTGGCCGCGAGCTGACCGTTCCGTAGTACCGCACGAGGGTGCCCTCCGCCGCACGGCGGAGGGCACCCTCGTGCGTTTTCCCGGTGCCCGTCCCGGCGCACCGGTGTGCGCTCACGGCGTGCGCAGCGCGCCCAGTGGCTCGGGGTCCGCCTCCAGCGCGGTGGCCGCCGCCTTCCAGCCCGTGTCACCGGGACGCAGGGCGCTGTGCAGGAAGGCGGTGCTCAGCCGCTGGACCAGCGCCACCCGGGCGGGGCTCTCGTCCGTCGTCTCGGCGGCCTCGTACCCGCTGATGCCGCCGAGCGAGTGCTCCGCGCCGAACAGGGTGAGCAGGGACGTGGTCCCGGGGCTGTGGGTGTGGGCGTCGGTGAACCAGTCGGGGCCCCGGGTGGAGAGCGCGGACTGGTCCCGGTCCCCGGCGACGACGAGCGCCGGTGTCGTCATGGTGGCGAAGGACGGCCGCATGAAGGGGAGGTGCTCCCGCGCGAAAGGGCTCAGGTCATCGCCCAGGCCGGTCACGGCGAACAGCACACCCGCGCCGACCCGGGGATCGGACAGGTCGTCGCCCGGCGCGCCGTCGGCGTCCAGGACGCGCGCGCCCAGCAGCATGCTCGCGCTCTGGGCGCCCCAGGAGTGGCCGGCCACGGCGATCCGCTCGTGGTCGACGCGCCCGGCGAGGCCCGGTACGGCGGCCTCCAGCACGTCGAGACGGTCCAGCACACGGAACAGGTCCTCGACGCGGTAGCGCCAGATCCTGGGTGTGCGGGGATCGTCGGCGGGCAGGGCGAGCGTGCGGGAGTCCAGGTGGGTGGGCTGGAGGACGACGAATCCGTGGGCCGCCCAGTGGTCGGCGAGCGGGCCGTAGCCGTGCAGCGAGGACCCGTGGCCGTGCGAGAGGACGATGACGGGCAGTTCGCCGCCGGTGGCGGGGGCCGACACCCGTACCCGCAGATCCGTTCCCCGGCCGGGGGCGGGGAGGACGACGGGCTGCGCGGATATCACCGCGGCGGGCGCGTGGGTGTGGGGCGTGGTGGTCGTGGTGGTCGGGTCGGTCATGGGCGTGCCTTCCGCTGTTTCCCGCCGTGCGCTCCCGGCCTGATCAGGGCAGGGGAGGGCCCGGCGGTCTGTCATCATGGGAAAACGGAACCGTGCTCCGCTCCCGACGATACGGAACGCTGTTCCGCTTTGCAATCTCGTGGAAGGACCTCGTGGTGAACGACAGCGGCCAGGGCGCGGACGGCACGCCCGGAGCACGGCGCAAGGACGCCCGGCGCAACCGCCAGACCCTGCTGGAGGCGGCCGCCACGGTCTTCGTCACCTCCGGCGTGGAGGCACCGGTGCGCGACATCGCCGCCGCGGCCGGGGTCGGCATGGGCACCATCTACCGGCACTTCCCCACCCGGGCCGACCTGGTCATCGCCGTCTACCACCACCAGATCGACGCCTGCGCCGAGGCGGGGCCCGCCCTGCTGGCGGAAGGGCCGACCCCGCACGCCGCCCTGGGGCGGTGGGTCGACCTCTTCGTGGACTTCCTGGTCACCAAGCACGGCCTCGCGGCGGCGCTCCAGGCCGACAACGCCCGCTTCCAGACGCTGCACGCCCACTTCCTGGACCGCCTCGTACCGGTGTGCGCGCACCTCCTGGACGCCGCCGCCGACTCCGGCGAGATCCGCCCCGGCATCGAAGCGCTCCAGCTCATGCACGGCATCGGAAACCTCTGCATCGGCGCCGACCGCGACCCCGACTACGACGCGCGCCTGCTGGTCGGCCTCCTCGTCGCGGGACTGCGCCGACCGGACCCCGCGCCGTAGCCCGGACGCCGCACCGGGGCGGGGCGGCCACCCGGGCGACGCCCTGCCACCGCCGGCGGCGGGGATGTGGGACAGTCACCCCGTCCGCTCGCCGCCGCCGCCGAGTGCCCGCGCCGGACCTCCCCGGCGCGCTTCCCCCTCCGCCCCGCAAGGAGGCCCGCGCCATGACCGCCCCGCACGCCTTCCCCTGGAACCCACCCCGATCCGGGTGCCCGACCAGGCCCTCGACGACCTGCGCGCCCGCCTCGCCCTGACCCGTCCGCCGCTGGACGAGGCGAACGAGGACTGGTCCTACGGCGTCCCGGCCGGATACCTCCGGGATCTGGTCGCGTACTGGCGGGACGGTTACGACTGGCGTGCGGCCGAGGCCGCCATCAACGCGTACGAGCACTACCAGGTGGACGTCGCCGGTGTCCCGGTGCACTTCCTGCGCCGCGCGGGCCGCGGCCCCCGCCCGGTCCCGCTGATCCTCACCCACGGCTGGCCGTGGACGTTCTGGCACTGGTCGAAGGTGATCGACCCGCTCGCCGACCCCGCCGCCCACGGCGGTGACCCGGCCGACGCCTTCGACGTCATCGTGCCCTCCCTGCCCGGCTTCGGCTTCCCCGGCCCGCTCACCGGCTTCCCGGACGTCAACTTCTGGAAGGTCGCGGACCTCTGGCACACCCTGATGACCGACACCCTGGGATACGCGCGGTACGCCGCCGGGGGCTGCGACATCGGCGGGCTCGTCTCCAGCCAGCTCGGACACAAGTACGCCGACGCCCTGTACGGCATCCACATCGGCTCCGGACTGCCGCTCGACTTCTTCAACGGCCCCCGCGCCTGGGACTTCGCCCGCAACCGGCCCCTCACCGACGACCAGCCCGCCGAGGTCCGCGCCCGGATCATCGACCAGGACCGCCGCTTCGCGTCCCACCTCACCGTGCACATGCTGGACGGCGCGACCCTGGCCCACGGGCTGAGCGACTCGCCCGCCGGACTGCTCGCCTGGCTGCTGGAACGCTGGAACGCGTGGAGCGACAACGGGGGCGACCTCGCATCCGTCTTCACCCGGGACGACCTGCTCACCCACGCGACCATCTACTGGGTGAACAACTCCGCCGCCACCTCCCTGCGGTACTACGCGAACGCCAACCGCTACCCGTGGGCCCCCGCCCACGACCGGACGCCGGTCGTGCGGGCCCCGGCCGGGCTCACCCTCGTCACGTACGAGAACCCGCCCGGCATCCACACCGCCGACGAGCGCGTCCGGGCCTTCACGGCCGGCCCGCAGGCCGACTGGTTCCACCCCGTCAACGTCACCGCGCACGAGCACGGCGGCCACTTCATCCCCTGGGAGAACCCCGACGCCTGGGTGGACGACCTGCGCCGCACCTTCCGGGGCCGCAGGCCCTGAACGAGGCCGCCCGGAGCGCCGGCTCAGCGCACAGCCGGGAGCAGGGACGCCGTGATCGCGGTCAGGGTCGCCGCTGTCAGCAGGAGGAAGGCGCGGGTGCGGCGGGCCGTGGCGCGTTCGCCGTCGCGGCGGACCGCGTCGGGGCGGCGGGTGCGTACCGGTACCGCCGCCGCCAGCGCGGCCAGGGGCGGGAACCCGGCGGGCAGCGCCGCCCGCCCCGTCGCCAGCCGCGCCCCGGTCACCGCGACGGTGGCCTCCGTCTCCGCCGCCGCCGCGCTCAGCCCGACGCCCGCGCAGTCGTGCAGCACCACCGTGCCCCGCCGGTGCGGGGGCAGTTCGAGCAGCACCGGCAGCACGGGCCGGGGCCGGCCCCACGGCCGCAGCCGGTGCCACGGCGAGAGCGCGTATCCGTACACCGCGGCCCGCACCCGCCCCACCGGGTCGGCGTCCGCCGCCACCGCGGGCCACTCCTCCCAGCAGCGCTGGAAGCCGCGTTCCACCGCCCGGGCCGCGAACCGCGTGTCACCGCCGCACAGCAGATACGCCTGCCGGGCCAGCGAGACCGCGTGCCGTTCGTACAGGGCTGCGAACGCCGCCTCCGGTGAGCCCGACGGGTTCAGCCCTCGAACGAGCGTGCGTCTTCGGCCCGGTGCGCTGGTCAGAGTCTCCACTGGCTGCCGTTCCTTCCCTGTCCCGACCGTGGCGATACCTCAGCCTGCCGGGCGTTATTGGCAGCATGGCCGCGTGCGCCTCCTTATCCAGCGATTTGCCCCGGACGGCCGAGTCTCCCGCACCCGATGGTTCGGAGAGGGCCTGGTGGCGGCGGGACTCGGGTTCGGCGTGCTGGCCGTGATCGGCCTCGTGCTGTGGACCACGTCCCCCTTCCCCGACAGCGGCGCGGGCGGCGCGCTGCGCGTCGTCGCCGGACTGTGGCTGCTGGCGCACGGCACCGAACTCGTGCGCGCCGAGACGCTCAGCGGCGTACCCGCGCCCATCGGGCTGACCCCGCTGCTGCTGACCGCGCTCCCGTGCTGGCTGCTGCACCGGGCGGTGCGGGTGGCGCTGATCGGCGAGCGCAGTCCGGCGGTGGGGCCGCGCGCCGCCGCCTGGGTCAGCGCCGGCTATCTGCTGCCCGCGGCGCCGGCCGTGCTGTACACGCTCGGCGGGCCGATCAGCGCGCGCCCGCTGAGCGCGCTGGCGGTGATGCCGCTGCTGACGGTGGTGGTGACCGGGGCGTCGGCGGTGGCGGTGCTGGGCTGGCCGGCACCGTGGCCCGACCCCTACCGGCTGGCGGCGGCCGGCCGGGCGGCGCTGGCGGGTACGGCGGCGGTGTGCGGTGCGGGCGCGCTGCTGGCGGCCGGCGCGCTGGTGCTGCACGCGGACACGGCGCAGCGGACGTTCGGTCAGCTCTCCGGGCCCTGGTCGGGGCGGTTCGCGGTGCTGCTGCTCGGCCTGGCGCTGGCCCCGAACGCCGCGGTGTGGGCGGCGGCGTACGGGCTCGGCCCCGGGTTCACGCTGGGCGCGGGGAGCGTGATCGCCCCGCTGGGCCTGGCCGGGACGGGCACGGAGGGCGCCGAACCGCGGCTGCCGGCCTTCCCGCTGCTGGCGATGGCCCCGGGCGGGGTGGGTGACGGCTGGGCGGTGTGGGCGACGGCGGCCGTCGTGCCGGTGGTCGGGGTGGGGGTACTGGCGTGGTTCACGGCCAGGGGCGCCGTACGGTCCGGCTCGGGGTCTGCGGCCACGGCGCTCACCGCGCTGCTGGCGGCGCTGGGGTGCGGGCTGACGCTGGGCGGTCTCGCGGCGCTGGCGGGTGGCCCGCTGGGCACCCTGGCACTGGCCGAGTTCGGCCCCGATCCGGTGCTGACCGGAGCGGCGGCGGCCGGGTGGGGTGCGCTGGCGGGGGTGCCGCTGGCGCTGTTGCTGCGGGTGTGGCAGCTGCGGACGGTGAGCCCGTGGGAGGCGGTCGCGGGGAGGCTGCGGCGGCGCGCGGAGCCGCCGGCGGAGGAGGGGGCGCGGAGCGCGGGAGCGGGGGACGGTGCCCCACAGGAGTCGGCCCACGAGGGGCGGCGGCCGGAGGGGCGCGGGCGCAGGTGGTGGCGCCGGCGCGCGGGCGAGGAGCACCCGCTGCACACGACGATCAGCCGCCTCCGCCTCCGCCGGCGCCTGCGGTCGGGGCCGGAGCCGGTGGACACACCGCCGCCCGTCGGCGTGCCCCGTACCCCGGACATGCCCTTCGACCAGGAGACGGATCTCTCCCCCCTGCGGGACACGGCCAGGGAGCCCTGAGCGGCGCGTGTCAGGATGCCGTCATGGATACGAGTTCGCACACGCGTGCCGTGGTGGAAGAGTTGCTGAAGCGCATCGGCGCCGGCGACCCCGAGCGGATCGCTGAACTGTACGCACCGGAGACCGACTGGAAGCTTGACTGGCCGGAGGCAGAACACGGCCGCGCGCAGACCCCGTGGATCCGGCACCGCCGCACCCGCGCCGACATAGCCGCCCACTACCGGGAGGTGGCCGAGCACCACGTCCCCCAGGAGGCGGGCACGGTCATCGACCGCATCCTGGTCGACGGTACGGACGCGGTCGTCACCGGAGAGATCCGGCAGACCGCCCGCTCCACCGGCCGCGCCTACCGGGCGGCGTTCGCCCTGTATCTGACGGTCGAGAACACCCAGGTCACCCGCCACCACCTCTACGAGGACAGCCTGGCCGTGGCCCAGGCGTTCGCCCCCGGCGACTGACCCGCGGCACGGCGCGGCACCGGCCCGGATGTTCCGGCCGGTGCCGCGCCGTTTCCCGTCAGTCCCGCTCGCCCAGGATCGGGCGCAGCTGCTTGGGCAGCAGGTCCTCGCACGCCTCGCGGGTGGGGGTGGTCAGCGCGTCCTGGACGCAGTCGAAGTAGTCCTTGTACACGAGCTGCACGGTGTAGGTGGTGAAGACGATCACCAGCGCCATCCCGGCCAGCACCAGCCCGCCGATCGCCATCGCGACCGGGGAACGCGGGGCGGCGGCCCCGGCGCGCGGCGCGGTCGTGGGGCGGGGCGGGACCGGGGCCTCGCCCTCCACCTCGGCGACGGTCGCGCGGTGGTGGTCGGGGGCGGGCTGCTCCTCCGGCTCGCCCTTCTCGCCGCTCTCCCCGGGCTTCCTCTCGTCCTTGGGGCCGCCGCGCAGCGCGCTAATGCCCCAGTACAGGGCCAGCGCGCCCAGCAGCAGGCCCAGCCACTCCCAGCCGAACACACCGGCGAAGATGCCCCACAGGCCGGCCAGCACCGCGTACCGCGCGTGCCGCTGCGCCGGGTCGGTCGGGTCCCAGCGCGGCCCGAAGGGGCCGCCGCTGCCCGGGCCGCCGTCGCGGCCGTTGCCGCCGGGCTGCCGGGGTTCGCCGAAGGCGCCGTTGCCGCGGCCCGGCTGGCGCCGGCTCCACTGGCTGCCCCAGCGCGAACGCTGGTTGTCGTCGCCGTTCTCGGAGTCCTTGTGGTCCTCGCCGTTCCCGCTGCCGTTCCCGTTGCCGCGCCCGCTGTCGCCGTTGTCGTTCCGGCGGGACCGCCACGGCCGGTCGGGCTGGTTCTCGGGAGGCGCTGCGAAGGGGTTGTGCTCCTCGCCGGGCAGGTCCTGTCGCCCCGAGGCTCGCCGTCGATCGGTCATGTTGGTCGGCTGTCCCCTTCGTCCACGGTTCCGCTGGCAATGACCGTACCCGGCAGTGGCCGAACCCGTCGCACGGGGGAGGCCCGGTATGCCGGTATGGTGACCGGTGGCCGACGGCCTGTCGTGCTTCGCCCACCGCTGAAGGAAGATTCCCGCCGTGGCCCCAGCTCCGCAGCCCAAGGATCCCGCACGCCTTGTCGTCCTGGTTTCCGGCTCCGGTACCAATCTTCAGGCCCTGCTGGACGCCCAGTCGGCGCTCGGGCCCCGCTGGTACGGAGCGCAGGTGGTGGCGGTCGGCGCCGACCGCGAGGGCATCGAGGGGCTGCGGCGTGCCGAGCGCTCGGGGGTGCCGGCGTTCGTACGCCGGGTGCGCGACTACCCGACCCGCGCCGACTGGGACCGTGCCCTCACCGACGAGGTCGCCGCGTACGAGCCCGATCTCGTCGTCTCGGCCGGTTTCATGAAGATCGTGGGGCCCGCCTTCCTCGCCCGGTTCGGCGGGCGATTCATCAATACCCATCCCGCGCTGCTGCCGAGTTTCCCCGGCGCCCACGGCGTACGGGACGCGCTCGCCCACGGCGTCAAGGTGACCGGCTGCACGGTGCACTTCGTCGACGCCGGGGTCGACACCGGCCCGATCATCGCCCAGGGCGCCGTGGACATCCGCGAGGAGGACGACGAGTCCTCGCTCCACGAGCGGATCAAGGAAGTCGAACGCTCCCTGCTCGTCGACGCCGTGGGCCGTCTCGCCCGCGAGGGATACCGCATCGAGGGACGAAAGGTTTCCATCCCGTGACCTCCGAAGAAGGTACGAAGCGCCCGGTCCGCCGGGCCCTGGTCAGCGTGTACGACAAGACCGGTCTGGAGGAGCTGGCCCGCGGTCTGCACGCCGCCGGGGTGGCGATCGTCTCCACCGGCTCCACCGCCAAGACGATCGCCGCCGCCGGGGTGCCGGTGACCCCGGTCGAGGAGGTCACCAACTTCCCCGAGATGCTCGACGGCCGGGTCAAGACCCTGCACCCGCGCGTGCACGCCGGCATCCTCGCCGACCTGCGCCGCGCCGAGCACCGGCAGCAGCTGTCGGAGCTTCAGATCGACTCGTTCGATCTGGTCATCGTGAACCTCTACCCGTTCCAGGAGACCGTCGCCTCCGGCGCCTCCTTCGACGAGTGCGTCGAACTCATCGACATCGGCGGCCCCTCCATGGTGCGCGGCGCCGCCAAGAACCACCCCTCGGTGGCCGTGATCGTCAACCCGGAGCGGTACGCGGACGCGCTGTCCGCCGTCGCCGAGGGCGGCTTCACGCTGCCGCAGCGGCGCGCCCTGGCGGCGGAGGCGTTCGCGCACACCGCCGAGTACGACGCGGCGGTGGCCGGCTGGTTCGCCGTGCAGGGCGCGTCGGCGTACGAGGGTGCCGAGGCCGGGGACTTCCCCTCCGCCGCCCGGCTGACCTTCACCCGGCAGGGCGTGCTGCGGTACGGCGAGAACCCGCACCAGCGGGCCGCGCTGTACGCGGACGGCTCCGGCACCGGCCTGCCGGCCGCCGAGCAGCTGCACGGCAAGGAGATGAGCTACAACAACTACATCGACGCCGAGGCCGCCCGCCGCGCCGCCTACGACCACCAGGCGCCGGCCGTGGCGATCATCAAGCACAGCAACCCGTGCGGGATCGCGGTCGGTGCCGATGTCGCCGAGGCGCACCGCAAGGCGCACGCCTGCGACCCGCTGTCGGCGTACGGCGGCGTGATCGCCGTCAACCGCCCCGTGTCGGTGGCGCTGGCCGAGCAGGTCGCGGAGATCTTCACCGAGGTCATCGTGGCCCCGGCGTACGAGGACGGTGCCGTCGACGTCCTGGCCCGCAAGAAGAACATCCGGGTGCTGCGCGCCCCGGGCGCCCCGGCCGCGACCGGCGAGTACCGGCCGCTGGAGGGCGGCACGCTGCTCCAGGTCGCCGACCGGCTCCAGGCGGACGGGGACGACCCGGCGCACTGGACGCTGGTGGCGGGCGACGCGCTGGGCGAGGCGGAGCTGGCCGAGCTGGCGTTCGCGTGGCGGGCGTCGCGCGCGGTGAAGTCGAACGCGATCCTGCTGGCCAAGGACGGTGCCACGGTGGGCGTGGGCATGGGCCAGGTCAACCGGGTGGACTCGGCGCGGCTGGCGGTGCAGCGGGCGGGCGAGGACCGGGCGGCCGGGGCGTACGCGGCCTCGGACGCGTTCTTCCCGTTCGCCGACGGTCTGGAGGTGCTCACGGCGGCGGGCATCCGCGCCGTGGTGCAGCCGGGCGGCTCGAAGCGGGACGGGGAGGTCATGGAGGCGGCCAAGGCGGCCGGGGTGTCCATGTACTTCACCGGGACCCGGCACTTCTTCCACTGATGCCGCCGACGGGCGCCCCGTGGCGTCCGGTCGGTGTCGGATGACGGATGTCGGATGACGGCGAACGGCCGCACCCCCGGGCTACGGGGGTGCGGCCGTTCGCCTTTGCCGGGTCAGGCCGTCACGGCTGGGGGCGGTGCAGCAGCTCGACGAGGATGTCGTGCAGGACGCCGGCGTCGCGCGCGTCGTACAGCTGGTAGGGCGCGCCCTCCAGCGTGTACCACTCGTCGGCGCCCGCGTAGCGGACGCGCAGGGTGAGGACACCGTCCTCGTCGGCTCTGGTGTGCAGTTCCAATTCGCCGGTGATGGCACCGACTTCCTTGGTCATGACGCCACCGCGCGGCGGCTTGAAGGTCGTGAACCGCTCGCTGTGCTCGCTCTGTGCGTTCTGTGCCTCACTCATACCGGACATCTGACCATGGTCAGCAGGTGTTGAGCATGCTTGTCAGGGCGGTCTTCTCGGCCGAATCCACGCTCAGGTTCCAGCGGTACTTGGCGCGTATCCACATCCGCGCGTAGGTGCACTGGTACGAGGAGACCGGCTTCCAGTCCGCCGGGTCCTGGTCGCCCTTGGAGCGGTTGGAGCTGGCGCTGGAGGCGATCAGCTGCGGGCTGGACAGGTCGTTGGCGAAGGAGCGCCGGGTGTCGGTGGTCCAGGAGTTGGCGCCGGAGCGCCATGCCTCGGCGAGCGGCACGATGTGGTCGATGTCCACGCCGGAGGCGCTGGTGACGGTGACGCCGTCGTACGGGCTGTACCAGCTGCCCGAGGTGGGCTGACAGTTGCTGTCGACCACCACGTTGGAGCCGTCCCGCTTGAGGACGGTCTGCCGGGTGGTGCACCCGCCCGAGGATGTCCAGTGCGGGAAGAGGTCGCGCGAGTAGCCGGTCATCGAGCCCTCGGCCGCGACGCGCAGGGCGTTCAGCTCGGTGCGGGCGGTGGCGGCGGAGGGGATGTTGGGCGGTGCGGCGGTGGCCGGCTGGCCCAGGAGGACGAACAGCAGCGCGGTGCTCAGAGCGGTGGTGAGCACGGCGACGCCGCGTCGTGCGCGCGTCAGCATCAGGATGCCTCCCATAGGGGGGTGTGGGGGTTCCTGACAGATTGTTGAGTGCGTAGATGACGTGCTCATGACGATTTCTACGCGAGTTGATAACGCACCGCCCAACAGCGATGTGTGACAGGCCCGTTGACTCCACCCGGAGCCGGCCGGCCCCGGAACCGGTCAGCCCTGGGGCTTGGCGAACCAGTCGCGGCTGTCCCGCATGACCAGCAGGGCCACCAGGACGACCGAGGCCGCCAGCACCAGCAGGCCCAGCGTCCCGGTGCCGAAGCCCAGCAGCACCCCGGCCCCGCCCCACGCCATGGCGCCGATCCGCACCCGCGCCCCGCCCCGGGCGAAACGGGTGGCCAGCGCGATGCCGACCGCCCCGAACGCCAGGAAGATCACCCCGAGGGTGATCACCGGCCCGGCCGTCACGTCCAGCTCGCGCAGGGTCTCCTCGTCGCCGAATCCGGCCCGCAACGAGATCAGGGCCATCAGCAGGTTCAGCCCGGCCACCGTGTACGCGAGGGCGCGGGCGGAACGGATACGGCCGGGAAGCCGCGGGGGCGGCGGAGTGCTCATGCGGTCAACGGCCCTCTCGGATCTTCTTTTTGTACACAATGCTGCCCGTTATTTGATCGTGCGCGCCCGCCCCTGTCCAGGGTTTCCCGGCGGGCGATTGGAGGCCAGGCCCCCGCATCCGCGAGGATGGGGGCATGAGCGCCCAGATTCTCGATGGCAAGGCGACCGCCGCCGCGATCAAGTCCGACCTGACCACCCGGGTCCAGGCCCTCCGCGAGCGCGGCATCACGCCGGGCCTGGGCACCGTACTGGTCGGGGAGGACCCCGGCAGCCAGAAGTACGTGGCCGGCAAGCACCGCGACTGCGCCGCCGTGGGCATCGCGTCCATCCAGCGGGAACTGCCCGCGACCGCCACCCAGGAGGAGATCGAGGCGGTCGTCCGCGAGCTGAACGAGGACCCCGGCTGCACCGGCTACATCGTCCAGCTGCCGCTGCCGCGCGGCATCGACGTCAACCGCGTCCTCGCCCTCATGGACCCCGACAAGGACGCCGACGGCCTGCACCCGGTGAACCTCGGCCGGCTCGTCCTCAACGAGACCGCCCCGCTACCCTGCACCCCCAACGGCATCATCGAGCTGCTGCGCCGGCACGGCGTGGAGATCGCCGGAGCCCAGGTCGCCGTCGTCGGCCGCGGCATCACCGTGGGCCGATCGCTGCCGCTGCTGCTCACCCGCCGCAGCGAGAACGCCACCGTGACCCAGTGCCACACCGGCACCCGCGACCTGTCGGCGCAGCTGCGCGCCGCCGACATCATCGTGGCGGCGGCCGGGG
The DNA here is from genome assembly GCF_000993785.3 of Streptomyces xiamenensis. Lineage (NCBI taxonomy): Bacteria > Bacillati > Actinomycetota > Actinomycetes > Kitasatosporales > Streptomycetaceae > Streptomyces > Streptomyces xiamenensis. The sequence goes on from NZ_CP009922.3 coordinate 3,645,859, forward strand.
TGCCGCACCTGGTCAAGCCGGAGGACGTGAAGCCGGGCGCCGCCGTCCTCGACGTGGGCGTCAGCCGGGACGAGAGCGGCAAGATCGTCGGCGACGTCCACCCGGGCGTCGCGGAGGTGGCCGGCTGGCTCTCCCCGAACCCCGGCGGCGTCGGCCCGATGACCCGGGCGATGCTCCTGCGCAACGTGGTCGAGGCCGCCGAGCGGCAGGCGGCCACCGCATGACCCCACGGCTCTCGCTGCCCCGTCCGGTGCGGGACTGGATCGGCCGGGTGCGCAAGGTGGCCACCGTGGGCGGCGGCGGCAGCCCGTCCGACAAGTACAGCACCCGGGACACCGCGCGCCCCGAGGGCGGGCGGCGCACGGCGCCCGGCAGCGCGCCCGCGGCGATACGGCAGTGGCCGCTGGTGGGGGTGCTGGGCGGCACCCTTCTCGGGCTGCTGGTCACGCTCGGGAACTTCCGGATCGGGCTGCTGATCGTCGGCGGCGCCCTGGTGGCGGCCGCCGCGCTGCGCGCCTGGCTGCCGGAGGTGGGGATGCTGGCGGTGCGCTCACGGGCCACGGACATCGTCACCTACGGGCTGCTGGGGCTGACGATCGTGCTGCTGACGCTGATGGCCCAGCCGAAGCCGTGGCTGGAGGTCCCGTTCTTCAACGACGTGCTGAGGTTCTCGGCGGGATAACGGCTGTACCGGGACGGTCACGGGCCCGTCCCGGTGCTGTGCCGCGCCGTGTGCGGGGGCCACGGCCGGGCAGGAAGCCCGCAGGAAGAGGGGGCGGGCCGTGCCGATCGAAACCTTTGTCATCGTGTTCCCCATCGCACTGGTGCTGTTCTGGGGCACCCTGCTGCTGGTCATCGTCCGGAGCCTGGGCAAGCGGGCCCGGGCGGGACGCCGCCCCGGGAGCGGGAGCGACTCATCGGGCGGCGGCGGTTTCTTCGCCGCCGGGGACGGCGGTGGCGGGGGCGACGGCGGTGGCGGTGGGGGAGACGGTGGCGGGGGCGGCTGCTGAGACGCGTGTGCGATTCGTCTCCGCACGGAAATCGAACCGTGACACATACATCTTTCCCCATAGGGCAGGCGCGCAACGTTGACCAGGTCGTTTACACGGCCTTCGCACCGCCCAGAGGGGAAACGCATGTCGGACCGGAAACCCGCACCGTCACCACCCGTGAAATCACAACCGTGGTTTCAAACGATCGCCCCCTGGGTCTTCTGGCCCTCGGTCGCGATCATCGGGGCCTTCGTGCTGTGGGCCATCATCTGGGACGACGCCGCCAACCGCGTGGTCATGAACCTCAACTCGGACGTGGTTGGCAACCTCGGCTGGTACTACATGGTGCTGGTCTCGCTCTTCGTGATCTTCGTCGTCTGGGTCGGGCTCAGCCGCTTCGGTGACATCAAGCTCGGCAAGGACGACGACAAGCCGGACTTCTCCACCGCCTCCTGGCTGGCGATGCTGTTCGCCGCCGGCATGGGCATCGGCCTCGTCTACTGGGGCGTCGCCGAGCCGCTCACCTTCTACGACTCGCCGCGCCCCGGCGTGGACGGCGGCGAGGCCGAAGCGACCAGGGCCGCCTTCTCCCAGACCTTCCTGCACTGGGGCATCCACCCCTGGGCGATCTACGTGGTGGTCGGTCTGGCCATCGCGTACGCCGTGCACCGCAAGGGCCGCCCCGTGTCCATCCGCTGGGCGCTGGAGCCGCTGCTCGGCGACCGCGTCAAGGGCCGGTGGGGTGACGCCATCGACGTCATCGCGCTGGTCGGTACGGTCTTCGGTGTCGCCACCTCGCTCGGCTTCGGTGTCATGCAGATATCCGCGGGCGCCGACTTCCTCGGCTGGGCCGACAACCCGGGCACCGCGCTCCAGGTGGCGCTGATCGTCGGCATCACGCTGCTGGCGCTGCTCTCGGTGCTCTCCGGGCTCGGCAAGGGCATGAAGTGGCTGTCCAACACCAACATGGTGCTGTTCTTCTGCCTGATGGCCTTCATCCTGATCGCCGGCTCCACCACCCTGCTGCTGTCGGACTTCACCGAGAACATCGGCAACTACCTCCAGGCGCTGCCCTCGCTCAGCTTCGACACCGGTGCCGCCCATGGCGAAGAGGGCCGGGCGTGGGTGAGCGGCTGGACCGTCTTCTACTGGGGCTGGTGGATCTCCTGGGCGCCCTTCGTCGGCATCTTCATCGCCCGCGTCTCCAAGGGCCGCACCGTGCGGCAGTTCGTCGGCGGCGTGCTGCTGGTGCCCTCGCTGCTGACCTTCTTCTGGTACTCCGTGATCGGCGGCTCGGCCGTCCAGCAGGAGCGGGGCGAGCCCGGCTCGATGGTCGGCGCGGACGGCGTGGACAAGGACAGTGCCCTCTTCCAGCTGCTGGACCACTTCCCGGGCGGCGCCCTGGTCGCGGGTCTGACCATGCTGCTGATCGTGCTGTTCTTCGTCACCTCCTCGGACTCCGGTTCGTACGTGGTGGACATGCTGGCCTCCGGCGGGGACCCGACGCCGCCGCGCTGGAGCCGCGTGTTCTGGTCGGTGGTCGAGGGCACGGTGGCCATCGCGCTGCTGGTGGCCGCGGGCAGTGACGCGCTCACCACGCTCCAAACGGTGGCGATCATCATCGCCCTGCCCTTCAGTTTCGTGATGATCGCGATGTGTATCGCCACGCTGAAGCAGTTCCGCGCGGAACGGGCCGCCTACCTGGCGGCCGAGCGCCGCAAGACGGAGACGCGACTGATCGAGGAGGCCGTGGCCGCGCTCGAGGAGGCCGACAAAGCGACGGCCGAGGGCGTGAACGGCACCGGCAAGAAGCCGACGGCCACCACCCGCACCTGATCGTTACGTCCCTCTGCACAGCCCCCGGGCGCCGGTCCACTCCCGTACCGGCCCCGGGGGCTTCCTCATGCGCGGCGCCGCTGAGGCGCCATCGGACGGGCGGGTGGGTGCCCGGATCTTCGGTCGAAAACCTCCGTGAACTCATGGAATCAGATACTCTGATTCCATGAGGACGATGACGGCGACAGAGGTCGCGCGCAATTTCGCCTCCGTGCTGGACCGTGCCGAGCATGGGGAAACCATCGTGATCACCCGTGGCGGTCGCCGGTTGGCCACCCTCGCCCCCACGCCGGCCGGGAACGGAGCCGCGATCAAGGAGTTCCTTGCCGCGCAATCCCTTGACGAGGACTTCGCCGACGACGTGGCGGCGGCCCGGGAGAGTGTGACCGACGAGATGGGCGCGACATGGCACGACGACTGATCCTGGACACCGGCGTCGTCATCCGGGCGGAGCGCAGCGGTGCCGGCCTCGGTCGGCTGCTCGACGACGAGGACGATGTAACCATCGCGGCGGTGACGCTGGCCGAGTTGCAGTTCGGTGTGGAGCTGGCGGACGGCGCCCGACGAGAGCGCCGACAGGCGTTCGTCGACGGCGTGCGGGCGCTCATTCCCGTCGAGGATTACACAGCCGAGATCGCGGTCGTCCACGCCCGCCTCCTCGCCGCCGTCCGCCGCCAGGGCAAGCCACGAGGCGCCCACGACCTCATCGTCGCGGCGACAGCGGCTGCCACCGCGCGAACATTGCTCACCATGGACGACAAGGCCGCCTTCGACGGCCTGCCGGGGGTGCGTGCCTCGATTCTCCCCGCGGAGCCCTCCGGCCGGTCGCGGGGCTGAAGGGGCCGACCGGGCCACCTCCCTCGCCGGTCCCCCCGGGGCCGGTCCACTCCCGTACCGGCCCCGGGGGCTTCCTCATGCGCGGCGGCGCCGGGGGTCGAGTTTCTGGTCGAACCGGCACTCGGGCGCCCCGGAGGGCGCTGGTTCGCCGCTGAGCGCGTGGCACAGCCGCGCGTGCAGGAGTTCCGCCTCGACGGCCGAGAGCAGGACCACCCGGGTCTCGCCGTTCACCGGCACGGGCACCTGGAGCGGTGGCGTCACAGCGCCACCACCGTCAGGACCTCGCGCAGACTGCGCTTGAGGACGCAGAAGTGGTACGCCAGCTCCTCGGTGGAGGCGGAGTCGAGCCGCAGGCTCTCCGCATCGGCCAAGTTCTCCCGTGCCACCGTGAGAACGGCCGACCTCCGTACGTCGGCCACCTGCTCATTCGGGTAACGCGTGGTGCCGTGTGACACGTTGACCTCCCTCCTTGGAGTCGTTCCTCTACTCACCGTGACGTACCACGGGCGGTCCGCGCGGCGTCAAACAAGGCGTCAAATGGGTGTCATTCGCCGACGGTTGGCGTTACCGTGAGGAGCGTGACGACCACACCGAACAGCGCTCTGCGAGCCGTCCGCATGGGATTGCATGAGCCAGGACGACTTGGCCCGTGCGATCAGGGAGGCGGGAGTGCCAGGTGCCTCAAAGCGGTTGGTCCAGCGCTGGGAGGCGGGCGTCACCACCAGTCCGCGGCCGGTGTACGCGCGGGCGCTGGAGCAGGTGACCGGGTTGCCGATCGAGGCGCTGGGTTTCGCCGCGCCGATTCCCCTGGGTGAGGTGGCGGACGACGGCCGGGGTGGCCACGACATGACGGTTGCCGCCAAGGAGGCCGCCGCCTCGCCGGTGGCTCACGGTCATCGGGCCAACCACTCCGGTATCTGGCTGTCGCGCTACGAATACTTCAGTTCGGGCCGTGGGGCCGCTTTCGTCGGGCTGCACCATGTCGTGGTGCTCCAGCACGGCAGCCGGCTGACCGTCCGCAGCCTCCCCGGCTCCTCGGACTCGTCGTTGATCATGGACCTCGTGATTGACGGCACTGTCATCACCGGTACCTGGACCGAGGAGACCGCCCGGGACAGCTATTACCAGGGCGCCCGTTACCACGGCGCGATACAACTCCTGGCCGAGCCCACCGGCCGCCGGATGGTGGGCAAGTGGGTGGGGTTCGGCAAGGAATTCGATGTGAACACCGGACCGTGGCAGCTCGTCTTCCGGGACGCCTCCACGGCGAAGGCCGCGGTGGAGAGATACAACCACCGCCCGCAGGAGTAGCGGCGGTCCGCCGGTTCCACCCGGCGGCCCGTCTCAGGAAGACGGCTGTTCCGCGTGCTCCTGGGCCAGTGCCGCCTCGTACGTGTGGAAGGTGACGACGAACAACCGCCGCTGTTCCGGGGTCAGCGGGGCCAGGGCCATCGACGGGATCGCTTCGGGCACCTGGATGCGCTCGACGCGTCCGACCATCCGGGGCACCAGCAGCGGACTCCTGACGGCCTCGTCCACGTCCGCCGCGTCGGAGGGGTTCGACCTCACGCACCTCGGGAGTTGTCGTCGTTCGCCGTTCATCGTCGCCGCTCGCCCGGGGGTCGCGGGCAGGGCACGGGGCACGGACTAATCCTGCGGCTCCGGCAGCCACTGCTCGACGGCCGCGGGGTTCTGCGTCACCCAGCGTTCGGCCGCGGCCATCGGCGACAGCCCCTCCGCCTCGATCAGCCGGGCGACCTCGTTCTGGTCGTCCGTCGTCCACCGGAAGGCGCGCAGGAACTCGGCGGCCGGGGCCTCGGTCTGGGCGAAGGCGGCGTTGAGGTACTTGCGCGGGGCCAGGTCGGGGTAGGCGCAGGCGACCGTCTCCGGGTCGTTCTGGCAGCCCAGGGTGTACCGGGGGAGCTTTATCTCGGCCATCTCCACCTCGGCGTTCAGCCAGTGCGGCTGCCACCAGTAGGTGAGCAGGGGCGTGCCCTCGGCCGCGGCGCGGGTGATGTTCTCCACCAGGGCGCTCTCGCTGCCGGCCGCCACGGGGGTGAGGTCCAGGCCGAGTTCCTCGATGATCGCCGCGTCGAAGGTGGCGTAGGCGGCGTCGGCCTGGAGGAGTTCGCCGTTGAAGTCCTCGGCGAAGTCGTTGAGGTTCTCCCAGTCGAGGACCTCGGGGTGCGCGTCGGAGAACCGTTTCGGCACGAACCACCCTATGTGGCCGGTGATCCCCAGGTCCCCGGCGTCCACCACGCTGCGCTTCTGCCGGACGTACAGCTCCGTCTTCTCCGGCAGACCGCCCCAGTCCTCCAGCAGTGCCTGGACGGTGCCGTCGTTCAGGCCGTCCCAGGCGCGGGCCTGGTCCACCGGCATCCAATCCACGCCGACACCCAGTTCGGTCTCCAAAACGTACGCCGCCACGGCCGCGTTGGCCTGCCCGCCCGGCCAGTCGGGGACCGCTATCGCGATCCGTTCGCCCAGCTCCTCACCGGCGCCGGCCACCCCTTCGTCCAGCAGAGCGCAGCCGCCGCTCAGGGTGAGGCCCAGCACCGCGACTCCCGCGATCAGGACGCGCCGGCAGTTCCGCATGGTGTCCGTTCCTTCGGCCTTCAGGCTGGGCGGCGGGGCGGCCCCGTGGCGCGCGAGCGAACGCACGCGCGTACGGGGCCGCATTCCGCAGGATATGCCCAACCGGTCAGATCAGGCCCAGTGCGCGCACGGCCTCCCGCTCGTCCGCGAGCTCCTGGACGGAGGCGTCGATCCGGGTGCGGGAGAACGCGTTGATCTCCAGACCCTGGACGATCTCGTACGTACCACCCGAAGTGGTGACCGGGAAGGAGGAGATCAGACCCTCGGGAACGCCGTACGAGCCGTCCGACGGGATCGCCATCGAGGTCCAGTCACCGGCGGCGGTGCCGTTCACCCAGGTGTGGACGTGGTCGATGGCGGCGTTGGCGGCCGACGCGGCCGAGGAAGCGCCGCGCGCCTCGATGATGGCGGCGCCGCGCTTGGCGACGGTGGGAATGAATTCATCCGCCAGCCACGCCTCGTCGTTCACGGTTTCGGCGGCGTTCTTCCCGCCGATCTCCGCGTGGAAGATGTCGGGGTACTGGGTCGCCGAGTGGTTGCCCCAGATGGTCAGCCGGCGGATCTCGGAGACCGGCACGCCGGTCTTCTTCGCCAGCTGGGTCAGCGCCCGGTTGTGGTCGAGGCGGGTCATCGCCGTGAACCGCTCCGCCGGTACGTCGGGGGCCGCCGCCTGCGCGATCAGCGCGTTGGTGTTGGCCGGGTTGCCCACCACCAGCACCTTGATGTCGTCCGCCGCGTGGTCGTTGATCGCCTTGCCCTGCGGCTTGAAGATCCCGCCGTTGGCCTCCAGCAGATCGCCGCGCTCCATGCCCTTGGTACGGGGGCGGGCGCCGACCAGCAGCGCCACGTTGGTGCCGTCGAAGGCGACGTTGGGGTCATCGGAGATGTCGATGCCGTCCAGCAGCGGGAAGGCCGAGTCGTCCAGCTCCATGGCGGTGCCCTCGGCGGCCTTCAGCGCCGGGGTGATCTCCAGCAGCCGCAGCCGGACCGGGACATCGGGGCCGAGCAGCTGGCCGGAGGCGATCCGGAACAGCAGCGCGTAGCCGATCTGGCCGGCCGCGCCGGTGACGGTGACGTTGACGGGGGTGCGGGGCATCTCTGACCAACTCCGGTGATGTGGTGACGGGTTCCGAGAGCGCGTGGGCCCCGGCGCCACCGGGGCCCACGCGGTACTGCCGAACTGCCGCCGCGTTACGCGGTGGCGGCGATCTTCTTCTTCAGGTTCTCGTCGAGAGCGGCGAGGAACTCCTCGGTGGTCAGCCACGGCTGGTCCTTGCCGATGAGCAGCGCCAGGTCCTTGGTCATCTGACCGGCCTCGACGGTCTCGATGCAGACCTGCTCCAGCTTGTGCGCGAACTCGGTCACCTCGGGGGTGTTGTCGAGCTTGCCGCGGTGGGCCAGGCCCCGGGTCCAGGCGAAGATCGAGGCGATCGGGTTGGTGGAGGTCGCCTTGCCCTGCTGGTGCTGCCGGTAGTGGCGGGTGACCGTACCGTGCGCGGCCTCGGCCTCGACGGTCTTGCCGTCGGGGGTCATCAGCACGGAGGTCATCAGGCCCAGCGAGCCGAAGCCCTGGGCGACGATGTCGGACTGCACGTCACCGTCGTAGTTCTTGCAGGCCCACACGTAGCCGCCCTCCCACTTCAGGGCGGCGGCGACCATGTCGTCGATCAGCCGGTGCTCGTAGGTGAGCCCGCGCGCGTCGAACTCCGCCTTGAACTCGGCGTCGAAGACCTCCTGGAACAGATCCTTGAAGCGGCCGTCGTAGGCCTTGAGGATCGTGTTCTTGGTGGACATGTAGACCGGGAAGTTGCGCTCCAGGCCGTACCGGAAGGAGGACCGCGCGAAGTCGCGGATGGAGTCGTCCAGGTTGTACATGGCCAGGGCGACACCGGAGCTCGGGAAGTCGTAGACCTCCAGCTCCATGGGCTCGGAGCCGTCCTTCGGGGTGAAGGACAGGGTCAGGGTGCCCTCGCCGGGGATCTTGACGTCGGTGGCGCGGTACTGGTCGCCGAAGGCGTGACGGCCGACGACGATCGGCTTGGTCCAGCCCGGGACCAGACGCGGCACGTTCTCCATGATGATCGGCTCGCGGAAGATGACACCGCCCAGGATGTTGCGGATGGTGCCGTTGGGCGAGCGGTACATGCGCTTGAGGCCGAACTCCTCGACCCGCGCCTCGTCCGGGGTGATGGTGGCGCACTTCACGCCGACGCCGTACTGCTTGATGGCCTCGGCCGCGTCGACCGTCACCTGGTCGTTGGTGGCGTCGCGGTGCTCGATGCCGAGGTCGTAGTACTTCAGCTCGACGTCGAGGTACGGAAGGATCAGCTTGTCCTTGATGAACTGCCAGATGATGCGGGTCATCTCGTCGCCGTCGAGTTCGACGACGGGGTTGGCTACCTTGATCTTTGCCATGGGTACGGTCTGTCCCTCCGGGCCGGCTGGGTCGTTCTGGGATCTCAATATCTCGTCATCAAGATACCCAGGCCCACCCTAGCCCCCGCCCCGGCCCCCGCCCAAGGGATGACCGCACCCGGCTCCGGGCGGGATCCCCCCGCGTACGCCCCCCGCTCACCTCCCCGCCGCACCCCGGGGCACCAGTTCCGCCCGCAACTGCTCCAGGGCCCACTCCAGGTCCTGGGGCGAGATGACCAGCGGTGGCGCGATCCGGATCGTCGAGCCGTGGGTGTCCTTCACCAGCACCCCGCGCCGCAGCAGCCGCTCCGAGATCTCCCGGCCCGTACCGAGCGCCGGGTCGATGTCCACCCCCGCCCACAGGCCGCGCCCGCGCACCTCGGTCACCGCCCCGGCTCCCACCCAGCCGGCCAGCTCCTGGTGCAGCCGCTCGCCCAGATCGCGCGCCCGGCGCTGCGGCTCGCCCTCCCGCAGCATCGCGATCACCTCCAGCGCCACCGCGCACGCCAGCGGATTGCCGCCGAACGTCGAGCCGTGCTCCCCGGGCCGCAGCACCCCCAGCACCGCGGCCGAGGACACCACCGCCGACACCGGCAGCACCCCGCCGCCCAGCGCCTTGCCCAGGATGTACATGTCGGGCACCACGTGCTCGTGCTCGCACGCGAACGTCGCCCCGGTGCGGCCCAGGCCCGACTGGATCTCGTCCGCCAGGAACAGGACGTCACGCGCCCGGGTCAGCTCCCGTACCCCCGCCAGATAGCCGGGCGGCGGCACCCGTACCCCCGCCTCGCCCTGGATGGGCTCCAGCAGCACCGCCACCACGTCCCCGGCGTGCTCGTCCAGCACCGCCTCCAGCGCCGCCAGGTCCCCGTACGGCACGATCTCGAAGCCCGGCGTGTAGGGGCCGAAGTCCGCCCGCGCCTCCTCGTCCGTCGAGAAGCTCACGATCGTCGTGGTCCTGCCGTGGAAGTTCTGGTCCGCGACCACGATCTTCGCCCGCCCGGGGCGTACGCCCTTCACCCGGTAGCCCCACGCCCGGGCCGTCTTGACCGCCGTCTCCACGGCCTCGGCGCCGGTGTTCATCGGGAGCACCATCTCCATCCCGCACAGCTCGGCCAGCCCGGCGCAGAAGTCGGCGAAGTGCTCGTGGTGGAAGGCGCGCGAGGTCAGGGTCAGCCGGCTCAGCTGCGCCCTGGCCTCGGCGATCAGCCGCGGATGCCCGTGCCCGAAGTTGAGCGCCGAGTAGCCGGCCAGCAGGTCCAGATAGCGGCGGCCCTCCACATCGGTCATCCAGGCGCCGCGCGCCGAGGCGATCACCACCGGCAGGGGGGCGTAGTTGTGCGCGCTGTGCTCCTCGGCGGCGCCGATCAGCTCGGCCGACGACTTCCCGGACACGTTCGCGATCATGGGCGCTCTCCTGTGATCTTCCGGCGGCTCTGACGGGGATCATCCGCCGCCGATTGTCGCGCCGGGTGCCGGGACGCGGAAGAAAGCGCGGGCGAACGTCCGGTCAGCGGACAGTGTGCGGCGCCGCCCCGGTACCCGCCGGAACGCCCGCCCCACCCGTGTCACGGACCACCGGGCGCCTGAGACAATGGGTGCCATGGCCACTGATCGTCCCCGCGTGCTCTCCGGAATCCAGCCGACCTCGGGCTCGTTCCACCTCGGCAACTACCTCGGCGCCGTCCGCCAGTGGGTGTCGCTCCAGGAGACGCACGACGCCTTCTACATGGTGGTCGATCTGCACGCCATCACCATCCCGCAGGATCCGGCCGAGCTGCGCGCCTCGACCCGGCTGGCCGCCGCCCAGCTGCTGGCCGCCGGGGTGGACCCGGACCGCTGCACGCTGTTCGTCCAGAGCCATGTCGCCGAGCACACCCAGCTCGCCTGGGTGATGAACTGCCTCACCGGCTTCGGCGAGGCGTCCCGGATGACGCAGTTCAAGGACAAGTCCGCCAAGCAGGGCGCGGACCGCACCACCGTGGGCCTGTTCACCTACCCCGTGCTCCAGGTCGCCGACATCCTGCTCTACCAGGCGGACCAGGTGCCTGTCGGCGAGGACCAGCGCCAGCACGTGGAGCTGACCCGCGATGTCGCCGAGCGCTTCAACGGGCGGTTCGGCCAGACCTTCACCGTCCCGGCGGCGTACATCCTCAAGGAGGCGGCGAAGATCTACGACCTCCAGGACCCGACCGCGAAGATGAGCAAGTCGGCGTCCTCGCCGAAGGGCATCATCAACCTGCTGGACGAGCCGAAGGCGTCCGCCAAGAAGGTCAGGTCGGCGGTGACCGACACCGGTACCGAGGTCCGCTACGACCCGGTGAACAAGCCCGGCATCAGCAATCTGCTGGTCATCCACTCGGCTCTGACCGGCACGACCGTGCCTGAGCTGGAGGAGAAGTTCGCCGGACAGTTGTACGGTGCGCTCAAGACCGAACTCGCCGGGATCGTCGCGGACTGGGTGACGCCGTTCCGGGCGCGGACCCAGGAGTTCCTCGCGGATCCGGCCGAGCTGGACGCGGTGCTCGCCAAGGGCGCCGCCAAGGCCCGCGAGGTGGCCGCCGGGACCCTGGCCACCGCGTACGACCGGGTCGGCTTCCTGCCGCCGCGGCCGTAGCCGCCGCACCTCGGGAAGATGACGCAAAAGGGACCACGGCCGCCGCGCGCGGCCCACTCCCCCCGGCACACTCGCGGCCGGGCACGGCAGGACAGGAAGGGAGCAGGTTGTGGGGACCGTCACGCTGGGCGTGTCGATCGCGGTGCCTGAGCCGCACGGCAGCAGGTTGCAGAGCTGTCGCCTGGGCTTCGGTGACGCCGCCGCCGCCAAGATCCCCACGCATGTCACCCTGCTGCCGCCGACCGCGGTCGACCCGGCCGCCCGTCCCCGGATCGAGGAGCACCTGGCGGGCATCGCCGCCGCCGGGCGCCCCTTCCCCATGCGGCTGTACGGCACCGGCACCTTCCGGCCGCTGTCTCCGGTGGTCTTCGTCCAGGTGGTCGAGGGCGGTTCGGCGTGCGGCTGGCTCCAGGAGCGGGTGCGCGACCCGCGGGGCCCGCTGGCGCGGCAGCTTCAGTTCCCGTACCACCCGCATGTGACCGTGGCGCACGGCATCGAGGAAGAGCGGATGGACGCCGCGGAGGCCGAGCTGGCCGAGTACGAGGCGGCCTGGACGGCGAGCGGCTTCGCCCTCTACGAGCAGGGCCGCGACGGCGCGTGGCGGCTCCAGCGGGAGTTCCTCTTCGCGACGGTGGCGGCGGCCGAGCGCACCCCGGAGCCGGAGAACGCGGCGTGACCTCCGCCGCGTAACCTCTTGCCCGCCGCTCACCCGGCCCTACAGTCTCCACCATGGAAAACGGGAGAAGCGGGAGAAGTACGGAGAAAGCCCTCCGCCGTCCGGCGGGGGCCACCGGCATCGGCGGCGCCCACCCCGGCACCCTCAGGGAACGGGGCCTGACCGTCCAGGAGCGCCTGGCCCGGGTGCCCCGCGTCGGGCCCGCCTTCGCCGCCCTGTTCGCCTCCCGCCCCTACCGGGTCTGGGAGTACCTGGAGGACCGGGTGTGGACCCGGCTCGCCGCCGCGATCACCTTCACGTCCTTCCTGACGCTCTTCCCCGCCATCGCGCTGGCCGCCGCCGTCACCGCCGCCGTGCTGAGCGACGCCCAGGTCGTCCGCGTCGAGGACTGGTTCACCGACCAGGTCCCCGGCATCTCCCAGCAGCTGGACCTCGGGTCCTTCTTCGCCAACTCCCGCGCCATCGGCCTGGCCGCCCTGCTTCTGCTGCTGCCCACCGGGGCCGCCTGGGTCGACTCGCTGCGCGGCACCCTGCGCGCCGTGTGGGACCTGCCGGAGCCCGACGGGAACCCGCTGCTGCGCAAGGTCAAGGACATCGGCGTGCTGGCCGGCCTCGGCGCCGTGGTGCTCGCCTCGCTGGGCGCCTCCGCCCTGGCCATCAACGCCGTGCACTGGGCCACCAGCTGGCTCGGCGTCGAGCGCAACGGCGTCGCCCAGGCCCTGCTCCAGGCCGCCGCGTACGTCCTGGCCATGTCCGTGACCTTCGCCCTGCTGCTGTACGTCCTGGCCTGGCTGCCCGGCGTACGGCCGCCCCGGGGCGCCCTGCTGGGTGCCTGTCTGGTCGGCGCGATCGGCATCGAGCTGCTCAAGCTGCTGCTCGGCGGCTATCTGATCAACATCGCCGGGCGCACCGTCTACGGGGCGTTCGGCGCGCCGATCGCCCTGCTGGTGTGGATCAACCTGATCGCCCGGCTGCTGCTGGCGTGCTGTGCCTGGACGGCCACGGCGGTCAGCGCGGGGGAGCGGACCGGCGCAGACGTTCTGGGAGCTGCTGGAGGGCGGCGGGCAGCGGGTGGCGCCGGTGGAACACGTAGGCCGCCACCGCCATCAGGACCAGCGCCCCGCCCGTGACGCCCAGGACGGTGCCCACGCTCGCCGGGCGGGCGCCGGTGCCCGCGGCGGTGGCGCCGTCGACGGGGGTGATGCCCTTACCGTCGTCCTCGGAGACGCTCGCCTCGCGGGCGGCGGCCTCGATCTCGCTGAGCGGCGGTACCAGCTCGCCGACCGGCTCGATGTGGTCGGCCGCCTCGAAGCCCCAGTCGAAGAGCGCGGCGGTCTCCCGGTACACCTGGAGGCTGTCGCCCTCGGACGGGTTCATGCAGGTGACCAGCAGCACCCGGTCGCCGCGCTCGGCGACGCCGGTGAAGGTGTGCCCGGCGTTGGTGGTGTAGCCGTTCTTCACCCCGGCGACGCCCTCGTACGGTTCCAGGCCGCGGTCGCCGACCAGCAGCCGGTTGGTGGACTGGACCTGGTACGGCTCGCGCTCGCCCGGCTTGCCGTCCTCGTCCTCCTCCGGTGCGCCGCCGGGGAACTCGGTGCGGACGGTCGCGGCGTAGCGGCGGAAGTCCTCGTTCTTCAGGCCGTCGCGGGCGATGAGGGTGAGGTCGTAGGCGGAGGAGGTCTGGCCCTCGGCGTCGTAGCCGTCCGGGCTGACCACGTGGGTGTCCAGGGCCTGGAGGTCGGCGGCGCGTTCGTTCAGCTCGGCGACGGTGGCCTCCATGCCGCCGTTCATGGCGGTCAGCGCGTGCACGGCGTCATTGCCGGAGGCGAGGAAGACCCCGTGCCACAGGTCCTCCACGGTGTACGTCTGGTGGTCGGCGATGCCCACCGCGCTGCTGCCGGCGCCCATGCCCACGAAGTGTTCCGGCTCGGCCGTGTACACCTCGTCGGCGTCGAACTTGGGGATGAGGGTGTCCGCGAACAGCATCTTGAGGGTGGAGGCGGGGGCCAGCCGGCGGTGCGCGTTGTGGGCGGCCAGGACCTCGCCGGTCTCGGCGTCGGCCACGATCCACGCCCGGGAGGAGATGTCCTCGGGCAGTTCGGGGGCGCCGGGCCCCAGCGACACCTGCGGGCCCGGCAGGCCGAGCCGCTCGCCGCCGATGACGGTGGTGTCGTCGGAGGAGGCCGAGGGGGCGGCCGTGGCCGCGGTGGCGGGGGCGGCGGCCGGGAGCAGGACGGCGGCCGGGAGCAGGGCGGCGGCGAGGGGGAGCGTCAGGGAGTGGCGCACGCGGGGGCGGCGGGCCATGATCCGAAAAGAGGGCGATCGCAGAATCGGCACAACGCGAACTTACCCATAGCCGGTACGGCCCTGGCCAGCGCAGGGGCCCGAACCGGTGAGGCGGCGCGTTCATCCGGGCGATGATCGTAGGAACATTGGTCGGCGTGTCATCGCGTTCGGTGGTTTCTGCGTCTCGACCGGTGAACCCGTGTCAGTGAGAGGATCTGGATCTTCATGGCCATCGTCGGGGCCCTTGTCGTTTTGCTGCTGCTGAGCGCCGTTCACTGGTACCTGTGGAAACGGCTGGTCGCGGACGTGTCCGCGCCGGGCGGGGTGTACCGGCGGGTGGGGACCGTCGTGCTGGTGGTGATGCCGGTGACCACCGTGCTGTTCCAGTTCGGCGGCACGTTCGGCCTGCCGTTCGAGGTGGAGAAGGCGGTCGCGTGGCCGGGCAGCTACTGGATCGCGGTGCTGCTGTACCTGCTGCTGTCGCTGGCGGTGGGGGAGGTGCTGCGGCCGCTGGTGCTGCGGGTGCTGCGCCGTCGTGACGCGCGGCGCGTGGAGCGGGCCGGCGTGCCGGGGGAGGCCGCGGAGGCCGAGGTGTCCGCCCAGAGCGTGGCGGAGCGCGAGGACGAGCCGGTGACGGTCGGGGCCGCCGGCGGTCCGGGCCAGGGCGCCGGTTCCGCCGGGCTCCCGGACGCGCCGGAGCGGCAGGCGGTGCCGGCCGGGCAGGCGGACGACGTACCCGGGCGGACCCCGGAGGGCGTGCCGGGCCGTACCGAGCCGGATCGCCGCCAGTTCGTGGCCCGTACGGTGGCGGCCGGCGCCGGCCTGGTCGCGGCGGGCACCGTCGGCTACGGCAGCTACCGCTTCCGGCAGCTGACCACCAAGCACGTCCGGGTCCCGCTGGCGAAGCTGCCGCGCGCCGCGCACGGCTACCGGATCGCGGTGGTCAGTGACATCCACCTCAGCGCGATACTCGGCAGCTCGCACAGCCGCCGGATCGTGGACGCCATCAACCGCTCCCAGCCCGACCTGATCACGGTGGTCGGGGACATGGTGGACGCGGAGGTCTCCGACCTGCGCTCGGCGGCGGCGCCACTGGCGGAGCTGGAGGCGGCGGACGGCGCGTACTTCGTCACCGGGAACCACGAGTACTACGTGGACACCCTGGAGTGGGTGGACCACGTCCGGGAGCTGGGCATGATCCCGCTGGAGAACGCCCGGGTCGAGCTGCCGTTCTTCGATCTGGCCGGGGTCAACGACGTCCAGGGCGAGGGCACCGCGCACGGCGGTCCGGACTTCGAGGCGGCGCTGGGGGACCGCGACCGGCAGCGGGCGAGCGTGCTGATGGCGCACCAGCCGGTGCTGATCCACGACGCGGTGGACGCCGGCGTCGATCTCCAGTTGTCGGGGCACACGCACGGTGGCCAGATGTGGCCGGTCACCTATGTCGCCGATCTGGCCAATCCGACCCTGGCCGGGCTGGAGCGGTACGGGGACACCCAGCTGTACGTGTCGCGCGGCGCCGGGGCGTGGGGCCCGCCGGTCCGGGTCGGCGCGGACCCGGACATCACGGTCATCGAGCTGGCTTCGACGCAGACCTGAGCCGCCGCCCGGAAACACGGCCCGAGCGGGGCCGGACCGGACATCCGTCCGAATTTCGTCTCATCCTCTTCTGTCGGTCAACTATTCGGCTCACTCTGATGTCTTGGATAACGACATGGGAACAGATGAAGTGCGCAACAGCTACGATGCGCATGGACATAGGAGGACAAAGTGAGCAAATCGGAGTCCGGGGCCGTTGCGGGGGACGCTCTGGTCATCCGGGGTACGGTCCGCGACTCGCTCGGTGTGGCACTGCCGCGGGCCGTGGTGACCCTGGCTGTTCCTGGGGGCAGACAGCTGGAGAAGACGCGGAGCGCCGACGACGGCGGCTTCCAGGTGCGCGCGCCCGGGGAGGGCGACTATCTGCTGGCGGCCTTCTCGCCGCAACTGGGCGCGCAGAGCGTTACGGTGAGCCTCGACGGGCGGCCCGTCGAGGTGGAGTTCCGCATCGATGTGCCGGGCACGATGGTGCCGTAGCGGCTTGATCACGGGGCGAGTTGTGGCCGGTCCGTTGTCTCCCGCGTGGTGCACGGGATATGCCCCTGTGGTTGGCTTGGCCCGCGACATGTCTTCCGATGAAGGGCGCGGCGGGTGCGAGGGATCCGAGCCAAAGGGGCCATAGGCATTGGGCTGGCCGTAGTGCTGGTCTTGGGCGCCTTTGGCGGTTGGTTGCTGTTCGGGCCGAAGGGGAGCGACAAGGACCCGATCGTGGTGGGGAGCACATCCCCACCCACCAGCGTGGACCCGGGGGCCGCCACCGACGCGGCGGCCTGGTACCTGATGAGCAACCTCTACCAGTCGCTGCTCACCTTCGTCCCGGGGAAGGAGGAGCCGGAGCCGGACGCGGCCGAGAGCTGCGGCTTCACCGACACCGAGCTCACCGTCTACCGCTGCACTCTGCGGGAGGGCCTCACCTTCAGCAACGGGCGGGAGATCACCCCCGACGACGTGAAGTTCTCCTACGACCGGATCCTCGCCATGGGCGAGCGGGCCAGCCGCGAGGCGGACGACCCGAACATCCCGGAGGACGAGAAGTTCAACTACTCCGGGCCGATCACCCTGCTCAGCTCGCTGGAGGCGGTCCGGGTCGACGGCCAGGACATCGTCTTCGAGCTCTCCCACACCGACGCCACCTTCCCGTTCATCGTGGCCGGTACGACGGGCGCCATCGTCGACCGGGAGAAGTACGAGGAGCTGGAGGTCCGTACCGACAACAAGGTCGACGGCTCCGGCCCGTACCTGCTGAAGTCGTTCACCCCGGACGTGAGCGCCGAACTGGTGCCCAACCCGAACTACGACGGCCCGTACGAGGTCTCCGACTTCCCCATCACCGTCCGCTACTTCGTGCAGGACGAGGACGGCACCTCCGCCGAGGACCTGCTGGCGGAGTCGTGGGACCGGGGCGAGATCGACGTCGCGGACGGCAAGCTGCCGCCCGAGGTGGTCGCCGAGATCAACTCGGCCTCGCCCGAGTACCGGGTGTACGAGTCGACCGGTGGCTCGATCCGCGTGATGACGCTGGCCACCGACATCGAGGGTTCGGTGATGTCGGACGAGACCGTGCGCCAGGTGGCCGCGGCCGTCCTGGACCGGCAGGCGATCGCCCGCCAGGTGCAGCGCAACACGGTGGAGCCGCTGTATTCCCTCATACCCGTGGGCTTCACCGGCCACGGCACCCCGTACCACGACCTGTACGGTGACGCGCCCGACCCGGCGGAGCTGACCCAGAAGCTGGAGTCGGCCGGCTACGAGCTGCCGATCCCGTTCACCCTCGCCTACTCCCGTGGTGCCGCCAACCACGAGGAGGCCGAACTCATCCAGCAGCAGCTGGAGGCCGACGGCCTGTTCGACGTGGAGATCGAGTACTACGACTGGCAGGAATTCATCCCGATGAAGAACGCCGGGGAGTTCGAGGCGTACCTCATCGGCTGGCGCCCGGACTACCCGGACCCCGCCACCTTCACCGACTCGCTGCTCGGCCCCGGTGACAGCATGCGCACCGGTTACGTGAACAGCGAGATCTACGGTCTGATCGAGGAGACCCAGGCGGAGTCCGACCGGGGCCGTACGGACGACAGCTTCCGCGAGATCCACGAACTGGCCGCCGACGCCGCCACCATCGTGCCGATCTGGCAGGAGAAGCGGCTGGTGCTGGCCGGACCCGACATCACGGGCCTCCAGCATCTCCAGGGCAGCTCCGGCGTCTGGCGCCTGTGGGAACTGAGCCGCCTGTAACGGCTGTTCCCCCACCGAAGCAGTACCGCCGCCCGGCCGGACCCCTTCCGGCCGGGCGGCGGCATGTCTGCGGCATATGCACGACAAAGCCGCGGCATACGGGAACATGGCGCCCATGACACGTCTGCGCCACACGATCGCCACCCAGGCCCTCGATCGCCGCGAGGTGGAAAGCCTCCTCCCGACGCTGCACGAGATCGCCGAGAGCATGCTCGTCCAGCAGGCCGACGCGATACCGGAGGAAGAGATACGCCGGTGCGCCGAACGGGGCGAACTGGCACTGCCCCGACGACTGCGCCAGGGCGAACGGTTCACGGCACCGCTGGACGACACCGCGCGGCTGACCACGACCGTATGGGCGTGGGACCGCCGCGCGGAGAGCGCGCTGAAACTGGAACTCGCCTCGGAGCGGCCGGATCTGGAGGCGGCCGAGGGCACGGCGGAGGTGAGCTTCCGCAGCGCGGAGCACCCGGGGCGGCTTGAGGTGTCGGCGCGCGGGGCGCTGAACCGCTGGACGGTGTTCGGCCGCCGGATGGTGTGGGGAGAGGGCAGCGCGCGGCTGGACTGGCCCCGTTGGTGGGAGGCGCTGACCACCGGCGCGGACGGTCCGGCGCCGGTGACGGCGCAGGCCGCGTTCACCCTGGCCCGTGCCACCGTGGCGATCACCCCGAGCCGGGGCGAGCCGGGCGAGTGGCTGCTGGAGATCAGCGTGACCGTCACAGGCCGTGGCATCTGGCGCCCGTTGGTCGGCACGGCGCTGTGGCTGGCGAGGGGGGCCGTCCGCCGGCGCTTCGCGGAGCAACTGGACGAGGCCGCGCGGGAGCTGTGCGACGAGGACTTCGGCCGGTTCCCCCGTACCCCCGAGGAACTTCTGGCGCTGTACCTGGAGTCCGTCCTCCGCGAGGCCGGGGAGGACGCGGAGGACACGGATCCAGGGGAGCGGGGCGAGGAGGGCGGCGCACACCGTGCGGCGGTGGGTGAGGTGTTCCTCGGCAAGGACGGCGAGGCGAACGCCGCCGGGCCCGACCGGGCCACCGACCGGCCCTGACCCACCGCGCGGTCGGGAGCGCCCCCGGAGCGGGCCCGCTCGGAAGCGCCGGCTGCCGCCGCCCGTGCGGTGCGCCCGGCCGTGCCGGCGGGATCCGGGAACGCCCCCGCTGTCCCGGATCCCGCCGGCACCGCCGCTCGGCCACGGCCCCCCGTCAACCGGTCCGTTCCGGTGGCCGGCGAGAGGACAGCAGGGCCGGGATCAGCGCCAGCAGCACCGCCGCCACGGGCCACAGGTACGCGTGCCGGACGGCCTGCGTCATCGTCTCCGGATCGGCCCGCGTGAACGGCTCGGTCAGGCGCCGCGCCATCAGCAGGGACACCGCCGCCGCGCCCACGGAGGCGGCGATCTGGGAGAAGATCGCGATCAGCGTGGACGCCGCCGGGGCCTGGTCGGGGGACAGCCCCCGGGTGGCGGCGGCGATGCTCGGCATCAGGGTCATGCCGCCCCCCGCGCCGATCACGATCAGCGCGATCATCAGCCGCCAGTACGGGGTGTCCGCCTGCGCCTGGAGCGCGAACCCGGCGAACCCGGCGGCGCCCAGCAGCACGCCCGGCACCACGATGGAGCGGGGCGCCACCCGGTCGGTCAGCCGGGTCGCGAACTGCATCACCGTTCCCGACGCGAGCGCCAGTGGAGCGCCCATCAGTCCGGCGGTCAGCACGGACGCCTCCCGTACCGACTGGAAGTAGATCGGCGCCAGCACCATCGAGCCGAAGTAGCCGGTGGCGAACAGGAACACGGTCGCCACCCCCACGGCGAGCCGGCGTTCCCCCAGCAGTCGCAGCCGTACCAGGGGCGAGCTCGTGCGCAGGGCGCGTACCGCGAAGGCCGTGATCAGCACCAGGCCGGCGGCGGTGGGCACGAGCGAGTGCGCCGAGGTCATGCCGGACTCGCCCTCCGCGCCCCGGGTCAGCCCGTAAATGAACGCGCCCAGACCGGGCGAGAGCATCAGCAGCCCGGGCAGGTCCAGGCGTTGCCCCGAGCGGGGCGCGTCGCGCGGCAGCAGCCGTACCGCCAGCAGCACGGCGAGCGCCCCGACCGGCACGTTGATGAGGAACATCCAGCGCCAGGAGACGGAGTCGATGAGCAGTCCGCCCAGCACCGGGCCGGTGAGCGGGCCGATGAGGATGGGGATGCCCAGCAGGCTCATCACCTTGCCGTTGTCGCTGCCGCGCCGGGCCGCCGCCTGGAGCATGACGGCCATGCCGACCGGGGACACCAGGCCGCCGGCCAGCCCTTGCAGGACGCGGAAGGCGATCAGCGACTCCATGTTCCAGGCCAGGCCCGCCAGCGCGGAGCCGACCGTGAAGGCGGCGATGGCGGTGAGGTAGACGCGCCGGCTGCCGAACCGGCCCATCGCCCACCCGGCGGTGGGGATGACGGCGGCCAGCGCCAGGGTGTAACCGGAGGAGACCCACTGCACGGTGGTGATCGCGGCCCCGAACTCCCGCGCCAGGGTGGGGTAGGCGATGGCGACGACGGTGGTGTCCAGCACGATCATCACCGAGCCGATGATGACGACGGTGGCCAGCGCCCCCAGCCGCGGCACGGGTGAGCGCGGCGGGAGCGGGGCGGCCGGTCCGTCGCCGGGGGATATGGCGGGGACGCCGACCTCGGCGGTGCGCATCAGCGGGCTCCGTACGGCTGTACGGCGCGGGCGTCGCTCAGCGCCCGGCCCCACCAGGCGAGTTGGTCCAGCATCGTCGTGGCGGCGCCGCCGCAGCCCTCGGGGTCCACGGGGCGGCCGGTGCCGTCGAAACTGCCCCACACCCCGTGGAAGCTGACGGTGTCGCGGACGGAGACGGCGTGCAGTTCGGCGAAGACCTGCCGCAGTTGCTCGACGGCGCGCAGGCCGCCGGAGACGCCGCCGTAGGAGACGAAGCCGACCGGTTTGGCGTGCCACTCCTTGTTGTGCAGGTCGATGGCGTTCTTGAGGCCGGCCGGGAAGCTGTGGTTGTACTCGGGGGTGACGACGGTGAAGAGGTCCGCCGCGGCCAGGCGGGTGGCGAGGGCGTCGGTGCCTGGGGTGCCGCCGGCCATGTCCAGCGGCAGCGGGTGCTCGGCGAGGTCGATGACGTCGACGGTCATGTCGGTGCGGCGCGCGGCGTGTTCGGCGAACCAGCGGGCGATGGTCGGGCCCATGCGGCCCTCGCGCACGCTGCCGACGATGACGGCGAGGCGGAGCGGGCGGCGGGGGATCGGTGACATGGCGATGTCCTGTCCTGTTCCGGTGGGTCCGGCCGGATCGGCCGGGCATCGCCCATGCTGATACTTCAAGGGAACTTGAGGTCAAGCTCCGGCCGGGCGACCCGCCCGGCCGTCCCCTCGCCCGCGCGGGTCAGAACACCTTGCCCGGGTTGAGAATCCCCAGCGGGTCGAACACCGCCTTGATCCCGCGCTGCAACTCCAGGGCATCGGGGCCCAGTTCTCGGGCCAGCCAGTCCCGCTTGAGCACCCCGACCCCGTGCTCGCCGGTGATGGTGCCGCCCAGCTCCAGGCCCAGCGCCATGATCTCGTCGAACGACTGCCGCGCCCGCCGCGCCTCGTCCTCGTCCGAGGCGTCGAAGCACACGGTGGGGTGCGTGTTGCCGTCCCCGGCGTGCGCGATGACGCCGATCGTCAGCCGGTGCCGGTCGGCGATCTCCGCGACCCCGTCCAGCAGTTCCGCCAGCCGGGCCCGGGGCACGCACACATCGTCGATCATCGTGGTGCCCTTGACCGCCTCCAGCGCCGAGAGCCCGGCCCGCCGCGCCGCAAGCAGCATCTCGGACTCGGCGGCGTCCTCGGCCGGCACGACCTCGGTGGCGCCCGCCGCCCGGCACAGCTCGCCGACCGCCGCCAGCTCCGCGCCCGGCTCCGGGGTGTCGAACCCGGCCAGCAGCAGCGCCTCGGTGGACTCCGGCAGCCCCATCCGCATCATCCGGTTCACGGCCTGGACGGAGGTGCGGTCCATGAGTTCCAGCAGCGAGGGGGCGTGACCGGCCGCCATGATCCGGCACACCGCGTCCCCGGCGGCGGCCGACGAAGCGAACTCCGCCGCCAGCACCAGCTGCTGTCGCGGCGCCGGCTTCAGCGCCAGCACCGCCCGCACCACCACGCCCAAGGTGCCCTCGGACCCCACGAACAGCCGCGTCAGGTCGTACCCGGCGACCCCCTTGGCGGTGCTGCGGCCCGTCGACAGCAACCGGCCGTCGGCCAGCACCACATCGAGCCCGAGCACGTACTCGGCCGTCACCCCGTACTTCACACAGCACAGCCCACCGGCCCCGGTACCGATGTTCCCGCCGATGGTGCACTGCTCCCAGCTGGACGGATCCGGCGGGTACGCCAGCCCGTGCCCGGCCACCGCCTTGGACAGCTCGGCGTTGACGACCCCCGGCTCCACCACCGCGATCCGGTTCACCGGGTCGATGTCGAGGACGCGGTTCATGCGCACCAGCGACAGCAGGACGCACCCGTCCACGGCGTTGGCCGCCCCCGACAGCCCGGATCTGGCCCCCTGCGGCACGACCGGAACCCGCAGTTCGCTCGCCACCCGCAGGACGTGCCGTACCTGCTCCACCTCGCGCGGCAGCACCACCGCCGCCGGGGTGCCGGCCGGGCAGAAGCTGGCCATGTCGTGGGCGTACGAAGCGAGGACATCGGCGTCGGTCAGCACGGCCTCGGCCGGCAGACCCTCCCGCAGCCGGGACACAAGATCGCTCATAATCCGCATCCTGGCACCGCCCCAGGAAGGTGGGAAGCCCACGCGCGACACCGGGAAAATCGCTGGCCGGACCCCCTGCCCGGTGAGATCTTGGCCGGATGCAGCCTTACGAGAGACACCTCATCACCCATGCCCACCACCCGATCGCGGCGCCGCTCCACCCGCACTCCGTTCTGGAACTGCTGGAACGGGCCCTGGGGGACGACGACGCGGCCGAGTTGCGCGTCCTCGACGTGGGCTGCGGAGAGGCCGCCTGGCTGCTGGAGGCGCTGGACCATTTCCCCGGGCTGCGCGCCGTGGGCATCGACATCAACGCCGCCGGACTGGCCCGCGCGGCCGAGGAGGCCCGGGCACGCGGCGTCGCGGACCGGCTGGAACTGCACGAGCTGAGCGCGGCCGACTACCACGCCCCCGAACCGTTCGACGTCGTTCTGTGCGTGGGCTCCACCCACGCCCTCGGTGGCCTGCTGCCCACCCTGGACGCCCTCCGCGCGTACCTCGCGCCGGGCGGCCGGGTCCTGATCGGCGACGGCTTCTGGGAGCGCGAACCGACCCCGGCCGTACTGGAGGCGCTGGGGGAGGGGCCGGACGCCTACGCCGACCTGGCCACCACGGTCGACCGGATCACCGGCGCCGGCTGGGCCCCGGTCTACGGGCACACCAGCACCCTGGACGAGTGGGACGACTACGAGTGGTCCTGGACCGGATCGCTGACCGCCTGGGCGCTGGACCACCCCGACCACCCCAAGGCGGGGGAGGCCGCCGAGACGGCCGCGGCGCACCGCGACGCGTGGCTGCACGGCTACCGGGGCACCTTCGGCTTCGTCAGTCTGGTGCTGCGCAGTACACGCTGAGCCGGCGCGGCCGGGTCACTACGAGGGATCCGCGACCGTGCGCTCCATCTGATCGCGGATCCCTCGCCCCCCGATGGTGACTATGCGAGTAGACCGCCGGGACGGCACCGGGCACAAGGGCGGGTCACTGTGCACGGTGCCCAGAATCGGCCTCGTGGCTGGACACGCTGATCCGCAGCGCGTGCACCAGATCGTGGATGCCGGGCCCGGAGGCGCTCAGGTCGCGGTGCAGCAGCCGTTCGGCGGTCCGCAGGTGGGCGGTGACGGTGGTGCGGCTGAGGCCCAGCTCCTGGGCGGCCCGCCGGGCGTCGGCGTTGGCGTCGATCCAGCCGCGCAGGGTGCCGCGCACGCGGTGGTGTTCCGCCCCGGCCAGCGGAGTCCAGAACGCCCGCGCCCAGCGCCGCGCCGCGTCCGTCCCCAGCAGATCGGTGAGCCGCGGGGCGTCACCCGGGCCGGTGCCGGCGCCGGGCTCCGGGTCGGTGGCCCAGGGCGGGTCCGCCCGCCGCGCCGCCAGGGCCACGGCCAGGTGCAGCGCGGCCCGGTCCCGTACGGCGTGCAGATCCATGCCCAGCGCGCTCTCCACCTCCCGTACGTGCGCGCCGACGGTGGTCCTGCTGAGGTTCAGGAACCGGGCCACCCCGGCGCGGGGCATGCTCAGCGCGAGACCGGTGATGTCCACGGCGAGCCGCGGCACCGCGTCCAGGGGCCGCAGCAGCCCGGCGGCCCAGCGGCCGGCGGGGGCGGGCGGCAGCAGCCGCGCCAGGGGTTCGCGTCCCTCGTAGCCGGCGATCCGGTCCGGGGTGGTGCGGGCCACGGCCAGCGCGTGCCGGGCCTGCTCGTACGCCTCGGCGGTCGCGGCCAGCGGCTGCACGGCGCTGATGCCCAGCGTGTACGTACGGTTCGCGCCGACCAGCTCGCGCAGCGCGCCGGCCAGCGGCTCGCCCGCCGGATCGCCCTCCGGGATCAGACAGATCAGATGCTCGTCGTACACCGGGCAGCGCACCATCAGGGCCCGGCCGTGGAAGCCGGACGGATCCTGGTACGTCTGCGCCAGCCGGTCCCGGTCCCCCGGCGCACAGCGCAGCAGATGGACGCGCGCCCGCTCCGTCTCCAGCACCCCGGCCGGATCGCCCGCCGACATCCGCCGCGCCAGCACCGGATCCCCCGCCATCAGCGCCTGGAACAGCGCCAGCCGCAGCTGCCGGGCCTTGCGCTGGTAGCCGCGCCGCGCCGCGTCCGTCTCCCGGGCCCGGAACAGCAGGTCGAGCACCCCGCACACCTGCGAAGCGACGGCCGACTCCGCACGGTCCGGGGCCCGTTCGGCAGCCACCACGAGCACCCGGTGCGGCGGCCGCGGCCCGATCCGCTCCAGCCGCAGCCACCACGACCCGGCCCCGCCCTCCCCGCCGGTGGTGGTGGCGGCCGACGCCAGCCGGCCGCCGACCACCCGGGGGGCCAGCTCCTGGAGGCCGGCCCGCGCAGCGGACGGAAACCCCGCGGTGGCCTCCTCGACCTCCACCGGGCCGTCGCCGCGCCCGCCCACCACCGCCACCTGGGCGTCCAGGCGCGCCCCCAGCCACTCCAGCACGCCGCCCACACCCGCCGGGCCCCCGGCGGCCCGAAGCAACCCCTCCACGGCAACCATCCCCTCGCACCAGCGCGGCCCACGACACGGAAAAGCCGCCACAGAAAAAAATACGGGCGCGGTGTCGATCCGGCCCGTCCCCGTTCGACGTAAGGGTGAGGCAGGGAAAGCCCCCGCCCACCGAGCGATCCAGGAGCCACTATGCCCCGCTTCATCACGCTGATCCGCAACGACGAACAGAACATCCCCGCCGACGGCTTCCCCGCCGACTTCGGGGCACGCATGGGGGCGCTCCTGGAGGAGATCACCAAGGCCGGGGTCATGCTCGACACCGCCGGGCTCACCCCCAGCTCCGAGGGCACCCGCGTGACCCTGTCCGGCGGCAAACTCACCTACACCGACGGGCCGTTCACCGAGACCAAGGAAGTCATCGGCGGCTACTCGATCATCCAGGCCAAGGACAAGGAGGAGGCGCTGTACTGGACCAAGCGCTTCCTGGAGATCCACCCCGACGTGTGGAACATCACCGCCGAGGTGCGGCAGATCACCGAGGACTGATGGTCTGATGGGTGGCCGTGACGGAACCACGCGTGACGGCCACCATCGAGGCGGCCTACCGGATCGAATCCCCGCGGGTCATCGCCGCCGCGGCCCGCATCGTGCGCGATGTGGGCATCGCCGAGGAGATCGCGCAGGACGCGCTGGTCGCCGCCCTCGAACAGTGGCCGGAGTCGGGCGTCCCGGACAAGCCGGGCGCCTGGCTCACGGCCACCGCCAGGCGCCGGGCCATCGACCTGGTACGCCGCAAGGAGACGTACGCGCGCAAGCTCGCCGAGGTGGGCCGGTCGCTGGAGGACACCACCCCGCCCCCGGACCCGCCCGATCCGGAGAACATCGACGACGATCTGCTGCGCCTGATCTTCACCGCCTGCCACCCCGTGCTGCCCACGGCCTCGCGCACCGCCCTCACCCTGCGGCTGCTCGGCGGCCTGACCACCGCCGAGATCGCCCGCGCCCTGCTGGCCGCCGAACCCGCTGTCGCCCAGCGCATCGTGCGCGCCAAACGCGCCCTCGCGACGGCCGGCGTCGGCTTCGAGGTGCCGTACGGCGAGGACCGCGCCGCCCGGCTGTCCTCCGTCCTGGAGGTCATCTACCTGATCTTCAACGAGGGGTACACGGCCACCGCCGGGGACGACGTGGTCCGCCCCGCCCTGTGCGAGGACGCGCTGCGGCTGGCGCGGGTGCTGGCCGCCCTGATGCCCGGGGAACCCGAAGTGCACGGCCTGGCCGCGCTGCTGGAGTTCCAGGCCTCCCGCATCCCCGCCCGGACCGGACCGGACGGGGCACCGGTGCTGCTCGCCGACCAGAACCGCACCCGCTGGAACCGGCCCCTCATGCGGCGCGGCGCCGACGCCCTGGCGCGCGCGGGCGGCGGCGGACCGTACGCGCTGCAGGCCGCGATCGCCGCCTGCCACGCCCGGGCCGCCCGCTACGAGGACACCGACTGGGCGATGATCGCCACGCTGTACGGGCGGCTGCTGACCCTCACCGGCTCCCCGGTGGTGGCCCTCAACCGGGCGGTCGCCGTCTCCATGGCCGAGGGCCCGGCGGCCGGCCTGGCCCTAGTGGACGCGCTGCGCGAGGAACCGGCCCTGAAGGACTACCACTTGCTGCCGAGCGTGCGCGGCGACCTGCTCGCGCGGCTGGGCCGGGACGCCGAGGCGAGCGAAGAGTTCCGCCGCGCCGCGTCCCTGACCCACAACGAGCGGGAACGGGAACTGCTGCTGGAACGGTCCGCCCGCTAGACCTGCGGCGACGCCTGCTGTCGTGGCTGCTGCCATGCCCGCTGTCACGCCCGCTGTCACGCCCGCTGTCACGCCTGCCGTCGGGCCTGCCGGCGGACCCGCTACCGGCTCGGTCGCCGGAGGCGGACGCTGAGCTGGGCCCCGAGTTCGGCGAAGCCCAGGGCCGCCGCCACCCGCCGGGACGCCGGGATCCGGGCTCGCCACTGCGGCAGCAGCCCGGCCGCCAGCGCGTGCGCGGCAGCCGCCGAACCCGTCGCCCTGGCCAGGCCCCGCCCCCGGCGGCCGGGCCGGGTCAGCACGCCGATGTGCGCCGCGCCCCCGGCCCACCGCCGGTAGCCCGCCGCGGCCACCACCGTCTCGCCGTTGAGGACGACGAACGCGGGCGAGGTGATCCGTCCCAGGTCCGCCTCGTCCGCGTCCTGCGCACCGGACTCCCGCTCCAGCTCCTCCACCGCGGCGTGCCGGGCCGGGAGGTGGACGACCGCGGGCCCGCCGTCGTCCACCGGCCGGAAATGAGCGGCGTCCAGATACGCCAGCGCGGCCGGGCCGAGCGACTCGGCCACCGGCAGGACACGGCGTACGGCCGCCGGGTCGACGGCCGCCCCGGCGGACAGCGAAGCGAGGGCTGCCCGTACCGGCGCGGCCCACGCCTCCTCCGGAACGGTCGCGATCACCGCCCCACCGACCGCCGCCACCCCGGCCCATCCGGGCGGGCACAGGCCCGACGCGGGCGAGAGCACCACCTGCGGCCCCTGGTCGGGGCGGAACGCCACCGGCACACCGGCCAGCGACTCCCAGACGGCACGGGCGGCGGTGAACAGCGGCGGATCGATCGGCATGCCCCCGATCCTGGCACGCGTGGCGGTGACGCCTCCGAGCGACGGCGTTCGTCCATAGCGGCGGCCGCCCGGTCCCCGTCCGCCGTCCGTGCGCGCGAATGGCCCCATTCCGGCCGGGGGACGGCGCTGCGATGAGTTCGCGCCGTCCGGGAAGTCCCACCATCAGGGTTCGACCACACAGGAGGAACACATGGCTCAGCTGCTGAGAGTCCAGAACTTCACCGTCTCACGTGACGGGATCGGTGCCGGAGAGGACCAGAGCCTTGAACATCCGTTCGGCCATGCGGTCGACCCGGCGGAGCTGTTCGCCTGGGCCGGTGCGACGGCGAGCTGGCCCAACCGCACCGACCCCGGAGGGAGCAGGGGCCTGGACGACTACTTCACGCGGGACTTCGCGCACAACATCGGTGCCGAGATCATGGGCCGCAACAAGTTCGGGCCCCAACGCGGCCCCTGGACCGACCACGAGTGGCGCGGCTGGTGGGGAGAGGAACCCCCGTTCCACACCCCGGTGTTCGTGCTGACCCACCACCCGCGTCCTTCGTTCACCCTCTCCGACACCACCTTCCACTTCGTCGACGCCGACCCGGCCACCGTCCTGGAGCAGGCACGGCAGGCGGCGCGGGGCAAGGACGTCCGGCTCGGCGGCGGGGTCAGCACCGTCCGGGAGTTCCTGGACGCCGGTCTCGTCGACACGCTGCATGTGGCGGTCGCACCGGTGGAACTCGGGTCCGGACTGCGCCTGTGGGAGTCACCCGAGGAACTGCTCGACCGGTACCACCTGGAGGTCGTGCCCAGCCCGAGCGGCATGACGCACCACCTCTTCTGGCGGAAGTGACCGCACCCGGCGCCGGCCGGGGGCGGCGGGTGCGTATCCCCCGCCGCCCCCGCACGCCTCACTCCTCCTCGCTCCACCACGGCCCGGCACCCGTCGTGTCCCGCAGCGCGTTGGTGACGCAGTGGATCTCGCCGCCCACCGTGCCCACCGCGTGCGCGTAGTCCCACTCCTCGACCCACGCCACGTGACCGGCCCCGGCCGCCGCGAAGGCCGCCTCGGTCTCGGCCTTGAACGCCGCGTCGTGCGGTTCGGGGGCGAGGAAGGTGCCGGCCCCGGTCTGCACGCCGTTCGCCACGGCGGGCAGGGCGTTGGCGACGACGTCCTGGCGCGGATAGCCGGGGATCACCAGCCGCTCGAAGAGCGCGGGCACCCGCACGATGTCCTCGTCCCCCAGCCCGAGTTCGTCCTCGAACAGGTCAAGCGCCGCCTCGATGCCCCGCGCCGCGATCCGGGTCCCCGCCAGGACCTCCGGGTCCTCCGAGCCCGTCAGTTGCAGGCCGCGTTCCGGGTCGGCGACCAGCGCCGCCCAGCCGCGCGCGGTGTCCGCCGGGACGAAGGACAGGAACTCGTCGATGTGGCCCACGCCCAGCCAACTCGTGTCCACGGCCAGCGGACGCTGCTCGCGCTGTGCCTCCAGCAGCCGCAGGAAGTCCGCGTCCGGCGCCGCGTCCCCGCCGTCCGATCCGTACAGCACCCGGCCCGCCGGCGCCCCCGCGTCCGGCGGCGTGACCAGGAAGTTGCCGGTGGAGCTGAACGACCCCCACAGCTGGCTGCGTTCGTCGTCCCCGACCCGGCCGGCGTCGTACTCCTGGATCACCGCCGTACCGGGGCCGCCCAGCACCGTGTACGCCGAGCGCCCCGCGTCGCGCAGCGGGAAGTCGGCGGTGCTCCCCTCCGGCATCACATCGGCCGAGCGCAGCAGCACGTTCATCCGCCGCACCTCTCCGTCCGGTCCGGTACGGCGAAGTAGCCGGTGATGAACTGGTCCCGCATCCACCGGTCGCCGCCCGTCGGATACTCCAGCAGGTGCCCGTTCAGCCCGGCCGCCTCCAGCGCGGCGCTCAGTTCCTCCCGGAAGACCTCCTCGCCGTCCTCGACCGGTGCGGCGGGGGATTCCGGGTCGTAGCCATGCCGTTCGGCGTCCTCGGGGGTGGTCCCATTGTCGCTCATCACCATCCGGTCGATCGGCAGCAGATCGTGGGTCAGGATCAGCGGCGCGACCCGCAGCGCGGCGTGGGCCCGCTCCGTGCGCCCGCCGTCCACGACGGTGAGCGAGACCTCGATCCCGCCGTCCCACACCGCCGGGTCGCGCACCAGGTCGGTGGCCTCCAGGGCGAGTTCGACACCGTCACGCAACTGCGCCGCGCTCAGCCGCTCCTCGGCGGGCAGCACGGTGTACGCGGTCCCCTCCCGCACGAACAGCCGGGTGTACGGGGCCGACGCGGGATCGACCCGGACCGTCCCGTAAGCGCCCTCGCCGAGCCCCGGCAGCGCCCCGATCCGCAACGGGGCCAGGTCCAGGGCGTCCAGCGCCCCGTTCACCACCTCGTCGGCGGCGTCGTGGCAGGCCGCCAGCGCGTCGTCGGGGAGCCGGGCCCCGTCCTCGCCGAGGGAAGGGCAAAGGCCGGCGCTGTCATCGAGGTTGGGCATGACGTACGGAACGGCCGCCGTCAGCGTCACCGTGGAACCGGGGCCGCCGGCCGACTGGCAGCCGGCGAGCGGGATCAGGAGGACGGCGGCCGTGCTCGCGGCGACGGCCAGCCTTGCGGTGCGTCTCATGATCCCCACCCTGGGCGAGCGACACCGCCCGGCGGATCGGCCACCGGACAGAGAACACCACCCCCGCGCCTCTGCCGAACGGCAGAGGCGGCACCCCGCCCACGCCCGTACGCTGGCCCGATGCGCGGGTGGACGGTCGGCGAAGGCGTACGGGGGCTGCTCGCGGCCGGGTTGACGGTCGCTGCCCTGCTCGCGCTGCCCTCGGCCGGACCGCTGATCGCGCTCCCGGCGGCCCTGGCGGGCGGCGCCGCCCTGCTGGCCCGGTCCCCTCACCTGGCGACCCCGGCGGTGGCGGCGGGGTCGCTGGCCGCGACCGCCGCCTACCGCGGCCCGGCGGGCAACGCGGTCGGCCCCTGGTGGCTCCTGGAGACCGCGGCCCTGCTCGCGCTGACCGTGCCGGCGGCCCGCCGCGGCCTCCGGCACGCCGTACTGCCGGTGCTGGCCCTGACCGCGCTGCCGCTGCGCGTCGGCCTCCACCTCGAACCTCCCTCGCCCGCAGACGAACTGACCGTCATCTGCCTGCTGGCCGCCGCCGCCTCCGGTGCCGCCGTCGCCGCCGGCCGCCACCTGCGGGCCCAGGACACCCGCCGCGCGCACGCGGTCCGCGAGGCCCGCCGGGCGCAGCGCATCGCGCTCGCCCGCGATCTGCACGACTTCGTGGCCCATGAGGTGAGCGGCATGCTGGTGCAGGCCCAGGCCGGCCAACTCGTCGCCGCGGGCGACCCGGACGCGGCGATGGCCGTGCTGCGCCGCATCGAGGCGGCGGGGCTGCGCGCGATGGACACCCTGGAGGAGACGGTCCGCATGCTCGACGCCGACGACGGCGAGGACTCCGGCCCGACCGCTCCGGGCGCGGTGCTCGCCGAACTGACCGCCGCCGTCCGGCGGTACGGCTCCGCCACCCTGGACCTGGACCCGGCCGTCCGTGACGTGCCGCCCTCCGCACACCGGCTGGTGACGGAGGCGCTGACGAACGTACGGCGCCACGCGCCCGGTTGCGGCGACGTCCGGGTGACGGTGGCACGCGGGGGTGAGGGCCTGACGGTGCGGGTCCTCAACTCCGTCCCGCCCGCTGCCACCGCCCGTCCCGCCGCCGGCGCCGGTACCGGACTGGCCGCCCTGCGCCGCCGCCTGGCCACCGAGGACGCCACCCTGACCGCCGGCCCCACCCCGTCCGGCGGCTGGCACACCACGGCCGTGTGGGGTGGCGCGTGACGATCCGCGTCCTGATCGCCGACGACCAGGACCTCGTACGGCACGGGTTCCGCATGGTCGTCGGGGCACAGCCCGACATGTGCGTGGCGGGGGAGGCGGCGGACGGGCTCGCCGCCGTGGCGGCGGCCCGGGAACTGCGCCCCGACGTGGTGCTGGCCGACATCCGGATGCCCGGGGTGGACGGACTGGAGGTGGTGCGGCGGCTCGCTCCCGAAGGCCACCGGGTGATCGTGGTGACCACGTTCGACGACGACGCCTACCTGGGCCCGGCGCTGCGCGAGGGCGCCGCCGGCTATCTGCTGAAGCGTTCGGGGCCGGCCCTGCTGGTGGAGTCGATCCGCGCGGCGATGGCCGGGGACACGCTCATCAGCCCCTCCCTGACGGCCCGCCTGCTGCGCGGGCTCCCGGCGCCCCGCCCCGCCACCGGCCCGGACCCCTCGGTGCTGACCGCCCGCGAGAGCGAGGTCGTTCGCCTCGTCGCCCGGGGACTGAGCAACGGCGAGATCGCCACGGCGCTGAGCATCGGCCTCGGCACGGTCAAGACCCACGCGGCGGCGGCCCAGCGCAAAGTGGGCGCCCGCAACCGGGTCGGCGTCGCCGCCTGGGCCTGGGGCGCGGGGCTGATGGAAGGCCCCTGAACCGGCAACTTCCTGGGACTGTCGCGGCCGAGACGCAGCTTTCGAAAGTGCTGGTCACAGACATGCGCTGATGGCCGCGACCAGCACGGTCGCCTCATGGCGGACGGCGAGCTTGTCGTACCTCGCCGCCACCGCGAGGAACGGCCGCATCACGGCCTGCCGATTCCCGGGGCCTCAGCAGGCCGGGTGCCCCGCCACGTTGAAGGCCGAGCTCAGGAAGAGGGAGCTCAGACCTCGCAGTGCGGCTACCTGGACGTCACGCAGCCGGCTCCGGGGCTACTGGTGTCGTGGGAGAACTTGTTGCGTTCTGCGCCGAAAGAGTCTCGTAGACGGTACCGGCGAGGTCGGGCAGCGTGTCCTCTCCGCCGACGGCGCTGTTGACAGCAATGGCGATGATCGTGCCAGTCTCCGGGAGGTACATGTGCAGCACCCGGTTTCCATAAGTGGCCCCCTCATAGAACCAGACCGTCCCGGCCACAGGATGAGCGATCTTCACGAGACCGAGCCCGAAACCCATGGGATCGTCGGCCGTGACGTTCTCGATGGACTCACTCGTCTGCATCGAGACCAAAGACTCCAGCTCGCGCTGCTGCGCCGGGGGCAGCAGTTGACCGCTGTACAGCGCCCTGTCCCAGGCCGTCATGTCCTCCAGCGAACTCACCAGGCCACCCGCTCCCTGCGCCCAGGACAGGGCGAGCGGAGGAACCGACTTGTTGAGATGGTTCGGCAGGTCGGAATGGGTGGAGTACGGCGTCGGCATGCGCGAGGCCGTGCCCGGAGGGCAGTACGGGGGGAGGCAGGTGTCGTTCATTCCGAGAGGTTCGATGATGCGCTCGGCGAGCTGCTCAACGTAAGTATCGTGCGACGCTCGTTCGACAATCATCTGCGCGAGGAGGTAGTTCGTGTTCGAGTACTCGTACGTCGGGGGACCCAGTGGCAGGCCCTCCACATAGGACATCAGGCGCTCCAGTGTGAAGCGCGTGTAGGGGTTGGCGTCGAAATCCCTCAGGAACGCACTCTGCTCGGTGTAGTTGGGGATGCCGCTGGTCATCGACAGCAGTTGCGTGATGGTGACATCGCGCCACGCCGGATACTCGGGAAGCCACTGTCCCAGCTTGTCCGTCATGGACAGCTTTCCTTCGGTCTCCAGTTGAAGCAGCAGCACGGACGTGAACGCCTTGGTGTTGCTGCCGATCTGCCACAGCGCCCCGCTGTTCACCGGCCGGCCACCGCCGTAGCGGAACGTCCCCACATCGACCGAGATATCAGGTCGCTGATCGGCATAGGTCACCCGAAGGGAGACCGCTGAGAAATGATCCTTGGCGCCCTGATCATCCAGATATTTCTCAAGGTCACTGCGTAGTGACGCGGTAACACTGCGCCCGGATGGCTCCACCACCGCGTACGCGACGGCCGGCCCACTTCCCGACACCATCATCCCCGAAAAAAGCGCCGCAGTGACCGTCGCCAGGGCCACGAGGCGCTTCCCTTGCCGACCACCTCGCCGACGAAGCCCGTACCTCATTGTCGCTATTCCTCCATCGAATTGAACAGAATTGGGAACGACGATCACGCTACGCAGTGGAGGCGCGGCAGGTAATGGGGGTAACCCCCTGCTTGGCGCTGGTGCTGACTCCCTGAGTGCGGCCCAATACAGCTTCGAAGGCAGCCGACTGCCCGTCGGAAGAGGAGGGGGCACGACGGTCATCGACTCATCACTGAGGCGCGACAACTGACGCCCCGACACCGCCGGGAGGTTCCTTTTGTCATTCCCCTTAGTTGCCGGGGCCGAGCAGTTCGAGGACGCTTTCGAGCGCGCCGTCGGCCGAGCCGGCCTTGAGCGCGAAACGTACCGGAGAGAGCGGCCGGCCCGCCGGGTCGCTGTGGTGGGCGCGGGCCGCTTTCTCCGCTGCCCTGAGCGACTTCACGGCGTAGGCCAGCAGGCGCCGCACCTCCTCCGGATCCGCGACGGCGACATCGCCCAGCTCGGCGGAGCAGGCGAGGACCTTCTCGGCCGCCGCCTCCAGTTCATGGGGACGGGGGATGGTGTCAGTCCCGATGGACTTCAGCCGGGCGTGCACCTGGCGCAGTCCGGCTATGGCGTCAGCGGTCATTCCGCAACCCTACGCGGGGGTGATGTTGCCGAGTTGGGCGATCAGCAGGCCCAGCCGGTAGGCCTCGGCGAAGTCGGCGGCGGAGTACGCGATGGTCCGCCCGCCCCCGACGCGGGTGACGCCCGGCACCAGCATGGCCAGATCGACCGTGTGGGCCCGGCCCAGGTCGATCTCGATGTCAACCGGCCCCTGCACCCGGAACGGTGTGACCTCATCCCGCCGCGCCACGGCCTTCGCGGCGGCGGCCCGCAGCCGGTCCCGCGCCTCCTGCGGGTGCAGCGCGACGGCGGCGCCCTGGGCGAGCGCCTGCTTCACCTCGACGGTGACCGTCTCGGGCACCAGCTCGCGCACCTCGGCGCAGGCCACGTCGTCACCACTGAGCAGCACCACCGGCACCCCGAGGTGTCCGGCCATGGCGGCGTTCAGCCCGATCTCCCCGAGGGAGAGCCCTGCCACCCGCACATCCAGGATGATGCCGTTCATGGTGTGCGCGATCACGGCGGGCCCGGACCCGGCCCGCCCGTGGTATCCGACGAACAGCACCGCGTCGGTCTCCGCGTCCAGCCCGCCGAGCATCCCGAACGGCCGGGGCTTCCCCCGCACCAGCAGCGCCCGCCGGTCGAGCTCC
This sequence comes from Streptomyces xiamenensis, assembly GCF_000993785.3. Lineage (NCBI taxonomy): Bacteria > Bacillati > Actinomycetota > Actinomycetes > Kitasatosporales > Streptomycetaceae > Streptomyces > Streptomyces xiamenensis. Next base: position 3,680,999 of record NZ_CP009922.3, read on the forward strand.
TCCGGCAGCAGATTGCGGAACGACCCGTGCGCGTCGGCCACCCAGACCTCGGCCCCGGGCTCCCCCTCCAGCACCCCGTCGATCACGGCGTTGACCTCGGCCGTCATCGTGGTACGGGCCCGCGTGTAGTCGTAGCCGTCCGGGTGCGTCTCGGAGGCGTGCACGACCCCCGAGATACCTTCCATGTCCACAGAGATCAGTATTTTGGTCACCCGCCCGACCTTACGCCGCCGCCCCGGAGGACCGGGCCGAGATCGCCCCGCTGAGCAGGACGGCACGTCGACGGGTGGTCAATCGGGGCAGCCTCACCACGAGCGCGTTCCGGCGGCCCGACTGCACGCTCGGTCGCCGGCCGCGGTCGAGCGCGTGCATCGCGGTCGCGACCACCTGTTCGGGGGTCTGGTAAGAGCCCTGGTGGGCCCCGCTGCCCAGGCCGTCGAAGAACTCGGTCCGGGTGAGGCCCGGGGCGAGTGACAGCACCCGCAGGCCGGTACCCCGCGACTCGTGCCACAGCGCCTCGGTGAAGCTGAGGACGAACGCCTTGCAGGCGGCGTAGACCGCCATCGCGGGAACGGGGGTGTACGCCGCCATGCTCGCGACATTCACGAGAACGCCCCGGCCGGAGTCGCGGAGCGGTTCGATGAACGCGCGGGTGAGATCGACGAGGTTGGCGACATTGACGTTCATCTCGTCGGTGAGGCGGTCCGGGTCCTCCTCGTGGAAGGGGCCGTCGGTACCGAAACCGGCGTTGTTCACCAGACCGTCGACCGTGATGTCCCGTCGGCCCAGCTCGGCGGCCAGCCGCCGGCCCGCGCCCGGTTCACTGAGGTCGAGGGGTATCGGGGTGGCACGCACGCCGTGCCGCGTCCGCAGCTCGGAGGCGAGTTCTTCCAGGCGGTCGAGGCGCCGTGCGACGAGGACGACGTCGGAGCCGCGGCGGGCGAGTTCGCGGGCGAAGGCGGTACCGATGCCGGAGCTGGCGCCCGTGACGATCGTGGTCTGACCGGAGAAGCTGATCGGAGTCATGACTGCACCGTACGCAATATCTTGCACTCAGTGCAAGGTGACGCATGCAGTGCAGAGATCTAGACTGAGTGCATGGCCGAAACCCCCTCGCTCCGCGAGCGCGCGCGCCGCGCGGCTCGCACGGAAATCACCGCCAGCGCGGTACGGCTCTTCGCGGAGAACGGCTTCGAGGCAACGACGATCGACCAGATCACCGCCGCGGTCGGCATGTCCCGCCGTTCGTTCTTCCACTACTTCGGCAGCAAGGAGGACGTCGTCCTCGGCGACACCGAGGCGCTGGGAGAGTCGGTGCGCGCCGCTCTGGAGGCCCGTCCGGCCGAGGAGTCGGCCTGGACCGCCATCAAGCAGGCGTTCCTGGTGCTCCAGCAGAAGGCGGGCAGCCCGCAGGAACAGCTGATCCTCGCGCGCATCCACCACGAGGCGCCCTCCCTGCGCGCCCGGCACCTGGAGAAGCACCTGCGCTGGCAGGAACTGCTCGCCCCCGAGGTGCAGCGCCGCCTCGGCCTGCCCGCCTCCCCGGCCCCCGATCCCCGCGCCCTGGCCTTCGTCGCCGCCGCGCTGGCCTGCCTCGACGCCGCCGTCGACGCGTGGTACCGCTCCGGCGGAGCCGACGACCCCGAGCGCTTCTTCGACGAGGCGGTCGCCACCCTCCGCGCCTAGAGCACGGAGCGCGCCCGCGCCGGGCATGGGGAAACCGGCCCCCCGGAGTCGGCCCCGCCCACCGGATCAATCCCGAAACCCGGCCCCGAATGTCGGCAGCGGACGCGTGGGATCGCCGATCCAGGGCCGACTTGTTCCGTCACGGCTGATGGTGAGCCCGAAGGAGTTCAACTGCGAGGCTCCTTGCCCCCGCCACCATTCCAGCGCCCGCGCCACCTCGTCCCACAGTCGGCGTGGCCCGGACTGGTAGACGGTGGCCTTGTCCTTCCCATCCTGGAAAAGGACCGACGCCCACGACCGTGACCCCTCGGCCATGTCGAAGAACCACAGCGTCGATTCGCCATCCTCCCCGGCGTTCAGCACATGGGCGCAGTCCGGCACGCACAGCCCCAGCACGAACCGCGCCCCGCGGAACCGCTGCCCTTCGCCCAGATCGGAGAGGGTCACGCTGGTGGCCGACTCGTCCGCGTCTCCCGGATACTCCCAGACATGCCGGCCGGACCGCCCCCAGTCCAGGCGCTGCGCCCGCAGCTTCATGAACTCCAGCGGGCGTAGAAACGGCCCGCTCGCGGTCCCGTCCTCGGCCACGGTCAGCCGTACCAACGCGTCCTCGTCGCAGTAGTGCGTCCCCCACGGGGCCACGATCAGGCCGCCCGGCCGGGTCTGTCGCACCCACGCCGGCGGGAACTCCCGTACCCCGGCCGTGACGATCACCCGGTCGTACGGCGCCCGCGCCGCCCAGCCGTCCCGGCCGTCCGCGCACACCACCTCGGGATACAGTCCGAGACTGCCCAACTTCGCCCGCGCCCGAGACGCCACCCGCTTGTCCACCTCGACGGAGACCACGTTCCGATCGCCCAGCCGCGCGGACAGCAGCCCGGCGTTCCAGCCGGTCCCCGTCCCGACCTCCAGCACCCGGGCGCCGGGGTACACATCGAGATCGCCCAGCATCCGCGTCACGACGGACGGCATGCTCGCCGAACTGGTCGGCACCCGGCCCGGCCCGGGCCCCGGGTGCTGCCCGTCGTCCCACTGCGTGGTGACGGGAACATTGGCGTAGGCCTCACGTTCCCACGCCACCGGATCCGTCCGCCGGTCCACCGTCCTGCTCCGGCCGGTCTCCATGTCGTACGGCCACATCAGATCGGGCAGAAACACCTCACGCGGCACGGCCTCGAACGCGTCGGCCCACTCCCGCGCCATCGCACCGGTGCGCAGCAGGAACCGCGTCAGTCCTTCAAGGGGACTGACGCGCTCCCTTCGATCAGATTTCACGTGCCCTTCTCCATCGCCCTCGCACGGCTTGTCCTATCTGTCGCAACCCACCCCAGAGCGTCCGCTACAACTCGGCGGCCTCTTCGTGTAGCCGGGATCGGTGTTCCGAGCGCAGACGCGATAGCTCTTGCTCTCGCACAGCACGCACCTCGTCGCGGATCTTGCTCATGACGAACTCGCCGAGTGTGCAGCACAGATCCATCCGCTGGATGCACACCCCGACCATGAAGGGGCCGTGCTGGGCTCGGTAGAGCCGGATCCCGTAGTAGCCCTCCTCGCAATCGGTTTCATTGTTGAAACGGCAGCCTTCACAGGTTTGAGGCAGCCGTACGGGACGGATCGACTTGGCGTACAACGTGCGGCCGTCCGGCAGCCGGTAGCGGGTGCGCTGGTCCGAGGTGCCGGCCGTGAAGATGCGGTGCACGGGTACCGCTCCGACGGAATCCAGAACCTCCCGCATCGCGGCCAGCGACGCATCCCCGTCTTCGAGATTGATCAGCATGCGGACGGCGACATCGCGGCCGTAATCCTCGATGACCCGCAGCACGCGCGGGACGTGGCTGCGATCCGGCACCACGAGGTTGGCCGACACCTTGACGCCGTTGCGCAGTGCCGCGTCGATGGTGGCGTGCAAGGCCGTGATCTTCCGCTCCGCCAGCTTCACCGAACCGAGGCGCGGTGCCTGGACAGCGGCCAGTTCATCTGCCGTGGTGCCGAAGACCGAGAGATTGACCCGGTCGAGTCCGGCTTTCGCACAGTCCTTCAGCACGGCGGCACCGTTCTCGCCATTGGAAGTCAGCCCCACGGTCAGCCCCAGCCGACGCGCCTGGGCCACCAGGTCCGGGAGCCGGGGATGAAGGGTCGGCTCCCCACCGGTGAAGTGGACTTCGTCGGTCTCCACCGACCCCCGTAGGGCGGCGAGGGCAAGGGCGAAGTCAGTGCTGGGCTCGATCCTGGCGGGCAAGAAGGAGGCCCCATTAGTGCGCAGGTAGATGGATACTCGTCCGCTCTTGCCAGGAGAACCGATGTACTCGCCCGGTTGGCGGCCGGCATTGTCGGCGGCCACGGGGGTTCCCTCGTTGTGGCAGAATCCGCAGGCCAGCCCGCAAGCGTCGATGACCTTTACTCGAACTGTACGATCCGGCACCACGGAAACGGGCAGGCCGGTCAGATCTTCCGCATACACGGCGTACCTCTCATAGAGGCGGGAAACGCAGTTCTTCGATCTGCGTGAGATCGATTCCATGCCGGGCGTAGATTCCGAGGGCGTTCACAGCAGTCAGACTCTCCGGGTCCAGTCCGAGGATCTTCGATGTGGAGATGACGTCCTCGACACTGTCGCCCTCGATCTCCAAGTACGGCGGGATCAGCGGCCACGAGTCGATCTCAAGACGCACATCGTCCAGCACGTATGACACGCGCCGGTTCTCCTGGTACGCCTTCGCCGTGAAGCCCATCAGGTTCAAAAGGGCGTGCGTGTCCTCGAAATGGGAGACCGTGACCTCTTCCTCGTGCGTGCCGTCGATCGCATCGGAAACGATCTGCTTGACGCACAACGTGACCTCGGTTCCTGTGTCCCGCAGCCTGACCCAGCGCCCTCGTTCGCCCGGCACGACGTCGTACACGTACCGCCGCATAAGCCGGTCGGCGACATGCAGGCCACCTTCATTTCTGATCCGTGCGGTGATGGCCTGAACGTCGATGTCCAGTGCCTTGGCCTCGTACTCCGTGGTGCTCACAGCGTCTCCCATCTTGTGCTTCTCTGCGCGGGGGAGCCCTGTTCTGGGTTTACGGGGATCGTGCACAGGCTCCCAGCGCCGCCTACCGGCTGACTGCGAGTCCTTCTTGTCGCCGCCGCTGGGAGCTGGGTCGCAATCGTGCTTGCAGCCTCGGTCTCCGGCGCCGGCATGCGAAAGACGTCGTTCAGTTGTCGGGGGACGGCAGAACGAAACCCCCTCGTTCCTGGAAGTCGGGCCTACGTGCCTAGTACGCGTCAATCGCCGGCGCCGTCATCTGGTGGGATCTCCGTTCCCTTCTCGCCATTGGTTGGGATGACGAATCCCCGCTTCGGGCCAGGGGCGGGTTCTTCATCGGGAAACGTGGCCGCCAGAGCAGCCAGGGCGTCAGCGGTTACATCGCAGCGCGTCGCGTGGTCGGTTCTGTTGTACACGCGCCAGGCGACGGCGGGATTATTCGGATCTTCCGGGGCTACTACGCCGGGAATGTTGAGCTGCCGCAATACGGCCTGCACTCGACGGGCCTGCTGCGCGTCCATGCGATCTCCTTCCAGTATGGAGGTGAGCAGACTACTGGCTGCTTCCCCCGTCGCCTCCTGAGCAATGCGATGCGCAATTGCCCGGGTTGATCGGCCCGCATCCCCCGGGCTTCGGCGTGTGGGAACACTGGGCCGCTGTCGGAATCAGAGGTGCGGTCGGTCCCGTCCACAATTCCGTGTCCACGCTGTGCCCGGCGCGTTCGATGATGGTCACCGTGTGGACGAGTGCGCGTCGGTCGTGGCGCTCGGCGTCAGGGCGCTCGGGCCAGTGGTGAACGAATCGCCCGAGGTTCGCGCAGAGCTTCTTGTACAAGTTGGTGTGCAGAATCAGGGCATGCCATCCCTCGTCCACCACATTGGAGGGCGTGATTCTGTCGTTCGGGAACTGCGCTGCGGCTTCCACGAACTTGAGCGCTTCCGTGACGATCCTCTCGGCTGTACGTTTCTCCATGCCGGGGTTGTTGTCGATGACGGTGGCGACGACTCCCGTGAACGCGGCGGGGGTGAGTAACGCTCGTACGCCGTGCATGGTGTCTTCCTCCCTGTTGTGGCACGTCATGCCCCTCCAGGCGGAACAACCGATCACGCATTCTCCGCCGGGGGTTACGGTCCCTGGAATGGGGCCGCCTCTGTAGCCATGATCCGCCTTGCGTTCCGGAAGAGACAGGAATATTCACGTTCTTGGGTAATTATCACGACCGGTATTCCTCCGCCCACTGGCTCAGCATATTCCGAGCTTCGTCGCCGAAGAGCCCTTGCCTCTCGAACAGCTCAAAAATGTTCAGATGTTCGGCAATGTCACGAGGGTCTTGAAAGACGATTCTTCCGGTGAGATTCTCGACCGTCGCCAGTCGCCGGTCATAGACCGTGAAGGTGTTCAAAGGGCCACGGCTCACTGGTGAGCCGAAGGGTATGACGCCGATGCGCACATTGGGAAGTCGCGACAGCGATACGATGCGGTCGATCTGCACAGCTATCGCGAGACGCGGAACAATCGACCATCGGATCGCCTGTTCGGTCAGCAAGAAGGTGAATCGTTTGGTCGAGTCGTAGAGCACTGCCTGCCGTTCAAGCTTCTTCGCGACCGTTTTGGCGGCGTCCACGGGAGCGTGTTCAAGGCTCGCCCTGATGTACTCGGGCGTCGCCAACAGGCCCGTCACCATGGCAGGCAGGAAGTAGCGGAGTTCTGTGGCCTCTGTCTCCAGTACCGCCAGCTCCCCTTGTCGTCTCTCCAACCCCCTGCGCCAAGAGGCACGGTTGCTCTGCCATTCCGTGTTGGCGAGGCGTGCGAGTGCGGTGACCTCCGCCACGATCTCTTGGGGCGCTGAGAGAGCCCCAAGGATCAACTCAACATCGACAAGTCCAGGAGTAGCCCGAGCGGTTTCGATGTTGCTGAGCTTGGTTTGTGACATGTTGCAGCGCCGAGCCAGCCAGACCTGCGTCCGGCCGGCTCGCTTGCGCATCGTGCGAAGGGTTTCCGCCAGATCAGCCTTTGACTGTCCGAGCTGCGCGGGTTCAAACGCCAAGGACCTTCACGTACTCCTTGAAGGGCACGGCATGTTCCAGGGCGATACGTTTCCACTCGCGATAGGGGGCCGGATCGCCCTCGTATGTCTCGCGGTTGATCTGTGTTCCGTCCGGGCGGAAGTTGAGCTGGGCGATGCGTGTTCCGTCGAACATCCACCAGTCCTGGCCGGAGAGCGGCAGGCCGTAGTCCTCCGCAGTCACGTCCAGCACGCGGATGTCCTCGCCGGCCGCGATGTTGCCGGGGATGCCCCATGCGAACTGGTATCGCTGGTAGTCGGTGAGCGGCTGGCGCACGATGCGGACTCTCCCGATGCGTCGGCCGGATGAGATGTAGCCCTGTACCCGTTCGTGCCACCGCGCATTGTGCTCATGGGGCTTGGGCTCGCCCCGCAGGAAACGGGCAACGTTCTCCTGCTCTTTGGGCATGGTGTACGTGGGCTGTGCCTCGAACCGCCACGCCTCTTGATCGAACGCGTCGAAGTACTTCTCCCAATCCTCACCATCCAAGTGCACGGACGGCCTCCCTCAGCACGTGCTCGGGGACCTCGACCAGGCTCTCACCAGCAGGAGTGGTGAAGGCGCTGGAAACGTCGCCCTGGATGAGAAATGAACCACTCTGAGTCCGATAGACATTCGGACAGTCGTTGCTGTCACAAGGTGTGTCGTCGCCGTTCCCGCTGCCGCTACCTGTCAGGCGGATTAGCCCTTCACGTGCCATGCGTCCTCCTTGCGAGGCCGAGACGTTGCTCCCGGTCACAAGAAAGGTAGGTCGACCGGAGACGCCGGGTCCACCGCACCTTACGCATATTCGCGTTGTCGGGTAGATCCCGTCAGCCCCTGAGGCTGGTGAGGAACGTGGTCCAGGCGGCGGTGGGGATCAGGAGAATCTGATGGGGCTGTTTGCTGTCCCGGACCGGGACCGTGCCGGGAAAGCCGTCGGCGACCTCGACGCAGGCGCCGTTGGCCTGGCTCCTGCGCGAGGCCCTCCATATGGCGTCGTCGAGATCGGCGCTCTGCCCCTCTTGGGTACTCATAGTTCCCTCATCCTGTCTCGGATCAACCCAAGTGTCTGCGGCACACTGGCCGCGTTGGCCCGGAGATTATCGAACACGACCTGGTACGCCTGCGGATCGCCGCTATAAGGGTCGTCATTGGCTTCGGCGTACACCACGTCCGGATCCTCTTGATGAGTGAACCGCAGGATGATGAACGGTCCCACCAGTGTCCCCGGATGGGCGCCGATGGAGAAGGGGATGGCCTGCAACAGAACGTTGGGGCTGTCGGCCATGTCGAGGAGGTGGGCGAGTTGGGCGCGCATGACCTCGGGACCGCCCACCAGGCGGCACAGCGCGGATTCGTCCAGAACGGCGCGAAGCTGGATGGGGTTGTGCTGCGTGAGCAACTGTTGCCGCTGCATGCGGACATCGAGACGCTGTTCCAGTGCCTCGTCGGTGAGCCCGGGGCCGGTCGCGCGGTTGATGGCTTCGGCGTACTGGCTGGTCTGGAGGAGTCCGGGGATCACCGTTTCGTAGGTGAGGATGGTCTCCGCCTCAGCCTCCAGGCCGATGAAGGTGGTGTAGGGGATGTCGCTGTAGAGCTGCCACCATCCCTTCTTCCGGGCTTCCTTCGTGAGTATCGCCAGCTTCTCCCGCTGCGCCTCGTCGTTCAGCTGGTAGAGGTCCAGGAGCTTGGTCACGTCGGCCGGGGTGGGTGTCGAGCGGCCCGCTTCGAGGCGGGAGAGTTTGGAGGCCGACCACTTCAGGGACTTGGCCGCGTCGTTCCCCTTGAGGCCGGCTCCCTCCCGGAGCCGCTTCAGTTCGAGACCGAGGCGTCGTCGCCGCACCACAGGGCTGGATGTTGTCACGGCAGCAGTGTGCCACCAGTTGAGGTGCCGTCATACCAAGATGCAATTGCATGAGGATGTGGTGTTGCACTCAAGCCTGCAATTGGAGCATGCTGATCTGCGACGGTGCGCATCTGCTCCATGGCGCGCTGTGATGTCGGCGCGCCGGAGAGCGCACCGCTCTTCCCTCGCCCTGGAGGTGTGATGAGGAATCCGGTGCAGGTCGGTTACCGAAAGAACGTGTACGGGTGCTCGTTAATCGCCTGCGCGGTGGAGGTGGAGCGGTGGCGGTCCGTGGCTGGGGAGGTGACCCGGGCATGGGGCGGGTCGCGGGACGCCGTCGATCTGGTGCGGTTGGGGGTCAGTGAGCTGCTCGGCGATGTGGCGAAGCATGTCGAGAACCCGCGCTGCTATCTGCGGATGACGCGGATCGGGGTGGAGGTCACGGTGCAGGTCTTCGACCGGTCGGTGCGGTTGCCGGTGCTGGGGCATCGGGCGCCCGCCTGGGGCGCCGAAAGTGGGCGCGGGTTGTGGATGCTGCGGGAGATGGCGTGCGCGTTCGGGTGTGAGCGGACCGTCCGGTGTGCCGGGAAGATCGTCTGGTTCCGGTGCGCGCTGTGAACGTCTCGACGCAGGTGTGGATGCAGACCGACGTGATCTCCGGGTGGGCGGAGGAGGGGGAGTGCCTGATGTGCGGTCGGGGTGAGGTACTGGTGATGTGGCTGGGGCCGGTCGTCGGGTTCGGGCGGAGCCGGCCGTTCCACGCCTGCGAACCGTGTGCCGTGCGCCTGGCGCGGTGGGTGCGGGGGGCCGAGCCCGAGCCCTGTGAGCCGACCGCCGCCACGCACGGGGCATCGGGGTTCTCTCGGGGGTACGAGACCGCCGTCAACGCCGTCGCGGCCGTGACCATTGCCGGGGTGCTGTCCCTCAGCGGTGTAGCGGCCGGGTTGTGTCTGGGGGCGCGGTGACGCGGCCGGTGGGCCGGGGTGTGAGACGGGCCGGGCCCGGCGTCCACAGGGTGTGGATGCCGGGCCCGGCCCGTCACGGTCGAACGGCTCTGCCGTCCCGCTCAGCTCAGAAGCGGCGGGTGATCAGGGCCTTCTTCACTTCCTGGATGGCCTTGGTGACCTCGATACCGCGCGGGCAGGCGTCCGTGCAGTTGAAGGTGGTGCGGCAACGCCACACACCGTCGCGGTCGTTGAGGATCTCCAGGCGCTGCTCGCCGCCCTCGTCCCGGGAGTCGAAGATGAAGCGGTGCGCGTTGACGATCGCCGCCGGGCCGAAGTACTGGCCGTCGTTCCAGAACACCGGGCACGAGGAGGTGCACGCGGCGCACAGGATGCACTTGGTGGTGTCGTCGAACCGCTCACGGTCCTCGGCGGACTGGAGGCGCTCGCGGGTGGGCTCGTTCCCCTTGGTGATGAGGAACGGCATCACGTCGCGGTACGCCTGGAAGAACGGGTCCATGTCGACCACGAGGTCCTTCAGGACCGTCAGACCCTTTATCGCCTCGACCAGGACCGGCTTGGTGGCCACGCCGTCCTTGATCTCGGTGATGTCCTTGATCAGGGTCTTGCAGGCCAGCCGGTTGCGGCCGTTGATGCGCATGGCGTCCGAGCCGCAGATGCCGTGGGCGCACGAGCGGCGGAACGTCAGGGTGCCGTCGTTCTCCCACTTGATCTGGTGGAGGGCGTCCAGGACGCGCTCCTTCGGATCGATGCGGATCTCGAAGTCCTGCCAGCTCGCCTCGGCCGAGACCTCCGGGTTGAACCGGCGGATCCGGAAGGTGACGGTGACGAGGTGGCTGGAGTCCTGCCCGGGGGAGGACACCTTGTCCAGTGTCGGGGTGGCCATCAGTACTTACGCTCCATCGGCTGGTAGCGGGTGACGACGACCGGCTTGTAGTCCAGCCGGATCGACTCGTTGCCCTCGGCGTCGACCTCGCGGTAAGCCATGGTGTGCCGCATGAAGTTGACGTCGTCGCGGTCGGGATAGTCCTCCCGGTAGTGGCCGCCGCGGGACTCCTTGCGGGCCAGCGCGGAGACGGCCAGGACCTCGGCCAGTTCCAGGAGGTTGCCCAGCTCCAGGGCTTCGAGCAGGTCGGTGTTGAACCGCCGGCCCTTGTCCTGGACCGAGACGTGCTGGTAGCGCTCGCGCAGGGCCGCGATGGTCTCCACGGCCTCCTTGAGCGTTTCCTCGGTGCGGAAGACCATGGCGTTCTTGTCCATGGTTTCCTGGAGTTCGCGGCGGATGTCGTGCACCCGCTCGGTGCCGGTGGACTCCCGCATCCGCTCCACCTCGGTGGACACGAACTGCTCGGGGTTCTCCGGCAGGTCGACGAAGTCGGCGGTGGCCGCGTACTCCGCCGCGGCGATGCCGGCCCGGCGGCCGAAGACGTTGATGTCCAGCAGCGAGTTGGTGCCAAGACGGTTCGCGCCGTGGACCGACACGCAGGCGACCTCGCCCGCCGCGTACAGGCCGGGGACGACGTCCGTGTTGTTCGCCAGGACCTCGCCCTCGATGTTGGTGGGGATGCCACCCATCGCGTAGTGCGCGGTCGGCTGGATCGGGATCGGGTCGGTGTACGGCTCGATGCCCAGGTAGGTGCGCGCGAACTCGGTGATGTCCGGCAGCTTCGCGTCCAGCTGCTCCGGCGGCAGGTGGGTGAGATCCAGGTAGACGTGGTCGCCGTCGGGGCCGCAGCCGCGGCCTTCCCGGATCTCGGTGTAGATCGAGCGGGAGACGACGTCACGCGACGCCAGGTCCTTCATGACGGGCGCGTACTTCTCCATGAAGCGCTCACCGTCCTTGTTCCGCAGGATGCCGCCCTCGCCGCGCGCGCCCTCGGTGAGCAGGATGCCCATCTTCCAGATGCCGGTCGGGTGGAACTGGAAGAACTCCATGTCCTCCAGCGGCAGCCCGCGCCGCCACGCCGCCGCCTGGCCGTCGCCGGTCAGGGTGTGGGCGTTGGAGGACACCTTGTAGAACTTGCCGTTGCCGCCCGAGGCGAAGACGACGGCCTTCGCCTGGAAGACGTGCAGTTCGCCGGTGGCCAGCTCGTAGGCGACGACGCCGGCGGTCTTCTTGACCCCGTCGACCTCGTTGAGCAGCAGGTCCAGGACGTAGAACTCGTTGTAGAACTCCACGCCCTCCTTGACGCAGTTCTGGTACAGCGTCTGGAGGATCATGTGCCCGGTGCGGTCGGCCGCGTAGCAGGAGCGGCGCACCGGCGCCTCACCGTGGTTGCGGCTGTGCCCGCCGAAGCGCCGCTGGTCGATGCGGCCCTCTGGGGTGCGGTTGAACGGCAGGCCCATCTTCTCCAGGTCGAGGACGGAGTCGATGGCCTCCTTCGCCAGGATCTCGGCGGCGTCCTGGTCGACCAGGTAGTCGCCGCCCTTGATGGTGTCGAAGGTGTGCCACTCCCAGTTGTCCTCCTCGACGTTGGCGAGGGCGGCGGCCATGCCGCCCTGCGCCGCGCCGGTGTGGGAGCGGGTGGGGTAGAGCTTGGTCAGTACGGCGGTACGGCTGCGCTTGGTGGCCTCGATGGCCGCGCGCATCCCGGCGCCGCCCGCACCGACGATGACGGTGTCGTACTTGTGGATCTGCATGTGTTCGTCAGCCCCGGTGCGGTCAGGTGATGTTCGGGTCGAAGGTGAAGATCACCAGCGTGCCCAGCAGGACGGTGAAGATGGTCGCCGTGTAGAGCAGCATCTTCAGCCAGAAACGGGTGTTGTCCCGCTGCGCGTAGTCGTTGATGATCGTCCGCAGCCCGTTGGCGCCGTGGAGCATGGCGAGCCACAGCATGATCAGGTCCCACGCCTGCCAGAACGGGGAGGCCCAGCGGCCGGCCACGAAGGCGAAGCTGACCTTGGAGACGCCGCCGTCCAGCACCAGCTGGATCAGCAGGTGGCCCAGCACCAGGACGACGAGCAGGATGCCGGACAGGCGCATGAACAGCCAGCCGTACAGCTCGAAGTTGGTGCGGGTGGCCTTGGGCGTCTTGCCGGTGCGGGCCCGGGGCGGCTCGATGACCGGGGCGGGGTGGTCGGCGTCGTACCCCTCGTCCACGGTGATGGAATCAGTGGAAGACATCGTGCATCAGCTCCCGAACAGCTCACGGAAGGCGTGCGAGAGGACGGGGTACGCGGCCCCCGCCATCAGCACGACCCAGACGCCCACCACGGAATACAGCATGTGCTTCTGGTAGCGGGCGCCCTTGTTCCAGAAGTCGACGGCGATGACGCGCAGGCCGTTGAGCGCATGGAAGAGGACGGCGGCGACCAGTCCGTATTCCATGAACGCGACGAGCGGCGTCTTGTACACGGCGATGGTGTCGTCGTAGGCGTCGGGGGAGACGCGCACGAGTGCGGTGTCGAGGACATGAACGAACAGGAAGAAGAACACCAGGACACCGGTGACTCGATGAGCCACCCATGACCACATGCCTTCCCGGCCGCGGTACAGCGTTCCTGCCGGCACGGAAGAACCCTCCGAAGCGATTCGGGGCCTGCGGCGGCACTCCTGTCTGTCGAAGGGTCTCCGTCGGGCCCGGCCGGGTACGGTCCACCGGCCGCCCGCCATGCTATCGACGGGGGACCCCGTGTCGGACGCGGGGTCTAGGGTGTGATCAATCGCGCATGGATCTCATCCTTTCGCGTGAGCCATCCGCTGATCCGGTTACCGTCGTGAGTATGAAAAGCACGGTATGGCGGATATGGGCGATTGTCGCCGTCGTGGGGCTGATAGCCACCGCGACGGCACTTGTCGTCACGCAGCGGTCCGACGGCGGCGACACCGCCTCGGATCATCCGGACCCCACCCAGACCTCCCCCGCGGCGAATCTGCCCGACCCCGTACTGGCGGACGGCCCCACCGGTGACCTCCAGACCGTTCCCCAGGTCACTACCTGGGAGCCGGCCGACGGCCCCGGCTGGGCCCCCTCCGACACCACCCGGGTGGTCACCGAGTCCGGCTCGGACGCCACCGGCGCCGCCGACCGGCTGGCCGACGACCTCTCCGTGGACCGCGCCGACGACGGCGCCCGCGCCTCGGACGTCCTGCTCACGATTGACCCGAACGCAGGAACGGGCCCCGAGGGATATTCCCTCACCATCCGTGACCACCAGGTCACGATCACCGCCGAGACCGGGGCCGGCGCCTTCTACGGCACCCGCACCCTCGTGCAGTCCGTGCGCGCGGACGGCGGCCTCCCCGAGGGCTCCGTCCAGGACGCCCCCGACCGCGAGCAGCGTGGCCTGATGCTGGACACGGCCCGGAAGTTCTACTCGGCCGCGTGGATCGAGGAGCGGCTGCACGAGCTGGCCGACCTCAAGCTCAACGAGTTCCACCTGCACTTCAGCGACGACCAGGGCTTCCGCATCGAGAGCGAGAGCCACCCCGAGATCGTCTCGCGGGAGCACCTCACCAAGGACGAGGTCACCTCGATCGTCGAGCTGGCCGAGTCCCTGCACATCACCGTCATCCCCGAGATCGACTCGCCCGGACACCTGGGCGCGGTGCTCGACGCCAACCCCGACCTTCAGCTCAAGCGGGCGGACGGCTCGGTCTCCGAGGGCGCCATCGACATCTCCAACCCCGACTCCGCCGCCCTCATCGACGATCTGCTGCGCGAGTACGCCCCGCTCTTCCCCGGCGCGTACTTCCACGTCGGCGGCGACGAGTACCCGGCGCTGTACGCCTCCGACCCCGAGGCCACCTACCCGAACCTGGCCCGGGCCGCCGAGGAGCAGTACGGGGCCGGGGCGACCGTACGGGACCTGGCCACCGGCTGGATCAACGACCGCGCCGCGACCGCCCGCGAGCTGGGCAAGACCCCGCAGGTGTGGAACGACGGCATGCACGCCGGCGGCAAGGTGCAGCCCAGCGAGGACCGGCAGGTCACGTACTGGACCGGCCGCGAGATCGGCGCCCGCGAGCCGCAGGAGTACCTCGACCAGGGCTTCCCTCTGATCAACCTCAACTCGGCCTATCTCTACTACGTGCTCGGCGAGCCCAACGAGTTCACCTATCCCACGGGTGAGGCCATCTACAACGAGTGGACGCCCGACGTGGTGCGCGGCTCCACCGCGCTGCCCGAGGGCCAGGGCGGCCCGCAGAACGTGCTCGGCGCCCGCTTCGCGATCTGGTGCGACCTTGCCGACGCCCAGACCCCCGAGCAGGTCGCCGAGGGCATCCGGCTCCCGCTGGCCGCCATGGCGCAGAAGACCTGGCACGCCGGGGAACCCAGCGGCACCTGGGCGGAGTTCACCCAGCGGGTGGATGACGTCGGATGAGGGTGGGCTAGTCTCGGGCCCACAGAAAATGATCATGGTCGGCGTGCCGGGCGGACCGCCCGGGGCGCCGATGGCAGCCAGGGCCGCCACCCCCCACAGGAGAGGCCCCGGCTGCCGCGGCGGACCCACGCCTGGCGGGGCTCGGGTCCGCACCTCGTACAGCGTGCAACGGCCGGTTTCTGTTACCGGGTGGATACGTACAGATGCGCCATGGACTGAGCAGCACGGGAAGCGTAGCGTTCGGTATCCACAGCGCACAGTTACCAGCTCTGGAAACAGAACGGCGAAGAGTGCGGCGTGGAGGCCGCTAAGGGGGGCCGGAGTGCAGGCGCAGGTTCACTCGCAGGACCAGGTTCACGAACAGGTGGGGGAACCACGGCGGCGACCCGACCGCGCGGTGGTGGCCGACCGCCGGCTCACCGCCGCGGTACAGGCCGCGCAGGAGGGTGACGAGAGCGCCTTCCGCCAGGTCTTCCACGCGGTCCATCCACGGTTACTGGGCTACGTGCGCACCATGGTCACCGGTCCCGACGCCGAGGACGTGACCGCCGAGGCCTGGCTGCACATATCCCGGGACCTGTCGCGCTTCAGCGGCGACGCCGACCGGTTCCGCGGCTGGACCCACCGGATCGCGCGCAACCGCGCCCTGGACCACCTGCGGGCACGCGGGCGGCGTCCCCAGGAGTGCGGGGTGGAGGACGCCGGACTGATCGAGCTGCCGGCCGGGGTGGACACCGCCGAGGCCGCCATGGAGGCCGTTGCCACCTCCCGCGTCTTCGACCTGGTCGCCACCCTCCCCAGGGAGCAGGCGGGCGCCGTCGTGCTGCGCGCCATGCTGGGCCTGGACGCCAAGCGGGCCGCCGTCGTGCTGGGCTGCCGCCCCGGCGCGGTGCGCACCGCCACCCACCGGGGGCTGCGCCGGCTCGCCCAACTGGTCGCCGAGCGGCCCGAGCACGAGCCGGCGGGCGCGTCGCTTCCCGCCTCCCCGGCTGTTCAGCAGGCCAGGGGAGCGTCCTCGGCGGCCTCCGGGGCACCCGCCGTTCCGGCCCCGGTAACGAAATCCGGGCGCGCGGCGCAGTAAGAGGCAGGCCGACTGGTCATCGGCCCCGGGTCGACCCGAGGTCCCCCCGTACCTCTGGGTAGGCCCCTCGCGCGGGCGGGGTAGCTTTCCCCCTAGCCCCGTCCGCGCACTCCCTCCTCCACGCCGCTCCGACTCCTCCGCTCCTTCCCCGCGCGGTGCGGCGCTCGTTAAAGTCCCTGCCATGACGCGTGAGTCTGAGTCGGGCAAGCCGATCGATCCGGTATACGGCCCGGAAGCTCTCAAGGGCTGGGATCCAGCCGAAAAACTCGGCACCCCGGGCAGCTATCCGTACACCCGCGGTGTCTATCCCTCCATGTACACCGGCCGGCCGTGGACCATGCGCCAGTACGCCGGCTTCGGCACCGCAACCGAGTCCAACGCCCGCTACCGGCAGCTGATCGCCAACGGCACCATGGGCCTGTCCGTCGCCTTCGACCTGCCCACCCAGATGGGGCACGACTCGGACGCCCCGATCGCGCACGGCGAGGTCGGCAAGGTCGGGGTCGCCATCGACTCCATCGACGACATGCGGGTCCTGTTCGACGGCATTCCGCTGGGCGAGGTCTCCACCTCGATGACCATCAACGCCCCCGCCGCGCTGCTCCTGCTGCTCTACCAACTGGTGGCGGAGGAACAGGGAGTGCCGCCCGAGCGGCTCACCGGCACCATCCAGAACGACGTGCTCAAGGAGTACATCGCCCGCGGCACCTACATCTTCCCGCCCAAGCCCTCGCTGCGGCTGGTGTCGGACATCTTCCGCTACTGCAAGGCGGAGCTGCCCAAGTGGAACACCATCTCCATCTCCGGCTACCACATGGCCGAGGCCGGGGCGACGCCCGCGCAGGAGATCGCGTTCACGCTGGCGGACGGCATCGAGTACGTGCGCACCGCCGTCGCCGCCGGGATGGCCGTGGACGACTTCGCGCCCCGGCTGTCGTTCTTCTTCGTGGCGCGCACCACCATACTGGAGGAAATCGCCAAGTTCCGGGCCGCGCGCCGGATCTGGGCCCGCGTGATGCGCGAGGAGTTCGGCGCGGAGAACCCCAAGTCGCTCATGCTGCGCTTCCACACCCAGACCGCCGGGGTCCAGCTCACCGCGCAGCAGCCGGAGGTGAACCTGGTGCGGGTCGCCGTCCAGGCGCTGGGCGCGGTGCTCGGCGGCACCCAGTCGCTGCACACCAACTCCTACGACGAGGCCATCGCGCTGCCCACCGACAAGTCGGCCCGCTTGGCGCTGCGCACCCAGCAGGTGCTCGCGTACGAGACCGATGTGACCGCCACCGTCGACCCGTTCGCCGGCTCCTACGTCATGGAGTCGATGACCGACGACGTGGAGAACGCCGCCGTGGAGCTGCTGGAGCGGATCGAGGAGCGCGGCGGCGCCGTCGCCGCCATCGAACAGGGTTTCCAGAAGACGGAGATCGAGCGCAGCGCCTACCGGGTCGCCCTGGAGACGGACGCGGGGGAGCGGGTCGTCGTCGGCGTCAACCGCTTCCAGCTCGCCGAGGAGGAACCGTACGAACCGCTGCGCGTGGACCCGGCCATCGAGGCGCAGCAGGCCGCCCGGCTCGCCGCGCTGCGCGCCGAACGCGACCAGCCGGCGGTGGACGGCGCGCTGGCGGCGCTGCGCGCGGCGGCCGAGGACCCGCGGGCGAACGTCCTCTACCCGATGAAGGAGGCGCTGCGCGCCCGCGCCACGGTGGGCGAGGTTTGCAACACGCTGCGGGAGGTGTGGGGGGCGTACATCCCCTCGGAGACCTTCTGAGGGGGCCGCGGTGTGGCGGAAGGTGTGCGGGAGGTACGGAAGTTGCGCGGACGCGGCCCGGCCGCGCCGTGCGGGAGCACGGCGTGCCGGTCGATAGGATCCGATCCCTGACACCCGCTCACGAAAGGTGACTTCGCGGCTCCGTGCGGTGACCGCGCGGCGGTCGCGGCACGCTCCCGCACGACCGTGAAGGCTCTCCATGGCACGTCCTCCGTCCACTTCGGCACTGTGGCCCGTGGCCATGGTCGTCGCGCCGTGTGCGCCGGCCGCGCCGCTGGTCCTCGCGCTGCTGGCCGCCCCGTCCCGGTGGGCGATGGCGGCGGCGTGCGGCACCGGCGCCGCGGCGCTGCTCGGGCTGCTGCTCGCCCTGTGGCGCGCGCACCGCGCCACCGCCGCCGAACTGGCCCACCAGCGGGCGGAGACCGCCCGGCGGCTGGCCGAACTGGCCCGGCGCGACAAGCAGTGGCGCTCCTTCACCGACCAGCAGGCCGCGCTGCTGCGGCAGGAGTGCGAGCACCTGCTGACGGAACGGCTGCCCGCGGTCTTCCGCGGCCGCGAGGTGCCGCCCGTCAAGTACCGCGCCCAGCTGCCCGAGACCGTGGTGCGGGACTTCGAGCGGGTGGTCGCGGAGATCGCCGAACGGCTCGCGGAGCGCTCGGAGTCGCAGCGCCTGGCCATGGTGGCGCTGGCCGGCCGCGTACAGACCTCGGCGCACCGCATCCAGGCCGCCGTCACCACCTTGTCCGAACGGCACGGCCACGACCCGGACATCCTGGAGGCGGCGATGTGGGTGGACCACGCCGCCACCCAGCAGGCGCGGCACGCCCAGAGCCTCCAGGTGCTCGGGGGGAGTGGCCGGGCCAGCGCTGGGAGGAGCCGATGGCCCTGGTGGACGTGGTGCGCGCCGCCTCCGGCCGGATCGTCGCCTACCGGCGGGTGGAGGTGGCGGGCGAGCAGGACGTGGGCGCCGCCGCCCGGGTCGTCGAGCCGCTGATCCATCTGATCGCCGAACTCCTGGCCAATGCCACCGAGCACTCCCCGCCCCGGACCGTCGTCCCGGTGATGGTGCGCACCGTGCAGCGCGGCGCCGTCATCGAGATCGACGACGGCGGCCTGGGCATGGACGAGTACCGCATGGACCGGGCCCGGCAGATCGTCTCGGGGCGGCGGCCGGTGGCGCTGGCCGACGTGGGGGAGGTGCCGCGCACCGGCTTCGCGGTGGTGGGGCGGTTCGCCGCCCGGCACGGCTTCCAGGTGGACCTGTCGCCCTCCCCGTACGGCGGGGTGCGGGTGGTGATCCTCATCGGCCGGTCCGATCTCGCCACGGTGGAGCCGCTGGGCGCCGGCGGCGGCCGGGGCCGGCGGGAGCTCGGCCCGGCACCGGGCCGGCTCCCCGGCCCGGGCCGCGCGCCGCGTCGGGGGACCGGCCGGGGGCCCGGCACCGCTCCCCGTTCCGGCCGGGGGCTCGTCCAGGGCTCCGGCTCCGCTCCCGGTCTCGGCTCCGCACCTGGCCCCCGCCCCGGTCCTGGCCCCGCACCCGGCTCCGGCTCCGAACCCCGCCCCGGTACGCAGCCCGTACCGCAGCCCCGGCCGGAACATTCCGGCTCCGTCCCCCGGCACGCCAGGGCCCCGGAGCCCACCCCGCAGCACGGCCAGGACCCGGCACCCCCGCCCGTACGCCCCTCCGGACTGCCCCAACGCGCCTCCCGCCGCGGCGAGACGCTGCCCCGGCAGCCGTGGAGCGCACCGCCCGAACCGCAACAGACCCCCGAGGAGGCGGGGGACTGGATGGAGACCTTCCTCGCCGGTGGCGCCGCCGGAACCCCGGCCGGCCACACCGACCCCACCACCCACCCGAAAGGCTGAACGCGCATGCAGTACGTCGAAAGCCCCGAGCGGCAGAGCTGGATGATCTCCGAGGTGTCCACCGTGCCCGGCGTCAGACATGTCATCGTGTTCAGCTCGGACGGGCTGCTGCTCGCCTGCTCGGAGGGCATCGACCGGGACAGCGCCGACCGGCTGTCCGCGAACTGCTCCGGGCTGCAGTCCCTGGGCCGCAGCCTGGGCCGGGACTTCGGCGAGGAGGACGGCGCCGTCAACCAGCAGATGGTCGACTTCAGGGGCGGCTACCTGTTCATGCGCAGCGCGGCCGGCACCCATCTGGCCGCCGTCACCGGTCCGGTGGTGGACCCGGGCCTGGTGGCCCAGCGGATGCAGGCCCAGATTCTCAGGATCGCCGCCGTGCGCCCCGGCGGTGGCCCGCCCCCGCGACGGAACGCCTGATCGCCGATGAGTGAGAACGGCGGATACCGTGAGAGGGCGCTGCGGCCCTATGTGATCACCGGGGGGAAGTCGCGTCCGAGCCGTACCACCATGGGGGTGGAGACACTTCTGGTGCGGGCGGACACCGCCGGACCGCTGCCGGTGACGGCCACCCGGGAGATCAGGGCCCTGGTGCGGATGTGCGAGCGACTGCTCTCCCTCGCGGAGGCGGCCGCCCGTCTCCAACTGCCGCTCAGCCTGGTGAAGGTGCTCGCATCGGAACTGGTGGACGGCGGTTATCTGATCGCCCGCTCGGGAATCCCGCAGGCGGTACGCCCCGACAGGGAATTGCTACAGGAGGTTCTGGATGGTCTTCGCCGACTCCGCTGAGTCCGCGCCCGCCGCTGACCGCTATCTGCCGGACTCGGTGCGCCGGGCGGTGAAGGTCCTGGTGGTGGGCGCCTTCGGGGTCGGGAAGACGACGCTGGTGGGCTCGGTCAGCGAGATCGAGCCCCTGCGCACCGAGGAGGCGCTGACCGAGGCCGGGGTCGGCGTCGACGACCTCACCGGCATCGACGGCAAGCGGATGACCACCGTCGCCATGGACTTCGGCCGGCTCACGCTCAACTCGCAGCTGGTGATGTACGTGTTCGGCACCCCGGGACAGCAGCGGTTCTGGGAGCTGTGGGAGGGGCTGGCCGAGGGCGCGCTCGGCGCGCTGGCCGTGGTGGACACCCGCCGGCTGGCCGACAGCTTCGAGGTGCTGGCCCAACTGGAGCTGCGCGGACTGCCGTTCGCCGTGGCCGTCAACCAGTTCCCGGACAGCGCGGTGTACGCCACCGAGGAACTGCGCGGGGCCCTGGATCTGACCGAGGACACCCCCGTCGTCACCTTCGACGCCCGGGACCGGGCCTCCTCGATGGACGCGCTGGTCACCCTCGTCGAGTACATATCGGGCCCAGCCCACCCCCAGGGCGTCCCCGCCCCCGCCGCCGCCCCCGGGTGACCTGTTCACCGCCGGGGCCGCACCGCTTCACCTCGGCGGTGACCGGGAGCCGTCCGTCCGCCCCGTACCCGTCGCGTCCCGCGTCCGGGGCCGGGCCCCCGGTCAGCCGGGGACGTAGAGGCTCGCTCCCCGGCTGAAGACATCGTCGGCGCGGGATGGACGGCGCCCAGCACCCGGCCCCGGCAGTCCTCCGTGGCGAAGACGAGGACGGTGATGTCGGTGCCGTTCGCCACCGTCAGCGGCCGGACCGTCCCCGGGTAGCAGCCCTCACCGGGGTCGGTGTACCGGGTGTCGCCGACCGTCAGGGTGCCCTGCGCGCCACCGCCGGGGCCGCTAGCGCCAGCATCAGTGCCCCCGCCACCACCACCGCCGCCGTCATGGCCGACATGCGACGTACCATCGCGACCTCCACAAGGAGCAAGGAATCTGGTGGGTCAACCGCCCCCACCTGTTCCTCCCCTCCCGCCGGGCGCGGTGATCGCGAGGTCACCCGGATGTGCGGCTCCCCGGCGCGCCCGGCGTCGCGGGCCCGGCCGCGCGGGCCGCCACCCCGCGCCGCACGCCCCGCCTCGCCCCGCGCCGTCACCTTCCGGCGCCGTGGCTGAACGGCTCCCCACCGCAAGGTGAACGGGGGCTGTCCCGTAACCCAGTTGGTCGCACGGTGCCGATCCGTTCACCCTCTGTTGGTCATCAGTTGGCCCCTTCCTGGGGCGCGCTGCCTAGGTTCCCTGATGTGCCAAGTCCTTCCCCCCACGACCCGCCCCGCGTCGCCGTCCTGGCGGACTCCGACACCCGGTGGAAATGGGGTGCTCACACCGCCCGCCGGCTGGTCCCCGGCGCGATCCCGCAGGGCTTTCTGCTGCGCGGCCGGGCCACCCCCACCGCCCGGCAGCTGGCCGAGAGCGGCGCGGACGCGGGCGAGGCCCGCGAGATCACGGCCGCCGACTTCCTGACCGAACTGGGCCGCGGCACCCACCAGGTGCTGATCCTGGCCTGCGTGGGCGGCACCGTCCAGGCGCTGCTGCACGCCCTCGCGGACGTGTGGAAGGGCGACCAGCAGCGGCCCGTGGTCGTCACCGGCTACGTGGGCGTGGTCTACGAGAAGCTCACCGACGGCCTGCTGCTGCGGCACGGCGCCGACATGGTGCTGGCCAACAGCCCCTACGACGTACGGCGCTTCCGCGCGGTGTACGAGGGGGTACGGGCCGACGCCTCCGCCGTCACCGAGTGCGCGCTGCCCTTCCTCGGCGGTGCACGGCACGACGTGCGCCCGCGGGGGCAGGACCGTCCCTACCGGCTGGTGTTCGCCGTGCAGCCCTCGGTCCCCGGCAGCCGCGCCGACCGCGCGTACCTGCTGGAGCGGGCCATGGCGCACGCCCGCCGGCACCCCGGACGCGAGGTGATCGTCAAACTGCGCAGCAGGCCGGGCGAGCAGACCACGCACGTGGAGGAACTGCCCTACCAGCGGCTGGCGGAGCGCGCCCGCGACCGGCGGCCCGACAACTTCTCCCTCGCCTACGGCAACATGGGCGAGGTCCTGGACACCACCGACCTGCTGGTGACGGTCTCCTCCACCGCGGCGCTGGAGTCCCTGCACCGGGGCATCCCCACCGCGATCCTCACCGACCTGGGCATCCGCGAGCCGCTGGGCAACCACTACTTCACCGGTTCGGGCTGCTTCGCCTCCTGGGACGAACTCGACGCCGGGTACCGGCCCGAGCCCGAGACGGAGTGGCTGGCCGACCAGGGGCTGGCCGCCGACCCCGAGCAGGCGTACGGCCCGGCCCGCGAGCGGCTGAGCGCCCTGCTGGGCGCGCCGCGCCCGCCGCTGACGCCGTACTACACGCGGCGCACCGCCCCCGGCTATCTGCCCGGCATCCTCGCCCGCCACGACACGGTGGCCCCCGCCTCCACCCACCGCCTGCTGCGGCAGGCCGCCCGTGCCACGTACCGCACGGCGGCCCAGCGCATCGCGCCGATCATCCGCCGCTGGGGGCAGCTGTGACCGCCCCCGCACCCGGCACCCCCGGGCCCCGCACTCCCGACCACGACCACGACCACGACCACGAAAGCGATGTCATGCCCAACGTCCTGGCCGTCATACCCGCGCGCGGAGGCTCCAAGGGGGTGCCCGGGAAGAACCTCGCACCCATCGCCGACGCCCCGCTCGTGGTCCGCGCCGTCCGCGCCGCCCGGGCCGCGCGGCTGATCGGGCAGGTCGTGGTCTCCACCGACGACCCCGGCATCGCCGCCCTGGCCCGCTCCGCGGGCGCCGGCGTCGTCGAACGCCCCGCGCGGATCTCCGGGGACACCGCCACCAGCGAGGCCGCCGTCCTGCACGCCATGGACACCGTCGAACAGCGCGACGGCACCCCCCTGGACGTGGTCCTGCTCGTGCAGTGCACCAGCCCCTTCATCACCCCCGGCGACCTGGACGGCGTCACCCGCGCGGTGCTCGACGGAGCCGACTCCGCCTTCACCGCCGCCCCCTTCCACGGGTTCGTGTGGCGCGAGAGCGACCAGGGCGGACACGGCGTCAACCACGACAAGGCGTACCGGCCGCGCCGCCAGGACCGCCCGCAGGACTGGCTGGAGACCGGCGCCGCGTACGCCATGCGCGCCCCCGCCTTCCGCACCGAACGCCACCGCTTCTTCGGCCGCACCTCCCTGGTGCCCGCCGACCCCGCCCGCGTCCTGGAGATCGACGATCCGCACGATCTCGACCGGGCCCGCGCGCTCGCCCCGCTGCTGGACGGCACCGGCGGACGCCTGCCCGGCCGCGAGGACATCGACGCGGTCGTCATCGACTTCGACGGCACCCAGACCGATGACCGGGTGCTGATCGACTCCGAGGGACGGGAACTGGTCGCCGTGCACCGCGGCGACGGCCTCGGCATCGCCGCGCTGCGCCGCGCGGGGCTGCCGCTGCTGATCCTGTCCACGGAACAGAACCCGGTCGTCGCCGCCCGGGCGCGCAAGCTGCGCATTCCGGTTCTGCACGGCATCGACCGCAAGGACCTCGCACTCAAACAGTGGTGCGAGGAGCACGGGATCAACCCCGAACGCGTGCTCTACGCCGGCAACGACGTCAATGACCTGCCCTGCTTCGGCCTCGTCGGCTGGCCGGTGGCCGTCGCCGGCGCCCATGACGTCGTCACCGCCGCCGCCCGCGCCGTCACCACCGCCCCCGGCGGATACGGCGCGATCCGCGAGATCGCCTCGTGGATCCTCGGAAAGGAACTCCACACCTCATGACCACCAGCAACCGCCTCCGTCAGCTCGGCGACCGTGTCGTGGGCCCCGGCCGCCCCGTGTACGTCACCGGTGAGATCGGCATCAACCACAACGGTGACCTGGACAACGCCTTCGCCCTGATCGACGCCGCCGTCGAGGCCGGCTGCGACGCCGTGAAGTTCCAGAAGCGCACCCCGGAGATCTGCACCCCGCGCGACCAGTGGGACATCGAGCGCGACACCCCCTGGGGCCGGATGACGTACATCGACTACCGGCACCGGGTCGAGTTCGACGCGGACGACTACGCCGCCATCGACGCGTACTGCAAGAAGCACGGCATCCACTGGTTCGCCTCCCCGTGGGACACCGAGGCCGTCGACTTCCTGGAGAAGTTCGACGTGCCCGCCCACAAGGTGGCCTCCGCCTCGCTCACCGACGACGACCTGCTGCGGGCCCTGCGCGCCACCGGCAAGACCGTCATCCTGTCCACCGGCATGTCCACCCCGCGGCAGATCCGGCACGCGGTCGAGGTCCTGGGCTCGCAGAACATCCTGCTCTGCCACGCCACCAGCACCTACCCGGCCAAGGCCGACGAGCTGAACCTGCGCGTCATCAACACCCTCCAGGCCGAGTACCCCAACGTCCCGATCGGCTACTCCGGCCACGAGACCGGCCTGCAGACCACCCTCGCCGCGGTCGCCCTCGGCGCCGTCTTCGTCGAGCGCCACATCACCCTGGACCGCGCCATGTGGGGCTCGGACCAGGCCGCCTCCGTCGAGCCGCAGGGCCTGACCCGCATGGTGCGCGACATCCGCACCATCGAGGAGTCCCTGGGCGACGGCGTCAAGAAGGTGTACGACAGCGAGCTGGCCCCCATGAAGAAGCTGCGCCGCGTCAAGGGCGTGGTCGCCGAGGGCGCCGAGACCGGCGAGCGCGAGCCCGCCAACGCCTGACCCGCAGCACCACCGCAACCCACGGAAGGGCGGAGAAGATGACGACCGACGAGACGCTGGCGTTCGCCGAGAGCCCGGTCCAGCTGCTGAACATACTGGAGTGGGCGCACGTCCACCCCGGCGCCCGCACGGTCGTCATCCTGCCCCCGCACGACCCCATCTCCCGGGGCCAGCTGCGCCGGATGGCCCAGCTGGCCCGGGACGAGGGGCACCGCGTGCTGTGGCAGGAGGCGCGCGGCGGGGCGGTCAAGCCCTCCCGCGCCCTGGCCGCCCTCGCCGGGCCGCTGCGCCGGGCGAAGCTGCTGCTGATCGGGGACCCGTTCTCCCGCTACCTCCAGCTGCTGCTGTCCATGGCCCGGCGCTGCGACGTGGTCGTGGTGGACGACGGCACCGCCACCATGGAGTTCACCGCGCAGCTGGCTCGCGGCGAGCGGCTGGTGCGCTGGCACCGCACCGCACCCTCCGGGGCGCGCGCCGCGCTGTTCGCGCCGGTGGCCAAGCGCGCGGTGCGGCGCCTCACCCCGGCCACCGGGGTGGGGGTGGAGGTCTTCACCGCGATGCCGGTGGATCCCCCCGAGGGCGTCGCCGTCACCGCCAACACCCTGGCCTGGACCCGGGACCGCTTCGGCCCGCCCCGGGTCGCCGAGGGCGCCGACCTGGTCGGCACCTCGCTGGTGGAGACCGGCGTGCTGCACGAGGACCGCTATCTGAGCGCGGTCGCCGAACTGGCCGACCGGCACGGCGTGGCCCGCTACTACGCGCACCGCAAGGAGAGCGCCGAGAAGCTGCGCCGGGTGGAGCGCGAGGCCGGCCTGGAGATCGTCCGGCCCGACCTGCCGCTGGAACTGGTCGCGCGGCGCGGTCCCGTCGGCTCCAAGATCCTCTCCTTCCCCTCCACCGTCGTGCACACCCTGCCGCTGGTGCTGTCGGACACCAGCACCGAGATCGTGGTGTGCGACGTGTCGCCCGGCTGGTTCACGGACCGGGTCACCGAGCGGGCCAGCGGCTTCCTGTCCGCCGTCACCAACACGGCGCGCGGCGCCCACGGACTGAGCTTTCTCCCCGCCCCTCACTGAGGAGGGGGCCCCGGAGGAACACGAGAGACCCGCGACACCCGACCCGCGCTGAGCCCGGCCGGCCCGGCGGCCGGCGCGGGACCGGCGGCTACGGCTGCTCGTCCGCCGGTCGCGCGGCGGTCGCGATCACCTCGTCCAGCAGGGCCCGGGAGCGCCGCAGGTCCTCGATCATGCGGTCGATGCGGGCGCGCTCCCAGGTCAGCTCGGTCATCAGATAGGTGTCCGCCGTCGCGGCGGCCCGCCCGTCGCTGTCGCGCATGCAGGGCAGCAGCTTGGCGATCTTCTCGCTGCACAGCCCCGCCGCGTACAGCGTCTGGATCCGGGCGACCCGGTCCGCCGCGCCCTCGGCGTACTCCCGGTGCCCGCCGGGGGTCCGCCCGGCGGAGAGCAGGCCCTCCTGCTCGTAGTAGCGCAGCGAGCGCTCGCTCACTCCCGTGCGGCGGGCCAGTTCACCGATACGCATGACGCAGGTCACACCTTCCGGGCTTGAATCTGACATCGATGAGAAGTTCTACGGTACCGGCATGACCACCGACACCGGTACCGCCACCGACGCCCGAACCGCCGCCGCGTCCGACCTGCTCGCCCCCGCCCGGCTCGGCGCGCACCCGCTGGCCAACCGCCTCGTCATGGCCCCCATGACCCGTAACCGCGCCGAGCCCGACGGCACCCCCACCGCGCTGATGGCCGAGTACTACGCCCAGCGCGCCTCCGCCGGACTGATCATCGCCGAGGCGTCCGCCCCCAGCCCCGTCGGCCACACGTACCCGAACATCACCGCCCTGTACACCGACCGGCACACCGCCGGCTGGCGCCGCGTCACCGACGCCGTCCGGGCGGCCGGCGGCGGCCCGCTGTTCCTCCAGATCCAGCACGGCGGCCGGGTCGGCCACCCCGCCACCAGCGGCCACACCCCGATCGCCCCCTCGCCGCTCCCGCTGCCCGAGACCATCCACACCCCGACCGGGCGCCGGGCCGCCGTCACCCCGCGCGAGATGACCGCCGCCGACATCCGGCAGACCGTCGGCGACTTCGCCGCCACCGCCCGCCGCGCCGTCGACGCCGGCTTCGACGGGGTCGAGGTGCACAGCGCCAACGGCTACCTGCTGCACCAGTTCCTCGCCGGCGGCACCAACCGGCGCACCGACGCCTACGGCGGCACCGTCGCGGCCCGGATCCGCTTCACCGCCGAGGTGGTGGCCGCCGTCGCCGACGCCATCGGCGCCGAACGCACCGGGCTGCGCGTCTCCCCCCTGCACGCCGTCAACGGCGTCGAGGAGTCCGAGACCGAGGCCGCGGCGCTCTACCCCGCCCTGCTGGCGGCCACCGCCGGCGCCGGCCCGGCCTACCTGCACCTCGCCTTCGCCGACCCCGCGCACCCGCTCTTCGCCCGGCTGCGCGCGCTGTGGGCCGGCACCCTCATCGCCAACCCGGTGCTGCCCGCCGACCGGATCCCGGCGGACGGCGGCCTGGCCGCCGCCCGAGCGCTGCGTGCCGCCGGCGCCGACCTCGTCGCGCTCGGCCGCCCCTTCCTCGCCAACCCCGACCTCGTCGAGCGGCTGCGCACCGGCGCCCCGGTCAATCCCGTACGCGACCGCTACGCCATGTACACCGGCGGCGCCCTCGGCTACACCGACTATCCCGTGCTCCCGTCGGGGCGCACCGCGGACCGGAAGAAATAAAAAACAGTCATACCCAGTCAGTTGCGACCGCACGCGTTCCCGGCGTGTGAACTTTGCGTGATCGGCGCCGGTTGAGCGGCGAAACAGAGATAGTGTCGGAGGCGTGAGTCAACAGCTGTCACCGGAGTCCGCCGGTGTGCTGAGCGATGCCCTGCGGCGCGAACTGATCGCCGTCCGCCGGGATCTCCACATGCACCCCGAGCTGGGCCACCAGGAGGTCCGTACCACCGCCGTCATCAAGGAGCGCCTGGAGCGCGCGGGTCTCGCACCACGCGTACTCGACGGCGGTACCGGCCTGGTATGTGACATCCACCCCACCGGTGACGCACGGGCGGGCAGATCCGGCCGCCCGGTGCTGGCGCTGCGCGCCGACCTCGACGCGCTGCCGATCCCCGACACCAAGACCGTGCCGTACCGCTCCACCGTCCCCGGCCGGGCGCACGCCTGCGGCCACGACGTGCACACCACCGTGGTGCTCGGCACCGGTCTGGTCCTCGCCGGGCTGGCCGCCCGGGGCGAGCTGCCGCAGCCGGTGCGGCTGATCTTCCAGCCGGCCGAGGAGGTGCTGCCGGGCGGCGCCACCGACGCCATCGACTCCGGCGTGCTGGACGGCGTCGGCCGCATCCTCGCCCTGCACTGCGACCCCAAGGTCGACGCCGGGAAGATCGGGCTCAAGTCCGGGCCCATCACCTCCGCCTGCGACCGGCTGGAGATCCGGCTGTCCGGCGACGGCGGCCACACCGCCCGCCCGCACCTCACCACCGACCTGGTCACCGCCGCCGCGCGGGTCATCACCGATGTCCCCGCGCTGCTCGCCCGCCGGGTCGACACCCGCGCCGGGCTCGCGGTCACCTGGGGCAGGCTGACCACCGGCCACGCCTCCAACGTCATCCCGCAGCGCGCCGAGATCTCCGGCACCATGCGCTGCCTGGAGCTGTCCGCCTGGCGGGACGCCAAGGACCTGGTCGAGGAGGCGGTCGGCGAGGTCGCGCGGCTGCACCAGGCCAAGTACGAGATCGACTACATCCGCGGTGTCCCTCCGGTGGTCAACGAGCCGCAGGTC
Source organism: Streptomyces xiamenensis (assembly GCF_000993785.3). Taxonomy (NCBI): domain Bacteria; kingdom Bacillati; phylum Actinomycetota; class Actinomycetes; order Kitasatosporales; family Streptomycetaceae; genus Streptomyces; species Streptomyces xiamenensis. The sequence goes on from NZ_CP009922.3 coordinate 3,710,020, forward strand.
ACCTCGCTGCTGGCGGCGGCCATGACCAGCCGGTACGGGGCCGACGCGGTCGAGCCCACCGAGCAGTCCCTGGGCGGCGAGGACTTCTCCTGGTACCTGGAGCAGGTCCCCGGTGCCATGGCCCGCCTCGGGGTCAGGCCGCCCGGCGACGGCGACCGGCCCGGTGCCGCGCCACGCGACATCCACCAGGGCGACTTCGACGTGGACGAGTCCGCGATCGGGGTCGGTGTGGAACTGCTCACCTCGGCCGCACTGCTGGACGCCGCCCAGCGCCCCTGAACGCCTCCGCGCGCCCGTGAACACCACCGGCACCCGGGGTTCTGCCGCAGCCCCGGGTGCCGGTGCCGACACACCGAGCAATGTTGCGTACTGGTTGCGTTCACGACGATCTGATAACGGGTCCTTAGCCCGTCTTTACCGCATGTCTACGCGCGTTACGATCCTGGCAACAGCGCCGTAAGAGGCGCTTTCAGACCGAAGGGATCGTCCTCTTGCGCCGCGTATCCAAGCTCGCAGCATCGGTCGCCGTCACGGCGACCCTCGCCCTGACCGCCACGGCGTGCGGTGAGAGCTCCACCTCCTCCTCCTCCGGATCCGGCAAGAGCGACGCGGGCGTGGGCCTGGCCTTCGACGTCGGCGGCCGGGACGACCACTCCTTCAACGAGTCCGCCGCGCGTGGCCTGGACCGTGCCGCCGAGGAGCTCGGCGTCGAGTTCAAGGAGATGACCGCCAAGAACGACGAGACCGACGCCGACCGCGAGCAGCGGCTGACGTCCCTCGCCGAGAACGGCTTCAACCCGATCATCGGCGTCGGCTATCTCTACGGCAACTCGATAGAGAAGGTCGCCGCGAACTACCCCGACATCACCTTCGGTGTGGTGGACTCCGTCGCCGAGGGCGACAACGTCTACAGCATGGTCTTCTCCGAGCACGAGGGCTCCTACCTCGCCGGTGTCGCCGCCGCGCTGAAGACCGAGAGCGGCACCGTCGGCTTCATCGGCGGTGTGAACAACCCGCTGATCAACAAGTTCGAGGCCGGCTTCGTCCAGGGTGTGCTCGACACCAACGACGCCGAGGGCACCGACGTCACCGTCGATGTCCAGTACCTCTACGAGGACAACGACGCCGGCTTCAACGATGTCGCCAAGGCCCGCGAGACCGCCGACGGCATGCTCGGCCGCGGCGCCGACATCATCTACACCGCCGCCGGCCAGTCCGGCCAGGGCTCCATCGAGATGGTCGCCGGTGTCGAGGGCGCCTGGGCGATCGGTGTCGACTCCGACGCCTACGTCCAGCCCGGCCTCGCCGAGTACAAGGACTCCATCCTCACCTCCGTGGTCAAGGGCGTGGACGTCGCCGTCTTCGACCTGATCAAGTCGGTCCAGGACGGCGAGCCGCTGAGCGGCCCGCACTCCTACAACCTCGCCGAGGAGGGTGTCCAGCTGGCCACCTCGGGTGGTTTCATCGATGACATCTCCGAGCAGATCGAGGCGGCCAAGGCCCGCATCGTCTCCGGCGAGGTCACCGTCCAGGAGACCCCGTAACACAGTGACGGCCGCCCCCCGGGGCGGCCGTACGGGGCCGGTGGGGGACTCTCTCCCCACCGGCCCTCCGCTCGCTTCACCGTCCCGCGCGAGGAGAGTGCGCCATCCCAGCCTCCAGCAGCTCCCCCGAGCCCAGCGGCACCACCCCGGCCGTTGAGCTGCGCGGGATCACCAAACGCTTCCCCGGCGTCGTGGCCAACCACGACATCGACATCACCGTGCGCAAGGGCACCGTGCACGCCCTCGTGGGCGAGAACGGCGCCGGCAAGTCCACGCTGATGAAGATCCTCTACGGCATGCAGAAGCCGGACGAGGGCACCATCACCATCGACGGCGACCAGGTCTCCTTCGCCACCCCGGCCGACGCCATCGCGCGCGGCATCGGCATGGTGCACCAGCACTTCATGCTCGCGGACAACCTCACCGTCCTGGAGAACGTGGTCCTGGGCGCCGAGAAGCTCCACGGCATCGGAGGCGCCGCCCGCGCCCGCATCAAGGAGCTGTCCGACGCGTACGGCCTGGGCGTACGTCCCGACCTGCTGGTCGAGGACATCGGCGTCGCCGACCGGCAGCGGGTGGAGATCCTCAAGGTCCTCTACCGGGGCGCCAGGACCCTCATCCTGGACGAGCCCACCGCCGTCCTGGTGCCGCAGGAGGTGGACGCGCTCTTCGGCAACCTCCGCGAGCTGACCGCCGAGGGCCTCACCGTCATCTTCATCTCGCACAAGCTGGGCGAGGTGCTCTCGGTCGCCGACGACATCACCGTCATCCGGCGCGGTACGACGGTCGCCGCCGTCGAACCCTCCGCGACCACCCCCAAGCAGCTGGCCGAGCTGATGGTCGGCTCCGAGCTGCCCACCCCCGAGACCCGCGAGTCCACCGTCACCGACCGGCCGGTGCTCACCGTCGCCGGGCTGCGGCAGTCGGGCACCGACTCGGACGGGGTGCGCCGCGACGTGCTCTCCGAGGTCGACTTCACCATCCACGCCGGTGAGGTGCTGGGCATCGCCGGCGTCGAGGGCAACGGCCAGGCCGAACTGGTCGAGGCCATCATGGGCGTGCGCGGCCTGGACGCGGGCACGATCTCGCTGGACGGCGAGGACATCACCCGCCGCTCCACCCGCCGCCGCCGCGAGGACGGCATCGGCTACATCCCCGAGGACCGGCACCGGCACGGCCTGCTGCTGAACGCCCCGCTGTGGGAGAACCGGATGCTGGGCCACGTCACCCAGCGCCCCAACAGCAAGGGCCCGTGGCTGACCGCCGGGGACGCCCGCGCCGACACCGAGCGGATCGTGCGCGAGTACGACGTGCGCACCCCCGGCATCGAGGTCACCGCGGCGTCGCTGTCCGGCGGCAACCAGCAGAAGCTGATCTTCGGCCGCGAGATGAGCCACCACCCCAAGGTGCTGATCGCCGCCCACCCCACCCGGGGCGTGGACGTCGGCGCCCAGTCCCAGATCTGGGACCAGATCAGGGCCGCGCGCCGTGAAGGGCTCGCCGTGCTGCTGATCTCCGCCGACCTGGACGAGCTGATCGGCCTGTCCGACAGCCTCCGCGTCATGTACCGGGGCCGGCTGGTCGCCGACGCCGACCCCGCCACCATCACCCCCGAGGAGTTGGGCACCGCCATGACCGGCGCCGCCACCGGCCACCTGACGGGCGACGCGCAGACGGAGACCCCGTCATGAGCGCCGTGACCGCCGTGACCACCCGGATCAAGAACATCGACCGGGAGAAGATCGTCCTGGGGCTCGCCGCCCCGCTGCTGGCGATCGTCACCGCCGTGATCATCACCTCGCTGGTGATGACCGCCACCGGGCAGAACCCCTTCCAGGCGTTCTCCGTGATGCTGGACTTCGGCTCCAAGAGCGACAGCCAGGTCTGGATCGTCAACAAGGCGATCCCGTACTACCTGTCGGCCGTCGCGGTGGCCATCGGCTTCCGGATGAACCTGTTCAACATCGGGGTCGACGGCCAGTACCGGGTCGCCGCCTTCTTCGCCGCCGCCGTCGGCGGCGCGCTGGCGCTGCCCGGCATCATCCAGATCCCCGTCATCCTGATCACCGCCATGCTGGTCGGTGCGCTGTGGGCGGGCATCGCCGGCTACCTGAAGGCCACCCGGGGCGTCAGCGAAGTGATCACCACGATCATGCTGAACTTCATCGGCGGCTCGCTCATCGGCTACTTCCTCAAGGAAGGCCGGCTGGCGGAGCGCGAGGGCAACCTCGTGCACACCACCGACATCCCCGACTCCAGCTTCTTCTTCGAGATCCCCACCAACGTCCAGCCGATCTACGGCACCATCGTGATCGCGGTGATCGTCGGCATCGGCTACTGGTTCGTGCTCAGCCGCACCCGCTTCGGCTACGACCTGCGGGCCGTCGGGGCCTCCGAGCCGGCCGCCGAGGCGTCCGGTGTCTCCGTCAAGCGCACCGTGATCACCGCGATGCTGCTCTCCGGCGCGGTGGCCGGCCTGGTGGGCATGCCCACCCTGCTGAACATCTCCGGCAACTACGGCAACGACTTCCCCACCGGGATCGGCTTCACCGGCATCGCCATCGCCCTGCTCGGCCGCAACAGCGCGGTCGGCATGGCCTTCGCGGCGCTGCTGTGGGGCTTCCTGGAGCGCACCGGCGGCCAACTGGAGTTCGAGGGCTACGCCCAGGAGATCGTCGGCGTGATGCAGGGCGTCATCGTGCTGTCCGTCGTGGTCGCCTACGAACTCGTCCGCCGCTGGGGCATCAAACGCCAACAGCGCATCGTCGGCGAACAGCTCGCCGCCCAGGCCCGTAAGAACAGCGCGGAGAAGGACGCGGAGGTGACGGCGTGACCACCACCGTGGAGACCCCCGCCGGAAAACCCGGCAGCGACAAGGGCAAGGGCACGGGAGCCACCAGCAGTGGCACGCCGCGCCGCAGGCTCACCTACCCCATGGTGCTGCTGCTGATCGCGGGCGGCCTCGTGCTGCTGTCCGTGGTCCGCGTGATGACCGGCGCCGACTCGCTGACCGCCACCAGCCAGTGGGCGAGCGCGCTGAGCTTCGCCGTGCCGATCGGCCTCGCCGGACTCGGCGGCCTGTGGGCCGAGCGCTCCGGCGTCGTCAACATCGGCCTTGAGGGCATGATGATGCTCGGCCTGTTCGCGGCAGGCTGGATCGGCTGGCAGTACGGGCCCTGGGCCGCCGTGCTCGCGGGCATCATCGGCGGCATGCTGGGCGGCCTGGTGCACGCGGTGGCCACCGTGACCTTCGGCGTGGACCACATCGTCTCCGGTGTCGCCATCAACATCCTGGCCCTGGGCGTGGTGCAGTTCCTCGCCAAGCTGTGGTTCGGCGCCGACGGCAGCCCGGCCAAGGACGCCGGCGGCAACGACAAGCAGTCGCCGCAGATGGACATCCTCCAGCCGTTCTCGGTGCCGGGCGTGGCCGACTGGCTGGGCGACATCGCGGGCAAGCGCTGGTTCCTGATCTCCGACCTGGCGGGCATCCTGCGCGCCGGCGTCAACAACGTCTCCTGGCTCACCCTGCTCGCGGTGCTGCTGTTCGTGGGCACGTACGTGGTGCTGTGGAAGACGTCCTTCGGGCTGCGGCTGCGCTCCTGCGGTGAGAACCCGCAGGCCACCGAGTCGCTCGGGGTGAACGTCTACGCGTACAAGTACGTCGCCCTGCTGGTCTCCGGCGGCCTCGCCGGGCTCGGCGGCGCGTACCTGGCGGTGCTGATCCGCATGTACCAGGACGGTCAGACCGGCGGGCGCGGCTACCTGGGCCTGGCGACCATGATCTTCGGCAACTGGCGTCCCGGCGGTGTCGCCACCGGCGCCGGCCTGTTCGGCTTCATGGACGCCCTGCAGACCCGCGACGGCGGCGCGACCGTGCACGCCACGCTGCTGCTGTTCGCCCTGGCCCTGGCGGGCGTCGCGATCTGGCAGCTGTGGCGCGGCAAGCGCCTCACCGCGCTGATCGTGGCCGTCGTCGGAGCGGCGCTGTGGATCTGGTACGCCACCACTGACACGATGCCGCTCGAGCTGGTGAGTGCCAGCCCGTATCTGACGACGCTGCTGGTCCTGACACTGTTCGCCCAGCGGCTGCGGACACCCAAGGCGGTGGGCAAGCCCTACCGGAGAGGCGAGGGCGGCTAGATGGCGGACACCACCGAGGTGGACTGGGAGGCGCTGCGCGGCGCGGCCCGCGAGGTGATGGGCCGGGCGTACGCCCCGTACTCCCGTTACCGGGTGGGCGCCGCGGCGCTGGTGGACGACGGCCGTACGGTGGTCGGCTGCAATGTGGAGAACGCCTCCTACGGCGTGGGGCTGTGCGCCGAGTGCGGCCTGGTCTCCGCCCTGCACGCCACCGGCGGCGGCCGGCTCACCCACTTCACCTGCGTCAACGGCAAGGGGGAGATCATCACCCCGTGTGGCCGCTGCCGCCAGCTGCTGATGGAAAACGGCGGCCCGGAGCTGCTGGTGGACACCCCCGCCGGCGGCATCCGTCCGCTGTCCGATCTGCTCCCCGAATCCTGGAACTTCTGATCTCATGAGCCACGACGCCATCTCCGTCATCCGTGCCAAGCGGGACGGCGGCACGCTGACCCCCGCCCAGATCGACTGGATCATCGACGCCTACACCCGGGGCGAGGTGGCCGACGAGCAGATGTCGGCGCTGGCGATGGCGATCCTCCTCAACGGCATGGACCGGGCCGAGATCGCCCGCTGGACGGCGGCGATGATCGCCTCCGGGGAGCGAATGGACTTCTCCTCCCTGCCGCTGCCCACCACCGACAAGCACTCGACGGGCGGCGTCGGCGACAAGATCACGCTGCCGCTGGCCCCGCTGGTGGCGGCGTGCGGCGCTGCCGTGCCGCAGCTGTCCGGGCGCGGGCTCGGGCACACCGGCGGCACCCTGGACAAGCTGGAGTCCGTCCCCGGCTGGCGGGCGCGGCTGTCCAACGACGAGATGCTGTCGGTGCTGCGCGAGGCGGGCGCGGTGATCTGCGCGGCCGGCGACGGGCTCGCCCCGGCGGACCGCAAGCTGTACGCGCTGCGCGATGTGACCGGCACGGTGGAGGCGATCCCGCTGATCGCCTCCTCGATCATGTCGAAGAAGATCGCCGAGGGCACCGGCGCGCTGGTGCTGGACGTGAAGGTGGGCTCCGGCGCGTTCATGAAGACGCGGGCCGACGCCCGTGAGCTGGCCGAGACGATGGTGTCGCTGGGCACCGACCACGGGGTGCGGACGGTGGCGCTGCTCACCGACATGTCCACGCCGCTGGGGCTGACGGCCGGCAACGCGCTGGAGGTGCGCGAGTCGGTGGAGGTGCTGGCGGGCGGCGGTCCGGCCGATGTGGTCGAGCTGACCCTGGCGCTGGCCCGGGAGATGCTGGACGCGGCCGGGCTGACCGACGCCGACCCGGCGCGGGCGCTGGCGGACGGCAGCGCGATGGACCACTGGCGCCGCATGATCAAGGCGCAGGGCGGTGACCCGGACGCCCCGCTGCCGGTGGCCCGCGAGACGCACGTGCTGACCGCCCCGGCCTCCGGGACGCTCACCCGGCTGGACGCGTACGCGGTCGGGGTGGCGGCCTGGCGGCTGGGCGCGGGCCGGGCCCGCAAGGAGGACCCGGTGCAGGCGGGCGCGGGCATCGAACTGCACGCCAAGCCGGGGCAGACGGTGCGCGCGGGGGAGCCGCTGCTGACCCTGCACACCGACACCCCCGAACGGTTCGGCGCGGCCCTGGAGTCGCTGTCCGGGGACGCGATCGAGGTCAGCGACGAGGCCCGGGTGGCCGTACCCCCGACGATTTTGGACAGGATCGCGTAGGCCGGTATCCGACCGACACCCTCTAACACCTTCACCGGGATGTGGTCAACCCTTTGCCATCATCGTCGTCGATGGTGTGTACCCTGAGGGATGGTCTTGACGGAACGGCACGGCGGGAGGTGTGGCTGCGATGCGCAGTGAACCCCCCAGTCACCATCCGCCGCGCCGCGTCCGTCCGCCCAGGTAGCCACGTACCCCCTGGGACGACTGGCGTGTGCGCGCCCCGAGCCTGCCAGCCGTTCGCGCACCATCTCCAGGGGGACATCCCGTCATGACCCATCTGCCTGCCCTGCTTGAGGACCACAACCTCGCGGGCGCCCTCGAATGGCTGGAGACCCAGCCGCCCTACGCCATCGCCGACGAACTCGCGCGGATGGACGCCGTCAACTCCGTCATCAGCTTCCGGCTGCTGGACAAGGACCGCGCGCTGGAGGTCTTCGAGGAGCTGGACCCGGTAGACCAGCAGCAGATTCTCCAGGGGCTGCGGGACCAGGCGTTCCGCGATCTGGTGGAGAACATGGACCCGGACGACCGGGCCCGGATGCTCAAGGAGGCCCCGGCCAAGGTCGCCCAGCGGGTGCTGGCCGGACTCAGCGCCCACGAACGGCAGATGACGGCGGCGCTGCTGGGTTACCCGGAGGGCTCGGTCGGCCGCTACATGACGCCGGAGACGGTCGCGCTCCAGCAGGATCTGACGGTGGCTCAGGCGTTGGAGACGGTACGCCGGCGGGGGGCGCGGGCGGAGACCATCTACACGCTGCCGGTGGTGGACGCGGGGCGCCGGCTGACCGGCATCGTCGAGCTGCGCGAACTGGTGCTGAGCGAGCCGGAGACGATGGTCGCCGCGCTGGTGGAGACCGAGCCGCCGATGGCGAAGGCGACCGACCGCGCCGAGGACGCGGCCCGGCTGATGCGTGAGACGAACGTGCTCGACCTGCCGGTGGTGGACAGCGAGGACCGGCTGGTGGGCCTGCTCACCAGCGATGACGCGTTCGAGGTCATCGAGGCGGCGGACACCGAGGACGTGGCGCGGCAGGCCGGTGCCGAACCGCTGGAGCGGCACTACATGTCGGCGAGCGTCTTCCAGCTCTCCCGCACCCGGGTGCTGTGGCTGATGCTGCTGCTGGTGGCGGCCATTCTGACGGTGATGGTGACCCGGGCGTTCGAGGGCGAGCTGGAGTCGGTGACCCAGCTGGCGCTGTTCATCCCGCTGCTGATCGGCGCGGGCGGCAACGCGGGCGCCCAGGCGGCGACGGCGGCGGTGCGCGCCCTGGCGGTCGGCGAGGTACGGGTGGGTGACCTGCTGAAGGTGATCTGGCGCGAGTGCCGTACCGGGTTGCTGCTGGGGTCGATGCTGGCGGTGGTCGGCCTGCTGGTGGGCTCGCTGTTCGTGGGATGGGACGTGGCGGCGGTGATCGCCCTGACGCTGATCGTGATCTGTGGCTGGGCCTCGACGGTGGGCGGCACGATGCCGCTGCTGGCCAAGCGCCTGAAGATCGACCCGGCGGTGGTCTCGGCCCCGATGGTGACGACGCTGGTGGACGCGACGGGTCTGGTCATCTACTTCTCGATCGCCAAAGTCATCCTCGGTATCTGAATGATGGTCTGACAAAGGAACCGGAACGGGGCCGGCCGCGTCCTGACATGGGCAGGAAGAGGAGTCCAGCCCATGAACAACGGCCACGGGGGCTACAACGGCGGCTACGGCGGGGGTTACGGTCCTCCGCACGCCCCGTATCCCCAGCCTCAGCCCCACCCCCACCCCCATCAGCAGGACAACACCCTGAAGGGAACGCTCGCCACGGCGGCGGCCTTCGTGGTGCTGGCGGCGATCGTCATCCCCCTCGGGATGAACAGCGGTGACGACGGGGGCGGCCTGGCCGGCCCCGCCCCGGAGATGCCGGAGATCGAACTGCCGGAAGGTCTGGACACCGGTACGGACCCGGCGGACAGCGACGACGCGGACGACGCCGGCGGGGGCGGTGCCCCCGCGGACCCGGTCTCGGAGGCGTTCGCCGCCGTGAGCTCCGGCGACTGTCTGGCCAACTACCAGACCGACAACGACGGAACCTGGAACGCCGAGACCCCCGAGCCGGTGGACTGCGCGGCCGACGACGCGTACCTCAAGGTCGTCGAGGTCATGGACGACTACGGCTTCTGCGACGGCTTCGAGCTGAACGCCACCACCTGGACCCACTCGTTCACGGACGAGGAGACCTGGGCGACGACCTACACCACTCTGTGCGTGGAACGGCAGTACCGGGTCGGCGAGTGCCTGATGTCGGAGCAGGAGGGCGAGGGCGACGACGCGACCATGCGCACCGGGCTGATGACGGCGATCAACTGCTCGGCCTCCCAGGTTCCGGTCCCGTACAACCAGATCATGCAGGTCTCCGGTGTGCCCGCCGCGAACGGCGACTGGGGCGGTGACGTCTGCCGCCAGGGCGGCAGCGACTACAACACGTACTGGTACCAGAACCTCGACGGCGGCGACGGCGATGTGCTGTGCATGACGGTGTACGGCAGCTGAGCCCCGCGCTCCGAACCCGCTGACGCGACGCGGTGGTCCCCTTCAGCGCCCGTTCTGGGCGCCGAGCGGGACCATCGCGTCACGTACCTCGGAGAGCAGCAGCCGCATGGCCTCCTCCGCGTCCTGGTGCCGCGCCTCGGCGACGGCCAGGGCGACCGCCTCGTGCAGGTCCAGCGCCTCGGGGACCGGCCGGTCGGGCATCAGCCCCAGCTGGGTGCGCCCGCGCAGCACGGCGGCGACCACGTCGGTGAGCGCGGCGAACATCTCGTTGCCGCTGGCGCTCAGCACCAGGGAGTGCAGTTCCACGTCGAGGTGGTTGAACGGTTCGAGCCGGCCGGCCTCGCCCAGCGGGCGCATGGCGGTGGCCAGTTCCACCAGCCGGGCGCGCTCGGCCGGCCCCGCGTGCTTGGCCGCCGCCGCCGCGGCCAGCGGTTCGACGGCGATCCGCAGTTCGGTGAGCGAGCGCAGCTGGGAGTCGCGGCCGGGGCCCTCCAGCCGCCACCAGATGACCCGGGGGTCGTACACCTGCCAGGAGCCCGCGGGCTGCACGGTGATGCCCACCCGGCGGCGGGAGACGACCAGGCCCTTGGACTCCAGCAGCCGCATCGTCTCGCGGGCGACCGTGCGGGAGACCCCGAACCGTTCCTGGATGGCGTCCAGCGTCAGCACGCGCCCCTCGGGGAGCACGCCGGAAGTGATCTCCAGGCCGAGGGTGTCCAGCACCTCGTGGTGTTTGGACTCGCCCTGACCATTGCCGTTGATCTTGTCGCTCCCCACCCCGGAAGCCTATCCCGGCGCCCCGCGCGGCCGGTGACCCACCGCAGGCACGGGAGTACGCACCGAGGTGCCGTTGTGAGGTACGTCGCGGGGGGTTTTCTCGCCGTCAACATTGGTGTTACCTTTCCCGTCAATTGGTAACACCTTTCAGTGAGGAGAGGCCGATGTCGCCGACCGCGCTCGTGGTCATGGGAGTCTCCGGCGCCGGCAAGACCACCGTCGCCGCGCTGCTCGCCGACCGCCTCGGCTGGCCGATGGCGGAGGCCGATCTGCTGCACCCGCAGGCCAACATCGACAAGATGGCGGCCGGCACCCCCCTCACGGACGCCGACCGGCTGCCGTGGCTGGGCATCATCCGCGACTGGATGACGGTGCGGGCCGACCAGGGCGAATCCGCGGTCGTCGCCTGCTCGGCGCTCAAGCGCGGCTACCGCGACCTGCTGCGCGAGGCGAACGGCCGGGTCCGCTTCGTCCACGTCGCCGGCTCCCGCGAGCTGATCTCCGGACGGCTGCACCTGCGCACCGGCCACTTCATGCCGCCCTCGCTGCTGGACTCCCAGTTCGCCGACCTGGAGCCGCTCCAGGACGACGAGGACGGCGTCACCGTCGACCTGAACCGCACCCCGGAGCAGATCACCGAGGACGCCCTGGCCGCGCTGGGCCTGCGCCCGTAACCCCTGCCACCCGGCACTTCCCCCTCCCCACCGTCCCGAAGGCAACGGAGCTTCCGCATGGACACCTGGACTCAAACGATGGGCGCCGGCCCGCTGCTCGGCATAGCCGCCGGCGCCATCGGCGTGCTGCTCTTCCTGATCATGAAGCTGCGGGTGCACGCCCTGCTGGCCCTGATCGTGGTCAGCCTGGCGACCGCGTTCGCCACCGGCATCCCCTCCGCACACGTGGTCGACACCCTCGTCCAGGGGTTCGGCACCACTCTCGGCGGCGTCGCCCTCCTTGTGGGGCTCGGCGCCATCCTCGGCCGGCTGATCGAGGTCAGCGGCGGCGCCCAGGCACTCGCCGACGCGCTCATCCGCCGCTTCGGCGAGGACCGCGCCCCGCTGGCGCTCAGCTTCGCCTCCCTCATGTTCGGCTTCCCGATCTTCTTCGACGCCGGCCTCGTCGTCATGCTGCCGATCGTCTTCACGGTCGCCCGACGGCTCGGCGGCGGCATCCTGCGGTACGCCCTGCCGGTCGCCGGCGCGTTCTCCGCGATGCACATCTTCGTGCCCCCGCACCCCGGCCCCGTCTCCGCCTCCGAACTCATGGGCGCCGACATCGGCCTGGTGATCCTGCTCGGCCTGGTCGTCGCCATCCCCACCTGGTACGTCGGCAGCTACCTCTTCGGCCTGTGGGTCGGCAAGCGCTTCGTCCTCCCCGTGCCGGACATCCTGACCGGCGGTGAGCAGGTCGAGCACGACAAGAACCCGCCGTCCCCGGGCACCGTCATCGGCCTGCTGCTGCTCCCGCTGGTCATGATCTTCGCCAACACCGGTCTGGACATGGCCCGCGCCGCGGGCTGGGTGGACGGCGACGCTGGCTGGTACCAGTTCGCCCGCGCCATCGGCGCCACCCCGATCGCCCTGCTGGTCACCGTGTTCGTCGCCAGCTACGTGCTCGGCACCCGCCGCGGACGCGGCGGCGAGGTCATCGAGAAGCTGACGGACTCCGCGCTGGGCCCGATCGCCTCGATCATCCTGATCACCGGCGCCGGTGGCATGTTCGGCGGGGTGCTGCGCGCCAGCGGCATCGGTGACGCGCTCTCCGACTCCCTCTCCGACCTGGGCCTGCCCGTCATCGTGGTGGGCTTCCTGGTCGCCTCCGCGCTGCGCATCGCCCAGGGCTCGGCCACGGTCGCGCTCATCACGGCGGCCAGCCTCATCCAGGGAGTCGTCCTGGCGGGGGACTTCAACTCCGTCGAGGTGGCGGCCATCGTGCTGGCCCTGGCGGCCGGCTCCGTCGTCGCCAGCCACGTCAACGACTCCGGCTTCTGGCTGGTGGGCCGGTTCATGGGCATGGACGTCAAGACGACGCTGCGCACCTGGACCGTGCTCCAGACCATCTTCGGTGTGATGGGCTTCTCGTTGGCGGCGGCCATCTACGCCATCGCCTGAGTCAGCGGCCACCGGGGCGGCGGGATCGGCGACGATCCCGCCGCCCCGGCCTTTGGGGCGGACGCGGCCGACGCAGCCCGCGGGGCCCACGTCGTCCCCCGGCCTCTCCCGCGTCGCCGCGGCCGGCGGACTGAGCCCGCGCCGCTACTGCAGGCCCAGGCTCATCCAGCGCTCGGGCGCGGCCAGCGGCGCGAAGCCGACCCGCTCGTAGACGCCGTGGGCGTCCTGCGTGCACAGCATGATCCGGCGCAGACCGTACGGGGCCAGGTGATCCCGTACGGCCCGCGCCAGTGCCGTCCCCAGGCCCCGCCCGCGCGCCGCGCGAGCCACGTACACATCGCACAGCCAGGCGAAGGTCGCACGGTCCGTCACCACCCGCGCGTACCCGACCTGCGCGCCCGAAGCCCGCTCGTACACCCCGAAGTTCAGCGACCCGGCGATGGCCGCGTCCTGCTTCTCGCGGGTGCGCCCCAGTGCCCAGTAGGCGTCGGTGGACAGCCAGTGGTGCACCAGGGCCGGGTCCAGGCGAGCGGGGTCGGTGGAGAACTCGTAGTCGTCCATGGCGGGGATTATTGGGTACCCGTCTCCCGTCCGACCAGCGAATATGGCCGCATGACGACCGAGGACGAGCACCTTCCCCCCGGCTGGGAACGCCGCAACGCCGCACTGTGGGCCGCCATCGACAGCTACGAGGACGCGGCGGAGTTCCGCGCCGCCGTCGCGGAGCTGGCCGCCGAACTGCCGCCGGGCAGCGCGGTCGCCGACTTCGAGCGCGGCTGCGCGTACGACTCCACCGGCCACCCGGACCGCGCCGTGGAGCACTACCGGCGGGCCCTGGCCACCGGCGGCCTGCCCGGCGAACGGCGCCGCCGCGCGGTGATCCAGCTCGCCAGCTCGCTGCGCAACCTCGGCCACCCGCAGGAGGCCGTGGACCTGCTCACCGCCGAACTGGCGGCCGGCTCCGACCACCTGGACGACGCGGTACGCGCCACCCTGGCGCTCGCGCTGACCGGTGTGGGCCGCGAACGGGAGGCGGTCTCGGTCGCGCTGACCGCCCTGGCCCCGCATCTGCCCCGCTACCAGCGGTCGATGGCGGCCTACGCGCGCCTGCTGGTGGAGTGATCGGCCCGAATCGGTTCAGGCTTTCGTGAATTCAGGAATGGCTGTACTGTCATTTCATGCTGACCACCGCCCCCGACATCGAGGTGCTGGCCCGGTTCGGCCGCGCCCTCGCCGACCCGATCCGCTGCCGGCTGCTCCTCGCCCTGCGCGAGGCTCCGGCCTACCCCTCCGACCTCGCCGACGCCCTCGCCATCTCCCGCACCCGGCTCTCCAACCACCTGGCCTGCCTGCGCGACTGCGGCCTGGTGAGCGCCGTCCCGGACGGCCGCCGCACCCGCTACGAACTCGCCGACCACCGGCTCGGCCACGCGCTGGACGATCTGCGGGCCGCCGTCGTCGCCGTCGAGGCGGACCGCACCTGCCCGGACGCCGAACGGGACGGCTGCTGCTGATGACCACCGGCATATCCGGCTCCCCGCCCCCGGCCCCGCCCCTGGTCCCGGCGCGCCGTGACCTCCTCACCCGCCGGGTGCGGTGGCTGGTGGCGGCGACCATCGCCTACAACGTGATCGAGGCGGCGGTGGCCATCACCGCCGGGACCGTGGCCTCCTCCGCCGCCCTGGTCGGCTTCGGCCTGGACTCGCTCGTCGAGGTCTCCTCGGCCGCCGCCGTCGCCTGGCAATTCTCGGCCGCCGACAGCGCGGTGCGCCAGGCCCGGGAGGCGCGGGCGCTGCGGATCATCGCGGTGTCCTTCTTCGCGCTCGCCGCCTACGTGAGCGTCGACGCCGTCCGTGCCCTTACAGGCGGCCACGAGGCGGACCACTCGATGACCGGAATCGTGCTGGCCGCCCTGTCGCTCGCGATCATGCCGTTCCTGTCCGCCGCCCAGCGGCGTGCCGGGCGCGAACTCGGATCGGCCTCGGCGGTCGCCGACTCCCAGCAGACGCTGCTGTGCACCTACCTGTCCGCCGTCCTCCTGGCGGGCCTCCTCGCCAACGCCACCCTCGGCTGGTCCTGGGCGGATCCCGTCGTCGCCCTCGTCATCGCCGCCATCGCCGTCAAGGAGGGGCGGAACGCCTGGCGCGGAGACGCCTGTTGCGCGACACCGCCGCCTCCGGACCCGGGGCGGGCGGCGGAGCCGGCGGCGCCCGACGCGTGCTGCGCGGGGGAGCGGCTCAGCTCACCGGCGCGCTGACCGGAGCGGGCGCGGGCTCCGGGGACCTGCCCGTGCCCCGGCCCCGGGCGAGCCCGAACGCCGAGATCGCGGCGGCGAGCAGGGCGGCGGCCAGGGGCACCAGCAGCGCGGCGTGATAGCCGTCCAGCGGGTCCCCGCCGCCGACGGAGGCGCTGACGGCGGTCACGGCGGACAGCCCGAGCGCCGCCCCGAACTGGAACGAGGTGTACAACAGCCCGCCCGCGAGACCCTGCTCCCGCGCCGCGATGCCCTCGGTGCCGACGATCGTGAGCGGCCCGTACACCAGGGCGAACGAGAGCCCGAGCAGCAGGAAGGCCGGGAACATCGCCGCGTAGGTCCAGTCGGCGCCGACCCGCGCGAACAGCGCGTACGCGAGTGCCGCCGTCAGCATCCCGGCGAAGATCACCCGGGCGCTGCCGAACCGGCGGATGAGGCGCGGGGTCAGGGTCGGGGACAGGATCGCGTCCAGGCCGATCACCAGCAGCGCGAAGCTGGTCCGGAGCTCGGACCAGCCCCGGTACTCGCGCAGGTAGAGCACCGCGACGAACTGGAACCCGAAGAACGCCCCGAACAGCAGCATCGCGATCAGATTGGCCCGCACCAGGGCCGTGTTGCGGAAGATTCCCAGCCGGACCAGCGGCACGGTCGTGCGCCGTTCCACGAGGACGAAGACGGCCAGCAGCGCCAGGGCCGCGCCGAGTGTCCCGGCGGTCTGCCGGCCCCCGGTGTGCGCGGCACGCTCGACGCCCAGCACCAGCAGCACGATCGCGGCGGTGACGGTGATCGCGCCCAGCACGTCCAGGCGTTCGGTACGGGGCCCGCCCGCCGCGTCGGCGGTGGTCGGCAGGAACCGCAGGGCGGCAAGCAGGATCACCGCGGACAGCAGCACCGGGGCGAAGAACACCCAGCGCCACCCGGCGGTGGTCAGCAACCCGCCGACCACGAGCCCGGTGGAGAACCCGCCGGCGGCCGTCCCGGAGTAGATGAGCAGGGCCCGGTCGCGCTGCGGCCCGGCGGCGAAGGTGGTGGTGACGAGCGACAGCCCGGCGGGCGTCATGAACGCGGCCGCCACCCCCGTGACGAAGCGGGCGGCGATCAGCGTCCAGCCGTCGTCCGCCAGCCCGCCCAGCCCGGAGAACAGCAGGAAGACCGTGAGCCAGAACAGGAACATCCGGCGCCGCCCGAACAGGTCCGCCGCCCTGCCGCCGAGCAGCATGAACCCGCCGTACCCCAGCACGTAGGCGCTCATCACCCACTGGAGCGTGCCGGTGGACAGGCCGAGATCGGCGCGGATGGACGGCAGCGCCACATTGAGCATGGCGATGTCGATGCCTTCGAGGAATATCGCTCCGCAGAGCACGAAGAGCACGCCCCACTCACGGCCACCGAGGCGGCCCGCGGCGGATGCGGGGGAGGGTGAGGTGGGCAACGGGGCTCCTGGGCGGGTGCGGGACGTGCGAGCGCTTACCGATCAGCACGCCAGTTCCTTCTTGATACCGACCCGATCCTGCGGCACCCTGGATCGCTGTGGAAGAAGGCACTTTCGAATCACCCCGTACCTGCCGGGTAACCATCCCCGACCAGGCACTTCAGTGGGACCGCCGCGAGGACTGCGAAGTACGGCAGATCCTCGACCGGGTCGCCGACAAATGGTCCCTGATGGTGGTCGCGCTCCTGGAACACCGCACCATGCGCTTCATGGAGCTGCGCCGCGACATCGACGGCATCAGCCAGCGCATGCTCACCGTCACCCTGCGCCAGCTGGAGCGCGACGGACTGGTCAGGCGGACGGTGTACCCGGTGGTCCCGCCCCGCGTCGAGTACGCGCTGACCCCGCTCGGCTGCACCCTGCACGAGGCCATCCAGTCCCTCGTGATCTGGACCGAGACCCACCAGGACGCGATCGCGGCGGCCCGCACCGCGTACGACCGGGCCGCCGCCGCTGCCGCGGAGGTCAGCGCGCCATCGGCCCCATCCAGGCCCGCCACGGACGGACGATGATCTCCTGATAGGAGTGGTGGGAGGGATTGCGCCCGACGTGATGGAAAACCCAGCGGCTGAGCGCCTCGAATTCCACCGACACCGGTGATTTCTTACGGCACACCGCGCAGCGCATCGCGAACTTGGTCGGCTCCGAGTCCGGTTCCACATCGGGCTCCAGCGTCCAGTTCCGGTACCGCAGCAATCGCCGCACACTCACCGCATGCCTCCACTCTTGAACGTCCGGTGCAGCACGCTGCGCACATTCGCCTCCCTGAGTCTGTCCAAGAGTTCTTTCCGGCGCCGTTGCTGTTCACTCTCCGCCACGGAACACCTCGATCAGTCGCCGCACGGCGTACGGACGGCAGGTCACCGACCGGACAGCGGGGGCCGGGCCGGCGGCCCCGGGGTCGGTGCTGGACTCAGCGATGGGCATCACAGCGGGCAGATGTACCCCCGCCCTCGTCAGCTCATTCCCCGGACGTGGAGTGGAGTTGACGAAGTCCGGACGTCGCCTTCCCGAGAAGTCATCACTCTCCAGGGGCATTTCGCCGCGCTTTTCCGTGAAACGCCAACGCGTGGCAGCCAGACCCCGCTACCGTCGAGAGCGAAAGGGCCTTTCGCCGTCAACGAGAGAAGTGCCGCCATGCCCACAGCAATTGACCCCGCCCCATGAAGAGACCGACCCCCTCCCGCCGACGGGAACCGCTATCGGCGGGGCGTCGCATGGAGCGCCCCCGGGAGTATGACCCCACGGAGGGCTACGTCGTGGAGGGCGCCCCGCCCGCGCTGGTGATCGAGGTGGAGAAGAAGGCGGCGGTCATGGCGGGCCGGGCCGAGCAGGGGTTGATCACGCCGCCGGGGTGACGCTTGCCCGGTGGGGGCGGGTGTGAGACGTTGACACGGAGCCCCCGGTCAGTCAGGTGGGCTCCCGGACGAGGGGTGCCGTACCCGGTGTGCGACAAGACGGCCCGCAGGAGGGCTCGTCATGGCATGGCTGATTCTGGTGATCTCGGGTGCGCTGGAAGCGGTGTGGGCCACCGCGCTGGGCCGGTCGGAAGGCTTCACCAAGCCCGGTCCGTCCGTGGTCTTCGCCGTAGGACTCGTCGGCAGCATGGCCGGCCTCGCGTACGCGATGCGCGATCTTCCCATCGGAACGGCGTACGCGGTGTGGGTGGGCATCGGCGCCACCCTCACCGTCGCGTACGCCATGGTCACCGGCGGTGAGTCGGTGAGCGTGGCGAAGATCGTGTTCCTGACGATGATCGTCGGCGGAGTGGTCGGGCTCAAGGCCGCCCACTGAGCGATGCGGTCCCGGTGCCGGCCGGTGCCGGACCCGCGCCCGGAGCCCGCGGGTCACTCCCGCGGGCTCCCGCCACCCGGACCTGTGCTGCCCTCCTGGGCGGGGACGCGGTCATCCCCGCCCTCCAGGACACGGGCGGCATCGAGTCCGTCGAGGATCGCGGTCACCGTCTCCTCGGGGGTCAGGTCCGAACTGTCCAGCCACAGACCGATCGGCGGAGTCTCCGCGCGCAGCCCCCGGTCCAGGACCTCGACCGTCCAGGGGCCCGGTCCGTACCCGTTCTTGGCCCGGCCGGCCTCCCGCCGGTGCACCGACTCCGGGGACGGGGCCAGCACCACCACGTACACGGGACGAGTGCGCAACCGGGCGAGGTACCGGGGCAGATCCTCACCGAGCACGATGTCCTGAACGATCGCGGTCCAGCCCTCGCGCGCGTACTCGTCGGCCACCAGTGCCGACAGCCGGTGCCGCAGCTCCAGTTGCGCCCGCGCCTCGGCCGCTTCCCCCGGCCGCATCTCCTCGCGCCCCGACACGATCATCCGCCGGAACACATCGCCCCGCACGTGCGCGGCCCGGGGCAGCCGTTCGGCGAGAAGCTGCGCCACGGTGGACTTCCCGGCGGCCATGATTCCGGTGATCAGGACAACGGAGGAACCGAGTGAACGGGTGGTCATTCCACGGATTCTCCCCGGTGCGGTCGGTGGGGTGGAGGCGGGGGCCCACCCGCCGCTACCCGGCCGCCCCGCCGCCCGGCGCGCATGCCCCGGCGACGCGCCGCAGTGCGGCCCCGGCGGGTTCGGCCGGCAGGCGCTCGCCGTTCCGCAGACGCAGGGAGAGCCCGCCGGCCGCCGCCTCCCGGGTGCCGATGACCGCCTGGTAGGGGATCAGCCGGCCCGCGCGGATCCGGGCGGACAGGGTGCCGTGCGACCGGGGAACCAGCTCCACCCGCAGACCGAGGTCCAGCGCCCGGGACCGCACGTCGTCCGCCAGCGCCAGCTGGTCGTCGCCCACCGGCAGGATCGCCAGCTGCACCGGCGCCAGCCAGGCCGGGAACGCGCCACCGTGCCGCTCGATCAGATGGGCCACCACGCGCTCCACGCTGCCGATGATGCTGCGGTGGACCATCACCGGGCGGTGCGCGGCCCCGTCCGCGCCGGTGTAGCGCAGATCGAACCGCTCCGGCTGGTGGAAGTCGACCTGCACGGTCGACAGGGTGGACTCGCGCCCCGCCGGGTCGGCGATCTGTACGTCGATCTTCGGCCCGTAGAAGGCCGCCTCGCCCTCCGCCGCCTCGTACGGCAGGCCGGAATCGTCCAGCACCTCCCGCAGCAGCACCACCGAGCGCCGCCACATCTCCGGCGCCGCCACGTACTTTCCGCCCCCGCCCGGCAGCGAAAGCCGGTACCGGGCCGGCCGGATGTCCAGCGCCTCGTACGCCCGGCGGATCATCTCCAGCGCGGCCCGTGCCTCGTGGGCCACCTGCTCGACGGTGCAGAAGATGTGCGCGTCATTGAGGGTGATGGCCCGCACCCGGGTCAGTCCGCCCAGCACGCCGGAGAGTTCGGACCGGTACATCCCGCCCAGCTCGGCCATCCGCAGCGGCAGCTCGCGGTAACTGTGCGCGCGGGAGCGGTAGATGAGCGCGTGGTGCGGGCACAGGCTGGGCCGCAGCAGCATCTGCTCGCCGCCGCCCAGGTCCATCGGCGGGAACATGTCCTCGCGGTAGTGGTCCCAGTGGCCGGAGATCTCGTACAGCTCGCGCTTGCCCAGCACCGGCGAGTACACATGCCGGTAGCCGGCCCGGCGTTCGGCCTCGTGGATGTAGCGCTCCAGCGCGTGGCGTACGGCCGCGCCCGCGGGCAGCCAGTACGGCAGACCCGCGCCCATGAGCTTGTCGGAGTCGAACAGGCCCAGCGCGCGGCCCAGGGTGCGGTGATCGGGTGCGTCGGTGGTCATGGTGGTGGTCTCCCTCCGGGGGAGGGGCGGGTGACCACACGGCGAAGCCCCGGGGCACTCGCCCCGGGGCTTCGGACTCAGACATGGGTCAGCGCGCCGGGACACTCTCCGGCGTCGTCGTGCTGGCAGCGCGCTTCATGCCGCGGACCCTAACAGACGGGGTCGGCCCGGTGCAGGGTGAATTCCCGGCTGGGCGGATGGACGACGACGGCCAGGCGGCTGCCCACCACCAGGCCGGGGAAGTGGGCGTCCGGCTCCGTGCTGCTCGCTTCGAACGGCTCGAAGCCGGGACCCGTGACGCGCAGCCGCAGCTCGTGCTGGGTGCTCAGGCCGTCCGGGGTGATGTCCTCGGGGCCGATGGCGATCACCTCGGCGGCCCCGTCCACCCCTTGGGTGGCCAGTCGGCGGGTGGAGCGCCGCCGGTCCCGGTTGTGGAGCAGCGTGCCCAGGCCCACGTACGCGACGAGTGCCCCGAACAGCGCCACGGCCCCGAAGACGACGGCGTCCACCGTCGTCGCGGCGTCGGCGAGGGCGCCGTGGGCGAAGGACACCGCCAGCCACCCGCCGCCCCCCAGCAGGCCCGTACCGAAGAGGTTCGCGAGGGCGGCGAGCACCGGTCCCATCGGCTCGACGCGCATCAGCACAGGCTCGTCTCGATGTCTTGACTTCCGCGCACCCCGTTGAGGGGAGCGCTTCCTGCCACGGTCGGGTAACCCGGCCCGCTGGCGTTGAGCAGTGCGGCGACGGCGCCGCGCGATGTACCACTGGCCATCGAAGTCCCCCCGGGGGAAGGAGTGTGGCCTCTATCACGTCCCCCGGGGGCGGGCGGTTCCGCCCTTGTGCCGTTGTGTCAGGCGAGGGCGGCCTCGCGCCGGCGCACCACCCGGGCGCGCCCAGTGGCGTACAGCGTGATGCCCGCGGTGGTCAGCAGCGCGACGAGACCGAAGGCCACCACACCCTCCCAGCCGGCCCGGTGGAAGATGACCGCGCCGAGCGTGCCGCCCGCGCTGTTGCCCAGGTAGTACGCCACCTGGTACAGCGCCGAGGCCTGCGCCCGCCCGTGGGTCACGGCCCGGCTCACCGAGCCGGAGGCGACGGCGTGGCCGAAGAAGAAGCCGCCGGTGATCAGCACCAGGGAGAGCAGCACGGTCGCCAGGTTGTCGACCAGGCTCAGCAGCAGCCCGCCGGTCACGGTGGTGATGGCGAGGTAGAGGGCGCCGCGCCGGCCGAGGCGTTCGACCATGGGGCCGGTCACCGAGGAGGAGCAGGTGCCCACCAGGTAGATGACGAACACCGAGCCGATGAGCCCGGCGGACAGGCCGAACGGCTCCGCCACCAGCCGGAAGCCGATCACCGTGTAGACGGCGCTGAACGCCGACATCAGCAGCAGCCCGATCGCGAACAGCCGCACCAGCAGCGGCTCGGACAGGTGGGTGCGCACCGTCGCGAGCAGGGCGCGGGGCCGCAGCGCGGTGGGGGTGAAGTTGCGGGCCCGGGGCAGCAGCAGCCGGTAGAGCACGGCGGCGGCCAGCGCGAGGACGGCGACGGCGGCGAGCGCGGCGCGCCAGCCCCAGCCCTCGGCGACCCAGCCGGTGAGGATGCGGCCGAGCATGCCGCCCACGCTGTTGCCCGCGATGAACAGGCCGACCGCGCCGACCGTGGAGCGGGCGTCCAGCTCCTCCGAGAGGTAGGCGACGGCGGAGGCCGGGATGCCGGCGATGGCCGCGCCCTGGAGGGTGCGCAGGGCGATCAGCGTGGTGAGGTCGGGGGCGAAGGGGATGACCAGGGCCAGGGCCACGGCGACGGCCACTGAGACCGTCATCAGCTGCTGGCGGCCGAAGCGTTCGCTGAGCGCGCTCAGCGGCAGGACGGCGGCGGCCAGGGCGATGGTGGTGGCCGAGATGGTCCAACTGGCCTGGCCCGGGGCCACCGAGAAGGCGGTGGCGAGGTCGGGCAGGAGTGCCTGGGTGGAGAACAGCAGCGCGAAGGTGGCCACGCCGAGGGCGAAGAGGGCCAGGTTGACGCGGAGGCGCGGGACCGGGGCGGCGGCCGGGGTGCGGGTCGCCGGGACGGTCGCGGTCGTGGTCGGTGCCGGGGTGGGCTTCGGGTGAGGGCTCGGGGCCTGGACTAGAGCGGGGTCGGCGGTGGCCGACACCTTCGTGGCTGCTGCGGTGGGCATGTCGTCAAAATTAGGACGGCGCCTTTCATGCGTCCAATGCACAAAGCTGCGATGATTGATGCTCCAGTGCATCAATGCAGGTGGTGGGGGTCCATGTCATATCCGGGCAACGGAAAAGACATTCGTGTAACAAGCGCGGGCGGCGGTATCGCGGCGGGTGCCGACGTACCGCCCGAGGCGTGGGCCGCGCTGCTCAGCCCGCGCCTCGCCCAGTTCGCCGCCGTCGCCCGGCACGAGCACATCACCCAGGCCGCGCGCGAACTCGGCGTACCGCAGTCCACGCTCAGCCGTGCCATGGCCCGGCTGGAGGCCGACCTGGGGGTGGCGTTGCTCGCCCGGCACGGCCGCAACGTCAGCCTCACCCCGGCGGGCCGGGCCTTCGCCCGCTCCGTGGAGCGCTCGCTCGGCGAGATCGGCCGCGCGGCGGAGGCGGTGCGCGCGGACGCGGATCCGGCGGCCGGCAAGGTGGCGTTCGGGTTCCTGCACACCATGGGTCCGGAAACCGTACCCGCCCTCATCCGGGAGTTCCGCGTGGACCACCCCCGGGTGCGGTTCGCGCTCGTCCAGAGCTACGGCGAGGACATGATCGAGCGGATGCGGCTGGGCGAGCTGGACCTGTGCCTGACCTCCCCGATCCCCGAGGCCCCCGACCTGGTGACGCGGCGCCTGGACGAGCAGCGGCTGTTCCTGGTCGTACCGGCCGGGCACCGGCTCGCCAACCGCAAACGGGTGCGGCTGGCCGAGGCGGCGGACGAGCCCTTCGTCACCCTCGAACCCGGTTACGGACTGCGGAAGCTGACGGATGTGCTGTGCGCGCGGGCCGGGTTCATACCGAAGATCGCCTTCGAGGGGGAGGAGCCGGAGACGCTGCGCGGCCTGGTCGCCGCCGGGCTGGGGGTGGCGCTGCTGCCGCCGCCCATGGTGCCCCGGCCCACCGCCCGCGATCTGGTGGTGACGGCTCCCCGGGCGGTGCGCGAGATCGGTGTCGCCTGGCTGGCGGGGCACCCGGACACCCGTCCGGTCGCCGACTTCAAGCGGTTCCTGCTGGGGCGGCGCGGCCGGTTCGCGGGGACCGGCCGCATGGATCCGGACCCGGGGCGGGAGGCGTAGGCCGAGCGGGAGCCGCGGGCGCGCCCCCGCCCCGGCCCCGGACCGCCCGCCCCGCGGCCGCGGGACGACGGGTTTCCTCCCCCTCATCTACGCGCGTAGGCGCTACAGTGCCGGGATGACTCAGAGTTCTCCGTCCCGCCATGCCCCGGTGCCGAACCGGGAACAGATCCTGCGCGCCCCCAAGGTCCTGCTCCACGACCACCTCGACGGCGGGCTGCGCCCGGCCACCATCGTCGAACTCGCCGCCGAGCAGGGCTACGACCGGCTTCCGGCCACCGATCCCGGCAAGCTGGCGGTCTGGTTCCGCGAGGCGGCCGACTCCGGCTCGCTGCCGCGCTATCTGGAGACGTTCGCACACACCTGCGCCGTGATGCAGCGCCGGGACGCGCTCGTCCGGGTGGCGGCCGAATGCGTGGAAGACCTGGCGGCCGACGGGGTGGTATACGCGGAGATCCGGTACGCCCCCGAGCAGCATCTGGAGGACGGGCTCACCCTGGAGGAGGTCGTCGAGGCCGTCAACGAGGGGTTCCGGGAGGGTGAACGGCGCGCCGCCGCGGCCGGCCACCGCATCCGTACCGCCGCGCTGCTCACCGCCATGCGGCACGCCGCCCGCGCGTTCGAGATCGCCGAACTCGCCAACCGTTACCGCGATCGCGGCGTGGCCGGCTTCGACATCGCGGGCGCCGAGGCCGGGTTCCCGCCCACCCGTCACCTGGACGCGTTCGAGTACCTCAAGCGCGAGAACAACCACTTCACCATCCACGCGGGCGAGGCGTTCGGGCTGCCCTCGATCTGGCAGGCGCTCCAGTGGTGCGGCGCCGACCGGCTGGGCCACGGGGTGCGGATCATCGATGACATCGAGGTCGGCGACGACGGCGCGGTACGGCTCGGGCGGCTGGCGGCGTACGTCCGTGACAAGCGGATCCCGCTGGAGATGTGCCCGACCTCCAACCTCCAGACGGGGGCGGCGACCTCGTACGGCGAGCACCCCATCGGTCTGCTGCGGCGGCTGCGTTTCCGGGTGACGGTCAATACCGACAACCGGCTGATGAGCGATACGAGCATGAGCCGTGAATTCGAGCATCTCGTACGGACGTTCCAGTATTCGCTCGACGATCTTCAGTGGTTCACGGTGAATGCCATGAAGTCGGCGTTCATTCCTTTTGATGAACGTCTGGCGATGATCAACGAGGTGATCAAGCCGGGATATGCCGCACTACGCTCCGAGTGGCTGTTCCCATCCGTGTCGGAGAACCCTGCCTGACCTGGCCGGATGGTGACGTGCCGCGGCGTGTGGGCCTGCCGCGAAAGGCAGTTGATCCGACCGGCGGGCGGGACGCGCGAGACATTTCGATCCTTTGCGGCGCGGGCTTTCAGTGGCTACGTTCGCCCTCGGGCCCTAGGCCGCGTCTGACACATCCCGCCTGGCCCGCGACGCCTGGCACGGCACCTCGCTGCGTTGTCGAATCGCCCGAATAACCCGCTATGAGGGCGACTCTCTGCCTTGCGATGCACCGCACCAGCCGCCGCGGGCCTGACCGGCGCTATGTGTCGGACACGGCCTCGCCGCTGACATCCCACCCCACACAAGGACGTAGTGACTCATGAAGCACACCACCGTGAAGACCCTGGGTGCCGCCGCTGTCGGTGCCGCGCTCGCCGCCACCGGTGCGGGTTCCGCCCACGCGCTGGGCGAGGAGCTGGTGGCCGGGACCACCGGTCAGGTCGTGAAGGCCGTGCCGCTGGGCGAGGTGGCCGGCGGTCTCACCGGTAACGGCGGGAACGCCGCCGCCGGCCTCCAGGAGGTCACCAAGCCGCTGAACGGCACCACCGACGCCAACAGCCTGCTCGGCGGCCAGGGCGATGTGCTCAACCAGGCCACCAGCGGTCTGCTCGGCGGGCTGCCCGCGGGCGCGCTCAAGGGCGGGCTGCTCGGCTGACACCAGCCGCTCCCCGCTCCCCGGGCCGGGACCGGGGCGCAGCCGGGTCCGGGGCCACCCGGTCCCGGACCCGGGACACGCACGAAAGAAGGGCCGTACCCCCAGCCGTGGGGTGCGGCCCTTCTCGTTCGTGGTGCTGCCGTGCTGCCCTCCACGCTACCGCGCGCCGGGGGCGAGTCCGACCCGGTGGGCCGTACCGCGCCGCGGCTCGGGCCGCCGGAACGGCGCCGCCGAACCGATCGGCGCCGGCACGGCGTCGGGTTCGGGACGCGGGGACGGCGAGGGCGGAGTGGTGTCGCGCAGCAGCAGATCCCGCAGCTTCCCGTAGCACAGCAGATGCGTGAGGGTGACCCCGGAGGCGTTCAGCAGCAGCGAGTCCACATCGGCGACCCGGGTGGGTTCCAGCGACTGCATGAGTTCGATCCCGAGCGAGATCATCGCCGCCGCGAACACCGTGCGGAAGAGCGAGACGAAGCGGGTGCCGCCCAGCCGCCGGCCCAGCAGCGGCAGCAGCACCCCCAGCGGGGCGAAGACACCCAGGCCCGTGCCGATGGTGCGCAGCGCCTGCCCGGGCCCCGCCGCGAGGTCGGCGCGGATGGTGGCCAGCGGCTCCAGATTGGGCGGTGACACCCACATCACGGACCGCGGGCGCAGCATCAGCCAGCCCACGACGGCGAGGTACACGGTGAGCAGGACGAAGGCCACCACCCGAACCCTCGGGTCGACCTTCTGGTCGCGGATCTCGCCGCGATGACCGCTTTCGCGCTTGGCGAGCCCCGCCGGGCCGCCGTGATGACGGTGCACGGATTCCAGGACGCCCCTGCCCCCCGGTACGGTTCCCCGCGCTCGATGTGACCTGCGGCGCCTACAGCGAGCGGCCCACCGAGGGCGCCGACTCGGGGCTGTGCCGCATCGCCGCGCTGCACGGGTACGTCTGCGGGCGGGGGTCGGGGGAGTCGGCGGGGCCGCCCAGCACCACGGCGTGGCCGTTGCCGAGGCCCTCCACCCCGGCGAAGGTGCAGATGATCTGGGCGAGGGCGAACGCCGGCAGTTCGCTGGGGCGCTGGCTCAGCCGCAGCACCGTCTCCGGGTCGTCGCCGACCGGGCCGGAGACGGCGAGATCCAGGGGCACGGCGCTGGTGAACCCGGCCGCCTGCTCGTCCCCGCCCGGGTCGTTCTGCAACTCGGTCAGCAGGGCGGCGGCCATCCGCAGCCGGTCGGAGCCGACCTCCGCCGTGTCCACGGTGCGCGAGACGGCCTCCACCCGGGTGCCGCAGACCAGGAACACCTCGGCCCCGCCGGTGAGTACCGTCCCGGCGGTGCCGGAGGTCTCCATGGTGGTGTCGCAGCTCGCTCGGGAGGGGGCGGGTCCGGCGTCCACCGGCACATTGGTGGAGCGGATGCCGCACCCGGTGGCGCCGGCCAGCGCGAGGAGCGCGGCGGCCACACCGAGCCCGGTGGTCCGGCCCGCCCGCCCGGTGCGCCGCGTCCGCCGTGTGCGTTCCGTACCTGCCCTCACCTGCTGCGTTCCTCTCCCGGACGGCCGCCCTCGGCGCCGCCGCCATCCCCGTCGTCCCCGCCGTCGGTGTCCGTGTCCTCGTCGTTCTCACTGGGGGGCTGGCGCGGCAGCCGCAGGGTGAACACCGCACCGCCGCCCGGGGCGTTCGCCGCCGAGATCTCGCCGCCGTGCAGATGGGCGTTCTCCAGCGCGATCGACAGCCCAAGACCGCTGCCCTCGGAGCGCGGTCGCGACGCGCTCGCCTTGTAGAAGCGGTCGAAGACGTGTGGCAGCACCTCCTGCGGGATGCCGGGCCCCTGGTCGGCGACCTCCACCACGACATCGTCACGGCCCAGCGCCTCGTCGCTCTCCTCGCGCACCGAGACGCGTACCGACCGGCCGCCGCCGTGCTTGAGGGCGTTGCCGATCAGATTGGCGAGGATGACATCCAGGCGGCGCGGGTCGAGCCGGGCGGTGATCGTGCGGTCGGCGTCCAGCTCGACGGCGTCCAGCCAGGCGCGGGCGTCGATGCAGTGGGTGAGCTGATCGGCGATGTTGACGTCGTCCAGGACCATCTTGGCGGTGCCCGCGTCGAAGCGGGTGACCTCCATCAGGTTCTCGACCAGGCTGTTGAGGCGGCGGGTCTCGCTCACCACCAGCTGGACGGCCGGGGCGACCATCGGGTCGAGGCTGTCGACCTCTTCCTCCAGCACATCGGTGACGGCGGTGATCGCGGTCATCGGGGTGCGCAGTTCGTGCGACATGTCGGCGACGAAGCGGCGGCTGGCGGCCTCCCGGGCCCGCAGATCCTCCACCCGGCGCTCCAGGGACTCCGCGGCGGCGTTGAACGTACGGGACAGCTCCGCCAGTTCGTCCGCGCCGCGCTCCTCGAGACGGGTGTGCAGCTTGCCCTCGCCCAGCCGCTGCGCCGCGTTGCTCAGCCGGGCCACGGGCCGCAGCACCGTGGTGGCGGCGGCCTGGGCGAGCAGCGCCGAGCCGATGACGGCCAGCGCGGTGGCGATGCCCAGCGACCAGGCGAGCGAGTTGAGATCGTCGCGCTCCGGTATGAGGGAGGCCAGCAGGTAGCCGGTCGGGCCGCCGTCGATGACCTGCGCGCCGCCGATGAGATACGGGTCGCCGTCGATCTCCACCCGCTGCCAGTACAGGTGGTACGGGGCTTCGGTGTCCTCGCGCCGCTGGTGCACCGCGTCGA
The DNA here is from genome assembly GCF_000993785.3 of Streptomyces xiamenensis. Lineage (NCBI taxonomy): Bacteria > Bacillati > Actinomycetota > Actinomycetes > Kitasatosporales > Streptomycetaceae > Streptomyces > Streptomyces xiamenensis. Next base: position 3,738,236 of record NZ_CP009922.3, read on the forward strand.
CGAGGGAAGCCGGCACCATGTCGAGCCGGAAGCTCTTGGGGGCGGTCTCGATGACGCAGTCGCCGTCCTCGCCGCCCCGGTCGACCAGCACCACCTGATAGGTCTGGTTGCCGCTGGTCATGATCGTGCCCATGTCGCGCAGCATTTCGCAGGCGGGATCCTCGGGGAGCCCGCCCGCGCCGTCGCCCAGCGCCTGGGAGAAGTCCTTGAGGGCCGAGTTCTGCGCGCGGGTGAGGACGGCGTCGCGGTTGAGCCAGTACGCGATGCCGGACACCGACACGGCGGCGACCAGCGCCACCAGGGCGAACACCGTGACCAGGCGCAGTCGCAGCGAGGTGAGCCGCAGTGCGCTCCGTATGAACCTGCCCCTGGCGCGCCGTGTCACGAAGGAGTGTCCAGCCGGTAGCCCACGCCGCGCACCGTGCGGATCAGCTTCGGGGAGGACGGCACGTCCTCGACCTTGGCGCGCAGCCGCTGGACGCAGGCGTCCACCAGCCGGGAGTCACCGAGGTAGTCGTGTTCCCACACCAGGCGCAGCAGTTGCTGCCGGGACAGCGCCTGACCGGGGCGGCGGCTGAGTTCGAGCAGGAGCCGCAGCTCGGTGGGGGTGAGCTGGAGGTCCTCGCCGTTCTTGGTGACGGTCATGGCGGCGCGGTCGATGACGATGGCGCCGAAGGTGGCCGCGTCGTGGGACTCGCGCTCGCCGCGTCGCATGACGGCGCGGATCCGGGCGTCCAGCACCCGGCCCTGGACGGGTTTGACCACGTAGTCGTCGGCGCCCGATTCGAGGCCGACGACGACATCGATGTCGTCGCTGCGCGCGGTGAGCAGGATGATGGGCAGCTGGTCGGTGCGGCGAATGCGACGACAGACCTCAAAACCGTCGATTCCGGGCAGGTTGACGTCCAGAACGATGAGATCGGGCCGCTGTTCCCGCAGCAGGGTCAGGCCGTCCTCGCCCGTCGCGGCGGTCACCACCCGGTGCCCCTGGCGGGACAGGCTCATCTCCAGGGCGGTACGTACCGCCTCGTCGTCCTCGATCAGCAACAGGAAAGCCACGCGGCTCATTGTGGCCTATGGACCCCGGAGAGTTCGACCGTGCGTTCCCGGAAGAGGTCCCGGGCGCCTGTGACACCGCTGTGACAGTTGGGGGACGGCCCCATGAAACTGGCCGGGCAGTGTATTCCCCGACACACCGAGTACGGCACGGCGACACGATGGGGGCAGCGGGATGAGCGCACTGCACAGCATCAGCAACACGGCAGTCATCGGTACGACGCGCGCTCGCACCTCCGTGGTTCCCGTGCGGTGCGACGTGACGGGGAACACGTCGTCCGGCGCCGCGAACAGGCTGGGGGGCCATCGCGGCACCGGTCATGCGCGTCCGGCGCACCTCAGTGCGGTGGACGCGGTGGGGGGGAAGACGGGGGAGACCGGGGGGAACGGGGGAACCGTGCGGGGAGCGCGGCGCGAGGGGGTCACGGAGGCGGAGTTCACCGCCTACGTGCGAGAGCGCCGCGCCTCCCTGTACGCCACCGCCTACCACCTCACCGGTGACCGGCACGAGGCGGAGGACCTGCTCCAGAGCGCGCTGCTGTCCACGTACCGCGCCTGGGAGCGGATCACCGACAAGGCGGCGGTCGGCGGCTACCTGCGCCGCACCATGACCAACCTGCACATCAGCGCGTGGCGCCGCCGCAAGCTGAACGAGTACCCGACCGAGGAACTGCCCGAGTCCCCCGGCGAGTACGACACGATGCGCGGCACCGAACTGCGCACCGTGCTGTGGCAGGCGCTGGCGCGGCTGCCCGAACAGCAGCGCACCATGCTGGTGCTGCGCTACTACGAGGGTCAGACCGACCCGGAGATCGCGGAGACGCTGAACATCAGCGTCGGCACCGTCAAGAGCAGCATCTGGCGCACCCTGCGCCGGCTGCGCGAGGACCGCTCGCTGAACATGGGGCGGGACGTGGAGGAGTCCTTCGGCGAGCTGGTGGCCTGAGGGGGCGGGGGGACACGGGGGAAACCGGGGGACACGGGGGAACCCGAGGGAAGGGGGAACGGGGGAACACGGGGGATCACGGGGGAAAGAACGGGGTCCGGTGCCTGGGGGGCGCCGGACCCCGCTGACGTTCGCGGCTGGTGCTCAGAGGCTTGGGAGCTCTGACCGAGGGACCCTCACCACTTGATGGAGGGACGGAGCCTCTCGCACGGAGCGGCCATCACGCGCCGTCCTCCTCGTTCAGCCCCAGCAGCCGCCGGACCTCCTCGTGGGGGATGAGTTCCAGCGTGCCTTCGGCCTTCCGGCGTCGGTACTCGGCTACCGCCAAGGCGTCTTCCAGGTCCGCCAGATCCTCGGGGTGGATGAGTACCGCCGCGGCGCGGCCGTGTTCCGTGATCGTGATGCGTTCGTGCGAACGTGCGAACGTGCGACCCGATGAACGAGCGTCCCGAGGGCATCCGGGGCCTCCGTCATCGTGTAGGTGTCACTCATACCGAGAAGGTACAGATCTCCGCCGAGCCGAAAAATCGTCGCCCGTCGGGCAGGGCCGGCCGCCCCGTGCCTTAGACCGTCGCGCCGCTCAGCCGCGCGATGCGCGCGCGGGCCTCGTCCCGGCCGCACGGGTGGGCCCCCTGCTCCACGTGCCGGGCCACGATCCGGCCCTCCGCCCGCATGAGCTTCCAGCCGCGCCGCAGCAGGAACACCAGCGACTTGCGGGACTCCCGCACATCGCGCGTCAGCCGGCGCCGGAAGGTGGTCAGCGGCCGGTTGCGCAGACACAGGGTGTCCGCCGCCAGGCCCTCGCGCCGGCACCGCTCGCTGATCTCCGCCGCGAAGATCCCTTCCGCGATGAACAGCGGCGCGCCGCCCAGGTCGAGCGGCGCGCTGCCGGTGAGCGCGGAGGTGGAGATGTCGTACACCGGGACGGTGGCGCTGCCCGCCGCGCACAGCCGGCGCACCGCGTCCAGCGCCGCGTCGGCGTTCCACGAGGCGGGGTCGTCCCAGTCCGTGCCGGAGCCGTCGGGCAGCGGCGGCACGGTGGGGTCCGTGCCCTCCTTGTAGAAGTCGTCGAGCCGCAGCACCGGGAGCCCGGAGCGTACGGCGAGCCGGGACTTCCCGGATCCGGAGGGGCCGGTCAGCAGGATGACCCGGGCCCGGGGTCCGGGCTCCGGATCCGCCTGCGACGTGGGGGGTATCGGCGGCGTCTGCGGCGTAACGGTCACGGGACCCCATTGTCCCGTATGCGCGCCGTTCAGACGCCGATGGGGTGCCAGACGGTCTTCGTTTCCAGGAACGTCAGCAGCCGCCCGGTGCCCGGGTCGGCCGTCCAGTCCTCGTCGGCGGGCCGCAGCACGCGCTTGAGGTTGTCGGCCGCCGCCGTCTCCAGCTGGGTGGCCAGCTCGGCGTCACCGCCCGCGCCGGTCAGATCGATCGCGTTGACGTCCTGGTGCGCCGCCAGCGGCACACCCAGCTCCGCCGTGTCGCCGGAGAGGATGTTGACGACCCCGCCCGGTACGTCGGAGGTGGCCAGCACCTCGGCGAACGACAGCGCGGGCAGCGGCGCGGCGGCACTGGTCACCACCACGGCCGTGTTGCCGCCCGCGATCACCGGCGCCAGCACGGACACCAGGCCCAGCAACGAGGACTTCTGCGGAGCCAGGACGGCGACCACTCCGGTGGGCTCGGGCACCGAGAGGTTGAAGAACGGCCCGGCCACCGGGTTGGCGCCCCCGGCGATCTGGGCGATCTTGTCGGTCCAGCCCGCGTACCAGACCCAGCGGTCGGCGGCGGCGTCCACCGCCGCCAGCGCCGCCTCCACCGACAGCCCCTCGGCGTCGGCGACCTCGGCGGCGAACTGCTCGCGCCGCCCGGTCAGCATCTCGGCGACCCGGTACAGCACCTGGCCCCGGTTGTAGGCGGTCGCGCCGGACCATCCGGCGAACGCCTTGCGGGCGGCGACCACCGCGTCGCGGGCGTCCTTGCGGGAGGACTGGGGGGCGTTGGCCAGCCAGCCGCCGCGGGAGTCGGTCACCTCGTACACCCGTCCGCTCTCGGAGCGGGGGAACTTGCCCCCGACGAACAGCTTGTAGGTCTTGAGCACGCTCAGCCGCGCGGGAGCCGGCGCCGCCTTCGCGGTCTTCTTCTTGTCGGACCTGTCAGACATTGAGGTACGCCTCCAGCCCGTGCCGGCCGCCCTCGCGCCCGAAGCCGGACTCCTTGTAGCCGCCGAACGGCGACGCGGGATCGAACTTGTTGAACGTGTTGGCCCAGACGACGCCCGCCCGCAGCTTGTCGGCCACCGACAGGATCCGCGAGCCCTTCTCCGTCCAGATGCCGGCGGACAGCCCGTACGGGGTGTTGTTCGCCTTGGCCACCGCCTCCTCGGGGGTGCGGAAGGTCAGCACCGACAGCACCGGGCCGAAGATCTCCTCGCGGGCGATGCGGTGCGACTGCTGGACCTCGGTGAACAGCGTCGGCGCGAACCAGTAGCCCTGGGAGGGCAGTTCGCACGAGGCGGGCTGCCAGCGACCGGCGCCCTCCGCCTCACCGGCCGCCGCCAGCTCCCGGATGCGGGCCAGCTGCTCGGCGGAGTTGATGGCGCCGATGTCGGTGTTCTTGTCCAGCGGGTCGCCCACCCGCAGCGTCTCCATGCGCCGCTTGAGGGCGTCCAGCAGCTCCTCCTGGATCGACTCCTGGACCAGCAGCCGCGATCCGGCGCAGCACACATGGCCCTGGTTGAAGAAGATGCCGTTGACGATGCCCTCGACCGCCTGGTCGATGGGCGCGTCGTCGAAGACGATGTTCGCGGCCTTGCCGCCCAGTTCGAGGGTGAGCCGCTTGTGGGTGCCGGCGACCGTACGGGCGATGGCCCGCCCGACCTCCGTCGATCCGGTGAAGGCCACCTTGTCGATGCCGGGGTGGGCGACCAGCTCGGCGCCGGTGGAGCCGTCCCCGGTGAGGATGTTGACGACACCGCGCGGCAGTCCGGCCTGGCGGCAGATGTCGGCGAAGAACAGCGCCGACAGCGGGGTCGTCTCGGCCGGCTTGAGGACGACCGTGTTGCCGGTGGCCAGCGCGGGCGCGACCTTCCAGGCCAGCATCAGCAGCGGGAAGTTCCACGGGATGACCTGGCCCGCGACCCCCACCGGGCGGGGGTCGGGTCCGAAGCCCGCGTACCGCAGCTTGTCCGCCCAGCCCGCGTAGTAGAAGAAGTGCGCGGCGGCCTGCGGGAGATCGGTGTCGCGGGACTCCCGGATCGGCTTGCCGTTGTCGAGCGACTCCAGGACGGCCAGTTCGCGCGAGCGCTCCTGGATCAGGCGCGCTATGCGGAAGAGGTATTTGGCGCGTTCGGCGCCGGGCAGCGCCGACCAGGGGCCGAAGGCGGTGCGGGCGGCCCGTACCGCCGCGTCCACGTCCGCCGCCCCGGCGTGGGCGACCTCGGAGAGCCGCTCCTCCGTGGCGGGGGAGTGGGTGGGGAAGACCTTGTCCTCGGCGGCGGGCCGGAACTCGCCGTCGATGAACAGGCCGTAGGAGGGTGCGATGTCGACGACGGCGCGCGACTCGGGCGCGGGTGCGTACGCGAAGATGCTCATCTGTTGGGGTGTCCTTGCGTCCTCGGTCAGTCGACGGTGACGTAATCGGGGCCGCTGTAGCGGCCGGTGGCCAGCTTCTGGCGCTGCATGAGCAGGTCGTTCAGCAGGCTGGAGGCGCCGAGCCGGAACCAGTCGGGGGACAGCCAGTCGGGACCGGCGGTCTCGTTCACCAGCACGAGGTACTTGATGGCGTCCTTGGTGGTGCGGATTCCGCCGGCCGGCTTGACCCCGATCTGGCGGCCGGTGGCGGCACGGAAGTCGCGCACGGCCTCCAGCATGAGGAGGGTGTTGGGGAGGGTCGCGTTGACGGATACCTTCCCCGTCGAGGTCTTGATGAAGTCCGCCCCGGCCAGCATCGCCAGCCAGGAGGCGCGGCGGATGTTGTCGTAGGTCGACAACTCGCCGTTCTCCAGGATCACCTTCAGATGGGCGGGCCCGGCGGCCTCGCGCACGGCGGTGATCTCCTCGAAGACCTTCAGGTAGCGGCCGGAGAGAAACGCGCCCCGGTCGATGACCATGTCCACCTCGTCCGCGCCGGCGGCCACGGCGTCGCGCGTGTCGGCCAGTTTGACGGGGAGGGCGGCGCGGCCGGCCGGGAAGGCGGTCGCGACGGAGGCGACCTTGAGGGGCGTGCCGGCGAGCGCTTCCTTGGCGATGTTCACCATGTCGGGGTAGACGCAGATGGCGGCGACCTGGGGTGCGCTCGGGTCGCTCGGCTCGGGCCGCGCGCCCTTGGCGCACAGCGAGCGCACCTTGCCCGGGGTGTCCGCGCCCTCCAGGGTGGTCAGGTCGATCATGGAGATGGCCAGATCGATGGCCTCCGCCTTCGCGGTGGTCTTGATCGAGCGGGTGCCGAGGGTGGCGGCACGGGCTTCCAGGCCGACCGTGTCGACTCCTGGCAGGCCGTGCAGGTGGCGGCGCAGGGCCGCGTCGGAGGCGGTGACATCCGCGAGGGCGGCGGGGGCGGTGGGTGGCATGCTCACCAGACGAGCATATCTACGCGCGTAGTGGGAGGCCACCCCCACGGCCCCTCTGGAACTCTCCCTCGTCTCGGGCCTCATCCGATGACCACCCCGGTCACCCCCTGGAGCACCAGGCGTCGCGATGCGGTTGCCCGTGGGGCGGAGGGAATCCGGACGAGGGGGCGAGCTGATCCACGACTCGCGGACCGACAGCGTTTTCCCGTAGCGCGAACCCCTCGGAGGCCGGAAAGCAGCGGGTGTCCGGCAGAATCGTGGGCATGACGAGTGAGCCCCCCCAGTACGCCGACCGCGTCTACCGTTCCGGTTCGGCGCTCGCCGCCGGTGTGCTGCTGATCGGCCTGGCCGTCTGGCTGGGAGGCGACGCCATCCTGCGCGGGGACGGACGGACGCCGGTGGTCGCGGCGGCGGCGCTGCTGCTGTTCGTGCCGCTGGTCTCCGCGTTCACCTTCCGCCCGGCGGTCTTCGCCGGTGCCGAGCGGCTGCGGGTGCGCAACCCCTTCCGTACCGTGGTGGCCCCCTGGGCCGCGGTGGAGAGCGTGAAGGCCGCCTACTCGTGCGAGCTGCGGGCCGGCGGTGCCACCTATCAGCTGTGGGCGATCCCGGTGTCGCTGCGCGCCCGTGGCAAGGCGACCCGTCACAACGAGCGCCTCGCCGCCGGCGAACAGCCGCGCGGCGGCATGTTCGGCCTGGGCGGCCGTGACCGGATCGGCCAGGACGCCGACCAGCCCCGTACCGCTCCCTCCGACGTGGCGGTGGCGGAGCTGCGCGACCTGGCCGAGCGCCACGCGGGCGACCCGGGCGCCCAGGGCGAGGTCACGGTGCGCTGGTCCTACGAGACGCTCGCCCCCGCGGCGGTGGGCGCGGTGGGCCTGCTGATCCTGTGGATCACCGGCTGACCGCCTCTCCCGGACGGAGCGGAAGGACGCTGAGGGGCATGCCGCCGGACGACGCGTCCTCGCGCATGCCGAAGCGGGAGCGTCCGTCCGGAGCGATCCGTACGACCTGAGGTCACCCGGCCCCTCCCCGTTGACGTGCTCCGCGTGCCGAGAGACCACGCGGGCACCGCTGGCGTGTTCACGATCCACTGGCCAAGCACTGCACATCGTCCGGAGCGCCCCGGTCAGGTGACGACGCGGGTGCGTACGTGTTCCGCCCCGGTCCGCCCCTCCGGGTGTCGCTCAGCGCATGACGCGTTCGATCAGGGTCTGCCAGCCGTCGCCGAGGAAGCGTTCGATCTCGTCGGCGTCCGGCGGGTTCTCCGCGTCCCACATCCGGGAGGCCGGGAGCAGCAGCGGTCCCTCCAGGGCGGCGGTGAGCTGGAGGGACAGGGCGGTCAGGCCGGGTCCCTCCATCCGGGCCTGACCGAGCAGCGCGCGGATGTGGAGCTGGGAGACCCCCGGTTCGCCGGGTGGCATGGACTGATGGCGTTCCATGCTGGCCCGGGCGAGGGCGTGGTGATCCAGGATGAACGCGATCCGGGCCCGGCCGTACGCGATGAGGCGCTCGGCCGGGTCGGCGCCGGGGCCCAGGGGCGGGGGTCCGGAGAGCACCTGTTCCTGGAAGTGCCGCTCGTCGGCGTCCAGCAGCGCGCGGAAGATACCCGCCCGGGTGCCGAAGCGGCGGAAGACGGTGCCCTTGCCCAGGCCGGCCCGCTCGGCGAGGCCGTCCATCGTCACCTTGTCCGCGCCCAGTTCCGCGAGCATCTCGCGGGCGGTGCGCAGCAGATGCTCGCGGTTGCGCACGGCGTCGGCGCGCTCGGCGCGCGGTTTCCCGAAGGGGACGAGAGAGGGGTCCACGGGTCCAATCTACCGCCCGGGGCATATAACCGGGGTGAAGTCCGTTTATAGTGAACCCAGGCCGCGGTCGATCGCCACCGCGGGCCGCCCGACCCTGCGAGGAAGCCACCCCATGAACCTGTTCCGTCTGGACGCCAGCATCTTCCCCGGCACCTCCGGCAGCGCCGAGATCGCCGACATCGCCGAGGCGCAGTGGACCGCCGCCCACCCCGGCGCCGCCGTGACCCGCCGCCACCTGGCCACCGACGCGCTCCCGGCCGATGCCTGGGCCACCGCCATCGCCGCGGGCTTCACCCCCGAGGCGGACCGCAGCGCCGGGCAGCGCGACGCCGTCGCCCTGGGTGCCACGCTGGCCGCCGAACTGGAGAACGCCGACGCCGCCATCCTGGCCGTACCGCTGTACAACTACGGCGTCTCCCAGCACTTCAAGACCTGGGTGGACCTCGTCATCGCGGGCGCGGGGCCCACCACTCCGCTGCTGAAGGGCACCCCCACCGTGCTGGTCACCACCCTCGGCGGCGGCTACGGCCCGGGCACCCCGCGCGAGGGCTGGGACCACTCCACCCCGTACCTGCGGCGCGTCCTCGCCGACATCTGGCAGGCCGACCTCACCGTAATCAAGCGCGAACTCACTCTCGCCGCCACCACCCCGGGCATGGAGAGCCTCAAGGACCTGGCCGAGGAGCAGCACACCCAGGCCCTGGCCGCCGCCCGCGAGGCCGGGCAGGCGCTCGCCGGGAGCTGACCGGCTCAGAGGTGGGACGGCCCGGCGCGGCCCGCCGTCCCACCCCCCCCGTGAGCCGTCCGCCACCAGGTCACAGCCAGACGGTCCCCAGCCCGCCCGCCGCACCCGCCGCCACCAGCAACCCGATGTTGAGCCCGATCAGCCGGGCCTCGCCACGCGACAGATGCACCACGATGCCTCCCACCTGGACCAGGAACAGCCCGATCGCGGAAGCGAAGGCCAGCCACGGCGCCACCCCGGTCAGCGGAGGCAGGATCAGACCCACCGCCCCGAGCACTTCCAGCGTCCCGATGGTCCGGACGGCCGGCATCGGAACCCGGTCCACCCAGCCCATCATCGGCCGGAGCTGTTCCTGGCTCTGGGCGATCTTCTTGCCCCCGGCGTAGAGGTAGAACACGGCGAGCAGCGCGGCGACGATCCAGTAGGCGACGGTCACGAGAACCCCTTGCGGCAATAGTTACCGGACGTAAGTTGCCTCATCGTGAGTCACCATGGAACGGCTTACAAAAGGCACACCGATGTGCCCTACGCACAAGGGGCTGTCATGTCGCGGTACCAACACACCTGCATGATCCGGGGCGACGGCGGACGGACGATCCGCGCCGTGCTCGACCGGATCTGCGACAAATGGACGCTGCTGATCGTCGCGACCCTGGACGAGGGGTGCCTGCGCTTCACCGATCTGCACCGGCAGATCCCCGGCATCTCCCAGCGCATGCTCACCCTGACCCTGCGGAACCTGGAGCGCGACGGGCTGGTCTCCCGCACGGCCTACGCGGAGGTTCCGCCGCGCGTCGAGTACGAGCTGACGCCCACCGGCCGCAGCCTCATCCCGCCCGCGCTCGGCCTGGCCGGCTGGGCCATGGAGCACATCGAGGAGATCGAGGCCAGCCGGGAAGCATACGGCGAGCGTCCGGGTGCGGGGGCCGCCGGCGCGTGACACGATCCGCGAAAACGGCGGGTGACCGGGAGGTTCTGTCATGCGGGTGTTCGTCACAGGGGCGTCCGGCTGGATCGGCTCCGCCGTCCTCCCCGAGCTGATCGGCGCCGGACACCAGGTCCTCGGCCTCGCCCGCTCGGACGCCTCGGCCGCCACCGTCGCCGCGACGGGCGCCGACGTCCTGCGCGGTGACCTGAAGGACCCGGTCGTCCTGCGCGCCGGGGCCGCCGGCTGCGACGGGGTCATCCATCTGGCGTTCGTCCACGACTTCACGGACTTCGAGGGCGCGGTCAGGGCCGACGCGCTCGCCGTCCAGGCACTCGGCGCGGCCCTGGAGAACACCGGCAAACCGCTCGTCGTCACGGCGGGAACCCCGGCCGTGGCCGGGCGGGTCGCCACCGAACGCGACACCGCGGAACCCGGCTCCATGGCGGCGGGCCGCGAGCAGAACGCCGCCCTGGCCCTCACCACGGCGGACCGGGGCGTCCGCTCCGCCGTGCTGCGGCTGCCCCGTTCCGTCCACGGCGCGGGCGACCGGCACGGCTTCGTCGCCCGGTTGACCGCCACCGCCCGCGAGCGGGGCGTGGCGGGCTACGTCGGCGACGGCTCCAGCCGCTGGCCCGCCGTGCACGTACGGGACGCCGCCCATCTCTACCGGCTGGCGCTGGAGAACGCCCCGGCCGGGAGCGTGCTGCACGCGGTGGGCGACGAGGGAGTGCCCACCCGTGACATCGCCACCGCCATCGGCGGCGCGCTGAACCTGCCGACCGCCTCCGTGCCGCGTGAGGACTTCGGCTTCCTGGGCCCGCTGCTCGCCCTCGACCAGCCGGCCTCGGCCGCCGCGACCCGCGAACTCCTCGGCTGGGAGCCGGTCGGTCCCGGCCTCATCGAGGACATCGACCAGGGCCGCTATCTGTCACCTTGATGTCCACCACAGCGCGGCGACCGCCGCCATGGCCGCGGTCGTCACCGTGCAGGTGACAGCGAGCCGCCCCGCGCGGAACGTGGCCCGGCCGACGGTACGGGCGGTGCGCCCGATCGGCGGCGGGGCAACGGGATCGGGGTAGGTGCGCACCCACTGGGCGAGATGCCCGGTGCAGGTCTCACAGGCCAGAAACGGCGCGTGCCGTCCGCCGCTGATCACCGGCCCGAGCCACTTCACCGGCGCGTCCCGCCGCCGGCACATCAGACAACGGCCGCGCTCGGTCCACCCGGTCAGGAAGTGCGTGCTCGCCCACACCTGGAGCGAGGGCACGGGAGTCGCCGCACTCATCGGTCCTCCCTCCGGCGACGGTACGCACGTGGCGGGGGCGGGCTGAGCCGCGTCACGGTCAGCGCGGAACGGCAGTGCAGCGTCAGGATCTCGCCCGTCGCGAAGCGGAGCTGTTTGGCGCCGTTCGGCAGCCCGTTCAGATCGGCGACCGTCAACGTCCGCCCGCCCAGGGTGACCGCGTCGCCCACCCGCACACTGTCGGCCGTGACCTCGACGGCGCGGTTCCACCCGCTCTCCTCGACGCCCCTCACGACGCCTCCCGACGAGGACGTTCGTTCGGGCGCTCATAGCCGACGTCCTTGAGATGCTGCCGGACCTCGTGGAGCAGAACATCCAGCGGATCGGTCAACTCACCCGATTTTGCCGACACTTCACTCTCTTCCGGGTCGGGTGGTGGAGGGGGCGCATTCGTGGCCGTGGCCATGGCTATCACCTTCCGTAACTCATTGCAGCCGATCGTGTGATTCTGGTTACATCATCTCCAGTTGGGGCGGGTTTGTGCACGTGGAGGCTGTTACTGAACGGCCTTGGCCCGCTGTTGGTTAACAAGGAGGAGGGGCGGGCGAAATGGAGCTGACCGGCGAAGAGAACGGGCTGACACCGGAGGAGCGACTGGGGCGCAGGGTCCGCGAGTTGCGGGAGCAGCGGAACCTGTCGCTGCGTGGGCTGTCGAAGGAGGTGGGTGGTTACTCGTACAGCTACATCCACCGAGTTGAGTCAGGAAGGCAGAAGCCATCCAGCGCCCTGGTCCGCACGCTGGATGAGTTTTTCGGGACATGCGGCACTCTGGCCGAGCTGTATGGCCTGTCCCGGGAGATGTACATCGCGCGGTACAGTCGCGACATTGTGCGGCGCGAGAATGACGCGATCAGGATTCAGGTCTTCGCGAGCAGTGTCATTCCTGGGCTGTTGCAGACTGAGGCGTACGCACGGGAACTCATTCGGGCCGGGCTTCCCGAAGCCGATGATGAAGATCTGAATGCCCGCGTCGCAAGCCGGATGTTCCGGAAGCGCATCTTCGAGCGGGCTGATCCCCCATTCTTCTGGGGCATCCTGGATGAGGCCGCGCTCCGCCGCCCCACGAGCGACAAAGCCGTGATGCGTGAGCAATTGGGCCATCTGCTGAGTTACGCGGGCAATCCGTATGTCACCGTGCTGGTCCTGCCGTTTGAGGAGGGACTGCATCCGGTGCTGGGCGGCAGCCTCACCTTGCTGACTCTGCGCACGGGTGCGACCGTTGGGCTGGTCGAGAGCTTCGATTCGGGTGACGCAGTACAATCACCCCGGCGGATCGTCGAACTCACGCAACGGTTTGACCTGGCGCGTTCTATGGCTCTCTCCCAGAGCAAGTCCCTGGATCTCATCCGTGATTACTTGAAAGAGTACGAAGGTGACAAGGATTCCTGACGCATCGGTTCTGGTCGGTTGGCGTAAGTCGAGCTACAGCGACAATGGGGCAGGGGGCTGCATCGAAGTGGCCGATGGCCACCCCGGTGTGATGCCCGTCCGCGACTCGAAGAACCCCGCCGGTCCGGCGATCGTCTTCCCCCTGGGCGACTGGTCTCGCTTCGTCTCCGCCGTCAAGGACGGCCAACTCCCCCTCTGAGCAGCGCACTCGGCCCCGTACCGGACACCGGTACGGGGCCACCGTGTTTCAGGGGGAAACATCGTGTGACACGGGGATCAACCCGGTGCGCGGTGGGCGCTCGCCAGCAGGGTCTCCGGACTGCCTGGAAGCACGTCCACGTTGATCCGGGTGAACCCGGCATGGTCGAGGAGTTTCGTCCACACCTGTTCCTGGAGTACCCAGCGAGGCATCGTGGCCGGTTCGCCGCCCGGCGTCCGCGCCGGGATGTCGGCGGGGTCTACGTCGGGCTGGGCAGGCTCGCCGTTGAGGTAGGTGCTCAGGGTCGCGAACACCAGTCGGCCGCCAGGTCGCAGGGACGCTGCGGCGGCCGGCAGCAGCTTGCGTGGATCGGTGAAGTCGATCGCGCCGAAGACGCTGTACAGCGCGTCGCACACTCCGACTGCCGTACGCAGGTGGGCGATCACGTCGGACCGCACGACACGCAGCCGGGGCGCGAGGTGGCCGTACAAGCTGGTGCCCATGTCGCACTGGGCAGGGGAGGCATCGATCGCGTCGATCCCGGCGGGTTGGCGGTGGGCCGCCAGATACGCGGCGTGCCGCGCTGATCCGGCTCCGAGATCGCCGACGATCCTCCCGTTCAGGGCGCCCAGGATCTCGGGGCCGGGCCCGCTGTCCTGGCCCCAGCTCCAGCGAAAGGCCTCGGGCACGCCCCGGTCCGTGGCGGCGCGGGTGCGGCCGTAGTGGTACCAGAGGTCTGCGGTGGTGGTCACCCGCCCATCCTGGCGGGAACGGTCAGGACCCGGGCCGGTTCGCGGAAACCCACCCAGGCCGGGACCAAGAAGTCTCGGACCTCTAGCCCGGCTGACAGGCAGCCAGTGGGCGTCGCCGCCGGGGGAGCACGGCCCACAGCAGCGGATCAACTTCATGGAGCAGGGCGGGCTGCCGAGCTGGCGGGAGAGCGCTGCCGAACTCGCGGGACAGGCTGCGAACCCCGACGGTGACGTGTGGGTTCTCGCAGAGGGGGCCCGGCGCATCATCGGGTGCACCACCATTCAGGAGCAGACTCCTGCCTGGGGATGGACGGACGAGGAATTGGCCGAGCCGGCTCACTACCTGTACTCGACCGTCACCGACCCGGCCCACCGTGCGAAGAAGCCGGGAAGCGTGATGAGTCTGTGGGCGGTGGACCGGGCCGCAGCGCACGGGCGTACATGGGTTCGCCGGGGCTGCCACTTCCCCGCATTGGCAAGGTATTACCAGGACCAGGGCTTCGAGCTGGTGCACGAGGTGCAGCGCACTCGCGCGAAGGTTTTTCTGATGGCCCGCCGGGCCGAGCGTGTGGCGGGTCTGGAGGAGAGGTTCCGGGTGCTGTAGCCGTCGCGGCCCGGAACCATCCGGGCCGCGACGGGGAGACCTGGCTGAAGCCCGGTCCTACAGCCCCGCGTGTTCCGCCACGGACTTCTTCAGCCGGGTCAGGACGGTGTGCGCCGTCTCCCGGACCCCCGGGAGGGTGGCCAGGTCGGGCGCGGGCAGGACCGTCTCCAGGTAGACCTTCAGCTTCGGCTCCGTGCCGCTGGGGCGCACGATCACCCGGGCCGAGCGCACCGGGCCGCTGCCCGTGCCCGCCAGCGTGTACCGCAGGCCGTCGGTCGGCGGCAGGGTGGCGGTGCCCCGGGTCAGGTCCTCGGCCGCGGTGACCGGCAGGCCGGCCAGCTCCGTGGGCGGGTTCTCGCGCAGGCTCCGCATCGCCGCGGCGATCTCGGCCAGGTCGTTCACCCGTACCGACAGCTGGTCGGTGGCGTGCAGCCCGTGGGTCACGGCCAGGTCGTCCAGGACATCCAGGACGGTACGGCCGTGCTTCTTCTCCACCGCCGCCAGTTCGGCGATCAGCAGGGCGGCCGTGATGCCGTCCTTGTCGCGGACGCCCTCGGGGTCCACGCAGTAGCCCAGGGCCTCCTCGTAGCCGTAGCCCAGGTCCTTGACCCGGCCCAGCCACTTGAAGCCGGTCAGGGTCTCCTCGTAGGGCAGCCCGGCCGCCGCGGCGATCTTCCCCGTCAGCGAGGAGGACACGATGGAGGCGGCGAAGGTGCCGCGCCGGCCGCCGCGCACCAGGTGGGTGGCGAGCAGCGCGCCGACCTCGTCGCCGCGCAGCATGCGCCAGCCGCCCTCGGCGAACGCGTCCGGCACCCCGACGGCGCAGCGGTCCGCGTCCGGGTCGTTGGCGATGACCAGGTCGGGGTGGACCGCGCGGGCCGTCTCGAAGGCCAGGTCCATCGCGCCCGGTTCCTCGGGGTTGGGGAAGGCCACGGTCGGGAAGTCGGGGTCGGGTTCCGCCTGGGCGGGGACCTGGGTGGGGGCGGGGAATCCGGCCCGTTCGAAGGCCGCCGTCAGCACGGACCGGCCGACCCCGTGCATCGGCGTGTACACGACGCGGGTGGTGCGCGGGGTGTCCGCCGTCAGCGGGGACATCGCGCGCGCCAGATAGTCGGTGACCAGCGACTCCGGCAGGAAGTCCCAGCCGTCGGAGGCCAGCGGTACGTCCGCCAGCGCGCCCACGGCCGCGATCTCGGCGGCGATGTCGGTGTCGGCCGGGGGCACGATCTGGCTGCCGTCGCCCAGGTAGACCTTGTAGCCGTTGTCCTGCGGCGGGTTGTGGCTGGCGGTGACCGCGATGCCCGCCACCGCGTGCTGGTGGGTGATCGCGTAGGCGAGGACGGGGGTGGGCAGGGCGCGCGGCAGCAGCGCGGCGCGCAGTCCGGCGCCGACCATGACGGCGGCGGTGGCGCGGGCGAAGTCCAGGCTCTTGTGCCGGGCGTCGTACCCGATGACCACCAGGCCCTCACCCTGGCCGCGCGAGCGCAGGTAGGCGGCGAGTCCGGCCGCCGCGCGGATCACCACGGCGCGGTTCATCCGCATCGGGCCGGCGCCCATCTCGCCGCGCAGGCCCGCCGTGCCGAACTGGAGGGTGCCGCCGAAGCGCTCGGCCAGCGCCGCGTCGTCGCCGGCCGCCAGCAGGGCGGCCAGCTCGGCGCGGGTGTCCGGGTCGGGGTCCTCGGCCAGCCATGCCTCGGCCGCCGCCCTCAGCTCCTGCGTCGTCATCGCTTCTCGCTCTCCTCAGATCCCGGAACTCAGATGCGGCCGAGTACCCGCGACAGCAGTGTGCCCATCCGGGTGGCCGAGTCACGGCCGGCCTGCAGGACCTCGGCGTGGTTCAGCGGTTCGCCGGTGATTCCGGCCGCCAGATTGGTGACGAGGGAGATGCCCAGCACCTCGGCCCCGGCCTCGCGGGCCGCGATGGCCTCCAGGACGGTGGACATGCCGACCAGGTCGCCGCCGATCGCCCGCACCATGCCGATCTCCGCCGGCGTCTCGTAGTGCGGCCCGGGGAACTGGACGTACACGCCCTCCTCCAGGCTCGGGTCGACCTCCTTGCACAGCGCCCGCAACCGGGGCGAGTACAGGTCGGTCAGGTCGACGAAGTTCGCGCCGACGATGGGGGAGGTGGCGGTGAGGTTGATGTGGTCACTGATGAGGACGGGCTGGCCGGGGCGCATGCCCTCGCGCAGGCCGCCGCAGCCGTTGGTCAGCACGACCACCTTGCAGCCGGCGGCCACGGCCGTCCGCACGCCGTGCACCACGGCGCCGACGCCCTTGCCCTCGTACAGGTGCGTGCGGCCCAGGAAGACCAGGGTGCGCTTGTCACCGATCCGGTAGGAGCGGATGGTGCCCGCGTGGCCGGCCACGGCCGGGGGCGGGAAGCCGGGGAGCTCCGTGACCGGGAACTCGGCGACCGTCTCGCCGAGCGCGTCCGCCGCCGGGAGCCAGCCCGAGCCCATCACCAGGGCCACGTCGTGGCTGTCCACACCGGTCAACTCGCGCAGCCGGGCCGCCGCGTCGTCGGCCGACGCGATGCCCTCAATCTCTGAAACAGTCACGGGCCGAGCCTAGCCGAGTTTGGCCTACGCGCGTAGACGGACGGCTGACCGAACGTACGCACCTGGCCCCGCCGCTTGGTGCGGGCGCCGGACGCGAGGTTTCAGCAGGGGCGTTTGCGCAGTTCCATCACGTAGTCGTGGGGGGCCCCGGCCGACTCGGCGGCGTCCGCCACCTCGCCGAGGTAGCGCGCCGAGGGCAGCCCGCCCTCGTACCCGTTCAGGACGTAGGACCACGCCTGCACGTCGCCGTCCAGGGTGTGCACCCTGACCCGCATCCGCCGGTAGATGCTCAGGCCCACCCCCTCCCAGCGGTCCATGGCGTCCTCGTCCATCGGCGCGATGTCATACAGCGCCACGAAGACTCCGGGCCCGGGACCGTCGTCGGGGACTTCCTCCGCGAGGGTGGCCAGCGCCCCCTCCCAGCCCATGTGCTCACCCCCGAAGGTGAGCCGCCAGCCCGTGATCCAGCCGGTGCCGCGCAGGGGGGAGTGCTTGGCACGGCGGGCCATCAGCCGGGCATCGAGGTTTCCGGCGTATGCGGCGTAGAGCGACATGGAACCGAGCGTACGGGAGTGGCGCGGGTCATCGCCTGAGCCGTTCACCACGTTCCGCCCCCGGAGCGCCTTTCGCATGACAGGTCACAGTCAGGGGGTCGAACGTTCCTCCGGCCCGGTCATAAGAGACACTGGAGGACGTGACTCGGATCGTGATCATCGGTGGCGGACCTGGCGGCTACGAGGCGGCGCTGGTGGCCGCGCAGCTCGGCGCGGAGGTGACCGTGGTCGACCGGGACGGGCTGGGCGGCGCCTCGGTGCTCACCGACTGCGTGCCGTCCAAGACGCTGATCGCCACCGCCGAGGTCATGACCAGCTTCGACACCTCCCACGACGAGCTGGGGATCCTTCTGGACGGCGCGGAGGGCCGCGCGCTGGAGGTCGATCTCGGCAAGGTCAACCGGCGGGTGAAGCGGCTGGCGCTCGCGCAGTCGCAGGACATCACCGGCTCCGTCACCCGGGCGGGGGTCACCGTCCTGCCGGGCCGTGGCCGCCTCGAACCGCACCAGGCGCCCGACGGTTCGCGCCGGGTGTCCGTCACCCACCCGGACGGCACCGAGGTGGAGCTGGTCGCCGACGCCGTGCTGATCGCCACCGGCGGCCACCCGCGCGAGATCCCCGACGCCCGCCCGGACGGGGAGCGGATCCTCAACTGGACCCAGGTGTACGACCTGGGCGAGCTGCCCGAGGAGCTGATCGTGGTGGGCTCGGGCGTCACCGGCGCCGAGTTCGCCGGGGCGTACCAGGCGCTCGGCTCCCGCGTCACCCTGGTCTCCTCCCGGGACCGGGTGCTGCCGGGCGAGGACCCGGACGCCGCCGCCGTGCTGGAGGACGTCTTCCGGCGGCGCGGCATGAACGTGATGGCGCGCTCGCGGGCCGCCGCGGCCAAGCGGGTCGGGGACCGGGTGGAGGTGACCCTCGCCGACGGCCGGGTCATCTCCGGCACGCACTGTCTGATGGCGGTCGGCGCCATCCCGAACACCGCCGGCATGGGTCTTGAGGAGGCCGGGGTCCGGCTCAAGGACTCGGGCCACATCTGGACGGACCGGGTCTCCCGTACGTCGGCGCCCGGCGTCTACGCGGCGGGGGACGTGACCGGGGTGCTGGCGCTGGCCTCGGTGGCGGCGATGCAGGGGCGGATCGCGATGTACCACTTCCTGGGTGACGCCGTGGCCCCGCTGAACCTCAAGACGGTCTCGGCGAACATCTTCACCGACCCGGAGATCGCCACCGTCGGTTACACCCAGTCGGACGTGGACGAGGGCCGGATCGACGCGCGGGTGGTGAAGCTGCCGCTGCTGCGCAACGCGCGGGCGAAGATGCAGGGGGTGCGGGACGGTTTCGTGAAGCTGTTCGCGCGTCCCGGGACGGGGATCATCGTCGGCGGAGTGGTGGTGTCGCCGCGGGCGAGCGAGTTGATTCATCCGATTTCGATCGCCGTTGACAACAGTCTGACCGTGGAACAGATCGCAAAAGCGTTCACGGTGTACCCGTCTCTGTCGGGTTCGCTCGCCGAGACGGCACGGCAGTTGCAGACCAGCAAGGCCGCCGAGGAGCGGTAGACACAGGTCAGCGCGCGTTGCGGGCCGCAGGCGCTCCCGGCACATATCACGCCGGGGGCGCACGTACAGACAACTTCGGTAATTCCCCGCAACCTGCTGAAACCAGACGGTCATTGGGGTTACTGTCGGTTCCGTGTTCGCTGCAGAACGTCGTCAGATGATTCTCGAAATGGTGCGAGCCAACGGGGCCGTGTCGCTCCGCGAGCTCGCCCGCGTCGTCCAGACCTCCGAAGTGACCGTGCGGCGCGATGTCCGCGCCTTGGAGGCCGAAGGACTGCTGGACCGCAGACACGGTGGTGCGGTCCTCCCCGGCGGTTTCGCCAGGGAGTCCGGATTCCCTCAACGCTCGCTCGCCGTCACGGCGGAGAAGGCCGCGATCGCCGAACTCGCCGCCTCCATGGTGACGGAGGGTGAGGCCATCGTGGTCGGTGCGGGCACCACCACGCAGGAACTCGCCCGCCGCCTCGCCCGGGTGCCCGGCCTGACCGTGGTCACCAACTCCCTGCTGGTGGCCCAGGCGCTGGCCCACGCCAACCGGGTCGAGGTGGTCATGACCGGTGGCACGCTGCGCGGCTCCAGCTACGCGCTGGTGGGCAGCGGGGCCGAACAGTCGCTCCAGGGGCTGCGCGTCTCGCGCGCGTTCCTGTCCGGGGCCGGCCTCACCGCCGAACGCGGCCTGTCCACCTCCAACATGCTCTCCGCGAGCGTCGACCGGGCGCTGGCCAGGGCGGCTTCGGAGGTGGTGGTGCTCGCCGACCACTCCAAGATCGGCGCCGACACCATGCTCCAGACGGTGCCCACCGAGATGATCACGCATCTGGTCACCGACCAGCCGCCACCGGACTCCTCGCGGGCGGGCGCGGAGCTGGAGGCGCTGGCCGACCAGGGGGTGCGGATCTCGGTGGCGGGCGGCGGCCCGGGGCACCGGGCCCAGCCCGGCGAGCGGGAGCGCGAGCGGGAACGGACGCTGCCCGCGCCGCGTACGGTCCAGCAGCAGGGGGGCAAGCCGCCCCTGTCGGGGCCACCGCCCATCACCCCACCGTCCGCCCAGCAGCGGCTGTCCGACCTGGCCGCCCAGCGCCGCCGCTGAGCCATTGGCGCACTGAGCCGTCGGCGCGCGCACACCCGTCCCCCCACGGCACCTGGGCCGGGGCCGGGGAAGGGGTCCGGGACCGCGTCCGGTTACGCGGGGCCGAGCTCCAGGACGGCCTTGCCGTGCAACCGGCGCCCCAGCAGGGCGGCGACGGCCTCCTCGGCCGCCTCCCAGGGGCCGCGCCAGGCGATCGACGGATCCAGACGGCCCGCCGCCACCCGGCTCGCCAGCCACTCGAAGGAGGGAGCGAGCGGTGCGCCGTCGAAGAGGAAGAAGGTGACGATCGAGCGCTCGTGCCGCCCGCCGTCGCCGAGGAAGGAGCCGAGCGGGAAGTGTTCGGGCTCGCCCGTCACATGCCCCAGCGCGACCAGGACGCCCCGGGCGGCGAGCCGGTCGAATGCCGTCACCAGCTGCGGACCGCCGACGCAGTCGAGGACCCCGTGCACGGGCCCGTCGAGAGCGGCGGGGCCGGCGATCACCTCGTCGGCGCCCAGCGCGCGCAGCGCGTCCCCGTGAGCGGCCGGGTCCCCGGTGGAGGCGATCACGTGGGCGCCGCCGAGCCGGGCGAGCTGGACGGCGTACCGGCCCACGCCGCCGGTCGCCCCGGTGATCAGGACTCTTCTGCCGAGCAGCGGGCCGAGCCGGTGCAGCGCGTGCAGCGCGCTGCCGCCCGCGATGGGGACGGTGCTCAGCGCGCCCGCGTCGGCGCCGGCCGGGGCGACGCCGAGCATCGCGGTGTCAACGGCGCGCAGTTCGGCCCAGCCTCCCGCCCAGCCGGCGGTGACCACAGGCGTTCCGGCGGCCGGGCCCGAGCCGTCGGCGGCGGGGCGGGCCACCACGCCGGCCGCCTCCCAGCCCGGCACGGTGCCGTCCGGGGCATCGGTGACATGGCTGACCTCGCCGTGGTTGAGGGAGACGGCGGTGACCCGGACCAGCGCCTGATGGGGCGCGGGTACGGGGTCGGCGCTTTCGCCGAGCCGCAGGCCGGAGGGGGTGGACCGATCGACAACAAGGGCGCGCACGGGCGTCCCCTTTCCGTGGAGGGCGGGGAACCCTCAGCGTAATGCCACTGAGTGGCATGTGTCATCCAGTGGCAAACGCTGCTCGGCTACACTCCCCCCATGGGCACCAGCACGCTGCGCGAACGCAAGAAGCAGCACACCCGCCAGGCGCTCATCGACGCGGCCCTCGAACGTTTCACCGCACGCGGCTACGGCGCCGTCACCCTCGATGAACTGTGCGACACGGTCCAGGTCTCCAAGCGCACCTTCTTCCGGTACTTCGCCGGCAAGGAGGATGTCGCGATGGCGCCGCTCGAAGACCTGTGGACGGCCTTCACCGCCGAACTGCGCACCCGCGAACTGCCCCCCGGCGCCCCGCTGCTGGCCCTGGCCGAGGACGTCCTCCTGGCCGCCCTGGACCAGGTGGCGGACGAGCGATGGGTCCACCGGGCCCGGCTGAGCCTGCTGCTCGCCGACCGCCATCCGTCCATCGCCGCGCACAACCGGCAGTTCTGCGACCGCACCACCGGAACCCTGCTGGAGATCCTGCACCCCGCGCTCGGCCCCGAGCCGGACCCCGCGGACCCACGGCCCCGGCTGGCCCTCGACATGCTGCTGGCCGCGTTCCAGTGGGCGCTGGCCGGCTGGGCGGAGGCCCGGCCCCCCGAGACCGCCGCCGCGCTGGCCGAACGGTTCCGCGGCGCCGTCGCCGCCCTTCCCGGCAGCCTGACGCTCACCACCGCGCCCGCGCCGCCCGCCCCCTGAAAACGCCGGAATCCCCCGGCCGTCAGGGCCGGGGGATTCCGTACGGCGGCGGCGCGCTGCCGCGCCGCCACCGGTCAGTCCTTGATCAGGCAGATCGCCGCGCCGGACGACAGCGCGCCGCCGACCTCGGCCTTCAGGTCCGTGACGGTGCCGGCCCGGTGCGCGTTGATGGGCTGCTCCATCTTCATCGCCTCCAGCACCAGGATCAGCTCGCCCTCCGCGACCTGCTGCCCCTCCTCCACCGCCACCTTCACCACGGTGCCCTGCATCGGCGACGCCAGCGTGTCGCCCGAGGCCCCGCCTGCCGCCTTGCGGCCGGCCTTGCGCCGGGCCGGCTTCGCACCGCCCGCGACCGCCGCCCGCGCCAGCGGCATCGCCAGCGTGGCGGGCAGCGACACCTCAAGACGCTTGCCGCCGACCTCGACGACGACCGTCTCGCGGGTGTCGGCCTCCTCCTCCGCCGTGGCGGCGGCACCGAAGGGCTCGATCGTGTTCTTGAACTCGGTCTCGATCCACCGGGTGTGCACCGTGAACGGCTCGCCCGCGTGCTCGGCCGACACCTCGGGGGCGAACGCCGGATCGACCACCACCGCCCGGTGGAACGGGATCGCGGTCGCCATCCCCTCCACCTGGAACTCCGCCAGCGCCCGCGCCGCGCGCTGCAGCGCCTGCTGCCGCGTCGCACCGGTGACGATCAGCTTCGCCAGCAGCGAGTCCCACGCCGGACCGATGACGGAACCCGACTCGACCCCCGCGTCAAGACGGACACCGGGGCCGGTGGGCGCCACGAAGGTGGTGACCGTGCCCGGCGCCGGCAGGAAGTTGCGGCCCGGGTCCTCGCCGTTGATGCGGAACTCGAAGGAGTGCCCGCGCAGCGCCGGGTCCTCGTAGCCCAGCGCCTCGCCGTCCGCGATCCGGAACTGCTCGCGCACCAGGTCGATCCCGGTGACCTCCTCGGTCACCGGATGCTCCACCTGGAGCCGGGTGTTGACCTCCAGGAAGGAGATCGTGCCGTCCTGGCCCACCAGGAACTCACAGGTGCCGGCGCCCACATAGCCGGCCTCCTTGAGGATGGCCTTCGAGGCGCGGTACAGCTCGGCGTTCTGCGCCTCGCTCAGGAACGGGGCGGGGGCCTCCTCCACCAGCTTCTGGTGACGGCGCTGGAGCGAGCAGTCACGGGTGGAGACCACGACCACATTGCCGTGGACGTCCGCCAGACACTGCGTCTCCACGTGCCGCGGACGGTCCAGGTAGCGCTCCACGAAGCACTCGCCGCGCCCGAAGGCGGCCTGCGCCTCACGGACCGCCGACTCGTACAGCTCCGGGACCTCCTCCAGCGTGCGGGCCACCTTCAGGCCGCGCCCGCCGCCGCCGAACGCCGCCTTGATCGCGATCGGCAGCCCGTGCTCCTTCGCGAAGGCCACCACCTCGTCCGCGCCGCCGACCGGGTCGGGGGTACCGGCCACCAGCGGGGCGCCGGCGCGCTGCGCGATGTGCCGCGCGGCGACCTTGTCGCCCAGGTCGCGGATGGCCGAGGGCGGCGGACCGATCCAGGTCAGCCCGGCGTCCAGCACCGCCTGCGCGAACTCGGCGTTCTCGGAGAGGAAGCCGTAGCCGGGGTGGATGGCGTCGGCGCCGGAGTCGGCGGCCGCCTTCAGCACCTTGTCGATGTCCAGATAGCTGGTGGCCGGGGTGTCACCACCCAGCGCGAACGCCTCGTCGGTGGCGCGTACATGGACGGCCTCCCGGTCCGGTTCGGCGTAGACGGCGACGCTGGCGATGCCGGCGTCCCGGCACGCCCGGGCGACGCGGACGGCGATTTCGCCGCGATTGGCGATGAGCACCTTACGCACGATGGCTCCCTCCTTGGAACAAGCCGAGTTTAGGTACTGACGACACCCCGCGCCGAGTCGCCCGGATGAGTGAGCTTTTCCGCACGGTGGGTGAGGGAGCGTGCTGTGAGGTGCCTGCTGCCCTGCGGTTCCACGGTACGCGGCCTGTGGGACACGGCCTTGAGCGGTGCTCGCGGGAGGCCGTGATGCGGTCCGGTGGGGCGCCCAGAGGCGTTGCTGTTGTGGAAACCCCATAAGCGCGGCCCGGATTCTTTTTCGGTACGGCCTTCGCCCGCGCCCGCCGGGCGCCGGCGTTCCGCGGGGGGTTGCCGCCCTCGATACCCAGCAGTAGCGTGCGCTGCGTGAACCGGGGCAGACGAAGCGTGGCGGCCGTCACGGCGGCCGCGGTGATCACGGGGGCGGCGGCGCTCGGGGCGCTGCACTGGATTCTCGGTGTTGTCGTGGATCGACAGCGCATGTCCCTGGCAGGCGTGTCGCCCACCACCATGACGGTGTCGACCTGGACGGCGGGTGCCCTGCTCGCCGTCTTCCTGCTGCTGTGCGCGGCTGCGCTGGCCCGTACGGCCGTCACCGACCGGCCGCCGGGCCGGTGGCGGCGGGTGGCGCTGATCAGCTGCGCGGTGCTGCACGCCGGGCTCGGGGCGCTGTCGGCCGCGCTGCTGGGCTGGTGGGTGTTCACCGCCGTCATGACCGTGTTCGGCCTGGTGGTGCTCACGCTCACGATGTACCCGCCCGTGGCGCCCGCCGTCTCATCGCTGGTCCCACAACTCGGTGACGGAGACGCCGAGACGGCCGAGCAGCGTCCGCAGCAGGGGCATTGACAGGCCGATCACATTGCCCGGGTCGCCGTCGATGCCGTCGATGAACGGCGCCGAGCGGCCCTGGAGTGTGAACGCGCCCGCCACGTGCAGCGGTTCACCGGTGGCGACATAGGCGGCGATCTCCGCGTCGTCGGGGTCCGCGAACCGTACGGTGGTCGCCGCCACCCCCGACTCGGCCCGACCGGTGGCGGTGTCGACCACCCGGTGCCCGGTGAGCAGCACCCCGGACCGGCCGCGCATCGACTTCCAGCGGTTGACGGCCTCTTCGGCGGAGGCCGGCTTGCCCAGCGCCTCCCCGTCCAGTTCGAGGACGGAGTCGCAGCCGATCACCAGCGCCCCGGCCACCTCCGGCAGGGCCGCCACCGCCCCCGCCTTGGCCTCGGCCAGCACCTGGGCCAGCGCGCGCGGGCTCGCGGCGCTCAGCGCCTCCTCGTCCACGCCGCTGACGATCACCTCGGGGGTGAACCCGGCCTGCCGCAGCAGGGCGAGCCGGGCCGGTGACTGCGAGGCGAGCACCAGCCGGCGGCGGCCGGTGGCGTGGGAGGCGAGGTGGGGCGCGTGGTCCATGCCGGTCAGCGTATCCAGCGCGGACGGCGGCCAAGCCTGCCCTACCCGGAAGGGCACCCCGGGCTCCCCGGCGCGGACGCCCGGCGGCTTCGCCGTGGAGCGCGCCGGGGTTCCCGGGGAGTTTCCCGCGCGTTCCCGTTCATCTGAACGCTTCAGCTCGTTCATAGACGGTTCTTACGCGGTTCTCATCTTCGCCTTGTTGGTTGGCGTTTCGAAGCCGATCGAACGAAGGGAACGGGATGGCCGCCGATGACGACGACGCAGCCGGACTCACCCGGGGCGTGGCCAGCAGGCTGCACGCGTTCAACCGCTACGAGATCAAATATCTGGTGGCGAACGAGGACGTACCCGCGATCCGCGAGGAACTGGCGCGCCGCATGGACCGGGACGAGCACTGCCCGCCCGGCGGATACGGAGTGTGGAGTCTCTACTACGACACCCCGGCGCTCCGTTTCTACTGGGAGAAGATCGAGGGCCTGAAGTTCCGCCGCAAACTGCGGATACGGCACTACGGAGACCTCGGCGCGATCACCGACGAGAGCCCGGTCTTCGTCGAGATCAAACAGCGCGTGAACCGGGTCACCCAGAAGCGGCGGGTGCGCATGCCGTACGACACCGCGCGGGCGCTGTGCGACCGGCGCGAGCTGGTGGACACCGGCCCCTTCGGCAACGAGGTGCTCGACCTCATCGTCCGGCTCAATCTCCAGCCCACCGTCATCACCGGCTACCAGCGCGAGGCGCTCAAGGGACGCGACCAGGACGTCGGCCTGCGGGTGACCTTCGACAGCCGGGTACGGGGCCGCGACCGCGACTTCCACCTCGGTGCGCCGGCGGAGAACCGCTACATCATCCCGCCCCGGCTGACCGTGATGGAGGTCAAGGTCAACGAGCGCGTCCCGTACTGGATCACCGATCTGATGGCCCGTCGCAGCCTGAGCGTGGTCCGCATCTCCAAGTACGTCCAGAGCGTCGAGGCGCACGGCAAGGCCCCGCGCTCCGTTTTCCACGTCCGGGAGGAAGCACTCCCGGAAACCCCCACCACCCCCACCACCGTTCTCACGAAGGAAAACGCCCGTGTTCTCTGAACTCCAGGATCTCAGCGGAACGTTCAGCGTCGCTGACATCGTGCTCTCGCTGGTGATCTCCTTCGCCCTGAGCATGATGGTCGGCTACGTCTACCGCGCCACCCACCGCAACGTCTCCTACAGCCAGTCGTATGTGCAGACGCTGGTGATCATCGGGGTCATCGTGGCGATGATCCTGCTCGTGGTCGGCTCCAACCTGGCCCGCGCGTTCTCGCTGGTGGGCGCCTTGTCGGTGGTGCGGTTCCGCAACGCCATCAAGGAAACCAGGGACGTGGGCTTCATCTTCCTGGTGATGGGCCTGGGCATGGCCTGCGGCGCCCGGTTCTACGCGCTGGCCGTCATCGCCGGCATCACCATCTGCGTGATCATCCTGGTGATGCACAAGTTCAACATGTTCCAGCTGAACGTGCAGCGCCAGGTCGTCAAGGTGCAGGTGCCGGCCGGTGAGGACTACACCCAGGTCATCCAGGACGTCCTGATCGACTTCACCAACGAGTTCGAGCTGGTCAGCACGGAATCGATACGCGGCGGAGCACTCACCGAGGTCTTCTACACCGTCCGGCTGAAGAAGGGCCGCGAACCCGGTGCGCTGGTCGAGGCGCTGCGCGACCGAACCATGGGCCAGCGGGTCACCGTCCTGACCGGCTACGACCAGACGGATCTGTGATGACGGCCCGGCTCGTACACCGGCTGCCCGTGCCGCTGCGGCAGCACTGGAAGCCGATGGCCGCGCTGGTGGTGGCCCTGACGGTGCTGTTGCTGGCCTTCGGCGACACCCGCGTCTCGGCGATGGTCACCAGCGCCGCCAGCAACGACGGCGAGCAGATCACCCAGAACATCGAGGGCATCACCGACCTCTACGACAGCGGGGAGAGCCACGCGGTGTCCCTGGAGTACGACGAGGCCGACTACCAGCGGCTGATCACCGCCTACGAGGAGGACGGCGACAAGGAGTGGATGGAGGCCGACCTCACCATCGACGGCACCTTCATCGAGTCCGTCGGCGTCCGGCTCAAGGGCAACTCCACCCTCAGCAGCCTGCGCGGCGAGGGCATGGGCGGGGGCCCCGGTATGCGGATCGTCGGCCCCGACGGCGAGGAGATCGACCTGGAGGGCTTCGAACTGCCCGAAGGGGCGGGGGAAACCGGTGAGGGCGGCCGTGCGATGGGCGCCGGGATGAACATGGCCGAGCTCTCCGTCGACGAGCCCGAGAATCTGCCCTGGCTGATCAAGATCGACCAGTACATCGAGGGCCGCGCGTACCAGGGCCACACCGAGATCTCGGTGCGGCCGGGCACGGAGGACACCACGCCGCTGAACGAGGCCCTGATGCTGTCGCTGATGGACTCCTCGGGTCAGGTGGCGGAGCGGTACGCGTTCTCCTCCTTCACCGTCAACAACCGTCCCACCTCGACCCGGTTGCTGGTGGAGAACCCCAGCACCGGCTACGCCACCGAGCAGATCGACGGCAACGGGGTGCTGTACAAGGCGCGGGCCTCCTCCAGCTTCAGTTATGTGGGGGACGACCCGACCGACTACAAGGACCAGTTCAAGCAGATCACCAAGAAGGGCAGTCAGGACCTCCAGCCGGTGATGAACCTGATCAAGTGGGCGGAGGAGGCCACCGACGAGGAGTTCGCGGCGGAACTCGGCGACTGGGTCGACCTCGACTCGTTCGCGGACTACGTGGCCACCCAGAACCTGCTCATGAACTTCGACGACATGAGCGGCCCGGGGCAGAACTACCTGCTCTGGTACGACCTGGACACCAAGAAGTTCTCGGTGCTGGGCTGGGACTTCAACCTGTCGCTGAGCGGGGACGCCACGGCGGGGCCGCACGACCAGTCCTCGATGGGCGGGCCCGCGATGGACACGCTGCCGGAGGGGGCGGAGGTTCCGGAGGGTGCCGGGGAGAGCACGCGGGACATGCTCCCCGAGGGCGGGTTCCCCGAGGGCGGGTTCCCCGAGGGCGGGTTCCCCGAGGGCCTTCCCGAAGGGCTGCCCGAGGACGGCGCGTTCCCCGACGGCGCGCTTCCGGAGGGTCTTCCCGAGGACGGTACGGCCGCGGGCGGCACGGGCCCCGGCGGTGGTGGCCGGATGCCACCGGGCGGCGGCCCGGGTGGCGGCCAGGACGGCGGGCCGCGGCTCATCGGCCCGGACGGCGAGGAGATCGACCTGGGCAGCGACGGCGGGATGCCGAGCATGGGCGGCAACACGCTCAAGGAACGCTTCCTGGAGTCGGACGCCTTCGAGGACGTCTACCTCGACGCCTACCGCGACCTGTACCAGCAGTGGTTCGCCTCCGGCAGCGCGCTGGAGGCCCTGGACGCGGTGCTGGAGGCGGCCGAGACCAACGGCGCCGACATGGACGCGCTCGCCGTCACGGCCGACCAGCTGCGCACCACGCTCACCGAGCGGGCGGCCGCGCTGGCCGCCGACGAGACGGTCGGCGGCTGAGCCCCCGCCGCCGGCCCCGCTGCCGCAGCCGCCGCCCCGGCTCCCCGCCTCTTCAGGTCGGCGGCTGCGACAGCATCACCAAAGACGTGCTGATCAGCCCGGCCAGGGCGATCACCCATCCCACCCGGCGCAGCATGGCGCGGGTGGTCCGGGCCTCCCGGGACAGCTCCTGACGGCGCAAGTCGGACCACAGCATCCTTCGATGGTCCCGCGCCGCGGGGGCCGTCCGCCTGAGTACGCGTACTCAACCTGGCGGGAGACTTTCGGCCGCCGTCGCCCGGGCGGTCAGTATCCCCGGTACCCGGCCTGCCACGCGCCGGGCCCCGGCGGCGGCAGCGGGCGCCGTACGGCCCCGCCCCGGGCCGCCCAGCCGCCCGGCGCCGGCGCCTCGGCGCCCTTGGTGCCCGCCGCGGCGGCGACCCGTGCCCGCACCACCGCCACGGCCGCGGCCAGTTCCTCCGGCGTCGGGTTCCCCCGGACCACCCGGATCATCATGGGCTGCTCCCTGTTGTCGTCCGCGTGACGGACCTCGTGACGTACCTCGTGGCGGCGGTTCAGAGCGGGATGTTGCCGTGCTTCTTCGGCGGCAGCTGTTCGCGCTTGGTGCGCAGCGCCCGCAGCCCCCGCACGATGTGCCGGCGGGTGTCGGCCGGCATGATCACCGCGTCCACGTAGCCGCGTTCGGCGGCGGCGTACGGGTTGAGCAGCGTCTCCTCGTACTCGGTGGTCAGCCGGGCCCGTTCGCTCTCGCGCTCGGCCGGGTCCTCCAGCGCGGCGAGGGTGCGCCGGTACAGGATGTTCACCGCGCCCTGCGCGCCCATGACGGCCACCTGCGCGGTGGGCCAGGCCAGATTGAGGTCCGCGCCCAGATGCTTGGAGCCCATCACGTCGTAGGCGCCGCCGAACGCCTTGCGGGTGATCACGGTGATCAGCGGGACGGTCGCCTCGGCGTAGGCGTAGATCAGCTTGGCGCCGCGCCGGATGATGCCTCCGTACTCCTGGTCGGTGCCGGGCAGGAAGCCGGGGACGTCCACGAAGGTCAGCACCGGGATGTTGAACGCGTCGCAGGTGCGCACGAAGCGGGCGGCCTTCTCCGAGGCGTTGATGTCCAGGCAGCCGGCGAACTGGAGGGGCTGGTTGGCGACCACGCCCACCGAACGGCCCTCGACGCGGCCGAAGCCGGTGACGATGTTCGGCGCGAACAGCGGCTGCGTCTCCAGGAACTCCCGGTCGTCCAGCACGCCTTCGATGACCTGGTGCATGTCGTAGGGCTGGTTCGCGGAGTCCGGGACGAGGGTGTTGAGCTGCCGGTCCTCCTCGTCCGGCTCCAGGTCGGCCTCCTCCTCGGGGAAGGCCGGGGGCTCGGAGAGGTTGTTGGAGGGCAGGTAGGACAGCAGCGCCTTGACGTACTCGATGGCGTCCTTCTCGTCGCCCGCCAGGTGGTGCGCGACACCGGAGACGGCGTTGTGGGTACGGGCCCCGCCCAGCTCCTCGAAGCCCACGTCCTCGCCGGTGACGGTCTTGATCACGTCGGGCCCGGTGATGAACATGTGGGACGTCTGATCGACCATCACCGTGAAGTCGGTGATCGCGGGGGAGTAGACGGCGCCGCCCGCGCACGGGCCCAGGATGAGCGAGATCTGCGGGACCACGCCCGAGGCGTGCACATTGCGGCGGAAGATCTCGGCGAACAGGCCGAGCGCGGTCACGCCCTCCTGAATCCGGGCCCCGCCCCCGTCGTTGATGCCGATGATCGGGCAACCGGTCTTCATCGCCCAGTCCATGACCTTGACGATCTTCTCGCCGTACACCTCGCCGAGCGAGCCGCCGAAGACCGTGAAGTCCTGGGAGTAGACGGCGACCGGGCGGCCGTCGACCGTTCCGTAGCCGGTGACGACCCCGTCCCCGTACGGGCGGTTGCGCTCGATGCCGAAGGAGGTGGAGCGGTGCCGGGCGAACTCGTCCAGCTCGGTGAACGAGCCCTCGTCCAGCAGCGCCAGCACCCGCTCGCGCGCGGTGCCCTTGCCCTTCGCGTGCTGCCGGGCCACCGCCCGGTCCGAGCCGGCCCGCACCGCCTCGGCCGCTCGCAGCCGGAAGTCCTCGATCTTGCCCGCCGTCGTATGGAGGTCGGGGGTGGTTTCCTGCGGCGACAGTTCGGGCACGGTTCGCGGCTCCTACTCGTCCTCGGGTGGGCTACCGGAAAGTAGCCTAACCAGCGGCGGGCCGACCGGCCGGTGCGGCGTGGATCACAGCGCGAACCGGCCAAAGATCGGCCGACCCCGGCGAACGGACGGCGACCGGCCCGCGCCCCGGCGACCACCTAGGGTGACCCCATGACCCCTCCCCCCGGCCGCTGGTCCGACCTCGACCGCCCGCCGCTGAACGCCCGGGCCCTGCGCACCGCCCTGGTGCGGCCCGGCAGTCTGTGGACCGGCCTCACGGTCGTCGAGTCCACCGGTTCCACCAACGCCGACCTGGCCGCCGCCGCGGCCTCCGGCGACGCCGCGCCCGGCACCGTACGGGTGGCGGAGGAGCAGGTGCGCGGGCGCGGCCGGCTGGACCGGCAGTGGAGTGCCCCGGCCCGCTCCGGCCTGTTCTGCTCCGTGCTGCTCGCCCCCGGCCCCGAGGTGCCCGCCGAGCGCTGGGGCTGGCTGCCGCTGCTGGCCGGTGTCGCCGCCGTCACCGCGCTCACCCCGGTCACCGAGGTCGCCACCGCGCTGAAATGGCCCAACGATCTGCTGGTGCCGGTGGACGGGGAGGAGCGCAAGCTCGGCGGCATCCTCGCCGAACGGGTGACCCTGGCCGACGGCACACCGGCCGTCGTCCTGGGCATGGGGATCAATGTGTCGCTGCGCGCCGAGGAACTGCCGGTGCCCACCGCCGGTTCGCTGCTGCTGGCCGGGGCGGCCACCACGGATCGCGATCCCCTGCTGCGCGCCGTCCTGCGCTCCCTGGCCGAGTGGTACGGCCGCTGGACGGTGGCGGGCGGGGACGCGAGCGCCGGCGGACTGCTCCCGGCGTACGCGGCCTGCTGCGCGACCCTCGGCCGCAACGTGCGCGCCCTGCTGCCGGGTGGCGCCGAGGTACGCGGCGAGGCCGTGGCGGTGGACGGCACCGGCCGGCTGGTGATCGCCGACGCCGAGGGCGTACAGCGCCCGGTGGACGCGGCCGACATCGTGCACCTGCGGTGATTGCCCGGCAACGCCCCGCGTGACTTAGGGCACACCTGCCGTAGGGTTGTGCGATGGACACCACGCGATGGGCGTGAACGAGCAGGAACGGTAGGGCGGCGGCAAGTGCGCAGCGGAGGTAACCCCACCCCGGTGGCGTTCGCGTGGGCGAGGGCGGGCAGTGGCCGTGGCTGATGCGGAGGGAACCCCGCCCGATGAGACCGGTGACGATACCATCGCGCTGCGCATCGAACAGCTGATCATCGGGTCCGAACGGCAGTACACCCCCTTCCAGGCGGCGCGCGCCGCCGGCGTCTCGCTCGACCTGGGCACCCGCTTCTGGCGGGCGATGGGCTTCCCCGACGTGGGACAGGCGAAGGTCCTCACCGAGGCGGACGTGCTCGCGCTGCGGCGCCTGGGCGGTCTGGTCGAGGCGGGGCTGCTGAGCGAGCCGATGGCGATCCAGGTGGCGCGGTCCACCGGGCAGACCACGGCGCGGCTGGCGGACTGGCAGATCGACTCCTTCCTGGAGGGCCTGATCGAGCCCCCCGAGCCGGGCATGACCCGCACCGAGGTGGCGTACCCGCTGGTGGAGCTGCTGCTGCCGGAGCTCGAAGAGTTCCTGGTGTACGTGTGGCGGCGACAGCTGGCGGCGGCCACCGGGCGGGTGGTGCAGGCCCAGGACGACGCGGAGATGGTGGACCGGCGGCTCGCGGTGGGCTTCGCGGACCTGGTGGGCTTCACCCGGCTGACCCGGCGCCTGGAGGAAGAGGAACTCGGCGAACTGGTGGAGGCCTTCGAGACCACCGCCGCCGACCAGGTCGCCGCCCAGGGCGGGCGGCTGATCAAGACGCTGGGCGACGAGGTGCTGTTCGCGGCGGACGACGCGGGCACCGCCGCCGACATCGGCCTGCGGCTGGTGGAGACCCTGGGCGATGACCCGATGATGCCGGAGCTGCGGGTGGGAATCGCGTTCGGCACGGTCACGACCCGGATGGGCGATGTCTTCGGCAACACCGTGAACCTGGCGAGCCGGCTCACCTCGATAGCGCCGAAGGACATGGTGCTGGTGGACGGCGCGCTGCGCGACGAACTCACCTCGGCCGGTCTGGCTCCGGAGTCGGAGAAGGCGGCCGGCGGGCGGGACGGGCGCGGGTACCGGTTCGCGCTCCAGCCGCTGTACCAGCGGCCCGTGCGCGGTCTGGGGATAGTGGAACCGTGGCTGTTGTCGAGAAGGGGCGGGGAGTGAGCGACGGCGTGAGCACGAGCGAGGAACGCTTCGGGGAGTGGGTCGCCGTCCGGCGGGACGCGGACAGCGGGGTGGCGGAGCTGGTCCTGGACCGGGTGCCGGCGATGAACGCCGTCTCCTCGGCCATGGCGCGCGGCATCGCCGAGGCGTGCGCCGCCCTGGCGGCGGCACCGGCCCGGGAGGTACGGGCGGTGGTGCTCAGCTCGACGCACGAGCGGGCGTTCTGCGTCGGCGCGGACCTCAAGGAGCGCAACGGCTTCACCGACGCCGACCTCGGCCGGCAGCGGCCGGTGGCGCGGGCGGCGTACGGCGGGGTGCTGAACCTCCCGATGCCGGTGATCGCGGCCGTGCACGGCTACGCCCTGGGCGGCGGCTTCGAACTGGCCCTGTCCTGCGACGTGATCGTGGCCGACCCGACGGCGGTGGTCGGGCTGCCGGAGGTGACGGTCGGCGTGATCCCCGGCGGCGGCGGCACCCAGCTGCTGCCGCGCAGGGTGGGCGCGGCCCGGGCGGCCGAACTGATCTTCACCGGCCGCCGGGTGGCGGCGGACGAGGCGCTGGCCCTGGGCCTGATCGACGTGGCGGCGGAGCGCGGCGAGGACCGTACCCGGGCGCTGGAGCTGGCGGCGGGCATCGCGGCCAACTCGCCGGTGGGCCTGCGCGCGGCCAAGCGCGCCCTGCGCACCGGGCACGGCCTCGACCTCGCCACCGGCCTGGAGGTGGAGGACGCGGCCTGGCGCACGGTGGCCTTCTCCGCCGACCGGGCCGAGGGCGTGGCGGCCTTCAACGCCAAGCGCCGCCCCGCCTGGCCGGGGGAGTAGCCGCTCCCGCCGCTCGATGGGCCGATCATCGCCGGGCGGGCCCGATCCGCCCCGCATAGCCTGGGGCGCATGGAGGCTTCCGGGGTGCGGGCCGTCGCGGCGCTGGTCGCCGGGATGGCCCAGGCGACGCGGCTGCCCGAGGTCGCGCGGGCGGCGGCCGAGGGCGCCAGGCTGGCGCTGGACGGGTCGTTCGCCGCGCTGTCCGTGTGGGAGCGCGAGCGCGGCCGGCTGCGGGTGCTGGTCAACACCGGGCGGCTGGTGGCCGGCGAGGAGGAGTACCCGGCCGACGAGTCCTACGCCGTCCACGACTTCCCGGAGATCGCGCTGTCCTCGCCGCGCGAACCGCGGGCCTGGGTGGAGCGGGCGGACGGCCCCCGGCGCGGGTCCGCGCTGCGCCGCCAGGGACGGGGCTGCTGCGTGGCCGCGCCCCTCGTGCTGGCCGACCGGGCGTGGGGCGAGCTGTACGTGGCGCGGGACATGGGCGCCCCCGTCTTCTCGCCCTCGGACGCCGAGTTCGCGGCGGTCCTCGCATCCGTCACGGCCACCGGCCTGGCCCAGTACGAGCGTCTGGAGCGGGTGCGGCGGCTGGCGTTCACCGATCCGCTGACCGGTCTCGGCAACCGCCGCGCGGTGGACGAGCGGCTGGCGCGGGCGGTGGCCGCGCACCGGGCGACGGGAGAGCCGCTGGTGCTGGTGGTGTGCGACGTCAACGGTCTCAAGCAGGTGAACGACACCTACGGGCACGCCGCCGGGGACCGGCTGCTGGAACGGTTCGGCCGGCTGCTGTCGCTGTGCGCCGCGGCCTTCCCCGGGGCGCTGGCGGCCCGGCTCGGCGGCGATGAGTTCGCGCTCGTCGTCACCGGGCATCCGGACGCCGAGGTGGAGCGCGCGGTGGCCGGGATGTGCCGCGGTGCCGCGGATCTCGCGCTGGGGGAGGGGGTGGCCTGCGGGATCGCGGGCACGGGCGAGGGCATCGGGCCGCCCCCGACCGCGCGCCGGCTGTTCCGGCTGGCGGACGCCGCCCAGTACCGGGCCAAGGCCGCGCACGCGCCGGGCCCCGTGGTGGCGGGCCGGGGCGAGGAGGGCCGGGCGGCGCTGCGGATGGCCGACGCCCCGCCGCCGGCCGCGCCCGGGGAACCGGAACGCCGCAGCTTCCGGGGCCGGGAGTGACGGCGGGGCGGCCGTCGCCGTCCGTCCCCGTATCGGGGTCCGTGTCCGCACATCCGCTGTGCCACCCCGTTCGTGACGATTATCGATTCACTTCGTAGGCTCTGTGAATATGGCTATGCATCCCATCGTGGTCGACCCCTCGGGCACCACCCCCGCCGACGTCCTCGCCGTCGCCCGGCACGACGCCCGCGTCGAACTGTCCACCGCCACCCGTACCGCGATGGCCGCCGCCCGCGCCGCCGTGGAGGACCTCGCGGCCCGCCCCGAGCCGGTCTACGGCGTCTCCACCGGCTTCGGCGCCCTCGCCGTACGCCACATCAGCCCCGAGCTGCGCGCCCGCCTCCAGCGCAACATCGTCCGCTCGCACGCCGCCGGCATGGGCCCGCGGGTGGAGCGCGAGGTCGTCCGGGCGCTGATGTTCCTGCGGCTGAAGACCCTGGCCTCCGGCCACACCGGGGTGCGGCCCGAGGTCGCCGAGACCATGGCCGCGGTGCTGAACGTCGGCATCACCCCCCTCGTCCACGAGTACGGTTCGCTCGGCTGCTCCGGCGATCTGGCGCCCCTGTCGCACTGCGCGCTCACCCTCATCGGGGAGGGCGAGGCCGAAGGGCCAGACGGCCGGGTCCGCCCCGCCGCCGACCTCCTCGCCGAGCACGGCATCACCCCGCTCGCCCTGCGCGAGAAGGAAGGGCTCGCGCTGCTGAACGGCACCGACGGCATGCTCGGCATGCTGCTGATGGCCTGCGCCGACCTCGCCGCGCTGTTCACCGCAGCCGACATCACCGCGGCCCTCACCCTGGAAGCGCTGCTGGGCACCGACCGGGTGCTCGCCCCCGAACTGCACGCGATCCGCCCGCACCCCGGCCAGGCCGTCAGCGCCGCCAACATGGCGCGCGTGCTGGCCGGCTCGGGACTGACCGGACACCACCAGGACGACGCCCCGCGTGTGCAGGACGCGTACTCCGTGCGCTGCGCCCCGCAGGTCAACGGCGCGGGCCGGGACACCCTCGCGCACGCCCGGCAGGTCGCCGAGCGCGAACTGGCCGCCGCTGTCGACAATCCGGTGGTCGTACCGGCGGCCGGTGGCCGTCCGGCCCGCGTCGAGTCCAACGGCAACTTCCACGGCGCCCCGCTCGGCTACGTGCTGGACTTCCTCGCCATCGCCGTCGCCGATCTCGCCTCCATCACCGAACGCCGCACCGACCGGCTGCTGGACAAGAACCGCTCCCACGGCCTGCCGCCCTTCCTGGCCGGCGACGCCGGGGTGGACTCCGGGCTGATGATCGCCCAGTACACGCAGGCGGCCCTGGTCAGCGAACTGAAGCGGCTCGCCGTCCCCTCCTCGGTGGACTCGATCCCGTCCTCCGCGATGCAGGAGGACCACGTCTCCATGGGCTGGTCGGCGGCGCGCAAGCTGCGCACGGCGGTGGCCGGGCTCACCCGCGTGATCGCGGTGGAGCTGTGCGCGGCCACCCGCGCCCTGGAACTGCGCGAAGGGCTGGCCGCGCAGGGGCTGCGCCCCGGGCCCGCCGCCCGCGCCGTCGTCGACGCGGTACGGGCGGCCGGAGTGGGCGGGGCCGGGGAGGACCGCTACCTGGCGCCCGACCTGGCGGCGGCCGAGGCGTTCGTGCGGGACGGCGCCCTGGTGAGCGCCGCCGAGACGGTGGCCGGACCGCTGGGCTGACCGGCGCCGTCCGTCAGTGCTCCTCGGCGGGCACCTGGTGCTCGCTGACGGCGTCATTGCCCACCGCGTCCTCGCCGGCGGCGTCGTTCCCGGCGTGCGCGGTGGGCATCAGCCAGACCAGGCCCAGCACGGCGGCTGCGACGATGCCGGTGAGCAGGGGCGGGGTGTTGGGGGTAGCACGGTGCTCGGCCACGGGGGGCTCCTGGGGGGCGGGGCGGGGAGAGCGGGGTGGGGGGTGACGCGGTGGCTGGGGTGGTGCCAAGGCGATGTTAGGGGCCCATGCGGGTCGCGGGGAAGGGCTGTCCGAGGGGCCGGTTACTCTCCGTGTCATGAGTAGCAGCGAGGAAATGCGCCCGGTCACGGCCGAGGCGGCACAGCACGTACGCGTCCGGGTGGAAATGGTGCTGGAGCTGACGGACGCGGACGAGGTGATCCGGGCCGCCTGGGCGCGGATTCACGAGGACGACCTGATGCCCGACGAGGAGCGGCGGCAGGCGGCGGACGCGGTGGCGCAGGACCCGGCCGAGGCGATCGCGTACCTCCTGGACCCCGTCGATCTGGTGACCGAGGTGCCGGGGATCGAGCTGGCGCAGGCTTCGTGGAGCAGTGAGCTGGCGGAGTACGATCCGGAGGAGACGTGGGACAGTGACGACGAATAGGACAAAGTTTCCCTAAAAGGGGGAACGCTTCGAACGCCGCCCACGTTGTCACGCAGGACGCCGGGACGAAACGTCCCATGCGCGTCCGAATACCCGCAACGCAACGCCGCCAGGGCGAGTGCCACAAGGGTGCCCCGGCGGGGATGGAGTGGCTGACGATGAAGGACGGCATGCGGCGCAGGGGCGCCGCCGGTGTGGCGGTGCTGCTGTCCGGAATGCTCACGCTGGGGGCCTGCAGCCTCAGCGGTGGCAGTGGGGACAGCGACGCCAAGGGCGCCGATCCGACGGCCTCGCAGAGCGCCTCCGACGCGGCGCAGGCCGCCGACACCTCCGCGGCACAGATCTCCATCACCCCGGGTGACATGGCGGACAACGTCGCCATCACGGACGGTGTATCCGTCAGTGTGACGGACGGCACGCTCGACACCGTCACCATGAAGGCCACCGACAGCGGCACCGAGGTGGCCGGCACCATATCCGCCGACGGCACCGGCTGGACCCCGGACGGGCAGCTCTCGCGGGCCACCCGCTACGAGCTGGCCGTCCGGGCCAGCGACAGCGAGGGCCGCCAGGCCCACCAGAACGCCACCTTCACCACGATCTCCCCGGACAACAGCTTCATCGGGAACTTCACCCCCGAGGACGGCTCCACGGTGGGCGTCGGCATGCCCGTCTCGCTGAACTTCGACAAGGAGATCACCAACAAGGCGGCCGTCGAGCGGGCCGTGGAGATCAACACCAGCAGCGGCCAGGACGTGGTCGGCCACTGGTTCGGCGACAAGCGCCTGGACTTCCGCCCCCAGAACTACTGGGAGGCCGGCACGCACGTCACCGTGACCCTGGACTTCAACGGCCTGGAGGCCGCCCCGGGCATCACCGGCGTCCAGGACCGCACGTTCAGCTTCGACGTCGGCCGCTCGCAGATCAGCACGGTGGACGCCGCGACCCACCAGATGACGGTCGTGCGCGACGGCAGGACCCTCAAGACGGTGCCGATCTCCTCGGGCAGCGACGAGAACCCCACCTACAACGGCGCGATGGTGATCTCCGAGAAGTACGACGAGACCCGCATGAACGGCGCCACCGTCGGCTTCACCGACAGCGACGGCAAGGGTGAGTACGACATCCCCGACGTGCCGCACGCCATGCGCCTGTCGAACTCCGGCACCTTCATCCACGGCAACTACTGGAGCTCCACCGACATCTTCGGCACCACCAACACCAGCCACGGCTGCGTCGGCCTCGCGGACGCCCAGGGCGCCGACGACCCCGGCACCGACGGCGCCTGGTTCTACGAGCAGTCCCTGCTGGGCGACGTGGTCGTCGTGGTCAACTCCCCCGACCAGACCATCCAGCCCGACAACGGCCTCAACGGCTGGAACATGGACTGGAACCAGTGGGTGGCCGGATCCGCCCTCTAAGGGCCTGCGGCGGGGCGGATTTCGCGCCGGGCGGACACCCGCGGGGGTGTCCGCCCTCCGTCCGCCTCCTACGCTGAGGAGATGACCAGCGACCCGTATCAACCGGCCCGCGAGCCCCTGCTGCGGCATCTGATCGGTGATGTGCTGCGCCGGGAGCGGCAGGCACAGGAACGCACCCTCAAGGACGTGGCCGACGCCGCCCGGATCTCCATGCCGTACCTCTCCGAGCTGGAACGCGGCCGCAAGGAAGCCTCCTCCGAGGTGCTCGCGGCCGCCGCGGGCGCGCTCGGCCTCACTCTCGCCGACCTCCTCGCCCTGGCCCACCGCGAACTCGCCGGGCCACCACGGATCGCCTCGGTCACCTCACTGACGAGCCGCCGGAACATCCACGCCCACCGCAACGGCGAGGCGCTGCTCCTGGCCGCCTGACGGCACGCATCCTCAGGTGCTCAGCGACATCGGCGGCACCGCCCGCCGGCTGAGCACCTGATCGGCCAGCCCGTACGCCACGGCCTCGCCCGCCGTGAACACCCGGTCACGGTCCATGTCCGCCCGCAGGGCCGCCACGTCGTGCCCGGTGTGGCGGGCCAGCACCTCCTCCACCTGGGAGCGGACCCGCAGCATCTCCTTGGCCTCCAGGCTCAGATCGGAGATCATCCCCTGCCGCCCGCCGCTGGCCGGCTGCCCCAGCAGTACCCGCGCGTGCTCCAGCACCACCCGCCGCCCCGGCTCCCCGCCGGCCAGCAGCACGGCCGCCGTGGACGCGGCCTGCCCCACGCAGAACGTGGAGACCGGCGCGGTCACGAAGCTCATGGTGTCGTAAATGGCCATCAGCGAAGTGAACGAGCCGCCGGGCGAGTTGATGTACAGCGAGATCTCCTGCTCCGGGGCCTCCGCCTCCAGATGGAACAGCTGCGCGATGACGACGTTGGCGACGCCGTCGTCGATCTCGGTACCCAGGAAGATGACCCGCTCGGACAGCAGCCGGCTGTAGACGTCGTACGCCCGCTCCCCGTTCGGAGTGCGCTCGACGACGGTCGGAATCGTGTACTGGCCCATCTCAGAACCCCGCCCTTCGCGACGCGGCGGCCGGCCGTACCTCGGCGAGCGAGGACACCACCCGGTCCACCATCCCGTACTCCCTGGCCTGTTCGGCGGTGAACCAGCGGTCGCGGTCCCCGTCCCGGTGGATCGTCTCCTCGCTCTGCCCGGTGTGCTCGGCGATGATCCGCTCCATCGTCCGCTTGGTGTGCTCCAGGTGCTCCGCCTGGATCGCGATGTCGGCGGTGGTCCCGCCGATCCCGGCGGACGGCTGGTGCATCATGATCCGCGCGTTCGGCAGCGCGAACCGCTTCCCGGCCGCCCCGACACTCAGCAGCACCTGCCCCATGCTGGCCGCGAACCCCACGGCGAGGGTGGCCACATCGTTCGGGATCAGCCGCATGGTGTCGTAGATCGCCAGCCCGGCGTGCACGGAACCACCGGGGGATTGGATGTACAGCAGGATGTCGTCCCGCGGATTCTCCGCCGACAGCACGAGCAACTGCGCGCACACCCGGTTCGCGGACCCCTCGTCGACCTCGGTGCCCAGCATGACGATCCGCTGCTCCAGCAACTGCGCGGCCAGCCGGTCGTCGAACGCCGACGGTGCGCGCTCCCCCTCCCGGGCGCGTGGTGGGGCGAGTGAGGTGGTGGGAACCATCGGGCCTCCTGCGGTGGGGCGCGGCGCCGTTCGCCACGCTCGCCTCCCACCATCGGGCGCCGGGCCCCGCACCGGGAGCCCGATCTGCCGGCGGCGAATTAGCCAACGGCAGATCGGCGTCCGTGGCGGCCGGTACGCGTCGGCCGGCTCAGCCGGCCCTCCGCCACCCCGATCGGGCGATCGGGCAGCACAGGCCCGTGTCGACGAACCGGTGGGCTGTGGTGACCTGTGGCGAAAACAAGTTCGGCTGTCACGCTTGGTCTTCTAGCCTGTGCGGGGTGATCGACTATGACGATTCCGGCAGCCCTGTGGTCCGTGTCGGTGACCCCGGACCTCGGCCCGTACTCATGACGTTCTCGGAGCCGATACGGCCGTTCCCGAAGGAACCGGCGGTGGACTTCCTCGTCACAGCGTGCGGACCCGGGGTGAGCGTGGAGACGTCGGTGGGGACGTGGGGCGGCGATGGCCTCGACGACTTTTTCTCCTCGCTGGCCGAAGACTTCCGAGGGTGGGAGGGGGCGCGCACGTGGCGCTGCCTGGATCATGCCCTCAGCATCTCCGCCGAGCACCACTCGGGCGGCCATGTCCACCTGACGTGGAGCATCTGCGACCGGCCCTGGGACGAGGGGTGGCAGTTCGAGGCCACCACCGTGCACGCCGCCGGCGAGGAGATGCGGACCCTCGCCGCCGAGATCCACACCTTCCTCACAAGCGTCGCCCCATAACCGGGCACACCCCCACCGACCCGCCGTACCTGCCGGCTCGCCAGGAGCACACTCGGACAGCCACTGACCGGCCGCCGGGAGCGGACGCCCGTGTCGCCTGTCGCCCCGCCGAGGTCCGGACAGAACAGTCCCCCGGAGGCTCCGTGCCCGCCGGGGGATGTCGTGGCCGCCCGTCCGCCGGGGCGGCCGGTACGCGTCGGACGGCTCAGCCGGCCTTCGCCACCCCGATCGGGCAGGACAGGCCCGTGCCGCCCAGGCCGCAGTAGCCGGCCGGGTTCTTGTCCAGGTACTGCTGGTGGTACTCCTCCGCCACGTAGAACGGGCGGTCGGCCGCCGGGAGGATCTCGGTGGTGATCGCGCCGTAGCCCGAGGACTCCAGGACCTGCTGGTACGCGGCCCGTGACTCCTCGGCCGTGTCCCGCTGCGCCTGTGAGTGGGTGTGGATCGCCGAGCGGTACTGGGTGCCCACGTCATTGCCCTGGCGGAAGCCCTGGGTCGGGTCGTGCGACTCCCAGAAGACCTTCAGCAGCTCCGCGTACGAGACCCGCGACGGGTCGAAGACGACCCGCACCGTCTCGGTGTGCCCGGTCAGCCCGCTGCACACCTCCTCGTACGTCGGGTTCGGGGTGATCCCGCCCTGGTAGCCGACCAGCGTCGTCCAGACTCCCTCGGTCTGCCAGAAGCGCCGCTCGGCGCCCCAGAAGCAGCCCAGCGCGAAGTCCGCCACCTCCAGGTGCTCCGGGTACGGCGGGGCCAGCGGGGTCTCCAGGACGGTGTGCCGTCCCGGGTTGGGCCAGATCGGCTCGGAACGGCCCCGGAGCGCGTCCTCGGGGCCCGGGAGACGGGTCTTGAAACTGTTCAGCGTCATCTTTCTCTTCTCTCCTACTGACGGGTGATCGCCAGCGCGCGGTACGCCGCGTACTCCTGTGCCGGGTGCTGCCCGTCCACCCAGGGGATCGCCCCCACATAACCGTCGACGGCCCGCACCTGTTCCGCCGCCTCCGCGTACCTCTCGGCCCGCACCAGGAAACACAGCAGCAGATGCCGCACGTGCGCCTCCACCGGGTGCCCCGGGCGCACGTTGTTCACCGCGAACTGCGCGGCCTCGATCGCGTCCTTGATCACCGCGCCCTGGTACATGCCGGCCGACAGCTGCACCTCGGGCAGGTGCTCGTACACCGCGAACAGCGGCAGCGCCGGCAGCAGGCTGCCCGCCGGGGCCGCGCCCGCCGCCGACCGGGCGAAGCCCTCGGCGTCCTGGCGCGAGCCGTGCCACTTCTCCGCCCAGTACGGCAGGGCGGCCAGGTGTGCCCCCATGTGCTGCGGGTCACGCTGGGTGACGTTCGCCCACAGGGATTCGAAGTCCGCGCGCCGGTAGCTCAGCCCACGGGCGATGAACAGCTCCGTGATGTACGGGATCGGGTCCGAGGGCGCCAGCCGCGCCGCCTCGCCCGCGACCGTCCGGGCCTCCTCCAGCACGATCCGGTGATCGGCGGAGCCGGTGTCGGACATCGCCTGCCACACCAGGAACTGCGCGTACACCTGCGCGCCGCCCACATCGGCGGGCTCCTCCTGCCGCCAGCGGCGCAGCCAGCCGGCGTCGTGCCGGGGCGCCTCCTTCGACAGCGAGAGGCGGCCGTCGCCGGGCGCCGGGGCGTCCTCCATGGGCTGCCCGGAGGCCCGCCAGTGCGCCAGTTCCATGGCCGCCGCGCCCGCCAGGGACTGCACGCGCTGCCAGCGCAGCTCGCTGTCGTCCGTGAGGGCGAGCAGCTGCCCCGCCGGACGCCAGTTCTGGGTGCGGCGTACTTCCTCCAGCGTCGTCACCAGCTCCGGGTCGGGCCCGGGCAGTCGCAGATCGAGCTGATCGACGGGGACCAGGCCCGTGTCGTGGTACGGCTCCTCGCCCGCTCCGCCGTCGCGCCACCGGCCGCCGGGACCGGGTCCGGGCCCCGGACCTGCGCCGCCGGCCGTCTGCTGGGCGGCGCGTTCCAGCTCCTGGCGCTCCTTGCGGCGGCGCAGGGCGGGCATCACGACCACGCCGAAGATGGCGGTGACGGCGATGAGGAAAAGAAGGGCTTCCATGGCGGCGCGGCTCCCCCGGAAAGGATTTCTACGGTGCGGACAGCCTATGACCCCCGCTGTCGCGGGCTCTCTCCACCGTACGGCCCATTACGGTGTACGCATGAATGAGCACGTCAGCACGCGGCATTTCGAGACGCTGGCCATCCACGCGGGGCAGGAGCCGGACGCCGCCACCGGCGCGGTGGTGCCCCCCATCCATCAGGTGTCCACCTTCAAGCAGGACGGGGTGGGCGGCCTGCGCGGCGGCTACGAGTACAGCCGCTCGGCGAACCCGACCCGTACCGCTCTTGAGGAGAACCTCGCGGCGCTGGAGGGCGGCCGGCGCGGCCTCGCCTTCGCCTCCGGTCTTGCCGCCGAGGACTGCCTGCTGCGGACGCTGCTCAGGCCGGGCGACCACCTGGTCATCCCGGACGACGCGTACGGCGGCACCTTCCGGCTGATCGCCAAGGTCGTCGAGAAGTGGGGCGTGGAGTGGTCGGTGGCCAACACCTCCGACCCCGCCTCCGTACGGGAGGCGCTGCGCCCGCAGACCAAGGTGATCTGGGTGGAGACCCCCTCCAACCCGCTGCTGGGCATCACCGACATCGCCCTGATCGCGGACATCGCGCGCGGCGCCGGCGCGCGCCTGGTGGTGGACAACACCTTCGCCAGCCCTTACCTCCAGCAGCCGCTGGCGCTGGGCGCCGACGTGGTCGTGCACTCCACCACCAAGTACATGGGCGGCCACTCGGACGTCGTCGGCGGTGCGCTGGTGACGGCCGACGAGGAACTGGGCGACGAGCTGGCGTTCCATCAGAACGCGATGGGCGCGATCGCCGGGCCGTTCGACTCCTGGCTGGTGCTGCGCGGCATCAAGACGCTGGCGGTGCGGATGGACCGGCACAGCGCGAACGCCCAGCGGATCGTGGAGGCGCTGTCCGCGCACCCGAAGGTCACCCAGGTGTACTACCCGGGTCTGGCCTCGCACCCGGGGCACGAGA
The DNA here is from genome assembly GCF_000993785.3 of Streptomyces xiamenensis. Lineage (NCBI taxonomy): Bacteria > Bacillati > Actinomycetota > Actinomycetes > Kitasatosporales > Streptomycetaceae > Streptomyces > Streptomyces xiamenensis. The sequence continues at coordinate 3,782,512 of NZ_CP009922.3, forward strand.
CGGCGGCCAAGCAGATGCGGGACTTCGGCGGGATGGTGTCCTTCCGGGTCGCGGGCGGCGAGGAGGAGGCGGTGGCGGTGTGCGACCGCACCAAGGTGTTCACCCTCGGTGAGTCGCTGGGCGGCGTGGAGTCGCTGATCGAGCACCCGGGGCGGATGACGCATGCCTCGGTGGCCGGCTCCGCGCTGGAGGTGCCCGCCGATCTGGTGCGTCTCTCGGTGGGGATCGAGGCGGTCGACGACCTGCTGGAGGATCTGCGGCAGGCGCTCGGGTAGGGCCGGCCGCAGGTGGCGGGCCCGCCGGTTCAGGCGGGGCCGCCACCGCTCTGCCACTGCCCCATCGCGCGGTTGAAGCGGTGCAGCAGGGTGTGGAACTGCTCGCGTTCCCCCTCGGTCCACTCCTGCGTCAGCAGCGCCATCAGTTCGCGCCGTGAGGAACGGACCTCCTCCAGGCGGCTGCTGCCGCGCGGGGTGAGCTGGAGCACCACGGCGCGCCCGTCGTCGGGGTCGGCGGTGCGGCGCACCAGGGCGGCGTCCACCAGCGGCGCGGCCTGCCGGGTGACGGTGGAGGAGTCGATGCCCATGCCGTGGGCGAGGGCCTTCACTCCGGTGGGCCCTTCCTGATCGAGCCTGCTGAGCAGCAGATAGGCGGCCCGGTCCATGGAGTTGCGGGCGGGGCCGAGGGCGCCGAGGCGGGTCTGTTCGGCGCGGCGGGCGAAGACGGCCACCTCGTGCTGGAGCCCGTCGTACAGGTCGGTGGATTCAGGCGTCATATCTCGTGTGAGGTCGGTGCCGGGAGCGGCGAACGGCGTACGGGATGCGTCCCTGGGGGCGTACGGGGGGGATGGCTCGCGCCACAGCGTACGCGGCCGGGCGCCGGTGCGGAGCCCGGTGGCCGAGACCCGTCGCCGAACGGGGTACGACACCGGCCGTGCCGGGCCGCCAAACGCCTGCCAGACTGGCTCTATGGCCACAAATCCCCCCGCAGGCGCGCCGAATCTGGATGACATACGCGCCGCGCAGAAGGTGTTGTCCGGTGTTTCGCGGGTGACCGCCATGGAGGGGAGCCGGTATCTGACCCAGCTGGTCGGCGCCCCCGTTCACTTCAAGTGCGAGAACCTCCAGCGCACCGGCTCGTTCAAGGTGCGCGGTGCCTATGTGCGCATCGCGGCGCTCTCCGAAGAGGAGCGGGCACGCGGGGTGGTGGCGGCGAGCGCGGGCAACCACGCGCAGGGGGTGGCGCTGGCGGCGGCGCTGCTGGGGGTGCGGTCCACGGTGTTCATGCCGGCGGGCGCGCCGTTGCCGAAGGTGGCGGCGACCCGGGAGTACGGGGCGCGGGTGCGGACCGCGGGGCAGGTGGTGGACGAGACGCTGGCGGCGGCGCGGGAGTACGCGGACGCCACGGGCGCGGTGTTCATCCACCCCTTCGACCATCCTGCGGTGGTGGCCGGGCAGGGCACCATCGGGCTGGAGATTCTGGAGCAGTGCCCGGAGGTGCGCACGGTGGTGGTGGGCATCGGGGGCGGCGGACTGGCGGCGGGGGTGGCGCTGGCGGTGAAGTCGGTGCGGCCCGAGGTGAAGGTGGTGGGGGTGCAGGCGGCGGGGGCCGCGGCCTATCCGCCCTCGCTGGCGGCCGGGCGTCCGGTGGCGCTGGAGTCGGTGTCGACGATGGCGGACGGGATGAAGGTGGGGCGCCCCGGGGACGTGCCGTTCCGGATCATCGCGGAGCTGGTGGACGAGGTGCGCACGGTGTCGGAGGACGCGCTCTCCAGTGCGCTGCTGCTGTGCCTGGAGCGGGCGAAGCTGGTGGTGGAGCCGGCCGGGGCGAGCCCGGTGGCGGCGCTGCTGTCGGACCCGGAGGCGTTCGAGGGGCCGGTGGTGGCGGTGCTGTCGGGCGGGAACGTCGATCCGCTGGTGCTGCAGCGGACACTGCAGCACGGGATGGCGGCGGCGGGACGCTATCTGTCGCTGCGGGTACGGCTGCCGGACCGGCCGGGCGTGCTGGCGGCGCTGCTGGGGGAGTTGTCGTCGGCGGACGCCAATGTGCTGGCGGTCAACCACGTCAGGACCGATCCGCGGCTCGGGGTGAGCGAGGCCGAGGTGGAGCTGCACCTGGAGACGCAGGGGCCCCGGCACTGTGCGGCGGTGGCGGCGGGGCTGCGGGAGGCCGGGTACCGGATTCTCGACTGAGGGGCCCACCGCGCCCACCGTCGCGATCTGTCGCGAGTCTTCGCGGCGATGGTGTTATCCCAGGTGAGAGTGGATCGATCGGGAGTTTTCCACAGGCTGTCGCGTAAGGCTTGCGATATATCGCGACAGCCGTAAAACTGGCGGAGTCGCTCCACCGGGGCGACGCTGAACGTCGGCCACCGATCACGGGGAGACCACATGCCGGGCGCGATCTATGCCGAAGGGCTGGTGAAGACCTTCGGCGACGTCAGAGCACTGGACGGCGTCGACTTCGACGTACCCGAAGGCACCGTTCTGGGGCTGCTGGGGCCCAACGGCGCGGGCAAGACCACCGCCGTACGGGTGCTCACCACGCTGCTGCGGGCGGACAGCGGACGGGCCGAGGTGGCCGGGCTCGATGTCGCGACACAGCCCAACGAGGTACGCCGCGCGATCGGGCTCTCGGGACAGTTCGCCGCCGTGGACGACTATCTGACCGGCCGGGAGAACCTCCAGATGGTCGGACAGCTGTACCAACTGTCCGCGCGCGACGCGAAGGCCAGGGCCGGGCAGCTGCTGGAGCGGTTCAACCTCGCCGACGCGGGCGAGCGCACCGCCCGTACGTACTCCGGCGGCATGCGGCGCCGGCTCGACCTGGCCGCCTCTCTGGTGGTCAGCCCGCCGGTGATGTTCATGGACGAGCCCACCACCGGTCTCGACCCGCACAACCGGCAGGCGCTGTGGGAGCTCATCAAGGAGCTGGTGGCGGGCGGCACCACGCTGCTGCTGACCACCCAGTACCTGGAGGAGGCGGACCACCTCGCCGACACCATCGCCGTGGTCGACCACGGCCAGGTCATCGCGCGCGGCACCTCCGACGAGCTGAAGACCCGCAGCGGCGGCGACGTCATCGAGCTGGTGGTGCACGACCGCGCACGCATCCCGGAGGCCCAGGACATCCTGCGCCGGCTCGGCGAGGGCGAGCCGGGCCTGGTGGCGCACACCCGCCGGCTGACCGTCCCCGCCAGCGGCGGCGCGAAGCTGCTGGCGGAGGTCATCCGCGAACTCGACGGACGGGACATCGAGATCGACGACATCGGGCTGCGCCGCCCCACGCTCGACGATGTCTTCATCTCCCTCACCGGGCACAGCGCCGAGTTCGAGCTGAACGGGAACGAGGGCGGCCGGGCCAAGGGCGCGGGCCCCACGGGCGACGGCACCGATCCGGGTGGGGGCGGCGACCCGGGCCGCGCGGGGAGGGTGAACGCGCGCCCGGCCACCGGGGCCGCGGCACGGACGACCACCGGGAAGAGGGTGCCGCATGACCACCGACACACTGCGCACCCCGCCGCCCGCCGCCCCGCCCGGAGGCCGCATCACCCTGCGGCAGAACCTGCGCGACTCCCTGGTCGTCGCCAAACGCAACCTGCTGCGCATGCTGCGCATCCCGGAGACCGTCGTCTTCGGGCTCATCCAGCCCATCATGTTCGTCGTGCTGTTCGCCTACGTGTTCGGCGGTTCCATCAGCATCCCCGGCGCCGGGCTCAGCGCCTCCGCCTACCGCGAGTTCCTCATGGGCGGCATCTTCGCCCAGACCGTCACCTTCGCCACCGCCGGCGCCGCCGCCGGCATCGCCGAGGACATGCAGAAAGGCATCATCGACCGCTTCCGCTCCCTGCCCATGGCCCGCGGCGCCGTCCTCACCGGACGCACCTTCGCCGACCTGGCCCAGACCGCCGTCATCCTGGTCGTGCTCGCCATCGTCGCGTTCCTGGTCGGCTGGCGCATCCACCACGGGCCGCTCAGCGCCCTGGGGGCCTTCGGACTGCTGCTCCTGCTCGGCTACGCCTTCACCTGGATCGGCGCCCTCATCGGGCTCTCCGTACGCACCCCGGAGGCGGCCACCTCCGGCGGACTGGTGTGGCTGTTCCCGCTCACCTTCATCTCCGTCGCCTTCGTCCCCTCCGAGAACATGCCCGGCTGGCTCCAGCCCGTCGCCGAGTGGAACCCCTTCAGCGCCACCGTGCTGGCCGTGCGCGATCTGTTCGGCAACCTGCCGCCCGGCTACCAGGCCCCCGACGTGTGGCCCATGCAGCATCCGGCCCTCGCGTCGATCCTCTGGTCCGTCCTCATCATCGTGATCTTTCGCACGCTTGCGGTGCGCAAGTACCAGCGCGCCACGGGCTGACGCCACCCAGCGGCACGAACTCCCGTCCAAGCCCCCTTGGCCCACAGGGAAGTTGCGTATTCAATTCATCACGCAGAACGGCACGGTTCGGCCAATAACAGCGTGAGGCGGCGGGCGCGGGGAAGGCGTCCGGGTGTCTGGAGGCAGACACCACGGGAGGGGGACACATGGCGACACAACTGGCACTGACCCAGGAGCACCGGGCGGAGATCGACCGGCTCCTGGTGCGGGCCGCGGAAGAAGAGGTGCGGCGCTCCGACGGCCGCGTCGACGGGAGGCAACTGCTCCAACGCGCCCGCAGCACCATCGACGAGATCCACCGGCCGGCCCTGGAGGAGTACGCCGTCTACCGGCGCGCCGAGGACGAGTTCTCCCCGGGCCGGCTGTCCGACCGCTTCCGCCCCCAGGCCCTGGGTGGTGCCATCGCCGCGACCGTCGCCGCCTCGGTCGCCGTCCTCATCCTCGTCGGCGGCAGTGACCTGGCCACCTCCGTGGCCTTCTTCGACGCCGTCGTCACCATCGCCGCCGGGCTCCTCGGCTACGCCCTGTACGCCGTCTTCGCCCACCAGTGGGCCATCCAGCGGCACGCGGGCGACCGGCACCAGCCCGGCGGCGTCGAGGCGCTGCGCCTGGAATGGCTCACCGCCGTCGAGGTACGCGGCATCCGCCCCTACCTCGACCAGCAGCGCGCCCTGACCCCGCACCGCGAGAGCGCCGTCCCCGAACAGCGCGACCCGCGCCGCGCCCCCCAGCAGCAGCGCCGGCCCGACCGCAGCGCCGCCGCCCGCACCCGCTCCGTCCTCACCAAATCCTTCGGCCGGCTGCCCGAACCGGGACACCCCTTCATCGGGCGCCGCCGCCATCTCACCCAGATCACCCAGTGGGTCAACCGCGACCGGGCCCGCACCGACACCCGGCCCACCGTCGTCGTCCTGCACGGACCCTCCGGCTCCGGGCGCACCATGCTCGCCCGCTGGGCCGCCCACGAACTGCGCGAACTCTTCCGCGGCGCCTGCCTGGTCGACCTGCGCGGCCAAAGCGTCGACCCGCTGCCCACCCGCGACGCCATCCTGCACCTCATGAACCGCCTCGGCGCCCCCCGCGACCAGCTGCTCTTCCGCGAGGGCGCCGGCCGCGAGGCCGACGCCGGACAGCTGCGCCGCCTCGCCGAGCGCTACCACCAGCACCTCGCCGGGCTCCCCGTCGTGATCATCCTCGACGACGCCACCGACGCCGAACAGGTGCGCACCCTCATCCCCGAACGCTCCGACTCCCTCGTCCTGGTCACCGCCGCCGAGCCCCTCGACCTCGACCCGGAGCTGCCCGCCTCCGTGCACCAGCTCCCGCTGGAGGCCCTGGACCCCACCAGCGCCGAGGAACTCCTGCGCGCCAATGTCGGCCTGGGGTCCCCCCTGCTCGAAGAGCAGGCGGACGGCCCGGCCCCCGGCGCCGGACCCGGGAACGCGTCCGAGTGGCTGCGCCTGGCCGACCTGTGCGACGGCCGCCCCCTGCTGCTCCAGCTGGTCGCCTCCGCCCTCACCCACCGCACCCCCGCCCAGCTCATCGAGGCCCTGGAGGCCGCCACCCCGGAAGGGCCGGGCGAGGACCCCGCCGAGCGCGTCCTGCGCACCCGCTACACCGACCTCAGCGAGCCGGCCCGCCGCCTGCTGCGCCGCCTCGCGCTGGCCGGCCGTGCCAGCCTCGGCGCCCGCGCCGCCGCCGCCCTGCTCGACGTAGGCCAGTCCGAGGGCGCCCAGCGCCTGGAGGAACTCAACCAGGCCGGGTTCCTCCACAACGTGCGCGGCAGCCGCTACCGCCTCCACGACCTGGTGCGCCGCTTCGCCCGCGTCCGCCTCTTCGACGAGGAGAGCCACGAGGAGCGCTCGGCCGCCCAGGAACGGCTCATCCGCAGCTACGCCGAACTCGCCGACACCGTGATCCGGCTGGTCGACGGCAAGACCTCCACCCGCGCCGACCTGCTGCCCGCCGCCGCCGGCGGCCACGGCTTCAGCTCCCTGGACTCCGCCCTGCGCTGGCTGGACGACGAGACCAGCTTCATCACCGCCACCCTGCGCTACGCCGACGAACGCGTGGACCGGCAGGCCGTCCAGCACCTGCTGGGCGCGCTGTGCGACTACTGCCTGCTGCGCGGCGACCTCTACCGGCTCGGCGAGCTGAACGAACTCACCCAGGCCGTCAACCAGGGCCTGCTCACCCGCTCCGTGCAGTGGCGCACCGGCGTCGCGGCCCGGCAGCTCGGCGAGCTCGACAAGGCCCGCTCCACCCTGTCCTCGGTGGTCACCCTCTACCAGGAGGCCCAGAACAACGCGGGCACCGCCCGCGCGCTGCGCGATCTGGGCATCACCCTCCAGCACCAGGGCCAGCTGCCCGAGGCGCAGAGCAAGCTGCGCGAGGCACTCGACCTCCAGCAGGCGCGCGAACTGGCCGGTGACCGGGGCTGGACCCTCCACGCGCTGGCCGCCGTCGAACGCGAACGCGGCCGGCTCGGCTCCGCCCGCGGCATGCTGGCCGAGGCCCTGCGCCTGCACCAGGGCAGCGGCTCGGTGCACGGCGAGGCGTGGACCAGGTTCCAGCTCGGCCAGACCCTGCTGTGGGCCGGCCGCATCCCCGACGCCGAGCAGGAACTGCGGACCGCGCTCGACCTGTACGAACGCTCCCAGGACGTCCGCGGCGTCGCCTTCGCCACCACCGAGCTCGGGCTGGCCCGGCTCCACGACGGCGACACGACCTCCGCCCAGGAGCAGCTGCGGGCCGCGCTCGCCCAGCACCGCGAGACCGAGGACGCCCGCGGCGAGGCCTGGAGCCTGTACTACCTGGGGCAGGCGCAGGAGGAGGGTGGTGACCCGGAGAGCGCGCTGCGCTCGCTGGAACAGGCGCGCACCATGTTCAGCCGGATGCGGGACATCTACGGGCTGGCCTGGGCCCGGCACCACTCGGCCCGGGTGACCCGCGACATCAGGGCCCAGAGCACCGGCTCGCTGCGCAACTCGGGCTTCGCCCGCCAGCTGCTCACCGACGCCCGGCGCGACTTCCAGCGGGCCGGGGTGACGCACGGCGAGGCGTGGTCGGCGCTGGAACTGGCCGTGATCGACGCGGGCAACGAGCGGGCCGGGCAGGCACTGGAGCTGGCCGACGAGGCGCTGCGGCTGTTCACCGAGGGCTACGGCGACGGGGAGCCGGACCGGCGCGGCGCGGACTGGGCGCAGTTCCTGCGCTGCACGCTGCTGCCGCTCGCCTCACCGGGCGGCTCCGAGATCGGCGAGGCGGTGGCGCAGCAGGAGCTGAGCGAGCTGCTGGAGGCGGAGCATCCGCTGCGCGATCCGCGGCTGACGGACGCGGCCTCCTCGTACGTCCTGATGCTGGAACGCGGTCACGGCCCCGAGTCGGGCTGGACCGCGTGGCGGATGGGCATGGTGCCGCGCCGCGGCGCCCGGGACGTCCTGGGCGTGCCGGCCTGACCGTACGGCCCACCGGCAGGGCGGGGTGCGCGGCCTACGGGCGGCTCCCGGCCCGGCCGACGGCCGCCGTGGTCGCGGCGGCAGCCCGAGGCCCGCCGCCGACCGACCGCCGGGAGCCGGAACGAGGACCGGGAAGGACCCCGGGGAACGCCGGGGTCAGGCCCGCGAGGAGGCGGGATCCCGGTCGGCGGCGGCCGGGCCGGAGCCCTTCGGCTCCTCCCCGGCACCGCCGCCACCGTTCCCGTCGCCGTCCGGGCCGTCCGTCCCCTCGCCCCGCTGGGCGCGTTCCTGCTCCTTGAAGTCGATCCTGCCCAGCTGCCGGCTCATCGACTTCAGCAGCACCCAGACAGCCAGCCCCAGCACCGCGAACACGATGAAGCCCAGCACGCCGGGCGTCACCGTGTACTCGGTGAGTTTCTTTTCGGCCTGCTCGGCCAGGGGAAGCAGCTCACTCATACCGGTCATTGTCGCGGATGCCCGCGAACAGGTCCGACTCGGGGATGGAGGTCTGCACGCGCGACTGGGCCAGCTCGTAGTCCTCCGTCGGCCACACCTCCTGCTGCACGTCCATCGGCACCCGGAACCAGCCGCCCTCCGGGTCGATCTGCGTGGCGTGCGCGATCAGCGCCTTGTCCCGCACCGGGAAGAACTCCGCGCAGGGCACGAACGTCGTCAGCGTGCGCCCCACCCGCTCCATCTCGTCCCAGCGCTCCAGCCACTCCCCGTACGGCGACTCCAGCCCGCGCGCCAGCAGCGCCTCGTGCAGCGCGACCGTGCGCGGCCGGTTGAAGCCCTGGTTGTAGTACAGCTTCAGCGGCGTCCACGGCTCACCCGCGTCCGGGTAGCGCTCCGGGTCGCCCGCCGCCTCGTACGCCACCATCGAGATCTTGTGCGTCATGATGTGGTCCGGGTGCGGGTAACCGCCGTTCTCGTCGTACGTGGTGATCACGTGCGGCTTGAACGAGCGGATCAGCGCCACCAGCGGCTCGGCCGCCGCCTCGACATCCTGGAGCCCGAAGCACCCCTCGGGCAGCGGCGGCAGCGGATCGCCCTCCGGCAGCCCGGAGTCCACGAACCCCAGCCACTCCTGCCGCACCCCGAGAATCTCCCGGGCCTCGGCCATCTCCTTCGCCCGTACCTCGTGAATGTTCTCCTCGATGTACGCGTCACCCTGGAGCTTCGGGTTGAGGATGGAACCCCGCTCGCCGCCGGTGCAGGTGACGACGAGGACGTCCACCCCCTCGGAGACGTACTTCGCCATCGTCGCGGCGCCCTTGCTCGACTCGTCGTCGGGGTGGGCGTGCACGGCCATGAGCCGCAGCTGCTTGGTCAAGGCTCGATCCTCGTGTCTTGGTCCTGGAGTCGCCTTCTATAGTGACTGATGGACCGGCTCGGGATATTCCCGTCCGTCCCGCCCAAGACACCCCGCCGATCCCACGCCCACCGCCGGAGGACGCACCATGGCTACCGTTCGTGACGGCGTGCCCGAGGGGCGCTACGGCCGGACCGGCACCGACGCCGACGCTCGCACCGACCGGCGGCTGAAGATCACCGGCCTCGTGCTCGGCGTGCTGCTGCTCGCCTTCGTCGGCTGGGCGGGCGTCTCCTACATCTCCGGGCAGAAGGTCACCGCAGAGGTGACCGGATTCACGGTCACCTCCGACACCGAGGTCTCGGTGAATATCGCCGTGCGCAAGCCCGCCTCCGTCACCGGCGTCTGCACCGTGCGCTCGCAGGCCGCCGACGGTCTCGAAGTCGGCCGGGCCGAGTTCCGTTTCGAGGAGAACAGCGACTCGGTGCACCGTTCCGTGGTGCTGAGGACCACCGAACTCGCCACCTCGGCCGAGCTGATGGGCTGCGCCGAGGGCTGACCGGTCCTGACCCCCGTCCCCGCCGGGGTCGGCTCGTGTGGGTTTGCCCACGTCCGGACGGGGTAAATCCTTTCGCAAATCGATCGGCGTTGTTAGGGTCGACGTTTCGATCGCTGATTCGCCCACCCAGGAGCGCTGCCTTCCGGGCGGGCGATGTTTTTGTATCGACCCTCCGTTGTATCCATCATCACCCGTACCCGAGGAGCACCTGTGACCCAGACCAGCGACACTGTCACCTGGCTGACCCAGGAGGCGTATGACCAGCTGAAGACGGAGCTGGAGTATCTGTCGGGTCCCGCGCGCATCGAGATCGCCAGGAAGATCGAGGCCGCCCGGGAAGAGGGCGACCTCAAGGAGAACGCCGGTTATCACGCGGCGAAGGAAGAGCAGGGCAAGCAGGAGGCGCGGGTGCGCCAGCTGACCCAGCTGCTGGAAAGCGCGCAGGTCGGACAGGCTCCGGCGGACACCGGCGTGGTCGCCCCCGGCATGGTCGTCACGATCGCCTTCGACGGCGACGAGGACGACACCATGACGTTTCTGCTCGCCTCCCGCGAATTCGCCACCTCGGACATCGAGACGTATTCGCCGAAGTCACCGCTGGGCAGTGGCGTCAATGGCAAGAAGGTGGGACAGGACGCGCAGTACGAGCTGCCGAACGGTTCCGTCGCCACCGTGCGGGTCCTGGAGGCCAAGCCCTATCAGGCGTGAGTCCCGCCCGCCCCGCTGAAACCCGCAGAACACCGTGGAATGCCTCCGCGCCCGCCGCGCGGGGGCATATCTGCGTCCGGGAAACGTACCGGCGCGGCTGCGCGTTGCGGTGCCGCCGGGGCGGTTTTTCGCCCCGGCCCTTAACACCGCCGCCCGTGTGCCGGTGCGTTTTCCGGAATACCGCGGGGGCGGCGGCACATCCGCGCCGGCCGAGAGCACCGGGCCGTGGTGTCCGGTGGGACACCACGGCCCGGGAGGTGCCGCCCGACAGGGTGGGTCAGGCGTCGCGGCGCTTGAGCAGATAGGCGGCGAGGGCGAGCAGGGCGGCCGTCCACAGGCACAACACCCCGAAGCCCTGCCAGGGCGAGAGCAGATCGTCCGGACCCTGCACCGCCTGCCCGATCAGCGGGCCGGCCTCGGTGGGGAGGTAGGCGTTGAGGTACTCGCCGAGCTTCCCGGGCAGCAGCTGGGCCATCGGCGCCACCACGAAGACGAACGCGATCACCCCGGTGATCCCGGCCGCCGGGTGCCGGAAGATCGCCCCGATGGCGAGCGCGAACAGTCCGAGTACGGCCAGATACAGTCCGCTGCCCACCACGGCCCGGAACACGCCGGGGTCACCGAGAGAGACCGGGGCCTTCTCCTCCAGCATGGCGGCGCCTATGAAGAACGAGGCGAACGCGGCGACCACACTCACCGCCAGCACCAGCAGCGAGAACACCGTCGCCTTGGCGGCCAGCATCGGCACCCGGCGGGGCACGGCCAGCAGGCTGGCCCGGATCATGCCGGTGGAGTACTCGGAGGCGATCACCAGCACGCCCAGCACACAGATGGCGAGCTGGCCCACCAGGAACCCGCTGGCCAGGATGACCCCGGCGGGGTCCGCCACGATCAGCGCGAGGTCCGCCTCGCTGGTGTTGTCCCACTCGCTCACGGCCAGGGCGACGAGCCCGGCCGTGAAGCCGGGGAAGAGGATGAGCAGCAGCGCGAGAGACCAGATCGTCGACCGTACCGAGCGGATCTTGGTCCACTCCGACTGCATCAGCCGGCCGAAGCCGGCCTGCCGGGTCTCCGGATCGGCGACGGTCACGGCGGTGACGGTGCTCATGCGGTACCTCCCCGCTTCCCGTTGGTGGCACCGGTGCCGCCGGTCGCCCCGTACTCCACGCTGTCGCGCGTCAGTTCCATGAACGCCTCCTCCAGCGAGCCGCGCCGCGGCACGACCTCGTGGAGCACATGTCCGCCGGCCGCCGCGATCTCGCCGATCCGGCCGGTCTCCAGGTTCTCGACGGTCAGTTCACCGGCGCCGCTCTGCGTCACCGTGCCGCCGGCCCGCGCGATGTCCTCCTTGAGCGCCTCGGCGTCGGGGCTGCGCACCAGCACCGACAGGGCCCCGCTGCGTTCGATGAACTCGTCCATCGAGCAGTCCGCCACCAGCCGGCCCCGGCCGATGACGATGAGGTGTTCGGCGGTCACCGCCATCTCGTTCATCAGATGGCTGGAGACCAGGACGGTCCTGCCCTCGGCCGCGAGGTCCTTCATCAGGGTGCGGATCCACAGGATGCCCTCCGGGTCGAGCCCGTTGACCGGCTCGTCCAGGATGAGCACCGACGGGTCGCCCAGCAGCGCGGCGGCGATGCCCAGCCGCTGCCCCATGCCCAGGGAGAAGCCCCCGGCGCGCTTGCGCGCGACCTCCTTCAGACCGACCAGTTCCAGCACCTCGTCCACCCGCTTGGTGCCCAGGCCCTGGGTCTGGGCCAGGCACAGCAGATGGTTGTAGGCGCTGCGGCCGGTGTGCACGGCCTTGGCCTCCAGCAGGGCCCCGGCCACCCGCAGCGGCTGCGGCAGGTCCTGGTAGTGCCGGCCGCCGATGGTGGCGTCACCGCTGTCGGGGCGGTCCAGCCCCAGCAGCAGCCGCATGGTGGTCGACTTCCCGGCGCCGTTGGGGCCCAGGAAGCCGGTCACCTTGCCCGGTTCGACCGAGAAGGAAAGATCGGCCACGGCGGTCTTCTCGCCGTAGCGCTTGGTCAGGTTCTTGGCTTCAATCATCCGTCTCATCCCGGCTAGTGCCACTAGAGGTCGAGGGGAGAAGTGCGTGGCAGCACATCGCGCACGCTGAACCCGGACTTCGCCGCCCAGGGGCATCACGCTACGGGCGAAGTACCGTGCCGGGCTTCTCCGTTCCTGACCGGCTGCCGCGCTTCCGGCGGGTGTGCGGGGCGGGTCCACCGGCGCTCGACCGCAGCTGTGGGCGGCCCCGGCACGCTGCCAGAGCACCGCAGCCACGAAGGAGCCACGGAATGGCGGACTCATGACCACCGATGTCGCCCCGCTCGCGGGCCCCGGCCGGCCGCCGGTCACCCGGGGCCGGGACGGCTGGCTGGACCGTGTCGAGCTGATCACCCCCGCCATGTGCGGGCCCAACGCGCTGTTCGTCGGCCAGCTCGGGGACTGGACCTGGGACGCGGTGGGCGCCTCCTGCGGCGTCGACCCGTACACCGCGGCCGACCCCGACGGCGAGCCGGTCTATCTGTCCTTCGCCTACTTCCGGGTCCGGTCCGACACCGGACTGAGCGCCGATGAACTGACCTTCGGCGACCGGCTGCGGGTCCGGTCCAAGGTGCTCTCCGGCGGCGGGGACTCGCTGCTGACGGTGCACCGGGTGACGCGTGACGGCGCGGGCGCGGCCCCCGCCACCGGGCCGTCGGACGCCGACGGGGTGGACGGGTTCTTCCGCTACGACACACCCGGCTGCATCCATGTGGAGAACTTCAACCGCTGGGTGAAGCGTTCGGGGCACGACACCAACCACGGCCTGCGCCGGGCGACTCCGGCCGGCTTCCGCGCGGACCACCTGCCACAGGTCCCCGACGCGCACACCCCGCGGCGGATCTGGGCACAGGCACGGCAGAGCGCGTCGCTGCGCACCCCGGCGGAACCGGCACCGCGGGCCCGGCTCTCCCTCACCTACCGGGTGAGCGCGAGCCGGGATCTGAACGGGGTCGGACTGCTCTACTTCGCGTCCTACTTCTCGATCGTCGACTGGGCCGTGCTGTCCCTGTGGCACCACCTCGGTCTGGAATCGGCCGACTTCCTGCGCCGCCGCGTGCTGGACCGGCAGCTGTGCTACCTCGCCAACGCCAACGCCGACGACCTGCTGGACGTCGAGGTGACCACCCACCGGGACGCCGCCGGCGCGCAGGTGGTCGATGTGACGCTGCGGCTGCGGGACGGCGGACTGCTGGCCGTGGCGCGCCAGCGCGTGGACCGCGGCCCGGACGGTACGGGCCGCGGGTGAACGCTCTCCCGGCGGCCCGGATCAGGCCGCCGGGATCCGGGCGTTGACGAAGTCCACCAGGTTTCGCGGGGTCAGGACCCGCTCCAGATCGGCCTCGGGGATCACGACGCCGTATTCCCGCCGGATCCGTGTGTGCGTCTCCAGCTGCGCCAGCGAGTCGTAGCCGAGTGCGTCGAAGGCCAGGTCCGGCGCGGCCTCGAACGACTGCCAGTCGCCCTCCCACACGTACTGGCGCATGATGCCCTCAAGTTCCCGCAGAGTGATCCGCTGCACGACTGCCTCTTCTCTCCTGGCCGGTCGGGTCACCCCGAGCCTGCGGCCCGTTGCTGGAGGGGCGCTCGAAGCCCGGCGGAAGCTCCGGCCGGGCCGCCGCCACCGGGAGGGGAGGTCAGAGCCCGGCCAGCCCCAGCCGGGCGACCGCCGCCGCGAAGTGCCCGGCCTCCGCGCCGGGTCCCGCCGACGGCGGGCCGAGCAGCGACAGCACCGCGCACCCGCCCGAGCGGACCTTCGGCAGCTGCCGGGCGAGCGTCGTCAGGCCCTGTCCCGGACCGCACTCGATCAGCAGATCGGGTCCGTCCGCGACCAGTTCGCCGAGCGCCGGCCAGAAGAGCACGGGATCCACCGGCTGCCGGGCCCAGTACGCCGGGTCCACCGCTTCGGTGTCGGTGAGGCGGGCGGCGGTGTATCCGGAGACCATGGGAATCCGGGGCGGGCGCGCGGGCAGCGCGGCCAGCATCGGGAGGGAGGCGTCGGCCAGCGGCCGGAGCACCGTGCTGTGGAACGGCGCCTTCGAGTGCACCGGCGCCCACCGGAGCCCGGCCGCGCCCAGCGCGTCCAGCACCGCGGCCAGCGGCTCCCGGGCGCCGGCGATCACCGTCTGCCGGGGCGCGTTGAGGGCCCCGATGTCAACCCCCGGGCGCAGATGCGGGGTGATCTCCGCCCGGGAGGCCGCGACGGCCGCCATGCCGCCCGCCGGGGCGCCGTTCAGCCGTCCGATCCGGTCCAGCACGATCCGTACCGCGTCGGTCAGGCCGAAGACCCCGGCCAGGGCGGCGGCGGCCAGCTCGCCGACGCTGTGGCCGAGCAGGGCGGCCGGTCGCAGCCCGAGGTCGATGAGCACCCGGCCCAGCGCGTGGTCGAGAGCGAACAGCAGCGGCTGGGAGCGGTGGAAGTGGTGGATGGACAGGGCAGGTTCGGCGGCCAGCCAGTCCGAGCGCAGCGCGTCACCGGCGGCGCCCATGGCCGCGAACACCGTGTCGACGGCTGCCGTGAACGCCGGCAGGTCCCGGTACAGGCCGGTGCCCATGCCCGGGTACTGGGCGCCCTGCCCGGGCAGCAGCAGCGCGGGCCGGGCAGCCGTACGGTGGGGCGCCGGGGGCCCCTGCCGGGCCGGCGGATGGCCGGGGCGGCCGGCTTGCGGGGTGTCACCAGCGGCCATGACGGGCCTTTCTCCCAAGCGGTCAGTGGTCGGCTGGTGCCGGGGTCCGGCGCCGGGTCGCCCCCGGTCCCCGGACGGCCGCTACCGCGCCTCTTCCCGGGGGGCGCAGCACCATCGCGGAGTTGAAGCCGCCCCGGCCCCGGGCGATCACCAGCGCCGCCCCCGGCTGCCAGGGCCGGGGTGCGTCGAGGACCAGGTCGAGCGAGGCGGCGGCCGGGGTACGGACGTTGATGGTGGGCGGGATGAGCCCGTCGCGGATCGCCAGCAGGGCGCACGCCAGATCGGCGGGGGCGCCGCCGGAACTCATCCGGCCGGTCATCGTCTTGGGGGCGGTGACGGGCACCGCACCGGGCCCGAAGACGGCCTCGATCGCCTCGGCCTCGACCCGGTCCTCCCGGAGGGTGCCCGCGCCGTCGGCGAAGACCACGCGGATGTCGGACGGATCCACGGCGGCGTCCGCGAGTGCCGTCTCGACGGCGCGGCGCAGGCCCGGTTCGCCGCCGTGCCGGGCGGCGGCGTCGAACGTCGCCCCGTACCCGGCGATCTCGCCGTACACCCGGGCGCCGCGGGCGCGGGCCGCTCCGGCCTCCTCGATGACGAGGATGGCGCCGCCCTCGCCGGGCACATGGCCCTGGGCCCGGGTGTCGAAGGGCACGTAGGCGGTGTCCGGGTCGTCCCCGGTGCTCAATCCCCTGCCGCTGATGCGCGAGACCCAGCCGTAGGGGCAGAAGGAGCTGTCGACGCCCCCGGAGACGATGAGCCGGGCACCCTTGCGGATGTTCCGCCGGGCCTGGGCCACGGCGTCCAGCCCGCCCGCCTGGTCGCCGACCACGACCCCGGCCGGGCCGCGCAGGCCGTGCCGGATGGAGATCTGCCCCGTGTTGACGGCGTAGAACCAGGCGAAGGACATGTAGACGCTGACGTGTTCGGGGCCCGCGGTCCACAGCTGGTCCAGCTCCCGCTGCCCGTACTCGAAGCCGCCGAACGCCCCGGCCGTCGTCACCCCCATCTCGGTGCTCTGGTACGCGTCCGGCTCCAGCCGGGCGTCCGCCAGTGCCCAGTCGGAGGCCGCCAGGGCGATCTGGGTCATCCGGTCGGTCTGCGGGATGAGCCGGCTGGGCAGATGGTCGGCGGGGTCGAAGCCGGGCAGCTCGCCGCCGAGCCGGGAGGGGTAGCCGCTCACGTCGAACCGGCTGACGGTGCCGATGCCCGACTCCCCGCGCAGGGTCGCCGACCAGAAGTCCTCCGTGCCCAGGCCGTTGGGCGCCGCGACGCCGATCCCGGTGATGGCTGTGGTGGTCATAGCGGGCGTCTCCCGGGTCGGGTGAGGATCATGGCGCTCTGGAAGCCGCCGAAGCCGCTGCCGATGTTGAGGACGGCGCCGAGCCGGCGTTCGCGCGCGTGCAGCGGCACGTAGTCCAGGTCGAGTTCGGGATCGGGGTCGGTGAGGTTGGCGGTCGGGGGGATGACGCCCTGGTCGATGGCGAGCGCGCAGGCGGCGATCTCGATGGAGCCGATGGCGCCGAGCGAGTGCCCGATCATCGACTTGATGGAGCTGACCGGGGTGTCGTACGCGTGCGGGCCCAGGGCCCGCTTCAGCGCCGCGGTCTCGTGCCGGTCGTTCTGTTTGGTGGCGGTGCCGTGCGCGCTGACGTAGTCGACGGCGTCGGCGGGCAGCCGGCTCTCCGCGAGCGCCGCGTCGATGGCGGCGGCCATCTCCGCGCCGTCGGGCTTCAGACCGGTCATGTGGTACGCGTTGGTGCGGGAGGCGTAGCCGGTGATCTCCGCGTAGATCCTGGCATCGCGCTTCCTGGCGTGCTCCTCGGACTCCAGCACCAGCACCGCGGCGCCCTCGCCGAGGACGAAGCCGTTGCGGTTGCGGTCGAAGGGGCGCAGCGCGTGAGCGGCGTCGCCGTTGTTGGGCGAGGTCGCCTTGATCGCGTCGAAACACGCCACGGTGATGGGGGAGATGGGGGCGTCGGTGCCGCCGGCCAGCATGATGTCGGCGGAGCCCTCCCGGATGAGGTCGGCGGCGTGGCCCACCGCGTCCAGGCCCGAGGTGCAGCCGGCCGAGACCACGGTGACCGGGCCCTGGGCGTTGACCTCGCGGGCGATCTCGGCGGCCATGGAGCCGGGCATGTAGTGGTCGTACAGATGCGGGTCGGCGTAGGTGTGGTCCAGGACCCACTCCCGGCCGGTGTCGCTGAGTACCAGGTACTCCGACTCCAGCTTGCAGGTGGCGCCGGTGGCGGTGCCGAGGCTGACGCCGACCCGGGTGGGGTCGAACCGCCCCGGCTCAAGGCCGCTGTCGGTGACCGACTCCCGGGTGCCGGCCAGCGCGAACTGGGCGGCCCGGTCCAGCCGCCGGATCTCGCGGTGCGACAACTCGGCCTGCACCGGGTCGAAGTCGACCTCGGCGGCGATCCGCGACCGGAAGGCCGCCGCGTCGAAGGCGGTGATCCGCCGGGTGGCGGTGCGCCCGGAGGTGATCGTCTGCCAGAACGCCTTGGTGCCCACCCCGCCGGGCGCCACCACTCCCAGACCGGTGATGACCACGCCGCGCCCGCTCACCGTGACCCCGCCACGCTGGACCTCACAACCCGCATGCTCACCGGCTCCTGCCCTTCGTGGTCGGTACGGATGTCCGCGGTCGACGCCTGGGCCGACTTCTTCTCCGAGCGTGCGGTCCTGTCCTGGAGAGCCGCTCGAAGCCGGACGGAGTTCAGCCCGCGCTCCCGCCCATGCCGCGGATCACCTTGAGCATCGACGCCGTGTCGTTGACGTGCGGGAAGTCCTCGCCCCGGGGCGCGGGAACGCCGAGGAAGGCGCACAGCGGCTCCCAGCCCTGCGTCACGTCCCACACCAGGAGGTTGTCGGCGCCGACGGTGTCGATGACGCGCTGGTTGTGGCGGTGGTAGACGTCGATGGCGAACGCCTTGTCCTCGAAGCGGCCCTCGAACAGGCCCTGCCACACGAGGGTGTTCGTCAGCCGTCCCATGCGGGCCGGCCGGGAGCCGGGTGGCGCCGGGTTCCGCGCGCCTCGCACCGCGAACTGGTACAGGGTGTCGTAGGTGCTGCGGTACCAGCTGTCGGGGTCCCGGACGGTGAGCATGATCTTCGCGTCGGGGAAGGCCGCGGCGATGTCCGGGTAGTAGAGCGCGCAGGGGCCGTCGACGGCGGAGGTGTAGCCGTCGAACACGGCCGTCCAGTCGGCGGGCTGCCCGTCGCAGACGATCCTCTCCCACTGGGCGAGACGTTCTTCGCTGCCGACGATGTCGAACATGTGGAAGCAGGCCCCGAACCCCAGCTTCTCCAGGGCCACCTGGAGCGAGGTCGTTCCGGTGCGGCCCAGGCCGGCGTTGATGAGCTTCAGCAAGGCGATCTCCGTTTCCTTCGGGTGCCGGCCACCCGGGTCGGGACCGGCCGGTCGGTGCGGGGACGCGGGTGGCCCGCCCGGCGTTCAGCTGTAGTCCCCGGGGACCTGCCGGGTGGTGACGTTGACGCAGTTCCAGAGGTTGACGAGGCCGATCTGCAGGACCAGGACGCCCAGTTCCCGTTCGTCGTAGTGCCGGGCCGCCTCGTCCCACACGGCGTCCGGGACCGTGTGCTCGCCCTCGCTGAGCCGGCTGGCGCTCTCGGCCAGGGCCAGCGCGGCGCGTTCGGCCGCGCTGTAGCAGGGGTCCTGCCGCCACCGGTCCATCCGCAGCAGGCGTGCGTCGGTGGGCCGGCGTTCCGCGCCCTCGCCGGTGTGCGAGGGGATGTCGATGGGGCGGCCGTTGACCTGGCTGACGCACAGCCGGATGAGGTCGAGCGTCAGCTGCGGCACCCCGGCGTTGTTGAGGACCTTGGTCACATCGAGCAGGGGCCGCAGGGCGTCGGGAACGATCAACGAGGGGTTGGTCATCCGTGCCGTCATCGCTTCGTCTCCTGGGGGTCGGGATGGTTCCTTGGCTCCGGGCCGCGGCGGCGCGCGGTGGCGTGGGTGGCCGCCGCCGCGGCGAACGCCCGGTGCAGCGGCTCGTCCGCCACCTGACCCGCCTCCCACTGCACGCCGACCACGAACGGGAGATCGGGCGCCTCCAGCGCCTCGACCACGCCGTCCGGTGTCCAGGCGGTGGCGGTCAGCCCGGTGCCGATCCGGTCGACGGCCTGGTGGTGGTGACAGGCGGTCTCCGGCGGGTCGTCGCCGTAGACGGCGGCGATCCGGCTGCCGGGCGCGGCCTTCAGCGGCTGTCTGCCGAAGTCGTGGGCGGTGGTGCGCGGCTGGTGGCCGTCATCGCCGGTGATCTCGGGCAGATGCTGGTGCAGGGTGCCGCCGTGCCGGACGTTGAGCAACTGCATGCCGCGGCAGATCGCCAGGACCGGCAGGCCGGCCCGGTACGCGGCGTCCAGCAGGGCGAGTTCCCCGGTGTCCAGGGCCCCGCCGACGGCGTGCGTGGTGGGGTGGGCCCGCTGGCCGTACAGTGCGGGGTCCACGTCGGGACCGCCGGGGATCAGCAGGCCGTCGAGCCGGGCGACGAGGTGTGCGGCGCCGGGCAGCGGAGGGATGACCACGGGGACGCAGCCCGCCGCGGCGAGCAGTTCCACATGCGGCTGGATGGCGAGACTGACGGTGATGTCGAGCCCGCGCAGGGTGACCGGCGCGCGCCGTGCGCTGATGCCGATCACGGGCCCTGGGGTGTTGTTCCGCGCACCTGCCGCATCCTGCGACGCCGAGTTCATGGACACCCTCGTCATTCCCGTCGAACTGCCCCGGACCGGGCCGTTCCAGCGGTCCGCAGGCATGGGTGACGGCGGTCCGTGCTGCTGGATTCCCGGATTCGGGGCGAGCGTAGGTCCGCGCCGTGACGGGTCGCAACGAACGCGTGAACCGTCCCGGGAGCGTTCAACCGGGGAAGGCGCGCAGTCGGAACGGGACGGTGGCGGGCACGCCGACACCCCGGTCACCTGGCTGGCGGCGACCGGGGCGGTGCGGGGGAGGGGCGCGGCGTGCGGCGCGTGGGTCCGGCTACGGCTACGGCTACGGCTGTGACTGGCTGAAACGCAGCATGTTCCCCGCCGGGTCGCGGAAGGCGCAGTCGCGCACCCCGTACGGCTGGTCCACGGGCTCCTGGAGCACCTCGGCACCGGCGGCGCGGATGCGCTCGAAGGTGGCGTCGCAGTCGTCGGTGTCGAAGATGACGCCGCGCAGCTGGCCCTTGGCCAGCAGCTGGGCCATGGCGTCCTTGTCGGCGGGCGAGGCGTTGGGGTCCGCCAGCGGCGGCTCCAGCACGATGTCCACGCCCGGCTGGTCCGGGGAACCGACGGTCACCCAGCGCATGCCCTCGAAGCCGACGTCGTTGCGGACCTCCAGCCCCAGGACGTCGCGGTAGAACGTGAGGGCCTTGTCGTGGTCGTCCACGGCGATGAAGCACTGCGAGAGGTTGAGGCTCATGCGTTCGATGCTAGGCGGCGGGGGCCGGCCGGGCTTCTCGAATCCTGACCGGTCGACTCCCGCTCGACCGAGACTCTCGCGGCCCCCCGCACACTGCGGCGACACCGGACTACGAAGGAGCGGGTGGCATGGCGGACAGCGGACGTGATCGGGCGGGCGAAGCGCCGCACGTGGTCGTCGTCGGGGGTGGCATCGCGGGTCTCGCGGCGGCGTTCTTCCTGCGGGACGAGCCGGTGCGGGTGACGGTCTTGGAGGGGTCCTCCCGGCTGGGCGGGAAACTCTCCGTCTCGGAGGTGGCCGGGGCCGCCGTCGACGAGGGAGCCGAGGGGCTGTACATCTACCGTCCCCGGACCACCGGGCTGATCGCGGACGCGGGGCTGGGCGAGAAGGTCGTGACGGCCTCCGCCACCTCGACGGCGATCTGGACCAGGGGCGCGCTGCGGCCACTGCCCACCGGCCAGTTCATGGGTGTGCCCTCCGACCTGGACGAACTCGCCGGTTCCGGGCTGCTCTCCGGCGTCGGGGTCGCCAGGGCCAGGGAGGACGCGCTGCGGCCCGCGGCCGAACGCGGGGGGGATGTGTCGGTCGCCTCGTTCGTCGCCGGGCGGCTGGGCCAGGAGGTGGTGGACCGGCTCGTCGACCCGTTCCTGAGCGAGGTGTGCTCCGGCCGCTCCGAGGACCTGTCGTTCGAGGCCATGCTGGCGCCGCTGGCCAACGCCTCCCGCAGCCACGCCTCACTCGCCGGTGCGGCCGGATCGCTGATCCCGCCGCCGCCCGCGCCGGGTGAGGAGCGCCCGCCCGGCATCGCCACCATCGCCGGCGGCCTGGGCACCCTGCCCCCGGTGCTCGCCGAGGCGGTCCGGGCCGCCGCGCCCGGATCCGCGGTACGGACCGGCACGACGGTCACCGCTCTGGCGCGTACCGCGGACGGCTGGCGGGTGACCGTCGACTCCGCGGCCGGCCCGGAGTCCCTCGACGCGGACGCCGTCATCGTCGCCACGCCCGCGGGCCCCACCGCGAAGTTGCTGGCCACGACGCCCGGCACCTCGGCCGCCGTCGCCTCGCTCGCCGACATCCCCTACACCGGCCGTACCGTGGTCACCCTCGCCTACCGCCGCGGCGCGCTGCCCGCCTCCCTCGCCGAACAGGGCGTGTGCGGCTACCGGGTGCCGGCGGTGGACGGCAAGCTGGTCAAGGCCGTCACCTTCTCGACGGTCAAGTGGCCGCACATGGCCGACGACGTGGACCTGGTGCGCTGCACGCTCGGCCGGGTCGGCGAGGAGGACGCGCTGCGCCGCGACGACGGTGACCTGGTCGCCGTGGCGGCGGCCGAGGTCGCCGAGGCCACCGGGTTGTCCGGCGGGCCGGTGGCGACCCGGGTCAACCGGTGGGAGGACGCGCTGCCGCAGTACACGGTCGGGCATCTGGAGCGGGTGGAGCGGATCCGCGCCTCGGTGGCCGGGATGCCGGGCCTGGCGGTGTGCGGCGCCGCCTACGACGGGGTGGGCGTCGGCAACTGCATCGCCAGCGCCCGCAAGGCGGCCCGTCAGATCGCCGGAGAACTGCGCAGGAAGGGCTCCTAGCGTCCTGAGCCAACGATCCCCGGGCCGTTCCTCGCGGACGGCCAGTGGGCTGTTGGCGACCGCGGAAAGTCAGCACCGGCGATGTTCGTGGACGCCACCGGATCCCGCGGCGCGCACCAGAGCGACGATCTACCTCATCATCTCCACTCGGGACACCAGGGCTCTGTTCGTCGGTGTCCTCGTCGGTGTCCGGCCCGCCCCGTGCCTGCGCACGGAAGGCGGGACGCCGAGTGCGCCCACCCGGTCGGTCGTGCCGACCGGGTGGGCGCCCTCACGTGATCCGGCTTTCGCCCGCGGCGGCTCACTCCCCCCGGGCGGGGGCGGGGACGCCGGCGCGGCCGAGGACCTGGGCGAGCGCGTCGGCCAGCGCCTCTTCCGGGTTCCCGGCACCGGCCGCACTGCGCCATGCGACATGGTTGTCGGGCCGCACCAGCACCGCGCCCTCATCCGTGATCTCCCGCACGGCGGCCCACCGGCCGTCCGCGTCGGTGTACTCGGCGCCCTCCCCGATCCGGGCGGTGACCACCGGGAGGGAGAACGTCTGCGCGAGCCGCACGGCAGCCTCACACCACGCCGTCCCGGCCGGCCCGGTGAGCAGCGCGAAGGCCGTGGCGTCGCCGGTCAGGTCGTGGGTCGACAGCCGGCGGCCCTCGTGCTCCAGCCAGGCGTGCGGCAGCACATGGCCGGGGCGGGTGGTGGGATGGTGCTCGTCGCGCATGGGAGCCCGGGGCGGTGGCCCGCTGCCGTCGGGCACGACCGCGCCCTCTTCGTAGCCGAAGCCGATCTCCAGGTCGTGCGCCTGACAGCCGCCCCGGTGGGTCTCGAACATCTCCCCGGCCCGGGCCCTGGCCAGCTCGCCCATCGGCGAGGTCTCGAAGTACTCGGTGAACGCCCGCTCCCGGCGCTGCGCCGGCACGCGCTGGCCGAGGCCGGTCGCGTTCATGATCGCCTGATGGTGAGTGGCCGCGGACACCGCCCACTCGACGTTGAGCCCGCACACCGGCCGGCGTTCCGCCTCGTAGCTGTCGAGCAGGCTGTCGGGCGCGCGCCCGGACAGCACGGCGGACAGCTTCCAGGCGAGGTTGTGCGCGTCCTGGATTCCGGAGTTCAGGCCGAGCCCGACGGTCGGCGGCTGGCGGTGCGCCGCGTCCCCGGCGAGCAGCACCCGGCCGACGCGGTAGCGCTCGGCGAGCAGCGCCTCCACGGTCCAGTTGGTCACGTGGTGGAGTGTCAGCTCCAGGTCGGGGATGCCCAGCACCTCACGGATCTTCGGGGCGATCTGCTCCTCGTCGAACTGGCCGGGGTCGCCCGGGTGGAAGTGCAGCACCCACTCCGCGCACTCCTTCCCCCACTTCGGCCCCATCTCGATGAGGTTTCCGGAGAGGTCGGGGTGGTGGGGGTTGAGGAAGTGCGTGATGAGCGTGCCCTCGTGCCACCACGGCGACAGATCCGCGGAGAAGTAGGCGGTCTTGACGTGCAGCAGCTTGGGCCGGCCCTGCATCGCCACCCCGAGTGCGGCCCCCACGGTGCGTCCGCCGTCGGCAGCGATGAGGTACTGGGCCGTGACGGTGGTGGTCTCGCCGGTGTCGGTCGCGCGGATCTCGGCGACGACCCGGTCGCCCTCGTCGCGGAATCCGACCATCTCGTGGCGGAAGCGGATCCGGCCGGGATTGCGCTGCTCCGCGTACTGTCGCAGGATCGGCTCCAGCCGGACCTGGGGCAGCTTGACGGGCAGCACCGGGCCGGCGGCCGCGTAGGACGCGCGCAGCGCGCCACCGCCGAACGCGTCCATCTCATGGACCACCCGGCCGTCCAGCGGCCCGTCCCCGGCGAGCGTGGTCAGCCAGCGAACCTGCCCGAACTCCTCCAGCGTCGCGCCCTGTTCGGCGATCGGGGCGTCGAGCCCGTGCTGGCGGTAGATCCCCATCGTGCGCTGGTTGAGGTAGTGCGCCTTGGGTATCCGCGAGGTGTCCGCGTGCCGTTCCACCAGCAGGTGGTCGACGCCGTGGTCGGACAGGAAGGTGGAGGCGGACAGTCCGCATCCCCCACCGCCCACAATCAGAACCGGGACCTCGATTGCCCCCATATTCTTCCTTCCAGAAGGTGTGCCGGGTCGGACTTGTGCTGTTCTTCGGTTTGTCCGGACGCGCGGAGTGCCGCGCGTCCGGGCGGTGCCGGTTTCCGCCCCCGGGTCAGGGGGTCCCGGAAACGGCGAGTTGGGCGTTCACGGCCTCGATCAGGGCGCCCGGGGTTTCCGCTTCGAGCAGTGTGGTGTCATCCAGCTTGATACCGAATTCCCGCTCGATGCGGCTTCCGGTTTCCAGCCGGGCCAGTGAGTCATAGCCGAGCTGGGTGAAATCGGTGTCCAGGGTGCTGAGATCGAGATCGGCCCCGTCGCTTTCGCCGGCGGCCGCGTGCAGGATGCGTCTGAGGTCGGTGACGGTGAATTCCCCGGATGCCATGGAGGCTCCTTCCCATGGGACCCTGCCGTTCGGTGGAGCGCAGGGTGACGGCGGTGCCCGACGGTAGGTCGGCGCATTACGGGAAATCAACTCCGGGACGGTGCGGATATCCGCCGTGAACGGTCACCGGGGAATCCGCCGTGACGCGGTCGGGCTGGTCCAGCGGCACTCGACCGAGATTGTGGGAATCGCTGCGACGCTGCCCGGACACCGTATCCACGAAGGGGCAGGGATGGCGGACAACGGAGAGCGCGTCGCACTCATCACCGGCGGTACGAGCGGAATCGGCCTCGCGGTGGCCGAGACCCTCGCGGACCGGGGGCACACGGTTTTCCTCTGCTCGCGGAACGCCGACGCGGTCGCGGAGACCGTCGGCAAGCTGCGGTCCAACGGCGGCCGGGCCGACGGTGTGGCGGCGGACGTCCGCCGCCCACAGGACGTCAAGCGGCTGGTGGCCACCGCCGTGGAGCGGTACGGGCCCGTCGACATCCTGGTGAACAACGCCGGCCGCAACGGCGGCGGCGTCACCGAGGGCATCAGCGACGAGCTGTGGTACGACGTCATCGACACCAACCTGAACAGCGTCTTCCTGGTGACCCGGGAGGTGCTCTCGGCCGGGAAGCTGCGCGAGCGCGGCTGGGGCCGGATCATCAACATCGCCTCCACCGGGGGCAAGCAGGGTGTGGTGCTCGGCGCCCCCTACTCCGCTTCCAAGCACGGCGTCATCGGATTCACCAAGGCCCTGGGCCTGGAACTGGCGAAGACCGGCATCACGGTCAACGCCGTCTGCCCCGGCTATGTCGAGACCCCGATGGCCCAGCGGGTGCGCGCCGGCTACGCCGCCCACTTCGAGACCACCGAGGAGGCGATCCTGGAGCGCTTCCAGGGAAAGATCCCGCTCGGCCGCTACTCCACCGCCGAGGAGGTGGCCTCGCTGGTCGGCTATCTGACCACCGACGCGGCGGCGCCCATGACCGCGCAGGCGATCAACGTCTGCGGCGGCCTCGGGAACTACTGAGGGCCGGGGGTGCGCTGGTGAAGGGAATCATCCTGGCGGGTGGTCACGGCACACGGGTGCACCCGGTCACGCTGGGGGTATCCAAGCAACTCCTGCCGGTCTACGACAAGCCGATGATCTACTACCCGCTGTCGGTGCTGATGCTGGCCGGCATCACCGACATCCAGATCATCTCCGCCCCGGACCAACTGCCCGCGTTCCGGCGGCTGCTGGGCGACGGATCACCGCTCGGCATCCGGCTGAGCTACGCGCGGCAGGACACACCGCGCGGCCTCGCGGACGCCTTCCTGATCTCCGCCGAACACATCGGGGACGACTCCGTCGCCCTGGCGCTGGGCGACAACGTCTTCCACGGGGCCGGGTTCGCGGGGGTCCTCCAGGAGGCCACCCGCCAGGTCAAGGGCTGCGTCCTGTTCGGCCACCCGGTGCGCGATCCGGAACGCTACGGGGTCGGCGAGGTGGACGAGCACGGCAACCTCGTGGCGATCGAGGAGAAACCGGCCAGCCCGCGGACCAATATGGCGATCACCGGGCTCTATCTCTACGACAACGACGTGGTCGATATCGCCCGGGGCCTCACCCCGTCCGCGCGCGGCGAACTGGAGATCACCGATGTCAACAAGGTGTATCTGGAACGCGGCACCGCCCGGCTGATTCCGCTCGGCCGGGGTTTCGCCTGGCTGGACACCGGAACACACGACGCCCTCATGGAAGCCGGGCAGTATGTGCAGGTTCTCCAGCGCAGACAGGGCGTACGCATCGCCTGCCTGGAGGAAATCGCCTGGCGCATGGGATACATCGGCCGGGAGGACTGCTACCGGCTCGGCAGGCAGTACGCCACATCACCGTACGGCCGCTACATCATGGCGATCTCCGAGGCCGGCTGAACACCCGGAACATTCCCGTTGCGACCGCATTCCGATGGCGAGGAAAAGAACACGATGGCAGACATCTATCAGGCCAGCCGGCAGTGGCAGCGGATCAGCCGGGACTGGGTCACCGCCGAGGCCGCCGTCGATCTGACCGACTTCAAATCCGGCCGGCCCAACCACAAGATATCCCTGTGGGACCCCGGCTCGAACGGCGTCCGCTACCTCAAGACGATGGTCCACAACCTGGCCACCCGGCTGGAGCCCGCCGACTGGGATCGGCTGCGCAACACCCGCAACCGGCACGTGGGCCGTCCGCACGCCGTGCGCTGGGAGGGCGAGGACATCTGCCTCGACTACCTCCAGGCCGTCCTCGAACTCGGCTTCCTCGCCCCGCGCACCGCCCTGGACGGCGCCGCGGTCCTGGAGATCGGCGCCGGCTACGGACGCACCTGCCACACCCTGCTCTCCAACCACGACATCGCCTCGTACTGCATCGTCGACCTGCCGACCACCATGCGGTTCAGCAA
Organism: Streptomyces xiamenensis; assembly: GCF_000993785.3. Taxonomy (NCBI): domain Bacteria; kingdom Bacillati; phylum Actinomycetota; class Actinomycetes; order Kitasatosporales; family Streptomycetaceae; genus Streptomyces; species Streptomyces xiamenensis. The sequence goes on from NZ_CP009922.3 coordinate 3,809,558, forward strand.
GCGGTACCTCGCCGAGGTCCTGGACGACGCCCAGTACGCGAAGATCCGGTTCGTCACCGTGGACGAGGTGGAGAGCGCGCTCGACGGACAGCGCTTCGATCTCGCCCTCAACATCGACTCGTTCGCCGAGATGCTGCCGCGCACCGCCCGCGGCTACCTCGACCTCATCGACCGCTGCTGCACCGCCTTCTACACCAAGAACCCGGTCGGCAAGTACCTGGACCCCTCCCTGGACGGTCGCCCCGAGGGCGAGGACGAACTGCTGCGGGCGGCCCTGGAGACCGGGCTCATGCGGCAGGTGCTCGACGTCCACGACAGCCGCGCGGTGCGTGCCGCGGTCCCCGCCTTCCTCACCGCGTACCGGCCGGGCCCCGGCTGGAGCCCGGCCGCCGACGCCTGGGCCGTGCCCTGGAGCTTCTACTGGCAGGTCCTCTACCGCAAGAACGGCACCGCGGACCCCACCCCGGCGGGCGCCTCGTGACCGCCGCCGGGGACGCGCCGCTGGTGACCGTGCTGGGCGCCTCCGGATATCTCGGCTCCGTGCTCACCGCCCGGCTCGCCGCCCAGCCGGTCCGGCTGCGCGCCGTGGCCCGCCGTCCCACGCCGGTCCCCCGGCACGCCGCCGCCATCGAGGTGCACACCGCCGACCTCACCGCACCCGGCGCGCTGGCGCCCGCCGTGGCGGACGCGGACATCGTCCTGCACCTGGGCAAGCACAGCGGCGGCTGGCGCGACGCCGAGCGGGACCCGGACAGCGAGCGGATCAACGTCGGGGTGATGCGCGACCTCGTCACCGTGCTGCGCGCACGGCGGCCGGCCGGCCCGCCCCCGGTGGTGGTGTTCGCCGCCACCACCTCGCAGATCGGCCTGCCGCCCGACCACCCCATGGACGGCAGCGAACCCGACCGCCCCGAGACCGCCTACGACCAGCAGAAGCTCGCCGCCGAGCAGCTGCTGAAGACCGCCACCACCGAGGGCGTCCTGCGCGGGATCAGCCTGCGGCTGCCCACCGTCTTCGGCCGCAGCCCGCTGTCCCCGGTACCCGACCAGGGCGTGGTGTCCACCATGGTCCGCCGCGCGCTGGCCGGTCAGCCGCTGACCATGTGGCACGACGGCACCGTCAAGCGCGACCTGGTCTACGTCGAGGACGCGGCCGACGCGTTCACGGCCGCCATGCGCCACCCCACGGGCCTCGCCGGCCGGCACTGGCTGGTGGGCACCGGGCGCCACGACACCCTGGGCGAGGTCTTCCGGACGGTGGCGGACGCGGTCGCCGCGCGCACCGGACGGCCGCCGGTACCGGTGACCTCCGTTCAGCCGCCCCAGGACGCCCCAGTCATCGATTTCCTCAGCACGACGGTCAACCCGGCGCCGTTCCGCACCGCTTCGGGATGGAGCGCGCGCACCGGGCTGCGGGACGCCGTGGACCGCACCGTGGCCGCCCTGCTCGACGGGAGCGGGGCCACAGGGAAGGAGCCCAGTGTACGGACGTGAAGTCGCCGAGATCCACGACGACCTGAACAGCAGCCGGGGCAAGGACTACCGGTCGGAAGCCGAGTACCTCGCCGAAGTCGTCCGCCGCCACCGGCCGGGAGCCCGCTCCCTGCTCGACGTCGGCTGCGGCGCGGGCGGCCACCTGGAGCACTTCGCCGAGCTCTTCGAGCACGTCGAGGGCCTGGAGTTGTCCCAGGACATGCTCGCCGCCGCACACGCCAAACTGCCCGCCGTGCCGCTGCACCCCGGTGACATGCGCGACTTCCGCCTGGAGCGGCGGTTCGACGCGGTCGTCTGCCTGTTCGGCTCGGTCGGCCACACCCGCACCGAGGACGAACTGCGCGACACCTTCGCCTGCTTCGCCCGGCACCTCACCCCGGGCGGCGTCATCCTCGTCGAACCGTGGTGGTTCCGGGACCGGTTCCTGGACGGCTACGTCTCGGGCGACGTGGTGAAGACGGGCAGCCGCACCATCGCCCGGGTCTCCCACACCGTCGGCTCCGGGGACTCCTCCACCATGCGGGTGCACTTCCTGGTCGCCGACCGGGAGAACGGGGTGCGGCACTTCGAGGAGACCTACGAGCACCGGCTCTTCCGCCGGGACCAGTACGCGTCCGCCTTCGCCGCGGCCGGCCTGGAGGCCCGGTACACCGAGGACGTCCAGGGCGGCCGGGGCCTCTTCGCCGCCGTCGTGCGCGAGGAGCGATCGTGACCATTCGAGTGTGGGACTACCTGGCCGAGTACGAGAAGGAACGCGAGGACATCCTCGACGCGGTGAACACCGTGTTCGCCTCCGGCCGCCTGGTGATGGGCGACAGCGTGCGCGGCTTCGAGGAGGAGTTCGCCGCCTATCACGGCACCGCGCACTGCGTCGGCCTCGACAACGGCACCAACGCCATCAAACTCGGCCTCCAGGCCCTGGGCGTGGGGCCGGGCGACGAGGTGATCACCGTGTCCAACACGGCCGCGCCCACCATCGTCGCCATCGACTCGGTCGGCGCCACACCGGTGTTCGTCGATGTCCGCGAGCAGGACTTCCTCATGGACACCACCCAGGTCGCGGCGGCCGTCACCGACCGCACCCGCGCCCTGCTGCCGGTCCATCTGTACGGCCAGTGCGTCGAGATGGGCCCGCTGCGCGCGCTGGCCCGCGAGCACGGACTGCGCATCCTGGAGGACTGCGCCCAGGCCCACGGGGCACGCCACCACGGTGCCCTCGCCGGCACCTTGGGCGACGCCGCCGCCTTCTCCTTCTACCCCACCAAGGTGCTGGGCGCCTACGGCGACGGCGGCGCCACCGTCACCGCCAGCGACGAGGTGGCCGAGCGGCTGCGGCGGCTGCGGTACTACGGCATGGCGGACCGCTACTACGTGGTGCAGACCCCCGCCCACAACAGCCGGCTTGACGAGGTGCACGCCGAGATCCTGCGCCGCAAGCTGCGCCGCCTCGACACCTACATCGCCGACCGCCGCGCCGTCGCCCGGCGTTACGCGGAAGGGCTGGCCGACACAGGTCTGACGCTGCCCCGGCTCGCCGAGGGCAACGACCACGTCCACTACGTCTACGTCGTGCGGCATCCGCGGCGCGACGCCGTCCTCGAAGGGCTGCGCGCCCACGGCATCGAGCTGAACATCAGCTATCCGTGGCCGGTGCACACCATGTCCGGGTTCGCGCACCTCGGCTACCGGCGGGGCGACCTGCCGGTCACCGAGCGGCTGGCCGGGGAGATCTTCTCCCTGCCGATGTATCCCTCGCTCCCGGCCGGGATCCAGGAGAAGACCATCAGCGCGCTGCGGGAAGTCCTCGGCGCGCTGTGAGCGGTTCGAGCCGAAGGGAGATCAGGTGAAGGCGGAAGAGCTCGCGGTCGAGGGTGCGCTGGTGTTCACCCCGCAGGTGTTCCCCGACCAGCGCGGACTGTTCGTGTCCCCGTACCAGCAGGAGGCGTTCACCCAGGCGCACGGGGCGCCGCTGTTCCGGGTGGCGCAGACCAATCACAGCAGATCGCGGCGCGGCGTGGTGCGCGGCGTCCACTACACCCTGACCCCGCCCGGCACCGCGAAGTACGTGTACTGCGCGGCGGGTGAGGCGATCGACATCGTCGTGGACATCCGGGTGGGCTCGCCCACCTTCGGCCGCTGGGACGCCGTGCGGGTCAACCCGCGCGAGTTCCGTGCCGTGTACTTCCCCGTCGGGGTCGGCCACGCGTTCATCGCGCTGGCGGACGACACCGTCATGTCGTACATGCTGGCCGCCCCGTACGTCGCCGAGTACGAGCTGGGCCTGTCGGTGCTGGACACGGAACTGGGACTGCCCATCCCGCCCGACATCGAGCCCGTCCTGTCCGAACGGGACGCCGCCGCCCCCACCCTGGCCGAGGCGGCCGAGGCCGGGCTGCTGCCCCGCTACGAGGAGTGCCTGGCCCTCGAAAGGAATCTCGCATGACCTCCGTGACGGCGGTGTACGAGCGGGCCGGCCGGTCGTTCACCGCCTCGGCGCTCGCCCCGGCCGCGGCCGACCGCCGGTTCTGGCCGTGGTGGCGGCAGCGGTCCCGCTCGCACCGCTTCGACGTGACACCGATCCCCTTCGGGGAGCTCGTCGACTGGCGGTTCGACCCGGCAACGGGCAACCTCGGGCACACCAGCGGGAAGTTCTTCACCATCGAGGGCCTGCGGGTGCGCAGCGACCACGGGCCGGTGCGGGAGTGGGACCAGCCCATCATCCATCAGCCGGAGATCGGCATCCTGGGCATCCTGGTCAAGGAGTTCGACGGTGTCCCGCACTGCCTGATGCAGGCCAAGATGGAGCCCGGCAACATCAACACCCTCCAGCTGTCGCCCACCGTCCAGGCGACCCGCAGCAACTACACCCGGGTGCACCGGGGCGGCCGGACCCGCTATCTGGAGCACTTCGTCGGCGAGGAGCGCGGCCGGGTCCTGGTCGACGTCCTCCAGTCCGAACAGGGCTCCTGGTTCTACCGCAAGCGCAACCGCAACATGGTCGTGGAGGTCACCGGAGACATCCCGGTGCACGACGACTTCCGGTGGCTCGCGCTGCGTGACGTGCTCGATCTGCTGCACACCGACAACATCGTGAACATGGACGCGCGCACGGTGCTGTCCTGCATGCCCTTCGCCGCACCCGGCGGCGACAGCGGTTCGCGCCACGCCCCGCCGGAGTTCCGCGCGGCGCTGGCCCGCTCCCTGGACCCGGCGGCCGGATCCGCGCACGATCTGACCGAACTCCTGAGCTGGTTCACCGGCGAACGGACCCGGCACGAGATGACGGCCCGGCTGATCCCGGCCGCCGGCATCAGCGGCTGGCGGCGCACCCCGCACGAGATCGCCCACGAGGAGGGCAAGCACTTCCGGGTGATCGGGGTCCGGGTCGAGGCGAGTTCGCGGGAGGTGCCCTCCTGGCGGCAGCCGCTGCTGGAACCGGTGGGCCGCGGTGTCATCGCGTTCCTCGCCAAGCGGATCGACGGGGTGGCGCATGTGCTCACGCACGCCCGCGTCGAGCCAGGATTCGTCGACACCGTCGAACTCGGCCCCACCGTCCAGCTCCTGCGGGAGAACTACACCGGCCTCCCGCAGCCCCGTTACCTCGACGACGTCCTGGGCGCCGACCCCTCCCGCATCCGCTTCGACGCGCTGCTCTCGGAGGAGGGCGGACGCTTCCTCGACGCCCAGAACCGCTATCTGGTGGTCGAGGTGGACGAGGACTTCCCGGCGCACTGCCCGCAGGACTACCGCTGGGTGACCCTGGGGCAGCTGAGCGGGCTGCTGCGGCACAGCCACTACCTGAGCGTGCAGGCACGCACTCTCGTCGCCTGTCTGCACAGTCTCTGGTGAAAGGAAGTACCGCATGCACGTGGTCCGCATGGGAGTCCTGGGGTGCGCGAGCATCGCGTTCCGCCGGGTCCTGCCGGCGATGCAGGAGGCCAAGGGCATCGAACTGAGGGCGGTGGCCAGCCGCGACCCGGCCAAGGCCCGCGTCTTCGCCGAGCACTTCGGCTGCGCGGCGGCCGCCGGATACGAGGACCTGCTGGCGCGCGAGGACATCGACGCGGTGTACGTGCCACTGCCCACCGGCCTGCACGCGTACTGGGTCAGCCGCGCGCTGGAGGCCGGCAAGCACGTCCTGTCGGAGAAACCCCTCACCTGGGACCGCTCCACCGCGCTCGACCTCGTGGACCAGGCCCAGAAGGCCGGGCTGTGGCTGATGGAGAACTACATGTTCCTCCACCACAGCCAGCACGAGACGGTGCGCGGGCTCGTCGCCGAAGGCCGGATCGGCGCCCCCCGGGTGTTCTCCGCCAGCTTCGGCATCCCCCCGCTGGCCCCGGCCGATGTGCGCTACGACCCCGGACTGGGCGGCGGTGCCCTGCTGGACGTGGGCGTCTACCCGATCCGGGCCGCCTCCTACTTCCTGGGCCCCGAACTGGATGTCATCGGCTCGGTGCTGCGGCTGCACCCGGACCGGGGTGTCGATGTGGCGGGGCACATCCTGCTGGCCACCCCGGCGGGGGTCACCGCCGAACTCTCCTTCGGCTTCGAGCACTCCTACCGGTCCTGGTACGGACTGTGGGGCGACCGCGGCCGGCTCACCCTGGACCGGGCGTTCACCCCGCCACCGGCCCGGCAGCCGCTGATCCGCATCGAGTCGCAGGACCACGCGGAGGAGCTGACTCTGCCGGCCGACCACCAGTTCAAGAACATCGCCGAGTTCTTCGCCCGCTCCATCCTCACGGGCGCGCACTACGAACCCCAGGCTCGCGCCATCACCCACCAGGCCGAGCTCGTCGACCGGGTGCGCTCGAACGCGGTACGGGTCACCGCCTGACCGCGCGCGGCGCGCGGCCCCGCCGGCCCGGCACCACCGGGCCGGCGGGGCTCCCCGGGTTCATCCGGCGGCCAGGCCCTCCAGCTCGGCGACCATCTCGTACGGCGTGGGCAGCGCGGCGATCTCCTGACGCAGGGCCGCGGCCCGCTCCGCGTAGGCCGGATCGGCGAGGATCTCCCGGCAGCTCTCGGCGATGACCTCGCCCGGGTCCTCTTGCGGCCGGTCGTCCGGCACCACCGTGCGGGCGCCGCCGAAACCGGTGAACGCGCGGGCGATCTCCTTCGCGTAGTTGTTCTCGGGGGTGATGAGCTGCGGTGTCCCCGCGGCGGCCCCGGTCATGGCGGTGGCCGCGCCGCCGTGGTGCACCATCAGATCGCAGGTGGGGGCCACCACGTCCAGCGGCAGCCAGCCGACCCGGACATCGCCGAGTTCCGTGCCGAACTGCTCGGCCGCCCCGGGGGGCGCCGCGACCAGCACCTCGGCCCCGGTCAGCCGCAGCCCGTCCACCAGCCGCCGCGTGGAGTCGCCGGTGTTGCGCAGCTTGGCAGCGCGGGTCCCGGCGGTGATCAGCACCCGGGGGCGCCCCTTGGGCCGGGTGTACATCCACGGTTCGAGGCGCAGCTGGCGGTTGCGGGGAACCCAGCGCATGGGCCGGGCGCCCGGGGTGGGCGAGGGCCGCAGGGCCGGCGGGCACACATCGATGAACAGGGCGTGCTCCGGCGGCGCGTCCAGGCCCACGCGCTCCAGCAGCTCGGGGAGCGCGGGCTCCGGGCGCAGCGGCACGATGTCCCAGTACTGGCGTACGTAGGGAACGCCCAGATGCGCGGCGAGCAGCCCGGGAACGTAGGACAGGCCGCCCACCACCACATCGGGCGTCCAGTCCCGGGAGAGGTCCAGCAGCGCGTCCAGCCGGGCCGCGGCCTCCCCGGGATGGGGGACCGGGACCGCGGGGACACCGATGGCCTCGGCGGCCTCCAGCACCGGCTCGTCGACGGTGAGCAGGACGTCGTGTCCCGCGGTGCGCGCGGCCGTGGCGAGCGGGGCCATGGAGAAGACGGTCGAGTGGCTTCCCCCGGCGGTGAACAGAAATTTCATGGCGAGGCATTCGCTTCCCGTGAGACGGCGGGCCGATGTCGCGGCGCTTCGCATCGTCCCCGACCACGCCGTCCGTTCGCCATCCTCACCGTTCGCGCCGGGAGGGAGCCGGCGGCGGGAAGGCCGCCGGCCCCGGTTCAACCGCACGGGGGGAGACAGTCGAACGGGGCCGGCGGGGCTGGTGGGGGCGCCGTCAGGCGCCGACGTACGCGGCCAGGTGCTCGCCGGTGAGGGTGGAGCGTTCGGCGACCAACTGCGCCGGGGTGCCCTGGAAGACGACCTGGCCGCCGTCGTGTCCGGCGCCCGGGCCGAGGTCGATGATCCAGTCGGCGTGCGCCATGACGGCCTGGTGGTGGGCGATGACGACGACGCTCTTGCCGGCGTCGACCAGCCTGTCGAGCAGCCCCAGCAGCTGCTCCACATCGGCGAGGTGCAGGCCGGTGGTGGGCTCGTCCAGGACGTAGACGCCGCCCTTGTCGCCCATGTGGGTGGCGAGCTTGAGCCGCTGCCGTTCGCCGCCGGACAGCGTGGTGAGCGGCTGGCCCAGGCTCAGATAGCCGAGGCCGACATCGACCAGCCGGTCCAGGACGGTGCGGACCGCGGGGATCCGGGCCTCGCCCTCCCCGAAGAACGTCCGCGCCTCGGCCACCGGCATGGCCAGTACCTGGCTGATGTCCCGGCCGCCCAGGCGGTACTCCAGCACCGCCGCCTGGAACCGCTTGCCCTCGCACTCCTCGCAGGTGGTCGAGACGCCGTCCATCATGCCGAGGTCGGTGTAGATCACCCCGGCGCCGTTGCAGGCCGGGCAGGCGCCCTCCGAATTGGCGCTGAACAGGGCGGGCTTGACGCCGTTGGCCTTGGCGAACGCCTTGCGGACCGGTTCGAGCAGCCCCGTGTACGTGGCCGGGTTGGAGCGCCGCGAGCCGCGGATCGGGCTCTGGTCCACCGCCACCACCCCCGCACCGGCCGCACCCGGCCCCTGGACCAGCGAGCCGTGGATGAGCGAGCTCTTCCCGGAGCCGGCCACCCCGGTGACGACCGTGAGCACGCCCAGCGGGATGTCGACATCGACATCTTTGAGGTTGTGCGCGTTCGCCCCCCGGATCTCCAGCGCCCCGGACGGTTCGCGCACCGTGTCCTTGAGCGCGGCCTTGTCGTCCAGGTGCCGGCCGGTGAGGGTGTCGCCGGCGCGCAGCGCGTCGGCGGTGCCCTCGAAACAGATGGTCCCGCCGTCGGCGCCCGCGCCGGGGCCCAGGTCCACGACGTGGTCGGCGATCGCGATCGCCTCCGGCTTGTGCTCCACCACCAGCACGGTGTTGCCCTTGTCGCGCAGCTGGAGCAGCAGGTCGTTCATGCGCTGGATGTCGTGCGGGTGCAGTCCGGTGGTGGGTTCGTCGAAGACGTAGGTGACGTCGGTGAGCGAGGAGCCGAGATGACGGATCATCTTGGTGCGCTGCGCCTCACCTCCGGACAGGGTCCCCGATGACCGGTCCAGGGAGAGGTAGCCCAGGCCGATCTCCGTGAACTTGTCCAGCAGGTGCTGGAGGGAGGACAGCAGCGGCCCCACCGAGGGCTCGTCCAGCTCCCGCACCCACCGGGCGAGATCGCTGATCTGCATCGCGCACAGGTCGGCGATGTTCTTGCCCCGGATCTTCGAGGAGCGGGCCGCCTCGCTGAGCCGGGTGCCCTCGCACCCGGGACAGGCGGTGAAGGTGACCGCCCGGTCCACGAACGCCCGGATGTGCGGCTGCATCGCCTCCTTGTCCTTCGCCAGGAACGACCGCTTCACCTGGAGCACCAGACCCTCGTAGGTCATGTTCGTACCCCCGATCTTCACCTTGGCCGGCTCCCGGTGGAGGAAGTCGTGCAGCTCCTGTTCGGAGTAGTCGCGGATCGGCTTGTCCGGGTCGAGGAATCCCGACTCGCTGAAGTACCGCACCGACCAGCCGCCCGCCTTGTAGCCGGGCACCGTGATCGCGCCCCCGTTCAGCGACTTGTCCGCGTCGTAGAGCTGGGTGAGGTCGATGGCGGACGCCGTGCCCCGCCCCTCGCACTGCGGGCACATACCGCCGGTGAGCGTGTACGTCGCCTTCACCGTCTTCTTGTCACCGCGTTCGACGGTGACGGCCCCGGCGGCCTTCACCGAGGGGACGTTGAAGGAGAACGACTGCGGGGAGCCCAGATGGGGCGTCCCGAGCCGGCTGAACAGGATGCGCAGCAGTGCGCTGGCGTCGGTGACGGTGCCGACGGTGGAGCGCGGATTGGCCCCCAGACGCTCCTGGTCGACGATGATCGCGCTGGTCAGCCCGCTGAGGACATCGACGTCCGGTCGCGCCATGGTGGGCATGAAGCCCTGCACGAAGGCGCTGTAGGTCTCGTTGATCATCCGCTGCGACTCGGCGGCGATCGTCGCGAACACCAGCGAACTCTTGCCGGAGCCGGAGACCCCGGTGAACACCGTCAACCGGCGCTTGGGGAGGTCGATGCTGACGTCCCGGAGGTTGTTCTCGCGCGCGCCCCGCACCCGGATCACATCGTGGCGGTCGGCGGTGTGCAGCGCGTCGGTCCTCGTGGCCTTCGGCATCGTCTCTCCATCCATCGGTGCGGTCGCCCACGCCGCTCCCGTCGCGGCGGCGCCCCGGTGCGCCCGGGGCCGGGTGCTCCCCGGTCGGGGTGGGCCGCCCGGCCCCGGGGGCTCGGACCCTACGCGGCGGTCACCTTCCACAGGAAGCCGTCGGGGTCGGTGAAGTGGCCGCTGTACCCGTCCTCGCTCTCGCCGGCCTCGACGGCGATCCCGCCCCCGGCGGAGGCGGCGGCCGTCAGCGTCGCGTCGACCTCCTCACGCGATCCGGCGCGGCGGTGCAGCACCGCCGCCGCGAAGCCGGTGGCGCCGCCGTCCTCGACGCCCGCGTCCTTGGCCAGGGTGCCGCGCGGCATCAGGCCCAGCCGGCAGGTGCCGGAGTCCGGGTGGAAGTCGGCGTAGTGCTTGTAGTCCTTGTCGACCTTCATGCCCAGCGCCTCGTAGAAGGACTTGGCGGCCTTCATGTCGGCGACGCCCAGCAGGGCCGCCGTCTCGGTCGGCACGGCCGGCTCCGACACCGGGCCCTTGTCCTTCTTGTGCGGCGCCGCCACCTTCCAGATCGAACCGTCGGGCGCCCGGTACACCGCGGAGAACGCCCCGAACAGCGACTTCTTGGCCGGCTTCAGCACCGTCGCGCCGCCCTGGACCGCGGCGTCCACCACGTTCTTGACCTCGGTGGGCTGCTTGACGATGAAGGTCATGACATAGCCGCGGAACCCGGCGTCCGGGGCCGGGGTGTCCTTCTTCGCGTCGGCGGCCAGCGCCTCGTTGCCGTACAGGGCGAGCTGCCCGGTGCCGTGCAGGTCGAGGTTCACATGCCCGCCGTGTTCCTCGGCGGTGGGCGCGAAGGTCGCGGTGTAGAACTCCCGCGCGTCCTTCACCTCGGGAACGCCGAGACTCATGACATCGAGTGAGAGGGTCATCTTCTGCCTCCAAAGGCACGGGTGTGGGGTTGTGCGTGAACGTACACCTGGGCCTGACGCCGACTCAGTTGCCGCTCGCGAGGACCTAGCGGATCTCTTTGATGCGGACGTAGTTGCCCGCGGGGTCGCGGACGGCGCAGTCACGTCCGCCGTACGACTGCTCGGTGGGTTCCTGGACGATCTCGGCGCCCCGGTCCTTCAGCCGGCCGAAGAGGCCGTCGAGGTCGGAGGTGGCCAGCAGGACACCGGCGTAGGTGCCCTTGGCCATCATCTCGGCGATGGTGCGGCGTTCCGCCGGAGTGATCCCCGGATCGACGGCCGGCGGCTCCAGGACGATGGACGTGCCGGGCTGGCCCACCGGGCCGACCGTGATCCAGCGCAGCCCGTCGTACCCCGTGTCGTTGCGGACCTCGAAGCCGAGAACGTCGCGGTAGAAGGCGAGCGAGGCATCCGGGTCGCTGTGGGGGAGGAAGCTCGCGTGAATGGCGATGTCCATGCGACCACGCTAGGCGGCGGACGGCGCCGGGCGCTTCTCCGATCCTGACCGGTCCCGAGGCGACCGGATCCGGCCCCGCGCCCGAGGTCAGGACGTACGGGGCTGACTGAAACGCAGCATGTTCCCCGACGGGTCGCGGAAGGCGCAGTCGCGCACCCCGTACGGCTGATCGACCGGCTCCTGGAGCACCTCGCCGCCCGCGGCGCGGATGCGCTCGAAGGTGGCGTCGCAGTCGTCCGTGGAGAAGATGACGCCGCGCAGCTGGCCCTTGGCCAGCAGCTGGGCCATCGCGTCCTTGTCGGCGGGCGAGGCGTTGGGGTCCGCCAGCGGCGGCTCCAGCACGATGTCCACGTCCGGCTGGTCCGGAGAGCCGACGGTCACCCACCGCATGCCCTCGAAACCGACGTCGTTGCGGACCTCCAGCCCCAGCACGTCACGGTAGAACGCGAGGGCCTTGTCGTGGTCGTCCACGGCGATGAAGCACTGCGAGAGATTGATGCTCATGCGTGACATGTTATGCGCGGGGTGTCACCTTGGCCTGTCCGTTCCGCACCGGGCGCGGGTGGATCCTGACGACACAGGCGGTGATGACGGCTCTGGCCCGGTGCGACCTGGCGTGCTGGGCGCTCGGGATCTCGCGCTCCCGTTCGGGGCGGCGCGAGCCGAAGGAGCCAGGCGAGGTACGGCCGACCCGCGCGTCGGACGCGGGTCACCGACAGGCCGCCCCGCCGCAGTGCCTTGACCGAGGCTCGACCGGCGGTCAACCGCGCTGCCCGACATTGGCGGCGGGAGCACACGTCCAGTCGCGGTGAGGAGTGCGGAATGCGCAAGGTCGTTTCGCGGGACGGCACGACGATCGCCTACGAGAAGGCGGGTGAGGGCCCGCCGATCGTGCTGCTGAACGGCGGATTCCGCGATCACACCATCTTCGACTCGCTGGTGCCCGAACTGGCGCCGCACTGCACCACGTACGTCTATGACCGCCGGGGCCGCGGGCAGAGCGGCGACTCCCCCGAGTACGCCGTGGAGCGGGAGATCGAGGACCTCACGGCCGTCATCGGGGAAGCCGGCGGGCAGGCGGTGGTGTTCGCCGGGTCCTCCGGCGCCAATCTGGCCCTGGAAGCGGTCATCGCGGGCGCACCCATCACCAAACTCGCCCTGCACGAACCGTACTTCCGCATCGAGGGGTACCCGCAGCCGCCGGCCGACTTCCTGGAGCGGCTCAAGGACCTGCTGGCGCGTGACCGGCGCGGTGAGGCTGCCGAGTACTTCCTCGCCGAGCTGGTCGGGTTCGCTCCCGAGACCATCGAGCAGTGGCGCGGCACCCCGCTGTGGGCGACCAATGAGGCCAACGCCCACACCCTCCCCTACGACACCGCCATCTGCGGCGACTTCAAGGTCCCCGTCGAGCGGCTGGCCGATGTGCGCACGCCCGCGCTGGTGGTCAGCAGCGACGGCACCAGCGACTGGCTGAGCGCGGCGGCCCGTGCCACCGCACAGGCCCTGCCCAACGGCTGGGGGATGCAGCTGCCCGGCTCCTGGCACCGGGTGGAGACGGACATCCTCGGCCGGGTGCTGACCGGGTTCGCCCACACCCGCTAGTGGCGGCGCGGTTGAAGGCCGCCCTGAGGTCCTTCGTGGCCTTCCTGGGCGACGGATTCATGTGGAGCGGACAGCTGTGGACGGGCGTGCCCTGCGTCCCGACGCCGGCGGCCGCCCCCGACCCCGACCCGACATCCCCGCCCGACCCGGCGACCGCGCCGGGCGGAGCGGACGAACACCCCGGAGCGCCGCCCGGCGCACCGTTGTCCAGTGCGGAGCACGCCGCGTGGGCGGCGCTGCTCGAACGCCTGCGATAGCGGGCCGGGACGGCGCGCACACCCGACACGGAGGCATCGCCGCACATGCACAGCAATCTGATCGTGGCCAGGATGGCCCCGGAGTCCACCGCCGATGTGGCCCGGATCTTCAGCGCGTTCGACAGCACCGACATGCCGCACCGGATGGGAACCCGGCGGCGTCAGCTGTTCTCCTTCCACGGCCTGTACTTCCATCTCCAGGACTTCGACGGCGACAACGGCGGGACGCTCATCGAAGAGGCCAAGACCGACCCGCGGTTCATCCGCGTCAGCCAGGACCTGAAGCCGTACATCGACGCCTTCGACCCGGCGACCTGGCGGACGCCGGCCGACGCCATGGCGCAGCGCTTCTACAGCTGGGAGTCCGCGTGAGGTACGGGCACCGCGCCCGCACCGCGGCCGGGCGCCCGGCGGGGGAGAGGCGTTATTGAGTACCGAGGACACGCGGACGGGGGAGGCCGGGAGCACCGGGGAAGCCGGTGACACCGGGGAGTCCGCCACGGCGGAGGACGCCAACCCCCGGGTGCCGCTGCGGCGGGTCCTGGGGCTGTTCCTGCCCCACCGGTCCGCCCTGCTGCTCGTCGGGGCCCTCGTGGTCATCTCCGCGCTGATCTCGCTGGTCAACCCGTTCCTGATCCGCGAGATCATGGATGTGGCGCTGCCCGAACAGCGCACCGGCCTGCTGAGCGCACTGGCCGCGGGCATGGTGGTGGTGGCGATCGCCAACAGCTCGTTCAACGTCTGGCAGAGCTATGTCTCCACCAAGCTCGGCCAGCGCGTGATGCACGAGCTGCGCAGCGCCGTGTACCGCCATCTCCAGCGGATGTCGCTGGACTTCTTCACCAGGACCCGCACCGGCGAGGTGCAGTCGCGCATCGCCAACGACATCGGTGACATGCAGGCCACCGTCACCACCAGCGCCACCTCACTGGTCTCCGACGTGACCATCGTGATCGCCACGGTCACGGCCATGGCCGTCCTGGACTGGCGGCTGACGATCGCGTCGCTGATCATGGTGCCCTTCTTCATCTGGGTGAGCCGCCGGGTGGGCACCCAGCGCCGGCGCATCACCCGCGCCCGGCAGCGCCAGCACGCCACCATCTCCACGATGGTGCACGAATCGCTGTCGGTCAGCGGTGTGCTGCTCGGCCACACCATGGGCCGCTCGCGGTCCCTGGCCGACGGGTTCTCGCACGAGTCGGCCAAGCTGTCCGACCTGGAACTGCGCTCCACCATGGCGGGCCGCTGGGCCCAGTCGACCACCTGGATCGTGCTGGCCTCCATGCCCGCGGTGATCTACTGGGTGGCCGGAATGGCGGGCCGGGGCGAGAACACGGCGATCTCCATCGGAACCCTGGTCGCCTTCACCACCCTCCAGCAGAACCTGCTGCGGCCGGCGGTCTCCCTGCTGGAAGTGGGGGTGGAGATCCAGACCTCGCTCGAACTGTTCGGCCGCATCTTCGAGTACCTCGATCTGCCCGTCGAGGTCCCCGAGCCGGAACACCCCCGCGCACCCGACCGGCTGCGCGGCGAGGTACGGATCCGGGACGCCCGCTTCTCCTACCGCGGGCTGCCGGAACCAACGCTGAGCGGCATCGAGGTGACCGTCCCGGCCGGCAAGAGCCTGGCGATCGTCGGGGAGACCGGCTCCGGCAAGACCACGCTCAGCTATCTGATCCCGAGGCTGTACGACGTGGACGCCGGCAGCGTCACGATCGACGGTGTCGACGTGCGGGAGATGTCCTTCGAGACGCTCGCCGCCGCGGTCGGCATCGTCTTCCAGGAGACGTACCTGTTCCACACGACGGTCGCCGAGAACCTGCGGTTCGCCAAACCGGACGCCACCGACGCGGAACTGGAGGCAGCCGCGCGGATCGCGCACATCCACGACCACGTGGCCGCGCTGCCCGACGGGTACGACACGGTGGTCGGCGAGCGCGGCTACCGATTCTCCGGCGGGGAGAAGCAGCGCCTGGCGATCGCCCGCGCGGTGCTGCGCGACCCGCCCGTGCTGGTCCTCGACGAGGCCACCAGCGCCCTGGACACTCAGACCGAGCAGGCCGTGCAGCAGGCCATCGACGCGGTGAGCGCGGGCCGCACCACCATCACCATCGCGCACCGGCTGTCCACCGTCCGGGACGCCGACGAGATCATCGTGCTCGACGGCGGTGAGATCGTCGAGCGCGGCACCCACGGTGAACTGCTCGCCCTGGGCGGCCACTACGCGGCCCTGGTCGACCGCGACGCCAACGTGACCGAGGCCGCCTGAGCGCCGCTTTCGCGGCTCCCGGGCGGCCTCGGCCGTACCGTGCGGCGGTGCGCCGCACCGGGTCACCCCTGCGGCGCGGGCGCCGTCCAGTGGGTGCGCAGCCAGGTCTCCAGATTCACCAGGTCCGGCCGGGTGCTGCGCAGCGCGGGCAGATCGGCGCGGTACCCCTCGCGGTCGAACCAGTCGAACATGATGGCCAGATCCTCCCGTGCCGCGCGCAGCTTCTCGATCGGCAGGTACCGGTACCGGGTGGGGATGCCCGAGACGCGCTCGAACGCCGCGGCCATCTGCGGCCCGGTCAGCTCGTCACCGGCGATCTCCAGCTGTCGGCCGACCCAGCCGGCCGGGTCGTCGAACGCGTCCGCGGTGAACGCGGCGATGTCCTCGGTGGAGATGATCTGGACCGGCACCTCCGGGCGCAGCCACATGCCCAGCACCAGGCCGTCGTCCGTGCGGCGCGGGCCGATCTCGTCGAACACGTCGTAGAACATGGTCGGACGCAGCACGGTCAGCGGCAGATCCAGTGACCGCAGGTGCTGCTCGACCACCCACTTGCTCTCGAAGTGCGGGATGCCGCTGGAGCGTTCGGCACCACCCACCGAGCTGTACACGAGGTGGCCCACCCCGGACGCCACCGCGATGTCGCCCACGGTCCTGCCCCACCGCTCCTCGGCCTCCACCCCGCCGGGCGTGCGGAACGGCTGGACGCTGAACACCCCGTGGACCTTCTCCATCGCCGCCCGCAGCGACGCCTCGTCGTCCAGGTCGCCCGGCACCAGCACCGCGCCCCGGTCCGCGAGCGCCCGCGCCCCCGGCGCCGCCGGATCGCGCACCAGGGCGTGCACGGTGCGCCCGCGGCGCAGCAACTCGCGGGTCACCGCCCCGCCCTGCCGGCCGGTCCCGCCCAGCACCAGGATCGTCCCGTCTACCGTCACCGCGTTCCTCCATGTCTGATGTCCCGGCGGGGAAGGTGCCCCGCCGGGACGGTCGGTGTGTGCCGTGCGGCGCCGGAGCGACCGGCGCCACAGGGGTCGTGGGCCGCGCCGTGTGCCGGGCGGGCCGGGATGGTCACCAGGGGACGGGCCCCCGGTCGGACAGACAGGCGCCGGAGGGGCCCGCGTCGTCCAGCAGGGCGAGTTCCACCGCGATCGCGGCGCCCTCGGCCGCGGTGCGCTGTCCCTGACGGCCGTTGAGATCCGTGGCCACGATTCCGGGCAGGGCCGCGTTGATTTTCACCGGAGTTCCGTGCAGCTCTTTCGCATAGGCGACGGTGAGGGCGTTCAGCGCGGTTTTCGAGGACTGGTAGGCGACCATGTTGATGCCCGCGAAGGGCAGTTCGGGATCAGAATTCAGGGTCAGGGAACCCAGATGACTGGACATGTTGACGATGCGTCCGGCCGGTGAACGGCGCAGCAGCGGCAGCATCGCATTGGTCACCGAGAGCACGCCGAAGACATTGGTCTCGTACACCTCCCACAGATCGGTGACCGCGGCTTCGCTGGGCGGGCCCGAGAAGCCCCCGGCGACGCCCGCGTTGTTCACCAGAATGTCCAGCCGGCCGTACCGCCGGTCCACCTCGGCCGCGGCGGCGGCCACCGAGGCCGGATCCGTCACGTCCAGGTGCAGCGGCAGCGCCGTGACGCCCTGCTGGGCCAGCGTGTCGGCGGCCTGTTCGCCGCGGCCCTCGTCCCGGGCGCCGAGCAGCACGACGACGCCGCGCTCGCCCAGTTGCCGCGCCGTCTCGAATCCCATGCCTTTGTTGGCGCCCGTGATAAGCGCGACCCGCTCCACCGTCACGTCGGATTCCCTTTCCGTCGTCTTTCGCCGTCGGGGGTCGGCGTCACCCGGGTCATCAAATGAACCGTCAGCCGCGCCGGTCCGCAAGGCCGTCCGTTCACGGCACGTGTGTCCCGGGCGTTCGTCCGTGAGATGTCAGCAGTCGAACAACGGGCCGGTGTAGTTTGTCGGCGCCGATTCCACAGCCGTCGCGCGAAGGGCCGGAAAATGAAGTCTGGCGTCATCATTGTGGGTGCCGGGCCGGTCGGATTGATGCTGGCCGGCGAACTCCGGCTGGGCGGGGCGGAGGTCACCGTGTACGACCGGCTGACCGCCCCGGCCGGCGAGTCCCGCGCGCTGGGCTTCAACCGGCGGGCCGCCGAATCCCTGGACCAGCGCGGCCTGCTGCCCCGGCTGGGAGAGATCCGGTGGGGGCCGATGGGGCACTTCGGCGGCGTCCGGTTCGACCTCGGGATGCTGGACGAGGACCACAGCGGGGTCCTGGGCCTGTCCCAGGCCAGGACCGAGGCCGCGCTGGAGGGCTGGGTGACCGGTCTCGGGGTGCCGGTGCGGCGCGGGTACGCGGTGACCGGGTTCGAGGAGACGGCCGGTGGTGTCGTGGTCGCCTTCGAGGGACCCGACGGTCCGGGGCAGGAGCACGCCGGATACCTGGTGGGCTGCGACGGCGCCGGGAGCACCGTCCGCACGCTGGCCGGCATCACGGCCCGGGGAACGGAATCCACCCGGGGCATGTACACCGCCGAGATCACCGGGGCCATGCCGCGCCCGCGGCCCATCGGCGAGCGGCTGCCCGGCGGCGCCATGGTGGTGTGCACGCCGCTGGGTGAGGGCCGCTGCCGCATCGTCATCCACGACCGCCGCCTGCCGGCGCGGCCGGACACGCGCACCCTCACCTTCGCCACGGTCGCCGACGCATGGCAGCGGCTGACCGGCGAGTCCGTGCACGCGGCGCGGCCGCACTGGGTGTGGGCCCGGGGCAACGACGCCGCGCTCGCCGACAGCTACCGGCGCGGCCGGGTGTTCCTGGCCGGCGACGCCGCCCACGATCTGCCGCCGCTGGCAGCCTGGGGGCTGAGCGCAGGCATCCAGGACGCGGTGAACCTGGGGTGGAAGCTGGCGGCGGTGATCCGCGGCACGGCCCCGGAGGCGCTGCTCGACACCTACCACGCCGAACGTCACCCGGTCGGGGAGCGGTTGCTGCGCGACGCGCGCGCGGCGTCCGCGGTCTATCTCGGCGACGCCGCGATGACTCCGCTGCGCGATGTGCTGGGTGAGCTGGCCGGGCACCGGGACACGGCGGCCCGGCTGGCCGGGATCGTGAGCGGACTGACCATCCGGTATCCGGTGGGGGGTGGTGATCATCCGCTGCTGGGGTTGCGGATGCCGCCGGACCGTACGGTGCTGCGTCGGGACGGATCCGGGGTCAGGGTCGCGGAGTTGTTGCGTGCGGCGCGGGGCGTGCTGGTGCTGACCGGTGGTGGCGGGGAGCGGTTGGTGTCGGTGGCGGCGGGCTGGGCGGACCGGGTGGACACCGTCACGGGTGAGTGGTCGCCGGGGGCGGACGGGCTGCCGCAGGCGGTGCTGATCCGGCCGGACGGCTATGTGGCCTGGACCGCGCCGGGTGGCGGCGGTGGTCTGGAGGACGCGCTGGGGCGCTGGTTCGGCCCCGCCCGCGGCACGGTCGGCGAGCGATGAGGAGGACGGACATGGCACGGGATGTGATCGTTGTCGGTGCGGGCCCGGTCGGGCTGATGCTCGCCGGTGAACTGCGCCTCGGCGGCGCCGATGTCGTGGTCTACGAGCGGCTGCCGGAACCGTCGCGCGAATCACGCGGCGCCAGCTTCACCCGCCGCACGGCGGAGAGCTTCGACCAGCGCGGACTGCTCGGCCTGCTGGGCACCACCGAGCGCGCCGACAGCCACTTCGGCGGGGTCCCCATCGACCTGGACATGTTCGAGGAGGACCACTACAGCGCCCGGGGCATTCCCCAGTACCGCACGGAGCGGATGCTGGAGGGATGGGTGACCGGCCTGGGGGTGCCGGTGCGGCGCGGGTACGCGGTGACCGGGTTCGAGGAGACGGCCGGTGGTGTCGTGGTCGCCTTCGAGGGACCCGACGGTCCGGGGCAGGAGCACGCCGGATACCTGGTGGGCTGCGACGGCGGCCGCAGCACTGTCCGTACGCTGGCCGGCATCGGCTTCCCCGGCCCGGAACCCACCCGCGGTTTCTACACCGCCGATGTCACCGGGCTCACCACCCGCCGCCGGCGCATCGGCGAGGACCTGCCAGGCGGCAGCATGGTCATGGCCATGGACCTGGAGAACGGTGTGACCCGGGTCGTCGTGCACGAGCGGGGCATGAGGCCGCGCGACCGGGAATCCCTGCGCTACAGCGAACTGGCCGACGCCTGGCAGCGGCTGACCGGCGAGTCGATCCACGACGGGGACTGCCGCTGGATCAGCTGCTTCAGCGACGCCTCCCGGGTGGCCGACGCGTACCGGCGCGGCCGGGTGTTCCTCGCCGGGGACGCCACCCATGTGCAGCCCCCGGCCATGGCGCAGGGACTGAGCGTGGGGGTCCAGGACGCGGTGAACCTGGGGTGGAAGCTGGCGGCGGTGATCCGCGGCACGGCCCCGGAGGCGCTGCTCGACACCTACGAGGACGAACGCCTTCCGGTCGGACGGCAGTTGGCCCGCAACGCCCGTGCCGCCATCGAACTGCGGCTGAGCGGTGAGGAGATGGACCCGGTCCGCGAGGTGCTGCGGCGGATGGTGCGGGACGAGGGAGCAGCCGGGTATCTCGCCGGGATGCTGAGCGGACTGACCATCCGGTATGCGATGGGGGGTGGTGATCATCCGCTGCTGGGGTTGCGGATGCCGCCGGACCGTACGGTGCTCGGTCGGGATGGTTCCCGGGTCAGGGTCGCGGAGTTGTTGCGTGCGGCGCGGGGCGTGCTGGTGCTGACCGGTGGTGGCGGGGAGCGGTTGGTGTCGGTGGCGGCGGGCTGGGCGGACCGGGTGGACACCGTCACGGGTGAGTGGACGCCGGGGGCGGACGGGCTGCCGCAGGCGGTGCTGATCCGGCCGGACGGCTATGTGGCCTGGACCGCGCCGGGTGGCGGCGGTGGTCTGGAGGACGCGCTGGGGCGCTGGTTCGGCCCCGCCGGCCCCGTGAACGCGGCGCGGAACTGAGCCGCCCACCGCGTCCGCCTGCCACGGGGTCCGCGCTCCACCGAGGCGTCAGTCGCCCTCGACTCCGGCTAAAGACCCTTCTGCCACGCTTCGGGACACGGCAGAAGAAAGGAGCACACCGGATGGCTCTGGACCACGGGCGGACCGTTCTGATAGCGGGCGACTTCGGCTCTGTCACGCCGGACGCGGACGCATCGGTGACCCAGGACGGATTCGACCTGAAAAACTTCGAGCAACTGCCGATACGGGACGTCCCGGTCAGCGAGGTGTCCCCCGAACAATACCTGCGCAAGGCTGGTACCAGCGCCACACATGTACGTCTGCTCGTCGACGCCGCCGGAACGTCCAAACTCCCGCCCATTCTCGTCCAGGAGGACGGCTGGCGCGTCATCGACGGACTGCACCGGCTGGAAGCGGCGAAATTGCGCGGTGACCATTTCATCGAGGCGCGCTTTCTCGACTGCACGGATTCGGAAGCGCTCGTTCTCGCCATGAAGGCGAACAGTTCGCACGGGCTGCCGCTGTCCAAGGCCGACCGGGTCTCGGGGGCCCAGCGCGTGCTGTCCGCACACGCCGACTGGTCCGACCGGGCCATCGCCGGCATCACCGGGTTGAGCGCCAAGACCATCGCGTCCCTGCGCGGCCGCTCCACGGGGGCGGCGGCAGCCGGCGGCAAGCGCCTGGGCCGCGACGGCAGACGCCGGCCGGTGGCCTCGGGCGAGGGCAGACAGCGGGCCGCCGAGTACATCCGCGCCCACCCCGACGCCCCCCTCCGGCAGGTGGCCCGGGACACCGATGTCTCCCTCGGCACGGTGCACGATGTGAGTTCGCGGCTGCGCCGGGGCATCAGCCCCGAGCTGGACGGCCACCGCGCCCCGGCACGGGCCCCCGCTCCCGTGGCCGTACCCGCCCCCGGTCCGGCCGGCCCGCCCGTGCCGTACGCCACCCCACGGGAACCGGCGGAACGGGCCGACGCGCTGACGGCCGCCGCCGACGTCGCTCCGCGCCGCAGGAACCACATCGACGCTCCGGTCACCTGGCCCGGGGTGGCGGCCAAGATGGCCAAGGACCCGACCATCCGGTACACCGAGGCCGGCAAGGAGTTCCTTCAGTGGATGGCGCTGCACGCCAGTGACCCGGACGGCTGGCGGGAGTTCGTCAGCTCCATCCCCGCACACTGGCAGTGCGTGATCGCCCCGATCGCCGAGAGCATCGGCCGCGAGTGGAGCACCTTCGCCGAACGGCTGAAGGCCACGCAGGAGGCCGTGTAACCCCGGGCCGTGGCCGCCGCCCGGCGGCGGCCACGCCACGGCGCCCGCAACGACCGGACGGCGGGAACGCCCGGAGCCCCACGGGGCGCACGGCGCACCGCGAACCCGGCCTGGCGCACGGCACCGTGGGCGGGGCCGCCTTCCCACGGGCAGCGCCGGGGGCGTTCCGGGGCGCGGCGCCCTCCGCTCAGGACGGCTGCGGCGCTCCCACGGCGGCCAGTGGCCTGGCTCCGGGCGGGGATGCCGCCGGGCGCGGGGTCAGGGCGGGGCAGCCGATGGACACGGCGGGCACCCGCGGCGGGACGAGGTCGGGCAGCGCGAGCAGCACCGGCGGGTCGGTGGGACGCACCCGGCGCAGCCGCACCGCGCTGCTGGTGACGCTGCCCGCGGCCACGGTCACCGAGGGCTGGCCGCCGATCAGCGGCGTCCGGTGGGCACGCGGATCGGGCCCCACCCCGTCGGCCACCGCGACCGCGTGCACGTACCAGGTGCCCGCGGGTACGTCCGGCAGGTGATAGCAGGACGGCCGCCCGCCGGGCACGTCCACCAGGACCCCGGCGAGCGAGGGGTGTTCGACGATCGGGGTGCCGAACGCGCCGATGTACACCCGGGCGTTGCCGTGCCCGTCCGGCAGGCTGACCGTCCCGGCGACCGCCCCGCGTCCCGCTGCGGAGGACGCCCGGACCGCGGGCAGCGCCGGCCCCCCGGCCCGGGACACCCGCCGGAACCGGCCGGGAGAGATCCCCACCCCGACCGTGAAGCTCGTGGTGAACGAGCCAAGGCTCACGTACCCGACGGCGGCCGAGACGTCGGCGATGTTCAGCGAGGTGCTCAGCAACAGCCGCTTGGCCCGGTGCAGGCGCACCGCCGCCAGGAACCGGCCGGGCGTGATCCCGGTGGTTTCTTTGAACAGCCGGGCGAAGTGGAAGCGGCTGAGCCCCGCGCTGTCCGCGAGGTCCGCGAGCGTCAGCGGGTCTGCGTAACGCTCCCGGACGCACGCCACCGCCCGCCCGACCGGATCGTCCGTCCGTATTCCGTGCACGTCAGCTCCTTCCGTCCCGCCGGTCCCGGCGGTCCGCCCGTGCCGTTCCGTCCTCGCGAGGTCCGCGAGAGGCGGCTCAGCGCCCGGTCCCCGACACGATGGCCGCCTGGAGCCGCTGGAGCCGCTGGCAGGGCTCGATGCCCAGCTCACGGTTGAGGGCCGCCCGCAGCCGGTGGAACGCCTGGAGCGAGCGCCCGACATGGCCCGCGCGGTACAGGGCCGTCATCAGGTACGCGCACAGTGTTTCGTTCATCGGGTGCTTGGCCGCCACGAACGTCAGCTCACCCAGCAGGTCGGCGTGCCGCCCCAGCCGCAGGTCGGCCTCGATCCGCGACTCCAGGGCCCTGAGCCGGTGTTCCTCCAGCGACGAGGCCTCGATCTCCAGCACCCGGCCCAGCCGGACATCCACCAGGGCCGAGCCGCGCCACAGACCCAGCGCACGGTCCAGCTCGGCCGAGGCGCGGCCGTGGTCGCCCGCCTCGGCCGCCGCACGGCCGGCGCGTACCCGGCGGTGGAACACCTCGACGTCCGTCTCACAGGTGTCCGCCTCCAGCTGGTAGCCGTGGCGGCCGGTGCTGAGCAACTGGCGGGCGCCGAGGTCGCCGCGGTCCACGGCGGCCAGCGCGTTGCGCAGTTGCAGGATGTAGGTCTGCAGGGTGGTGGCGTAGCTGCGCGGCGGGTGGTCCCCCCACAGCTCGTCGACGAGGGTGGGCACCGTGACCACCCGGCCCGCGTTCAGCGCGAGCAGCGCCAGCACCTGCCGCTGCTTGGGGGCGCTGGTGCGCACCGGCTTGCGGCCCAGCCGCGGGGAGAGCGGGCCGAGCAGCCCCACGCTCAACAGTCTTGACTCACGTTTCATGCCGTCTCCTCACAGCCTCGGAACCGCTCGGTCACCTGCGGCCCCGCGCCGACCGCGCACCGTAGGACCTCGCACACCCGGTGGATGTCCGCCGTCGCGACCGTGGGTCCGGTCGGCAGGGCCAGTACCTGCTCCGCGAGCCGTTCGGTGTGCGGGAGTACAACGGGGCGCTCCGTGCGGTACGGCTCGACCTGGTGGCACGCGGGGGAGAAGTAGCGCTGGGTGGTGATGTTCTCCTCCTTCAGCACCCGCATCAGCAGATCGCGGTGGATTCCGGTGACGGCCTCGTCGACGCGGATCACCACGTACTGGCAGTTGGGGTTCTGCGCGGCGTCGTAGGTGACGACTTCGACGCCGTCCACTCCCGCCAGTCCGGCGGCGTAGTGGTCGAGGTTGACGCGGTTGTGCCGCCGGGTCTCCTCGAACGCCTCCAGCGAGGTGAGCCCCATCGCCGCGGCGGCCTCGCTCATCTTGGCGTTGATGCCGACCCGCTGGCTGGTGCCGTCGGGGCCGAAGCCGAAGGAGCGCAGGGACCGCAGCCGTTCGGCGAGGTCACCGTCGTCGGTGACGACGGCGCCTCCCTCGAAGCTGTTGACCACTTTCGTCGCGTGGAAGCTGAACACCTCGGCGGCGCCGAAGCCGCCGACGGGCCGGCCCCGGTACGAGCAGCCCAGGGCGTGGGCCGCGTCGAACAGCAGGCGCAGACCGTGCCGTTCCGCCACCTTCCCCAGGTCGTCGATCGCACTGGGCCTGCCCCACAGATGCACCCCGACGATCCCGGAGGTGCGCGCGGTCACGGCCTCCTCCGCCCGGCGCGGGTCGATGCAGCCGGTGTCCGGGTCGACGTCGCAGAACACCGGGGTGAGCCCGAGTGCCCGGGCCGCGTGGGCGGTGGCCACGTAGGTCATCGCCGGCATGATGACCTCGCCGGACAACCCGGTGGCCATGTACAGCAGATGCAGTGCCATGGTGGCGTTGCTGGTGGCCACGCAGTGGCGGGTGCCGGCCACCTCCGCCACGCGGTCCTCGAACTCGTGCACCAAAGGGCCGCCGTTGGTCAGCCATTGCCGGTCGAGGGCCCCGTTCAGCCGCTCCAGGAAACGCTTCCTGTCACCGACAGTGGGCCGTCCCACGGACAGTGGCTGCGAGAATTCCGCCGGGCCGCCGAAAAGGGCTAGGTCATCGAATTTCTGCTTCACGCCGGGATCTCCATCGTGGCCGTGGGTATCGCGGTCCGGTTTCACAACCGGCGGCAGCTTTCCCCATCTTCCTCGCACCCCGGTCGAGAGCGGCTGGGGCCGTTCACCGTTCCACCGCCGCTCCACCGGAGATCTTCCGTGCGCCGCGACACTCGGCCCGGAATCGCTGTCCGCACGGCCGGAGAAATCGGAGCGCTGATCGGTTCATGAGAATCCTCGTCACCGGTGGAGCCGGATTCGTCGGCTCGCAATACGTGCGCAGTGTCCTCGACGGTTCCTATCCGGGCCACGAGGACACCGCGGTCACCGTCCTCGACAAACTCACCTACGCCGGCAACACGGCGAACCTGCCGCTGGACCACGAGCGGCTGACGTTCGTGCGGGGTGACATCTGCGACGCCGGACTGCTGCTCGACCTGCTGCCCGGCCACGACGCGGTCGTCCATTTCGCCGCCGAGAGCCATGTGGACCGGTCGCTGCGGGACGCCACCCCGTTCACCGTCACCAATGTGCTGGGCACCCACACGCTGCTGGAGTGCTGTCTGCGGCTGGGCATCGGGCGGATCGTGCAGATCTCCACCGACGAGGTCTACGGCAGCATCGACACGGGCTCGTGGACCGAGAGCCAGCCGCTGCGGCCGAACTCCCCGTACGCCGCCTCCAAGGCGGCGGCCGATCTGCTGGCCCGCTCCTATCACCGCTCGCACGGGCTGCCGGTGGTGATCACCCGCTGTTCCAACAACTACGGCCCCTACCAGCACGTCGAGAAGCTGATCCCACGCTTCGTCGCCACCCTGCTCGGCGGGGGGCGGGTGCCGCTGTACGGGGACGGCCATCACGTCCGCGAGTGGGTGCACGTGGCCGACCACTGCCGTGGGGTGCAACTGGCCCTGGAGAAAGGGCGGGAGGGCGAGATCTACCACTTCGGCGGCGGCGTCGAGCTGTCCAACCGGGAGCTGACCGCCCAGTTGCTGGAGCGCTGCGGCGCCGGGTGGGAAGCGGTGCGTTTCGTCACCGACCGCAAGGGCCACGACCGCCGGTACGCACTGGATGACGGCAAGGCTCGCCGGGAGCTGGGATATGTGCCGCGGGTGCCGTTCGGGGACGGGCTCGCCGGGGTGGTGTCCTGGTACGAAGGTCATCGCTCTTGGTGGGCCGACGCGTTCACGCCCTACGAGGAGGAGACCCCACCGGTGCCGGCGCCCGGCCAGGACGGCTCGGTGCGGTCCTGAGCGGGTGGGGGCGCGCACGGCTGCCCGGGGGAGGCCGGTGCGTCAGGGCAGCCAGCCGCTGTGTTCGGCGATACGGATGGCGTCGATCCGGTTGCGGGCGTTGAGCTTGGAGACGATGGCCGTGAGGTAGTTGCGGACGGTGCCGGCCGACAGGTACAGCGTGCTCGCGATCTCGGACGCGGCGTCTCCCTGAGCGGCGTGCCGCAGCACCTGGAGTTCCCGGGGGGAGAGCGGGCACACCGGTGAGTTCCAGGCCGCCACGGCCAGTTGGGGGTCGATGACGCGCTGCCCGGCGGCGATGGTGCGCACCGCCTGCGCCAGCCGGTCCGGGGGAGCGTCCTTCAGCAGGAAGCCCGAGACACGGGTGGTCATGGCCCGTCGGAAGATGCCGGGCCGGTTCAGACTGGTGAGGATGAGCGTGCCGCAGGTGGGGAGCCGTTCGTGCAGCTCGCCCGCGGCGGTGAGCCCGTCCTTGCCGGGCAGATTGACATCGATGACGGCGACATCGGGCCGTACGTCGAGGGCCGTTTCGAGAATGGCGTCACCCCGCTCGACCGAGGCGACCACCTTGAGTCCCGGCTCCAGTTCGAGCAGCGCGGCCAGCGCTCCTCTGATCATGTGGACGTCTTCGGCCAGAAGAATGCTCACCGACAGCATGTGCCCCCCGTTGGTGCCGTCCGTCGTGCGGCGTGCAGATGGGAATGGATCGTCTGTGTCACGGGGCGGCCCGCACCGAGAGGTGGTCGCCGGGTGGTCGGGCGAGGACCGGATCGGCCGGCGCCTCCGCGCAGAGGATGAACCTGCCGTCGGCGGCGAGCCCGGCCCGGAAGCTGCCGCCGATCGACTCCAGACGCGCCCGCAGATTGCTCAGGCCGTGACCGCCGGGTCCGGTGCCCAGGATGTGGGCCCTGCCGCCCACTCCGTCGTTGACCATGGTCAGCCGCACCGTTCCGCCCTGCCGGGTGGCCGTGATGCTGACCTCCCGGGGACGGCTGTACCGCAGGATGTTGGTGATGCCCTCGCGCAGTGCCGTGGCGAGCACGGTGTCCAGGAGCGGGTGCAGCGGGCCGCAGTCCACCCGGGTACGGGCGCGGACATCGGCGGTGACGAGGATGTCCTCCACCGACGCCATCTCGGACCTGACGGTGAGCTCCCCGTAGCCGCTGGCCACCAGCCGGACATCGGTCAGTGCCTGGCGGGCGATGGTGAGGACGCCCGCGACCTCCTGCCCCGCCCGGTCGGGGCGTTCGGGCAGCAGCCGGCGCACCAGCTCCGCCTTGAGGGTGATGGCGGACAGGCTGCACCCCAGCAGATCGTGCAGATCCCGGGAGAAGCGCTGCCGTTCCCTGCGCACCGCCGCGTGGGCGCGCTCGTCCCGGGAGGAGTCGAGCCAGATCACCAGGGAGGTGAGCCGGGCGAGGCCGTAGAGGAGGACCCCGATGTACGCGGTGACGAGCCCCAGATAGACGGTGCGCAGGATGCCGTGCCCGCCGATGATCCCCATCGCCACCTGGGCGGAGACGATCAGACCGAACAGCGGCAGGGCGATCCGCAGCGGCAGCAGGTACAGGACGGCCCCCGCCAGCGGTCCGCCCATGCTGCCCCAGCTGAGTTCGAAAATGGCGAAGGGCAGATGGGTCGCCACGGCCTGCACACCGAGGGCGAGATAGCGGTGGGCCGGTGGCCAGCCCGGTGCCTGGGGTGAGGTGACCAGGAAGGACACCCCGATGGCGATCAGGGCGAGCACCACACAGATGACGTAGGTGCCGTTGGACGCGCCTGCCCAGTACACGTTCATGAAGGCGACGGTGGCCAGACTGAACAGGGCGAAGGCGGTGAAGGCACGCGCCGTCCTCGGAGCGGGCAACGGCAGGGTCGGAATCGGCCGGTTCGTGGCGGGACCGCGGGCCTTGCACCCGGTCCAGAAAGTGTCCCCGTGGCCGCCGGCCGAGCCGACGGCATGGTCAACTTCCCCGTTCACCAAGCTTCCCCCCAATGAGACCGCGCCGAACCGGTGGTTCAGGTGGGCCCATGTGCGTAGGCCTCGTCCAGAGTAACGAGCTGTCTCGAACCGAAGGAAGAAGGAAGAAGGCGATTAATCGGTCTGCCGACAGGGAAGCGGGCTCCGGCGCCGAGGGCTCCCGGACGGGTCGCCGGGTGCCGGCGCGGACGGTGCGGCGGGGGGTGGGAGGCGGAACGGCGTGCCGCGGAACGTGGTCATCGGAGGCTTCCCTTCCGGTTTCGTGCGGCAGGTGCTCCGAGGGCGGGGCCGCTGCTCGATTCTGGGCCGTATCGCTCCGGAACGGGCAGTGAGAAGTGCACGCCTCGACCATGAAACCTTCATGGTTGTAATCGTGACGAGATCCCTGGGCGCCCCCGGCGCGCCGGGCGCAGGATCACCACGGCTCAAGCGATGACACCCGTCGGCCGGTCTCCGGTCGGCGGGAGCGAAGGGGGACTGGGCGAGATGGAGATCAACGTACTAGGGCCGCTGACCGCCCATGAACGCGGGGTGTCCTTGGTGCCGAGCGCCACCAAGCCGCGGCAGATCCTGGCGGTGCTCGCCCTCCAGGCGGGCCATGTGGTGACGGTACCCACCCTGGTGGAGGAGGTGTGGGGCTCCGAGGTCCCGCGCAGCGCGGCCACCACGCTTCAGACGTACATCCTGCAGTTGCGCCGCCACATCGCGGCCGGTCTCGTCGGCCAGCCGGGCCGATGTCCCAAGGACGTGCTGGTGACGCAGCACGGTGGATACCTGCTCGACGTGGGCACCGGCCTGGTCGACGCCCAGGAGTTCGACACCCTGCTGAGATCGGGCAGGTCCGCCTTCGCGGACGAGGACTTCGGCTCCGCGTCCGACCTCCTGGGCCGGGCTCTGGGCCTGTGGCGCGGTCCCGCGCTGGTGGACGTGCGGGTCGGCAGCGTGCTCGAACTGGAGGTGCTGCGCCTGGAGGAGAACCGGATGGCGGCCCTGGAGCGGCGCATCGACGCCGATCTGCGGCTGGGCCGGCATCGTGAACTCGTCCCCGAGTTGCATGTGCTGACCGCACGCCATCCGATGCACGAGAACTTCTGCGCCCAGCTCATGCTGGCCCTGCACCGTTCGGGCGGTGCCTGGCGGGCGCTGGAGGCCTACCAGCGGCTGCGCGAGACGCTGGTGAACGAGCTGGGCCTGGAGCCGTCGCCGAATCTGCGGCGGCTGCACCGGGCGGTGCTCTCCGGCGACCCCGAGCTGGAATTCCCCGAGGCCACTGTCGACGGCAAGGGCACCGGCTGACCGTCTCCGCCGGACGGCCGGGGCCGCGGCGGATGGTGCCCGCCGCGGCCCCGGCCGCTGCCGTCGTGCGCCCCTCAGGAGGTTTCCGGGTCCGGCTCCGGGGGCGCGCTCGCCTCGCAGTACGCGTCGGGGCCGTCCGCCGCGTCCGGCAGGGTGCCGTCCCGCAGATAGCCTGCCACCCAGTCGTTCATGCAGGCGTTGGCGTTGGCGGTCAGGGACGTGCCGTGGAAGTTGCCGCCGCGTTCCAGGACGAACCGGGAGTCCGGGAACAGCTCGTGCACCTCGTGTGCGCCGGCGACCGGGGTGGCCGCGTCGTTCTCCGCCTGGAGCAGCAGCATGCCCACGCCGTCGGCGCCGATCTCCTGCGGTGTGTCGGCGGGCACGGGCCAGAACGCGCAGGGGGCGTTGTACCAGGCGTTGTGCCAGGTCATGAACCGGTCGCCCGCCTCGTACTGGCTGGTGTGATCGTCCTGCCACTGCTGCCACTCGCGCGGCCAGGCCGAGTCACGGCACTGGATCGCCGCCTGCATGGCGTAGGTGTTCTGCGCGGGGTAGTCCCCGGGCATGTAGTTGTCCCGCAGCCCGGAGGGGTCCTCGCGCAGCACCCAGTCGGCGAGCACGCCGGCGTGGTAGCTCCAGATGTAGGTGCGGTACGCGTTGACGATGAAGACGTCGTTGTACTCGGCCGCGCCGATCAGCCCGTCGATCGGTGCGTCACGGAGCATGTCCATGCCCCGGTAGTAGTTGGCCTCGACTTCCTCGCGGGTGCTGCCCAGCTGGTAGACGTCGTCGTACCCGGCTATCCAGTCGAACCAGATCCCGGCGCGCTCCTGGAAGGCGACGTTCTGTTCCAGGGAGCCCTGGTAGCCGATGCTGCCGGGGCCCATCACGCTGTCCAGCACCATCCGGTGCACCCGATCCGGGTACAGCGAGGCGTAGACGGAGCCCAGATAGGTGCCGTACGAGTAGCCGAGGTAGCTGATCCGCTCCTCGCCCAGCGCCTGGCGGACCAGGTCCAGATCATGTGCGGTGTCCTTGGTGCCGAGGTGCTCCAGGACATCGCCGTACGCGCTCCCGCAGCTGTCGGCGAACGCCTCGGCCCGGTCCAGCCACTGCTGCTGCTGGGCGGCGGTGTGCGGGACGTAGTCCGGCCTCGCCTGTTCCGGGTAGAGGTAGTCGGGGTCGCAGGTGACCCGCGGTTCGCTGGCCCCGACCCCGCGCGGGTCGAAGCCGATCCAGTCGTAGGCGGCGCCCACCTCCTGCGGCAGCCCGGTGGAGCCGTCGGCGAACCGGGTGGGCAGGTCCCGCCCGATGGCGCCGGGCCACAGGCCGCGGTTGACCAGGACGACTCCCTGGTACTCCTCGGGCGGCACGGTGTGGGACGCCCGGGTGAGTTCCAGGGTGATCTGCTCGCCCCCGGGGTCGGAGTGGTCCAGCGGCACCTGGAGCGAGCCGCATTCCAGGCCGGCGAGGTAGTCCTCCATGATCGGGTCGTCCTCGGGACAGGGCGACCAGGTCATGGTGGCGGCCGGCGGTCCGGAGCGGTCGGTCTGGGCGATCACCACCGACGCCCCCGCCAGGACGACCGCCACGGCCGCCGACGTCACGACAAGTTTCTTCATCCGTGCCCCCGTCATCGAGCGCGGGCCCGGCAAAGGGCCCGAAGATCGGAATATCGGTGTGGGGGGTTGGCCGGAACACAACCACGGCGGAACCGGGCGTGTCCACTCCCCCTGCACGGATGGACTCATCAAGTCCGTTTAATTTCAAGCCTGTTGCGGCAACACCTCCAGGGTGCGCACCACATCGGCGGGCGAGGGGAGCCCCGCCATCTCCCCGGCCAGGGCCCGCGCACGCTGGGCGAACCCCGGCGTGGCGAGGATGTCCCGGCAGCCGTCGGCGACCAGGTCACCCGCATCGCGTCCGGGGTGTTCGTCCGGCATCACGGTGCGGGCGGCGCCGTAGTCCGACAACGCCCTCGCGATCAGCCGGGTATGGGTGTTGGGTGGCATGAGCAGCTGCGGAACGCCGCAGGCCATCATCGTCATGGCGGTGGTGGCACCGCCATGGGTCACCGCGAGATCGCAGGTGGGGGCCACGGCGTCCAGCGGAAGCCACCCGATGCGGACGTCCCGCAGCCCGTCGGCCAGCTCACGGGCCGCGTCCTCGGGTGCCGCGATCAGCACCTCCGCCCCCTCCCCGGCCAGACCGGCCACCAGCCGGCGCACCGCGTCACCCGGCAGCATCCGGAAGTGGGTGCCCGAGGTGATCAGCACCCGCGGCCGTCCCACCGGACGGGTGTACATCCAGCTCTCCAGGCGGCGTTGGGGGTTGCGCGGGATGTAGCGCATCGGGAGCGGGCGCGCGGCGGTCACCGCGGGCGGGCTCAGGGACGGCGGGCAGACGTCCACGAACAGGTCCGGCTCCGGCAGGCCGGTCAGCCCCAGCCCCTCCAGAGCGGGCCGCAGGCCCTCGGCCGCCCCCCGGTCGATGCCGGCGACCGGGATCGCCAGATACTCGGCGTGCCGGACCCAGGGCACCTTCAGCCGGGCGGCGAGCAGCCCCGCCGCGTAACTCATCGAACTGCCCACGACCAGGTCGGGCGGCCAGTGCGCGGCCAGCT
Source organism: Streptomyces xiamenensis (assembly GCF_000993785.3). Lineage (NCBI taxonomy): Bacteria > Bacillati > Actinomycetota > Actinomycetes > Kitasatosporales > Streptomycetaceae > Streptomyces > Streptomyces xiamenensis. The sequence goes on from NZ_CP009922.3 coordinate 3,841,606, forward strand.
CCAGCAGGGTGGGCAGCACGGTGGTGGCCAAGGTGGCCAGCCCGTGTCCGGTGGTGGTCAACTCGTCCTGCGGATCGGGGTCGTGGCCCTCGGGGCCGGCGGCCGGCATGAAGTGCCGGATGGGTTCGGCCATGACGCAGACCGTGGGCACCCCGATGGCCTCGGCGGCCGGCATGAGCGGCTCGTTGGTGGCCAGCAGGACCTGATGGCCGGCGTTCTGTGCGGCGGTCACCAGCGGCGCGACGGCGGACAGCGTCACATGGCTGCCGGTGATGAGGAACAGGATCTTCATGACTGCGGGCGCTTCCCGTGAGAGGGCGGTCGCGGACAGGGACGGGCGGGCCCGGTCCGTTCGACTGCGTCCGATGAGCAGTCGAACGAACCGGGGCCCGCCCGCCGGGTGTTCAGCTGGGACGGCTCTCGATGATGAAGTGCCCCGAGGGGCCCTCGCCGTGAGCCGAGACCGTCAGACCGGCCTCGGCCGCCAGCACCCGGAACTCCTCCAGGCTGCGCGGGCGCCCGCCGGTCATCACCATCAGCAGCAGCCCGCCCTTGCCGGCCGCCCGGTCCGCGGAGACCCCGCCGACCACCACGACCCGCCCGTGCGGAGCCGCGGCCTCGGCGCACCTGCGCAGCAGCCGCGTGGCCTCCTCGTCCGGCCAGTCCAGCAGCACCGACTGGATCAGATACACATCGGCCCCGGCCGGCAGCGGCTCGAAGAAGCTCTGCGGGCTGACGGTGACCCGGTCGGCCACCCCCGCCGGCCCGAAGATCTCCGCCGAACGGGCCACGGTGCGGGGCAGATCGACCAGCGTGCCGCGTACCCCGGGGCGCGCGCGCAGGATGCCGGCCAGCATCGCGCCGGTGCCGCCGCCGACATCGACCACATGACCGACGTCCTCCCAGTCGTCGTGGACCAGGATCGCCGGGTCCGGCACATGGCGGCCCTCGACCATCATCGCGTCATAGCTGTCCGCGAGACCGGGATGGGCGTCCAGGTCCTCCCAGAACGGCAGCCCGTACACCGACCCGTAGGTGGGGCGTCCGGTGCGCACCGCCTCCAGCAGACCGGTCCAGGCCCCGGCGATCCGGCCGCCGTGGCCGTCGAGGTTGAGACCGCCGCGCAGCGGGCCCGGCTCAAGGAAGATCCGGGACGCCTCATTCAGGGTGAACCGGTTCTCGGCCGGCTCATCGAACAGGCCCTTACCGGCCAGGTGACGCAGCACCCGGGCCAGGGACTCGCCGTGACAGCCCACCTTCCGGGCCAGTTCGCCCACCTCCGTGACGCCCTGTGCCATGTGCTCGGCGACGCCCAGGGTCACCGCCACGCGCAGGCTCCAGGGGGTCGCCAAGTCACTCAGCGCCCACAGATCCACATTGTCCGACACTCGATACCTCCAGGGTCATTGGGGCGTGCCCTGTCAAGACAGTAGAGAGCGTTATGGCGGCCCCACCACTGAATCCCAGAAAGCGCGTTCAACTGTGGAGCGGCGGCAAAACGGAAAGTTGTGGGCGGCAGGGGGCCGTCCTATCGTCGGGCATCCCGAGGACACGAATTCCGGAGGTAATCCCATGCCCACAGGGCCCGCTGCGCGTGACCTGACCGCCGCCTACTCGCTGCTCGATCTGATTCAGGGATCGGTGATAACCCAGGCGATCTCCGTCGCGGCCCGGCTCGGCATTGCCGACGTCCTCGCCGAAGGTCCGCTGCCGGCCACGGAAATCGCCAAGCGGGTCGGTTCCGACCCGGAGGCGACCCACCGGCTGCTGCGCGCGCTCTCCGGCTATTCGGTCTTCACTTTCCAGCCCGACGGTGCCTACGCCCTGACCCCGATGGGTCAGGCGCTGCGCGAGGACGCCCCGGATTCCATGCGCGGACTGGCGATGCTGATGAGCAACCCGCTGCACTGGGAGGAATTCGGACATCTGATGTCCTCGGTGCGCACCGGTGAGGCCAACCTGCCGAAGCTGCGCGGTCAGGGCGCCTACGAATTTCTGATGTCGAATCCCGAGTATGCCGCCGAGTTCTTCGGCGGCATGCGCAGCATGTCCGAATCGGAATGCGATCCGATCGTCGCCGCCTATGACTTCTCCTCGTTCGGGACCATCGTGGACGTCGTCGGCGGACGCGGCACCCTGCTTTCCGCAATCCTGAAGCAGGCCACCGATGCGCGCGGCATCCTGTTCGACTCCGAAGTCGCCACCGCGGACGCCCCGGCGGTGTTCCAGGACGCGGGCGTGGCGGACCGGATCACGGTCGAGACCGGCGGCTATTTCGACAAACTCCCGGCGGGCGCGGACGCCTATGTCCTCAAGCACATCCTGCACGACTTCTCGGAGTCCGACTGCGTCACGATGCTGAAGAACGTCCGGGAGGCCATCGCCCCCGGCGGCAAGATGCTGGTCATCGAGTACGTGCTGACCGAGAACAACGAGCGGCACCTGGGCAACATCATCGACCTGTGGCTCCTGCTGCTGCTCGGCGCCAAGGAGCGCACCCTGCCGCAGTACACCGAACTGTTCGCCAAGGCCGGCCTGAAGGTCACCGGTTCGGTGAGCACCAGCTCGCCCGTCTCCGTCATCGAGGCCGTCCCGGTCTGACGCCGCCCCGCGCCGGGCGCCCCGCGGCCGAGCGCCCGGCGCCCGGCGCCCCACCCCGTTCACCGCCGCCCGCCGGCCGCACTCGTAGTGAAGGACAGCACGTGGATACAGATGTGATCGTGGTGGGCGCAGGGCCCACCGGTCTGATGCTCGCCGCCGAACTCAGGCTCGGCGGCGCCGAGGTCGTCGTCGTCGAGCGGCGCGCCGAGCGCAGCTGGGAATCGCGCGGCATCGGGTTCACCGCCCGCGCCGCCGAGATCCTCCAGCAGCGCGGACTGCTGGAGCGGCTGGAGAACACCGAGATCACCCGGCAGGGACACTTCGGCGGCATCCCCATCGACTACGGGATCCTGGAGGGCTCCCACTTCGGCGTCCGCGGCGCGCCCCAGTACCGCATCGAGGAGATGCTGGAGGAACGGGCGCTGGAACTGGGCGCCTCGGTGCGCCGCGGCTACGAGATGACCGGTCTGGCCGCCACCGGTGACGGCGTGACCGTCACCGTCGAGGGCCCGGACGGCCGCGCCGAGGTCGCCGCCCGCTATCTGGTGGGCTGCGACGGTGGCCACAGCACCGTCAGGAAGCTCGGCGGCTTCGGCTTCCCCGGTTCCGACGCCACCCGCGAGATGTACCTGGCCGATGTCACCGGCTGCGACATCCGGCCGCGGCCGATCGGCGAACTGCTCCCCAACGGCATGGTCATGGCCGCGCCGGTGGAGGAGGACTGGTTCCGCATCATCGTGTGCGAGAACGGCAACCCCCCGGACAAGGAACGCCGGGCCGGGTTCGGCGATGTGGCGGACGCCTGGCAGCGGCTGACCGGCGACTCCATCCACGGCGGCCGGGCCCGCTGGGTCAGCAGCTTCACCGACGCCACCCGCCAGGCCGACGCGTACCGGCGCGGCCGGGTGCTGCTGGCGGGGGACGCCGCCCACATCCATCTCCCGGCCGGCGGGCAGGGGCTGAGCATCGGCGTGCAGGACGCCGTCAACCTCGGCTGGAAGCTGGCCGCCACGCTCCGCGGCCACGCCCCGGCCGGCCTCCTGGACACCTACCACAGCGAACGGCACCCGGTGGGCGAGCGGGTGTTGCGCAACACCCGCGCCCAGGGGACGCTCAACCTCACCGGCAAGCCCGCCGAGCCGCTGCGGACCGTGATGGCCGAGCTGCTCGCCCTGCCGGCGGTGGCCCGGCATCTGTCCGGCATGGTCAGCGGGTTCGACATCCGCTACGAGGTCGGCGAGCGCCGCCACCCGCTGGCCGGCGGCCGAATGCCCGACCGTGAACTGACCCTCACCGACGGCGGCCGGGAGCGGAGCGCGAGCCTGCTGCACACCGCCCGCGGCGTCCTCATCACCGCCGACGCCTCCGGCCGCACCGCCCGCCGGGCCGCACCGTGGTCCGACCGGGTCGACGTGGTGCGGGTGACGGCCTTCCCCGCCGGGCCCGAGGAACACGGCGCCGCCACCGAGTCGGTGCTCGTCCGCCCCGACGGCTACATCGCCTGGGCCGCGCCGGGCGACAGCCGGCTGACCGAGGCACTGGAGCGCTGGTTCGGACCGGCCGCGCCCAGCGAAGAACCCCGCGACGCCGGGCACCTCGCCTCCACCCGTTAGCCGTTCCGCAACGCAGAGGAGAAGAAACGTGACCACGAGCGCGGTGCGCACAACGGAACACACGGTGGACGTCGCGGCCCCCGCACAGCAGGTGTACGCGCTGCTCGCGGACGTGGACCAGTGGCCCGAGATCTTCCCCCCGACCGTGCACGCCGAGTGCGTCGAGCGGAACGGGAACACGGAACTGATCCGGCTCTGGGCGACCGCCAACGGCACCCCCAAGACCTGGACCTCCCAGCGCGTGCACACCCCGGAGCGCGGCAGCATCACCTTCCGCCAGGAACGCTCGCAGCACCCGGTCGGCGGCATGGGCGGGGAGTGGATCGTGGAACCGCTCTCCGCCACCAGCTGCCGGGTCCGCCTGCTGCACGACTTCTTCGCGGCGAGCGAGGACCCGGCCGACCTGGACTGGATCAGCCGGGCCGTCGACCGCAACAGCGGCTCCGAACTGGCGGCCCTGCGCGACCGGGCCGAACTCGCCGGACCCGACCAGCTGATCACCTTCGAGGACACGGTGACCGTGAACGGCGGCGCCAAGGACGTCTACGACTTCCTCAACGAGGCCCGGGAGTGGCCGCGTCGGCTGCCGCACGTCGCCCGGGTGCGGCTCACCGAGGACACCCCGGGCCTGCAGACCCTGGAGATGGACACCAGCACCAAGGACGGCTCGGTGCACACCACCAGCTCCGTCCGGGTGTGCCGTCCGCACAGCGGCATCGTCTACAAGCAGCACGTCCTGCCCGCGCTGCTGAGCCTGCACACCGGACGCTGGCTGATCGAGGAACACGCCGCGGGCGCGGTGACCGTCACCTCGCGGCACACCGTACGGATCAACACGGCCCGCGTCGCCGAGGTTCTCGGCCGCGACGCCGACGCGGACACGGCGCGCACCATGGTCCGCAAGGCCCTGAGCGGCAACAGCCTGGCCACCCTGCACGCCGCGAAGTCCTTCGCCGAGGGCTCGGCCACCGGGCACCCGAGGTCGTGACCCGGCCCGGGACGGCCGCACCGGTCGTCGTCGTCGGAGCCGGGCCGGTCGGACTGCTGCTCGCCTGCGAACTGCGGGCGGCCGGGGTGCCGGTGGTCCTGCTGGAACGGCTGGCCCGCCCGATGACGGAATCGCGGGCCGGGCAGCTCTCCTCGCTCACCGCCGAGCTGCTGCACGAACGCGGCTTCGGCGCGCTGCTCGACAGTGCCGGACACGAGCCACGCGCCCACTTCGGCGGGGTGGGACTCGACCTGTCCGGCCTGGACAGCCCGTTCGCCGGCCAGTGGAAGGTGCCCCAGTACCGGACCGAGGCCGCGCTGGGCGAACGGGCCCGGGAACGGGGCGCCACGGTGCTGCGGGAGACCGAACTCACCGGGCTGGACGCCCCGGAGGGCGACGAGGGCCCGCTGATGTGCGAGGTCAGGGATCCCGGCGGAGTACGCCGGATCGCGGCCCGGTACGTGGTCGGCTGCGACGGTGCCGACAGCACCGTGCGCCGGCTGGCCGGATTCCCCGTCACGGCCACCGCCGCGACCCGGGAACTGCTGCGGGCCGATGTGACCGGAGTGCGGATCCGGGACCGCCGGTTCGAGCGGCTGCCCGGCGGCCTCGCGGTGGCCGCGACCCGCGAGGGGGTGACCCGCGTCATGATGCACGCGGCCGGCCGGCCGGTGACAGCGCGCACCGAACCGCCCCGCTTCGACGAAGTGGTGCGGCGCTGGGCCGAGGTGACCGGCGAGGACATCTCCGGCGGGACGCCCGTGTGGCTGGACGCCTTCGACAACGCCCGCGGCCAGGCGGACCGTTACCGCCGCGGCCGGGTGCTGCTGGCCGGCGACGCCGCACACTGGCACCTGCCGATCGGCGGCCAGGCCCTGAACACCGGCCTCCAGGACGCGGTCAACCTGGGCTGGAAGCTGGCCGCGACGGTCAACGGCTGGGCCGCGCCCGGCCTGCTCGACAGCTACCACGCGGAGCGGCACCCGGTCGCGGCCCGTGTCCTGACCCATGTGACGGCCCAGGAACTCCTGCTGCTCGGCGGCGCCGCGGCCGAGCCGCTGCTCGCCGTCCTGACCGAACTGACCGGACTGCCGGGCGTCCACGCCCAGCTGGCCGCCACCGCCGCCAACCTTGAGGACCGGTACGGCCGGACCTGCACCCGGATCGCCGGCCGGCGCCTCGCCCACCTGCGGCTGCGCACCGGCACGGGGCCCCTGCGGACCACGGGCCCGCGACCGGTCCTGGTCCGGCTGACACCCGCGGCACCCGGCCCCGACACACCCGGCCCCGACACGTACGGGCCGGACACGGACGGGCTCGGCCGGTACGGCGTACCGGTGGAGCACGCGATCGACGAAGACGGTTCCCTCCCCGGAATCACCACCCTCCTCCTGCGTCCCGACGGCTACGTCGCCTGGGCCGACGACAGCGAGGAAGACCTGGACCAGGCAGTGGCCACACTGCTGGACGCGGAAGGTAGGAAGCGAAATGCAAGCCTTTGACGCCGATGTCATCGTGGTGGGGGGCGGCCCCACCGGGCTCATGCTCGCCGGAGAACTGCGCCTGGCCAACGTCCGCACCATCGTGCTGGACCGGCTGGCCGAACCCATGAAGCAGTCGCGTGCCCTGGGGTTCTCCGCCCGCGCCATCGAGGAGTTCGACCAGCGCGGTCTGCTGCCGCGCTTCGGCGAGCTGCACACCATCCCGATGGGCCACTTCGGCGGACTGCCCATCGACTTCCGGGTGGTGGAGGGCGGTTCGTACGGCGCGCGGGGCAAGCCCCAGTCCCTCACCGAGGGGGTCCTGGCCGGCTGGGCCGCCGAGCACGGCGCCGAGGTGTACCGCGAGCACGAGGTCACAGGGCTCACCCAGGACGAGGACGGCGTCACCCTCGACGTCACCACCCCACAGGGCCCCAGGCAACTGCGCGCCCGCTACGTCGCCGGCTGCGACGGCGGGCGCAGCAGCGTCCGCAAGCTGGCCGGCGTGGACTTCCCCGGCACCGACCCGACCATCGAGCTGTGGTTCGCGGACGTGGCCGGCTGCGAGCTGCGCCCGCGGTTCTCCGGTGAACGGGTGCCGGGCGGCATGGTCATGGTGCTGCCGATGGGCCCGCACATGAACCGGGTTGTCGTCTACGAGCGTGACGGCGTCCGCAAGGGCGAGGGCGCCCCGGAGTTCGCCGAGGTCGCCGCCGCCTGGAACCGGCTCACCGGCGAGGACATCAGCGCCGGCAAGCCGCTGTGGACCAGCTTCACCACCGACGCCAGCCGCCAGGCCGCCGAGTACCGCAAGGACCGGGTCTTCCTGGCCGGCGACGCCGCGCACATCCATCTGCCGGTCGGCGCCCAGGGCATGAGCGCGGGCATCGGCGACGCCATGAACCTGGGCTGGAAGCTCGCCGCGACCCTGCACGGCCACGCGCCGGACGGCCTGCTGGACACCTACCACGCCGAGCGGCACCCGGTCGGCGCGCGCATCCTGGCCAACACCCTGGCCCAGCGCGTCCTGTACCTGAGCGGCGACGAACTGGACCCGCTGCGCGAGGTGATGACCGAGCTGCTGGCTCACGAGGAGGCCCAGAAGCTGCTGGTCGGCATGGTCACCGGCCTGGACATCCGCTACCCGGCCGGGGACGGGGACCACCCGCTGCTCGGCCGGCGGCTGCCGGACACCGAACTGACCGGCGACCTGCCCGCGGGCACCTCCACCGCCTTCCAGCTGCTGCACGAGGGACGCGGCGTGCTGCTCGACCTGCGGGGCGACGAGACGGTGCGCGCCGCTGCCGCACCGTGGCAGGACCGGATCGGCATCGTCACCGGCAAGGCCGCGGCAGGCGCGCTCGCCGACGTCGAGGCCGCGCTGGTGCGGCCGGACGGCTACGTCGCCTGGATCGGCTCCGGCGGGTCGGGCACGGCCGGTCTCGGTGAGGCCCTCGGGCGCTGGTTCGGCGTGCCCGCAAAGAGCGGGCGCGGGTAGCGGGACGAGCCCGCGGCCACACCACCGGCGGCCACCCACCGGCGGCGACACCACCACAAGGAGTGCGAGGAGAGCATGCCCTTCATCGATCCCGAACTCGGTCATCTGACCGTGATCAACCTGTTCAAGACGGACGCGCCGGAACGGGTGGACACCCTCGTCCGCGAGATGCGGTCCATCGTCGACACCGCCGACTTCCCCGGCTGGATCTCCAGCACCGTGCACCGGGGACAGCAGAAGATGGGGACCGCGAACTTCATTCAGTGGCGCGGCAAGCAGGACCTGGAATCGCGCTACGACGGAGCCGAGTTCAAGCACCGTACGGTGCCGGTGTTCCACGAGATCACCACCTTCATCCGGCTGATGCAGACCGAGGTGGAGATCGCCCAGCGGCACCCGGCGCTCGGCGACGCCACCGAACTCTCCCCGGACCGGGACGACTACACGGTCATCGAGGTCCTGGGGGTGGCGCCGGGCGACCAGAAGAGCCTGATCGAGACGGTGGGCGCGGCGCACAGCTGGCTGGTGGACGTGCCCGGTTACCGCTCCCAGAGCGTGCTGCGCGGGGTCCGCTCCCGGGGCACCGAGGACGGCTCCCTGACGGCGTTCGGCAAGGACAACGACTTCGTGGTCGTCTACTCCCAGTGGGACGGCCGGGAGGCGTTCGAGGCCTACCGCAACCTGCCCGAGGCCGAGCAGTCCGCGGCCCGGCGTGCCGGCCGGGCGAAGCGTGACGCGCTGATCACCGCCGCCGACTGGAACTCCTACCGGGTGGTGCACACCCGCTCGGCCCCGCAGCCCGTGACGGCCTGACCCGGACCCGGGCGCCGTCCCCGGCAACGCGTCCGCCCGGGGTCCGCCGGCCGTATCGGCCGGCGGAACCCGGGCGTTGGTGTGTCCGCGCCCCGCGCTAACCGGCGATGGTGTCCCAGTGCCACTGGCTGTCGAACGCCCGCACCGCGACGTCCGCGCCACCGGCGACCAGCGCGGCGGCCAGGCCGGTGGCCCGCGCGAGGAACCCCGAGGCCCGGTGCGCCGCCAGCAGCTCCGCCTCGCCGAACGGCCGCCCCTCGCAGCGCAGCAGCCGCAGATCCGCGAACCCCTGGAACGTCCGGCCCAGCACCTCCACGTCCTGCGGGCTGCGGATGCTGTAGCGCACCTTCGCGGCGACATGGCCGTGGTGGTGCTGGTCGGAGTGGTGCGCGATGTCCGGGATCGTGGGCGGCACGAAGTAGTCCCTCGCCACCACCTCCGGCGTCTTCGGCAGATTGCCGACCAGGAAGTGCCACGAGTTGTACTGCATCCGCGCGGACATGGCCCACGCCCGGTCGGCCAGTTCCGCGGCGGAGTCCCCGAAGTACCGGCGGGCGTGCGGCGCCGGCACCACGCAGCAGAAGAAGTCCGGCAGATCCCAGTCCGCGATCGTGGACCAGTCCTCCGCGCGCAGCGCCGCGACCAGCGCGGTCAGCGAGCGCATGCCCCGGCTCATCGCGAAGTCGGCCCCGAACGCCTGCGTCGCCGCCACCACCGTGGTGTGGACGAGCGACTCCAGACCGGTCGCGAAGGCGCCGTGCGGTTCCGCCAGCCAGCCGGGCGCCGCGGCGATCGAGTCGGCCAGCGCCGCGAGCGTGTCACCGGTGGCGGCCGGGAGCCCTTCGCACAGCCGGGCGCACAGCTCCGCCTCGATCCGGCGGACCTCCTCGCCGGGAGGCCCGGCGATCCGCTCGACCTTGTGCATCAACGGCCCGTGGATCTCCCGGTACAGCTGCACGCGACCGGTGATCTCCCGGCGCCGTCGGCCGATCGCCTCCGCGAGGGCGGCCAGATCGGCCACCCGCTGCGAGGCGGCCGGCGGCACCGGTGTCCCGCCGGGCACGCCCTCGTACGCGCGGCGGGTGCGCTCCAGCAGATGCGCCACGTGGCCGGGGGTGAGCTGGGTGCCGTTGGCCTCCTCGATCCGGCCGAACCCGGCCGAGCGCACCAGCAGCGTGAGACAGACCACCATCAGCACGTCGCTGTCCGACCACAGGTCCACCGGGACCCGCTCCAGGGCGCTGAGCGCGCAGTCGGGATGTCCGGGCCACAGCGTCTTGCCGGTGAGCGTGTTGCGGTCCCGGAAGTTGGTGTACTGCCGCTCACCTGAGTACAGCGCGAACGGTGCCGTTCGGCGGGCCGCCTCCGTCAGCAGCGCCAGCATCCCGGCGCGGCCCGCGGGTCCGGCGTTCTCCAGCCACCGCCGGGCGTCCCCGACCGCCTCCGCCTCCCGCGCGGTGTCCCGCGCCGACTCGGCGCGGTAGCACTCCAGCTGACGTGCCGACCAGGGCACCCGCAGGACGCCGCCCACCAGGTCCTCGCGGCCGGACAGCGGGGGCTGCGAGGGAACGCGCAGGAGGACCCGTCCGCTGGTGTTCAGGCCGATCTCGCCGGAGAACGCCACCGCGTCCGGATCCGGCCCGGCCACCCGGGATCCGGCCGCGTCCTGCGGCTCCGGCTCGCGCCACGTTCTGCCGTACAGCACCCGCAGCGCGGTCTCCTCGGCGGCGGGCAGCGCCCGCAGCTGGACATCGGCCGGTACGTGTCCGTCCAGGGTGAGCAGGATGTCCACGGCTTCGTCCCCGCCGGGGGCGGCGAGCGCCCGCTGCCAGGTCCGCTTCAGCAGGCCGGGGAACCCGGCGTCGTCGGCCACCGGGTAGTCCGGCCCGGCCGCCGCGCCCGCCCGCTGCCCGAGCCTGCTGGGACGGCGGCTGATCCGCGCCTTGGCCAGCGCGGCCCTGCGGGAGGTCCCGGTGTCCCGGCCGGCGGGCACCGTCATGACGCCGCCTCCCCGGCCGTCAGCCCGACGTGGTCCCACAGCACGTCCCCGGTGGGCGCCCACTCCTCGTCCACATAGATGCAGTCCATGGGGCAGACCAGCACACAGGCCGGGCAGCCCGAGCACAGCTCGGGGACGATGACCACATCGAGCCCGCGGTCGAAGATCGCGCCGAACTCCTCGGGGCAGTTGCGCAGGCACAGATCGCAGGTGATGCACTCCGACGCCTCGATACGACGCGGCGGCTTTCTCCAGTTGTCACCGCGCGCACGCCGGGCGATCCGCTCGTCGCGCCCGGCGTTCGGTACGGGGGAAGTCTCCTTGGGCAACGGCATGTCGTGCTCTCACCTCGGTTTCGGGGCGGGTCCCGGGCCCATGCCGCCTCGGGCCCGGGACGTACGGGGGTGGTCCGGTCAGCGCGCGCGTTCGAGGATCGTGCCGAGGATGCCGTCCCACAGCCGGGTGCGGGCCGCGAGCGCCGTGGTGACGGTCTCCTCGCACTCCGCCCACTTGCGGTCGTCGTCACCGCACAGATCGGCGAGCATCTGCATGGCCATCGGGGTGTGTTCCTCGCTGTCCACCTGGATGTGCCGGCGCAGATAGTCGACGAACGTGGACAGTTCGGCGTGCTCGGCCCCCAGCGCGGCGACCTGGTCGAACATGTCGGGGATCAGGTCCTCGCGGCTGAACGCGAAGGCCGCGGCCCGCTGGTGCACCGGGGCGTTCTCGATGAAGTCCCACGTGGTGGCCACGAACTCGGCCGCGGGGCCCGGCACGTCCGCCTCCTTCAGCGCGGCCAGCGGCGGCCGTCCGCCGCGCAGCAGCCCGATGAAGGTGTCGATCCGCGCGGTGTCGGCGCCCGCCTGCCGCATCCCGTCCAGATACAGCTCGAAGTGGCTGATGAATCCGTTGCCCAGCTCGTCGCTCTCCTCCACCAGGACGATGTCGTTGATCAGCCGCCGGCTGCCGGTGGGGCCCTCCGGCAGCCACGGCACGTCCACACAGGTCAGGTCGCGCTGCAGGGACTTCAGCAGCGACATGAAGTCCCACACCGCGTAGGCATGGTGCTCCATGAAGGTGACGACCGCGTCCTTGGTGTTGAGCTGGTGGTAGATCGGGTGTCCGATCACCTTGCGCCGGGCCGGCTCGATGGCCTGCTTGAGCCGTTCGATGCCGGGGTTCGTCTTGCCCCAGTCGTAGCGTGACATGGCGTTCTCCTCACTGTCGGGCCGTGGTGGCCGTGCGGGTCAGTAGGCGCCGAAGTACTCGCGGTGCTCCCAGTCGGTGACCCCGCCACCGGCGGGCCGCTCGGCCGCGCGCCAGGCGTCGTACCGGGCGAGTTCGCTTTCCTTCAGGCTCGTCAGACAGGTCTTCAGCGGTGCGCCGAGCAGCCGGGTGACGCGCTCGCTCGCGCGGAACGCGTCCAGTGCCTCGCGCAGGGACGCCGGCAGCTCCGGGTACCCGGGTCCGGTGGCCGAGCCTGCCCGGGGGCTCCCGGCGTTCAGGCCTTCCAGCCCCGCGCACAGCTGGGAGGCGATGGCCAGATAGGGGTTGGCGCACGGCTCCCCGATCCGGTTCTCGGCGTGCGTCGAGGCGTCCCCGCCGAGCACCCTGACCATGGCGCCGCGGTCCTCGAAGCGCCAGTCGGCGGTGGTGGGGGAGAGGGTGAACTCCGGTGCCAGCCGCCGGTATCCGTTGACGGTCGGCACCGACAGCAGACAGAACTCCCGTCCCCGCGCCAGCAGTCCCTCGACGTAGGCCACCCCGGCGGGCGACAGGGTGTCCTGCGCGCCGCCGGGGAACACGTTGCCGCCCGTCTTGGTGCTGGTCACGGACTGGTGCAGATGCCAGCCGCTGGAGTCCGCGCCGTCCAGCCGGGGCAGTGTCATGAACGACGCGTGATGTCCCACGCTCCGGCAGAACCGCTTGACCTGGGTACGGAACAGCAGCATGGCGTCCGCCGCGTCCTGGGCCAGCATCGGCCCGAAGGTGGTCTCCAGCTGTCCCGGCCCCGACTCGTGCTCGATGGTGCGCAGCGGCAGGCCCAGCCCGCTCAGCAGGGCGGCCAGCGGGTCGGCGACATGGGCCACCGAGTCGTAGTACGCGTCCAGGTTGAACTGGTAGCCGGGGTTCATGGCCGCGACGGCCGGGGCGTCGCCCTGGAGCCCGAAGCCGTTGCCCGCGTTGCCGGGCGGCCCCTCCAGCAGGCGGGTCAGGTACCACTCGATCTCCAGCCCGATGACCGGCGCCAGGTCCTGCCGGGCGTACTCGGCCAGGACCCGGCGCAGCACGCCGCGGGTGGACAGCGGGTGCGGCGAGCCGTCGCGCAGGTACTCGTCCCCGAGTACCCAGGCGGTCCGCGGCCCGGGTCCTGGCAGCACCTGGAAGGTGCACGGGTCGGGCACGAGCACGAAGTCGCCCGCGCCGCGCAGTTCGTCCACGCCCACCCCGGAGTCCGTGCGGAAGTCCACGGCGACCGCGTGCCCGGTGTCGAAGAGGAAGGGACCGGCGCTGAAGTCCATGCCGTTGCGCAGCACCGTGCGGAACACCTCGGCGGGCACCGTCTTCGAGCGGGCCAGCCCGTGCGGGTCGCAGAAGACGACCCGCACCAGCTCGACCTCCGCGAGCGCCACCGCGATCCGCTCCGCGGCGGCCGCCTGCCGCTCGTCCCACAGGCCGAACTCGGCCACGAACGAGGGGCGTCCGACGCCGCTGTCCTCGCCTGGCAGGGACCATGGCCTCGATATCACGATCATTCCCCTTTCGGTCGCGGGCCGGGCGGCACCATCGCCAGGCCGAGTTCCGCCTCGATCCGGCCGGCGGTCGAGAGCACCAGGTCGTCCTCGCCGACCCGGCCGACGAGTTGCAGCCCGACGGGCAGCCCGCGCGCAGTGTGGCCGACGGGCAGGGACAGGGCGGGCTGGCCGGTGAGGTTGAACGGGTAGGTGGCGGGCGTCCACGCGAGCCACAGCAGGTCCTCCGGCTCGGCGGCCCAGGGCGGGGCGATGGCGTGGGCGGAGAACGGCTCGGCGGGCACCGTCGCCATGGCCAGCAGGTCGTAGTCCTCCATCAGCCCGGCCAACCGGGCCCGCAGCGCTATCCGGGCCTCCTCGGCGCGGATCACCGCGGCGCCGCTGAGGGTCCGCCCGTACCGCACGAGCGCCAGCCGTCCCGGGTCGCACCGGTCCTCGTCCCCCGGGGCGGTACCGGCGGCCTCGGCGGCGGCCAGGATGTCCACCAGCGCCGCGTACGGGTCGGCGAAAGGCAGGTCCAGGCGTTCGATCCGGTGACCCTGGGCGGACAGCGCCGGCAGGGCGTCCTCGGTGACCCGGCGCACCGCCCCGTCTGTGTAAGGGAATTCGATCCAGCCGATGCGCAGCGGCCCGCTCCCGGCGGGCCGGGCGGGCGGCACGGCCGCCGAGTCGGGGTCGCGGGGGTCGGGGCCCGCCATCACCGCGGTCAGCACGGCGGCGTCGGCGACGCTGCGGGCCAATGGCCCCAGGTGGGCCAGCCGGTCCCCGCCCGGCGGCAGATAGGGGACGCGGCCGAAGGTCGGTTTGAAGCCGACCACGCCGCAGAACGAGGCGGGGATCCGGATCGAGCCCGCACCGTCGGTGCCCAGGGCGGCGGTGCACAGCCCGGCGGCCACCGCGGCGGCGGAGCCCCCGCTGGAGCCCCCGGCGGTCAGGTCCGGCGCCCAGGGGTTACGGGTGGGCGGCGCCACCCGGCTGACCGTGCTGGCGCTCCACCCGTACTCGGAGGTGCGGGTCTTCCCCACCACGATCGCGCCGGCCGCGCGCAGCCGGGCCACGGCCGGCGGGTCGGTGTCGGGACGGCGGTTGGGCAGCAGCGAGCCGCGGGTGGTGGGCAGATGCCGGGTCTGGACGAGGTCCTTCACCGCGACCGTGACCCCGAGCAGCGGGCGGTCGCGGAACGCTGCCTCGCCGAGGCGGGCGAGCAGCCGGTCGGCGTCCTCGGCCTCGGCGAGCGCGCGGTCGCCGGCCACCGCCACGAACGCCCCGAGGGCGGGCTCGGCGGCACGGATGGCGGCCAGCGCGGACCTGACCTGCCCGGCGACCGTGGTGCGGTCCCGCAGCAGTGCGTTCCTGGTGTCGCGAATACCGGGCCGCTCGGGCCGGGTTGTCGCGGTGCTGGTGAGTGACACGGCACTACTACAGGGCCTGGAAGGAATACCGGGCAACCAGTGTTCTCCCCGGGGCGGATTCCCGGACCGCAATCGCGGAGAAAAACGCTGCGGCGGGGCCGGAATCCCCCCGTTCAACTGCGGAAAATCGACGGTTGAACAAGAGCAACCACGGAGAAAAAACGGCCCCTTCCCGCCCCGGACCTGCGACTCCCGCAGTGCGCCCCGCTATTCTGCGGCCGGCAACAATTGCCTGCGGAAGGAGTACGGTGATGATATCCCGCTATGCGCTTCCCGAAATGGCGGAGCTGTGGACGGACCAGGCCCGCTATGCCACGTGGACGAGGGTGGAGGTCCTGGTCTCCCGGGCCCAGGCGCGGCTCGGCACGGTCCCCGCGAGTGCGCTGGCGGACATCGAGCGGGCCCGGGTGCCGGCCGCCGCCCGGGTCGCTGAGCTGGAGCGCGCCCGCGACCACGAGATCCTGTCCTTCCTCGCGGCGTACTGCGAGGACATCCCCGACGACTCGGCCCGCTGGGTCCACCTGGGCATGACCAGCTACGACCTGGTGGACACCGCCTTCGGCCACACCTTGGGACGCGCCTGCGACGTGCTGCACACGGCCGTGACCCGGCTGCGCGCCGCCCTGGTGGACCAGGCCGTCGCGCACTGGGACACCCCCTGCGTCGGCCGCACCCACGGGATGCACGCGGAGCCCACCACCTTCGGCCACAAGCTCGCCGGGTTCGCCTTCGCCATCGACCGCTGCGCCCGCCGGCTGACGGACGCGCGCGCCGCGGTGGCGGTGGGCACCATCTCCGGATCGGTGGGCACGTACGGGCTGATCGACCCGTACGTGGAGCGGTATGTGTGCGGCGAACTGGGCCTGGGGGTGGAGGAGATGCCCTCCCAGGTGGTGGCGCGCGACCGGCACGCCCAGCTGCTGCAGGCGGTGGCCGTACTCGGTGCCTGCGTGGAGCAGCTCGCGGTGGAGACGCGGTTGCTCTCCCGCACCGAGGTGCGTGAGGTGGAGGAGCCGCGGACCTCCGCCTACCAGGGCTCCAGCGCCATGCCGCACAAGCGCAACCCGACCACCGGCGAGCGGCTGACCGGGCTCGCCCGGCTGCTGCGCGGCTACGCCGGGATGGCGCTGGAGAACGTGGCGCTGTGGCACGAGCGCGACCTGTCCCACTCGTCCGTCGAGCGGGTCGCGGTGCCGGACGCGATGACCGTCGCGCACTACCAGGCCACCGCCGCGGCCGACCTGGTGACGGGGCTTCAGGTCGACAAGGAGCGGATGCGCGCCGCGATCGACCACACCGGCGGTCTGGTGTACAGCTCGGCGGTGCTCGCCGACCTGCTGGAGGGCGGCACCGAACGCGAACGGGCCTACCGGGCGATCCAGTCCGCCGCCGACACCGTGGCGTCCGGCGACGGGGATCTCGCCACCGCCCTCGCCTCCGGGGGAATTGACATCGGTCCGCTGGAGCCGGAGCGTTTTCTCGGCCATCACGACGTGCTCTTCAAGCGATTGGAAACCCTGCGTGGACATCAAGCGTGAGGAAGGCGCCGCCCTGGACCTGGCGGAGGTGCTGGAGGTGTACCGGTCCTCCGGGCTCGGCGAACGCCGGCCGGTCGCCGACACCGAGCGGATGGCGGACATGGTCCGCAACGCCAATCTGGTGGTCACCTGCCGGATCGACGGCGCACTGGTGGGCATCGCGCGCAGTGTCTCGGACTTCTCCTACGTGACCTATCTGTCCGACATCGCGGTGAGCGCCGCGCACCAGCGCTCGGGCATCGGCCGGGCACTGATCGAGGCGACCCGCGAGGAGGCGCCGACGGCCAAGATCGTGCTGCTCTCGGCGCCCGCCGCCACCGGCTACTACCCGCACATCGGCTTCACCCGGCACGACTCGGCCTGGCTGCTGAACCCGTAGCGGCCACGCCCGTGCGACGATGCCGCTATGAACCGACTGGCAGATTCCCAGTCGCCCTACCTCCTCCAGCACGCCTCCAATCCGGTGGATTGGTGGCCATGGGGAGAGGAGGCGATGACGGAAGCCGAGCGGCGGGACGTGCCCATTCTCTTGAGTGTGGGCTATGCGTCCTGCCACTTAGCTTCTCCTAGTTCACTGGTGCCATGTGATGGCGCGCGAGAGTTTCGAGGATCAGGAGACCGCCGACTATCTCAATGAGCATTTCGTCGCCGTGAAGGTCGACCGCGAGGAACGCCCGGACGTGGACTCCGTCTACATGGACGCGGTGCAGGCCGCGACCGGGCAGGGCGGCTGGCCGATGACGGTGTTCATGACGGCGGCCGGGGAGCCGTTCTACTTCGGCACCTACTTCCCGCCGCAGCCGCGCGAGGGCCTGCCGTCGTTCCGTCAGTTGCTGGCCGGAGTGCACACGGCGTGGAGCGAGCGGCGCGGCGAGGTCACCGAAGTGGCCGCCCGGATCGGGCGGGAGCTGGCGGGGCGGGAGCTGGAGTACAGCGCCCCGCGCGCACCGGGGGAGGCCGAGCTGGCGATGGCGCTGGGCGGCGTGCGCGGGGACTTCGACGCCGAACGGGGCGGCTTCGGCGGTGCGCCGAAGTTCCCGCCGTCGATGGTGCTGGAGTTCCTGCTGCGCCACCACGCGCGTACGGGGGCGCCCGAGGCGCTGGAGATGGTGGAGCGCACCGCCCAGGCCATGGCGCTGGGCGGACTGTACGACCAACTGGGCG
Source organism: Streptomyces xiamenensis (assembly GCF_000993785.3). Lineage (NCBI taxonomy): Bacteria > Bacillati > Actinomycetota > Actinomycetes > Kitasatosporales > Streptomycetaceae > Streptomyces > Streptomyces xiamenensis. The sequence continues at coordinate 3,859,466 of NZ_CP009922.3, forward strand.
GCGGCTTCTCCCGGTACGCGGTGGACAACGCGTGGGCCGTACCGCACTTCGAGAAGATGCTGTACGACAACGCGCTGCTGGCCCGGGTGTACACGCACTGGTGGCGGGCCACCGCGTCCCCGCTGGCGCGCCGGATCGCGCTGGAGACGGCGGAGTTCATGGTGCGCGAGCTGCGTACCGCGCAGGGCGGTTTCGCCTCCGGCCTGGACGCGGACAGCGACGACGAGCACGGGCGGCACCGCGAGGGAGCGTTCTACGTCTGGACCCCGGACCAGGTGCGGGCGGCGCTGGGAGAAGAGGACGGCGACCGCGCGGCCCGGCTGTACGGGGTGACGCCGGCCGGGAACTTCGAGGAGGGCGCCTCCGTCCTGCGGCTGCTGCCGGGCACCGACCACGATCCGGCGCTGCGGGCCGCCCTGCTGGCGGCGCGCGGTGAGCGCGCCCGCCCCGGGCGGGACGAGAAGGTGGTCGCGGCCTGGTGCGGTCTGGCGATCGCGGCGCTCGCGGAGACCGGGGCGTGCTTCGACCGGCCGGACCTGGTGGACGCGGCACGGGATGCCGCGCTGCTGCTGACGGACGTGCACACCCGGCGGGACGCGGACGGTGACGGCGTACGGCTATCCCGCACCTCGCGGGACGGCACGGCCGGGCCGAGCGCAGGGGTGCTGGAGGACTACGCGGATGTGGCGGAGGGCTATCTCGCGCTGTACGCGGTGACCGGCGAGACCCGCTGGCTGACCGGCGCCGGGGAGCTGCTGGAGACGGTGCTGGCGCACTTCGCGACCCCCGACGGGGCGCTGTACGACACGGCGGACGACGCGGAGCGCCTGATCCGCCGGCCGCAGGACCCCAGCGACGGGGCCAGCCCGGCCGGCTGGACGGCGGCGGCCGGAGCGCTGCTGTCGTACGCCGCGTACACCGGCTCGGGGCTGCACCGGGAGGCGGCGCGGCGGGCGCTGGGCATCGTGACGGCGCTGGGGGAGCGCGCCCCGCGCTTCATCGGCTGGGGCCTGGCGGTGGCGGAGGCGGCGCTCGACGGCCCGCGCGAGGTGGCGGTGGCGGGTCCGCCCGGGGACCCGGCGACGCAGGAACTGCACCGTACGGCACTGCGCTCGACCGCGCCGGGTGCGGTGGTCTCGATGGGCGCCCCCGACACGCCGGACGCGCCGCTGCTGAGCGACCGCGCGCTGCGGGACGGCCTGCCCACGGCGTACGTGTGCCGCGACTTCGTCTGCGCCCTGCCGACGACGGATCCGGTCGAACTGGCCCACCAACTGCGCACCGGCCGCGCGGAGGACGCCACGGGGTGACGTGCGGGCCGCGGCGGCCCGCCCGCCCGCTCCGCCCGGTACCTGACGGCCTCGGTCAGGCCGCCGACGAGGGAGCCGGCGAAGAACCGCGGTTCCGGGCCGTCGGCGGCGTGGCCGGTACGGGCGGAGGGGCTCTCACAAGGAAGCTGCTGCCACGCTATGCGTGCTGATAGGCGACGATCGAGATGCCGACGTAGTGCACCGCGAACGCCGCCAGCGTCAGCGAGTGGAACACCTCGTGGAAGCCGAACCAGCGCGGCGACGGGTTGGGCCGCTTCATCCCGTAGATGACACCGCCCGCGCTGTACAGCAGCCCGCCGATGACCACCAGCGTCATGACCACGACGCCGCCTGTGCGCAGAAAGTCCGGCAGGAAGAAGACCGCTGCCCAGCCCATGGCGATGTAGCACGGGGTGTACAGCCAGCGCGGCGCGCCGACCCAGAAGACCCGGAAGGCGATGCCGGCCACGGCCGCCGCCCAGATGCCCCACAGCAGGATCTGCCCCCGTGCGCCCTCCAGCAGCAGGATCGTCAGCGGCGTGTAGGTGCCCGCGATGATCAGGAAGATGTTGGCGTGATCGAGGCGGCGCAGCACCGCGGCGACCCGCGGCGGCCAGTTGCCGCGGTGGTAGAGCGCGCTGACGCCGAAGAGCAGGCATGCGGTCAGCGTGTAGACGGCGCAGGCGACACGGCCCCGGGGGCTGCCGGCGAGAGCCGTCAGGAAGACCCCGGCGATCAGCACCGCCGGGAACATCATCGCGTGCAGCCAGCCGCGCAGCCGCGGCTTGACCGGGGCTGAGGTCGGCGGGGACAGCGGGGGTGCGGGCGCTTCGGTCCCTTCGGCGGCCTGGGCCGCGGCAGCAGTCATGCCGCCGATGCTACCGAGGGCGCCTGGGCCATTGGAGGCGAGCGGCCGGGAGGGTGCGTACGCGGCGGGGCGTGCGCCTGCTCACTTGAGCTGCTCTGGACACAGACGAGAAGACGACGCAGAATCATTGGAACAGATGAGCGCGATGGCTTCCGGATGAGCAGAGCACGTACTCACCGGGAACGCTCACCTTGCAGCACCCCAAAACCCTCAGACCCTCGAAACCCTCAGGAGTGATCGTGGCGCTGACGTCAGCCAGTCCCGTCACCACCCACAGCACGGACTCCGCCCCCACCCGCCACCGCGAGCTCCTCGCCTGGGTGAGCGAGATCGCGGACCTCACCCAGCCCGACCGGGTCGTATGGTGCGACGGCTCCCAGGCCGAGTACGACCGGCTGTGCGCGGAACTGGTCCAGCGAGGCACCTTCACCGCACTCGACCCCGTCAAGAGGCCGCACTCCTACTACGCCGCCTCCGACCCGACCGACGTCGCCCGGGTCGAGGACCGCACCTACATCTGCTCCGAGCGCGAGCAGGACGCCGGGCCCACCAACCACTGGAAGGACCCCGCCGAGATGCGGGACATCTTCGGTGGCGAGCGCGGCCTCTTCCGCGGCTCGATGCGCGGGCGCACCATGTACGTCGTCCCGTTCTGCATGGGCCCGCTCGGCTCCCCGCTGTCCGCCCTCGGCGTCGAGATCACCGACTCCGCGTACGTCGCCGTCGCCATGCGCACCATGACCCGCATGGGCAGCGCCGTCCTGGAGCAGCTCGGTACGGACGGGGAGTTCGTCCGCGCCGTGCACTCGGTCGGCGCCCCGCTGGGCCCCGGGCAGCAGGACGTGCCCTGGCCCTGCAACGCCACCAAGTACATCTCCCACTTCCCCGAGACCCGCGAGATCTGGTCCTACGGCTCCGGGTACGGCGGCAACGCGCTGCTGGGCAAGAAGTGCTACGCGCTGCGCATCGCCTCCGTCATGGCCAGGGACGAGGGCTGGCTGGCCGAGCACATGCTCATCCTCAAGCTCACCCCGCCCACCGGTGAGGCCCGGTACATCGCCGCGGCGTTCCCCTCCGCGTGCGGCAAGACCAACCTCGCCATGCTCCAGCCCACCATCCCCGGCTGGACGGTGGAGACCATCGGCGACGACATCGCCTGGATGCGGTTCGGCGCGGACGGCCAGCTGTACGCCATCAACCCGGAGGCGGGCTTCTTCGGCGTGGCCCCCGGCACCGGAGAGCAGACCAACGCCAACGCCATGAAGACGCTGTGGGGCAACTCCGTCTTCACCAATGTCGCCCTCACCGACGACGGGGACGTGTGGTGGGAGGGCATGACGGACGAGCCGCCGGCCCATCTGACGGACTGGCGCGGCAACGACTGGACACCGGAGTCCGGCACCCCCGCCGCGCACCCCAACGCCCGCTTCACGGTGCCCGCCGCGCAGTGCCCGACGATCGCCCCCGAGTGGGAGGACCCGGCCGGGGTGCCGATCTCGGCGATCCTGTTCGGCGGGCGCCGGGCGACCGCCGTGCCGCTGGTGACCGAGTCCTTCGACTGGCAGCACGGTGTCTTCCTGGGCGCGAACGTCGCCTCCGAGAAGACCGCCGCCGCCGAGGGCACGGTGGGCGAGCTGCGCCACGACCCGTTCGCGATGCTGCCGTTCTGCGGCTACAACATGGGCGACTACTTCGCCCACTGGCTGAAGATCGGGCAGAGCGCCGACCCGGCGAAGCTGCCGAAGATCTACTACGTCAACTGGTTCAAGAAGGACGCCGCGGGCCGCTTCGTGTGGCCGGGCTTCGGCGAGAACAGCCGGGTGCTGAAGTGGATCGTGCAGCGGCTCAACGGCGAGGCCGCCGGGGTGGAGTCGGCGATCGGCGTGCTGCCGGCGCCCGGCTCGCTGGACGTGGAGGGTCTGGGGCTGAGCGAGAGCGAGCTGGAGTTCCTGCTGGAGGTCGACCGTGAGGTGTGGCGCCGGGAGGCGGCCCTGATCCCGGCCCATCTGGACACCTTCGGCGACCACACGCCGCGCGCCCTGTGGGACGAGTACCACGCGCTGGTGGGGCGGCTGGTGAAGCTGCCCGCCCGCGACTGACACCGGTGACGGAGGCGAACACCCTCCGTGACCCCACCGGCAAGCCGGCCCCCGCCCGACGACGTGCGGGGGCCGGCTTCGTGCGTGCCTGCGGCCCGTCCCGCACGCCATCCCACGGTGCGACAAAATGGCAGGTCAGAGGTGCTTCGGCGTCCCATCGTCCCGTACCCCCGGTGCTGCGTTGACCGCGGGGGGAGGGTGGCGGGCAGTGTTCTCCCAGCACGCGGCGGACGGCCGCAGCGACCACACACAGTGGAGGGTGAAGAAGGATGAAGAACCGCATCAAGGCCCTGCGCACGAAGATCGGCATCGCCGCGGGGGCCACGGTCCTGGCGGGGGTGGGGATCGGCGCGATGGCGACGCCGGCCCAGGCCGCCTATTCCGACTGCTCGGCCGGCGCACTGTGCGCGTACCTGTCCACCAGCGGTGGCGGCAGCCCGGGCCAGGTCTTCGGCGACAACAGCAACCTGCGCCAGTACGACAAGTTCGCCCGGGCGAAGTCGCTGAAGAACAACGGGAACCAGTGCAACGTCCGGCTGTGGGTGGGGACCGGGTTCACCGGGGACAACCACCGCCTGACCCGCGGCCACGTCATCTCCAACACGCAGACGTGGAACAACGGGATGTTCCGCAACGGCGTCGGCGCCAACAAGTGGTGCTGATACGGCGCCGCGGCACACCTCTTCTGCTCGCCGGGGTGGCGATCCTCGCGGCCGGATGCCAGTCATCCGGCCGCGAGGCCCCGGACGAGCCGCCCGATCCCCGGCCGCTGAACGGCGTCGTCCACTTCACCGCCACGCAGGAGAGCGCGCTGTGGCAGGCGGAGGAGGAGGGAGTGCGGGCCTGCATGCGCGAACGGGGGCACCGCTACGTCTCGGTGGAGGAGCAGGACACCCGCCGCACGGCCGCGGCCAGCCCCTACGGACTGCTGCGCCCCGGCTGGTCGGAGGACGACGGCTACGGCATGACCGCAGAGGTGTTCGCCGGACCGCCGTCCGACCCCAACGAGGGCCATCTGGCGGGCCTCACCGAGGAGGAGGCGGCGGACTGGCGGCGGGCGCTGCTCGGGGACGAGGAGAACTTCCGGGAGATCGTGCTGGCGGACGGACCGACCATCGGCTACGACCCGGACTCCTGTGTCGGTGTGGCACGGGCGGGGGTCTACGGCGCGGAATGGCCGGATCTCTATTACCCGATGGAGCAGCTGAGCAACGAGGTCATCGAGCTGACCCGGGAGTCGGGGGGCTTCCGGGGGGCCGAGGCCCTGTGGGCGGGGTGCATGGCGGAGCGGGGGCTCGCCTACGAGTCGCTGGAGGACCCCCGCCGGGAGATCCAGGATCTGCTGTCGGAGGGGGTGACCCCCGAGGCGGCGGGGGAACGGGAGCTGGAGCTGGCCCGCACGGATCTGGAATGCCAGCTGGAGACAGGACTTCACGAGGAGGTGGAACGTGCCCAGCAAGAAGTCGAACAAGCGGTCGGGGTCGAAGCGCGGCTGGAGCTGGAACGCTACGAACAAGCCAAGGTGATCGCTCTTGAACGATCCAAAGTTGGCCGAGAGTAATCGGAACCATCACGCAGGGTAGCCAAATCCCCCGCTGGTCACTAAGCTGCCGGTGACAGGCACTTGGACCACTGGGGGAGAGATGCCCGAAGGACGCGAACGCGCCGTCGCTATCGAGGCATTCGCCGGGCGGCTGCGCGAACTGAAGGACGGTACCAGTCACAGCTTTGAGTCACTGGCCCGCCGCATCGGGGTGAGCCGTTCCACACTGCACCGCTACTGCCAGGGCAAGGGCGTCCCGGGCGAGTTCGCGACCGTGGAACGCTTCGCGCGGGCCTGCAAGGCCGACCGGGTAGTCCTGACCGAACTGCACCGGTTGTGGGTGCTGGCCGATGAGGAATACCGGCGCGGGGACGTACCCGCACCGGCCGAGGCGACGGCGGGGGAAGACGTACAGCCGTCGCCCGAGCCGGCGCAGGTCCCCGACCCGAGCCCGGTAGCGGCCATCACCCCCCAGTCCGCCGCACCGCCGCAGGACCGGGCCCCCGACCCGGGCCCGGATCCGGCGACGGACGCGGCGGCAGGGTCGCGCCGTTCCCGCCGCTGGCTGGTGGCGGGAGCGGCCGCGGCGCTGATCGCCCTCGCCGGTGCCTTAGTGCTGTGGGACAGGGAGGGCCCATCCGGCGAGAGCAGCGCCGGCAAGCAGGCCGACGACCGTCCGCTGTTCAGCGGCGTCTGCGACGAGCCCCTCGCCATGGGCCGGCACGACGGCTGCGTCGAGGAACTCCAGAAACTGCTCGTCGAACGGGGCCTGCCCCTGGTCGTCGACGCCCAGTACGGCCCCGAGACGCTGCGCCGGGTCACCGCCTTCCAGGTGCTCTCCGACCTCCCCGTCAACGGGGTCGTGGGGGACGAGACCAAGAACGCGCTGTACGAGTCCGACCTGCGGGTGACCACCTGGAGCGAGGAGGAGATCACCGACCGCATCCGCGAGGTCTTCCCCGGCGAGGCGGGCGATCAGGCGGTGCTGATCTCCCGCTGCCAGTCCCGCCTCGACCCGTTCTACGTGCTCGCCAACGAGAACGGGACCCGCAACTGGGGCCTGTTCCAGCTCACCGACTTCCGGGTGCGCCAGGCCGGAGGCACCACGCTGGACGCCTTCGACCCGGAGTTCAACATCCAGGCCGCCTACCAGCTGTGGTCGCAGAACGAGGACTTCCGCGACTGGCCGTTCTGCCTCCCCGCCCTGGACAACCCGCAGAACCAGGACGAGGAGGAGAAGGGCGGCGACGAGGACGCCGGCGAGGAGCCGGCCGAGGACCAGCCCTGATCAGAACTGCTGCTGATAGCCGTCCAGGAACTTCCCGATCCGGGTGACCGCGTCCGTCAGCTGGGTCACCGACGGCAGCGTCACGATGCGGAAGTGATCCGGCTCCGGCCAGTTGAAGCCCGTGCCGTGCACAATCATGATCTTCTCGGCGCGCAGCAGATCCAGCACCATCTGCCGGTCGTCCTTGATCTTGTACACCTTGGGGTCGAGCCGGGGGAACGCGTACAGCGCGCCCTTCGGCTTGACGCAGGTCACCCCCGGGATCTGGGTCAGCAGGTCGTACGCGACGTCCCGCTGCTCCTTGATCCGCCCGCCCGGCAGCACCAGCTTCTCGATCGACTGCCGGCCGAACAGCGCCGCCGCCACCGCGTGCTGCGCCGGCATATTGGCGCACAGTCGCATATTGGCCAGGATCGTCAGACCCTCGATGTAGTTGCCCGCGTTCTCCTTGGGCCCGCACACCGCCATCCAGCCGCTGCGGAAACCCGCCACGCGGTAGTTCTTGGACAGACCGTTGAAGGTCAGGGTCAGCACGTCCGGCGCGATCGCCGCCATCGGGGTGTGCGTGGTGCCGTCGTACAGGATCTTGTCGTAGATCTCGTCCGAGCACAGCACGAGCCGGTGCCGCCGCGCCACATCCGCCAGCTGCCGCAGCATCTCGTCGCTGTAGACGGCCCCGGTCGGATTGTTGGGATTGATCACCACCAGCGCCTTGGTGCGGTCGGTGATCTTCCGCTCGATGTCGGCGATGTCCGGCATCCACTCGGCCTGCTCGTCGCACCGGTAGTGCACCGCCGTACCGCCGGCCAGCGACACCGACGCCGTCCACAGCGGATAGTCGGGCGCCGGGACCAGCACCTCGTCCCCGTCGTCCAGCAGCGCCTGCATCGACATCTGGATCAGCTCGGAGACCCCGTTGCCCAGGTAGATGTCCTCCACCGACAGCTGGATGCCCTTGGTCTGGTAGTGCTGCATCACCGCGCGGCGCGCCGACAGCAGCCCCTTCGCGTCGCCGTACCCGTGCGCGCTGGAGACATTGCGCAGGATGTCCTCGAGGATCTCCGGCGGGCACTCGAACCCGAACGCCGCCGGGTTCCCCGTGTTCAGCTTGAGGATCCGGTGACCCGCTGCTTCGAGCCGCATGGCCTCCTCGAGCACCGGGCCGCGGATTTCGTAACAGACATTGGCGAGCTTCGCCGACTGGATCACCTGCATGTCCGCCACCCTACGACCGTGCGACGGACGGCGCCTTGTGTTTTCCCCCACCGGAGCGAGCACGCGATGGCCTCGGGCGATCGCACTGCGTTGACCCGTGACGTACACGGTGCTAATCAGGTGAGGCCCCCCGCGCTCGCCCCGCCCCCTGGAGTCGCCATGAGCACCGCCGCCCTGGACCAGCTCGCGGACGAGGTCGTCGACCACCGGTTCAAGGGCCTGCCGCCCGACGCCGCCGGGGCCACCGTGGGGCGGCTGCGGGCCCAGCGGCGTGATCTGTACACCGGCGGCTTCACCACGCCCGTCCTGACGCTGTCCGCCGAGGCCGTCGAGCACAATGTGCGCTCCCTGGACCGCTTCGCCTCCCGGCACGGCCTGGTGCTCGCCCCGCACGGCAAGACGTCCATGGCGCCGCAGCTCTTCCAGCGCCAGCTGGACGCCGGGGCCTGGGGCATCACCCTGGCCGTGCCGCACCAGGTACGGGTGGCCCGCGCCTTCGGCGTCCGCCGCGTCTTCCTCGCCAACGAGCTCGTCGATCCGGCGGCGCTGACCTGGCTCTCCGGGGAGCTGGAGGAGGACGCCGAGTTCCGGTGCGTGTGCTACGTGGACTCGGTGCGCGGCGTGGAGCTGATGGACGACACCCTGCGCGCCGTCGGCGGGAACCGGCCGGTGGAGGTCGTGGTCGAACTGGGTGCGCCCGGCGCGCGCAGCGGCGTGCGCGACGCCCGGCAGGCGGCGGCCGTCGCCGACGCGGTGGAGGGTACGGAGTCGCTGCTGCTGGTGGGGGTCGGCGGCTACGAGGGGGAGCTGCCGGACGCGGACGGCGACACGGTGCGTGAGTGGCTGAACGCACTGTCCTCGCTGGTGGTGGAGTTCGACAAGGAAGGGCGCTTCGCCGACACCCCCGAGATCATCATCAGCGCGGGCGGCAGCGCCTGGTTCGACGCGGTGGCCGAGGTCTTCGAGGAACTGCCCGATCTGTCCCGGCCGGTGTGCAAGATGCTCCGCTCCGGCGCGTACATCAGCCACGACGACGGCCGCTACCGCGGGGTCACCCCCTTTCGCCGTGTCCCGCAGGAAGGGTCGCTGCTGCCCGCGTTCCGGCTGTGGGCCCAGGTCGTCTCCCGTCCCGAACCGGGTCTGGCCCTGATCAACGCGGGCAAGCGGGACCTCTCCTACGACCTGGGGCTGCCCGAGGTCCAGGTGATCCGCGACGCCCGGGGCGCGGTGCGCGGCGGTGCGGGCCTGGTGGTGTCCCGGCTCGCCGACCAGCACGCCTTCGTCGTGCCGGACCCGGAGGCCGGGACGGACGGTGGCGCCGAGCCGCCGGAGGTAGGCGACTGGGTGGGTCTCGGGCTGTCGCACCCGTGCACCATCTTCGAGAAGTGGCCGCTGATTCCGCTGGTGGCGGGCGACGGCACCGTCACCGACTACATCCGCACCTTTTTCTGACCGCCGGGGTGCGGCCGTCCGCACCCGCACCCGAAGCCGCACCCGCACCGGAATGCGGTTCCGGTTCGCCCGGCCGCCACCCGGGGGCCACCCGTCGGTCATGCCGGGCTGTGATGTTGTCCGCTATGACCCCCTCCCGGACACCGCGGCGCCTCGCGCTGCTGCTCACCGTAGTGACCGTACTGACCGCGCTGGGCTCGGCCGGCACCGCGACCGCCGCGCCCGGTGCCGGTGCCCAGCCTGCCGCGAAGCCGCGGGCCGGGGAACTGATCACCGTCAGGCTCGGCGACCTGATGCCCACCCAGGCCGTGCTCGGCCACGACCAGATCCGCTACAAGCTGGGCCGCTACACCAGCACCAAGGACGAGGAACGCGGCAAGCCCAACAAGAAGTACGACGACTGGTGCGAGGCCAACGGCCAGGGCGAGGCCGCCACCGTCAAGGCCAACGCCCGGCTGGACAAGCCCCGGCGTTTCACCTGCACCATCCCGCTCGGCCGGGAGACGGCCGAGTCGCTGGCCGCCATGAAGACCGTCGTCGTCGGCCCGCGCGGCAGGCTCTACCTCACCGACGGCCACCACACCTTCACCAGCTTCCTCGAAATGCCCGACGGCGGCGCCAGGATGACGATCCGGGTGCGCGTCACGGACAATCTGAGCGCGCTCGGCGAACGCGCGTTCTGGCGCGAGATGGAGGGCCGCGGCTACGTGTGGCTGCGCGACGCCGACAACCGGCCCATCACCCCCGCCCAGCTGCCCACCCGGCTCGGCCTGCGCGCGATGGCGGACGACCCGTACCGCTCCCTGGTCTACTTCACCCGCGACATCGGCTACGCCAAGCCCGAGGACGGACCGAGTCCGGAGTTCCTGGAGTTCTTCTGGGCCGGCTGGCTGCGCACCCAGAGCGATCTCGACCCGGCCGGGTACGACCGCACCGACCTGAGCGGCTACCTCGCGCTCATCGAGGACGCCTCGCGCGCCATGGTCGCCCTCGACCCCGGCACCGAACTGCCCGGCAGCGGACGCACCGCGCAGCAGCTGGGACGCCTGGACGCCTTCGGCGCCAAGGAGTTCACCTCGCTCTCCGCCCCCCTGTCCGCCGACAAGCCCGGCAAGGTGGCCTACGCCCTCAGCTACCGGAGCACGCCCGGCTGCCGCTAGGCTTCGCCCCGACGGGAGGGGGCGGTATGCCGATTGCCATCGCCGTGACCAGCGCCGATCTGGTGCTGCCGGCCACGGATCCGCACACCCCGGCCGCCCATGTCCTCACCCCGCCCGGCGGGCAGGACTTTCCCACCGCCCTGGCGGAGGCGGCCGGGCTGCTGGAACGCCACGGCTACGTGATCGCCGTCTACCCGGCCACCACCCCGCGCGGCTACGTCCAGCGGCTGCACGCCGTGCGCGCCATGCTGGAGAGCGACCGGATAGCCCTGCTGCCGACCTCCCTGCCGCCGCTGGGTGCGGCCGTCCTGGTGCGCCAGCTACGGCAGTTGTCGGTGTGCGACTTCAGCCCCGGGGTGCTGGGCGCCGCCGCCCGGCTGCTGTCCCACTACATCTACGCGGGCGCGCTGCTCGGCTCGGCGTCCCGCACCGACCGGCTGCCGATCGCGCTGCCCCCCGTCACCGGGCCGCGTTCCTCGGCCTCGGGGCCGCACGCCGTACTGGCCAGGCCCACCGCCCAGCTCGTACGTGCCTCCGGAGTCGGCCTGGCCGGACCGCAGTTCGCCACCACCCTCACCTACGCCCCCGGTCAGCTCGACAGTGAGTGGGTCACCGGGCAACTCGCCCGGCAGTGGCAGGTCCAGGGGGTGCATCCGGTGCCGTTGCCCGAGCAGTCGCCGTCCTGGTGGCGCACCAACAAGCTGGTGGAGTTCGCCGCCGCCATCCAGGACGCCTCGGTGCTGTACCAGATGGTGTCCTCGATGCGTCAGGAAGCGTGCCACTGGTGCGGGTTCACCCTCATCGGGGACCGCTGCGCGTTCTGCTCCGCGCCGGTTCCGGCGGCGCGGGACCGGGTACCGAGAGCGATAGGCGGCGCGAGCGGCGGCGGGCAGCGCAAGGCACTCGCGCGGTGAGCGGTTTTTTCGCACCGATATCCACAACGGCCGACGCGCTGTCAGAAGCAGAAGGTAGAAAGACCCCATGAACGCTCGACAGCGCCGCGGTTCGCTTCTGCTGATCGTCTCGGTCCTGCTCGCCCTCGGCGCGTTCGCCGGGGTGGTGGCGGTGATCAACGACGTGGAGTCGAAGGTCGGCCCCGAGGTCACGGCGTACGAGCTGAGCGAGGACGTCGAGCCGTACACCGAGCTGCGCGCCGCCCAGCTGCGCGAAGTCACCATCCCCGAGCGGTACATACCCGACTCGGCGGTGACCGAGCTGTCCCAGATCGAGGGCAAGGTCGCTGTCTCGCCGCTGCGCGAGGGTTCGCTGCTCCAGCAGGACATGATCTCCGACCGGCCGGAACTCGCGCCGGGACAGCAGGAGATCGCGGTGCTCATCGACGCCTCCACCGGGGTCGCCGGGAAGATCTACCCCGGCGCGAAGATCAACCTGTACGCGGCGTTCCGGGCCCGCGACACCTCGGCCGACGACAGCGAGGAGATGGAGTTCGTCCGGCTGATGGTCAACAACGCCGAGGTGATCGAGGTCGGCGACCTGACGGAGGTCGAGGAGGACCGCCGTACGACGCAGGCGGTGCCGATCACCTTCGCCCTGGACCACCTGGACGCCGAACGGGTCACCTTCGCCGAGGCCTTCGCCGAGCAGGTGCGGTTGGCGCTGGTCGCCCCCGGGGAGGAGCAGGAGATCCCGAGGACGAGCGCACGTACACCATCGTGGGCGACATGAGCGGCAACCCGCACAGCGGCGCACCGTTGGGGATGGTTCCGTGATGAGCATGGGGTTGGGGTGGCAGGGATGACGACGCGCATTCTCCCGGCGGTGGGCGACCCGGACACCGCGCGCTCACTGATCACGCTGCTGAGCCAGCTGCCCGGCACCGAGCCGATGCGCGCGGTGCCCGATTCGGCGACCCTGCTGGAGACCCTGGCCGCGCTCTCCCACGAGTCGGTGGCCGGGCTGCCCGAGGTCGTGGTCGTCCACGAGCGCATCGGGCCGCTGCCCGCGCTGGAGCTGATCCGGGAGGTCGCGCTGCGCTTCCCCGCGGTGGGCGTGGTGCTGATCTCCGCCGACCCGACCGCCGGCCTCTACTCGGCGGCGATGGACGCGGGCGCGCGCGGTCTGGCCGGGCTGCCGGTGTCCTTCGAGGAACTGTCCACCCGGCTGGCCGCCGCCGCCCAGTGGGCCGCGGGCATGCGCCGCCACCTCGGCGCGGGCGAGAGCTTCGGCACCGGCCCCGGCGGCACGCTGATCACGGTCTCCGGCGCGAAGGGCGGAGTGGGCGCGACCCTGCTGTCCACCCAGCTGGCGCTGGCGGCGCAGCGGCCGGAGGGCCGCGGGGTGGTGCTGGTCGACCTGGACCTGCTCAGCGGGGACGTCGGCTCGTTCTTCGACGTGCAGTTCCGCCGCTCGCTGGCCGACCTGGCGGGCATCAGCGACATCTCCCCGCAGGTGCTGGCCGAGGCGGTGTTCACCCACCGTACGGGCCTGTCGATGCTGATCGCCCCGGCGGAGGGGGAACGCGGCGAGGACGTCACCGACACCACCGCACGGCAGTTGCTGGCGGCCGTACGCGCCCGGTACGACACGGTGGTGGTGGACTGCGGCTCGCAGATGAACGCCGCCACCGCCGCCGCCGTGGAACTGGCCGACACCGCGCTGCTGGTCACCACCCCCGACGTGATCTCGGTGCGGGCCGTCAACCGCATGGTGCGGATGTGGGACCGGCTGCAGATCCGCAAGGCGGAGGGCGTGACCACCGTCGTCAACAGGCTCACCCGCTCCAGCGCCATCCAGCCGCAGCTGATCTCCCGGATCACCGGCACCCAGGTCGCCCGGCAGACCGTGCCCGCCAACTTCAAGGAACTGCAGGAGGCGCAGGACGCCGGCCGCATCCAGGACCTGGACGTCAAGGGGCCGGTGCGCCGCGCCATGTGGGCGCTGGCCACCGAACTCGGCCTGGCGGCCCCGCAGCCCGCGGGCGGGGGCGGCGGCAGCCGGCGCAAGGGACGCCGGGGATGAGGACGGCCTTCCCGGCCGGGGCGCCGCGAGGCCGCTCCGGGCCCGGACGGGCCGGCCGTACAGCACGCCCGGTCCGGTCGGCCCGTGCGCACCCGGCACCGGCCGGAGCCGGGCGCACCGCCGGGGCCACCGAGCACGCGGACGCCCCGGGCTCCGTCTCCCCCGTACGTTCTGCGGGCGCCGGCCCAGCCGTGCGCCGCGACCGCGGCGCGGTGATGGTGGAGTTCGCCGGCATCTTCCCGCTGATCCTGCTGCTCTTCGCCGTCGCCTGGCAGTGCGCCGTCATCGGCTACGGCTTCCATCTCGCCGGCAACGCGGCGGACGAGGCCGCCCGCGCCGCCGCGGCGGCGGGCGGCGGTGAAGGGGCCTGCGGCACGGCGGCCCGCGAGCACATCCCCGCCTCCTGGTCGATGAGCGTCTCCTGCCCGCTGGAGGGCGTGGTCCGCACCGCCCGCGTCGAACTCCAGGTGCCGGTACTGTTCCCCGGCGCGTTCAACCTCCCCATCACCATCTCCGGCACCGCCGGCGCGGTGGAGGAGGACCGATGAGCACGCGGACGGAGAACACCGGGGCGAGACACGACGGGAGCGACAGCGCGACGGCGTACGGGGACCGGGGCGTCACCGCCGTCGAGTTCGCCGGCTGGCTCCCCCTCCTCGTACTCGTCTCACTCGCCGCGCTCCAGCTCGGCGTCGCCGGCTACACGGCGCTCCAGGCCGGCTCCGCCGCCCGGGCCGCCGCCCGCACCGCCTCCCAGGAGGAGATCGCCGACCAGTACCAGACCAGCGGGCGGGCCGCGATGAGCGGCTGGCTGGCCGCGAACACCGACTTCGAACTGTCCGCGTGCGGCGACGAGGCCACCGTCACCGCCCGCGTCACGGTGCCCTCCGTCCTGCCGTTCATGAGCGACCTCGGCCGGGCCAGCAAGACGGTGACCATGCCATGCGACTGACGAAGGGAGGCCGGCGATGGGCCTGAGATCACGCATCCACGCCCAGGAGGAGCCAGGGCCCGGCGCCGGACCCGGTGACAACAACCGGCTGGTCGCCGTCTACCGCGGCAAACTCCTGGAGGAGATCGACCTCGCGGAGATGTCCGCGCTGTCCACCGCCGACCGCCGCGACCGCCTGGAGCGGGTGCTGGGCCACATCCTCAGCCGCGAGGGCCCGGTGCTCTCCACCCAGCAACGCTCCCTGCTCATCCGCCGGGTGGTCGACGAGGCCCTCGGCCTGGGCATCCTCGAACCCCTGCTGGAGGACGCCTCCATCACCGAGATCATGGTCAACGGACCCGACCAGATCTTCGTCGAACGCTCCGGGCGCGTGGAGCAGCTCCCGCTGCGCTTCGCCTCCGAGGACCAGCTCATGCAGACCATCGAGCGCATCGTCTCCACCGTCAACCGCCGCGTGGACGAGTCCAATCCGATGGTCGACGCCCGGCTGCCCACCGGCGAGCGGGTCAACGTCATCATCCCCCCGCTGTCCCTCAGCGGCCCCGCGCTCACCATCCGCCGATTCCCCCGCGCGTACACCCTCGCCGAACTCGTCGACTTCGGCACCCTGGACCAGCACCTCGTGCTGCTGCTCGCCGGACTGGTGCGCGCCAAGCTCAACATCATCGTCTCCGGCGGCACCGGGTCCGGCAAGACCACCCTGCTCAACGCCCTCTCCGGTCTCATCCCCGACGGCGAGCGCATCGTCACAGTCGAGGACGCCGCCGAACTCCAGCTCCAGCAGAGCCATGTCCTGAGCCTGGAATCCCGGCCGCCCAACATCGAGGGCAAGGGCGAGGTCACCATCCGCGACCTGGTCCGCAACTCGCTGCGGATGCGCCCCGACCGCGTCATCGTCGGCGAGGTGCGCGGCGGCGAGACCCTCGACATGCTCCAGGCCATGTCCACCGGCCACGACGGCTCGCTCGCCACCGTGCACGCCAACAGCGCCGAGGACGCCCTGCTGCGCCTCCAGACGCTGGCGTCCATGTCCGAGATCAAGGTGCCCTTCGAGGCGCTGCGCGACCAGATCAACAGCGCGGTGGACGTGGTCGTCCAGCTCGTACGGCACCCGGACGGCACCCGCCGGCTGACCGAGATCGCGGTGCTCGCCTCGCACGGCCGCGAATCGTTCCGGATCGCCACCATCGCCGAGTTCACCGCCGAGCCGCTCACCCCGGGCGGCACGGTGCACGGCAGGTTCCGGCACTATCCGATACCGCGCGCCGTCGCCGACCGGCTCTACCTGGCGGGCGAGCAGATCCCGCAGGCGTTCGGGGTCCACCTGGACGACAGCCAACTGTCCACCCGGGAGGCGCAGTAGTGGTACCCATCGCACTGGAGAGCGGCGCGGCGCGGGCCACCCTGAGCCTGGCACTGGGCGCGCTGGTGCTGGCGGTGGCCGGACTGTACGTGTACGCCACCGGCCGCGCCGCGCGCCGTGCGCTGCTGCACCGGCTGACCGGCCCGGACGCCGGACCCGCCGGGGCCGGCACCGCCGACCCCGGGGACCCGGCCAGGGACCGCCCGTTCGCGGCGCTCGACCAGCGGCTGCGCCGGACGGCCGTGGGCCGCGCGATCCGGGTCAAGCTCCACTCCACCGGCCTGGAACTGACGGCCGGCGAGTACGTCGCGTACGTGCTGGGCGCGATGGCGGTGCTGTGGGCGGTCGGCCACGTGCTGCTCGCACCGTTCTTCGGCCCCGTCTTCGCCCTGGTCGCGATCTGGGGCGGCAACGCCTTCCTGGGCTGGCAGCGCGCCAAGCGCACCGAGAAGTTCATCGGCCAACTCCCCGAACTGGCACGCCTGATCGCCAACGGCACGGCGGCCGGCCTCGCCCTGCGCACCGCGCTGTCCATGGCGGCCGAGGAGATGGACGACCCGGCCGGCGCCGAACTCGCCCTGGTCGCCAACCAGCTCACCGTGGGCCGCTCGCTGGATGAGGCACTGGGCGAACTCGGCGAACGCCTCCCGTCGCGCGAACTGAACGTACTCGTCACCACGTTGATACTGGCCAACCGGGCCGGCGGCTCCATGGTGGGTTCCCTGCGGAACCTCACCGCCACCCTGGAGGAGCGCAAGGAGACCCGCCGCGAGGTACGCACCATGCTCGCCGAGGTCAACGCCACCGCGGTCACCGTGCCGCTGCTGGGCCTGGGTGCGCTGCTGATGATCAACGGCATGTCACCGGGCGCGCTGGGCCGGGTGACGGCGAGCCCCGGCGGACAGATCGCCATGGTGATCGCGCTCGTGATGTACGCCGTGGGCTTCGTGGTCGTGCGCCGCTTCGGCCGCATCGACGTCTGATCCGAGAGGAACACCGGCATGCTCGCTCTGCTGCTGGGCCTGGCCATGGGTGCCGCGGTCTTCGGCATCGTGATGGCGCTGCGGCTGCTGCGCACGGCCACCCCGCTGCCGCCCGACCTGGCGCTGGCGCTTGAGATCGGCTCCACCCGGGTGACGGCGACCGGCTCGGCCGTCGACCGCCTCGGAATGCGGTTCGCACCGCTGGTGCTGCGGCTGATGGGCCCCAAGGGCGTGGACCGCAAACGCCGCCGCATCGACCAGGCGGGCAACCCCCAGGGCCTGACGGTGGAACGCTACGCGGCGCGGCGGGCCGTGTACGGCATCTTCGGCGCGCTGGCGACCCTGAGCTTCATCGCCAATGGCTGGCCCTTCTTCGCCCTGTTCGCCCTCGCGTTCGGTGCGTTCGCGGCCGACGCGGTGATCTGGCAGAGCATCAGGGAACGCCGGGACGTCATCGACCGCACCCTGCCGGACTTCCTGGACGTGCTCGCCGTGGTCGTCTCGGCCGGCCTGGGCTTCCGGCAGGCACTGGAGCGGGTGGCCGGACGGTACGAGGGCCCGTGGGCCGATGAAGTGCGCATCACCCTGCGGCAGATGGACATGGGGGTGTCGCGCCGGCAGGCGTTCGACGACCTGCGGCGGCGCAACGACTCCGAGCCGGTGAACCAGTTCGTCACGGCGCTCCAGCAGGGCGAGGAACTGGGCGCGCCGATCGCCGAGACGCTCATACAGATCGCCACGGACATGCGCCGCACCGACGCCCAGAACTCCCGCCGCCGGGCCGCGAAGGCGATCCCCAAGGCGACGCTGGCGACCCTGGTCTTCATGGTGCCGGCGACGATGATCGTGATCGTCGTGGGAATGGTCCTCGGTTCAGGGGTGAACATTACGGATATTCTGAATCCCGGCTGATCAGGGCGACCGCGTCCAAGGGCCACGAAAACGTCCCTTCACCAAGGTCTCTCTGCCCAAGTGCCCCCGGGTGTGGCACAGTCAGTGCCAACAGGTGTGTGAAGGGGTTGGCCCGCAGGGAGCGGGAGGGGGTCAGACATGCTGCGTCCACGCTTCAACCAGGCGTCGCCCGGGCAGAGTCACTCCCCGAGCCCCGATACCGGGCACACACCACTTCGGGGCATGAGCATGCCGGCTGGAACGGGGCTGGCCGGGGGAAAAGGACGCCATGAGCAGGATGCTGCTGAACTGGAGAAAGACGGTCGTCACTCATCTGACGACCCGCCGCCACAGCGACCGGGGCGCGGGCTTCGTGGAGTATGCGGGGCTGCTGTTGCTGATCGCCTTGATCGTTGGGGCGGTATTCTCTCTGGGCATAGACAACACCATTGCCAATGCGGTGGACCGTGCGGTGCAGAGTGTGACAGGACGCTGAGACACGGGCGAGGCGACGGCGGCGATCGAGGAGCGATCTTTCCGCTCTACATAGCGATCGTCACCACGGTATTGGTGGCAGCCTTCACCCTCTTCGTCTTCGCGCAGGCCGCCGTCACCCGCAGCGGTGGCCAGTCGGCCGCCGACGCCGCCGCCCTGGCCGCGGCGAGGGAGTCCCGTGACCACCTCTACGAGCTCTTTCGGGACGCCATCCTGGAGGACGAAGACCTGGGCGATGTACTGGCCGGGGTCGACTTCCGCACGGGCGCGGCCTGCACGGAGGCCGCGCCCCGGCTCGCCGCACGGAACAACGCCGTCGTGACGGCGTGCGAACCGGACGTGAGCCGTTTCGGCTACACGGTGGAGGTCGAAACCCTGGACACGGTGGGTGATTCCTTCATCCCCGGCACCGAGAACCAGACGGCCCGTGCCACGGCCACCGCCGTCGTCGCGGCACGGTGTGAGCCGACCTCGCAGGAAGAGGAGGAGATCGGCCTGAGCTGTGATGAGCGGGACTGGTCCTTCGATCCACGGGATGACGGCGAAGTGCCGGAGGCCCGGGACCTGTTCCAGGTGTATCTGGACGACTGACCTGCTATGAGTTGAGCGCAAAGGACACCCATCCGAAATGGACCTCCGAGACAGCAAGTCCCGTCTGATCCTGATTGTGATAGCGCTGGGCGCCGCCCTGGTGATCGCGGTCGCCAGTTGTTCCGGCGGCGACGGCGACGGGGGAGGAGACGGCAGCGCGGGGTCCGGCGAGAGCACCGGCGGTGGCGGCTCCGACGACACCGATGACAAGCCGTCCGAGGGTGAAGACACCGGCGACGACGGCACCGCACCCGAGGACCGCGGACCGTTGTCCGAGGTGACCGGAGAAGGCGGGATGCGGCTCACCATCGACTCCGCACAGCGTGATACGGGCGGCTTCCTGACGGTGTCCGGGACCCTGACCAACGACGGCGCGGAACGCTTTCTGGAGATCGGCTGGCGAGGAGACGAGCGTGAACTGACGAACAACGGTTTCTCGATGGCCGGTTCCTCGGTCGTCGACAAGACGGAGGGGAAGCGCTATCTGATCCTGCGCGACACTTCGGGGCGCTGCCTGTGCACGCAGTTCGGCGGCGGCCTGAACCCGGGTGACTCCGTCGAGTGGTTCGCGCAGTTCCCGGCCCCTCCGGACGGCGCCACCGAACTCGACTTCAACATCGGCAACATGCCCCCTGCCTCCTTTGAGATCTCGGCCGGTTGATGGTGATGACTGAACATTCGAAGCGCTACTCCCTCCAGGTCATGGCGGCCACCGCCCTCACGGGTGTGGCCGTGCTGATGTTCCCCGCCCCCGCCCTCGCGGATGAGGGCGACGAGGACTTCGAGCAACCACCGGGCTATGAGGCCCCCGCCACACCCGATATCGATGCCAACGCTCCCGGCCTGATGCTGGGGGACGGTGCCTCCCTCGCCGAGCCGCGGGTGCTGGACATCAAGTTCATTACCGAGGACACCGGTGGTGGCACACAGGACCCACCGCCGAACAGTGGCGGCAACAACGACGAGTCCCCAGCCCCGCCGGATTCCGAGCCGGACCCGGATCCGGGATCGGGCCCCGCGGGTGAGCAGCGTGAGGAACGCACCGGCGGGCAGCACAAGTTCACGCTCCAGACCGATGTGGTCTTCGGCAAGAACAGCGACGAGATCAGCGAGGAGTCCCGCGCCGCCCTCGCCGAGGTGGCTGCCGCGATCGACGAGTACCAGCCCGAGCAGGTGAACGTCTTCGGCTTCACGGACAACCTGGGCTCGTACGAGAACGGCGTGACGCTCTCCGCCAACCGCGCGCGGAACACCCAGACGGTGCTCCTGGAACTCATCGCGGACCCGTCCGGCATCTCCTTCAACGTCCGCGGCTACAGCGAGGACTATCCGCTGTACGACAACGAGACCGAGGAGGGCCGGCAGAAGAACCGGCGGGTGGAGATCTCCTGGCCCAGCGGCAACTGAGCCGCCGGGCCGGAAGGTCCCTCAGTCGTTCGGGATCCAGCGGGTGGCGGTGGTGAGATAGGTGCGGAGCTCCTTGTTGTGAGGTTCCGGCTGGACGGTGTCGATCCACAGATGGACGATGCTGCCGTCCGGAGCCTCGATACAGATCCCCATGTCCTCGCGCAGGCTGGTGTCGCTCAGTACGTCGTCGATGGTGATGGGGTTGGGCAGGGTCGCTGAGCGGGCTGCGGCCGAGCACTCCTCCGGCGTGGGATCGGGAGCATCGACGGTGCCGGTGAAGAGGTCGGGGTCGAAGGCGATTCCGTCGCCGTTCGCCCGCTCCTGGCCGCAGTACTGGTAGTCGATCTGGGCTTCGTCGGAGTAGTAGTCCATGCTGCCGAAACCGACGCCGGTGGCCACGGTGAGCTCTTCAAGATTGATCCGGGTGAGGTTGGCACCGAGGCAGCTTCCCAGCTGGACGTTGACGTCCTCCGTGAAAAGGGGGGCCCTGATGTTCAGTTTCACGCCGCTCTTGTCCACGTGGTACTCGGCGTTCGGGTCCTGCTCCGCCGCCTCCTCGTCTCCGGGGGGCTCCTTGTTGGTCTCGGTGGACTCGGGGATGAATTCCCGCTCCGCCTCCGGAGCCTCCCCCGACGGCGATGTCGGGCCGCCCGCCCGGGGAGTGTCGTCGTCCCCGTCCGTCAGCAGCAGGGCCGCCGTCGCCCCGCCCGCGACCGCCGCCAGGACGGCCGTCGTGGCCAGCGCGATCGCCATCGTGCGGCGGGGCTTCGGTGCCGTGGGCGGCGGAACCGTCGGGGCCGTGGCCGGGAGGGGCGGCGGGGTGGGGGGCTGGGTGCCGTGGCGCTGCGAGACCTGGGTGGCCAGGCCCGCCGGGAGCCAGCTGTCGCGCCGCTGCAGGGTCTGGCCGGGGGACAGGGACCGGCACATCTCCACGACCTGCGCCGGTTCCGGCCGCTGTGCCGGGTTCTTGGCGAGGCAGGCCGCGATCATGGGCCGCAGGGCCTCGGGGGCGCGGGCCAGGTAGGGGTCCTCCTGCACGATCCGGTACATCAGCCCGTGCGCCCCGCCCTCCCCGAAGGGGTGGCCGCCGGTCGCGGCGAAGTGGGCGATGATACCGAGGGCGAAGACATCGGTGCCGGGCCCGGCCGGCGGGTTGCCCATGATCTGTTCGGGGGCCATGTACGCCGGGGTCCCGACGCGTACGTCGGTGCCGGTCAGGGCGGTGCTGTCGGCGGCCTGCGCGATGCCGAAGTCGATCACCTTCGGGCCCTCGGTGGCCAGTAGCACGTTGCCCGGTTTCAGGTCGCGGTGCACCACGCCCACCGCGTGGATGGAGATCAGCGCCTCCGCCACCCCGGCGACCAGCAGCAGCACCGTCTCCAGCGGCAGTGGGCCGTGCCGCCGCAGCGCCTCGGCCAGCGAGAGGCCGGGTACGTAGGCGGTGGCCAGCCAGGGCGCGGCGCCCTCGGTGTTGCTGTCCAGGACGGGGACGGTGTAGAGGCCCTGTACCCGGCGGGCGGCCCGTACCTCGGCGGCGAAGCGGCGGCGGAAGTCGGGGTCCTCGGCGAACTCACCGCGTACCACCTTCAGCGCGACGGGCTGTCCACCCCGGGTGTAGGAGAGGTAGACACTGCCCATGCCGCCCGATCCGATGCGGGCGAGCAGCTCGTAACCGGCCATCTCGCGTGGATCGTTGGGCCCCAGCGGACTGAACTGTGGCTGGGGTGGGGCGTGTTCGTCGTGCGCGGCCATGGTTCCCCCCTGGCGGTTACGGCGTACCGGCGTACCGCAGGCATCGTAGTGGGCGCCGGTTTCCGTCCCCAGTCGCCCCGCTCCGCCCGCCGGGGACCGCGCCGGCCGTGCCCCCTCGAACGGGTGTCCCTCCGCCGGGCTGTTCCGGGCCCCGTGCGCCCGGCGCGTGTCTCCCACCTGCGCCCCCGTGACCGCGAAATGAGGCCAGTGGATGACCGTGGGTAGTGTGGCGGAAGGGCTTGTGCCAAGGGGGTCACAGTCCAGTGTCACGTACGGTAGGGTTCCCTCAGTCAGTCACGCTGACATCCATAACTGCCAGCGTCGTCACTCCCACCCCGGCGACGTCTGGCGGGGCGGACCGTGAGCCACCCCCCCCGCTCCG
Organism: Streptomyces xiamenensis; assembly: GCF_000993785.3. Lineage (NCBI taxonomy): Bacteria > Bacillati > Actinomycetota > Actinomycetes > Kitasatosporales > Streptomycetaceae > Streptomyces > Streptomyces xiamenensis. Next base: position 3,882,196 of record NZ_CP009922.3, read on the forward strand.
GTCCCCCCATACAAGCGGGCCGGTCTGCCCTCCCCCCCACTCGGGCAGACCGGCCCGCAGTACGTCCGCACCCCTGCCGCTTCCGTGTGGCCGGCCCGTACGCTCAGCCGGGTGCACCCGCTGTTGATCCTCGCCGCCGCCGCGTACGGAGCCCTCACCGGACCGCTGCTCGCCCGGCCCCGCTACCGGCTGTCCGTCGAGCCGGAGGAACCCTGGCGCTCCGCCTGCCCGGCCGGCCACCCCCTGCCGCCCGCGGCCCAAGGCGGCTGGCTCGGCACCGCACGCTGCCCGCACTGCCCGCCCGCCACTCGCCGCTACGGGACGGGCGCCGGGGCGCTCACTGTCTGGACCGCGCTGGTCTGCGCCGCCCTGGCCGCCGCCACCGGGCCGCACCCCGAGCTCGTCGTCTGGCTGCTCGCCGCGCCGGCCGTCGTGCTGCTGGCCGCCGTCGACCTCTCCGTCCAGCGGCTGCCCGACCCGCTCACCCTCCCGCTGGCCGCCGCCCTGCCCGTGGCCCTCGGCGTGGCCGCGCTGTCCGGTTCCGCCACCGGCAGTTGGCCCCGTGCCCTGCTCGGCGGGCTCGTCCTGGGCGCCGTCTACTTCGTGCTCTTCCTGATCAATCCGCGCGGCATGGGCTTCGGCGACGTCAAGCTCGCCGTCCCGCTCGGGGTCGCCATGGGCTGGTACGGCTGGGACGTGATCTTCTTCGGCACCTTCACCGGCTTCCTGTGCGCCGCCGGATACGGCCTGATCCTGATCGTCGCCCGCCGGGCCACCCGCAAGACGGCCGTGCCCTTCGGGCCCTTCATGGCCCTGGGCGCCCTCGTCGCCCTCCTCCTGGGCGCCCTTGCCGCCGCCTGACCCGGCCCGGCGCCCGTCGGCCCGCCGACCGGGACGGATCACCGCGCCACGCCTGAATCCGGCCCACTGGCACACAGCGGCCTCTTCCATGCGTTACGGTGGAATACCCCCCCTCGGGCCGGTCCGTATCCCCCCCACGGACCGGCCCGCTTTCTGTTCCGGCGCCGAGCTGTCCTACAGTGCTGGTTCCGACGGGGCAGGGTGTGCGAGGGGATGCGGCGTGGCAAAGCAGGAACAGGGCCGAGGAGGGATCTTCGGCAGGGTCCGGAACAAGATCCGCCGCGGGTTCGTACGGCTGTACGCCCACCGGGTGGAGGGCAAGCTCGGCAACGCGGAGGGCGTGCCCAAGCACATCGGCGTCATCCTGGACGGCAACCGCCGCTGGGCCAAGGCCGCTGGCGGCACCACCAAGGAGGGGCACGAGGCGGGCGCCGCCAAGATCCAGGAGCTCCTGGGCTGGTGCGCCGAGACCGACGTCGAGGTGGTCACCCTGTGGATGCTGTCCACCGACAACCTCGCCCGCCCCGCCGACCAGCTCGACCCGCTGCTGACCGTGGTCGAGGGCGCGGTGCGTGACCTGGCCGCCGACGGGCGCTGGCGGGTGCACCATGTCGGTGCCCTGGACGTGCTGCCCGAGCGCACCCGCAGCGTGCTCCAGGAGGCCGAGGAACTGGCCGGAAAGCGCGAGGGAATACTGGTCAACGTGGCCGTCGGCTACGGCGGCCGGCAGGAGATCACCGACGCGGTCCGTTCGCTGCTGGCCAAGCGGGCCGCGGAGGGCCAGGACCTGGCCCAGGTCGCCGAGTCGCTGGGCGTCGAGGACATCTCCGAACATCTGTACACCCGCGGCCAGCCCGACCCCGACCTGGTCATCCGTACCAGCGGCGAGCAGCGGCTCTCCGGCTTCATGCTCTGGCAGTCGGCCCACTCGGAGTACTTCTTCTGCGAGGCGTACTGGCCGGCCTTCCGCAAGGTCGACTTTCTGCGGGCGCTGCGTGACTACGCCGCCCGGCACCGCCGCTACGGCGTCTGATCCGGGCGGTTCATCCGGTATTACCCTCTCGTACCTTCGTTCACCACCCCATGTCCGCCGAGCGGGCATGGGGTGGTGCCGTCCGAGGGGTTGTCCGCATGAGATGCGGAGGCAGCGGGCATATTCATCGCGGACCGGGCGTCAGCCCCGTCCGCCGGGAGGCCCGTTTGCGTACCACGGACATGGACCAGGGCCGGTGCCCGGCCCGTGCGTGCATGGCTCCCATGGAGGCCACGGGCCGTCAGCCGGCCAGCAGACGCCCGGCGTCGCACGTACCAGCGGCGCCGCGTCTTCCACACCTCTCCCGAGGGGGTTCGTCCACACGTGGTGACCAGCAAGAAGCGCCTCAGCGAGCGGCGCATGTACGTCCTCGACACCAGTGTCCTCCTGGCCGACCCATCAGCGATGACCCGTTTCGACGAGCACGAAGTGGTGCTCCCGGTGGTCGTCATCACCGAACTGGAGGCCAAGCGCCACCACCCGGAGCTGGGGTACTTCGCCCGCCAGGTGCTGCGTCGGCTGGACGAGTACCGGGTGCGGTACGGCCGCCTCGACCATCCCCTGCCCATCGGTGACCTCGGCGGTACCCTGCGGGTGGAGCTGAACCACTCGGATCCGGCCATTCTGCCGCCGGCCATGCTGACCGGCCGCGGGCAGTTGCTGGACAACGACACCCGCATCCTGGCCGTGGCCCGCAATCTCCAGGCGGAGGGTCACGATGTGACGGTGGTCTCCAAGGACCTGCCGCTGCGCATCAAGGCGTCCTCGGTCGGTCTGGCCGCCGAGGAGTACCGCGCGGAACTGGCCATCACCGATTCCGGCTGGACCGGGATGATGGACATCACGATGCCCGGCGAGAGCGTGGACGAACTGTTCGCCTCCGAGAGCGTCTTCGATCCGCAGGCCGCCGAGCTGCCGGTGCACACCGGTCTGGTGATCTCCTCCGAGCGCGGCCGGGCGCTGGGCCGGGTGGCGCCCGAGGGCCGGGTGAAGCTGGTGCGCGGGGACCGGGAGGCGTTCGGTATCCACGGCCGCAGCGCCGAGCAGCGGGTCGCCCTGGATCTGCTGCTCGACCCGGACGTCGGCATCGTGTCGATGGGCGGCCGGGCCGGCACCGGCAAGTCGGCGCTGGCGCTGTGCGCGGGCCTGGAGGCGGTCCTGGAGCGCCGCCAGCACCGCAAGGTGATGGTGTTCCGGCCGCTGTACGCGGTGGGCGGCCAGGATCTCGGCTACCTGCCGGGCACCGAGGCCGAGAAGATGAACCCCTGGGCGCAGGCCGTCTTCGACACCCTCTCGGCGGTGACGACCCGTGAGGTCATCGAGGAGGTGGTGGCGCGCGGGATGCTGGAGGTGCTGCCGCTCACCCACATCAGGGGCCGTTCGCTGCACGACGCGTTCGTCATCGTCGACGAGGCCCAGTCGCTGGAGCGCAACGTGCTGCTGACGGTGCTCTCCCGGATCGGTCAGGACTCCCGGGTGGTGCTCACCCACGACGTGGCGCAGCGTGACAACCTGCGGGTGGGGCGGTACGACGGTGTGGTGGCGGTGGTGGAGAAGCTCAAGGGGCACCCGCTGTTCGCGCACGTCACCCTGACGCGCTCCGAGCGCTCCCCGATCGCCGCGCTGGTGACCGAAATGCTGGAGGAGGGGCGGGTTTAGCCCCCGGCCACGCTGGGTGTTCCGTCCGTGCGGCCGCTGTTGTTCACCGGCCGCCGGGCGGAACGCAAGCCCCCGTTCGACTGGAGTGCGTGTGACCTTTCCCACATCGAGCTGAATTGCTTACCGCTCCCCGTTTCCGGCAGTGTGTGCGTCTGTCAGGCCCCGCATACGGCACTGCCGCACCGCCATCGGAGCGGCGCAGTACAGAGTTTGACAACTGAACAGCCGTCAGCCGTATGCCGCCCGCAGCACCACGCGGGGTCCCGTGCCAGCAAGGGCGGGGGATTCCGCCGGGCCCGTGCCTTCTGTGACCCGCTGGTCCGTTCAGCGGTGAAGGCCCGCGTCAGGGGCACGATTGCGCCCGTGGGGGTCACCCACGCGGGCGATGGTGGAAGGAAACCGTGTGAGCCGGATTTCGGTCCGGGGATTCGCCGTGGCGTCTGCTACCGCGGTCACAACCGTCGGTGCTGCCGTCGGTGTTGCCTCGGGAGACGAGCAGGGCGGCGTCAGCGACATCGAGTTCGCCGCCGCCGACGCGACGCTGCTGGCGGACATACCCGCTGCCCCGAATGCCCAGCTGCACACCGCGTCGCTGGTCCAGCAGGCGGAGTCGCAGGCGGACGTCGCCGACGTCCAGACCCGTAAGGCGGCCGAGGAGGCCGCCCGGGTGCAGGCCGCCTCGGATGCCCAGGAGCGGCGCGAGCGTGCCGAGCAGGAGGCCAGGGAGCAGGCGGAGCGCGAGGCGGAGGAAGAGCGCCAGCGCGAGGCGGCGGAGGCCGCCAGCAGGGCCGCCTCACGGGCTTCCGCGCCCGTCCAGTCCTCGTACAGCAAGGCGGAGATCCAGGCGATCGCCCGGGACATCGTGGCGGCCGACCAGTTCCAGTGCTTCTCCACGATCGTGGAGCGCGAGAGCGGCTGGAACCACACCGCCACCAACCCCTCCTCCGGCGCGTACGGCCTGATGCAGGCGCTGCCGGGCACGAAGATGGCCTCGGCCGGCGCCGACTGGCAGACCAACCCCGCCACCCAGATCCGCTGGGGTCTGAACTACATGAACGAGCGCTACGGCAGCCCGTGTGGCGCATGGGAGTTCTGGCAGGTCAATCACTGGTACTGACCCTTCCGTCAGTCCCCGGCGAACAGCGTTCACGGGATCCCCGCACCGGCTTCGGTGCGGGGATTTCCGCTTTCGTGAGGGGACCCTCCTTCCGGCGGGCGCGCAGGGTAACGTCAGGGCGCGGACCGCGGTGCGAAAACTGGGGGAAGAGGGAAACGGGATGTCTGGAGTGAGCCGGTTCAAGACCGGCCTGGCGCGGCTGAACTCGCGCGTGTCGGCCTATCGGGCCGCCGCGGAGCGCGAGATTCAGCGCCGGGAGCGGGAGGCGGAGGAGCGGGTCGCGGGGCGCGCCGAGGACGGCGGGGGTGGGTACGAACATCTGGAGGCGCGGGTCCGGCGGACCGTGGCCCCGGATGTGCCGGGGCTCGTCGAGGGCCCGCCGGCCGGTGAGGGCGGGGCCTCCGCCGGGAGCGGTGCGGGGGCGAGCGCGGGCGGCCACGGCGGGGGAGCCGGGCCGGGCGACGCGCAGCCGCCGGCCACCCCTGAGCGTCCGGCGCCCGATGCCGTGATCCCGTGGGGCGTCCGGGTCGCGGCCGAGGCCGGCTGGCGGATCCTGGTGCTGGCGGCCGTGGTGTGGGTGCTGATCCAGGTGGTGTCGGCGATCAGCCTGCTGGTGATCGCGTTCGCCGCCGGGCTGCTGGTCACCGCGCTGCTCCAGCCGTTCGTGGGGCGGCTGAAAAGGCTCGGGGTGGGGCGCGGGCTGTCCACCGCGATCGTCTCCATCGGCGGCTTCCTGGTGATGGGCGGCGTCGGCTGGTTCGTGGTCTGGCAGGTCATCGAGAACACCGACCGGCTGGTGGAGCAGGTCCAGGACGGCATCGACCAGCTGCGCGACTGGGTGCTGCAGCTGCCGTTCGGGGTGACCGAGGAGAACATCAACGAGACCGTCGACAATCTCAACAGCTGGATCACCGATCACAGTGACGAGCTGACCTCGGCCGGTCTGGAGGGCATCAACTACCTCACCCAGTTCCTGTCCGGCGCCGGTGTGGCGCTGTTCGTGACGCTGTTCCTGCTCTACGACGGACGCGGGGTGTGGTACTGGTTCCTGAAGCTGGTGCCGGCCCAGGCGCGCGAGGGTGTGGCGGGCGCCGGGCCGCGGGCGTGGATCACGCTCACCGGCTATGTGCGCGGCACGGTGCTGGTGGCGCTGATCGACGCGCTGGGCATCGGCATCGGGCTGTTCGTGCTGGAGGTGCCGATGGCGGTGCCGCTGGCCGTCATCGTGTTCCTGTCGGCGTTCGTGCCGCTGGTCGGCGCCATCGCCTCGGGCGCGCTGGCCGTGGTGGTGGCGCTGGTGACCAACGGCCTGTTCACGGCGCTGATGGTGCTGTGCGTGGTGCTGCTGGTGCAGCAGGTCGAGGGGCACATCCTCCAGCCGTTCATCCTGGGCCGGCTGGTGAAGGTGCATCCGCTGGCCGTGGTGCTCGCGGTGACCGCGGGCACGCTGCTGGCCGGTATCCCGGGCGCGGTGGTGGCCGTGCCGCTGGTCGCGGTGGCCAACACGGTGGTCGGCTATCTGCGTGCCTATCAGGCGGAGGCCGATCTGCGGAACGGTCCGTCGGGGGCGACCATAGCGCCGCTGGCGCCGGTGCGGCCGGCCCCACCGGTGAGCGCTCCGGGGGACGAGCTCGGCGGCGCCGGACGCGACGGCGACCGGCCCCGGGACTGACCCGGGACTGACCCGGGACGGACTTGGGACGGGGTGCGACGGCCCCTCTCTCCCGGATGGGTGGATCACCCGCTTCCCCCGCCGAAGGCTGGGGGGAGCGGTCCCGGCTCCGTCTCCGGGCCGCCCGGCCCGGACCGGGCGGCATCGCGTCGGCCTGTCCCCACGGCCGCGGGCGGCGGATCACGTCAGCCCCTGCACCACAGGACCGATGATCAAGCACGCTCCGCGCGTCACCCGGCGCAGACCCCGCCTGCCACGGCAGACACCGGTGCGGTGGCGCCCGCTCACGCGCGGGACCGGACGAAGGGATGACCGTGCCGGAGGAGACCGGGGCGGATACGCCGACGCCGAAGAAGACCTGGCGCCCGCTGACGTGGTGGCTGGGCGAGGATGCCCGGGGCCGGTCGGTCTGGGGCCGGGGGCGGGTGCTCGCGGCGCTGGCGGTGCTGACGGGCGGACTGTTGGCGTTCCCCGGCGCCGTCCCCAACACACCGGGCCGTCTTGGCAGTCTGCTGGAGTCCTTCCTGCCCTGGCTCGGCCTGGTGATCGTGGTGCTGTTCGGTCTCGCGGTGCTGCGGCGTTCTGCCACCGCGCTGATCGCTGTGCTGCTGCCGGTGGTCGCCTGGGCCTCTCTCTTCGGCGGGCTGGTCCGGTCGGCGCAGGCCGGTGACGCCGATCTCGTCGTGGTGCAGCACAACGTGAGCGACGAGAACGAGGACCCGGCGGGCGCCGCCCGCGCCCTGGTGGACGCGGGGGCCGATCTCATCGCGCTCCAGGAGCTGTTGCCCTCGGCGTTGCCCGTCTATCGGGAGGAGCTGGCCGCGCGGTATCCGTACCACGAGGTCCGGGGCACCGTGGGGCTCTGGTCCGTCCACCCGCTGAGCGGCACCCGGGTCGTGGACATCAAGCCCCGGGACATCGAGGAGTACTGGAGCCGGGGGATGCGGACCGTGGTCCACGCGCCACAGGGCGAGTTCGCGGCGTATGTCGCGCATCTGCCGTCGGTGCGTCTGGGGGGCGGCGGGTTCGCGTCCGCCCGGCGTGACGAGAGCGCCGAACGGCTGGCGCGGGCCATCGAGGCCGAGGAGCAGGCCCGGGTGGTCCTGCTGGGCGACCTCAACGGCACGGTCGAGGACCGTGGCCTGGCGCCGCTGACGTCCCGGCTGAACGTTCCGGAGAGCGGCTTCGCCTTCAGCTTCCCCGCGTCCTTCCCCGTGGCCAGGATCGACCAGGTCATGGCGCGCTCCGCGACGGTCTCCCGTATTCACACGCTGCCCGCTGTCGGCAGTGACCATCTGCCGGTGGTCGCCCAGCTCCGGTGGGAGTGAGCGGCACCGTGCGGCGTTGACCGCACAGTGCTCCGGCCCGGGTGCCGGGGCCGGCCGCGGGCGCGCCGGGGAGACCCGCTACCCGGCCCAGCCGTGCTGGGGTGGGTGGCGCGCTTCGAGCAGGACGCTCAGGGCGTCCGTCAGCGGCTGGCTCCATCCTTCCGAGGGCGCGATGTACGCCCAGGCGTCGACCGGGTTGGAGCCGTAGCGGTGGCCGTGCGGCGCGGGCGACCCGTACGAGACGGCCATGTCGACCGTCGTCTGCCAGAAGGTGACGAACGGGAACCAGTCGATCTGCGAGGTGACGTCCGGGCCCAGCGGCTCGTTCATCCATTCGGGCCGCTGGAAGAGCAGATCGGGTGACCACCACACGACCGGGTCGGAGGCGTTCTGGAGGTAGATCACCCGCGGTTCCTCCCAGGGGCCCGGTTCCAGCAGCAGGTCCCGCTCGGGGAACTGGGCGAACCGTACGTGCCTCCCGCCGTCGTACACCGGGCGCCACACGGGGCTGCCGGGGTCGCGGCCGGCGGTGAGTTCGCTGTGGAGCGGGGAGAAGTCGGGCGGGCCGACCAGCAGCGCGCCGTCGGTGCGGGCGAGCAGATCCTCCAGGCCGTCGAAGGCGTCCTCGATGGCGGTGACGGCGAGGGACTCGCCGAAGACGACGAGCTTGGGGCGGTTGTCCTCGGGCAGCTGTGACCAGTGCTCCCACACGGCGTCCACCAGTTCGCGGGTGGCGTTGCCGGCCTCCTCGCGGTCCACCACGAACGAGGCCCAGCTGGGGAGGTAGGAGTACTGCATGGTGACGACCGCGGTGTCGCCGCCGTGCATGAACTCCAGCGCCTCCACCGTGGTGGGGTTGATCCAGCCGGTGCCGGTGGTGCCGGCGATGGCGAGCACCTCGCGGTCGAAGGCCCCGGTGCGCTCCAGTTCCCGCACGGCCAGCGCGGCGCCGTCCGGGTACGCGCCGTAGGCGGCGCGGCCCACGTACACCCGGATGGGCGGCTGGGCGGGGCGCCCGGTGAACTGGGTGATCTCCTCGGTGGACAGCACCGTTCCGGTGAAGGTGCGGCCCTTGTTGCCGAGGTCCTCCCAGGAGATCAGCGAGTCGGGGCTGCCGGAGACCATGGGGGAGTACGGGCGCATCACGCCGTCGTCGGTGCTGCGGTCCTTGGCCGCGGAGAGCCGGTCGGCGATGGTGAGTACGCCGCGGTCCCACACCACGTCGCGGGTGCCGTAGACCACGATGAGGCTGGTGAGGGCCAGGCCGAGGGCGACGGCCAGCGGCCAGGGCACGAAGCGGTTGAGCCAGCGGGTGATCAGGCGGGTCAGCAGCCGGATGGCGCGGGCGACGGCCACGAAGAGCACCAGCACACCGAGCGAGATCAGCGCGATCATGAGGGAGTGCCAGGTCAGGGTGGGTGGCAGTTCCTGGAGCCGGCGCAGTTCGCGCTGCATGTCGGCGCTGCGGCCGAGCATGATCGCGACCGCGAACGGGAGCAGCAGTTCGTACCCCAGCCAGGCGCGGGCACGAAGGCGGGGGCTGGGCTGCCAGGGCAGTAGCCGGTAGAGCGAGGAGACGGTGGAGCCCAGGCCGTAGCCGATGGCGGCGGTGATGCCGCCGATGGCGCCCTGGTAGTACCAGGGGCGCGGCACCAGGGAGGGGGTGAGGGAGAGCCAGAAGAAGAAGGTGGCGACCAGGCAGGCGGTGAGGTCGGGCCAGCGGCGCATCAGCCATTCGGAGCTGGGCCGGTCCCAGTAGGGCTTGCGGGCGTAGCCGAGGGCCAGGTCCGTGGTGCGGCGGGTGGCGGTGTGCAGCGCGGCGCCGGCGCGTTCGGCCACGGTGAATGGGGGTGCGGGAGGGGCGGGAGAGGTGGCCGGGTCCGCTGGGGCTGCGGGCTGCGGGGTGCCCCCGTCGTCGCCGTCCCCCGAGGTGTGCTGCATTGTCTGTCTCCGACCGCTCCCTATGGCGTGACTCCCCGTGTCCACGCGCCAGTGGGACAGACGCAGCGGTAATGGGCCGAGTTGCTTGCTTCCGCGTTGAACAAACTACAGGTCTTGACGGAGTCCAATCGGTTGCCGATGCGACGGGACCGCGATTCGCTGGTCGGGACCCGCAGTCGGGAGGAGGCTTCGCCATGGACCACACCACCAACAACGCCGGCGTACCGGTGGAGAGCGACGAGCACTCACTGACGGTTTCGCCGGACGGTCCCGTCCTGCTCCAGGACCACTATCTGATCGAGAAGATGGCGCAGTTCAACCGGGAGCGGGTGCCGGAACGGGTGGTGCACGCCAAGGGCGGCGGCGCGTACGGCACCTTCACGGTGACCGGGGACGTGAGCGAGCTGACCCGGGCCGACCTGTTCCAGCCGGGGCGGCGCACCCGGATGCTGGCGCGGTTCTCGACGGTGGCGGGGGAGCAGGGCAGCCCGGACAGCTGGCGGGACCCGCGCGGCTTCGCGCTGAAGTTCTACACCCAGGAGGGGAACTACGACCTGGTCGGGAACAACACTCCGGTGTTCTTCGTCCGCGACCCGCAGAAGTTCCAGGACTTCATCCGCTCGCAGAAGCGTCACCCGGGCAGTGGATTGCGCGACCACGACATGCAGTGGGACTTCTGGACCCTGTCGCCGGAGTCGGCGCACATGGTCACGTGGCTGATGGGCGACCGGGGCATCCCGCGCACCTGGCGGCACATGAACGGGTACGGCTCCCACACCTACCTGTGGGTGAACGCGGCCGGCGAGCGGCACTGGGTGAAGTACCACCTGAAGACGGACCAGGGCATCGACTTCCTCACCCAGACGGAGGCGGACGAGCTGGCGGGCCAGGACGCGGACGCGCACCGCCGCGACCTGTACACGGCGATCGACCGCGGCGAGGCGCCGACCTGGACGATGTACGTGCAGGCGATGCCGTTCGAGGACGCGCCCGACTACCGCTTCAACCCCTTCGACCTCACCAAGGTGTGGCCGCACGGCGACTACCCGCTGATCGAGGTGGGCCGGATGCGGCTGGAGGAGAACCCGGAGGACTACTTCGTCCACATCGAGCAGGCCGCCTTCGAGCCGTCCTCGCTGGTGCCGGGGATCGGGCCCTCGCCGGACAAGATGCTGCTGGGCCGGCTGTTCTCCTATCCGGACACCCACCGCTACCGCATCGGCCCCAACTACGCCCAGCTGCCGCCGAACCGTCCGGTCGTCCCGGTGCGCTCGTACGCCAAGGACGGCCCGATGCGCTACGAGCCGGCCAGGACGGCGGCACCGTACGCGCCGAACTCCTACGGTGGCCCGGCCGCCGACACCGCCCGGTACGGGGAGCCGGCCGGCTGGCGGACGGCGGGCGAGATGGTGCGGGCCGCGTACACGCTGCACTCCGAGGACGACGACTTCGGGCAGGCCGGGACGATGGTGCGCACCGTGCTGGACGACGCGGCCAGGACGCGTCTGGTGAGCAATGTGGCCGGCCATCTGAAGGAGGACGTGAGCCCGCCGGTGCTGCGCCGCGCGCTGGACTACTGGCGCAGCGTCGACGCCGCCATCGGGGACCGCATCGCGGCGGAAGTCAACGGCGCTTAGCCCATTCGGGGTTGGTGCTGCGCAGGGCCCTTGATCATTGATGCAGGTCAAGGGCTATGCAATCTGGGTATACACGCGGTTTATACGTGGTGTGTATAGTGACGGCCATGTCCATCGGTCACACCCTGCTCGCGCTCCTGGAAGCCGGCCCCAGACACGGCTACGACCTCAAGCGCACCTTCGACGATCACTTCGGCCAGGACCGCCCGCTGCACTACGGGCAGGTCTACTCCACGATGTCCCGGCTGCTGAAGAACGGCCTGGTCGAGGTCGACGGCATCGAGGCGGGTGGCGGACCCGAGCGCAAGCGCTACGCCATCACCGACGCCGGCATCACCGACGTCGACGCCTGGCTCGGCACCCCCGAGAAGCCCGAGCCCTACCTCCAGTCCACGCTCTACACCAAGGTCGTCCTCGCTCTGCTCACCCGGCGCGACGCCAACCGGATCCTGGACACCCAGCGTGCCGAACACCTGCGGCTGATGCGGCAGCTCACCCGGCGCAAGAGCAGCGGCGACCTCGCCGACCAGCTCATCTGCGACCACGCCCTGTTCCATCTCGAAGCCGATCTGCGCTGGCTCGAAATGGCCGCCGCACGCCTGGAACGGCTCGCCAAGGAGATCCACCCGTGACAGCCCTGCTCACCGCGAACGACCTGCACAAGTCCTACGCCAGCACCCCCGCCCTCGCCGGCGCCGACTTCTCCATCGACGCCGGCGAAGTCGTCGCCGTCATGGGCCCCTCCGGATCCGGCAAGTCCACCCTGCTGCACTGCCTGGCCGGCCTGGTCCCGCCCGACCAGGGCACCGTCCGCTACCAGGGCCGCGACCTGGCCGCCCTCTCGGACGCCGAACGCAGCGCCCTGCGCCGCGCCGACTTCGGCTTCGTCTTCCAGTTCGGCCGGCTCGTCCCCGAACTGAGCTGCGTCGAGAACGTCGCCCTCCCGCTGCGCCTCACCGGCACCAAGCGCAAGGAGGCCGAGGCCCGCGCCACCGAATGGCTCGCCCGCCTGGAAGTGGACGACGTACGCCACCACCGCCCCGGGCAGGTCTCCGGCGGCCAGGGCCAGCGCGTCGCCGTCGCCCGTGCCCTCGTCAACAACCCGCGGGTGGTCTTCGCCGACGAGCCCACCGGCGCTCTCGACTCCCTCAACGGCGAACGTGTCATGCAACTGCTCGTCGAGGCCGCCCAGGAGTCGGCCGCCGCCATCGTCCTGGTCACCCACGAATCACGGGTCGCCGCCTTCTCCGACCGCGAGGTCGTCGTCCGTGACGGCAAGGCGCGCGACATGGCGGGGGCGGCATGACAACGCCGGTCTCCGTGTGGACACGGGATCTGCTCATGGGCGTCCGGTTCGCCGTCGCCGGCGGCCGGCCCGGCTGGGCCCGCACCACCCTCACCGCCATAGGCGTCGGCCTCGGCGTCGCCCTGCTGCTGTTCGCCGCCTCCGCGCCCAGCGTGCTCCAGAACGTGGACAGCCGCGCCGACGCCCGCGTACCGATCTGGTACGAGGACCTGGCGCCCGGTCCCGACACCCTGCGCTACGAGAGCATCCCCACCGTCTACCACGGGGCGCAGGTCACCGGCATGCTCCTGCAGCCCGACGCGGGCGAGGCCACCACGGCCACCCCGCCCCCGGGCGTCGCCGCCTTCCCGGCACCCGGCGAGATGGTGGTCTCCCCGGCCCTGAAGCGCCTCCTGGACTCCTCCGGCCACGAGGTCCTGCGGGAACGGCTCGCCGGGTACGAGATCACCGGCACCATCGGCGACGCCGGACTGCGGGGCCCGGCCGAACTCGTCTTCTACATGGGCACCGACACCCTCACCGACGCCGCCGCCGACGGCACGCCGCACCACAACCGCACCGACGCCTTCGGCGCCAGCTACCCGCCCACACCCCTGAGCCCCATGCTGATCCTGCTCATCCTGGTGATCTGCGTGGTGCTGCTCATGCCGGTGGCCGTCTTCATCGCCACCGCCGTACGGTTCGGCGGCGAACGCCGCGACCAGCGTCTGGCCGCCCTGCGCCTGGTCGGCGCCGACCGCTCCGGCACCCGCCGCATCGCCGCGGGGGAGGCGCTGGCCGGTGCTCTGCTCGGCCTCGCGGTCGGCCTGCTGTTCTTCCTGCTGCTGCGCCAGGCCGCCTCCCACATCACCCTCGCCGGGACGAGCGCCTTCCCCGCCGACTTCGTGCCCAGCGCGCCGCTGGCCGTCCTCATCCTGGCCGCCGTGCCGCTGTCCGCCGTCCTGGTCACGCTGTTCGCACTGCGCGGCGTCGCCATCGAACCCCTGGGCGTCGTCCGGGAGTCGGCCGACCGCCCCCGGCGGCTGTGGTGGCGGCTGGTGCCGGCCGCACTGGGCCTCATGCTGCTGCTCCCGCTGGCCGGTGCCTACTCCGCCGGCAGCGGCGGGGCCCGCGAACTCCAGGCCGGCGCGGGCATCGTCCTGGTCCTGGTCGGCGCCACCGCCTTCCTGCCGTGGCTCGTGGAACGCGGCGTCGCCGCCTTCCGCGGCGGCCCCGTCTCCTGGCAGCTGGCCGTCCGCCGGCTCCAGCTGGGCAGCGGCTCCGCCTCCCGCGCGGTCAGCGGCATCACCGTCGCCGTCGCCGGGGCCATCGCCCTGCAGATGCTGTTCGGCGGCGTACAGGCCGAGGAGAGCGGCCCCACCGGTTACGACACCGACGAGGCCCAGATCCAGGTCGTCTCCTCCGGCATGACCGCCGAGAGCAGCACCGGGATGCTCGGCGAACTCTCCGGCACCCAGGGCGTGCTGGACATCTTCGGCAGCTACTCCGGCTACGCGGTCCGGCCCGAGGACCGCCAACTGCCCGGCGAACTGGTGGCCCCCGGCGTGTACATCGCCGACTGCACCACCCTGCGGAAGATGGCCGACCTCCCCGACTGCGCCAACGGCGACGTCTTCCTCGCCGCCGACCCCGACGACCCGGGGGAGGGGACCTTCCCGCTGCCCGGCCCCGGCGACACCGTCGACGTGAGCGTCGACGCCGACGGCGCGGCCTGGGACCCGGACCGCGCCGGGCCCGACCTGTGGACCGTCCCGGACGACGCCCTCCGTGTCGATTCCGTCGGCGACCCGCTGGGCCGCTGGGCCCACGGCATCCTGGCCACCCCCGGCGCGCTGGACGGCTCACGCTTCGGCGGCGGCTTCACCGAAGTGCTGATCAACGTGGACCCGGACGACCGGGTCGACACCGTCGAGCGGCTGCGCACCGTCCTGTTCGGGATGCCCGAGCGCCCCGCGCTGTGGGAGATCCAGTCGGCGTGGACCTCCGACGAGTTCGCCTCTATCCAGCGCGGGCTGCTCATCGGCTCGATCGCCGTGCTCGCCCTGATCGGGGCCAGCATGATCGTCTCCCAGCTGGAACAACTGCGCGAGCGCAAGCGGCTGCTGGCCTCCCTGGTGGCCTTCGGCACCAAACGCACCACGCTGAGCGCCTCCGTGCTGTGGCAGACCGCCGTCCCGGTGGCCCTGGGCCTGACCGTGGCCAGCGTCGCCGGTACGGTGCTGGGCTTCGTCCTGATGCGGATGGTGGGCCTGCGGGTCACCGACTGGTTCGGCTTCCTGCCCATGGCGGCGGCCGGACTCGTGGTGATCGCCGTGGTCACCCTGGCCAGCATGCCGCTGCTGTGGCGGCTGATGCGGCCCGAGGGGCTCCGGACGGAGTGACCGGCTGAACCCCGCGCCGGGCCGGGCCACCACGCGTGCGAGCACACCGAAAACGCGTGGTGGCCCGGCCCGTGCCGCCGGTACGGTGCCGGCCATGCACCGCGAGCTGATCGACGAGGCCCTGGCCGCCCTGCGCCCGCACCGGGCAGGGGACCGGCTCTTCGGCAATGTGGCCAGCGTGCTGGTCACCGACACCGGAGCGCACCACCGGGGCGTGTGTATCGACACCCCGTGCGGCACCGGCTTCTGCGCCGAACACGCCGCCATCGCCGCCATGGTGACGGCCGGCGAGTACCGCATCGCCGACATTGTCGCCGTGTGGCGCGACGAGACCACCGGCCGCCCGCACGTGCTGCCCCCGTGCGGGCGCTGCCGCGAGTTCATCCGGCAGATCGACCCCGCCAACATCGACACCCGGGTCATCCTCGGCCCCGACCGCTCGGCGCCGCTGCGCGACCTGCTCCCCGCCCACGCGTGGCCCGAACCGCTGACGGACTGAAGCCCGACGCCCGCGCCGCTCAGTGGGCCGCCGGGGCCCGGGACTCCATCTGGCGCCACAGCTCGACGGCCGCGTTCAGCCGCCGCGCCCGTTCCCGTATCGCCGCGACGTCGTCCCAGGTCACCGCGTCCGCGTGAGCCTGGAGCAGCCGTTCGTGATCGGCGCGGATGCGCTGCAGCACCCGCACCTGCCGCGGTGAGGTACGGGGCATCGGCAGCCCGGCCAGCACCTCGTCCAGCCGCTCCAGATCGTTCCGCGCCGCGCGCGCGGGGATCTCCGCCCGCTCCCGCTCCCTCGCCAGTTGCTCCGGTGTCATCCGGGCGACCTTCCTGGCGCGCGCCGCCGCGGCGCGTATCCGGCGGCGGCGCGGGAACAGCACCCGGACCAGCAGGTTGGCCGTGGACAGCACGCTCAGCGCGACGACGGCCAGCACCACCCAGGTGGTCGGGCTCCAGCCGCCCCCCTCGCCGGTCTCGGCGTCCGCCCCCTCATCGGCCTCGTCCGCCCCGGGCACGGCGGCCGCCGGAGCGTCCACCAGTTCCAGCAGCGCGTCCAGCGAGGCCGCCACGAATCCTTCCCCGGACTGCTGTGTCCCCCACGCCCGCTGGGCGAGGCCGTCGTCACCGGACACCGACACGGCCGAGACGCGTCCCCCGTTGTACGTGTCGACCCGGTACACCACCATCCGCTGCTCCGGCGCGTCCGCCCAGTCGACCTGCCCGGCCAGCATCCCCGCCGGCTCGGCGTCGTCACCCGACCACGGCGTGTCCTCGCCGAGTTGCAGTTCCAGCACGCTCTCCGGCAGGAACGCCACCCGGACCGGGGTGCCCGCCCCGGACAGCGCCGCCGCGTACTCCGCCTCCGCGTCGAAGCCGGGGATCCCCGGATGCACGTACAGCGCCTGCTCCCCGAGCACGCCGGCCGCCTCCGTCAGCAGGTCGGTGTCCGACAGCACCGAGGCGAGCAGCGCCAGCCGCCCCGGCATCTCCGCCACCGGGACCGAGGTGATGGCACTCGATCCCACCACGCTCACCAGATCGCTGATCGTGTACGGCACGCCGGGACCGGTGGCCATCACCGCCGAGAAGTCGTCGTCCTGCCACTGGAGCAGCAGCGCCGCCCCGTCGTCCGGGAGGTCCTCGGCCAGGGCCGCCATGGTGTCCTCGGTCCGCCCGCTGACCCCCGACACCAGGGCCACCCGCAGCTGCGGCACCCCGGCGAACACCGACTCCAGCATTGCCTCGTCCAGCGAGGGGAACGCCTCGGTCACCGCCGGGTCCACGAAGAACCGTGTGTCGCCGTCCGCCAGTGCGTGCACCCCGGTCGACACGTCGCCGTCCAGCGCGTCGGGCAGGCTCAGCAGCACATTTCCGTTGCCGATCCCGACCCGGGCCATCTCCTCGTCGAACAGGTCCCACTCGTCCAGGGAGATGCCCACCGTGGTGCGCTGCTCACTGCGGTCGGGGCTGTCGCTGGTGGCGCTCCGCGTCTCGCTGTGCACCATGTACACGCCGGGCTCGCCGATCTCCGCCGCCAACTGCTGCGCCGCCGCCCCGTCCTCGCCGATCTCCTCGGTCACGAAGGCGATCCGGAAGGTGGTGTCCGTCCGCTCGTAGCGGGCCCGCAACAGCTCGACCAGCTGTGGGTCGGCGCCCTGGTAGTCCTCGGCCACCCACACCGTCTCGCCGTCCGCGAGCGCCGCGATGGCCTCCTCCAGCTGCCCTGCCGCCCTGGCCGGCGGCGCGGTGAGCAACCCGAACAGCATCAGCACGCCCAGCAGGCCCGCGAGCCGCGCTCTGCGCCCGGCGGTGGTCCTCATCCCCGTCCCCCTGTCCGCGATGTCCTGTGGAATGCTATGCCCGCCAACTGACAGCAGGGCACGGACGGGGGACGGGAACCGTATGGCGGTCGGGGATCTTCTGGACGGCCGGTACCGGCTGGTGCGCAAGCTCGGCGAGGGCGGCATGGGCCAGGTGTGGCAGGCCCACGACGAGCGGCTGCGGCGCGATGTCGCCATCAAGACCGCCACCGACGGCGCGGACAGCGCGCTGGTGCGCCGCCTGGAGCGGGAGGCGATGGCCATCGCCCGGCTCGCCCACCCGCACATCGTCACTGTGCACGACATGCTCACCGGCGAGTTCGAGGGCGGCTCGGCCGTCATGCTGGTGATGGAACTGGTGCCGGGGGAGTCCCTGGACCGCACGCTGGCGAACGGCCCGCTGCCGCTGGACCTGGCCCTGGAGTGGGGCGCGCAGATCGCCGACGCGCTCTCGGCGGCGCACGCCCCGGGCGTCGGCATCGTGCACCGCGACCTCAAGCCGGCCAACGTGATGATCACCCACCAGCGGGTCAAGCTGCTGGACTTCGGCATCGCCCACCTCGCCGAGGGCATCGACGAGGGCCGGCGCACCTCCCTGACCGCCACCGGCACCGCCATCGGCACCCCCGACTACATGGCCCCCGAACAGTGCACCGGCGCCGAGATCACCGCCGCCACCGACGTGTACGCGCTGGGCTGTGTGCTGTTCACCATGCTCACCGGGCGCACCGTCTTCCCGCCCGGCGGCACCGTGATGCAGGTGATGTACCGGCAGGTCAACGAGGCGCCCCCGCAGCGGCCCGGCGAGCTGCGCCCCGGGCTGCCGGCGGACGTCGACGCGCTGGTGCTCGCCCTGCTGGCCAAGGACCCGGCCGACCGCCCCAAGGGCGCCGCCGCCGTACGCGACCGGCTGCGCGAGCTGGCCCGCCCCCAGAGGACCCCCGAGCCGAAGCCCGACCCGCGGGTGAGCACCCCGCACACCGTCCGGCTCACCCCGCCCGCACCGGCCCCCTCCGAGCCCACCGACCGGGTGCCCACGGGGTACGACCGGGACGCACCCGCCACCCCGCCGACCACCCCGCCCCACTCGCCCGCCCCCTCCGTCCAGGACACCCCGCCCGCGAGCTCCCCGCGCGAGGACGTGCCGGAGCCGCAGCCGGAGGCCTCCCCGCCGCGCCCCGCCGACGAGCTGCGCGCCCGCACCCGCGAGGCCCAGGCCGCCCAGCAGACCGGCAACTCGGCAGCCGCCGCGGAACTGTGGGCCGCCCTCATACCCCGCCTCGCCGAGTACTACGGCCCCGACGGCTGGCCCACCGAACGCGCCTGCGTCCAGCTCGGCCTCATCGGCCACCACACCACCACCGCCATCGCCCGGGACCTGGAGGGCCGCTACGGCTCCCGCCGCACCCGCCGGGCCCGCAAGGCCCTGGCAGGACGACCCATCCCCCTGGAGTGAGAACCGGGCCCCGTACCCTGGAAAGGCTGTACCGCCCCGGCCCTGTGGAGATGACGATGTCTGCCAGTCCCGCGTTCCAATACACCGACCTGCTCCCGGTCGGCGCGGACGACACCCCGTACCGTCTGGTCACCGCGGAGGGGGTCAGCACCTTCGAGGCCGGTGGGCGCACCTTCCTCCAGGTCGAGCCGGAGGCGCTGCGGCGGCTCGCCGCCGAGGCCATGCACGACATCTCGCACTATCTGCGCCCGGAGCACCTGGCCCAGCTGCGGAAGATCCTGGAGGACCCCGAGGCGTCGCCGAACGACCGCTTCGTGGCGCTCGACCTGCTGAAGAACGCCAACATCGCCGCCGCCGGCGTGCTGCCCATGTGCCAGGACACCGGCACCGCGATCGTCATGGGCAAGCGCGGCCAGCAGGTCCTCACCGAGGGCGAGGACGCCCGCGCGCTCTCCCGGGGCATCTTCGACGCCTACACCAAGCTGAACCTGCGCTACTCCCAGATGGCGCCGCTGACCATGTGGGACGAGAAGAACACCGGCTCCAACCTGCCGGCCCAGATCGAGCTGTACGCCGAGGACGGCGACGCGTACAAGTTCCTGTTCATGGCCAAGGGCGGCGGCTCGGCGAACAAGTCGTTCCTCTACCAGGAGACCAAGGCGGTGCTGAACGAGGCATCGATGATGAAGTTCCTGGAGGAGAAGATCCGCTCCCTGGGCACCGCCGCCTGCCCCCCGTACCACCTGGCCATCGTGGTCGGCGGCACCTCCGCCGAGTACGCGCTGAAGACCGCCAAGTACGCCTCCGCGCACTACCTGGACGAGCTGCCGGCCGAGGGTTCGCCCACCGGCCACGGCTTCCGTGACCGTGACCTGGAGGAGAAGGTCTTCGAGCTGACCCAGAAGATCGGCATCGGGGCGCAGTTCGGCGGCAAGTACTTCTGCCACGACGTGCGCGTGGTGCGGCTGCCCCGGCACGGCGCCTCCCTTCCGGTGGCCATCGCGGTCTCCTGCTCCGCCGACCGCCAGGCCAAGGCCAAGATCACCGCCGAGGGCGTCTTCCTGGAGCAGTTGGAGACCGACCCGGCGCGCTTCCTGCCGGAGACCACGGACGAGCACCTCACCGAGGACGAGGTGGTACGGATCGACCTCACCCGGCCGATGGACGAGATCCGCGCCGAACTCAGCAAGCACCCGGTGAAGACCCGCCTCTCGCTGACCGGGCCGCTGGTGGTGGCGCGGGACATCGCGCACGCCAAGATCAAGGAGCGGCTGGACGCGGGCGAGGAGATGCCGCAGTACCTGCGCGACCACGCCGTGTACTACGCGGGCCCGGCCAAGACCCCCGAGGGGTACGCCTCGGGCTCCTTCGGTCCGACCACGGCCGGCCGCATGGACTCCTACGTGGCGCAGTTCCAGGCGGCGGGCGGCAGCCACGTGATGCTGGCCAAGGGCAACCGCTCGGCCCAGGTGACGAAGGCGTGTGCCGCGCACGGCGGTTTCTACCTCGGCTCCATCGGTGGCCCGGCCGCGCGTCTGGCGCAGGACTGCATCAAGGCGGTGGAGGTCCTGGAGTACGCGGAGCTGGGCATGGAGGCGATCTGGAAGATCGAGGTGGAGGACTTCCCGGCGTTCATCGTGGTGGACGACAAGGGCAACGACTTCTTCACCGACCCGACCCCGGACCAGCCGTTCATCACGAGCATCCCGGTGGGCGGCCCGCGCGGCTGACCCCGCCGGGCGGGAATTCCGGTGCGCGCCCCGGGTGCGCACCGGTACCGCCCCCTCCCCGGGCCGGCTCGGCGACACGATCCGGGGGCTGCCCGACGCACCAGGGGTTCCTGCTGGGCGCGTTAGCTTGGGGGCATGAGCGACTTCAGCGGTGAGTTCCGGGTCGAGCACGATTCCATGGGGGAGGTGCGGGTCCCGGCCGGGGCGAAGTGGCGGGCCCAGACGCAGCGGGCGGTGGAGAACTTCCCGATCTCCGGGCACCGTCTGGAGCGGGGGCACATCGCGGCGCTGGCCCGGATCAAGGCGGCGGCCGCCACCGTGAACGTACGGCTCGGGGTGCTGGATCCGGACATCGGCGCGGCGATCTGCGCCGCCGCCGACGAGGTGACGGCCGGAACGTGGGACGACCATTTTCCGGTGGATGTCTTCCAGACCGGCTCCGGCACCTCGTCGAACATGAACATGAACGAGGTGCTCGCCACGCTCGCCACCGAGCGGCTCGGCCGGCCCGTTCACCCCAATGACCACGTGAACGCCAGCCAGTCCTCCAACGACGTCTTCCCCTCCTCGATCCACATCGCCGCCACGGCCGCCGTGCTGGAGGACCTGATCCCGGCGCTCGGCGTGCTGGCCGCCGCGTTCGAGGACAAGGGCGCGGAATTCGCCGGGGTGGTGAAATCGGGGCGCACCCATCTGATGGACGCCACCCCGGTCACTCTGGGGCAGGAGTTCGGGGGATACGCGGCGCAGCTCCGCTACGGCCAGGAGCGGTTGCGCACCGCGCTGCCGCGACTGGCCGAACTGCCGCTGGGGGGTACGGCGGTGGGCACCGGGATCAACACCCCGGCAGGCTTCTCGGCCGCCGTCATCGAGGAGGTGGCCCGTACCACCGGGCTGCCGCTGACCGAGGCGCGGGACCATTTCGAGGCACAGGGCGCCCGCGACGGCCTGGTGGAGACCTCGGGCCAGCTGCGTACCGTCGCCGTCTCGCTCACCAAGATCTGCAACGACCTGCGCTGGATGGGGTCGGGCCCGCGCGCCGGGCTGGCGGAGATCAACCTCCCCGATCTGCAGCCGGGTTCCTCGATCATGCCGGGCAAGGTCAACCCGGTGATCCCGGAGGCCGTGCTGATGGTGTGTGCCCAGGTCACCGGCGCGGACGCCGCCGTCGCCGCGGCCGGCGCGGCGGGGAACTTCGAGCTGAACGTGATGCTGCCCGTGATGGCCAGGAATCTGCTGGAGTCCATCCGGCTGCTGGCCAACGCGTCCACCCTGCTCGCCGAACGCACCGTGGCCGGAATCACCGCCAACGCCGAACGCGCCCGCGAGTACGCCGAGTCCTCGCCGTCCGTCGTGACCCCCCTCAACCGCTATCTCGGGTACGAGGAGGCCGCCCGGATCGCCAAGCGGGCGCTCGCCGAACGCAAGACCATCCGGGAGGCGGTGCTGGACGGCGGCTACGTGGAGCGCGGTGAGCTGACCCTCGCGCAGCTCGACGAGGCGCTGGATGTACTGCGCATGACTCATCCTTGAGGGTGGCGCCTTGTCCCGGTCGCCCCGAATATCATGTGCCGATGACAGAACCAGTGCACGCTTGGCGACCAGGGGAACACATTCTGTGGCGTTACCGGGCGAACGCGGCGCCGGGTATTCATATCTGCCGCCCCGTCACCGTGGTCCGCGATGCGCCGGATCTGCTCGCCGTCTGGGTGGCACCGGGTACCGAATGCGTGCGCCCGGCGCTCGCCGACGGCTCCCCGGTCCACCAGGAGCCGCTGGCGACCCGCTACACCAAGCCGCGCATCACGGTGCGCGACCGCTGGTCGGGCACCGGGGTGCTCAAACTGGCCCGTCCCGGCGAGCCCTGGTCCGTGTGGCTTTTCTGGGATCGGGGGTGGCGCTTCAAGAACTGGTACGTCAATCTTGAAGAGCCCCTGCACCGGTGGTCGGGCGGGGTCGATTCGGAGGATCACTTTCTCGATATCGCGGTCTATCCCGACCGCAGCTGGGAGTGGCGGGACGAGGACGAATTCGCCCAGGCGCAGCTGGCAGGACTGCTGGACGCCGGTCAGGCGGAGCGGATCCGTGCGGCCGGCCAGGCGGCGACGCGCGTGATCGGGACCTGGGGGCGGCCGTTCAGTGAGAACTGGGAGTCCTGGCGCCCGGATCCGCGCTGGCGGAACCCCGCGCTGCCCCACGACTGGGACCGGACCGCGGTGCTCCCCGCCCCGTTGCGGGACGCGCACCCGGTGCCGCAGCAACCCAGAGCCTCTTGATGCACCCCCCGGCGTCAAACGTAGGATCGACCCCCACGACCGCTCCACCGCACAACATCCCCACTTCGCACGCCAGTTCCTCGCCCGGATGGATGGACATCCCCTCGTGACGGACCCGACCTCACCGCAGCCCGTGGCTCGCACGGCGGACGTACCCTCCCACGCCGGCTCCGCGGCGCTGCCCCACGCGCGCTCCGAGCCCGACCCGGCCGAACATCCACCGGTCCGACCGGACGCCGGGGGCGGTGGCGGCGGCGCGGGCACCGTGGGCAGTGGCTCGGGATCCATCGACCGGCTGCGGTTCGTCGGCGTCGCCACCCGGCGCATCGCCCGCGGCTCCGACGCCGACGAGATCATCCTGGGCCTTTGCCGGGCCACCGTGCCCACCTTCGCGGACGCCATCCTCGTCTACCTGCTCAACCCGCTGCCGGTCGGCGACGAACAGCCCCAGAACCCGTGGGTGTTCGTGCTGCGCCGCACCGACCGCATCCCGGACGAGCTGGCCTTCCGCGACGTCTCGGGCGGTCTGGCGGCCGATGGCGGCGGGGGTACGGGGTCGGCCGCCGTACTGCCGCTGCTGTCGGGCGCCCTCGCCCGGGTGGAACTGCGCGGCAACGGCCCGCTCGCCGAGGTGCTGCGCGGGGTGCGCCCCGTGTTCACCGACACGCAGGTCTCCCAGCAGGCACTGTCCGAACTGACCGGCGCCGAGACCCTGCCCGAGGAGCGGCACGCCATCCTCGCCCCGCTGCGCGGGCAGCGCCGCGTCATCGGCGCGGCCGTCTTCCTGCGCCGCCCGGACAACGACGCGTTCGAGAAGGACGACCTCCAGGTCGCCCAGCAGCTGTCCACCCACTCCGCGCTCGGCGTGGACAAGGCGATCCTGCACGGCCGCGAGGCGTCGATCGCCGACGAACTCCAGCGCACCATGCTGCCGGACGACCTGCCCCAGCCCACCGGCGTGCGCCTGGCCAGCCGCTATCTCCCCGCCGGGAAGACCGCCCGGGTCGGCGGTGACTGGTACGACGCGATCCCGCTGCCCGGCAGCCGGGTGGCGCTGGTGGTCGGCGATGTGATGGGCCACTCCACCACCTCGGCCGCCATCATGGGGCAGCTGCGCACCACCGTGCAGACCCTCGCCGGGCTCGACCTGCCGCCCCAGGAGGTGCTGCACCACCTGGACGAGCAGGCCCAGCGCCTGGGGGATGACCGCATGGCGACCTGCCTCTACGCGGTGTACGACCCGGTCGCGCACCGCATCACCGCCGCCAACGCGGGCCACCCGCCGTCGGTGCTGCTGCACCGCGACGGCACCACCGAGGTCGTCAACCTGGAGCCCAACGCCCCCATCGGCGTCGGCGGCGTGGACTTCCAGACCGTCGAGCTGCCCGCCCCGCCCGGCTCCACCCTGGTGCTGTACACGGACGGCCTGGTGGAGTCCCGTACCCGCGACGTGTGGACGGGTGTGGAGGACCTGCGCGAGAAGCTCACGGAGACGTGCTCGCTCACCCGGCCCGATCACTCGGCCCCGCTGGAGCCGCTGTGCGACGCCATCCTGGACATCGTGGGGCCCGGCGACCGTGACGACGACATCGCCCTGCTGGCCGCCCGCTTCGAGGGCATCGCGCCCGGCAACGAGGCGTCCCTGGAGCTGGAGCCGCGCCCCGAGTCGGTGCGGCACGCCCGCCGCCTGGTGCGCGATTCGCTCGCCGGCTGGGACCTGACCGAGCTGGAGGACGCCGTCGAGCTGCTGGTGTCCGAGGTGGTCACCAACGCCGTGCGGTACGCGGAACGCCCCGTGAGCGTACGGCTGCTGCGCACCGACGTGCTGCGCTGCGAGGTGGGCGACGACGTGCCGCAGCTGCCGCGCCTGCGGCAGGCGGGCCCGGCCGACGAGGGCGGGCGCGGGCTGTACCTGGTGCAGCGGCTGGCCCGCAAGTGGGGCGCGACGCGGCTGTCCACCGGCAAGCTGGTGTGGTTCGAGATGACGCTGCCCGGCCGGTCCTGATCAGGACCGGCCGGGCAGGCCGTGGCACGGGGCCGCTCAGGCGAGGGCGGCCTCGGCGTCCAGGGTGGTGGCGACCGCCTGGACGACGGCAGCGATCTTGAACGCCTCCTGGATGGTCTCCCGGTCGACGCCGGCCTTGCGCAGCACCTGCTCGTGCGAGTCCAGGCACTGGCCGCAGCCGTTGATGGCGGAGACCGCGAGCGACCACAGCTCGAAGTCGACCTTCTCCACGCCCGGGTTGCCGATGACGTTCATCCGCAGCCCGGCGCGCAGGGTGCCGTACTCCGGGTCGCTCAGCAGGTGGCGGGTGCGGTAGAAGACGTTGTTCATCGCCATGACGGCGGCGGCCGACTTGGCGGCGGTGTACGCCTCCTCCGACAGGTTCTCGCGCGCCTGCGGCTCCAGCTCACGCAGCACGAGCGCCGAGCGGGCGGCGATGGCGCAGGCGAGCACGGTGCCCCACAGCTGCTGCTGGGGCAGGGGCGAGTTGCCTATGACGGAGCCGAGGTTCAGCTTCAGATCCTTGGCGTACGCCGGGACGGACGCCTTCAGTTCGTCGAGAGCCATGAGGTGTGCCTCACGCGCCCGCGAGCAGCGCGACCGGGTCCAGGGTGGTCTCGCCCTTGGTCCAGTTGCAGGGGCACAGCTCGTCGGTCTGCAGCGCGTCCAGCACCCGCAGGACCTCCTTGGGGTTCCGGCCGACGGAGCCCGCGGTGACCATGGTGAACTGGATCTCGTTGTTCGGGTCGACGATGAAGACGGCCCGCTGGGCGAAGCCGTCCTCGCCCTGCACACCGGCGGCACGCATGAGCTCGTGCTTGGAGTCGGCGAGCATCGGGAAGGGCAGGTCGCGCAGGTCGGCGTGGTCCTTGCGCCAGGCGTGGTGCACGAACTCGGAGTCACCGGAGACGCCGAGGATCTGGGCGTCGCGGTCCGCGAACTCCTCCTCCAGCTGCCCGAAGGCGGCGATCTCGGTGGGGCACACGAAGGTGAAGTCCTTCGGCCAGAAGAACACGACGCGCCACTTGCCCTCGTAGGTCTTGTGGTCGATCTGCGCGAACGCGCTCTCGGCGTCGAGGCTGACGCAGGCGGTGAGGTCGTACTCGGGGAACTTGTCGCCGACGGTGAGCAACTCGGTCTCCTTGTGGTGCTGAGGGTGTGCTGCCGGGGCTGCCGGGGGGCTTCCCTGACGGTCTGGGCGGGCACTACGCTGCCATATCGGCCATTGATCTCAGAAATAGCTAGACTCGTCGTGATTAATCGGAGGTAGTTATCAGTGGCCGGTACGACGGGTCCCGCGGGCATGCCGAGACAGCCCACATTCGCGCAGCTGAGAGCGTTCGCCGCGGTGGCGGAGCACCTGCACTTCCGGGAGGCGGCAGCCGCCATCGGGATGAGCCAGCCGGCGCTTTCCGGCGCCGTCGCCGCGCTGGAGGAAACCCTCGATATCACCCTCTTGGAGCGCACCACCCGCAAGGTGCTGCTCTCCCCGGCCGGCGAACGGCTGGCCGTACGGGCCCGCTCCGTGCTGGAGACCGTACGGGAGCTGGTGGAGGAGGCCGAGGCCGCCAGGGCGCCGTTCACCGGGGCGCTGCGGCTGGGAGTCATCCCCACCTGCGCGCCGTATCTGCTGCCGACCGTGCTGCGGCTGATCCGCGAGGAGTTCCCCGACCTGGAGCCACGGGTGCACGAGGAGCGCACCGCGGAGCTGCTGGAGGGGCTCACCCGCGGGCGGCTGGACGCACTGCTGCTCGCCGTTCCCCTGGGGCATCCGGGAGTGACTGAACTGCCGCTGTATGACGAGGACTTCGCGCTCGTCCTGCCGCACGGCCATCCGCTGGCCGGGCGCCGCGACATCCCGCGCGCCGCGCTGCGCGACCTCGACCTGATCCTGCTGGACGAGGGGCACTGCCTGCGCGATCAGGCACTGGAGATCTGCCAGGAGGCGGGGCGCGAGGCGGGGGCCACCATGGCGGCCGGCGCGGCCGGGCTCTCCACGCTGGTGCAGCTGGTGGCGGGCGGCCTGGGGGTGACCCTGCTGCCGCGCACCGCCCTGAAGGTGGAGACGGCGCGCAGCGAGGAGCTGGCCACCGGGTTCTTCGCCGATCCGGCGCCCACCCGGCGGATAGCGCTGGTGATGCGCACCGGGACGGCGCGTGCGGAGGAGTTCGAGACGCTGGCGCGCGCCCTGCGCCGGGCACTGCGCCCGCTGCCGGTGCGCATCAGCCGTCCTTAGCGCCCGCCCCGTCGCCCTTGCCCTCGTCCTCGCCCGCGAGCCTGCGGCTCTGCCGGGGCGGCCGGCCGCGCCGTGCGGGCGGGCGGGCGTCGCCCGGCAGCCGCCCGGCCTCCCGCATCGCCTGCCGCAGCAGATAGTCGATCTGCGCGTTGGTGCTGCGCAGCTCGTCCGCGGCCCAGCGCGCGAGCGCGTCGTGGACGGCCGGGTCGAGCCGCAGCAGCACCTGCTTGCGAGCGGGGCGCGCGGTCCGCGCGGGGCGTTCGGGCGGCCCGGGTGGCTCGGGTGGCTCGGAGGGCTCCGCGGGGTCCGTCACTGGTAGAGGGACCCGGCGTTCAGTACGGGCTGGGGCGAGTGGTTGCCGCACAGCACGACCAGCAGATTGGAGACCATCGCGGCCTTGCGCTCCTCGTCCAGCTCGACGATGTCGAGGTCGGTGATGCGGGCGAGCGCCGTCTCGACCATGCCGCAGGCGCCCTCCACGATCGTCTCCCGGGCCGCGACCACGGCACCGGCCTGCTGGCGCTGGAGCATCGCGGAGGCGATCTCGGGGGCGTAGGCGAGGTGCGTGAACCGGGCCTCGATGATCCGTACCCCGGCGGCCTGCACCCGCGCCGTCAGCTCCACGGCCAGCTTCTCGGTGATCTCCTCGGCGTTGCCGCGCAGCGACAGTTCGTCCTCGCCGTGCGCGTCGTAGGGGTACTCGATGGCGATGTGCCGCAGCGCGGACTCGGTCTGGGTGGAGACGAACTCCACGAAGTCGTCCACCTCGAAGCTGGCCTGCGCGGTGTCCTCGACCTTCCAGACGATGACCCCGGCGAGTTCGATCGGGTTGCCGTGCGCGTCGTTGACCTTCAGGACCGCGGTCTCGTGGTTGCGCACCCGGGTGGAGATCTTGGTGCGGGTGGTCAGCGGGTTGACCCAGCGCAGCCCGTCCTTGCGGATGGTGCCCGAGTAGCGGCCGAAGAACTGCACCACCCGCGCCTCACCGGGGGCGACCATGTTGAGCCCGCTCATCATGAACACCGAGACCAGGAAGAGCAGCGAGCCCCCGACGATGAGCAGCACGCCCACACCGACGGATTCGTTGTTGGCGAGGACGACGCCGCCGATGCCCGTGCCGATGCTCGCCACGGTGCCCAGGAAGGTGAGCAGCAGGGCGAGCCCGCCCGGAATGCTGTGCGCGGGCGTCTCCCTGACCCGGGGTTCGGGCATCTCGGGTGTGTCGACGATGAGTTCACTGCCAGTGGTCATGGTGTCCCCGTTCCTGTCACGGCGGCCGGTGCGGCCGTGGCCAACATTAGCAATGTGATAGCACTTTATGGCA
The DNA here is from genome assembly GCF_000993785.3 of Streptomyces xiamenensis. Classification (NCBI taxonomy): domain Bacteria; kingdom Bacillati; phylum Actinomycetota; class Actinomycetes; order Kitasatosporales; family Streptomycetaceae; genus Streptomyces; species Streptomyces xiamenensis. The sequence goes on from NZ_CP009922.3 coordinate 3,910,476, forward strand.
AGGGGGTGGTCGCGATGTATCGCGAATCGGTAGCCTGAGGGGGTGACTTCCGAAAAGCCCCCCGCCGTGCCGCTGGCCAAGCCCGCCGCACCCGCCCCCGTGCCGCACGCCGGGCCCGATTCCGTACGTGCCTCCGACGCGGACCGGGACCGGATCGCGGACATCCTGCGCGAGGCGCTGGCCGAGGGCCGGCTGGACGCGGAGGAGCATTCCGAGCGCATCGAGTCCGTCTACCGGGCCAAGACCCTGGGCGAACTGGAGCCGCTGATCCGCGATCTGCCCGCCGGGCAGCGCACCGCCCCGCCGCCCCCGGGCCCCGCCCCGCACCATTCCCCGCCGCACGGCCGCCAGGTGATGGTGCCGGAGGGTCCGCGCAACGTGGTCGCTGTCTTCAGCGCCGCCAACCGGGCCGGCCGCTGGCGGATCGGACTGCGCACGGTGGCCTCCGCGGTCTTCGGCAGCGTCGAACTCGACCTGACCGAGGCGATCTTCGACCAGCCCTACGTGACCATCGACGCCACCGCCGTCTTCGGCAGCGTGGAGATCAAGGTCCCGGAGAACGTCACCGTGCGCACCGGTGGCACCGGGGTGCTGGGCAGCTTCGAAGTGGTGGAGATGGTCTCCGGTGACCCGGGCGCCCCGGTGATCATGGTCAAGGGCGCGGCCGTCTTCGGATCCGTCGAGGCGCGGCCGGTGCCGGGCAAAGCGGTGCGTAATCTCCGTCATGCCTGATATGTCCGGCTGATGTGACGGATGCGGACGCCCGTGTGGTTGCTCCGTGCATAAGCACGCGTACAGCGGGTAGGGCTCGGGGGACCGTCACTCGTATGGCCGCGCGAGGTGGGAAAGGCACTCTCCATTCAGTTGGGGACTGGTCCGGTCCGGGTGAGGGTCTCTTAGCCAGCCATGAGCGACCCCCGGTAGCCGTCGTCAGGAGTTTGACTGTGCTGCAATCGTCACCGCCCCAAGAGTCCCAGTGGTCACCGGCCGTCCCGGCTCAGCGCAGTTCGAGAGACCTGGCGGGGCCATGGCACTCCGAGGCAGCGTGCCGGCGGGATGAGGCAGGACTCTTCTTCGCCCCCTCCCAGGAGCCCACCGCGGCCCGGCTCTCCCGTGAACAGGCCGCCAAGGCCGTGTGCGCGCGCTGTCCGGTGCTGCTCGAATGCCGGGAGCACGCGCTGCTCCAGCCCGAGCCGTACGGGGTGTGGGGCGGCCTGACCGCCGCCGAACGCCGCGTGGTGCTCAGCAGGCGCCGCCGCCGCGAGGCCACCAGCGGCAGCAGCACGCGCGTCGCCTGACCGGTCCCCCGCACCGGCCGGGCACGCCACCCGCCGGCCGGCCCGCACCCGTGCGCGGGCCGGCCCCCGGGAGCCGGCCGTCCCACCCCGGCCCGCTCCTTCCGTACGGGCTCACTTGCCCCGGTCGAAGTCCACCGCGCTGTACGCGCGCAGCTTGGACAGCCGGTGCGTGGAGTCGATCTGCCGGATGGTGCCCGAGCGCGAACGCATCACCAGCGACTGGGTGGTGGCCGTCTCGGGCCGGTAGCGCACCCCGCGCAGCAACTCGCCGTCCGTGATGCCGGTCGCCACGAAGAAGACGTTCTCCCCGCGCACCAGGTCGTCCGTGTGCAGCACCCGGTCCAGATCGTGTCCGGCGTCCAGCGCCGCCCGCTTCTCCGTCTCGTCCTTGGGCCACAGCTTGCCCTGGATGGTGCCGCCCAGGCACTTGATGGCACAGGCCGCGATGATGCCCTCCGGGGTCCCGCCGATGCCCAGCAGCAGGTCGGCCCCGGTGCCCTCGCGCACACTCATGATGGCGCCGGCCACGTCCCCGTCCGAGATCAGCTTCACCCGGGCACCCGCCTCACGGACCTGCCGCACCAGGTCGTCGTGGCGCGGCCGGTCCAGGATCACCACGGTCACATCGCCCGGCGCACCGCCCTTCGCCTTGGCGACCCGGCGTACGTTCACGGCGGGCGGCGCGTCGATGTCCACGAACTCGGCGGCCTCGGGCCCGGTCGCCAGCTTGTCCATGTAGAACACCGCGCTCGGGTCGAACATCGCGCCGCGCTCGGCCACCGCCAGCACCGAGACCGCGTTGCCCATGCCCTTGGCGGTCAGCGTCGTCCCGTCCACCGGGTCCACGGCCACATCGCACTCGGGGCCGGTGCCGTCGCCCACCCGCTCGCCGTTGTACAGCATCGGGGCCTCGTCCTTCTCCCCCTCGCCGATGACGACCACGCCGTTCATCGACACGGTGGAGACCAGCGCCCGCATGGCCTTCACGGCGGCGCCGTCCGCGCCGTTCTTGTCGCCCCGGCCCACCCAGCGGCCCGAGGCCATCGCCCCGGCCTCGGTGACCCGAACCAGCTCCAGGGCCAGGTTGCGGTCGGGTGCCTCGGGAGCCACTTCGAGCGGCTGCGGAAGATGATGGTCGGGCATCGGTACGCACCTTTCTGCGCGGCTTGGCCGCTGGATGAGGGTGCTCATGACTTTAGCCGGGATTCGTACACCTGAGCAGAGTGCCCATCTGATGAGCGACCCCGGGGGTGGTTCCGCGCCCGTCCGGGGCATACGGGACGATGGACGGGTGGCGAGCGATGCGGACGTGACCGAGAAGAGCGAGCAGACCGGCCCGGCGGACGGGGCCCCGGTGGCGGAGGCGCAGGCGCCGCCCAAGCGGCCCAAGCTGAAGACGGCCCGCGACATGGTGCTGTCCATGGCGGTGATCACGGCCGTGTCCTTCGGGCTGTACCTGTTCGCCCCCGGCGGTGACGCCGGCGCGGACCCGGTCAAGCCCATCAGCTACGAGGCCGAGGCCGATCTCGCGGCCCGCGCCGCCCCCTACGCACTGCTCGCCCCCGAGGGGCTGCCGGACGACTGGCGTGCCACCTCGGTGCGGTACCGGGCCACCGACCCGTTCGGCGCCACCTGGAAGCTCGGCTTCGTGGACCCGGACAACGAGTACGCCGGACTCGTCCAGGCCAACGGCGACCCCGCCCCCTTCGTCGCCGACGCCACCCAGGGCGCCGAGGACACCGGTGAGACCGTGTCCGTGGGCGGCGAGGAGTGGGCCTGGTACGAGGGGACCCGGTACGACGCCCTCGTGCTGGAGGGGGCGGAGGTGACCACCGTGGTCACCGGCACCGCCCCCCGCGCACAGCTGACGGAGCTGGCCGGATCGCTGCGGGTCAGGTCCGCCGGGCAGTGAGCCGCAAGGGACTCACAGCACGCTGACCGCCTCGGCGTACTCCAGACGCGGCTTGCGCGGGAGGAACGCGTCGGGGCCGGGGCGGCCGATGTTCACCACCAGCAGCGCCTTCTGCCGGCCGTCGCCGAAGAACTCCTTGTCGACGCCCTGCGCGTCGAAGCCGCTCATCGGGCCGGCCGCCAGTCCCGCCGCCCGCACGCCCAGCAGGAAGTACCCGGCCTGGAGCGTCGCGTTGAAGCTGCCGTGCCGCTCGCGCAGCTCCGCCTCCCCGTACATGTCGTCCTTGAGGGTGGGCCGCGCCGGCAGCAGCCGGGGCAGCTTCTCGTGGAAGTCCAGGTCCACCGAGAGGATGGCCGTCAGCGGCGCGCTGCCGGTCTTGTCCCGGTTGCCCCGCGACATCAGCGGCAGCAGCCGCTCCCTGGCCTCGCGCGAGCGCAGCAGGGTGATCCGCAGCGGCGACTGGTTGAACGCGGTCGGCGCCAGCTTGATCAGGTCGTACACCGCCTGGATCTGCTCCTCGCTCACCGGCTCCCCGGTGAACGTGTTGGCGGTGTGCGCCTCGCGGAACAGCAGATCCTGCGCGGTGGGGTCCAGGGCGAGGGTCATCGGGACGGCGCCTTTCATCGGGAGTACGGGACCCGGGGCCGTGCCACCGGGCCGGGGGAGACTTCCCCGCCCCGCCAACCCCGACGCGTCCGTCCGCTATTCCCTCGTGTCCGTCATTCCTCCCGCTCCGCGCCCCCTCCGGCGGCCTCCGCCGCCTCCTCCGCCCGCAGGGCCTGGTCGAGCCTGGCCCGGGCGCCGGCCAGCCAGCCGGCGCAGATCTTCGCCAGTTCCTCGCCGCGCTCCCACAGCGCCAGGGACTCCTCCAGAGTGACCCCGCCCGCTTCCAGCCGGCGGACCACATCGATCAGCTCGTCCCGCGCCTGCTCGTAGCTGAGCGCCGGGTCCGTGCCCGCTTCCGCCATGTCCGCCACCTCGTGTCCGCCGTCCGTCATCGCTGTCCCGCCCGTCCCTGCTCCTGATCCGGTTCGTCCACCGTCACCGTGAACGCTCCCTCGGCCACCCGTGCCCGCAGCGTCTCACCGGACGCCACCTCGGCCGGGTCCCGCACCGCCGCGCCGTCCGCGCGCTGGAGCACGGCGTAGCCGCGCCGCAGGGTGGCCGCCGGCGACAGCGCCACCACCCGCGCCCTGGTGTGCGTCAGATCGGCCTCCGCCCGCTCCAGGAGATGCCCCAGGGTGCGCCGTGACCTGGCCACCAGGGCCTCGATCTCCTCCGCCCGCCCGGCGATCATCCGCTGCGGCTCGGCCAGCACCGGCCGGCTGACCGCCGCCGCCAGACCCCGCTCCTCACGGTCCAGGTACGTCTCCAGCACCCACCGCCCGCGCTCGCGCAACTGCCGCACCCGGGACTGCTCCTCGCCCACATCGGGCACCGTCCGCTTGGCGGCGTCGGTGGGCGTGGAGGCCCGCAGGTCCGCCACCAGGTCCAGCAGCGGCGAGTCCGGCTCGTGCCCGATAGCCGAGACCACCGGCGTACGGGCCGCGGAAACCGCCCGGATCAGCGCCTCGTCCGAGAACGGCAGCAGATCCTCCACACTCCCGCCGCCCCGCGCCACGATGATCACATCGACCTCGGGGTCGGCGTCCAGCCCCTGGAGCGCCTCGATGACCTGCGGAACGGCGTGCACCCCCTGCACCGCCACATTGCGCACCGCGAACCGCACCGCCGGCCACCGCAGCCGGGCGTTCTGCAGCACATCGCGCTCGGCCGCCGACGCCCGCCCGGTGACCAGCCCCACGCACCCGGGCAGAAACGGCAGCGGGCGCTTGCGCTCGGGCGCGAACAGACCCTCGGACGCCAGCGACTTCTTCAGTGCTTCGAGCCGCGCCAGCAACTCCCCGACGCCCACCGCCCGCAGATCGGTCGCCCGCAGCGACAACTGCCCACGCGGGGCGTACCACTCCGGCTTGCCGAACACCACCACCCGCGCGCCCTCGCCGATGACATCCGCCACACGATCGAACACACCTCGGAAACAGGTGACCGTCAGCGAGATGTCGTGGGACGGGTCGCGCAACGTGAGGAACACCACGCCCGCTCCCGGCCTGCGCGAGATCTGGGTGATCTGCCCCTCCACCCACACCGCGCCCAGCCGGTCGATCCACCCGCCGATCAGCCGGGACACCTCGCCGACCGGCATCGGCTGCTCCGCCGTCGTCTGTACCGCCATGCCCGCAACGCTAGCGCCGCCCACCGACAGTTCCCGCCCACCGCCCCCGGAGCGCCCGCACCGCCGCCCGCCCGCGGGGCCCTGCGTACGATGGGAGACATGGCCGACCCAGCACTTCCCGCCACCGCCGAGCCCGCCCGCCGCGTCCTGCTCGCCGCCCCCCGGGGCTACTGCGCGGGCGTGGACCGCGCCGTCCTCGCCGTGGAAGCGGCCCTCGAACAGTACGGCGCCCCGATATACGTCCGGCACGAGATCGTCCACAACAAGTACGTGGTACAGACGCTGGAGCGCAAAGGCGCCGTCTTCGTCGAGGAGACCGCCGAGGTCCCCGAGGGCTCCATCGTGATCTTCTCCGCGCACGGAGTCGCCCCCGAGGTGCACCGGGAGGCCGAGCGCGGCAAGCTCGCCACCATCGACGCCACCTGCCCGCTGGTCACCAAGGTGCACAAGGAAGCGGTGCGGTTCGCCCAGGACAACTACCAGATCCTGCTCATCGGCCACGAGGGCCACGAGGAGGTCATCGGCACCAGTGGCGAGGCCCCCGAGCACATCACCCTGGTCGACGGTCCCGCCGACGCCGCCACGGTCCAGGTGCCCGACCCCGACAAGGTCGTGTGGCTCTCCCAGACCACCCTGTCGGTCGACGAGACGATGGAGACGGTGGACGCCCTCAAGGGGCGCTTCCCCAACCTGCTCAGCCCGCCCAGCGACGACATCTGCTACGCCACGCAGAACCGCCAGCTGGCCATCAAGCAGGTGGCGGCCGACGCCGACCTGGTGCTGGTGGTCGGCTCGAAGAACTCCTCGAACTCCGTCCGGATGGTGGAGGTCGCCCTCGGCGCGGGCGCCGGCGCCGCGCACCTGGTGGACAACGCCTCCGAGATCGACGAGGCATGGCTGAGCGGCGTCACCACCGTGGGCCTGTCCTCCGGCGCCTCGGTGCCCGAGGTGCTGGTCGAGGGCGTGCTGGAGTGGCTCTCCGAGCGTGGCTACGCCGACGTCGAGCTGGTGCAGCCCACCGAGGAGCACATCCAGTTCTCGCTCCCCAAGGAACTGCGCCGCGACCTGCGCGCCGAGGCCGCCGCGAAGGCCGCGGGCTGACTAGCGCGAGGCGGCGGCCCGGCGCCGCCGCCTCCTGATCCGGCCGACGGCCACCCCGATCGCGCGCAGCAGCGCCAGACCGGCGGCGGTGGCCGTCCCGCCGAACAGCCACGGCGCGCGCAGCGCCAGCTCGGTGACGGCGGCCATCGGCCCCAGGGTGGTGACCAGCCCGATCGCGAAGGCGATGGGGGCGGCCACCGGGGCACAGATGAGATCGGCCGGCCGTACCCACAGCGCCGCGACGGCACAGGCGAGGATGAACAGCACCCCGTACAGGGAAGGGGCGCCGCCCATCGGCTCGCACAGCCAGGCGGCGCCGACCATCGCGACGGTGGCCAGCACCCCGCAGCCGAGTCCGGTCAGCCGGGGACGGGGGAGTCGGGAGAGTGCCGCCAGCACGGGGGGCACGGGGCGGGTACGCGGGCGGTTCCGCATCGCCGCCTGCCCGGCGGGCCGGGGCACACTCGTCCGCACCACGGCGGGATACTGCCGAGGGTGCTCGGTTGTGTGCGTACTGTATTCCACGGGTCCAACGTAAGCCGCCGGACAGGGGCCAGGCGGGTATGGACACGCTTGACGTTCCATATGACTGTGCGCCCGGAGTCGCGGTAGCCCTCGTGCCCGCGCCCGTAGACTGGACGACGGCCCTTTTCTCCTCGCTACGGGAAGTCGTCACGTGTCGCTCACGATCGGAATCGTCGGTCTGCCGAATGTCGGCAAGTCGACCCTGTTCAACGCCCTGACCAAGAACGACGTGCTGGCGGCCAACTATCCGTTCGCCACCATCGAGCCGAACATCGGCGTGGTCGGCGTGCCGGACGCCCGGCTGGGCGAGCTGGCCAAGGTCTTCGGCTCCCAGCGCCAGCTGCCGGCCACGGTGGACTTCGTCGACATCGCCGGGATCGTGCGCGGCGCCAGCGAGGGCGAGGGCCTGGGCAACAAGTTCCTGGCGAACATCCGCGAGTCGGACGCCATCTGCCAGGTCATCCGGGCCTTCAAGGACGAGAACGTCATCCATGTGGACGGCAAGGTCTCGCCCAAGAGCGACATCGAGACGATCGACACCGAGCTGATCCTGGCCGACCTCCAGACCGTGGAGAAGGTGCTGCCCCGCCTCCAGAAGGAGTCGCGGATCAAGAAGGACCGGCTGCCGGTGGTCAAGGCGGTCGAGGAGGCCCAGGCCATCCTGGAGGACGGCCGCACCCTGTTCTCGGCCGGCATCATCCAGGGCAGCGAGCGCGCCGAGCCGCTGCGCGAGCTGCACCTGCTGACCGTCAAGCCGTTCCTGTACGTCTTCAACGTGGACGAGGACGAGCTGACCGACGAGACCTTCAAGGACGAGCAGCGGGCGCTGGTGGCCCCGGCCGAGGCGGTCTTCCTGAACGCCAAGCTGGAGGCCGACCTCGCCGAGCTGTCCGACGAGGACGCGCTGGAGCTGCTGGAGTCGGTGGGCCAGGACGAGCCGGGCCTGGCGAAGCTGGCCCGGGTCGGCTTCGAGACGCTGGGCCTGCAGACCTACCTGACGGCCGGCCCCAAGGAAGCCCGCGCCTGGACCATCCCCAAGGGCGCCACCGCCCCGGAGGCGGCCGGTGTCATCCACACCGACTTCCAGAAGGGCTTCATCAAGGCGGAGGTCATCTCCTACGAGGACCTGATCGCCACCGGCTCCACGGCCGAGGCCCGCGCCCAGGGCAAGGCCCGGGTGGAGGGCAAGGACTACGTGATGCGCGACGGCGACGTGGTGGACTTCCGCTTCAACGTCTGACCGGATGGCATGGGGGTCGGGCTCGGTCGAGTCCGCCCCCTTCGTCGTCGCCGTGCCGGAGGGGTACGGGGCGGCGATCAGGTGTCGTGGACAGTTGACCGGTGTCCTACGTGCACGACCCAGAGCACCAACTCTGCGGTGTCGATGCCGGGTTCATCGTGTCGGGTCCGGGCTGGAATCCGGGGGGCGGGGAGCCGTCGGCAGGCCGGCCAGGAGGTTCGTGACGGTGCAGGCCACGGTGCGGTGCCAGTGGTCGCTGCGGCGGAGCATCGCGTGGTCCCCACCGGTCACCGGGGTGAACTCGGCCCGTGCGCCCGCGGCGCGGGCCCGGTCGACGAAGGACGCGGACGCACGGGGGTCGGTGATCCGGTCGCGGTCGCCGTGCAGCACGACGACGTGCTTCCCCTTCAGGTGCTCGACCGGTTCGCCGTCGGGGCACCAGGGTGCCAGTGCCAGGACGTCCGTGACCTGTGGTGTGTCCGCGGCGCGCAGTGCGGCACGGCCGCCCATCGAGTGGCCCACGAGGATCGTGGGGAGGCCCGGGAAGCGCTCGGAGAGTTCCGCCAGCGCCCGGCGGGTGTCCCGCAGCGGGTCTTCTTCCCGGCCGTTCCAGCCCCGCACCCGGTAGCGGACGCTGCCGATGAGGACATCGTCCCGGGCTGCGCCCGCCACCGTACGGATGAAGGGGCGCATCCGCAGGGCTGCCAGGTGCCAGGGGCGTGACCGGTCCCTGCTGTCGGTCCGGCCGCCGTGCAGGAAGAGGACGGCGGCCCCGGGGCCGGCGGGTGCGCGGCGGATCAGCAGGGCCGGCCTGTGCGCGGATGCTCCTCCGGGAGCGGGGGAGTGAGCCTGTCGTGCCATGCCTGTACCTCTTTCGTCCTGGAGCCGATCCTGACAGGAGCGCCGGTCCACGGATGATCCGAGGCCGTGCGCCCGGTGGCTTGGTCTGCTGAGGGCGAGAGGGGGAGAGGGGGGAGGTCAAAGCCTCGTGCGGCCCGACGGGTACGCGGGCGGGGGGTCAGGGCCGCTGGTCGCGGATGCCGACGAGTTCTTCGTTGAGGGAGGACAGGAAGCCGCCGATGGCGCGCCGTTCGGCGTCGGAGAACGGGGTCATCGCCGTGGCCGTGACGGTGGCCAGGGGCTGGAAGAACTCGCGGGCTACGCGTTTGCCCTCGGGCGCGTAGTGGAGGTGGACCACGCGCCGGTCCTGGGCGTCGCGGGTGCGCCGGATGTGGCCGGCGCGTTCCAGGCGGTCCAGGCACGCGGTCATGGCGCCGGAGGTGAGGTTGAGCCGGGCCCGCAGCCGCCCGGGGGTCATCGGCTCGCCGCCGTTGTCCGGGCCCTCGTCCAGGATGCTGATCAGTGCCTGGACATCGGTGGGATGCAGGCCCTGGTCGTGGGCGAACGCGTGGATGAGCCGGTTGAACTCGCCCGTCATCCGCCGCAGCAGTACGGCGTAGCTGCGCAGCGTGCCCGGATCCGCGGGGGAGGCGGAAGGGGACGGGGGCTGGTTCGGCGGCGGCATGCCCCCAGCGTAATATCTCTCAATGGCCGAGATAGTTCACGGCAAAGATAGATTCGCCATGACGAGGAGCAGCATGAACGGGCCGTCACGTGCCACCAGATGGGGTATCCCCCTGATCCTGCTCGCCCTGTGGCTGGGCATCGGCGGGGTGCTCGGCCCGTTCGCCGGGCGGCTGGGCGAGGTCTCCACCAACGACCAGGCCGCCTTCCTGCCGCAGAGCGCGGAATCCACCCGGGTCATCGAGGAGCAGCGGGCCTTCGACCAGGACGGCACCCTGCCGGCGATCGTGGTGTGGACCGCCACCGACGGCGGTCCGCTGCCCGAGGGCGCCGCGGCCGTCGCCGGGGCGGCCCTGGCCGCCCTGGAGGGTGAGCCCGGGGTGCTCGGTGTCTCACCCGCCCTGCCCTCGGAGGACGGCGAGGCCCTGCAGGGCGTCGTCCAGCTGCCCCCCGACCTCGGGGAGGAGCTGGAACCGGTCCTCGAATCCGTCCGGGAGGCCGTCACCGTACCCGGCGGACTGACGGCACTGATCGGCGGTCCCGCGGCCAGCCAGGTCGATCTCTCCGGCGCCTTCGCCGGCATCGACGGCCTGCTGCTGGGGGTGGCCGTGATCACCGTGCTGCTCATCCTGCTGCTCGTCTACCGCAGTGTGCTGCTCCCGCTGGCCATCATCACCGGCGCGGTTCTCGCCCTGGCCCTGGCCTGCGCCGTGGTCTACGCGCTCGCCGACCGCGACATCGTGCGGGTGGACGGCCAGGTGCAGGGCATCCTGTCGATCCTGGTGATCGGCGCGGCCACCGACTACGCGCTGCTGTACACCGCCCGGTTCCGCGAGGAGCTGGTCGCCGGCCGGGACCGTTTCCCGGCGGCGCTGCGGGCCGCGCGCAACTCGGCCGGGGCCATCGTCGCCAGCGCCGCCACCGTCGCCCTCGGACTGCTGGCCCTGCTGCTGAGCGACCTCACCAACAACCAGGCCCTGGGCCCGGTCGGCGCCATCGGCATCGCCTGCGCCGTGCTCAGCACCCTGACCTTCCTGCCCGCCGTGCTCATCCTGCTGGGCCGCTCCGCGTACTGGCCGGCCCGGCTGCCCCGTACGGCCGCCCCCGCCGCCGGGAACGAGCCCGCCGCCACCACCGAGGTTCCGGAACCGGCGGGCGGCGCGGGCGTGTGGCAGCGCGTCGCCGCCCTGGTCGACCGCGCGCCCAGGAAGGTGTGGGCGACGACCCTCGCCCTGCTCGTGGCCTGCGCCGCGTTCGCCCCGCTGCTGGACTCGCGCGGGGTGCCGCTGGAGGAGACCTTCATCCGTGACGCCCCCTCGGTGACCGCCCAGGCGGTGCTGAGTGAGCACTTCCCCGGCGGCTCCGGGAACCCGGCCGTGGTCATCGCCGCGGCCGACGCCGTGACAGAGGTGACCCAGGCCGCCACCGCCACCGCCGGGGTGGACTCGGCCACGCCCGTGACCGCCTCCGGTGCCCCCGGCGGCGAGCCGCTGGTCGTCGACGGCCGGGTGCGGATCAACGTCACCCTGGCGGACCCGGCCGACAGCCGGGCGGCGGAGCAGACCGTCGAGCGGCTGCGTGACACGCTGGGCGAGGTGCCCGGGGCCGACGCGCTGGTCGGCGGCTACACGGCGCAGCAGTACGACACCCAGGCCACCGCCGCCTCGGACCGGCTGCTGATCGTCCCGGTCGTCCTGGTGATCATCGTGCTGGTCCTGGTGGGGCTGCTGCGCTCGCTGCTGATGCCGGTGCTGCTGGTGGCCACCGTGGCGCTGAACTACCTCGCCACGCTGGGCATCTCTGCGCTGGTCTTCCAGTACCTGTTCGGTTTCAGCGGCACGGACGCCTCCGTCCCGCTGTACGGCTTCGTCTTCCTGGTGGCGCTGGGGGTGGACTACAACATCTTCCTGATGTCCCGGGTCCGCCAGGAGACGGTCCTGCACGGTACGCGGCAGGGGCTGCTGCGCGGGCTGATCTCCACCGGCGGGGTCATCACCTCCGCCGGAGTGGTGCTGGCGGCGACCTTCGCGGCGCTGCTCGTCATCCCGCTCGCGTTCCTCGCCCAGCTGGCCTTCATCGTGGCGTTCGGGGTGCTGATGGACACGCTCGTGGTCCGCTCGCTGCTGGTACCCGCCCTGGTGCGGGACATCGGCCCCCGCTCGTGGTGGCCGGCCCGCCCCGGCGGCGCGGCGGACGCGGCCGGTGACCGGGAGAAGACCCCGGCCGGCGTCTGACGCCGACCGGCCCCGACGGCCGGGTCACCCGCTGCGGAAGCGGGTGACCCGGCCGACGCATGTGTGGGGATTCCGTGGCCCCTCGTATCTCTTTCTTTTCCGGTTCCTGCTGCGCACCCCGGATCAACCGGCGGTACACGCTCCGGTCAGTCGTTAAACCCCGTGTACCTAGCAACAAGTTGTCATGGTGGGCGGTAAACAGTGATTTCCGTCCCCGGTGCACCTCTTGACACCACTCGTTACGCATCCGTAGGCTCCCGCACTGTTGTTCATTTCCCTGGCTTTATCGCCGGGTAAAGGGAATTGATACAGCGTTCGCTTACAAGTCAACGAAGGAGTCAGATCCATGGGTGCTGACCTCATCACCGCGGCGGCGAATGAGGAACTGTCCGACCTCGACCTCGACCTCACGTTCGCCCCGAACGACGAAAACACGCATGTCATGCTGGCCTGCGCCGTCGACAGCATGGGCAACAACGTCAACACGTCCCGGGGGATCATCCCCCAGGCGCCGGTCTGCTGCGCCTGACCGACAGACAGGGTCGGCCCACGGGCGGAAAGGAGAGGAAACTCTCCGGGCCCGTGGGCCCGCCCACTGATTCCGGGCGGGGAGAGGTAAGAGCGGGAACACATGACGGGAACGTATTTCACCGCAGAAGAACCCATGCTTCTGCGCGTCTCCACCCTTCCGCGCGAAGGGATTTCCGGGCTGCTGCCGCAGACGGCGGTCTCCGGTGAAATGTCGGAAGAACAGCTCGTTTCCTATGTCCGGCAATTGGCGTCCCACGCCGTTCTCCGAGAATCCGTCGCGATCTCCAGCGGATCGCTGAGCCACACACTGGACAAGATCGAGCACGGCGCGCTCCCTTCCCGCAAGAAGCTGCTCGGCACGGCCATCTCGCTCACCAAGTACGCGCTGCGCCTGACCGGACGCCCCACCCCCTTCGGGATTCAGGCCGGAGTGTCGATCGCGACCGCCGCCGAGCGGGCCGCCGTCCGCCGCACCGTCCCCACCAAGCGGGTGAGTCACGACGCGCGCTGGGCGGAGCGGGCCACCGGGCTGCTCCTGGCGGACGACGGGGTACGGAACGCGCTGACCGTCGTCGCCAACGACCTGTGCCTGCTGCGCGGCGGCCGGCTCGTGCTGCCCTACGCGCGCGGTGCCGACACCACCGGCGACCAGGCCGCCACGAGCCGGAACGGCAGCGTCTCGGTACGGGTGACCCGGCTGCTGTCCGCCGTCCTGGCCGCCACCAGGACCCCCGCGACCTACCGCGACCTGGTGCGCGACACCGTCCGGGACTTCCCCGAACTGACGGGGGAGCGTGTCGACGGCTATCTGCGGGAACTGATCGGCCGCGAGGTGCTGCTGACCTCCCTCGACACCCTGGACTTCGGCGGCGCGATCCCCGGCGCGGCCGGCACCGGGCTGCCCGCCGCCCTGCCCGGGGTCGCGGAGGCCGTGCGGCGCTACACGGAGCAGGACCTGGGCCGGGGCCGCGCCGCCTTCGAACACGCCGCCGCCACGGCTCGCGACGCGGTCGGCGCGGCGGAGAACCCGCTCCAGGTGGACCTCGGGACGGACATCGAAGCCACCCTGCCCCACCAGGTCCTGCGCGAGGTCGAGAGCTACGCCTCCACGCTGTGGCGCATCGCGCCCGAGGTGCCCTCGCACCCGCACATGACGGCGTACTTCGACGCTTTCGTCGACCGCTACGGCCGGTACGGCGCGGAGCGCCTGGAGACCCTGGTCGACTCCCACCGGGGACTGGGCTTCCCCACCGGCTACCTCCACCCCCGCGTGGAGCCCAGCGGCCTCGGCGCGTACCAACGGCCCGTCCCCGAGGAGGAGAACCGGGAACGGTACGAGGTCACCGCCGAACTCCTGCACCGCGCACTGCGCGGCGGACGGGGCGAAGTCACCCTCGGCCCGGCCGAGATCGAGCGGCTGGCCCGGCACTCCACGAGCGAGGCCCCGCCCTCCTCCATGGACCTGTGCTTCCAGCTGCTGTCGCCGGGCCTGGCGGAACTCACCGCAGGCGACTTCACCCTCGTCGCCTCCCCCCTCGTCGGCTCCCGCGTCATCGGCGCCACCCTGGGACGCTTCGCCGAGCTGACCGGACACACCGAGGCGATCGCCGCGCTGTGCACGGACGCCCGCTCCGCGCCGCCGGACACCCTGTACGCGCAGGTCATGTTCCGGCCCAGCAACCTCCGCGCCCGCAACGTCATGCGCACCCCGCGGCTCTCTCCCCACACCCTGCCGGTCGGCACCTTCCCCGGCCGCGACGCGGGCGCCATCGACTGGCGCGAGCTGATCGTGTACTGCGACGGGCGCGCCCTGCGGCTGTACTGGGAACGGGCCGGCCGTCATGTCCAGCCCTTCGTCCCGCACATGCTGGCCCTCGCCGAACGCGCCCCGAACCTCGCCCGGTTCCTCAGCGAACTCCGGTACACCAGTGGCACCAAGCCCTGGACCCCCTGGTCCTGGGCGGGCTTCGAGGCCATGCCCGACCTGCCGCGGGTCCGCGTCGGGCGCGTCATCGCCTTCCCCCGCACCTGGCGCCCCACCGCCGCACTGCGGCAGGCCGCACAGCACAAGGACACCTGGGAGCGCGGCCTGCGCGCCTGGCGGGAGCGGGCACAGATCCCCGGCGCGGTGAGCGTGGCGCGCGTGGACCGGGTCTACCCCATCGACCTCGACAACGCCTTCCACGGCGAGATGTTCCGGCGCGACGTGCTCAAGGGCGGCGTCATGGTCACCGAGACCACCGGTGCGAAGGAGCGGGACAGCGGCTGGCTGGACGGCCGCAGCAACGAGATCGTGGTCCCGCTGCGCAGCGCGCGCCGCCCCGCGCCCACCCGTGCCTTCACCCGTGACCTGGCCCGTACGGTGTTCGCGCAGCCGCGCCACGAACCGGGCGGGGAGTGGGCCTACGTCCAGGTCCACGCCGACACCTCGGCCCACAGCACGTTCCTCTCCCGCCATCTGCCCCAGGTCGTAAGGGCGGTCGCGGCGGACACCGACCGGTGGTTCTTCCTGCGGTTCGGCTCCCCGGGCCCGCACCTGCGGCTGCGTTTCCTCCGCAGATCCCCCGAGGTCGGCACCCGGCTGCTGGACTCGCTGCTGACCGCGCTGAGCACGGTGCGCGCCTCCCACGCCTTCCGGGAGGTGACCGTCCACACCTACGAGCCGGAGATCAGCCGGTACGGCGGGCCCGAGGCGCTGCCACTGGCCGAGCGTGTCTTCTGCACCGACAGCCAGACCGCCGTCAACCAGATCGGCCTGCTGGAGGGCGGCGCGGGCGCGGCCATGGGGCCGGTGACCCTGCTGGCCGCCAACCACGCCTGCCTGCTGACCGCCCTGGGCTTCGACTGGCCCGCGTGGGCCGCGAAGCAGTTCCCGCGCAGCCGGGACGGAGAGGTCTCGCGCGCGGAGATCGACGCCGCCCGCGACCTGATCACCGCGCACGGCACCGCGCGCCGGGTCGCCGAGGTCCTGCCGGCCGCCAACCTCGAACAGGCCTGGACCGGGAACGTGGCGGCCAAGGAGTACGGCGAGCTGCTGTGGCACCCGTCCTCCGCCCTCACCCCGGTGCAGCGCGATCACGCCGTCCTCAGCCTGCTGCACATGCAGCACAACCGGCTCATCGGCAGCGACGAGCACAGCGAGCGGCGCGCGCTCACGCTGCTGGGGCACGTGGCCCGGGGGCTCGCGCATCCCGGCGGGCCGGGACAGGGGGGAACGGAGTGAACCCGACGCCCACCCGAGCCGATCCGCACACCGGGGCAGCCGGAATCACGGCGGAGGTCGTCCGCCGGCTGCGCGAGCCCGGCCGGATCCTGGACCACTTCACCGCCTCGCCCGACACCGCCCTGTGGACGCCCCAGACCCGGCACACCCTCGGCAGGGGCCTGGCGGGGACGGCGCTGTTCCTGGACCACACAGAGGCGGGCGGCCAGGACACCGGCGCCGCCGCGCACGCCCACCTGACGGCCGTCGCCCGCTGGCTGGGCCGGATCCCCGCGCTCAACGCCGGCCTGCACACGGGCCTCGCCGGCATCGGCCTCGCCGCCCACGGCCGCGCCGCCCGGACCGGTGGCTACACCACCTTCCTGGACCGGCTGGACCGGGCGCTGACCGCCATGGCCGCCTCCCAGCACGAGGCCGCGGCGGCCCCGCTGTCCACCCTGGCCGGGCACGACATCATCGTCGGCCTGACCGGCACCGGACGGTACGCCCTGCTGCGCGGCGCCCCCCTGCGCCCGGTGCTGGAGAGCGTCCTCGCCGCGCTGGTCCGGCTGACGGAACCCGTGGCCACCGAGGGCGGTTCCGTCCCCGGGTACTGGAGCCTGAGCCGCCCCCGCGGGGAGCCCGTGACCCGCGCGCGGGAGGGCCATCTCAACCTGGGGCTCTCGCACGGGATCGCCGGCCCGCTCGCCCTGCTGTCCCTCGCCCTGGAGGCGGGCGTGCGCGTACCGGGGCAGCGGGAGGCCATCGAGCGGATCGCGCGGGTGTACGTGGAGCGGCACCGCGCCGACCCGTACGGCCTCCACTGGCCCAACCTGCTGACCTGGGACGACTGGCACCACGCCGGGGCGGGAGCCGGCCGGGGCCGGGTCGCCTGGTGCTACGGCGGTCTGGGCATCGCCTGCGCCCTGCGGCTCGCCGCCCGCGCCACCGGCCGCGCGGACCTGGCGGAGCTGGCGGCACAGGCCGTGGCGGCGATGATCCGCGTGCCGGCCGGGGAGTGGGGGATCACGGACGCCTCCCTGTGCCACGGCTGGGCCGGGGCGCTGAACTGCCTGAAGTTCTTCGCCACCGGGGAGCACGCCACCGCGGTCGCCCGGACCAGGGAGCACCTGGCCGAGCGGATCGTGCGGCACTTCGAGCCGGGATCCGCGTTCGGCTACCGGTACCCGGAGCAGGGCAGCGGCCGGCCCATCGACGCTCCCGGATTCCTCGACGGCGCCGCCGGCGTGGCCCTCGCGCTGGACGCCCACACCCGCGGCGACACGGCACCGGCCGCCTGGGACGCCGCGCTCCTGCTGGCCTGACCGAACACCGTTCCTGCGAAGAGGTGATGAGAGTGCGCCGTGTGTCGCACCTGATGAAGAAGGCGTTCCGGTCTCCGCGGATCGGCAGGCAGAGAGCACTCACCACGACCGAGCAGGTGAGCGCGCTCACCCACCTCGTCAACAGCCTGGAGGTGCTCGCCAACGAACGCGACCCGCGCAACGCCGTCCTGGCCGACTGGGACCTGCTGCGCGAGCGTTACGCCTGGGCGCCGCGACCCGTCCAGCGGGCCCTGGGCCTGGTCGCCAGGCCCGGAGTCAGCCGCGCCATCCACCTGGCGCGGGCGGCGGCGGCCGTCTCCCTGCTGATCCCCGGCACCCCGCGCCGGCACCGGGTGGCCACCGGGGCGTTCCTGTCCCTGAGTTCCGCCGTCACCAACCCGCGCCAGTACTTCGGTACGGACGGCTCGGACCAGGTCGCCTTCATGGTGCAGGGCGTCGCGGCCCTCGCGCGCTCCCAGGACACCCGGCCGGCGATCGTCGACGCGTGCCTGTGGTTCGTCGGGGTCCAGTCGGCCCTGTCGTACGCCACCGCCGGGGTGGCCAAACTCGCCGGGCCGCAGTGGCGCAACGGTGAGGCGCTGCCGCTGGTGCTGCGCACCGAGGCGTACGGTGACGGCGCCTCCTACGCCCTGGCGAAGCGCTACCCACGCGTCACCCGGGCCGTCGGCGCCGGCGTCATCGTCGTGGAGTGCGCCTTCCCGCTGGTGTTCGCCGGGAAGGGCCGGCTGACGGTGCCGATGCTGGCGACCACCGCCACCTTCCACGTCGTGAACGGCCGGGTCATGGGCCTGTCCCGCTTCGTGTGGGCGTTCCTGTCCACCTATCCGGCGGTTCTCTACGTCACACAGTCGACCGGGCGAGCGAGCGGAACGGGTGGTGCGGATGTCCGTGGCCGGTAGAAGCGACGTCCTGCCCCGGCTGACCGGCGGGCTGCTCGCCGGGGCCCTGGCCTGCGGCCTGGGCATGCGGTCGGCACGCCGGCGCCGTGTCGAACGCGGCGCGGGCGACGAGGAGTTCCTGGAGACCGGCGCGGGGAACCTCATCGCGTACACGCTCCACCGGGCCGCCCGGCCCCGGTTCCCCCAGGACCCCGTCCTGGTGTTCGTGCCCGGCCTGGGCACGCCGGTGGCCCGCTGGAGCGTGCTGCGCGAGGCCCTGAACCCCGGGTTCTCCGTCCTCACCCATGACCGCGCCGGCTACGGCAGAAGCCGCTACCGCAGCCGCGCCCCCTTCACCCTCGACGCGGCGCGCGCCGACCTGGTCGACGTCATCGCCGCGGTCCCGCCCGGCAGACCTGTGATCCTGGTCGGTCACGGGCTCGGCGGCCTGCTGGCCATGACCGCCCAGGAGACATCCCGGCGGCCCGTGGCGGGGCTGGTGCTGCTCGACCCGCGTTACCCGTCCGAGCTGGGCCGGTCCGCGCTGCTGCACAGCGGCTCGGAGCAGGTGGGCCACAACATGAGCCACATTCCGCTCTCCTGCGAACTGGGCCTGGCCCCGCTCCTGGCCGCCCCGC
Organism: Streptomyces xiamenensis; assembly: GCF_000993785.3. Lineage (NCBI taxonomy): Bacteria > Bacillati > Actinomycetota > Actinomycetes > Kitasatosporales > Streptomycetaceae > Streptomyces > Streptomyces xiamenensis. The sequence goes on from NZ_CP009922.3 coordinate 3,929,141, forward strand.
CCTGGGAGCGGCTCCTCACCGCCGAAGCACGGCGGCTGTGCCTGGACCAGTACCGCGACGCCGGCCTGTGGCGGGCGGCGCTGCGGGAATGGCGGGCCGCGCACACCGAACTCACCTCGGGCGCCCCGCCGAAGGTGACCGCCCCCGTCCACCTGGTGACCTCCGGACCGCGCAGCGCCCAGAGCCGCGCCTACGAGGAGTTCGGCGCGGAGCTGCTGGCCTCGGTGGAGCACGGCGGGCACACCGTGCTGGAGCGGGTGCAGCGGGACCAGGTGCCGCTGACACCGGAGTGCGTGACCGCCCTGGCCCGCGTCATCGAGGAGTTCACCGGAACAGCTGTCGAGGAATCAGGAGGACGGTATGCCGCACCGCACCACGCCGGGTGAACGAGGCGTCCAGCTGCTGCTCGCCGGATGGCTCGCGGTGACCGTGCTGAGCCAGCACCCGCAGCGCTCCTTCGACGCGCTGCGCCGGTACGACAAGGTCGGGGCGATCCCGAACTGGCGCTTCTTCGCCCCCTTCCCCATCCAGCACGACTATGTGCTGCTCTACCGGGTGGCCGGGGACGACGGCCAGGTCACTCCGTGGCGCCGCGCCATGGAGCGGCAGAAGCGCTCCTGGTCCTCGGTGGTGTGGTCACCGGGCCGCCGCGGCGAGAAGTCGGTGCTCGCGGTGTGCGCGGAGCTGGTGACGGACCTGTTGGCGGGCGGCCAGGAGGCGGTGCGCGACGGCGTCCCCGACCGGATGCTGCGCGCGTTCGTCCGGCAGGCGGCCCTGATGGACCCCGAGACGCCCGCGGACGGACGCCGCTGCCAGTTCCTGATCTGCGAGAGCGGCGGCTACGAGACCGCCATCGCGCCCAAGTTCCTGCACGCGTCCCCGTTCTTCGCCCTGCGACCGGAGGCGGAATGACGGACGCCCAGACGCTCCTGACGGGGCTCTTCTCCCCGGCCGGGCAGGCCGACCCCTACCCCGCCTACCGCGCGCTCCTGGCGGCGGGCCCGGTCCACCGCACCGGGAACCGGTTCTGGGTGCTGGGCCACGCCGAGGCGTACGAGGCCCTGCGCGACCCGCGGTTCCGGCTGGCGACACAGCCCCCGTCCGGCGCGGACGACGCGGCGGGGGAAGCGGCGGAGGACCAGCACCTGTTCGCCAGCTCCCTGCTCTACGTCCGGCCAGGTTCGCACGCCTGGATGCGGCGGCTGCTCTCCCAGCCGTTCTCGCCCCGGCGGCTGGAGGAGCTGCGGCCCATGATCTCCCGCAACGCGGGGCTGCTGCTGGACCGTCTCGACGAGCTCGGGCGCGGCGGCGGAAGCATCGACTTCCTGCGCGAGTTCGCCTACCCGCTGCCGATCGCGGTGATCAGCGAACTGGTCGGCGTGCCGCGCGCGGACCGGGACTGGTTCCGCGGGGAACTGCACCGGCACCTGGAGAACGTGCTCGCCCCGTCCGCGCCGGAGGAGGCCGCGGCGTCGTCCGGCGCCGTGGAGGAGTACTTCGCCGCGCTCATCGCCGAACGGCGCCGGAAGCCGGCGGACGACCTCATCAGCGAGCTGATCCTGGCGCAGGGCGGCGACGGCCGGGGCCTCAGCGACCGGGAACTGCTGGCGAACGTGGTCTTCCTGTACGTCGCCGGGTTCGAGACCACCTCCTACGCCATCGCCAACAGCGTCTTCCTCCTGCGCGACCGCCCGAAGGAGCGGGCGGCCATCGCCGCGAACGCGGCGGCCGCGGTGGGCTTCACCGATGAGGTCATCCGCTTCGACCCGCCCTCCCAGCTGGCCAATCTGCGCTGGGCGAGCCGGGACCTCTCGCTGGCCGGACACCGCGTTCCCGAGGGCTCGGCCGTGTCGGTGTGCCTGGGGGCGGCGAACCGGGACCCGGCGCGGTACCCCGACCCCGACCGCTTCGTTCCCGCCCGCGGCGGCGGCCCCTCCATCGCCTTCAGCGCGGGACCGCACTACTGCCTGGGCACCGGTCTCGCACGGCTGGAGACGCAGGAGGCGCTGCACCGGCTGTGCCGGCGCTTCCCCGATCTGCTGACCACCGACGAGCCGGTGCGCGGGCAGAGCTTCCCGATCCGGCGCTTCGCCTCGTTCCCCGTCGCGGTCAGCCCGTGAGCCGCCGCAGGAGCACCACGCCGCTCACCGGGTAGCCGAGGGCGTCGTAGAGCCGCAGGGCGGGCCGGTTGTCGGCGAAGACGCTGAGGCCCAGGGTGGAACACCCCAGGGACAGCGCCTCGTTCTCGGTGGCCCGCAGCAGGGCGCGGCCGTGCCCCCGGCCGCGGTGGGCCGGCGCGATCCGTACGTCGAGGACGAACGCCCTGGTCTGCGGGCCACGGGTCACAGCGGCCCACAGGTGTCCGACCGGCACGCCCCGGTGGGAGAGCGAACGGAGGACGTGCCGGTGCGAGTCGAGGCGGTTCGCGGTCAGGTCCGCCGCCCAGCGGCCGGCTCCCGCCTCCGCCTCGGCGGCCGGGATGCCGCCCCGGCGCAGGGCGTCGCGGTAGTCCGCGCGGAAGAGCGGCAGCCAGGCCAGGAAGCCGCGTTCGGTCAGGGCGTGGAGGGCGTACGCGCCGTCCACCGGCTGCTGGCCGCCCAGCGGTGTGCTGAGGGTGCGGGCCAGTTCGCGGTAGCCCAGCGCCCGGAACGCGGGCAGCAGGGGGTGGTCGGCGGTGGGCAGGGTCACCTGGGCGTAGCCGCAGCCGCGGGCGACGAGGCGTTCCCCGGCCGCGGTGATCGCCGCGCGGGCCCAGTGAAGGCCGGGGTCGGGGCGGGTGATCCGCAGGGTGTCGATCCGGCCTCCGGCGGAGCCGGCCGTCGTGGGTGCCGTCAGGCCCAGGTGGCCGATGGTGCCTTCCGGGTGCGCCCGGATCTCGGACACCCCGCTTCCCGGGATGTCGACGAGGTGGATGCCGCGTGTCGTGTCCCGTGTCGGCAACGGAAGCTCCTTCGGGAGAAGGCGGCCCAGTGTGCCATGGGGCGCGGCAGGGCGGTATGGGTGTGAACGGGCTGCGGCGGAACGGAACGTCGGCGATCCGTGCTGGTCACGGACGTGTCATCACTTCGGGTGATTCGGTGGCCAGCTCTTGCGGACGGCAACCCTCCGTTGTCAAGCTGTTGCTGTTTGTGAAATCAGCAGACGGATCAACGCCGGGGAGGGCTTATGCCATTCGGTGAGCAGCCCGCGTATCTGAAGGTGGCCGATGATCTGCGGCAGCAGATCGCCGATGGGACGCTGCCGCCGCACACCCGCCTCCCCTCGCAGGCGAGCATCCGGGCGCAGTACGGGGTCTCGGACACCGTCGCCCTGGAGGCGCGGAAGGTGCTGATGGCCGAGGGGCTGGTCGAGGGGCGCTCCGGTTCGGGGACCTATGTGCGGGAGCGGCCGGCGCCCCGGCGGATCTCGCGCAGCGGGTACCGGACGATGGGGGAGTGCTCGCCGTTCCGGCAGGAGCAGACCGACGAACGGGTGCGCGGCACCTGGGAGGGGCGCAGCGAGCGGGTCGCCGCCGGGGAGGCGGTGGCCGAGCGGCTGGCGATCTCGCCCCGGGACGCGGTGATGTGCACCCGTTATGTGTTCCGTTCCGGCAATGAGCCGGTGATGCTGTCCACCTCCTGGGAGCCGCTGGCCGTCACCGGCCGGACACCGGTGATGCTGCCCGAGGAGGGCCCGCTGGCGGGGCGCGGGGTGGTGGAGCGGATGGCGGCCATCGACATCCAGGTGGACAACGTCGCCGAGGAGGTCGGAGCCCGGCCGGCGCTGGCCGCCGAGGCGCGGGTGCTGGGCGGTCTCGCCGGGCATTCGGTGCTCGTCATCACCCGCACCTACCGGGCGGGCGGGCTGCCGGTGGAGACCGCCGACGTGGTGATCCCCGCCGACCGGTTCCGGATCGCTTACCACCTGCCGGTGAGATGAGCCCCGCTACGGCAGCAGCAGCTCGAACCACACCGTCTTGCCCCGGGCGGCCTGCCGGGTGCCCCAGCGCCGGGACTGACGGGCCACCAGGTGCAGGCCCCGGCCGCCCTCCTCCAGCAGGGAGGCGGTGCGCTCGTGCGGCGGGTCGGGGAGCCGGTCGGAGACCTCCACCAGCAGGGACGTGCCGCGCACCATCCGCACCTCGACCGGGCCGTGCGCGTACCGCAGGGAGTTGGTGACCAGCTCGCTCACCAGCAGCACCGTGGTGTCCACCAGGGGTTCGAGGTTCCAGTCGAGCAGCGCCCGGCGCACCGCGCGCCGGGCCTTGCGCGGGGCGTGCGGTTCGGGGGCGAAGATCCATTCCGCGGAGTTGCCCTCCGGCAGGCCGCTCAGCCGGGCGGCCAGCAGCGCGATGTCGTCGGAGGGGCCGGGTGCCCCGCCGCCGGGGCCCGCAGCGGGGCTCAGGCCCTCGATGATCCGGTCGCACATCTCCTCCAGCGGCGCCCCCGGGGTGCCCCTGGCCGCCAGCAGCGCGCACAGCCGCTCCAGGCCCGCCGTGATGGACTCACCGCGGGTCTCGATCAGGCCGTCGGTGTACAGCACGAGCGTCGAGTCCTCCGGGACGGTGATCCGCCGTTCCTCGAAGGGCACCCCGCCCACGCCGAGCGGGGCGCCGGAGGGCAGGTCCAGGGCGTCGGCCGACCACAGGCCCGTGGCGTCGTCCCGGGTCACCAGCACGGGCGGCAGATGCCCGGCCTTGGCCAGGACGCACGCGCGCGAGGCCGGGTCGTACACGGCGTACAGGCAGGTCGCCCACAGCTGGTCGTCCGGGGCCTGGGCCAGGTCCTCGCTGAGGTCGTCCACCCGGCGCAGCAGTTCGGCCGGGGCCAGCTCCAGGCCGGCCAGGGTGCGCACGGCGGTGCGCAGCCGGCCCATGGTGGCGGCGGCGCGCAGCCCGTGGCCCATCACGTCGCCGACCACGAAGGCGACCCGTCCGCCGGCCAGCGGGATGACGTCGAACCAGTCGCCGCCCACCTCGGTGCCCACGCTGCCGGGCACATAGCGGTGGCTGACGGACACGCCGGGCGGCTGCGGCACGTTCTGCGGCAGCAGGCTGCGCTGGAGGGTGAGGGCGGACTCCCGCTCCCGGGCGTACAGACGGGCGTTGTCCATGGAGATGCCGGCCCGTCCGGCCACCTCCATGGCCAGGGCCTGGTCCTCCCGGTCGAAGGCGGAGCGGCGGCCCGCCCGGGTGAGGATGATCAGCCCCAGTACGGTGCCGCGGGCGCGCAGCGGCAGGATCAGCATCGAGTGGATGCCGAGGTCCATGGCGGCGCGCACCTTGGCGGACTGGGCGCCCAGCTCGTCCGGTGAGCCGATCAGCAGCGGGTTGCCGGTGCGCAGCACGGTGCTGAACGGGGAGCCGGGCTCGAAGGTGATGCGCTCGCCGGCCTCCAGGGCGGTGTCGGTGTGGGTGCTGTGCTGCTTGGCGGCGGTGCCCAGCTGGAGGACGGGTGTGTCCGGAAGCTGTTCGGCGGTGGGCAGCTCGCCGCCGTGCGCGACGGGGGCGAGCAGTTCCACGGCGGCGTAGTCGGCGAACCGGGGCACCAGCAGCTGGGCGAGTGAGCCGGCGATCAGGCGTACGTCCAGCAGGTCGCCGAGCGAGCTGCCGATGTCGTCCAGCATGGCGAGCCGCTGCCTGGCCCGTTCGATGCGGTCCAGGGCCTCGCGGCGTTCGGTGATGTCCGTGACGGTGGAGCTGACGCCGACGGTGCGCCCGTCGCGGTCGGTGAGCCGTCCGAAGGACAGGGAGTGGGCCCGTACTCCGTCGGGCGCGGGGGTGATCAGGTCGGTGACCGAGTGGCCGCTGCGCAGGACATCGCCCTGGACGGCGTACACCTTCTGGGCCATGGGGGCGGGGAGGATGTCCAGCAGGGTCTTGCCGAGCAGTTCGGCGGGGGTGGCGTCGTGCATGCGGGCGAGCGCCTCGTTGACGCGTACCAGCCGCTGTTCGGTGTCGAAGACGCCGATGCCCAGCGGGGAGGCGGTGAACAGGGCGTCGAAGGCGGCCAGGTCCTGTTCGATGCCGGTCATCCGGGTGGTCTCCACCAGGTTGGCCAGGATGAACGGGGTGCCGCCGGCGTCCAGCAGCAGGGCGGCGCGGCCCTCCAGCTGGATGATGTGCCCGTCGCGGTGGCGCAGCGGCAGCCGGCCGCGCCAGTGTCTGCGGTTGCGCAGGGTGGCGTGGATGCGCGCGACGGTGGCGGGGGTGTGGCCGGGGGCGAGCATGTCGGTGAGGCGGCGGCCCACCGCGTCGCGGTCGGGCCAGCCCAGCAGCTCACGGGCCATGGGGCTCCACAGCCGGATGGTGCCGCGCTCGTCCAGCATGATGATCGCCACGCGCAGCACATCGAGCAGTGAGCGCTCGTCGCTCCGGGCCGAGGGGACCGGGGTCAGTCCGGACGGCTCGGACGGGTTGGTCGTCACACGCTCCTGCCCCCGCTCGGGTACGTCTTCTCCGGATGATAACGGTATCCGGATAAATCGGACCAATCGTCCGATACCCATCGGGTTGATCGGGGAGGGCGGCGCGCTCCCCGGTATGGCCCAGCGGTGCGGCGTGGTGGTGGCGTGTCTGGTGCCGCTCAGCGGCGGGCGCGGACCCCGGCTTCCACCCGTTCGACCAGATACCGGCCGGGCTCGGTGACGGGGCGTACGCCGGCGCCGGATTCCAGCCGTCTGATGAGGCGTTGCGCTTCGGCGCGGGTGGCGCAATGCCCTATGCGATAGCGACTGCCGTTTTCATCCTGCCGGATCACCTGCCACGGGCGCAGGTTGCTGTCGTTCATTCCTCACCCCCGGTCTGCATATGCCAGACCATACGCCTGTGCCTCACCCCGCGCACACGGATTGGCCGAGGGACCGGCCAACAACCTCCGCCCAATGGCCGGTTGTCGTCACGTGCCGGGCGGGCCGCGACGGCCCTGGGTACCGCGTACCACCAGATAACAGATCACCGCGACCCCCGCGGCGAGCAGCGCGAGCGGCAGTACCGTCTCGATGCCGCCGCCCGCCGGAGGCTCTCCCGCCTCGGGGGCCCCGGTGGACGGCGCGGGGACGGGGATGCGCTCCCCCTCACGCACCGCCGCGAGCCCCCGCGCCGCGCCGATCGCCGCGCCCGCCCAGTCGCGGCGCCCGACCGCGGGCGCCACCGCCATCCGTCCGATCTCCTCGATCTGTTCCCGCGTCAGCCCCGAGGCGGCGTCCACCGAGAAGGCGTACGCGCGCTGCGCGGTCGCCACCGCGAGCAGCACCGCGTGGGCGTCCAGCTGGTTCCGCTCCGCCGTGGCGTCGGCCCACGTCTGGGCGTCGAGACCGGAGAAGTCACGGACATAGGCGGCGTACACCTGAAGGCCCTCCCCGGAGGCCGCCTCGCCGATCGCCTCGCGCACCTGGGCGGCCCGGCCGCCCAGGGCGTCCGCCCGGTCGGTGACCCCGCCCTCGCCGGTCAGCTCGACGGGGTGCTCGGCCGGCAGCAGCAGCGCCGCGGTCCCGGCCAGCGCGGTGAGGCATCGCAGCAGCACCCCTTGACGCTATGCGGGCCGCCGCGGCCGCGCCGGATCCGGTACGCCGCTCGGGTGGGCGGGCGCCCGGCGTACGCCGTGTCGCCGCCATCGCGCCCCTCACGTCGCCTTCAGTGGGACATCTGCCGTTGATACGTGTGATGAGCTGACCGGAGGTACGGCATGCGCCCCCCAGTGACCCGCCGCCACGGGCCGAGGCCGCTGGCCTTGCTGCTCGCCGGGGCCCTGTCCCTGGCCGCCGCCCTCACCGGCTGCGGCAGCGACACCGGACCCACCCGCTCCGGGGCCTCCGGCGCCGCACAGTCGCTCGCCCTCGCCGACCGCACCGAACTGCGCACCGGCGGCACCGTGCGCTGGGGGGTCGCCGAACTGCCCGCCACCTTCAACGCCTTCGCGCCGGAGGCCGGGCCGGTCACCGACCAGGTGGCCGCCGCCGTTCTGCCGGCGCTGTTCACGCTCGACGAGCGGGGCCGGCCACAGCTGAACACCGACTACCTCAGGTCGGCCGAGATCACCACGCGCGAGCCGCGCCAGACCGTCGTCTACACCCTGCATCCCGAGGCCACCTGGAGCGACGGACGGGCGATCGGCGCCGAGGACTTCATCGCCCAGTGGCGGGCGCTCGGCGGCGGCGAGGGCAGCCACCCGGCGGCCCGCAACGCCGGCTACGACCGGGTGGAGAACGTCACCGCCGGACCCGGCGAGCACCAGGTGCAGGTCACCTTCGCCAAGCCCTACGCGGACTGGAAATCGCTGTTCACCCCGCTGTACCCGAAGGCCGTCACCGAGGACGCCGCCGTGTTCGGCACCGGCTCGCGCGAGGCACTGCCCGCCACCGCGGGACCGTTCGCACTGGGGAAGGCGGACCGCGAGGCCGGCACCCTGGCCCTGGTGCGCGACGACACCTGGTGGGGCGATCCGGCGCTGCTGGACGAACTGGTCCTGACCGTGGTGCCCGACGCCGAACGCGGCGCCGCCCTGGAGGCCGGCTCCCTGGACGTGCTGGAGATCGACCCCGACGACGCCGACCGCGTCACCGAGGCGGACGACGGCGCGTACTCCGTGCACCGCGCCTACGCCCCCGCCTACACCCAGCTCGCCCTCAACGGCCGCTCCGGGCCGCTGAAGGACGAACGGGTCCGCTGGGCGGTGGCCCGCGCCATCGACCGCGAGGCGCTCGCCGCCGCCGTGCACGAACCGGCCGGACTGCCCGTCCGCTCGCTCGGCAGCCATCTGCGGACCCTGGACCAGATCGGGTACGAGGACAACAGCGAGGCGCTCGGCACCTTCGGCACGAAGATCGCCGGCTCCCTGCTGGACGACGCCGGCTGGGAGGGCGGGCCCGGCTCCGAGGGCGAGGACGGCGCCGCAGCCGAGCAGGACGAACAGAACGCCGCCGCGGACCCGGCAGCCGGCCCGCCGTCCGCCCTCGTCTCCGGGCCGCTGCCCGCCGCCCAGCCCGCCGCCCGGCAGCAGGCCGCCCTGCTGCGCCAGGCCGCCGGCGCCCAGCGCGAACTGGCTGAGGCCGACGCCGACGCCGACGCCGACGGCGCCGAGGACGCCGAGAAGCAGGCCGTTCAGCTGGAGGAGGAGGCCGCCCGCACCGAGGCGGCGGCCGACGACCTCGCCGACCGCTCGGCCGGCGCCGTCCGCACCGACCAGAACGGCACGGCACTCAGCCTGCGCTTCGTCGTCCCGGACGGGGAGGCCGGCGCCCGCCAGCGGCAGATCGCGGACCGCATCACGGCCATGCTCGCCGCCACCGGGGTCCGCGCCGTGATCACCGAGGTCCCGGCGCACACCTTCTTCACCGACCACATCAGCACCGGCGACTTCGACCTCGCCCTGTACTCCTGGCCCGCCAGCGGTTACCCGGCCACCGACGCCGCCCCGCTGTTCGCCAAGCCGTACCAGGAGCCGGACGGCGGCCTCACCGTCCAGCAGAACTACACCCGCATCGGCACCGACCACATCGACCAGCTGCTGGCCCAGGCGGCGGGTGAGCTGGACGAGGAGGAGCACCACCGGCTGCTCAACGAGGCCGACGCCCGGCTGTGGGCGACCGCCGGATCCATCCCGCTCTTCCAGCGCCCGCAGCTCGTCGCCGTCGACCCGGCGCTGGCCGGGGTGGGCGCCTTCGGCCTGGCCACCCCCCGTTACCAGGACATCGGCTACCGCGCCTGAGCGTCACCACGCCCCCGCCGCGCTCGCCCCGGATCCCCGGCGCGAGCGCGGCGGCACGCCGGGCCCCGTACGATAGCGGGACAGGCCGGTGTACATATCTGCCGAGCCGTCTCACTCCCTCGTCTCGGAAGAAGCACCGTCAGCCATGCCCACGCGCCATGACATCCGCAACGTCGCCATCGTCGCCCACGTCGATCACGGCAAGACGACGCTGGTCGACGCCATGCTCAAGCAGGCGGGAGCCTTCGCCGCCCACCAGCAGGTCGACGACCGGGTGATGGACTCCGGCGATCTGGAGCGCGAGAAGGGCATCACCATTCTCGCGAAGAACACCGCCGTCAAGTACCACCCCAAGGGCGGCGGCACCCCGATCGTCATCAACATCATCGACACCCCCGGCCACGCCGACTTCGGCGGTGAGGTCGAGCGCGGCCTGTCCATGGTCGACGCCGTCGTCCTGCTCGTGGACGCCTCCGAGGGCCCGCTGCCGCAGACCCGCTTCGTGCTGCGCAAGGCGCTGTCCGCGAAGCTGCCCGTCATCCTGTGTGTGAACAAGACCGACCGGTCCGACGCCCGGATCGCCGAGGTCCTCGACGAGACCTACGACCTCTTCCTCGACCTGGACGCCGACGAGAACCAGATCGAGTTCCCCATCGTCTACGCCTGCGCCCGCGACGGCATCGCCTCGCTGACCCAGCCCGCCGACGGCACGGTCCCGGCCGACAGCGACAGCCTGGAGCCCTTCTTCTCCACCCTGCTGTCCGCCGTGCCCGCCCCGGTGTACGAGGAGGAGGCCCCGCTCCAGGCGCACGTCACCAACCTGGACGCGGACAACTTCCTGGGCCGGATCGCGCTGTGCCGTGTCAAGCAGGGCGAGCTGCGCAAGGGCCAGTCGGTGGCCTGGCTCAAGCGGGACGGCTCGCAGCAGCAGGTGCGCATCTCCGAGCTGCTGATGACGGACGGCCTCACCCGCAAGCCGGCCGAGGTGGCGGGCCCCGGCGACATCTGCGCCGTGGCCGGCATCCCGGACATCATGATCGGCGAGACCCTCGCCGACCCGGAGAACCCGGTGGCGCTGCCGCTGATCACGGTGGACGAGCCGGCCATCTCCATGACCATCGGCACCAACACCTCGCCGCTGGTCGGCAAGGGCGGCAAGGGCCACAAGGTCACCGCGCGCCTGGTCAAGGACCGCCTGGACCGGGAGCTGGTCGGTAACGTCTCGCTGCGGGTGCTGCCCACCGAGCGTCCCGACGCCTGGGAGGTGCAGGGCCGCGGTGAGCTGGCGCTGGCCATCCTGGTGGAGCAGATGCGCCGTGAGGGCTTCGAGCTGACGGTCGGCAAGCCCGAGGTGGTCACCCGGGAGATCGACGGCAAGACCCACGAGCCGGTCGAGCGGATGACCATCGACGCCCCGGAGGAGTTCCTGGGTGCCATCACCCAGCTGATGGCGTCGCGCAAGGGCCGCATGGAGACCATGACCAACCACGGCTCCGGCTGGGTGCGGATGGAGTTCCTGGTGCCCTCGCGCGGGCTCATCGGGTTCCGCACCGAGTTCCTGACCGACACCAAGGGCACCGGCATCGCGCACAGCATCTTCGAGGGCCACGAGCCGTGGGTGGGCGAGCTGCGCACCCGGCAGAGCGGCTCCCTGGTGGCCGACCGCGCCGGCAAGGCCACCCCCTTCGCGATGATGAACCTCCAGGAGCGCGGCACGATCTTCATCGAGCCGGGCACCGAGGTGTACGAGGGCATGCTCGTCGGCGAGAACTCGCGCGCCGATGACATGGACGTCAACATCACCAAGGAGAAGAAGCTCACCAACATGCGGGCGGCGTCCTCGGACACGACCGAGAATCTCGTTCCGCCGCGCAAGCTCTCCCTGGAGCAGTCGCTGGAGTTCTGCCGTGAGGACGAGTGCGTCGAGGTCACCCCGACCGAGGTGCGGATCCGCAAGGTGCAGCTCGACCAGCGGGATCGGGCGCGCGCCGCGTCGCGGGCGAAGCGTCAGTAACGACCCGGGCTCTACCCGGCAGTAGCTCTCCGTTCAGCGCGGGCTACCGGATGTATCGAATTCTGTCAAGGTTCGATCCGGTCGTCCGCGCTGAGTTGTGTTCGTTATGCGAACGGAATGGGGCGACCTTCGTCACATGAGTCCGCATATCGGTGACTCCAGGGGGTGGGTATGTCCTTATTGTCTGATCTCACCTCCCTATCTTCATCAAAATGAAATCGGCGATCGGTGGTTCACCGAAGTTTTATGCCCAATAGTTGGGGGCATTGCGCTCAGGCTTTCGCCGAGCGCGGCCGCAGGACGCTTTGGGTATTCAACGCGTGTTGACAACCTCCGAGTCTGCGGTTTTCCAGCAACGAACCGGACTCCCAAGGAGGCAAGCCCATGCGTGGTGCGCGCAGCGCCAAGTGGGCCGCAGTGGCGATCGTTGTGGCCCTGGCCGCGACCGCCTGTGGTAGCGATGACGACAAGGGCGGCAGCGGCGACGGCGGCAACGCGTCCGGCAACGCCTCGGGCATCGTCAAGGTGGACGGCGGCGAGCCCCAGTCCGCTCTGGTCCCCACCAGCACCAATGAGCAGTTCGGCTCACTGGTGATCAAGAACGTCTTCGCCAACCTGCTGGACTTCGAGGACGACGGCTCCATCAAGTACGTCGCGGCCGAGTCCATCGAGTCGAACGACGACGCCTCCGTGTGGACCGTGAAGCTGAAGGACGGCTTCACCTTCCATGACGGTGAGAAGGTCACCGCCCAGCACTACGTGGACGCCTGGAACTGGGCCGCCAACGTGGACAACGGCCAGAGCCAGAGCGCCTGGTTCGAGGACATCGAGGGCTACGCCGATGTCCACCCGTCGGAGGAGGGCGCTGAGCCCACCGCCGACACCATGTCCGGTCTGAAGGTCGTCGACGACAGCACCTTCGAGATCACGCTGGCGAACCCGGTCTCGTACTACGAGTACAAGCTGGGCTACCACGTCTTCGCGCCGCTGCCCTCCAGCTTCTACGAGGACCCGGATGGCTTCGGCCAGGCGCCGATCGGCCAGGGCCCGTACGAGTTCACCAGCTGGACGCACAACGAGAAGATCACCCTCACCACCTACGCCGACTACGCCGGTCCGAACAAGGCGCAGAACGGCGGCGTGGAGATCATCGCGTACGACAACCTGAGCACCGCCTACCAGGACCTCCAGTCCGGCAACCTGGACGTGCTCCGTCAGGTCGACCCCAAGGACCTGCCGGTCTACCAGGACGACCTGGGCGACCGCGCCATCGCGCAGCCGTACAACGCCACCCAGTCCATCGTCCCGGCCTTCTACGCCGGCTGGGGCGACCTGGACGACCCGTCCAAGGTCCTCCAGGGTGTCTCGATGGCGATCGACCGGGAGACCATCACCCAGACGGTCCTCAACGGCTCGCGGACCCCGGCCGACAGCTTCACCCCGCCCGGCGTCTTCGGTCACCTGGAGAACGCCGCCGACGGCAAGACCGACTTCAACCCGGAGGAGGCCCGCCGTCTGGTCGAGGAGGGTGGCGGCGTCCCCGGCGACAAGATCACCCTGCAGATCAACGGTGACGGCGGTCACGCCGAGTGGGCCACCGCGGTCTGCAACGACATCATCAAGAACCTGGACGTCGAGTGCGTCCTGGACACCAAGCCGGACTTCGCGACCGACCTGGCCGACCGCCGCGCCGACAAGGTCAAGAGCATGTACCGGGGTGGCTGGCTGCAGGACTACCCGCTGAACGTCAACTTCCTGCGGGACCTGTACAGCTCCACCGCGCCGTCCAACTACGGCCGCTACAGCAACGAAGAGGTCGACAACCTCTTCAAGCAGGGTGACCAGGCCGGTTCCTTCGACGAGACGGTCGCCGCCTACCAGGAGGCCGAGAAGGTCCTCTGGGAGGACATGCCCGCCATTCCGCTCTGGTACCAGAACGTGAACGGTGGCTACTCGGAGAACGTCGAGAACGTCCACTTCGACGTCGCCGGCCAGCCGGTGATCGAGGACATCACGGTCAAGTAAGACCGCTGCTGCAAGGGGGCCGGTGGCCGCTTCCGTGACCCGGAGCGGCCACCGGCCCTGCCGACTGACATGGAGGAACGATGGGGCGCTACGTCGCGCGGCGACTGCTCCAGATGATCCCGGTGTTCGTGGGGGCGACCTTCATCATCTTCATGATGATGTACGCCCTGCCGGGTGACCCGATAGCCGCACTGTGGGGCGAGCGTGCCCCCGACCCGGCTCAGATGGCCCAGATGAAGAAGGAACTGGGCCTGGACCTGCCGATCATGCAGCAGTACTGGAACTACCTCATCGGGGTCTTCCAGGGTGATTTCGGCGTCCAGATCGCCAGCAGACGCCCGGTCATGGATGTGATCGGTGACGCGCTCCCCGCCACCCTCAGACTCACCCTGATGGCGTTCGTCTTCACGGCCGTCGTCGGCATCGCCATGGGCCTGATCGCCGGGCTGCGGGCCGGCAAGAAGACCGACAGCGGCGTCCTCTTCGTCACCCTGCTACTGATCTCGGTCCCCAGCTTCGTGCTCGGTTACCTGGTGCAGACCTACTTCGGTGTGAAGCTCGGCTGGATCACCCCCTCCGTGCAGGACTCGGAGAACTGGGGCGAACTGCTGCTCCCCGCGATGGTGCTGGCCGCGCTCTCCCTCGCCTATGTCGCGCGGCTGACGCGTACCTCGGTCGCGGAGAACAAGCGCTCTGACTACATGCGCACCGCCCGCGCCAAGGGCCTCACTCAGCGCCGGGCCGTCAGTGTCCATCTGATGCGCAACTCCATGATCCCGGTCGTCACCTTCCTGGGCGTGGACCTCGGCAACCTGATGACCGGTGCGATCGTCACCGAGGGCATCTTCAACGTGAACGGCATCGGCCGGGCGGTCTTCCGGGCGCTCAACACCCGTGAGGGCTCCACGGTCGTCGGCATCGTGACCTTCATGATCGTCGTCTATCTCGTTGTCTCCCTGCTCGTCGACCTGCTCTACGCGGTCCTGGACCCGAGGATTCGCTATGCCTGAGGCTCCTGACACCACGGCGACCACCAAGGGCGGCGAGACGGTCAAGACCCCCGACGGGGTGCTGGTCGCCGAGGCCGGCCCGCCGCCGGGCAGGCCGAGCAGCCTGTGGTCGGACGCCTGGCGCGATCTGCGGCGCAAGCCCAAGTTCGTGATCCCGGCGATCATCATCCTGTTCCTGCTGTTCGTCGCGGCGTTCCCCTCGGTGTTCACCTCAGAGACCCCGCGGCTGGGCGACCTGACCCAGCACTACCTGCAGAAGCCGGAACTGACCCACTTCTTCCAGCCCGACTGGTTCGGTTACGACCAGCAGGGCCGCAGCATCTACGCCCGCGTGGTGTACGGCACGCGGGCCTCGGTGATCATCGGTATCTCGGTGACCGCGCTGGTGCTGGTGGCCGGCGGGCTCATCGGCATGCTGGCCGGCTACTTCGGCGGCTGGATCGACGCGGTGCTCTCCCGGGTCACCGACACCTTCATGGGCATCCCCTTCATGCTGGGCGCCATGGTCGTGCTGGTCTCCTTCAACGCCCGCACCGAGTGGGTGGTGATCCTGGCCCTGGCCTTCCTGGGCTGGACCACCGTGGCCCGGGTGATGCGCGGTTCGGTGATCACCATCAAGCAGGCCGACTACGTGCAGGCCGCCCGTTCGCTGGGCGCCGGTACCGGCCGGATCCTGCTGCGACACATCCTGCCGAACGCCGCCGCCCCGGTGATCGTGGTGGCCATGGTGGCGCTGGGCGGGTACATCACCGCCGAGGCCACGCTCTCGTACCTGGGCATCGGTCTTTCCGACCCGGCGATCTCCTGGGGCGGGGACATCAACTCCGCTCGGGACCAGATCCGGGTGGCCGAGCACATCCTGATCTTCCCCTCGATCGCGCTGAGCGTGACCATCCTGTCCTTCCTGATGTTGGGTGACGCCGTGCGCGATGCCCTCGATCCCAAGCTGCGCTGAGGGAGTTGACGCGCGTGTCGATCGAACCGGTCGAAATCACCCCGGCGGACGCCCCCGGCGTACCGCTGCTGGAGGTCCGTGACCTCCATGTGGAGTTCCACACCCGGGAGGGCGCGGCCCACGCCGTCAACGGCGTGAGCTACACCGTGGACGCCGGCGAGACGCTGGCCGTCCTCGGTGAGTCCGGCTCCGGCAAGTCGGTGACCGCCCAGACCATCATGGGCATCCTCGACATGCCGCCCGGGAAGATCACCGGTGGGGAGATCCTCTTCAAGGGCCAGGACATGCTCAAGATGTCCGAGGCCCAGCGCCGGAAGATCCGCGGCAACCAGATCGCGATGATCTTCCAGGACGCGCTGTCCTCCCTGAACCCGGTGCTCTCGGTGGGCTTCCAGCTGGGCGAGATGTTCCGGGTGCACCGGGGCGCCTCGCGCAAGGAGGCCAAGGCCAAGGCCATCGAGCTGATGGACCGGGTGCGCATCCCGGCGGCCAAGGAGCGGGTGAACGACTACCCGCACCAGTTCTCCGGCGGTATGCGCCAGCGCATCATGATCGCGATGGCGCTCGCCCTGGAGCCCGACGTGATCATCGCGGACGAGCCGACCACGGCCCTGGACGTCACCGTCCAGGCGCAGGTCATGGACCTGCTGGCCGAGCTCCAGCGCGAGCACAACATGGGGCTCATCCTCATCACCCACGACCTGGGTGTGGTCGCGGACGTCGCCGACAAGATCGCGGTGATGTACGCGGGCCGGATCGTGGAGAACGCCCCGGTGCACGAGCTGTACAAGCGGCCTGCGCACCCGTACGCCAAGGGCCTGCTGGAGTCGATACCGCGTCTTGACCTCAAGGGCCAGGAGCTGTACGCGATCTCCGGTCTGCCGCCGAGCCTGACCGCCGTGCCGGGCGGCTGTGCCTTCAACCCGCGCTGCCCGCTGGCCACCGACCAGTGCCGTACGGACGTTCCGCCGCTGGTGCAGGTCACCGAGCGGGACGGCATCCCGATCACCGGGCGGTCCAGCGCCTGCCACCTGTGGAAGGAGACGCTCCATGGCTGACCTCGGCAAGGCCGCGAGCGAGCGCGAGCCGATCCTGGAAGTGCGCAATCTCGTCAAGCACTTCCCGCTCACCCAGGGCATCCTCTTCAAGAAGCAGATCGGCGCGGTCAAGGCCGTCGACGACATCTCCTTCGCCCTGTACCGGGGAGAGACGCTGGGGATCGTCGGCGAGTCGGGCTGCGGCAAGTCCACCGTGGCGAAGCTGCTGATGAACTTGGAGAAGCCCACCTCGGGGGAGATCTTCTACAAGGGCGAGGACATCAGCAAGCTGTCCGGGCGGGCGCTGAAGGCGGTGCGGCGGAACATCCAGATGGTGTTCCAGGACCCGTACACCTCGCTCAACCCCCGGATGACGGTCGGTGACATCATCGGCGAGCCGTTCGAGATCCACCCCGAGGTGGCGCCCAAGGGCGACCGGCGCCGCAAGGTGCAGGAGCTGCTGGAGGTCGTGGGGCTGAACCCGGAGTACATCAACCGGTACGCCCACCAGTTCTCCGGCGGCCAGCGGCAGCGCATCGGGATCGCCCGGGGCCTGGCGCTCAACCCGGAGATCATCGTGTGCGACGAGCCCGTCTCGGCGCTGGACGTGTCGGTGCAGGCGCAGGTCATCAACCTGATGGACAAGCTCCAGAACGAGTTCGAGCTGTCGTACCTGTTCATCGCGCACGACCTGTCGATCGTGCGGCACATCTCCGACCGGGTCGGCGTGATGTACCTGGGGAAGATGGCGGAGATCGGGAGCGACACCGAGATCTACGACCACCCGACCCACCCGTACACCCAGGCGCTGCTGTCGGCGGTGCCGCAGGCCGATCCGGAGGGCCGGGAGTCGCGGGAGCGGATCATCCTCACCGGGGACGTTCCCTCGCCGGCGAACCCGCCCTCGGGCTGCCGCTTCCGTACCCGGTGCTGGAAGGCGCAGGACCGGTGCGCGCAGGAGCTGCCGCTGCTGGCGGTGCCCGAGCGGTTCCGCGAGGCGGGCGGCGGGGCGGCGCACGAGTCGGCCTGTCACTTCGCGGAGGAGAAGGACGTGGTGGGCGCCTCGTGACCTTGTCACCGCGCTGACCAGGAGGACGGCCACGGCCGCCGGGCATCTCGGATGTCCGGCGGCCGTCGGCATGTGAGGGATGAGGGCGTGTCGGCGCGCCCATAAAGAGGATCTTGTGATGAAAGGTCCTATATTGCCTTAATGCGACTTTCGGTAGTCCAAGGAGGCCATCCCATGCGTGCAGCCACCCGACTGACCTGGGCCATCGCCGCCACGACGGCCCTCGCCCTGACCGCGACCGCCTGTGGCGGCAACGGCACCGCGAGCGGCAGTGCCGGGGTCGTCCGCGCCTCCTGGGGAGACCCCCAGCACCCCCTGGAGCCCGCCAACACCAACGAGGTACAGGGCGGCAAGGTCCTCGACATGATCTTCCGCGGTCTCAAGCGCTACGACCCGGAGACCGGCGAGGCCAAGGACGAGATGGCCGAGTCCATCGAGACCACCGACCAGCAGAACTTCACCGTCAAGATCAAGTCCGGCTGGACCTTCTCCGACGGCACCCCGGTCACCGCCGCGTCCTACGTCGATGCCTGGAACTACGGCGCCAATCTGAAGAACGCGCAGATCAGCAGCTACTTCTTCCAGTTCATCGAGGGCTATGACGCCGTCCACCCCGCCGACGAGAACGCCACCCCCTCCGCGGACACCATGAGCGGCCTGAAGGTCGTCGACGACCACACCTTCACCGTCAAGCTCAACGAGCCGTTCTCCCTGTGGCCCGAGACGCTCGGCTACGCCGCCTACTCCCCGCTCCCGCGGGCCTTCTTCGACGACCACGCCACCTGGCTCAACAAGCCGATCGGCAACGGCCCGTACAAGATCGACACGTACACCAAGAGCCAGAGCATGAAACTGGTGAAGTACGAGGAGTACGCCGGCCCCGACAAGGCCCAGAACGAGGGCGTGGAGCTGCGCGTCTACACCGACAACAACACGGCGTACACCGATCTGCAGGCCGGCAACCTCGACGTCATCGACGACGTGCCCGCCTCCCAGCTCAAGAACGCCCAGAAGGACCTCGGCGACCGCTACATCAACCAGCCGGCCGGCATCATCCAGACCGTCGCCTTCCCCGTCACCCAGGACGGCTGGACCAGCCCCGAATCCGCCAAGGTGCGCCAGGGCCTGTCCATGGCGATCGACCGCCAGGAGATCACCTCCAAGATCTACTTCGACACCCGCACCCCCGCCACCGACTTCACCTCACCCGTCCTGGGCGACGCCGGCGGCTACCAGGAAGGGCTGTGCGGCGAGTACTGCACCTATGACCCCGAGCGGGCCAAGCAGCTGATCGAGGAGGGCGGCGGACTGCCCGGAGGCAAGATCACCCTCAGCTCCAACGTGGACACCGGATCGCACCGGCAGTGGATGGACGCCGCCTGCAACAGCATCAACAACGCCCTGGACGACACCGGGGCCTGCACCGTCAACCCGGTGCCCACCTTCGCCGACTTCCGCAACCAGATCACCGAGGGCCGCATCAGCGGCATGTTCCGCAGCGGCTGGCAGATGGACTACCCGCTCATCCAGAACTTCCTCCAGCCGCTGTACTACACCAACGCCTCCTCCAACGACTCCCGTTACAGCAGCCCCGAGTTCGACCGGCTCATCAACGAGGCCAACTCCGCCTCCGACGAGGCCGAGGCCATCGGCAAGTTCCGCGACGCCGAGAAGGTCCTCGTGCAGGACATGCCCGCCATCCCGCTGTGGTACCAGAACGGGACCGCCGGCTACTCCACCCGCGTCAGCGACGTGAAGCTCAACCCCTTCTCCGTCCCCGTCTACACGGACATCAAGGTCAGCTGACAGACACCAGCCACCGCAGCGGAGGTCCCCCCACATGGGGCGCTACGTCGTACGACGCCTGCTCCAGATGATCCCGGTGTTCATCGGCGCCACCTTCCTCATCTTCGTGATGGTGTACGCGCTCGGCGACCCGGTCGCCGCCCTGTTCGGCGACCGGGCCCCCGACCCCGCCACCGCACGCCAACTGCGCGCCGAGTTCCACCTCGACAAGCCCGTGTGGCAGCAATACCTGCTCTACATGGGCAACATCCTCTCCGGGGACTTCGGCACCGCCTTCAACGGCGAGAAGGTCACCGACCTGATGGGCCGCGCCTTCCCCATCAGCTTCCGGCTGATGCTCACCGCCCTGGTCATCGAACTGGTGCTGGGCATCCTCCTCGGCGTCATCACCGGGCTGCGCCGGGGCCGGGTCTTCGACACCTCCGTGCTGATGGCCACCCTCGTCGTCATCGCCATCCCCACCTTCGTCCTGGGCACCACCGCCCAGTTCTTCCTCGGTGTCCAACTCGGCTGGATCAACCCCGCCGTCAGCCCCGAGGGCCGCTTCGGCGAACTCATCGTGCCCGGCTGCATCCTCGCCCTGGTCTCGCTGGCGTACGTCACCCGCCTCACCCGCACCTCGGTCGCCGAGAACACCCGCGCCGACTACATCCGCACCGCCGTCGCCAAGGGCCTGCCGCGCCGCCGGGTGACCGTCCGCCACCTGCTGCGCAACTCCCTCATCCCGGTGGTCACCTACCTCGGCGCCGACATCGGCACCCTGATGGCCGGCGCCATCGTCACCGAACGGATCTTCAACATCCAGGGCGTCGGCTTCCAGCTCTACCAGGGCATCCTGCGGCAGAACTCGCCCACGGTGGTGGGCTTCGTGGTGGTCCTGGTGCTGATCTTCCTGCTCGCCAATCTGCTGGTCGACCTCCTGTACGCCGTGCTCGACCCGAGGATTCGCTATGACTGAACCCCCACCGGTCGGACCGCCCGAAGGGCCCATCGCCATCGCGGCGGGCGACGGCCGGGGCGAGCCCCCGCCCGTCACCGGAACCGAACCCGGCCGCCCCCGCAGCCTGTGGTCGGACGCCTGGCACGATCTGCGCCGCAACCCGGTCTTCATCGTCTCCGCGCTGCTGATCTGCTTCCTGGTGCTGATCTCCATCTGGCCCTCGCTGATCGCCACCGAGTCCCCGCTGCGCTGCCAGCTCTCCCGTTCCCTGGAGGGCGCCTCCGCCGGGCACTGGTTCGGCTTCGACACCCAGGGCTGCGACGTCTACACCCGCACGGTGTACGGGGCCCGCGCCTCGATCGCGGTCGGCGTCTGCGCCACCCTGGGCGTCGCCCTGGTCGGGACCGTCGTCGGCGGCCTCGCCGGCTTCTTCGGCGGCTTCTGGGACGCGCTGCTGTCCCGGGTGACGGACATGTTCTTCGGCATCCCGCTGATCCTGGGCGCCATCGTCTTCCTCAGCATGATCAAGCTCTCCGGGATCTGGCCGGTGGTCCTGGTGATCGCCGCGCTCAGCTGGCCCCAGATCGCCCGCATCGCGCGCGGCGCCGTCATCACCGCCAAACAGAACGACTACGTGCAGGCGGCCAGGGCGCTGGGCGCCTCCAGCTCCCGCATCCTGCTGCGGCACATCCTGCCCAACGCCATCGCCCCGGTGATCGTCATGGCGACCATCATGCTGGGCACCTTCATCGCGCTGGAGGCGACACTCAGCTACCTCGGCGTCGGCCTGCGCCCGCCCACCGTCTCGTGGGGCGTGGACATCTCGGCCGCCTCCACCGGCATGCAGTTCCGCAACGCCCCGCACATCCTGCTCTACCCGGCCGCCGCGCTGTCGCTGACGGTCCTGGCCTTCATCATGCTCGGCGACGCGGTCCGCGACGCCCTCGACCCCAAGCTGCGCTGACCGGAGGCTGACCGTCATGCTGCTGGAAGTCCAGGACCTCCAGGTCGAATTCGCCACCCGCGACGGCGTGGTGAAGGCCGTCAACGGCGTCACCTACGCGGTGGACGCCGGCCAGACCCTGGCCGTGCTCGGCGAGTCGGGCTCCGGCAAGTCGGTGACCGCCCAGGCCATCATGGGCATCCTCGACTCACCGCCCGGCCGCATCGCCGGCGGCTCCATCCGCTTCCAGGGCCAGGACCTGCTGACCATGGGCCGCGATGACCGGCGCAGGATCCGCGGCGAGAAGATGGCGATGATCTTCCAGGACGCGCTGTCCTCCCTCAACCCCGTGCTCCCGGTGGGCTACCAGCTGGGCGAGATGTTCCAGGTGCACCGGGGCGCCTCGCGCAAGGAGGCCAGGGCCAAGGCCATCGAGCTGATGGACCGGGTCCGCATCCCGGCGGCGAAGGAACGGGTGGGCGACTACCCGCACCAGTTCTCCGGCGGCATGCGGCAGCGCATCATGATCGCGATGGCGCTCGCCCTGGAACCCGACCTGATCATCGCGGACGAGCCGACCACCGCCCTGGACGTCACCGTGCAGGCACAGGTGATGGACCTGCTCGCCGAACTCCAGCAGGAGTACCGGATGGGGCTCATCCTCATCACCCACGACCTGGGCGTCGTCGCGGACACCGCCGACGTCATCGCCGTCATGTACGCGGGCAAGATCGTGGAACACGCCCCGGTGGACGCCCTGTACCGGCGGCCGGCCCACCCGTACACCAAGGGCCTGCTCGACTCGATCCCCCGCCTGGACCGCAAGGGCCAGGACCTGTACGCGATCTCGGGGCTGCCCCCCAACCTGGCGAAGATCCCCGCCGGCTGCTCCTTCCATCCCCGCTGCCCGATCGCCCGCGACCGGTGCGCGGTGGATGTGCCCCCGCTGTACGAGGTCTCCGCCGACCGCTCCAGCGCCTGCCACTACTGGAAGGAGACGATCGGTGACTGAGCCGCTGCTGGAAGTGGAGGGTCTGGTCAAACACTTCCCGCTGACCCAGGGCATCCTGTTCCAGCGCCAGATCGGCGCGGTCCAGGCGGTGGACGGCGTCTCGTTCACGCTGGCGCCGGGGGAGACCCTGGGCATCGTGGGGGAGTCGGGCTGCGGCAAGTCCACCGTGGCCAAGCTGGTGATGAGCCTGGAACAGCCCACCGCGGGCCACATCCGCTACAAGGGCGAGGACATCACCCAGCTGTCCGGGCGGGCCCTGAAGGCGGTGCGGCGGAACATCCAGATGGTGTTCCAGGACCCGTACACCTCGCTCAACCCCCGCATGACGGTCGGCGACATCATCGGCGAGCCCTACGAGATCCACCCCGAGGTGGCCCCCAAGGGCGACCGGCGCCGCAAGGTCCAGGACCTGCTGGACGTGGTCGGCCTGAACCCGGAGTACATCAACCGCTACCCCCACCAGTTCTCCGGCGGCCAGCGGCAGCGCATCGGCATCGCGCGCGGTCTGGCGCTCAACCCCGAGATCATCGTGGCGGACGAACCCGTCTCCGCCCTGGACGTCTCCGTCCAGGCCCAGGTGGTGAACCTGCTGGACCGGCTGCAGAACGAGTTCGGCCTGTCCTACATCGTCATCGCCCACGATCTGTCGATCGTGCGGCACATCTCCGACCGGATCGGCGTGATGTACCTCGGGAAGATCGTGGAGACCGGCACCGAGACCGAGATCTACGACCACCCCACGCACCCGTACACCCAGGCGCTGCTGTCCGCCGTTCCGGTGCCCGACCCGGCGCAGAGCGGGCTGCGCGAGCGCATCATCCTCTCCGGTGACGTCCCCTCCCCGGCCAACCCGCCCTCGGGCTGCCGCTTCCGCACCCGCTGCTGGAAGGCCCAGGAGCTGTGCACCCAGGTGGAGCCGCCGCTGACGGTCCCCGAGGTCTTCACCGACCCCACGACCGGGGCCCACCACCCTTCGGCCTGCCACTTCGCGGAGGAGAAACGCACGGTGGCGGGGGCGTAGCGGGCTACGCGTCGAGGAATTCCAGCGCCCGCGCGACGAACGCGTCGTGGTACTGGAAGATCCCCCCGTGCCCGGCGTCGGGGTAGAGGGGGATGAGTTCGGCGTGGGGCAGCCGGTCGGCCAGGTCGAGGGTGTTCTCGCTGGGCACCATCCGGTCGCTCTCCCCGTTCGCCACCAGTGCGGGTTGCCGGATCCGCGACAGGTCGGCGGGCATCTGGCCGCCCCATCGGTGGATGGCCTTCAGCTGGGCGCGGAACGAGGACAGGGTGATGGCCTTGTCGCGGCGGTCCGTGCGCTCCTTCAGCCGTTCAAGGAAGGCATCCGCCGCGCGCCGGCCGTTCTCGGTATCGGTGAAGAAGAGGAACCGCTTGGGATCGTTGCGGGTCACCAGGCCCTTCAGCGTGGCCCGGATGGTGAGCGGCGTCACCTTGTCGATGCCGGGGCCACCGGCCGGGCCGGTGCCCGCCAGGATGATCCTGCGCACGAGGTCCGGCTCCTCCGCCGCGATGACCTGGGTGATGAAGCCGCCCATCGACAGGCCGAGCAGATCGACCCGGTCGAATCCCAGGGCCCGGATGAAGCGCACCGCGTCGTGGGCCATGGCCTCGACGGTGTCGGGCGTGGCGCCGCCCGACGCGCCGACGCCGCGGTTGTCGAAGGTGATCACCCGGCGCCGGGCGGCGAGTCCGTCGATGACCCGCGGGTCCCAGTTGTCCAGGACCGCCGCCAGGTGGTTGAGGAGGATCAGTGGTACGCCGCCCTCGGGTCCCAGCTCCCGGTAGACGAAGTCGACGCCGTGCAGGGGAACGGAGCGGGTGGGCGCGTTCTGGTGGGAGGACGGGGCAGGTGCGTTCATGACCGGGTCCTTGGGGGGTGAGGTGGGGGTGCGGGATTCCGTCACGTCATCTCGACGACGACCTTGCCGGCCTTCGGGCGGCCCCGCTCGACGTACTCCAGGGCCTGCCGGGTCTCCTCGAACGGGAAGACCCGGTCGATGACGGGCCGGATCTTCCCGGTGTCGATGAGCGGAGTGAGTTCGCGCAGCTGGGCGCCGCTGGCTTTCATAAACAGGAAGGAGTACCGCACACCGCGACGCTTTGCGCGGCGCCTCACCGGGAGGCTGAGCACGGTCGTCGCCAGCCGGAGGAGGGGGTTCGCGCCCAGCTCGCGGGCGAAGGCCGGGTCGGGGGGACCGGCGACGCTGATGGCTGTTCCGCCGGGCTTGAGCACCCGCAGGGACTTGGTGAGATTCTCGCCGCCGAGGCTGTCCAGGACGACATCGTAGCCGGAGAGGACCGTCTCGAAGTCCTGTTGCCTGTAGTCGACGACGACATCCGCGCCGAACCCCTTCACCAGGTCGGCCTTGGCCGTGCTCGCGGTGGTGGCCACGTGCGCGCCCAGGTGCTTGGCCAGCTGGATGGCGATGCTGCCGAGGCCGCCGGCGCCGGCGTGGATGAGGACCTGCTGGCCGGGCTGGACGTGCGCCCGTTCGACCAGGGCCTGCCACGCGGTGAGGGCGACCAGGGGAAGGGACGCGGCCTCGGTCATGGTGAGGGTGGCCGGTTTGGGCGCCAGGTCGTCCTGGTGGACGGCGATGAGTTCGGCGAACGTACCGATGCGGCTCTTGTCGGGGCGCGCGTACACCTCGTCGCCCGGAGCGAACCGGGTGACGGCCGATCCCACCCGGTCCACCACCCCGGCGAGGTCATTGCCCAGGATGAGCGGGAAACGGTACGGCAGGATCGCCTTGAACTCTCCGTCACGGATCTTGAGATCCAGCGGGTTGACGCCCGCCGCGTGGATCCGCACCAGGATGTCGTCGGCGCCCACCTGCGGCTCGGGCATCTCAGTGGGGCGCGCCCCGGCCTTGTCGCCGTACCGCTGAACCGTGAAGGCCCTCATCGTGCTCTCCGCTTCCCACTGATCCTGGACTACTGCCATGATGAAACCTTTGCGGTATTTGTAACGCTTTTCTCGCGTCAGTCCACCGGCGCGGACGGGGCGATGGCCCGAGTGGAGTCGACACCCCGGGCCCGGCCTCCCCGTGCGAGGGGCCTGCCCCGGGGGCTCGATGGCGGGTGTGTCAGGCCACTGGCGGCGCGGTGGCCAGGCTCCGCCGGACCTGGCGGGTGATCTCGTCGGCGAGGATCTCCGGCCGGCCCGACTCGACGCCGTCCAGGGCCTGTGTGGCGACCTCGGCGGGGTCGCTCTTCTGATCGGCGGGGACACTCGTGGCCATGTCGGTGTCCATGTATCCGACGTGCAGCGCCGAGACTCCGATGCCGCGCGGCGCCAGTTCCTCCCGGGCCGCGTCGGTCAGTGCCCAGGCGGCGGCCTTGGCCGCGGCGTAGGCCCCGAGGCCGGCCGGATGCAGCCAGGACAGCACGGACAGGACGTTGAGAACGGCGCCGCCGCCGTTGCCCTCGATGACGGGGGCGAAGGCGCGGGTCACGGCGAGGGGGCCGAAGAAGTTCGTCTCCATCTCCAGGCGCACCGCTTCCGGGCCGCCCGCGATCAGCGGGGTGCCGGTCGAGATGCCGGCGTTGTTCACCAGCAGTGTCGCGTCGGACGCGGCGCGCGCCGCGGCCCGGATCGACTCCTCGTCCGTCACGTCCAGCCGCAGCGCGGTGACGCACGGCAGGTCCACCGTCTCGGGGCGGCGGGCCGCCGCGTACACCTTCGCTCCGCGCGCCACGAGCTGGGTGGCCAGCTGTCGCCCGAGCCCCCGGTTGGCGCCGGTGACCACCGCGACCGCGTCCTTCAGTTCCATGTCAGCTCCCGGTTCATTAGATTATGACTGCAATCTAAACACTCGACTAGGATAGATGCCAGTCGACATCCCATCGGGAGGTGGCGGATGGGCCGCGTGTCGCGGGCACAGGCGCAGGAGAACCGCCGGCGAGTGGTGGAAACCGCTTCCCGGCTGTTCAGGGAACAGGGCACGCAGGTCAGCGTCGCCGACCTGATGAAGGCGTCCGGGCTGACCCATGGCGGCTTCTACAAGCAGTTCGCCTCCAAGGAGGCTCTCGTCGACGAGGCCACCGCCCACGCGTTCGGCGAGCTCACCCGGCTCCACCGGGACGGCCTCGACCAGCACGACGGACAGCGCGACGCCGCCCGGCGGGCGGTGATCGACTCCTACCTCTCCGTCGAGCACCGCGACAGCGCGGCGGACGGCTGCCCCGTCGCCGCACTCGCCACCGACATGGCCCGCGAACCGGAGGACCGCGAGGCCCGCCGCGTCTACACCGAGGGAGTGGGCGACTTCGCCCGGGTGCTCACCACCGACGACCAGGACGGCATCATCCAGCTGTGCACGATGCTCGGCGCCCTCGTCCTGGCTCGCGCGACCAAGGGCTCCCCCCTCTCCGAGGAGATCCTGGCCACCGCGCACGCCGCCTTGACGGAGACCGGCTGATCGGGGCCGCGACGCCGGGCGCACCGCCGGCCGTCCCCGGTGCCGCGCGTGCGGATGGACCTGAATGATCTGCGCGTCCCCCGTTCGCCCCACGCCGGGATCCCGCTGTGGCACGGCCCACCGGCCGCCGACTCCGGAAGCGGCTCGCGGTGGAACAGGTACCCGGCGCTTGCCTGGTCTGCGATGTGACAGGGGCCGCGTCCGGCGAAGCGCCTGGAATCACCGGAGGGCGACGACCGACGACCTGGACGGTCTTTTCCGGCGTCTGCCGGATCCGGCCGGCCCGCGTCAGCAAGCAGCCCGGACCCGCCGTGGGCGGGGCCGGGCTCGCGGGCCGGTGGGGCGCGGAGCGGTCAGTCCGTGCCGAGGTCGATGACCGCGACGCGCTTGGCCGGGTCCGTCTCGCGCAGGGCGTCGCGCAGGGCGCCCGCCACGTCCGTCGGTTCGACCGGGGTCTGGCTGCCGTCGCCCCGCGTCACGAGGACGCCGTCGAACTGGGAGCCGTAGAGGGACGCCAGGACCTCCAGGTCGTACACGTCCACCAGCGAGCCGTTGGAGGGCTGCATCGACAGGAACTGGTGGATGGAGTTCTCCGGGCTCATCGGGAGGGAGATGCCGCCCGCCTCGATGTAGACCATGTCGGACATCGCCGGTTCGGCGAACTCCGCCATCGCGCGGGCCACTTCCTCCTCGGTGATCTCCGGCTCCACCGTGGTCGTGGGCAGGGTGATCACGGTGTTCTCACCGGTCGCCGCGCGGGTGCGGAACGCCGACTCCACCGCGTCGGCGGCGGCCTGCACGTTGATGCCCTCGCCCGGCGTGCCCGGCTGGGCCTCGGCGCCCGCGCTGCTGAAGGTGATGGAGCCCTCCACCGGGGCGCCGGAACCGACGCCCGCCGTCAGGTCCTCCAGCGCCACCGTCAGCTTCTCCCGGTCCACGGAGAAGACCGCGTCCATCGCCCGCTCGCTGCCCAGCAGCGAGCCGAAGACGGCCATCGGCGCGTAGTCCGGCTCGGCGGCGGCGCGCACGGTCGCCTCGGTGTCCACCGAGAGACCGGCCACGCTCGGCTTGAGCTCCATCTCCTCGTCGCCGACCTGGAGCAGCAGCGGGGCGTTGTTGGCGTCGTCCAGCGCCGCGTCCAGCAGGGCGACGGCCTCCGGGGTGTTGCGGCCACCGATGTCCTGGCCCAGGACAGTGGTGCCCTTGGGGACATCCTCCTGGTTGAGCACCAGGCCGGTGCCGTAGGCGGCCACCGCCACCAGCACGACGGCGACGGCGGCGAGCTTGCCGAGCTTGCCCACCTTGCTCTTGCGCTTCTTCGGTGCCGCGGGGGCCGCCGCCGGGGCGGGCTTGGGCTGCTCCGCCATCTCGTCGAAGTCCAGCGCCGGGGGCGGCACCGGCCGGCCGGAGGCCGGCTCGGAGAACGTGGGGATGGCGGCGGTGTCACCGTGCCCGGGGGGCGGCGGGGGCGGGAACGGGCCCCCCAGGTCCAGGGTGGGGCCGCCCGGCTCGTCCCGTTCGCCGGGAGGAAGCGTCAGCTCCCCGGTCATCGGCCCGGTGGTGGGGCCCGCCGGCGCGGAGGCGCCCACCGGGCGCGGGGGCAGCCCCATGCCCTCCGCCGGGGTCTCGGAGAACCAGGACGGGTTGCTCCCGGTCTCTTCCAGCGGCTTGCGCGGGGCGGGCGGGGCGTCGAACGTCGTGTCGCCCAGCGAGAGCGCGCCGGTGTGCTCGTCCTCCGCCTGCGGCGCCTTGCGCGGCTCGAACCACGAGCTGGTCTTCTTCTTGCCGGCCGAGGGAGCCTGCTCGCCCAGGCCGCTGGAGGTGGCACCGGAGGCGGGCTTGGGCCGGACCGGCAGGCCCGGTGCCGGCGCGGGCGGTGCCGGTGTCTCGTCCCCTGCCACGTCGTCGTCGAGTGTCTCCCGCACGACGACGGGCGGAATCGGCCGGGATCCGGGGATGTTGATCCGGATCCGGGTCGTCATCGTGGTCTCGGTCTTCTTCTCCTCCGGCTGCGCCGCACCCGGCGGAGTACCGTCGTTCCCCCGGGGACTGGGGTACGGACTGTCAGTTTCACGACTCAAGGCAGGATCTCCCGGTTGGCTTCCACCGGCCGGCCCGGATTCACTGGCCGGGGCCGGGCGGCAGCCCCACCATACTGGGGTCGGCGCGAACGTACGGCCTCAGCACAGGATTGGCACATCCGTGCTCCGGGGTTCATGAACGTCCACCGGTCAGTCGTTCCGGCGGCACCCAGAACATCGGGCGGCCGGCCGGCGCGAGTGCCCAACAGACTCCGGCCAGGACCATACCGCCCAGCAGGAACACGTAACTCGTCGCCCCCGACGCGAAGATGAAGTCTCCCTGCGGACGGGACGCGGTGAGGGCGAGCACGGCCAGGACCCAGCCGGCCGCCGGAGCCCCCGCCCCGGCGCGCGAACGGGTCAGCAGCGCGCCACCCCAGAACAACGCCGCCGCTCCCGCGAGTGACAGCAACAGGCCCAGCGGTGACCAGCCGGCCTGGATCAGCGAACCGGCGATCCCGCCCAGCGCTCCGAGGACGGCCAGCGCCGCGTATGCCGCGATTTTCATGGTGCCTCTTCCAGACCGGCGAAGACGTCCGTCGCGCCGGGGGGTACGGGGGCGCCCGCCGCCGGCAGGTAGTACTCGGTCTCCCACAGCGGCTGGGCCAGATCGTTCGACAGGGTGAAGGAGATGCCGTCGGCAGCCACCGTGATCTGGGTGGCGTGGGCCGCCATCGCGGCCCGCTTGGCGGCCAGCTGGGCGGCGGTGCCGGTCACGGTGATCGCCACCGCCTCCTCGGGCACCACGCCGGGCAGATCCGCCAGGGCGGCCGTCCTCGCGGTGCCCCGAGCGAGGCCAGCCGGCGGGCGGCCTCCCGCTCGGGAAGGCAGTTGTACAGCACCCGCCCGATCCGGTGCTCCCCGGCGGCCAGTTCCGCGCCGCGCAGGGCCACCCGGTGGGCCTGGATGTGATCGGGGTGCCCGTAACCGCCCTGCGGGTCGTAGGTGATCAGCACGTCCGGGCGGACCTCGGTGATCACCCGCGCCAGCTCCCGGGCCGGCTCGTCGGGGGCGGCGGACCAGAACGCCCCGGGCGCCCGGTTCGTCGCCAGGCCCATCATGCCCGAGTCGCGCCAGCGGCCCGCGCCCCCCAGCAGCCGGTGGTCACGCACGCCGAGGGCCCGCATCGCGGCGGACAGCTCCCGCTCGCGGTACGGGCCCAGGGTGTTGTCGCGGTCGGCGGCCAGGTGCGCCAGCTCCGGCGGGATCACCTCACCCTCCTCGCCGAGGGTGCAGGTGACCACGGTGACCCGGACACCGGCGGCCACGGCGGCCGCCATGGTGACGCCGTTGCCGATCGACTCGTCGTCGGGGTGCGCGTGCACCAGCAGCAGGGACCTACTCATGCCCCTGAGCTTACGACGCCGTGCCGACAGTCCGGTCAGAAGGAGAGATTGCTGATCATCCCGGCCACACTGGAGGTCACATCATTGATGGTCGGTGCGATGTTCGAGCTGGCGAGATAGAAGCCGAACAGCACACACACCAGGGCGTGGATGCCTTTGAGACCTGCCTTCTTGATCAGCAAGAAGACAATGATCGCGAAGAGCAGCACTGCGGAGACGGAGAGCGCCACCGGGATCACCTCCATGTCGTGACCGGTTCCGGGCAGGGGGAGCGGCCCCTGAGCGGGGGTTGCCCAGAGGATTTCCTACCCATCGTGCGCAACGGATCATAACGATCAGTCAGGCGGCATGACTCGGTGCACAGGAGCAGAAGAGGGGCGCACGCCCCCGTCTCACGACGGCTCGCGCATCACGATGTCGTGCTCCCTGGCAACGGTGGACCCCTCTTCCGGGTAGTGGCAGGCGGTCAGATGGCCCGGCCCGTTGCCCTCGATCCGCACCAGCGGGGGCTCCTCGGCGGCGCACCGCTCCCGTGCCTTCCAGCAGCGGGTACGGAAGCGGCAGCCCGAGGGCGGGCCGGCCGGGGAGGGGACGTCCCCCGCCAGCCTGATGCGCTCCCGCCGCCCCCGTCCGGCCGGGCCCCCTTCGGCGGCGGCCGGCTCCTCGTCCGACAGGTCCACCTCGGGTACGGCCGACAGCAGGGCGTGCGTGTACGGATGACGTGGGCGCTCGTAGATCGCCTCCCGGTCACCGACCTCCACGATCCGGCCCAGGTACATCACCGCCACCCGCTGCGAGAAGTGCCGCACCACCGCCAGGTCGTGCGCGATGAACAGGAACGCGATGCCCAGCTCGCGCTGCACCCGGCGCAGCAGATTCACCACCTGCGCCTGGATGGACACGTCCAGGGCGGAGACCGGCTCGTCCGCGATGATCAGCTTCGGCTCCAGGGCCAGCGCCCGGGCCACCCCGATGCGCTGCCGCTGCCCGCCGGAGAACTCGTGCGGGAAGCGGTTGTAGTGCTCGGGGTTGAGGCCGACCGTCTCCAGCAGCTCCCGTACCCGGGCCTCCCGTCCCCCGGGAGGCACGAGGCCGTTGATCTCCATCGGTCCGCCGATGATGGTGCCCACCGTCTGCCGGGGGTTCAGCGAGGAGTACGGGTCCTGGAAGATCATCTGGATCTCGGAGCGCACCGGCGCCATCGCGCGCCTTCCGGCCCGGGTGATGTCCCGGCCCCGGTAGGTGATGGTGCCCGCCGTCGGGTCCAGCAGCCGTGCCAGCAGCCGCCCCGTGGTGGACTTGCCGCAGCCCGACTCGCCGACCAGGCCGAAACTCTCGCCCGCGTGCACGGTGAAGTCGAGGCCGTCCACCGCCCGGACCGCACCCACGGTGCGGCGGAAGGGGAAGCCGCCCTTGACCGGGAAGTGCTTGGTCAGCCCCTCGACCGTCATCAGGGGGGCGCCGGTTTCCGCGCTCATCGGCTCTGTCCTTCCAGGCGGGGTCGTACGCGTGCGTCGAACAGCGTGCGCCGCTGCCCGTCGTCCAGGTGGCAGGCCGCCCCGCGCCCGGCGGGCAGCGCGGGCCGTTCACCCGTGCAGCGTTCGGCGGGCGTCACCGCGTCGCGGTGGGCGCAGCGCGGCGCGAACGGGCAGCCGTCCGGGGGGCTGAGCAGGGAGGGCGGGGAGCCGGGGATCGGCAGCAGCTCCTGCTCGGTGTCGCCGCCGAGGCGCGGCATGGAGCCCAGCAGCCCCCAGGTGTACGGGTGCTGGGGCCGCCGCAGGACCTCCCGCACGGTGCCGCGCTCCACGGCCCGGCCCGCGTACATCACCAGGACGTCGTCGCTGACCTGCGAGACCACCCCCAGGTCGTGGGTGATCAGGATGATCGCGGAGCCGAACTCCTGCTGGAGGTCGAGCAGCAGATCCAGGATCTGCGCCTGGACGGTGACGTCCAGTGCGGTGGTCGGCTCGTCGGCGATCAGCAGATCGGGGTCGCACACCAGCGCCATCGCGATCATCGCGCGCTGCCGCATGCCGCCGGAGAACTGGTGGGGGTAGTCGTCCACCCGCTGCCGCGGGTGCGGGATGCCGACCTTGCCGAGCATCTCGATGGCCCGCTCGCGCGCCTCGCGCTTGCCGGCGCCCCGGTGCTTGCGGAACGGCTCGGCGATCTGCCGGCCGATCGTGTAGTAGGGGGAGAGCGCGGTGAGCGGGTCCTGGAAGATCATCGCGGCCTTGTTGCCGCGCAGCCGCTGCAACTGCCGTTCCCCGGCGCCGGTCAGCTCCTGTCCGTCCAGCTCGATCTCGCCGCCGATGGTGGCGGTGCGTGGGTTGTGCAGCCCCAGGATCGCCTGGTTTGCGACCGACTTGCCGGACCCCGACTCACCGACGATGCCCAGCGTCCGGCCGCGCTCCAGCTCGAAGGAGAGCCCGTCCACGGCCTTGACCACGCCGTCCTCGGTGCCGAAGTGCACGCGCAGATCGCGTACCGACAGATAGCTCACGGATGGCTCCCGGCTCCTAGGACAGCCGCACGCGCGGGTCGATGAGGGCGTAGGCGGCGTCGACGATGATGTTGAAGACGACGATCATGAGGGCGGCGAACAGCATCACCCCCATCAGCATGGGGAGGTTGGACTTGGTGACCGAATCGACGGCGAGCCGGCCCAGGCCCGGGAGCGCGAACGTGTACTCGGTGACCATCGCCCCGCCGAACAGCGAGCCCATGTCCACGCCGATGATCGTGACGATGGGGATCAGCGAGCCGCGCCAGGCGTACCGGAAGAACACGGTGGGCCGGGACATGCCCTTGGCCCGCGCGGTGCGCACGTGTTCCTCCTGGAGCTGTTCGATGAGGGTGGCCCGCGCCATGCGGGTGTAGTTCGCGGTGAAGATGGTGGACAGCACCAGCCAGGGCAGCAGCAGCCCCTTCAGCCAGCCCAGTGGGTCCTCGGTGAGGGGGACGTACTGGGGCTGCGGCAGCAGCTGCGTCTGGTAGACGAACAGCGCCAGGGCGAGCGGGCCCAGGAAGTAGATCTGCATCGAGGAGAGCACCAGCGAGGTGGAGCTCATCACCTTGTCCAGCAGCGTGCCGCGCCGCCAGGCGGCCAGCATGCCCAGGCCCAGGCCCAGCACCAGGAAGACGACCGCGCCGCCGAGGGTCAGCGAGACGGTGGTGGGCAGCCGGTCCAGGATGGTGTCCAGGACCGGGCGGTTGTCGGCGAAGGAGAAGCCGAGGCAGGGCGCGGGGCAGGGCCCGGCGGCGAAGTCGCGGCCGGCGAAGATGCCGACCATGTACTCCCAGTACTGCACGGGGACGGGCTGGTCGATGCCCAGGTTCCGCTCCACGATGGCCAGCTGGTCGGGGGTGCAGACCTTGCCGCAGGCGAGCAGCGCGGGGTTGCGGGGGATCGCGTAGAAGAGGAAGAAGGTGACGGCGCTGATGATCAGCAGGATGGCGACGGCACCCAGCGAGCGCCGGAAGAGGAATCGGAGCATCTGGTAGGCAGCTTTCGGTGACAGCCGGCGCCGGGGCCGGCGACCGGGGTGCGCACCCCGGGTGGGTGGGCGCCCCCGGCCGCCGGCGGCCGATCGCGTCGCGGGTCAGTCCTGGACGACGAACAGGCGGTGCATGTCGACGGTGCTGAAGTCGTTGTTGAAGACCGCGCCGCCGATCCGCGACCCGTGCAGGATGTTCTGCTTGTAGTAGAAGAGCGGGACGCCCGGCAGGTCCTCCTCCAGAATCCGCTTCTGGAGCGCGAACCAGGCGGTGGCCGCCTCCTCGGCGTCCGACAGCAGCAGGATCCGGTCGATCTCCTCGTTGATGTAGTCCTGGTTGATGTGGCTGTAGTTGGACGCGCCGTCCTGGATGGTGCGGCCGTCGTACTGCGCCGGGATCACCGTGGCGGCCGACAGCCAGTCATGGCCCCAGTTGCTGCGGTAGATGTCGTAGCCGTTGTCGACCTGGCCGATGGTGTCGTAGTACTGCTCGGTGGGGACCTCGCTGCGGTTGACCTCGAAGCCGGCCGTCTCCAGGGCGTCGGCGATGGCCACCGCCGCCTGCTGGTCCTCGGGGGCCACGTGGTGCAGGTAGTTCAGCTCGTAGCCGACCGCGTCGGCCTCCTCCAGCAGTTCCCTGGCCCGCTCGGTGTCGCCCTGCGGCAGGGCGAGCTTGCCGTACGGGTCGTAGCCCTCCTCGTAGCCGGGCAGCAGCGGGGAGATGAAGCCGCCCGCGTAGTCGCCGCCGATGGCGCCGCCGTACGCGTTGAGCACCCCGTTGAGCGGCACGGCGTGGGCGATGGCCTCGCGGACGCGCTTGTCGGGCACCGTCTCCTGGTTGATGACGAGGGAGGCCACGAACACCTGGTAGCCGCTGACCAGCCGCTCCTGGACGGCCGGGTCCTGGACGACCTCCGCCGATCCGGCGTCGATGCCGTTGTTGAAGCTGATGGCGTACTGGTTGTCGCCGTTGTCCGCGACCAGCCGGCCGGTGGAGTCGTCCTGGCTGTGGCCGAAGGTGATCTCGTACCGGTCCGGGTAGGCGTTGCGCGCGGCGTCCGTCTCCGGCACCCAGTGCTCGTTGCGGGTGAGCGTCATGGAGCGCCCGGGGCGGAAGTCCTCGATCTGGTACGGGCCGGAGGTCAGCGGGTCCTGGTCGTACCGCTCCTGGGTGTCGCCCTCCAGCGAGACGGCGAAGTAGCCGGGCTGGGTCAGCGCGTACGGCAGGTCGTTCTGCGGCTGGGCGAAGTGGAAGACGATGGTCTTCTCGTCCGGGGTCTCCAGCACGGTGTCCGGCAGGTGGTCGCCCTCGTACGGGCCGCCGGGCAGCAGCTCGCGGTAGGCGGCGCCCTCGGCGTCGGCCAGCCAGGACTGGATGAACGTCGGGCCCTGGGTGATGAAGTCCGCGAACTGGCGCTCGAAGGTGTGCCGGATGTCGGCGGAGGTGATCGGGCTGCCGTCGTTGAAGTAGATGTCGTCCTTGAGGGTGTACGTCCAGGTGCGGCCCTCGTCGGCGACGGTGCCCGCGTCGGTGGCGAGGTCGCCGACCACCGCGTACGTGCCGTCGTTGTGCAGCCGGGTGGTGGTCAGGCCGCGGTGCAGCAGCCGGGCGATGGTCATCTCGTGCGCGACGTAGACCTGCGCCGGGTCGAGGTGGTCGGGGGAGGTCTCCTGGAGGACCCGGATGGTGCCGCCGGGCTGCGCGCCCGGTACCTCCTCGGCCGGTCCCGTCGAGCCGGCCGCGTCGGCGAACTCGATGGTCTGGAGGGTCTCGGGGCCGGGGTCCTTGCCGCCGTCCCCGTTGTCCGCGCCGCCCCCGCCGCCGCTGCTGCACGCGCTGAGGACCAGGGCACCGGCCAGGGCGAGGGAGGCGGCCACGGTGCCCCGCCCGGTTATGGATCTGCGTCGCGTCGAGATGGTCATGGCTGTGGTCGCACCTCACTGGGTCAGCGGTCGGACTTCGGGTCGAAGGCGTCCCGGACGGAGTCCCCGAGCAGGTTGAAGGCGACCACGAAGATCACCATCGCGATGCCGGGGAAGAACATGTAGGTGATGTCGCTCTTGTAGACCCGGGCGCCGGTGGCGAACATCCGGCCCCAGTCGGGGGTGGGTTCGGTCATCCCGACCCCGAGGTAGGAGAGCGCGGCGGCGGTGGTGACGAAGCTGGGCAGCATGTAGGTCGTCTGCACCAGGGTCGGGGAGACCACGTTGGGCAGCAGTTCCTTGCGGATGATGCGCCAGGGGGAGGCGCCGGAGACCTTGGCGGCCTCGACGAACTCCCGGTCGCGCAGGGAGAGGGTGGCCCCGCGCAGAATGCGGGCGAGGGTCATCCAGCCCAGGATCCACAGCACCACGACGACCGACACCACCCGTATGTAGGTGGGGGTTTCCTGCCGCGGGTCGACGAACAGGCTGGTGACGATGGGGAGGAAGGCGACGAAGAACAGCTGGTTGGGAAAGGCCATCAGCAGATCGATGAGCCGGCTGATGGCGTAGTCCCACTTGCCGCCGAGATATCCGGCGGCGATGCCCAGCACGATCGCGGTGACGGTGGCCAGGACGGTGACCGCCAGCGCGATGAACAGCGAGGTGCGGATGCCGTACACGAGCTGGGTGAGAACGTCGCGGCCCATGAGGGGTTCGAGTCCGAACCAGAACTCGCCGTCGATACCGCCATTGGGCTTGACCGGATAGCCGTACTCATTGAGCAGGGTCGGATCGATCTGGCCGTAACGGGTGTACGGGTCCTTGCCGTAGAGCCAGGAGATGACCGGCGCCAGCAGTCCGATCGCGAAGAAGAACAGGACGACGCAGGCGGCGGCGACCCCGACCTTGTCGCGGCGGAAACGGCGCCACATCAGCTGTCCCGGGGAGCGCCCGGTCAGCTCGGATTCGGCAGCGGCAACGGCAGCCTTCGACTGACCCGCCATCACATGACTTCCCCCCGCCCGGAATCAATACGCGTGTAGAGCGGGACTGTCGCAAGGTCGACATGGGCTCGTCAAGAGAAAGCAATGGTATAAACCTATGATGATAATTCGGGAGATCATCTTTATGCGGATGGGCGGGGCGGCCCCCTTGACTGCACTTTCATCTTCCGGAAATGTGCCGAAAAATAGCTACCGTTGGCTTAACACGTCAGCAACCTGCCGGACCCGGCACCGATATGCGGACGCCCCAGACTGTGGCGGTACGGCCGTGCGGGTGCCGTAGCCCGGGGCGGCGCGGCGTTGACGACCGTGCCGCCCCGGGTGCCCGCGCCCACCGCGCGCGGGACCGTCTCGCGGCCGTCGCCCCTCAGGGCGCCGTGCGGTAGTGGTAGTGGTGGTGATCCGTGAAGCCGAGCCGGTCATACACCGCGCGGGCCGCGCTGTTGCCGGTCTCCACCTGGAGATACGCCGCGCTCGCACCCTCCGCCAGCGCCGTACGGGCCAGCTCGGCCATCAGTGCCGTCGCCAGTCCCCGCCGCCGGTGGGCGGCGCCCACCTCCACCGCCGCGAACCCGGCCCAGCGGCCGTCCACCACGCACCGCGCCACCGCGGCCCCCGGCACCGTGGCGAACCACACCGAGGGGCCGCCGGTCAGCACCTCCCGCACCGTGTCCGGGGCCTCCCGGTGCCGGGGATAGCCGGCCAGCCAGGTGCCGGACAGCTCCCGGTGCACCTGGACCCGGGGGTCCGGCTGCCGGTCCGCCAGCGGGGCCAGCGGCGCCACCCGCAGCAGGGCGGACTTCTCCGCCCGCCAGCCGGCCCGCTCCAGCGCGGCGTCCAGCAGTTCATCGCTGTCGCCCGCGCCCGTCGTCACCTGGAGCCGGGCGGGCAGCCCGCGCGCCGCGTACCACTCCCGGATCCGGTCCACCTCCGGCGCCCCGGGGCCGACCCGGTACGCCGAGTTGGCGCGCGCCGTCCACCCGGCCGCGGCGTTGAGCCGCCAGTCCCCGATCCGCTCCGTCTCCACCCCCGGCCAGCCGCGCCCGGCGACGGCGACCAGCTCCGCGACACCCGCCGCGGGAGTGCCCCGGCGTCGCGCCGGGGCGGCGGGGACGGTCTTTCCGGCCACCACGGTGGCCTCTTCGTGCCGGATCATCTCCCCGTTCCGCCGTGTGATGCTCAGCACGCCTCCGGCCCAGGAAGTCAGTACTCCCACGGTGTCGGTGAACCGGGCCGTTCCCTCACCCTGGGTGGCGATCGTCCGAACAGAGACGCGTTTCCCCACGTCATCCGGGGTGATGTGGACCTCCAGGCGTCCGCCCATGGTGAACTCCACCGTCTTGTCCGCCCCTCGGATTACTTCTTGTCCGTTCGACCCGCGATACTAGAGGGTGAGCATCGACGACGCCGCGCTCCCGCGCGCCCAGCGGCTGATTGCCGCCCCTTACCGAGGAGGACTGACAGCGTGACCTACGTCATCGCGCAGCCGTGTGTCGACCTGAAGGACAAGGCATGCATCGAGGAATGCCCGGTCGACTGCATTTACGAGGGCCAGCGTTCCTTGTACATCCACCCGGATGAGTGCGTCGACTGCGGTGCCTGCGAGCCGGTGTGCCCCGTCGAGGCGATCTTCTACGAGGACGACACCCCGGAGGAGTGGAAGGACTTCTACAAGGCCAACGTGGAGTTCTTCGACGAGCTGGGTTCGCCCGGTGGCGCCAGCAAGCTGGGGCTCATCGAGCGCGACCACCCCTTCATCGCCGCGCTGCCCCCGCAGGAGCACGACGAGTGAGACGGTGAACGAGCCGTCGTACAACTCGTACACCTGACGTCCGGTCCCGCGCGGCAGCACCAGCCGTGCGGGACCGTCGCGTTCCCCCCAGAAAGTGAGCCACCCCGTGCCGTCCCTCTTCGCCCGGCTGCCCGCCTTCCCCTGGGACAGCCTGGAGCCGTACAAGGCCACCGCCGCCGCGCACCCCGGCGGCATCGTCGACCTGTCGGTCGGCACCCCGGTGGACCCGGTGCCGGAGCTGGTCCGGGAGGCGCTGACGGCCGCCGCCAACAGCCCCGGCTACCCCACGGTGTGGGGCACCACGGCGCTGCGCGAGGCCATCCTCGGCTGGCTGGCCCGCCGGACGAAGGCGGCCGGCCTGGACCATGTCAACGTGCTGCCGGTGGTCGGCTCCAAGGAACTGGTGGCCTGGCTGCCGACCCAGCTGGGGCTCGGCCCGGGCGACAAGGTGGCGTACCCGCAGCCCGCGTACCCCACCTACGAGGTGGGCGCCCGGCTGGCCGGCGCCGAACCGGTGCCCTACACCGGGTCCGTCACCGAGCTGGATCCGGCCGGTCTGAAGCTGGTCTGGCTGAACTCCCCGGGGAACCCGAGCGGCCGGGTGCTGGGCGTGGACGAGCTGCGGGCGGCGGTGGCCTGGGCGCGCGCACACGGGATCCTGCTGCTGAGCGACGAGTGCTACCTGGAACTGGGCTGGGAGGCCGAGCCGGTCTCGGTGCTCGACCCGGCGGTGTGCGGCGGCCCGGTGGACGGGCTGATCGCGGTGCACTCGCTGTCCAAGCGCTCCAACCTGGCCGGCTACCGGGCGGCGTTCCTGGCCGGGGACGCCACGGTACTGGGCGAGTTGCTCCAGATCCGCAAGCACGGCGGGATGATGCTGCCGGCCCCGGTCCAGGCCGCGATGGCGGTGGCGCTGGGGGACGACGCGCATGTGGCCGTCCAGCGGGAGAGGTACGCGGCGCGGCGCACGGCGCTGCGGGCGGCCCTGGAGGGGCGCGGCTTCCGGATCGAGCACAGCGAGGCGTCGCTGTACCTGTGGGCGACGCGGGACGAGCCGTGCTGGGAAACCGTGGCGGGCCTGGCCAAGGACGGGATCCTGGTGGCCCCCGGCGCGTTCTACGGAGCGCCGGGCGAACACTTCGTGCGGGTCGCCTTCACCGCAACGGATGAGCGAGTCGCGGAGGCCGTGCGGCGCCTGGGGTAGCCGTGGCGTCCCCCCCCGGCCGGAGGCTGGGGTGGGGGTGGCGGAGGCCGTGCGGCGCTTGGCCTGGGTCCGTCCGACGGATGGCGCCTGTCGGACCGCGGTGGTCCGCCCGGTGCGGTGAGTGCGGCTCCGACCGGGTGACGGAGGGAGCCGCGCGGCGGTGGGACACCGCGTGCGCGTGCCGGTGCCGCCAGACTGCCCAGGGCCTGCCCGTCACCACGCCTTCCGGGGAGCCCTCATGTCCCAGCCGGATGCCTTCCTGGCCGTGTGCGGCCACACCCACCTCTTCCCCGGCGCGCGCTGCCGCGTCCAGGGTCTCCCCGACGCCAGGGCCTTCGCGGCGCTCCCGCGGCCGCTGGATCTGATGCTGCGGTTCTCCGACGATGTGGTCACCGAGGCGGAGCTGCGCACCGGTGACCCGATGGGCCCCGCGCTCACGGTCCAGGCGCACACCACCGGCGCCGGCACCGAGATCGACGGCCGTACCTGGGTGATCCGGGAGGTCCGCCGGGCGGGCAGCGAGATCGAGCTGACGCTCGGCGGCCGTACCGGGTTGTGAGCACAGCCGTGAGCCCCCGGGGCGGGAGATACCCCGGGGGCTCAGGTGTGCGTCGGGAGCCGGGTCAGCCGATGGGCAGGCCGCCGAGCAGCTGGGTGGCGGAGGTGGGGTTGACCGGGGCGGCGGAGGTGAGGGTCTTGCCGAGCGCGCCGGCGCCCTCGGTGGCGACCTCGGCGGCCAGCTCGCCAACGACCTGCTGGGCGGCCGGGACGGTGCCCTGGATGGCGGTGTTGGCGGTCTCGCCGAGGGCCGGGAGCGTACGGTTCTCCTCGCCGGTCAGCCCGCCCGCGGTCTTGGTGACGCCCTCGACCGTGTTGCCCAGGGTGGCCGGGTCCAGGTTGGTGATCCCGTTCAGTTCCCCGTTGGTGGGCAGCCCCAGGGCGCTGGCCTGGCCGGCGGCGCCGACGAGGGGAGCGGCCGCCGCGAGGACGATCGCGGCCTTGGTCACACGGCGCTGGAGGGGGTTGGACATGATGCTCCTTCTGGCGAGAAGTGGTGCGTTGTGGTGCGTTGCCGTGCCTATCGCTTGGAAGGGCTTGGAGGTTGCGGTCTCGCCAGGTAAAGGATTGTTAATGCGTCGCATGATCATTTCGGTGCAAAAACGCTTCAGCAGCGGGTTATTGCAGCGTGGCCAGGGCGAACAGGCCCGGGCCGAAGGTGATCAGCAGCGGCAGTAAGGGCGCGAGGCCCGCCGCCGTGGCGGCTGTACGACGCCGTGCGGGGGTCAGCCGTACGGGCGGTTCGAGCAGCCGTGCCACCCGATCGCCGAGCTGCCGTCGGCTGGACGCGCAGGACAGGACGCCCCGGTGCTCATTCAGTTCGATCAGGGCCAGCGCCGTGTCGAGGTGCCCGCAGCGGCGTGAGGCGGTGTCGTCGGCGGCGAGCTCGACCAGCCGGTGGGTCTGCTCGCAGAAGTGCGCGAACAGCGGAACCCGCGGGAAGCCGCTCGCCAGGGCACTGGACAACTGGAGCAGCCAGTCGTGCCGGGCCCTGGCGTGACCGCGTTCATGGGCGAGCACGGCGTCGAGCCGCCGCCCGGTGAGCCGCCGCAGCGCCCCCGTGGTGATCACCAGCTGGCCGGTGCCGGGCAGCCACCAGGCGTCCGGGTACTCGTCCTCCAGCACCAGGAGCGGACCGGGCGCGGCGGGCAGCAGCTCGGCCGGGAGATCGGGGGCGCGCTCGCGCAGCCGGGCGCGGCGCACCGCCCGTAGCCGGTAGGCGTCGGTGATCTCGCGGGCCAGCATGGCGGCGGTCCAGGCCGCGCCGCAGGCCAGCAGCAGGGTGAGGGCGGCCGTCCAGGTGGAGACCTCGTGCAGGTCGTACGCGGCGGTGACGGCCTCGGGCGCGGGGGCGAACACCTGCGCCCGTACGGTGTCGAACACGGCCGCCGCGCCCAGCAGCAGCGCCGCCAGGCAGCACAACAGCACGGTGCCGACCAGGCATTGCCACACCCACAGGGCCACCACCGGTTCCCGGCCCGGCCAGGTGGCACGGGTCAGCGCACGCGGCAGCAGCACCGCGGCGCTCAGGGCGGTGGCCGTGAGCAGGAGGAGACTGAGGCTCACTCCGCGGGGTCCCCCTTCGTGACCAGGTGCCCGGTCGTTCCGGCCAGTTCGCCGTCGAGTATCTCGGTCGTGCTGAGGGTCGGGGCGGGCCGGGACAGCAGCCGGGCGGTGAGGGCGGCGCCGCCCACCAGGACCACCGTAGCGATGAGGAGGGTCGCCGTATAGCCATGGTCGAAAGCCTGGTGGGCCGCCGACAGCAGCGCGCCGGCCGTTGTGCCGTCCGGGAGTTCACCGGCGGCGGCGATGGCCTGGTCCAGGCCCTCGCGCGCGGAGTCCGGGGCGTCGGCGGGCAGCCGTACGGTCGCGGTGTACAGCGCGCTGAGCATGCTGCCCAGGATCGCGACGCCGGACAGCGAGCCCAGCTCGTAGGAGACTTCCTCGACGGAGGCGGCCATGCCGGCCCGGTGCGCGGGGGCGTTGCCGATGATGGCGGCCGAGGCGGCGGTCATCGCCAGACCCGATCCGGCGCCCACCACCACGAGACCGGGCGCGATCCAGGCCGAGTGGTCCGGGTGCAGGGACAGGAACGGCACCATCTCGGGGGTCAGGGTGAGGGTCAGCAGGGCACCGGCGCCGGTGAGGAGCAGTCCGCCGACGATCAGCGGACGGGTGCCGACCCGGTGCAGCACGGCGCCGCCGATGATGCCGGCGGGCAGCGCGCCCACGGCCAGGGCCGCCACCAGCACCCCGGCCTCCAACGGGGTGAGGCCGAGGACGAGCTGAAGGCGCTGGGTGAGCACCAGCTGGATCCCGGCGTCCGCGAACATCGCCAGAGCGGCCGCCGCGATGCCGGCCATGATGCGCGGGTCGCGCAGCAGGGCGAAGTCGATCAGCGGGTGCGCCATGCCGCGCTGTCGGCGGACGAACAGCAGGAGGCCGACGGTGGCGGCCAGCAGGGCGAGCACGACGTGCAGCGGCTGCGGGTCCGGCTTGGTGATCTCCTTGATCGCGTACACGACGCCGACCAGACCGACCATGATCTGGGTGGAGGCGAGCAGATCCCAGGGCTTGTCCGGGTTGCCGGAGCCGCCCGGAGCGAGGA
Organism: Streptomyces xiamenensis; assembly: GCF_000993785.3. Classification (NCBI taxonomy): domain Bacteria; kingdom Bacillati; phylum Actinomycetota; class Actinomycetes; order Kitasatosporales; family Streptomycetaceae; genus Streptomyces; species Streptomyces xiamenensis. Next base: position 3,972,093 of record NZ_CP009922.3, read on the forward strand.
AGGCGGCGGCCACCAGGGCGATCAGCACCACGGGGACGTTGATCAGGAAGACCGAGCCCCACCAGAAGTGCTCCAGCAGCAGCCCGCCCACGATCGGGCCGAGCGCCATGCCGAAGACGGACATGGTGCCCCACACGCCGATGGCGATGCCGCGTTCGCGCTCGTCCTCGAAGGTGATGCGGATGAGGGAGAGGGTGGCGGGCATCATCGCGGCGGCGCCGACCGCCAGGAAGGCGCGGGCGCCGATCAGGACCGCGGCGTTGGGCGCGAAGGCGGCCAGGACGGAGGCCGTGCCGAACAGGACCAGGCCGATCAGGAACATCCGCTTGTGGCCGATGCGGTCGCCCAGGGTGCCGGCCCCCAGCAGCAGGCCGGCCATCACCAGGGGGTAGGCGTTGATGATCCACAGCTTCTGGGAGGCATCGGCCGACAGTTCTTCGGTCAGCGTCGGCAGAGCGGTGTACAGGACGGTCATGTCCACCGCGATCAGCAGCAGTCCCGCCGATACGGTCACCAGCATCCACCAGCGCTTGGCGCTGTGCACGTCGTTCTCCTGTCGTTCTCGGTTGGTACGGGGGTCCCGCAGGGGGTGGCGGTCAGCCGGCGGCGGGGTCGCTCAGCTCGGTGATCCGCCGCAGCAGGGCCGCCTTCAGGGGGGCGGGCAGCGCGGCGCCGGTGGTGGCCTCGTACAGCCACATGCCGTCGGACGCCATCCGGGCCAGCAGCAGATCGAGGTCCGCCGGGTCCTCCACGTGCTCGGGCAGCGGTGCCCAGCGGTGCATGAGTTCGTCCCACAGCTGGGAGAGCGCGGGCTGGGCCACGGATTCGAGCATGAAGGTCAGGTCGGCCTTGCTGGCGGTGTGAGCCGCGCCCTCGATGGTGTAGGCGACGGTGGTCTCCCGGGTGGTCGCCTGTGCCTGCGGCTTGCCGAGGGTGTCCGCCAGCCGCTCCTCCCACTGCGTGATCAGGTGTTTCTGGATGGCGATCAGCAGTTCTTCGCGGCTGGGGAAGTGGTACATCAGGCCGGCCTTGGTCACCCCGGCCTCGCGGGCGGCGGCGTCCAGGGTCAGGCCCGTGATGCCGTCGCGCTCGGTGACACGGATGGCGGCGTCCAGGATCAGATGGCGGGAGCTGGGTCGCATGCTCATAACTTTACCATCCGGAAGGTAAAGTTACGCAGGTGTGCGGGACGGCGAACGGCCGGACCCCGGCGGGGCCCGTCCGTCACCCGGTCATTCCGTCTCCGACGTCTCCGCCCCGGACCCCGGGGTCCCCGAGGTCTCCGGCGCCCCCTCCGCCGCAGGCGGACCGGGCAGAATGCTCAGCACCAGCTCGTCGCCGGTACGGGCGCCCCCGCCCCCCTCCAGAGCCGTGTCCGAACGCTCCTCGGCCTCCCGCCAGCCCTCCGTGGACCGCTTGGCCTCCCACACCCGGTTGCCCAGCTCGATCCGCTCGATCCCCAGCTCGGCCGCGTGCGCCACCGACCAGTGCGCCAGCTCCCAGCCGCGCTGCGTGTTCTCCACCGGGGCGAGGCCCACCGTCACCAGCTCGCCGTCCCCGCCGACCGGCACCTGATCGCCGAACTCCGCCCGGATCCGGTCCCCCACCTCCACGGGCGGGAAGGGGGACACCCCCTCCTCGCCCACCGTGCAGTTCAGCGCGGCCGGCGAACGGCCGGTGAACGCGGCGGCCAGCAGCGCCGCCCGCGGCTCGTGCTTCGCGTACTCGTCGGGGAAGGCACTGCGCTGCACCTCCTGCGCGGCCACGGTCAGCGGCTTCGTCAGATAGTCCGGGATCTCGACCAGGTGGTCGTAGAACTGCCCGGCCGAGTACACCGGATCCATGATCTCCTCCACCGTGCCCCAGCCCTGGCTGGGGCGCTGCTGGAACAGACCCACCGAATCCCGGTCCCCGTAGTCGATGTTGTAGAGACTGGACTCCTGCATCGCGGTCGCGATCGCTATCGTGATCGCCCGCTCCGGCAGGCCGCGCGCGGTGCCGACGGCCTGGATCGTGGCGGCGTTCGCGGCCTGCTGCGGGCGCATGGTGAACGAGGCGGTCTCCCCCTCGCCCGCCACCGTGCAGTGCGGGGGCTGGGCCGGGCCGGGCGAGGACGTGTACTGGATCACGCCATAGCCGGCCACGGCCGACAGCACCAGGACGGCGGACCCGCCGCGGACCAGCCTGCGACGTCGGGAAGAAGCGGTGGGTTCGGGCACGCGCATACGGTAACGGGTCTCGTCACCGCCGGATCACCCACCGGTACCCTCGTCCGCATGGAACCACCCGCACTTGATCTCGCTCTCGACGCCCCCGCTCTCACCGCCCAGCTCGTGGACATCCCCTCGGTGAGCGGTTCGGAGAAGTCCCTGGCCGACGCCGTCGAAAGCGCCCTGCGCGCACTGCCGCACCTGCGGGTGGACCGCTACGGCAACAATGTCGTCGCCCGCACCGACGCCGGCCGCGCCGAACGCGTCCTGCTCGCCGGCCACCTCGACACCGTGCCGATCGCCGGCAACCTGCCCTCCCGGCTGGACGAGGAAGGGCTGCTGTGGGGTTGCGGCACCACCGACATGAAGGCCGGCGTCGCCGTCCAGCTGCGCATCGCCGCCACCGTGCCCGCGCCCAACCGCGATCTCACCTTCGTCTTCTACGACAACGAGGAGGTCGAGTCCGAGCGCAACGGCCTGCGGCACCTCGCCGCCGTCCACCCCGAGTGGCTGGCCGCCGACTTCGCCGTCCTGCTGGAGCCCTCCACCGGTGAGGTCGAGGGCGGCTGCCAGGGCACCCTGCGCGTCCAGGTGAAGCTGCCCGGCGTGCGCGCCCACTCCGCCCGCTCCTGGATGGGCTCCAACGCCATCCACGCCGCCGCCCCCGTGCTGGCCGCCCTCGCCGCCTACGAGCCGCGCCGCCCGGTCATCGACGGCCTGGAGTACCACGAGGGCCTCAACGCCGTCGGCATCGAGGGCGGCGTCGCCGGCAACGTCATCCCCGACGCCTGCGTCGTCACCGTGAACTACCGCTACGCCCCCGACCGCAGCGAGGACCAGGCCATCGCCCACGTCCGCGAGGTCTTCGCCGACTGCGGCGCCCTGGACATCGAGGTCACCGACCACGCCCCCGGCGCCCTGCCCGGACTCTCCCACCCGGCCGCCCGGGCGTTCATGGCGGCCGTCGGCGGCGAGGCCCGGCCCAAGTTCGGCTGGACGGACGTCTCCCGGTTCAGCGCGCTCGGCATCCCCGCGGTCAACTACGGCCCCGGCGAGGCCAGCCTGGCGCACCGCCGCGACGAACGGGTGGACACCGCGCTGATCACCCGCTGCGAGGAGCGGCTGCGCGCCTGGCTCGGCGCGTAACGGCAGGTGACAGCCGAGGTAATGCACTGTCCCGCGCCTTTCATCGGCGCTTCACCGCGATCTAGCCAGGAAGCCTGGGGCTTCAGCCCTGGGCGGGGGTACCTCCCGCTTGCGGGGGCGAATGGCTTCTTTTGGGCCGAGCCGCGCAGTGGTGGAGTCCTCTTCGCGAGCAGGGACGCTGAGTTGACGTGCAGTCACTTTCGGTATTAGCGTTTTTTGTGTGAAGGTTGTGGCGCAGGTGAAGTTGCTGCCCGCGTCCGCGTATGACGTGGACGCGTTGGCGGCGACGTTGCGTGCGTGTAACCGGGCGGCGAACCGGGCGTCCGAGGTGGCGTTCGCGAAGGATCTCAAGCGGCGCGATGTGTTGCAGGAGAAGGTCTATTACGCGTTGCGGGCCGACTTCGACCTTGGGGCGCAGCCCGCTGTACGCGTCGTGAAGAAGGTGTGCGACGCGTACGCGACGCTGAGGGCGAACCTGAAGGCCGGGAACTACGGTCCGGAAGGGTCGAAGCGCCGTCTCAAGGTGGAGTCGAAGCCGATCCGGTTCCGTGAGGACGCGGCGCAGCCGTTCGATGACCGGATCCTGACGTGGAACCTTGATCAGCGCACCGTGTCGATCTGGACGCTGGCCGGGCGGATCAAGGGCATCCCGTTCGTCTGCTCGCCCGAGGCGATGAAGCTGCTGGCCTCGTGCAAGGGCGAGTCCGATCTGGTGATGCGAGACGGCATGTTCTTCCTGATCGCCACCATCGACATCCCCGAACCCGACCCGTACGAGCCGGCCGGTTGGCTGGGGGTGGATTTGGGGATCGTCAACATCGCCACCACCTCGGATGGCGAGATCATGGCCGGACGCCGCCTCAACCGCTACCGGAAACGGCACCTGGAACTGCGCCGCAAGCTCCAGGCCAAGCGCACCAAGAGTGCGAAGCGGGTGCTGAAGCGCATCCGCCGCCGCGAGGCCCGCCACTCCGCGAACACCAATCACATCATCGCCAAGAAGCTCGTCGCCACCGCTGAACGCACCTCGCGCGGGATCGCCCTGGAAGACCTGGGCGGCATCCGGGCGAGGGTTACGGCCAGGAAAGACCAGCGGGCACGACTGCACTCCTGGGCGTTCGCCCAGCTCGGCGCCTTCGTCGAGTACAAGGCCCGCCGGGCAGGTGTGCCCGTGGTCCGTGTGGACCCGCGCAACACCTCCCGGCAGTGCTCGCGGTGCTGGCACACCCACCGGTCCAACCGGATCGACCAAGCACGGTTCGCCTGCCGCTCCTGCGGAGTGATCTTGCACGCGGACCACAACGGCTCCCGCAACATCGCCCACCGGGGCGATGCCGCGTGGCAGCGGGGCGCTGTCAAACGCCCCAGTACGGCCTGACGCCGCACCGGACGCAGGGGACCAACGCGGCAGCCAGCCGCGCTCCACCTGCAATCCCAGCCCCACAGGACCGGGTGACAAGCTCGGTCCCTTCAGGGCCGAGAATTTGACCGTACGCTGAGTGAGGAGTACGGATCGTCGTAAGGAGCAACGCATGAGCAGCAGCCCGGAGTCCCGGCCGGCCATCGACGGCCGCCGTGAGCAGCGCCTGGGCCCGGTGGTGCGCCGCCGCGAACAGGTGGTGCCCGGGACGGCCGACCAGCGGCTGCTGGACACCCGTGGCCCCTCCGACTGGGTGCACGGAGACCCGTGGCGGGTGCTGCGCATCCAGTCCGAGTTCGTCGAGGGCTTCGGCGCGCTGGCCGAACTCGGCCCCGCCGTCAGCGTCTTCGGATCGGCCAGGACGCCGCCCGGATCGCCCGAGTACGAGGCCGGGGTGCGCATCGGGCGCGGGCTCGCCGAGGCAGGCTTCGCGGTGGTCACCGGCGGCGGCCCCGGCGCGATGGAGGCCGCCAACAAGGGCGCCGCCGAGCACGGCGGGGTCTCCGTCGGCCTCGGCATCGAACTGCCCTTCGAGCAAGGGCTCAACGAGTACGTGAACATCGGCGTCAACTTCCGCTACTTCTTCGTCCGCAAGACGATGTTCGTGAAGTACGCCCAGGGCTTCCTGGTGCTGCCCGGCGGCATGGGCACGATGGACGAGCTGTTCGAGGCGCTCACCCTCGTCCAGACCCAGAAGGTGACCCGCTTCCCCATCGTGCTGGTGGGCCGCGACTACTGGCAGGGCCTCGCCGACTGGCTGCGCCACACCATGATCGCCGGCGGCAAGGCGTCCGAGAAGGACCTCGACCTCTTCCACGTCACGGACGACGAGGACGAGGCGATCGCCCTGGTCACCAAGCCGTAGCGGCCACCGCGCCGCGCACCGGCTACGCCAGCCCGCGGCGGGCGACCGCCGGGGGCCGGTGGCCGGCGATCGAGGCCACCATCTCCAGCACCTGCCGGGTCTCGGCGACTTCGTGCACCCGGTAGACGCGGGCCCCCAGCCAGGCGGACACCGCCGTGGTGGCCAGCGTCCCGATCAGCCGCTCCTTGACCGGCCGGTCGAGCGTCTCGCCCACGAAGTCCTTGTTGGACAGCGACACCAGCACCGGCCAGCCGGTGGCCGTCATCTCCTCCAGCCGCCGGGTCGCCTCCAGCGAATGCCGGGTGGACTTCCCGAAGTCGTGCCCCGGGTCGATGAGCACGGCGTCCCGCCGCACCCCCAGCCCCACCGCCCGCTCCGCCAGGCCCACGGTGGTGCGCAGGATGTCCGCCATGACGTCGTCGTAGGTGACCCGGTGCGGGCGGGTACGCGGCTGGGCACCGCCCGCGTGGGTGCACACCAGGCCCACCCCGTGCCGGGCGGCGACCTCGGCCAGCTTCGGATCGACCCCGCCCCAGGCGTCGTTGAGCAGGTCGGCGCCCTCCGCGCACACCGCCTCGCCCACCTCGTGCCGCCAGGTGTCCACGCTGATCACGATGTCCGGGTGGCGGCGGCGCACCTCGGCGACGAAGCCGGCCGTGCGCCGGATCTCCTCCGCCGCGTCCACTTCCTGACCCGGGCCCGCCTTGACTCCGCCGATGTCGATGATCGCCGCGCCCTCGGCCACCGCTTGGCCGACCCGCTCCAGCGCGGGGCCGTCGCCGAAGGTGGCGCCCCGGTCGTAGAAGGAGTCGGGCGTACGGTTCACGATCGCCATGATCACCGGCTCGTCGGCGGCGAACTCTCGGTTCCCCAGGCGCAGCATTGTCGGGTCAGCCCTCCCATGAGCGGCGGTTCCACTCCGTCATGAACCTACCTGGCGCCTGTCCCGGGCGGGGCATGGCACGATCGGTACCCCCAAGTGAGAGGCGGTCGGGCGCGGTGTTCTGGTTTCTGATGGCGGCCATGGTGGCGGTCGTCGCGGCGGTCGCGCTGGCGGTGCTGGGCAGTGGGGACGGCTCGGGCGGGCCGGTGACGGGTGGGCTGCCGGAGGCGCAGCCGGACCGGGCGGACGATCCGCTGCCGGTGGACCGGCCGCTGAGCGCGGCGGACGTGGTGGCGGTACGGCTGCCGGTGGCGGCACGCGGCTACCGGATGGCGGAGACCGACGACGTACTGGACCGGCTCGCGGCCGAACTGGCCGAGCGGGACGCGCGGATCGCGGCGCTGGAGTACGAACTGGGACGGGTGCGCGAGGACGGCCGGCCCCCGGCCGGCGCCGAGGCGGAGCCGGGGGCCTGAGGGCCGCGCGGTCACTCGCCCCGGAAGCGGGGCCGTTCCTTGGCGACGAAGGCGGCCACGGCGGCGCGGTGATCGGCGGACGCCCCGGCGCGCTGCTGCAACTCGGCCTCGTGGGCCAGCGACTGCGGCAGGGTGTGGGTGGCGCCGCGTGCCAGCGCCGACTTGATCGCGGCGTAGGCGAGGGTGGGGCCCTCGGCGAGCCGGTGGGCCAGTTTCCGGGCCTCGTCCGCGAATTCGGCGTCGGGCACCACGCGTTGGGCGATGCCCAGGCGCAGCGCCTCCGCGGCGTCGATGGAACGCGGGAAGAGCAGCAGATCGGCGGCCCGGCCCGGGCCCACGAGGCGCGGCAGGGTCCAGGAGAGACCGGAGTCGGCGCCGAGTCCGACCTGGGCGAAGGAGGTGTTGAAGGACGCGCTCTCGGCGACCAGCCGGTAGTCGGCGGCGAGCGCGAATCCGAATCCGGCGCCGGCCGCCACGCCGTTCACCGCGGCCAGCACGGGTTTGGGCATGTCCGTGATGGCTTCGGTGATGGGGTTGTAATGCTCGGTGACGGTGTTCATGGGGGGCGCGTCGGGGCCGGTGTTCCGCAGAATCCCGATGTGTTCCTTCAGATCCTGGCCCACGCAGAACGCGCGGCCGTTCCCGGTGAGCAGAACCGCCCGTACGGCGGGTTCCGCGGCGGCCGTGCGCAGGGCGTCGCGCAGGGCCTCCTTGGTGACGAGATCAAGGGCGTTCATCGCCTCGGGACGGTTCAGCGTAATGGTCGCGAGACTCTCGGTGACGTGGTAGAGCACAGTGTCGGCCATGCTGCACAGCATAGGGAGGCGATCCCCGGCCCCTGATGCCGAATTGGGCGGATATGTGAGTATGCGTTGCCGAAGGGAGATCCTCCGATGTTGGTCAGAGGGTCACTCGATGCGGGATAATGGCCGAGAAGCAATGTGTTCGATGCCGGTGACGCTCGGGTTGTCGGCTGCGATGTAGCGGTTTCAGGAAGGGGAACGAGCATGGCGGCCATGAAGCCGCGGACGGGCGATGGCCCGCTCGAGGTGACCAAGGAGGGGCGGGGCATCATCATGCGCGTCCCGCTCGAAGGCGGCGGCCGGCTCGTTGTCGAGCTGACCCCGGACGAAGCGGTCGCTCTCGATGAGGAGCTGAAGAAGGTGACCGGCTGAGCCGGCGAGCACCACGTGCTGTACATCCTTTGGCGCTGCCCCGGCCGGTGACGGTCCGGGGCAGCGCTGGTGTTCACGCACTGTGCGTGATCCACCGCAGGGGGGTCATCTGCGGGCGGCGCACAGCAGGCCGTCGCCGGCCGGCAGCAGCGCGGGCATGAGCTCCTCGCTCTCCCGCACCGCGCGCAGCAGCTCGCGCAGCTTGAGCACCTCGGTGGGCTGCGGCCCCGAGCCGACGGTCCGGCCGCCGGCGAAGACCCCCGCGAAGCAGACCAGCCCTCCGGGGCGCAGGAGCCGCAACGATTCTGCGAGGTAGGCGAGGTACTCGAGCCGGTCCGCGTCGCAGAACACCAGGTCGTAGCCGCCGTCGGTGAGCCGCGGCAGTACATCCAGGGCGTGCCCGGGGATGAAGCGTGCCCGGTTCGCGGCGAACCCGGCCGTACGGAACGCCTGGCGCGCGAACTGGAGCCGCTCGGGCTCGATGTCCACGGTGGTCAGCACGCCGTCCGGGCGCATCCCCTGGAGAAGATGGATGCCGGAGACCCCGGTGCCGGTGCCGATCTCCACCACCGCGCGGGCCCCGCAGGCCGCGGCGAGCAGCCGCAGGGTGTCGCCCGCACCCGGGGAAACGGGCCGTACTCCACCCTCTACCGACCGGTCGTGGGCCCAGCGCAGAGCGGTCCCCTCGGGGCTCTCGGCGTCCGGAGACCCGTACGCCTCAGCGAACGCCCAGCTCGTCAGCCGGTTGCCGGTAATGGCCTTCTCCTGTCCCCCGTCTTTCGCGCGCTTTGACTGTAGCGACTCCGGGCGGGAACCGGATCGGCGGTCCGGACGTTTGATCTCTCGCAGGGGTTCGGCGGACGTGTGGCCGAAAGCCGGTCATAAATACTTATCCGGAGTTAACGGGCGAGGTGGCTATGGTAGGCACTCCACTGGACACCACCAGAGCCGACAGGGGAGGTGCGGCCGCGTCTGAGGGCAGGGGAGTGCTCAAACGCTTCCGGCGCTCTTCCGGCGGGCCGAATTCTGTGACTGACATCGTTGACGGAGCTCACGCCGACACCGGATCCGCTGACGGCGCCCCCGCCGCCACCGCGACCTTCAGTGCGGGGCCCGACGGCCAGACCTGGGCACCGCCCAGCTGGGACGAGATCGTCAGTACCCACAGTGCCCGCGTCTACCGGCTCGCCTACCGGCTCACCGGTAACCAGCACGACGCGGAGGACCTCACCCAGGAGGTCTTCGTGCGGGTATTCCGTTCGCTCTCCACGTACACCCCCGGCACGTTCGAGGGGTGGCTGCACCGGATCACCACGAACCTCTTCCTGGACATGGTCCGCCGCAAGCAGCGGATCCGCTTCGACGCACTGGGCGACGACGCCGCCGAGCGGCTGCCCAGCCGCGAGCCCACCCCGCAGCAGCACTTCCACGACACCCACTTCGACGCGGACGTCCAGCAGGCGCTCGACACGCTGGCCCCGGACTTCCGGGCCGCGGTGGTGCTGTGCGACATCGAGGGTCTCAGCTACGAGGAGATCGCCACCACGCTGGGCGTGAAGCTCGGGACGGTCCGCAGCCGTATCCACCGGGGGCGTTCGCACCTGCGCAAGGCGCTCAAGCACCGTTCGCCGCGTGGCAAGGCGGTACGGGCGCCCGAGCCGGAGCCCGCGCTGGCCGCCGGGGGTGCGGCGGAGTGAGCGTCGCGCCGGAACCGGGCGCGGGCCAGGCGGATCGCCATCTCGGGGAGAGCCTGGCCGCGCTGATCGACGGAGAGCTGTCCCACGACAGCCGGGACCGGGTGCTCGCGCACCTGGCCACCTGTGCCGACTGCAAGGCGGAGGCCGACGCGCAGCGCCGGCTCAAGAGCGTGTTCGCCGAGAGCCCGCTGCCCACCCTGTCCTCCGGGCTGCTGGCACGGCTCCAGGGCCTGCCCGCCGCGGGCGTGGCGGGTACGGGGTCCGCGCCGCCGGGCCCGCCCGGCGCTTCGGCAGGACCGCGGCCCGGGCCCTTCGGCCTGGGCCGCGGTTCCGCGCTGCCCGGGGGAGCGGACGGCGAATCGCTGCTCAGCAGATCGGGGCTCGGCCCCGACCGGGGCTTCCGCATCCACCAGCCGGCCCGCGCCGCCCGTGCGACGGCGCGCGACAGCCGGCCGTCCTCGGGCCACCGTTTCGCCTTCGCGGCGGCGGGAGCGGTCTCGGTGGCGGCCCTCGCCATCGCGGGTGCCGTCAGCAGCGCCGGTCTCGGCACCCCTCCCACGGCGGGCTCCCCGGGCACGGCCCACCCGTCCTCCGCCGGTACGACCGCGGCCATGGCCACCGCCCGCACCTCCGGCCGGGTGGCGGAGGGGGACACCGAGCAGACCGTGGAGGCCCCCGGCTCCCGCACGGTGGGAGCACCGGGCCCGGTGCTGTCGGGGGCGCTGGGGCCGGTCGCCCTGAGCGGCCAGCAGTACCCCATACCGTTGTGGAACACCGAACCGATCGTCTGGCCCCTCGCCGCCTCCCCAGGACCTTCACCGACCACCGCGCTCGGAGCAGTGAGCCCGCGCTGAATCCGCCGGACGGACCTGGTTGAATCCATTGCCGGAACTTGGCGGTGCGGACACGATGGGGACTGCGATGGACACAGGGCAGGGCAGCACGTCGTGGGGCCCGGAGGACGAGAGCGGTCAGGACCCGTACGGGACGCCCCCCTACGGGCAGCCCGGCCCCTGGGCCCCGGCGCCTCCCGTCCAGCACCCCACCCCCGCGTCGGGCACCCCGACCGGTACCCCGGCGTCGGGCACGGCGATGCCGCCTGGGGCGAGCGCCCCCGCGCCCCAGGCACCGCCGCCGCCCGCGAGCCCGCCGCCCGCGAGCCGGCCGGCCGGGGTGGGGCTGACGAAGCACACACCCGCCACGGGCACGACGACGCGCCCGCCCGAGCCGCCCGCCGCGAGCGCCGCCACACCCCCGGCGGGCACGCCGGGCCCCGCGACCACCGGCGCGCAGGCGCACGAGCACCCCGGCACGCCGTCACCCGCCGACGGCTTCGGCCCGCCGCCCGGCCCGAGCGGCGGTCAGCCCCCGGCGGCCGACGCGGGCGCCCACGGCCCCGGGCGCGGCGCCCCAGCGGGGCAGACCCCGCCGCCCGGGACACCCTCCGCGGCGGGACACGGCTACGGCGCCGGTCCGGCGGCCCCGGCGGGGCAGACCCCGGCGGCCGGAACGCCCGCGCCCGGCACCGGTGGGACCACGCCACCGCAAGGCACCCCCACCGGGGGTGGCTACGGCTACGGCCCCGCGCCCGCGCCGGGTGGGTACGGGCACAGCGGTGCCGCCGGGACCGGGCCGGGACCGGCGGGTACCCAGGACGGCGACGCCCACCTCCCCGCCGGTCAGGCCGGCACCCCCGGCACCCCCGGTGCCCCCGGCAGCTATCCGCAGGCGCCGCCCGGTGACGGGCTGCGGCGGTACGACCCGTGGGGCGTCTCCGCTCCCGCCGCCGCTGAAGCGGCCGACACCGCCGACGCCACCCGGCCGCGCCGCGGCACGCTCGTGTTCGGGGCGGTCGTCATCGCGCTCGTCGCGGGCCTCATCGGCGGCGGCGTCGGGGTGTACCTCGAACGCGAGGGCCAGTTCAGCGCGGTGCGCCTGCCGCAGGCGGGGTCCGAGCGCGGGTCCGCGCCCGCCGGAAGCATCGCCGGGATCGCCGAGGCCGCCCTCCCCGGTGTGGTCACCCTGCACGTCCAGGGCGGCGGCGCCGCCGGGACCGGGACCGGCTTCGTCCTCGACGATCGGGGCCACATCCTCACCAACGCGCACGTGGTGCGCCCCGCGGCCGGCCGCAACGGCGCGATACAGGTCACCTTCCACAGCGGTGACACCGCGAGTGCCGAGATCGTCGGCCAGGACGCCGGCTACGACCTGGCCGTGGTGAAGGTCACCGGCGTCTCCGGGCTGACCCCGCTGCCGCTGGGCGACTCCGACGGCGTCCGGGTCGGTGACCCGGTGGTCGCCATCGGCGCCCCCTTCGATCTGGCGGGCACCGTCACCTCCGGCATCATCAGCGCCGTGAACCGGCCGATCACCGCCGGGGGCGAGGAGTCCGACGGCTCCGACGTGTCGTACGTGAACGCCCTGCAGACCGACGCCCCCATCAACCCGGGGAACTCCGGCGGCCCGCTCGTCGATCTCAACGGCCACGTCATCGGGATCAACAGCGCGATCCGCGCCCCGGAACCGATGGGCGCGGACGGTGGCCAGGCCGGCAGCGTCGGGCTCGGGTTCGCCATACCGATCAACCAGGGCAAGGACATCGCCGAGCAGCTGATCAACACCGGCCGGGCCACCCACCCCGTCATCGGGGTGACGCTCGACCTCAGCTACCGGGGCACCGGTGCCAAGGTCGGCACCGCGGCCGGCAACGACGGCGGCATCGCCGTCGAGCCCGGCGGTCCCGGGGACCGCGCCGGGCTCCGGGAGGGCGATGTGATCACCGCCGTCAACGGCGAGCGGGTCCGCAGCGGCGACGAGCTGATCGTCAAGATCCGCAGCCACCGGCCGGGCGACGAACTCGTCCTCACCGTGGAGCGGGACGCGGAGGAGCTGCGGATTCCGGTGACTCTCGGTGAGGCATCCGGGGGCTGAGAGTGATGTGGTCCGCTGTTTACCGTTCGATGGCGCCCCACGCCTCCCGCCTCCGGCCCCCGGCCGGTACCGTGGCGTGGTCCAGACGTGTGAGGGAGCAGCCAGGTGTTCTTCGATATCGGATCACTGGAATTCCTGGTGATCATCGTGCTGGCCATCCTGGTCTTCGGGCCCGAGAAACTGCCGAAGATGATCCAGGACGCCGCCCGGCTCATCCGCAAGGTCCGGGACTTCTCGGACAACGCCAAGCAGGACATCCGCTCGGAGCTGGGCCCCGAGTTCAAGGACTTCGAGTTCGAGGACCTGAACCCCAAGCGGTTCGCGCAGAAGCACCTGCTCGACAAGGACGACACCTACGGGCTGAAGGAACTGCGCGAGAACCTCGACATCCGCAAGGAGCTGACCGAGGTCACCGACTCCGTGAACGGCCGCGCCCCGCGCCGGGCCATCGCGTCCGACGCCTCGGGCAAGGTGGAGCTGGCCAAGACCGGCGGCACCCCGGTGGACCTCGGCAAGCCGGGTGACGCCGCGCGCGTCGCGCAGGAGGCCCCGCCCCCGTTCGACGCCGACGCCACCTGACCGGGTGGATTCAGCCTGCTTGTGGGTCATATGGGCCCACCGGTCGATCGGCCCTGCCCACCTGCCAGGACGCTGATGGCTATCCTCCCTATGTCCGGGGTGTGCCCAGGACGAGGGCAATGAGGAGGCGTCGCGCAGATGGAGACGACGAGTCGGGCAGAGCCGCAGGACGCCATGGGGGAGCCCGGGCCGTCCGGGTCCGGGGGACAGGACACGCCCCAGGCGGTCCCCGGTGCGCGCCGCGCGGCGGTGGACGGATATCTGCTGGCGGGGTTCCCCTGGTACGGGCTCGATGAGGCCTTCACGGGCCGTCGCTGGCTGATGCAGGTCGGTGCCGCCACGGACGGCACGGTCGAGCACGGATCCACCGGGCACGGCGACGAGCCGTCGCTGCTGACCGAGCTGGGCCAGGAGGAGCAGCGTTTCACGGTGGTCGTGACGGTCGCGTCGCGGCCCGTGCGGCGCAGTCCGGACGGCACCGGCGTCCTGGAGGCCACCTCGGTCTCCTCGGCCGCCTGGCTGGCCGGTGCGGGGCTGCTCGCCGGTACCTGGCCGGCCCAGATGGAACGTGCGCTCCGGCAGGACTGGCTGGACCAGCAGACCGCGATCGCCTGGGAGCTGGCGGACGATCTGGACGGCGGCGCCTGGTCGATCCTGCAGCTGCCGGTGGACGGGGTGCAGACCGACTTCCACTACCGGGAGTCGGAGTACGGGTGGGTGCTGGCCGCCGCGGCGGCGGACGGCGTGCACATCGGCGCCTACGGGCGGGGGATGAGCGCGTACGGCCTCGGCTTCTCCGTGATCAAGGACCTGGAGAGCTACACCTAGACCGTACGCCCCGAGGGTGGGCCGACCGCCCACCCTCACATCCGTCGGTCAGAACTTGTTGCGCGGGGTGATCCCCAGGGACAGGCCGGACAGCCCGCGCTGCCGCCCGCCGAGCGCGTCGGCGATCTTGAGCAGCGCCGCCCCCGCCGGGGAGTCCGGGTCGCTCAGCACCACCGGCTTGCCCTCGTCGCCGCCCTCGCGCAGGCGGACGTCGATGGGGATGCTGCCCAGCACCGGAACCTCGGCGCCGGTGGTCTTCGTCAGCCCGTCCGCCACCCGCTGTCCGCCGCCGCTGCCGAAGACGTCCACCATCTCGTCGCAGTGCGGGCAGGGCAGCCCCGACATGTTCTCGACCACGCCGACGATCTTCTGGTGGGTCTGCACGGCGATCGACCCGGCCCGCTCGGCGACCTCGGCGGCGGCCTGCTGCGGGGTGGTGACGACGAGGATCTCGGCGTTGGGGACCAGCTGCGCCACCGAGATGGCGATGTCGCCGGTGCCGGGCGGCAGGTCGAGCAGCAGGACGTCCAGGTCGCCCCAGTACACGTCGGCGAGGAACTGCTGCAGCGCGCGGTGCAGCATCGGGCCGCGCCACACCACCGGGGCGTTGCCCGGGGTGAACATCCCGATGGAGATCACCTTCACGCCGTGCGCGGACGGCGGCATGATCATGTTCTCGACCTGGGTGGGCCGGCCGTCCGTCCCCAGCATCCGGGGCACCGAGTGGCCGTAGATGTCGGCGTCCACGACGCCCACCTTCTGTCCGCGCGCCGCCAGCGCCGCGGCGAGGTTGACCGTCACCGAGGACTTGCCGACCCCGCCCTTGCCGGAGGCCACGCAGTAGACACGGGTGAGCGATCCGGGCTGGGCGAACGGCACCTCGCGCTCGGCCTGCCCGCCGCGCAGGGTGGTCGCCAGTTCCTTGCGCTGCGCGTCGCTCATCACGTCCAGCTCGACGTGCACCTCGCTCACGCCCGGTACGGAGCGCACCGCCGTCACCACGGAGGAGTGGATCGTCTCCCGCATCGGGCAACCCTGGACCGTGAGGTAGATGCCGACGGTCACGGAGCCGTCCTGGGCGATCTCTACGGATTTGACCATGCCCAGATCGGTGATCGGCCGGTGGATCTCCGGATCGTTCACCGTGGCGAGCGCGGCCCGAACGGCGCTGTCCGTGGGCTGGGGGATGTCGGTAGCCATGCCACCGATGGTACGGCGGTGCCGGAGCCCAAGAGCTACTGCCTTGAGGGGTGATGGCCGGGTGCGGGTACGCTGCGCCTCAACTCCCCGACCCCTTCGAGGAAAGGCAGCCGACGTGAGGGCAGCGGTCCCCGGATGGCCCAGGTGGCGCAGGGCTGTGCTGGCGCTGGTGTGCGCGATGGCGAGCGTGACGCTCACCGCGTGCGGAGGCGGCGAGGAGGACCCCGACGAGGGCACCAACGGCCTGGCGAAGCTGACGGCCGAGGAGATCGAGCGGGAGGCGCGCGGCGCGGTCGAGGGCGCCACCGCCGTGCGCCTGTCCGGCACGGTGATCACCGAGGGAACGACGTACCGCCTCGACATGCGGATCGGCGAGGAGGGCGGGGTGGGGGAGGTCTCCACCGAGGGCAGCACCTTCGAGCTGCTGCGGGTAGGCGAGGACCTGTACATCAAGGCCGACGTGGGTTTCTGGCAGGCCCAGGGCGGTGAGGACGAGGACGAGGACGCCAGCGAGGATCCCGACCCGGCGTACAAGCTGGAGGGGAAGTACGTACGGGTCGCGCCCGATGACCCGGCGTACGAGCAGCTGAGCGGCTTCACGGACCGTCTGGTGCTGCTGGAGGGGCTGCTCGCGCTGGACGGCGAGCGGGCGACAGGGGAGCGGGGCGAGATCGGCGGGGTGCAGACCATCCGTCTTGAGGCGGCGGAGGGCGCCGGCGGTGCCATGGAGGTCTCGCTGATCGGTACGCCGTATCCGCTGCGCTTCGAGCGGGGCGGCGCGGCCGGGGAGCTGACGCTGACGGACTGGAACAAGGAGTTCACGCTGCACGCGCCGCCCGAGGAGGAGATCCTCGACTACGGCGACGAGATGGTCACCGGCAAGGACTGAGGGGCGAGGACGGATGGATCCGCGGGTTTTCGACCGGGCGCTGATCGAGGAGAGCGCGAAGAAGTCCGCCCTGGTGTGGGTGCGGGGCCCGCAGGGGCCGGCCCGGGGGCTGTGGCACGTGTGGCACGAGGGTGCGGTGTGCCTGGTCGGCGTGAGCGGCGGGGCCGCCGCCGAGGGCGGTGAGCAGCCGCTGGACGGGCTCGGGCTGACGGACGGCGGTTCCGCGACGGTGACCTGCCGCAGCAAGGACAAGGGCGGCCGGCTCATCGTGTGGCCGGCCCGGGTGAGCGAGCCCGAGCCCGGCGGTGAGCTGTGGGAGGCGACCGCGGGGGAGCTCAAGGGCAAGCGGCTCAACGCCCCGGATCAGGACGGACTGCTGGAGCGCTGGGCGCGCGCGTGCCGGGTGCTGCGGCTGGAGCCGGCGGGCCCGGCCGAGCAGCGTCCCGGCGCGATGCCGGACGGGGGCGGGGCAGCGCCGCCGCTGCCGACCCCGGCGGCCACCAGGGTGGCGGCCCCCAGCGGCCTTCCGGTACGGCGCGGCCGGCGCGCGCGCGAGGCGTAGCGGGCGGATCCGGGACGGGCGGCGAGCGCGGCCGGTCGGCGGGGCGCGCGACCGGCGGGGCCGTGCGGTGCGTCCCGTTCCCGGCCCCGTCGCCCGCGGTGCCTCAGGCCGACAGGCCCAGGGCCGCCATCCGCTTCGTGTGGGCCTCGGTGATCCGCGAGAACATCCGGCCGATCTCGGCCAGGTCGAAGCCGTCGGCCACCCCGCCCACCAGCATCGTGGACAGCGCGTCCCGGTCCGCCACCACCCGCTGCGCCTGCGACAGGGCCTCGCCCATCAGCCGCCGCGCCCACAGCGCGAGCCGGCCGCCCACCCGCGGGTCCGCCTCGATGGCCGCCCGTACCTTCTCCACCGCGAACGAGGCGTGGCCCGTGTCGTCCAGCACCCGCAGCACCAGGCCCCGGGTGTCCGCGTCGAGCCGGGAGGCGATCTCGCGGTAGAAGTCGGCGGCGATCGCGTCGCCCACGTACGCCTTGACCAGGCCCTCCAGCCAGTCGGACGGGGCGGTCAGGCGGTGGAACTCGTCCAGGGGTACGACGAACGGCTGCATCGCGGCGACCGGCTCCTCCGCGATCGACGCCAGGTGCTCGGAGACCTGCTCGAAGTGCTGGAACTCGGCCGACGCCATCCGCGCCAGGGCCGCCTTGTCCGCCAGACCGGGCGCCAGCTTGGCGTCCTCGGCCAGTCTTTCGAAGGCGGCGAGTTCCCCGTACGCAAGTGCCCCCAGCAGATCGACCACGGCCGCCCGGTACCGCGGGTCTGCGGATGCCTCGGCCCAGTCCTTGACGGGCGCGGGGGCGTCGGAAACGGCGGGTTGCTCGGGGCTCTGCGGCGTCTGCATGGTCCGCACAATAGTCCCCGGCCAGGGCCCCGGGGGACCGAGCCCTGACACATATGCACGGTTCCGGGGTACAGTGCTATAGAGGCCCGCCCGGAGGGGTGGGGCCTTCCCATGCCGGAGTCTGATGGATCCGGGACCAGCCCGGGTTCCATGACCTCCGAGGATGTCCGGTCGGTAGGCCGATCGGCTCCGACCTGACCAGCCCTCCGCGTGGTGGGTGCGCCCCGCAGCCACCACGGTATGAGGGGCCCGCTCGCGCGGTGCGTGCGCTTGAGCGAGACGACCGGGTCCTGCGCCACAGGCGGCCCCAAGGCGGGCCACCGTCGTACGGCGCGGTACTGATGACCCGCCTCGCCGCCACGTGCGCCGCGACACACAGAAGAGGCAATCACCCTGTCCGCCACCACGACATTCCGAGATCTCGGGATTCTTCCCGAGACCGCCGAGGCGCTCGAGGCCGTCGGCATCGTCCATCCGTTCCCCATCCAGGAACTCACCCTCCCCGTCGCGCTCGCCGGTACCGATGTCATCGGGCAGGCGAAGACCGGTACCGGCAAGACCCTCGGCTTCGGGCTTCCCCTCCTGGAGACCGTGACCGTCCCGGCGGACGTCGAGGCGGGCCGGGCCCGTCCCGAGGAGCTGACCGACGCCCCGCAGGCACTCGTGGTCGTCCCCACCCGCGAGCTGTGCCAGCAGGTGACCAACGATCTGCAGACGGCCGGCAAGGTCCGCAACGTCCGCGTGCTGGCGATCTACGGCGGCCGTGCCTACGAGCCGCAGGTCGAGGCGCTGAACCGCGGTGTCGACGTGGTCGTGGGCACCCCGGGCCGACTGCTCGACCTGGCCGGCCAGCGCAAGCTGCGGCTGTCGGAGATCCGCACCCTGGTGCTGGACGAGGCCGACGAGATGCTCGACCTGGGCTTCCTGCCGGACGTCGAGAAGATCATGCAGCAGCTGCCCGCCAAGCGGCAGACGATGCTGTTCTCCGCGACGATGCCGGGGCAGGTCATCGGCCTGGCGCGGCGCTACATGAGCCAGCCCACCCACATCCGGGCCACCGACCCGGACGACGCGGGCGCGACCGTGGCCAACACCACACAGCACGTGTTCCGGGCGCACTCCATGGACAAGCCGGAGATGGTGGCCCGCATCCTGCAGGCGAACGGGCGCGGGCTCGCGATGGTGTTCTGCCGCACGAAGCGCACCGCCGCCGATGTCGCCGACCAGCTGGCGCGGCGCGGGTTCGCCTCCGGCTCGGTCCACGGTGACCTGGGGCAGGGCGCGCGCGAGCAGGCGCTGCGGGCGTTCCGCAACGGCAAGGTCGACGTGCTGGTGTGCACCGATGTCGCGGCGCGCGGCATCGATGTGGAGGGGGTCACGCATGTGATCAACTACCAGACGCCGGAGGACGAGAAGACGTACCTGCACCGCATCGGGCGTACCGGGCGGGCCGGGGCCACCGGTACGGCCGTCACGCTGGTCGACTGGGACGACATCCCGCGCTGGCAGCTGATCAACAAGGCGCTGGAGCTGAACCTCCCCGACCCGGTGGAGACGTACTCGACGTCACCGCACCTGTTCGAGGCGCTGAAGATCCCCGAGGGGACCAAGGGCATACTGCCCCGGGCCGAGCGCACCCGGGCGGGCCTGGCGGCCGAAGAGGTCGAGGACCTGGGCGGGCGCGAGAGCAAGCGTTCCGGGGGTGGTGGCCGCGCCAAGCAGTCCGCCGACGGGGACGCCGAGCGGCCCCAGCGGACCCGTACCGCGACGCGGCAGCGGCGCCGTACCCGGGGCGGGGTCACCGTGACCGCCGAGGCCGCGGCTGCCGCCGCCGCTGCCGGAGCGCTGCCGGAGCAGGGCGCGGCGGACGTGTCGGACGCTCCGGCGGCCGATGACGCGGCCGGGCCGCGCACCCCGCGCCGTCGCCGGCGGCGCCGCCGTACCACCAGCGGCACCGCCGAGAGCTGAGGCGAGGGACGGACGGACTGGCTGTCAGTCGAAGACGGGCTGGCCCGCACGGGTCAGCCGCCAGTCCACGGAGGCGAACCGGGCCGGATCGATCTCACCGTTGTCCTGAACCCAGGTGATGATCGTGTTGCGGATCTCGTCCGAGTTCGCCCACAACTGATCGGCCGCGGCGATGTGCGGGAAGTTTCCGCCGCCGCTGGCCCGGTAGTTGTTGACCGCGAGCACGAACCGCGCGTCGTCCGCGACCGGTTCGCCCGCGAAGCGCAGATCGACGATCCGTGAGCCGGCCGGCTCCGCGATGTCGATGTCGTACGTGACGCCGCTGACCGCGTCGTAGTTGTAGTCGGGAATGCCCTCGGCGTTCGTCAGCTTCGCCGGGTCGATCGCCGCCCCCGCGGGCGTCCGCACGAAGTAGCGCGCCGAGAACTCCAGATACTCCCGCAGTTGCGCCCCCGTGATCAGCCGCGCCTCCAGAGTGTTCTCGAAGACGTACATCCCCGCCACGTCCCGGATCGTGACGTCCCCGGACGGGATCGCCGCGGAGCGCGAGAAGCACGCGGCCTGGGAGAGCACCGGCAGGTCCGCGTACGCGCCGCCGGCCAGCGCCGCCGTCACCGTCTCGGCCTGCACGAAGTTGATGAAGTCGATGATCGGGGCGTCCTTGTACGCGGCCTCGGAGGCCGACATCGCCTCGGTCGCGGTGCCGATGACCTGGTTCACGTACGCGATGACCCGCTCGTGCTCCCGCGACAGCAGCCGCGTGATGCGCGGGTCCTCGGCGACGGTGTTGGTGTTGCGCACCTCCGAGGAGACCGACTCCACCACCCAGCGGCCCCGTTCCCAGGTGACGGAGATGTCGAACACCGTGAGCCGCTTGCCCCAGAACAGCGGTTCGGAGAGCACCACGTCCTTGCCGGTCTCGGCGTTGGTGACCCGGTGCTCGGGGATCTCGGCGTGCGCGTGGCCCACCAGGATCGCGTCGATGCCCGGGACCCGCTCGGCGACGATCGCGGCGGCGTTCTCGATGTGCGGCAGCTGGTCGCCGTAGGAGGAGGTGCCGCTGGTGCCGGAGTGGGCGGAGACGATGACCACGTCGGCGCCCATCGAGCGCAGCCGGGGGACGTACAGGGCGGCCTGCTGCTCCAGGCTGGGGAACGTCATCTTCCCTTCCACATGGGCCCGGTCCCAGATGGCGATGCCGGGGTTGGTCAGGCCCAGCACGGCGACCTTGACGTCCCGGCCGCGCGGGGTGGGGACCTTGATCATGTGGTACGGGGGAAAGGCGGGGCGTTCGGTGCGGGCGTCCAGGGCGTTGGCGCCCAGCAGCGGGAAGTCGCACTGCTGCTCGAACTTCCGCAGCAGCGGGATGCCGTAGTTGAACTCGTGGTTGCCCAGTGCCGCGGCGTCGTAGCCGATGGCGTTCATGGCCCGCGCCATTGGGTGCACCGGGCCGCGGCGGGCGGTGATCGGGTCGACCTTGGCGTAGTAGTAAGCGAGTTGGGTTCCCTGGAGGGTGTCGCCCGCGTCGATCAGCACGGTGTTGCGGCGGCCGCCCTTCTCGGTGCGGACCTCGTCGATGAGGGTGGAGAGCTTGGCCAGCCCGACATCGTTGCCGCCGGCGTCCTCGAACTCGGCGTCGGTGAAGTAGTCCCAGTTGAAGACGTGGCCGTGCAGGTCGGTGGTGCCGAGCACGGAGAAGGTGTGCCGCTTGGTGTTGCCGTTGCCGTTGCCGTTTCCGTGGCCCTGCGGCTGGGGGGTGGCCGAGGCCGTGCCGGCGGCGCCCCCGGCGAGCACCACCCCGGCGGAGGTGACGGCGGTTCCGCCCAGGAACTTTCGGCGGTTCAGCGACATGTGGATGACTCCTCGGTGGGGTGGTACGGGCGTAACGCGCGTAGATTCTGGCCCAGAAGTCGTACGAATGACAGACCTTGGCGGTTTCGTCCGGGTGACCGGCCGGTGTCGGGGCACGACTAGGCTGGTCGGCGTGAGCAGGCCGCCTTTTGTTGAGATGCCGCCCGGGGTACGGGTCCACCGGTTGCGTACGCGGCGCGGAGCGTTCGCCGCGCTGGACGCCGCGCCCGTGGGCGAGCCGGCCGGGACCGTTCTGCTGGTGCCCGGATACACGGGCAGCAAGGAGGACTTCATCGGCCTGCTCGGGCCGCTGGCGGCGGCCGGCTACCGGGCGGTGGCCGTCGACGGGCGCGGGCAGTACGAGACGCCCGGCGGGCACGGCTGGGACTCCTACCGGCTCGGTGCGCTCGCCGAGGACGTCCTGGCGCAGGCCGACGCGCTGACGGCGGACGGGGACACCTCCCCGCTGCATCTGGCCGGGCACTCGCTCGGCGGCCTGATCGCCCGGGGCGCGGTGCTGCGGGCGGCCGAGGGCGGCGCGACGCCGTTCGCCTCGCTGACCCTGATCGCCTCGGGCCCCGGCAAGGTCGCCCCGTGGCAGCGCTGGAAGACCCGCTTCCTGACGGCCGGACTCCCGGTGCTGGGCACCACCGGCGTGTGGCGGGTCACCCGACGCACCAAGGAGGCGCTGCCGGACGCCGCGGTCGAGGCCGGGACGGCGGGTACCGGGGGCGTGGTCTCCGACCTGGGCGTGGACGGCTTCCTGCGCCGCCGCTGGCTGGCCACCACTCCGGCCCAGCTGATCGCCACCGGGCGCACCCTGCGGCACGAGCCGGACCGGGTGGAGCAACTCGCCGCCACCGGGGTGCCGGTGCACGTGCTGTCCGGCGTACGGGACGGGGTGTGGCCGATCGCCCAGCTGGACGCGATGGCGGCCCGGCTGGGGGCCCGCCGCACCATCATCAGGGGGTCGGAGCACTCCCCGAACTCCGAACAGCCCGCCGCCACGGCGGCCGAGCTGATCGACTTCTGGCGCTCGGGGCTCTGAGCGACGGCCCCGGACCGGGGAGCGGGCGGACGGGCGTCAGCCGGTGACCGGCTTGGCGCCGGATGCCCGGGCCACCAGCTCCTCGTAGACCTCGGGGGCGGTGGTGTTCTCGCCGAG
The DNA here is from genome assembly GCF_000993785.3 of Streptomyces xiamenensis. Classification (NCBI taxonomy): domain Bacteria; kingdom Bacillati; phylum Actinomycetota; class Actinomycetes; order Kitasatosporales; family Streptomycetaceae; genus Streptomyces; species Streptomyces xiamenensis. The sequence continues at coordinate 3,994,779 of NZ_CP009922.3, forward strand.
GCGGCACAGCTTGCGCTCGCCGTGGTAGTCGCTGGAGCCGGTGGGCAGCAGCCCCACGTCCGCCGCGAGGGAGCGCAGCGTCGCCCGGGTCGCCGCGTCGTGGTCCATGTGGTCCACCTCGATGCCGTCCAGGCCGGCCGCCGCCAGCTCGGCGATCGCCCGGTGGGAGACCACCGCTCCGCGGTGCGCCGCCGCCGGGTGCGCGAAGACCGACACCCCGCCCGCCGCCTTGATCAGCCGGATCGCGGTGACCACGTCCAGTTCGTGCTTGCCGACGTGGGCCCGGCCGCCGTCGGCGATCCACTGCGGGGTGAACGCGTCCGAGACCGTGTCGATCACGCCCGCCTCCACCATCGCCGCCGCGATGTGCGGACGCCCCACGGCGCCGTGCGCCAGCTGCCGCACCCGCTCCCAGGTGATGTCCACCCCCAGCTCGCGCAGCCGGGCCACCATCGCCCGGGCGCGCGGCACCCGGTCGTCGCGCACCAGTTCGCGCTCGTGGGCCAGCTCGGGCTCGGCCGGGTCGTACAGATAGCCCAGCAGATGCAGGCTGACGTCCCCCAGCCGGCAGGAGAACTCGGTACCGCTCACCAGCGTCAGCCCGGCGGGCAGCGCGGCCAGCGCCTCGGCGTGGCCGCCCATCGTGTCGTGGTCGGTCAGCGCCACCACGTCGAGGCGGGCGGCGGCCGCCCGCATCAGCGCGGCGGGGGAGTCCGTGCCGTCGGAGGCGGTGGAATGCGTGTGCAGGTCGATGAGCACCCGTTCAGCCTACTCACTGATCGGCCGAGGGCCGGGTCAGTATCCGCGGGGAGAGCGCCCCGCACGGCAGCAGGTCGAACTCGGAGCCGGCGTCCCGCAGATCGGTGAGCAGCAGTTCGTCGTACATCAGCAGCCCCGACTGCTGCGGCCACACCACCGCCCACAGCCAGATGCCCATCGCCTCACCGGCGAACACCGCCCGGTCCTCCGGGGCGTCCGCCACCTGCCACAGGGGGGTGGGCCGCCCGGCCGCCAGCATCTTGACCTGCGGCTGGGTGTCCGTCTTCAGATGCGGCCCCGGATCGGGCCCCGGCACCCCCGCGTACCGGGCACCGAGCCCCACGCCCAGTTCCTCGGCGATCAGCAGCAGATCACTGGCGCCGCCCAGCGGCCCGGGGCCCGAGCAGGCCACGACGGAGGCGCGTCCCCCGCTGCGTTCGTCCCCGGCGGCGGCGACCCCCGTGAACAGCCAGCCCACCGGCAGCGGCCAGGGCATCCACACCGGGACCTCGGTACGCCCCACGACCACCGCGAGGGCATCCACGCTGGGCGGGATGATGGGCTGCAGCGGATAGACCGGGCCATGGGCGGAGCACTGCCAGGAGTCGGAGAAGAGCCCGGGTGCGCGTACCCGGCTCCCACACTTCGGGCAACTGAATTCGCCCCTCATGCCACCCAACAGTCCCCGTGTCGCCCTCATCCGTCAAGGAGCGTCACCCGGACAGGGGTACGGCGCCACGGTCCGGGGCGCGCAGGTCGGTCCCGTGGGCCAGCCACGCCTCGCGCAGGGCCTGCGGGCCGCGGGCCCGCTGCCAGGCGGTTTCGGCGGGCGTCATGGGCAGCAGGGGGTAGAAGCGCACCGGGTCCCGCGGCTCGGGGAGCGTCAGGTCGGGGACCAGGCCGCCGGGCTCGGCGACCAGGACCGCCTGGAAGGGGGCGCCGGGCCACAGCGGCTCGCCCAGGTCGAGACAGGCGTCGGGGACCACCACCAGGCCCTCGACCTGCGGTGCGGCGGCCAGCACCGCCAGCGGGCGCAGCACCTGGTCGGTCGCGGGGTGACCGGCGTGCAGGGTGAGGACGAGTTCGGCGCGCGGGCCGCGCTCGGGGTCGGCGACGCTCGCGGTGGGGTCGGTCATCGCGGACGCCGACATGCCGAGCGTCGCGTACCGCACGAGGCCGCGTTCCCGGTCGGCGAAGCGCAGCACCTCGATGCGGTCCGCACCGAGGAAGGTCACGGCGGCGCGGGCGTCGACCTCGCCGAGGGCCGAGGTCAGCGCGGTCTCGGTCAGCTGGAGCATGGGGGTGAGCCTAGGGCCTGTCGTCAAAGTCCCGCCTGCCCCAGGGCGCTCCCCCAGCCTTCGGCCGGGAGGTGCCCCCAGGCACGGCACCTCGCTGCGTTGTCGCATCGCCCGAATAACCCGCTATGAGGGCGACCCTCCGCCTTGCGATGTACCGCACCAGACACCGCGGGGCCCGCCCTTCGGGCGGACGGCGCTACTTTGACGACAGGCCCTAGGTGACCGGGGCGCGGCCGTTCTCGGCCCGGATGACCAGGGCCAGGCCGGCGAGGATCATCGCGAGCGCCGGGTAGGCGGCCGGTTCCGGGCGCTGGCTCAGCCAGACGGCGGCGATCAGCGCCGCGATCGGTGCCTCCAGCAGGATCGCGGTGGAGGTCACGGAGGGGCCCAGGCCGCGGACCACGCGGTTCATGAGGGAGTGACCGAGCAGTTGGGCGGTCGCGGTCAGCAGCAGCAGTTTCAGCCAGGTCTCGCCCGAGTACCCGCCGAGACCGGCGCCGGCGATCAGGCACACGGGCAGCAGCAGCGCGGCGGTGGTGGAGTAGCACAGGAAGGTGTACGTGGTGGTGCTGGTGGTACGGCGTACCTCCGCGCCGATCAGGACGTACACGGCTCCGGCCATGCCGCCGGCCAGGGCGAGGGCGTCGCCGGCCAGCGCGCGGGCGGAGATGGTCAGGTCCACGCCGGTCAGCAGCAGCGCGCCGGTGAAGGCGACGCACACGCCCAGCCACACCGCGGCCGGCGGGCGGTGGCCGCGCAGCCGCAGCAGCAGGATGGTCCAGATGGGGGTGGTGGTGACCAGCGCGACGGAGGAGGCGACCGAGGTCATTCCGAGGCTGGGCAGCCACAGGGCGAAGTGCGCGGCCAGGACGGCTCCGGCCAGGGCCGAGAGGACGAGGGTGCGGCTCCCCCAGGCGCGGCGCAGTTCGCGGCGGAGCGCGGGGCGCAGCAGAACGGCGGGGACGAGCGCGGCGGTGGCCAGGGCGTTGCGCCAGAAGGCGATGGCCAGGGCGGGGGCGGCGATGGCGGTGATCAGCGGGCCGGACAGGCCGATGCCGAGGACGGCGAGGACCAGCAGGGCGATGTCGAGGCGCGGAGCGGTGGCGAGGCCGGTGCCGCCGGGAACCGCCGGGACGGGGCGGGTGGGGGGAGCGCCGGCGGTGGCGCGCGTACCGGAGGCGGGCATTCCCCCACTGTAAGTGCCGACTAAAGCGTTGGTGCTGACGGTCCGGGGAGTGGACGGGTGCGCGGACGGGCCAGCAGGGAGACGAGAACGGCGGAGACGGTCGCCGCGCCGGCGAGCGTCGCCAGTGGGGCGCCGGGGCCCAGCACCGCGTGCACGATCCCCCAGCCCACCAGTCCCGCCACCGCGCCGGTGGCCAGGGTCAGCGCACGGTGCGGGAAGTCCGCGCGCGGGCGGCGGCCGGTGGCCGCTCCCGCGACCGCGAGCCCGACCATCATCGACAGCAGTGTCAGCACGATCACACCCGCCTCCTACCACCGGCGAGGAACGGCGAAACGGCGGCCCAGGAGTTCACCGGGCCGCCGTTTCCGCTGTTCAGCGTGCGTTCACCGCATGCTCACCGAGCGCGTGTGCCGGGGGAGCGTCACAGGGCTCCGAAGCCCACCCGGCGCACCGCCGGCTCGCCGATCTCCACGTACGCGATCCGGTCGGCGGGGACCAGGATTTTGCGCCCGTGCTCATCGGTCAGGCTCAGGAGCTTGCTCTCGCCGGAGAGCGCCTCGGCAACCGCGGTCTCCACTTCCTTGGCAGACTGCCCGCTTTCGAGAGCGATCTCGCGCGGCGTGTGCTGAACGCCGATCTTGATCTCCACGGCTTGTCCCTCCGCTGGTCACTGACGTGCTGACGTGCGCGATGGCCCGCGCCGTGTACGTGGTACGTACCCTGCACAGGTTATCCGGGCGCTCTCGTGCCCGGTCCGCGGTGGGCCACGCCCTCAGCGAACAGGGGCCGTGTCGCCCTGCATCGGGAAGCCCGCGATACCGCGCCAGGCCAGGGCGCCGATCAGCGACTTCGCCACCTCGCGCGGCACCGGCTGCCCGGAGCTGAGCCAGTGCCTGGCGGTGACCTGCGCCATCCCGCACAGGCTCACCGCCAGCAGCATGGACTCCTCCTCGGGCAGGTCGGTGTCCTCCGCGATCACGGCGCCGACCAGCTTCGCGCAGTCGAGGGAGACCTGGTCCACCCGCTCGCGCACCTGCGGCTCGTTGGTGAGGTCCGACTCGAAGACCAGCCGGAACGCGCCGCCCTCGTGCTCGACGTAGTCGAAGTAGGCGTTCATGGTGGCGGCCACCCGCGCCTTGTTGTCGTGGGTGGAGGCCAGGGCCTGGCGTACCGAGCGCAGCAGCGCCTCGCAGTGCTGATCGAGGAGTGCCAGATACAGATCGAGCTTGCCCGGGAAGTGCTGGTACAGGACCGGCTTGCTCACGCCGGCGCGGTCGGCGATGTCGTCCATCGCCGCGGCGTGGTAACCCTGGGCGACGAACACCTCCTGGGCCGCGCCCAGCAACTGGTTGCGACGGGCCCTGCGCGGCAGGCGGGTGCCGCGGGGCCGAGCCTCTGTGTGCTCGATGGCGCTCACGCCGCCTCCCGGTGAGTGGTCGATGTCGTCCCGTCCGATCGCGTCGACCGGGTCCGACTCGCCATCGTACGTTCGGGGCCAGGGCCGCCGCGTACTCTCAGCGCAGGATTTCACTGGGTGGACACCCGGTCCGTCCGACCCGGTCAGGACCGGTACTCCTCGTCACCAGGATCCACCACCCGCGCCTGCTCGGCCTCGTCGGCCGGGTCCACCTCGTCATGGTGACGCCCGGTGAGCGGGGAGTCACGGCGCTGCAGCAGTTCGAGGCGCTGTTCGACGGCGTCCGCCTCCGGGGCCTCGGGGTCCTCGGAACCGCGCCCGCGCCCGGAGGCCTCGTCCTCGTCCTGTTCCGCCTCCTGCGCGAGGAACTCGTCGAGCCCTTCGGGCTCCCGTGGATCAGCAGTCATGGCGCTCCACCTCCCGGAGGACCGGTTGGGTGTCTCCCAGCGTAGGAGCCGGACGCGGCGATGGCGAACGGGGCCCGCGAAGGTCCACGATGCGGACTCGTAATATTGCGCCATGCCATCCACCGAAGAGCCCCGGGCACGGAACACTTCGGACCCGTCGTCCCCGGCGGCGTCACCGTCCTCCCCCGCGCCCTGGCCGCCGGAGCGGGGCACCGATGTCTCCATGGAACTGCGCGACGGTGAGACCTCGGGGTTCCTCGAACTCCCGGCGCCCGGTCCCGGGCCGGTGGGCGGCATCACCCTGGCCCTGCGTGGCCGCGTACCGGAGCGGGAGGGGCTCGAACCCGCCTTCTTCGTCCACGGCCTGGGCGGCTCCTCGCGCAACTGGTCCGCGGTGATGGCCCGGGTCGGCGGCGATGTCGCCCCGCTGGCCGTCGACCTGCCGGGGCACGGCGCCTCACCGCCGCCCGCCGACGGCGACTACTCGCTGTACGCGCACACCCGGGCCGTCATCCGGGCGGTGGCGGCCGGCGGGCGCGGCCCGGTGCATCTGGTGGGCCAGTCCCTCGGTGGCGCGGTCGCCACCCGGGTCGCCGCGCTCCGCCCCGACCTGGTGCGGACGCTCACCCTCATCTCTCCCGCGCTGCCCGAAGTGCGGGTGCCGCGTACCGCGTTGCCCACCGCGCTGCTCGCCGCCCCCGGGGTGGCGCACTTGTTGCGCCGGCTGGCGCGCGATCTGCCGCCGGCGAACCGGGCCAGGGATGTCCTGGCGCTGACGTACGGCGATCCGCAGCGCATCGCCCCCGAGGAACTCGCCGCGGCGGCGGCCGAGTTCGAGCGGCGGCAGGCCCTGCCGTACTTCTGGGAGTCGCTCAGCCGCAGCGCGCGGGGCCTGGTCAACGCCTATACGCTGGGCGGGCAGCAGTCGCTGTGGAAGCAGGCGGAGCGGGTACTGGCGCCCACGCTGCTGGTCTACGGGGGGCGGGACAAGCTGGTGTCGGTACGCTCGGCGCGGCGTGCGGAGCAGACCTTCCCGGACGCCCGGTTCGTGCTGCTGCCGGAGGCAGGACACGTGGCCATGATGGAATTCCCGGACGTGGTGGCGGATGTCTTCCGGGAACTGCTGGCCGAAACCGGGACCACCGATCACGAAGACGGCCACCACTGAGGAGCCGCATGAACCGCCATGACGCCGCAGGATCCGCGTCCCCGCACCGGGTGGGACGGGACGCGACCGGCGGCACGCCGCGGCAGGAGTACGTCGACGCCTTCAGCGACGAGCAGTACGGGCAGCCGCTGCCGGTCCCCGGGCCGCGCCGCGGTGAGCCGGAGGGCGGGGCCTCCACCGGGGCATCCACCGGGTCGGCGGACGCGCAGGAGCAGGCCGGCCGGGACCGGGAGGCAGGGACGGAGCCGGAGCCCGGGGCGGAGACCGGGGCCGGGGCCGGGCACCGTACGCCGGAGCCGCGGCCGGGCCGCAGACGGCACCGCGCGGTCCGCGGGCGGGCGGCGCGGCGCGGCGGCTGGGGCCGTACGGTCACCGGGACCGCGGCCGCCGCGGTGGCGGTCGTGATGACGGTGGTCGTCGCCGGGGAGATGCACGGCGGGGTGTCGTCGGCGAACGGCGACGCGGCCGACCGGCGCCCGCATCTGGGACAGCAGGACCTGTCGGGGGACGACGAGGGGGCGCGCTCGGTGCCGGAGGGCGAGGCCGGGGAGGCCCCCGAGCCGGATCCCGGGCCGACGTACGACGAACTCATGGAGACCCGTTTCCCGCTCGACCCCGATCTGACGGGCGACGGTGAACTGGTGCCGGTCAGCGGCAGCGACCCGGCCGCCGATCCCGACGCGATGACCGTGCTGCGCTACCGGGTGGACGTGGAGGCGGACATCGGGCTGGACCCCGAGCTGTTCGCGCAGGCGGTGCACCGCACCCTCAACGACCAGCGCAGCTGGGGCAACAACGGGGAGCGCTCCTTCGCCCGGGTCTCCTCGGGCGACCACGACTTCGTGATCACGCTCGCCTCGCCCGGCACCACCGCCGAGTGGTGCGACAAGTCGGGGCTGGACATCCGGCAGACCAATGTCTCCTGCGACTCCGCCAGCACCGAGCGGGTGATGATCAACGCCTGGCGCTGGGCCCAGGGCGCCGAGACCTACGGCGACGACATGCACGCGTACCGGCAGATGCTGATCAACCACGAGGTGGGGCACCGGATCGGCTACGGCCATGTGGGCTGTACCGCCGAGGGGGCGCCCGCCCCGGTGATGATGCAGCAGACGAAGTTCCTGACCTGGACGAACGGGCTGACCTGCCGGCCCAATCCGTGGCCGCACCCGGAAAACTGACCCGGGCTCCGCGCCTTAACGACTGAACTCCATCCAAAGTCACGTTTCTTCACCCCTTCTGGTGGTGTGGCGGACAACCGTCCGTCGTGCCTGGCTCATCCGGACATACCGTCTTCCCGCTGATGTCCAACCGAGTCCCAGGCATCCAGGGGAGGTGCGCCGGTGCGTATCGCACTGCTGACCGAGGGTGGTTACCCCTTCGCACAGGGCGAATCCGTGGTCTGGTGCGACCAGTTGCTGCGCGGACTGGCCACCCACGAGTTCGAGATCTGCGCGCTCAGCCGCAGCAGGAGCCAGAGTTCCGGGCCGTGGCGCGAACTGCCGCCGAACGTACGGCAGGTGCGCACCGCCCCGCTCTGGGGCCAGCCCCCGCGCGGCAACGGCGCGGGCGGGCGGCCCTCGCGCCGGCTGGGGCGCCGATACGCCGAGCACTTCGCCGAGCTGACCGCGGCGCTGTGCTGGGGCGGGCCGGGCCCCGACCGGCTGCCGAGCGGGCAGGCGGACCGTTTCGCCGCCGGGCTGTACGGCATGGCCGGCACCGCCGTCGAGTTCGGCGGGCTGAGCGGCTGGCTGCGCTCGGAGGAGGCGGTACGCGTCCTGGAGGCGGCGTGCCGGGCACCGGGGGCGCCGCGCGCGGTGCACGCCGCGCAGGTGCCGGATCTGCTGGCGGTCACCGAGCGGCTGGAGCGGGCGCTGCGTCCGCTCTCGCTCGACTGGTACGGCTCGGGCGCGGACGGCGACGAGGGGCTCGCGGCCATCGATCTGTGCCATGCGGTGGGCGGCGGCCCCGCGGCCCTGCCCGGCCTGCTGGCGCGGCACTTCTTCGACACCCCGCTGCTGATCACCGAGTACGGGGTGCGGTTGCGCGAGCACTATCTGAGCAGCGCGGCGAGCGCCGCGCGCGCCGCTCACGCGGTGCCGCCCACGGCGGCGGGCGCCCCCGTACGCGCCCTGCTGACGTCCTTCCAGGCCCGGCTGGCCCGCGAGGCGTACGCCCGGGCCACCCTGATCACCCCCGGCAACACCCATGTGCGGCGGTGGCAGGAGCGCTGCGGCGCCGACCGGGACCGGCTGCGCACCGTCTACCCGGGCCTGGACGCCCGGCCGTTCCTGAAGGTGGAGGAGGGCGATGCCGAGCGGGCGGCGCGCCGCGGCACACCGGAGCGCGAGCCCGCACCGGCGCCGACCCTGGTGTGGGTGGGCCGGGTCGCGCCCGCCAAGGACCTGGTGGGGCTGCTGCACGCGTTCGCCGAGGTGCGCCGGGCCGAGCCCGCGGCGCGGCTGCGGATCGTGAGCGCGGCGCCGGGGGACGCGGGGTATCTGGCGCACTGCCGCGCGATGGCGGCACAGCTGTTCCCCGCCGAGTCGCCCGACCCGTACGCGGCGGGCGTCAGCCCCGTCTCCTTCGAGGAGACCGGCGGCCCCGAGCTGCCGGCACCGGCCGCCGCGTACGCCGCCGGGAGCGTATTCGTCCTCTCCAGTTCGGTAGAGGGTTTCCCCGTTCCGCTCATCGAGGCGATGTTCAGCGGGCGGGTGGCGGTGTGCACCGAGGTGGGCTCGGTGTGCGAGGTGATCGGGGGCACCGGACTGGTGGTGCCGCCGCACAACCCGCGTGCGCTGGCGGACGCGTGTGTCGCGCTGTTGCGTGACCCGGCGCGCAGGGCGCGACTGGGGGCCGCGGCGCGAGCCCGCGCCCTGGAGCTGTTCACCATTGAGCGGAACGTGGCGGCATTCGATCAGATCTATCTGGAAATGATCTCGACCGGTCCGGTGCGCCGTTCCGTCGCCGAGCCGGCCGCCGACCCGGACGTCCCGTTCGCCCGCCCCGCCGAGAGTCATCTCGCCGCGCCGGTCCCGGCCGCACCGCCCGGCTGGGCCATACCGGCCCTGGGCGCCATGACCGAGCGGGGCCCCGGCCACTGCCCCGGTCCCGGCCAGGGCCCCGGTGATCCCGCGTGACCGCCCCGGCCGACCCCGTACGGGTGCTGCTGCACCGCCACCGCGAACTGTGCGAGCACGCCACCGACCCACTGGAGATCGCCGCCGCGCTGGAGGCGTACGGCCTGACCGACGCCGGGGCCGCCCGGTTCCGGCACCGCGATGTGTTCTCCCTGGCAGAGGAGCTGTATGCGCGTACCCCACGCCCCGGGGAGCACCCCCAGGGCCCCGCCCCCGGCCTCCCTCCCCGCCGGTCCCGCCACCGCCGTCACCGTGACGCGGCCCGGCCGGCCGAGCCCTTCCGGCCCCCGCGCCGCGCGAGGGCGCACGCCCCGGGCGGCCCCGTCCGTCCGCTGCTGCCGCTGTTCCCCGCCGCGCTGGTCTCGGCGGGTGTGGTGGCGGCGGACGCCAGGGCCCAGGCCGCACTCACCGCGGCCGCCGTACTGGCCGCCGGATTCCTGCTCTACGGGCGCGGCAGGCCCCGGATCGCCGCACTGTGCGTCCTGCCCCTGCTGGCCCTGCTGTGGCACCGGGCGGGCCCCGGCGCGCTGCTGCCGCCGGTGGCCGCGGTCGCCCCGGCGGTGTGGTGCCGCGACTGGTTCGCGGCCCGCGCCCGGCGCCGGCTGGCGGCCAGCCGCAGCCTGAAGGAGTTCGCCGCCGCGGTGCGGCACCTGGTCGGCGCGGCGCTGCTGCTGTTCACCCTCTGCCTGGCCGCTCTGCGGGCCGCCCTGTGGCCGCTGCTTCCCCCGGCGGCGACCACCTGGACGGTCACCGGGCAGAGCCTCGCGCTGGGCGTGCTGCTGTTCCTGTCCGTCCTGCTGGCCGCGCACGGCTTCCACCGTGCGGCGGCGGCCGGGCCACTGGCGGCCTGCGCCGTCCATCTGCTGATCGCCGTCACGGCCCCGCCGGCCGAGGCCCTCCTGCATGCCGCCGCCAGCGGCGCGACGGCGGCCCTCCTGCTCATCCCGGCCGGCCGCGCGCTGGTGGCGGCCTCCGCCCATCACCACGATCACCCCCACCCCCGCGGCCGGCCGCCGCGGCCACGCACGCACCACTGACGGCCGGCCCGTACGTCCCCCTCATCCCCCCGACCCCACGCACCCGCGGAAGCAAGAGGAGCAATCCCCCCATGACCACACCCCCCCTCACCCGTCACCTCACCGCAGGGGAGACGAGCCGATGAGAGTCCTCCTGCTGGGCGCCAGCGGCTACGTCGGCCGCTTCGTCGCCGAACGGCTCCTCGCCGACCCCGCCGTCCACCTCACCGCGCTGGGCCGCGGCGACGAGGCCGACGTGCGGTTCGACCTCGCCACCGGCAGCCCCGGAGCCCTGACCCGTTTCCTGGACGCCGTGCACCCGGGCGTCGTCATCAACTGCGCCGGCGCCATCCGGGGCACCGCCAGCGAGCTGACCCGGCAGAACACGGTGGCCACCGCCACCCTGTGCGAGGCGGTGCGGCGCAGCAACTGCCGCTCGCGGCTGGTGCACATCGGCTGCGCGGCCGAGTACGGGCCCTCCCAGCCCGGTTCGTCGATCGCCGAGGACGCCCTGGCCCGCCCGGGCGGCCCGTACGGCGTCAGCAAGCTCGCCGCCACCGAACTCGTCCTCGGCTCGGGTCTGGACGCGATCGTGCTGCGGGTGTTCTCGCCGACCGGGCCCGGCACCCCGGCGGGTTCGCCGCTCGGCCGGCTCGCGGACTCGCTGCGGCGCGCGATGCAGCACGGCGACAACGAGCTGAAGCTGACCGGGCTCGGCGTCCAGCGGGACTTCGTGGACGTCCGCGACGTCGCGCGCGCCGTGCACGCCGCCACGCTCTCGGCGGCGCAGGGCGTCGTCAACATCGGTACCGGCCACGCGGTACGGCTGCGCGAGGCGGCCACGGCGCTGGCCCGGATCTCCGGGTACGGCGGCGCGCTGCACGAACTGGACGCGCCGCTGGGCCCGCCCGCGCAGCGCGGCCCCGAGTCGGCGGCCCTGCCGGTGCCGCCGCCGCAGCCCGGCCCGTACCCCGACGGGTGCGGGGCCTGGCAGCAGGCGGATGTGCGCACCGCCCGCGACCGGCTCGGCTGGCGGGCCCGGATCGGCCTGGAGGAATCACTCGCCGACATCTGGATGGAGGCCGCCTGCCGCCTGTAGGAAAGCGGTTCCGGGACGGGCGTCTCACGTACCAGGACGCCCGTCTCGGAATGCCCGGCACCGTGGCACTGTTGTACGCAGAACGTCTGTCCCTATGACCATCGGAGTCCCCGTGTCGCTGCCACCCCTGGTCGAGCCGGCCGCCGAGCTCACCGTCGACGAGGTCCGCAGGTACTCCCGCCATCTGATCATCCCGGATGTGGGGATGGCGGGGCAGAAACGGCTGAAGAACGCCAAGGTGCTCGCGGTGGGAGCCGGCGGCCTCGGCTCGCCCGCGCTGATGTACCTGGCGGCGGCGGGTGTCGGCACCCTCGGCATCGTCGAGTTCGACGAGGTCGACGAGTCGAACCTCCAGCGGCAGATCATCCACAGCCAGGCGGACATCGGCCGTCCCAAGGCCGTCTCGGCCATGGAGACGGTGCAGGGCATCAACCCGTACGTCCAGGTCAACATCCACGACGAGCGCCTCGACTCCTCCAACGTGATGGAGCTGTTCAGCCAGTACGACCTGATCGTCGACGGCACGGACAACTTCGCCACCCGCTACCTCGTGAACGACGCGTGCGTGCTGCTCGGCAAGCCGTACGTGTGGGGCTCCATCTACCGCTTCGACGGACAGGCGTCGGTCTTCTGGTCCGAGCACGGTCCGTGCTACCGCTGCCTGTACCCCGAGCCGCCGCCGCCGGGCATGGTCCCCTCGTGCGCCGAGGGCGGCGTGCTGGGCGTGCTGTGCGCGTCCATCGGCTCCATCCAGGTGACCGAGGCGATCAAGGTGCTGACCGGGACGGGCGACCCGCTGGTCGGGCGGCTGATGATCTACGACGCCCTGGAGATGACCTACCGGCAGGTCAAGGTCCGCAAGGACCCGGACTGCGCGGTGTGCGGCGAGAACCCGACGGTGACCGAGCTGATCGACTACGAGGCGTTCTGCGGGGTCGTCTCGGACGAGGCGCAGGCGGCGGCGAAGGACTCGACGATCACGCCCCGGCAGCTGAAGGACTGGATCGACGCGGACGAGAAGATCGAGATCATCGATGTCCGTGAGCAGAACGAGTACGAGATCGTGTCCATCCCGGGCGCGCGGCTGATCCCGAAGAACGAGTTCCTGATGGGCAGCGCCCTCGGGGACCTGCCGCAGGACCGGCGGATCGTCCTGCACTGCAAGACGGGTGTCCGCAGTGCGGAAGTGCTGGCGGTCCTGAAGAACGCCGGCTTCGCGGACGCCGTGCACGTGGGCGGCGGCGTGATCGGCTGGGTGAACCAGATCGAGCCGGAGAAGCCCGTCTACTGACGAGCCCCTCTACTGGCGGCACTCCCGCCGGGCGCGGCGGGCGGGGCCGGGTGCTCACGGGCACCCGGCCCCGTCCTCCGGTGTGGCCCCGGCCAGCAGATGGGCGTGCACGGCGGCACTGACACAGGCGTCGCCGGACCCGTACGCCCCGTGCCCCTCGCCCTCGTAGGTCAGCAGCACCCCGACCCCCTGGCCCAGCGCCTCCCGCATCCGCTCGGCGCCCGCGTACGGGGTCGCCGGATCGCCGGTGGTGGCCAGCAGGAGGATCGGCCGGGCTCCCTCGGCACGCACCTGGGGCTGATCGCGCTCCCCGGTGACCGGCCAGCCCGCGCAGGACAGCAGCCCCCAGGCGAAGTACGGGCCGAAGACGGGCGAGGCATCCTCGAACTCCGCCAGGTGGCCGAGCACGTCGCCCACCGTGGGCCGGGAGGCGAAGTCGGCGCAGTTCACGGCCCGGTTGGCGGCGTGCAGATTGCGGTACGCGCCGTCACCGCCGCGCCCGTTGTACTGCTCGGCGGCGGCCAGCAGCAGCTCCCCGTTCCCCTCGTCCAGGGCCTGCCGCAGCGCGCGGGTGAGATAGGGCCAGGAACCCTCCGCGTACAGCGCGGACATGACGCCGGTGAAGGCGAGGGACTGGGTGAGCCGTCGTGGCCCGGCGGCCGGCAGCGGCTGCTCCCGCAGCCGGTCGAGCAGGGCGGCGATCTCCTCCTCGGAGGGGCAGTCGCCGGTGGGCCCGCAGGCCGCGAGGTAGTTGCCGAGCGCGAGCTGGAACCCCTCGGTCTGGAGCAGCGCCCGCCGCACCACGTCCCGGGTCGGGTCGACCACGGCGTCCAGGACCGTACGCCCGACCCGCCCGGGATACAGATGCGCGTACACGGCGCCGAGCTTGGTGCCGTAGGAGACACCGTAGTAGTGCAGTTGGGAGTCGCCGAGAACCTGGCGCAGCAGATCCAGATCCCGCGCGGCGTCGACGGTGCGCAGATGGGGCAGGAGCGCCCCGGCCGCGGCCTCGCAGTCGGCGGCGAGCTCCCGGACCCTGGCGGCCAGTTCCTCGCCCTCCCGGCGGTCGCGCGGCACCCCCGGATCTGCCTGCTCCGCGGCGTCGATGCCGGCGCCGTCCCGGCACACCACGGGCGAACTCGCCCCCACCCCGCGGGGGTCGAAGCTGACCAGGTCGAACCCCTGCCGCAGCGTGTCGTATCCGCCGGCCACCCGGGGCAGCGTGGCCACCCCGGACCCGCCCGGCCCGCCGAAGTTGAACACCAGCGACCCGATCCGCTCCGCCCCCTCCACGGCCGCCACCCGGATCAGCGCGATGCCCAGGGTCTCGCCCTCCGGCGCGGCGTAGTCGAGCGGCACCGTCAGCTCGGCGCACTCCCACGGCGCACCGTCGGCGAGCGCTCTCGGTGCGGGGCCCGCGCCCTGTGCGGCGGTGGGAGCCGGGCAGTCGCCCCAGGCGAGCACCTGCCGGGTGAGGGCATCGGGCAACTCCGGCCCTTCGGGGTCCTGCTGGGCGGGCGAGGGCTGGTTCACGCCGGGTATCGGCCCGCCGTCGTCCACCCCCGGCCCGGCGGTGCACCCCGCGAGCAGCACGCTCCCCACCACCACCGACCCGACAACGCGCCGCACACGACCACCTCCCCGGGGGAGGCTACCCGGCGGGCCGAACACCGCGACGGAAGCGGGGGTGGGACGTGTGCGCACCGGCCCCGCGTTCCGTGTGCGAACGCCTCGTGCGCCTTCCGGCTGCCGGGTGCCGCGCTCAGGGGCAGGTCTTGCCGTCCGTGGGGACGTCGCCGTCCAGGAGGTAGGCGTTGACGGTGTCCTTCACGCAGGTGTCGCCGCTGTTGTAGGCGCCGTGGCCCTCGCCCTCGTAGGTGAGTTCCACCGCCTTGTCCTTGCCCAGGGCCTCCTTCATGTTCTGGGTGCCCGCGTACGGGGTGGCCGGGTCGCCGGTGGTGCCGATCAGCAGGAGCGTCGCGTCCGTCGTGGTGCTGACGTCCGGGTGCGACTGGGTCCCGGTCACGGGCCAGTCGGTGCAGCTGAGCAGGGACCAGGCCATGCCGGGGCCGAAGACCGGGGAGGCGTCGGTGAATTCGGGGAGCGCGTCGTGGACGTCCGCCACGTCGTAACGCTGGTCGGTGTCGGCGCAGTTGATCGCCACCAGGGAGGACTGGAGCGTGGAGTAGGTGCCGTTCTGGTTGCGGCCGTTCATCGAGTCGCCGAGGGTCAGCAGGATGGTGCCGTCCGGGTTCTCGGAGGCCATCGCCTCCTCCAGGCCCTGGGTGAGGAAGGGCCAGAAGTCCTCGGAGTACAGCGACTGGGCGATCCCGCTCCAGGCCAGGGATTCGGTGAGCGGCCGGCCGTCCGGGTCCTGGGTGGGCAGCGGGTGGGACCTGAGGTTCTCCAGGAAGTCCTTCAGTTTCTGTTCGCCCTCCTGCGGGGTGCTGCCCAGCGGGCAGTTCTCGCTCTGGGCGCAGCTCTCCATGTAGGTGGTGAGGGCCTGCTGGAAGCCCTTGGTCTGCGCCAGGGCGCCCTCGCGCGCATCCGCTGTCGGGTCCACCACGGCGTCCAGGGCCGCCCGGCCCACCCGCTGCGGGAAGAGGTGCGCGTACACGCCGCCCAGCTGCGTACCGTACGAGATCCCGAAGTAGTGCAGCTTGTTGTCGCCGAGCACCTGGCGCATGAGGTCCATGTCGCGGGCCGTGTTCACGGTGGTGAGGTGGGGGAGCAGCGGTCCCGCGGCGGCCTCGCAGGCGTTGTCGAAGGCGCGCAGCCGGTTGGTGAAGTCCCGTTCCTCCGCCTCGCCGGATGGCACCGGGTCGGCGGCGAAGTAGTCGTCGAGCTGTTTGTCGCTCATGCACACCAGGCCGTCGCTGTCCCCGACGCCGCGCGGGTCGAAGCTCACCAGGTCGTAGCGCTTGGCGAGTTCGGTGTAGTCGCTGCCGAAGGCCGGCAGGGTGACGACGCCGGAGCCGCCGGGACCGCCGAAGTTGAAGAGGAGGGAGCCGATGCGTTCGCCCTCGCCCCCGGTGCTGCGGGCGCGGATCAGGGCGAGGTCGAGGGTGTCACCCTCCGGGTCCGCGTAGTTGACGGGGGCCTTCATCGTGGCGCACTCCCAGGGCGCGCCGTCCGGCAGCGGGGAGGGCGAGCCCCCGCTGTCGCCCTGGGAGGAGTCGGGCGTCTTGCACTCCGACCACTCCAGTTTCTGGGCGGTGAGCGAGTCGGGGAGGCTGTCGGTGGGGACGGGGCTGCCCGAGGGGGGTGGGGTGGTGGTGTCCGCGACCCGTTCGGGGCTGCCGCCGGCGGAGCAGCCCGCCGCCGGCAGCACCGCCAGCGTGGTGAGGACGGCTGCCAGGCGGACACGCATCATCGGACGGCTCCCATCGGGTCGGCGTCCCTCCCGGATACCGTCCGGCAGGGACGCCCATCTTCCGGCGCCGCCGGCCCCACCCGCATGTGGTGGGGCGCATGTGGGTGACCCTCAGTGGCTGCCGCCCCCACCGCCTCCACCACCCCCGCCGCCCACCGGCAGCCAGCGGCCGCGCAGCGCGAACAGGATCGTCGCCGCCACCACCAGCAGCAGCAGCGACAGGGCGGTCGCGCCCGCCGGGTCGTTCTGGAGGAGCAGGTAGACCTGGAGCGGAAGGGTCTGGGTGGTGCCCGGCAGGTTCCCGGCGAAGGTGATGGTCGCGCCGAACTCGCCCAGTGCCCGCGCCCAGGCCAGCGCCGCGCCGGCCACCAGGGCCGGCCGCGCCATGGGGAGCGTCACCAGCCACAGCGTGCGCAGCGTCCCGGCGCCCATGGTGGCGGCGGCCTCCTCGTACAGCGGGTCGATGCCGGTGAGCGCCCCCTCCAGGCTGATGACCAGGAACGGCATGGCGACGAACGCCGCTGCCACCACCGCGCCCGCCGTGCTGAAGGGGAGGGTGACGCCCAGGGCTTCCAGCCGGTCGCCGAGCAGGCCGCGCCGTCCGAAGCCCTGGAGCAGGGCCACACCCGCCACGGTGGGCGGCAGGACCATGGGCAGCAGCACCAGGGAGCGGATGAGCGGCTTGCCGGGCAGCGGTACCCGGGCCAGCAGCCAGGCGAGCGGGACGCCCAGCAGCAGCGAGATGACCAGTGCCCACAGCGACACCACCAGGGACAGCCGCAGCGCCTGGATGACGGCGGGGTCGGTGAGGCGTTCGGTGAGGCCCGACCACGGTGCGCCGGTGATGATCCCCAGGAGTGGGATCAGCAGGAAGGCCACCGCCAGCAGGGCCGGGATGAGCAGGGTCAGCGGGACCGCGCGCTTGTTCATGGGGTGAGAAAGCCGGCCGCCGTGAGCAGTTCGCGGGCCGGTTCCGTGCCGAGCCAGGCGACGAAGGCGGCGGCCTCGTCGGGGTGTTCCGAGGTGTTGAGCACGGCGGCGGGGTAGGCGGCGATGACGTTCTGCTCGGCGGGGATGGGGAAGGTGAGCACGTCCTCGCCCGCCGAGGCGGCGTCGGTGGCGTAGACGAGCCCGGCGTCGGCCTCGCCGAGCCGGACCTTGCCGAGGACGGCGCGGACGTTCGGTTCCTGGGAGACGGGGGTGACGTTCACGCCCGCGCGGTCCAGGATCTCCTCGCCGTAGCGGCCGGCCGGGACCTCGGGGGCGGCAAGCACCAGGCGCAGCCCGTCCTGGGCGAGGTCGGTGAGGTCCTCGACACCGGCGGGGTTGCCGGGCGGGGTGACGATGACGAGTTCGTTGTGGGCGATGACGGCGGGTTCGCCGGTCTCCTCGGCGACCGACTCCATGGTGGCGGTGTCGGCGGTGACCACGGCGTCGGCGGGGACGCCCTGCCGGATCTGGGCGGCGAGCTCCTGGGAGCCGGCGAAGGAGAACTCCACGGTGACGCCCTCGTGTTCCCGCGCGAAGCGGTCGGCGGCCTCGGTGAAGACGTCGGTGAGGGAGGCGGCGGCCAGGACGGTCAGGCTGGTGTCGCCGGTGCCGTTCGCGCTGTCGGCGTCGCCGCTGCCGCAGCCGGCCAGGAGCACGGCGGACAGGGCCGCGCCGGCCAGCGGCCGGATCTTCTTCACGGTCATTCCCCCCGGTCGATGTGGACGTTGGTCGCCTTGACCCGGGCGGTGGCCTCCATGCCCACGGCGAGGCCGAGTTCCTCGACGGCTTCCCGGGTGAGCAGGGAGACCAGCCGGTGCGGTCCGGCCTGGATGTCCACCTGGGCGGCGACATCGCCGAGCTTGACGGCGGTGATGATGCCGGGGAAGGCGTTGCGGGTGCTGCTGTACGGCTCGTCCGCGCCGTCGTCGTCCGCGCCCGCGGTGGCCAGCGCCACCGCGAACGCCGCCAGGTCGGGGCCCTCGATCAGCCGTTTGCCGGCCTCGTCGCGGCGGGTCGGCAGCCGGCCGGCGTCCGCCCAGCGGCGGACGGTGTCGGGGCTGACCCCGAGCAGCCGGGCGGCCCGGCCGATCGTATAAGAACGCATGTGCGGCACGTTAGGCCGAATGGGTTGGCATGGGCAAGGTCAGGCTGGGCCATAGGATCGCAACTGCGGTGCGACGGGGAAGCGGCGGGGACTTGTCGGCCGGGCGATCGGCGCCGTACGTTACCGACGGGTAGTTTCCCGTCCGCGCCACCCACCCGAGGAGAGCCCGTGTCCACCATCGACCTCGCCGCCCTGTCAGGGCTCGACCTGATGCGCTGGGTGCAGCGCGAACAGCCCACCGACCTGCCGCACATCGGGCGGCTCCTCGGCATGCGCTTCGACGAGGTCGAGCACGGCCGGGTCACCGTCTCCCTCGACACCCGCCCGGACTTCGCCAACCCCCTGGGCACCCTGCACGGCGGCATCGCGGCCACCCTGCTGGACAGCGTGATGGCCTGCGCCGTGCACTCCACGCTCCCGGCCGGTGTCACGTACACGACCCTGGAACTCAAGGTCAACTACATCCGGGCCGGACGCACCGACGGCCAGACCCTCACCGCGCGGGGCAGCGTCCTGCACGCCGGGCGCCGCACCGCCACCGCCGAGGGCCAGGTCCTCGACGAGCGCGGCAAGCTGATCGCACACGCCACCACCACCTGCATGGTGCTGCGCCCCGGGGACTGAGCCCCGGTCAGCCCGGTCAGATCGCCTCTTTACGGGTCAGGTGCGTGAACGCCAGCCAGCCCGGCAGCACCGGCAGCCAGAATGTCATCAGGCGGAACAGCAGGACGGCCGCCAGCGCGGAGTCGGTCGGAACCCGGAACGCCGCCAGCGCACCGGTCAGCGCCAGCTCCACCGCCCCGATACCACCCGGTGTCGGGGCGGCCGAGCCCAGCGCGTTGCCCGCCAGGAAGATGACCGCCACCGTCGGATAGCTCAGCTCCACCCCGAACGCCTGCAGCGAGGCATCCAGGCACAGCACGAATGCCATCGTCATCAGCAGCATCCCGCCGATGCCGCTGAGCAGCTTCTTCGGCTGCTGCACCACGTCCAGCATGCGCGGGACGACACCGGCGAACAGGGTCTGCACCCGCTCCGAGATCGCTTTGCGCAGTGCCGGGATCGCGGTCACTATCAGCACCAGCACCGCCGCCGTCAGCAGCCCCGCGATCACCGTGCGGGAAGGCGAAGAGAGATTCGTGGTGTGCTCGGTGCCGGTCAGGTAGCCGAAGGTCAGCAGCAAGGTGATGTGGCTGCCCAGACCGAACAGCTGGGACGCCCCCACACTGGCCACCGCGTGCCCGGGGCGCAGCCCCTGACGTTGCAGGTAGCGGGTGTTCAGCGCCACCCCGCCGATCGCGGCGGGCGCCACCAGCTTCACGAACGAGCCGGCCACCTGCGCCACCACGGTCCGCAGATAGCGCACCTTCTCCGGGACGAAGCCCAGCAGGCTCACGGCCGCCGCGAAGTACGTCAGCGCCGAGAAGCAGGCAGCCGCTATCACCCACCACCAGTTGGCGTTGTTGATGACCGTGTCCACCTTCAGCTCGGCGAGCTGGGTGATGAGGAAGTAGCCGGCGAAGGCGGCGGCGATCAGCGACACCAGGGTGCGGGGCCGGACCCGTTCCATCCGGGCCGGCTCTATGGCGGCCTCGGGCCGTACCAGCAGCACCTCCTGCCGGATCAGCGACAGCAGGTCGGTCTCCTTGGAGTTCTCCAGCGCCTGCTCCATGACCTGCTTCTCGGCCTGCTTGGCGGCCTTGACGGTCTTGCGGTCGGCGTCCTCGGGCAGCGCGCCGCGCGCCTCCCGGTAGGCGCGGACCGCGTCGAGCACGGCCTGCCGTTCGCGCGCGGAGCGCTCCTTGCTCAGCTGACGCAGCGTGGTGCGGGTGGAGCGGGACAGCGCGATCGGCTGCAGCATGGGGAGGCTGTCGGCCACCGCGTCCGGGCCGAGTACGGACACGGCCGAGGCCACCGCCCGCTCGGCGCCGACGCGCAGGCCGAAGGTCGTCAGCAGCTGGGCGATGTCCATGCGCAGCGGGATGTCGCCGGCCGCGATCTCCCCGCCGCGCAGGTTCGTCAGATAAACCTCACCGGCGCGCCCCACCAGCAGCGAGTGCCCGTCCAGCCGGCGGTGCGCGATGCGCCGCGACTGGAGCGCGACGACCTGCTGCCAGGACGCCTCCATCAGGTCGTCGGTGATCTCGTCGGAGGGCACCGACTCCAGCGAACGGCCGCCGATGTGCTCGTACACCAGCATCACGGCGTCCGGGCCCAGCTCGGAGGTGGCGATCAGCTTCGGGGCGTTGGCGCCGGCGGCGATCGCCGCGTACGCGAGCAGCGCCTCCTGCTCCAGCGCCTGCCGCAGCGAGGGCAGGCTGCGGCGCTGGGTGATGCCCCGGACGGTGAGCCGGCGCCAGGCGCGGTAGAAGAAGCCCTGGGCCTGCTGGGCGCGGTCCACCACGGTGATGTCCAGCGGTGGCCCCGCCTCCAGGGTGACGAGATAGCGGCGGGTGAGCTGTCCGCGGTCGCCGTCACTGTCGTTGTCGCCGCTCCCGGCGGTCCCCGCGCCCACCGTCTCCTCGGTGCGCAGCGCGCTCACCGGGCGGAAGCCGACGTTGCGCAGCCCGGCCAGGAGTTGCTGGCCGGTGGGACGCACGTTGGGGGTGCCCACCGCGTAGAGAGTGCCGTACGCGATGGTCCAGCCGATGAGGACGGTGACCAGGATGGAGAAGAGCGTGGTGTACCCGGCGACCAGCACGGACACCGCGTCCAGGACGAGCACCGCGCCCATGATCAGCCGCCAGCGGGGGCGGTGGGTCATGCCGACGGCGGTGGCGTAGGCGATGACGGGGGCGAGGTAGCCGTGCACGGGGTCGGTGAGGCCGGCCCCGGCCGGCGCGTCGCGGGTGAGGGCGTCCTGGATGGATTCGGGGGCGACCCGGGCCACCCACAGGCTGAAGGACAGGGACACGCCGTGCGCCAGGACGGCGGCGAGCACCCCGTCCGCGATGCGCAGGCCGTCGCGGCGGATCAGCCGCTCGACGGCGAAGGCGACCGGGACGATGAGGACGGCGATGGAGGAGGCGAAGCCGGCGAAGGAGATGAGGAGCGGCGGGGCGCCGACCGCGCTGTCGTTGATGTCCTTCTCGATGCCCGCGGTGGTGCCCACCGCGAACGTCGCGGTGAGCAGGACGAGGGCGATGCCGAGCAGGCCGAGCAGGGAGCGGATGAGGTCGCCGGGGCGGTGGACGCGGGCGGCGAGGATCGGCTCGTCGATCTCCAGGCGGTCGGAGAGCGGGGCCGGCGCGGGTGCCGCCGCCGGCGCCGACGCGTGCGCGGGCGGCGCCGGTGCCGCGGGCGCGCCGGTGGGCGCGTGCGGTGCCTGCTGCGCGGTGCGCGCGTCGGCCGGCGGCCCGTCCGCCGAGGACGCCTGCCGCTTGGCCTCCCGGCGCCGCTCCGTGTTCGCCCGCCGGGCCGCCTTCGCCCGCTTGCCGCTCTTCGGGGGCTGCCGCAGCGCGGGCGCCGGTGACTGTCCGTTCAGGCCACTCATGGCGTCGTGCGACCCTTCCCCCTGGTCAGCTCCCGGCGCCTGCTCCGACGGCAGCCGTTCCGCCTCTTCTTCGCCCCGTATCACTGGCCGTTTCCTCGGTCCTCGTCACTGTGACGATAGTGGCACGAGTGACGCCCGGCCGGGGACTGTCCGTGACATACGGCACCATGGGCGCCATGACCAGCCCCGCCCACCGCCTTCCGGACTACGCCGACCGGGTGCTCACCGCCGCCGAACGCGTACCGTCGGGCCGCGTCATGACGTACGGCGACATCGCCGGCGTGCTCGGCTCCGGCGGCCCCCGCCAGGTCGGCCGGGCGATGGCCCTGTACGGCGGCGCCGCCCCGTGGTGGCGCGTGGTGCGCGCCGACGGGCGGCTGCTGCCCGGCCACGAGAAGCGGGCGCTGGAGCACTACCGCACCGAGGGCACCCCGCTGCGGTACGACGGCGCCGGCGTACCGCGCCTGGACATGGCCGCGGCCCGCTGGACGCCGCGGGAGGACGGTCCGCGCGAAACACGCTGAGGGCTGTACGGGCAGCTGTACGGGCAGGCGGGTCACAGGCACCAGCTTCCGTCATCAAAGCCGTCGGCGGTATGCCCGGTGCCGTCCGTACGGGGGACCTCACGGACCGTGCGGCACTCCGTACGCCCGTGGCGCGCGCCGTCGCGCGGCGTGGGGTTCCCCTGCGCGCACCGCGCCGACTGGCGTAGCGTCTTCCCCATCGCTCCGCCGCCCGATCCCATCCCCAAGGGGACCCCCCGCGAGAATCCGCTATGCACGTGAGCCTCTCTGTCCCGCCCCCGGACTCCGTCCGTGAGGTGCCCCCGAACGCCCCGGCCTCCGGAGCGTACCGACTGGTGCGCGATCCGGTCCTGACCACGCACCCCCCTGTACTGGACGCAAGCCAGCGCGCTGTGGTTGAGCATCCGGGCGGACCGCTTCTGGTGCTCGCCGGGCCCGGCACCGGCAAGACGACCACGCTGGTGGAGTCGGTCGCCGCCCGGGTCGCGGCCGGCACGGACCCCGAGCGGGTGCTGGTGCTCACCTTCAGCCGCAAGGCCGCCGCCGAGCTGCGCGACCGCATGACGGCCCGGATGGGCGGCGGCGCGCCGCAGGCGACCACCTTCCACTCCTTCGCCTACGCGCTGGTGCGCGCGCACCAGGACCGGGAGCTGTACGCCGAGCCGCTGCGCCTGTTGTCGGGCCCCGAACAGGATGTGTACCTGCGGGAGCTGCTGGCCGGCCAGCTGGAGCTGCCGCCGCGCGTGCCGTGGCCGGCCGAGCTGCGCGCCTGCCTGACGACGCGCGGGTTCGCCGACGAACTGCGCGCGGTGCTCGCCCGGACCCGCGAGCTGGGCCTGGGCCCCGGCACGCTCGCCGACTTCGCGCGCCGCACCGAACGGCCCGACTGGGAGGCGGCGGCGCACTTCCTGGCCGAGTATCTGGACGTCACCGAGGCACAGGGCGTGCTCGACTACGCGGGCCTGGTGCGCGGGGCCGTGCGGCTGACGGAGCGCGAGGAAGTCGCGGCCCGGGTGCGGGCCCGGTACGACGCGGTGTTCGTGGACGAGTTCCAGGACACCGACCCGGCCCAGGCCGCGCTGCTCGGGGCGCTCGCCGGGGGAGGGGGAGGCGGGCGCGACCTGATCGTGTTCGGCGACCCGGACCAGTCGATCTACGCGTTCCGGGGCGCCGATGTGGGCGGCATCCTCGGCTTTCCGGACGCCTTCCGCACGGCGGCGGGCGACCCGGCGCCGGTCGCGGTCCTCACCACCGGACGGCGCTCGGCCGCGACCGTGCAGGACGCCACCCGGCTGCTGACCCAGCGGATGCCGCTGGCCCGGCTGCCGGCCGAGGCGGTACGGCGGCACCGCGCGCTGACCGCCGTGCGCGAAGGCGGCTCGGTGGAGGTGTACACCTACCCCACGCCCGGCGCCGAGCTGGAGAACATCGCCGATCTGCTGCGCCGCGCCCATCTGGAGGACGGCCTGCCCTGGGGCGAGATGGCCGTCCTCGTCCGCGCCGGGGGGCGCTCGCTGCCCGCCGTGCGCCGTGCGCTCACCTCCGCCGGAGTACCGCTGGAGGTGGACGGCGCCGACCTGCCGCTGCGCCAGGAACCGGCCGTGGCGCCGCTGCTCACCGCGCTGCGCGCCGTCGCCGAGCCCGCCGCCCGCTTCGACCCGGAGACCGCCGCCGCCCTGCTGACCTCCCCGCTGGGCGGCCTGGACGCCGCCGACCTGCGGCGCCTGGGGCGGGCACTGCGCCACGAGGAACGCACCGCCGGGGTCGCCGTCCCCAGCCCCTCGGGGGAACTGCTGGCGCGGGCCCTGGCCGAGCCGGAGCGACTGGTCGCCCACGACCAGGGGTACGCGGGAGGCGCGCGGCAGCTGGGCCTGCTGCTGCGCAAGACCCGCGAACTGCTGGCGGGCGGCGGCAGCCCCGAGGAGGCGCTGTGGGAGCTGTGGTCCGGCACCACCTGGCCCGACCGGCTGGAGCGGGCCGCCCGGCGCGGCGGCGCGGCCGGCCGCAACGCCGACCGTGACCTGGACGCCATCTGCGCGCTGTTCGAGGCGGCGGCCCGCGCCGAGGAACGCGGCGGCGGACGCGGCGCGCTGATCTTCCTCGACGAACTGGACGCCCACGACATCGCCGCCGACACCCTGGCCGCGCGGGCGGTACGGCCCGACGCCGTACGGCTGATGACCGCGCACCGTGCCAAGGGCCTGGAGTGGTCCCTGGTGGTGGTGGCCGGGGTGCAGGAGGGGCTGTGGCCCGACCTGCGGCGGCGCGGCTCCCTGCTGGAGGCGGACCGCATCGGGCGCGACGGTCTCGCCGAACCCCTGACCCCCGGCGCGCTGCTCGCCGAGGAACGCCGGCTGTTCTACGTGGCGGCCACCCGGGCCAGGGACCGCCTCGTGGTGACGGCGGTGCGCGGCGCGGACGAGGGCGACCAGCCGTCGCGGTTCGTGACCGAACTGGGCGTGGAGCCGCAGGATGTGAGCAGCCGCCCGCGCCGTCCGCTGGCCCTGTCCGCGCTGATCGCCGAACTGCGGGCGTGCACCGTCGACCCCGCGGCGACGCCCGCGCTGCGCGAGGCGGCGGCGCGCCGGCTGGCGAAGCTGGCGGCGCTCCGCGACGGCGACGGCCACGCGCTGGTGCCCGCCGCGCACCCGCAGCGCTGGTGGGGACTGCGCGAGCAGACGCTGTCGGCGGCCCCGGTGCGCGACCCGGAGCGCCCGGTGGCGCTGTCCGCCAGCGCGCTGGGCGAGCTGGTGAACTCCTGCGCGCTCAAGTGGTTCCTGGGACGCGAGGTGCACGCGGACGCCCCGGCGACGACCGCCCAGGGCTTCGGGAACGTGCTGCACGTCCTGGCCGACGAGGTGGCCTCCGGCACCACCCCGGCCGACCTCGCCGTCCTGATGGAACGCCTGGACGTGGTGTGGGAAGGGCTCGCCTTCGAAGCGCCCTGGCAGTCGCGCAGGGAACGCGACGAGGCGCGCGCCGCTCTGGAACGGTTCGTGCGCTGGCACGTCCTCCAGGGGCAGACCGGCTTCGAGCCGGCCGCCTCGGAGGAGGACTTCGACGTCACGCTGGCAGCGGGCGAGCACCGCATCCGGATCAGGGGCACCCTGGACCGCGTCGAGCGGGACGCGGACGGCCGCGCGTACGTCGTCGACTTCAAGACCGGCCGCAACAAACCGTCCAGGGCCGAGGTGGAACGGCACCCGCAGCTGGCCGTCTACCAGCTCGCCGTACGGCACGGGGAGGCCGAGATCGGCGGTGCCTCGCTGGTGCATCTGCGCCAGGGTGCTCCGAAGAAGGAGGGCGGCGACACGCTGCCGGCCGTCCAGAAACAGCCGCCCCTGGAGGGCGACTGGGTCGGCGACCTGCTCGCCACGGCGGCCGGGCGTGTCCTGGACGAACGCTTCACCCCCACCCCGGGCCAGCAGTGCGGCACCTGCCACTTCCGCGCCTCCTGCTCGGGCCGCACGGAGGGCCGCCAAGTGGTGGAGTGACGCGAGGCGGGCACGCGTCAGCCTCAGCGAGTCAAGATCACCCGAGCCACCTGCATGCACAGCCGTACGGCCAGGGCTACCGCACCCGTACCACCACGGAGTTCGGTCGCCCCATCGAACTGCCGCAGCCCTTCGGCTTCGCCCTCGACACCACCGGGTTCAAGATCTATCCGCCGCGCCGCCCCACCCGGTAGGGCCCGCGGCCTCCGCTGTCGGCGGTCGCCGATAGCCTCTTCCGGGTGGCCGCACGACTGACGCATCCCGGACAGCTCTGTGAGCTGCTCGGGATCCCCTTCACACCCGAACAGCTGGCGTGCATCACCGCGCCCCCCGCACCACAGGCCATCGTCGCCGGGGCCGGGTCCGGCAAGACCACCGTCATGGCCGCCCGCGTGGTGTGGCTCACCGGCACCGGGCAGGTCGCCCCCGAGCGCGTTCTCGGCCTCACCTTCACCAACAAGGCCGCCGGCGAACTCGCCGAACGCGTCCGGAAGTCCCTCGCCAAGGCGGGCATCGGCCAGGAGACCACCGAGACGGGGGAGCCCGGCGGCGAGCCGCAGATCTCCACCTACCACGCCTTCGCCGGCCGCCTCCTCAAGGAGCACGGGCTGCGGCTGGGCATCGAGCCCGCCTCCCGGCTGCTCGCCGACGCCGGACGGTTCCAGCTCGCCGCCGAGGTCCTGCGCGCGGCGCCCGCCTCCTTCGAGGCGCCGGCCGCCGGGTTCACCACCCTGGTCACCGACCTCATCGCGCTCGACGGCGAACTCGCCGAACACCTCGTACCGCCCGAGCGGCTGCGCGACTTCGACCGCGCGCTCCTCGCCGAACTCGACGCCACCGCCCTCACCAACAACGATCTGCGGCGCATCCGCGAGGCCGCGCAGGGCCGCGGCCACCTCCTCGATGTCGTCCTGGATTACCGGGCCCGCAAACGCGCCCGCGACCTCATCGACTTCGGCGACCAGATCGCGCTGGCCGCCACCCTCGCCCGCGACGTCCCCGAGGTCGGCCGGGCGCTGCGCGAGGAGTACGGCGTGGTCCTCCTCGACGAGTACCAGGACACCTCCGTCGCCCAGCGCATCATGCTCGCCGGGCTGTTCGGCGCCGGCGCGGGCGCCGGCCACCCCGTCACCGCCGTCGGCGACCCCTGCCAGGCCATCTACGGCTGGCGCGGTGCCTCCGTCGCCAACCTCGACGACTTCCCCGACCACTTCCCGGCCGCCTTGGGGTCTCCCCTGCTCGAAGAGCATGGGGAAGGCACCTCCGCCCGCCGTCACTCGCTCAGCGAGAACCGGCGCAGCGGCGGGCACCTCCTCCAGCTCGCCAACGACCTCGCCGCACCGCTGCGCGCCCTGCACCCCGCCGTCGTACCGCTGCGCCCGGCCGAGGGCGCCGAGCGGGCGGGCCGGGTCCACTGCGCCCTGCTGCCCACCCACGCCGCCGAACTGGAGTGGCTCGCCGACTCCCTCGCCCATCTCGTGCGCACCGGCACGGCCCCCGGCGAGATCGCCGTGCTGTGCCGCACCCGCAACGACTTCGCCGAGATCCAGCGCGAACTCGTCGAACGCGGCGTCCCCGTCGAGGTCGTCGGGCTCTCCGGGCTGCTCTACCTGCCCGAGATCGCCGACCTGGTCGCCGTCTGCGAGGTGCTGGCCGACCCCACCGCCAACGCCGCGCTGGTCCGGCTGCTCACCGGGCCCCGCTGGCGGGTCGGCCCCCGCGATCTGGCGCTGCTCGGGCGCCGGGCGCGGATCCTGGTGCGCCGCGCCGCCCCCGGCGCGGACCAGGACCGGCTGGCCGCCGCCGTCGAAGGCACCGACCCCGCCGAGACCACCTCGCTCGCCGACGCGCTGGACACCTTCATCGGCGAGGACCCGGACGAGGACGGGCTGCCGTTCTCCGCCGAGGCCCGGGTGCGGTTCGCGCACCTGGCCGCCGAGATCCGGGAACTGCGCCGCTCGCTGGCCGACCCCCTCATGGACGTGCTGCACCGGGTGCTGGCCGTCACCGGGCTCGAGGTCGAACTCTCCGCCTCCCCGCAGGCGCTGGCGGCGCGCCGCCGCGAGACCCTCACCGCCTTCCTCGATGTGGCCGCCGCCTTCGCCGCCGGCCGCACCGGCGTCGCCGTCGACGGGGAACGGCTGGGCGGCGGCCTCACCGCCTTCCTCGCCTTCCTGCGCTCCGCCGCCCAGTACGACAGGGGCCTGGACGGCTCCCTGCCCAGCGCCGAGAACACCGTCAAGGTGCTCACCGTCCACCAGTCCAAGGGCCTGGAGTGGGACGTGGTCGCCGTCCCCGGACTCTGCGCGGGGCAGGGCGGCTTCCCTTCCGCGCAGGCGCGCGACTCCTGGCTCAAACACCCGCGCACCCTGCCGCATCCGCTGCGCGGCGACGCCGCCACCCTGCCCGCCATCGAGGGCTGGACGGCCGCCGCCTACAAGGCGTACTCCGGGCTGGTGGCAGAGCACCAGCTGCACGAGGAACTGCGCCTGGGCTACGTCGCCTTCACCCGCCCCCGCAGCCTGCTGCTGGGCTCGGGCCACTGGTGGGGGCCCAGCCAGAAGAAGAAACGCGGCCCCTCCGCCTATCTGGAGGCGCTGCGCGCGCATTGCGAGAGCGACCCCGCGCACGGCGAGGTCGAGCAGTGGGCGGAGATCCCCGAGGACGACGAGGAGAACCCGGCACTCGCCGAGCCCACCGAGGAGCGCGCCTGGCCGCTGCCGCTGGAGCCGGTCGCGCTGGCGCGCCGCCGCAGTGCCGCCGACCGGGTGCTCGACCTGCTGCGCGAGGGCTTCGAGGAGCGGCCCGCCGCCGTTCCGGGGCCGCCCCCGCAGCTCACGGCGGAGGAACGGCGCGCCGTCGAGTCCTGGGACCGCGACCTGGACGCCCTCGCCGGCGAGCTGCGCCGGGCCAGGGAGGGCGTACGGGAGGTGCCGCTGCCGGTGTCGCTGTCCGCGACCCAGGTGCAGCGGCTGGCGTCCGACCCGGAGGGGTTCGCGCGCGAGCTGGCCCGCCCGATGCCGCGCCCGCCGCAGCCGGCGGCCCGCCGCGGCACCCGCTTCCACGCCTGGGTCGAGTCGCGCTTCGAGGAGCTTCCGCTGCCGATGCTGGGCCCGGACGAGCTGCCGGGCGCCGCGGAGGAGGGCGGCGACGCGGACGTGATCGCGGACGAGCGGGAGCTGGCGGCGCTGAAGGAGGCGTTCGGCCGCACCCCGTACGCGCGCCGCACCCCGTACCGCATCGAGGCGCCGTTCCAGCTGACCCTGGCCGGCCGGGTGATCAGGGGCCGGATCGACGCCGTCTACCGCACCGACGACCAGGGCGGCGAGCGGTACGAGATCATCGACTGGAAGACCGCCAGGCGGCAGGACGCGGACCCGCTCCAGCTGGCGATCTACCGGCTGGCGTGGGCGGAGCGGCGCGGTCTGCCGCTGAACCGGGTGACGGCGGCGTTCCTGTACGTACGCAGCGGGGAGGTCGTACGGCCCACCGTGCTGCCGGGGCGGGCCGGCCTTGAGCGGCTGCTGCTGGGGGAGGAGTCCTGGGAGCCGAACGACCCCGGATAGGCTTCCGGTATGGCAAGCACCTCGGACAACGGCGTCCAGCCGATCGCGCTCACCGGCAACGGCGGCATCGACCGGGGCGGCGAGCACCGTCTCGACGAGGCCTGGCTGGGGGCGGCCTGGAGCCACCCCACCACCAGGGTGTTCGTGGTGTCGGGCGGGCAAGCACTGATCGAGGAGACCGAGGACGGCCGCACCGAGCTGGTGATGATGCCGTCCTTCGACGCGCCGTTCACCGAGGCGCACCGCTACTTCCTGGGCACCGACCCGGACGGGGTGCGCTACTTCGCGCTCCAGAAGGACGCGCTGCCGGGCCGGATGGACGACGCCGCGCGCCCGGCCGGGCTGCGCGAGGCCGCCCCGCTGCTGTCGGAACGCGACAACGAACTGCTGGTGCACGCCGTGGCGCTGGAGAACTGGCAGCGCTCGCACCGCTTCTGCTCGCGGTGCGGGGAGCGCACGGTGATCGCGGCGGCCGGGCACATCCGGCGCTGCCCGGCGTGTGGCGGAGAACACTATCCGCGCACCGATCCGGCGGTGATCATGCTGGTCACCGACGGGGAGGACCGGGCACTGCTGGGGCGGCAGATGCACTGGCCGGAGGGGCGCTACTCGACGCTGGCCGGCTTCGTGGAGCCGGGGGAGTCGGTGGAGCGGGCGGTGATCCGGGAGGTCGCCGAGGAGGCCGGGATCGTGGTGGGCGAGGTGGAGTACGTCGCCAGCCAGCCGTGGCCCTTCCCCTCCAGCCTGATGCTGGGCTTCATGGCGCGGGCCGTCACCTCGGCCGTCAAGGTGGACGGCGAGGAGATCGAGGAGGCCCGCTGGTTCTCGCGGGACGAGCTGCGGGCCGCGATCGAGGCCGGCGAGGTACTGCCCCCGTCCGGCGTCTCCATCGCGGCCCGGCTGATCGAGATGTGGTACGGCGAACCGCTGGCCGATCTGGCCTGACCGGGTGCGGTCAGGAGACCGGGACCAGGGCCTGCTTGACCTGGGCGAGGGAGGGGTTGGTCATGGTGACCTCGGCCCCGCCGTTGGGGGCGACGACGACCGTGGGCACGGTCTGGTTGCCGTCGTTGGCCTTCTCCACCAGGGTGGCTGCCTCCGGGTTCTCCTCGATGTTGATCTCCGTGTAGGCGATCCCCTCGCGGTCCAGCTGGCTCTTCAGGCGGCGGCAGTAGCCGCACCAGGTGGTGCTGTACATCGTCACGGTGCCCAGCATCGTGTGCGCTCCTTGGTCGTGTGCGGATGTGCGTCTCGGTGGCGATCCCATCATCGCTGAAGGGACAACGCCGACGGTGGGGTGCGTAATCCCCAGGAATGGTGTGACGGTATGACCGAGCCTGTGGACAAGTGACCCGCATCCCGGCGCGGGACCTGGCAGCATGACGGGCGTGACAGCAGCAACCCCGCCCCCAGGACTCCCCGGCTCCCCCGGCCTCCCCGGCTCCTCCGGTTTCCCGACCGTTCCGGACTCCGCCGACGCCGTGCTCGACGGGCTCGACCCCGAACAGCGCGCGGTGGCCACCACCCTGCACGGCCCGGTGTGCGTGCTCGCCGGGGCCGGCACCGGCAAGACCCGGGCGATCACCCACCGCATCGCCTACGGGGTGCGCTCGGGGGTCTTCCAGCCCAGCACGGTGCTGGCGGTCACCTTCACCCACCGGGCGGCGGGCGAGATGCGCGGCCGGCTGCGCGGCCTGGGCGCGGGCGGGGTCCAGGCCCGGACGTTCCACTCGGCCGCGCTGCGCCAGCTCCAGTACTTCTGGCCCAGGGCGGTGGGCGGCGAGGTGCCCCGCCTGCTGGACCGCAAGATCAAACTGATCTCGGAGGCGGCGGGGCGCTGCCGGATCTCCCTCAACGGCCACGAGCTGCGCGATGTCACCGGCGAGATCGAGTGGGCCAAGGTGACCCAGACCACTCCGGACGACTATCCGGCGGCCGTCGTCAAGGCAGGCAAGGACGCGCCGCGCGACCCCGCGCAGACCAGCCGCATCTACGCCACCTACGAACAGCTCAAGCAGGACCGGGGCGCCATCGACTTCGAGGATGTGCTGCTGCTCACCGTCGGCATCCTCCAGGACCGCGCCGACATCGCCGAGACCGTGCGCCGCCAGTACCAGCACTTCGTCGTCGACGAGTACCAGGACGTCAGCCCGCTCCAGCAGCGGCTGCTCCAGCTGTGGCTGGGGGACCGGGAGAGCCTGTGCGTGGTCGGGGACGCCAGCCAGACCATCTACTCCTTCACCGGGGCCACCCCGGACCACCTGCTGAACTTCCGCACCCTGCACCCCAACGCCACCGTGGTGAAGCTGGTGCGGGACTACCGCTCCACCCCGCAGGTGGTGCAGCTGGCCAACGGTCTGCTGGACCAGGCGAAGGGCCGGGCCGCCGAGTCCCGGCTCCAGCTGATCTCGCAGCGTCCGGCCGGGCCCGAGCCGGAGTTCTCCGAGCACCCGGACGAGCCGACCGAGGCCGCCGCGACCGCCCGCCGGATCCGGCAGCTGATGACCCCGGTCGAGCAGGGCGGGGAGGGCGTGCCCGCCAGCGAGATCGCTGTGCTGTACCGGGCCAACTCCCAGTCCGAGAGCTATGAGGCCGCCATGGCGGAGGCCGGGGTGCCCTACCAGCTCAAGGGCGCCGAGCGGTTCTTCGAACGCCCCGAGATCCGGCAGGCCGGGATGGCGCTGCGCGGGGCGGCGCGGGCCGGCAGCGGCAACGACCAGGCCCTGGTGGGGGCGGACGGCCTGGCCGCCGAGGTGGGCGCGGTGCTGGCCACCACCGGCTGGACGCCGGAGCCGCCGGCCGGCTCGGGCGCTGCCCGGGACCGGTGGGAGTCCCTGGCGGCCCTGGTGCGGCTTGCCGAGGACTTCCAGCGCGCCACCCCGGGCGCCACGCTGGTCGCCTTCGTCGCCGAACTGGACGAGCGGGCCAACGCCCAGCACGCCCCGACCGTGGAGGGGGTCACCCTCACCTCCCTGCACACCGCCAAGGGCCTGGAGTGGGACGCGGTGTTCCTGGTCGGGCTCACCGACGGGATGCTGCCCATCACGCACGCCAAGACGGCCGAGCAGATCGAGGAGGAACGGCGGCTGCTGTACGTGGGGGTGACCCGGGCCCGGCTGCATCTGACGCTGTCGTGGTCGCTGGCGCGCGCCCCGGGCGGCCGGGCCTCCCGGCGGCCCAGCCGCTTCCTGGACGGGCTGCGGCCCGGCTCGGGTCCCGCCGGTGCCCGCCGCAAGGGCGGGGCGGGCGGCGTCGAGGGCGGTGGCGAGGGCGGACGCCGCCGCAAGCCGCGCGGCCCGGTGCCGTGCCGGGTGTGCGGGCGGACGCTGACCGAGGCCACCGAGATGAAGCTGCGGCGCTGCGTGGACTGCCCCTCCACCATGGACGAGGCGCTGTACGAGCGGCTGCGGGAGTGGCGCCTGGAGCAGGCGAAGGAGCTGGGACGCCCGGCGTACGCGGTGTTCACCGATGTCACCTTGATGGCGATCGCCGAGTCGGTGCCGGGCGACCGGGCCCAGTTGTCGCGGATCTCGGGTGTCGGAGCCCACAAACTGGCTCAGTTCGGCGACGACGTACTGGCCCTGTGCGCAGGTCAGGAGCTTCCCGAGCGGGACGGGGAGGCGGCGGAGGAGGCCGCCGATCACCCCGACGGGGAAACCTCGGGAAAATAGTTTGCGCGGCCCCGAGCGATACGCATAGCGTGCTGCACACGGCGTCGAGGGAGGCTTTCGCTTCCGGACGAGCCGTGCTGTACTGAGTTGTACCGATTCTGTATGCCTCGGGTCAGGATGTGATTCCTGTACCCGCCGAGACTCCTTAGGGGAGGCGATTCCAGTGGCGACCATCACTCTGACGAAACTGTCCGGGCTGTCCGGCCATGACGTCGTCTCCTCCTGCCTGCCGGGCGGTTCCCACCTGTTCTTCGCCACCGGTGTCTCTGGTGCCGAAGCCGTGCGTGAGGTGCGCATTGAGCGCGTCGAGCGCAGTGAGCGACCGACCCAGGCGCCCGCGGTAGCGGCAGTGGCAGCGGCACAGGCATCGGATGCCTATGACGCGATCGCAGCAGCAGCAGCCAACGGTGCCGGCGCGGCAGCAGTGGCAGCGAATCAGCTGTTCGGACAGCAGAAGACCCAGCTCCACACGATGTGGGCCCTCCGCGGGCTCAAACCCTGGACGCACCCAGCCTGATCGGCACAGATCAGGTCGGCACCTTCCAGGGCCGCGGAACCCACTTCGGGATCCGCGGCCCTTCTGTTTTGCCCACGACAACAGAAAAGAACGAAGACATGACCGTGCCCATCGCGCCGTCCGCCCGACCTGACCTGAACTCACCACCCGATCCGGAGACTTCTGTGACCCCGCTGTACAGCCTCAACGAACTCGACGAGGCCATCGAGCGACTCGACGCCACCGTGCCGTGCCGTTCCTACGACCCCGAGGTGTTCTTCGCCGAGTCCCCGGAGGACGTCGAATACGCCAAGTCGCTGTGCGGCGCCTGTCCGCTGCGCGAGGCATGTCTGGCCGGCGCCAAGGAGCGGCGTGAGCCGTGGGGCGTCTGGGGCGGCGAGCTCTTCGTCCAGGGTGTGGTGGTGCCGAGGAAGCGGCCCCGTGGCCGCCCGCGCAAGAACCCGGTCCTCGCCTCATGAACACCAACGGCACCATCGGAAACCCGGCCGCCCATGGCCCCCGGCGGATCTCACGGATCCGTCCACTGAACGACAACACCGCAGATCTGGCCGCGGTCGCACCGCGCCAGGACCAGAACAGGATCACCGAGTTGTATCTCATCCCAGAAGCGCTGGCCCGCTCCCATATGAGCGAACGCGTGCGCGAAGCCGAATCCCAACGCATGTCGCGGCAGGTGGCCATCGCCGACCGGCTGCACCGCAAGTCCCGCCGCCTCCAGGCCCGTGCGGAGCGGGCCTCCAACCGGGCCCGCCGGGCTCTGGCCCAGGCGGTGCTCCACCAGCGCTGACCTCGTCAGCGGCCGTCCACCTTCGACCGAAGCCCCCGCCCCGGCGGGGGCTTCCGTGTTCCCGTGTTCCCGCGTTCCCGTGTTCCCGCGTTCCCGCGTTCCCGCGGCGCGCGGTCGGCCCGGGTACACGATCAGGGGGTCGGCTTTAGCGGGCCGCCCCGCCCCGACGGGGCACGGTGCCTTCCCGTCGCGTACGGGGCGGTGTGATCCGGTGGGCCTGCGGCCCGCGTTCCGGGGGCCGTGCGGCGGACCGGCCTCCGGCCGCCGGACCATCGCCCGGCCTCGTCCCGACCTTCACGGGGGAGCCCCTGCCGGGGAGGCGGCGCGGCCCTGGGCCGGTGAGCCGGAGACGTCTTCCGCGTCGGGTGCGGGTGAGGGCGCGGGATGGGTACCGGACCTGAAGGCTCCGCAGGGGCAGTCGGGGTGCGGCGGATGGGTGGTCGTGGTGAAGGAGAGGTCGGGCAGGGAGAGTTCCGTCCGGGTGCTCAGCGGGGGCGGGGCCGTGCCGTCCAGGTAGGAGAGCACGGTGGCCGCCGTCAGTCCCGCGATCGTCTGGGCCAGGGCGGCGTCGCAGGACGGGGTGGTACCGGGACGGGCGTTGCGCCACTGGGCCACCAGCAGTGGCCAGCCCGGTTCGCCCCGGGCCCTGGTGTGCAGCAGACATTCCGCACAGGCTGTGCGCCCGGGCCGTACCAGGGGACCGGTGAAGCCGGTGGCTTCCACCACCCCCGCGTACAGATGCGGTGTGCCGGCCGCGAGCAGTTGAGCGGCCGCCGCCGGGTCGGGGGCGTAGGCGGTGATGCCGTCGCGCGGGGCGAGCACCACCAGATGCGGCCCTTCCCGCCGTTCCCCGGGCGGGGGCGGCCCACCCTCGCGTTGCCAGGGGACGGCGGCGCTCACCGCCGAGGCCGCCGCCTCGGCGCGGCGCTCCCCCTTGCGGTCGGCGCGTACCCCGCCCGGCGAGGTGTCGGCGGCCGACACCCGGCCACCGTCGACCACCTCTACCCGGCCCACGCCCGCCTGGGCCAGCGTGACCGCCACCGCCGCGCCCACCCGGCCGGCGCCGCGCACCCGCACCCAGGCCCGGCGGCGTTCCAGCAGCCGGCGCAGCCCCCGGCCGGGTTCGCGATGCACCAGGGACAGCGAGGCGAGGTCCGGCCGCGCGGCCTCGGTGACCCGGGAGGCCGCCGTACGGTCGGCCGCCGCGTCGTCGAGCACGCCCAGGTCGGTGAGCCGGTGCGCGATCCGGTCGGCGGCGGCGCGGCCCAGCCCCAGTGCCGCCGCCGCGTCCCGCAACGCGGGCAGCCCCCGGGTGCCGTCCAGCAGGGTCAGAAAGCTCTGGGTGGCCGTGTCCACCGGCCCCAGCAGTACCGCGTGGGCGGGGGTCACCCCGAAGCGCAGGGTGTGTCCGTCCCGCCAGCCACGGCGCAGGGCCGGCTTGATCATCGGATGCATGTGGGTCATCCCCGCTTTCACTGTCACTTTCACCTGTCGCACTCCGTTCGTGACTCAGAGTGCACGATCAGGCGACGGCGGAGCGAAAAGTTATCCACATGTGAGGGATATGGTCCGATAAGCGGCCCTGCTCCACGCCGCTTGCCCGCTCCGGAGCCGCCAGGGGGGACATTTCCGCCTGTCAGCGGGTAACGTCGAAGGGTGACCGCCGATCCGCTGAACAGCAGCGCCGGCCCGCCGCGGATCAGCCCCCCGGTGGACCGGGCGGTCGAGGTGCGCCGCTCCACCCGCCGCCGGCGTACGGTCTCCGCCTACCGCGAGGGCGACCGCACCGTGGTCCTCATCCCCGCCCGGATGTCGGCCGACGAGGAGCGACGCTGGGTCTCGGTCATGCTGGAGAAGCTCGCCGCCCAGGAAGACCGCCGGATGCTCGACGACGACGCGCTCGGGCAGCGCGCCGCCGAGCTCTCCGCCCGTTATCTGCGCGGCCGGGCCCGCCCCGACAGTGTGCGCTGGGTGACCAACCAGAACTCCCGCTGGGGCTCGTGCACCCCCGCCATGGGCAGTATCCGGCTCTCCCACCGGCTCCAGGGCATGCCCGAGTACGTCATCGACTACGTCATCCTCCACGAGCTGGCGCATCTCCTGGTGCCCGGTCACGGCGAGGGCTTCTGGCGGCTGCTGGACGCCTACCCGCGCACCGAGCGGGCCCGCGGGTTCCTGGAGGGGGTGGTGGCCGCCGAGCGGTTGCCGTACATCCCCTGCGGTGCCCCCGACTGACACTCCGCCGTCCCGCTGTCGGCGGCAACGACTAGGCTGATCGACACAGTTCGTTCGGATCGGGACCGGGGGACGGTCGGATACGCATGGTCAGGCAATTCCAACGCGGCCAGAAGGCCAGACTCAGTGACCTCACCCTGGGGACGGACCTCTACGTCGGCGTCCAGATCTCCGGTCCGGGGATGACCTTCGACATCAGCTGCTTCGGCCTCGACGCCGACGAACGCCTCAGTGACGACCGGTACTTCATCTTCTACAACCAGATCGCCTCGCCCGAGGAGTCCCTGCAACTGCTGGGCGCGCAGGCCGGGGACACCGAGTCCTTCCGGATCACCCTGGACCGGGTGCCTCCTGCCATCGACCGGCTCGCCTTCACCGCCACCATCGACGGCGACGGCACCATGGCGCAGGCGGCGCCCGGCTATCTGCGCATCGTGGCGGGTGGCGAGGAGGTGGTCCGGTACGCGTTCGAGGGCTCGGAGTTCACCACCGAGCGGGCCGTGATGCTGGGCGACTTCTACCGCAAGGACGGCTGGCGCTTCGCCGCGGTCGGCCAGGGCTTCGACGGTGGACTGGAGGCGCTGCTGCGGCACTTCGGCGGCGAGGTCGAGGAGGAGCCGGAGGCGGAGGCGGCGCCCGAGCCGCAGCAGCCCGCCGCCGTGCCCGGCTTCGCGCCACCACCCGGATCCGCGCCCGCACCCGCGCCGGCGCCCGTCACGTTCGCGGCCCCGGCCCCGGCCCCGGCCGCTCCGGTCGCGGCGCCCGCCCCGCCGCAGCCCGCACCCGCACCGCCCGCACCCGCACCGGCCGTCCCCCCGCCGGCCGCACCGGTCGGACCACCCGCGCCCGTACCGCCACCCGCCCCCGTCCCCACCGGGCCACCCCCGGCCGCGGCTCCGGCCGCCGGGTTCGGGCAGGCACCGCCGCAGCCGCAGGAACCGCTGCCCGCCCCACCCGCCGGCGGGATACGCACGGCCCTCGACGCCTACGGCGCGCTCGGCTCCGAGGCCGGCCGCTGGAGCCTCCAGAACCCCCAGCTCGTCCGCATCGACCTCGCCGCCGACGAGGGCCGCCCCATCATGGCCAGGCTCGGCTCCATGGTGCTCTACCAGGGCGACGTCGACTTCGCCTACAAGGGCGGTGGTATCAAGCGCCGCCTGGTCAGCGGCATGACCGGCGAGGGCTTCGGCTCCCTCATGCGGGTCAGCGGCACCGGCCAGGTCTACCTCGCCGAGGAAGCCACCCGCCTGCACCCCGTCGAGCTCCAGGGCGACGCCCTGTGCGTGGCCTCCCAGCACGTCCTCGCCTTCGACGAGACCCTCGACCACGAGGTACGCCGCATCGACGGCCACGGCATCCCGGGCGGCTCGCTCTACGCCCTCCAGTTCCACGGCCACGGCACCGTCGTCATCACCACGCGCGGCGAACCCCTCGTCCTGCCCGTCACCCCCATGACCTTCACCGACGCCAACGCCACCATCGCCTGGTCGGCGGCCGCCCAGGTGCTGGTGGCCCATCAGGTCCGCCTGCGCCGCCACGCCTACCCCGGCGACAGCGGGGAGACCACCCAGCTCCAGTTCCGCGGTGCCCCGGGGAACTTTGTGATCGTCCAGCCGTTCGAGATCTGACGGAGCGATGATGGATCAGCACATGGTGTCGGGCCACGCCCCGACCCCGCCGACCGCGCGGATGGAGAACCACGGCCCCACCATGGCCAAGATCGCCATGCGGACCGGCGCGGAACTCCTCGCCAGGACCGGCTCCATGGTCGCCTACGAGGGCTTCATCCAGTACGAGTCCAACCCGGCAGCGCTGCGCCGGGTCGCCTCGCAGTGGCTCAGCGGCGAGAGCGTCCCGCTGATGCGCTGCCACGGCGACGGCATCCTCTACCTGGCCGACTACGGCGCCAACGTGGTCTGCGTCCCCCTCAACGACGAGAACCTGTCCGTCAACGCCACGAACGTCCTCGCCTTCGACGCCCATCTCACCTGGGGCGTGCAGCGGGTCAAGGGCATGGCCAAGTTCGCCGGGCAGGGCCTGTTCAACTTCGGGATCTCCGGTACGGGGTGGGTCGCCGTCACCAGCCGCGGCGTCCCGGTGGTCATCGACTGCGCGCGGGACGGCGAGATCTTCGTGGACCCCGACGCGCTCGTCGCCTGGTCCACCGGCCTGGAGATGAAGGGCAGACGCAGCTTCAAGGCGTCCTCACTGATCGGCCGGGGCAGCGGCGAGGCGTACCAGCTGGGGTTCAGCGGCGAGGGCTTCGTCGTCGTCCAGCCCAGTGAGGACAGCACCGAGCGGCTCACCGAGCAGCAGCAGCCGTCCTAACGGGGAGAGCGGGACATGCAGAGCACGATCTTCAACCACACGGTGACGCAGTCCGCCGAGCGCTTCGCCTCGCAGAACGCCCGGATGCTGCGGGTGAACCTGAGCGAGGGCGAGGACCTGGTGGCCAGGGCCGGCTCCATGGTGGCCTTCGAGGGCATGGTCGAGTTCGACGGCGAATACCTGAGCCGCCACCAGCAGTACGCGCAGTGGGCCACCGGTGAGGTGCTGCCGCTCATGCGCTGCTTCGGGCAGGGCACCGTCTACCTCGCCAACCTCGCCCAGCACATCCACGTCCTGGACGTCGGCCACGACGGGCTCACCGTGGACAGCGCCTACGTGCTGGCCTTCGACTCCCATCTGCACTGGGAGATCATCTCGGTGGAGAGCCAGCACGGCATCGCCGGGGCCGGCGCGTACAACCTCGTCATCAGCGGGCAGGGCAAGGTCGCCATCACCACCTCGGACGCGCCGCTGGTGATGCCGGTGACCCCCGACCGCTACGTGAGCGCCGACGCGGACGCCGTGGTGGCCTGGAGCACCGGGCTGCGGGTGCAGATGCAGGCGCAGACCGCCTCCCGCTCCATCTGGCGGCGGCGCGGGGCGACCGGCGAGGGCTGGGAGCTGAGCTTCATGGGGGCGGGGTACGCGGTGGTGCAGCCCAGCGAACTGCTGCCGCCCCAGCACACCTCCTTCGGCCAGCGTCTCCCGACGGCCGGCCGCGTCGGGGCGGGCCCCGGCCTGCACCAGGGCGGCGCCTGGGGGCCGCGTTAGCGCCCCTCACGGCCGGCACTGCCACGACGGCCACGGCGCCGGGTGGGCCGGGGGCGTCGCGGCGGGGCCGGCCACGGTCTAGCGCAGGGCGGCGCGGGTGCGGTCCAGCAGGCGGACCACCGAGGCGTCCGCGATCTCCTGGACCTCTTCGTAGTCGAACCAGCGCAGCTCCAGTGATTCCTCACTGATGGACTCACGCGCGCCGGACGGGGCCAGAGCCGCGTACTGCACATCCAGATGGACGGCGCACGGCGTGCTGTGCCGGTCCAGACCGACCGGCTGGGGCAGCAGCCGCAGGCCCGGGACACCCGATTCCTCCGTCGCCTCGCGCAGCGCCGCGTCCGCCAGGGTCGGGTCGCCCGGCTCGCAGTGGCCGCCGGTCTGCAGCCACATCCGCAGCTTGCGGTGCAAGGTGAGCAGCACCTGCCGCCGTTCCGGGTCGATGATCAACGCGCTCGCGGTGAGATGACCGGCGGCGCACGCCTTCCACATGCCGTCCGGGTGCGCCGCGAGATGGGCGGCGTACTCGGCGCGCAGCTTGTCCTGTGCGCCGTCCGGCGCGGGCCACGCCTCAAGCACCCGCGCCGCGTCCTGGTGCAGGGAACTCACTTGGTGTCGTCCCCGCCCTTGTCCTTGTCGCCGTCCCCGTCGTCGCCGTCCTTCTCCAGACGCGGGCGGTCCTGCGACTCCTGGCCGTCCCGCGACTCCTGGCCGTCCTGCGAGGCCTCGCCCAGCATCCGGTCCAGCTCGGAGAAGTCCGGCTGCTCGTGGTGGACGAAACCGTCCGGGTCGTTCAGGTCCTCCGCCGTGGGCAGCAGGTCCGGGTGCGCCCACAGCGCCTCCCGCCCCGACACCCCGCGCGCGTCCGTGAGCGACGCCCACAGCCGGGCCGCGTCCCGCAGCCGGCGGGGCCGCAGCTCCAGACCGATCAGGGTGGCGAACGTCTGCTCCGCCGGGCCGCCGGTCGCCCGGCGCCGCCGCAGCGTCTCGCGCAGCGCGGAGGCGGCCGGCAGGTGCGGCTCGGCGGCGGCGTGCACCACCGCGTCCACCCAGCCCTCCACCAGCGCCAGCGCCGTCTCCAGCCGGGCCAGCGCCGCCTTCTGCTGCGGCGTGTCCTCCGGCTGGAAGAGACCCTGCTGGAGCTTCTCCTGCAATTCCTCGGGCCGGCTCGGGTCCAGCTGCCCGACCAGGCCCTCCAGCTTCTCCGTGTCGACCTGGATACCGCGCGCGTACCCGTCCACCGCGCCGAACAGGTGCGAGCGCAGCCACGGCACATGCGCGAACAGCCGCTGGTGTGCGGCCTCCCGCAGCGCCAGATACAGCCGTACCTCGTCCTGCGGGACCCCCAGGCCCGCACCGAACGCCGTCACATTGACCGGCAGCAGAGCCGCCTTGCCCGCCGGCGCCAGCGGCAGCCCGATGTCGGTGGAACCCACCACCTCACCGGCCAGCACCCCCACCGCCTGCCCGATCTGGGTGCCGAACATCGCCCCGCCCATCGAGCGCATCATGCCCAGCAGCGGGCCCGCCATGGCCCGCATCTCCT
The DNA here is from genome assembly GCF_000993785.3 of Streptomyces xiamenensis. Taxonomy (NCBI): domain Bacteria; kingdom Bacillati; phylum Actinomycetota; class Actinomycetes; order Kitasatosporales; family Streptomycetaceae; genus Streptomyces; species Streptomyces xiamenensis. Next base: position 4,035,960 of record NZ_CP009922.3, read on the forward strand.
CGGGCAGGACATCGCTCATCGCCGCGCCCACGCGCTCCGCGACCGGGTCCACCAGCTCCTTCCACACCGGCAGGGTCGCCTCGACCCACTCGGCGCGGCTCCACGCCACCGCCGTGCCGGCCCCCGAGGGCAGCGCCGTGACCCCGTCCAGCCACAGGTCGGCCAGCCGCATGGCCTCCTCGACCTGCTCACGCTCGTGCCGGCCCACGCTGGTGTCCTTCGAACCGTCGGCCGCGCCCTGCGCGACCGTCTGGCGCGCCACGTTCTGGGCCAGCTCCCAGTTGACCGGGCCGCCCTCGTAGGACAGCAGCTGTCCCAGCTGCTGGAACGCGGCGCCCAGATCCTGCGGGCTCATCTGGCCGCCCGCGCCCAGCGACCCGAACATCGCCGACAGCGGATCGCCGCCCGGCAGCTCGCCGCCGCCCTGGCCGTCCTTCTTCTTGCCGGGGTCGTCGTCGGGGTCATCCGGGAGGCCGAATCCGAAGGGGAAGTTACTCACGGGAATCCTCGGCTCTGTGTCGTCGGACGGAACCAACGTGCCTGAATCGCTGGTCTCTGCCTCCAGCCTAGACACCTCTCAGGCAGGATGGGGCCTGCGCACGTCGTACTGAAACAACCGCTGGAGAAGTCCTGTGAGTTCCCCGGAGCCAACCGTTCGCGCAGCGCGAAACGGCCCCAAGGCGCCGCTGACCGTCGCGGTCACCGGCGCCGCAGGCGGGGTCGGGGCGCTGCTCACCGAGCGGCTGCTGGCCACGCCGGACGTCCACCGTGTGCTGGCGCTCGATGAGCGCCTCGGGGACGCCAAGGGCGCCGAATGGCACACCCTCGACGTCCGCGACCCGGCCATCGCCGAGCTGCTGCGCACCCGTGGCATCTCGCGCGAGTCCGCCGAGCACGAAAGCCCGGTGGACGTCGTGGTCCACCTCGCGCTCGACCTCGACCTGGAGTCGGACCCCGCGATCCGTACCGCGTACAACGTGCGCGGCACCCAGACCGTGCTCACCGCGGCCGCCGCGGCGGGGGTGCGGCGGGTGGTGCTGGTCACCTCCGCCATGGTCTACGGGGCGCTGCCGGACAACGATCTGCCGCTCGCCGAGGACGCCGAACTGCGGGCCACGGCCGAGGCCACCTGTGTCGGGGACTTCCTGGAGATCGAGGACCTGGCCCGCCGCGCGCCGCGTGCCCACCCCGGGCTCAACGTCACCGTGCTGCGTCCCGCCGTCCTGGTGGGCGGCATGGACACGGCCCTCACCCGGTACTTCGAGTCGCCCCGGCTGCTGGTGGTGGCCGGCTCCCGGCCGCGCTGGCAGTTCTGCCACGTGCAGGACCTGGTGGGCGCGCTGGAGTACGCGGCGCTGGAGCGGGTCGAGGGTGAGCTGGCGGTGGGCTGTGACGGCTGGCTGGAACAGGAGGAGGTCGAGGAGCTGTCCGGCATCCGCCGCATGGAGCTGCCCCCGGCCGTCGCCCTGGGCGCGGCGGGCCGGCTGCACCGGCTGGGCCTGACCCCGTCCCCGGCCGGGGACCTGGCGTACACCATGCATCCGTGGGTGGTCAGCGGCAGCAAGCTGCACGAGGCGGGCTGGCGGCCCGAATGGACCAACGAGGAGGTGCTGGCCGAACTGCTCACCGAGGTGGCGGGCCGGCACACGGTGGCCGGCCGGCGGCTGGGCCGCAAGGACGCGGCGACCACACTGGGCGCGGCCGGCGCCACCGTGGCGCTGGTCGGTACGGCCGCGCTGGTCCGCCGGGCCCGCAAGGCCCGCAGACGCTGACCGCCCGCGGCGGGCCGGGGTACGGCGGCCCGCCGCGCCCCGCCGCTCCGCCGTCCGCCGCCGCGTCGTCCGCCCCGGTACGAGTGGGGCGGTGGTGTGGCGCGGGAGCCTTGGTGTTGGGTGGGGGCCGGAAGCGCGTGCGCACGCGCGCGCGGATCCAGGAAGGCAGGCGAAGCCATCATGAGCCGGTCCGATCCGGTGCGGCTGCTCGCGGTACGCGAGGCGCCGCTGTCCGTCGACGAGGTGTTCGGGGCGGTGGGGGACGACGCCGCCGGCGGGACCGCGCTGTTCGTGGGGACGGTCCGCGACCACGACGGTCACCCGTCCGGCGCAGCCGTCACCGCTCTGGAGTACTCCGCCCACCCCGGTGCCGAGGCGGCCCTGCGCGCCGTCGCCGAGAAGGTGGTGGCCGACTTCCCGGTGCGGGCGCTGGCCGCCGTGCACCGCACCGGTGCGCTGGAGGTCGGTGACATCGCCGTGGTGGTGGCGGTCGCCTGTCCGCACCGGGCCGAGGCGTTCGCCGCCTGCCGCCGGCTGATCGACGATCTGAAGCGGGAGGTGCCGATCTGGAAGCGTCAGACGTTCGACGACGGCACCGACGACTGGGTGGGCGCGTGCGGATGATCACACGCCTGGGGGCGTGCGCTGCTCCAGTTGCGTAACCCCCGCGCTCCCCCGAGCGTTGTCTTGCCGAAGCATTCAGCGCTCGCCGAGGTGGGAGGTGGTCGGTCGTGGCCGTGCTGGTGTGGCTGCTGATCCCGGTCGCCGGTGGGCTGGTGGCCGGTGTGTGGGGCACCTGGGCCACCCGCCGCCAGACCGGCGTCGGGGGTATCGCGGACGCCGCCGGCGTCCGCCGCTATGACCGGTTCCGTTCCGCCATGGAGCGCTCCCCGATCCCGGTGTCCACGTTCCGCCCGGCCTCCGGGGAGCGGGCCCCGGCCGACGGCTGAGCGGTCCCTCACGTACTGTCAAGGCATGCCACGCCGCACCGCGACGCTGCTGACGTCCACTCTGCTGCTGATAGCTCTGCTGACCGCCGGAGTGCTGGCCAAGGTGCCCTACTCGGAGCTGTCTCCGGGGCCGACCGTCAACACGCTGGGCGACTACTCGGACGAGCCGGTGCTCAGCATCGACGGCCACGAGACGTACGAGGCCACCGGTCACCTCAACATGACCACCGTCCGGGTCACCGGGATCAACTACCGGATGAACCTGCTGGAGGCCATGGCCGGCTGGTTCGCCGACGACCGCGCCGTCGTCCCGCACCGCACCCTGTATCCGGACGATGTCAGCGCGGACGAGGTGGAGCAGGAGAACGCCGAGCAGTTCAGCCGCTCCCAGGAGAGCGCCAAGGTCGCCGCCCTCAACGAACTGGGTATCGACTTCACCACCCAGACCATCGTGGACTCGGTGGTCAAGGACAGCCCTTCCGAGGGCAAACTGCACGCGGGCGACGCGATCGTGGCCGTGGACGGTACGAAGATCAGCGACCCGGGGCAGGTCGCCGAGGAGGTCACCAAGCACACGGCGGGCGAGGACGTGGTGTTCACCATCGTTCCCGCGGACGAGGCGGAAGCCGCCCGCGACGCCGGGCGGGAGCTGCCCTCGCAGACGCGGGACGTCACCATCACCACCGGCGGGGCGCAGGACGACGGGCGCGCCATCGTCGGGATCGTGGCCGGGGTCGCGCACACCTTCCCCTTCACCATCGACATCGAGCTGGCCGATGTCGGCGGTCCGAGCGCCGGGCTGATGTTCAGCCTGGGCCTCATCGACAAGCTGTCCCCCGAGGACCTCACCGGCGGCGCGTTCGTGGCCGGCACCGGGACCATCGACGACGTGGGGACGGTCGGCCCGATCGGCGGCGTCACCATGAAGACCATCGCGGCCCGGGACGCGGGCGCGGAGTACTTCCTGACCCCGAAGGACAACTGCGCGGCGGCCGCCGCCGACACGCCGGGCGGGCTCACCCTCGTGGAGGTCGAGAACCTCCAGGGCGCGTTGGACGCCCTGGAGCTGATCAGGACGGGCGACACGGACGCGCTGCCGCGGTGCGCGAAGGGCTGACGCCCCCCTACGCCCCCGCGGGCCGTGCCACCCGCCCGGTGTTGTTACGGCTTTGTTATGACGCCGGGCGCCGGGCTCACTCCTCGAACGTCGCCGACAGCGCCTCCGCCAGGCCCGGTACGAGATCGGCGCCGGTCAGGACCTCGGTGTCGCTGTCCTTCTCCCGGAATCGCAGCGCCGATTCACGGCCGCCGTCGCGCAGCACCGCGACCGTCATCCGGACCTCCTTGCGCTCGGGGTGTTCGGCCACCCAGCGCGTCAGCTCTTCCCCGGACAGCTCCTCGGGCACCTTCGCCTCGGCCGAGGCCGGCAGCATGAGCCGCTCCAGCGTCAGTGCGCATCCGGCCACCGCCCCGGGCCAGGCGATGGTCGCCAAGAACTCGTCCAGCGGCACGCCGTCCGGAAGTTCTTCCTGCTCAATGGGGGTGAGTTCGGCGCCCTCCGCGAGTTCGAGGCGGTCGGCGAGGCCCGGTTCGCTGGCACGCAGCCGGGCGGTGTCGACGAGGGCGAAGAGCACCGCGGGCCGGTCCCACCCCAGTCCTGCGCTGTATTGATCGATCTCCAGTACGGCCCGCGTCAGGGGGTTCGCGGCCGCGGGCATGTGGGGCGTGTTGTCCATGGGCATATCGTGCCTTCCCGGGCCCCGGAAACGGGAACCGAGTAAAGCTTGAGTAAGTTAGTTCAGTGGGCAACCCCTGGGTTGCCCGGCTTCATCCACCCGCGAATCTTTGAGGTGCGCACCTTGGCTTTCCAGATGCCGGACCGGGGCTCGGGCCGCCCCAGCGGTCCGAACGGGCCCAGAGGCCCCCGAGGTCCGGGCGGACGGGGGTTCAATCGCCCCTCCAAGGGCGCCCGGAGCCTGCTGATCACCGCCGCCATCCTGGCCGGTCTGGCCATTCTCTTCGCGATGTTCGCGGGGTTCTGGACGGATTGGCTGTGGTATAGGTCCGTCGACTACACCAGCGTCTTCCGTACCCAGCTGGTCACCCGGGTCGTGATGTTCGCGGCCTTCGGGATCCTCATGGCGCTGGCGGTGGGGCTGAACATCTGGCTGGCCCACCGGCTGCGCCCGCCGCTGAGCGCGATGTCGATGGAGCAGCAGAACCTCGACCGCTACCGGATGAGTATCGCCCCCTACAAGAAGTGGGTGCTGCTCGGGGTCGCGATCCTGGTGGGTCTGATCGCGGGCGGTTCGGCATCCGGACAGTGGCGCACCTGGCTGCAGTTCGTCAACGGCACCTCCTTCGGGGTCACCGACCCGCAGTTCAACAAGGACGTGTCGTTCTTCGCGTTCGACCTGCCGTTCTACCGCTTCCTGATCGGCTTCGGCTTCGCCGTCGTCGTGGTGTCGCTGATCGCCGCCGCTCTCGTGCACTACCTGTACGGCGGGCTGCGGGTGACCACCCCGGGCAACCGGATCACCCCGGCGGCCACCGGGCACCTGTCCGTGCTGCTGGGCCTGTTCGTGTCGCTGAAGGCGGTCGCGTACTGGTTCGACCGCTACGGTCTGGCGCTCAAGGGCGGCGACTTCCGGGACAACGCCGGCTGGACGGGCCTGCGCTACGTCGACGCCAACGCGTACCTGCCGGCCAAGACCATCCTGACGATCATCGCCGCCATCTGCGCGGTGCTGTTCTTCGCCACCCTGTGGCGCCGGGTGTGGCAGCTGCCGGTGCTGGGCCTGGGTCTGCTGGTGCTGTGCGCCGTGCTGATCGGCGGCGTCTACCCGGCACTGGTGCAGCAGTTCCAGGTCAAGCCGAACGAGCAGGCCAAGGAGATGCCGTACATCCAGAAGCATCTGGATGCCACCAAGCAGTCCTACGACATCGACGACGCGCAGATGCAGGACTACACCGGCATCAGCGACGCCGAGCCGGAGACGCTGCGCGGCGCCGTGTCCGCCACGGCCAGCATCCGGCTGCTGGACCCGAGCGTCGTCTCGCCCGCGTTCCAGCAGATCCAGCAGGTCCGCGGGTACTACCAGTTCCCGGCGACCCTGGACGTGGACCGCTACCCGAACGCGGACGGCGGCGAGACGGACACCGTCATCGGTCTGCGTGAGATGAACGTCAACAACGTTCCGGAGCGGAACTGGATCAACGACCACTTCCGCTACACCCACGGCTTCGGCGTGGTGGCCGCCAGCGGCACCGACGTGCTCAGCAACGGTCAGCCGGACTTCATCGAGCAGGACCTGCCCCCGCAGGGTGACCTCGGTGAGTACGAGCCGCGCATCTACTACGGCGAGTACACCACCCAGTACTCGATCGTGGGCGGCCCGCAGCAGGAGATCGACTACGCCGGCGAGGACGGCGAGGTCGAGTACAGCTACAGCGGGGACTCCGGTGTGCCGCTGGACAACTACTTCAAGCGTGCCGCGTACGCGCTGACCATGAGCGAGCCGCAGATCCTGTACTCCGGGGCGATCGGCGACGGCTCGCGCATCCTGTACAACCGCACGCCCAAGGAGCGCGTCCAGGCGGTCGCGCCGTGGCTGACGATCGACGGCGACCCGTATCCCGCGGTCGTCGACGGCCGGGTCATGTGGATCGTGGACGCGTACACCACGACCAACGGCTACCCGTACGCCTCGCGCACCACCCTGGGTGAGGCCACGGAGACCTCGCTGACCGACGAGCGCGGTCAGGTCGTCGCCCAGGAGAACCGGGTCAACTACATCCGCAACTCGGTCAAGGCCACGGTCGACGCGTACAACGGTGAGGTCACCATGTACGAGTGGGACCAGGACGACCCGGTGCTCAAGACCTGGATGAAGTCCTTCCCGGGCACGGTGGAGCCGCGTTCGGAGATCAGTGACGACCTGATGGACCACCTGCGGTACCCGCAGGATCTGTTCAAGGTCCAGCGCGATCTGCTCCAGCGCTTCCACGTGGACACCGCCTCGCAGTTCTACAGCGGTTCCGAGCGCTGGCAGGTGCCGGACGACCCGACCCACCGCGGTCAGTCGGTGCCGCCGTACTACCTGAGCATGAAGATGCCGGACCAGGACGAGCAGACGTTCTCCCTGACCACCACCTTCACGCCGCTCGGCCGTGACACGCTCGCGGCGTACATGGCGGTGGACGCCGACACCAGGAGCGACGAGTACGGGACGATGAGAATCCTCACGCTGCCGTCGAACACGACGGTGTGGGGTCCGCAACAGGTGCAGAGCCGCTTCAACTCGGACCCGACCATCGCGCAGGAGATCAACCTGCTCCAGCGCGGTGACTCGGAGATCGAGTACGGCAACCTGCTGACCGTGCCGCTGGAAGGCGGGCTGCTGTACGCCGAGCCGGTGTACGTGCGCGGTGCCGGCACCAACTATCCGCTGCTGCGGAAGGTGCTGGTGACCTACGGCGAGCAGACCGCGTTCGAGGACACGCTGGACGAGGCGCTGGACGTGGTGTTCGGGGTCGCCGAGCCCACACCGCCGTCGGAGGAGCCGCCGCCGGAGGAGGGCGAGGAGACGCCTCCGCCGCCCAGTGGCGGGACCGCCGAGGAGCTGGTGCAGCAGGCTCAGGACGCCTATGAGGAGGGCCAGACGGCGCTCCAGAACGGCGACTGGGCGGCGTACGGCGAGGCGCAGGCGCGCCTGGAGGAGGCGCTGAACGAGCTGGAGCAGCTGCAGTCCGGCGACTCCGCGGCGCGGAACGAGGACGAGGAGCAGACCGACGGCTAGTCGGCGGTGAAGGAGCGTCTCCACCCCGTGGTAGTGTTCTACTTGTTCCCGCAAGGGGGCAAAGAAACACAAAACGGCGCGGGGTGGAGCAGCTCGGTAGCTCGCTGGGCTCATAACCCAGAGGTCGCAGGTTCAAATCCTGTCCCCGCTACTGCCTGAGGGCCCGGGAACCAGAAATGGTTCCCGGGCCCTCTTCGTTGTCGTGCGGCGGCACTTGGGGCGCGTGCGGGTGCGACCGGCGCGCGTCGTACGCCAGTTGTTCCTCCATGGCTGGTCAAGGCTGGTCAACTCGCTGTGTCGTTGCGGCCGTTCTGTCAGTGCTTGACGGCATACTGCGTGGCGACGGACCGATGCATCCGGATTCGCTCCCAACTCCACTCCTGCTGAGGCGTTTGGATGTATCCATATCGGGAAGTCGACAAAACGCTCAAGTGACTTCACTGGCTGCGGTATACCAGGTGTACGCAGGTTTCAGGTGGTGCGATTATGGACCTTATGGGGGACAAGGCAGGGTTCGAGAGCAGCCATGCGGCCGCGCTGGAGGGCGCGCGGCTGCTGCGCTTGGGCGAGCTGGAAACCGCCGAGCCGCGCCTGCGGGCCGCGGCGGCGGAGGGGGAGCGATCGGCCGCCAACAATCTCGGCGTGCTGCTCGCCCAGTCCGGGCGGGTGGACGAGGCCGCCGAGTGGTGGCGGATCGCGGCCGTCGCGGGTTCGGCACCGGCCGCGCACGCGCTGGGCCGGCACCACCGCGAGCGCGGCGACGAGACGGCGGCCGAGTTCTGGCTGCGGCAGGCGGCCGAGAGCGGCCACGCCTCGGGCGCGTTCGCGCTGGCCGCGCTGCTGGACCACCGGGGCGCCGCGGAGGCCGCGCGCTGGTTCCGGATGGCCGCCGAGCGCGGGCACCGGGAGGGCGCGTACCGCTACGCCACGCTGCTGGCGCGGGCCGAAGGCGGCCCGGCCGCCGAGCCGTGGTTCCGGCAGGCGGCGGCGCGCGGGCACCGGGGCGCGGCGCTGCGTCTGGGCGCGCTGCTGGAGGCGGACGGCGCGCTCGCCGAGGCGGGCCGCTGGTACCAGGAGGCGGCCGAGGCCGGCGAGGCGAAGGCGGCCAGTGCGCTGGGCTTCCTGCTGCGGGACGCCGACGAGGCGGACGGTGCCGAGCACTGGTGGCGGCGCGCGGCCCGCGACGGTGACGGCCCGGCGGCCAACGCGCTGGGCGCGCTGCACGCCGAGCGTGGCGAGCGCCAGGAGGCGCAGCGCTGGTACCGGGCGGCGGTCGAGGCCGGCGACATGAACGGCGCCTTCAACCTGGCGCTGCTGAGCGTCGAGGCCAACCGGATGGCGCAGGCCGAGCAGTGGTACCGGCGGGCCGCGTACGCGGGCCACCGGGAGGCGGCCAACGCGCTGGCCGTGCTGCTGCTGCAGCGCGGCGACGCGGCCGGCGCGGAGCCGTGGTTCTCCAAGGCGGCCGAGGCGGGCAGCGTCGACGCCGCGTTCAACCTGGGCATCCTGCACGCCGGGCGCGGCGAGACGGCCCTGGCGCGGCGCTGGTACGAGCAGGCGGCGGCGGCCGGGCACGCGGAGGCGGCGCTGCAGATCGCGGTCGGTCTGCTGCGTCCCGGCTCCTCGGAGGCCGACCTGCGGCGGGCCGAGGAGCAGCTGCGGGTGGCGGCGGACGGCGGGAGCGTGGAGGGCGCGTTCCGGCTGGCGGTGCTGCTGGAGCGGCGCGCGCTGCGCGCCGCCGGACCGGAGCAGGACGCGGAGCCGGGCCCTGCCGAGCCGGGTGCGCGGCCGGGCACCGAGCACGAGGAGTGGTACGAGCGGGCGGCCGAGCGCGGCCACCGGCGTGCGCAGGTGCGGCTGGGCATGTGCGCGGCGGGGCGGGGCGACGTGGTGACGGCGGCCCGCTGGTACCGGGCGGCGGCGGAGGCCGGCAGCCGCAACGGCGCGTTCAACCTGGGCCTGTTGCTGGCCAGGGAGGGCAGCGAGCCGGAGGCGGCGCTGTGGTGGACGCGGGCGGCGGAGGCCGGCCACGGCCGTGCCGCGCTGCGCCTGGCCCTGCTGGCGTCGCGCAGGGGCGACCTGGACGCGGGCGGCATCTGGTGCACCCGCGCGATGGAGCTGGGCCCGCCGGAGGTCGCGGAGCGCGCCGCCCGCCTGCGGGAGGCGCTGCGCCAGGAGCTGACGGCCTGACGCCCTGGGCCGGGCCCCGTACGGTGGTCCGGCGCAGGCCCGGCCGGCTGCGCGGCATCGGCCTCGCCGGTGATCGTCATACCGCTCATCCTCACCGGTGCGGGAGAATGGCGGAGTGGGTGAGTTCGCCGTTGCCGCAGACGAGGTCCGGATCGCGTATCAGGTGTCCGGCGCCGGGGAGCCGCTGGTACTGCTCGCCGGGCAGTCCAACAGCCACGGGTGGTGGGACCCGGTGCGCGCGGACTTCGCCGCCGCGCACCGTACCGTCACCCTCGACTGGCGCGGGACGGGTGACAGTGACAAGCCCGATGTGCCGTACAGCACCCGGGGGTTCGCCGGCGATGTGATCGCCGTGCTGGACGCACTCGGCATCGGACGGGCCCACGTCTACGGGACGTCCATGGGCGGCCGGGTGGCCCAGTGGGTGGCGGCGGCGTACCCGGACCGGGTGCGGTCGCTGGTGCTGGGCTGCACCTCGCCCGGCGGGCCGCACGCCGTGGAACGCGGCAACGACGTACGCCGCTCGCTGGCTCAGGGCACCCCCGCCGAGATCCGGCGCGCGCTCATCGACCTGATGTACACCCCCGGCTGGACGGCCGCCCACCCCGGTCCGTACGCGACGCTCGGCGACGGCGCCATGCCCGGGTACGCCAGGCGGCGCCATCTGCTGGCCAGCAACGGGCACGACGCCTGGGACGTGCTGCCCGCCATCGGCGCGCACACGCTCGTCCTGCACGGCACCGAGGACCGGTTCAACCCCGTGGCCAACGCCCCGTTGCTCGCCGGCCGGATCCCCGGGGCCCACCTGGAGCTGATCGAGGGGGCGCGGCATGCCTACTTCGAGGAGTTCTCGGCCATCTCCTCGCCCCTGGTGCTGGACTTCCTGCGCTCCGGGGACGACGCGGGCGCGTCGTAACCGCGCAGCGGCACCTGGCGGATGAACCAGGCGAGCACGAAGCCGGCCGCCGCGATCACCGCCGCCCACCAGAAGGTGGCGGTCACGCCGTCCGTCACCGCCCGCTGGAAGACCTCGCGGGACTGCTCCGGGAGGGACTTCAGCAGGTCGGGGGTCATCTGGGTGACGTCGGAGCCGAGTTCTCCGGCGTTGCCGGTGACGTGCGAGGTGTAGACGGCACCGAGCAGCGAGACACCGAGCGAACCGCCCATGTTGCGCAGGAAGGTCACCGCGCCGGTCGCCGCGCCGACGTCCTTCGCGGGGGCGCTGTTCTGGGCGATCAGCGTGGTGGTCTGCATCAGGCAGCCCATGCCCAGGCCCATCAGCACCATGTACAGGGCGACGGTGGTCTTGGAGGTGTCCGTGCCGATGGTGGTGAACAGCAGCAGGGCCACCGCCATCAGGGCGGTGCCCGCGATCGGCAGCGCGCGGTAGCGGCCGGTTCTGCTGATGAGCTGGCCGCCGGCCAGGGACATCACCATCGCGGCGATCATCATCGGCATGAGCAGCAGCCCGCTGTTGGTGGCGGAGGAGCCCTGGACGAACTGCTGGTACTGCGGCAGGAAGGTCACCCCGCCGAACATCACGAAGCCGACGACCAGGGCGAGTGTTCCGGCGAGGGAGAAGTTGCGGCTGGTGAACACCGACAGCGGCATCACCGGCTCGGCGGCCCGGCGTTCCACCGTGACGAAAGCGGCGAAGGCGAGCACGGTCAGCGCCGCGAGGCCGAGGATCTGCGGGGAGCCCCAGGCGTACTCGGTGCCGCCCCAGCTGGTGATGAGCACCAGGGCCGTGATCCAGGTGGTGAGCAGCGCCGCGCCGCTCCAGTCGATGCGGGGGCGGGCCGCGCCGGTGGCGGCGGCGCCGCGCGGCAGCCGGGCCAGGGTGAGCCAGCAGACCACGAGGGCGACGAGGCCCAGCGGGAGGTTCACGTAGAAGGCCCAGCGCCAGCTGAAGTTGTCGGTGATGAAGCCGCCGACCAGCGGGCCGCCGATCATGGCCACCGGCATGACGGCCATCATCATGCCCTGGTACTTGCCGCGTTCGCGCGGCGGCACGATCTCGGCGATGACGGCCAGGACGCCCACCATCAGGCCGCCGGCGCCCAGGCCCTGGAGGGCGCGGAAGGCGATCAGCTCGGCCATGTTCTGGGCGGCGCCGGCCAGTACGGAACCGATGAGGAAGATCACCACGGCGGTGACGAAGGTGATCCGGCGGCCGTAGAGGTCGCCGAGCTTGCCCCACAGGGGGGTGGCGGCGGTCGAGGCCAGCAGGTAGCCGGTGGTGACCCAGGCGAGGTGGTTGAGCCCGCCGAGGTCGCCGACGATGGTGGGCAGCGCCGGGGCGACGATCATGTTGTCGAGCATCGCCAGCGTCATGGCGATGATCAGACCACTCATCGTGAGCATGATCTCGCGGGGCGTGAAGGAGGGAGGCGCGGGGGTTTCCTGGGGCGTGGGTGAAGCCATGAGGGTGGTCCGTCCAGCTGACTCGCACTTACCGGTCGGTCAGTAAGTTAGCCGAGGCCGATAGGGTGTGCAACAGGCGTTCGGGCAAGGTGCCGGTAAAGAAGCGGCGAAGGGCGGTAGTCATGGCAGGCGCGGGGCGCCGGTCGGGGCAGGACACCAAGGCCAGGATCCAGGAGGTCGCCCTGGACCTCTTCACCGAGCGGGGCTACGAGGCCACCTCGATGCGGGAGATCGCCGAACGGCTCGGCATCACCAAGGCCGCCCTGTACTACCACTTCACGAACAAAGAGGACATCGTCGTCTCGCTCCTCAGCCGGCAGCTGGCCGCCGTCGACGAGCTCATCGACTGGGCGGGCAAGCAGCCGCGCGGCCCCGAGCTGCGCCGCGAGGTCATCGAGCGCTGGAGCGCGCTGACCGCCCGGCAGGGTGTGCGGATGTTCCGCTTCGCCATGGCCAACCAGCACACCCTGCGCGAGTTGAAGCCGGGCCGGGAGGGTATGTTCCAGCGCTTCCAGCTGCTGTTCGACGCGGTCACCGACCCGGACGCCCCGCTGGAGGAGAAGCTGCGCGCCCGGCTCGCGCTGCTGACCGTGCAGATGAGCATGATCGCGGGCCGGGACCTGGACGCGACGGACGAGGAGCTCGCGGAGGCGGCCCGCAAGCTTTCCCTGGAACTGTTGCGGCTCTGACGCGCCGCGGCTCACGCCGCCGCGATCAGCGCGAGGCGGCGGCCCCGCCCGCCGCCTCGAAGGCGCCCGACGCCAGCCGGTGCAGCAGGGCCGCTGTCGTCTCGCGGTCCGGAGCGGCACCCGGCCGCACCAGGCGCGGGGTGGAGTTCAGCAGGCCGAAGACCGCGTGGACGGCTGTCCGCGCCTCCGCCTCGGCCAGTCCGGGGTGCACCTCGCGCACGATCTCCACCCACAGTTCCACGTACTGCCGCTGAAGCTGCCGCACCTGCTTGCGGTCCGCCTCCGGCACCCGGTTCAGCTCCCGGTCGTGCAGGGTGATCAGCGCGCGGTCGTCCAGCGCGAAGTCGATGTGCCCGGCGATCAGCGCGTCCAGCGCCTCGCGCGGCGGCAGCCCGGCCGCTCTGGCCTCGGCCACCCGCTGCCGTCCGCCGTCCCGCAGCCGGCTGCTGATGCCCACCAGCAGCTCGGTGAGCATGGCCTCCTTGCCGGCGAAGTGCCGGTACAGGGCCGGTCCGCTGATGCCGACTGCCGCCCCTATCTGGTCGACCCCGATGCCGAGGAAGCCGTGCTCGGCGAAGAGCCGGGACGCCTCGCGCAGGATCTGTTCTCTGCGGGTTCCGGCGGGTCCGGCGTGCGTGTTCATGGGTCCGATTGTAGACAGTCCGGTTAGCGAGCGTTAACCTGACGCTCGGCACACCGCTCCGCACAGCTGGTAAGGGAGGCCGAGCGATCATGCGGCAGGCACAGACTCCGCAGGCACCGGTGCTCACCAGCGCCGCAGACCCCGCCTCGGCGGCGTACGGCGCCAACGAGGCCGCCCACCGGGAACTGGCCGCCCGGCTCCGCGAGAAACTGGCCACCGCCCGGCTCGGCGGCGGCGAACGCGCCCGCGCCCGGCACACCGCCCGCGGCAAGCTGCTGCCCCGCGACCGGGTGGACGCCCTCCTGGACCCCGGCTCGCCCTTCCTGGAACTGGCCCCGCTCGCCGCCGACGGCATGTACGACGGCCAGGCCCCCGCCGCCGGGGTGATCGCCGGCATCGGCCGGGTCTCGGGACGGCTGGCCGTCATCGTTGCCAACGACGCGACCGTCAAGGGCGGCGCGTACTTCCCGATGACGGTCAAGAAGCATCTGCGCGCCCAGGAGATCGCCCTGGAGAACCGGCTCCCGTGCCTGTACCTCGTCGACTCCGGCGGCGCGTTCCTGCCGATGCAGGACGAGGTCTTCCCCGACCGCGACCACTTCGGCCGGATCTTCTACCACCAGGCCAGGCTGTCGGGCGCGGGCATCCCGCAGATCGCCGCCGTGCTCGGCTCCTGCACGGCCGGCGGCGCCTACGTCCCCGCCATGAGCGACGAGGCCGTCATCGTCCGCGACCAGGGCACCATCTTCCTGGGCGGCCCGCCCCTGGTGAAGGCCGCCACCGGCGAGGTCGTCACCGCCGAGGAACTGGGCGGCGGCGACGTCCACACCAAGACCTCCGGCGTCACCGACCACCTCGCCGAGAACGACGCCCACGCGCTGCGCATCGTCCGCAGCATCGTCTCCACCCTCCCCGCCGCGCCCGCGCCGCCCTGGGAGGTCACCGCGCCCGAGCCGCCGGCCGCCGACGAGGAGGGCCTGTACGGGGTGGTCCCCGCCGACCCGCGCACCCCCTACGACGTGCGCGAGGTCATCGCCCGGCTGGTGGACGGCTCCCGCTTCCACGAGTTCAAGGAACGCTACGGCCCCACCCTGGTCACCGGATTCGCCCGCATCCACGGCCACCCGGTCGGCGTCATCGCCAACAACGGCATCCTGTTCTCCGAATCCGCCCAGAAGGGCGCCCACTTCATCGAGCTGTGCGACCAGCGCGGCATCCCGCTGCTGTTCCTGCAGAACATCTCCGGCTTCATGGTGGGGCGGGCGTACGAGGCCGGCGGCATCGCCAAGCACGGCGCCAAGATGGTCACCGCCGTCTCCTGCGCCCGCGTCCCCAAGCTCACCGTCGTCATCGGCGGCAGCTACGGGGCCGGCAACTACTCGATGTGCGGCCGGGCGTACAGCCCGCGCTTCCTGTGGATGTGGCCCGGCGCCAAGATCTCCGTGATGGGCGGCGAACAGGCCGCCTCCGTCCTGGCCACCGTCAAGCGCGACCAGCTGGCCGCGCGCGGCGAGGAATGGCCGGACGCCGAGGAGGAGGCGTTCAAGGAG
The DNA here is from genome assembly GCF_000993785.3 of Streptomyces xiamenensis. Taxonomy (NCBI): domain Bacteria; kingdom Bacillati; phylum Actinomycetota; class Actinomycetes; order Kitasatosporales; family Streptomycetaceae; genus Streptomyces; species Streptomyces xiamenensis. The sequence goes on from NZ_CP009922.3 coordinate 4,050,977, forward strand.
CCCATCCGGGCCGGCTACGAGGCCCAGGGCAACGCCTACTACGCCACCGCCCGGCTGTGGGACGACGGCGTCATCGACCCGCTGCAGACCCGTACGGTCCTCGGCCTGGCGCTCACCGTGTGCGCGGGTGCCCCGCTGGGCGAGCCCGGCTACGGCGTCTTCCGGATGTGAGTGAGGGAGCAGCAGTGGCAGCGAACGTGATGATGGAGAGCGTGCTGGTCGCCAACCGGGGCGAGATCGCGGTGCGGATCATCCGCACCCTGCGCCGGCTGGGCATCCGCGCCATCGCCGTGTACAGCGACGCGGACGCCGGCGCCCGGCACGTGCGGGAGGCGGACACGGCCGTCCGCATCGGCCCGGCCCCGGCCGCGGACAGCTATCTGTCGATCGAGGCGCTGCTGGCGGCGGCGCGCCGCACCGGGGCCGCGGCTGTCCACCCCGGCTACGGCTTCCTGGCCGAGAACGCCGCCTTCGCGCGGGCCGTGACCGCCGCCGGGCTCACCTTCGTGGGCCCGCCGGCCGAGGCGATCGCGCTGATGGGCGACAAGATCCGCGCCAAGGAGACGGTCGCGGCGGCCGGGGTCCCGGTGGTACCCGGTGCCTCGGGAGCCGAACTGGCCGCCGCCGCCCGCAAGCTGGGCATGCCGGTGCTGCTGAAACCGTCGGCGGGCGGCGGCGGCAAAGGCATGCGGCTGGTGCGCGACGAGGCCCGCCTGGAGGAGGAGATCGGCGCCGCCCGGCGGCAGGCGCTGGCCGCCTTCGGCGACGACACCCTGCTGGTGGAACGCTGGATCGACCGGCCCCGCCACATCGAGATCCAGGTGTTCGCGGACGACCACGGCAACGTCGTCCACCTCGGCGAACGCGAGTGCTCCCTCCAGCGCCGCCACCAGAAGATCATCGAGGAGGCGCCCAGCCCGCTGCTGGACGAAGCCACCCGCGCCGCCATGGGCGAGGCCGCCGTCGCCGCCGCCCGCTCCTGCGGCTACCGGGGCGCGGGCACGGTGGAGTTCATCGTCCCCGGCGCCGACCCCGGCGCGTACTGCTTCATGGAGATGAACACCCGCCTGCAGGTCGAGCACCCCGTCACCGAACTCGTCACCGGGATCGACCTGGTGGAGTGGCAGCTGCGGGTCGCCGCCGGGCAGCCGCTGCCGCTGGGCCAGGACCGGATCACGCTCACCGGGCACGCGGTGGAGGCGCGGCTGTGCGCGGAGACGCCGCGCGTCGCGCAGGACGCGGACGGGCGGCGGCACGTGGACTTCCTGCCCTCGGCCGGGCGGGTGCTGCTGCTGCGCGAGCCGGCGGGGGAGGGGGTACGGGTGGACTCCGGGCTGCGCGCGGGCGCCGGCGGCGAGGTCGGCACGGCGTACGACCCGCTGCTCGCCAAGATCATCGCGTACGCTCCCGACCGGGCCACCGCGCTGGGCCGGCTGCGGGCCGCCCTGGGCGCCACGGTGGTGCTGGGCGTGGACACCAACGCGGGCTTCCTGCGCCGGCTGCTGGCCGACGAGCGGGTGGTGGCGGGCGCCCTGGACACCGGGCTGGTGGACGCGGACGCTGCGGCGCTCGTACCGCAGGAGGTGCCGCGGGAGGTGTACGCGGCGGCGGCGCTGCTGGCGCACGCCGCGCTGGAGCCGGCCCCGGATCCCGACACCGGCTGGAGCGACCCGTTCGCCGCGCCGTCCGGGTGGCGGCTGGGCGCCGAACCCGCCTGGACACCGCATCCGCTGCGGGTGCCGGGGCGGGAGCCCGTCACGGTGTGCGTGCGCCCCGGGGAGGTACGGATCGGGGACGCCGACCCCGTACCCGCCCGGCTGCTGTCGGCGCCCGGCGAGCCGGACGTCCACCTCGAATATGAGGGGTACACGTATCACTTCGCGCACGCCGACGGATGGCTCGGCCGGGACGGGGACAGCTGGCAGCCGCGCCCCTACGACGCGCTGGCCGCCGCGGCGCGCGGCGGCACCGAGGCCGGCGCCGACGCCCTCACCGCGCCGATGCCCGGCACCGTCACCGTCGTCAAGGCGGCGGCCGGCGACCAGGTGAGCGCCGGGCAGACCCTGCTGGTCGTCGAGGCCATGAAGATGGAACACCTCATCACCGCCCCGCACGCCGGCACCGTCACCGCCCTCGACGTCACCGCCGGCAGCACCGTCGCCATGGACCAGGTGCTGGCCGTCGTCGCCGCCCACCAGGACGAGGAGGCCCCGTGACCGGCGAACTCCCCATGCGCGTCCCCGACGCGGGTCTGCCCGCCCGGGTCCGCATCCACGAGGTGGGCCCCCGGGACGGCCTGCAGAACGAGAAGACGATCGTCCCCGTCGCCGTCAAGGCCGAGTTCATCCACCGGCTGGCCGACGCCGGGCTCACCACCGTCGAGGCCACCAGCTTCGTCCACCCCGCCTGGGTCCCTCAGCTCGCGGACGCGGCGGAGCTGATGCCACTGCTGGAGGACCTCGGCGACCGCGCCGTCCGGCTGCCCGTACTGGTCCCCAACGAACGCGGCCTGGACCGCGCACTGTCGCTCGGAGTCCGCGAGATCGCGGTGTTCGCCAGCGCCACCGAGTCCTTCGCCCAGGCCAACCTCAACCGCACGGTGGACGAGACCCTCACCATGTTCGAGCCGGTGGTGAGCCGCGCGCTGCGCGCCGAGGTCCCGGTGCGCGGCTACCTCTCCATGTGCTTCGGCGACCCCTGGGAGGGGCCGGTACCGGCCGCGCAGGTGGTGCGCGTGGTGCTGCGCCTGCTCGACCTGGGGTGCGAGGAGATCAGTCTCGGGGACACCATCGGGGTCGCCACCCCGGGGCAGGTCACCGCGCTGCTCGGCGCGCTGGGGGAGGCCGGGGTGCCGCCCGGCCGGCTCGCCGTCCACTTCCACGACACCTACGGCCAGGCCCTGTCGAACACCCTCACCGCCCTGCGGCACGGCGTCACCACCGTCGACGCCTCCGCGGGCGGTCTCGGCGGCTGCCCGTTCGCCAAGAGCGCCACGGGCAACCTCGCCACCGAGGACCTGCTGTGGATGCTCCAGGGCCTGGGCATCGACACCGGCGTCGACCTGCGGCGACTCGTCGCCACCAGCGACTGGCTGGCCTCACACCTCGGCCGGCCCAGCCCTTCGCGCACCGTACGCGCGCTCTCCCACAAGGAGTCCTGACCCATGGCACTGGACCACCGCCTGACCCCGGAGCACGAAGAACTGCGCCGCACCGTGGAGGCGTTCGCCCACGACGTGGTGGCCCCGAGGATCGGGGAGTTCTACGAACGCCACGCCTTCCCGTACGAGATCGTCCGCGAGATGGCCGCCATGGGGCTGTTCGGGCTGCCGTTCCCCGAGGAGTACGGCGGCATGGGCGGCGATTACCTGGCGCTGTGCCTGGCCCTGGAGGAGCTGGCGCGGGTGGACTCCTCGGTGGCCATCACCCTGGAGGCGGGGGTCTCGCTGGGGGCCATGCCGATTTACCGCTACGGCACCGCCGACCAGAAGGAACGCTGGCTGCCGAAGCTGTGCTCGGGCGAGATGCTGGGCGCCTTCGGGCTGACCGAGCCCGGCGTCGGCTCCGACGCTGGGGGCACCCGTACCACTGCGGTGCGGGACGGGGACATGTGGGTGATCAACGGAACCAAGAGCTTCATCACCAACTCCGGGACCGACATCACCGGGCTCGTCACGGTCACCGCCGTCACCGGCCGCAAGCCGGACGGCTCCCCGCTGATCTCCACCATCATCGTGCCCTCCGGCACCCCCGGCTTCACGGTGGCCCCCGCCTACTCCAAGGTCGGCTGGAACGCCTCCGACACCCGGGAGCTGTCCTTCTCCGACGTCCGGGTGCCGGTGGAGAACCTGCTGGGGGAGGAGGGCCGCGGGTACGCCCAGTTCCTGCGGATCCTGGACGAGGGCCGGATCGCCATCTCGGCGCTGGGCACCGGGCTCGCGCAGGGCTGCGTGGACGAGTCGGTGCGGTACGCGGGGGAGCGGGAGGCGTTCGGCCGCCCGATCGGCGCCAACCAGGCCATCCAGTTCAAGCTGGCCGACATGGAGATGCGGGCGCACACGGCGCGGCTGGCCTGGCGGGACGCGGCGGCCCGGCTGATGGCGGGCGAGCCGTTCAAGAAGGAGGCGGCGATGGCCAAGCTGCACTCCTCGGACGTGGCCGTGGTCAACGCCAGGGAGGCCACCCAGATCCACGGCGGCTACGGCTTCATGAACGAGTACCCGGTCGCCAGGATGTGGCGCGACGCGAAGATCCTGGAGATCGGGGAGGGCACGAGCGAGGTCCAGCGCATGCTGATCGCCCGGGAACTCGGGCTTGTCTGACCCTTCGCGGGACGGTGGTGCGCCTGCCCCACGGCGGGGTCCGTGGGGTAGGTGGTGGGGGGAATTTGGCGTTCGCGGCCTGCTGGCACAATCTGGTGACATGGCTGAGATCACCCAGCGAGCCGGTAACTGGTATTTCGACGGCTCGGTGCTGCGCATCGTGCCCGGGCAAGGGAAGGGGGTGCATGCGCTCCGCACCGCTCTGGGGGAGCTGACCGTGCCGCTGGAGGCGGTGGCGGAGGTTTCCTTCGAGCCCGGGCGCAAGCACGACAGACTGCGGCTGCGCCTGAGGGAGGGCGCGGATCCGCTGACACAGGCGACCGGCGGCAAGCTGCCGGCCGTGGCCGATCCGTACCTGCTGGAGGTGCCGCACGACCGGGCGGACGCCGCCCGGGAACTGGCGGCCGAGATCACCGAGGCAGTGCGGACCGCGCAGGTGCCCGCGACCGCCACCGACCGCTATCTGCTGCCGGGGCCCCAGGTGCCCATCACGCTGCACGCCTCGGACGGTGAGGCCACCTTCGACGGCGCACAGATCCGCATCGACTGGGGCTGGGGCGCGGACGACATCAAGAAGAACAGCGGCGCCCGGGTCATCGCGCTGAGCGATCTGGCCGCCGTCGAGTGGGCGCCGCCGCGGATAGAGAACGGCTTCGTCCGGCTGCACCCCAAGGGCGCGCACTCCACCTCCAAGCCCTCCCACGACCCCAACTGCGTGGTGATGTGGGGCTGGCGCGAGGTGAAGGACGTCACCGAGTCGGCGCTGTTCGTGGCCGCGCTGGCCGCCCGGCTGCCGCACCCCTCCACCGGGGAGGGGACCGTCCCCGTGCCGGTGCCCGCGCAGCCCGAGCCGCCGCTGGTGGCGAGCGGGGACGCGGGCGGCGAGCAGGACGCGGTGCTGCGCCGGCTGTGGGAGCTGGGGGAACTGCACGACACCGGGGTCCTGACCGACGAGGAGTTCGGCGCGGCGAAGAAGGCCCTGCTCAACCGGTTGTAGGACAGCACCATCCGGCCGACCGCCGGGACGTGCGGCCGTTCCGGCCGAGCGGCCCCGGCGGGCCGGTGACTCAGCCGGCGGCGCCCTCCGGATCCAGGGGGGCGCCGTCGCCGTTGGGCGGGAGATCGCCGCGCCGTACCGGGGCGCCGCCGTCCTCCTGCGGCAGCGCCTCGGCCAGTTCGGCGGCGTCGGCGGGATGCGCGGCCTCCAGTGCGGCGCGCAGCAGGTCGGGGTCGGCGTCCGGGTCGGTCGTGACAACCGAGATCCGCACGCCGTCGCGGATCCGGTGGAACTCGGTGATGCCCGCCGCCCGGTCGGCGGTGATGTCCGTGTCGGCCGCGCCGGGCTCGGCCCGTTCCACCCGCAGTTCGATCGTCCCGCCCGTGGCGGAGACGTAGGAGCAGCCCCAGCCGTCCTCCCCGATGACCCCCGCCGACTGCGGCGCCAGAGTGTGGCCGGGGATCTCGGTCAGGTAGATCAGCTCCGGGGCCACGCCGGGGAACTCCGCGGGGGCGGAGGGGTCCGCCGGGTCGGCGGGCTCGGACGGGTCCGGAGCGTCGGGCGCGGCGGAGGTGTCGGCCGGCGTCGGGTCGGCGGCCTCGGCGGCGGGGGCGGCCGAGCCCTCGCTGCCGCAGGCGGTGAGCGGCAGCGCGAGCAGCGGAAGCAGCAGAACGGTCGTGGTCAGACGGCGGCGGGCCGAGCGCTGGGGGATCATGCCCGTATTCTCCGCCCGCCGTCCGTCCCCGGGACTACTTCGCCGCGTCGACGCCGAAGATCTCCGCCATGTTGTCCAGCACCTGGTCCGCGCCCTGCAGGGACACCGAGGTCATCCAGATGGCGTCCTCGACCTCGTACACGGCGCCGTTCTGTACCGCGCTCAGCCGTTCCCACAGCGGGTTCGCCAGGAACCGCTCCTTGCGGTCCTCGCCCCCCGCGTACGTGGTGTAGAAGATCACATCGGCCTCGGCCTGCTCGATCTGCTCCTCGCTGATCTCCAGGGTGAACTCCTCGGGATCGCGCTGGTTCTCCGGCCGGGTCAGCCCCATGTCGGCCAGGATGATGCCGGAGAAGGTGTGCGGCAGATAGATCCGGGTGGGGCCGTCGAGGAACCGGATGACCGAGACGGTCGGATTGTCGTGCGCGGCGTTGACCGCCTCGCCGATCGCCGCCGCCCGGGTCTCGTACGCGGTGATCTGTTCCGCCGCCCGGTCCTCCGCCCCCAGCGCCTCGCCGACCAGGGCGATGTTGTCCTTCCAGGTCGGCCCGGTGGTGGCGACGAACACGGTGGGCGCGATGTCGGAGAGCGTGTCGTACAGCTCGTCGTGGCGCACCGTCGCGGAGATGATCAGATCGGGCTCCAGGAGCATGATCTGCTCCAGGTTGGGGCTCTCCAGCGGGCCCACGTCCACGGTGTCCTTGACGGCGTCGCCCAGGTACGCGGGGAAGCCGTCCAGGTTGCGGTAGCCGCCGACGCCGGCCACGAGGTTGCCGTCCAGGGCTACGACCGCCTCGACCAGGCTGTTGTCCAGCGCCACGATCCGCTGCGGTGCGGCCGGGATCTCGGTGCTGCCCTTGTCGTGGGTGATGGTGCGCGGGAACGACGCGTCGCCGGAGCCGGCGCCGGTGGCGCTGTCGTCACTGTCGGCCGGCGAGGATCCGCCGTCGGACCCGCAGCCGGCCAGCCCGGCGGCCAGCGCGGTCATCAGCGCGAAGGCGCCGACGCGGAGGCGCCAGCGGCGCCGCAGGGGGGTGGTCACGGGTCCCTCTTTCGTTTTAGGTAAGGCTTGCCTTGGTAAGGGCGGTGTGAGCATAGCCAGCGTTCGGTGACCGGCGGAAGACGGGGGTGGCGAACCGCACAAGTCAGGCTTGCCTTACCTTGTGGGCGTGTCCGACACCTCCGCCAGTACCGCCGACGCCGTCCAGGCGCCGCCGGCCCCGCCCCCGCCCGGCCGCGGCCGCCCGGCCCGCACGGTCGCGCTGCTCGTGCTGCTGCTCGCCCTGGTCGCCGCCGTGTTCGCCTCCCTCGCCATCGGCAGCAAACCGGTCGCGCTCGGCGATGTGCTGGCCGCGCTCACCGGAAGCCGCGAGGGCGACGCCGTGGTGGTGCGCGACCTGCGTCTCCCGCGTACCGTGCTGGGCCTGCTGGTGGGTCTCGCGCTCGGCGCCGCCGGGGCCGTGGCCCAGGACATCACCCGCAACCCGCTGGGCGACCCGGGCCTGATCGGGGTCAGCGCCGGGGCGGCCTTCGCCGTCGCGGCCGGCATCGGACTGTTCTCGCTCACCCACTCCTACCAGTACATCTGGTTCGCCTTTCTCGGCGGCGCCCTCGCCGGACTGCTCGCCTACACCGTCGGCGGCACCGGCTACGGAGGCGCCACCCCCGCCAAACTCGCCCTGGCCGGCGCAGCCGTGACGCTCTTCCTCGGCTCGTTCACCAGCGCGCTGGTCCTGCTCGACGTCAACACCCTGGACCAGTACCGCTCCTGGGCCGTCGGCTCGCTCGCCGGGCGCGACGCCGCACTCGGTCCGCAGCTCGCGCCGTTCGTCGTCATCGGTCTGGTGCTGGCCATCGCGCTCAGCGGGCGGCTCAACGCCCTCGCGCTCGGCGACGACCTCGCCACCACCCTCGGCGCCAAGGTGCGCACCACCCGCGCGCTGGGCGCGGTCGCCGTGATCGTGCTGACCGGCGCCGCGGTGGCCGCCGCCGGCCCCGTCACCTTCGTCGGCCTCGTCATCCCGCATCTGGTCCGCGCCGTCACCGGCCCGGACGCCCGCTGGCTGATCCCCTGCTCGGCGCTGGGCGGCGGCGTCCTGCTGCTGACCGCCGACGTCATCGGCCGGGTGGTGGCCAGGCCCGGAGAACTGGAGGCCGGAGTGATCACCGCCGTCATCGGCGCCCCCTTCCTGGCCGTCATGGTCAAGCGCGGCAAGCTGCGGGAGCACACCCGATGAGCCGCACCGGCGCCCCGCCGAAGCCCTGGACCCGTACCGGCCCGCGTACCGCGCTGACCGCCGAGGCCGGGCCCCTCGGGCTGCGCGTACCGGTGAGGGTGGCCACCACCGTCCTGGCGCTGCTGCTCGCCGGCTTCGCCGCCTTCACCGCCTCCGTCTCCCTGGGCACCTACGCCATCCCGCCCGGCGACGTGCTGGGCGCGCTGTTCGGGTACGGGGACGGGGCCGCCGATCTCGTCGTGCACAAGCTGCGGCTGCCCCGTGCCCTGACCGCCGTACTGGCCGGGCTCGCCTTCGGCATGGCGGGCGCCGTCTACCAGGCCGTCACCCGCAACCCGCTGGCCTCCCCCGACCTCATCGGGATCTCGGCCGGAGCCGGGGCCGGCGCGGTGGCCACCATCCTGTTCGGCGGGGTCACCGCGGCGGGCGCCGGAACCTTCGGCGCCGTGCCCTTCGGGGCGCTGGGCGGCGCGCTGCTCACCGCCGCCGTGATCTACGCCTTCGCCTACCGGGGCGGCACCATCACCGGCTACCGCTTCGTCCTGGTGGGCATCGCCGCCGCCGGGGCGCTGGCCGCGCTCACCCGCTGGATGCTGGCCCGCGCCGACATCGATCAGGCCGCGCGCGCCATGGTCTGGCTCACCGGTTCGCTCAACGGCCGCAGCTGGTCGCACGTCGCGTGGGTCGGCTGGGCGCTGCTGATCCTGGTGCCGCTCACCTTCGCGCTGGCCCGTCCCTACCAGCTGCTCCAGTTCGACGACTCCACCGCGCTGAGCCTGGGCATGCGGCTGCACCGGGCGCGCGTCGTGCTGCTGATCGCCGCGACCTGCCTGGCCGCGGTGGCGACCGCGGTGGCGGGCCCGGTCGCGTTCGTGGCCCTGGGCGCCCCGCAGATCGCCCGCCGGGTCGCCGGCACCGCCGGGGTGCCGCTGCTCACCTCCGGGCTGATGGGCGCCGTCCTGATGCTGGCCGCCGACCTCGCCGGGCGGCTGGTGCTCGCCCCGACCGAACTGCCGGTCGGCATCGTCACCGGCGCCGTGGGCGCCCCGTACCTGCTGTTCTTGCTCGCCCGCTCCAACCGGGCCGGAAGGGGAGGCTGAGATGCCCGCCGAGACCACCACGACGGACGCCGCGGACACCGGGGCGGCGCACCTCGGTGCGACCGGGCTGCGCCTGGAGTACGGGGACCACGTCGTCGCCGAGGACCTCGATCTGCGGATCCCGGACGGCAAGGTGACGGTGCTGGTCGGGCCGAACGCCTGCGGCAAGTCCACCGCCCTGCGCGCCCTGGCCAGGCTGCTGAAGCCGGCCGCCGGGGCGGTGCACCTGGACGGCCGGGACATCGCCGCCCTGGGCGCCCGGGAGGTGGCGCTGCGCCTGGCGCTGCTGCCGCAGTCCCCGGCCGCCCCGGACGGCATCACCGTACGGGACCTGGTGGCCCGCGGCCGTACCCCGCACCAGCGCTGGTGGCGGCAGTGGTCGGCGGCCGACGAGGAGGCGGTGGACGCGGCGCTGGCGGCCACCGGGGCGACGGCGCTGGCCGAGCGCTCCCTCGACGCCCTGTCCGGGGGCCAGCGGCAGCGGGTGTGGATCGCGATGGCGCTGGCCCAGGACACCGGGGTGCTCCTGTTGGACGAACCCACCACCTATCTGGACCTCGCCCACCAGGTGGATGTGCTGGAGCTGGTCGCCCGGCTCAACCGGGAGCGCGGACGCACCGTGGTGATGGTGCTGCACGAGCTGAACCTCGCCTGCCGGTACGCCGATCATGTGATCGCCATGCGGGACGGGAAGGTGGCGGCGGCCGGCCCGCCGGCCGAGGTGGTCACCCCCGAGCTGGTGCGGGAGGTGTTCGGGCTGCGGGCCGCCGTGATCGCGTGCCCGGTCGCCGGAACCCCGCTGGTCATCCCCGAGCTGGCCGCCCGGGAATGAGAAACGCCACCTCCCTGCCCGATATCGGGCAGATTTGTTGCGGAAACCGTCCTTGATCCGCACTATCGAGGGGTGCTCGAACGTCGGACGTCCTCGCACGAGGACCTCGTGGATCACCTGGTGCGCAGCACGCCGCTCGCCAGGGGTGAGGCCGCGCGTGTCGTCCTCGATGTGCTCGCGTACTTCGACGAGACCATCGAGGAGTACACGCGCCGTCGGCACCGCGAGCTCCAGGGACACGGACTGACCAATCCGGTGATCTTCGAGCGGATCGCCGAGGAGCTGACGCACCGGGCGGTGGCCCCGCCGCGACTGTCGATACGACAGCTGCGGCGGATCGTGTACGGCTGACCGCCGCCGTATCGCGCCCGCCGGGCCCCGTACACCGTACGTGCCGCTCACCCGCCCGCCCAGCACGGAACCAACCAGCCAGGAGGACACCCCTTATGTGTGGAATCGTCGGATACATCGGGAAGCGGGATGTCGCCCCCCTCCTCCTGGAGGGGCTGCAGCGCCTCGAATACCGGGGGTACGACTCCGCCGGCATCGCCATCCACAGCAGCGGCAAGGGCGGCGGCCTCAAGACGGTCAAGAACAAGGGCCGGGTCCGCGACCTGGAGGCCAAGGTCCCCGCCCGGTTCGCCGGCACCACCGGTATCGCCCACACCCGCTGGGCCACCCACGGCGCCCCCAACGACATCAACGCCCACCCGCACACCGACGCCGCACAGCGCGTCGCCGTCGTCCACAACGGCATCATCGACAACTCCGGCGACCTGCGCGCCAAGCTCACCGCGGACGGCGTCGAGCTGATCTCCGACACCGACACCGAGGTCCTCGCCCACCTCATCGCCCGCGCCCAGTCGCAGACGCTGGAGGAGAAGGTCCGCGAGGCGCTGCGCTACGTCGAGGGCACCTACGGCATCGCCGTGCTGCACGCCGACTTCCCCGACCGCATCGTGGTCGCCCGCAACGGATCCCCGGTGGTCCTGGGCATCGGCGAGAAGGAGATGTTCGTCGCCTCCGACGTGGCCGCGCTCATCAGCCACACCCGCCAGGTGATCACCCTGGACGACGGCGAGATGGCCACCCTCAAGGCCGACGACTACCGCACGTACACCACGGACGGCTCCCGTACCTCCGCCGCGCCCACCACCGTCGAGTGGGAGGCCGAGAGCTACGACATGGGCGGCCACGACACGTACATGCACAAGGAGATCGCCGAGCAGGCGGACGCCGTGGACCGCGTGCTGCGCGGCCGGATCGACGACCGCTTCGCGACCGTGCGGCTCGGTGGCCTCAACCTCGACGCCCGCGAGGCGCGCACCATGCGCCGGGTGAAGATCCTGGGCTGCGGCTCCGCCTACCACGCCGGTCAGATCGGCGCCCAGCTGATCGAGGAGCTGGCCCGCATCCCCGCGGACGCCGAGCCGGCCAGCGAGTTCCGCTACCGCAACGCGGTGGTGGACCCCGACACCCTGTACATCGCGGTCAGCCAGTCCGGCGAGACGTACGACACCCTCGCCGCCGTGCAGGAGCTCAAGCGCAAGGGCGCCCGGGTGCTGGGCGTGGTGAACGTGGTCGGCTCGGCCATCGCCCGCGAGACGGACGGCGGCGTGTACGTGCACGCCGGGCCCGAGGTGTGCGTGGTGTCCACCAAGTGCTTCACCAACACGGCGGTGGCCTTCGCGCTGCTGGCGCTGCACCTGGGCCGGATCAGGGACCTGTCGGTCTCCGACGGCAAGCGGATCATCGAGGGGCTGCGCAAGCTGCCCGCCCAGATCGCCGAGGTCCTCGCGGACGAGCCGCGCATCGCCAAGCTGGCGGCCGACTTCGCCGATGCCAAGAGCATGATGTTCGTCGGGCGGGTGCGCGGCTACCCGGTGGCCAAGGAGGCGTCCCTGAAGCTCAAGGAGGTCTCCTACATCCACGCCGAGGCGTACCCGGCCTCCGAGCTGAAGCACGGCCCGCTGGCGCTCATCGAGCCCGCGACCCCGACCGTCGCGATCATCCCGGACGATGACCTGCTGGAGAAGAACCGGGCCACCCTGGAGGAGATCAAGGCCCGCAGCGGGCGGATCCTGGCGGTGGCGCACAGCGAGCAGGAGAAGGCCGACGACACCATCGTGGTGCCGCGCAACGAGCCCGAGCTGGACCCGGTGCTGATGGGCATCCCCCTGCAGCTGCTGGCGTACCACACGGCGCTGGCGCTGGGCCGGGACATCGACAAGCCGCGCAACCTGGCCAAGTCCGTCACCGTGGAGTAGGCGCGCTCACCGCGGCGTCCTCGCGGCGAAGCGGACAGAGCGGCGGCCCCCGGACGGGGTGCGTGCCACCATACGCACCCCCGGGGGCCGCCATCTCGCGCCGGCGTCGCCCATTACGCCGGCGTCGGGGACAGCCGCCGCCGGGTCCGTCACCTCCCGGCGGCAGCCAGAGGTCTTGCTCCCTGTATGCCCCTCACAAGCGCACAATCCACCCCGCGAGGGGCAGCAATTTGCGGCGGTGTCCCGGCGGCGCGCGACCGGGCGCGCCGGGGCGGGCGCCGGTGGCCGGGGAACGACCCCCGGGGGAGTGGCCGGGTGAAAAGCGGGCAGACGACCCCTGCCGTGCGGCCGGCGGAGGCAGCGGGGCGCACGGGAGCACGACGGCGCGCGCCGGCGGTCGCGCGCGGTGCCCCGGAGGCTACGGGATGACGATGACCGGCCGCCGGGCCCGGCGGGCCAGCCGCCCGGACACCGAGCCGAACAGCCGCCCCAGCAGCCCCTGGGTGGTGCCCACGACGATGGCGTCCGCCTCGTACTCCTGGCCCACCTCCTCCAGTTCGTGGCAGATGTCGCCGCCACGCTCCAGCAGGACCCAGGGGAGGTCGGCCAGCAGGTCCGAGCACGCCAGCTCCAGACCGATGACCTCGGTGCGGTGATCGGGGATGTCCACCAGGGCGGGGGGTTCGCATCCCGCCCATACGGTGGTCGGCAGTCGGTTCGCCACATGAACGATGATCAGCCCGGAGCCGGCGCGGTGAGCCATGCCAATGGCGTATGCGAGAGCACGCTCACTGGTGGTCGATCCGTCGAATCCGACTACGACACCATGCTGAAATGCGGGGTCGCGTGCGTACCGCTCATCGTCGGCGGGCGCGGGGGGAGTGGACGGATCCGCGAGACGCTTGCGGTCCGTGGGTTCTGGGAGCTCGTATCCAGCCATCAGTGCCTCGGCGGGCGGTCAGCGAGGAGACCTCGTGAGCACGGCAGGGACGGGTGTGGGACACGGAAGGGCCCACGTCAAGGCTGTTTCGTCAGCCACAAGCCCACCTCCAGATGACGTCGTACATTGCTGGTTCCCGCTGACGGCGTTGTCAACCCCGCGAACCGTGACCGAGCAGCATGCCGCACCGCGGGGCGGGGCGCAATGGTCGCCGCGCCCTTGTGTGCGACCGATGCCGGAGCGTAACGATACGGTGTCTGTGGCGTTGCCGGCGACCCGCCGGAACGTCCGATCACCGGCCGGGAGTCTTGTTGACGACTTTTATTTTCAGCCAACTTCCCCACTGCTGAAACACCTTGCCCACCCGCCCCGCCAACCCCACGGCCCCACGGGGAAACGGCGAGGCACCGGGGGGCCCGGCCACCGGCGGTGCGGAGCACGACGAGAAGGCGCACTTCCCCCAACTGCTCGTACGTGTAACGCTTCCTGATCGACTGCTTCGCGCCACGTTGTCATGTCGATTTAGCGCCGAGTGATGAACTTGTCCCGCCGACCTCATCCGACACAGTAGATTCGATCTTGGCAATCACGTCGGGGGAAACGTGCAGGACCGAGAGGATGCGACGACCGAGGGAACTGAGGAGCATGAGCCAGGACCCAACGCACGGCCCCGAGCCCGCCGTCAAGCTCGCTGCCCGGCGCCGCCGCGAGATCGTCGCGGTGTTGCTGTTCAGTGGCAGCCCCATGTTCGAAAGTTCCATCCCGCTCTCCGTCTTCGGCGTCGATCGTCAGGACGCCGGAGTACCGCGCTACCGCCTGCTGGCGTGCGCGGGGGAGGAAGGACCGCTGCGCACCACGGGCGGACTGGAACTGCGCGCGCCCTACGGTCTGGGGGCGATCTCCCGGGCCGGTACCGTCATCGTCCCCGCCTGGCGGTCGATCACCGGACCGCCGCCCGCCGCCGCGCTCGCCGCGCTGCGCCGGGCGCACAGTGAGGGTGCCCGCATTGTCGGGTTGTGCACCGGTGCGTTCGCGCTCGGAGCGGCCGGCCTGCTGGACGGCAGGCCGGCGACAACCCACTGGATGTACGCCCCCACGCTGGCCAAGCGCTATCCGTCGGTCCATGTGGACCCGCGGGAGCTGTTCGTCGACGACGGTGACATCCTCACCTCGGCCGGCACGGCCGCGGGGATCGATCTGTGTCTGCACATCGTCCGCATGGACCACGGCCCCGAAGCCGCGGCGGCCCTGGCCAGACGGCTGGTGCTGCCCACCAGGAGAGGGGGTGCCGGCAACGGCGCCGAGAGCGGCCAGCCGCGCCACCTGGACCGCTCTTTACCAGAGGACATCGGCGCGGATCCGCTGGCCGAGGTGGTGGCCTGGGCGCTGGAGCACCTCCACGAGCAGTTCGACGTGGAGACCCTGGCGGCCCGCGCGTACATGAGCCGCCGCACGTTCGACCGGCGCTTCCGGTCCCTTACTGGGAGCGCTCCCCTGCAGTGGCTGATCACGCAGCGGGTGCTCCAGGCGCAGCGCCTGCTGGAGGTCTCCGACTACTCGGTGGACGAGGTGGCGGGCCGCTGCGGCTTCCGTTCCCCCGTCGCCCTGCGCGGGCACTTCCGGCGCCAGCTGGGGGCCTCCCCGGCGGCCTACCGGGCCGCCTACCGGGCCCGGCAGCAGGAGTCGGCGGCCGGGCGCGCCAAGCCCGTCACCGACGGCTTCTCGCCCCGAGTGCCGGGGCAGCGGGGCCGGCCGGTGGCCTGAACGGGAGCACCACCCACAGGTACACGGCGGCCCGCCGCCCGGGACACCGGGAGGCGGGCCGTCCCGTGGGCCCCGAACGCCCGGCGTAGGGTTGCCCGCATGAACGACCGGATGGTGTGGATCGACTGCGAGATGACAGGTCTCTCGCTGATCGACGACGCGCTCATCGAGGTGGCCGCGCTGGTCACCGACTCTGAGCTGAACGTACTCGGGGAGGGCGTGGACATCGTGATCCGCCCGCCCGCCGCCGCGCTGGCCACCATGCCGGAGGTGGTGCGCACCATGCACACCACCTCGGGGCTGCTGGACGAGCTGGACGACGGCACGACGCTGGAGGACGCCGAGCGGCAGGTGCTGGAGTACGTCCGCACGTACGCGCCGGAGGCCGGCCGCACCCCGCTGTGCGGCAACTCCGTCGGCACCGACCGGGGATTCCTCGCCCGGGACATGCCGGCCCTGGAGGGGCACCTGCACTACCGGATCGTGGACGTCTCCTCGGTGAAGGAGCTGGCCCGCCGCTGGTACCCGCGGGTCTACTTCAACAGCCCCCCCAAGGGCGGACAGCACCGGGCGCTGGCGGACATCAAGGAGTCCATCGCGGAGCTGCGTTACTACCGCGAGGCGCTCTTCGTGCCGCAGCCGGGACCCGACTCCGACACGGCCAAGAGGATCGCGGCGCGGCACGCCGCGCAGTGACCCGGGTGGGCCGCGGGGAACGCGGGAGCGAAGTGCCCCGCGCACCCTGTACACTCAATACGGCCGAGCGGGGAGAGCCGTAAAAAGCCTCCCGAGTCGGTCATGGTGGGTGTAGCTCAGTTGGTAGAGCACCTGGTTGTGGTCCAGGTGGCCGCGGGTTCAAGTCCCGTCACTCACCCTCTAGATTAAGGGCCTGACCTGCGGAAACGCGGGTCGGGCCCTTTGTCGTGCGGATGCGGTGGGGCCCGTGGCCGGTCCGGGAACGGGCGCATCACGGGCGGACCGGGGCGCAGCGACCGTTCGGCTGGCAAGTCGCCTTGGTCACCCGGGCGTTCCCCCCGGGGCCGGTGTCGGTGGTCCTCGCCCCGCCGTCCGTCGCGAGTGGGGCCCGCAGGGCGCGGGTGGGCGCCCTCCGCGGCGCCTCGCCCCGGCCGGATTATGCGGGCCGCCGGCCGCTGCAGCAGCCCGGGCGGTGGTTCCGCGAAGCGGGCGGATCACGGGCACGGAGGCGGGAGACGCGTGCCACAGCATCCCCGGTGGGCGGGGCGGGGAGGATGAAGACGATTTTCGGCGCACCGGGGGTGGGTGCCGTGGGGGTGGGCCGGCATGCCGCCGGACGGGGCCCACCCGCGGGCCGCTCCGGGGGGCCGGGGACGGGGGCGGGCCACCGGACGGGTCCGGCCCCGCGCCGTACATGGCGCATCACCCACCGCGACTCCACGCCCGACCAGCCCAGGAGAGCCGCATGCTGCCCACGACCGTGCTCGACAGTCGTCACCTCGCGCCCCACGACCGCTTCGAGTACTGGCGCCAGACCCTCATCTCGCTCATCGCCCCGATGGAGATCACCAGCGACATCACCACCGACTTCCAGGGCCGGTCGCGGCTGATCACGCTGGAGGACATCCGGGTGCTGCCGATCACCATGCGGGCCGTCGAGGCGCGCCGTACTCCCCGCCTCATCCGGCACTCCGACCCCGAACTCCTGCACATCGCGCTGCCCACCCCCGGGGCCTCTCCGCTGGTCGTCAGCCAGAGCGGCGGGCAGCACGTCACCGGCCCGGGCGAGCTGTATCTGGTGGACACCTCGCGGCCCTTCACCGTCGGCGCCACCACCCCCGACCTGCCGTTCGGCGGGGACTGCGTCGAGATTCCCAAGAGCCGGCTGAGCTTGCCCCCGAACACCCCGACCGGCGAAATCCTGGGGCACGCGCTGTCCTCCCGGCACGGCTTCGGCGCGCTGCTCGCCCACTACGTCATCCATCTGCGGCAGCAGTACCGCACCTACCGCCCGGCCGACGTTCCCCGGCTCGCCACCACGCTCGCCGACCTGGTCACCGGGCTGATCACCCACACGCTCGACAGCGCCCCGCCGCGGGACGAGGAGAGCGCGGAGCGCACCCTGCTGCTCGCCGTCAAGATGTTCATCGAGCGGCATCTCACCGACCCCACTCTGAAGCCCGCCGTAGTCGCGGCCCAGCACCATGTCTCCGTACGCCAGTTGCACCGGATCTTTGAGCGGCAGGGCACGACGCCCGCCGCCCACATCCGGCGCCGTCGTCTCGAACGCGCCCACGGTGAGCTGACCGACCCGACGCGCACCCGCGTCCCCGTGCACGCCGTCGCCCGCCGCTGGGGCTTCGCCTCGCACGCGCACTTCACCCGGGCCTACGCGCGGCAGTTCGGCCGCACCCCCAGCGAGGCCAGACGGCTCGTTCTTGACCCGCAGTGCCCGGGATCTTGACTCTCCCCGCCAACCGGCCCCAAGGCTCTGGCGGATCAGGGCGCGCGCCGGTGGAATGACACGTATCAGCAGGTGAGCGGCGCGCCGACCAGAGCGCGGCGCTCACGAGGGGGAGGCGTTGCGAGCCGCGCGGTGCTGCTCCCCGTGTCGGAAAAAGGGGGAAAGAATGCGCTCGAAGAGCATGGCGAGGACCCTCGTCACGGCGACCGTGATCTGCGCTGTCGGTGCGGCCGGCCTGGTGACCACGGGCACCGCCGCGGCGGCGCCGTCCGGGAAGCAGCAGGCGGCGGCTTCCGAGTCCGTCGCCCCGCTCGCCGTGGTCAACCTGGGTCTGACCTCCGCCGAGGCCCAGAAGGTCCAGCGCTGGCTGAGGACGTACTTCAACTACACCGGTGCGATCGACGGGCAGCTGGGCACCGAGAGCTGGAAGGCCATGCAGCGCTTCCTGCGGCAGCAGGCCGGTTACACCGACGCGATCGACGGGATCGTCGGGCCCAACACCATCCGGGCGCTGCAGTACTGGCTGCGACAGGCGAACGGCTACACCGGTGCCATCGACGGGATCGCCGGTGCCGGAACCCAGGCCGCGTTCAAGCGGTTCGCCAACGGACTCGGCTGACTCAAGAGGAGAGAAGCATGCGATCGATGACGTTCACGAAGCCCCTGGTCGCCCTGGTGGCGGTCGCGGGGATCGGTGCGGGGAGTCTGGTGACCGCGGGTACGGCGGTGGCCGCGCCGTCCGGGAAGCAGCAGGTGGTGGCTGCCGAGTCCGTCGCCCCGCTCGCCGTGGTCAACCTGGGTCTGACCTCCGCCGAGGCCCAGAAGCTCCAGCGCTGGCTGAAGACGTACTTCGGCTACACCGGCGCGATCGACGGGCAGCTGGGTACCGAGAGCTGGAAGGCCCTGCAGCGGTTCCTGCGGCAGAGCTCCGGTTACACCGACGCGATCGACGGGATCGTCGGTCCCAACACGGTGAAGGCACTCCAGCGCTGGCTGAAGTCGGCCTGGGGCTACACCGGTGCGATCGACGGGATCGCGGGTTCCGGCACCCAGGCGGCGTTCAAGCGGTTCGCCAACGGGCTTTCCTGACGGTCCGCCGGGAGGGGCGCGCCCGGGACCGGGGGGTGCCACGGGCGGGCCGCGAGGGACGGCAGAAGTGCTCCGGGGGAGATTTCTGCCCGCGCGCGGGGAACGGGGCGGCCCCTGGCCGGGGCCGCCCCGGCGTGTGCCCTTCATGAGGGGGCGGCGCCGCGACGGCGTCGGGTGCCGCCCCGCACGACGAAGAAGGAGAAGGACGTGCGTACGAAGAACATGACCAGGACATTCGTCACGATGACCGCGATCTGCGCGGTCGGTGCGGGGAGTCTGGTGACCGCGGGTACGGCGGTGGCGGCACCGTCCGGTAAGCAGCAGGTGGTGGCCTCCGAGTCCGTCGCCTCGCTCGCCGTGGTCAACCTCGGCCTGAGCACGAGCCAGGCCCAGAGCGTCCAGCGGTGGCTGAGGGACACCTGGGGTTACCGGGGCGCCATCGACGGGCAGCTCGGCACCGAGAGCTGGAAGGCCCTGCAGCGCATGCTGCGGGGAGGCTGGAACTACAACGACGCCATCGACGGGATCGTCGGTCCCAACACGGTGAAGGCCATGCAGCGCTGGCTGAAGGCGGGCTGGGGCTACACCGGTGCGATCGACGGGATCGCGGGCTCCGGAACCCAGGCCGCGTTCAAGCGGTTCGCCAACTACCTGCCCTGACCGACCGTGCCGAGCGGTCCGCCCCGGCCGGGCGGACCGCTCGGCGCTGCCCGGCGGTCCGTCCCCGCCGGGAGAGGGCGCATCATGGTCCTGCTCCCGGGCGCACCGGGGGCGTTCGGGGTGTTGTCCGGCGGGAAGAGAAGGGCCGGTGTGCGGGCATGGGCGTGGGCGCGAGGTGGTCGGACGCTCTGCTGCTGGCGGGGATTCTGCTGGTCGTCGGAGTGATCGCCCTGCTGCTGGAGGACGGGCCGCGGCAGGCCGTGCTCGGGATCGCGGCCATCGGCGGTGGCAGCCTCGTCGGGACCCGGATCCGCGAACGCCGCAGGCCTGGGCGGTGAGGCGTCCGGTGGGCTCAGTCGCCGCCGCCCCCGCCGCCGTCGCCTCCGCCGCCCCCACTGTCGCCGCTGCTTCCGCCGCTCCCGCTGTCGCTGTCGCCGCCACCCCAGCCCCAGCCGCTTCCGCTGTCACCACCGTTACCGCCGTGGTGGTCCGTGTGCGCCGGTGATCCGCCCCCGCGCCCACCCCGGGGCGCGCTGAAACCGCTCCGGAAGGCCCGGAGCGCGATGGATCCCACCACGAGCACCAGCACCACGCCGATCACTATCACCATGAGTTCCGCTCCCCCTCGTGCGTTTTCACACGTTCACGCGTTGTCCACAGGCCCGGACGGGCTGGGGGCAGCCTCCCATAGGATCGCTCCGCAAGGCCGGGGGATTCGGGCGGAGACCGAGGAGAGGGGACGGGAAGCCGTGGAGATCGCTGACATCGGGGAGCTGTGGGACCGGGTCACCGGGACGCAGCCCGCGCCCGAGCTGTGGCTGGTGCTGGCGACCGCCGCCGTGGCACTGGCCGTTGTCACCCCGTACGGGGTGTGGCGGGTCGCCCGGAACACCATCACCATCGCCCACGAGGGCGGTCACGGACTGGTCGCGCTGCTCACCGGCCGCAAGCTCGAAGGCATCCGGCTGCACTCCGACACCTCGGGGCTCACCGTCTCCCGGGGCCGGCCCACCGGCCTCGGCATGATCCTGACCGCCGCCGCCGGGTACACGGCCCCCTCCCTGCTGGGCCTGGGCGGCGCCGCGCTGCTGGCCTCGGGCCGCATCACCGCCCTGCTGTGGGGCGCCACCGCGCTGCTGCTCGCCCTGCTCGTCATGGTGCGCAACGCGTACGGGATGCTCACCGTGCTGCTCACCGGCGCGCTGTTCATCCTGGTTTCCTGGCTCACCGACCCCGAGGTGCAGGCCGCCTTCGCCTATGGCGTGGTGTGGTTCCTGCTGCTGGGCGGGGTCCGCCCGGTGTGGGAGCTCCAGGCCAAACGGCGGCGCGGCGGAGCGGGGGACTCCGACGCCGACCAGCTGGCCCGGCTGACCAGGATGCCCGCGCTGATCTGGCTGCTGTTCTTCCACGCCGTCGTGCTCGCCTGCCTGATAGCCGGCGGTGGCAGCCTGCTGGACGCCGCCGCCCCCTGACCGGGCCCCGTCCCCGCCGATCACCCTCCGTCGCGCACTAAAGTGAGAACCATGACCGACCACAGTCTGACCGCCGACCACTGGCCCGCCCCGCTCGCCTCCGGCGCGGTCGAGGCGACCGTCACGGTGCCCGGCTCCAAGTCGGTCACCAACCGGGCGCTGATCCTCGCCTCGCTCGCCGCCGACCCCAGTTGGGTACGCCGCCCGCTGCGGTCCCGCGACACCCTGCTGATGGCGGAGGCGCTGCGCTCGCTGGGCATCGGCATCGAGGAGACCATCACCTCCTCCTCCAGCTCCGCCGTCACCGGCACCCCCGCGGCCGGCGGCGAATCCTGGCGGATCATCCCCGCCACCCCGCAGGCCCCGGCCACCGTCGATGTCGGCAACGCCGGCACCGTGATGCGCTTCCTGCCGCCGCTGGCCACCCTCGCCGAGGGGCCGGTGCGCTTCGACGGCGACCCCCGTTCGCACGAACGCCCGCTGCACGGCGTCATCGACGCGCTGCGCGTGCTGGGCGCCCGCATCGACGACGACGGGCGCGGCGCGCTGCCGCTGACCGTGCACGGCGCCGGCTCGCTGGACGGCGGACGGGTGGAGGTGGACGCCTCCTCGTCCTCCCAGTTCATCAGCGCCCTGCTGCTGTCGGCGCCGCGCTTCAACCAGGGCGTGGAGGTGCGGCACACCGGTGCCGTCCTGCCCTCGCTGCCGCACATCCGGATGACGGTGGACATGCTGCGCCGGGCCGGCGCCCAGGTGGACTCCCCCGAATCGGGGGCGAGCCCCACCTGTGGCGGGTCGCACCCGGCGCGCTGCTCGGCCGCGACCTGGTCATCGAGCCCGACCTGTCCAACGCCCAGCCGTTCCTGGCCGCCGCGCTGGTCACCGGCGGCAGCGTGACCATCCCCGACTGGCCCTTCCACACCACCCAGGCCGGCGACGCCCTGCGGGAGATCTTCTCCGCGATGGGCGGCGACTGCGTGCTGGACGACCGCGGTCTCACCCTGACCGGCAGCGGCCGGATCCTCGGTATCGACATCGACCTCGGCGAGGTCGGCGAACTCACCCCGGGCATCGCGGCCGTCGCGGCGCTGGCGGAGAGCGAGTCGGTGCTGCGCGGAGTGGCCCATCTGCGGCTGCACGAGACCGACCGGCTCGCGGCCCTCACCCGGGAGATCAACGCGCTGGGCGGCGATGTCACCGAGACCGAGGACGGGCTGCGGATCAGGCCGCGCCCGCTGCACGGCGGCGTGTTCCACACGTACGAGGACCACCGGCTGGCGACCGCGGGCGCCGTTCTGGGGCTGGCGGTGAAGGACCTGGAGGTGGAGGACATCGCCACCACCGGCAAGACCATGCCCGACTTCCCCGAACTGTGGCACGGCATGCTGGCGGGACGCGGCTAGGGCCGGGCGGCACCGCGATGCGCCGGTACGGCAAGCACAGTGATGAGGACGATGTACGGGTCCGGCCTTCCCGGCACGGCAGCCGCCCCCGCACCCACCGGCGCCCCGCGCACGAGGACGCGGCCGAGGGATTCGTTCTGACGGTGGACAGGGGCCGGATCACCTGCCTGGTGGGCGAGGTGACCGTCACCGCGATGAAGGCCCGCGAACTGGGCCGCAAGGCCGTGGTCGTGGGCGACCGGGTCGCGGTGGTCGGCGACCTGTCGGGCAAGCGCGACACCCTGGCACGGATCGTGCGGGTGGAGGAACGCACGTCGGTGCTGCGGCGTACGGCCGACGACGACGATCCGTTCGAGCGGGTGGTGGTCGCCAACGCCGACCAACTGGCCGTCGTCACGGCCCTCGCCGACCCCGAGCCCCGCCCGCGGCTGATCGACCGCTGCCTGGTGGCCGCCTACGACGCCGGGCTTCAGCCGCTGCTGATCCTGACGAAGGCGGACCTGGCCCCGGCCGGGCCGCTGCTGGAGACGTACGCGCCGCTGGGGGTGCGCCATGTGGTGACCAGCGCCGAACGGTTCGAGGACGCGGAATCGGTGGAGCCGGTCCTGGAACTGCTCGCGGACCGGACCACCGCGTTCGTGGGGCACAGCGGCGTCGGCAAGACGACGCTGGTCAACGCCCTGGTGCCGGAACGGCAGCGGGCGACGGGCCACGTCAACGCGGTCACCGGACGGGGCCGGCACACCACCGTCTCCGCCCTGGCCCTGCCGCTGCCCGACTCGGCGGGCTGGGTCATCGACACCCCGGGCGTGCGGTCCTTCGGCCTCCACCACGTCGACCCCTCGCGGGTCATCGGTGCCTTCCCCGACCTGGAGCCGGGCGCGGCCAACTGCCCCCGGGCGTGCAGTCACGACGAACCGGACTGCGCCCTGGACGCGTGGGTGGCCGAGGGCCACGCGGACCCGGCCCGGCTGTACTCGCTGCGCCGGCTGCTGGCCACCCGGGAGCGGACCGCCGGGGACTGACGCACCGCTCCCGCGCGGAACGCCGCCCTCACAAAGCGGCTGTCAGCGGCTCGGTGGGCTGCGCTGCGGTACCGGAGCCGGCCGTCGCCACAGCGGCGGCGCGGGCGGCGGCGGTCCGGTTGGTCAGCAGCACACTGGCCAGCGAGCGGTGCAGCGCGGCCAGCGCACGGACCAGCGGAACCGCGGTCACCAGCAGGAACACCCCTACGGCGGTGGTGAAGGCGACATCGGCGGCGAAGGAGTCGTTGCCCGTGATCAGCTCGTACAGGCCCTGGTTGTCCTCGCCGCGCGGCAGCGCCCAGGCCCAGGCGACGTACAGCAGCCCGCCGGCCCCGCCCACCGTCCAGACCAGGGCCAGACAGAAGCTCACCACGCGCAGCGGGAACGACACCACCATGTGCGCCAGGTCGCGCCACGACTGCGGGTCCGCCAGCGAACGGGCCGTCCGGGCGAAGCCGGTACCGCCCGCGACCCGGTAGTGGTGCGGCGGCAGCGGGCGCCCGGCCAGGGCCTCCAGCTCGCGCCGCTCCACGCGGGCCATGCCCCGGGCGGCCCGCAGCGTACCCGCCAGGACCGGGACGCCGCACACGATCACCAGCGTGCCGACGCCCAGGACGAAGCCGGTGACGGCGACGGTGAAGGCCACGATGCCGACCGGCAACCCGCGCAGCAGAAACGACAGTTCGCGCGGAAAACGGCCACGGGCGGAGGAAGTCGGTGTGCTCATGGGACCAATCCTCTTGCCGCGAACCGCAGTTCAACAGCGGCCTGGGGCGTCAGGAGGGGGTGGTGCCACGTACACCCTCCGCCTCCCGCCACAGCCGGCGCGTCAGCTCCTCCGCGCCCTCCCGCGTGGTGTGCCGGTGCCCGGTGCCCGCCCACAGACTCAGCCCGTGCGGGTCACCCGCGGCGGCCGCAGCGGCGCGCAGCGGCTTCGTCAGCTGGTGCAGCAGCGGGTAGCCGGCCGGGGCGGTGGCGCTGTGGTCCTCGATGAAACGGTTGCGCAGGCCCCGCGCCGGGCGGCCCGAGAAGGCCCGGGTGACCGTGGTCCGCCCGAACGCGCCGGGATCGGCGAGCGCCGCCCGGTACGCCGCGCCCGTACCCGCCTCCGGGGTCCGCAGATACGCCGTGCCCAGCTGAGCCGCCGCCGTGGTGTCGCCGCGCAGCACAGCCGCGATGTCCGCGCCCGTGGCCAGGCCACCGGCGGCGATCAGCGGCAGGCCGGTCCGCTCCCGCACCCGTGCCAGCAGCAGCGGCAACGGGGTGTCGTCCGGGTCGGCCTCCGGATCGAAGCAGCCCCGGTGACCCCCGGCCTCCGGGCCCTGCACACACAGCGCGTCCACCCCCAGCCCGGCCGCCTCCGCCGCCTCCCGCGGTGAGGTGACGGTGGCGACCACGGCCGTCCCGGCGGCGTGCAGCGCCTCCACCGTCGCGGCCGGCGGCGGGCCGAAGGTGAAGGACACCACCGGCACCGGGTCGGCGAGCAGCAGCTCCAGCTTGCGCTCCCAGTGATCGGTGTCCTGGACATCGGGTTCGGGCAGCGCCACCCCGTACCGCTCGGCCTCCACCGCCAGTTCGGCGCGGTAGCGGTACACCGGGGCGAGATCGCCCGGCAGCGGGCGGGGCACGAACACGTTGACGCCGAACGGCCCCGGGCCCACCAGCTCCCGGGTCCGCGCGATCCGTTCCCCCAGCGCCCCGGGGCTCAGATAGCCGGCCGCGAGAAAACCGAGCCCGCCCGCCCGGACCACCGCCGCCACCAGCTCCGGGGTGCCCGGCCCTCCCGCCATCGGGGCCTGGACGATCGGGACGGGCAACCGGAGTACGGAGAACATGGCGGCAGCGTAGCCGCCGCCCCGCACGGTGGAGCGGGCTCCACCCCGGCAGGGGTGGCAGCACGCTCGTGGCCGGGCATCCGCCGCTCGTAGCGTGCCGGTTATGCGAGAGGACGACAGAACGGTGAGCGCGGCGCCCGGGGAACCGGCGCTGCGGCTCGACCGGGTGAGCCGGACGTACCCGGGCGGGCGGGCCCCCGCGCTGAACGGGATCGACCTGGAGGTGCCGCGCGCCCGGTTCCTCGCCGTGCTGGGCCGCTCGGGCTCGGGCAAGTCCACGCTGCTGCGGTGCGCGGCCGGTCTGGAACGCCCCACCGGCGGCGCGGTCCACCTGGGCGGGGTGCCGCTGGCCGGGCTCCGCGCGACAGCGCTGACCCGGCTGCGCCGCGACCGGATCGGCTTCGTCTTCCAGGAACTCAACCTGGTGGACTCGCTGACGGTCCTCCAGAACACCGCGCTGCCCCTGCTGCTGGCCGGGGCGGGCGAGGGGGAGGCCACGCGGGCGCGGGCGCTGCGGGTGCTGGAGGAGGTTGGGCTGGCGGACCGCGCCGCCGAACCACCGGGCCGGCTCTCGGGCGGACAGCGGCAGCGGGTCGCCATCGCCCGCGCCCTGATCACCGAGCCGGACATCATCTTCGCGGACGAACCCACCGGCGCGCTGGACCCGGTGACGGCCGAGGGAGTCCTCGCGCTGCTGCGCCGGGCGGTGGACGCGCACGGGCACACCGTGGTGATGGTGACGCACGACCCGGTCGCCGCCGGGCACGCGGACGAGGCGATCGTCCTGGACGGGGGCCGGATCGTACGGCGGCTGGAACGGCCGTCCGCCGGCCAGGTGCTGGGCGCGCTGCGGACGGTGGCCGCGTGAAGGAGTCCCTCGCGCTGCTGGCCCGGGCGTCCGGGCGGTACCACCGGCGGTCGTGGCGCGCGGTGTCCCTCGCGCTGGCGGCGACCTCGCTGCTGCTCGGCTGCTTCGCGCTCGCCGCGCTGACCACCGCGTTCGGGCACCCGGAACCCGAACGCTATGCGGGCGCCGAGGTCGTGGTGGCGGCGGATCAGCACACCCGCCACCGCGGCGCGACGGCGCCGCTGACGGAACGGGTGCGGGTGCCGCGGACGGTGGTGGACCTGCTGGAGTCCGTACCGGGGGTGGCGCGTGCCGTCGCGGACGAGGAGTTCACGGTACGGACGGACACCGTGGCCCAGCTGCCGGGCCGGCCGTGGCCGGCCGCCGCGCTGGCCCCCTGGGGGCTGGTGGCGGGGCGGGAGCCGGTCGCCGCGGACGAGGTCGTCGCCTCGGCCGGGCTGGGGGTGCCGCTCGGCGCCGAGTTGGACGTGCGGGTCGGGCAGGACACGTCCGTACGCCGGGTGGTGGGCCTGGCCGAGGGCCCGGCGGCGCTGTGGTTCACGGCGCCGGAGGCCGCCGCGCTGGCGGGCCACCCGGACTCCGTCGACGCGATCGGGCTGCTCGCCGAACCGGGCGTGGGCGCGGGCGCGGTGCGCACGGCGGTGCGGCAGGCACTGGACGCGGCGGGCGCGGTCGACGCCCGGCCGCAGGAGGTGCGCCCGGCCGGGGATTCCGGCACGCTGCGGGCCCTGATCGGCGACGGACGCGGCGCGGCGGAGTTCTTGACGGCGCAGCCGGTGCGGACGGGGCTGCTGGCGCTGTTCGGCGCGATCGGCGGATCGGTGCTGCTGATCGCAGGACTGGTCCTGGCGACGCTGGTGGCGCGGGCGCTGCGGCAACGCGCCGGGGAGCTGGCGCTGTTGCACGCGGTGGGGGCCACCGCCGGGCAGCTGCGTGGTGCGGTGGCCCGTGAGGTGGCCGTCGTCGCGGCGCGCGCCGCGCTGCTGGGGGCGGTGGCCTCCGTACCGCTGTTCGTGGTGCTGTGGCCGCTGGTCACGGCGGAGGCCGCGCCGTACGGTCTGGCGCTGCCGGTCCTCCCCTGGACGCTCCCGGCACCACTGATCACGGCGGGCCTGACCGTGGCGACGGCCGTCCTGGCCACGCTGCCCGCCACCGGCGGGGCGACCGGGGCCCCGCGCTCCCGGACCGCGCGCCCGGCCGGTGCCCCCCGACCGATACCCGCCGCCACCGGCCGACAGGCCGGCCCCCGGCTCGGCGAGGCCGGTCCGGCGGTTCCCGCCCCGGCGGCCCGGCTCGTCGGCTCCGCCGCCTCGCCCGTCCCGCCCCCCGGCCCCGGTGGGCGGAAGGCCGGTGGGCTGGTGCTGCTGGGGATGGGGCTGATGTCCGCCGCCGGTGGTGCCGTGCTGCCGGGGGAGGGAGCCGCCGCCGCGGCCGGTGCCGCCGTGGTGGTCATGGTCATCGGCTGCGCGCTGCTCGGGCCGTGGATCGCGGCGTGGATGGTGGCGGTCACCGGCGGGGCGCTGCGCAGGTTCGGCGGAGTGGGCGGCCGGCTGGCCGCCGCGCAGGGGCGGGCCGGCGCCCCCCGGCTCGGCGCCGCCGTCGTGTCCATCGTGCTGGTGACGGCCTTCGCCGTCGTCCAGCTCGCGGCCGGTGCCACCGCGCAGCGCGCCGGGGAGCAACAGGCCCGCGCCACCGGCCCGGCCGAAGGGATCCACAGCACCGTGCTGGTCGCGCGCAGCGAGCTGGGGGAGGCCGTGCTCGACCGGCTGCCGGTGCTCGGGGTCACCCCCGGGGACCCGGCCTTCGACCCCGGGGTGCGCGACGGTGACCTCGCCGGTCTGGGGACGGGGACGGTCGCGGTCGGCGCGGACCGGGCCCGCACGCTCGGCGCCGGGGTCGGGGACACCGTCACGCTGCGGTACGGCGACGGTGTGGAGGAGAGCCTGCGGATCGTGGCCCTCTACACGCGCTCCCTCGCGGTGGGCGATTTCCTCTTCGACCGCGCGCAACTCGCCGCCCATGTCGCGGACCCGGCCGCACCGGCGGCAGCCGTACGCACCCCGGTGGCCCTGGAGGGCGCCGCGCTGGAGAGCGGGCTCTCGGCCACCGCCGTGGCCGGGCTGTGCGCGCTGGCGCTGCTCGCCGTGTTCTCCACCCTCGCGGTCTCCGCCGTGGGCCGCCGCCCCGAGCTGGAACTGCTGCACCGGCTGGGTGCCGGGCGCGGGCAGCTGTGGACGATGCTGGTGTTGGAAGCCGCCCTGGTGGCCCTGACCGGGACGCTGCTCGGGGTCGCCGTGGCCGCCGTGCCGCTGCTGGGCTTCAGCTGGGCCGTGCTGCACACGCTGCCGTGGCTGCCGCCGCTCCAGGCGGCGCTGATCGGCACGGCGGTGCTCCTCACCACGGCCGCCGGGGCGCTGCTGCCGGCCCGGCGGGCGCTGCGGGTCAGGCGTTGAGATAGGCGAGCACCGCCCTGACCCGGCGGTGTCCGGAGTCGGTGGGCGGCAGATTCAGCTTCACGAAGACGTTGCCGATGTGCTTGTGGACCGAGCGTTCGGTGATGACGAGGGCGGCGGCGATGGTCGCGTTGTCGTGGCCCTCCGCCATCAGGTGGAGGACCTCCCGCTCGCGCGGGGTCAGTTCGCCCAGCGGGTCGCCGCGCCGCTGCCGGGACATCAGCTCGGTGACGACCTCGGGGTCCAGCGCGGTGCCGCCCGCCACCACCCGGTCCAGGGCGTCCAGGAAGTCGTCGACCCGGCCCACCCGGTCCTTGAGCAGATAGCCCACGCCGCGTGCGCCGCCGCCGAGCAGTTCGGCGGCGTAGGTCTGCTCCACGTACTGCGACAGCACCAGCACCGGCAGCCCCGGCAGCTGTTCGCGGGCCGCCAGCGCCGCCCGCAGGCCCTCGTCGCGGAAGCCGGGCGGCAGCCGCACGTCCAGGACCGCCACGTCCGGGCGGTGTTCCAGGAGGAGGGGCAGCACCTCGGGCCCGGTGGCCGCAACCCCGGCCACCTCGTGACCGGCCGAGCGCAGCAGCAGGACCATGCCCTCCCGCAGCAGGGCGTTGTCCTCGGCGATCACCACACGCACGGCAGCTCCACTTCGATCTCGGTCGGTCCTCCGGCCGGCGACTGCACCCGCACGGTTCCGTCCAGGGCTGCCACCCGGCGGCGGATGCCGCTCAGGCCGGTGCCCCGTGTCTCGTCGGCGCCGCCCCGGCCGGTGTCGCGCACCCGCACCCGCAGCACGGTACGCCCGGCGTCCCCGGTGAGGTCCAGGTCCACGGTGGCGTGCTGCGCACCGCTGTGCTTGGCGGCGTTGGTCAGCGATTCGGCGACGGTGAAGTACGCGGCGGTCTCCACCGAGGCCGGGGCGCGCGGCCCGGTCTCCAGGGCGTCGGCGACCGTGACGGCGACCTCCAGGCCGCTGCCGGCCGCCAGCGCCCGCACGGCGCCGGCCAGGCCGCGGTCGGTGAGCACCGGCGGGTGGATGCCGCGGACGACGTGCCGCAGTTCGCCCAGTGCCTCCTCCGCCTGGTCCTGTGCCTCGTCCAGCAGCCGCCGCGCGGTCTCCGGGTCGCGGTCGTAGGCGCGGCGGGCCAGCCCCAGGCGCATGGACAGCGCCACCAGATGGGCCTGCGCGCCGTCGTGCAGGTCGCGCTCGATCCGGCGCAGTTCGGCGCCGTGCGCCGTGATCGCGCCGGCGCGGGTCGCGGTCAGCTGTTCCACGCGTTCGGCGAGCCGGACGGTGGGCGAGGGCAGCAGCAGGATCCGGGACCAGCGCGCGGAGAGGTCGGCGAGCCGGGTGATCAGGGGCAGGACCAGGGGCGGGCGGCGCAGCAGGCCGTGCCAGACGCCGTCCGCCAGCAGCCCGATGGGCCACAGCAGCAGGACCGCGTAGCTCAGGGCGGGCCCGTACAGCAGGTGAGCGCCCAGCCAGCGCAGGTCGCGGTGGGTGCTGGGGTCGGTGACGGACAGCCGTACCCGTTCGTACAGGTTGCCGGTCAGCGGCGGGTAGTGCTCGGGGACCGGGACGCCGCTCCACCGCGCGCTGCGGGTGCGCTCGAAGTGCGCCACCCGGCGCAGCAGCAGGACGAACTCCGGCAGTGCCGCCGCGCCGATCACCAGCAGGGAGGCGCCGGCCGCCGTCAGCCCCACGCCGACCATCAGATAGTTGAACAGACCGAGCGCGCCGCCGATCAGCAGATGGATCGAGGCCCGCCAGGTCGTCCGGAGCAGCTCAGGCACCCGCACAGCGTAGGGGAGCGGACGGCGCGGGCGCGGTGGAGCCCGCTCCACCATGCTCCGGGGGGTCCGCACGCTCGGCACGCCGCGGTGTGCAAACCAGACTGGGGCCCATGAAACCGCTGCTCTGGTGTGTGCTTCTCCTTTCCCTGACCGTCAATCTGAGCGTCAACTTCGTCGTCGACGAGGGGGCGTTGCAGATTCTGCTGAGCGTCTGTTCCGGGGTGGTGCTCATCGGTTCGGGCATCGGCCTGTGGATGCTGCGCGACCGGGGCGACGCTCAGGTGTACTGATCCGCCGGGGATACTGGTCCGTATGGCCGACTACCACGACGATCTGCGGCTGGCCCATGTGCTGGCGGACGCCGCCGACGCGCTCACCATGGACCGCTTCAAGGCGATCGACCTCCAGGTGGCCACCAAGCCCGACATGACGCCCGTCACCGAGGCGGACCGCGCGGTGGAGGAGCTGATCCGCTCCCAGCTGGGCCGGGCCCGGCCGCGCGACAGCGTCCTGGGCGAGGAGTACGGCACCAGCCAGGGGGCGGACACCGCCCGGCGCTGGATCATCGATCCCATCGACGGCACCAAGAACTATGTGCGCGGTGTCCCGGTGTGGGCCACCCTGATCGCGCTGCTGGAGCGGGACGCGGACGGCGTGGAACGTCCCGTCGTCGGCCTGGTCTCCGCCCCGGCGCTGCACCGCCGCTGGTGGGCGGCGCTGGGGTCCGGCGCGTACACCGGGCGCAACCTGGCCTCCGCGACCCGGATGCGGGTCTCGCAGGTGGGGGAGGTGGCGGACGCCTCGTTCGCCTACTCCTCGCTCACCGGCTGGCAGGAGCGCGGCAAGCTGGGCAGCTTCCTGGAACTGTCCCGCAAGGTGTGGCGCACCCGCGCCTACGGGGATTTCTGGCCGTACATGATGGTCGCCGAGGGCTCGGTCGATCTGTGTGCCGAGCCGGAGCTGTCGGTGTGGGACATGGCGGCCAACGCGATCATCGTCACCGAGGCCGGGGGCCGGTTCACCGCGCTGGACGGCACGGACGGTCCCCTCGGCGCGGACGGCGCGGCCTCCAACGGGCTGCTGCACGACGCGCTGCTGGCGCACCTGGGGTACGTGCCGGGCGCCGCGTAGCCACGCCGCGTCCGTTCCGTTCTCCGCACAGGCCGGAGCGGCCGTCCCCGCCCACGGGGTCCGGCCGCTCCGGTTTTGTTACGGCAGGCGCCGGTCAGCCACGGAGGGCCTGTACCGCGGTCTGCAGCCGCTTGCCGTAATCCTCGTCCGCCCGGCGGAAGTTCTCGATCGCCCGCTCGGCGATGTCGTCCCGCGACACCTGGGCGATGAAGCCGGCCAGGTTGTTGATCAGGCGTTCCTTCTCCTCCTCCGACATCAGCCGGTAGAGGTTGCCGGCCTGCACGAAGTCGTCGTCCTCGGCGTGCGAGGGCGTCGCGTGCCCGTCGGTGGTGCCGGTGACGGTGACCGGCTCCCACAGCGGGCGGCCGGTCTCGGCCGGGCCGCCGAAGGAGTTCGGCTCGTAGTTCTTCGCGCCGCCGTGCCGGCCGTCGTACATGACGCCGTCCCGGCCGTGGGTGCGGGCCTCGGTGGCGTGCGGACGGTTCACCGGCAGGTGGTCGGCGTTGATGCCGACGCGGTAGCGGTGGGCGTCGCCGTACCCGAACAGCCGGCCCTGGAGCATCTTGTCGGGGGACGGGCCGATGCCCGGCACGAAGTGGTGCGGGGAGAAGATCGACTGCTCGACCTCGGCGAAGATGTTCTGCGGGTTGCGGTTCAGCTCCAGCTTGCCGATCGTGATCGGCGGATAGTCCGCGTGCGGCCACACCTTGGTGAGGTCGAACGGGTTGAAGCGGTAGGTGGCCGCCTCGTTCGCCGGCATGATCTGCACCTGCACGGTCCAGCTCGGGAAGTCACCGTTCTCGATGGAGACGCGCAGGTCGCGCTGGTGGCTGTCGGGGTCCTGGCCCGCGAGCACCGCCGCCTCCTCGGAGGTGAGGTTCTTGATGCCCTGGTCGGTCTTGAAGTGGTACTTGACCCAGAAGACCTCGCCGTCCTCGTTCGCCCACTGGAAGGTGTGCGAACCGAACCCGTCCAGGTGGCGGTAGGAGGCCGGGATGCCCCGGTCGCCGAACAGCCAGGTCACCTGGTGGGTGGACTCGGGCGACAGGCCCCAGAAGTCCCAGACGTTGTCCGCCTCCTGGGAGCCGGTGTACGGGTCGCGCTTCTGGGTGTGGATGAAGTCCGGGAACTTGATGGCGTCCCTGATGAAGAACACCGGGGTGTTGTTCCCGACGAGGTCGTAGTTGCCTTCCTCGGTGTAGAACTTCAGCGCGAAGCCGCGCGGGTCGCGGACGGCGTCGGCGGAGCCGAGGTTGCCGGCCACGGTGGAGAAGCGCAGGAAGACCTCGGTCTCCTTGCCGATCTCCGACAGGAACTTCGCCCGGGTGTACGGGGTGACGTCCGCGGTGACGGTGAAGGTGCCGTAGGCGCCGGCGCCGCGCGCGTGCACGATGCGCTCGGGGATGCGCTCCCGGTTGAAGTGGGCCAGCTTCTCGATGAGGTGCTGGTCCTGGATCAGGCCGGGGCCGCCCGCGCCCGCCGTCTGGCTGTTCTGGTTGTCGGCTACCGGTGCGCCGGCCTCCGTGGTGAGCGGTCCCGCCGCGGTCTGGTCGGTCATCCCTCTTCACGCCCTTCGTTCATGCATCCTCAAGCGGCTTCGGTGCGGACTCTTGGCCTCCGCTGAATCCGATCCTATATTGGACTTAGTCCAAGTCAAGACGTGGCCCGAAGTCATACGAAGTCGGGCCACCGGGAGGCTCGCGCTAGGGTGGAACCATGAGTGACCTGCTACAACGACTCCGGGACCGTGGCTGGCGGCTCACCGCGCAGCGGCGTGTCATCGCCGAGGTGCTGGACGGTGAGCATGTGCACTACACGGCGGAAGAGGTGCACGCCCGCGCCGTCGCGCGCCTGCCGGAGATCTCGCGCGCCTCCGTCTACAACACCCTCGGTGAGCTGGTCGCCCTCGGGGAGATCATCGAGGTCACCACGGACGGGCGCGCGAAGCGGTACGACCCCAACGCGCACCACCCCCATCAGCACCTGGTCTGCTCCGGCTGCGGCACCATCCGCGATGTCCGGCTTGCTACCGATCCGCTGCGGGCGCTGCCGGAGGACGAGCGGTTCGGCTTCACTGTCTCGGAGGTCGCGGTCACGTACTACGGGCGCTGCCCGAGCTGTTCGAACCCTGTTCGCAGCTGATTTGCCCTGCTCGGCAGCGTGGGGTTAGAGTTAAGCCATCGCCGCGGGGTGGAGCAGCTCGGTAGCTCGCTGGGCTCATAACCCAGAGGTCGCAGGTTCAAATCCTGTCCCCGCTACGGAAGCCGAAGGGCCCGGATCCGATCAGGATCCGGGCCCTTCGCACGTTCCGGGAGCGAACGGGGAGAATCAACGCCATGGACGCTACTCTTCAGTATCTTCTGGACCTGCTCGACCTTGAGCCGATCGAGCAGGACATCTTCCGGGGCGCCAGCCACCCCTCGGTCATCCCCCGGGTCTTCGGCGGGCAGGTCGCGGCGCAGGCCCTGGTCGCCGCCTGCCGCACGGTGCCGCCGGACCGGCTGCCGCACTCGCTGCACTCCTACTTCCTGCGCGGCGGGGATCCCGGCGCGCCCATCGTCTACACCGTGGACCGCATCCGGGACGGCCGCTCCTTCACCACCCGGCGTGTGGTGGCGATCCAGCACGGGCAGCCGATCTTCCATCTGTCGGCGTCCTTCCAGCTCCCGGAGACCGGGCTCGAACACCAGGAGCCGATGCCCGAGGCCCCGGACCCCGAGACGCTGCCGGGCGGGGAAGAGGTGCTGCACCGGTACGCGGACCGGTTCGCGCACCCGGCGGTGGCCGAGCTGCTGCTGGAGGCGCGGCGGGCGGTGGACCTGCGGTACGTGGCGGAGCCGCCGTTCGCGACGGCGGGGGAGCGGCGCGAGCCGCGCTCGCAGGTGTGGTTCCGCACCAACGGGAAGCTGGACGGCGAGCGCGACGACCCGATGCTGCACATCTGCCTGGCCACGTACGTCTCGGACATGACGCTGCTGGACTCGGTGCTGCTGGCGCACGGGCGCGGCGGCTGGGCGGTGGGCGACGTGGTGGGCGCGAGCCTGGACCACGCGATGTGGTTCCACCGGCCGTTCCGGGCCGACGAGTGGCTGCTGTACGACACGGAATCGCCGACCTCGGGCGGCGGGCGCGGGCTGGCCAGGGGCCGGATCTTCACCCGGGACGGCCGGCTGGCGGTCTCGGTGATCCAGGAGGGCGTCGTCCGGGTGCCCCGGCGCGAGCAGGAGTGATCGCCCGGGCACGTGTGTGCCCGGCGGCCTCTCAGTGGGCCGGCGGGCGCCGGGCCCAGGTGGTCCACAGCGGTCGGTAGCCCGCCCGGTGCCAGAACGGGCCCGAGAGCGGGCTGAGCGCGGCGTAGTGCAGCAGGGTGTGGGTGGCACCCGCCTCGGCCAGGGCCAGGTGCGCGGTGCGGACCAGCGCCGTACCCGTGCCGCAGCCGCGCTCGGCCGCCTCGACCATGAGGGTGGAGAGATAGCCCACACGCCGGGCGGCGACCTGCCGGGCGGCCCAGGCGGCCTCCTCGGGCGGTTCGACCGAGAGCAGTCCGGTGATCCGGCGGTTGCGCTCGGCCAGCCACACCCAGGCGCCGGGAGCGGCCAGCCGCTGCCGGGCGTGGTGCGCTGAGGACTCGCGCGGCATCGTCGAGCCGAACTGCGCGTCCCAGCGCAGCTCGTCCAGCCACAGGGCCACCGCCCGGTCGAGATCGCCGGCGTCGGCCGGCGCCAGCGGGCGCACCAGGAGATCGCCGGCCCGTGCGGCGCGGCCCGGCGGCGGTCCGGTGGTGGCGGCGCGCACGGCGGTGACGGTCTTCGGGGTGAAGCCGTGGGCGAGCAGGGTGGCGGTGACCTCGGTGTCGCGGCTGGGCCAGGTGAACACGGCCTCGCTGTCGCCCGGCGCCGGGCGGGCGGCGGCCATCCGCCGGTCCCAGGCGGTCAGCAGCGTGTCCAGGGCGCGGGCCGGGTCGGGGCCGGTGAGCCGGGCGTACAGCTGATGCTGATCGAGCGCCGCCCAGCTGGCCTCGTACGCCTGCGGATCGACGCGCCGCCGCCGGTAGCGGCCCTCGGCGCCCGGGAGGGTGAAGGTGATGTCGCCCTCGACGGGTGCTGGCAGCGCGTGCACGGAGGGCAGCAGGGGGTCCAGGACCCGCAGCCGGGTCTCCATGGGGGTGGTCGTGTTCGTGCTCGTACGGGTCACGGGCGTCACGGCCGGAGCCTACGGCAGCAGCCCCGCGGCGTGGAGGAGATAAGCGGTCATCGGCTCGTAATAGCGGGGATTGGTCACGTGATCGTCCAGTGGTACGCAGACCGAGAGGGTGCCCTCGGCCTCCGCGAGGAACAGCGCCGGGTCGTTGCAGTCGGCGTACCCGATGGTGTCGATGCCGTACTGCGCCGCGCAGCCCGCCCACCCGTGGTCGGCGACCACCAGATCGGGCGGGGCCTGGCCGTCCGCCGCCAGCGCGTCGAGGATGGTGGCCATCGGGTGCGGCGAGTGGGTGTGCCACAGGGTCGCGCCGCGCTCGTACATCGCCACCCCGGCCATCTGGGCCACCACGCCCTCGTCGGCGGTGAGCCCGATCGGCACCTTGACGATGTCGCAGCCGGCCGCCGCCAGAGCGAAGCCGGTGCGGGCGTGGACATCCAGCAGGCCGCCCGGGTGCCCGGTGGCCAGCAGCACCCGGGAGCGTCCGTCGGCCGCCTTGCGCAGGGTGTCGGCGGCGCGCTCCAGGGCGTCGAGGGTCAGCTCGGGGTCGATGGTGTCCTGGCCCTGCCGGTGCTCGGGGTCCTCGTTGACGCCGCAGCGCTCGGTCATGACCGCGAGCACGTCCTGTTCGTCCACCCAGCGGTCGCCGAGTTCCAGGCCGAGCC
The DNA here is from genome assembly GCF_000993785.3 of Streptomyces xiamenensis. Lineage (NCBI taxonomy): Bacteria > Bacillati > Actinomycetota > Actinomycetes > Kitasatosporales > Streptomycetaceae > Streptomyces > Streptomyces xiamenensis. Next base: position 4,087,182 of record NZ_CP009922.3, read on the forward strand.
AGTAGTGCCGGTTGCCGTTGGCCAGTTCGCGGTAGTGGGCGAGATTGTTCTCCCGCGGCGTGGCCACCTCCCCGGCGATCCGGGAGCGTATGAGGTGTTCGATCAGTTCCGGACGGGAGGGCACCAAGGACAGGGACGGCATAGGGCCCAGTATCGCCCCCGGCGGTCCGGTACGGGGCTCCTGTCGCCGAGCTGTGATCTCCGCCGGCCGGGCGCTGCACACGCGTGCCCAATTCTTATACCGGTATTAGTATCACAGGCATGGTACGTACTCCTCTGACCCCCGAAGAGCGCGAACGCGGCCGGCGGCTCGGGCTGCTGCTGCGCGCCGCGCGCGGCCCGCGCAGCATGGCGGAGGTGGCGGCGGCCGCCGGAATCTCCCCCGAGACCCTGCGCAAGATCGAGACCGGCCGCGCCCCCACCCCCGCCTTCTTCACCGTCGCGGCGCTGGCGCAGGCGCTGGAGCTGCCGCTGGATCAGGTGGTGGCACGCTGCGCCGAGCCGGAGCCGGCTCCGGTGGCCGCCTAGGGTCTGGACGGCCCACCCGGCCCGGGTCGCGCGCCATGGGTCGGACACTCCTTGGCGACCCGCAGGTCCGCCGTGGTGCGTTCGGCGTCGCGGTCGCGGAGGTCGGTGCTGCCCGCCAGGTCGCGGGTGGGGCGCCGGTGGCGGCGGTGGTTGCGTTCCAGGGCGGCCCAGGCCAGCAGGACGGCGGCGGCGGTGATCAGCATGCCGGGCCGGTCGCGGTGGCCTTGAAGAAGGAGTACTGGAACGTTCCGCCCTCCGTCGCGCAGCGGTGCAGCTCCGTGATGCCCCGGTCCCACCGCGCCCCGGTGGTCAGACCGGCCGCGAGGGCGTCGGCCCGGAAGGAGCCGGCCATCGCGATGAAGGTGTCGCGGGTGAAGGAGTCCACCAGCCGCGGCCGGGTGCTGTCGGCGTACAGGGTGCGCGGGGTGACCTCGACCCCGGTGAAGCCGGCGGCGGTCAGCAGCGGCTGGAGCGTGCGCCCCAGCAGCGCGTTCCCGCCGGCCGCCGCCTGGAGGCGGACGAGATGGCCGATCACGGCCCGGGCCGCGGCGCTCTCCGGGTGCGCCACGATGGTGCCGTGGTCCCCCTCGATCACGGTGAGGGTGCCGCCGGGGCGCAGCACCCGGCGCAGCGCGGCCAGGGTGCGTCCCGGATCGCTCTGGTGCTCCAGGACGAAGCACACGAAGACGTGGTCGAAGGTGTCCGGCGGGAAGGGCAGCTCGTGCAGATCGGCCTGGAGCCAGGCCACCCGGGCGTCGGGGAATCCGGCCGCGACCCGGCTCCCGGCGGTGGCCAGCGACTCGGCGGAGATGTCCACCGCCGTCAGCCGGATGCCGGGGCTGCCGGCCAGCAGGTGCACGGTCTGGGCACCCACCCCGCAGCCCGCCTCCAGTACGCGGCTGCCGGCCGGGTAGCGGGTGTCGTGGTGCAGCAGGTCCGCGAGGCTGTTCGCCTGGTCGCCGAGCCGGCGGGTCTCGCCGGCCGAATAGCCGTGCAGATAACGGGCTGTGACGGTCGTACTGTTCATGGCCCCAGCGTCGGACGCACAATGGCCCGGTGGACAGAGCCAATGAAGGGCCGGTTGGCAGGGCCAAAACGGGTTCCGACTTCCTTCAGCTGCGCATCGAGGAAGCCCCGCCGGGCGGCCGGGCCGACTGGCTGTCCCGGGAGATCCGGGCCGCCATCGCGGACGGCCGGCTGCCCATCGGCAGCAAGCTGCCCGCCAGCCGGGTGCTCGCCGCCGAACTGCGGGTCTCGCGGGGGTGGTGACCGAGGCGTACCAGTGCCTCACCGAGGACGGCCATGTCGCGGGCCGGGGGCGGGCGGGCACCGTGGTGGTCGCGGCCCCCGTACCGGTGCCGGAGTCCGGGGCGGCCCGGGACCCGGCCCGGCCGTGCGGCGCGCTGCCGGAGGGCGCGCTGTTCGGGGCGGCGCCCGGCACCGACGTCTTCGACTCGCTGCGGGCCGTCGAGGCTCCGTTCGACTTCACCCCGGGCGTCCCCGATCTGGCTGCCTTCCCGCGCGCCGCCTGGCTGCGCGCCGAGCGTGCCGTGCTCGCCGGACTGTGCGCCTCCGATCTCGGGTACGGCGATCCGCGCGGTGCGCCCGCGCTGCGTGCCGCCGTCGCGCACTGGCTGGCCAGGAACCGGGGCATCGCCGCCGACCCGGCCGACATCCTGATCGTGGCCGGGGTCTCCCAGGCGCTGATCCTGCTGGCCCACGTGCTGCGGGCGCGCGGCATCGGCGATCTCGCCGTCGAGGAGCCGGGGTCACTGGGCGCCCGGCAGCATCTGCGGTACGGCGGGATGGCGATGCCCGCGGTGCCGGTGGACGGGGAGGGGATACGGGTGGACGCGCTGCGGGCCAGCGGCGCCCGAGCCGTACTGCTCACCCCGGCGCACCAGTTCCCCACCGGGGTGGTGCTCAGTGGGGAGCGGCGGCGGGAGCTGATGGCCTGGGCGCGGGAGAGCGGCGGGCTGATCGTGGAGGACGACTACGACGCCGAGCACCGTTACGACCGGCCGCCGGTGCCCGCGGTGCGGGCGATGCTGCCGGAGGCCGTCGCGTACACCGGCAGTGTCTCCAAGCTGCTGGCCCCGGCGCTGCGGATCGGCTGGCTGCTGCCGCCGCCCGCGTACCGCGAGGCGCTGGTGGCGGCGAAGCGGTTCACGGATCTGGGCAACGGGGTGCTGGCGCAGCTGGTGCTGGCCCGCCTCATGGAGTCGGGGGAACTGGAGCGGCAGCTGCGGATGCTGCGGCGGCGGCACCAGCGGCGCCGGGACACCATGATCGAGGGCATCCGGCGGCACCTGCCGGGCGCGGTGGTGCACGGCGCGGCGGCCGGCGTCCATCTGATGATCACCTTCCCGCCGGACGCGCCGCTGGTGCGGGGCCGCTGCGACCTGGAGCTGGCCTCGCTCGCGCTCGCGCACGGGGTGAAGGTGCAGCCGCTGGCCTGGCACCGGCGCCATGCCGGGCCGCCCGGCCTGGTGCTGGGCTACGCGGCCAGTGGTCAGGACCGGATCGCGGAGGGCATGGCCGCCCTGGGCCGCGCGCTGCGGGCGCGCTGACCCGGCGCGGGCGCCGGCGCGGGCCGGCCCTCAGGTGTCGCGGGTGAGGGCGGTGGTGAAGGCGGCGCGGTGGGTGACGAGCCATTCCTGGAGGTGGTCCCAGTAGGGCCAGCCGCCCCGGTCGGCCACCAGCCGGACGAAACCCTGCTCGCCCGCCGTCACCCTGCCGGTCACGAAGGCCCGGCCCACGGCTGTGGCCTGCTCGATCACGGTGGGGAGCTGGGCGCGTTCCGCCGCCAGGCCGTAGCCGTCCGCGAGCACGCGCAGCCGGGCCGGTGCGTCGGAGGTCTCGCCGGGCCGCATCGGGATCCAGTAGCGGGCGGTCATCGCCACGTCCCACAGCGGCCGGCCGGGCGCGGCGAGATCGAAATCGATGAGGGCGGCGGCCCGGCCGTCGCGGAAGACGACGTTCTCCCGGCAGACGTCGTTGTGGCACAGCAGCGGGCCGCCCTCGGGGTCGGCCAGTTCCCGCGACCATCCGGCGTCCGGGGCGGTCGGGAGGGTCGCGCTCGCCTCGTGGAACGCGCGCAGCAGCGCGCCCACCGAACGCAGCGCGCCCGCCGTCCACGACCAGGCGGGGAAGGGCGGCACGGCCACCTCGCCCGGCAGGAAGGTGACCTCCTCCCGGCCGTCCGGGGTGAGCCGCACCGGCTCCGGCGCCCCGGTGAACCCGGCCCGGCGCAGGGCGCGCAGGTACCGGTGCAGGTCGGGCGCGTTCGGCGGGGCGGGGCGGTTCACCACCGGGCCCCGGCGGATCACCTCTCCGCCGCTGCCGAGTCCGCCCGCGAGCCGTTCGTCCGTCCGCCCCTCGTCCGTCATGCCCGGCAGCGTAGCTCCCGGTACAGCCGCACCCAGACCTCCGGCGGCACCAGACCGCACGGCAGGGAGCGGTCCAGGTCCAGGGCGCGGGTACGGCGGCGGCCGTAGTGGTGGGTCAGGGTCGCGTGCAGGGAGCCGCCCCGGCCGGTGAATCCCAGGTCGACGAACGCGCCGTACGGTCCCAGGTCCGCCGCCGGCAGCAGCGGTTCGGGGCGGCGTTCCAGGCGCAGCACGGCCGAGTCGGCGCGCGGTACCGGGACGAAGTGCCGCCGGTGGACGCGCGGCCCGAGCCGCCACGCGTACCGGGGCCAGCTGCGGACGGTCAGCAGCGGCCAGCTGCCGAAGTCCCCGGTGCGCCTGCGCGCGTACTCCAGCTGGGTGAGGAGGGTGGCCGAGGTCAGCCGGGGCGCGGCCAGGCACCAGCGGACGATGTCGGTGGTCCGTGAGTACGGGATGTTGCCGACCACCGCGAACGGTTCGCGGGGTGGCGTGGCGCGCAGGAAGTCTCCCTGGACGAGGCGGATGCGGGGGTGGTCGGGGAACCGGCCGGCCAGTGTCCGGTCGATCTCGTAGGCGATGACCCGGCCGGTGGCGGCGGCCAGCGCGCGCGAGAGGTGACCCTCCCCGGCGCCGGGTTCCACGACCAGTTCGCCGGGGCGCACGCCGGAGGCGTGCACGATCGTACGAATGCTGGGGGCGTGATGCAGAAAGTTCTGTGAAAGGGCGAGACGACGGCGTGCCACGGGTGAGGTCCTCGGGTGTGAGGACAGGCAGCGCCAAGGCGGCGGGCCTGTCCGTGTCGATGAGCTGACACCGGACGGCCCTGGTGGCGTGAGGACTCGGAAAAGCTGTGGTCAGACGGTCGGGACGTCGGGCGAGTCCTGGCGGACCAGGGCCGGACGCCGCACGCGCGGGCGGGGGCTGAGCTGGAACTGCCGCGCGGCGGCGCACAGCCCCTTCGTGATTGCCTGGGAAGCTGACATGAGTAAGACGATACGGATCGTCGCGCGGAGCGTGCAAATCCCTTTCTTCACACTGTTGCGGTGGGATGAAATGACCCGACGCTGGTGTTGAGCACTCCGGCACTGATCAACGGGAGGCATCACGTGGCGGACACCGACCACAGCGGCACCAGGGGCTGGATACGACGGCTCACCGCGTACTGCTGGCGTCACCGCCGCAACATGCTGCTGTCCCTCGGCGCTTCCCTGGCCGGCATGGGCGTCATGGCCCTCATGCCGCTCATCACCAAGATCATCATCGATGACATCGTCGTCGGCGGCCAGGGCGGACTCGGCCTGTGGATCGGCCTGCTCCTCGCCGCGGCCGCCGTGATCTACGGCCTCACCTTCGCCCGCCGCTACTACGGCGGACGCCTCGGCATCGACGTGCAGCACGACCTGCGCACCGCGATGTTCCGCTCCCTCACCCGCCTGGACGGCCGCCGCCAGGACCAGCTCTCCACCGGGCAGGTCGTCGGCCGCGCCACCAGCGACCTCAGCCTCATCCAGGGCCTGCTCTTCATGATGCCGATGGTCATCGGCAACTTCATGCTCTTCGCCGTCTCCCTCGCGGTGATGCTCGTCCTGTCCCCCCTGCTGACCCTCGTCTCCCTCGCCGTCATCCCCCTCCTCGCCTGGATCGCGAGCATCAGCCGCCGCCGGCTCTACCCCGCCACCTGGCACGCCCAGAACCGGGCCGGCGCCGTCGCGGGCGTCGTCGACGGCGCCATCACCGGCGTCCGCGTCGTCAAGGGCTTCGGCCAGGAGGAGCAGGAGAGCGGCAAACTGCGCGCCATCAGCCGCGAACTGTTCGCCGCCCGGCTGCGCACCGTACGGCTCAACGCCCGCTACGTCCCCGCCTTCCAGGCCATCCCCTCACTCGGCCAGGTCGCTATGCTCGCCCTCGGCGGCTGGCTCGCCACCCGCGGCGAGATCACCCTGGGCACCTTCGTCGCCTTCTCCACCTACCTCGCCCAGCTGGTCGGCCCGGTCCGGATGCTCACCATGGTCCTCACCGTCGGCCAGCAGGCCCGCGCCGGCGTCGAACGCGTCCTGGAACTCATCGACGCCGAACCCGAGATCACCGAGGCCCCCGACGCCCGCGCGCTGCCCGCCGACGCCCCCGCCAGCGTCGAGTTCGACCGCGTCGGCTTCGGCTACGGGGAGGCCAACCCCGTCCTCACCGACCTCAGCCTGCGCATCGAACCCGGCGAGACCCTCGCCGTCATCGGCCCCTCCGGCAGCGGCAAATCCACCGTCTCGCTGCTGCTGCCCCGCTTCTACGACCCCGACAGCGGCACCATCAGGGTCGGCGGCCACGACACCCGCGAGCTGACCTACGACTCGCTGCGCGCGGCCATCGGTCTCGTCCCCGAGGACAGCTTCCTGTTCTCCGACACCATCCGCGCCAACCTCGCCTACGGTCACCCCGAGGCCACCGACGAGCAGATCACCGCCGCCGCCCGCGCCGCCCAGGCCGACGACTTCATCCGCGCCCTGCCCGACGGCTACGACACCGTCGTCGGCGAACAGGGCATGACCCTGTCCGGCGGCCAGCGCCAGCGCGTCGCACTCGCCCGCGCCATCCTCACCGACCCCCGGCTGCTCATCCTCGACGACGCCACCTCCGCCGTCGACGCCCGCGTGGAGCGCGAGATCCACGACGCGCTGCGCTCCGTGATGGCCGGGCGCACCACCCTGCTCATCGCCCACCGGCAATCCACCCTCCAGCTCGCCGACCGCATCGCCGTCCTCGACGGCGGACGCCTCGCCGACACCGGCACCCACGCCGAACTCTCCGCCCGCAGCGAGCTGTACCGCCGGCTGCTGAGCGACCCCGACGAGTGGGGCACGGCCCCCCGCGACCCGGCCGGGCTCGCCCCGGCCGCCCCGCTCGCCGATGGTGACGACGACGGCGCCGACGACGGCCGGGCGGACGAGAGCCCCGGCGCGGACGGCACCACCCCCGGCCTGTGGCAGCGCACGGCGGGCGGCCCCGACACCGCCGCAACCGCCCTGATGGGCGGCACCGCCGCCGACCCCGAACTGCTCGCCCAGGTCGCCGCCCTGCCGCCCGCCACCGACACCCCCGACATCGACGAGGACGCCGCCGCCCGCGCCGAGACCGGCGGCTACGGACTGCGCCGTCTGCTGGCCGGACTGCGCGTCCCGCTGCTCCTGGCCCTCCTGCTGGTGGTCGCCGACGCCGCCGCCGCGCTGCTGCTGCCCGTCCTCATCCGGCACGGCATCGACCAGGGCGTGGAGAAGGCCGCCTACGGCGCGGTGTGGACCGCCGCCGTCCTCGCGCTGCTGGTCGTGCTCACCCAGTGGGCCGCTCAGGCCGGTGCCATCCGCGCGGTGGGCCGCACCGGTGAACGCGCCCTGTACTCCCTGCGCGTCAAGATCTTCGCCCACCTCCAGCGGCTGGGCCTGGACTACTACGAGCGCGAGCTGACCGGCCGGGTCATGACCCGGATGACCACCGATGTCGACGCCCTCACCTCCTTCCTCCAGACCGGCCTGGTGCAGGCGCTGGTGGCCGTGATGACGTTCTTCGGCATCATGGGCGTCCTCGTCGCCATCGACCTCCAGCTCGCCCTCGTCGTCCTGGCCACCCTGATCCCGCTGACCGTGGGCACCGTCGTCTTCCGGCGGCACAGCGTCAAGGCGTACGAGCTGGCCCGCGAGCGTGTCAGCGGCGTCAACGCCGACCTCCAGGAGTCCGTCGCCGGGCTGCGGATGGTGCAGGCGTTCCGGCGCGAGAGCGACGGGTACGAGCGGTTCACCGACCGCTCGGACGGCTACCGCCGGGCGCGGCTGCGCGGCCAGTGGCTGATCTCCGTGTACTTCCCCTTCGTGCAGCTGCTGGCCACCCTGGCCACCGCCGGAGTGCTGCTGGTGGGCGCCGGCCGGGTCGGCGCCGGGACGCTCACGGCGGGCGCGCTGGTGGCGTACCTGCTGTACATCGAGCTGTTCTTCGCCCCCGTGCAGCAGCTCTCCCAGGTCTTCGACGGCTACCAGCAGGCCGTGGTCTCGCTGGGCCGCATCCAGGAACTGCTCGCCGAGCCCACCACCACCCCGGCCGCCGAACGGCCCCGTGCGGTGGCCGAGCGGCTGCGCGGGGAGGTGGAGTTCGACAACGTCCGGTTCGCCTACCGGGGGACCGAGGCGGGCGAGGAGGCCCTGCGCGGGGTGAACCTCACCATCCCGGCCGGCCAGACCGTCGCCTTCGTCGGCGAGACCGGCGCCGGCAAGTCCACGCTGGTGAAGCTCGTCGCCCGCTACTACGACCCGACCGCGGGCGCGGTCCGGGTGGACGGCGCCGACCTGCGCACCCTCGACCTCCCCGGCTACCGGCACCGGCTCGGCGTCGTCCCGCAGGAGCCGTACCTGTTCGAGGGGACGGTGCGGGACGCCATCGCGTACGGCCGCCCCGACGCGAGCGACGCCGAGGTGGAGGCGGCGGCCCGCGCGGTCGGCGCCCACCACATGATCGCCGCGCTGCCCGGCGGCTTCCGGCAGCAGGTGGGGGAGCGGGGCCGCGCCCTGTCGGCGGGTCAGCGGCAGCTGATCGCGCTCGCCCGCGCCGAGCTGGTACGCCCGGACATCCTGCTGCTCGACGAGGCCACGGCGGCCCTGGACCTGGCGACCGAGGCCCTGGTCAACCAGGCCACCGACCGGCTGGCGGTGCGCCGCACCACCCTGGTCGTCGCCCACCGGCTGACCACCGCCGCCCGCGCCGACCGGGTGGTGGTGCTGGACCACGGCGCGGTGGTGGAGGACGGCACCCACGCCGAACTCCTGGCACGCGGCGGCCGGTACGCGGCGCTGTGGCGCACCTACGCGGGCGAGGAGGAAACGGCGCCGGTGGCGGGCTAGCGGCGCCGGTCACCGGGACGTCGGTCAGCGGTTGCGCGGGTGCTGTTTCGCCGTGCGCTCGTTGCCGCGCCGGTAGTTGCCGGTCCAGCGCGCCATCACCAGCTGTGGGTCGGCGCCGCCGGCGATCTCGGCGAGGAACGCGGCGGCCCGCTCCCCCCGCAGCGTCCCCGCGGGCCGCTCCCGGTGCGTGATCCGCACCGTCCCGTCGCCCAGCTCGCGATAGGTGAAACCCTCTGCTCTCCCCATGGGCGGCAGCGTACGCCGTCACTCCCGCGCGTGGTGACAGCCGAAGGGCGTGGAGCGGGCCACTCGGCATGGTCGACTCCTGCTGAACGCAGGAGAGATCCGGAGCGGCGGTACCCGGAGTACCTCGCGGAGCGGAAGAGGGAGAACGGGCAGTGAGCGGACGCGTCAGCTTCGACGACGGGGAACCGCGCAAGGCCGGCTGAGGATCAGGGCCGTGCCGGGCCCGGTGCCCGGCTGCGCTCGCCCAGATAGGTGTCCACCGTCTGCAGGGAGCCGCCGGGGAGGGTGGGTTCGCCCGACCACCAGTGGATCGCCTCAATCTCCTCGTTCGGCGCGAACGGCTGCGGTGCCGCCGTCTCCGCCTCGTACACCGCCCCGTACGCCATGGGACGGTCCCCGAAGGCGGTCTTGGCGAAGCCCACGAAACGCAGCGCCTCGGGCGCGATCAGCTGGCCGGCCTCCTCGCGCAGTTCGCGGGCCGCCGCCACGCGCGGGGTCTCGCCCGGGTCGATGCCGCCGCCCGGCAGCTCCCACGTCCCGCGCTTGCGTTCCAGGACCAGCAGCAGCCGTTCCCCGTGCCACAGCGCCACCAGGCTGTACGTGATCGGCGCGTCGTCGAACGTGGTCTCCTCCGGCACCTGTTCGAGCGCGAGCAGCCGTACGTCCAGGGGGCCGGTCGCCAAGGGCTCGGGCAGGGTCTCGCGCTGATCCTCCGTCATGCCGCCGACCCTACTGCCGGGCACGGACAACGGCGGAGCCCCCGTGCGGGCGCCGGGGCCCGCAGGGAGGCGCGGGTCAGGGCACCGGCCCGGACCGCGGGGGAGCGAAGGCCGACGGGTACGGCGCAGCCGGAGTTCGTCACCTCCGCGCCGCGGCCCTCACAGGGCCGGTACCCCGGCGACGCCCGGGAAGTCGTCCGGCTCCTCGGGCACCTCGGCCCAGATCGTCTTGCCGGTACTGCTCTGCCGGCTGCCCCACCGCTGCGCGAGGTGGGCGACGATGAACAGCCCGCGGCCGTTCTCGTCGTACGCCCGCGCCCGGCGCAAATGGGGCGAGGTGCTGCTGCCGTCCGACACCTCGCAGATCACGCCGCGCTCGCGGATCACCCGCAGCTGGATCGGGCCGCCCGCGTGCCGTATGGCGTTGGTGACCAGCTCACTGACGACGAGTTCGGTGGTGAACACCGCGTCCTCCAGGCCCCAGCTGGTCAGCTGCCGGGCCGCCAGTTCGCGGGCCCGGCCCACGGCCGTGGGCTCAGCCGGGACCTCCCATGTGGAGACCTGGGCCGGGGACAGGGCGCGGGTGCGGGCCAGCAGCAGCGCGATGTCGTCGGTGTGGTGTTCGTCCACCAGGGACTTCAGCACCATGTCGCAGGTCGCGTCCAGGGAGGCGGCGGGCCGGGCCAGCAGCTGGCTCAGCTCGGCCAGGCCCTGATCGAGATCCTGGCGGTACGACTCCAGCAGGCCGTCCGTGTACAGGGCCAGCACGCTGCCCTCGGGCAGCGTGATCTCCACCGACTCGAACGGCAGGCCGCCGAGCCCGAGCGGCGGCCCGGCCGGCAGATCGATCATCTCCACCGCGCCATCGGGACGGACCAGGGCGGGGGCCGGGTGCCCCGCCCTGGCGAGGGCGCAGATCCGCGACACCGGGTCGTACACCGCGTACAGGCAGGTGGCGCCGGTCTCCGGGGTCACCACACCGCCCGGTTCACCCGGCCCCCCCGGCTCCTCCGGCCAGTCGTCCGGCTGCTCGTTCTCGCCGCGCATCCGGATCACGACATCGTCGAGGTGGGTGAGCAGTTCGTCGGGCGGCAGGTCGATGTCGGCCAGGGTCCGCACCGTGGCCCGCAGTCGCCCCATGGTGGCGGAGGCGTGCAGCCCGTGCCCCACCACATCGCCCACCACCAGGGCCACCCGTGCCCCCGAGAGCGGGATGACATCGAACCAGTCACCGCCCACCCCCGCCATCGAGTCGGCCGGCAGATAGCGCGAGGCCACCTCCACGGCGGCCAGATCGGGCCGGCCGCGCGGCAGCAGACTGCGCTGGAGCGTCAGCGAGGTGGACCGCTCGTGCGTGTAGCGGCGCGCGTTGTCCAGGCATACGGCCGCCCGTGCGCCGATCTCCTCCGCGAGCAGCAGATCGGCCTGGTCGAAGTCCTCCGGACGGCGGTGCCGTACGAACATCGCCACGCCCAGCGTCGCGCCCCGGGCGCGCAGCGGTACCACCACGCCGGAGTGCACGCCGTACTCGCGCACCCGCTCCGCCCGCTCCGGATCCCTCGCGAACCAGTCGGCGACCGCCTCCGCGTCCAGCACCCGCGCCCGGTACTCCCCGCTGGCCGCCACGGCGCGCCCGTGCGGCGATTCCGACGGGTACTCCAGCGACTCGCCGATGTCCAGCATGACCTCGGGGATCCCGTCCAGCACCGACCGCTGCGCCACCCGGCGCAGCGTGACCGGGCCGGGGAAACGCTGGGTGCGGGGTTCCTCGCCGCGCAGCACCGAGTCGTACAGATCCACCGTCACCAGATCCGCCAGTCGGGGGACCGCGACCTCGGTCAGCTCGTCGGCGGTGCGGCGCACGTCCAGGGTGCTGCCGATCCGGCTGCTGGCGTCACTGAGCAGGGTCAGCCGTTCCCTGGCCACCGTCAGCCGGGCGACGCGCCGCTCGCGGTCCTCCCGGATGCGGGTGACCAGCAGCGACAACAGGCAGGCGAGTGCCACCGAGACCAGCACGGTGACCCGACCGCCGATGGACAGGTTGGGGACGTGGAACCCGTACACGGTGAGGGCGGCACCGAAGGTGACCACGGCGATGACGAGTGCCTGCCGGAAGGCGAGCAGGCCGGCGGCGGCGAGCGGGGCGAGCAGCGAGAAGCTGGCCCAGCGGGCGAGGTGGCCGGAGGACGTCTGGTACTGCACCACGGTGATGGCGCCGATGTAGACGAGCAGCAGGACCAGGACGGAGGCGCCCTGGAGGCGACGGAAACGGGGTCGAAAGGAAGCCATGTGGTCACCCTCCGCATCCACCGTAGCGTGGATGCGGAATGCCGCACCTTCGGTGCGGGAGGGCCGGAGCCCGCCGCAGGGTGCGGCCGGATCAGGCGGTGGCGCGGGGCGGCGCGGTGGAGGCGCGGACCATCAGATCGGCCGGGAGCGTGGCGACCCGGCCGGCGGGGGCGTCCTCGCGGCCGAGCGCCAGCCGGCCGGCGCGCGCCCCGGCCTCGTGCAGCGGGATCCGTACCGTCGTCAGCGCGGGCGCCGCGTCGATCGCGAACGGGAGGTCGTCGAAGCCGGCCACCGAGATGTCCTCGGGGATGCGCAGTCCCCGGTCGCGCAGCGCCGCGCAGGCGCCCAGGGCGACCGTGTCGTTGGCGGCCACCACGGCGGTCAGCTCCGGCTCGCGGCGCAGCAGTTCCAGCGCGCCGTCGTAGCCGGACGACCGGTCGTAGCCGCCGTGCACGGTGAGCCGGTCCGTGTCCTGCGGGCCTCCCGCGCCCGCCCCGGCCGCTTCGGCCAGCGCCGCGCGGTGGCCCTCCAGCCGGTGCCGGGTGGTGGTGCGGGCGGCCGGCCCGGCGAGGTAGCCGATCCGGCGGTGGCCCAGGGAGAGCAGGTGCGCGGTGAGGCGGCGCGCGCCGCCGAAGTTGTCGAAGGTGAGCGCCACGGGGGAGGGGCCCCAGGACGCATCCTGCTCCGGTTCCCGCGCGGTCTCCCGCTCCGTCTCCCGGGCGCCCGCCGGGCCCCCGCCGGCCGCCACCGGCCCCAGCGGCTGCCGGCCGCACAGCACCACCCGGGTGCCCCGGCCTCCAGCCGCCGCAGCCGGGTGGCCAGGGCGGCCAGGTGTTCGGGGTCCTCGACCGTGCCGCCGGTGAGCACCACGGCCGCGGCGCGCTGGCGCAGCAGCAGCGTGAGGTAGGTGAGTTCGCGCTCGGGGAGCCGCCGGTGTTGCAGATGATGGCCATCTTCTGGCTGTGCGGCGCGTCGTGTTCCCCGTCCGGCCCGATCTGGGACTGGATCGCGGAGGCCATCACCCCGAAGAAGGGGTCGGCGATGTCGTTGACCAGCACCCCCACCAGGTCCGAGGTGGCGGCGGCGAGCGCGCTGGCGGGGCCGTTGACCACGTACTCCAGCTCGTCCACGGCGCGCAGCACCCGGGAGCGGGTGGAACCGGCCACCGGGTAGTTGCCGTTGAGCACCCGGGAGACCGTTGCCGCGGACACCCCCGCCCGCGCCGCCACATCCGCCAGCGTCACCGACATGCTCCGCCCCGCTTTCCGTGCTGCCACTTGTCCCATCCGCTGTGGGCAGGTTAGCGTCTCCCCTGATAGAAAGCGCTTACTAACGGTGCCGCCGCCGCGCTGCCACTCCGGGAGGGAATCCGGCCCATGACCGACACGCCGAACCGCAGGACCGTCCGCATCGCCATGAACGGCGTCACCGGGCGCATGGGATACCGCCAGCACCTGGTCCGTTCGATCCTCGCCCTGCGCGAACAGGGCGGCCTCCCGCTCGCCGACGGCACCGTGATCTGGCCCGAGCCGATCCTCGTCGGCCGCCGCGAGCACGCCCTCAAGGCGCTCGCCGACCAGCACGGCCTGGACGCCTCCAACATCTCCACCGACCTGGACTCCGTCCTGGCCGACGACAGCGTCGACATCTACTTCGACGCCCAGATCACCCTCGCCCGCGAGGAGGCCCTGAAGAAGGCCATCGCCGCCGGCAAGCACATCTACACCGAGAAGCCCACCGCCACCGGCCTCGACGGCGCCCTCGCGCTGGCCCGCCAGGCGCGCGACGCGGGCATCAAGCACGGCGTGGTCCAGGACAAGCTGTTCCTCCCCGGCCTGCTCAAGCTCAAGCGGCTCATCGACGGCGGCTTCTTCGGCGAGATCCTCTCGGTGCGCGGCGAGTTCGGCTACTGGGTCTTCGAGGGCGACTGGCAGCCCGCCCAGCGCCCGTCCTGGAACTACCGCTCCGAGGACGGCGGCGGCATCGTCGTGGACATGTTCCCGCACTGGGAGTACGTGCTGCACGAGCTGTTCGGCCGCGTCGAGACCGTCCAGGCGCTGACCGCCACCCACATCCCGCGCCGCTGGGACGAGAACGGCCAGGCGTACGAGGCCACCGCCGACGACTCCGCGTACGGCATCTTCCAGCTGGCCGGCGGCGCCGTCGCCCAGATCAACTCCTCCTGGTCGGTGCGCGTCAACCGCGACGAGCTGGTGGAGTTCCAGGTGGACGGCACGCACGGCTCCGCCGTCGCCGGGCTGCGCAACTGCCGCGTGCAGCACCGCTCCGCCACCCCCAAGCCGGTGTGGAACCCGGACCTGCCCGCCACCGAGACCTTCCGCGAGCAGTGGCAGGAGGTGCCGGACAACGCCGAGTTCGACAACGGGTTCAAGGCCCAGTGGGAGCTGTTCCTGCGCCACGTGGTGCTGGACGAGCCCTACAGCTGGGACCTGCTGGCCGGCGCGCGCGGTGTGCAGCTGGCCGAGCTGGGCCTGAAGTCCTCCGCCGAGGGCCGCCGCCTGGACGTTCCCGAGCTGAGCCTGTAAGGACGGGGAGACCGAACCGATGATCCGACTCCCCGACGCGACGGGCACCGTACGGGACTACACGCCCCGTACCGCCCCCGCTCTCCCCGCCGCCGGTGAGGGCCCGCTGACCTCCCGCATCGTCTTCTCGGCCGCGCATGTCGTCGCCGACCCGTTCGCGGACACCACCCCCGACGGCCCGGCCGCCGTGGACTGGGACGCCACCCTCGCCTTCCGCCGCCACCTGTGGTCGCACGGGCTCGGCGTGGCCGAGGCGATGGACACCGCGCAGCGCGGCATGGGCCTGGACTGGGCCGGTGCCGCCGAGCTGATCCGCCGCTCCGGCGCCGAGGCCAAGGCCGTGGGCGGCCGGATCGCCTGCGGCGTGGGCACCGACCAGCTGGGGGCACCTCCCGGGCGGAGCCCGGGGGAAGGCGTGGGCCCGTACACCCTGGACCAGGTGCGCGCGGCCTACGAGGAACAGCTGGCCGTCGTGGAGGAGACCGGCGCGCAGGCCATCCTGATGGCCTCGCGCGCGCTGGCCGCCTCCGCCACCGGTCCGGACGACTATCTGAAGATCTATGGCGAGCTGCTGCGGCAGGCCGCCGAGCCGGTCGTCCTGCACTGGCTGGGCCCGATGTTCGACCCCGCGCTGACCGGTTACTGGGGCAGCGAGGACCTGGACGTGGCCACCGAGACCTTCCTGGAGATCATCGCCGACCACCCCGACAAGGTGGACGGCGTCAAGGTGTCGCTGCTGGACGCGGGCCGCGAGGTCGCGCTGCGCCGCCGCCTCCCCCAGGGCGTGCGCTGCTACACGGGCGACGACTTCCACTACCCCGAGCTGATCGCCGGCGACGAACAGGGCTTCTCCCACGCGCTGCTGGGCATCTTCGACCCGCTGGGCCCGGTGGCGGCGCAGGCCGTGCGCACCCTGGACACCGGCGACACGGCCGGGTTCCGGGCGCTGCTGGACCCGACCGTGGAGCTGTCCCGGCACCTGTTCCAGACCCCGACCCGCTACTACAAGACCGGCGTGGTCTTCCTGGCCTGGCTCTCGGGCCACCAGGAGCACTTCACCATGGTCGGCGGGCTCCAGTCGGCGCGCTCCCTGCCGCACTTCGCCCGCGCCTACGAACTGGCAGACGGCCTGGGCCTGTTCCCGGACCCGGCGCTCGCGCAGGCCCGGATGAAGTCCCTGCTGTCGGTCTACGGGGTGGAGCAGCCGTGAAGTTCTCGATCAACCAGATGACCGTCAAGCAGCTCAGCCTGCCCGAGCTGGTCAAGGGCTGCACCGACCTGGGCATCGAGGGCGTGGGCCTGTGGCGCGAGCCGGTGCGGGAGTACGGGGTGGCCGCCGCCGCGCGCCTGGTGCGCGAGGCCGGGCTGACGGTCACCACGCTGTGCCGGGGCGGGTTCTTCACCGCCACCGACCGGGCCGAGCGGGCCGCCGCGCTGGACGACAACCGGCGGGCGATCGACGAGGCGGCCGAGCTGGGCACCGACACGGTGGTGCTGGTCTCCGGCGGGCTGCCGGCCGGGGACCGTGATCTGGTCGCGGCCCGCGAGCGGGTCGCCGACGCGCTCGCCGAGCTGGGCCCGTACGGGGCGGAGCGCGGTGTGCGGCTGGCCATCGAGCCGCTGCACCCCATGTACGCGGCGGACCGCTGCGTCGTCTCCACGCTGGACCAGGCGCTGGACCTCGCGGAGCGCTTCCCCGCCGAGCAGGTGGGCGTGGTTGTGGACACCTACCACCTGTGGTGGGACGACCGGATCGCGCAGGGCATCGCGCGGGCCGGGGCCGGTGGCCGCATCCACAGCTTCCAGCTGGCCGACTGGGTGACCCCGCTGCCGGCGGGTGTGCTCACCGGCCGGGGCCAGATCGGCGACGGTTCGGTGGACATGCGCTGGTTCGCGGACGAGGTCGGCAAGGCCGGCTACACCGGCTGGACCGAGGTCGAGCTGTTCAACGACGTCCTGTGGTCGCGGGACGGCCAGGTCGTGCTGGCCGAGACCCTCAACCGGGTGACGCAGCACCTCGGCTGAGGGCGGACCGCTGTGCGGTGGGGCGGGGTGGGGCCGGGCGGCCCCGCCCCGCCCCACCCGCGTGAACGCCGGCCGCTACCGCCCGGCGTACTCCCGCAGATGCCGTCCGGTCAGCGACGCCCGCTCCCCGTCGGCCGCCGCCACCAGCTCCGCCGGCGTTCCCGTGAAAACCACCTGCCCGCCGTCCGAACCCGCGCCCGGCCCCAGGTCGATGATCCAGTCCGCGTGCGCCATCACCGCCTGGTGGTGTTCGACGCACACCACCGTGTTCCCGTTGTCCACCAGCCGGTCCAGCAGCGCGAGCAGCTTGTCCACATCCGCCATGTGCAGCCCGGTCGTCGGCTCGTCCAGGACGTACACCGCCGACTTCTCCGCCATGTGGATCGCCAGCTTCAGCCGCTGCCGCTCCCCGCCCGACAGGGTGTTCAGCGGCTGCCCCAGCCGCAGATAGCCCAGCCCCACATCGGCCAGCCGGCCCAGCACGGCGTGCGCCTGCCCGCCGGGGAAGAAGTCGTACGCCTCGGCGACCGACATCCCCAGCACCTCGCTGATGTTCTTGCCGCGCAGCGTGTACGTGAGCACCTCGTCCGTGAACCGGCGCCCCTCGCACCGCTCGCACACCGACGCCACCCCGGCCATCATCGCGAGGTCGGTGTACACCAGCCCCAGACCGTTGCAGTTCGGGCAGGCGCCCTCCGAATTGGCGCTGAACAGCGCGGCCTTCACCCCGTTCGCCTTGGCGAAAGCGGTACGGATCGGGCCGAGCAGCCCGGTGTACGTGGCCGGGTTGGAGCGCCGCGAGCCGCGGATCGGCGACTGGTCGGCGACCGCCACCCCCTCCCGGCCCGACACGTACCCGTGGACCAGCGAGCTCTTCCCCGACCCGGCCACCCCGGTGACCACGGTCAGCACGCCCAGCGGCACGTCCACGTCCACCCCGCGCAGATTGTGCCGGTCGGCGCCGCGCACCGCGATGTGCCCGCGCGGGGTGCGCAGCCGTCCCGGCTCGCGCAGCCGCGTCCGGTGCTCCAGGTGCCGCCCGGTCAGCGCCCCCGAGGCCCGCAGCCCCGGCACGTCCCCGGTGTAGCAGATCTCGCCGCCGGCGGTGCCGGCGCCGGGGCCCAGGTCGATGATGTGGTCGGCGATGCGGATGACCTCTGGTTTGTGCTCGACGACCAGGACGGTGTTGCCCTTGTCGCGCAGCCGCAGCAGCAGGTCGTTCATGCGCTGGATGTCGTGCGGGTGGAGCCCGGTGGTGGGCTCGTCGAAGACGTAGGTGACATCGGTGATGCTCGACCCCAGATGCCGCACCATCTTCACGCGCTGCGCCTCGCCGCCGGAGAGGGTGCCGGAGGGGCGGTCGAGGGAGAGGTAGCCCAGGCCGATCTCCACGAGTGAGTCGAGCAGATGGCGCAGGCTCTCCAGCAGCGGGGTGACGGAGGGGTCCCGCACGTCGCGCAGGAACTTCGCGAGTTCGCTGATCTGGGCGGAGGAGCAGTCGGCGATGTTCCAGCCGTTGATCCGGGCGCCCAGCGCGGCGGCGTTCAGCCGGGCACCGCCGCACCCGGGACAGGGGGCGAACCGCACGGCCCGGTCCACGAACGCCCGCAGGTGCGGCTGCATCGCGTCGCGGTCCTTGGCCAGGATCACCCGCTGGACCTTCACCAGCAGGCCCTCGTAGGTGATGTTGTTGGTGCTGATCTTCACCTTGGTCGCGGGCTTGTGGAGGAAGTCCTCCCACTGTTGAGCGGTGAAGTCCTTGAGCGGGACGTCCGGGTCGTAGAACCCGGACAGCACCATCGTCTGCCAGTACCAGGAGTCGACGGTGAAGTTCGGGACGGTGATGGCGCCCTGGTTGAGGGAGAGTTCGCGGTTCACGAGCTGGTCGATGTCGATCTCGGAGACCTCGCCGAGCCCTTCGCAGCGCTGGCACATGCCCTCGGCGCTGTTGAAGCTGAAGGCGCTGGAGGTGCCCACGTACGGGGCGCCGAGGCGGCTGAAGACGATCCGCAGCATGGTGTACGCGTCGGTGGCGGTGCCCACCGTGGAACGGGAGTTGGCGCCCATCCGCTCCTGGTCGACGACGATCGCGGCGGTGAGGTGGTGCAGCCCGTCGACATCGGGGCGGCCCAGGCTCGGCATGTAGGACTGGACGAACGCCGTGTACGTCTCGTTGATCAGCCGTTGGGACTCGGCGGCGATGGTGCCGAAGACGAGTGAGGACTTCCCGGAGCCGGAGACGCCGGTGAAGACGGTCAGCCGGCGCTTGGGTATGTCGACGTCCACGCCGCGCAGATTGTTCTCCCGGGCGCCGCGGACCTGGATGACGTCATGGCTGTCCGCGGGCGTGGTGGCGTGGTGCATGGCGGGCGGTCTCCTCGGTGAGTGGGTGGTACGGCGCGGGGACGGTGCAGGGGTGGGCGCGGGGGGACACGGCGCGCGTACAGCGTACTCTATACACAGTACAAAGTACGCTGTACGCAGTGCGCGCGCGGGCGGGAGAAAATGACGGCCATGGACACCGACAGGGAGACCGACGCCGGCCGCGCCCTCCGGCTGCTGTGGCGCGAACCCGGCTCCGGGCCGGTCGGCCGCGGCCCCCGCCCGGCACGCAGCGTCGAGGGGGTGATCCGCGCCGCCATCGCCGTGGCCGACGCCGACCCGGCCGGCCTGGACGCCGTCACCATGCGCCGCGTCGCCCAGGAACTCGGTGTCACCCCCATGACGCTCTACACCTACATCCCGGGCAAGGCCGTCCTCCTCGACCTCATGCTCGACACCGTCTACCAGGACATGCCCCGCCCGCCGTGGCCGCCGGACACCCCCTGGCGCGACCGGGTCACCGCCGTCGCCGACGCCAACCGCGACCTCTTCGAGCGCCACCCCTGGGTCGCCCGGCTCCCCACCAGCCGCCCGCCCCTGGGCCCCGGAGTGATCGCCAAGTACGAGCACGAACTGCGCGCCCTCGACGGTCTGGGGCTGGACGACCTCGACATGGACGCCGCGCTCACCCACCTCCTCGCCTTCGTCCAGAGCACCGCCCGCGCCGCCCTCGACCAGCGCGCCACCGAAGCGGGGAGCGCCCTCACAGACCAGCAGTGGTGGGACGCCCACGCCCCCGTCCTGGCCAAGATCCACGACCCCGAACGCTTCCCGCTCGCCGGCCGGGTCGGCACGGCCGCAGGTCAGGCGTACCGCAGCGCGAACGCCCCCGACCACGGCTACGCCTTCGGCCTGGCCCGGGTCCTGGACGGCCTCGCCGCCCTGATCGACCGGCGCACGCCGTAACGCGCGCGGCGCACCCGCGCGTAACTCAGGCCCCTCCCACCCCAGGCGCCCCTGCGTGCCCCCTGCTCGACACCCGTCCCACCCGGCTTCACTGGGCCTCAACACACCCGAGGAACAGAGGAGTTGACGGTGACAGCGGTCCCACAGGCACCCGCGCGGCCAGAACGGGGAACCGGACGGCGGCTGGGGGCACTGATCCGGCTCGGCAGGCCGAAGTTCCTCTTCCACAGCCTGCTGGTGCTGTGCGCCGGAACGGAACTCGCGGTGCACGCCGGGGCACGGTTCGACGCCGGCCTGTTCACCCTGGTGCTCGCCTTCGGCTGCGGCGCCCACCTCATGACGTACTACTGCAACGACTACTTCGACCTGGACGCCGACCGCGCCAACCCCGCCCCCACCGCCTGGTCCGGCGGCAGCCGCGTGCTCACCGAGCGGACCCTCGCCCCCACCACCGGGCTGGCCGCCGCGTTCGTGCTGCTGCTGGGCACGGTGTTCCTGCTCGCCCTGCTGCCCACCCCCGGCACCCGGCTGCTGGCGGTCGGCTTCCTGCTGCTCGCGTGGTTCTACACCGCGCCCCCGTTCCGCCTCAACTACCGGGCCGGCGGCGAACTCGCCTGCGCGCTCTCACTGCACGGGCTGCTGCCGCTGCTCGCCTGCCTCGCCCAGCTCGGGGGCGTCACCGCCCAGGCATGGGCCTGCGTCGCCGTCCTGGCGGCCCTGCAGTTCCTGCAACTGCTCGTGCTCAACCTGGCCGACCTGGACGGTGACCGCGCCGTCGGCAAACTCACCGTCACCGGACTGCTCGGCCCGCGCCGCACCGTCCGGCTCTACGCGGCCGGCCAGGCAGGCGTGTACGGCGCGGTCGCCGCGCTCGGCCTGTGCGGCCTGGTGACCCCGTGGGTGACCGTTCTGCTGCTCGCCACCGCCCCGCTGCCGTGGGCCGCCGCCCGCGCCATGGGTGCGGGTGACCTCGGCACCCGCACCACCTTCGCCGCCACCGCCCAACTGCCGCTCGCCTCCGCCGCTGTCGTCGCCGGGCTCACCCTGAGCGCCTGGCCACAGGAGTGGGACTGGTGGCCGGCGCTCAAGACGGCGGCGCTGGGCGCGTTCGCCCTGTGGTGGCTCGTCACCAGAGGCCAGGTGTCGGCACCGCGCGACTGAGAGCGCCCGCGCGCAGCGCCTCCGTCCGGATCGCCCCGTGCGTCCGGCCGCCCTCACCGCCGATGGACCACTCGTCCCGGCCGGACCGTCGCAGCGGAATCCCCTCGCACCCCGGCAAAGGGACCCCCGGTGCCCCCGGTGCCCCCGGTGCCCCCGGTGCCCCCGGTGCCCCCGGCGCCTCACGCGCCGCCGGGGGCGCCGTTCGCGGCGGGCGTGCGCACGGTGATCGCCGAGCCCGGATCCCCGTCCCACACCACGCTCAGCCCCCGCCGTTCCAGCCCGGCCACCACCTCCCGGCCGATGGCGGCCGTGGTCTGCGCCGAGCCGTCGAACCCGCCGTACAGCAGCGACGCGTCGCGGTACGGCTCGGAGGTGAGGAAGACGAACCCCCGGGCGTCCGGCTCGCCCGCCCCGCCGATCTCCGCGAGGCCGCAGGCGCGGCAGCAGGCGAAGTTCTCCCGCGCCGTGATGCCCGCCGCCTCCAGCTCGGCGAACGCCAGGGTCAGCGGCGATGCCTGCGCGTCCTCCATCTCCTGCGAGCCCTCGCCGTCCGTCGCCTCCTGCGGGAACGTCAGCCGCTCCCACGCCAGCCCGGCGTCCCAGCCCCCGGCCGACCGCGCCCAGCCCGTGAGCGCCTTCGCCACCGGACCGGGCGCGTCCACCGTCGTCGTGAAGTGCCGCTCCGGATCCCCGTCCCGGTGCTCCAGCGTGTACGCCCCGCCCTCCTCGTGCCACACCTGGACGTAGACATCCGGCACATCGGGAAGACGCTCCACCACCACGAAGCGGTCCCCCGCGCCGCCGATCCGCCGCACCAGCGCGGCCAGCTCACCGGCCGTCAGCCGGTCCCGCGACCGCCCGTCCTCGGTCCGCACCCTGATCCCCAGCATGCCGTCACCCTCGCACGCGCCACTGACAACGGCCGGGCGCGCGCCGTCAGCGCCACCGGCCCCGTACCGCGTACGCCACCGCCCCCGCCGTCAGCACCGCCGCCCCCGTCACCACCGAGGCCACCGGCAGCGCCGCAGCCAGCAGCGCGCAGCCCACGAAGCCGACCACCGGAATCAGCGGCACCGGCCGCCCCTCCGCCGGGCTCAGCGTCCACGCCGAGGCGTTGGCGATCGCGTAGTACACCAGCACCGCGAACGACGAGAACCCGATCACCCCCAGCACATCCGCCGTCGCCGCGGCCACCGCCACCACGGCGCCGATCGCCAGCTCCGCCCGCTGCGGCACCCCGAACCGCGGGTGCACCGCCGCCAGGCCCGAAGGCAGATGCCGGTCCCGCGCCATCGCCAGCACCGTGCGCGAGACCCCGAGCAGCAGCGCCAGCAGCGAACCGAGCGCGGCCAGCACCGCCCCCACCCGCACCACCGGCGCCAGCCAGCCGGACCCCGCCGCCCGCACCGCGTCCGCCAGCGGCGCGCCGGACGCGCCGAGACCACCCGCCCCCAGCGCCGTCAACACCGCCACCGCCACCAGCACGTACACCACCAGCGTGATCCCCAGCGCCACCGGGATCGCGCGCGGAATCGTCCGCGCCGGATCCCGCACCTCCTCCCCGAGCGTCGCGATGCGCGCGTACCCCGCGAAGGCGAAGAACAGCAGCCCCGCCGCCTCCAGCACCCCGCCCCAACCGACCGCCGCCGCCGGGACCCCGCCCGCCACGTTCGGACCGCGCCCCGGCACCAGACACGCCGTCACCACCGCCGCGAGCACCGCCAGCACCACGGCCACCACCACGCGGGTGACCAGCGCCGACTTCCGCACCCCGAGACAGTTGACGGCCGTCACCGCCACCACGGCCGCCACCGCCACCGCGTGCGCCTGTCCCGGCCACGCGTAGACACCCACCGTCAGGGCCATCGCCGCGCAGGACGCGGTCTTGCCGACCACGAACCCCCAGCCGGCCAGATAGCCCCAGAACGGTCCGAGCCGCTCGCGCCCGTAGACATACGTCCCCCGGAGGCCGGGTACCTCGCCGCCAGCCGCGCCGACGACATCGCGTTGCAGTACGCGACCACGGCCGCCAGCCCAAGCCCCAGCAGCAGCCAGCCCCCGGCCGCACGGGCGGCCGGGGCGAGCGCCGCGAAGATCCCCGCCCCGATCATCGACCCGAGTCCGATCACGACGGCGTCGAACACTCCGAGCCGCCGCCGGAGCCCGGTGTCTGGGGAGGGGGACGGGGACGGGCTCATGACGGACCTTCCGGCCGGGGCGAGGGTTTCCGCAGAAGCTAGCCGATCAGGAGGCCGGGGCCCGCCGCCCGAAGGGTGCAGGGCATGAACCTTTGCCAAAGCTCCGGTGGACCAACGGACACGGAGCACCGTTACCGCGCTGTCGGCGACCTTCCGGGGGCAGCTGGCGCCGGGCGGCGGCATTCGTGATCGATGCGATGCGCCTTCACGGTCGCGGCACGGCTGTTCGGCCGAGGCGCCACGGGCGCCCCGGTGGAGGGCTACCGCTCCGTGTGGGCGGCGAGGTTCGCCAGCGAGGAGGCGAGGCCCTCGGCGTGATCCTCCGCCGTGATGCCGTCCGGGACATCCGTTGCCACGATGTCGACCCGTGTTCCCGCCGCGACCGCGGTGACCTGCCAGGTCATGGTCATGGTGCCCGCGTTGGCGGGATCGTCGGAGACGAAGTCCACCGCCTGCACCACCCGCACCCCGGGGACGATGTCGACGAACCGCGCCTCGACGATGTCGGAGTCCGCGGTCGCCTTGCCCGGCGCGCCGGACGCGTCGGCGTAGGTCAGCACCAGCCGGTACGACCCGCCCGGCCGGGCGTCGAACCGCTCGAACCTGCCCGTCATTCCGGCCGGTGGGAGCCACACCGCGAGCGCCGCCGGGTCGACAAGGGCGTCCCAGACGCGATCGAGCGGGGCGGTGATGACTCGTGACGCTGTGTCCGTGCGCGGCATGGCCGGACCCTAACACCCCGGTGCGACACCGCCCGGACCTGCGCGGACCCGTACTCGTGCGGTGCGCCGAGCGTGGAATCAGAGCGACACCCTGCATGTGGCGAAGGTGGAGCGGAGCCATGGGTTCACGCGGGCTGCCGCCGAGCAGCCCCCGGCAGTGGACTGACCGGCCGCCGTTACCTGGTGACGGTCCAGGGCTAGGAGTCGCCGCCGGTCTCGACGGTCACCCTGGACAGAACGGTGGTGAAGTTGCGCAGCATCTCGCCCTCGGCGGTGAACACCAACTCCGTGTGGCCGGGGGAGAAGTCGAGCCCGCGCTGGTGGGAGAGGAAGTCCGTCACCTGCGCGCACAGCGCCTCGGAGTCGACGTCCCTGCTGTCGCTCAGCACGGCGATGAAGTACGGGGCACCCGAGTTGTCCAGGGTGACGTGAATACGGGCCACCTTCTGCGCCAGTTCGTCGTCCGGGTACACGGACCGGTACTCCTCGGCCGTCGCCTGCGCGCGCTCACGCATGAGCGAGGCAACGGTCGGCCCCTGCTCCTGGTCACGTCCGGTCCGGTAACCGAGAACGGCGGCGAGGGCGATGAGACTGACCGCGATCAGAATCCCCACACCGCCGAACATCGGCTTCAGTCGCTGATGCGCGCTACGGATGCGGTGAAGTGCGACCATGAGTCCGGACTTACGGTGAGGATGGGGCCAGTGAGGTTCTTGGAATCACGGATGTGCACGGTGTCACCCGGGCAGCGGGCCACCTCGACGCAGGCGCCGCCGTTGTCGCCGCTGTAGCTGGACTTCTGCCAGGTGTAGGCCACCTCCAGGCAGTTGCCGCCCTCAGTGCCGCTGTAGCTGCTCTTGAACCAGGTCAGTGTGCTGTTCATGACTCTCCTAGCAACCGGTCCAACAGGCGCTTGCTCTCCTCCGGGTTGAGAGCCTGTGACCGCAGCATTGCATATTTCTGCGACAGGATGCTCACCTCATAGGGATCTTGGAAGAGATGGCTGCCGCGCTGTGTCTCGGTGTAGCCGAGGTGCTGGTGATCAGGTGTTTCCAGCAGAACGAACGGGCCGTCCAGGCCCGCATGGTGCTCTCGGCCAAGCGGCATGATCTGGATCGCCACCCCGGGCAGATCAGCACACTCCCGCAAATGACGGATCAGGTCGCGGTATACCTCCTGGCCACCGATCCTGTCGCTCAGCACCGCTTCCGAGAGGATGAAGCTGGCGTACAGCGGATCCGTGTCACGGCGAAGTACTGCTTGCCGCTGCAGTCGGGCAGCGACCTTGGTCTCGATGTCCTCGTCGGTCAATGTGGGGAGGGCATTCTGGAAGACGGCCCTCGCGTAAGCCCCGGTCTGGAGCAGTCCGGGAACCACCTGGTTCTCGTACGTGGAAAGGGAGACGGCCTCCTGCTCGTGGGCCACGAACTCCAGGACCCAGATCGGAAACTTGGCCTCGTCCGGCAGGTTGTCCACCATCACCCAGAGCACCCCCTTGGTCTCCAGGACATCGTCCAGCCGCTCCGCCAGGTGCGGGAGCAGGGGCCTTCTTCCCTGTTCGACGGAGGCGATGGTTTCCTGGGCCACGCACGCCCTCTCCGCGAGGGCGCTCTGGGAGAGGCCGGCGTGCGTGCGGAGTCGGCTGAGGACGGCGCCGACCGTCTTCATCGTCGTGGTGTGCTTCTTGCGCTGACTGCTCCTCGGGGCCATGTGATCCCACTCCCCACCGGGTTCCGTACCTGACCGAAATCCGCCCGTACGCTCACGCCGTACGGCTTCACGCACTGTTGGAGCTTATGCACGCAACACCACCGTTGGGGGCGTGGATGAGGACTTTCATCAGATCTGTGTACGCGAGCGGTTCTTCCGGCGCGACAAGCGCAACGTCTTCGCGGCTCGTCGGTTTGTCCGAAAAGCATTGAGCGACTGGCGGATCGAGCGGCGGGCCGACGAGGTACTGGTGTGTGTGAGCGAGTTGGCGACGAACGCGATCACGCACGGCGTGCCACCGGGCCGTGGCTTCTCCCTCCATCTCTGGCTCACCACCGACGCCGTCCTGCGCCTGGAGGTGCACGACAGCGGCGACGGGCGGCCACGGGTGCGCGACCTGGACGAGGGCGGGGAGACCGGACGCGGGCTGTGGCTGGTGGAGGCGCTGTCGGACTGCTGGGGGGTGGGGACCCGGGACCCCGGCAAGGTGGTGTGGTGCGAGTTCGTCCTCGATCAGGACGCCGTGCGCACCGCCCGGCTCGCCCCGCCCCCGGGCTGGCGCCTGGGCGGCGGCGAGCCGACGGTGCCATGACCCTGCGGACCTCCGGAGCGCTAACCGTCCTCGCACCGCTCCAGGTCCTGGAGGGACGGGCTGTCGCGGGATTCGCCGCCCAGGAGGTCCTGCAATTCGTTCTGGTAGAGCTGCTGCCAGCGCCCGTCCCGGATCACGTCGCGGATCACCCCGCACACCGTGTCGCGCAGTGCGCCCTCGTCGGACTGGAGGCCGACGCCGTAGCGTTCCGTGGTGAAGGAGCGGGGGAGCATCTCCAGTTCGTCCGGGTGCTGGGCCTGGAATCCGGCCAGGATGAGATCGTCCGTGATCACCGCGTCGTAGGTGCGGTCCAGGAGCAGGTTCACACACGTGTCGTAGTCCGACCGGGTGTCCACCACGAACCTCCCCGGCCAGTCCTGTTCCAGGGCGCCCACCGATGTCGAGTTGTCGCCGGTGCACACCCGGGTGCCCTGCGGGAAGTCCGCCGGACCCGAGACGTCCTCGTACATGCCCTGTCGCATGAGCATCGTCTGGCCGGTGATGAAGTACGGGCCGGCGAACGTGACGCCCTCCGCCTGGCGTTCGGGCGTGATGCTGTACGTGGCGACGACCAGGTCCAGCTGCCGCTGGCCCAGCAGCTTCTCCCGGTTCACGCTCGACACGGGCACGAACTGCACCTCGGTGTCCGGGTCGAAGCCCAGGTCCGTGGCGATCAGTTTGGCGAACTCGATGTCGAAGCCGCGCCATTCGCCGTCGACCAGCTCGCTCATACCGGGCTGCCCCGACTTCACGCCGATCCGCAGCAGACCCCGGGTCTCCGCGCCCTGGATGGTGGGCGAGGTGTGGGACAGCCCGCCCCCGCCTCCGGGGCCCCACAGCAGCCAGCCGCCGCCCGCCAGCAGCGCGAGGACCAGGGCGATCGCCGCGGCCGGCGCCCACCGGCGGCGGGAGCCCACCGGCGGCGGGAGTTCCGGTGGCGGCTCCTTCGGCGGTCCGGGGATCGCGGGCGGTTCCTCGCGGGCGATCCGGCGCAGCCCGTCCTCCGCCTCCTGCGCCGATATCCGGTGCCGGGGCAGCTTGCGCAGCAGGCCCTCGATCAGCGGTGCCAGCGGACCCGCGTACCGCATGGGCGGGGTCGGGGAGTTGAGCGCCGCCTGCTGGATCTCCAGGGCGTCCAGGCCGCCGAACGGCGGTCGGCCCTCCACCATTTCGTACAGCGTGACGCCCAGCGACCACAGGTCGGAGGCCTGTGAGGCCCTGCGTTCGGGCCCGGGCGAGAAGTGGCCCAGTTCGGGGGCGAGATAGCGCGGCGTGCCGATGACCGAGTGCGAGCGGGTGACCTGGGCCGCCCCCTCGAAGGTGGCTATGCCGAAGTCCATCAGCAGCGCCCTGCCGCCCCGCCGGAAGAGGATGTTGTGCGGTTTGACGTCGCGGTGCAGCACTCCGGCCGCGTGTACGGCGCGCAGGCCGCGCAGCACCTGGAGCGCGATCCGGGCCGCGCGGTGCACCGGGAGGCGGTCCTCCTCGCGCAGGATGTCGGCGAGCGAGCGGGGGTCGAGCAGTTCCATGACGATCCACACCTCGCCCTCGGCGCCGGTGCCGTCCTCCGCCTCCACCATCTCGGCCGCGCCCTCGATGATGTCGTGGACGGCGATGACGTTCTGGTGGCCGATGCGGGCGATGGCCTGGGCCTCGCGGCGGGCGCGTTCGACCAGCTCGGCCTGGGTGGACGGGTCGATACCGCCGCGCAGCAGCACGCCCTTGACCGCGACCGGCCGCCCCAGCCGGGTGTCCATGGCCTCCCACACCACGCCCATCCCGCCGCGGCCGAGCTGTCTGCGCAGCTGGTAGCGGCCGGCGATCACCGGGTACGGGCCGGGTGGTGGCAGGGGCTGGGTGGCGGTGGTGGGGGTCTCGACGGGTTCCGGCTGGTCCGGCCGGGTTCGGCCGGGCAGCTTGTACGTGTCGGGGTCGGGCTCGTGGCGCAGCCGTCTGGTCTCTTCGGCGTCGCCGCTTCCCGCCCCCGTTTCGTTGCCGTGCATGGGCCCCCACTCAATGAACGGTCAGTCCTGATCGTCAGGTTAGACACTCATCCGCAAAACATCAGGACCTCTTCCGGCATCGCCTCGCCCGGACGCGTAAAGTCCGCGGCCATGGCCACCTCAGAAGAAGCCACCGCCGCCGCCGCCCGGGACGCCTACGGGGCGATGTCCGGCCGCTACCTGGAGTTCGTCCAGGAGCAGTTCCCCCGGCAGGCGTACGACCTCGCCCTGCTCTCCGTCTTCGCCGATCTGGTCCGGGACGCCGGTCCGGTGGCCGACATCGGGTGCGGGCCCGGTCATGTGACGGCGCATCTGGACGGGCTCGGCGTCCGCGCCTTCGGGGTCGACCTGACCCCGGAGTTCATCGCGCTGGCCCGCGCCGCGTACCCGGGGCTGCGGTTCGAGACCGGCACCATGCTGGACCTGCGCTCGCACGTTCCCGCGGGAGGTTCGCTGGCCGGCGTGCTGGGCTGGTACTCGCTCATCCACCTCCCGCCCGCGCAGGTGCCGCGCGCGCTGGCCGAGTTCCACCGGGTGCTGGCCCCGGGCGGGCAGCTGCTGCTGGGCTTCCAGTCCACGGCGGCCGGTGCGGCGCCCGAGCCGGTGCCCTTCGATCACAAGGTGACGCCCGGCTGGCTGTGGCCGGTGGACACCTTCGCGGACGCGCTGACCGCCGCCGGGTTCACCGTCGGCCTGCGTTCGCTGCGCGAGCCCGGTGCCGACTCCCGCCGCCACCAGGGCTATCTGCTGGCGGTCAGGGAAGGCTGAGGCCGAACAGCTCCCGGCAGCCGTCCGTGAGCCCGTGCACCGTCACCGGGACCGTACGGTGCGCCTGCCAGTCGGCGCGGTCCACCCGCAGCCTCTGGAGGGTACGCGGGCGGCCCTGCACGGACGCGGTGGTGATGCCGTCGTCGCGGTAGCCGAGCCGGCGCGAGACGCCGAGTGAACGCGGGTTGTCGGTCATCGCCGCGGAGGTCATCGAGCGCGCGCCCAGACCCTCGAAGGCCAGGTGCAGAGCCGCCGCCCGCATCTCGGTGCCCAGGCCCCGGCCCTGGTGCGGCAGGCCCAGCCAGGAGCCGGTCTCGGCCTCCCCGGTCACCGCGAAGTCGGTGGCCATGAGGTCCTGGCGGCCGATGACGCGGCCCTCGTGCCGTACCGCCAGGCTCAGCGCCCACGCCTCCGGGCGCCAGGCGGCGACGGTGCCCAGCAGATGCTGGAAGGTGGCGCGCGCCCGCTGCTGCGGGGCGGCGTCGCTCCAGGGGAAGCTGAACGGCATGGCGCCGTCCTCGTGCACCCCGTTCCCCGCCACGGCCGCGAGCTCGGCCAGCTCCTCCAGGCCGGGCAGGCGCAGTTCAAGGCGGGGGGTGGTCAGGCGCAGGCCGTACAGCGGCCAGATCTGGTGCGGTTCCATCGTGTGATGCTGCCCGGGTCAGGCCCCGGGCGTCGAACGTTTTAGAGCCGTCCGGCGATGGTGCGCGCGACCTCCGCCGGGGGTGTGCGGGTGGTGTCCAGGACGTGTGCCTCGGTCCGCAGCCAGGGCAGGGCCGCCGTGTACCGCTCGATGTGGGCCAGCCGCCACTGTCTGGCCTCGGGGGTGCTGGTCTCCGGGGCGGTGTCGGCGTTGATCCGGTGGGCGAGCGTGCCGGGGTCGGTGTGCAGAACGAAGTGGTGCACGGGGACGGCGGGTTCGGTGGCGAAGCCGTTCGCCAGCTCGTCCCAGTACGCCCGGGTCAGCACCGTCTGCGGGATGATCAGCGGCCCGCCGCCGGTGAAGCCGAGCAGCTCCCGGGCGGTCGCCACGACCAGCGAACGCCACGGGTGCCACTCCTGGAAGTTCCGTGCCGGGTGCCGGCCGGCCAGGACACCTCGCAGCAGATAGCCGACCTGCTCGGCGTCGAAGACGTACGACCCCGGGAGCAGGCCGGCCAGGTGCCGGGTGGTGGTGGTCTTGCCGGCCCCGAAGGTGCCGTTCAGCCAGACGATCATGCTGCCCCAGGCTACGCGGGGCGCCGCCGCTGGGTGGGCTGATGGCCGTGCCGGATCGCGTTGCCGGCGTCGATGCCGTACGCCGCGTCCGCGCCGACCCGGCGCAGCCAGCGCCAGCCGTGCCGTATCCGTGCCTGAGCCCGAGTCGAGGTCCGCATGGGAAACCGCCACCTCCGCGTTAAGGTGTG
This sequence comes from Streptomyces xiamenensis, assembly GCF_000993785.3. NCBI lineage: Bacteria > Bacillati > Actinomycetota > Actinomycetes > Kitasatosporales > Streptomycetaceae > Streptomyces > Streptomyces xiamenensis. The sequence continues at coordinate 4,117,652 of NZ_CP009922.3, forward strand.
TAGAGGAGTTACAGCGGTTACCGTACCAGGACGAGGTAAGGCATGAAAGTCTCTTTTTCCGATTACGCCGCCGGGGCGGGACTCGCCACCGACCTCGTCAACACCTCGCCCCTGGTGTGGAAGAGCGCCGGCGAGATGCTCGGCGACCCCGCCGGGCTGGCCGACTTCCTCAACGAACACGGCATCGACCACCCCACCCCCACCGCCGCCGACCTCCGCCAGGTCCACCACCTGCGCGATGACCTGCGCGCCGTCCTGGAAGCCGGCACCGAGGACGCGACCGCCGCCGGCGCCAACGCCCTGCTCACCCGCGCCACCACCGCCCCCGTGCTGGAACGCGACGCCGACCGGGAGTGGCAGTGGTACGTGGCCACCGACCCCGCCACTCCCCTCGCCGACCGGCTCGCCGTGCTCACCGGCACCGGCCTGCTCGGCACCCTGCGCACCCTGGGCCACACCCGCTTCCGGCCCTGCGCCTCGCCCACCTGCGACGGTCTGTTCGTGGACACCAGCCGTGCCGGGCGCCGCCGCTACTGCATGCCGGAGCTGTGCGGCAACCGCGCCAACGTCGCCCGGCACCGTGCCCGCAGCCGGCGGAAGGCCGAATCAGCCCGCGGCCACCGGTGAGAACGGCGGCCGGTCGCGCTCCGCGCCCGCCGAACGCCCCGTCCAGCGGTACTTCTCGGCGAAGCCCTCCTGCCGGGCCACCCCGTCCGGGCCGACCACCCGGACGCTGTCGGCCACGTAGTACGTGCCGTCGCCCAGCGCCTCGAAGCCGTACTGGCCGTGGAAGTCGAAGCCGTCACTCACCTTCAGCAGTTCACCGCGCTCACGCTCGGGCTGCCCCTTGATCTCCCCGCGCACCGGCCGCGCCGTGCCGTCGACCACGAAGAACGAGTAGTTCGGGAAACCGGCCTTCGCCCCCTCGTACACCGCCAGGAACCAGTCGCCGGTGTGGGGGTCGTACTCCAGGTTCTGCACCCCGTACCGGGTGTTGCCGGTGTACGCGAAGAACTTGCCGTCCGTACGGGACGGGCCGCTGTGGTGCGGGGCCGCCTGCGACAGCGGGCGCTCGTACCGCCGCCAGTCGCGCACGTCGTACTCCAGGATCACCTGGTGGTCGTTGTCGGTCCGCTCCGTGTTCGAGTAGACCCCGTACGCCACCTTCAGGGTGTCCCGGCCCTGCCCGGACCGCTTGCCGAACCCCGGCCCGAACGCCACCCCGTCGATGCCGCTGCACCCGTACCGGTGGTCGGCGGTGTCGCCCGTGTCACCGTCGAAATGGCCGTCACCATCCATGTCGGCGGTGAAGTCCTCGACCACCTCGGGCAGATACACGGCCGTCATCACGCCGTCCCGCTCGGCGTTCATGCCGACGCGGTCGACCTTGCGCACGTCGAAGATGGCGATGTAGAACGCCTCTTCCGCCTTGTACTCCAGCGAGCCGTAGACCCGGCCGTCCCGGGGGTTCAGGTCGAGATCCCCGAGGTGCCCGGTCAGGCCCTCCACCGTGCCGATGACGTCGCCGCGCAGATCCGTCTTCACCAGCATCTGCGTGAAGGACCAGTACATGAAGCCCTTCTCCCGGTCCACCGCCACTCCCTGGAGGTGGGAGGTGGGCCAGGCACCGCCGTTGATCTCGTTCGGGAGCGCGGGCAGCGGCGGCCTGCCCCGATCCTCCTCGGCCACCGCCGCCACCGCCGGTGTGACGGTGGTCAACAGCAGCCCGGACAGTACGGCAAGGACGGCGAGCTTTCGCATCATGGGGGCCTCCTCGGACACGTTGTACCGCGACATCCCGATCCTGGGGAGCGGGGATGAACACGGCGCGCCGCAGCGGCCGGCCCCCGGCGACGCCCGCGTGAACACGCGAGGGCGGCACGCTGGGCGTCACCGGGGTGCGGGCCGTAGGGCACTACGGGTCCTACGGGGGGCCGGCCGGGCCCTGGTCGCGGGCGGCGGTCAGCGCTGCGAGGCGACCGCCTCGCGCAGCGCCGCCAGCTCCGCGTACATCACCTCACCGGGGCAGTCCGTCTCCAGCCAGTCACGGTGCCCGCTGATCTCCGCGACGTCCTTCTCGACACCGTTGACCGGGTTCACGTAGGTGACGTCCGCCAGCGGGTCACGGCCGTGCAGCCGGAACGCCGTGCGCACCAGGCGCGTGAGAGAGGCGCGCGCCGCGTCCGTCGGAGGCCGCTCCGTCAGGTCGCCGAGCAGCGCGATGCCCAGGTTCCCGGAGTTGAAGCCGCCCACGTGGAAGGCGGTCACCAGGTCGCCGTCCTCGTTGTGCGCCGGAAGGCCGCCCTCGCCCGAGTAACGGCCCTCGTAGATCCGGCCCTCCTCGTCGATGAGGAAGTGGTAGCCGATGTCGCCCCAGTCGTTGGTGATCGCGTGGAACTCGTAGATCCCGCGCACCGTGGCCGCCGGGTCCGGGTCGTCGTTCGGCGTGACGGTGTGGTGCACCGTCAGGGTCTGGAACGCGTAGAACGCGGTGGGGGTGTTCTCGCTGCCGTCCGGCAGGAAACGCAGCGACTCGTCCGCGCCCCAGGCCGCCCGGGAGAGGTACTCCACGCCGCGCACCCGGGTCGGGTCCGTGGGCACCGGGATCTCGTGGCGCGGGCCGCGCGCGGTGTCCAGGGCCACCGACACCAGGTCGGTGGCCCCCTGTGGCGCCCGCAGTTCGTAACCGGTGGCCTGCCGGGCGGCCACCAGCAGCCGGCCGCCGTTGCTGTCGGAACAGCCGCCGCCGCTCAGCGGCGTCCACGTCGCGCCGGCCTCGTCACCGTCCGCGCCGGTGAACCGTATGCCGCCGCCGGTGGCGTGACGGGCGCCGGCCCAGGCGACACCGACGAAGCCGATCGGGAAGGCGGTGCGCACCGCCTCCTCGCCGGTGGCCGCCGCGCTGCGGGTCTTCGGGAACGACTGCGGCGTCGTACCGGCCGGTGCCGCGTCACCGGCCTTGCCGGCGCCGTCGCCGTCGCCGTCACCGGAGCCGCCCGTCGCCGCGATGACCGCCGGGGTCACCACGGCGCCCGCCGCCACCGCGCCGGCGGTGCCGATCAGCGCCCGGCGGGTGACCCGCGAGGCGGGCCGGTGGGAGGCGGGGGTGTGGGGGATGTGGGGGATTCGGGCATGTAAAGGTCCTTGTCGCCTTGTGCAGTACGGGAGTTCGGACCCCTCCATGCTTAGCAGACAGGCGGGCCGGGGCCGCTCACCGGGCCAGCGGGCCCGCCGTGAGTGCGCGGTTGCCTGCGTGACATCTGAGGCAATCGCCACGGACATCCGGCCCGTCTACGGTGCCCGTGCAGACACACCCCCGAGGGAGGCGCCATGACAGGACCAGCACCACAGGCGGGAGCCGGGCCGGCCCCGGCCGCCGGAGCCCGCACCCGTCGCCCCGGCGGGCGCTGGATCCAGGACTGGGACCCCGAGGACGAGCGGTTCTGGGCCGAGAAGGGCGAACGCATCGCCCGCCGCAACCTCGCCTTCTCCATCCTCTCCGAGCACATCGGCTTCTCCATCTGGACCCTGTGGTCGGTCCTGGTGCTGTTCATGGGCCCGGAGTACGGCATCGACGCGGCCGGCAAGTTCTTCCTCGTCTCGGTCGCCACCCTCGTCGGCGCGATCGTCCGCGTCCCGTACACCTTCGCCGTCGCCCGGTTCGGGGGCCGCAACTGGACGGTGGTCTCCGCCGCCATGCTGCTGCTGCCCACCGCCGCCGCCTGGATCGTGATGGAACCGGGCACCTCGTACACCACCTTCCTGCTGGTGGCAGTCCTCACCGGCGTCGGCGGCGGCAACTTCGCCTCCTCCATGACCAACATCAACTCCTTCTTCCCGCTGCGGAAGAAGGGCTGGGCGCTCGGCCTCAACGCGGGCGGGGGCAACATCGGCGTGCCCGTCATCCAGCTCGCCGGCCTGCTGGTCATCGCCACCGCGGGGGACGGCAGCCCGCGCGTGCTGCTCGCCGTCTACGCCCCGCTCATCGTGCTCGCCGCCGTCCTCGCCTGGCGCCACATGGACAACCTGGAGACCGTCACCAACGACACCGGCGCCGCGCGCGAATCGGTGCGCGACGGCCACACCTGGATCATGTCGTTCCTGTACATCGGCACCTTCGGCTCGTTCATCGGCTACAGCTTCGCCTTCGGGCTCGTGCTCCAGAACCAGTTCGACCGCACCCCGCTCCAGGCCGCCTCCATCACCTTCCTCGGCCCGCTGCTCGGCTCGCTCATCCGGCCCGTCGGCGGCGCGTTGGCGGACCGGTTCGGCGGGGCGCGCATCACCCTGTACACCTTCTGTGGCATGGCGGCGGCCACCGGCGTGGTGATCCTGGCCTCGGGGAGTGAGTCGCTGCCGGTCTTCCTGGTCGGCTTCATCGCCCTGTTCGTCCTCACCGGACTCGGCAACGGCTCGACGTACAAGATGATCCCCGGCATCTACCACGCCAAGGCGCACGCGCTCGGCCTCACCGGCGAGGCCGCGGCGGCCTACGGGCGGCGGCTGTCCGGCGCGGCCATCGGGCTGATCGGCGCGGTGGGCGCGCTCGGCGGCCTCGGCATCAACCTCGCCTTCCGCCAGTCCTTCCTGTCCACCGGCACCGGCACCGCCGCGTTCGTGTCCTTCCTCGCCTTCTACGTGGCATGCTGCGTGGTCACCTGGGTCGTATACCTGCGCGGCACGGGCACCGGCCGCCCGCAGGACGGCGGGACGGCCGATACCGGCGGACAGCGCGCACAACCCGCCTACGCGGGGGTGTGACGGCGGCCCGCGGCGTTACACCCGGGAAACCTGACGGGAGCAGCCCTGTCACCGGCCGTTGACAGGCTGGTCCGCCAGGCTCGACACCCTCTTGCCCCTTGGGAACCACCAGATGCAGCGAGACCCCCAGCCGATCGACCCCCTGGCCGGATTCACGGTCGGGGTGACCGCCGCACGACGGGCGGAGGAACTGATCGCCCTGCTGCGGCGGCGCGGCGCCGAGGTGGTGCACGCCCCGGCGCTGCGGATCGTCCCGCTCTCCGACGACGACGAACTGCTGCACGCCACCCGGGAGCTGACCACCCACCCGCCGGACGTGGTGATCGCCACCACCGCGATCGGCTTCCGGGGGTGGGTGGAGGCCGCCGAGGGCTGGGGCGTCGGGCAGGAACTGCTCGCCACCCTGGGACGCTCCGAGGTGCTGGCGCGCGGCCCCAAGGTGCGCGGCGCCATCCGGGCGGCCGGGCTCACCGAGGAGTGGTCACCCGCCTCCGAATCGATGGCCGAGGTCCTCGCGCGGCTGCTGGACGGCGGCGTCCAGGGCCGCCGGATCGCGCTCCAGCTGCACGGCGAGCCGCTGCCCGGCTTCATCGAGGCGCTGCGCGAGGCCGGGGCACAGGTGGTGGAGGTCCCCGTCTACCGCTGGATGCCGCCGCAGGACATCGCCCCCGTGGACCGGCTCATCGACGTGGCCCTGGCGGGCGGCCTGGACGCCCTGACCTTCACCAGCGCCCCGGCGGCGGCCTCCCTGCTGCGCCGGGCGGAGGAACGCGGGCTGCTGGAACCCCTGTTGGAGTCCCTTCGCCGGGACGTGCTGGCGGCCTGCGTGGGCCCGGTCACCGCACTGCCGCTGGAATCACGGGACGTACCGGTACGGCACCCCGAACGCTTCCGGCTGGGCCCCCTGGTGCAACTGCTGTGCACCGAACTCCCCACCCGCGCACGGGTGCTGCCGGTGGCCGGACGGCGGATGGAGGTACGCGGCCACGCGGCGGTGATCGACGGCGAACTGCGGCCGGTGCCGCCCGCCGGGATGGCGCTGCTGCGGGCCCTGGCCAGGCGCCCCGGCTGGGTGGTGCCGCGCGGTGAACTGCTGCGGGCCCTGCCGGGCGCGGGCCGCGACGAGCACGCGGTGGAGACGGCGATGGCCCGGCTGCGCACCGCGCTCGGTGCCCCGACGATCATTCAGACGGTCGTCAAGCGCGGGTACCGCCTGGCGCTCGACCCCACGGCGGGGGACGGCGACAAGTACGCCGGATGACCGCAGCGCGGCCCGGCGGCCGGGCACACCGAACCGCCCGCTCCACACCCGCCATGTTTGCCCGGGCACAGGCCGAGGCCATCACCATGGCAGCGCGGCGCAGCGCAGCGCGGTGCAGTGCGGCGCGAGGCGGCGGCACGAGGGACGCGGGAGGGACCATGGGGCACCGCTGGTACCGGGGCGACTGCCATGTGCACTCGGTGTACTCGGACGGCACGCTGACCCCCCGGCTGCTGCTGGCCGCCGCCCGCGCCGCCGGACTCGACTTCCTGGCCGGCACCGACCACAACACCGCGGACGCGCACGGCGCCTGGCCGCGCACCCCCGGCGACCCGCTCGTGATCCCGGGGGAGGAGGTCACCACCGCCACCGGCCACTGGCTGGCACTCGGCCTGCCGCCCGGCCGGCTCATCGACTGGCGCTACGGCGTGCGCGACGGCGTCCTGCACCGGCACCTGGACGAGGTGCACGCCGTCGGCGGCCTGTGCGTGGCCGCCCACCCCCACGCGCCCTACCCCTCCGGCACGTTCATGTATCCCTACGAGGGCTTCGACGCCGTCGAGGTGTGGAACGGGCCGTGGACCTCGCGGGTGCCGTGGCAGGCCGACAACGAGGCGGCGCTGGCCGAATGGGGCCGGGGGCTGGCGGCCGGCGTGCACGGCGGCCGGTGGCGGCCCGCGCTGGGCGGCAGCGACACCCACCTGGAGGGGCAGCTCGGCATCCCGCACACCGTCGTACGCGCCGAGTCGCCCGGCCAGGCAGCGCTGCTGGCCGGGCTGCGTGCCGGGCACAGCTGGATCGCCGCCTCCGCGGCGGTCACGCTGGACTTCTCGGCCGTGGCGGGGGCCGGGGACACGGCACGCCGCGCGGGCCCCGGCGACCGGCTGACGGCGGCCGTCGATGAGCCCTGCCTGGTCAGGGCGGCGATACACGGCGTGCCGCACGCGACGGTCACCTTCCACACCGAGCTGGGCGCCGCGCACCGTGCCACACTGCCCGCCTCGGGGACCGGCACCGTCGAATGGCACACCGGGCCACGGGAGTCGGGGTTCGTGCGGGCCGAGGTGCGCGACGCGGACGGCGCGATGGCGGCGCTGAGCAATCCGGTGCTTCTGGGGGCGGCCTGAGACAAGCGCGCCGCAGGCTTCGCGTACCGTAGTGCGCCGTTCTTCAGTGCAGTGCATATGCCAGTGCGCAGGTCAGAAGGGGGCCGAGGTCGTGGACGTACGGGAACGGGAGGTCCTTGGCGAGCAACGGCACCTCGACACCGTGTACGGGCGGCTTGAGGAGAAGATCCACGAGGCCGAGTTCCTGATGGCGGATGCCGCCAAGCGCGTGCAGGTCGGCACCCCGGGCGCGCTGGCCGAGCGCGACGCGCAGGTCTTCCAGGCCGGGATGCACCTGTCCCGGCTGAACAACGAGTTCGAGGACTTCCTCTTCGGCCGCATCGACCTGCTCGCCGGCCAGGACGGACGGCGCGGCCCCGACGGGGCGCTGACCTCGGTGGACCCCGCCGAGGACGCCGTCCGCCCGGGCCCCGACGGTGAGCCGGCCGCCGAAATCGCCGAGACCCTGCACATCGGACGGCTGGGCGTGCTCGACGCCGAGTACGTCCCGCTGGTCATCGACTGGCGCGCCCCCGCCGCCGCCCCGTTCTACCGCGCCACCCCGGTCGCCCCCGGCCGCGTCGTGCGGCGCCGCGTCATCCGCAGCAAGGGCCGCCGCGTCCTGGGCGTCGAGGACGACCTGCTCCGCCCCGAGCTGCGCGCCACCCTGGCCGGCGAGGAACTGCCGGTGGTCGGCGACGGCGCGCTGATGGCGGCCCTGGGGCGCACCAGGGGCCACCGGATGACCGACATCGTGGCCTCCATCCAGGCCGAGCAGGACGAGGTGATCCGCGCCCCCGCCGTCTCCGTCACCGAGGTGACCGGCGGCCCCGGCACCGGCAAGACCGCCGTCGCCCTGCACCGCGCCGCCTACCTGCTGTACCAGGACCGGCGCCGCTACGCGGGCGGCATCCTGATCGTCTCGCCCACTCCGCTGCTGGTCTCGTACACCGAGGGCGTGCTGCCCGCGCTCGGTGAGGAGGGCCAGGTCGTCATCCGGGCGCTGGGCTCGCTGGTGGAGGGCGTCGAGGCGCAGGCGTACGACGAGCCGCCCGTCGCCCGGGTCAAGGGCTCCGCCGCCATGGCGCGCGTGCTGTCCCGCGCGGCGCGCGGCGCCGTGGACACGCCCAAGGCGCCCGAGCGGCTCCGCGTCGTCGCCTTCAACGCCCGCGTCGAACTCGACGCCGCCGACCTCGACCGCGTACGGCAGCAGGCCCTCGGCGGCACCGCCCCCGTCAACCTGCTCCGGCCCCGCGCCCGCCGTCTCCTGCTGGACGCCCTGTGGCACAAGTCGGGCGCCGCCGCCCGCCGCTACGGCGACGCCGAACTCGCCCAGGAGGCCCGCGACGGCTTCAACGAGGACATCTCCACCGAGGACGCCTTCACCGACTTCCTCGACGCCTGGTGGCCCGAGGTCACCCCGCTGCAGGTGCTGCGCGCCATGGCGGACGAGTCCCGGCTCGGCCGCTGGGCACGCCGCCTGCTGCGCCCGCGCGAGGTGCGCCAGCTGGCGCGCTCGCTGCGCCGCGTCACCCCCGACGGCGGCGGCCTCTCCGTCCACGACATCGCGCTGCTGGACGAACTGCGGCAGCTGCTGGGCACCCCCTCCCGGCCCAGGGAACGGGAGCGGCGCGAGGCCGACCCGCTGGACCTGCTCACCGGCCTGGAGGAGCTGAGCACGTACGCCGACCGGCTCGGCCCCTCACGCCGGGAGCGGCGCGAGCGCCGCGAGCAGGAGGGGGAGCGCGCCGACTACGCGCACATCATCGTGGACGAGGCGCAGGACCTCACCCCGATGCAGTGGCGGATGGTGGGCCGCCGGGGCCGCCAGGCGACCTGGACGATCGTCGGCGACCCGGCGCAGAGCTCGTGGTCGGCGCCCGAGGAGGCGGCGGCCGAGAAGGACGGCGCGCTGGGCACCCGCCCGCGGCGCCGCTTCGAGCTGACCGTGAACTACCGCAACCCGGCCGAGATCGCCCAGGTCGCCGACCGGGTGCTGGCGCTGGCCATGCCGGGCACGGTGCCGCCCCGCGCGGTGCGCGCCACCGGGGTGCGCCCGGTGTACGAGGTGGCGGTGGGCCGGGACGGCGCGCCGGAGCGCAGCCCGGGCGAGGCGGCCGTGCGGGCGGCGGCCGAGCGGCTGCTGGCGGAGGTGGAGGGCACCGTCGGCGTGGTGGTGGCGATGGGCCGCCGCGCGCAGGTGCGTGGCTGGCTGGCGGGCGCGGGGGAGCGGCTGCTGGTGCTCGGCTCCCTGGAGGCCAAGGGGCTGGAGTACGACGCCACGCTGGTGGTGAGCCCGGCGGAGATCGCGGACGAGTCCCCGGTGGGGCTGCGGGTGCTGTACGTGGCGCTCACCCGGGCGACGCAGCGGCTGACCGTCCTGGCCGGTGCCGCGGACGACCCCGACGGGGACGGGGTGCCCGATCTGCTCAGGGAGACCTGACAGGCATATGCGCCGCGCGTATGAGGTAGAACGAGGAACGAGCGATTCGGCGGCGGAACGCTCTAGTTGTGTTCTGCTGTGGTTTGTTACGCTTTAGGTGGCACCGGCCCGATCCATGCCCCCGGGCCCAACCATTGTCGCTACGAGCGACCACTTGCCGCGAGGCGAGCTGGCGGGTCGGTGTCAAGACTTTTCTCACACTCTCTCCCTCACCCCGGTGCCGTACGCACCCCTTGCGTTGTTACGGTCATATAGGTCGATCCCCCTGGGTTACCGGCTACTCCACGGTAGGTGCGACCATTCGGGGGCACGCGTGAAGGTGAAAGTGAAGGAAGTCGGCTCATGGCAACGGCGCCCAGCGTCTCGTACTCGATGACCGTTCGGCTGGAAGTTCCGGCCAGCGGCACGGCGGTCAGTCAGCTCACCACGGTCGTGGAGTCCTCCGGGGGTTCCGTCACCGGTCTCGACGTCACCGCGTCCGGCCACGAGAAGCTGCGTATCGACGTCACGATCGCCGCCTCCTCCACGGCGCACGCGGACGAGATCGTGCAAAAGCTCCGGGGCATCGAGGGCGTCGCGCTCGGCAAGGTCTCCGACCGTACGTTTCTGATGCACCTCGGCGGCAAGATCGAGATGACGTCGAAACACCCGATTCGCAATCGCGACGACCTCTCGATGATCTACACCCCCGGCGTGGCCCGGGTGTGCACCCAGATCGCCGCCCACCCCGAGGACGCCCGGCGCCTGACCATCAAGCGCAACAGCGTCGCCGTGGTCACCGACGGCTCCGCCGTCCTGGGCCTGGGCAACATCGGCCCGCAGGCCGCGCTGCCCGTCATGGAGGGCAAGGCGGCCCTCTTCAAGCGGTTCGCCGGCATCGACGCCTGGCCGATCTGCCTGGACACCCAGGACACCGACGCCATCGTCGAGGTCGTCAAGGCGATCGCCCCCGGTTTCGCGGGCATCAACCTCGAAGACATCTCCGCCCCGCGCTGCTTCGAGATCGAGGCGCGGCTGCGCGAGGCCCTGGACATCCCGGTCTTCCACGACGACCAGCACGGCACCGCCATCGTCGTACTCGCCGCGCTGCACAACGCGCTGCGCGTCGTCGACAAGGAACTCGCCGACGTCCGCGTGGTGATGTCCGGCGCCGGCGCGGCCGGCACCGCGATCCTCAAGCTGCTGCTGGCGGCCGGCGTCAAGCACGCCGTCGTCACCGACATCCACGGCGTCGTGCACGCGGGCCGCACCGACCTGGTGGACGCCGAACCCGGCACCCCGCTGCGCTGGATCGCCGACAACACCAACCCCGACGGCGTCACCGGCACCCTCAAGGACGCCATCGTCGGCGCCGACGTCTTCGTCGGGGTCTCGGCCCCCAACGTGCTGGACGCCGACGACGTCGCGGCCATGGCCGACGACTCCATCGTGTTCGCGCTCGCCAACCCCGACCCGGAGATCGACCCGGCCATCGCGCGGCAGACCGCCGCCGTGGTGGCCACCGGCCGCTCGGACTTCCCCAACCAGATCAACAACGTGCTGGTCTTCCCCGGGGTCTTCCGCGGTCTGCTCGACGCGCAGTCACGCACCGTCAACACCGCGATGATGCTGGCCGCCGCCCGCGCGCTGGCCGATGTCGTGGGCGAGGACGAGCTGAACGCCAACTACATCGTGCCGTCGGTGTTCAACGAGAAGGTCTCCGGCGCGGTCTCCGGCGCCGTCCGCGAGGCCGCCCAGGCCACCCACGCCGCCGAGGCGTAGGCCACACCGCGCGGCCCGCAGCGGCCCGCACACGGCTCCGTACGGCCCCGGCACCGGCCCGCCCCCGGCGAGTCGGTTGCCGGGGCCACCGGCGCCCCCCGTAGGGTGATGCGGAGGCTGAGCCCCGGGACGGACGCCAGGACTCTTCGTGTGACACCGCGGGCGCCGGATTGGCCTTCACACCACTGGTGGGGGCAGGATGCGTATCCGGGCGCGAGGGTCACCAAAGCTGACCCGGGTCCGGGAACTGTCCGAGGGTCCTGGCAGCATCGGCTTCGATCTCACGCCTCATCGGCAAGGAAGAACACGGGAGTACGAAATATGAACCGCAGTGAGCTGGTGGCCGCTCTGTCCGAGCGTGCCGAGGTGACCCGGAAGGACGCCGACGCTGTACTGGCGGCCTTCGCGGAGATCACCGGGGAGATCGTGTCCAAGGGCGACGAGAAGGTCACCATCCCCGGCTTCCTGACCTTCGAGCGGACCCACCGCGCGGCGCGTACCGCCCGCAACCCGCAGACCGGCGAGCCGATCCAGATCCCCGCCGGGTACAGCGTCAAGGTCTCCGCGGGCTCCAAGCTCAAGGAAGCCGCCAAGGGCAAGTGACCCTGAGCGCAGGCTCTGGGCAGTACCACCGGCAGTAGGCACCGCGAGGAGCCGCTGACCGTGGTGGTGAACGTATGAGGGTGGCCCCCAGCCAGGGGGCCACCCTCTTCGTCGTCCGTGTACGGCGCGTGTCCCGCGTCCCACCCCCGGATGACGGTTGGCCGTGCGGCCGGGGGCGGGACGCGGGACGGGCGCCGCGGGGCGCCGGGTTACGCGGGGCGCTCGACCTTCGCGCCCAGATCCTCCAGTTTCTTGATGAAGTTCTCGTAGCCGCGGTTGATCAGGTCGATGCCGTGCACCCGCGAGGTGCCCTGCGCCGCCAACGCCGCGATCAGATAAGAGAACCCGCCGCGCAGATCGGGAATCACCAGATCCGCGCCCTGGAGTGTGGTCGGCCCCGACACCACGGCCGAGTGCAGGAAGTTGCGCTGCCCGAACCGGCAGGCCGAGCCGCCCAGGCACTCGCGGTACAACTGGATGTGCGCGCCCATCTGGTTGAGCGCGCTGGTGAATCCGAGCCGCGACTCGTACACCGTCTCGTGCACGATGGACAGCCCCGACGCCTGGGTCAGGGCGACCACCAGCGGCTGCTGCCAGTCGGTCTGGAACCCGGGGTGGACGTCCGTCTCCAGCGCGATCGCGTTGAGCGGGCCGCCCGGGTGCCAGAAGCGGATGCCCTCGTCGTCGATCTCGAAGGCACCGCCCACCTTCCGGTAGACGTTCAGGAACGTCATCATCTCCCGCTGGGCGGCCCCGCGTACGTAGACGCTGCCCTTGGTCGCCAGGGCGGCGCTCGCCCACGAGGCGGTCTCCAGGCGGTCCGGGAGGGCCCGGTGGGTGTACCCCTCCAGACGGTCCACGCCGGTGATGCGGATGGTGCGGTCGGTGTCCATGGAGATCATCGCGCCCATCTTCTGGAGCACGCAGATGAGGTCCTCGATCTCCGGTTCGACCGCGGCGTTGGAGAGTTCCGTCACACCCTCGGCCAGCACGGCGGTCAGCAGCACCTGTTCGGTGGAGCCCACGGAGGGGTACGGCAGCCGGATCTTGCAGCCGCGCAGCCCGCGCGGTGCCTCCAGGTACTGGCCGTCGGCGCGCTTGTCGATGGTGGCGCCGAACTGGCGCAGCACGTCGAAGTGGAAGTCGACCGGGCGGCCGCCGATGTCGCAGCCGCCGAGGCCGGGGATGAACGCGTGCCCGAGCCGGTGCAGCAGCGGGCCGCAGAGCAGGATCGGGATGCGGGACGAGCCGGCGTGCGCGTCGATGTCGGCCACGTTGGCGCGTTCGACCCGCGAGGGGTCCATGTACAGCTCGCCGGGCTCCTCGCCGGTGCGCACGGTCACACCGTGCAGCTGCAACAGCCCGCGCACAACACGGACATCACGGATATCGGGGACATTGCGCAGCCGGGACGGACTGCTGCCGAGCAGCGCCGCCACCATGGCTTTCGGCACGAGGTTCTTGGCGCCCCGCACCTTGATCTCGCCCTCGATCGGGGTGCCGCCATGAACAATCAGGACGTCGTCAGTCATGGAACTCGCGATCTCCAAGAGGGCCGGGGGAATCGAGCGGAGGTAATCGAAATGGTAATGCTCCACACGGTCCGCACCCGGCACTCCCCACCGCCCTCCCGATGGGGAATCATGTCCTCATGACCGAGGTGTCCTCGCTCACCGGGCGGCTGCTGGTGGCCACCCCCGCGCTGTCCGACCCCAACTTCGAGCGCGCCGTGGTGCTGATGCTCGACCACGACTCCGACGGAGCCCTCGGGGTCGTCCTCAACCGTCCCACCCCGGTCGGCGTCTCCGAGGTGCTGGAGGGCTGGGCCGAGCTGGCGGGCGATCCCGGCGTCGTCTTCCAGGGCGGCCCCGTCGCCCTGGACGCCGCCCTCGCCCTCGCCGTCGTGCCCGGCACCGGGCCGCTGGGCTGGCGTCGGGTGCACGGTTCGATCGGCCTGGTGGACCTGGAGGCGCCGCCCCAGGTGCTGGCCGCCGAGGTCGGCTCCCTGCGGGTCTTCGCCGGCTACGCCGGATGGGGGCCCGAGCAACTGGAGGCCGAGCTGGAGGAGGGCGCCTGGTACGTGGTGGAGTCCGAACCGGGGGACGTGTCCGCCCCGCGCCCCGAGGGCCTGTGGCGGGCGGTGCTCCGCCGCCAGCGCGGCAAACTGGCGCTGCTCGCCACTTACCCGGATGACCCCTCGCTCAATTAGGCTTGGTGGTCATGAGCACCCTTGAACCAGAGCAGCGGCTAGAGAGCGATGGGGGCACCCCCGGCCGGAGGCTGGGGGAGGGCACCGGCACCCTCGTCGAGCCCGTCCCGCAGACATCGCACGGCGATGGCGACCATGAGCGCTTCGCCCACTATGTCCAGAAGGACAAGATCATGGCGAGCGCGCTGGACGGCACGCCCGTCGTGGCGCTCTGCGGCAAGGTGTGGGTACCGGGCCGGGACCCGAAGAAGTACCCCGTCTGCCCCATGTGCAAGGAGATCTACGAGTCCATGGGCGCCTTCGGCGGCGGTGGCAAGGGCGGCAAGGACGGCAAGGGCGGCGGCAAGAAGTAGGCCGCCGCCGTGGCGGGAACCATCCCTCCATGACTGCTGAGAACGCCGAGACCGCCGGGGCTCCCGGGACCACGGGCGCCGATCTCGTACCGGCACCGCTGACGTACACGCCGGGCCCGGGGGCCGGGCCCGCACTGGGGCCGGGGGCCGTACTCCACGCCGCCCCCGGTACGGAAGGGACGGCCCGCCTGCTGCGGGCTTTCCTGGGCCTGGAGCCGTCCGGCGCCGAGCATGGGCCACGGGTGCGGCTGACCGTGGACCCGGAGCTGGCCGGCGGCCCCGAGGCGTACCGGCTGATCGCGAACGAGGACGGGGTGCTCATCACGGGCGGCGGCCCGGCCGGGGTCTTCTGGGGCGCCCAGACGCTGCGCCAGCTCGCCGGATCCGACGCCTACCGTCACGCCCCGCTCACCGGACGTGAGTGGCGGCTGCCGGCCGTCACCGTCGAGGACGCCCCGCGCTTCGCCTGGCGCGGCTTCATGCTGGACGTCTCCCGCCATTTCCTGCCCAAGGCGGGCGTGCTGCGCCAGCTGGACCTGATGGCCGCCCACAAGCTCAACGTGCTCCATCTGCATCTCACCGACGACCAGGGCTGGCGCGTCCAGATCGACCGCTACCCCGAACTGACCGCGACGGGCGCCTGGCGGCCCCGCTCCCGCTACGGGCACCGCCACTCCCCGCTGTGGGACGAACGGCCGCACGGCGGCTTCTACACCCGCGAGGACCTGCGGGAGATCGTCGCCTACGCCGCCGGGCGGCACATCACCGTCGTCCCCGAGATCGAACTGCCGGGGCACTCGCAGGCCGCCATCGCCGCGTACCCCTGGCTGGGCAACGAGGGGCACGGTTCCCCCGGGGTGTGGACCGACTGGGGCATCAGCCCGCACGTGCTCGCCCCCACGGACGAGGTGCTGCGCTTCTACGAGAACGTCCTGGCCGAGGTCCTGGAGATCTTCCCCTCGCGCTTCATCCACATCGGCGGCGACGAATGCCCCAAGGACCAGTGGCGCACCTCACCGGTGGCCCAGGAGCGGATCGCCCGGGAGGGACTGCGGGACGAGGACGGGCTCCAGTCGTGGTTCATCCGGCACTTCGACCGCTGGCTGAGCGAGCGCGGACGGCGGCTGATCGGCTGGGACGAGATCCTGGAGGGCGGACTGGCGCCGGGCGCCGCGGTCTCCTCCTGGCGCGGCTACGAGGGCGGCATCGCGGCGGCCTCGGCGGGGCACGACGTGGTGATGTGCCCCGAACAGTTCGTCTACCTCGACCACCGGCAGGCACCGGGGGAGGACGAGCCGATGCCGGTCGGCTGGGTCCGCACGCTGCGCGACGTATACGAGTTCGAGCCGGTGCCGCCCGCACTGGCAGGGCAGGAGGCGGAGCGGCACGTCATCGGCACCCAGGCCAACCTGTGGACCGAACTCGTCGACAGCGAGGCCCGCGCCGACTACCAGACCTACCCGCGGCTGTGCGCGCTCGCGGAGGTGGCGTGGAGCGCGCCCGGGCGGCGCTCGTGGCCCGACTTCGCACAGCGGATGACACGCGCGCACTACGCGCGGCTCGACGCGCTGGGTGTCGCGTACCGGCCGCCGGGCGGCCCGCACCCCTGGCAGCGGCGGCCGATGCCCGCCGGGCACTCCGGACAACTCGGGCGTCCCGTCGACGGCGAGCCCGGCTGAGTTCGCAACGGGCGTGACGCGCTTCCGGAATGAGGGTGACCCCGGCACCGGTGGAGCGGGAAAATGTGCCAGAGTTGCCTCGCAGACCGTACGGCTGGGCAGCCGGGACAGCCGGAAAGGGGCAGCTGGATTGAGCACGCACGCACCTCAGGCCTCTCGGGCGCAAGCGCCGCGGAACCAGGGCGCCCAACTCGTCGCGCTGCCCGCCACCCTGGACGACGCCGTGGCAGCGCTGGTGGACACCCCGGCCGCCGTACCCGTGGCGGGCGGCACCGACCTGATGGCCGGGGTCAACGCCGGGCTGCTGCGGCCCGCCGCCCTGGTCAGTCTCGGCCGGCTCGGTGAACTGCGCGGCTGGGAGTACCAGGACGGGCACGCGCTGCTCGGCGCGTGCCTCACGCACGCGCGCATGAGCCGCCCCGACTTCGCCGCCCTCATCCCGGCCCTGGCCGCGGCATCCCGCTCGGCGGGGCCGCCCCAGGTGCGCAACGCCGGGACGCTGGGCGGCAACATCATCTCCGCGGCGGCCTCCGGCGACACCCTGCCGGTGCTCGCCGCACTGGAGGCGACGCTGCTGGTGGCCGGTCCCGAGGGTCAGGGCCGGCAGATCCCCGTCAGCAACCTGCTGGCCGGCATGGACCACCTGCGCCCCGCCGAACTGCTCGCCCACGTCAGGGTTCCGCTGCTGCACGCTCCCCAGACCTTCCTGAAGGCGACCGCGCGCAGCGGCCCCGGGCGGGCGCTGGCATCGGTGGCGGTGGTGCTCGACCCGATACGGCGCGAGGTGCGGTGCGCGGTGGGCGGCGTCGCGCCGATGCCACTGCGCCCGCTGGACGCCGAGCGGTGGGTGGCGTCGCTGGTCGACTGGGACGGCGAACACGGGCGGGCGCTGGCGCCCGAGGCGCTGACCGCGTTCGGCGACTACGTGGGCCTGGCCTGCGTTCCCGATCCGCAGCCGGGGGAGGCGCAACTGCCGGCTGCTGTGCTGCATGTGAGGCGAACCGTGGCGACACTGGCCCGCCGTGGACTCGGAAGGGCGCTGCGATGAACGACGATCAGCGGCGGCCACGGCCACAGAGTGGCTGGGCCGCGGGGGAGTACGGCGGCGACTACGACGCGGACGCGACGGCGTTCGTGCAGTTGCCGCCCCAGCCGGTGCCGGGGGCGGACCCGCTCTCGGTGAGTGGGGGCGGCTCCCCGGTCACCGACCCCGGTGCGACCGGGGCGTGGTCCCTGCCCTTCGCACAGCAGACGCAACAGACGCAACACACGCAGCAGATGCAGCAGGCGCCGCCGGCGCAGCAGGGCGGTCAGGGCGAACTGCCGGAGTCCGGCCCCTGGACCGCCCCCCAGCAGACGAGCTGGCCGGGCGCGCAGCAGACCGGCGGCGGCACCGCCTCCTGGCCCGGCGCGGCAGCCGCCCGCTGGCCGGCCGCGGCCGGCGCGGGGACGGGCGCAGAGGGCGACGTGCACACCGGCGGCGCCACGCTGCGGGAGGGCTGGCAGGACGCCGCCGCATCCACCGGTGCCGGGCCGGGGGCCGAGGCGCCCGGCGCGGCCAACGGTGCCGCGCCGCACAACGATTGGCCGGACACGACGGAGAACGGACGCACCGGCAGCTGGCCGGGCGCGGCGGCCACCCTCGCCGCCACCGGCGCGGTGCCCACCGACGTCGCCATGGACCGGGCCGCGCAGCCGGGCTGGCCCGAGCAGGCCGGCGGAGCGACACCACCGCACGGCACGGGCTGGAACGACCCGGGAACGCAGGCACCGGCCGCCACGAACGGCCAAGAGGCCCAGCCGACATGGCCCCACAACGGCGCCAACGGGGCGGCCCCGGCAGGGAACCCCGGGGACGCGGCCCCGAACGAGGCCACGGGCCAGACATCATGGCCGCACCGGGCCACCGCTGTCGCGCCTGACACGGGGCACGGTCCGGCCGCATCCCCACAGCCTGTGGACGGCGGCGACAACGCGGCTGCCCCCTGGACCGAGGCGCACGGCAACGGAGCGCCCGCCCCGTCCGGGGCGCCGAACGCCCAGGCCGGCGAGGCCAGGCGCCCCAGCTGGTTCGACGCGCCCTCCGGCACTGCCGGCGGTGCCAACGCTGTCCAGGCTGGCCACGGCGACGCACAGCGGCAGTCCTGGTCCGACAGTGCCTCCGGTGGCCCGTCCGCCGCACCGGACACGGGAGGTACCCCGGTGAGCGGCGCCCAGCCCGCGGGCGGCGCGCCGCAGGCCGGCTGGCCGGCCACCGGGGGAAGCGAACTCCCCGCTCAGCACGGTTCGATGGCGCCGGAGACCGGTGCCGCGCCTCCGGCGGGATGGCCGGAGACACACGGTGGTGTGACCACGCCGACCGGCGCCCCGAGTGCGGCTGCGGGTCCCGCCGGTCCGGGTGAGGTCGTGCCGGGTGGCCCACCGCCGGCGGACTGGTCCGACGGTGCCGGGGTACCGGTTCCGTCCGGCGTGAGCGGTGGCCCGCACGACGGTGCGTCCCAGGCGGGTTGGCCGGGTGCCGGCGGCTCAGGCGTGCCCGCTCCGTCCGACGTGGCGAGCGCGGACAGCTCCGCCGCGCGTCCCGCCGGTCCGGTCGCCGACACGCGGTCGGCCGCCGGTGACGACGCCACGAACGGCCATGCCCCGCAGGGCACCTGGCCGCACACTCCTGGCACCACGGGAGCGGGCGTCGCCCACGGCGACGCCCCGGACGGGGCGGTTCCGCAGGCGGCGTGGCCCGACACACCGGGCAACCCCGCGACGAGCGGTGCCCGTGGGGCCGGGGCGCAGAACGGCGCCGACGTGCCCGGCGGGCCTCACGGTGCGGCAGCACCGGCGCACCACCTACAGCCGGCGGCCGGGGCCGCCCCCGTGGAGGGCGGCGCGCCTCCCGCGCAGTGGCCCGACACCACAGGGCCTGCGGCGACGGGCGGCGTGCCCGCTGCCTCCACCGGAGACGGTGCGCCGGAGGCGGCGCGGTCCGACGCTTCGGCGGGTGGCGCCCCAGCGCCGGAAACACCGGGTGGCGCGGGTGAACACGGTGCGCCCGAAGGGACGGCCGGAGCGGCGCACGGCGTGCAGCCGACCGCCGGAGCCGGCCCCGTGGGCGGTGGCGCCCCACATGCCGAGTGGACCGACGCCTCCGCCGGAGACAGCGCGCCGCAGGCGGCGCGGTCCGACGTGCCGGCCGGTGCCGCCCCCGCGTCCGAAGCCCACGGTGCTGCGGGCGGGCACGGTGCGCCCGAGGGCGTGCGGCCGGAAGCCGGTGGAAACGCCACGCACAACGGAGTCCCGCAGGGGACATGGCCGGAGGCGTCATCGGGCGCCCCCGCGCCGCTGGACGCTGCTGCCGGCGCGACGCAGCATGGCGCGCCACCGGCGGCGTGGACCGACGCCTCGGGCAACGCGGCGCCGGGCGACGTCCGTACGGCCGAGGCGCCGAACGGTGTGCCCGCGACGGTGCCCGCGTCCGCTCACGGCGAGGCGGCGGACGCCGCCGACCCCGGCGCCCCGAGCGCCGCGCCCTCCGACCGGAATGGGCCTGCGGTGGCGGGGGTTCCCGCTCAGGGCGGTCCGGTGCCGGATGGCACCGACGGGCGAGGTGTCCCGCTGCCGCCGGGCGCGGAGCACGCTCCGCAGGCCGGCTGGGACGGACCAGTGGCGCCCGACGCGGGCGACACCGCAGGACGGGGTCCGCAGCCCGGCGTCGAGAACGGGGCCGCACCGGACGCCGGTTGGCAGCAGCACGGCCAGCACGCCCAGCACGGTCAGGACGGAGCACCGCACGCCGGTGCCCGGGACGGCGACGCGGCGACCGACCGGGGCCCAGTACCGGGGCAGCCCGGAGCGGGCGGCGGTGCCTGGGCAGGACCGGAATCCCCGGGCGCGCCTTCAGCGGAAACGGTTTCTTTCCCCGGTGAACCGGGGCCCGGCGGGGCCGGTCCGGCCGACGCCGCCCGGCCGGAGGCCGAGGCGATTCCCGTACCGGCCGCAGCCGTTGCCGCTTCCGGCGCCGCCGGGCCGGAACACGGCCACGCCCAGGCGCCCGCCGCCCCCGCCGGTTCGCCGCCCGCACCCGCAGGGGTCGACGTGGCGGCCGGCCCGGACGCCGAAGCCGCTCCCGGCGCCACCGGGGCCGGCCCCGAGGCACCCGGCGCGGCCGTCCACGCGGCGCCGGGCGGCGACGCCCCGGCGGCAGCGGAGGCCGGCGCGCACGCCCCGGCCCCGGAGGGTTCCGCCCCCCCGCCGGACGGCGGCGCCGCCGGGCCCATCGCCCCGGGCCCCGGCCCGGACGCCCACCTCACCTCCACGCCGCCCCCGGCCGCCGAGAGCGGCCCCGTGCAGCGGCCCGCCACCTTCGGCGGCAGCGGAGGCGGGGACGAGTCCGGGTCCTGGGTGATCCCCTCCGAGGTCACCGACCCCACCCACGGCGAGAGCGAGATCGCGCCCCCGCCGCCCCCCACCGACAGCGAGCACCCCGAGACCTCCTACGTGCTGCGCGTCAACGGCATCGACCGTGCCGTCAGCAGCGCCTGGATCGGCGAGTCCCTGCTCTACGTCCTGCGCGAGCGCCTCGGCCTCGCCGGGGCCAAGGACGGCTGCTCGCAGGGCGAGTGCGGGGCCTGCTCCGTGCAGGTCGACGGGCGCCTCGTCGCGGCCTGCCTGGTTCCGGCCGCGACCGCCGCCGGGTGCGAGATCCGCACGGTCGAAGGGCTCGGTACCGAGGAGGAACCCTCCGACGTGCAGCGCGCCCTCTCCTCGTGCGCGGTGCAGTGCGGTTTCTGCCTGCCCGGCATGGCCATGACGGTGCACGATCTCCTGGAGGGCAACCACCAGCCCACCGAGCTCCAGACCCGCCAGGCGCTGTGCGGCAACCTGTGCCGCTGCTCCGGCTACCGTGGCGTGCTGGACGCCGTCCGCACCGTGATCGACGAGCGGGCCGAACGGGCCGAGCACATCGAACGGGCCGCCAGGACCGCCGCCGAGCCGCCTCGTATTCCGCAGCAGTCCGGTCCGTCCGAGGGAGACGCCTGACACGATGAGCGAGCAGCCCATCGACGGCATCACCGCCGTCACCGTCGCCGGTGCCGAGCCCGCGCCGGGCCCTGCCGAGGGTGCCCCGGCGCTCGGCCTCGGCGCCTCCGTTCCGCCGGCCGACGCCGCCGCCAAGACCACCGGCGTCTACCCGTACACCGCCGACCTGTGGGCCGAAGGGCTGCTGTGGGCGGCGGTGCTGCGGGCCCCGCACCCGCGGGCGAGGATCCGGGGCATCGACACGTCCGAGGCCGCCGCCCTGCCCGGCGTGCGCGCCGTCGTCACGCACCTCGACGTGGGCGGCACACCCCCGGGCGACCGGCCGCCGCTGGCCGCCGACGAAGTCCGCTACCACGGTGAGCCGGTGGCCGCCGTCGCCGCCGATCACCCCGAGACGGCCCGGCTGGCCGCCGCCGCGATCGCCGTCGAGTACGAGGTACTGCCGCCCGTCACCGACCCGGAGAAGGTGTTCGAGGCCGAACCGCTCCACCCGGACGGCAACATCATCCGGCACATCCCGCTGCGCCACGGCGACCCGAACATGAACGGCGAGATCGTCGTCGAGGGCGTCTACCGCATCGGGCGCCAGGACCCCGCCCCCATAGGGGCCGAGGCCGGCCTCGCGGTGCCCCGCCCCGACGGCGGCGTCGAGGTGTACACCGGCAGCACCGACCCGCACGGCGACCGCGACCGGCTGGCCGCCTGCCTGGGGCTGGAACAGGAGCAGGTCAAGGTCTATGTGACGGGTGTGCCGGGCGCGTTCGGCGATCGTGAGGACCTCGGCTTCGAACTGCCCCTGGCCCTGCTCGCCATCCGCACCGCGTCCCCGGTGAAGCTGGCGGCCACCCGCGAGGAGTCGTTCCTGGGCCACCCGCACCGGCACCCCACCATGCTGCGCTACTGGCACCACGCCGACCGCGAGGGCAAGCTGGTGAAGGTCGAGGCGCAACTGCTCATGGACGCGGGCGCGTACGCCGACGGCTCTGCCGAAGCGCTGGCGGCGGCCGTGTCGTTCGCCGCCGGCCCGTACCGCGTCCCGAACGCCGTCGTCGACGGCTGGGCGGTGCGCACCAACAACCCGCCCTCCGGCCATCTGCGGGGCGAGGGCGCCCTCCAGGTGTGCGCCGCGTACGAGGGCCAGATGGACAAGCTGGCCGCCCGGCTCGGCCTGGACCCGGCCGAGGTGCGGGCCCGCAACGTGCTGAGTACGGGTGACCCGCTGCCCACCGGGCAGGCCGTCACCTGCCCGGCGCCGGTCGCCGAACTGCTGCGCGCGGTACGGGAGTCCCCGCTCCCGCCGCCGCCCGACGAGGACTGGGTGCTGCCCGGCGGCCCGGACGGCGCCGCCGATCCGGGGGCGGTGCGCCGTGGCGTGGGCTACGCCCTGGGCATGGTGCACATGCTCGGCGCGGAGGGCGCCGACGAGGTGTCCACGGCCACCGTCAAGGTGGAGGGTTCGGTGGCCACCGTGCTGTGCGCGGCGGTGGAGACGGGGCAGGGGTTCGCCACGCTGGCGCGGCAGATCGTGCAGGAGGTGCTGGGGGTCGAGGAGGTGCATGTCGCACCGGTCGACACCGATCAGCCGCCGGCCGGTCCCGGGCTGCGCGGCCGCAACACCTGGGTCTCGGGCGGGGCGGTGGAGCGGGCGGCGAAGATGGTCCGCACCCAGCTGCTCCAGCCGCTGGCCGCGACCTTCGGGATGTCGGCCGAGCTGCTGACCATCGCGGACGGCAAGATCACCTCCTATGACGGGGTGTTGAGCACGACGGTGGCGGAGGCCCTGGAGGGCAAGGAGCTGTGGGCGACGGCGCAGTGCCGCCCGCACCCCACCGAGCCGCTGAACGCCGCCGGTCAGGGCGACGCCTTCGTGGGCCTGGCGTTCGCGGCGGTACGGGCCGTGGTGGACGTGGATGTCGAGCTGGGTTCGGTGCGGGTGGTGGAGATGGCCATCGCGCAGGACGTGGGCCGCATCCTCAACCCGGCGCAGCTGAGGGCCCGCATCGAGGCGGGCGTCACGCAGGGCGTGGGCACCGCGCTGATGGAGCATCTGCGGGTGGCGCGCGGCGTGGTGCGGCGCCCGGACTTCGCCGACTACGCGCTGCCGACCGCGCTGGACGTGCCGGAGATCCGGATCGTGAAGCTGCTGGAGGAGCGGGACGTGGTCGCGCCGTTCGGGGCCAAGGCGGCGGGCGCGGCGCCCGTCGTGGTGTCCCCGGCGGCGGTGGCCGCGGCCGTACGGGCGGCCACCGGGCGGCCGGTGAACCGGCTGCCGATCCGCCCGCAGTCGGCGGTGGTCACCGCGGGCCAGGCGGGCGCCGCCGGTGCGGCGGGCGCGGTGCCGGGACCGGCCGGCGTCCCCGCGTAACGGCGCGGACCCCCGCGCGGACGGACGGGTGGGGCGGGCCCGGCGCCCGCCCCACCGGGCCCGGCTCAGGCGCCGACGTACGCCGCCAGGTGCTCGCCGGTGAGGGTCGAACGCGCGGCGACCAGCTCCGCCGGGGTGCCCTCGAAGACGATCCGGCCGCCGTCGTGTCCGGCGCCGGGTCCCAGGTCGATGATCCAGTCCGCGTGCGCCATCACCGCCTGGTGATGCTCGACGACGATCACCGACTTCCCGGAGTCCACGAGATGGTCGAGCAGGCCGAGCA
Organism: Streptomyces xiamenensis; assembly: GCF_000993785.3. Lineage (NCBI taxonomy): Bacteria > Bacillati > Actinomycetota > Actinomycetes > Kitasatosporales > Streptomycetaceae > Streptomyces > Streptomyces xiamenensis. The sequence continues at coordinate 4,141,510 of NZ_CP009922.3, forward strand.
GCTGCTCGACATCCGCCAGGTGCAGCCCGGCCGTGGGCTCGTCCAGGACGTACACCCCGCCCTTGTCGCCCATGTGGGTGGCGAGCTTGAGCCGCTGCCGTTCGCCGCCCGACAGGGTCGTCAGCGGCTGGCCCAGGGTCAGATAGCCGAGCCCCACCGCGGCCAGCCGGTCCAGGATCCGGTGCGCGGCCGGGAGCGGGGCCTCCCCGTCGCCGCCGAAGAACGTCCGCGCCTCGGCCACCGGCATGGCCAGTACCTGGCTGATGTCCCGGCCGCCCAGGTGGTACTCCAGCACCGCCGCCTGGTAGCGCTTGCCCTCGCACTCCTCGCAGGTGGTCGAGACGCCGCGCATCATGCCGAGGTCGGTGTAGATCACCCCGGCGCCGTTGCAGTTCGGGCAGGCACCCTCCGAATTGGCGCTGAACAGGGCGGGCTTGACGCCGTTGGCCTTGGCGAACGCCTTGCGGACCGGTTCGAGCAGCCCGGTGTACGTGGCCGGGTTGGAGCGCCGCGAGCCGCGGATCGGGCTCTGGTCGATGGAGACCACGCCCTCGCCGGCCGCGCCCGAGCGCGGCGGCAGCGAGCCGTGCACGAGGGAGCTCTTGCCGGAACCCGCCACGCCGGTGACGACCGTGAGCACCCCGAGCGGGATGTCGACGTCCACGTCCCGCAGGTTGTGCGCGTCCGCGCCGCGGATCTCCAGCGTCCCGCTCGGGGTGCGCACCCGCTCCTTGAGCGCGGCCCGGTCCTCCAGGTGGCGCCCGGTGACCGTGTCACTGGCCCGCAGCCCCGCCACGGTGCCCTCGAAGCAGACCGTGCCGCCGGCGGTGCCGGCGCCGGGGCCCAGGTCGATGATGTGGTCGGCGATGCGGATGACCTCTGGTTTGTGCTCGACGACCAGGACGGTGTTGCCCTTGTCGCGCAGCCGCATCAGCAGGTCGTTCATGCGCTGGATGTCGTGCGGGTGCAGTCCGGTGGTGGGCTCGTCGAAGACGTAGGTGACGTCGGTGAGCGAGGAGCCGAGCTGGCGGATCATCTTCACGCGCTGCGCCTCGCCGCCCGACAGGGTGCCCGAGGACCGGTCGAGGGAGAGGTAGCCCAGGCCGATCTCCACGAAGGAGTCCAGGGTGTGCCGCAGCGCGGTGAGCAGGGGCGCCACCGAGGGTTCGGTGAGGCCGCCCACCCACTGCGCCAGGTCGCTGATCTGCAGCGCGCAGGCGTCGGCGATGCTGACGCCGCCGATCGTGGAGGAGCGGGCGGCCTCGCTGAGCCGGGTGCCGTGGCACTCGGGGCAGGCGGTGAAGGTGACGGCCCGTTCCACGAACTCCCGGATGTGCGGCTGCATCGCCTCCGGGTCCTTGGCGAGCATCGACTTCCGGACCCGGGGGACGAGCCCCTCGTAGGTCATGTTGATGCCCTCGATCTTCATCCGGGTCGGCTCGCGGTGGAGGAAGTCGTGCAGCTCGGTCGTGGTGAACGCGCGGATCGGCCGGTCCGGGTCGTAGAAGCCGGAGGACGCGTACAGCCGGTGGTTCCAGCCGCCGGCCGTGAAACCGGGGATGGTGAGCGCCCCCTCGTTGAGGGATTTGTCCGCGTCGTAGAGCTGGGTGAGGTCGATGTCGGAGACGGTGCCGCGGCCCTCGCAGCGCGGGCACATGCCGCCGGTGCGGGTGAAGGTGGCCTTCACGGCCTTCTTGGCGCCGCGCTCCACGGTGATCGCCCCGCTCGCCCGGACCGAGGGCACGTTGAAGGCGTACGCACCGGGCGGGCCGATGTGCGGCTGCCCGAGCCGGCTGAAGAGGACGCGCAGCATCGCGTTGGCGTCGGTGGCGGTGCCGACCGTGGAGCGCGGGTCGGCGCCCATCCGCTGCTGGTCGACGATGATCGCGGTGGTCAGCCCTTCGAGCACGTCGACCTCGGGCCGCGCCTGGGCCGGCATGAAGCCCTGGACGAACGCGCTGTAGGTCTCGTTGATCAGCCGCTGCGACTCGGCGGCGATCGTGTCGAAGACCAGCGAGCTCTTGCCCGAACCCGAGACCCCGGTGAACACCGTCAACCGGCGCTTGGGGATCTCGACGCTGACGTCGCGCAGGTTGTTCTCGCGCGCTCCGTGCACCCGGATGAGTCCGTGGAGGTCGGCGATGTGCGGTGCGGCGGACATGATCACTCCTGAGCTGATGGTTCTGATCATTTCTGATCGGTATTGTCTGGTCTGTCACGCTAGTCGGGCCCCGTCGCCGCCGCTTCTCCATACCTGACCCGTCTGGGACACTGAACGGGTGAGACAGCCCGACCTCGACGACCTCGTCCGGCTGCGGCGGGCCCGCGACCGGATGGACCGCGACTACGCCGAGCCGCTGGACGTGCCCGCGCTCGCGCGCGGAGCCCTCATGTCGCCTGGCCACTTCTCCCGCAGCTTCCGCGCCGCGTACGGCGAGACCCCGTACAGCTATCTGATGACCCGCCGCATCGAACGCGCCAAGGCGCTCCTGCGGCGCGGCGACCTGTCGGTGACCGAGGTGTGCATGGCGGTCGGCTGTACGTCGCTGGGGTCCTTCAGCACGCGCTTCACCCAGCTGGTCGGCGAGAGCCCCAGCGCCTACCGGGCCCGTGGCCACGAGGCGGGCGCCGCCATCCCCGCCTGCATGGCGAAGATCCACACCCGGCCGGTCAGGGACGGAGAAGCCACCGGCGCCGCCCGCCCGTAGCGTGGGCGGCATGGATGTCACGATCTCCCAGTGCTTCATCGCCGTCGACGATCACGATCAGGCGATCGCCTTCTACCGCGACGCGCTCGGCCTCGAAGTACGCAACGATGTCAGCTTCGAGGGGATGCGCTGGGTGACCGTCGGCTCGCCCGCCCAGCCGGGCGTCTCCATCGTCCTGGAACCCCCGCTCGCCGACCCCAACGCCTCGCCCGAGGACCGGCAGGCCATGGCCGAACTGATGGCCAAGGGGATGCTGGGCGGCGTGATCTTCGCGACCGACGACTGCGACGCGACGTTCGAGCGCATCAGCGCGGCGGGGGGCGAGGTGCTCCAGGAGCCGATGGACCAGCCCTACGGCGTCCGCGACTGCGCCTTCCGCGACCCGGCCGGCAACCTGCTGCGCTTCAAGCAGCCGCTGAGCTGACCCGGCCCCCGGCGGCGATACCGCGAGGGTGAGCGCGAGGGCGACGGCTGGAGTACGCATGACGCTCCCGGTGTTGACGCCACGGCGGACAGCGCGGCCAACGGCACGGCGAGACGGTGGCCCGGCGCGCGCGTGCACGACCGCACAACGGCGCACCGCGCCCGGGGCATCGCGCGGATGGCGGGACAAACGTCCACCGGAACGGGTGAGTTCGCGGCCGGACGCCCATCCGACGCCGCCGGCCGGGGTACATCTGCACAGGTCACCCGCCACCCGCCCCTCCCGGAAGGAACCCCATGCGCGTCCTGTGCACCGCCATGGCCTCCCCCTCGCACGGCCGGGCCCTGCTGCCCCTGGCCCGCGCACTCGCCACGGCCGGGCACGAGGTCACGGTCCTCACCACCGAGGCCGTCGCCCCGGTGTTCGCCGCCGACCGGCTCGCCGTCCGCGCCGTCCTGCCGGACGTTCCCCGGCCGGGCCGGGACGTGGTGTTCGACCCCGCGCAGGACATGTCCTCGCCCGACCACCCGCTGACGGCGCTGCTGGCCGGCCCGTACGCCCACACCGTGCTGGCCGTTCTGCGGGAGGTGGCACGGGAGGTACGGCCCGAGGCCGTCGTCCGGGACGGCATGGACTTCGCCGCCGTCGTCCTCGCCGAGGACCGGGACATCCCGCAACTCCCCTTCCCCAGCGGCTTCCTCAACCTGATCGACCCCGCACCGCTGCTGCCGCCGCTCAACGCCCTGCGGACCGCCGCCGGCGTGCCCGCCCGCGAGGACCCGGCGAGCCTGTACCCGTACGGCCGGTTCGACTACATGCCGCCCGCGTACGGCTTCGCCCGCCACCCCACCGCCGCGCTCGCCTACCGGCAGACCACGGCGGTCGAGGTGAGCGGCGAACTCCCGCCCTGGGCCGCCCGGCTGCCGGGCGACCGGCCCCTCGTACTCGCCGCCCTCGGCACCGTCCTGCCCACCTTCCGCGAGGCCGGGTGGAAAGTGCCGCTGCCGCCCGAGGCGAGCGATCCGGCGGCCATGCTGCGCACCATCGTCACCGGACTGTCCCTGCTGGACGTCACGGCGGTCGTGGCCACCGGCGGCATCCCGCTGGAGGGCGCCGAGCCGGGCCCCAACGTCCTGCTCACCGACCGCGTTCCGCAGCCGCTGCTGCTGGAGTGCGCCGACCTGTTCGTGACCCACGGCGGGTACAACAGCATCCGGGAGGCGGTGCGCACCGCCACCCCCATGGTGGTCGTGCCCAACTTCGGCGACCAGCCGCACAACGCGCGCCGGGTGACCGAGCTGGGCCTGGGCCGGCACCTCACCGGCACCCCCGCCCCGGAGCTCCTCGCGCGGGCGTGCCGGACCGTCCTGGAGGACCGGGCCACCACGGCCCGGTCGCGTGCCGCCCGGCTCGCGATGCTGGCCCTCCCCGACTTCGCCCGGGCCCCGGCGGACCTGGCCGAGATCGTCGCGGCCCGCCGGCTGGCGCCGCCGCGCGTACCGGCCTGACCGGTCGCCTCTCCTTCCCCGGTCCTCGGCCGTATCGGGTATGGGCCCGGGGCCGGTCGTTCCTTACCGTGTGACGTATGACCGACCCCGTACCGGCGACAACGCCGTCGCCATCCGCCCCGGCCCCGCCCGCGTCCACCCCGCCCCCGCCCGGGGGCGTGCTCAGCCGGCCCCACCGGGCGCTGACCCTCGGATGCGTGAGCACCATCCTGCTCATCGCCTTCGAGGCCATGGCCGTCGGCACCGCGATGCCCGCCGCCGCCGAGGCCCTGGACGGGGTCGCGCTGTACGCGTTCGCCTTCTCCGCGTACTTCACCACCTCCCTGCTGGGCATGGTGGTGGCCGGGCAGTGGTGCGACCGCAGCGGGCCGATGGGGCCCGTGGTGGGCGGGATCGCCGTCTTCTCCACCGGACTGCTGCTCTCCGGCGTCGCCCAGAACATGCTCACCTTCGTGGCCGGCCGCGCCGCACAGGGCACCGGCGGGGGCCTGGTCATCGTCGCGCTGTACGTCACCGTGCGCCGCGCCTACCCCGAACATCTGCGCCCGGCCGCCCTCGCCGCGTTCTCCGCCGCCTGGGTGGTGCCCTCGCTGCTGGGCCCGGTCATCGCCGGCGTCGTCACCGAACACTTCGGCTGGCGCTGGGTGTTCCTGGGCATCACCGTCCTGGTGGTGCTGCCGCTGCTGATCATGCTGCCGCCGCTGCGCCGCGAGGCGTCCGGGCCGCCCGACACCGGCGCGAAGAAGTTCGACGCCCGCACCCTGCGGCTGGCCGCGGCCGTCGCCATCGGCGCCGGGCTGCTCCAGTTCGGCGGCCAGGAGCTGCGGTGGATCTCCGTGCTCCCGGTCGTCGCCGGACTCGCCCTCGTCGCGCCCTCCGCCCGCCGGCTGCTGCCCGCCGGGACGTTCCGCGCCGCCCGGGGCCTGCCGTCCGTCATCATGCTGCGCGGACTGATCTCCGGCGCCTTCATGGCCACCCAGACCTTCCTGCCGCTGATGCTGGTGACCCAGCGCGGCCTGTCCGTCACCCAGGCCGGGCTCGCCCTGGCCGTCTCCGGCGCGGTGTGGGCCCTGGGCTCCTACGCGCAGTCCCGGCCGCGCCTTGAGCCGTACCGGTTCACGATGGTGCGCTCCGGCACGGTGCTGATCCTGTTCGCCGTGCTCACCACCCCGCTCGTCCTCATCGACGCGGTACCGGTGTGGACGCCCGCCCTCACCCTGTCCGTCGGCTGCTTCGGCATGGGCATGGTCGTCTCCTCGGTCGGCGTGCTCGTGCTGCGGCTCTCCCGCCCCGAGGAGGCGGGCGGAAACGTGGCCTCGCTCCAGGTCTGTGACGCGCTGTCGAATGTGGTGATGCTCACTGCCGTCGGAAGCGCCTTCGCCGCCCTCGGCGGCAGCACCACCGCGGCCGAGGACACCGCAGCGGTGGGCCCCGGCGCCTTCGTGGTGGTCTACGCGGCGGCCACCATCGTCGCCGTGCTGGCCGTCATCACCGGCGGGCGAGTGACGGCAAAGGGGGACATAGCGAACTGAATACCGGACTCCGGAGCGGCCGGCGGGCCGGGTACGCTGGCGCGGTTCCCACCACATCCGCCCACCGTCCCAGCCCCGGAGACCGTGACTACCACCGCCGCTTCCGCCACAACCACCGCGTCCTCCCACCTCTCCCCGGCCTTCCCCGGCCGTGCCCCCTGGGGCACCGCGAGCAAGCTGCGCGCCTGGCAGCAGGCGGCGATGGACGCCTATGTGCAGGCCCAGCCCCAGGACTTCCTCGCCGTCGCCACCCCCGGCGCCGGCAAGACCACCTTCGCGCTGACCCTCGCCTCCTGGCTGCTGCACCACCACGTCGTGCAGCAGGTGACCGTGGTGGCCCCCACCGAGCACCTGAAGAAGCAGTGGGCCGAGGCCGCCGCCCGGATAGGCATCAGGCTGGACCCCGAGTACAGCTCCGGGCGGCTCGGCGCGGAGTACCACGGCGTGGCCATCACGTACGCGGGCGTCGGCGTGAAGCCGATGCTGCACCGCAACCGCTGCGAGCAGCGCAAGACCCTCGTCATCCTCGACGAGATCCACCACGCCGGTGACTCCCGCTCCTGGGGCGAGGCGTGCCTGGAGGCGTTCGAGCCCGCCACCCGCCGGCTCGCCCTCACCGGTACGCCCTTCCGCTCCGACACCAACCCCATCCCGTTCGTCGCCTACGGGGACAACGGGGACGGCATCCGCCGCTCCGTCGCCGACTACACGTACGGCTACGGCAGCGCGCTGGCCGACGGCGTGGTGCGGCCCGTCATCTTCCTCTCCTACAGCGGCAGCATGCGCTGGCGCACCAAGGCGGGCGACGAACTCGCCGCCAAGCTCGGCGAACCCATGACCAAGGACGCCACCTCGCAGGCGTGGCGCACCGCGCTCGACCCCAAGGGCGCCTGGATGCCGGCCGTGCTGAGCGCCGCCGACCGGCGGCTGACGGAGGTGCGGCGGGCCATCCCGGACGCCGGGGGCCTGGTCATCGCCACCGACCAGGAGTCGGCGCGCGCGTACGCCAAGCTGATCCGCGAGATCACGGGGGAGGGCGCCACGCTCGTGCTGTCGGACGACGGCGGCGCCTCGCAGCGCATCGACGACTTCCGGACGTCGGACGACCGCTGGATGGTGGCGGTGCGCATGGTCTCCGAGGGGGTGGACGTCCCGCGGCTGGCGGTCGGCGTGTACGCCACCACCATCTCCACGCCGCTGTTCTTCGCGCAGGCGGTGGGCCGCTTCGTGCGCTCGCGGCGGCGCGGCGAGACCGCGTCCGTCTTCCTGCCCACCATCCCCACCCTGCTCGGCTTCGCGCACGAGATGGAGGTCGAACGCGACCACATCCTGGACAAGCCCAAGAAGGGCGGCGAGGACGAGGACCCGTACGCGGAGGAGGCCGACCTCCTCGCCGAGGCGGAGCGCGAGCAGAACGAGCCCGACGGAACGGATGACCAACTGCCCTTCGAGGCACTGGAGTCGGAAGCCGTCTTCGACCGGGTGATGTACGACGGAGCCGAGTTCGGGATGCAGGCGCACCCGGGGAGCGCCGAGGAGCAGGACTATCTCGGCATCCCCGGTCTGCTGGAACCGGATCAGGTGCAGATGCTGCTCCAGAAGCGGCAGGCGCGGCAGATCGCGCACAGCAAGAAGCGGCCGGACGAGGAGGCCGACCTGCTGGAGGTGCCGGCCGAGCGGCGCCCGGTGGTGACCCACAAGGAGATGATGGACCTGCGGCGCGAACTGAACGCGCTGGTGGGGGCGTACGTGCACCAGTCGGGCAAGCCGCACGGGGTGATCCACACCGAGCTGCGCCGGGTGTGTGGCGGGCCGGCGACGGCGGAGGCGACGGCGGGGCAGTTGCGTCAGCGGATGGCCAAGGTGAAGGAGTGGGCCACCCGGATGCGCTGAGGATCTGCCCGGCCTTGCCCGGTCCCTGCCCGGTCCCGGCCCGGTGAGGACCGGACGGGGCGCGGCGGCGGTGATCCGGCGGTTCGGCCTCGGCCGTGGACCGGACGTGGCGCAAAACTGGTCGAAAAAGGGTGGTTCGGTGCTCGAATACTGGACAACCCCTTCCGCTGAGCGGTAACGCTGGATAAGTTCCCGGTCACGCGTTGGCAGCCGAAAGGGGGGCGTCGTGACTGCGGAGACCTCTCAGACGCTCGACCGTGGACTACGGGTTCTCAAACTGCTCGCCGAGACCGATCACGGTCTGACCGTGACCGAACTGTCCAAACAGCTCGGCGTCAACCGCACCGTGGTCTACCGCCTGCTGGCCACCCTCGAACAGCACGCCCTGGTCCGCCGCGACACCAGCGGCCGGGCCCGGGTCGGCGTCGGCGTCCTGGGACTCACCCGCCAAGTGCACCCGCTGGTACGGGAAGCCGCGCTGCCCGCGCTGCGCGCCCTGGCCGAGGACGTCGGAGCCACCGCCCATCTCACCGTGGTCGACGGCAGTGACGCCCTCGCCGTCGCCGTCGTCGAACCGAGCTGGACCGACTACCACGTGGCGTACCGGGCCGGCTTCCGTCACCCCCTGGACCGGGGCGCGGCCGGGCGCGCCATACTGACCGGCCGCTGCAAGGACATCCAGGACGAGGAGGGGTTCGTCCTCACCCACGGCGAACTGGAGGCGGGCGCCAGCGGTGCCGCCGCCCCGCTGCCGCGCGACTGCGGCATCGAGGGGAGCGTCGGGGTCGTCATGCTGAACGAATCCGTCCCGCCGGACGTCGGCCCCCGCGTCGTCCGCGCCGCCCTCGAAGTCGCCGCCGTGCTGCGCTGACCGCCCGCGCCGGGCGCGGGCAGGACCACCCGGCGCCGCCCAGCGGCGACCCTCGTCCGCCGGTCCGGCCGTACCCGCCGGGCCCGGCGCCGTCCACGGCCCGCCGCACGCCGGTGCCGCCACCGTCCCGGCCCTCGGCGGGAGGGGGCCCGCCGCGTGCGTTAGATTCGGCGGCATGTCCGCCCTCACCAAGTCGCTGACCGGCCGGCGCCGTACCTGGGCGCTCGCCGCGTGCGGCGCGCTGTTCGCCGCGCTGCTCGCGGTCGCCGCCTTCGCGCCGCTGCCGTTCGCCGTCGCGCACCCCGGCCCCACCGCCGACGTGCTGGGCGACAGCGACGGCAAGCCCGTCATCACCATCACCGGCGCCCCGGTGCGCGAACCCGAGGGCGAGCTGCGGATGACGACCATCACCGCCACCGCACCGGACGCCTCCGTACATCTCACCGATGTCCTCGGCGGCTACTTCGCCTCCGACCAGGCGGTGCTGCCCACCGAAGCGGTCTACCCGGTGGGTGACTCGGTCCAGGAGATCCAGCAGCACAACCGCGAACAGATGACCCAGTCCCAGCACTCCGCCGTCACCGCCGCCCTGGGCCACCTCGGCCGCGCCGACGAGGGCATCGACATCGCCCTCAGCCTGGACTCGGTCGGCGGCCCCAGCGCCGGACTGCTGTTCTCGCTCGGCATCGTCGACCTGCTGGACGGCGACGGTCACGGCGGCGACCTCACCGGCGGCGCGGTCATCGCCGGGACCGGCACCATCGACGCGGACGGCACCGTCGGCCCGGTCGGCGGCGTGCCGCTGAAGACCCAGGCGGCCAAGCGCGACGGCGCCACCGTCTTCCTCGTCCCGCGGGACGAGTGCGACGCCGCCACCGCCAACCTCCCCGACGGACTGCGCCTCATCCCGGTGACCACCCTGTCCGGCGCCATCGACGATCTGCGCGCGCTCGCGGCGGGGGAGTCCGTACCGGGTTGCTAGCCCAGGGCCCGGGGGGCGCCTGGCGACCCCGCACGAGCCCCGGCGGCAAAAAACCGCCCCCGCGAGTGCAGGTCGCGGGGGCGGTTGTGGGGGGTGGTGTTCTTACAGATTCCCCCGCCGCGCCTGTTCACGCTCGATTGCCTCGAAGAGAGCTTTGAAGTTCCCTTTGCCAAATCCCAGCGATCCGTGCCGCTCGATCATCTCGAAGAAGACCGTTGGCCGATCCTGTACCGGCTTCGTGAAGATCTGCAACAGGTAGCCGTCCTCGTCGCGGTCGGCCAGGATCTTCAGCTCCCGCAGCGTGTCCACCGGGACCCGCGTCTCGCCGACCCACTCGCCGAGTGTGTCGTAGTACGAGTCCGGCACGTCGAGGAACTCCACGCCCGCCGCCCGCATGGTGCGCACGGTGTGGATGATGTCCCCGGTGTTCAGGGCGATGTGCTGGACGCCGGGGCCGCCGTAGAACTCCAGGTACTCGTCGATCTGCGACTTCTTCTTGCCCGGCGCCGGCTCGTTGATCGGGAACTTCACCTTGCGGGTGCCGTCCGCCACCACCTTGGACATCAGCGCCGAGTACTCCGTCGCGATGTCGTCGCCCACGAACTCCTTCATATTCGTGAAGCCCATGACGTTGTTGTAGAACTCGACCCACTCGTTCATCCGGCCGAGTTCCACATTTCCCACACAGTGGTCGATCGCCTGGAACACCCGGCGCCGCCCCTCCGCCGGCGCGACCATCGGGCGCGCCGGCGTGAACCCCGGCAGGTAAGCCCCCTTGTAGCCGGAGCGCTCCACCAGCGTGTGCCGGGTCTCCCCGTAGGTCGAGATCGCCGCCAGGACCACCGTCCCGTCGTCGTCCGACAGCTCGTACGGCTCCGCGAGACCGTGCGCGCCCCGCGCCACCGCGTGCGCGTACGCCGCCCGGGCGTCGGGTACCTCGATCGCCAGATCGATCACCCCGTCCCCGTGCTCGGCGACATGCCGCGCCAGCTCCTTCCCGCGTTCGCCCGTCGGAGTGATGACCGAGGTGAAGACAAACCGGGCGCTTCCGGATTCCAGCACGTACGAAGCGGTCTCCCGGCTGCCGTTCTCCGGGCCCTGATAGGCGACGAGGGTCATCCCGAACGCCGTCGAGTAGTAATGCGCTGCCTGTTTGGCATTGCCCACCGCGAAGACGACCGCATCCATCCCCTGTACCGGGAACGGATCGGCCGGAGTGTGCTCAGTCATATGCGCAGGGTGCGCCCCCTCCGCAAGGTGCGCAATAGTTGTCGCGAGTGCTGGACATCCCGTACAGCCCCACGCGCGTAGCTCCGTACGGTGTGTACAGGTTGCCCAGTGGAGAGGAGCCCCGCATGGCGATCGACGAACTGGACGGCCGGCTGCTGGAACTGCTCGCGCGCGAGCCGCGCATCGGTGTACTGGAGGCATCCAGACGGCTGGGGGTCGCACGCGGCACCGCCCAGGCGCGTCTGGACAAGCTCCGCGCCACCGGGGTGATCCGGGGCTTCGGACCCGAGGTGGACCCGGCGGCCATCGGCTTCCCGGTGACGGCCTTCGCCACCCTGGAGATCAAGCAGGGACGCGGGGGAGAGGTGCGCGCCCATCTCGCCTCCGTTCCCGAGGTGTTGGAACTGCACACCATCACCGGCCAGGGCGACATGCTGTGCCGCCTCGTCGCCCGCTCCAACGCCGATCTCCAGCGCGTCATCGACGAGGTCGTGGGCTTCGACGGCATCGTCCGCTCCGCCACCGCCATCGTCATGGAGAACCCGGTGCCCTACCGCACCACCCCGCTCGTGCGGCACGCCGCGCACCCGCACCCGTACCCGCGTCCCCGGCCGCAGGCTCACCTGTCACCGTCGGACAGCCCGTCGAGCGGCCCCCACAGGTCGCCGCCGCCCGGGTAGCAGTCGTCACCCGGCGCCGGGGTCAGCAGGGCGAACAACTCCTCCTCCAGATCGGTGTTCTCGGACTCGGTGCCCGGCGGTACGAGGCGCAGCGTGCGCTCCAACCACGCCGACACCGCCACCGCGGGCGCCTGGATCAGCGCGTCGCCGTCGGGTGAACTCAGCGCCACACAGATGACGCTGCGCGTGTCGATCTTCGTCGGCCACACCCGCACATCGCCGTGCCCGGAGGGCCGGAAGACACCTTCCACCAGCAACTCGCGGGAGAACGTCCAGTACACGGGGGTGTCCGAGCCGAAGTGGAAGGTGATGTGGACGGCGTACGGGTCATCGGACCTGTACACGAAGCGGGCCGGTACCGGGATGCTGCGCTCCGGCGAGAGCACCAGCTGGAGTTCGACGTCCCGTTCGACGGTGGTGTTCATGCGCTGCGTCGCCCCTTCACATGCGTTCCTGTCAGTCAGGCACAGGGGGAGAGGGAGCAGCGGGCCGATCCTTACGCCGCTTTGGAGATTTTTCTGCGAAGGGTGCGTGTCGGCAGGCCGCCGCACCGCCGGTGGCCTGCCGTACGGGACACTGTCGTCGACGTAGCTGTATCTGCCGCCCCGCCGGGGGACGTACCATGCATACCCGGCGACGGCCCGCAGACAGCCCAGTAGGACGAGGAGATTCAGGACCGCTCATGAGCTCCCCACCCGCAGGAAGCGCCGGCGGAAGCCCGGGGCCCAACTGGTATCCGGACCCGTCGATTCCCGGCTACATCCGGTACTGGAACGGCGCCGCCTGGATGCCCGGCACCAGCCGCCCGGAGCCACGGGACGGGGAGCAGCTGCCCGCACCGCCGCCCGGGGCACCCGCGCCCGCCCTTCCGGAGCCGGCTCCCGAGGCACGGGCGCTGCCCGAGCTGGAGCCCGCGCGCCGGGCCGGGGAGGAGGACGCGCAGGCCGCGCCCGTGGCGCCCGCGCAGAAGCCCGACCCTCGCATCGACCCCCGGGGCCAGTTCCTGCGTGCGACGCCGGGGCGTGAGCCCCAGCTGCAGGCGCAGGCCCAGCCGGAACCGCAGCCGCGGCAGCAGGCCCGGGCCGAACCGGAGCGGGTGCCGGAACAGCAGCGGCCGGCCGCCGCCGCGCCGGCCGCGCTGCCCGCCGTGCCCGAGCAGCAGGCCCGGCCGGTGCAGCCCGCGCAGGCCCGTTCGGTGCCGCCGGAGCGGCCGCACGAGCAGACCGCCCAACTGCGGCTGCCCAAGGGGGAGTCCTGGCAGCACCAGGTGCGCGAACTCGCCCAGCAGGCACCGCAGCAGCAGGCCCCGCAGCCGCTGCCGCCCCTCCCGGTCCCGCAGCAGCAGCAACAACAGCACCTGCCGGTGGCCCAGCCGCAGCCCCAGCCGCAGCAGGCAGCACCGCAACTCCAGGCCGCGTCCGCCCAGTCGCCGTTCCTGCGGTCGCACCAGGCGGACCCGCTCACCCCGCTGCCCTTCAGCAAGGACGCGATCTTCGGCGCGGGCGACCAGCTGTACCCGGCCGGTCTCGGCCGCCGGCTGCTGGCCCGGCTGATCGATTCCCTGCTCCCGGTGGGTGCCGCCGCCGCGATGGCGGCCATGGTCATCGGAGACGCCAGGGACCACATCCAGCAGCAGATCGACGCGGCCAACGAGGCCGGGGTGACCCGGGAGATCTGGCTGATCGACGGCACCACGGGCGGCTACCTGGCCATGGTGCTGGGCGTCTTCCTGGTGGCGGGTTTCCTCTTCGAGGCGCTGCCCACGGCGCTGTGGAGCCGTTCCCCGGGCAAGGCCCTGTGCAAGCTGCGGGTGCTGGACCTCCAGAGCCAGGTCAAGCCCACCTTCGGGGCCGCGCTGTCGCGCTGGTTCCTGTACAGCGTCCTGGGGATCCTGGTGATCGGGATCGTCAACGTGCTGTGGGGTGTGCGCGATCGCCCCTGGCACCAGTGCTGGCACGACAAGGCGGCGGGCACCTTCGTCGCACGCTGACCCGGTCGCGGCCCCCGATGACCTCCGGGCGGAGGTCATCGGGGGCCCTCCCGTGTGCGGGACCGGTACGACCGGTGCTCGTCGGTGGGGCCGCTCACGCCCGGGCCCGTACCGGTCCGCGGGTACCCCCACGGCGCAATGTGTCCCCCGAACGCCCCACGCCGGATGCGTGGGGCGCACGGCCGGGGTCGACTCGGGCCATGAACACTGACCAGCCCCAGCCACCGCCCGGTGACGAGCCGGACCCGCCGGCCGACGACGGCCGGGAGTCCGCCGGCGAGCCCCGTCCGCCGGACCGGCCGGAGGGGCGTGACGGCGGTCCTCCGGAGCACGGGCCGGCCGGTGGCGCGTCACCTCAGGAGGGGGCCGAGGGCCCTTCCGCGGTGCCGCCCCCCAGCGGTGGCGGTACGGGCGAACCGGCCGCCGGTCCGGGGTCCGGGGGACAGTCCCCGAGTGGTCCGGGTACCGGGGCGCAGCCCCCCAGCGGTCCGGGGTCCGGGGCGTCGCCGCCCTCCGGGCCCGCCGAGCCTCCTCCGCCCTCCGGGCCCGGCTTTCCCAGTGCGCCGCCGCCATCGGGTGAGGTGCCCGGTTCGGCGGGCGGCCCGGGCCCGTACGGCGAGGCCGATCCGCTGGCGGGGATGCCGCCGTTGCCCTCCCGGGGGCGGCGGCTGGTGGCGCGGATCATCGACGCGCTGATCATCGGCATCCCGATGTCCCTGCTGCTGTGGGCGATCACCGGCGACCGCAACTACGACACCGCCTCCAGCAGCAACTACCTCCAGCAGGCCGCCATCATCATCGTGTACTTCGTATACGAGGGCGCGATGCTCAGCGCGCGGGGGCAGACGCTCGGCAAGATGGCCATGCGGATCCGGGTGGCGATGCTGGAGAACGGGGCTGTGCCGCACGGCAGTCCCGGGTGGTTCCGGGCCGCGGTGTACTCCCTGCCGGAGCTGCTGCCCTGCTTCGGCTTCATCTTCTGGCTGGTCAACGTGCTCAACTGCACCTGGGACAAGCCCTACCGGCAGTGTCTGCACGACAAGGCGGCCAGGACCGTTGTGGTCTCGACCGCCTGATCGGGTCGTGCCGATGCCGGTGCGGGCGCCGTTGGTGGGCGGGGGTCGCCCGGGTGGCCGGCTCAGACGCGCGCGTGCGACCGCTCCACGGGCCGGTGCGCCGGGCGCTCCGCGGCTCGTTCGGCAGGCGGGGGCCCGGGCTCGGAACGGGCAGCCGACGGCTGCGACCGGGGCCCGGAGCGGGCCCGCGCGATCATCGTCACGCTGATGCCGAGCACCAGTGCCAGCGCGGCGATCGCCACGAGCGCCGGGATGGTCTCCGCTCCGGTGGTCAGGAGCAGGACGAGGGTGGTGACCAGGACCGTGCCCGAACCGTAGGCGATCTGCACGGGGGTCGGATGCGGAAGCGGCATGGCGAAGTCCGTCCTGAGGGTGGGGTGCTGGTGCCTGGGGTGCCGTTCGTGGGTCGGGGTGCTACGGGCGTGCATGCCCGCACGCTACGAGCTTGATGCCTCCGGCAGGTGCCGTCGGACCGGAGCATGGGGGGCGCACGGAGTCATATATCAACAGATCGTGAAATGAACATGAGATTCCGTGATCGTTCTCGGCAGGATCTGTCTTTTTGACGTGACCTCGTGTCCAATGCCTGTGATCACAGACCATGTTCGCGACAAAGGACAGACATCAGAGTGAACATTCGAGGCAGATCCACAAGATCTACCACCCTCGCCGCGGCTACGGCCATCGCTGCCCTGACCGCCGCCGTCCTCGTCCCCGCCGGCACCGCCCAGGCGGCCGCCACCAGCGCTGACGACGCCACCGGAGTCCCCGCCGACCAGCAACTCTTCGCCGCGGAACCGCATCTGGAGAACCCGCTCGGCGAGAAGCGCGAAGCGCTCAAGCAGGAGGCCCACCAGCAGCTGATCACCGGTCAGGCCCGCCCCCGCGCGCAGCACGGCTCCGAGGTGGTCGAGCTGAGCGACGGCGAGTTCGTCGAGGTGGCCACCACCGGCACGGACAAGATCTTCACCATCCTGGTCGAGTTCGGCGACGAGATCCACCCGGAGTTCGGCGGCACCCGGGGCCCGCTGGCCAACGAGATCGCCGAGCCGGACCGTTCGGTGGACAACAGCACCATCTGGCAGAAGGACTTCAGCCGGGAGCACTACCAGGAGCTGTACTACGGCACGGACCCCGCCGTCCCGTCGGTCAAGCAGTACTTCGAGAGCCAGTCCTCGGGCCGCTACTCCATCGACGGCACCGTCACCGACTGGGTCAAGGTCGACTACAACGAGGCGCGGTACGGCAACAGCGCCTGCGGCTCCAACGTCTGCCGTTCCGTGTGGGAGGTCGTCACCGACGGCGTCAACGCCTGGTACGACGACCAGATCGCCCGCGGTCTCTCCCCGGACGAGGTCCGCGAGATCCTCTCCGAGTACGACCAGTACGACCGCTACGACTACAACAACGACGGCAACTTCAACGAGCCGGACGGCTACCTCGACCACTTCCAGATCGTGCACGCCGGTGAGGACGCCTCGGCCGGCGGCGGGGCGCAGGGTGACGACGCCATCTGGGCACACCGCTGGTACGCCTACGCCGACCAGGTCGGCCTGACCGGGCCGCCGCAGAACCTCGCCGGCGGCGTGGAGATCGGCGACAGCGGCATCTGGGTCGGCGACTACACCATCCAGCCCGAGAACGGCGGCGTCGGCGTCTTCGCCCACGAGTACGCGCACGACCTGGGCCTGCCCGACCTGTACGACACCTCGGGCGGCGAGAACGGCACCGGCTTCTGGTCGGCGATGTCCTCCGGTTCGTGGCTGAGCGACAAGAACGACGGCGCGATCGGCACCCTGCCCAACGACATGGGCCCGTGGGAGAAGCTGCAACTGGGCTGGCTGGACTACGACGTGGCCCGGGCCGCGACCCGCTCCACCCACGTCCTGGGCGCCTCCGCGGACCAGTTCCCCGAGGGCAACCGCCGCTTCGACTCCCAGGCGCTGGTGGTCGAGCTGCCCGCCAAGACCGTCACCACCGACCTGGTCGCCCCCGCCCAGGGCGAGACCCAGTGGTGGAGCGGCAGCGGCGACAGCCTGTCCAACACCCTCACCCGCACCGTCGACCTGACCGGCGCGTCCACCGCCTCCCTGGACCTCAGCGGCTGGTGGAGCATCGAGGAGGACTACGACTTCCTGTACGTGGAGGCCTCCACCGACGGCGGCGCCACCTTCACCCCGCTGGCCGGTACGGGCGACGGCGCGCCGCTGCCCACCGACAGCGCCGGACGCACCGCGCTGCACGGTGAGTCGGGCGGCCAGGTGGCCCTGTCCTACCCGCTGGACGCCTTCGCCGGGCAGACCATCGAACTGCGCTTCCGCTACCTCACCGACGGTGCGCTGGCCGAACTCGGCTTCACCGCCGACGAGATCACCATCACCGCCGACGGCGCCACCGTCTTCTCCGACGACGCCGAGAACGGCGAGGGCGACTGGAAGGTGAACGGCTTCTCCCTCGTGGGAGCCTCGATCACCGACGACTACCCGCAGTTCTACATCGCGGAGAACCGCCAGTACACCGGCTTCGACCGGACGCTGAAGCACGGCCCGTACAACTTCGGCTTCCTGGACACGAAGGACGACTGGGTCGAGCACTACGCCTACCAGTCGGGCCTGCTGGTGTGGCTGTGGGACACCTCGCAGAGCAACAACAACACCCGCCAGCACCCGGGCGAGGGCCTGATCCTGCCCGTCGACGCCTCCCCGGTGGCCGAGAAGTGGTCGGACGGCACGCTGTTGCGCAACCGCATCCAGTCCCGGGACGCCACCTTCAGCCTGTACTCGACGCCGAAGCTGACGCTGCACAAGGACAGCGTGGCCACCACGCTGCCCGGGCACCGCGGCGTGCCGGTCTTCGACGACCGCAAGGGCGACTACTGGGACCCGGCGAACCCGTGGAACAGCGTGGTCGTGCCGGACACCAACACCAAGATCACCATCTTGACGCAGTCGCCCACCGGCAGCGGCAAGATCCCGATGGTCCTCCAGGTGGCACCCAGCACCCGATGACCCCGCGTAGTCGCACGATCACCTGATGTCTTCCGGCCGTCGCCCCTTGTAGGGCGGCGGCCGGTCGGGTGAGTATGGCGGGGTCCCCCCCACTCACCGGGACCTCGAAGAAAGGTGTCTCATGGCCGACGGAGGCTTTGTCCGGCTGCCCGACGGCAGCGTCGTGGTCGCGCTGCAGCTGCCGCGCCCGGCGACCCACGACCGGATCCGGGTGCTGGTGCACGCCGCGAACCGGGCCAGGGCGCTGACCAGGCTGCGGAACCTGGGGCTGCGCGCCGTGTATCTGCGCGGCAACATGGCCCCGCCGACCCCGGACGAGATCACCGCCGTGCTGCACCACCCCGACGGGGCTCTGTGGCGCTGCAGCCCGCACCACGAGACGGAGCGCTGGCGCCCGATGGCGGCGCTGTGGGGCGCCACCCGGGCCCGTACCTCGCAGGAGGCACACATCTGGGCGGCGTGAGCCCGCGCCCGCCCCGCACGCCGCTCACCCCGCCCCCGCACCCCCGCGCGCCCCTGAGGGCGCGGCTCAGCCGGCGACGATCGCCTTGCCGGACAGTTCCACCCCGGCGTTCTCCAGCTCCCGCAGCGCCGCCTCCACGGTCTCCTGGCTGACCCCGGCGGTCAGGTCCAGCAGCACGTGGGTGCGGAACCCGGCGCGCACCGCGTCCAGCGCGGTGGCCTTCACACAGTGGTCGGTGGCGATCCCCACCACGTCGACCTCGGTCACCTGGTGGGCGCGCAGCCAGTCCGCGAGCGTGTTGCCATCGGCGTCGGCGCCCTCGAAGCCGCTGTACGCCGCCTCGTAGGCCCCCTTGTCGAAACAGGCGTCGATCGCGCCGGAGGCGACGGCGGGGGCGAAGTTCGGGTGGAAACCGATCCCCTCCGTGCCCGCCACGCAGTGCCGCGGCCAGGAGTCCCGGAAGTCCGGGGTGTCGGAGAAGTGGCCACCGGGATCGATGTGGTGATCACGCGTGGCCACCACGTGCCGGTAGCCGGGAGTGCTGTCCCCGATCAGATCCGTGATGGCGGCCGCCACGTCGGCTCCGCCGGCGACCGGCAGGGCACCCCCTTCGCAGAAGTCGTTCTGTACGTCGACGACGATGAGTGCGCGGTGCATGACGAACACCCTTTCGCTGGTTCCGGTCTCGAACGGTATCGGGTGCAAGGCCGACCACTTCCGAGGCTAAGGCTCCAGGCGTGCCGGGGGCGAGGGCTCACGCCGGGGGCACGGTCACAGCCTGCGGTCGTGCTTTGGCCTCAGATGTACTCCGTGCGCAGGACGGGCTCCCCCTGGGACAGCTGGGTGGCCGACAGGGGCAGCAGGTCACGGGCCGCCCGGTGCCGGTCACGGGCGGCGTCCAGCCGCTCGCGCGCGACCGCGCGCCCCTCCCGCATCAGGTCCACGCTCAGCAGCCGTCCGGACAGCTCGGGCGGCACCTCGCCGGTGCCGATGACCTCGGCCTCGGCGATCCCGTCCGCGTCCGGGCGGCGCGCCGCCCACTTCACCCCGCCGATGGACAGCTTCCCGCCGGAGGACTTCTTGGCCACCGGCTCCAGGGGCGCGTGGGGCCCGTCCCCGGTGGCGCGGGCGACCATCTTGTACACCATGGAGCAGGTCGGGTGCCCGCTGCCGGTCACCAGCCGGGTGCCGACCCCGTACGCGTCCACCGGTGCGGCGGCCAGCGAGGCGATCGCGTACTCGTCCAGATCGCTGGTGACCACGATCCGGGTGTCCCGGGCGCCCAGCTCGTCCAGCTGGCGGCGCACCCGGTGGGCGACCAGCAGCAGGTCGCCGGAGTCGATGCGGACCGCGCCGAGACCGGGCCCGGCCACCTCCACGGCGGTGCGCACCGCCTCGGTCACGTCGTAGGTGTCCACGAGCAGGGTGGTCCCGGTGCCCAGCGCGTCGACCTGGGCGACGAAGGCGTCCCGCTCGCTGTCGTGCAGCAGGGTGAAGGCGTGCGCGCTGGTGCCCACGGTGGGGATGCCGTAGCGGAAGCCGGCGGCCAGGTCTGAGGTGGAGGAGAAGCCGCCGACGTACGCGGCGCGCGAGGCGGCGACGGCGGCCAGCTCGTGGGTGCGCCGGGCACCCATCTCGATCAGCGGGCGGCCGGCGGCGGCCACGTCCATCCGGGAGGCGGCGGCGGCGATGGCCGAGTCGTGGTTGAGGATCGACAGGATCACCGTCTCCAGCAGGACGCACTCGGCGAAGGTGCCGGAGACCTGCAGGACGGGCGAGCCGGGGAAGTACACCTCCCCCTCGGGGTAGCCGCGCACGGTGCCGGTGAAGCGGTAGTCGGCCAGCCAGCGCAGCGTGGGCTCGTCCACGACCCGCGCCTCGCGCAGATAGTCCAGCAGGGGTGGGTCGAAGCGGAAGTTCTCCACGGCGTCCAGCACGCGGCCGGTGCCGGCCAGCACACCGTAGCGGCGGCCTTCGGGAAGGCGCCGGGTGAAGACCTCGAAGACGGTGCGGCGGTGCGCGGTTCCGGCGCGCAGCGCGGCCTGCAGCATGGTCAGCTCGTACTGATCGGTGAACAGCGCGGTCGAGGGCACCGCCACCGGCAGTCCCAGCTCCAAGTCATCCATGGGGACAGCGTACCCCCCATCTCGTCAGAGTGACGATATTGGGGTGTGTGGCAGCATGGGACCTGTGAGTGCCATCCCCATGGAGGTCGAGCGCACCCAGTCCGAGGAAGCTCCGGTGCAGGTGCCCGAGCCCGAGGTGCCGTGGGTGACGATCGTGCACAACGACCCCGTTAACCTGATGAGTTATGTGACCTACGTCTTCCAGGCGTATTTCGGCTATTCGAAGGACAAGGCCAAGAAGCTGATGCTCGACGTACATCACAAGGGCCGGGCCGTGGTCTCCGAAGGGAGCCGCGAGGAAATGGAGCGGGACGTGCAGGCGATGCACGGCTACGGCCTGTGGGCGACGCTCTCCCAGGACCGGTGATGACGGGTTACTTCGAACGCGCGGGTGGTCCGGACGGCGGCGCGGCGGTCGCGCTGGACGAGATCGAGATCTCCATTCTGCGCAGCCTCGCCGTCCAGCTGGTGGAACTGATCGGTCCCGGCGGGCGGGCCGAGAGCGTCGGTGACGAACTCGACGCGCTGTTTTCCGAGGGGCCGAGCGAAGCGCCCACGGATCCCGCTCTCGCCCGGCTGTTCCCGGACGCCTATCACGGCCCCGACGACGGCGATCAGGACGAGCGTTCCCGGGAGCACTCGGCGGAGTTCCGCCGCTTCACCGAGGACGATCTGCGGGCGGGCAAGCGGGAGAATCTGCTGACCGTCATCCGGGCACTGGACGGTCTCTCCGGGCAGGAAAACGGGCCCGGCGGGGCAGTTCTCACTCTCACGCCGGAGGAATCGCAGGCGTGGCTGCGCGCCCTGAACGATCT
Source organism: Streptomyces xiamenensis (assembly GCF_000993785.3). Lineage (NCBI taxonomy): Bacteria > Bacillati > Actinomycetota > Actinomycetes > Kitasatosporales > Streptomycetaceae > Streptomyces > Streptomyces xiamenensis. The sequence continues at coordinate 4,162,816 of NZ_CP009922.3, forward strand.
CCGGCTGGCCATCGGTGTGCGGCTGGACATCAGCAAGGACGACGACAGCGACCGGCTGTTCCACCTCCCCGACGAGGACCCGGACAAGCCTCTGGTGATGGCCTATCTGTGGCTGGGGGGCCTTCAGGAATCGCTGATCGCCACTCTGTTGCCCTGAGAGGTTCCGGCATTGAGTGTGGGTAATGTGACCATTGCCCACCGTGTGATGTGTGCCACATCGTGTTCACAGTGTTGCGTGGTAGGAAATTCCCCATCTGAAATGGCCCCGGCGCACGACGCGCAGTGCCTTTCTTCCCCACCAGCAGCCAGAGGAATCCCCACCCATGTCCTGGACTGATGACGTCGACAAGGCGATCAGCGACTTCTTCGATCCGCTCAGCAGCACGCTGTCGGACATCGTCTTCTACAACGTCCCGGTCTTCGGGGCCGAATTCCCGGTGATCGTGGCCTGGCTGGCGATCGCCGGCTTCGTCTTCACCATCTACTTCGGCTTCGCCCAGATCCGCTACATCAAGCTCGCCCTCAAGTTTGTCAGCGGGAAGTATGAGCAAAAGGATGCACCCGGCGAAATCAGTCACTTCCAGGCGCTGACCTCTGCGGTCTCCGGCACCGTCGGCCTCGGCAATATCGCCGGTGTGGCCGTCGCCGTCTCCCTGGGTGGCCCGGGTGCCACCTTCTGGATGATTCTGTGCGGCTTCCTCGGCATGGCGACGAAATTCGTCGAATGCACCCTTGGGGTGAAATACCGCGAGATCGATGAGAACGGCCGGGTCACCGGCGGCCCCATGCTCTACCTGCGCAAGGGCCTCGCCGAGCGTGGCCTGCCCCAGCTCGGCCGGCTGATAGCTGCTCCCGCCGCGCTGATGGTGCTGCTCTTCGCGCTCTTCGGCGGCAACGTCCTCCAGGTCAACCAGTCCCTGGAGCAGATCGTCTCGGTCACCCAGGACTCCACCGACTTCTTCGCCGGTTCCGCCGGCTCGCTGCTCTTCGGCGTGCTGATGGCCGCGCTGGTCGCCCTGGTGCTGATCGGTGGCATCAAGTCCATCGGCGCGCTCACCTCCCGGCTCGTGCCCGGCATGGCGATCCTGTACGTCACCGCCTGTCTGATCGTCATCCTGTTCAACATCGGCCAGGTGCCCGACGCGATCAACGCCATCATCACGGGCGCCTTCAGCCCCGAGGGCGTCACCGGCGGTGTGATCGGCGCGCTGATCCAGGGCTTCCGGCGGGCCGCCTTCTCCAACGAGGCGGGCGTGGGCTCCGCCCCCATCGCCCACGCGGCGGTCAAGACCAAGCGTCCCGCCACCGAGGGCCTGGTGGCGATGATCGAGCCGTTCGTCGACACGGTCATCATCTGCACCATGACCGCCCTGACCATCATCATCGCCAGCGGCCCGGTCTACGAGGCCGCCCGGCAGTCCGACGAGCCGGTGGGTATCTCCATCACCTCCGACGCGTTCGCCACCGCGCTGCCCTGGTTCCCGAACATCCTCACCGTCGCGGTGCTGCTGTTCGCCTTCTCCACGCTGATCACCTGGTCGTACTACGGACAGAAGTCCTGGCACTACCTCTTCGGCGCCTCCAAGGTCAGCGACACCCTCTACAAGCTGGTGTTCTGCTTCTTCGTCATCATCGGCGCCATGATGTCGCTGGGCTCCCTGGTGGACCTCTCCGACAGCGCGCTGTTCCTGGCCGCCGTCTTCAACATCATCGGGCTCTACCTGCTGGCCCCGGTCGTGAAGCGGGAGCTGAAGAAGGTCCTGGAGTACGTCCGGCGCCGCGACGCCGGGCACACCGAGGAGGAGATCGAGGCCGACGAGCGCGCCGCGGAAGCCGCCGAGGCCGCCGCCCGCACCGCCGGCAAGGACTCCCTGGTCAAGGACTGACCCCGGGCATGCACCACCCGCCCCCGGCCCGCCACGGCGGCCGGGGGCGGTCGTATGGTGGGCCGCATGCTGACCATCACCCAGGAGCTGCACGACGCGATCCTCGCCCACGCCCGCAGGGACCACCCGGACGAGGCCTGCGGCGTCATCGCCGGACCGGCCGGCGGCGACCGCCCTGAGCGCTTCATCCCGATGCTCAACGCGGCCCGCTCGCCCACGTTCTACGAGTTCGACTCCGGTGATCTGCTGCGCCTGTACCGGGAGCTGGACGACCGCGACGAGGAGCCGGTGGTCATCTACCACTCGCACACCGCCACCGAGGCGTATCCCTCCCGCACCGACATCTCCTACGCCGGCGAGCCCGGCGCCCACTACGTGCTGGTCTCCACCGCCGAGTGCGGCAACGACGAAGGCCCCTTCTCCTTCCGCTCCTTCCGCATCGTGGACGAGCAGGTCACCGAGGAGGAGGTCCGCATCGTGGACGCCTACGGCGGCTGACCGGGAATCGATACGATGACCGCATGGTTGTCCCAGGCGTGCGCGGGCCCCGACCGGGCGCGCACACGGCCCGCCGTACCATCTGATCTGGAGCTTTCATGGCCATCGAGGTCCGCATCCCGACCATCCTGCGCACCTACACCGACGGCGAGAAGGCCGTGAACGGGGCCGGTGCGAACCTGGCCGAGCTGATCACGGACCTGGAGTCCCGGCACCCCGGCATCGAGGCCCGGCTGATCGACGACAAGGGCGAACTGCGCCGCTTCGTCAACGTCTATCTGAACGACGAGGACGTCCGCTTCCTGTCCGGCATCTCCACCGAGCTGGGCGACGGGGACCAGGTCACCATCCTGCCCGCCGTCGCCGGGGGCGCGCGCTGATGCGCTTCGACTCCCCGCTGGCCTCGGTCGGCAACACCCCCCTGGTGCGGCTGCCGAGGCTCTCCCCCTCCGACACGGTCCGGGTCTGGGCCAAGCTGGAGGACCGCAACCCGACCGGCTCCGTCAAGGACCGGCCCGCCCTCCACATGATCGAGCAGGCGGAGAAGGCGGGCCGGCTCACCCCGGGCTGCACCATCCTGGAGCCCACCTCGGGCAACACCGGGATCTCCCTGGCCATGGCCGCCAAGCTCAAGGGCTACTCGATGGTGTGCGTCATGCCGGAGAACACCTCCGCCGAACGCCGCCAGCTGCTCGCCATGTGGGGCGCCGAGATCATCTCCTCCCCGGCGGCCGGCGGCTCCAACACGGCCGTGCGGGTCGCCAAGGAACTGGCCGCCGAGCACCCCGAGTGGGTGATGCTCTACCAGTACGGCAACCCGGACAACGCCGGCGCGCACTACGCCACCACCGGCCCGGAGATCCTCGCCGACCTGTCCTCCGTGACCCACTTCGTTGCCGGTCTGGGCACCACCGGCACCCTGATGGGCGTCGGCCGCTATCTGCGCGAGCAGCGCCCGGACGTGCGGATCGTGGCCGCCGAGCCGCGCTACGACGACCTGGTGTACGGGCTGCGCAACCTGGACGAGGGCTTCATCCCCGAGCTGTACGACGCCTCCGTCCTCACCACCCGTTTCTCGGTCGGCTCCGAGGACGCGGTGCGCCGCACCCGTGAGCTGCTGGAGCAGGAGGGCATCTTCGCCGGGGTCTCCACCGGCGCGGTGCTGCACGCCGCGCTGGGCGTCGCCCGCAAGGCGGTACGGGCCGGGGACGAGGCCGACATCGTCTTCGTCGTCGCGGACGGCGGCTGGAAGTACCTGTCCACCGGCATCTACACGGCAGCCAGCACCGAGGAGGCCGTGGAACTGCTCAAGGGCCAGCTCTGGGCCTGACAGCCGCCCCCGCGCTCGGTTCACGCTGAGTGTCGGTATGCTCACGTACAGTCCATGACGTGAGTGTGCACAGCTATACCGGCCGGCAGAGCGAGGCCCAGCGGCCCATGTGGCGCTGGTTCACGGACCGGGACTCGATCGCGCGGCGCCTGGACTGGCCGCTGCTGGGCGCCGCGCTGGCCCTGTCCCTGCTCGGCGCCACCGTGGTCTACTCGGCCACCCGCGCCCGTACCGACCTCACCGGCGACGACCCGTACTTCTTCCTGATGCGGCACCTGCTGAACATCTGCATCGGCTGCGGCCTGGCCGCCCTCGTGGTCTGGCTGGGGCACAGCAGACTGCGCGACCTGGTCCCCGTGCTGTACGCGGGCACCCTGCTGCTGTGCCTGCTGGTGCTCAGCCCGCTGGGCAGCAATGTGAACGGCTCCCAGAGCTGGATCCAGCTGGGCGGCGGCTTCGCGTTCCAGCCCTCCGAACTGGTGAAGGTGTCCGTCATCCTGGCCATGGCCACCCTGCTGGCCGCCGGGGTGGAGGGGGACAACAACTCGGTGCCCGACACCCCCGCCGTGCTGCGGGCGCTGGGCCTGGTCGCGGTCCCCGCGGTGCTCATCCTGGCCACCCCCGACGTGGGGACGACCCTGGTGCTGGCGGCCATCGCGCTCGGCGTGCTGATGTCCTCCGGCGCCGCGCGCCGCTGGATCATCGGCCTGGTGACGGCCGGGCTGCTGCTGGCCGTCGCGGTGTGGCTGCTGGGCGTGCTCGACCAGTACCAGATCAACCGGTTCGCGGCGTTCGCCAACCCCGCCCTGGACCCGGCGGGGGTCGGGTACAACACCAACCAGGCGCGGATCGCGATCGGTTCGGGCGGACTGTTCGGACAGGGCCTGTTCCACGGGAGCCAGACGCTGGGTCAGTTCGTGCCCGAGCAGCACACCGACTTCATCTTCACGGTGGTGGGGGAGGAGCTCGGCTTCGTGGGCGGGGCGGCGGTCATCGGCCTGTTCGGCGTCATCATGTGGCGCGGCTGCGTGATCGCCATGAAGTCCCCGGACGTGTACGGCACGATCGTGGCCGGCGGCATCGTCACCTGGATCGCCTTCCAGTCCTTCGAGAACATGGGTATGGCCCTGGGCATCATGCCGGTCACCGGGGTGCCGCTGCCGTTCCTGTCCTACGGGGGCTCCTCCACCTTCGCGATCTGGATCGCGGTGGGGCTGCTGCTGGCCATCCAGGTGCGCCGCAAGACGAAACTGAACTAGCGCGCTCGGCCCCGGCCGGCGGGCCCGTCGCCCCCGTCGCCCCCGTCGTTCCCGTCGTCCCGGCGTCCGCCGCGGCCCCACGGCCGCCGCCGGCGCGCCCGGCCGGAGCCGTGCGTGCCGAGCCGGGCGACACCGTCGACGAGCGCGGCGACCAGCGCCACGCCGGCGATCACCAACAGGACAATCCACCACAAGACGTCCACACTCCGACCGTACCCCGCCACGGTGATTCCGCCCACACCGCGCTGCGGCCGGGGAGCGGGCGGCCCCCGTGCGACTTACAGTCATTCGAACCCCACCACGGAGGTTCCCCCGTCCATGAAGCTCACCGTCGTCGGCTGCTCGGGGTCGTTCCCGTCCGCGGACTCGGCCTGTTCCAGCTACCTCATCGAGGCCGAGGGCTACCGGCTGCTCCTTGATCTGGGCAATGGCGCCCTCGGCGAGCTGCAGAAATACACGGGTCTGTATGACATCGACGCGATCGCGATCAGTCATCTGCATCCGGACCACTGCATCGACATGTGCGCGTACTTCGTCGCCCGTTACTACCGCTACGAGGGCGGTCGCTGCGAGCCGATCCCGGTCTACGGGCCGGAGAACACCGAGCGGCGGCTGACCACGGCGTACGACGACACGCCGTCGGAGAAGTCGATGAGCGAGGTCTTCGACTTCCGCTCCCTCAGCGCGGGCGGCACCTATCAGCTCGGCCCGCTGACCGTGCGCACCGACCGGGTGACGCACCCGGTGGAGACCTACGGCTTCCGCATCGAACACCGCGGCCGCGCGTTGTGCTATTCGGGTGACACCGGGGAGTGCGGCAACCTCACCGAGCTGGCCAGGGACGCCGATCTCTTCCTGTGCGAGGCGTCCTTCACCCACGGCAAGGAGGACATCGGCGAACTGCATCTCAACGGCCGGCAGGCCGGGGAGTGCGCGCGGCGCGCCGGGGCCGGGCAACTGGTGCTCACCCACATCCCGCCGTGGACGGACCCGCTGACCAATCTGCGCGACGCCCGGGAGGTCTTCGAGGGGCCGGTGGAACTGGCCAGGCCAGGGGCGGTCTACCGGATCTGAGGCCGCACACTAGGCTCGCCGCATGTCTCGTATCGACGGCCGCCAGGCCGACCAGCTCCGACCCGTCAGCATCGAGCGCGGCTGGAGCAAGCACGCCGAGGGTTCCGTGCTGGTGTCCTTCGGGGACACCAAGGTGCTGTGCACCGCCAGCTTCACCGAGGGCGTGCCGCGCTGGCGGCGCGGCAGTGGCGAGGGCTGGGTCACCGGCGAGTACGCGATGCTGCCCCGGGCCACCAACACCCGGGGCGACCGTGAGTCGGTCCGCGGCAAGATCGGCGGACGCACCCACGAGATCTCCCGGCTGATCGGCCGCTCGCTGCGCGCCGTCGTCGACTTCAAGGCCCTGGGCGAGAACACCATCGTGCTGGACTGCGACGTGCTCCAGGCCGACGGCGGGACCCGTACCGCCGCCATCACCGGCGCCTACGTGGCGCTGGCGGACGCGATCGCGTGGGGGCGCACCCGCAAGCTCGTCAAGGGCAAGGGGCAGCCGCTGACCGGCACCGTCTCCGCGGTGAGCGTCGGCATCATCGGCGGGGTGCCGATGCTGGACCTGGCCTACGAGGAGGACGTGCGGGCGGGCACCGACATGAACGTGGTGTGCACCGGGGACGGCCGGTTCATCGAGGTGCAGGGCACCGCCGAGGGGGTCCCGTTCGCCCGGCACGAGCTGGACGCGCTGCTGGATCTCGCGGTGGCCGGCTGCGCCGAGCTGGACACGGCGCAGCGGGCGGCGCTGGCCGCCGACTGAGCGCACGGCGAGCGCGCGCTCCGCCGAAGGGGCGGCTACCCACAGTGATGGTGAGGTGGCCGCCCCTTTCCGTTGTCCGGTATTCCGAACGGATTTCAGGATTCCGAACACAATCCGGCAGAAAGTCTTGACGCCCCCATCGGCTCTCCCTAGCGTATCCGGCACCGCTTGACTACGCAGTCAACGGGGGTCGCTGGCAAAGGAGCTGGTGCATGTCGAGCCGCATATCCATGAGGGATGTCGCCCGCCGGGCCGGGGTGTCCCAGAAAACCGTTTCCCGTGTCGTCAACGACGAACCCCACGTCTCCCCGGAACTGCGGGAGCGCGTCCGCCAGGAGATAGAACAACTCGGTTACCGGCCCAATACGTTCGCCCGCGCGCTGGTCACCAGAAGGTCCCGCAGAATCGGCCTCATCTCCACCGGCAGCGGCTATTTCGGCCCCGCGTCACTCCTCAGCGGACTGCAGCGCGCCGCCCACGCCGAAGGCTATGACGTCAGCGTCATCCACGCCGACGAACACGACCCGGAAGAAGCCGGCCGCGCCGTATGGCAATTGGTCGGCCAGGGCATCGACGCCATCGCGCTGTGCGGCCCGATCGGCTCCGCCGAAATCGCCCGGCACATTCCCCACGACATTCCCGTCCTGCGCGTCGACCTCCCCGAGAGCCCGGCCGGCACCGGCACCGACGGACACCACGTGCTCTTCGTCGGCAACGACGACATCTCCGCCGCCACCGAAGCCACCTCCCACCTGCTGCGCCTGGGCCACCGCACCGTGCACCACCTCGCCGGACCGCCCCGCTGGGCCGTCACCGGCTACCGCGAACGCGGCTGGCGCACCGCCCTGGAGCTGGCCGGCGCCCCCTGCCCCGACGTACGCCGCGGCGACTGGAGCCCCGCCTCCGGCTACCACGCCACCCGCGAACTGCTCAGGGACGGCACCCTCACCGCTCTGTTCGCCGCCAACGACCAGATGGCCATCGGCGCGGTCCACGCCATCGAACGCAGCGGCCGGCGGGTCCCCGAGGACGTCAGCGTCATCGGCTTCGACGACATCCCCGAGGCCGCCTACCTCTCCGTCCCGCTGACCACCGTCCGGCAGGACTTCGCCCGGATCGCCGCCGAGGGCATGCACCGGCTGGTCGCCGCCCTCGGCACCACGGCCCGACCCGCCGACCCCGGCCCCGCCGGCGCCACCATCCCCGCCCAGCTCATCCACCGTGCCTCCACCGCGCCCCCGCCCGCGGCCGGCCCGGCCTGAGCACAGCACACCAGGAACAGGGACGACGATGACCCCAACCCCTGGCCGGCGGCCCGCCCCGACCCCCGGCCCCCACCCACAACCCCCCGGCATCTCCCGCCGCCACCTGCTGCGCGCCGCCGGCGGCCTGGGCGCCGCCGCCGCGCTCGCCCCCGCCCTCGGCGCCTGCGCCGCCGCCACGCCCACCGCCGAACCCCTCACCTCGGGCCGCGCCGACATCTCCTTCTGGACCCACGACGACGCCTACGTCGACTTCTTCCGCGCCGCCGCCGACGCCGCCACCGGCTCCCCCTTCACCTGGAACCTGCGGCCCACCCGGGCCGGCGCCGCCGACGTGGTCACCAAGACCATCGCCCAGGCCATCGCCGGACGCGGCACCCCCGACGTCGCGGGCTTCGAACTCGGCGCCTTCACCCGCCTGCTGCGCGGCGACATCGCCCCCGAACTCCTCGAAGACCTCACCGGACACCTCGACCCCGCCGTCCGCGAGGACCTGCTGACGGTGCGCACCGAACCGTTCAGCAAGGACGGCGCCCTGTACGCGCTGGACTCCGACGCCCCGCTGGTCGTGTACTACTACCGCGAGCCGGAGTTCGCCCGCTACGGGATACCCACCGACCTCGGCAGCTGGGAGGAGTTCGCCGAAGCCGGCACCCGCCTCGCCGACCGGCACGGCATCGCGCTGGCCGCCGTCCCCACCGGCAGCGACCTGCCGCAGATCCTCCAGTCCTTCGAAATGCTGCTGCTCCAGCGCGGCGGGCGGCTCTTCGACGCCGACGGCACCCTCACCCTGGACACCCCCGAGGCCGAGGACACCCTGCGCTTCCTCGCCGAGGGCGTCCAGCGCGGCTACCTCACCACCGTCTCCGACTACTACGGCCCCAGCATGCAGGCCGCCCTGAAGACAGGAAAGGTCATCGGCCAGTGGATGGCCAGCTGGTACAAGGTGTACGGGCTCATCGCCAACGTGCCCGAACAGTCGGGGCAGTGGCGGATCCGCCCGCTGCCCGTCTTCACGGGCGGCGGCGGCCGGACCTCCTTCGCCGGCGGCACCGGATTCGCCGCCCTGCGCGGCAAGCGCAACACCCTCGCCGGCGTCGAACTCGTCAAGGCCGCCTACCTCAACCCCGCCGAACAGGTCCGCCGCTACCAGGTGCTCGGCTACCTCCCCAGCCTCCGCTCCGTCTTCAACGACCCGGCGCTCTCCCTCATCGAGGACGAATACTGCGGCGGCCAGCGCATGTTCGAGGTCTACCGGGACGTCATCGACGAAGCGCCCGTGCTCTACCTCAGCGCCGACCGCTCCATACTCGACACCGTCCTCAGCGGATATCTGCTGCGCGCCTATCAGGGCCGCACCTCACCGCGTGAAGCGCTGCGCTCCGCCGCACGCGATTTCGCCGGCCAGACCCGAACCCGGGGAGGATCCCGATGACCTCCCGCAGAAACCTCGCGCCGTACGCGTTCATCGCCCCCTTCTACGTGCTCTACGGCCTGTTCATGGTCGTGCCGATCGGCGTCGCCTGTTATCTCAGCCTCACCGAATGGGTCGGGCTCGGCACACCCACCTTCATCGGATTCGACAATTTCACCGATCTCGCCCGCGACACGAGTTTCCACAAAGCACTCGGCAATTCCCTGATCTTCATCCTCGTCTCGCTCTTCCTCGTGGTGCCCTGCGCCCTGCTCATCGCCCAACTCCTCAACACCAGGGGACTGCGGGCCCGCGATCTGTTCCGGGTCACCTTCTTCCTCCCCATGGTGCTGTCACCCATCGTGATCGCGCTGCTGTACAGCCTGCTGCTCGACCGCGAGTACGGCCTGGTCAACTCCGTACTGCGGGCCCTGTTCGGCTTCGGCGGCGCCGACTGGCTCGGCGACCCCACCCTCGCCAAGGTCTCCATCGGCTTCGTCCTGCTGTGGCGCTGGACCGGCTACCTCACCATCTTCTTCCTCGCCGCCCTCCAGGCCGTGCCCCGCGAACTGTACGAATCCGCCGAACTGGACGGCGCGGGCACAGTGCGGCAGTTCACCACCGTCACGCTGCCCTCCATCCGCCCCGTCACCGCCTTCGTCGTGGTGACCTCCTTCATCGGCGCCGCCCAGCTCTTCGACGAGCCCTACCTGATCACCGGCGGCGGACCCGGCGAGGAAACCCTGACCGTGGCCCAGTTCGTGTACCGCGCCGCCTTCGAACGCCAGCAGTTCGGCTACGCGGCGGCGGCCGGTCTCGTCCTGTTCGTCATCGTGTTCGGCCTCAGCCAGCTCCTCAACCGGCTGCTGCGCATCGGGAGGACCGCATGAGCGCCACCCGCACCACCACCGCACCCGGCCCCGCCGCCACCCGCCCCACTCCGCCCCACCGGCCGCGCCGCCGCCGCTCCCTGCCCGCCCGGATCGCCCTGTACGGCACCCTGGGCCTGCTCCTGCTGGTCTTCGCCGCGCCCCTGCTGTGGGCACTGTCCGGCTCCTTCAAGCCGCGCGGCGACATCTTCGACTACCCACCCACCCTCGTCCCCGACCCCGCCACCACCGAGAACTACCGCAACCTGCTCGGCGGCCAGCCCTTCTGGAACTGGTTCGCCATCTCCGTCGTCACCGCCCTGACCGCCACCACCATCGCCGTCTTCGTCTGCGCCCTGGCCGGCTTCGCCTTCGCCAAATACCGGTTCGCCGGCAAGAAGGTGCTGTTCAACGTGATGTTCAGCTCGCTGTCCGTGCCGTTCGCGGTGATCCTGGTCCCGCTGTTCATCCTGGTGGTCAAGTCAGGACTCGCCAACCCCTGGTTCGCACTGATCGTCCCCTGGGTCGCCCCCGCCTTCGGGATCTTCATGATGCAGCAGTACATCATCCAGTCCATCCCGGACGAGATCCTCGAAGCCGCCCGCCTCGACGGCAACAGCGAGTTCGGCATCTTCCGCCGCGTCGTCCTGCCACTGCTGCGGCCCTCCCTCGGCGCCCTCGGCGTATGGCAGTTCCTCCAGAGCTACAACAGCTTCCTGTGGCCCCTGGTCCTCATCTCCGACACGGACCAGTACACCCTGCCGCTCGGCCTCAACATCCTCTTCCGCGCCGAATCCCGCGCCTTCGACCTGGTCCTCCCCGGCGCCGTCCTCGCCTCCGTACCGACCATCGCCGTCTTCCTGCTGCTGCGCAAACAACTGCTCGAAGGACTCTCCGCCGGCGCGGTCAAAGGCTGACGCCACGCCACTGGCACCGCACCTCCCGCACCGCCCGCACCCCAGAAAGGTTCCGCATGTCCGTCCTGCCCCACCGGGTCCTCTTCGGCGCCGCGTACTACCACGAGTACCAGCCCACCCCGCGCCTGGACGAGGACCTCGACCTGATGGCCGCGGCCCACTTCACCGTCATCCGCGTCGGCGAATCCGTCTGGTCCACCTGGGAACCGGAGAACGGCGTCTTCGACCTCGACTGGCTCCAGCCCGTCCTCGACGGCGCCCACCGGCGCGGCATCCAGGTCATCCTCGGCACCCCCACCTACGCCGCCCCGCCCTGGCTCGCCCGCGCCTACCCCGAGATCAACACCGAACGCCGCACCGGACAGCGCGCCGGCTGGGGCGCCCGCCAGGAGATCGACTACACCCACCCCGCGTTCCTCTTCCACGCCGAACGCGTCATCCGCAAGATCATCCAGCGCTACGCCGACCACCCCGCCGTCATCGGCTACCAGGTCGACAACGAGCCCGGCAACGAGATCTTCCACAACCACGGCGTCTTCCAGCGCTTCACCGACCACCTGCGCCACCAGTACGGCACCGTCGAGGAACTCAACCGCGCCTGGGGCCTCACCTACTGGTCCCACCGGCTGTCCACCTGGGCCGACCTGTGGACCCCCGACGGCAACGCCCAGCCCCAGTACGCCCTCGCCTGGCGGCGCTTCCAGGACAGCCTCACCACCGAGTTCATCGGCTGGCAGGCCGACATCGTGCGCGAGTACGCCCACCCCGGCCAGTTCGTCACCACCTGCATCTCCTACGAACGCCCCGGCGTCCGCGACGACGCCCTCACCGCGCGCCTCGACGTCACCGCCGGCAACCCCTACTACCGCATGCAGGACAGCCTCCAGCTGCCACCGGACCCCCAGGAGCCCGGCCAGACCTGGACCACCCACGGCACCTGGGCGCTGTACGCCACCGCCGACCGCATGTACGCCTCCCGCCAGGAACCCTTCCTGGTCACCGAGACCAACGCCCAGGCCATCGGCCCCACCTGGATCAACGAACCCGCCTACGACGGCCAGTGGCGGCAGGCCGCCTGGGCCCTCGTCTCCCGCGGCGCCACCATGATCGAGTACTGGCACTGGCACACCCTGCACTACGGCGCCGAGACCTTCTGGGGCGGCATCCTCCCGCACAGCCAGGAACCCGGCCGCACCTACGAACAGCTCGCCGCGCTCGGCGCCGAGTTCGACCGCGCCGGGGAACTCGTCGCCGCCCTCACCCCGGACGCCGACCTCGCCCTCCTCTACAGCGTCGACAGCAAATGGGCGCTCACCGAACACCCCATGCTCGCCGCCGAGGACGGCGGCCCCGACCGGCGCTCGTACCAGACCGTCCTGGAGTCCTTCCAGCGCGGCGCCTTCGACAGCGGCCTCCAGGCCCGGCTCATCCACCCCGGCCAGCTGTTCACCCAGGACCCCGCCGCGTACGCGCGCACCCAGCCGCTCCTGGTCGCCGCCGCCCTGATGACCGCCGACGACGACCAACTGCGCTGGCTGCGCGCATACGCGGCGGCCGGCGGCCACCTGGTGCTCGGCATCCACACCGGCTACGGCGACGAGGAGGCCCGCGCCCGCACCGAACGCAAACCCGCCCACCTCGGCGAGGCGGCCGGCGTGCGCTACGACGAGTTCTCCACCCTGCGCCGCCCGCTGCCCGTCCACGCCCCCGACGACTCCCCGCTGCGGCTGCCCGAACACGCCACCGCCACCCGCTGGGCCGACGGCCTGCACGTGGACGACGCCCAGGTGCTCGCCGCCTACCGGCACCCGCACTTCTCCCGCTGGCCCGCCGTCACCACCCGCGCCCACGGCGCCGGACGCGTCACCTACGTCGGTACCGTGCCCGACCCGGCGCTGGCCGCCGCCGTCCTGGAATGGGCCGCCGCCGAAAGCCCCGGCCCCCACGGCGCCTGGCGCCCGGCCGCCGAAAGCCAGACCGTCACCGCGGCCACCGCCGGCGACGGCACCCGGCTGCGGTTCGTCCACAACTGGTCCTTCACCCCCAGCACCTTCCCGCTGCCCGCCGCCGCCCGCGACGTGCTCTCCGGGCAGGAACTGGCCGCCGGCACCGCACTGGACCTCGGCCCCTGGGACGTCCGCGTCCTCGCCGAACACGGATAATCACCGCCATGCACCGTCTCGTCCTCGCCACCCGCAACGCCCACAAGGTCACCGAGCTGCGCGCCATCCTCACCGGAGCCGGACTCGACGTCGAACTCATCGGAGCCGACGCCTACCCCGACATCCCCGACGTGAAGGAAACCGGCGTCACCTTCGCCGAGAACGCGCTGCTCAAGGCACACGCCCTGGCCCGGGCCACCCAACTGCCCGCCGTCGCCGACGACTCCGGGCTGTGCGTGGACGTCCTCGGCGGCGCACCCGGCATCTTCTCCGCCCGCTGGGCCGGCCGGCACGGCGACGACCGGGCCAACCTGGAACTCCTGCTGGCCCAGCTCGCCGACATCGCCGACCCGCACCGCGCGGCGCACTTCGCGTGCGCCGCCGCACTGGCCCTCCCCGACGGCACCGAACGCGTCGTGGAGGGCCGGCTGCGCGGCACACTGCGGCACACCCCGGCCGGCGACGGCGGCTTCGGCTACGACCCGATCCTCACCCCCGACGGCGACACCCGCTCCGTCGCCGAGCTCACCCCCGAGGAGAAGAACCGCATCAGCCACCGCGCCCACGCCTTCCAGGCACTCGCCCCCGTCATCGCCGAACTGCTGCGCTGAAAACCCCTGGCAACGCCCCGGACCGGGCGGCTACGGTCCCCCGATGAGCACCCGCACCTTCCGTGTCACGGTCCGGGGCGCCTTCTCCGGCCTCACCGGAGAACAGCGCGCCGAACTCCTCGCCCGCGCCCCCGAGCACGACGTGCTGCGCGCCGCCTTCACCCCCCAGGGGCACCTCAGCTACGACATCGCCGCCCGCGACGCCTTCACCTTCCGGATCGCGCGCGAGGGCGAGGCTGAGGAGGACATCCTCACCGCCACCGAGGACGCCGAGACGGTGCTCCGCCAGTGGCTGTCCGACCGGGGCTACGGATACAAGAACCTGCGCTCCCAGGCCCAGGACCTCTCCCAGGCGCCACTGGGCAAGCGGCAGCGCCGGGCCGCCCGGCAGGCCGGCTGAGCCGTCAGGCCGGGCCGGCGCCGTCCACAGCGCCGCCCCGGCCGCCGGCGCTGTCCGTCAGATACGCCGACACCACCACATTCGCCGAGTACTCCCGGCGCTCCGCGTCGTACGTCCCGCCACAGGTGATCAGCCGCAGCTCCGCCGCCCCGTCCTGCCGCGGGCCGTACACCCGCTCGGGGTCGAAGTCCGCCCGCTCCACCACCTCGGTGCCGCTCACCGTGAACGCCGCCACCGAGCCGTCGTCCCGCACCACCCGCACCCCGTCACCCGGCTCCACGGAGCTGAGCGCGTAGAACACGGCCGGATCCGTCTCCGTGTCCACATGCCCCACCAGCACCGCCGCCCCCTCCGCGCCCGGAACCGGGCCGCCCGCGTACCACCCCACCAGACCCGGCTCACCGTACGGCGGCGGCGCCACCCCGCCGCCCTCGTCGATCCCGCGCGCCATGATGTCCGCGCGCACCCCGATCGCCTCGATCTCCAGCACCGCCGGATCCACCCCCGCGGCCAGCGGATCGGCGGCCGGCGGCAGCGACCCGCGCGCCCCCGCCGCCTGGGCCTGCGCCGCACCGGGGGAGGACCCCGGCAACCAGCCGCCGCCCTCCGTCAGCTGACGGCCCCACAGCCACAGACCCGCCAGCAGCAGCGTCCAGGCGACACAGGAGACGAGACGGCCGGTGCCCGAAGCGCTCGGCTCGTCCTCCATCACCTCTCCCGGGCGCGCAGCCGCCGCACGGTCAGCGCGGCCGCCGCCGCCAGCACCCCCGACAGCACGGTCAGCGCCGTGGGCGCGGTCGGCACCCGGTCCTGCTCGCCCGCCACCGCCGTCGCCGTACCGCCGCCACCCGCCCGCACCGGCGCCGAGGGGCGCGACGGCAGCGAGGGGGCGGCCTCCTGCTCGTGGTCACGCTCGCGTTCGTGCTCGCGGCCCTGCTCCCGCTCGTGTTCCCGCTCGTGCTCGCGTTCCTTGTCGTGGCCGCCCCCGCCGCTCCCCGCGACCGTCAGCTCACCCGTGACCGCCCGGTCCTCGCCGTCACACGACACATCCACCCGGTACGTACCGGCCGCGACCGTCGAAGAGACCCGCGCCTCGCCGAACAGCCCGCCCTCGGTCGACGGCGCCAGCACCGCCTCCGCCACGAACGCCTCCGAGTGCGCCGTGCCGCTCTTCCCCCGGCACCCCGTCACCCGCAGCACCACTTCCTCACCCGGGCGCGGCGCGGCCGGCGAGATCCGCACCTCGCCGTGCCCCCGCTCCCGTTCCCCCTCAGCACCCCCACCGGCCGCGAACGCCGCGCCGGCCGGCGCCAGCACGGCCAGCGTCATCGACAACGTGCACAGGGCGAGCCCCGCGGGCCTGACGATGCTCATGGCGGAACCTCCGGATCGCTCCCTCCGAAGGTCACCCGCCACCCGCACCGCCGCACCCGCAGGCCCCGCCCCTTACGCCGTTGGGGGACCCGGATCACCCGGACGCGTCACCGAGGACTCAGACCCGGTCCACCAGATCCGCGATCGAGTCCACCACCGTGGAGGGCCGGAACGGATACCGGTCGATCTCCTCGGGCCGCGTCAGCCCCGTCAGCACCAGGAACGTCTCCATCCCCGCCTCCAGACCCGCCAGCACATCGGTGTCCATCCGGTCACCGATCATCGCGCTCGTCTCCGAGTGCGCCCCGATCTCGTTCAGCCCGGCCCGCATCATCAGCGGATTCGGCTTGCCCACGAAGTACGGCTCACGCCCCGTCGCCTTGGTGATCAGCGCCGCCACCGAACCCGTCGCCGGCAGCGCCCCCTCCGTCGAGGGACCCGTGTGGTCCGGGTTGGTCGCGATGAACCGCGCACCGTCGTTGATCAGCCGGATCGCCTTCGTCAGCGACTCGAAGCTGTACGTCCGCGTCTCACCCAGCACCACGTAGTCCGGCCCCGAGTCCGACAGGACATAGCCCACATCGTGGAGCGCCGTCGTCAGCCCGGCCTCACCGATGACGTACGCGCTGCCGCCGGGCCGCTGCTCCGACAGGAACTGCGCGGTGGCCAGCGCCGAGGTCCAGATGCTCTCCACCGGCACCTCAAGACCCATCCGGGACAGCCGCGCGTGCAGATCCCGCCGGGTGTACATCGAATTGTTCGTCAGCACCAGGAACGGCCGGCCCGACTCCCGCAGCCGCTTCAGGAAACGGTCCGCGCCCGGAATCGGCACGCCCTCATGGATGAGCACCCCATCCATGTCGGTCAGCCACGACTCGATCGGCTTGCGCTCACTCACCCTGCTCGCCCCCCGCAGCCAGCTCCAGGTCACGGATCAGCTTCGCGACATGGCCGGTCGCCTTCACGTTGTACAGCGCCCGCTCGACCTTGCCGTCCTCGCCCACGATCACCGTGGAACGGATCACCCCGGTCACCGTCTTGCCGTACAGCTTCTTCTCGCCGAACGCCCCGTAGGCCTCCAGCACCGCCTTGTCCGGGTCGCTCAGCAGCGTGATGCCCAGGCTCTCCTTCTCCCGGAACTTCGCCAGCTTCTCCGGCTTGTCGGGCGAGATCCCGATGACGTCGTAGCCGGCGCCGGCCAGCAGCTGGAGATTGTCGGTGAAGTCGCACGCCTGCTTGGTACAGCCCGGGGTCAGCGCCGCCGGGTAGAAGTAGACGATGACCTTGCGCCCGGCGTGATCGGCCAGCGACACCCGCTTGCCATCGGCGTCGGGCAGGGAGAAGGCGGGGGCGGGATCCCCCGGCTGAAGGCGCTCACTCATCGCGGATCCTCACGGTTCGGTCATTTCCAGCACTGCGCCACCCAGCCTAATCGTGGCCTGCGACAGGCAGTGGCCCGGCGGAGCTGACACACTGTCCCGTGAACCCGATCCGGGATTGGACGATGGAGGCGTGAGCGTGTCGCAAGCAGCCGAGAACCCCGCGGCGATCGAGGCGCGGATCCACAGGCGGCGGGAGAGCCTGCGGGGCACCCTCGAAGAGATCGGTGTCCGGGTCCACCCCAGCACCATCGTCGGCGACGCCAAGGCCCGCGCCGCCGCCAGCGTGGACCGCACGGTCGGCGGCTTCCGCGAGAAGCTGACCCACGAGGACGGCAGCTACCGGATGGGCCGGATCATCCCGCTCGCCATGGCAGTGGTCGTGGTGGGCCTGCTGGTCACCTCCTCCCGCTCCTCCGAGGCCGAGCGCCCCAAGGGCCGGCGGCGGAACCGGTAGCCGAACGTTCAACCACCTGAGATACGGTCATCCCCGTGAGCTCGAACCCCACCCACGACAAACTGCCGATCCGCATGCTCCACGACCGGATCCTGGTCCGGGCGGACGGCGAGGGCGGCGAACGCCGTTCCTCGGGCGGCATCGTCATCCCCGCGACCGCCCAGGTCGGCCGCCGGCTCGACTGGGCCGAGGTGGTGGCCGTGGGACAGAACGTCCGCACCGTCGAAGTCGGCGACCGGGTGCTGTACGACCCCGAGGACCGCGCCGAGGTGGAAGTACGCGGCGTCGCCTACATCCTGATGCGCGAACGCGACCTGCACGCGGTGGCCGCCGAACGGCTCCAGGGGTCCGACGACTCCACCGGGCTCTACCTCTGACCCGGGCACCCGGCCCACGCTCCGACCGCGCCACCTGCCGCAGCGCAGGTCAGGGCCACCGACCCGCACCGCCGATCACCGCCGCCGACCCGGGCCGCTGACTCCACTCAGCGGCCCGGCGCCGGCTCCCGGTCCGGCTCTCCCGTCCCCGACGGCACCACCGAGGGCTCCCCGGGCGGCGCGGAGGGAGACGGATCGGCCGGCGGCGGCCCCGTCGACGGCGCCGCCGAACCCGGCGCGGACGGCACCGCCGACCCACCCGGCTCGGCCTCCGGCTCCCCGGACCCCTCCCGCCCGCCGTCCTCCCGCTCCCGCTCCCCATCCGGCACCGGCCCCGGCTCCCGGTCCGGCTCCGGATCGCGCTCCCCGTCCGGGGTCGCCGGCGGCACCGGCTCCGCCGCCCCCTCGAACTCCACCACCGGCCGCCCCTCCAACGCCGCCGCCGTGTACTGACCCCAGATCCGCGCCGGAAACCCCCCACCACTGATCCGCTCCTGCCCCGCCGCCCCGTACAGCGACTGCTGCTCCCCGCTCTCCGAGTCCTGGCCGAACACCGCCACCACCGTCGCCAACTCCGGCGTGAACCCAGCGAACCACGCCGCCCGGTCCTCCTCCGCCGTCCCCGTCTTCCCCGCCGCCGGCCGCCCCGCCGACCGTGCCGCCGTCCCCGTACCCCGCTCCACCACCCCGCGCAGCACCGCCGTCACCCCGTCCGCCGCCTCCGGCGACACCGCCCGCCGCTCCACCGCCCCCGGCACCGGCACCGGCTCCCCGTCCCGGCTCACCTCCCGCACCAGCACCGCCTCCCGGTACGTCCCCCGCCCCGCCAGCGCCGCGTACACCTGCGCCACATCCAGCGTGCTCGGCGTCGCCGTCCCCAGCGAGATCGAACCGCGCGCCTCCGCCAGCCCCGGCACGTCCCCCGGAATACCCAGCGCCACCGCCGTCTCCCGCACCCGGTCCGCCCCCACGTCCTGCCCCAGCTGCGCGAACACCGCGTTCACCGACTGATCCATCGCCTCGGCCACCGTCACCGTGCCGAAGTCCTTCCCGCCCTCGTTCTGCGGCGACCAGCCCGAACCCGTACCGTCCCGGTTCACCACCTCCCGGCCGCTGTCCCCCTCGTACACCGTCGCGGGACCGATCCGCTCCCCGTCCACCGTCAGCGCCGCGTGCTCCAGGGCCGCCGCGTACACGATCGGCTTGAACGTCGAAGCCGCCTGATAGTCCCGGCGCGTCGCGTTGTTGACGAACTGCTCCGTGTAGTCCCGGCCCCCGTACATCGCCACCACCTCGCCCGTGGCCACCTCCACCGACGTCGCCCCCACCCGCACGAAGGCGTCCGGCGGCTCCGTCCCCAGACCGTCCAGCAACTGCTCGCCCACCGCCCGGGTCAGCGCCTCCTGCCGCACCGGATCGATCGTCGTGGTGATCCGGTACCCGCCCGCAGCCAGTTCGTCCTCGCCCACGATGCCCCGCCCGGTCAGATGCCCCTTCACCGCCTCCACCAGATAACCCCGCTCGCCCGACAGCAGATCCGACGGCTCGTACGGGCCCGGCCACGGGAACACCAGACCCGCCCGCTCCGACGCGTCCAGCCACCCCTGCGACACCATGCCGTCCAGCACGTACTCCCAGCGGGCCACCGCCCGCCCGGCACTGCCCGGATCCGCCACCACGTCGTACGCGCTCGGCGCCTGGAGCAGCGCCGCCAGATACGCGCCCTCCGCCACGTCCAGACGCGCGGCGTCCTTCCCGTAGTACGCCTGCGCCGCCGCCTGGACGCCGTACGCGTTGCGGCCGAAGTAACTGGTGTTCAGATACCCCTGGAGAATCTCCTCCTTGCTGGTCTCCCGCCCCAGCTTCACCGCGATGAACAGCTCCTTGACCTTGCGGGTCACCGTCTGCCGCTGATCCAGGTAGTAGTTCTTCACGAACTGCTGAGTGATCGTGGAACCCGACTGCCGGCCCCCGCCGCGCAGCATGTTCCAGCCCGCCCGCACCATCGCCGACAGATCCACCGCCGAGGAGTCGTAGAAATCCCGGTCCTCCGCCGCCAGCACCGCGTGCCGCACCGGCTCCGGCACCTGATCCAGCGACACGTTCGCCCGGTTCACCTCACCGACCGCCGCCAGCTGCGAACCGTCCGCGTACAGATAGACATTCGCCTGCGCGGCGGCCGCCGACTTCGGCTCCGGGATCTCCACCAGCAGGTAGCCCGCCACCAGGGCGCCGAGCCCGAGCACCGTAGCGCCCATCAGCCCGCCCAGCAGCACCCGCCAGGTGGGCAGCAGCCGCCGCAGACCCCTGCGGCGCGGCCGGCGCGCCCCCGCGCTCTTCGCCGGCCACCCCGGCCATCGGTCAACGCCCATGGGCCACACTGTCGCAACCCGACCCCCGCACGCCCCCCGCACACCACCGGTACGCCCCCGGCCTCCCCCGAACGGCCCTACAGCACCGCGGCCGGCTCCACCCCCATGAGCAGCGCCGGATCCACCGCCTCCGCCATCGCCCGGAACCCCGCGTCCGTCGGATGCAGAGCATCACCCGAGTCGTACGCGGGCAGCAGTCGCGACGGGTCCGCCGGATCGCGCAGCGCGGCATCCAGATCGATCAGCCCGTCGAAGACACCGCCCGCCCGCAGCCGCTCGTTGACCTCCTGCCGGACCGCCTCACCCCGGTCGCTCCACGCGTAGTGCCCCTCGTACGGCATCAGCGTCGCCCCGACCACCCGCAGCCCGTTCTCCCGCGCCTCGGCGGCCAGCCGCTCCAGACCCGCCACGATCTCCCCGGCGTCCGGCTCGCGCGGCGCCCGCAGAATGTCATTGATCCCCAACTGCACGACCAGCACCGTCGCGCCCTCCTGGCGCAGCACGTCCGAGTGCAGCCGGCTCAGCCCGCTCGCCCCGTTGTACGACCTGCCGGGCGAACCGTCGCGCAGCAGCCGGTTGCCGCTGATCCCCAGATTGAGCACCGGCGTCCCCTCCAGCCGCGCGGCCAGGAAATCCGTCCAGCGATGCCCCGCCCCCGGCGTCGAGGAGATGCCGTCCGTCAGCGAATCGCCCAGCACCACCACCGCACCCGGCGACGCGGGGGAGAACACCTGCACCCCCGTCAGATAACGCCAGTGCTCGGTCGTCGCCGTGTACGTCGCCCCCGACACCTCCGCCGTGTGCTCACCGCGCGCCGCGAAGTTCGTCTCCCGCGCGTGCCGGTGGTACGTCACGGGCCCCGACGGGCCCGGCGCGTACACCGACACCAGCAGCCGCGTCGCCGGCTCCACCGCCAGCGACACCGCGTCGCTCAACACCACGCCCCCCACCGGTATGGTCACCGCGGCCCCGCCGCCGAACGCGAGCGGCACCACGCTGTGCGCCACCGCCTCCGCGCTGCCCGGCCCGACCGCGAGCCCGACCGAGGCACGCGTGAACGTCACCGGCTGGCTCCCGTACCGGTTGGACAACTCCACGCGCACCGCCGTGCCACCCGCCGACACCTGCACCGCATTGCGCAGCGACTGCCCGCCCAGACCGTCCCGGGTGCCCGGCTCGGACCCCGTCGGCGCCGCCGACCAGGCACCCACCCACGCGCCCTGCGACGCCGGCACCACCGCGCCCGGCGGACCCGGGGCGGCCCGTACCGCCCGGCCGTCATCACCCGGCAGCCCCGACAGCACCGCCGACACGATCACCAGCAACGCCACCACCCCGGCCGCCCACCATGCCGGAGCCCGCCGTACACCCACCACTCCCACACCCACCCGCACATGATCCCACGATCGGACGGCACGGGCTCGTCCGTTCGGATCACCCCACCCCCGACAATGGGGGACATGAGCTTCACGGCAGCAGATGTGGCGAAACAGCGCTCCCTACGCCGCATGAAGGGAGTGGCCACCGGCCTGCTGGTGGCCGTCGCCGTCGTGTACGCGCTCGCCACCTGGGCCGAGCACAGCGGAGCGGGCGCCTGGGCGGGCTACGTGGCCGCCGCGGCGGAGGCCGGCATGGTGGGCGCGCTCGCCGACTGGTTCGCGGTCACCGCCCTCTTCCGCCACCCGCTGGGCCTGCCCATCCCGCACACCGCCATCATCCCGACCAAGAAGGACCAGCTCGGCCAGTCCCTGGGCGACTTCGTCGGCGACAACTTCCTCTCCGAGAGCGTGGTGCGCGACAAACTCCGCTCCCTGGGCCTGTCCCGGCGCGCCGGTATCTGGCTGGCCCGCCCGGAGAGCGCCGACCGGGTCACCGCGGAACTGGCCACCGCCGTACGCGGCGGACTGACCGTGCTGCGCGACGCCGACGTCCAGGCCGTGATAGGGGAAGCCATCACCCGCCAGGCCGGCCGCCGCGAGATCTCCCCGCAGCTGGGCGACCTGCTGGGCCGCACCGTCGCGGCCGGCGCCCACCACCGCATGGTCGACCTGGTGTGCGCCCGCGCCGCCGACTGGCTGATCCTGCACCGCGACGCGGTCATGGAAGCGGTGGAGGGCGGCGCCCCCGGCTGGACACCCCGGTTCGTGGACCGCAGAATCGGCGAACGTGTCTACCGCGAGCTGCTCCGCTTCGTCACCGAGATGCGCGACAGCCCCCAGCACCCGGCACGCGGCGCACTGGACCGCTTCCTCGCGGACTTCGCCCAGCAGCTGAAGGACGACCCGGACACCCGGGCGCGGGTGGAACGCCTGAAGGCGGACCTGCTGCGCCGGCCCGAGGTCCAGGACCTGATCGCCTCCGCCTGGGCGGCGGTCCGGGCGATGATCATGGCGGCGGCGGAGGACGAGAACAGCGCGCTGCGGCTGCGGGCGCGGGCGGCGCTGCTCTCACTGGGCGAGCGCCTGGCGACGGACGACCGCCTGGGCGCCAAGCTGGACGGCTGGGTGACGGACGCGGCGCTGCACGTGGTGTCCGGCTACCGGAGCGAGATCACCTCGCTGATCACCGACACGGTCGCCTCCTGGGACGCCCGCACCACCTCCCGCAAGATCGAACTCCACATCGGCCGGGACCTTCAGTTCATCCGCCTGAACGGCACGATCATCGGCTCCCTGGCCGGCCTGGTGATCCACACGGTGACCCAGCTCCTCACCTGACCGGCGTAACCGCCGGGCACCCGGATCGTTGATCCGTGCGAGACCAGGACGGACGGTCGAAGGGGAGCGTGCATGGCCAGCCGGTACACACGGGAGCGCCTCGCGGAGGCAGCCGCGGGTTCGACGACGCTGACGGAGGCGATCACCAAACTGGGCGCCGACCCGAGGAGCGGATCACGGCGTTACCTCCGCGAGCGGATGCGCGCCCTGGGGGTGGACACCTCGCACTTCGCGCGTGAGGGTCGGCGCTGGACGGTACACGCGCTGACGGCCGCCGTGGCGGACTCCCGGAACATGGCCGAGGTGCTTTACCACCTCGGCGTGCCACTGGTGGGCGGCCAGCACACGCATCTCAGCCGCACGGTCAAGGCACTGGGCATCGACACCTCACACTTCACCGGGCGCCAGGCTTCTCCCGGAGCCGCCAGGCGCCGGACGCCGCAGGAGATCCTCGTCCGCCAGGATGCCGCTGACACCCGCCGCTGCCCGGGTGAGCGGCTCCGCCGCGCTCTGCTTGCGGTGGGCGTCCCCCACCGGTGCGCCCGGTGCGGAACCCCGCCGCAGTGGCGCGGCAAGCCGCTGACATTGGAGGTGGATCACGTGGACGGCGACCGCCGGAACAACGAGGCGGCCAATCTCCGTCTGCTGTGCCCCAATTGCCACGCGACTACGGCGGCCTACCGGGGCCGGGGCAAGCGGGCCGCATGAGCGCGCGGACCTACTCACGCGAACGGCTGGCCGAGGCGGCGGCGCGTTGCCGGAACATGGACGAGGTCATTGTCTTCTTCGGTGCACGGCGCTATCAGAAACAGAAGACCTACCTGAGGAAGCGGTTCGCCCACTTCGGGATCGACATCTCGCATTTCGCGGGCCAAGGCTCCCGCAGTTCCGGGAAGCGTCCGGAACCCACGACGCTGGAATGGGCGCTGGCCGCACAGATGTCCCCCTCCATCGCGGCCGTCATGCGCAGGCTGAAACAGCCCGACACCGCCCGATCGAGGGCCCGCTTCCGACGGGCACTCACGGATTCGGGCTGCGACACCTCGCGATTGCTCGGTCAGGCCCACGGTCGTGGGCGCCGCAGTCCGGCACGCCGCCCGGCCGAGCAGACTCTGGTCAAGCACTCGGGTGCCCGCCGGACCACGACCGTACTGCTGCGCCGCGCGCTGGCCGACATCGGCCGCCCGGAGATCTGTGCGGAGTGTGGCACGGGGCCGGTCTGGCTCGGGGAACCCATGACGCTGGAGGTGGATCACAGGAACGGCGACTGGCGCGACGACCGCGCGGAGAACCTGCGGTTGCTGTGTCCGAACTGCCATGCGGTGACGGACACCTGGTGCCGGGGCGGCAGGGCGGAGCGACGGGGGGAGTGAGGGGAGCCCGCTTCGGGCCGTAGGATTGGTGCACCTTGCGGCCGTGGTGGAATGGCAGTCACGCCGGGTTTAGGTCCCGGTGCGCTCACGCGCGTGAGGGTTCGACTCCCTCCGGCCGCACTCCGCGCAATCGACCCGGCCCGGCTCCCCGAAGAGCCGGGCCGTCATCGTGTCCGGGGTCGATCCGGGCCATCAGCTGTGTGCCCCGATAGCGTGTGGGGGTATTGCTTTCAGCTGATTCTCTGGAGGATCGACCATGGCAACCACCCGTGTCGCCACGACCAATTGGGCCGGCTCTCTCATGGAGGGGTCGGGGACCGTCGCGCTGGAGTCCTCGGGGATCGGGACGTTCGAGGTGAACTGGCCCTCGCGGGCCGAGACGCCCAACGGGCGGACCTCCCCCGAGGAACTGATCGCCGCCGCGCACTCCTCCTGCTTCTCCATGGCCCTCTCGCACGGCCTGGCCGGTGCCGGCACGCCGCCGGAGACCGTGCAGACGCAGGCGTCCGTCACCTTCCAGCCGGGTGAGGGGATCACCGGCATCGTGCTGAACGTCAAGGCGCGCGTGCCCGGCCTGTCGGCGGAGGCGTTCCAGGAGGCGGCCACCACCGCCAAGGAGAACTGCCCGGTCAGCAAGGCGCTGGCCGGTGTCACGATCACCCTGGAAGCCGAGCTGCTGGCCTGATCCGACGCGTGCGGCCCCGGCATTCCAGGATGCCGGGGCCGCCGTACGCTGGGCGGTGGTTCGTACCCCCGGAGAGAGGCGCGCCGATGGCCAGCGTGGTGAAGATCAATGTTCTGACCGTTCCCGCCGAGCAGCGCGAGGAGCTGGAGCGCCGGTTCGCCGCGCGGGCCGGTGCGGTGGAGGGGCAGGACGGGTTCGAGTGGTTCGAGCTGCTGCGGCCGGTGGAGGGTACGGACACGTACCTCGTGTACACGCGCTGGCGCAGTGAGGAGGACTTCCAGAACTGGATGAAGGGGTCCATGCGGCAGGCACACGGCGGTTCCGGTGGCTCTGGTGGCTCCGGCGGTGAGGGTCGCAGGCCCGCCGCCTCCGGTTCAGAGCTGTGGTCCTTCGAGGTGGTCCAGCAGGCGGCGCCGGTCAGCGGGGATCGTCCCGCTTGATGACGCGGGAACGGCTGCGTACGTGCGGGTGTGTTCCGCCGGGACGCTGCCGCCCCCGGTGGTGACGGGGCCGGTGGTGCGGAGAGGGGCGCGGGCCGGTCACGTGCCCTGCGGTTCTCCGCGTGCCCGGGGCCGGAGCGTGGCCCGTGTCCGGGGGAGCGGGCGAAGCCGTCCCCCGGCGGAGGTGGTGCGTCCGGCGTTTCCGTTGTCCTGGTCGTCCTCGCGGTCGTCCCCGGCCGGTTCGACTCTCCCGGGCGGCAGGACGAAGGCGGACAGGCCGGCCAGGGCGTACAGCGCCACGACGCTCCACAGTCCGGTGACGGCCGCGTCGGCGGGCGGGTCGCCACCGTCCAGCGCCGAGAAGTAGACGGTGGCGACGATGGCGATGCCGGTGGCGACACCCACCTGGATGGCGGTGTTCACCAGTGAGGAGGCCGAACCGGAGGCCGAGCGCGGGACCTTGGCGAGCACGATGTTCACCAGCGTGCCGGCCATCATCGCCATGCCGAGCCCGGAGACGACCATGCCGGGGACGGGATGCCACGGCTCCAGCGTGCCGGCGTACCGGTCGACGGTGGCGGTGATGGGCACCATCCCGGCGGCCATGAAGGAGCAGCCCAGGAGGACGCCCCGGCGGCCCAGCGGCATCAGTCCGGGCGCGAATCCGGAGCCGATGCCGACGCCCACGGTGAAGGCGACCATGGTGAGGCCGGTGCGAAGCGGGGTGTAGCCCTCGCCGACCTGGAGGTGCACGGTCATGACGAGTTGGTGTGCCGTGCCGCGGCCAGGGCCGGTACCGGGCCGGCGGCGCCCTCACCCGTCTCGGTGCGGGCCGTGGGAGAGTCGCGGGGAGAGAAGGCGGCAGTGGCGAACGCGCCGCCGGGCTACAGCGCGAGTGACAGCAGCGCCGGAGCCGCCTTGCGGTTGAGCGTCTCCGCCGCCTGCCGCAGCCGGTGCGCCTCACCGACCGGCAGCGACAGCGCCAGACAGCCCACCGTCGCCCCGGCCGTCAACGGCACCGCGGCGCACAGCGTACCCACCGCGTACTCCTGGAGATCCAGCACCGGCATGGTGGCCGGCTGCCGCTCCAGCGAGTTCAGCAGGACCCGGGCGTCGGTGATCGTCCGCGAGGTCAGCCGCGCCGCCCGGTGCCGCGAGAAGTGGTCCTGCCGCCCGTCGTGATCGAGCTGGCTCAGCAGGCACTTGCCGATGGCCGTCGCGTGTGCCGCCGACCGGAAGTCCACCCACTGGTGCACCGGGGGCGTCTCCGGCGCGTCCGAGACGTGCGGCACCTCCAGCTCGCCGTCCCGGTAGAGCCCGATGTACACGGCGGCGCCCAGCGCCACGCGCAGCGCGTCCAGCGCCTCCTGGAGCTTCTCGTGCCGCACCCGCTGCCGGTCCCCGCCCCGGCTCAGCAGGATCAGCGCCTCGCCGGGAAGGTACGCGCCGTCCCGCAGCTGGTGCACGTACCCCTCGCGGGTCAGCATCAGCAGCAGGTGGGAGAGCTGACCGGGCGGCAGATCGATATGTTCGGCGATCTCGTTCTCCGGGATGCCGTCGGGATGGCCCGCGACGGTCTCCAGCAGCCGCAGCGCGTACTGCACGGAGTGGAAGGGGGCGGTCAGCCCGGGTGTGATCGCCACTTCGTCCTCCTGGAGGGGGAGTTGTGCCAGCTCGGACCCAGGGTAGCGACGATGCGGCCACCAGGGAGGCGGTCCGGCACAAGTGACTCCTCCGGTGCCGGACCACCCCGCGATCACAGCACGGTGCTCAGGAACTCCCGGGTCCGGTCGTTCTCAGGATCGCTGAAGATCTTCTCCGGCGACCCCGACTCCACGATCTTGCCCTTGTCGAACATCAGCACACGGTCGGAGATGTCGCGCGCGAAGCTCATCTCGTGCGTCACACAGATCATCGTGATGTCGGTGCTGTGCGCGATGTCGCTCAGCACGTCCAGCACACCGGCCACCAGCTCCGGGTCGAGGGCGGAGGTGACCTCGTCCAGCAGCAGCACCTGCGGGCGCATCGCCAGCGCGCGGGCGATCGCCACCCGCTGCTGCTGACCGCCGGAGAGCTGACTGGGGTACTTGTCGAGATGCTCGGTCAGCCCGACCAGCTCGATCAATTCCCTGGCCCGCTGCGCCGCCTCGTCCTTGTCCATGCCCAGGACATGGACCGGCGCCTCCATCACATTGCGCTGCACCTTCATGTTGGGGAAGAGGTTGAACTGCTGGAAGACCATGCCGATCTTCTTGCGGACCTCGCGGGTGTGCCGCTCCCCGGCGCGTACCAGCTTCCCGTTCTTCTCCTCGTGGGTGAGCAGGTCGCCGTCGACGGTGATGGTGCCCTCTTCGGGCCGCAGCAGGGTCATCAGCAGCCGCAGGATCGTGGTCTTGCCGGATCCGGAGGGGCCGATGAGGGTGACGTGCTTGCCCGTGGCGACGGAGAAGTCGAGTTCGTCGAGGACAGTCACCTCGCCGAAGCGTTTGGTGACCTTGTCGAACCGGACGAGTTCGGTGCCGTTCGCACGGCTGGGATCGTTGCTCATGGCTTGGGGTCTCTCAATGCAGTCGGATCAGGTGGTGAGCGCGAGCCGGCGTTCGAGGGCGCGGATCAGCAGCGAGGCCGGGTAGGCGATCACCAGGAACGCGATGCCGACGATGGTGTACGCCTCGGAGGTGAAGGTGGCGTTGCTGAAGCTGCGTGCCTCGCCGAGCATCTCCAGGGCGCCGATGACCGCGATCATGGGCGAGTCCTTGAGCATGGCGATGACGTAGTTGCCCAGCGCCGGGACCACCCGCCGGATGGCCTGCGGCAGGATGACCGCGGTCCAGGTGCGCACCCGCGGCAGGCTGAGCGCGGTGGCCGCCTCCCACTGGCCGGGCGGCACGCCGCCGATGCCGGAGCGGTACACCTCGGCCGTGTACGTCGAGTAGTGCAGCCCCAGGCCCACGATGCCGGTGGTCAGCGCCGACATGGACGGACCCCACTCGGGCACCACGAAGTACAGGAAGAACAACTGCACCAGCAGAGGCGTGTTGCGGATGAACTCGGTGACCGCGTTCACCGGCCAGCGCACGGCGCGGAAGCGCGAACGTTGCGCTATCGCCCACACCAGGCCGAGGGAGAAGGCGATCAGGGTCCCCAGGGCGAGTGCCTGGAGGGTGACCAGCAGGCCCTTCCAGAAGTCGGGCATGAAGTCGGAGACGACGTCCCAGCTCCAGCTCATCGGGCACCGCCCCCCACACGCAGCGGGAACTTCAGGGCGGGCGCCTGGCCCACCCCCGCCTTGGCGGCCCGCTCCACGACCCGCATGCCGCGGGTGAGGACGAACGCCATCGCGAAGTAGAGAACCAGCAGCAGGGTGTACACGGGCGCGCTTTCATTGCTGCCGAGCCGGACCAGGTTGCCGGCGTACGTCATGTCGGCGACGCCGATCACGGAGACCAGCGCGGTGCCCTTGAGCAGCTCGATCAGCAGGTTGTTGAACGGTGGGACCATCTCGGGCCAGGCCTGCGGAATCTCGATACGGCGCAGCCGCTGGGCCCGGGAGAAGCCCAGCGCGACCCCCGCCTCGCGCTGGGCGACGGGCACGGCGGCGAGCGCTCCGCGTACTACCTCGGACCCGTACGCCCCGTACGTGAGGCCGAGCGCGAGCACGCCGGCGTACATCGGGACGAGCTGCCACTGGAGGATCAGCGGCAGGGAGAACGCCAGCCAGAACAGCATCACGAGCGCGGACATCCCGCGGAAGATCTCGAAATAGGCGCCGGCGAGAAAACGGACGATCCACAGGCGCGAGGTGCGCAGCGTGCCGATGGTGAACGCGACGACTGCGGCGAGCGCGGCGCTGTAGAGGGTCACCTGAATGGTGATCCAGATCCCCGGGAGGAAATAGTTCTGGAACATTCCTGAGGTCATCATCAGCAAAGCTCCTCGGCCGTGAGGTCCGTCATCTCGGCCTCGGTGAAACCGAAGGGGCTGACGATGTCGAGCAGCTCGCCACTGTCCTTGAGTTTGTGCAGTTCCACATTGAAGGCGTCGCGGAAGTTCTTTTCGGAGCGACGGAAGGCGAAGCCGCCCGCGCCGTAGGCCGGCTCGCCGTTCACATAGGGCTGGAACGGTTCGGTGGCCTCGGCCCGGGGGGAATTCTCCACGACGCCGGTGACGGTGACATTGGTCCCGGCGAACGCGGCGGCCCGCCCCTGGACGACGGCGTCGAGGCCGGCGACCTGGTCGGGGAGGATCAGCAGCCTGCTGTCCGGGATGCCGGCGGCGAGCGCGTAGTCGATCTCGGCGTACGCGGTGCCGGTGGCGAGCACCAGGTTCTGCTCGGCGATGTCCTCGTACCGCTGGATGTTGTGCGGGTTTCCGGCGGGCACGATGAACGAGTCCAGCATGAGGTAGTCCGGGTCCGAGAACAGGACCTGGGCGCACCGGGTGGGATTGATGTACATCCCGGCGGAGACCACATCGAACTGTTGCGCCTTGAGCCCGGGAATGAGTGCGCCGAATTCGACGGGCACCGGGGTGACGTTGTCGATCCCGAGCCTGGTGAAGATCACCTTGGCGATGGCCGGGGCCTCGCCGTCGGGCTCACCGTCCTTGTTGATGTAGCCGAACGGCGGCTCGCTCGCGATGCCGACCTTGACGGAGCCACGGGAGCGGAGCCGCTCCAGCAGATCGCCGCCCTCGACGCTGCCCTCCGGGGGGATCCGGCTGCACGCGGCAGCCAGGGCGCCGAAGGCGCCGAAGGCGGCGGCACCGGCGAGGAGTGATCGCCGACTGATGCCGTTTGACGTCCGTCTTTCGTAAGGTGTCGATTTTGTCCGTTGCGGTGGAGCCATGGCGGCGCGGCTACCCAGCCTCAACGAACTTATGCGACTCCATTTCGGTACATCATCCGATCAGACGCGTCGCCGGTACAGAACCCATCCGGTCACGGCGACGAGCAGGACGGCGGTGGTGCCGCCGAGGATCCACGGCAGCGAACCGCCGTTCTCGCTGGTGGCGGCGGCTTCCGCCTCGGGTCCGGGGGCGGGCTCGGCGCTGTCGTCCGGAGTCGTTTCGGGCGTCGGCCCGGGTGTGACGGGCGGCACAAGGCCCGCTTCCCAGTCGCGGAAGATGGGCGGGCTGTCGGGGTCGCCGGGGTCGCCTTCCCCGTCGATGACGACGCGGTCGGGCCGGACGACGCCGTACCCGGTGTAGTCATCCCGTCGCTGGTCATCGGGGCGTTCGGCGGTGTTGAGCATCACGCGCAGGACCTGGTTCTTGGTCCAGTCGGGGTGCTGCGACCAGATCAGCGCGGCGGAGGCGGAGGCGAGAGCGGTGGCGGAACTGGTACCGCCCTCCTCACGGAGGCAGGCGGGGCCGGAGAGGCCGTCGCAGTGGCCGGGCACATCGTTACCGGGTGCAGCCAGAGATACCTGCGGGCCGAAGGTTGAATAAGGAATCCGCTCGCCTGCCTTGTCCGCCGCACCGATTCCTACGACGCCGTCCAGTGAGTTTGGTGCAGTGGAAATGTTGGAGGTAGCACCGTCATTTCCACTTCCGGCAAAGATGAGCACATCGTGGCGGGCGGCCAGGGAGAGCGCCTCAGTCATCTCTTGTCTGGCTGCCTCGACCTGGGCATCGGTCTGGGAGATATTGATGACCTTGGCACCCGAATCAATTGCATGGCCTACCGCTGTGGCCCATCGGCTGGAGATATTAGCTGTGATGCCGCCGCTGGTGACTCGGATGGGAAGAATCTTTGTACCTGGGGCCAGCCCCTGGATTCCCTCACCTGCTCCGGTTCCTGCGATGAGTGCGGCCATGTCGGTGCCGTGTCCATCGGAGTCGACGTGTGCGCCTTCTGCTCCCGCTGTGAAGTCGGCACCTTCCAGCACTTGGCCTTGGAGTTCGGGGAGGGTGGGGTCGACTCCGCTGTCGATGACGGCGACGGTGATGCCTTCGCCGGTGGTGTGTTGCCACATTTCTTCGACGCGGAGGGTGTCGAAGTACCAGGGGTGTTGGGGGGTGTCAGCTGCCTGGGCGGTGGGTGCGGTGGCCAGGGCTGCGGTGAGGGCAAGGGTGGTGGCGAGGGCCCGGCGGGTGGGGGTCATGGCTGCTGCCTGTCGTCCTTGCTCTCGTTCTTCTTTTGCTTCTTCTTGCCGTTCTTGCGGCCCTGACCGGGCAGGCCGATGACACCGGTGGGTTTGGGCAGGGACCGCCCGCGCTCCCCACGACCGGTGGCCGGCCGTCCGTCGACCGTCGCCTTCCCATACATGGGACGCGGCGTGGTGTTGGGCTGGTCGTTCCTGGTCGGAGTGAGACGTGAGTTGGCGGCGTTCATACCGGGCTGGATCACCCCACCCGGAGGGATACGTGACGCCACGGTGGGTTTCGCGTTCGGTACCGGCTTGCCCCCGAGGAGGCCGTAGTTGTTCGCCCTGCCCCAGGGATTACCCCCACCCGGGCCACCACCTCCCGTAGGCGGACGGCCCACGGGAGGCTGCTGACCACCCGGCATCCCAGGCCCGGCGGGTCGCCCCACCGGTGGCTGTGAACCCGGACCGGACGGCGGACCCAAGGGCCGCACCACAGGCGCCTCACCCGGACGCAGACCCGGGCCACGCACCAGCGGCACCTGACCCCCACCCCCACGCCCCTGACCGGGCTGGGCTGGTGACGGCCATCCCGGCACCGGACCCACCACCGGCTGCTGCGGCGGACCGCCACCCACAGGACGCTCCACCACCACCGGCGGAGGAGACCCGGACGGAGCCACCGGAGGAACCCCACCATTCGGCACCACCCCCACCGAATCCAACGACGTCCTCGTACCGTCATCACCGAAGTCAGGCTGAGGGGTTACCCCCGAGGGTTGCTGCGGTGGTTGATGGGAGGAGGGGGCGATCGCTGAGCTGTTCCATGCCGGCATCTCCTGTTGAATAGGGGGATGCGTCGCCGCAGCGGCCGGTGGAAATGCTCCCGGAGGGTTCGGCGCGGGGCTGTGCAGCTCAGGGAAGGGAAGCACACCCGGATCTGTTCCGAATTGCTGGAAGAGCGGTTCCCGCTCGTTCACGTACTGGATCGTCCCCGCCGATGTCTTGTACACCGAGCCCAGGCGGTTGATGACGGCGATCGCTTCCTGGCGGCTGGATTCCGCTTCGGTCATCGTCATGGGGCGTTCCCCGTCGCCCGTGTCGTAGGCCACGTCGAGAGCGGTCGCCGGCATCTCCTGGGGCGGGGCGGGTGGTATCTCACTCTGGGCCTGGCGCAGAGCAACGCCCGCGTTGGTGATCGCGCTCGCCATGAAACTGGCGTACGTCTTCAGATCCACCGACGCGTGATGGAAGTGGCGGATCCATTCGCGGAACTCGTCCGCCGTCTGACCCTGCCACTCCAACTCACCGGCCCGCGACCAGATCTGCTCGCCCATCCACTCCACGGCCTCGGCCACGGCCTCCAGCGTCTCCCCCCGCTGGATCAGCATGTCCGGCCGTGCCCCCGCCAGCAGACCCTCCAACTCCCTGTGGGTCATCGCCTGTAACTGCTCCGCCGCGTAGTCCTCGGAGCCGTGACCCCTGTACGTGCCCCGATACGTCCCACGATCCTCCACGGCCCGATCCCCTCCCCGTCGGCCTCTCCCCGCCAAGACGTTCGGGCCTCAGGATACGTTCCGCTGCCGACACGCTCCGGTGTGCCACCATGCCAGCAGCAGAACATTGTGCGGATCAGGAGGGATGTCCCATGTCGGACTCGGAGCGGTTCATCACCGTCTCGCTGGACAAGCGCGGGGTCAGCTGTACCGCCAAGCTGCTCAGTGACCGGGCGCCCATCACCTGCCATGCCGTGTGGGACGCCTTGCCGTTGGGTGGCGACGTCTATCACGCCAAGTACGCCCGCAATGAGATCTACACCCTCGTGCCGCCCTTCGCCCCCGAGGAGCCGCCGCTGGAGAACCCCACCATCACGCCGATCCCCGGCGACCTGTGCTACTTCACCTTCTCCGACACCCAGCTGGGCACCAAGGCCTACGGGTACGAGACGCACGCCGCCCACCAGGGCAAGGCGACCGTCGTCGATCTCGCGCTCTTCTACGAGCGCAACAACCTCCTCATCAACGGCGACGCCGGCTGGGTGCCCGGCATCGTGTGGGGGACCGTGGTCGACGGGCTCGACCGGATGGCCGACGCCTGTCAGGACCTGTGGCGGGCCGGCGCGCTCGGTGAGTCGCTCAACTTCCGGCGCGCGTAGGGGTCCTCGATCCGGGTGGCGCCCGAGGCGTCCAGCGCGTGGGCGACCGCCAGCACCCGTTCGTCCGTGTGCCGCGCCCCGACCAGCTGGGCGCCGATCGGCAGTCCGCCCGCGTCCGTGCCGCACGGCACGGTCGCGGCGGGCTGCTGCGTCATGTTGAAGGGGTAGGTGAACGGCGTCCACTCCGTCCACCGCGTCATACCGGAGGCCGCCGGCACCTCCGCCCCCGCCGCGAACGGCGCGATCGGCATCGTCGGCGTCAGCAGCAGGTCGTACGCCTCGTGGAAGCCCCCCATCGCCTTGCCCAGGCCCATCCGCACGTCCACCGCCGCCAGGTAGTCCAGCGACCCGTACCCGGCGCCCTGACCGCAGATCTCCCGCAGCCCCGGGTCGAGCAGCGCCCGCCGCCGTTCGTCGAAGGGCTGGATCACCCGGGCTGCGCCCGCGAACCACAGCACGTGGAACGCCTCCCGCAGCTGGTCCAGCGACGGCAGCGGCGGGTCGGTCTCCTCGACCACCGCGCCCAGGTCGGCCAGCCGCTCGGCCACTCGCCGCACGGACGCCGCGATGGCCGGTTCGACCCGCACCCCGTCGAAGCCGAGCCGTGGCGAGTAGGCGACCCGCAGTCCCCGGACGGTGTCCCCGGCCTCGGCCACCGCCGTACGGAAGCCGTGGGCGCCGCCCGTGGCGGGCAGCGCCGACCAGTCGCGCGGGTCGGGGCGGGCGATCACATCCATCAGCAGCGCCGCGTCGCGGGCGTCCCGGGTGATCGGGCCGACGTGGGCCAGCGTCCCGAACGCGCTCGCCGGATAGATCGCGACCCGTCCGTACGTCGGCTTCAGCGCGAAGACCCCGCAGAAGGACCCCGGGATGCGCACCGAGCCGCCCCCGTCCGTGCCCAGACTCAGCGGCCCGGCCCCGGCCCGTACCGCCGCAGCACTGCCCCCGCTGGATCCGCCGGCCGTACGCTCCGGGGCGTACGGATTGCCCGTCGCGCCGTGTCGCGGCGAGTCGGTCACACCCTTCCAGCCGAACTCGGGCGTGGTCGTCTTCCCGATGAACACCGCCCCCGACTCCCGCAGCCGGGCCACCGCCGGCGCGTCCTCGTCCCACACGCCCTCGGCCGACAGTGCGGCCGAGCCGCGCAGCGTGGGGTGGCCGCGCATCAGCAGGATGTCCTTCACCGTGACGGGCACGCCGTCCACCGGGCCGGCCGCCGCGCCGCGCCGCCAGCGGTCCTCGGCGGCCCGCGCCTGCTCCAGGGCGCCGTCGTGATCGAGCAGGACGAACGCGTTGAGCTCGGGCTGTACGGCCTCGGCCCGGGCGAGCGTGGCGCGCGTCGCGTCCACGGGGGAGACCTCGCCCGCCGCGTACGCCCGCGTGAGTTCCGTCGCCGTCCAGCCGGTCAGTTCCTCGTCCGCCGTCACGTGGGCTTCCCTTCCCCTCCGTCGGTGGCCGCGCCGGTGCCCGGGCTGTCGCCCGACACATAGCCCAGCCGCTTGTCGACCACGTTGAACAGCGGTGCCCCCGCCGCCCAGCGGTCGAAGTTGTCCAGGAACTGCTCCGCCAGGTCATCGCGCCACCCGAAGGTGTCCCCGCTCATGTGCGGCGAGACGATCAGCCCCGGCGCGTCCCACAGCGGGCTGTCGGCTGGCAGCGGTTCGGTGGCGAAGACATCCAGCGCCGCGCCCGCCAGCGCCCCGGCGTGCAGGGCCGCCGCCAGGTCCGGTTCCACCACATGGCCGCCCCGTCCGATGTTGATGAAGTGCGCGGTCGGTTTCATCCGGGCGAACGCGTCCGCGTCGAACAGACCCCTCGTCGCCTCGGTCAGCGGTGCCGCGCACACCACCCAGTCGGCCTCCGGCAGCAGAACGGGCAGGTCGTCGGCGGCCCGCACCCGGCCGAATTCCGGGTCGCCGGGGTGTTCCCGGCGGCCGGTGAGTGTCACATCGACACCCAGTGCCATGAGCGTCGAACCGATTCTCCGGCCGATCGGACCCGATCCGATGACAACCGCCCGGCTTCCGTACACCTTGAATGTCTCCCGGTGCCGCCAGCGGCGCTCCTGCTGCAATTTCCAGCTGCCCGGGAAATCCTTTGCCATGGCCAGGACCAGGCCCGCAACATATTCGGCGATCGGCCGGTCGAAGACGCCCCGAGCATTGGTAATGATCGTCGGGGCGGACAGCAGTTCGGGAAAGAGCAACCGGTCCACGCCGGCGCTCGCGGTGTGCACCCACGCCGGGTGCGCTCCGGCGCCTGGCCAGGCCTCCCGCACCGCGTCGGAGCCGAAGTCCCACACGAGAAGTACATCCGCTTGGGGCAGCTGCCGGGCAAGGGCCGCGGCGCCGTCGGCGTGCAGGACGCGTGCCCGCCCGGCGAGCCGGTCGAGGCGGGGGAGAGGGTCGGCGTCAAGGACCAGGACACAGGATTCGGGCATCCGGCGAAACCGTTTCGAAACGAGGGCGTGTTTGGCTGGGGAGAAGGTGGTGCCAATGGAGGTGCGGTCGAGGATTGACCACGGTAGGGAGAAGAAACTACCTTCGTCAACGAAGGCCATCGACTCCCGGCGTCCCGGTACCGGAAGATTCGCCGACCGGTAGTGCGTTTCTGTATATGTCATCGTCCGGCCAGACTGGTTCTGCGCCGCCCCTGCGTTTGAATATGGGGTGTGAAATGGATGTCTCCTTCCTGGGCGGCCCGCAGCCGCAGCGTGGGATCGGAGTCGTGGCGCCGTTCGACTTCGCGCTCGATCGCGAACTGTGGCGGTGGGTGCCCGACGACATCTCCCTGCATGTGACACGGACCCCGTTCGTGCCGGTGGAGGTGAGTCTCGACCTGGCCCGGATGGTCTCCGAGCACGAGACCCTGCGGGAGGCGGTACGCGCGCTGTCCGCCGTGTCCCCCGAGGTCATCGCCTACGCCTGCACCTCCGGCAGCTTCGTCGGCGGGGTGGCCGGCGAGATGGCCATGACCACCGCGATGACCCAGGCGGGCGAAGCCCCCGCCATGACCACCTCCGGGGCGCTGCTGGAGGCGCTGCGCGAGCTGCGGGTGCGGCGGGTCGCGGTGATCACCCCGTACACCCGCTCGGTCACCGACTCCCTCGAGGACTTCGTGCACGCGGCCGGGGTCGAGGTCAGCGGACGCAGCTATCTGGGCCTCACCCGGGAGATCTGGCGGGTCGGCTACCGCGACGTGGTGAACATGGCCCGCGAGGCGACGGCGGCCGACGCCCCGGACGCGCTGTTCATCAGCTGCACCAACCTCGCCACCTACGATGTGATCCCGCAGCTGGAGGCGGAACTGCGGATTCCGGTGCTGTCGGCGAACCAGGTCACGGTCTGGAAGGCGCTGCGGATGATCGGCAAGGAAGCGGTGGGCCCGTACCAGGCGCTGCTCGACCCGGCCGCGCGGGCCTCGCTGGAGGCGCTGTCCGCCATCCCGCCGCTGCCCACGGTCACCGCGCCGGAGCCGACCGCCGCGGCGGCGACGGCGGGGGAGGAGAGCCCGCTGGAGACGACCGGCGGGATGGTCTTCCCGGACGACCTCGGCGGTGGCCGGCCGCCCGGCTGAGGGTGACCACGACGAGCACGAGCAGGAAGCGAGCGCCGTATGGACGACAGCAGGGACGGCACGGACACGACGGCCGACGGCCACGTCGGATTCCTCTACCCCGGTTACTCGGCGGAGGACGACTACCCCCGGATGGAGGCCCTGCTGCGGGACAGCGGCGACCCCCGCGCCGCGGGGGTGCGGCTGCCGCTGGTCCACACCGACATGGGGACGGACGCCCACCGCGTGGACGCACTGCTGGAGATGGGCGCGGTGCCCCGGCTGGCGGCGGGGGTCGGCGAGCTGAAGCGCGCGGGCGCGCGGGCGGTGGTGTGGGCCTGCACAAGCGCCAGTTTCGTCTACGGCTGGGAGGGCGCGGGCCAGCAGGTGACGGCGCTCTCCGAGGCGGCCGGGCTGCCCGCCTCCAGTACCTCCTTCGCCTTCGCGCACGCGGTGGCCGAGCTGGGGGTGAGCCGGGTGGCGATCGCGGCGACGTACCCGGAGGACGTGGCCGGGCTGTTCGCCGAGTTCCTGAAGGTGGCGGGCGCCGAGGTGGTCGGTACCCGGGGCAGCGGCATCATCACCGCCGCCGAGGTCGGCACCTGGGGGCGCGAGGACGTGCTGCGGATCGCCCGCGAGGGCGATGACCCGGCGGCGCAGGCGGTGCTGCTGCCGGACACGGCGCTGCACACGGCGGCGTGGGTGGCGGAGTTGGAGTCGGAGCTGGGCAAGCCGGTGCTCACCGCGAACCAGGTGACGGCGTGGGAGGGCCTGCGGCTGCTGGGCCGTACGGTACGGGTGCCCGCGCTCGGCGCGCTGTTCGACCGGGCCTGACCGCCCGGCGTCCGGCGCCGGTATCCGTCGGCACCGACGGCAGGTCCGGCTACCGGGCGCCCGAAGCCCGGCCCCGGCCGATCGGACGGTCAGGAACCGTCCGCGAACCCCGTCGTCCCGCCGATCATGGCGGTGATCCGCTCCGGCGGCAGCGGCTTCGCGTACAGCCAGCCCTGACCGGTGTCGCAGCCGATACGGCGCAGCCGGTCGGCCTGGGCCTGGCCCTCCACGCATTCGGCGGTGACGGTCAGGCCCAGCTTGTGCGCGAGGTCCACCAGGGCGGTCACGATGGTCTCGTCCGCCGGATTGAGGTGGCGGGCGGTCCTGAACCCCTTGACGAACGTCCCGTCGAGCTTGAGGGCGCGTACCGGCAGCTGGGAGAGGTAGGCGAGGTTGGAGTAGCCGGTGCCGAAGTCGTCGATGGCGATCCGTACCCCCATCTCGGACAGTTCCTGGAGTGCCTGGAGGGGTCGCCCGGCCGGGCCCATGACGGCGGATTCGGTGAGTTCCAGCTGGAGGAGCCCGGCGGGCAGCCCGGTCTCGGCGAGCACCCGGGTGACGTCCGCGACGACGTCCGAGTCCCACATCTGCCGCACCGCCACATTGACGCTGACGAACGGCGGCGGGCGGTGCTGGTGGCTGAGCTGCCAGGCGCGGGCCTGCCGGCATGCCTCGGTGAGCACCCAGCGGCCCAGCGGCACGATGGCGCCGTTCTCCTCGGCGAGGCCGATGAAACGGTCCGGGGTGAGCCGCCCGAACTGCGGGTGCTGCCAGCGCACCAGCGCCTCGACGCCGCGCAGGGTGTCGTCCGCGAGTGCCACGATCGGCTGATATTCGAGGACGAACTCGCCGCGTTCGATGGCGGGGCGCAGCGTGGCGGTGAGCGACTGGCGGGTCATGCGGTGCGCGTTGCGCTCGGGGTCGAAGACGGTCCAGCGGGCCCGGCCGTCCGCCTTGGCCCAGTAGAGCGTGGTGTCGGCGGCCTGCATGAGGGAGGTGG
Organism: Streptomyces xiamenensis; assembly: GCF_000993785.3. Taxonomy (NCBI): domain Bacteria; kingdom Bacillati; phylum Actinomycetota; class Actinomycetes; order Kitasatosporales; family Streptomycetaceae; genus Streptomyces; species Streptomyces xiamenensis. The sequence continues at coordinate 4,202,053 of NZ_CP009922.3, forward strand.
CGTTGACGCCGGCGCATTCGCGCTCCACGACGCCGATGCTCGCGGAGACGGACAGCCGCTGTCCCGCCACGTCGAAGGGGCGCTGGAGGGCGGCCAGCATCGCCTGGGCGAGCCCGGTGAGCTGATCCGTGCCGGCGGAACTCTCCACCAGTACGGCGAACTCGTCGCCGCCCAGCCGTGCCACCAGGGTGCCGGTCCCGGTGGTGCCGTTCGTGCACTGGCTCAGCCGCCGGGCGGCGGCGCTCAGCAGTTCGTCGCCGACCCGGTGGCCGTGGGTGTCGTTGATGGCTTTGAAGCCGTCCAGGTCCAGGTAGCACAGGCCGATGCGGCCGGTGGCGGAGTCGTTCAGGGCGGCGGTGAGGCGTTCCACGAACAGCGAGCGGTTGGGCAGCCGGGTGACCGGGTCGTGCATCTGGAGGTGCCACAGCTTCTCGCGCAGTTCGCGCCGTTCGGTGATGTCGAGCACCGAGAGCAGGGCGCCGCCGTCCGGCCCGGACGGCCGTACGGTGACCTCCGCCCAGACGGTGTGCCCGTCGGCGTGTTTCAGCCGCCGGGTGCAGCGCAGTTGCTCGCGCCGCCCGCTGAGCACCGCGTGGTACGGGCCCCGGGTGTCGCCGTCCAGGCCGAGGTCGAGCCCGGTGGCGGCGTCGGCGGGGAGGCCCGCCAGTTCGCCGGGGCCGTGTCCGAGCAAGGTCTCCAGCGCCGTGTTGGCGGCGGTGATCCGGCCGGAGGGGGCGATCAGCGCCATCGGCGCGGAGGCGATCCGGAACGCGGCTCGGTAGTCGGCCCGATGATCGGCCCGGTGACCGGCCCGGGAATCGGTCTGCTGGTCGGCCCGGTAGCCGGCCTGAACATCACGCTCCGTGATGACCGGCCGGGGGATGTCCTGGGCGCCGCCGGGTGGGCCGCCCGGTCCTGGGATGGGTCCGTTCACCGATCGCTCCTGGGCTGCCGGCCGGGGGAATCCGCTGGAAATGTGCCGATCATAGAGGCTGATCCGTGGCCGGAGCCAGCTCCTTCCGGGCCTGTCTCGATCCCCGACTCCACCGCCCCGCACACGTTTGCGAGGAGCTGATCGATTCTGCCCACCCGGGGCAAGGTAGCGATCGTTCCCGAAAGACATATACGCAGGGTAATCGTACTGCTCGTTACGCCGGCCGGCCCAACCCCATGGGGCACAGCGGGACAGAAGTGAACACAGTGGTGAGGGCATCTCCCCGCTCCCGCAGACCCCATGGGAGGCAGACGTGTCACGGAGCGCCCTCCTGCGGCCCGCCGCCGTCCTCACCGCGCTGACCGCCCTCATGGGGAGCACTCTCACCGCGGGACCCGGCACGGCCGCGCTCGCCGACGAGCCGTGCGGCCTGCCGCGCTCCGCGCACCACCACTCCGAAGGCATCGACACCTGGAACGAGGCATACCCGCGCCCGGTGGGCGCCCTCGACGCGGTGATGGTCTTCCTCTCCTTCCCCGACTCCGGCGACCTGCTCGACCCGGCCGTCATCGCCGCCGACCACACCCCCGCCACCGACGACTTCTTCCGGCGCGCCTCCTACGGCCAATTCGAACTGGCGATGGACGTGGTGCCCCGGTGGACCGAGATGCCCGCCCCGTCCACCCACTACGCCGTCCAGCGCGACTGGGACGCTCAGCTGCGCACCGCCTACCTGCGCGACGCCCTGACCGTCCTCGCCCCGGTCGTCGAGGACCTCGGCGCGTACGACGTCATCTACCTGGTCGCCGACCCCCATGCGCCCGGTGTGGACTCCGACGCCACCAAGGTCGTCAACTTCCACGAGCCGCTGCGGGTCGGCGACACGGAGATCAGCCGGGTCGTCACCGTCTTCGAGAAGCGGCCGCCGGACCGCAACGTCCTCGCCCACGAGACCGGGCACATCTTCGACCTGCCCGACCTGTACAACCGGCCCGTCGGCGACCACGGCGACTGGGACACCCACGTGGGGGACTGGGACCTCATGGGCAGCCAGTTCGGACTCGCCCCCGAGCCCTTCGCCTGGCACAAGTGGAAACTCGGCTGGCTCACCACCGAGCACGTCGACTGCGTACGGTCCCCCGGCACCACCCGGCACACGCTCCAGCCGCTCACCGCGCCCCTGGACGCCGCCAACCCCGCCGCCGACACCCGTCTGGCCGTCATCCGCCTCGGCCGCACCGAGGTCCTGGTCGCCGAGGCGCGCACCCGGGAGGGCAACGACAAGCGGGCCTGCACCCAGGGTGTCCTGCTCTACAAGGTGCGCAGTGACGTGGCCTCCGCCGACGGCCCGATCCAGGTCATCGACGGCCACCCGGGCACCGGCGCCTGCCACGGCAGCTCCGTGCACCCACGGCTGGCGGACGCCCCGCTGGGGACCGGGGAGAGCTACCACGACAGGGAACACGGCGTACGGGTGGAGGTGGGGGACCGGACGCCCGCGGGCGGCTGGAATCTCAAGATCGTCAAGGAGTGAGGGGGTGAGGTGTGGGTGGGGGAAGGGCCGCGGGGTGGGGGAGCCGCCGGTTCGGGGGGTACGGAAAAGGCCCCCCGCTGCTGCGAGGGGCCTTCCGTGTCGGTGCGCCGCCAGGGACTCGAACCCCGGACCCGCTGATTAAGAGTCAGCTGCTCTAACCAACTGAGCTAGCGGCGCCTGCTGACGTCGTAAAGATTAGCACCCCGCGCGCCCCCTTCCGAACCACCCCGGGATGCGGTAGGAGCCGCCGGTTCGGGGGGTACGGAAAAGGCCCCCGCTGCTGCGAGGGGCCTTCCGTGTCGGTGCGCCGCCAGGGACTCGAACCCCGGACCCGCTGATTAAGAGTCAGCTGCTCTAACCAACTGAGCTAGCGGCGCCTGCTGACGTCATAGACATTAGCACCCCGCCGGTCATCAGCAAAAATCGCTTCCTCCCGCCCCCACCCGGCCCCTTCCCTGGCCGCCCGGACACAGGCCCACAGCAGCACCTCGGGGCCCGGCAGCCAGGGATGACGGCTCTCCGGCGCCACCAGCCAGTGACCGTCCGCCGCCGTCGTGCCCTCCGGCACCGTCACCACGTCCCCCACGCCGTGACACAGCAGCGGAGGGATCAGCCGGGTGCCGCGGCTCCACTCCTCCCAGCGCAGCAGCGCCGGCAGCCTGGCCGCGGTGCCGGGCGCCGCGAACAGCAGCAGCCGGCCCCGGTACGCCGCCACCGGACCCCGGCCCGGACCCGCCGACCACAGCTGCTCCAGCACGCGCCGCCCGAACAGACCCGGCGCGCTGATCACATCGAAGTCCGTGCCGCAGCGCGCCGAGGCCAGCCACCGGGCCCCGGAGGGGGTCGGTGTCGGTGCGGGCACAGGCGCCGGGGTGGGTGTCGGGAGAACCGCGGGTTCCGTCATGACACCCAGATGTACGGGATCGGGTGCCGCCCCCGCTGCATCTCCGGGAAATCAGGACAGCGGGGGGTGGCCTCCGGTACCGTGCGGCGCCTGCCGCCGCTGGAGCCGCCGGCCGAACTCGATCATCTTCACCGCGTAGTCCTCGGTCCACTCCGCCCGCTCGGCGATCTGGGCCGCCGACAGCCGGTCGAAGCGGCGCGGGTCCGCCAGCTGGGCGGCCGCGACGGCCTGGTACTCCACCGCGCGGTCCGCCGCGGCCTGGAAGGCCACGGCGAGTTCGGTGGCGCGCGACAGGAGCAGATCCGGCTCGGAGATGGACTCCAGATCGAAGAAGTGCTCCTCCTCCGGGGCATCCGTGGGCGGTTCGAAGAACAGCCCGGCGGGGCGGCGGAAGCGGGGCGACTCGGGTGCCGGTCCGGAATCGGTCATGCGGGAGCCTCCACGGCTGCTGAGCGGCGGGTGCGGGGGTGCTGGGACGCGAGAGGTGCTGGGACGCGCGATCGGATGCGCGTGCGGATCGGGGACGTGGGGACGCGGGAATCCTCCCCAGGTTACGTCCGCGAGCCACCCGAGGTCCGGGCCAGTTCCGCTTCGCTCCGGTCGCCACTCCGCGCGCCGTCCGTACGCTCCGGGGCGTACGGCCCCGCAGGCACGGACCCGTCGCGGGACGCCGACACGCTCCGTACCAGCCCCAGGCGCTCCTGGAACCGCTCGGCCAGCCGCATGAGGGGCCGGGTCAGCAGCAGCCCGGCGATCATCACCGCGATGCCGGCCAGCGCGTCGATGAAGTAGTGGTTGGCGGTGCCCATCACCACCATCACGGTGATCAGCGGGTAGCCGACCGCGAGGGAGCGCATCCACCAGGTGCGCGGCCCGAAGTACCACAGCGCGACCCCGCACCACACCGCCCAGCCGACGTGCAGGCTCGGCATCGCCGCGTACTGGTTCGTCATGTCGCCCATCCCGCTGGGCGCGCTCGCCTCGTCACCCCACCACCCGTACTCGCTGTACTGGGAGAGGCTGTCGGTGAAACCGTGCCGGTCGTGCAGCAGCCGGGGCGGCGAGGTGGGCATCAGGGTGAACCCGATCAGCCCCATCAGGGTCGACCCCATCAGCCAGGTCCGCATCAGCCGGTAGTGCGCGGCGCGGCGCCTGAACAGCCAGACCAGGATCGCCGGCGTGACCAGATAGTGCAGGGACGCGTACGCGAAGGAGGACGGTATCCCCAGCCACGCCTCCTGCGTGAACAGGTCGTTGAGCGGCTCCTCCGGATTGAGGAACAGGGACCGTTCCAGACGCAGGATCGCCAGTCCGTTCTCCACCGCCGTACTGACATCACCCCTGGCCAGCAGGCGGGCGCCGGAATACGCCCCGTAGACAACCACGATCAGCAGCAGCTCGGTCCACCAGCGGGGCCGGACTCGGGGCATGGGGTCGGACTCCAGTGTTCGGGCAGGGACAGTTCACCCCGCGGACAGCGGGACGTAAGGGAACAGACGCTCGGTCGGTGCCCATGGTTCCATGCGGGAGGATGGGAAAATCAGCCACGTATCACCCGGTACACCGTGAGAGAAGTGAGAATCATGACCGCGCGCATTCTGCTGGTACGGCACGGGCAGACCGCCTGGTCGGTGGATGGACGGCACACCGGGCACACCGACGTCCCGCTGCTCGACGAGGGCCGGGCGGACGCCAAGGCGCTGGGCGCGCGGCTGCACCGCGCGCCGTGGGACGGGCTGCACGGCGCGCAGGTGCGCACCTCGCCCCTGTCGCGCGCCAAGGAGACCTGCGAGCTGGCCGGATTCGGCGACCGGGCGAGCGACTGGGACGCGCTCAAGGAGTGGGACTACGGCGACGCCGAGGGCCGCACCGGCGAACAGATGGCCGAGGCCCGGGGCGGTGAGTGGGTGCTGTGGCGCGACGGGGTGCGCGGCGGCGAGACCTTCGCGCAGTTGTCGGCGCGGGCCGACGAGGTGGTGGCATGGGCACGGGAGGCCGAGGGTGACGCGGTGCTGTTCGCGCACGGCCACATCCTGCGCTCGGTGGCGGCCCGCTGGCTGGGTCAGGACGTGCGCTTCGCCTCCCGCATCCGCCTCGCGCCTGCCTCGCTGTCCGAACTGGGCTGGGCCCACGGCGAACCGGTCCTGGCCCGCTGGAACGACACGGGCCACCTGGAACACTGAGCGCGCACCCGCGCACCCGCGCACCCGCGCGTTCGGGCCGTCCCCGCGCGGGGGCGCACTGCACGAGGTGAACGAAGTCCGGCCGACGCCAGGACAAAGCCACCGGTCAAAAAGAGTGCTCCCCGCACACGCGGGGATGGTCCGGCACCTCCACATGCGTGGAGGTGCTTGGGTTCCTGCTCCCTGTGCGCTGGGCCGGCCTTCGGTGGTGCCGGCCGTTGACGGCCGCCCGCCCGCGCGGGCTACGCCGCGCGGGCGGTGAAGGTGGCTACCTCCGGGGTGTTTTCGTACGGGGCCAGGCGTTGCGCCGTGCGGCGCAGGAGGGTGCTGATGCGGGAGGAACGGACGCGGTCCAGGAGGTCGAGCGCCTGGCGGCCGGCCGAGGCGGCCTCTTCGGGCCGGCCGCCGTGCGTCAGGTGGTCCGCCAGTTCGGCGAGGTACAGCGCCCGGTTGCGTACCAGGTGGGGTTCCCGCGCCGTGAGCGCCCGGCGTGCCGCGTCGCCCGCGCGCTCCCAGTCCTCCAGCGCCGCCCAGCAGTGCGCCTCCTGGCTGGCCAGTTCCGCCTCGTTGAAGAAGGTCATCCAGGCCGGGTCCGTGTCGTCCGGACCGTGTCCGAACGCGGTGTGGGCCCGGGCCAGGGCGAGTTCGCAGCCGCGGCGATCGCCGAGGCCGGCCCAGCCGCCGGCCTCGCGCAGCGCCAGCAGCGAGTGCAGCCGGTGCGAGCCGGCCGCACGGGCGGCCTGCTGGCCGGCCTGTGCGGCGCGGACCGCCTCCCGGTGGCGGCCGGTGTCGCGGGCGAGGAATGCCGTGTTGCAGAAGGCGTGCGCCTCCAGCGCGCGGTCATCGCTCATGCGCGCCGTGGCCAGGGCCTCGGCGTAGTGCGAGCGCGCGTCCGCGTGGCGCCCCGAGTCGTGCGCCAGCCAGCCCACCGACAGCGCCAGTTCGCCGGCGGCGGCGTGCAGCCGGGCGCTGACGGAGGCGCGGGCCGTGCCCGCGTCCAGCAGTTCCTGGGCGGCGCGCAGCGTTTCACCGGCCGGGCCGTACAGCTCGTCCGCGCCGTAACGGTCGTCGAAGTCCCGGATGTCGGTGACCGCTTGCTCCACCGCCGCGGCCTCGGTGGCGCCGACGTGATGCGGCGTCGCGGTCGCGGTGGCCGGGCCGGCGGCCGCCGCGGTGGTCAGGACGGCGAGGGGGGTGAGGGACGCCACGGCGGCCGGGCCACCGGCCATGAACACTCGGCGCAACACGTCGCTCTCCTCACGGTGGTCGGTGCCGGTGCGGTCCCTGGTGGTGTACCCACTGATTCGTACTGATGTACTTACTCCGGCGCGCGCCCCGCGCCCGCGCACGGTGTCCCGGGGGGCGAAGCCCAGGTCGGCGAGGGTGCGGCCGGGAAACATATGGCGGAATACCCGCTCATAGGCGTAGTTCGGACAGCGGATGACGCCCGACTCCACCCGCCCGATGTACCGGGCGTCGCAGCTGACGGTCTCGCCGATCTCCCGAGCCGCCCGCCGTACCGCCGTGGCGAACTCCGCGGCCGAACGGGTGCCGCGCAGCGCCCGGAAGGCTCGGTTCGGTGACATGGCCATATCGGGACCGTACCCGCCGCATAGCGCGCAAGGGGCGTCGATGTACGTACAGATCGGATATTCCGCCCGCGATCTGCCATGAACTGCCACTCGTTTCAGCGGCACATGCCCGTAGCCATTGACGCCTGTGCGGCGTTGTACCTCACACACCGATGTGACGTGAGGAGTGAATCCCCATGGTGAACGGCGGCGGAGCACAGCCGTGCGATCTGGTCACGGTACCGGCCAGGGAGGGCCTGGAAGCCGTGGACCTGATGGTGCGGCTGCTGAACGGCACCGGACCCGTCCTGCACGACAGGAATGGCGACACCCTGGGCTTTCTCGTACCGCCGGGCACCGCGGAGCGCTGGGATCTGCCCGGCAGCGCCTGCACTCCCACCTACGGCCAGCCGCAGGGCGTGGGGCGCCCGCCGGTCACCGGCACCGGCTGGCTGGTCCCGCCGGACGGCTCCGTCCCGCACGCCACCCCGCCCGAGCGGCTGCGTACCGCGCTGCGGCACGCGGCCCGGCTGCTCGCCGCGGCCGACCGCTGTCAGCCCTGACCGGTACCCGGGCGATACTGGTCGGATGGCACGACGAGGACGGCAGGCGGCGGAGACGACCACCGCGCAGGTGGCGGGCGGGCGCGCGGAACTGCTGCCCGACGCCGATCGCGCCGAGGCGTGGGAACTGCTGCTGGACGGCGCGCCGCAATCGCACGTCGACCTGGCCGAGCCCACCCGGCTCGGTTTCGAGTACCAGCGCCGGCTCGGCCATGTGATCGACGTACTGGCCCCGCCCCGCGCCCCGCTCCGGGTCGTGCACCTCGGCGGTGGCGCGCTCACTCTGGCCCGCTATGTCGCCGTCACCCGGCCGCGTTCCGGACAGCAGGTGGCCGAGCCCGACGCGGCGCTCACCGAGTTCGTACGCCGGCACCTGCCGCTGCCCGCCGGCGCGCGCGTCAAAGTGCGCGCCCTGGACGCACGCGAGGCGCTCGACCGGCTGCCGGAGCACTCCGCCGACCTCGTGATCGCCGACATCTTCGCCCACGCCCGCACCCCCGCCCACTGCGCCAGCGCCGAATTCCTCGACGCCGTACGCCGGGTGCTCGCCCCCGGCGGAACGTACGCGGCCAACATCACCGACGGCGGCCCGCTGACCCATCTGCGCGGCCAGACCGCCACCGCGCTCAGCCGCTTCGGCACCGCCGCCCTCAGCATCGCACCCGCCGTGCTGCGCGGCCGCCGTTACGGCAACGGCATCCTGCTCGCCGCCGACGGACCGCTGCCCCTGGAGGCCCTGCGTCAGCGCCTGGCCCGCGAGCCCCAGCCCACCCGGCTGCTCACCGACACCGCGCTGACCGACTTCACCGCCGGCGCCGCGGTGGTCACCGACGCCACGGCCCAACCGTCCCCGGCCCCGCCGGAGGGCCTGTTCGACTGAGCGGGACACCGCGCGCCCGGGGCCCCTCGTGGCGTGTCACTGCTCGTGGACCTCGATCACCGGCTCGTACCCGTGCCAGGTGCAGAACGCCGACAGCTCCCGGCCGTGCCCGGCGAAGGTCACCCGCAGATACGACTCGGTGGTCCACACCTGCATCTCCCAGCCGGCCTCCGGAGTCGCCGACACCAACTCGCAGCGGTCCGGCGTCAGCTCGTAGACCACCCGCCCGCCGTCCAGCGTCACCGTCTCCACCCCGCCCCCGGCCGGTGGCGGATCCACCGGCTCCGGGTCCACCGCCGGCGGCGGTTCCCCCTCGCCTCCCTGACCGGGGTCGGATCCGGACTCCTCCCCCGACCCGGGAGCGCGATCCGCAGTGGGATCCGGCTCCGGGTCCGGCGACGCGTCGGGCGGTGATCCCTCCGCTCCCGCCGTTCCGGCCGGCTCCTGCGGCGGCCGGTGCGTGGAGGACGCGGCCGGCTCCGTCCACACCGAGGCGTCCCGCACCGGAACGGCCCGCGGCGGGTCGTACACCGTCCCGCGCAGCACCGAATACACCCCGAACCAGGAGAACGTGACGGCCAAGCCGGTCGCGACCGCCCATACACCCGCGCGCACCAGGAGACGTTGCATCAGCATCACCCTAATGGCGTACGGTGCCGCGCATGGCGCATGTGCTCGTGGTGGAAGACGACCCCTTCGTACGGTCAGCCTTAATCCGTCAGCTCACCGATGCCGCACACACCGTGCGCAGCGTGGGTACCGCGCTCGAAGCGCTGCGGGAAGTGGCCCAGATCGGCTTCGATCTGGTGATTCTCGACCTCGGCCTGCCGGACCTGGACGGCCGGGAAGCCCTGAAGATGCTGCGCGGCATCACCGACGTGCCCGTGATCATCGCCACAGCCCGGGACGACGAGACCGAGATCGTACGGCTCCTCAACGACGGCGCCGACGACTATCTCGTCAAACCCTTCTCCGCAGAGCATCTTTCGGCCCGGATGGCGGCGGTATTGCGCCGAGTCCGCGCCGGGGGCGGGCGCCCCGGCGCACCCCAGGACGCCGAACTGCGCGTCGGCGGCCTGTCGGTGGACCCGCTGCGCCGCCGGGCCCGTCTCGATGGCATGGAACTCGACCTCACCCGGCGCGAGTTCGACCTGCTGGCCTTCCTCGCCCAGCGCCCCGGCGTCGTCGTCCCGCGCAAGGAGCTGCTCACCCAGGTGTGGCGGCAGTCCTACGGCGACGACCAGACCATCGACGTCCATCTGTCCTGGCTGCGCCGCAAGCTGGGCGAGACCGCCGCCAAGCCCCGCTACCTGCACACCCTGCGCGGCGTCGGAGTGAAGCTGGAAGCGCCCCTATGAGATGGGCGCTGGTGCGCATCTCGCTCGCCGTCACCTCCATGGTGGTGCTGGCCTTCGCCGTCCCGCTCGGCCTGGTCGTCCAGGAGATGGCCGGTGACCGGGCCATCGGCAACGCGGAACGGCAGGCCGCCGCCATCGGCCCCGTCCTCGCCATCACCGGCGACCGCGACCAGCTGGAACGAGCCGTCGCCAGCACGGAGGCGGGCGCCGCCGGCCGCATCGCCATCTGGCTGCCCGCCGCCACCGAATCGCCCGACGAGGCCATCGTCATCGGCGAACCGCACACCAGCGACGAGGAGTTCCGCTCCTTCACCGAATTCGCCCGCGCCGCCACCCTGGAGATCCCCGGCGGTGTCATCCTGCTCCAGCCCACCGCCGTCTCCGGCGAGCGCATCGCCGTCGTCGAGGTGTTCGTCCCCGACGCCGAACTCGCCACCGGCGTCACCACCGCCTGGCTGGTGCTCGCCGCCGTCGGCATCGCCCTGGTGGCCGGCTCCCTCGTGATCGCCGACCGGCTCGGCCGCCGCACCGTGCGCCCCGCCGAGGAACTCGCCGGCGCCGCCCGCGAACTGGGCCAGGGTCGCCTGGAGGTACGGGTGCCCGAGGCCGGGCCCGCCGAACTGCGCGAGGCAGCCGTGGCGTTCAACTCCATGGCCGACCAGGTCGCCCGCCTGCTCGCCAACGAGCGCGAACTGGCCGCCGACCTCTCGCACCGGCTGCGCACCCCGCTCACCGTCCTGCGCCTGAACACCGCCACCCTCGGCGAGGGCGACGCCGCCGACCAGACCCGGCACGCGGTGGACCAGCTGGAGGCGGAGATCGACCAGATCATCCGCACCGTCCGCGAACAGCGCGCCCACCAGCCCGCGGGAGGCACCGCGGCCGAGCGCGGCGAGGTCGACGCGGCGGAGGTGATCCGGGACCGGATGGCGTTCTGGTCGGCGCTGGCCGAGGACGAGGGCCGCGAGGTACGGCTGTCCGGGGCGGAGGAGCCCGTACGGGTACCGGTGCCGCGCGCCGAACTCACCGCGGCTCTGGACGCGATGCTCGGCAATGTCTTCCGGCACACCCCCGAGGGCACCGCCTTCGCCGTGGACGTGCACCACGCCAGCACCGACGACGCCGTGATCGTGCTGGTCTCCGACGCGGGGGAGGGGATCGCCGACCCGGACGCGGCGCTGCGCCGCGGCCACGGCCACGGCGGGCCCGGATCCACCGGGCTGGGCCTGGACATCGTGCGCCGGCTGGCGGAGTCCACCGGCGGCGATCTGCGGATCGGCCGCTCGGTGCTGGGCGGCACCGAGATCCGGCTGTGGCTGGCGCTGGACGGCCCGGCCGGCGGCGCCGGGACGAACCCGGGCCCGGCCCGGCGCCGTGCGGCAACACGGCGGCGGACCAGGCACCAGGCTCCCCCGTCCCCCCTTCCGGGAAAGCGACGCCAGACGACGGGCGGCGGCTAGTCGCTTTGGGGGGCGCCTGTGGCGGGCTCCGCGCTCAGCTCACCGGCGGCGATCACCCCGGCGTACCAGCGGGCACTGGACTTCGGGGTGCGCGCCAGGGTGTCGAAGTCCACGTGCACGATCCCGAACCGCTTGCTGTACCCGAAGGCCCACTCGAAGTTGTCCAGCAGCGACCACACCTGGTAGCCGCGGACGTCCGCGCCCTGCTCCATCGCCTCGTGCACGGCGGCGAAGTGCTGGTGGAGGTAGGCGATGCGCTCCGGGTCGTGCACCGCTCCGGTGGCGTCGGGCTTGTCGTCGTACGCCGCGCCGTTCTCGGTCACGTACAGACCCAGCTTCGGAGCCTCGCGGGAGAAGCGCAGCAGCAGATCGGTCAGTCCCGAGGGGTCGACCGTCCAGCCCATCTCGGTGACCTCGCCCGGCGGCCGGTGGAAGACCACGTCCTCCGCGCCCACCCACATGGAGTGCTCGGACTTGCCGTGGTTGCTGGAGAGCTTGCTCTCCGGCAGTTCCTCGTTCAGCGGACCCGACACGATGGTCGTCGTGTAGTAGTTGATCCCGATCGAGTCCAGCGGCTGGTGGATGATCGCCTCGTCGCCGTCGCGCACGAAGGACCAGTCGCTCACCCGCGCGGTGTCCTGCTTCAGGTCCTCGGGGTACGAACCGTGCAGCACCGGGTCGGAGAAGATCCGGGTGTGCAGGTTGTCGATCCGGCGCGCCGCGTCGCGGTCCGCCTCCGAGGAGGGGTCCAGCGGACGGACCACGCCCGGGTTGAAGCTGATCGACACCTCGGCGGAGCGCGGCAGCACCGAGCGCAGCGCCTGGGTCCCCAGACCGTGCGCGAGGTTGAGGTGGTGCGAGGCGCGCAGCACCGACTCCTGGTCGGTGCGCCCCGGGGCGTGCACGCCGGAGCCGTAGCCGAGGAACGCGCTGCAGAACGGCTCGTTGAGCGTGGTCCACAGCTGCACCCGGTCGCCGAGCGTCTCGCCGACGATCCCCGCGTACTCGGCGAACCGCTCGGCCGTCTCCCGCTCCGGCCAGCCACCCGCGTCCTCCAGCTCCTGGGGCAGATCCCAGTGGTAGAGGGTGACGATGGGGGTGATGTCCCGCTCCAGCAGGCCGTCCACCAGCTCGCGGTAGAAGTCGAGCCCGGCCTGCACGGCCGGGCCGCGCCCGGTGGGCTGGACCCGGGGCCAGGAGACGGAGAACCGGTACGAACGCAGGTTCAGCTCGGACATGAGCGCCAGGTCGTCGCGCCAGCGGTGGTAGTGGTCGCAGGCCACGTCCCCCGTGTCGCCGGCCAGGACCTTGCCGGGCGTATGGCTGAAGGTGTCCCAGATCGAGGGCGTGCGACCGCCCTCGCGAGCGGCTCCCTCGATCTGATAGGCGGCCGTGGCCGACCCCCACAGGAAGTCCGGTGGAAACACTCGTGGTTTGTTTTCAGTCATGGAAGCGCTCCCATTTTTGCTTGTTCAGAGGGTAACTGACCTCGCCGGACGGTGCTGATGCGGCGGCGCCGGAGGGACCGGCGCCGCCGCCCGACCGCGTACGCGGCCGATGCTCAGCCCTTGATCGCGCCGTGCATGATGCCGCCCACGATCTGCTTGCCGAACAGCACGAACGCGATCAGCAGCGGCAGCGTGCCCAGCAGCGCGCCCGCCATGATCACGCCCTGATCGGGGACATACCCACGCCCCAGGTTCGTCAACGCCACCTGAACGGTGGGATTGCGCTGGGTGAGGGCGATGATCGGCCAGAAGAACTCGTTCCAGGCCGCCACGAAGGTGAGCATCCCCAGCACGGCCATCGCCGGCCGCGCCACGGGGAAGACCACGTGCCACACCACCCGCAGGCTGTGCGCGCCGTCCACCCGAGCCGCCTCGATCAGCTCGGTGGGCAGCGCCTGCGACAGGTACTGCCGCATGAAGAACACCCCGAAGGCACTCACCATCATCGGCAGGATGACGGCCTGGAGGTGATCCGTCCACCCCACCTCCGAGACCGCCATGAACAGCGGCACCACCGTCAGCTGCGGCGGCACCATCATGGTGCCGATCACCAGCAGGAACAGCAGATTCTTCGCCCGGAAGCGGAGTTTGGCGAAGGAGAACCCGGCCAGCGTCGCGAACAGCACCGTGGAGAAGGTGATGGTGCCCGCCACGAAGGTGGTGTTGAGCAGCGCCAGACCGAGATTGGCATCGGTCCAGGCGCTGCCCAGGTTGTCGAAGAGCCGGTCCCCGAACCACAGCGGGGGCGGGGTCTGCGCCAGCCTGCCCGAGGAGTGCGACGCCGCGATGATCTGCCACACCAGCGGGATCAGCGAGCCCACCGTGAAGATGGCCAGGATGGTGTACGTGAGCCAGCCGCCGTGCATCTGCCGGCCGGCGCTGCCCGCCCGGCGCCCGCGCCCGCGCCCGGCGGAACGGCCCGTGCCGTTCCCGCCCGGGCTCTTCGCGTCCGTGGCCGGCGACGCCGGCTTGGCGCCCGCCTCGACCTCAGTGATTGGCACGGTCACGCCTCCTTGCCGGCGGTGTCGCGGTTCACCCAGCGGGTGATCGCCCAATAGACCAGGCCGATGAGGATCAGCAGCATGAACATGGTCCAGGCGATCGCCGCCGCCCGGCCGAGATGGAAGTTGAACCAGCCCATCTGGTACATGTACAGACCGAGCGTCTGGTACTGGGACTGCGAACCACCCGCGGGCGACCCGGCGAACAGCAGTGGCTCACCGAACAGTTGGGTCGCGCCGATGGTCGAGACCACGACGGTGAAGATGATGGTCGGGCGCAGCGACGGGATCGTCACATGGATGAACTGCTTCCAGCGACTGGCCCCGTCCAGCGCGGCCGACTCGTACAGATCGTGCGGGACCGCCTGCATCGCGGCCAGGTAGATCAGCGCGTTGTAGCCGGTCCAGCGCCAGATCACGATGGTGGAGACCGCGAACTGGCTGCTCCAGCTGCCCGCTTCCCAGGAGACCGGGTCGATGCCCACCAGGCCGAGCGCCCAGTTGATCAACCCGTAGTCCCGGCCGTACAGCATCGCGAAGACCAGGGTGGCGGCGGCGATGGAGGTGGCGTACGGCGTGAGCATCGCGACCCGGAACATCATCGAGCCGCGCAGCTTGTAGTTGAGCAGATGGGCGATACCCAGGGCCATCAGCAGCTGCGGCACCGTGGAGATGACGCCGATGGTGAAGGTGTTGCCCAGGGCGTTCCAGAAGAACTCGTCCTCCCACAGCCGGGTGAAGTTCTGGAACCCCACCCACTCCAGCTCGTTCGGGTTGTGAAGGGACACCCGGTGCAGGGCGGACCAGCCCGTGTACAGCAGAGGGAAGAGCCCGAAGGCGGCGAAGAAGACGAAGAAGGGCGCGATGAAGCCGTACGGGCTCCATTTGGTGTCCCGCTGATAGCGGCGGGAACGGCGGTTGGCCCGGCGCTGCTCCTTGGCAGCGTCGCCGGGCGGGGCCGCGCCCCCCGTGGAAACGGGGGGCGCGGCCGGGACGTTATCGGTCGTCATTGATCCGCACCTGTTCCGATTACTCGTCGAGGGCGTTCTGGATCCTGCTGAGGGTGTTGCTCCACGCGGAGTCCGGCGACTCGCCCTGCTGCGCGATCTGGAGCAGACCGTCAGCGAAGGCCTCCTGGATCAGCTGGTCACGCGGACCGATGATGGTGGGCGGGATCTCCGCGGCGGCGCCGGAGAAGATCTCTCCCATCGGCATGCCCTCGAAGTAGGGGTGCGTGGCGTCCTGGACCTCGGGCGTGCTCTGCGCCTCCAGGGAGGAGGGGAAGCTGCCGCGCTCGGTGAAGAGCTTGGCCTGCTGCTCCGGGGCGGTCAGCCAGGCGGCGAGCTTGACGGCCTCTTCGTGGTTCTTGCCGGCCTCGGGCACGCCGACGAAGGCGCCGCCCCAGTTGGACGGCACGGGCGCGGGCGCCGCGTCCCACAGGCCCTCGGCGGCGTCCCCGGCCTTCTCCTGGATGTAGCCGAGCATCCAGGCGGGGCAGGAGATGGTGGCGAAGTCGCCGTTGGCCATGGCGCGTTCCCACTCGGGGGTGAACTGCTTCTGCCGGGTGCTCAGGCCGCTCTCCTCGGTGCGCACCCCCAGCTCCCAGGCGGCCTGCACGGCTTCGCTGGTCTCGTAGACCAGTTCGCCCGAGCCGTCGTAGTAGCGCTCCTCGTAGCTGGAGACGACACCGTTGTACACGCCGCCGGGGGAGTCCACCCAGGAGACGCCGTCGGGGGCGTTCTCCTGGAACTGCTCACCGGCCTCGATGTAGGCGGTCCAGTCGCCGGCCCACAGCGCGCCGAGTTCGTCCCGGTCGGTGGGCAGCCCGGCCTCCTCCAGGAGGTCCTTGCGGTAGCAGATGGCGGTGGGGCCGATGTCGGTGCCGAGCCCGATGAGACGGCCGTCCGCACTGGTGGACTGCACCAGCTTCCACGGGGCGAAGTGGCTGGTGTCGACGTCCTCGTACTCGTTGAAGTCCACCCAGCGGGTGTTCAGGTCGCCCGCCATGTCGGCGATGTTGGCGACCTCGATGGCCTGGATGTCGGCCAGGCCGCTGCCCTGCGAGAGGCGGGTGAGCAGCTGGGCTATGTAGTCCTTGTTCTCGGTGATCGAGTCCTGCTGGATCTTGATGTGGGGGTTGGCGTCCATGTACTCCTGGTACAGGCCGGCCTCTTCGTATCCGAACTGGCCGAAGACGCCCACGGTCAGCGTGACCTGGCCGTCGTCACCTCCGTCGCCACTGCTCGAACACGCGCCGAGCAGGCCGGTGGCGAGGGTCGCGGCAAGACCGATCGCCATCGCTCTGGCGGTCCGGCCGCGCCGGCGGTATGACACTTGGACTTGGGGTGTGTTGCGCATAGCGGGTCGTCCTCCTGGCGCACTGACGTTGCCTTCCCGGCCGGGGTGGTGCGGCGCGCGTGTGTGGGGGTGGGGCCTGGGTTCGGAACGTACGGGGTCTGTAGGGTTTCTGATGTGTGGGAGCGCTCCCAGTTGTGATGGGTTGAAGGCTCCCCGAGCCCTTGGCGGGTGTCAAGGCATCGGACACGACGACTCGGTTTCCGTGATGTAGTTGGAACGGGGCGGGCGAACGGGAGGAAAAGCGATGGTTCGTACAGGACGCGGCAGTGGCCGCGACGGCAGACCGACCCTGGAACAGGTCGCCGCCCGCGCGGGCGTCGGCCGGGGCACGGTGTCCCGTGTGATCAACGGCTCCCCACGGGTGAGTGACCGCACCCGTGCCACGGTGGAGGCGGCGATCGCCGACCTGGGCTACGTGCCGCACCGCGCGGCCCGTGCCCTCGCCGCGAACCGCGCCGACGCCATCGCGCTCGTCATCCCCGAGGCCGAGGCCCGGCTGTTCGCCGAACCGTACTTCTCCGGCATCATCCGCGGCGTCACCGCCGAACTCGCCGACACCGACATCCAGCTGCTGCTCACCCTGATCCGCACCCCGAAGGAACGCCAGCGCTTCGGCCAGTACGCCTCCAGCCGTCGGGTGGACGGCGTCCTGCTGGTTTCCGTGCACGGCGATGACCCCCTGCCCGACCTGCTCACCGAGATCGGTATGCCCGCGGTCATGAACGGCCGCCGCTCGGCCCAGGAGACCTTCCCGCACGTCGACTGCGACAACCTCGGCGGCGCCCAGCTCGCCGTCGAACACCTGCTGGGTCGCGGCCGGGGCACGGTCGCCACCATCACCGGACCGCTGGACATGTACGCGGCCCAGTGCCGGCTGTCCGGCTACCAGGAGGCCCTGCGGGCCGCCGGGCGCGAGGCCGACGACGAGCTGATCGCGCACGGCGACTTCACCGAGGAGAGCGGGCACGCGGCGATGCGCGCGCTGCTGCGCCGGCGCCCCGGCCTCGACGCGGTGTTCTGCGCCTCCGACCTGATGGCGATCGGTGCCCGCCGGGCGCTGCGGGAGGTGGGCCGTACGGTGCCGGGGGACGTCGCCCTCGTCGGGTTCGACGACTCCTCCATGGCGCGGCACATGGACCCGCCGCTGACCAGCGTCCGGCAGCCGATGGAAGGCATGGGGCGGGCGATGACCCGGGCGCTGCTCGCGGAGATCACGGAGGGCGGCCCGGAGCGGGCGCACACGGTCCTGCCGACCGAACTGGTGCGCCGCTCGTCGTCCTGAGTCCTGTCCGACGGATCCGCCCGGCCCGCGGCCCGCCACCTCGCTGTGTTGTCGAACTGCCCGACCAGCCCGCTACGAGGGCGACCCTCCGCCGTGCGGTGCTCCCCCCAGTCTTCGGCCTGGGCGCTCCCCAGCACCAGACGCAACGGGCGCGCCCTTCGGTCGGACTGGGATGCCTTGACGACAGGCCGTGGGGGAGCGTGGACGGATGCCCGTACGAGACATCCAGTGGTGGCCGAATGACCGTTCCGGGCAAGCGCGTGGGCAGCGGCCGATGGTCCTTCCGGGCACCGCGCGCTGTGCTGTCAGACCGCGCGGACAGGCTCGCGGCGCAACCGCAGGCGGGAAAGCGGGGCCGAAGGGGCCTCTTGTGGCAGGGGCGCCGGACCGGGGAGAGTCCGGTGGCCCGCTGTGGCGTGGCGTGGGGGGAAGCCCGCTTCTGCCTTCTCCGGCTGCCCGGTTGACCGCGTCCACTGCCCGGCGGTGCCCGGATGGGCACCACCGGGCCGCCCGGCGGTACGGCGCCGTACGGCCTGCGCGATCCTCCGGCGGGCTACCCGAGCGGATCGGCGGCGTGGTGGCGTGCCGCGTGGGCCGCGCGTTCGCCCGCCCCGGACAGCGCGCCGGCGGCGCGCCGGGAGGCCACGGCCGCGGCGATGTCCTCGGCGAGCAGATCGGCGTTGACCTGCGCCGCCGCCACCGAGCCCTGCCCGGCGGCCGTGATGACCTGGGCGCGCGGGTCGACGACATTGCCCGCCGCCCACACCCCCGGCACGTCGGTGCGGCCGTTCGCGTCGACCGCCATGAAGCCGTTCGGCCGGCGCCGCGCGCCGAGTGCGACCAGGACCTCGTCCCGGGGAACGAAGGCCGGCGCCACGAACACGGCCTCCCGTACCACCGAACCTGTGCCGTCCACCTCCACTCCGCGCAGCCGGTCGTCCTCGACGGCCAGCCGGTTGACCCGGCCCGTGACGATCCGGACCCCGCGCGCCTCCAACTGCTCCCGCTCCTGGGGCGCGACGGGCACGTCGTGCGGGAAGTAGGCGATGTCGCCCGACCACTGACCGAGCAGCAGCGCCAGGTGCACGCTGCCGATGACGCCGATCGGGCGGTCCCTGACCTCGTACCCGTGGCAGTACGGGCAGGCCGCCACCTCCTTGCCCCAGCGCTCCCGCACACCGGGGATGCCGGGCAGTTCGTCGCGCAAGCCGGTCGCCAGGATGAGCCGGCGCGCGGTGAGCCGCCGCCCGTCCCCGAGCCGCACCGCGAACCCGTCACCCGCGGCCCGCACGTCCTCCACCAGGGCATCGATCAGATTCACGCCGTACCCGGCGACCTCGGTCCGGCCGATCGCCAGGAGCTCACCCGGGGGCAGGCCGTCCCGGGACAGGAAGCCGTGCATATGGGCGGCGGGGGCATTGCGGGGTGCCCCGCCGTCCACCACGGCCACCCGCCGGCGGGCCCGCCCCAGCACCAGCGCGGCACTGAGCCCGGCCGCACCGCCGCCCATGATCAGCGTGTCGTACGCGTCGTCGGTCATCCTGACCACCTCCGCGACCGAGCATGCGAAGCGCGATGCGTCAGCGACAACTTCTGTTGCCATTTCCGGGATGCGTGGGGGGGTCACTGTTCAAGAAGTGAACGCGAGCGGGCGGTGTGCGGGCTCGGCCCGGGGACGTGAGCGACTCCGCGTCGTCACCGGGAAACCGTCCACCCCGATCGCTCGCGTGCGGCCGGCCGCCCTCCGGTCCACCCGCCTCGGGGCACAGCTGCCGGTGGGCCGGCTCGGATGCGTGTGCCGTACCCGCCGCGGGAACCCGCGCGGCTGCCGTTCGTCACGGATTGTCAGTGGCCGGTGACACCATCGGAGCATGGACGAGGTGGCGGAAGAGATCGTGCCGGTGCTGCGGGTGGCCGATGCCGGTCTCGCGGTGGAGTGGTGGGGGCGGCTGGGCTTCGCGAAGGTGTGGGAGCACCGGTTCGAGCCGGGATTTCCGGCCTTCGTGGAGGTGGTGCGCGGGCGGGTGAAGGTGTTTCTGTCCGAGCACACCGGTGACGCCCCGCCCGGCGGGCTCGTGCATCTGCGGCTGCGGGACATCGACGCCGTGGCCGCCGAGTTCGCGGTCGATGTCACGGAACAGCCGTGGGGGCGCGAGATGGAGCTGACCGATCCGGACGGAAATCGCGTGCGGGTCGGTACGCCGCCCGGATAGGCGGGCAGCAACCCGCCCCCGGGCCGCAGGGGGCGCCGGGGGCGGGTGCGTTCAGGAGGGGGTGAAACCGGTGGTGCGTTGTGCGGTCAGGTCACAGGGGCGGGTAGGCGTTCGCCAGGAGCTCCTGGAACTGGGCGGAGAACCAGTGTCCGGAGACCGGGGCGTCCGGCAGGGCACCGGACATGTTGTTGTTGTTGCGGGGGTTGCCCTCGTAGGTCGGGTCGCACATGCGGTCGAAGCCCTTGCCCTCGTCGTTCGGGATCTCGGTGCTCGAGCCGTCGGACTCGCCCGGGGGCTTCATCCACACGTACGCGTCGATCCCGGTGGCGGGAGCGGCGGTCGGGCGCTCACCGAGGCCGGCGCCGGCCTGGTTGCACCAGTTGCCCTGGTGGATACGGCCATCGACGCGGCTGCCCTCGACGAAGGCGTCCAGGCTGGTGCGCGGACCGGGGCCGGAGGGCCGGTCGGAGCCGCCCCAGCCGCTGCGGGAGGTGTCGATCAGCATGCCGATGCCGGAGTTGAAGCCCTGCCGGACCAGCTCGGTGCGGAAGGCCTGGGCGAAGCCCTGGTTGTCGACGTAGCGGTTCCAGTCGACCCACTTCGACTCACGGACCGAGGCGCCGTTGATGGAGTCACTGATGGAGTAGTACGGCTCGACCGCCGGCCCGAAGTTGGCCGTGTTGACGATGAAGCCGTGGACGTCGTCGACGGTGGCGCCGCCGGTGGTGGCGGCCGTCTTGAACAGCTCGGCGGAGGCGGTGAAGTTGTCGTCCCAGCCGATCCAGCCGTAGTGCCCGGCGTCAATGTAGTTGTAGACGTTCGGGATGGCACCGAGCTGGTCAAGGGCATAGGCCACGCCCTCGACATAGTTGCCGTTGGCCTTCATCACGTCGCACTCGGGGGTGGCCGTGGGCCGCGGGGTGACGTTGGTGACGAGGTTGGGCAGCGAGTCGATCTCGATCGTCGTCACGATCCGCAGATCCGCGTAGGCCGGATCGGCGAGGATCTCCGCGATCGGATCGATGAACTCGGACTTGTACCGGTCGATCTCGGTCGGGCCCAGCTCACCGTTGGACGCCAGAGCCGAACAGTCACGGCCCGGCAGGTTGTAGACGACGACCTGGAAGACGAACGCGTCGCTCCCGGCCGCCTGCTCCACCGCCGTATCGAGGTGGTCGCGCAGACCCATCGTGCGGCCCCCGCCCTGACCATCACCCTCGATCGCAGCCGTCCGGTCCAGCCACACACCCGTCGGCTGATCCGCGATCTGACTGCCACCCGGTTCGGCGGCGGCGTTGGCCGACCACTCCGGATTCACATACACACCAGCACCGACATACGGGTTGTCCACCCGGTCCAGAGTGCTGGGCTCCTCGTTGGCCGAGGCGGCACCCAGGGTGCCGACGGTCAGTGCGCCGGCGCCGAGAAGGGCGCCCGCCGCCAGGGCGATCCGGCGTCCGCGGCGGTGCGGCGGATGCTCGTGCGGGGGGTTCATGGTGCGGCTCATCGCAGTCTTCCTCCGTTGTGGGGGTTGGAGTGTTCTGCTGAAAGGTGTGCCTGTGCCGGTTCGGCCGGTGGCGCGACCACGAGGGTCGTACCCGGTGGCCGGCCCGCCGCCGGTGGCCCCGCGGTGCGCGGGGCCGGTGTGGGTGTGACGGGTGCGGCGGGTGGGTCGTGGGGGCGTGTGGGGTCGTGGGGGTGGGATGGGGATACGGAACGGTGTCCGCTGCCTCGTGACGCGTCGTCCAGAGCGCCCTTGGGCTTGGAACCGCTCCCACTGGTTGAAGGGACCGTAGGACACGAAGCCCCCATTCGCCAAGGGGGCGTTCGAGAAATAACCGTCAGAGGCGGTACTCCAGGGGGTTGACGTGCACACCTCGTAGACAGAATCCTTGGGAGCGCTCCCACTGGTTTGGTTCGATCAAGCACCTCCGTACGAACAGCACGGCCTCTCACCCCCCACCGAGCCGCGAGGAGGCACGATGCGTATCCGGACCGGATCACCCATCGGGACCCCGACCAGAGCGAGACCACAAGACCCCCACCCGACCCGAGCCGCGCGCAGAACCCGCCGGCTGTGGATCGCCGGCCTGGTGGCGCTGTCCCTTCCCCTGGGGCTGACCGCCACCGCCGCGCAGAGCAGCGCCGCGCCCGTCCCGCTCGCGGACGGCCCCGGCGCGCTGCGCTTCGAGAGCCAGTTCCTCGACCTCTACGCCACGATCAAGGACCCCGCGAACGGGTACTTCTCACCGGAGGGGATCCCGTACCACTCCGTGGAGACGCTGATCGTCGAGGCGCCGGACCACGGGCACGAGACGACCTCCGAGGCGTACTCGTACCTGATCTGGCTGGAGGCGCAGTACGGCAAGGTCACCGGCGACTGGGCCCCGTTCAACGACGCCTGGGAGCTGATGGAGCAGTACATGATCCCCGGCTCCGTCGACCAGCCGACGAACAGCTTCTACAACGCGTCGAGCCCGGCCACGTACGCCGCGGAGCACACCGACCCCTCGGCGTACCCGTCCCCCATGAACCAGGGCGTGTCCGTGGGGCAGGATCCGATCGCCGGCGAGCTGACCAACACGTACGGCACCGCCGACATCTACGGGATGCACTGGCTCCAGGACGTGGACAACGTCTACGGGTTCGGCAACAGCCCCGGCAATCCCTGCGGCGGCGGCCCGGAGACCGAGGGGCCGTCGTTCATCAACACCTTCCAGCGCGGCTCGCAGGAATCGGTATGGGAAACCGTGCCTCACCCCTCCTGCGAGGACTTCACCTACGGCGGGCAGAACGGCTACCTCGATCTGTTCATCGATGACCAGGGGTACGCCGAGCAGTGGCGCTACACCAACGCCCCCGACGCCGACGCCCGCGCCGTGCAGGCCGCGTACTGGGCCAACCAGTGGGCTGCCGAGCAGGGCAACGCCTCGGCCGTGGCGGGCACGGTCGACAAGGCGTCCAAGATGGGCGACTACCTGCGCTACTCGATGTACGACAAGTACTTCAAGCGGGCGGGTAACTGCGTCGGCGCCACCTCCTGCCCGGCGGGCAGCGGCAAGAACAGTGCCCACTACCTGATGTCCTGGTACTACAGCTGGGGCGGCGCGCTGGACCCGAACGCGGGCTGGGCGTACCGCATCGGCAGCAGCCACTCCCACTTCGGGTACCAGAACCCGCTGGCCGCCTACGCGCTGAGCACCGACGCCGCGCTCATCCCCAACTCCCCGAGCGCCGGGCAGGACTGGGGGCAGTCACTGGACCGGATGGTGGAGTTCTACCGCTGGCTCCAGTCGGCCGAGGGCGGCATCGCGGGCGGTGCCACGAACAGCTGGGAGGGTTCCTACGCGACCCCGCCGGCCGGCACCCCCACCTTCTACGGGCTGTTCTACGACGAGGCGCCCGTCTACCGGGACCCGCCGTCGAACCAGTGGTTCGGCATGCAGGCCTGGTCGATGCAGCGGCTCGCCGAGTACTACCACGAGTCCGGTGACACGATGGCGGGCGAAGTGCTCGACAAGTGGGTCGGCTGGGTGCTGGACCATGTGACCATCGGCAGCGGAGGGGACTTCCAGATCCCGTCCACCCTGTCGTGGTCGGGCAGCCCCGACACCTGGAACCCCTCCAACCCGGGCAGCAACTCCGGGCTGCACGTGACGGTCACCGAGTACACCCAGGACGTCGGGGTGACCGGTTCGCTGGCCAACGCCCTGTCGTACTACGCTGCGGCCAGCGGTGACACGGCCGCGCGGGACACGGCGGCCGGGTTGCTGGACGCGCTGTGGGAGAACTCCGACGGTCTGGGCATCGCGGTGCCCGAGGAGCGCGGCGACTTCTCGCGCTTCGACGATCCGGTGTACATCCCGTCCGGCTGGAGCGGTGAGATGCCCAACGGGGACGTCATCGAGTCCGGCGCCACCTTCGAGTCGATCCGGTCCTTCTACCAGGACGACCCGGACTGGGCGAAGGTGCAGGCCCACCTGGACGGGGGTCCCGCGCCGACCTTCGAGTACCACCGCTTCTGGGCACAGGCGGACATCGCCATCGCGATGGCCACGTACTCCGAACTGTTCGGGGACGGCGCGTAGCGGGCAGGATCACCACGGGAGACCCACCCACGCACCCACGCCCGGAGCCCCGGTCGGCGCCACAGCGCCGGCCGGGGCTTCCGGCGTGTGCGGCGGGGTGCGGGGGCGGTGCCGTGGCCGGGGGCCCATCGAGGGTGGTTCCGGGGCCCGGGCCGGGGTCAGGAGCACCACCACAGCCAGCAGCTGCCGCCACCCCCGTTGTTGCCGTCGTCTCCGTCGTCTCCGTCGCCGTCACCACCGCCGGCGCTGTCGTCCGGGGGCGGCGGCGAGGAGGGTTCCTCCTCGCCCGGCGCGGTCTCGGTCGGATCGGGGGAGGCCCCTTCGGTAGGGGCACCGGTGTCACTGGGAGGAGGGCTCACCCTGCCCGAGCTGGAGGCGTCCGGGGGTGGGGATTCACCCGCGCTCTCCTCGTCACCGTCCCGCGCGTCCTCGTCCGCGTCCGGGTCGTCCTCGTCCCCGCCCGCGGCGTCGCCGTCGTCCCCCTCCGACGGGGAGCCGCTCTCGCCCGCGGTGACGGTGGCGTCGCCGCTCGGGCCGGCCGCCGTGTCGCCGCCCTCGGCGGCGTCGTCCGTGGTCTCCCCGTCCTCCTCCGTGCCCGAGGACTCGGAGGCGGCATCGGTGGCGCGGCCGGAGTCGGCCGGCTGTTCGCGCTGCAGGGGCAGCCGTACTTCACCGACCTCGGCGACCAGCACGCCGACGGCGACGATGCCCAGGACGGCGCCGAGCACGTAGCGGCGGCCCTTGCGGGGGCGGGAGGCGTGGCGTTTGCCGCGCCGGTCGGCGCGCCCGCCGCCGGCGGGAGGAGGGGCGGGGGAGTCGTCCAGTTGTCCGGGGCGTGCCGGATCGTCGCCCCCGTCGTGGCCGTCTTCCGGTACGCGCCGGCCCCGCGAGCCGGAGCCGGGGGCCGAGCCGGAGTGTCCGCCGGGCGTGGCGTGGTCACTGCCGCGTCCGCCGACCGCCATCGGTGACGCGGGAGGGTCCTGGTGCGGCTGCTGCCAAGAGGTCACTTCGCCGCATCCTGGACATGTCAAAGCTCCGTTGAGGTGCCGACGGCAGGTTATGCAGTAGTCCACGGGCTTACCCGGCTTCGTGCGAGGGGGGTGGGTGGTGCGCGAGACACCTTAGCGACGTGGACGTGCCGGGCGGTACGGGCGGTTCTGTGGGAGCAAAGTGACGCGAGCTCCGTAGCTAGTGGGAGCGCTCCCAACGATGTGTCTATGACGCGTATGTGTCAAGACTTTGGACGCCAGGTCATGACTGTCCGGTGATTTCCTTGCAGTATCTGACCTTCTGGTGACTTCATGGGCACAATTTCTGAACAGACATCTGGCGCACCGGAGTCGGAGGCGCTACCTTCCCCTCAGCTAGTGGGAGCGCTTCCATGCACCGCATCGCATCGCACCGCACTCCGGGCCACCGGCCGTGGGGTGTGGACCTTTCAAGGACGAAGGGACTCCGATGAGCCGCAGCACCTCCCCACTTCCCCGCCGGCGCAGACGCGGCCGTGCCCTGCTGGCAGCAGGGGCGCTGATCGCCACTGCGCTGGGCACCGGCGGCATGCTCCAGGGCACGGCCTCCGCCGCCGCCGTGGGCTGCTCCGTCGACTACCGCACCAATGACTGGGGCTCGGGCTTCACCGCCGATGTCACCATCACCAACTCCGGGACCACGGCCGTCAACGGCTGGACCCTCAGCTACGCCTACGCCGGCAACCAGACCCTCAGCGGGGGCTGGAACGGCCAGTGGTCGCAGTCCGGACGCAACATCACCGTCCGCAACGCCGCCCACAATGCAGGCATCGCCGCCAACGGCGGCAGTGTCAGCACCGGCGCGCAGTTCACCTACAGCGGCTCCAACGCGGCGCCCACCAGCTTCGCGGTCAACGGTGTCACCTGCGGCGAGGACCCGGGTGGGCCGGGCGGACCCGGTGAGCCGGGCAACCCGCCCGGTGACCGCGTCGACAACCCGTACGTGGGCGCCGGTGTGTATGTGAATCCGGAGTGGTCGGCCAACGCCGCCGCCGAACCGGGTGGCAGCCGGATCGCCAACCAGCCGACCGGTGTGTGGCTGGACCGGACCGCCGCCATCAACGGCACGGGTCAGGGCGCCGGCCGCACGATGGGTCTGCGCGACCACCTCGACGCCGCCGTGGTCCAGGCCCGCAGCCACAGCGAGTTCGTGTTCCAGGTCGTCGTCTACAACCTGCCGGGCCGTGACTGTTCGGCTCTGGCGTCCAACGGTGAGCTGGGCCCGACCGAGATCGACCGGTACAAGTCCGAGTTCATCGATCCGATCGCGGAGATCCTCGCCGATCCGGCCTACGCGGATCTGCGGATCGTGACGACGATCGAGATCGACTCGCTGCCCAACCTCGTCACCAACGTCACCCCGCGGCCCACGGCCACCCCCGAGTGCGACGTGATGAAGGCCAACGGCAACTATGTCGAGGGCGTGGGGTACGCGCTGGGCAAGCTCGGTGCCATCCCGAACGTCTACAACTACGTCGACGCCGGGCACTACGGCTGGATCGGCTGGGACGACAACTTCACCGCCTCGGCCCAGCTGTTCAAGACGGCCGCCACCACCGCCGGCGCCTCCGTCGACGATGTCCACGGCTTCATCGTGAACACGGCCAACTTCGGGCCGGCGGTCGAGCCGTACTACTCCATCAGTGACTCCATCAACGGCGCCTCGGTCCGTGAGTCGAAGTGGGTCGACTGGAACCGCTACGTCGACAACCAGGGCTTCGCCCAGGCCTTCCGCACCGAGCTGGTCCGGCAGGGCTTCAACTCCGGCATCGGCATGCTGATCGACACCTCCCGCAGCGGCTGGGGCGGCTCCGACCGGCCCTCCGGCCCCGGTCCGCGCACCAGCCTGGACGCCTTCGTCGAGGGCAGCCGCGTCGATGGCCGTATCCACCAGGGCAACTGGTGCAACCAGGCCGGCGCCGGCCTCGGTGAGCGCCCGACCGCCGCTCCCGCCACCGGGATCGACGCGTACGTGTGGATGAAGCCCCCGGGCGAGTCCGACGGCTCGAGCACCGAGATCCCGAACGACGAGGGCAAGGGCTTCGACCGCATGTGCGACCCGACCTACGAGGGCAACCCCCGCAACAACAACAACATGTCCGGTGCCCTGCCGGACGCCCCGGTCTCCGGACACTGGTTCTCCGCCCAGTTCCAGCAGCTGATGGCCAACGCCTACCCGCCCCTGTGACCGACCCCGTGACGCGGCCCGACCCGGTCTGACCGGGCCGGGAGCGTCCGCCCCCGGTCCGCTCCGACCACCGCACCACGATGCCGCCGGGGCCCGTCACCGCACGGGCCCCGGCGCACTACGCTTGATCACATGTGTGGACGGTACGCGGCCAGCAGAAGCCCGGAGGATCTCGCGACGATCTTCGACATCGAGCGCTGGGAGCCGTCCGAGGCGCTGCCCGCCGACTGGAACGTGGCCCCCACCAAAGAGGTGTACGCGGTCCTCGACCGCCCCCTCAAGGGCGGCGGCCCCGAGCCGGTGCGCCAGCTGCGGGTGCTGCGCTGGGGCCTGGTGCCCTCCTGGGCCAAGTCCCCGGAATCCGCTGCCAAGATGATCAACGCCCGCTCGGAGACCGTCCACGAGCGCGCCTCCTACCGCCGGGCCTTCGCCGCCCGCCGCTGCCTGCTCCCCGCCGACGGCTACTACGAATGGGCCACCGGAGGCGACGAGCGCGCCGAGGAGGAGAAGGGCAAACGCAAGCGGCAGCGCAAGCAGCCCTACTTCGTCACCCCGGCCGACGGCTCGGTGATGGCGCTGGCCGGACTGTACGAGTTCTGGCGCGACAGCACCCTTCCCGAGGACCATCCGCGCGCCTGGTGGGTGACCTGCACGGTCCTCACCACCGACGCGGAGGACACCCCGCTGGCGGACGCGCCGCAAGGGAATCCGCAGCCCGCGGGCCCCGCGGTGGGAGCCGCCGCCAAGGGGCCCAGGTCGCTGGCCGACATCCACCCCCGGATGCCGCTCATGCTGCTGCCCGACCGCTGGGACGCCTGGCTGGACCCCTCGCGCACCGACCCCGAGGACATCCGGGAGCTGCTGGCGCCGCCCCCGCCGGGCACGGTGCGTGCGTACCCGGTCACCACGGACGTCAGCAACGTACGGAACAACGGCCCCGAGCTGGTCGCCGCCCTGCCGGCCCCCGAGGAGGAGACGCTCTTCTGAGCCGGGGCGCGCGGCGCGCCGGGCCCCGCGGGGCCCGCTCCGCCCACGTGAGCGTGATCACCGCGGCGCGCAGGAATGCGGCGCGCACCCGCCGTGTTGTGCCATGCGTACGGGCTGTACAGCACGCACTGCAGACGAGAGAGCGGAGACGTCCCCCATGGGATCCATCAGCTGCCCGACCCGACCGCGGCGGCCGGCCGCCGCCGAGGTGGACTGGGCGACGCTGGCACTGGCCTCCGAGCGGTCCTCCCGACCGGCGGACGGGCCCTTCCGTCGTCTATCCTCCGAAACGGACGGGCCCATGCCCGGGTTCGTCGCCTTTCGGAAGGAGGAGGTGGGTCAGGTCACCGGTACGGACGATTCGTCGCGGGACGAGGCCGCGCGGGAGACGGACGCGGAGCGCAACGCGCGCTTCGAGCGGGACGCCCTGGGCTTCCTCGACCAGATGTACTCGGCCGCGCTGCGCATGACGCGCAACCCCGCCGATGCCGAGGACCTGGTGCAGGAGACCTACGCGAAGGCGTACGGCTCGTTCCACCAGTTCCGTGAAGGCACCAACCTCAAGGCGTGGATGTACCGCATCCTCACCAACACCTTCATCAACTCGTACCGCAAGAAGCAGCGGGAACCGCAGCGCAGCGCCGCCGAGGACATCGAGGACTGGCAGCTGGCGCGGGCGGAGTCGCACATGTCGACCGGGCTGCGCTCGGCCGAGTCGCAGGCGCTGGATCACCTGCCCGACTCCGACGTGAAGCAGGCACTCCAGGCGATCCCGGAGGAATTCCGCATCGCCGTCTATCTCGCGGATGTCGAGGGCTTTGCCTACAAGGAGATCGCCGACATCATGGGTACCCCCATCGGCACGGTGATGTCCCGGCTGCACCGCGGCCGTCGGCAGCTGCGCGACATGCTCAGTGATTACGCCCGTGAGCGTGGCCTTGTCCCGGCCGGCACGGGCGGGGCACAGGAAGGCTCAGGCTCATGAGTGGCGACCCGTCGCGCCCCACGGACTGTTCGGAGGTCCTGGGCCATCTGTACGAGTATCTCGACAAGGAGATGCCCGATGTCGACTCCGCGAAGTTCCAGGAGCACATCGAGGAGTGCCGGCCGTGCCTGGCCGAGTACGGCCTCGAGGAGTCGGTGAAGAAGCTGGTCAAGCGCTGCTGCGGCCAGGACGAGGTACCCGCCGACCTGCGGGCCAAGGTGCTGGACCGGATCGATCTGATCAGGGGTACGGGCACGGGCGCCGCCGGCTCGGTCGCGGGTACGGGGCAGCCGGGTGGGGCCACCGCTCCGCCGGCGGCGACCGCGGACTGACGCGCCCGCGCCGTGCGGCCCGTCCGCCGCACGCATCCCGAGGGCGCGCCCCTCGCGCCCTCCGCCCTACTTTCACTTCCTTCACCCCCCTTTCACTCGATCGGGTGAGTATGGCGGCGTTCTGCCAGGACTGACCCGCAAACTCCCCCCGCGTCCTCCGGCGCGCGCTCTATCCTCCCCGGGACACCCAGGGGAGGAGGATCACCATGCGGGAATTCGGGGAGGCCGTCGCGGCCCTGCCGTGGACCCAGTTCCTTCCGCTCGCCCTGCTCGGCGCCCTGTGCGCCTACCTGCCCCGCTGCCGCTTCCTGGGCCACCGCGTACCACGGGAGACCGGCGCCTACGGGGCACTGCTGTTCACCGGCGTGTTCCTGCTGCCCCCCGGTCTGGCCGCGCTCGCCCCGCTGCCCGGCGCCCTGCTCGGCCCCCGCCCCGCCGAGGGCAGGACCCGGCACGCCATCCGCCTCATGGTCACCGCCGCGGCCGCCGCGTACTGCTTCCGGCTGCTCACCGAAGGGCTGCTCGGCGACGCGCTGCCCGCCACCGGTGCCGACCCCGGGCACGCGCAGCCCGCCGCCGCGCCGCTGACCATCACGCTGCTGCCCGCCCTCATCGCCGTGCTCACCTGCGCCGCCGCCGACCGGGCGCTGGGCGGCAGCCGCAGCGCCGCCGCCGTCCTGCTCGGGCACCTGCCCTACGGTCTGCTCGGGCTGCTCGCCGCCACCCTGTGGCACGCCGTCCCCGGGCCCGGACTGCTCGGCGCGCTCCCCGTGCTGGCCCCCGGCTACATCTGCTGCTGGATCATGGCCCGCTCCCGGCAACTGGACGCCGCGCATCGCGCCACCGTCGCCGCGCTCGTCCAGGCCGTCGACCTCAAGGACCGCTACACCCGCGGCCACAGCGAACGCGTCGGCCACGCCGCCGCCCTCATCGCCCGCGAACTCGGCCTGGACACGGAGCGTGTCCACGCCCTGCGCACCGCGGGCGCCCTGCACGACATCGGCAAACTCGCCGTGCCCACCCGTACCCTGCGCAAGGAGGGCCCGCTCAGCGACGAGGAGTGGCACCAGATCCGCCGGCACCCCGAGTACGGGTACCAGATCGTGCGCGGCATCCGCGTCCTGGGCGAAGCCGTGGACGCCGCCCTCCACCACCACGAGAGCTACGACGGCAGTGGCTACCCGGCCGGGCTCGCGGGCCCGCGGATCCCCGAGGCCGCCCGGGTCGTGGCGGTCGCCGACGCCTTCGACGCCATGACCTCCACCCGCAGCTACCGGCGCGCCCGCCCGGTGCCCGAGGCCCTCGCCGAACTGCGCCGCTGCGCCGGCACCCAGTTCGACCCGCGGATGGTGGCGGCCCTGGACACCGCCCTGGAACGGTACGGCTGGCCGTACACCGAGCCCCCGGCGCCCGAGGCGACGAGCCGGGACATCCCCGCCACCCGGTCCAGTGCCGACCGGCAGGTACCCGACGAGCAGCCGGGCGCGCGCACATGAACGGGACGGCGTTACGGCTGCTGCGCGCCGACCCGCCCGCCGCCACCGCCCTGGCCGCGGCCGTGGCGGGCGGCGTCATCGCGCTGGCCCTGGGCGCCGCGTACCTGCACTGGTGGGCACTCCCGATCTCCTGCGTGCCGCTGCTGCTGACCACCCTCGTCTTCCGCCGCTACGCGGTGGTCCGCGCCACCTACCGCCAGACGGTCACCGCGCTGGCCCTCGCCACCGAGGTCGCCGGCTACACCCCGCCCGGCCACGCCCAGCGGGTCGCCGCGCTCGCCCGCGCCACCGGCCGCGCGCTGCGGCTGCCCGGCCGTGAACTCACCGCACTGGAGTACGCCGCCCTGCTCCATGACATCGGACAGCTCTCCCTCTTCGAACCACTGCCCGACGGAGCCACCACCGCCCTGCCGGCCGCCCGGCGCCGCGCCATCGCCGCGCTGGGGGCGGGGGTGGCCCGCGAGGCCGGGGCGGGCGAGGCCATCGCGCACACCCTGGAGCTGCAGGCCGAGCCGTACCGGGACCAGCCGATAGCGGCCCGCATCGTGCGCACGGCCAACGCGTACGCCGATCTGAGCCCCCCGGACCGCCCCGGCCCGGGGCAGGCCCTGAGCGCGCTGGAACGCGATACGGGCACGGAGTACGACCCCGAGGTCGTCCGGGCCCTGCAACAGATCGTCTCGCGCGGGACGGTCGGCTGACCCATGCTGTGAGCAGGCCTTGGCCCGTGCATGGTTGGATGCGGCCTAGGGCGGACAGGAGAACGACGACGTGCACACCACGAAGCGGGAATCGGGCAGGACATCGTGAGGATCTTCGGCAGGGTCCGGCAGCGGCCGTCCACCGACTGGCGGCTGGCCACCAACCGGGCTTTCACCCTCATCGACGACGGCCGTTACGAGGACGCCGGCGCGCTCCTCACCCGCGCCGCCGACCTGGAGCCATGGCTGTCCGAGTCCTGGTTCAACCTGGCGCTGCTGCACAAGTTCCGGCACGACTGGGAACAGGCGCGCTCCGCCGGGCTGCGGGCCGTCGCGCTGCTGGAGCGGGACACCGGGGCCCCGGACTGGTGGAACGTCGGCATCGCCGCCACCGCCCTCCAGGACTGGCCACTGGCCCGCCGGGCGTGGCAGGCGTACGGGCTCGCCGTCCCCGGCGCGGGCACCGTCGCCGACGAACCGCTGGGCATGGACCTGGGCGGGGCGGCCGTACGGCTGTCCCCCGAGGGCGAGGCCGAGGTGGTGTGGGGCCGGCGGCTGGACCCGGCGCGGATCGAGGTGCAGAACATCCCGCTGCCGTCCTCCGGGCGGCGCTGGGGCGAGGTCGTGCTGCACGACGGCGTCCCGCACGGGGAGCGCAGCACCGGTGACGCGGTGTTCCCGGTCTTCGACGAGATAGAGCTGTGGGCGCCCTCGGCGATCCCCACCTGGGTGGTGCTGATCGAGGCCGCCTCGGCGCGGGACCGGGACGCCCTGGAGCGGCTGGCCGCGGACGCCGGGTACGCGGCGGAGGACTGGTCCTCCTCGGTGCGGCTGCTGTGCCGGGCCTGCTCCGAGTCGCGGATGCCCACCGAGGACGGAGACGGAGCGGTGCGGCACGACCCGCACGACCACAGCGTGCCGGGCAGCCCCGGGCCGCTGGGGCACGTGGCCCCGGACGGCCTGTGGACCCCGGAGCGCGAGTGCGGCCTGGCGGCCCCCGAGCCACTGGTGCGCGGCCTGCTGGACGGCTGGGTCGCGGACAGCCCGGACACCCGGGAATGGCGGGACCTGGAAGAGGTCTGCTGAGGCTGTCCGGATCGGACCGTAAGCTGTAAGACATGACGCAAGAGATCGATCAGCGTGTGGATGAGTTCATCGATGACACGCAGGACTGCGAGGAGCGGGAGCAGGCGTACCGGGCGCGCGGCACCGCCCGCCCCATCACGGTCGTCGGGAACCCCGTACTGCACTCCGAGTGCCGGAACGTCACCGAGTTCGACGACGGTCTCGCGGCGCTGATCGACGACATGTTCGCCAGCCAGCGGGCTGCGGAGGGTGTCGGTCTCGCGGCGAACCAGATCGGTGTCGATCTGAAGGTGTTCGTGTACGACTGCCACGACGACGAGGGCGTGCGGCACGTCGGGGTGGTGTGCAACCCCGTCCTGGAGGAACTGCCGGCCGAGTCGCGGGTGCTGGACGACAACAACGAGGGCTGCCTGTCCGTCCCGACCGCCTACGCGGAGCTGGCCCGCCCCGACTACGCGGTGGTCACCGGCCAGAACGCGGCGGGCGAGCCGATCCGCGTCCAGGGCACCGGCTACTTCGCGCGCTGCCTCCAGCACGAGACGGACCACCTGTACGGCCGCCTGTACATCGACCGCCTCTCCAAGCGGGAGCGGAAGAAGGCCCTGAAGATGATGGAGGAGGGGACCCCCCGCTACGAGACGGTCCCCAACGCCTGACCTCCCGCCACCCAGCGCACCCCTGAGGGGCGGACCGCCCCCCGGTCCGCCCCTCAGACGTAGTCACACTGCTGGTACTCCTTGACGCCTTCGACGTAGCTGCGGGCGAAGGCTTCGATGGCGTCCCGACGTTCCTCGTCGTCTGTTATCGGCGCGTGGGAGAACCTGATGGATATTCTCGGGTAAGCGTAGATGTTGTCCTCGTCCGCTGCACACCGGAAGGAAATCCCGGCACCTTTTTCCCAGACCAGGAATTCTCCCTCGAAGTCTGCTTCTTTGAGGAAGGTCGTCGCCTTGTCCGGCCTGCGTGGGGACTCAAGATGCGACAGCATGTATATGTCGAAATAGGCGGTCGCCTCGGAATCGACGATGAGCGTGCACTGGTGAATTCCCTCAATGGATTCGTCCACATCTTCAGAATATTCCTCCCCGGGAGGTAGGAGACCTTTGAAGACGGATCGATCCACGGATATTCCGCAGGCATTGTCAGGGACTCTGTAGTTCTGCTCCGGTGGCCCCCCACTGCACCCGAAGAGAAGTGCACTGGAAGTGAGAAGCATGCACAGGGGCGTGCGCCAAGAGGTTCTCATGTGATCTCGCCCTGTCTCTCTGTGGCAGCTCCTACTTGGAGTGCCCGCCCAACATCGCATCTCCGGCTATCTGTGTTCTGCGTCCGAGTACCGTGTCGTATCCAGTCGTTGCATCGGCCCAATCGCGATGCACTTCGTACCAAGCGTCCGAAAGGGCCCCCAGCTGACTCTTTCTCACTTTCGAAAGATCGTATTCCTCTTCGGAGTATTTATCGCCAATTCTATTCATTTCATCGTCCAGCCACGCCTGTGTATAGACATCCACTCCGCGCTGCGTCAGGTCGCCGGCCTGCGGAATGAAATTCGCCAGCGAGCCGACCGCATGGTACTGCCACCGAGCGTCCCAAACGGCCTGTGATTCCTCGTCGGCTCTCTCGCCGACCAGTGCGTCGTATCGTGCCTGCTCAAGAAATCCCAAGGTCTGTCCCGCGCGGTTGAGAGTGTCACTGGGGCTCAGTTCTTGCCCGAAGGTGGTCTCGGTGTCAGCGAAGGAGTCAGCGAGAAGGTAATTGATCCCTTCGCTCAAGTACCCGTAAGATTCCTGATCGCGGGATATCTGAGTAGCCACATTCGACAGGTGGCGGTCGTCCAGGGGCGGGTGCTCCCACTGGGTTCCGGCTGTGTCGATGACGGCGTCCCCATGGTTGACCAGCATCTTGGCCATGGGGGAGCGGAACTCCGGCGGGAAGTCGTCGCCGAGGCCGGAGCCCAGTGCGAGTACGCGGTCGCGGGCCGCGTCGTGGTCGGCGGTGTGTTCGACGTACAGGGCGGCCGGATCATGCGGGTTGATACCGGTGGCGGCGGCGAACAGGGCCTGACCGGTCTCCTCGTGGACAGCGTCCCCGTCAGTCCTCGGAGTCTCCCGCACCGTGACGATGTACTCGGCGTAGTCCTGCGGTTCCTCAGTCAGGACAAACGCGGTCGCCGCGTCCGGATTGTTGCCCAGGGCGCGCATGAAGCCTGTGAACGGGTCAGCGCGGTACTCATCACCGATGACCCGGCGATACTCCTCGACGGGTGCCGCATTGGCCCAGAACTGCGCCGTGTCAAAGGCCATTTCCTGCTCGGCATTCACCAGGCCGGCACCGTAGTCGACCAGCCAGTCCTTGTTGTAGTTTCCGTGCATCATGAGATCACTCATGATCTGGAACCCGTAAGGATTCATGGCGGCGCCGGTGCCGATCCGCTCGGATCCCAGAGCGATCATGTCGTTCCGCCACGCATCCATCCCATCGCGATGACTTTCCGACGCGGTGCCGAACGTCACGCCAAGGTTCTCCCGGAGTTGGAGCACCGACTCCCGGTAGGCGTCACTGACCTCGCCGGATTCGGGGCCGTCCAGCACGTCCGCCCAGAACTCCAGCGTTCCCTCCGCCCCGAGACCCGTCGCGAGATAGGTGGCGAAGTGCTCATTGTGGCTCTGGGCCGCCGCCAGTTCGTTGAGACGGTCGATGCCCTCCTGGGTGTTGTACGCCTCCGACTCGATGAGGTCCAGATACTCCTGGGCATCCGCTATGCCCTGGGCCCGTGCACCGTCGAACAGGCTCTCCGCCGTGACGGGGGCGAAGTGTTCCCGTTCTTCACCGATGTTCTCGCGCAGCGCGCGAGCGGTGGTCTCGTCCTGTGTGGCCGCCTCGGCCAGCACGGCCTGGATCCGGGCGGCGAAGTGGTCGATGTCAGCCTGGCGGGAGGAGGTCCCGGGGCCGAGCAACGGGCCGGACTGCTCCAGGCCCAGGTCGCTGTACGGTCCGTCCGGCTGCTCGATGACCGTGCCGTTGGCCTGGACGTACAGACCCTGCTGCCTCGCCTCTTGCGCGAGTTCCTGAAGAGACCGCTGGTGAGCCGCCAGGACGGCGCGGAAGTCCGTGAGAATCGTGAAAACGGCCTGGGCCTGCTGATGGGCGTACTCGAACTCGGAGCCGGCGCGGATGATGAACTCCCGGCTGACGGTGGCGTTCTCGCCCCTCCACTGTGATGCCTCGATCTTGGACAGCAGCCCCTGGGCCGCCTCGGCGGCCAGCGCGTCCAGGTCCCCCTTCGTCTGCCGCCAGTCCTCGATCGCCGCGTCCAGCGAGCGGAAGTCGACGTTGTTCAACTGCTCATACCCGGGCATCGGCACCGCCTTCGCCGCCCCATACGCCGGCGATCTCCGTGGGCTGGACATCGGCGAGAGCAACGATCGACGGAGTGCCCGGATACTGCAGGTCCTGGGTGGCCGACCGGAGCTGGGTCGAGATGTCTTCCTCAAGGGTGGCATGTGCCGTGCTGGTGCCGGTGAGATGATCTCCGACGCGCACACAGTCGTTGTGCAGATTCATCGACTGCCGGAAGAAGCGCGCCATGGTGTTGTGCAGCGCGGAGCCGGTGGCGAATCCGTCGTTGCTGAGCGCCGCGGCGGCGGAGTAGGTGGTGCCGGAGGCCTGGGGGCCGGCCGTCAGAATGCGGGACAGCGCGTGGGCGTCCTCGCCCATGGCCCGCAACTCCTCGGGATCGACCACCAGGTCCGCCTGTGGCTGATCCCAGTCCTGCATGGTTTCACCGTCCGGCACCACCGTGCTGTTCAGCCGGGTCGACACGGAGTCTTCTGGAATGGACATGACCCCCCGCTTGTTGGTGTCCGGATGCACACGGTAGCAACCTGTTGATCGGGCGCTGCAGGCGGTAAGTATCCTGTTCTGGTATGCACTTGGCCGGGAGGGGTACGGGGAAGGCCGACGATGCAATTCGAGGACCTGGAGAACGCGTCGCACGAACAGCTCGCTGCGCTGCTGGCCGGGGCGAACCCGGACGCGTTGATTCAGCGCGGGGACACGCTCCAGAACGCAGCCCGGGCAGTGTCCCAGGTGGGCGCGGCGGTCGCCCACCACATGCGGAACCTGGAGTGGGAAGGCGAGTCCGCGACGGCGCTGCGGGAGTGGGTGACCCGCTTCGAGCAGGATTCCGACCACTTCAAGAGCTACACGAAGGTCATCGGCCAGGCGATGAAGGGAGCCGGTCAGGCACTGAAGGAGGCGGTCAGCAGCATGCCGCCGGTTCCTGCGGACACGGGGCTTCCGGACTCCGCCTCGCAGCAGGCATTCGGTGCCTACCTGGGTCCCGCCGCGACGAGCGAGCACGAGCAGCTGCGCCAGGAAGCGATCGGTGTCATCTCCCGGGTGGGGCAGGTGTACCAGGTCGCGGCGACGACGATCAGGATTCTGCCCGAGCCTCGATTCGTCCCCCTGGAGGGGGAAGGCATCGTCGGTCCTGATCAGCCATCCCTTACCGGGCAGCCATACGGTGGCGAAAAGCACCGGTCCATGCCGCCGGTGGCCGGTCCGACGTCACGTCCGGAGACGCCTTTCCCCGAGCCGGGGCATGTGTCACAGGCGTCCCTGGCGGTTCCTACGACGCCTACAGCGCCGGGCCTGGGCGTTGAGGGTGATCGTGTGGGGACGTCGTTGGATTCGGTGGGGGTGGTGCCGAATGGTGGGGTTCCTCCGGTGGCTCCGTCCGGGTCTCCTCCGCCGGTGGTGGTGGAGCGTCCTGTGGGTGGCGGTCCGCCACAGCAGCCGGTGGTGGGTCCG
The DNA here is from genome assembly GCF_000993785.3 of Streptomyces xiamenensis. Classification (NCBI taxonomy): domain Bacteria; kingdom Bacillati; phylum Actinomycetota; class Actinomycetes; order Kitasatosporales; family Streptomycetaceae; genus Streptomyces; species Streptomyces xiamenensis. The sequence goes on from NZ_CP009922.3 coordinate 4,239,505, forward strand.
GTGCCGGGCTGGCCGTCACCGGCCCAGCCCGGTCAGGGGCGTGGGGGTGGGGGTCAGGTGCCGCTGGTGCGTGGCCCGGGTCTGCGTCCGGGTGAGGCGCCTGTGGTGCGGCCCTTTGGTCCGCCGTCCGGTCCGGGTTCACAGCCACCGGTGGGGCGCCCTGCCGGGCCTGGGATGCCGGGTGGTCAGCAGCCTCCCGTGGGGCGTCCGTCTACGGGAGGTGGTGGCCCGGGTGGGGGTAATCCCTGGGGCAGGGCGAACAACTACGGCCTTCTCGGGGGCAAGCCGGTACCGAACGCGAAACCCACGGTGGCGTCACGTATCCCTCCGGGTGGGGTGATCCAGCCCGGTATGAACGCCGCCAACTCACGTCTCACTCCGACCAGGAACGACCAGCCCAACACCACGCCGCGTCCCACGTATGGGAAGGCGAAGGTCGACGGACGTCCCACAGGCCGTGGGGAGCGCGGGCGGTCCCTGCCCAAACCCACCGGTGTGATCGGCCTGCCCGGTCAGGGCAGGAAGAACGGCAAGAAGAAGAAAAAGAAGAACGAGAGCAAGGACGACAGGCAGCCATGACCCCCACCCGCCGGGCCCTCGCCACCACCCTTGCCCTCACCGCCCTACTCGCCACCGCACCCACCGCCCAGGCAGCTGACACCCCCCAACACCCCTGGTACTTCGACACCCTCCGCGTCGAAGAAATCTGGGAACACACCACCGGCGAAGGCATCACTGTCGCCGTCATCGACACCGGCGTCGACCCGACCCTCCCCGAACTCCAAGGCCAAGTCCTCGACGGCACCGACGTCATGAGAGATGCCAGGGGATCCCACGCGGATGATGACGGGCACGGGACCGACATGGCTTCCTTGATCGCTGGATCAGGGGGGAACGGAGTACAGGGGTTGGCCCCGGGGGCAAAGATCCTCCCCATTCGCGCCAGTACCAATCAACTTGATTTTGATGGAGGAGATCGTTGGGCCGAGGCCATCGACTTCGCGGTGGCCGAGGGCGCCCAGATCATCAACATATCGCTGGCAGCCACGGACAACGGAACTGCGGCCACCAGCATGGGTGATTCCATTGCTGAGGCAACGCGTCAAGGCGTCTTGATCTTTGCCGGCACCGGAAACGACGGTGACACTTACAACACGGCCAAGTTCCCGGCGGCTCTCGACGGAATCGTGGGAGTTGGAGCCGTGAACGGTGATGGCGAGCGAGAGGGATACTCGACTCACGGCTCTCAGGTCGCCATTGCAGCCCCGGGTGGCAACGTCCCTGGCCATTGCGATGGTCCTGCCAGCCCGGCTTGTATCCGTGAGGAGGGTGGTACCAGTTCCGCCACCGCTCTCGCTTCCGCCTCCGCCGCGCTGATCTGGTCGCAGCACCCGAACTGGACCAAGAACCAGGTCCTGCGCGTGATGCTCAACACCGCCGAACGCCCCGATGACCAGCGACGCGATGACTACACCGGGTACGGCATCGTCCGGCCCGACCGCGTCGTCATCGACGGGGAAGGCGACCCCGGCGACCCCGACAGCCCGCCCATCTTCCGCGACTGGGAAGCGGCCCTCGATCCTGCTGCCACCCCCGCTCCCGAACCGGAGGCCGAGACCGGTCCGGCGGACGGTGCCGAGCCCGCCCCCGGACCCGAGGCGGAAGCCGCCGCCACCGGTGAGAACAGCGGCCCGCTGCCGTGGATCCTCGGTGGCACCGCCGTCGTCCTGGTCGTCGCCGTGACCGGATGGGTGGTGATCCGGCGGCGGTCAGCGTCCGCGGGGGCGTAAGGAGTCGGTCCTGGTGGCCGTGACGAAGGACTGCCAGGACGCCGCAGGCAGCAGCAACGTGGCGCAGGTGCGCGCCTTCGTGTCGCGTACGGCCTGGAGGCCGGTCGGCAGGGGGGCGTGTTCCAGGCAGTTGTTGCCCGTGCTGCTGTAGCTGCTGATGTGCCATCGCACGATCATCATGGGTCTGCTCCTCTCGGATGATGAGATGAGTCCTCATCCGAGAGGAGCAGCCGGAGCGAGCACAAACCGTCTTGTGGTGCGGCGATCAATTAGCGCCAGACGGCCTCTTGTATACGAAAGCGCCGGTCCGGCGCTCTCGTATCCGGATCAGAAGTCGTCGTCGAACGACACGTTCCCCTCGACCGCCACCTGGTAGGCGGAGGCCCGGCGCTCGAAGAAGTTGGTCAGTTCCTGGACGTCCTGGAGCTCCATGAACGCGAACGGGTTCTCCGAGCCGAACACCGGCTTGATCCCGAGCCGCAGCAGCCGCTGGTCGGCGACGCACTCCAGGTACTGGCGCATCGACTCGGTGTTCATGCCCGGCAGGCCGTCGCCGCACAGGTCCCGCGCGAACTGGAGTTCCGCCTCGACGGCCTCCTTCAGCATGTCGGTGACCTGGCGCTCCAGCTCGTCGTCGAAGAGCTCGGGCTCCTCCCGGCGCACCGTGTCGACGACCTCGAACGCGAAGTTCATGTGCATGGTCTCGTCACGGAACACCCAGTTGGTGCCCGTCGCCAGGCCGTGCAGCAGACCGCGCGAGCGGAACCAGTACACGTAGGCGAACGCCCCGTAGAAGAACAGCCCTTCGATGCAGGCCGCGAAGCAGATCAGGTTCAGCAGGAAGCGCCGGCGGTCGGCCTGGTTCTCCAGCCGGTCGATGTTCTCCACCGAGTCCATCCAGCGGAAGCAGAACTGCGCCTTCTCCCGGATGGACGGGATGTTCTCGACCGCCGCGAAGGCTTCGGCCCGGTCGTCCGGGTCGGGCAGGTACGTGTCCAGCAGCGTCAGATAGAACTGGACATGCACCGCCTCCTCGAACAGCTGCCGCGACAGGTACAGCCGCGCCTCGGGGGAGTTGATGTGCTTGTAGAGCGTGAGCACCAGGTTGTTGGCCACGATCGAGTCGCCCGTTGCGAAGAACGCCACCAGCCGGCCGATCATGTGCTGCTCGCCCGGCGACAGCTTCGCCAGGTCCGCGACGTCCGAGTGGAGGTCGACCTCTTCCACGGTCCAGGTGTTCTTGATGGCGTCCCGGTACCGCTCGTAGAAGTCCGGGTAGCGCATCGGCCGCAGGGTCAGTTCGAAGCCCGGGTCGAGCAGGTTCTTCGTCTTCTGTGCCTCGGTGGTCATTACTGGCATGCCTCGCAGGACTCGGGGTTCTCCAGGGAGCAGGCGACGGCGTCGGCTTCGGTGACGGCGGCCGGCTGCTGCTGCACGGGGATGGTGGGGGCGGGCGCGGTGGCCGCGGCGGAGCCGCCGCGCGCCGACGCCGCGATCCGGGTGGCGGGGCGGGACCGCAGGTAGTACGTGGTCTTCAGACCGCTCTTCCACGCGTACGCGTACATCGAGCTGAGCTTGCCGATGGTCGGCGAGGCCATGAACAGGTTCAGGGACTGCGCCTGGTCGATGAAGGGGGTACGGGCGGCCGCCATGTCGATCAGCGCCCGCTGCGGCAGCTCCCACGCCGTGCGGTACAGGTCGCGCACCTCGGCCGGCAGCGACGCGATCCCGTCGATGGAGCCGTTCGCCTCGCGCAGCGCGCCCCGGGTCGCCTCGTTCCACAGCCCCAGCCGCTTCAGCTCCTCGACCAGGTAGGTGTTGACCTGGAGGAACTCGCCGCTGAGCGTCTCGCGCTTGAACAGGTTCGACACCTGCGGCTCGATGCACTCATACACGCCGGCGATCGAGGCGATGGTGGCGGTCGGTGCGATCGCCAGCAGCAGCGAGTTGCGCATGCCGGTGCCGGCGATGCGGGTACGCAGCGCCTCCCACCGCTCCGGCCAGGTCACCTGGGCGTCGGCGTAGTGGTCGGGGTGCAGGACGCCGCGCGCGGTCCGGGTCTTCTCCCAGTTCTCGAACGGGCCGTGCCGCTCCGCCAGATCGGCGGAGGTCTCGTAGGCGGCCAGCATGATCCGCTCGGAGATCCGGGTGGACAGCGCCTTCGCCTCGGGGGAGTCGAAGGGCAGGCGCAGCCGGAAGAAGACGTCCTGGAGGCCCATCAGGCCCAGGCCCACCGGCCGCCAGCGGCTGTTGGAGGCGGCGGCCTCCTTCGTCGGGTAGAAGTTGATGTCCACCACGCGGTCCAGGAAGGTCACGGCCGTGCGCACGGTGGCGTCGATCCGCTCCCAGTCCATGTCACCGTCGGCGCCCAGGTGCGCGGCCAGGTTGATGGAGCCGAGGTTGCACACGGCGGTCTCGCCGTCGTCCGTGACCTCGATGATCTCGGTGCACAGGTTCGAGGAGTGCACGATCGAGCCGGCCTCGGCCGTCTGGTTGGCGGTACGGTTCGCGGCGTCCTTGAACGTCATCCAGCCGTTGCCGGTCTGCGCCAGGGTCCGCATCATCCGCGCGTACAGCTGCCGGGCGGGCACCCGCTTGGCGGCGCGGCCCTCGGCCTCCGCCTTGCGGTAGGCGGCGTCGAACGCGTCGCCCCACAGGTCCACCAGCTCGGGCACCTCGGACGGCGAGAACAGCGACCACTCGGCGTCGGCCTCCACCCGGCGCATGAACTCGTCCGGGATCCAGTGCGCCAGGTTCAGGTTGTGGGTGCGGCGCGCCTCTTCACCGGTGTTGTCCCGCAGCTCCAGGAACTCCTCCAGGTCGGCGTGCCAGCTCTCCAGGTACACGCAGGCCGCGCCCTTGCGCCGGCCGCCCTGGTTGACGGCGGCGACCGAGGAGTCCAGGGTGCGCAGGAACGGCACGATGCCGTTCGACTTGCCGTTGGTGCCGCGGATGAGCGAGCCCCTGGCCCGGATGCGGGAGTAGGACAGGCCGATGCCGCCGGCGTGCTTGGAGAGCCGCGCGACCTGGTGGTAGCGCTCGTAGATGGAGTCCAGCTCGTCCAGCGGCGAGTCCAGCAGGTAGCAGGAGGACATCTGCGGGTGCCGGGTGCCGGAGTTGAACAGGGTGGGGGAGGACGGCAGGTAGGCGAGCGAGCTGGTCAGCCCGTACAGCCGTGCCACCTCTTCCAGGGCGCGCTCGGAGCGGTCCTCGGCGAGGCCGCAGGCCACCCGGAGCAGGAAGTGCTGCGGGGTCTCGATCACCTTGCGGGTGTGCGGGTGGCGCAGCAGGTAGCGGGACTCGACGGTGCGCAGCCCGAAGTAGCCGAACCGGTCATCCGCGCCGTCCGCGATCGCCTGCTCCACCAGGGCGTTCAGCCGTTCCGCGTGGAGTTCGACGAACTCGGCGGTGGTGTCGGCGATCAGGCCCTCGCGCTGCCCGGCGGCGATCGAGTCGGAGAAGGTGACCGCGCCCTGCCCGGCGGCTTCCTCGCGCACGGCGAGGGTGAGCAATCGGGCGGCGAGCCGCGAGTACTCGGGCTCCTCGCCGATGAGGCCGGCGGCGGCCTCGATGGCGAGCGAGCGGAGTTCGGCCGCGTCGGAGTCGGCCTGCCGGCCGCGGATCACGGCCGCCGTGACCCGCGCGGGGTCGGTGGCGGGCAGATCGGCGGTGAGGTCGCTCACGGTGCGCAGCAGTTCGGCTGAGGCCGGCTCCGCTGGGGCGACGGGTGCGATGGTCACGCGATGCTCTCCCTCATATCGCAGGGACACCTTCAGGGGCGACGCACGACGGGCGCATGCGGGCATACGTGTAGCAAGGCAAAGGCTCACATGACGTATACCGCGCAGCGTCCGCCGGCCCAGCCCACGAGGCCCGGACGTTCTCGATACTGACGGCAGGTGTTCGGACTCATGACGGACCATCTGAAATCAGCCCATCACATACCGTTGCGGGACAGTTCCGGAATCACACCGGATTCCCCTGCGACGACAGCGAGCACGAGCATACATCTAGTGCCGAGGGAAGCGAGCACCACCATATGTAGTGTTCGTCGTCATACTTACGGTCACAGCTCACATGCGAACACGTGAAGTGTGACCCCCGGGAACGGGTCCCAGTCGCGCTCCGGGGCCCGAACGAAGCCGAGCCGCCCGTAGAGTCTGTGCGCTGTGTGCATCTGCGACGAACTGGAGATGACGACACGCCGTTTCCCGGCCCGGCGCGCCCGGCTCAGACACTCCCGCACCAGCGCCTCGCCGATCCCCCGGCCGCGTGCCTCGTTCCGCACCACCAGCATCCGGAACTCGGCCTCCTCGGGGCCGTCGGCGACATCGACGTAGGGCCCGCCGTCCAGGACGAGGGTGACGGAGCCCAGCAGCGTGCCGTCGGTGTCCGCCGCCACCAGGATCTGGGTGTGCGCGGCCCGCCGGGCGGTGTCGCGCAGCACCTTCAGATACGGATCGGCGGCTCCGTAGGTGAGCAAACCCTCATCGAGGTAGGTGGTGGCGGTCATCTCGCCGAGCTCGGTCAGTTCGTCGGGCTCGGCGGCTCTGATCATGGTGTCCATGCCGTCAGTATGTGGCGGCTGTTCGATGTCCCGTACGGCAATATCGGCCGAGGCCAGGGGTCCCGGGGCGGGCGGACGCGCCTCAGCAGCAGCCGGCGCCGGCGCCCGGCTCGGAGGCCCTGGCGTCCATCCGCATCCGTTCGAACTCGCGCCGGCTCAGAACCCGTACCGTCGGGTCCTGGGCCCGGGCGCGGGCCGTGTAGCGGTCGTACGCGCTCTCGCCGGTGACCTCGCGCACGTACCAGCGCAGCCAGCCGCCGACCCGGCGCGCGGTACGGGCCACCGTGGTAGTCCGTACCGCGCCGGTCGTACCGTCCGTCGCGGTCATTCCCTGGCCCCTTCGGGGGTGCGCTCGCCGCCCGCCTCGCCGTCCCTGACGGCCGGGATGCCGCCCTCGGGCCCGAGCCCGGCGGCCACCAGTTCGGCCTTCTCCTCCTTGGTGGCGATCAGCCCGGCGGGGGCGATCAGCCGGGACTCCACGAACGGGGCCTCCTGGAGGGAGACCGAGCCCGGGTCGCGCAGCGCCTTGAGGATCATCCGTGCGGCGTCGGCGAAGACCACCAGGACGAGGACCGCCAGCAGCCCGGTGATGGCGGCGGTGATGGTGGCGTTGTTCACGATGGTCTGCATGTCGGACATGTCCTTGGCGCCCGGCAGCAGTTGTCCGGCGTCGATTCCGTCCTGGTACTGCGAGCGGCGGGCGAGGAAGCCCACCGCCGGGTCGCCGGAGAACACCTTCTGCCAGCTCGCGGTCAGGGTCACGATCGAGATCCACACCAGCGGCACCCCGGTCACCCACGCGTAGCGGGAGCGGCCGCCCTTGACCAGCAGCACCGTGCAGATGGCCAGGGCGATGGCGGCCAGCAGCTGGTTGGCGATACCGAAGACCGGGAAGAGGGTGTTGATGCCGCCGAGCGGATCGTGCACGCCGATCCACAGCAGCCCGCCCCACAGGCCGACCACCAGCGCTCCGGTGATCCAGATCCCGGGCCACCAGTGGGTGGAACGGAATTTGGCCAGGCGCGGGTGCATGCCACCGATGGCGTCCTGAAGAATGAAGCGGCCCACCCGGGTTCCGGCGTCGATCGCGGTGAGGATGAAGAGCGCCTCGAACATGATCGCGAAGTGATACCAGAAGGACATCATCGCTTCGCCGCCGAGGATGTCGGCGAGAATCGCGGCGAGGCCGAGCGCCAGGGTCGGCGCCCCTCCGGTCCGGGAGAGCAGTGAGCCCTCCTCCACCGATGCGGCCGCCGCCGTCAATTGGTCCGGGGTGACGGTGAATCCCCACGACGTGATGATCTCGGACGCCGACTGGACGGTGTCCCCGATGACCGCCGGCGGGGCGTTCATCGCGAAATAGATGCCCGGATCCAGCACACAGGCCGCGGTGATCGCCATGACCGCGACGGAGGATTCCATCAGCATCGCGCCGTAGCCGATGGTGCGTACCTGGGTCTCCTTCTGAATCATCTTCGGAGTGGTTCCCGAGGAGATCAGCGCGTGGAATCCGGAGAGGGCACCGCAGGCGATGGTGATGAAGACGAAGGGGAACAGCGAGCCCGCGAACACCGGGCCCTCACCGTTGGAGGCGAAGTCCGTGATCGCGTCCATCTTCAGGCCGGGCAGCGTGATGATGATCGCCGCCGCCAGCAGCCCGATCGTACCGATCTTCATAAAGGTCGACAGATAGTCCCGTGGGACCAGCAGCAGCCACACCGGGACGACGGAGGCGGCGAATCCGTACACCGCCAGCCAGATCACCAGGGTGCCCGGCTCCAGGGTGAAGGTCTCGCCCAGCGAGGAATTCGCCACCCAGCGGCCGGCCACGATGACGAACATCAGCAGCGAGACGCCGATGACGGTGACCTCGGCGACCTTTCCGGGCCGCAGATAGCGCAGGTAGAAACCCATGAACAGCGCGATCGGAATCGTCATCCCGACCGAGAAGGTGCCCCACGCGGACTCGGCGAGCGCGTTCAGCACCACCAGGGCCAGGACCGCCAGCAGAATGATCATGATCGTGAAGATCGCGATCACCGCCGCGACGCCGCCCACCGGGCCGATCTCCTCGCGCGCGATCTGGCCCAGCGACTTGCCGTCGCGCCGGGTGGAGGCGAACAGCACCACCATGTCCTGCACCGCGCCGGCGAAGATCACCCCGACCACGATCCAGATGGTGCCCGGCAGGTAGCCCATCTGGGCGGCCAGCACCGGACCCACCAGCGGGCCGGCGCCCGAGATGCCCGCGAAGTGATGGCCCAGCAGCACCCGGCGGTCGGTGGGGTGGTAGTCGAGCCCGTCGTTGTGCCGCTCCGCCGGAGTGGCCCGCCGCTTGTCGACACCCAGCGCCCGGTGCGCGATGAAACGCGAGTAGAACCGGTAGCCGATGGCGTACGAGCCGAGCGCCGCCGCCACCATCCAGGCCGCCGACACCTCCTCGCCGCGCGAGAGCGCCAGCATGGCCCAGCCACAGGCGGCCACCACGGACACCAGGGTCCAGATGACGACCGTACGGGGTCGTGCCTGCCGTAGTTGTCGCACCACCGTCGTGCCTCCCTGCGCCGCCGTGCCGGTCGTCATCGCCCGACAGAGGGCGAATCTAGGGCAGCGGCGGCCGGATGACCATGGGGCGGTGCGGGATTGAGGAGCGTCTTCACCGACTCATCGCGTCGTGATCATGAACTCATGACGCGGACGATGCCGCCGGAGGGGCGGGGGAGGGCGGTGCTGGCCGCTCCAGATTGGCCACGAACTTGTAGCGGTCGCCCCGGTAGACCGAGCGCACCCACTCCACCGGCTCCCCGTCCGTGGCGAAGGAGTGCCGCGACAGCATCAGCATCGGCAGCCCCACATCGGTGCCCAGCAGCCCCGCCTCGCGCGGATTGGCCAGCGAGGTCTCGATGGTCTCCTCGGCGCGCGCCAGGTGCACCCCGTACACCTCGGCCAGCGCCGTGTACAGCGAGGTGAACCGCACCAGGGAGCGGCGAAGCGCGGGGAACCGCTCCTGGGACAGGTGGGTGGTCTCCAGCGCCATCGGCTCGCCGCTGGCCAGCCGCAGCCGCTCGATGCGCAGCACCCGGCCGCCCTCGGGCAGGCCGAGCAGCCGGGACAGCCGTTCGTCGGCGGTGACGTAGCCGATGTCGAGCAGCTGGGAGGTGGGTTCCAGGCCCTGGGCGCGCATGTCCTCGGTGTAGGAGGTGAGTTGCAGCGCCTGGGAGACCTTTGGCTTGGCCACGAAGGTGCCCTTGCCCTGGATGCGCTCCAGCCGTCCCTCGACGACCAGTTCCTGCAGGGCCTGGCGCACGGTGGTGCGGGAGGTGTCGAACTCGATCGCGAGGGATCGCTCCGGCGGCACCGGGGTGCCAGGTGGCAGGGTCTCGGTCATCCGCAGCAGATGCCGCTTGAGCCGGTAGTACTTGGGGACCCGCGCGGTACGGTTCCGGTCGGTGCCCTCGGTTCCGGCGGCCGGTGCCGTGCTTCCTTCGCCCGCCATGGCCCGTCCTTCCCCGTAGTGGTGCGGTGCTGTCACCGGCTCCTCCGTTTTTCGCAGCTGACATCGTGGCACGGTCCGAACAGACGCGGTGTCGGCGGACAGGTGTCGGTCCGGTAACGGACGGACGAGGCCCGCTTGTGGACCCTTGACACCTCTCCTTGGTCTAGTCCAGGCTCCGTGCAACTGGTCTACACCTCTTGTTCCTTCACTACTAACCACCGCTCCCGGCACGGGTGTCAAGGGGCGGATGCCCCGAGGAGGGTCACGTGAAGCGCACGCTGATGGCCGCCGTATCGGTGACGGCGATGACCGCCGCGCTGGCCGCCTGCGGCACCGGCGACGACGGCAGCGGTTCGAGCGGCGGGGGCGGTTCGTCCGACTCCCTGACCGTTTGGCTGATGGACGGATCCGCGCCCGAGTCGTGGGTGACCGAGCTCAATCAGGCGTTCGAGGCCGAGCACGGCGTCAAGGTCAATGTTCAGATCCAGCAGTGGGACGGCATCCAGGAACGCCTCACCACCGCCCTCTCCGAGGACGGCACGGTGGACGTGATGGAGATCGGCAACACTCAGACGGTCGGCTACGCCAACACCGGCGGCCTGGCCGAGCTGGACGCCTTCGCCGACCAGCCGTGGAACCAGAACATGCTGGCCGCCGCCGAGGTCGACGACATCCTGTACGCCGTGCCCTGGTACGGCGCCAACCGGGTGGTCATCTACGACAAGAAGATCTGGGAGGAGGCCGGCGCCGAGGTCCCCACCACCCGGGACGAGTGGGTCACCGCCCTGGAGACGATCCGGGACAACACCGACGCCGAGCCGATCTACCTGCCCGGCCAGAGCTACTACGTGCTGGGCGGCTTCATCGCGGACGAGGGCGGGAGCTTCGCCGTCGAGGACGGTGACGCCTGGAAGGGCTCGCTGAACACCCCGAGGGCCAGGCCGGCATGGACTTCTACGCCGAGCTCCAGTCCTTCTCGGACTCGCCCAAGGACAACGACGAGGCATCGCCCCAGCAGTCCATCGACGTCGTGCCGGGCGGCAACGTGGCCTCGTGGATCGGTCTGGGCTGGGAGGCGAACGGAGCCATCACCGCCATCGAGGGCGAGGACGGCTCGAAGGGAGAGGCCGACTTCGGCTACTTCCCGGTCCCCGGCAAGACCGCCGACCAGCTCGGCCACGTCTTCCTGGGCGGTTCCAACCTGGCGATCAACCAGCGCGCCGGCAACCCGGAGGCGGCCGAGGAGTGGCTGACCCTGGCCACCTCCCAGGAGTGGGCCCAGAAGTTCGTCGACGCCCAGAACGGCGGCGTGGTGCCCAACCGCACCGATGTGACCGCCAGCCCGGAGGCCGGTTCCTTCGCCGAGGCCATGGTCGCCTCCGCCGATGTCGGTTTTCTTCCGCCGCTGACCACCGGATGGGCCAACGTGGAGACCGTCCCCAATCCGATCAAGGAACTGATGACCAAGTCGCTCAACGGTGACGACTACGCCTCCGCCGCCGAGGCGGCCGACGCGGAGATCACCACCCGCATCAACCGCGAGTAGTCAGCCCGGCGGCGGCCCTCCCAGCGAAGGATGAGGAAAGACACACCATGTTGACCGTGGACACCGAGGAACCCGGTCCCGGCTCGGCGGTGAAGACCGCCGGCCGGACCGGCCGGCGGTTCGCGCCGCCCGGCGGCTGGCTGCCGTATCTGCTCATCACGCCCGCCGTGCTGGCGATCGCGGGCATCCTCGGTTACGCCCTGGTGCGCAACCTCCTCATCTCCTTCCAGGAGTTCGGCCGCCGCCAGCTGATCTCCCACACCACCGAGTGGTCGGGCCTGGAGAACTACCGCCGGGTCCTGGAGGACGAGCGCTTCTGGGCCTCCCTGGTGCGCACCTTCGTCTTCATGGCGGCCAACGTGGTGCTGATCATGGCCATCGGCACGCTCATCGGGATGCTGCTGTACCGGCTCGGCAAGCCCATGCGGCTGGTGCTGTCCATCGCCCTGGTGGCGGCCTGGGCGATGCCGGTGATCGCCAGCACCACCGTCTTCCGCTGGCTGTTCGACACTCAGTTCGGGGTGGCCAACTGGGCGATGCGCAGTCTGGGCTTCTCCGGCTACGAGCAGCACAACTGGTTCGGCAGCGGCTTCTCCACGCTGGCCATCGTCACGCTGCTGATCGTGTGGGCCTCGGTGCCCTTCGTGGCGCTCAACCTTTACGCCGGACTGACCACCATCAGCGGTGAGATCTACGAGGCGGCCCGCATGGACGGCGCCTCGGGCCCCCGGATCTTCTGGTCCATCACGGCCCCGATCATGCGTCCGTTCTTCCTCATCACCACCTTCCTGGAGATCATCTGGGTCTTCAAGGCGTTCACCCAGATCTACGCGCTGAACGCCGGCGGCCCCAGCCGGGAGTCCGAGACCCTGCCGGTCATGGCCTACATCGAGGGCATGGGCCAGAACCAGTACGGCACGGCGGCGGCCATCTCCGTGCTCACGCTGATCATCCTGCTGGTCGCCCTGTCCTTCTACTTCCGCCTGATCCTCAAGCAGGAGAAGGAGCCGCAGTCATGACCGCCACCGACCAGGCAGTCGCGCAGGCCCCGGCAGCCGGGCGCCCCGCGGTACGGGCCAACGCCTCCGCCCGCGCCCGCCGCGCCAAGCGGCTGAGCCGGGCCGGGCTCAACGCGGTGGCCCTCATGCTCACCGTGGTGTTCCTCTTCCCGGTGTACTGGATGTTCTCCACCTCCTTCAAGAGCAACTCCCAGGTGCTCGTGAAGGACCCGGTCTTCTTCTTCACCCCGACCTTCGAGCACTACACCACCGCCACCGGCGTGGACCTGTTCTGGACCTATGTGCGCAACAGCCTGGTGGTGACGCTCGCCGCCGTGTTCCTGGCCCTGCTCGTGGCGCTGGCCGCCAGTTACGCGATCGCCCGGCTGAACTTCCGCGGCCGGCGCGGCATGGTCCTCGTGGTGATGATGGCCCAGATGGCCCCCTGGGAAATCCTGATCATCGTGATGTACCTGAACGCCCGGGACGCCCAGGCGCTCAACAGCCTGGTCACCCTGACCGTCATCTACTTCGTGATGGCGCTGCCCTTCACCATCTGGACGCTGCGCGGCTTCATCGCCGCCGTGCCCAAGGAACTGGAGGAAGCGGCCCTGATCGACGGCTGCAGCCGCACCCAGGCGTTCCTGCGGATCATCTTCCCGCTGCTGGCCCCCGGACTGATGGCCACCTCGCTCTTCGGATTCATCATGGCGTGGAACGAGTACGCCATGGTCCTGGTGCTCAACAAGGCCCCCGACATGGCCACCCTGCCGCTGTGGCTCACCCAGTTCCAGACCAACTTCGGCAACGACTGGGGCGCCACCATGGCCGCCTCCTCCCTGTTCACCGTCCCCGTGCTGATCGTCTTTGTCATCCTCCAGCGAAGGGTCACCGGCGGTCTGTCCGCGGGTGCCGTGAAGGGATAGCACCCGCGATGACCACCGCCCACCACGCCACCGACACCCTCACCCGGGACGCTCTGGCCGTTCTCCAGCCCACCTTCGCCGGGACCACCCGGGCTCCGGACTGGCTGCTGCGGCAGCTGGAGAACGGCATGACCGGGGTCGGGATCTTCGGCCGCAACGTGCAGAGCACGGAACAGCTGGCCGCCCTCACCGGACAACTGCGCGCCGCCAACCCCGAGGTGCTGGTCGCCACGGACGAGGAGGCCGGCGACGTCACCCGCCTGGAGCTGATCGGCGGCTCCTCCTTCCCCGGCAACCTCGCCCTGGGCGCCGCCGATGACCTCGACCTCACCCGCGCGGTGGCCACCGCCATCGGCCACCGGCTCACCGAGTGCGGCATCTCCGTCAACTGGGCGCCGTCGGCCGACATCAACACCGACCCCGGCAACCCGGTGATCGGGGTCCGCTCCTTCGGCCAGGACCCGGCCCTGGTCGCCCGGCACACCGTGGCCTTCGTCGAAGGGCTCCAGAGCACCGGTGTCGCCGCCTGCGTCAAGCACTTCCCCGGGCACGGCAACACCAGCGTCGACTCCCACCTGGCCATGCCGCGGATCGACATCGACCTCGACACCCTCCACTCCCGCGAACTGGTGCCCTTCAAGGCCGCCATCGCCGCCGGCACCCGCTGCGTGATGAGCGCCCACATCCTGCTGCCCGCCCTGGACCCGGACCGCCCCGGCACCCTCAGCCCCAGCGTGCTCGCCGGGCTGCTGCGCGCCCCCGAGACACAGGGCGGCCTCGGCTTCGACGGCGTCATCTACTCGGACGCCATCGAGATGAAGGCCATCGAAGCCGTGCACGGCCTGGCCCGCGGCTGCGCCCTCGCCGTCGCCGCCGGGGCCGACGCCATCTGCGTGGGCGGCACCCCCTCCGACGAGGCCGAGGTGCTGCGGCTGCGCGACGCCATCATCCAGGCGGTACGGGATGGGGAACTGTCCGAGGAACGGCTCCACGACGCCGCCGAACGCGTCCGCGCCCTGGGCCGCTGGACCGCCCGGGCCCGTGCCGAGGCCACCGCCGGACCCTCCGGCCCGGCCCAGGACATCGGCCTGGCCGCGGCCCGCCGCGCCCTGCGGCTGACCCGCCCCGAGGGCAGCCCCGCACCCACCCCGCCGACCCTGGCCCCCTACGTGGCCTCCTTCCATCCCGTCGCCAACATCGCCGTGGGCCACCACACCCCCTGGGGCGTGGCCACCGAACTGGAACGGCTGCTGCCCGGCACCCGCTCCGCCGACCACACCGCCGACCAGGCCCGGGCCGCCGGGCCCGCCGCCCTGGCCGCCGGCATCCTGGAGGAGGCGGGGGAGCACCCGGTGGTCGCCGTGGTCCGCGACGCCCACCGGCACCCGTGGATGGCCGACACCCTGACCGCACTGCTCGCCGCCCGGCCCGACACCACCGTGGTGGAGATGGGCGTGCCCGAGTCCCCGCCCGCCGGGGCCCTGTACATCGCCACCCACGGCGCCGCCCGCGTCTGCGGCCGGGCCGCCGCCGAGGTCATCGCCGGGGTACCGGTGGGGGAGGACCGCGACCAGTGACCAGTGACCAGCCGGGCCGGATCATGGCCGGCGAAATGGCCCAGCAGCCCGACGTGCTGCGCCGCCTGCTGACCGAGGGCGCCCCCGCCATCCGGGAGACGGCCCGCGCGATCGCCGCCCGCCGCCCCCGTTTCGTCCTGCTGACCGCCCGGGGCACCTCCGACCACGCCGCGCTCTATGCCAAGTACCTCCTGGAGATCGAGCTGGGCAAGCCCTGCGGCCTCACCTCCATGTCCACCACGACCGCCTACGCGGCCACCCCCGATCTGACCGATGTCCTGGTCATCACGGTGAGCCAGTCCGGCGGCTCACCCGACCTGCTCGCCTCCACCCGCGCCGCCCGCGAGGCCGGGGCGATCACCCTCGCGGTGACCAACAACCCCTCCTCCCCACTGGCCGCCGCCTCCGAGTTCCACATCGATGTGCTGGCCGGCCCCGAACAGGCCCTGCCGGCCACCAAGACCTACACCGCCGAACTGCTGGCGCTGTATCTCCTGGTGCAGGGGCTGCGCGACGCCGACGGGACGGCTGCCGCCGCCGCGCTGCCCGAACTCGCCGAGCGGATCCTCCAGCGCCGCGCCGAGATCACCACGCTCGCCGCCCGCTACCGCTTCGCCGAGCGCATGGTGCTCACCTCACGCGGCTACGGCTATCCCACGGCCAAGGAAGCCGCGCTGAAACTGATGGAGACCAGCTACATCCCGGCCCTGTCCTACTCGGGGGCGGATCTGCTGCACGGCCCGCTGGCCATGGTCGACAACATCTCCCCGGTGATCGCCATCGTCACCGACGGCAAGGGCGGCCAGGCGCTGCAACCGGTGCTCGACCGGCTGCGGGACCGGGGCGCCGATCTGATGGTGGTCGGCCCCAAGCCCCAGGTGGACGCCGCCTCGGCCGGCTTCGCCCTGGCCACCGAGGGGGTGCCGGAGAACCTCCAGCCCATCCTGGAGATCATCCCGCTCCAGATGCTCGCCCACGAGATCACCCTCGCCCGTGGCCAGGACCCCGATGCCCCGCGCGCCCTGGCGAAGGTCACCGAGACGAGCTGACCCGCCCGTCTGCGGGAGGGCGTCGCCGCCGGGGAGCTGCCCGCGGGCACCGACACCGACGGGCCGGCCCGGTTCGTGCGGTCGGTGGTCATCGGCATGAGCCGGCAGGCACGCGAAGGGGCGAGCAGGGAAGAGCTGGAGGCAGTGGCCGAAGCGGCCCAGCGGGCCTGGCCGGTCGCCGGCGACCCGAAACCGTAACGGCGGATGGGGCCGGCGCGCGAGGCGTCTCGCACCCAGGGCCGCGGCGCCTGAGAGGGACCCTCAACCCTCCCGGCACCGCAGCCCGGAGCGATCGCGGACCCGGGCGCCGTCAGGGCAGAGAGCACCGGGGCCTCGCGTCTGCCCTCCTGTGCGGGGAAGGCAGAGGCAGAAAAAGCTGCGGTCCGCTCCATTCTGACCGCACGTGTCGCGGGTGTCCATGCTCTGAACGCATTTCCTCTCCTCGCCGCCGTCATCTGCCCGTATACCGACGTTTCTTGATCGCGGCGGCGCACACCACGCGGTGCGCGCCGCCCGCCATCCGGACACCCGCCGGTAAGCTCCCCGTGTGCCCTCCATGAACGACCTCGTCCACCAGCACACCGATCTCGGGGAACGCGACCTCGAGTGGCTGCATCTGCTGGTCTCCGAATGGCAGCTGCTCTCGGACCTCTCCTTCGCGGACCTGGTCCTGTGGCTGCCCACCCGGGACGGCACCCGCTACGTCTCCGTCGCCCAGATGCGCCCCAACACCGGCCCCACCTCCTACCAGGACGACATGGT
Source organism: Streptomyces xiamenensis (assembly GCF_000993785.3). NCBI lineage: Bacteria > Bacillati > Actinomycetota > Actinomycetes > Kitasatosporales > Streptomycetaceae > Streptomyces > Streptomyces xiamenensis. The sequence continues at coordinate 4,256,216 of NZ_CP009922.3, forward strand.
CGGCCACCTCGTCCCGCGCGGCCGCCGCCCGCTGCTGGACCTCGCGCACGACGAGGGCCGCATCGTCCGCGAGGGCGACCCCGAATGGCGCGAGGAGGTCCCGGTCCGGGTCGAGTCCATCCCGGTGCGGCACGACGGCCGGGTCCTGGGGGTCATCGCCCGCAACACCAACCTCCTTACCGTCCGCACTCCCAGCCGCCTCGAACTCACCTATCTGCAGAGCGCCTCCGACCTCGCCCAGATGATCGCCGGCGGCACCTTCCCCTACCCCGGCCAGCAGGTGGGCATGGACCGCGCCCCCCGGGTCGGCGACGGCTTCATGCGGCTGGACGCGGACGGCATCGTGCAGTACGCCAGCCCCAACGCGCTCTCCGCCTACCACCGCCTGGGCCTGGCCGCCGACCTCGTCGGCCTGCCGCTCGGGCCCACCACCGCCGAACTCGCCCCCACCCGGGGCCCGGTGGACGAGTCCCTGGTCAAGCTGGCCAGCGGCTACGCCCCCCGGGAGACCGAGATCGAGGGCAACGAGTGCGTGGTCCAGCTGCGTGCCATCCCGCTCAAGCCCAAGGGCGAGCACATCGGTTCGCTCATACTGCTGCGCGATGTGACCGAACTGCGCCGCCGCGAACGCGAGCTCATCACCAAGGACGCCACCATCCGGGAGATCCACCACCGGGTGAAGAACAACCTCCAGACGGTCGCCGCCCTGCTGCGCCTGCAGGCCCGCCGCATCGGCGCCACCGGCGACGAGAACGCCCGGGCGGCCCTGGACGAGGCGGTGCGCCGGGTCGGCTCCATCGCCATCGTGCACGAGACCCTCTCGCAGAACCTGGACGAGCGGGTGGAGTTCGACGAGATCGCCGACCGGGTGATCACGATGGTCGCCGAGCTGTCCCCGGACGGCCGGGTCACCGGACGCCGCAAGGGCCGGTTCGGCATCCTGGACGCCGAGACCGCCACCCCGCTGTCCATGGTGCTGACCGAGATCCTCCAGAACGCCCTGGAGCATGCCTTCGGCCCCGGCGAGACGGGCCGGATCGAGGTCGGCGCCACCCGTACGGAGGTACGCCGCGGCTCGGCCCGGCTGCTGGTCACGGTGACCGACAACGGCCGTGGTCTGCCGGAGGGGTTCGATCCGCACACCGACGGAAGCCTCGGGCTGCAGATCGTCCGGACCCTGGCGGAGGGGGAGTTGGGCGGTCGTTTCGACATGATCCCGGCCGAGGGCGGCGGCACCCGCGCCGTCCTCGACCTCCCCGTGGAGTCGCACAAACGCTGAACCGCCCGGCTGTGCGCCGGCGCATCCCCGTGCCGGCGCGCACCCACCGAGAACGCCCCGAGCCCCGGACCTGAAGTGGTCCGGGGCTCGGTCGCGTTCATCGCGTATTCGCGTGGGCACCTTCGGTCGGTGCGCTGTGCTGCGGCTCGGGGCAGCAGTGGCGGGGTGGCTTCCGCCGGGCGTGGTCTGGGCCGGCCTGGATCAGGCGGTGGCCTTCCGTGCCCGGTTGCGAGCGGCGCGGCGCTTCATGGCGCGGCGCTCGTCCTCGCTCATCCCACCCCAGACGCCGGAGTCCTGGCCGGACTCCAGCGCCCACTGCAGGCACTGCTCCATGACGGGGCAGCGGCGGCAGACGGCCTTGGCTTCCTCGATCTGCAGCAGCGCGGGACCGGTGTTGCCGATGGGGAAGAACAGCTCGGGGTCTTCCTCGCGGCAAACGGCGTTGTGACGCCAGTCCATGTCTGCTCCATCTCCTGCACGTTGCAGTTACATTGCTTGTGAATGTGAACGCTTTCACGAACCCCCGACAAAGACGAGCCGTTGCTTGCGCCGCGGTGGATGTCTTTGAAGGGATCCCACTGGGTGGGGAAGAAGGATTCGGGCTCTCAAGGGGGCCGAGGTCTCGGCCGTCCCGATCGCCATGTAGAGGTTCGCAAACCTCAGCGGCGGATACAACCCCTTCCGGAAAGTTTTTTTTGAATCCTTGGTGTCGTGTTGCTCACAGCCCTACTTCTCCTGGGTGGAGTCTGGGCTAAACGTTCGACTGTAAGGACTTTTAGCTGTTCCGCTCACACAATCACACGCAGTGCACGGCGAACGCCTGTGAAGGTCACACTCGTGCGCACCCCGAGATGGTCACCATCAAGCTGAAACGGCAGTGGCACCTGCGATTGCAAGGTGAACTCCGTCTCGTCGTGGAGGGAGACCACGTGCTTGCCCTGCGGCCCGCGCTCGGGCGAGGAGCGCAGCAACTGTGTGACATATCGGGTCATACCCGTCGAAGACATCTTGGAGATCGCCATCACGTCCAGCGCGGTGTCGAACGACGCCCGCGGCGCCGCGTACACCGGCTTGTTGCCCAGATACGTCCAGGGCGCGGTGTTGCACACTATGCCCAACACCAGTTCCCGCACCGGGTCCTGGCCCGGCCGCAGCAAGGTGATCGGCCCCCGCTCCCCGTGCGGATGCCGGACGAACGTCCGCAGCGCCTGCCGTACGTACAGCGCGTGCGTGGACCGCTTGCCGCGCTCCCGTTCCCGCTCCACCCGGCCCACCACGCCGGCGTCGAAGCCCAGGCCCGCACAGAACGTGAACCAGCGCCTGGGCACCTCCGCGTCCCGCGAATCCGGTGTCCCGGACGCCAGACCGAGACCGATCGTGCGCTCGGACCCGTTGTGCAGCGCGTCCAGCAGCGCCCCGGTGGCCTCCACCGCGTCGTTGGGCAGCCCCAGCGCCCGCGCGAAGACATTCGTGGAACCGCCCGGCAGCACCGCGAGGCGCGGCAGCCGGTCCAGCTCGGGGCCGTGGTGCAGCAGCCCGTTCACCACCTCGTTGGCGGTACCGTCGCCGCCCAGCGCGATCACGATGTCCGCGCTCTCCTCCTCCGCCGCCCGCCGGGCCAGCTCCCTGGCGTGGCCCCGGTGTTCGGTGGCGGCGACCTCCAGCTTCAGATCGCTGGCGAGTGCGTGCGTGAGCACTTCACGGGTCCGCACACTGGTGGTGGTGGCGACCGGATTGACCACGAGAAGCGCGCGCATGGAGTGCAGCGTACCCAGCGCGGGAGGTTCCGGGCGCCACGGGTGGGCCGTCGCGGGGGCTATACCCTGGCCGCGTGAGCGAGAACAGCACCCAGCAGGCCCAGCGGCCCCGTCCGGTGACCACGGCCGCCGCACTCACCGGTATCCAGGGGCTGGTCGCCGCCGCCCTGGGCGGCTACATGCTGCTGCTGGCGGTCACCGGGGACCCGGAGAACCCGCTGCAGGCCCTCACCATCGCCCTCACCGTGCTCGCGCTGGCCGTGGTTCCGCTGGCAGCCGGACACGGACTGTGGCGGCTGCGGTCCTGGAGCCGGGGCCCGGCCGTGATCACCCAGCTGCTGATGCTGCCGGTGGCCGGCACGCTGGCCACCAGCGGCGGGGCCTGGCCGGCGGCCGCGCTGGGGCTGGGCGGATCGGCGCTCGCGGTGCTGATCTGCCTGATGAACCAGTCCTCGGCCCAGGCCCTGCGCATCGGCGCCGGCCGCGCCTGAGCGGCACCGGGCCGAGAAGAAAGACGCACGGAGGGGTACGGGGCGGGCCGCCCCGTACCGTTCCGCCGCGGTGTGCGCCGCGGCTCACTCCTCCACGAGCAGCTTGTCCCGCAGCTGCGCCAGCGTCCGCGCCAGCAGCCGGGAGACATGCATCTGCGAGATCCCGACCTCCTGCGCGATCTGCGACTGGGTCATGTTGCCGAAGAAGCGCAGCAGCAGGATCTTCTTCTCCCGCGGCGGCAGCTCCTCCAGCAGCGGCTTGAGGGACTCGCGGTACTCCACACCCTCCAGCGCGTCGTCCTCCGCGCCCAGGGTGTCCGCCACGGCCGGCGACTCGTCGTCCGTGTCGGGCACGTCGAGGGAGAGCGTGCTGTACGCGTTCGCCGACTCCAGGCCCTCCAGCACCTCCTCCTCGGAGATGTTCAGCCGCTGGGCCAGCTCGTGCACCGTCGGCGCACGCCCGTGCTGCTGGGACAGCTCCGCGGTCGCCGTGGACAGTGACAGCCGCAGCTCCTGGAGGCGGCGCGGCACCCGTACCGCCCAGCCCTTGTCCCGGAAGTGCCGCTTGATCTCGCCGACCACGGTGGGCGTGGCATAGGTGGAGAACTCCACACCGCGCTCCGGGTCGAACCGGTCCACGGACTTGATCAGCCCGATGGTGGCGACCTGGGTCAGATCGTCGAGCGGCTCACCGCGGTTGCGGAACCGCCGTGCCAGATGCTCCACGAGCGGCAGATGCATTCTGACCAGGGCGTTGCGCAGCTCGGCGCGCTGCGGCGAGCCGTCGGGCAGCTCGCGCAGCTCGATGAACAGCTCGCGGGCCGCGCTGCGGTCCTGTGGGTCGGGCAGCGCCCGCCGGGGGGCGGTCGCGGCCGGGGGTACGGGCGATGGCTCGGGCTGGCCGGGAATCGCGGCGGATCGATCCCGCGCCACGGCTTCCACGGCTTCCACGTCGTTCATGTCGGCCCCCTCGTCAGGTGGCGGCCCCGGTTCGCCGGTCACGGCGCTCCGGGGGCGGCGCCGCGCGTCTTGTGCAGGCTGATGCTCACGGTCTTGTCGTCCTTGACGGTCGATTCGACCTCACCGGCCAGCGCGCTCAGGACGGTCCAGGCGAAGGTGTCCCGCTCGGGGGCGTGGCCCTCGGTGGTGGGCGCCGAGACCGTGACCCGCAAGGCATCCCCGACCAGCGTGAAGACACACTCCAGCACGCTGCCCGGGATGGCTTGCTGGAGCAGGATCGCGCAGGCCTCATCCACCGCGATGCGCAGATCCTCGATCTCGTCGAGGGTGAAGTCCAAGCGGGCCGCGAGACCGGCCGTGGCCGTGCGCAGTACCGAAAGATAGGCACCCGCCGCGGGCAGCCGGACCTCGACGAAGTCCTGCGCTCCTGGCTCACCTGGGAACTGGGACACCCTCACCTCCACAGTGGCTGTCACTGATTGAGCGCTGCCCGGCACCACCGAGGGTGCCGCGCGCCAACACGAAACGTACGCCCAGTGACGCTACCGCGATCACTGGCGTGCTGTCGCCTGGATCTTCGCGGCCACCTCAGCGGTATTACTCATCGTAATGCATCAAGTGCGTTCTGTGGTGGGCTGGATGGGATTCGTTACGGTTTCCGGCCCGGGGGCTCCGGTGATGACGGCGGCCAGTGCGGTGCCGGGCGCGAACGCCCCCTCGCCGGCCAGCGCGGTCAGCGCGAACAGCAGTTTGGCCACGTAGATCGATTCGAGGGCCGGCAGCCGGTGCCGGGCGGCGAAGTCGGCGGCGAAGTCCCGCAGTACGGGCGGTACCCGGGCGTAACCACCGTGGTGGAAGCGCTCGTCGAGCGTCCAGGCGCCGCGCGGTGCGCCGAACGCCTCCTCCTGGAGGGCGCGTACCCGCTCACCCAGAAAGCCGCCCCGCAGGACGGGGATGCCCAGCGCCCGGCGGCCCGGCCCGAGTCCGGCGGCGAGGCCGGCCAGGGTGCCGCCGGTGCCGCAGGCCACCGCGGCCACATCGGGCGGATCCGGTGCATCGCGCAGTTCGCGGCCGAGTTCGGCGCAGCCGCGCACCGCGAGCGCGTTGCTGCCGCCCTCGGGGACGACGTAGCAGGGGCCGAACCGCGCGCGCAGCGCCGCCCGCCGCTCCGGGGCCTCGCGCAGCCGGTACGCGGAGCGGCTGACGAAGTGCAGCCGCATGCCGTCGGCGGCGCAGCGGGCCAGGGAGGGGTTGAGCGGCCGGTCGGCCAGTTCCTCGCCGCGCACCACGCCGACGGTGGCGAGGCCGGTGATCCGCCCGGCGGCGGCGGTGGCGCGCAGATGGCTGGAGTACGCGCCGCCGAACGTCAGCAGCGTGTGGTGCCCCTCGGCGCGCGCGGCGCGCACATTGGGCATGAGCTTGCGCCACTTGTTGCCGATCAGCTCGGGATGCAGCAGATCGTCCCGCTTGAGGAGCAGCCGCACTCCGTGCCGGGCGAAGCGCTCGTCGTGCACCTCCTGGAGCGGGGAGGGCGGTGGGGTGGCGAGCGGATCGGCGGAGGTCGCCGGGGGATCGTTCGTCATGGGGCCGCGCGCCGCTCGCCGCCGTTCTCGGTCATGATCCACAGGGTACGCACAGGGCGGCGCGGGCGGGTTCGGGCGCAGAGAAAAACCCCGCCTTGGAATGCGGGGAAATAAACGCTATATTGCTTGGTTCTGTGCGCGTCAAAGGGAATGAAAAAGCGCGCTGATAAAGGAATTTTAGCGAATAGGGGAATCGCTTGTCAACCGCCGTGAAGGGTGAACAGGAATACCTCACCGCGCTGTACACCCGCCTCGACCGGCTGCGGGAGCACACCCAGGACCGCCTCGACCAGGTGCTGCACGCCGCCGGCCTCGGTCACCAGGGACTGTCCGAACGGGACACCACCGCCGCCGAACTCTCCCGCCGTCTCGGGCAGCTGCACTCCGTCGAGAACGGCCTGTGTTTCGGCCGGCTCACCATGACCGACGGCCGCCGCCTGGCCATCGGCCGCATCGGGATCCTCGCCGAGGACCACGAGAGCGACCCGCCGCTGATCGACTGGCGCGCGCCCGCCGCCCGCCCGTTCTACGCCGCCACCGGGGCCCGCACCGAAGGGGTAAGGATCCGCCGCCATCTGCTGACCAGCGGCCGCACCGTCACCGCCGTCCGGGACGAGGAACTCGGGGCGGGCGCCGTCGCCGGGGAGAGCGGCGGCCCGGCGCTGCTGGAAGCCCTGAACGCGCCCAGAACCGGCCGGATGAACGACATCGTCGCCACCATCCAGGCCGAACAGGACGCCGTCATCCGCTCCCCGCGGGCCGGCGTGCTCGTCGTCCAGGGCGGTCCGGGCACCGGCAAGACCGCCGTGGCCCTGCACCGCGCGGCCTACCTGCTGTACACCCACCGCGAACGGCTGGCCCGCGAGGTGGTCCTCGTCGTCGGCCCCGGCACTGCGTTCCTGCGCTACATCGGGGAGGTGCTGCCCTCGCTGGGGGAGAGCGGGATGCTGCTCGCCACCCCGGCCGAGCTGTACCCGGGGATCACCGCCGACCGCCCCGAGGACCCGCGTACCGCCGCGATCAAGGGCACCGCCGCCATGGCCGGGGTGATCGCCGCCGCCCTCCACGAGCGGCAGTGGCTCCCCGAGGACGTGCTGGAGATCGACCACGAGGGTGAGATCCTGCGCCTGGACCGGGCCACCGCCGAACGGCTGCGGCGGCGCGTCCGGGAGGAGGGGCTGCCGCACAACGAGGCAGCGCCGCTGCACCGCGCCCTGGTCATCGACGCGCTCGCCCACGGCATCGCCGACCGGCTCGGCGCCGGTGTCCTCGCGCCGGATCTCCCCGAGACGGATCTCCCGCAGACGGCGGCCCCGGCGGTGGACGGCGAGGCGGCGGACGACCCGTACGGGGACGCGCCACGGGAGGACGCCCCGCTGATCTCCGAGGACGAACTCGAGGACATCCGCGCCGAACTGCGCGACAACCCGCGGGTAAGCGCCGCGCTGCGCCGGCTGTGGCCCCCGCTCACCCCGCAGCGGCTCCTGACCGATCTGTTCGCCTCCCCCGACCGGCTCGCCGCCGCCGCGCCGCAGCTCACCGCCGGGGAACGCGAGCTGCTGCTGCGCGCACCCGGCGGCGGCTGGTCGCCCTCCGACGTCGCACTGCTGGACGAGGCCGCCGAACTCCTGGGCGCCGACGACCGTGCCGAGCGCGAGGCGGCGGCGGCCGAGCACGCCGAACGGCTGCGGCTCGCCCAGGAAGCCCTGGACGTGGCCTACGGCTCCCGCGAAACCGAACACGACGACGGCAGCGACCCCGAGTCCCTGCACGCCTTCGACGTCCTCGACGCGGAGACCCTCGCCGGCCGGTACGCCGAGGAGGACCACCGCACCCCCGCCGAACGCGCCGCCGCCGACCGCACCTGGGCCTTCGGCCACATCGTCGTCGACGAGGCCCAGGAGCTGTCCGCCATGACCTGGCGGCTGCTGGTGCGCCGCTGCCCCGCCCGTTCCATGACCCTGGTCGGCGACATCGCCCAGACCAGCGCCCCCGGCGGCGCACGCTCCTGGGCGCACACCCTCGACCCGCACCTCGGCGGACGCTGGCGCATCACCGAGCTGACCGTCAACTACCGGCTGCCCGCCGAGATCGCCGCCCCGGCCGCCGAGGTGCTGCACGCCATCGACCCGGCTCTGCGCGCCCCCCGCGCCGTTCGGTCCACCGGGGTGCCGCCGTGGCACCGCACCGTGCCCGCCGCCGCTCTCGCCACCGAGGCGGCCCGCGCCGTGGCCGGCGAGCGGGCCGCCCACCCCGCCGGCACCGCCGCCGTCATCGCCCCGCCCGCGTGGCTGCCCGCCCTCACCGCGGCGGTGGGCGCACTGCCCCGGGTGAGCGTGGTGGACCCGCGCACCGCCAAGGGCCTCGAATACGACATCGTCATCGTCGTGGACCCGCACTCCATGGCCCCGGCCGACCGCTACGTCGCGCTGACCCGCGCCACCCAGCGGCTGGGGCTGCTCAGTCCCAGCCGTGCAGACTGACCCCCGCCGGCCCGCCCAGCGCCCGCGTCAGCATCCGGTCGGTGGACAGCACCATCTCACCGGCCGGCAGCGCGTCCGTGGCGACCCAGGTCACCGCCTCGTGCTTGCCCGGCTCCCGGTTCACCGGCTCGCCGCTCCAGCGCTCGGTCACGAACACCACCGTGAGGAACCCGGCGGCGGAGCCGACCCCCGGCGCCGCGTGCACCACGTGCGCCAGCCGCAGGTCCTCCGCCGCCACCCGCAGCCCCGTCTCCTCGTACAGCTCGCGTACCGCCGCCCGCGTCACCGGCTCGCCCGGCTCGCACTTGCCCACCGGCAGGTCCCACAGTCCCGCCCCGAACCTCGCCCCCGCGCCGCGCCGCAGCAGCACCACCCGGCCCCGCTCCCGGTCGTGCACCACCACGGCCGCCGACAACGGCGGCGCCGCCCCTGAATTCACCATGATCGGCAGCCTAATCCCGTTTCCCCGGCCGCCCACCGGCTACCCGAAGCAACAGCTATCGCATGGAGGTGAACGACGATGACCACCGCACACGAGACGATGGTCCGGGGCATGCTGCGCAGCTACCCCGCCGACCTGGGGCACGTCGACCAGGAGGCGCTCGCCCGCTGCATCGAGGAGTGCGTGGCCTGCGCCCAGAGCTGTACGGCCTGCGCGGACGCCTGCCTGTCCGAGGTACGGGTGGCCGACCTCGGCAAGTGCGTGCGCACCGACCTGGACTGCGCGGACATCTGCGAGACCACCGGCCGCGTCCTGTCCCGGCACACCGGCTACGACGCCAACGTCACCCGCGCCCAGCTGACCGCGTGCGCGGCGGCCTGCAAGGCGTGCGGCGACGAGTGCGCCAAGCACGCGCCGATGCACGAACACTGCCGGATCTGCGCGGACGCCTGCCGGCGCTGCGAGGAGGCCTGCCAGGAGCTGCTGGCCGTGCTGGGCTGAGCGCACCGGGGCGCGGGGTCAGCCGTCCGGCAGCTGGAGTTCCGCCCAGATGGTCTTGCCACTGGGGGAGTGCCGGGTGCCCCAGCGCTGGGTCAGCTGGGCCACCAGCATCAGCCCGCGCCCACCCTCGTCGAACCCGGCCGCCCGCCGCAGATGGGGGGCGGTGCTGCTGGTGTCGGAGACCTCGATGATGAGCGTGCGGTCCAGGATCAGCCGCAGCCGGATGGGGCCGGTCGCGTGCCGGATGGCGTTGGCGATCAGCTCGGTGACCACCAGCTCGGTGGTGAACACCGCCTCCTGGAGGTCCCACCGCGTCAACTGCCCGGCGATGTCCCTGCGGGCGATGCCGCAGCTCGCCGGGTCGTCGGGGATCTCCCACGTCACCACGTGCGCCGCGTCCAGGATTCGGGTGCGCGCCATCAGCAGAGCCACGTCGTCGCCCGGCGCCCCGCCGGGCAGCAGCGCCTCGATGACCGCCTCGCACCGGGCGTCGAGCGAGACGGCCGGGGTGGCAACGGCCTCGTGCAGCACGCGGTAGCCCTCGTCCATGTCCTGGTCGCGGCGCTCCACCAGGCCGTCGGTGAACAGCGCCAGCACCGAGCCCTCGGTCAGTGAGAACTCCGCCGACTCGAACGGCAGCCCGCCCAGGCCCAGCGGCGGCCCGGCGGGCAGCTCCATGGTCGTGACCCCGCCCGTTCCCGGGTCGATCAGGACGGGGGGCGGATGTCCGGCCCTGGCCACCGTGCAGCTCCCGGTGACCGGGTCGTAGACCGCGTACAGACAGGTGGCGCCGATGTCCCCGGCCGTCTCCTCGCCCCCGGTCTCCTCGGAGAGCCGGAGCACCAGGTCGTCCAGGTGGGTGAGCAGCTCGTCCGGCGGCAGGTCGACATCGGCGAGCGTCCGCACCGCCGTACGCAGCCGTCCCATGGTCGCCGACGCCTGCACACCGTGCCCCACCACGTCGCCCACGATCAGCCCCACCCGCGCCCCGGACAGCGGGATCACGTCGAACCAGTCGCCGCCCACCCCGGTCTGCCCGGCAGCCGCCAGATAGCGGGAGGCGACCTGCACGGCGCTGCGCTGCGGCAGCGTCTGCGGCAGCAGGCTGCGCTGGAGCGCCAGCGCGGTCTCCCGCTCCCGGGTGAACCGCTGCGCGTTGTCCAGGCACACCGCGGCCCGCGCCACGATCTCTCGCGCCACCAGCACATCGTCCGGCGCGAACGGATCCGGGCGCCGGTAGCGCACGAACTGCGCGACCCCCAGCGTCACCCCGCGCGCCGACAGCGGGACCGACAGGCCCGAGTGCACCCCCAGCTCCGTGGCCCGCCGGGCCCGCTCCGGGTCCTGCTCCACCCAGGCCAGGAAGTCCGGGTCGTCCCTGTGCAGCACCACCACCTCACCCGAGAGCACCGCCCGCACCGGGGAGGCGGAGACGGCGTGATCCCACAGCTGCCCGACTTCCACCAGCGCCTCGGGGGCGCCCGGGGTGGCCGAGCGGTGCGCGATGCGGCGCAGCGTCAGCATCCCGTTCTCCATGGTGGGCGGTGCCTCCCCGTGCGGGTGCGGGGCGGCCAGCAGGTCCACGCTGCCGAAGTCGGCCAGCCGGGGGACGCACACGTCGAGCAGTTCCTGGGCGGTGCGGCCGATCTCCAGGGTGGAGCCGATCCGCCGTGAGGCGTCGTTGACCAGCTGGAGCCGGAGCCGCGCCCGGTCCTCCCCGGTGATGTCCACGGCGGCCAGCGCCACGGCCACCAGCTCGCCCTCCGCGTCCCACACCGGGGCGATCCGTCCCAGCCAGGCGTGCTCGCGCGACTCGCCGCCGGTGCGCAGCCGGGTGCGGACGTCCCTGGGCCTGCCGCTTTCCATCGCCTGGCGCAGCTGCTCCTCCAGTTCGATGCTCTGCGGCTTGCCGCCTATCTCCGACAGCCGCAGGCCGCGGGCCTCGTCCTCGGTGAGCCCGATGACCTCCTCCATCGCGCGGTTGGCGCGCCGCAGCCGCAGATCGGTGTCGTACAGGGCGAGGGCGTTGGGCGCGTAGAGGAACGCCGAGCGGGGCAGCTGGTCGTCCTGCTCGGTGCGCTCGGTGCCGGCCAGCGGGCTGACGATCAGCCACCCGTCCGGGTGACCTTCGTGCTGCTGGAGCCGGTGGGCCAGCAGCCGTACGGTCAGCCGCCGGCCGTCGCGGTGCCGCAGGTCCACGGTGCCCTTCCAGCGCAGCGGCCCCCCGTCGTCGGGCGGGGCGGTGGTGGCGACGGGGTCGGCGAGCAGTTCGGCGGCCGGGCGGCCCAGCATCTCGGCCGCGGTGTGACCCAGCAGACGCCGGGCGCCGTCGTTCCAGTGCGTGATCCGGCCGGAGTCGTCCAGGAGGGCGCGGGCGGTGGCCGCCTCGTCCGGGACCAGGCCCCAGGGGTCGTCCCCGCCCCGGGAGGGCCGCGCCGGGTCGCCAGTGCTCACGTCCCCAGCCTGGGGCACCGGTGAGGGGGCCGACAACCGCAGAGGGCCGGTCGGGGTGCGCGGGGGGCGTCCCGGTGCCGGGCGGGCCCCGACCGTGGGGGTGGGGACGCCGCCCGATCATGCCCGTTTCGCACGTCTGTGCTGCCCGGGCTGTGCTTTTCCGTCCGATCCCTTCCCAAGGGGCTCACACGTTCCTACCGTTGCGGATCATGAGCGCCCCCGTCGCCCCACCCGGCTGGAGCCGCTGGCTCGTGCCGCCCGCCGCCTTGTCGGTCCACCTCTCGATCGGCCAGGCCTATGCCTGGAGTGTCTTCAAGCCGCCCCTGGAGTCCGCCCTGGACCTCAGCGGCACCCAGAGCGCGCTGCCCTTCCAGCTCGCCATCGTGATGCTGGGTCTGTCCGCCGCCTTCGGCGGGACCATGGTGGAACGGCGCGGGCCGCGCTGGGCGATGACGGTTGCCCTGGTGTGTTTCTCCTCCGGCTTCCTGCTCTCCGCGCTCGGCGCCGCCACGCAGCAGTTCTGGCTCATCGTGTTCGGGTACGGCGTGGTGGGCGGCATCGGTCTGGGCATCGGCTACATCTCCCCGGTCTCCACCCTCATCAAGTGGTTCCCCGACCGGCCGGGGCTGGCCACCGGCATCGCCATCATGGGGTTCGGCGGCGGTGCGCTGATCGCCTCGCCCTGGTCGGCGCGGATGCTGGAGTCCTTCGGCGAGGACCACACCGGGATCGCGGCGGCCTTCCTGGTGCACGGGCTGACGTACGCCGTGTTCATGAGTCTGGGTGTGCTGCTGATCCGGGTGCCGCGCCCCGCCGCGGCCGGTTCACCTGCGGCCACCGCCACCGCCACCGCCACCGCCACGGCCAAGGACCCGGCACCCGGCGCGGCCTCGGGCCCGGAGATCCGCGTGTCCGCCCGCGGCGCGCTGCGCACCCCGCAGTTCTGGTGCCTGTGGGTGGTGCTGTGCATGAACGTGACCGCCGGGATCGGCATCCTGGAGAAGGCCGCCCCCATGATCAGGGACTTCTTCGCCGGGTCGAGCGCCCCGGTCTCCGCCTCCGCCGCCGCGGGCTTCGTGGCGCTGCTCTCGGCGGCGAACATGGCCGGCCGGATCGGCTGGTCCTCCACCTCGGACCTGATCGGCCGCAAGAACGTCTACCGGCTCTACCTGGGCGTCGGCGCGCTGATGTATCTGCTGATCGTCCTGTTCGGCGGGGCGTCCAAGCCGGTCTTCGTGGTCTGCGCGCTGGTGCTGCTGTCCTTCTACGGCGGCGGCTTCGCCACCATCCCCGCCTATCTGAAGGACCTCTTCGGCACCTACCAGGTGGGCGCGATCCACGGGCGGCTGCTCACGGCCTGGTCCACGGCCGGCGTGCTCGGCCCGCTCATCGTCAACTGGCTCGCCGACCGCGAGGCGGCGGCGGGCAAGGACGGCCCCGAGCTGTACGTGTTGTCGCTGTCCATCATGACCGGGCTGCTGGTGGTCGGCTTCATCGCCAACGAGCTGGTCCGCCCGGTGCATCCCCGCCACCATCTGCCCGCCCCCACCGCACCGAAGGAGGCCGCGCATGGAGCCGACAGCCGCTCCCAGCAGCCCGAGTCCGCGTGAGCCCGGCCGGCGGCCGCTGATCGCCTTCTCCTGGCTGTGGGTGGTGATCCCGCTCGGGTACGGGCTGTACGAGCTGGTGCGCAAGGCGGCGCAGTTGTTCACGGGCTGAGGCCCGCACCGGCGGGCGGGTACCGCCGGAAACAGCGCCGCACCCGGGCCGCGGGAACGCCGTGCTGGGCGTCCCGCGAGCCGGGTGCGGACCGGTGAGAGGGCTGACGCGAGGTCAGGCCTTCTTGGTCTCCCAGAAGATGGTGTCGATCTGGGCGATGTAGTCCAGGGCCTTCTGACCGGTGGCCGGGTCGGTGGAGCCCTTGGCGGCGCTGAGGGCCTTGAGGGTCTCGTTGACCAGCTGGTGCAGCTCCGGGTACTTCTCGAAGTGCGGCGGCTTGAAGTAGTCGCTCCACAGCACCGAGATGTGGTGCTTGGCCAGCTCGGCCCGCTCCTCCTTGATGACGGTGGCGCGGGCGCGGAAGTGCGGGTCCTCGTTGGCCTGGTACTTCTCCTGTACGGCCTTGACGGATTCTGCCTCGATGCGCGCCTGGGCGGGGTCGTAGACACCGCACGGCAGATCGCAGTGGGCACTGACCTTCACCTTGGGGGCGAAAAGGCGGGAGAGCATGGGGCCGTCCTTCCTCGTGATCGTCTTCTCCCGTGCGACATTACTCCGTGAGGGGCGGCATTTCTCGGTTGACCCCGTTCACCCGGTCCGGCTTACATCCAAAGTCCGATGCGAGCGGGCCAACCGGCCCAGCGCGGCGGCCGGTCGAGCAGAGAAAGAGGCAGCGGCGGGATGACGGAGCGGGCACGGGGCCGTACGGGCGGTACGGGGCGGATCGGCCTGGCCGAGGTGTACAACCCCTCGATGCTGCCCACCCTGCGGGCCGGCGATCAGCTGCTGCTGCGGTACGGGTCCCGGGTGCGGCCGGGGGACGTGGTGGTGCTGCGGCATCCGTTCCAGCACGATCTGCTGATCGTCAAGCGCGCCGTGGAACGGCGCGGCACGGGCTGGTGGGTGGTCGGTGACAACCCGGCGGTCACCAATGACAGCCGGGAGTTCGGGGCCGTGCCGGACGAGCTGGTGGTGGCACGGGCGCTGCTGCGGCTGCGGTCGCCGCGCGGGCTTCAGCGTTCGCCGCTGGCGCTGCTCGGCTGGCTGCCGTCGGCGGTGCGGCCGCTCAGTTCGCGTTCGCGCCGCTTGCGGGCCCGGTAGGCGGCGACGTTCGCGCGCGTCGCACAGCGGTCCGAACAGTAGCGTTTGGAGCGGTTTGTTGACGTGTCGATATAGGCGTTGCGACAGGGTTCCGCCTCGCAGACGCCGAGCCGGTCCACCCCCAGATCGGTGAGCTGGAAGGTCAGCCCCATGCAGGCGATGGCGGCGTAGCCGGCGGTCGCGTTGGAGGGGTGCTCGGCCAGGTGGAGGTGCCACAGCGGGCGGCCGGTGTCGTCGTCCCGGTGCTCGTGGCCGGAGATCTGCGGGCTGGCCGGGTACTCCAGCAGCAGGGCGTTCAGCAGATCCACCGCCCGTCCCTCGTCGCCCTCGGCGGCGGCGGTGAAGACGGCGCGCAGCCGGGTACGTACCCCTTTGAGGCGGGTGACGTCCGCGTCGCCGGCCCGGCGGGCGAGGGTCTGCATGGGGCCGAACAACGCGCGGACGGCCTCCACCGAGGTGAGGGAGTCCTTGTTGCGCAGCGGCTCCTCGCTGTTGACCAGCCGCACCGCGAAGTCTGAGTAATAGGTCAGTTCCACTTGTGTTCCTTACCTGCGCCCCTTTAGAGTGACACTGTACTTGTAAGGGTCACAGATGGTGTTACCCGTTACCAGGGGAGTGTCGCATGGTGTCCTGGCAGCAGTGGCAGGAGAGTTGGGACCGGCAGCAGGAGTGGTACCTCCCGGACCGCGAGGAGCGGTTCCGGACCATGCTGGACGGGGTCGAGGCCCTGACCGGCACCGAACCGCGGGTCCTGGACCTGGCCTGCGGCACCGGCAGCATCAGCGCCCGGCTGCTGCGCCGCTTCCCCGGCGCCACCAGCACCGGCGTGGACCTCGACCCGGCCCTGCTGACCATCGCTCGCGGTTCCTTCCAGGGCGATGACCGGGTCACCTTCGTCACCGCCGACCTGCGCGACGAGCGGTGGACCGAGAAGCTCCCGTACGAGACGTACGACGCCGTCCTCACCTCCACCGCCCTGCACTGGCTGGGCACCGGCGAGCTGCGCGCGCTGTACGCGCAGCTCGCCGATGTGCTGCGGACCGGCGGGGTGTTCGTCAACGCCGACCACATGCCCAACCCCGACGCCCCCCGGATCAACGCCGCCGAGCACGCGTTCACCCGTGCCCGGCAGGAGCGGGCGAAGGCGGCCGGCGCCGTGGACTGGCCGCAGTGGTGGACCGACCTGGCCGCCGATCCGCAGCTGAGGGACGTGGTCGCGGAACGGTTCGCGATCTTCGGCAACCCGGCCGAGGCCGAGGGCGACCACGACGACGCGGGCGCCCACCCCATCGACTGGCACATCAGGACCCTGCGGGAGGTCGGCTTCGCCGAGGCCACGACGGCCTGGGCCTCCCTGACCGACGCGGCGGTCCTGGCGCTGCGGTAGCCCTTGCCGGGCGGTGCGCCGGGCACCGGTGTCCCCGCCCGGCTCCGCGCGCGGCCGGTCCACCGGGGCGTGCGGGGTGCGCGACAGCGCCTCCCCCCACGCCCCGGGCCGGTGCTACCTGCGGGCCACGCCCTCGGCGCGGGCCGCCTCCGCCACCGCCGCCGCGACCGCCGGGGCCACCCGGGGGTCGAAGGGGGAGGGGATCACCCGGTCCGCCGACAGCTCGTCCGCCACCACCGCGGCCAGCGCCTCCGCCGCCGCCAGCTTCATGCCCTCCGTGATACGCGCCGCCCGCACCTGCAGGGCACCCGCGAAGATCCCGGGAAAGGCCAGCACGTTGTTGATCTGGTTCGGGAAGTCGCTGCGCCCGGTGGCCACCACCGCCGCGTACCGCCCCGCCACCTCCGGGTGAATCTCCGGCGTCGGGTTGGCCATCGCGAAGATGAACGCACCCGGCGCCATCGTCGCCACCGCCTCCTCCGGCACCGTCCCCCCGCTCACCCCGACGAACACGTCCGCGCCGGCCAGCGCGTCGGCCAGCGAGCCGCTCAGCCCCGCCTTGTTGGTCGCCGCCGCCAGCTCCGCCTTCACCCCGGTCAGCCCCGGCCGGTCCACCGACAGCACGCCCCCGCGGTCGCACAGCGCCACATCGCCGATGCCCGCGCCCAGCAGGATCTTCGCGATCGCCGCCCCGGCCGCGCCCGCGCCCGAGATCACCACCCGCAGTTCGGCCAGGCCGCGCCCGCTCAGCCGCGCCGCGTTGCGCAGCGCCGCCAGCGTCACCACCGCCGTACCGTGCTGGTCGTCGTGGAAGACCGGGATGTCCACCCGCTCCTGGAGCCTGCGCTCGATCTCGAAGCAGCGCGGCGCCGCGATGTCCTCCAGGTTGATGCCGCCGAACGACGGGGCCAGCCGCGCCACCGTCTCCACGATCTCGTCCACCTCGCGGCACTCCAGCGCGAGCGGCACCGCGTCCACCCCGCCGAACTCCTTGAAGAGGATCGCCTTCCCCTCCATCACCGGCATCGAGGCGGCCGGCCCGATGTCCCCGAGGCCCAGCACCGCGCTGCCGTCCGTGACCACGGCCACCACCTGCGAGGTCCAGGTGTAGTCGTGCGCCAGCTCGGGCTGTTCGGCGATCGCCGCGCACACCGTGGCGACGCCCGGGGTGTAGGCGAGGGACAGATCGGCGGCGTCGCGCACCGGCACGGTCGAGGTGACGGCCATCTTGCCGCCCCGGTGCAGGGCGAAGACCGGGTCGAGGAGGTTGTCGTCGCTGTCCACGCCGGGCACGCCGGTCACGGCGGTCGCGGCGTGAGGATTGATGATCTCCGATGTCACGAGAGTTGACCCCTTTTTGCTGCACTGCTGCGAGTTCACGAGGATTGGCCGCCTTCCGGTCGGGAGGCGGGCGGGCACCACGTCCGCGTCCCGGCCGGCGAGTGGCCGCCGTAGGGGAGTGGCGCGGACGCCGGACGCGCCGCACACGCGCCCAGGTCCCCGGGTGAGGGGTGTAACGGATCGTTCTACCTGATGGCCGGTCCGTGCGCACGCCCGATCGTTGGCCACGGACCCGGCGACCATCCTGGGTGACGGATCTCTCACCCGTGTTACACGCAGGTCACGTGCCCACGAGGGCGGGGCAGTTCGTCACTCCCGGTGACCGGTGCTGGATGTCCGTTATCCGATCGGGACGCAGCGGTGGACGCAACTCGACCTGCGGATGGCAGGATGCCTACTCGTCCCATGCACAAGTAACAAACACAGTCGTGACACTCGAAGACGTGTGCCCGGCCTCGGATACTCCCCACCCCCAGGAGGACCACGCCATGACCAGCCTCACCCGCCGCTCCCGCTGTACGGTCCTGGGAGCTTTCGCCGCCGCCTCGGTGCTGCTGCTCAGCGCCTGCGGCGACCAGACCGACGGGGACAAGGGGTCGGACGGATCCGGCTCCTCCGGCGCGGGCGGAGGCGGGGGCGCCAACGCGGAGGCCCCGCTGTTCGACCTGCTGCCCGAGGCGATCCAGGAGGCGGGCGAGATCAAGGTCGGTTCCAACATCGACTACGCGCCCATCGAGTTCTTCGACGAGAACGACGAGATCGCCGGCATCGACCCGGACATCGCCGCCGCCCTGGGCGAGGTCCTCGGCGTGAACCTCACCTTCAGCGACGGCACCTTCGACGGCCTGGTCCTGGGCCTGAACAACGGCCGCCACGACATCGTGATGTCGGCCATGACGGACACCAAGGACCGCCAGAACGGCATCAGCGAGGACGCCGAGGGCGGCGCCGACTTCGTCAACTACTTCCAGGCCGGCTCCGCCATCCTCGTCGCCAAGGGCAACCCCGAGGGCGTCGCGGGCGTGGAGGACCTGTGCGGGCTGACCGTCGCCGCCCAGCGCGGCACCGCCAACGAGTACCTCCTGGACGCCCAGCAGGAGACGTGCGACGAGGCGATCAGCCCGATGATCAACGAGACGGACTCCGACTCCATCACCGCCCTCCAGAGCGGCCGCGCCCAGGCCGTCATCACCGACTTCCCGGTGGCGCTGTACAACGAGCTGAACGCGGGCGGCGGTGACC
Source organism: Streptomyces xiamenensis (assembly GCF_000993785.3). Taxonomy (NCBI): domain Bacteria; kingdom Bacillati; phylum Actinomycetota; class Actinomycetes; order Kitasatosporales; family Streptomycetaceae; genus Streptomyces; species Streptomyces xiamenensis. Next base: position 4,274,956 of record NZ_CP009922.3, read on the forward strand.
TCTTCGAGGTCGTCGGCGAGCAGATCGACGCCGCCCCGTACGGTATCGCCGTCAAGAAGGACAACACCGAGCTGCGCGACGCCCTCCAGGCCGCCGTCCAGGAGATCATCGACAACGGCACCTACGGTGAGGTGCTGGCCAAGTGGAACGCCGAGACCGGCGCCATCGACGAGGCCACCGTCAACGCGGGTGAGTGACGGATCCGTGTCCCTCGATCTCGACAAGGACCCCGGCGGCCCGCCCGCCGGTGAGGTCCCGCCGGAAGCGATCACGGCGGTCCCGGTACGTCACTGGGGCCGCTGGATCAGCGCCGTCCTGGTGCTCACGGTGCTCGGCCTCATCGTGTGGGCCTTCGCCAACGCCAAGATCAACTGGGGTGTGGTCGGCGACTACCTGACCTACGACCGCATCATGGAGGGCGCGCTCAACACCCTGTGGATCACGGTGTGCGCCATGGTGCTCGGCCTGGTCCTGGGCATGCTGCTGGCGGTCATGCGGCTGTCGGACAACCCGGTGCTGTCCTCGGTCGCGTACGCCTACATCTGGTTCTTCCGCGGCACGCCCGTACTGGTGCAGCTGATGCTCTGGTACAACCTCTCCTACATCTTCGACACGCTCAATCTCGGCTTCTACAAGAACGAGATGAACGACGTCATGACCCCGTTCCTGGCCGCCCTGCTGGGGCTCGGCCTGAACGAGGCCGCCTACATGGCGGAGATCGCCCGCGCCGGCATCAAGTCGGTGGACGGCGGCCAGACCGAGGCGGCGCAGGCGCTGGGCATGAACGGCGCCAAGACGATGCGCCGCATCGTGCTGCCGCAGGCGATGCGCGTGATCATCCCGCCGTCCGGCAACGAGTTCATCAACATGCTCAAGACATCGTCCCTGGCGTCGGTGATCTACTTCGAGGAACTCTTCCGGGCCGGCAACACCATCTCCTCCCGCAACCTCGCGGTGATGGAGATGATGATGGTGGTGAGCGTCTGGTACCTGCTGCTGACCACGGTCTTCAGCATCGGCCAGTACTACCTGGAGCGGTACTACGCCAAGGGCACCGACCGTGAGCAGCCGCCGACCCCGCTGCGGCGCATCGGTCAGCAGCTCACCTCCTTCCGTACCAAGAGCAAGGTGGGGGGCGAGACCGTATGAGCGACGAGGCGACCGGCACGGACGGTGCCACCGCGGTGGCGACGGCCGAAGCAGCGGTCACGGACCTTCCCATGGTGAAGGCCGAGCGCGTCCACAAGTCCTTCGGCCCGGTCGAGGTCCTCAAGGGCATCGACCTCCAGGTGCGGCGCGGCGAGGTGTTCTGCGTGGTCGGGCCCTCGGGCTCGGGCAAGTCGACGTTCCTGCGCTGCATCAACCACCTGGAGAAGATCAACGCCGGGCGGCTGTACGTGGACGGCGAGCTGGTCGGCTACCGGCAGCGCGGCAACAAGCTGTACGAGCTGCGCGAGCGCGAGGTGGCCGCCCAGCGCCGGGACATCGGCATGGTCTTCCAGCGGTTCAACCTCTTCCCGCACATGACCGCCGCCGAGAACGTCATGGAGGCGCCGGTCCAGGTCAAGGGCGTCCCCCGGTCGCAGGCGAGGGAACAGGCCCAGGAATTGCTGGAGCGGGTCGGGCTCGGCGACCGCGCGGACCACTACCCGGCGCAGCTGTCCGGCGGACAGCAGCAGCGGGTGGCGATCGCCCGGGCGCTGGCGATGGAACCCAAGCTCATGCTGTTCGACGAGCCGACCTCGGCGCTCGACCCCGAACTCGTCGGGGAGGTCCTCGATGTGATGCGCGGCCTCGCCGAGGACGGCATGACCATGATCGTGGTCACCCACGAGATGGGCTTCGCCCGCGAGGTCAGCGACTCCCTGGTGTTCATGGACGAGGGCGTGGTCGTGGAGTCCGGCAACCCGCGCGAGGTCCTCACCAACCCCCGCCACGAGCGGACCAAGGCCTTCCTGTCGAAGGTCCTGTAGACACCGCCGTCCCGAGGCCCGGAGCGGTCTAGAGCACGTGCCCGCCGGCCACCTGGATCACCTGCCCGGTGATCCAGGTGGCCTGCCGGGACGCCAGGAACACCACCGCGTCCGCGATGTCGCGCGGCGTGCCCACCCGGCGCAGCGGGATGTCCGGCAGCACGCGGTCGATCAGCTCCGGCGACATCCACCCGGTCTGCACCGGCCCGGGCGCAACCGCGTTGACCCGTACCCCCCGCGGCCCCAGATCGATGGCGGCGGCGCGGGTGAACGCCTCCAGCGCGGCCTTGGACGTGCCGTACCCCAGCTGGCCGGAGAAGGCGCGGGCGGCGTCGGTGGAGATGTTGACGACGGCCGCCCCGGCGGGGGAGCGGCGCGCGAGTTCGGCGGTGAGCAGCGCCGGGGCGAACGTGTTCACGGTGTAGTTGCGGTGCAGGCTCTCCGCGGTGAGATCCAGCACCCCGTCCGGGACCTCGGTGTGCGCGGCGTTGTTCACCAGCACCCCGGCCGGCCCCAGCCACGCCTCGACGGCGTCCAGCAGGGCGCGGGGCGCGTCGGGCGCCCCAAGGTCACCGGCCACGGCGCACGCGTCCGGCGCCCCGGCCTCGCGCAGCCGCGCCACGGTCTCCTCGGCGGCCCGGGCGTCCCCCACGTAGTGCCCGGCCTCCACCCCCTCCGGCAGGCCGGAGGAGTTCCCCGCGTAGTAGTGCACGGCGACCGCGGCCCCCTGCTCGGCGAAGGCGAGGGCGATCTCCCGCCCGATGTTGCGGTGCGCCCCGGTCACGAGAACGACGCTGTCACTGAGCCCGGTATCGATCATGCCCAGCACGCTGCCCCAGCGCGCCGCGTTCCCGCAACGGGTTTCAGGAGTAGCGGGGGAACCGGGCCGTGGTGATCTTGAGGCCGAGCCCGGTCAGTTCGACATCCTCGCCGTACAGGCCGTGCAGCACTCCCTGGTACTCGCCGTCGCGCGGCACCGTGTACCGCGTCCAGTTGCCTTCCCGGGGGTCGATCAGAAGGTACACGGGGATGTTCGCGTCCGCGTACCAGCTGACCATGTCGCGGGTGTACTTGCTGCTGTTGCCCTTGGAGACGACCTCGACCACCAACTCCACCGAGCCCGGTTCCGCCAGCCAGTCGTCGGAGCCCTCGAAGGCGGCGTCACAGACCATCACGTCGGGCGTGGCGTAGTCATCGGGATCGTGCGGCAGCGCGACGGACGAGATCTGGAAAGGCAGCAGGTGCTCCGGAAGGGCCGGGATCAGCTGGCGAAAGAGGTCGGTGATGATCCCGTTGTGCTTCCCGCACGGGGTCCGCGACATCATGAGGACTCCTCGGATGATCTCAGCACGCAGACCTGAGGCATCCTCCGCGGCCTCGGCGGCGCGCCGCAGCGGAGTCATCCCGGGATTGGCGGTCATGGGTGTCATGGCATCCTACTACCGGTGCCGTTGAGTTCAACGACCCGGTCTGTCACAGGTGGCGGACGCGCCTCATTCCCTGTCGGTCCTTTTCCGCATCGACGCTACTCAGCCCGCCGCAGCGCGGTACGTCGCCGGGGTGATGCCGTAGACGCGGGTGAACCACCGCGTCAGGTGCGGCTGGTCGGCGAAGCCGCAGCTGGCCGCCGCCTCGGCGGGCGGGGTGCCGGTGGCCAGCAGGCGGCGGGCCGCGCGCAGCCGCAGCAGGCGCTGGTAGTCGCTGGGCGGCATCCCGTACGCCGCGCGGAAGGCCCGGTACAGCGCGTACCGGCTGCATCCGGCGGCCCGCGCCAGTTCGTCCGCGCCGATGTCCCGCTGCCAGCTGTCGTCCAGCAGCGTCCTGGCCCGGCGCGCCGCGTCCGTGCCGGCCCGGGCGGTGGCGATCCTCGGGCGGGCGGTGGCGGCCTCGCGCACCAGGGCCGTCACCACCGAGCTGAGCCGTTCCTCGCGCACCAGCGTTCCCGCCCCGGCGACGAGCGCGTGGTGCAGCCCCAGCAGCGCCCGGTACAGCGCCGGGGCGTGCCGCACCGGCCGGTCGAACAGCGGCAGTCCGCGCTCTGTACCGCCCCCGGCGTCCGCGAGGACCTCGCGCACCACCGAGGGGTGCAGATGCATGATCCGGTACGTGAAGCCCAGCTCCGCCGCGGTCCGCCCGTCGTGCGGGTCGTCCGGGTTGAACGCCATCACCATGCCCGCGCTGCTGGTGTGTTCCGCACCCCGGCAGCGGAAGCGCTGCGCGCCGGACTCGGTGACCGCGAAGGAGTACGCGTCGTGGCTGTGCCGGTGGAAGACGTGGCGGGTGAAGTGGGCCCGCATCGCCTCCAGCGGGCGCTCGGGGTCCCGCCAGTAGCGGACCCAGTCCTGCTCCGGCGCGCCGGTCGGGGTCGTGCTCATCCCGCGAGTGTGCCGCCCGGCGCGCACCAGCGTTCAAGACGTCCGGCCGGTGGACGCCGCAGGATCACCGGCATGCGTTTCGACACCAAGGCAGCCGTGGTGGTCCGCGAGGATCTCGCGGACTGGCAGAAGCTGAATGTGACCGCTTTCCTCTCCTCCGGCATCGCGCACGCCACCGACGACGTCATGGGCTCCGAGGCCTACGCGGACGCCTCGGGCAACCAGTACCTGCGGCTGCTGCGCGAGCCGGTGCTCGTCTTCGCGGCGGACGGCGCCGCCCTTGCCCGTACCCACGCGCGGGCGCTCTCCCGGGGCCTGGCCGTCGCCGTGTACACGGAGGACATGTTCGCCACCGGGAACGACGCCGACAACCGGGCGGCGGTGCGCTCCGTCGAGGCCGGGAAGCTGAACCTCGTCGGGCTGGGGCTCTACGGGCCGCGCACCCCGGTCGACAAGGTGGTCAAGGGCCTCACGCTGCACGGGTAGTGGACCAGACCTCCTTGGGGGGCGCGTCGTGCGGCGTCAGCTGACCGGTCTTGGTCCAGTTCCAGGACTGGTACGCGGTGCGCGCCACCGTGTCTCCCGGCGCCAGCAGGGCCAGCGCCACCTGGGGGGTGGCGCGGGCCAGCAGGTCGCTCAGCATGCGCGAGGCCACCCGCTCCCGGCGGCGCGAGGGGACCACCATCAGCTCGGCGACCACGAAGACCTGCCGGGAGCCGGCCAGTTCGTCGATCTCGACGGGGACATCCTCGAACTCCCGCCACCAGGCCGAGTCGCGCTCCACCCGGTACCCGTACGCGGCGCCCACCAGCGCCGGATCGCTGGCCAGGAGCAGGTCGAAGTCCTCCTGCTGGACGTCGTGGTCGGTCAGCCGCCGGATGAAATCCTGCCGTTCCAGCGGCACCTCGCCGAACGCGTCGCGGTAGGCCGCGTTGTGGATGTCGGCGATCTGCTCGCGCTGGGACTCCGCCTGCCACCGGCTGAGCCGCCGCAGAAAGACCATGCCCATCTGTGCCTCCCCGAACTGCTGTGGGCCTCCTGGTCGGAGGCGACCTCTCATCGTCCCACCGAAGTACCTCCCTGCGGAACGGCCAAGGGATAGCGTTGACCTCATGTTTGCCGCCTACGCAGCACGCCTGGATGCCGAAGACCCGCTGTCCGCCCTGGAACTGGGGGAGCGGCCCGAGCCGGAGGTGCCGCCGGGCTGGACGGTGGTGCGGTTGCGGGCGGCGGCGCTCAACCACCACGATCTGTGGTCACTGCGCGGGGTGGGGCTGGACGCCGGGTCGCTGCCGATGATCCTGGGGTGCGACGGCGCCGGTGTCGACGAGGACGGCAACGAAGTGGTGGTGTACCCGGTGATCGGCGGCGCGCGCCGCACCCTGCTGTCCGAGAAGTACCAGGGCACCCTCGCCGAGCGGGTCGCGGTGCCGGCCGGCAATGTGCTGCCCAAGCCGCCCGCGCTGTCCTTCGAGGAGGCCGCGGCGCTGCCCACGGCCTGGCTGACGGCGTACCGCATGCTGTTCACCAAGGCCGGGGTGCGGCCGGGGGACAGCGTGCTGGTGCAGGGCGCGGGCGGGGGAGTGGCGACGGCCGCGATCGTGCTGGGCGCGGCGGCCGGGCTGCGGATGTTCGTGACCGGCCGGGAGGAGCACAAGCGGCGCCGGGCGCTGGAGTTGGGCGCCGAGGCGGTCTTCGAGCCGGGCGTCCGGCTGCCGCACCGGATGGACGCGGTGCTGGAGACGGTGGGTGCCGCCACCTGGTCGCACTCGCTGAAGTCCCTGCGGCCCGGGGGGACCGTGGTGATCTCCGGGGCCACCAGCGGGCCCAACCCGCCGGCCGCCGAGTTGCAGCGGATCTTCTTCCTGGAGCTGACGGTGGCAGGCTCCACGATGGGCACGCGGGAGGAGTTGGCGGGGCTGCTCGGCTTCTGCGCCGCCAAGGGGGTGCGGCCCGTCATCGACACGGTGCTGCCGCTGGACCGGGCCCGCGAGGGGTTCGCGCGGATGGCCGCCGGTGATCTCTACGGGAAGATCGTGTTCACGGTCTGAGGCGGTGCGCGGCGCGGCGGGGCCTGATGGAGCCGGAGTGGGGCCGAACGGGCCCCGCCGTCAGCTCGCGTGCTCCATCGCCGCGCTGAGCCGCTCGTTGGCCATCCGCATGTGTTCGGCCATGGCGCGGTCGGCGCCCTCGGGGTCCCGGTCGCGGATGGCCTTCAGGATGGCGTCGTGCTCGCACAGGGTGCCGCTGACGGTGCCCTCGATGTCGCTGACCCGCTCCATCCACACCTGGAGCAGCGCCCGGATGCTGTGCAGGATGTCGCTGAGGACGGTGTTCCCGGCGATCCGCGCGGTCTCCAGGTGGAACGCGATGTCCGCCTCGATGAACGCCTTGGCGTCGCCGCCCGCGTCCCGCATGTGCTGAAGGTGCTCCTCCAGCAGGACGACGTCCGCGTCCGAGGTGCGCTGCGCGGCCAGCCGGGCCGAGACGGCCTCCATGTGGGTGCGGACCTCGACCAGGTCGCGGGTGCGCCGCTGGCCCAGCATGAGGCCCCAGTTGATGGCGCGGGGCAGGAATTCCGAGGTGCCCTCGCGCACGTACGAGCCGGAGCCGGGACGTATCTCGATGATGCCGAGCACGTCCAGCGCGGACAGCGCGCCGCGCACGCTGGAGCGGGCGACGCCCAGCGCCTCGGCGAGCTGGCGTTCCGCGGGCAGCCTGGTGCCGGGCCGGATGTCGCCGGAGGTCAGATGGTCGAGCAGCCGCTTGGCGACCTCGCTGACGGAGGACTCCCGCACCACGGGGCGCAGGAGCTGGGCCAAGTCGGTGGTGGCGGCGGGCTGCTGATCTGACTGGGTGGTCACGCACACCAGTACACCAGATGGACGGCGTGCGCAGCGACGGCCGCGATCCATCCGAAATGTTCAGCGGAACGTCAAGTGTGGGGATACAGCCCGTTATGTGATATTCATCACTCCGATGAATTGGTGACCAATTTACCAGTTGAGGCTTAGCGTGTCCGCAGTCCGGCAGAGAGCCGCCGCTCATGGCACTGCCGGAAGGACCCACCCGGACGGAGTTGTCCGGCGAGCCGAGGAGTCACCATGGGTGCTGACGCCCACACCACGCCAGTGGAGAGATCTGCGATCAAGAAGATCTCGATCCGTCTGGTGCCCTTCGTGGCACTGATGTTCTTCGTGAACTATCTGGACCGGACGGCCATATCCTTCGCCGAGCCCAACGGCATGGGCGACGACCTGGCCCTCACCGCCGCCCAGTTCGGCTTCGCGTCCGGGATCTTCTTCCTCGGCTACATCGTGCTGGAAGTGCCCAGCAACATGGCCCTGCACCGGTTCGGAGCCCGCCGCTGGCTGGCCCGGATCATGGTCACCTGGGGCGTCGTCTCGCTGCTGTTCACCTGGGTGGACAGCACCGGCCAGCTCTACGTGCTGCGCTTCCTGCTGGGTGTCGCCGAGGCCGGGTTCTTCCCCGGCGCGATCCTCTTCCTCAGCCAGTGGGTGCCCGGCCGCCACCGCACCAAGATCCTCGGGCTGTTCTACCTGGCCCAGCCGCTGACCACCGTTCTCGGCGCCCCGCTCGCCGGCTGGCTCATCGGCCACCACGGGCTGTTCGGCCTCGAGGGCTGGCGCGTGATGTTCCTGTTCGTGTCGATCCCCGCCATCGTGCTCGGCATCGTCGCCTGGTTCTACCTGAGCGACCGGCCCGCCGAGGCGAAGTGGCTCACCCCCGCCGAGCAGGAGTGGCTGACCACCAAGCTGGAGGAGGAGAGCGAGGGCAAGACCGGCGCCAAGGCGAACCACGGCAAGGACGCCCTCAAGGCCGCCTTCACCAACGCCCGCGTGTGGGTGCTCGGCCTGGTCTACTTCGGCTTCATCTACGGTCTGTACGCGCTCGCCTTCTTCCTGCCGACGATCATCAGCGGCTTCCAGGAGCAGTACGACACCACCTTCTCCGTGATGGACAAGGCCTGGATCACCGCCATCCCGTACCTGCCGGCCGCCGTCGCCCTGTTCTTCTGGACCCGGCACGCCACCAAGCACGGCACCCGCACCTGGCACATCGCCGGGCCCGCGATCGTCGGCGGTCTCTCCATCCCGCTGGCCCTGTACATGGGCTCGCCCGCCGCGACCGTCGCCGTGATCACCATCACCGCGTGCGCGATCTTCGCCGCCCTGCCGGTGTTCTGGTCCGTGCCCTCCCGGTTCCTCACCGGTGCCGCCGCCGCGGCCGGTATCGCGCTGATCAACACGATGGGCAACATCGCCGGCTTCGGCGCCAGCTACTTCACCGGCTGGATCCGGGACTGGACCGGCAGCTACTACGCGTCCCTGTACGTCGTCGGCTTCTTCATGCTGCTGTCCGCCGTACTGATCATCTCCCTCGCCGCCCGTGACGGCCGCACCACCGACCAGGTGGCCGGCGACGGGGACGGCGGCGGCGACCGTGAGCCAGTGGAGGCCGCCCGATGACCCGACTGTTCAACGACCCCGCCGCCTTCGCGGACGAGGCCCTCGCGGGCTTCGTCGCGGCACACCGCCGCTGGGTACGCCCGGTGACGGGCGGGGTGGTCCGCGCCGGGGGCACCCCGGCCGGGCAGGTCGCGGTCGTCATCGGCGGCGGCTCGGGTCACTACCCGGCCTTCTCCGGCCTGGTCGGCGCGGGCCTGGCCCACGGCGCGGCGGTCGGCAACGTCTTCGCCTCGCCCTCCGCGCAGCAGATCCGCACCGTCGCGAAGGCGGCGGACGGCGGCGCCGGCGTGCTGCTGATGTTCGGCAACTACGCCGGGGACGTCCTGCACTTCGGGCAGGCCGCCGACCGGCTCACCGCCGAGGGCGTACGGGCCGAGACCTTCGCCGTCACCGACGACATCTCCAGCGCCCCGGCCGCCGAGCACACCAAGCGGCGCGGCATCGCCGGCGACCTGCCCGTCTTCAAGGCGGCGTCCGCCGCCGCCGAGGCCGGGCTGCCGCTGGACGAGGTCATCGCGGTCGCCGCGCACGCCAACGCCCGCACCCGCTCCTTCGGCATAGCCTTCTCCGGCTGCACCCTGCCGGGCGCCGGCCAGCCGCTGTTCACCGTCCCCGAGGGGCGGATGGCGGTCGGCCTGGGCATCCACGGCGAACCCGGCATCGGCGAGGAGGCTCTGCCCAGCGCGGACCGGGCCGCCGAACTGCTCGTCGCCAGCCTGCTGAACGAACTCCCCGACGGCGTCGACGCCCCGCGCGGGCGCCGCGCCGCCGTCATCCTCAACGGGCTCGGCTCGGTGAAGTACGAAGAGCTGTTCGTCGTCTACCACCGCGTCGCCCAGCTCCTGGAAGAAGCCGGCGTCACCGCCGTCGAGCCCGAGGTCGGCGAACTCGTCACCAGCTTCGACATGGCCGGCGTCTCGCTGACCCTGACCTGGCTCGACGAGCGGCTCGAAACGCTGTGGACCGCGCCCGCCGACACCCCCGCCTACCGCAAGGGAGCCGTGGCCGCCCCCACGGAGCCCGCCGCGGCGGCCGAACCCGCCGAGGGTGCCGAGACCGAGGACGTCATCCCCGACGCCACCCCCGCCTCCCGGCAGGCCGCCGAAACCGCCGCCGCCGCGCTGCGCGTCATCGCCGCCACCGTCGAGGAGCACGCCGACGCACTCGGCCGCATCGACGCCGTCGCCGGCGACGGCGACCACGGCATCGGCATGCTGCGCGGCGCCACCGCCGCCGACACCGCCGCCCGCACCGCGCACGAGCGCGGCGCGGGCGCCGGCACCGTCCTGCACCGCGCCGCCGACGCCTGGGCCGACCGGGCCGGCGGCACCTCCGGCGCCCTGTGGGGCACCATCCTGCACGCGGTCGGCGACGCCCTCGGCGACACCGAACGGCCCACCGCCGCCACCGTCTCCGCCGGCGTCACCCGCGCCTGCGACGAGGTGCGGCGGATCGGCGGAGCCCAGGTCGGCGACAAGACCATGGTCGATGTCCTCGTCCCGTTCGCCGACACGCTCGCCGTCGAGACCGCCGCCGGTGCCCGCACCGCCGCCGCCTGGGACCGCGCCGCGACCGCCGCCACCACGGCCGCCGCCGCCACCGCCGATCTGCTGCCGCAGATGGGCCGCGCCCGCCCGCACGCCGAGAAGTCCCTCGGCACTCCCGACGCCGGCGCCCACTCGCTCGCCCTCATCGTCCGCGCCGTGCACGGCGTCCTCACCGACACCACCGGGGAAAACTGAGATGACCGACAAGCTCCGCATCGTCGTCGGCTGCGACGACGCCGGCTACCAGTACAAGGAAGCCCTCAAGAAGGACCTGGAGGCGTCCGGCCTGGTCGCCTCGGTCACCGACGTGGGCGTGGACGCCGACGGACACACCGCCTACCCCACCATCGCGATAGCCGCCGCCGAGATCGTCGCGCGCGGCGACGCCGACCGCGCGCTGCTGGTGTGCGGCACCGGCCTGGGCGTGGCCATCGCCGCCAACAAGGTCAAGGGCATCCGCGCCGTCACCGCGCACGACTCCTTCTCCGTCGAGCGCGCCATCCTCTCCAACAACGCCCAGGTCCTCACCTTCGGCCAGCGCGTCATCGGCCTCGAACTCGCCCGCCGCCTGGCCCGCGAATGGCTCACCTACCGCTTCGACACCGCATCGGCGTCGGCCGGCAAGGTCCAGCTGATGTGCGACTACGAGGACCAGCAGGACAGCGAGGCCGCCTGATGACCACCCCTGACGCGCCCGTGCTGCTGGGGGTGAGCCTGAAGATGTACTTCGGCCACCGGCAGACACTGCGCTGGGCGGAACAGGTCGCCGCACTCGCCACCCGCCACCCGGTCACCACGAGCGGCGCCGCCCGGATGTTCGTGCTGCCCGCCTTCCCCGCGATCGTCCCCGTCGCCGGCCTCCTCGCCGGCAGCGGCGTCGCCGTCGGCGCCCAGGACATCGCCACCGAGGACAGCGGCCCGTACACCGGCGAGGTCGGCGGCCCCTCCCTCGCCGAGATCGGCTGCCGCTACGCCGAGGTCGGCCACGCCGAACGCCGCCGTCTGTACGGCGAGGGCGACACCGTCGTGGCCGCCAAGACCGCCGCCGCACTGCGCAACGGCCTCACCCCCGTGCTGTGCGTCGGCGAACGCGACGAGGCCGACCCCGCCGAGGCCGCCCGCCGCACCGTCGCCGAGACCCAGCGGCTGCTGCACGGCCTGACCGGACCCGTCACCGTCGCCTACGAGCCGCAGTGGGCCATCGGCGCGCCCGAACCGGCCTCCGCCACCCACATCACCACCGTGTGCGGCGCGCTGCGCCAGTGGCTGGACGCCCAGCCGCAGCACGCCGGCTCCACCGTCATCTACGGCGGCAGCGCGGGCCCCGGCCTGCTCACCCGGATCGCGCCCGCCGCCGGCGGCCTGTTCCTGGGCCGCTTCGCCCACGAGGTCACCGCCATCGAGCGCATCCTCGACGAACTGGCCGAGGTGGCGTGATGGCGTACGGCATCAGCACCTACGCGTACTTCTGGCGCATCTCGCCCCGCGCCCCGCGCCCGCTGACCCTCCCCGAGATGCTGGCCGACACCCACGCCCTGGGCGGCCAGGTCTTCCAGATCTGCGACTACCCGCTCATCGAGGAGTACGACGCGGCGGCCCTCGCCGACCTGCGGGCCACCGCCGAGGACCTGGGCCTGACCCTGGAACTCGGCACCCGCGGCGTCCGCACCGAACACCTGGCGCGCTACCTGGAGATCGCCGAGGCCCTCGGCGTCACCCTGGTGCGCTCCATGCTCAACACCGCCGACCACCGGCCGGGCACCGACGAGGCGATCGCCCTGCTGCGCCCCGCCGTCGAGCGGTACGCGGCGGCCGGGGTGACGCTGGGCCTGGAGACGTACGAGCAGGTCTCCACCGACGACCTGCTCACCGTCGTACGCGGCGTGGACCGCCCCCAGCTGGGCGTCGTCCTCGACCCGGGCAACAGCGTGGCCCGCCTGGAGCGGCCCGTCGACGTCGTGGCGGCCACCGCCCCGTATGTCGTCAACATCCACGTCAAGGACTTCTCCTTCACCCGCCGCGACGGCTGGGTCGGCTTCACCTACGCCGGCTGCCCGCTGGGCGAAGGACTCCTGGACTACGACGGCATGATCGCCGCCGTGCGGCCGCACCAGCGCGGCATCAACCAGATCGTCGAACACTGGCTCCCCTGGCAGGACGAGGGCTTCGACGCCACCGCCCGCATCGAGGAGCGGTGGACCCGGCACAGCATCACCACCCTTTTGAGGAGCGCGTCATGACCACCGAGACCCCCACCCGTACCGTCGCCGTCATCGGGGCCGCCGGCAAGATGGGCCAGCGCGTCTCCAACAACCTCGTGCGCAGCGACTTCCGGGTGCTGTTCAGCGAGGCGTCCCCCAAGGGCCAGGAGCTCATCACCGGCCTGGGCCGCGAGCTGACCGAGTCCGCCGACGCCGCCGCGCAGGCGGACGTCGTCATCCTGGCCGTCCCGGACGTCGTCCTGGGCACCGTCTCCGCCGAACTCGTCCCGCTGATGAAGCCGGGCACCATCGTCCTCACCCTGGACCCGGCCGCCGCCTACGCCGGCCTGCTGCACGAGCGCGAGGACATCCACTACGCGTGCGCGCACCCCTGCCACCCCTCCGTCTTCCTGGAGCGCACCACCAAGGAGGAGTGGCAGGACACCTTCGGCGGGATCGCCGCCCCGCAGGAGGTCGTGGCCGCGTACGAGGGCGGCGACGCCGCCAAGCAGGAGCTGGCCGAGGCCGTCATCCGCGTCATGTACGCGCCGGTCGTGGACGTGCACTGGGTGACGGTCAAGCAGCTCGCCGTCCTGGAGCCGACCCTGGTGGAGACCATCGCCTGCATGGTCGGCGCGCTGCTCACCGAGGCGCTGCACGAGACCGTGCACACCGTCGGCGTCCCGGAGAAGGCCGCCCGCGCCATGCTGCTGGGCCACACCCAGGTCGCGCTGGCCAACACCCTCAAGGGCTCCAACCCGTTCTCGGACGCCTGCCTGATCGCCATGGACTACGGCCGCGAGTCGATCGTCCGTGACGACTGGAAGAAGGTCTTCGAGGACGAGGAACTGGACAAGGTCATCACGCGGATGCTGAAGATCAAGGACATCAAGCGCTGATGACTGCCGAGTTCACCTGGTCCGACCTGGACCGCCGGGCGGTGGACACCGCCCGGATCCTGGCCGCCGACGCCGTGCAGCACGCGGGTCACGGCCACCCCGGTACGGCGATGACGCTGGCGCCGGCCGCTTACACCCTCTTCCAGAAGGTGATGCGGCACGACCCGGCCGACCCCGCGTGGAGTGGCCGCGACCGGTTCGTGCTGTCGGCCGGCCACGCCTCGCTGACGCTGTACATCCAGCTGTACCTGGCCGGGTTCGGCCTGGAACTGGAGGACCTGAAGGCGTTCCGGCGGCACGGCTCCCTGACCCCCGGTCACCCGGAGTACGGGCACACGGCCGGAGTGGAGACCACGACCGGGCCGCTGGGGCAGGGCGTCGCGAACGCGGTGGGCATGGCCATGGCCGCCCGCTACGAGCGCGGCCTGTTCGACCCGGAGACGCCGTTCGGTGCTTCCCCGTTCGACCACTACATCTACGCGATCGCGGGCGACGGCTGCCTCCAGGAGGGCATCGCGGCGGAGGCGTCCTCGCTCGCCGGGCACCAGAAGCTCGGCAACCTGATCATGCTGTGGGACGACAACCACATCTCGATCGAGGGCGACACCGTCACCGCCGTCTCCGAGGACACCGAACTGCGCTACGCGGCGTACGGCTGGCACGTGCAGCGCGTGGAGCCGCGGGAGAACGGGGACCTGGACCCCGCCGCGCTGTACGAGGCCATCCGCGCCGCGCAGGCCGTCACCGACCGGCCCTCGCTGATCGCGCTGCGCACCATCATCGCCTGGCCCGCGCCGAACGCCCAGAACACCGAGGCCGCGCACGGCGCCGCGCTGGGCGCGGCGGAGGTCGCGGCCACCAAGCGAGTGCTGGGCTTCGACCCCGAGCGGTCCTTCGAGGTCGCGGACGAGGTGATCGCGCACGCGCGCGGCGCCGTCGCGCGGGGCCGCGAGCAGCGGCTGGCCTGGGAGAAGGACCTCGCCGCCTGGCGCACGGCGCAGCCGGAGCGGGCGGCGGAGTTCGACCGCGTCACGGCGGGCGACCTTCCGCAGGGCTGGGAATCCGCACTCCCGGCCTTCGAGGTGGGCGGCAAGATCGCCACCCGCGCGGCGTCCGGTGCCGTACTGAAGGCGCTGGGTCCGGTGATCCCCGAACTGTGGGGCGGCTCCGCCGATCTCGCCGGCTCGAACAACACGACGATCGACGCCGGTTCGTCCTTCCTCCCGGCGGGCAACCCGCTGCCGCAGGCCGACCCGTACGGCCGCACCATCCACTTCGGCATCCGCGAGCACGCCATGGCGGCTGCGCTGAACGGGATCGCGCTGCACGGCAACACCCGCGCGTACGGCGGCACCTTCCTGGTGTTCTCCGACTACATGCGCAACGCGGTACGGATGTCCGCGCTCATGGGGCTGCCGGTCACCTACGTGTGGACGCACGACTCCATCGGCCTCGGCGAGGACGGCCCCACCCACCAGCCGGTGGAACACCTCGCCTCGCTGCGGGCCATCCCCGGCCTGAACGTGGTCCGCCCGGCCGACGCCCACGAGACGGCGATCGCCTGGCGCGAGGCCCTGCGCCGGGGCACCCCACACGGGCTGGCGCTGAGCCGCCAGGGCCTGCCGGTGTACGCGCCGAACGAGGACGCGGCCCGCGGCGGTTACGTCCACACCGAGGCGAGCGGCGGCACGCCGCAGGTGGTGCTGATCGCCACCGGCTCCGAGGTCCAGCTGGCGGTCGCCGCCCGCGACCTGCTGGAGGCCCGGGGCACCGCCACCCGCGTGGTGTCGATGCCGTGCGTGGAGTGGTTCGAGGAACAGGACCGCGCCTACCGGAACGCGGTGCTGCCCCCGGCGGTACGGGCGAGGGTCGCGGTCGAGGCGGGCATCGGCCTGACCTGGCACCGGTACACGGGTGACGCGGGACGGATCGTCTCCCTGGAGCACTTCGGTGCCTCGGCGGACGGCGCGATCCTGTTCCGCGAATACGGCTTCACGGCGGAGGCCGTGGCCGAGGCGGCACGGGAGTCCCTCGCCGACACCCACTGAGAACCCCGGGCGCCCGCGCACCGCGTCCCTCGCTGCGCGGGCGCCCGGTCCAACCTCCGGACAGGAACACGATCGCGTCGATCACCTGCCGGTGTCCCCTTCCCCCCGCACTCCGCCGAGACATCCGGCCCCCACGCCTCCGCCCAGCCGCTGCCAGGCTTCCGTCGTTCTCGGAGCTACTGCCTCTCTCCAACCGGGCCGGCGCATACCACGGAGAAAGGCCATCCAGGCGGCCGTCGGAACTTCTGGGAGAAGACCGCGCGGGCCCCGGCCCCTTCCGGCCGCACCCGGCTGATCCGGCCTGCGCGGCTGCCTCACCGCGTGCTGTCGCGGCCCGCGTCCGAGTGGCGCAGCAGGGACAGCACTTCGGTGGCTGTGTCCGCCAGGCGGGTGCGGGCGGTGGCCAGTTGGGTCTGGGTGACGCCGTGGTCGCGGGCCGCGTCGCGGATGTCGTCGCGGAACTTGTCCAGCAGGCGTTCCAGTTCGCGGGCCGGGTCCGCGACGTGTGCCGGTTCGGTGCGCTCCGCGCCGCTCTCCCGGCTCTGTGTGCGCTGTGCGCTCTCGGCGCTGTCGGCGTGCTCGGTGGGCCCGGAGGGCGCTTCGTGGCCGCCCATCCAGGGGGTGCGCCCGGTGGAGAAGCCGTGGCCCCAGCCGTTCAGTCCGTGGCTCAGGCCGTCGAGGCCCACCCGGACCGCGCCCTGCCAGTCGCCGGCCGCCGCGTGCGAGCGGACCTGTTCCTGGAGGCGCTGGGCGGCCTGTTCGAACTCGGTGCGGACCTCCTCGCGCGCCTGCTTGGCCTCCCGGCGGGCCCGGCGGGCCTCGTCCCGCCAGCCCGCCGCGCTGCCCGCGCCGGCGCCCGCGCCCGCACCGGCCCCCCTCGCTCGGGCCGTGGCCTGCCGCATCTCCTGCCGCAGGTCGTGCGCCGAGCCGCTGACGTCCTCCCGGATGCCGTCCGCCAGCGCGGTCAGCGAGGCGTTGATCTCGCGCTCCAGCGCGGCCAGTTCGTCGGCCCGGTCCGCCAGTTCCCGGCGGCCCTCCCCCGTCAGGGAGTAGACCTTGCGTCCGCCCTCCTCGGTGTGGGTGACCAGGCCCTCGGCCGCCAGCTTCGCCAGGCGCGGGTACACGGTGCCGGCGGAGGGGGCGTACCGGCCCTGGAACCGTTCCTCCAGCAGCCGGATGACCTCGTAGCCGTGCCGGGGTGATTCGTCGAGCAGCTTGAGCAGGTACAGCCGCAGGCGGCCGTGACCGAAGACGGGGGGCATGAGGGGGTCCTTTACGCGGGGAAAGCCGAAGCGGGGGCGGGGGAGGGGCCCTGTTCGTGGACGCCGGGGGGACGGCGCAGCACGGTGATGGCGCCGGAGACGGTACTGCACGTCAGCCGCCCGCCGCCGGAGCCGAGGACGCCGGTGAGCTGCTTGGGGCCCCAGAGGCCGTGGGACGACAGCTCGGGGAAGGCGCTGGAGACGGCCCCGCTCACGGTGTTCCCGGCGACCGCGGCGTTGATGTGGTCGGGCAGCCGCAGGGCCACGTCGCCCGAGACCGAGGTGATGGTGATGTCGGCGAGGTCGCCGGGCGGGGCGAGGTCCAGGGTCAGTTCGCCGCTGACGGTGTCGGCGCGCAGCGAGGCGCCGCGGCCCTCCACCACCGTCAGTCCGCCCGAGACCGAGGTGAAGGCGAGGGGGCCGCCGAGCGACTGGGCCTCCACGCGCCCCGACACGGTGTCGGCGGTCACGGCGCCGGCCAGGCCGACCAGGGTGGTCTGCCCGGTGACGCCGCGCACCTCGGCGTCGGTGGTGAGGCCGCTGACGACGGCCGCCGCGCTCACGGTGCCGGCGGAGAGCCGGCAGTCGGCCGGCACCCTGATCGACACCACGGCCTCGCGCCTCATCAGCTTCCGGGGCCGCTTCGGCCAGCCTTTGAGGAAGCTCTGCCAGGGCAGGTCCTCGTAGCCGACGGTCAGCAGTCCGCCCTCCTGTTCGACGATCAGCGGCTCGCCCCGGACGTCGGTGATCTCCACCTCGGCGGTGGGGTCGCTCGTCCCCACCACGTTGACGGTGCCGCCGACGAGGCGGACGCGCAGCTCGCGGACGGGGTGCTCCTCGAAGGTGAGGGTCTGCGCACCGGAGACCTCCCACCGGGATGTGGCGGCCATGGGCTCTCCTCCATGCATCACGGCGCACGACGATATATCGTGTCGCTACTCCAGACACGATATATCGCGTTGAGGGGAAGTCAAGACCTGTCGCGAGACACCACCCGGTTCAGCGACCCGTCCGCGCCCGCGCCCGCCGGCTCACTCGTCCTCGTCCTCGTCGTCCAGCCGGGCCAGCCACGTCGCCAGCCGCTCCACCGGCACCTCGAAGTCCGGGTTCAGATCGGTGAACGTCCGCAACTGCTCGGCCAGCCACTCGAAGCTGACCTCCTCCTCGCCGCGCCGCCGCGCCAGCTCCTCGATGCCCCGGTCGGTGAAGTACACGCCCACTCCAGTGAGAGAAAGAAAGAAGACAAGAAAAACCGAACGAAACCACCAGGATAGGCGGGCTTTCCCAAGCCACTCGCGCCTGTCGGTGGGGGCCGCTAACCTGCAAGGCACCAGCAGTCGCGAGCGACCACGGGGGCCTCGATGAGCAACGGCATCACCGAGATCAGCCTGCCGGACGGCACCCCCGTCCTGGCCCGCGTCTCCGGCCTCGAGGAGCTGCACCGCCCCACCGCGCCCGGCGGCTACACCGACACCGGCTACGTCGACACCGGCATCGCCGACCGCGCCGCCGCCCAGCTCGACAGCCTGCGCGGCCTCATCGGCGGCGTCGCCGCCTCCCTCGCCGAAGGACTGCGCGGCGTGCGCCCCGACGAGGTCTCCGTCACCTTCGGCGTCGAACTCACCGCCCGCGCCGGAAAGATCGTCGGGCTGCTCGCCGACGGCGAGACCAAGGGCTCCCTCACCGTCACCCTGTCCTGGCACGGCACCCCGCCCGCCGGCCCCGAGCCCGCCCCCGTACCGCCCGCCCGGCGCCAGGGCGAGGCCCCATGAGCCCCTACGACAGCACGGGGGGCGCACAGGGCGAGGACGTACCCCGCATCGAGACCCTGTTCCGGCTGCTCAGCTCCGCCACCGTACGCATCCATGCCGCGCCCGAGGGGTATGCCGAGGGCGTGTCCGGCGCGACACCCTGGGGCAGCGGCTTCTTCGTCGCCCCGGGATGGGTGCTCACCTGCGCCCATGTCGCACTTCGCGGGGGAAGCGGCGAGGGAGGCAAGCGCGAAGTGGGCCTGAGCTTCGAGGAGATGGGCGACGGCGGAGCCACCGCCACGCACACCGTGCGCGGGATCGTCGAGTGGGCCCAGCCCGAGCACAGCCCGGCCGGCGACATCTGGCCGGGCCCCGACCTCGCTCTCGTCCGCGTGCTCAACCCGCCGCCCCACCCCTGCGTCTGGCTCAGCGAGCGCACCGCCCGCTTCACCCTCCAGGACGTCTACTTCTTCGGCTGGGGCCAACTGGCCGGCTCCGCGAGCCCGGTCGGCCCGGTCGACGGCCGCTGCACCGTCACCGGCCAGTACGGCGCCGACGGCTGGCTCAAGCTCGGCAACCAGGACGAGATCCCGCACGGCGTCTCCGGCGGCCCCGTCGTCGACCTCAACCGCGGCGAGGTCATCGGCGTCGTCAAGGCGTCCCGCTCGGCCGGCCGCGACGGCGGACTGGCCACCTCCATCCTCCAGTTACGCCACATCACCCAGCCCTCGGGCACCCTCGCGGCCGAGACCGAGGACACCTACCAGCACGTCATGCACGCCCATGACCGCTACCACGCCCAGCGGCACCGCGACGACGAGACCACCCGCGACACCTGGACCGACCTCCAGGGCCCGCTGCGCGCCACCGCCCACCGCGCGCTCACCGCCGGCCGCCGCGCCGAACTGCTGGGCCTGCTCGCCGAACTGCCGCCCCCGCTGTCCACCGCCCGGCTCGGTGAGATCATCGGCGACATCGCCGGCCGCCGCTACGACGACATACTCCCCGCCCCCCGGGGCTGGCGCGACGGCCTGGGCATGCTCTACGACCCCCGCCCCGGACTGCGCGAACTCGACGCCGTGCTGCGCTACGCCGTGTACGCCGCCACCGCCGACCGCCCCTACGCCGCGCCCCGGGGCAGCGAGCGCCGGCTGTGGGAATGGATCAGCTCCACCGCCGCCGGCGCCGAACTCGACCGCTGGTCCCGCCGCCGGCTGCGCGAGGAGTGGACCGAGCGTCTCAGCACCCGCCGCGCCTGGCAGCACGACCCCTGGCCCGCCGAAATCGGCCCCCACACCACCGCCGCCACCGTGCTGCCCGACCCCGCCGACGACGCCCCACGCCCGTACGTCCTGCTGGAGATCGTCCAGCAGGGCTGGGAACGCAACCGCTACGACTGGCGGGTGTGCGTCACCGGGCCCACCGGCGAACGCACCCCCATCGACGGCGAGGACCGCGTCCTGGGCCCCGGCGAACCCTCCGCGCGGCTGCGCTCGGTGCTCACCGAGGCGTTCCGCCGCGGCGACGAACCCGGCCGCCCCGTGCCGCTCCAGGTCTCCCTGCCCTACCCGCTGCTGGACTTCCCGGTGGACGAGTGGCGGCTGCCGTACGACGGCCCGCAGCTCGGTGAGCAGCGCCCGGTCGTCGTCCGCTGCGCCGACCGGCCCTCCCCGGCACCCGACCCCGACACCGGCCACGAGCACGGCCTGACCCGGGAAACCCGCTGGGCCGCCGTGCACAGCGGCCCCATGCGCCCGCACGTCCTGGACTGCGCCGACCACCGCCCCGCCCCGCTGCCCACTCCCGCCGCACTCGCCGGCCGGCCCCCGGAGACCGTCCCCGTGCTGTGCCGCACCGGCGCACCCGACGGTGACCCGCGGGACCTGCACCAGGTCCTGGCCGCCGGCTACGACGTGGTGCTGTGGCGCCGCGAGATCTCCGCCCGCGAGCTGACCTGCACGGACTTCCACGGCGGCGTCACCCGTACGGTCACCGGCGTCCGCCGGGCCGCCGCGCTGCCCACCGCACTGTGGCGGCTGCGCGCGCAGGCCGCCGCCGAGGCGCCCGAGGCCGAATGGTCGCGGGGGCTCGCCCTCCTGTACTCCGACCCCGGCCACGCCGGGTACGACGAACCCCTGGAGATCCCGTGAGCGGCCCCAGGCCCCTCCGGGGACACCGCCCCCACAGCACACCACCTGGCCGACCGAGTGACCGTGACGAGGAGAGTGCCGTGGCCGCCACCGACCGCACCCCCGACCCCGAACGCGAATGGCTGATCTACCGGGGGGCCGGTGAGCCGCACGACCGCATCCGGGCGCTGCCCAAGCCGCCTCCGTGGCGCGACTTCGACGGCCAGCCGCTGGTCGCCCCGGGGCCCGACACCGACAGCGTCTCCACCCGCCGCCTGGGCGCCTACCGGCATCTCGCCGAGATGCACCGGCCCAGCGCCGAGGAACTGGAGATCATCAACGCCGCGCTCTACCTGCGCCGCCCGCTGCTGGTCACCGGCAGCCCCGGCACCGGCAAGAGCACCCTCGCGCACGCCGTGGCCTACGAACTGGGCCTGGGCCGGGTGCTGCGCTGGCCCATCGTCTCCCGCACCACCCTGGGCGACGGCCTCTACCACTACGACGCCATCGCCCGGCTGCAGGACACCCAGATCGCCGCCGGCAGCCGCGCCGCCGGGGTGCCCGCGCCCCGCGTCGGCGGGATCGGCAGCTATCTGCGGCTCGGCCCCCTGGGCACCGCCCTGCTGCCGACCGCCACCCCCCGCGTGCTGCTCATCGACGAGCTCGACAAGAGCGACATCGACCTGCCCAACGACCTGCTGAACGTCCTGGAGGAGGGCTCCTACGACGTCCCCGAACTGCAGCGGGTCGCCGACCGCGAGCCGGAGGTCGAGGTCCTCAACGACGACGACGTGAAGGTCACCGTGCGCGACGGGCGGGTGCGCTGCAACGCCTTCCCCTTCATCGTGCTCACCAGCAACGGCGAACGCGACTTCCCCGCCGCCCTGCTGCGCCGCTGCATCCACCTGGAGCTGAGCAAACCCGACCACGAGCGGCTCGCCTCCGTCGTCCGCGCCCAGCTCGGTGACCGGCTCGCGCACCTCGGCGACGACGTCATCACCCGCTTCCTGGAGCGCTCGCGCACCGAACAACTGGCCACCGATCAGTTGCTGAACGCCATCTACCTCACCCACCACGCCGAGCAGCCCACCCGCGACCGGCTCGCCGACCTGCTCATCCAGCGCCTCGACCGGCCGAGGTGACGTCATGGGGAACAAGCGAGGCGGCCGCCGGCGCGACGAGCTGGCCGAGCTGATCGGCGCACTGCGCCGGGCCGGCCTCGAACCCGGCTCCCGGGAGCTGGCCGAGGCCCTGTGGCTGGCCACCCATCTGCAGTCGGGACCGGCACCGGCCGACCGGGGTCCCCAGGAGGCCACGGACGGCGCCCCGCGGGAGGCCGCCGCCCTGTGGGACCGCGGGACCACGGCCGGCGGCCGCCACGATCCGTGGAGTGGCGACCCTCCGCCCGAGGCCGGAAATCGCGCCGAGCGCCGGGCCTACCGGGATGATGAGCCGGTGCCGCTCTACCCCGACCACGTCCAGGCCACCACCCAGCGGCCGGGGCCCGGCGACGCCCTGCGCGTCGGCGTGCCCGAGGCCAGAGCCCTGCCCTCCCTCCTCGAACTCGAACGCGCCCTGCGCCCCCTCCAGCGCTGCCGCCCCGCCGCCCGGCCCGTCCCGGGCCCGGCCCACCTCACGCTCGACGAGCGCCGCACCGCCGAGGACACCGCCCGGGCCGGCGGCCTGCTGCTGCCCGCCTTCCGCGCCACGGGCCGCCGCGACATGGAGCTGCAACTGCTCATGGACGCCACCTCCGCCATGCGGGTGTGGCAGCGGCTGCTGGGCGAGCTCACCGATGTCTTCGGCAGGGTCGGCGCCTTCCGCGACATACAGGTCCACTACCTGCACGCCCTGCCGGACGGCTCCGTCGGCGTCAGCGGCCACTTCGACACCGACCCGGCGGGCCCGGACACCGTGCTGCACCCCGAACGCCGCCTCCTGGACCCCACCGGGCGGCGGCTGACCGTCGTGGTCAGCGACTGCGTCGGCCCGCTGTGGCGCGACGGCGCCGCCCACCGGCTGCTGCACCGCATCACCCGGCACGCCCCGGCCGCCGTGGTGCAGCCGCTGCCCGCCCGGCTGTGGGCGCGCACCCGGCTGCCCGCCAGCCACGGCGTCCTCACCCGTGCCGAGGGGCCGGCGGCCGGGGCCCGGCTCGGCTTCACCCCCGACGACCCGGGCCGGCGACCCCCGTCCGGCGCCGTCCCGGTCCCGGTGCTGCCGCCCACCGCCGCCGCGCTCGGCGCCTGGGCCCGGCTGCTGTCCGGCGGCGGCTCGGCCGCCGTCCCGGCGGCCGTCGGCTGGGTACGCCCCGACCAGCCCGCCGCACCCCCCGCGCACCCCGGCGTACGCTCCCGGCCCGCCGGCGAACTCATCGCCCGCTTCCGGGCCACCGCCTCACCCGGCGCCATCCGGCTCGCCGTCCACCTCGCCGCCGCCCCGCTCTTCCTGCCGGTCATGCAGCTCATACAGCGCACCATGCTGCCCGGCACCGGCCCCGCCGAGCTCTCCGAGGTGCTGCTGAGCGGCCTGCTGCGGCGCGCCGGAACCGGCGCCGGGGCGGACGGCCTGTGGTACGAGTTCGCCGACGGGGTCCAGGAGGAACTGCTCCAGGCCCTCGGCCAGGACGAGGCGATGCTGGTGCTCAAGCACTGCTCCGCCTACGTCGAGGCCCGGTTCGGCAAGGGCGGCCCCAACTTCCCCGCCCTCGCCCTCGCCCAGCTCTCCGGCGGCCGGCTCACCCCCGTACCGGTGGCCGAGGGCGACCTGGAGAGCGAGGGGGAGCCGGGAGAGGCCGACCAGGGCCGCTCACCACAGCCGTTCGCCGAGGTCGCCGCCAGGGTGCTGAGCCGCTTCCTGCCGGGCACCCCGCACAGCGGACCGCGCCCCGATCCACCCAAGGCGGTGACCGACGCGCTGCGCCGCTCCCGCGAGCTGACCCGCCGCTTCGAGGACGACGGCGCCCTCCAGCACCTGCTGGACGCCGTGTGGCAGCTGGAGCGGGCCACCGACGAGCAGTGGCTCTCCGGCCGCTCCACCGACCCCGAGCTGTACGGCGAACTCGCCGCCCAACTGCTGCGCCTGTGGCGCCAGCAGGGCGAGGCCGGACTGCTGGAACGCGCCCGCCGCGCCGCCCGCACCGCAGCCTCCCACCTCGACTCGCTGCCCGCCCGCACCATCTTGGCCCGCGTCCTGCACGCCTCCGCCGCCGAACGCAAGGAGGCCGGGGACGAAGGAGCCGCGCTGGAGCTGTGGCGCGGCGCGGACCGGGAGTTCGCCGCCGTGTGCGCCACACCCGGCCTGCCGCCCGACGAGGCGCTGGGCATCGCCCTGGAACGGGTGCGGGTGCTGGAGGAGCAGTGGCGTCTTGGCCGGGACCCGGCGCTGCTCCAGGAGTGCGTGGGCATGCTGGAGGCCATCGCGGACGCCTGGCCGGCCGGCCGCGCCGAGCCCAGCGGACTGTCGCTGGCGCACGGCCGGGTGCTGCTGCGGCTGGCCGAGGCGGCGGACCGCGAGAAGAACACCGAGGGCGCCGCCGTGTACGCCGAACAGGCCGCCCGCTCGCTGGAGCGTGCCGGGGCGGCCCAGCGTGCCGAATCCGCCCCCGTGCCCGCCCGGGTCCGCACCACGCTGCGACTTGTCGACGCGCTGCTGCTGACCGCCACCCGCTGGCAGGAGGCAGGCCGGCACATCACCCTGGCCCAGCAGCTCACGGACGACCGGCGGCAGCGTGCCGAGGCACTCATGCGCGCCGGGCGGCTGAGCGTGCGCCGCTTCCACGCCCGGGACCTCTCGGCGAACGACAGCGGCGCGGGCCATCTGGAGGAGGCGGCGCTGCGGTTCGCCGAGGCGTCCCGGGCGGTGCCGCGCGACCGGCCCGACTACAGCGATCTGATCGCCGAATGGGGCCAGGTGCTGCTGGAGCGGGCCCAGCTCCCGGAGGGCGGCCCGTACACCGGGCAGGCCATCCGGGTGCTGCGGGACTGCCGGATGGAGACCCCGGCGGGTGATCCGCGGCTGCCCGGGCGGCTGCTGATGCTGGGGCGGGCCCTGATGGTCCGTTACCGCGCCACCGTGGACCTGGTGGATCTGCGCGAGGCCGAGCACCTGTTCTCCCTCACGGCCACCGGCGCGGACGACGCCCTGACCCGCGCGTGGGGCTGGTACGAACTGGGCGGCGCGCACCAGCACATCTTCGGCCACAGCGGCAGCCCCGAGCGCCCCGAGCAGGCGGCCGAGGCGTACCGCAGAGCGGCCACCGAGGCGCTGCGCGTGGCGGACGGCAGCACCTCGGAGCGGGCGGCCGTCCCGATCAGGCTGGCCGCCACCGCACAGCATCAGCGCGGCACGGTCTACCGCGCGGCGGGCCGGCCGCGCGCCGCGCAGGACGCGTTCCGGGCCGCGCTGGCTCAGTGGCGGCGGCTGCCGAAGGGGGAGGACGGCGAGCGGAGCGCCCAGGCGCTGGCGGAGCTGACGTTTCCCCGGGGGTAGGGGCGGGAATCCCGGATGGGCCGGTCGGCGAGGGGGGACCGTGTGGGCCGACCGGGCGGATGACCGCGTGAGAAGTGGTGGGACGACGATGTGCTCCGACAAATCAGCCGGTGTCGCCGAGCTGCCCGAACTGCCCGACCTGCTCACCCTGGGCCTCGCTGACCTGCGCGCTCTCCAACATCCGGTGCTGAGCGAGGTGCTGGCCGACCTGCGGGCGCGGGTCAGCGGACAGCCCACCGTGGCTCTGTGGGCCTTCGACGAGTTCGCGCCCGGCGATGAATCCGGGGGCGCCGCGTGAACCAGCGGATTCCGGCCCCGGTGGGCCCGGAACCGGACGTGTTCGCGCCCTGGCCGCTGACGGAATTCTCCGTCGCGCGGCTACGGGACCGTGGGGTGGCGGCGGTGCCCTTCGACCAGTTCGTGGTGAAGGTGCACAGCCGGTGCAACCTGGCCTGCCGCTACTGCTACATGTACTTCGCCGCCGACGGGGGATGGCGCCGGCAGCCGGTGACCGCGAGCCCCGAAGTGCTGGAGCGGGCCGCGCGGCGCATCGCCGAACACGCGGCCGCGCACCGGCTGCCCGCCGTCTCCGTCGTGCTGCACGGCGGCGAGCCCCTGCTGGCCGGGACCGCCACCCTCGCCGGGTTCGTCGCCCGGATACGCGAGCTGGTGCCCGCCGGCTGCGCGGTGCACGCCGCCTTACAGACCAACGGCACCCTGCTGACCGCCGCCCGGCTGCGGGAGCTGGCCGCCGCACGGATCGGCGTCGGACTGAGCCTGGACGGCGGGCTCGCGGAGCACAACGCCCAGCGCGCCGACCACGCCGGGCGCCCCGCCTGGCCCGCGATCCGCCGCGCCGCCGCGCTGCTGGCCGGGCCGTACCGGCACACCTACGGCGGCGTGCTGTGCGTCGTGGACCCGGCCAGCGACCCCGAACAGGTCTACCGCTCGCTCCTGGACCTGGACCCGCCCGCCCTGAACTTCCTTCTGCCGCACGCCAACTGGAGCAACCCGCCGCCACCGGGCCGGTACGGCGACTGGCTCGCCACCGTCTTCGACCTGTGGTGGGAAGCCGGCCGCCGCCGCACCCGCATCCGGCTCTTCCAGGAAGCCATCGCCCTGCTGCTGGGCGCCCCCGCCGCCACCGAATCCCTGGGTCTGCGGCCCGTGACCGCCGTGGTGATCGAGACCGACGGCGCCATCGAGCAGATGGACGCCCTCAAGACCGCCTACGAGGGCGCCGCCGCCACCGGCCTGGACATCCACCGCCACCCGCTGGACGCCGCACTGGACCACCCCGGCGTCGCCGCCCGCCAGGCCGGCCTCGCCGCCCTGTCCGCCACCTGCCGCGCCTGCCCCCTGGTCACCGTCTGCGGCGGCGGGAACTACGCGCATCGCTACCGCGCCGGCGAGGGCTTCCACCACCCCTCCGTCTACTGCGCCGACCTCCAGCGGCTCCTGCACCACATCGCCCACCGGGTGGCCACCGCCACGGTGGTGTCCGCTTGAGCGGCACCCCCACCCCCGGCCGGGCCCCCACCGTGCCCGCCCCGGGAACGGCCCTGTCCGACGCGGCGATCGCCGAACTCGGCAGCACCGAGGCCGGCGCCGAGGCGCTCGGCGCCCTGTCCGACGGGGCGCACACCCGGCGGCTCCTGCTCTTCCGGGTGCTGCTCGATGCCCTGGACAGCGACGCCCTGCCCCCCGGCCGGCGCGCCGCCGCCCGCGAACACGGCGCGCTCCTGGAGGCCGCCGACCGCGCGGCCCCCCGGCAGGCCCGCCGGGTGATGTTCTACCCGCTCACCGGGCCCTGGGCCGAGACCTGCGTACGGCAGCTGGACCGCGGCACCCCCGACCACCGCGACATCGACCACCTCGGGCCGGTCGCCGCTGCCGCTGCCGCCCGCGCCGGGCTCACCTTCCGCACCCGCGTCACCCCGCACCACGACGGCATCGCCCTGCCCACCCTGGGCCTGCTGCGGCACGCCGGGCCCGCCCGCTGGGCCGAACTCCACGGCCGGCGCGACACCCTGACCATCCGACCCCTGGGCGCCCGCCCCGCCGAACTGCGCCGCGACGCGGCCGGCCACTGGCACTCCCACGACCCGCGCTGGTCACCGCTGCCCACCCTGTCCGGCGGCCCCCGCCCCGTCCTCCTCGACGATCTCGACCCCTGCCGCGCAACCCCCGGCGCCGCCACCCCCGCCGGGCCGCCCCACCAGCGCGCCCACTGGCGCGCCATGTGGCGGCGCGCCCTGCCGCTGCTGCGCCTGGGCGGCGCCGCGCGGGCCGCCGATCTCGCCCTGCTGGACTGCGTCGTCCCCCTGCCGGGGCCCACCGCCACCGGCCGTCACACCAGTCACACCCGCGACGGGGCGTTCGGCGCCGTCCTCGCCAGCCCGCCCCCCAGCCCCGAACTGTTCGCCGCCGGGCTCGTCCATGAACTCCAGCACGCCAAACTCGCCGCCCTCACCGAACTCGTCGCCCTGCACACCGCCGACGACACGCCCCGCCACTGGGCCCCCTGGCGTCCCGACCCGCGCCCGTTCGACGGCCTGCTGCACGGCGCGTACGCCCACCTCGCCCTCGCCGCCCTCTGGCAGCGGCTCGCCCTCACCCGCGAGAACCCCCTCGCCCGCGACGACGCCTGGGCCGCCCACGCCCGCTGCGCGGCCCAGGTCGGCGCCGTACTCCCCGTCCTGCGCGGCGCACGCCCCCTCACCGACCCGGGCCGGGCCTTCGTCAAGGCCATGACCGCCCGTCACTCCCGGCTCGCCGATCACCCACCGCCCCGCGAACACCGGGTGCGGGCCGCCGCCTACGTGGACACGGCGCGCTCACTGTGGCACCGCCATCACCCGCAATGACCCACGCCAGCGGTTAGCCTGAACACCACCAACATCTGACGGGCCGCCAGGGGACGCGGGCACGGCGCGGGGGTCCGTTTCCACAACGAAGGGGAGCTGTCGGATGGCCGGACTGCGCAGGACCACACCCGCCGAGCGGCAGAAGATCACCATCAGCTTCGCGGGGTTCAACCGGCCCTGGGCCGCCTGGATCGCCGACCGCCTGGAGCAGCAGGGCTGCGACGTGGCGCTCCAGCGCTGGGACCCGGCCACCGAGGTCCCGCTGGTGGAGGCCCTCAGCGACCTGTTGCTGACCGAGGGCCGGGTGCTGGTCGTCCTCAGCGACTGGTACTTCCAGATGGGGCCGCGCTCCACCGAGGAGTGGAACCAGGCGCTGCGCGCGGTCGTCGCCCCCAACCACCGCCGTTTCTCGGCCGTTTCCGTCACCTCCGCCGCGCTGCCGCCCGCCGTCGCGGCCTTCGGCGGGGCCGCCGAACTGTGGGGCGTCGGCGCCCGCGAGGCCCACCGCCGGCTGACTCACCTGCTCGGCCTCGGCGGGCAGGAGGCGGACTCCTCCACCACCGTCGGCCTGCGCTCCGGCGCCCGCTTCCCCTACGACCAGCCCCGGGTGTGGGGCGGTGTCCCGCGCCGCAACATCCGCTTCACCGGCCGCGAGACCACCCTCCAGGCCGTCTACCAGCGGCTCTCCGAGGCCGACCCCGGCTCCGCCGTGGTCACCCTGCTCGGCATGTCCGGCGTCGGCAAGACGCAGGCCGCCGCCGAGTACGTGCACCGCTTCGGCTCCGCGTACGACGTGGTGTGGTGGGTGCCCGCCGACACCCGCGGCACCCTGCGCCAGCGGCTCGCCGAACTCGCCCCGGCGCTCGGCCTGACCACCGGCATCGAGTACGGCGAGCGGCTGCGAGCCGTACGCGACGCGCTGCGCCGCGGCGACCCGTACTCCCGCTGGCTGCTGATCCTGGACGGCGCGGACGATCCCGGCGCCATCGCCGACCTGGTGCCCACCGGCACCGGACACGTGCTCATCACCTCCCAGAACCGCGAATGGGGCGACCACAACACCGCCGTGTGGGAGGTCCCGGTCTACGACCGCGAGGAATCCATCGCCTTCGTCCGCCGCCGCGCCCGCCGGATCACCACCACCGAGGCCGACGAACTCGCCGAGGCCCTGGAGGACCTGCCGCTCGCCCTCGACCAGACCGCGGGTGCCCTGTCCGACTCGCCCATGGCGGTCACCGACTACATCCAGCTGCTGCGCTCCGGCGCGGACATCGAGATGGGTCTGCGCGTCTCGGCGGCCTTCCCCATGACATACCTCACCGCGTTCTCGATAGTGCTGAACCGGCTGCGCGAGACCGAGCCCGCCGCAGTGGACCTGCTGCGGCTGTGCGCCTGGTTCGCGCCGGGGCCGGTACCGCTGCGGCTGCTGCGCGACGTCCCCGCCCGTGACCTGCCCGAACGCCTCGCCCACCTCATCGACAACCCGCTGCTGTGGAACGCCGCCCTCAGCAAGCTCGTCCAGTACTCCGTCATCCGCCCCGACGACCCCGGTACCGAAGCGGACGGCGGCAGTCGGCACGGGCAGGACGGGCTGGTCCCCGACACCGAGACCATCCATCTGCACCGCATGGTCCACCAGGCGGTGCGCGCCGGGATGTCCGACGCCGACGCCGCGACGTTCTCCCGCGTGGTGCGCCGCGCCCTGACCGCCGCCGACCCGCGCCGCCCCGACGACACCCGGCTGTGGTCCCGCTACGCCGAACTCGTCCCCCACCTGGAGGCGTCCGGCGCGTTGCGCAGCACCCACGCCGAGACCCGCAGGCTGGTCTTCCACTCCCTCACCTACCTTTACCGCTCCGGCGAGTACCGGGCCGGCATCCAGCTGGCCGAGGCCACCGACGCCGCCTGGCGCGAGGTCTACGGCGAGGACGACCCGCTGCTGTGGGAGCTGGCCTCCCAGCACACCACCCTGCTGCGCGCCGTCGGCGAGTACACCCTGACCGAGCGCATGAACCGGCAGATCATCGACAGGCTCTCCGCCGCCCGCGGCCCCAAGGACCTGGGCGTGGTGCGGGCGCACGGCGGTCTCGCGGCCGACCTGCGCGGCCTCGGGCGCTACGAGGAGGCGCTCGACCAGGACCGCCGGGCCCTGGAGCTGTACCAGGAACTGGTCGGCGACAGCGATGTGCGCACCCTCAACACCCACAACAACATCGCGGTCACCCTGCGGCTGCTCGGCCGCTACGGGGAGGCCCTCGAACTCGACCGCAAGACACTGGAGATGCGCCGCGAGGTGCTGCGCTCCCGCAACCCCTGGACGCTGTCCTCCGAGCTGAGCTGCGCCCTGGACCTGCGGCTGCTCGGCCGCTACGACGAGGCGCTCTCCCTCCAGGAACGCAACGTCGAATCCCACCGCCTGGTGCTGGGCCCCGACAACCCGCGCACCCTCACCACCGAGCTGAACCTGGCGCTGTGCCTGCACCGCACGGGCGACCGGGCCGGCTCCCGCGCCCTGCTCGCCCGGCTGCTGGAGCGCACCGAGGCGGTGCTCGGCGGCGAGGCCCCGCTGCACCTGAAGGTCGCCACCGACTACGCCTTCGTCCAGCGTGAGACCGGCGATCTCGACCACGCCCGCGAGATCGGCGAGTTCGCCATGCACAGCTACCAGCGGCTCCAGGGCAGCCGGCACCCGTACACCATCGGCGCCACCGCCAACCACGCGCTGGTGCTGCGGGTGGCGGGGGAGCGGCGCGAGTCCCAGTGGCTGATCGAGCGCTGTCTGGAGGAGATGACCGCCGCGCTCGGCCCCGACCACCCGTGGACCCTGGGCATCGCCCTCAACACCGCCGTGGGGCGTAACCTGGAGGACGATCTGGAACGGGCCGCCGAGCTCAGCCGGGAGAACGTACGCCGCTCGGCCGCCGTCCTGGGCCGTGAGCACCCGCTGTCGCTGACCAGCCAGCTGGCGCTCGCCTCCGACCTGCGCGGACTGCGCCGCCGGCAGGAGGCCGACCAGGTGGAGGAGGCCGCGCTCAGCGGACTGATCTCCTCCCTGGGCACCCACCACACCCACACGGTCGCCGCCCGCTCCCGCTCCCGCGTCTACTGGGACTTCGAGGTGCTGCTGCCCTGAGAGCGTGCACCGCGCACCGCGCCCGAACACGGGGTGCCGGTAAGAACGCTGTCACCAGCCGCAAACGGCGAGGGTCATGTCCGGAGACGTGTCGGGCGACGGCGTCGACACCGGTTCGATCGTCCCGCCCGCCCTGCCGCAGCACTCTTTGCGTGGTTTCTACTCGACCGCACATCACGGCTGTTCGGTCCCTACTGCGTCCACTCGTCAGCGTGATCAGAGACGAATTCGGCAAAGGCGCGCGGCGGACGGCCGGTGAGATCGAGCACCGCAGTGCTGACCTGGTCTTCGCGTCCCTCCTTGATTCCGCGCTCGACGGCGGCGAGAGCGTCAGCGAACTCCGTCGGCATTCCGGAGGCACGGTAGGCGGCAGCCTGTTCCTGCTCCGTAGCATGCTTCACCCGAACCTGCCTGCCGGTCTGCGCGGTGATGATCTGCGCGGCCTGCGGATAGCTCATCCCGTGCGGTCCGGTGATCAGGTAGTCGCTTCGAGCATCCACCCCCAGGTCAGCCAAGAGCGCGGCAGCACTGGCCGCGATGTCCCGCGCATCGACCCATCCCAGCTCGCCGTCACCGGCCGCGGTACGGATCTCGCCGAGTCGATGGATGTCCTCGGCCAGTGGGTGCGGGCGCAGGAAGTTCTGCATGAAGCCAGACGCGCGGAGTACGACACCTCCGGGCTGAGCCTGAACCTGAGCGGCCATCTCCACAGCGCTGGGCGCGTTCGGCAGCACGATGGCGGAGCCGAGCATCACGAGGCGCCGGATACCGGCCAGCTGCGCTTGGCGCAGGAAGGGCTCGACCAGCGGCAGCGGGTCCACACTCTCCACCGGCGGAAGCAGGAAGACCCGGTCCATCCCGTCG
Source organism: Streptomyces xiamenensis (assembly GCF_000993785.3). Classification (NCBI taxonomy): domain Bacteria; kingdom Bacillati; phylum Actinomycetota; class Actinomycetes; order Kitasatosporales; family Streptomycetaceae; genus Streptomyces; species Streptomyces xiamenensis. Next base: position 4,306,986 of record NZ_CP009922.3, read on the forward strand.
AGCGCGGGTCCATATGTGGTCGGGTCATTCCAGTCGAAGCGGATCGCGTCAGGATCGGCTGCGGCCGGGTTCCGGCTGGCTGCCCGAGCCTGCACACCAGCCTTACGGAGCACTTGCACCAGCGACTTGCCGGTTGTGCCGGTCCCTCCGGTCACGAGCACTCCGGACATCAGGCGTCCCTCCTTTCAAGCGAGTCGATCAGCCTGCCGAGATCGCCGGCAGCGGCGGCCGCCGACAGCGGGCTCCAGTAATCCCGGAACAGAGCGATCAGCCCGTCGCGGACCGTGAGAACCACGATGTAGTCCAGACGGTAGGGCTGGCGGGTGGCCACGGTGCGGCCGGTGGCGGTCCACTCCACCACGACGGTGTCCGTTTGATCCGTGGGCCGCACGGTGAGCGCGGCCACCTCCTTCATGTCCATCAACTCCGGATAGTGAGCGAGGTAGGCGCGTACCTCCTCACGTCCGCGAAGAACGCGAGGGGAGCTCCCGGCTGCGAAAGGGAATTCCGCAATCCCGTCAGGCGCCCACAGATCTGCCACGGCACTCATGTCTTTGGCCAGCATCAGGTCGAGCATGCGGCGAAATATCTCCTCAGGGGTGCTGGACATCATTTCTCCTCGTGGTCAACAAACCGACCGGACCACCATGCACAGAAGTTTGTGGCCGCGGAACGGACAGCTGAGCCCCGGACCAACAGTGCGAGGCTCAGCTGTCCCTCCTGTGACAGCATGGAAGAGTGAGCAGTCAGGAACTCGCAGACTTTCTCCGCCGCCGCCGCGAGGATCTGCAACCAGAAGACGTGCCCGCCGAAGCGACGCGTCCACCAAGCCGGCGCGCCCGTCGCACACCCGGGCTGCGCCGCGAAGAGGTGGCTGCCCTGGCACAGATGTCGGTGAGCTACTACGAACGGCTGGAACAGGCACGGGCACCCCGGCCCTCACCGCAGGTGCTGTCTGCGCTGGCGACGGCTCTCCAGCTCACTGACGCAGAGCGTGACCATCTGGCCCGCCTGGCCGGACAAGTGCTGCCGACAGAGAACGGCGGCGTACCAGAGCACGTACCCGAGGACGCCCAACAGCTACTCGGCAGACTTGACGGCATCCCTGCCTACATCGTCAACGACCGGCAAGATGTCGTCGCCTGGAACGCAGCAGCCGCAGCCCTGATGACGGACTTCTCTCGTCTCCCACCTGACCAGCGCAACCTCACGCGCATCTCGACGAGATTCCGTGACACCCTCTGCACCGGCGCGCCCGGTTCGGAGTCCGATTTCTCTCAGCAGATAGCCGCTCAATTGCGCGCAGCCAGCGTTCGGAACCCCACAGATAGCGTGCTCGCAGAGCTGATCAACGAGTTCGCAACCCACGATCCAGATTTTGCGAACAGCTGGCGTCACCACGCTGTGCGCCCCATACCCAGCGTGCGAAAAAACCTGCGTCACCCCACACTGGGCGAGCTGGAGATCGACCGGCACACCCTCAGCCTGCCCGGCTCAGGTTTTTCCCTGGTGATGTACACGGCAGAAGCCGGCAGCCCAAGCGCCGCTGCTCTGAAGAGCCTTTGACCCTTTGACCGCCGGCCATCAGAGCCACGGTCCGCTCCACGCTCTCCACGGGAAGCGGGGAGGAGACCAGGGCGGTCAGTGCCGGCAGCGTGCCGGCAGTTCCACCCGGACCTGCTCGGGCCCGCGTTCCTTGTGCGCAACGTGCTCGGCCGGATACGCCGTCAGCTTCCCCGCGTCCACGACGCCGCACTCACGGAAGCCGAGGTGCTGCCGGATCTGCGCCCGGTGGCGCTCCGAGGCGGGTACCTGTACCTGCCGGGCGATGAACTCCACCGTCTCATGCGCCAACTCGGCGCAGCCCCGGGGAACCGGCCGTACTGCGTACGGCACCTCAACACCGCGAGGCGGCGCCCGCCCCCTTCACGGGGGCGGGCGCCGCCTCGCTGTCCGCGTGCCCGGCACCGGGCCGGGCGAGCCGCTGCTACAGCTCGAACACCTCGTTCAGCAGGGTCTGCTGCTCGACCTGGTGCCGCTTGGCCGAACCCACCGCGGGCGAGGACGACGCCGGACGCGACACCCGCCGCAGCCGGTCGGCGCCCGCCACGGAGTCCGAGCCGATGATGAGCTGGAGGTGGTCCACCAGGTTCAGCGCGATGAACGGCCACGCACCCTGGTTGGCCGGCTCCTCCTGCGCCCACACGTAGGTGGCCGCGTTGCGGTACCGGGCGATCTCGGTGCGGATCTCGTCCGTCGGCAGCGGGTAGAGCCGCTCCAGACGGATGATCGCCGTGTCCGTGACCCCGCGCTTGGCGCGCTCCGCCTCCAGGTCGTAGTAGACCTTGCCGGAGCAGAACACCACCTTGCGCACCTGGTCCGGGTCCACCGTCGCGTCACCGATCAGCGGCCGGAAGCCACCGGTGGTGAACTCCTCCGCCTTGGAGGCCGCCGCCTTCAGCCGCAGCATCGACTTCGGGGTGAAGACGACCAGCGGCTTGTGGTGCGGGTTGTGCACCTGCCAGCGCAGCAGATGGAAGTAGTTCGACGGCAGCGTCGGCGCCGCGACCGTCATGTTGTTCTGCGCGCACAGCTGGAGGAACCGCTCGATGCGGGCCGAGGAGTGGTCCGGGCCCTGGCCCTCGTACCCGTGCGGCAGCAGCAGGGTGACCCCGGAGGTCTGGCCCCACTTCTGCTCCGCCGAGGAGATGAACTCGTCCACGACGGTCGAGGCGCCGTTGACGAAGTCACCGAACTGCGCCTCCCACATCACGAGGGAGTCCGGGCGGGCCAGCGAGTAGCCGTACTCGAAGCCCATCGCCGCGTACTCGCTCAGCAGCGAGTCGTAGACGTTGAACCGGGCCTGGTCCTCGCTCAGGTACAGCAGCGGGGTGTAGTCCTCGCCGGTGTGCCGGTCGATCAGCACCGCGTGGCGCTGGCCGAAGGTGCCGCGCCGCGAGTCCTGGCCGGCCAGGCGGACGGTCGTGCCCTCCATCAGCAGCGAGCCGACCGCGAGCAGTTCGCCCATCGCCCAGTCGATCGTCCCCTCCTCGACCATCGCCGCGCGGCGCTGCATCTGCGGCAGCAGACGCGGGTGCACGGTGATCCGGTCGGGGATGTTGACCTGCGACTCGGCGATCCGCTTGACGACCTCGGAGCTGACGGCCGTCTCCACCGCCACCGGGAACTCCGCCTGCGGGCCGGGACCTCGGCGGGGGCCGGCGAACCGGTGGCCTCGCGGACCTCCTTGAAGACCTTCTCCAGCTGGCCCTGGAAGTCCTGGAGCGCCTGCTCGGCCTCCTCCAGGGTGATGTCGCCCCGCCCGATGAGCGATTCGGTGTACAGCTTGCGCACCGAACGCTTCTTGTCGATCAGGTCGTACATCAGGGGCTGGGTGAAGGACGGGTTGTCCGTCTCGTTGTGCCCGCGGCGCCGGTAGCAGACGAGGTCGATGACGACGTCCTTGTTGAACGCCTGCCGGTACTCGAAGGCCAGCCGCGCCACGCGGCACACGGCCTCGGGGTCGTCGCCGTTGACGTGGAAGATCGGGGCCTCGATCATCCGAGCCACATCGGTGCAGTACATCGAGGAACGGGCGGCGGCGGCCGTCGCCGTGTACCCGACCTGGTTGTTGATGACGATGTGCACGGTGCCGCCGGTGCGGTAGCCGCGCAGCTGCGACATGTTCAGCGTCTCGGCGACCACACCCTGGCCCGCGAACGCCGCGTCACCGTGGATGAGGATCGGCAGGACGGTGAAGTCCTTGCCGCCCTTGCCGATGATGTCCTGCTTGGCGCGGGCGACACCCTCGACGATCGGGTCGACCGCCTCCAGGTGGGAGGGGTTGGCCGCCAGCGACACGGTGATCTGCTCGCCGGACAGGCCGGTGAAGGTGCCCTCGGTGCCCAGGTGGTACTTCACGTCGCCGGAGCCGTGCATCGACTTCGGGTCGAGGTTGCCCTCGAACTCGCGGAAGATCTGCGCGTAGGACTTGCCGACGACGTTGGCCAGCACGTTGAGCCGGCCGCGGTGGGCCATGCCGATGACGGCCTCGTCCAGGGACGCGGCGGCGGCCTCGTCCAGCACGGAGTCGAGCAGCGGGATGACGGTCTCGCCGCCCTCCAGCGAGAACCGCTTCTGGCCCACGTACTTGGTCTGCAGGAACGTCTCGAACGCCTCGGAGGCGTTCAGCCGGCGCAGGATGCGCAGCTGCTCCTCGCGCTCGGGCGGGGTGTGCCCGCGCTCGACGCGGTCCTGGATCCACTTGCGTTCCTTGGGATCCTGGATGTGCATGTACTCGATGCCGGTGGTGCGGCAGTACGAGTCGCGCAGCACGCCGAGGATGTCGCGCAGCGTCATCATCGACTTGCCGTTGAAGCCGCCGACCGCGAACTCACGTTCCAGGTCCCACAGGGTGAGGCCGTGCTCGGTGATGTCCAGGTCGGGGTGCTTGCGCTGCTTGTACTCCAGCGGGTCGGTGTCGGCCATGAGGTGGCCGCGCACCCGGTAGGAGTGGATCAGGTCGAACACCCGGGCGGCCTTGGTGACTTCGTCGTCGTGGTTGACGTCGATGTCCTGGTGCCAGCGGACCGGCTCGTAGGGGATCCGCAGCGCCTCGAAGATGTCGTCGTAGAAGTTGTGCTGACCGAGCAGCAACTGCGAGATCTGGCGCAGGAACTCACCGGAGGCGGCACCCTGGATGACCCGGTGGTCGTAGGTGCTCGTGAGGGTCATCACCTTGGAGATGCCCAGGCGGTTGAGCGTGGCCTGCGAGGAACCCTGGAACTCCGCCGGGTACTCCATCGCGCCGACGCCCAGGATGACGCCCTGTCCGGGCATCAGGCGCGGCACCGAGTGAACGGTGCCGATGCCGCCGGGGTTGGTCAGGGAGGCGGTGACGCCGGAGAAGTCCTCCATCGTCAGCTTGCCGGAGCGGGCGCGGCGCACGATGTCCTCGTACGCCTGCCAGAACTCGAAGAAGGTGAGCGTCTCCGCCTTCTTGATGCCGGCCACCACCAGTTGCCGGTCACCGTTGGGCTTGACCAGGTCGATGGCCAGGCCCAGGCTGACGTGCTCCGGCTTGACGAGGGTCGGCTTGCCGTCCTTCTCCGCGTAGGAGTAATTCATGGACGGCATCGACTTCAGCGCCTGCACCATGGCGTAGCCGATGAGGTGCGTGAAGGACACCTTCCCGCCGCGCGCGCGCTTCAGGTGGTTGTTGATGACGATGCGGTTGTCGAACAGCAGCTTCACCGGGACGGCACGGACCGACGTGGCGGTCGGCAGGTCGCGGGAGGCGTTCATGTTCTTCGCGACCGCGGCGGCCGGACCGCGCAGCGTGATCAGCTCGGGGCCCTCGGACACCTCCTTGGCCGGGGCCTTGGCCGGTGCCTTCGCCGGAGCCGCGGCGGCCGGCTCGGCGGCGGGTGCCGCCGGGGCCGGAGCAGCGGCCGGTGCCGGTGCGGCCGGAGCCGCGGGCGCCGCGGGAGCCTGACCCGCGGTCGTCGGCGGGGCCTTGGCGGGGGCGGGCGAGCCGTCCCCGGTCTCCTTGGCCTGGCCCGGCTTGTAGTCGGCGAAGAAGTCCCACCAGGCCCGGTCTACTGAGTTCGGGTCCTGGAGGTACTGCTGATAGATCTCGTCGACGAGCCATTCGTTGGCACCGAAGCCGGCGGCAGGGCTCTTCTGAGATCCGGCTTGTTCGGTCTCGACACCCGAGGTGTCCGTGGACTGTGGCGACACGGCGGCAACCGCCCTCTTCCGCTTCGCAAGGTAATGGACAGCGGGAATCAAGGCTACGCCTGAAAGGGCCTCCTCCGCAGTCCTGTGGGGCCAGCAGTCGCGTACGTCACATTCCCGGTCGGGTTTCGGCACTCGATTGTGCGGGAATCGAACCAAGTTCGGCACGATCCGGGAACGACAAAGTGACGGCTGCCGCCGCGGCGCGACTCCGTTCTCCGACGTTTTCCGACCGGAGCCGCCCCACCCCACCCGACCTGCGGTCGATGGGTGTCCGGGCCGCTCCGCCCAGGGCGAGCCTACGTCAACCCTTTACCTGGCTATTACCCGGGAGAGTGAGCCGGATGCGGCAGCCGCGTATGGACTCGGCCACACCGATCGTGCCGCCGTGCAGATCCACCGCCCAGCGCGCGATAGCCAGCCCCAGACCCGTACCGCCGTCACGCTGAGTGACGCCGTTGGTGCCGCGGCCGAACCGTTCGAAGACCAGATCGCGCTGCGCCGGCGGGATGCCGGGACCCTCGTCCAGCACCTCCAGCACCAGGCCGCCCGGCTGCTGTCCCGGCCCGGCCAGCACGGTGACCGTGCCGTCGCGCGGGCTGTGCTTGATCGCGTTGTCCACCAGGTTGGTGACCACCTGATCCAGCCGCTCGGGGTCGGCGTGCGCCCGCAGCCCGGCCGCCACCTCCAGCCGCAGCCGCACATCCGTGCGGGAGTGGCCGCGGCCCATCGCCATGTGCGCGCCGTCCATCACCGCGTTCAGATACGGCTCCACCTGGAAGGAGCGCGCCGCCAGCGGCACCACCCCGTTCTCCAGCCGGGACAGGTCCAGCAACTGCTCCACCAGCCGGCCGAGCCGCTCGGTCTGCCGCAGCGCGGTGGCCATGGTCTGCGGATCGGCCTCCGAGACGCCGTCCACCACGTTCTCCAGCACGGCGCGCAGCCCCGCGATCGGGGTGCGCAGCTCGTGCGAGACGTTGGCGACCAGCTCCTTGCGGTGCCGGTCCACGGCCTGGAGGTCGGCGGCCATCCGGTTGAAGGCGTCCGCGAGGTCACCCAGCTCGTCGCGGCGCGCCACGTGCACCCGCCGCCCGTAGTCGCCGCGCGCCATCGCCCGCGAGGCGGCCGTCATCTCCAGCAGCGGCGCGGCCAGCGAGTGCGCCACGAACTGGGTGACCAGCAGTGAGGCGATGATCGCGATGATCGCGATGACCTGGAGCTCGATGTCCGAGCGGTAGGCCATCAGGATGAGCACGGTGGTGATGCCGACCGAGACGATCACCAGCCAGCCCAGGGCGGCCTTGACCGAGCGGTACGGGTCCAGCGGTCGCAGCAGCGACCAGGCCCGGCGGGTCAGCGGTGTCCCGGGCGCGGAGGCCGGGTCGGGCACCGGCTCAGCCCTCGACGGGCGCCTGCCGGGCGACCGTGGGTTCCGCGGCGAATCCGGGGGGAGTCTCCAGGGCGTACCCGACACCGTGGACGGTACGGATCCGCTCGGCTCCGATCTTTCTGCGGAGTGCCTTGACATGGCTGTCCACCGTACGGGTGCCGGAGGCGTCCGCCCAGTCCCAGACCTCGGCGAGCAGCTGTTCGCGGGTGAGCACCGCCCGGGGGAGCGGGCCAGACACATGAGCAGGTCGAACTCGGTGGGCGTGAGGTGCACGTCCTTGCCCGCCGCGCGGACCCGGCGCTGCGTGCGGTCGATCTCCAGATCGCCGAGCCGCACGCTGCCGGGGCGCGGGGTGGTGGCGGCCACCGTGGCCCGCTCCACGCGGCGCAGCAGGACATGGGTGCGGGCGACCAGTTCGCGCATGGAGAACGGCTTGGTCATGTAGTCGTCGGCGCCGACGCCCAGACCGACCAGCATGTCGGTCTCGTCGTCCCGCGCGGTGAGCATCAGCACCGGCACCGGGCGCTGGGACTGCACCCGGCGGCAGACCTCCAGGCCGTCGAAGCCGGGCAGCATGACGTCCAGGACCAGCAGGTCGGGATGCCAGGAGGCGGCGGTCTCGACGGCGGCGGGGCCGTCGGCGGCGGTCTGCACCAGGAAGCCCTCGGCGCGCAGCCGGGCGGCGATCGCCTCCACGATCGTCGGATCGTCCTCGACCACCAGGACCCGGCGCTGGGCGCCGGGGGTGCTGGCGGTGGCGGCGGTGTGGCCGGCGGCGCGCTCGTGGGTCTGCTCGTCCTGCTCGGGGGTGCCGCCCTCGTGTGCCGGCTCACCGGTCGTCGTCCGGTCGGCCGTACGGGTGTGTGTCTGGGTCATCTTCCGCCCCCGGAAAGGTCCGTTGCCGGCCGGCTGGTGCCGGCGCTCATATGGGTGTCACTGTCTTCAGGTGAAACGCTGGGTAGTACGTGCAGCGTAGAGCCCGGACCTGACATGCGGCTACGCGGATGGGCTGGCGTAATGATGGCTGGCGAGAAAGAGCACGTCGGGGACGCCTCGGGCAACCGCCACCTCTTCGGTCCTTACCGCCGTGAATCCGGCATCACGCAGGTGCCGCTCAAAAGCGGGCGAGGGCTGGGCGGACCAGATGACCAGCACGCCGCCGGGGGTGAGGGCGGCGCGGCAGGCGGCGAGCCCGGCGGCGGAATAGAGGCCCGCGTTGTCCTCGGTGACCGTCCAGTCCGGCCCGTTGTCGATGTCCAGGCACAGCGCGTCGTAGCGGCCGGGGGTCGCGCGCAGGTGGTCCAGCAGGTCGGTGTGGGCGAGTTCGGTACGGGGGTTGGCGAGCGCGGTCGCGGTGAGCGGGCGCAGCGGTCCCTCGCGGTGCCAGTCGATGACGGCGGCCTCGCGTTCGACGACGGTGATCGAGCCCCAGCGGGGTGAGCGGGCGGCCTCGTCGAGGGAGAAGCCGACGCCGAGTCCGCCGATCAGCAGGGCGGGCGCGGGGGTGCGGGTGGTGTCCAGGGCGGCGAGCGCGGCGCGGATCAGCAGGCGTTCGGAGCGGCCGTCCGAGGTGTCCATCAAGAAGGTGCCGTTGGCGATGATCTGGAGCAGCTCGCCGTGCCGCCGCAGCACCACCTCGCCGTACGGGCCCACCCGGCGGTCCAGTACCCGGGGCCGGTCGTCGTGGCTGTCGTGGCGGTGATCAGTCATGAGCCCCATCCTTGCGCAGCGGTCCGCGCGGCGGGGTGGCCCGTTGGAGGGGCGGGGCCGTCCTCGGGTGCGGACGGTGCGGGCCGTGCGGGGAGGAAGGGGCGTGGCCAAGGGAGATGCCGGGGGAGAGGCCGGATCCTCAGGGCAGGGCGAGAATCGCCGAGGCGTCGTCGTGGGCCTTGCCCCGCGGGTGGGCGGTTCCGGCGGGATCGGCCCGCTCGGCCGCCCGCACCTGACCGATCAGTGCCCGTGGTCCGTACCTTTCCAGTGTGTCGAACAGGGCGGTCCAGTCGCCCAGTCCGAAGATCTCCGTCCACCGGCTCGCGCCGTCGGTGAGCGCCGCCAGCGCGCGCACCTCCGAGCGGGGCAGCTCCCCGGTCACCGCCAGAGGTGCCACCTGCGGATCGGCCGCGGCCGTGAAGAAACCGCCCGGCGCGTTGCGCAGCCCCTCGATCCGGGCCGCCCGCCGTCCGGCGGGCGCCTCGCGCGCGGCGCGCAGCACCTGGTCGAGCCGGTCGTCCAGCACCGGTCGCACCACGCCGTCCTGACCCCTGATCAGCAGCGGGGAGTCGCACAGCACCAGGTATTCCACGGTGCGCGCCGACCAGCGCGCGCAGGCCACCGTGGCCTGCGGGGTGCGTGGGTGAGATAGTTCACACGTGCGGTGGTGAAGGGCGGCGGTACGGGTGATGGCCCGGGCCAGACACTCGGAAAGCGGGACATCCGCCAGCGAACCGGACAGCTCGACCAATGCCCCGCCGAGCCGCGAGACAAACCACGGCACCCCGTGCGCGCAGCCGTCGTCACCCGGGGGAGGGGTCACCCCGTCCAGCAGTACCAGCGTTCCCCCGTGCCCGGAGGCGGGCTGGGCCGTTCCGCAGAAGTCCTCATTGGGGCGGCCGGAATCACCCGGTTCGGATGCTGACTGAATGTACATGGCAATAGCCGTCCGTGGTCCGGGATTTGTCGGCCCATCTGGTGCAATGAACCATTAAGTACCCTGGCTCCAGCAGATCTTGTCAGGACCCCCGGCGGAATTCCAGTCGAATCGTGCGTTGCCCTGATGGGGCCTTATCCTCAGCTTGTCCACCAACCCCGGGTGTTGTTCACTCCTTCGGGTGGCCGGTTCAGGGACGCCGCCTTACCGCCCCGTCAGCGCTGGCAAGGTCGTGCTGACCCCACGCGGGCCGGCGTACCCCCCGACACGCTGGACCACCCAGCCGGCCGCTCGCCGGACGCCAGGATGAGAATGCGAGCACAGGTGCGGAACACGACACTGCGCGATCCCGCCGATCCGGCATCCCCCCGCGGCAATCGCCGACGGCGCGGCAGCCGTGTCCGCAGCAGGCTGCTCATAGGGGTCTTCCTCAGCGGAATCGCCGTGCTCGGAGCCGGTGCCCCCACCGTCATCTCGGCCGGCACCGACTACAAGGACGCCCAGCGGCTGGCCGAGGAGACCGACGTCGCCGAACGCGCCCTCGCCCTCGCCCACACCCTGGCCGACGAGCGCGACACCCTCACCGCGGCGGTGGCCGCCGCCGCCGTCAGCGGCAGCCGGCAGCCCCTGGACGCGGCCCTCACCCCGGAGAACCGGGCCCGCGCCGACCGCAAGATCACCGAGCTGCGCGCCGCACTCCCCACCGGCGCCCGCGACGCGCTCACCGACCTCACCGTGCTGCGCGAGGCGGCGGAGGCCGGTGACGCCACCCCGCTGGACATCAACGCCGGCTACACCGTGATGATCGCCGCCCTGGAGGACCTCACCCGGGACACGGCCCGCGCCACCCCGCCCGACGCCGCCGACCCCACCGCCGACGCGCTCTCCGACCTGATCCGGGCCGTCGACTCCTCCGCCGCCACCCGCGGTCTGCTGCTCGCCGCTCTGGTCGAGGAGGGCGAACAGGCCGAACTGGCCCGCCTCATCCACACCGCCCGGGCCCGCGAGGAGGCCGCCCTCGCCGACTTCACCGCGCTGGCCGGGCCCAGCGCCCGTGACGCCTACGCCGAGACCGTCGCCGGCGACGAGATCGCCGCCGCCGAGGAGTACCTCGCCGTCCTGGCGGCCGGCAGCGGCTTCACCGCCACCGACCGCGCCCTGGACCGCGTCGAGATCCACGACACCCTCGCCGCCCGCACCGACGCCCAGCGCACCGTGCTCGCCGACCTCAGCGCCGAACACACCGCCCGGCTCGCCAAAGCCCGCGACAGCGAGCTGATGGCACTGCAGATCAAGTCCGGTGTGGTGCTGGTCGCCTTCACCCTGGTCCTGGCCGTCTCCGTGCAGACCGCGCGCTCGCTCACCCGCCCGCTGGCCGCCGTACGCCTGGGCAGCAGCCGGGTCGCCGCCGACCCCACCACCCAGGAACCGGTCAAGTACACCGGGCGCAACGACGAGTTCGCCGAGGTCGTCGCCGCCGTCAACGCGCTGCACTCCCGCGCCCTGGACCTGCACCAGCGCGCCCTGGAGGCGTCCCGCGACAGCGGCGGACTGCGCGCCGAACGCGACCGGCTCCTCGCCGAACAGCAGGAGCTCGGCGCCCAGCTGCACCAGCTGCACGGCGCCGTGCACGGCATGTTCGCCGACCACGCCGAACGCATCCTCATCCTCGTCAGCGAACAGCTCTCGGTCCTGGAGGGCCTGGAGGAGCACGAGACGGACCCCGACCAGCTGGCCGTCCTGTTCTCCCTGGACCACCTGGCCGCCCGGGTCAGGCGGCACGGCGAGAACCTGCTGCTGCTGGCCGGCGCCGAGCCCGCCGTCATGCCGACCGAGCCGATGCCGCTGATCGACGTCCTGCGGGCGGCGGTCAGCGAGATAGAGCGGTACGAGGTGGTCGAGACCACCCCGCCCCCGGCCGTCCGCATCCTGGGCGTCGCCGCCCGCGACCTCAGCCACCTGCTGGCCGAACTGCTCGACAACGCCACCGCCTTCTCACCCTCCGGGGCCCGGGTCCGGCTCACCGGCTGGTGCCCCGGCGCCGGCCAGGTGCTCACCCTGCACGTCGAGGACGAGGGCCCCGGCCTGTCCGAGCAGCGCATCGCCGAACTCAACGCCCGCCTCGGTGACTCCACCACCCCGCCGGCCGGCGCCGACCTCGGCCCCGGCATCGGCATGGGCCTGTACACGGTCGCGCGGCTCGCCGCCCGGCACGGGCTCGGCTGCTGGCTGCACGCCCGCCCCGGCGGCGGCACGGTCGCCGAGGTCATCGTCCCGGCCGCGCTGGTGGAGTCCACCCCCACCGGCTACGCGCCGGTCGACGGCACCGGCGCCACCCCCGCGGTGGCCGGCACCCAGGCGATCCCCACGGTCGCCCCCGCCGATCCGTCGACGGCCCCGGCCGCGCCGGCCGACCCCGTCGCCCCGGTTCCCGCCCAGCGCGACGCCTCGGCGGTCGCGCCCGCTCCCCCCACTCACCCCAGCCACCAGGAGCACACCAGGGCGCCGGACTCGGCCGCCCCGGGAGCTGCTTCCTGGACCCCGGAGAAGACAGAGAACGGCCTGCCGGTGCGCACCCGAGGTGTCACCCCCGTAGGCTCCTTGCCGGCGTCCGAAACGCCGGATCTCACGCCCAGCCGGGGCACGGACGCCGAGGAACTACGGCGGCGGCTCGGCGGCTTCCAGCGCGGCGCCCGCGCCGGGCACCGGGATGCCGCCGCGGAGGAGGACGGTCCCGCATGACAACCCCGACAACCCCGATGAGCGATCTGCGCTGGCTGCTGACGCGGCTGGTCGAAGAGGTGCCGGGCATGCGCTCGGTGGCCGTGGTCTCGGCCGACGGCCTGCCGCTGCTGTCCAGCCAGCCCGACGCGGCGGCACGCAGCGGCTACGCCGGCCCGTACGGCGCCACCGCCGATCTCGCCACCGTGGTCTCCGGACTCGGCAGCCTCACCCGTGGCGCCGCCTCCCTCATGGAGGGTGGTGAGGTACGGCAGACCCTGGTCGCGATGGCGGGCGGCAGCCTGGTGGTGATGTCCATCAGCGACGGCTCGCTGCTCGGCGTCTACGCGGCACCGGACGCCGACATCAGCATGGTGACCTACCACATGGCCCGTTTCGTGGGCCGCGCCGGCCACCTGCTCACCCCCCAGTTGCGCGCCGAACTCCGCGCGGGCACGGCCCCGGGCACCACGGCCAGGTAAACCGGCGAAGGGCCCCGGCAGGGCCGCCCGCACGGGCGGCCCGCGCCCCACGAGGGGCGGGGCCGTACCCGGCTCCGGGCCCGTGCGGCCCGGTGGACCGCCATCACCCCGGGCCCCGGCGGGCCCGGGGCGGGCGGCAACCCGGCCGGTCTCCCCGCCCGGTCGGGCCGGAGCAACGGTCAGCAGAAGCGCCTCACGCGTGGTCGTAGCCGCTGTCCGCACCCTCGCTCGCCCACGCGGGCAGGTCTGGCGGCGTCCACGACGACAACGGCTCCGCCCCCGGATCCGGACGCACCGCGCCCAGCGGCGGATTGGCCGCCAGCGGCGACACCTTCACCTCGGCCCCCGGCCGCGGCGCGTGGATCACCATGCCGTCCCCCGCGTACAGCCCCACATGGGTGGCGTCCTCGAAGTACACCACCAGATCACCGGGCCGCAGCGCGTCCAGCTCCACCCGCTCCAGCTCCCCCCACTGCTGCTGCGAGGTGCGCGGAACGGCCAACCCCGCCCCCAGCGTCCACGCCTGCATGGTCAGCCCCGAGCAGTCGAAGGAGTCCGGGCCCTCCGCGCCCCACTCGTACGGCTTGCCGAGCTGCTCGATCGCGTACTCCAGCGCCTTCGCACCCTGGGCGGACGGCGCCCGCCCCAGATCCTCACCCAGCGTGCCACCGGCCAGCAGCCGCTCCTGGGCGCGCTGCGTCTCGGAGCGCTCCAGCGCCGCCAGTTCGGACAGCTCGTCACCCGAGAGCCCCACCAGCAGCGCCTCGACCTCGTCGAGACGCTCCGTCACCTCGTCCCGCTGCCGCTCCCGCTCCTGGGCGAGCGCCTGCTGGGCGTCCAGCGCCGCCCGCGCCTCGCCGGCCAGCTCGCCCTCGTGCCGCTCGCCGTTCTCCAGCCGCTCCAGCGTCGCCGCCGCCTGATCCGCCGCCCGGGCCACGGTGGCCGCGCCCGCCAGCTCACGCTCCGGGTCGGCGCCCAGCAGCAGCCGCAGGTGGGCGGGGAGCACCAGGCCACCGCCCCGGTACTGCTCGCGGGCGAGCGCTCCGATCGCCTCATGCGTGGCGGCCAGCTCCGTACGAGTGTCCGCCAGTTCGTGGGACAGCTCCGCGACCCGTTCGCTCTGGTCGCGCAGCCGCTCCTCCGTCGCGTTGTACGCCTCGGTGGCCGCGCCGGCCCGCTCGTACAGCGTGCGCAGCTCCGCCAGCAGCGCGCTCACACTCGGCGGACCGGCGTCCACCGGTTCGGCGCGGGCGACCGGGGCGGCCAGGGTGAGGACGGCGAGCACCAGGGAGAACAGCGGCCGGGACCTGAGCGTCATGGCCCGATCATCGGCCGCCGACGCGGGCGCGGCCCGCCGGACAGGTCCGGATGAGTGAGCGGGCGGCTACGGTGCGTCAGGGGGCAGAGCGGCGCCGCCACGGCCAGCGCGGGCCGCCGGACGGACGGCCCTCGGGGTCGTACACGTACATCCAGCCGCGCGGCACCCGCAGCCGCTTGGTGTACCCGGCGGCCTCCAGCCGGTAGACGTGCACCACGGTCGGCCCGCCGTCCGCGTCCGGCACCGGCACCTCGTACGTCTTCGGCGGTTTGCCGGTGGGCCCCAGCAGCACGGGCAGCGTACGGCCGTCCAGGGGCCCACCGACGAACGCGGTCTCCTCGCTCTTCACACCGGCCAGTCTCCCAGCCGGCCGTCCCGGCTCAGAACCGCAGATAGCGGGTGGGCTCGGAGGCCGGGATGGTGCGGATGTTCAGCCGGTTCGGCTGCTGGTTGTTGAACGAACTGCGCCAGTTGTACTCGTGCACCTCGACCGTGCCATTACCGTGCACCGCCGTCACATAGGCGACATGCCCCGCCGAGCCGGCCCCGGCGTGGTGGGCCGCCCACTGCGCGACATCCCCCACCCGGGGCGTGGCCGTGGTGCGCGGCGCCGTCCACTCGCCGGCGTCGCCCAGGAAGTCGGGCGAGGCCCGGCGCGCCAGGCCGTCCGACCGTATCGCCCAGGCCGTGAACGAGACGCAGGACGCCCGGTAGTAGCCGTGCCCGTCCGTGCTGCGGGGGTTGTCGCCCCGCCACGGATAGTGGAAGGAATCCGCGAGGGTGGCGGCCGACGCGGTGGCGGATGCCGCCATCGCGGTGGTGGCGGGGAGTGTGGTGACGCCGGCGGAGGTGAACGCCGTGACCGCGAGGAGGGTCGCCACCATCCGGCGGCGGACCGTACGGGGCTTGCGCATAGAGGGTGACCAGCTCCTTCCCGTGCGGGGTGATGACCGTCACCACCCCTTCCCCTGAGCGGGCGCCGAAGCCTACCCTCGTCCGTATGTCCGCACCCGCCCGCAAACTGCGCCTCGCGCTGTTCGCGAACTCGGCCTGGTGCGTTGACGACGGTCTGTGTAGCCGCTGACGCCTTTCCCGGCCCCCGCGCACCCCCCCCGCCGCTCCTTTCGCGCCCCGCTCCCCCTCGCACCGCCGCCGTCGCCCGGCGGCGCGGGCGCCCCGTACGACCCGGAGACCACTGTGACCACCGCCCCGCCCGAGGCCGAACCCGGACCGCGGACCCTCCCCGCCACCACCTGGCTCACCCCCGCTCCCACCTCCCTCCCCACGCCGCCCGCCCCCGAGGCCCCGTCGGTGCGCCGCGGCCCGCTGGCCGCCTTCGGCGTCATCGGCGCCGCCCTCACCGCTTACGTGTGGTCCGAGCACGGCGCCCAGCAGGGCGTCCTGCTGCTGCTCGGTCTGGGTCTGGGCTTCGCCCTCTTCCACTCGCGGTTCGGCTTCACCTCCGCCTGGCGCCAGCTGGTGGCGGTCGGCAACGGCGCGGGGCTGCGGGCCCACGCGCTGCTGCTGGGCACCACCGCCACCCTGTTCGCGGTCATCATCGGCACCGGCACCGGGCTGTTCGGCTCGGTGCCCGCGCCGTCCGCCGGGAAGATCGGGCTCGGGCTGCTGATCGGCTCGTTCGTCTTCGCCATCGGCATGCAACTGGGCGGCGCCTGCGCCTCCGGCACGCTGTTCGCGGTCGGCTCGGGACAGTCCTCCATCGTGCTCACCCTGGGCGGCTTCATCGTCGGCTCCACCCTCGCCGCCTGGCAGTTCGACCTGTGGCGCGACCTGCCCGCCTACGACGCGGTGCTGCTCTCCGACCACGTCGGCTGGCTCGGATCGTGGGCCATCACGCTCGCCGCGCTCGGCGCGATCGTGGCCCTCACCCGGTTCGTCCAGGCCCGCCGCAACCCGCCGCCGGTGGGCGTGGTGCCCACCTCCAGGGGCCTGGCCCGTACGGTGCGCGGTTCGTGGCCGCTGGCGGCCGGCGCCCTGGTGCTGGCGGTGCTGGGCGCCGGAGTGCTGCTGGTCTCGGGCGGCGCCTGGGGCATCACCAGCGCCTTCGCGCTGTGGGGCTCCAAGATCGTCGGTGCGCTCGGCGGGAGCCCGGAGAACTGGAGCTTCTGGCAGCAGCAGGGCACGTACGGCAATCCGGTGCTCGCCGACAAGAACAGCCTCACCGACATCGGCATCATGCTCGGCGCCGGTGTGGCGGCGGCGCTCGGCGGCACCTGGGCCCTGCACCGGGGCATACCCGCCCGGACGGCGCTGGCGGCGGTACTCGGCGGCATCCTGATGGGCATCGGCGCCCGGCTGGCCGGCGGCTGCAACATCGGCGCCTACCTGGCGGGCATCGCCTCCGGCAGTCTGCACGGCTGGATCTGGGGCGCGGTCGCCCTGCTGGGCACCTGGGCCGGGCTGAAGCTGCGGCCGGTGTTCGGTCTGGCCAACCCCCGGCCGAAGGACAGCGTCTGCTGAACCGGGGCCGCTCCCGGAGCTGTTCCGCATCCGCATCCGCTTCCCGTCCCGACCTCGAACCCGACCCGTGGGGGTGGCGTCCGGCCCCTCGCCGCGCCGCCCCCCCGACCGGTCTCCCGGTATCAGCCGCTGGGCGACATGACGCTGAACGTCCGCTCGATGAGCCCTTCCAGCTGGCCGCCCGGCGGCTCCAGCGCTGCGGCCCCGCGCAGCACACTCGCGGTCTGCTCGTCCCGGCCGGCGGTCACCAGCAACTGGGCCACGAACTGGTCCATCAGCCAGTCCCGCAGCTCATCGAGCTCGGGCTCCTTTTCCTCGTCCAGCCAGATCAGCGAGGCCGCCTCCACCGTGGTGATCCAGGTGCGCACCACCATCAGCAGCCGTGGCCCCGGCTCGGCGACCTGCATGTGCAGGAGTAACTGCCGGGCGGCGGCGAGCCGTACCCGGTCCACGATCGCGGAGGTGCGGGAGGTGCGCACCACGCTGCCGCCCTTGAGGAGCGCGACGAAGCCCTCGTCATGCTGGTCGACGAAGGCCAGATAACGGTCCAGGCCCTGCCCGAGCCGCCGGCTGAGCGGCCCCTCCTGCGGTACGGCGAAGGACTCCTCCAACTGCTCGGCGGCGTTGCGCAGGGCCGCCTCGTACAACTGCTGCTTGCCGCCGGGGAAGTAGCGGTAGACCAGCGGCCGGGAGACACCGGCCTCCCGGGCCACGTCGTCCAGCGAGACATCCTCGGGCAGGGCGCGGGCGAACAGCCGCTGGGCGCTGGCGATCAGCTGTGCATGACGCTCCTCGATGCTGAGTCTGCGATAGGCCGGTCCGGTGAGGGCGGGGCGGCTGTTCATAACCTGAAGAGTAGTCCGCTGAAAGGGTGTCAGGGGCCCCGGTTCCGATCCCCGGTGCAGCCGGCGGACCCTCTCTCGTGACATACCCGCGCCCAGTGGCGACCTGAGGGGGCGCCAGGAATGGAAGCGCTCCCACCCCTGACCGGCGCGTTTCTCGTCCCCGACCTAGCCGCCCGGCCCCTGCCCCCACCCGCCGGGCGCCGGATGCCCCTGCTGCGACGTGAGCATCCGCACCATGCGGCTCACATCCGACGGCGACAGCATCCCCACCACCACGCCGTCGTCGACCACCACGATCCGCCGCGCGGCACCGTTCTCCATCCGGGGCAGCACATCGGAGATCGGCTCATCGGGCCCCACCACCTGCGTGTTCTCCATCGACTGCATGATCTCCGCCATCGTCGTGGATTCCCGCTCCTGCGCCGGCACCTGACCCGCCTGCTCCAGGGTCACCAGACCCACCGGCCGGCCGGGCCCGCCCTCCGGCACCACTTCCACCACCGGGAACGCCGAGTGGCGTGAGCGCATCAGCACATCCGACAGGAACTCCGACACCCGCATCCCGGCCGGTACGGTCACCGGTTCGCGTGACATCGTCTGCCGCACCGGCACGCCCGCCAGCACCTCCCGCAGCCGCGCCTGACGGCCCTCCGCCGAGGCGGCCATCACCAGGAACCAGCCGATCAGCGCCAGCCACAGCCCGCCGAAGTAGGTCGTGAACAGGAAGGAGACCAGACCGAACGCCACCAGCAGCCAGCCGAAGACCTGCCCGGCCCGTGCCGCGCCCTCCGTCGCCCGCAGCCGGTCGCCGCCGCGCCGCCACAAGAACGCCCGCAGCAGCCGCCCGCCGTCCAGCGGGGCGGCCGGGATGGCGTTGAAGACCGCGAGCAGGATGTTGATCGCCGCCAGCCAGACCACGCCCTCCACCACGGGACCTGACCCGGACAGGGCGTACAGCAGCCACGCCAGCAGCGCGAACACCCCGCCCAGGATCAGGCTCACCAGCGGCCCGACCCCGGCGATCCGCAGATCGGCGCCGGGATTCGGCGCCTCCGTACGGATCCGGGTGGCCCCGCCCAGCAGCCACAGCACGATGTCGTCGACCGCGACCCCGTTGCGCCGGGCCACCACCGCGTGCGCCAGCTCGTGCGCGAGCAGCGAGGCGAAGAAGATCACGGCGGTGACGAGGCCGATCAGCGTGTACAGGGGCCACGCGTGCCCGGGGTGGGTCTGCGGCAGCCGCCCGGCCGCGAGCCCGAACGCGATCAGGGCGAAGATCAGCACCACACTCCAGTGCACTCCGACCCTGATCCCGAGAATCCGCCCCAGCGGGAAGGTCGCCCGCACGGCCTGCCTCCTTCCGTACCCGGTCAGGAAACGGCCGGGTACCCGCACTGCGAAAACCCACGCACCTGCCTAGACTCGGAATCGTGGCCCGGCCCAATGAGGAGGTCGAGGCGCTGCTCAACGAGTACGCCGACCTGCTCGCCATCACCGGCGGAGACGCGTTCAAGGCACGCGCCTACGAAAAGGCGGCACGCGCCGTCGGCGGCTACCACACGGACATCTCGCGTCTGGACGGCAAAGGGCTGCGGGAGATTCCCGGTGTCGGTAAGTCCATCGCCGACAAGGTCGAGGAGTATCTGCGCACCGGCCACATGAAAACGGTGGACGAACGCCGCGCCGCCATCCCCGGCGGGGTCCGCGAACTCATCACCATCCCCACCCTGGGCCCGAAGAAGGCCATGCTGCTCTACGAGGAACTGGGCATCTCCTCGATCGACGCGCTGGTGGGGGCCATCGAGCAGGACCGGTTGCGGGACCTGAAGGGCTTCGGCCGCAAGACGCAGGACAACATCCTGCACGGGGTGGAACTCATGCAGCAGGCCGGGGACCGCATCCTGCTGAGCGCCGCGACGGACATCGCCGAGGAGACGGTGACCGCGCTGCGCGAGGCGACCGGCTGTGACCCGCGGCGGTGCGTGTACGCGGGCTCGCTGCGGCGGATGCGGGAAACCATCGGCGACATCGACATCCTGGTCGCCTCGGAGGAACCCGCCGCGGTCATGGACGCGTTCATCGCCCTGCCGCACACGGCCGAGGTGATCGCGCACGGCGAGAAGAAGACATCGGTCCGTACGGTGAAGGGCCTGCAACTCGACCTGCGCGTGCTGCCCCCCGATTCCTGGGGCGCCGGGCTGCAATACTTCACCGGTTCGCAGGCCCACAACATCAGGACCCGGGAAATCGCCGTCCGCAAAGGGCTGAAGCTCTCGGAGTACGGCCTGTTCCACGCGAAGTCGGGGCGCAGAAAGGCCGCCGGGACCGAGGAGGAGATCTACGCGGCGCTCGGCCTCCCCTGGATTCCGCCCACCCTGCGCGAGGACCGGGGCGAGGTCGCGGCGGGGCTGCGCGGCGAACTGCCGGACCTGGTCACCGAGGCCGACCTGCGCGGTGATCTGCACACCCACACCGACCTCACCGACGGGCTGTCCTCCCTGGCGGACATGGTCGCCGCGGCGGCGGGGCGCGGCTACACGTACTACGCGGTGACGGACCACGCCCCCAAGCTGTACATGCAGCGGATGACGGACGAGAAGATCCTGCGGCAGCGCGAAGAGCTGCGTGCGCTGGCCGCCCGCCACCGGAAGCTGCGGCTGCTGCACGGCACGGAACTCAACATCGACCCGGACGGCGAAGTGGACTGGCCGGGGGAGTTCCTGGCGGACTTCGACCTGTGCGTGGCCTCGATCCACTCGCACTTCACCCTGGACCGCACGGCGCAGACGCGGCGGCTGATCCGGGCGTGCGAGAACCCGTACATCAACATCATCGGCCACCCGACGACCCGCCAGATCGGCCGCCGGCCGCCCATCGACGCCGACCTGGACGCGGTCTTCGAGGCCTGCGCCCGCACCGGGACGGCGCTGGAGATCAACTCCCACCCGCACCGCCTGGACCTGAACGACGAGCACATCCTGCGGGCCAAGCACTACGGAGCGGTCTTCGCCATCGACAGCGACGCCCACTCCACCACTCACCTGGCGCACACCCGCTACGGCGTGGGCACCGCGCAGCGCGGCTGGCTGACCCCGGACGACGTGATCAACACCTGGACGTGGCAGCGCCTGAAGGCTTTCCTGTCCCGCAAACGGCGCGGCTAGTCAGTACGGCTAGGCCGCCTCTTCCACCGCGCCGCTGCCGCCCGCCGCCCCTGGGAGGTGGGCCAGGAACCAGTCACGGGCGAGTTCCGCGACCTCCGACAGGGCGCCGGGCTCCTCGAAGAGGTGGGTCGCCCCGGGGACGACCGTCAGGCGGGTCTCGCAGCGCAACCGCTCCTGCGCACGGCGGTTCAGTTCGATCACCGTCTCGTCCCGCCCGCCGACGATCAGCAGCGTCGGTGCCCTGACCGCCGACAAGCGCGGCCCCGCCAGGTCCGGGCGCCCGCCGCGCGAGACCACGGCCGCGATCGCGTCGTCGTCCCGTTCGGCCGCCGCCCACAGCGCCGCCGCCGCGCCGGTGCTGGCGCCGAAGTAGCCGATCGGCAGCTCCGGATGGCGCTCCCGCAGCCAGTCGGTCGCCTCGCGCAACCGGCGGGCCAGCAGCCGGGTGTCGAAGACGTTCGCGCGGTCGGACTCCTCCTCGCCCGTCAGCAGGTCGAACAGCAGGGTCCCGAAGCCGGCCTGCCGCATGGCCTCGGCGACCATGCGGTTGCGCGGGCTGAGCCGGCTGCTGCCGCTGCCGTGCACGAACATCACCACCCCGGTGGCGCCCACCGGGACCAGCAGTTCACCCTTCAACGTGCGCTGTCCGCCCGCCAGGTCCTCCACCGGGATGCCGCCCGGCTCCGGACGGGCGTGCCGCAGGCACGCGATGACCTCCCGGTCCGTCGTCGGCGCGAAGTCCTCGTAGAACTGCCCGACCGCCGCGAAGTCCACCGGGGTCTGCGGGCAGATCATCTCGTCCGCGTCGCGCCCCACCCGGCTCGTCCAGTCCGGCGGCGCCACCGGCACCGCGAGCACCACCCGCGCCGCCCCGCGCTCCCGCGCCGAGCGGCAGGCCGCGCGGGCGCTGGCCCCGGTGGCCATGCCGTCGTCCACGACCAGGGCCGTCCGGCCGCGCAGCGACAGCCGCCGCGCTCCGCCCCGGTAGATGTGGGCCCGCCGTTCCAGCTCGACGCGCTCCGTACGCTCCACGTCCGCCAGCTCACGGTCGGTGATGTGCGCGCCGCGGATCACCTGGTCGTTGATGACCCGGGCACCGTCCTCCCCGATGGCCCCCATGGCGACCTCCGGCTGGAACGGCACGCCCAGCTTGCGCACCACTCCCACGTCCAGCGGCGCCCACAGGGCCTTGGCGACCTCGGCGGCGACCGGCACCCCACCCCGGGACAGGCCGATGACGACCACGTCCTCGTCCCGCAGATGGGCCACGGCGGCGGCCACCCGCCGTCCCGCGTCGAGCCGGTTCACGAACGTCATGGCTCACACCTCCTCGCGCTCCCCTCTTCCATGGCACCACTTCGCCCCCCTTTCCGCACACCCCGCCCGGATGGGTCAGCTACGGCGGCGCTGAGCGGTCGCGGCGCCGAGACTGAGCGAGGGGTTTGTCAGACAAGGAGTGGGAATGGGGCGTTCGCGGCGGCAGGACGCCGGGCTGCTGGTCCTCCGGGCCGGGACCGGCGGGGTGCTCTTCGCACACGGCGCGCAGATCGTGTTCGGCTGGTTCGGCGGGCCCGGTCTCGCCGCCAGTTCCGTCGGCATGGAACGGATGGGGTTCCGCCCCGGCCGCCCCAGCGCGCTGGTGGCCGGGGGCGGCCAGGTGGTCAGCGGCACGCTGCTCGCGGCCGGCCTGGCCACGCCCGTCGCCGGCGCGGTGGCCGCCGGGGCGATGGCGGGGGCTGCGGCCGTGCACGCGCCGGCCGGGTTCTTCGCACTGGCAGGCGGCTACGAGTTCCCCGCGTTCCTCGGCTGGGCCGCCGCCGCGCTCGGGGTCTCCGGGCCCGGCCGGTACTCCGCCGACCATCTCACCGGCCACCGCCTGAACCGGCCCCGGCTGGCCGCCCTCGCCTTTCTCGGGACGACGGCCGCCACCTGCGCGGTGCTGCGTCGGCGTGCCGCCGTTCTCCAGCGGAGGGATCTGCGCCAGGACCAGGACCAAGGCCAGGACCGGCACCCGCATCAGCACCCGCACCAGGACGAAGGGCAGACGTCATGACCACCGCACCCGCCGCCGTCCCCCTGCGGGAGGCCGACGCCGAGGCCCGCATCGGCGGCGCCTGCTTCACCACCGGCCCGCCCGGACGCGTCGGCGTCGAACTGGAGTGGCTCGTCCACGACCGCATCGAGCCGCGCCGCGTCGTCCCCGCCCGCCGCGTCGACGCCGCGCTCGCCGCGCTGGAGCAGCCCGGGTCCACCGCGCTGCCCGGCGGCAGCCGGCTCACCCGGGAGCCCGGCGGCCAGATCGAACTGTCCACCCCTCCCGCCGCCTCCCTCATCGAGGCGGTGCGCGCCACCGCCACCGACCTGACCGTGCTGCGCTCCGCCCTGGCCGGCGAGGGCCTGACCACCGGCGGCCTGGGCCTGGAGCCCTTCCGCGACCCGCCCCGGGTGCTGCACGACCCCCGCTACGGCGCCATGGAGTCCTACTTCGACCGGGTCGGCCCGTGGGGCCGGCTGATGATGCGGGCCACCGCCTCCGTCCAGATCAACCTCGACGCCGGGGACGAGTCCACCGGCCCGGCCGGCTACCGCTACCGCTGGCGGCTGGCCCACCGGCTGGGCCCGGTGCTGCTCGCCGCGTTCGCCAACTCCCCGCTGTGGCGCGGCCGCCGCACCGGCTGGGTGTCGACCCGGCAGGCGGTGTGGGCCCGGATGGACCCCACCAGGACCCGCCCGCCCGACAACCACCCCACCGACGCCGACCCGCGCGCCGTGTGGACCCGCTACGCGCTGGACGCGCAGCTGATGTGCGTACGCCGCACCCCGCCCGCCGGCTGGGACGCGCCGGGCGGCGTGACGTTCCGCTCCTGGCTGCGCGGCGCGCTCGGCGAGCACCGGCCGCGCGCGGACGACCTCGACTACCACCTCAGCACCCTGTTCCCGCCGATCCGCCCGCGCGGCTGGCTGGAACTGCGCATGGTGGACGCGCAGAGCGGCGACCGCTGGGTGGTCCCGCTCGTCCTGGCCGCCGTGCTCATGGACGACCCCGTCGCCGCCGAGGCCGCGTACGCCGCCACCGAGCCGCTGACCGGCGGCCGTGCGCACCCGCCGGCCGCCGTGTGGCTGCGCGCCGCCCAGCGCGGCCCCGCCGACCCGGAACTGGGCCGCGCCGCCCGCGCCTGCTTCGCCGCCGCCGACCGGGCCCTGGCCCGCGATCCGCACGCCGCCGGGCTGCGCCGCGTGCTCGCCGACTTCGCCGACCGCTACCCGCGGCGCGGCCGGTGCCCCGCCGACGACCATCCCGACCCCGACCGGACGGCCGCCGCCCCCGCCCGCCGTGTCCAGCGGCACCACACCACCCACCAGGCCGACCGGCCGGCCGATCCGCCCATCGAGGGGCGGTTCCGGCCATGAGCGAGTACACCCTGCCCCGCGACCGCGCGCACGACGCCGACGTCCTCGCCCCGCAGGCCGTCCTGGAAGCCGCCCGGCGCCGCACCCTCGCACTCACCGACTGCCTGGACGACGACGAGCTCATGGCCCAGCACTCGCCGCTGATGTCGCCGCTGGGCTGGGACCTGGCGCACATCGGCAACCAGGAGGAGATCTGGCTGGTGCGCCGGGCCGGTGGCCGCCCGGCGCTGCGCCCGGACCTCGATGACCTGTACGACGCGTTCCGGCATCCGCGCGCCGACCGGCCCGCCCTGCCGCTGCTGCGCCCCGACCGGGCCCGCCGCTACCTGGGCGAGGTCCGCGAACAGGCCCTGGAGGTGCTGGACGCCATCTCCGGGCGCGCCGCGGACCAGGAGCAGGACCCGCTGCTGCGCCGCGGCTTCGTCTTCGGCATGATCGCCCAGCACGAGCAGCAGCACGACGAGACCATGCTCGCCACCCACCAACTGCGCTCGGGCCCGCCCGTCCTGGACGCGCCGCCGCCCCCGCCGGCCCCCTCCGACGCCGCGACCCTGCCGGCCGAGGTCCTGGTGCCCGGCGGCCCGTTCACCATGGGCACCAGCACCGACCCCTGGGCGCTGGACAACGAGCGGCCCGCCCACACCGTCGAACTGCCGCCTTTCTGGCTCGACACCGTGCCCGTCACCAACGCCGCCTACCAGCGGTTCATCGAGGAGGGCGGCTACCACGACGCCCGCTGGTGGCACCCCGACGGCTGGGAGCACCGGCGGCGCGAAGGGCTGGAGGCGCCCCGGTTCTGGCGGCGGGACGGCGCGTCGGGGTCCTGGTACCGGCGCCGCTTCGGCCGCGTGGAGCCGGTACCGCCCGAGCAGCCGGTGCTGCACGTGTGCTGGTACGAGGCCGACGCGTACGCCCGCTGGGCCGGCCGCCGGCTGCCCACCGAGGCCGAGTGGGAGAAGGCCGCCCGGCACGATCCGGCCACCGGGCGCGGCACCCGCTACCCGTGGGGCGACGACGGCCCCGAGCCGGGGCAGGCCGGGCTCGGGCAGCGCCATCTCCAGCCCGCCCCGGCCGGTTCGTACCCGGCGGGCGCGGCACCCAGCGGGGCGCGCCAGCTGCTGGGCGACGTGTGGGAGTGGACGGCCTCCGACTTCACGCCGTACCCGGGGTTCGCGGCCTTCCCGTACCGCGAGTACAGCGAGGTGTTCTTCCCCGCGCCCGGCGCGGCGAGCGCCTACAAGGTGCTGCGCGGCGGTTCCTTCGCCACCGACCCGGTGGCCTGCCGCAGCACCTTCCGCAACTGGGACCACCCGGTCCGCCGGCAGATCTTCGCCGGCTTCCGCACCTGCCGGGACGCCGCGCCCGCCGACGAGGGGAGACCCTGATGTGCCGCCACCTCGCCTACCTGGGCATCGCCCCGATCTCCCTGGCCGAGCTGCTCACCGCCCCGCCGGGCAGCCTGTACGAGCAGTCCTGGGCGCCGCGCAAGCAGCTGCACGGCACGGTCAACGCCGACGGGTTCGGCATCGGCTGGTACCCGGGCGATCCGCACGACGGCGGTGAGCCGGCCCGTTACCGGCGGGCCCTGCCGATCTGGAACGACCGCAACCTGCCCGAACTGACCGCCGCCATCTCCAGCACCGCCGTGCTGGCCGCCGTGCGCTCGGCCACCCCCGGCAGCAGCCCCGACGAGGCGGTGACCGCCCCGTACCGCTCGGGCCGCTGGCTGTTCTCCCACAACGGGGCCGTCGACGCCTGGGAGCGGCTGCCCCAGGATCTGGGCCCGGCCGCCGGTGCGATCACCTCCGCCGATCTGCTCGCCGGGGCCGGGCGCTGCGACTCCGCCCTGCTGTGGACCCTGCTGGCGCGCGCCCTGAACGCCGGCCGGCCGCCGGTGGACGCGGTGGCCCAGCTGGTGACGGCCGTCGCCGCCGTACGTCCCGCCGCCCGGCTGAACCTGCTGCTCACCGACGGGGACACCGTCATCGCCACCCGGCACGGCGATTCGCTGTGGTACGCGCAGACTCCGGGCCGGGTGCTGGTCGCCTCCGAACCCACCCCCGGGCTGACCAGCGGGGGAGCGGGGGACTGGCGGGAGATCCCGGAGGGCTCGCTGGTGCTGGCGACCCGGGCCGGGGTGCGCAGCGCCCCGCTGCCGCCCGGGCCCGCCGCCGGCCCCGGCCGGGGCCGTGCCCGCTCCGGCGCCCACGCCCCGGCACCCGAACCGTTGCTCACCGTGGAAGGGACGAACCCGTGATGGAGACCCCGCGCTTCACCCTGGAGAACCTGCTGCCCGCCGATCACCGGGCCACCTCGCTGGCCGAGGACGTACGCGGTGGCCTGTCCGGCACGCCCAAGACGCTGCCGCCCAAGTGGTTCTACGACGAACGGGGCAGCAAACTCTTCGACCGCATCACCCGGCTGCCCGAGTACTACCTGACCCGGGCGGAGCGGCAGATCCTGCGGGCCCGCGCCGCCGAGATCGCCGAACTCACCGCGGCCCGCGTCCTGGTGGAGCTGGGTTCGGGTTCCTCGCGCAAGACCCGGATGCTGGTGGACGCGCTGAGCGGGGTGGCCGCGGCGGGCCCGGCGGGGCCGCACCTGGGCACGGCCATGGACGTGGCCCTGGGACTGCCGCGGGCCATGGGGCGGGGCGGGAGGAAACGCCGCAAGGGCCTGGCCGGGGAGGGGCGCGCGGCGGAGGAGCGGGGCGCGGAGCCGGCCGCCCCGGGCACCGACACCATGACCGCGGACGCGCCGGTCGCCGACGACGCCGGGAACGGGGCGAGCGTCCCGCCGGCGGCCGGCTCCCCGGCGGTGCCCGCCGGGACGCTGGAGCTGTACGCCCCCATCGATGTGAGCGAGAGCGCCCTTCAGGAGGCGGGCGACGCGCTGTGCCGGGACTATCCGGAGCTGCGGGTGCACGCCACCGTCGCCGACTTCGACACCGGTCTGGTGCTTCCCGAGCTGCCGGGGCCCCGGCTGATCGCCTTTCTCGGCAGCACCCTGGGCAACTTCGACCCGGCCCGCCGCGCCGCCTTCTACGCCGAACTGCGCGCGCTGATGCGACCGGACGACGCCCTGCTGCTCGGCGTGGACCTGGTGAAGGACCCGGCCACGATGCGCCGCGCCTACAACGACGAGCAGGGCGTCACCATGGAGTTCAACAAGAACGTGCTGCGGGTCCTCAACCGGGAGCTGGGGGCGGACTTCGACCTCAACGACTTCGACCACCGCGCGGTGTGGAACGAGGAGGAGGAGCGGATGGAGATGCGGCTGTGGTCCCGCTTCTCCCAGACGGTCAGGATCCCGGCGCTGGGCATGACGGTGGACTTCGGCCGGGGCGAGGAGACGCGTACGGAGATCTCCACCAAGTTCCGCCGGGCCACCCTCACCGAGGAACTGCTGGCGGCGGGTCTCGCGGTGGACCACTGGTGGACCGATCCGCAGGACCGTTTCGCGATGCTGCTGGTCACTTCCCCGGGTTCGGCCACGGGTTCGGACGGCAGCTGACCCCGGTGCCGGGGGTGGTCAGGGTCTTGGTCTGCTGCATCATCACCGGGGCGAGCGCGCCTTCCTTCGTGCAGATGTGGTGGCCGTGGCCGAGGCGGTGACCGACCTCGTGGTTGATCACCATGTGGCGGTAGCCGGCGATGTCCTCGCCGAAGGTCTCCGAGCCCTGGGCGAACCGCCACGCGTTGATCATCACGCGCTCGGTGTAGGCCACGTCGCAGGAGACGTTGTCCTCCCAGGTGTCCAGGCCGACCTTGGCGCACCACTCGGCGGTCGTCCCCGGGCTGGCCAGGGTGATGACGAAGTCCGGGGAACCGGCGGAGATCCGGGCGAAGCCGCGCTGCCCGTCGTTGCCCCAGCTGCGCGGGTCGTTGAGGGTGCGGTGCACGACCTCGGCGAAGAACTCCGGGTCCACCGGCAGGCCCCGCTCCACATCGACCCGGTAGCGGTAGACCCGGGTCGCGTCCGGCTCGGCCGCCGGGTCGCTGCCGGGCACCGGGTCCAGCCGGCCGGAACCGGTCAGCCCCGGGTCGATCTCGATGACCGTCTCCAGCAGCTCCTCGTACCCGGCCGTGTCGGCGTCCCGCTGCCCGGCGTCCTCCCGCCCGGGGGCGGGGGTGGCGCCGCCCCGGGGGCCGGGCCGGGGCGCCGACGCCTCGACGGTACGGTCCCCGGTGCCGTTCTTCGCCCCGTGCGTCTCCTCGGGCAGCAGTCCCGCGGACGGTCCGGCGAGGGCGAGGAATATCACCGCCGAGGCCGCCGAGGCACCCAGGAACCAGCCGATCCGCAGTCTGCGCTGAGGGGATTTCATGGGGGGCGTTCACCGTCCCTCGGTCGACGAGCCGTCACCGATACTCTTCTTTGTCGACTGCCCGTTGGTAGCGCTATGCGATGAGACGGCGGGCGATGTCATCCATTTGGCCCTGGGTGAGCGGCACCGGGGTCCGCTGGTCGCCGGTGACGGTGACGGTGACGCTCTGGAAGTCGCTGAGCCGGAACTCCAGGGTCGACACCACCCCCGCGATCTCGATCCGGGACGAGGGCTTGGCCCCGTCCCCGTCCCCGTCCCCGCCCACCGCCGGGTCGGGGAGGGAGTGCGCCTGCGGCTCCCCGATCCGGCACGGTCCGTCCTTGGCGGTCCCGGGAGCACACGACAGCGGCTCCGGGAAGGCGGTGGAGTGGCTGTCCAGGCGGATGCCGAGGGTGAACTCCCCCGCGCGGTGCGCAGCGCCGCGGTGAAGTGCCAGGAGAAGACCTTCTGTCCCCGTCCCGGATACACGCTGCGGTCGGTGAGCGCGCCGAGGGTGAAGCCCTCCCCGTCCGCGTCCGCGCCCCCGTCCCCGATGGCGTCCGGTACCGACGCCAGCCGGTGCGTGGCGTACGCCGACACCGCCGCGAACGCGTCCCGGTCGTAGTCCACCGGTGCCGGTGCGGGCCACAGCCCGGACGCCGGCGCCGACTCCGGGTCCACCGGATCCGGCTCGACGGCGTCGGGGGTGGCCGCAGGGGCCGTCGTCGGGGCGTCGGGGGCGGCGGGCCCCGGCGGGGGCAGCGGCGGGGACGGCGACAGCAGGGCGGGCAGCAGCGTGCCCGACACGGCGATGACGGCGGTGGCCGCCACCGTGCCCACCAGGGTGCGCCGCCGTCTGCGCTCCCGGCGGGCCCGTCCGACCAGCTCGTCCATGTCCAGCCGCAGCGGCGGCTCGTCCGCCGTGGCGTTCGCCAGGATGTGGCGGACCTCCTCCTGGCCCCGTTCCGTCATGACGCCCACCCGTGCTGCCACACGCCGCCGGCGGCCGGCTGCGGGTTGCGGTTCAGGCCCAGATGCCGGCGCAGCGTGGAGAGACCGCGTGCCGTCTGGCTCTTGACGTTGCCCTCGGAACAGCGCATCGCGGCGGCCGTGTCGGAGACCGACAGATCGTCGAAGAACCGCAGCACCAGGGCGGCCCGCTGCCCCGGCGGCAGCTGGAGCAGCGCGTGCCGCACCACGGCCCGGGTGTGCATCCGGTCGGCGGCCTGGTCGGGGCCCGGTGCCGGGTCGATGACCTCGGGCAGGGTGGCGAAGCTCTGCTCGGCCCGGCGCCACGGCTTGCGCTTCTCGTCCAGCCAGGTGCGCAGCAGCACCCGCCGGACGAAGGGCTGCAACGCGTCGCGCCGCTCCAGCCGTGACCAGTGCCGGTACACCTTGATCAGTACGCTCTGCATCAGATCCTCCGCCAGATGCCAGTCCCCGCACAGCAGGTAGGCGGTGCGGCGCAGTGCGGCGGCCTCCTGTGCTGCGAAGTCCCGGAAGTGCTGTTCTTCGTGGCGGCGCATTCAGGCCCCCCTTTCACCCCCCACCACGGAGCGCCCGCCGGAAAGGTTGCATCGGCGGGCCCGGTGCGGGGAGAAACACGCGAAGGGGCGGCGCGGCGCGCGGGCTCCGGGCCCGGGCGGGCGGGGCACTCCGTCAGCCGGCCCCGCCCGGCGAGGCCAGGATCGCCGCCTCCTTGGCCGGGTCGATCCCGTGCTGGGCCCGGCGCGGATGGTCCACCGGAAGACCGCCGCCGTTCAGCCAGGCCCAGGTGTCCATCACCGTCTCCGCCAGCGGCCTGCACATCAGCCCGGCCGCCTGCGCCGCGTCCGAGGCCACCTCCCAGCCGCCGTCGATCGCCCGCCACAGCGGCAGTTCGGTCCACGGCCGCACCCCGTGCGCCAGCAGCACCTCGCTCGCCACCCAGCGCGGTTCGGCCCGCCGCCCGGTGACCGTCACACAGTCGTGCAGCAGCCCGCCCATCGTCTCCCGCCCGATCGGCGCCACCACGTTGTACGCCCCGCCGACCGGGCCCGCGGCGCCCGCGAGCCGCAGGGCGAAGGCGGCGACATCCCGAACGTCCACCGGCTGGATGGTCCGCCCGGGGCTGCCGGGCGCCAGCATCGGCCCGCCCCGGTGCGCCCGGTGCAGCCACCACGGCAGCCGGCCCACGTACTCGCCGGGGCCCAGGATCACGCCGGGCCGCAGCACCGCGGTGCGCCCGGTGCCGAACCGGTCGCCCACCGCCCGCTCGGCGGCGGCCTTGCGCGGCCCGTACCCCGTCCCGGCGGGCGCGAACAGCTCGCTGGACTCGGTGAGCGGCTCGGCCGGCCAGCCCCGGTAGGCGTTGACGGAGGAGACGAACACATACCGTCCGGCCACCGGCTCCAGCGCCTCGGCGCCCGCCGCGACCGCCGCCGGGTCGAGGTCGGCGGCCGAGCTGTCGATCACCGCGTCCCAGGGCCCCTCACTCGCCAGCCGCCGCAGATCGGCGACCCGCCCGCGGTCCCCGCGCACCGGCCGCACGCCGGGGACGTCGGCCCCGGACAGGCCTCGGTTGAAGGTGGTGACCTCCCACCCCCGCCGCAGGCCCTCCGCGACGACCGCGCGCCCCAGGAACCATGTCCCGCCCAGCACCAGAATCCGCATACGCATGCGAGGCATCCTGCCGCAGACCGCCGCGCGCTGCGCCTGCGGGCCCGGCCGGGGGACGGAAGAATGGCTGTCATGGAGGGAGCACCGGCCCACAGCAGGAGGGAAACCCCGCGCGAGCGCGACGACCGCAACTTCGCCGAACTGCTCCAGGAGCTGCGGGTCACCCAGACAGGCGTGCAGATCCTCTTCGCCTTCCTGCTCACCCTCGTCTTCACCGCCCGCTTCCCGGTGCTCGACGCCTTCCAGCGGGGCACGTACCTGACCACGCTGCTGCTGGCGATGGCCGCGAGCATCCTGTTCACCGCCCCCGCCGCGCTGCACCGGGCGCTGTTCCGGCGCGGCGCCAAGCGGCGCATCGTCGAGGTCTCCTCCCGCCTGGCCGCCCTCGGCCTGGTGACGCTCGCCCTCGCCCTGACCGGCGCGCTCCTGCTGGTGGTGGACGTGGTGGTCTCCCGTACGGCCGGGGTGATCGCCGCGGCCGGTGCCTTCGCCGCGTGCGCCGGGCTGTGGCTGCTGCTGCCCGCCGTGCTCGCCCGCCGGCTGCCGCCGCGCCCCGGCCACCGCCGCCGAATGCACGGCACGGAATTCCGCGCCCGGCGTCCTGGCCGGCCGCCCCGGCATCACACCTGAACTGCTGTTCCCTCGCAATCCGTTGGAAGAATCGCGCGGCGCCTCGGCATACTCCCGGAAGCACTCCGGCGCGGATTCCGTACCGCGACCGCGAGGCACGCCCGGCACATACCGAGGAGGCCGCATGGTCCGCACCATCGAATCCGCGTCACCCGCGTTGTGCCGGCTGCACCTGAGCACCGAACTGCGCCGGCTGCGCGAGGAGTCCCGCCTCACCGCCGGCGAGGTCGCCCGCCGCTTCCACTGGGCCGCCTCCAAGATGACCCGTCTGGAGACCGGCAGCGACGGCGTCGTCAAGCCCTCCGACGTCATGCTGCTGTGCCGCCTGTACCAGGCGGACGCCGAGACCGCCGCCCGCCTGGAGAGCTACGCCGTGGTCACCAAGACCAAGAAGGACTGGTGGCAGTCGCCCGAGTACCGCTCGGTGATCTCACCGGGCTTCCAGGCGTACCTGGCCCTGGAGGCCAGCGCCGCCCAGCTGCACAGCTACCAGTCCGAGTACGTGCCGGGGCTGTTGCAGACGGAGGAGTACAGCCGCGCCGTCCACCGGCTGGGCCCGGCCGACCTCTCCGCCGACCAGGTCGAGCGCCTCACCGCCGTGCGCATGACCCGCAGCGAGGTGCTGTGCCGCGAGGGCGCCCCCAAGCTCACCGCCATCCTCAACGAGGCGGTGCTGCGGCGTACGGTCGGCGGTCGCGAGGTGATGCGCGCCCAGCTCGACCACATCGCCTCGCTGGCTGCCGGGCAGCCGCACATCCGGGTGCTCGTCGTCCCGTTCAGCGCGGGCGCGCACGCCGGGATGAGCGGCCCGTTCGTGGTGATCCGCTTCCGCCAGCCGGGCATGCGACCCATCGTCTACCTGGAGAACCTCGCCGGCTCCGGCATCACCCGCCGCCCCGACGACGTGGAGAAGTACGCAGACGCCTTCAGCGACCTGCTCTCCAGCGCCCTCGACCAGCAGCAGTCGCTCCGGCTGATCAAGGAGGCGGGCAACGTCCTGTGACCGGCCCGCCGGTCACGATCCACCGCCCTCGCCGTCGTCCCACCGCCAGCCGGACACCTCCGGCAGATCGTCGCCGTGCTCCCGGATCCACCGCTCGTGCCGGAAACGCACATCCGCCATCCGCTGCCGTACGCCCGCCGCCCGCACCGCGAGCCCCGGCACCCGGTCGATCACATCCATCACCAGCCGGTAGCGGTCCAGATCGTTGCGCACCACCATGTCGAACGGCGTCGTGGTCGTGCCCTCCTCGCGGTAGCCGCGCACATGCAGCTGGTCGTGCCCGGCCCGCCGGTACGTCAGCCGGTGGATCAGCCACGGATAGCCGTGGTACGCGAAGATCACCGGCCGGTCGCGGGTGAACAGCGCGTCGTACTCACCGTCCGACATCCCGTGCGGATGCTCCTCGGCGGGCAGTAGCCGCGCCATGTCCACCACATTGACCACCCGCACCGAGAGCCCAGGCAGCTCCCGGCGCAGCAGCCACGCCGCCGCCAGCGTCTCCTGCGTGGGGACGTCCCCGGCGCAGGCCAGCACCACGTCCGGCTCCCGCCCGGTGCCCGCCGACTCCGTGCCGGCCCACTCCCAGATCCCGGCGCCGCGCGCGCAGTGTGCCCGCGCGCTCTCCAGATCCAGCCAGTCGAAGCACGGCTGCTTCCCGGCCACCACCACGTTCACGTAGTCCCGGCTGCGCAGCACGTGATCGGCGCAGGCCAGCAGCGTGTTGGCGTCCGGCGGCAGATAGACCCGCACCACCTCCGGGCTCTTGTTCAGCACATGGTCGACGAAGCCCGGGTCCTGGTGCGAGAAGCCGTTGTGGTCCTGCCGCCACACGTGGGAGGTCAGCAGATAGTTCAGGGAGGCGATCGGCGCCCGCCACGGCAGCCGCCGCGCGGAGCGCAGCCACTTGATGTGCTGGTTGGCCATCGAGTCGACGATGTGGACGAACGCCTCGTAGCAGGAGAACAGGCCGTGCCGCCCGGTGAGCAGATAGCCCTCCAGCCAGCCCTGGCACAGATGCTCCGACAGCACCTCCATCACCCGGCCGCCGTGCTCCAGATGCCGGTCCACCTCCAGCACCGCGCTCTCCCACTCCTTGCCGGTGGCCTCGTACACCGCGTCAAGACGGTTGGACGCAGTCTCGTCGGGGCCCATCAGCCGGAAGTCGCGGCGCGCCGCAGTGGCCCGCATCAGCTCGGTCAGCAGCGTGCCCAGCACCTGGGTCGGCTCGTGCAGCGTGCTGCCGGGCCGCGCCACCTTCACCGCGGCGGCCTCCAGCGGCGGAACCGGCAGCTCCCGCAGCAGCAGCCCGCCGTTGGCGTGCGGCGTGCTGCCCAGCCGCCGGGTGCCCTGCGGCACCTGGGCCAGTACGGCGTCCCGGGGCCGGCCCAGCTCGTCGAAGAGCTCCTCGGGGCGGTACGAGCGCAGCCAGGTCTCCAGCTGCCGCAGATGACGCGGGTTCTCGCGCACCCCGTCCAGCGGCACCTGGTGGGAGCGCCAGGTCCCGGCCACCGGCAACCCGTCCACCTCGTCGGGCCCGGTCCAGCCCTTGGGCGTGCGCAGCACGATCACCGGCCACCGGGGGCGCTCCCGCACCCCGCCCGCCGCGCCGCCGCGTGCCGCGCGCTGGAGCCGGCCGATCCGTTCCACCGCCTCGTCCAGCGCCCCGGCCAGCTCCCGGTGGACGAGTTCGGGCCGGTCGCCGGAGACGAACAGCGGGTCGTGGCCGTACCCGCGCAGCAGCTGTGTCAGTTCTTCCTCGGGCAGCCGGGCCAGCACCGCCGGGTTGGCGATCTTCCAGCCGTTCAGGTGCAGCACCGGCAGCACCGCCCCGTCGTGCACCGGGTCCAGGAACTTGTTCGCGTGCCAGGAGCCGGCCAGCGGCCCGGTCTCCGCCTCCCCGTCCCCGATCACGCACGCCACCAGCAGCCCCGGATTGTCCAGCGCCGCCCCGTACGCGTGCGCCAGGCTGTAGCCCAGCTCGCCGCCCTCGTGGATCGAGCCGGGGACATCGGGCGCCACATGGCTGGGAACCCCGCCGGGGAACGAGAACTGCCGGAACAGCCGGGCCATCCCCGCCCCGTCCCGGGGCACATCCGGGTAGACCTCGCTCCAGGTGCCGTCCAGCCAGGTCCCCGCCACCACCGCGGGGCCGCCGTGCCCGGGGCCCCACACGCACATCGCGTCCAGGTCGCGGGCCCGGATCACCCGGTTCAGGTGCGCGTGCAGCAGATTGAGACCGGGTGAGGTGCCCCAGTGTCCCAGCAGGCGCGGCTTGATGTGCTCGGGCCGCAACGGCTCCGTCAGCAGCGGATTGCCCAGCAGGTACAGCTGCCCGGCGGTCAGATAGTTCGCCGCCCGCCAGCGCGCGTCCAAGGCCGCCAGCTCGTCCGCGCCCAGGACGGCGGCGCGCCGTTCCACCGTGAGTGTCATGCGCACCGGGTAGCCGGGCCGGGTGCGCCTCAAACGCCGGTTTTCGCCCCTGGGGGCCGGGTACCCGCGGCGGATGTCGAGGCACACCGACCCGTACGCGGCCGCAGGTCCGGAGGCGGACGGCCCGTTCCTGCGGGTGACGCTCGCCTCCGGGGCCACCGTCCGCGTCGAGTGCACCGTTCCGCTGGACGGGGTACTGCGGCTGCGGCTCGCCGACCGCCCCGCCACCGTCCACCACCACGACTCGCCGGTGCTGCTGGACGCCCCCCGCCGCCCGGCGCGGCTGCACGCCACACCCGAGGGGGTGGAGATCACCGGGCCCGGCGTGCGGGCGCTGTGGGAACGCGGGTCGGGGCAGGGCTTCCACTTCGGCACCTACCACCGCTTCAGCGAGCCCGAGGCCGGCATCGCGCCGTTCCGCTCCGGCTACCGGCCCGCGACCCGGCACCACCGCACCGCCTCCTGGGTGGAGACCATCCACCTCAACCCGGGCCACTGCGTCTACGGCGGCGGCGAGAGCTACCAGGGCATCGACCTGCGCGGCCGGCGCCGCACCCTGCGCAACACCGAGGAGAACCGCGCCGCCGGGCGCGACACCGCCTACCTCAATGTGCCGCTGCTGTGGTCGGACGCCGGCTGGGGCCTGTTCGCGCACACCGGCGGGCCCGTCGACGCCGACATCGGCGCCACCCACGCCGAAGCCGCCCGGATCGAGATCGAGGGCGATGACCTCGACCTCTTCCTCATCAGCGGCGACGCCCCCACCATCCTGGACCGCTACCTCACCCTCACCGGCCGTCCGCACCCGCTGCCCGACTGGGCGTTCGGGGTGTGGATGAGCCGCTCCTCCTACTTCACCGCGGACGAGATGGTCCGCACCGTCGACGAACTCCAGGCCGCCGGCTGCCCGGTGGACGTCATGCACGTCGACGAGTGGCTGGCCGGCAACGTCCTGGAGGCCGCCGCCTGGACGTACGGGCCCGACCGGCGCCGCTTTCCGCGGGACTGGTCCCGGCAGCTGGCCCAGCGCGGGGTGCGCACCAGCCTGTGGATCAACCCGTACGTCAAACGCGGCACTCCGCTGGGCGACGAACTGACCCGGCGCGGCTACCTCGTCCGGGACGTGTACGGCGCCCCGGCGCCCACCGCCGACAACCCGGACTCCCTCGTCGTCGACTTCACCCACTCCGAGGCCCGCGAATGGTGGTGCGAGCGGCTGGCCGACGCGCTGCGCGAGGAACACGCGAGCGCCGTGCTCGCCGACTTCGGCGAGGAGATCCCCGCCGACGCGGTCTTCGCCGACGGCAGCCGGGGTTCGCAACTGCGCAACGCCTACGGGCTGATCTACCAGGAGGTGGTGCGCGAGGCGGGACTGCGCGCCCGCGCCGGGGACTTCACGGCGATCGCCCGCTCGGGCACGGCGGGCTCGCAACGCAACCCGGCGCACTGGGCGGGTGACATGCCCTCCAGCTGGAGCGGACTGGCGTCCACGGTGCGCGCCGTGGAGTCCATGGCGCTCAGCGGCTGCTCGGTGGTCACCCATGACGCGGGCGGCTACTACACGCCCGAGTCCTTCGAAGCGGCCTCCGTGGTGCGGCGGCGGATGACACCGGACGCCGTACCCACGGACGTGGAGCCCGAGTTGTACGGGCGGTGGGTGCAGTGGGCGGCGTTCTCCCCGATCATGCGGTTCCACGGGATGGGGCGCAGGGAGCCGACCGCCTACCCCGAGCCGGTACGGTCGGCCGCCATCGCGGCGTGCCGGCTGCGGCACCGGCTCGCCCCGTACATCGTCGGCTGCGCCGCCGAGGCCACCACGGAGGGCGGGATGCCCCTCATGCGGCCGATGCCGCTCGCCTTCCCCGAGGACCGGTGCGCCCGCGACGCGCAGTTGCAGTACCTGCTGGGTCCTGACGTGCTGGTGGCCCCGGTGCTGGAGCGGGGCGGGCGCCGCGATCTGTACGTGCCGCCGGGGGAGTGGCGGCAACTGCTGGGCGAGGGCTCCCTGACGGGGCCGGGCTGGCGGGAAGTGCGGTGCGGGCCGGCGGAGTTCCCCGGCTATGTGCGCGCCGGGCGGGAAATAGGACTGTGAAGCACCGGCGCGCGTAACGCAATGTATGCGCACGCTCGCTCAATGGAGTGATCTTGGTGGTCCGAGCGCCCGTCGGCGGTGCCCGGAACCGCATGCTGGACAGGGCGTGTGCCGCCCGGCATCCCAGCCGGCCCGTCGTCCCACGGGCACCGGTGCCCCTCCCCCTCCGCCACCGTGCCGGCCGGCACACGCCCTCACCATGTCCCAGCCACGAAAGGCAACACCGCCCCCATGCCCGGACAGCAGGAACAGCAGGCACCGTCGGAGCACCCGGAGCAGCAGGAACTCCTCACCTTCCCCTTCCCCTCGACGGGCCTTGAGTTTCCCCCCGTCTACCACGAGCTGTACCAGCAGCGGCTCACCAAGGTCCGGCTCCCGTACGGCGACGACGCCTATCTCGCCATCCGGTACGCCGATGTGAAGACCGTGCTGTCCGACTCCCGGTTCTCCATCGTCGCCTCCCTCGGCCAGGACCAGCCACGCACCCGGGCCGGGGCCCGCGTCGGCAATGGCCTGTTCTCCCTCGACCCCCCGCAGCACTCCCGGCTGCGCTCCGTCCTGGGCCGGGACTTCACCCCGCGCCGGGTGGAGAAGCTGCGCGAGCGGGTGCGGGAGCTGACCGACCAGTGTCTGGACCGCATGGAGGCCGCCGGGTCCCCCGCCGATCTCGTTGCCCACCTCGCCGTGCCGATGCCCACCGCCGTGGTGTGCGAGATGATGGGCGTGCCCGAGCCCGACCACCACCTGTTCTGGGGCTGGGCCGAGACGATCCTGTCGAACGACACCACGCCCGACGACCTCATCCGGCGTTACCAGGAGTTCACCGCCTACATGGGCGCCATGGTCGAGGAGCGCCGCGCCCGCCCCACCGACGACATGTTCGGCATGCTGGTGCGGGCCTGCGACGAGGAGGGCCGGATCACCGAGATCGAGATGCACGCGCTCGCCTCCGACCTGCTCAGCGCCGGCTTCGTCAGCACCGCCCACCAGATCGCCAACTTCACGGCCATGCTGCTGGCCCGCCCCGAACGGCTCCAGCCCCTGGTGGACAAGCCGGAGCAGATCCCGGCCGCCGTCGAGGAACTCATGCGCCACGTGCCGATCCTCAGCGGCTTCTCCTTCCCCCGCTACGCCACCGAGGACCTGGAGCTGGGCGGGGTGACCGTCCGCCGCGGCGAGGCCGTCATCCCGGTGATCGCCGCCGCCAACCGCGACCCCGACGTCTACCCGGACGCCGGCCGCCTCGACCTCGAACGCAACGGGCTCCCGCACCTGGGCTTCGGCCAGGGCCCGCACTTCTGCATCGGCGCCCATCTGGCCCGGGTCGAGCTGCAGGTGGTCCTCGAAGCCCTCACCGAGCGCTTCCCCGACCTGCGCTTCGGCGTCCCCGAGAACGAACTCAAGTGGAAGCAGGGTCACTTCATGAACGGCCTCCACGAACTGCCCGTCGCCTGGTAGCGGAAAGGCGGCCCCGCCGACCGTGCGGTCGGCGGGGCGGAGCCACGAGAAGTGGCCTGTGCGGGCGTCTGGAAGTGACACGGATCAGGGAAGCCTCCTGGCCAATACCTGCTCCCTGGTCACACCGTCGGGCAACAGCTCCCCCAGCTCTCCGGTGGCGACGAATCCGTTGCGTCGGTAGAGGGCGATGGCGGACGCGTTTCCCGGGATCACCGCGAGCCCGAGTGTGGTGGCGCCCGATTGCCGTGCCCAATACGCCACCGCTTCGATCAGCCGGTCTCCGACACCCTCACCCCGTGCCGCGGGGCTGACCCACAGCGACCTGAGTTCGCTCGTCCCGCGGTCACCGCGGATGCCTCTGACCATGCCCACGGGCAGGTCTCCGCGCAGCGCGACGACGTTGTGGGAGCCGGGCAGATCCAGACGAGCACGCCACTGCTCCCGGCCGCCCCTGTCCCAGTTGGCGAGCCGGGCCTTGAAGGCATACGGCGCATCGGTCAGCGCGGCGACGCGGACCTCCTGCCACAGCGGCCAGTCATCCGACGTGATGATGTGCAGACGCACCATGCGGGGGAGTGTGCCGCACGGGCCGGCAGTCGGGTAGGAAGCACGCGCCGCCAGGGCTCGGTTCAGTCGGCTGTAGAGGGTTCCCCGGCTCGTGCCCCGGTGCCGGCCGGGCGGTGGTGGGGGAGCGGCGGGGATTTTTCTTCGCCCGGTTGGGGTTACCCCTTCGATAGGATACCCAAGGGGGTATCTCTGAGGAGTGTGGGTTGTGGAACTGGCGATGGCGGCCGAGGAACTGAAGACAGTGGTCAACCGGCTGCGCCGGGCGCAGGGCCAGATCGCCGGGGTGATCAAGATGATCGAGGAGGGGCGGGACTGCGAGGACGTCGTCACCCAGCTCGCCGCGGCGTCCAGGGCTTTGGACAAGGCCGGTTTCGCGATCATCGCCACGGGGCTGCAGCACTGCCTGACCGATGCGGACATGGCTGCTTCCGGTGACCGGGAGCAGATGCGGGCTCGGCTGGAGAAGCTGTTCCTTTCTCTGGCCTGAGCCGGGGTGCCGCGACGCCGGATCACCCGCCCTGTCCGGAGCGGCCGGCCACCCGGCCCGGCATGTACAAGGGGAGGGGCCCTGATTCGGGTCCCTCCCCTTGTGGTGTGGTTCAGCGGTCGCGCAGTGCGGCCAGCGTGTTGTCGAGGTCGGCGGCGCGGGGGCGGTTGTGGGGGAGCTTGGCGAGCATGGCGGCCATGCCGCAGGTGTTGGTCAGGGCGGAGAAGACCAGACCGCCCGCGATGCCGGCGGAGAGGAACTGGAAGGCCGGGTGCACGACGAGCCCGAGCAGCAGGCCGAGCAGCACGATCACTCCCGCGGTGAGCCTCACCTGCCGCTCCATTCCCCAGACGGCACGGGAGGCGCCCTGAGGGCGGTGGAGCTCGTGGCCGTCCGCCGCCCAGGCGCCGGTTCCTCCCGACAGGGTGGCAGCGGTGACACCGTTCTCCGCGAGGATCGTGCAGGCGTTCTGGGAGCGGGCGCCGGAGGCGCAGACGACCAGGATGTCGCCGCGGTCGGAGGCGTGACGGATGTCGGGCAGCGCGCGCCGTATCCGGTCGAGGGGGATGTTGAGCGCGCCGGGCAGATGGCCGCCGGCGTATTCGCCCGGGGTGCGCACGTCGATGATGGTCAGTTCGTGCAGGCGGGTGCGCGCCTCGTCGGTGGCGAGGGCCGTGGGTGTGGTCATGGCAGAGGTGATCCTTGCGTGGTGGGTGTGCTGAGCTTGATCTGACGGGAGCCGGACCGGAGCCGGCCCCCGAGACGCGCGGCCGGCCGGAGAAGCTTCTCCTGCTCCCCGGTCCGAGCCGGTGGCGGCCCTCGTGTTCAGACGATCACGTCGACGAGCATGAAGGCCGAGACCGCCAGCAGGAGGCCGGCGAAAATCTTCCGCAGGGTGGTGCCGGAGATCTTCGTCGCGAGGCGTTTGCCGTCCCAGGCGCCGAGGATCGCGGCTCCGGTGAAGGGGCCGATGACCTCCCAGTGGAGTTCGCCGGTGGTGCCGCTGCGGGCGGCGAGCGCGGCGAGCGAGTTCACGGTGATGACGAGCAGGCTGGTGCCCACCGCCCGGCGCATGGCCAGCCCCAGGACGCTCACCAGGGCGGGCACGGCGAGGAATCCCCCGCCGACCCCCAGCAGGCCTGTCACGGCGCCGAGTCCGGCACCGGCGCCGGCCGCCTTGCCGGGACGGATCCGGTCCGGCGGCTCGGACGCGGACGGGCGCAGCATGCGCAGGGCCGCCAGCGCGGCGATGACCGCGAACGCCGCCGTCAGTACCGCTGCGGGCGGGCGCCCTGCGACTGCGCCCGCGAGAAAGGCGGGGACGATGCCCGCGGCGGCGAACAGCGCCCCTGTCCTCCACGCCACGTTCCCGTCGCGGGTGTGGGCGTACAGGGCGGTGGCGGAGGTGGCGGTGACAATGATCAGGCTGGCGGTGGTGGCGGCAGCCGGAGTGAAACCGAGCAGGTAGATCAGCGCCGGTACGGCAAGGACGCTGCCGCCGCCGCCGAGTGCGCCGAGGGCCAGACCGATGACGGCCCCGGCGATGAGGGCGAGAATGAGGACCGTCACGCTGTGTGCCCGCTGTTCCCACATTGGTCGACGACGGGGTGTCCGGCGGCGGCCCACGCGTTCATGCCGCTGGTGCGGCGCGCCTCGTCGACCGTGACACGGGGCCCGTTTCGGCGGGAGCAGAACATCACACGCTTCCTTCCTTGCGAGGGGGACGGCCGAACTCAGGCGGAGGCCAGGGGCAGCCCGGCATCCGT
Source organism: Streptomyces xiamenensis (assembly GCF_000993785.3). Classification (NCBI taxonomy): domain Bacteria; kingdom Bacillati; phylum Actinomycetota; class Actinomycetes; order Kitasatosporales; family Streptomycetaceae; genus Streptomyces; species Streptomyces xiamenensis. The sequence continues at coordinate 4,348,575 of NZ_CP009922.3, forward strand.
CGCGGCGTCAAAACCGTCGTCGACGGCGACCACGTCGCGGCCGGCCGCATCGAGCAGGGAGGCGGCGATCGCCGCGCGCATCCCGCCCGCGCAGTGCACCCACACCGTCCCGTCCGGAACCTCGCCGATACGGCCGTGCAGCTCGTGGATCGGGATGTGGACCGAGCCGTCGATGTAGCCGCCCACGCGCTCCGAGTCCCGGCGCACGTCCAGGACGGCCACCTCGTCGCCGCGCTCGCGCACCCGGGCGAGGTCGGCGAAGCGGGCACGCGGGAAGGAGGCGAGCTGCTCGCCCTCCCGGATCCAGCCGGCCGGGTCGCCGGTGGCGGCGGCGGCCGGGCGGTCGATGCCCACCCGCGCCAGCTCCCGCTGCGCGGCGCTGATCTGCCGGGGGGTGTCGGCGAGCAGGGTAACGGGCTTGCCCCACGGGATCAGCCAGGCCAGGTAGGTGGCGAGCTTGCCCTCGCCCTCGAAGTTGAACGAGCCGGCCACGTGCCTCTCGGCGAAGGCCGTGCGGCTGCGCAGGTCCACCACCCACTCGCCCGCGGCCAGCCGGGAGGAGATCTCGCCCGCGTCCGCACGCTCGGGCGGGGTGAGGTCGAGGAGGGCGGGGCCGGCGGCGTTGGCCGGGCCCATGTGCGCGTAGTAGGCGGGCACGTCCTCCAGCCCGGCGAGCATCCGCTGAACGAAGGTGTCCAGGTCCAGGGTGAGCGCGTCGTTGCTGGTGCGTTCCCTGCCGATCGTGGTCGCGTCCCCCTCGGCCTGGGCGGAGGAGCAGAAGCTGCCGAACCCGTGGGTGGGCAGCACCGGCACCTCGTCGTCCAGCTCGTCGGCCAGGCGGTGGGCGGAGGCGTGCTGGGCCCGGGCCAGTTGCTGGGTCAGCCGGGGCTCCACCAGGTCGGGGCGGCCCACCGTGCCGATCAGCAGCGATCCGCCGGTGAACGCCGCCACGCCGCGCCCGTCCTGTTCCAGGACGTAGGAGGTGTGGTGCGGGGTGTGTCCGGGCGTGGCGATCGCCCGCAGGACCAGATCCGCGTCCACGTCCACGGTGTCCCCGTCGCCGACCGGGGTGCGGGCGAAGGACACGTGCGCCGCGGCCGGCACCAGATAGGAGGCGCCGGTGACGCGGGCCAGCTCCAGGCCACCGCTGACGTAGTCGTTGTGGATGTGGGTCTCCGCCACGTACGCGATGGTCACCCCGCGCCTGGCGGCGGCGGCGATCACCTGGTCGATGTCGCGCGGCGGATCGATGACCACCGCGGCAGCGGCCCCGCCGGCCAGGTAGCTGCGGTTGCCCAGACCCTCGAACTCAAGGGTGTCGACGAAGAACACGACTGCCGCTCCTCCACGGGAATGGTGTACCCCGGGGGGTATTCGGTACCCACCCTAACAGGGGTACCCCGGGGGGTATTCCTGTGGTGCTGGGCGTCCCCGGAACCCCGGGTGCGGCATTGCGTCCACCGCGCCGGGTACCCGGCGCAGTATCAAGGAGCCGGGTTCTCCGCCTCACCGAAGGAGCAGCGCACCGTGCCCTACGACCGCACCGTCCGCCTGGCCGTCACCGACTTCGACGCCGCCACCACCGCCGTCCGCCAGGCCCTGGCCGACCAGGGGTTCGGCATCCTCACCGAGATCGATGTCCGGGCCACGCTGAAGGCCAAGCTCGGCCACGACATGGAGGAGTACCTCATCCTGGGCGCCTGCAACCCGCCGCTCGCCCACCGGGCCCTGGAGGCCGACCGCTCCATCGGCCTGCTCCTGCCCTGCAACGTCGTCGTCCGCCGCGACGGCGACCACGTGCTCGTCCAGGCACTCGACCCGGACACCATGGTCACCCTCACCGGCCTGGATTCCCTCAAACCCGTAGCCGACGAGGCCACCGCCCGGCTCGACGCCGCGCTCGGCGCCCTGGCCGCCACCTGACCTCTCCCCGGTTCGGCATCCGGCCGACCCCGGCACGCGACGCCATCGGCGTCCGGGCGAAGGGACAACCGGGAAGAACACCCCGGTCGTCTCCCGGGCCCCTCTCCACGCCGATGGCCCCTCCCACGCTCACCGAACGCGGAAGGGGCCATGGCGTTGGGCCGCCGTACGGGCGCCGGCCGTTACAGCGCGACCAGGACCTTGCCGCGGTTGCCCTCCTGGCCGGTGTACAGGGAGCGGTACGCGCCCGGCAGCGCGTCGAAGCCCTGGTGGATGGTCTGGTGGTAGACCAGCTCACCCTTGCGGATCAGCCCGCCCACCTCCTCGTGCAGTGCCTCGACCATCTCCTCCGTGTACCACTCGTCGGCGAAGATCCCGCGGATCGTGGTGCGCGGGAACATGATGTACGGCAGCAGCCGCGGCCCCGTCCAGTCCCCGTTGACCGTGGTCGCCCACTGCCAGCACACCGCGACCTGGGAGTGCACGTTGAGCATCGTGAACACCGCGTCCGTCACGGTGCCGCCCAGCCAGATATCCGTCCGGCCGGAATCGGTCACTCCGTTCTCTGGCTCATCCATGCGCAACGTCCCTCACCGAAGTCTGGTCAGAGTGAGGAGTTCGCGGACGCCGCCGGCACGGGGGTGACGTTGGGAGAGTTCAGTGACGATGGCGCGGATCGAGGCCCGGTCGCGGATTTCGGCCGGGGCGATGTGGTGGGCGCCAAGGAGTGCTTGGGCGGTCTCCTCGGGCTTGCCCCATCGCCACCATGCCCGGGCCATGTCGGTGTGGTAGCGGCCCCGGCGTTCGGCAGTGGAGAACTGAGCCGGGTTGAGAGTGCGGCCTGCGGCGACGGCGGCCCCGGCGTCGCCGAGGGACCACAGCACGCCCACCTTGTAGAGGGTGACAGTGGCGGTGGAGATGTGGCAGGAGCGCATGCTGGGTAGTTGCGCGGCGGCACGTTCGGCGTCGTGGATCATCTCCAGCGCCCGCTCGCGGTCACCCGCTTCTGCTGCGGCGTATGAGGCGGTGCACAGCATCTGTGCGAGGGCCGCCGCTTGGGCGGGGGTCGACGGGCCGGCAGCGTCGAGGGCGGCGGCAGCCTGAAGAGTGACGTGCTGGGCGATGGTTGCGCGGCCTTCGTGCCGCAGGACAATGCTGAGTGCTCGCGCGGACGACGCGGCAGCGAGTGGGGAGCCGGAGATGCGGGCGTAGATGGTGGAGCGGTCGGCGGTGATCCGGGCGGAGCGCCTCTGTCCGATCTTGGAGAGGGCTTCGGTGGCCAGGTCGTAACAGGCGGCGAGCCGGGCGTAGTCGGCGCCCTCGCCGGTGTCCGCACGGGCTTCGGCGGTGGCCAGGAGGTCCGGCAGCGCCCGCATGAGCCGGGGGTGATCGCCCCCGTCGAACAGCGCGCGGGCCTGGCGGTACTCGGTGACAACGCGGTCAGGGGTCGGGGCGGCTCGTGGTGCGGGCGAGACGTCCAGCGCGTCATCAAGAGCGGTGAGGACACTGAGCGGTACGGCGGCGGCACCGGCGCCGAGTACGGACCGGCGTTTCATCGGATCCTCCTCAAAACCCCCGCGGCCCCCCTGATGGGTGGGGGTAACTGTAGTGCGAGGAGGAGCGTCGGGCGCCATTCCGAGTGCTGCGGCGAACAGGCTCTGTGGGATGGCGAGGGCGTCAGTCAGCCGGTTGAGCATGTCGATGTCGGTCGCCGGGCGTACGCCCGTCTCCAGGCGGCTGACGGCCGAGGCGGAGTACCCGGCCGCCTTGCCGAGGTCCGCTTGCCTCCAGCCGCGTTGCTGTCGGGCCCAGCGGATCAGCCCGGCGATGTCGCCCCCCTTGATGAGCGCCCGGGCTCGTGCGGAGTACCAGTCAGGTACGAGTGGCTGTGCCTGCATGACCGCCCCCAGAAACGCAGCGGGACATCAACTGATCCACGGTAGCGAGCCGGCCGCGGCCGGGTCGAGGCCGTATGCGCAGCACGCACGCGGTGTGCACGGCCCGGGAAATCCCTCGGTGGCCGGCCGGGGCGGCGGTGTGATGGGAGGGCAGCACAGACCCCGGGCAACCTGGCCCGAAGCGCATGCGGAAGGAGAACTGTGATGGACATCCACACCGAGACGAACGAGATCGAGGCGCCGATGGTCGTTGACCTCGGCGACCTGGTCGCCCTGACCCTCGGCCAGGGCAAGGGCAGCAGCGAGGACAAGCGTCGCGCCTACAACCACCACTGATCCCGTGAAGGTGTGGCACCCGGGCCCCCAACCCGGGTGCCGCACCCTCCGCCGTTCAGGTCCCAGACCCGGAAGGAGACGCATGTTCTTCGGAGGATTCACGGTCGGTTGTAGTGACGGGCTCCGCCCTCATGGCACCGAATACGCCGACGCGGCCCGCTCCGTGTGGAGCGACCCGATGATGGTCCGGGCCGTCAGCGGAGCAGACGGTGGCACGGTGATGGTGCTGGGGCGTTGCGGTGCGTCCGAAGCCGAGCTGGGCACGGTGGCCGGCGGGCCACTGCCGGAGGATGTGACCTGGCGGTGGCCCGGTACCTACACCGTCGTGGAGCACCGGGCCGAAGGCGTCGTGCTGCATACCGATCCGGCCGGGGCCATGCCCCTCTACGCGGCGGAGTTCGGGGGCGGCTGGGCCTGGTCGAGCTCGACCCGGGCTCTCGCCGCGCTGACCGGGGCCGCTCTCAGCGCGGAACGCCTGGCGGTATCGGTCTTCGCTTCGTACGTTCCGGCGGCCGGTGCTCGGTCCTTCTTCACCGGTGTACGGCTGCTGGCACCGGGCTCGCGGGTGTGGCTGCCTTCGGACGGGGGCACGCCACGCTGTACAACCGTGTGGCGGCCGGACCCGGTGCCCGGTGATCCGGCCCGCCGATTCCGGGTCGTGCTCCAGGCCGCGGTCGAGTACCGGACGGTCCTGGACCCAGAGGTGTCGTGCGATCTGTCGGGCGGGCTGGATTCCAGCACATTGGCACTGCTCGCCGCTGCGGCCCGTCCCGCCGAGGGCCACCTGAACGGCGTCACCGTCCACCCGGACGACGACACCAGCGGTGCCGACCTCCACTACGCGCGGCTGGCGGCCGCCCGCGACCCCCGGATCGCGCACCACCTGCTCTCCCTCGGCACCGAGCAACTGCCCTACACGGACATCACCGCGGTGCCAGCCACCGACGAGCCCGCCCCTTCCACCCTGGCCCGCGCCCGTCTGGAATACCAACTCGCCTGGATGAAGTCCGAGTTCGGCACACGCACGCACATGACCGGCGACGGCGGAGACAGTGTGCTGTTCGTACCGCCCGCTCACCTCGCCGATCTGCTGCGGCATCGCCGGTGGGCACGGGCGGTGAGCGAAGCGACGGGCTGGGCCCGGCTGCGGCACACCGCCGTCCTGCCACTGCTGAACGATGCCCGTCGGCTGGCCGGTGTCAGCCGGGCGGATGCCTTCGCCGACCTCGCGCACACCGTGGAGAGCGCCGGCCACCCCGCCGGGGAGGACCGGGGTGATGTCACCTGGGTGCCGCAGCTACCGATGCCACCGTGGATCACCGAGAAGGCCCGCAGCCTGCTTGCCGGCGGACTCCGGCGCGCCGCCACCGAAGCGGACCCACTGCCCGGTCTGGACCTCGGGCCCCGGGTCCTGGTGGATGAGATCCGGGAGCTCGCCCGTACCGCGGCCGCCGACGCCCAGTTGGCCGACCAGCAGGGCGTTGAGCTGCACAATCCGTTTCTGGACGCGCACGTTGTCGATGCCGTGCTGCGGACCGAGCTGCGGTCCCGCCCGCCCTTGTACGCCTACAAGCCCGTCCTGCGCCGGGCGATGTGCCGTGTACTGCCGCCCCAGCTCGCTGCCCGCACCACCAAGGGCAGCTTCAACACAGCCCACTACACCGGGATGCGCGCGAACCTGCCGGCGCTGACCGACCTCACCGAGGGACATCTGGCCGGGCTGGGGATCATCGAGCCGGGTCTGCTCCGCACGCACCTGGCCCAGGGAGCCGCCGGCGTTCCCATGCCACTCGCAGCGATCGAACAGTTCCTCACGACCGAGGCATGGCTGCACGCCCTCCACCGTGCCCCGGCCCTTGTCTGGACCCGGGAGGAAAACGCCCATGTCTGATCCGCCCGCGCATGCCACCTGTCCCCCGAGCGTCCGCGCGGTGGACCTCGGGCATGTCCTGGTTCTCATCAACTACCGTTCTGGCAGGGCACAATGCCTCCTGCCCGCCGCTGCGCCGCGGTGGTGTGCCGCAGCCCGTACCGGCGACCTCACCCCACTCGGAGACACGCTCACCAGCCGTTTGCTCGACCTGGGTCTGATTGTTCCCACAGAGCACCCCCAGCCGTGGCCCGTCCCCATCCCGGCCACTGCCCGAGTCGGTGGAGGCGGCGACGAGCACCGCGCCGGTATCGTCCGGCCGGCCCATGTCCCTCTGCGCTCTGTTGTCCGAGCGGGCGCGGCTCTCGCCCGGGTCTTCATGGTCACCAGGGGGACTCAGGGCATGCAGCGGATCATCTCCCTGCTCAACTACGCCAACACCAATGTCCGCTGCAACCGCCCGGCTACCGAGGCCGAAGCCACCGCCGCCGTGCAGGCGGTCCGCCGGGCAGGCTGGTACTCGCCGGGCAGAACCGCGTGTCTGGAGGAGTCGGCTGCCGCCCTGCTGCTGCTGGCCGCTCAGGGCCGCAGGGCCCAGTGGTGTCATGGCGTCGCGCCAGACCCGGTGCGGCTCCATGCCTGGGTGCAGACTGTGGACGGCGCCACCGTCGCCGAGCCGGGGTCCACCGGCGCCTACACCCCCGTCCTCACCATCGGAGACCGCCATCAGCACCCCGACTGACCCGATTCTGTGGCTGCGCAACGAGAAGTGCGGCCTCGGCCCGTACCGTACCGACCTCGTCGAGACCTACTGGCGGTGGGAGCAGGACCCAGCCCTCATGATCGGATACGGCCGCCAGGCCCCCGAAAGTCTCGACGCCAGGACCGAGGGCATGCGCCGGCAGCAGGGCGGCGACAATATCCGCTTCACCCTCTACGACCTCACCACCGGCGGTGAGCCGACGCCGGCCGGGGTGGCCACTCTGCTGCCCGACCACAGCGTCCGCTGTGCGGAGTATGTCGTCATGCTCGGCAACGAGTTCCGCGGGCACGGCCTGGGGACGGCCGCCACCCGGCTCGTTCTGGACTACGCCTGGCACGTCACGAACCTGCGGATGGTCTGGCTCTCCGTCCTCGCCCCGAACGCCGCCGCGATCCGCGCCTACGAGAACGCGGGCTTCCAACCGGCCGGCCGACTTCGTCAGGCCGGGTACTGGCGAGGCAAGCCGTGCGACGAGATCATCATGGACGCCCTCGCATCGGACTTCACGGGTCTCTCCGTCATCTCCGACCCCGCACAGCCTTCTTGAGATCGGGGCCTCACCGCGATCCTGCGCACGACAGCACATCCGCGCGGTCGGCAGCGCATAGCGCCGGCCCTTTCCGCGTGTGAAGAAAGCGGAAAGGGCCAGCGTGTTGGGCCGCCGTACGGGCGCCGGCGGCTACAGCGCGACCAGGACCTTGCCCCGGTTGCCCTCCTGGCCGGTGTACAGCGAGCGGTACGCGCCCGGCAGCGCGTCGAAGCCCTGGTGGATGGTCTGGTGGTAGACCAGCTCACCCTTGCGGATCAGCCCACCCACCTCCTCGTGCAGCGCCTCGACCATCTCCTCCGTGTACCACTCGTCGGCGAAGATCCCCCGGATCGTGGTGCGCGGGAACATGATGTACGGCAGCAGCCGCGGCCCCGTCCAGTCCCCGTTGACCGTGGTCGCCCACTGCCAGCACACCGCGACCTGGGAGTGCACGTTGAGCATCGTGAACACCGCGTCCGTCACGGTGCCGCCCAGGTTGTCGAAGTACTTGTCGATCCCGTTGGGCGCCGCCGCCGCCAGGGCCTCGCGCACCGTGTCCGTGTCGTCGCCCTGCCGGTAGTGCACCACCGCGTCGAAGCCCAGCTGCGTCAGATACGCGGCCTTCCCCGGCGAGGAGGTGGTGCCCACCACCCGGGCCCCGGCCCGCTTGGCGAGCTGACCCACCAGGGTGCCCACCGTCCCGGACGCGCCACTGATCACCACGGTGTCCTCGGAGCCCACCGTCAGGAACGTCTTCAGCGTTCCGAACGCGGTGATGCCCGGGGTGCCCATCACACCCAGCGCCGTGGACAGCGGCAGCACCTCGTCGTACCGCCGCGGGTCCAGCTTGCGGAACGGCGGCAACTGGACGGCGAACTCGGCGCCCTCGTCGTCCCACCCGCTGGGCCCCCCGGTGGACACCAGATGGCTGCACCAGCCGCCGTACCCCTGCACCAGGTCCCCGACCTGGAAGCGGGCGCGCGGCCCCGCCACCTCCACTTCCATGATCGAGTCACCGCGCACGGTGTCCCCGATCGGCGTCTGGAGCGAGAGCCCCACCAGATACGGGTCCACCGACACGTACCGGGTGCGCAGCAGCATCTGATCGTCCGCCAGCGAGGCGGGATCGAACTCCCGCGTCACCTTCCGGTAGATCCGGTCGGTGTCCGGGACCCCCGGGATGTGCTCGGCGATCACCCATGTGTGTACCTGCACTACACGCTCCTCGACGATGTGACGGTGTTGTCGGTGTGGGCGGCGGTGTCGCCGCCGGTGGTCTGGGCGGGGAACCCGGCGGCCAGATCCGGCACGCCGGGCTGCTTGCCCACCGCGATGGAGACCTGGGTGGGCGGCGGCGCGCTCTCGTCCACGCTCGCCGTGAACTCCCGGCCGTCGTCCCGGCAGATCACCTGCGTGACCTGCCGGCCCGAGGCCACCGCCCGGATCAGCCCGCCGACGGTGACCCACACCCCGGCCAGATAGAAGTTGGAGAGCCCCGGCAGCACCGGGCCGTTCTTGTTGATCTCCACCTCCACGGTCTCCCCGCCGTCCACGAACGGCTGCCAGCCGGGGAACCCGCCGTTGTAGGTGCCCGTGTAGCGCACCTGCGTCAGCGGCGTGGACACGTCCCGCACGGCGACCGCGTCCTTGAGACCGGGGAACCGCTCGTCCAGGAAGTTCTCGATGGTGATCCGCGCCTGCCGCTTGGCCTGCGTGTACGCCTTGCCGTGCTTCACCGGCAGGGTGTGCAGCACCTGGCCGCGCCGCACCCGGCCCGCCTGCTCCGGCACGTCGTCGCGCAGCGCCCGCCACGGCTCGGCCTCCGAGAAGTACGTGGCGAAGATGACCGTGGTCTCGCGCGGCGACAGCTCCGGGTAGTGGCAGCTGCGGAACTGCACGTTCATGCTGGGATGCCGCATGCCGGTGAGCTTCGCGGCCATGCTGTCCTCCAGCACGTACGTGGTGCACGGCTCGCCCTCGGGGAACGGCCGGCGCAGCCCCAGGAACAGCGAGACGTAGCCGGGGGAGATCGTGCCCACCTCGTCGATGGTCTCGGTGAGCAGCTTGCGCCAGGTGTCGTTGAGATACCGGCCGCCGAGCATCCCCATGGCGGTGGTGTGCAGATCGGCCGCCGACACCACGATGTCCGCGCGGAACTCGCGGCCGTCGGTGAGCCGTACCCCCACCGCCTTGTCGTGCTCGACGAGGATCTTCTCCACCTTGGCGTTGTACGTGATCTCCCCGCCGAGCCCCGTGTAGCGCCGCTCCACCGAGCGGGCCAGCTCCAGCGAGCCGCCCTCGGGCACCCCCGCCGAGCCGTTGGCGTGCGAGGCCAGCTGGAACCAGAACGGCAGGACGGGGAAGTCGGCGTGCTTCTCGTACAGCACGTAGTTGAACGCCTCGCGCAGCACCGGGTGCTGGAACTTCTCGGCGTAGTCCGTCATCAGCTCGGTGATGGACTTGCGGATGGCGTTGAAGTACGGCAGGAACGAGGCCAGCATCTTCCACCGCTCCCACCGCCCCATCAGCCCCACCGGCTTGAGGAACGGATAGACGGCCAGCGCCTTCTGGAAGGTGCGCACCCCGTCGCAGAAGTTCTTGATGCGTCGGGCGTCGGCCGGGGAGATCTCCAGCAGGTGCGCCTGGAGCCGGTCCGGGTCGGAGTAGAAGTACACCGGCTGGCCGCCGCGCACCCGCACGATGTTGAAGACGTCGAACTGGCGCATCTCCTTGCCCTGCAACGCCCCCAGTTCCATCCAGATCTGGTACATCTCGTTGCCGGGACCGCTGCCGAGCAGCCAGCTGACGCACCAGTCGAAGGTGAAGTCCCCGCGCTCCCAGGCGGTGCAGGAACCGCCCGGGATCTCGTGCATCTCGAAGACCCGCGTCGCGTAGCCGTTCATCTGCGCGTAGCAGCCGGTGGACAGGCCCCCCAGGCCGCCGCCGATGATGATCATCGACTGCCTGCCCGGGGTGCCGGAGGTGGTGGGGGATGACATGGCCCTGTGCTCCTTGGTGTCGACCGCCGGCTGAACGAAAGGCGTCATACCTCGCCATCACCGCCGGTGAGAATGCCGCGCGCCAGGCGCGCGTTGTGCTCGACCGTCCCCGGATCGAGCATGTCGGCGTGCCGGCCCACCCCGCGCAGCACTTCGGTTCCGGTACGGGAGGCGCCGTGCCAGCTGCCCTCGGCGCCGCTGTCGTACGCGGCGGCGTTCTCCTCGTCGCTGATCACCGCGATCCGGGCGCCGGTGGTCCCGGGGTTGGCGGTGCGGCCGGTGAACTCCAGGTAGTCCTTGGCCTGTTCCCGCGTCTTCTCCGCGACCAGTGCCGAGCCGGTGTGCTTGCGCAGATGCCCGGCCAGCTCGCGCTCGAAGACGGCCAGGTGCTCCGGGCCCAGCTCGTAGGACTCCGTCACCCGCAGCGAGTCGATGATGACGACGTGCCGCACGGTGCGGCCGCGCCGCTCCAGCTCCTTGGCGACCTCGAAGGCGAGATTGCCGCCCAGCGAGTAGCCGAGCAGGTCGATCTCGCCCTCCGGCCGGTGCCCGGCCACCAGATCGGCGTACCCGCTCACCTTGTCCTCGCCCATCAGGTAGTTGAAGGCGAGGAACTCGAACTCCGGCAGCCGCGCCGCGAACTCCCGGTAGACCAGGCCGTGGCCACCGGCCGGCGGGAAGCAGAAGACCGTGCCCGCCGCGGCGTTCTCGTTGAACCGCAGATACGGCAGCGACCCCTCGATCTCCCCGGTGACGATCCGCTCGACCGTCTTGGCCATGCCGTGCAGCGTCGTCACCTGGAACAGCCGGCTGACCGGGATGGAGATCCCGAACTCGGCCTGCAGGTGGTAGATCAGCTCGATCAGCCGGATCGAGCTGCCGCCGGTCTCGAAGAAGTCGTGGCCCAGACCGGGCCCGGGGGCCTCGATGCCCAGCAGCCGCTGCCAGTGCTCGGCCATCCGCGTCTCGTACAGCGTGACCGGGGCCTCGTACACCGGCCCGTCCGTGCCGTCGCCGGCGCGCGGGGCGGGCAGCGCCGCCACGTCCACCTTGCCGTTCGGGGTGAGCGGCAGGGCGGGCAGCTCGGTGAAGTGGGTGGGGATCATGAACGTCGGCAGATAGTCCGCCAGGCGCCGGCGCACCTCGCGCCACTCCAGCACGGCGCCCGGTGCCGCCACCCCGTACGCGCACAGCACGTTCTCGCCGCCCGCGTCCGGCCGTACGGTGACCTGCGCCTGGGCCAGCTCGGGGCAGGCCGCCAGCTGCGACTCGATCTCCCCGATCTCGATGCGGTGCCCGCGCACCTTGATCTGCGAGTCGGCCCGGCCCAGCAGATGGACGGTGCCGGCCGCGTCCCACCGCGCGAGGTCACCGGTGCGGTACAGCCGTACCGGAGCGTCGCCGGCCAGGGCGCGGGTGCGGAACCGTTCCCCGGTCAGCTCCTCGTCGCCGAGGTAGCCGAGCGCCACACCGGCGCCGCCGATCCACAGCTCACCGGGGACACCGGGCGGCACCGGCTCGCCGCGCGAGTCCAGGATGTACAGCGCGCTGCCGGGGAACGGCCGCCCGATGGGCACCATCCGGCCGCCCTCCAGGTCGTCCGCGGGACCCTCGAACCAGGCGCTGTCGATGGTGGCCTCGGTGAGCCCGTACGAGTTCACCAGCCGCCGCGCGCCCAGCGCGCGCAGCCGCTCGTACTCCTCGGCCTTCCAGGAGTCCGAGCCCACGATCAGCAGCCGCAGGAAGTCCAGCCGGGCCCCGGTGTCCTCGCAGTGCCGCACCAGGGTGCGCATCACGGCGGGTACGAACTCGCCGCAGTCCACCCGTTCGGCGCGCATCGTCTCGTACAGCCGGGCGGTGTTGAACAGCAGCTCCCGGCCGACCAGCACCAGCGTGCCGCCCGAGCACAGGGCGCGGGTCAGGTCGCCGGTGAAGACGTCGAAGGAAGGGCTGGCCATCTGGAGATGGACCCGGATGTCTCCCTCCTCCAGACGGTAGGCGTCGCGCCATCCGGCGTACACGGAGGCCAGGTTGCGGTGGCTGACCGCGACCGCCTTGGGCCGCCCGGTGGAGCCCGAGGTGTAGATGACGTAGGCGGGGGAGTCGGGCCCCGGCTCGGCGTCCGGACCCACCTCGCCGGCCTCGCCCGCGAGCAGTTCCTCCAGGCTGACCACGGTGCCCGGCAGCCCTTCGGCCGCGCCGCCCGTCCCGCCGATCACCAGCGAGGCCCCGGCGTTGCGCACCATGTACGCGAGCCGGTCGGCCGGATAGTCCGGGTCCAGCGGCAGATAGGCGCCGCCCGCCTTGAGGACCGCCAGCAGGGCGGTGATCAGCTCGGGCGACTTCTCCAGACACAGCGCGACGACGGTGCCCTCGCGCACGCCGCGCGCCCGCAGCCGCCCGGCCAGTTCGCCCGCGCGCTCCTCCAGTTCGCCGTAGGTCAGCCGCCGGGTCTCCCCGCTCTCGGCGGGCGCGGCCACCGCGACGGCCTGCGGGGTACGGTGCGCCGCCGCGGCGATCAGCCGGTGCACCGGCACCGGCGCGTCCTCCCCGCGCACTCCGGCCCCGCTCCACTCGGCGAGGATGCGCTCCCGCTCGCCGCCCGACAGCATCCGCAGTCCGCCGGTGGCGGCGTCGGCGGGCGCGGCGGTCAGCGACTCCAGCAGCCGCGTGTAGTGCCCGGCGAGCCGCTGGATCGTCTCCGCCTCGAAGAGGTCGGTGTTGTACTTGAAGACGCAGTGGAACCGCCCGTCCGCCTCCTCCTCGTACGCGGAGAGCGTCAGGTCGAACTGGCCCTCCTCCTCGGGCAGCTCGATGTACTCCAGCTTGTAGCCGTACTTCTCGGTGGCCACCTTGTGGTGCAGCAGGATGAACATCGCCTGGAAGACCGCCGACCGGCTCGGGTCGTGGGCCAGCCCCAGCTGCTCCACCAGCAGCGTGAACGGGTACTCCTGGTGATCCAGGCCGCCCAGCACGGTGGTGCGCACCTGGTCCAGCAGCTCGGCCACCGTGGGGTCACCGGCCAGCGAGGCGTGCAGCGGCAGCGGGTTCACGAAGTACCCGTAGACGGAGCCGAACTCCTCCTGGGTGCGGCCGGTGACGGGGGAGCCGACGATGATGTCGTCCTGCCCCGAATAGCGGTGCAGCAGCAGGTAGTAGGCGCTCAGCAGCACCATGAAGACGGTGACGTTGTGCTCCCGCGCCAGCGCGTGCACCCGGGCGCTCAGCTCCGCGTCCAGCGCGAAGAACTCGGACGCCCCGTTGTGGGTGAGCACCGCCGGGCGCGGCTTGTCGGTGGGCAGCGCCAGCACCGGCACCTCGTCGGGCAGCTGCCCCCGCCAGTACGCGAGCATCTTCTGCGCCTCGCGGCCGGCCAGGAACGCGTTCTGCCAGTTGAGGAAGTCCAGGTAGCGGGCGGACACCGGCGGCAGTTCGACGTCGTGGCCCTGCCGCAGCCCCTCGTACAGGGACAGCAGTTCCTCGATGAAGGTGAAGGTGGAGATGGCGTCCGAGATGATGTGGTGGACGGCCTTGGTGATGACCCAGCGGTCCGGGCCGCGCCGGAAGAGGCGGAACCGGATCAGCGGATCGGTCGCCAGGTCGTACGGCTTGCGGTACTCCTCGATGATCATCCGGTAGATGTCGTCCCACGCGCGGTCCCCGACGTCGAAGAGCGCGATGTCCTCCTTGATCTCCGGGGAGATCCGCTGCACCGCCTGCCCCTCCACCAGCAGGAAGTTCGCCCGCAGCACGGGATGCCGGGCCAGCAGCCGGCGGAACGCCTCGAACATCAGGTCCGGGTCCAGCTCCACCCGCACCTCGACGGCGCCGCCGATGTTGTACGCGTAACCGTCCGGGTTCAGCTGCTTCAGGAACCACAGCGCCTTCTGGTTCTGCGTCAGCGGGAACTCGGCCTCGTCCTCGAACCGCTCCACCGCCGTCACGGCGGCGCCGCTGCCCTCCTCGGCCAGCAACTCCTCCAGGCCCTCGTGCAACTGGGTGATCAGGTCCCCGGCCGGCGCGCTGGACAGCAGCGCCACCACCGGCAGCGCGATGCCCACCTCGGCCACCACCCGCGCCCGCAGCTCCATCGCCAGCAGCGAGTCGAGCCCCAGCAGATTCAGGCTGACCGCCGGATCCACCTGCTCGGCCCGTACCCGCAGCACACCCGCCACCAGCGTCGTGAACCGCTCGGTCAGCAGCAGCCGCCGCTTGTCCGCGGTCGCCTCCCGGAACGCGTCCAGGAAACTGCCGTCGCCCTCGGACCCCGGGCCCTGGGCGGTGGCCGCCAGCTCCGTGACCAGCCGCGGCGGCGAGGCGTACCAGGACATGAACACCGGCCAGTCCACGACCGTGGCCACCAGCAGCTGCGCCCGGTCCTGCCCGATGACCCGCTCCAGTACCGCCATGCCCGCCTCGGGCGCCAGCGAGGACATGCCCCGGCTGTTGCGGTAGTGGTCGATCAGGCCCAGTTCCTCGATCATGCCGGTGGCCCACGGGCCCCAGTCCAGTGCCAGCGCCGGCAGGCCCTGCGCGCGGCGGTGGTGCGCCAGCGCGTCCAGGAAGGCGTTGCCCGCCGCGTAGTTGGTCTGCCCGGCCGTCGTCAGCCAGGCCGCGACCGAGGCGAACAGTACGAAGTGCTCCAGCGGTTCGCCGCTCAGCTGCCGGTGCAGCAGCGCCGCGCCCACCACCTTCGGGTCGTGGACGGCGTCGAACACCTCCCGGTCCATCTCCGGCACCAGGGTGTCGCGCACCTGCCCGGCCAGATGGAACACCCCGCGGATCGGCGGGCCCTGGGCACGCCGGTACCCGGCCAGCCAGCCGGCCAGCGCGTCCTCGTCGGTGATGTCCAGCGGCGCGAGAATCGGCTGCGCGCCCAGCGCCTCCAGTTCCTTGAGGAAGGCCACGTGCCGCCCGGCGGGCGAGTTCGGGTCCTGGTCGGCCCAGCGCTCGCGCTCCGGCAGCCGGGTGCGGCCCACCAGGATCAGCCGCCGCGCCCCACGCCTGACCAGCGTGCGGCACAGCAGCCTGCCGAGCGCGCCGAACGCGCCGGTCACCAGGTAGCTGCCGTCCGGGCGCAGCCGCAGGGGCAGCGGCCTGCTCAGCCCTTCGGCGGCCACCAGCCGGCTGGTGTGCCGCTCCCCGGCGCGCAGCGCGATCTCGTCCTCGCGCTCGGCGGCCCCGGTGGGGTCGGCCAGTTCGCGCAGCAGCGCGGACGCGTCCTCCTCGACGCCGCCGTCGGCCGCCAGGTCGATCAGCTTGCCGCCGCGCCCGGCCAGTTCCTGCTGCCACAGCACCCGGCCGATGCCCCAGGCGGGCGCGCCCAGCGGCTCCACCGGCTCACCGGGGAGCACGCACTGGGCGGCTCTGGTGACGATGTGCACGGGGGTGCCGCCGTGCCGTTCCGGGTCGGCGAGCAGCGCCTGGGTGAGGGCGATCAGGGCGTACGCGCCGGTGGAGGCGATGTCCGCGAACCGCCCGCGCGGCGCGTCGGCCAGCGCCGGCCGGTCCAGGTTCCACAGGTGGACGACGCCGTCCACCGGGCCGAGATCGGCGAGCAACCGCCGCAGGTCGTCGGCGGATCCGGGGACGACGGTGGCGGTCCTCGCCGTGCGGTCCAGGCCGTACGCGGCTCCGGGCCGCACCAGAAGCGCCTCGCCGCCTGCCTCGCCGATCAGCGCGGCCAGCCGCTGCGCGACCCCGCCCGCGTCGGCGAACAGCACGTGCCGCCCGGCCGCCGGCAGGGCGGACGGCGCTTCGGGCAGGGGACGCGGCACCCAGCTCAGTTCGGTGAGCCAGCTGTCGATGGTGGACAGCCCCACGGTGGTGGCGGCCTTCTCCACGTCGGCGGCGCGGAATCCGGCGATGCGGCCCAGCGGCGTACCGTCGGCGCCGTCGTACACGGCGATGTCACCGGTGAGTTCGTCCTCGTCCTCGCCGGTGACGGTGGCGTGCACCCACAGTTCGCGGTCGCCGACCGGGTCCAGCCGTACCTCGGCGATGGACAGCGGCAGCCGGATGCCGGTGCCCCCGGGCCCGGCGGGCGCGGTGAGCAACTGCGGGGTCAGCAGCGACTGGAAGCAGGAGTCGAGCAGCACCGGATGCATGTGGTGCGCCGCCGCGTCCGGGGCGAGCCCCTGCGGCGGCCGGATCCGCGCCAGGGCCTCGCCCTCGCCGATCCACACCTCCTCGATGCCCTGGAAGGCGGGGCCGTAGTGGTAGCCGAGCGCGGCCAGTTCGGCGTAGCAGTCGGGGCCGCTCAGATGGCGGGCGGCGCGGGCCCGGACGGCGACGGTGTCCAGCGGTGCGATCAGCCGGCGGCGCTGGGCGGCCCGTACCGTACCGGTGGCGTGCACGGTCGGCTCGGCGCCGGCGGCGCCCACGGTGGCGATGGAGAACGCGGCGGCGTCGGAGGAGAAGGACAACTGCACCGTCTGCGGCTCGCCGTCCGGCAGGAACAGCGCCTTGCGCAGCTCTACTCCGGCCAGCGCGGCGGTGCTGTGCTCACCACCGGTCAGCGACCGCACGGCCTGCGCGGCCATCTCCAGATAGCCGGCGGCCGGGAACAGCACGGTGCCCTGGATGCGGTGGTCCTCCAGGTACGGGGCGGCCTCCGCGTCCAGCTTCACCTCCCACACCGGCTCGGCGCTCGCGGTGCGGCGGCCCAGCAGCGGGTGGTCGCGGTGGCCGAGCCGGATCTGCGCGACCGGGGCCGGCTCGACCCAGTAGCGGTCGCGCCGGAACGGGTAGCGCGGCAGTTCGGCCGGGCGTCCGGCGGGGTGCAGGGCGTGCCAGTCCACGGCGAAGCCGAGGCTGTGCAGCGCGGCGAGCGACAGGGTGAGGCGTTCGCGCTCATCGGCCTTGCGGCGGATGGAGGCCAGGGTGACGCTGTGCGCGTCGCGGGCCTCGCAGCACTCGCGCAGGGAGTGGGCGAGCACGGGGTGCGGGCCGATCTCCAGGAAGACGCCGTAACCGTCGTCCAGCAGCCGGTCCACGGCGGCCCGGAAGTGCACGGCCTCGCGCACATTGCGCCACCAGTAGTCGGCGTCCAGCTCCGTGCCCTGCGCGACGGTGCCGGGCAGTGCGGTGAGGTACAGCGGCAATTTCGCCTGCTGCGGTTTGAGATCGGCGAGCGAGGTCAGCAGCTCGTCCTTGATCAGCTCCATGCGGGGGCTGTGGTACGGGACGCCGACCTCCAGGAACCGGGCGAAGATGTCCTCCGCGCCCAGCTCGGCGGCGATCACCTCCAGCGCCTCGGTGTCCCCGGCCAGGGTGATGGAGGTGGGGCTGTTGACGGCGGCGATGGAGACCCGGTCGCCGTGCGGGCGCACCCGGCGGGCGGCCTCCGCCTCGGTGAGGCTGACGGCGAGCATGGAGCCGGTGCCGATGAGCTTCTGCTGGAGCCGGCTGCGGTGCACCACGATCTTCACGGCCTCGGGGAGGGTGTACACCCCGGCCTCGTAGAATGCGGCGACCTCACCGGTGCTGTGCCCGGTCACGGCGTCCGGCTGGATGCCCTTGCTGCGCCACAGGGCGGCCAGGGCGATCTGCACGGCGAAGTTGGCGGGCTGGGCGAGCCAGGTCTCGCTCATCCGGGAGTCGGCCTCGTCGGCGTTCAGCTCCTGGGTGAGGGACCAGCCGGTGAGCGCGGCGATCTCCTGGTCGCAGCGGTCGATGACCTCGCGGTAGACGGGCTCGCTCGCGTACAGCTGGCGGCCCATGGCCCACCACTGCGGGCCCATGCCGGTGAACACCCACACCAGCCTCCGGTCCAGGCCCTCGCGCTGGGTGCCGGCGACGGCACGCGGATGGCTCTCGCCGCGGGCGACGGCGCCGAGCACCTCGTCGAGGGCCTCGGGGGAGTCGTACACGACGGACAGCCGCTGCTCCAGATGCTGCCGCCGGTGGGCGAGGGTGTAGGCGGCGTCGCCCACCGGCAGGCCCTCGGCGAGACGTTCGCGCAGGCCGGCGGCGATGGCGGGAAGGGCTTCGGGGTCGCGGGCGCTCAGCGGCAGCACGGAGTACCCGTCGGCGGCCGGTGGCGCGGGCTCCTCGACGGCCGGCGGTGCCTCCTGGAGCAGGACGTGGGCGTTGGTCCCGCCGAAGCCGAAGGAGTTGACGCCGGCGCGGGCCGGCCCGCTGTGCTCGGGCCAGGGGGTGGGCTCGCGGGGGATCTCGTACGGCAGGGACGCCTCGTCGATCTGCGGGTTGAGCTTCTCCAGGTTGATGTGCGGCGGGATGATCTTGTGCTTGAGGCTGAGCACCGTCTTGATCAGCCCGGCGATGCCGGCGGCCGACTCGGTGTGCCCGATGTTGGTCTTCACCGAACCGACGTACGTCCGGGCGCCCGGCTCGCGGCCGATGGACAGCGCGCGGCCGAGGGCGTTGGCCTCCAGCGGGTCGCCGACGGGGGTGGAGGTGCCGTGCGCCTCGACGTACTGGAGGCTGCCGGGGGTGACGCCGGCGCCGGCGCAGACCCGCTCGATCAGGGCGACCTGGGCGTCGGGGTTGGGCACGGTGATGCCGTTGGTGCGGCCGTCCTGGTTGACGCCGCTGCCGATGATGACGGCGTGGATGGGGTCGCCGTCGCGCTGCGCGTCCGCGAGGCGCTTGATGGCGACCATGCCGACGCCCTCGGCGCGCACATAGCCGTTGGCGGCGGCGTCCAGGGCGCGGGAGCGGCCGTCGGGGGAGAGGAACCCGCCCTTGGTCTCGGCGATGGTGTACTGCGGCGCCATGTGCAGCAGGGTGCCGCCGGCCAGGGCGACGGAGGTCTCGCCGCGGCGCAGGCTCTGGCAGGCCAGGTGGACGGCGACCAGGGAGCCGCTGCACGCGGTGTCGACGGAGACCGAGGGTCCGCGGAAGTCGAAGCAGTACGAGATCCGGTTGGACACCATCGTCATCATGGTGCCGGTGGCGGTGTGCGCGGCCAGGGTCTCGAAGCCGAGGTCGGCGAACTGCAGGATCTTGTAGTCGAGGGTGAACGCCCCGACGTACACCCCGACATCGGTGCCGGCCAGCTCGGCGGGCTTGAGGCCGCCGTCCTCCAGCGCCTCCCAGGCGACCTCCAGGAGCTTCCGCTGCTGGGGGTCCATGTGCTCGGCCTCGCGCGGGCTGATGCCGAAGAAGGCGGGGTCGAACTCGTCGAAGCCGTCGATGTATCCACCGCGTCCGCCGACGAGCCGGCCGGGCTTGGCCTTGTCGCCGCTCCCCAGGGTGCGGGTGTCGTAGCGGTCGGCGGGGGTGTCGGTGATGCAGTCCTTGCCGTCGAGGAGGTTGCGCCAGAAGGTCCGGTAGTCGCTGGCGCCGCCGGGCAGGCGGCAGCCGATGCCGACGATGGCGAACGCGTCGTCCTGGGACGGGACGGGCGTGGGGACTTCGGGTACGGGGACGGGGGCAGGGTGATGCATGGAATCCATCGTGAGAATCCTTGGGTGATGGCGCGTGGGCGGATCAGGCGATTCGAGCGGGAATCCTGGTCAGCCCGTTGGGGGACAGCGCCGCGGTAAGGACAGAGAAGTCTGAAGAACAGATATGCGAATGCCGCTGACGAACGGCATGGCGGAACGCGGAACGAGAACCCCCCTCGTGGACAGGCGCAGGCCGATGACAGCCCCGTAGGTGTTTATGGGGATTGTGTGTTGCGGCTGCGCGGTTGAAGCCTGCCTTATGAAGATCGAATAGGCCAATAGGGTTACGCGGGGGGCGCGCGGAGCGCCTTTGCGCGCTACCGGTCATACAAAAGGGGTGGGCGTTCCGGATTTCGGATCGCCCACCCCTCGGGTGCGAATATCAGTTCAGAAGTTCGGTCATCTGATCGATTTCAGCGGACTGGGAGGAGATGATGTCCTGCGCCATCTCCAGAGCGGGCGCGAAGGACCCCTGCCGCTCCAGCTCCCGCGCCATCTCGACCGCGCCCTCGTGGTGCACGATCATCAGCCGCAGGAATGCGGCGTCGAATTCCGCGCCGGAGGAGCTTTCCAGCTCCGCCATTTCCTCGTCCGACATCATGCCGGTCATGTCGTGCCCGCCGTGGTCCGCCGGCTCGGCGTCCCAGTCGGAGAGCCACGACCGGAGCGTGTCGATCTCCGGCCCCTGGGCCTGTTCGATGACGGCGGCCAGATCCCGCACCGCGTCCGAGCCGGCGCGCCCGGCGGCGAGTTCGGACATCTCGATGGCCTGCTCGTGGTGCGGGATCATGCCCTGGACGAAGGCGAGATCCGCCGCGTTGAAGGCGTCGGAGACCGGTGCGCCGCCGTGCTGGGAATGTCCGCCCGGCTCACCGGAATCGCTCCCGCAGCCGGCGGTGAACAGCAATGCGGAGGTGACGGCGGCGGCGCTGAGCGCCCGCGCCGCGAAACGGTACGAGGTCATGGTGGTGAAACAGCTTTCTGTGCAGTGCTGAGGTGTCGGACGCGTCGGTGCACGACGCGCCTATATGCGCAGCGACTGCAGAGAACTCAAGGAAGGCGGCGCGCCGCCCCCAGCCTCCGGCCGGGGGTGCCCCCAGGGCGGGCCGGGCCCGGCGAACTCCCGCGCGGCGACGACCGGCGGCACCGTGACCCCACTGGTCACCCCCGCCCCGGCGCCGACCGGGGACGGCGCCCCGCCGACCCCACCCGCCACACAGTCCGGATCGGCGTGGTCGAGATGCGCCGCGCCACCGGCGTCGTGCGCGGGCGCGGCGGCCTCCGTGTGATGCGCGGGGGAGATGACGACCCCCGGCGCGAGCGCGTGCATGGCGAACACCCCGGCGAGTACCGCCAGGATCAGCAGCGCGCCACGGACCCGGTTCACGCCCACCATCCTACGGGGGTACCCCCGGTGGGTACCCGAGGGGGGTCCGAAGGAGCGGTAAGGGGTACCGCCCACGGTGCCGCTATACACGGAACGTAGAGTTGTCCGACCGTCCGGCAGGCCCGGGCGTGGGGGAGAAGACGACCGTTCCACCTGGGGGGGATTCCCGTTCCATGCGACTCAACAAGCCCGCAACCGCCGTCGCGGCGGCCCTGACCCTGACGGTGACGCTCGCCCTGACCGGCTGCTCGGCGGAGCGGATATCGCCCGAGAGCGTGCGCGACAAGGCCGACGAGAAGTCCGGCGGCGCGTTCGGCTCGGTGGACTGCCGCGAGGCCAAGTGCGTCGCCCTCACCTTCGACGCCGGCCCCGGCCCGTACACGGCCGAACTGCTGGACATCCTGGCCGAGGAAGAGGTCCCCGCGACGCTCTTCCTGCTCGGCAAGAAGCACATCGACACCTATCCCGAACTCGTGGTGCGCTCGGCCGAGGAAGGCCACGAGCTGGCCAATCACACCTGGACCCACCCCCGCCTCACCGAGGTGGACCGGGACGAGGTGCGCGACCAGCTGCTGCGCACCAACGAGGCCATCGAGGAACTCACCGGGCAGACCCCGACCCTCATGCGCCCGCCGCAGGGCCGCACCGACGACACGGTCGCCGAGGTCTGCGAGGAGCTGGGCCTGGCGCAGGTCCTGTGGTCCGTCACGGCCAAGGACTACTCGACTAACGACTCGGACCTGATCACCGAACGCGTCCTGGACCAGGTCGACCGCGACGGCATCATCCTGCTGCACGACATCTACGAGGGCACCGTCCCCGCGGTCCCCGGCATCATCGAGGCGCTGAAGGCCGACGGATACACCTTCGTCACCGTCTCCCAGCTGATGGCGCCCGGCGTACCCGAACCGGGCAAGGTCTACCGCTGACCGATCCGGTGGCCGCGCCCCCCGACCGGCTGTGAGCCGCCCCGAGCGGTGGCGGCCGGGGGCGGCCGGTGTCACGCTGGCTGGTGAGGCTGACGTGACAAGGGAGGACTCCGTGCTGACCACCGACTTCGTCCCCGGCTCCCCCTGCTGGCTCGACCTCGGCGCCCCGGACCCGGAGACGACCGCCGCCTTCTACGGCGCGGTCCTGGGCTGGACCTTCCGGCCCATGGGTCCGGAGGGCTCGGGGTACGGGGTCCTGCAGAGCGAGGGCCGCACGGTGGCCGGCCTGGGCCGCCTCACGGAGGAGGGCGCCCGCTCGGCGTGGATGCTCTACTTCGCCACCACCGACGCGGACGCCACCGCCGACGCCGTGACGAACGCGGGCGGCACCGTCCGGGTCGCCCCCACCGGCATGGACGACGAACACCGCATGGCCCAGTTCACCGATCCCCAGGGCGGCCAGTTCGCGGTCTTCGAACCCCGCGACGACCGGGGCGTGGAGGCGGTGGACGTCCCCGGCTCCCTGTCCTGGACCGAGCTGTACACCCCGGACGGAGCGGCGGCGAAGACCTTCTACACGGCGGTGTTCGGCTGGCAGTACTCCGAGATGCCCCTGCCGGGCGAAAGCGGCACGTACTCCCTGATCACCCCGGCCACGGCGGACGAGAGCCGCATGCAGGGCGGGCTGATGCAACTTCCCCCCGACGCCCTGACCCTGACGAACGGCGCGGCGTACTGGCACCCCGTCTTCACCACGACGGACTGCGACGCGGCCACGGCCACGGTCACCCGGAACGCGGGCACGGTCCAGATGGGCCCCGAAACAGCGGAAGGCGTCGGCCGCCTCTCCGTGTGCGCCGACCCCAACGGCGCGGACTTCGTCCTGCTGACCCCGGAGACCTGAGGTATCACCTCAAGGCGCCGACGAAGGCCCGCCAGGCCCCGTGCCGGAACACCAGCACGGGCCCGGCGGGCCGCTTGCTGTCCCGCACGGGTATGACCCCGGGTATGTCATCGGCGACCTCCACACAATCGCCCTGTCCGCCGCTGTAACTACTGACCCGCCACGTCAAAGGGACAGCTCCGGCCAACGTGTTGATCATCTGTACTCCTTGGCGGTGCGTCGGATCAGCTCAAGAGATTCCGTGGGCGGCAGTGCGGAAGTGCGTGCATCGTCGAAGAGCTCTCGATAGCACGTGACCTCGGTTTCCGACTCCCGCCAGATGTTTCCGGTGGGCGTTTCCGTCAACACAAGGCCCAGCGCGGACACCTGGGGGAATCCCAGCAGCAGGTACGGGCCGAACATACCGGAGTGCGCTCCGCGCGAGAACGGCAAGACTTGTACGGTGACGTTCGGCCGCTCCGCCATGACGGCGATGTGCTCCAGCTGATCGCGCATCACAGTCGGGCCTCCTACCTGCTGGCGAAGTACTCCTTCGGCCAGTACGGCCCAGAACTCCAGCGCGCCTTCGCCGGCGAGCCGTTGCTGCCGGGCCAGCCGCACCTGCACGAACTGCTCAATCTGTTCAGGGGTCTGCCACGCCCGGGAGGCAACCGTGATCGCCCGCCCGTATTCGGGAGTCTGGAGAAGCCCTGGCACCAGCTGCACCTGAAAGGTCTTGACGCAGTCACAGATGGCCTCCAACTCGATCTGGTCGCGGTACGCGTCCCCGAGAACCGAGCCGTACTGATGCCACCAGCCGTCACGGCGTCGCCGATTGGCTCTGCGGGCCAGGGCTCCAAGGCGCTCGCGGGCCTCCGGATCCGTCACCGCGTATGCCTGGAGCAGCGCGGTCAGGTCGGGTGTGCGAACTGGGACATGACCGTTCTCGATGCGGCTGATCTTTCCCTTCGTGCAGTCGAGAACCTCAGCTGACTGGGCAGTGGAGAAACCGGCTTGCTCGCGAAAACGGCGCAGTTCGTCACCGAGTTGGCGCCCCAGCACGGTGGAAGGCTTGACGTTCGGCATGTCTCCTCCCTATCAGGGCTGAGGATGTGGCGACTCCGGATTACCCGAATGGGTGAATCGTGCTCTGTGTATCCATTCAACGTTGCGCGGAGAGGGCTTCAGCCGGAAGTCTGCTACTCGATGTGAGCTCTGACTTCCGCTGTGTCACAGCGAAGCGATCCTCTGGGGGTCCTCATGACCGAGCACCGCGACTCGTCCGACGTCACCGTCCGTCTCTTCCGGCGCCGCAGCAGCGTCCCGCGCGCTCGCCGCCTGGCGCGATCCGTCCTGACCGACTGGACCATCGATCCGGACGTCACGGACCGGGCGGAACTGGTGATCTCCGAACTGGTCACCAACGCCATCAGGGTGCGTGTCCCCGGCGACCGCCTCGTGGAGATGCGGCTCGTACGCCCGCACGCGGACCAGCGCTTGCTCCTGGAGGTGAGCGACGCGGGCCCGGGCAAGCCGCTGGTCAGGGTTCCCGACGAGGACGAACCGAACGGCCGGGGCTTGCTGCTGGTCGAAGCACTGGCGGACTACTGGGGATGCGCGCCGCGCGACGGCGGGATCGGCAAGACGGTGTGGGCCGTCATCATCGTCCCGGGCGAGCCCCCGCGACCGCCCGCCACGGACATGACGGCCGTCCGCGTACAGCCCGGCCAGCGCGTCAGGACGGCGGACGGCTGGCACACCGTCCGCACCGTACGGTCCACCCGCTACGCCGCGCAGGGCCCGGCCATCGTCCTGGCCTTCGACGACGGCACCCCGCCCCTGCGCCTGCACGCCGGCGAGCAACTGACCGTCCGCGCCGGTGAAGACGGGCGGGACGCAGCCATGGGTTAGCCCGCACCGCCCGCCGCTCGCGGACCGATCAGGCCGTCAGACCACGGATCTTGCGGCCGGCCTCCGTGTCCGGGTAGAGGATCGCGTCGGCCACCCGGCCGAGGGGCGGCCCCCGGCGGGGGCCGCTTCGCGCGCCTCACTCCTCGCGCTCGGCCTCCCGCTGCGCGACCTCTTCCTCGTGCAGGCGCACGGCGCGCTCCGCCGCCGCCTCGTAGATCTCCGTCACCAGGGTCCGCGCGCGCTGCTCGTCGATGGTCCCGTTCGACCACTCCATCAGCCGCGCGGCCCATGAGCCGTTGAAGTCACCCATGCCCCCATTGCATCCCGGGCGCGGGGTTCTCGCAGGTCGGCGCCCCGGTCGCGGACCGCGCGCGCCGGGCCGCCGAGCGGGGACGGGCCGGGCCGGCGGCGCCGTACGGATGGGCGGGCCCGACGCGGCCACCCGAGTGATCCGCCCCCGGCCCGGGGCCGCCCGCCGCACCCGCGGGAGCGCCGGAAGGTACGCGACCGCCGTGCACGATGCTGCCGTTCGGCTGCAGCCTCGTGCCATCGCCGAGCCGCCCACACGCTCACCCGGCACGGGATCGTCTTGTCGGCGGCGGACAGGCCGCCGCCGACAAGACGGAGGAGGATCCCCATGGCGGGACCCAGCCTTGCGAGACAGTGGGCCCATCTCGGCCCGCTGCACGAGAATTCCCCGGGGGAGGTCGGACGGGCGGCCTCGCCCGTACTGGCCACGCCGTCCGCCTTCGCGGCCGGCATGGGCATCGTCGTCGGCGCGTACGTCGTGGGCCGCATGATCGGCAGCGAGACCGAGCCGGTGATCCAGTGACCGCCGCCGACCGCGTCCCCGCCCTGCGGGACCTCAGCCCCCTGACCGAGAACTCCCCCGGCCAGGCGCCCGGCAGCGCCACCGCCGTTCTGGCCACGCCCACCCCGGCGGCCATGATCGTGATCGCGTACGCCGCGTTCGAGGTCGGCCGGATGGTGTGCGGCACCACCGAGCCGGTGATCCAGTGACCGCCGTCGACCGGATCCCCGCCGTCCTGGGGGAGATCGGCGAACTGAACGAGGAGGACGGGGGCCGGGCGAGCGCGCCGCGCGCCGTCGTGCTCTGCCTGCACACCTCGGCCTACATCGCCGTGTCCGTGGTGGGCGACACCGAACCCTCCCTCCCCTCGCTGTGACCGGTCAGGAAGGACATCGCATCCCCATGTCGCGCATCGCCGCCTATCTGGATGACTCACCCGTGCTGGCCACCATCCCGGTGCTCGACCGGACCGGCAGGGTCTCGCCCGCCCGGCCCGTGCTGGCCACCCCGGTGACCATCGTCGCGTTCGGAGCGGGGGTGGCGGCGGGCAGCGCCATCGTCGCCGCCTTCGAGGCGGGACGCACCGCCGGCAGCTCCACCGAACCGATCATGACCTGACCGTTCCGACGCCAGGTCGTGCCCCCGGCCGGGCCGGTGCCCCGTGGCCCCGCCCGGCCGGGCCCCTCCACCCCCGGAAGGCCCTGATGAGCTGATGAGACTCCCCTCCACCAAGCCGAAGAAACTGTTCGCCTCACTGCTGGGGCCCGTCACCGTCGGCCGCCGGCGGGCGATGGGCCTGTCGGAACGACTGTCCGCGGCCACCACCCTGGTCGCCTCCCTCGAATTCCTCAGCGACCGCCGCCACCACCGGCGCGGCGGGCTGAGCGACTGGTCGATCAACCGCGAGCTGTACGCGGACTGTTCGCGCCCCACCCGCGCCATGCTCGACGTCCTGGCCCACGAGCGGACGACCACCGCCCTGTACGCCGCCCGCGCCGCCGCCAGTGCCGCGCTGATGCTGCCCGGCGAGGGACGCTGGCGCGGCGCCGCCAACCTCTTCCTCGGCCTGTCCGGCGCCGCGATGTACCCGCTGCACCGGCTCGGTTCCGACGGCTCCGACCAGGCGTCCGGCATGGTCCAGACGGCCACCGGGCTCGCCCGGCTCTCCACCTCCGAACGGACCCAGGACGCGCTGCTGTGGTACGTGGCGCTCCAGTCCAACATGTCCTACCTGGTCTCCGGCTGGGTCAAGCTGCTCGGCGCCGACTGGCGCAGCGGCACGGCGCTCGGCGGCGTCCTGCGCACCAGGACGTACGGCGAGGAACACCTGTGGCGGCTCACCCAGCGCTACCCGCGCACCGGCCGGGCCCTCGCCCACGGGGTGCTCGCCCTGGAGTGCCTGTTCCCGGTGATCTACCTCAAGGGCGGCGTGCTGGCCCGGCCCGTGCTGGCCGCCACCGTCTCCTTCCACGTCGCCAACGGCTTCGTCATGGGGCTCGGCCGGTTCGTCACCGCCTTCGCCGCCATGCACCCGATGGTCGCCTAAACCAGCGCCCCCAAGGACCACCCCGCCATCGCCGGCCGCGACGACCGCGTGCTGCGCACCGTCGCCGCGGTGGCCGCCGGCGGCGTCGCCGTCGCGGGCGCGCTCGCCGCCACCCGGCGCATGCGCGTCACCGACGGCTGGTACGGCACCCGTACGGTGCGCACCCGGCACGGCAACACCCTCGCCTACGACACCACCATCACCCCCGAGGGCAGCGGCCCCGTGGTGGTCTTCGTGCACGGACTGACCGCGCTGCCCGAGCACTTCGGCTGGCTCACCCAGGCGCTGCGCACCCGCGGCGGACCGCAGCTGCTCACGTACAGCAGGGCGGGCTACGGGCCCAGCCGGTACGCGGGCGCCCGCCCGTACACCCTCCAGGAGTCCGTCGAGGACCTGCTGGACCTGATCGACCAGACGGTGCCCGAGGGCCGCCCCGTGGTCCTCGCCGGGCACTCACTGGGCGGCGAACTCGCCCGCCGCGCCGCCCCCACGCTGGGCGGACGGCTGCACGCCCTGGTCTACCTGGACAGTTCGCACCCGGGGGAGCTGTCCCGCTCCGAGCAGCAGAGCGAGTCCGCCGAGCGGCTCACCAGCGCCATCCGGACGTTCACCGTCAGCCTGCGGGCCGGTCTCGGCGTGCTGATGACCCGCCCGGAGTGGGTGGACCACCTGCCGCGCCCGTTCCGGGCCAAGGCCATGCACAGTTACGCCGATGCCCGGATGTGGACCGCGGGGATGCGCGAATGGCGGGCGACCGAGGAGGACTTCCGCGGCCACGACGGAGGGCTGCCGCCGCTGGCCGCGCACGCCCTGGTGGTCTCCGCGCAGCAGACCGTGGACCGCGACCCGGAACAACTGCTCATGCACCGCGAGCTGGCCGACGCGCACCGGGGCGCCGGGCGTATCGTCCGTGAGCTGGTGATCGAGGGATCCGACCACGACACCCTGCTGACGAAGGCGGAGTTCGCGCTGCGGACCGGGGACCACCTGCTCGACTTCCTGCGCGAGACCGCCCCGGCTCCGGTCACGGCTCCGGCCGCAGCCCGCGCCGACGCCGCCCGGGAGCTGTCATGAGAGCGGCGGACGGCGCGGTCCGGGTCGCCGTGGGCCTCATGCTGCTGGGCACCCTGGCCAGCCAGCACCCGCACATGTCCTTCCACCGGGTGATGCGCAAGGACCGGTTCAGCTCCGCGTTCCCCAACTGGCGCTTCTTCGCCCCCAACCCCGCCCAGCACGACTTCGAGTTCTTCTACCGCACGCTCGACGAGGCGGGGGAGACCTCCTCCTGGCAGCCGGTGGACGTCATCCAGGGCCGCCACCCGCGGCAGATCCTCTGGTTCCCCGGGCGGCGCCCGGAGAAGGCCGTCTTCGACGTCGGCAGCGAGATCATGATGGCGCTCGACAAGGGATTCGACGTGGTCACCCGGCAGCCCGCCTACCGGCTGCTGAGCGCCTTCTTCCGGGACCGGATCGAACGCTCGGCCCAGGCGGACACCGTCAAGGGCTTCCAGTTCACGATGGTCCGGGTGGCCGGCTACGACGAGACGGAGGAGCCGGACATCGTCTTCGTCTCCCCCTACAACCCCCTGCGGGACAACCGGGAGACGGCACGATGACGACCACGGCCGAGCACGGACCCGGCGGCGCCACCGACAACAGCTCCGCGTACGGGCGGGCCTTCGCCCACTTCTACGACCGGATCTTCCCCAAGGACCCGTACGCCGCCCTCAGCGCCCAGGTCCTGGCCGGCTGGCACCCCGGCGGCGGCGCCCTGGAGTTCGGGGTGGGCACCGGACGG
Organism: Streptomyces xiamenensis; assembly: GCF_000993785.3. NCBI lineage: Bacteria > Bacillati > Actinomycetota > Actinomycetes > Kitasatosporales > Streptomycetaceae > Streptomyces > Streptomyces xiamenensis. The sequence goes on from NZ_CP009922.3 coordinate 4,377,568, forward strand.
ATCGCCATCCCGCTGGCGGCCCTGGCCGGGCCCGTCACCGGGGTGGACTCCTCGCCCGAGATGCTGGCCCTGCTGCGCGCCGCCGTCAGCGAGCGCGGCGTGCCCGTCACCGGGGTGCACGGCGACATCAGGACGTACACCGACGAACGCCGGTACGGGCTGGTCTACTGCGTGTGCGCCACCCTCTCGATCCTGCTGACGCCCGAGCAGCAGCGGGCGGCGATCGCCCGCGCGGCGGAGCGGCTGGCACCCGGCGGCACGCTGGTGGTGGAGACCCACAACCCGGCGTACGTGCACGCCCTGCACGAAGGCCGCCGTTCCACCTCCTGGTTCACGCCCTACCCGGAGCCGGACACGGGACTCCAGACGTACTCCACCCTCGTCCCCGGCAGTTCCCTGTGGCAGGCCCAGCACCTGTGGCACGAGCCGAGCGGCACCCGGGTGGGCAGCGAGATCAGCCGGCTGACGACGCCGGAGGAGACCGACGGGTACGCCGCCGCCGCCGGACTGGTGCCCGCCGGACGGCAGGCGGACTGGCTGGGCGGCCCGTTCCGCGAGGACAGCCCGCTGTGCATCAGCCGCTATGCGCACGACGACCGGGGAACGGGTGGTGCGGATCATGACGACCGTCAGCACGGCTGAGCCCACGACCGGGCCCGCGACAGAGCCCGTGACGGAACCCGCCGCCGAGCGCCCCGCCGGGCCGGGCCCCGGCACCATCTGGGGCATCGCCCGCCGCCACCGGCTGCTGCTCGGCTCCGGGGTGCTGCTGGGCGTGGTGGGCGTCGCCTCCACCCTCGCCCAGCCGGTGATCGTCTCCGACCTCATCGAGGCGGCCGGAGCCGGCGAGGCGGTGGCCTTCCTCATCGTGCTGCTCGGCGCCCTGCTGCTGGCGGACGCCGCGCTCTCCGCCACCCAGGGCTATCTGATCGGCCGGGCGGGCGAGAACATCGTGCGCGACTCCCGCACCTTCCTCACCGGCCGGGTGCTGCGCGCCGACCTGGCGGCGTACCAGGCCAGACGGCAGGGCGACGTCCACACCCGGCTGGTGTCCGACACCTCCCTGGTGAAGATCGCGCTGTCGCAGAGCCTGGCCCAGATCATCGTCAACGGCCTGGTGGTCATCGGCTGCGTGGTGATGATGGCGTGGATCGACATCTGGCTGCTGCTCATCGCCCTGGGCTGCATCGGCGTGGCCAGCGCCGTCTCCCTGTGGCTGGCCCGCAGGCTGCGGGTGGCCGCCGTGCGCAACCGGGAGGACACCGGGGACTTCGGCGCCGACCTGCACCGGGTGCTCGGCGCCCTGACGACGGTGAAGGCGGCGCGTGCCGAGGACCGCGAACAGCACCGCATCGGCCTGCTGACGGAGCGGGCGCGCGACTCGGGGATCCGGGTGACCGCGTACGCCTCGGTGCTCACCCCCACCATGAACGTCGGGCTCCAGGCCTCACTGGCCGCCGTGGTCGGCGCCGGCATGGCGCGCGCGGCGACCGGCTCGCTGGGCCTGGCCGACTTCACGGCGTTCGTGATGTACCTCTTCTATCTGGTGTCGCCGCTGGTGCTGGTGTTCATGAGCATCGGCGCCTACCAGCAGGGCCGGGCCGCGATGGCCCGCGTCGACGAACTCGTCCACCTGCCGCAGGAGGACGGCCCCGCCACGGCCCCGGAACCGGCCGCCGGCCCCGACCCGCTCACCGGTACGGCACCCCCCGCCGTGGAATTCCGCGCCGTGCGCTTCGGATACGGCGAGGACGGCCGGGACGTGCTGGACGGCGTCTCCTTCGCCGTCCCGCCGCGCGGACTGACCGCCCTGGTCGGCCCGTCGGGCGCCGGCAAGACCACCGCCTTCCAGCTGATCGAACGCTTCTACCGGCCGCGCGGCGGCGCCGTCCTGGTGGACGGCCGCGACATCGCCACCCTCCCGCTGTCCGCCGTCCGCGGCCGGGTCGGCTACGTGCAGCAGGACAGCGCCGCGATGCGCGGCACCCTGCGCGAGAACATCACCTACGCCGCCCCCGACGCCACCGAGGCCGAACTGTGGGACGCCGTGGAGATGGCGGGCCTGGGCCAGGTGGTCGCGGACCTGCCCGAGGGCCTGGACACCGTCCTGGGCGACGGCGGCACCGGGCTCTCCGGCGGGCAGCGGCAGCGGGTGTGCATCGCCCGCGCGCTGCTCCAGCGGCCCGCCGTGATGCTGCTCGACGAGGCCACCTCGCACCTCGACTCGGACACCGAGGCCGCGCTGCGCGAGGTGCTGGCCCGGGTCGCCGAGCGGTGCGCGGTGATCGCCATCGCCCACCGCATCTCCACCGTGGTGGACGCCGGCCACATCGTGGTCCTGGAGGACGGACGGGTACGCGATCGCGGCACCCACCCGGAGCTGATGGCCCGCGACGCGCTGTACCGGCGGCTGGCCACCACCCAGTTGGTCGCGGACACGGCGCCGGCCGCCGGACGACAGGATCCTGCGGGACGGGTGCAGTGAGTTGCCATCCCGCGCCTTCCCGGCGCCGACCGGCGCATGACAGATTCACGGGGTGCGCACGAACACGGCGCACCGACAGCACAGTTACGGAGGTCGGTAGATGAACGCCACACCGCACCGGCGGCGTACGGCCGCACGCGTCACGGCACTCGCCGTGGCCGCACTGCTGGCGGCCGGCGGGACGGCCACCACGGCGACGGCCTACGAGGGCGGCGGTGGGAGCAGCGGGGGCGGCGGCGCCTCCGGCGGCTGGGCGCAGGTCGCCGGCACAGCGTTCACCGACCCCGCCGACCGGCTCGTCCCCGAGCCCGGCACCCCCCGGCCCCCGGAGCCCGATCCGGAGAAGTGCAACCGCGAGGACTGGCAGCAGCCCTGCGCCAACGGCTGGCAGTGAGACCCCGCGCGTGAACGGGGCGACGGGGGCGGCGGCGCGGGCCCGTCCGCCCCCGCCCTGCCCGGCACGGGGGGCCGATGACGGACGGGGCGGGGCACGGGGACGGGGAGGGTCAAGGGGAGGGGCTGGATGGGGAGATCGCACTGACACTGACCGCCGCGCGCGCCCACGACGGCGAGATCGCCCTCGTCCGGCTGCTGAGCCTGCTGCCCGGCCACTGGACGTACCGGCACCGGGTGACGGCGGCCCGCATCATGCTGTGGGTGCGGACCCCGGCGGGCGCGCCGGCCGTGCACGCCGCGCTCCGCGCCGCCCTGGCCGACCCCGCGCTGCGCGGGTGGCTGCCGGACAGCGACTGAAGGGGCCGCGGCCGGTTCAGATCCAGCCGCGGTCGCGCGCCAGCAGCGCCGCGTGCGCGCGGTTCTCCGCCCCCAGCAACTGCATCAGGTCGGCGATGTGCCGCCGGTAGGTGCGCAGCGACACCCCCACCTCCCGGGCCCCCGTCTCGTCCTTGCTGACGGTGCACATCCGCTGCAGCACCTGCCGCTGCGCCTCGGAGAGTTCGGGGTTCCGCCGGTCGGGGGAGTCCACCAGCGTGCCGAAGTCCCGCGCCGCGTCCCACAGCCGCTCGAAGAGCGTGATGATGTTGCCGACCAGGGCGCTCTCGCGGGCACACAGCGCGCCGCGCGAGGTGTTGGCCGGGTCGATCGGAACCAGCGCGGTGTGCCGGTCGTAGACCAGGATCAGCTCCGAGAAATCCTCCGCGATGCGGATCTGCGCCCCGTGGGCGGTGAGTTCCCGCAGATAGCTCAGGGTGGGGGCGTCCCGCAGCGCCTCCGCCCGCACCAGGTTCCTGATCCGCACCCCGCGCCGCAGGCAGCGCAGGTCCAACGGCCGCGCGTGCTCGATGTTCTCCTTGGACAGCGCGGTGTACGGCTCGGCCGACAGCACCTCGGAGTGCGCGAAGAACGACAGATCGTCGATGCGGCTGCGCACCAGCCGCAGATCCTCCAGCCGTTCGATGCCGCCCGCCGCCGCGTCCGGCGCCGCGGGCACCGGCCGTTCACGGTGCAGCGAGTCGACGATGGTCCTGGTCTGGGTCAGCTGCCGCATCTCCTGGTGGAGCCGCTCCAGACGGTCCTCGGCGAGCCGGGGCACCGCGCTGTCCGGCTCGGCGGCCCAGGTGTGCTCGTCGTCACCGAGCAGCAGCCGCAGTTCCCGCAGCCGGTCCACCGCCTCCTGCGCCTGGCTCCGGCCGGTGCGCAGTACGACGTGGATCTCACGCGGTGAGGTGCGGGGGTTGCGAAGGAAGTGCCGGTAGATCTCTTCCTCGGCCGCCGACAGCCCGAGCACCGACATCGCGTATGCGTGCAATACGCCCTCCCCGTGAACCTTCCGCGCACGATGCGTTCGAGTCGCGAGCGACAGGGCGAAGCCTATGGTGCGACGGTCGCCTTGCGAAGAGCCAAGCGGAGGCAAAACAGCGAGGCGGGCCCGTGGACGCCGTCCTCCCCCCCGCCCGTGCCCCCTCGGAACCTCCGGCCCCGGCACCGGGGCCGGCCATCCGATCGTGGGCAAGATCGCGCGAATCGATCTCCCCGGTCACGCCCACTCGTTAGGTTGTGCGCACAGCAGAGCACCGGGAGACGCCGCAGGCCCGGCACCGGGGCGGGAGGACACGTGGAAGCGCGGGAGACGACGTTCCAGAAGCTGATCCAGGGGGACAACCAGTTCCAGATCCCGCTGTACCAGCGCACGTACAGCTGGGAGGCGAAAGAACACGAACGACTGTGGAAGGACCTGCTGGAACAGGCCAGGGCCGGTACGGAACAAGCGCCTTCCCCCCCTCGGCGGACACTTCCTCGGCTCGCTGGTGCTCGACCCCCGTCCGCCCCTGCCGGACACGGTGCAGCGCTGGGTGGTCATCGACGGGCAGCAGCGCCTGACGACGCTGATGCTGCTGGCCTGCGCCCTCCGTGATCACGTGCGGGCCTTCGACAGCGCCAAGGCGAGCCTCATCCACCGCCGCTACCTCGTCAACGAGGAGGACCACAGCGGGCTCGACGCCTACCGCCTGCTTCCGACCCAGGCCGACCGGCCCTCCTACCTCGCCTGCCTCGACAGGGACCCCCGCGCGGGCGGCGAGGACAGCATCGGTGTGGCCTACCGCTTCTTCCTGGCCGCGCTGGCGGAGTACGACCCGGTGGGGGAGTGGGAACGGGTGCGCCACATCGATCAGGCACTGCGTCACCGGCTCACCCTGGTGACGATCACCGCCGGTCCGCAGGACAACGCCTTCCGGATCTTCGAGTCGCTGAACAACACCGGCAAACCGCTGAGCCAGGCCGATCTGCTGCGCAACTACGTCTTCATGCAACTCCCGCGTCTGGGTGAGCAGGTGTACGAGAAGATCTGGCTGCCCCTGCAGAGCGAACTCGGACCGGAGCGGCTGACGACCCTGGCCTGGCTGGACCTCATTCTGCGCGGGCAGGCCCGGGCGAACCTGGGCGAGGTCTACCAGGGGCAGCGCGGCAGGATGGAGCGGATCGTCGCAGCCGGGGGAGAGGAAGGGCTGCGCGAGGATCTCAGAGGGCTGCGCCGTCTCGGCCACCTCTTCCTGCGGGTCCTGGAACCCGAACGCGAGCCCGACAAGGGACTGCGGGTGGTGCTGGGGCGGCTGGCGCGCTGGGGCGGCGAGGCCCACTTCCCGCCCGCTCTCCACACGCTGGACCAGATGGAGCGGGGCGCGGTCGACGCGGAACAGGCCGTGCGGACGCTGACGTTCGTCGAGAGCTTCCTCGTGCGCCGCATGATCTGCCGCGAACCCTCGCACAGCGTCCGCCAGCTCCTGGCCGGGCTGCCCTCGGGGATCGAGCGGGACCATCCGCTGCCGGAGGCGGTACACCGCTACCTGTCCACGGCACGGCGGGGCTGGCCACGTGACGAGGACGTGCGCGAGGCGGTGCGCACCCAGCCCTTCTACTGGCAGGGCAGCGGCCGGCACCGGCTCTATGTGCTCAGGCGGCTGGAGGAGGACTACGCGGCCCCCGAGCCGGTCGATTTCTCCCCGGGCTGGGCGACCGTCGAGCACGTTCTTCCGCAGCGGGCCGGCGAGGAGTGGCTCACCATGCTCGCCGAGGACGCCGAGGACGCCGGGAAGGGCGAGCAGCCGCAGGAACTCCACGAGGCGCTCGTCCACACCCTGGGGAATCTGACCCTGACCGGTGAGAACTCCCGCTTGTCCAACCACCCCTATGAACGCAAGCAGCAGATCCTCGACCAGAGCGCGCTGCGGATGAACCGGGAGATCGCCGCAGCCGGTCGCTGGGGGAGGACGGAGATCCTGGCCCGGGCCGACGGGCTCGCCGAGCGCGCGGTACGCATCTGGCCCGGCCCCCTCGCGGCGGACCACGGCCCGTCCGGCGAACGCTCGGAGTGGCAGCGGCTGCGCAAGGTGCTGGCCGCTCTGCCGTCCGGGAAGTGGACCACGTACAAGGACCTCGCGGCGGTGACCGGAGCGGGATCACCCCAGACCGTGGGCAGTTACCTTGCCAAGCGCACCGATCTGCTGAACGCGCACCGGGTCCTGCGCGCCGACGGCACCTCCGCACCGGAATTCGCCTGGCTCGACGGCCGGACCGAGACCCAGCAGGAGGCGCTGGAACGGGAAGGAATCGCCTTCCACGGCGCGGCGGCGGACCGCGCGCGGAAACTGTCCCCCGTGGAGATCGCCGAACTCGCCGGTCTGGACCGGTCGCACGAACCGGAAGAGGAGGCACCCTCCCTGCCCGGTGGTGCTGGCGCCGATCGGGCGGCGAGCTTCCGCACGCTGCTCCTCGCCCACCACCCCGGCGTCGCCGAAGGACTGCTGCCCCTGCTGGAGAAGTGGCGGAAGGACGGCGGGCGACTGGGCTACGGCGCCGCCGACGAAACCAGTTGCTCACCGGTCCTGCGGGAGGGGAGGGGCCCGCACGGCTCCCTGTGGCCGGTCAACGTGTATCCGCGATCGGGTCTCGTCGAGGTCGTCTTCGCACACCTCGCGCGACGGGAACCGTTCACGAGGCCGGAGCTGCTCGCCGAACTCCGCGACCGCCTGCGGACGATCCCGGGCGTGGAGCTGGAGGTGCCGGATGCGCAACTGCCGAGGAGACGACCGAGCTTCCCGCTGGACACCCTGCGGGGAGACGGCCTGACCCGGTTCGCCGAGACCCTGGAATGGTTCCGGCAGCAGAGCCTGTGACACACCGCGAGGGACGCTGAAAACCCGACCGCGCCGGCGCGACCGGAGCGTCACGCGTCACGCGGGACCGGGACGGTAATGGTCCGTGGACGCTGAGAGACAACGAGAGAGGGCGGGACGCCGTGAGACGGGGTCCCGCCCTCAACCCGGACGTTCTTGCCGGGCGACGCCAGAATCCAGCCGGGCATGAAAAAGTGCCCCCGGCAGGACTCGAACCTGCGCACACGGCTCCGGAGGCCCTGTCGCTCTTAGGAGAAGTTGCTGGTGCCTCCTGAGCGCTCAACCGCCTGGAGACCGTCCATAGAATGGTCCACGACAGACGAGTCACCGCGGCGGTCGCGGTGAGGAGTGACGAGCGACACTGTCGCGTCTCCCATGGCTCAGGATGGCGCAACGCGCTCTCTGGGGCTGCTGGTGGCCCCATCTGGTCGTGCATCCCACCATGAACTGTGGGCGATGGCGACTAGTGTTGGTCTGTCGCTGGATGGGCCAGCGCGGTGGTTGACGGAGACGGTGCGGGTGACGAGCAAGCGGTTGGCGTTGACTTGGTTCAATCAAGACAAGGCGCTACTGCCGTTGCCGGCGGGCGGCTATGAGTGGGTCGAGCGGAACGACCCCCGTATTACGGAAGTCCGGCTGCTGCGCGAGACTGGCCGTGTGGGTGAGGTGACCGGTACTAGTGCTGACAACCTGCTCATTGTCGGAGACTCTTACCAGGCCCTACACGCTCTTAACTCGATCCCCGAATATGCACAAAACTATAGGGGAAAAGTCAAGCTGGTCTATATTGATCCCCCATTCAATACCGAGCAGACGTTTGGCGAGTTCTACGACGATAATTTTGATCACTCTGTCTGGCTCACCATATTCCGAGACCGAGTCAAGCAGTTGAGCGATCTGATGAGCGATGACGGCGTCATCTGGGTGCATCTCGATGATGCCGAAGTTCACCGTGCGCGAATGGTTCTGGATGCAGAATTCGGAATCGACAACCACTTGGGAACGGTGGTTTGGCAAAAGGCCGATGGGCCGCGGAATGACCTTCCGAACTTCTCGCCGGATCATGACACCTTGCTCGTCTACGGAAAGACGTCCGAGGCGAAGCTCATCCGGTCTGCACGCGATGAGTCTCTGAACTCTATTTACAAGTCCGTAGATGGCGATCCCCGCCCTTGGTACGACGATAATCCTACCGCGCCGTCTGCGCACCGTAACCAGACCTGGGTGTACGCTATTCAGTCGCCTATCACCGGTGATCTCATGTACCCGGCTAATGGGCGGTGTTGGGGCACGAAGCAGGAGACGGTACTTGCCGCTCTGTCGGAATACGCGCCTTATAAGCAAGTGGTCATCGACGATGATGAGAGGCGGGCAGAGGTGTGCGGCGTCCCTGTTGCGGAGCTGCGCAAGGGAATTCCAGCACTGCTGCTAGACGTACCTCTTGAGGAAGCCCGAGAACTGACAGATAAGCGTAAGGCTGCAGGTATGTGGCCGGAGTACATTATCCGCCCTAAGGGTTCAATTGGCCGGAAAAGAATTCAGCCGGATAAGGGCTCTAATGCGCGAACCATGTGGTTCAACTCGGAAGTAGGTCACAATCGCGAGGCCAAGGCGGAGATTAAGGCTCTCTTCCCGGGCGTGAATCCTTTCTCCACGCCTAAGCCAGAGAGGTTGCTGCGTAAGATCATCGAGGTGAGCACTCGGCCAGGGGAGATCGTGGTCGACTGTTTTGCGGGATCCGGTACTACCGCCGCAGTTGCGCACAAGCTCGGTCGGCGATGGATTACAGTCGAGACTGTAAAAAACACGGTAGATAACTTCACGGCACCACGACTGGCGAAGGTGGTGGATGGTTCTGACATGGGTGGCGTTACGCAGCCCAAGGAACGTGTCGCCGATATTTCCCTTCCGGATGGTGTGACAGTGTCCATGCTCGATGAGGCGCGCAAGGTACTCGATAAGCTTGTTAAAGCCAAGGTGCTGCAGGCTGACCCTGATACGCTCGCTTCACTCATCAAGCAGATGAAGACAAAGCCCACAAAGGAGCGTTTGTGGCACGGAGGCGGGGGCTTCCGTACACTGCGGGTGGAGGAACCGAGGACTGTTGTTGCCGGCAACCGAGCTTTCCTTGTAGAGGGTGCGCCCAACCTGGGGCGGTGGGTCGCTGCCCAGCTCGGTTACACGCTCACGTTCGATAGGCGCGGAGTTGTTGGGCTGAAGAACCGCGATGTTCTCGTGGTCGTCGACGGCATGGTTGATGAAGCGCAGATTGCACATGCTGTTTCTCTGCTCAATGATGACGAGACACTCACCCTCGCCGGTGTCGCCGTGCACCCTGACGCCACCTCCTTGCTCGCAAATATGTTGGTTGGCTCGCGAGTCATTAAGGTGCCGAACGGTCTCTTCAAGCAGTCAAAGGTGATCCGATGAGTTGGATTGAATACGAGCCGCAGAGGGTCGAAGCGATCGCAGCACGGCTGGACCTTCGTGACGCCAACAGGCGAGCGCTACACGAGGTTGCGGAGCACCTTGTGGAGGGTGATGGGCGTGAGTTCATCTGCGACCTTGCTACTGGCGTAGGCAAAACGTACCTCGCCGCAGGCGTCCTTGAGTATCTTGCCGAAGCGGGTATTCGTAATGTCGTCATGATCGTGCCACTGGACGCCATCTACGAAAAGACTATCCAAAATTTCACTCCTGGTAGCCGAAAGTACATTGAAGGCGCGGTATGGGAGCCTGTCGTCGTCACTGCTGAGAATTTTAGGCAGCACGTAGATGACATGAACGACCTTACCAAGCTTAAGCTGTTCATCTTCAAGGTGCAGACGCTCCTCAAGCCGAGCGATGACATGCGCCGAAAGATTCATGATGAGAACGAGAGCATGGGAGAGGCGCTTTACGCTCACTTGCAGTGGCTCGATGACCTTGTGGTGCTGGCTGACGAGCACCACGTCTACTCCGGTGACGCGGAGAAATATGGGGCCACCATTCGTGATTTGGGCGCTCGTGCCATCGTTGGACTGACAGCGACTCCTAATAAGGCCGATGTGAGGGCGGGTAAGGTCGTCTTCCGCTATACGCTCGCGGAAGCCATCGCAGATGGCCTCGTGAAAATTCCCGTTGTGGTGTATCGGGAGGACGGCACCAAGGACACGCGCTCGCAACTTGCCGACGCCTGTCACCTGCGGGACGTCAAGGAGGCTGCGTGGCGAGCCTACGCGCGCGCCAGCGCCAAGGCGACGGTTGTCCCTGTCCTCTTCGTGGTCTGCGAGGAAGTCAAGAAAGCGGAGCAAATTGCCGAGACACTCCGTGCGGAGTTTCTGACTGAGCCCGATCAAGTCTTGCTCATCACCGGTGGGTCGAGTGATAAGGCACTGCGTTCGCTGAAGGCTGTCGAAGATCCCACCTCGCCTGTCCGCGCTGTGGTCAGCGTCGACAAGCTCAAGGAAGGGTGGGACGTTCGGAACATCGGCGTCATCGTAAGCTTTCGCCCGCTGCTGTCTGCCACTCTTACGGAGCAGGTGCTTGGCCGAGGCTTGCGGCTACCTTTCGGCGAGCGCACCAGCATTGAAGCTATCGATACTGTGGACATTGTTGCTCACGAGTCCTACAGACAGTTGCTCGCGAGTAAGCAGGCACTTCTGGAGCAAGTGCTTGAGGAGCGTGCCGTTGCTGCTAAGGAGCTGAGTACCACGTCGGCGGTAAAGGCGTCGGGTGAGCAACCACAGGGACCCGTGGCCTCTGCGATGACACAGCGGGGACTGACCTTCGTCTTCGATGACGCCCACGGCGGCGAGGTGGTCGATCCCTCGGTGCTTCTCATGGTGCAGGAATACAACACCACGGTAGAGCAGCAGGAGAAGGGCACTGCCGCCACCGTTCAGTTCGTATCCCCAGTCAACAACGCTCCTCGTATTAAGTTCCCGCGACTAGAGCGCCAGGCTATTCCTACAAAATTTTCACTGAGTTGCATCACACAGCAACAATCCCGAGATCTCGGAAGTAAGTATCTCTCCGATGAATCGGTGTATATGAAGCGTGTGGCGCTCGACGCCGAACGCGGCATCGATGGCGAAGTAGTAATCGGTGAACGCTTCCTAGAGGAAGAAAAAGCTCACATTGAGACGTTGCCGTGGTCCACGGTTAAGAAGCAGCTCGAGACCAAGGTGCTTGGACTCAGCGTGATTACGTCTACACTCACCGAGTTTCAAGCTGCAAGTAATGTCATCGGATGGTTCCTCGATGGCGCAGGAGTAACCGGTGATGAACACGTTCGGTGGAGCGTGAAGCGCACAGCGCTCGCAACCCGAGCCATTGAAGCTATGATTATCAAGGCCTACGAACTGCGCGCCACCACGCCCACATGGGAGTTCAATGTCGTCGAAGTTCCGGTCCTGCCGCCCTCACGCCCAATGCCCTCTCCAATACTGAGTAAGTGGGCCGACTTCGCAAAGGGCGTCTGGTATGGCGACTGGCAGAAGAGTGTCGAAAACGTCTCGAGCTTTGATGCCCGTACTACAGAGTTCTCATTGGCGCAGATGCTTGACTCCGCTGCACATGTCAAGTGGTGGCTGCGCATTTACACCAATGGTCCAGCATGGATTGAGTGGGAGGGCGGGCGGTACTTCGCTGACTTCATTGCCATCGATACCAATGGGCATTACTGGTTGATTGAAGGTAAGGCCGATGATGACGCTAACGACGAGAGCGTGATGGCTAAGCGCAAGGCTGCCGAGGCGTGGGTAGAGCAGGTCAATGAAGTAGGTGCGTATGGTCAGTGGAGGTATCTCTTCGCAACAGAGACGGCCATAAAGGTATCCAACGGGCGCTGGCTGGACCTCATCAAACAGTGATCGCCGACATAAGCGTATTCATACTTGCGGGGCCTGAAAGACCCGGGGGGTGCCGATCCAATACGCGCAACGGCATCAACGAATCGCTCACCAGCGTGACCGCGGAGCTCCACGACGAGCGGGCTGGACGGCCGTCCGAGCAGGCCATTCGGAAGGTGCCGCGCAGCCGGGCTTTCGTCCTGCCGGAGGCCCGACGACCGAGATGTTCCGGACGATGTGCGGAACATCCTCCACTGGGTGTCGAAGGCACCGCGGCTGCTTGCGGATCTCGCTGAACCGGCCATGGCCCGTGCGGTGCTGGACTCACTGAAACTACGGCTCGACGGCACGGCCGCAGCAGCCGAAAGCGTGCGGCGTAAGCGGCGGACTCTGGTCAACGCTGCCAACTATGCGGTCGACCTGAAGGGCTGCGTGAAAGCCCGATCACTGCTGTTCGCTGGCTGAAGCAGAAGGTCTCCAACCAGGTTGCCCCCCGTGTAGTCGCGAACCCTGAGCAGGCTCGCAGTCTCCTGGCAGCCATCTCCTGCGCAGGCGGCTACCGGCATGCCCGTGGTCGGCGCCTGGTGGATCTCTTCGTCTCCATGTACTTCGGTGGCTTCCGGCCGGCTGAAGCGGTCGGCCTCGTCAAGACGGACCTGAACCTTCCCGAACAGGGTTGGGGATCGGTGCTGCTCCACCGGACGCGTCCGTCTGTTGGCAAGCAACGGACCGACTCGGGGGAGACCTACGACGACCGTGGTCTGAAGGACCGGCCTGTTGAGGACGTTAGACGGGTGCCGATCCCGCCCCATCTCGTCGCTGTGCTCCACGAGCACCTGGCGACTTTCGGCACAACGGACGACGGACGGCCTTTCTTCAGCGAGAAAGGGCTCGGTCGTCCCGTCCTCGACCTACTACTACGTCTGGCAGGAAGCCCGGTTCCTTGCACTTCCTCCGTCCGCGGCCTCCTCACTGCTCGCGATTCGGCCGTACGACCTCTGGCACTCTAGCGCTGTTGACGTGGCTCATCGCCGGTCTTGACGCGACCGAGGTGGCCGAGCGGGCCGGCAACAGCGTCGAGGTTCTGCTCACCCGCTACGCGAAGTGCCTCGACGGACGACAGGACGACGCCAACCGGTGTATCGAGGATCCGCTTCGCGAGTACGGGTGAGTTGGCCCGCCCGAGATTGAGTCCCCAGGAATTTCGTCAGGGGCCTTCCTCGTTTTGGGCCGCACGTGGGGCGCGCTCTCTTACTTACGCGGGCAGTTACGTTTCTCATGCCCGTGGTAGTCGCACACGCTGCACTTCCCAGCGTTGGGAGATACGTCGCACGACCGTCTGTCGTGCCCTCCCTCGCCGCACCAAGAGCAAGTGCGGGTTCCGGTTGCGCTCATTTTTCGTCCTCCGTATCGTCCGTCGCTCGCCCTTCGGGCATGAGTCTAAACGTCGCGCCCCTGCTAAGTCTTGTCCCGTAAATGATCTACGGCGGGCTGTCTGACTTGCTTGTCTCCTGGGTCACCCGGCGAGGGCGAGGTTGTGTAGGCGGGCGATGCCGAGCATGGCGTGGTGCACGCCGTCGCCTTTGAGGCGGCAGTCGCGAAGGATCTTCCAGGTCTTCATACGGGCGAAGGTGTGCTCGACGCGGGCGCGGACTTTGCGGTGGGAGGCGTTGTGTTCCTCCTTCCAAGCCGGTAGTTCGCTCTGGCCTTTCTCCCGGCGATGTGGGATAACCAGGCCGGTGCCCCGGTAACCGCCGTCCGCGATGACGGTGGCCGCACCGACGGCGGCTTTCGCCCCAGACAGTTCCCATGCCTTGCAGTCGTTGCGGTTGCCCGGCAGGGTCCGGCCGACGGCGACGACCGCGCGGGTGTCAGCGTCGATGACGACCTGGTGGTTGGTTGAGTACCGGTAGTTTTTCGACTGCTCGGCGATGGTGTGATCGCGAGTGGGCACCAGGGTGCCGTCCACGATCAGGACGGCGTCCTTGCGGAACAGCTTGCGCTGTTGGAGTGCGAGCGACGGCCCGAGATGGTCGATGATGCGGTCCGCCGCCGACTTCGATACCCCGAACGGCGGTGCCAGCTGACGTAGCGTGAGGTTGGTGCGCCAGTATGCGGCGACCAGCAGCACCCGGTCCTCCAGCGGCAGGCTCCACGGCCGGCGGGCAGTCTCGGACTGCGGCGCTCCCGTCGGGTCCGGACGCGAAGGCCAGGATGTGAGGGACCGCCTCGCACAGACTGACGAAGTGGCGATGCACGCCCTCCACCGCGACGGTGGCGTTCACACCCCACACCGTCATCCCGGCCCGCAGCCCGGACCGCACTCCGGACGGGGCGTCCTCAATGACCAGGCAGTCTCCCGGGCTCGCGCCGAGTTGCTCAGCTGCTCGCAGATAGGGGACGGGAGAGGGCTTGCCCTTCTCGACCGCGGCCGCGTCCACGATCACGCCCGGCACGGGCAAACCCGTTCGCATGAAACGGCCGCGCACCCGGTGCTCGTAGTTCGAGGTCACCAGCGCCCAGGACGTCAGCGGCAGGCCGTGCAACAGTTCCGACGCGCCATCGAAAGCCGAATAGACGCCGGAGCGGACGTCTTCGTCTTCCAGCTCGTGCAGTGCGGTCAGGCACTCTCGCGGATCGTGGTCCGCAGCGACGTGTGCGAACGTCTCCATCGGCCGCGTCCGTAGAGCCACCTGGTAGACCTCATCTGCGTCCAGCCCGTACCGCTCCGCCCAGGTTTCCCAGCCCCGACGCTGGTTGCTCACCGCGTCGATCAGCGTGCCGTCGACATCGAACAGCACGTACTTCATGCGGCCCTGCCGCCCAGGTTCGCTGGTCACGCGTCGATCATGCCAGGCAGCGGGCAGGCAGTTGCGGGACAGCTCTTAGGTTGTCGATCAGAGCAAGCGCCGACGGCCGGCACGTGATGATGGTGCCCCGAGCCGCCCTCAGGTGGCTTGAACCATTAGCGGGCGGTTCCGGGGCTCACCTGTAGGTTTTTTTCCCCGTCCATGGACATTGCTGGCCTTGGACGGGTATGGACGCCCCTACAAGTTTCGCCGCTGCTGACCCTTAGGGGCGTTTTCCCGTCCCGCGGCTCTTCGCGGTGGGATTGTGAGTGAAGTTCATGCTCGCAATAAGGTGTCTGGTGAAGGGCTGCCGTTTGGTGGCATCTGAGGACGAACTCTTCGACTGAGCGGTATACTTATCAAGCTCTTCCTTGACCTTGGTCCCTGATGCCTCTAGTTCTTCGTCGGTGAACTCCCGGTCTTGCTCCGCGAGTTGAGCAATTTCTCGCCAGTGTGAGGGGTCTTTCCCGATGGTCTTCATGACCAACGTGAAGGCGACGAAAGGAGCCAAATATCGTCGCTCCGGATACCTGGTTTGCGATTTTCCTGACTGTAGGTACTCGTCGACTTGGCGTAGGACTCGTGCAGCCCAGTAGAAGACCTGAGGGCTTGCTTTAGGGTCGAAGGCCTGCCGATAGCGGGCATCCTCCGCTAGTAGCGAATTGGGCTTACCGCGAGCCACTTCCGGCCGACCGTAGGCAATGGCGTACATTGCTTGACCAAGGTAAGGAATGCTCACGATCTTGCCGGGATCTTTCCCGAGATTTCGGTAGTACCCTTTGCGGCGATCATAGAACAGGCCCTTAGCTCCAAAGTAGGCTTCAATTCTGCGTTGGATTTCGTCCGTCGCTCGAAGTGAAGCATCCGGAACGGGTGTTTGCCTATTCGTTGCTCGGATGATCTTGTCGCGCACAGCGTCGTTGCTTGCCTTGATGACGCGTACAAGAATTTTCCGATCATCGGCGGGAAGGCTCTCGCCTTTCTCTGCCCGCTCCTTGTGCCAATTGAAAATGGTGTGCGAAGTCTGGAGACCGTTGACGATTTGAATGTTTTTTAGTGCGAAAGTCTTTCCTACGCTATGTGCCTCATCGCATACAATGGTTACACCGTTGTTTAGCCACCAGAAGTCCGGGCTAGCGCTCTCGTTCAGCGAGCTCAAGATTTCCTTATTGACGGCAACTTGTCCCTGGTAATCCCGGACGTTGGCTTCGAAGATATGCCTTCGCAGTGTGAGATTGTCATCGGTAATTAGCCTAACGAAGCTTGACAGTCGAGCCAAGGCTACGTATGACTCGCCGCTCGTCAACACTTCATCGCATTCGAGCGTGAGGGTTTCAGCCTTGCGGGTGTCGTACATACGCCAAAGTTCGTCAGCGCCAAGTAGGTCAACGGTGACATCTGCAGATGGGATCTTAAGGAGGATGTCCTCTCTCAGTCGCTCTGCTCTGCTGGTCACGTTGATGTTGGCTTGCTCTGTGAGCCCTCGGCTTCCGAGTACCACCTTCACGAAGACCTTCGGTCGCCTAACGAGAAGATTCTTGTAGGCAGAGCGAAATACAGTCAGCTTTTCGATGACTTGCTCGTTGAGTTCGTCAGACAGTTCCTCAAGCCGGCTCCCCAGATCAAGAGCGGAAGGCAAGACGGATTGGAGCGCCGAGACGGAATTTTGGGTGAAGCTCTGACTGAATTTTGATTGAATAACGTAGAGTGCCAGTTCAAGGCCTTCTGGCAGCTCTCGCGCTGCTTGCGGCTCTTCGACTACCTGATGGTCAATCGGCAGAATGCTGCCCTCTAGAATGGTGTAGATGGCATCAACGCCACCGTCGTTCGACCCGTCAACGACTCCATCGCTGATAGCGTCAAGGGTTACATCTTTGTCACGCAAAAGCAGCCAGGCAAGAAAAATCTCCCACGCATCGGCATCTGACATATGGGCGGCATTTTGACTCTTCCACTGTTCGTAGACAGTCGTGATCAGGGTTTGCGCTCCGGACACTTTCCATCCCCCTGGCAGGCGGCAAGAGGTCCATAGTTTACGTGCGAAACCAGATGATGTCTTCAGAATCGGTTATCGTCCGGGGCCGACTGCGGGGGTCCAGGTCGGTGACTACTGTGCGCGTGGCACGGGCGTCGGCCGGGCTGGAGCGGGGCGGAGACAGGAGCGCAGGCACGGCCGGGGGCTGGGCCGCGCGCGGTGAGCGGAGCGAGCCGCCTTGATGAAGTAGAGAAAGTCTGAACCGCGCGGCGTTTCAAGAGTCCTCGCTATAGGCCGAACGCGAGCTCCAAGTCATGCCCCGGAAGGTGCAACTCCTCCAGTGTAAGCGGCTTGCCGGCGGTCGTGAGCGTCACCCGCAGAACATGCAGCAGGGGTACCCCGTCGGCAAGCCGGAGCGCCTGGGCCTGGTCCGGCAGGGGCATGCGGGTGCGGACGTACTCCGTGAAGTGCAGCTCGTGGCCCAGCTCGGCCAGGGCGTTGTAGAGCTGCGGAGCCGGCGGCGGGGGCGTCTCCTCGTACTTGGTGCCGAGGAGTACCGAGAACGGCACGTAGGTGCGGTGCAGTTGGCGTAGGTAGCCCTGGTCCGCGGTCTGCAAAGCGTCGTACGTGAACAGTGGCTCCCCCGGCGGGATGCGCAGCAGGTCGGCGAGCGCGAGTGGGGCGTCAGTGCGGGTTGCCGTCGGCTTCTCGGCGTCGGTCCAGCGGATGCCGTCGGCCTCGGTGTACTGACCGTCGGGCGAGCGGCGAACGCCTCGCGGGTAGGTGAAGCTGGGGCGGTTGTAGGGGGAGCGGGCGAACGTGCCCCGGCCCATGATGGCCTCGACCAGGCCGGACGCCCGTAGCTCGGTGAGTCCCTGACGGACTGTGGGGCGTGTCACGCCGAACTGCTTGGCCAACGCCTCCTCCGACGGGAGCGGCTGGCCGGCGGGGAAGGTGCCGTCAAGGATGCCTTCGCGCAGGTAGTCGGCAATCTGCCGGTACTTCGGCTGCGTGTTCTTCGGCGGCATGCCCTGTCCTCCGTGGCCTCGGCCTCTGCGGCCTGCTCGTCGTCGTGAACGCTCTATCCACGAACGTGGATAGCTTCTCCCATCCCCAACCCGGTTGACAGCCCGTACTACGGGTGGTCTAGCAGTCCGTAGGGCCGTCCTGCGGTTGCTCGTCATCCAGATGTGAGGAGTCCAGAACTGTGGCAACCCTTCCGATCGACACCGCGAAGTACACGGGGATCATCTGCGCCGTGCCCCCGACTCCGCGGCTCGTGAACCGTGAGTCCGGGCAGGTGCGGGTCGACCGCGACACCGGCAAGACGCTGTACCAGGTGGGTCTGTGCCTGATGGCCGGCACCTCGGCGGACGTGGTGAACGTGAGCGTCCCCGGTGAGCCGTCCGGCGTGCAGGTCGGAACCCCCGTCACCGTGCGGGACCTGGTCGCCGTTCCCTGGGAGAACGAGGGACGGCACGGCATTGCCTACCGCGCCGCCGAGATCCGTCCCCTCCACGCGGCTTCCGCCGCCAAGGGGGCCGGACAGTGACGATCCTGGCGTCCTCCGACCCGTCGGCCGGGGCTACCTGGCCAGGGCGGGTCCTCGTGGTCGCCGCCCTCGTCGCGTCGGGCCTGCTGATCGTAGGCCCGGCGCTGCGCCGGAGGTCCCCGGCGGCCTGGTGGCTGTTACTCGGTTACCCGGCGTCCGCCTTTCACGTCGCCCGCACCTGGCGGGCGCTGATGGCCGGGTGCGGACTCGCCGTGAGCCGTCGCCCGGCGCTGACCGTGGTGTCCGGGCTCGTCGGGAACGGCGCTTCGCCGCCCCAACCGCGCGTCCCCCGGCACGGTTTCATCCGGCCCACGGGGGCCGGCTTCGAACTCGTGGCACGGCTGCTGCCGGGGCAACTTCCCGACGACTTCGTGAAGGCGGCCTCCGCTATGGCGGAGGACTGGCAGGTCCACGCGGTCCGCGTCACCTCCCTACGGCCCGGCGTCGTACGGATCGCCGCCCTGTACGCCGATCCGCTCGCCGCACCTCGGGTGCCCCGTACCCGGGGGCCGGTGCGGCTGCTGCGGGTCGTCGTCGGGACGCTGGGAACCGGGGCGCCCTGGGTCATCGACCTGCGCCGCATTCCGCACTGGCTGATCGTCGGCGCTACGCGCTCCGGCAAGTCCACGCTGATCCACGCCCTCGTCGCCGGACTCGCCCCGCAACCGGTCGCCCTCGTCGGCATCGACTGCAAGGGCGGCATGGAACTGTCCCTCTACAGCGCCCGCCTCTCCGCCCTCGCGATCGACCGGGCACAGGCGGAACGGCTGCTGTCCGCGCTGGTAGACCTCACCCTTGCCCGCATGACGGTCTGCCGCACCGCCGGGGTCCGCAACATATGGGGCCTCGCAGAGAAGGAACGGCCGGTCCCGGTCGTCGTCATCGTGGACGAGATCGCGGAACTCTTCCTCGTCGCCGGACGCCACGAGAAGGACGAAGCCCATGCGGCCGGCACCGCCCTGATCCGGCTCGCCCAGCTCGGCGCGGCCCTCGGCGTCTTCCTCGTCGTCGCCGGGCAGCGCGTCGGCTCCGACCTGGGGCCCGGCGTCACCGCGCTCCGAGCCCAATTCGCCGGCCGGGTCTGCCACCGCGTCGCCGACCCCGGCACTGCGGGAATGACCCTCGGTGACCTCAATTCGCACGCCCTCAAGGCCGCTCAAGCCATCACCCCCGAACAGGCCGGCACCGCCGTGCTCGCCTCCGGCGACGGCTGGGAGCGCGGTCGGTCCCACCTGGTCACCGAGGCGGATGCCGAAGCCGTTGCCACCGCCCACGCGCATCTGACCCCCGCACTGCCGGAACTGTCCGCCGCCCTGGCCTGACAAGGAGCGTCACCGTGCTGGTCACCGCCTCGGCCGTGCTGCTGCTCGGCCTCGCGATCTGGTTCCTCCTGCGCATCCGCTACCTGCGCTGGCTGGATGTGCTGCTCTGCGGCGCCTTCGGCTTCCTGCTCTCCCGCACCGTCGCCGCGCCGCTGGTCTCGCTCCTGCTCTCCGAGGTGAACGGCCTGCTCGGACAGATGCGTTTCTGAGCCCTCCACACCGCGCCGCGGCGTGCCCCGACGAACGACCCGAACGAAAGGCATCCGTCCGTGTCCGACTACACCATCCGCTCCGGTGACCGTGCCGCCTTCCTGGCCGGCCTGCGGGAGCTGACCGACTTCCTGACCGCCAATCCGACCGTCCTCGTACCGCGCCGCCCGTCCTTCGCCGTCCTGGTCGACGCGGACGACTCCGACGCCCGCCGGGCCGGGGTGGAATCCGCTGCCTCCGCGCTCGGCATCCCAGTCGCCGACCTCGGCGTGGGCTACTTCGACGCCCGCCGTGAGTTCGGCCCCATCTCGTACCTGGTCGTCGGCGTTCCGCCCGAGGACCAGAAGTGACCGCCCGTTCCGCGGGCTCCCGACGGGGCGCGAAGTCGCCAAACCCGACCCCGCCAGGAGCCCACTCCCTCCGCCACATGAGCTGTGAAAGGAGCACTCATACTGTGTCCACCGTCCGCGCAAATCCCACGCGTCGGACTGCGACCTCGGGGCGCCCGACGACCACCCGGCCACCTGCGCCGGCCACGAACAGGTCGTCCTGGTCGCCCTCGACAACACCGAACGCCGTCTCTGCCCCGGCCACGCCGCAGCGGTCTGGCTGACGGACCCGACGCACCGGTTCAGCGCAAAGACCCGACCGGAGACCATCGCCGCCGTCATGGGGTACGCCTTCGGCCCCGGGAACGGAGGGCGCCGATGAACGCGCCGCCGCCGCTCGCGCCCGCCGTGGCCGCGCTGCTGGACCGTGCGGCCCGGCCCGACATTCCCGACTGGCGCCGTACCGTCATCCGCCTCGGCGGCTGCACCAACCCGGTCCACCTCGTCGGCTCCGCCGTCCTGGTCGATACGGCGACGGGGGAAGCCCTGACCGATGTCGACGGCTCCGACCCGAACGGCAGACGTCTGCTGACCGCCTGCGGCAACCGCCGTGCCTCGGTCTGCCCCGCCTGCTCTCGCGTGTACCAGGCGGACACTTACCAACTCGTACGCGCCGGCCTCGTCGGCGGCAAGGCGGTACCGGATTCGGTGAGCGAGCACCCCCGAGTGTTCGCCACCCTCACCGCTCCCGGCTTCGGGCCGGTCCACACCCGCCGGGAGCAGTCGGGCCGCGTGCGCCCGTGCCGTCCCCGCCGGGATGCGAAGAACTGCCCGCACGGCGTGCCCCTCGGCTGCTCCGAGCGGCACGCGCCGGATGACCCCCGCCTCGGCGAACCCCTCTGCCCCCGCTGTTACAACTACGCCGGGGCCGTGCTCTGGCAGTCCTGCGCCGGTCTGCTCTGGCACCGCTTCGGAATCGAGCTGCGGCGGGAGATCGCCCGCCGGGCCGGGCTGTCCCGTGCCGAGCTGGCGGACGTTGCCCGGCTCTCGTATACGAAGGTCGCCGAGTACCAGCGGCGCGGCCTGGTCCACTTCCATGCTGTGGTCCGCCTCGACGGCCCGGACGGGCCGGACTCGCCACCGCCCTCTTGGGCGAGCGCCGCTCTGCTCGCCGATGCCGTCCCTGCGGCCGTCGCCCGGGTCCGTTTCCAGGCGCCTGGCTCGGCGGTCGTCGGGACGCGTGTGCTGCGCTTCGGCGCTCAGGTCGACGTACGTCCGGTCGTCGCCTCACCTGCGGGGGAGCGGCCTGCGCCGGGCGCGGTGGCTGGGTACATCGCCAAGTACACCACCAAGGGCGCCGAGACGGCCGGCGCGGTCGACGGGCGTATCCGGTCCGCCCGGGAAATGGTCCTTCTGCCGGTGCGGGCGCACGTGCTGCGCATGATCGGTACGTGCTGGTGGCTCGGCGGCCTCCCCGCCTTCGCGGGCCTCGGCCTACGCCGCTGGGCGCACATGCTCGGCTACGGCGGCCACTTCTCCACCAAGTCCCGCCGCTACTCGACCACCCTCGGCGAACTCCGCCGCGCCCGCGCCGAGCACCGCGCCCAGGAGCAGCGCGCCGCCTTGGGCCTGGAGGGCCATCCCGTGGCCTACGTCGGCCAGCGGCGGTACGCCGGACGCGGCTACTCCCCGGAAGCCGCCCTCCTCGCGGCCTCGGTAAGGGAGGACGGTGTTCCCCGTGGCGCGTGACCGGACCGGTGTCGAGCTGCTCACCGTGCGCCAAGTGCTGGAGGAACTGGGCGGCGTCTCCCGCCGCACTTTCTACCGCTGGCGTGAACTCCACCTCGCCCCCGCCTGCATCCGGCTCCCGAACGGTGAACTCCGGGTCCGGCGTGACGCGCTCGACGCGTGGGTGGAGGAGCGCGCGGAGGGCACGGGCGGTGGTGTCCGGTGAAGTCGTACAAGGTCGTCATCTGGAAGCTGAGCGTCAACCGGTCCGCCAAGAAGCCGACCCACCTCGTGCGCTGGTCGGTCGATGGCGGGCCCTTCCACGAGTCGCACAGGACCAAGGCTCTCGCCGACCGCTTCCGCGCCAAGCTCCTGCGCGCCGCCGACAAGGGCGAAGCCTTCGACACCGTGACCGGACTGCCCGACTCTCTCCGGGGCGGCAAGGTCGCGCTCAGCTTCGTAGAGCTGGCGGTGAAGTACCTGGATGCCCGGTGGGCGGAGGCGTCGGCGAAGCAACGCGACAGCATGACCGCGCGCTCTCCACCGTCCTGGCGGTTCCCGTCAGGGCTGTGCGCGGACGGCCGACGCCCACGGTCCTGCGCCGCGCGGCGCGGTCGTACCTGCTGCCTCCTCCTCGCCGGGAGAGGGAGCGCCCCAAGGAGATCGCCGCCGCACTGACGTGGCTGTCCAAGGCGTCCCTTCCTGTGGCGGAACTGTCGGAGGGGAGCCGTGCACAGGACTTGGTGGACGCCCTGACTCGTCGCCTCGACGGCAAGTCGGCCGCGACGCAGACCTACCGGCGTCGCCGGGCGGTGGTCTTCAACGTGTTGCAGTACGCGGTCGAACTGGGCGCCCTGAACGCCAACCCGCTCTCCCAGGTGCGCAGGAGGCGGGGGAAACGGGCCGTGCAGGAAGTCGACCGGCGGGTGGTGGTCAACCCCCGGCAGGCACGGGAGCTGCTGACCGCACTCACTTACGTTGGCGGCTACGACCGGGCGAGCGGTCGACGACTGAGGGCGTTCTTCGGATGCCTGTACTACTCGGCCATGCGGCCCGGTGAAGTGCTAGGCCTGCGCCGGTCGGACTGCACGCTCCCGGAGAAGGGATGGGGCCGTATCGAGCTGACCGAGACGCGGCCCACGGCTGGTAAGGCGTGGACGGACTCCGGGGAGGCGCACGACCGTCGGGGCCTCAAGCAACGCGAAGCGGGCGAAGTACGGACGGTCCCCATCCCGCCCCCGCTCGTCCGCCTGCTCCTCGACCACGTCAAGGAGTTCGGCACGGCGGAAGACGGCCGGCTGTTCTCCAGCGAGCGGGGCAACGTCATCGCCGCGTCCTCGTACTCCCGCGTGTGGAAGCAAGCGCGGGAACTGGCTCTCCTGCCGCATCAGGTCACGTCAGTCATGGCGGCCCGGCCCTACGACCTCCGGCACGCTGGCGTCTCCCAGTGGCTCAACTCCGGCGTCCCCGCACCGGAGGTGGCAGCTCGGGCCGGGCACTCGGTGGATGTGCTCCTCAAGATCTACGCCAAGTGCATCGACGGCCAGGAAGCGGAGATGAACGACCGGATCATGCAAGGGCTGGGGGAGGACGACGGCACGCCGTGACAGGCGTACACGCCTCACTCGGAGGCCCTGGGGCGGTGTCGCGCTCCGGGGCCTTCGCCGTGTCCGCGCGGGCAACCGAAAACACCCCCCACCTGCGCGAACGACGCCCAAGATCATTACGTCGTCATTACGTGATCACTGGCAAACGACTGCTTTCGGCGGCATCCGCCTGCACATACGCGAAGACCCCGACTCCAGCGAACTCGCTGGTGGCGGGGTCTTTGGGCACCTCATGCAAGGTGCCCCCGGCAGGACTCGAACCTGCGCACACGGCTCCGGAGGCCGATGCTCTATCCGCTGAGCTACGGGGGCTTGGCGTCGCCTTGGCGACATCGAGAACATTACCAGCTCCCCGGCGGACCTCCGTACCGGGTTCCACGGGGTGGGAGTTTGCGAAAGGGCCGGACGGGGAGCGGGGTACGCGCTTACCCTGGCGGGGTGCCAGGCGCTACCGGCCGGGTCCTCGTCGTCGACGACAGCCAGGTCATCCGGCAGCTCATCAGGGTCAACCTCGAACTCGACGGCTTCGAGGTCATGACCGCGTCCGACGGCGCCGAGTGCCTGGAGACCGTGCACCGTTTCCGGCCGCACGTCATCACCCTCGATGTGGCCATGCCCCGGCTGGACGGGCTGCGCACCGTCTCGCGGCTGCGGACCGACCCGCGCACCGGGCACATCCCGCTGGTGCTCGTCAGCGCCAGCACCGATCAGGACCCGCCCGCCGAGGTGGACGCCGTGCTGGGCAAGCCCTTCGAGCCGACCGCGCTGGTTCGCGAGGTGCGGCGGCTGCGCGACCAGGGGCGGGGGCAGCAGGCGCCCGCCTCCTCTCGTACCCTGACCAGGTGACCCCCGACCAGCTGTCCCGCGTCGTGCTGCGCTGTGTGCGCCAGGCCGTCGAGAGCGGCCAGCTGCCCGGTGCCGGCGTTCCCGCGCGGGTGGTGGTCCGGCGCGCCCCGCACGGGGAGCCGGGATGGTCCACCGCTGTCGCCCATCAGCTCGCCCGCCCCGCCGGGCGGCCCGCCGCCGAGGTCGCCGCGCTGTTGCGGGACGCCCTGCTGGCGCAGGACGGGATCACCGGCGCGTCGGTACGCGACGGGTTTCTCACCGTCCGGCTGCACGGGGACGGCGACACCGCCCTGCTGCGCGCGCTGACCGCCGACCCGGTGCCCGATTCCGTACCCGAGGACACCCGGCGCGACATCGCGCGCTGGAGCGAGGCCACCGGCGGCGACCGGGCCGCGCTGCTCGTGCAGCGGGTGGAGAACCCGCTGTTCCGGGTCCGGTACGCGCACGCCAGGTGCCGGCACCTGCTGCGGCACTCCGCGCGGTTCGGTCTGAGCGCCGAGCCCGCCCCCGCCGCGCACCCCGCCGAGCGCACCCTGCTCGACGCCCTCGGGGAGTGGGCCGCCGCCGGGAACAGCCCGCAGCGGCTGGTCGCCATAGCCGGTGCCTGGCTGGAGGCGGAGTCCGTACGGGCCACCCTGCCCGTCGGGGACGAGAAACCCGGGACCGCCCACCGCGCGCGGCTGGCCCTCGCCCAGGCCACCGCGACGGTGCTCGCCGGCGGTCTGTCCCGGCTGGGTGTCAGTGCCCCCCGTCATCTGTAGCTCTCGCACCACCAGAGGTCTTCCATGAGCCGTTCCGCCCACCCCGCCGGGCCCCGTCACGCCGATGTGCTGCCCGAGGGTCACTACAGCGCCCCGCCCACCGATCTCAACGCCCTGGACCCCAAGGTCTGGGCCCACTCCGTGCGGCGCGGCGAGGACGGCGTGGTCACCGTCGCCGGCATCGGCGTCGACCGGCTCGCCCGCACCCACGGAACGCCCGCCTACATCCTGGACGAGGGCGATTTCCGGGCGCGTTGCCGTGCCTGGCGGCAGGCGTTCGGCGACGGCGCCGACGTGTTCTACGCCGGCAAGGCGTTCCTCTCGCGCGCCGTCGTGCGCTGGCTGCGCGAGGAAGGGCTCAACCTCGACGTCTGCTCGGGCGGCGAACTGGCCACCGCCCTGGCGGCCGGTATGCCCGCGGCGTCCATCGCCTTCCACGGCAACAACAAGTCCGAGCACGAGATCCGCCGGGCCGTCGAGGCCCGCGTGGGGCGCATCGTCGTCGACTCCTACGACGAGATCGACCGCGTCGCGCGGATCGCCCGTGAGCACGGCGTACGGCAGCCGGTGCTCGTGCGGGTGACCGTCGGGGTCGAGGCGCACACCCACGAGTTCATCGCCACCGCCCACGAGGACCAGAAGTTCGGCCTCGCGCTGGCCGGCGGCGCCGCCCTGGACGGCGTGCGCCGCGTCCTGGCCGAGCCCCAGAGCCTGGAACTGCTGGGCGTGCACTCGCACATCGGCTCGCAGATCTTCGACCTCGCCGGGTTCGAGGTCTCCGCGCGCCGCGTCGTGCAACTGCTGGCCACCGTCCGTGACGAGTTCGGGGTGAATCTGCCCGAGATCGACCTCGGCGGCGGGCTCGGCATCGCGTACACCTCCACCGACGACCCGCTGGAGCCGTTCGACATCGCCAGGACGCTGCGCGACATCGTCGAGCGCGAGTGCGCGGCGGCCGGCCTGGACGCCCCCCGGCTGTCCGTCGAGCCGGGGCGCGCGATCATCGGGCCCTCCGCGTTCACCCTCTACGAGGTCGGCACCGTCAAGCCGCTGGAGGGGTTGCGGACGTACGTCAGCGTCGACGGCGGGATGTCCGACAACATCCGCACCGCGCTGTACGACGCCGAGTACTCGGTGGCGCTGGTCTCCCGGGCCTCGGACGCGCTGCCCATGCTGAGCCGCGTCGTCGGCAAGCACTGTGAGAGCGGCGACATCGTGGTGCGCGACGCGTACCTCCCCGCCGACCTGGCGCCGGGCGATCTGATCGCCGTCGCCGCCACCGGCGCGTACTGCCGCTCGATGGCGAGCAACTACAACCACGTGACCCGCCCGCCCGTCGTCGCCGTCACCGACGGTGAGGACCGGGTGATCGTCCGGCGGGAGACCGAGGAAGATCTGCTGCGGCTCGACGTTGGCTGAGTCCACCGCCGAGTCCGCATACTGAACGCAGGCGGGGGCCGGCCCCCGCCTGCATAAGACTGAGGGCCGTAAGACACATGGAAAGGCGAGGTCGAATGGTGCGTACGCGTCCGCTGAAGGTGGCACTGCTGGGCTGCGGCGTGGTCGGCTCCCAGGTGGCTCGCCTGATGACGACGCACGCCGAGGATCTCGCCGCCCGTATCGGCGCCCCGCTCGAACTCGCCGGGGTGGCCGTGCGCCGCCCCGACCGGGTGCGGGCCGGCATCGACCCGGCGCTGGTCACCACGGATGCCGAGGGCCTGGTCACCCGGGACGACGTCGACGTGGTCGTCGAGATGATCGGCGGCATCGAGCCCGCCCGCGGTCTCATCGAGGCCGCGTTCAAGAACGGCGCCGGGGTCGTCACCGCCAACAAGGCGCTGCTCGCCCAGGACGGCCCGGCCCTGCACGCCATAGCCGCCGAGCACGGCGCCGACCTCTACTACGAGGCCGCCGTCGCCGGGGCCATCCCGCTGCTGCGCCCGCTGCGCGAGTCGCTGGCCGGGGACACCGTCAACCGCGTGCTCGGCATCGTCAACGGCACGACCAACTTCATCCTCGACCGGATGGAGTCCTCGGGCGCCGGCTACGGCGAGGCTCTGGACGAGGCCACCGCCCTCGGGTACGCCGAGGCCGACCCCACCGCCGACGTGGAGGGCTTCGACGCCGCCGCCAAGGCCGCCATCCTCGCCGGGATCGCCTTCCACACCCGGGTGCGGCTGGACGACGTGCACCGGCAGGGCATCACCGAGGTCACCGCCGCCGACATCGCCTCGGCCCGCCGGATGGGCTGCACCGTCAAGCTGCTGGCCATCTGCGAGCGCGCCGGGGACGGCCGTTCGGTCACCGCCCGCGTGCATCCGGCGATGATCCCGCTCAGCCACCCGCTGGCCTCCGTCAAGGGCGCCTACAACGCCGTCTTCGTCGAGGCCGACTCGGCCGGGCAGCTGATGTTCTACGGCCCCGGCGCCGGCGGCGCCCCCACCGCGTCCGCCGTGCTCGGCGACCTGGTCGCGGTGTGCCGCAACAAGCTGGGCGGCGGGCGCGGGCCGGGCGAGTCCGCGTACACCCAGCTGCCGGTGAGCCCGATGGGCGACGTCGTCACCCGCTACCACATCAGCCTGGACGTGGCCGACAAACCGGGCGTACTGGCCCAGTGCGCCCTGGTCTTCGCCGACCACGGCGTCTCCATCGACACCGTCCGGCAGTCCGGCAAGGACGGCGAGGCCTCGCTGGTCGTCGTCACCCACCGGGCCCCGGACGCCGCGCTGACCGCCACCGTCGCGGCCCTGCGCGAACTGGACACCGTGCATGATGTGGCCAGCATCATGCGCGTCGAGGGCGAGTAGCCGCCTCTTTTCCGCAAGTGAACAGGACACGACCGTGAGCATCTTGGACGCGACCAGCACCAGCCGTCAGTGGCGTGGGGTCATCGAGGAGTACCGCGACCGGCTGCCGGTCACCGCGGCGACGCCCGTGGTGACGCTGCGCGAGGGCGGCACGCCGCTCGTACCCGCGCAGGTGCTGTCCGAGCGCACGGGCTGCGAGGTGCATCTGAAGGTCGAGGGCGCCAACCCGACCGGTTCGTTCAAGGACCGCGGGATGACGATGGCCATCTCCAAGGCCAAGGAGGACGGCGCGCAGGCCGTCATCTGTGCCTCCACGGGCAACACCTCCGCCTCGGCGGCCGCCTACGCGGTCCGGGCGGGCATGGTGAGCGCGGTGCTGGTCCCGCAGGGCAAGATCGCGCTGGGCAAGATGGGCCAGGCCCTCGTCCACGGGGCGAAGATCCTCCAGGTCGAGGGCAACTTCGACGACTGCCTGGAACTGGCCCGCGGGCTGTCCGAGAAGTACCCGGTGGCGCTGGTCAATTCGGTGAACCCGGTGCGTATCGAGGGGCAGAAGACCGCTGCCTTCGAGATCGTCGACATGCTGGGCGACGCCCCCGACATCCACGTCCTGCCGGTCGGCAACGCCGGCAACATCACCGCGTACTGGAAGGGCTATCAGGAGTACGCGGCGGACGGGCCCGCCTCCCGCACCCCGCGGATGTGGGGTTTCCAGGCCTCCGGCTCGGCGCCGATCGTGCGCGGCGCGCCGGTACGGAACCCGACCACCATCGCCACCGCGATCCGCATCGGCAACCCGGCCTCCTGGGCGTTCGCCGAGCGGGCCAGGGACGAGTCCGGCGGCCTCATCGACGAGGTGACCGACCGTCAGATCCTGTCGGCCTACCGGCTGTTGGCGGCCGGTGAGGGCGTGTTCGTCGAGCCGGCCTCGGCCGCCTCGGTCGCCGGACTGCTCAAGGCCGCCGACCAGGGCAAGGTCGACCCGGGGCAGCGCATCGTGTGCACCGTCACCGGCAACGGCCTGAAGGACCCGGACTGGGCGGTGGCCGGCGCGCCGCAGCCGGTCACGGTGCCGGTGGACGCGGACGCCGCCGCCGAACGGCTCGGGCTGGCCTGATGCCGCGCGGGCCGGGGCCGGGTTCCGCCCGGCTTCGGCCCGTTGCCGTCACGCACCGTACATCCCGGGGGGCGACACCCCTCCTCCCTGTATCGCGTCTGAACCTTCCTTCGATAGGCTGGTATTCAACCCCGTGCAGCGCGATCGCGAGACAGGTCGGCCTCCGGGGCGTACCGCACATCTCACCAAGGAGAGTCATCGAGCGATGGCCCATCCCGCCTTCCGCGCCGCCGCCGTCCGGGTCAGGGTCCCGGCGACCAGCGCCAATCTCGGCCCCGGATTCGACGCCCTCGGGCTGGCCCTGGGGCTGTACGACGACGTGGTCGTCCGGGTGGCGGAATCCGGGCTGCACATCGACATCGCCGGGGAGGGCGCCGACACACTGCCCCGCGACGAGCGGCATCTGCTGGTCCGCTCCCTGCGCACCGCGTTCGAGGCGCTCGGCGGCCAGCCGCGCGGCCTGGAGGTGGTGTGCGCCAACCGCATCCCGCACGGCCGGGGCCTGGGCTCGTCCTCGGCCGCGATCTGCGCCGGTCTGATGGCGGCGCGGGCGGTGACCTCCGGCGGTGAGAGCCGGCTGGACGACGCCGCGCTGCTGGAACTGGCCACCGAGATCGAGGGCCACCCGGACAACGTCGCCGCCTGCCTGCTGGGCGGTTTCACCCTGGCCTGGGGCGACACCGGCGCGGTGCGGGCGATCCGCATGGAGCCGGCGAAGGACCTGGTGCCGGTGGTGTTCGTGCCGTCGAAGCCGCTGCTGACGGCCACCGCGCGCGGTCTGCTGCCGCGCACGGTGCCGCACGCGGACGCCGCGCTCAACGCGGGGCGCGCCGCGCTGCTGGTCGAGGCGCTGACCCGGCGCCCCGAGCTGCTGCTGCCCGCCACCGAGGACCGGCTGCACCAGGAGTACCGGGCGCCGGCCATGAGCGAGAGCATGGAGTTGGTGCAGCGGTTGCGCGCCGACGGCGTACCCGCGGTGATCTCGGGCGCCGGGCCGACCGTACTCGCCCTGGTGGGGGACGAGGCGGCGGACAAGACGGCGCGGCTGGCCGGTGCGGGCTGGACGGCGAACCGGCTGGCCCTGGATCTGTCGGGGGCCAGTGTGCTGCCGCTCGCCGGATCCGCCGGGCCCGAGCGGTGAGGGACGCCGGGCACGGGATTTCCGTAGCAGGAGTGGGGGAATGAAGGCAGTATCCGGTAGTGTTAATCTCAAGTCTGCACGTACCGTCCCGATGGATTTCTCCAGGGGCACGGTATTCCGGGGTCCCGTCCACGGGACCATCCGATTCTTCCGGGAGCCTTCACTCATCTGCCTGAGCAGCCTGCCGGGCATGTCGAGTCCGCTCCGGAATGGGTGCGGCGTCGTTTCGCGGCGATTCCCCGTGCTTCTCCGTGATTCCCCCGCATCGCACGTTGCATTGATTCCTTCCGCCATGTCGCATCGGCGGAACCACCGCCCGGCCGGCCCGCGCCAAGGGGACCGCAGCCGGACAGCACAACCGGTCGCCGAGCCAGACAGGCCGACGTCCGCTCCAGGGAAGGACCCTTCGTGAGCGACACCACCGATCTGATGGGTGTGAGTGCCGACAGCGCCGGCAAGACCGCCGGTGATGCCACAGCCTCCGCCACGGACGCTCCCGCCGCCTCCGCCGCGCCCCGGCGCCGGCGTTCCGGCACCGGCCTCGACGGCATGGTGCTGGCCGAGTTGCAGCAGGTTGCCTCGGGCCTCGGGATCAGGGGCACCGCGCGGATGCGCAAGAGCCAGCTGATCGAGGTCATCAAGGAGAAGCAGGCCGCCCCCTCGGGCGCCCCCGCCTCCGCCCCCGCGGCGGAGGCCAAGAAGGCCGCCGCGTCCGACCCGGACGACACGAACGGCACGGACAAGCCCAAGCGCCGCACCACCTCGCGGGCGCGTACGGGTGAGGCCGCCGAGGCGCAGCGGCAGCAGCAGATCGACATCCCCGGCCAGGCCGAGGGCTCCGCCGCCACCGCGGACAGCGGCAACGGCGGCGGCAAGAGCGGGCGTACCGCCCCCGCCAAGGACGCCGACACCGCGGGCAAGGACGACAGCTCCGGCGGTGAGCGCCCCGCCAAGCGGGAGCGCGAGCGCCGCGGCAAGAACAGCGGCGGCCAGGGCCAGCAGGGTCAGAACCAGAACCAGCAGGGCCAGAGCCAGGGTCAGGGCGGCGGCCGGGGCAACCGGGACCGCGACCGGGATCGTGACCGTGACGGCGGTGGCCGTGGCGACGGCGGGCGTGACCGCGACCGTGACCGTGACAACCGCGGTGGCGGCGACGACGAGTTCGGCGACGGGCGGCGCGGACGCCGCGGCCGCTACCGTGACCGGCGCGGCCGGCGCGGCGGGCGCGAGGAATCCGGCTTCAACGAGCCGCAGGTCGCCGACGACGATGTGCTGATCCCCGTCGCGGGCATCCTCGACATCCTCGACAACTACGCCTTCGTGCGCACCTCCGGCTACCTGCCCGGGCCCAACGACGTGTACGTCTCCCTCGCCCAGGTCCGCAAGAACGGCCTGCGCAAGGGCGACCACGTCACCGGCGCCGTCCGCCAGCCCCGGGACGGCGAGCGGCGCGAGAAGTTCAACGCGCTGGTGCGGCTGGACTCCGTCAACGGCATGGCCGCCGAACACGGCCGCGCCCGCGCCGAGTTCAACAAGCTGACCCCGCTCTACCCGCAGGACAGGCTGCGCCTTGAGACCGAGCCCAACCAGCTGATCACCCGGATCATCGATCTGATCTCGCCCATCGGCAAGGGTCAGCGCGGTCTGATCGTGGCCCCGCCGCGCACCGGCAAGACCACGATCATGCAGGCGGTGGCCAACGCCATCACCCGCAACAACCCCGAGTGCCATCTGATGGTCGTGCTCGTCGACGAGCGCCCCGAAGAGGTCACCGACATGCAGCGGGCCGTCAAGGGCGAGGTCATCTCCTCGACCTTCGACCGTCCCGCCGAGGACCACACCACCCTCGCCGAGCTCGCCATCGAGCGCGCCAAGCGGCTGGTGGAGCTGGGGCACGACGTGGTGGTGCTGCTCGACAACATCACCCGTCTGGGCCGTGCCTACAACCAGGCGGCGCCCGCCTCCGGCCGCATCCTGTCCGGTGGTGTCGACTCCGCGGCGCTGTACCCGCCGAAGAAGTTCTTCGGCGCGGCCCGCAACATCGAGGACGGCGGCTCGCTGACCATCCTGGCCACCGCGCTGGTCGAGACCGGCTCGCGGATGGACGAGGTGATCTTCGAGGAGTTCAAGGGCACCGGCAACATGGAGCTCAAGCTGGACCGCAGGCTCTCCGACAAGCGGATCTTCCCGGCGGTGGACGTGGACGCGTCCGGCACCCGCAAGGAGGACCTGCTGATGGGCAGCGACGAGCTGGCCATCGTGTGGAAGCTGCGCCGGGTGCTGCACGCCCTGGACTCCCAGTCCGGCGTGGAACTGCTGCTGGACAAGATGAAGCAGACCAAGTCCAACGCAGAGTTCCTGCTCCAGATCCAGAAGACGACCCCGACCCCCAACGGTCAGGACTGACCCGGATCCGGATCCCCCGTGTAAGGGCCGCATCACCCATTGTGGTGATGCGGCCCTCGCCGTATCGGGTGAAACTGGGGCAATGGCGGATGACTCCGCGGATGACGCTCTGCCGCCCGGCGCGTCGGCCCTGACCGCACGTACGCGCCGCGCGCGCCGCAGGCTGCGCGTCGCCGCCCTCACCACCGCCGCGGCGCTCACCTTGACCGCCGCGGCGGGGGTCGCCCTGTACGTGAAGTTCGACGGCAACATCGCGGGCCTCGACATCGACTCCGCACTGGGCGGGGACCGGCCCGAGGACGCCCCGCACGGCTCCCTGGACATCCTCGTCCTGGGCTCGGACTCCCGGGCGGGCGGGAACGGCGTCTACGGCTCCGAGGACGGTGCCCGCGCCGACACCGCGATGATCGTGCACATCAACGAGGAGCACGACGCCGCCACCGTGGTGTCCATCCCCCGGGACACCCTGGTCACCCGCCCCGCCTGCGACCGGGCCGACGGCACCACCGCCCCCGAGGCCCCGCGCACCATGTACAACGAGGCGTACGAGATCGGCGGGCCCGCCTGCGCCGTCAAGACCACCGAGTCGCTGACCGGCATCAGGATGGACCACTACATCGAGATCGACTTCAAGGGCTTCGAGAAGATCATCGACACCCTGGGTGGCGTCGAGATCACCACCCGCGAGGATCTGCGCGACCCCGACAGCCGTCTCGACCTCGCCGCCGGCACCCACACCCTGGACGGGGCGCAGGCCCTGGCCCTGGTCCGCACCCGGCACGCCATCGGCGACGGCAGCGACCTGGGACGCATCCGGCTCCAGCACACCTTCGTCCGCGCCCTGGCCGAACAGGTGGGCAGCATCGGCCTGTTCGGCAACCCGAAGAAGCTGTACGACCTGGCCGACGCCGCGACCTCCTCCCTCACCACCGACTCCGCCCTGGCCTCCGTCTCCGAGCTGACCGGCCTGGCCCGTACCCTCAAGAACATCGGGCCCGACCAGCTGGACATGATCACGCTGCCGATCGCCCACGACGAGCACGATCCCAACCGGGTGGTGCCCCTGTCACCGCAGGGCGAGCGGCTGTGGGAGGCGCTCAGGCGGGACGAGCCGGTGCCGGAGGCGGCCCGCGAGGGCTCCGCGGCCGACCGGCAGCAGCCCGGCGCGGAGGTCACCCCGGGGACGCCTGAGGGCGGGGAATAACGGTCTGGGCACCCTCGTTTTGGACGGAGCGGACAGTGCTGGCAGACTGAACCGCTGGCTCCGGTTCACGGCACGCATCGGGTGTGCCGACCCGGCGCCCTCCAGAACGCAAGGAGAGACCATGAAGCGCGACATTCACCCGGAGTACGTCGAGACCCAGGTCAGCTGTACCTGTGGGGCGTCTTTCACCACCCGCAGCACCATGACCGAGGGCAACATCCGTGCCGACGTCTGCTCCGAGTGCCACCCGTTCTACACCGGCAAGCAGAAGATCCTCGACACCGGTGGCCGTGTGGCCCGCTTCGAGGCGCGCTTCGGCAAGAACGCCGGGGCCGCGAAGAAGTAGCCCCACCCCTGGCGCCGGGCCCGGTCACACCCCCTCGCGGAGGCGGCCGGACCGGCGCCTTTCATGTCCCCGCTCCACCCGCTGTCCCCCGGTCCCATCCTTCTCCCAGGAGTACACGATGTTCGAGGCGGTCGAGGAACTGATCGGCGAGCACGCCGACCTCGAACGGCGGCTCGCCGACCCCGCGGTGCACGCCGATCAGGCCACCGCGCGCAAGCTGAGCAAGCGGTACGCCGAGCTGACGCCGATCATCGCCGCGTACCACTCCTGGAAGCAGTACGGCGAGGACATCGAGACCGCCCGGGAACTCGCCCAGGAGGATCCCGAGTTCGCCGCCGAGGTCAAGGAGCTGACCGCTGCCCGCGAGGCCGTCACCGAACGGCTGCGGCTGCTGCTGGTGCCCCGCGACCCCAGCGACGACAAGGACGTCATCCTGGAGATCAAGGCGGGTGAGGGCGGCGACGAGTCGGCCCTGTTCGCCGGCGATCTGCTGCGCATGTATCTGCGCTACGCCGAGCGCCTGGGCTGGAAGACCGAGCTGATCGACGCCAACGAGTCCGACCTCGGCGGCTACAAGGACGTCTCGGTCGCCGTCAAGACCAAGGGCAACGCCGAGCCCGGCACCGGCGTGTGGGCCCGCCTGAAGTACGAGGGCGGGGTGCACCGCGTGCAGCGGGTGCCCGCCACCGAGTCCCAGGGCCGCATCCACACCTCGGCGGCCGGGGTGCTGGTGCTGCCCGAGGCCGAGGACGTCGAGGTGGAGATCAACCCCAACGAGCTGCGGATCGACGTCTACCGCTCCTCGGGGCCCGGCGGGCAGTCCGTCAACACCACGGACTCCGCGGTGCGCATCACGCACCTGCCCACCGGCATCGTCGTCTCCTGCCAGAACGAGAAGAGCCAGCTGCAGAACAAGGACCAGGCGCTGCGCATCCTGCGCGCCAGGCTGCTGGCCGCCGCCCAGGAGGAGGCCGACAAGGAGGCCTCGGACGCCCGGCGCAGCCAGGTGCGCACCGTGGACCGTTCCGAGCGGGTACGCACCTACAACTTCCCCGAGAACCGCATCTCCGACCACCGCGTGGGCTTCAAGGCGTACAACCTCGACCAGGTCCTGGACGGCGAGCTCGACGCCGTCATCCAGGCCTGCGTCGATGCCGACTCCGCCGCCAAGCTCGCGGCGGCGCAGTGATCGTAGGGTGGGGATCGTGACGTCATCATCCGGGTCATCCGCCACCGGGCCTTCCTCGTACCCCCGTTCCCTGCTGCTCGCCGAGGTGGCCCGCGCCACCCAGCGGCTGGCGGACGCCGGGGTGCCCTCACCACGCTTCGACGCCGAGGAACTGGCGGCGTACGTGCACGGCACCGAGCGTCCCCGGCTGCACCTGGTCGCGGACGCCGAGTTCGACGCCCGCTACTGGGAGGCGATCGC
Organism: Streptomyces xiamenensis; assembly: GCF_000993785.3. NCBI lineage: Bacteria > Bacillati > Actinomycetota > Actinomycetes > Kitasatosporales > Streptomycetaceae > Streptomyces > Streptomyces xiamenensis. The sequence continues at coordinate 4,413,148 of NZ_CP009922.3, forward strand.
CCGCCGCGAGGCGCGCGAGCCGCTCCAGCACATCACCGGGCGGGCGTTCTTCCGGTACCTGGAACTCCAGGTGGGGCCCGGGGTGTTCGTGCCGCGTCCGGAGACCGAGTCGGTGGTGGGCTGGGCGATAGACGCGGTACGGGCCATGGATGTCGCCGAGCCGCTGATCGTCGATCTGTGCACCGGTTCCGGCGCGATCGCGCTGGCGCTGGCGCAGGAGGTGCCGCGCTCCCGGGTGCACGGCGTGGAGCTGGACGAACGGGCCCTGCAGTACGCGCGGCGCAACGCCGAGGGGTCCCGGGTCGTCCTGCACCAGGGGGACGCCCTGAGCGCCCTGCCGCAGCTCGGCGGGCAGGTCGATCTGGTGATCTCCAACCCTCCCTACATCCCGCTCACCGAGTGGGAGCACGTGGCGCCCGAGGCGCGCGACCACGACCCGCAGCTGGCGCTGTTCTCCGGCGAGGACGGCCTGGACACCATCAGGGGCCTGGAGCGCACCGCGCACCGGCTGCTGCGGCCGGGCGGCATCGTGGTCATCGAGCACGCCGACAGCCAGGGCGGTCAGGTGCCGTGGATCTTCACCGAGGACCGCGGCTGGGCGGACGCCGCCGACCATCCCGATCTCAACAACAGGCCGCGGTTCGCCACCGCCCGCAGGGTCAATCGATGACCGAGGAGGACGTTCACTGATGGCACGGCGATACGACTGCACGGACGTGGTCGACCGCAAGCACGGGCTGCGCGAGGCGGCGTCCGCCGTACGGCGCGGCGATCTCGTCGTCCTGCCGACGGACACGGTGTACGGCATCGGCGCGGACGCGTTCAGCACCACCGCGGTGGGCGATCTGCTGGAGGCCAAGGGCCGTGGCCGCGGGGTGCCCTCCCCGGTGCTGGTCGGCTCCCCGAACACGCTGCACGGCCTGGTCACGGACTTCTCCGAGCAGGCGTGGGAGCTGGTGGACGCCTTCTGGCCGGGCGCGCTGACCATCGTGGCCCGCCACCAGCCGTCCCTCACCTGGGACCTGGGGGAGACCCGCGGGACCGTGGCGGTGCGGATGCCGCTGCACCCGGTCGCCCTCGAACTGCTCAAGGACTTCGGCCCGATGGCGGTCTCCTCCGCCAATCTCACCGGCCACCCCGCGCCCCAGAACTGCGACGCCGCCCAGGAGATGCTGGGCGACTCGGTCGCGGTCTACCTGGACGGCGGCCCGACGCCCGACATCGTGCCCTCGTCGATCATCGATGTCACCCGGCCGGTTCCCCGGCTGCTGCGCGCCGGTGCGGTGAGCGAGGAGGAACTGCGCAAAGTCGTGCCCGACCTGGAGATCTCCCATTGACCGCGCTTGCGGACAGTGGCATACGGCAGCCGGAGCCGACCGAGCCGGCCGGCGGGGTCCGCCCGGTCTTCCGGATACTGCATGTCAGTACGGGGAATGTGTGCCGCTCACCGATCACCGAACGCCTCACCCGGCAGGCGCTCGACCAGCGCCTGGGCGGGTTCGGCGACGCCTTGGTGGTGGAGAGCGCGGGCACGTGGGGGCACGAGGGTGCCCCGATGGAGGAGCACGCCGCGCAGGTGCTGTCCGAGTACGGGGCGGACGCCGCGGGGTTCTTCGGCCGTGAGCTGCTGGACGAACACGTCATCCACGCCGATCTGGTGCTGACCGCCACCCGTGATCACCGGCAGCAGGTGATCGCCATGGGGCACTCGGCGGGCCTGCGGACCTTCACGCTCAAGGAGTTCACCCGGCTGGTGCGGGCGATCGACGTCAGCACGCTGCCCGCCGGGGGTTCGCCGGAGGCGCTGGTGCACCGTGCGCGCGCGCTGTCCAGCGCGGCGGCGGCGCTGCGCGGCTGGCTGCTGGCGCCGACGGCGGAGGCGGACGAGGTGCAGGATCCTTATGGCGCCCCGATCCCGTACTTCCGTAGCATCGGCGAGGAGATCCGGGCCGCGCTGGATCCGGTGGTCACCGCGCTGACCGGGGTCCCGGCTCCGTAGGGGGTGCCCTGAGCGCCTGAGGAGGTCAGCGGGCATGAGAAGGTATGGCGCTGAGGACCGGCGAGACTTCTGGGGCAGCCTGTGCGTGAATATCTCCTGACGCTCTGTGTCGCGGCTGCGGTCACGTATCTGCTGACCGGACCGGTACGGAAGTTCGCCATCGCGGCGGGGGCGATGCCCGAGGTGCGCGCCCGTGACGTGCACCGGGAGCCGACGCCGCGGCTCGGCGGCATCGCGATGTTCGGCGGGCTGTGCGCGGGGCTGCTGGTGGCCTCCCAGCTCTCCAACACCTCCGAGGTGTTCCGGCTGTCGGACGAGCCGCGGGCGTTGCTGTCCGCGGCGGCGCTGATCTGGCTGCTGGGGGTGCTGGACGACAAGTGGGGCGTGGACGCCCTGGTCAAGCTGGGCGTGCAGATGGTCGCGGCCGGCGTGATGGTCCTGCAGGGGCTGACGATCCTGTGGCTGCCGGTGCCGGGCGTCGGGGTGGTGGCGCTGACCCCGTTGCAGGGCACGCTGCTGACCGTGGCGCTGGTGGTGGTGACCATCAACGCGGTGAACTTCGTGGACGGCCTGGACGGTCTCGCGGCGGGCATGGTGTGCATCGCGGCGGCGGCGTTCTTCCTGTACGCCTACCGGGTCTGGTACGGCTACGCGATCGAGGCGGCGGCGCCCGCCACGCTGTTCGCGGCGGTGCTGATGGGCATGTGCCTGGGCTTCCTGCCGCACAATCTCCATCCGGCGCGGATCTTCATGGGCGACTCCGGGTCGATGCTGCTGGGGCTGATCCTGGCGGCCGGCGCGGTCTCCATCACCGGCCAGGTGGACCCGGACGCGATGAAGCTGTTCACCGGCTCGGTGCGCGGCGCGGTCCACGAGATGGTTCCGGTCTACATTCCGCTGCTGCTGCCGCTGACGATCATCGCGGTGCCGTTCGCGGACCTGGTGCTGGCGATCGTGCGCCGCACCTGGAACGGGCATTCGCCGTTCGCCGCCGACCGGGGGCATCTGCACCACCGGCTGCTGGAGATCGGCCACTCGCACCGCCGCGCGGTGCTGGTCATGTACTTCTGGTCGGGCCTGATCGCCTTCGGTGTGGTGGGGTTCTCGGTGCAGGGGGTCGGCGCGTGGATCGTGCCGGGTGTGGTGGGGCTGAGCGCGCTCGGGCTGATCGTGCTGCTGCTGCCCCGGTTCCCGCTCAAGCCGCCCGCGCGGTGGCGGCGTCCGGAGCCGGCGGGTGCCCTCTCACCGGCCCCCCGGGGTGGCGAGGGCGACGCCGGTGCCGCGGTGGGGGGTCCCCAGGCGCCGGGCACGGAACCGGCCGGCGAGGGCTCCGCGGTGGCCACGGCGACCCGTGAGCACGGTCTCAACGGGGCCACCGCGGTGGGCGAGCGGCAGCGTTTCGCGCTGCGCCGCAAGATCGATACCAGGTTTTGACCCAACACAGACGTGGTCAAGTGACGGGCGCCCGATTCACCCACTTGTGTGAGGCCCTACACACGAAATGAGTAAAGACCTCATCAAAAAGTTTGTGATAGCGTTCACGAGTACTCGGCCCGAGCACTCCGTGTCCGGGACGGGTCGTTCGCTCACTCGTCAATGACGACAGTCCCTGAAGCCCCCGCCGGAGAACATTTCCATGCAGTCCAACGACGCCCGGATACTCCGAGGCGCCGCGGTTCCCACTGCCGTGGCCGGAGTGCTGGCCACCGCGACAGGAGCCTTTCTCTCCGGGGCGGAGGGCGCGTACAGCGTCGCCCTGGGGGTCTTCATCGCCGCCGCCTTCTTCGCTCTGGGGCTGCTGGCCCTGGGCTATGTCAACCACCGCTGGCCCGAGTTGTTCTTCGGCGCCGCCATGGTGATATACACCTCGCAGATGGGCGTGCTGTTCGTGGTGCTCATACTGCTCCGGGACGCGGCCTTCCTGCACGGGCGGGCCTTCGCGGCGGGAGTGCTGGTCGGAACGGCCGTGTGGCTGGCCGGGCAGGTGCGCGCGCACATGAATCTCAAGATCCTTTACGTGGTACCGGAATCCTCCTCGTCGTCATCCGGCGGTCCGATGTGATCTCCGGTGCCGTACGGCAGTCCGGTCAAACCGGGGGCGGCATACGGGCTGTCATCGTGGACTGCTATCGTCCCTCGCCGAGAGCTGAGTGGATCGCGGTGTACCGGCTGTGCGGGACAGCCGAGCACTTCGCCCTGAATCCCGCCGGACCGCGCGGACCCCGCCGGACCGGTCTCTCTCCCGTCCCCACCAGTCCAGTGCCGTCCTGTGGCCTGCGGTCACGCCGACACACCGAGGTTGCCGTATCCATGCGTCACGCCGAAGGAGCTCACGGTGATGAATGACCAGGTGCTCGCCTTCGAGACCGACTGTCACCTTTTCCAGGAATGCGGCTTCCCCGCTCCGTCCGTGTGGTCGTTCATCTTCGATCCGCTCTTCAGCGTCGGGCCGATCGATTTCAACAAGGCCATGCTGCTCGCGCTGCTCGGCACCGTGGCGATCCTCTCCTTCTTCTGGGCGGCCTTCGCCCGGCCGAAGGTCGTGCCCGGCAAGCTGCAGATGGTGGCGGAGGCGGGCTACGACTTCGTCCGCAAGGGCGTCGCCCGCGAGATCATGGGCAAGAAGGGCGAGCCGTACGTTCCGCTGCTGGTCTCGCTGTTCTTCTTCGTCTGGGTCATGAACCTGTGGGCGGTCGTGCCGCTCGCGCAGTTCCCGGTGACCTCGGCCATCGCGTTCCCCGCCGGTCTCGCCGTCGTGGTGTGGGTCACCTACATGACGGTGACCTTCAAGACGAACGGTTTCGTCGGCGGCCTGCGCAATCTGTGTGTGCCCAGTGGGCTGCCCAAGGGGATCTACGTGATCCTCACGCCCATTGAGTTCATCTCCAACGTCTTTCTGCGGCCCTTCACGATGGCGGTCCGGCTCTTCGCGAACATGTTCGCGGGCCACCTGCTGCTGCTGCTGTTCATCATCGGCACCTGGTACACGCTGGGCACCGTCGTCGGCACGTTCTACTCGATCACGTCGTTCGCCCTGGCGCTGGTCCTCACGGTCTTCGAGATGTTCATCCAGGCCCTGCAGGCCTACGTGTTCGTCGTGCTGACCGCCACCTACCTCTCCCAGGCGCTCGAAGAAGCGCACTGAGAGCACACAGACCCTCACGACCGACCGCATGACACCGGTGGACACACCTCCGCCGGCCCACCACAGAGAAGGAACCAACGGACATGTCCGCAGCTTTCGACACCCTCGCCGCCGTCAACGGCAACATCAACACCATCGGCTTCGGTATCGCGGCGATCGGCCCCGGTGTCGGCGTCGGTATCGTCTTCGGTAACGGTGTCCAGGCGATCGCCCGCCAGCCCGAGGCCGCCGGCCTCATCCGGCAGAACATGCTGCTGGGCTTCGCCGTCATCGAGGCGCTGGCGCTGATGGGCTTCGTGCTGGCGTTCGCCCTCAGCTGAGCGTCCCATCGAAGCCCTTACCGACGAGAGGTCCACAATCATGATCAACATGGCTGCCGAGGGGCCCCAGAGCCCCTTGCTGCCGGTGTGGCCCGAGGTCTTCATCGGACTGTTCTGCTTCGGCATCATCTTCTTCGCCTTCTACAAGAAGCTCCTCCCCTCCATCAACAAGGTGCTGGACGAGCGTCGCGAGGCGATTGAAGGCGGCATGGAGAAGGCCGAGGCCACCCAGGCCGAGGCCCGCCAGACGCTGGAGAGCTACAAGGAGCAGCTGGCCGAGGCGCGTCACGACGCCGCCCGGCTGCGCCAGGAGGCCAAGGAGCAGGGCGCCGCGCTCATCGCCGAGATGCGCGAGGAGGGCCAGCGCCAGCGCGAGGAGATCATCGCCGCGGGTCACGCCCAGATCGCGGCGGACCGCAAGCAGGCCTCCGAACTGCTGCGCCAGGACGTCGGACGGCTCGCGACCGAGCTGGCCGGCCGGCTGGTCGGCGAGGCGCTGGAGGACAACGCCCGGCAGAGCCGTACCATCGACCGCTTCCTGGAGGAGCTGGAGGGCAAGGCCGCCGCGGCTCCCTCCGGTGACGCCGCCGGAGCCGCGCGGTGATCGGCGCCAGCCGGGAGGCCCTGGAGGGCGGCCGGGAGCGGCTGAACGTACTGACCGACAGTACGGCCACCGATCCCGCCGCCCTGGCCGAAGACCTGGCCGCCGTCACCGTGCTGCTGAACCGCGAGGTCTCCCTGCGCCGTGTCCTCACCGACCCGGCCCAGCCGGGCGAGGGCAAGGCCGACCTGGTGACCCGCCTGCTGAGCGGTCAGGTCGGCGGGCCCACCGTCGACCTGGTGTCCGGCCTGGTGCGGTCCCGCTGGTCCGCCTCCCGGGACCTGGTGGACGCGGTCGAGGAGCTGGCGGACTCCGCCGACCTCATCGCGGCCGACCGGGCGGGCACCCTGGACACGGTCGAGGACGAGCTCTTCCGGTTCAGCCGGATCCTGTCCGGCTCCCCGGAGCTGCGCGCCGCGATCGGCACGAAGGACGAGCGGTCCCTCACGGCCAAGAAGGAGCTGGTGCGCCGGCTGCTGGGCGGCCGGGCCGACCAGGTCACCGAGCGGCTGATCATCCGCCTCGTGGAACATCCGCGGGGACGTAGCCTGGACCAGGGGCTGGAGGCGCTGTACACGCTCGCCGCCGCCCGCCGCAACCGTTCGGTCGCGGTCGTCACCTCGGCGGTGCCGCTGAGCGACGCCCAGCGGGACCGGCTCGGCCGGGCGCTGGCGAAGCTCTACGGACGCGAGGTCCAGCTGAACCTCGACGTCGACCCGGCGGTCCTCGGCGGGATCTCGATCCGGATCGGGGACGAGGCCATCCAGGGCACCGTCGCCGACCGTCTGGACGAGGTCACCCGGCGGCTGGGCGGCTGACTCCGCCGCGGGCGCCCCGCGCCCGTGGCACACCACCAACTCAAGAAGCATGACGAGCGGCCCGAGTTGGGCCGTAGCGCACGAACTTACGGGCCCAACAAGGAGAGCAGGGAACCCAGATGGCGGAGCTCACGATCCGGCCGGATGAGATCCGGAGCGCACTGGAGGATTTCGTCCAGTCGTACACCCCGGACGCGGCCTCGCGGGAAGAGATCGGGACGGTCAGCGTTGCCGGTGACGGCATCGCGAAGGTCGAGGGCCTCCCCTCGGCCATGGCGAACGAACTGCTGGAGTTCGAGGACGGCACCCTCGGCCTCGCCCTCAACCTTGAGGAGCGGGAGATCGGCGCCGTCGTCCTCGGCGAGTTCAGTGGCATCGAGGAGGGCCAGCCGGTGCGCCGCACCGGTGAGGTGCTCTCCGTCGCCGTCGGCGAGGGCTACCTGGGCCGGGTCGTCGACCCGCTGGGCAACGCCATCGACGGCCTCGGCGAGATCGAGACCTCGGGCCGCCGTGCCCTGGAACTGCGGGCGCCCGACGTCATGCAGCGCAAGTCGGTGCACGAGCCCATGGAGACCGGCTACAAGGCCGTCGACACCATGACCCCGATCGGCCGTGGCCAGCGTCAGCTGATCATCGGCGACCGGCAGACCGGCAAGACCGCTCTGGCGATCGACACGATCATCAACCAGCGCGACAACTGGCGCTCGGGCGACCCGAAGAAGCAGGTCCGCTGCATCTACGTCGCTATCGGCCAGAAGGGCTCCACCATCGCGTCCGTGCGCGGCGCCCTGGAGGAGGCCGGCGCGCTGGAGTACACGACGATCGTCGCCGCTCCCGCGTCCGACCCGGCCGGCTTCAAGTACATCGCCCCCTACACCGGCTCGGCCATCGGCCAGCACTGGATGTACGAGGGCAAGCACGTCCTGATCATCTTCGACGACCTGTCGAAGCAGGCCGACGCCTACCGCGCCGTGTCGCTGCTGCTGCGCCGCCCGCCGGGGCGCGAGGCGTACCCCGGTGACGTCTTCTACCTGCACTCCCGGCTGCTGGAGCGCTGCGCCAAGCTGTCCGACGAGATGGGCTCCGGCTCCATGACCGGCCTGCCCATCGTGGAGACCAAGGCGAACGACGTGTCGGCGTTCATCCCGACCAACGTCATCTCCATCACCGACGGCCAGTGCTTCCTGGAGTCCGACCTGTTCAACGCGGGCCAGCGGCCCGCGCTGAACGTGGGTATCTCCGTCTCCCGTGTCGGTGGCTCCGCGCAGCACAAGGCGATCCGCCAGGTCACCGGCTCCCTCCGCGTCGACCTCGCGCAGTACCGCGAGCTGGAGGCGTTCGCCGCCTTCGGTTCCGATCTGGACGCGGCCTCCAAGGCAGCCCTGGAGCGCGGTAAGCGCATGGTCGAGCTGATCAAGCAGGAGCAGTACAACCCGTACCCGACGGAGCACCAGGTTGTCTCCATCTGGGCCGGCACCAACGGTCTGATGGACGACATCCCGGTGGAGGACATCCGCCGTTTCGAGCGTGAGCTGCTGGACTGGCTCGGCCGCGAGAAGAAGGATCTGCTGACCTCCATCCGTGAGGGCGGCAAGATGAGCAAGGACACGCTCCAGGCGATCGCCGGCGCCGTGTCCACCTTCAAGCAGCAGTTCGAGACCTCGGGCGGCAAGCTGCTGGGCGAGGGCTGATCATGGGCGCTCAGATTCGTGTCCTCAAGCGCCGGATCAAGTCCGTCACCGCCACCAAGAAGATCACCCGGGCGATGGAGATGATCGCCGCCTCGCGCATCGTCAAGGCGCAGCGCAAGGTGGCGGCGTCCGCGCCGTACGCCGACGAGCTGACCAACGCGGTCACCGCCGTGGCGCACAGCTCGGACGTCAAGCACCCGCTGACGACCGAGGTGGAGCGCCCGCGCCGGGCCGCGGTCCTGCTGATCACCAGCGACCGCGGTCTGGCAGGCGGATACTCCTCGAATGCCATCAAGGCCGGGGAGCATCTGACCAGCGAACTGGTGAGTGAGGGCAAGGAGGTCGACACGTACATCGTCGGCCGCAAGGGTGTGGCGTACTACGGATTCCGGGAGCGGGCCATCACCGACTCCTGGACCGGCTTCACCGACAGCCCGACGTACGCCGACGCCAAGATGATCGCGGAGCCGCTCATCGAGGCCATCGAGCGGGACACCGACAAGGGTGGGGTCGACGAGCTGCACATCGTCTTCACCGAGTTCGTGTCGATGATGACGCAGACCCCCGTCGAGCGGCGGATGCTTCCGCTGACCTTCGAGAAGTCTGCGGAGGAGTCCGCGGCGGTCTTCGCCAAGGGCGCGCAGGCGCACGCCCTGTACGACTTCGAGCCCACGGCCGAGAAGGTGCTTGACGCCCTTCTCCCGCGGTACGTCGAGAGCCGTATCTACAACGCCCTCCTCCAGGCCGCCGCGTCCAAGCACGCGGCGACCCGGCGGGCGATGAAGTCGGCGACCGACAACGCGGAGGAGCTCATCAAGTCGCTGTCGCGGCTTGCCAACGCGGCCCGTCAGGCCGAAATCACCCAGGAAATCACCGAGATCGTCGGTGGCGCGAGCGCCTTGGCCGACGCGACCGCGGGAAGTGACCGATAATCATGACTACTGCTGCTGAGGCGGCCCCCCAGCAGGCCGCAGCCACGGGTCGGGTCGCACGGGTCATCGGCCCGGTCGTCGACGTGGAGTTCCCCGTCGACGCGATTCCTGACATCTACAACGCGCTGACCGTCGAGGTCGAGGACCCCGCGATCAAGGGCACCACCAACACCCTCACCCTCGAGGTCGCCCAGCACCTCGGTGAGGGCATGGTGCGCACCATCGCGCTCGGCCCGGCCGACGGTCTGGTCCGCCAGTCCCCGGTGACCGACACCGGCAAGGGCATCACCGTGCCCGTCGGTGAGGTCACCAAGGGCCGGGTGTTCAACACCCTGGGCCAGATCCTGAACGAGCCCGAGGCCGAGGCCGAGGTCACCGACCGGTGGGAGATCCACCGCAAGGCGCCGGCGTTCGACCAGCTCGAGTCGAAGACCGAGATGTTCGAGACGGGCCTGAAGGTCGTCGACCTGCTGACCCCGTACGTCAAGGGCGGCAAGATCGGTCTGTTCGGTGGTGCCGGTGTCGGCAAGACCGTGCTGATCCAGGAAATGATCATGCGTGTGGCGAAGCTGCACGAGGGTGTTTCCGTGTTCGCCGGTGTCGGTGAGCGTACCCGTGAGGGCAACGACCTCATCGAGGAGATGGCCGACTCGGGCGTGCTGCCGCAGACCGCGCTGGTCTTCGGTCAGATGGACGAGCCGCCGGGGACCCGGCTGCGGGTCGCGCTGGCCGGTCTGACCATGGCGGAGTACTTCCGCGATGTGCAGAAGCAGGACGTGCTGTTCTTCATCGACAACATCTTCCGCTTCACCCAGGCCGGTTCCGAGGTGTCCACCCTGCTGGGCCGGATGCCTTCGGCCGTGGGTTACCAGCCGAACCTGGCGGACGAGATGGGTGTGCTCCAGGAGCGCATCACCTCGACCCGTGGTCACTCCATCACCTCGATGCAGGCGATCTACGTGCCCGCGGACGACTTGACGGACCCGGCGCCGGCCACCACCTTCGCCCACCTGGACGCCACCACGGTGCTGTCCCGGCCCATTTCCGAGAAGGGCATCTACCCGGCGGTGGACCCGCTGGACTCGACGTCCCGGATTCTGGACCCGCGCTACATCTCGCAGGACCACTACGACACCGCCATGCGGGTCAAGGGGATCCTCCAGAAGTACAAGGACCTCCAGGACATCATCGCCATTCTCGGTATGGACGAGCTGGGCGAGGAGGACAAGCTCACGGTCAGCCGCGCGCGGCGGATCGAGCGCTTCCTGTCGCAGAACACCCACGCGGCGAAGCAGTTCACCGGCATGGACGGGTCGGACGTCTCGCTGGACGAGTCGATCGCCGCGTTCAACGGCATCGCCGACGGTGACTACGACCACTTCCCCGAGCAGGCGTTCTTCATGTGCGGTGGTCTGGACGACCTGAAGGCGAAGGCCAAGGAGCTGGGCGTCTCCTGATTGGTACGCCCGTGGTGCGCACGGAGGCGGGGGGTGCCCCCGCCTCCGGTGCACCGGCCATCTATTCTTCACATATCCAGGGGATGAGGAGCCATCGTGGCTGAGCTGCACGTCGAGTTGGTCGCCGCGGACCGCAAGGTCTGGTCGGGCGAGGCCAGCCTGGTCGTCGCGCGCACCACTTCGGGTGACATCGGGATCATGCCCGGGCATCAGCCGGTGCTCAGTGTGCTGCAAACGGGCCCGGTGACCATCCGTACCACGGGTGAGAGCGGGACCGGCACGATCGTCGCGGCGGTGCACGGCGGATTCCTGTCGTACACCGACGGTAAGCTGTCGCTGCTGGCGGAGATCGCCGAGCTTGCGGACGAGATCGACGTCGAGCGTGCGGAGCGTGCCCTGGAGCAGGCCAAGGCGGACGCGGACGCCGCCGCCGAACGGCGCGCGGATGTCCGGTTGCGCGCCGTCGCGGCGGGGCGCTGATCCGCACGACGGACACACAACGGGGCGAGGAGGTCGGTTGAGATGGTCCTCGCGTTGGTTGTGGTCGGCGCCGTGCTGGCGCTGGTTGTGCTGGGACTGCTCGGTTTCGGGGTGCGCAGGCGGCTGATTCAGCGGCTGGGCGGCACCTTCGACTGTTCGGCGCGCTTCCGGGCGCCGAAACCGGGCCAGTCCCTGGGCAAGGGCTGGATTTATGGGGTCGCACGCTACAACGGAGACCGGGTCGAGTGGTTCCGGGTCTTCTCGTACGCGGTGCGGCCCCGTCGTGCTCTGCAGCGCGACCGCATCCAGGTGCGGGAGCGGCGCGAGCCGCAGGGCGAGGAGGAGCTGGCGCTGCTGTCCGGCGCCGTGGTGCTCTCCTGCCGGCACGACGGGGACGATGTCGAGCTGGCGATGAGCGAGGACGCGCTGACCGGCTTCCTCGCCTGGCTGGAGGCGGCACCGCCCGGCCAGCGGGTGAACGTGGCCTAGAAACGGCACGAGCGGCCGGGGAACGGAGATCCGTTCCCCGGCCGCTTTTGTGCGCGTGCCCTGCCGGTGGGTCAGTTCAGGCCGGTGTGGATGGCGTCTACCAGCGCGCCGTCCGCGGAGTCACCGGAGAACTCCCAGAAGAACGCGCCGCCCAGGCCCTGGTCCTTGGCCCAGCCCATCTTGTCGGTGACGGTCTGCGGGGTGTCGTAGCTCCACCACTGGCTGCCGCAGTGCGCGTACGCGGTGCCGGCGACCGTACCGGTGGCGGGGCAGTTGGCGGCGAGCACCTTGTAGTCCTCGATGCCGGCCTCGTAGGTGCCGGGTGCGGCGCCGGTGGCGGTGCCGCCGGGCGCCGCCTGGCTCACGCCGGTCCAGCCGCGGCCGTAGAAGCCGATGCCCAGCAGCAGTTTCTCGCTGGGCACGCCCTCCGCCTTGAGCTTGGTGATGGCGGCGGCGCTGTTGAAGCCGTCCTGCGGGATGCCGTCATAGCTCTCCAGCGGGGAGTGCGGGGCGGTGGGTCCGCTCGCCTCCCAGGCGCCGAAGAAGTCGTAGGTCATGACGGCCAGGTAGTCGGCGTACTCGGCGCCGGTGGCGTAGTCGGCGGCGTCGATCTTGCCGCCGTCGGAGGCGTCCGCGGTGATGGCGGCGGTGACCAGCTGGTCGCCGAAGACGCCGCGGAAGGTCCGCATCATGTCGCCGAAGGCGGTCGGGCCGCTGGTGTCGCAGCTGTCACCGCAGGCGTTGGGGTACTCCCAGTCCAGGTCGATGCCGTCGAAGACACCTTCCCAGCGGGGGTCGTTGACCAGGTTGTAGCAGGACTGGGCGAACCGCTCGGGGTTCTGCATGGCCTCGCCGAAGCCCTTGGACCAGGTCCAGCCGCCGAAGGACCACAGCACCTTGAGATCCGGGTTGATCTCCTTGAGCTGGCGCAACTGGTTGAAGTTGCCGCGCAGCGCGCCGGTCTCCCAGGTGTCCGCCTCGCCGGAGACGGATTCGGCGGCGCTGTAGGCGCGGTCGTAGGCGGCGTAGGAGTCGCCGATCGTACATTCGCCGTTCTGCACGTTGCCGAAGGCGTAGTTGATGTGGGTGATCTTGTCGGCCGAGCCGGAGTCCACGATGTTCTTGACGTGGTAGTTGCGGTTGTAGACGCCCCACTCGGCGAAGTAGCCGAGCTTGACGTCACCGGCCGCGGTGGTGGCGGCGACGGGGGTGGGGGTCTTGTCCTCCTCCGCCTGGGAGGTGGAGGCGAAGGCCAGCATGCCTCCCAGGGGGAGGGTGAGCGCCGCCGTGACGGCGACGACCTTGCGCTTGGTGCTGTTCAGGGTGCGGTGTAGCCCCTTGCTCACGGGTCGCTCCTTGGTCGCGGAGAGGTGGGGGGAACTGAGCAGGGAGCGTAGAGAGGTCTGGACCAGTGGTCAATGGGGTCCGTACCAAGGAAAGTCTGGCTTGCGGTGCCCTTAAGTCTGCGTTGAGGACGGCCGGTCGGGGGCGGCCGGGTGAATCCCGGACTCCTGCGCGAGCACCGCGGCCTGCACCCGGCTGCGCAGTCCGAGCTTGCCCAGCAGCCGGCTGACATGGGTCTTCACGGTGGCCTCCGCCATCGCCAGCTCGCCGGCGATCTGGGCGTTGGAGCGTCCGGCGCCGAGCTGGGCGAGCACCTCGCGCTCGCGGGGAGTGAGCGAGGCGAGCGCCGCCGGGTCCACCGAGGACACCGCCGGGGCCCGCGAGGAACGGGCGAACTCCCTGATCAGGCGCCGGGTGACGGCCGGCGCGATCATGCCCTCGCCCGCCCGCACGGTGCGCACCGCCTCGATCAGCGTGGCGGCGTCGCTGTCCTTGAGCAGAAAACCCGCCGCGCCGGCCCGCAGCGCGCCGAAGACGTACGCGTCGAGGTCGAAGGTGGTGAGCACCAGCACGTCCGAGGTGCCCTCGGCGGTGATCTCCCGGGTCGCCGACACCCCGTCCAGGCGCGGCATCTGGATGTCCATCAGCACCACGTCGGGGCGCAGTTCGCGGGCCAGGCGGACGGCCTCCACACCGTCCGGCGCCTCACCGACCACCTCGATGTCGGGGGCGGAACGCAGGATGAGGACGAGGCCCAGGCGGACGGCTGCCTGGTCCTCGGCGATGACGACCCGGATGGTCACGCGGTGGTGGTCCCTTCGGTGAGCGGAAGACGGGCCAGCACCTGCCAGCGGTCACCCTCGCCGTGCGGGCCCGCGCTGAACGTACCGCCCAGCAGGGCCACCCGTTCCCGCATCCCGGTCAGCCCGGCACCCGAACCCGGCGCCCGGGGGCGGGAGGTGTCGTGGCCCGCGGCGGCGTTCGGGCTGGTGACACACACCGTCAGGGACTGTGCGTCGTCCTGGTCGAGCCGGACCCGGACCTCGCCGGGCGTGGCGTGCTTGAGCGCGTTGGTGAGCGACTCCTGGACGATACGGTACGCGGCCAGGTCCACCGGCGCGGGTGGCCGGGGGAGGTCCGCCCGCCGGTCCTCCGCCGTGATGCGCAGCCGGCCGGCGGCGCTGCGGGCGGCGCGGGCGATCAGCGCGTCCAGCGAGTCGAGTCCGGGCAGCGCCTCGGGGGCCGCGTCCGGATCGTCCGCCCGCAGGATGCCGATCAGCCGGCGCATCTCGGCCAGGCCCTGGGTGCTGTTCTCCCGGATGATCGTCAGCGCGTCGCGTCCGGCGTCCGGATCGTCCAGGGTGAGGGCGGCGGTGGAGTGGATGGCGATGGCCGAGAGGTGGTTGGCGACCACGTCGTGCAGTTCACGGGCCATCCGGGCGCGTTCGTCGGTGACGGCCTGCACCCGGTCCATCTCGGCCAGCAGCGCGGTCTGTTCGGCCCGCAGCCGGGCGTGGGCCGCGCTCTCGCGGTGGCCGCGGACGATGGCGGCGGTCCAGGCGGGGGTGGCGGTGACCGCGGCGGCCAGCACCCCCAGTGCCAGCGCCTGCGGGTCGCGCAGCCAGGCCAGGGCGCCCACCGTGACGGCGACGGTGAGGGCGACGCTGCCGCGCAGCACCGCCCGGCTCAGCCGCGGGCCGCCGTACAGCACGGCGGCGTACACCACGTCCGTGAACATCAGCAGCACCGCCAGCAGCCCGCCGGTCAGCGAGTCCCACAGCACGGCGGCGGTGCCGATGCCCAGACACCACCCGGGGGCGCCGCGGCGCAGCAGCTCCGCGCCGCACATGGCGAGCAGCCCGATCAGCGCCACCGGCGAGTACGGGCCGACGCTGACCACCGAGAAGACGTCGTACCGCACCCCGGTCAGCCCACCGGCCAGGCCGACGAGGGCGATACCGATGTCGTAGCGGTGCGGACGGATCAGCGGCAGGGGCATGGAACCATCACAGCACGCCCGGTGTCCCGCATCAGGTGTGGTCGGCGCCGCAATCCGGCACACCGCGGCAACGCGCGTGTTCCGGGCCGGGCTCGCGGCCTCGGTGGTGGCCGGGTCGCCGTGGCGGTGGAGGACGGATTCCGGTCCACCGTCGACACGCTCGTGGTCGATGCACCTATGCGTCGATGGGCCGGAGGGGGCGACAGGGATTGCCCACGGCGACGACACCGGAGGGGATGTCCTTCGTGACGACCGAACCGGCACCCACGATGCTGTTGTCGCCGACCGTCACGCCGGGGGTGAGGGTGACCGATCCCCCGAGCCATACGTTGTCGCCGATCACGACCGGTTCCGGGAGCTCCCACCCATCGAGGCGGCGCGTGATGTCCTGGGCGTGGTTGGGGGTGTAAATGCCGCAGCGCGGTCCGATGAGGCAGTCCGCGCCGATCGTGACCTGCCCGCCACCGATGACGAGGAAGTCGGCGTTGAGGAACGTCCGGTCACCGATGACGAGGCGCGTCCCGTAGTCGATGCTGATGGGCGGCCGGAAGTCGATGCCTTCGCCTGCGCCCGGGACGAGCTCGCGGAACAGCCGCCGTGCTTCGGCGGGGTCGTCGTAGAAGATCCGGTTGATTCTCGCGCATGTCGAGTGCGCTGCCCACGAGAGCTCCTGGAGCGCCGGGGACGTGCGGTAGCGAATCCAGTCGCCGGCGACCAGGCGCTGTAAGTCCTCATCGGTCGCGAGCAGGGCCGCCATCCTCTCGCCGGCGAGTCCGCCTTCGCGCTGGGTCATGCCCCGCCTCCCTATTTGTCAACGCGCTTAACATATTGACGCGGATCGCTTCCGTCAAGAGGGGGTGCGGCATGGTCGACCGGCCCGTGACCTGCGCAGATATGGCGGCTGAGCAGCTGCGGGCCCGCTACATCGAAGTGTGTAGCCGGGCGAGGCCGATCTCCTCACGGATGACGACGCGGGGAGGGGCAGCGGGCGGCAGTCTTGAGGGGTGCGGAAGGAGCCCCCGTTGTGATCGTGTACCTGATCATCGCTGCCGAGATCGCCTTCTGGGTGGTCCTGGCGGCCGGCCTCGCGGTGCGGTACGGACTGCGCCGGCCCCGGGTGGGCGGGGCGCTGCTGTTGTGCGTGCCGCTGATCGACGTGCTGCTGCTGACAGCCACGGTCCTGGACCTGCGCGGTGGCGCGGAGCCCGCGATGTCGCACGCGCTGGCCGTGCTGTACCTGGGCTTCACGGTGGGTTACGGCCACTATCTGATCCACTGGGCGGACGGCTGGGCCGCGCACCGCTGGGGCGGCGCGCCGCGCCCGGCCAAGCCCCCGCGGTACGGCTGGGCGCGGGCCCGCCACGAGTGGTGGCTGTGGCGGATGACGCTGGTGGGGATGGGCCTCTCGCTGGTGGTGGCGCAGCTGATGCTCTGGCTGATCGACCGGCCGGCGGCGGCGGAACCCCTGCGCGGCGCCCAGTGGGCGGCCGTGCGGATCCTGGGCATCCACGGGATCATCGCGCTCAGCTACACGATCTGGCGCAAGAACCCCCCGGTGTCCGCCGCCCCGGCCGCGGAGCGGCGGGAGACACCGGTGGGCTGAGCACCCGCGCCCCGTCAGGCGCCCGGGAACGGGCGGTCGCGGCGGCCGTGGCGGTTCAGCGGTTCTCGCCCGGCACCCACAGCACGTCGCCCTGCGCCTTGTTGGCCGTCCTGGCGAGGATGAACAGCAGGTCGGAGAGCCGGTTGAGGTAGGTGGCGGTCAGTTCGTTCATCGTGTCGCCGTGCTCGGCCAGCGCCGCCCAGGTGGAGCGCTCGGCGCGGCGTACGACCGTGGTGGCCTGGTGCAGCAGCGCCGCGCCGGGGGTGCCGCCGGGAAGGATGAAGCTGCGCAGCTTCTCCAGATCGGCGAGGAAGCGGTCGCAGTCCTCCTCCAGCCGGTCGATGTAGCTCTGCCGCACGCGCAGCGGGGGGTGCTCCGGGTTCTCGACGACCGGGGTGCACAGGTCGGCGCCGACGTCGAAGAGATCGTTCTGGACCCGGATCAGCACGGCGCCGACCTCCTCGGGCAGCGCGCCCAGGGCCAGCGCCGTACCGATCACCGCGTTGGCCTCGTTGGCGTCGGCGTAGGCGGCGATCCGCAGATCCGTCTTGGCGGTGCGGCTCATGTCGCCGAGCGCCGTGGTGCCTTTGTCTCCGGTACGGGTGTAGATCCGGGTGAGATTGACCATGCGGCCGAGACTAGCGCTCAGGCGCCGGCCCTGGTGAAGAGGCGGGTGCCGAGGGTGAGGGTGACGGCGGCCAGGGCCAGGGCCATGCCGGTGCCCAGCAGGAGGGTGCCGTCGCCGTAGTTGCCGACGAAGGCGGCGCGGACGGCCTCGACCAGGTAGCGGAACGGCACGAAGTGCGAGATGACGTTCAGCCAGGTGGGCGCGAGGGCCATCGGCAGCAGGATGCCGGAGAGCAGCATCATCGGCAGGTTGACGGAGTTGATGACGGGGGCGAACTCCTGCATGGTCGTCACCCGCATGGCCAGCGCGTAGGACAGAGAAGCCAGCGAGATGCCCAGCAGGCCGACGATGAGGA
The DNA here is from genome assembly GCF_000993785.3 of Streptomyces xiamenensis. Lineage (NCBI taxonomy): Bacteria > Bacillati > Actinomycetota > Actinomycetes > Kitasatosporales > Streptomycetaceae > Streptomyces > Streptomyces xiamenensis. The sequence continues at coordinate 4,431,009 of NZ_CP009922.3, forward strand.
AGCCGGCGAGGACGCCGAGCACCGGGGCGCGCAGTCCGAGCAGCAGCCCGACCGCCACGACCAGGCAGGACTGGACGAGCAGTTGCAGGGCGTCGCGCAGGATGCGGCCCAGCAGCAGGGCGAGCCGGCTGACGGGGGTGACCCGCATGCGTTCCACGACGCCGAACTGCTTCTCCATGATGATGCCGAAGCCGGCGAACGCGGCGGAGAACAGCCCGAGCTGGATCAGCAGGCCGGGGACCAGGGTCTGCCAGGAGTCGCCCTCGCCGCCCAGTGGCATGTCCTGGAGCAGGGGGCCGAAGAAGGCGAGGAAGAGCAGGGGCTGCATCAGCCCGAAGACGACGCTGATCCGGGAGCGCAGGGTCTGCCGCAGGTAGCGGTGGAAGATCAGTCCGGTGTCCGGGAGCACGGTGGACATGGTGGGTTCGATTCCTGTCTGGCGTGGGCGTGGGCGTGGGCGTGGGCTTGAGCGCGGTCGGGCGCGGTGCCGTGCGGTGTGGTGTCGGCCCGGTCAGACGGCGACGGGGGCCGGGTCCCGCTCCGGCTGGGGGCCGCGTCCGGTGATGGCGATGAAGGTGTCCTGGAGGGTGGCGTCGGGGGAGCCGCCGTACCGGGTCTTCAGCTCCGCCGGGGTGCCCTCGGCGGCGACGCGCCCGTCGTCCACCACGATCAGCCGGTCGGAGAGGGCGTCCGCCTCGTCCAGGTAGTGCGTGGTGAGGAAGATCGTGGTGCCGTCCTGGGAGCGGATGCGGCGGATCAGGTTCCACAGGTCGGCGCGGCTGCCGGGGTCGAGCCCGGTGGTGGGCTCGTCCAGGAAGAGGACGCGGGGGCGGTGGGTGAGCGCCATGGCGATGTCCAGGCGCCGCCGCTGGCCGCCGGAGAGGGCGGCGCACTTGCGGTCCAGCAGGTCGGTGAGGTCGAGGTCCTCGGCCAGTTCGGCGACCCGGGCGTGAGCCTCTGCCCTGGTGAGCCGGTAGAGCCGCGCCTGGAGGGTGAGTTCGTCGCGGACCGTCTCGTGGGGGTCGGTGCCGCCGGACTGGGCGACGTAGCCGATCGCGCGGCGGACGGCGGCCTGCTCGGTGGCGAGGTCGTGCCCGGCGACGGTGGCGGTGCCCCGGGTGGGGGCGAGCAGCGTGGTGAGCATCCGCAGGGTGGTGGACTTGCCCGCTCCGTTGGGGCCCAGGAACCCGAGTATCTCGCCGGGTTCGACGCTCATGTCGATGCCGCGCACGGCGTCCACCGTGCCCCGTTTGGTGGTGTACGTGAGGGCCAGGTCGTGCGTGGTGAGGATCGGTGCCATGCCTGACACAAAAGCAGGGTCGCTTAAAAAATGCAATCGCCCCAAGTTTTAAGTTGGTCAAGGAACCTTTAGGATGGGGTCATGGCCGGGCTCAGGGAACGCAAGAAGCAGCAGACCAGGCAGCACATCTCCGACGTGGCCACCGGGATGTTCCTGGAACGGGGCTTCGACGAGGTGACGGTGGCGGAGGTCGCGGAGGCGGCGGACGTCTCCGTCAACACCGTCTACAACTACTTCCCGGCCAAGGAGGACCTGTTCCTGGACCGGCAGGAGGAGGCCATCGACCACCCCTCCCTGCTGGTGCGCGAGCGCGCCCCGGGACAGTCGGCGGCCGAGGCGGTGCTCGGCGCGATCCGGCAGGACATCATCAGCCGCGGCGCGCGGATCGGCATGGCCGAGGGCATGGGCCGTTTCATCCAGGTGATGTTCGGCACCGAGTCGCTGCGGCGCCGGATGATGGAGATCCACCAGCGGACCGGGGAACGCCTGACCGAGACACTGCGGGAGGCGGCGGGTGCCGACGAGCGCGACCATCTGCCCGAGCTGATCGCCGGCCAACTGCTGGCCATCCGGACGATGATCTTCCGCACCGTCGGGCACCGCATGATCGAGGGACGCCCGCTGGACGAGATCGCCGACCTGGCGCTGGAGAAGCTGGACGCCGCCCAGTCGCTGCTGTCCCAGCGGTTGCTCGACTACGCGCGCCGCCCGGCCGCCCCGGACACGCCGCCCGGCGGCCCCGGCGGCCCGAGCTGAGCGAATGGATGCCGCCCGGCGCATACTGGGAGCCGGTACGACGGACGAAGGAGGTGAGACCCCCGTGACCGCAGTGGCAGGTGGGGTGTCGCCGTGGGCGCCCCCGGGGTGTTCCGAGAGGTCGTCTGTTGATGATGCAGGACGGGAAGATCGTCGAGCGGCTGCGCGCCGCCGGCTGTGTGTTCGCCGAGGATGAGGCGCGGCTGATCATGGGCGCCGCGCGTGGCGCCGCCGAGCTGTCCGCCATGGTGGACCGGCGCCTGGCCGGGCTGCCGCTGGAACAGGTGGTGGGGTGGGCCGCGTTCAGCGGCCTGCGGATCGTGGTGGAGCCGGGGGTGTTCGTCCCCCGGCGGCGCACCGAGTTCCTGGTGCGGCAGGCGGTGACCGGCGGCGCGGTGGCGGCCGGGGACGTGGTGGTCGACCTGTGCTGCGGCTCGGGGGCGGTGGGAGCCGCGATCGCCGCCGCCGTACCGGGCGTCGAACTGCACGCCGCCGACATCGACCCGGCCGCCGTACGGTGCGCCCGGCGCAATGTGGCGGCCGCCGCGGGGCGCGTGTACGAGGGCGATCTGTACGCGCCGCTGCCGCCCCGGCTGCGCGGAACGGTGGCCGTGCTGGCCGCGAACGTGCCCTATGTGCCGAGCCGGGAGGTCGGCCTGCTGCCGGCCGAGGCCCGCGACCACGAGCCGCTGGTGGCGCTGGACGGCGGCGCGGACGGTCTGGACGTGCTGCGCCGGGTGGCCGCCGGGGCGGGGGAGTGGCTGGCCCCCGGCGGGCGGCTGCTGGTGGAGACGACGGAGCGTCAGGCGGCCCGGGCGGCGATGGTGTTCGCCCGGCACGGGCTGACGGCCCGGACAGCGGCCGACGAGGACGGGAACGCCACCGTGGTCATCGGCACCCGGTAGCATGACGGCAGCGTGCAAGCCTCCCGGCCGGTTGTTCTGAGGCCGGGAGGCTTTCTTTCATGACATACACACCTGATGTGCGCGTGCGCCGCGCGGGCGCCGACGACTTCCCCGTCCTGGAACGACTGTGGCCGATGTTCCGCCACGACCTCTCCGAGGTGCGCGGTCAGCTTCCCGACCCGGACGGCACCTTCCGCAGTGACCGGCTGACGGCCGCGTTCCGCGACCCCGGCTGGGCCGCCTACCTGGCGCTGCGGGGGGACCGGCCGGCCGGCTTCGCCCTCGTCCGGGCGCTGGAGACCCCGGTCCGGGTGCTCAACGCCTTCTTCGTGGTACGCGGCGCCCGCCGCTCCGGGGTGGGGATGACCGTCGTCCGGGAGGTGGTGGCCCAGCACCCGGGGCGCTGGGAGATCCCCTTCCAGGACGACAACCACACCGCCGCACGGTTCTGGCGCCGGGTGGCCGGTGAACTCGCCGGCCGGGACTGGACCGAGGAGCACCGCCCGGTTCCGGGCCGGCCGCAGTCGCCCCCGGACACCTGGATCGGCTTCACGGTCTGAGACGGAAACGGGTCGTGGCCGCCACCGGGATTGCCGGGGGCGGCCACGGCACGGCTCAGTCGAGGGAGTGCACCGCCACGTGCGGGGCCCCCGTCACACCGGTGCCGTGCGGCGCGGCGGTCGTCCCCCACGCCGGCTGGACGATGCCCGGGTCGGCGATCGGCAGGGTACGCGGCACCTCGGTGGCGCCTGCCCCGTGGACCGCTCCGCGCCCGGGCCGGACGATGCCGGGGTCGGCGATCGGCAGGGTGTGCGGCGCTTCGGCGGCAGCCTCCTCGATCGTTCCCTCCGCCGGCTGCACGATGCCCGGGTCGGCGATCGGCAGGGTGCGCGGGGCGTCCGCGGCCACCGGCGCGAGGGCCAGGGCCGGAACGGCGCCGAGGGTGAGGGTGGCGGCGGCGACCGCGCCCAGAACACCGGCGCGGAGGCTGGCGTGCGTCATGGGGATTCTCCCGATTCTCCGAGGGTGGGGATGAGACAGCCTCAGAGGTACCCGACGCACGCCGCCCGGCCGTCCCCTTGTGGGTGTGTGTCGCCCGCACGGGGGAAGGGCGGGATGCCTGTGCTAGCCCTCTTGGCGGTGGGTGTCCAGGAACCGGTGCTGCGCCGCGATCAGCGCGCTCGCCTCCACCTCCGCCGCCGGATGGCCGAAGTGTCCCGCGGTCAGCACGAACAGCTCCCGGGTGCCCGGCAGCGCGTTGTGGATGGCGAACTGGCCCGGCGGCGGGACCACCGGGTCGAACATCGCCGCGCCCACGTGCACCGGGATGTCCAGGAGGCCGGCGGCCGTCGCCGCGTCGAAGTACGACAGCACCCGGGCCACCCGGGGATCACGGACGTGCCGCTCCCGCACCGCCTCCCCGCTGCCCGCGCACGGCAGGGTCAGCCGCAGTGGATGGTTGCCGAAGCTCGGTACGACCAGGGTTGCCGCCCGGAAGCGGTCGTCCCAGGGCAGGGCGAGCGGGCCGATCCCGCCGCCGAAGCTCGCCCCGTGGTACGAGAGTCCGGCCGCCGCCTCCGGGATCAGCTCCAGCAGCGCCGTCGCCGCGCACCAGATGTCCGCCGCGCAGTCGCCGTGCACATAGCTCTCGCGCGCCTCGATGCCGTGCAGGACGTGCTCGCCGCCCCGCTCCGGGATGTCGGGGAAGCGGCTGGCGGTGCCCAGGCCCCGCAGCACCGGCCAGATGGCCGCCGCGCCGGGCGGCGGCAGCAGCGGTTCGGGGAATTCGCGACCGCCATAGCCGTGGGTGGCCACACAGCCCCGGGTGACCCGCCCGTCGGCCGGGACGGTCAGCCAGCCGCCGATCCGCCGGCCGCCCACCGAGACGTAGTCGAGGCGGTGCACCCGTATGCCGCCCGCCTCGTGCTCCACCGGGCCCAGGCGCGGGGCCACCTGCACCTCCATCGCCGCCGCGTGCCGCGCCCGCCAGAATCCGGTGAAGTCCTCCGGGGCCGGCGGGGCGCCCACCGCCAGCAGGGCGTCCAGGTCGTAGCCGTACGTCGGATCGAAGGGGAAGTCATGGCGCAGGTCCACGCGCTGAGTGTTTGCCTTCGTCAATTCCTGCTGCGGGGTCATGAGTTCCTCACGGATGTGCGGGGCGGGCCTTTCCGGCCGGCGGCGATGAGCTTCCGAGTGGCTCAAGCATCCCTCCCGTTCTCGGCTCGAAACTTTTTCAGCCCGCTCCCTTGACGCTCGTCACAGCGGTCCCTACGGTCGCTGCAACGAATCAGCAGACAACTCATTGTTGCTGCTCATCAGTTGCTGATACGAAACAGCAAGGGGACGCAGTGCCAGTCAAACGCCACCGGCAGGCGCCGACGCAGTCGGATGTGGCGCGCCGCGCAGGGGTGTCGCAGGCGACCGTGTCGGCCGTGATCAACGGCCGGGCAGCCAGCAGCCGTATCCCGGCCGAAACCGAACGGCTCGTCAAGGACACCATCCGCGAATTGGGCTATGCGGCGAATCCCGCCGCCCGCTCCCTGAAGGGCAAGGGAAACCGGCTGCTGGGGGTGCACACCTTCGAGGCGGTCTTCCCGATCAGCAGCCGCGACTTCTACCACGGGTTCCTCATCGGAGTGGAGGAGCAGGCCGTCGCCGAGGGCTACGACCTGGTCCTGTTCACCTCCACCGAGGACGACAACGGCGAACGCCGCCTCTACCGCGACGGCACCAACCGCCTGAACGTCGCCGACGGCAGCGTGCTGCTCGGTATCACCCACGACCACTCCGATGTGGCCCGGCTCAGCCGCGACGGCTACCCCTTCGTCCACATCGGGCGTCGCGCCGTCTCCGGCGCCGACATCGCCTGGGTGAGCGCGGACTACACCGCCGGGACCCGGGATGCCGTCCAGGACCTCATCGACGCCGGCCACACCCGCATCGGCTACCTCGGGCTCACCGACCGCACCGAACCGCTCGCCGACCGCGAGGCGGGCTACCGTGCGGCCTGCGCCGCCGCGGGCATCCCGCCGCTGCCCGTCCTGATGAACCCGCACGACCTGGAACAGGAGTGGTTCGACCTCGCCATCGGCTCGGGTATCACCGCCTTCGTCGCCGAGGAGGAGTCCCTCACCGACCGGATCGCCGCGTTCGCCGCGCACCGCGCCCTGCGCATCCCCGCCGACCTCTCCGTCGTCACCCTCCGCGACACCAGCGGCGGCCCGTACCCGGGCACCCCCTGGAGCTCGCTGGGCATTCCGCGCAACGCGATCGGCCGCGCCGCCGTGCGGCTGCTCGTCGAGACGCTGCACGAGCCCGACACCCCGCGCCCCCGGCAGCTCCTGCTCGCCTGCGCACCGCCCGCGCCCTCCACCGTCGCCGCGCCGCCCACCCGCCAGGGAGTGTCATGACCCGGATCAGTGCCGACATCGCCGTCATCGGCGGCGGCCTCGGCGGGGTCGCCGCCGCCCTCGCCGCCGCCCGCAGCGGGCTGCGGGTGGTGCTCACCGAGGAGTACGACTGGGTCGGCGGCCAGCTCACCGTGCAGGGCACCCCGCCCGACGAGCACCCGTGGATCGAGCAGTTCGGCTCCACCGCCTCCTACCGGGCGATGCGCGAGGGCATCCGCGACTACTACCGGCGCTGGTATCCGCTCACCGCCGAGGCCCGCGCCGACCGCGCCCTGAACCCCGGCAACGGCCGGGTCAGCGCGCTGTGCGCCGAGCCGCGGGTGGCACACGACGTGCTGCGCGCGCTGCTCGCCCCGCACCAGGCCGCCGGCCGGCTCGACCTGCGCACCGGGTACCGGCCGGTGGCGGCCACCACCGACGGCGACACGGTCACGAGTGTGACGCTCGATCCGGTACGGGAGGGGGAGCCGTTCACCGTCACCGCCCCGTACATCCTGGACGCCACCGAGACCGGTGAGCTGCTGCCGCTGACCGGCACCGAGCATGTCACCGGCTTCGAGTCCCGAGAGGTCACCGGCGAGCCGAGCGCCCCCGCGACCGCCCAGCCGCACAACATCCAGGCCGCCTCCTGGTGCCTGGCCCTGGAGCACCGGGCCGGCGAGGACCACACCATCGACAAGCCGGACGACTACGGATTCTGGCGCGACTACCAGCCCCCGTACTGGCCAGGACCGTTCTTCGGCCTGCTCGCCCCCAAGCCGCAGACCCTGGAACCCACCCGGCGGCTGCTGGAACCCAACCCCGACCCGGCCGCCGGGTCGCCGCCCCTCGCCGGTGACCTCGATCTGTGGGCGTTCCGCCGCATCCTGGCCCGGGAGAACTTCACCCCCGGCGCCCTGGAGTCCGACGTCATCATCGTCAACTGGCCGATGATCGACTACGTCGAGGGCCCGCTGTTCGGCGGCGGCCCCGAGGAGGACGCCCGCCATCTGGCCGGCGCCCGCGCCATGAGCCGCAGCTTCCTGTACTGGATGCAGACCGAACTGCCGCGCGCCGACGGCGGTACGGGGCTGCCCGGGCTGCGCACCCGCCCCGATGTGGTGGGGACGGCGGACGGGCTGACCATGGGTCCCTACCACCGCGAGTCGCGCCGTATCCAGGCCGTGCACACCATCACCGAGCAGGAGGTGTCGCTCGCGGTACGCGGCGAGCGCGGCGCCGTCCCGCACCCGGACTCGGTCGGCATCGGCTCGTACCGCATCGACCTGCACCCCTCCACCGGCGGCGACAACTACATCGATGTCGGCTCCTGCCCCTTCCAGATCCCGCTGGGGGCGCTGCTGCCGCGGCGGATCACCAATCTGCTGCCGGCCGCGAAGAACATCGGCACCACCCACATCACCAACGGCTGCTACCGGCTGCACCCCGTCGAGTGGAACATCGGCGAGGCCGCCGGGCTGCTGGCCGTCTACTGCCTGCGCGAGCGGGCCACCCCGCACCAGGTCCGCGAGGACGCCACCCATCTCGAGGACTACCGCCGCCTGCTGACCGGCCACGGCGTGGAACTCGCCTGGCCCGAGGTCCACGGCTACTGAGCACCCCCCGTCCCACCAGGGAGAGACAGAACATGAACGCAATGACGCGTAGGTCCTGGCAGTTCGACCGAAGAAGATTCCTCGCCGCCGGCGGCGCCGTCACCCTGGGGGCCGGTGCGCTGGGTGCGCTCAGCGCCTGCACCCTGAGCCCGGAGGGCGGCGGCAGTGACGGCGGCACGACCGACGCCGAGGGAGAGGCGCCCGAGCTGAAGCGGCTCGTGGACGAGGGCAAGCTGCCGCCGCTGGCCGAGCGCATCCCCGCGAAGCCGCTGGTGGTGACCCCGGTGGACGAGGTGGGCCGGTACGGCGGCACCTGGCGGAACGCGCTGATCGGCGCCGGTGACACCTTCCGGCTCCAGTTCACCCTGGGGTACGAGAACCTGGTGCGCTGGGACCTGGACTGGAAGGCGACGGTGCCCAACGTCGCCGAGTCGGTGACCGTCAACGAGGACGCCACCCGGTTCACCTTCGTGCTGCGGGAGGGCATGAAGTGGTCCGACGGCGAGCCGTTCACGGTGGACGATGTGCTGTTCGCCTTCCACGACATCGCCATGAACAAGGCCGTCATCCCCGACACCCCGGGCCATCTGTCGGTGGACGGTGAACCGGCCCGCCTGGAGCGGATCGACGATCTCACCCTGGAGTTCACCTTCGCCGCGCCCCGGGCGCTGTTCCTGGAACAGCTGGCGAGCGGGCCCAGCGACATGCTCACCCGGCTGCCCAGGCACTATCTGAGCCAGTTCCACCCCGATTACGCCGAGGACGCCGAGCAGGCCGCCAGGGACCTGGACTACTCGGGCGCCATGGAACTGCTCCAGGACGCCATGTACGCGGGCGCGCTGTGGACCAATCCGGCGCTGCCCCGGCTGCACGCCTGGATACCGGGGAACGCGGTCGGCGACGGCACCAGGATGCGGTTCCAGCGCAATCCGTACTACTGGAAGGTGGATACGGCGGGCAATCAGCTGCCGTACCTCAACGGCATCGACTTCGCCATGGTGCAGGACTCCGAGGTGCTGCTGCTCAATGTGCTCCAGGGCGAGATCGACATGCTGGACCGGCATGTCAACACCACCCGCAACAAGCCGGTGCTGGCAGCCGAACGGGAATCGGGCGGGTACCGGTTCTTCGATCTGGTGCCGGACAAGCTCAACACCCTCACCATCATGCTCAATCTCACCTGCCAGGACGAGGCGAAGCGGGAGGTCTTCCAGAACCGGGACTTCCGGATCGGGCTCTCCCACGCCATCAACCGGCTGGAACTGATCACCACCGTGCACGCCCGCCAGGGCGAGCCCTGGCAGGTGGCGCCGCTGCGGGAGTCAGAGCTGTTCGACGAGGAAATGGCCAAGCAGTACACCGCATTCGATCTCGATCTCGCCAATGAGTATCTGGACCGCACCGGCTGGACCCGGCGCAATGGCGAGGGCATCAGGCTCGGCCCGGACGGCAGGCCGATCTCCTTCCGGGTGCTGGTGGGCACCGGGGCCGGCAAGCCGGAGCTGGCGGACGCGCTGGAACTGATCCGCCCGGGCTGGCGCACGGTCGGGGTCGACATGCGGGTCCAGAACGAGGACGAGACGCTGCGTACCCAGCTCATCCAGGCCAATGAGCACCAGGCGCTGGTCTGGGACGGCGACGGTGGCCTGGACACGGTCAACACCCCCGGTTTCTTCATGCCGGAATGGGGCGACAATTCGGCATTCTGCCCGGATTGGTTCACCTGGCTGGCAACGGAAGGGGCCGACGGCCAGGAGCCCCCGGAGCCGGCCAAGGAGCAGTACCGGATCTACCACGAGCAGATCGCCGCCGAGCCGGACCGCGAGCGCCGCAACGCCCTGATGCGGGAAATCCTCGACATCGCCAAGGAACAGTTCTGGACGATCGGCGTGTCCACCGCGCTGCCCGGCTACGGCATCGTCGGCGAGCATTTCCGCAACATGGTCCAGCAGACCTATTTCGCCGGCAAGTTCCCCTATCCGGGTGTCACCAACCCCGAGCAGTACTACCTCGATTCCGACTCCTGACACCTGACATCCGGAAAGACTGACGGGACGGTCTGCGGTGCTGAGCTATGTGGCACGACGGTGCCTCTACATGATCCCGACGCTCTTCGGGATATCGGTGGTGGCCTTCGCCATCATCCAACTGCCGCCGGGCGACTTTCTGACCACCCTGGTCGCCCGGATGGAGAACCAGGGCGAACGCATGGACCAGGCCCAGATGGCGGCCCTGCGTGAACGCTACGGCCTGGGCGACCCGATGTACCAGCAATATCTGAAGTGGATCGGCAACATCCTCTTCCACGGCGACTTCGGCCAGTCCTTCGAATACAGCAAGACCGTCTCCTCCCTGGTGATGGACCGGCTGCCGATGACGATCCTGCTGGCCGTCACAACCCTCCTCGCCGGCTGGATCATCGCCTTCCCCATCGGGCTCTACTCGGCGGTCCGGCAGTACTCGGCCGGCGACTACCTCGCCACCACCATCGGATTCCTCGGACTCGCCATCCCCAACTTCATGATCGCCTTGGTGCTGATGTATCTGGGCTACAGCGTCTTCGGTATGAGCGTCGGCGGCCTCTTCTCACCCGAATTCGAGGACGCCGCCTGGAACCTGGGCAAGTTCCTCGATCTGCTCGGCCATCTGTGGGTGCCCATCGTGGTGCTCGGTACGGCCGGCACCGCCGGGCTCATCCGCATCCTGCGCGCCAATCTCCTCGACGAACTGCGCAAGCCGTACGTGGTGGCCGCCCGCGCCCGCGGCATGAGCGAACGCCGACTGGTCCGCAAGTATCCGCTGCGGGTCGCCCTCAACCCGTTCGTCTCCACCGTGGGCTGGGTGCTGCCGGGCCTGGTCTCCGGCGAGGTCATCGTCTCCCAGGTGCTCTCCCTGCCCACCACAGGACCGCTGCTGCTGGGCGCGCTCCGCAGCCAGGACATGTACCTGGCCTCTTCGATCATCCTCATCGTCAGTGTGCTGACCGTGATCGGCACGCTGCTCTCCGACATCCTGCTCGCCTGGCTCGACCCCCGGGTCCGGCTCGGACAGCGGTAGGGGGCCCGCCATGTCAGCCGATCTGTCCACACCCGCCGCCCAGAATTCCGACGACACCGCCGACAAGCGGTTCACCGCCTCCCAGTGGCGGCTCATCTGGTGGAAGTTCCGCCGCCACAAGCTCGCCATGGCCGGCGCCGTCATCACCCTCCTCTTCTACTTCGTCGCCCTGTTCGCCGAGTTCCTCGCCCCCTACGGCACCGAACACTTCAACGGCGACTACACCTACGCCCCGCCCCAGACGCTCCATCTCGACGGCGACGGCCTCTACGTCAACGGCTACACCGCCACCATCGACAACGACACCTACGAGCAGACCTACACCGAAGACCCGGGACAGCGGATCTCCGTCGGCTTCCTGGTCCGGGGCGAGGAGTACAAGATCCTCGGCCTCATCCCCTTCGACCGGCACCTCATCGGCCCCACCGAACCCGGTGCCCCCGTCTACCTGCTGGGCGCCGACCGCACCGGCCACGACCTGCTGTCCCTGCTCATCCACGGCACCCGCGTCTCGATGACCATCGGCCTGGTCGGCGTCGCCCTCGCCTTCGCCCTCGGGGTGGCCCTCGGCGGCGTCTCCGGCTACTTCGGCGGCAAGACCGACACCGTCATCCAGCGCCTCGTCGAGTTCTTCATGTCGGTCCCCACCCTGCCGCTGTGGCTCGGCCTGGCCGCCGCCCTCCCGTACGACTGGGGGCCCGTCCAGCGTTACTTCGCCATCACCGTCATCCTCGCGATCATCGGCTGGACGGATCTGGCCCGGGTGGTACGCGGCAGGTTCCTCTCGCTGCGCGGCGAGGACTTCGTCACCTCGGCCCGGCTGGACGGCTGCCGGCAACCCCGGGTGATCTTCCGGCACATGCTGCCCTCCTTCTCCAGCCACCTCATCGCGTCCCTGTCGCTGTCCATCCCCGGGATGATCCTCGCCGAGACCTCCCTCAGCTTCCTGGGCCTGGGCCTCCAGTCACCCGTCGTCAGCTGGGGCGTCCTCCTCCAGGACGCCCAGAACATCCGCGTGCTGTCCACCGCCCCCTGGCTGATGATCCCCGGCCTCGCCGTCATCCTCGCCGTCCTCGCGCTGAACTTCGCCGGCGACGGACTGCGGGACGCCGCCGACCCGTACAAGAAATAGCGGAGCAGGACCATGACGACTCCACCGACACAACAGACCCCCCTGCTGGACATCGCCGGGCTGAAGACCCACTTCCACACCCGGGAGGGCACCGTACGCGCCGTCGACGGCGTCAGCTTCACCGTGCCGCGCGGCAAGATCGTCTGCGTGGTCGGCGAATCCGGCTGCGGCAAGAGCATGACCGCCCGCTCCGTCCTTGGCCTCGTCGACGAACCCGGGCGCATCGAGGCCGGCACCATCCACTGGCACCCGAGCAGCCGCGAACACCCGGTCGACCTCGCTGCCCTCGACCCCACAGGACCCGAACTGCGCGCCGTGCGGGGCGGCGAGATCGCCATGGTCTTCCAGGAGCCGATGGCCGCGCTCTCCCCCATGTACTCCATCGGCGACCAGCTCACCGAAGCCATCCGGCTCCATCTGCCGCTGGGCCGCGCCGCCGCCCGCGAACGCGCCGTGCACCTGCTGCGCAAGGTCGGCATCCCGCGCCCCGAGGAACGCATGGACGCCTACTCCTTCCAGCTCTCCGGCGGCATGTGCCAGCGCGCCATGATCGCCATCGCCCTGGCCTGCGACCCCGCCCTGCTCATCGCCGACGAACCCACCACGGCGCTGGACGTCACCACCCAGGCCCGCATCATCGACCTGCTCCGCGAACTCCAGGCCGACACCGGCATGTCCGTCCTCTTCATCACCCACGACCTCGGCGTGGTCGCCGAGATCGCCGACGAGGTCGTCGTCATGTACCTGGGCCGGGTCGCCGAACAGGGGCCCGTCGACGCGATCTTCCACGACCCGCAGCATCCCTACACCCGCGCCCTGCTCGGCTCCGTCCCCCGCATGGGCGCCGGCACAGGACAGCGGCTCACCACCATCCCCGGCAACGTCCCGCACCCCTCCGAACGCCCCGCGGGCTGCCCCTTCCACCCCCGCTGCGACCGCGCCCGCCCCGGGCTGTGCGACACCGCCGAACCACCCGAGGTCCCTACCGCGCCCGACCGCCGGGTCCGTTGCGTTCTGCACGCCCCGCGCACCGAAGGAGCACCCGCATGAGCGCGCCGCTGCTCGACGTGCAAGGGGTACGGGTCCACTTCCCCGTCAAGCGCGGGCTGCTGGGGCGCACCACGGGCCACATCCGGGCCGTCGACGGCATCGACCTGGCCGTCAAGGAGGGCGAGACCCTGGGCCTGGTCGGGGAATCCGGCTGCGGCAAGACGACGCTGGGCCGCTCCCTGGCCCGGATCCTCGCCCCGACGGCCGGCCGTGTCGCCTACCGCCGCGCGGACGGCACCTCCGTCGACGTCGCCACCCTCTCCGGCGCCGCCCTGCGCGACTACCGGCGCGAGGTCCGCGTCGTCTTCCAGGACCCCTTCTCCTCCCTCAATCCCCGCATGACGCTGCTCCAGATCATCGGCGACCCGCTGCGCTCGTACGGCATCGCCACCGGCGGCGAACTGGAGGACCGCGTCGCGGCGATGCTGCGCCGTGTCGGCCTTTCCCCCCGCTATCTGCACCGCTACCCGCACGCCTTCTCCGGCGGCGAACGGCAGCGCGTCAACATCGCCCGCGCCCTCATCGTGCGCCCCCGCCTGGTCATCGCCGACGAACCCGTCTCCGCCCTCGATGTCTCCGTCCGCGCCCAGATCCTCAATCTGCTGCGCGACCTCCAGGAAGAGCTGGGTCTCACCTACCTCTTCATCTCCCACGACCTGTCCGTCGTCGAAAGCGTCTGTGACCGCGTGGCCGTGATGTACCTGGGCAAGATCGCCGAGGTGGCCGACACCGGCGAGCTGTACTCCCGGCCGCACCACCCGTACACCGAGGCGCTGCTGTCCGCCGTGCCCCGCCCCGACCCCCGGCTGCGCGACACCGGGCGCCGCATCCGGCTCACCGACGACCTGCCCGACCCCGCCCATCCGCCGAAGGGCTGCTCCTTCCACACCCGCTGCCGCTACGCCGTCCCCGGCGTCTGCGACATCGCCGGAGCGCCACCGGCCCTGGCCGGGACCGGGGACAGCCGGCTGGCGGCCTGCCACCGCACCACCGCACTCGAACTGACCGGCGTCGAACCGACAGGAGCCCCGACACCATGACGCCCCGCACCACCACCCCCGCCACCAGCGACGCGACCGACACCGCCGCGCTGCGCGCCCTCGCCGACCGGCTCACACTGGAGCAGAAGGTCCGGCTGCTGACCGGCGCCGACAGCTGGAGCCTGCACGCGGAACCCGCCATCGGCCTGCGCCGCATCGTCGTCTCCGACGGCCCGAGCGGCATCCGCGGCGAGAGCTGGGACGGCCGTTTCTCCGCCCTCAACCTGCCCTCCGCCACCGCCCTGTCCGCCTCCTGGGACCCGGATCTGGCCCGCCGCTACGGCGCCGTCCTCGCCGTGGAGGCCCGCCGGATGGGCGCCGACGTGGTCCTCGGCCCCACCATCAACCTGCACCGCAGCCCGCTGGGCGGCCGGCACTTCGAGGCGTACTCCGAGGACCCGCTGCTCACCTCCCGGCTGTGCGCCGCCTATGTCCGCGCCGTCCAGGCCGGCGGCGTCGGCGCCACGCCCAAGCACTACGTCGCCAACGACTCCGAGACCGACCGCTTCACCTACGACGCCCGGATCGACGAGCGCACCCTGCGCGAGGTGTATCTCGCCGCCTTCGAGGACACCGTGGTCCACGAGCGGCCCTGGCTGGTGATGTCCGCCTACAACTCGGTCAACGGCGCCACCATGACCGAGAACCCGCTGCTCGCCGAACCCCTGTGCGGCGAATGGGGCTTCGACGGCGTGGTCTGCTCCGACTGGTGGGCCGCCCGCACCACAGAACCGGCCGCACTCGCCCGCCAGGACCTGGTGATGCCGGGCCCCGACGGACCGTGGGGCGAGAAGCTGGTGGCCGCCGTACGCGAAGGGCGGGTGCCGCAGGCCGACATCGACGAGAAGGTGCTGCGCATCCTGCGGATGGCCGCCAGGGTCGGCGCCCTGGACGGCTTCACCCCCGCCGTCACCGCCCCGCCCGCAGCCGAGGACGGCCCGGCGCTGGCCCGCGAGGCCGCCGCCGAAGGCATCGTGCTGGTCCGCAACGCGGGCGCCGAACTCCCCTGGGCGCCGGGCTCCCTGAGCTCCGTCGCCGTCATCGGGCACAACGCGTATCTGGCCCGCACCCAGGGCGGCGGCAGCGCCTCCGTCGAGCCCGACCATGTGATCTCCCCGCTGGACGGGCTGCGCGCCGCCCTGCCGGGGGCCGACATCAGCTGGCACATCGGCGCCGAGGCGCAGCGCGGCATCGCCCCGTTCGCCGGCACCGACCTGACCGACCCGGTGAGCGGGGAGCGCGGGGTCCGACTGGTCGCCCGCCGCGCGGACGGCACCGTCGTCATCGACGAACGCCGCCGGGACGCCAACCTGGTACGTCTGGGCACCGCCCGGCTCGCGGACGCCACCCGCATCGAACTGCGGACCCGCTACACCCCCACATACAGCGGCCCGGCCCGGATCGGTGTCGCCACCGCCGGGCGGCTGCGGCTGCTGCTCGACGGCACCGAGGCGGTCGCCACCGAGCTGATCCACGACGGCGAGGAATTCGGCGGCGGCCTGGTGGCCCCGCCCACCGTCTCCACGGCCGTCGAGCTCACCGAGGGCAACGCGCTCGATCTCACCGTCGAGCTGACCATCCCGGAGCGCGAGGGCCCCGAGTCCGGCGTCACCCTGGTGGCCGGCTTCGACCTGGTGACCGCCGACGGTGACCGGCTCATCGCGGACGCCGTGGCCGCCGCCCGCGCCGCCGAGGTGGCTCTCGTGGTGGTCGGCACCAGTGCCGAGGTGGAGAGCGAGGGCTTCGACCGCACCACTCTCGCCCTCCAGGGCCGCCAGGACGAACTGGTACGCGCGGTCGCCGCCGTCAACCCCCGCACCGTGGTCGTTGTCAACTCCGGTGCCCCCGTACTGCTGCCCTGGCGCGATGAGGTGGCCGCGATCCTGCTCACCTGGTTCGGAGGCCAGGAGTTCGGCCACGCGCTGGCCGACGTGCTGCTGGGCCTGCGCGAGCCCGGCGGCCGGCTCCCCACCACCTGGCCGAAGAGCGAGAGGGACGTACCCGTCCTCGACACCACCCCGCGCGACGGCGCGCTCCCGTACACCGAGGGCATCCACCTCGGCTACCGCGCCTGGCTCAAGGCCGGCACCGAACCCGCGTACCCCTTCGGCTTCGGTCTTGGCTACACCGACTGGGAGCTGACCGGCGCGCACGCGGAAGGTACGGAGCTGACCGCGACCGTACGCAACACCGGCGCCCGGGCCGGCAAGCAGGTCGTCCAGGTCTATCTCTCCCGTCCGCAGTCGGCGATCGACCGCCCGGTGCGCTGGCTGGCGGGCTTCGCACCGGTACGCGCGGGCGCCGGTGAGGAGACCACCGTCACCCTGCCGCTGCCGGCCCGCGCCTTCCAGCACTGGGCTGGTGGGGGCACCTCCCGGACGGAGTCCGGGGGAGGCGGCTGGCGCACCGAACCCGGCGTCTTCCGCGCCCACCTCGGCTTCGACAGCCGGCAGTTGCCGCTGGCCGTCGATCTGACCATCACAAAAGAGGAGGCGTGACCGCACCACCCGGCACACACCCCCCACTCCACAAGGAGAGCCGCGTGCTCAGTACAGCGAAGAAGCTTCTGAGAACCCTGACCGCCCTCGCCATCCCGCTCACTCTCCTCGCCGGCCCGGCCTCCGCCGCGCGCGCCGGGGAGCCCGCCGCGCAGCCCGCCGCCGACGCCATCCAGTGGCTGTCCGTCGACGGCAACCAGATACGGGACGAGGACGGCCGTCCCGTCACCCTGCGCGGGGTCTCGGTGCTGGCCCCGCGCCACAACGCCGAGTGCGGCGACTGCAACCCCAAGCCCATCTCCGAACTCATCGACATGTCGGTGGACGCGGCCGGGGGAGGCTGGCACTCCAAGGTGCTGCGGCTGCCGGTGACCGAATGGGCGCCGAACGACTCGCTGCCGCTGGCGGAGAACTTCGCCCGGCATGTCGACCCGTATGTCCAGCAGGCCATCGACCTCGGCATCTATGTCATCGTCGACTTCCACCGGGTGCAGAACTACGGCGACGGCAACGGCGGCGTTCCGCAGTCCATCGTCAAGGAGTTCTGGGACTATGTCGCGCCCAGGTACGCCGGCGTCCCCAATGTGATCTTCGAGGTGTACAACGAGCCGCTGGCGCCCACCAACTGGGCGACCTGGAAGAGCTACATCACCCCGGTGGTGGACTCCATCCGGCAGGTGGCCCCGGACAACCTCATCCTGATGGGCAGCCCCAACTGGTCCACCATGGTGAATGAGGCCGCCGCCGACCCGATCGACGACGCCAACACGGCGTACGTCTATCACCTCTATCCCAACCAGGGGCCCTCCAGCGTCGCCAACCTCGACCAGAAGTTCGGCAACGCGTCCCGGTCCATCCCGGTGATCCTCACCGAGTTCGGCTGGAACCCGGCGGGTGAGTTCACCGACCCGGCCGTCACCCAGGGCACCACCAAGTGCTGGGGGAACGGACTGCGGAACTATCTGGACGAGCGCCCCTGGATCAGCTGGACCGCCTGGGTCTTCGACAACTACTGGAAGCCCCAGATGTTCGACAAGAACTGGAATCTGCTGGGCGGTGACCACCAGGGCCAGTTCGTCAAGGACTGGCTGGGCCAGCTGAAGGACCACAACCAGCCGGGCACCGACAACCCGCCGGGCGCCGGCGACGATCTGGGCGTGCCGCCGTCCCGGACGGGCATCGTGGTGGACAACACCTCGCCCGGCTACAGCGACAGCGGCGACTGGACCACGGCCGACACCGCGCACGGCTTCCACGGCGTCGACTACAAGCACGACGGTTCCGGCACCGCCTCCGCCAAGACCGCGACCTTCACCCCCGACCTGCCCGCCTCCGGCCGCTACAACGTCTACCTGTGGTGGTCCCCCAACAGCAACCGCACCGCGGCCGCCCCGGTGAGCATCACCCACGCCGGTGGCACCGCCGCGCTGACGGTCGATCAGCGCACGGGCGGCTGCGACTGGGGGCTGCTGGGCACGTACGACTTCACCGCGGGCGCCGGACAGAAGCTGACCCTGTCGGCCGACAGCCCCGGCTACACCATCGCCGACGCGGTGCTCTTCGAGCCTGCCGACGGCACCGACCCCGGCACCGGTGAGGAACTGCTGGTCAACGGAGACTTCGCGGCCGGTCTCGACCCCTGGTACAGCATCGGCCGGGCCACCCCCGGCACCCCGGCGGGCGGTGAGCTGTGCACGGCGGTGGCCGGCGGCACCACCCAGACCTGGGACGCCCTGATCGGCCAGGACAACATCCCGCTCACCAGCGGCGGCCAGTACGCGCTGAGCTTCACCGCCAGCACCTCGGCACCGGCGGCGCACACCGTACGCGCCGCCGTCGAGAGCACCGACTTCCCGCATCCGACCCAACTGGACGCCTATCCCCGGCTCACCGGCGAGGAGCAGCGTTACACCTACGTCTTCAGCCCCACCGACTCACTGGACGCCGCCCGGCTGCGTTTCCAGCTCGGCGGCCAGGCCCAGCCGTACACCTTCTGCCTCGCCGGGGCTTCTTTGACCCGGCGGAACTGACGACACACCGACCCCACCCACATCTGCGGCACCATCCGAACCACCCGCACCACGGGCCTCCGGTACGGCATCCGCCGCACCGGGGGCCCCGGCGTGATGCGCGTCTCTTCATCCCCACGGGGTACCTGACGGACACTAAGGTCTAGGGTCCCCGGGAACGCGACCCTCCGGGGGTCGCCGTTGAGGATCAAAGGAGATCACACGTGGCCAGGAACCTCGCCGTCGTCGGAGCCGGACTCATGGGCTCGGGCATCGCACAGGTCGCCGCCCAGGGCGGCTGGACCGTGACGCTGGTGGACACCACCGAGCAGGCACTGGCCAGGGGACGCGGCGGCATCGAGGCGTCGCTGGAGAAGTTCGCGGCCAAGGGGAGGATCAGCGCCGAGGACGCCGGGGCCACGCTCGGGCGCATCAGCACCGGCACCGAACTCGACGCCGCCGCCGACGCCGATCTCGTCGTCGAGGCCGTCTTCGAGCAGGCCGACATCAAGCGCGACATCTTCGCCACCCTGGACGGCCTGGTGAAGGACACCACCGTGCTGGCCTCCAACACCTCGGCCATTCCCATCACCAAGCTGGCCGCCGCCACCTCCCGCCCCGAACGCGTCGTGGGCACCCACTTCTTCTCCCCGGTGCCGATGATGGCGCTGTGCGAGCTGGTGCGCGGCCGGCACACCAGCGACGAGACCCTGGCCACCGCCCGGGAGTTCGCGGAGTCCGCCGGCAAGACCTGCATCGTCGTCAACCGTGACGTGGCGGGCTTCGTCACCACCCGCCTCATCTCCGCGCTCATCGTGGAGGCCGCCAAGCTGCACGAGTCGGGCGTGGCCACCGCCGAGGACATCGACATCGCCTGCAAGCTGGGCTTCGGCCACGCCATGGGCCCGCTGGCCACCGCCGATCTGACGGGTGTCGATGTCCTCACCCACGCCAGCGAGAACATCTACACCGAGTCCCGCGACGAGAAGTTCGCCCCGCCGGAGTCGATGCGCCGCATGGTGGACGCCGGTGACCTGGGCCGCAAGACCGGGCGCGGTTTCCACAGCTACTGACCCGGTTCGGGCGGGCGGGGGCCGCGGGCCGCGGTAGGCGCACACTCACCCCCATGGGTGAATTCGCCGCAGATCCCTCACCCAGGGCAACCGGACGGGGGATAGAAGCCGTCAGGTGGAGAGACAGTTGAAGTCAACACGAAAGCAATTCCGGGGAGTGTTATATGCACATCAAAGGCGACCACGCTGAGCTGGTCGTCGAAGGCCGCCTGGACGTCCGCAGCGCCGCGGACGCCCGTACGGCGTTGCACGACGCCGTCGACTCCGGGCAGGGGGATCTCGTGCTCGATCTGAAGGCCCTGCACTCCTGGGACGCGACCGGTCTCGGAGTCATCATGGGGGTGCACCGCAGGGCCGGCCGCTGCGGCCGCAGGCTGGTGCTGCGCGATGTGCCCCCGCAAATGCAGCGGGTCCTGGTGGCCACCCGGCTGCACCGCATCCTGACCATCGCGTCCTGAGCCTCCTCCCGGATCACGGGGCACCGATCACCGGTCACGGGTCACCGATCACACCACCGGTCACGGTCACGGTTCACGGGTCGCACAGCCCCGCGACACCGGGAGGAGGCCGCCCCGGCGGCTCCGCCACGACGCCACGCACGCCACGCGACGCCCGAGACGTCCGGGACGCCCGGGTCCGGCGGGACGGATGAGGCCGGTGCGCGGGGCCGCCTACCATGCCGGTGGAGCCGGGCCAGTAGCGTGGAAGCTGCCCGGCGTCCCCGCCGCACCCCATCCCGCCCCCGCCGCACCCAGAGGACACATTGATGGAGTCCAGCCAGCCGGCCCCGCACGGTGACCAGCCCCGGGAGCCCGGAGGCACCGGACGCACCACCGAGTTGGTCGCGGGCGACTTCCTGCTGACCATCAACCCGGTGGACGGCAGCGAGATCGCCTCCTGCCCGCCCGGCCGGCGCCCCATATCCCCGCGCAAGGCGCCCAGAGGCACCGGCCAGGACACCACCCGCGACCCGCTGGCCCCGCCCCTGCTGGAACGCGAGGAGGAACGCCGCCGCCTCTACCGGCTGCTGGCCCGCGGCCGTTCGGTCCGCCTCACCGGGCCCACCGGAACCGGCCGCACCGCGCTGCTGAACGCCCTCGCCCAGGACTGCGCCGAACTCGCCCCCGACGGCGTCATCCGGCTCAGCGGCCACCGCCGCACCCCCTCCGACCTCCAGCACGAGCTGTACGCCGCCGTCCGGCACACCCCCGGCTACCGGCCAGGACCCACCGAACTGCACGCCGGACTGCGCGAGATCGGCGCCGTCGTCATCGTCGACGACATCGACTTCGGCGGCACCGCCCTGGACGAACTGCTCGACGCCACCCCCGAGTGCGCTTTCCTGCTCTCCGCCCACCCCGGCACCACGGCCCCCACCAGCACCTCCCGGATCGAAGAGGTCTTCCTCTCCGGACTCAGCCGCACCGCCGCCCTGGAACTCCTGGAGTTCGCCGCCGCCCG
Source organism: Streptomyces xiamenensis (assembly GCF_000993785.3). Lineage (NCBI taxonomy): Bacteria > Bacillati > Actinomycetota > Actinomycetes > Kitasatosporales > Streptomycetaceae > Streptomyces > Streptomyces xiamenensis. The sequence goes on from NZ_CP009922.3 coordinate 4,452,295, forward strand.
CCCGCTCACCGACGCGGAGACCGACTGGGCCGCCGACCTGTGGATCGCCTCCGAGGGCCGCCCGCGCCGCTTCGTCCAGGCCGCCGCCCTGCTGCGCGCCCGCGACCTCACCGCCGCCTCCGGCGCCCCCACCGGACCGCTGCCGGAGGAGGAGATGCTCATCGCCTCCCTGGCCGCCGCGCTGCCGGACCCCGACCGGGACACCCTGCGCTTCGCGGTCGCCCTCGCCGGTGAACTGCCGGGCCCCGAGCAACTGCCCGCCCTCACCGGCGGCGCCGTCACCGGCCACGAGCGACTCGCCGAGACCGGGCTGCTCACCGCCGCCGGCGGGCGGCTGCGCCTCGCCGAGGGAGTGGCACCCGCGCTGGCCGCCATCGGCTTCGAGGAAGGCGCCGGCTCCCGTGGCCTGGCCACCGCCCAGCACTACACCTGGTGGCTGGTGGACCCCTCCGTCGGTGCCGCCCGCGCCGCCGCCGAGGGCGACGTCCTGCTCGCCGTCATCCAGGCCACCCACCGCGGCGGCCACTCCGCCGCCGCCGCCAACCTCGCGCACAGCGCCGCCCCGACCCTGGCCGCCGCCGGCCGCTGGTCGGTGTGGGAACGCGTACTGCGCTCGGGCCAGGAGGCCGCCCGCGCGGCCGGCGAGGTCGACCAGCAGGCGTACTTCCACCACGAGCTGGGCATCCACGCCATCTGCGAGGGCCGCCTGGACCGGGCCCGTGCCGAACTTGAGGCGTCGATAGCGCTGCGCGGCGTCCTGGCCGACGCCGGCGGCGTGACCGCCGGCCGCCGCGCCCTGGCCCTGGTCCGCGACCTGTCGGGACCGCCCGCGCTGACCGCGGGACCCACCCCCACCGCGCTGGGCGCCACCACCCCGCCGCTGGGCCTGCCCGCCGCGCCGGTCCGCGAGGAGGCCCCGGACGAGGCCGGCACCCAGGCCATCCCGCGCCACGCCGACCTGGCCGCCACCGGCGAACTGACGGCCGTCCTGCCCCCGCTCATGCCGCACGGCGAACAGCCGGCCGGGCCGCGCCCCGCCCGGGACGGCGGCCGGAGCGGACGCCGCACCATGGCCGCGGCGGGCGCCGGGGTCCTGCTCATCGGTGTGCTGGGCACCGTCGTCGCGCTCGGCATGTCCTCGGACGAGGACCCCGGCGGGCCCGAGGACGAGCGGACCACCCGCCCGGTGGTCACCGACCGGGACCGGGAGCCGGCCGAGGAGAGCGAGGAGCCCTCCACCGACCCCGGCACCCCCACCGCCGACGCGGACCCGGAGACCGGGGAACCGCCGCAGGAGACCCCCACCGACCCGGAGACCGGCGAGCCGGTGGACCCCTCCACCAGCGGCACCCCGGACAACGGCAGCGCCACCGGCAGCCCGGAGCCGCCCCCGCCCACCAGCCAGGACCCGGCCACGGGCGGCAGCGCGGGCAGCGGTCCCGGCGGCAGCGGCCCCGGCGGCAACGGGGGCGCCTCCAACGGCAATGGCTCCGGCCCCGGTGACGGCGGCGCCGACGCCGGTCAGGACGGCGGCGCGGACAGCGGCACCGGCGAGACGGACGGCGGCGGGGAGGACGCGGCCGGCGGCGGCGGTGACTCCGGAGACCCGGCGGGCGGCGACGACGGTGACCCCACCGACGGTGCCGCGGGCGACAGCTCGGCGGGTAACACCACCGCCTCCTCGCCCCCGCCCACCGAGGACCCCGACCCCTCGCCGAGCGCGAGCACCACGGCCTGAGACGGCGAACGGGGCGGGGCGGATCCGGTGATCCGTCCCGCCCCGCCCCCGTTCCCGCCCGTCAGAACAGCCGCAGCTTGTCGTCCTCGATGCCGCGCAGCCCGTCGTAGTCCAGGGTCACGCACCGGATGTCGCGGTCGGTGGCCAGCACCCGCGCCTGCGGCTTGATCTCCTGCGCCGCGAACACACCCTTCACCGGCGCCAGGTGCGGATCCCGGTTCAGCAGCTCCAGATAGCGGGTCAGCTGCTCGACCCCGTCGATCTCCCCGCGCCGCTTGATCTCCACGGCCACCGTCGTACCGTCCGCGTCCCGGCCCAGGATGTCAACCGGGCCGATCGCCGTCGGGTACTCCCGCCGGATCAGGCTCCAGCCCTCGCCGAGCGTCTCCATGCGGTCCGCCAGCAGCTCCTGGAGGTGCGCCTCCACCCCGTCCTTGATGAGGCCGGGGTCCACCCCGAGCTCGTGGGAGGAGTCGTGCAAGACCTCCTCCATGGTGATGATGAGTTTTTCGCCTGCCTTGTTCTCCACCGTCCACACGGTGTGACCGTTGCTGTCGCTCTCCTTGAGCACGCACGGCGGCGACATCCAGTTCAGGGGTTTGTAGGCCCGGTCGTCGGCATGGATCGACACGGACTGATCCGCTTTGACGAGGATCAGCCGGGGCGCGGACGGAAGGTGAGCGGTGAGCCGGCCGGCGTAGTCGACGGAACAGCGGGCAATGACGAGACGCATGGTCGATCACGCTACCGGGCCGCGGGGGCAGCGCGCGACGTGGTCCTCGGGGCAGGCGATGGCTGACGGTATGGGAGGGATTCTTGGGATCCGGTGAGTGGCCGGTTATGCGCTCATTCCACTGACGTGTGCGGGTCAGGAGGCATACGGTGGTCCTCAGGGGGCGTCGCCGTCCGGGTACACCTCGGTTCAGACGCGGTGGCGGTGGTGGCGGGGCCCCTGTGTCCCGTTCGCCCGGCCCCTCCCGGGGCTGCGAAAGGAGAGATCCATGTCGCTCGACGTCTCACCGGCGCTGCTCGAACAGGCCGAGCGAGGCGAGGTCGACGAGGCCGACTTCGTCGACTGCGTCCGAACCTCCCTTCCCTTCGCCTGGCAGATGATCAGCTCCCTGGTGGCCCAGCTCAAGGTGGACGGCGGTGAGTTCGCGGACAACACCACACCGCCGCCGGATGAGCAGGCCCGTGGCCAACTGCTGCGCGCCCTCGCCTCCGATGCCATTCGCGGCGCCCTGGAGCGGCACTTCGGCGTCCGCCTGGCCTTCCAGAACTGCCACCGGGTCGCGGTGTTCCCGCTCGACGCCTCCGCCGACGACCGGCTGGAGAAGTTCACCTCGGTACGCGGGCAGTTGCTCAACCAGTCGCCGGAGCTGCGTGATTGCTGAACACCGGCGCCACGGACGGCCCGGCTGAGGCACTGGCCGGACCGCCGGGTGCTGCCGCTCCTCCCGGGGGTGTCGGGAGGAGCGGCACCACATCCGCGGCCAGCCGCCGCACATTGTGCTCCGTCGCCCCCGTCTGGCCCGAGCCCTCCACCACCAGGGCGAAACGGCTGATGCCGGTACGCTCCGCCGTGGCCGCCAGCCGGTCCGCACACAGCTGGGGGGTACCCACCGGGTGCAGCTCGCACAGCAGCTCGGTGTAGGCGAGCGGGTCCCGCATCCGGCGCTGTGCGCCGTCCAGCGTGCGGTGCGCGGCGAGCCCCTGCCGCAGCCAGCCGGGCAGTGTCCGGCGCAGTGTCTGCACGGCCTCGGTGTGGCTGTCGGCGACCTGCGCCACCCCAGCCGACACATGGCCGGCGGTGGCGATGACCTCGCCGTCTACCCCCGCCTCCCGCGCCGCGGTGCGCCACAGGCCCACCATCTGCGCCTTCTCCTCGTCCCCGATGTGCATGCCCAGCAGCATCGGCAGTCCGCGCTCGGCGGCCAGCCGTACGGTGCCGGGCGAGGTGCAGGCCACCACCACGGGTGGGCCGGCGCCGCACACCGAGGGGACCACCGAGACCTCGCGGAAGCGGTACCGGTCGCCGTCCGCGCCGACCTCGCGCTCGCCCAGCCAGCGCAGCAGCAGGTCCAGTGATTCGGGGAAGCCCCGTTCGTACGCGTCGGCCCCGGCACCGAAGACCTCCAGATCGACCCACGGCCCGCCCCGCCCCACCCCCAGGGTGAAGCGTCCGTCGGTGAGCAGGTGCAGCAGCGCGCCCTGTTCGCCGAGGGCCACCGGATGGGCGGTGGGCAGGACGGAGATGGCGGTGCCGACCCCGATCCGCCGGGTGCGGCCCAGCAGCAGCGCGGCCAGGGTCACCGCCGAGGGGCACAGCCCGTACGGCACGAAGTGGTGTTCGGCGAGCCAGACCGCGTCGAGCCCGGCCTCCTCGGCGACCTCGGCGGAGCGCACGGCGCGCTGCAGGGCCTCGCTCTCCGACTGCCCGGGGTACTGGCCGGCGAGTACAAAGGTGCCAATCCGCATGGTCCTGCCCTTCGTCCGGTGGAGCTCCGTCCCTGTGGGCATTAACGCCTGACACGTGCCAAAGGCACGGTCCAGCGGGAGGTTTTTCCGATGATCTCCCGGCCGGGGGGATGCGTAGACTTTGTCCCCAGGACGGTGCCGATCCACTCCGAGGTGTTGAACGTGTCCCCGCGTCGCAACCGCTCACGCGGTCAGCAGCAGCCCGCTCGCCGGTCAGGCGAGGAAGAGGGCGGGAACCGGTACGGCCTGGAGAGCACCGAGGACTGGCGGGGCGAGGAGTGGGTGGTGCGCCGGATCAGCGGGGGCGCCGCGGTCAAGCACTACCGCTGCCCCGGCTGCGATCAGGAGATTCCGCCCGGGGTGCCGCACGTGGTGAGCTGGCCGCGGGCCGGGGCGGTGGACGACCGGCGGCACTGGCACCGCTCGTGCTGGGAGGCGCGGGACCGCCGGGGCGTGCGCACCCAGCGGTCCCGCAACGCGCCGCGGCACTGAGCCGGCGCGGCGCGTTGCTCAGGCGTCGGTCGTGGTGAGCTTGGCGTAGGCGGCGATCAGCGCCGCCACCGTGACGGCGGCCAGCACGCCCAGCAGGCCCCAGCCGGACATCGCGTCCTCGTTGCCCATCGGCATGCCGAACAGGGTTGCCAGACCGTTGAGCGCCGAGTACTCCAGCAGGAACTCCCGCAGCGAGGCGAGGCTTTCGCCGAACATGAACATGGCGGCGATCAGCGGTACCAGGACCAGCGCCATCATCGTGGTGATGGCACCCGCCGAGTGCCGCAGCAGGGCGCCGATGGCCAGGCCGAGCACACCGAGCAGCGAGACGAACAGCGCCGCGCCCACGGTGGCGTCCATCCAGTGCTCGCCGGTGGCCACCACGGTGCCGTTCTCGATCGACGTCTCCATGTAGGACTCGATGTAGCGGTCGGCCGTCGTCTGATCGCCCAGCAGCGAGGACTGGATCAGCCCGCTCAGCCCGGTGGCCAGCAGCGTCATGATGAAGGAGACGGCGAAGAACACCAGCACCTTGGCCAGCAGCACCCGGCCCCGCTGTGGGCTCGCGGTCAAGGTGGTGCGCATCATGCCGGTGCCGTACTCGGAGCTGATCACCAGCACGCCGAGGGTCATCACACAGATCTGGCCCAGCATCAGCCCGAAGAAGGTGCCGGACAGCAGCGGCAGTCCCACATACTCCTCACCGCTGAGGGCGAGCGCGAACAGCGATCCGATGCCGACCGTGAGCACGAACATGACGGCCAGCGTCCACATCGTGGAGCGCACGGTGCGGATCTTGGTCCACTCCGACAGCAGAGCGTGGCCCAGGTGCGCGCTGCGCACCGGGATCGCCGAGGCGTACCCGGCCGGCTGCTGCTGGTACGCGTGCTGCTGCGAGGGCTGGTGGTGCTGCTGCTGGTGCGGCTGTCCCTGCGGCGACGCCGGGGGCTGCTGGTGCGCAGCCGCCTGCGGGGGAACCGGGCCCTGCTGGTACGGCTGCGGAGGCTGCTGCTGGTACGGCTGCCCCTGCGGCGGCGCGTAGGGCTGCGGCGGCTGCTGCGGCGGAGCCTGATGGGGGGTGTGCTGCGGCGGGGGAGGGGTGGTCATCGGGCGTCCTCGGGGGTGTACGCGGGCTGAGCGGGCTGCTGGTGAACGTGCGGGCCGGGGGCGAACTGCGGCTGCTGCTGCGCCATCGCCGCCGCCGCGGCGGCCGCGGCGCGCGGGTCGTCGGTCGAGCGGTAGTCCACCGCGCCCTGCGTCATCCGCATGTACGCCTCCTCCAGCGAGGCCGAGTGCGGCGACAGCTCCCACAGCCGGACATCCGCCGCGTGCGCCAGATCGCTGATCCTGGGCAGCTCCACGCCGATGACCTTCAGCGCGCCGTCCTGTTCGGGCAGCACCTGGCCGCCGGCCTGGGCCAGCGCCCGCGTCAGCTTCTCCCGCGCCTCCGGTTCGCCGTCGGGGGTGCGCACCCGGGCGAAGCCGGTGGAGTTGTGCGCGATGAAGTCCGCCACCGGCTGGTCGGCCATCAGCTGGCCGCGCCCGATCACGATCAGATGGTCGGCGGTCTGCGCCATCTCACTCATCAGATGGCTGGAGACGAAGACGGTGCGGCCCTCGGACGCCAGCCGCTTCATCAGATTGCGGACCCACAGAATGCCCTCCGGGTCCAGACCGTTCACCGGCTCGTCGAACAGCAGCACCTGCGGATCGCCCAGCAGCGCGCCCGCGATGCCCAGCCGCTGGCCCATTCCCAGCGAGAAGCCCTTGGAGCGCTTGCCCGCCACCTGCTGGAGGCCGACGATGCCCAGCACCTCGTCCACCCGGCTCGCCGGTATCCCGGACAGCTGCGCCAGGCACAGCAGATGGGAGCGGGCACTGCGGCCGCCGTGCTTGGCGTTGGCGTCCAGCAGGGCACCGACCTGGCGCGGCGCGTTCGGCAGCCGCTGGTAGGGGTGGCCGGCGATCGTCACCGTGCCGCTGGTGGGCCGGTCAAGGCCCAGCATCATCCGCATGGTGGTCGATTTGCCGGCGCCGTTCGGGCCCAGGAATCCGGTGACCTTCCCCGGTTGGACCTGGAAATTAAGGTTGTACACGGCTGTCTTCGAGCCATAGCTCTTCGTCAGGCCGACGGCCTCGATCATGCTGGGTGCCCCTGCTCGGTCGGTTGTTCCGCACTAAGACCACGGCAGGGGCCCTTCTGGTTCCCGCCGGGCTCAGGCGTCCCGCTTCTTGAGCACCCCGTATCCGGCGAGCAGCGCGGCGACCACCCACAGCAGCATGATGAGCATTCCGCCCCACGGCCCGTATGGACGGTCGCCGGTGTCCACCACGGCCATGATCCGCTGCCCCGCGACATCCGGGAGATAGTCACCGACCTTTTTCGTGGCGTTCACACTGGAGAGAATGCTGGAGATCATGAAGAAGAACGGGATGAGAATCCCGAACGACAGCATCGGACTGCGCAGAATCCAGGTGACCCCCATCGCGAACAGCGCGATGAGGCCCATGTAGAGCCCGCCGCCGATCACCGCCCGCAGGACGTCGTGCGCGCCCAGCGTCGTACGGTACTGCCCCAGCACCGCCTGGCCGGTGAAGAAGGCGGCGAAGCTGGTGATCATGCCCACCACCAGCGCCAGCACGGTGGCCACCGCCAGCTTCGCGGCCATGAACACACCGCGCTGCGGCACCGCCGCCAGCGAGGCCCGGATCATGCCGGTGCTGTACTCGTTGGAGACCACCAGGATGCCGAACGCGATCATCGCCAGCTGACCCAAAATCATCCCGGCGAAGCTGGTCAGGGTGGGGTCGAAGGTCAGCTGGTCCCGCGCCGACAGATCCGTGAAGGTGTTGCGCACCACCAGACTGAGCAGGATGCCCAGCGCCACCGTGACCACCACGGCGGCGGTCAGCGTCCACACCGTGGACCTCACCGAGCGGATCTTGGTCCATTCCGAGCGCAGTGCCCGGGCCGTCTGTGCCATGGTTCACTCGCCCTTTCCGCGCCGGGAGTCCCACTGCGCGCCCCAGCCACCGGCGGCCGGCGGCGCCCCGGGCGGGTCCGGCGCACCGGGCCCCTCGCCGCCGTTGTGCGCCTCGTACTCCACCGAGCCGTGCGTCAGCCGCATGAACGCCTCCTCCAGCGAGGCCTGCTGCGGGCTCAGCTCGTGCAGCACCAGGCCCTGACCGGCCACCAGCTCACCGATCCGGGCCGCCTCGGTGCCCTCCACCTCCAGCGCGCCCTCCGCCGTCTCCGTCACCGTGACCCCGCCGCCGGTCCGCTCCAGGACCGCGCGCAGCCGCTCGGGTTCGGGACCGCGCACCCGGACGAAGCTGCGGGAGTTCTCCCGGATGAAGTCCGCCATCGAGGTGTCGGCGAGCAGCCTGCCCTGACCGATCACCACCAGGTGCTCCGCCGTCAGCGCCATCTCGCTCATCAGATGGCTGGAGACGAAGACCGTACGGCCGTCGGCGGCCAGTCGTTTCATCAGATTGCGGATCCAGTGGATGCCCTCCGGGTCGAGCCCGTTCACCGGCTCGTCGAACATCAGGATCCGCGGATCGCCCAGCAGCGCGCTCGCGATGCCAAGACGCTGCCCCATGCCCAGCGAGAACCCCTTGGGCCGCTTGCGGGCCACCGCGCCAAGACCCACCAGATCCAGCACCACATCGATGCGCTCGCGCGCGATGCCGTTGCTCTGCGCCAGGCACAGCAGATGGTTGTACGCGGTACGGCCCGGGTGCACGGCCTTCGCCTCCAGCAGCGCCCCGATCGCCAGCAGCGGATCGCGCAGCCGGTCATACCGCTCGCCGTCGATGAGGACCTCACCACTGGTGGGGTGGTCAAGGCCCAGCATCATCCGCATCGTCGTGGACTTGCCCGCCCCGTTCGGGCCCAGGAAGCCGGTGACGATGCCGGGCCGTACCGAGAACGTCAGATCGTCCACGGCCGTCTTCCCGCCGTACCGCTTGGTCAGCCCCGCCAGCTCGATCATGGATCGACGCTAGAACGGCGCAGCCGCCGCCGCCCGGTGGGGCGGCGGCGGCTGCGCCGTTCAGGTGATGCTGCCGTGCGCGGTGCGCGAGGGGTCAGCGGGACTGCTGGGCGGGGACGCCCTTGCTCAGGCCCTCGTCCTCGTCGTCGTCCAGCGAGACCGCCGCGATCTGGGCACCGGTCAGGGTGGCCAGCATCTCGCGGACGTTGGTCAGCTGGGCGTTGATGCTGTCGCGACGGTTGGTCAGCGCCGCCAGCTCACGCTCGGACTCGGTACGGATCCGCTCGGCCTTCGCGTTCGCGTCCGCCACGATGTCGTCCGCCTGGCGAGAGGCGGTCTCCACCGTCTGGCGGGCCCGGCGGTCCGCGTCGGTGCGCAGCTTCTCGGCCTCAAGGCGCAGCTGCTCGGCGCGGTGCTCGATCTCCGCGAGCCGCTTCTCGGCCTTGGCCTGGCGGGAGGCCAGGTCGCGCTCGGACTGCTCGCGGCGCTTGGCCAGGTTGGTCTCGAAGTCGGTCGCGGCCTGCGCGGCCTTGGCGCGGGTGTCCTCGAAGAGGGCGTCCGCCTCCTCCCGCTTGGCCGCGGCGTTCTTGTCGGCCTCGGCCCGGGTGGCGGCCGCGTCGTCCTCGGCCTTCTCGATGATGCGGGCGCCGTCGTCCTCGGCCTTGGCCTTGCGCTCCTGCGCGTAGGCCTCGGCGTCGTTGCGCACCTGCTGCGCGGCGCCCTCGGCCAGCTCGCGGTGCTGCTCGGCGGCCCGGCGGGCCTCCTCGCGCAGATCCTTCGCCTCTTCCTCGGCAAGGCGCAGGATCTTCTCGACACGGGCGCCGAGACCGGCGTACGACGGCTCGGAATCCGTGATCTGGGCCTGGGCGTTCTGCGTTTCGAGGTGCAGCTCCTCGATCCGCTTTTCCAGAGAGGTGATACGGGCCAGCGCGCTGTCGCGGTCCGATACGAGCTTGGTGATCCGGTCGTCCACCTGCCCGCGGTCGTAGCCGCGCCGCACGAGCTCGAAGCCGAAGGGGGAGGAAGTGTCGCTCATGGGGTTCCTGTCGATTCAGACGGGTGCGTCAGATTCGGGCCTGGCCGCGTGGTCTTCTCGGGCCCGCGACGCCGGCCGCGGCACCTCGCTGGGTGACCGGATTCCCGAGTACATGCCGTACGGGGGAGATCCGGCGCCTCGCGATGCACCGCACCCGACGCCGCCGGCTGATCCGAGAAGACCACCCGGCCAGGCCCAGGGGATAGGCCTGGGCGTTCAGCAATCCTAGGGGGCGAAGCGGCGTGTCTTCGAGTGGATCCGGGCTTTGGTGTGGAGAATGTTCGCCCCAAACGCTCGATCGAGTGGTGAGGGATTCATGGCGGTTCAGCCCCGGGAGGGTTTTCCGCCGCCGGGCCGGGGCGCGGAGCCGGCGCCGGCCGTCACCGTGCCGAGCGGGCCGTGCCCGCCCGAACCACCGGACCCCTTACCGCTTTTGCCACCGCCGCCGGAGGTTTTCCCGCCCGGTTTCGCGGCGCTCTTGGGCTCCCCGAAGGAATCGAGTGCCGCCAGCACATCCTGGACCCGGGAGATCTCGGCGTTGATGTCCTCGCGCCGGCGGCTGAGCTTCTCCAGCTCGCGCTTGCTCTCCTCGACGGCACGCTTGGCGTCCCGGTCGGCGTCGGCGCGTACCTTCTGCGCCTCGCGCAGCACCTCGGAGCGCTTGCGCTCGGCGTCCTTCAGCAGCCCCTCGGCCTTCTTCACCGCGGAGATACGGACCTTGCCCGCCTCGGAGTTGGCCTCCTCCAGCAGCTTCTCCGCCGCCCGGCGGGCCTCGGCCCGCTGCTCGTCGGCGGCGCGCATGAGCTTGTCGACGCGCTCGCCCGCGGCCCTGGTCTGCTCGGCCGACTCCCGGCGGGCCCGGTCGTGCAGCGCCTCGACCTCCGCCTCGACCCGGGAGCGCAGCTCCTCGGTGCGCTCGCGGATCGCGGCGGCGTCCCGGCGGGCCTCCTCCAGCAGCGTGTTGGCGTCGGCGCGGGCGGTCTCCACCAGCTCGCTGCCGCTCTCCCGGGCCCCCGCGATGAGCCGCTCGGCCTCCTTGCGGGCGACACCGACCATGGTGTCCGACTGCTCCTCGGCCGCGGCGCTGATCCGCTGCGCCTCCTCCTGTGCCTTGGAGAGCAGTTCGTCGGCCTGCGCGGCGGCCTCGTTGCGCTTGCGGGAGGCCTCCTGGCGGGCGCTGTCGGCGAGCGCGTCGGCGTCCGCGCTGATCCGCTGCGCCTCCTCCTGTGCCTTGGAGAGCAGCTCGTCGGCCTGGGCGGCGGCCTCGCTGCGCTTGCGGGAGGCCTCCTGGCGGGCGCTGTCGGCGAGCGCGTCGGCGTCCGCACGGGTCCGCTCGGCGGCGGCCTCCGCCTCGGTACGGACCCGGTCCGCCTCCGCGATGGCCTCCTTGACGGTGTGTTCGGCCAGCGCCGAGGCGGCTTCCTTCTCCTCGGCGGACTCGCGCAGCACACGGGCCACCTCGCGTTCGGCCTCCGCGCGGTGGGTGGCGATCTCCGCCTCGGCGGCCTCGCGCAGCCCGGCGACCGAGTCGCGTTCCCGCTGGGCCTTGTGCTCGGCCGCGGCCACCAGGGTCTCGGCACGCCGCTCGGCGTCGTCGACCTTGGCGCGGGAGGCGGCCAGCAGCTCCTCGCTCTGCTCGCGGGCCTGCGCCCGCTCCCGGTGCGCGGCGTCGCGCGCCTCCGCCAGCTGCCGCTCGCCCTCGGCGCGCAGCCGGGCGGCCTCCTCCTGGGCGGCGGCCAGTGCCTGTGCGGCCTCGGTCGCGGTGCGCTCGGCCGCGGCGGCGGCCCGCTCCCGTACCCGGTCGGCGGCGATCTCGGCCTCCTGCCGCAGCCGCTCGCTCTCGGCGGTGGCCTCGCCGCGCAGCCGTACCGCGTAGTCCTCGCCCTCGGCGCGTGCCCGGGCGGCGTCGGCCGCGGCCTCGTCCCGCAACTGCTGGGCGGCGGCCTCGGCCTGCTCGGTCAGCTGCCGGATCCGCTCGGCGGCCTCGGCGCGCAGCCGCTCCGCCTCGGACCCCGCCTCGGCGCGCAGCCGCTCGGCCTCCGCCCTGGCCTCGGCCAGCGCTTCCTCGGCGGCGGCGACCCGGCTCCCGGCCTCCTCGCGCAGCCGGTCGAGTTCGGCCTGGGCGGCCTCCCGCTCGGCGCGGACGGCCTCCTTGGTCTCCTCGCGCAGCTTGCGGGCGGCGTCCTCGGCGTCCTTGGTGGTGCGGTCGGCCGCCTCGACGGCCTCGGTGGTCAGCGTCTCGATCTCGGCGCGCGCCCTGGTGAGCGCCTGCTCGGCCTGGTTGCGCAGCGCGGTGGCGCGTTCGATGGCCTCGGTGCGTACCCGCTCGCTCTCGGCGGTGGCGCCGGATCTGGTCTCCTCGGCGTCCGACTTGGCCTGGGCCAGCAGCTCCTCGGCGGAGGCGGCGGCCTCCTCGATCCGGGACGCGGCGTCGCGGCGGGCCTCGGCGCGGATGGCCTCGCCCTCCTCGACGGCCTCGGCACGCAACTGCTCGGCCTCGCCGCGCAGCCGCCGCGCCTCCTCCTGAAGCTCGACCGTCTTGGCGCGGTACTCCTTGGTGTCGTCCTGCGCGGCGCCCTTGAGCTGCTCGGCCACGTCGTGGGCCTCGGCGCGCAGCCGGTCGGCCTCCGCCTCGGCGCTCTCGCGCAGCCGCTCGGCCTCCTCGGTGGCGGCCTTGGTGGTCTCCTGCGCCTCCTTGGCGGCCTTGTTCAGGACCTCCTCGGCGGTGCGGGCGGCCTCGGCGAGCTGCGCCGCGTACTCCTCGGCGGCCTTGGAACGGGCCTCCTCCGCGGCCTCGGACGTCAGCTGCTCGGCCTTGGCCCGCGCGTCGGCCAGCACCTGCTCGGCCTCGGCGCGGCGCCGCTCGGCGTCCCGGGTCGCCTCGGAGACCATCCGGGCGACCTCGGCCTTGGCCGTCGCGGAGCGCTGCTCGTACTCGCTCTCGCCGGCCGCCCGCCGCTTCTCGGCCTCCTCGGTGGCCTCGGCGAGCAGCTGCTCGGCGTCCTCCTTGGCGGTGCGCAGCACCGACTTGGCCTGCTCCAGACGCTCCTCGGCCTTGCGGACCAGCGCGGTGGTCTCGCGCCGCCCGGTCTCCGCCTCCTGGGCGGTGGCGGTGCGCAGCCGCTCGGCGTTCTCGGTGGCCTCCTGCGCCTGGGTGGTGGCCTGGGCCAGCAGCCGCTCGGCGTCCGCGCGGGCCCGGCGCAGCAGGTCCTCGGCCTCGGCGCGGGCGGTGCGCTCCTCCATGACGGCGCGCTGCCGGGACTCCTCGGTCAGCCGGTGCGCCTCGGAGCGGGCCTGCGCGATGGTGCGCTCGTGCTCGGCCCTGGTCTCCTCCATGAGCCGGCGGGCCTGCGCCTCGGAACGGGCGCGCAGCTGCTCGGCCCAGGCGACGTTCTCGTTGACGTGGGATTCGACGGTGGAACGGCGCTGGGCCAGCTCCTCGTCCAGGCGCTGGCGGCGGGCGACCGCCTCGGCGTGCAGTTCGCCCTCCAGCCGGGCGCGCGCCTCGGACTGCTCCTGCTGCACCCGCTGCGAGCGGCTCCTGGCCTCGCGCAGTTCGCGTTCGGCCTCCACCCGCATGGCGTCGGCCTGGTGCTGGGCGTTGCGCAGCACCTGCTCGGCGTGGCCGGCCGGGTCGGCGTAGGCGGGTCGCACGGCGAGCACGCGGCGCACCTCGTGCAGTTTGGCGCGCAGCACCTCGACCTGATAGCCGAGGTCGTCGGCATGGTCGACCGCCTTCTCCCGTTCCTTCTTCAGCCGTTCCATCTCGGCTTCGAAACGAGAGAGGTGGTCGTCAGCCTGCACGCTGTCGTAGCCCCGCACCGCGCGGTCCCATCCGTCCCCTGGTCGTGGTTAAGGGTGATCCGGGTCCGGCCGCTGTCCGTGCGGAGCGTGGAGTGGAGCGCCAGTACGGGTCGCCGCCGGTCGGAGTTGTTCGCCGGGAAAGGGCGTCAGGTGTGATCCCCATGCCCCGGCTCGGCCACTCTACCGGCCGGGGCAGCCTGCGTCAGTGGCCCGAGGGGCCTTCAACACCCTTGGGAGGGGCGGCGGTGACCAGTTCTGTGAGCACTCCGTGACAGTCCTTCGGGTGCAGGAAGGTGATCCGGGAGCCCATGGAGCCGGTGCGGGGGGTGTCGTAGAGCACCCGTACCCCTGCCTGCCTGGCGGTTTCGGCGTCCGCGTCGACGTCGGCGGTGCCGAAGGCGATGTGATGCACTCCTTCACCGTTCTTCGCCAGCCATTTACCGACCGGACTCTCCGGGTCCAGGGGCTGGAGGAGCTGGATCCAGGAGGCCCCGCCGTCGTCGGTGCCGTTGATCCGCAGCATGGCCTCGCGTACCCCCTGTTCCTCGTTGACCTCCGTGTGGAAGACCTCGAAGCCGTACGTGGCGCGGTAGAACGCGGCGGTGGCGTCCAGGTCGGCGCAGGCGATTCCGATGTGATCGATACGCGTCAGCATGGGTCCAGTGCACCGCCACGCGCGGTGACCACGCAACGTGCCCACCGTCACATTTCCGTGACGGTGACCGGTGGAGGGGGCGCTGCGTACAGTGACTACACCGTGATGTGAACGCGCGTTCACGACGGCAGGTTCGCGAGGACATGTTCCAGGGCAAAGGAGCCGCATGATGTCTGCCAACGCTTCCCCCGTCACCTCCGTGATCGTCGCGGGAGCCCGTACCCCCATGGGGCGCCTGCTCGGCTCGCTCAAGGACTTCAGCGGGGCCGAACTGGGCGGCTTCGCGATCCGGGCGGCCCTGGAGCGGGCGGGGATCTCCGGTGACCAGGCGCAGTATGTGATCATGGGCCAGGTCCTCCAGGCGGGGGCGGGTCAGATCCCCGCGCGGCAGGCCGCCGTGCACGCCGGCATCCCGATGAACGTCCCCGCGCTGACCGTCAACAAGGTGTGCCTGTCGGGGCTCGACGCCATCGCGCTGGCCGATCAGCTGATCCGGGCCGGCGAGTTCGACGTGATCGTGGCGGGCGGCCAGGAGTCCATGACGAACGCCCCCCATCTGCTGCCGAAGTCGCGCTCGGGCTACAAGTACGGCGCGATCGAGATGCTGGACGCGATGGCGCACGACGGGCTGACGGACGCCTTCGAGGGCATCGCCATGGGGGAGTCCACCGAGCGGCACAACATCCGGCTGGGCATCGGCCGCGCCGAGCAGGACGCCCTCGCGGCGGCCTCCCACCAGCGGGCGGCCGAGGCCCGCAAGAACGGACTCTTCGCGCAGGAGATCACTCCGGTGCCGGTTCCGCAGCGCAAGGGCGAGCCGGTGATCGTGGAGGAGGACGAGGGCATCCGTCCGGAGACCACCCAGGAGTCGCTGGGGCGGCTGCGCCCCGCGTTCCGCCCGGACGGGACGATCACCGCGGGTTCCGCCTCGCAGATCTCGGACGGCGCGGCGGCCGTGGTGGTCATGTCGAAGGCGAAGGCCGAGGAACTGGGCCTGGAGTGGATCGCGGAGATCGGCGCGCACGGCAATGTGGCCGGTCCCGACAACTCGCTGCACTCGCAGCCCTCCAACGCGATCCTGCACGCGCTGCGCAAGGAGTCGCTGGAGGCCGGCGACCTGGATCTGGTGGAGATCAACGAGGCGTTCGCGGCCGTGGCGGCCCAGTCAATGAAGGATCTCGGGATTGGCCACGAAAGGGTGAATGTGAATGGCGGAGCGATTGCCCTGGGTCACCCGATCGGGGCATCCGGGGCGCGGATCGTCCTCCATCTCGCCCTCGAACTCGCCCGCCGCGGGGGCGGCACCGGTGCCGCCGCCCTGTGCGGCGGCGGTGGCCAGGGCGACGCGCTGATCCTGCGGGTGCCGCGCCGATGAGCGGGGCGGGGGCACGCACCGTGGACGTACCCGATCTCGTGGCCCGCGCCCGGCGCGGCGACCCGCGCGCGGTGGCCCGGCTGATCTCCGTGGTGGAGGGCGGCGCCCCCCAGCTGCGCGAGGTGATGGCGGCCCTCGCCCCGTACAGCGGCGGCGCGTACGTCATCGGGCTCACCGGCTCGCCCGGCGTCGGCAAGTCCACCTGCACCTCCGCGCTCACCACGGCCTACCGCCGGGCCGGGAAACGGGTCGGGGTGCTGGCCGTCGACCCGTCCTCCCCGTTCTCCGGCGGCGCGCTGCTGGGCGACCGGGTACGGATGAACGACCACGCCTCCGACCCCGGCGTCTACATCCGCTCCATGGCCACCCGGGGCCGGCTCGGCGGCCTCGCCGAGGCGGCCCCGCAGGCGGTCCGGGTGCTGGACGCGGCAGGCTGCGAGGTGATCCTGGTGGAGACCGTGGGCGTCGGGCAGTCGGAGGTGGAGATCGCCTCCCAGGCCGACACCACCGTGGTGCTGCTCGCGCCCGGAATGGGCGACGGCATCCAGGCCGCGAAGGCCGGGATCCTGGAGATCGGCGACATGTTCGTCGTCAACAAGGCCGACCGGGACGGCGCCGACGCCACCGTGCGCGAGCTCAACCACATGCTGGGCCTGGGCGCCCCGCGCGGCCCCGGCGACTGGCGCCCCACCGTCACCAAGACCGTCGCGGCGCGCGGCGAGGGCGTGGACGACGTGGTGGCGGCGCTGGAGAAACACCGCGCCTGGATGGAGGAACACGGCGAACTCACCGCCCGCCGCACCCGCCGCGCCGCCAAGGAGATCGAGACCGTCGCGCTGACCGCCCTGCGCGCCCGCATCGCCGACCTGAGCGGCGACCGCCGCCTGGCCGCCCTCTCCGCCCGCATCGTCGCCGGCGACCTCGACCCGTACGCGGCGGCCGACGCCCTGCTGGCGGAGGTGACCGGCCGGTGACGGCGGACCCCGCCGCCCACGGGGTGGCCGGTCCCGCGAGCGGACCGGCCACCCTCGCCGAGCCGGCCTTCCCCGCCGAGGAGTACGCGCAGCGGCTGTTCACCACGCGCGCCGCCATGGAACGGCGCGGGTTCGACGCCCTGCTCGTCACGGCGCCCGAGGACATCCACTATCTGTGCGGCCTGGACCACCAGGGCCACTTCGCGCTCACCGCGCTGCTGGTGCCGCTGTACGGCAGGCCCGTGCTGCTCGAACGCGCCATGGAGACCCCCACCGCCCTCGCCCAGACCCACGGCGTGGCGCACCACGGCTACGACGACGCCGGCGACCCGGCCGACGCCCTGCTGGAGGCGCTCACCCCGCTCCTGCCGGACGCCCCCGTCGTCGGCTACCAGGCCGACTCCCTCAGCCTGCCGCCCACCGCCTGGGACCGGCTGCGGACGTCGGCGGGCATCCTGTGGACCGACTGCCAGGACCTGCTGGGCGGCCAGCGCGCCGTCCACACCCCCCGCGAGATCACCCGCGTCCGCGAAGCCGCCCGGCTCTCCGACACCGCCATGACCGCCGGTCTCGACGCCGCCCGCGCCGGAGCGGGCGAACACGAGATCGCCGCCGCCGTCTACGCGGCCATGCTGACCGCGGGCGGCGACCTCCCCGCCTTCGCCCCGCTGGTGCGCGACACCGGCCGCCTCGACCGCGAACACCTCACCTGGTCACGGCGGCGACTGGGACCGGGCGACGGCGTCTTCCTCGAACTCTCCGCCGCCAGGGGCCGCTACCACGCCCCCCTCGCCCGGCTGCGCCCCGCCCCAGGATCCGGCGCCCCGGAAGGGGGCCGGGCCGCCGAGACCTCGCGCGCCGCCATGGACGCGCTGTGCGCGGCGCTGCGCCCGGGCGCCACCGCCGAGCGCGTCTTCCACACCTGGCGCGCGGTCATCGAGAGGGCCACCGGCATCCCGTACGAGCGCCACCACTGCGGCTACCTGGTCGGCATCGGCTTCCCGCCGGGCTGGATGGGCGGCACCCGCACCCTGCGCCCCGGCAACACCATGGAGCTGCGGGCGGGCATGACCTTCCACATCCAGTCCTGGCTGCTGGACACGCCGCTGGGCACGTACGCCTTCTCGGACACGGCCCTGGTCACCGAGGACGGCTGCGAGGTCCTCACCCGGACACCGCACCCGGAGTGAGCCGCGTCCGGGCGCGGCGCGCGCCCGGCGGTCATTCCGCGCCCGCCCGCGCGGCGCTACCGCGGGCCCGGCGGCTGGTCGGTGCGGGCGAAGGGCCCGTTGTCCGCGAAGACGAGCCGGGCGAAGTTCTCGCCGATGCGGCGGTGTCCTTCGGGACCGGGGTGGATCCCGTCGGGCAGCGGGAAGACGTCGTGGTCCCTCTCGCCGTAGAGGTCGAGTCCGTCGAGGTGGTGGAGGTCGGGGTCCTCGGCGGACCGCTGATCGACGATGTCGGCCAGGACGTCGCGGATGATCGTGAGCGTCAGCCGTCCGGCGGCGGTTTCGGCCGGATCCCCGGTGGCCTTGAACATCAGGGTTCCACCGGAGAGGTCCGGCATGAGAGGGCCGGGGGTGTTCTCGTGGGTGGGGCACAGGATGGGGGAGACCAGGAGCAGGGGGGTCGTCGGGTGGCCCTCGCGGATGGTGTCGAGGAAGCCGTGGACGGCGGGGGCGAAGGCGCGCAGGCGCATGGCGTCGCTGTTGACGACGTTGATGCCGAGCTTGAGGCTGATCAGATCCGCGGGGGTGTCGCGCATCGCGCGCGCGGTGAACGGGTCGACCTGGGCGCTGCCGCCGAATCCGAGGTTGATCAGCTCCACATCGCCCGCGGAGGCGGCCAGGGCGGGCCAGATGGTGCTGGGGGAGACGGCGTTGGATCCGTGGCTGATGGAACTGCCGTGGTGCAGCCACTTCCGGCGCCCCCTGTCGCGGGCGGGCCCGACGGGGGCGTCGGTGCGCAGGGCGATGACCTCGGTGATCTCCGCGTGCGGGAGCCAGATCTCGATGTCCTTCTCGCCGGTGGGGAGGCCGGTGAAGCGGGCGGTGCCGGCGGGGCCCGGGGTGAATTCCGCGGTCTGGGTCCGCATGTCGGTGATGGTGCGCAGGTTCCCGCCGTCCACGGTGGCCCGGGCGGTGAGACGGCCGTCGACGAGGAGGTCGTAGACGCCGTCCGGCGGGGGCGGGAAGCCCTGGTAGACGCGTTTGGTGGGCAGGGTGTCCAGGCACACGGTGGTGGCGCTGGTACGGAAGGCCAGCCGGACACCGGAGGGCTGGGCCTCGGCCACGGACAGCAGGTCGTCGGGGATCTGGCGGCGCGCCCAGGCGGGCAGCCGGTGTGGCAGCAGGCCGTGGGCGGTCTCTTCCACGTCGAGATGGCCGTGCAGGAGGTCGGCGGTGACGGGGGTGGTGATCAGGTTCTGTTCGATGCTCATTGCCTCAAAGCCTTGCGATTCCAGGGTGGCCGGTCAGGGGCGGAACGGCGCCGCAACGCGGTCGACGGCACCGGCCGCCTCCAGGGGCACTGCCGTGGAAGCCGCTGCCCAGCACGCGGACCGTGTGCGCACGCGCAGTATGCCTATAGTCAGTAGACATCTCCCTATAGGTTATAGGCAAGCGGCGTACTCGCTAAGGTTCGGTGGCTGTGCCGAGGGGCGAGCGCGGCGGCCCGAGCCGACTTCGCGGGATGCGCTCTTCCTCACCAGGCGCGGCTGACCGCCGTCCGGGGTGAAGCCGCCACCCGGCTGCCCGAAGGGCTCAGCCGTCGATCCAGCGGCTGCGAAGTCCTCACCCGCGCCCCGTGACCACCGCGATCGCCTCCGGCAGCGTGAGCGCCGCACCGGCCGCGTACCGCTCCTCGTACACCGCCTCCGGCAGGCCCGCCCGCACCAGCGCCCGGACCCGGGGGGAGAGCGTGGGGTCCGTGGGCATCGGACGGAAGCCCATGCCGGGGACCGGCCGGTAGCGGTCGTACGCGCCCAGCAGCAGCGCCGCCTCCGGGTGCCCGCCCAGGCCCGCCCGGGCCCAGGCCGCCAGCAGCAGTTCGTGCGCCACCATCTGAGGCGCCATCATCCTGCCCGATCCCGACAGGACTTCCACGGCCTCCCGCAGCCACTCCAGCGCCGTCCCGTACGCCTCCCGCTGACAGTCCAGCCAGCCGTGCAGACCCGCCCACAGCGCGCGGATCAGCGGCGGCGTGTGCTCGGAGAAGTCCTCCGCCAGTGCGCGCAGCGGCTCACGCGCCTCCTCCAGACGCCCCGTACCGCCCAGGAACTCCGCCAGCAGCAGCGCCGGCAGCCCCGGCGCGCTCAGCGAGAATTCCCGCGAGTCGGCCACCGCGCGCCGCAGTTCCCGCTCCGCCGCCGCGTCTGCCGGGTCCACCGCCAGCCGGGCCGCCGCCCACTCCGCCCGCAACAGCGGCACCTGCGCGGGTGTGCCGCTGCGCTCCGCCCACTCCAGCGCCGCCCCGAAGTCCGCCACCGCCCGCTCCTGCCGGCCGCGCAGCAGCCAGGCGTCGCCGCGTACCCACAGCGCCTGGGCGATGGCCAGCGGATCCCCGGTGCGCTCCAACTGCTCCAGCGCCTCCTGCGCCACCTCCACCGAGGTCAGCAACGTGGCCCGCATCAGCAGCGCGCAGCCCAGGTCCCAGGTGCTGCCCAGCCGGCGGCAGTCGTCCAGCATCGCCGCCATGGTCGCCTCGACGTCCGGGTACTCGCCCGCCATCAGCTTCGCGAAGTACCACATCTGGCCGGGCTGGCCGCACAACTGGGGCAGCCCCGGCCGGTAGGCGGCGATCACCGCCGCCAGCCGCTCCGGCTCCGCGTACTCCCCCTCGCCGGCCGCCAGCAGCAGCAACCGCACCTGGCGGCGCGCCTCCCACCGCCGCTCCGTGTCCCACGGCGGCGGCAGGTCGGTGACCCGGCCGCTCAGCGGCGCGGCGTGGCGCACCGGCGCGGCGAACGGGTCGGGGCCCAGCTCCGCCGCGCCGCGCGCCGCCGAGCGGAAGTCACCCATGTAAAAGTGGAGCCGCCAGAACCAGCTCATGGCCAGCACCAGGCACAGCGCCTCCTGCTCCTGGCCCGTGTCGAGGGCGTGGCGCACGGCGGTGCGGATGTTGTCGTGCTCGCGGGTGAGCCGCGCCATCCAGTGCGCCTGGCGCGGGCCGTGCAGCCCGGGCTCGGCGGCGCGGGCCAGCTCGCGGTACGTGTGCAGGTGACGCTGCGCGACCGCGTCCCGCTCGCCCGCCGCCGTCAGCCGCTCGGCGGCGTACTGGGCGACGGTCTCCAGCAACCGGTACCGCGTCCCCCCGCCGGAGGGCTCGGGGACAGCCGTCAGCAGCGACTTGTCGACCAGGGCGGGGAGCGCGCCGAGCGTGTCCGCCCCGCAGACCGCCTCCGCCTCACCGAAAGCGCACCCGCCGGAGAACACCGACAGCCGGCGCAGCACGGTGCGTTCCGCCTCGGTCAGCAGGTCCCACGACCAGTCGACGACGGCGCGCAGCGTACGGCGGCGACGGTGGCTGCCGCTGCCGTCATCGCTTCCCCCGCGGTCATGGCCGCCGCCGTGGTCGCTTCCGCCGTCGCCGAGCAGGACGAACCGGCGGTCGAGCCGGTCGGCCAGCTCCCGCGGGGTGAACGCGCGCAGCCGCGCCGCCGCCAGTTCCAGGGCCAGCGGCAGGCCGTCCAGCCGGCGGCAGATCTCGGCGCACGCCGCGGGGTCCTCCTGGACCCCGAATCCGGGGCGGGCAGCCGCCCCGCGTTCGCCGAACAGCCGCAGGGCGTCGGCCGGCGGCAGCGGGCCGACCGGAAGCACGGTCTCGCCGGGCAGCCCGAGCGGCTCGCGGCTGGTGGCCAGCACGGTGACGCCGGGGCAGCGGATCAGCAGCGCCTCGGCGAGGGCGGTCGCGGCGGCGCGTACGTGTTCGCAGTTGTCGAGAACGAGCAGCAGCCGGCGGCGGGCGCAGGACTCCACCAGCAGCTCCAGCGGATCACGCGTCGCGCCGCCCCCGCCGCCGAGCGTGGCGGCCCCCCGCACGTCACCGGCCCCGGCCGCCACCTCCTGGAGCACGGCCTCGGCGACGTCCGCCCCGTCCCGCACCCCGGCCAGCTCGACCACGCGGACCCGCGTCGCGGGCGCGGCGACGGCCTCCAGCGCCAGCCGGGTCTTGCCCACTCCGCCGGGCCCCAGCAGGGTCACCAGCCGTGCGCCCGCCAGGGCCTCCCGCACCGTGCGCAGCTCCGTCTCCCGCCCGACGAAGGAACTGACCCACCCCCGGGCACCGACGGGCGCGCCCCGGTCCTGGCCACCGGCGGTCTCCCGCTTTCCGGTGGTCGAGCCCGCGCGCGGTACGGCCTCGCCCACCGCGCGCCCCGTGGTGCGGCGTTCCGCATCGGCGGCGCGAGAGAGCGGCGTGCGCCCGCCGGACGCGCCGCCCCCGGCCCGACGGTTCCCCGGGCCACGCGCCCCGTTCACCCCAACCGCCGCCGGGCGAGCCCCGTTCCGTGGCTCCGTCGCCGCCCCGCCCCCGGGAGAACCCAGCAGCCCCGCGTACAGGGCGCGCAGCTCCGGGCCCGGATCGGTGCCGAGCCGTTCCGCCAGCGCGGCGCGGGCCTCCTCGTACGCGCCCAGCGCCTCCGCCGGGCGGCCGTCCCCCAGCAGCGCCCGGATGCGCAGCGCGTGCAGCGGCTCGTCCAGCGGCGCCGCCGCCGTCAGTTCGGCGAGTTCGCCCACGGCCCGCCCCGGGCGGCCCAGCGCCACCTCGGCGGCGAGCCGGTCCCGCCGGGCCCGCCCGTACCGCCGCAGCGCGTCCGCCACCAGCGGCTCGTCCTGGCGGCCCGGCAGCTCCGCCAGCACCGGTTCGTCCCACAGCGCCAGCGCCTCCTCCAGCAGAACGGACGCGCGCCGCGCGTCCCCGGCGCCCAGCGCCGCCGCCCCGCCCTCGGCCAGCTCCGCGAACCGGAACAGATCGATGTCGCCCGCCCCCGCCGCCAGCCGGTACCCGCCTGGCACCGACTCCACCGCCGCCGCCCCCAGCACCCGCCGCAGCCGCCCCACCAACGCCTGCACCGCGGCCACCGGTTCGGCCGGCGGCGCGTCCTGGCACCACACCCGCGCCACGAGCGCCTCCGACGCCACCGGCCGCCCGCCCGCGGCGGCCAGCGCGGCGAGCAGCGCGCGCAGCCGCCGGCCCCCGCCCACGGCGATCTCCGTCCCGTCCGCCCGGAAGACCCGTACGGTGCCCAGGACCCGATAGTGGTGCTGCATCCCCCCATTGTGGTCGGGAAGAAAACGGATGGCCCCTCCTTATCGGCGCTGGCACACTGCCCCGGTGCCCGCCACCACCCCTCTTCCGCTGCTCACAGCGGATTGCGCCGACTGCTTCGCCCTGTGCTGCGTCGCCCTGCCCTTCGCCGCCTCCGCCGACTTCGCCACCGACAAGCCTGCCGGGCGCCCCTGCGCGCACCTGCGCCAGGACTTCCGCTGCGGCATCCACGACGGCCTGCGTCCGGCCGGGTTCACCGGCTGCACGGTCTACGACTGCTTCGGCGCCGGGCAGCGCGTCTCGCAGCGCACCTTCGCCGGCCGCGACTGGCGTGGTGACGCGGACACCGCCCGCGCCATGTTCGCCGCCTTCCCCGTCGTGCGGCACCTGCACGAACTGCTGTGGTACCTCGCCGAGGCCCTCACCCTGCCGCCCGCCGAACCGCTGCACGCCGACCTGCGCCGCGCCATGGCCGCCACCGACCGGCTCGCGGCCGGCACCCCGGAGGAACTGCGCGCCCTCGACCTCGCCGCCCACCGCGCCGAGGTCAACGCACTGCTGCTGCGCACCAGCGAACTGGTACGGGCCGAGGCCGGCGGCCGGCGCGGGGAGCGGGGTCGTGAGCGGAACCGGGGCCGGGGGCGGGGGCGCACGGGCACCCGCGCCCGCGACCACCGGGGCGCCGACCTCATCGGCGCGCAGCTCAAGGGCGCCGACCTGCGCGGCGCGAACCTGCGCGGGACGCTCCTCATCGCCGCCGATCTGCGCTCGGCAGACCTCACCCGGGCCGACCTGATCGGAGCCGACCTGCGCGATGCCCGCCTGCACGGCGCCGACCTGACCGGGGCGTTCTTCCTCACCCAGGCACAGCTCAACGCCGCGCAGGGGGACGCGGCCACCCGCGTCCCCGACACCCTCACCCGCCCCGCCCACTGGCCGGCCGGCTGACGCCCGCTACCGCATCCGATCCGCCAGCAGGGCCTCGGCGAGCACCACCTGCGCCGGTGCCAGCGCGGCCTCGCCGTCCTCGATGTCCCACAGGGCGTTCTGCAGCACCCGGCCCAGCGTCCAGCCGGCCGCCCGCCGCCGGTCCAGGTCCAGCGCCTCGGTCAGCTGGTCGAAGCGGCGCAGCACCGTCCGCCGTACGTCCCCGGCGGGCACCACCACGGTCTCCCAGGCCGAATCCAGGGCGGGCCACAGATCGAACCCCGGGTCACCGGCCAGGGGTTCGGGGTCGATGGCCAGCCAGGGTTCGCGTGCTCCCGCGAGCACGTTCGCGTAGTGCAGGTCCCAGTGCAGCAGCCGGTGCCCGGCCTCGCCCGTCAGCTCGGCGACGGCGTCCGCGCAGATCCGGACCAGGCGCCGCTCGTCCGGATCGGCAAGTGACCGTACGGCGTCGGGTGTCCGCGCCACCATCGCCGCCGCGATGTCGCCGAGCCGCCGCATCCCGTCCGGTGCCGGCACGGCGGTGAGCCGGGCCAGCAGGGCGCCCACCACCGCTGTGGCGGCGGTGTCGTCCTCGGCGGCGAGCGTGGACAACGGCCGGGCAGCGTCCAGCCGTTCCAGCAGCAGCGCGTCGGTGTCGGTGTCGTGTGCCAGCAGCCGGACGATGCCGTGCCCGTCCCAGGCGCGCAGCCCGGGGACGACACCGGCGCCGTCCTCGGTCTTCCGCTGGACCCTCAGCACGGCGGGCAGCCCGTCGGCGCGCCGCCGCACGGGCAGCACGATCCCGGCCATGCCGTGGCCCGGTTCACCGTCGGGGCGCAGCGACCAGCGCTCCAGAAGTCGCTCGATCACCCCCGGCAGTCCGTCCACCCAGGCGGCATGCCGATGGTGCGCCGCCCGGAAGGCTTCGGGGACGTGCAGGCGGAACGATGGGTTCATGTGGTGTTGCTCCTTCGCGAGTTCGGTTCGGTGACACGTGGCGAAGGAGTCGGCGGAGGCCCCCGGCAGCGGGAGCGGCGTCACAGCATGGCGCCCACTGTACCGGCGGGTGAGCACCCGTCAGCGGGCGTGCCCGGTGCACGAACTCCGCCGCCGGCCCGCGCGACACCGGCCTCTACTGTTCCCCCGGCCGAACCCTCTCGTCCCGGGGCGGCGTAACCCGGCCGCCCCGGAAGGTGCGCCGGTAGCTGTCCGGGGGGACGCCCAGGGCACGGCGGAAGTGCCGGCGCAGCGTCGTGGCGGTGCCCATCCCGGTGGCCGCCGCGATCGTGTCCACGCTGTCGCCGGTCGCCTCCAGCAGTTCCTGGGCGCGCCGGATCCGCTGGTTGAGCAGCCATTGCAGCGGGGTGGTGCCGGTCACCGTCCTGAAGTGGCGGCCCCGCTGGCGCGAGCTGAGGTTCGCGTGGCGGCCTTGCCCGCCGAGGTGAGCACGCTGCCGTTGTCCACGTAGAGCACGTCCGGGTCGACCTCGATCCCGGGATGACGCGCGGCCAGCTCCTCGGTGTGCGCCCAGTGCGTCGTGGCGCGCTTGCCCTCCAGCAGCCCGGCCGCGGCCACGACCCGGCCGCCCTCGACCGCGCCCTGTCCGGCGCGGACGCCGTCATCAACTGCGCCGGCCCCTTCGCCACCACCGCCGCCCCACTGATCGAGGCGGCCCTGCGCGCCGGAATCCCGTACGTGGACGTGGCGGCCGAGATCGAGGCCAACCACGACACGTTCACCCACTTCGCCGACCGCGCCCGCAGCGCCGGAACGGTGATCGTCCCGGCCATGGCCTTCTACGGCGGCCTCGGCGATCTCCTCGCCACCGCCGCGATGGGCGACTGGAAGAACGCCGACGAGGTGCACGTCGCGTACGGGCTCAGCAGTTGGCACCCCACGGCAGGGACCCGCGCGGCGGGCCAGGTCTCCCACGACCGCCGCGCCGGCCGCCGCGTCCGCTACCGCGACGGCGCACTCGCGTACCACGACGCGGCCTCACCCACCCTGACCTGGGCCTTTCCCGAGCCCATGGGGGAGCGGAGCGTGCTCGGGGACTTCACCATGGCCGACGCCGTCACCATCCCCAGCCACCTGCCCATCCCTGACGTGCACGTCTACATGGCGACCGAGGCCGCCAACGACCTGGCGTCCGCCGCGACACCCGCACCGGAACCCACGGACGGACGCGGCCGTTCCGCCCAGACCTTCCTGGTCGACGTCCGCGTGCGGCGCGGCTCCGGGGAACGCCGCGCCTCGGCGAGCGGCCGGGACATCTACGCCACCACCGCCCCGCTCGCGGTGGAGGCGGTCCACCGGATCCTCACCGGGCGGACCCGGGCGACCGGAGTCGCCTCGGCCGGGGCGGTCTTCGACGCCCGCGACTTCCTGGAGGCGCTGTCGGATCACCTCTCCGTGGAGGTGGCCCCGTAGGGCCCGGTCATGGATCCCGGCGGGCCGGACGCGGATGGCGCCCCGGACGTGCCCGGTGCCGTACGGATCTCGCGGCGACGGCGGTCGCGTCCGGCCCCGATCCACGATCGGGGAGGCCGGTGGTCAGCGCGGGATGTCGAAGCCGCCACGGTCAACGGCGGCCCGCAACTGACCGAGCCACTCCCTGCCCAGCCGGCGCCCGTCCGGGAGCTGGTCGTCCCGGTCCCAGCGCCAGGTGGTGATGATCGCCAGCACGAGGACGCGGCAGGCGCGCAGCAACTCCTGGTCGGCGCCCGGGTAGTGCTCGGCAACGTCTTCGGGGGCGTGGACGAGGTCGAACTCGACGGGTCCGCGGCAGCACGTCTCCCAGTCGATGAACAGCAAACCCCGCTCGGTGCTGAGCAGATTGCCCGGGTGCGGCTCACCGTGCAGCAGTTGCTCGGCACCACCCCGCTCGGCGATCACCCGTGGCAGGCTGCGCAGCGTGCCCACCAGCAGTTCCCGGTCCGGGTCGCTGAGCGCGGGCGTGCGCTCGCGGTCCGCCAGGAGTCCGAGGGCGTACGCGACCCGCTCCGTGAAGTGCGGCGCGGGGACGTCGAGCGGGCGCATGCCGGTGTGCAGCCGTTGGAGCGCGTCGGCGTAGTCGGCCGGTGAAGGATCCTGGGCGCCGACGGGTTCGTAGTAGGTCCAGAACGTGACCACGAAGCCGTCGCGCTCGTAGGCGCGGGGCTCCACGCGGGGGTCCAGGGCCGCCACGGGGCAGTCTGCGGCGGCGAGCCGCTGGGCGAGATCGATCTCGAACCGGGCGAGCTGCTGCGCGTCCGGCGCCACCCGGGCCAGCACGTCACACGGCAACAGGCGCAAAGTGAGCTTGTTCGAGTCGTGCAGCACGAGCGCGTCGTCCGCCGACAGGCCGAGCGAGGCGGCGATCGACGTGGCCGCGGCCACCGCGCGGGTGATCTCCGACGTCTGCACCGTCGCCCGGCCCCTTTCCCGTGAGACTGATGAGCTGCCGCGTTCCGCGTCCGACCACGATGTACGGGACTGGGGGCGCAGGGCACGCTCTCGTACGCCCGACCGCTCAGTCGAGGCAGAACTCGTTGCCCTCGACATCCTGCATCACCAGGCACGACTCGTTCTCGTCATCGGCGGGCAGCAGGTGGACGCGGGTGGCGCCGAGCGCGACCAGGCGCGCGCCTTCGGCCTCCAGCGTGGCCACGCGCTCCGCACCGACGAGCCCCGTTCCGGCCCGCACATCGACGTGCACCCGGTTCTTCACGACCTTGCTCTCCGGAACGCGCTGGAAGAACAGGCGCGGCCCCACCCCCGTGGGATCGGACGCGGCGAACCACGCGCCGCGCTCCTCGGGCGGCAGCGTGAGATCGAAATCCTCCCACGTGTCGTACCCCTCCGGAGGCGCGGGCGGAACGTATCCGAGCACCTCGCACCAGAAACGGGCGACCCGCACGGGCTCCGCGCAGTCGAAGGTGATCTGGATCTGCTTGATCGACGACATCGGGCCATCGTAGAGGGGGTTCGGAGACGCCTCCAGGGATTATTTCCGGGGGGATGGTCGCCGCCGCAAACGGTGGACGGAGCGTCCTCGGCGCCGTTCCCGGACGGTCCCGAATCCGCTACGGTCCGCGGCATGGAACGCCTGTCCGAGATCACCTTGCTGGCTCCCGCGACGCCGGACGCACATGACTTCCTTCACGCGTTGCGCTCGCTGCTGGCCGAGGTGACGTACGCCGATACGGCGGCCGGCGCGGCGGATCACCGCCTGACCCTGACACCGCCCCGACCCGCTGGGGCTCTGCCGGTAACCGCGTTCGCGCTGGCCGATGTCCCCACCCCCCGCATCGCCTTCGACACCGGACACGGCGTCGATGTGTGGGTGGGGGAGACCCCCGACCCGCGCGCGGCCGCGCCCCGGATCGGGATGGACGAGCTGACCCGCCGCCTCGCCGGACACGTCCGGCGGGTGGACCACCTGGGAGTGAGCGTTCCCGCGAGCGGCGCCGCCTCCGGCGGCTGGGACGAACTGGTGGCCGCGCTCGCCTCGGCGTCCACGATGTACCGCTACCCGGAGGGGGAGGAGTGGCCGTTCGTCCTTCCCTCGACGGAGGCCGAGTTCGCCGCCGGGATCAGCGACTTCGTCATCGGCCGCGAACCCCGCTTCGAGCTGGTCCACGACCGCTGGCTCAGCCAGTCACAGGTGCAGCTCGCGCTGTGGACCGACCTGACCCGTGCGGAGTTGGAGCGGATGTTCCCGGAGCCCGAAGGGCTCACCCTCCCGGGCCTGGGAGACATCTTCCGCACCGTCCCGGTCCGCCCTCCGTGGCCGGGCCTCGGCATCCGTTTCGACCTCAGCTACCGGGTCGGGGAAGGGCCGAACGTCTGGGAGACCGGCGAGTGGCTGGTCACGGAAGGCGGCCGGATCAGCTGAGCCCGGCGAGGAAGCGGGTCCAGGCGGCGGGGGCGAGGCTGAGAACGGGGCCGGTGGGTTGCTGGGAGTCCCGTACGGCGACCGCGGTGCGTATTTTCGTCGCGACCTCCACACAGTTGCCGTTGGTGGTGCTGTAGCTGGGCTTGGGGACGGCGTACTTCGTCATGGTGCGACTTCCTCTCTGTTACGGGCTGGGCTCCAGGCTGGAGGCGAGGAAGGCGGTCCAGGCCGCCGGTGTGAGGCGGAGGCTGGGGCCGGTGGGTTGCTTGGAGTCGCGTATCGCCACAACGTCCCGGACATTGGTGGCAACTTCGACACAGGCGCCGTGCTCGTTGCCGTTGCTGTAGCTGGACTTGCGGAACGTGTACGTTGTCATGCCCTAGATCCCCTGGCGGATGTCATTGATGAGTCGGAGCGAGTCGTGCTGGGACAGGCTCAGCCTGGAGGTGTGCTCGAAGTACCTCCGATACTTGGCGCTCTCTTCCTCATTTTCTACCCAGAGGGCGGCACTGATGGTGTCCGTGTAGATCACATCGATGGCCTCGGACTCCGCGAAGGAGAGGATCTGGTACGGGCCGGTGGCACACGGGTGGGAGCCCGCTCGGAAGGGGAGGACCTGCAAACGGACGTGGGGAAGTTCGGCAACCTCCAGCACATGGGTCAGCTGGCGGCGCATGACCTCCGAGCCTCCGACGAGTTGTCGCAAGGCGGCTTCCCACACCACCGCGTACAATTCCACGGGCCGTTCACCGTGGATTCTCTGCTGCCGCTTCTGCCGGACCTCCACGATCGGTTCGACTTCCTCCGGGTCCTCCCACTCTCCGTGACCCACGACGAGGGCGCGGGTGTACTCGGCTGTCTGGAACAGACCGGGAACGAAGGAGAGTTCCCAGGATCGGATGTTCGTGGCCGCGTCCTCCATGGCGATGTACTGGGAGAGCGGACTGCTCTCCGAGACGAATCCCCACCAGCCCTTCGCTTTGCGGCGTTCCCGGTCCAGACGGGCCAGTCGTAGCAGCGCTTCGAGCGCGCCGGGGTCGTTTCCGCCGTAGAACTCGTACAGGGCTTTGATGTCGGGATCGCGGACGGGCACCCAGCCGCGTTCCATCTTGACGACCTTGCTCGGCGTCGCACTCAGGACGTCGGACGCCTCCTGCTGTTTTCGGCCGGCGGCATCGCGCAGGCGCAGCAGCTCTGCACCAAGCTTCCGGCCCAGGACAGTTGACGTCTGTCCGCTCGACTTCACGCGTGGACTCACGGTGACAGTCATACCTCTTTCCGTGGCTACGGGTCGACCACATTCACTCGTTCAGGAAATTATTCCTGAGTCCGATTGCACTCCTGACGGTAGTGGTCCTACCGTCAGTCATTGACCGCTCACTCTCGTGGAAGGTGACCGTCCATGACTGCCGCTGCCGCTGCCCCTCCTCCTCCCGATCCCTCCCTGGTACTCCGTCAGGACCGGCTCGACTACACCCCCGTCCCCGGCAGTGTCCGGCTGGCCCGGCGGCGGGCCGCGCGGCTCGTGGGGGAGTGGGGGTGCCCCCGGCTGGCCGGGGATGCCGCGCTCGTGGTCTGCGAGATGGCCAGCAACGCGCTGCTGCACGCCCGCGTTCCCGGGCGGATGTTCCGGGTGCATCTGATGCTGCTGCCCGCTGTGTTGCGGGTGGAGGTCACCGACGCGCTGGGGGAGCGGCTGCCCGTGCAGCGGCCCGTGGTCGGGGAACCGACGTGCGGACGGGGCCTGTTGCTGATCGCCGCGTTGGCCGCCCGGTGGGGTGTGACCCCGCTGGTGATCGGCAAGACCGTGTGGGCCGAGTTCGACCTGAAGGAGGAAGAAGGCCGTGGGCATGTGGTTCAGCCGGCGTGACCGCCGGGCCGACGCGGCGCCGATGTCGCACCGGATGCGGTGCGATCTGTGCCGCAAGAAGTCCGAGGCGAGCGTGGAGTTCGGGCGCGTACAGGACTGGCAGCTCGACCACGCGGCCCGCAACCCGGGGCACCGGCAGTTCACGGAGATCCTGACCCGGCCCTGGCGCACCGAACGGCAGGCCGTCACCATCGGGGTGGAGATCACCACGGTGCAGGGCGACGGCTGGTACCGGACGGGGGAGTGCGCGCTGTGCGGGCACGCGGGGGT
The DNA here is from genome assembly GCF_000993785.3 of Streptomyces xiamenensis. Taxonomy (NCBI): domain Bacteria; kingdom Bacillati; phylum Actinomycetota; class Actinomycetes; order Kitasatosporales; family Streptomycetaceae; genus Streptomyces; species Streptomyces xiamenensis. The sequence goes on from NZ_CP009922.3 coordinate 4,483,052, forward strand.
GGCCGTGCACTGGATCGGTTCGGCGCGGGCGGCGGGGCGGTCCGCGCACCTCTTCGGCTGCCAGGACTGCGTGACCTCGCTGCACGAACGGGTATCGGGCGTCGCGCGCGTCTAGGTGTGTTGTCCCGGGACGTTGGTGACACGCGTGTTGGGTGCTTGAACGGGTGAGGGCCTTCTGGGTGCAGGCCCTCGCTGGTGCCGATGACGATGAAGCTTGGCGGCTCAGCGAGCGAAATCTCGGTTGCCTGTGGGCGCGGGTGTTGGATCCAATGACCGGCATGATCACCCGGGCGCGCCTGCCTCGGCGGCGCGCGATCCGGGCGGACCGCGACCGCATCGTCCCAGGGGAGACGCCACCCGATGAACACGCCACCATCGCCGTCCGGGGCAGAGCACACAGACGGGTCGTCCATCCGCCTGGGTGCTCTCGTCCCGCTGACGCGGCCCGGCTGGGTCGAGGCGGGCCGACACCTGCTCGCAGGACTCGACCTGGCCGTTCGCGAGGTCAACGACACCGGCGGGATCGACGGCAGACCACTGGAGTTGGTGGTCCGGGACACCGCGGCCGATCCGGAGCGGGCTGCGGCGGCCGTGGACGAACTGGCCCACCTGGGCGTGGCCGCCGTGGCGGGTGAGTATCACAGCGTGGTCGCCCGCGCCGCCGCCGCCCGAGCCGACGCCCTCGGCGTGCCGTTTCTCTGCTCGTCCGCGGTGCTCGACGCGCTCACCGAGGAGCCGACGGAGTGGGTTGCGCGTCTGGCCCCGGCCCAGTCCTACGGCTGGCGGATCTACGCGGACTTCCTCCTCCGCGCGGGCCGGCGTCGGATCGCCGTGGCGACCCAGCCGAGCGTCTACTGGGCGTCCGGGACCCGCGTCCTGCGGGACCACCTCGCTCCCCGCGGTGGCACCGTCCTCGAACTCGACGCGACGCTCACGCCCGAGGCCCTGTGCGACGCGCTCGTCGACCATGGCGCGACGGCGCTCCTGCTGCTGGTCGGCCATCCGGAGCCGGCGGTGCCGATCGTCCGGGCCGTCCGGGGCGACCGGCGGCTCGCGGAGATCCTTGTCGGCGCTCCGGCCGGACAACCGGAGTTCGCCGAATGGGCCGCGGCGCTGGGCGAGGACGGCGCCGGGATCCCGTTCCTGCGCTACCTGCCCGAGCGCCTCGGTCCGCTCGGTGAACGTGTCGGGAAGGAGCTCCGCGAGCGGCTTGGCGAAGCGCCCTCCTTCGTCGCCTTCGAGGGCTGGGACACCGTCGCCGTCCTCGCCGCGGTGCTGCGTTCCCACGGCACGGACCGGGCGGCCATCGCCGAGTCATGGCCGCGCGTGGCGGTCGAGGGCACCCGTAGGCCGATCCAGTTCTCCCGCACGCCGGGCATCAGTGTTTGGCAATGGGCATGGACACCAATCCAGGTCGTTGATCGGGACCCGGCGGAACCCGACCGCTTTCGGATCCTCCACGCCGGCTGAGCGGGCATGGAAGTCCAATCGCCAGATCTGCCGAACTTCGAAAGTGCTGGTCACAGCCGTTCGTTGATGGCGGCGACGAGGACGGTCGCCTCGTGGCGGACAGCGATCTTGTCGTACCTCGTGGCGACGGCGCGGTGTCTTGAGGCGGTTGATGCCGCACTCCACCGCGTGCCTCTCCTTATGGTCGGCCTTATCGAACCTGGGCGGCCGACCACCGCGGACCCCGGTGCAACGCGTTCTGCTTCGAACGCGGGGACGCCCACCGGACCGAGATGACGGGCGGCCGGACCTGGTGGCCGGGGGAGCGCCCGGCCTCCGGCGCACCGGGTCCCCGATCGCGAGGAACCCGGACGCCGCAGACCGGATCAGGATCAGCGGGCGCGCACCGCCCTCGTCACGGCCGGGGCTTGTGCGCGAACACCCAGCGGTTCCCCTCCAGCGCGTCGTTCGCCTCCGGGAGGGGGCCGCGTCCGTGCTGCTGGGTGAACTCGAAGGGCGTGTGCATCCGGGCCGACCAGCCCTTGGCCCGCAAGTCGCCGGTGGAGTCGGGACGCGGGTCCTTGTTGAAGAGCTGGAGCAGGTCGATGCCGATCTGTTCCCGCGTCGCCGTGTAGGTCGCGCTGTCGCGGTACTGCAGCAGGTGCTTCTCCACCTTGGCCTCGAAGGCCAGCGCGCTGCCCCCGGTGGTGAGCTGGTCCACCGTGTCGATCAGGTACGTCTCGGCGGCGCTCGGCAGATAGAAGAGGAGCCCTTCGGCGAGCCACACGCTCGGTGCGGTCGGGTCGAAGCCGGCGCCGGTCAGCGCGGTGACCCAGTCCTCGCGCAGGTCGACCGGTACGGGGACGCGCTTCACCTTGGGGGTGGCCACCAGGTCCGCGAGCACCTGGTGTTTGAACGCCAGGACGCCAGCCCGGTCGATCTCGAAGACGACACAGTCGGAGGGCCACTCCAGCCGGTAGGCGCGGGTGTCCAACCCGGCTCCCAGCAGCACCACTTGAGTGGCGCCCGTGCCGACGGACGTGAGGAGGAAGTCGTCCAGGACTCTGGTCCGCAGGCCGAAGTAGCGGGCGAACCGTCCCCACAGCGGGTTGGCGTCCCCGTCCGTGGCCTGCTCGATGCGTACCGGCCACTGGGCGCACGCCGGGGCGGCGCGCACGAAGTGTTCCGCGTAACGGTCCTGGGCCAGGCTGTCGTGGCGGTGGGTCTCGATCGCCCGTGCGGCGGCGACCAGGAGCGCGGTGAGCCCGACGCCTCCGTCCACGCCTTCCGCATCGGTGTGCTGTGTCGCCGTGTCGGACATCGTTCCTCCAAGAACGGGAGCGGGAAAAGGGGACGTGCGGTATCCGGGAGTCAGTGAAGTAGGTGGCGAGGTGCCGCCGGCCCACCGCTCAGTGGTGTGTTCTCTCCGGGAGCAGGACGGGTTTGACGACACGGCCCGACTCGCAGTCCCGTTCGGCCTCGTTGACGGCGGCCAGCGGGTACGTGCGGATCAGCGCGTCGAAGGGGAAGCGCCCGGCCCGCCACAGCCCGGTCAGCAGGGGGATCAGCAGTCCGGGGACGGCGTCCCCCTCGCAGATGTGGCGGATGGAACGGCCCCGGTCCAGCGTGCCCGGTTCGAGAGCGAGCGGCGTGTGCAGCCGTGCCACCAGACCGAGGACGCCGGTGGGGCGCAGTGCCCGCAGCGCGTCGTTGATGAGCGGGGGCGAGGCCGTGGTGTCCAGCGCGTACCGGGTGCCGCCGTCGGTCAGCCGCCGGATCCGTTCGGGCAGTCCGGACGGGGTGGCGGGCAGCGGGATCGCGCCGAACCGTTCGGCCAGGGCCAGCCGCCCGGGGTGCCGGTCGACGGCCACGCTCCGTACGCCAGCGGCGGTGGCCGCCATCACCGCGGCCAGGCCCACCGCTCCGGCGCCGATGACCGTGAGGGTGTCGCCGGGGCCGGCGCGGAAGGTGTTCAGTACGGCTCCGGCGCCGGTGAGGAAGCCGCAGCCGAGCGGTCCGAGCAGTTCGAGCGGGAGCGCGGGATCGACCCGGACGGCGTTGCGGGCCGGGACGAGCGCGTACTCGGCGAACGAGGACTGGCCGAACCACCGGGGGGCCAGGGCTCCCCCGGCCGCGTCGGTGAGCCGGGGCACCTCCTCCTTCCGCCCGCCGAAGAGGTTGAGGGAGGCGAAGGACTCGCAGTAGGCGGGGGCCGCGCCCCGGCAGTTGGGACAGTGGCCGCAGGAGTCGAAGCTGAGCACGACGTGGTCGCCGACGCCGATCTCGGTGCCCGGACCCCCGCCCGTCCGCACCACGACGCCGGCGCCTTCGTGGCCCAGTACGGCGGGCAGGGGGCTGCGCCCGGCCGATCGCCGGACCGCGAGGTCGGTCCGGCACATCCCGGCGCCCGCGATCTCCACCAGGATCTCCCCGGCTGCGGGCTCCGCGCCCAGCGCCACCTCCTCGACCGTGAACGGGCCCTCGTACGCGCGCAGTACGGCTGCCCGGAACCTCACCGCCGGTCCTCCGGTGCGCGGTGGACGACGAACGGCCGCAGGTTTCCGTACAGGCCCCACGCGCCGCCCGCGACGCCGACGCCGCTGTTCTTGATGCCGGCGAAGGGCTGGGCGAGGGAGAGTTCGGCGTGGTGGTTGATCCAGGCCGTGCCGCATTCGAGCCGTTCGGCGACCGCCTCGGCCCGCTCGGGGTCGGTGCCCCACACGGAGCCGCCCAGGCCGAAGCGGGTGCTGTTGGCCGCGTCGATCGCCTCGTCCAGGGTCCGGTACGGCAGCACCGGCAGGACCGGACCGAACTGCTCCTGCGTCACCACGGGGCTGTCGGGTGGGACATCGGTGAGGATCGTGGGGGCGAAGAAGTAGCCCGGCCGCTCCAGCCGGTGGCCGCCGGCCGCCGCGCGGGCGCCGTCCGCCAGGGCGCGCCGCACCACCTGCTCCACCCGGGCCAGTTGGGGGGCGTTGTTGACCGGCCCCAGCCGGGTGCCGGGGTCGAGTCCCGGGCCGACGGCGACGGTTCTCGCGCGCTGGGCGAGGGCTTCGACGACCTCGGCGTGCAGCCGGGCCGGGACGTACACGCGTTTGACCGCCATGCAGACCTGCCCGCAGTTGCGGAACGCGGCCCAGAACAGCCGGTCGGCGATCCGCTCCACCTCCACGTCGTCCAGCAGAACGGCCGCGTCGTTCCCGCCCAGTTCGAGGGTGACCCGGGCTAGGGAGGCCGCCGCCGCTTCGGCGACGGCCCGCCCGGTGGGTACCGAGCCGGTGAAGGTGACGTGCCGGATGCCCGGGTGGGCGACGAGGCGGGCGCCGAGCGGTTCGCGGCCGGTGACGACGGTCAGCACGTCCTCGGGGAGCAGGGCGGAGAGCAGGGCGCCGAGCAGCCGGGTGGAGAGCGGGGTGAACGGGGACGGTTTGAGGACCACGGTGTTGCCCGCCGCGAGCGCGGGCGCGAACTTCGCCGCCGCGAGCTGGAGCGGGAAGTTCCACGGCACGATCGCGGCGACGGGCCCCAGGGAGCGCCAGCGGATCTCGCTGGGCACGGGCCGGGTGTCGTTGATGAGCCGGGTTCGGGGGGCGAGGTCCGCGAAGTGCCGCAGACGGGCCACCGTACGGTCGACCTCCGCGTACGACTCGGCCAGGGGTTTGCCCTGTTCCCGGGTGAGCAGCGGGGCGAGGTCCTCGCGGGCGGAGTGGACGGCGTCGGCCGCCGCCCGCAGCGCGGTGGTGCGGGCGGAGGGGTCTTCGCGCCAGCCGTACCAGGCCTGGTGGGCCCGGCCGACCACGGCGTCCAGCTCGTCCGGCGGCTGGTCGGGGGCCTCGTCGAAGGTCTCCCCGGTGGCCGGATCGAGCACGGCGAACGGTGCCGCCCGGCTCCCGGTGGAGCGGGCGGCCTCGGAGATCGTCATGCCGGTGGTCAGCCCACGACGGCGGTCGGGGCGGTGGCCGGGGCGGTGGCGGCGTGCTCCCGGGCGTGCCGGTCCATCTCCGCCCGGAAGGCGGCCACCAGGTGCGGCTGGATCCGTCCGGCGTTGCGGTCGCCGCCCTCGCAGACCGCGCCGCGTACGCCCACGATGTCCGTGCCGATCCGGGTCAGCGGACCGAGGTCGGCCGCCTTGACGCTGCCCGCGAGGGCGGCGAGCCGCCCGGAGGCGTGCGCGAGGCGCACGAACTCGGCGCACGCGTCCTGCGGCACGTGGTCGAACAGCCGCGACCCGTCCTTGATGGCGGTGTCCAGCATGGCCGCGTCGGCGCCGGAGCGGGCGGCGATGTCGGGTACGGCGAGCGGGTTGACGCAGCCGATCCGGTGGGCGTCGGCGTAGCCCGAGGCGACCACGAGCGCGTCCGGGTTGTGGTCCTTCACCGCCCGGACGACGGCGCGCATCACGTCGATGCCCTGCTCGGGCGTCGTACAGCCGTAGAGGCCGACCTTGATGTACGTGGCGCCGGAGACGGCCGCGCCGAGGGCGGCCTGGGCCACCGTGCCGGGCTTGTAGGGAACGTCGCCCACCGTGGCGGACACCGGCTTGTGCGCGGGGACCGCGTCGCGGATCTCCCTGATGACCCACGGGAAGTTGGCCCCGAGCGAGCCCTCGTCGGGCTTCTTGACGTCGACGATGTCGAGGTGCTCCGCCGCCTTCGCGCAGTCGAGGGCTTCCTCGACGCCGTCCGGGGAGATGAGAAGCAACACCGCGGGCTCCTTCCGCCGCACGTCCGTCCGGCCCGTGGCCGGGGGTGCGGATCACCTGATTGATCTACGGGTGTGCTCATCATTGAGGCCGCTCCCGGGAGCCGGTAGAGCGTGCGGAGTTCCTCCGGGGCGCTCGTGACGACGCGTCGTGCGCGGCGTGCGCCGGGCGCGAAAGGCCCGGCCCATGACACCGTCGAGGTGCGGACCGGGCCTGCCGCCACCCGCCGGATCAGGTGTACTGCGCCGCGAACTCCGCCGTGGGGGCGATGGGTGTGATCACGTCGATCAGGACTCCGTTGGGGTCCGGCACGATGAAGTGCCGCTGTCCGAAGTCCTCGTCGCGCAGCGGCAGCGCGGGCGTGAGCCCCTCGCGGGTGACGAGCCGTTCCCATTCCGCGTCGACGTCGGTGACCTCGAAGTTGAGCAGCAGCCCCCGGACCGGTGCGCGGTAGCCCTCGGGCAGCGTCGGGTGGCTGTGGTCCAGGAGCGCCAGTTCGTACCCGGGGGACCCGGGAGCCCCCGGGCGGCGCAGGCTGAGATACCAGTCGGCCTCGAAGGTGATCTCGAAGCCGAGCAGCCGGGTGTAGAAGTCGCGGGAGTCGGCGAGCCGTGCGGTGCCGATCACGGGATAGAAGCTGGTCAGGTTCATGGTGCGGCCCTTTCGCGTACCATCGGTATGCGAACAAATTATTTCACATACCGTCGGTACGTCAAATGGGGAGTGCGATGGCGCAGCAAGGGATCCGGGCCCAGCAGCGGGAACAGACCAGGGCGACGCTGGTCCGGGAGAGCCGGGCCCTGTTCGCCACCCTCGGCTACGCCGGTGTCGGGCTCGCCGAGATCGTGCGGACCGCCGGGGTGACCAAGGGCGCGCTCTACCACCACTTCTCCGGCAAGGAAGACCTCTTCCGGGTCGTCCTGGAAGAGGTGCAGCGGGAGATAGGGGAGCGGGTGGCGACGGCCGCCGACGCGTACGGGGATCCCTGGGACCAGCTGACCGCCGGCTGCCGGGAGTTCCTCACCGCGTCCACCGCCCCGGACGTGCGGCGGATCATGCTCGTGGACGGGCCCGCCGTCCTCGGCTGGAGCGCGTGGCGGGCGATGGACGCGGCGGCCTCCGCCCGGCACCTGGGTGAGGCGCTCACCACCCTGATCGAGGCCGGGGTCATCCCGGCCCAGCCCGTCACCCCGCTCGTCCACCTGCTGTCCGGTGCGATGAACGAGGCGGCCCTGTGGCTCTCCTCGCCCACCGCCGGCCCCGCCGACCTTCCCGCCGCCCAGGCCGCGCTCGACCGGCTGCTCCAGGGGCTGCGGGCCCCACGGGGCCCGGTGGGGGAGTAACGGCGGTCAGGCCGTGGTGGCCAGGGGGGCCGCCGGGCTGATCCAGTGCGTCGCGGTGGCGTCGGCGTGCGGGGCGAGCAGCACGCGCAGTTCCGCCGCCGCCTGCTCGACGAGGGCGCCGTCACGGTCGGCGTGCAGCGTTTCCAGGAGGAACGCGACGTGCGTGGAGTCCTCGGTGACGCGGGTGCGGTGGGCGTCGCGGTGGTTCCAGTGGCGGGTCAGGACCCCGGCCGCGTCGGCGTAGATGACCTCGCCCGCCTTGGGGGTCTCGGTGGTGTCCGGTTCGCCGAGCGGGGTGAAGGCCTCGGTGCCCTCCGCGTACCGGATGGCGATGTCGCCGCTGACGTGGCGCAGGTCGAAGGCCCCGGCGGGCAGGCCGTGCCGCACGGAGACGGCGTTGTAGGAGTCGACGGCCGGATTGATGCGCGGCAGCGCGCCCTTCTTGGCCAGACGGCGGCCGAGCGCGTCCACGCTGGGGCGCACCCGGCGCGGGTTGGTGCCGAAGGCGCGGTAGGCGGTGTGCCACGCCTCGACGCGGGGGTCGGTGTCATCCGCCGGGTGCCAGGTGCCGTCGGCGAGTTGCCGCTCCAGTTCGGTCACGGCGGTCGTGGTGCCGGGCCAGGGCTCCCGGCCGCGCAGCCCGGTGGCGGTGACCACGGCGATGAGCGTGCCGGGGAAGGCCGCCGCGACGGCGGGGGAGAGGTGGAAGGCGGTCATGGGAGAAGCTCCGTTCGGATGGGGCGACGGGCGCGTGCGCGTGGCTGTCCAGGGCCGGCGGCGGAGCGAGCACGGCGCACCTGCCTTCAGTAAAACGACTGCACCGTACAACGGAACGACCGGTACATTCAAACGACCGAATGGTACATTCCAGTGGACCAGCGACGGGCGGCGCGAGGACCGGTGAGCGATGACCAATACCGAGGCGGCCCTGCGGACCCTCGCGCGCAACGTCAGGACGGCCCGCACCCGCGCCGGACTCTCCCTGGACGAACTCGGACGCCGCGCCCAGGTGAGCAAAGGCGCCCTGGTGGGCCTGGAAAAGGCCCAGGGCAACCCGAACTTCGCCACCCTCGTCCGGCTCGCCGACACCCTGGGCGTCTCGGTCTCCGCCCTGCTGGAGGGACCGGCCGAGGGCCGGGTCCGCGTCGTGGCCGCCGACGCCGTCGCGCCGCTGTGGACGGGGGAGGCGGGCGGCGAGGCGCGGCTCATGCTCACGACCTCGGGGCCGTCGCCGGTCGAGGTCTGGCGCTGGCGCCTGGAGCCGGGCGAGGAGTACCCGAGCCACCCGCACCAGGGCGGGGTGGTGGAGACCGTCAGCGTCACCTCGGGCCGGATGACGTTGATCGTCGACGGCACCGAACACGCCGTGGCGGCCGGGCAGACGGCCACCTTCGACGCCGACGCCCCGCACACCTACCGGGGCGCGGGCACTAGGACGTGCCACCTGATCATGACGGTCCACCTCCCACCCGGCCCGGGCGGCTCAACCCCCACGACGTAGGCCCGGCGCTCCCGGTGGGGAGCGGAGCCACCCGGCCGCCCCGGTTCACTCGCCGGTGAGGCATGTACGAAGGCGTTCGCTCAGCACGACATCATGGGGCAGCCGCTCCAACTCGTGCGCGTGCACGTCCACACCACGCCGCTTGAGGGCGTCAGCCAGACAGTTCCAGTGGTCGTCCGCCATCTGCTCATGCGTCCTGCCGTCGGACGGCTCGTCCGGTCCGACCACCACCCGGGCCGTACTTTCGAGCTCCCCTGCCGAGACCCTCGCCCGCATTCCCGGCGCGCCGGTGAGGCTCCAGCCGCGATCGTCCAGCAACACCAGGCTGCGGCCGTCCTCCAGCGCAGCCTCAAGGCGCGCCGACACCGAGATCACCCGATCGGTCGTCGCGCCCTCATCCACATCCGCGTGCGTGACCAACCGCGCCACCACCGTCACGTCGCTTCTCCTCTGTTCGCCAACACCACGTCTCGAAAACGGCCTTGAACCGAGCACACCAGCCGGACCAGGGAACAGCCAACCTGCCCAATCACCTCGACGGTCCAAGGGCCCTCCGCACCCGGCGCCGTTCACGAAGGGCCGCTTCCTGGACGGTGGGTTCAGCTACGTCTCCGGCAGAGTCCGGACCCGGTCGGTGCGTCAGTCATCGCCACCGCACTGCTTCCTCGCACGGAACCGGTTCGTCGTTTCCACGCGATAGGAATCGCCCTTGTACTCGTACGAGACGACGGCGCCCTCCATGGAGGCCGCGCCGTCGGCCTTCAGCCCCATCAGGAGATTGACCGTCTCGCGGCCCTCGACCGGCGCCTCCCCCACAACCTGCCGCATTTCCCAGTAGGCGCCGCCGTCGGAGTGATCCGTGTAATCCGTCGGGGGATAACCGTCAACCAGTCCAATCGACATTCTCATAGGCGGGTCGGGTTCGGGCAGCAGTATCGCCTCAATTAATTCCAGGTTCTCGGGGTCGATGAGTTCCACGCCGGTTATCGTTACCGGATCGTCGGAATCATTGGTCAGCAAGTCGTGCCCGAAGGTGAAGACGGATTCTCCGACCCCCGGCCCACAGGTAGAAGAGGAACCGTCTCCGGCTGACAGTGGTCCGTTGTGACCTGAGGAAGTCGAGCAGCCGCCGGCCGCAACCAGGATGGTCGCAGCCAGCACTGCCACGTGGTGACGTGATTTCACCGGGACATCGTTTCCTTCTGAGTGGCGATTCGTGGTGAGCACCGGCCTGGAGCGATACACCGTGGGTTCATCCTTCCCGATGCCTCCCGGTGCGGGAAGAAGCCGGACATCCACGGCGAGCGGTAAGTGACGGAGCGCCGCAACCGTTCCACCGCGCACGTCAGTAACCGGCAGGTGACAGGCCGCGAACCACTATCGGCCAAGCGGGTCGCGGGCAGACAGTGGGCGCGGAGTGTGCCGCGGCTCCAGTACGGCGCCCTGTTCCGCTGCCGCGCTCCGGAACGCTTCGACCAGAGCGCTCCCCGGATACGTGCCGAACACCGGGTACTTCCAGCGGTAGTAGCAGGACCAGTAGCTCACCACGCGCCGTTCCGTCCGGGCGAAGAACGACGGATTGCGGGAGATGAACTCCCCGTACAGCCGACGCTGGGCGGACCCTGGGACATCGAGGCCGGGGAGCCCTCGATGGATCGCCTCCAGGATCTCGACGACGTACTCACCGGCCAACCGCACGACGAACGGCGCCACCCAGGGTTCGTCCGACTCCAGGATCCGTTCGAGATGCCGCTGACGAATTCTGCCGTCACCGTGCCGGGAGTAGAGGCAACGCAGGATCAACTGCTCCGTGCCGGAGAGGGACCCCTCCGCGCCGGAGTGTGGCTCATCGGAGTAGATGCGGGAGGGGATGGTGACTCTCTCGCCCCGCACATCAACAGCGAAGGGCTCGACCGGTGGGAACGCGGAGGCCGGCAGGACAGAAATAGCGCCACGCACCTCTGCGGCGAGCCGGGAGGGGAACGCCGCCACCAGTGCATCGGAGTCGCGCGGCACAGCCCAGGACTTCTGCACAGGCTTCAGCGTAGGCGAGCGGCTTCCTCCACAGCCGTGCGTCGGCGGTTCCCTCGTGATGGGACGGTGTCGAGGTGGATCGCCCGGTACATGTCGTCGCGCCCATGCGTGACGGCGATCGACTCCCCCCGTTCGGCACCGGGCCTCTGAGCGGGCGAGATGCGTCTTGACAGCGGCGCGAGGGCCATGTTGCATGGCCGGCGTGCCACGTGGCGCCGGCCAGAGAGCAGTGGGCAGGCCGGCAGCCGGGCGAGCACCGTAGTCGAAGGGCTTCCGCCATGAGTACTCACTCCGCGCCCCGGGTCATCTGAGCGTCCTGAGCGGCTGATTCAGCCCCGCTCCCACGCGCAGTTCTCTTCGCATCACCGTCGCGCGCTCCGACGCGCCCTCTTTCTTCATTTCACCGTGCCGCCCGCCCTGCCGTGGGCGGTTCACGGACGCATGCGTATTCCCGGGAGACACCACACCCATGTCCTTCAACCAATCCGTCATCGACGAGTTCCGCGCCAACGGCGGCAAGGTCGGCGGGCCCTTCGAGGGCGGCGATCTGCTGCTGCTGACCACCACCGGCGCCAAGTCCGGGCAGGAGCACACCACTCCGCTCGGCTATGTACGGCACGGCGACGGCCTGCTGGTCGTCGGCTCCGCCGCCGGGGCCGACCGGCATCCCGCCTGGTACCACAACCTCCTCGCCCACCCCATGGTCCGGGTGGAGGTCGGCGCGGACGACTACTACGCCATCGCGGTACCCGCCGAGGGCGAGCGGCGCGACCGGCTCTTCGCCGAGGTGGTCCGGGCGGCCCCCGGCTACGCCGACTACCAGCGGCAGACCTCCCGCACGCTCCCGGTCGTCGTGCTCCAGCGGAGTGGTCCGGAGGACGGGGAAGGCCCCGCGGAGGTGGCGCATCTCGCCGACAAGCTGCTGGAGGTCCACACCTGGCTGCGGGCTCAGCTGCGCGCGGTACGGACGGAGGCCGAGGCGTACTTCGCCGGCCGGGCCGACCATCCCGTCCCCTCTCTGGGGATGCAGATCCGGCAGCACTGTCTGGCCTTCTGCGAATCGCTGGAGTTCCACCACATGAGCGAGGAGCACGGCGCCTTCCCGGCGCTGGAGCGCAGCCACCCCGAACTGCGCGGGACCCTGGACCTGCTGCGGGCCGAGCATGTGACCGTCGCGCGGATCCAGTCGGAGCTGCTGGACCTGCTGAACGGGATCGGTGACGCCGACCCCGCCGGGTTCCGGGCGGCGCTGGAACGGATGACGGACGAGCTGACCGCCCACCTCGACCACGAGGAGGCCACGTTGCTGCCCGCGCTCGCCGCGGTGCCGTTCCCGCCGGTCGCCGCCGGATAGCGCGCGAGGAGCGGCGGGGTGCGCTGCACCGCACCCCGCCGCTCCGCTCCCCGGTTCCGGGGGCTCAGTCGTCGTCCTGGTCCTTCTCGTACTGCGTGACCTCGCCCGTCGCGACGGAGACCTTCACCTCGTGCTCGAAGCCGTCGCCGCGCAGCTCGACCTCCCAGTGCCGGCCGTCGTCGTCCAGGTCCACCTCGTTGAAGTGGGCGCCGGTGTGCTCCTCGGCGATGAGGATGGCCTCGACGATGTCGATGCCCGCGTCCGGGATCACCTGCTGGTCGTCGTCATCGTCGTCGTCCAGCTTGGCCCGCAGCACCTGGGTCGCGTCCTCGTCGATGTCCACGTCGTACCAGCGGCCGTCGTCGCCGAAGATGTCCACCTCCCACACCACCGTGCCGTCGTCGCGCCGGTCGCGGTCCAGGTCGGTGACGAAGCCGGGCACCTCGGTCAGCGCCAGCGCGGTCACCTGGGTGTAGGCGGTGGACGGGGCGGCGGGGGCGTCCGCCTCCGTACGGTCCTCGTCCCGGTCGTCCCGGTCGTCCCGGTCGTCGCGGTCGTCGCGGTCGTCCCGGTCGTCGCCGTCGTCGTCCCGCACCGCCACCTGAGACTCGCTCTGCCCCGCCGGGGTGAGGGCGGCGGCCTGCGTACCCTGATCCTTCTCCGACGAGCCGGAGGCCAGGGCGACCCCGCCGATCGTGCCGCCCGCGATGACGGCACCGGCGGCGGCCACGGCGATGATGGTGTTGCGCTTCATGAGGTTCTCCCCGATCCAGTGACTTCGCGGTGTCGCGTTGACGTTCCGTACTCTCGCGCACACTTGCTGAAGCGGAGCTGAAGCCACCTGAAGCCTTCTTCAGGAACGATTTGCGAAGCTGACCCCATGCGCCTGCTGATTGTGGAGGACGAGACGCGGCTCGCCCGCTCCCTCGCCCAGGGACTCAAGGCCGAGGGCTTCGCCGTCGATGTCGTGCACACCGGCACCGACGGGCTGCACCGCGCCACCGAGGGCGAGTACGACCTGATCATTCTCGACATCATGCTGCCCGGCATGAACGGCTACCGGGTCTGCGCCGCGCTGCGCGCCGCCGGCGACGAGACGCCCATCCTCATGCTGACCGCCAAGGACGGCGAGTACGACGAGGCGGAGGGCCTGGACACCGGGGCCGACGACTACCTCACCAAGCCGTTCTCCTACGTCGTCCTGGTGGCCCGGGTCCGCGCCCTGCTGCGCCGGCGCGGTTCCACCGGCGGTGCCGCGCCCGCCCTGCGCGTGGGGGACCTGGTCGTGGACCGGGTGAAGCGGCAGGTGGCCAGGGCCGGGGTGGAGGTGACGCTGACCGCGAAGGAGTTCGCCGTGCTGGAACATCTCGCCTCGCGGGCCGGCGAGGTGGTCTCCAAGGCGCAGATCCTCGAACACGGCTGGGACTTCGCCTACGACGGCGACCCCAACATCGTGGAGGTCTACATCAGCGCGCTGCGCCGCAAGCTGGGCCCGGGCCTGATCCACACCGTGCGCGGCGCCGGGTACCGGCTCGCTCCGGCGGACCACCGTGGCTAGCGTCCGGGCGAAGGCCGCCACCGGCGCCACCGCCGTGGTCGCCGTCGCACTGATCGCCGCCGGGCTGCTGATGCTCGTGGCGCTGCGCGGGAACCTGGTCGAGCAGGTGGACCTGCAGGCCGAGGTCACCGCCCGCGACGTGGCCGGGCAGCTCGCCACCGGCACCGCCTTCGACGACCTCGACCTGGACCGCAGCCGCCCCGTGCAGGTGCTGGACGCCGACGAGGACCGGCTGCTGGCGGCCAGCGAGGGCCTTGAGGCCATCAGCGGTACGGGCAGCGATCAGGTCACCGTGCGGGAGGAGCCCCCGGCCAGGCCCCCCGGCTTCGACGACGATGACGATGATGACGACGATGACGAGGACGACGGGAACCGGCTGGGCCCCGGCGAGGTGGACGAGGACATCGACTACGCCGACGGCCGCGCCACCGTGGACGGCGCGGCGGGCCCGTACCGTTTCGCCGTCGTGGACGTCACCACCCCGGACGGCACCGAGACGACCGTCTACGCGGGTGCCCCCGCCGAGGTGGAGCAGGCGGCGCTGGACAGCGTCCGTACCTCCATGTTGGTCGGCGTCCCGGTGCTGCTGGCCGTGGTCGCCGCCATCACCTGGCTGATGACGCGGCGTGCGCTGCGCCCGGTGGAGGGGATCCGCCGGGAGATGGCGGCCATCACCCACTCCACCGACCTCTCGCGCCGGGTGCCCGAGCCGTCCGTCCGGGACGAGGTGGGGCGCCTCGCCGTCACCACCAATGAGACGCTCGCCGCGCTGGAGGCGTCGGTGGAGCGGCAGCGGCGGTTCGTCGCGGACGCCTCGCACGAGCTGCGCAGCCCGATCGCCTCGCTGCGCACCCAGCTGGAGGTCGGCCAGGCACACCCCGATCTGCTGGATCTGGGCGGCGCGGTGCAGGACACCGTACGGCTTCAGGACCTGGCCGCCGATCTGCTGTTGCTGGCCCGGCTCGACGCGGGGGAGCAGCCGGCGGCGGGGCGCCGGGTGGACCTCGCCGAGCTGGCGCGGGAGGAGCTGGCGCAGCGCGCGGCGCTGCTGGCGGCGGCGGGTGTGACCGCGCGTACGGAGCTGGCCGAGGTCACGGTGGAGGGGTCACGGGGGCAGCTGAGCCGGGTGCTCGGCAACCTCATCGACAACGCGGTGCGGCACGCGGTGGGAACGGTACGGGTGTCGCTGCGTACCGAGGGCGGGGCCGCGGCCGTCCTGGAGGTCGCCGACGATGGCGCGGGGGTGCCGGCCGGGCAGCGGGAGCGGATCTTCGAGCGGTTCGTCCGGCTCGACGACGCGCGCAGCCGGGACGCGGGGGGCGCCGGGCTGGGCCTGGCCATCGCCCGCGATGTGGCGGTGCGGCACCACGGCACGCTGACCGTGTCGGACGCCCCCGAGGGCGGCGCCCTGTTCCGGCTGACGCTGCCGGTGCCGCCGCCGTCCGACCCGGCCGCCCCGCCCGCGGCGGGCTGAGGCGCGGCCGGGCCGCGCACCGCGGTCAGGCCCGGCCGCCGCGCTCCGCGTGCAGGTGCCGCGCGACGGGGGCGAGCGCCTCGTACAGCTCGTCCAGTGACCCCTGCGGCAGCAGATCGACGAAGTGCCGGCGCACCGATTCCACGTGGTGCGGGGCGACCGTGCGCATGGTGTCCCAGCCGTGGTCGGTCAGCACCGCGAACAGGCCGCGTTTGTCCGAGTCGCAGTGCTCTCTTCGCACCAGCTGGGCCTTCTCCATCCGGGTGATCTGGTGCGAGAGCCGGCTCTTGGACTGGAGAGTGGCCGCCGCGAGATCGCTCATCCGCATCCGGCGTTCCTCGGACTCGGACAGGTTCACCAGGATCTCGTAGTCGTTCATGGTCAGGCCGAACGGCTGGAGATCGCGTTCCAGCTGGTACATGAGCAGCTTGCTGACGTCCAGGTGGGCGCGCCACACGCGCTGTTCACCCTCGGTCAGCCAGCGGGTGCCGGTGTCGGAGTCCATAATCTCGAAGAATAGCCGCGTCGCCCGACCCCGCCCCCGCCCGGAATGATCGTCAGGGCGGCTGCGAGAATTCCGCCATGGACCTCAAGACCGTCTCCGCCCTGCGACGGCTCCGGCTGGTGTCCGCCCCAGAGGCGATCTCCTTCCTGGTGCTTCTCGTGTGCTCCGTACTGAAGCGCACGACCGACTTCAACGCCGTACCCGTCATGGGTGCGGTGCACGGCTTCCTTTTCGTGGCATATCTCCTGTTCTGGGCGGATGCCTGGAACCGGGCGAAGTGGCCGCTGAAGACCGCCGCCTGGTACTTCCTGATGTCGGTGATCCCGCTGGGCGGGTTCTTCGCCGAGCGCAGCCTGCGCCGGACCGAGGAGAACGCGCTGATCGCGCTGCGTGCCCGCCGCGAGGGCGTCGTCAACGCCTGACGGGCCCGATTTCGCCCGTTCGAAGGACCCCGCCCGGCGCCCCCCGGTACGGCGCGTGTCAGCGCCGGGCGAGATTGGCCGCCCATCGCCTCGTGGAGCGACCGGCTGACCGCACCCGGCAGCGGTCGCTCCCCCTCATCCGGCATCTCCCCCTCATTCGGCATCTCCCCCTCTCCGGAGCGGCCGGACGGCCGAGGACTGAGACGCCCCGGCGCCGGATGTGACCAGCGGGTAGGGTCTTGCTGTGCCGAAGCCGCTCAGCCTTCCGTTCGATCCCATCGCCCGCGCCGACGAACTGTGGAAGCGCCGATGGGGCGCCGCACCCGCCATGACCGCGATCACCTCGATCATGCGCGCCCAGCAGATCCTGCTCGCCGAGGTCGACGCCGTCGTCAAGCCGTACGGCCTCACCTTCGCCCGTTACGAGGCCCTCGTCCTGCTGACCTTCAGCAAGGCCGGGGAGCTGCCCATGTCCAAGATCGGTGAGCGGCTGATGGTCCACCCGACCTCGGTCACCAACACCATCGACCGGCTGGTGCGCTCGGGTCTGGTCACCAAGCGCCCCAACCCCAACGACGGACGCGGCACCCTCGCCTCGATCACCGACAAGGGGCGCGAGGTGTGCGACGCGGCGACCGGGGAACTCATGGCGATGGACTTCGGCCTGGGCGCGTACGACGCCGAGGAGTGCGCGGAGATCTTCGCGATGCTGCGCCCGCTGCGCGTCACCTCCGGGGACTTCGCCGCCGAGTAGCCGCACGGGGCTGGGCCGGCACGGGTGCGGAGGGCGGGTGCGGGGCGCCCGGAATGACCCGATAGGCTGCGCCGCATGAAGCAGAGCGTGCTGACCCGCTACCGGGTCATGGCTTATGTCACCGCTGTGATGCTGCTGGTGCTGAGCACCTGCATGGTCTTCAAGTACGGATTCGGCAAGGGTGAGGACATCACCTTCGTGGTCTCCCAGGCCCACGGCCTGCTGTACATGATCTATCTGGTGTTCGCCTTCGACCTGGGGCAGAAGGCCCGCTGGCCGTTCGGGAAGCTGCTGTGGATCCTGGTGTCCGGGAGCATCCCGTTCGCCGCGTTCTTCGTGGAGCCGAAGGTGGTCGCCGAGGTCAAGCCGCTGATCGCGGCGGACGAGGACGAGGACGCGCAGGACGCGCCCACCTCGCTCAGCAAGGTCTGACTCCCCCCAGGGGAGGCGCGGCAGTCCGCGCCGGTGCCCGAGCCCCGCGCACCGGCGCACTTCGCTCGACATATACTTGGACGTCCTAGTAAATTGGCGTCATGGGTACCCACGCCGATGCCATCGCCGCCGGCCGCCGTCGCTGGCAGGACCGGTACGACGCCGCGCGCAAGCGGGACGCCGACTTCACCACCCTCTCCGGCGACCCCGTCGACCCCGTCTACGGCCCCCGTCCGGGTGACGTCTACGAGGGGTTCGAGCGGATCGGCTGGCCCGGCGAGTACCCGTACACCCGGGGCCTGCACCCCACCGGGTACCGGGGTCGCACCTGGACCATCCGGCAGTTCGCCGGCTTCGGCAACGCCGAGCAGACCAACGAGCGCTACCGCATGATCCTGGCCGCCGGCGGCGGCGGGCTCTCGGTGGCCTTCGACATGCCCACCCTCATGGGCCGCGACTCCGACGACCCGCGCTCGCTCGGCGAGGTCGGCCACTGCGGGGTGGCCATCGACTCCGCCGCCGACATGGAGATCCTCTTCCGGGACATCCCGCTCGGCGAGGTCACCACCTCCATGACCATCTCCGGTCCGGCCGTCCCGATCTTCTGCATGTACATCGTGGCCGCCGAGCGCCAGGGCGTGGACCCGGCCGTCCTCAACGGCACCCTCCAGACCGACATCTTCAAGGAGTACATCGCCCAGAAGGAGTGGCTGTTCCAGCCCGAGCCGCACCTGCGGCTGATCGGCGACCTGATGGAGCACTGCACCCGCACCATCCCCGCCTACAAGCCGCTGTCCGTCTCCGGCTACCACATCCGCGAGGCCGGGGCCACGGCGGCGCAGGAGCTGGCGTACACCCTGGCCGACGGCTTCGGCTACGTCGAACTGGGCCTCAGCCGCGGCCTGGACATCAACACCTTCTCCTCCGGGCTCTCCTTCTTCTTCGACGCCCACCTCGACTTCTTCGAGGAGATCGCCAAGTTCCGCGCCGCCCGCCGTATCTGGGCCCGCTGGATGCGCGAGGTGTACGGCGCCACCAGCGAGAAGGCGCTGTGGCTGCGCTTCCACACCCAGACCGCCGGGGTCTCCCTCACCGCCCAGCAGCCGTACAACAACGTCGTGCGCACCGCCGTCGAGGCGCTCTCCGCCGTCCTGGGCGGCACCAACTCGCTGCACACCAACGCCCTGGACGAGACCCTCGCGCTGCCCAGCGAGCGCGCCGCCGAGATCGCGCTGCGCACCCAGCAGGTCCTGATGGAGGAGACCGGCATCACCAACGTCGCCGATCCGCTGGGCGGCTCCTGGTACGTGGAGCAGCTCACCGACCGGATCGAGGCGGACGCCGAGAAGATCTTCGAGCAGATCAGGGAGCTGGGCGCCGGGCGCGCCGAGCACCCCATCGGGCCGATGACCTCGGGGCTGCTGCGCGGCATCGAGGACGGCTGGTTCACCGGGCACATCGCGGAGGCGGCGTTCCAGTACCAGCGCGCCCTGGAGAAGAACGACAAACGGATCGTCGGCGTCAACTGCCACACCGGATCGGTCACCGGCGAGCTGGAGATCCTGCGGGTCAGCCACGAGGTGGAGCACGAGCAGGTACGGGTGCTGGGCGCCCGCCGCGCCGCCCGGGACGACGCCGCCGTCCGTGCGGCCCTGGCGGAGCTGGTGCGGGTGGCGCGCACCGAGGACAACATGATCGAGCCCATGCTGAACGCCGTGCGCGCCGAGGCCACGCTGGGAGAGATCTGCGGCGTGCTCAAGGACGAGTGGGGCATCTACACCGAGCCGCCCGGCTTCTGAGGCGGCCGGTCCTGGCCGGCGGGGCCGCCGGCCGTGCGGAGCCCGCCGCTCCGCAGGGCCTCGCGGCTCAGTACGGGCGTTCGCGGGCCAGGACGCGCATGTGCAGGCCCTTCGGCATGAGCGTCACCTTGGCGGCGGCACGCACCGGGCGCCCGCCGGCCGGGATCAGCCGCCAGCGCGAGATGATCGCGGTGAGGATCAGCGCGGCCTGCGCCATCCCGAAGCGGTCCCCGATGCACTTGCGGGCGCCCGCCCCGAACGGGATGTACGCGCTGCGGTCGGCGGGCGGCGACAGCCAGCGGTCCGGGTCGAAGGTGTCCGGCTCCTTGTACAGGTCGGGCAGCCGGTGCACCAGGTACGGGCTGTATCCGACGATCGTCCCGGCCGGCAGCACCACCCCGCCCAGCTCGGTGTCGCTGGCCACGGTGCGGGTGGTCAGCCAGGCCGGCGGGTACATCCGCAGGCTCTCCGCGAGCACCCGGTTGGCCATCTCCAGGCTGTTGGGGTCCACCAGTACCAGCGGGGTGTCGCGCAGCGCCTTGCGGGCCTCCTCGTACAGCAGGATGTCCAGGTCGGTGCGCTGGGCGAGCAGATGCAGCGCCCAGGCGACGGCGGCGGCGGTGGTGTCGGAGCCCGCGTACAGGAAGATGATCACCTGGTCGACGAGTTCCTCATCCGACAGCGAGTAGCGCCCGCCCTTGCTGTCGGGGTCCACGGCGTTGGCGAGGGAGGACAGCAGATCGCCGTGGTCGGTGGTGGCCGAGCGGCGGGCGGCGATGATCTCGAAGACCGTGCTCTTCAGCCGGGTCAGCGCCCGCCGGTAGCGTCGGTTGGCCGGCACCGGCAGCCGGTTGAGCGTGGACGGGGTGACGGCCCGCCGGAAGATGCCCTCGCTCAGGATGATGAAGTCGTCCAGGATCTGCGAGGCGATGGACGCCGGCAGCGAGCGGGCGAACATCGTCTCCACCGCGACCTCGGCCGTCAGCCGGGTCAGCGCCTCGGTGACGTCCACGATCTGCCGGTCCTGCCAGGACTTGGCCAGGTTCTCGGCGAGATCGGCGAACGCCACGTTGTAGCCGGGGAACCGGTCCGTGTGGAAGGCCGGCTGGCACAGCCGGCGCTGGCGGCGGTGCATGTCGTGCGGGCAGCTCAGCAGGCTGTTGCCCGCCACCTCACGGCCCCGCTCGAACAGCGGGCCCCCCTTGTCGAAGACGCTGTCGTTCAGCAGGACCTGCCGGGTGAGCTGGGGATCGCACACCATGACCACCGAGCGGGTACCCATCCGGATCCGGACCAGGCCGCCGTGCGCGGGCAGCGAGGAGACGAAGTCCAGCGGACGGCGCACCAGCGGCACGGCGTGCCCGAGCAGCGGCAGGGCGCCCGGGGCGAGGGGGAGAGAGGCTACAACTGTCACGGATGCACCCCTGCTCCACCGGGTCGGTGCCCACACCCCTCCACTCCCCGCGCACAGGAGCATTGCGGAGGGCGCGTACGGCTGAGGTCGCGCCCCTGTCGCACGTCAGGGTCCCGGGCCGGCCCGGACCGTCCGCCAGGCGGCCGCCAGCGGCCGTGAGCAGAAGCGGAACGCGGGCCCGTGCGCGGGCAGTTGGGCCAGGTAGCGATCGGCCCGGCGCAACTCCCGCATGGCGTACCCGCGCAGCCGGGCCGCGTCCCAGCCGTCCGGCCAGAAGTCCACGCCCCGGCCCAGGTCTTCGCCCTTGTCCTGGTAGATGTTGACGGCCTGGAGCGCCCGGCCGTAGCCGACGCCCAGGGTGCGGTCCGAGCGGGTGCCGTCGTACCAGCTCCACAGGTCGCTCAGCAGCAGGACGAGGGTGCCGGCCACCGCGTAGGTGTAGCGGTCCAGGTCCCGTTCGGTGTGGATGTGCCAGCCGTGCAGCGCCCAGCCGCCCATCCGTTCGGCCATCGTCGCGAAGGTCTCCCGGATGCGGGGCGCGATCTGGGGCGGTGCGAGTGCCGCCCACTCACCGATGCGCAGGGAGACTTCCGGCAGCGGCACCGAGGTGTCGGCGAGCACGGCCTTGAAGTCCTCGGGGCGGCAGCGCTCTTGGAGGACGGAGCTGATGCCGCACAGGAGAACGTCCTTCTCCTTGGGGAGGAGTTCGGGATGGTCCTCGATCTCGTCAATGGCCCGCATGAGCAGATAAGCCGATGAAAGTGCTTCGTTCAGTCCCGCCGGCATCGTGGTCACCGGCACGTACCAGGTCGTGCTGTACTTCCGGATGGCCCGATGCGCTTCCAGCAAAGCAGCGGTCATCGCCCTATTCCCTACGCAGTCATGGGCACTTTAGCGCCTTCTGCGCCAGCTTGCGGCAACCGCCCGACTGGTGATGAGTGCGCACGGGGGTGGCGTCGGAACTCCGGGGACCCGCCACCGTTCGGGGGAAGCCGCCGCTTCACTCTCCGGAGTGGTTTGCGCAAGGGAGTCCGGGCGGAAAGGCGTAAGGGTCCCGTCCGCCACCAGACAGGAGCGGCCCGCCGTGGCATCTGCCCACCTCCTCCCGCCGGCCCCGCTGCCCTTCACGGCCCGCCGCCACCCCCACGCACGGCGGATGGCGGAGACCGCCCGGCAGTGGGCCGAGCGGTTCGCGCTGATCCGGGGCGAGGAACAGGCCCGCGCCCTGGCCCGCGGCGGCCCGGCCACCCTCGCCGCCGTGATGCTGCCGGACGCCGCCGAGCCCCGCGCCGAGCTGGCCGCCTGCTGGATGACCTGGACCTTCTTCCTCGACGATCAGTACGAGGAGGGCTCGGGCGGCACCGACCGCGCCTGGTCGGCGACCACCGGCGCCGTACGCTCCGTGCTGGCCGGCGGCGATCCGCCCCCCGCCTCCCCGCCGCTGATCCTCGCCCTGGCCGACCTGGTCGCCCGGCTGCGGGCCCTCGCCTCCCCCCACTGGCAGCACCGGTTCGCCGGACACATGAGCGACGCGCTGGCCGCCGTACGCCGCGAGATCGAACTGAGGAACGCCGGGGTCCCGCCCACCCTGGAGGAGTACCGGGTACTGCGCCGCGACACCAGCGGATTCGTCCCCACCCTCGACATCCTGGAGCTGTGCCACCACGCCGAACTGCCGCCGGACGTCTACGACTCACCCGCCTACCAGGACGTGCTGGCCGCCGCCATCGACGTCAACACCTGGACGAATGACCTGTACTCCCTGGAGAAGGAGGTCGCCTGCGGCATGGTCACCAATCTGGTGCTGGTGCTGGAGCACGAGCGCGGCCTGGGGCGGGACGCCGCCCGGCGGGCCGTACGCGCCCTGATCGAGGAGCGGTCCGCCGATCTGCTGCGGGCCCTGCGCCGGCTGCCGCCCGGAACCGCCGCCGTCAACCGCTGCGCCACGGCCCTCACCTCCGTGGTGGCCGGGTGGCTGCACTGGCACGCGACCGGCACCGACCGCTACACGGTGGCGCAGTCCCCGGACCCCGGCCGGCCGCCGGCGCCGGGCCGCCCCACCGCGTCCGGCTGACCCGCCGGGGGCCTCCGGGCGGCCTTCCGTGTCCGTCCGTCCCCGCCCGCGTACCACCATGGGGCGCGGAGGGGGGAGACTGGTTCCATGCAGCCACGCAATATGTCCATGAGCGGAGCCGTCGATCTCTCCGCGGTGAAGGCCGCCGCCGAGGCGAAGCAGAAGGCCGAGCAGGCCAGGGCCCAGCGGGCGGCCCAGCCGGAGGGGCAGGGCGGCGCGGCGGCCGGCGTCCAGCTGGTGATCGATGTCGACGAGGCGACCTTCGAGCAGGAGGTGTTGCAGCGCAGCGCCGAGGTGCCGGTCGTCATCGACTTCTGGGCCGAGTGGTGTGAGCCCTGCAAGCAGCTCAGCCCGGTCCTGGAGCGGCTCACCGAGGAGTACGCGGGCCGGATCGTCCTGGCCAAGATCGATGTCGACAGCAACCAGATGCTGTTCCAGCAGTTCGGGGTGCAGGGCATCCCCGCCGTGTTCGCGGTGATCGCCGGGCAGGCCCTGCCGCTGTTCCAGGGGGCGGCACCCGAGCAGCAGATCCGGCAGGTGCTCGATCAGCTGATCCAGGCCGCCGAGGAGCGGTTCGGAATCGTGGGCGCGCCGGTCGCGCCGGGCGAGGGCGGCGAGCCGCGTCCCACCGCCCCGGAGCCGCCGTCCAACCCGACGCTCGCGGCGGCGCACGCCGCCCTGGACGCCGGGGACATGGGCGGCGCGATCCGCGCCTACGAGAATGTGCTGGCCGACGAGCCGGCCAATGAGGAGGCCCGACTGGGCCTGGGCCAGGCCCGGTTGCTGGACCGGGTGCAGGGTGCCGACGCGCAGCGGGTGCGGCAGGAGGCGGCCGACCGGCCGGACGATGTCGCCGCGCAGCTCGCCGCCGCCGATCTGGACCTGGTGGGCGGCCATGTCGAGGACGCCTTCGGGCGGCTGGTGGAGGCCGTGCGGCGTACGGCGGGGGAGGACCGGGACGCGGCGCGGGTCCGTCTCCTCGAACTGTTCGAGGTGGTCGGCCCGGACGATCCTCGGGTCACGGCGGCGCGGGGGGCGCTGGCGCGCGTGCTCTTCTGAGTCATAGTCTGGTCATCTGCTTAGCGGTAGCGGCGGTCGTGTTTTGCCAAAACTTGGCATTCGCGGCCGCCGCTACATTCTGTGGCGTGCATCACGGTTTGAAGGGGTTGATGTCCAGTTCGGGGCCTTGCGGGCGCAGTTGGGGGACTCACTCTCCGTGCAACGGGGAGGATCATCAACAACCCTGTGCGATAAGGCATTTACCGGCTGGTAACCAGCCCCTTGTGCCTTTCCGTGAGATGCACCACGATCGGCCAGACCGGTGGAGCCATGCGCCGGACCGGGAATCAGGGGGGTACCCGCCGTCACGACGGCGGGTCCTGGTTCCCGGGGAGACCGTGAAAGGGCGGTCAGTGGCTGTCGCCGGGGTGCAGTCCGGTGGCATTGCTTCTCCCTCCTGGCCTCCAGGCGGTCCTCCCCGAGAGGGGCACCCCCGGACCATCGGGCGCCGGAGCCGGAGCAGTTCGTCCGAGAAGGAGGAAATTCATGGAGTCACAGCCTCGCGGCGGCACCAGATGGAAGCGATTCGGTCTGGTCATGGTGCCGAGCGTGGCCGCCACCGCCGCGATAGGCATCGCGTTCGCCCAGGGGGCGCTCGCGGCGTCATTCGCGGTTTCCGGACAGCAGTTCAAGGTCACCACGGAGGTACTGGACGGCACCGGGTTCACGCAGTACGGAGCGCTGGACGTCAAGCACAACGGAGAGCGCATCCCGGTCGCGGTCTCGTCGTTCGACAAGGCGACGATCACCGGCCTGTGCCAATCCGTCGTGGTGCCCACCCCCTTGGGCAACATCACGGTGAAACTCACGGCGGGCAATGGTTCCAAGCCGGTGGAGGCGCAGAACCTCTTCATCGACATCAGCAATCTGGACGCCAACGCCACGTTCACCAACATCGACATCGGGGTGAGCGTCGACCACACCAGCAAGGGCCCCGGTCCTGCCGACGGTGACGCGTACGTGCCGGGTTCGTTCGCGCAGCAGGCCGACCGTGCCGTGCTGACGAACATCGAGCAGACGGCGTGGGCCACCTCAGCAGGTACCTTCAAGCTGCCAGGGCTCAGCCTGAGCCTGCACCGCGGCAAGGACGCCGAGTGCTTCTGACGGTGTGAGGTCCGCCGGGGGCAGGAGGCCGTACCGCTCCTGCCCCGGGCTGGCCCGCCGAAGCACCTAGACAACCCCACCGGGTCCGGCCCAGCGGACGGCCGCAGACCGGTGTCACGCCAGGGGAGCACCGCGCACATGAGCACCACCACCCAGGGAGAGATTCAGACGTCGCGCCTGGCCAGGGCCAGAGTGGCCTTCCGGCACTGGCGCTGGCGCCGCCCGTTCTGGGCCGGGCTGTTCACGACGCTCGCGGGGCTGCCGATCGTCTACTTCCCGTACGCGACGGTCACCATCGCGGATCTGACCATCCGCATGGCCACCACGGCCGGGGCCGGTTCGCTGGTCATCGGGGTGTTGCTGATCGTGCTGGGCCAGACCATGTGGTTCCAGCCGCACTCCCGGATATTCGCCGGCGTGGCCTCCATCATGCTGGTGCTGGTCTCGCTGGTGGTCTCCAACGTCGGCGGCTTCCTGCTCGGTTATCTGCTGGGGCTGATCGGCGGCGGGATGAGCATCGCCTGGGCACCGGGAGAACCGGCGCAGGAGCACGAACCCGGGGCCGCCCCGGGCAGCGCTGTCCCGGGCACGCGCCCGGCCGGCCCGCCGGCCGCCACCGTGCCGTCCCGGACACGGAACGCCGCACCGGACCCCGCGCCGGTGCCGGCCGCACCCGCAGCGACCACGCCGGAGGCGGTCCCCGGAACGGGCAGCGCGCTCGCCGGTTTCGCCGGACAGGCCACGGAGCGGGGGACGGACCCGGAGAAGGGGGAAAGCCGTGCCGAGTGAGCCCCATGAGGACATATCCGCGCCGGACGACGCGGGCAACGCGCGTCACGCGGCTCCCCGCAAGCGTCTGCGGCAGCGGTTCCGCATGCCGATCTCCCTCGCCGCGATGCCCTCCGCCGCCCTGCTGGGCATGGGTCTGACCTCTTCGCTGGCCAAGGCGGACCCGCAGCCGGAGAACCCGTTCTCCGGCACGGCCTGCGTGGAACTTCCCGAGCGGCAGGTCACCGAGGTCCAGGACCCGCCCGCGCCGGAACCGCAGGAGCCGCCGGCCGCACCGGACACCACCGCAGCCGGAGAGGACGAGGACGCGGACGAGGACGCGGACGCGGTGGAGGAGGACGGGGACGGGGAGATCGCCGAGCGGCAGGGGGCGGTCACCGACCCCGGAACGGATCAGGGCGCGGCCGCCGACCCCGAGGCCGCCGCGGATCCCGACCCCGAGCCGGATCCCGGTCCGGACCCCGACCCCGACCCCGAGCCCGAACCCGAGCCGGACCCCCAGGAACCGCAGCGCCCCGAGTACAACCCGCTCGACCCCCTGGGTCTGGGCCCGGCCCTGGACCAGCTCGGCCGGGACATCGTGGACTTCTTCACCCCCGGCGCGGGAAAGCAGACGCCCCAGGAGCCGGAGGAGGAGCCGCAGCCCGGGGGCGGGGAGCAAGAGCCCCCGGAGACCGAGGAGTCCGACGCGTCCCAGGACAGCGACCGCCCGCAGAACCGCGCCCGCGACCCCAAGGAGGAGGCGGGGACGGTGGAGCTGAGCCCGGAGCCGCCGGACGAGCCGGACGAGCCGGAGGAGGACCCGCAGGACGACGCGGCGCGGGAGCCGGCCGAGGAGCCCGCGGGCGGCGCGCCGCCGGACCCCGAGGAGGAGCCGCCCCCCGCCGAGCCCGAGCGCGAGGTGGTGCACGACCCGGCGGCCGAGGAGGAGAAGCCGGGACTGCCCTGCCCGGTGGAGCTGCGGGTGCCCGGCACCGACGAGCGCACCCCCGTCGTCATCGCCGACAACCCCTGGTACCTGGAGGCCAGCTCGCTGACGCTGCGCGGCCTGGAGTACCACGGCGTGGTCAATGTCACCACCGCCAACGGCTCCGTCAAGCAGGCGCTCAAGTTCACCGCTCGCGAGGTGGACATCGGCGATCTGCACCAGATCGTGGACGGTGCGGACGGGCTGCGGCACCACGTGGCCACCGCGCCCGGCAGCACCTCCACCTTCCGCGGGGGCACGGTCACCATGTACACCGAGCATCTGAAGGGCCTGCTGTTCGGGGTGATCCCGGTGGACTACGACGCGGAGCACCAGCCGCCGCTCGACATCCCGTACGCGCACTTCACCGGCGTCAGCATCACGCAGGCCGCGCAGTTCGGCGGCACGCTGACGATGACCGGCATGCGCCAGTACATGACCGGCGGCTGAGCGGTCCCGCCGCGTACCGGGACACCAGGACACGCGGCGGACCGCCGCACACACCGAACACGCCGCGTACCCGGCTCGCTCAGCGCACCCGGCGGGCCACCCCGGTGGCGCTGTGCAGCAACTGCTCCAGCGGCCCGCGGCGGAAGAAGCGTTTCCACGCCATCGCCAGGGCCGTCATCAGCACGACGAACCAGGCGAGCACCCCCGGCGGCGAACCCGGCAACTCCTCGATGCCCAGCAGCCCGATCCCTCCGATGTGCAGCACATAGGCGGTCAGCGACATCGAGCCCACCGCGCACACCGGCGCGGCCACCCGGCGTGGCCACGTCGCCCGCGCGCCGGTCAGCGTCAGGCAGAGCGCGAGCACGAGCAGCGCCACCCCGGTGTTGCCCATGACGGACAGGGTGGTGTCGCTGTGCGGCGAGGCCACCAGCTGCCAGGCGCTGGTCCCACCGGACGGGTAGCCGCCGACGTCCGACCACCACAGGGAGGCGAGGTCCCGCTCCGTGGGCCCGGCGTGCTCGGTCAGCCGCTCCATGACACCGGGCAGGCGCAGCGCGAGCCAGGAGCAGCCGTACCCGAGCGCCGCCAGGACCGCGCCCAGCGCCGCCAGCCGCCCGCGTATCCGTGCGGAGCCGAGGTCCAGGCGGGCCACGGCCATGCCCGTGACGACGAACGGCAGCCAGGTCGGCGCCGGATAGACGCCGGTGACCAGCAGGCCGAGAAAGCCGTCGGTGCCGCTGATCGCGGCGAGCGGGTCGAGCGCGGTGACCTGCTCCGCCCACGCGCCCTCCCGGGCCGACTCCTGGAGTGGGAAGAGCACTTGCGGCATGAGCAGCGCCCCGGCCGCCGCGATGCCGGCCAGGGCGCGGACGCCGAGCCGGTACAGCGGCAGCGCCAGGACGAAGTACAGGCCGTAGCAGGCGAGGATGACCGCCACCGGGGTGCCGGTCATGGTGAGGGCGGTGCCCGCGGCCAGCAGGATCACGGCCCGGACCAGGACGCGGACGGCGGCCTGTCGCCCGTCCCGGCCGGTTCTGGGGGCGGTGCGGCCCATGATGAGGATGAGGGAGAATCCGGCCAGCAGGGCGAAGAGCGCGGAGGAGCGGCCGTGGGTCAGCTCCAGGAGGACGCCGCCCACCCCGCCGTCGGCCGGG
This sequence comes from Streptomyces xiamenensis, assembly GCF_000993785.3. Classification (NCBI taxonomy): domain Bacteria; kingdom Bacillati; phylum Actinomycetota; class Actinomycetes; order Kitasatosporales; family Streptomycetaceae; genus Streptomyces; species Streptomyces xiamenensis. The sequence continues at coordinate 4,511,393 of NZ_CP009922.3, forward strand.
TCCGGGCCGACGTGGGCGGCGTACATGCCGAACACCGCGAGGCCGCGGGCGAGATCCACCCCGACGAGGCGGGCGCCGGAGGGGGCGGAGGGCGGATCCGCGGTTTTCGCGTGCGGCGGGGAAACGACGATCGTCATCGTAAGGTCAGATTTCCTGACCGGTTGATCGCTAAGCCCTCCGCTGCCCGGCGGCCCCCGCCGCACGCTCCCGCCGCACGGCCCGCACCCGCCCCGGAACGCGGGCCGGCCCCGCGGCGCGACGCCACGGGGCCGGGAAGTCTCCGGTGGATGCCGGACTCAGACGCCCTGCTGACCACCCAGGTGGTGCACCCGCACCATGTTGGTGCTGCCGGCCACCCCGGGAGGCGAACCGGCGGTGATGATCATGGTGTCGCCGCGGTGATAGCGGTTCAGCTTCAGCAGCTCCGCGTCCACCAGTTCCACCATCTCGTCCGTGTGGCTCACCCACGGCACCACATAGGTCTCCACACCCCAGGTCAGCGTCAGCTGGTTGCGGGTCGAGGGCTCGGTGGTGAAGGCCAGGATCGGCTGCGCCGCCCGGTAGCGGGAGAGCCGGCGCGCGGTGTCGCCGGACTTGGTGAAGGCCACCAGCGACTTGCCGTCCAGGAAGTCCGCCATCTCGCAGGCCGCGCGGGCCACCGAACCACCCTGGGTACGGGGCTTCTTGCCGGGCACCAGCGGCTGCAGGCCACGGGCGAGCAGCTGCTCCTCGGCCGCGATCGCGATCTTCGACATCGTCTTGACGGTCTCGACCGGGTACCGGCCCACCGAGGACTCGGCCGAGAGCATCACCGCGTCCGCGCCGTCCAGGATCGCGTTGGCGACGTCGGAGGCCTCCGCGCGGGTCGGCCGCGAGTTGGTGATCATCGACTCCATCATCTGGGTCGCGACGATCACCGGCTTGGCGTTGCGGCGGCACATCTCGATGAGCCGCTTCTGCACCAGCGGCACCTTCTCCAGCGGATATTCCACGGCGAGGTCGCCGCGGGCCACCATCACGGCGTCGAAGGCGAGAACGACCGCCTCCATGTTCTCCACCGCCTGCGGCTTCTCCACCTTGGCGATGACCGGAACCCGGCGGCCCACCCGGTCCATGACCTCGTGGACGTCCCGCACGTCGTCGGCGTCGCGCACGAAGGACAGCGCCACCATGTCGACGCCGAGCCGCAGCGCGAACTCCAGGTCCTCGATGTCCTTCTCGGACAGCGCCGGGACGTTCACCGCGATGCCCGGGAGGTTGATCCCCTTGTGGTCGGAGATCACCCCGCCCTCGATCACGATGGTCCGCACCCGCGGGCCGTCCACCTCCAGCACCTGGAGCGAGACGTTGCCGTCGTTGATGAGGATGGTCTCACCCTTGGCGACGTCCCCGGGCAGCCCCTTGTAGGTGGTGCCGCAGATGGTCTTGTCACCGGGGACGTCCTCGGTGGTGATCGTGAACTCGTCCCCGCGCTCCAGCTCGACGGGGCCGTCCGCGAAGGTCTCCAGGCGGATCTTGGGGCCCTGGAGGTCGGCGAGGACGCCGACGGCGACGCCGGTGTCCTCGCTCGCCTTGCGTACGCGGTGGTACCGCTCCTCGTGCTCCTGGTGGCTCCCGTGGCTGAAGTTGAAACGGGCCACATTCATACCGGCGTCGATGAGCGCCTTGAGCTGCTCATAGGAGTCGACAGCGGGGCCCAGGGTGCAGACGATTTTGGAACGGCGCATGCCGACGATCCTATCGTTTTGTTCCGTACCGGAATAATGGCGGCCCCGCTGCCCGTCGAGTCAGGGGCTGACCAGCGCGAACGCCTGCGTCGCGATCTCCAGTTCCTCATCCGTGGGAACCACGGCGACCGCCACGGAAGCGTACTGCGGGGAGATGAACCGCGGCTCGCCGCCAGGTGTCGTGTTCAGCTTCTCGTCGACGACCACCCCGAAGCCGACCAGGCCCTCCACGGCGGCGGCCCGCACGTTCGCGGCGTTCTCCCCGACCCCGGCGGTGAAGGCGATGGCGTCCACCCGGCCCAGCACCGCGTAGTACGCGCCGATGTACTTCTTCAGCCGGTAGGTGTAGATATCGAACGCCAGCCGGGCCGCCTCGTCGCCCTCCGCCATCCGGCGGGTGATCTCCCGCAGATCGTTGTCGCCGCACAGCCCGACCAGGCCCGAACGCTTGTTCAGCAGGTCGTCGATCTCGTCCACCGACATCCCCGCCACCCGCGACAGGTGGAAGATCACCGCCGGGTCGATGTCGCCCGAGCGGGTGCCCATCACCAGACCCTCCAGCGGGGTGAGCCCCATGGAGGTGTCCACGCAGCGCCCGCCGGCCACCGCCGAGGCCGAGGCCCCGTTGCCCAGGTGCAGCACGATGACGTTGACGTCCGCCACGTCCTTGCCCAGCAGCTCGGCGGTGCGCCGTGAGACGTACGCGTGCGAGGTGCCGTGGAAGCCGTACCGCCGCACCCGGTGCGCGTCGGCGGTCGCGATGTCCAGCGCGTAGCGGGCGGCGTGCTCCGGCATGGTGGTGTGGAACGCCGTGTCGAACACCGCGACCTGCGGCACCCGCGGGTTCAGCTCCAGCGCGGTGCGGATGCCGGTCAGGTTGGCCGGGTTGTGCAGCGGGGCGACCGGGACAAGCCGCTCGATCTCGGCGATCACGGCGTCGTCGATGACGGTCGGCTCGGTGAAGCGCTTCCCGCCGTGCACCACGCGGTGCCCGATGGCGGCCAGGCCGGGGTCGTCCAGGCCGTAGCCGTCCGCCGCCAGCTCCCGCGCCGCCGCCTTGAGAGCCGCGGCGTGGTCGGGGAGCGGGGCGTCGGTGACCTCGCGCCGCTCCCCGTCGGCCCGGGTGTGCGTCAGCCGGGCGCCCTTCTCCCCGATGCGCTCCACCAGGCCGGCGGCGAGCCGGGAGTGATCGGTCATGTCGAACAGCTGGTACTTCACCGAGGAAGAACCGGAGTTCAGCACGAGGACGCGGGAGGGGTGGTCGCTCACGAATTCACTTTCTGCTGGTGCCGCTGCTGGGGGTGGTGCGGGTTCTGGCGCTGGGCCTGGATGGCGGTGATGGCGACGGTGTTGACGATGTCCTGCACCAGGGCGCCGCGGGACAGGTCGTTCACCGGCTTGCGCAGGCCCTGGAGGACCGGGCCGACCGCGACGGCGCCCGCCGAGCGCTGCACGGCCTTGTACGTGTTGTTGCCGGTGTTGAGGTCGGGGAAGACCAGCACGGTGGCCTGGCCGGCGACCTCCGAGCCCGGCAGCTTGGTGGCGGCCACCGAGGGCTCCACGGCCGCGTCGTACTGGATCGGGCCCTCCACCAGCAGATCCGGGCGCCGCTCGCGCACCAGCTCGGTGGCCGCCCGCACCTTGTCCACGTCCGCGCCGGACCCGGAGGTGCCGGTGGAGTAGGACAGCATGGCGATCCGCGGCTCCACGCCGAACTGGGCGGCGGTGGTGGCCGACTGGATGGCGATGTCGGCCAGCTGCTCGGCGTTCGGGTCCGGGTTGACGGCGCAGTCCCCGTACACCAGCACCTTGTCGGCCAGGCACATGAAGAACACCGAGGAGACGATCGCCGCGTCCGGCTTGGTCTTGATCACCTCGAAGGCGGGGCGGATGGTGGCGGCGGTCGAGTGGACGGCGCCGGAGACCATGCCGTCGGCCAGGCCCTCCTGGACCATCAGCGTGCCGAAGTAGGACACGTCGCACACCACGTCCCAGGCCAGCTCGTAGGTGACGCCCTTGTGGGCGCGGAGCTTGGCGTACAGCTCGGCGAAACGTTCCCGCAGCGGGGAGGTCTGCGGGTCCACCACCCGGGCCACACAGGCGGTCGCGGTGGCGCCGGGGTCGATGTCGACGGGCTCGGCCGCGCCGTGCAGCCGCAGATCGATGCCGAGATCGGCCGCCCGCTTGCGGACCGCGCCCTCCTCGCCCAGCAGCGTCAGATCGCACACGTTGCGGCGCAGCAGCACCTCGGCGGCGCGCAGTACTCGCTCCTCGGTGCCCTCCGGGAGGACGACGTGGCGCCGCCCGGTGCGGGAGCGCTCGATCAGCTCGTGCTCGAACATCATCGGGGTCACGCGCTCGCTGCGCACCACCGACAGCCGCTCGGTGAGCTGCGCGGTGTCCACGTGCGTCTCGAACAGGCCGAGCGCGATCTCCGCCTTGCGCGGGGTCGCGGCGGTCAGCTTCCCCTCCAGGCCGGACAGCGCGGCGGCGGTGTGGAAGGTGCCGCCGGGCACCGACAGGACGGGGGTGCCGGGGGCGAGCCGGGCGGCCAGCGCCATGGTCTCCGCGCCGGGCCGCTCACCGAGGGTGAGCAGCACCCCGGCGATGGGCGGGGCGCCGGCGGAGTGCGCGGCCAGGGCGCCCACCACCAGGTCGGCGCGGTCACCGGGGGTGACGACGAGGGAGGCCTCGCGCAGCGCGGTGAGGAAGGTCGGCAGCATCGCGCCGCCGATCACGAAGTCGCGCACGTCACGGGCGAGACCGGTGCGGTCGCCGAGCAGCACCTCGGCGTCCAGCGCCTCGGCGATCTGGGTCACGGTGGGCGCGGAGAGGGCCGGCTCCTCGGGCAGGACGTACACCGGCTCGGGGAGGTGGGTGCCCAGCTCGCGGGCGGCGGCCGCGGCGTGCGAGTCGCGGACCCGGTTGGCGATGGTGGCGATCACCTCGCAGCCCAGGGAGGTGAAGGCGTGGTGCGCGTTGCGGACCTCGGCGACCACGGATTCCGCGCTCTGGTCCAGGCCGGCCACCACGGGCAGGACGACGGAGCCGAACTCGTTCGCCAGCCGGGCGTTGAGGGTCAGCTCGGCGGGCAGCTGGGTGTCGGCGTAGTCGGTGCCCAGGACGAGCACGGCCTCGTAGTCGCGGGCGACGTTGTGGTAGCGCTCGACGAGGGCGGTGACCAGTTCGTCCATGCCCTGCTCGGCCTGGAGGGCGGCGGCCTCCGCGTACTCCATGCCGCGGGCGTCCTCGCGGGTCTGGGAGAGCCGGTAGCGGCCGCGCAGCAGTTCGAAGACGGGATCGGGGCCCGGGTGGGCGAGGGGACGGAAGACGCCGACCCGGTCCACCTGGCGGGTCAGCAGCTCCATGACCCCCAGCTCGATCACCTGCCGGCCGTCGCCGCGGCCGATACCGGTCACGTACACGCTGCGGGTCATGGCGCCATCACTGCCGATCTCATCGTCACCCAATCGTTTATATCTATGGTCTTGACAATACCTATGACGCTGAGTAACCCGCGCGGTGGGTCGGGGTGGCCGATCCGTTCACGATGTGAGCAGGGGAGTGAGGTGGGGTCCGTGGGCGTGAAACAATTCGGGCGGCCTCGACGAAGCGGCCCCGCGCCACCCTCCCGATCCCCGAAGAGGAGAGCATCCCCATGCGTATCGGAGTTCTCACCGCGGGCGGTGACTGCCCTGGCCTCAACGCCGTGATCCGCTCGGTCGTCCACCGGGCCGTTGTCGACCGCGGTGACCAGGTGATCGGTTTCGAGGACGGCTTCAAGGGCCTGCTGGAAGGCCGCTACCGCGAGCTGGACATCAACGCCGTCTCCGGGATCCTCGCCCGCGGCGGCACCATCCTGGGCTCCAGCCGTCTGGAGCGTGCCCGGCTGGCCGAGGCGTGCGACAACGCCGAGGCGTTCCGCCACAAGCTCGGCCTGGACGCGCTCATCCCGATCGGCGGCGAGGGCACTCTGACCGCCGCCCGGATGCTGGCCGAGGCCGGCATCCCCGTCGTCGGCGTCCCCAAGACGATCGACAACGACATCTCCGCCACCGACCGCACCTTCGGTTTCGACACCGCGGTCGGCGTCGCCACCGAGGCCATAGACCGCCTGAAGACCACCGCCGAATCGCACCAGCGGGTGATGGTGGTCGAGGTCATGGGCCGGCACGCGGGCTGGATCGCCCTGGAGTCCGGCATGGCGGGTGGAGCACACGGTATCTGTATCCCGGAACGGCCCTTCCAAGTCGATGATCTGTGCAAAATGGTCGAGGAACGGTTCGCGCGCGGCAAGAAGTTCGCCGTGATCTGCGTCGCCGAGGGCGCCCGCCCGGCCGAGGGCTCCATGCCCTACGAGAAGGGCGAGATCGACCCGTACGGCCACGAGCGGTTCGCCGGCATCGGCAACCGGCTCGCCATCGAGCTGGAGCAGCGCCTCGGCAAGGAGGCCCGGCCGGTGATCCTCGGCCACATCCAGCGCGGCGGGACGCCGACCGCGTACGACCGGGTGCTGGCCACCCGCTTCGGCTGGCACGCCGTGGAGGCCGCCCACAGCGGCGAGTTCGGCAAGATGACGGCGCTGCGCGGCACCGAGATCGTGATGGCGCCCCTCGCCAGCGCGACCGCCGACCTCAAGCGGGTGCCGCAGTTCCGGATGGACGAGACCGAAGCCGTCTTCTGATCGCCAACCCGGTTGCCCTGTCGGGGGGTTAACCCCCCGACAGGGTGGCGGGGCCGCCCCATTCAGCAGGGGTGCCGCCCGCGCCTAGCGTCCCTGCCATGCGAACCACAACGCGAGGGAAGAGGGCCGTGGCCGCCGGTGCCGCCGCCTGCGCCGCCGCCGTGCTGATCACCGCCCCCACCGGGGCGGCGGCCACGGAGCGCGACCTGGACGCCTACCACACCCAGCACCTGCGCTGGCAGCCCTGCGCCGCCGAGAACGACGGCGACGCGGCCGGCCGGGCACTCGCCGCCGCCGGTGCCCAGTGCGCGGAGGTGACCGTCCCGCTGGACTACTCCGATCCGCACGGGCCCACCCTCACGGTGGCGATCTCCCGGCTGCCCTCCACCGGCACGGGCGAGCGGATCGGCGCCCTGCTGATGAACCCCGGCGGACCGGCCGGCACCGGGCTCGACATGCCGGTGCAGCTCGCCGGGTCGATGGGGGAGGAACTGGCCGGACGGTACGACCTCATCGGCTTCGACCCGCGCGGAGTGGGCCGCAGCACCCCGGTGGACTGCGGCTGGCCGGTGGGCTCCGGAATCTTCGGCCCCGGCCCGGACCGGGGAAGCTATCTGCGGCACGCCGCCGCCCAGTGGGAGCTGGCGGAGCGCTGCCGGGCCACCGAGGGCGAGACACTGCCGTACCTCACCACCCGCAACACCGCCCGCGACATGGACGTGATCCGGCACGCGCTGGGCGAACGGCGGATCTCCTACCTCGGCTACTCCTACGGCAGCTACCTCGGCGAGGTCTACACCCAGCTCTTCCCCGGCCGCACCGACCGGGTCGTGCTGGACGGGGTCATCCACCCCGGCCGCTACACACCGACCCTGCTCCGGGGGACCGAGGCCGCCAACGAGGCGGCGCTCGCCGAGTGGGCCGACTGGGCCGCACAGCGCCAGGACCGCTACGGCCTGGGCGCCACCGGCCAGGAGGTACGGGACGTCGTGGACACGATCCGGGCGGCGGCCGAACAGGCACCGCTGCGCGTCGGCGCGCACACGATCGACGCGCACACCGTGCCGCTGCTGCTCTTCAGCGGCATCGGCTCGGGCGTCGACGCGTCGCGCGACCGGCTGGCCACCTCCGTCGGGCTGCTGGCCCGGGCGGCGGCCGGCGAACAGGTGACCCCCGACCCGGACTTCGCGGAGGAGCTGTCCCACCTCACCACCGCTGCCGGCTCCGCCTACGGCAGCGCGCAGATGGCGATCATCTGCGGCGATGTGGCCGCCCCGCGCGGCGTCGACGCCTACTGGCAGGACATCGAACGCGCCCGCGCCGTCCACCCCTTCGCCGGTCCGCTGGCCAACAACATCACCCCCTGCGAGTTCTGGGACGAGCCGCTGGAAGCCCCCACCGTGCTGGACAACGACATCCCCGCCCTGCTGGTCGCCGCCACCGGCGACCCGCGCACGCCCTACGAGGGCACCGTGGAGATGCGCGAGGAGTGGCCCGCCTCCCGGCTCCTCACCCTGGAGGGCGCCGCGCACCACGCGGTGTACGGGGAGTACGGCAACGCCTGCGTGGACGACCAGGTCAACACCTACCTGCGCACCGGCATCCTGCCGGCGGGCGACCTGAGCTGCCCGGCCTGACGGCCCCGGGCGGCGTCACCGGGGGGTGACGCCGCCCGGCCCAGCCGGCACCCGTCCGGTCAGGGCACCTGACGAGGCGCCGACAACGCCTCGACGGCCTCTTCGATCAACGTCCGCGCTGCGGGCCCGTGCATGAAGATTCTTGTCGTCCCCTTCGGATTGGGCGACTATCCGGCCTCCGGACAGCCGATCAGCTATGTGAGCGGACCGGTTCCCGAGCTGGATACGGTCATCCTGGATTCGGACCACGGATGTACCTTCCTGGACGCGGCGGCTCAGGTGAGTCGCTACCGGTCCGTCCTTGATCGGATGGAGAGCTGTGCGCTCACGCCGCGGAAGAGCAGGGATTTCATCCGCCGCGTCGCCAAGGAAACCTGAGGGGAAAGCCATGAGCGCCTTCGCGTGGCAGAAGTCGTCCTACAGCGCCGAGGGTGCCAACTGTGTCAATGTCGCAGCCGCCCCCGACGGCCTGTTGCGGCTGCGCGAGAGTACCGCCCCCGGCATGACGCTCACGGTCCGGCCGGCCGCGCTGCGTGGGCTGCTGAGGGCGATCAAGGCGGATCCGGGGCGGCTAACCGGTTGAGGGCCGGCCGGCTCCGTCCGCCGTGGCGCGGTCCAGGGAGGCGGTACGGAACGCGGTCAGGGCCGTGTGGCGGTCGTGCAGGGTGGCCAGGGTGGTTTCCAGGCGCTCCAGCTCCAGGGTCAGGGTGCGCAGCACCTCGGGGCACGGGTCGGCGCCGCTGTCCGCGCCGTCCGTGCAGGGCAGCAGCTCCCGGATGGCCTCCGTCGGCAGTCCGGCGTCCAGCATCTCGCGGATGCGGACGACCGTGCGCGGGGTGTCCTCCGCGTACTGCCGGTAGTTGTTGGTGTCCCGGCGGGAGGTGAGCAGCCCGCGCTGTTCGTAGTAGCGCAGCAGCCGGGCGGGCACCCCCGTGCGGCGTGACAGTTCCCCGATCAGCATGGCGGGTCCGGCCCTTTCTTGACATTGACACTGATGTCACAGGTCAACGTAGCGGCATGAGTGATTCCTTCCCCGCCCTGGCGACCACGGTCACCGGCCACGGCCCCGCCCTGCTGCTGGCGCACGGCGCCACAGGCTCCATCGCGGACAACTTCGCCCCGGTGCTGCCGGCGCTGGCCGTCGCCCACACCGTCGTCGCCCCCGACTACCCCGGCTCGGGCGCCACCGAGCCCGCCCCGGCACCGCTGGACCTGGACGCGCTCACGGACGCCGTCGTGACGTCGGCCGTGAGCCGCGGCGTGGAGCGGTTCGCCGTGCTGGGCTTCTCGCTCGGCACCGCCGTCGCGGTACGCGCCGCCGTACGGCACCCCGAGCGGGTCACGGCCCTGGTGCTGACCGCCGGTCTCGCCCGCGCCGACGACCACCTGCTCGGGCTGCTGCCCGGCTGGCGCGCGTCCGAACCCGCCCGGCTGCGTCCGCACATCGACCTCATCCCCACTCTGGACACCACCGCGGATCTGCCCCGGGTCACCGTCCCCACCCTGGTGATCGCCACCACCCGGGACAGCATGGTGCGCCCCGCCAACTCCCGCCTGCTGGCCGCCGGCATCCCCGGCGCCTCGTACGCGGAACTGCCCACCGATCACGTCGCCATGGTGGAGGACCCGCGGGGCTGGCTGAAGCCGGTGCTCTCCTTCCTGGCGGCGCGGGATACGGCAGCGGACTCCGGCCGGCTGCGGGATCTCACCCGTCCGCACTGACCGGCCCCAACCCCCTTGTGTACAGGGGAGCTTGATCGTCAGCAGCGGTCCGTACCGCGCTGACCTGCCACTCCGTGGCCCCGGCGGCCCGTCCGGCATGAGATAGGTTCACGATCCATGGATATCGCGATCAGATCCGGATACGTCGTCCCCGTCGCCGCCGAGCCCATCGACGGCGGCACCGTTCTCATCATCGACGGCAAGATCGCCGCCGTGGGCCCCGACGCCGAGGTGACCGTCCCCGAGGGCGTCACCACGGTGGACGCGGCCGGCTCCTGGGTACTTCCCGGCTTCGTCGAGGCGCACGGCCACATCGGCGTCCACGAGGAGGCCGAGGGCTGGGCGGGCCAGGACACCAACGAGATGACCGACCCCGTCGGCGCCCGGATGCGCGCCCTGGACGCCATCAACCCGGCGGACACCGGCTTCGCCGACGCCCTCGCGGGCGGTGTCACCAGCGCCGTGATCAAGCCGGGCTCCGGCAACCCGATAGGCGGTCAGACCGTCGCCGTGAAGTCCTGGGGCCGCACGGTGGAGGAGATGCTGATCCGCGAGCCGGTCAGCGTCAAGAGCGCCCTGGGCGAGAACCCCAAGCGGGTCTACGGCGAGAAGAAGCAACTGCCCTCCACCCGGCAGGGCGTCGCGGCCGTCATCCGGGACGCGCTCACCAAGGCGCAGGACTACGCCGCCAAGCGGGCGCACGCGCAGGCCGAGGGCACCCCCTTCGAGCGCGACAACACGCTGGAGATCCTCGCCCGGGTGCTGGACGGCGAACTGCCGTGGTGCCAGCACGCGCACCGCGCCGACGACATCGCCACCGCGCTGCGGCTGGCCGACGAGTTCGGCTACAAGGTCGTGGTCAACCACGCCACCGAGGGTCATCTCATCGCGGACGAACTCGCCCGCCGCGACGTCCCGGTGATCACCGGGCCGCTGTTCACCACCCGCAGCAAGGTCGAACTGCGGCACCGGACGCTGGCCGGCCCCGGCATCATGGAGCGCGCCGGGGTGAAGGTCGCCATCACCACCGACCACCCCGTGGTGCCGATCAACTTCCTGGTGCACCAGGTGACCCTGTGTGTCAAGGAGGGCCTGGCGCGCGAGACCGCGCTGCGCACCATCACCACCCACCCCGCCGAGATCCTGGGCCTGGACGACCGGGTCGGTTCGCTGACCCCCGGCCTGGACGGCGACGTGGTGATCTGGGACGGCGACCCGCTCGATGTGCTCAGCCGCGCCCGGCGGGTCTTCATCGAGGGCCGCGAGGTCTACACGTACGACGAGGCCAGGGGCGCGGGTACCGTCGCCGACCCGTACTACCGCGAGGCCACGACCGCCTGACGCCGGGCGGTGGCCGGCTCCGCCCGCACGGGGCAGCCGGCCACCGCCCGCCGCCGTCGCGCCGGAACCCGCCCACGGGCCCGGCCCGCCGGGCGCCACGCCCCGTTCTTCCTGACCCCGGGTGAGGATTACGGTTGCCACCGGTGTGCGGACGGGGAAGGGTGTGACCGTGGAGTCACAGGAGATTGCGCTGCCGCTCGGCGGCGGCGAAGACGCGCTGGCCGGGATCGACTTCGGCGGGGCCGGGGAGGGCCCCGAGGTGCTGCTGGTGCACGGCAGCGGCCACAACGCCGCCGCCTGGACCGATGTCGCCGCCCATCTGCTGCCGTACTGCGGCCGGCTGGTCGCCGTCGATCTGCGCGGGCACGGCCGCACCACGCTCGACTCCACCCGCGCCGACCAGTACTGGCGCGACCTCGGCGACGCCGTCGCGGCGCTGGGCTGGCGCCGTCCCGTGCTGGTCGGGCACTCCCTGGGTGGGTACGCCGTCACCGCCGTGACCGCCGCCGGACTGGTCGAACCGGCCGCCGTGTGCACGGTGGACGGCCTGGTCCTGGACGACCGCCCCACCGCGGCCCGCCGCCACGCCGGCTGGCGCCGGCCGTCCGCGCAGCAGGAGTTGCGCACCATGTTCCACTACGGCTGGCGGGCCGGCACGGCCGAGCGCGACGCCCACATCGAGCGGGCCGTGCGCGACGCCCCGACCGACTGGCTGAACGCGGGAGCCAGGGCCGGCCTCGTACGGGAGCTGACGGCCCGCTCGTTCAGCCCGGACGATCCGCACGGCACGCGCTGGCTGCGCCGCCCGACGGTCGAGGAGATGGTCACCCTCAACACCCCGGACCCGGCGGACACCGTCTACCCCACCATCGACGTCTACGACCGGGTGCGCTGCCCGCTCACCGTGGTGCTGGCCACCCGTGGCTTCTACGCCCACCGCAAAGAGGAGATCGTGGCGCTCACCGCCGCCCGGCCCGACCGCACCCTCATCGAACTCGACTCGCACCACAACATTCCCACCGCCCACCCGGCGACCCTCGCCGCGATCATCAAGGCCCTGTGACCATGCACACCGCTATCGACCTGTTCGCGCCCGGTCTCGCGGGCACCGCCCCGTACGGCATCACCGAGGGCCCCGACGGCGCGCTGTGGGTGACGCTCACCGGCAGCGGGGAGATCGCCCGCTTCGACCCGGCCACCGGCGCGCTCGACCGCCATCCGCTGGACTCCGCCGAGGCCGGGCCCATGATCATCACCCCGGGGCCCGACGGGGCGCTCTGGTTCAGCCGGGGGCGCGACCACCGCGTCGGCCGGATCACCACCGGTGGCAGTGCCACCTCGTACACCCTGCCCACCCCGGCGTGCGGCCCGTACGGCATCACCACGGGGCCGGACGGAGCGCTGTGGTACGCGGCGATGAACGCGGACCTGGTCGGCCGGATCACCCCCGAGGGGCGGATCACCGAATTCCCGCTGGGCACCACGGGCGCCGCCCCCTCCGCCCTCGCGGCGGGCCCGGACGGCGCGCTGTGGTGCACGCTCAACCAGGCGGGCGCCATCGCCCGGATCACGCTCGACGGCGCGGTCACCCTCCACACCCTGCCCACCGGGGCCGCCGGCCCCGTGGGCATCACGGCCGGGCCCGACGGTGCCCTGTGGTTCGCCGAGATCGCCGCCGGCCGGATCGGGCGGATCACCACCGGCGGGGAGATCACCGAGTTCCCGCTGCCCGATCCCGGCGCCAAGCCGCACGCGATCACCGCCGACCCGGCGGGCGACGGCTGCTGGTTCACGGAGTGGGGGGCCGGGCGGATCGGGCACATCACGCCGGGCGGAGAGTTCCGCCACCATCCGCTGCCGGACCCGGCGTCCGAGCCGCACGGGCTGGCCGGCACCGCAGACGGCGCGCTGTGGGTGGCCCTGGAAACCGGTCAGCTGGCGCGGCTGCGCTCCACCCACAGACAGAACGGGTGACCGGCCGGGTCGAAGTAGACCCGGACATCCTCCTGCGGCTGGTACTCGGCCGGAACCGCGCCGCAGGAGCGGGCATGCGCCCCCGCGGCGGCCAGGTCATCGACCTCGATGTCCAGATGCTGCGTCATGCGCTGGTCGCCCCGCGCCGCCGGCCACACCGGGCGGACGAAGTCCGGGTCGGTGCTGAAGGAGATGCCCGCGCCGCCGCCCGGGGGTGCCAGCCGGACCCAGCCCGTCTCCTCCTGAAGCGTGGCCCAGCCGAGCAGCCGGCGGTAGAAGGCCGCCAGTTCATTGGCGTCGGGGGCCTCAAGGACGGTGGCGGTCAGTCGCAGCAGCATCGGATCAGCCTGACAGCGCCGCCCGCACCCCGTCCAGGGCATCAGGGGTTGACGGTGTGCGGCATCCAGGCACGCAGCGGACGCTGGATCAGCTCCCGGTAGCTGTGGTGGGAGGGGTTGCGGGCGGCGTGGTCACGTACCCAGTCCGCCACGTCCTGCTGGAGGGTCGAGCGGGAGGACGTGCGCAGGCACACCGCGCACTGCGCACCGAAGGTGATGGGCTCGGCGTCCGGTTCCTCGTCCGGGGCGACGCTCCACGCCTGGAACTGAAGCACGGCGCGGGTCACTTGGCACCGCCCTCCTTGCTGAGGCGGTTGGCGGCGCTGAGCGCGTTCGCCCTTCTGACCTGGGCGCGCAGCTTGTCCGAGGTACGCGTGGTGGCGGGGGGAACGGCGGGGGGAGGGGTTGGTGCGGGGGTCATGCCGGGGGGTGCCCTTCTCCGGTGAGCGGGGGAAGCGGCCTCGCGAGGGCGACACTTGTGGTGGCGCAGAGCAACCGTACCGCGACCGTACGGAGCACGGCAGCGATTTGGCGGCGAACAGGTTGTGAAGAGGGGGCGTGTGGGGGCGCTGTTATGTGTGCGTCCGCCCCTCCCGCGTGCGCCCTTCCGCCCGCCATGCCTCCTCCCGGGCCGCCCGGCGCGCGAATACGCCCTCCCGCTGCTCCTCCATCGCGCGCAGCGCCCGCTTGCGCTCCCGCTGGGAGAGCCGGTCCACGTACAGCCGCCCGCTCAGATGATCGCTCTCGTGCTGGAGGCAGCGGGCGAAGTAGCCGTGCCCCTCCACCGTCAGGGGCTCGCCGTCGCGGTCCCTGCCGTGCACCACGGCCAGATCCGGCCTGGCCACGGTCATATAGGGGCCGGGTACCGACAGGCACCCCTCCGGCTCCTCGGCGAGCCGCCGCCGCGCGGCCGGCAGCGGGGCGAGCACGGGGTTGAGGAGGTGGCCGCGGTGGCGGGTTCCCCACTCGTCCTCCATGTCCCAGATGAACAGCCGCAGATCCACCCCGACCTGATTGGCCGCCAGTCCCGCGCCCTCCGCCACCGCCAGTGTGGCGTACATGTCCTCGATGAGCCGGCTCAGCTCCGGCGTGCCGAACTCAGGGCCGGCCTCCCGGCACTCGCGGCGCAGGATCTCCTCGCCCAGCACGGTGATCCTGCGCACCGTCGTCCCCGTCATGGCAGGTCATTCCCCTTCGTCGCGCGATGACTTGACCCAGGACTTTGCAAAGTAGCAGACTTTGCAAAGTGCGCACCAGTGACAACGGCCGGGATCGCCCCGCCTCCCCGCTCCCCGACCACCCCGTTCGGATCGCCCTGCTCGACCTGCTCGCCGAAGCCGGCACCGTCACCTCCACCGAGGCCGCGCGGCGGCTCGGGTACAGCTCCGGCCTGTGCTCGTTCCACCTGCGGCAACTCGCCCGCTACCGGCTCATCGAGGAGGCGCCGCACCCGGGCGGGCGGGCCAGGCCCTGGCGGCTGCGCTGGGAGACGTGGGACGGATTCCCCCAGGTGGTGGGGGACGCGGAACCCGGCGCCGGCCCGGAAGGCGAGGCGTCGTTCAGCGCCGTGCTCCACGTGACGCCCGAGGAGCGCCGGGAGCTCACCGCCCGGATACGTGAACTGCTCGCCCCCTACCGGGACCCGCGCGGCCGCCCGGCCGCCGCCGTCCCCGTCACCGCCGCCCTGCGCTGGGACGCTACGCCGGATCGCTCCAGTGGTACACATGCTCGGGGCGGCCCTGCGTCCCGTACCGGGGATGCCGGGTGACCAGGCCCTGGTCCGCCAGATGCTCCAGATAGCGCCGCGTCGTCACCCGCGCCATGCCCAGCCGGTCCGCCGTCTCGGACGCGGTCAGCCCGCGTGGCGCGTGCTCGCGCAGCGCGTCCACCACCGAGGACAGCGTCTGATTGCTCATCCCCTTGGGCAGCGGCCCGCCCACCGAGCCGCGCAGCGCGCCGAACGCCCGGTCCAGATCCTGCTGCGCCGTGGTGCGCCCGTGCCCCACCAACTGCCGCCGGTACTCCGCGTACCGCTCCAGCTTGTCGCGGAAGGCGGCGAACGTGAACGGCTTCAGCAGGTACTGCACCACCCCGTACGCCAGCGCCGAGCGCACGATCTGCACGTCCCGGGCCGAGGTCACCGCGATGATGTCCGCCAGCTGCCCGTGGGCCCGCAGCCCCCGGCACACGTCCAGGCCCGTCATGTCCGGCAGATAGAAGTCCAGCAGCACCAGATCCACCGGATGCCGCTCCGCGAAGTCCAGCGCCTCCGAACCCCGGTGGACCGTCCCGGCCACCGCGAATCCCGGCACCCGCCCCACGAACTGGGCGTGCGCGTCCGCGATACGGGGGTCGTCCTCGACGACGAGGGTGCTGATCATGATGATGTGGTTCCTCGATACAGACGTACGGTGAAGACCGCCCCGGCGTGACCGCTGACCTCGACGTCCCCGCCGTACCGGTCGATGACCTGGCGCACCAGCGCAAGACCCAGGCCCTGCCCGCGCGCCCCGCTGGCGGTCTTGGTGGTCCAGCCGCGGGTGAACATGGACTCCAGCGCCTCCCCGTCGAGCCCGGCGCCCGAATCGCAGACCCGCACCAGCAGGGAGTCCGCCTCGGTGCGCGCGGTCACGGTGACCCGGCGCGGCGGCGGGGCGGCCAGCGCCGCCTCGATGGCGTTGTCCACGAGATTGCCGACCAGCGTCACCAGATCGCGCGGCGCGATCCCGGCCTCGGTGACGGCCGTGTCGTCGGTGATCTCCAGCTCGACGCCCTTCTCCGCCGCCTGCGCCGCCTTGCCCAGCAGCAGCGCGGCCAGCGCCGGCTCCTGGACCTCGTCGGTGAGCCGGTCGGCGAGCGCCTGCGCCGAGGCCAGCTCCACAGTGGCGAACTCCACCGCCCGCTCCGGCCGGCCCAGCTCGATCATGGTGACCACGGTGTGCAGCCGGTTCGCCGACTCGTGCGCCTGGGAGCGCAGCGCCTCGGCGAAGCCGCGCGCCGAGTCCAGCTCACCGGCCAGCACCTCCAGTTCGGTGTGGTCGCGCAGCGTGGTCACGGTGCCCAGCCGGCGGCCGTTCTTCTCGATCCGCTCCTGGTTGAGCACCAGCACCCGGTCGCCGTACACGCACAGCCGGTCGCTCACCGGGGCCCCCGAGGTGAGCAGCGGCCCGACGGGGGAGGACAGGCCCAGCTCCTGCACCGGCCGCCCCTCGGCGTCGGCCGGCAGGCCCAGCAACTGCCGGGCGTGGTCGTTGACCAGGATCAGCTTCCCGCGCGGGGAGACGATCAGCAGGCCCTCGCGCACGGTGCGCAGGACCGCGTCGTGATGCTCGTACAGCCTGGTGATCTCCTCGGCGCCCAGGCCCAGCGTCTGGCGGTCGAGCCGCCGGCTGATCAGCCAGGACCCGGCTCCCGCCAGCATCAGGGCGCCCACCGAGATGGGGATCACGGGGGTGAGGCGCCGGCTCAGCTCGGCGCCGATCTTCTTCTGCAGGACCCCGATGGACAGCAGCGCGCTGACCTCGCCCCGGTCGTCCGTGATGGGGACCACGGCCCGGATGGACGGCCCCAGCATCCCCTCGTAGCTCTCCGTGAAGGGCTCGCCCGCCAGGGCGCGGTCGATGGAGCCGATGAAGCGCTCGCCGATCAGCTCCGGGTAGGTGTGGGAGTACCGGGTGCGGTCGGGCGCCATGAACACGATGAAGTCGGTGTCGGTCGAGCGCCGTACCGACTCGGCCAGCGGCTGGAGCACGGCGGACGGATCGTCCCCGGTCACCGCCCGCCGGACCTCGGGCAGCTCGGCGAGGCCGGAGGCCAGTGTCATGACCTGGTGCTCGGTGTCCTTGCGGTTGTCGTTGCGCACCTGGAGGAAGACGAGGGCGGCGCTGGTGACCACCAGCAGCAGGAGCAGCACGATCTGTAGTGCGAAGAGCTGTCGCGCCAGACTCATTCGTGAGCGTCTGGCACGGGAATCGCGCATGCTGGGGCACCTGCCGAAATATCGAACCTCGGAACGAGTGTAGGCAGGCGGTCGCCGATCCGGGTCCGTCCGGTGGCCGGGCGGGCCACCGGACGGAGGTCTCAGAGCTGGATGCCCAGGGCCCAGGGGCCGACGACCATGATCATCCCGGTGATCATCAGCACCCCGAAGATGTTGAGCCAGATCCCGGCCCGGACCATCTGCGGAATGGTGATGTAGCCGGAGCCGAAGACGATGGCGTTGGGCGGGGTGCCCACCGGCAGCATGAAGCTGCAGGTGCAGGCCAGCGCGGCGGGAACGAGCAGCAGCAGCGGATCGAGGCCGATGGAGACCGCCACCCCGCCGATCACCGGCAGGAAGGTGGAGGCGGTGGCCGTGTTGCTGGTGAACTCGGTGATCAGCAGGATGATGCCGCACACCGCGCCCACCAGCAGCAGGGTGGGAAGCGCCTTCAGACCGTTCATCTGGTCACCGATGTACGCGCTGAGCCCGGTCTCCTGCACCGCCAGCGCCAGCGACAGGCCGCCGCCGAACAGCAGCAGCACCCCCCACGGGATGCCTTCCTGCACCCGGCGCCAGTCGATGGCGTGCTCGCCCGCGCGGATGTCGACCGGGACCAGGAACAGGACCACCGCGGCGGTGATCGCGATGCCCTCGTCCGTCAGATGCGCCACGAACGGCAGCACATCGGTGAGCGCGGTCCAGTCCGTCAGCTGGTCCCGGAAGAGCCACAGCGCCACCGTGCAGCTGAAGACCGCCAGCACCGACCACTCGCCGCGCGACATCGGGCCGAGCTTCGCCAGCTCCTCGCGGACCGCGTCCCGGCCACCGGCCACATTGGACAGCTTCACCCGGAACGCGATGCGGGTCAGATAGACCCAGGTGAAGATCAGGAACAGCACCGTGATCGGCAGCGCCAGCTTCATCCAGTCGACGAAGCCGATCGTGACGCCGTAGGTCTGCTCGACGAACCCCTTCATGATCAGGTTCGGCAGGCTGCCCACGAGGGTGGCGAGCCCACCGATGGAGGCCGAGTAGGCGATCGAGAGCATCAGCGCGGTGGCGAAGTTGGCACGGTCCTTCGCGGTCTGCTCGTCGGCGCCCCCGTCCTGCGCCATCACCATGGCCAGCACACTGGTGCCGATCGGCAGCATCATCATCGCGGTGGCGGTGTTGTTGACCCACATGCTGATGAACGCGGTGGCCACCATCACGCCGAGGATCAGCCGGGACGGCTGGGTGCCGATCGCCCGCATGGTCAGCAGCGCGATGCGTTTGTGCAGATTCCACTTCTGCATCGCCAGCGCGATGATGAAGCCACCCATGTAGAGGAAGACCGTGGGATGGGCGAACGGCGCGGTGGCCTCGCCGATCTCCAGCACTCCCAGGAGCGGGAACGCCACGATCGGGATCAGGGAGGTGGCCGGCAGCGGCAGCGCCTCGGTCATCCACCACACCGCCACCAGGACCACGACGGCGGCGGTGGTGCGGGCCGGGGTGGGCAGTGTCGCGTCGCCCGCCAGCAACGCGTAGGTCAGCAGGGCCAGCACCGGCCCGAGGAAGCGCCCGATCCACACCCCGCGCGGGACGCCCTGGTCGGGGGTCTTTTCCCCCACCGGTGTCCGGATCTCACTGGAAGCCGTCATGCGTATCTGTCCTCCCGCAACCACAGCCGATCACTCCGCTGTGATCGCTTGCGCGTCAGACTGCCCCGTCACAGGGGAGTTGACGCACGCGTGTTCCTGTAGCGACGCACGGGATCAGGAAGTCGGCCGCAGCCAGAGGGTGGCCAGCGGCGGCAGCGTGAGCGCGATGCTGCTCTCCCGGCCGTGCCACGGCAGCGCCTCCGCCTTCACCGGCTCGCTGTTGACCACCCCGCCGCCCCCGTACCGGCGCTCGTCCGTGTTGAGCACCTCCGACCAGGCCGGAATGTGCCCCGGCACCCCCAGCCGGTAGCCCTCGCGCACCACGGCGGAGAAGTTGCTCACCGAGATCAGCGGGCTGCCGTCGGCCGCGAACCGCAGGTGCGCCACCACGTTGTCCACCGCCGCGCCCGCCTCGATCCACGCGAACCCCGACGGCTCGGTGTCCCGCTCCCACAGCGCGGGCGTCGCCCGGTACACCGTGTTCAGCTCGCGCACCAGATCCCGCACCCCGCCGTGGTCCCCGGCCGCCGCGTAGCCGGGATCGAGCGTCCACCACTGCGGGCCCTCCGCCTCCGACCACTCCGCGCCCTGCGCGAACTCCTGCCCCATGAACAGCAGCTGTTTGCCGGGGTGGGCCCACATGAAGCCCAGGTACGCGCGGTGGTTGGCCCGCCGCTGCCACCAGTCGCCCGGCATCTTGTTGACCAGTGCGCGCTTGCCGTGCACCACCTCGTCGTGGGAGATCGGCAGTACGTAGTTCTCGGCGTAGGCGTAGACCATCGAGAAGGTGATCTCGTGGTGGTGGTACGCGCGATGCACCGGATCCCTGGACAGGTAGACCAGCGAGTCGTGCATCCAGCCCATGTTCCACTTGAAGCCGAAGCCCAGGCCGCCGAATCCGGACTCGCCGATCCGGTCGGTGGCCCGGGTCACCCCGTCCCAGGCGGTGGACTCCTCGGCGATGGTCACCACCCCGGGGCACCGGCGGTACACGGCGGCGTTCATCTCCTGGAGGAAGGCGACCGCGTCCGGGTTCTCCCGGCCACCGTGCTCATTGGGGGTCCACTCGCCCTCCGCGCGCGAATAGTCCAGGTAGAGCATGGAGGCCACCGCGTCGACCCGCAGCCCGTCCAGGTGGTACTCCTCGCACCAGTACAGGGCGTTGGCCACCAGGAAGTTGCGCACCTCGCGCCGCCCGTAGTCGAACTCCAGCGTCCCCCAGTCCGGATGCTCGGCCCGCGCCGGGTCCGGGTGCTCGTAGCACGGAGCGCCGTCGAAGCACGCCAGCGCCCAGTCGTCCTTGGGGAAGTGCGCCGGCACCCAGTCCATCAGCACCCCGATGCCTGCCCGGTGCAGCGCGTCCACCAGGTGTTTGAAGTCTTCGGGCGAGCCCAGCCGGGCGGTGGGCGCGTAGAAGCCCGTCACCTGGTAGCCCCAGGAGGGGCCGTAGGGGTGCTCGGCGGGCGGCATGAGTTCCACGTGCGTGAAGCCCAGGTCCCGTACGTACGCGGGCAGCTGCTCGGCCAGTTCCCGCGCGTTCAGCCCGGGGCGCCAGGAGCCGAGGTGGAGTTCGTAGACGGACATCGGCGCGCTGGGCGCGGCGTGCCCGGCGCGCCGCGCCATCCACCGCTCGTCGCCCCACCGGTAGCGGCTCTCGTGCACCACCGAGGCGTTGGCGGGCGGGCACTCGGTGCGCCGTGCCATCGGGTCGGCGCGCAGGGTGTGGCTGCCGTCGGGGCGGCAGATGTCGAACTTGTAGCGCGCTCCGGCGCGCACGCTGGGCACGAACAACTCCCACACGCCGCTCGCGCCCAGCGAACGCAGCGGATGTCCGGTGCCGTCCCAGTCGTTGAAGTCCCCGGCCACCCGCACCCCGCGGGCGTGCGGTGCCCACACCGTGAACCGGGTCCCGCGCACCCCCTGATGCGTCATCACCCGGGCACCCAGCGCCTCCCACAGCCGCTCGTGGCGGCCCTCGGCGATCAGGTGCAGATCCAGCTCGCCGAGCGCGGGCAGAAAGCGGTACGGATCCTCCGACTCCCGGGGCGGTCCCCCGGCGGCCGGGGCGATCAGCAGCCGGTAGCGGGGCGGCTCGGGCAGCGGCAGCACCACCTCGAACAGGCCGTCGCCGGTGTCCTTCAGCGCGGTCCGCACGCCGGCCGCCACCACCGTCACCGCGCGTGCCGCCGGGCGTAGTACGCGGATCACCACCCCACCGGGCGCCGTGTGCGCCCCCAGCACGGCGTGCGGATCATGGTGCGCGCCCGTCAGCAGGCGGTCTCGTTCCACGGCGGGTGCTCCTCAGGCAGAAAGGATCGGGGCAGGGCAGGGGAGGGTGGCGGGGCGGTGCGGAACGGAGAAGGGGAGGCGCGGCGGGCGGCCGGTCAGGGGGTGGCGGCGGCCAGCCGGCGGATCGCGGTCATCGGCACATGCAGCCAGTGCGGACGGTGCCTGGCCTCGTACAGCACCTCGTAGACGGCCTTGTCCGTCTCATAGGCGCGCAGCAGTTCCGGCGTGCTCAGCGGATCGGCGCCGCTGGCCGCCGCGTACCCCCGGCAGAACGCCTTCCGGCTGGCCCGAGACCAGTCCGCCGCCCACGAGCCGCCGTCCTGCTGCTGACAGGCGGCGTAGTCGAAGGACCGCAGCATGCCCGCGATGTCCCGCACCGGCGGCCCGGGACGGCGCCGGTCCGCGAGCGGCCTGGCCGGCTCGCCCTCGAAATCGATGACCGACCAGTGCGGCGTCTCACCCGAGCGCAGCACCTGCCCCAGATGCAGATCGCCGTGCAGCCGCTGCGCCACGCAGGCGCCGCCGCCCCTGGCGTACCCGGCCAGCGCCTCGTAGGCGCGCCCCAGGCCCGTGCGGTACGGGCGCAGGGCCGGAACGGCGACGGCCGCCTCCGCGAGCCGTTCGCCCATGGCGGTCGCGGCCTGCTCCAGTTGCCCCCGGTCCAGCACCGAGGTCGGCAGCGTCTGCGCCAGCGCGGTGTGCACCTCCGCCATCGTCCGCCCCAGCGCGTGCGCTGCCGCGCTGAAGTCGGCCCGGCCGTTGAGCGAGCGCAGCGCGAGTTGCCAGCCGTCGCTGGACCCGGCCAGATACGGCTGGAGCACCCCCAGTGTCAGGGGTTCGCTCTCCCCGCCCGGCCAGGACGCCTCGAACCACGCGGAGGGCGCCGGCACCCGGGCGCAGCCGGCCGCCGCCAGCGCGCGCGGCAGCTCCAGATCGGGGTGCAAGCCGGGGGCGACCCGGCGGAACAGTTTGAGGATGTGGCTCTCGCCGTACACCACGGAGGAGTTGGTCTGCTCACCGGTCAGCGCCCGCGCGCCGGGTCCCGAGGGCAGATCGGCGCCGGGCGCGCGGTCGAAGCGCAGCGCGCCCAGCCGTCCCGGCGTCCGCAGCCGCTCCAACAGCACCTCGGCGAGCAGGGGGTCGTACAGCGCCTCGTACACCGCCCGGTCCTGCAACGGGCCCTCGGAGGGGCGGCCCACCAGGGCGGGCATCAGGTCCGGGGGCAGCGCCGCGCGCACCCCCAGCAGCAGTTGGTAGCAGTCGCCCGCCGCGGCCACCGGGCCCGACTGCCGGGTGCGCACCAGCAGATGCAGCAGCCCCGGCGCGTACCCCGGCGCGTCGCACGGCAGCAGCTCGGTGACGGACAGGAGACTGAGCCCGGCCAGCGGCCGGCCCTTGCCGGCGAACCAGCGCTGCCGTGGCAGCCAGCGGGCCAGCGGCCCGGCCAGCGAACGCAGCAGCGCCTCGCCCTGCCCGGAGTCGTTCCGGGGAGGGCCCCAAGGAAATGATGAGGCCGCAGCACGGGTCGAGGAGCTTTCCGACATGGCGTCCTTTCCCCGGGCACACTTGATTATGTGCTGAAGTGTCCCGTATTGACGCCTTTGTTGCCGGGATGGAGCGGGACGTGTCGCGAAAGGATGTGAAAGGAACAGTCGTGCGGGTGCCAGAACCGGGCCAGAACCGGGCCGGCACCGGCTTGGAACCGCCGGGCGGGGGCACGCCGCCCCCGCCCGCGCGGCCGGCTCAGATGGGCTCCGTCCCCTGCCGCAGCCGGAACCAGTAGAAGCCGTGCCCGGCCAGGGTCAGCAGATACGGCAGCGAGCCGATCGCGGGGAACCGCACCCCGCCGATGAGTTCCACCGGATACCGCCCCTCCCACATCCGCAGATCCAGCTCGGTGGGCTGCGAGAAGCGGGAGAAGTTGTGCACGCACAGCACCAGGTCGTCCCCGTGCTCGCGCAGAAAGGCCAGCACCGAGGGGTTGGACGAGGGCAGTTCGGCGTACGTCCCCAGGCCGAACGCCGGATTCTGCTTGCGGATCTCCACCATGCGCCGCGTCCAGTGCAGCAGCGAGGACGGTGAACTCATCGCCGCCTCGACATTGGTGACCTGGTACCCGTGCACCGGGTCCATGATGGTCGGCAGGAAGAGCCGCCCCGGGTCACAGGTGGAGAAGCCGGCGTTGCGGTCCGGCGTCCACTGCATGGGGGTGCGCACCGCGTCCCGGTCGCCCAGCCAGATGTTGTCCCCCATCCCGATCTCGTCCCCGTAATAGAGGATCGGTGAGCCGGGCAGGGACAGCAGCAGCGCCGTGAACAGCTCGATCTGATTGCGGTCGTTGTCCAGCAGAGTGGCCAGCCGGCGCCGGATCCCGATGTTGGCGCGCATCCGCGGGTCCTTGGCGTACTCCGCGTACATGTAGTCGCGCTCCTCGTCGGTGACCATTTCCAGGGTCAGCTCGTCGTGGTTGCGCAGAAAGATCCCCCACTGGCAGCCGGAGGGGATCTGCGGGGTCTTGGCGAGGATTTCCGAGACCGGATAGCGCGATTCGCGGCGCACCGCCATGAAGATGCGCGGCATCACCGGGAAGTGGAACGCCATGTGGCATTCGTCGCCGCCCTTGGCGTAGTCGCCGAAGTAGTCGACGACGTCCTCCGGCCACTGATTGGCCTCGGCCAGCAGCACCGTGTCCGGATAGTCGCGGTCGATCTCGGCCCGCACCTGTTTGAGGAAGTTGTGCGAGGCCGGGAGGTTCTCGCAGTTGGTGCCCTCCTCGGCGTACAGATACGGCACCGCGTCGAGCCGGAAGCCGTCGATGCCCAGGTCGAGCCAGAATCGCAGGGCGGCGATCATCTCCTTGCGCACCGCCGGGTTCTCGTAGTTGAGATCCGGCTGGTGCGAGAAGAAGCGGTGGAAGTAGTACTGCTTGCGCACCGGGTCGAAGGTCCAGTTGGACGCCTCGGTGTCGACGAAGATGATCCGGGCGTCCGGATAGCCCTTGTCGTCGTCGGCCCACATGTAGTAGTCGCCGTACGGGCCCTGCGGATCGCGGCGCGACTCCTGGAACCAGCGGTGCTGATCGCTGGTGTGATTCATGACCATGTCGATGATGACGCGCATGCCACGGCTGTGGGCGGCGTCCACGAACTGCACGAAGTCCGCCAGATCGCCGAACTCGGGAAGCACCGCCCCGTAGTCGGAGACGTCATAGCCCCCGTCCCGCAGGGGTGATTCGAAGAACGGCGGCAGCCACAGGCAGTCGACCCCGAGCCATTGCAGATAGTCGAGCTTCGACGTCAGGCCCTTGAGATCCCCGACCCCGTCCCCGTTGCTGTCCTGGAAGGAGCGGACGAGGACCTCGTAGAACACCGCGCGCTTGAACCACTGAGGGTCCCGGTCGCGGGCTGGCGTGTCCTCGAAGGTGTCGAGGACCGGCTCATTGACGCTCATGTTTGGGTGACCCTCCGGTCTGTGAGGACGGTCGCAGGGCGAAGATGTGCGCCGACGGGGTGTGCGCGTCCGCACGCTCCGGACCGAGCCGCACATAGTTTTCCCTGCCCCAGTAATAGGTCTCACCGGTGAGCTGGTCGCACACCGGGAAGGGCTCGGCTCCACTCTCCTGAGCGAAAGTGAGACCACACCCCTTGAGTTCCGACATGTCCAACGAGACCGTCGCTTCGTGGGTGTGGTGCGGATCGAGGTTGACCACGATGAGCACGGTGTCGGCGTGCGGTGTCCGGGTGCGCTTGGAGTAGGCCAGGATGTGCTCGTTGTCGGTGCGGTGGAAGTGAAGATCGCGCAACTGGCGCAACGCCGGGTGCGCCCGGCGCAAGCGGTTGAGCGCCCCGATCAAAGGGATGATGTTGTTGCCCGATTTACGGGCCGCGGCCCAGTCCCGTGGCCGCAGCTGATACTTCTCGGAGTCCGCGTACTCCTCGGAGCCGGGACCGGCGGCCGTGCCCTCGCACAGTTCGTAGCCCGCGTACATCCCCCACGAAGGGGAGAGCGTGGCGGCGAGCACAGCGCGGATCTCGAAGGCCGTGCGCCCGCCGGTCTGCAGATAGGCGTGCAGGATGTCGGGCGTGTTCACGAAGAAGTTGGGCCGCATGTACGGGGCCGACTCGCCGCTCAGCTCGGTGAGGTACTCGGTGAGCTCCGCCTTGGTGGTGCGCCAGGTGAAATAGGTGTACGACTGCTGGAAGCCGATCTGCGCCAGCGTGCGCATCATGGCGGGCCGGGTGAACGCCTCGGCCAGGAAGATGACGTCCGGGTCGGTGCGGTTGATCTCCGCGATGACCTTCTCCCAGAACACCACCGGCTTGGTGTGCGGATTGTCCACCCGGAAGACGCGTACCCCGTGCGCCATCCAGAACCGCAGCACGCGCAGCGTCTCGGTGACCAGGCCGCGGAAATCCTGTTCGAAGGAGATCGGGTAGATGTCCTGGTACTTCTTGGGCGGGTTCTCGGCGAAGGCGATCGAGCCGTCGGCGCGCTTGTGGAACCATTCCGGATGCTGCTTCACCCACGGGTGATCAGGGCTGCACTGGAGTGCGAAATCCAGGGCCACTTCCATGTCGAGCGACCGCGCCGTCGCCACGAAGTGGTCGAAATCCTCCAGTGTTCCCAGGTCCGGGTGGATCGCGTCGTGCCCGCCGTCCCCCGAGCCGATCGCCCACGGGCAGCCGACATCGTCCGGGCCCGCCGTCAGCGCCCCGTTCGCACCCTTGCGGAACGCCGTCCCGATCGGGTGCACCGGGGGCAGGTACACCACGTCGAAGCCCATCGCCGCGATGTCCTTCAGCCGGCGGGCCGCGCCGCGCAGGGTGCCCGAGACCGGGGGCGCGTGCCGGCGTACCACCGCGCCCTCCGAGCGCGGGAACATCTCGTACCACGATCCGAACAGCGCCCGCTCGCGCTCCACCATGAGCGGCATCGGGCGTGCCGAGCTGATCAGTTCACGCAGCGGATGCCGGCCGAGCACCGTGGTGACCTCGGGGGCCAGCGCAGCGGCCAGCCGGGCGGCGCCGGACAGGGTGGTGTCGGCCAGCGCGTCCGCGGCCACCGCGATGATCTCCCGGCCCTCGCTCTTGGGCACCCCGGCCGCCGCCTCGCGCAGCAGCGCCGATCCCTCGAGCAACGTCAGTTCGGTGTCGATGCCGGCCGGGATCTTGATCTTCGCGGCGTGCCGCCAGGTGGCCACCGGGTCGGCCCACGCTTCCACCGTGTACGTCCAGCGGCCCTCGGCGTCCGGGGTGATGTCCGCGCCCCAGCGGTCGGTGCCGGGCGCCAGTTCGCGCATCGGGATCCACGGGCCGCCGCGGCCCGCCGGGTCGCGCAGCACCACATTCGCCCCCACCGCGCCCGCTCCCTCCCGGAAGACGGTGGCGCTGACCTGGAATGTCTCGCCCGGTACGGCCTTGACGGGCCGTCTGCCGCATTCGATGCGCGGCTGGACGTCGAGAACGGGAATTCGACCGATCATCTGCGAATCACCTCATAGGCGTTGGAGGTGGGTATTTACTGTTCTCTTCGTGTCTTTGTCCTTTCTATATGTTTCGTGACTTGCTGGGGGGTTTGCGTCCGACGGCCCCCGGGGCGCGTTCACCCGTGTGGGGGTGAGTGGGCCCGAAGTCTCAGCTCTGTATCGCCGTTCATTCCACTGTTCACAGCTATGCACTAGCGCAGTAATGTGCGCTCCACCGAAACGCCATACCACCACCGACCCTTCGAGGTGGACGATGTCCATAGCAAGACCCAAGGCCGTGCGGATGCTCGCGGCCATCTTCGCGATCAGCGTGATCGCGACCGGCTGCTCCAGCGACCGCGACAACGGAGACTCCAAGGGGTCCGGTTCCACCGGGACCTTCGTCTTCGGCGCCGCGGGCGACCCCGCCTCCCTTGACCCCTCGCTGGCCAGTGATGGAGAGAGCTTCCGGATCACCCGGCAGGTCTTCGAAACACTGATCGACCACAAGTCGGGCACCTCCGAGATGGAGGGCGGCCTCGCCGACACGTGGGAGAGCAACGACGCCGGCACCGAGTGGACGTTCAACCTCCGTGACGGAGTGACGTTCCACGACGGTTCCGACCTGACGGGTGAGGTCGTCTGCGCGAACTTCGACCGCTGGTACAACTGGACCGGCACCTACCAGAACACCACACTGTCCTATTACTGGCAGACGATTTTCGGTGGGTTCGCGAACAACGAGAACGAGGAGACGCCGGACCCGAACTACGTCGGCTGCACCGCCCCCGATGACCTGACGGCCGTCATCGAGGTCGCCGAGCCCTCCGCCAACTACCCCGGCGGTTTCTCGCTCGCCGCGTTCGGCATCCACTCCGGCCCGGCCCTGGAGGCGTACGCCGCCGACGAGGCCAGCGGTGAGGGCGACGCCATCACCTTCCCCGGCTACAGCCAGGAGGCCGGCACCGTCGTGGGCTCCGGCCCCTTCCGGGCCACCGGCTGGAACAAGGGCAACGGCGAGGTCACCCTCGAGCGCTTCGACGACTACTGGGGCGACAAGGCGGGGGTCGAGAAGCTCGTCTTCCAGACCATCCCCGAGGAATCCGCCCGCCGCCAGGCGCTGCAGAGCGGTGACATCCACGGCTACGACCTGGTCGCGCCCGCCGATGTGAAGACCCTCTCCGACGCGGGCTTCCAGGTCCCGACCCGCGACGTCTTCAACATCTTCTACCTGGCGTTCACCCAGGACAGCCACCCGGCGCTGGAGAACCCCGAGGTGCGCACCGCCGTCGCGCACGCCCTGGACCGGCAGAACCTCGTAGACAGCCAGCTGCCCGAGGGCGGCGTGGTGGCGACCCAGTTCATGCCCGACACCGTCGAGGGCTACTCGCAGAACGTCACCACCTACGACTACGACCCCGAGCTGGCCCAGCAGTTGCTCGCCGACTCCGGCGAGGAGGACCTGACCTTCACCTTCTGCTACCCGACCGAGGTCACCCGCCCGTACATGCCGTCCCCGGCCGACCTGTACGAGCTGCTGCGCGCCGACCTGGAGGCCGTGGGGATCACCGTTCAGCCCAAGGCCCTCAAGTGGAACCCGGACTACACCGAGGTCACCCGTGACGGCGGCTGCAACCTGTACCTGCTCGGCTGGACCGGCGACTTCAACGACGGCTACAACTTCCTGGGCACCTGGTTCGCCGGGTACCAGAAGGAGTGGGGCTTCGAGAACCAGGACCTCTTCGACCTGCTGGAGCGCGCCTCCACCGAGCCGGACGTCGACGCCCGCACCGCCCTGTACGAGGAGGCCAACGAGTTCGTGATGGACTTCCTGCCCGGCGTGCCGATCTCCTCCTCCCCGCCGTCGATCGCCTTCTCGGCCGATGTCAACCCGCCCACCGTCTCCCCGCTGACGCAGGAGAAATTCTCCGAAGCGTCCTTCAAGTAGGGGACCCGACAGCCGGTTCCTCCCGCCGCCCGGCCACGCGTCATCACCCGTGGCCGGGCGGCGGTGTGGTCCGACAAGCAAGAAAGGGGCGTTGACCTCAAGGTGTTGCGTCTCATCGTGCGCCGGCTCCTCCAGCTGATACCCACGCTGGCGGGCCTGTCGGTGCTGCTCTTCCTGTGGCTCAACCGCCTGCCCGGCGGCCCCACCGCCGCCCTGCTGGGCGAGCGCGCCACCGAGGCCGACCGCCGGCAGATCGAGGCCGCCCTCGGCCTGGACCAGCCCGTACTCGTGCAGTACGGCCGGTTCCTGCGCCGTCTCGTCTCCCTCGACCTCGGAACCTCCGTCCAGACCGGCCGCCCGGTGTGGGAGGAGTTCACCACCCGCTTCCCGGCCACCGTCGAACTCGGCCTGACCGCCCTGCTCATCGCCGTCGTCGTCGGCATCCCGCTGGGCTACCTGGCCGCCGCCCGGCGCGGCACCTGGCTGGACGTCGGCGCGGTCTCCGGTTCCCTGTTGGGCATCTGCATCCCCGTCTTCTTCCTCGCCTTCCTCCTGAAGGCCGTTTTCGCCGTCAACCTCGGCTGGCTGCCCAGCGTGGGACGGCAATCCAACGACATCAACGCCACCGAGGTCACCGGATTCCGCGTGCTGGACGGGATACTCACCGGAGAGTTCGACGCCTCCTGGGACGCGATCACCCACCTGATCCTGCCCTCGCTGGCCCTGGCCTCCATCCCGCTGGCGATCATCGTGCGGATGACCCGCGCCTCCGTCCTGGAAGTGCTCAGCGAGGACTACGTGCGCACCGCCGAGTCCAAGGGCCTCAAGCGGCAGGTCGTCCGCGCCCGGCACGTGCTGCGCAACGCCCTGCTGCCGGTCGTCACCACCATCGGCCTGCTCACCGGACAACTGCTGTCCGGCGCCGTGCTCACCGAATCCGTCTTCGCCTTCAACGGCATCGGAAACTTCCTGCGCACCGCCATCGACGGCCGTGACTACCCCGTGCTCATGGGCTTCATCATGTTCATCGCACTGCTCTATGTCGTCATCAATCTGCTGGTGGACCTGGCGTACAGCCTGATCGACCCGAGGGTGCGGGTGCACTGATGAGTACCAAGACCACAAAAATCGACCGGCTCGCCGAGCTGACCGCCCAGCGCGAGTCCACCGCCGGCGCCAGCCTGTGGACCGAGGCGCTGCGCCGGCTGCGTTCCTCCAAGATGGCCCTGATCGGCGGCGTCATCATCGCCGTCTTCATCGTGCTGGCGATCATCGGCCCCTGGATCGCCCCGCACAACCCGATCCTGCAGTGGCGCGGCGAGGTGTTCCTCAACCAGAACATCTTCGTCGGCTCCCGCTCCGAGAACTGGCTGGGCCTGGACCACCTGGGCCGCGACCAGTTCTCCCGGATGCTGGTCGGCGCCCGCCAGACGCTGCTCGTCGGCATCGTCGCCACCCTGCTCGGCTTCACCGCCGGCGCTCTGATCGGCGGCCTGTCCGGCGCCGCACTCGCCTTCGGCGGCAAGATCGGCCGGCGCATCGACACCGTCGTCATGCGCTTCATCGACATGGTGCTGGCGCTGCCCTCGCTGCTGCTGGCCGTCAGCATCGCGGCCATCCTGGGCCAGTCGCTGACCACGGTGATGATCGCGGTCGGGGTGGCGCAGATCCCGATCTTCGCCCGGCTGCTGCGCGGCTCCATGCTCGCGCAGTCCAACTCCGACTATGTGCTGGCCGCCCGCTCCCTGGGCGTACGCCGGCGGCGCATCGTCACCGCGCACGTGCTGCCCAACTCCCTGGGCCCGGTCATCGTGCAGTCCACCCTCGCGCTGGCCACCGCCATCATCGAGGCCGCCGCCCTGTCCTACCTCGGCCTGGGCAACCCGGACGCCGCCCAGCCCGAATGGGGCGTCATGCTCGTGCAGGCCCAGCCGTACTTCGACCACGCGCCGATGATGGCGCTCTACCCGGCGCTCGGCATCATCATCACCGCACTGGGCTTCACCCTGCTGGGCGAGGCGATGCGCGAAGCCCTCGACCCGAAACTGCGGAGCTGATGAGCATGCCACCGGAACCACCACTGCTGAGCGTGGAAGACCTCACGGTCACCTTCACTGGCCGGGGCCGCACCGATGTCCGCGCGGTCTCCGGGGTCTCCTTCGACGTGGCGCGCGGCCAGGTCACCGGCCTGGTCGGCGAGTCGGGCTGCGGGAAGAGCGTCACCTCGCTCGCCCTGATGGGCCTGCTGCCCAAGAAGGGCGTCACCGTCGGCGGCCGGGCCGCCTTCGAGGGCACCGACCTGCTGGGCCTGCGGCGTGAGCAGCTGCGCGACCTGCGCGGCAGCAAGCTGGCGATGATCTTCCAGGACCCGCTGTCCTCCCTCAACCCGGTCATCCCGATCGGGCTCCAGGTCACCGAGATCCTCACCCGGCACCGCGGTCTGCGCGGCGAGGCCGCCCGCAAGGAGGCCGCCGCCCTGCTGGAACGGGTCGGCATCCCCGACCCGACCCGGCGGCTCAAGGAGTACCCGCACCAGCTGTCCGGCGGGATGCGGCAGCGCGCGCTGATCGCCATGGCCGTGGCCTGCGCGCCGCAGCTGCTCATCGCGGACGAGCCGACCACCGCCCTCGACGTCACCATCCAGGCGCAGATCCTCGAACTCCTCAAGGAACTCGTGGACCAGCAGGGCACCGCGCTGCTGATGATCACGCACGACATGGGCGTGGTCGCCGGCCTGTGCGACCGGGTCAACGTGCTGTACGCGGGCAAGGTGGTGGAGGCCGCCGAACGCCGTCCGCTGTTCGCCGCGCCGACCCACCCGTACGCGCACGGGCTGCTGGGCTCCATACCGCGCCTGGACGCGCCGCGCGGCGAACCGCTGAACCCGATCCGCGGCTCCATCAGCGACACCATCGCCTGGAGCGACGGCTGCGCCTTCGCCCCGCGCTGCGACTTCTACTCCGAGCAGTGCCTGAACGGCACCCCCCAGCTGACCGAACCGCACTCCGCGGGCCACCAGGTGCGCTGCGTCCACCCCGTGGCGGCGACAGGCAAGGAAGGAGCGGACCGGTGAGCCTGCTCGAACTCGACGACGTGAAGGTCCACTTCCCCGTCAAACGCGGCATCCTCTTCGACCGCACCGTGGGCCATGTGTACGCGGTGGACGGCGTCTCGCTGTCCGTGACCGCCGGTCAGACCTACGGTCTGGTGGGGGAGTCGGGCTGCGGCAAGACCACCCTGGGCCGGGCGGTGCTGCGGCTCAACGACATCACCTCGGGTTCCGTCGTCTTCGACGGCACGGACCTGGCCCAGCTGCCCGAGGAGGAGATGCGGCGCGCCAGGCGCCGGCTCCAGATGGTCTTCCAGGACCCGCTGGGCTCGCTCAACCCCCGGCAGAACATCGAGTCGATCCTCGCCGAGGGCATGGCGGCGCACGGCATCGGCGCCGACCGGAACGAGCGGCGCGAGCGGATCAAGGAGATCCTCACCAGGGTCGGGCTGCCGCACTCCGCGCTCTCCCGCTACCCGCACGAGTTCTCCGGCGGGCAGCGGCAGCGCATCGGCATCGCCAGGGCCCTGGTCCTGGAACCCGATGTGATCATCTGCGACGAGCCGGTCTCGGCGCTGGACGTCTCCATCCAGGCGCAGGTCATCAACCTGCTGGAGGAACTCCAGGAGTCGCTGGGCCTGACCTATCTGGTCATCGCCCACGACCTGGCCGTGGTGCGGCACATCTCCGACGTCATCGGCGTGATGTACCTGGGCGCGCTGGTGGAGGAGGCGCCCTCCGACGCGCTGTACGCCGAGCCGCGCCACCCGTACACCCGCGCGCTGATGTCGGCGGTACCGGTGCCCGACCCGGAGGTGGAGGACCGCCGCGAACGCATCCTGCTCCGCGGCGACCTGCCCTCCCCGGCCAACCCGCCCGCCGGCTGCCGTTTCCACACGCGCTGCCCGTGGCGGCAGCCGACTCGCTGCGACACCGAGCGGCCCGAGCTGACCGACACCGGCGACGGCCACCGGGTGGCCTGCCACTACGCGGCGCAGATCGCGGACGGCTCGCTGCGGCCGACCTCGGAGCTGGCGCCGCCGGTCCTCGTCGACGTCGAGGCGGGACCGCCCGCCGGTGACGGCGAGGAGGACGAACCGGCCGCGACCGTACCGTCCTGATGGTCCCCGGGGGTGGTTTGGTGACGGTTTCCTGAGTCTTGCGCCGGAAACCACCGCTACCACCCCCGGTGCCCGGATACCGTCGGATGCTGTGAAGGCCATCCGTCGTTTCTCCGTGACAGCCGTCCTCCCCGAGCCGCTGCGACCACTGCGGGAACTGGCGTTCAATCTGCGCTGGTCCTGGCACCCCGACACCCGTGAGCTGCTGAGATCCGTGGACCCGGACGGCTGGCGGCGGTCCGGCGCCGACCCGGTGCGGCTGCTGGCCACCGTCACCGCCGACCGGCTCGCCGCGCTCGCCGCCGACCGGGGCTTCGTACGCCGCCTGCAGGTCGCCGCCGGCGACCTGCGCGACTACCTCACCGAACCGCGCTGGTACCAGCGGGCTGAGGGCGAACTGCCCCGCTCCATCGCCTACTTCTCACCCGAGTTCGGCATCACCGCCGCCCTGCCGCAGTACTCGGGCGGCCTCGGCATCCTGGCCGGCGACCACCTCAAGGCCGCCAGCGATCTCGGCGTCCCCGTCATCGGCGTCGGCCTGCTCTACCGGCACGGCTACTTCCGGCAGACCCTGGACGCCGACGGCTGGCAGTGCGAGCGCTACCCGGTGCTGGACCCGCGCGAACTCCCGCTCACCGAACTGACCGGCGCCGAGGGCACCCCCGTGCGCGTCACCCTCGCGCTGCCCGGCGGACGCACCCTCGCCGCCCGGGTGTGGCGGGCCGAGGTCGGCCGGGTCCCGCTGCTGCTCCTGGACTCCGCCGTGGACGGCAACGCCCCCGCCGAACGCGATGTCACCGACCGGCTGTACGGCGGCGGCAGCGAACACCGGCTGCTCCAGGAGATGCTGCTGGGCATCGGCGGCGTGCGGGCGCTGCGCGCGTACTGCCGGATCACCGGGCACCCCGAGCCCGAGGTCTTCCACATGAACGAGGGCCACGCCGGGTTCCTGGGCCCCGAACGCATCCGTGAACTCGACGCGCTCGGCATCGGCTTCGACGCCGCCGCCCGCATGGTGCGGGCCGGCACCGTCTTCACCACCCACACCCCCGTGCCGGCCGGCATCGACCGCTTCCCCGAGGAGCTGGTGGCCCGGCACCTGGGGCCCGGCGGCGAACTGGACACGCTGGACAGCGCCGCGCTGCTGGCGCTGGGCCGCGAGCCGGACGCCCCGGAACCCGGGCACCAGGCGCAGTTCAACATGGCCGTGCTCGGACTGCGTACGGCGCAGCGTGCCAACGGCGTCTCCACCCTGCACGGCGCGGTGGCCAGGGACATGTTCGCCGGGCTGTGGCCGGGCTTCGACCCCGACGAGGTGCCGATCACCACGGTCACCAACGGCGTGCACGCCCCCACCTGGACCGCCGACGCGCTCACCCGGGTCGAGGACCCCGCCCGGCTGACCGACGCCGAACTGTGGGAGGTGCGGCGCGGACTGCGCGAGACCCTGGTCCACGAGGTACGGGCCAGGCTGCGCGACTCCTGGCGGCAGCGCGGGGCGGGGGAGTCGGAGCTGGGCTGGATCGAGGACGTGCTGGACCCGGACGTGCTGACGCTCGGCTTCGCACGGCGCGTCCCCTCGTACAAGCGGCTCACGCTCATGCTGCGCGACCCCCAGCGCTTCAAAGCGCTGCTGCTGGACCCCGAACGCCCCATCCAGGTGGTGGTCGCCGGCAAGGCGCACCCGGCGGACGAGGGCGGCAAGCGGCTCATCCAGGAACTGGTGCGCTTCTCGGACGACCCCGAGGTGCGCCACCGGATCGTCTACCTCCCCGACTACGGCATGGCCATGGCACGCGGCCTGTACGCGGGCTGCGACGTCTGGCTGAACAACCCGCTGCGCCCGCTGGAGGCGTGCGGCACCTCGGGCATGAAGTCCGCGCTCAACGGCGGCCTCAACCTGTCGGTGCGCGACGGCTGGTGGGACGAGTGGTGCGACCCGGACTTCGGCTGGGAGATCCCCACGGCGGACGGCCTGAGCGGCGGTGACCCCGAGCGGCGGGACGCCGTGGAGGCGGCGGCCCTGTACCGGCTGCTGGAGGAGCAGGTCGCCCCGTGCTTCTACGCGCGCGGACGGGGCCGCTGGCTGGAGATGGTCCGGGCCACGCTGGGGCGGCTGGGGCCCAAGGTGCTGGCGGAGCGGATGGTGCGCGAGTACGTGACCGGGCTGTACGCGCCGGCCGCCCGCGCCCACCGCGCGATGGACGCGGCGGCCGCCGCGGACCTGGCGGCCTACGCCGCACGCCTGCAGCGGGAGTGGCCCAACGTGGCCGTGGGGCACGTGGAGACCGGGGAGGAACCCCCGGTCCTGGGCGGCGCGCTGCCGCTGCGGGCCGGCATCCTGCTCGGCGAGCTGGAGCCGGCCGAGGTGGAGGTCCAGGCGATCACCGGCACGGTGGACGAGAGCGATCAGCTGCTGAACGCCGAGCCCGTGACCCTGAAGCCGGACGGCGGCCCCGACCTGGAAGGCCACTGGACCTACACGGCCGACCTGCCGCTGCGCCACCCGGGGCCCTTCGGCTACACGGTGCGGGTGCTGCCCAGCCACCCCCTGCTGGCCGGCGCCGCCGAACTGGGCCTGGTAGCCCTCCCGGCCGGCGACCTGGCCACGGAGGAGACGGGCATCCTGCTGCGGTAGCCCTCCCGGGCCCGCGGACAGGGGACAGTGCGAAGGACCGGGGCGCGAGCGACACCGCTCGCGCCCCGGTCCCGTCGTCCTCGTGGGCCGGGCCCGCCGCTCAGGCCAGGCTGTCCCGCCAGGCCCGGTGCAGGTCCGCGAACCGGCCGGTGCCCGCGATCAGATCGGCGGGCTTGCCGTCCTCCACGACGCGGCCACCCTCCATCACCAGGACCCGGTCCGCGATCTCCACCGTCGACAGCCGGTGCGCGATCACCACCGCCGTACGGCCGCGCAGCACCGTCTCCATGGCGTCCTGCACCGCCTTCTCTCCCGGGATGTCCAGCGACGAGGTCGCCTCGTCCAGGATCACCACCGAGGGGTCGGCCAGCAGCACCCGCGCGAAGGCCACCAGCTGCCGCTGCCCGGCCGAGATCCGGCCGCCCCGCTTGCGGACATCCGTGTCGTAGCCGTCAGGCAGCGCCGTGATGAAGTCGTGCGCGCCGATCGCCTTCGCGGCCCGCTCGATCTCCTCGCGGTCGGCGTCCGGCTTGCCGATGGCGATGTTCTCCGCGACGGTGCCGGAGAACAGGAACGCCTCCTGCGTCACCATTACCACCCCGCGCCGCAGCTCGGCGAGGGTCAGATCGCGCAGGTCCGTACCGTCCAGCAGCACCCGGCCCTCGGTCGGGTCGTAGAACCGCGCCAGCAGCTTGGCCAGCGTCGACTTGCCGGCCCCGGTGGTCCCCACCAGCGCCGTGGTCTGCCCGGCGGGCAGGGTCAGCTCGAAGGTGGGCAGCACCTCGCCGCCCGTGCGGTACGCGAACCGCACCCCCTCGAAGACGACCTCGCGCCCCGGCTGTCCGGCCGGCCGCTGAGCCGGGGTACGGGGCGAGGCGGGCTCCGGCACGTCCGGACGCTGGTGCAGCAGCCCGGCGATCTTCTCCAGCGAGGCCGACGCCGACTGGTAGTTGTTCAGGATCATCGCGAACCGGTCGATCGGGTCGTACAGCCGGCGGATGTACAGCGCTCCGGCCGCCAGCGCACCCAGCTCCATGCCGCCCGACGCCACCCGGTACGCGCCCCACATCACGATCGCCGCCACGCCGGTGGCCGCGATCATCCGCGACAGCAGGACGAAGCGCGCCATCTCCAGGATGGTGTCCCCGTTCACCCGCTCGTGCTGCCGGTTCAGCACCGCGAAGCCGGCGTCGTTCACGGACTCGCGGCGGAACGCCTTCACCGGCCGGATGCCGTTCAGGGTCTCGGAGAACTTCACGATCACCTTGGCGATCGCGGTGGAGCGGCGGCTGAACCGCTCGGCCGAACGCCGCCGGTAGTTCTGCACCAGGAACAGCAGCGGGATGAAAGACAGCAGCGCCGCCCCGCCCAGGCCCAGGTCCAGATAGAACAGCAGCGCGCCGATGTACACCACGGACACCAGCACCATCAGCATCTCCTGGAGCCCCTCGTCCAGGAGTTCGCGCAGCGACTGCACATCGGTGGTGGCGCGGGAGATGAGGCGGCCCGAGGTGTAGCGGTCGTGGAAGTCCAGGCTGAGCGCCTGCGCGTGCCGGTAGATCCGGCCGCGCAGATCCAGCAGGACGCGCTGGCTGATCCGGGCCGCCATCCGGATGAAGATGTGCTGGAGGGCGCCGCCGCCCACCGCGCACAGCAGGTACGCGACGGCCACCGCGATCAGCGGGCCGTAGTTGTCGTTGTCGCGGACGGCCGGAACGCCCCGGTCGATGGCGTAGGCCACCAGCAGCGGGGTGCCCTGCACCGCCGCCTGCTGGGCGAGCAGCACGATCGCGGCCAGCGCCACCCGCACCCGGTGCGGACGCAGCAGCGAGAACAGCAGCTCACGCGGCGCGCTGCGGGGCGCGGGGAGCCGGTCCTGGGCGATGGGATCGGGGGCCGCCGGCGGCGGTGTCCGCCGCGGACCGCCGGCGCTCTCCTCGGTGGTGGTGACGGTGGTGGTGCTCATCGGACGGTGACCTCTTCTGGCTCGGACGGTCCGCTGTGGGCCGTGCCGGTCATCAGCAGCCGGTATTCGGCGTTGTCGCGCAACAGTTCGGTGTGGGTGCCCACTGCGGTGATCCGGCCGCCGGACAGCAGGGCGACCCGGTCGGCCAGTTGCACGGTGGAGGGCCGGTGGGCGACGACCAGCGCGGTGGTGGTGGCCAGCACCTCGCGCAGCGCCGCCTCCACCTTGGCCTCGGTGTGCACGTCGAGGGCGGACAGCGGGTCGTCCAGCACCAGGAAGCGGGGCCGGCCGACCACCGCGCGGGCCAGTGCGA
The DNA here is from genome assembly GCF_000993785.3 of Streptomyces xiamenensis. NCBI lineage: Bacteria > Bacillati > Actinomycetota > Actinomycetes > Kitasatosporales > Streptomycetaceae > Streptomyces > Streptomyces xiamenensis. The sequence goes on from NZ_CP009922.3 coordinate 4,549,229, forward strand.
GGCGCTGCCGCTGGCCGCCGGACAGGCTCAGTCCCTGCTCACCGACCTCGGTGTCGGCACCCTGCGGGAGCGCGCCGACGAAGCCGCCGGCCTGGCTGATGCCCAGCGCCCGCTCCAGCTCGGCGTCCGGCGTTTCGCCGCCCTCCTCGGGCGAGCCCATCAGGATGTTCTCCCGGACGGAGGCGGAGAACAGGGTCGGCTCCTCGAAGGCGACCGCGACCCGCTCGCGCACCTCGTGCAGCGGCAGGGTGGCCACGTCCGTGCCGTCCAGGGTGATCCGCCCCGAGGTGACCTCGTGCAGCCGGGGAACCAGCGCGGTCAGCGCGGTCTTGCCGCTGCCGGTGCCGCCGACCAGCGCCATGGTCTCGCCGGGGCGGATGTGCAGGTCGATGCCGTCCAGCACGGCCGGGGCTTCGGGCGGGGCGTCGGGGAAGCGGAAGACGACCCGCTCGAAGCGGATGCCCTCGTCCGTCCCCGCACCCTGGTCCGGCTGCGGCTCGCGGGCCCGCTCCGGGGGCACCTCGACGTCCATCACCTCGAAGAACCGGTCCGTGGCGGCCGCCGTGTCGTTGGTCATGGCCAGCAGGAACCCGATCGACTCCACCGGCCAGCGCAGCGCCATCGCGGTGGCCATGAACGCCACCAGGGTGCCGGCGGTCAGCCCGCCGTCGGCGACCTGGAGCACCCCGATGATCAGGATGGCGCCCATGAACAGCTCGGGCAGCGTCATGATGAACGTCCAGATCCAGGCCAGCAGCTTGGCCTTGCGGATCTCGGTGTCCACCAGCCGCTGGGAGAGCGCCTGGAACGCCTGTGCCTGGCTGCGGTGCCTACCGAAGCCCTTGATGACCCGGATACCGAGGATCGACTCCTCCACCAGGGTGGTGAGGTCGCCCATCTGGTCCTGGGCGCGGCGGGCCACCACCGAGTACTTGGTCTCGAAGACCATGCACAGGATGATCAGCACCGGCACGGGGGCCATCAGGACCAGGCCGAGCGTCCACTGCTGGGAGAGCAGGATCACGCAGCCGATGACGATGGTGGCGGTGTTGACGATGAGGAAGGTGAGCCCGAAGGCGAGCCACATGCGCAGCAGCTGGAGGTCTCCGGTGCCCCGGGAGAGCAGCTGCCCGGTCGCCCACCGGTCGTGGAAGGACACCGGCAGCCGCTGGACGTGCTGGTACAGGTCGGCGCGCAGCGCGGCCTCCACCCGGGTGAGCGGGCGGGCCACCAGCCACCGCCGCAGCCCGAACAGCAGCGCCTCGATCAGGCCCACCACCAGCAGGACGGTGCCGCCCAGCCACACCCCGGTGGTGTCCCCGTCGGCTACCGGGCCGTCCACGATCCACTTGAGGATCAGCGGCATGGTCAGCCCCAGGGTGGCCGCCGCGATGGCCACGGCCGCCGCGCCGAAGACCCGCACCCGCACCGGCCGCACATAGGGCCACAGCCGCAGCAGGGAGCGGACGACGGAGCGCTTGGCGGCAGGGGCGGCTGGGGCGGGGGCTGTGGCAGACATCATCACCGAGCCTACGTTTAGCCACTGACACTTCCCAGCGGGTTTTTGGTCCTACGACCGGGGACGGAGGCCGTCGCGGTCATCGTCCCGCGCCGGGCGGGGGCGGCGCCTGTCGGTGGGGGCCGTTACGGTGGCGGGCATGAGTCGAACCGAAGTGCGCGAGCTCCAGGCCGCGCTGCGTACCGCGTACGACGTCGCCTTCGACCAGGAGAGCCCGGCGGGGGAGCAGGCCGAGGTGCTGGTCGACGCGCTGCGCCGGGCGCTGGTGGCGGCCCAGTCGCTGAGCGACGGGCCGGGGGAGACGGGCTGCCGTGAGCATCCGCGCGGTGCGGTGGATCCGCTGTACGGGGACCGGGAGGATCCGCTGCCGGCGGGCTGGGGGAAGTGCCTGCTGTGCAACGACCGCCGCCGCCGGGCGGGCACCAGACGGCGGGCGGGTGCCGTGCCTAACGGCCGCTGAGGCGCAGCTCGAACCAGGTCGATTTGCCGCGTGGCAACAGGTCCACGCCCCAGCGGTCGGCCAGGGCGTCGACCAGGAACAGCCCGCGGCCGTTGAGGTCCAGCTCGCGGCCGGGGGGCAGCAGGCAGGGCAGCGCCCGCGAGGGGTCGCGGATCTCCACCCGGATCCAGCCGCGCCTGCGCCGTACCAGCAGCCCGAAGCTGTGCGCCCCGGCGTGCTGGACGGCGTTGGCGGCCAGCTCGGCAGCCAGCTGCACGGCGTCCTCGGTGAGCTGCCGCGACAACAGCCAGCGGTCCCGCAGCAGGTCGCGGGTCAGCCGGCGCACGAGTGCCGCCGATTCGGGGCGGGCGGGCAGCCGTACCTCGCCGGCCGACGGATCGGAGGTCATGTCCGCCGCCGCTCCGCTCGGTCCGCTCACGCCCATGACGTCCCGCATCGGGGTGTCCGCCGTCGCTGCCATGGGCCCATCATGACGCGCATATGCCGGGCGCGTGGGGGGTTCCGGGGTAAGTGTCCCTGGTGGGGTGACTGATCCAGCGGTGACTTCGCACATATGCCAACAGCAGATGAGGCCCCACCAGGTGCGATGACCGGGGCGGTCGGGGTTTGCCGCCGGACCCGGTGTTCCGGCGGCGGAAGGGCACGGTTGCCCGACCCGACCCGGTCCGCGCCCGATCAGCCGAAGCTGGCCTTGCCGGGACCTTCCTCGATGAAGCTGCGGAAGCCCTCGGTACGGTCGGCGGTGGCGAACAGGCTTGCGAACCAGGTGCGTTCCAGGGCGAGGCCGGCGTCGATCCCGCTGTCGAGGCCGCCGTCCACGGCCTCCTTGGCGGCGCGCAGGGCGATCGCGGGGCCCTTCGCGAGCCGGGCGGCCCAGGCGTGGGCCTCCCGGTACACCTCATCGGCGGGCAGCACCCGGTCCACCAGGCCCAGGGCGAGTGCCTCGGCCGCCTTCACCTGGCGGCCGGTGAAGATCAGGTCCTTGGCGCGGGAGGGGCCGATCAGCCGGGACAGCCGCTGGGTGCCGCCGGCGCCGGGGATCAGCCCGAGCAGGATCTCCGGCTGTCCGAGCCTGGCGTCCTCGGCGGCGAACCGGACATCGGCGCACAGGGCCAGCTCGCAGCCGCCGCCCAGCGCGTACCCGGTGACGGCCGCCACCACCGGCTTGGGGATGCGGGCCACCGCGGTGAACGCCTCCTGGAGGCCGCGGGCGCGGTCCACCATGGCGGCGTGGTCCATGGCGCGCATCTCCTTGATGTCGGCGCCCGCCGCGAAGGCCTTCTCGCCGCCCCAGATCACCACCGCGCGGATGTCATCGCGTCCGGTGATCTCGGCGGCCAGCTCCCGCAGCCGGTCCTGCAGGGCGCTGTCCAGGGCGTTCAGCGGCGGCCTGTTCAGCCGTACCGTGCCGACGCCGTCCGTGACATCGAGGTGTGCGGTGTCCACAGTCATGCCCGCCACAGTAAAGGGCGGGGGCGGAACGCGTGTGGGCCCCGGCCTGATCGGCCGGGGCCCACACGGGGGAGCGGTGCGGGGTTACTGGCCCGCGCCCCACTCGCTCCAGTCCATGTTCCAGCCGCTGAGGCCGTTGTCCGGGGCGAGGATGTCGTCGTTGGAGTTGATGACCTCGACCACGTCGCCCACCAGCGAGTTGTCGTAGAACCACGCGCCGTCGGTGGAGGGGTCACCGGCGCCCTGGGTGTCGCGCAGGCCGATGCAGCCGTGGCTGGCGCGGCCGTTGCCGAAGATGTCGCCGCCCCAGTAGTTGCCGTGGATGAAGGTGCCGGACTGGCTCAGCCGCATGGCGTGCGGCACGTCCGGGATGTCGTAGTCACCGTCGAAGCCGACGGTGGCGCCGTCCATCCGGGTCTCCTTGTACTTCTCGGAGATGACCATCTTGCCGTTCCAGGTCGTCATGCCGGGCGCCCCGGTGGTGACGTCGAAGGTCTTCACCTTCTCGCCGTCGCGCACGACGTCCATGGTCAGCTTCGCGTCGTCGACGGTGGTGATCTGGCTGCGGCCGATGGTGAAGTTCACGTCCTGGCTGGCGGTGCCGTACACGCCCTGCGAGCCCTCGACGCCGCGCAGCCGGAACTGCACGCCGACCTCGGTGCCCGGCTCCCAGTACTCCTGGGGGCGGAAGTCCACCCGGTGGCTGCCGAACCAGTGCGGCTCGACCTCGACGGCCGGCTCGGTGGTGATGCGGATGGCGTCGGCGACCGCGGAGGTGTTCTCGATCGGCGCGTCGAAGGTGACCGACAGGATCATGCCGACGCCGTACTCGGAACCCTCGACGACCGTCCAGGAGGTGGAGAAGGTGGTGCCGGCCGCCACGGTGGTGAAGGTGGAGGTCTCGGTGGCGCTGGCGCCGTCCTTGTCCTCGGCGGTGGCGGTCACCGTGTACGCCGTGTCGTTGGCGAGGTGGTCCTGCGCCTGCCAGCCCGAGTTGTCGTCCATCAGCTCGCCCGGGACCTCGGTGCCCTCGGCGTCGGTGACGCTGACCGCGGTGAGCGTGCCGTGGTCGACGGCCACCGCGATCTCACCGGTGGTCGCCACGTCCGCGGCGCCGTCCTCGGGGGTGATGGCCAGGGATATCGCGTTCCCGGGGTCACCGCCCTTGCCGTCCTCACCGGTCTTGTCGTCGGCCGCGCTGCTTCCGCTGCACGCCGACACCGCCAGCAGCACCACTCCCAGTAGCGCCGCGACCCCGCTGGAAGCGAATCTGCCGCCCGGCCGCCTACGCACCATGCTTGCGTTCTCCCTCACTCAAACCCACACACCCCGGGGACGCCCAGCCCGATGGAAATCCCCTCTCCGGCCAGGTAATCACACTGTGCAGAGGGGAACCGCCGTGGATTGTCACCGTTCCGTCGCAGTTCGGCGCCCCGATGTCAACAGTCCTGCCGAGCGCCCATGGCAAAATGCCCTAATCCGGGCAAAGGGGGGTCTGTGTGCGAAGGGCCTCCCGCGGCACCGGAACACCGTCAGCACCCAGCGATACCACGCGACTTCAGGAGGCCGGACGTGTCCCTGACACCCCAGGACGGACGGCGCACCCAGATCTGGCCCGGCCGCCCCCAGCCCCTCGGCGCCCGCTTCCACACCGGGCCCGGCGGCACCCAGGGCACCAACTTCGCCCTGTGGGCGGGCGGCGCCGAGGGCGTCGAGGTCTGCCTCTTCGACGACACCGACCGCGAGACCCGCCATCCCCTGGAAGAGGTAACCCACGAGATCTGGCACGGCTTCCTCCCCGGGGTGGGGCCCGGCACCCGGTACGGCTACCGCGTGCACGGCCCCTGGGATCCGGCCACCGGCGCCCGCTGGAACCCCGCCAAGCTGCTCCTGGACCCGTACGCCCGCGCCATCGACGGCGAATTCGCCGCACTGCCCCCCGAGGTCTACGGCCACGTCCGCGACTGGCCCCGCCAGGACGCCGCCGACACCGTGCGCGACGACCGCGACTCCGCCCCGCACGTCCCCAAGGGTGTGGTCACCGACGACCGCGAGACACCGTGGACCGACCCCTGGGCCGAGGACCGCCGCCCCAAGACCCCCTGGGCCGACTCCGTCATCTACGAGCTCCACGTCCGCGGCTTCACCATGCGCCACCCCGGCGTCCCCCCGCACCTGCGCGGCACCTACGCCGGGCTCGCCCACCCCGCGGCCCTCGAACACCTCACCTCGCTCGGCGTCACCGCCGTCGAACTGCTGCCCGTCCACCAGTTCGCCCACGAGGACCACCTGCTGCGCCGCGGCCTGCGCGACCACTGGGGCTACAACTCCATCGGCTACTTCGCCCCGCACGCCGGATACGCCGCCACCGGCACCCGCGGCCAGCAGGTCGGAGAATTCCGCGACATGGTCGCCGCCCTGCACGCCGCCGGCATCGAGGTCATCCTCGACGTCGTCTACAACCACACCGCCGAGGCCGACGAACGCGGCCCCACCCTCTCCCTGCGCGGCATCGCCAACCCCGGCTACTACCGGCTCGCCGACAACCCCCGCCACTACGCCGACTACACCGGCTGCGGCAACACCCTGCACGTCGTCCAGCCCCAGGTACTGCGGCTGATCACCGACTCCCTGCGCTACTGGGTGCAGGAGATGGGGGTCGACGGGTTCCGCTTCGACCTCGCCGCCGCCCTCGCCCGCTCCATGCACGACGTGGACATGCTCTCCCCGTTCCTCGCCGTCATCGCCCAGGATCCCGTGCTGCGCCGCGTCAAACTCATCGCCGAACCCTGGGACATCGGCAGCGGCGGCTACCAGGTCGGTGCCTTCCCCCCGCTGTGGACCGAGTGGAACGACCGCTACCGCGACACCGTGCGCGACTACTGGCGCGGCGCGCTGCCCGACGTGCGCGACCTCGGCTCCCGGCTGGCGGGATCCAGCGACCTGTACGCCTGGGGCGGCCGGCACCCGTACGCCTCCGTCAACTTCGTCACCGCCCACGACGGCTTCACCCTGCGCGACCTCGTCTCCTACGACCGCAAGCACAACGAGGCCAACGGCGAGGACAACCGCGACGGAACCGACGACAACCGGTCCTGGAACTGCGGGGCGGAGGGCGAGACCGAGGACAAGGAGATCACCGCGCTGCGCCGCCGCCAGCTGCGCAATCTGCTCAGCACCGTGCTGCTGTCCACCGGCGTGCCGATGCTGGTGGCGGGCGACGAGATGGGCCGCACCCAGCGGGGCAACAACAACGCCTACTGCCAGGACAACGAACTGGGCTGGATCGACTGGAGCGCCTCCCGCGACCCCGCCTGGCGCCCGCTGCTCGACCTCACCCGGCGGCTGATCGCGCTGCGCCGCACCCATCCGGTGCTGCGCCGCCGGGCCTTCTTCTCCGGGCGGCGGCACGGGCCGGGCGGCATGCGCGACCTGGGCTGGTTCACCGCGAGCGGGGAGGAGATGACCGAGGAGGACTGGCACCGGCCCAGCAAGACCCTGGGCATGTTCCTGTCCGGGCGCGACATCCCGCAACGCGACGAGCGGGGCCGCCCGGTGACCGACGACAGCTTCCTGGTGCTGTTGCACGCCGGGGCCGAACCCGCCCGCTTCCCGCTGCCGGGGCCGCCCTGGGCCACCGGGTACGAGCTGCTCGTCGACACCTCGCGGGAGGAACAGAGCGCCCCGCCCGGCAGCCACCACGACGGCGGCGGCGAACTGCTGCTGCCGGCCCGCTCGGTCCTGCTGCTGCGCGCCCTGCCCCCGGGCGCCGACACGCCCCCGATCGGGTGATGTTGCGCGGCGCGGCGGTCACCGGGCAGCAGGGTGTGCGGCATGTTGCTCAAGCGAATCACCCGCCGCGCCGCGGCTGTTGCGCTCCCCCTCGCCCTGCTGTTCACCTCGGCCGGCGCCGTCACCGGCACGACCACCGCCACCGCCGTGGTCTGCCCGGTCGTCGAGGACAAGCTGTACGCCGCCGCCGTCACGGACGTCGATCTGGACCGGATCACCCCCGACCCCGTCTACCGCGACAACTGCCGCCAGCTGTACCGCGCCGAGGGCCGCGCCCCCGAGATCATCTTCGAGGAGGGCTTCCTGCCCTGGGACACGGTCGACGGGCAGTACGACCTGGAGGCGTACGTGCTGGAGAACCAGCACTCGCCGTTCGTCAGCGCGACCTACGACCACGACCTGTACAAGGACTTCCGCAGGACGCTCTACAACTACTACATCGACGCGCCGGGCGGCATCGACGTCAACCTGACCATCGGCGACGACCACAAGTACGCCGGCCAGGTGGAGGTCGCCTTCCCCGGCGGCATCGACCGCGCCTTCATCGCCGGTGCCTGTCCGATCGACCGGACCACCCACACCGAGATCATGGCGCGGTGCGTCGACAACCCGCACTACGACCCCTGGCGGAACTGACCGCTGTGCCACTTCTGACAGCAACCTGAGCGGCACACCTGCAAGATGCTGACGCCGCCGCCCCTCCCCGGGCCCGCCGCCCCGTCCGTACCGTTCGGAGCACCGAACACGACGCCCCGACGGGCGAGCGGGGCGAACGGACGGGGAGGGGGACGCGGTGGCCGTGCGGTTCCAGCTCCTCGGCCCGCTGAGCATGACCGACGGCACCGACACCGTCGTCCTGGGGCCCTCCAAGCCGACGAACCTGCTGGCCGCGCTGCTGCTGCGATCCAACAGCATCGTCTCGGCCGGCTACCTCCAGCAGATGATCTGGGGCGACGAACAGCCCGCCACCGCAAAAGCCGCCCTCCAGACCTGCGTGCTGCGGCTGCGCCGGCTCTTCGAACGCCAGCACGTGCTGGACACCCCCATCGAGGCGGCCCCCGGCGGCTACCGGATCACCGCCGACGAACGCACGCTGGATCTCATCGAGTTCCGCGCCCGGGTCCGCCACGGCACCGCGCTCGCCGACGACCCGGCCGCCGAACTCACCACGCTGCGGCACGCACTGACGCTGTGGCAGGGCTCCCTGCTGGCGAACGTGCGCTCGGAGACCATGCACCGCGACGAGGTGCCGCGCCTGGTGGAGGAACGGCTGCGCACCGTGGAGCGGGTCTGCGACCTGGAACTGACGCTCGGGAACTGCGGTGCCGCGCTGGTCGAACTGTGGAGCGCCACCCGCGCCCACCCCAGCCACGGACGGTTCCGCGAGCAGTTGATCGAGGCGCTGTACCGCACCGGGCGGCAGTCGGAGGCGCTGAGCGAGTACCGGGGGTTCAAGGAGTACCTCCGTGACGAGCTGGGCGTGGACCCCTCGCCCGCCCTCCAGAAGCTGGAACTGGCCATCCTGCGCGGGGAGAGCCTCGGGCCCGCACCGGAGAGCGAACACCCCCAGGCGCTGCCGCCCGCCCCGCTCCCGGCGGCGCTGCCCGCACCGGCCGCACCGGCCGAGCTCCTCGCCCCGAGCCCGCCCCCGGACCCGTCCCCCTCCACGCGCGCCGCCGCGCCGCCCGCCTGGACGCCGGTGCCCTCCTTCACCGGCCGTGCCACCGAGGTCGCCGCCCTGGTGGCACGGCTGACCACCCAGCCCGGCACCGAACTCCTGTGCGGTGCCCCCGGCATCGGCAAGACCGCGCTCGCCCGCCACGTCGCCGACCTGGTGCGCGATCACTTCCCCGGCGGCTGCCGGGTCATCGACATGGCGGACCGCGGTGAGACCGTTGGCACCGGCGCCCGTGACGTGCCGGAGCAGATCGACGCCGACCCCCGCACCCTCCTGGTCCTCGACGACGTCGAAGACCCCGGACACGTCCGCCCGCTGCTCTCCGCCCGGCGCGGCGCCGCCACCCTCATCACCAGCCGGCGCGGCCTCGCCGCCCTCGTCGCCACCCACGGCGGGCGCGTCACCCGGCTGGACCTTTTCACCGCCGCCGAGGCCCACGCCCTGCTGCGCGCCGCGCTCGGCACCGAGCGGGTCGCCGCCGAGCCCGGCGCCGCCGCCGAACTCGCCCTGCTGTGCGGGCGCCACCCGCTCGCCCTGCGGATCGCCGCCGCCCGGCTGCTCACCCGCCCCGCCCTGCGGATCGCCGACGCGGTGGGCTGGCTCACCGACGACCCGCTCACCCGCCTCGCCCTGCCCGACGACCCGCGGCTGTCCGTCGCCCGGGTGCTGGACGGCGCGCTGGAGCGGCTGGCGCCGCCGCTGCCCGCGGTGTTCGCCGCGCTGGGGCGGCTGGGCCGCGACCGGTTCCACCCCGCCGACGCGGCCACCGCCGTGGGCGCCGCCGGGACCTCCCCCCTGACCCCGTCCGAGACCGAGACCGCCCTGGAGCGGCTGGCCGACGCCGGCCTGCTGGAGGACGGGCCACCGGGCCCGTACCGCATGCATCCACTGCTGCGGGGCTACGCCAGAACCCGATACCCGGACCGAGACCCACAGAAGGTGTGAGACAGGCATGGCCGCAGCGTTCGACACCATCGCCGGCACCCGCCCGCGCATCCGGCGCGACGTGCTGTACACCCAGACCCCGGGCGGGGTGCTGTTCCACAACGCCGACGGCGGCTTCCACCTCGCCGGGCGCACCGCGTACCGGTTCGCCACGCTGATCGTGCCGCACCTGGACGGCGGGACGCCGCTGCGCGACATCTGCGCCGGCATGGGCGAGCAGCAGCGCGCGATGGTCGCCTCGCTCGTCGGTTCGCTGTACGAACGTGACTTCGCCCGCGACGCGAAGGAACCGGCCGCCGGTGACGCGGACGTGCTGCCCGAGGACATCGCGGAACGGTTCGCCGCGCAGATAGCCTACGTGGACCACTACGCGGACGACGCGCGGCGCCGCTTCGCGGCCTTCCGCGCCACCCGGGTCCTGGTGCTGGGCACCGGCGAGTGCGCGCAGTGGGCGCAGCTGAGCCTGATCAGGAACGGCGCCGCCACCGTCACCGCGGAGCGGGTGGGCGGGCGGGTCCGGCAGGAGGCCGCCGGCTTCCCGGTCGAGGTGCGGGAGGGCACCGACCCGGCCGGCGCCGACGTGGTGCTGGTGACCGGCGACGACGCGCTGATCCGCACCCACGCGCTGCTCGCCGCGGGCCTGCCCGAGGGACAACAAGTCATCCCGGTGTGGACCTTCGGCGAACGCGTCATCACCGGGCCGCGCGCGGCGGCGGGCAGCGCCGGCTGCGTCTCCTGCGCGCTGCTGCGGCTGGGCGCCTCGGTCGACGCCGCAGCCGCCGCCGAGCGGTGGAGCGAGATCGCCGCAGGCACGGTGGCCGAGCCGGACGCGCCCGGTGACGGAGCGCTGACCGGCCCCGTCGCGGCGATGACCGGGAACCTTCTCGGCTACGAGGTGTTCCGGGCGGCGACCGGCGCGCTGCCCGCCGAGACGGACGGTCAGATCCTCGTCCAGGACCTCGAATCGCTGGACGTGGTCGCCGAACCGCTGCGCCCCCACCCGCGCTGCCGGCTGTGCGGGCCCACCGCCCCCGCCGCGGACGGACCGCCGCAGGACCTGCCCGACGCCCTGACCGTGGCCCGCACCGCGACGGTGGAATCCGCCCGGGACGCCGAGGAACTTGTGGACCGGCTCAACGGCCTGGCCACCGCGCTGGTCCGCCCGCACGCCGGGATCTTCGCCCGCTACGACGACGAGTCGCTGACTCAGCTGCCGCTGAAGGTGGCCCGGGTGGAACTGCCGCTGGGCCCGGCCGGCGGGCCCCGCACCATCGCCGCCTTCGACGTGCACCACCTCGCGGGCGCCCGGCTGCGCGCGCTGCGCACGGCGGCGGCCGTGTACGTGGAACGGGTCGTCCCGGCGCCGCTGCTGCCCGGCGGTCCCGGCACGCTGCCGACGCTGCTCGCCGGTGCGAACCAGGAGGTCGCGGCGTGGAGCGCGGTCACCTCGCTGCTGACCAAGGAGCGGGCGGCCGTACCCGCCGCCGCGCTGCGCCCGTACGGCCCGCACAACCGCGACCGGCACCGGCTCACCGGCAGCGGTGGCACCGGCGCCGGGGAGACGCCGGCCGAGGCGGCCGGGCACGCGCTGCTGTCCGCGCTGGCGCAGGACGCGCTGGTCCGGGCGGTGCGCGGGAACACTCGGGTGGGCCCGCTCGCGCGGGAGGACGCCGACCCGGAGCTGACGTTCCTGCGCACCGCCGCCGGGCGGCTCGACCTGGAGGTGGAACTCCTGGGCCTGGGCGAGGCGGAGCGTTCCGGCGCCCATGTGGTGCTGGCCCGCGCCGCCGACGGCCGCTGGGCCGCCGGGGCCGACACCGGACGCCGTGCCGCCGCCGTCACCGCCCTGCGCGACCTGCTCGGCCAGGCCCAGCTTCCCGGCGCCGACCTCGGCGACCCGCTGCTGCCCGACCTGGCCCCCGGCACCCTCGCCACCACGGCCGCCCCCGCCCCGGCAGCCCCCGACACCACCCTCGAAGCCGTCCTGGACCGGCTGCGCGTGGCGGGCCGCGACGTGCTGTACACCGACACCACCCCCGCCGATCTGCGCTCCGGCGGCCTGTACACCGCCCGCGTCCTGCTGACGGAGGCCACCGCCGATGCCGAGCACTGACGTCCCGGCGTGCGCCGTGCCCGCCCGCATCCGGGAGGCGGCCGATGCCCACCGCTGAACTGGCCGCCCTGATCCGGCAGGTCCGCCCGCAGGCCGACGTGGCACCGCTGGGCCTCCACAACGCCCTGGCCGACACCTCCCCGGTCGCCGCCGACGGCACCCCCGTACGGCTCTACGGCCGGTACGCGATCGTCGGCCCCACTCCCGCGCCCGGCGGTGACCGGCCGCGCCCCTGCGCCCGCTGCCTGGAACGCCGCTGGCAGGCGGTCAGGTCGGTGGCGCTGCGGGACGCCCTGGAACTGGACCCGGCGCACCCCACCCGTGCCGCCGGGGCGTACCCGTACGCGACGCCGTTCGCCGCCGACACCCTCACCGCGCTGATCGGCGCCCGGGAGCGCGACGGCGGCCCGCACGCGGTGGTGCACCTCGTCGACCTGCAGACCCTGGGCGTACGCCGCTACCCCCTGCTGCCCGACCCCGAGTGCCCGGCCTGCGGCCGGACCGAGCCCGACACCGCGCGGGCCGCCACGCTCACCCTGCGCCCCGCGCCCAAACACCGGCCGGGCACCTTCCGGGTGCGCCCCATCGACGCCTACGACCTGCCCACCGACGCCTACGCCAACCCGGTGTGCGGCGCGCTCGGCTCCACCGTCGTGTACGACGTGTCCTCCACCTCGACCTCCGCCACCATCGGCTGCTTCTCCATGCGGTCGGGGGAGTACCTGCGCGAGACGTTCTGGGGCGGGCACGCCGACAGCTTCGGCACCAGCGTGCGCATCGGCATCCTGGAGGGCCTGGAGCGGTACGCCGGGATGCGCGCCAGGGGCCGCACCGCCGCCGTCCGCGACAGCCTGGACGGGCTGCGCGAGCGCGGCATCCCCGCCCTGGACCCGCGTGTCTGCGGCCTGTACTCGGACGCCTTCCACCGGGACAACCCGCACGTGCCGCCGTTCACCGCCGACCGGGTCATCCCGTGGGTGTGGGGTCACTCGCTGCGCGACCACCGGCCGCTGCTGGTGCCGGAGGTGCTGACGTACTACCACGCGCCGGGTCTGGAGAACCGTTTCGTCCAGGAGTCCTCCAACGGCTGCGCCTCCGGCGGCTCCCTGGAGGAGGCCATCTACTTCGGGCTGATGGAGGTCATCGAGCGCGACGCGTTCCTGCTGTCCTGGTACGGCCGCGCCGCGCTCCCCGAACTCGACCCGTACAGCAGCACCCGCCCCGCCACCCGCCACATGGTGGACCGGCTGGCGATGTACGGCTACGAGGCGCGGTTCTTCGACACCCGCGTGAGCTTCCCGGTCCCCGTCGTCACCGGCGTCGCCGTCCGCCCGGACGGCGGCATGGGCCGCATGTGCTTCGGCGCGGGCGCCGGGCTGGATCCCGAATCGGCGCTCGCCTCCGCGCTGTGCGAGATCGCCACCGACGCCGTCAACCTCCCCGGCCGCACCGCACGCGACGAGGAGCGGCTGCGCGCCATGGCCGCCGACTTCGGCCTGGTGCGGGCGCTGCACGACCACCCCCTGGTGTACGGCGTCCCGGAGATGGGCGAGCACGCGAGCTTCCTGCTGGACGGCCCGCGCGGGCCGCTGCACCCGCTGGGGGAGCGGTTCGGGGACGGAACGGTGCCCGCCGTCTCGGACGACCTGCGCGAGGACCTGGCCGCCTGCACCGCCGCCGTCACCGGTGCCGGATTCGATGTCGTCGTCGTGGACCAGACCATGCCCGAACAGCGCGACCTGGGCCTGACCACGGTCTCGGTGCTCGTCCCCGGCCTGCTGCCCATCGACTTCGGCTGGTCGCGGCAGCGGGCGCTCGGAATGCCCCGGATGCGCACCGCGCTGCGCGAGGCCGGGCTGCGCGCCACCGACCTGACACCCGCCGAGTTCAACCCCGCCCCCCACCCCTTCCCCTGATCGGAGCAGACCATGGGGTACGCCCATGACTACGCGGACGCGATCATGTCGCGCGGCCGGGTGCCGATGGAGCCGGCCGACTTCGTACCCGACTGGAGCGACGGGCCGCGCAAGACCAAGTTCTACCCCGGCACCGAGATCCTGCCGCTGCCCCAGGACGACGGCTTCCCGGACGACGCGACGCTGGCGCGGGGCCTGGCCGGGAGCGACCGGGGGCACGCGGGCTTCACCCTGCCGGCGCTGTCCGGGCTGCTGCGGGACTCCTACGGGCTGACCGGGCGGCGGCTCGGGGTCCAGGCCAACACCGACCTGAGCGCGCTGCCCAGCTACCCGATGGCCAACTGGTCGCGGGGCACCGCCTCCGGCGGCGGGCTCTACCCGGTCGCCGTATACTGGGCCCCGGGCGCCGGCGGCCCCGGACTGCCGGGGCTGCACTACTACTCTGCCCGGCACCACGGGATGCGGCGGCTGCTGACCGGCGATGTGACGGGGGAGATCCGGGCCGCGCTCGGGCCGGACGCCCCGGCGGCCGACAGCTACCTGCTGCTGGGCATCAAGTACTGGCAGAACGCGTTCAAGTACAACAGCTTCTCCTTCCACGCGGTGAGCATGGACCTGGGCGCCCTGCTCGGCACCTGGCGGATGTGGGCGCGGGCGCGGGGCCTGGAGATCGAGCCGGCGCTGTGGTTCGACGAGGCGCGGCTGCAACGGCTGCTGGGCGTCGAGGCGGAGGCGGAGGGCGTCTTCGCGGTGGTGCCGCTGTCGTGGGCGGGCGGCGGAACCCGCCCCGAGGGGTCCGCGCCCGCACCGGGCTCCGTGTCGGTGCGCCACCGGGACGCCGAACGCTCCCGCACCGTCCTCAGCTTCGACGCGCTGCGGAAGATGCAGCGCGCGACGGCGGCGGGGGCCACGGACCGCCCGGCGCCCGGCGCGCTCGCCCCGGCCGCCGCGCGTCCGCCGGCGACCGGCGGCGCGGTGTGCGCCCTGCCGCCGGCCGCGCCGCTGACCATGACCGTACGGGGCGCGCTGCGGGCCCGGCGCAGCAGCTTCGGGCGGTTCGCCGCCCAGCGCCCGCTGAGCGCCGCCCAGCTGACGGCGGCGCTGGCCGCCGCGCACGCGGGCGCCTCGCTCGGCGGCGACTCGGCCGCGGCGGGCGGCGGGCCCGAACTGGCCACGCTGTACGCCTTCGTCAACCACGTGGACGGGGTGGAGCCGGGGGCGTACGCCTACGACCCGGAGCGCGGCGCGCTGCGCCTGGTGAGCGCCGGGCCGCCGGGACCGTTCCTGCAGAAGAACTACTTCCTGTCCAACTACAACCTGGAACAGGCGGGCGTCGTCCTGGTGCCCACCCTGCGCACCCACGCGGTCCTGGACGCCGTCGGCGACCGCGGCTACCGCGTCGTGAACGCCACGGTGGGGGCCATCGCCCAGGCCACCTACACGGCCGCGGCGGCGCTGGGCATCGGCTGCGGGGTGGCGCTCGGCTTCGACAACATCTCCTACCGCGAGGAACTCGACCTGCTGGGCACCGACGAGGCCCCGCTGCTGATCATGCTCCTCGGCCACGAGCGCCCCGCACCCGCCGACTTCCGCTACGAGATCGCCTGACGGACCGAAGGAGACCACCCCCGTGCGGAGCACTCCCCACCCCCCGCCCCCGGACCCGGCGACGGCGGTACCCGCCGCGACAGCGCTCGCTGTGACGCGCGCCGTGACGGCGGCCGTGACCTCCCCCGCGACGGCGTCCCCCGCGTCGTCGCCCGCCCGGGGTGGCACCACGCCCTCCGGGACCGCTGCCGCCGCGCCCCGTTCCACCTCTCGCACCGGGAGGTGCGGGCGATGACGCTGGGGCGGCATTTCATGGTGCGGGTCGGCGGGCTGCCCGTAGAGGGCGTGCGGGGGCTGCGCGCTCCCGCGTCGCGCGCGTGGGCGGACGAGGTGCTGGAGCGCACCGAGCGGCTCGCCGCCGAGGGCGAGCGGATCGGGGATCTGCTGCACGACCTGGTCGCGCGGACCGGAGCGGAGGACGGCGGCGCCCGGCGTGCCCTGCTGCGGCTGCGGCGCGAGGTGTTCAACAACCGGCTGCCGCGTGACCCCGCCGCCGATCTGGCGCTGGTCGGCGGCCTGGACCCGGCGGCCGGCCGGGTCCTGGAGTCCTGGCTCGGCGACCGGGCCGCGCTCGCCGACCGTACGGAGCAGGGCGCCGCTCTGCTGTCCGCCGAGACCGCGGCTGCCCGCGCCGCGCTGCGCGAACTGGCCGCCGAGGAGCGGCTGCGCTCCGGCCTGCTGCTGGCCTCGCCCGCGCTCGACGCCCAGCTCGACGGCTATCTGCGCGCCCCCAGGGACGACAAGCGGTCGCGGAAGATCGAACGGTCGCTGCTCGCCTACCTCTACCGCACCGCCTGCAAGACCAGCCCGTTCGCCACCTTCACCGGCGTGGCCCCGGGCGAGTTCACCGACGACGACGCCACCGCCACCGCCCGCACTCTGCACGCCGCCGGGCCCTGGCACAGTCACCCGCGCCTCAACGTGCTGGCCCTGGGCCGCATCGCCGAGGCCATCACCGCCGACCCGGTCCGCCGCGCCGATCTCCCGGTGGCCCTCGCCTCCGGCTGGGGCCGCGAGGAGGACCGGGTCCGCTATGTCCGCCGCTGGGTGACCGCCGGGGACGACGACACCGCCGTCACCTTCGACACCGTCAAGGACCGGCTGTTCTTCCTGCGCCGCAGCGGCGCCCTGGAGCGGATGCTCGGCCTGTTCGAGCGCCGCCCGCAACTGCGCCACGGCGAACTCGCCGCCTGGCTCGCCGAGGTCAGCGGCGCCGATACCGCCGAGGTGGACCGCTACCTCGGCGCCCTGCTCGACGTCGGCATGGTGCAGATCCCGGCCCTGCGCACCCAGGCCCACGACACCGATCCGCTGCGCGCCTTCCAGGACTCCCTGCGCACCCTGGACCGCCCCTGGGCGGACGATGTCGCCGCCGCCCTCGACGCACCCGCCGCCGCCCTGGACCGCTACCCGGACGCGGACCCCGCCGAGCGCCGTACCCTGCTCGCCGAGCTGCGCGCCCAACTGGCCGCCGTGCAGACCGGCCTGGGCGCCACCACCGCCCGCGTACCGCGCACCCTCCTGTACGAGGACGCCCTCGCGCCCGCCGTCCGCGCCCCGCGCGCCGCCTGGGAGCAGCCCGTCGGCACCGGACTGCGCGCCGTCGAACGCGTCCTGCCCGCCTTCGACCTGACGCTGCCGCAGCGCATCACCTTCCAGGGGTTCTTCCTGGCCCGCTACGGCCGCGGCGGACGCTGCGACGACCTGCTGAAACTGGTCCACGACTTCCACGAGGACTTCTTCGACCAGTACCTGTCGTTCGCGGCCCGCCGCACCCCCTTCGACGCGCAGGGACGCTACGTCCCCGAGCCCAACTGGCTCGGCCTGCCCGCCCTGGGCGCCCTGGACGCCGCACGCCGCGCCTTCACCGACGGCGTCCGCGCCCGCTGGGACCGCCACCAGGACACGGACAGCGGCCCCGACGAGGACCTCGTCCTGGACGACGCGCTCCTCGACGAGGTGGCCGACGCCCTCGGGCCCGCGGCCCACGGCCGCCAGTACTACAGCCACCACGTCCAGCTCGCCGGCTCGCTCGTCGTCCTCAACCGCTCCTACGGCGGCCTGTCCTTCCCCTTCAGCCGCTTCACCCACGCGCTGGGCACCGGGACCACCACGGCGCTGCGCGAGCGCAACCGCGCCCTCCAGCCGCCCGGCGCCGTCTTCGCCGAGGTCACCGGCGGGCCGGTGACCTCCAACCTCAATCTGCACGCCCGGCTCACCGACCACGAGATCGTCTGCCCCGGGGAGACCGGCTCCGCCCCCGAGGAACACCGGCTCCACCTGGAGGACCTCTATCTGGAGCACGACCCGGCCACCGACCGGCTGGCGCTGCGCTCCACCCGGCTGGGCGGCACCGAGGTCATCCCGGTCTACCTGGGCTACCTCGTCCCGCTCGCCCTCCCCGAGGTGCCGCGCACCCTGCTGCTGCTGTCCCCCAGCTCCATGGCGCCGGTCGATGTGTGGGGCGGGGTCCCGGAGTCCGAGCCGCACGAGGGCGTCACCCGCCGCCCCCGGGTGCGCCACGGCGAGCTGGTGCTCTCCCGCCGCCGCTGGAGCGCGCCCGCCTCCGTCCTGCCGCTGCGCGGGCCCGGCACCGGCGAGCAGGAGTGGTTCCTCGGCTGGCACCGCTGGCGGCGCCGGCACGGGCTGCCCGCGCAGACCTTCGTCACCGTCGCGGACAGCGGGGCGCGCGGCGCCACCGGCGCCAAGCCGCAGTACCTGGACGCCGACAGCCCGCTGTCGCTGGCCGCCTTCGAGGCCCTGCTGAAGTCGCCGTCCGCCAAGGCCGTTTTCCGCGAGGCGCTGCCCGGCGAGGACGCGGCCCTCACCCGTACCGAACGCGGCACCCATGTCGCCGAGCTGTCCGTGGAGACCTTCTGATGACGACGCCGACGACACCCATGACCACCACCGCCGGCGGCGCCTGGCAGGCCACCCACATCCACTACGCCGCCAACCCGCGCCCCCTGCTGCTGCACTGCGTGCGCCCGCTGGTCGCCGCACTGGAGGCGGACGGGCTGCTGGCCAACTGGTTCTTCATCAACTACTGGCTGGAGGGCCCGCATGTGCGGCTGCGCCTGAAGCCGGCCGACGCCGCCGCCGAACCCGAGGTGCGCCGCCGCACCGCCGCCGCCGTGGACGCCTTCCTCGCCGAGCGCCCCGCCCTGTACGAGGTGGACGCCGGCTTCCTCAAGGACTTCTACAACCAGCTTTTCGAGATCGAGTTCCCCGAGGACGAGCGCGGCGCCTACCTGAACCCCGAGGGGCAGATGAACCTGCGCCCCAACAACAGCCACGCGCCGATGCCCTACGAGCCGGAGTACGGCAAGTACGGCGGCCCGGCCGGGATCGAGCTGGCCGAGTGGCACTTCCGGCACTCCAGCGACCTGGTCATCGACGCGTTCCGCACCAAGAACCTGCATCTGCGCACCGTGCTGCTGGGCACCTCGGCCCAGCTGATGACGGTGATGTCGGCGGCGTTCATCCCCGGCGAGCCGGAGCTGGCCGCTTACCTCGACGACTACTACACCTTCTGGCACCGGGCGTTCCCGGGCACCGGGTTCATCGGCTCCACCGAGTACGAGCGCAAGGCCGACGAGGTCGGGCCGGAACTGGCCCGCTGGTACACCCGCATCCGCGCCGCGCTCGACGCAGGGGAGCCGGAGCGGCTGCCCGGGTTCCTGGCGGGCTGGGCGACGCACTGCGTGGAGCTGCGCGAGCGGGCGCACGCGCTGGCGCTCTCCGGGGACCTGGTGTTCCGGTCCTGGGAGGGGGACCGCGAGGAGCGCGTCACCGACCCGGACGAGGCCCTGGTCCGGCTGCTCTCCCCGTACATGCACATGACCAACAACCGACTGCACGTCACCATCCAGGACGAGGCGTACCTCTCCCACGTCCTGGGCCGCGCGCTGCGCGGATGGGTGATGACCTCATGAGCGGGGCCGCCGCCACCGCCGACTACCGGCCGGCGCTGCGCGCGGGCGTGCTGCTGAGCGAACCACTGCTCCACGGGCCCCGCACGGTCCACCTGGTGCACCACCCGGGCGGCGACCGGTCGTTCGAGATCGGCGTCCGCGAACACTTCCTGCTGGCCCGGATGGACGGTCACCGCACCCTGGAGGAACTGGGCACGGCGTACGCGCGGGAGTACGGCCGGCGGCTCGGCGACGCCCACTGGCGGCAACTGCTCGCCCTGCTCGGCACCAAGGGCCTGCTGGCGGGCGCCCCCGAGCACCCCGCACCGCCCGCTGCGGAGCGCCCCGCCAACCGGCTGCTGCGCGGCTCCCTGCCGCTGGTCGCCGACGCCGACGCCACCGCCACCCGGCTGCACCGCGCCGTACGCCCGCTGCTCGCCGCCCGCTGGATCGTGCCGCTGCTGGTCCTGATCGCCGCCATGGAGATCACCCTCGCCCTGCACGCCGGGGTGCTGCTGGACGGCGCCGTCACCGTCCTCACCCACCCGGTGCTGCTCGCCGGTGTCTTCGCCCTGCTGTGGCTGAGCACCGCCGCCCACGAACTCGCCCACGGCATCACGGCCCGCCACTACGGCGGAACGGTCGGCGAGATCGGGTTGCGCTGGCGGCTACCGATGGTGATCATGTATTGCACGGTTGACAACTACCGCTATCTGGCGACGCGTTGGCGCCGTATCCATGTCGCGGCGGCCGGGGCCGTGATGAACGCCCTGTTTCTGCTGCCCTTCTTCGTGTGGTGGCTGCTCGCCCCGGACGGCGCCACCGCCGACGCCCTGGCCGGGCTGCTGTTCCTCGGCTCCCTGCACGCCTTCACCATGCTCATCCCGCTCCCCCCACTGGACGGCTACACCATCGTCTGCCAAGCGGTCGGCGCCACCGGCCTCGCCGGCTCCAGCCGCACCTACCTCACCGCCGTCCTGCGCCGCGACCGTACGGCGCTGGCCGGCCATCCGCCCCGCGCCCGCCGGGTGTACGCGGCCTACGCCGCCACCGCCCTCGCCTCCGTCGCCGCCGCGCTCGCAGTCCTCGCCGTCCTCGCCCACGCCGTGCTCACCCGCTGAACCACCGAACGCCGAACCGCCAGAAGGAGATCCCCCGTGCCCACCCCCGATCCGGCCGTCGAACTGTCGGACATCCACAAGAGTTACGGCGCCAAACACGCCGTGGACGGCATCTCCTTCAGCATCGCCCAGGGCGAGTTCTTCGGCCTGCTCGGGCCCAACGGCGCCGGCAAGACCACCCTGATCGAGATCATGGAGGGCCTGCGGCAGGCCGACGCGGGCACCGTCACCGTACTGGGCCACCGGCCCTGGCCCCGCGACATCGCCCTGCTGCCCCGCATCGGGCTCCAGACACAGAGTTCGGCGTTCTTCGTCCGCCTCACCGCCCACGAGCACCTGCGCACCGTGGCCGCCCTCTACCGCGCCGACCGCGCGGCGGTGGACCGTACCCTGGCCCGCGTCGGGCTCACCGCACAGGCCGGAGTCCGCGTCGAGGACCTCTCCGGCGGCCAGCGGCAGCGCCTGGCGATCGCCTCCGCGCTGGTCCACGACCCCGAGCTGATCTTCCTGGACGAGCCCACCGCCGCCCTCGACCCGCAGGCCCGCCGCGAACTGTGGCAGGTGCTGCGCGACCTCAAGGGCGCCGGCCGCACCATCGTCTACACCACCCACCACCTGGACGAGGCCGAGGCGCTGTGCGACCGGGTGGCCATCGTGGTGGACGGACGGATCACCGCGCTCGACACCCCCAACCGGCTGATCGCCGCCGGCTCCGCCGCCACCCGCCTGGTGGTCCCCGCCGACCGGCTCACCCTGGAGGCGGCCGGCGCCCTGCCCGGCGTCATCTCGGCCACGCTCGACGGCGACGCCGTGGTCCTGGAGACCGCCGACGCCGGCCCGCTGCTCGCCGCCGTGGAGAAGGCCGCCGGCGGTCTGCACGGGGTGCAGACCCGCACCGCCACCCTGGAGGACGTCTACCTCCAGCTGACCAACCAGCCCTGAAGCGACGGAGTACGACACCATGAGCGCCTACGCGGCCCTGAGCGAGGCCGGCTACCGGGCCTACACCCGGGACAAGACCACCCTCTTCTTCACCTTCGCCTTCCCGCTCCTCTTCCTGGTGGTCTTCGGGCTGATCTTCAGCGGCCAGACGGTGGAGGAGAGCGGGCGCCCCTACATCTCCTACATCGCGCCCGGCGTGCTGTCCTGGGGCGTGGCCAACGCCGCCGTCTTCGGCGTCGGCTTCGTGCTGATGCAGTGGCGGCGCGACGATCTGCTGCGCGTCATCCGGATGACCCCGACCCCGCTGACCACGGTGCTCGGCTCGCGCTACGTCCTGTCCATCGGCATCGGCCTCATCCAGGCGGTGCTGTTCGTCGCCGTCGCCCTGCTGCCCGCCTTCGGCCTGGAACTGGACGCCGGCTGGCCGCTGGCCGTACCGGTCCTGGTGCTGGGCATCACGGCGTTCCTGGCGCTGGGCGTGATCGTCGGCAGCTTCGCCCGCACCCCCGAGGCGGTGGCGGCGGTCGCCAACTGCCTGATGGTGCCGATGGCGTTCCTGTCCGGCTCGTTCTTCCCGCTGGACGCGATGCCGTCCTGGATGCAGACCCTGTCGTGGATCTTCCCGCTGAAGTACCTCAACGACGGCGTCTCCGCCGCGCTCACCGGCTCCGGCGGCGGCACCGACATCGCGGTGGGCGCCGCGGGACTCGCCGCGTTCGCCGTGGTGTTCGGCGCGCTCGCCCTGAAGACCTTCCGCTGGAGCGACCGCACCTGAGAAGGGGCCACCCGCATGCGTCTCCCCACCGCCACCGCCACCCCTCTGGAAGCGGCCCGCGCCCAGTTGGCCACTGCCCTGGGCACCCCCGTGGTCCCGCTGGGCGCCGGCGACGCCCTCCAGACCGCCGGGCCCGACCCGTACGCCGCCGAGCGGCCCGCCGCCACCGTGCACCTCAGCTCCCGCGCCGTCCTGCTCGGGCCGTGGGGGCACCCGGGTGCGGGCGGCGGCTGCGGCCACTGCCTGGCCATCCGCTGGCAGCGGCTGCGTTCCCGCTCCGAACGGGAGGCGCTGGAGCTGGGCTTCGACCCCGACGGGGCCACCGCCTGGCCGGTGCTCACCGATTACGCGCTGGACGCGGTGCGGGCCGCCCGCGCGGCGCTCGCGCCCCGCCCACTGCCGCCCGGCGAACCCGCCCGCGTCACCCGGATCGACCTGAACACCCTGGCGCTGGCCACCTTCCCGCTGCTGCCGGAACCGCTGTGCCCGCACTGCGTACGGCCGGCCCCCGCCTCCGCCGAGCGCGCCCGGATGCGGCTGACCCCCTCACCCCGGACGGCCGGACACCGCACCCGTCCGCTGGCCTCGTTCCCGCTGCCCGAGAACGCCCTCGCCAACCCGGTGTGCGGCGCGCTCGGCTCGCGCACCGAACTCAACCCCGTCTCCACCACCACCGCCCCCGTCTCCGGCAGCCACTTCGTGCGCGGGTACGCCGGTCTCAACGACGTCACCTGGAGCGGTCAGGCCTCGCGCTACGAGACCAGCCGCCGGCTCGCCTTCCTGGAGGGCCTGGAACGGTACGCCGGCACCCACGCGCGGCGCGGCCTCCAGCCGGTGCGCGGCTCGTACCACGACCTGCTGCGCGCCCACGGGGAGCGCCAGGTCCTGCACCCGGCGGACTGCGGCCTGTACGCCGAGGCCACCTACCGCGAGGACCCGCTGCTCTCCCCGTTCGACCCGGACCGTGAAATCCCCTGGCTGTGGGGGCACTCGCTGGGCCAGGACCACCCGGTCCTGGTGCCGGCCAGACTGGCGCACTACGGCGCGGGGGAGCGGGCCGACAACTTCGTCTTCGAGTGCTCCAACGGCTGCGCCACCGGCGGCACCCTGACCGAGGCGATCCTGTTCGGGCTGCTGGAACTGATCGAACGCGACGCGTTCCTGGTCGCCTGGTACGGGCGGACCCGCCCGGCCCGCATCGACCTGGACAGCTGCCGCGACCCGGCCATCCGCACCGCCCTGGACCGGGCGGAACTGCTCGGCTACGAGGTGCGGGCCTTCGACACCCGCGCCGACCTGCCAGTACCGGTTATCACAGGTCTCGCGGTACGGCGCGACGGCGGCCCCGGATATCTCTCCTTCGGCGCGGCGGCGGCCCTGGACGCGGAGTCGGCCGTGGACAGCGCGCTCTCCGAGGTCCTCACCTATATCCCGCACCTGCCCTACCAGGTGGGGGAGCGGCTGGCGGAACTGCGGGCGATGGCGCGGGACCACACCCGGGTCGAGCATCTGAAGGACCACGCCCAGCTGTACGGCCTGCCGGAGATGGCCGAGCACGCCCAGCACTTCCTCGCCCCCGCGGCGGCCGTCCCCCTGGCGGACGCCTTCGCCGACTGGGAGGCGGTACGGCCGCGCACCGGTGACCTGCTGGACGATCTGCACGCGCTGCGCGACGCGCTGGCCACCGCAGGACACGACGTGATCGCCGTCGACCAGACCACCCCGGAACAGGCGGCGATCGGCCTGCACACCGTCGCCACCCTCGTCCCGGGACTGCTCCCGCTGGACTTCGGCCACCGGCGCCAGCGCGCCCCGCTCATGCCCAGACTCCACCGACTGGCGGGCACGACGGACCTCAACCCGGCCCCGCACCCCTTCCCTTAGGGATAGAGGGGTCAGGCGCGGCGGGCGACCGTGATGATCTCGATGCTCCCGTCCGTCACCGGGGAGCCATCCCAGTCGCCGTGCTGGGTGACGATCTCCAGGCCGGCCTCGGTGAGGAAGGCGGCCAGCTCCGGGCGGTCCAGGAAGCGCAGGGTGGAGTGACTGAGTTCGGGCGGGCCGCCGTCGGTCGTGTAGCTGGTGGTGAAGCTGACCGTGCCGCCGCCGGCCGCCGTCACCCGGTGCTCGGAGCGGATCAGCTCCCCGCCGGGCCCGGTCACCTCGCGGCCGTGCTCGGGCGTCCAGCGCTCCCAGGCGCGATCCGCCGGGTTCCGGGTGTCGAACGCGAACCGGCCGTCCTCGCTCAGCAGCGAGCGGATCGCCGCGAGATTCGCGCGCAGTGCGTCATCCGTGACGAAGACCTGGAAGGCATGGCCCGACATCACCACCAGATCGAACGCGCCTTCGGGCGCGGCCGTGGACAGATCGCCGTGGATCCACTCGATGTCAGTGCGGGCGCGCGCCACTTCCAGCATCCCGTGGGCCGGGTCGATCCCCGTCAGCCGCCCGGTGTGCCCCGCCTCGCGGGCCCGGTGCAGCAGCATCCCGGTGCCGCAGCCCACGTCCAGCACACTGCCCGCCGCCATCACCAGCGGGAAGTAGTAGGAGAAGTCGCCGCGCGGGTCCCACGGGCAGAACAGGTCGTACAGGGCGGCGAGGCTCTCGTCCTCGAACTGTCGGTCGGCCATCGCGGCAGTCTGACCGGCGAACCGGCCCCCGGGCAAAGGATTTATCACCACCGCGACCGCGAACACGGCCCCGGCGGCGTCGGCCGCACACGCGAAAGGCGGCCCCCGCAGGGGACCGCCGGACCGCTCGGTGCCCTGGATCAGGCGGAGCAGGAGGTGGTGCTCGTGGTGCTGGAGCAGGTGGAGGTCGACGAGCAGGAGGTCGAACCGGCGAGCACGACCTCGGACTCGTCCGAGTAGTCCGAGATCTCGAAGGTCTCCGACTCCAGCTCCAGGATCTCGTCGGCGAGGGTGGCCAGCTCGGGCTTCTTCGACATGGGAATCTCCTTCGGGGAAAGCGGGATTCGACCCCGTGGCACCGCCGGTCACGGCGGTACGCTTGGGCACCTGTTCATTCCAGCCGCATCCGCTGGCAGATGGGCCCGCCAACCGCTGTCAGTGCGCTGACACCTTCTGTCGGTGGCCTGACCGGCCGCTGTGGCGCCGCAGCGCGATGATCGATGCCCCGCTGAGTGAGGAGGGAGCCGCCGTGGCCGTACCGCCCACCGTGGCGCCCGACGTGCTCCGCCCCGCGCTGGAGCTGTATCTCGCCCTGCACAGCCACCCCGAACTCTCCGGCGCCGAGCACCGCACCGCCGCGCTGTTCGCCAACTGGCTGGCCGAGGACGGCTACGCGGTCACCCAGGGCATCGGCGGCCACGGCGTGGCCGGCGTGCTCCGGCGCGGCGCGGGCCCCGTGGTCATGCTGCGCGCCGAACTCGACGCCCTGCCGGTCACCGAGGAGACCGGGCTGAAGTACGCCAGCACCGTGCCGGGCGTCATGCACGCCTGCGGCCACGATCTGCACCTGGCGGCGCTCGCCGGAGCCGCCCGCACCCTGGCCCGTACCGACTGGCGCGGCGGTACCGCCGTGATCGTCGGACAGCCGGCCGAGGAAACCCTCACCGGCGCCCGGGACATGCTGGCCGATGGCCTGTACGACCGCATCGGCGGCCCGCCCGACGCCGTACTCGCCCAGCACGCCGCGCCCTTCCCCGCCGGACACCTCGCCCACGCCGCGCCGGGCGCGCCCGTGCTGGCGGGCAGCGTCACCCTGGACGCCGTGCTGCACGGGCTCGGCGGCCACGCCGGGGCCCCGCAGCTCACGGTGGACCCGGTGCTGACGGCCGCGGCCGCCGTGCTGCGCCTGCAGGGCATCGTGGCGCGCGAGATCGCCCCGGCGGAGCAGGCGGTGCTGACGGTCGGCCGGCTGCGCGCCGGGGACCGCGCCAACGTGGTACCGGACCGCGCCGAACTCGGCATCAGCCTGCGGGCGTTCGGCGAACCCGTACTGGAGCGGATGACCGCCGCCGTACGGCGCGTGCTGCGGGCCGAGAGCGAGGCGTCGGGGGCGCCGCGGCCACCTGATCTCACCGAGACCTCACGGTCACCGGTGCTGGCCCCCGACGCGGGGCTGACCGCGGCGCTGCGCGCCGCACACGGGGAGTTGTTCGGAGAGTCCAGGGTGTCCGGCCTGCCGCCGGGCACCGCGACCGAGGACTTTCCGTGGTTCGGGCCCGCCGGCGCGGGCGCCGGGCTGCACGGGGGACGGGACATCCGGAGCGCGTACTGGATGCTGGGTACGGTCGGCGCCGCGCGGTGGCGCGCCGCCCTCGCCCCGGCCGGTGGGACGGATCAGCCCGTCGCACCGCCGCCCAACCACTCGCCGCGGTTCGCCCCGGACGTCCGTACCGCCCTGCCGACCGGCATCGGGGCGATGACCGGGGCGTTCCGGTGTGCTCTGCGGTACTCCCGGGAGACGGTCGGAGGCATCGAACAGCATGTTCCGTGAGCATGAGCAGCGCCGGCACGGGCGCGAACACCCCGTGCACCCCGTGGACGTCATCGCGGTGCGCCGCGACGAGCGGGCACCCGGCGGTGAGACGACCGCCCTGCGGCTGCTGTGGCTGCTGCCCGCGCAACTGTCGTGTCACGCGGTGCGGGTGGAGCCGGACCGGGTACGGCTGCGGTTCGACGTGGACGCGGCGGCGGCGCGTGAGGCGGTGCGGCGGGCGCTGGCGGACACGGCGCTGCGCGGCTGGGCCCAGGAGTAGCCGGGCGGGGTACGGATGGGTGCGGGCACCGGGCGGGTCCGGGCTCCGCGCTAGATCCAGCCGCGCTCGCGGGCGAGCAGGGCGGCCTGCGCGCGGCTGGTGGCGCCGAGCCGGCGCATCACATCGGCGATGTAGCGGCGGTAGGTACGCACCGAGACCCCCAGTCCCCGGGCGCCGGCCTCGTCCTTGCCGACCGTGCACATCAGCTGCAGGACGCGCAGTTCGCCGTCCGACAGCGGCGCGACATCCTCGCCCGGCCGCTCCAGGCGGACCCCGATGTCCTCGGCGCCCTCCCAGGTCTTCTCGAACAGCCCGACCAGGTTGGCGACCAGCGTGGTGCCCCGGGTGAGCAGCGCGCCCCGGATGGAGTCCCACGGGTCGAGCGGCATGAGGGCGGAGTGGCCGTCGAAGACCAGCACATGCTCGGTGACGGTGTCCGCGATCCGCATCCGCGCACCGTGCGAGACGAGCTTGCTGAGCATGGCGGCGGTCGGCTGATGGTCCAGCGCGGCGGCCGGGACGACGGCACGGATGCGCACGCCGCGGCGCAGCGCGCGCAGGGCCAGCGGCTCGCAGTAGGCGACCCGTTCGGCGGGTACCTCGCCCATCGGCTCGGCGTACAGGACCTCTTGGCGGGTGAAGAACGCCAGGTCGTCGATGCGGTCGCGGATCTGCGGCCAGCCGTCCAACTGCTCAATGCCGCGCGGCGCGTTGTGCCGCACGGGGGTCTCCGCGCGTAGTGTGGCGAGAATGTGCTGATTCTGCGTGAGCCGCTGCACCTCCTGGTACAGCTCGCGCAGCCGCAGTTCGGCGAGCCGGGCGACGGCCGTCTCGGGGGCGGCGGGGATGATACGGCCCGGGGCCGTCCCGGGTCTCAGCAGGCCGAGCCCCGCGAGCTTGTCGAGTGTGGCGCGTACGGTCTCCTCGCCGAGGTCGAGCAGCCGGTGCAGATGGCCCGGGGTGGTGTCCGGATTGCGGAGGAAATGCCGGTACACGGTCTCATCCGCCGCGGAGATTCCGAAGACCGCCATCTCGTGGGCATGCACAACTGAACCTCCTGGTGTGGGGGACATGAGGAGACCTGGTCTCAGAGTAAAGGCGCAAACTGTGACGGTGGTCGCTCAAGACCAAGAAAACTCCTGCCCGTTGGGGGCATGTGATGAACGCTCGGCGAATGGCCGGTAGCTGCCTGAACCGGCCCCGGGCCGGTCCCACGCCGCCGCCACCCCCCGGAACGCACGAAAGCGGCGCCCCCTGGGAGGGGGCGCCGCTGGACGCTCACCGGACGGCCGGACCGCGCTAATCCTCACATCACCGGCCCGGCCGGGCGGTCACCGCCGGTTCTGATCGCCGTCGGGGGCGGGCGCGTGCCACGGCCCACGACGCACTCCGCTCCGGGTGGCGGAGGGGACCCGGTCAGCGTTTGAACGCGTCCTTCGCGTCCTTGAGCCGTTCACGCATCGACCGCTCGTCGCTCCTGGCGCGCTTGGCCCGCTGGTCGGCGACCTTCTCCCGGGCCCGGCCCAGTGTCTCCTTCGCCCGGCCGCTCACCTGCTCGGCCTTGGCCTTGGCCTTCTGCATGTTCGCATCCGACTTCTCGCTCACGGTGCCGCACCTCCAGTGCTGCTCGTACAGCTCGACAACGGGTACTCCCTCCCGCCTCACCTGGACCGCCCGTGTTTAAACCACCCGGGAGGCCGGGGTACCCGAATGACTCCGGAGCGGATCACGAGGAGGAATGATTCATGGTTCCGATGCTGCTGGTGCTGCTGCTCGCTCTTGTCCTGTTCGGGATCGGCTTCGCCGCGAAGGTCCTGTGGTGGATCGCGGTCCTGGTGCTGATCGTGTGGCTCGCGGGCTTCATCGTCCGTCCCCTGACGGCGCACGGCCGCCGGGCCCGCTGGTACCGATGGTGACCGGACGCTGACCGAGGGTGCGGGGCGCGGCTTCGGCCGCGCGTCCCGCCCCCGGAACAGGCGGTGCGGAACGATGACCGCATGTACCAAGCGCCGCATCACGCCCAGATCGGCTATCTGGTGTGGGCCGTCCTCTTCGCCTGCCTGTTCGCGTGGGAGGCCATCGGCCTGATCAACCCCACCGACTCCTTCCCCACCCTCAGCCAGACGCTGAAAGCGGTGATGCGCCACCAGATCGGCCGCTGGGTACTGTTCGCGGCCTGGCTCTGGTTCGGCTGGCACGCGTTCGTCCAGGGCTGGCACTTCCTGCTCCGCGGCCCGGAGCTGTAACCGGACGCCATGGCGGACTGGATCGCGATCGGCACCGTCTGTGCCGGCTACGTGCTGCTGATGATCTACCTTGCGACGGGCGTGCGGATCATCCGCGCCGATCCCCGGGCCCGCCCCCACCGCCGCCGACCGGAACGCCGCGGCCGGCGGGAATTCCTGCGCCAGGTCATCGGTACGTACGTGGGCGGCTGGCTGCTGCTCATGGTGGTGATCGTCGGCTACTACGGCGGCTTGGCCCGCCACAATCCGTCCTTCGTGCTGCACGCGGTCACCGGCACGCTCGCCCTGATGGGCCTCACGCTCCCGCTCTTCCTCGCCGCCTCCTGGGCCGCCACCCGCCGGGCCCGCCGCCCCGCGCGCCCCGGCCGGCGCCCGCCGCCCGGGCCGGGAACCTGAGCGAAGGATGGCGGGGCCGCTCGGACGTCGCGCAACCCCCGGCCGCGCCCGTGATCCGGCCCCGCGGCCACCGGTACGACCTTCGGCCCCTCAGGGAACCCGCTGGTCCGGGGCCTGGCGCGTCGCACGCAGAACCCGGGGGGAAGCTCCCAGATCCCGGCGGCACGCCTTGTTGAAGGCCTGGAGGTCGGGGATGCCGACCTGGGCGGCGATGGCGGAAATGGACAGGGTGGACTCGCGCAGCAGGTGTCGGGCGCGGGCCAGGCGGCGCTGCCGGATATAGGCGACGACGGTACTGCCGGTGGCGGCGCGGAAGACCCGCGTGAGGTGGGTGTGGGAGATCCCCGCGGCCCTGGCGATGTCCGGGACGGCGAGGGGGGACGCCAGACGGGCCTCGATGTGGGCGACGGCCGTGTTCACGGCCGGGTGCGGGGCGTCCTGATCCCCGCGCTCGGCCGGGGCGAGGTGGGCCACCCGCCACAGCGCGGTCCAGATCTCCGCGGCCGCACGGCCGGGGGTGCTGGGCCAGGCGGCGACCGCCTGCTGCATCAGCGTGGAGAGCGTGGGCAGTTCCGGTCCGGCGTCCTGCATGACGGGGACGGTGCGCGGTGTGCCCGAGACGGGGAGGCGCAGGTGGGCGTACAGGTGCTCCGAGCGTCCTCGATAGCGGTAGTGGCACGGGGTGGCGGGCGGGATGAGGCTGACGCGACCGGGACGGATCGTGTGCGGGGTGCCTCCCACCGTGAGGTCGGCCTCGTAGCGATACAGGTGGAGTTGCCACAGATCGGGCAGCCGGAAGTGATCGCTGTGTCCGGCCGGTCCGTGGATGGCGAATCCGACGCTGGTGACCACGGGCGGGCCCTCAAGGTGCACCTGGATCTCGCGCATGGTCGGAATTTACCAGTAGTGGGTGAGCGGAACCCACGCGCCGAGCGGGGTGGGGCCTCTACGTTGAGGCGCATGACCACAACCAACATCACGGAACATCTCCTCAGTTCCGTGCAGATGGCTCATTTCGTCTCCCATGGGACGATCCGTCTGGACGCGGTGGTGCCCGCGGAGCTCAACGACGAGGCCATGGAGGTGCTGCCCGCCGGTGTCCCGCCCGTGCCGTACGGTACGCCGGTGCCACAGGCGTACCCGGAGGGCTCTTTCGTCCGGCGGCTTCTCCAGCTCCCTGAAGTGGCGGGCGCGTTGGCCAGTCTGGTGGGGCCCGATCCCCGGATCGACCACCACGCGGTGCACGTTCGCGGGCCCCGCGAGGGGGAGGCGCAACCGCTGCACGCGGACGCGATCATCGACGTGCGACGCGACGCGTTCGATGTCCAGCTCATGTACTACCCGGCCCGGGTGACCCTCGACATGGGCGGCACGCTCAGCGTCCCCGGCAGTCATCTGCGGCGGACCAACGAGAGCGACACCGGCCGCTACCAGAACCTGCGCGGCCAGAGCCGGCTGGTCTGCGAGGCGGGCACCGTGGTGTTTCTCCACCACGGCCTGTGGCACGGAGGCCGGCGCAACGACAGCGACATCCCGCGCTACATGTTCAAGATCCGCTTCAACCCGACGGTGCGGCAGCGACTGCTTTGGGACACCTCGGATCTGGCGGACCCGCGGGTGGCGGCGGAACTGGACACCCACTTCCCCTGGTACGAGCAGGCGACCGCCCGCCTGGAGCGGTACAACCGCGTCCTGATGTGGCGGGCGCTGACCGGCGACGACACCTTCGACCTCGACCACTGGGTCACCCGCGTCTCGAACCGCCCGCAGGAGGCCGCCGTATGACCACGACACCGCCTACCCCGGCCCCCGTCCCCGGCGCCACCCTCCGCCAGCGGATCCTGGTGCTGTACCTGTCCACCTCGGCGCTGGATTCCCACGTCCTGGGCTGGGCGTTCTACGACGGCAGCGGCCGCACGTCGCCCACCACCGGCGACGCCGAGGAGCCGCCCTACGCCACGGGCGTGGCCGCCCTGCGCGACGGCTGGCGCCTGATCCAGGCGGCGCAACTCATCCCGCCGTACCCGGGCCACGAGTACGACGTGTCGTTCCTGAAACACGAGTTCTTCTTCGAACAGATCGTGGACATCGGCGACGACCGCTGACACCGCCGCCGCCGATGTGCGGCCGGCACGGGCGCGCCAGTCGGGGCACGACCGTCACCTGTGGAGGAGAGAGCATGGACACCCGCCCCGCGCACGACGGGCACCCCTATGAAGAGGACCGCTCGCCCGGGCACGGCACGCTGCCGGCCCGCGTGTGGTACGCGGCCTCCGATGCCGCCCGGTTGTCCCTGAACGGCACCTGGGCGTTCCGGTTGTCGGACACGGCGGAGGGCACGGGGACCGCCTTCACCGAGGACACGGCCGACCTCTCGGACTGGGCCCGCGTGCGGGTCCCCGGCCACTGGGTGCTCCAGGGCCACGGCGCCCCCGCCTACACCAACATCGTCTACCCGATACCGGTGGACCCACCACGCGTGCCGACGGAGAATCCCACCGGGGACCACCGACTCGACTTCGACCTGCCCGGCGACTGGCCGCAGGACGGCGAGACCCTTCTGCGATTCGAGGGTGTGGACTCGTGCGCCCGCGTGTGGCTCAACGGGCACGAACTCGGCTGGTTCACGGGCAGCCGCCTGCCGCACGAGTTCGCGGTCGGGCACCTGCTGCGCCCGCGCGGCAACGTCCTGGCGGTGCGCGTCCACCAGTGGTCGGCGGGCAGCTACCTGGAGGACCAGGACATGTGGTGGCTGCCCGGCATCTTCCGGGACGTCACCCTCCTGCACCGCCCGGACGGCGCGCCCTGCGACTTCTTCGTCCACGCCGGATACGACCACCTGACGGGCCGGGGCACGCTGCGCGTCGCATGCGACGTCGCCGGCCGCATCCTCGTGCCCGAACTGGGCCTCGATGTCCGGGTGGGAGAGGAGACATCGGCGCCGGTGGAGCCGTGGAGCGCGGAGAGCCCGCGCCTGTACCACGGCGAGCTGATCACGGCGGGGGAGCGCGTCCCGCTGCGGATCGGGTTCCGCACCGTACGCGTCGAGAACGGGGTGTTCACCGCCAACGGCCGCCGGATCCTCTTCCGGGGCGTCAACCGGCACGAGTTCCACCCCGAGACCGGCCGGGCGGTGGACCTGGAGACGATGCGACGTGACGTCCTGCTGATGAAGCGGCACAACATCAACGCGGTGCGCACCAGCCACTACCCGCCGCACCCCGCCTTCCTGGACCTGTGCGACGAACTGGGCCTGTGGGTGATCGACGAGGCCGACCTGGAGACCCACGGCTTTTGCTACTTCCCCGACTGGCGCGGCAACCCCGTCGCCGACGAACGGTGGACGCCCGCCCTGATCGACCGGGCGCGGCGGATGGTGGAGCGCGACAAGAACCACCCCTCGGTCGTCATCTGGTCACTGGGCAACGAATGCGGCGCCGGGCAGGGTCTGTCAGCGATGGCGGCCTGGATCCGCGAGCGCGACCCCTCCCGTCCCTTGCACTACGAGAACGACTACTCCTACCGGGACAGTGACTTCTACTCCCGGATGTACGCGCCGCACGACGAGGTGGAGGCCATCGGCCGCGGCGAGGAGCAGCCACTGGAGGACCCGGAGGCCGACGCCCGTCGCCGCTCGCTCCCGCTGCTGCTGGTGGAGTACGCCCACGCGATGGGCAACGGCCCCGGCGGGCTGGCCGACTACCAGCGGCTGTTCGAGACCTACGAGCGCTGCCAGGGCGGCTTCGTGTGGGAATGGATCGACCACGGGCTGCCGAAGCGGACGGCGGACGGGCGCCCCTACTACGCCTACGGCGGCGACTTCGGCGAAGACGTGCACGACGGGAACTTCGTGTGCGACGGGCTTCTCTTCCCCGACCGCAGCCCTTCCCCGGGCCTGATCGAGTACAAGAAGGTCATCGAACCGGTGCGGATCACCGGCGACTCCGCCGCCGGAACGATCACCGTCACCAACCGCCACGACTTCTCCGCCCTGGATCACCTGAGTTTCACCTGGGCGTTCGAGGTCGAAGGGGAAGAGACCGCCACCGGGACACTGGCCGTGCCTTCGCTGGACCCCGGCACCTCCGCCGTGGTCCCGCTCCCCGACCCGCCGCACGCCCGCGCGGGCGAAGCCGTGTGGACCATCCGGGCCGGCCTCCGCGCCGACACCCCCTGGGCGCCGCGCGGCCACCTCGTGGCCTGGGCACAGCTCCCCGCCCGTCCCCGGCCGCTGCCCGAACGGCCCGCCGTACTCCTGCCACCGCTCGCTGAGGCCGGGAACATCCACCTCGGACCCGCCGTCTTCCACGCCACGACCGGGGAACTCCGTTCGCTGAACGGCCTCGACCTGCGCCAGGGCCCGCGCCTCGACGTTTGGCGGGCACCGACCGACAACGACCTCGGCGGCCCCTGGCTCGGGGACGCCCGCCTCGCCATGCGGTGGCGGAAGCTGGGGCTGCACCGGCTCCAGCACCGCGTGGACAGCATCAGCACCGCCGACCGGGCACTGACCGTCCGCACACGGGTCGCCCCCGCCGCCACCGATCTCGGTCTGTACGCCGCCTACCACTGGAGCGCCGACGACGAGCGGCTGCTGCTCACGGTGACGGTCACACCGGACGGCGAGTGGCCCGTGCCGTTGCCGCGTCTTGGCCTGCTGCTGGGCCTGCCCGCCTCCTGCGACCACGCGACCTGGTACGGAGGGGGTCCCGGAGAGGCGTACCCCGACACCCGTGCCGCGTCCCGCCTGGGGCGCTACAGCATGAACGTCGACGACATGCAGACGCCGTATGTCCGCCCGCAGGAGAACGGCGCCCGCCCCGATGTCCGCTGGGCCGAACTGTGTGCGGCCGGCGGCCCTGGCCTGCGCGTCACCGCCGGGGACGCCCCCTTCTGGTTCACCGCCCGCCGCTGGAGCGACGTCCAGCTCGACGCCGCCCGGCACACCACCGACCTGGAGCCGGGCGACACGGTGTGGGTCCATCTCGACCGGTCCGTCCAAGGCATCGGCACCGAGTCCTGCGGCCCCGGGCCGCTGCCCCAATACCGGCTCACCGTCGCGCCCACCACGTTCTCCCTGGTCCTCACCGCGCCGGGGGCGAACTGAGCGCGCGGCCCCGGCGGGTCTCCGTGCCGCACCGGGTGGTGAACCTCCGCGCGCGACCCCGTTGGTGACGTGCACCGGACATGTACGGCGAGGAGCGGCCCGCGTGGACACCGCGCGGGCCCCGCGCTCAGCACTCGATGATGTTCACCGCGAGGCCGCCGCGGGCCGTTTCCTTGTACTTGACGCTCATGTCGGCCCCCGTCTCCTTCATCGTCTTGATCGCCTTGTCCAGCGAGACATGGTGCCGCCCGTCCCCGCGCAGCGCCATCCGGGCCGCCGTGATCGCCTTGACCGCCGCCATGCCGTTGCGCTCGATGCACGGGATCTGCACCAGGCCGCCCACCGGGTCGCAGGTCAGGCCCAGGTTGTGCTCGATGCCGATCTCCGCCGCGTTCTCCACCTGCTCCGGCGTGCCGCCCAGCACCTCCGCCAGCCCGCCGGCCGCCATCGAGCAGGCCGAGCCGACCTCGCCCTGGCAGCCGACCTCGGCGCCCGAGATCGAGGCGTTCTCCTTGAACAGCATCCCGATCGCGCTCGCCGCCAGCAGGAAGCGCACCACCCCGTCCTCGTCCGCGCCCGGCACGAAGTCCAGGTAGTAGCGCAGCACCGCCGGGATGATGCCCGCCGCGCCGTTGGTGGGGGCGGTCACCACGCGGCCGCCCGCGGCGTTCTCCTCGTTGACGGCCATCGCGTACAGCGTCACCCACTCCAGGGCCGACTCCGCCCGCGCGCCCTCCCCGCGCAGCTTGCGCGCCACGCCCGCCGCGCGCCGCCGGACCTTCAGGCCGCCCGGCAGGATGCCCTCCTGGGTCAGGCCGCGCGCCACGCACCCGTCCATCACGCCCCAGATGCGCAGCAGTTCGGAGCGGATCTCCGCCTCACCGCGCCACGCCTTCTCGTTCTCCAGCATCAGCGCCGAGACCGACAGGCCGGTCTCCCGCGTCAGCCGCAGCAGTTCGTCGCCGGTGCGGAACGGGTGCCGCAGCACCGTGTCGTCCAGCCGGATCCGGTCCGCGCCCACCGCGTCCTCGTCCACGACGAAGCCGCCGCCCACCGAGTAGTACGTCTTCTCCAGGACCACGGAGCCGGCCGCGTCCCGTGCCGTCAGCCGCATGCCGTTGGCGTGGTACGGGAGCGACGTGCGCCGGTGCAGCACCAGGTCGGTGTCCGGGTCGAAGGCGATGGCGTGGCTGTCCCCTATGTCGGACCCCAGCAGCCGCAGCCGGCGCTCGGCGCGGATGTCCGCGACCCGCGCGTCGGCCCCCGCCACGTCGACCGTGTCGGGCGCGTATCCCTCAAGGCCCAGCAGCACCGCCTTCGGCGTGCCGTGTCCGTGCCCCGTGGCGCCCAGCGAACCGAACAGCTCGGCGCGTACGGCGTGCGTGGGCGCCAGCGCGCCCTCCTTCTTCAGCCGGTGTGCGAACATCCGCGCCGCCCGCATCGGGCCGACCGTGTGCGAACTGGAGGGGCCGATGCCGATGGAGAACAGATCGAAGGCGGACAGAGCCATGGGGTCCACTCCTTACAGGGGGACGGGATGGTGGGACGCCGCCCACACGGGCAGGCGTCCCACCACGGGCCTAGCGGCCGGGGTAGAGCGGATGACGGTCGGCGAGCGCGGAGACCCGGGCCGCCAGCTTCGCGGCGGTGCCCTCGTCGTACCCGGGGAGCAGCGCCTGCGCGATGATGTCGGCGACCTCGCGGAAGTCCTCGGCGCCGAAGCCGCGGGTGGCCAGCGCCGGGGTGCCGATGCGCAGCCCGGAGGTCACCATCGGGGGACGCGGGTCGTTGGGGATCGCGTTGCGGTTGACGGTGATGCCGATGGAGTGCAGCCGGTCCTCGGCCTGCTGTCCGTCCAGCGCGGCGTCGCGCAGGTCGACCAGCACCAGGTGGACATCGGTGCCGCCGGTCAGTACGGAGATGCCCGCGCCGGCCACGTCCGCCGTGACCAGCCGCTCGGCCAGCAGCCGGGCGCCTTCCACGGTACGGCGCTGCCGCTCGGCGAACTCCTCACCCGCGGCGATCTTGAACGCCACGGCCTTGGCGGCGATCACGTGCTCCAGCGGGCCGCCCTGCTGCCCGGGGAAGACTGCCGAGTTGATC
This sequence comes from Streptomyces xiamenensis, assembly GCF_000993785.3. Taxonomy (NCBI): domain Bacteria; kingdom Bacillati; phylum Actinomycetota; class Actinomycetes; order Kitasatosporales; family Streptomycetaceae; genus Streptomyces; species Streptomyces xiamenensis. The sequence goes on from NZ_CP009922.3 coordinate 4,586,039, forward strand.
TTCTTGGCGTGCTCCTTGCGGGAGAGGATCACTCCGCCGCGCGGGCCGCCGAGCGTCTTGTGCGTGGTGGTGGTCACCACGTCCGCGTGCGGGACGGGGCTGGGGTGCAGTCCGGCGGCCACCAGGCCGGCGAAGTGCGCCATGTCGACCATGAGCAGCGCGCCGACCTCGTCGGCGATGCGGCGGAAGGCGGCGAAGTCCAGCTGCCGGGGGTACGCGGACCAGCCGGCGATGATCAGCTGCGGCCGGTGTTCGGCGGCGAGCGCCGCGACCTCGTCCATGTCGACCAGGCCGGTGCCCGGGGCGACGTGGTAGGGCACGACGTTGTACAGCCGGCCGGAGAAGTTGATCTTCATCCCGTGGGTGAGATGCCCACCGTGCGCCAGGTCCAGGCCCATGATGGTGTCGCCGGGCTTGATCAGCGCGGCCATCGCGGCGGCGTTCGCGGAGGCACCCGAGTGCGGCTGCACATTGGCCGCCTCCGCCCCGAACAGCGCCTTGACGCGGTCGCGGGCCAGGTTCTCGATGACATCGACGTGCTCACAGCCGCCGTAGTAGCGGCGCCCCGGGAGCCCTTCGGCGTACTTGTTGGTGAGCACGGAGCCCTGCGCCTCGAGCGCCGCCACCGGGGCGAAGTTCTCCGAGGCGATCATCTCCAGGGTGGACTGCTGGCGGCGCAGCTCCGCGTCGACGGCGGCGGCGACCTCCGGGTCCAGCTCGTGCAGGGACTGGTTCAGTACGGACGACATGACAGCGGCTCCCCTCAGCCCTGGGTGAAGGCGGCGTAGCCGTCGGCGTCCAGCAGGTCGCCGGGCAGCTCGCCGTCGATGCGGACCTTGAACAGCCAGCCACCCTCGAAGGGGGCGGAGTTCACCAGCGCCGGATCGTCGCTCACCGCGCCGTTGATCTCGGTGACCTCACCGGTGACCGGGGAGTAGAGGTCGCTGACCGACTTGGTGGACTCCAGTTCGCCGCAGCTCTCACCGGCGGTGACCGTGTCGCCGACCTCCGGGAGCTGGACGAAGACGACATCGCCCAGCGCGTCGGCGGCGTAGGCGGTGATGCCGACCGTGGCGACACCGTCCTGGACGGCCGACAGCCACTCGTGTTCCTTGCTGTAGCGCAGCTCGACAGGGTTGCTCATGGGATCGATTCTCCTCGATGGTGACAATGCGGGAGGAAAGCGGGGGATGAGGGGGCGCGGCGTACGGGTGGGGGCGCGGTGCCGGGGCGGCGCCCCGGCACGTTACTTCTCGCGCCGGTAGAAGGGCAGCGCCACGACCGCGAACGGCTCCCGGGCGCCGCGGATGTCCACCGCGACCCCGTCGGTGCCGGGCGCGGCGTGCGCGGCGTCCACGTATGCCATGGCGATCGGCGAACCCAGGGTGGGGGAGGGGGCGCCGGAGGTGACCTCGCCGATCACCGTGCCCGCCCCGTCCACCACCTGGTAGCCGGCCCGCGGCACCCGGCGGCCCGCGCCGACCAGGCCGACCAGGCGGCGCGGCGGGTCGCTCTGCGCCCGCTCGGCCGCCGCCTCCAGCGGCGCCCGGCCCACGAAATCGCCGTCCTTGTCGAACTTCACCACCCGGCCGAGCCCCGCGTCGAAGGGGGTGGTCGCGGCGGTCAGCTCGTGCCCGTACAGCGGCATCCCCGCCTCCAGGCGCAGCGTGTCGCGGCAGGACAGGCCGCAGGGCACCAGACCGTACGGGGCGCCCGCCTCCGTCAGGGCCCGCCACAGCGGCTCGGCGTCCCGCGGCGCGACGAACAGCTCGAAGCCGTCCTCGCCGGTGTACCCGGTGCGGGCGATCAGCGCGGGCCGGCCCGCGACGGTGCCCGGCAGGCCCGCGTAGTACTTCAGGCCGGCCAGGTCGGCGTCGGTGAGCGAGCCCAGGATCGCGGGCGAGGCCGGGCCCTGCACGGCGATCAGCGCGTACGCGTCCCGGTCGTCCCGCACCTGGGCCTCGAAGCCCTCGCCGCGGGTGGTCAGCGCGTCCAGCACGGTCTGCGCGTTGGCGGCGTTGGCGACCACCATGTAGTGCTCGTCCGCCAGCCGGTAGACGATCAGGTCGTCCAGGATGCCGCCCTCGGCGTCGCAGATCATCGTGTACCGGGCTCGGCCCACCGCCAGCGCCGACAGCTTGCCGACGAGCGCGTGGTCCAGCAGCCGCCCGGCGTGCGGCCCGGTGACCGCGATCTCGCCCATGTGGGAGAGGTCGAACAGGCCGGCGGCGGTGCGCACCGCCTGGTGCTCGGCGCGCTCACTGCCGTACCGCAGCGGCATCTGCCACCCGGCGAAGTCGGTCATGGTGGCGCCCAGCTCGCGGTGGAGGGCGTCGAGCGCGGTGATACGGGACGTCATGAGGTGGCTCCAGAGGGTACGGGCGGCGGGCGGTGCGCGGTCGCGCGGATACGGCTCGCCCTCCCCATCTGTCATCGGCACCTGAGAGGTTCGCCTTGCGGCTTGCACCGTGGGTGGGGCCCGTTCGGGGGCCCGCTTTTCAGATTCGCCTTCCGCGCGCGGTATCGGGGCCTGAGAGATTCAAGGGAGGACTTGCTCCTTCGGCGCCCCGGTGCTGGACCGGGAACTCTCCCGCGCGTGGTCGAACGGCCATTGTTCGATTGTCCTGCGGTTGTTGTGCGGCTCATCATCGCATGACGGCCTGCACTGAGCCATTAGGGTGCCCTACAGATCCGGATCAGATGGTGGTGGGACGAGATGAACGAGCGTTGGCAGGGCTCCGCGCCCGGGCAGGACGGCGGCGTCGACACGGGGGCGGCCGGCGGGGGCGGCTGGCCGGGCAATGAGCTGGAGCACGCGCTGGCCGCCTCGGTCGGCGTGCCGGACGCCGCGCCGCGGCTGCTCCAGGTGCTGGGCCGCAGCCCGGTGTGGGTGCCGCTGCCGGAGGGCGGCGGCCCGGACAGCCGCAGCCTGGACCTGCCGACGATCGAGCTGGACGGCGGGGTGTACGTCCCGGTCTTCAGCTCCGCGGAACAGTTCCGGCTCGTGGTCGGCACCCACATGTCCTTCACCGTCGCCCCCGTCAAGGAGTTCGCCCGCGGACTGCCGCCGCAGGCCGGCCTCGCCGTCAACCCGGGCGGCACCGTCGGCGTCCCGGTCCCGCCGGAAGGCGTGGCCCAGCTGTGCCGGGACACCCCGGGCGAGCGCGTGCCCGGGGCGCCCTCCGGCGCCCGGATGCGCCTGTTCGAGCCGGACTGGCAGCAGGAGCCCGTCGACTTCCTGGCGGCGGCGGCCGGCGAGCTGTCCGCGCTGCCGTACGTGCGCACCGCGCGGCGTGGCCTGGCCAGCGCGGAGGGCGGCGCCCCGGCGCTGTTCATCGGCCTGGAGCTGGACGCACTGGCCGAGGAGTACCGGATCGGCAGCCACGACGCGCTGGGCCGCGCCCTGGCGCGCGGCGCGGTGCCCTGGCCGGTCCAGCTGGTGCTGCTGGACGCGGTGACCGACCCCGTCGTGGACTGGCTGCGCCACAGCGTGCAGCCGTTCTACCGGCGGGACGCATGACCGAAGCCCAGGGGGCGATCGAGGAACTGCTTCCCCGGGTGACGGCCGACCGCCCGGACATCTACGAGACGCTGCTGGGCGCGCTCGCGCACGGCGAGGTGTGGATGCTGCTGTGGCACGGCCGGCCCGGCGACCCGGACGCCCAGTACGGCAGCGTCGAGGTCGCCGGCCACGGCTACGCGCCGGCCGTCACCTCGCCCGCCGAGCTGGCCGCCAGCGGCTGGCCCCGGGACCACGAGGTGATCGGCGGCCGGGACATCGCCGCCGCCCTGTACCCCGACCACTGGGGGCTGTGGCTCAACCCGCACACCCCCGGCGGCGGCCTCGGCGTCCCCTGGGCCGATCTGCGCCGGATCGCCGGCGGCCTGGACCGGCTGCCGGCCGGCCCGCTGGTGATCACCGAGCCGACCGCGCCCGCGGAGCCCTTCTACCGGCGGCTCGCCGACGAGGCACGCCGTACCCCCGTGCTGCGCAGCCTGCGGCGCGGCTGGGTGCGGCCCGCCGTGGGCAGCGCCTACCTGGTGATCGGCCTGGAGGTGGACGATCCGGGGGAGGCGGCGGAGTCGGTGCGCCGGATGATGGCACGGGCCGTCGAGGCCGTCCCGGACGGGCTCGCGGTGGCCACGGTGGCCATGGCGGACGCGTACGATCCGGTCGCCCTGTGGCTGCGCGCCAGGGCCCGCCCCTTCTACTCGGCGCCCACCGCCTCCTGAGCGGCGGGCACCGGCGCGGTCGGGGCCGGCGCGGTCGGGGCCGGCGCGCCGGAGTGCGCCGCCAGCGGCCGCTGCCAGTAGCTCACATCGCGCCAGGACCCCATCTTGTAGCCGTTCTCCCGGAACGTCCCCACCTGCCGGAACCCCAGCGACCGGTGCAGCCCCTCGCTGGCCGGGTTGGGCAGGGCGACCCCGGCGATCACCGAGTGGAACCCCTGCTCGCTGAGGAGCGCGAACAGCCGCTCGTACAGCGCCCGGCCCAGGCCCCGCCCGTGCTGCCCGGGCGCCAGGTAGACGGCGCACTCCACGGTCCACGCGTAGGCGGCGCGCGCCTTCCAGGGGAACGCGTAGCTGATTCCGGCGACCTCGCCGTCCACCTCGGCCACCAGCCAGGGGTGGGTACGGTGCCCCCGCTCCCACTGCTCCAGCCACTCGTGCGGCTGCTGCGGCTCGGTGCGGAAGTTGGCGGCGGTGGTCTCGATGTAGTGGTTGACCACGGCGCACACCGCGGGCAGATCCTCGGCGGTCGCGAAGCGGATTCCGGCGGCAGTCATGACGTTCATGCTGCCATCGCGGTTTGCGCTGCCGGGTGCGGGTAGCAGGGGTACCGTGAGAGGAAAGCCGCACATTCGGATGAAAGTGGACGATTCATGTATGCCGTGAAGAGCACACTGCCCGAGCCCGCGCTCAAGGTCGTCGCAGACGCCCTGCAGGGCGCGCTGGCGGACATCATCGATCTGTCCCTGGTGGCCAAACAGGTCCACTGGAACGTGATCGGACCTCGCTTCCGCACCGTGCACCTCCAGCTGGACGACGTCGTGGAGACCGCCCGCGCCCACTCCGACATCGTGGCCGAACGCGCTTCCGCCCTGGGCATCAGCCCCGACGGCCGCGCCGCCACCGTCGCGGGCAGCAGCGGGATCGCCACCGTCCCCGAGGGCTGGCTGCCGGACACCGAGGCGGTCGACATCCTGACCCAGGCGCTGGGCTCCTGCATCGTCCGCATGCGCGATCGCATGGTCGCGGTGGGCGAGGTCGACCGGGTCACCGAGGACAACCTGATCGCCCTGGTGAAGGAGCTGGAGAAGCACCACTGGATGTTCCAGGCCGAGAACGGCAGCTGACGCCGGACGCCCAGCACCGCGCCGGCCCGCACCGTCCCGGACGCGCCGTCCCACCGACGGGTATCCGTGCGGGCATCCGGGCGACCAGCAGCCATGTCCCCTTGTCCCGGCCGGAAGGAATCCGGAAGCGCGAGGCCCCCGACCCGTCACGGGTCGGGGGCCTCCCCTGTGCGGGCCGCCCGCACGCGTCCGCCCCCTCACCGGGGCCCCACGCGGGCTCCGGTGGGCGACGCGACCGGTACCGGCTACCGTGACGCGCGGGGCGGCCGCCGGGCCGCCGCGAGGGGGTGGGGGTATGTGGGCGAGCATCGTCGCCGTGGCGGGAACGCTGGCGGGCGTGGGGCTGACCGGTTTCACCCAGCAGTGGATCGAGCGGCGGGCCCGGCGGCGCGAGCACGACCGGGAGGTACGCGCCCAGGTGAGCCGCCTGCTGAAGGCAGTCCTGCGCTACCGCGAGCTGCACTGGCTGTTCGTCCAGGACATCCGCGACGGACAACGGGAGACGCGCGAGCACCGCGTGGCACGCTACCGGGCCCGCTCGGAGGTCACCGAGGCACTGGACGAACTGGCCCTGACGACCGGTGACCGGACGCTGCTCGAGGCGGCCTCCACCGCGGCGTGGCACGCCATCGGGCTGTCGGACATCACGCTCGGGCCGGTACGGCGGCGCCGGTTCGCTCCCGGGGTGGAGGCCCGGCTGGCCGCCGGACGCGGCCGCACCCGGGACGCGCACAGCGCGCTGCGGGAGGCCGGCCACGCCTACCGGCCTCGCCGGTAGCGGAGGCCCGCGCGCGGCGGCGAACGCGCCGGAGGCCCTGGAGTGTTGAAAGGTGCGAGACCGCCGTGGGGGGCTCTTGCGCCCCGGGGGCATGCGACGTACCACTGATGGGGAGGCTACTGCGTCGTCGTAAGCGAACGGGGGTCCTTCATGGCCACTCCACTGAGCGCGGACAAGGTGCTGTCCGCGCTGAAGGCCGAGGGCGTCAAGGTCGTCGAGTACAAGTCCTGGCGCACCCACAACCGCAACAGCGCCGGGGCATGGGGCCCGGTGCACGGTGTGATGGTCCATCACACCGTCACCTCCGGCACCAGTGCCTCGGTGGAGCTGTGCTACGCCGGCCGCTCCGATCTGCCGGGGCCGCTGTGCCACGGGGTGATCGACAAGGCGGGCACCGTCCACATGGTCGGGCACGGGCGCGCCAACCACGCGGGCAAGGGGGACGGCGCCGTGCTCAAGGCCGTCATCGCCGAGAAGAAGCTGCCGGCCGACAAGACGGCGGACACCGACGGCAACCCCCACTTCTACGGATTCGAGTGCGTCAACCTCGGTGACGGCAAGGACCCGTGGCCCGCCGAGCAGGTGGAGGCCATCGTGCGGGCCGCCGCCGCGCTGCTCCGCGCACACGGCTGGGGCAAGTCCGGCGACACCTCGGTGATCGGCCACCTCGAATGGCAGCCCGGCAAGATAGACCCCCGTGGGCCGGGCGTGTCCATGAGCGACATCCGCAAGCGGGTCGCCGCCCGGCTCAAGCAGTCGGCCGGATGGAGCCCCAGCAGCCCCGAGGAGGACGATATGCCCAAGCGGTCGTTATACGAGACGAACTCCTACACCCGGACCGTGCGGCCCGACACCTGGACCACCCTCAACTTCAACCGCTACTACGACGGCAAGAAGTGGGTGGACAAGGATCCCGAGCCCTCTGTGCTGCTCGGCCCCTGCTACTACACCGCCTCGGTGGCCGTGAAGGTCACCGGGCTGGCCACCGGCCAGGAGTTCAAGGTGCGGGTGGCCCGCTACCGGCAGGAGAACGGGAAGTACGTACGGGCCTCGGCGATGCCCACCGACTCACCGGTGAACGACCAGGGCAAGGGCCACTTCGTCTACACCTGGACCGGCCACGTGCCCGCCGCCGACAAGGGCAGACTGCGGGTGGAGGTCCAGCACCACGGCTCCGAACCGGTCACCGTGGAGTGGGCGCGCGCCGAATCGCTGTACTGGCCGGCCTGACCGGCGCCGCGCGCGACCCACCGGGGCGGGCTCAGGCCGCCGCGCGTATCGCGGCCAGCCACATGCGGCGCAGCCGCGCCAGCTCGGCGGCCTCCCGCTCCCCCCACGGCCGGTTGCCGTGCGCGCGGACATAGCGGCGGATGGCCTCATTCGCCGCCGCCGCGTCATCGGCACCGGTGGCGGCGGTGGTCGGGGCGTCATCGCAGGTCACGATCATGCCCTCCAGAGTAGAGGGCGACACTGACAGCGCCGACCGGGTTTACGGCCGCTCGCGCGCTTCCTCCGCGGCGAGCCGCGCCCACAGCTCACCGCTGCGGACCGCGAAATTCTGCACTTCCGGTGCTTCTTCCCAGGTGGCCGGGTCGGTGATGGGGTCGCCGCCGAGAAATCGGGCCAGCGAGATCAGCGCGAGTTCCCATCCGGTGCCCAGCCCGAAGAGACCAGTCTCATAGTCGTTGAGCACCGGATCGAGCCGCCGGCCGTCCATGTCGATGCGATCGGGGATCGGCGCCTGCTCCAGTTCCAGGGCCGTCTCACCCCGCGACACATCGGCCAGCCGCAGCATCAGCTCGCTGCTGGGGCCGGTGCCGAAGTTCCAGGTCACCGCGAGCAGATTGGGGGCCTCGCAGCGCAGGATCTCCCCACTGGCGTTGCCCTCGATACGGAAAGCGCCGCCCAGTTCCAGCTCACCGGTGACCGGCAGGAACCACTGGGACAGCCGCTCCGGGTCGGTCACCGCGTCCCAGACGTCCACCACCCAGGCCGGGAAGTGGCGGCGGATCAAGAGGGTGCGGGCCTCGCCCTCGGGTACGGGGCGCCGCCCCACCTCCCGGTAGGTGTCGTCGATCCAGCTGGTGAACTCGGTCTTCTCGGTCATGGTGGGGCTCTCCCCTGTCACGGCAGGACCTTGCTGGAACGATCCTCACCCGCCGCGCGCGCTCACGCCTGCCGAACCAGCTCCAGATAGCGGTCCCAGTCCCAGTGCGGCCCCGGGCACACCCGTATGACGTCGGGCACCTCGTTGTGTCCCACGATGTGCTCGCGGTCCACCGGAATGCCGTAACGCCGGCAGATCCCCGCCACCAGCCGGGCCGAGGACTCGTACATGGCGTCCGTCAGATACGCCGGATCCTCCGCCCAGCCCTCGTGCTCGATGCCGATGCTGCGCTCGTTGAACCCGCGGTGCCCCGCGTGGAAGGCGACGTCCAGCTCCCTGGCCAGCTGCGCCACGTGACCGTCCTCCGACCGCACCACGTAGTGCGTGGACGCGCCGTGCCCGGGGTCCTGGAAGACCTGGAGCGTGATGTCGTACGTGGCCTCCGGCATATGGATGACGACCCGGTCGATGCCGTAGTCGCGCGGCCGGCTCGCCCGCCGGTAGTTCGCCCGGGCGGCAGGCACCCACTCGGCGCCCACGTGGTCCACCTCACCCGGGGTACGGGGCTCCTCCATCCCCGGCAGCCGCCACCACCAGCGTTCGAGCGTGTCGCGGGCGGCGAGCGCGCCCACCCCGACGGCGGCGGCACCACCGCCCAGGACCAGGGCGCGCCGCCCGAGCCCCCGCCGTCGCTGATCCGGCCCCGCGTGCTCACCCATGTTCATCCTCCGAGGGGAAAGAACGCCACTGTCCGGCATCCGGTTCCATCGGCCGCCCCGTGGGGGCGGCTCGTAGAATCGGCCCCACCATGCCCTACTTCGACCATGCCGCCACCACGCCGATGCTCCCCGAGGCCATCGCCGCGATGACCGCACAGCTGGCTGTCACCGGGAACGCCTCCGCCCTGCACGCCGCCGGACGGCGGGCACGGCGCGCGGTGGAGGAGGGCCGGGAGGAACTGGCCGCGGCGCTCGGCGCCCGGCCCAGCGAGGTGGTCTTCACCTCGGGCGGTACCGAGGCCGACAACCTCGCGGTCAAGGGACTGTACTGGGCCCGCAGGGACGCGGACCCGCGCCGGGTGCGGGTGCTGGCCAGTCCGGTGGAGCACCACGCGGTGCTGGACGTGGTCCAGTGGCTGGCCGACCACGAGGGTGCCCGGGTGGAGTGGCTGCCGGTGGACCCGGTGGGCCGGGTGCACCCCGGCGCGCTGCGCGAGGCCATCGCCAGGGATCCGCAGGATGTGGCGCTGATCACGGTGATGTGGGCCAACAACGAGATCGGCACCGTCTTCCCGGTGGCCGAACTCGCCGCGGTCGCCGCCGAGTACGGCATCCCGATGCACGCGGACGCGGTGCAGGCGGTGGGCCAGCTGGAGGTGGACTTCGCCGCCTCGGGGCTGGCCGCGCTGTCCGTGTCCGCCCACAAGATCGGCGGCCCGTACGGCATCGGCGCGCTGCTGCTGGGCCGCCAGTGGACGCCGGTGCCGGTGCTGCACGGCGGCGGCCAGGAGCGCGAGGTGCGTTCGGGCACGCTGGACGTCCCGGCGGTGGCGGGCTTCGCGACGGCGGCCTCGGTGGCCACCGCCCGCCGGGCCGGCTTCGCCCGCGAGATCGGCGGCCTGCGGGACGAGCTGATCGCGGCGGTACGGGCCCAGGTGCCGGACGCCGTGCTCGGCGGTGACCCGGACCCGGCCGGGCGGCTGCCGGGCAACGCCCACTTCGCCTTCCCCGGGTGCGAGGGCGATTCGCTGCTGCTGTTGCTGGACGCGCAGGGCATCGAGTGCTCCACCGGCTCTGCCTGCACGGCCGGGGTGGCCCAGCCCAGCCATGTGCTGCTGGCGATCGGCGCCGACCCCGAACTGGCCCGTGGCACCCTGCGGTTCTCCCTGGGCCACACCACGACGCGGGCGGACATCGAGGCGGTGGCGAAGGCGATCGGCCCCGCCGTCTCCCGGGCCCGCACGGCCGGCCTGAGCTGACGCCGTACCGGCCGCTGACCTGGCCCTCCGGGGCGGCGGTGGATCGGGCCCGCCGCCGGGGCGGGGCACCCCGTAGGGTGGTGGTGCTATGAATGAGTTCCCCGGTGCTCCCTCCGGCCCCCGCACGGGGCCGCGTCTTCGTGTTCTCGCCGCGATGTCCGGCGGGGTCGATTCCGCCGTGGCCGCCGCCCGTGCCGTGGAGGCCGGGCACGAGGTGACCGGCGTCCATCTGGCGCTGTCCGCCAATCCGCAGTCCTTCCGCACCGGCGCCCGGGGCTGCTGCACCATCGAGGACTCCCGCGACGCCCGCCGGGCCGCCGACGTCATCGGCATCCCCTTCTATGTGTGGGACCTGGCCGAGCGGTTCCGCCAGGACGTGGTCGAGGACTTCATCGCCGAGTACCGGGCGGGCCGCACCCCCAATCCGTGTCTGCGCTGCAACGAGAAGATCAAGTTCGCCGCGCTGCTGGACAAGGCGCTGGCGCTGGGCTTCGACGCGGTGTGCACCGGCCACTACGCCACCGTGGTGACCACCCCCGACGGTGGTCGCGAGCTGCACCGGGCCACCGATCTCGCCAAGGACCAGAGCTATGTGCTCGGTGTCCTGGACGAGCGGCAGCTGGCCCACGCCCTGTTCCCGCTGGGCGACACCCGCACCACCAAGGACGAGATCCGGGCCGAGGCCGAGCGCCGTGGCCTGGCGGTGGCCAAGAAGCCCGACAGCCACGACATCTGCTTCATCGCGGACGGCGACACCCAGGGCTTCCTGGCCGGTCATCTGGGCTCCGCCGAGGGCGACATCCTCGACGAGGACGGCCGCCGGGTGGGCACCCACCAGGGGGCGCACGGGTTCACCATCGGCCAGCGCAAGGGGCTGCGCATCGGCCACCCGGCCGCCGACGGCAAGCCCCGCTACGTCCTGGACATCTCCCCGGTGGAGAACACCGTCACAGTGGGCCCGGCCGAGGCGCTGGACATCAGGGCGCTGACCGCCATCCGCCCCCGCTGGTGCGGTGCCGCTCCGACCGGCCCCGGCAGCTACACCGCCCAGCTGCGGGCCCACGGCGGGGAGACCCCGGTGACCGCCGAGCCGGACGGCGACGAGCTGCGCGTCAGCTTCGCGGAGCCGGTGCGCGGGGTGGCCCCCGGCCAGGCGATCGTGCTGTACGACGGTCCGCGCGTGGTCGGCTCGGCCACCATCGCCGCCACCGAGCGCTCGGTGGCCCCGGTCGCCCCGGTCACTTCGGCCGGTGGCTGAGCAGGTCCCCCGGCTGACACTCCAGCACCTCGCACAGGCGGGTCAGGGTGGAGAACCTGATGGCCTTGGCCCGCCCGTTCTTCAGCACGGACAGATTGACGTTGGTCACGCCCACCTGGTCGGCCAGCTCGGTCAGGGTCATGCGCCGCTCGGCCAGCAGCCGGTCCAGGTGCACCTCGATCCCGTGCGGTTCGGCGTCGCCCGCCGCCATCACACCACCCCCTCCAGGTCCTCCCGCATATCCGTGGCCAGCTGTATCAGCCGCGCGAAGGTGAGCAGCCCGAGGCCGATGAAGATCGGCCACCAGCGGACCTGCGTCGGATCGAGCAGCCGCGCGTAGCCCCAGTAGTCCGTCGCGTAGGAGATCAGTGTGCCGTAGGCCAGCCCCTGGATCAGGTGCAACCCCACCGCTCCGCCTGCCAGATACCAGCCCAGCAGGGTCAGCCCGCGCACGGTGCGCCGGGTGAACGGGCCGTGCTTGCGGGCCCGCCGGATCAGCAGCCAGGCCATCACCAGCGCCCCCACGTGCCACAGCAGCGCCAGCTGTGTCACGGCGATGAACAGCGCCCGCTGCCCCGTGCTGCCGTCGAAGCAGAACGTCGGCTGTGCCACCACCTCGACATCGGGACCGGCGCCGAACATGCCGTCCGTCGGCGTGCCGCTGCCGCTGGTCGCCGGGTCGGTCACACACACCCGGTCGGGGAGGTAGAAGCCGACCCCGTCGACGAACACGGCCAGCACCGCCCACAGCGTCAGGACCAGCACGCCCAGCGTGCACACGGCGGTGACCGCCGCCTCGATGGGCTCCAGTGGGTCCTTCTGCGGCCCGCCGGCCGTGCCAGCCGCATCCGGCCCGCCCCCCTCGGCGGCGGCCGGCCGTCTCCCGCCCGGTCTCATCAGCGCCTTCATGACAGCCTTCACGACGCACCCCCCTTATCGTTTATCGATGCTATCGATTAACGATAAGCCTCCGGTCGCCGGTTGGCAATCACCGGAACGGATGACCTCGCCGCGGCGACCTGCCCCACCTCCACGTCGGCCACCAGCAGCCCCGGCTCCGCCCCCAGCCGCGCCCGTACCTCACCCAGCGGCGAGACCACCATGCTGTGCCCGATGCCGGTCGGCGCCGAGGTCCCCGGATCCTCACCCACCGCCGCCGGATCCGCCTGGCCCACCGCCACCACCCAGCAGGTGGAATCCAGCGCCCTGGCCCGCACCAGCAGTTCCCACTGCTCCCGCTTGCCCTCGCCCGCACCCCACGAGGCCGGCACCAGGATCACCCGCGCCCCCAGCCCGGCCAGCCGCACGAACAACTCGGGGAAGCGCACGTCGTAACAGGTCGCGAAGCCGAACCTGACCCCGTCCGCGTCCGCCGTGACCACCCGGTCCCCGGGCGCCACCGTCCGCGACTCCGTGAAGCCGAACGCGTCGAACAGATGCACCTTGTCGTACCAGGTGTCCACCCCCCGCCCCGTGATCAGCAGCGTGTTGCGCACCCGCCCGTCCGGGTCCGGGGTGAACATCCCCGCCACCACCAGCAGTCCGTGCCGCGCCGCGATCTCCCGCACCCCCGCCGCCCACGGCCCGTCCAGCGGCTGCGCCACCGGGCCCAGCGGGACGCCGAAGCGCGCCATCGCGGCCTCCGGGAACACCAGCACCCGCGCGCCACGTTCCGCCGCGCGTTCCGCCGTCTGCGCCAGCAGCGCCAGATTCTCCCGCGGGGACGCCCCCGAGAGCACCTGCCCCACCGCGATCCGCACCGTCGCCCCGGACCCGTCCGCGTGCTCGCCCGCCTTCTCGCCCGCGTCCACGTTCGCTCCCGCACCGTCCGTCATGCCGCCGCCTCCCACTGCCGGGCCGTTCCTGTCCGTACGAGACCATGCTCGTATGGCAACGCATGTGATCACAGGCGCGGGTTCCGGAATCGGTACGGCCGTCGCCGAACGACTGGCCGAACGCGGCGACGAGCTGTGGCTGTGGGCGCGCGACGCCGCCCGGGCCGCCCAGCTGCGCGACCGCTTCCCCGGCGCCCGCACCCTCGTCGGTGACCTCGCCGAACCCGCCCGGCTCTCCTGGGCCCTGGGCCACCAGACGCTCCCCGACCGCGTCGACTCCCTCCTGCACATCGCCGGAGTCGTCGACCTCGGCGGCATCGGCGACCTCACCCCCAAGGTCTGGCAGGCCACCCTCGCCGCCAACCTCGTCGCCCCCGCCGAACTCACCCGCCTGCTGCTGCCCCAGCTGCGCGCCGCCCAGGGCCACGTGCTCTTCGTCAACTCCGGCGCCGGACTGCGCGCCAACGCCCAGTGGGGCGCCTACGCCGCCAGCAAGCACGGCCTCAAAGCACTCGCCGACGCGCTGCGCGCCGAGGAGGCGGGCCACGGCGTGCGTGTCACCACCGTCTACCCGGGCCGCACCGCCACTCCCATGCAGGCCAAGGTGCACCAGCAGGAGGGCAAGGAGTACGACCCGGAGCGCTGGATGACCCCCGAATCCGTCGCCACCACCCTCCTCACCGCCCTCGACCTGCCGCGCGGCACCGAGATCACCGACCTGTCCGTACGCCCCACCGGCTGACCGGGCGGCCCGCGCACCCCGGCGGAACTCGTAGGCTGCCGGGGTGAACGACACGGCGAACGACGACGCGGCGAACGCACCGCGACACCCCTGGGGCCCGGCCGCGGCCACCGGGATCGGCTCCATGCCGGGCGAGGACATCAGGGAGTCGGTGCGCACCGTCACCGGCTCCCTGGAATCCCTGCCGTACCTGCCCGAACTCCCCGCCCGCGGCCCCGGGGCCGACATGACCGGCCGCACCGCCGGGCTGCTGGCCGAGCTGTACGTCCATCTGGAGCCCAGTGGCTGGCGGATCAGTGACCGCCCCGGGCGCGACACCCGCCGCGCCCGCGCCTGGCTGCGCGAAGACCTCGACACCCTGGAGGAGTTCACCCAGGGCCACCGGGGCGCGCTGAAGATCTCCGCCGTCGGCCCCTGGACCCTGGCCGCCACCCTCGAACGCCGAACCGGCGAGGCCATGCTCGGCGATGCCGGCGCCTGCCGCGACCTCACCGCCTCGCTCGCCGAGGGACTGCGCGGCCACCTCGCCGAGGTCCGCCGCCGCGTCCCCGGCGCCCGACCCGTGCTCCAGCTCGACGAACCCTCCCTCACCGCCGTGCTGCACGGTGCCGTCCCCACCGCCAGCGGCTACCGCACCCACCGTGCCGTGGACCGCGCCGTCGCCGAGGGCGCGCTGCGCGAACTGATCGCGGTGGGCCACGACGCGGGCGCCCCCGTCGTCGTGCACTCCTGCGCCCCCGGTGTCCCCCTCCCGCTGCTGCGCCGGGCCGGCGCCGACGGCGTCTCCCTCGACTTCTCGCTGCTCACCGAGCGTGAGGACGAGGCCATCGGGGAGGCGGCGGAAGGCGGGACGGCCCTCTTCCTCGGCGTGCTGCCCGGCACCGGCGAGCGGGCCGCGGAATTGTCAGACCCGGCCGGTACGGTCAGTGGAGTCAGGTCGCTGTGGCGCAGGCTGGGGCTCTCACCCGGCCTGCTCAGCGAGTCCGTGGTGATCACTCCGACGTGTGGTCTCGCGGGCGCCTCCCCGGCGTACGCCCGGGCGGCGCTGGCGCATTGCGTCCGGGCGGCGAGATCCCTCGCGGACAACCCTGAGTGAGGACGGAGACAAGACGGTGTCGGTCGAACAGCAGTCAGCAGTGCCCGCCGAGGCGCGGGAGCGGCACGCCCGGCTCGCTGAGCAGGTCGAGGAGCACCGCTTCCGCTACTACGTGAAGACGCCGGTGATCAGCGACACCGAGTTCGACGCGCTGCTGCGCGAACTCCAGGTGCTGGAGGAGGCACACCCCGAGCTGCGCACCCCCGACTCGCCCACCCAGAAGGTGGCCGGGGTGTACGAGACGGAGTTCACCTCCGTCGAGCACGCCGAACGCATGCTCTCGCTCGACAACGCCTTCGACGACGCCGAACTCGACGCCTGGGCGGACCGGGTCGCCGACGAACTGGACGGCATCCCGTACCACTTCCTGTGCGAGCTGAAGGTGGACGGTCTCGCCGTCAACCTCACCTACGAGCACGGCCGCCTCACCCGTGCCGCCACCCGTGGCGACGGCCGGACCGGGGAGGACATCACCCCCAACGTCCGCACCATCCAGGAGATCCCCACCCGGCTGAACGGGGAGCGGATCCCGGCGCTCGTGGAGATCCGCGGCGAGGTGTTCTTCCCGATGGAGCGCTTCGAGGAGCTGAACGCCCGCCTGGTGGGCGCGGGGGAGAAACCGTTCGCCAACCCCCGCAACGCGGCGGCCGGTTCGCTGCGCCAGAAGGACCCGAAGGTCACCGCCTCCCGCCCCCTTCAGATGGTGGTGCACGGCATCGGGGCGCGCGAGGGATTCGACATCGACCGCCTCTCCCACGCGTACGAGCTGCTGCACGAGTGGGGGATGCCCACCGCCAGAGCCGCCAAGGTCGTCACCTCGCTGAGCGGGGTGCGCGAGTTCATCGCCCACTACGGGGAGCACCGGCACGCCGTCGAGCACGAGATCGACGGCGTGGTGGTCAAGCTGGACGAGATCCCGCTCCAGGGGAGGCTGGGTTCCACCTCGCGTGCGCCGCGCTGGGCCATCGCCTGGAAGTACCCGCCGGAGGAGGTCAACACCAAACTGGTCGACATCCGCGTCGGAGTGGGGCGCACCGGCCGGATCACTCCGTACGCCGTGGTGGAGCCGGTCACCGTGGCGGGTTCCGAGGTGGAGTTCGCCACCCTGCACAACCAGCAGGTGGTCAAGGCCAAGGGGGTGCTGATCGGGGACACCGTCGCGCTGCGCAAGGCGGGCGATGTCATCCCCGAGATCCTGGGGCCGGTGGCCGACCTGCGGGACGGCAGCGAGCGCGAGTTCGTGATGCCCGCCGAGTGTCCCGAGTGCGGTACGGCGCTGCGGCCCATGAAGGAGGGGGACATCGATCTGCGCTGCCCCAACGCGCGCTCGTGCCCCGCCCAGTTGCGGGAGCGGCTGTACTACCTGGCCGGCCGCAAGTGCCTGGACATCGACCACTTCGGGTACGTGGCGGCGACCGCCCTCACCCAGCCGATCCAGCCGGCGACCCCGCCGCTGGCCGACGAGGGCGGCCTGTTCGACCTGCGGGTCGAGGAACTGCTGCCGATCACCTCCTACGTGCTGGACCAGGACACCGGGCTGCCCAAGCGCGACCCGGAGACCGGCGAGCCGAAGGTCGTCACCTTCTTCGCCAATCAGCAGGGCGAGCCCAAGAAGAACACCCTGGCGATGCTGGAGGCGATCGAGGCCGCCAAGCAGCAGCCGCTGGCCAGGATCCTGACCGGGCTGTCCATCCGGCACGTGGGGCCGGTGGCGGCGCAGGCGCTGGCGCGTGAATTCGGTTCGCTGGACCGGATCATGGCGGCCGGCGAGGAGGAACTCGCGGCCACCGAGGGGGTGGGCCCGACCATCGCGGCCTCGCTCACGGACTGGTTCGCCGTCGACTGGCACCGCGAGATCGTCGAACGGTGGCGGGCCGCCGGGGTGCGGATGGAGGACGAGGGGGCCGGAGAGGACGCCGGCCCGCGCCCGCTGGAGGGCGTCACGGTGGTGGTCACCGGCACGCTCGGCTCCCACACCCGTGACGGAGCGAAGGAAGCGCTCCAGAGCCGGGGCGCCAAGGTGACCGGATCCGTCTCCAAGAAGACCGGTTTTGTGGTGGTGGGGGACAGCCCCGGGTCGAAGTACGACAAGGCCGTCCAGCTGAAGGTGCCGGTGCTGGACGAGGCCGGCTTCGCGGTGCTGCTGGACCAGGGCGCCGACGCGGCTCGTGAAGTGGCCCTGGGCGCGGGGGAGGAAGCGGAGGAAGCGGAGGAAGCGGGCGAAAACGCCGGGAAGAACGGGCAGGAGACGACGAAAGAGAAGAAATGACGCGGGAGCAACAGAAGATGACGTGTGGGTGACGCGGGGCGACGGGATATAGCAGGGAAGGTGGCTTCCGCCCGCAAGGTGTGAAGAAAACGCCCGACTTTCCGCCACCCCGCGCACGATGGGGCGGACCGCGGCCTAGTGTGGGGGGTGTGCCTGCCCTGGCGCGGGCAAGGAAGCCGTGAGAGGGACCCGCATGCAGTCAGCCCCCACGGGACGACCGACCCAGCGGCGCAACTGCGCGTGGCTGGCCCGGTACACCCGGCCCGCCGTCCTCATCACCGCCGCCATCGCCCTGCTCATCGGCGTCTCCCGGGTGGTCGCCGAGGGACACGCCCTCTTCCCGGGCGCCCGCGCCGGATTAGGTTTCGCGCTGCTCACCGGCGTCGTGGTCACCCACCTGGTGGCCGTACGCGGCGACCGCTGGTGGGGCAGCTCCGGCTCGGGCGCCGCCCTGGCGCTGTCCATGCTGCTCCAGTACGGCTGGGTCCCGGCCCTGCTCATCAGCCTCGCCGTGGTCACCCTCGTCGGCGCCGCCCGCCGCGACCGGCGCCAACAGGCCCTGGTCCACGGGTCCATCGACATCCTGGGGGTCGGCGCCGCCGGGCTGACGCTGGCCGTCTTCGGCGTGCGCCCCAGCGTCGCGCACCCGTGGCATCCCGACGACTGGACCCCGGCCATCCTCCTCCAGCTGCTGCTGGGCGCCGTGGCCTACCTGGTGGTCTCGCGCACCCTGCACTGGCTGTGCGACACCCCCTCCGCCGCGCTGCCCGCCGCCGGTTCCGCGGTCACCGCCGCCGCGCTGCTGCGGCAGGGCACGATAGCGCTCGCCCTGCTGTGCTTCGCCCCGCTCATCGTCGTGGTCGCCGCCGAAGTGCCGCTGCTCATCCCCCTGTTCGCGGTCCCGCTGATCGCCCTGGACCGCACCCTGTGGCTGGCCAACGCCCGCGCCGAGGAGCAACTCCTCGACCCGCTCACCGGACTGCCGAACCGCCAGTGGCTGCTGGACCGCACCCGTGCCGCCCTGGAGGAGGCCGCCCCCGAAGCGGCCCCCACCCCCGAGCCGGCCGACGTCCCGGCCCGCTGCGCCCTGGTCCTGATCGACCTCGACAGCTTCCGCGACGTCAACGACACCCTGGGTCATCTCACCGGCGACCGGCTGCTGCTCCAGATCGCCGACCGGATACGCGCCGGCCTGCCCCCGGAGGCCGCCGCCGCCCGGCTCGGCGGCGACGAGTTCGCCGTGCTGCTGCCCGGCGTCGAGTCCGCCGACGCCGCCCGGCACATCGCCCGCGATCTCATCCGTTCCCTCAGCGCCCCGCTCGAACTCGACGGCCTCACCCTGCTGATGGAGGCCAGCGCCGGCGTCGCCGTCGCCCCCGACCACGCCCGCGAGGCCGAGGACCTGCTGCGCCGCGCCGATGTCGCCATGTACGCCGCCAAACGGGATCGGTGCGGCGTCCAGGTGTACGAGGCCAGCCGCGACGAGCACACCCCCGACCGGCTCGGACTCCTCGGCGACCTGCGTCACGCCCTGGAGCGCGGCCAGGTCGAACTGCACTACCAGCCCAAGGTCGGCTTCGACGGCGCCGTCGCCGGCCTGGAGGCCCTCATCCGCTGGGTGCACCCCGAACGCGGCCGGGTCCCCCCGGACGAGTTCATCGCCATCGCCGAGACCTCCGGGCTGATGCCGCAGCTCACCGAGTACGTCCTGGAGACCGCGCTGCGTCAGGTGGCGCACTGGCGGGCCGCCGGACTGACCGTCCCGGTGGCCGTCAACGTCTCACCCCGCGACGTGTACACCGACGGTTTCACCGAGGCGGTGGCCGCCCGCCTCGCCCGGCACCGGGTCCCGGCGGGCTCGCTCCAGCTGGAGATCACCGAGCACGTCATGCTGGAGGACCCGCAGCACGCCGCCGACACCCTCGCCGGGCTCACCGCGCACGGCGTGAAGATCTCCCTCGACGACTTCGGCACCGGCTACTCCTCCCTGTCCTACCTGCGCACCCTGCCGGTCAGCGAGCTCAAGATCGACCGTTCCTTCGTCGCCGGCCTGGCCGCCGACCCGCAGAACGCCGAGATCGTCCGCTGCACCATCGAACTCGCCCACTCCCTGGGCCTGGTGGTCGTCGCCGAGGGCGTGGAGGACGACGAGACCTGGGAACGGCTGCGCGACATGGGCTGCGACGCCGTCCAGGGCTGGCTGGTGTCCGCCGCCCTGCCGCCCGCCGAGGCCACCGCCTGGCTGCGCGGGCGCGACAGCGACCCGCCGCCCGCCGAGGCGGCGCGGGCCACCGGCGCCGGAGAACTCCCGCACAACCACCAGCCGGTGCGCTGACCCGCACCCCGCCCGCACGGTGCGCGGGGCCCGCTCCCGTACCCGCCGCGCAGCCCGCCCGGCGGCCCGCCCCGGGCCCCGCCGGTAACGCGCGCGCGGGCGCCCCCGCCGGACCCATAGGATTGGGGCCGAAACCAGCCCTCGACCAACAATGAGGATCGCCGCATGCCAGGCATCACGCGCGAGGAGGTCGCCCACCTCGCCCGGCTGGCACGTCTGGAGCTGACGGACGAAGAGCTCGACCACTTCGCCGGTCAGCTCGACGACATCATCGGCGCGGTCGCCCGCGTCTCCGATGTCGCCGACCAGGATGTGCCCCCGACCTCCCACCCGCTGCCGCTGACCAACGTCATGCGCCCGGACGAGGTACGGCCCTCGCTCACCCCGCAGCAGGCGCTCTCCGGCGCGCCCGCCGCCGCCCAGCAGCGCTTCAAGGTGCCGCAGATCCTCGGGGAGGAGGCATGACCGACGTGATCCACCGCACCGCCGCCGAGATCGCCGCACAGATCGCCGACGGCTCCGTCACCGCCACCGAGGTCGCCGAGGCGCACCTGGCGCGGATCGACGCCGTCGACGAGAAGGTGCACGCCTTCCTGCACGTGGACCGCGAGGGCGCCCTCGCCCAGGCCCGCGCCGTCGACGAGCGGCGCGCCGCCGGGGAGAAGCTCGGCCCGCTGGCCGGTGTCCCGCTCGCGCTCAAGGACATCTTCACCACCGAGGGCGTCCCCACCACCTGTGCCTCCAAGATCCTCGAGGGCTGGATCCCGCCCTACGACGCCACCGTCACCCGCCGCCTGAAGGCCGCCGGGGTGGTGATCCTGGGCAAGACCAACATGGACGAGTTCGCCATGGGCTCCTCCACCGAGACCAGCGCGTACGGCCCCACCGGCAACCCGTGGGACCTCACCCGCATCCCCGGTGGCTCCGGCGGCGGCTCGGCCGCCGCGATCGCCTCCTACCAGGCGCCGCTGGCGATCGGCACCGACACCGGCGGCTCCATCCGGCAGCCCGCCGCCGTCACCGGCACGGTCGGCGTCAAGCCCACCTACGGCGGGGTCTCCCGCTACGGCATGATCGCCTTCTCCTCCTCCCTGGACCAGGGCGGCCCGTGCGCCCGCACCGTGCTCGACACGGCGCTGCTGCACGAGGCGATCGCCGGGCACGACCCGCTGGACTCCACCTCCATCAACGCGCCGGTGCCCGCCGTCGTCGAGGCGGCCCGCAACGGCTCGGTGGCCGGGCTGCGGGTCGGCGTGGTCAAGGAGTTCCGCGGCGAGGGGTACCAGCCCGGCGTCATGGCCCGCTTCGACGAGGCCGTGGAACTGCTGCGCGAGCTGGGTGCCGAGGTCGTCGAGGTGTCCTGCCCGTCCTTCGACAAGGCGCTCGCCGCGTACTACCTCATCGCGCCCTCCGAGTGCTCCTCCAACCTGGCCCGCTTCGACGCCATGCGGTACGGGCTGCGGGTCGGCGACACCGGCGGGCGCTCCGCCGAGGAGGTCACCACCCTCACCCGGGGCCAGGGCTTCGGGGACGAGGTCAAGCGGCGCATCATGCTCGGTACGTACGCCCTGTCGTCCGGCTACTACGACGCGTACTACGGCAGCGCCCAGAAGGTCCGCACCCTCATCACCCGCGACTTCGAGCGGGCGTTCGGCGATGTCGACGTGCTGATCTCGCCGACCACCCCGACCACCGCCTTCGCCATCGGCGAGCGCGTGGACGACCCGATGGCCATGTACCTGGCCGACCTGTGCACCATCCCCACCAACCTGGCGGGCAACGCCGCCATGTCGCTGCCCTGCGGCCTGGCGGACGAGGACGGCCTGCCCGTGGGCCTGCAGATCATCGCCCCCGCGATGGCCGATGAACGGCTGTACCGCGTGGGAGCGGCGGTCGAGGCCGGCTTCCAGGCACGCTGGGGACACCCGTTGCTGGAGGAGGCACCCGCGCTATGAGCAAGAAGACCAAGTCCAAGGCCAGTACGTACCTGTCGATCGGCACCACCCTGTTCGGGGCGATCGGCGTGGTCAAGCAGCTGCGCACCGCCCGTGAGGAGCGCGACGCGCTGGAGCTGGCCGACGCCGTCATCTCGGCCGCCGCGATCGTCACCGGCCTCGCCCTGCTGAGCCGGGAAGTGCGCCGCATCAACCGGGAGGCGGAGCTCGCCCTCCCCGAGCCCACTGACCGTGTGTGAGAGGTACGACCCGTGACCGTGACTGACGACCTGGTGTCGTACGAGGACGCCCTCGCGTCCTACGACCCCGTCATGGGCCTTGAGGTCCATGTCGAACTCGGCACCGCGACCAAGATGTTCTGCGGCTGCGCCACCACCCTGGGCGCGGAGCCGAACTCCCAGACCTGCCCCACCTGCCTGGGGCTGCCCGGCGCCCTGCCGGTGGTCAACGCCGTGGGCGTGGAATCCGCCATCCGGATCGGTCTCGCGCTGAACTGCGAGATCGCCGAATGGTGCCGGTTCGCCCGGAAGAACTACTTCTATCCGGACATGCCGAAGAACTTCCAGACCTCGCAGTACGACGAGCCGATCGCCTTCAACGGCTACCTCGACGTGCAGCTGGACGACGGCACGATCTTCCGGGTGGAGATCGAGCGCGCCCACATGGAGGAGGACACCGGCAAGTCCACCCACATCGGTGGCGCGACCGGCCGTATCCACGGGGCCTCGCACTCCCTGCTGGACTACAACCGGGCCGGCATCCCGCTGATCGAGATCGTCACCAAGCCGATCACGGGCGCGGGGGAGCGGGCGCCGGAGGTGGCCAAGGCGTACGTCGCCGAGCTGCGCGAGCTGATCAAGGCGCTCGGCGTCTCCGAGGCCCGCATGGAGATGGGCCAGATGCGCTGTGACGTGAACGTGTCACTGCGCCCGCACGGGCGGGAGAAGTTCGGCACCCGCAGCGAGACGAAGAACGTCAACTCGCTGCGCAGCGTCGAGCGCGCCGTGCGCTTCGAGATCCAGCGGCACGCGGCGGTGCTGGACGGTGGCGGCGCCATCGTCCAGGAGACCCGGCACTTCCATGAGGAGAACGGTTCCACCACCTCGGGGCGGGTCAAGGAGGAGGCGGAGGACTACCGCTACTTCCCCGAGCCCGACCTGGTGCCGGTGGCCCCGCCCAAGGAGTGGGTGGAGGAGCTGCGCGGCGAGCTTCCCGAGCTGCCGCGTGCCCGGCGCAACCGGCTGCGCGAGGAGTGGGGCATCTCGGAGCACGAGATGCAGTCCGTGCTCAACGCCGGTGCGATCGACCTGATCACCGCCACCATCGAGGCGGGCGCCGATCAGGCCGCCGCGCGCAAGTGGTGGATGGGTGAGCTGGCGCGGCGGGCGAACGAGGCGGGCGCCGAGCTGGCCGCGCTGCCGGTGACGCCGGCCCAGATCGCGCGGGTCGCGGCGCTGGTGGCCGAGGGCTCGCTCAACGACAAGCTGGCCCGGCAGGTCATCGAGGGCGTGCTGGCGGGCGAGGGCTCGCCGGACGAGGTCGTCGAGGCGCGCGGGCTGAAGATCGTCAAGGACGAGGGCGCGCTGGGCGCGGCCGTCGACGAGGCGATCGCCGCCAACCCGGGCGTGGCCGACAAGGTACGCGGCGGCAAGGTCGCGGCGGCGGGCGCGCTGGTCGGCGCGGTCATGAAGGCCACCCGTGGCCAGGCGGACGCGGGGCGGGCCAGGGAGCTGATCCTGGAACGCCTGGGCGTTCAGGGCTGAGCCACCCGCTCCGCGCGACAGGCACCAGTGGGGGCGGCCCCGTCCGAGGAGGACGGGGCCGCCCCCACCGTCGTGTTCGGTGCGGGTGGCCCGCCTCCCGGGCGGGTCACCGGCGGCCTGCACCGTCGGTGCCGGGTCCGGCTGCCGCGGCACGGGACCGCCGCCGCGCGCCGTCCAACTGTCGCCTAAGGACCCCCGGGCACCGGGATAAGGCACTCCCGGGGCGTGTAACGCGGCGTTCTCCCGATGTGCCGTCAGGGGCTGTCGGCGCACAGTGAAGGCATCGCCCGGCACCGGCCGGCGCGACGCACACCCGGGAGGGACGCCATGACCATGGAGTACGAACTGCACAAGCAGCGCGCCGCCGAACTGGAACGGGCCGCCGCCGAACGCCGCCGCGCCCGGCGGGCCGCCCCCACCGGTCGCCGGAAGCCGGCCGCGCCCGCCGCGGAGCCGGCGGCGCGCGGAGGATGGTCGACCGCGGCGTGAACGCCGGCCCCGACGCGATATCGGGTGTCGTGGCCGGTGTCGCCCGTGCGATGCTCGGGCAGGTGGAGAGCCCTCGGATCAGCCCCGTGTTCATCGGCCGGGAGACCGAACGCGCCGCCCTGACCGCCGCGCTGGGGCGGGCCGGGGCCGGGGAGCCGCAGGTCCTCGTCATCGGCGGTGAGGCGGGCGTGGGCAAGACCCGGCTGCTGGAGGAGTTCCTGGCCGCCGCCCGGAACGGCGGCGCCGTCACCGCCGTCGGCGGCTGCGTCGAACTGGGCGCCGACGGACTGCCCTTCGCCCCCCTGGCGTCGCTGCTGCGGTCCCTGCACCGCCGGCTGGGCGACGAACTGACCGCGGCGGCCGGCGGCCGGGAGACCGAGCTGGCCCGGCTGCTGCCCGAACTGGGCGAGGCACCCGCCACGGGCGACGGCGAGCCGGACCGGGCCCGGCTGTTCGAGCTGACCGTCCGGCTGCTGGAGCGGCTGGCCCCGGCCGGACGCCCCCTGATCCTCGCGGTGGAGGATCTGCACTGGTCGGACCGCTCCACGCGGGAACTGCTCGGGTACCTCTTCCGCTCCCTCCAGGGCTCCCACCTGATGGTGCTGGTCACCTACCGCGCCGACGAGATCCACCGCCGCCACCCGCTGCGCCCCTTCCTCGCCGAGCTGGACCGGCTGCGCACCGTTCGGCGGCTGGACCTGGCGCGGTTCACCGAGCACGAGGTGGCCGCCCAGATGACCGCCATCACCGGGGCCGCGCCGGACGCCGCGCTGGCCAGGTCGGTGTTCGAACGGTCCGAGGGCAACCCGTTCTTCGTGGAGGAGCTGACCGCCGACGGCGGCGCGGCCAGCGCGGCGCTCAGCCCCACGCTGCGCGACCTGCTGCTGGTGCGGATGGAGGCCCTGCCCGAGCAGAGCCAGGAGGTGCTGCGGGTGGTGGCCGCGGGCGGCTCCTTCGTGGAGCACGCCCTGCTCGCCGAGGTCGCCGGCTGCTCCGAGGCCGAGCTGCTGGCCGCGCTGCGCACGGCGGTCGGCGCCCACCTGCTGGTTCCCACCGAGGGCGGCGACGGCTACGCCTTCCGGCACGCGCTCATGCGCGAGGCGGTGCTGGACGATCTGCTGCCCGGTGAGCACGCCCAGCTCAATCTCCGTTACGCGCGCGGTCTGGAGGCGGCCGGTGACGCCGTACCGGAGGATCAGCGCGCCGCCCGGCTCGCGGGGTACTGGTACCACGCCGGTCAGCGGGAGAAGGCGCTGCCCGCCGTGCTGGAGGCCGCGGTCCACGCCCGCCGCCGCTACGCCTACGCCGAGCAGCTGCGGCTGCTGGAACGGGCCCTGGAGCTGTGGGACGGGGTGCCGCAGCGGGTACGGGCCGGTCTGCGCCCGGTGGACTACGTCTGGGCCTATCCGGCCCCCTCCGCGGACGGCGCCCTGGACTTCGTCGATCTGCTGGCCGAGGCCACCATGGCGAGCCTGCTGTCCGAGGGGTTCGACCGGGCCAAGTCCATCAGCCGCCGTGCGCTGCGCGCCCTGGACGAGCACCGCGATCCGCTGCGCGCCGCGTGGTTCTGGCTGCAGCGTTCGCGGATGGACAACGGCCCCGAGCGCGGCGACGGCCGCGCCGAACTGCTCAGGGCCCGGGAACTGGTGCGCGGACTGCCGCCGTCCGTGGTGCACGCCCAGGTGATGGCGCTGGACGCCGCCCGGCAATCGTCGGGGGAGCCGGTGGGCCCGCAGATGTTCGAGTCGGCCGAGCGGGCGGTGTCGCTGGCCCGGCTCGTGGACGCCGAGTCCATCGAGCTGTACGCGCGCTTCACCCTGGCCTGTCTGCACACCGAGGCCGGCGACGCGGAGGAGGGCATCGCCGAGATGACGGCGGTGCTGGAGCGGGTGCTGGCCCGTGGCGAGGTGAGTCTGCTGGGCCGCTGCCTGGTCAACTTCGGCGTCACCGTGGCGGAGGCCGGCCGGCTGGACCTGGCGCTGGAGATGACGGAGCGCGGGCTGCTGCTGGCCGACCGCTTCGGCCTCGCCGACACCACCAGCTGGCTGTCCTGCAACCGGGCGATGGTGATGCTGCACCGGGGCCGCTGGGCGGAGGCCGCCGCCTCGCTCAGGACCGTCGGGCAGCGGACCCGAACCGACACGCCGCGGGCCGCCGCCCGGGTGATGGCCGCCCAGCTGGCGTTGCTGCGCGGCGATGTGCCGGCCGCCCGCGCCGAACTGGCCGCGGTGCACGCGGGCTTCCGCACCCCGGAGCTGCGCCGTGACTTCCTGATCGGGCTGAACCGGGTGGAGCTGGAGCTGGCGGTGCGCGCGGGTGACATCCGGCTGGCCAGGGAGCTGTTCCGGGTGTCCGTGGCGGGCGGTGCGCCGCCGTTCAACGCCAGCCACCTGTGGGGGCTGTTCCACGCGGCGGCCCGCGCGGAGTCGGACACCCGGGGGCTGCCGGAAGCGGACGAGGGCCGCCCGGAGGCGGTCCGCCTGATCCGCGAGGCCATGGCACCCGTATCCCGGCGCTCTCCGCTGTGGGCGGGCATCGGCCGGGTGGTCGATGTGGAACTGCTGCGTGCCGAGAGCCGGGATACGGCGGGGCGCTGGGCCGAGGCGGTGGCCGGCCTCGAACCGCTGGGGCTGCCCCACCACCTGGCGGATGCCCGGGTGGGCTGGGCGGAGGCGCTGCTCACCCGGGACACGCAGGCGGCGGGGGAGGAGCGGGAACGGGCGGCCCGGTTGCTGCGGCAGGCGCGCACGGTGGCGGCCGAGCTGGGCGCGGCGCCGGTGGTGGCCCGCGTCGATCAGCTTGCGGCGCGCACCCGGGTCGCCCTGGAGCCCCGTCCCGTGCCCGCACCGCGGCAGCCGGCGGCGACGTCCGCACCCGAGGACCCGTTCGGGCTCACTCCCCGGGAGCGGGACGTGCTCGCGCTGGTCGCCGAAGGGCGCAGCAACCGGCAGATTGCCGAGCGGCTGTTCATCTCGCCCAAGACGGCGAGTGTGCATGTCTCCAACATCCTGGCGAAACTGTCGGTCACCAGCCGCGGTGAGGCCGCGGCCCTGGCGCACCGGCTCAGGCTGCTGGCGCCCGTGACCCCGGGACGCTGACGGTGACCCGGCCCGACTCCAGATCGATCGGGCCGGCGCCACCGGGCGCGTTGCTGCCCTCGTCGACCCGGTCGAACTCCAGCCGCCAGGCCTCTTCCTCGGTGTGGTACCCACTGGGCCGGAACAGCGCTTCCATCAGACTGAACGGATTGGGCATCCTCGCCTCCCAGGTCGAGAACCGATCCTCGTCTCATCGGAAAGGACGATGAGGAGGGGCCGGGAGTTCCGCCGCGGGGGCCTTACCCGCCGCCGCCCCCCACTCCGGCCCGCCTAAGGACCCCGCCGTACGCGCGGATGCGCAGGCTGCCCGATGTGCCCGCCCCACCTGCCCGAGGAGTGTGGAGGCATCCAGAGATCAGCCACCACGGCGAAGGCGGGGACCCCATGTACGGCGACCTCAACATCGACATCGTCCGGGAACGCATCGAGAGCCTGCGGCGCGAAGCGCGCCACGAGCGCCTGCTGCGCGAGGCCGGCCGGGCACGGCGGGCGGCCGACGCCGCGAGGCCGGCCGTCACGGGAGCGGACGGAGGTCAGGAACGGAGCGTACGGGCGTCCGTACCCCGCCGCTGGCTGCGGACCCGCGCGTGACACCCGCCGCTCCTGTCCCCGGCTCCGCCCCCGAAACTCCCGGGAGCTTGTCGGACGGATGTGCGATCCTGCGAAACATGCAGATCAGATCCGTCAGCCCGGTGTTCGTCGGACGCGACAAGGAGAGCGCCGCCCTGGACCGCGCACTCCGTGAGGCGGACGACGGCACCCCGCAGGCGGTACTCATCGGCGGCGAGGCGGGGGTGGGCAAGACCCGGCTGCTGGAAGAGGCACTCGCGCGTGCCGCCCGGGACACCGGCGCCCTCACCGTCGTCGGCGCCTGCGTGGAGGCGGGTGCCGACGGCCTGCCGTTCGCCCCCGTCTCCACACTGCTGCGCGGCCTGCACCGCCGGTTCGGTGACGAACTCACCCAGGCCGCCGCCGGATTCGGCGACGAACTGGCCCGGCTCCTGCCCGAACTGGGCGAGCCCACCGCCCTCCCCGCCCCGGCCGGCACCGAGGAGGGCCGCGGCCGGCTCTTCGAACTGACCGCGCGCCTGCTGGAAACCCTCGCCGGGACCCGCACCCTGGTCCTGGCCATCGAGGACCTGCACTGGTCGGACCGCTCCACCCGCGAACTGCTCAGCTACCTCTTCCGCTCCCTGCCGCGCGGCCGGGTCCTGCTGCTGATGACCTACCGCTCCGACGACATCCACCGCCGCCACCCGCTGCGGCCCTTCCTCGCCGAGCTGGACCGGCTGCGCACGGTGCGGCGGATCGAACTGGAGCGGTTCACCGTCGACGAGGTCCGCCGCCAGCTGGCCGGCATCCACGGCAGCGAACCCCGGGCCCGGGTGGTCGAGCAGGTCTACGCCCGCTCGGACGGCAACGCCTTCTTCGTCGAGGAGCTCGCGGGCTGCCTCAAGGGGGACGAGCCGCCCGGCATGATCAGCGACTCGGTGCGCGATCTGCTGCTGGTCCGGGTCGAGGCGCTGCCCGAGACCGTCCAGCGGGTGATCCGGATCGCCGCCAGGGGCGGCTCCCGGGTGGAACACGCCCTGCTGCGCGCGGTCGTCCCCGGCGACGAGGACGAGCTGATCGAGGCGCTGCGCACCGCCGTAGGCGCCAATCTGCTGCGGGTGGACGAGGACGACAGCTACCGCTTCCGGCACGCCCTGGTACGGGAGGCGGTCATCGACGACCTGCTGCCGGGTGAGCGGTCACGGCTCTCCCGCCGCTACGCGGAGGCGCTGGAGGCGGACCCGGCGCTGGTGTGCGCCGACGAACGCCCCGCCCGGCTGGCGGGGTTCTGGTACCAGGCCAACGACCCCGTCAAGGCGCTGCCCGCGACGCTGCGCGCGGCGGACGCGGCACGCGGCCGGCACGCGTACGCCGAGCAGCTGAGGATGCTGGATCGCGTCCTGGAACTGTGGGACAGCGTGCCGGCGGAGATCAGGACCGCGCAGCGCCCGGCGCGGGACGTGGAGTCGTACCCGCTGTGCGACTGTGTGGACGAGACCCTGGCCCACCTGGACCTGCTGGCCGAGATCACGCTGACCGCCCGGCTCGCGGGGGAGCCGGAGCGGGGCCTGTCGGTGGCCAGGCGGGCGCTGCGCATCATCGTGGAGCCGGAGCATCCGCTGCGCGCGGCGTGGTTCTGGAGCCAGACGTCACGGCTGCTGCGCCATCTGGCCCGGGGCACCGGCTGGGAGGAGCTCAAGCGGGCCCAGGCGCTGCTGGCCGGGTTCGACCCGTCCCCCACCCACGCCCATGTGCTGACCGAGGCCGCCACCTGGGGGGTGCTGTTCGACGCGGGGCCCGACGCGCTGGAGACGGCGCGGCAGGCCGTGGACCTGGCCCGCGCCATGGGCAACGAGGAGGCCGAACTGCACGCCCTGGTAAGTCTGGGCGGGCTGATGACCGAGACCGGCGCGGGCGAGGAGGGCATCGCCGTGATGCGGGCGGCGGCCGAGCGGGTGCAGGCCGGGCACCACGTCAACGTCTTCACCCGCAGCCACGTCAACCTCCAGTCGGTCCTGGAGACCGTGGGCCGTTCCCGGGAGTCCCTGGAGGTGGGCGAGGAGGCGCTGAAGCTCACCGACCGGTGGCGGCTGCGGCAGACCGCGGTGTGGCTGCACCGCAACCGCGGTGACGCGCTGTACTCCCTGGGCCGCTGGGACGACGCGGCGACGGCGGGGCGCACCGCCGCCGCCGACGCGGCGTCCCCGGTGAACCGCGCGCTGTCGGCCGAGTTCGTCGCCCAGGTGGCGCTGGCACGCGGCGAGTACGAGGTCGCGGAGGCCGAGATCGCGGTGATGACCGAGCAGTACAACGCGTACGACCGGTCGGTGCAGCACGCCCACCCGGCGGCCCGCTGCAAGCTGCTGCTCGCGGCGGCCCGGGGCCGGATCCTGGACGCGCGGGAACTGTTCGCCGCGGCCGTGGCGGCCGGGCTCGCGCCGGGCGCCGGCAGTTACACCTGGCCGTTGGTGCACGCGGCGGCGGTCGCCGAGGCGGACGCGGCCGGGGTGTCGGCCGCCGCACCCGGACGGGCGGAGGCGATCGGCCTGATCCGTACGTACGCGGCCGGGCTCCGCCGCCACTATCCGGTGTGGCAGGCCCACGCGGAGCTGGTCGAGGCGGAGCTGCGGCGGGCCGAGGGCACGGTGCGGGCGGCCGACTGGGCCGCGGTGATCGCCGCGCTGGAAGGGCTGGAGCGTCCCTACCTGCTCGCGCAGGCCCGCGCGCACGGCGCGGAGACACTGCTGGCGGACGGCGACCGCGAGGGCGCGGGCGCGCTGCTGATCCAGGCGTACGAGGCGGCCCGCGCCCTGGGTGCGGCACCGCTGATGCGCGGGGTCGAACTACTGGCCCAGCGCGCCCGGCTGCCGCTCGCTCCCGCCGCCGGCCCCGGGACGGCGGGGCGGGACGACCGGGGCCTGACCCGCCGCGAACGCGATGTGCTGGCCCTGGTGGCGGCCGGCCGCAGCAACCGCCAGATAGCGCAGGAGCTCTTCATCTCCCCGAAGACGGCCAGCGTCCATGTCTCCCACATCCTGGCCAAGCTGGAGGTGTCGGGCCGGGGGGAGGCGGCGGCGCTGGCGCACCGGCTGGGCCTGCTGACGGAGGAACGGGTCACCCCGGCCCGCTGACCCGCGGACCGCCGAGGGGGCCGTCCGGCTCTCCGCCGCCACGGGGCGGGGACATCATTCCCAAGAGCCCTGGGCCGCCGGCAGCGCCGCGATCTCCTTCAGGTCCAGCGGTGTCAGCCGGACCTCGTCGGCCGCCGCGTTCTCCCGCGCCCAGTGCTCCTGCTTGGTGCCGGGTATCGGTATCACGTGCCGCCCCTGCGCCAGCAGCCACGCCAGCGCCACCTGGGCGACCGTCGCCCCCTCGTGCCGGGCGGCCACCCGGCGCAGCCCCGCGACCAGCGGCTGGTTGGCCGCCATCATCTCCGCGGTGAAGCGCGGGTGCCGGGCCCGCAGGTCCTCCGGTTCGAAGCCGACGCCGGGCGTCAGCGTGCCGCTGAGGAAACCGTTCCCCAGCGGCATCGCCGCCAGCAGCCCGATCCCCCGCGCCTCGCACCACGGCAGCAGCCCGCGCAGCGCCTCGGGCGACCACACCGACAGCTCCGCCTGGACGGAGTTCACCGGGAACACCTGCTGGATCCGGCTGAGCACCCGCAGCGTGCGGTCGTACCGGTCAGGTGCCACCGCGCCGGCCCGCACGCCGCGCCCGTGCCGGCCGCGTGGCTCCAGCGCGCACAGCCCCAGCGCCCGCACCTTTCCGGCCGCCACCAGCTCGGCCATCGCCCCCCAGGTCTCCTCCACCGGCACCTCGGGATCGATCCGGTGCAGCTGGTACAGATCGATCACATCGGTCCGCAGCCGGCGCAGCGACGCGTCGCAGGCGCGCCTGATGTAGGAGGGGCGGCCGTTGGCCACGATGTGCCGCTCGCCGGCGAGCAGCCCGCACTTGGCGGCCAGGTACACCTCGTCCCTGCGTTCCTTCAGCACCCGGCCCAGCAGCAGTTCATTGGTGTACGGGCCGTACATGTCCGCGGTGTCCACCAGCGTGCACCCCGCGTCCAGCGCGGCCCGCACCGTCCGCAGCGAGCCCTGTCTGTCCCGCTGGGAGGCCGAATACGCCCAGCTCATCGGCATGCAGCCCAGACCGATGGCCCCTACCCGGACCGCCCCCGTGCCGATCGTCCTGTACCGCACCGAACCGTTCCTTCCCCACTGTGCCCCCGCTGTGCCCCGTCGTGCCCGGCCCCCGCCGTCCCGCCGTCCGCGTCCTCCAACGTAACCGGCGCGGCCGACAGCTTCGCCGGAAGGGCCGTCCAACGGCCGCGCGTAGCCTGGCGGTCATGACCACAGGAGATGTCTGGCTGCCCCTGCCACCCGCCGAACTGGCCCCCCTGCCCGCCTCGCTCACCTACGTCCACTGGAACGGCGAGGAGGAGTTCCCCGCCGACCCCGCCGACTGCGTGTTCTACACGGTGCCCTACATGAAGGGCCCCGAGGTCGCGGTGCGCCCGCTGCCGCACATGCCCCGGCTGCGCGTGGTGCAGACCCTGACGGCGGGCGTGGACCACATGCTGCCCGCCGTACCGGCGCTGCCCACCGGGGCCCTGCTGTGCAACGCCGGGCCGCTGCACAACACCTCGACCGCCGAACTCGCCCTCACCCTCACCCTGTCCGCGCTGCGCGGCGTCCCGAAGGCGGTGCGCGACCAGAGTGCCGAGCGCTGGGACACCCGGCTGTGGACCTCCCTGGCCGACCGGCGGGTGCTCATCGTCGGGTACGGCGGGATCGGCGCGGCCATCGAGGAACGGCTGCTGCCGTTCGAACCGGCCGAGGTGGTACGGGTCGCCGGCCGGGCCCGTACCTCCCCGCGCGGCCCGGTGCACGCCTCCACCGATCTGCCGGCGCTGCTGCCGGGGGCGGAGGTGGTGATCGTGGCGACGCCGCTGACCGAGGCGACCCGTGGTCTGGTCGGGGCGAAGTTCCTGGCCGCGCTGCCGGACGGCGCCCTGCTGGTGAATGTCTCACGCGGCGCGGTGGTGGACACCGAGGCGCTGCTGGCGGAGCTGGAGTCGGGCCGGCTGCTGGCCGCGCTCGATGTCACGGACCCCGAGCCGCTGCCCGCCGGGCATCCGCTGTGGCAGGCGCCGGGGGTGCTCATCACCCCGCATGTCGGTGGCCCCTCCACGGCTTTCAGGCCGCGTGCCGAACGTCTGGTCCGGGCCCAGCTGGAACGGTTCGCGGCGGGGGAGACCCCGAGTACGTGGTGGCCGAAGCCGAATAGATCACAGGAGTCACATCAATCACACAGTGAGATGAGTTCGCTACGCATCGTGCAGAGGGTCCCCCTCATTATTACTCTGGGTTGAATGCCTATGGCGCTGAGTGACGGTGCTGGTGTATCGTCCCTGCCGGGGAGAGTTCAGCGGAGCAGGGGGCGACAGGCGGATGCACGGTCCATGGACGAAATGCCGACTTCAGCACGGCCGCGGTACCGCGTGGCGGGCGAGCCGATGAGCACCGGGGACAGCACCGCGCCCCCGGCCGCCCCGCCACCGCGGCCCGCCCTGCTCGGCGGGCCACTGCCGCAGCTGGCGCTGGCCGCCCTGTGCGGGGCCTACGTGGTGGGCGCCGCGTTCGGCTGGGGAACGCCCCAGGCCGCCGCCTTCATGGGCGACTTCGGGCTCAGCGCCGCCGCCTGGCTCGCCAGCGGATCCTGCCTGTGGTACGCGCGCACCCGCGCCGGATCCCTGCGCCCTGCCTGGGTGCTGCTGGGGCTCTCCTCCGCCATGACGGGCCTGGGCAGCGCGATCTGGGGCTGGTACGAGGTGGTGCTGCGGGTCCCCGTCCCGCGCACCTCGGCCGCCGATCTGTGCTACCTGCTGTTCGCGCCGCTGGCCATCGTCGGCCTGCTGATGCTCGCCAAACGTCCGCTGAACCGCACCGGCTGGCTCTGTTTCGGCCTGGACGCCTGGCTGGTCGCCGGCTCGCTGCTGACGCTCACCTGGAGCGTGGCGCTGGTCCACACCGCCGAACGGCAGGGCGAGTCGGTGGCCAGGGCGGCGCTCGCCCTGGGCTACCCACTCCTGGACATCGCCCTGGTGTCCATGCTGCTGGTGCTGCACTTCCGGCGCGGCCCGGAACACCGCTCCGCGGTCAACATGGCGGTCGGCGGGCTCGCCGTCACGGTGCTGTGCGACGCCCTGTTCAGCTCCCCGATGCTGCGTGAGCACTACAGCTCGGGACAGTTGCTGGACGCCGGCTGGTTCGCCGGGTCCCTGCTGCTGGCGCTGGCCCCCTGGGTGTCGGGGCGGCCCGGGGAGGACGAGCGGCCCGGCGCGCGGGCGCCCCGGAGCACGGACGTCGCCGACGGCACCCCGGACGCCGGAGCCACCGCCCCCTCCACGCCCTCGCTCACCCCCCTCACCCCGTCCGCTCCGCTCGCCGCGGGCCCGCCCCTCGCCCCCGCGGCCCCCGTCGCCGCGCGTACGGGTGCCACCCTCCCGGAGGACGAGGACGGCGAGGGGTCGCCCGACCGGCTCGGCTCCTTCACCTCTCTGATGCCCTATCTCGCCGCCGCCGTCTGCTTCCTGAGTATCCTGCTCACCTACAACACCGGCGGCGGCCGGCCGGACCCGGTGGTGGTGGTCACCGCCGCCACCGTGGTGGTGGCGCTGCTGGCCCGGCAGGGCATCACCCTCATGGAGAACACGAAGCTCACGCGCGAACTGGCCCGGCAGGAGAATCATTTCCGTTCCCTCGTCCAGGGCTCCAGCGACGTGATCATGATCTCCGCCTCGGACGGCAAGCTCCGGTACGTCAGCCCGGCCGCCGCCGGAGTCTACGGACGGGACCCCGACCGGCTGATCGGCAAGCCGTTCCACAGCCTCATCCACCCCGAGGACGCCGACCGCGTGCTCTACGAGCTGTGCCGCTTCCTGGCCGCCGCCCCCGATGCCGAGCCGGCCACCCGCATCGAGTGCCGCATCCGGCACGGCGGCCCCGACGAACGGTGGATGCACATCGAGTCCACTGTCAACCGCCACCTCAACGGCCTCATCTTCAACAGCCGCGACGTCACCGACCGGGTACGCCTCCAGGAACAGCTGCGGCACAGCGCCTCCCACGACGCGCTCACCGATCTGCCCAACCGCGCCCTGTTCACCGAGCGCCTTCAGGCGGCGCTGGGCCAGGGCCCGGTGGCGGCCGGCGAGATCGCGGTGCTCTTCATCGACCTCGACGGCTTCAAGGCCGTCAACGACTCGATCGGCCACCAGGCGGGCGACGAACTGCTGGTCCGGGCCGCCCGGCGGCTGCGGGAGTCGGTACGCCAGGGCGATGTGACCGCGCGGCTGGGCGGGGACGAGTTCGCCGCGCTCATCACCGGGGACCCGGGCGCCGCCCCCGCCCCCCGCGAACAGCGCATGACGGAGATCGCCGAACGGGTGCGCGCCGCACTGTCCCGCCCTTACCACCTGCGCGAGGGCGAGGTGCGGGTGGCCGCCAGCATCGGCGTCGCCTTCGCCGAGCCGGGCAGCACCCCCGCCACCCTGATGCGCGACGCCGACCTGGCCATGTACCGCGCCAAACAGGCGGGCAAGGCCCGCGTCGAGTTCTACGCGCCCCACCTGCGCACCGAGGCGGTACGCCGCACCCAGCTCGCCGCACGGCTGCGCACCGCCCTGCACACCGGTGAGCTGACCCTGCTCCATCAGCCGGTCGTCACCCTGGCCGACGGCCGGATCGCCGCCCTCAGCGCCCAGGCCCGCCGGCGCTCCGCCCACGCGCCGCTGTCCACCCCGCTGGAGCACCTGCGCCCCCGCCGCGAGTACGGGCCCCCGTTCGCCCGCCTCACCGACCACCACGGCGGCGCCGACCGGTCCACGGACGTCACCCGCTGGCTGCTGGAGCAGGCCGTCGCCGAGGCCGGACGGCGGCACGCGGCGGGGCTGACCCTGCCGGTCAGCGTCCGGGTGCCCGCCGGCCGGCTCGCGGACCGGTCCCTGGGCGCCGGCGGCATCGAGGCACTCCTGGCCCAGCACGACCTGCCCGCCGAGGCCCTCGTCCTGGAGCTTCCCGAGTCCGGCCCCGCGCTCGCCGCGCCCGAACTGCGCCGCCGCCTGTCCGACCTCAGCCGGCTCGGCGTGGGCATCGCCCTGGACGGCTTCGGCGGGCCCGCCACCCCGCCCGCCGTGCTGCACCGGCTCCCCGTCGACCTCGTCCGCCTGGACCGCGAGCTCACCGAAGGGCTTGTGGACTCACCCTCCCTGCGCACCATCACCGCCGGACTGCTGCGGATGGCCGCGGACCTGGGCGTCCACACCCTGGCCGACGGCGTCGACCACCCCGACCTCGCCGCCACGCTGTGCGCCCTGGGATGCAGCCACGCCCAGGGCCCGGCCTTCGGCGAGCCCCTGGATCCGATCCGCCTGCACCGGCTGCTGGAGAGCGGCCGGGCGCCCCGGCCGTCCGGGGCGGCCACGGAGCCTGCCGCCGGTCTGGCCGCCGTTCCGGCCACCTTTCCGGCGCCCCGGCTGCACGGCCGCGCCGACCCGACCGCCGCCGGGCCCGCCCCGTCCCCGGTGGCGCCCACATAGTGAGACGTGGATTCCGCCCACTTGACACAGGGCCGCCCATAGGTGGAGGGTCATCACCATGCAGACCCGAATTCTCGTACTTGGACGGCGCGTCGGCTGACCCCGGGACACCCCCCGCGGACCAGCGACGCGCTCCCCTCGCATGCCATCCGGCACGGGGGGTTTTTTGTTGCACCGATACCGAGACCCGCACCCGCACCAGCGCATCACCCTCATCTCCGAGAAGAGAATGTCGATGACCGAACAGGCCACCGGGGCCCCCAAGCCGCAGCCACGGGCCCCCCGTGGCGGCAGCCAGCAGCCCGCCGCCACCGTCGAGCACGTCACGGGCGCCCAGGCGCTCATCCGCTCTCTCGAAGCGGTCGGCGCGGACACCGTATTCGGCATCCCCGGCGGCGCGATCCTCCCCGCCTACGACCCCATGATGGACTCGACCTCCGTGCGCCACATCCTGGTCCGCCACGAGCAGGGCGCGGGCCACGCAGCCACCGGCTACGCCCAGGCCACCGGCAAGGTCGGCGTGTGCATGGCCACCTCGGGCCCCGGCGCCACCAACCTGGTCACCCCCATCGCCGACGCCTACATGGACTCGGTGCCGCTGGTCGCCATCACCGGCCAGGTCGCCAGCTCCGTCATCGGCACCGACGCCTTCCAGGAAGCCGACATCTGCGGCATCACCACGCCCGTCACCAAGCACAACTTCCTGGTCACCGATCCCGCGGAGATCCCGCGCACCATCGCCGAGGCGTTCCACATCGCCGCCACCGGCCGCCCCGGACCCGTCCTGGTCGACATCGCCAAGGACGCCCTCCAGGCCCGCACCACCTTCAGCTGGCCGCCCGCCATCGACCTGCCCGGCTACCGCCCCGCCTCGCGCCCGCACGCCAAGCAGATCCGCGAGGCCGCCCGGCTGATCTCCGAGGCCAAGCGCCCCGTGCTGTACGTCGGCGGCGGAGTCCTCAAGGCCGGCGCCGCCCCCGAGCTGCTGGCCCTCGCCGAGCAGACCGGCGCCCCCGTCACCACCACCCTCATGGCCCTGGGCGCCTTCCCCGACAGCCACCCCCAGCACCTGGGCATGCCCGGCATGCACGGTTCGGTCGCCGCGGTCACCGCGCTCCAGAAGTCCGACCTGCTGATCACCCTCGGCGCCCGCTTCGACGACCGCGTCACCGGCCGCAGCGACTCCTTCGCCCCGCACGCCAAGGTCATCCACGCGGACATCGACCCCGCCGAGATCGGCAAGATCCGCATCGCCGACGTGCCGATCGTGGGCGACGCCAAGGACGTGCTGACCGACCTCGCCGCCGCCCTGCAGGCCGAGACCGAGGCCGGCCACCAGGGCGAGGCCGCCGCCACCCGCTACCGCGAATGGTGGCAGCTGCTCAACCGCTGGCGCGAGACGTACCCGCTGGGCTACGACCTCCCGCAGGACGGCTCGCTCTCCCCGCAGCAGGTCATCGAACGCATCGGCGCGCTGGCCCCCGAGGACACCATCTACACCTCGGGCGTGGGCCAGCACCAGATGTGGGCCGCCCACTTCCTCGCCTTCGAACGCCCCGGCACCTGGCTCAACTCCGGCGGCGCGGGCACCATGGGCTACGCCGTCCCCGCCGCGCTCGGCGCCAAGGCCGGCCGCCCCGAGTCCACCGTGTGGGCCATCGACGGCGACGGCTGCTTCCAGATGACCAATCAGGAACTGACCACCGCCGCCCTCAACGGCGCCCCCATCAAGGTCGCCGTCATCAACAACGGCGCGCTGGGCATGGTCCGCCAGTGGCAGACCCTCTTCTACAACCAGCGGTACTCCAACACCGTGCTGCGCGACGGTCCGGACGCCGACCC
This sequence comes from Streptomyces xiamenensis, assembly GCF_000993785.3. Lineage (NCBI taxonomy): Bacteria > Bacillati > Actinomycetota > Actinomycetes > Kitasatosporales > Streptomycetaceae > Streptomyces > Streptomyces xiamenensis. The sequence goes on from NZ_CP009922.3 coordinate 4,624,095, forward strand.
CACGGCCACCAGCCAGGGCACCCGGATCCCCGACTTCGTCAAACTCGCCGAAGCCATGGGCTGCGTCGGACTGCGCTGCGAGACACCCGAGCAGCTGGACGCGGTCATCGAGAAGGCCAACTCCATCAACGACCGCCCCGTCGTCGTGGACTTCATCGTCCACGAGGACGCCATGGTCTGGCCGATGGTCGCCGCCGGAACCTCCAACGACGAGGTCATGGCCGCCCGCGGGGTGCGCCCGGACTTCGGCGACGGGGACGACTGACCGACGAGAGCCACCGCCGTACAGGTAGAGGAACGAAGCCACCCATGTCCAAGCACACGCTCTCCGTCCTGGTCGAGAACAAGCCGGGGGTGCTCTCCCGCATCACCGCCCTGTTCTCCCGCCGCGGATTCAACATCGACTCCCTCGCCGTGGGCACCACCGAACACCCCGAGGTGTCCCGGATCACCATCGTGGTCAACGTCGAGGCCCTCCCCCTGGAACAGGTCACCAAGCAGCTCAACAAGCTGGTCAACGTCCTGAAGATCGTCGAACTCGACTCCGCGTCGGCGGTCACCAGGGAACTCGTTCTGGTGAAGGTCAGGGCCGACAACGACACCAGGTCCCAGATCGTGGAAATCGTGCAGCTCTTCCGCGCCAAGACCGTCGACGTCGCACCCGAGGCCGTCACCATCGAAGCCACCGGCAGCAGTGACAAACTCGAAGCCATGCTGCGCATGCTGGAGCCCTTCGGCATCAAGGAACTGGTGCAGTCCGGCACCATCGCCATAGGACGCGGAGCCCGGTCCATCACCGACCGCTCCCTGCGCGCCCTGGAGCGATCCGCCTAGCGGGAACCGGTCCGTACAGCGAGATCCGCACCCATCCCATCACCGCACCACCTACGGTGGACGCACGCCGCGACCGCCGCAGCAGGAACAACAAGGAGAAAACCGAAGTGGCCGAGCTGTTCTACGACGACGACGCCGACCTGTCCATCATCCAGGGCCGCAAGGTCGCGGTTCTCGGCTACGGCAGCCAGGGCCACGCCCACGCGCTGTCCCTGCGGGACTCGGGCGTCGACGTGCGCGTCGGTCTCCACGAGGGCTCGAAGTCCCGCGCCAAGGCCGAGGAGCAGGGCCTGCGCGTGACCACCCCCGCCGAGGCCGCCGCCGAGGCCGACGTCATCATGATCCTGGTCCCGGACCCGATCCAGGCCAAGGTCTACGAGGAGTCCGTGCGCGAGCACCTGAAGGACGGCGACGCGCTGTTCTTCGGCCACGGCTTCAACATCCGCTTCGGCTTCATCAAGCCCCCGGCCGGCGTCGACGTCTGCATGGTCGCCCCCAAGGGCCCCGGCCACCTGGTGCGCCGCCAGTACGAGGAAGGCCGCGGCGTGCCCTGCATCGCCGCCGTCGAGAACGACGCCACCGGCAACGCTTTCGCGCTCGCGCTCTCCTACGCCAAGGCCATCGGCGGCACCCGCGCCGGCGTCATCAAGACCACCTTCACCGAGGAGACCGAGACCGACCTCTTCGGTGAGCAGGCCGTGCTGTGCGGCGGCGCCTCCGCGCTGGTGAAGGCCGGCTTCGAGACGCTGGTCGAGGCCGGTTACCAGCCGGAGATCGCGTACTTCGAGTGCCTGCACGAGCTGAAGCTCATCGTGGACCTCATGTATGAGGGCGGCCTGGGCAAGATGCGCTGGTCCATCTCGGAGACCGCCGAGTGGGGCGACTACGTCACCGGCCCGCGGATCATCACCGAGGACACCAAGGCCGAGATGCGCCGCGTGCTGGCCGACATCAAGGACGGCACCTTCGCCAACAACTGGATGGCGGAGTACAACGCCGGTCTGCCCAAGTACAACGAGTACAAGAAGGCGGACGAGGACCACCTGCTGGAGACCACGGGCCGTGACCTGCGCAAGCTGATGAGCTGGGTCGACGACCAGGACTGAGCGGATCGGCACGGCCGCGGCGCAGGTCCCACCCCGACCCCGCCGCGGCCCGCCCCGTTCCACCTCGTGTCGCCCCGTACCACCCCCCGTTCGCGGGGATTCGCTCGATCGAGCGGCCGCCCCGGCCAACCCGTCCCGTGGCGGCACCGCGCCGAATACACTGCACCCAGCACCAAGCGCGTCACAGGCTCACAGCGTCGTGCGTCTCCACGCGGCTGCCTACTCCACCGCCTCGGCCGTCGGGACGCGGCCTTCCGCAAAGGACAGTGAGACCCAGTGAGCAAGCCCGCCGTACTCATCGCCGAAGAGCTTTCCCCCGCCACCGTCGAAGCGCTGGGCCCGGACTTCGACATCCGGCACTGTGACGGCGCGGACCGCGCACAGCTGCTGAGCGCCATCGCCGATGTCGACGCCATCCTCATCCGCAGCGCCACCAAGGTCGACGCCGAGGCCATCGCCGCGGCCCGCAAGCTGCGGGTGGTCGCCCGCGCCGGGGTCGGCCTGGACAACGTGGACGTGGCCGCCGCCACCAAGGCCGGCGTCATGGTCGTCAACGCCCCGACCTCCAACATCATCACCGCCGCCGAGCTCGCCTGCGGCCTGCTGGTCGCCACCGCGCGCCACATCCCGCAGGCCAACACCGCCCTGAAGAACGGCGAGTGGAAGCGCAGCAAGTACACCGGCGTCGAACTGTCCGAGAAGACCCTCGGCGTGGTGGGCCTGGGCCGCATCGGTGTCCTGGTCGCACAGCGGATGGCCGCCTTCGGCATGAAGATCGTCGCCTACGACCCCTACGTGCAGCCCGCCCGCGCCGCACAGATGGGCGTCAAGCTCCTCCCGCTCGACGAACTCCTGGAGATCTCGGACTTCATCACCGTCCACCTGCCCAAGACCCCCGAGACGCTGGGCCTGATCGGCGACGAGGCGCTGCACAAGGTGAAGCCCTCCGTGCGGATCGTCAACGCCGCCCGTGGCGGCATCGTCGACGAGAGCGCCCTGCTGTCCGCCCTCAAGGAGGGCCGGGTGGCCGGCGCGGGCCTGGACGTCTACTCCAGCGAACCCTGCACGGACTCCCCGCTGTTCGAGTTCGACAGCGTCGTGTGCACCCCGCACCTGGGGGCCTCCACCGGTGAGGCCCAGGAGAAGGCCGGCATCTCGGTGGCCCGTTCGGTACGCCTGGCGCTGGCCGGCGAGCTGGTCCCGGACGCGGTCAACGTGCAGGGCGGTGTGATCGCCGAGGACGTACGCCCCGGGCTGCCGCTCGCCGAGAAGCTCGGGCGGATCTTCACCGCGCTGGCGGGCGAGGTCGCCATGCGGCTCGACGTCGAGGTGCGCGGCGAGATCACCCAGCACGACGTGAAGGTCCTGGAGCTCTCCGCGCTCAAGGGCGTCTTCGAGGACGTCGTCGCCGAGACGGTCTCCTACGTCAACGCCCCGCTGTTCGCGCAGGAGCGCGGCGTGGAGGTGCGGCTCACCACCAGCTCCGAGTCGCCCGACCACCGCAACCTGATCACCGTGCGCGGCACCCTCACCGGCGGTGAGACCGTGGCGGTCTCCGGCACCCTGGCCGGCCCCAAGCATCAGCAGAAGATCGTCGGCATCGGCGAGCACACCGTGGACCTGGCCCTCGCCGACCACATGGCCTTCCTGCGCTACACGGACCGCCCCGGCGTCGTCGGCACCCTCGGCCGCATCCTGGGCGAGTCCGCGATCAACATCGCCGGGATGCAGGTGGCACGCGCCGAGGAGGGCGGCGAGGCCCTCATCGCGCTCACCCTGGACGAGACCGTCTCCACGCAGGTGCTCGCGGAGATCGCCCAGGAGATCGGCGCCACCTCCGCGCGCGGCGTCAACCTCACCGACTGACGGCACGGACCGGCCGAAAGCACCCACCGCGGCGCGGCCGGCGGGCCACACCGGCCCGCCGGCCGCGCCGCGCGTGATCAGCCGTTGGGGAGAATCACCGCGCGGCCCTTGATCTTGCCCTGGTGCAGACGTTCATAGGCGCGCGGTGCCTCGTCGAGACCGTAGGTCTCCACCGTCACCTCGACGGCGCCCGCCCGCGCCAGTTCCAGCACCTCGATCAGCTCACCGCGGCTGCCCCAGTACGGCGCGGAGACCGTCACCTCGAACGCGGTGGAGCCGATCCCCACCGGCAGGGCACCGCCCGCGATGCCGACGATCGTCACATCCGCCTCCACCGCCGCCATCGCCCCCGCCGCCGTCACGGTGGGCTGCGCCCCCACGAAGTCGAACACCGCCTGGGCACCGAGGCCGCCGGTCAGCTCCCGTACCCGTTCGGCCGCCCGCTCGTCCGACAGCAGCGCCTCGTGCGCCCCCACCTCCCGCGCCAGCTCCAGCTTCTCCTGCGCCACGTCCAGCGCGACCACCCGGGCCGGGCTCAGCGCCCGCAGCAGCTGGATGGCCACATGGCCGAGCCCGCCGGTGCCGATCACCACCGCCGTGCTGCCGGGCACCAGTTTGGGCAGCGAACGCTTGATGGCGTGGTACGGGGTCAGGCCGGCGTCCGTCAGCGGCACGGTGGTCACCGGGTCCAGATCGCCGAGCGGCACCAGGAAGCGGGAGTCGTCGATCAGGAGGTACTCCGCGATGGCGCCGGGCGCGCCGAGCCCCGGCGGGAAGATCCCCAGTTCGGCGGCGCGGGTGCAGTAGTTCTCCTTGCCGTGGGCGCACTTGGCGCAGCGACCGCAGCCCTGTGGCCCGTACACGGCGACCGAGTCGCCCTCGGTGAGCCCGGTGACGCCCTCGCCGAGTGCCGCCACCACCCCCGCGCCCTCGTGGCCGAGCGTCTGTGGCAGCGCGTAGGGAAAGTTCTCGGCCGGCCACTCCATGACGGCGATGTCCGAGTGGCACACCCCGGCCGCCGACACCTTCAGCAGCACCTGTCCCGGCCCCGGCTCGGGGTCGGGAACGGTGACCACCTGCGGCGCGGCACCGATCTCCCGGTACTGCACGGCTCTCATGCCGGACCTCCTCGACTGCGCCGGACCCGTCCTCCCACGGTCGGGCCGGGCGCGTACCGGCGCAACCCGTACGGACGCGCACGGGCCCGCGCCGCCCGGTGACCCACCGGGCGGCGCGGGCCCGTGAGGCGTCAGCCGCCGGCCAGCTCGAAGGCGTACTCGGGGGAGAACTGCCCGGCCGGCCCGGCGCAGCCGTCCAGCTCACCCGGGCGCTTGATCCACAGGTAGGCGTCCACCCGCGCGCTGCCGGTGTTCACGGTCGGGCTCTCGCCGACCAGTCGCCCGACCGGGTCGCACCACTCGCTGCCGCGCGGCCCGTTGCCGTTGCGGCTGGTGTCGATGACGGCCTGGAGAGCGGGGTCGCCGAGCTGCCCGAGGACCGCCTCGGCGAACGCCGTCTCGTCCGCGGTGGTGCGGTAGTTCGAGGTGTTGGTGTAGATGCCGTCGCCCTGGGCCACCGCACCGGCGTCGCGCAGCCGCTGGGCGATCACCGAGGGGCTGTGCCAGCCGGAGTGCCCGGCGTCGAAGTACACCCGGGCCTGCGGGTTGGCGGCGTGGATGATGCCGGCCGCCTCGCCGAGCGCGGAGAACCGCTGGGCGATCTGACTGTCGTCCAGGCAGTCGGTCAGCGCGATCGCGTCCGGCTCCAGGATGACCACCACGGGATCCGAGCCGAGGCCGGCCGCGAAGCCCTGCGTCCAGCCGAGGTAGCTGGGGAAGTCGGGCGCGCCGCCGCCGGAGGCGCCGCCGCAGTCCCGGTCGGGCAGCACGTACGGCACCAGGACCGGTACCTCGCCGGCCGCCGCGGCGGGGCCGGTGACCGCGGCGACGTCCTGGGTCACCGAGTCCGGCTGGTAGGTGGCGAACCAGATGCCCTGCGGCTGGTCGGCGATGCGCTCTTCGATCAGCTGCCGCCGGGCGTCGCCCGGGTTGGCGGCGACCCAGTCGTGGACGGCGCCGGGGTGGTTGTGGAAGACGGTGCCGGCCGGCAGCCCGGCGGCGTCCTCGCGCGAAGTCTCCTGCGGCGCCGTGCCCTGGGCGGGGGCGAGCGGGCCGAAGGACAGCAGACCGCTCAGGGCCGCGGCCGCGGCGGCGAACAGCAGCCGGGGCCGGGTGCGGGATCGTGCGTGGGGGGTGTGGGGGGTGCGCACGTGAATCGTTCCTCTCACAACGAGGGGATGGAAAGGGGTCACGGTGGGGGACGCAGGGCCGATGGGAGCGCTCCCAAGGGCGCTGTCGAAGCTAGCGGCTCGGGCGGCTTCCGTAAACCGTGCCCGCAGCCCCTCCCGGCGAACGCGCTGCGCCGTCCGGGTGGCCGGCCGGGCGGGGCTGGCCGCGCGGCGCCGGGGCGCGCCCGATCATGGGCCTGCCGGAGTGCCGAGACTGGGGAGTGACGCATCGTGACCACCACCACGCGGCGCGGGGCGCGCGCTCTGCGGGCGACGCTGCTGCTTCCCCTGCTGCTGACCGCCTGCTCGTCCTCCCTGGGGGACGCCGACCGGGTCGCCGAGGAGACCAGCGCGTCCCCGAGCCCCGCCCCGTCCCCGTCCATCGACCCGGCGGACTTCGTCGACGAGATCGACAACCCGTACCTCCCGCTGGCCCCCGGCACCGGCCACCACTTCGACGGCAGCTGCACCCACGGGAACCAGACGATGGAGACCGAGGTGACCCAGGACCGCGAGAACATCCTCGGCGTCTCGACCCTGGTGGTCCGCGAGCGGCAGCACTGCCAGGGGGAACAGCCCACCGAGCTGCGGCACTTCTACGCCCAGGACGAGGGCGGCAACGTCTGGTACTTCGGCCGCGACACCGGCACCGCGCACGGCAGCTGGCGGGCGGGCATGGACGGTGCCCAGCCCGGCGTGGTCATGCTGGCCGAACCGATGGTGGGCGAGATCTACCAGCAGCAGTTCGCCCCCGGCGTCGCGGAGAACGAGGCCAAGGTGGTCAGCCTGAACGAGGACCTGGCGATCAGCCTGGGGCGGTTCAGCGAGGTGCTGAAGATCCGGGAGACAAGTCGGCTGGACCCCGAGGTGATCACCGAGAAGTACTACGGCAAGGAGCTGGGGCTCATCCGCTCCCAGCGGGTCCAGGGCGGCGACGACAACCTGGAGCTCGCGGACATCACCGGCGTCGACTGACGGACGGCCCCCCGCCGGCCGTCACCGCGCGCAGCCAGGCGCCGACGCCGGCGAAGTCCGCAGCCGTGAGGCCCACCCCGGCGTCGACACGGTGGAGATGCGCCGGCCCCGGATGGTGCGCCGCCACCCACTCCCGGTCGCGCCAGGTGATCTCGTCGTCCAGCCAGACGAACGGCCGCCCGGCCGCCGTCTCGACCAGTGTCCGGGTCTTCCAGTGCAGAGGGCCGGTCCCGGGCTCCCGTGACGCGTCCGGCAGCTCGCACACGGGAAGCTCCGGCAGGCCCAGCAGCGGAGCGATCACCTCGTTGGCTTCCTCCATCCATGTGGTGGCCCACACCAGCACGCAGGGCAGCTCCAGCAGCCGCTGGCCGTCCGCCCGGTTGAGCTTGGCCAGCTGCGGATTGCCCGGGTGCGGCAGGTCCTGCGATTTCTCGCCGGCCGGTGGCAGCCGGTCCCCGCCGAAGGGCAGGAGCGTTCCGTCGATGTCCAGGAAGAGGAGCGGGAGCCCCGGGTGCTCGGTCATCGCCGCACGGTACCGGCTTCCGCGCCGGGCTGTCCGCCGCCCGAGGTGGCCCTCGGGGACCGGCCCGCGGCCGTCATCCGGCGTCCCGCAGGCGGGCCGCCTTCAGGGCCAGGTGGAGAAGGAGCCGGTGTTCGCCGTCGGCCAGGTCCAGGCCGGTGAGTGCCTCGACCCGGGTGAGGCGGTAGTAGAGGGTCTGCCGGTGTATGCCCAGGGCGTTGGCGGTGCGGGCGGGGGAGCCGGCCTGGTCCAGGAAGATCTCGGCGGTGCGGGCCAGCTCCCGGTGGGCCGGGGCCAGCAGCGGTGCCACGGCCGGGTCGGGGGCGGCCTGCGGAAGGGTGGTGAGCAGCCGGTAGGGGCCGATCGCGTTCCAGGAGGCGATGGGTCCCAGCGCCGGTTCGGCCCGCGCGGCCCGCGCCGCGCCCAGCGCCTCCCGCCAGGCGGCGGGCAGCTCCGCCGCCACCGGACGGTCCGCGCCGATGCCCACCGCCACCTCGGGACCGCACAGCCGACCGGCCACCGCCCGCGCCGAGGCCGGACGGACCAGCGCCGCCAGGGTGCCCTCCAGCGCGCACAGCGCCAGCGCCCCGGGCAGCGCGGGGGTGCCGTCGTTCCAGGGGAGCGCCGCGACCATGGTGAGCGGCCCGGTGCCCGCCGGGCCGAGCGCCTCCGTCAGCTCCCCGGCCGCGGCCTCCCGCTGCGGAGAGGTCAGCAGGGTGTGCAGCAGCGCCCCGAGCCGGCCGCCGAGCCCGGCCGAGCGGGCGAGCAGGCTGCCGATGCGTTCCGCCGTGGCCTGGGCATCGGCCAGCCGCACGTCGGTCAGCTCCAGCGCGCCGTCGTCGACCAGCCAGATGTACCCGTACACCACCCCGTGGTGCCGGGCGGGCAGACAGATCCGCCCCGTGCGCACCCCGGCCGCCGGGTCGGGCGGGATGCGCACCGGGCCGCGCGCCCTGGCGATGCCGAACCGCTCGAACCAGGCCCGTACCTCCACCGAGGAGCGCCGGTGCAGGATCGAGCGGGTGCGCACCGGGTCCATCACCCGGTCGTCCGCGCTGTCGTGGGCACCGAACGCGATCAGCGCGAAGTCGCGGCCCTCCAGCGTCGCCGGGGTGCCCAGACGTGCCGAGACCTCATCGATCAGCTCCTGGTAATCGGGTTCCACCCGGCCTCCCGTCCCTCTCCCGCCGTCTCCGCGTCGCATCCGGCCGCCGTTGCGCGCACCATTCTCATACAGATGTCTGACGCGGGTGCCCCCGGCGGCAGACATCTGTTGATAGCCCGTGGGCCGGGCGCTGCCTAGGTTGCGGATAACTGAGTTCTTCCTGGTATCCGGAGGTGAGGTGCCCGTGCTGGGACCCGTGCTTCTCGCGGCCGCGCGCAGCGATGTCATCCGGCGGGCCGTCTCCGCCACCCCGCTGACCCGCCCGGTGGTGGACCGTTTCGTGGCCGGCGAGCGGCTCGACCAGTCGCTGACGGCGGTGCGGGAGCTGGCGGGCGCCGGGCTCGCGGTCACCCTGGACCATCTCGGCGAGGACGTCACCGACAAGGCGCAGGTGGTCCGCGCCCGGGACGCCTATCTGGCGCTGCTGGAGGCCCTGCGCGCGGAGGGCCTGGGGGAGCGGGCCGAGCTGTCGCTGAAGCTGTCCGCCTTCGGGCTGCGGCTGCCGGGCGGTGGCGAGGAGTTCGCGCACCGCGCGGTGGAGCCGGTGGTGGCGGCCGCCGCCGAGGCCGGGACCATGGTGACCCTCGACATGGAGGACCACACGGCGGTCGACGGCACCCTCACCGTGCTGGGCGCGCTGCGCGGCCGGTTCCCGCGGACCGGTGTGGCCGTGCAGTCCTACCTGTACCGCACCGAGGACGACTGCCGGGCGCTGGCCGCCACCGGCTGCCGGGTTCGGCTGGTCAAGGGCGCCTACCGGGAGCCCGCCTCCGTGGCGCACCAGGACAGGCGGCAGGTGGATCTCGCCTATGTGCGGGCCCTGCGCATCCTGCTGACCGGCGGCGGCTATCCGATGATCGCCACCCATGACCCGCGGCTGATCGCGATCGCCGAGGAGCTCGCGCGGCGGCTGGAGCGCGCCCCCGACAGCTACGAGTTCCAGATGCTGTACGGGATCCGTACCGAGGAGCAGCTGCGGCTGGCCCGCGCCGGGCATCTGATGCGCGTGTACGTCCCGTACGGCACCGACTGGTACGGCTACTTCATGCGCCGGCTCGCCGAGCGGCCCGCCAATCTCGGCTTCTTCGCCCGTTCCCTGCTGACCCGGGGCTGAGTGCCCCGCCTCTTTCCGAAGGAGACCCACGGCCATGGACGCTGTGACCCAGGTGCCGCCGCCGGTGAACGAGCCGGTGCACACCTACGCGCCCGGTTCGGCGGAGCGCGCCCGACTGGAGCGCAAGCTCAAGGAACTGTCCGAGAACCCCGTCGAGCTGCCGATGACCATCAACGGGGTCCGGCGGATGGGCGCGGGGGACCGGTTCGACGTGGTGCAGCCGCACCGGCACCGTGCCCGGCTCGGCACCTACGGCAACGCCACCCGGGCCGACGCGCAGGACGCCATCGACGCCGCGCTGGCGGCGGCCCCCGCCTGGCGGGAGCTGCCCTTCGACGAGCGGGCCGCCGTCTTCCTGAAGGCGGCCGAGCTGCTGTCCGGGCCGTGGCGGGAGACGATCGCGGCCTCCACCATGCTGGGCCAGTCCAAGACGGTGCAGCAGGCGGAGATCGACGCGCCGTGCGAGCTGATCGACTTCTGGCGCTTCAATGTGCACTTCGCCCGCGAGATCCTGGCCGAGCAGCCGCTGGTGCAGCCCAAGGGGGTGTGGAACCGTCTGGACTTCCGCCCGCTGGAGGGCTTCGTCTACGCGATCACGCCGTTCAACTTCACCGCCATCGCCGGCAATCTGCCCACCGCCCCGGCACTGATGGGCAATGTGGTGGTGTGGAAGCCGTCGCCGACCCAGACCCACTCGGCGGTGCTGCTGATGGAACTGCTGGAGGAGGCCGGGCTGCCCCCGGGCGTCATCAACCTGGTGACCGGGGACGGCAAGGAGGTCTCGGAGGTGGCGCTGCCGCACCCGGACCTGGCCGGGGTGCACTTCACCGGCTCGACCGGCACCTTCCAGTACCTGTGGCGGGAGATCGGCACCCACATCGAGCGGTACAAGGGGTACCCGCGGATCGTGGGCGAGACCGGCGGCAAGGACTTCATCGTCGCCCACCCGACCGCCGACCCGGCGGCGCTGAAGACGGCGATCACCCGGGGCGCCTTCGAGTACCAGGGCCAGAAGTGTTCGGCGGCCTCCCGGGCGTACATCCCGCGCTCGCTGTGGGAGGGCGGGCTGCGTGACGCGCTGGCGGCGGAGACCGAGGGCCTGACGATGGGCGACCCGAGCGACCTGTCGAACTTCATGGCCGCCGTCATCGACGAGCGGGCCTTCGCCAAGAACAAGGCGGCGATCGAGCGGGCCAAGGCCGACCCGTCGTGCGAGATCGTGGCGGGCGGCACCTGTGACGACTCGGTCGGCTTCTTCGTGCGGCCCACGGTGCTCACCTGCTCCGACCCGGAGAACGAGGTGTTCACCACGGAGTACTTCGGCCCGATCGTCGCGGTGCACGTGTACGAGGACGACTCCTTCGACGCGATGCTGGAGCAGATGGAGTCGGTGGCCCCGTACGCGCTGACCGGCGCGGTGCTGGCCAGGGACCGGGCGGTGGCCGCCGCGGCGAGCGAGAAGCTGCGGTTCGCGGCCGGCAACTTCTATCTGAACGACCGGCCCACCGGGTCGGTCGTGGGGCAGCAGCCGTTCGGCGGGGCCCGGGCCTCGGGCACCAATGACAAGGCCGGCTCGAAGTTCAATCTGCTGCGCTGGACCTCGCCGCGCTCGCTGAAGGAGACCCAGGTTCCGGCGACCGACTACCGCTACCCCCACATGGGCTGACCGGTCGGGAGCGGTCGGGAAACGATCGGCAACGGCCCCGGTGCGCACGGAAAGTGCGTGCCGGGGCCGTTCTCGTCTCACATACTAGGACGGTCGAGTATCTAGCGAGACATCACTGCTGAAGGCCGCTACTTTTGTAGAAGCCGACAGTGACGCTCCATCCAGCGTGCGGCGGTCGCGGCCAGGTGCAGCAGCGCGGGTGACCCCCGCCGCGCCGGCCCCACCCCCTGCGGCAGCCCTCGCCGTACCCCCACTCCCTGGAGCCGATCCGCCATGGACGACACGCTCACCGTGCCCGCAGCCGAGCAGACCGCGCGGCGCACCCCCCGCGTCCCGCGCACCTCCTCCTCCGTCGCCGTCCGCGACGACGCGTCCCGGCGGTTCGCCGCCGACGCGCTCCAGCGCGCCCTGGACCGCCGGGACAACGGCGGCGCCCCGGCCGCCGCCCACTGATCCCACCGGGGCGCGCGCGTTCTCCCGGCCGCTGTCCGGATCGTGGACGCGGTACGTCCGCTCCCCGGACCCGACGTAAGGTCCCCTCCATGGCGCGCAGCATCGATCTCGCAGTGATCCCCGGCGACGGCATCGGCCCCGAGGTGGTGGCCCAGGGCCTCAAGGTCCTCGCGGCGGCCCTCCCCTCCGACGTCAAGCTGGAGACCACCACCTACGATCTGGGCGCCAAGCGCTGGCACGCCACCGGAGAGACCCTCCCCGACGCGGACCTGGAGCGGCTGCGCGGCCACGACGCCATCCTGCTCGGCGCCATCGGCGACCCGGGCGTCCCCTCCGGGGTGTTGGAGCGCGGCCTGCTGCTGAAGCTGCGCTTCGCGTTCGACCACTACGTGAACCTGCGCCCCTCCGTCCTGCTGCCGAACACCACGACTCCGCTGGCCGGGAACCCGGCCATCGACTTCCTCGTGGTGCGCGAGGGCACCGAGGGCCCGTACGTCGGCAACGGCGGCTCGATGCGCACCGGTACGCCCGCCGAGGTGGCCACCGAGGTCTCCATCAACACGGCCTACGGGGTCGAGCGCGTGGTCCGTGACGCCTTCGAGCGCGCCGCCGCCCGCCCGGCGAAGAAGCTGACCCTGGTCCACAAGAACAACGTCCTGGTGCACGCCGGCCACCTGTGGAAGAACACGGTGGACCGCGTCGCCCAGGAGTACCCGCAGGTCGCCACCGACTACCTGCACGTCGACGCCGCGACGATCTTCTTCGTCACGCAGCCCGAGCGCTTCGACGTCATCGTCACCGACAACCTCTTCGGCGACATCCTCACCGACCTCGCCGCCGCCATCACCGGCGGCATCGGGCTCGCCGCCTCCGGGAACATCAACCCCACCGGTGCCTTCCCTTCGATGTTCGAGCCGGTGCACGGCTCCGCGCCCGACATCGCGGGCACCGGCAAGGCGGACCCCACCGCCACCGTGCTCTCCGTCGCCCTGCTGCTGCGCCACCTCGGCCACGAGGAGCAGGCGGCCCGGATCGAGGCAGCCGTGACCGCCGACCTGGCGGAGCGCGACGGCACACCGCGTGACACCGACACCATCGGGGACGCCCTCGCGGTACGCGTAGCCGGTTCCGTAACCGGCTAGCCCGCGGCACCGCTCACGCCACACGCACCCCCACCGCCGCCGGGCACACATTTCGCCCGGCGGCTGGGCTTACCCGCCGCTGGGTGCCACCATCACCATCAGGACCGCCTCCCGTGCGCATGCCGAACCTCCCCGCGCGATAATCGGACGCGGGGCCGAACTGTCTCCCGATGCTCGGACTTCCTAGTACCGCGTTCATCGGGGGGACAGGCCGGCGGTCCGCCACATCACTCAGCGAAGGACGCGCTCACCATGACGACGCCGCCGATCGAATTCGACCTCAAGCCCTCCGCCGCGCCGCTGGCGGACGCGGAGCGCGAGGCCCTGCTCGCCGCTCCCGGCTTCGGCCGTTACTTCACCGACCACATGGTCACCATCAAGTGGAGCAAGGGCCGGGGCTGGTACGACGCGCAGCTCACCCCGTACGCGCCCTTCCAGCTCGACCCGGCGAACAAGACGCTGCACTACGGGCAGGCGATCTTCGAAGGGCTCAAGGCCTACCGGCAGCCCGACGGCTCCATCGGGGTCTTCCGCCCCGACGCCAACGCCCGCCGCTTCCAGGACTCGGCCCGCCGCCTGGCGATGCCCGAACTGCCGGTGGACACCTTCATCAAGGCCATCGACCTGCTGCTGGCCCACGACAGCGCCTGGGTGCCCGCGCACGGCGGCGAGGAGTCGCTGTACCTGCGGCCCTTCATGTTCGCCACCGAGTCCGGCCTGGGCATCAACGAGCCGGCCGGTGAATACCTCTTCGTGCTCATCGCCTCCCCGGCCGGCGCCTACTTCCCGCGCGGCGTCAAGCCGGTCTCGGTGTGGCTGTCCAAGGAGTACGTGCGCGCCGCCCCCGGCGGCACCGGCGCGGCGAAGTTCGCCGGGAACTACGCGGCCTCCTTCCTCGCCCAGGCGGAGGCCGTCGAGCACGGCTGCGACCAGGTGGTGTGGCTGGACGCGGTCGAACGCCGCTGGGTCGAGGAGATGGGCGGCATGAACCTGTACTTCGTGCGCGGCTCGGGCGAGGACGCCACCGTGGTCACCCCGGAGCTGACCGGCACCCTGCTGGCCGGCATCGTCCGTGACTCGCTGCTGACCATCGCCGCCGACCTCGGCTACACGACGGGCGAGACCAGGATCACCACCGAGGACTGGGAGCGCGACTGCGCGGACGGCTCGCTGACCGAGACCTTCGCCTGCGGCACCGCCGCGGTGATCACCCCGGTCGGCTCCGTGAAGTCCTCCGACGCCGCCTGGACGGTCGGCGACGGGCAGCCGGGCCCGGTCACCCTGCGGCTGCGTGAGGCGCTGCTGTCCGTCCAGCGGGGCCAGGCCCCCGACCCGCACGGCTGGATGCACCGGGTCGGCTGACCCCCCGTACCCCCGCCGCGCCGGTACGGTGCGGGCCCCCGGCCCGTCCCGCACCGGCGCGGGCCGGGCCGGTGCCGGGCATGGGCATACCGCCCGACTATCGTCCGAATCGTGAGACGCACCCGTTGGTGCGGACATCCTGTGCCACACTGGGCACGTGCTCTCGATCGCCATGATTATGGGTGACGAGCGCGCCGGTCCGCAGTGATCGCCGCCCCACCCCACCCCGGGTGACGCGGCCACCGTGCCTCGACCCGCGCGCAGACCTCTCGCATCCGCGAGGGGTTTTTTCGTTTTCCGGCCCCACCACGGCCGGACGGGAGCAGGGCAGTGGAGCCGACCACAACCGCACCCTCCGCAGGAGCCAGCCACCATGACCGCACCGGACACCTCCGCCGCACCCGATGACGGCTTCCACGTCTTCGACACGACCCTGCGCGACGGCGCCCAGCGCGAAGGAATCAACCTGACCGTCGCCGACAAGCTGGCCATCGCCCGGCACCTCGACGACTTCGGCGTCGGCTTCATCGAGGGCGGCTGGCCCGGCGCCAACCCCCGCGACACCGAGTTCTTCCGCCGCGCCCGCGAGCTGCCCTGGCGCCACGCCCAGCTCGTCGCCTTCGGCGCCACCCGCAAGGCGGGCACCACCGCCGCCGAGGACCCCCAGGTACGCGCCCTGCTGGACTCCGGCGCCCCCGTCATCACCCTGGTCGCCAAGTCCCACGACCGGCATGTGGAACTCGCCCTGCGCACCACCCCCGACGAGAACCTCGCCATGATCGCCGACACGGTGCGCCACCTGCGCGCCGCGGGCCGCCGGGTCTTCGTCGACTGCGAGCACTTCTTCGACGGCTACAGCGACAACCCCGGCTACGCCCTGGAGGTCGTGCGCACCGCCGCCACGGCCGGCGCCGACGTCGTCATCCTGTGCGACACCAACGGGGGCATGCTCCCCGCCCAGGTGCAGGCCACCGTACGCACCGTCGTCGCCGACACCGGCGCCCGCATCGGCATCCACGCCCAGGACGACACCGGCTGCGCCGTCGCCAACACCCTGGCCGCCGTGGACGCCGGGGCCACACACGTCCAGTGCACCGCCAACGGCTACGGTGAACGCGTCGGCAACGCCAACCTCTTCCCGGTGGTCGCCGCCCTGGAGCTGAAGTACGGCAAGCGGGTGCTGCCGCCCGGCGCGCTCCAGGAGATGACCCGCATCTCGCACGCCATCGCCGAGGTCGTCAACCTCACCCCCAGCACCCACCAGCCGTACGTGGGTCTGTCCGCCTTCGCCCACAAGGCGGGCCTGCACGCCTCCGCGATCAAGGTGGACCCCGACCTCTACCAGCACATCGACCCGGAGCTGGTCGGCAACTCCATGCGGATGCTCGTCTCCGACATGGCGGGCCGCGCCTCCATCGAGCTCAAGGGCCGCGAACTGGGCTACGACCTGGAGGGCGACCGCGAGCTGGTGGGCCGGATCGTCGCCCGGGTCAAGGAGCAGGAGCTCAAGGGCTACACGTACGAGGCCGCCGACGCCTCCTTCGAGCTGCTGCTGCGCGACGAGGTCACCGGCCGCGCCTCCCGCTTCTTCCGGCTGGAGTCCTGGCGCGCCATCACCGACCAGCGCCCGGACGGCACCGTCGACAACGAGGCCACCGTCAAGCTGTGGGCCAAGGGCGAGCGGGTGGTCGCCACCGGCGAGGGCAACGGGCCCGTCAACGCCCTGGACCGCGCGCTGCGCGGCGGCCTGGAACGTACCTTCCCCGAGCTGGCCAGGCTCCAGCTGGTGGACTACAAGGTCCGTATCCTGGCCGGGCGCTCCGGCACCCACTCCACCACCCGGGTGCTCATCACCACCGGGGACGGCACGAGCGAGTGGTCCACGGTGGGGGTGGCCGACAACGTCATCGCCGCCTCGTGGCAGGCGCTGGAGGATGCCTACACCTACGGTCTGCTGCGGGCCGGGCTGCGGCCGACGGACTGAGCCGGGCCGGGGGGAGCGAGCGGAATTATAGGATTCCTCTAGTTCCCCCCGGGTCTGCTGTGTTACTTCGCTGCACCTTTTCCTCGTAACCCGGTGGTTCTGTACAGGACGACCACGAAATGGCGGCGGAGACTGTACGGATCTGACGAGAGCGTTCGCTCCTGGCGTTTCATAGGGTCTATACATGACCGATGAGTCCCTGACGACCGTGGCCGCCCCCGACGCGCGGGGGCGCGTTGCGGAGCTGCGCGCCATCCGCGAAGAGATCGGCCGCGGTCCCAGTGAGAAGGCGACCGCGGCCCAGCACGCCAAGGGCAAGCTGACCGCCCGGGAGCGGATCGAGCTGCTGCTGGACGAAGGCTCCTTCCAGGAGGTCGAAGGGCTGCGCCGGCACCGTGCCACCGGCTTCGGCCTGGAGACCAAGCGCCCCTACACCGACGGTGTGATCACCGGCTGGGGCACCGTGCACGGCCGTACCGTCTTCGTCTACGCGCACGACTTCCGGATCTTCGGCGGGGCGCTGGGGGAGGCCCACGCCCAGAAGATCCACAAGATCATGGACATGGCCATCGCGGCCGGTGCCCCGCTGGTCTCCCTCAACGACGGTGCGGGCGCCCGCATCCAGGAGGGCGTCTCGGCGCTGGCCGGCTACGGCGGGATCTTCCAGCGCAACACCAAGGCGTCCGGCGTCATCCCGCAGATCTCCGTCATGCTCGGCCCCTGCGCGGGCGGCGCCGCCTACAGCCCGGCCCTGACCGACTTCGTGTTCATGGTCCGCGAGACCTCGCAGATGTTCATCACCGGCCCCGACGTGGTCAAGGCCGTCACCGGCGAGGAGATCACCCAGAACGGGCTGGGCGGCGCCGATGTGCACGCCGAGACCTCCGGGGTGGCGCACTTCGCCTACGACGACGAGGAGTCGTGCCTGGAGGAGGTGCGCTTCCTGCTGTCGCTGCTGCCCTCCAACAACCGCGAGAACCCGCCCACCACCGAGACCGAGGACCCGGCCGACCGCTCCGGCGACGCGCTGCTGGACCTGGTCCCGGCGGACGGCAACCGCCCGTACGACATGCGCGCCGTCATCGAGGAACTCGTCGACGACGGGGAGTTCCTCGAGGTCCACGAGCGCTGGGCCACCAACATCATCTGCGCGCTGGGCCGGCTCGGCGGCCAGGTGGTCGGCATCGTCGCCAACCAGCCGCAGTCGCTCGCCGGGGTGCTGGACATCCACGCCTCCGAGAAGGCCGCCCGCTTCGTCCAGCTGTGCGACGCCTTCAACATCCCGATCGTCACCCTGCTCGACGTCCCCGGCTTCCTGCCCGGCGTGGACCAGGAGCACGGCGGCATCATCCGGCACGGCGCCAAGCTGCTTTACGCCTACTGCAACGCGACCGTGCCGCGGATCTCCGTGGTGCTGCGCAAGGCGTACGGCGGTGCCTACATCGTGATGGACTCCCAGACCATCGGTGCCGACCTCACCTACGCCTGGCCGACCAACGAGATCGCGGTCATGGGCGCGGAGGGCGCGGCCAATGTGATCTTCCGCCGCCAGATCGCCGCCGCCGAGGACCCCGAGGCCACCCGGGCGCGGCTGGTGAAGGAGTACAAGACCGAGCTGATGCACCCGTACTACGCGGCCGAGCGCGGTCTGGTGCACGACGTGATCGACCCCGCCGAAACCCGCGCGGTGCTGATCCAGTCCCTGGCGATGCTGCGCACCAAGCACGCCGACCTGCCGTCCCGCAAGCACGGCAACCCGCCCCAGTGACGTCAGTGACGACCGAGGAGACACCGCAGATGAGCACGGAGACGGACACCAAGCTGGTCCGCGTGGAGAAGGGCGCCGCCAGCGACGAGGAGCTGGCGGCGGTGACCGCGCTGCTGATCGCCCGGGCGGCCCAGAGCCCGTCGGCCGGTGCCGGGCACGCGGCCGGTGGCCGCAGCACGGCCGGCTGGCGCCGGCTGGAGCGCACCCCGGGCTTCCGGGCACCGCACAGCTGGCAGGGCTGACCGCGCGGGGCGGGCGGCGGCAGTGCTT
Organism: Streptomyces xiamenensis; assembly: GCF_000993785.3. Taxonomy (NCBI): domain Bacteria; kingdom Bacillati; phylum Actinomycetota; class Actinomycetes; order Kitasatosporales; family Streptomycetaceae; genus Streptomyces; species Streptomyces xiamenensis. The sequence continues at coordinate 4,642,607 of NZ_CP009922.3, forward strand.
CGTGCGGCCGTACGCCGCCCGTGCTGCCGCGGGTACGTCACAGGGCGGGCCGGACACCGATCCACGGTGTCCGGCCCGCCCTGCTGGGTACGGCGTACGGGGTGACCGGGCGTCAGCCCGCGTCCGGCAGCTTCATGAGGATGGTGCGGCGCGGGTTGGCGGTCTGCCCCGGCAGTTCCTCCGAGAGCGTGTACGTGACCGGGGCCGGTGCCAGCTCCTGCGCGTCCCGCAGATGTGCGAGGGTGGTGCGCCGGGGGTTGGCGGTGGAGCGGACGCTCAGGGTGCTCTTCACGGAGGATCTGCCTTAGGTAGAGCTGCTGCTTGTAAAGCCTGACACTAGGTGCCGTATACCCCGCGAGCGTTCCTTATCAGCCAGCACCCGCATGTGATTTTCCTCACGAGCGGCGGGGCAAAAGCCGCATAGGGGACGGGAATCTGACGGTATGAAAGGGGGACATGGCGGATGAAACCGTATGTAGCACCTCGGTTGACGCACCCTCCGGTGTATCGATTCGATGGCGATGGTGTGGAGAAAAGTCCGCTATGCCTGCTCCCCGCTTCCACGGCAGGTAGTGAGGCGCGTGCGGAGCGTCATACATGTCACGGGACCATTCCGGGCCCTTGTTGGAGATCGGCCACTGTGCTGGAATTCCACGGACCGCCGCGTGACACGAGCTCATGTGCAGGGCGCGCCCCAAGCGTCACGTGCTGGCTGAACACCGGACACGCCGGTTACCGACGACGACGACCGCCGGGGGGTCGTATGCCCCTGGCTCGATACCGTCACGCCGCATCGCGGCGCGACGCCTGGTCCAGAGGTTGCGACGCATAGTGCAGGGACGTTTCAAGAGGGAAGGCAGCGCTGCGGGAGAACCGGAGCAGGGTGGTGCCACGCAGCGTGGCTCCTCCGGCGGACCTGCCTCCAGCGGCGACCCGGCGCGGAACGCGCCCGGTTCCGGGGAGGCCCCGGCCGACCGGAGTACCGCCCAGAACGACCCCACGGCCGCTGCCGAGGCGAGACCCAGCCGGGCGGGTTCCCGGCTGGCGCTGCGCAACTGGCGCATCAGCACCCGACTGGTCTCCCTGATCGCGCTCCCCGTGATGGCCGCCACCGTGCTGGGTGGCCTGCGTATCCAGTCCTCGATGGACGACATCGAGCAGCTGGACACGATGCAGCTGCTCACGGACATGACCCAGCAGGCGACCCTGCTGGCCGCCGCCCTCCAGGAGGAGCGCGACCGCTCGGCCGGCCCGCTGGTGGCGGGCATGAGCGCCAAGAGCGACGAGATCGCGACCGCCCGGGAGCGGACGGACGACGCGCGGGGCGCGTTCAGTGACGCCACCAACGCGATAACGGCCGACGACGACGTCATGCGAGGGGTCCAGGCCACCGTCCTGGACATCAGCCGGCAGCTGACCGGCATCAAGGAGATCCGGGACGAGGCGTACGCCGACCCGGACTACGTCTCGCAGACGATCATGCGCTACAACGACCTGATCGAGGCGCTGCTGTCGCTCTCGCAGGACATGGCGCAGGCCACCAGCAACAGCGAGATGATCCGCTCCACCCGGGCCCTGGCCACCTTCTCGGCGGCCAAGGAACACGCCTCCATCCAGCGCGCCGTCATCACCGCCGGCCTCGCCCGCGGCGAACGCGACGGCGACGAGATGGGCCTGTCACCCAGTGACTGGCGGTACGGCAAGACCCACGCGGCCAGTGAGGCGGCCTCGCTCAACAGCTTCACCCAGATCTACGGCAACGACCTCGGCGCCAGCGGCCTGCTCGACCCCCTCGAGGGCGGCATCGTCAACGTCGTCTCGGCCGACACCTACCGCGACATGGTCTTCGCGTCGCTGGACGGCATCCAGCGCCAGGAACGCTCCTACCGTGACTGGTTCGACCAGGACCGCACCAAGATCGACGCGATGAACGCGATCGAGCGGACCCTGATCACCGAGATGGAGGAGCAGGCGCGCGACCTGCGCGACGAGGCCCAGCAGGAAGCCATCCTCAACGGCGCCATCGTGGTGCTGGTGCTCGGCATCTCCCTGGTCGGTGCCTTCGTGGTGGCCCGCTCCATGGTCCGCTCGCTGCGCCGCCTCCAGGACACCGCCCAGGAGGTCGCCCACAAGCGACTGCCCGAGGTCGTGCGCCAGATGTCCGAGGCGGAGCCCGAGGACGTCGACACCTCCGTGCAGTCGGTCGGTGTGCACACCCGGGACGAGATCGGCCGGGTGGCCGAGGCGTTCGACGACGTGCACCGCGAAGCCGTCCGGCTGGCCGGTGAACAGGCCCTGCTGCGGGGGAACGTCAACGCGATGTTCACCAACCTCTCGCGGCGCAGCCAGGGCCTCATCCAGCGTCAGCTGTCGCTCATCTCCGAACTGGAGTCCCGCGAGGCCGACCCCGACCAGCTGTCCTCGCTGTTCAAGCTCGACCACCTCGCCACCCGCATGCGCCGCAACGGCGAGAACCTGCTGGTTCTCGCCGGTGAGGAGCCGGGCCGCCGCTGGACGCGGCCGGTGCCGCTGGTGGACGTGCTGCGCGCCGCGGCCTCCGAGGTGGAGCAGTACGAGCGCATCGAGCTGAGCGCCGTACCGAAGACGGACGTGGCCGGCCGGGTCGTCAACGACCTCGTGCACCTGCTCGCCGAGCTGCTGGAGAACGCCACCTCCTTCTCCTCGCCGCAGACCAAGGTCAAGGTCACCGGTCACGCGCTGCCCGACGGCCGGGTGCTCGTGGAGATCCACGACACCGGCATCGGACTCTCCCCCGAGGACCTGGCCGAGATCAACGACCGGCTGGCCAACCCGCCCACCGTCGACGTCTCCGTCTCGCGCCGGATGGGCCTGTTCGTGGTCGGCCGCCTGTCCCTGCGGCACGGCATCCGCATCCAGCTGCGTCCCTCCGACTCCGGCGGCACCACCGCGCTGGTGATGCTGCCCGCCGAGGTGGCCCAGGGCGCCGGGCGCGGTCCGCGTCCGGGGCAGGGCGGCGCGGGCATGCCCGGCGGCGGCATGCCGGGCGGCGCCGCCGGTGCGCCCGCCGCGGCACCTCCCACCACCACCGTGCAGCGGGAGACCCCGCCCGGACGTCCCGGCGGGCCGCAGGCCCCCGGTGGTCGCGGGCGCGGGCTGGCGAACCTGGGCAAGGGCCCCTCCGCCTCGCGCGGCCAGGTGGCCGGCGGCCAGGAACGCCCCGCGCTGCCGCCCCGGCCCGGCAACACCTCCTTCCCCACCACCGGTTCCGGCTCCCCGGCGGCCCCGGCGAACCCCACCGCGTCCGAGCCGGGGCGTGACCCGCTGACCGGCGCTCCCGGCGACGGCGCGCCCGACCGCTCGGGCCGGCCGAGCTGGGCCAGCCGGGTCGAGGACAGCGGCCGAATACCCGTGGTCGGCGACCCTAGTGAGGGACCGCGCGGACACGAGGAGCCGGACACCGGCGAGTACGCCCGCCCCGGTTTCACCGGCGCCAGCGGCCCCGCGCCGCGCCCGGCCGCCCCCTCCGGCCGCTCCCAGCAGTTCGACGCCTTCGGCGACACCGGCGAGTTCCGCTCGCCCACCGCCCAGGGCCCCGGTCCCGGCCGCCCCGGCGCGGGATACCCCGCCGACACGGCCGAGTTCCCCGCGGTGGGCGGCCAGGACTTCGGTACGGGCCGGCCCGGTGCCGGCCGGCCGGGCCCCGGTGACTACCCGGGCGCCGGCGAGTTCCCGGCGATCGGCCAGAACCAGAACCAGGGCCACAGCCAGGGGCAGGGCCGACAGGACCCCGGCTCCGGTGGCTACCCGTCCGGCCCCGCCGACACCGGCGCCTTCCCCGCACTGGGGCAAGGACCCGACCAGGGCCGTCAGGGCTTCCCCGCCGACACCGGCGCCTTCCCCGCGGTGGGCCCCGGATCCGGCGGCGGCTACCCGGACGGGACCGGGGAGTTCCCGGCCCTCGGCCAGGACCAGGGCCCCGCGGGATACCCCGCCGACACCGGCGAGTTCCCCGCCTTCGGCACGCAGGCGCCCACCGCCGGGCCCGAGCGGTACGAGCCGCAGCAGCCGGCGCAGCCGGCCGCGTTCACCGACCCGCTGCCCACCGGTGGACCCACGACCTCGGAACGCACTCCGATCTTCGAGGAGATGGAGTCCACCTGGTTCGGGACCCGGCGGGTGGCACCTCCGGGCCCCGCGGCTCCCGCCGCGCCGGAACCGGCCGCGGGCCCCGCGCCCGCCACCGGATCGGGGCTGCCGGTACGCGGCCGGAGCACGCCGCGTACCGAACCGGAAGCCGCACCGGGCGGCGGTGGCTTCGGTGCCGCGCCGCGCGACGACTTCCCCCGTACCGAACCGGCCGCCGCGACGCCGGGCGCCTCGCCCAACTGGCGGCCCTCACCCAACGACGAGCTCGGGCGTCAGGCCGGGCAACTGCGTCAGCCGAGCGCCGGCGGGGTGACCACCTCGGGTCTGCCCCGGCGGGTACCGCGCGCCAATCTGGTGGCGGGCGCCGCTCAGCAGTCGCAGCAGCAGGCCGCCCCGACCGGCCCGCAGGTCTCCCGCGCGCCGGACGCAGTCCGGGGCCGGCTGACCAATCTCCGCCGGGGAATTCAGCAGGGGCGCCAGGCCAATTCCACGGCCGGCCGGACCGATCGGGGCTCCGGCCCCAGATACCAGTAGGAGCGTTAGTGTGAGCCCGATGAGCCAGGCGGCGCAGAACCTGAACTGGTTGATCACCAACTTTGTGGAGAACACTCCTGGGGTGTCGCATACGGTGGTGGTGTCGGCTGACGGTCTTCTGCTGGCGTTGTCCGAGGGTTTTCCCCGGGATCGTGCGGATCAGTTGGCTGCGGTGGCGTCGGGGTTGACGTCGTTGACGGCTGGTGCGTCGCGGATCTTCGAGGGTGGTGCGGTGAATCAGACGGTGGTGGAGATGGAGCGTGGTTTCCTCTTCATCATGTCGATCTCGGATGGTTCGTCGTTGGCGGTGCTGGCGCATCCGGATGCCGATATCGGTCTGGTGGGGTATGAGATGGCCCTTCTCGTCGACCGCGCCGGCACCGTACTGACCCCCGCGCTCCGGGCCGAATTGCAGGGCAACCTGCTCAACTGATTCCCAGCTCCCCCCGCATGAGCACCACCACCCGCATGACCGACCTCATGTCCCGCTCGGAGGAGCCATGAATACGCCACCCTCGCAGGGCGCCTACGGCGCAGGCCATCAGCCCTACGGTCACCATGACGACAGCGATCAGCCGCTGGTGCGTCCGTACGCCATGACGGGTGGCCGGACCAGGCCGCGTTATCAGCTGGCGATCGAGGCGCTGGTGTCCACCAGCGCCGAGCCGATGCAGCTCTCCGGGCTGCTGCCCGAGCACCAGCGGATCTGCCAGCTGTGCATGGAGGTCAAGTCGGTGGCCGAGGTATCGGCCCTGCTCTCGATGCCGCTGGGTGTGGCGCGCATCCTGGTGGCCGACCTCGCGGAGGCCGGCCTCATCGCGATTCACCAGCCCGACCAGGGCGAACCGGGTGGTCAGCCTGATGTGACACTGCTCGAAAGGGTGCTCAGTGGACTTCGCAAGCTCTAGCGGTGCGGGCCGTTCGGCTCCTTCCCGTTCCACTACTTCTGCGAAGATTGTGGTCGCGGGTGGGTTTGGTGTGGGGAAGACCACGTTTGTCGGTGCCGTGTCGGAGATCAATCCGCTGCGTACCGAGGCCGTGATGACGTCCGCGTCCGCCGGTATTGATGATCTGACGCATACCGGTGGTAAGACGACCACGACGGTGGCGATGGACTTCGGTCGTATCACGTTGGATCAGGATCTGATTCTGTATCTCTTCGGTACGCCGGGGCAGGATCGTTTCTGGTTCATGTGGGACGACTTGGTGCGTGGTGCCATTGGTGCGGTGGTGCTGGTGGATACGCGTCGGTTGGCGGATTGTTTTCCGGCGGTGGATTACTTCGAGAACAGTGGTCTGCCGTTCGTGATCGCGTTGAACGGGTTCGACGGGCATCAGCCGTATTCTCCGGAGGAGGTGCGGGAGGCGTTGCAGATCGGTCCGGACGCTCCGATCATCGTGACGGACGCGCGGCATCGTGCGGAGGCGAAGTCGGCGCTGATCACCCTCGTCGAACACGCCCTCATGGCCCGCCTGGGCTGAACCGGGCCCTCCGAAGACCCGCGCCGCACTGTGGCGTTGAACACGTCGTCTCCCCAAGTCGATCACGATTCCACACACCTTCCGCGCACGGTCTGCACGGGCAGCGAGCGAGCTGCTCCGGGCCGTGCCCAGGTTTCGTGCGGCTATGTCGCTTCTTGCTCCACCGTGACCTGAATGTCCATGCCGCCCGGCGTCCGGATCCACCGGCCCGGGGGGATTGGAAAGTGCCCCCACAACGTGCTGGAATCCACAGCGACTCCGCAGTCGTGGCGGCCATCCGGACGGTGTGCCGATGCCGAGAGGTGAGAGGCCAGTGAGGCGCAGCAGAGCGACGCCCCCGTTTCCGAATCCGCCGGACGCCCCGGGCATGTCAGGGCGCGGCAACTTCACCCCGCCCACCGCCGGCGCACCCTCCGGCGCGGGAGAGGTGCCCGAGCGGGACGGGGGCCCGGAGCCCGGCCGGGGCGGCAGCCGCTTCGCGCCCCGCAACTGGCGGGTGGCCACGCGGCTGAACGCCATCCTGCTCATCCCCGCGCTGCTCGCCCTGATCTTCGGCGGCCTGCGTGTCTACGACGCCTACGACACCTGGCAGGAGGCCGACTCCGCCGAGCGCACCGCGGAGCTCGTGCGCGCCGCCGGTGCCTACGCCCACGCCCTCATCGACGAGCGCGACGCGACCGCCCGCCCGCTGCTGGAGGGCCGCCCCGACGATCCGGTCATCGAACGGGCGCGCCGGCTCACCGATGAGGCGGCGGCGGAGTTCCGGGCCCTGGTCCAGGACGCCCCGCGGACGGAGAGCCTCCAGCGCCGCCTCGCCCTGGTGGAGGCCACCGAGCCGACGCTGCCGGCCCTGCGCTCGGCCGCGTACGGCGAGGACCTGCCCGGTGTGGAGACGGAGGAGGGGTACATCGCCGTCCAGCACCCCCTGATGTCCTTCGCCAACGAACTGGGTCTTGGCACCGGCAACATCACCTCCTACGGCCGCACCGTCTACGCCATCTCCCTGGCCAAGTCGGCCAGCTCGCTCCAGCGCGCCATCGGCACCCATCTGCTGGTCGACCCCGGCCCCGGCGCCGCGCAGACCCAGCGCCAGCTCACCGCCTTCAGCAGCTACGCCTACCTGGAGAACATCGCCCGCAACGAGTACTCCGCGGCCGGCACCGAGGCGGACGCCGCCCGGCTGACCGAGGTCCTCACCCAGAGTGGCGCGGGAACAGACTCCGAGCTGCAGCGGATGGTCGCGCTCATCGCCTCCGGTGCGGACGGGTCCGAGCTGGAGGCGGCCGAGCTGACCCCGCAGAACTGGTACGCCGCCTCCACCGACCGGTTCGACGCCTACCACACCATCGAGCGGGAGCTGGTGGACACGGCCGTCGGCGAGGCCCGCGACATCGCCTCCACCGCCCGCCGCGACATGATCATCAGCGCCGGCGTCGTGGTGACCGCCCTGCTGCTGGCCTTCGTCATCGCCATGCTGATGGCCCGCTCCATGAGCCGTTCCATGACCCAGCTGCGCTCCGCCGCGCTGAACGTCGCCGAGGACCGGCTGCCCGCTTTGGTCGAACAGCTCTCGCGCACCCAGCCCGGCTCCGTGGACACCCGCGTCGAGCCGCTGCCGATCAGCAGCCGCGACGAGATCGGCGAGGTGTCGCGGGCGTTCGACCACGTGCACCGTGAAGCGGTGCGGCTGGCCGCCGAGCAGGCCCTGCTGCGCGGCAACGTGAACGCGATCTTCACCAACCTCTCCACCCGCAACCAGGGACTGATCGAGCGCCAGCTGGGCCTCATCGGCGAGCTGGAGGCCCGGGAGGCCGATCCGGAGCAGCTGGAGCATCTGTTCAAGCTGGACCACCTGGCCACCCGGATGCGGCGCAACGGCGAGAACCTGCTGGTGCTGGCGGGGGAGGAGCCGGGCCGCCGGCTGACCGAGCCGGTGCCGCTGGTCGACGTGCTGCGGGCCGCCGCCTCCGAGGTCGAGTCGTACGCCAGGATCGACATGTCCGGCGTCCCGGCGAACGACATCCACGGGGCGGTCGTCACCGACCTGGTGCACCTGCTGGCCGAGCTGCTGGAGAACGCCATCACCTTCTCCTCGCCGCAGACCAAGGTGCGGGTGACAGCAACCCGATTGCCCGACGGTCGTATCATGATCGAAATCCATGACAAGGGTATCGGTCTGACCCCGGAGGACTTCGCGGAGATCAACAAGCGACTGGCCGATCCGCCCTCCGTGGACGCGTCGGTCTCCCAGCGCATGGGCCTGTTCGTCGTCGGCCGGCTGGCCGAGCGGCACGGCATTCGCGTCCAGCTACGCCCTTCGGGGGAACGCTCGGGCACCACATCCCTGGTGATGCTCCCCGAGTCGGTCACCCGGGGCGGGGGCGCCGAACCAGCCGTGGCGGGTGAGGAATTCACCGTTTCCCGGATCGTTACACCGGCACAGGACGCCCACATCACCGAGGCACAGCGGCAGGCAGGTCTGCGGACCGCCGCCGAGCTGGGCTTCGACGACTCGCGGTACGGGGCGCCCGCCGTCGCGCCCGTACCGGCACAACCGGCCCTCCCCCAACTCCCGCAAACCGGTACACAGGCCCCGTACGACCGTGGGTACGAAGGTGGGTACGAGACCCCCCGGACGCCCCCCGTCGAACCGGCGTACGATCAACTCTCGGCGCAGGGAGAGCAGTTCACGGGCTATCCGGCGCCCACAGAATCTCCGCAGGATGGTCCCGCGGGCCCCGGGCAGAGCGTAGGCTTCACTGCACCGGAGCCGGGTACGGCGGAATTCCGTGGTACGACCGGGGCGGGACTGCCCCGTCGCACACCGCCGGGACCGCAGCGGCACGACCACGCCGAAGCGGCTCCGGCGCCGACACCGGCATCCGGGGAGGCGCAGTGGGACCGTGGGCCACGCCGCGAGGCGCGGCCCGGTGGCACCACTTCCGCCGGACTTCCCAAGCGGGTGCCCCGGGCGAATCTGACCGAGCACTCGCCGGCGGAGCCGGGGGCGGCCGAGGGGCCGCAGGTGTCCCGTGATCCGGAAGATGTCCGCGGCAGGCTCAGCAACCTGCACCGCGGTGTACGACAGGGCCGGGGCGGCAGTGACCGCACCGGCCGGAACGAACCGCAGGGCCCCGGCCCTGGTAACACATACGATCAGGAGCGTTAGTGTGAGCCCGATGAGCCAGGCGGCGCAGAACCTGAACTGGTTGATCACCAACTTTGTGGAGAACACTCCTGGGGTGTCGCATACGGTGGTGGTGTCGGCTGACGGTCTTCTGCTGGCGTTGTCCGAGGGTTTTCCCCGGGATCGTGCGGATCAGTTGGCTGCGGTGGCGTCGGGGTTGACGTCGTTGACGGCTGGTGCGTCGCGGATCTTCGAGGGTGGTGCGGTGAATCAGACGGTGGTGGAGATGGAGCGTGGTTTCCTCTTCATCATGTCGATCTCGGATGGTTCGTCGTTGGCGGTGCTGGCGCATCCGGATGCCGATATCGGTCTGGTGGGGTATGAGATGGCCCTTCTCGTCGACCGCGCCGGTACCGTACTGACGCCGGATCTGCGAGCCGAGCTCCAGGGCAGCCTGCTCAAGTAGCGGGCTGCTTGTGCGGATTGGGCCCGCGCACCATAAGGTGCGGGGGTGATGGCGAAGCGGTGAGCGCGTTTCGCGCGGGTCGACGAAGGCAGTCGGAGGAGGACACGTGACAACGCCCCCAGGCGGACAGTACGGCAACGACTTTCCGGCGCAGCCGCACAGCGGCGGGCAGTCCGGACGGTTCAACTTCCCCTCGGCGCCCAGCGGCGGTCACCGGCGCGCCGCGCCGGACCATCGCCCGGCGCCGGACCAGCGTGCCGAGGCGGCGCCCCCGCAGCGGCAGCCGCAGTCGCAGCCGCAGCCGCAGCCCGAACAGCCCAGGCGGCGCTCCTTCGACAGTGAGCCCCAGCCGCTGGTGCGTCCGTACGCCATGACGGGTGGCCGGACCAGGCCGCGTTATCAGCTGGCGATCGAGGCGCTGGTGTCCACCAGCGCCGACCCCGCCCAGCTCGGCGGCCAGCTTCCCGAGCACCAGCGGATCTGCCAGCTGTGCTACGAGGTCAAGTCCGTCGCCGAAGTCTCCGCCCTCCTCTCCATTCCTCTCGGTGTCACCCGGATTCTGGTGGCCGATCTGGCTGAGGCTGGGCTTGTCGCGATTCACCAGCCGGGCCACGAGGGGGAGCCCGGCGGTCAGCCTGATGTGACACTGCTCGAAAGGGTGCTCAGTGGACTTCGCAAGCTCTAGCGGTGCGGGCCGTTCGGCTCCTTCCCGTTCCACTACTTCTGCGAAGATTGTGGTCGCGGGTGGGTTTGGTGTGGGGAAGACCACGTTTGTCGGTGCCGTGTCGGAGATCAATCCGCTGCGTACCGAGGCCGTGATGACGTCCGCGTCCGCCGGTATTGATGATCTGACGCATACCGGTGGTAAGACGACCACGACGGTGGCGATGGACTTCGGTCGTATCACGTTGGATCAGGATCTGATTCTGTATCTCTTCGGTACGCCGGGGCAGGATCGTTTCTGGTTCATGTGGGACGACTTGGTGCGTGGTGCCATTGGTGCGGTGGTGCTGGTGGATACGCGTCGGTTGGCGGATTGTTTTCCGGCGGTGGATTACTTCGAGAACAGTGGTCTGCCGTTCGTGATCGCGTTGAACGGGTTCGACGGGCATCAGCCGTATTCTCCGGAGGAGGTGCGGGAGGCGTTGCAGATCGGTCCGGACGCTCCGATCATCGTGACGGACGCGCGGCATCGTGCGGAGGCGAAGTCGGCGCTGATCACCCTCGTCGAACACGCCCTCATGGCCCGCCTGCGCTGAACCCCGCGCTCACTCACTGCCACGCCCGGTGGTCTCCCCGTGCTGGGGAGACACCGCCGCGTGGCGGTTGGCTAGTCTGAGGACAAAGATCCCAGCAGCCAGTGAAGGGCAACGCAGCCGTGCGCATCGCCAGATTCTCCATCGACGGCACCGTCGGGTTCGGTGTGGTGGAGGGGGAGCCCACCGACGAGGACGGGCTCGTACTCGACATCATCAAGGGCCACCCCTTCGCCGAATTCGAGCGCTCGGGCCACCGGGTTCCGCTCAAGGCGGTCCGGCTGCTGCCGCCCGTACTCCCCAGCAAGGTCGTCGCGATCGGCCGCAACTACGCCGAGCACGCCCGTGAGCTGGGCAACGAGGTCCCGGAGGTCCCGGTCGCCTTCTTCAAGCCCTCCACCTCGGTGATCGGCGACGGCGACGCCATCCGGTACCCCTCGATCTCCCAGAACGTCCATCACGAGGCCGAACTGGCCGTGGTCATCGGCCGGATGTGCCGTGACGTGCCGCGCGAACGCGCCAAGGACGTCATCCTCGGCTACACCTGCGCCAACGACGTGACCGCGCGCGACGTCCAGGACCGCGAGAAGCAGTGGGCGCGGGCCAAGGGCTTCGACACCTCCTGCCCGCTCGGCCCCTGGATCGAGACGGATCTGGACCCGGCCGATCTCGCCATCATGTGCACCGTGAACGGCGAGCAGCGGCAGCTCGGCCGCACCAGCGAGATGGTCCGTACCGTGGAGGACCTGATCGTGCACATCACCGAGTCGATGACGCTGCTCCCGCAGGACGTCATCCTCACCGGCACCCCGGCCGGCGTCGGCCCGCTGCACGCCGGCGACGAGGTCGCCGTCTCCATCGAAGGCATCGGCACTCTCACCAACAAGGTCGTCAAGGCGTGACTAGTCCCACCACCCCCTCCGTCCGTGTGCGCTTCTGCCCCTCCCCGACGGGCAACCCCCATGTGGGCCTGGTGCGCACCGCCCTGTTCAACTGGGCCTTCGCCCGCCACCACGGCGGCACCATGGTCTTCCGCATCGAGGACACCGACGCGGCCCGTGACTCCGAGGAGTCCTACACGGCGCTGCTGGACTCCCTGCGCTGGCTGGGCCTCGACTGGGACGAGGGCCCCGAAGTGGGCGGCCCGCACGCCCCGTACCGGCAGTCGCAGCGGATGGACCTGTACGCGGATGTCGCGCGCCGGCTGCGCGAGGCGGGGCGGGCGTACCCCTGCTACTGCACCACCGCCGAGCTCGACGAGCGCCGCGAGGCCGCCCGGTCCGCCGGGAAGCACTCCGGGTACGACGGGCACTGCCGCGACCTGAGCGCGGAGCGGGTGGCCGCGTACGAGGCCGAGGGCCGGACCCCGATCATCCGCTTCCGGATGCCGGACGAGCGGATCACCTTCACCGACCTGGTGCGCGGCGAGCTGACGTTCGCGCCCGAGCACGTCTCGGACTACGGCATCGTGCGCGCCAACGGCGCCCCGCTGTACACCCTGGTCAACCCGGTGGACGACGCGCTCATGGAGATCACCCACGTGCTGCGCGGCGAAGACCTGCTCTCCTCGACGCCGCGGCAGATCGCGCTGTACGCGGCGCTGGCCGAGATCGGCGTCGGCTCCGGGCGCACCCCCGCGTTCGGGCATCTGCCGTACGTCATGGGGGAGGGCAACAAGAAGCTCTCCAAGCGCGACCCGGAGTCCTCGCTCAACCTGTACCGCGAGCGCGGCTTCCTGCCCGAGGGTCTGCTGAACTACCTCTCCCTGCTGGGCTGGTCGATCGCCGAGGACCGGGACATCTTCAGCGTCCAGGAGATGGTGGAGGCCTTCGAGATCGGTGACGTCAACGCCAACCCGGCGCGCTTCGACCTGAAGAAGGCCGAGGCGATCAACGCGGTGCATCTGCGCGAGCTGCCCCTGGCAGCGTTCGTCGAGGCGTGCGCGCCGTGGCTGGCGGCGCCGTACGCGCCGTGGAAGCCCGAGGCGTTCGACCGGGCGGCGTTCGAGGAGCTGGCGCCCCTGGCACAGACCCGGCTGACGGTGCTCTCCGACATCACGGCCAATGTCGACTTCCTGTTCCTGGACGCCCCGGTGGAGGACGAGAAGTCCTGGCAGAAGGCGATGAAGCCGGGCGCGGAGCAGGTGCTCGCCGCTGCGCGGGACCGGCTGGCGGAGGCCGACTGGAGTTCGGCCGAGTCGCTGAAGGAGGCCGTGCAGACGGCCGGTGAGGCGCATGGTCTGAAGCTGGGCAAGGCGCAGGCGCCGGTTCGGGTGGCGGTCACCGGCCGCACGGTCGGGCTGCCGCTGTTCGAGTCGCTGGTGGTGCTGGGGCGCGAGCGCACGCTGGCGCGCGTCGAGGCGGCGCTGGTCAGGCTCGCCGGCTGAGCGCGGGCCGAGTACGGGCAAGGGCGGGGCGGGTCCCGTCGCGGTGTGTGCCGCGGCGGGGCCCGCGCGTGTGCGGCGGTGCGTCCGTCCGCCGTGGCGGGCCTCCTCAAAATGCGACATATCGGGTGATGCCGTAGCGTTTTGCCTCGTCAGTATCGCTGACATGGCAACGCACCCGATATGAGGAGGCAATGCATGCTCGCGCAGAAGACACTCCCGCTCGTCGCCGACCCCGCCGAGGCCGCAGCCGCCCAGGCGCTGATGACCGAACCGGAGGCGCCGCTGAGCGACGCCCCGCTGTACTCGCCGGAGGCGGCCGGGTTCCTCCTGCTTCTCCTGCTGCTCTCGCCGAAGACTCCCATGGAGCCGGGCGACAAGTGAGCCGGATGCCGGCGCACGGCGGCCGGAGGGAGCACCCGTGACGACGGGACCCACCGAGCGCACCGCCCGTGCCACATACACGGAGGCGACCGCCGCGCTGGCGAGCTGTGTCCTCGACGCCCTGCGGGGCGCCGGGGACACAGCCCCGCTCGCACGGTTCACCGAAACCGCGAGCGACCCCAAGGCGGCTCTGGCGGCCGTCCGCGTCCTGGGGGCCGACGTCCTCGCCCCGTACGCCCTCACCGGCGGCAGCCCGCACCCGCGCGACCTGGCCGTCATCAGCCAGGCCACCGCCGTCTTCCCCGCACCCGTGCTCACCGCGCCGCCCCCCGAGGGTCCGATCGAGAACTGGGCCATCGCCTGGCGCGACTGGGCCACCGACCGGCTCATCGCCGCCCTCGGCGACGCGGCGGCCCAGGAGAGCCCGCGGCCGCCCACCGGTGAGATCCTCACCGACGCCACCGACTGGCCCCGCTGGGCCGCCGGTTGTGCCCGGCTGGCCCCGCTCACCCTGCCCGGCGTCGGCGGCCCCGTGCCGGCCGCCGTGCGCCGCCACCCCGTACCCCTGGCCCGCGCCACCACCCGCGCCCTGCTGCGCCGTGACTACCCCACCGCGGCCCGGCTGCTGCGCTGGCTGGCCGCCGCCCAGCGCGACGGGGTGACCCTCGCGCTGGAACCCGACCGGCTCACCGAGCACATCGCCCTGCACGCCGCCGGCGAGCCGCGCCTCGCCCTCGATCTGGCGGTGGCCCGGCTGCTGCTGGGGAGGACCGCATGACCACCGCCGTCACCCCGATCGCCCACCAGGTCGCCACCCGCGCCTTCGGCTGGCTCCTCGCGCACCGCGACCACGGCGCGCTGCCCGAGGGCACCACGGCCGACCTCGGGGACCCCAACAGCGTCTACAAGCCGCTGGGTGAGGCCGCCCTGGCCGGCTCCCTGGTGCTGCGCGAATCCGCCGCCGGCAGCGAGAGCATGCGCGCCGCACGCGAACTGCTCGACTTCGGCTGGCGGCAACTGCGCGAGGGCGACCTGCTGTACGAGCGGCAGCTGCGCCACGCGCTGCTCACCGACCCGCTGGAGATGTACGCCCACTTCGCGCGCGCCGGTTACCGCCACGACGGGATGGACGCCCTGCTGCGGCACAACGCCGCGCTGCGCTCGGTACGCGCCGCCGAGGTGGTGCCCAACCGCCGGCTGGCCATCGCCAACGCGGCGCGGATCGCCGGGCTCGACTACGGCTTCGACTGGGCGGCACTGACCCGCGCCACCTGGTTGGGCGCCACCCCCGAGCCGTGGGCCATCGACTGGATGACCGCCTACTCCATGACCCACACGGTCTTCCACCTCACCGACTGGGGCGCCCGCCCCGAGGACCTGCCGGAGGAGATCGCGAGCTACCTCACCACCTGGCTGCCGGTGTGGACGGACATCTGGCGCGAGGTCGCCCAGTGGGACCTGGTCGCCGAACTGATGATCGTCGGCTCCTGTCTGCCGGACCCGGTGTGCGACCCCGCCGACTGGGCGGCGCTGGCGGCCGTCCAGCACCCGGACGGTCTGGTGCCGCGCGACGGCGATCCGGTGAGCGAGGACCCGGCCCGGCGGTTCGCCGATCACCAGCACACCGCCGTGGTCGCGGCCGTCGCCGGGAGCATCGCGGTCTCCCGCACGCTCGCGTGAACGGGGTGCGGCGGCAGGCGCGGGCGGTGGCCGGGCCGCTGCTCGCGCCGCTGGCCGCCGCCGCGCCGGGCGCCAGCGCCGTGGCGGTGGCGGCGCACCTGGCGGGGGAGCGGCTGCTGGCGGTCGGCGGCAGTACCGCGCACGGCGCCGCCGGCCTTCCGGCCGGCCCGGAGACGCGGTTCGCCGTCGGCTCGGTGACCAAGACCTACACGGCGCTGCTGCTTGCGGAGCTGGTGGCCGTCGGCGACGTCCGGTACGACGACCCGATCGACCGCTATCTGCCGCCCGGTGCGGCCCCGTACCGGCGGATCGGTGGCGCTCCCATCACGCTGCTGCACCTGGCCACCCACACCTCGGGGCTGCCCCGGCTGCCGCCCGGGCTGCTGCGCCGGGCGCTGCCGCGCTGGTTCTCCAACCCCTACGCGGAGTACGGTCCGGGCGATCTGCTGGCGGCGCTGGCGCACACCCGCCCGTTCGCCGCCCCCGGCACCCGGGTGCGCTACTCGAACTTCGGCGTCGGGCTGCTGGGCATGCTGCTGGCCCGCGCGGCGGGGGAGCCGTTCGGCGGGTACGAGCGGGTACTGGCCGCGCGCGTGCTCACCCCGCTGGGCCTGCTGCGCACCGGCGGGGACGGCGCGGCGGCGGAGGACACCACCGGCTACTGGCACGGCCGGGCCAGGCCGCCCTGGCGGATCCCCGGGCTGGCCGGAGCCGGGGTCCTGCACGCCGGGGCGGACGAGCTGCTGCGCTACCTGGAGGCGCTGCTGTACCCGGGGCGGGCGGCCGGCGCCGGCCCGCTGGCCACCGCGCTGGCGGAGGTGGCCAGGCCCCGTCTCGTGGTGCGCCCCGGGGAGGACCGGATCGCCCTGGTCTGGAACATCAGGCAGCGCCCCGGGCATGTGCTGTGCTTCCACTCGGGGGGCACCCGGGGCAGCACGGCGTTCGTGGGCTTCAGCCCCGAGCGGCGGGTGGCGCTGGTCGCGGTGACCAACAGCGCGCCCGCGCTGAACGGCGCTTTCATCCAGCGGGCGTACCTGCTGCTGAGAGAACTGGCGGGCGGGACAACTCGTTTTGGAGCACCGTCGCCGATCGGGTAATGTTCTTCCTGTCGCCGGGACAGACCGGCGGACGCCAAGCAAAACTTCCTCCGGAAGTTGCGATTTGGTGGGCTATGGTGTAATTGGCAGCACGACTGATTCTGGTTCAGTTAGTCTAGGTTCGAGTCCTGGTAGCCCAGCGCGATCTGTTCGCAGATCAAAGCCCCCGTTGTGTAGCGGCCTAGCACGCTGCCCTCTCACGGCAGTAGCGCCGGTTCGAATCCGGTCGGGGGTACGGATCCTTCGGGATCTTGTGTGGGCCCCCGTTGTGTAGCGGCCTAGCACGCCGCCCTCTCAAGGCGGTAGCGCCGGTTCGAATCCGGTCGGGGGTACGCGAGCAGAGCCCCCCTTCTCACCCCAGGTGAGGAGGGGGGCTTTTCGCTGTTCAGGGGTGGTGTCCCAGGTGCTGGGAGGCGGTCTCGGCCTGGGCGAGGCGGCGCAGGCTCAGCAGCACGGGTTCGTAGAGCACGGTGAGCGCGACGGCCGCCTCCAACTGGGTGGTGGGCGAGGTGAACTCACCGATGAGTGCCACCTCGTGCCCGGCGAGCCGGCCGGCGGCCTCGCCGTACGGCAGCAGTTGCTCGACGGTGCAGGGGTAGCCCAGCCGCAACAGCGCGGTGAGGGCGGAAACCAGCGCCTGGTGTGCCGGGTTGCCCGGCACGACGCGCCAGCCGAGCCGGCGCTGGAGCTCCTCGGCGAGGGTGCGGGCGGCGGCGACGGTTTCGTCGTTCTCCCGTGGCGGCGCGGGGTGGGGGAGGGCGGCGATGGCGGTGCCGATCCGGGTGAGCTGATCGCTCTCCTCGTCCTCGACGGCGGCGAGCACCTCCCGGGCGGTGGCCACCGGGATGCGGCCGACCTGCACCAGCGCGCGGATCAGCCGCAGCCGGCGCAGATGCTCCTCGCGGTACTCGGACTGGGTGGCCGTGACCCGTTCGCCCGGTGGCAGCAGCCCTTCCCGCAGGTAGTACTTGATCGTCGCGGTGGTCACCCCACTGCGCTCGCTCAGCTCCGCGAGCCGCATACGGCCCCAGCTCCTCTTTTTCCGGGATCCCCTTGCCAGGATGGGTTGGAGAGTGCAACTATCCAATCATGGATAGCGAGACTATCCAATGCTGCCCGGAAGAGTGCGTCGGAGAGCGGGGAAGACATGAGCGGCAAGATCGTTGAGGGCCGGATGACGGCGGCGGCCACGGGGGAGGTCACGCTGTTCCTGATCGGCATGCGGATCAACAGCTTCTGGCGGGTGCGCCACTGGGGGCCGCTGCTGAGGGCGATGCCCAGGATGCTGCGCGAGCTGTCCCGCGATCCGGACAGCGGACTGCTCGGGTACCGGTTGCTGTGGGGCGGGCCCAGGCTGATCTACGTGGTGCAGTACTGGTCGTCCCACGAGCGGCTGATGGCGTACGCCTCGGCGCCGGACGGGGAGCATCGCCCGGCCTGGGCGGCGTTCAACCGGCGGATACGGCAGGGCCGGGGCCGGGTGGGTTTCTGGCACGAGACCTATGTGGTCCCGGCCGGCGCGCACGAGTCGGTCTACCGGAACATGCCGGCCTTCGGCCTGGGCGCCGCGGGCGGGGTGATACCCGTGGAGCGGCGTGGGGAGAGCGCGGCCGAGCGCCTCGGCCGGGTCTGACCGCTCGACCGGGTCCCGAGACGGGGCGCGATCGCCGGCGCGGGGCAGGGCGGTGTGGAGCGGGGCGGTACGCGCCCCGACGTCCCGCCGTGGGCGGTCAGTGGCCCCCGCCGCGCTTGAGCGCCTCGGTCAGGCGTCCGGCGGCGTCGATCAGGGCCTGGGCGTGCATCCGGCCCGGGTGCCTGGTCAGGCGCTCGATGGGTCCGGAGACGGAGACGGCCGCCACCACCCGGTTGGACGGGCCGCGGACCGGGGCGGACACCGAGGCCACCCCCGGCTCCCGCTCGCCGATCGACTGGGCCCAGCCCCGGCGGCGCACTCCGGACAGCGCCGTGGCGGTGAACCGCGCGCCCTGCAGCCCGTGGTGCAGCCGCTCGGGCTCCTCCCAGGCCAGCAGGATCTGCGCCGCGGACCCGGCCTTCATCGGGAGGGTGGAGCCCACCGGCACGGTGTCCCGCAGCCCGGACAGCCGCTCCGCCGCCGCGACGCAGATGCGCATGTCGCCCTGCCTGCGGTACAGCTGAGCGCTCTCCCCGGTGAGATCCCGCAGATGCGTCAGCACCGGTCCGGCCGCCGCCAGCAGCCGGTCCTCGCCGGCCGCCGCCGCCAGCTCCGCCAGGCGCGGGCCCAGGACGAAGCGGCCCTGCATGTCACGGGCGAGCAGCCGGTGATGTTCCAGGGCGACCGCCATGCGGTGCGCCGTGGGCCTGGCCAGTCCCGTGGCCGACACCAGACCGGCCAGCGTCGCCGGACCGGACTCCAGTGCGCCGAGCACCAGGGCCGCCTTGTCCAGTACACCCACTCCGCTGGAGTCGCCACGTGAATTGTCCATGCAACGATACTCGCGTCTCACACTGTGAAACGCAAGTTCCTTTTTCCCGAGAAGGCGCCACCCTGGACGGCCAGGGTCCGCAAAGGGGTGGACCCGGCCACCGTCCGGTACGCGGGGAGCGGACGGCGGCCACGTGGAGCGGAGGGAATGCGATGGGACGGACACTGGCGGAGAAAGTCTGGGACGACCATGTCGTCCGGCGTGCGGAGGGAGAGCCCGATCTGCTCTTCATCGATCTCCATCTCCTGCACGAGGTGACGAGCCCGCAGGCGTTCGACGGGCTGCGCAAGAGCGGCCGTACGGTCCGCCGCACCGACCTCACCATCGCCACCGAGGACCACAACACCCCCACCCTCGACATCGACAAGCCGATCGCCGACCCGGTCTCCCGCACCCAGCTGGAGACGCTGCGCAAGAACTGCGCCGACTTCGGGGTCCGGCTGCACTCGCTGGGCGACGACGAGCAGGGCGTGGTGCACGTGGTCGGCCCGCAGCTGGGGCTCACCCAGCCGGGCACCACCGTGGTCTGCGGTGACAGCCACACCTCCACCCACGGGGCGTTCGGCGCGCTGGCGTTCGGCATCGGCACCAGCCAGGTCGAGCACGTGCTCGCCACCCAGACGCTGCCGATGGCGCCGTTCCGGACCATGGCGATCACCGTCGAGGGCGAGCTGCCCGAGGGCGTCACCGCCAAGGACCTGATCCTGGCGATCATCGCCCGGATCGGCACCGGTGGCGGCCAGGGCTACGTCATCGAATACCGCGGCGAGGCCATCGAGAAGCTCTCGATGGAGGCCCGCATGACCATCTGCAACATGTCCATCGAGGCGGGCGCCCGGGCCGGCATGATCGCCCCGGACGAGACCACCTTCGCCTATCTGCGCGGGCGTGACCACGCCCCCCGGGACGCCGAGTGGGACGAGGCGGTCGCGTACTGGAAGACGCTGCGCACCGACGAGGACGCCGTCTTCGACCACGAGGTCGTCATCGACGCCACCGCCCTGGCGCCGTTCGTCACCTGGGGGACCAACCCCGGACAGGGCGCTCCGCTGTCGGCCGCCGTGCCCGACCCGGAGCAGTTCACCGACCCCAGCGAGCGGTTCGCCGCCCAGAAGGCGCTGGAGTACATGGACCTGTCCGCCGGGATGCCGCTGCGCGAGATCTCCGTGGACACCGTCTTCGTGGGTTCGTGCACCAACGGCCGCATCGAGGACCTGCGCTCCGCCGCTGCCGTGCTCAAGGGCCGCAAGGTCGCCGACGGGGTACGGATGCTGGTGGTCCCCGGATCCGTCCGGGTGGCGCTGCAGGCCGTGCACGAGGGGCTGGACAAGGTGTTCACCGCGGCCGGCGCCGAATGGCGGCACGCCGGCTGTTCCATGTGTCTGGGCATGAACCCGGACCAGCTGGCCCCCGGCGAGCGCTCCGCCTCCACCTCCAACCGCAACTTCGAGGGCAGGCAGGGCAAGGGCGGCCGTACCCACCTGGTCTCCCCGCAGGTCGCCGCCGCCACCGCGGTCACCGGCACCCTCGCGTCCCCGGCCGATCTGGCCGGCGTTCCCGTCCCCGTGGAGGTCTGAGCCATGGAAGCATTCACCACCCACACCGGCCGGGCCGTCCCGCTGCGCCGCTCCAACGTCGACACCGACCAGATCATCCCGGCCCACTGGCTGAAGAAGGTCACCCGGGACGGCTTCGAGGACGGCCTGTTCGAGGCGTGGCGCAAGGACCCGGAGTTCGTCCTCAACCGGCCGGAACGCTCCGGCGCCACCGTGCTGGTGGCCGGCCCCGACTTCGGCACCGGCTCCTCCCGTGAGCACGCCGTGTGGGCGCTGCAGAACTACGGTTTCAAGGCGGTGATCTCCTCCCGCTTCGCGGACATCTTCCGGGGCAACTCCCTGAAGAACGGTCTGCTGACCGTGGTGCTCCCCCAGGAGACCGTCGAGGCGCTGTGGCAGCTCACCGAGTCCGACCCGGCCGCGCCCGTCACGGTCGACCTGGTCACCCGCACCGTGACCGCCGAGGGCGTCGAGGCCGGGTTCGAGCTGGACGAGAACGCCCGCTGGCGGTTGCTCGAAGGGCTCGACGACATCAGCATCACGCTCCAGAACGAGGACGCGATCGCCGCCTTCGAGGCGCGCCGGCCCGGGTACAAGCCGCGCACCCTGACCCACTGACTCCCGCCCCGACGGGCCCCGTTCACCGTGGCCCGCTACCACCCGCCCCCAACCGGCCAGCCGGATGGGGGCGGTGGTCGTTCCGGCACCGAACGACACGTCAGGACACGGCCTTTGGGGGCTTACCGGGCGAGAGCGGATGCAAAGTGGCACAATCGGCGTATGGAACGCGACGGTCAACCTGAGCTGTACGACCTCGTCGCCGCTCGGCTGAAAGAGGCGCACCGTGCGGTGCGCACCGCACAAGTGCCCGAGCCCGTACGGCAGGCCCTCACCCGGAAACTGCTGGTGATCACGGCGGCTGCCAAACAGGACCTGCCGGGCGCCGCCCGCCGTCTGGAACGGCTGATCGCGGACGTCGACGCGGGGCGGATGCCGCCCGATCCACCCGGTCACGGCCGCGATGGAACCGCGTGATGGCCGAGTTCGTTGCGACACAAGGGTGATTAGCCCGTTTCACGTTTGATTTGCGGAATATATCTGCCTAACGTGCGAAAAAGCTTGAACACATTCGTTCCAGCCATGCCTGCGAAGGGGAAGACGTGAACAAGGCGCAGCTCGTAGAAGCGATTGCAGACAAGCTCGGCGGCCGCCAGCAGGCCGCGGACGCGGTGGACATCGTCCTCGATGCCATCATCCGGGCAGTGGTGGCCGGCGAGCGCGTCTCGGTCACCGGTTTCGGGTCGTTCGAGAAGGTCAACCGCCCCGCCCGCTACGCGCGCAACCCGCAGACCGGGGAGCGGGTGCGGGTCAAGAAGACCTCCGTCCCCCGCTTCCGGGCCGGCCAGGGTTTCAAGGACCTGGTCGCCGGGACCAAGAAGCTCCCCAAGAACGACGTCGCCGTGAAGAAGGCCCCCAAGGGCAGCCTCTCGGGTGGCACCACCACCAAGAAGGCGGCCGCGAAGAAGGCCACCGCCAAGAAGACCACGGCGAAGAAGACCACCGCCAAGAAGACCACCGCGAGGAAGGCCACCACCAAGAAGGCCACCGCCAAGAAGACCACGGCGAAGAAGGCCCCGGCCAAGAAGACCACCGCCAAGAAGGCCCCGGCCAAGCGGGCCTCCGCCCGCAAGACCACCGCCAAGAAGGCCACCGCGCGCCGCGGGTGAGCCACGGCACCCGAGCCTCCGTCCCGCGGGCCGGACTCCCCCACCGGGGAGCCCGGCCCGCGCGCTTGTGTCCTGCCCCCGCCCGCCGCACTACGATGCCCGCATGCAGGCCACCGCGTACACCTACGACTCCGGCACCCGCAGCGGAAGTGTGCTGCTGGACGACGGCACCCCACTGGACTTCGGCCCCGACGCCTTCGAGGCCGGAGGGCTGCTGCTGCTCCGCCCCGGCCAGCGGGTACGCATCGAGACCGAGGACGGCACCCCCGCCGCCCCCATCACCCTGGTGACACTCCAGACACTGTGACCGCGCGGACCCCGGCCGCTGTGCGCGGCCCCACGCCCAGCGCCAGCGCCCGCCGCAGATCCGCCCCGGTGTCCACGTCCTGACGCACGCTTTCCACCCCGGCCAGCGTGAGTTCCACCGCACCGGAATCACGATGCCGCGCCCGGGACGCGCCCTCGAACGCCGGCGCGAGCGCCGTTCCGGGGCCCGCCGTCAGCACCGTGGTGCCCACCCCCGCCGCGTCCGCCACGAACGCCCGTGGATACCCGCCCGCCGCCGTCAGCACCCGTGCCAGCTCCGCCGGACGCAGCGCCGGCAGATCCGCGCCGAGCGCCGCCACCGCGGCGCGCGCGCCCCGCTCGCGCACCACCCGCTCCCCGTGCGCCAGCGCGGCGTTGAGGCCACCACGCGGCGCGTCCGGAACGACGCGCGCCCCCAGGCGCGCCAGCCGCCGCGCCGCCAGCGGATCATCCGTGACAACCGCCACATCCCGTACCGCCACGCACTCCAGTGCCGCGGCCACCGTGTCCTCGGCGAAGGCCAGTACGAGGGCCGACCGCCGCTCCCCGGCGCTCACCGCCACCAGCCTGCTCTTCGCCCGTCCCAGCGGCTTCAGCGGCACGATCAGCGACCATCCGGCGTGCTGTGGCATCACGTTTCCCTCCCCGGCTTCCGCCTGTCCGACCAGTCTGCCTGCCCGTCGCGGGCCCCGGGACGTAAGGTCACAGGATGCCCACGGGGTCACAGTGCCCCGCTGGACAGCCAAACCGCCTGGAGCGACACTTGTCCGGCGCTCCCGCAAGGCCGTGCCGGAGTAGTGCAAGAGGAGATGGTGTCCGAGTGTCCCGCCGCAGAATCGGCCTCTATTACCGATGCGCCGCGTTTCTGGTAAAGCCCCCGATGCTGATCCTGTTCAAGCGGGACTGGCGGGGCCAGGAAAACATTCCGGACCATGGCGGATTCATCACCGCCGTGAATCACAACTCCTATCTCGACCCGCTCTCCTACGCCCACTTCCAGTACAGCACCGGGCGGGTGCCCCGTTTCCTCGCCAAGGTCGGGCTGTTCAAACGGGGCTTCGTCGGGTTCATGATGCGCCGCACGGGCCAGATCCCCGTCTACCGCGAGAGCTCGGACGCGGCCGGCGCCTTCCGCGCCGCCGTCGACGCCGTCAACAGCGGGGAATGCGTCGCCTTCTACCCCGAGGGCACCCTGACCCGCGACCCGGACCTGTGGCCCATGGCGGGCAAGACCGGCGCCGCGCGGGTCGCCCTGCTCACCCACGCCCCGGTCATCCCGGTGGCCCAGTGGGGCGCGAACGAGGCCATGCCGCCGTACGCGAAGAACCACAAGGTGCGGCTGTTCCCGCGCAAGACCCTCACCGTGGTGGCCGGCCCCCCGGTGGATCTGAGCGACCTGTACGAGCGCGAGCCCTCCGCCGAGGTGCTGCGCACGGCGACCGAACGGATCATGGACGCCGTCACGGGACAACTCGCCGTGATCCGGCAGCAGACCCCGCCGGACCGCCGCTACGTGTACGACCGGGACCGTACCGAGCACCCGGAGCACCCGGAACCCGCGGGGCCGACGGCCGCTCGGCCGGAGAGCACCGGGCCCGCCGCCCCGGCTTCCCTGAAGCAGAGCAAGGACATCAAGGAGATCAGCGAGTGACGCGCGTCGCCGTCTTCGGCAATGGTTCCTGGGGAACCGCCTTCGCCATGGTGCTGGCCGACGCCGGTGCCCGGGTGGCGCTGTGGGGCCGCCGCCCCGCTCTCGCCGAGACCATCAACACCACCCGGGTCAACCCGGACTATCTGCCCGGCGTCCGGCTGCCGGACGGCGTACGGGCCAGCGCCGACCCCGCCGAGGCGGCGGACGGCGCCGAGTTCACCGTGCTGGCGGTGCCCTCCCAGACCCTGCGGGAGAACCTCGCCGCCTGGAACCCGCTGCTGCCCCCGGACACCGTGCTGGTCTCCCTGATGAAGGGCGTGGAACTGGGCACCAGCAAGCGCATGAGCGAGGTCGTCGCGGAGGTGACCGGCGCGGGCCCGGAGCGCATCGCGGTGCTGTCGGGCCCGAACCTCGCCCGCGAGATCGCCGAGCGGCAGCCCGCCGCCTCCGTGGTCGCCTGCCGCGACGAGGATGTCGCCCGCCGGCTCCAGGCCGCCTGCCACACCGGGTACTTCCGCCCGTACACCAACACCGACGTGGTGGGCTGCGAACTCGGCGGCGCCGTCAAGAACGTCATCGCACTCGCCGTGGGCATCGCCGGCGGCATGGGCCTTGGCGACAACGCGAAGGCGTCCCTCATCACCCGTGGTCTGGCCGAGACCACCCGGCTCGGCCTGGCGATGGGCGCCGACGCCCACACCTTCGCCGGGCTCGCCGGGATGGGCGACCTCGTCGCCACCTGCTCCTCGCCGCTGTCCCGCAACAACACCTTCGGCACCAACCTCGGCCGGGGCATGACCCTCGAAGAGACCATCGCCGTCACCCGGCAGACCGCCGAGGGCGTGAAATCCTGCCGCTCCGTACGGGATCTGGCGCGCCGCCACGACGTCGACATGCCGCTGACGGAAACGGTGGTGGGCATCGTCCACGAAGGAGTGCAGCCCGCCGCCGCGCTCAAGGATCTGATGGCGCGCAGCGCCAAGGCCGAGGTTCGCTGACTGCCGGGCAGGTGTACGAGTAGCCTCATGGGGTTATGAGCAGCGACTCCACACCCCAGAGCCCCAAGCCCCGCGTCGCCGTCGTCTTCGGCGGCCGCAGCTCCGAGCACACCATCTCGGTCCTGACCGCGGGCGCCGTGCTCCGCGCGATCGACCGTGACCGCTACGACGTGCTGCCCATCGGCATCACCACCGACGGCCGCTGGGCGCTGACCGCCGACGACCCCGAGCGGATGGCCCTCAGCGGCCGTGAACTCCCGACCGTGGCCGCCATCGCCGAACCCGGTGGCGGCTCCGTGCTGCTGCCGGTCGACCCCGCGGGCCGCGAGGTCGTCTACTGCGAACCGGGCTCGGTGCCCAAGGACCTCGGCGACGTGGACGTCGTCTTCCCGGTGCTGCACGGCCCGTACGGCGAGGACGGCACCCTCCAGGGGCTGCTGGAGCTGTCCGGCGTGCCCTACGTCGGCGCCGGCGTACTGGCCTCGGCGGTCGGCATGGACAAGGAGTACATGAAGCGCGTCTTCACCTCCTTCGGGCTGCCGGTCGGCCCGTACACCGTCGTCCGTCCGCGCGAGTGGGCCGCCGACCCGGCCGCCGCCCGCAAGAAGATCGTGGACTTCGCCGCCGACCACGGCTGGCCGGTCTTCGTCAAGCCCGCGCGGGCCGGCTCCTCCATGGGCATCACCAAGGTGAGCGGCCTCGCCGGTCTCGACGAGGCCATCGCCGAGGCGCAGGCCCACGACCCGAAGATCATCGTGGAGTCGCTGCTCAGCGGCCGGGAGATCGAGTGCGGCGTCCTGGAGTTCGAGGAGGGCCCGCGCGCCTCGGTGCCCGCCGAGATCCCGCCGGTCTCCCACCACGACTTCTACGACTTCGAGGCCAAGTACCTGGACTCGGCCGAGGGCATCGTGCCCGCGCCGCTGACGCCCGAGCAGACCGCCCGGGTGCAGGAGCTGTCCGTGCTCGCCTACGAGGCGGTCTCCTGCGAGGGCCTGGTCAGGGCGGACTTCTTCCTCACCGAGGACGGCGAGTTCGTCATCAACGAGATCAACACCCTGCCCGGATTCACGCCGATCTCGATGTACCCCAGGATGTGGCAGGCCTCCGGGATGGAGTACCCCGAACTGATCGACCGGCTCATCCAGGCGGCGCTGCGCCGCTCCACGGGGCTGCGCTAGGGAACCCCCCGGCGTGCGGGCCGGAGGGTCGCACACGCGGTGGCGGGTGCGGCCCCGGCCCGGCCCCTTCCGGGGCGGGGCCGCGGTGCGGGTCAGGAACCGGGCGGCTGCTCGGCGTACAGCTCGTCCAGCGGTACGTTGCCGGCGATCGCCCCGGCGAGATCGACCAGCGGGTTCACCTCGGGCGCGTACGCGGCGGGCACCGTGACCTCCACGAACACCGTGCGGTGGGTGGTGGTGAACAGCTTCCCGCCGCCCGGGGCGTCCTCCAGCAGCCAGGACACCCCGTTGACGTCCACCGCGTCGGCGAGCGGGTCATAACCTTCCTCACCCGGAGTCAGCAGCAGCGGCAGTGACACCCCGCAGCGCAGCACGATCCCCGGGTCCCCCCACACGGCGACCTGGGGCAGCGCGCCGTCGTCCGTACGGCCCCGGCCCTCCACCCGCTCCGGCAGCGCCGCGGCGACCGCCTCGCAGACCGGCGCCGCCGCCGCGTCCGGGGTCGGCGCCACCACGGCGGTGCCGCCCCCGTCGCCCTCGCCGCCGCATCCGGTCAGCGCCAACAGCGCGGCCAGGGCGGTCGGCACGGCGCCGGCGGTACGTACGGTGAGGCTCACGCCGCCAGCATAGGGTGCCCTACAGATGCACCACCGGGCAGGTCAAGGTGCGGGTGATCCCCCGTACCTGCTGCACCTGAGCCACCACCAGCCGGCCCAGGTCATCGACCGAGGACGCCTCGGCGCGCACGATGACGTCGTAGGGGCCGGTGACGTCCTCGGCCGTGATCACACCCGGAACCCGGGAGATGACGTCGGCCACGGCGGACGCCTTGCCCACCTCGGTCTGGATCAGGATGTACGCCTGTACCACAGGTCCTCCACGGCGGCTACGAGGTGCGGGGGCGCTACCGTAGCGCGTCATGACCTGCACCGGGAGACATCGTCCGGTGCCGATCGCCGCGGAGCGACCGCGGCGGTGCCGAAGAGAGCTGAGGAGAGCCGAGTGAAGGGCAGTGTGGGGGAACTGGGGGAGTTCGGGCTGATCCGGGAGCTGACCGCCCGGATCAGCGACACTCCCGCCGTACGTCTCGGCCCCGGCGACGACGCCGCGGTGATCGCCACCCCGGACCGGCGGGTGGTGGCCAGCACCGACATCCTGCTGGAGGGGCGGCACTTCCGCCGCGACTGGTCCACCGCCTACGACGTCGGCCGCAAGGCCGCGGCCCAGAACCTCGCGGACATCGCCGCGATGGGCGCCGTGCCCACCGCCATCCTGCTCGGCCTGGTGGTCCCCGCCGAACTGCCCGTCACCTGGCCCACCGAACTCATGGACGGTATCCACGACGAGTGCCAGGTGGCCGGAGCCGGCGTGGCCGGCGGCGACGTGGTGCGCGGCGACGCCATCACCGTGTCCATCACCGCCCTGGGCGACCTGCGCGACCGCGAACCCGTCACCCGCTCCGGCGCCAGGCCCGGTGACCTGCTGGCCGTCACCGGCTGGCTCGGCTGGTCGGCGGCCGGATTCACCGTGCTCTCCCGCGGTTTCCGTTCCCCGCGCGCCTTCGTCGAGGCGCACCGCCGCCCCGAACCCCCGTACCACGCGGGCCCCGCCGCCGCCGCGCTCGGCGCCACCGCCATGACCGACGTCAGCGACGGGCTGATCGCCGACCTGGGGCACATCGCGCACAGCAGCGGCGTCCGCATCGACATCCACGCCGAGTCGCTCGACGTACCCGCCCAGATGTCCGACATCGGGCACGCGGTGGGCGTCGACCCGCTGCAGTGGGTGCTCACCGGCGGCGAGGACCACGCGATCGTGGCGACCTTCCCCGCCGACACCAAACTCCCCGCCCGCTGGCGGGTGATCGGCCAGGTACTGCCCGCGCGGGGCAGCGTACGGCCCCAGGTGACGGTGGACGGGGCCCCCTGGGAACGGGACGGGGGCTGGGATCACTTCGGCTCCGGCGGCTGAATAGGGTCGGGGCCATGAACCGCGCCCCGCATACCCCCGACCCCGCCACCACCACGCCCCCGCCACGGGTGCTGACCGTCGCCGGCTCCGACTCCGGCGGCGGCGCCGGCATCCAGGCCGATCTGAAGACCATGCTGGCGCTGGGCACCCACGGCATGAGCGTGCTCACCGCCGTCACCGCGCAGAACTCCCTGGGCGTCCAGGGCGCCTGGCCGCTGCCCGCCGAGGCGATACGCGCCCAGTTCCGCTCGGTCGCCGACGACATCGGGGTGCAGGCGGTCAAGACCGGGATGCTCGGCACGGCGGAGACGGTGCGGACCGTCGCCGCGCTGCTGGA
Organism: Streptomyces xiamenensis; assembly: GCF_000993785.3. Lineage (NCBI taxonomy): Bacteria > Bacillati > Actinomycetota > Actinomycetes > Kitasatosporales > Streptomycetaceae > Streptomyces > Streptomyces xiamenensis. The sequence goes on from NZ_CP009922.3 coordinate 4,671,333, forward strand.
GGGCGTCGGGGTCCCCGTGGTGGTGGACCCGGTGGGCATCTCCAAGCACGGCGATCGCCTGCTGGCCGCCGACGCCGTGCACGCGGTGCGCGAGGTCCTGCTGCCCGCCGCCACCGTGGTCACCCCGAACCTGGACGAGGTGGCCCAGCTCACCGGCGTACGCGTCACCGCCGAGTCCGGTCTGCGGGCGGCGGCCGAGGCGATCCTGGCGCACGGGCCGCGCTGGGCGCTGATCAAGGGCGGCCATCTGCCCGGCGGTGACGCCGTCGACCTGCTCACCGACGGCAGCACGGAACACTGGCTGCGCGCCCCGCGGCACGCCAACCGGCACACGCACGGCACCGGGTGCACCCTGGCCAGCGCCCTCGCCTGCGAACTGGCGCGCGGCGCCACGCTGCCCGACGCCGCGCGGACGGCCAAGGAGTACGTCACCGGGGCCATCGCCGCGGGGTTCCCGCTCGGTGCCGGCATCGGGCCCGTCCACCACGGCTACCGCATCTGAAGCCGCACCCGCCCGCCCCGTCCTCCGGCGCCGCGCCGGGGTTGCGGGAACGCCAAAAAGCCGGCCCACCACGAGGTGGACCGGCTCAACGGCTAACGAGCAAACCGCGTGCCGAAGGCGTCAGCGCGCGACCTTGCCCGCCTTGATGCACGAGGTGCAGGCGTTCAGGCGCTTCGGCGTCCCATTGATCACGGCACGCACCCGCTGGATGTTGGGGTTCCAACGGCGGGGGGTACGGCGGTGCGAGTGGGAGATGCTGTTACCGAAGCCCGGCCCCTTGCCGCAGACGTCGCAGTTGGCAGCCACGGGTCACTCCAAAGACAGGTCAACCCCGCTTACGCGGAGTGACGGAAACGAATGTGGGATCCCGGGGCCAGGACCCTCGGGGATGTGCCCGACAACCGGGAGAACACCCGTACCGAGCAACCGCAGCAGCATACCCCGGGGCTTCCCGAACGGAGAAATCAGCCCTGGTCCGCATAAGCTGCACCCCGCCGACCGCCGAGGAGAGAGCCGAGGTCACCACCGTGCCGCAACCGCTGGACGCCGACGCGGTGCGGCGCTGGTGCCGGATCGCGCTGGACACCCTGGGCCGGGATCGCGCGGAGATCGACGCCATCAACGTCTACCCCGTCCCGGACGCGGACACCGGCACCAATCTCTACCTCACCATGGAGTCCGCCGACCGCGCCCTGACCCAGGCCGCGCACGACGGCGGTGCCGGTGGCGGCGGGGGAGCCGGGGGCAGCCTCGCGGACACCGTGCGCACCATGGCCCGCGGCGCCCTGATCGGCGCCCGCGGCAACTCCGGCACCATCCTCGCCCAGCTGCTGCGCGGCATGGCCCAGGAGCTGGCCGCCTCGCCCGGCGGGGACGCCGGCGCCGACGCGCTGCGCCGCGCGCTGCGCCGCGCCGCCACCCTGGCCTACGAGGCGGTCAGCCACCCCGTGGAAGGCACCATGCTCACGGTCGCCGCCGCCGCCGCGGACGCCGCGGAGCGCGCCACCGGCCGGCACCCCGCGCAGGTCACCGCCGCCGCCTGCGCCGGAGCCCGCGCCGCGCTCGCCGCCACCACGGCGCAGCTGGACGTGCTCGCCCGCGCCCGGGTCGTGGACGCCGGCGGCTCCGGCCTGGTCACCGTGCTGGACGCCCTGGACGCCGCGCTCTCCGGCCGTGCCCCCGACCTCCTGCCGCACCACGGCCTGGGCCGCCCCGCCGGACACCGGCACGGCGCGGCGGGGGACACCGCCGCGACCCCCGGGTGCGCGGGCGGCGGCTACGAGGTGATCTACCTGCTGGACGCCGAGGACGCCGCCGTCCCCGCCCTGCGCCGGGCGCTGGACGGCCTCGGCGACTCGCTGGTGATCGTCGGCGGCGAGGGCCTGTGGAACGTCCATGTGCACACCGACCGCCCGGGCCCCGCAGTCGAGGCGGGCATCGAGGCCGGCCGTCCGCACCACATCCGGATCACCCAGCTGGCCACGGCCACCCCCGCCCGGCCCGGCGCCGCCGAGCGCGCCGTGGTGTGCGTGATGCCCGGCGACGGCCTGGCCGCCCTGTGCACCGAGGCCGGCGCCACCGCCCTGACCGTACGGCCCGGCGTGACCCCCGCCAGCGACGAACTGGCCGCGGCGATCGACCGCGCCGGCTCCCGGGAGATCGTGCTGCTGCCCAACGACGGCACCCTGTGGCACGTCTCGGCCGCCGCGGCGGAGCAGGCCCGCGAGCGTGGTGTCCGGGTCGCCGTCATCCCCACCCGCTCACCGGTGCAGGGCCTGGCGGCGCTCGCGGTGCACGCCGCGGAACGCCGCTTCGACGAGGACGTGGTCGCCATGACCTCCGCCGCCGGCGCCACCCGCTTCGGCGAGGTCACCGTCGCCGAGCGCGAGTACTGGACCGCCGGGGGCATCTGCCAGGCCGGTGACGTCCTCGGCCTGATCGACGGCGACGTCGCGGTGATCGGCGCGGACACCGAACGGGTCGCCGCCGAACTCCTCGCCCGGATGCTGTCGGCCGGCGGCGAGCTGGTCACCCTGGTGCTGGGCGAGCGCACCCCCGCCGCACTCGCCGACCGGCTGGAGCGCCAGGTGCGCCGCGGCCACCTCGGCGTGGACACCGTCGTCTACCAGGGCCGGCAGGCCGCCCCGCTGCTGATCGGCGTCGAGTAGCCGCCCGCCCCGGTGCCGCGCCCGGGCCGGGCCCCGGGCCCGGCCACTGCGCGGCGATGTCAGCCCCATGGTGTGCAATGGGCAGCGTGACCGCGCTGTCTGAACCCCTCGCCAAGGTCGTCGGCGGTACCACCGCCAAGGTGATGGCCGACCACCTCGATCTGCGGACGGTCGGCGACCTGCTGCACCACTACCCCCGCCGCTACGCCGAACGCGGCGAGCTGACCCGGCTCGCCGAACTACCGCTGGACGAACACGTGACCGTCGTCGCCGAGATCGCCGACGCCCGCAGCCACACGTTCAACCGGGGCAAGGGACAGCGCCTGGAGGTCACCCTCACCGACGGCAGCGGACGGCTCCAGCTGGTCTTCTTCGGCCGCGGCGTCCACCACCACAAACGCGAGCTGGTGCCCGGCCGCCGGGGCATGTTCGCGGGCAAGGTCTCCGTCTTCAACCGCAAGCTCCAGCTGGCCCACCCCGCCTACGAACTGCTGGCCGCCGACGGCGGGGACGTCCCGGAGGCCGGGGCCGCCGCGGCCCGCGAGTTCGCAGGGCGGCTGCTGCCGCTCTACCCGGCCTGCAAGCAACTGGAGTCCTGGAAGCTCGCCAAGGCCGTCGCCCTGGTGCTCGACTCGCTGGCCGCCTCCGGCTGGGCGGGGCTCATCGACCCGCTGCCCGCGGCGCTGCGCCGCGAACGCGGCCTGATCGAGCTGCCCGAGGCGTTCGAGAAGGTGCACCGCCCCCGGACCAAGGCCGACATCGCCGCCGCCACCGCCCGGCTGAAGTGGGACGAGGCATTCGTGCTCCAGGTCGCCCTCGCCCGGCGCCGGCACACCGAGGGACAGCTGCCCGCCACCGCCCGCCGCCCGGCCGCGGACGGCCTGCTGACCGCCTTCGACGCCCGGTTGCCGTTCACCCTCACCGAGGGCCAGCGCACGGTCAGCGCGGAGATCTTCGCCGACCTGGCCACCGAACACCCCATGCACCGGCTGCTCCAGGGTGAGGTCGGCAGCGGCAAGACCCTGGTGGCGCTGCGGGCCATGCTCGCCGTCGCCGACAGCGGGGGGCAGTCCGCGCTGCTGGCCCCCACCGAGGTACTGGCCCAGCAGCACCACCGGTCCATCACCGAGATGATGGGCGACCTCGCCGAGGGCGGCCTGATCGGCGGCGCCGAACAGGGCACCCGGGTCACCCTGCTCACCGGCTCCATGGGCGCCGCCGCCCGCCGCCGCGCCCTGCTGGAGGCCGTCACCGGCGAGGCGGGCATCGTGATCGGCACCCATGCGCTGATCGAGGACGTGGTGAAGTTCCATGATCTGGGCCTGGTGGTGGTCGACGAGCAGCACCGGTTCGGCGTGGAGCAGCGCGACGCTCTGCGCGGCAAGGGGCACCGCCCGCCGCATCTGCTGGTGATGACCGCCACCCCGATCCCGCGCACCGTGGCCATGACCGTCTTCGGGGACCTGGAGACCTCTGTCCTGGACCAGCTGCCCTCCGGGCGCGCCCCGATCCTCAGCCATGTGGTGCCCGCCCGCGACAAGCCGCACTTCCTGTCCAGGGCCTGGGAACGGGTACGGGAGGAGGTGGCCGCCGGCCACCAGGTGTACGTGGTGTGCCCGCGCATCGGCGACGAGGACCCCAAGGACACCAAGGGGCCGAAGAAGACGGGGAAGACCGCCGAGCCGGACGAGGACACGGGCGCGGGAGAAGACATGGCCGCGGGCGGCGCCGACGGCGACCGGCGGCCACCGCTGGCGGTGCTGGACATCGCCGGGCAGCTGCGCGCCGGACCGCTGTCCGGGCTCGCCGTGGAGAGCCTGCACGGCCGGATGACCCCGGACGCCAAGGACGAGGTGATGCGCCGGTTCTCCGCCGGTGAGACCCAGGTGCTGGTAGCCACCACAGTGATCGAGGTCGGCGTGAACGTGCCCAACGCCACCGTGATGGTGATCATGGACGCCGACCGGTTCGGCGTCTCCCAGCTGCACCAGCTGCGCGGCCGGGTCGGGCGCGGCACCGCCGGCGGGCTGTGCCTGCTGGTCAGCGAGGCACCCGAGGGCAGCCCGGCCCGCTCCCGGCTGGACGCGGTGGCCGGCACCCAGGACGGCTTCGAACTCTCCCGGATCGACCTCGAACAGCGCCGGGAGGGCGATGTCCTGGGGCAGGCGCAGTCCGGCGGCCGGTCCAGCCTGCGGATGCTGGCGGTCATCGAGGACGAGGAGATCATCGCCGCCGCCCGCGCCGAGGCCACCGCGCTGGTCGCCGCCGACCCCACATTGGAGGCCGCCCCCGAGCTGCGCGCCGCCCTCGACGCGCTGCTGGACTCCGACCGCGAGGAGTACCTCGACAAGGGCTGAGGCACGCATCCGGCGCCCTCGGAATTGTCAGTGGTCGCTGGGAGAATGGACCCAGTCCGCGGCAATCCATCCGGGATTGCGGGCGGTCGGACCACTGGGGGTTGTCTGATGGCATTCCGCCACATCAACGAACTGCCGCTCGGCGACAAGATTTTCCGCGTCGAGCTGGCGAGCGACGACGACATCACCGTGACCCTGACCCTGACCGGCTGGCGGGAGGCGGCGCCCCTGACGCCGCTGGCCGGCGGCTCCCTGACCATGCCCCTGGCCGATGTGCCCACCCTGCGCATCGCCCTCAACCGCGGACTGCGCGCCCTGGCGCTGGCCGCCGACGTGGCCGAGCCGATCCCCGACCGGGACATCCTGCGGGAACTGTTCCCCGGGCACGGCGCCCCCTGGATACCCCAGCACGAGGAGGATCTGACGCAGCGGTTCCACGCCGGGGAGACCATCGCCCGGATCGCGGCGCGCTTCGGGCGCACCCCCGACTCCGTACGCACCAAGCTGCGCGAGCTGGGCCATGACCCGCGCCGTCCCGAGCACTGCCCGCCGGACGGCTGCCTGTCCTGGTCCCGCTACGCCTCGCCCGCGATGCTCGGGGCGGCGCAGGAGCCGGCGGCGGGCACCGCCTCGTAGTCTCACCGACCGATCGGCACGGCTGGAGCGGACACCGCCACCGCGTACTACGGTGGCGGTGTTCGGTTTCGAGCCAACACGGCGTTTTCCTCCAGGAGTTGGTCGCTCTATGGCACGCAGCAAGCAGGGTGCGGCACAGCTGGACCGGCGCGGTTTCGTCCTCGGGGCGGGAGCGGCGGCCGTCACCGGCGCCACGGGTCTGGCCCTGAGTGGTCCGGCTTTCGCCGCCACGGGCGACGGGGCGAGCGCCGCCGCCGCGGGCGGTACGTTCAACCTCTCCGTGGCCGCCGAGCGGTGGATCCGCGAGCAGGCGCTGCACAACGTCACCGTGATGCAGTCCTTCGCCTTCGACGACGTCAACGGTCACCTCTACGCGATCCAGGTGATGCAGGGCGGCCTGCGGCTGTCCGGCGAGTCCGCCGCCGTCTCCGGAGCCGACCGCGCCGCCCGCGGCGACCTGTGCATCACCAAGCTCACCCTGGCCGGCGCCAAGCTGGGCCACATGTACGTGCGGGGCTTCGGTCACGGCGTGGCCATCGGCGTCGAGCACGCCGGCGCCAGCCCCTGGCTGTGGACCGAGTCCGACGCCAACCCCTCCTCCGGGTACGGCCGGGCCCTGAGCCGCTTCCGGTTCGCCAACGGCACCGTCCTCGACAGCGGTGCCTCCTCGCTCGCCAAGATCCGCCCGGTGCCCGGCTCCACCAGCAACCAGGTGTCCATCGACAACCTGAACCAGCTGCTGCTGCTCCGCTACCGGCTGAGCGGCGTCGCCCGCTACCGGCTGATGAACCTCGCCGACGTCAAGGCCGGCCGGTTCACCGCCCTCCACGACGTCCCGCAGGCCGGCGTCTCCGACTCCGAGGTCTTCCAGGGCTTCGCCGTGCTCGGCGAGCACGCCTACCAGATGACCGGCACCTCCTACACGTCCGAGAGCGGCAGCAATCCGCCCTCGGGCCGCGGCAACACCTACCTCACCCGCCTCAACCTGAGCACCGGCACCGTCGCCCAGCGCTCGCGCACCGAGGCCGCGTACTCGCTGAGCTTCCGCGAGCCCGAGGGTGTGGCCATCCGGCTGAGCAACCCGCGCCGGCTGTGCCTGGGGTTCGCCTCCGGAGCCTCCGGCGCCCGCCGGTTCAGCGTCTACTACAAACCCCAGTGACGCGGGCGACCGATCCGGTTTCCCCAAAACCCTCCCCAGCACGCAGTCATGGCATTACGGTGTGTGCGCGCGGGGACTGAAACCAGCCGTCGTACCGGGAGGATTCCGCCATGACCGACCAGCACGAAGCGGCCGCCGCGACGGTGGCCGAGACCTTCACGGTGCTGGACATCGAGGTGCCCGCCCCGCGCGGCTACCCCGGACAGGACTCCTCCCGGCACGCACGGCGCCTGCTGGGGCGCGCGGAGAACGCCGACCGGCCGGGCGAGGACATCCTGCGCCTGCTGCTCGGCGCCCGCGGCTACGGCATCGAGCGGCTGCCCGAGCCCCGCTCCGCCGTGCCGGGGGAGCGCCGCCGCTGGTGCTCCGTGTACGAGCACGCCTTCCTCCTGGCCGACGACAGCGAGCTGTGCCTCTACGAGCTGGAGCACGACCTCACCCCCGACCGCCGCCTGGTCTGCGAGGTCTACCGCGACGAGGTGGCCGCCGGACGCGCCGCACGCCGCCACGCCCACGCGCTGGCCGCCGCCGGCTGAGCCACCGCGCCGCGCTGCGCCCCGCCCCCGGCCCCCGCCCCGTCGCGCCGCCCGCGCTCCCGGTCCACCCCCGTCCACCTCCCCACGCCCCACCTCGGCGCACGGCCGGCGCACCGCCACGTATAGCGTGGTGCGTGACAGCTGATGACCGAGCGCCGCGAAGGACCGTGATGACCCGCGTGATCGCCGGGACCGCCGGCGGGCGGCGGCTGGCCGTACCGCCGGGCGGCGGCACCAGGCCCACCTCCGACCGGGCCCGGGAAGGACTCTTCTCCACCTGGACCGCCCTGTGGGGGCCGTTGCACGGCGCCCGGGTACTGGACCTGTACGCGGGTTCCGGCGCCGTCGGCCTGGAGGCGCTCTCCCGGGGCGCTGCCCACGCGCTGCTCACCGAGGCCGACGCCCGCGCGGCCCGCACCATCCGCGCCAACATCCGCGACCTCGCCCTGCCCGGCGCCGAACTGCGCACCGGGCGCGCCGAGGCCGTCGTCCGGGGCCCGGCCCCCGAGGACCCCTACGACCTGGTCTTCCTCGACCCGCCCTACGCGGTGACCGACGCCGAACTCCACGAGATCCTCCTCACACTCCGTGCGGAGGGCTGGCTCGCCGAGGACGCGCTCGCCACCGTGGAGCGCGGCACCAGAGGAGGCCCCTTCTCCTGGCCCGCCGGCTTCACCGCCCTGCGCTCGCGCCGCTACGGCGAGGGCACCCTGTGGTACGGCCGGCTCGCCGCGGGGACCGAGCAGCAGCCCGGGCAGGCGTACGCGCCACAACCCGGGACCGAGCACGACAGCGACCGGTCATGACCGGAACCCCACCACAGCCCGAGGAGTCACCGTTGCGCCGCGCCGTCTGTCCGGGGTCCTTCGACCCCATCACCCATGGCCATCTCGACATCATCGGCCGTGCCTCCAAGCTCTACGACGTGGTGCACGTCACCATGATGATCAACAAGTCGAAGAAGGGCCTGTTCACCACCGAGGAACGCGTCGAGCTCATCCGTGAGTGCACCCGGGAGTTCGGAAATGTGCGTGTCGACGCCTTCCACGGCCTGCTGGTGGACTACTGCAAGCAGCACGACATTCCCGCGATCGTCAAAGGACTGCGGGCCGTCAGCGACTTCGACTACGAACTCCAGATGGCGCAGATGAACAACGGTCTCACCGGCGTGGAGACCCTGTTCATGCCCACCAACCCCACCTACAGCTTCCTCTCCTCCAGCCTGGTCAAGGAGGTCGCCACCTGGGGCGGCGACGTCTCCCACCTCGTCCCCGACCCCGTGATGCGGGCCCTGGAACGCAAATTGGCCTGAGCCCACCGCCGCGCGCCGTTGGCCGTACAGTCAACCCGTGGACGTTACGCAGAAACTGGATGAGATCGTCGACACGGTGCGCGGCGCCAAGAGCATGCCCATGTCGGCGTCCTGTGTGATCCATCGTGCCGACCTGCTGGCCCGGCTGGACGAGGTGCGCGAGGCCCTGCCCGGCTCCCTCGCCCAGGCCCAGGAGGTGCTGGGCGACCGGGAGGCCGTCGTAGCCGACGCCCAGCAGGAGGCCCAGCGCATCGTGCAGGCCGCGCACGCCGAGCGCGGCTCCCTCGTCGAGAGCACCGAGATCGTGCAGCGGGCCCGGGCCGAGGCCGCCCAGCTGCTGGACCGGGCCCGGCAGGAGGCCGACGAGATCAAGGCCGAGGCCGACGACTACGTGGACAGCAAGCTCGCCAACTTCGAGGTCGTCCTGGGCAAGACCATCGGTTCGGTGGAGCGCGGCCGTGACAAGCTGCTGGGCCCCGAGCGGGACCCGGGCGGCGATCTGCCGCAGCAGGCGGACGCCTATGTGGAGGCGCAGTTCGCCGCGATCGAGGCGGTGCTGCGCAAGACCCTGGAGGCGGTCGGCCGCGGGCGGCGCAAGCTCACCGGGCACCGTCCCATCGACGAGCTGGCCGAGCACGTCGCGCAGCAGGACAGCGCCGGTACGGTGCCGGACGCCGGCGCGTACTACGGCCCCCGGGACACCGAGCAGGACACCTACGGCTACCTGGGCATGACCGCGCCCGGCAGCGCCGATGGCCCGGGCGGCGGCGGTGAGCCCGGCTACGCGCAGCAGCCCGCGGCGGAGCCCGCGCCGTACGCGGCCCAGGACACCGCCGCCTACGCGCGGGAGAGCGGCTACGGCGCCGGTGGCTACGGCCAGGACCCGTACGCCCCGTCCGGCGGCTACCCGGCGGACCCGTACGCCGCGGGCCAGGGCCGGCCGCAGGGCCAGGGGCAGGACGCGGCCGGCTACGGATACCAGCAGCCCGCGCTCGGCTACCAGGGCTCGGGAACGCTGGACGAGACGAGCCTCTTCGACACGGGGATGATCGACCCCGAGCAACTGCGCCGTTACGAGCAGGGACGCCCCTGAGCTGCCCGCAGACCGCCGATTGGGAGGGGCGCCGACCGTGACGTATGCTGTCTCTTCGGCCGTACCGCATCAGTGATCACGGCTGCCCGCCGGCCCATTTCACCGGGTCGCGCCCCTCACGTCCTGTCCTGCCCCGTAGAAAGCAGAGAGCCCTGAACGCCCCCCTGGACCACCGTGCCCCGCTGGTGTTCGACACCCGCGAGCTGGGGCGGCGTCCCGGTGTGCTGAAGCGGATCACCCGCAGTGTCGCGGCCCCCCAGGGCCTGGGCATCGAGGTGATCGGAGTGCCGGAAGGCGCTCCGCTGGAGCTGGATCTTCGGCTGGAATCGGTCATGGAGGGGGTACTGGTCACCGGTACCGCCCGTGCACCGCTGGCGGGGGAGTGCGTAAGGTGTCTGGAGCCACTGGCCCAAGAGGCCGAGGCGGAGTTCCAGGAGTTGTTCTCCTACCCCGACGCCGGTGACTGGATCCGCTCCGCGGAGCCGGGCGACGACGCCGAGGACGAGGAGCGGCTCTTCCTCGAGGATGACCTGGTCAACCTCGAACCCGTACTGCGGGACGCGGTGGTGCTGTCGCTGCCACTGCAACCGGTGTGCCGCGAGGACTGCCCGGGCCTGTGCCCCGAATGCGGAGCACGGCTCGCGGAGGACCCGGAGCACCATCACGACGCTGCCGTCGACATCCGTTGGGCGGCACTGCGGGACTACACGCCCGCGGACCACAAGAAGACACCCCGCACCCGCGGGGACGATCCACAGGAGAAGTAGCCGTGGCTGTTCCTAAGCGGAAGATGTCGCGCAGCAACACGCGCCACCGCCGGTCGCAGTGGAAGGCCACTGCCCCGAACCTGGTGAGCTGCGAGCGCTGCCAGGAGCCGAGGTTGCAGCACATCGCGTGCCCCAACTGCGGCACGTACAACCGCCGTCAGGTCATCGACGTCTGATCGGCGGGTGACAGGCTCCATGTCTCACGCCCATCGGTCCAAGACCCAGGCGTCGGCGGAAGTGGCCTCGTCCCACGCGGTTCTGGAAGGGCGGCTCGGCTATCAGCTGGAGTCCGCCCTTCTGGTGCGTGCGCTGACCCATCGTTCGTACGCGTACGAGAACGGCGGTCTGCCCACCAACGAGCGTCTTGAGTTCCTCGGGGACTCGGTGCTCGGGGTGATCGTCACCGACACGCTGTACCGCACCTATCCCGAACTGGCCGAGGGGCAGCTGGCCAAGCTGCGCGCGGCCGTCGTCAACGCCAGGGCGCTCGCCGATGTGGCGCGTGGCCTGGATCTGGGCGCGTTCGTACGGCTGGGGCGGGGCGAGGAGGGGACCGGTGGCCGGAACAAGGCGTCGATCCTCGCCGACACCCTGGAAGCGGTCATCGGCGCCGTCTATCTCGACCGGGGCCTGGAGGCCGCCGACGAGATGGTGCACCGGCTCTTCGACCCGGTGATCGAGCGTTCCGCGAAGCTGGGCGCCGGTCTCGACTGGAAGACCAGCCTTCAGGAGCTGAGCGCGGCCGAGGGCCTCGGCGTTCCCGAGTACGTGATCAACGAAGCCGGGCCCGATCACGAGAAGACCTTCACCGCTGCGGCCCGCGTGGGTGGCGAGACCTACGGCACCGGCACCGGCCGCAGCAAGAAGGAAGCCGAGCAGCAGGCGGCGGAGACGGCCTGGCGGGAGATCCGCGCGGCGGCGGTACGCCGCGGCGGGGACGGCCCGGCACCGGGGCGGTCCGTTGCCTGAGCTGCCGGAGGTCGAGGTCGTACGACGTGGCCTGGACCGCTGGGTCAGCGGCCGCGTCATCGCCACCGTCGAGACCCTGCACCCGCGCGCCGTACGCCGCCACCAGCTCGGCGCGCAGGACTTCGCCGCGCGGTTGACCGGCGCCCGGGTGGCGGCGGTGCGGCGGCGCGGCAAGTATCTGTGGCTGCCGTTGGCGGACGGCGAGCTGGCCGTACTGGCCCATCTGGGCATGAGCGGCCAGTTGCTGATCCAGCCGGCGACGGCACCGGACGAGCGGCATCTGCGGATCAGGGTGACGTTCACCGACCCGGGCGAGGGCGAGCTGCGGTTCGTCGACCAGCGCACCTTCGGAGGTCTGTCACTGCATCCGGTGACGGCGGACGGGTTGCCGGACGTGATCGCGCACATCGCCCGCGATCCGCTGGACCCCGCCTTCGACGAGGACGCCTTCCACGCGGCGCTGCGCCGCCGACGAACCACCGTGAAGCGGGCGCTGCTCGACCAGTCGCTGATCAGCGGGGTCGGCAACATCTACGCGGACGAGGCGCTGTGGCGCACCCGGCTGCACTACGAGCGGCCCACGGCCTCGCTGACCCGGCCGCGTACGGCCGAGCTGGTCACCCACATCCGTGAGGTGATGAACGAGGCGCTCGCGCAGGGCGGCACCAGCTTCGACAGCCTGTACGTGAACGTGAACGGCGAGTCGGGGTACTTCGACCGCTCGCTGGACGCGTACGGGCGCGAGGACGAGCCGTGCCGCCGCTGCGGCACGCCCATCCGGCGCCGCCCGTGGATGAACCGCTCCAGCTACTTCTGCCCCCGTTGCCAGCGCAGGCCGGCCTCGGTCGTCTGACGGACGGCGCGGGGGCCGGCCGGGGTCCGCGGCCGTGCGGTCCCGCTCAGTAGCCGAAGTTCTGTGTCCACCATGGGCCACCGTCGCCCAGGTGGACGCCGACTCCCAGGGTGGTGAAGTCGCAGTTGAGGATGTTGGCGCGGTGACCCTCGCTGTTCATCCACGAGTCCATGACGGCCTGCGCGTCCTGCTGGCCGCGGGCTATGTTCTCGCCGCCCATGTTCGCTATGCCGGCCGCCTGGGCGCGGTCCCAGGGGGTGCGGCCGTCGGGGTCGGTGTGGGAGAAGTAGCCGCGCTGGGCCATGTCCCGGCTGAAGTCGGTGGCCAGGGTGGCGAGCGCGGCGTCGCGGACCAGGGGCCGGCAGCCGGCCTTGGCGCGTTCCTCGTTCACCAGGCGCAGCACGGCGTCGGCCTGGGCGGAGGCGGCGTCCTGGGACGGGGAGGGCTCGGGATCGGGTGCGGGGGTGCTCTGGGTGGGCTGCGGCGCCTGCGTGGTCGGGTCGGGCTCCGCGGTCTCCGGCGTCGCCGAGGGGCTGGGCTCCTCGGCGGGGGCCTCGGAGGAGGGCTCGGCGGACGGTTCCTCGCTCTGCGGCTTGCTCTCCTCGTCCTGCGACGGGGCCGGGTCCTCCGGAGTCGCGGTGCGTCCCTGTCCGCGGCTGGCGGCCTCCTCGCGCTCCTCGGCGGCTGCGCCGCGCTCCAGGGTGGGGGAGGAGGAGGGGGAGCCGAGAATCAGCCGGTCCTCGGTGGGGCCGGGGCGGGCCTGGAGATCGTCCGAGTCCGTCAGGGTGAAGCGGTCCGCCATGCCGGGCAGCAGTCCGGAGCCGACGGCCATGGCCCCCACGGTGAGTGCGGCGGAAGCGCCCAGCAGGCCGGCGCGGGCGGGGCTCTTTCTGCGGTGCGTGCCCCTGTGTCCGTTCTCCTCGCGCGGGGCGGGAAGGGGCGATGGGGTGTGCGCTGAGCGGCGATGGCGACCCATCGGTGGCACCGTCCTCGTCAACTCGACAACTTAAAGATCACTCGAACGAGTGGTCGTTACTGCGGCGTGACTTTACGGCATCGTGAGCGCGGCGTGGCTGCCGCGTGTGCGGATGGCCGGATAGCGTGCGTCACATGAAGGAACCCGCACCCCACGAAAACGACCCGTCCCAGCCCGTCCGGATGACGGCATGGGTGCGCGGCCACGTGCAGGGAGTGGGCTTTCGCTGGTACACCCGGGCGCAGGCGCTCGCCATCGGTGAGCTGCGCGGATTCGCCTCGAACCTCGCCGACGGCCGGGTCCAGATCGTGGCCGAGGGGCCCCGGGAACGCTGCGAGCGACTGCTGGAGTGGGCCAGGGCCGGCGACACGCCCGGCAGGGTGGATGGCGTCACCGAGATTTGGGACACACCCCGGGACCGTTACCCCGACTTCGCCATCCGCTGATCGGGTGATCGACACGAAGCGGGTCCGGTACCGGAAAGTGGTTGCCAACCCCGCCCCCACGTGCAAGGCTGCCAACCGATCACCGGTCGGTGTACGCGTCGGCGCCCCGTGCGAGCGCCCCGCCCCCCGGCGGTGTCCGGTCTTCGTGGGCCCGGCACCCCCGGCGATACGCGGTGTGATCGTGTTGACCGTCCCACTTTTTGGTGAGACTCTGAAATCCCCGCGCATCTCAGCTATGTGGCCTTGAGAACAGGGTGTCGAACACCCGCCGCGGGCGTTATCCCTCACGACCTACCACGGCTTCGGTCGGTCACTCAGTGTGGAGGACCATCCATCATGGCAAAGGCGCTTCTCGGTCACATCGGTGGCTCGGACCCCCGTGTCCTTGCCGAGATGCGACGGCTTCAGCAGCGCGTACAGGACCTGGAGACGCAGCTTCTGCGGGTACAGGCGGAGAACGACGCGCTGGCCGCCGCCACTCGGCACAGCGACCCGGTGCTCGACGGCATCGATGTGCACAAGGCGGAGCCCGCTCTGACCTGACCTCAAGGATGAGGGCAGGGCACCACGGCTCACTCACCGCCTGCGGATCATGCGAGGGACGCTTCGGCGTCCCTTCGTCATGTGCGGACCACTTCTGCTGTTCTGCTCTGTACCCGGCCGCCTCCCGGCCGGCCTACGGACCGCGTTGGCTCAACTACTGATGTGCCCCCCATCCCCCGCGTCGAAACGGCCAATCAGGTAAGGCCGGGGAGTAAAGTCCGACGGCGTGCACCTCAAGAGCCTGACCCTGCGCGGCTTCAAGTCCTTCGCCTCGGCCACCACGCTGCGCTTCGAACCCGGCATCACCTGTGTGGTGGGCCCCAACGGGTCGGGCAAGTCCAATGTGGTGGACGCGCTGACCTGGGTCATGGGCGAACAGGGCGCCAAATCCCTGCGCGGCGGGAAGATGGAGGACGTCATCTTCGCCGGGACCACCGGGCGCCCGCCGCTGGGTCGTGCCGAGGTCTCCCTCACCATCGACAACGCCGACGGCGCGCTGCCCATCGACTACGCCGAAGTCACGATCACCCGCATCATGTTCCGCAACGGCGGCAGCGAGTACCAGATCAACGGCGACACCTGCCGCCTGCTGGACGTCCAGGACCTGCTCTCCGACTCCGGCATCGGCCGCGAGATGCACGTCATCGTCGGGCAGGGGCAACTCGACTCCGTGCTGCACGCCGACCCCGCCGGACGCCGCGCCTTCATCGAGGAGGCGGCCGGCGTCCTCAAGCACCGCAAGCGCAAGGAGAAGGCCCTGCGCAAGCTCGACGCGATGCAGGCCAACTTCGCCCGGGTCCAGGACCTCACCGATGAACTGCGCCGCCAGCTCAAACCACTGGGCCGGCAGGCCGCCGTCGCACGCCGCGCGGCCGTGATCCAGGCCGACCTGCGCGACGCCCGGCTGCGGCTGCTGGCCGACGAACTCACGACGCAGCGCCGCGCGCTGGCCGCCGAGATCGCGGACGAGAGCGCACTGAAGGAGCGCAAGGAGACGGCGGAGCAGCGGCTGCGGGAGGCGGCGCGGGCCGAGACCGCGCTGGAGGAGGAAGTGAGAGCCCTCACGCCGCGGCTCCAGGGCGCCCAGCAGACCTGGTACGAACTCTCCCAGCTGGCCGAGCGCGTACGCGGCACCCGGTCCTTGGCCCAGGCCCGGATCGCCAGCGCGGGGAGCGGTCAGCCGGAGGAACGCCGTGGCCGCGACCCGGAGGACATGGCGCGCGAGGCGGCACGGATCAGGGAACAGGAAGCCGAACTCGAAGCCGCCCTGGAGGCCGCGGGGCGTGCCCTGGAGGACACCGTCGAGCACCGCGCGGGGCTGGAAAGGGAGCTGGCAGCCGAGGAACGCCGCCTGCGGGACGCCGCCCGCGCCGTCGCCGACCGCCGCGAGGGTCTGGCCCGGCTGCACGGTCAGGCCGCCGCCGCGCGCAGCAGGGCCGCCGCCGCCCAGGCGGAGATCGACCGGCTCACCGCCGCGCACGAGGACGCGACGCGGCGCGCGGAGAGCGCGCGGAACGAACACCGGACACTCGGCGACGAAGTGGCGGGGAGGGACGCCGGGGACGGTGAACTGGCCGCCGAGCACGAGCGCGCCGGCGAACGCCTCGCCGCGGCGGACGCCGCCCTGAGCGCGGCGAGGGACGCCCTGACCCTCGCCGAACGCGAACGCGCCGCCCTCGACGCCCGCCACGAAGCGCTCTCCCTCGGACTGCGCCGCAAGGACGGCTCCGGCGCGCTGCTGGCGGCGGCGGACACCCTTGGCGGAGTCCTGGGCCCCGCCGCGGAACTGCTCACCGTCACCCCCGGCTTCGAAGTGCCGGTCGCCGCCGCTCTCGGCGCCGCCGCCGACGCCATCGCGGTGGACGGACCCGGCACGGCGGTCGAGGCGCTGAAACTCCTCCGCACCACCAACGCCGGGCGCGCCGCCCTCCTGGTCACGACGCCGAAGGCCGTCCCCGCAGCGAGGGCCCCACGGCCCATCGAAGACGCCGGTGGGGAGCACGGAGACTCCGCCGCCGCGCGGCCCGGGGACCGGGCCGGACAACACCCCGGCCCCACCGCGCCCACCGCCGCCGGGCCCGCTGGAGAGCTGGAGCGCCCCGGGGACGGACATGGGCCGGGCCGGCCGGGCGGCGCCGAGCGTGCCGTCGCGGCCGGTGCCGGGCCGACCGGGGGGCCGGCCGTCCGGGCCGCCCTCGCCGAGGACCAGGCGCAGCGCGACCACACCCCCGGGCAGCCGCGCGGCGGGGCGCTGCCCACCGCCCGCTCCGGCGGCGGCCACGGCCCCGGCACGCCCCCGGCCCGGACTGTCGAAGGAACGGATCCCACCGCCCGCCGCGCCGCAGCCGATCTCGTAGACGGGCCCGAGGACATCCTCGCCACCGTCCGTTGGCTCCTGCGCGACACCGTCGTGGTCGCCGGCCTCGACGACGCGGCGGACCTGTTGGCCGGGGCCGGCGCACTCACGGCCGTGACCGCCGGGGGCGATGTGCTCAGCCGCGGTCTCGCCCAGGGCGGTTCGGCCACCGCCCCCAGCCTGCTGGAGGTCCAGGCGTCGGTGGACGAGACCGCCGCCCGGCTGCGCGAGCTGGAGACGCACTGCGAGGAACTGACCCGGGCCCGCGCGGCGGCCGAGGCCGAACGCCGGGAGCGCGCGGCGGAAGCCGAGGACCTGCGCCGCCGCCTGACCACCGCCGAGCGCGAACGGTCCCGCGTCGGCCAGGACCTGGGCCGGCTGGCCGGCGCCGCTCGCGCCGCCGCGGGCGAGGCCGAGCGCTCCGCCGCCGCCGTGGCCCGCGCCCGCGAGGCTCTGGAGACCGCGACCGCGCAGGCCGAGGAACTGGCCGAACGGCTGGCCGTCGCCGAGGACGCGGCGCAGGACGACGAGGACCCCGACACCACCGCGCGCGACCGGCTGGCCGCCGACGGCGCCAACGCCCGGCAGACCGAGATGGAGGCCCGGCTCCAGGTCCGCACCCATGAGGAGCGCGTCAAGGCGCTGGCCGGCCGGGCGGACGCCCTGGACCGCGGCGCCCGCGCCGAACGCGAGGCCAGGGCCCGCGCCGAGCAGCGGCGCGCCCGGCTGCGCCACGAGGTGGCCGTCGCGACCGCGGTGGCCGACGGCGCCGCACAGCTGCTCGCCCACGTCGAGGCATCGCTCACCCGGGCCGAGCAGGACCGTGCCGCCGCCGAGACGGCCCGCGCGGCCAAGGAGAACGCCCTGTCCACCGCCCGCGCCGCCGGACGCGAACTGAAGGCGGAACTCGACAAGCTCACCGACTCCGTACACCGGGGCGAGGTCCTCGGCGCGGAGAAGCGGTTGCGGATCCGCCAGCTGGAAGAACGGTCGCTGGAGGAACTGGGCGTCGAACCCGAGGCGCTGCTCGCGGAGTACGGTCCGGACCAGCCGGTGCCGCCCTCCCCGCCCGCCGAGGGCGAGACGCTGCCGGACGATCCCGCGCATCCGCGCAACCAGCCGCGCCCCTTCCAGCGCGGGGAACAGGAGAAGCGCCTCAAGGCTGCCGAGCGCGCGTACAAGCAGCTGGGCAAGGTCAATCCGCTGGCGTTGGAGGAGTTCGCGGCGCTGGAGGAGCGGCACCAGTTCCTCAGCGAGCAGCTGGAGGACCTGAAGAAGACCAGGACCGAGTTGCTGGGACTGATCAAGGAGGTCGACGAGCGCGTCGAGCAGGTGTTCACGGACGCGTTCCACGACACGGCCCGGGAGTTCGAGGGGGTCTTCTCCCGACTGTTTCCCGGCGGCGACGGCAGGCTCGTTCTCACCGATCCCGCCGACATGCTGTCCACCGGCGTGGAGGTGGAGGCCAGGCCGCCGGGCAAGAAGGTGAAGCGGCTGTCCCTGCTGTCCGGCGGTGAGCGTTCGCTGACGGCGGTGGCGCTACTGGTGTCGATCTTCAAGGCACGCCCCAGCCCCTTCTACGTGATGGACGAGGTGGAGGCGGCGCTGGACGACACGAACCTCCAGCGGCTGATCCGCATCATGCGGGAGCTGCGGGACAGCTCTCAGCTGATCGTGATCACTCACCAGAAACGGACCATGGAGGTCGCCGACGCGCTGTACGGCGTGTCGATGCAGGGCGACGGCGTCTCGAAGGTGATCAGCCAGCGCCTGGGCTGACCTGCGGCGGGTCTCCCCGGGTGGTGGGAGCGGCGCGGATGTGCGGGACTTGATGGCGACAGTGTCGTTCGTGGCCGACGGCGCGGGTGCCGTCGGCCCGCTCCGGAAAGACGTGCCGTGACCAGTACCGCTTCGGCGGAACACCAGGCCCGCCAGGGCCGGCCGCCGCATCTGACCTTCGTCGTCTTCATCGCCGCCACCGCCGCGATGGGCGGCTTTCTCTTCGGCTACGACTCCGCCGTCATCAACGGCGCGGTGGAGGGCATCAGAGGCAGATTCGGAGTCGCCTCCGGAACGCTGGGCACGGTCGTCGCCATCGCGCTGCTGGGTGCGGCGCTCGGCGCGATGATCGCGGGTCGGCTGGCGGACCGGATCGGCCGGATCAAAGTGATGCAGTTGGCCGCGGTGCTGTTCTTCATCAGCGGTCTCGGTTCGATGCTGCCGTTCGCGGTCTGGGACCTGGCGTTGTGGCGGGTCGTGGGCGGGGTCGCGATCGGGATGGCGTCGGTGATCGCGCCGGCCTACATCGCCGAGGTCTCCCCGGCGGAGTACCGCGGCCGGCTGGCCTCGTTCCAGCAGGGCGCGATCGTGCTGGGTATCGCGGTCTCCCAGCTGGTGAACTGGGGCGTGGTCACCCTCGCGAACGGTGATCAGCGCGGCCCGCTGCTGGGGCTGGAGGCGTGGCAGATCATGCTGGGCATCGAGGTGCTGCCGGCGCTGGCGTACGGGCTGATGTCGCTGCGCATCCCCGAGTCGCCGCGCTATCTGATCCTGCGCGGGCGCCACGCCGAGGCCACCCGTGTGCTCGCCGACGTGGAGGCCCCGGGGACCGATCTGAAGGCCCGGGTCGCCGAGATCACCGCCGGGATCCACGGTGAGCACAAGTCCGGCTGGCGGGACCTGCTGGGTGGCCGGGCCGGGCTGCTGCCGATCGTCTGGATCGGCATCGGGCTGTCCGTCTTCCAGCAACTGGTGGGCATCAATGTGATCTTCTACTACTCGAACTCACTGTGGCAGTCGGTCGGCGTCAACCCCGACACCTCGTTCTTCTACTCCTTCACCACCTCCATCATCAACATCGCCGGCACCGTGATCGCGATGCTCTTCGTGGACCGGGTCGGCCGCAAACCGCTGGCGCTCGTCGGCTCGGTGGGAATGGCGGTGTCGCTTGGCGTGGCGGCGTGGGCGTTCTCCTTCCGCACCGGCACCGGGGACGCCATCCACATGCCGCACGCACAGGGCACGGCGGCGCTGATCGCGGCGCACGGCTTCGTGCTCTTCTTCGCCCTGTCGTGGGGCGTGGTGGTGTGGGTGCTGCTGGGCGAGATGTTTCCCGGGCGGGTACGGGCCGCCGCGCTCGGCGTGGCGGCGTCCGCGCAGTGGGTCGCCAACTTCGCCGTCAGCCAGAGCTTCCCCTCGCTCTCGGACTGGAACCTGTCCGGTGCGTACGTCATGTACACGGTCTTCGCCCTGCTCTCGATCCCCTTCGTGTGGCTGTGCGTCCCGGAGACGAAGGGGAAGACTCTGGAGGAGATGGGCTGAGTCCCGCGCCGGTGGCGGGGGCCATCCGCGATACTGAGTCGCGTTATGGAAACCGTGATTCTCGTCGTAGTCATCGCTCTGGTCGCCATCGCCGCGATCTCGGGGCTGGTCGTCGGCAGTCGCCGCAAGAAGGCACTGCCCCGGACGAAGGAGGAAGGCACCGGGACCGGCATCGACACCGGGACCGGCACCGGTGGCGCCACAGGCACAGGCACCGCGCCGCCCACCGAGCCGCAACGGGGCGACGAGGCGGAGCCCGCGACGACCGAGGAGGCCCGGCACACGGTCGAGGACGTGGTGCTGCCGCCCGTCGCCCCGCCGCCCCCCGCGCCGCCGCTGGAGACCCCCGAGCCCACCGCCGGCCGCCTCGTACGGCTGCGGGCCCGGCTCTCACGTTCGCAATCGGCGCTCGGTCAGGGGCTGCTCAGCCTGCTCTCCCGGGAGCGGCTGGACGAGGAGACCTGGGAGGAGATCGAGGACACCCTGCTCTCGGCGGACGTCGGCGTGACGCCCACTCAGGAGCTGGTGGAACGGCTGCGGGAGCGCGTGCGCGTGCTGGGCACCCGCACCCCCGAGGAACTGCGCGCGCTGCTGCGCGAGGAACTGCTGGCGGTCATCGGTCCCGACCTTGACCGCGCGGTGCACACCGAGGGCGGCGTCTCGGTGGAGGGCGAGGAGCGCCCCGCCGTGGTGCTGGTCGTGGGGGTCAACGGCACCGGCAAGACCACCACCACCGGAAAGCTCGCCCGGGTGCTGGTCGCGGACGGCAAGTCGGTGGTGCTCGGCGCCGCCGACACCTTCCGTGCCGCGGCCGCCGAGCAACTGGGTACCTGGGGCGAGCGGGTGGGCGCCCGTACGGTGCGCGGACCGGAGGGCGGTGACCCCGCCTCGGTGGCGTTCGACGCCGTCAAGGAGGGGATCGCGGAGGGCGCCGACGTGGTGCTGGTGGACACCGCGGGCCGGCTGCACACCAAGACCGGCCTCATGGACGAGCTGGGCAAGGTGAAGCGGGTGGTGGAGAAGCAGGGCCCGGTCAACGAGGTGCTGCTGGTCCTGGACGCCACCACCGGCCAGAACGGCCTGGTGCAGGCGCGGGTCTTCTCCGAGGTCGTCGACATCACCGGGATCGCGCTGACCAAGCTGGACGGGACCGCCAAGGGCGGCATCGTGATCGCCGTGCAGCGGGAGCTGGGGGTGCCGGTGAAGCTGGTGGGCCTGGGGGAGGGTGCGGACGATCTGGCGCCGTTCGAGCCCGAGGCGTTCGTCGACGCGCTGATCGGCTGAAGGACCTGCTGGTCGCGGGCCTGCGCCCGGCCGGAGCCGGCGACCGGGGACGGGCCGGCCCGGCGGGCCCGCCCCGCCCCGGGTGGCGGGTCAGTCGGCGGCGCGGTGGCACACGTACGCCAGCGCGCCGATCAGCAGCCGGGCCGGTGGTGGTGCGGAGCTCTCCAGGTTCGGCGGGCGCAGCCAGCGCACCGGGCCCAGCCCGCCGTGCTCACACGGCGGCGCCGTGATGTGCCCCCGGGCCCCAGACAGCGCAGCTGCGGCAGGGCGTCGTCCCAGCCCATCCGGTACAGCAGGTGGGGGAGCTCGGCGGCGGCACCGGGCGCGACGAAGAACCACACACGACCGTGCGGCGCCTCGGCGACCGGCCCCAGCGGCAGCCCGATGCGTTCCAGACGCAGCAGGGCACGACGGCCGGGTCCGCGCGGCACCTCGATGACGTCGAAGTCGCGTCCGGTGGGCAGCAGGACGGTGGCGCCGGGGGTACGGTCCCAGTCGGCCAGGGCCTGGCGCAGTGAGCTGCCCGCCGCGATGGTGAGGCCGGCGCTGAGCGGATGGGCACCCGGGGAGGCGCAGTCGGCGCGTCCGCAGGAGCACTCGGGGCGCCCGGGACCGGGCCCGCGCCGCACGGCGCGCGCACCCGGCGTCACGTCCCAGCCCCACAGGCCGGTGTACTCGGCGACCGCCATCCGGACCGGGTTCCGGACCAGCCGGCGCGGCAACCTGCCTGTCAGCCGCAGCTCCCGGATCTCCCGCAGTCCGTCGATCGTGAAGCCCATGCACTCTCCAACGGGTCGGGTATACGGATAGTTACGATCGTCGGGCTGAGGCCGGGGGGAGCACGTTCTGCGCAGCGCGCGCCCCCGCTGTGCTTCCTTCCGCCCGAGGCCGTGCATCCCCCGTATCAGTGAAGCGCGCACGCTGGGCAATAGGTTCAATCGGAGGGGTGGCGAATGGTGGCGATTACCCGCCGCGCCTCCAGCGCGTCGGTGATCATAGGATTACTTTCGGTAGATTCATAGACGGGATGTCAGCAGACGGCGCGTCAGATCGGTACGGCGAGGCGACGGCCATCGGCCCGCGCGGCATGCGGGCCGGAATGGGGGCGTAACTGTGGGCACTGACGGCGGCACCTCCGAGAAGGTTCCCAACGAACGGCTCATGTCCTGGTTCCAGCGCAGCGGCTGGTCCAAGGGCGAATTGGCCCGCCAGGTCAACCGCCGGGCCAGGGAGCTGGGCGCCCACCACATCAGCACCGACACCTCGCGGGTGCGCCGCTGGCTGGACGGCGAACAACCGCGCGAACCGATACCGCGGATCCTGTCGGAGCTGTTCTCCGAGCGGTTCGGCTGCGTGGTCGGCATCGAGGACCTGGGGCTGCGCTCCGCCCGCCAGTCCGCCGCCGTCTCCGGCATCGACCTGCCCTGGGCCGGCCCGCAGACGGTGGCGTTGATCAACGAGTTCTCCCGCAGTGACCTGATGCTGGGCCGGCGCGGCTTCCTGGGCACCTCGCTGTCGATGTCGGCGGGCCCCGCGCTGATAGAGCCCATGCAGCGCTGGCTGGTGCCCACCTCCGCCGAAGCACCCGCCCCCGGAGCATCGGGGGGCGGCGCCCGGATCATCGCGCTGCCCGCGCCCGCCGGCCCCGATGGGCGGCGCGGAAATCTGTCGGTGCCCGAGCTGGAACAGTTGGAGGCCACCACCGCTGAATTCCGGGCCTGGGACGCGCAGTGCGGCGGCGGACTGCGCCGCAAGGCGGTCGTCGGCCAGTTGCACGAGGTCACGGACCTGCTCCAGGAGCCCCACCCCGAGCCGGTGCGCAGGCGGTTGTTCCGCATCACCGCCGAGTTGTCCGAACTGGCCGGCTGGATGAGCTACGACATCGGACTGCAACCCACCGCGCAGAAGTACTTCGTCCTCGCGTTGCACGCCGCCAAGGAATCGGGGGACCGGCCGCTGGGAGCGTTCATCCTGTCCCAGATGAGCCGGCAGATGATCCATCTGGGCCGGGCCGAGGACGCCCTGGAACTCATCCACCTCGCGCAGTACGGCAGCCGCGAGGGAGCCACCGCCCGTACCCAGGCGATGCTCTACGCGATCGAGGCGCGCGCCTACGCCACCATGGGGGCCCCGCCCAAGTGCCATCGCGCGGCGCGCGCCGCGGAGGAGACGTTCGCGGAGGCGGGCCGGGCCGACCAGGACCCGCCGTGGATCCGCTTCTTCTCCGAGGCCGAACTGAAGTCGGAGAATGCCCACTCCTACCGCGATCTCGCCTATGTCGCCGGACGCAGCCCCACCTATGTCTCGCTGGCCCGCCCGGAGATGGAGCGCGCGGTGCAGTTGTTCGCGGCGGAGTGCGAGGGCAAGGAGAACGGCGGCCACCAGCGGTCGTATGCACTCAACCTGATCGGCATGGCTTCCGTGCACCTGCTGGAGCGGGAGCCGGAGGCCGCCGCGGAGCGGGCCGAGCAGGCCATCGCGCTGGCCCGGCGGCTGCGTTCGGAGCGGGTCAACACCCGGCTGCGCAAGACCTCCGCCAACGCGCTGCGGGACTTCGGCGAGGTGTCCGCCGTACGCGGTCTGACCGAGCGGCTGACCACGGAACTCCCGGAAAACGAGGTGGTACGGGCCTGCTGAGCGCGCCCGTCGCCCTCTCCTCATCCCCGGCCGCGGCGGCCGGCCCGGAGCACCCGACCCGGCATTCCCACCAGGTCCTCTCCGGGTCGGCCCGCCGCGGCCGGTTCCCTGTCCGCACTCCGGGAGGACAGTGCGGCACACCGTAGTACGGGCGTGGTGACGGTCAGGTCCATTTCATCTCTGCTTAACATGCGGCTACTCATCGTCACCCATGCGAAACATGGGCGGCCATCACCGGAAACGGCCCTCCGAGAGCCTGTGGCGCATCCTGACCCGCCCAAGATCCTGCCCGCACGGGTCGTCATTCTGAGGAGACGTTCACGTTGGAAGCAGCAGATATCGCTTTTGTGGTGATCTGTGCCGCTATGGTCATGCTGATGACCCCCGGCCTCGCCTTCTTCTACGGAGGCATGATCCGTGTCAAGAGCGCCTTGAACATGCTCATGATGTGCTTCATCGCCACCGGCATCTCCAGCGTGCTGTGGGTGCTCTACGGCTTCTCCATCGCCTTCGGTGACAGCGTCAACGGCGAGGGCGGCGGCATCATCGGCAACCTCGACTTCATCGGCTTCAAGGGAATGCTCGGTGTCGAGGGCTCCGAGACCCTCCTCACCTTCGCCGTGTTCCAGCTGATGTTCGCCGTACTCACCCCGGCCCTGATCAGCGGTGCCCTGGCCGAGCGCGTCAAGTTCAGCGCCTGGGCCGTCTTCATCGCGCTGTGGGTCTCCATCGTCTACTTCCCCGTCGCGCACTGGGTCTGGGGCGACAACGGCTGGATCGGCGGCCTGGAGATCGACGGGCGCGAGGTCATCGACTTCGCCGGCGGTACCGCGGTCCACATCAACGCCGGCGTCGCGGCCCTCGCCGCAGTCCTGGTGATCGGCAAGCGCGTCGGGTTCAAGAAGGACCCGATGCGTCCGCACAACCTGCCCATGGTCATGCTCGGTGCCGCCCTGCTGTGGTTCGGCTGGTTCGGCTTCAACGCCGGCTCGGAGCTCGCCGCCAACGGCACCACCGCCCTGATGGCCCTCAACACCATGGTCGCCACCGGCACCGCCGTCCTGGGCTGGCTGGCCTACGAGCGCATCCGGCACGGCGCGTACACCACGCTCGGCGCCGCGTCCGGCGCGATCGCCGGCCTGGTCGCCATCACCCCCTCCGGCGCCAACGTCAACCCGATGGGTGCCCTGCTCATCGGCCTGGTCGCCGGCGCGGTGTGTGCCTGGGCCGTCAGCCTCAAGTACAAGCTGGGCTTCGACGACTCCCTCGACGTGGTCGGCGTCCACCTCTTCGGCGGCATCATCGGCACTCTGCTGGTCGGCTTCCTGGCCATCGACGGTGCCGGCGGCTTCGCCCAGTTCGCCCTCCAGGCCGTCGCCGCGGCCGCGGTCATGGCGTACTCCTTCGTCGTCACCTGGATCCTGGCCAAGATCATCGACTCCACCATGGGCTTCCGGGCCACTGAGGACGACGAGACCGCCGGGCTCGACCAGGTCTACCACGCGGAGACCGGGTACGACTTCAGCCAGACCGGCACCGGTTCGGTGTCCGTGGCCAGCAGCGTTCCGGCGACCGCCCAGACGGCCTCCGGTGAGAAGAAGGTGGACGCATGAAGCTCATCACCGCAGTGATCAAGCCGCACCGTCTCGACGAGGTCAAGTCGGCCCTCCAGGCCTTCGGTGTGCACGGCATGACCGTCACCGAGGCCAGCGGCTACGGCCGGCAGCGCGGACACACCGAGGTCTACCGGGGTGCCGAGTACACCGTCGACCTCGTCCCCAAGATCCGCCTGGAGATCCTCGCCGAGGACGACGACGCCGAGCAGCTGATCGACGTCGTGGTCAAGGCCGCCCGCACCGGCAAGATCGGTGACGGAAAGGTCTGGAGCGTCCCGGTCGAGACGACCGTACGGGTCCGCACCGGCGACCGCGGCCCCGACGCCCTGTGACACCGGGCACCGCGACAAGGCACCACCTGACGATCTGAACAGGAGCTGGGGACCGCATGACGGCGGAGTCGACATCCACCACCGGCACGGACACGGGCCCCAGCGGCGGGTACGCGGCGGCCAGGCTGCGTCTGCTGGGCGAACCATTCGCCGAGCAGACCCGGCCCGGGCCGCCGCGCCGCGCCGAACTCGCGCAGCTCACCGACACCTGGCTCACCGGCCTGCTCGGCCCCCGGCCGCACAGCCCCCGCGTCGCCCTCGTCGCCGTGGGCGGCTACGGACGCGGCGAACTGTCCCCCCGCAGCGACCTCGACCTGCTCCTCCTGCACGACGGAACCGGCAGCGCCGCCGAGATCGCCGCCCTCGCCGACCGCCTCTGGTACCCCGTGTGGGACCTCGGCATCGCCCTCGACCACTCCGTCCGCACCCTCGGCGAGGCTCACACGACCGCCGCGAACGACCTCAAGGTCCATCTCGGCCTGCTGGACGCCCGGCACATCGCCGGCGACGCCGCCCTCACCACCGAACTGCGCACCGCCCTGCTCGCACAGTGGCGCGCCCAGGCACCCGCCCGCCTCCCGGCCCTGCACGAACTCGGCCGCGAACGCGCCCGCCGCCACGGCGAACTGCCCTTCCTCCTCGAACCCGACCTCAAGGAGGCCCGCGGCGGCCTGCGCGACGCCACCGCGCTGCGCGCCGTCGCCGCCTCCTGGATCGCCGACGCCCCCCGGAGCGGCCTCGAAGCCGCCCGCTCCACCCTCCTGGACATCCGCGACGCCCTCCACCTGACCACCGGACGCGCCACCGACCGGCTCGCCCTGGAGGACCAGGACCAGGTCGCCAAGGCCCTCGGCATGCTCGACGCCGACGCCCTGCTGCGCCGCGTGTACGAGGCGGCCCGCACCATCTCCTACGCCTCCGACGTCACCTGGCGCGAGGTCGGCCGGGTACTGCGCTCGCGCGCCGCCCGGCCCCGGCTGCGACAGCTGCTCGGCGGCCGCGGCGGCCGCCGGGTCAACCCGGCGGAACAGCGCACCCCGCTCGCCGAAGGCGTGGTCGAGGTGGACGGCGAGGTCGTGCTGGCCCGTTCCGCCCGTCCCGACTGCGACCCGGTGCTGCCGCTGCGCGCCGCCGCGGCGGCGGCCCAGGCGGGGCTCCCGCTGGCCATGCCCGCCGTCCACGCGCTCGCCGCCGGCGCCGCCCCGCTCCCCGCGCCGTGGCCGGCGGAAGCGCGCGAGGAGTTCATCACCCTCCTCGGCGCGGGGCCGGACACCGTCCCGGTGTGGGAGGCACTGGAGGCCGGCGGGCTGATCGACGCCCTGCTGCCCGACTGGGAACGCGTGCGCTGCCGCCCCCAGCGCAACCCCGTGCACCGCTGGACCGTCGACCGGCACCTGGTCGAGACCGCCGTCCGCGCCTCCGCGCTCACCCGCCGCGTCCAGCGTCCCGACCTGCTGCTGGTCGCTGCCCTGCTGCACGACATCGGCAAGGGCTGGCCCGGGGACCACAGCGTCGCCGGGGAGACCATCGCCCGCGACATGGCCGCCCGCATCGGCTTCGGCCCCGCCGACGCCGAGGTGCTGGCCACCCTGGTACGGCACCACCTGCTGCTCGTGGAGACCGCCACCCGCCGCGACCTGGCCGACCCCGCCACCATCGCTCACGTCGCCACGGCCGTCGGCTCCACCGGCACCCTCGAACTCCTCCAGGCCCTCACCGAGGCCGATGCCCTGGCCACCGGCCCCGCCGCCTGGTCCACCTGGCGGGCCTCCCTCATCGACGACCTCACCGCGCGGGTCGCCGCCGCACTGGAGGAGGGCAGCCCCTCGCCGCGCGCCGTCCCGCCACGGGCCACCGTCGCCGCCGAACGGCTGGCCATCGAGGCCTTCCGCACCCAGGCCCCGGTGCTCGCCCTGCACACCGCCCGCCCCGACCCCGCCACGCCGCCCACCGGGCGGGAACCGGGCCGCGCCGACGCCGCGCCGTCCCCGGACCTCCCGGACGGCGACGCCGCCGGCCCCGAACCCGTCGGCGTCGAGCTCGTCGTCGCCCTGCCCGACCAGCCCGGCGTGCTGCCCGCCGTGTCCGGCGTCCTCGCCCTGCACCGGCTCACCGTCCGCTCCGCCGAACTCAGCAGCGTCGACCCCGCCGGGCAGGGCGAGGTGCTGCTGCTCCAGTGGCGGGTCGCCGCCGCGTACGGCTCCCTGCCGCAGGCCGAACGGCTGCGCGCCGACCTGGTCCGCACCCTGGACGGCTCCCTCGACATCACCGGCCGGCTCGCCGAGCGCGAGGCCGCCTACCGCCGCCCGCGCCGCAGGACGCCGCGGACCCCGCCGCCGCGCGTCACCGTCGCACCATTCGGCTCGGCCCTGGCCACCGTCATCGAGGTCCGGGCCCAGGACGCCCCCGGGCTGCTCCACCGCATCGGCCGGGCCCTGGAGGGCGCGGGCGTGCGGGTACGCAGCGCCCACGTCAGCACGCTCGGCGCCAACGCGGTCGACGCCTTCTACGTGACCCGCCCGACCGGCGGCCCACTGCCCGCCGAACAGGCCGCGCAGCTCGCCCAGGACCTGGAACGCGCCCTCGCCCCCACCCCCGATCAGGAAGCCGCCGAACCCGCGGGCTGACCGTACCCGTGTCATACGGATACGCTGGAGGGCACCGCTCATCCGAGACCGCCGACGCATAAGGGATCCGCCAGCGCCGTGTTCGACACACTCTCCGACCGCCTAGCGGCGACGTTCAAGAACCTCAGGGGCAAGGGCCGCCTCAGCGAGGCGGACATCGACGCCACGGCGCGCGAGATCCGTATCGCCCTGCTGGAGGCCGATGTCGCCCTGCCCGTGGTGCGCGCCTTCATCGGGCAGATCAAGGAGCGGGCCAGGGGCGCCGAGGTCTCCAAGGCGCTCAACCCCGCCCAGCAGGTCATCAAGATCGTCAACGAGGAGCTCATCGGCATCCTCGGCGGCGAGACCCGGCGGCTGCGGTTCGCCAAGAACCCGCCCACCGTGATCATGCTGGCCGGCCTCCAGGGTGCCGGTAAGACCACCCTCGCCGGCAAGCTCGGCCGCTGGCTGAAGGAGCAGGGCCACACCCCGCTGCTGGTCGCCGCCGACCTCCAGCGGCCCAACGCCGTCAACCAGCTCGCCGTCGTCGCCGAACGCGCCGGCGTCGGCATCTTCGCCCCCGAGCCCGGCAACGGCGTGGGCGACCCGGTCAAGGTCGCCGAGGACTCCCT
The DNA here is from genome assembly GCF_000993785.3 of Streptomyces xiamenensis. NCBI lineage: Bacteria > Bacillati > Actinomycetota > Actinomycetes > Kitasatosporales > Streptomycetaceae > Streptomyces > Streptomyces xiamenensis. The sequence continues at coordinate 4,700,434 of NZ_CP009922.3, forward strand.
GGTCCACGCCCGCGACAAGCAGTTCGACGTGGTCGTCGTCGACACCGCCGGCCGCCTGGGCATCGACCAGGAGATGATGGCGCAGGCCGCCGACATCCGGGACGCCGTGCGCCCGGACGAGGTGCTCTTCGTCGTCGACGCGATGATCGGCCAGGACGCGGTCACCACCGCGGAGGCCTTCCGCGACGGCGTCGGCTTCGACGGTGTGGTGCTCTCCAAGCTGGACGGTGACGCGCGCGGTGGTGCGGCGCTGTCGATCGCCCAGGTCACCGGCCGGCAGATCATGTTCGCCTCCAACGGCGAGAAGCTGGACGACTTCGACGCCTTCCACCCGGACCGGATGGCCTCCCGGATCCTGGGCATGGGCGATGTGCTCAGCCTCATCGAGCGGGCCGAGCGCACCTTCAGCCAGCAAGAGGCCGAGGCGATGGCCTCCAAGCTGGCCAAGGGCCCCAAGGAGTTCACCCTCGACGACTTCCTGGCCCAGATGGAGCAGGTCCGCAAGATGGGCTCCATCTCCAAGCTGCTCGGCATGATGCCCGGCATGGGCCAGATGAAGGAGCAGATCAACAACCTGGACGAGCGCGAGGTGGACCGCACCGCCGCGATCATCAAGTCCATGACGCCGGCCGAGCGAGCCGACCCCAAGATCATCAACGGCTCGCGGCGGGCCCGTATCGCGCGCGGCTCTGGGGTCGACGTCTCCACGGTCAAGGGCCTGGTGGAGCGCTTCTTCGAGGCCCGCAAGATGATGTCGAAGATGGCCCAGGGCGGCGGGATGCCCGGCATGCCCGGTATCCCCGGCATGGGCGGCGCGGGCAAGCGCAAGGGCAAGCAGCAGAAGAAGACCAAGGGCAAGCGCCAGTCGGGCAACCCGATGAAGCGTCAGCAGCAGGAACGCGCCGAGGCCCAGCGCAAGGCCGAGGGCGGCGGTGCCGCCTTCGGTGTCCCCGGCGCGGGCCAGGACCCGGGCGACTTCGAACTGCCCAAGGAGTTCCGGGACATGCTGCCCCCCAAGTGACCGAAGCGGTGCCCACGGCGCCCGGAGACGTACCGCACGTCTCCGGGCGCCGTACCATGTCCGCCATGGCCAAGGCTCCCGTACTCACCCCGCAGGACCAGGACTTCCCCCGCTGGTACCAGGACCTGATCGGCAAGGCCGAGCTGGCGGACAACGGGCCGGTGCGCGGCACCATGGTGATCCGACCGTACGGATACGGGCTGTGGGAGCGGATGCAGCAGGAGCTGGACGCCCGGATCAAGGCGGCAGGTGCCCGTAACGCCTACTTCCCGCTGTTCATCCCCGAGTCCTATCTCAGCCGCGAGGCCGAGCACGTGGAGGGCTTCGCACCGGAGCTGGCGGTGGTCACCCACGGCGGCGGCAAGCGCCTGGAGGAGCCGGTGGTGGTCCGGCCCACCTCGGAGACGATCGTCAACGAGTACTTCTCCAAGTGGGTGAACAGCTACCGCGACCTGCCGCTGCTGATCAACCAGTGGGCGAACGTGGTGCGCTGGGAGATGCGGCCGCGGGTCTTCCTGCGGACCACCGAGTTCCTGTGGCAGGAAGGGCACACCGCGCACGCGAGTTACGAGGAGGCCCGCGACTACGCCGCCCGCATCCACCGCGAGGTGTACGCCGACTTCCTGCGCAATGTGCTGGCCATCGACGTCGTCCTGGGCCGCAAGTCCCCCGCGGAGCGGTTCGCCGGCGCCATCAACACCCTCACCCTGGAGGGCATGATGCGCGACGGGAAGGCGCTGCAACTGGGCACCAGTCATGAGCTGGGCCAGAACTTCGCGAAGGCCTTCGACACCCGCTATCTCGGCCCGGACGGCGCGCGTCGGCTGGTGTGGCAGACCTCCTGGGGCGCCTCCACTCGCATGGTGGGCGGGCTGATCATGTCCCACGGTGACGATCAGGGGCTGCGGGTGCCGCCGCGGCTGGCGCCGGTGCAGGCGGTGGTGCTCGCGGTCAAGGGCGACGGGGCGGTGCTGACGGCGGTGAACGAGACCGCCGCGGCACTGCGTGCGGCGGGGGTCCGGGTGGAGACCGATGAGCGCGTGGAGATCCCCTTCGGGCGGCGTGCCGTGGACTGGGAGCTGAAGGGCGTACCGGCCCGGGTCGAGATCGGTCCGCGCGATCTGGCGGACGGAGCGGCCATCCTGGTGCGCCGTATCCCGGGCGGGAAGCAGCCGGTGGCGCTGGCTGCGCTGCCGGGGCTGCTGCCGGGCCTGCTGGAGGAGGACCAGGCGCAGTTGCTGCGCGAGTCGCGCGAGCGGCGTGAGGCCCGTACCGCCGAGGTGTCCGGCGTCGAGGAGGCGGTGGCGGCGGCCGCGGCGGGCGGCTGGGCGCGGATCCCCTGGGCGGATCTCGGTCCGGAGGGCGAGGCGCGCCTGGCGCAGGACGCCGTGTCGGTGCGGGTCCTGGTGGCGGCGGACGGGTCGGTGCCGGCCTCGGACGACGCACCCGGTACGGTCGCAGTGGTGGGTCGCGCCTACTGACCGAGATCTCCGGGGATTTCGGCGTCGCCATGAACTGACGGGTAAGTGCAAATTCGCGGACTTGGCACCGGAATCGGAACACCCGGTGGGCCTTGCTCGTTACACACGACGTGAGCACGACACCACCAGTTCTCGCCGCCGAGCTGGCGCACGCGTGGGCCGACATTCAACGGCACCACCCGGAGTTGCCAGACCTGGCCGCCCCTGAATCCCTGATCGGGGAGTCGTCGTCCGCCTGTGGACACGAGCTCTCCTTCGAACGACTGTTGCACGAGGCCGTGCATGGCATCGCCGCCGCCCGCGGAGTGCGGGACACCTCCCGGGCGGGGCGGTATCACAACCGCCGCTTCCTGGCGATCGCCGAGGAGCTCGGTCTCGACCACGCAGAGGATCCGCATCCCAGCAGCGGATTCTCCCTGGTGACCATGAACGCCGAGGCCCGCAGGCGTTACCGACCCACGGCCGAGCGCCTCCAGCGAGCCCTCAAGGCCCACCTGGCGGCGACCGCCACCGACACCAAGCGCAGTTTCCGCGGGCCCGCCGCCCGCCACGGTTCCTCCGGTGGCGGCGTACGGGTCAAGGCCGTCTGCGAATGCGGACGCAACGTGCGAGTCGTCCCCTCCGTCCTCGCACAGGCTCCCATCATGTGCGGTGCCTGCAAGAAGCCCTTCCAGATCGCCGAGACGGCAGTGGCCGGGAAGACGATGGCGGTCGCCGCGTCCGTGTGACGCGATCGGGCCCGTCTCCTGAGACGCCCCCGGGGCGGCGCCGAGCGCCGGTCCCCCCACCTTTACCCGGGCGTGCTTCGGGCCTGTGCCCATGTGGCAGAATGAAACGCTGAACTCGACAGTCGTACAGGACCCTCTCGCCTTCGGCTGGCGCGTCCATCGGGCCCTCCTGAGCCGCAACCCCACGTGGCAGAACGCTGTGGCCCATACGTCAAGACTCAGGAGACACCACAGCAGTGGCAGTCAAGATCAAGCTGAAGCGACTGGGCAAGATCCGTTCGCCGCACTACCGCATCGTCGTCGCCGACTCCCGCACCCGCCGTGACGGCCGTGCGATCGAGGAGATCGGCCTGTACCACCCGGTGCAGAACCCCTCGCGCATCGAGGTCGACTCCGAGCGTGCCCAGTACTGGCTGGGGGTCGGCGCCCAGCCGACCGAGCCCGTGCTGGCCATTCTGAAGGTCACCGGTGACTGGCAGAAGTTCAAGGGTCTGCCCGCCCCGCCGCCGATGAAGGTCGCCGAGCCGAAGCCCGACAAGCGCGCCCTCTTCGAGGCCGCGGCCAAGGAGTCGGGTGGCGAGCCCAAGGGCGAGGCCATCACCCAGAAGGCCAAGAAGAGCGACAAGGCCGACAAGAAGGCCGACGCCGAGGGCGCCGACGCTCCGGCCGAGTCGACCGAGGGCTGAGATGCTTGAGGAGGCCCTGGAGCACTTGGTGAAGGGCATCGTCGACAATCCCGACGAGGTCCAGGTCGCCTCGCGCACCTTGCGCCGTGGGCGCGTGCTGGAGGTCCGGGTGCACCCCGACGACCTCGGCAAGGTGATCGGCCGCAATGGCCGGACCGCCCGATCGCTGCGTACGGTCGTGGGCGCGCTCGGCGGCCGGGGCATCCGGGTCGATCTGGTCGACGTGGACGAGGTCCGTTAGGACCCGTCGCGATGGCATCACACCGAAGGCCGGGGGCCGAGCACAGCGCCCCCGGCCTTCGGCTGTTCGCGCAGCACTGAGGGAAGAGACGGAACAGTCACCGTGGAGCTGGTTGTAGCCCGCATCGGGCGTGCCCATGGCATCAAGGGCGAGGTCACCGTCGAGGTACGGACGGACGAGCCGGAGGCGCGGCTGGCACCGGGCACGGTGCTCGCCACCGATCCGCCCGGCACCGGACCGCTGACGATCGAGACCGGCCGGGTGCACAGCGGGCGGCTGCTGCTGCGGTTCGCCGGGGTGAGCGACCGGAGCGGAGCCGAGGCCCTGCGCAACACCCTGCTGATCGCCGAGGTGGACCCCGAGGAGACCCCGGACGACCCGGAGGAGTACTACGACCACCAGTTGATCGACCTCGACGTGGTCACCCGTGACGGCACCCACATCGGCCGGATCACCGAGATCTCGCACCTGCCGTACCAGGATCTGCTCGTGGTGGCCCGTCCCGGCGGCGGCGAGGCGCTCATCCCCTTCGTCGAGGAGATCGTTCCCGAGATCGACCTGACCGAGCAGCGCGCCGTCATCGACCCGCCGCCCGGGCTCCTGGAGGAGCCGGCGGACGCCGGCGGCGACGGCGCGGAGGACGGCCGGCGGTGAGGATCGACGTCGTCAGTATCTTCCCCGAGTACCTGGAGCCCTTGAACGTCTCCCTGGTCGGCAAGGCCCGCGCCCGCGGACAGCTCGACGTGCGGGTGCACGATCTGCGCCAGTGGACGCACGACCGGCACCACACCGTGGACGACACGCCCTATGGCGGCGGCCCTGGCATGGTCATGAAGCCCGACCCCTGGGGAGAGGCGCTGGACGCGATCATCGCGGACGGCGAGGGCACCCCCGAGCTGATCGTCCCCACCCCCAGCGGAGTGCCGTTCACGCAGCGGCTCGCCGTGGAGCTGTCCGCCGCGCCGTGGCTGATCTTCACCCCCGCCCGGTACGAGGGGATCGACCGCCGGGTGATCGAGGAGTACGGCGCCCGGCTGCCCGTGCGTGAGGTCTCCATCGGCGATTACGTCCTGGCGGGCGGCGAGGCCCCGGTGCTCGTGATGACCGAGGCCATCGCCAGGCTGCTCCCCGGCGTGCTCGGCAACGCCGCCTCCCACCAGGACGACTCCTTCGCCCCGGGCACGATGGCGGCTCTGCTGGAGGGCCCGGTCTACACCAAACCGCCCAGCTGGCGCGGGCACGAGGTGCCCGACGTGCTGGTCAGCGGGCACCACGGGAAGATCGCCCGCTGGCGCAGGGACGAGGCGCTGCGCCGTACGGTCGCCCACCGTCCTGATCTGATCGCCGGTGCCGAGCCGGGGGCATTCGACAAACGGGACCGCGCGACCCTGGCGGACGAGGGCTGGTGGCCGCGGCCGGACGGCCGATTTGAGCCCGGGTCACCGGGCGTGGAAGAATAGCCCGGCTCACCCCGCCCGCGCGCGACCCTGCCACAGGGGGATCGACGCCCGCCGGCGGAGAGCGCACCGAAGTGTCCCCACCATGACCAGAACCGCTGATGACCTGTGGCATCCGCGAGGAGAGCAGCCAGACATGACCCACCTTCTCGACTCTGTCGACTCCGCGTCGCTGCGCGACGACGTCCCGGCCTTCCGGCCCGGTGACACCATCAACGTCCACGTGCGCGTCATCGAGGGCAACCGCTCCCGTGTGCAGCAGTTCAAGGGCGTTGTCATTCGCCGCCAGGGCTCCGGCATCCGCGAGACCTTCACGGTCCGCAAGGTCAGCTTCGGCGTGGGCGTGGAGCGTACCTTCCCGGTGCACACTCCCGTCGTGGAGAAGATCGAGGTCGTGACCCGCGGCGCCGTCCGCCGTGCGAAGCTGTACTACCTCCGCGAGCTGCGCGGCAAGGCCGCCAAGATCAAGGAGAAGCGCGAGCGCTGATCGGCCCCGCCCGATGGCCGGTTACCATCAGGCGTGACCGAATCCGACGCACAACTTCCGGAGCGCGACCGCTCCTCCGGCTCCGAATGGGGCAGGTGGTGGCGGTCGCGCTCCGTGCGTGTCTGGACCGTCTCGCTGCTGAGCACGGTGCTGGTCTTCGGACTCACCAGCGCTTATGTCGTGCAGCCCTTCGTCATCCCCAGCGGTTCCATGGAGGGCACGCTCCAGGTCGGTGACCGGGTGTTGGTCAACAAGCTCGCGTACAGCTTCGGCGGGGAGATCCGGCGCGGCGATGTCATCGTCTTCGACGGCGCCGGCACCTTCGCCGCCGAGCCGGAGGAGCCCGGGCTGTTCGGCGGTCTGTTGCGCACGGCGGGCGCCGTGGTGGGTCTCGCTCCGGCGTCGGGTACCGACTATGTGAAGCGCGTGATCGGGATCGGCGGGGACCGGGTGGTCTGTTGCGACGCCCAGGGGCGGATCGAGGTGAACGGTGAACCGCTCGACGAGCCCTATCTGTATCCGGGGGACGAGCCGTCGACGGTCAGGTTTGACATCGAGGTGCCGGAGGGACGGTTGTGGGTAATGGGTGACCACCGTTCCGATTCGGCGGACTCCCGGGAGTATCTGGGGGCCCCAGGGGGTGGCACGATTTCCGAGGACAAGGTGATCGGCCGGGCCGATTGGATCGGCTGGCCGCCCAGCAGAATGAGCTCACTGCGGTCCGGCGATGGGTGAGCGGGGGAAGCCCCGAAGCGGGCGTGGACGGCTGGGCCGTGGGGCACCGCAGGAACCGCGGGGCGCCGAGCACGACGCTCCGGAGGATCTGGACGGGCAGCCCGGGGAACAGGCGGAGGGCGCGGCGGACCGGCCCACGCTGCGCGGGCCCGGCGAGGGCCGCGCGGACCGGCGGCGGGCGGCGAAGCGGATCAGGCGGCGGCGGCGGTTGCGCGCCACCCGTGAGATACCGATCCTCATCGGAGTGGCGCTCCTGATCGCGTTGGTACTCAAGACCTTTCTGGTCCAGGCGTTCGTCATCCCGTCGGGGTCGATGGAACAGACGATCAAGATCGACGACCGGGTGCTGGTGGACAAGCTGACCCCCTGGTTCGGCTGGGAGCCGCAGCGTGGTGAGGTGGTCGTCTTCCGGGACCCGGGCGGCTGGCTGGAGCAGGACCCGCAGGCCGCCGCGGGCGATCCGCCGGCCGGGATCAAGCAACTGCGGGACGGGCTGACCTGGATCGGACTGCTGCCCTCCGCCGAGGACCAGGATCTGATCAAGCGGGTGATCGGGGTCGGCGGGGACCGGGTGGTCTGCTGCGAGGAGGCCGGCCGGATCACGGTGAACGGCGTCGCGGTGGACGAGCCCTACCTCTACCCCGGGAATCCGCCTTCACGGATCGAGTTCGACGTGACGGTGCCCGAGGGGCACATCTTTGTCATGGGTGACCACCGGTCGAACTCCGCGGACTCCCGGTACCACCTGGAGGGGCCGGATCAGGGTACGGTTCCCACTGAGCTGGTCGTGGGCCGTGCCGTGGTCATCGCCTGGCCGTTCTCCCACTGGCAGCGGCTGGACGCCACCGACGTCTTCGCGGCGGTGCCGGACCCGGCCGGGACGGACGGGACGGTCGAGGACGCCGAGGCGCGGGCCGCTCCGCCGGAACGGGCCACGCTCGGGAACAATGTTTTGGCGCCACTCCCGATCCCTGTGGAACTTCCGCTCGTTATGGGAGTAGTGGGCCTGTGGCGGATACCGCATGGGCAGAAACGCAGCGTGAGGAGTGGATGTGGGGGATGTGGCAGTCGGTGCACGGTCCGGTGCGGACGATCCGGAGGAATCCCCGGTGAGTCCCGGCGGCGGAGCATCTGGCGAGGAGCCCCCAGGCGACGGTCCTGACCCCGAGGGTCAGGGCAAGGGCGGTTACCAGCCCGACGACGGCGAGAGCACGCCGGCACCGGGCAAGAAGCAGCGTTCCTTCTGGAAGGAGCTGCCGATCCTGATCGGCATCGCCATCGTGCTGGCGCTGTTGATCAAGACCTTCCTGGTTCAGGCGTTCTCGATCCCCTCGAACTCGATGCAGAACACCTTGCAGCGGGGCGATCGCGTGCTGGTCGACAAGCTCACCCCCTGGTTCGGGTCCACCCCCGAGCGCGGCGAGGTGGTCGTCTTCAACGACCCGGGTGGCTGGCTGGGCGAGAGCCCGGAGCAGAGCGGATTCGGCGCCGCCGTGCAGCAGGGGTTGAGCTGGATCGGCCTGATGCCCTCCGCCGAGGACCAGGACCTGATCAAGCGGGTGATCGCGGTCGGCGGCGACACCGTCTCGTGCCGCAAGGGCGGTCCGGTGATCCTCAACGGCAAGGAACTGGACGAGAGCGAGTACCTCTTCCCCGGCAACACGGCCTGTGACGACCAGGAGTTCGGGCCGATCACCATCCCGGACGGCGAGCTGTGGGTGATGGGTGACCACCGGCAGGATTCGCTGGACTCCCGTTACCACCAGAACCTCCCCGGCGGCGGCACCGTGCCGGAGAGCAAAGTCGTCGGCCGTGCCATCGTCGTCGCCTGGCCGGTGAACCGCTGGTCCACCCTGCCCGTCCCCTCCAGCTACGACGACATTCCCAGTGCGGCGATGGCCACCGCCGTCGCTACGGCGGCCGGCCCGGCCGGACTGGGGCTGGCCCTGGCCGTCCCGCTGGTGCTGTGGCGGCGCCGGACACTGCTCCGCAAGGAGGAGTCGGCACAACGCTGATCGTGGGACATCCGGCGCTGGGTAGAGTCACTCCGGACCAAAAATCTGGAGGGTGTGATGAACGGAGCGCCGCGCCGTCCCACGGGGGTGGGGCATCGGCTGTCCCAGATCGCCGTCGCCCTGGGCTGCGTGCTGTTCGTGGGCGGCTTCGCCGTGGGCGCCCTGCTCTATCAGCCGTACGCCGTACCCACCGACTCCATGCACCCCTCGGTCGCGGCGGGGGACCGGGTGCTGGCCCAGCGCATCGAGGGCGAGCAGGTGCGCCGCGGGGATGTCGTGGTCTTCCGGGAGGCGACCTGGGGGGACGCCCCGATGATCAAGCGTGTCGTGGGCCTGGGCGGGGACACCGTGGCCTGCTGCGACCCGGGCGGGCTGCTGCTGGTGAACGGCGAGCCGGTCCACGAGCCGTACCTGGACCCGCGGTGGAGTGAGTCACCCACGGCCTACGAGGTCCGGATCCCGGAGGGCGAGCTGTTCCTGCTGGGTGACCAGCGGCTGGCCTCCATCGACTCCCGCGATCAGATCAGCGAGGCCACGGCGGGCAGTGTGCCCGTGCAGGCGGTCACCGCCCGGGTGGAGGCCACGCTGTGGCCGCCCGGCTCCGCGGGGCTGCTGCCGCGCCCCACCGGCTTCGCCGACCAGCCCGGCGGCATATCCGGTACAGGACCGTTTCTCCTGCTGTGCTGGGCCATCGCCGCCGGCCTGCTGCTGATCCTCGCCGGGGCGCTCTACGGCCCGCTGGCGCGTCGCTCATCCCGATCGGGCCACCGAGGGGTGCCGAAACCGACGGGTGACGCACAATGAGGGAAGCACGGCTGAAGGGGATCACGCCATGAGCGCCGAGGACCTCGAAAAGTACGAGACCGAGATGGAGCTGAAGCTCTACCGGGAGTACCGTGACGTCGTCGGTCTGTTCACATATGTGATTGAGACCGAGCGGCGCTTCTACCTCACCAACGACTACGAGATGCAGGTGCACTCGGTCCAGGGAGAGGTGTTCTTCGAGGTGTCGATGGCCGACGCCTGGGTGTGGGACATGTACCGTCCGGCCCGTTTCGTCAAGCAGGTGCGTGTCCTCACCTTCAAGGACGTGAACATCGAGGAGCTCAACAAGAGCGATCTCGATCTGCCCGAGGACTCGGGATTCGGCGGATCGCACGGGCAGTGACCGCACCACAGACTCACTCGGACGAGTGAGTGAGTTATCCACAGCAGCCCGGTTTTCCACAGATTCCGGCCGCCCTGCACCTTGACCGGCCCGTATCGGGCAGCCTGCCCGCATGGCTCCGATCACTCTGTGTTGTCTTCTGCTCGCTCTGGCCGGTGGCGGCTCACCGCCCGACCGTGCCTGGCCCGTCCCCGGTGCCCAAGGGGCGTCCCGGCCGCTGATCCTCCGGCTCTTCGATCCTCCCGCCACCCCATGGGGCGCCGGCCACCGCGGAGTGGACCTGCACACCGACCCGGGCGCCACCGTGGTGGCGGCAGCTCCGGGCACCGTGGTGTTCGCGGGCCAGGTCGGGGGCCGCGGGGTGATCAGCATCGAGCTCGCCGGTGACGACGGCCCTCCGATGCGCATCACCTACGAGCCGGTGCGGGCGACCGTGGCCGCGGGGGAGAAGGTCACCGCCGGTCAGCCGGTGGGAATCCTGGAGAGCGGCCGGTACCACTGCGACCGGCCCTGCCTGCACTGGGGCTTCAAAGAGAGCGGCACCCGCCGCTATCGGGACCCGCTGAGCCTGCTGCCCGCCGAGCTGCTACGCCCGGGCCCCTCCCGGCTGCTGCCCGTCCACGGCGTCCCGCTCCCCGGCGACGGCCCCGCCCACTCCGTCCAGCGCGATCCGCACGGCGGTACCGGCGATCTCGGCCGGGTCGTCGAACCCGGACAGCGCCCGGCGCACCGCGGCGTCCACCACTCCCTGGAGGAGCGCCGCCGCCGGCCGCGGCTCGGTGTGCCCCAGGCCGCGAAGCGCTTCGGTGATCAGCTCAAACAGGCCGCCGTGCGCCGCCTTGATCTTCTCCCGGGCCGCCGCGTCAAGTTCCATGGCGGACAGCGCCACCACCGCTCGGTGCCGACCGTCGCAGGCGAGCGCGAGCTGCGCACGCACATAGGCCTCCACCTGGCCGCGCGGGGAGTCCGCCGCGGCCACCGCCGCCTCGATCTCGGCGACCCACAGGGGGAAGTCGACCGCGCACAGCGCCTCGACCACCGCACCCCGGGAGCGGAAGTACTCGTAGACGGAGGAACGCGCCAGGCCCGTACGGGCAGCAAGCGCGGGGAAGGTCAGTGCGGCTGCTCCGCCTTCGGACAACAGTGACCGGGCAGCGTCCAGCAGGGCGTCGCGCTGCAGCGAGCGGTGCTCGGCCACGGAGGCCGCTTGGATCCTGGGCACCAGACCACTGTAGAGCGTGCGGCGGCGCGGTTCAGCCCTGCGCGCAAGGGGTGCCTCAACCGCTCACCTCGGCGAGCTTCGCCCGCAGCTGGAGCACGGACTTGGTGTGGATCTGGCTGACCCGGCTCTCGGTGACCCCCAGAACCTGGCCGATCTCCGCCAGCGTCAGCCCTTCGTAGTAGTACAGCGTCACCACCGTCTTCTCCCGCTCCGGCAGGGTGTTGACGGCCCGGGCCAGCAGGCGCCGCAGTTCGCGGTCCTCGGCCACCTCCACCGGATCGTCGGCGGCCGTGTCCTCCAGCGTGTCCATCAGGCTCAGCCGGTCGCCGCTCTCCCCGCCCACATGAAGCAACTCCTCCAGTGCCACCACATTGGCAAGTGACAACTGGCTGAATACCGCGTGGAGTTCCTCCAGGGTGATGTCCATCTCCCGGGCCACCTCGGACTCCGAGGGGGTGCGGCGCAGCGACGCCTCCAAGGTGGCGTAGGCCCGCTCGATGGCGCGTGCCTTCTGCCGCACCGAGCGCGGGATCCAGTCCAGGGCCCGCAGTTCGTCGATCATCGCGCCGCGGATCCGGGTGATGGCGTAGGTCTCGAACTTGATGGAGCGCTCTGGGTCGAACTTCTCGATCGCGTCGATCAGACCGAACACCCCGGAGGAGACGAAGTCGGCCTGCTCCACATTGGGTGGCAGCCCCACACTCACCCGGCCCGCCACGTACTTCACCAGGGGGGAGTAATGCAGGATCAGCTGCTCCCGCAGCCGCTCGTCGCCGGTGGCCTTGTAGGTGCGCCACAGCCCATCGAGCGAGGTGGGCGCGGCGGGAAGCGTCGCGCTCTCCACCACGGCCGGTGCGGCCGGCGCCGGGTGCGCGGGCCCGGGAGAGTGCTGGGGCATGCGTTGTCTTGAGCCGTTCTGCAGGGATCTGAGCGGGTGATGCGGAGTTCCGGGATGGCGAACTCTGTGAGCGTAGCGTGACTGGTGGGTCGCTTTGTGCAGGTGGCCGAAGTTGACCGATGCGCAGATACGTTCCGCTGGCCGCACCGTCGTGTTACGCCCCCGCACCAACGTGTGACACGGAGGGGAGGGCGTGTCGGCCGTGGCAATGCCGTAACTGCCAGCGATCGCCAACATGTTCGACAAAGCCGAGGGAGCCGAGTTCGAGCAGCCGGGCCAGAGCCGTGTCGGCGGCCATGCAGGCCCCGCGGGCGACCTCCGCCACCGTGACCGCTCCCGAGGCCGGCAGCGCGTCCAGCACCCGACCCGCCGTCTCACCCAGCAGATCACGGGGAACCACCGGGCCGGCCTCCGTGTCCGCCACCTCCCCCATGTCACCGACGAGCTCGATGACCTCGTCCGCCCCGCCCACCAAGGTCGCCTCCTGACGGATCAGCCGGTGCGCCCCTGCCGAGAGCCCCGAGGTCACCGGGCCCGGCACCGCCATCAGATGCCGCCCGAGCCCGGCCGCCCGCCGGGCGGTGATCAGCGAACCGCTGCGCAATGCGGCCTCCACCACCACCGTCCCGCGGCTCAGCGCGGCGATCACCCGGTTCCGCTGCACGAACCTGCCCCGGGTGGGACGTTCCCCCGGTGGCAGCTCGCTGACCAGCAGCCCGCTCTCGGCGATCCGGCTCAGCAGTTCCCGGTGGCCGGCCGGGTAGGCCACATCGAGACCGCAGGCCAGAACGGCCACCGTGGGGCCGGCCACCGCGAGCGCGCCGCGGTGCGCCGCGCCGTCGATCCCGTACGCGGCACCCGAGATCACCGTCCAGCCGCGCTCGGCGAGCGCGGCTCCCAGCTCCGAGGCCATGTGTCCCCCGTAGTCGGTGCACGCCCGCGCTCCCACCAAGGAGACCGACCGCAGTGCCACGAACCGCAGTGAGCAGCCGCCGCGCGCCCACAGAGCAACGGGGCGGGTCTCCCCGAGATCGTCCAACTGTCCGGGCCACTCCCAGTCACCCGGGCACACCAGCCGGCCGCCGCATCGGGCCATCTCCTCCAGGTCGGGGCCCGGCGTGGCCCGCTCGGCCCGCAGCCGCAGGCCGGCCCAGCGGCCGGCCGACACCTCCGGCAGCGGCTCGTCCCGCTCAAGGGCACGCCACACCCGTTCGGCGCCCAGCCGGGCCAGCTGCCGGCCCATGAGTTCGTCCCCGGGCTCGATCACCCCGGTGAGCGCCGCCCGTGCCAGCCGTTCCTCGTGCGATACCGAGCCGCTCACGGCAGACTCCCCGCCACCCCGGCGCCCCGTCGTACCCCGGTGCGGAACTCCAGAGCGGCATCCACGTCGTCCGCCGTGGGCCGGTCGTGCCCGGCCAGGTCCGCCACCGTCCAGGCCACCCGCAGCACCCGGTCCAGGCCCCGGGCCGTCAGCGTGCCGCGATCCAGGTCCATCTCCGCCCTGGCCAGTGCTCCGGGGGCCGGCGCCCAGCGGCTCCGCAGCTCGTGACCCGGAGCCTCACCGTTGGTGGACCACGCCATCCCCGCGTAGCGGGCCGCGGCCCGCTCCCTGGCCGCACCCACCCGTTCCGCCACCTCGGCGGTCGACTCGCCGCCGCCCGGCGACGTCAATTCGGCCCGTCCCACCGGCTCCACCGGCACCCGCAGATCGATCCGGTCCAGCAGCGGGCCGGACAGCCGGGCCCGGTAGCGCCGCACTGTACTGGGCGGACACTCGCACTCACCGGCGGGCGAACCGTGCAGCCCGCACGGGCAGGGATTGGCGGCCAGCACCAGCAGCACCCGGGCCGGCATCCGCAGCATCCCGGCCGAGCGTGCCACCACCACCTGCCCGGACTCCAGCGGCTGCCGCAGCGCGTCCAGCACCTGGCTGCTCATCTCGGCAGCCTCGTCCAGAAAGAGCACCCCGTGGTGGGCGAGGGAGGCCGCGCCGGGCCGGGGCAGTCCGCTGCCGCCGCCCACCAGTGCGGGCAGTGAGGCGGAGTGGTGCGGGGCGCAGTACGGCGGCCGGTCCACCAGGGGACGCCCCGGCGGCAGCGAACCGCTCACCGAGTGCACCGCCGTGACCTCCAGCGCCTCCTGGCGGGTGAGCGGCGGCAGCAGTCCCGGCAGCCGCTCGGCCAGCATGGTCTTGCCCGCACCGGGCGAGCCCTTGAGGAACAGATGGTGCCGCCCGGCCGCCGCCACCTCCAGCGCCCGGCGGGCCAGCCGCTGGCCCGCCACCTCCGCCAGATCGGGTGGCCGCTCCGTTCCGTCGAAGGTGCGATACAGGCCGCCCGGCCGCGGATAGCCCCAGCTCGCGCCATGTGCCCCGGGGCCGGCTCCCTCGGGCCCGGTCCCGGGCGTGGGCTCCTCCGGCACCGGCTCACCGGCCAGTACCGCGATCAGCTGCCGCAGGCTGCGTACCCCCAGCACCGCCACGTCCGGCACCAGCGCCGCCTCGGCGGCGGTCTGCTCGGGCACCACCACCTGCCGGTATCCGGCCTCCGCCGCGGTGAGCACGGCGGGCAGCACCCCGCGCACCGGCCGGACCCCGCCGTCCAGGCCCAGCTCCCCGATCAGCAGCAGGTCCGCGATCGCCTTGGGGTCGATGCGTTCGGCCGCCGCCAGGACGGCGCAGGCCACGGCCAGGTCGAAGCCGCTGCCGCGCTTGGGCACCGCCGCCGGGCTGAGCCCCACGGTGAGTTTCTTCTGCGGCCACTCGGCGCCCGAGTTGAGCACCGCTGCCCGCACCCGGTCCCGGCTCTCGTTCAGCGTTCGGTCGGCGAGGCCGACCAGGGTGAAGGCCGCCAACCCCGGCTCCAGATCCGCCTGCACCTCCACCACGACGCCCTCGACCCCGACGAGAGCGACGGCTCCGGTACGCGCGAACCCCATCACGCCACCCCCTTGGCGTGCTCCACGACCGGAGCACCTCGGCGGGGCAGCAGCACCCCGATCAGATCGATCCGTACCCCGCCGGCCGGCGGGGTGCCGTACGCCGGCAGCCAGCGTTCGCTCAGCCACCACTCGGCCAGCCGTCGCAGCCGTTCCGCCTTGCTGGGCGTCACGCCCGCCATCGGGTGCTGGAACCCCGCTCCCCTGCGGGTCTTCACCTCGCACACCAGCACGGCCCCGGCCCGGCCGGGCTCCCGGGCCACGATGTCGATCTCCCCGGCCCGGCAGCGCCAGTTCCGCTCCAGCACGGTCGTGCCCGCGGCCGCCAGCCGCCGTACCGCCAGGTCCTCTCCGAACCGGCCCAGCGCTCCTCGCTGTCCTCCGGTGCGTCCCGTCGCACGCGCCATCGCGCATCACCTCCGCCCCGGACGGTGCCCCAGCCGGAGGAAGCCCGCGGGGGCCTGTGGACAACCCCGGGGGTGTGGACAACCCGTTCACCCTTGCGGGTGAACGGGTTCCCGTCGTGGCGGGGTCCGCGGGCGCCCGGACGGCCACCGATGGGCTGTCGCCCCGCATGCCTGGGGTCCCGTACACTTCTGGTGGCGATCCGGGGACCCGGATCGACCTCGCATGCCCCGCCACCACCGCGTCCCGGCCTCGCAGCCGAAGCGCTGAGGTGGCCGCGACACTCGGTCCGCGGGACAGCCTTCACCGGCTTCCCCGGCACAGCGCGCAGGGGCGTCAGGAGCGCCGGCCGCCCGGCCGGCGCTGACAACCGAGTACCACGAGGAGAACGGCCATGGCCGTCGTCACGATGCGGGAGCTGCTGGAGAGCGGCGTCCACTTCGGGCACCAGACCCGCCGCTGGAACCCGAAGATGAAGCGCTTCATCTTCA
Organism: Streptomyces xiamenensis; assembly: GCF_000993785.3. Lineage (NCBI taxonomy): Bacteria > Bacillati > Actinomycetota > Actinomycetes > Kitasatosporales > Streptomycetaceae > Streptomyces > Streptomyces xiamenensis. The sequence goes on from NZ_CP009922.3 coordinate 4,716,406, forward strand.
CCGAGCGCAACGGCATCTACATCATCGACCTGCTCCAGTCGCTGTCGTACATCGACCGCGCCTACGAGTTCGTCAAGGAGACCGTCGCCCACGGCGGCACGGTCATGTTCGTCGGCACCAAGAAGCAGGCTCAGCAGGCCATCGCGGAGCAGGCGACCCGGGTTGGCATGCCCTTCGTCAACCAGCGCTGGCTCGGCGGCATGCTCACCAACTTCTCCACCGTGCACAAGCGCCTCCAGCGCCTCAAGGAGCTGGAGCAGATCGACTTCGAGGACGTGGCCGCCTCCGGCCTGACCAAGAAGGAACTGCTCGTTCTCTCCCGCGAGAAGGCCAAGCTGGAGAAGACCCTGGGCGGTATCCGCGACATGCAGAAGGTGCCCAGCGCCGTCTGGATCGTGGACACCAAGAAGGAGCACATCGCCGTCGGCGAGGCCCGCAAGCTCAACATCCCGGTGGTCGCGATCCTCGACACCAACTGCGACCCGGACGAGGTCGACTACAAGATCCCCGGCAACGACGACGCGATCCGCTCCGTCACGCTGCTCACCCGGGTCATCGCCGACGCCGTCGCCGAGGGCCTGATCTCCCGCTCCGGTGCCGCCGAGGCGGCCAAGGGCGGCGAGAAGGCGGCCGCCGAGCCGCTGCCCGAGTGGGAGCGCGAGCTGCTGGAGCGCGGTGAGTCCGCCGAGGCCAAGGCCGAGGACAAGCCCGCCGAGCAGGCCCCCGCCGAGGCCGCCCCCGAGGCCCCCGCGGCGGACACCCCCGCCGAGCAGGGCTGACGCGAGCCGCAGAGCGATTCATCGACATTCCGGGAAGAGAATCAGACAACCATGGCGAACTACACCGCCGCTGACGTCAAGAAGCTCCGTGAGCTGACCGGCGCCGGCATGATGGACTGCAAGAAGGCGCTGGACGAGGCCGAGGGCAACGTCGACAAGGCCGTTGAGATCCTGCGCGTCAAGGGGCAGAAGGGTGTGGCCAAGCGTGAGAGCCGCACCACCGAGAACGGCGCCGTCACCTCGCTGATCTCCGACGACGCCACCTCCGGTGTGCTGGTCGAGCTCAAGTGCGAGACGGACTTCGTCGCCAAGGGCGAGAAGTTCCAGGCCGCACTCGCCACCATCGCGCAGCACGTCTCCGCGACCGCCCCCGCGGACCTGGAGACCCTGCTGGCCTCGGAGATCGAGCCCGGCAAGTCCGTGCAGGCGTACGTCGACGAGGCCAACGCGACCCTGGGCGAGAAGATCGTTCTCGACCGCTTCGCGCGCTTCACCGGCGGCTACGTCGGCTCCTACCTGCACCGCACCAACCCCGACCTGCCGCCGCAGGTGGGTGTGCTGGTGGAGCTGGCCGAGGCCGGCGACCAGGCCGCCCAGGTGGTCAAGGACGTCGCGCAGCACATCGCCGCGTTCGGCCCGCGCTACCTGTCCCGCGAGGACGTGCCCGCCGAGCTGGTCGACTCCGAGCGTCGCGTCGCCGAGGCGACCGCCCGCGAGGAGGGCAAGCCCGAGGCCGCCCTGGCGCGCATCGTCGAGGGTCGGGTGAACGGCTTCTACAAGGAGAACGTTCTCCTCGACCAGGCCTTCGCGAAGGACAACAAGAAGACGGTGCAGAAGGTCCTGACCGAGGCGGGCGCCACGGTCAAGAACTTCGCCCGCTTCCGCGTCGGCGCCTGATCACGGAATCCGTCCCGCGCCATCGGCGGCGGACGGGACCGCGCCCGGCTATTGTCGGGGGCGGCAGGCCGTACGGCCGAGCCGGGTCAGGACCCGGCCGGCCGCAGTTGTGACGAGGAGGCCATTGCCGAACAGGACCGTCAAGGATCCACGGGCAATGGCCTCTTCAGCATGCGCACGAGGAGATTTCCATGAACCAGGGCGCCGCCGCCGCCGAAAGGACGGACGGCAAGGACGTCACACCTCCCCGCTTTCTCCTGAAGCTTTCGGGAGAGGCCTTCGCGGGCAATGGAGGGCTCGGCGTCGACCCCGACATCGTCCACAAGATGGCGCGGGAGATCGCCGCCGTGGTCCGGGACGGTGCTCAGATCGCCGTGGTCATCGGCGGCGGGAACTTCTTCCGCGGGGCCGAACTCCAGCAGCGCGGCATGGACCGGGCCAGGTCCGACTACATGGGCATGCTGGGCACGGTGATGAACTGCCTCGCGCTCCAGGACTTCCTGGAGAAGGAGGGCATCGACTCCCGGGTGCAGACGGCGATCACCATGGGACAGGTCGCCGAGCCGTACATTCCGCTGCGCGCGGTGCGGCACCTGGAGAAGGGCCGGGTCGTCATCTTCGGCGCCGGCATGGGCATGCCCTACTTCTCCACCGACACCACGGCCGCCCAGCGTGCGCTGGAGATCAACGCCGAGGCGCTGCTGATGGGCAAGAACGGGGTCGACGGAGTCTACGACTCCGACCCGGCCAAGAACCCCGACGCGGTGAAGTACGACGCCCTCGATTACGGCGAGGTCATCACGCGCGATCTGCGGGTCGCCGATGCCACAGCCATCACGCTGTGCCGGGACAATTCGCTCCCCATTCTGGTCTTCGAACTGCTGGCCGAAGGCAATATCGCCCGCGCCGTAAAGGGTGAGAAGATCGGCACGCTCGTGAACAGCCAGGGCCGACGGGCCTGACCGCCCGTCACGTCACGTCATACACATCGAACCAGGAGCACGTGGTGATCGAAGAAGCCCTCCTCGAGGCTGAGGAGAAGATGGAGAAGGCAGTCGTCGTCGCCAAGGAGGATCTGGCCGCGATCCGTACCGGCCGTGCCCACCCGGCGATGTTCAACAAGATCGTGGCCGAGTACTACGGCGCGATGACCCCGATCAACCAGCTGGCCTCGTTCTCGGTGCCCGAGGCCCGGATGGCGGTGGTGACCCCGTTCGACAAGACCGCGCTGCGCAACATCGAGCAGGCGATCCGCGACTCGGACCTGGGCGTCAACCCCACCAACGACGGTCACATCATCCGGGTGGTCCTTCCCGAACTGAGCGAGGAACGGCGCCGGGACTACATCAAGGTCGCCAAGACCAAGGGCGAGGACGCCAAGATCTCGATCCGCGGGGTGCGCCGCAAGGCCAAGGAATCGATCGACAAGTCCGTTAAGGACGGCGAGGTCGGCGAGGACGAGGGCCGGCGCGCGGAGAAGGAACTGGACGACACCACCAGCAAGTACGTCGCCCAGGTCGATGAGCTGCTCAAGCACAAGGAAGCCGAGCTGCTCGAAATCTGAGCGCCGGGCGGCGTCCCCACGTCGCCGCTCCCGCTGTCACGCCGCACCGCCGCCACCGAAGGACGAAGGACACCGCCACCTGTGAACGAACCATCCTGGCGCCCGCCCCAGCCCGCCGCCGGTTACGGGGAACCGCCGGCGAACGCCCGTCCCCACGCGGCGGGTCACGAGGGTGGGAGCCGGGGCCCCGGGCGTGACGGGGCGGGCACTCCACCCGCCTCCGCCGCGCCGGCGGCGTCCACGCCGGGCGTCGCCGCGGGCGGCGGCCCCCAGGGGCAGGGCGGATCGAGCGGCGGCAAGCGGGCGGGACGCGACCTGCGGGCCGCCGTCGGGGTGGGGCTGGCGCTGGGCGCGGTGATCATCGCCTCGCTCTTCATCTACAAGCCGGTCTTCCTCGGCGTGATAGCGGTCGCCGTCATGGTCGGGGTGTGGGAGCTGTGCTCCCGGCTCGCCGAGCGCAAGCAGATCCAGGTGCCCATGGTGCCGCTGGCGGTCGGCGGCGCCGCCATCGTGGTGGCGGGGTACCTGCGCGGTGCGGCGGGTGCCTGGGTGGCCCTGGGGCTCACGGTGCTCGTGGTGCTCCTGTGGCGGATGGCGATCTCGCCCGAGACCTACCTGCGGGACGCCACCGCGTCGGTCTTCGCCGCCTTCTACGTTCCCTTCCTGGCCACGTTCGTGGCGCTCATGCTCGCCGCCGACGACGGCGCGTGGCGCGTTCTGACCTTCCTGGTGCTGGTGGTGCTCAGCGACACCGGCGCCTACGCGGTCGGCTGGCGGCTGGGCCGGCGCAAGCTCGCCCCCCGCATCAGCCCCGGGAAGACCCTGGAGGGGCTGGCGGGCGCCATCTCCTTCGCGATGGTGGGCGGCGCCCTGTGCTTCGCCTTCCTCATCGAGGACGGCTTGTGGTGGCAGGGCCTCCTGATGGGGCTCGCCGTCGCCATCTGCGCGACGCTCGGTGACCTGGGCGAGTCCATGATCAAGCGCGATCTGGGCATCAAGGACATGGGCACACTGCTGCCGGGCCACGGCGGCATCATGGACCGGCTCGACTCGCTGCTGCCCACCGCCCCCGTGGCCTGGCTGCTCTACCTGGCCTTCACCGGCGCCGGGTGAGCCCACGCGGGTGAATCTGCGACACTGGCTGAACCATGCCTAAGCCCGGAGAACTGACCTTTGTCGCGCCCCGCGGAGCCAAGAAGCCGCCGCGCCACCTCGCCGATCTGACCCCCGCGGAGCGCCGCGAGGCGGTGGCCGCCCTCGGCGAGAAGCCGTTCCGCGCCCAGCAGCTGTCGCGGCACTACTTCGCCCGCCTCAACGATGACCCGGCCGCCTGGACGGACATTCCGGCCGCCGCCCGGGAGCGGCTGGCGAGCGGGCTGCTGCCGCAGCTGATGTCGGTGGTCCGGCACATCAGCTGCGACGACGGCGCCACCCGCAAGACCCTGTGGCGGCTGCACGACGGGACACTGGTGGAGTCCGTGCTGATGCGGTACCCGGACCGGGTCACCATGTGCATCTCCTCACAGGCCGGCTGCGGCATGAACTGCCCGTTCTGCGCCACCGGCCAGGCCGGGCTCGACCGCAATCTGTCCACCGCCGAGATCGTGCACCAGATCGTGGACGGGATGCGCGCACTGCGGGACGGCGAGGTGCCCGGCGGCCCGGCGCGGCTGTCGAACATCGTCTTCATGGGCATGGGCGAGCCGCTGGCCAACTACAACCGCGTCATCGGCGCGATCCGGCGGCTGACCGACCCCGAGCCGGACGGCATCGGGCTCTCCCAGCGGGGCATCACGGTCTCCACCGTCGGTCTGGTCCCGGCGATGCGCCGGTTCGCCGACGAGGGGCTGAGCTGCCGGCTGGCGGTCTCGCTGCACGCCCCCGACGACGAGCTGCGCGACACCCTGGTACCGGTGAACACCCGCTGGAAGGTCCGTGAGGTCCTGGACGCGGCGTGGGAGTACGCGGAGCGCTCCGGGCGCCGCATCTCCATCGAGTACGCGCTGATCAGGGACATCAACGACCAGGCGTGGCGCGCCGATCTGCTTGGCAAGCTGCTGCGCGGACACCGGGCGCACGTCAACCTCATCCCGCTGAACCCGACGCCCGGTTCGAAGTGGACGGCCTCCCGTCCCGAGGACGAGGCGGCGTTCGTCGAGGCCCTCCGGGCACAGGGTGTGCCGGTCACCGTACGGGACACCCGTGGCCAGGAGATCGAGGGTGCCTGCGGGCAGCTGGCGGCGGCGGAGCGATAGCGGCGGTCCCGGGCGGTCCGGGCTGCTCCGGTCGGTCTTCAGCGGTCCGGGCGGTTCTGTCCGGACCTGCTGCTATCGTGACGTCGAACAAACGCATTACTCCGACAGGGGAGCGCTCGCAGCGCTGAGAGTGCGGCAGCAGGCCGCAGACCCTCGAACCTCGCCCAGGTCATGCTGGGTAGGAAGTCGATCTCTCTCGTGCTGCCCGCGTGTGCCCTCCTTGAGAAAGCAGCACGATGACGCGCAGCAGTGCCCGCCGGCTCGCGGCGGCCCTCGCCCTCTCCGCGGCGGCGGTGACCCTGACCGCCTGCGGAAGCGGCGGAGACTCCGACGGCTCCGGCAGCTCCGGCGGCGATCAGGTCACCCTCGTCACCCACGACTCGTTCAACGTCTCGCCCGAGGTACTGGAGAAATTCACCGAGCAGACCGGCTACCGGGTCCAGGTGCTGCGCGCCGGTGACGCCGGGGTGATGGTCAACCAGGCGGTGCTCTCCAAGAACAACCCGCAGGGCGATGTGCTCTTCGGTATCGACAACACCCTGCTCTCCCGCGCTCTGGACGAGGGCGTCTTCACCCCGTACGAGGCGGCCGGTCTCGACACGGTCCCCGAGACGTATCAGCTGGACGCGGGGGAGCACCGGGTGACGCCCGTCGACAGCGGCGACATCTGCGTCAACTACGACCGCGCGTACTTCGCCGAGCACGACCTGGCGCCGCCGCAGGACCTGGACGACCTCATCGACCCCGCGTACCGGGATCTCCTCGTGGTGCAGAACGCCGCCACCTCCTCGCCCGGTCTCGGCTTCCTGCTGGGCACCGTCGCGGCCTACGGGGACGACGGCTGGCAGGAGTACTGGCAGGCGTTGCGCGACAACGGTGTGGAGGTCGTCGACGGCTGGGAGCAGGCGTACAACGAGCGCTTCTCCGGCGCGGGCGGCGGCGCCGGTGACCGGCCGCTGGTGGTCTCCTACGCCTCAAGCCCGCCCGCCGAGGTCATCTACGGCGAGGGCGAGCTTCCCGAGGAAGGTCCGACCGGGGTGTCGAGCGGTACCTGCTTCCGGCAGATCGAGTTCGCCGGGCTGCTGGCCGGGGCCGGCAATCCCGAGGGTGGCCAGGCACTGCTCGACTTCCTGATCGGCCTGGACTTCCAGGAGGACCTGCCGCTGCAGATGTTCGTCAACCCGGTGCGCCCCGACGCCGAACTGCCGCAGGAGTTCGTCACCTACGGCGAGACGATCGAGACGCCGCTGACGATGGAGCCGCAGCGGATCGCGGAGCACCGCGAGGACTGGGTGTCGACGTGGACCTCGCTGGTCATCAGGTAGTTCGCGAACAGGGCGCGGCGGCGGAGCACGGTCCGCCGCCCGCTTCGTCCTCCCCGGCAGCCGCCCGGGCGCGGCGCCGTTCCATTGCCGTGCGGCTGGCTCTGCTGGCGGTGCCGCTGGTCTTCTTCGCGCTGTTCTTCGCCTACCCGGTCGCTGCCATCATCGGCCGCGGACTGCGCGACGGCGGAGCCTGGCAACTGGGTCCGGCCGCCGAGGTGCTCTCGGACCCCGGCATCCGCAAGGTGCTGTGGTTCACGCTGTGGCAGGCCGCCGCCTCCACCGCCCTCACCCTCGCCCTGGCGCTGCCCGGCGCGTATGTCTTCGCCCGGCTCGACTTCCCCGGCAAACGGCTGCTGCACGCCGCCGTCACCGTGCCCTTCGTGCTGCCCACCGTGGTGGCCGGCGCCGCCTTCCTGGCGCTGCTGGGCCGGGGCGGGTTGCTGGAGGACCTGTGGGGGATACGCCTGGACACCACGGTGTGGGCGATCCTGCTGGCTCACGTGTTCTTCAACTACGCGGTGGTCGTCCGCACCGTGGGCGGGCTGTGGGCACAGCTCGACCCCCGCCAGGAGGAGGCCGCCCGCGTCCTGGGCGCGAATCCCGCGGCGGCCTGGCGGCGGGTCACCCTCCCGGCGCTGGCCCCGGCCGTGGCCTCCGCCGCGCTGATGGTCTTTCTCTTCACCTTCACCTCCTTCGGCGTCGTGCAGATCCTCGGCGGGCCCCGCTACGCCACGCTGGAGGTGGAGATCTACCGGCAGACCGCGCAACTGCTCGACCTGCCGACCGCGGCCGTGCTCACGCTGCTCCAGTTCGCGGCGGTCGGCGCGCTGCTGCTCCTGCACGCGCGCACCGTACGCCGCGCCGAGACCTCACTGCGGCTGGTGGACGCGGGTTCCGCGGCGCACCGTCCGCGCGGCGCCGCCCAGTGGTCGCTGCTGGCCGGGGTCCTGCTCTCCATCGCGCTGCTGCTCCTGCTGCCGCTCGCCGTGCTGGTCGAACGGTCCCTGTCCGGCCCCGACGGCTACGGCTTCGCTTATTACCGGGCGCTGACCAACACGGACAGCGGCACCTTCGTGGTGGCACCGTGGGAGGCCATCGGGCACTCCCTGGCGTACGGAGCGGTGGCCACGCTGATCGCCCTGACCGTGGGCGGGCTGGCCGCCGCCGCGCTCACCCGGCGGGCCGGCCGCTTCACCCGGGGCTTCGACGCCTTGCTGATGCTGCCGCTGGGCACCTCGGCGGTCACCGTGGGCTTCGGTTTCCTGATCGCGCTCGACGAACCGCCCCTGGACCTGCGGTCCTCGTGGATCCTGGTGCCGCTCGCCCAGGCACTGGTCGGGGTCCCGTTCGTCGTGCGGGTGCTGCTGCCCGTCCTGCGCGCGGTCGATGACCGGCTGCGGGAGGCGGCGGCGGTCCTGGGTGCCTCCCCGCTGCGGGTGTGGCGGGAGGTCGATCTGCCGCTGGTGCGGCGGGCGGCGCTGGTCGCGGCGGGGTTCGCGTTCGCCGTGTCCCTGGGCGAGTTCGGCGCCACGGTCTTCATCGCCCGGGCCGACACCCCGACGCTGCCGGTCGCGGTGGCCCGGCTGCTGGGGCGCGCCGGGGAACTCAACTACGGGCAGGCGATGGCGCTGTCCACCATTCTCATGCTGGTGTGCGCCGCCACGCTGCTGGTTCTGGAGCGACTGCGCCCGGGCCGTACGGGGGAGCTGTGAAGGAAGACAACCCGATGCCTCTGCTGAGCCTGGACGGGCTGACCGTACGGTTCGGCGCGCACACCGCGCTGGACGCCGTCGACCTCGCCGTAGCCGAACGCGAGATCGTGAGTGTGCTGGGCCCCAGCGGCAGCGGCAAGTCCACGCTGCTGCGCGCGGTGGCCGGGCTGCGGCCCGCCGACGCCGGCACGGTCACGCTCGGTGGGCAGGACCAGTCGGCGGTGCCCACCCACCGCCGCGGCCTGGGGCTGATGTTCCAGGACCATCAGCTGTTCCCGCAGCGGGACGTGGGCGGCAACATCGCCTTCGGCCTGCGGACACGCGGCGTACCGCGCCACGCGGCGGCGCGGCGGGTGGCGGAACTCCTCGACCTGGTCGGACTGCCGGACGCCGCCGGCCGGTCGGTGGGTTCGCTGTCCGGGGGAGAGCAGCAGCGGGTGGCGCTCGCCCGCGCGCTGGCGCCGAGCCCCCGGCTGCTGATGCTGGACGAACCGCTCGGTCAGCTGGACCGGGGACTGCGGGAGCGTCTGGTGGTGGAGTTGCGGCAGTTGTTCCGACAACTGGGCACCACAGTGCTGGCGGTCACCCACGATCAGGGGGAGGCGTTCGCGCTCGCGGACCGTGTCGTGGTGATGCGGGCCGGCCGGATCGCCCAGAGCGGCAGCCCGGCCGAGGTGTGGCAGCGTCCGGCGTCGGAGTTCGTCGCGCGGTTCCTCGGCTTCCGCAATGTGACGGAGGCGACCGTACGGGGCGGGACGGCGCACACTCCGTGGGGCGAGGTTCCGGTGCCCGCCGGGACCCCCGAGGGCGTGGGGCAACTGCTCATCCGCCCCTCCGGTGTGGGGCTGACGGGTGAGGGCCGCGGTCCGCGCTGCACGGTCGCCGCGCGCACGTTCCGCGGCGAGCGGGTGGTGCTGCTCCTGGATCCCGAGCGCGGCCCGCGACTGGAGGCCTCCGTACCGCTGCGGCTGGCGCCTGCGGAGGGTGAGCGGGTGAGGCTCGTCTTCGATCCGCGCGAGGTGGTGCCGCTGGCCGGTGCCGAACCCGGTGACGGGTGAAAGTTTCTGTCTGTACGTCGGCCGGGCGGCGAAGTAAATTGTCGGCGTCCGGTCAACCACCCCTGGAGGGGCCGTATGAGACGGATCGTCGCCACCTGGCTCGTCGCGCTGAGTCTGCTGCTGGGCAGCGTCGCGCTGGCCGGCCCCGCCCGTGCCGAGCAGGACGTCCCCGAACAGTGGCGCAGCTACTGGGTCGACGCCTTCAACGACGGCATCTACACCCCTGATCAGGTCAGCACCCTGATCGAGGACGCCCTCGCCGTCAACGCCAACGTGCTCATCGTCCAGACCGCCCGCCGCTACGACTGCTTCTGCAACCGGGCACTGTACCCGCGCACCGACGCCGCGATCGACCCGGCCCCGTACGACCCGCTGGACGAGGTCATCGCCCAGGCGCACGCGGCAGGGCTTCAGGTGCACGCCTGGGTCAACGTCAACACGTTGTGGAACAGCGCCACCCCGCCCCGCGCGGCCGACCATGTCTTCAACCGGCACGGGCCCACCGCGCAGGGCCGTGACCGCTGGCTGAACAAGAAGGCGGACGGCACAGAACTCCAGGGCGTCAACGCCTACATCGACCCGGGGCACCCGGACGCCGCCGCGTACATCGTGGACGCCATCCGTTCCCTCGTCCGCCAGTACGACGTGGACGGCATCAACCTCGACTACATCCGCTACCCCGACGGCAGCTCCACCACCACCCACAGCGACTGGGGGTACAACGAGGTCGCGCTGGAACGCTTCCGGCAGGCCACCGGGCACACCGGCATCCCCGCGCCCGACGACGCGCGGTGGAGCGAGTGGCGCCGGGACCAGATCACCTCTCTGGTGCGGCGGATCTACCTCGGCATGTGGGAGGAGGATCCGGCCGCGCGGCTGTCCGTCAACGCCATCACGTACGGTTTCGGCCCCCAGTCGGTGGGCGGCTGGGAGGCGACGCGCACCTACGCGGAGGTGCTCCAGGACTGGTCCGGCTGGCTGGCGGAGGGCATCACCGACACCGTGGTCACCATGAACTACAAGCGGGACTGGAACCCCGATCAGGCGCGGATGTACAGCGAGTGGACGGAGTTCCTGGCCGACTCGCAGGCCGGGCGGCAAGGGGTGACCGGACCCGCGCTCTACCTCAACCCGGTCGAGGGCAGCCTGGCGCAGGTGCGCGAGGCGCTCACGCCGACCGCCTCCGGCAATGTGGCGGCCGGCTGGAGCGGCTACTCCTACGCCTCGCCGAGCATGGACGTGGCGGCCAACGGACCGGTGGCGGAACGGGAACGGCTCACCGCCGCGCTCACCACCGGCCCCGACGCCCCCTTCGCCGATCCGGCCGCCGTGCCCGGTATGGAATGGAAGGAGGCGCCGCGGGAGGGACACGTGACGGGTCAGCTGGCGCTGCGTGACGGTACGCCGCTGGATCAGGCCCGGATCACGCTGCGGCCGCTCGGCGGCCGGGGCGGCGGGGGTGCGCCGCAGGCGGTCCGTACGGTGACGGACGGCTCCGGCTGGTTCGGGTTCGCACACGCGGCCCCGGGACGCTATCTGCTGACGGTCGATCTGCCCTCGGGGGTGGTGGGCGCCCCGGTCTCCGCCGTCGAGGTGCGCGAGGGCCGCATCGCCCAGGCACCGTTCGCCCCGTTCCGGCCAGTGCGCTGACCCCGCCCTTCCGGTTGGCCCCGGCCCGCGCCGCGGCCAACCGGCCAGGACCTATGCGCGGATCGGCAGCACCAGCGTCTGGAAGACCAGCCAGCTGAGCGGTGCGAACACCAGCAGCAGCGCCGCCAGTCGCAGCATCGCCGCGCGGCGGATCAGCGAGCGGGGCGCGCCGAGCCGCAGCAGTGAGGTGGTTGCCGCGGACCGCGCGGTGCGGGACTCGTGAACCGCCGCCGCGATCGTGCCCAGCGCGCACACCAGCACGATGCCGGTGCCCAGCGCGCTGAGCGGCCCGAACAGCCGCGGTCCGTCGAGATGCAGCGCCGCCAGTGCCGCCGCGAGTGCGACGCACAGGGCCCCCAGGGGATGCCCCAGCCGTTCCGCCTCGCTCTGCAGGACGCGCCCCGCCAGCAGTCGCAGCGCGCCCGGCCGGCCCACCGCCAGCATCCTGCCGCACAGATGGGTGAGGGAGGGCGCCGCCACGATGACGCCGGTGGCGATCAGCAGCCAGCCCGCGACCACGCCGGGCGTCAGCCCGCTGAGCGCGCCCGGCAGGGTCAGCGCCCCCTCCGCGTCGCTCGGCGGCCGCTCCGTGAAGCCGGCGTAGCCGCTGAACGCGATCCCGGCCCCGGTCAGGGCCGCTCCCCAGGGCAGCCCGGTGGGCACCTGCACCGGCTCCTCGACCAGTCCCGTCGCCGTGGCGGAGGGGGCTGTGGGGGGCGCGGGCGGCGGGGGCAGTGGTGCGGAGTGCCGTACCGGCGCCGTCCTCCCGCGCAGTGCGAGCGCGCTGGCGACGGCTGCGGCAGCGGGGACGATCGTCAGCAGGGTCAGCGCGGCGGCCAGGGGCAGCGGCCGGTCGGCCGCGAGCAGACCCGCCGCCGCCCCGTCGAAGGGCAGCCCCGAGATGTCGCCGCGCAGATGCAGGAAGACCAGCAGGGCGAGCGCGCTGCCCAGCAGCGCGGCGACCGCCGTGGACACCGCCGCCAGCATCGGCAGCCGGGCCGGTCCCAGGCCCGCCGAGTCGAGTCCCGAGCGCGGCCGTCCCGCCGGATCCGCGCGGGCCACGGCCACCGCCAGTTGGACCGTCGCGGCGATCGGCAGCACGCACCAGGCCAGTCGCAGCACCGCCTGGTCGCCGTCCCCCGGGTGGGCGCTGGCCCAGCCCAGGCCGCTGAGCAGCAGGAACCCGACCCCGCCGGCCGTCACCGCGAGCAGCAGCCGGCGGGCCAGGGCCAGCGGCCTCGAGCCGCGGGCTAGGCGGAGAGCGAGCATGCCGGCTCGGCCGTCGAGTCGGTCTGGCGGCCGTCGAGGAGGGTGAGGGTGCGGTCGGCGAGCGTGGCGACCTCCGGATCGTGGGTGGCCAGCACAACGGTGATGCCGTGGGACCGGCCGGCGCTGGTGAGGGTGCGCAGCGCCTGGGCTCGGTCGGCCTGGTGCAGCGGCGCGGTGGGCTCGTCCGCGAAGACCACGTCCGGGGTGTGGACCAGGGCCCGGGCGATGGCGATCCGCTGCCGCTGCGCCTGGAGCAGGGCGGCGGGGCGCTTGCGGGCGCAGTCGCGCACGTCCAGGCGTTCCAGCCAGTCCAGCGCGGCGCGTTTGGCGGCGCGGTGGCCGGTACCGGTGAGCAGCAGCGGCAGGGCGGCGTTCTCCCAGGCGGTCAGCTCGGGAACCAGGTGCGGGCGGTCGCCCACCCAGCCGAACTTGTCGCGGCGCAGCCGCTCCCGGGAGGTGGGGGTGAGGGTGTGGACGGGCATGCCGCTGAACCAGACCTCGCCGCCGGCGGGCACCAGTTGCCCGGACAGACAGCCCAGGAGCGTGGTCTTGCCGCAGCCCCGGGGGCCGGTGACGGCCACGATCTCGCCTTCCTGGATGCCCAGGGAGACCCCGAGCAGTGCCGGGGATCCGCCGTGGGAGTAGTGCAGGTCACGCGCCCACAGCACATCGTCGTCGGGTGGGGCCATCCTTGCCGGGACCTCCGCTCATGGGGTCTGATTCCCCCCGGCCGGGTGAACGAGTGGCCGGGGTATCGGTCACAGGGGCTGCTGCCGCCGGAGCGGCGATGCTAACAACGCGGGGCGGCGAATCAGGACATAGCGGAGCGGGTCGGCGAGGCGCGCGTTCGGTCGTACGGACGGGAGTTCCGGCACGGTCGCGGTGGGGGCCGGGCGGGGGAAGCCGGACGTACGTGACCGCAAAATCTCCCTTGTTGATGTCATGCGTTCGATGTTTTTCCCGATGAGGAGCTATATGGGGTGTTGATTTCTCGACTGCGGCGGTGTTGCCACAGGGGCCTGCGGGCATAGGGTGAGGTGTCCCGCCCTCCCCAGGACAGTGAGCAGGAGGCTGTTGTGACCACCGAACCGCGTCGGCTGCGCAACTACATCGGCGGTACGTACCGCGATGCCCACGACGGGCGCACCACCGAGGTGGTCGATCCCGTGACAGGCGCCCCGTACGCCCTGGCCCCGCTCTCCGGACAGGCCGATGTGGACGACGCCATGGCCGCCGCCGAGGCCGCGTTCCCCGCCTGGCGGGACGCCACCCCCGCCACCCGCCAGCTGGTGCTGCTGAAGATCGCCGACGCCTTCGAACGGCACGCGGACGAACTGCTGGCCATCGAGTGCGAGAACACCGGCAAACCGCTGGAGCTGACCCGGCAGGAGGAACTGCCGATGATGCTGGAGCAGATCCGCTTCTTCGCCGGTGCCGCGCGCATGCTGGAGGGCAAGTCCGCCGGGGAGTACATGGCCGGCATGACCTCCTTCGTGCGCCGCGAACCCGTGGGCGTGTGCGCCCAGGTGGCGCCCTGGAACTACCCGATCATGATGGCGGTGTGGAAGTTCGCCCCGGCCCTGGCGGCGGGCAACACCGTGGTGCTCAAGCCCTCGGACACCACGCCGGCCTCGACCGTGTACGCCGCCGGACTGATGGGGGAGATCCTGCCGCCCGGCGTTCTCAACGTGGTCTGCGGCGACCGCGACACCGGCCGGCTGATGGTGGATCACCCCACCCCCGCCATGGTGTCGATCACCGGCTCGGTACGGGCCGGCGGCGAGGTGGCGGCAGGGGCGGCCGCCGGACTCAAGCGGGTGCACCTGGAGCTGGGCGGCAAGGCGCCCTGTCTGGTCTTCGAGGACGCCGACCTCCGGGCGGCGGTGGAGGGCATCCGTGACGGCGGCTTCTTCAACGCCGGGCAGGACTGCACGGCCGCCACCCGGGTGCTGGTGCACGAGTCGCTGCACGACGACTTCGTCGCCGCGCTCACCAAGGCTGCGCAGGAGGTCAAGACCGGCGACGTGACCGATCCCGACTGCTTCTACGGACCGCTCAACAGCGCCGCGCACCTGGCGAAGGTGGCCGGCTTCATCGAGCGGCTCCCCGCCCACGCGCGGATCGAGACCGGCGGCAAGCAGGTCGGCGACCGAGGATACTTCTACGCCCCGACCGTGATCAGCGGACTGCGCCAGGACGACGAGATCATCCAGCAGGAGGTCTTCGGCCCGGTCATCACCGTGCAGAAGTTCACCGACGAGGCCGAGGGCGTGCGGTGGGCCAACGACGTCGAGTACGGCCTGGCCTCCTCCGTATGGACCAAGGACCACTCGCGGGCGATGCGGCTCTCCAAGGAGCTGGAGTTCGGCTGCGTGTGGATCAACACCCACATCCCGCTGGTCGGCGAGATGCCGCACGGTGGCTTCAAGAAGTCCGGCTACGGCAAGGACCTCTCCGCGTACGGCATGGAGGACTACACCCGCGTCAAGCACGTGATGACCGCGCTGTGAGGCGATGACCGCCGCCGGCCGCCGCGCACCCGGTCATCGCGGTGCGCGGCGGCCGGCGGCGTCCGCCCGGGCGGGCAGGCGGTCAGGAATGCCGCGCCAGGACATCCCGCAGCCGCCTGGTCTCGGTCAGGAGACGGGTGGAGCCCGGTCGCGCGGCGTACTCGGTCAGGGCGGGGATCTCCTCGCCCGCCCCGGCCCAGGCGGCGCATTCGGTGCCCAGCGCCACCAGATCCGCCAGCCGGTGCGGCGGATCGGCCAGCACGGACGGCAGAGCCGCCGCCACCGCGTCCCAGATCTCCCGGTAGGCACCGGATCCGGCCGCCTCCCGCAGGGCCGGCACCACCCTGCTGAGTTTGACCTCGCCCTGCCGGGCGCGGGCCGCCACTTCCGCGCCCAGCGTCGCCCCGTCCAGTCGCCGGCCCGCCGCCAGGGCCAGCAACGCGTCCACCGCGACCGCACGGTCCTCGGCGCGGGTCGCGCTCAGGGTCAGGGTGATCGCGAGCAGCAGAACCGGGCCACCGGAGCCGGGCGTCTCCGCCAGCGCGGCGATCATGCCGGAGCCCTCGTTCGACCTGTTGTCCACCAGGTCGGGCAGCGCGGACACCACGAACGCCGCCATCAGCTCCTGCTGAGCGGGCCACAGCGCGGGCCAGCAACTGGCCAGCTGCGCCCTCGGATACAGGGGGCGCCGGACATCGGGCGGCGTGGTGAGCCACGACAACAGGGTGTCGTTCCCCGCCGCCGGGACGCCGGAGCGCGCGGGCACCGCGGCGGGCCGCAGGCCGATGGCGCGCAGACCTCGCGGCCGTTGCACCGTCGCCCGCGCGGCGCCGAAGCTCAGCCAGTCCGCCAGCCGGTCCCCTGCCGGGCTGCCGATGGCGTTCGCGCGCTCCGCGAGCCGCGGCTCCGGGTCCGGTGCGAGCCGCAGCAGCGCCAGCTGGAGGTCGTACTCCCAGGGCGTCCACCCCGCACGGGCCGCCCGCTCCAGGCGCTCCGTCAGCTGGGCCGCCGCCAGCGTGCCGTCGGGCTCCGTGGGGGTGGCCACCAGCATCGGCACCGGCGCGTGCGCCAGGCCGAAGGTGATCTCCCGCAGCCGGTGGAGCAGCACCCGCACCGGCCCCGGGCAGCGCTCGGTGTTGGTGCGCCACTGATACAGCCGGGTACCGAAGAAGGGGTCCGCGTCGGGGGCCTCGTCCGCCGCGGCGTGCCCGTAGAACCGCCGGAGCCCGCTGTCCCGCCGCCGCACCTCCCCGGTCGCCGCGCCCAGCAGATCGCACAGCTCGCCGAGCGGATCGGTGTACGACCGCAGATGCGACTCGCTCTCCCCGGGACCGATGCCGTGCCGGTCGAGCACCGGCGTCAGCGCGGAGATCAGCCCCGGCCGGTCCTCGTGCGCGGCGGACACCACGGCCGCCAGCACCCGCTCCAGCGCCGGGGGATCCACCTCGGCGCGGTGCGAGAACCGTACGCCGTCGGTCATCACCGACAGCAACTGGGCCGTCTCCTCGGCCAGCTCCGCGAGCGAGCCGATCGGTGCGCGCGAGGTCCGCGCCGGTGGCGCGGGCGGAGGCGGCGGCGGTGCGCCGTCCGGCGCGCTGACCTCGATGCCCAGCGCCGGACCGAGCACCGTGCGCAGATCCGCCGGCAGGGACTCCGCCCGCACCGACAGTTCCTCGGCGGCGGCCGGGGTCAGCGCCCCGGCGTGCCGCACCACCAGCCGGGTGGCCCGCTGCGCGACCTGCGTGGAGGAGTGGGCGAAGGCCGCGCCCGCCGCCGTCAGCAGGGCCACCGCGTGCTCCGGATGCCGCGGGACGGCCTTGGCCAGCCAGGACAGCTGAGCGTCCGCCAGCTTCCGCTCGGGCCGGAACAGCACCACTTCGGTGACCTCGCACAGCTCACCCGCCGTGAACCGCTCCGCCTCCTCCAGACGGCGCAGCTCCGCCTGCGCCAGTGCGGCCACCGCGGATGGCGCGTCGGACAGCAGCAGGGTCAGCTCCCGCACCCGCTCGGCGGCCTCCGCCGTCGTCACCTCCAGCAGCGTGTAGAGCCGCAGATGTCCGCGCAGGTCCCCCGTCCGGCCGCCGCGCAGCAGCCGGCGCAGCACGCCGTCCAGTAGGACGGCGCGGGGCAGTGCGCCGCCGTCGCCGTCGGCGGCCGCCACCAGCCGCTGGGCGAACGGCCCGTTCTCCAGCAGCTCTCCCACCTCGTCCACCGCGAACAGCAGGGGGACCATCGCCTTCAGCAGCGGGTCCTTCCCCAGCCCCGCCGCGGCGACGTCCCGGTGGTGGCTACGGTGCACCCACGAGCGCACCAGCTCGGCGCGCGGCGGTGGCGTCACGCCGGTCTCGGCCAGCAGATCGAGCACGGCCAGCCGGCAGTCCGGCCGGGTGGCGTCGTCGACCCGCCCCGCCAGCCGCTCGGTCAGCTCCCGCAGCCACGGCGCGTCCCGTTCCCGCAGCAGCTCCAGCTCCCCCGTGAAGCCCTCCCGGTAAGGGCCCTGGAAGAACCGCCGGTCGGTCAGCCAGCGCGCCAGTTCCTCCGGGCCGCGCAGCACCCCGGCCCCGGCCAGCCGCAGCGCCGGGCCCCGGTCGTACACCAGCCGGCGGCGCCCCTGGGCCGCGCGCCGCTCCCGCGCCCCGCGGCCCCACAGCCACTGATCCGCCGCGTCGCGCTCCTGCTGCCACCGCAGGCGGTAGGCCCGCAGCGGCTTGACCATGGACCGCCGCTCCCGGTCGCCCAGCCCCGAGACCGCCGCCCCCACCGCCGCGTGGTCGGCGGCCTCCAGCGCTTTCTCCAGAAGGCCGAACGCGTCATCCGTCATGATTCCGTTTCTCCCCAGCCGCTCTCAGTCGTTCCCGCCACCGCGCCCGCGCCGCGCCCTCAGCTCCGCCGCCAGCGCGTGCTTGCACTTGCCCCGCGTCCCCCGGTACCGCGACCACCAGGGGCAGGTGCACCCCAGCGCCGCGCCCTGCGGGGACAACCGCACCCGGTGGACGTGGTCCGGCACGGCGATGGTGGCGGTGTCGCCGCCCTCCGCGAGCCGCACCACGTCGTCCGCGAGCAGCGCCCGCGCCCCGCGCAGCCGAGGGTTCAGCCGCTCCGCGCCCGCCGCGTCGTACGGCAGCTCGCGGTGGAAGTAGGCCGCCTCCGCCACGTCGTAGCCGACCCGGCCGGCTGTTCCCAGTTGTCCCAGCGCCGCCTTCACCCGGGGCAGCGGCAGCCCGGACAGCCGCGCCAGCTCCCCGGTGTCCACGGCGGGCTCGAAGTCCACCAGCGCGCCGATCAGCTCGGCGTCCGCCTCGACCTCGTCCGCCGCGAGCGCGTCGAGGACCGCGCCCTCGCCGCTGAAACCGCGCGTGACCTCGGGGGAGAGCGTCAGCACCAGCCGCATCCCGGGCAGTTCCAGCTCCCAGGCCGAGGCCACCGGGAGCGAACCCGCCCCCACCGTCGGGCCGTACACCCGCAGCGCACGAGCGAAGCGCAGCAGCGGCGCCAGCACCTCGAGGCGCCGCGCCCCGGCCAGCGCCACCGCGCCCGGCACCGGCCGCGCCGAGCGGCGCAGGGTCCGCCCGGCGGGCACCATCCACAGCACCTCCGTGCCGGCCGGCAAGGACCGCAGCAGCCGTACCGCCTCCGCCGCCGGCAGCTCGGCCCGCAGGTCGAACGGCGCGGATATCACCTGGAGTTCGGCGAACCCCCGCAGCCATCGCTCCGGCAGGGGCACCTTCTTCTCCACCACCGCGCCGTCGGCTGTGGTCACCGTCAGCTGGTCGGCGCCGACGGACAGCCGCAGCGGGTCCTCGCCGCGCACCCGGGCCAGTGCCTCGCGCAGCGGGTCGTTCACATCGACGTTGGTGGTGCCGCGGTCCAGGACCTCGCCGTCCAGCCCGCCCGGCAGCACGTCCAGCCGGGCGTGCACCCCGCAGCACGCCGAGAACGACTCGAAGCGCAGCCGCTGCCCGTCGCAGGTCACCACTGGGTCGCGGAGCGCGTCCAGAGATGGCCGGAAGTAGCGGGTGCGTGCCACCGCGGCGACCGACAGCAGGCCGCGTGCCGCCGCCTCCGGACGGGTCAGCGTTCCGCTGAAGAACCGCGGATGTGGCAGTGGCCCGCGCGAGGTCGTCCCGCCCGAGGTCGCCAGCCCGACCCGGCGGCCGGGAGTGTCCACGGCCGAGGGTCGCAGATACCGATAGGAATGAGTCATCGCCACCATGCCCCGAACCGTAGGGCCAGGCACTGACAATCCGGCCCGGGGTGACGGTGGTTCGGCTCAGCGCCGGGACAACGGTCCGATGACGCGGCGCAGTTCCGTGACGCGGTTGCTCGTGATGGCGTCCACGCCCATTGCCAGCAGGCGGCGCATGGCGCGCGGCGAGTCCACCGTCCAGGCCATTACCCGCAGCTCCCGCGCGTGGGCCCGCTCCACCAGCGCGTGGTCCAGCAGACCGAAGCGGTACGTCAGCCAGGCGGGGCGCAGGTCGCGCAGCACGGCGGGGCGGGGCGGGCCCGTGCGCTTCCAGGTGAGGCCGATCTCCGCCGCCTCGTCCGTCGCCCGCACCGCTTTGAGCGCGGCCGGATCGCCGCAGTAGCTCACCCGCTCGCCCGCGCCGGCCTCCCGTACCGCCGCCACCGCCGCGCGGGCCGGCGCCGCGTCGCGCATCGGCAGATCGATCAGGGTGTGCACCGGCGCCGTGACCGCCAGGACCTCGGCGAGTGTCGGGACACCGCCGGCGGTCAGTTCCCGTACCTGCTGGGCCGTCAGCTCCGCGACGGGGCGGTCGTGGCCCCACAGCCGGTCCAGGGTCGCGTCGTGCAGCACCACCGGCACGCCGTCGCGCGTCAGTCTGACATCCAGTTCCACCATGTCCGCGCCCGCGGCGATCGCGGACCGGAAGGAGGCGACGGTGTTCTCCCGGGCGCGGTACGGGTCGCCCCGGTGGGCCACCGCGAGAACCGTGCTCATGCGGGCCACGCCGCCAGATGCGCGTCGATCTCCGCCGCCAGGGCGGCCTTTCCGGCCGGGTCGAGGAAGGAGGCGGTCACCGCGTTCTTCGCCAGCGCCGCCACCCCCGCCGCGCCCAGGCCGAGCAGCCGCGCGGCGATCGCGTACTCCGTGTTCAGGTCGGTGCCGAACATCGGCGGGTCGTCGGAGTTGATGGTCACCGTGACCCCGGCGTCGACCAGCTGCGGAAGGGGGTGCTCCGCCATGGAGGACACCGAGCGGGTGGCGACCTCGGAGGTGGGGCAGATCTCCAGCGGGATGCCGCGCTCCGCGAGGTGCGCCAGCAGAGCGGGGTCGTGGACGGCGTTGTTCCCGTGCCCGATGCGCTCCGCGCGCAGCTCGGTCAGGGCGTCCCAGACGGTCTGCGGCCCGGTGCTCTCCCCGGCGTGCGGGACGCTGTGCAGCCCAGTGGCGATGGCGCGGTCGAAGGCCGGCTTGAACAGTCCGCGCGGCCAGCCCTTCTCCGGACCGCCCAGGCCGAAGGAGACCAGGCCGTCCGGCGGCAGTTCGGTCGCCAGCCGGGCGGTCTCCTCGGCGGCGGGCAGGCCCAGTTCGCCGGGGATGTCGAAGCACCAGCGCAGCACGACACCCAGGTCGCGCTCGGCGGCGACGCGGGCGTCCTCGATGGCCTCCATGTACGCGGGGGCGGGGATGTCGCGGATGACGGAGGAGTAGGGGGTGAGCGTCAGCTCGGCGTAACGGATGTGCTGGGCGGCCATGTCCCGGGCGACCTCGTAGGTCAGCAGCCGGATGTCCTCGGCGTCCCGGATCAGGTCGACGACCGAGATGTACACCTCGATGAAGTGCGCGAAGTCCCGGAAGGTGAAGTACTCGGCGAGGAGCTCCGGATCCTTGGGGACCGAGGTATCGGGATGCCGGGCCGCCAGCTCCGCGACGATACGCGGAGAGGCTGAGCCCACATGGTGAACATGCAGCTCGGCCTTGGGAAGCCGGGCGATGAAAGCGGTCAGGTCGGACAAGGGGGCCTCCGGTGCGGGCTGGTGGGGCCCGTTCATGGTAGGCAGGGGCCTCGCCGGGTGCGGCGGCCCATAGGGTATGGGGACTCAGGGGAGGAAGTGTGACCACGATGGAGGAGCCCGATCCGTTCCGGGTACCGGAGGAGAGCGGGCCCACGGGGCGGGGAACGGGCTGGGAGCCACCGGGCGGCGCGGCGACGGTTCCCCCGCCCGGGGCCGTGCCCGCGGCGCCGCCGCAGCCACCCGCGGCGGGGGTCGTACCGGCCCCCGTACCCGTACCGGCTCCGGTGCCGGGCCCCGGGCCCGCCACCGGCGCCGTGCCCCTGCCGCGGCAGCAACCGTACGGGCCGCCGTCGTACGCCGTGAACGCGCCGTACGGGGCGCCCTACGCCATGATGCCGCCGGGCCCGCCGCGCAACGGCCTGGGTACCGCGTCGCTGGTCCTCGGAGTGATCGCCGCCGCCGTCTGCTGGACGTTCTACCTCAGCCCGCTGGCCGTGATCCTGGGCGTCCTCGCCCTGGTGCTGGGCGTGCTGGGTGCCGCCCGCGCACGCCGCGGCGGGGCCACCAACCGTGGCGCGGCGCTCGGCGGCCTGTGGACGGGAGCGGGCGCGGCGGTCATCGGTGCCGTGCTGTCCGCGCTGCTGGTCGGTCATCTGCTCCAGGTGATCGAGGTGGAGTCGGAGGCCGGCTCCGAGCTGCTGGCCGGGGCCGGTGTGACGGTCCGGTTCGAGGACGGCCTGACCGTGACCATGCCCGAGCCGCAGCTCTCCGCCAGCGGGGCGATCGCCACCGTCGAGGTGCGGCTGCGCAACGAGGGCAGCGACGCCGCGGGCCTGGGCGGCGCCGAACTGTACGTCCTGGTCGGTGAACGTGAACTGCCCGGCCGTGACGTCCGGCTGGAGACCCCGCTCCCCGGCAGTCTGGATCCGGGCCAGAGCTGGACCGCCCGGTACACCGTCACCGTGCCCTCCGGCGCAGGCGAGTTCGGGGTGGACTACGCCCCGGGCCGGGACTACGCGTTCGGCTACTGGCGGCTGCCGCTGCCCGGCGGCGACGGCGAGGAGAGCGGCGACGGCGAGCGGGACCGGGGCCGCGACAACGAGGACACCGCCGACGTCTGACCGCCCCTCACCCCGCCCTCCCTCACGCCGCGTACCGAACTCTTCGGGCGATGTGACGCACAGCACGCGAAAACCCGGCGAAACGGTGTAAGGATCCACACGCCCGCCACTCTCACCCGGTGATCCGCACGGCCCCCGCCCGGGGGCTCCGGAGCATCAGGAAGGAGAGCACGGTGAGCGGCACAGTCGGGGTGAGGTCCGCGATGCGCTGGCTGGCATCGGCGGCACCCGATCCGGAGACCTGCCGGTGGGAATGGGAGCGCCACCCCCTGGGGGTGATGCTGCTCCCGGCCGGCCGGTTATGGGATCTGCTGGTCCTCGACGGCGGGCTGGGGCACCCCACGCTGGAGGTGCTCACCGGGCTGCTGGGCCGCCCGGGTCCGGTGCTCGCGGATTACGGGGACGCCAGGATCGGCTTCTTCGTGCCGCCGGGCACCGCCGACCGCTGGCTGGGCACCGGGGTACGGGCCGCCGGGCGCGGCAGCTGGGTCGCCGTCCCGCACCCGGGCCGTACCGGTCACGGGGTGCGCTGGCTGGTGCTGCCGGACGGAACGGGAACGCTGAACGACCCGGTGGTCCTGGAACTGGCGATGCACGAGGCGGCGGCTCTCAGGGCGCGCCGCCCGGCGGGGAACGATTGACCGGCCGCACGCCCCGGGGGGTGTGGGGCGGGCGGAACCGGTCCCAAGAAGGCGGGAGTCGATGGCTCGCCACCGCTGTGAACGGTACGACAGCGGCGGCGGCCACACGCCCCGAGCCGCCGGATCCGCATCACATCCACCCAGCTTCTTCATCACGCGAAGCCGGGCCGCACACCCCCCGCCCTCTCCTGCCATGTCCGGCGCGGCGGCCGGGCAGCGTTTCACTGCTCGGCGAGGGCGCCCTCCAGGATGTCCAGGCCCTCGTTCAGCAGGTCCTCGCCGATGACCAGCGGCGGCAGGAAGCGCATCACATTGCCGTAGGTGCCGGTGGTCAGCACCAGCAGCCCCGCACGGTGGCAGGCCGCCGCCACCGCCGCGGTGGCCTGCGGCGCGGGCTCCTTGGTGCCCGGCCGCACCAGTTCGATGGCGAGCATCGCGCCCCGCCCCCGTACCTCGCCGATCAGCCCGAACCGCTCGGCCAGCGCGCGCAGCCGGGGCTTCATGATCTCCTCGATACGCCGCGCGCGGGCCGGCAGATCCAGTTCCCGCATGGTCTCGATGGCGCCGAGCGCCGCGGCGCAGGCGACCGGGTTGCCGCCGTACGTCCCGCCCAGCCCGCCGGTGTGCGCGGCGTCCATCAGCTCGGCGCGGCCGGTGACCGCCGCCAGCGGCAGCCCGCCGGCGATGCCCTTGGCGGTGGTGATCAGATCGGGCACCAGGCCCTCGTCCTCGCTGGCGAACCACTGTCCGGTGCGGCAGAACCCGGACTGGATCTCATCGGCGATGAAGACGATGCCGTGCTCCTTCGCGAAGCCGGCCATGCGCGGCAGGAAGCCCTTCGCGGGCTCGATGAAGCCGCCCTCACCCTGCAGCGGTTCGATGAGGATCGCCGCGACGTTCTCCGGGCCGATGTCCTTGCTGATGAGGTCGATGGCCTGGGCGGCGGCCTCCTCGGCGCAGTTCTCGGGGCCGGTCAGCCAGCGGTACGGGTACGCCACCGGCACCCGGTAGATCTCCGGCGCGAACGGCCCGAAGCCCTGCTTGTAGGGCATGTTCTTGGCGGTGAGCGCCATGGTGAGGTTGGTGCGGCCGTGGTAGCCGTGCTCGAAGACCACCACCGCCTGCCGCTTGGTGGCGTAGCGGGCGATCTTGACGGCGTTCTCCACCGCCTCCGCCCCGGAGTTGAACAGCGCGGACTTCTTCGGGTGGTCGCCGGGGGTGACCCGGGCCAGCTCCTCGCACACCTCCACATAGCCCTCGTACGGGGTGACCATCGCGCAGGTGTGGGTGAACCGGGTCAGCTGCTCGGTGGCCCGGCGCACCACGGCCTCCGCGCTGTTGCCCACCGAGGTGACCGCGATGCCGGAGCCGAAGTCGATCAGGGCGTTGCCGTCGACATCCTCCACGATGGCGCCGCCGGCCCGCCGCACGAACACCGGGAGGACGGTGCCCACGCCGTTGGCGACCGCGGCCTGCTTGCGGGCCAGCAGCTCCCGGGACAGCGGCCCGGGAATCTCGGTGACGACGCGCCGCTCCTGGCGCAGGGCGGGGCCGCCGGACAGTTCGGTCAAGCTGCTCATGTGCGCACTCCTCGGTACGAAGGGGCTGCTTTTCTCGCTCTGCTGTGCAGGCTAGGGCCAGCCGCCGGGGCCTGGCATGCACCGCCACGTAGCAGTTGCCCCGACCACTTGGCCGTGATGGACAGCGGGGACCAGGGCGGGGGCCGGGGCGTGGATCCGCCGTGCGGACGGCGTTCCCGGCGATCAACGTGCTCGATTAGATTGATGGCGACGCACAGTCAGCCATCCGGCCGGTCAGGGGGCTTGGGAGAGATGAGTACGGACGGCACCGGGCGGGCGGCGGGAGGCGACGTACGGCGTACCCCCGCCGTGCCGCCGCACGGCGCCCCGCCGCGGCCCCGCCAGGCGCCCGAGGCCGAACCGGCCGCCCCGCCGCTGGTGCGCTGGGTACGCACCCCGCGACCGGCCGCCGGGGCCGGCATCTGGCGCCTGGGCCATGTGCCCAAGCCGCCGCAGGACCCGAACCGGCTCGGCGACCGCGAACTGCACGGCACCGCGCTGCTGGCGCTGCTCGCCGGATGGCTGGTGTGGTCGCTGTACGACAACCGCTATCTGCGCGCGGTCGACTGGCCGCTGGACTGGGCGGGCGCGGCCTCCTGGGGCCCGAGCACCGGCGGGATCAGCGTCATCCACACCTACCAGGTGCTGTTCGTGTGCCTGCTGGCCTACGTGTTCGGCCGGCTCGGCCACGCCCCCGCGCTGTGGCGGCGGCACCGGCCGACCCTGCTGCGGCTGCTGGGGCTGCCCGCGGGCACCGAGCCGCTGGAGCGCGGGGTGGTCCTGCGCGCGACGGCCGCCGCGGTCGCCGCGTACGTGGTGTGGACGCTCAGTTTCCGCGGCGTGTGGACGTTCTGGCTCGAACCGCTGTACGCGGTGGTGCCCGACTCCTGGTGGGAGGACGGCGACAGTACGGCGTACACCGTCGCGTACAACGTCCACTACGCGCTCTACGCGCTGCTGCTGGCGCTGCTCCTGGGCTGGGCGGGGGGCTGGGGCGCGACCGCGCGGCGGTACCGTCCGGCGTGGCTGGGCGGGGACGGAGCCGGCACGCGGGGTGAGCGCGAGCGGGAGCGGCTGGCGGAGTGGTCCGAACTGCGCGAGGCCGGCGCGGTGCCCGCCGCGGACCGGCTGGCCGAGGAGATGCGCTCGGGCGCCATGAGCGATCTGGACTACGCCCGCATCGAGCACGCCTGGCAGGCGGTGCGAGCCCGGCCCACCGCGCTCGAACAGTTCACCCGCGCCGCGCTCGACGACGGGGCCGGCGCGTTCGTCCACCCCTCCGGCAGCCGTGACCTGACGGTGC
Source organism: Streptomyces xiamenensis (assembly GCF_000993785.3). Lineage (NCBI taxonomy): Bacteria > Bacillati > Actinomycetota > Actinomycetes > Kitasatosporales > Streptomycetaceae > Streptomyces > Streptomyces xiamenensis. The sequence continues at coordinate 4,742,052 of NZ_CP009922.3, forward strand.
GTACGGCGCAGCACGATCTGCTGACCCGCCAGGTGCGCATCGGCCGTGCCGTGGACGAGGAACGCAACCCGTATGAACAGCGCGGCGAGGAGATCGCCCTGGACCCCGCCGTACTGGGCACCTCGCTCCTGGCCGTGGGGCCGCCGGGTTCCGGGAAGACCGGACGGGTGATCCGGCCGGTCACCGAGGCGCTGTGCCTGCACGCGCTCACCGGGCAGGCCGCGGTGGTGGCGGTCGGCACCGCGCGCAGCGCGCTGGGGCCCGACGACGCCTTCGACATCATCGTGCGGGTCGGCGACGTCCGCTCCACCCATGTACTCGACCCGTACGGCGGGGCCGCCGACACCGACGAGGCCGCGGCACTGCTGGCGGAGGCGCTGATCGGTGGCAGCGAGACCGATCCGCGTACGGCCGCCGCCGCGCTGGCCCAGCTGATCGGCCCCTTCCAGGCGGCGTACGGGCACTTCCCCGGCATACCGGAGCTGCGCGCCATGCTCGACGGCGCCCCGGCCCTGCTGGCCACGCTGCGCGAGGACCTGGGACTGGCCGGTGCGTGGGACCAGCAGCGCGAACTGGACGCCCGGGCCCGGCAGGCGCAGCGGCCCGATGACATCGGACCCCGGCTGGCCGACCAGCTGGCGCTGCTGGACCGGGCCGGCTTCTCGCAGGGTGAGGCGGAGCGCCGCACACCGCCGTTCTCGCTCAGCTCGCTGGAGCACCCGCTGCGGGTACGGATCGATCTGCCGGCCACCGGGCACGCGGAGGCGGGGCGGGTGATCACGCGGCTGCTGCTGGCGCAGTTCACGGCGGCGGTCACCGCGCGGCCGGACCGTACGCTGTTCGCCGCTCTGGTGCTGGACGACGCGACCGCCGCGATCACCCCCGGAACGGTGCGCGGGCTGACCCATCTGCGGCCGGCGAACGCGGGCGCGGTGCTTTCGTTGCGCACCCTGGACGATGTGCCCGCCGCGCTGCGCAGCGGGCTGCTGGGCGCGGTGGGCTGCCGGATGGCGTTCTCCGGGATCACCACCTGGGACGCGGAACACTTCGCGCGGGCCTGGGGCACGGCGTGGACGGAGGACCGCGACGTGACCAGTACCCCGGACCGCACCGGCGGCGTGGTGCGGCGCTTCACGCGCGGGGTGCGCAAGCTGTTCACGGGGCGGGACGCGACCACGGAGTCGGTGACGGTGCGGCGGGTGGAGCGGGAACGCTGGTCGGCCTCCGAGCTGGCGCACCGGGTGCCGCCGCGGCACGCGGTGCTGTCGCTGACCACGGTGGCGGGGGAGTCCGGGCCGCCGGTGCTGGTGCGGCTGGGCTGAGCGCGCCGCGGACCGCACCTCTGCCGGGAGCGGCGGTGCTGTGCTGCCTCGCCCGGCGCCGCGGGGCGGTGCCGGGGCCCCCCGATCCGTGCCTTTGCGCCCGGCGCAGCCGGCGCGGTCCACCTTGGCCCCGTGGTCCGGCGGCCCGCGCGCGGCCATCCGTCCGGGGGTCCCGGCGGGGATGGCCGAAGGTATCCCTGGCGCATATGACAAGCGCTGTACCGTGATGTCGGCGCGTGTCGTTCCCCCGGTCATCCAGATGGTCTCCCAAGGTGGTCCATGTACCCGACGCTTTCCTCACTCGTTCAGCACACGGCGCTCAAATTGGGCGTGCTCACGGGGGAGGACCGGCTGGACGTCCCGGTCCGCTGGGCGCACGCCAGCGAGCTGGCCGATCCGGTGCCCTATCTCGACGGCGGCGAGCTGCTGCTGACCACCGGGCTGAAACTCGACATCGACGACGCGGCGGAGATGACGGAGTACGTGCGCCGGCTGAGCGCCGCCGGGGTGGTGGGTCTGGGCTTCGGCGTCGGGGTGCACCATCCGGCGGTCACCCCGCAGCTGCTGGCGGCCGTGCAGGAGGTGCGGATGCCGCTGCTCGAGGTGCCGCGGCGTACCCCGTTCATCGCGATCGGCAAGTTCGTCTCCGCCGCCATCGCCGCCGAGCAGTACCGGTCGGTCGGCGCCGGCTTCGCCGCGCAGCGCGAGCTGACCCGCGCGGCGCTGGCCCCCGGCGGGCGCCAGGCACTGCTCGACCGACTCGCCGCGCAGCTGGACGGCTGGGTCGCGCTGTACGACGTGGCGGGTGCTGTCACCGCCGTGGCCCCGGCGTGGGCCGCGCGCCGCGCCGCCCGGATGACACCGGAGGTGATCCGGCTGCGCGACCGTCCGGCCCCGGCCAGCGCGGTGTGCTCCTGCGCGCCCGAGGCCGGCCCGGACGCCGCGGGTGGCGGGGCGGGGGAGGACCGGGTGGAATTGCAGTCGGTGGGTTCGGGGCGCAGCGCGCGGGCGGTGCTCGCGGTCGGCACCGCCGCGCCGCCGGGCACCGCGGAGCGCTACGCGGTGCAGTCGGCGGTCGCGGTGCTGACGCTGATCACCGAGCGGTCCCAGGCGTACCAGGCGGCCGAGGCGCGGCTGGGCGGCGCGGTGCTGCGGATGTTGCTCAGTGGCGAGCCGGACCACGCCCGGGCGGTGGCCGGCGATCTGTACGGGGGACTGCTGGACGCCCCGCTGCGGCTGCTGGCCGCCGAGACGGGCGGGGAGCCGGAGGCGCTGACCGAGCTGGGCGCGGCCATCGAGTCCGCCGCCGCCCGGGCGGGGGAGGCCGTGCTGGCGCTGGCGGACGGCCAGCAGCTGGTGGTGCTGGCGGCGGACGGCGGGGCCGCGGTCGCGGCGGGGGCGGCGTTCGCCCGTACCGAGCTGCCGCCCGCGGCCCCGGGACCGGCCGTGATCCTCGGGCTGTCGGCGCCCACCGGGCCCGCCACCGTGGACACCGCCTACCAGCAGGCCAGGGCGGCCCTGGTGGTGGCGCGGCGGCGCGGTCGCCCGCTGGTGGAGCACGACGACGTGGCGGCCGGCTCCGTCATGCCGCTGCTGGCGGACGACGCCGTGCGGGCCTTCGCCGAGGGGCGGCTGCGGGCGCTGCGGGCCCATGACGCGCAGGGCCGCGGCGATCTGGTCGCCTCGCTGCGGGCCTGGCTGTCCCGGCACGGTCAGTGGGACGCGGCGGCCGGCGATCTGGGCGTGCACCGGCACACGCTGCGCTACCGGATGCGCCGGGTGGAGGAGATTCTGGACCGCTCGCTGGATGATCCGGATGTCCGGATGGAGCTGTGGCTGGCGCTGAAGGCCACCGGGGCCTGAGCCGGTACGGACGGGTCCCGACCTCCCCTGGGGGACGCCGGGACCCATCAGATCCGGTCAGAATTTGCCAGTGGACGATCGTTACTGATCATCCCTGATCGGTCACGAGCAGTACTGGGACTCCTTGCCGATCGAGCGGTACATGCAGTCCGCGTTCTCCAGCAGGATCAGCACGGCCTCCCGGTTGCGGGCGGTCTCCCGGTCGATCACGCTGCCAGGCGGGTAGAAGCCGCCGCCGCTCGCACCGCGCGGATACATCTCGAACGTGTACGAGAAGATCCCCTGGTCCGCCCAGAGCCAGTCGTTGATGGATCCGTCGGTGATGTACAGATCGCTGGACTGCTGCGCCGTGTACCCGTTGCTCGCGGCCATCTCGCGCCCCACCGCGACGAAGGCGTCCCGGTCGTCCGCCGTCAGACCCGCCGCGGTGTCCGCGTAGGTGTAGCCGTAGGGCCACAGGATCAGCTCGCCGTAGGTGTGGAAGTCGATGTGCGCGGTGATCTGCTGCTCGCCGCCGACCACCCGGCTGCGGACGAAGTCGGCGACCACCCTGGTCTCCGGCCCCGACTCCGGCGACGCGCCCCGGTAGGTCGCGCTGCTCGTGCTGCCCGAGGAGCCGCCGCAGCAGCCCCACATGTGGTCCCAGTTGCGGTTGAGGTCGGTGCCGATCGAGCTGGAACCGGAGTTGGGCTGGCGGTTCTTGCGCCAGGAACGGAACGCGCCGGACTCCGTGTCGTAGTGCTTGCCGTCCGGGTTGACCGAGGGGATCAGCCAGATCTCCCGGGTGTCCAGCAGTTCGGTGACGCGGGCGTCGCGCCCGTACTGGGAGGTCAGTTCGTCCAGCGTGTAGAGCGCCATCTCGACGGTGAGATGTTCGCGGGCGTGCTGGTTGTGGGTGAACAGGATCTCCGGCTCGTCCTCGTCGACGGCCACATTGGCGCTGACCTTGACCGCGACGATGTCACGTCCCTCGTGGCTGCGGCCGATCACCCGGCTGCTGACCAGGCCGGGATAACGGGCCACGGTGTCGTTGACGGCCGCCGTCATCGACGCGTAGGTGTGGTAATCGGACGGCGCGGCGGCCTGGAAGTCGGCGCCCTCGGCGGTGTCGGCGAGCGGGGTCAGCTCGTAGCCGAGCTTCCGCAGCCGCTCCGCCTCGCCGGCGTCGGCGGTGATCAGCACCGAACTGTGCAGCACCTCGTCGATGGCCGTGCCGGTCCCGGCCAGCGCCGTACGGTCCTGGGCCGTCCGCAGTCCGGCCACCTCGTACTGCCGGATCTGCTGACGGGCCGGATCCGCCGAGCGGGCCGGGTCGGGTGTCGCGGCCGGGCCGGGTACGGCGGTGGCCTGGGCGCCGAGGGTGAGCGCCAGGGCCAGGGACAGGACGGCGGCGCCGGCCGCACCGTACCTGCGGGTTCGCCGGGTGCGGCGGGTGGTGCGTGGTTCCTGTGGTGCACGCGGTGTGCGCATCGCAGCTCCTGGGTTCTCCAGTGCGACGGGTGGGGGCGGCGCCATGGTTTCGAACATGGCATGCTCCGGTCAATAACGCCTTTCCGGTCCCACCCGGCCAAGGCGTAAGAATGGAAACAGCCACCCCTACGCGGCGTACAAGTAAGCAGGAGTGCCCGAACCCCTACGGTGGAGCCCGGACACCCAATTCCACCCCTTTCGGAAGGGCGGGACCCGCGATGACGACAGCGACTGCCACCCAGGCGTTCTGGCTGGCCGGGCAGCAGGCCACCGGTACGGACACCCTGGAGGTGACCTCCCCCTGGGACGGCCGGCATCTGGCTACGGTGAGCGTGCCCACGCACGAACAGACCGAGGCGGCGGTGGCCGCCGCAGCCGCCGTGGCCGCCGAGTTCGCCGCCACCCCCGCGCATGTACGCGCCGCCGCGCTCGACCACGTCGGCGCCCGGCTCGCCGAACGCGCCGAGGAGATCGCCCGGCTCATCAGCGCGGAGAACGGCAAGCCCATCAAGTGGGCCAGGACCGAGGTCGCCCGCTGCCGCTCCGTCTTCCGCTGGGCCGCGGACGAGGCGCGCCGCTTCAACGGCGGTACCGGCCAGCGACTGGACGCCGACGCCGGCGGCGAGGGCCGGCTCGCGCTCACCCGCCGCATCCCCTACGGCCCGGTGCTCGGCATCGCGCCTTTCAACTTCCCGCTGAACCTCTGCGCCCACAAGGTGGCCCCCGCCATCGCCGCGGGCGCGCCGATCATCCTCAAGCCCGCCCCCGCCACCCCGCTCTCCGGGCTGCTGCTGGGCGAACTGCTGGCCGAGACCGACCTGCCCGCCGGAGCCTTCAGCGTGCTGCCGGTGCCCAACGACGCCATGCCCGACCTGGTGCGCGACGAGCGGCTGCCGATCATCTCCTTCACCGGCTCCGCGCCGGTCGGCTGGTCCATCCGCGACTCCGTGCCGCGCAAGCGCGTCACCCTGGAACTGGGCGGCAACGGGGCGGCGATCGTCCTCGGTGACTACTCCTCCGACGCCGACCTGGACTGGGCCGCCCAGCGCATCGCCACCTTCTCCAACTACCAGGGCGGCCAGTCCTGCATCTCCGTACAGCGCGTCGTCGTCGACGCCACCCTGCACGACCGGCTGCTCCCCCGGCTGATCGAAGCCGTACGGAACCTGGTCACCGGCGACCCGGCGGACGACGCCACCGACGTCGGTCCGCTCGTCAGCGAGGACGCCGCCCGCCGCGTGGAGTCCTGGGTCGACCAGGCCAGGGACGCCGGCGCCACCGTCCTCACCGGCGGCACCCGGGACGGCGCCAGCTACGCGCCCACCGTGCTCGCCGACGTCCCCGCCGACGCCCTGGTGAGCCATGAGGAGATCTTCGGCCCGGTGATGACCGTCACCACCGTCGAGAACGAGGAAGCCGCCTACGCCGCCGCCAACGACTCGCGGTACGGCCTCCAGGCGGGCCTGTTCACCCACGACCTGCGCGCCGCCTTCCGCGCCCACCGGGCCCTGCAGGTCGGCGGCGTGATCGTCGGCGACGTGCCGTCCTACCGCGCCGACCAGATGCCCTACGGCGGCGTCAAGGACTCCGGCGTCGGCCGCGAGGGCGTGCGGTACGCCATGGAGGACTACACCTACGAGCGGGTGATGGTGCTCACCGGCATCGAGCTCTAGCGGAACGGCCCGGTGCCGGAACGCCCCCCGCCGTCCACGGCGCGGGGCGTTCCGGCGCTCGGACGCCGCTCAGGTGGTCCTCAGGCCGTCTTCCGCGCCACGATCAGGTCCCGGGTGATGGCCTGATCCACCCGGTGCTCGAAACCCCGGTACGGCTCCGTGTCCCGTACCTCGAAGCCCGCGTCCGCCAGCACCTCCGCCAGCTCCGCGCGGGTGGCGCCATAGGTGTTCCACGAGATGCCGATGGCGCCACCGGTGCGCAGCAGTCGCGCCCACACCGGCACCGCCTCGCTCAGCAGCGGCAGCGGGGAACGGGTCAGCCCGCCGCCCTCGCCGCGGGTCCTGCTGCCGTACCGCACCCCGTACGGCGCGTCCGTCACGATCAGGTCGAACGAGCCGGGCCTGAAGAACTGATCACTGGCCACCGTGTCCGCCTGCACCACGGTCAGCCCGATCGACTGCCCCTTCTTGTACAGCTCCTTGTTCTCGCCGATCTCCACCGACAGCCGCCGCCCCAGCGTCCGCTTGTCCCGGCGGACCTGCCCGCTCTCCGCGCGGTGCTTGAGCCGGCCGGCCTTCAGCCAGTGCCGCAGAAAGTTCTCGTACGCCTCGACGCTGCGCGCGTCCTGCTCGACCCCGGCGGAGTCCAGGCCGTACATGAGCGCCTGGTTGAGCGTGGTGCCGCGCCCGCACAGCGGGTCGAGCACCCGCAGTCCGCCGCTGAGCAGCCGCTGCGGGGCGTCGCACGCCATCGCCGTCACATTCAGCAGCAGCTTGGTGAAGTCCTCATTGGTCTTCCCCGGGTACTTCTGGATGGTGATCAGATCACTGGGGAACCGGTCGAGCCGCTCCACCGGCACCGGGCGCAGCGCCGGAGCGTCCGGCTCCCCCTCGATCAGGAACAGCGCGTACAGGGAGGACAGGTTCGCCACGTGGCGAAGCTGCCCGGCGGTCAGCTCCGGCGCGCGGAACGTCACATACGGCACCCCGCCCAGTTCGGCCGCGGCCACCTCCCGCACGGCGCCGTCCAGCACCGCGTCGCTGAGGACCAGCAGCTCGGCGCGCGCCAGGTCGGCGGCGCCGGCCGCGTACAGCCGGTTGTGGGAGGGCAGCAGCAGGAAACCGTAGGTGTGCATCGCGTTCATCGCGCCGGAGTCTAGCCGCCGCGGCGTCAGCCGAATTCCAGCCGGTCCACCCGCACCCCGGCGCCCACGGTCAGCTCCAGGTCCGCCACCCCGTCCGGCGGGACGGGCAGCTCGCCGCGCACCGTGGTGTACGCGTAGCGGTCGCCCGTGGAGGGCACCGCGAGCGTCAGCTCCGCACCCCCGGCCCCCGGAACCCGCAGCGAGAGGACGCCCTCACCCGGCTCCTGGCGGGCCACCCGCACCGTGACGACGGCCGGGCCGCCGCCCGTCCCGAGGTCGCAGCGCCGGAACAGCAGCCGGCCGGGCGCCCCGCCGGCAGCGGTCACCGCGTCGCCCGCCGAACGGGAGAGATCGATGATCTCCACGCCGTCCGCCTCGTCGAAGTCCGCCGCCGCGAGACCCGCCGCCCGCACCGCGCGCGGCGGCACCGGCTCGCCGTCCAGCGTCAGATGGGTGCGCTCCCTGATGTCCCGGCTGGAGGAGCCGATGTGCAGCTCGTAGCCGCCCGGCTCCACCGTCCACCGCCCGTGCGCCACGTCCCAGAAGCCCAGCGCCTCCGCCAGCGGCACCTCGAACGTCAGCCGTCGCGCCTCGCCCGGGGCCAGCGCCACCCGCCGGTGGGCGACCAGCGCACGGTGCGGGCGGGGCACGCTCGGCGCGGTGGCCACGGCGTACACCTGGACCACTTCCTCGCCGGCCACCGTGCCGGTGTTCCGGACGGTCACCTCGGCGGTCAGCGTCTCGCCCTCCTGCCGCACCGACGCGTCCGCGTAGCCGAAGGACGTGTACGAGAGCCCGTGGCCGAACGGATACAGCGGCGTGCCGTCGTAGTAGAGATACGTGGTGCGCGAGCCGATCAGGTCGTAGTCCAGCGGGCCCGGCAGCTCGGCGTCCGCCCCGTACCAGGTCTGCGGCAGCCGCCCCGCGGGGGAGACGTCGCCCAGCAGCACCCGGGCCAGCGCCGTACCGGCCGCCTGCCCGCCGTGCGCCGTCCACAGCAGCGCGGGCAGCGTGGCATCGGCGGCGTCGACCGCGTAGGGGTAGGAGGAGGAGAGCACCAGCACGGTGCGCTCGTTGGCGGCGTGCGCCGCCTGCCACAGCGCCTCCTGCTGCGGGGGCAGCGCCAGGGAGGGCCGGTCCTCGGTCTCGCGGCCGTTCAGATGCGGGTCGTTGCCCGCCACCACGACCACCACGTCGGCGTCCGCCGCCGCCCGGGCCACCTCGTCCACGCCCCGCCGCACCGTCTCCACGGTGAACACCGCGCCCTCGCCGGCGTCCTGCGCGACGCTCAGCCCGCCCGGGGTCACCGCGACCGGCCGCCCGGTCGCCCGGTGCCGCAGCAGCTGCCCATCGGCGTGCGGCTCCAGGGTGAACACCTCCTGGATCACCCAGCCTCCGGGCTGCGCCGCCGACGCCCGCAGCAGTCCGTCCTCGGCGACCGACACGTACAGCCCGTCGGCGGCGCGCAGCGTCAGCACGCCCTCGCCCCAGTCGACCAGGTCCAGCACGGACCCCTGCTCCGGGTCGGAGCCGGCCGTCACCGTCAGCGGCGCCAGGTCGGTGCGCCCCGCGATCAGCGCCGGGTCAAGGGCCCCGGCCGCCGCCCGGTCGCCGACCGCGACCTCCGGGTCGGCGGCGGGCACGCTCACCCAGCCCTCCGCCGTACGCAGCCGGATCCGGTCGGTGCCCTCCGCGAAGGTCACCGAGCCCACCGCCGGGTGCTCGCGCAGCCCGGCCAGCGGGCTGACCCCGCGCAGCAGCGTCCCGCTGTACCAGTCGAGCTTCACCTCGTCCGCCAGCAGGCCGACCACGGCGATCCGCAGCCCCGGACGCAGCGGCAGCAGCCCGTCGTTCTTCAGCAGGACCACGGCCTGCTCGGCGGCCTCCCGCGCCAGCTCGCGGTGCTCGGGGGTGTCGAACGCCGCCTCCGCCGCGAACGGGTCGAGCCCGGGGTCGAAGTCGCCCAGCCGGAACCGCATGTCCAGCAGACGGCGCGCCGCCTCGTCGATGTCTTCCTGGCCGATCAGCCCGCGCTCCAGCGCGGCGCCGAGCCGCTCCACCGACGGCGCGGAGTCCTCGCCGTGGTCGGTGAAGCTGTCCACCCCGGCACGCAGCGCGGCGGCCAGGCCCTCCTCGTGGCTGGGGTAGTACGCCTCGGAACCGGCGATGTTGCTGGGCGCGCCGGCGTCCGAGCAGACCACCAGCGGCTGCTCGCTCCAGGTGCGCAGGTGCTCCGCCAGCAGCGGGGAGAGGTGGTTGGGACGGCCGTTGACGAGGTTGTACGCGGGCATCACCCCGGCCACCGAGCCGGCCCGCACCGGGCCGCGGAAGGCGGGCAGCTCGTACTCGTGCAGCACCCGCGCCCGCACCGAGGTGGAGGCGGTGTCCCGGTCGGCCTCGTGGTTGTGCGCCAGCCAGTGCTTGAGCACCGGCGCGGTACGCCAGTACACGGGGTGCTCCCCGCGCAGCCCGCGGGTGTACGCGACGGCGATGGCCGAGGTCAGGTGCGGGTCCTCCGCGTACCCCTCCTCGTTGCGGCCCCACAGCGGGTGGCGCAGCAGGTTGACGGTGGGGGACCAGACGTTGAGCCCGACCCGGTCGTCGTGCGCCCGCATGGCCCGCACCTCACGGCCCACGGCCTCGCCGACGCGCCGCACCAGCTCCGGGTTCCAGGTGGCGCCGAGCCCGACCGCCTGCGGGAAGACCGTGGCCGGTCCCATCCAGGCGACGCCGTGCAGGGCTTCCTGGCCGGTGCGGAAGGCCGGAACCGCCAGTCGTTCGACGGCGGGGGCGTACTGATGGAGCATCGCGAGCCGCTCGGCCGGGGTCAGCCGGTCCAGCAGATCGGTGACCCGTTCCGCGACGCTCAGCTGGGGGTTGCGGAAGGCCGGCTGATGGGCTGTCACAGGTGATTCCCTTGGGGACGGCGGTATCGGGGCGGCGCCACGGGCCGATACGGTAACGCGGTAACGGGGCGGCTCTCCCACACGTTCGAAGCGCTTCGATGCTGTGTTTCCGGCAGGTCTCCTGTCAAGACACGGCTTGGCAACGACTGCTGAACCCCAAGAAGATACAGGCTACCCAGCTCGTCGAAATACAGTCGAACTTTCTTTGAAGCAGGGGTTGTGCCCCCCAGCTGACGGGTCTTAATGTCGGCGCCACATCGAAGCGCTTCGACCACCTCGCACAACGGTCGTGTGATGGCAAAGAGCCACGAAGGGTTGACGAATGCCGAACTCAAGCTCCGCTCCAAGTCGGAGAAAATTCCTCGCTTCCACGGCGGTCGCCGCGGCGGCGACGGTGGGGGGCGTGCCGCTGCTGGCGGCATGCGGCTCCGACGGGGGGAGTGGCGGAGGCGAGGGACGGGCCTCGCAGGAGGACCTGAAGAGCATACTTCCGACATATCGGCAGTCGGATACGGCGATTGAGCCGGACATCGCGAGTGAGAATGGCTCGAGCCCGGGATACACGACCTTTATTCCCACCGCGGAACTCGGCGTTTCCGTTCCCACCCCCAAGGGGAACGGTGGGACATTCACCGCCATGACCCCGCTGTGGGGTACTCCGCCCAGGAGCGGCAATGAGTACTGGACGGCGATGGATGAGGCCATCGGCGTCAAAATGAACTGGCAGACCCAGGACGGCAACACCTACGGCGAGAAGCTCGGCGCCGTGCTGGCCGGGAGCGACATCCCGGACATGGTGTGTGTTCCCGGCTGGGAGCTGGGCGGCCAGATACCCCAGGCCATCTCCAGCCGCTTCGCGGACCTGGGCGAATACCTCTCCGGTGACAAGGTCCTCGACTACCCGAACCTCGCGGCGATCCCCACCGCCGCCTGGCAGTCCTCGGTCTTCGGCGGCGCGCTGCGCGGTCTGCCCATGCCGGGGGCCCCCATCGGCGGCGTCCTGCCCTACTACCGGCAGGACATCTTCGAGGAGAACGGCTGGACCCCGCCGACCGACCCGCAGGAGTTCATCGACTTCGCCAAGGACATCACCTCGCCCAAGAACCAGGTGTGGGCCTGCGAGGACATGAAGTGGTCGGCCTTCGTCATCCACGGTGTGCTGCCGGAGAAGCCCAACTACTTCGCCATGGTGGACGGCAAGCTCGTCAACCGCTACGAGACGGACGCCTTCCTCGAGGCCCTGGAGTGGACCCGCAAGCTGTACGACGCGGGCGTCGTCCACCCGGACGCGGTCGCCGTCCAGGGCGACAGCAAGAACCGTTTCACCGCCGGCCAGTCCCTGATGTTCAACGACGGTGACGGCACCTGGCACAACCTGGTCGCCGAACAGCAGGCCGCCAACCCGGACTTCCGGATGAACGCCTTCGACTTCTTCGGCGCCGACGGCGACCCGGTGCTGTGGCGGGCCAACGGCTCCAACATCTGGACGTTCATCAACAAGAGCCTGAGCCCGGACCGCATCCGCGAGGCCCTGGAGATCGCCAACTTCTGCGCCGCCCCGTACGGCACCATCGAGCAGCGGATGCGCAACTACGGCGTGGAGGGAACCCACTACACCGTCGAGGACGGTGTGCAGGTGCGCACCCCGCTGGGCGAGGAGCAGGTCGCACCCGAGACCTACGTCTTCATCTGTTCCCCGGGCTCGTTCGTCGCCTACCCCGACACCCCGCAGATGGTGCAGGACCTGACCAGCTGGCAGAAGCGGATGCTGCCCTTCGCGCAGGACCCGCTGTTCTACGGCCGGCAGGTGCAGGAGCCGGATCGCTTCGCCAACCTGGCCGACCGCTTCGAGGCGTTGGAGGACGACGTTGTCCGCGGCAACCAGTCGATCAAGGACATGCAACAGGCGGTCACCGAATGGCGGCGCAACGGCGGCGACCAGCTCCGCGACTGGTACCAGGAGCTGCTGGACAGCGCGGACGCGTGACAGCGGCGAGGTGCCCCTCGCCGCCCCCGTACCACCACCCCTGACCCGACTACCACTCCACACCACATAAGCAGGCGGCCACCCGGCCGGGCGCGTCATGCCCGGCCGGGCCGGTCGCGTGAAACAAGGAGAATGCCGTGTCACAGAGCACGGTCCCGCGTTCCCCCAAACCGCGGGAAGGAGGCGGCGGACAAGCTCCGCCGCCGGCGAAGCACCGAAAGCCGGGTGTCCTGCGCGCCGCCGCCGGCCGCCGCGACGGACCGCCGCAGGCACGCGGGGGCACCGAGGCCTGGCGGAACCGGTTGCGCCGCGACTATCCGCTGATCCTGATGACCCTCCCGGTCATCGGCCTGCTGGTGGTCTTCGCGTACATCCCGATCGCCGGGAACGTGATCGCCTTCCAGTTCTTCAGCCCGTACGCCGGGGACGGCTTCTTCAGCTCCATGGCGAACAGCGCCTGGGTGGGCCTGGAGCACTTCCAGACGATGGTGAACGACCGCTACTTCTGGGGTGCGGTCGAGAACACCCTGGTCTTCTCGGCGCTCCAGTTGCTGTTCTTCTTCCCGATCCCCATCGGGCTGGCGATCCTGATCAACAGCATCCTGCACAACAAGGTGCGGGCCTGGGCCCAGGCGGTGCTGTACCTGCCGCACTTCTTCTCCTGGGTGCTGGTGATCACCGTCTTCCAGCAGATCTTCGGCGGCGCCGGACTGATCGCCCAGATCATGCGGGACAACGACTGGGGCAACGGCTTCGACCTGATGACCGACCCCGGCTTCTTCAAGTGGCTGATCACCTTCCAGGTGATCTGGAAGGACGCCGGCTGGGGCATCATCGTCTTCCTGGCGGCGCTGTCCATGGTCAACCAGGAGCTGTACGAGTCCGCAGCCGTCGACGGCGCGAACCGCTGGCGCCGCATCTGGCACATCACCCTCCCCGCGCTGCGGCCGGTGATCGCGCTGCTGCTGGTCCTCCAGGTCGGCAACATGCTCACCGTGGGCATGGAACAGTTCCTCATCCAGCGCACCGCGGTCGGAGTCGGAGCCTCCGAGGTCCTCGACACCTATGTGTGGGACCGGGGCATCGCCAACCATCAGTTCAGCTACGCGGCCGCCGTCGGCATCGTCAAGGGGATCTTCTCCCTGGCGCTGGTCCTGGCAGCCAACCGGGTCGCCCACGCGATGGGCGAGCAGGGGGTGTACAAGAAGCAATGAGTGACGCCAGTGTTCTCGTCGACGACGACGAAGAGACCAAGGGAAAGCGCACCAGGCCGTCATGGGAGGAACCGCCGACTCAGATCGGCCTGGCGGCCAAGGGCACCATCCTCGCGATCGCCCTGCTCGCCATCCTCTTCCCCCTGTGGATCGTGGTCGCCACCAGCCTGTCCGATGCAGAAACGATTTCCCGGACTGGCGGGCTGGTAATCATCCCGGACGGCATCAGCCTGGACGCCTACCGCGAACTGCTCAGCGGCGGTCAGGTGGCCAACGCGATGTGGATCTCGGTGTGCATCACCGTGATCGGCACGCTGTTCTCGATGACCACCTCGGTGCTCGCCGCGTACGGCCTGTCCCGGATGAACTCGCTGTGGCACCGGCCGCTGCTGATGACCCTGCTGCTGACGATGTTCTTCGGCGGCGCCGGGCTCATCCCGTCCTATCTGCTCATCCAGACCCTGGGCCTGATGAACAGCTACGCGGCGATCATCCTGCCGATGGCCGTGAACGTCTTCAACATCCTCGTGCTGCGCGCGTTCTTCATGAACATCGGCACCGAGCTGATCGACAGCGCCCGCATCGACGGCGCAGGCGAGTTCCGCATCCTGTGGCAGATCGTGCTGCCGCTGTCGCGCGCCGTGCTGGCCGTGATCGCGCTGTTCTACGCGGTCGGGTACTGGGGCAACTACTTCGCCGCCTTCATCTACATCACCGATCAGGAGAAGCTGCCGCTGCAGAACGTCCTGCAGCAGATCGTGGTGCGGGGCGAACGTCCCATGGGCATGTCGGCGGCCATCGGTTCCGGCCAGATCCCGAGCCTCGCGGTGCAGACCGCCGTGATGGTGCTGGCGCTGATCCCGGTGGCGGTGCTGTCCCCGTTCGTTCAGAAGCACTTCAAGAAGGGCATGCTCATCGGCGCCGTCAAGGGCTGAACCCGCGTACGGCGATGGCTGGGCATTTTTTTGTGTCGTGAGGAGAATCGATTCGATGGCAGGGCTGAACGACGCCACCCGGGGCCGACTGCTGTTCGGGGGGGACTACAACCCCGAGCAGTGGACGCCCGAGATCTGGCGCGAGGACATCCGGTTGATGAAGGAGGCCGGAGTCAATCTCGCCACCGTCGGCGTCTTCTCCTGGGCGACACTCGAACCCCGCCCGGGGGCGCGGAACTTCGGATGGCTGGACGAGGTCCTCGACCTCCTGCACGACGCCCGCATCGGCGTCGCGCTGGCCACACCGACCGCGTCCCCGCCCCCGTGGCTGGGCGCCCGGCACCCCGAGACACTGCCGCAGGACGAGAACGGTGCCACCGTCTGGTACGGCGCCCGCAACCAGTTCTGCGCCTCCTCGCCCCTGTACCGCGAGTACGCGCAGCGCATCACCACCGACCTCGCCCGCCGCTACGGCCACCACCCGGCCCTACGCGTGTGGCACATCAACAACGAGTACGGCACCCACTGCTGGTGCGACGAGAGCGCCCGGCACTTCCGCCGCTGGCTGCGCGAGCGCTACCAGGACCTGGACGCCCTGAACGACGCCTGGGGCACCGCCTTCTGGAGCCAGCGCTACGACTCCTGGGAGGAGCTGATCCCGCCGCGCCGGGCCCAGTACCTCAACAACCCCGCCCAACTGCTGGACTTCCGCCGCTTCACCAGCGACGCGCTGCTGGAGTGCTTCACCGCGGAACGCGACATCGTGGCGGCACACAGCCCTTCCGGAATTCCGGTCACCACCAACTTCATGCCGCTGTTCAGCGGTCTCGACGGCTGGCGCTGGGCGGCGGAGGAGGACGTCGTCTCGGTCGACATCTACCCCGACCCCGCCGTCGGCCGCGAGAACCCGGCCGGCCCCGCGCACGGCGCGCTGGTCGCCGACCTGACCCGCTCCCAGGCCCGCGGCCCGTGGATGCTGATGGAACAGGCCGCCTCCGCCGTCAACTTCCGCGGCGTCAACAAACCCAAGGGCGAGGGCCTGATGCGACTGTGGTCGCTCCAGGCGGTGGCGCGGGGCGCGGACTCCCTGTGCTTCTTCCAGTGGCGCGCCTCGCGGCAGGGCAGCGAGAAGTTCCACTCCGCGATGCTGCCGCACGCCGGCGAGACCTCGCGCGCCTTCCGGCGCATCCGTGACCTGGGCGCGGAGCTGGACCGGCTGGCCGGTGTCACCGGTACGGGGGTGAGCGCCGAGATCGCGATCCTGCACGACTGGCCCGCGTGGTGGGCCTCGAACCAGCCGGGCCGGCCCTCGGCCGAGCTGGACTACCCCGCGATCCTCGCCGCCTGGCACCACGCGCTGTGGCAGCAGAACCTCACCGCCGACCTCGCCCACCCCGAGGCCGATCTCAGCGGCTACAAGATGGTCGTCATCCCGCAGCTGTATCTGCTGTCGGACGCCGCGCTGGACGGCCTGGCGGCGTACGTACGCGGCGGCGGGCACATCGTGTGCGGCTTCTTCACCGGCGTCGCCGACCCCGATGACCGGATCCGCGAGGGCGGCACCGACGCGCGCCTGCGCGCCGTCCTGGGCCTGGCCACCATCGAGGAGTGGTGGCCGCTGGCGGCGGGGGAGACCGTCGCCCTGGACGACGGCACCACCGGCAGCCTGTGGAGCGAGGACCTGACGCCCGCGGGGGCGCGGGCGGAGGTGTCCTACGCCGCCGGCGAGCTGTCCGGCCGCCCCGCGCTCACCCGCCACACCTACGGCGAGGGCACCGCCCGGTACGTCTCCACGCTGCCCGAACCCGCCGCCCTGCGCGCGCTGCTGGCCCGCGCCGCCGAAGCCGCCGGCGCCGCCCCCACGCTGCCCGGCGCACCCGAGGGGGTGGAAGCCGTCCGCCGCGGCGGGCTGCTGTTCCTCCTCAACCACACACGTGAGCCGATCACCGTGCCCCTGCACGTCCCGCACAGCGATCTGCTCACCGGTCACCCCCACGCCGCCGACGTACGGCTGGAGCGGTACGGGGTGGCCGTGCTTTCCCCCACACCGACACAAGGGAGCCGCACATGCAGCACGCAAGGAGAGCACGCACGTTAGTCCTGGCACCGCTGGTCGCGTTTCTGACCTTCTTCGGCTACGGCGCCTCCACGGCGCAGGCGGCGGCCGTCTGGGAGTCCTGCGACCAGTGGGGCAACTGGACGGCGCCGGACGGCTACATCGTCTACAACAACATCTGGGGCTCGGGAGGCGGCAGCCAGTGCATCGCCGCCGACTCCTCCTCCAGCTGGACGGTGACCGCCAACCACCCCAACACCGGCGGCATCAAGTCCTACCCGAACGCCAAGCGCATCGTGAACCGCCCGCTCGACCAGCTGAACTCGCTCAACAGCACCTTCAACGTCACGGTGCCGCAGGCGGGCGCGTACAACACCGCCTATGACATCTGGGACCAGAACTACGACCACGAGATCATGCTGTGGACCAACTGGTACGGCCCCGTCGGACCGCTGGGCAGCTACCAGTCGAGGGTGAGCCTGGGTGGCCACACCTGGGACATCTACCGGGGCAGCAACGGGCACAACAACGTGTACTCGTTCCTGCGCACCGGCAACACCAGTTCGGGGACGGTGGACATCCTGCCGATCCTGCGCTGGATCGCCGACCAGGGCTGGATCAGCCACAACGAGGTGATCGGTGATGTCCAGTTCGGCTACGAGATCACCTCGTCCTCGGGTGGTCTGACCTTCCGCACCAACCAGTTCGGCGTCAGCCACAGCTGACGCGCCCCGCACCACACGCCCGGGCGGCGCGGCCATAGGAGGTAGGGCCCGCCGCCCGGGCCCCCACGCGGCGGGACGCCGCGACGGCGCCGGGCCGCGACCCGCGCCCGTCCCGTTCGACGGACGCGCGGGCCCGCGACCCGGCGGTGGGCGCGTGCGGGAGCGTCGCGCGGGGTCAGCGCACCAGGCGCGGAGCGTGCCCCGTACTGGCGCGGACGGTCAGCCGGGGGGAGAGCAGGCGTACCACCGTCTCGCGCGGCGCCGCTGCCCTGGCCCGCCCGGCCCCGGCCGCGCCGAGCTTGGCCATCACCAGTTCCACCGCCCGCCGCCCCATCTCGTGCGCGGGGATCGCCACCGAGGTCAGGGCCACCGAGGTCTGCGTCGCCACCTGGTCGGGACAGACCGCCACCACCGAGATGTCCTCCGGCACCGCCCTGCCCTGCTGCCGCAGCAGCGACAGCAGCGGCCCCACCGCGCTCTCGTTCTGCACGATGATCCCCGTCGTCCCCGGCCGCTCGTCGAAGATCCGGGCCAGGGCGCCGGCCATCGACTCGAAACTCCCCTCGCACGGCCGGTGCAGCATCCGCAGCCCCAGCTCGGCGACCCGCTCCCGCACGCCGTTGATCGTCCGCTCGGCGAAGCCGGTGTGCCGTTCGTACACCGCCGCCGCCTCGCCGATGACCGCGAGCTCCTGATGGCCCAGCTCCGCCAGATGGTCCACGCACAGCCGGCCGGTGGCCACGAAGTCCAGATCGACGCAGGTCAGTCCGTCCGTGTCGGCCGGCAGCCCGATGAGGACGGAGGGACGCGGTGATTCGTGCACCAGCGGCAGACGGGCGTCCTCCAGCTCCACGTCCATGAGGATCATCGCGTCGGCGAGGCCGCTGCCGATCACACGGCGCACCGCCTCGGGGCCCTCCTGGTCGGTCAGCAGCAGGACGTCCCGTCCGTGCTCGCGCGCCGTGGTCGCCACCGCCATGGCGATCTCCATCATCACCGGCACGTACATGTCGGTGCGCAGGGGCATCATCAGGGCGATGATGTCGGAACGGCTGCTCGCCAGGGCCCGGGCTCCGGCGTTGGGGTGGTAGCCGAGCTGCTGGATGCTGCGTTCCACCCGCTCCCTGGTGGGGGCCGAGATGGTCCGCTTGCCGCTGAGCACATAGCTCACGGTGCTGGCTGAGACTCCGGCGTGCCGGGCGACCTCGGCGAGAGTGACCATAGACGCGCCTCCGTGGAAACCTGGGTGAAGCGCTTCGATCGTCCGTTCGCCGGGCAGATTTCGAACGCTCCAAACGATGGAACCGCGTTGACCTTAGACCGGGCAATGGTTTGTGTCCATAGATGTATCGAAGCGCTTCGATGGAGCTTTCGTGGGGACCGCACCGTGGTACGCGACCGCCGAATCGGGTACCTACACCACACCAGGTCTCGATCCCTCATGCCCCCACAGCGAGGTGAGCGGAGATGACCGCACCCAGCGACCCCTCGGACGCGGAACGGGAGGCCAGGCGGCTGGCCGAGGCCGCGCGCGGCGCGGCCGCCCGTACCCCCGGTTTCGCCGGCCAGCTCTTCCTCGGCCGCCTCCGGCTCCAGCTGATCCACCCCCGCCCGGAGCCCGAGGCGGAGGCCGTACGGATCGGGGAGCACTTCCTCGAACGATTGCGCGCATACTGCACGGAGCACATCGACGCCGCCCTCATCGAACGCGAGGCCCGCATCCCCGAGGAGGTGATACGGGGCCTGCGCGAGCTGGGCGCCTTCGGCATGAACATCGCCGAGGAGTACGGCGGCCTGGGCCTGAACCACGTGTACTACAACCGCGCCCTCGCCGTCCTCACCTCCGCCAGCCCCGCGGTCGGCGCGCTGCTCTCCGCCCACCAGTCCATCGGTGTGCCGCAGCCCCTGGCCCTCTTCGGCACCGACGAGCAGAAGCGGACGTACCTGCCGCGCTGCGCGCGCGGCGCCATCTCCGCCTTCCTGCTCACCGAACCCGATGTCGGTTCCGACCCCGCCCGGCTGGGCGCCACCGCCGAGCCGGACGGCGACGACTACATCCTGGACGGCGTCAAGCTGTGGACCACCAACGGGGTCATCGCCGAACTCCTGGTGGTGATGGCCCAGGTCCCCGGCATCGGCGACCACCCCGGCGGCATCACGGCGTTCGTCGTGGAGGCCGACTCGCCCGGCGTCACCGTCGAGCACCGCAACACCTTCATGGGCCTGCGCGGCATCGAGAACGGCGTCACCCGCTTCCACCGGGTCAAGGTCCCCGGCGCCCAGCGGATCGGCGAGGAGGGCGCCGGCCTCAAGATCGCCCTCAGCACGCTCAACACCGGGCGGCTCGCCGTCCCGGCGGTCGCCGTCGGTGCCGGCAAGTGGTGCCTGCGGATCGCCCGCCAGTGGTCGGCGCAACGGGTGCAGTGGGGCAAGCCGATCGGGGAGCACGAGGCGATCGGCTCGAAGCTGTCCTACATCGCCGCCACCACCTTCGCCATGGAGGCGCTGCTGGAGGTCTTCAGCGAGATGGCCGACGAGGGGCGTGCCGACATCCGCCTGGAGGCGGCGGTCGCCAAGCTGCTGGGGAGCGAGTTCGCCGGGCGGATGGCGGACGAACTGGTGCAGCTGCGCGGCGGACGTGGCTATGAGACGGCCCAGTCCCTGGCGGCGCGTGGCGAGCGCGGCGTCCCGGCCGAGCAGCTCCTGCGCGACATGCGGATCAACCGGATCTTCGAGGGCTCCTCCGAGATCATGCGGCTCATGATCGCCCGCGAGGCCGTGGACACCCACCTCAAGGTGGCCGGCGCGCTGATCGACCCGGAACAGAACTTCACCGCCAAGCGCAGGGCCGCCCTCGCGGCGAGCGGCTTCTACGCCCGCTGGCTGCCGTCTCTGACCGCGGGCCGCGGACAGCTGCCCCTGTCCTACGGCGACTTCCGGGTTCCGGGACACCGTGACCTGTCCGCGGAACTGCGGTACGTCGAACGCAGCGCGCGCCGCCTCGCCCGCGCGACCTTCTCCGGCATGGCGCGCTGGCAGGGCGCCCTGGAGAGCAGGCAGGGCTACCTCGGGCGGCTGGTGGACATCGGGGCGGAGCTGTGCGCGATGAGCGCCGCCTGCGTGCACGCCGAGCGGCTGCGTACCCGTGGCCACCGGGACAACGGCAAGGAGGCGTACGAACTGGCTTACACCTTCTGCCGGCAGGCCCGGGTCCGCGTCGAGGACCTGTTCGTCCATCTCCACCACAGCGCGGACGCCGCGGACCGCGCGCTGGCACGCGGCGTGCTGGACGGCGCGTACACCTGGCTGGAGGAAGGCGTGCTCGACCCCTCCATCGAGGGCCCCTGGATCGCCGAGACACCCCCCGGCCCCTCCGCACACCCCAACCTCCACCGCCCCATCCCCTGACCACGACGCTGACCGCCTCCAGCGGCGCCCCCGGGACGGTCCCGGAGCCGGTCAGCGCCGTGTTCACTGCGATCACACCCGCATGAGGCGCACGTCACCCCCGGTCAGCACCCGGTACAGCGCCTCGGCCCGCTCGGCCGATCCGGTCCGCGCCACCCGACCGCTGTCGGAGGCCCCGACAAGGGCCCCGCCCTCGTCGAAGGCCACCTCCCAAGCGGCCCCCAGGCATTCCGTTGCCCGTCCTCCAGGAGAGCGAACATGCGCGGCGTGTTGTCGGCGACAAGGGAACGGACCAAGGCGTCGTACTCGCCCTGCGCCGAGACAGTATCCGCGGCCGGGGGGAGTTCAGCAGAGACATGGAACGCGGCGAGCGCAGGGACTGCCCAACGTCGTGATCTTGCAGCTGTGCCGCCCGGTGATCGTCTTGTGATGCTTCGCCGGAGGCGGCCCCCTGCGAACTTTTCGGCGCTCCCTCCGTCGCGGCTAATGAGCTTCACAATACTGAGTGCGGAAGTTCTGCATGTAGTTGAGAGAAGATTCTTCAATGCTGGACATGCGGGGGTCTTCAATATCATCGATCTGACCAATGATATTGATCTTCAGCAGCGCGTAAGATCCCAGATCTTGCTGTTGGCACTCGAATGATGCTGTGGCTCCAGCTGATTCCTTTCCGCGCCACAAGACCATATCTTCTTCGGTGCTTGAAGGTGCATGTTCCGTGGTGAGTCGCGATGGGAGAACTTCAATCAGGGGATCTTTCTCGGAATTTGGAATGTATACGACCGTGTTGAAGTCCCAGTGGTCATCGACGGAACCATCCAGGGCTTCGTATCGCGCCTGCTCCAGGAAGCCGACCGCCATGCCGGCCCGGCCGAGAGTGTCGCCCGGGCCGATGGGCTCGCCATCGAACGTCTCTGTGTGATGGAACGATTCGACGAGGTTGGCATTGATGCCGAAATTGAGCACGGCGTAGGCGTCCGGGTCGCGTGACAGCTGTTTGGTGACCTCGAAGAGTGCGCCTTGTGCAGGGGGCGTTCTCTCTCGGACAGGCCGCCGGAGGTCTGGACGTATTACTCGCCATGGTTGAGGAATACCTTGGCCATGGGTTCGCGGAACTCCGGCTGGAGATCGTCGCCGGCCTCCGCCATGATCGCGAGCCCTCGACCGAGGTTTCGGCGGTGCACGTCCTCGTGTTCTACGGGCAGGGCTGCTGGATCGTACGGGTTCATTCCGGTGGTTGCGGCGAGGAATGCGTTGCCGATGGCTTCACTTGCCGCGCGACCGCCGCCCTCTCCGAGTTCAGGGGGAAGGCTGTCCAGAGGGCGACCCGTCAGCAGGTATTCGGAGGCATCGTCGTTACTGAAGACCGTGGCAGCGGCTTCCGGGCTCCGGGCTGTCGCTTCCATGAGCCCGGTCATCGGATCGAGCCTGAAGCCGTCTCCGGTGATGGGGGTGTACAACGCCGCTGTCCGGTTCCAGGCAGACCCCGGTGGGCTCATCTCCAGTTCCCAGGAGACAAGCGCATCATGATAGTTGGTGAGATAGTGCGTGCTGTACTCGCCGGAGCCCATGATATTGCTCATGAGCTGGAACCTGTAGGGGCCTTGACGTCCGTCGCTGAGGTTAATCCGTTGCCCGCCGAGCGCCGCCATATCGTCTTCCCAGGCTGCCACCATATCGGGTTGGATGGCGTCCGTTCCCGCGTGGCCGCTCTGGCTGGCCCGACCCAGGACGATACCCAAGTTCTCTCCCACATCACCGACGATGGCGGCCCGGCGGTCATCCGCCCCGGCCCCTTCAGCGTCGTAGATGTCACCGAGGAACAGAAGCAGCTTGTCCGGTGGCAGCTGGCCCATCAGATGGGTGGCGAAGTACGCGTTGTTCTGCTGGCTGTCCAGGAGTTCGTTGAGGCGGGCCAGTTCCTCGTTGGTCGCGGCCGGGCCCTTGTCGATGAGGGCCAGCGCTTCTTCGGCGTCCTCGAATCCCTGCATGCGTTCTGCGGATTCCAGAGTGCTGTAGGAGGCCAGGACGAAGGGATCGCCATCGTCCCCGGTCAGTTCACGCAGTGCGCACGCTGCCGCCGCGTCCGACTCGCAGATCCGGGCAGCTGTCGCGACCGGTGTAGGGATCCGGAGCCGCCCCGCCGCCCGTGCCGTCATCGTCCGCGTTCAGCCGCGTACGCGTTCGGTCCTCGTCCGTGGCCATAACGCGCGACCCCCGCTACAGCTTGTGTTCGACTACCCGGAGCAGCGTAGCAACGGCGATTGGTGCGCAGGAAGGACGCGCGGGCGGGATGACCTCGGTCACGAGAGGGTTCGGCGCGCCCGAGCGCGACGCCGGGGACCGGTCGCCCGGGGCCGCGGTCCGAGACGGTACGGGCCGAAGGGCGCCGGCGGAGGCGGCCCCGGGACGCGGCGCCCGGTGGAGCGGCCACAATGGGGGAATGACCGAGACTTCCGGGGTCCTCGCTGATCCGCGTCTGCGTTATTCCGCCGCGCCGCCCGAGGGGGTGCGTGAGGTGGTCATTCTGGGGTCGACCGGCTCGATCGGAACCCAGGCCATCGATGTGGTGCTGGCCAACCCGGACCGCTTCCGGGTGACCGGGATCTCCGCCGCGGGCGGCCGGGTCGAACTGCTCGCCATGCAGGCCCACCGCCTCCAGGTGCGTACCGTGGCGGTCGCCCGGGAGGCGAAGGCGACCGAACTGCGCGAGGCGCTGCGCACCCGGTACGGGGTGGGGGAGCCGCTGCCGGAGATCCTCGCCGGTCCCGACGCTGCCGCCCAGCTGGCCGGCAGCGCGTGTCACACCGTCCTCAACGGCATCACCGGATCCATCGGGCTCGCGCCCACCCTCGCCGCCCTGCGCGCCGGCCGGGTGCTGGCACTCGCGAACAAGGAGTCGCTGATCGTCGGCGGGCCGCTGGTCGCCGCCCTGGCCAAGCCGGGGCAGATCATTCCGGTGGACTCCGAGCACTCCGCCCTCTTCCAGGCGCTGCTGGGCGGTACCCGCGCCGAGATCGGCAAGCTGATCGTCACGGCCAGCGGCGGACCGTTCCGCGGCCGTACCCGCGCCGAGCTGGCCGCTGTCACCCGTGAGCAGGCACTGAACCATCCCACCTGGGACATGGGCCCGGTCATCACCATCAACTCGGCGACCCTGGTGAACAAAGGGCTGGAGGTGATCGAGGCCCATCTGCTCTACGGCATTCCGTTCGACCGGATCGAGGTCGTCGTCCACCCCCAGTCGTACATTCATTCCATGGTCGAGTTCACGGACGGCTCCACCCTCGCCCAGCTCTCCCCGCCGGACATGCGCACGCCCATCGCGCTCGGTCTCGGCTGGCCCGACCGGGTCCCGCGGGCGGCCCCCGCCGTCGACTGGACCCGCGCCCACACCTGGGAGTTCTTCCCGCTGGACACCGAGGCATTCCCCTCGGTGCCGCTCGCGTGCCATGTGGGTAGCCTCGGCGGTACCGCGCCCGCGGTCTACAACGCGGCCAACGAGGAGTGCGTCGACGCCTTCCTCGCCGGACTGCTGCCGTTCACCGGGATCGTGGACACTGTGGCCAAGGTGGTCGAGGAACAGGGCGATGCCTTCGCCGGAACCTCCCTCACCCTCCCCGACGTCCTCGAAGCGGAGACCCGGGCGCGCGTCCGCGCCCGCGAGCTGGCCGGACTGCCGCGACACACGTCCGCGGCACCCGTGGCGAATGGAGAAACGACGGTATGACGGGCTTGATGTTCCTGATCGGGATACTTGTCTTCGTCTTCGGACTGCTCTTTTCCATCGCCTGGCACGAGCTGGGGCATTTCAGCACCGCGAAGCTGTTCGGCGTCCGCGTTCCCCAGTTCATGGTGGGCTTCGGCCCCACCCTGTGGTCGCGGAAGAAGGGCGAGACCGAGTACGGCATCAAGGCCATCCCGATGGGCGGCTACATCCGCATGATCGGGATGTTCCCGCCGGGCGACGACGGCAGCCTCAGGAAACGCTCCACCTCGCCGTTCCGCGGCATGATCGAGGACGCCCGCGCCGCCTCCTTCGAGGAGCTGGAACCGGGCGACGAGAAGCGGCTGCTCTACACCCGCAAGCCGTGGAAGCGCATCGTCGTCTTCTTCGCCGGCCCCGCCATGAACCTCATCCTCGCCGTCACGATCTTCCTCGGCGTCCTGATGTTCTTCGGCATCAACACCCAGACCACCACCGTCGCCTCCGTCTCCCAGTGCGTCATCTCGCAGAGCGAGGAGCAGCGCGACTGCCGGGCGGACGATCCGCTGGCCCCGGCCAACGCCGCCGGGCTGAAGACGGGCGACACGATCGTCGCCTTCAACAACGAGCCGGTCGACGACTGGGGCACCCTCCAGCAGCGCATCCGCGACACCATCGGCCCGGCCACCATCACCGTGGAGCGGGACGGCAGCACCCAGGTGCTGCGGGCCGACCTCATCGAGAACCAGGTCGCCAAGACGGACGGCAGCGGCGGCTACGTCGAGGGCGAGTACGTCAGCGCCGGGTTCCTCGGCTTCTCCCCGGCCTCGGGCATCGTCAAGCAGGACTTCCCGCAGGCCGTGGACCGGATGGGCGACATCATGACCACCGGCGTCCAGGCCCTGGTCAACATCCCCTCCAAGGTCCCCGACCTGTGGAACGCCGCCATCGGCAACGGTGAGCGCGCCCAGGACTCCCCGATGGGCGTCGTCGGCGCGGCCCGCGTCGGCGGGGAGATCTTCACCCTCGACATCCCGGCCAGCCAGCAGATCGCCACCGCGCTCTTCCTGGTCGCCGGCTTCAATCTCTCGCTCTTCCTGTTCAACATGCTGCCGCTGCTGCCGCTGGACGGCGGACACATGGCGGGGGCGGCGTGGGAGAGCGTGCGCCGGCACACCGCGAGGCTGCTCAGGCGCCCGGACCCGGGCCCCTTCGACGTGGCCAAACTGATGCCCGTTGCCTATGTGGTGGCGGGGGTCTTCATCTGCTTCACGCTGCTGGTATTGGCGGCGGATATCGTCACGCCGGTACGGCTTACCGGTTAACCGACCATCACCCGGGAAGGGTAATGTCGAGGGCTTGAGCCCGCCTTTCCCGGGACCTAGATCCGCACTGGGGTTGCACGAACATCATGAGCGCCATCTCGCTGGGAATTCCCTCCGTACCCATCAAGCTGGCTGATCGCCGCGTCAGCAAGAAGATCCAGGTCGGCTCCGTAGCGGTGGGTGGCGACGCCCCCGTGTCCGTGCAGTCGATGACCACCACCCGCACCTCGGACATCGGTGCCACGCTCCAGCAGATCGCGGAGCTCACCGCGTCCGGCTGCCAGATCGTGCGCGTCGCCTGCCCCACCCAGGACGACGCCGACGCGCTGCCCGTCATCGCCCGCAAGTCGCAGATCCCCGTGATCGCCGACATCCACTTCCAGCCCAAGTACGTCTTCGCCGCCATCGACGCCGGCTGCGCGGCCGTCCGGGTCAACCCCGGCAACATCAAGAAGTTCGACGACCAGGTGAAGGAGATCGCCAAGGCGGCCTCCGACGCCGGCACCCCGATCCGGATCGGTGTCAACGCCGGCTCGCTGGACCGCCGGCTGCTCGCCAAGTACGGCAAGGCCACCCCCGAGGCGCTGGTGGAGTCCGCGCTGTGGGAGTGCTCCCTGTTCGAGGAGCACGGCTTCACCGACCTGAAGATCTCCGTCAAGCACAACGACCCGGTCGTCATGGTCAACGCCTACCGCCAGCTGGCCGCCCAGTGCGACTACCCGCTGCACCTGGGCGTCACCGAGGCGGGGCCGGCCTTCCAGGGCACCATCAAGTCGGCGGTCGCCTTCGGCGCGCTGCTCTCCGAGGGCATCGGCGACACCATCCGGGTCTCGCTCTCCGCCCCGCCCGCCGAGGAGATCAAGGTCGGCATCCAGATCCTGGAGTCGCTCAACCTGCGCCAGCGCCGCCTGGAGATCGTCTCCTGCCCCTCCTGCGGCCGCGCCCAGGTCGATGTCTACAAGCTCGCCGAGGAGGTCACCGCCGGGCTCGACGGCATGGAGGTGCCGCTGCGCGTCGCCGTCATGGGCTGCGTCGTCAACGGTCCCGGCGAGGCCCGCGAGGCCGACCTCGGGGTCGCCTCCGGCAACGGCAAGGGCCAGATCTTCGTCAAGGGAGAGGTCATCAAGACCGTTCCCGAGTCCAAGATCGTGGAGACCCTCATCGACGAGGCGATGAAGATCGCCGAGCAGATGGAGAAGGACGGCGTCACCTCCGGCGAGCCCACCGTCTCCGTCGCCGGCTGAACGCCCCAGCGGGCGCGACGCACCCCGTCCGCCCGCACCCCGGCACCCGCGCCGGCACCCGACCGCCGCCGCTCCGGCCCCGAGCCCGGACCGGCGGCGGCACGTGTGTGCGGTGTACGTGCGGGGCGTACGGAGGGGGCGTACCCAACCGGCGAACGTAAGGCGCCCCCGCCACCGCGGGCGGTACAGTGCGCGGAACCCGCTCACCGCTCACCTGCAAGGCCACCCCCGTGCTCACCACGCCCGCGACCCGCCCCCTGGACCCCGGCGATCTCGGCGACGCCCTGGCCCTCCTCGCCCGGGAACCGCTCGCCAACGCCTTCGTCACCGCCCGGGTCATCGAATCCGGCCTCGACCCCCGGCTGCTCGGCGGCGAACTGTGGGGCTGGTACCACCGCGGGCAACTGCGCTCCCTGTGCTTCTCCGGCGCCAACCTCGTCCCCATCGACGCCGCCCCCGCCGCCCTGCGCGCCTTCGCCGAACGCGCCCTGCGCGAGGGCCGCCGCTGCACCTCCATCGTCGGCCCGGCACCCGCCACCGCCGCTCTGTGGGCCCACCTGGAGCCGCACTGGGGCCCCGCCCGCGCCGTACGCGCCCACCAGCCGCTGATGGCCACCAGCACCGCGCCGCCCGCCGTCACCCCCGACCCCCTGGTGCGCCCCATGCGCAAGGACGAGATGGACCTGGTGCTGCCGGCCGCCGTCGCCATGTTCACCGAGGAGGTCGGCGTCTCCCCGCTCACCGCCCAGGACGGCGGCCTCGCCTACCAGTCCCGGGTCGCGGAAACCGTGGGCACCGGACGCTGCTTCGCCCGCGTCGAGGACGGCCGCATCGTCTTCAAGGCCGAGATCGGCGCCGTCACCCCCCACGCCTGCCAGCTCACCGGCGTGTGGACCGCCCCCGACCGCCGCCGCACCGGCCTCGCCGCCGCCGGCCTCGCCACCGTCATCCGGCACGCACTGGACACCTGTGCCCCCGTCGTCAGCCTCTACGTCAACGACTACAACGCCCCCGCCCTCGCCCTCTACCGCCGCCTCGGCTTCACCAGCTCGGGCGCGCTGATGAGCGTGCTGTTCTGAGCGATGCGCGTTAGCCTCCCCGGCATGACACCATCTGCCTCGGGAGCCGCCCCCGACGCCCGGGACATCACCGTGGGCCCCATCGACCTGGCGGCCAGGGTGGACGAGGCGCTCGCCGTCCAGGCCCAGGCGTTCGGACTGAGCCCCGAGGAGATCGCGGTGCGCCGGCACATCGTGCTGCGCCACCTCGCC
Organism: Streptomyces xiamenensis; assembly: GCF_000993785.3. NCBI lineage: Bacteria > Bacillati > Actinomycetota > Actinomycetes > Kitasatosporales > Streptomycetaceae > Streptomyces > Streptomyces xiamenensis. The sequence goes on from NZ_CP009922.3 coordinate 4,770,302, forward strand.
CACCCCGGCGCCCGGGCGCTGGGCGCCCTCAGCACCGCCACCGGGGCGCTGGCCGGTTTCATCTACGGGATGCCCAACGATCGCGCGCAGTGGTGGTCCACCGTCGTCGAGCCGTACCTGCGCCGTGCCGGGCACGACGGCTGGCTGGACGACTCCTTCACCATCACCGAACTGCACGTGCTGCCCGCCTACCAGGGCCGCGGCATAGGCACCCGTCTCATCACCACCCTCACCGACGCCGCCGACGAACCCCGCTCGATCCTGTCCGCCATCGACATCGAGAGCCCCGCGCGCCGTCTCTACCGCCGGCTCGGCTACCAGGACCTCGCCCGCCGCGTGCACTTCCCCTCCGCGCCGAGCCCGTACGCCGTGATGGGCGCCGAGCTCCCGCTGCGCCGCTGACCCCTCCGCTTGGCGCGGGCGGCCCGCGACCCGCTACTCTCGGGCCCAATCGCTCATCCCACGCAGGAGTCACGAATTCCCATGGCAGCCCGAGTACAGCGCCTGTCCCAATCCATGCTCAAGACGCTGCGGGACGCCCCGGCCGACGCGGAGACGATCAACCACGCGCTGCTGGTGCGCGCCGGATACGTACGCCGCTCCGCCGCCGGCATCTGGAGCTGGCTGCCGCTGGGCAAGCAGGTCCTGGACAACGTCGCGCGCGTGGTCCGCGAGGAGATGGACGCGATCGGCGGCCAGGAGGTGCTGCTGCCGGCGCTGCTGCCCAAGGAGCCCTACGAGGTCACCGGCCGCTATGAGGAGTACGGTGATCTGCTCTTCCGGCTGAAGGACCGCAAGGGCGCCGACTACGTCCTGGGTCCCACCCACGAGGAGATCTTCACCCAGCTGGTCCAGGACCAGTGCACCTCGTACAAGGACCTGCCGGTCACGCTGTACCAGATCCAGACCAAGTACCGCGACGAGGCGCGGCCCCGGGCCGGCATCCTGCGCGGGCGCGAGTTCACGATGAAGGACTCGTACTCCTTCGACGCCACCGACGAGGGGCTGGCCGAGTCCTACCGGCTGCACCGCGAGGCCTACATCAAGATCTTCACCCGCCTGGGTCTGGACTACCGCATCGTTTCCGCCGTCTCCGGCGCGATGGGCGGCTCCGCCTCCGAGGAGTTCCTGGCCCCGGCGCCGGCCGGCGAGGACACCTTCGCCGACTGCCCGGCGTGCGGCTACGCCGCCAACACCGAGGCGGTCAGCTTCGCGCTGACGCCCGTGGAGGGCGCCGCGCACCCGGGCATCGAGGAACTGGACACCCCGGACACCCCCACCATCGAGACCCTGGCCGACCACCTCAAGGTGCCCGCCTCCGCCACCCTGAAGAACCTCCTGGTCACCATCGACGGTGAGATCGCGGCCGTCGGCGTGCCCGGTGACCGCGAGGTCGACCTCGGCAAGCTCTCCGAGGCGCTGGCCCCGGCGGAGGTGGAGCTGGTGACGGCCGAGCACTTCGCGCAGCGTCCGGATCTGGTACGCGGCTACGTCGGCCCGCAGGGCATGGCGGGCAAGGCGTTCCGCTACCTGGCCGACCCGCGCGTCGCGCCGGGCACCTCGTGGATCACCGGCGCCAACAAGGCCGGGGCGCACGCCCGCAACGTGGTGGCCGGCCGCGACTTCGAGGTGGACCAGTACCTGGACGTGGTCGTGGTCGAGCCCGGCGACCCGTGCCCGAACTGCGGGGCCGGACTGAACCTGGACCGCGCGATCGAGATCGGCCACATCTTCCAGCTGGGCCGCAAGTACGCGGACGCCTTCGGCCTGGAGGTGCTGGGCCGCGAGGGCAAGCCGGTGCGGGTGACGATGGGCTCCTACGGCGTCGGCGTCTCGCGCGCCGTGGCGGCCCTGGCCGAGCAGACGGCGGACGAGCAGGGCCTGTGCTGGCCGCGGGAGATCGCGCCGGCCGACGTCCACGTGGTGGCGGCGGGCAAGGCGGTGCAGACGGAGCTGGCGCTGTCGATCGCCGACCGCCTCGGCGCGGCGGGCGTGCGCGTCCTGGCGGACGACCGCGCGGGTGTCTCCCCGGGCGTGAAGTTCACCGACGCGGAGCTGATCGGTGTTCCCACGATCCTGATCGTCGGGCGCGGCGCGGCCGAGGGCCGGGTGGAGCTGAAGGACCGCCGCACCGGCGAGCGCGAGGACCTGACGGTGGACGAGGCGATCGCCCGCCTGACCGAACAGCTGGGCTGACCCCCGCGCACTCCGGCCCGCCCCGACCGGGCCACCCCGTCGCCCCGTCGCCCCGCCGCCCCCACGCGGCGGGGCGGCGTGCGTGTGGCGCGGGTGCGCGGTGAAGGGCGGACGCGTTCACACGGTGCGTTGGTGGTCGGGACGCCGCACGTCTGTACGCGGTGCGGCGGCGTTCGCCGGTCGAAGGCGACGGGGCCGCAGGACGGTTTCTGTACCGTCACACCCCGGCGGAGCGGTGGCCGCGCCGTTCCGGGCCCTCACAGCCAGGTGGCGAACTCCAGCAGCGCCTCGGCGTCCCTGCGGCGGTCCTCGGCATGCGCGCGGACGCCCGACTCCACCGCGCGGAACAGCGTCCAGCCGCGCAGCCGCTCCGGATCCACCTCGACCGACGCCGCCAGCTTCGTCATCCGGCGCCGGGTGATCGCCGGAGCGCCCGCGGAGGCGGTCAGATCGTGCAGCCGGTCCCGGGACAGCCGGGCCAGGTCGTAGGCCCGCTCGCCCACCACCGGGTCAGGGCCCACCGCCAGCCACGGCGCCCGCCCGGTGTCACAGGCCAGCACCGCGCCCTGCCGGAAGTCCCCGTGCAGCAACAGCTCCTCCGGTGGGCCGGCCAGCAGTTCGGCGCGGGCCGCCAGCGCCTCCGCGATCAGCGGTCCCGTCCCATCCGGCAGCTCGGCGTCCGCCGTCAGCCCCGCCGTGCGCCCGGCCACGGTGGGGAAGGGATGCCCCGCGCCCGGGTCGACCCACAACCGGTGCAGCGCCGAGACCGCCTCCAGCATCGCCTTGGTCTCCGGCAGCGACCGCAGCGAGGTCTCCCCGTGCAGCCGCTCCAGCAGCAGCGCGCCGGCGTCCGGCGCCGCCTCCAGCACCCGGACCGCGCCGTGGCCGTCCCAGCGTGCCAGCGCCGCCGCCTCCAGTTCGGCGGAGTGGCCCGGCGCGCACAGCTTCAGCGCGGCCGGGGTGCCGTCCGCGCGCCGCACCAGCACGGTCATGCTGGTGCGACCGCCCGGCGCGGCCACCCGCTCCACGCTCAGCTCCCACTGCCGGGTGAGCCGCACCACCAGCTCCGGCAGCCCGGCCAGCCACGTGTCGGCCGCCGCGGGCTGGGCGCGGGTGAGGCGCAGCGGGGGCGCCAGATCGGGTGCCGCCGTCATGCGCCGCCGCCCGCGTACTCGGCGAGGCCGGGGAAGGCCGTTCCCGTGCCGCTCCACCGGGCCGCCCGGACCGCGCTCTCGCGCAGCGCTGCCGCGGCGTCCCGGCGCGACGCCCCCGTGGCGACCAGCACCAGATCCGCGTAGGCACCGGCCAGCCGCGCCTCCAGATCGGCGGCGAGTGCCTGCGCCGTGGCGGTGTCGGTCACCTCGAACGGCAGCGCGTACGCCGCGGCGGCCGCCTCCGGCACCGCGCCCAGATCCAACACCGTGCGCCGCAGCGCGTCGCGGCGTGCCCGGTGTCCGGTGTAGGCCTCGCGCACCTCCGCGTCCCGCTCCGCGCCGATCCGCGCGCCGACCACGCCGTAGCCGTACACCGCGGCGTGCTCGGCGGCGAGCGCCGCCTGGGTGGCGCGCAGCGCCGGGGTGTCGGGGACCTCGGCGGAGTCCTGGGCCCGCCGCGTGGTCCCCCGTGTCGTGCGCGTCATGCGCGGGCCTCTCCCAGCAGATAGACGTGGACCGAACCGGCCGCCGACAGCGAGGCGAGCAGCCGGGCCAGCTCGGGCGGGGCGTCGCCGAGGGTGCGAAGCCGCTCGTCGGCCAGGGCGCGTTCGGCCTCGATGAGCTCGGCGAGTGCGCCGTCGGCGTCGGACGGCACCCCGGGCGCGGAGCCGGGGGACGGCGCACCGTCCTCCTGAAGCGCCGTCAGCTGCGCCGCGACGGTGTCCCGCAGCGGGGTCAGTGTTCCGGCGAGGTCCGGGTGGGCGGCGGTGGTGGCGTCGTAGCGGGCGAGCAGCTTGGCGTTGTCCCGGGCGGCCCGCCGGCGCAGCCCCTCGGAGGTGGCGGCTGCCTCGCCGGAACGTTCGGGGCCGGCGTCGTCCGCCCCGGAGCAGCCGCTGAGCACGCCGGTCAGGGCGGCGAGGGCGCCGCCGGTGAGCAGAAGGGTACGTCTGGGCAGCTCGATGGGCGGGCCGCTGGACATGGCTTCCCCGTACTTCCCGCGAGTGAGTTCATCTGATGATGCGTCAGCGGTATCTCCAGTGGAGATCACCGCAGGGTGAGCGTACCCGTGCGGTCAGCTCATCGGCCCGCGACCCCGGGTTCGCGGCGTGCCAGGACCCCACGACAACGCGGTCGGCGTACGGTGCCACAGGCGATAGGCTGTGGCGGCGGGTCTGAGCCCCGCGCCCCCACCCCCTGATCCCCACAACAGCAGACGCGGCCGAGGAGTCACCCGGATGAGCACGACCCAGATCGACAGGCTGCGGGAGCTGCTGGAGCCGCTGGCCGGGGAGCGGGGGATGGACCTCGAAGAGGTGCGGCTGACGCCGGCCGGCAAGCGCCGCGTGCTGCGGGTCGTGGTGGACACCGACGAGGGAGTGGGCCTTGAGGCCTGCGCCGAACTGAGCCGCGCCGCCTCCGCCGCCCTCGACGCCGCGGATGTGCTCGGACCGACCCCGTACGTCCTGGAGGTCTCCTCGCCGGGCGCCGACCGGCCGCTGACGGAGCACCGCCACTACCGGCGTGCCGCCGGCCGGCTGATCAAGGCCAAGCTGCACGACGGCGGCGAGCTGACCGCACGCGTCATCGGCGTGGACGAGAGCGGCCTGGACCTGGAGGTCCCGGGCGTCAAGGGACGCCGGCCGACCGCCCGCCGGGTGGAGTTCGACGAGATCGCGTCCGCCCGGGTGGAGATCGAGTTCAGCCGCAAGACGGACGCTGACACGGACAGCGACACAGACACAGACACCAACGGTGACGAGAGCCAGAAGGAGGCGTAGTCGTGGACATCGATATGAGTGCCCTGCGGGGACTGGTGCGGGAGAAGGAGATCTCCTTCGATCTGCTCGTGGAGGCGATCGAATCGGCTCTCCTCATTGCGTACCACCGCACCGAGGGCAGCCGCCGTCGCGCACGCGTGGTACTGGACCGCGGCACCGGCCATGTGACGGTGTGGGCCAAGGAGGACGCGGCCGACCTCGAACCGGACGAGGACGGCGAGCGGCCCGAGCCGCGCGAGTTCGACGACACCCCGGACGGGTTCGGCCGGATCGCGGCGACCACCGCCAAGCAGGTCATCCTCCAGCGGCTGCGCGACGCGGAGGGTGATATCACCTTCGGCGAGTACGCCGGGCGCGAGGGCGACGTGGTGGCCGGCGTCGTCCAGCAGGGGCGTGACCCGCGCAGCGTGCTGGTGGACATCGGCAAGATGGAGGCCGTGCTGCCGCCGCAGGAGCAGGTGCCGGGCGAGTCGTACACCCACGGCTCGCGGCTGCGCTGCTACGTGGTGCGGGTGGCCAAGGGAGCGCGCGGCCCGTCCGTCACGCTCTCGCGCACCCACCCGAACCTGGTGAAGAAGCTGTTCGAGCTGGAGGTCCCGGAGATCGCCGACGGCTCGGTCGAAATCGCGGCGATCGCCCGCGAGGCCGGGCACCGCACCAAGATCGCGGTGCACTCCACCCGCTCCGGACTGAACGCCAAGGGCGCCTGCATCGGCCCGATGGGCGGGCGGGTGCGCAACGTGATGGCGGAGCTGCACGGCGAGAAGATCGACATCGTGGACTGGTCCGACGACCCGGCCGAGATGGTCGCCAACGCCCTGTCGCCGGCCCGGGTGAGCCGGGTCGAGGTGGTGGACGCGGCGGCCCGCTCGGCGCGGGTCACCGTGCCGGACTACCAGCTGTCGCTCGCCATCGGCAAGGAGGGGCAGAACGCCCGGCTGGCGGCCCGCCTGACCGGCTGGCGCATCGACATCCGCCCCGACACCGAGCAGCGGCAGCCGGACGCCGGGGAATGACCGCGGCGGCCGTGATGTTGTGACGTTCGACGCCCCGTGTGACGGGGCGGCGATCGTGCCGACCCCGGTAGGGGAGCGGTGCGTACGGGGAGGTAGAATCAACTGTGTCTGGCCGGACACATGTCCAGGCATGCCCGGAGCGGACGTGCGTGGGCTGTAGGCAACGCGCGGCCCGGGATGATCTGCTGCGTGCGGTGTTGGTCGAGGGGCGCTGTGTCCCTGATCCACGCGGTACGCTGCCCGGTCGGGGCGCCTATGTGCACCCCGTACCGGCCTGCGTCGAGCTGGCGGTCCGCCGTCGGGCGTTCCCCAGGGCCTATCGGACCCAGGGGCCGCTTGACACCGGAGAGCTGGCACGCTTGGTCGGCCGGATGGAAGCGCAAGAAACGCACCAAACGTAAGAAGCGCCGCGTGGTGGTCACCACGCGGTCCAGGTACCTCGCGAGTCGGAAGTAGGTCGAGATTGCGATGAGCACTCGATGAGTACGCGATGAGTACGCCCGTGAAATAGCGAAGGTCCGAGGGACGACCCACCCCGGACCGTAAGGAGCGAAGTGGCTAAGGTCCGGGTATACGAGCTCGCCAAGGAGCTTGGAGTCGAAAGCAAGGTCGTCATGGCCAAACTCCAAGAACTCGGTGAATTCGTCCGTTCGGCGTCCTCGACGATTGAGGCGCCGGTCGTCCGTAAATTGACTGATGCGCTCAGCGCGGGTTCTGGCGGAGCCAGGAAGTCCGCGAAGCCCGGTGCGCCGGGCAGGAGCGCCCCCAAGCCGGGTGGCGCGCCCAAGCCGGGTGCCCCCGGTCCCCGTCCGGGACCTGCCGCGCCCAAGCCTGGTGCGGCGGCCCCCAAGCCGGGCAACGCGCCGCGGCCGGGTCCCACCCCGCCGCCTGCCGCGCCCAAGCCGTCCGGCGCCAAGCCGGGCCCTGCGGCGCCCGAGTTCACCGCGCCGCCGAGCCCCGAGCCGGCGCCGCGTCCCGCCGCCCAGCGTCCCGGCCCCGCGGCCGGTCCTGGTGGCAGCGCGCCCAAGCCGGGTGCGCGTCCGGCCCCCAAGCCGGGAGCCGCCGCGCCGAAGCCGGCCGGTGCCAAGCCCGCGAGTGAGGCCCGCAAGCCGGGTGGCCCCAAGCCGGGCGCCCGTCCCGCCGGCCCGCGTCCGGGCAACAACCCGTTCACGACCAGTGGCTCCACGGGCATGGCCCGTCCGCAGGCCCCTCGTCCCGGCGGCGCGCCGCGCCCCGGTGGCCAGGGCCAGGGCGGTCCGCGTCCCGGTGGCGGTCAGCCGGGTGCGGCCGGTCCGCGCCCCCAGGCGCCCGGTGGCGGTCGCGCCACTCCGGGCAACATGCCCCGTCCGCAGGGTGCGGCCCCCGGTGGCCCGCGTCCCGGCGGCGGTAACCGTCCGAACCCCGGCATGATGCCGCAGCGTCCGGCGGCCGGTGGCCGTCCGGGCGGCGGTCCCGGTGGTCCCGGCGGCCGTGGTGCCGGTGGCGGTCCCCGCCCCGGTGGCGGCGGCGGTGGCGGCTTCCGCGGTGGCGGCGGCGGTGCCCGTCCGGGCGGCGCCGGTCGTCCCGGTGGCGGCGGCGGTTTCGCCGGTCGTCCCGGTGGCGGCGGTGGAGCCGGTGGCGGCGGCGGTTTCGCCGGCCGTCCGGGCTTCGGCGGCCGTCCCGGTGGCCCCGGTGGCCGTGGTGGTACGCAGGGTGCCTTCGGGCGTCCCGGCGGTCCGGCCCGGCGTGGCCGCAAGTCGAAGCGGCAGCGGCGCCAGGAGTACGAGGCCATGCAGGCCCCGTCGATCGGCGGCGTGATGCTGCCGCGCGGCAAGGGTGAGGCCATCCGGCTGTCGCGCGGTGCGTCCCTGACCGACTTCGCGGAGAAGATCAACGCCAACCCGGCGTCGCTGGTCCAGGTGATGTTCAACCTGGGCGAGATGGTCACCGCGACCCAGTCGGTCTCCGACGAGACCCTCCAGCTCCTCGGCGACGAGATGAACTACACGGTTCAGATCGTCAGCCCGGAGGAGGAGGACCGCGAGCTGCTCGGGTCCTTCGACATCGAGTTCGGTGAGGACGAGGGCGGCGAGGATGCCCTGGTCAAGCGTCCGCCGGTGGTGACCGTCATGGGTCACGTCGACCACGGTAAGACGCGCCTGCTGGACGCGATCCGCAAGACCAACGTCATCGAGGGCGAGGCCGGCGGCATCACCCAGCACATCGGTGCGTACCAGGTCGCCACCGAGGTCAACGGCGACGAGCGGAAGATCACCTTCATCGACACCCCGGGTCACGAGGCGTTCACCGCCATGCGTGCCCGTGGTGCGAAGTCGACCGACATCGCGATCCTGGTGGTCGCCGCCAACGACGGCGTGATGCCGCAGACGATCGAGGCGCTCAACCACGCCAAGGCCGCCGAGGTGCCGATCGTCGTCGCGGTCAACAAGATCGACGTCGAGGGTGCCGACCCGACCAAGGTGCGCGGTCAGCTGACCGAGTACGGCCTGGTCGCGGAGGAGTACGGCGGCGAGACCATGTTCGTCGACATCTCCGCCAAGCAGGGCACCAACATCGAGGGTCTGCTGGAGGCCGTGATCCTCACGGCGGACGCCGCCCTCGACCTGCGGGCCAACCCCACGCAGGACGCCCAGGGCATCGCCATCGAGGCCCACCTGGACCGCGGTCGCGGTGCGGTGGCCACGGTGCTGGTCCAGCGCGGCACGCTGCGCGTCGGCGACACCATGGTGGCGGGCGACGCGCACGGCCGAGTGCGGGCGATGCTGGACGACTCCGGCAAGAACGTCTACGAGGCCGGTCCGTCCACGCCCGTCCTGGTGCAGGGTCTGACCAATGTGCCGGGCGCCGGCGACAACTTCCTGGTGGTCGGCGAGGACCGTACCGCCCGGCAGATCGCCGAGAAGCGCGCGGCGCGGGAGCGCAACGCGGCCTTCGCCAAGCGCGTCCGCAGGGTCTCCCTCGAGGACCTGGACCGGGTGCTCAAGGAAGGCGAGTTCCAGCAGCTCAACCTCATCATCAAGGGCGACGCGTCCGGTTCGGTCGAGGCCCTGGAGTCCTCGCTGCTCCAGCTGGATGTCGGCGAGGGTGTGGACCTGCGGGTTCTGCACCGCGGGGTGGGTGCGGTCACCGAGACCGACATCGACCTGGCGGCCGGCTCCGACGCCATCATCATCGGCTTCAACGTGCGCGCCGAGGGGCGTGCCACGCAGGCGGCCGAACGTGAAGGCGTGGACGTCCGGTACTACTCGGTCATCTACCAGGCGATCGAGGAGATCGAGGCGGCCCTGAAGGGTCTGCTGAAGCCGGAGTACGAAGAGGTCGAGCTGGGCACCGCGGAGATCCGCGAGGTCTTCCGCTCCTCCAAGCTGGGCAACATCGCGGGTGTGCTCATCCGCTCCGGCGAGGTCAAGCGGAACACCAAGGCACGACTGCTGCGCGACGGCCGGGTGGTGGCGGAGAACCTCAACATCGAGGGCCTGCGCCGCTTCAAGGACGACGTCACCGAGATCCGCGAAGGCTTCGAGGGCGGTATCAACCTCGGAAACTTCAACGACATCAAGATCGACGACGTCATCGCGACGTACGAGATGCGGGAGAAGCCGCGCGTTTAGCGCGGTGGGCCGGGGCCGGTCGGCGGGGTGGGAAACTCCGTCGATCGGCCCCGGCCGTTCCCGTTACGATCACCAGCATGTATACCGGGACGTTGTCGTTCGACCTGCTGCTGGGGGACGTGCATTCCCTCAAGCAGAAGCGCTCCGTGGTCCGGCCCATCGTGGCGGAGCTGCAGCGCAAGTACGCGGTCAGCGCCGCCGAGGTCGGTGACCAGAACCTCCACCGCCGGGCCGAGATCGGCCTGGCCGCGGTCTCCGGGGACCACGGGCATCTGTCCGGACTCCTCGACGACTGCGAGCGGCTGGTGGCCGCCCGCCCCGAGGTGGAACTGCTGTCCGTACGGCGGCGGATCCACGGCGAGCACGACGAATAGCGAGCGGCACGCCCCCACGGGGCAGGCCGGACAGCAGGCAAGGAGAAGGACCAGTGGCCGACAAGGCGCGGGCGAAGAGGCTGGCGGACCTCATCCGCGAGGTGATCGCCCAGAAACTGCAGCGGGGCATCAAGGACCCGAGGCTGGGGACGAGGGTCACCATCACCGACACCCGGGTGACCGGCGACCTGCGGGAAGCGACCGTCTTCTACACGGTGTACGGGGACGAGAGCGACCGTGAGGAGGTCGCCGCCGGACTGAACAGCGCCAAGGGCATGCTGCGCTCGGCGGTGGGCGCGGCGGCCGGGGTCAAGCACACCCCGAGCCTGGAGTTCGTCCCCGACGCGCTGCCGGAGACCGCCCGCAACCTTGAGCACCTGTTCGATCAGGCGCGGGAGCGGGACGAGGAGGTGCGCCGTACCTCCGCCGGTGCCCAGTACGCGGGGGAGGCCGACCCGTACCGGGAGGAGGGCGAGCGCGCCGAGGACGACGCGAACGCCGCGGATGAGGCGGGCACCGAGGACGGTGCGGGCCCGGGCAGCACGGACAGCACCGAGGGCCGTACCGACCGATGAGCAAAGCCAGCGGCGGCCCGGACGGGATCGTCGTCGTCGACAAGCCCGCCGGGCACACCTCGCACGACGTGGTGGCGCAGATGCGCGGCATCGCCCGCACCCGCCGCGTCGGGCACGCCGGGACCCTGGACCCGATGGCCACCGGGGTCCTGGTGCTGGGCCTTGGCCAGGCCACCAAGCTGCTGGGACACCTGGCGCTCACGGAGAAGGAGTACCTGGGCGTCATCCGGCTCGGCCAGACCACGGTCACCGATGACGCGGAGGGCGAGATCACCGGCACGGCGGGCGCGCCCGCCGTCGACCGGGCCGCCCTGGACGCCGCGGTGGCGGCGCTGACCGGCGACATCCTCCAGGTCCCGGCCAGCGTCAGCGCCATCAAGGTCGACGGCAAGCGGTCCTACAAGCGGGTACGGGAGGGCGAGGAGGTCGAACTCCCGGCCCGGCCCGTGACGGTGCGGTCCTTCGACGTGCACCACGTGAGCACGACGGAGGCGCCGGACGGCACCCCCGTCACCGACGTGACCGTGGGCGTGGTCTGTTCCTCCGGCACCTACATCCGGGCGCTCGCCCGCGATGTGGGCGCGGCCCTGGGCACCGGCGGGCACCTGACCGCGCTCCGCCGCACCCGCGTCGGCCCGTACGGGCTCGGCGGACCCGGCGGTGCCCGTACGCTCGACGCGCTCCGCGCCGAACTGCGCGTGCTGCCGCTGGACGAGGCCGCGGCGGCGGCGTTCCCGCGCTGGGACGTGGACGAACGCCGGGCCCGCCTGATCGGCAACGGCGTACGGATCGCGGCCCCGCAGCTGCCGCCCGGTCCGGTGGCGGTGTTCGGCCCGCAGCGGCACCTGGTCGCACTGGTCGAGCGGGTCGGCGAAGGGGACGCGCGGGCGAAGAGCCTGGCGGTCTTCGCCGCACCGGCGCAGGCACCGTCCCCGTCGTGACGGCCCCGTCCGGGGGCCGGGTACCTTGGAGCCGCGGCGGGCCACCGTGGCGGCCCATGAAAACGCGCAAGGAATCGGCGAGGAGCGAGAACGGTGCAGCGCTGGCGTGGCATGGCGGAGATCCCCGGTGACTGGGGGCGCAGCGTCGTCACCATCGGGTCGTACGACGGCGTGCACCTCGGGCATCAGCTGATCATCGGCAAGGCGGTGGAACGCGCCAGGGAACTGGGCGTCCCCGCGGTCGTGATCACCTTCGACCCGCATCCGAGCGAGGTGATCAGGCCGGGCAGCCAGCCGGCGCTGCTGGCTCCGCACGCGCGGCGCGCCGAGCTGATGGAGCGGCTGGGCGTGGACGCGGTGTTGGTGCTGCCGTTCACCAAGGAGCTGTCGCGGCTGTCACCGGCGGAGTTCGTGGTGAAGGTCCTGGTGGAGAAGTTGCACGCCCGGTCCGTGGTGGAGGGGCCCAACTTCCGCTTCGGGCACCGGGCGGCCGGCACCGTGGCGACGCTGGCGGAACTGGGGGAGAGCTACGGCTTCGACGTCCGGGTCATCGATCTGTACGTGCGCGGCGCGGTGGGGGAGGGCGAGCCGTTCTCGTCCTCACTGGCGCGCCGGCTGATCGCCGAGGGCGATGTGGCGGGCGCGGCGCAGGTACTGGGGCGGCCGCACCGGGTGGAGGGCGAGGTGGTGCACGGGGCGGCGCGCGGGCGCGACCTGGGCATCCCGACCGCCAACCTGGATGTGGTGCCCGGCACCGCGATCCCGGCCGACGGGGTGTACGCGGGGTGGCTGACGGCGGGCCGGGAGCGCTGGCCGGCGGCGATCTCGATCGGCACCAACCCGCAGTTCGAGGGCACCGTGCGCTCGGTGGAGGCACACGTCGTGGACCGTACCGACCTGGATCTGTACGGGCAGTGGGTGGCGGTGGACTTCCACTCCTACGTGCGCGGGCAGGAGACCTTCGACAGCCTGGACGCCTTCCTGGCGCGGTTGGAGGAGGACAAGCAGCGGGTGCGCGAACTGCCCGCCTGAGCGAGCGCGGACCCCCGGGGACCGCACGCACGACGGCCGCCGCCGACCGAGAGGTCGGCGGCGGCCGTCGCGGTGTGTCAGCGCTGGGGCGGCGGAGGCGCGCCCCAGCCGCCGGGCTGCTGCGGGAAGCCGTACCCGGGGTGCTGCGGGGGCTGTTGGGGGTATCCATACCCCGGCTGCTGGTGCGGCGGCGGGTACCCGTACCCCTGCGGCGGCTGCCCGGGGACCTGCCCCGGCGCCTGGCCCTGGCCCGGGAGCGGCGGTGCCATGTGCGGCGGCAGCCCGCCGTCCTGGGTCCACAGCCCCTGCTGTTGCTGAGCGCGGACGAAGTCCTCGGCGATCAACGCGGCCAGGTCGAAGTAGGACTGCCGGGTCTTGGGCCGCATCAGATCCAGATCCAGTTCGGCACCGGCCGCCAGGTGTTCGTCGAACGGGGCGACCACCACGCCGCGGCAGCGGGTCTGGAAGTGGGCCACGATGTCCTCGACCTTCACCATCCGGCCGGTCTCCCGCACTCCGGAGATCACCGTGACGCTGCGCTGCACCAGCTCGCCGTAGCCGTGGGCGGCCAGCCAGTCGAGGGTGGTGCTGGCGCTGCTGGCACCGTCCACGGACGGCGTGGAGACGATGATCAGCTGGTCGGCGAGGTCCAGCACACCGCGCATCGCGCTGTAGAGCAGGCCGGTGCCCGAGTCGGTGAGGATGATCGGGTACTGCTTGCCGAGCACGTCGATGACGCGCCGGTAGTCCTCGTCGTTGAAGGTCGTCGAGACGGCCGGGTCCACGTCGTTGGCGAGGATCTCCAGACCGGACGGGGCCTGCGAGGTGAACCGGCGGATGTCCATGTAGCTGTTGAGGTACGGGATCGCGCCGACCAGATCGCGGATCGTCGCACCGGTCTCACGGCGCACCCGGCGGCCGAGGGTACCGGCGTCCGGGTTGGCGTCGATCGCGATCACCTTGTCCTGCCGCTCACTGGCGAGCGTGGCGCCCAGCGCGGTGGTCGTGGTGGTCTTGCCGACGCCGCCCTTGAGGCTGATGACGGCGATCCGGTAGCAGGACAGCACGGGGGTGCGGATGATGTCGAGCTTGCGCTGCCGCTCCGCCTCCGCCGCCTTGCCACCGATCCGGAACCGTGAACCCGCCTTGCTGGCCGGCTGGGAACGCTGCTTGTTGCGACGCTTGTCCTGCAGCAGCCGGTCGGAGGACAGCTCCACGGAGGCCGTGTAGCCGAGCGCGCCCGGCTGGGCCCCCTCGTACGGCTGTGTGCCGGGCCAGCCGGGCACGGCGCGGGGGTCCTGCGGGGGCTGGTGGGGCTGGCCGTGCTGCGCCGGCGGTACGGGCTGCTGCTGTGCGGGGTCGGCCGGCTGCGGCTGGGCGAACTGCGGCCCGGTGGGCTGCCCGTACGGGGGCGGGCCGGGCCGGTCGCTCTGATCGTCCTGGCCCGGCTGCGGGGCCCCCTGGTGGGGGAGCGGATAGGCCATGCCGCCGGGCTGCTGGTGCTGAGGGTGCTGCTGGTGCGGCGGCTGGGGGTACGGCTGCCCCGGGGCGGGCTGCGGGTACGCGCCCGGCTGTCCCTGCGGGGTGGGCTGCGCGTACGGGGCACCGGGTTGCGGGCCGGAGGGCTGCGCGTACGGGGCGCCGCCGCCGGGCACCTGCTGCTGGTGCGGCGGGCCACCCGCGTACGGGGGGAGCGCCGTGCCCGCACCGGGCTGACCGGGCTGACCCGGCTGGGCGTACGGGGCGCCCGGCTGCGGTGCGGGCGGCCCGCTCTGCGGCGGGACCGTATGCGCGTCCTGCTGCGGCGGTGCGGGTGACTGCGGGCCGGGCTGGGCGTACGGCGCGAGAGCACCGCCGGCTCCGCCCCCGGGCTGCGGCCCTGCCGACGGGCCCGCCGCCGGCGGCGTGTACGGGGGGAGCGGAGTGCTGGGCGCGGGCTGCTGCGGAGCGGGAACACTCGCGGCCGCGGGCCCGGCGTCCTGCTGCTCCGACTGGGCGGCCTGCTGGAGGAAGGCCGGCGGAATGGCGTCCTGCGGCTCCTCGTCCGGCTCCGGGGCCCCGTCCGCCTCCTCCTCGACGGGGATCGGCGTCTCCGGCTCCGCGCGGGCGAACTCGACCCGGACGGGCGGCTGGTCCTGGGCGAAGCCCGAGGCACCCTTCGGGGTGAAGACGAACGTGGCGTCCGCGAGCTCCCCCGCGCCGCCGGTCACCCCGGCTGCGGAGGGCTCGGGTGCGTCCGTGGGCGCGGCGGCGGCCTCCGCCGGCTCCTCCGGGGCGGCGGGCTCACCCGGCTCACTCGACGCGCCCGGCTCAACCGGCGCGCCCGGTTCGCTCGGCGGCGCCTCTGTCGGTACCGGGGGCTTGATCTGGAAGTCCGGCGGCAGCGGCGGCAGTCCACCGGGCGGCACGGCCGGCGGCACCGGCGGCACTGGCCCCGGCCCGGCGGCCGGCGCGGGGTGCTGCGGCGGCCGCTGCTCCCCGATGGCCTTGCGCACGGCGGCGGCCGAGAACTGGAGCGTCGTGCTGTTCTGCGGCTCGCCCTCGCCGCGCGCGGGTTCGGCCTCCGGCTGCACGGGCGCCGGAGCCGGATCCGGCACGGAGACATCCTGCGGATGCAGTTCCGGGACCGGACCCCGGTCGATGGGAGCGGCCGGCGGTGGAACGGCGGCCGGCGGCGCGGCCGGAGCCGGGGGCGCGGGCGGGACGGAACTCACCGGCGGGGGCGGAGGCGTGGCCGCCCCACCCCCCGGCGCGCCGCCCGAATACCAGGCGGGCGGGGTGTAGTCGATGGTGAACTGCCCGGTGTTCTCGGGCTCCTCGTCGAGGAGCTCATCATCGGGCCGTTCGTCGGGGGAGGAGTTCTCCTCCCCGGTGCGAACCTTGTCCCGATCGGTGTTCACGACGCCTCCCGCTGCTGGTATTGC
The DNA here is from genome assembly GCF_000993785.3 of Streptomyces xiamenensis. Lineage (NCBI taxonomy): Bacteria > Bacillati > Actinomycetota > Actinomycetes > Kitasatosporales > Streptomycetaceae > Streptomyces > Streptomyces xiamenensis. Next base: position 4,785,903 of record NZ_CP009922.3, read on the forward strand.
TTTCTGGTCCGGGCATCATTGGGACCGTTACGCGGATGACGGACCTGAGCCCCCGTGCGGTTCCCTCGGCATGGACCGGGGTGATGGCCCGGCGGCGCTCCCGCCGCGACCACTCTCAGCCTAATCATCACAGCCGCGAACCCCGCACCGCTCCCCGCCACCGCGCGACGCGCATCACAGCGGAAACCGGTGCGAGCCGGACAGGGGAAGAAGCCGGCCGTCCGGCGCCGGATCAACCGGCGTTGTAGTACCGGATACTGCCCACGATCTGCTCAATGGTCTCATCGGGGAGCTCGTCCTCATACCCGATGTCGGTCATCAGCCCCCACCCCACGAGGTTGTTGTCAGGGCTGAGATAGGAAATCCCGATCACGAGTCCGTCCCGCACCGGACATCGGGCGCCGGGATCGTCCGGTAGCCCCGTGACCGTCGCGGTGGTGATGTGACCGGTGATGCCGTGTTCGTTGCTGAACGGCTCTGTCTCGGCGGAACTGTCGGCCTCCGCGTTCTGGTCGTAATTCGCCAGAAGGAGATTGGCTGCCAGGAGCAGGCTCGAATCCTCCGTACCGGTGGCTCCCTGACCACCTCGCGTGCCGGCGACGGCCCGTGCGCTCAGCACGTCATCGGCACCGTCTTCCGCGGCCTCGTCCAACTCCTCCTGCGACCACTCCCCACAGGCGAAGTCCGGCAGCACCGCAGGATCGTTGAGGACGAACGCGATCCCGTCCCGCCAGTTGTCGTACTCGTCCTTCCAGGAAAGGATCGTCCCCTCCGGAGCGATGTCCCACTCGGGCGGAACATCGAACGCGGTGTACCACTGCGGGCTGGTCACCACCCGCCAGTCCTCGGCGACCACCGGGCCGACCGGCTCAGGCATCGGGGCTCTGGGGTCATCGGGCTGGCGGCGTCGGTCCGTTTCCCCGGGGCTTTCCGCCCCGGGCGCGGCTCCCTGCACCCCGCTCGCCTCCGGGCCCGGGGCGGTGAGCAGGAGCACCGCCGTGATCACCGTGAAGGTGAGCGCCGTGGTACCCAGGCCGATGGCCAGAGCCCGGACACTCCCCCCGGCACCGCCCGTGCCCGCGGGACCCGGCCCCGCACCAGGGATCGTCCGCATGGAGGCGGGGTCCCGGTACGGAGGGGACCCGGTCGGATGTCCACCGGACATCATCAGAAAGCTCACTCCCTCCGTGTACGCATTCAGCTACTGGCGTCCAGCCGGCTGGCATGTCCCAGCAGCCCGGCCTCGCCGTCGGTGGGCACCAGGCGCACCAACTGCCGCGCCCGCCGCGTGCACCACACCGTGGCGTCCTCCGCCAGCGTCGACAGCGCCTCCGTCTGCTGGGCAGGCAGTCCCATCAACGGTCCGATGATCCCCGCCTCCTGCGGTGAGACGCGCTGCACCCCCACCAGCGCCGCGTGTTCGGCCAGCCGGGGCGCGACCGGGCTCAGGTAGGGCAGCAGGGTGAGCACCGGCTGCCACGGCGCCGACACCACCCGGCCGCGCGGCGGCCGGATGCCGCAGTCCCGCACCACCAGCACGGGGTTGCCGAGCGTCGCCCCCAGCGGCGGCACCTTGCCCACCTCGTGCAGCGTCATCAACTCCATGCCGCCGTCGGCCGCCTGGGCCAGCCGTGTCCACAGCCGGGGCCGCCCGGTCTCCACCGCGACCCGGGTGCCGGTGCCCACCGCGCGCAGTGCCAGCACCTGCGCCGTCCACAGCCCGCCGATCAGCACGATCTCGTACGGCACGGGGTGATGGATGCCCAGCACGGCGGGACGCCCGCGGACATCGACCCCGATCACCACACCGTCGTCACCGACCGGTAGAGCGAGCCCCGCGAGTTCGTCCGCCGTCAGCACATGCCCGACGCCCCGGCCCATCAGTGCCCGCCTCCCAGCGGCAGGGTGGCCCGCACCCCGCGCAGCTGCTCGTGATCCATCCGGGTCAGCCCGACCCGTACCCCCCGCGCCGAGTGCAGCAACGCCTCGCCCGCCGCACGCAGATGATCCTCACCGCGCCCGGTGACCCGCACGTGCCCGGCCACCGACACCGACCCGGGGGCGTGCCGGCGCAGTGTCAGCGCGAAGGTCGTGGCGAAGGCAGGGCCCGCGGTCAGCAGCGCCACCAGACCCGACAGCGGCGCCGCTCCGGCCCCGAGCGCCGGCCAGCGGCTCACCTCGAACGTCGTGTGCCAGCGGTCGTCGCACCGCCACACCCGCGAACTCTCCGCCGTACGCCGCGGCCTGGGGCCGTCCCCCTGCCCGATCAGCGTGGTGGTCGCCGGGTTGGAGCTGGCACAGGCGGCGACCGCCGACAACAGCTCCGCCTCCGACAGCACCGTGGCCCGAAACCCCGCCCCCGTCAGCCGGCTGGCGAGCTGATCGGCGGCCCGGGTCAGCGCGCGCTGCGCGCCCTTGAGCCCGCCGCCACGTTCGGCCACGGCCTCCTGACAGCGTTCGGGGTCCAGCCGGAGCGCCACCCAGGTCAGGCGCAGCCCGGGCGCCATCTCGTGCCCCTCCTGCCCTCCGTTGCCCAGCAGCTGGGCGTAGTTCCGCCCCGCGATCGCCTGCTGCGGCAACTGCGGTGACGGCGCGGGCTGGGTGTGCTGCACACACTGCACCGAATCCAGCAGCACACCGTCCGTCTCCAGCGCGTCCGAGAGCAGCGTCAGCGGCAACGGACTGCCCTCCCGCCCCGGTTGCAGCGGAGAGCGCGGCGCCTCCACCCGCAGCACAGCCGTCAGCCGACTGCCGTCGCCGGCCATGCCCACGTCCGCCGACCACGCGCCGGACGCCGCCGCGGCGCTGCCGGGCCGGGTGCGCTGGAATGCGTAACTGCGCAGCCCGGGCTCGCATTCGGCGGCCAGTGACAGCAGCGGATCGACGCCGGGGGGCAGCGGGCCCATCGCCCGCTTCCGGCGGCGGCGCAGCGCCCAGGCCGCGCCCGCCCACGCCGGGAGCGGCCGGCCGCGCCGCCGGCCCACCGCGATCAGCGTCAAAGCAGCGGCAGGCACGGTCGCCGCCGCCATCAGCGCCCAGCTGTCCGCCACCCAGCCGCCCAACAGCAGGGCCACCGCCGCCTGTACACAGACCAGGGGCCACACCGCCCACCCGGGACCGGCTGCCGCGCCCGCACCACCCGAGGACGCCCGCGTACTCCTGGGCACCACCGGCTGTGCACGCTCCGGCGTCGCGGCAGGTCCCGCCGTCCGCGCCCCCGTCACCGTGGTCGCCATCGTCAACGCCCCCCTCCTCCCGGTGATCAGACCGTCACCCGGCATAGTAGATGTCCACTCCGACGGTCGGCACAGCCGACCCGGACAGTTGAACCAGCCGCATGGGGGAGGAGCGCCCGGCCATGGCCTCGCGCAAGGACGAGCTGAACGCGTACACGTACGCCAAGAAGCGGAGGGTCGCCGCCTTTGTGCAACCCTCTCCCACCGGCAGTGACGAAGGCGCCCCGCGCCCCCTGCGCGCCGTGGTGCCCGGCATGGTGGTGGGCGCGCTGGTGCTGGCCGGCTTCGGCGCCTGGGGGATGTTCAAGCCGGCCGTCCCGGCGCAGTGGGACAAGCCCAACAAGAACGTCATCATCGGCAGTGAATCCACCACCCGGTACGTCGTGCTGACCACCGACGGACGCGACCAACTGCACCCGGTGCTCAACCTCTCCTCAGCCCGGCTGCTCCTGGACCCCGACTCCTTCGACATCGTCAGCGTCAACGAACGCGAACTGGACAACGGCCGTATCCCGCACGGTGCCACCCTCGGCATCCCGTACGCCCCCGACCGGCTGCCCTCCGCCGACGACGCCGGAACGGCCAAGCGGTGGGCGGTGTGCCAGCGGCCCGGCGGATCCGGCGGCGCCGAGGCCGGCCATGTGCAGCAGGCCGTGTTCGTCCTGGGCGACCGCGACGCCGACCGCGTCGAGGGACGGCAGCGGCTGCGCGACGGACAGGTGCTGTACGTCGCCTCCATCCGCGACCAGGCCCGCTACCTCGTTGACGGAACGGGCACCAAGTACCTCATCGGCGGCCCGGACTGGGCGGACATGGCCGAGGACGAGACCGAGCTGCTGCACCGTTCCCTGGTCGGCAGCGAGCACGATCCGCAGCCCGTCACCGAGGAGTGGCTGGCCACGCTGAACGAGGGCAGCCCCATCGTCTTCCCCCAGTTGGAGGGCACCATCGGGGAAAGCGCCGGGGTGCCGGGGCTCGACCCGGATACGGACCGCGTCGGCATGGTGCTGCTCGCCCCGACCGGCGCCGGACCGCAGCACTACGTGGTGCTGCCCGGAAAGGTGGTACCGGTCTCGGAGTTCACCGCACGGCTGTTGCTGGACAGCCCGGACGCGGGTTCGCTGGGCCAGGCGAGTGCCGCGCTGGAGGTCGGCGCCCAGACGTTCACGCCCGCCCCCGCGGCCGACAGCATCGACCGCGACCACGACTGGCCGGCCGCCGCCGCCGAACAGGTCAACGCCCTGGCGGGGGACGACACTCCGCGCGAGACCGTGTGCTCCGTGCTGCGGAGCGTGGATGAGGACGACGGAAGGACCGAGCTGAGCACCTGGGCCGGCACCGGCTACCCGGCCACGATCGTGAACGAGGCGGGCAGCGCGTACGTCACCCCGGGATCCGGGCTCCTCTACCGCCAGGTCCAGGGCGAACAGGCGGAGGCCGGCGGCCTGTACCTGGTCACGGACACCGGACTGAGGTACGCGGTGGACGCCGGTGCCACCACCGACAAGAGCGCCGACGACGCGCAGATCAGGCTGGGCTACCGGGACGTCACCCCGGTGCCGGTGCCCGCCCACTGGTCGCAGTTCCTGCCGGTCGGACCGCGCCTGGACCGGGCGAGCGCGCAGCAGCCGCAGGGCTCATGAGCGGGGGAGCGCGGATGAGACGGCTGAACGCCACAGCGGCGGCACTCGCCCTCACGGCGGGCGCTGGGATCCTGTACGTGCCGTACGGCCCCGCGGCCACGGCCCGGGCGGACGACCGGCGCTGCACCTTCCCCTCGGAACCGATCGTGGAGCAGCCCTGGTCGCTGCAACGCGTCGTGCTCGACCGGCTGTGGCAGGACACCAAGGGCGAGAACGTGCGGGTGGCCGTCATCGACAGCGGTGTGGACGCGGCGAATCCCCAGCTGGCGGGCGCCGTCGACAAGGCGGCGGGCGCGGACTTCACCCCGGAGGACCCGCGCGAGGACGACGAGCCCACCCGCACGAGCCACGGGGACGGTACGACGGACACCGTCGGTCACGGCACGAAGGTGGCGGGCATCATCGCGGCCCGGCCGGACGAGGCCAGTGGCTTCGTCGGACTGGCTCCCGGCGCCGTCATCATCCCGGTGCGGCAGAACGACGAGCACGGCAACGGCACCGTCGAATCGCTCGCCTGGTCGATCGACCACGCAATCGACCAGGACGCGGACATCATCAACATCTCGCAGGACAGCGAGAAGCCCCTGAGCGACGACACCACCCTCAAGGCCGCCATCGACAGGGCGCTGGACGAGAACATCGTGGTGATCGCCTCGGTCGGCAACGACGGCGCGGATGGTGAGATCAAGAAGACCTACCCCGCGGCGTACGAGGGCGTCCTGGCGGTGGCCGCCTCCGACCGCAACAACGAGCGGGCCTTCTTTTCCCAGGCCGGCGACTTCGTCGGCATCGCGGCGCCCGGTGTGGACATGGTCTCCACGGTCCCCGGCGGCGGCCAGTGCGTGGACAACGGCACCAGCTTCGCGGCCCCGTACGTCGCGGGTGTCGCCGCACTGCTGCGCGCCAAGTACCCGGACTGGAAGGCGCCACAGGTCGTCACCCACCTCCAGCAGACGGCGGAACGCGGCATCCCGGGGCCCGACCCGTACCTGGGCTGGGGCGTGGTCGACCCGGTACGGGCCCTGACGGACCCCACCGTCCCCGGCGAGGCGCCGGTCCCCGACGAGCCCGCCCCACCTGCCCCGGCACCGGACATCCCGGAGCTGGAGCTGGGCGAGTCCTACGCCGCCCGCGCCGAACGCCTGGGCACCTATGTCCTGCTGACCGGCACCGTCGTGACGGCGTCGGTGGCCGGCACGGCCCTGATCCTCCGCGACCGCCGCCGGCGCCGTACCGTCAACCCTGCCAAGCTCTGACCTGCCCGGGAGTTCCAGGTGTCCCACCTCCAAGGCGGTTTCGGACCGCCCGCCCCACCTGCCCCGGCACCGGACATCCCGGAGCTGGAGCTGGGCGAGTCCTACGCCGCCCGCGCCGAACGCCTGGGCACCTATGTCCTGCTGACCGGCACCGTCGTGACGGCGTCGGTGGCCGGCACGGCCCTGATCCTCCGCGACCGCCGCCGGCGCCGTACCGTCAACCCTGCCAAGCTCTGACCTGCCCGGGAGTTCCAGGTGTCCCACCTCCAAGGCGGTTTCGGACCGCCCGTCCCACCGCGCCCCCACCACGGCGGGCACCCCCGCTGGACGGCCGCGCTGCTGATCGCGCTGTCCCTGGCGGTCCTGGCGTCGGCCGGCGGCCTGGTGTGGGCGGTCCAGAATCGGGCCGGTGTCGCAAGAACGCTCGCCCCTGCCGTGGAGCCCTCCCACGCTCCTTTGCCGGCAACGCCCATCGAGGCAACCTTGGCCTGGCGGACTCCCACACCGGACCTGACCGCTTTCCGTGAACGGGTGAAGAACGGCGGGATCTGGATCTTCCAGGACAGTCTGGTGCAGGTCCTGCCCGAGCTTCTGGTGTCCCGCGACCTGGCAACCGGCGAGAAACGCTGGAGCATGCAACTGGCGGCCGGGCAGTATGGATGCGGATCGTCGGCGAGGATCAACGAAGGCCGTATTGCCGTGCTCTCCGGGATGTACTGCGAGTATCTGATCGTGGTCGATCTGGCCACGGGATCCGAGGTGGCCCTCATAGAGCTTCAGTCGGCTCGGCTAGCAAGCTACGGAACTCCGGCGCTCCTGGGGGACACGGTGGCGGTCAGCTCAGGAGAAGGCAGCGCCGGCTTTCGCATCAGTGACGGGGAGCAGCTGTGGTGGACCGAGCCGCGAGGGCAGTGCGCGGAGACCAGTTTCACCGTGCTGGATGAGAAATTCGTTTCTCGGATGAGCTGTGGGGTCGAATGCAACGACCTGGGGCGTTGCGGTTTCGGCTACGAAAGCACCGGCTTGCGTGCCACCACTGAGAGCGGAGAAGAGCTCTGGCGCTGGAAGTTCGACCATGAGGTGGATGGTTCGAGACTGGACATCCTCGGGGTGATCTCGGTCGAGCCCCTGGTGATCCTGGCCGAGCTGGGACGTACCTTCGACAGCACGCGGATATTCCTGGTGGAGGATCCGCGCGCGTCCGTCCTCAGGGAACTGAGCTACGACCCGTCGCAGCATGACCGGCCGTGTGGTGCGACGAATCTGTGGCTGTGCAACGCCGTCGTCGGCGGCAACTACATGGCTCTGCGAGGAGAAGGCGACACCGGGATGTCCATCGTCGATCTGACGACCGGCGACATCGTGGGCGACATCGCCTCTGAGGGTGGACGCCCGGTGCGTCCGGTAGCCATGGTGGAGGGCGAGTTCCTCGCTTACCGCCAGGGTGAGGGGCAGCAGCCGGGAAGGCTCGTGGCCATCGATCCGGAGCGGCTTTCGGAGCGGACCGTCATGGCCCTGGACGCCAGCGCTGCTGCGGCCGAGCATGACCTGTGGCGTGCCGATCCCGACTCCGTGCGGATGTTCTGGGACAGCGAGAGCGGTGCCTTCGTGATGGGGGAAACCGCCTTTGCCGCGGACCGGCTGGGCCAGCCGGACCATGCCGTGCTCGTTTACCGCTGAACCGGGCGGGCAGGCACCTCACTCGATGTCGAACTCGCCGTCCCTCGCCCCGAGAACGAAGGCCTCCCACTCGGCGGCGGTGTAGCGCAGCACGGTGTCCGGGTCGCTGGAGTTGCGCATACCGACGCCGCCGCCGGGGAGGTAGGCGATCTCGACCCGCTCCTCCTCCGGGCTGCCCGGGGCGCTCAGCCACTCCACACCCGAGATGTCCAGCGCGTACAGCTCGTTCTTCTCGCGCTCCTTGCGAGCGGCGATCTCGGCCTCGGTCTCCGTCCCGGACATCGGCGGAGGCTCCCTTCTTCCCTCAACGCTGCGGTCTGAGGGCGATCGTAACGCAGCGCACCCGCGTGCGGACTATCGGCTGCGCAAGAGCCATTCGGCGACCAGGACGAGGACGAAGCCGGTCACCAGGACCGCCATCCCCAGCCGGGTCCGGCCGCGGCGGCTCATCTCGATGACGGCGCCCGACAGGACGAAGGCGGCCCCGTACAGGCCGAGGGACACCAGGGAGGAACCGTCACCGAGTTGCATGACGAGCACCACCGCCATCACGGTCATCGCCGCCGCGGCGATGCCCATGCGAAGCCGTCTGGCCTGCCGTGGGGTGAGTCCCTGTGGTGTCGAAGTCACGTCAAGAGCATAGACGTTCGGTGTGCCTCGGTACTCAGTGCCGTGGATGAGTATCCGCACGGATGTCCGGGCCGGGAACCGTCACTAGTCTCACTCGCGTGGTTACCCACGTGTCTGCCCGATGTAGCTCCCGCATAAGATGAACTACGAACGGCGATGGAGGGGGCACGGGGGGTAGAGGGAACGATGGGGGTGGGGTATGCCTGACGAAAGCAGCCCGTCGGCCGACCTGGTGGTGTCCACCGAGGCGCTCGGCCAATTCCGTGGTCGGCTGGACGACGTCCTGACGACCACGCAGACGGCAGGGCTGACACCATCGCTGATGGCCGACCTGCGCATGGACCAGGCCAACTACGGCGGACTCATTCCCGGGATGACGCAGATCTCCCACGAGTTCGGTCACGCCGTGAACCGGTTGGAGGCCTTCGTGCGGATCCAGCAGGACCTGATCGAGGCTCTGGCCATCGCCACGCTGATCTCGGAACGGGGTTTCGAGAACGTCGAAGCGGAACAGCGAGAACGCCTCCAGCAGATCATGGCCGGCTTGGCGGAGGACTACACACCGCCACCACCACTCACCGACGAGGAACTGCAACGAGAGGAGAGGCACAATGTCTGAGGAAGCATCGGGTACTCAGGGCGGCCTGAGGGTTGGTCTGACGGTCAAGGGTCTTGTGGAAGAACTCCGCACCAAGCGCGAGGAATTCAATGACCTGCTGACCCGGGCCCAGGGAGTCGGCGCAGGTGCGCACGCGGTATGGGGTGGTGTATCAGGGAGGGCTTTCGGGTCGCTGCAGGATAAGTCAGCCGAGCACATCCGGGAGATTTGCGACAGCCTCGAGGCGATGGCGGCCCTGCTGGACAACAGTCTCAAGGGCCTCAGTGACGGAGAACTGGAGCAGCTGAACCAGCTGAGGCGAGCCGAGAGCAATCTCGACGATGTCACTCCGACCGTCATCAAGATTTGATGCCGCGGCCCCTGACGAAGGACGAGAGAGAGTAAAATGAGTGACGAAGAAATCCGCATGAACTTTGCGGGTGTCAGCAATGCCGCGGAGGATATCAACGGCGTGGCGCGAGGTATGCAGGAGCGCCTCGAATATCTCGTCAGTGAGGTCCGGCGCGTCGCCGAGGAGTGGGACGGCGAGACCAAGCAGGCCTTTCTGTTCCACGAGAATCGTCTGCATCAGGCGATCGAAGGAATCGCGAACAGTCAGGCCACAACGGCCAGTACGGTCTCGAGATCTGGTCAGGCCATGCAAGAAATCGACCGACGCAATCCGTTCGTATGAATCCTTGATCGTCTTCTCTGGGTGGGGCCCGACACACTGGGTCCCACCCAGATCATTTTACGGGTTCCCTGAAGAGAAGGATTAGTCGTGTCGTCTTGGAAAGAGTTTGAGCGACTCCATCAGCAGGCGCTCGAAGAACAGGGAATCCGTACCCAGCTGAACAGTGCGACGCATGGCTCCAGCAGCGAACGGGACGGCGCTGGCCCTCAAGGCGGCGGCGATGAGCTGGTGGTGGGAGACGGCACCTTGGTCGGCGGAGCGAGACTGATCAATGATTCTCTTCTCGGTGACACCAAGAAAGCCGGAAGCACGGCGGATGTTCAATCTTCTGTCACGGTGCAATATTTGGCTGATTGGGAAACGGCAATTGGTCTCGGTGCTGCGATCGTCAGTTGGAAGAAGAAGGTCGAAGATCTCGCCATTCGACTCATCTGGGAGGCTGAGTCCCTCGAGCTCGCGAACGAGAACTTCACTTTCACCAATGATGACATCACACTGCAGCTGAGAGTGAGAGAACGTTTGCTGAACGGGGATGCCGGTTAGGCGAAGCAGGGGTTTTTGTGCTCACGTACGGTGAAATAATGCAGGCCAGGATCACCTCGCTGCGTGTCACCGCAGACAGGTGGAAGGACATGGCTGATCACTTTTCCGATCAAGAGGCCATTTACGCGCGCGAGATCGCCGGTCTTCCGGCATCCGAGAGTTGGGTGGGAGTCGCGGCAATCAATGCGTTGATCACCTTCAGCAGGACAAGGGAGATGTATCAGGCGGCCCGCGAGGAGGCAAGGGAAACTGCGGATCTCTTGCGGGAGGCACATGATGAGTTCGTCCGGCTGCGAGGCTTGTTGAGTGGAGTTGTCGCGGAGGCGGAAGCGGCCGGCATGAAAGTGTCCGCAAATGATGGGGTTGCCACGGTGGACCCCAATAAAGTGGACAACATGTACCTGAACGATCCCGAATATCAGCCGCAACTCAGGGATGCTGAGATTGCCTGGACAGAAGATATCAAGCGCTACGTTCAGACCATCGTCGATTACGACAGTGGCGTTCGGATCGCACTGGAACACATGGCCAATGAGAGCACCGTGTTCGGAGAACACGGTGCTGAACCCTCGGGTGGCCTCGACCAAATTTCTCTGAGCATGGCCGTTGAACTGGCGAGACGTGTCGCCGATGGAGAGGCCACGACTGCGGATCTCGAGCAACTACAGATCATCCTGGCCGGTCAGCGCGATGAGAACGGCGAGTATCAGGTTGATTTTGCTCGGGACTTCATGGATGGGATCGGCCCGGAAGCCCTGATCCTCCTGGGAAATAACATCTCGCTCTCGGGCACCGAGGAATACAACCCTGAGGGAGTCCAGGAAGATCTGGCGCAACTGGTCGGGGACGCGATGGTCAAGACCAAAGAGGGTTCGGGCTTCTACGACCGCTGGATCGTGGACCTCGACGAGGTAGGAAAGAGGCAGTACGCGGATGGGCCGGGGGGTATGCAGGTACGTGGCTACCAGACCCTTGTCACCCTGTTGGGGCACAGCGACAACTACGAGCAGTACTTTCTTCATGATCTCGGGGACAATATCATCGCGGCAGAGAATTACGCGCAGGGTGGTGAGCCGGGGATCTGGCGCGTCGACAGAGATCAACTGGGGGAGAACGGCGATTGGTTTGCGAACGACCCGCTTGACAGCCTGCTTGGAATCATGGCTCAGCACCCTGACGCTGCCACGGCATTTCTGGACCCGGAGGGGGAGAACAAAAACGACGAGCTGAGTACTGGACGTTTGAACTATCTCCTCAATGAAGACGGACGCGACTGGAACGTCTTGACCTATGAGCGAAGCATTGACGGAGAGCCGGTCACGTTCTCTATTCCGATGGAAGATCTGAATGGAAAGACGGGTCTCGGACTTGCCCTTGAAGCGGCCACGACCGGTCGGCTTCCCAATACTTCGGCCGATTCCTTCGGATATCACGAGCTCGAGCAGGCCCGCGTAATGCATGAAGTTCTGGCAGTTCTGGATGCTGGCAATGCGGCAGATCTGGTTCTTTCAGGAGAATCCTATGCAAATTTGCGGGATCCTATCACGCGGGCCCTTGCGGACTATTCCGCCGACACGTTCGACATATTGAGCGGTGAAGCGAGGACAGGGTTTGGTGGCGGGGATGCAGAGAACGGCCGGATTGGAAGTCCCTCTGCCCAGGTCATCCGAGTGATGCGCGGCTTGTGCTCGATTGATGAATTCAGTCAACTTGAAGAGATCGAGAATTACAAAATTCTGTATGATGCACAACTTGGATTCATTTCTGAACAGTTGGCAGGGTATCCCGAAAATTCCGAAGAGTGGGATTCAAAATCTCGCCCCATCGGTGAAGTCCTGGGTGTTATGAATGGAATCGGAGTTGATGTCATCAGGGGAAATTTCGCTGATATAGCGGATGACGCCAATGACGCAGCGCGGTACGGATATCACCTTGGCGGGGCCCCGATCACGGGAATCCCTGTCATTGGCGATACGGCTCAAAGGATCGTGGACATGTATGCATACGAGTGGTCCAAGGCTGTTATTGCCGATGCCAGTCTCGAGGCGAGGGGAGATTCCTCCGAGAGGAGTGCAATGGCGAGGGATCAGATCAACGATCTGTTCAATGCCTGGGCGCAAGGGCGAGGGTACGACCTCGAACACGGCTCTGTCAGGGATGCCCGTCACGAGGCCGGGCAGAGCTATGGGGCCGGGCGCGAATCTGCGCGAGAAGCACTCAACCACTAGCCTCTTCGGGGAGTTCCGACGTGTCGCTATCCAAGAATAAATTGTTCCGAGCACTCATTGTCTGCCTGGCCATCGGTGCTGTTCTTGTGCTTGGTGTCTACCTGGTCACCTCGTTCGGCGACCGCAGGGATCGCGATTCAGTCAACGAAGCCTGTGGGGGTTTTCTTCGCTCCGGCGAGCTGACTGATTTCCTGGAATCTGAACGTCTGTATGCATCGGAAAGCAGGGCCGGTGTTCTTGCAGAATTTGAACAGACCTGCCTTATTCAATCGCGAGATTCTCCAGCAGATTCTGTTCAGATCGCCATCGGCTGGACCGACGAAATGCATAATATTGCCCGTTCCATGTCAGGCCCTCGGCAGCGTTTGTACAGCCCTTTGGGTAATGGATGGTCAGGGTTTCTAGCTTCGGATTCCAAGTACCAGGAAACGGAATCAGTCGTTCTCCTGGAATGTTCGGAATCCCGTAGCGTTATAGTGCAAGCGCAAGGTCGGCTTGATCGGGCATTCGATTCCGTGAAGGGTGGAGAGCTCGCACGGATCGCCGCTGCAAGTGCGGAGCAGGTCGCACTTGCCAATGAATGCCCTCCTGTTCCGGGTCAGCCAATTTCTGATGTGGAACTTCCAGCCTCCTTGCCGTCGGCCAATCCTGCTCCGGATGAGAACTCCTTGCCCCTTGCAGGTGCCCGCGGGACTTGTGCGGCCTTGGCTGGTGTTTCTGCAGAGGTAGAGACTCTGGGGGGAATTTCTGTCATGGAGACGGAGGCCGGACTGTCGCCGCTCGAGACGTGCTTGATATTCACTGACGACGAGGGCGGTGAGTACTGGCTGTCTGCTTGGTACGGTCCCTATGCGAACGAATCGGTGCTGAAGCGCGAATCCACCTGGGACATGTCACTTTCGGCGTCCGGCGCCAGTTCGAACGACGCTCTTTCCTTGCGGGTCTGGGGTGCAGCCGAGTGCGTCGGCGAATCTGAGGTCGGCAGGTTCGCTCTGCGTTCCGGAACCAGTGATTCTGGGGAAAGAACATATACGGAGGCAGAACGCGAAGCACAGCGTGAGTTGCTGCACGCGTTCGCACGTGAGTCCGCTGAGCGGCATGGCTGTGATGAGGTAGAGCTTCCGCCCGCGGCCTCATAAACACGTGACGGCTGGCTGTCCGTTCATTTCATCGGCGAGCGGACAGCCTTCGTCAGCCGCGGCTATTGTTCCGGCAACCAGCCGACCTGAACCAGGCGGGTGCCTCCCTTGCGGGTGACAAGGGTGCCGCGGCCCGGCGGGAAGGAACGGGCTCGGACCCCGGGCAGCACCTCGCCCTCCGAGCGGTTGCTGGAGAGCACCAGACCCTGGGCGCCCAGTTCGCGCAGGCGCTGCATGAAGGGGTCGAACATGGCCCGGGAGGCGCCGGCGGAGTTCCGGGCGATGATGAACCGCACACCGGTGTCCCGCGCGTAGGGGAGCAACTCCACCAGCTGCGTCAGGGGATGGTTCGATCCGGTGGCCACCAGGTCGAAGTCGTCGATGATCACGAACGCGACCGGACCCTCCCACCACCGCCCGGCCCGAAGCTGCTGGGGGTGATGTCGGCGGGCGGGAGACGGTTCTCCATGAGGCCGCGCGTCGCCTTCATGTCCGCCGTGAGTTTGGGCGCCATCGTGCCGTAGGTGCCGATGTACTCCTCCGGGACCCCGCCCAGCAGGGACCTGCGATAGTCCCCGACCAGGAAGCGCGCCTCCTCCGGCCGGTACCGGTCGCAGATCTGGCGCACCAGCAGCCGGAGCGCCGCGGTCTTTCCGGACTCCCCTTCGCCGAAGATGAGAAGAAAAGGCTCCTGGTCGAAGTCCAGGAAGACGGGCCGCAGATCGTTCTCGTTGATACCGATGGCGAGGCCCGGATCGTTCGCGGAGCCGCGGGGGAGGTCGGCTGCCGGCAGCAGGCGCGGCAGCAGGCGCACCTGGGGGGCCGGCGGGTGCGCCCAGGCATCCTGGATGGCCTTCACCAGCGTCGTGGTTCCGTCGGACAGTTCGTCCTGGGAGGTGCCGCTGTGCAGACGCGGCAGCGCCGCCATCCAGTGGAGCTTGTCCGGGGTCTGCCCCCGGCCCGGGGTGTTGACCGGAACCGCAGCGGCCACCTTGCGGTCGAAGTCCGAATCCATGGTGTCACCCAGCCTCAGCTCCAGGCGGTTGGCCAGCTGGTCCCGCATCGGGCCGAGCAGGTCCATGTTCCGGGACACCGTCACGATCACATGAATGCCGTAGCCCAGACCCCGGGTGGCCAGATCGGTCACCGTGGGCATCAGGGTGACGTCGTAGTCCTGCTTGAACGCCGCCCAGCCGTCGACTACCAGGAAGACGTCACCCCAGGGCTCCTCCGTCAGCTCACCCATCGCCCGTAGTCGCCGGTACGTCGTGATCGAGTCGATGTTCCGCTGGCGGAAGAGTTCCTCGCGCCTGGCCAGAACGCCCGCCACCTCGGAAACCGTACGGCGGACCCGGTCGGCGTCCAGCCGGGAGGCGATACCGCCCACGTGCGGCAGGTCGGCCAGGGCGCCCAAACCGCCGCCACCGAAGTCGAGCCCGTAGAACTGCACTTCCCGCGGCGTGTGCGTCAGCGCGAAGGACGTGATGAGGGTGCGCAGCAGTGTGGACTTGCCGGACTGGGGGCCGCCCACGATCAGCATGTGGCCGCCGGCTCCCGAGAAGTCGCGGTGAAATACCTCGCGGCGCTGCTCGAAGGGCTTGTCGACCTGTCCCAGTGGAACCACCAGGTTGCCGGCGGCGCCCCGCGCCTGCAGACCGCGTTCCGGGGTGGACACCAGCTCCGGCAGCAACTCATCCAGTGTCGCCGCCGAATCCAGTGGGGGCAGCCAGACCTGGTGGGCCGAGGGGCCCTGGCCCTCCAGGCGGCGCACGATCACGTCCAGGACCGTGTCCGCCAGGGCGTCGTCCTGCGGGGCCGGTTCGGTGGCCGCCATCGCCGTGCGCGGGTCGGGTTCCGCGTGGCGGACCGGGACCGGTGCCGCTGTGAACAGCACGGGGTGACGCTGCATGGGGGCCGGACCCGAGGGCGCGGGCTTCGCCGGGCCCTCGCGGTAGGCGCCCGAGACGTACGCGGCCTTGAAGCGGACCATCTCCTCGGTGCCCGACTTCAGGATGCCCGAGCCCGGGATCTGCGGCAGGTGGTACGCGTCGGGCACCCCGATCGCCGTACGGGACTCCGCGGCCGAGAACGTCCGCAGGCCGATCCGGTACGACAGATAGGTGTCCAGGCCCTTCAGCCGGCCCTCCTCCAGACGCTGCGAGGCCAGCAGCAGATGCACGCCCAGCGAGCGGCCGATGCGGCCGATCTGGATGAACATGTCGATGAAGTCCGGCATCGCCGTGAGCAGTTCGGAGAACTCGTCGATCACCAGCACCAGCGAGGACAGCGGTGCCAGCGGAGCACCCGCCGCCCGCGCCTTCTCGTAGTCGTGCAGGTTCGCGTAGTTGCCCGCCGCCCGCAGCAGTTCCTGGCGGCGCTGGAGTTCGCCCCGGATGGAGTCGCCCATCCGGTCCACCAGCGTCAGGTCGTCCGCGAGGTTGGTGATCACCGCCGAGACGTGCGGCAGCTGCGCCATGCCCGCGAACGTCGCGCCGCCCTTGAAGTCCGCCAGGACGAAGTTCAGGGTTTCCGAGGTGTGGGTGACGGCAAGCCCCAGCACGAGCGTGCGCAGCAGCTCCGACTTGCCGGAGCCGGTCGCGCCCACGCACAGGCCGTGCGGGCCCATGCCCTCCTGCGCGGCCTCCTTCAGGTCCAGCATCACGGGCTGGCCGCTCTCGTCCACCCCGATCGGCACGCGCAGCCGCTCCCCGGCCGACCGCGGCCGCCAGGTGCGCGAGACATCCACCGCCGCCGGATCGCCGAGCCCCAGCAGGTCGCCGAAGTCCAGCTCGGCCAGCAGCGGCTCGTCCTCCTCGGCGCCCGTGCTCAGCCGCAGCGGCGCCAGCTGCCGCGCCAGCGCCTCGGCCGCCGCCACCGGCAGCTGGTCGGGCTCGCCGTCGAAGGACACCCCGTCCCCCGCGTCGAAGCGCAGCGACCCCGCCGCGCACCGCACCGAAAGCCGGCCCCGGGCCGGTTCCGGCTCGCCCGGCAGGACCTCCACCACCGTGACGCCCTGCAGCCCCTCCGCCGACGCGAACGCCGAATGCGGCGGTACCCGCACGCCGTCCAGGACCAGCACCACGTGCGGCTGGTCGAGCACCGGCTTGCCGTTCGCGGAGAACCGGCCCCGGCCCTCCAGGCGTTCGGTCAGCTCCTCCTCCAGCTCCGTGACCCCGCGAGCGATCAGTCGCCGCGAACCCGCCCCGTCCACCGACGGCAGCTGGACGTGGGGGAGCCACTTCGCCCACTCCCAGGCGTCCGCCGCGCCGGCCGAGCACGCCACCGCCACGGTCACGTCCTGCGGCGAGTGCAGCGCCGTCAGCGACGCCACCAGCGCACGCGCCGTCCCCCGCGCCGCCTCCACGTCCCCCGCCAGCACCACCTGGTAGAAGCCGCGCAGCGACACCGCCATCGGCAGCCCCGACACGGTGCCGTGCGTCGCCAGGAACCGCCGCATCGCGCCCGCCGTCAGCGGCTCCAGCTCGTCCACCGGTGCGGTCTGCGGCGGCACCAGCGGCGTGGCCAGGCCGTGTTCGCCCAGACCCAGCCGCACCTGTCCGAAGTCCCCGTCCCCCGGGCGCCGTTCCCACAGCCGGCTGCCCTCGGCCACCAGCGCCCACAGCTGCTCGGGCGCCGGGTGCAGATACAGCTGCGCGTCCCGCTGCGCCCGGGCGGTGCCCCACACCGCGCGCCGGGTCCGCGCCAGATACCGCAGGTAGTCCCGCCGCAGCTGGCCCATCTGCCCCTGGGTGCCGCGCCGGTGGCGGATGATCATCGCCACCACCATGGCGCCGGTCGACACCATCATCAGCATGCCCATGATCCGCATGAACGGATGGGCGTTCGGCATGAAGAAGAACACCACCGAGGAGCCCATGCCCAGCATCGGCATGAGCTGCATCAGTACGCCGTCCTGCTGCCCCTTGGGCAGTTCCGGCGGCGGCTGCACCGCCACTTCCTCGCCCGGCACCTCGGCCGGCAGCGTACGCGGCGGACGTTTCACAATGATCTGGCTCATACGGCCCCCCGATCCGGCAACCCCTCGGCGCCGCCCGATCCTACTGACCGGCCCCAGGAGTACAGCCGGTAGGGTGACCAACGCAGTCCGTGCGCAAGCCCGTCCGCGCGCATCTTGGGGGAATCACACGTGAACTCGACAGCGGCCACCGGCTTCTGCCGCGTCACCGTCGCCGCGCCCGACAGCCGGATCGACGTGGCGCTGCCGGAGGACATGCCTCTGGCCGACCTCTACGCCCAGCTACTCCAGCTCACCGGCCAGGCACCCGCCGAAGGTGCCCCCGTCGGCTACCACCTCGTGCGCCGTGACGGAAGCGTTCTGGACGGCTCCCGCACCCTGGCCGCGCAGCGCGTCCTGGACGGCGAGGTGCTCGTCCTGCGCCCGGTCGCCGACGCCCTGCCGCCCCCGGTGCACGACGACGTCAGCGAAGCCGTCGCCGACGCCGTCACCCACGACCGCGCCCTGTGGCAGGACCAGCGGCTGCGCACCGCGGGGCTGACCGGCGCCGCCGTCCTCACCACCCTGGCCGCCGCCGTGCTGTGGTACGCCGACCCGGTGCGCCACGACCTGCACGGCCTGCCCGGGATCATCGCCGGGGTGCTGGCCGTCCTGCTGATCTCCTTCAGCGTGGTGCGCGCCCGGGTGTACGGCGACCGGCCCGCCGCCGTGGCGTTCGGCCTCGCCGCCCTCCCGCACGGGCTGATCGCGGGCACCGGCGCCCTGCCGCTGGCCGACGGGCACGGCGTGGGCCGTCTCGAACTGCTGCTGGGCTGCGTCGCCGTCCTGGTGCTGTCCGTCGTCGCCGCGGCGGCCCTGCCCGACGCCGCCGCCCCGTTCGTGGCCACCACCACCGCGGCCCTCATCGGCACCCTCGCCACCTTCGCCGCGATCGTGGCCGACGCCCGCCCGGTGTCCGCCGCCGCGCTCACCGCGCCCGTCGCCATCGGCGCCCTCGGCTTCCTGCCGGGACTGTCCGCGGCCCTCGTCCGGCTGCCCATCGGCTACGAGGCCCCGCGCGCCGACTTCGACACCGCGGACCCCGACCAGCCCGCGCCGCCCGAGAGCCCCGTCGACGCCGAGCGGATAGCCGCCCAGGCCCGCCTCGGCCACCAGATCCTGCTCGGCCTCACCGCCGGCTGCGCCATCGCCGCCACCACCGCC
The DNA here is from genome assembly GCF_000993785.3 of Streptomyces xiamenensis. Lineage (NCBI taxonomy): Bacteria > Bacillati > Actinomycetota > Actinomycetes > Kitasatosporales > Streptomycetaceae > Streptomyces > Streptomyces xiamenensis. The sequence goes on from NZ_CP009922.3 coordinate 4,804,729, forward strand.
GTCGCCGTTCTGGGATTCTCCTCCAGCGGCTGGGGCCAGCTGCTCGCCCTGGCCACCGCGGGCACCCTGCTGACCCGCTCCCGGCTCTTCCGGTACGCCGTCCAGGTGTCCGTGCTGCTGACGGCCGGCCTCGCCGCGCTCGCCCTGCTGGTCACCGGCTTCCTGCTGCACCCGCCCGCCGGCGCCGTGCGCGACCTGCTGGCCGGTGACAGCACCGCGCTCGACCTGCGCACCCTGTGGCTGACCGCCGTCCTCGCCGCCGCCGCGGCCGTCCTGACCGCGATCGCGCTCATCGTGCCGCGTGCCGGGCTCACCCCCTTCTGGGGACGGGCCCTGGACCTCACCGAGTCCGCGCTGCTGCTGTCCCTGATCCCGCTGTGCCTGGCCGTCCTCGGGATCTACGCCCGCGCACGCGGGCTGACCAGCGACTGACGAACCGGTCCGGCGCGGGGGAAGACCGCACAAGGGGAACAACCGGTCAGGACCACCCCGGCCCGGCTGATAGGGTGTCGTGCGCCCGGTGAGTTGTCTTTCACCATCCCTGTGCCCCTGTGAAGAAGACCAGGGGCCGCTTCCGGGCCGATTCCATGAGGAGTACGTGTGTCGTCGCTCGATGCCGCCACGAAGCAGAAGATCATCGCGGATTTCGCCACCAAGGAGGGTGACACCGGTTCCCCCGAGGTCCAGGTGGCGCTGCTGTCCCGCCGTATCTCGGACCTGACCGAGCACCTGAAGACCCACAAGCACGACCACCACTCCCGCCGCGGCCTGCTGCTGCTGGTCGGCCAGCGCCGCCGGCTGCTCCAGTACCTGGCCAAGAAGGACATCCAGCGCTTCCGCAGCCTGGTGGAGCGTCTCGGCATCCGCCGCGGCGCGGCGGGCGCCCGCTAAGACGTCGGAGAGGGAGCGGCCACCGCTGGCGGGGCCGCTCCCTTCGCCGTATCCGGCCCGGCAGGCACCCCGGCGGGCGACCGCCCGACGCGGAAACCGGGCCCCCGGACCGATGCCTTTGTAGGCTGGTCCCACCACTGCACAACGACAGAGCATGAGGCGGAGCGCCTTCTCATCCGTCGCCGGTCCTCGGTAGTGGCCCCCGGGCGACTTCCCGGGAGCTTCGATCGATGGCCGGCCCGTACGGAGGTGCTCCACCGATTGACGTCCCGCCCGGTCACACCCGGCGGGGCGAGAAACAGGAGACATCCCAGGTGGAGAACGAAACCCACTACGCCGAGGCCGTCATCGACAACGGCGCCTTCGGCACCCGCACCATCCGCTTCGAGACCGGCCGCCTCGCGCGGCAGGCCGCCGGTTCCGCCGTGGCCTACCTGGACGACGACACCATGGTGCTGTCGGCCACCACCGCCTCGAAGAAGCCGAAGGACCAGCTGGACTTCTTCCCGCTGACCGTCGACGTCGAGGAGCGGATGTACGCCGCCGGGAAGATCCCCGGCTCCTTCTTCCGGCGCGAGGGCCGCCCCTCCGAGGACGCCATCCTCACCTGCCGGCTGATCGACCGCCCGCTGCGCCCCTCCTTCAAGAAGGGCCTGCGCAACGAGATCCAGGTCGTCGAGACGATCATGGCGCTCAACCCCGACCACCTGTACGACGTGGTCGCCATCAACGCCGCCTCCTGCTCCACGCAGCTGGCCGGCCTGCCCTTCTCCGGCCCCATCGGCGGTACCCGGGTCGCGCTGATCCAGGGCCAGTGGGTGGCCTTCCCCACCCACAGCGAGCTGGAGAACGCCGTCTTCGACATGGTCGTCGCCGGCCGCGTGCTTCCCGACGGTGACGTCGCGATCATGATGGTCGAGGCCGAGGCCACCGAGAAGACCATCGAGCTGGTCAAGGGCGGTGCCGCCGCGCCGACCGAGGAGGTCGTCGCCGCCGGTCTCGAGGCCGCCAAGCCCTTCATCAAGGTGCTGTGCCGCGCCCAGTCCGACCTCGCCGCCAAGGCCGCCAAGCCCACCGGCGAGTTCCCGGTCTTCCTGGACTACGAGGACGACGTCTTCGAGGCGCTGTCCGCCGCTGTCCGCGACGAGCTGGCCCAGGCGCTGACCATCGCCGGCAAGCAGGAGCGCGAGGGCGAGCTCGACCGCGTCAAGGTCGTGGCCGCCGAGAAGCTGCTGCCCCAGTTCGAGGGCCGCGAGAAGGAGATCTCCGCCGCGTACCGCTCGCTCACCAAGCAGCTGGTCCGTGAGCGCGTCATCAAGGACAAGGTCCGCATCGACGGCCGCGGTGTCACCGACATCCGTACGCTGGCCGCCGAGGTCGAGGCCATCCCGCGGGTACACGGTTCGGCCCTCTTCGAGCGCGGCGAGACCCAGATCCTGGGCGTCACCACGCTCAACATGCTCCGCATGGAGCAGCAGCTGGACACCCTCTCCCCGGTGACCCGCAAGCGCTACATGCACAACTACAACTTCCCGCCCTACTCCACCGGTGAGACCGGCCGGGTCGGCTCCCCCAAGCGCCGCGAGATCGGCCACGGCGCGCTCGCCGAGCGCGCGCTGGTGCCGGTGCTGCCCACCCGCGAGGAGTTCCCCTACGCCATCCGGCAGGTCTCCGAGGCGCTGGGCTCCAACGGCTCGACCTCCATGGGGTCGGTCTGCGCCTCCACCATGTCGCTGCTGAACGCCGGTGTGCCGCTCAAGGCCCCCGTCGCCGGTATCGCCATGGGCCTGATCTCCCAGGAGATCGAGGGCGAGACCCACTACGTCACCCTCACCGACATCCTCGGTGCGGAGGACGCCTACGGCGACATGGACTTCAAGGTCGCCGGCACCAAGCAGTTCGTGACCGCCCTCCAGCTGGACACCAAGCTGGACGGCATCCCGGCCTCGGTTCTGGCCGCCGCGCTCAAGCAGGCCCGCGACGCCCGCCTCCACATCCTCGATGTGATGGGCGAGGCCATCGACGTGCCCGACGAGATGTCCCCGAACGCCCCGCGGATCATCACCGTGAAGATCCCCGTGGACAAGATCGGTGAGGTCATCGGCCCCAAGGGCAAGATGATCAACCAGATCCAGGAGGACACCGGCGCCGACATCACAATCGAGGACGACGGCACCATCTACATCGGTGCCGCCGACGGCCCGGCCGCCGAGGCCGCCCGCGCCACGATCAACGGCATCGCCAACCCGACGATGCCCGAGGTCGGCGAGCGGTACCTGGGCACCGTGGTGAAGACCACCACCTTCGGTGCCTTCGTCTCCCTGCTCCCCGGCAAGGACGGACTGCTGCACATCTCGCAGATCCGCAAGCTCGCCGGTGGCAAGCGCGTGGAGAACGTCGAGGACGTTCTGGGCGTGGGCCAGAAGGTCCAGGTCGAGATCGCCGAGATCGACCAGCGCGGCAAGCTCTCGCTGATCCCCGTCATGGAGGACGAGGCCGCCGAGGACACCGCCGAGAAGGACGCTGCCGACAAGTGACGCGTACCCCTGGTACCAGGACGGCCCGCCCCACCGCACCGGTGGGGCGGGCCGTGCCCCGTCCGCACGCCGTGACCGTCCCGCGGCCCTCGGCCGGGGGCGCCCCCACCGGGGGCGGCGGCACCGTCCGCAAGACCGTGCTCCCCGGCGGCCTGCGCGTCGTCACCGAGACCGTGCCCTCCGTGCGCTCGGTCTCCTTCGGCATCTGGGCCGCGGTCGGCTCCCGGGACGAGACCCCGGCGCTGGCCGGCGCCACCCACTACCTCGAACACGTGCTGTTCAAGGGCACCGAGCGGCGCAGCGCGCTGGAGATCTCCTCTGTCGTCGAGGCGGTCGGCGGTGAGATGAACGCCTTCACCACGAAGGAGTTCACCTGCTACTACGCCCGGGTGCTGGACAGTGATCTGCCGCTGGCCGTCGACGTCGTGTGCGACATGCTCACCTCCTCGGTCATCGACCCGGCAGAGGTGGAGGCCGAGCGGAACGTCATCCTCGAAGAGATCGCCATGACGGACGACGATCCGGGCGACGGGGTCCATGACCTCTTCGCCCAGACCCTGTTGGGCGACACCCCGCTGGGCCGCCCGGTGCTGGGCACCGAGGAGACCGTCGGGGCCCTCACCCGGGACCAGATCGCGCGCTTCTACCGGCGGCACTACGACCCCACCCGGCTGGTCGTCACCGCGGCCGGCAACCTCGACCACGACACCGTCGTGGAGCAGGTGCGGGCCGCCTTCGAACGGGCCGGCGCGCTGGGAGCGGCGGACGCGAGCCCGCTGGACCCGCGCGGCGGCGCACGGCTGATCCGTACGGCGGGTGCCGTCGACGTCCAGGAGCGGGCGACCGAGCAGGCACACCTGATCCTGGGCATGCCGGGCGTCTCCCGGCACGACGAGCGGCGCTGGGCGCTGGCCGTCCTGTCCACGGCGCTGGGCGGCGGCATGTCCTCGCGGCTGTTCCAGGAGGTACGGGAGCGCCGCGGGCTGGCCTACAGCGTGTACGCGCACACCTCCGGATACGCCGACTGCGGCCTGTTCGGGGTGTACGCCGGCTGCCGCCCCGAGCGGCTGGGCGATGTGCTGGCGATCTCCCGCGAGACGCTGGCGGACATCGCCGAGCACGGACTGGGCGAGGAGGAGACCCGGCGGGCGATCGGTCAGCTGGCCGGCTCCACGGTGCTGGGCCTGGAGGACACCGGCGCCCTGATGCACCGGCTCGGCAAGAGCGAGGTGTGCTGGGGCGAGCAGCTGTCGGTGACCGGTCTGCTGGAGCGGTACCGGGCGGTGACCCCGGACGAGGTGCGGGAGGTGGCGGCCCAGGTGCTCGGCCACAAGCCCTCGCTGTCCATCATCGGTCCGCTGAAGGACAAGCACACCGCCAAGCTGCACGAGGCCATGGCCTGAGCACGAGAAGCGGACGAGAGCGGAAGAGCGGAAGAGAACGAATGAGCAAGCTGCGCGTCGCCGTCCTGGGAGCCCGCGGGCGGATGGGCTCCGAGGCGGTACGGGCCGTCGGGGCCGCCGATGACCTGGAGCTGGTCGCGGAACTCGGCCGGGGGGACCGGCTGGAGACGCTGACCGAGACGGGGGCCCAGGTCGCCATCGACCTGACCCACCCCGACGCGGTGATGGACAACCTGGAGTTCTGCGTCCGGCACGGCATCCACGGCGTGGTCGGCACCACCGGGTTCACCGGGGAACGGCTGGACCTGCTGCGTACCTGGCTGGCCGGATCCCCCGGCACCGGGGTGCTGATCGCGCCGAATTTCGGCATCGGCGCCGTGCTCACCATGCACTTCGCCCAGCAGGCCGCCCGTTTCTTCGAATCAGTGGAGGTCGTCGAGCTGCATCACCCGCACAAGGCCGACGCCCCCAGCGGCACGGCCGTGCGCACCGCTCAGCTGATCGCCCGCGCCCGTGCGGACGCGAAGCTGCCGGCCCAGCCCGACGCCACGAGCACCGCGCTGGAGGGCGCCCGCGGCGCCGACGTGGACGGGGTGCCGGTGCACGCGGTCCGGCTGCGCGGCCTGGTGGCTCACCAGGAAGTGCTGTTCGGCGACGAGGGGGAGATCTTCACCCTGCGCCACGACTCCATGAACCGTGGCTCGTTCATGCCCGGGGTGCTGCTGGGCGTGCGCCGCGTCACGGGCACGCCGGGCCTGACCCTGGGCCTGGAGCACTTCATGGATCTGGACGGCTAGCGATGGCGGGAAAGATCGGCTACACGCTGGTGTCGGTGCTGCTCGTCGGCTATTTCGTGCTGGCCGGGCACCGCGGGGTGGTGCTGATCGGGCAGGGCACCTGGGTGACGGTCCCGTTCGGGATCGCCGTGCTGGTGATGCCGCTGATCGGTGCCTGGTTCCTGTGGCGTACCACCCGCTTCGCGCGGGACGCCGGGAAGCTGGCCAAGGAGTTGGAGGCCGAGGGCGGGCTGCCGGTGGACGATCTGCCGCGTACCCCCAGCGGCCGGATCGAGCAGGCGGCGGCCGACGCCGCGTTCGCGGAGCGGCAGGCGGAGGCGGAGGCGAATCCCCGCGATTGGCGGTGCTGGTTCCGCCTGGCCCTGGCGTACCACGACGCCCGGGACACCCCGCGCGCCCGCAAGGCCATGGAGCACGCGATCGCGCTGCGGGCGGGCCGGGCCTGAGACGGGAAGGACCGCGGCCCGGTACGGCGGTGTGCCGTACCGGGCCGCGGTCCGTGTGCCGGGCGGAGTTCAGTGGCGGTGCTCGGCGGCCCAGGCCTCCAGGACGTCGGCGGCGCGCTCGAAGGCCTTCCGCCGGCTGAGGAAGTCCGCGCTGTGGTCGGTGAGCAGCGGCCGCAGGGGCTCACCGCGGCGCGGCTCGATGTGGATGGACTGGCCCTGTACGGTGCGCGGCAGTCCGAGCCAGCGCACCGGCTGCTGGACGGTGGAGACCCGTTCGATCTCCCGCCAGCGCAGCGTCCGGGTGCTCAGCAGACCCACCCGGCGCAGTCCGCGCGGGCTGACCCAGATGCCCATGCGCAGGACGCGCAGGGCGAAGGCTATGGAGACGGCCGCGATGACCAGGGTGGCCCCGGCCGCGCCGACGGTGCCGGCGATGGCGATGATCAGCGCGGAGATCAGCAGGTACGCCGAGAGCAGCAGGGCCAGTGCGGAGACCGCCACCCGCTGCGGGCCGAGCCGGTAGGGGCGGCGCCACTGATCGGCTCCGGCGTGGGGGAGGGATGCGTCCGACGTGGTGGAGTCGAAGTCACGGTCGGCCGCGAGAAAGGGCAGGGGCAAGGCTCGTCCTCGTTCGTGTCACGTTCGCCGCTGGCAGTGCACGGGTGAGGTTATCGCGCTCAGGAACCCTCGGCCGCCTCCGGTGTCACGGCGGTGGTCCCGTGCTCCACGTCGAGGGCGGGCCGGGCCAGCAGTACGGCCCCGACCAGGGCGGACAGCAGGGCGAGGCCCAGGAGCGCGCGGGTGACGAGGACGCCGATCGTCAGCTGTCGCATACCCTCTCCTTCCCCCAAATGGCCCCAAATCAAAAATATCAGACGAACAGTCCGACTCAGCCCGTCGGTCCTGATCTGTCCGGCCACCGACGGGACTGTCGGCGGCGGCCCGTAGGGTGGGCCCCGCTACTCGCAGTACGTTCCTGAAAGGGCCCGCCGGTGACCGATACACCCAGTTTCCGCAGTGATGTGACCGTCGAACTGGTCAAGCACAGCGCCTCCGACACCGATGTGCTGTGGGCGGCCCGTGTCTCCACCGTGGGGGAGCAGTCACTCGAAGAGGTCAGCAAGGACCCTGAGCGGTCCAAGGGGCTGATCAACTATCTGATGCGGGACCGGCACGGCAGCCCGTTCGAGCACAACTCCATGACCTTCTTCGTCAGCGCGCCGATCTTCGTCTTCCGCGAGTTCCATCGACACCGGGTCGGCTGGTCCTACAACGAGGAGAGCGGAAGGTACCGGGAGCTGGAGCCGGTGTTCTACATCCCGGGTGAGGACCGCAAGCTGGTGCAGCGCGGCCGGCCGGGCAAGTACGAGTTCGTCGACGGCACCCCCGAGCAGCACGCGGCGCTCGGCAAGACCATGGAGGACTCCTACCGGCAGTCCTACGCGGCCTACCGGGAACTGCTGGCCGACGGGGTCGCCCGCGAGGTGGCCAGGGCCACGCTGCCGGTCGGGCTGTTCTCCACGATGTACGCCACCTGCAACGCCCGCTCACTCATGCACTTCCTCGGGCTGCGCACCCAGCACGAACAGGCCACGGTGCCCTCCTTCCCACAGCGTGAGATCGAGATGGTCGCGGAGAAGATGGAGACGGAGTGGGCGCGGCTGATGCCACTGACGTACGCGGCCTTCAACGCCAATGGCCGAGTGGCCCCGTAGCCCCGGCCCCCGGGATGCCCGGGTGCCCGAAAAGCTGAGCGAAGTGTCCGTATTGCGACATTTCGAGAAGTTCATTTAGGGTGATTGAACGGACCCCGGCGCTGTCTGAACCCCCGAGCAGGCAGCGCCGGGATCCACATGTAGGGCATCCCGGTGGATCGCGGGACGCCGAGCTGCGAGTAGCGTGGTTCCCATGGCTCCGACCTCCACACCCCTCACGCCCTTCGGACGGGTGCTGACCGCGATGGTCACGCCGTTCACCCCGGACGGCTCGCTGGATCTCGACGGCGCGCAGCGACTCGCCGCCCACCTGGTGGACGCCGGCAATGACGGCCTGATCGTCAATGGCACCACCGGCGAATCCCCGACCACCTCCGACGCGGAGAAAGCCCAGCTCGTGCGCGCCGTGGTCGAGGCGGTCGGAGACCGTGCCCACGTGGTGGCCGGAGCGGGCACCAACGACACCCGGCACAGCCTGGCGCTGGCCCGCGCCGCCCAGGAGGCCGGGGCGCACGGCATCCTCGCCGTCACCCCGTACTACAACAAGCCCCCGCAGGAGGGCCTGGTCCAGCACTTCACCGCCATCGCGGACGCCACCGAGCTGCCGGTGATGCTCTACGACATCCCCGGGCGCAGTGGGGTGCCGATCAACACCGAGACGATGGTGCGGCTGGCCGAGCACCCGCGTATCGTGGCCAACAAGGACGCCAAGGGCGACCTGGGGCGGGCGAGCTGGGCCATCGCCACCACGGGTCTCGCCTGGTACTCGGGCGACGACATGCTGAACCTGCCGCTGCTGTCGGTGGGCGCCGTCGGCTTCGTCTCCGTGGTGGGCCATGTGGTCACCCCCGAGCTGCGCTCCCTGGTGAACGCCTACACCGGCGGCGACGTCGCCAAGGCCACGGAGATCCACCAGAAGCTGCTCCCCGTCTTCACCGGCATGTTCCGCACCCAGGGTGTGATCACCTCCAAGGCGGCCCTCGGCTTCCAGGGTCTGCCCGGCGGCCCGCTGCGGCTCCCGATGGTCGGGCTCACCGATGAGGAAACCGAACAGCTCAAGCGGGATCTGGCCGCCGGCGGGGTACAGATCTGAGAACCCAGACTTCGCAAGACCAGCAACACCAGCACAACGAGCGGCACCGATCAGGTCCGCCCGGCACGGCGATACCCCCGGAGTGGGTTCGACTCGTCGAAACACTCCGACATATCAACAGATCAACATACGAAATCCCACACGCGTGCCCGCCGCCTCCACGGGGCCGCCCGGCGCGCGTGGTCAGGAGAGTCTCTTGAGTCATCCCCATCCAGAACTCGGCCGGCCGCCGAAACTCCCGGAGGGCGGCCTGCGGGTCACCCCGCTCGGCGGCCTCGGCGAGATCGGCCGCAACATGACGGTCTTCGAGTACGGCGGCCGGCTGCTGATCGTCGACTGCGGAGTGCTCTTCCCCGAGGAGGAGCAGCCCGGCATCGACCTGATCCTGCCGGACTTCACGTCCCTGCGGAACCGTCTCGACGACATCGAGGGCATCGTCCTCACTCACGGCCACGAGGACCACATCGGTGGCGTGCCGTACCTGCTCCGTGAGAAGCCGGACATCCCGCTGATCGGCTCCAAGCTGACCCTCGCCCTGATCGAGGCCAAGCTCCAGGAGCACCGCATCCGCCCCTACACCCTGGAGGTGGCGGAGGGCACCAGCGAGCGGATCGGCCCCTTCGACTGCGAATTCGTGGCGGTCAACCACTCGATCCCGGACGCGCTCGCGGTCGCCATCCGTACCCCGGCCGGCATGGTCGTGCACACCGGCGACTTCAAGATGGACCAGCTGCCGCTGGACGGCCGCCTCACCGACCTGCGGGCCTTCGCCCGGCTCGGCGAGGAGGGCATCGACCTGCTGCTGTCGGACTCCACCAACGCCGAGGTCCCCGGCTTCGTCTCCCCCGAGCGGGAGATCTCCGGGGTGCTGCGCCAGGTCTTCGCACGGGCCGACAAGCGGATCATCGTGGCGAGCTTCGCCAGTCATGTGCACCGCATCCAGCAGATCGTGGACGCCGCCCAGGAACACGGCCGCAAGATCGCCTTCGTGGGCCGTTCCATGGTCCGCAACATGGGCATCGCGCGGGACCTGGGCTATCTGCGGGTCCCGCCGGGCCTGGTGGTGGATGTGCGGGCGCTGGACGATCTCCCGGACCGGGACGTCGTGCTGGTGTGCACCGGCTCCCAGGGCGAGCCCATGGCAGCCCTGTCCCGGATGGCCAACCGCGACCACCAGATCCGCATCGTCGAGGGCGACACGGTCATCCTGGCCTCCTCCCTGATCCCCGGGAACGAGAACGCGGTCTACCGGGTGATCAACGGACTGACCCGCTGGGGCGCCAACGTCGTCCACAAGGGCAACGCCAAGGTCCATGTGTCCGGGCACGCCTCGGCCGGCGAGCTGTTGTACTTCTACAACATCTGCAAGCCGCGGAACCTGATGCCGGTGCACGGCGAATGGCGCCATCTGCGCGCCAACGCCGAACTCGGCGCGCTCACCGGGGTACCGGCCGACCGGATCGTGATCGCCGAGGACGGCGTGGTCGTCGACCTGGTCAAGGGCAAGGCGAAGATCGTCGGCAAGGTCCAGGCCGGCTATGTGTACGTGGACGGCCTGTCGGTCGGCGGCGTCACCGAGTCCAGCCTGAAGGACCGGCGGATCCTGGGGGACGAGGGCTTCATCTCCGTGTTCGTGGTGGTCGACAGCAGCACGGGCAAGATCGTCAGCGGCCCGAGCATCCATGCGCGGGGCTCGGGCATCGACGACGCGGCCTTCGCCGAGGTCATCCCGAAGATCGACGAGGTGCTCGCCAAGTCCGCCCAGGACGGCGTGGTCGAGGCTCACCAGTTGCAGCAGCTGGTGCGCCGCACGGTGGGCAAGTGGGTCTCCGACGTGTACCGCCGGCGCCCGATGATCATGCCGGTCGTGGTCGAGGTCTGAGGCGGACGGGTCCGCGAGGACCCCGTCATCTGCCTGCGGGGCGCCAGGATTTGCATCCGGGCGCCCCGCTCCAGTACGTTTACGTCATCGCCGCAACGGGAACGCCGGACAGTCCAACTGGCCGGGGAAACCGGGACGTCGGAGAGCAGACTCAAGTGCCGGGAAAGGCACGGAAGTTACCTCTGATAAGGTGAGAAACACGAAGGGAAAGCCCGGAGGGGCCCGAGAGGGAACCAAAGGAAGCATCCGTTCCTTGAGAACTCAACAGCGTGCCAAATAGTCAATGCCAGATGATTTACTGAGTCTGCATCTCGACCTCGTCTGAGGTGCAGCATTTAAGCGAGGATTTTCCTTGCTCTTACATGAAGCATTCATGGAGAGTTTGATCCTGGCTCAGGACGAACGCTGGCGGCGTGCTTAACACATGCAAGTCGAACGATGAACCGGTTTCGGCCGGGGATTAGTGGCGAACGGGTGAGTAACACGTGGGCAATCTGCCCTGCACTCTGGGATAAGCCCGGGAAACTGGGTCTAATACCGGATACGACACATGAGCGCATGCTCGTGTGTGGAAAGTTCCGGCGGTGCAGGATGAGCCCGCGGCCTATCAGTTTGTTGGTGGGGTAGTGGCCTACCAAGACGACGACGGGTAGCCGGCCTGAGAGGGTGACCGGCCACACTGGGACTGAGACACGGCCCAGACTCCTACGGGAGGCAGCAGTGGGGAATATTGCACAATGGGCGAAAGCCTGATGCAGCGACGCCGCGTGAGGGATGACGGCCTTCGGGTTGTAAACCTCTTTCAGCAGGGAAGAAGCGAAAGTGACGGTACCTGCAGAAGAAGCACCGGCTAACTACGTGCCAGCAGCCGCGGTAATACGTAGGGTGCAAGCGTTGTCCGGAATTATTGGGCGTAAAGAGCTCGTAGGCGGCCTGTCGCGTCGATTGTGAAAGCCCAGGGCTTAACCCTGGGTCTGCAGTCGATACGGGCAGGCTAGAGTTCGGTAGGGGAGATCGGAATTCCTGGTGTAGCGGTGAAATGCGCAGATATCAGGAGGAACACCGGTGGCGAAGGCGGATCTCTGGGCCGATACTGACGCTGAGGAGCGAAAGCGTGGGGAGCGAACAGGATTAGATACCCTGGTAGTCCACGCCGTAAACGGTGGGCACTAGGTGTGGGCAACATTCCACGTTGTCCGTGCCGCAGCTAACGCATTAAGTGCCCCGCCTGGGGAGTACGGCCGCAAGGCTAAAACTCAAAGGAATTGACGGGGGCCCGCACAAGCGGCGGAGCATGTGGCTTAATTCGACGCAACGCGAAGAACCTTACCAAGGCTTGACATACACCGGAAACGGCCAGAGATGGTCGCCCCCTTGTGGTCGGTGTACAGGTGGTGCATGGCTGTCGTCAGCTCGTGTCGTGAGATGTTGGGTTAAGTCCCGCAACGAGCGCAACCCTTATCCTGTGTTGCCAGCGGATCCCTTCGGGGGTGCCGGGGACTCACGGGAGACTGCCGGGGTCAACTCGGAGGAAGGTGGGGACGACGTCAAGTCATCATGCCCCTTATGTCTTGGGCTGCACACGTGCTACAATGGCCGGTACAATGAGCTGCGATACCGCGAGGTGGAGCGAATCTCAAAAAGCCGGTCTCAGTTCGGATTGGGGTCTGCAACTCGACCCCATGAAGTCGGAGTCGCTAGTAATCGCAGATCAGCATTGCTGCGGTGAATACGTTCCCGGGCCTTGTACACACCGCCCGTCACGTCATGAAAGTCGGTAACACCCGAAGCCGGTGGCCTAACCCCTTGTGGGAGGGAGCTGTCGAAGGTGGGACTGGCGATTGGGACGAAGTCGTAACAAGGTAGCCGTACCGGAAGGTGCGGCTGGATCACCTCCTTTCTAAGGAGCTTCTAGGCTGCCTTTTGGTAGTCCAGAGCCACTACGCCGGCGAGTGTCCGGCGGTGGTTTGCTCATGGGTGGAACATTGACGCTTTATTTGTGCACGCTGTTGGGTGTCTGAAGGTACGGCTGTGAAAGGTCGAATCTTCGGTTGTTGTTTGAGAATTGCACAGTGGACGCGAGCATCTGTGGCCAAGTTTTTAAGGGCGCACGGTGGATGCCTTGGTACCAGGAACCGATGAAGGACGTGGGAGGCCGCGATAGTCCCCGGGGAGTTGTCAACCTAGCTGTGATCCGGGGGTTTCCGAATGGGGAAACCCGGCAGTCGTTATGGGCTGTCACCCACTGCTGAATGTATAGGCGGTGTGGAGGGAACGCGGGGAAGTGAAACATCTCAGTACCCGCAGGAAGAGAAAACAACCGTGATTCCGGGAGTAGTGGTGAGCGAAACCGGAGGAGGCTAAACCGTATGTGTGTGATACCCGGCAGGGGTTGCGCATGCGGGGTTGTGGGAGCTTTTTTGATCGTTCTGCCGGACGGTCGGTGAGTAAGAAACTGTGTGGATAGGCGAAGGGCATGCGAAAGGCCCGGCGTAGAGGGTAAGACCCCCGTAGCTGAAATCTGCATGGCTCACTTAAAGGTTTCCCAAGTAGCATGGGGCCCGAGAAATCCTGTGTGAATCTGGCGGGACCACCCGTTAAGCCTAAATATTCCCTGGTGACCGATAGTGGATAGTACCGTGAGGGAATGGTGAAAAGTACCGCGGGAGCGGAGTGAAATAGTTCCTGAAACCGTGTGCCTACAAGCCGTGGGAGCGTCGTGCACAGAGCTTGCTCTGTGTGCCGTGACTGCGTGCCTTTTGAAGAATGAGCCTGCGAGTTTGCGGTGTGTTGCGAGGTTAACCCGTGTGGGGTAGCCGTAGCGAAAGCGAGTCCGAACAGGGCGACTCAGTAGCATGCCCTAGACCCGAAGCGGAGTGATCTAGCCATGGGCAGGGTGAAGCGAGGGTAAGACCTCGTGGAGGCCCGAACCCACCAGAGTTGAAAATCTGGGGGATGACCTGTGGTTAGGGGTGAAAGGCCAATCAAACTCCGTGATAGCTGGTTCTCCCCGAAATGCATTTAGGTGCAGCGTCGTGTGTTTCTTGCCGGAGGTAGAGCACTGGATAGGTGATGGGCCTTACCGGGTTACTGACCTTAGCCAAACTCCGAATGCCGGTAAGTGAGAGCGCGGCAGTGAGACTGTGGGGGATAAGCTCCATGGTCGAGAGGGAAACAGCCCAGAGCATCGACTAAGGCCCCTAAGCGTGTGCTAAGTGGGAAAGGATGTGGAGTCGCAGAGACAACCAGGAGGTTGGCTTAGAAGCAGCCACCCTTGAAAGAGTGCGTAATAGCTCACTGGTCGAGTGATTCTGCGCCGACAATGTAGCGGGGCTCAAGTACACCGCCGAAGTCGTGTCACTGCAACAATACTTCTAACGAAGGTTGTGGTGGGTAGGGGAGCGTCGTGTGCCGGGTGAAGCAGCCGTGGAAACGAGTTGTGGACGGTATGCGAGTGAGAATGCAGGCATGAGTAGCGATACAAGAGTGGGAAACTCTTGCGCCGATTGACTAAGGGTTCCTGGGTCAAGTTGATCTGCCCAGGGTAAGTCGGGGCCTAAGGCGAGGCCGACAGGCGTAGTCGATGGATAACCGGTTGATATTCCGGTACCCGTTGTGGAGCGCCAACGCTGAATCAGGCGATGCTAAGCCCGCGAAGCCGCCATCTGTCCCTTCGGGGGTGGGTGGAGTGGTGGAGTCGGTGGTCCAGACCTGTAGTAGGTGAGTGATGGGGTGACGCAGGAAGGTAGTCCAGCCCGGGCGGTGGTTGTCCCGGGGTAAGGGTGTGGCCCGTGGAGCAGGTAAATCCGTTCCACACGAGGGTGAGACCTGATGCCGAGCCGATTGTGGTGAAGTGGATGATCCTATGCTGTCGAGAAAAGCCTCTAGCGAGTTTCACAATGGCCCGTACCCTAAACCGACTCAGGTGGTCAGGTAGAGTATACCGAGGCGTTCGGGTGAACTATGGTTAAGGAACTCGGCAAAATGCCCCCGTAACTTCGGGAGAAGGGGGGCCATTTCTGGTGATGAGACTTGCTCTCTGAGCTGGGGGTGGCCGCAGAGACCAGCGAGAAGCGACTGTTTACTAAAAACACAGGTCCGTGCGAAGCTGTAAGGCGATGTATACGGACTGACGCCTGCCCGGTGCTGGAACGTTAAGGGGACCGGTTAGTCACATTTCGGTGTGGCGAAGCTGAGAACTTAAGCGCCAGTAAACGGCGGTGGTAACTATAACCATCCTAAGGTAGCGAAATTCCTTGTCGGGTAAGTTCCGACCTGCACGAATGGCGTAACGACTTCTTGACTGTCTCAACCATAGGCCCGGTGAAATTGCACTACGAGTAAAGATGCTCGTTTCGCGCAGCAGGACGGAAAGACCCCGGGACCTTTACTATAGCTTGATATTGGTGTTCGGTTCGGTTTGTGTAGGATAGGTGGGAGACTGTGAAGCCTGGACGCTAGTTCAGGTGGAGTCGTTGTTGAAATACCACTCTGATCGTGCTGGATGTCTAACCTGGGTCCGTGATCCGGATCGGGGACAGTGTCTGGTGGGTAGTTTAACTGGGGCGGTTGCCTCCTAAAGAGTAACGGAGGCGCCCAAAGGTTCCCTCAGCCTGGTTGGTCATCAGGTGGTGAGTGTAAGTGCACAAGGGAGCTTGACTGTGAGACTGGCAGGTCGAGCAGGTGCGAAAGCAGGGACTAGTGATCCGGCGGTGGTTTGTGGAAGCGCCGTCGCTCAACGGATAAAAGGTACCCCGGGGATAACAGGCTGATCTTCCCCAAGAGTCCGTATCGACGGGATGGTTTGGCACCTCGATGTCGGCTCGTCGCATCCTGGGGCTGGAGTTGGTCCCAAGGGTTGGGCTGTTCGCCCATTAAAGCGGTACGCGAGCTGGGTTTAGAACGTCGTGAGACAGTTCGGTCCCTATCCGCTGTGCGCGTTGGAGTCTTGAGAAGGGCTGTCCCTAGTACGAGAGGACCGGGACGGACGAACCTCTGGTGTGCCAGTTGTTCTGCCAAGGGCATGGCTGGTTGGCTACGTTCGGAAAGGATAACCGCTGAAAGCATCTAAGCGGGAAGCCTGCTTCGAGATGAGGACTCCCACCCACTTGATGGGGTAAGGCTCCCTGTAGACGACAGGGTTGATAGGCCAGATATGGAAGCCTCGTGAGAGGTGGAGTTGACTGGTACTAATAGGCCGAGGGCTTGTCCTCAGATGCTCGCGTCCACTGTGATTTTTTTTCGAATGACGACCATTTAGAGTTTCGGTGGTCATGGCGAAAGGGAAACGCCCGGTTACATTCCGAACCCGGAAGCTAAGCCTTTCAGCGCCGATGGTACTGCATGGGGGACCGTGTGGGAGAGTAGGTCGCCGCCGAACAATGCCCCAATAGCTCAGTCGGCAGAGCGTCTCCATGGTAAGGAGAAGGTCAACGGTTCGATTCCGTTTTGGGGCTCCGAAGCAAGACAATAGGAAAGGCTCCCGCCTGATGGTGGGGGCCTTTTTGCATTGCCCTGTGTGGACGCACGCTGCCCGGCTCCGGGGCGGGCCGGCCGGGCGGACACACGCCGCCCGGCCGCTTTGTCTCACTCCGGGATGCGCAGGGTCAGAATCGCCATGTCGTCGGACGGGGCGTCGGAGGCGAAGCGTTCCACGGCGCGCAGCACGCGGGCCGCGACGGCGCCGGCGGTCAGCCCCGTACAGTTGCTCAGCACCTCGGCCAGGCCGTCGTCGCCCAACATGCGAGTGCCCTCACGGCGTTCGGTGACGCCGTCCGTCACACACAGCAGGACGTCGCCCGGGTTGAGCGTGGTGTGCTGCTCGTACAGCTCCAGGTCCTCCATCACACCGAGCAGCGGCTGCGGGTCCGCGGCGGCCTCCACCCGGCCGTCCGGGGTCAGACGCAGCGGCAGCGGGTGGCCGGCGCACACCATCTTCAGCAGCGCGCCGCCGCCGGGCTGCGGCCACAGCTCGCCGTACAGCAGCGTCAGGAAACGCGAGCGGGAACCTTCG
Source organism: Streptomyces xiamenensis (assembly GCF_000993785.3). Lineage (NCBI taxonomy): Bacteria > Bacillati > Actinomycetota > Actinomycetes > Kitasatosporales > Streptomycetaceae > Streptomyces > Streptomyces xiamenensis. The sequence continues at coordinate 4,821,506 of NZ_CP009922.3, forward strand.
TCCAGAATGGCGGCGTTGAGCCGCTCCAGGACCGCCGGGCCGCCCAGGCCCTCACGGGCCAGCAGCCGCAGCGCGTGCCGGGCGAGACCGGTGACCGCCGCGGCCAGCGGGCCCGTGCCGCACACGTCTCCTATGGCGAAGCCGTAGGCGCCCTCGCGGATCGGGAAGACGTCGTAGAAGTCGCCGCCGACCTCGTTGCCCTCGCCCGCCGCGCGGTAGATGACCTCCACGTCGACGCCGTCGATCTCCGGCAGCTCCGGCGGCAGCAGACTGCGCTGCAGGGACTGGCTGGTGGCCGTGCGCTCGCTGTAGAGGCGGGCGTTGTCCAGAGCCAGGGCGGCCCGCCGGGAGAGGTCCTCGGCGAGCTCCAGAATGTCCTGGCGGAAGCGTTCGTCGGCCGGCTGGCCCAGCGCCAGCAGCCCGATGACCCGGTTGCGGGCGATCAGCGGCAGCAGCACCGTCTCGCCGCCCACCGCGGAGGCCGTCGCCAGGCTGGGCCCCGGGGTACGGGGCGCGGGCAGCCGGCCCATGGCCAGACTGCGCAGCGAACTGCGCAGCGCGGTGTTGTGGGCGGCGTCGGCCGGGGCGGTCCAGGCACGGACGCCGAGCCGGATGTCGGGGTCCGGGGGATCGACGCGGGCCAGCAGGTCCTTGATGCCGTCGATGCGGTCCTCGTCCTCGTGCAGCACATAGGACAGCACGGGCTCGGAGCCCGCCTCCGGGATCGTGTAGACGCCGCACCAGGTGGCCAGGGTGGGCACGATCATCTGTGCCATCAGGGCCAGCGTCTGATCGCGGTCCAGGGTGCCGGCCAGCAGCTCGGACGCCTCCACCAGGAAGGACAGCGAATTGCGGCGCAGCCGCTCCAGCTCCGTCAGGCGGGCGGATTCGACGGCCAGCGCGATGCGGTCGGCGGCGAACTGGAGGCGCAGCGCCTCCTCGTTGGAGAACCGGCCCGGGGTCTCGGAGGCGACGCCCAGGGAGCCGGTGAGCCGGCCCTCGACCTTGAGGGGCACGGTGACCACGGCGTGCATGCCGGTGCCGGACAGCAGGGGCACCGCGCCGGGGGAGGCCGACAGGTCCTCGTGGACGGACGGCATCCGGGCCGAGCCGTACCGTCCGCTGCCGGCCTCCACCGGGACGCGGGCGAACCGCTGGCGGGCGGAGGGCAGCCCGGTGGAGGCGCGTACCTCCAGCTCGGTCTCGTCGTCCGTGGCCAGCAGCAGGAAGGCCGCGTCGCCGTCCAGGAGGTCGCGTGCGCGCTCCACGGTGCGCTGGAGGAGGCCGTCCAGGTCATCGGGCGGGGGAGAGCCGATGAGGGCGTCCAGCGGGTCGCTCTGCGGCCGCTCGTTGCCCTCGGGGCCCGCGGTGGTCCGTGCGGAGCCGCGGGTGGGGGTCTGCAGGATGGCGCGCTCGCGGTCGTGCACGATCAGGCAGACCGTGGAGGGCTCGCCGCGGGCGTCGCGGACCCGCAGGTGGCAGGCGTAGACCGGGACCGTACGGCCCTCGGAGTCGCGCAGCCCGTAGCTGCCCTCCCAGCGGGACAGGGACAGCGCCTCGGCGATGCCGGTGCCGGTGCCGGGCGTCTGCGGCCAGGCGGCGAGGTCGGCCAGCGGCTTGCCGATGACCTGCTCGGGCGGGTAGCCGAAAAGGGCCTGGGCGTCGGCGTTCCAGGAGGTGACGGCGTCGGCGCGGTCGACCTGGATGACGGCGACCTTGACCCGGTTCTCGGCCAGCGGCAGCGCCTCGCTGGGCAGCGGGGGCCCGGCGGAGCGGGTGCCGGCCGGGAAGGTCTGCTGTTCGAGGCGGAACCACACGCATTTGTCGGCGGTGGTGTAGTCGACGCCCCAGCGGGAGGCGAGGGCCGCGCAGAGCATGAGCCCGCGGCCGCCCTCGCTGTTCAGGTCCCGGCCCCGGCTGACGTCGCCGATCGGGAGTTCGCGTTCGGGGTGCCGGTCGATGATCTCGAAGCGGACGCCGGTGTCGTCGCGCAGGCAGCGGACCTCGGCGGCGGTCCCCGCGTGGATGACGGCGTTGGTGACCAGCTCGCTGGTCAGCACGACCGCGTCCTCGATCAGCTCCGCCAGTCCCCAGCCCTGGAGTGTGTCCCGGACGAAGCCGCGTGCCGTGGCGACGGAGCGCCCAACCGGCTCGAAGGTGGCAGCGGCTCGCGCGGTGATCACGTCACTCCCCCAAAAAGGTCTCTCGTCGCTTCCGGACGCCTCATCGACGGCCGGAAGCCAGATTACTGACGTTGACCGCCCGCGCGGGCGTCGGATCCGGTGATTTCCCCCCGACCGGGATACCGGGGTGTGCGATGCTGCCGAACTGTTATCGCCCGGTTCTTCGAGAGTGAAACACTGGGAAGGCTCGTTGAGGTAAGCCCGGGCGAAATGGTCCAACCGCAGGAGGGACACAGTGGTGTCTGAGGGAGCAGTGGCGCGCACCGGAACACGTGGGCGCGGCGGGAAGTCTCGGGGAAGCGGCACGGTCGAAGTGGACGCCGTGGCGCTGGGCCGGCTGCTCTCTGCGCTGGAGTCGATGCGGGACGGGAACTTCCGGCGGCGGCTGACCGTGGCCGGCGAGGGGCCGATGGCCGAGCTCGCCGCCGTCTACAACGAGGTCGCGGACCGTAATCTGCATCTCACCGGGCAGTTGTCGCGGGTGCGCCGGGTCGTGGGCCGTGAGGGAAAACTCACGGAACGGATGGAGAGCGGGGTCAGCGACGGCGCCTGGGCCAAGGCGATCGACGACGCCAACGAGCTGGTGGACGATCTCGCGCGGCCGATGGCCGAGGTGGGGCGTGTGCTGTCGGCGGTCGCCGTCGGTGACCTGGACCAGCGCATGGAGCTGCGGGCCCCGGGCGGCAACGGCTCGGCGCGTCCGCTGCGCGGCGAGTTCCTGAAGGTGGGGCGCACCGTCAACGCCCTGGTGGATCAGCTGTCGGAGTTCACCGACGAGGTGACCCGGGTGGCCAGCCAGGTGGGCACCGAGGGCAAGCTGGGCGGTCAGGCGCATGTGCCGGGGGTCGCGGGCACCTGGAAGGACCTGACGGACTCGGTCAACCAGATGGTGCTGCGGCTGACCGCGCAGGTGCGGGACATCTCCACGGTGACCAAGGCGGTGGCGGACGGTGATCTGTCGCAGAAGGTCACCGTCCATGTGGAAGGGGAGATGCAGGAGCTGAAGAACACCGTGAACTCCATGGTGGATCAGCTCTCCTCCTTCCAGTCCGAGGTGACGCGGGTGGCCCGCGAGGTGGGCACCGAGGGCCAGCTCGGCGGCCAGGCGCGGGTGGAGGGCGTGGCCGGTGTCTGGAAGGACCTGACCGACAACGTCAACACGATGGCCACCAACCTCACGGCCCAGGTGCGGGACATCGCCCGGGTGACGACGGCGGTGGCCAACGGTGATCTGTCGCAGACGATCCGGGTCAGCGCGCGGGGCGAGGTGGCGCAGCTGGCGCGCACCGTCACGGAGATGAACGGCACGCTGCGCAACTTCGCGGACGAGGTGACGCGGGCGGCCTCGGAGATCGGTACGGAGGGCCGCCTCGACGCGCAGGCCCGGGTGCATGGGGTGGCCGGTACGTGGAAGGAGCTGACCGACACGGTCAACGACGCCTTCCGGAATCTGACGGCGCAGGTGCGTGACATCGCCGAGGTGACGACCTCGGTGGCCAACGGTGACCTGTCGAAGAAGGTGACCGTGGATGTCTCCGGCGAGATGCTGGAGCTGAAGACCACGGTGAACACGATGGTGGACCAGCTGTCGTCGTTCCAGTCCGAGGTGACCCGGGTGGCCCGGGAGATCGGCCACGAGGGCGCGCTGGGCGGCCAGGCGTCCGTGCTGGGTGTGGCCGGGGAGTGGCGGGACCTGACCGACTCGGTCAACACGGCGTTCCGCAACCTCACCGCGCAGGTGCGGGACATCTCCACGGTGACCAAGGCGGTGGCGGACGGTGATCTGTCGCAGAAGGTCACGGTCGATGTCTCGGGCGAGATGGCCGAGCTGAAGAACACCGTGAACACCATGGTGGACCAGCTGTCCTCGTTCGCCGAGCAGGTCACGCGGGTGGCCACCGAGGTGGGCATCGAGGGCCGGCTGGGCGGTCAGGCGCGGGTGGACGGCGTCTCGGGCACCTGGCGGCAGCTGACGGACTCCGTCAACGACATGGCGACGAATCTGACCGATCAGGTGCGGGGCATCGCGCAGGTCACGATGGCGGTGGCCGGGGGCGATCTGTCGCGGAAGATCACCGTGGACGCCCGCGGCGAGATCCTCGAGCTGAAGAACAGCATGAACACGATGGTGGATCAGCTGTCGATGTTCGCCGCCCAGGTGACCAGGGTGGCCCGTGAGGTGGGTACGGAGGGCCGCCTGGGCGGTCAGGCGATGGTCGCCGGGGTCGGCGGCGTGTGGCGGGATCTGACCGACTCGGTCAATGACATGGCCACCAACCTGACCAGCCAGGTGCGGGGCATCTCGGAGGTCGCCACGGCGGTGGCCCGGGGCGATCTGTCGCGGAAGATCACCGTCGACGCGCAGGGCGAGATCCTTGAGCTCAAGGACACCCTGAACCAGATGGTGGACCAGCTCTCGTCCTTCGCCGACCAGGTGACACGCGTCGCCCAGGAAGTGGGTACGGAGGGCCGTCTGGGCGGGCAGGCCCGGGTGGACGGGGTCTCCGGCACCTGGAAGGACCTCACCCGGTCCGTCAACAGCATGGCCAACAACCTGACCGATCAGGTGCGGGGCATCGCCGAGGTGATGAAGGCGGTCGCGGACGGCGATCTGACCAAGAAGATCACGGTGGACGCCCGGGGCGAGATCCTGGAGCTGGTCACCACGGTCAACACGATGGTCGACCAGCTGTCCTCCTTCGCCGACCAGGTGAGCGGCGTGGCCCGCGAGGTGGGTACGGAGGGGCAGCTCGGCGGTCAGGCGCGGGTGCGCGGAGTGTCGGGCACCTGGAAGGACCTCACCGACAACGTCAACGTGATGGCCAGCAACCTGACCATGCAGGTGCGCGGCATCTCCGACGTGGCCACGGCGGTGGCCAACGGTGATCTGTCGAAGAAGGTGACGATCGAGGCCAGCGGCGAGGTGGCGCAGCTCGCCGACACCGTCAACAAGATGGTGACGACGCTGTCGTCGTTCGCCGACGAGGTCACGCGCGTGGCGCGCGAGGTGGGCACCGAGGGGCAGCTGGGCGGCCAGGCCAGCGTGCCGGGGGTGTCGGGGACCTGGCGGGACCTGACCGAGTCGGTGAACCAGATGGCCACCAATCTGACGCTCCAGGTGCGCAACATCGCGGATGTGACCACCGCGATCGCGCGCGGCGATCTGACGAAGAAGATCGACATCAATGCCCAGGGCGAGATCCTGGAGCTGAAGAGCACGATCAACACGATGGTCGATCAGCTGTCGATGTTCGCGGATCAGGTGATCCGGGTGGCCCGTGAGGTGGGCACGGACGGACAGCTGGGCGGTCAGGCGGTGGTGCGTGATGTGGCCGGGTCCTGGAAGGACCTGACGGACTCCGTCAACGAGATGGCGGGGAACCTGACCCAGCAGGTGCGCACGATCGCCCGGGTGGCGACGGCGGTGACCCGCGGGGATCACACGGTGCGGATCGAGACCGACGCGGAGGGCGAGATCCTCGCGCTCCAGGAGAGCGTCAACACGATGATCACCAACCTGCGGGACACCACCAAGGCGAACGACGAGCAGAACTGGCTCAAGAGCAATCTGGCCAGGATCTCGGCGCTGATGCAGGGCCGTCGCGATCTGAAGGACGTGGCGGGGCTGATCATGAGCGAGCTGGCGCCGGCGGTCTCCGCGCAGCACGGCGCGTTCTTCCTGTCGATGCCCGCCGACGCGGAGTCGCCGGTGGTGGCGGGGCCCGATGACGGGGACGGGTTCGAGCTGCGGCTGATCGGCTCGTACGGCTACGCGGCGGGGGCGCATCCGACCTCGTTCCGGCCGGGTGACTCGCTCATCGGCACGGCCGCGGCCGAGCGCCGGACGATCATGTTCGGGCCGACGCCCGAGGGCTATCTGGCGATCTCCTCCGGTCTGGGGCAGGCCCCGCCGGCGCAGGTGATCGTGCTGCCGGTGGTGTTCGAGGACCGGGTGCTCGGTGTGCTGGAGCTGGCGACGTTCGGTGAGTTCACCGTCATCGAACGGGACTTCCTCAACCAGATGGCGGAGATGATCGCCGGCAGCGTCAACACGATCAGCGTCAACACGCGGACCAAGATGCTGCTGGACCAGACGCAGGAGACCGCGGACAAGCTGCGGGTGACCCGCAACGAGCTGGAGGAGCAGCAGCGGGCCCTCAAGAACTCCAACGAGGAGCTCGTCCTCAAGGCGGATCAGCTGGCGCGCACCAACCGCGACATCGAGGTGAAGAACTCGGAGATCGAGGACGCCCGGCAGGTCCTGGAGGAGCGGGCCGAGCAGCTGGCGCTGTCGATGAAGTACAAGTCGGAGTTCCTGGCGAACATGTCGCACGAGCTGCGCACGCCGCTGAACTCGCTGCTCATCCTGGCGAAGCTGCTGGCGGACAACGCCGAGGGCAATCTCTCGCGCAAGCAGGTGGAGTTCGCCGAGACGATCCACGGGGCGGGTTCGGACCTGCTGCAGCTGATCAACGACATCCTGGACCTGTCGAAGGTCGAGGCGGGCAAGATGGACGTCTCGCCTGCCAGGATCGCGCTGGTGCAGCTGGTGGACTACGTGGAGGCGTCCTTCCGGCCGCTGACGGCGGAGAAGAACCTGGAGCTGTCGGTGCGGGTCTCGCCCGAGCTGCCGGCCACACTGCACACCGATGAGCAGCGGCTGCTGCAGGTGCTGCGGAACCTGCTGTCGAACGCGGTGAAGTTCACCGACACGGGTTCGGTGGAGCTGGTGATCCGGGCGGCCGGCACCGAGGCGCCGTACGAGATCCGGGAGCAGATGCTGGCGAACGGGTCGATCGAGAACGCGGACGCGCCGCTGGTGGCGTTCTCGGTCTCGGACACCGGGATCGGGATCGCGGCGAGCAAGATGCGGGTGATCTTCGAGGCGTTCAAACAGGCGGACGGCACGACCAGCCGCAAGTACGGGGGTACGGGTCTGGGTCTGTCGATCAGCCGGGAGATCGCGCGGCTGCTGGGCGGTGAGATCCACGCGGCGAGCGAGCCGGGGCGCGGATCGACGTTCACGCTGTTCCTGCCGCTGCACCCCACCGAGCTGCCGCCGCCCGGATACCGGCAGCTGACGGAGGGCGCCGCCCCGGTGCTGGACAGCGCGCAGACCCGCGAGGCGATCGCGCGCAAGGCGGCCGAGCGCCGGGCCCTGGAGGCGGCGCGCCTGCCCGAGCCGGACGCCGGGGCGTCCGGTGCCGTACGGAACGGGGAGGGCCCCGTTCCGGAGGCCGGCTCCGTGCCCGCCGCGCCGCCGGCGCTGCCGCGGGCGCGGGAGAGCGAGGACCACGCGCAGAACGGGTCCGGGAACCGTACGGCGGCGTCCTCCGCGGCCGAGCGGGCCGCGGCCACCATGACACGGCGCTTCCGGGAGCCGGAGGTGCCGTCCGGCGGTGGGGAGCGCGAGGCTGAGCGGGGCCGTGAGGCGGTGCGCAGGCGGCGGGAGTTCCACGACTTCCGGGGCCGCAAGGTGCTGATCGTCGACGACGACGTGCGCAATGTGTTCGCGCTGACCAGCGTGCTGGAGCAGCACGGACTCTCAGTGCTCTACGCGGAGAACGGGCGGGAGGGCATCGAGGTCCTGGAGTCCAACGAGGACGTGGTGCTCGTGCTGATGGACATCATGATGCCGGAGATGGACGGGTACGCGACGACGGCGGCGATCCGCCGGATGCCGCAGTTCGCCGGGCTGCCGATCATCGCGCTCACCGCGAAGGCGATGCAGGGCGACCGCGAGAAGAGCATCGAGTCGGGCGCCTCGGACTATGTGACCAAGCCGGTGGACACCGATCATCTGGTGGCCGTGATGGAGGAGTGGATCGAGAGGAAGTGACCTTTCCCACGGCCGGTGTTGACGGAACCATCCAGGGGTTGCGGGCGTTGACGGTGTGCGGTTCACTCTGTTCGCCGCTCCCGTGCGCACATGGTATGGTGACGCAGCGCAATGCGCTGATCACCGGGCGCCGTGCGCGGTCGGTTGCTGAACGGCGGGCAGGGTAATCGCCCGTGGAGCGGGGAGCTGGCCGAAAGTGATTTCGGCTTCCCGTGACGAAGCGGGGCCCACCGTAGGCCGCCACCCCCTGGGCTGGTGACCGGGATCGCTGGCGGTCCCGCGCGCGTGGGTGCCAACATGTCCGGCACAGGAGTGGGCGGCGTGCACAACAGCCGTCCTGGACAGCGGCGCGCCACGGCGACGCCGCAAGGGGCGAGGAGGACGGGCCATGGTGCAGAAGGCCAAGATCCTCCTGGTCGATGACCGACCCGAGAATCTGCTGGCGCTGGAGGCGATCCTCTCCGCGCTCGATCAGACACTGGTCCGGGCATCGTCAGGGGAGGAAGCGCTCAAAGCGCTGCTCACAGACGATTTCGCGGTGATCCTGCTGGACGTCCAGATGCCGGGGATGGACGGCTTCGAGACCGCCGCGCACATCAAGCGGCGGGAGCGCACCCGGGACATCCCCATCATCTTCCTCACCGCGATCAATCACGGCCCGCACCACACCTTCCGCGGCTACGCGGCGGGAGCGGTGGACTACATCTCCAAGCCCTTCGACCCGTGGGTGCTGCGGGCGAAGGTCTCGGTGTTCGTCGAGCTGCACATGAAGAACGTGCAGCTGCGGGAGCAGGCGGCGCTGCTGCGCCGCGAGCTGGAGGGCGGCACCTCGCCCGCCGACACCGAGCGCGGCCCCGGCGGTCTGCTGCCGGAGCTGTCGGCGCGGCTGGCGGCCGTCGAGGAGCAGGCGGAGGCACTGTCCAAGGAGCTGGCCGAATCGGGCGGCTCGGCGGCGGTGTCCACGGCGGCGCATCTGGAGCGGAAGCTGTCCGGGCTGCGCAGGGCGCTGGACGCCCTGGAGCCGGGGTCGGGCGACACGGGCCAGGCGGACGAGTCGCCGTAGTGAGAGACAGGGGCCGGGCCCGGTGGCGGAGCGTGCGACGTGCCGGGCCCGTTCCGGCTGTGGACGGCCGCCGCCCGCCGCCCGCCGTGGCGGCGGCCCGGGTGCCCTCGCGGTCCTGCGGCGCCCGCTGCGACCCGTTCGGCGCCGGCCCGGTGGCGGCGCCCGGGAGCGGTGTCCGTGCTCCGGCGCGAAGTCCCCGGTAATCTGCCCCTCATGGCTTCAGGTACGTCCGGCAGGAGTTCCCACAGCGCAGGCGCCGGGCGCAGCGGCGGGGGAGCCAGGAAGACGGCGCCCGCCCGGAGAGCGCCCGCGAAGAAGACGGCGGCCCGCAAGCCGCCGGCCAAGAAGAAGGCCGCGCCCAAACGCAACATCGTGGTCCGGGTCGCCCGCCGGCTGTGGCTGGGCGTCGCGCACTCGGTGGGTGCCATGATGCGCGGCATACGGAGCGGCACCAAGGGGCTCGACCCCGATCTGCGCCAGGACGGGCTCGCCCTGCTGCTGCTCGGTCTCGCGCTGATCGTGATGGCCGGCACCTGGGCCAATCTCCAGGGCCCGGTCGGCGATCTGATCACCCTGGTCATCACCGGAGCGCTGGGCCGCCTGGATCTGGTCTTCCCGCTGCTGCTCGGCTTCATGGCGGTGCGTCTGTTCGCGCACCCCGAGAAACGCGAGGCGAACGGCCGGATCGTGGTCGGGCTGACCGCGCTGGTGATCGGCGTGCTCGGCCTGGTGCACGTCGCCACCGGCGCGCCCGGTCGCAGCGACGGTGCCCAGGCGCTGCGCGACGCGGGCGGCTACATCGGCTGGGCGGCCTCCCGCCCGCTGATCCTGACGCTCGGTGAGATGCTGGCCGTGGCGCTGCTGGTGCTGCTGACGGTCTTCGGACTGCTGGTGGTGACCGCCACCCCGGTCAACGCCATCCCGCGCCGGGTGCGGCAGGCCGCCGTCCGGCTACGGGTCTACGCCGAGGAGGACGACGGAGATCCGTACGCCTCCGACACCCCGTACGGCGGCACCGAGCGTCCGGTGCGCCCTCGCCGGCCGCGCCGTGGCGAGGGCGCCGAGCGGGGCGAGGACGCCGAGGGCCTTGAGCAGGAGGCGCTGGAGCGCCGCCGGGCGCCGCGCGGCCGCAAGGGGACGCGTGAGCGGGACGGTGACCCCATCGACGTGGCCGCGGCGACCGCCGCCGCCCTGGACGGCGCCGTGCTGCACGGGGTGCAGCCCTCGCCGCTGGTCGCCGATCTCAGCAGCCGGGTGTCCACCGGCCGCTCCCGTACCGCCTCCGCCGCCGACAGCGGGGCCGCCGCGCCGCCCGCGCAGCGCGCTGCGAGCGGGGGTGTGCCCGACCTGACCAAGGCCGCCCCCGAGCCGGTGGAGTCGCTGCCGCGGCGCGCCGAACAGCTCCAGCTGGCGGGGGACATCACCTACGCGCTGCCCTCTCTGGACCTGCTGGAGCGCGGCGGCCCCGGACGGACCCGCAGCGCCGCCAACGACGCGGTGGTGGAGTCGCTGACCACGGTGTTCACCGAGTTCAAGGTGGACGCGGCGGTCACCGGTTTCACCCGGGGGCCGACCGTCACCCGGTACGAGGTGGAGCTGGGCCCGGCGGTCAAGGTGGAGAAGATCACCGCCCTGACCAAGAACATCGCGTACGCGGTGGCCAGTCCCGATGTGCGGATCATCAGCCCGATCCCCGGCAAGTCGGCGGTCGGTATCGAGATCCCCAACAGCGACCGGGAGATGGTCAACCTCGGGGACGTGCTGCGCACCGCCGACTCGGTGGGGGACACCCATCCGCTGCTGGTCGGGCTCGGCAAGGATGTCGAGGGCGGCTATGTGGCGGCGAACCTGGCGAAGATGCCGCATCTGCTGGTGGCCGGTGCCACCGGATCCGGCAAGTCCTCGTGCATCAACTGCCTCATCACCTCGATCATGCTGCGCGCCACCCCGGAGGAGGTCCGGCTGGTGCTGGTGGACCCCAAGCGGGTGGAGCTGACGGCGTACGAGGGCATCCCACACCTGATCACCCCGATCATCACCAATCCCAAGCGGGCCGCCGAGGCGCTCCAGTGGGTGGTGCGCGAAATGGACCTGCGCTACGACGACCTGGCCGCGTACGGTTTTCGGCACATCGACGACTTCAACGCGGCGGTGCGGGCGGGCAAGGTCACCGCGCCGCCCGGCAGCGAGCGCGAGCCGGCCCCGTACCCGTATCTGCTGGTGATCGTCGACGAGTTGGCGGATCTGATGATGGTGGCGCCGCGGGACGTGGAGGACGCGATCGTCCGCATCACGCAGCTGGCGCGGGCCGCGGGGATCCATCTGGTGCTCGCCACCCAGCGGCCCAGCGTGGACGTGGTGACCGGGCTGATCAAGGCGAATGTGCCCTCGCGGCTCGCGTTCGCGACGTCCTCGCTCGCCGACAGCCGGGTGATCCTGGACCAGGCGGGCGCGGAGAAGCTGATCGGCAAGGGGGACGGGCTCTTCCTGCCGATGGGCGACAGCAAGGCCACCCGCATGCAGGGCGCCTTCATCACCGAGGCCGAGGTCGCCGCCGTGGTGCGGCACTGCAAGGAGCAGATGGACCCGGTCTTCCGGGACGACGTCACGGTCGGCGGCGGCGGGCGCAAGAAGGAGATCGACGAGGAGATCGGTGACGATCTGGATCTGCTGTGCCAGGCGGCCGAGCTGGTGGTGACCACCCAGTTCGGTTCGACGTCGATGCTCCAGCGCAAGCTGCGGGTGGGCTTCGCCAAGGCCGGGCGGCTGATGGACCTGATGGAGTCGCGGGGCGTGGTGGGGCCGAGCGAGGGATCCAAGGCGCGGGACGTGCTGGTGAAGCCGGACGAACTGCCGGGGGTGCTGGCGGTGATCCGGGGTGAACCTCACCCGTAAGGCGTAATCCGGTGCGCCGTGTGCGGCCGGGAGGGGGCGTGGGCGGGACCATTCGGTTGGCGGACAAAGTTCACCGGCCCGCTTGCCCGTTCCTTCGGCGTCCCCCCTAGACTTGTCCGCACAGCACGCGGTATCACGCTCGAAAGGCCCGCCCGTGTCCAACGGCAATTCCCCCGCCAAGGACCGGCCTTCCGTCGGTCGCACCCTTCAGCAGGCCCGGATCTATGCGCGCCTGACCGTGGATGAGGTCAGTTCCGCCACTCGGGTACGGGCTCCGATCATTCATGCCATCGAGGCGGACGATTTCTCCCGCTGCGGCGGTGACGTCTACGCGCGCGGGCACATCCGGATGGTCGCGCGCGCGGTCGGGCTCGACCCGGCCGAGGTGATCGAGCTGTACGCGGATCAGGAGGGCGCCGCGCCGCCGCCGTCGCCCGCCGCGCCCGTCTTCGAGGCGGAGCGCATCCGGCCCGAGCCCCGGCGCCCCAACTGGACGGCCGCGATGGTCGCCGCGATCGTCGCGGTGATCGCCTTCGTGGGCTTCAGCTTCCTGTCCGGCGGCGGCACCCCGGCCGGTTCGGTGGCCAAGGACAGCCCTTCGCCCTCACCCACCGCCGAGGGCGGCCCGGAGGGTGCGGACAAGGAGAGCGAGCCGCTGCCGCCCGCCGACCCGGAGCCCGACCCGTCGGACGAGGCGGTGGCCGGGGTGCCGGCCGACAAGGTCACGGTGATGGCCACGGTGGAGGGCGGATCGAGCTGGATCTCCGCCAAGGACAGCAGTGGCCGACTTCTGTTCGAAGGGGTGCTGAGCGACGGCGACTCCCAGACCTTCGTGGACGACGAGCAGATCGACCTGGTGCTGGGCAACGCCGGCGCGGTGCAGCTGCATGTCAACGGGAAGCCCCTGGACAGCGTGGGCGACTCGGGTCAGGTGCAGCGGCTGACGTACACCAAGGGCGACCCCGAGGAAGGCTGAGCGGCGCCCGGCGGAGCCGCCGCACGGTCGCACGACCGTGCGTGCGGGCTCTGTTGCCGGGCCGGGGGCGGGCGGGTCGGTGGGGACGAAGTAGGCTGAGCCCATGTCCGATCGCCGTACCGTTGCCCTGGTCACCCTTGGATGCGCCCGTAATGAGGTGGATTCGGAAGAGCTGGCGGGGCGGCTGGCCGCAGACGGCTGGGATCTGGTCGACGACGCGGCGGACGCCGACGTCGCCGTGGTCAACACCTGCGGCTTCGTCGAGGCCGCCAAGAAGGACTCGGTCGACGCGCTGCTGGAGGCCGGCGACCTGAAGGCGGCGGCCGGCCAGGGCCGGGGCCGCACCCAGGCGGTGGTGGCGGTCGGCTGTATGGCCGAGCGGTACGGCAAGGAACTGGCCGAGGCCCTGCCGGAGGCGGACGGCGTGCTCGGCTTCGACGACTACGCGGACATCTCCGAGCGGCTCGGCAGCATCCTGTCCGGCGGCGGCCACGTGCCGCACACCCCGCGCGACCGGCGCAAGCTGCTGCCGATCAGCCCCGTGGAGCGGCAGGGCGCCGAGGTGGCGCTGCCCGGGCACGGGGAGAGCGTCCCGGCGGACCTGCCGGCCGGTCTGGCGCCGGCCTCCGGGCCGCGGGCGCCGCTGCGGCGCCGGCTGGGCGACGGTCCGGTGGCGTCGGTGAAGCTGGCCTCCGGCTGCGACCGGCGCTGCTCGTTCTGCGCGATCCCGTCCTTCCGGGGCTCATTCATCTCCCGGCGGCCCTCCGACGTGCTGGGAGAGGCGCGCTGGCTGGCCGAGCAGGGCGTCAAGGAGATCATGCTGGTCTCCGAGAACAACACCTCCTACGGCAAGGACCTCGGCGACATCCGGCTGCTGGAGACCCTGCTGCCCGAACTCGCCGCCGTGGACGGCCTGGAGCGGATCCGGGTCAGCTACCTGCAGCCCGCCGAGATGCGCCCCGGACTGATCGACGTGCTGACCGGCACCGAGAAGGTCGCCCCCTACTTCGATCTCTCCTTCCAGCACTCGGCGCCCGCGGTGCTGCGTGCCATGCGGCGGTTCGGGGACACCGACCGCTTCCTCGAACTGCTCGCCACTATCCGGGGAAAGGCGCCGCTGGCCGGGGTGCGCTCCAACTTCATCGTCGGTTTCCCCGGTGAGACCGAGGCCGACGTGGCGGAACTGGAGCGCTTCCTGATCGGGGCCGACTTGGACGCGATCGGTGTCTTCGGATACTCGGACGAGGACGGCACCGAGGCGGCCTCCTACGAGCGGAAGAACGCTTCGGAGGTGATCGCCGAGCGGCTGGACCGGATCACCCAGCTGGCGGAACAGCTGACCGCGCAGCGCGCCGAGGACCGGATCGGTGAGCCGGCCCGGGTACTGATCGAGTCCGTCGCGGCCGAGGACGGCGCCGAGGACGGGGTCGTCGCGGTGGGCCGCGCCGCCCACCAGGCGCCCGAGACCGACGGCCAGATGCTGATCACCGGCTCCCCGGACGCCCCGGTGCCGGGCGTCGGGGAGTTCATCGACACCGAGATCACCGGCGCCGAGGGAGTGGACCTGTTCGCCGCACCGCGCCCGGCCACCGTCCCCGTACCCGCCGGGGCCGACAGATGAGCGATGTGCCGGCCGCGGCGGCCGGGAAGGGACGGCCGGCCGGCGGGCGGGCCGCGGCGACGGCGGCCGGGCCTGGACTGTGGAACATCGCCAATGTGCTGACCATGATCCGGCTGCTGCTGGTGCCCGGCTTCGTGCTGCTGATGCTCGCCGACGGGGGCCACGACCCGGTCTGGCGGGCCTGGGCGTGGGCCGCGTTCACCATCGCCATGATCACCGACCTCTTCGACGGGGAGCTGGCCAGGCGCTACAACCTGGTCACCGACTTCGGCAAGATCGCCGACCCCATCGCGGACAAGGCGATCATGGGCGCCGCGCTGATCTGTCTGTCGCTGCTGGCCGAGCTGCCCTGGTGGGTGACCGCGGTGATCCTCGCCCGTGAGCTGGGCATCACCGCACTGCGCTTCTGGGTCATCCGGCACGGGGTGATCCCGGCCAGCCGGGGCGGCAAGGCGAAGACCCTCGCCCAGGGCGTCGCGGTCGGCATGTACATCCTGGTGCTGCCCGGACTGCTGGCCACCGCCCGCTGGTGGGTGATGGCGGCGGCGGTGGTGCTCACGGTGGGCACCGCTCTCGACTACATACGGCAGGCGATCGTGCTGCGCCGGGCCGGACTGGCGCGCGAGCGCGGTGGGCGGCGTACGGCGGAGCGGGAGGAGAGCGAACGGTGAGTGACGGCGGCACGGCGGGGAACCCCGCGGCCCAGGTACTGACCCTGCTGGCCGGGCGCGGACAGACTCTCGCGGTGGCCGAATCCCTCACCGGCGGTCTGGTGGCCGCGGCGCTCACGGACATCCCCGGGGCCTCGCGGGTCTTCCGGGGCTCGGTCACCGCGTACGCCACCGATGTGAAGCGCGGGACGCTCGGCGTGGACGCCGCGCTCCTCGCGGAGCGCGGCGCGGTCGACGCCGAGGTCGCCAGACAGCTGGCCACCGGGGTGCGCGAGCGGCTCGGCGCCGACTGGGGCGTGGCCACCACCGGGGTGGCCGGTCCTGACCCGCAGGACGGTCAGCCGGTGGGCACCGTCTACGTAGCGGTTTCGCCCCCCGGATCCGGGGGAGTCGTCGCTCAGCGGATTCAGCTCAGTGGGGACCGGGCCGCGATCCGGGCCGGGAGCGTACGGGCGGTGCTCGCTCTGCTGCGCGAAGAACTCGTCCAAACCGCCCGAGCGGCGGGTCGAAACACGGAACAGAACGGAGAGGATGGATGTTTGCAGCCCTGAGTGAACAAGACATCGCTCCCCGCACGGGTGGAGTCCGAGGCGGTACGGTGGGGCATGAAGCAAGCGAGGCCAACGGTCCGAGGAGGGAGCCACCGATGATCCTGCTCCGTCGCCTACTGGGTGACGTGCTGCGTCGGCAGCGCCAACGACAGGGCCGCACTCTGCGCGAAGTGTCCTCGTCAGCCCGGGTCTCGCTCGGTTACCTCTCCGAGGTGGAGCGCGGGCAGAAGGAAGCGTCCTCGGAGCTGCTGGCTGCCATCTGCGACGCTCTTGAGCTGCGGATGTCGGAACTGATGCGCGAGGTCAGCGATGAGCTGGCACTCGCCGAGCTGGCCGCGTCCGCGGCGAGCGACGCGGTGCCGGCCCCGATGCGCCCGATGCTCAACCCGGTCCGCGTGACCTCGGTCACGCACCGTCCGGACGAGCATGTGACGATCAAGGCGCCGGCCGAGGCCGTGGACGTCGTAGCGGCCTGAGCACACAGGCACCACACCGCCGGGGAGAGCCGTCAGGGCCCTTCCCGGTCGGTCTTTCCGGAGCACGCCTGTGGCCGGCTCAACCGCGCAGCCGCAATCCGCGCGGGGTGGCGTGGAAGCCCGCCTCCTCCAGCAGCCGCACCCAGGTGGGGTCCGACAGCACGGCCGTGCCGTTGACCCGTTCCACCGTGATGGTGCCCAGCGCGCCGTGCCCGGCCGCCGCAGCCAGCGCCCCGGCCGCCGCCCGCAGGGCCTCCGTATCGTCCGCGTCCCGCCAGGCGAGCAGGGAGCGGCCGCCGCGCTCCAGGTAGCACACCAGGGCGCCGTCGACGAGGACGACCAGGGCGCCCGCCTTGCGGCCCGGCTTGTGGCCGGCGTCCTGCGGGGGCTCAGGCCACGGCAGCGCGGCGCCGTAGGCGTTGGCAGGGTCGGCCGCGGCCAGCACCACCGCCTTGCCCGCCGTACCGGGGCCCGGGTGTTCCCCGGAGGTGGCGATCGCCCGCAGCCGGTCCACCGCCCCCTCCATCGCGAACTGGGCGGCGCCCAGTCCCTCCACCACGTAGCCGCGCCGCGCCTGCCCGCTCTCCTCGAACACCGACAGCACCCGGTAGGCGGCCGCGAAGCCGCCCGTCACCCCTTCGGCGGACACCGCGCCCCGGGTCACCACCCCGTGCCGGTCGAGCAGCGTACGGGCCAGGGCGTGCGCGCGGACCGTCGGATCGCTCTCCCGGGGCGGCAGCAGCGACCAGCGGCCCGCCACGGTGGGTGGTCCGCCACGGGAGGCCGGCGGTCTGCGGCCGGGGCCGGCCGCCACCGCCAGGGAGCCGTACCGGCCACGCGGGGTGCTGCGCCGGGCCCGGTGGGCGGTGGATCCCGCCGTGCGCCCCGAACCCAGCAGTGACCGCAGCGGGGCCAGCGAGTCATTGGTCAGCCGCCCGGACCAGGCCAGCTCCCACACGGCCTCGGCCAGCGCGGGTTCCGGTGTGTCGGGCCACTGCTGGTGGACCCGGTCGGCGATCTGCCGGAAGAACAGCCCGTAGCCGCCCTCCAGGGCCGACAGCACCGCCTGGTGAACCGGGGTCAGCTCCAGCGGGTGCGCGGGAGGCAGCAGCAGCGGGGCGCTGTCGGCCGGGTACAGCGCCACCCAGCCGTCCTTGCCGGGCAGCGCCCCGGCGCCCGCCCAGACCACCTCGCCGGAGGTGGTCAGCTCGTCGAGCAGCTGCGGGCCGTACCCGGGTACCCGGGAGGGCAGTACCAGCCGTTCCAGGGCGGAGGCCGGCACCGGCGCGCCCTGCAGCTGTTCCACGGCGCGCAGCAGTCCGTCGATGCCGCGCAGTCCGCCCCCGCCGCCCGACGGGTCGCCGACGTGCTGCCAGCGCGGCAGGAAGGCGGCCAGCGCGGTCGGCGGCACGGGCTCCAGCTCCTGGCGCAGCACGGCCAGCGAGCGGCGCCGCAGCCGGCGCAGCACCGTCGCGTCGCACCACTCCTGGCCCCGCCCCTGGGGGTGGAACTCGCCCTGGACCAGCCGCCCCTCGGCCGCCAGCCGGTGCAGGGCGCCGTCGGCTACGGCGGTGCCCAGCCCGAACCGTTCGGCGGCGTGCGCGGAGGTGAAGGGGCCGTGGGTACGGGCGTGGCGGGCCAGCAGGTCACCCAGCGGATCGCGCACCGGATCGGTGAACGCCTCGGGCACCCCCACCGGGAGGGCCGCACCCAGGGCGTCCCGCAGCCGTCCGGCGTCCTCGACGGCCGCCCAGTGCTCCCGGCCGCCGATGCGTACTCGCAGGGCGCGGCGGGCGTGCTCCAACTGCTCGGCCCAGTGCGGTTCCGCGCCGCGTTCGGTCAGCTCGGCGTCGGTCAGCGGGCCCAGGACGCGCAGCGCGTCGGCGACGGCCTCGGCGTCCTTCAGCCGCCGTTCCGGGGTCAGCCAGCGCAGTTCGCGCTCCAGCTCCTCCAGGACGCCGGGGTCGATCAGCTCGCGCAGCTCCGCCTTGCCGAGCAGTTCGGACAGCAGCCGGGAGTCCAGCGAGAGGGCGGCGGCGCGGCGTTCGGCCAGCGGCGAGTCGCCCTCGTACAGGTACTGCGCCACGTACCCGAACAGCAGGGAGCGGGCGAAGGGCGAGGGTTCGCGGGTGGTGACCTCCACCAGGCGGACCCGGCGGCCGGCGATGTCGCGCATCAGCTCGGCGAGCCCCGGCACGTCGAAGACATCCTGCAGGCATTCGCGCACGGCTTCCAGGACGATCGGGAACGAGCCGAACTCGCTGGCGACCGAGAGCAGATGGGCGGCGCGCTGGCGCTGCTGCCACAGCGGGGTACGGCGGCCGGGATCGCGGCGCGGCAGCAGCAGGGCGCGGGCCGCGCACTCGCGGAACCGGGCGGCGAACAGTGCGGAGCCGCCGACCTGTTCGGTGACGAGGTCATCGACCTCGCCCGCCTCGAAGAGCACATCGGCGGCGGTGACCGGGGGCTGTCCGTCGTCCGCCGCGTACCGCGCGGGGTCGAGACCGGTGTCGGGTGCGGCCCCGTCCGGGTCGAAGCCCAGCAGATCGATGTCGGGCAGCCGCAGCACGATGCCGTCGTCCGCGTGCAGCACCTGGGCGTCCACGCCGAAGCGTTCGGTGAGCCGGGCGCCGAGAGCCAGGGCCCAGGGGGCGTGCACCTGCGCGCCGAAGGGGGAGTGCACCACCACCCGCCAGTCGCCCAGTTCGTCGCGGAACCGCTCCACCACGATGGTGCGGTCGTCGGGGACGTGCCCGCACGCCCGGCGCTGCTCGTCCAGGTAGCCGAGGACGTTGTCCACCGCCCAGGTGTCCAGGCCGGCCGCGGTCAGCCGTTCCCTGGCCGCGGCGGGCTCCAGGGCGCCGACCTCGCGCAGGAACGCGCCGAGGGCGCGGCCGAGCTCCAGCGGGCGGCCCAGCTGGTCACCCTTCCAGAACGGCAGCCGCCCCGGCACCCCGGGCGCCGGGGTGACCAGCACCCGGTCCCGGGTGATGTCCTCGATCCGCCAGGAGGTGGTGCCGAGGGTGAACACGTCGCCGACCCGCGACTCGTACACCATCTCCTCGTCCAGCTCCCCGACCCGGCCGCCGCCCTTGCGCGGATCGGAGCCCGCCAGGAACACCCCGAACAGGCCGCGGTCGGGGATGGTGCCGCCGGAGGTCACGGCCAGCCGCTGGGCGCCGGGGCGGCCGGTGACCGTGTGCGCCACCCGGTCCCACACCAGGCGGGGCCGCAGCTCGGCGAAGGCGTCCGAGGGGTAGCGGCCGGCGAGCATGTCGAGGACCGAGTGGAAGGCCGATTCGGGCAGCGCGGCGAACGGGGCGGCGCCGCGGACCAGCGCGAGCAGTTCGTCCACGTCCCAGGTGTCCAGGGCGGTCATCGCGACCAGCTGCTGGGCCAGGACGTCGAGCGGGTTGGCCGGGACACGCAGGGCCTCGATGGCACCGGCCCGCATCCGTTCGGTGACCACCGCCGACTGCACCAGGTCACCCCGGTACTTGGGGAAGACCACGCCGGAGGAGACCGCCCCCACCTGGTGTCCCGCGCGGCCCACGCGCTGGAGCCCGGAGGCCACCGAGGGCGGGGACTCCACCTGGATGACCAGGTCGACGGCGCCCATGTCGATGCCCAGTTCCAGCGAGGAGGTGGCGACGACCGCGGGCAGCCGGCCGGCCTTGAGGTCCTCCTCGATCTGGGAGCGCTGCTCCTTGGAGACCGAGCCGTGGTGCGCGCGGGCGAGGACGGCGGGGGCGCCCTTCGCGGCGCCCGAGCCGCCCATCAGGTCGGCGGGGGAGTGTTCCTCGGGGAGCGGGGTGCCGGTGTCGCGCTCGTGGGCGATCTCGTTCATCCGGTTGCACAGCCGCTCGGCCAGCCGCCGGGAGTTGGCGAAGACGATGGTGGAACGGTGCGCCCGCACCAGGTCGACGATGCGCTCCTCGACGGAGGGCCAGATGGAGGGCTTCTCGCCGGAGCCGGGGGCGTCAGGGACGGGGGAGCCGCCGAGCTCGCCGAGGTCGGGGACGGGGACGACCACGGACAGCTGGAACTGTTTGCCGCTGGGCGGCTGCACGATGGTGGCGCGGCGGCGCGGGGACAGGAAGCGGGCCACCTCGTCGACGGGGCGCACGGTGGCGGACAGCCCGATGCGGCGGGCGGGGCGCTCCAGCAGGGCGTCGAGCCGTTCCAGGGAGAGCGCGAGGTGGGCGCCGCGCTTGGTGCCGGCGACTGCGTGCACCTCGTCCAGGATCACCGTCTCCACGCCGGCGAGCGCCTCGCGGGCGGCGGAGGTCAGCATCAGGAACAGCGACTCGGGGGTGGTGATCAGGATGTCCGGGGGGCGGCGGGACATGGCGCGGCGTTCGGTGGGCGGGGTGTCCCCGGAGCGGATGCCGACTGTGATCTCCGGCTCCGGCAGACCGAGGCGTACGGATTCCTGCCGGATGCCGGTCAGCGGGCTGCGCAGGTTGCGTTCGACGTCGACGGCCAGGGCCTTGAGCGGGGAGACGTACAGCACCCGGCAGCGCTTGAGGGGGTCGGCGGGGGCGGGGTGGCGGCCAGCCGGTCCAGGGAGGCGAGGAAGGCGGCCAGGGTCTTGCCGGAGCCGGTGGGGGCGACCACCAGCGCGTCGGATTCCGCGGCGATCGCGTGCCAGGCGCCCTCCTGGGCGGGGGTGGGCGCGGAGAAGGCCCCGGTGAACCACGCGCGGGTGGCCGGGGAGAATCCGCTCAGGGCGCTGGAAGTGCTCACCCGACCATCGTGCACCCGGCCACTGACAAACGGCCGGGTGGCGGCGGGGGCGGCGGGCTGGGGCCGTGGCGAGGGCCGCCGGTACCGGCCGCGCGGGGCGGGATACTGGAACCATGCGGTTGACGGAATTCTGGGCGCGGATGCGGGAAAACTTCGGGCCCGCGTACGCGGAATCGTTCGCCCGGGACCATGTGATGTCCGAGCTGGGTGGGCGGACGGTGCACGAGGCGCTGGACGCCGGATGGGCGGTCAAAGACGTCTGGCGCGGGGTCTGTGCGGCGGTCGAGGTGCCCGCACACCTGCGCTGAACTGCGGAAATGAGGTTTTCCACAGGCGGGCGGGGGCGCTTGACACAAAAATCGAACATCCATTCTTATGGGGGTGCGGAGCGGTGCCCCGGCCGGGTGTCGGCGTCGATTGTCAGTGGCAGGCACTAGCGTCCGTGAGTGTGAAGCGATCGAATCAGACGGACCGGGTGGCTCCCATGGCAGGTACGGACCGCGAGAAGGCGCTCGACGCCGCTCTCGCACAGATTGAACGACAGTTCGGCAAGGGCGCGGTGATGCGCCTGGGGGAGCGCCCTGACGAGCCCATCGAGATCATCCCCACCGGCTCCACGGCCCTGGACGTGGCCCTGGGCGTCGGCGGTCTCCCGCGCGGGCGGGTGGTGGAGGTCTACGGCCCCGAGTCCTCAGGCAAGACCACCCTCACGCTGCACGCGGTGGCCAACGCCCAGAAGGCGGGCGGCACGGTCGCGTTCGTGGACGCCGAGCACGCGCTGGACCCGGAGTACGCCAAGCGTCTGGGCGTGGACGTGGATCAGCTGATCCTCTCCCAGCCGGACAACGGCGAGCAGGCGCTGGAGATCGTGGACATGCTGATCCGCTCCGGCGCCCTGGACCTGATCGTCATCGACTCGGTGGCCGCCCTGGTGCCGCGCGCCGAGATCGAGGGCGAGATGGGCGACTCGCACGTGGGTCTCCAGGCCCGGCTGATGAGCCAGGCCCTGCGGAAGATCACCGGTGCGCTCCACCAGTCGAAGACCACCGCGATCTTCATCAACCAGCTCCGGGAGAAGGTCGGGGTGATGTTCGGCTCGCCGGAGACCACCACGGGTGGCCGGGCGCTGAAGTTCTACGCCTCGGTGCGCCTGGACATCCGGCGGATCGAGACCCTCAAGGACGGCACCGACGCGGTCGGCAACCGCACCCGCGTCAAGGTCGTCAAGAACAAGGTGGCCCCGCCGTTCAAGCAGGCCGAGTTCGACATCCTGTACGGCATGGGCATCAGCCGCGAGGGCGGGCTGCTGGACATGGGTGTGGAGCACGGCATCGTCCGCAAGTCCGGCGCCTGGTACACCTACGAGGGCGACCAGCTGGGGCAGGGCAAGGAGAACTCCCGCAACTTCCTGCGCGACAACCCCGATCTCGCCAACGAGATCGAGCGGCGGATCAAGGAGAAGCTGGGCATCGGCCCGAAGACCGGGACGAGCGAGGCCGAGCCGGCCAAGGACGCGGCGAAGACGCCTGCCACCGGGGCGTCCGCCACCGCCGCCGCGAAGACCGTGCCCGCGCCGGCGGCCAAGGCCACCAAGACGGCCAAGACCGCGGCCGCCGCGGCCAAGAGCTGACGGTGACCCGGCGCACCGAGAGCGGCGACGCCCCCTCCCTGTCGAGGGCCGGGGCGGGGGCGTCGCAGAAGGAGCGGGAGCCGCGGGATCCGGCGGAGCGGGCACGGGCGATCTGCCTGCGGCTGCTCACCGGGGCCCCGCGCACCCGGCAGCAGCTGACGGAGGCGCTGCGCAAGCGGGAGATCCCCGACCCGGTGATCGACGAGGTGCTGGACCGCTTCGAGGAACTGCGGTTCATCGACGACGCCGCGTTCGCCGGCGCCTGGGTCGAGTCCCGGCACCACGGCAGGGGCCTGGCCCGCCGGGCGCTGGCGCGGGAGCTGCGCACCAAGGGGGTGGACCCGGCCGTCATCGAGGAGGCCGTGGGCACGCTGGACAGTGAGCGCGAGGAGGCCACCGCCCGCGACCTGGTGCAGCGCAAGCTGCGCGCCACCCGGGGGCTGGAGCGGGACAAACGGCTGCGCCGGCTGGCCGGGATGCTGGCCCGCAAGGGCTACCCGGAGGGGATGGCCCTGCGGGTGGTCCGGCAGGCACTGGAGGCGGAGGGCCACCAGGAGGAGGACGGGTGGGAGGACTCCACGGCCTGGCCGCCGCCCGCCACCGGTCAGTGACCGGGCCGCGGCCCGGTCACTGACCGCACGGAGCCTCAGACAGCCGTGGTGCCCGCGCGGGCGTCCGGCCCCGCCTCCGTCTCCGCACGCCAGCGCGCTATGAAGGCCAGCAACTCCTCCCGGTCCGCGCCGGGCAGGGTCGCCGCCAGATGGCCGTCGGGGCGGATCACCAGCAGGGTGTGCGCCGCCGCGCCCGGATAGTCCTCGGTGACCAGCAGCTCGGTGGGCACCGGCAGCGCCCGGGCGGCCACCGCCAGCCGGGGCATCAGCCCCGCCGACAGCCAGTGCTTGGCGTCCCACACCCGCGAACCGGGGGCGGTCAGCACCAGCAGCAGCGGCCCGCCCAGGCAGTGCCGCAGTCGGGTGCGCGTGCCGTCCAGCGCGGTCACCGGCACATCGAGCACCGTGGACCCGGGCGGGGTGGCGCTGGCGGCCCGGTGGGAGACGAAGGTCAGGGGCGAGTCCGGGTAACGGCCGGGCGCGCCCAGCGCCCCGTCGCCGGTGTGGCCGTCGGTGAGCAGCCGCAGTCGCCCCTTGCCCCGGCCGCGCACGAGCCGGGTGAGCAATCCGCGCCGGCCGCGTACCAGGGGCAGCGCCTGGTCCACGGCCCGCAGCCGGTCGGCGACCGCGGTGCGACGCTCGATCTCATAGCTGTCCAGCAGATGCGCGGCCGGCGCGTGGTGACAGGCGGCGGCCAGCTTCCAGGACAGATTCTCGACGTCCCGCAGGCCCTCGGCGATCTGCTGGGTGCCGAGCGCGCCCAGCAGGCGGGCGGCGTCCCCGGCGAGAAAGACCCGCCCCGAGCGCCAGCGCAGGGCCAGGCGCTGATGACAGACCTGGACGCCGGCGTCCAGCAGCTCGTACCGCGGCAGGTCGCCGTCGTGCCAGCCGCCGAGGGTGGTGTGCACCCGTTCCAGCATCGCGTCCGGGGTGATGAGCCCGTCCTCCTCGGGCAGCGGCCAATCCAGCCGCCAGCGGTGGCCCGGCAGCGGCCGGACGGTCACCTCGCCGCCGGGGCCGCCCCGGTGCACTCCGCCCTCGCCGGGCCACGGCAGTTCGGTGCGCAGCGCCGCCACGGCGTGGCGCTCGACGGCGGTGCGGCCGGGGAAACCGATGCCCAGCAGCTTGCGCACGGTGGAACGGGCGCCGTCGCAGCCGACCAGATAACTGCCGCGCAGTGTCTGCTCGGTGAGTTCGGTGCTGCGGACGACGACCTCGGTGTCGCTCTGTTCCACGGCGGTGACGCGGGTGCCGGCCAGGACACGGATCAGTTCCTGGCCGGCGACCGCCGCGCGCAGCGCACCCTCCAGGGCGTGCTGCGGGAGGTGGAACGGCGCCTCACCGGCGGCGAAGGCACGGTGCGCGACCGTGCGGCCGCGCTGCCGGGTGTGCCAGCCGCTGAGGGTGGCGGTCTCCCGGCCCAGACCCGGCAGCCTGGCCCAGTGGGCGAGGTCCGGGAAGAGGACGCAGGTACGGGCGAGGCGGGGCGGCGGGGGGCCGTCGGCACCATCGAGCACGATGGTGGGGACACGGTGCCCGGCCAGGGCAAGCGCCAGCGCGAGCCCGATCGGGCCCGCGCCGGCAATGATCACGGGCAGCACATCATGTATGCAACCCAGCGGTTGTTCTTGCGTCAAGTCGGCCTTGACGTACGGGAGTCGGCGGTTGGCCGGATCAGGCCTTCTCGCCGTCCCCGGACGGTGGGGCAGCGACCGCCATCCCCCCGCCGACGCCGCCGACCTGGGCGCCCGGATCCACGGTCACGGTCACCCCCGTGCTGCGCTTGCCGCGCCGCAGCTTGCCCTCCAGCCAGCTCGCGAAGCTGGTGATCAGGAAGTTCACCACGATGAAGATCACGGCGACTACCACGAAGCTGGCGATGACGTTGCCGTAGTTCGCGCTGACCAGGCCGACGCTGCGCATCAGCTCGCTGTAGCCGAGCAGGGCGCCACCGAGGGCGGTGTCCTTGACGATGACGACCAGCTGGCTGACGATCGCCGGCAGCATCACTGTGACCGCCTGCGGCAGCAGGACGAAGGTCATCATCTGGCTCTTGCGCATGCCGATCGCCTGGGCGGCGTCACGCTGGCCCTTGGGCAGGGACAGGATGCCGGCCTTGACCACCTCGGCGAGGACCGAGGCGTTGTACAGCACCAGGCCCGTGACCACCGCGTACATCGGCCGGTCGGACCGGTCCACGTCCGTCCACATCGCGTACGCCTCGTTGGCGAACAGCATCAGCAGCAGAACAGGGATGGCGCGGAAGAACTCCACGATCGCGCCGACCGGCTTGCTGATCCACCAGTGGTCCGACAGCCGGCCGATGCCCAGGATCGCGCCCAGCGGAAGGGCGATCACCATGGCGAGCGCCGCCGCCGTCAGCGTGGCCTGCAGGCCGGGCAGCAGATAGGTCGTCCACACCCGGGAGTCGGTGACGAAAGGATCCCACTTGCGTGCGTCCAGTTCGCCGTTGTCGTCCAGGGTCCCGTAGAGCCACCAGGCCCCGGCCGCGAGCAGGATCACGAAGAGGGTGGCGATCAGGACGTTGCGCCGGCGGGCGCGGGGGCCCGGGGCATCGTACAGAACGGAGAGGTCGCTCATCGTTTCACCGCCACGCGCTTGCTCACCCAGCCGAGGAACAGCCCCATGGGAAGAGTGAGAATGATGAATCCCAGGGCGAAGATCGCCGCGATCGGAATCAGTTGGGCTTCGTTCTCGATCATCGCCTTCATCAGGGCGGAGGCCTCGGCCACCCCGATGGCGGAGGCGATCGTGGTGTTCTTGGTCAGCGCGATCAGCACGTTGGCCAGCGGCGCCACCACGGAGCGGTACGCCTGGGGGAGCACGATGAGCCGCAGCACCTGGAAGAAGTTCAGCCCCAGTGCGCGGGCGGCTTCCGCCTGGCCCACCGGAACGGTGTTGATGCCGGAGCGCACTGCCTCGCAGACGAAGGTGGCGGTATAAGCGACGAAGCCCAGGACGGCCAGCCGGAAGCCCAGCGCCTCCAGGTCTTTGCCCGCCCCCATGTCGAAGTTCAGGGTGAAGTACAGGCCCTGGGAGCACGCCAGGATGATCAGGGTCAGAGGGGTGTTACGGAAGATGTGCACGTAGGCGGTACCGAAGGCACGCATGATCGGGACCGGGCTGACGCGCATGCCGGCCAGGATGGTTCCCCAGATGAGGGAGCCGACGGCTGAGTAGAAGGTGAGCTGCACCGTTACCCAGAACGCCCCGAACAGGTCATACCGTTCGAGATCAAGGAATTCGAACACGGAAACTCGCAGTCTCGGCGGAGAGTGGGATGAGGAGGTGGGGCGGAGCGCCGCCGCCGGATGTCAGCGGCGGCGCTCCCTCCCCGTGGCCCGGACGCTCAGTTGGTCTCCGTGATCTCCGGGGCGCCCTCGGCGGCGTAGCCCGAGGGGCCGACGTTCTTCTCGATGGCCGCGTCCCACTCGCCGTCGTCGATCATCTTCTGGATGGCGGTGTTGATGTCGGCGCGCAGGTCGGAGCCCTTCTGGACACCGATGCCGTAGAACTCGTCGGACAGGTTCAGGCCGGCCAGCTTGAACTTGCCCTGGTGCTGGTCCTGCGCGGCGTAACCGGCCAGGATGACGTCGTCCGTGGTGATCGCGTCGACCTGGCCGTTCTCCAGGCCCGCCAGGCACTCGGAGTAGGTGGCCTGCTCGAACAGCCCGGCGTCGGGGGCGATCTCGTCCTTGATGCGCTGCGCCGGGGTGGAGCCGGCGACCGAACACAGCGTGAGGTTGTTGATGTCGTCCTCGCTGGTGACGTCCTCGTCGGCACGGATCAGCAGATCCTGGTGGGCCACGAAGTACGGGCCGGCGAAGTCGACCTCCTGCTTGCGGGTGTCGGTGATGGAGTAGGTGGCGACGATGAAGTCGACGTCACCGCGCTTGAGCAGGTTCTCGCGCTCGGGGCTGGGGGACTCGACGAAGTTGATGTTCTCCGGGGTGTACCCGAGCTCACCGGCGATATACGTGGCCACGTCCACGTCGAAACCGGCGAACGTGCCGTCCGGGGTCTTCAGGCCCAGACCGGGCTGGTCGAACTTGATGCCGACGGTGATCTTCCCGCCCCCACCGTCACCGCTGCCACCGTTGTCGTCGTCACTCGAGCCGCAGGCGGTCGCGGTCAGGGACAGGGCGAGAACGGAGGCGGCCAGCGCGCTTGCCTTGCGGAGCTTCATGGTTGTACTTCCCTCTTCGTCGAACGTGCTGTGCGTATCGGTTGCGTGCGGCGTGCCGGGCTCAGTGGGCGAGGATCTTCGAAAGGAAGTCCTTGGCCCGGTCGCTGCGCGGGTTGTCGAAGAACTGGTGGGGGTCGGCCTCTTCGACGATCCGGCCGTCCGCCATGAACACCACGCGGTTGGCGGCGGAGCGGGCGAAGCCCATCTCATGGGTGACGACGACCATGGTCATGCCCTCGGCAGCCAGCTGCTGCATGACTTCGAGGACCTCGTTGATCATCTCCGGGTCCAGGGCCGAGGTGGGCTCGTCGAAGAGCATCACCTTCGGCTCCATCGCCAGGGCACGCGCGATGGCCACGCGCTGCTGCTGGCCGCCGGAGAGCTGGGCCGGGTACTTGTCGGCCTGGTTGCCGACGCCCACCCGGTCGAGCAGGGCCCGGGCCCGGGTCTCGACCTCGGCCTTGTCCTGGCGGCGCACCTTGATCGGGCCGAGCATCACGTTCTGCAGCACGGTCTTGTGCGCGAACAGATTGAAGGACTGGAAGACCATGCCCACATCGGCGCGCAGCCGGGCCAGCTCGCGGCCCTCCTGCGGAAGGGGGTCGCCGTCGATGGTGATCGTTCCGGCGTCAATGGTCTCCAGCCGGTTGATGGAACGGCACAGCGTGGACTTGCCGGATCCGGAGGGACCGATGACGACGACGACCTCGCCGCGCTTGATGGTCAGGTTGATGTCCTGAAGCACATGCAGCGCGCCGAAGTGCTTGTTCACGCTGTCCAGGACGACCAGGTCTCCCGTCGCAGGCGACGCGTCCTCGGGTTCCTTGGTCAGCGACGTCTCGCTCATCGTGGGGTTGCTCCGTCCTCGTCGGTTGCAGGGACACTAGCCAGCACGCGAGGCAGCGTCAGCAGAGTTGAGCGGAAATTGAGCATCACGATCCGATCGCGCGGAATGCGTACGGTGACGCCCGGTCGCTGTCGGTATGCGTTCCCCGTTTTCCGGATAACGGAACAGTTCAGCTCTCCGGAAGCCCCTTGACTCCGGGTCCGCCCCCGTGATGGATGCAGATAGGAAGCACACCGGCAGCGCAGCGGATGGGAGGTCGCGGAGCGGGATGAGACTCCTCCTGGTCGAGGACGACGAACACGTGGCCGCCGCCCTCATCGCGGTGCTCGGCCGCCACGGCATCTCCGTGGCGCACGCCCGGGGCGGCGAGGACGCGCTGACCCGGCTGCGGAACGGCTCCTTCGACGTCGTCCTGCTCGATCTCACCCTGCCCGACCTGGACGGTTTCGAGGTGTGCGGCCGGATCCGCCGCCTCACCTCGATCCCGGTGATCATGGTGACCGCGCGCGCCGACGTGCGCTCGCGCATCCACGGCCTGAACATCGGCGCCGACGACTACGTGGTCAAGCCGTACGACACCGGCGAGCTGCTGGCCCGCATCCACGCCGTGAGCCGCCGCAAGGCCGCCGAGGAGCCCGAACGCGCCGAGGGCCCCGGCGGCGTCCTGTCCCTGGGCCCGGTCACCCTGGAGCACGCCTCCCGCCAGGTGACCGTGGACGGTGAACGGATCGCGCTGACCCGTAAGGAGTTCGACCTGCTGGCACTGCTGGCCCACCGGCCCGGGGTGGTCTTCCGCCGGGAGCAGATCATCTCCGACGTGTGGCAGACCAGCTGGGAGGGCACCGGCCGCACCCTGGAGGTGCACATCGCCTCGCTGCGCTCCAAGCTGCGCCGCCCCGAACTCGTCGAGACGGTGCGCGGCGTCGGCTACCGGCTCGCCCTGCCGCCCCGCTGAGAGACCCGCCCCGACATGCGCTCGCGCCTCCTCCTGCTGCTCACCGTGCTGCTCGCCACGGTGCTGCTGGCACTCGGCATCCCGCTGGCCACCAGCCAGGCCAGCACCGAGCAGCAGCGCGTCGTCGTCGACCGCATCGACGACACCGCCCGCTTCGCCTCGCTCGCCCAGTTCGCCGCCGGCCTCTCGCCCGACGGCGACGGGGCCGCCGACCCGCTGGGCACCCTCCAGGAGGAGCTTCGGCGCTACCACGAGGTGTACGGGATCAAGGCCGGCGTCTTCCAGCGGGACGGGGAGCCGATGGCGGTGGCCCCCGTCGGCTGGGCCGCGCCGCGCGGGGAGGAGGACGGCGACGCCTTCGCCGAGGCGCTGGCCGGGCGCCGCAGCCGCGGCCCCGGCCAGGTGTGGCCCTGGGACGACGAGCGCACCCTGGTGGTGGCCTCCCCGGTGATCCGCGACGGCGATGTGATCGCGGTGGTCGTCACCGAGTCACCGACCGGCCCGCTGCGCTCGCGCATCCTGTCCGGCTGGCTGCCCATCGGGTACGGCCTGGCCGCCGCGATGCTGCTGGCGCTGGCCGCCGCCCACCAGCTCACCGGCTGGATCCTGCGCCCGGTGCGGGTGCTGGACCGGGCCACCCACGAGATCTCCACCGGCCGGATGACCGCCCGGGTGGCGCCCGGCGGCGGGCCGCCCGAGCTCAAACGGCTGGCGCGGTCCTTCAACGAGATGGCCGACCACGTCGAGGAGATCCTCGAACAGCAGCGGGCGTTCGTGGCCGACGCCTCCCACCAACTGCGCAACCCGCTCGCCGCCCTGCTGCTGCGCATCGAGCTGCTGGGTCTCGACCTCCCGGAGGGCAGCGCGGAGTTCGCCTCCGTGCAGGCCGAGGGCAAGCGGCTGGCGCGGGTCCTGGACGACCTGCTGGACCTGGCGCTGGCCGAGCACACCGCCGCGGACCTGCGGCTGACCGATGTGGCGGCGCTGGTCGCCGAGCGGATCGGCTCCTGGCGGCCGGTGGCGGGCCGCGGCGGGGTGGTGCTGCGCCAGGCGGGAGCCGGCGCGGTCACCGGCTGGGCGGATCCGGTGGCGCTCTCCAGCGCGCTGGACGCGGTGATCGACAACGCGCTGAAGTTCACGCCGTTCGGTGGCGAGGTCACCGTCACCGTCACCGCCGAGGGCGACCGGGTCACCATCGAGACCGCCGACACCGGGCGCGGTCTGGACGACGAGGAACTGGAACGGATCGGCGACCGCTTCTGGCGGGCCGGGCGCCACCAGAACGTCGCCGGATCCGGCCTCGGCCTGTCCATCGTGCACGTGCTGCTGGCCGCGGGCGGCGCCACCATCGCCTACGCCCACAACCAGCCGCACGGACTGCGCGTGCTGGTCTCCGTGCCCCGGCACGCGCCCGAGGTCAGCCCGCAGCGGCGGCCGGCACCAGCCGCAGGGTGAGGATCTCGAAGGGCCGCAGGGTCAGCTCCACCCCGCCGTCCCGGCCCACCGGGTAGCCCGGGGCGTCGGTCAGGGGGCGCTCCAGCAGATCGGTGGCGGTCGCCGAGGCGAGCGGGAAGCCCGCCAGCAGCCGGCCGCTCGCCCGGCCGCCGCCCGACTCGTACAGCCGCACCACCACGTCACCGCTGCGGTCCTCGGCCAGTTTGACGGCCTCGACCACGATGGGCGCCTCCGGTGCCACGCTCACCAGCGGGGTGACGGTGGCGTTCCCGGGGACGGACCGCTCGGGCAGGTTCAGGGCGTGCCCCTCGCGTACCGCGTCGGCGAGCGTCGCACCGGGCGCCAGCGCGTACCGCAGCCGGTGGGTGCCCTGGTCGGTCTCCGGGTCGGGGTAGCGCGGGGCGCGCAGCAGCGACAGCCGTACGGTCGTGGTCTGCCCGCCGTCCGCCCGTACCTCGCGGGTGACGTCGTGGCCGTAGGTGGAGTCGTTCAGCAGCGCCGCGCCCCAGCCGGGCTCGCCGACGTGCAGCCAGCGATGGGCGCAGATCTCGAACTTCGCCGCCTCCCACGAGGTGTTGGTGTGGGTGGGGCGGAAGACGTGCCCGAACTGCGTCTCGGCGGCCGAGTGGTCGGCCTTCACATCCAGCGGGAAGGCGGCCTTGAGGATCTTCTCGCTCTCCTGCCAGTCGATCTCGGTGTCGAGATCCACCTGGCGGGCGCCGGAGCGCAGCGTGATGCGCTGCCGCACGGCCGAACCGGCGCCGAAGCCGCGGACCACCCGCACGGTGGCGGCGTCCTCGTCCGCCTCGGCCAGCTCGAACTCGTCGAAGCCGGTGAGATCGGTGGTGTTGTGGCGGTAGAAGGCGTCGATGTCCCAGGCGTCCCAGTGGTTGGGCAGGTCCGGGTGGAGCTGGAGGAGGTTGCCGGCCCGGCCCGGGGCGATGGCCTCACGGCCCACGCCCTCCCCGTCGCCGTCACGCACCGAGACCAGCAGGCCCCGGTGGTCGATCTCCACCCGCAGCAAGCCGTTGGCCAGGACGAAACCGCCCCCGTCGCGTTCGGCCACGGTGACGGGCGGGGTGGCGCGCGGCGGGCGCGGGGCGGCGCCGCCCGAGGGGATGCCGCCGCGGGCGTGCGGGGCGCCGTTGAACACCGTCACGGCGTCGCCGCCGCCGTCCGCGCCGTCTGCGGCCAGCGCACGCTGGGCGGCCCCGGTGAGGGCTGCCAGCTCACCGTGCACCCGCTCGTACGTCGCGCGGGCCTCGCGGTGCACCCAGGCGATGGACGAGCCGGGCAGGATGTCGTGGAACTGGTGCAGCAGCACCGTCTTCCACAGCCGTTCGAGATCCTCGTACGGGTACGCGTAGCCGGGTACCCGCAATGCGGCGGTGGCCGCCCACAGCTCGGCCTCGCGCAGCAGCGACTCGGCGCGCCGGTTGCCCTGCTTGGTCTTGGCCTGCGAGGTGTACGTGCCGCGGTGCAGCTCCAGATACAGCTCGCCCACCCACACCGGGGCGTCCTCGTACTCCGCCCGGGCCGCGTCGAAGAACGCGCTGGGCTCCTCGATCCGCACCCGGGGCGAGCCCTCCAGGTCGGCCAGCCGGCGGGCCCTGGCCAGCATCTGCCGGGTGGGACCGCCGCCGCCGTCGCCGTGCCCGAAGGGCGCCAGGGAACGGGTGCCGCGGCCCTTCTCGCGGTAGTTGCGCGCCGCGCGGGCCAGCTCGGCGCCCCCGAGGTCGGAGTTGTAGGTGTCGATCGGCGGGAAGTGGGTGAAGACCCGGGTGCCGTCGATGCCCTCCCACCAGAACGTGTGGTGCGGGAAGGCGTTGGTCTGGCTCCAGGAGATCTTCTGGGTCAGGAACCAGCTGGAGCCGGACAGCTTCACCAGCTGCGGCATCGCCGCCGTGAAGCCGAACGAGTCCGGCAGCCACACCCCGTCGGTCTCGATCCCGAACTCGTCCAGGAAGAACCGCTTCCCGTACAGGAACTGCCGGGCCATGGCCTCGCCGCCGACCATGTTGGTGTCCGACTCCACCCACATCCCGCCCACCGGGACGAAGGTGCCGGCCGCGATCTTCTTCTTCACCCGCGCGAACAGCTCGGGCCGGTGCTCCTTGAGCCAGGCCAGCTGCTGCGCCTGGGACATCGCGAACACGAACTCCGGGTGCTCGTCCATCAGCGCGACGACGTTGGCGGTGGTGCGCGCCACCTTCCGCACGGTCTCGCGCAGCGGCCACAGCCACGCCGAGTCGATGTGCGCGTGGCCCACGGCGCTCAACCGGTGTGCGGAGGCGTGCGCGGGGGCGGCGAGCGCCGGCGCGAGGCGGGTGCGTGCGGCGCCCGCGCTGCCCGGCACATTGTCCAGGTCCAGGACATCCAGCGCCGACTCGATGGTGCGCAGCAGCTCCCAGCGCCGCGCGTCCTCCACCGGCAGCTGGGTCATCAGCCCGCCCAGCACCTCCAGATCCGCCACCAGCTCGAAGACCTGCGGTTCGAAGACGGCCAGGTCCATCGCGGCCAGCCGGTACAGCGGCTCGTCGCCCGCCGTGCGGACATCGCCCTGGCGGGTGGGGCGCGGATCGTTCAGGGTCGGGTTGGCCGCCGCCTCCACGTACAGCACCACCTCCTCGCCGCCGGCCGCCGAGTCCGCCAGCCGCACCCAGGAGTTGTCGGGGTTCAGGCCCTTCACGACGGTGCCGTCGGGCAGATGCACCAGGCCCTCGCACTGGAAGCCCGGCATGCCGCGGTCGAAGCCCAGGTCCAGCACCGCCTCCACGCTGCGCCCCGCCCAGCCCTGCGGAACGCTGCCGGTCACCCTGAACCAGGTGGTGCCCCACGCCGGGCCCCAGCGCTCCCCGGCCCCGGCACACGGCGCGTACGGGGCGGCCAGCGCCTCGGCGACGGGGACGGGCTCGCCGGGAGCGTCCCAGCGCTCCACGGTCAGCGGCACCGGGTCCCGGTGGACGGCGGGCCGGACGCGTTCATCGAGAACGCGCCGCAGCCGGTCTTCGACAATGCTGCGGTCGTCATGCATGGCGGGCTCCGAAGGCTCGTCGTCGAACCGGGATGACCGGGATTTCCCGGACTACCGGGATTACCAGGACTGCGCGCCCATCGAGGCTAGATCACTTCCGCCGCGCGCACGAGGGGGCGGGGGACGCGGCCGGGAAGCGGCCGGCGCTCAGGACTTGGCCGAGCGGTAGTACTCCCGCGCCCCCGGATGGAGCGGGAGCGGCTGCGTGTAGATCGCCGTGCGCAGATCGACGCGTTGCGCCGCGTGCACCTGCGAACCGATCCGGTCCCGGCCGTTGATCACCGACCGGGTCATCTGCTCCGCCAGCGCGGCGTCCACCCGGTCCGTGGTCACCAGCAGATTCGCCACCGCGACCGTGTCGATCACCTGGCTGCCGGCGATGTCCGGATAGGCGTCGGGCGGCAGCACCGCGGCCCGGTAGTGGTCGCGGTACGAGCCGTCCTCGCCGCGCAGCGCCGGCACCAGATCACCCAGCGGCACCAGGCGCACGTCCGAGTGCCCCGCCAGCCGCTCCACCGCCGAGGTGGGCAGCCCGCCCGACCAGAAGAAC
The DNA here is from genome assembly GCF_000993785.3 of Streptomyces xiamenensis. Taxonomy (NCBI): domain Bacteria; kingdom Bacillati; phylum Actinomycetota; class Actinomycetes; order Kitasatosporales; family Streptomycetaceae; genus Streptomyces; species Streptomyces xiamenensis. The sequence continues at coordinate 4,855,816 of NZ_CP009922.3, forward strand.
GCGTCGATCCGGCCCGCCTCCAGCATGGTGGGTGTGGTGTTGATGCCCTGCCGCACCGCCGTGATGTCCCGGTCCATGTCGAGCCCGGCCGCCGCCAGCAGCTCGCGCGTCACCAGCTGCACCCCGGACTGGTCCTGCCCCACCCCGACCCGCAGCCCCGCCAGGTCGGCGGCGCTCTCCACCGGCGAGTCGGCCCGCACCACCAGCTGGATGTAGTCGTCGTACAGCCGGGCGCACGCCAGCAGCGTGTCCGCGCCCTCGCCGCCCGCCGCCTGGTACGAGGCGAGCGAATCCGCCGTCGCGATGGCGAAGTCCGCCTCCCCCGACACCAGCCGCTCGATGTTCTCCACCGACCCGGCGCTGCCGCGCAGCGTGATGTCCAGGTCCGGGGCCTCCCGGGCCAGCTGGCTCTGCAGCAGCGTCCCGTACCGCGCGTACACCCCGCTCGGCGCCCCGGTGCTCAGCGTCAGCGAGCCGCTCAGCCTCTCCTGGCCCCGGGTGGCCGGTGCCCACAGCACCACCCCCAGCAGCGCGAGCACGACGGCGACACCGAGCAGGACCGGCACCGGACGGCGGCGCAGCGGGGGCGGGAGGCGCAGGGAGACCATGCGGCAGATCCTGCGCGCTGTCCGCCCCCGGAGGCAAGGGCGGGCTGTCGGCGGGGGCACGTAAACTGGGTGATCCGCAATATCAGGTCCCGGATCTCTTTTGGATTGAGCACTCGCATGCCGGAAGTCGCGCGCACATACGAAGTCAGAACGTTCGGCTGTCAGATGAACGTTCATGACTCCGAGCGCATGTCAGGGCTGCTGGAGCAGGCAGGCTACGTCCGCGCCGGGAAGGACGCCGAGACCGCCGACGTGGTGGTCTTCAACACCTGCGCCGTCCGGGAGAACGCCGACAACCGGCTGTACGGCAACCTCGGCCAGCTGGCCCCCAAGAAGGCCGCCCGCCCCGGGATGCAGATCGCCGTCGGCGGCTGCCTGGCCCAGAAGGACCGGGACACCATCACGCGCCGCGCGCCGTGGGTCGATGTGGTCTTCGGCACGCACAACGTCGGCAAGCTCCCGGTGCTGCTGGAGCGCGCCCGCGTGGAGCGCGAGGCGCAGGTGGAGATCGCCGAGTCGCTGGAGGCGTTCCCCTCCACCCTGCCCACCCGGCGGGAGAGCCCGTACGCGGCGTGGGTGTCGGTGTCGGTCGGCTGCAACAACACCTGCACCTTCTGCATCGTCCCGGCGCTGCGTGGCAAGGAGAAGGACCGGCGGCCGGGCGATGTGCTGGCGGAGGTGGAGGCCCTGGTCGGCGAGGGCGTCCTGGAGATCACCCTGCTCGGGCAGAACGTCAACGCCTACGGCTCCGACATGGGCGACCGCGAGGCGTTCTCCAAGCTGTTGCGCGCCTGCGGCCGGATCGAGGGCCTGGAGCGGGTGCGGTTCACCTCACCGCATCCGCGCGACTTCACGGACGACGTCATCGAGGCGATGGCCCAGACCCCGAACGTGATGCCGCAGCTGCACATGCCGCTGCAGTCCGGCTCCTCGCGGCTGCTGAAGGCGATGCGCCGCTCGTACCGGCAGGAACGCTATCTGGGCATCATCGAGAAGGTGCGCGCCGCGATGCCGGACGCCGCCATCTCCACCGACATCATCGTCGGCTTCCCCGGGGAGACGGACGAGGACTTCGAGGAGACCCTGCACGTGGTGCGCCAGGCGCGGTTCGCGCAGGCGTTCACCTTCCAGTACTCCAAGCGCCCGGGCACCCCGGCAGCCGAGATGGACGGGCAGGTGCCCAAGGCCGTCGTCCAGGAGCGGTACGAGCGGCTGGTCGCGCTCCAGGAGGAGATCTCCTGGGAGGAGAACAAGCGGCAGGTCGGCCGCACGGTGGAGGTGCTCGTCGCGGAGGGCGAGGGCCGCAAGGACGACGCGACCCGCCGCCTGTCGGGGCGCGCCCCCGACAACCGGCTGGTGCACTTCGCGCGGCCCGGGCAGCCGGTGCGGCCCGGCGACATGGTCACCGTGGAGATCAGCTACGCCGCCCCGCACCACCTGCTCGCCGAGGCCCCGCCGAGCGCGGTGCGGCGCACCCGGGCGGGCGACGCCTGGGAGCTGCGCAACGCCGCCCCGTCGGCCGCGGCGAAGCCGCAGGGCGTGATGCTGGGCCTCCCGACGATCGGGGCTCCGGCCCCCACCCAGGCGGCGGAGCCCGGCGGCGGGTGCAGCGTCTGCTGACCCGCACACCGCGGACAGGCCACGATGGTGGGGGCTGCTCGTCGAGGAGAACGTTCGGACCGGCACAGCCCGCTGCTGGGACGCCCGGCTCGTCGGCGAGCACGACGGAACGCAAGAGGAAGCCATCCAGGCGCTGTGGCCGTTCGTCCGCGGCCACAAGCCGGTGTTCCCGCGCCGGATCGAACGGCGCCAGGTCTTCCGGGAGGAGAGCGGCTGTCTTGCGCTGCTCACGGGGGCCATGGGGATGTCGTACCCGTGCCGGTTCGTGGCGCGGGAGCTGGTGTGGGACTCCGGTGAGCGCTCCTCGGCGCCGCTAGGCTGACCGGCATGCTTGTCGCCGCCGCCGTGTGCCCCTGCCCGCCGTTGCTCGTTCCCGAGGTGGCGGGGGGTGCCGCCGGGGAGCTGGATGGCGCACGGGCCGCCTGCGCCGACGCGCTGGGGGTGCTGGCCGCGGCCCGGCCCTCGCGGCTCGTGGTGGTGGGGCCCGCGCTCAGCGAGGCGCGCGGGGCGTACCCGGAGGGCTCGCCCGGCTCCTTTCACGGCTTCGGTGTGGATCTCGGCGTCCGGCTCGGCCGGGCCGCCGTCCCCGCACCCGAGGACGGCCGCGAACTGCCGCCCTCCCTCGCCGTGGCGGCCTGGCTGCTGGCCGAGCAGGGCTGGAACGCCGCGCCCGTCGAAGGGCTCGGCATCGGCGAGACGCTGGAGCGGCGTTCCTGCGCCGACACCGGCGCGGAGCTGGCCACCCGCACCGAACGGCTCGCGCTGCTCATCATGGGCGACGGCAGCGCGTGCCGTACCCCCAAGGCTCCTGGCGCCTTCGACGAGCGGGCCGCCGCGTTCGACGCGGACGCCGCCGCCGCGCTGGGCCGTGCCGACATCGCGGCCCTGGACGGGCTCGACGCCGAGCTGGCCCGCGAACTGCGGGTCGCCGGCCGCTCGGGCTGGCAGCTGCTCGCGGGCGCGGGCCGGGGCGCGGGCCTCGGCGGTGCCCTGCTGTACGACGAGGCCCCGTACGGCGTGGGCTACTTCGTCGCCACCTGGTCGTGAACGCGTACGGAGCAGGCCCGGGACATCCGTCCCGGGCCTGCTCCGTACCGGCACCGCGAAGGCGGTGATCAGGAGCCGCTCTTGGCGCCCTTGCCCTGGTCCTTGCCGTCCTCGCCGTCCCCGAGCTTGCCGAGGGCGTCCTTCGCCTTGTCCGCGCCGCTGTCGATCTTGTCGCTGTACTTGCCCTTGGTCAGGGAGTCCACGGCGTCGGCGGCCTTGTCCAGACCCATCTCGACCTTGTCGCGGTTCTGGCTGAGCGTCTGCTTCAGCTTGTCGACATTGAGCTTGTCCATGAAGCCCATCCCGGCCACCTGCTTTCTCGACGTGCTGCCTACTGCTGCTGACGAGCGCCCTCGTCCGCCTCATTATCCGCCGCCTCGTCGGCCGCTGTCTGCTTCGGGATGTCGACGGCGTCCGCGGCGCCCGGCTGCCCGGCGTCCCGGCCCGCCTCCGGGGCATCGGTGGTGTCCGCGCTCGCCACCGCGTCCACCACGGCCTGTGCCACGTCCTGCGTCTCCGCCGTCCCGGCGTCCGGCGCGGTCGCGGCCGCCTGCCCCGCCTCGTCCGTCGGGCGGCGGAAACGGCCGAAAACCTTGCTGACCACACCCATGAGCTGCTCCTGATCTTCCGTGTGTCCCTGGCATGCCCCCGAGGTGCAAACGACCCCGGCCGCATCACGTCACGTCGCTCATTCGTGGTGTCGCCCGGTGGTCTGCGAGACTGCACCGGATGAACACCGCAGCCCCAACCCCCCAGGTCATCGCCGTGGTCGGCCCGACCGCCGCCGGCAAGTCCGACCTGGGCACCGCCCTCGCCCGGCGGCTGGGCGGCGAGGTGATCAACGCCGACTCGATGCAGCTGTACAAGGGCATGGACATCGGCACCGCCAAGCTGTCCGAGGCCGAACGCGGGGGAGTGCCCCACCGGCTGCTCGACATCTGGGACGTCACCGTCACCGCCAGCGTCGCCGAGTACCAGCGGCTCGCCCGCGCCGAGATCGACCGCCTGCTGGCGGCCGGCCGCACCCCCGTCCTGGTGGGCGGCTCGGGCCTGTACGTCAGGGGCGCGCTGGACAAGCTGGAGTTCCCGGGGACCGACCCGGCGGTACGGGCACGGCTCGAGGCGGAGCTGGCCGAGCGGGGCACCGGCGTCCTGCACACCCGCCTCGCCGCCGCCGATCCGGCCGCCGCCGCCGCGATCCTGCCCGGCAACGGCCGGCGGATCGTGCGCGCGCTGGAGGTCATCGAGATCACCGGCCGCCCGTTCACCGCGAACCTCCCCGGGCCGGACGAGGAGACGGGCCACTACCGGGCCCTCCAGATCGGCATCACCACCGACCGCCCCGCCCTGGACGAGCGGATCACCACCCGGGTGGACCGCATGTGGGCGGCGGGCCTGGTCGACGAGGTGCGCGCCCTGGAACAGGCCGGCCTGCGCGAGGGGCGTACGGCCTCGCGCGCGCTCGGTTACCAGCAACTGCTGGCGGCGCTCGCGGGCGAGTGCACCGAGGAGGAGGCGCGCGCCGAGACGGTACGCGCCACCCGCCGCTTCGCCCGGCGCCAGGAGACCTGGTTCCGCCGCGACGCCCGGGTGCGCTGGTTGAGCGCCGCCCCGGACGCCTCCGGCGCGCCCCTGGAGGAGCGGGCCTGGGAGCTGCTCGAACGGACGGTCACATCCTGATCACGTGATGGCATCGGGACGCTCCATGAGGCCGGTCCCGGCCGCCTCCCGTGCCATCATCGAGCGATGCCGCAGCCGTGAATACCGTTCAGCTAGGAGGGCACGTGGCAATGGAGGCCGGCCCTCGCGAGACAAACGGAACCACCGGAGACATCCCCCGGCAGCACCGGGGTGAGCCGGTACCGGCCCGCGCCGGCGAACCCGCGGCGCCGCAGCGGCCCCAGGACATTCCGGAGGAGAGCGGCGACCGCGCCGAGTCCTACGGCGAACTGCGCCCGCCCCGGCGGCTGCGCGCCCTGCAGATCGTGCCGATCGTGCTGCTCGGCCTGCTGGGTTCCCTGATGTTCGCGTTCCCGCTCGCCTTCACCTTCGACGACGGCGGCGCCGTCGTCGCGATGACCGGCCTGCTCATCGGATGCAGCGCCGCAGGCCTGGGCATGATGGCGGCCCTGCGGGTCGGCTACACCCTGCCGGGGCTGCCGGGCCGGGGCTCCGGGCGCCGCCCCGACTGGCGGCTGATCACGCTCTACGGGCTCGGCTTCGCCCTGCTCGCCGCGCTCGCGGTCAGCCGCGTGGCGCTGCTGCGCTGAGCGGCGCCGCCGAGCCGGAACGCGGGGCCGGTACCCGGCCGATACGATCGGGCAGATGAGCACCGCACGGCAGTCCGTACCGTTCCTCAAGGGCCACGGTACGGAGAACGACTTCGTGATCATTCCCGACCCCGACGGCGTGCTGGACCTGTCCGCCGCCCAGGTCGCCCGCTTGTGCGACCGGCGCGCCGGGCTCGGCGGCGACGGGCTGCTGCGGGCGGTGCGCTCCGCCGCCCACCCGGAGGCGCGGGAGCTGGCGGGCGAGGCGGAGTGGTTCATGGACTACCGCAACTCGGACGGCAGCGTCGCCGAGATGTGCGGCAACGGCGTGCGGGTCTTCGTGCGCTACCTGCAGCGGGCCGGGCTGGTGAAGGACGGCGAGGTGCCGGTCGCCACCCGGGCCGGGGTGCGGCGGGTACGGGTCGCCGGGGACGGTCCGCTGACCGTCTCGATGGGCGCCGCCCGGCTGCCCGGCGGGGACGGCGACTCCGTGACGGTACGGGTCGGGGAGCGGTCGTGGCCCGCGCGCCACGTGGACATGGGCAATCCGCACGCGGTGGCGTTCGTGACGGCGCTGGCGGATGCCGGTCCGCTGCTGAGCCCGCCGCAGGTACGGCCGGCGGAGGTGTATCCGCACGGGACGAACGTGGAGTTCGTGGTGGATCGCGGGCCCCGGCATGTGGCGCTGCGGGTGCACGAGCGCGGCTCGGGCGAGACCCGCTCCTGCGGAACGGGCGCCTGCGCGGTGATGGTGGCGACGGCCCGGCGCGACGGACTGAACCCCGTGGTGGACGGCGAGCCGGCCGCGTACACGGTGGACGTCCCCGGCGGCACCCTGCACATCACCGAACACCCGGACGGCGACATCACGATGACGGGCCCGGCGGAGATCGTGGCCGAGGGCACGCTGGCCCTTCCCGGCCACTGACGGCGGCGCAGGCCCCGCGTGCGATGGGCCCGGCGTGCGACGGGACGTGTGCGCCCGCCGCGCGGGCCGTGCTGCGAAGCGGGGCTTCCGTGCCCTCGAACCCGCCTCTCCCGGCCACCGCACGCCCCGTCAACTCCCCGGCAAGGGACTGAATTTCGGACAGGTTGGCCGGGACATTCGTCGCTCGAACGGGTGATCCGGGCGGGAAGGGGCAACGGGCGGGCGGGTGGGGGTGATCAGCTCGGTACCATCAAGCACCGGCACCGCTGAGGGGATTGTCACGGGAGCCACGCGGCCCGGTGACGCAGCCGGGAGGTGCCCCTTGAGTGCAGAGGCGATCGGACCGAGCAAGGCCGCCAGGTCACGGCGCGGCCACCGGATCGACGTGCTGAGACTGCGCCAGCTCGGGCGTGCCGCCGTCTTCGGGCCCTCGGCCCCCCGGCACGGGCTGCCCGACGCGATCGAGCACATCGCCCAGGTGCACCGCCGCCACCATCCGCGCGCCGACATCGACGCGCTGCGCCGCGCCTATCTGCTCGCCGAGTCCGCCCACCGCGGACAGATGCGCAAGAGCGGCGAGCCGTACATCACCCACCCACTCGCCGTCACGCTCATCCTCGCCGAACTCGGCGCCGAGACCACCACCCTGACGGCCTCCCTGCTGCACGACACCGTCGAGGACACCGAGGTGACCCTCGCCCAGGTGCGGGCAGGGTTCGGCGCCGAGGTGGAACTGCTCGTGGACGGCGTCACCAAGCTGGAGAAGGTGGAGTACGGCGCCGCCGCCGAGCCCGAGACCTTCCGCAAGATGCTGGTGGCCACCGGCACCGATGTGCGGGTGATGTCGATCAAGCTCGCGGACCGGTTGCACAACATGCGCACTCTCGGGGTGATGCGCCCCGAGAAGCAGGCCCGCATCGCCCGCGTCACCGACGAGGTGCTGATCCCGCTGGCCGAGCGTCTCGGCGTGCAGGCGCTCAAGACCGAGCTGGAGGACCTGGTCTTCGCCATCCTCCACCCCGCCGAACACGCGCGCGCCCTGGAACTGCTGCGTGCCCACCGCGCCGGCCCCGAGCCGCTGGAGGGGGTCGCCGACCAGGTCCGCGAGATCCTGCGGGACGCCGGGATCACGGCCGAGGTGATGATCCGGCCCCGCCACGTCGTCTCGCTGCACCGGGCGCTGCTCAAACGCGGCGGACTCGGCCCCGGCGGCTTCGGGCGGCTGCTGATCCTGGTGGCCGAGGACGCCGACTGCTACGGGGTGCTGGGCGAGCTGCACACCTGCTTCACGCCGGTGGTCTCGGAGTTCAAGGACTTCATCGCGGCCCCCAAGTTCAACCTCTACCGTTCGCTGCACACCGCCTTCGCCGACCGCGACGGGCTGGTGGCCGAGGCCCTGGTGCGGACCCACGCGATGCACCGCATCGCCGAGGCCGGGGTGATCGCGCTCGGCGACCCGCACCGCGCCGGCGAGCCGGAGGCGCCGGGTGCCGCGGGCGAGGACGGCGAGCGGGCCGGTCCCGGCCGCCCCGGGTGGCTCTCCCGGCTGCTGGACTGGCAGCGGCAGGAGCCCGACCCGGACACCTTCTGGACCGCGCTGCGCGCCGAGCTGGCCCAGGACCGCGAGATCACCGTCTTCGCCGAGGCCGACGACGGGGGCCCGCTCCAGTTGCCCGCCGGAGCCACCTGCGTGGACGCCGCCTACGCCCGGCACGGGCAGCTCGCCCACACCTGCATCGGCGCCCGCGTCAACGGCCGCCTCGCCACGCTGCGCACCGTGCTGCGCGACGGCGACACCGTACGGCTGCTGCTCGACCCGGATCCGGGTCCTGGCGCGGGGCCCGCCGCCGAATGGCTGGAGTACGCGACCACGCCCGCCGCCCGGATCCCGATCCGGCGCCGCCTGGAAGGGGAGCCGCCCCAGCCGCCGCGGACGGCCGAGCACCCCCCCGCGCCGGCCGCCGCCGTCCCGCAGTCCCCGGCCGCCCCGGCCGCCCCGGCCCCCGCGCGTACCGAGCCCGCCTCCGAGCCCGTGGCGCTGGTGGCGGAGGCCCCCGGCGCCCCGGTGCGGCTGGCGCGCTGCTGCACCCCGGTCCCCCCGGACCGGGTGCGCGGCTTCCTGGTCAGCGGGGGCGCCGTCACCGTGCACCGGGAGAGCTGTCCGACCGCGGTACGCATGACCGGTGCCGGCCGCGGGGCGCTGGAGGTCGGCTGGCGGTCACCGTCCGTCGGCTGCCGCGTCACCCTGTACGCGGAGTCACTGGGCCGTCCGCATCTGCTGGCCGACCTGACCGAGGCGCTCGCCGCGCACGGCGCCGCCGTCCTCCAGGCCGAGGTGGAGCCGCCGCGCCAGCAGCGGGTACGGCACACCTACACGCTGCGACTGCCCGATGCCTCGGGGCTGCCCCGGCTGATGCGCGCGATGCGCGAGGTGCCCGGCGTGTACGACGTCTCGCGGGCGGCCCGGCCGCGGCGCTGAGCGGCGCGCCGCAAACCGGGTGACGGCCCGATCCCGCCGTGCCACTATGGACCCGTCCGGGAAAGCGGGAATCTTCCGAAGTGCCCCGGCGTTCTTGCTGACATCCAGACGGCTGTCTCAGCCGCTTCGCCGAAACGACTAAGGATCGCATTGACGTTTTCATCCCTTCCTCAGGAAAACTCACGCCCCGCCGCGAGCCGCCGGGCCGACGCCCTGATGGATGAGGACGCGGACTGGAGCACCTTCGACGAAGAGCGGGACGGAGAGCAGTTCGACCGCGAGGAGCGCGCCGCGCTGCGCCGCGTCGCCGGGCTGTCCACCGAGCTGGAGGACGTCACCGAGGTCGAGTACCGCCAGCTGCGCCTGGAGCGCGTGGTGCTGGTGGGCGTGTGGACCTCGGGTACCGCCCAGGACGCGGACAACTCCCTCGCGGAGCTGGCGGCGCTGGCGGAGACCGCGGGCGCGCAGGTGCTCGAGGGCGTCACGCAGCGCCGCACGAAGCCCGACCCGGCCACCTACATCGGCTCCGGCAAGGCACAGGAGCTGCGTGACCTGGTGCTGGAGACCGGTGCCGACACCGTCGTGTGCGACGGTGAGCTCAGCCCGGGCCAGCTGATCAAGCTGGAGGACGTCGTCAAGGTCAAGGTGGTCGACCGCACCGCGCTGATCCTGGACATCTTCGCCCAGCACGCCAAGTCCCGGGAGGGCAAGGCGCAGGTCTCGCTCGCCCAGATGCAGTACATGCTCCCCCGGCTGCGCGGCTGGGGTCAGTCCCTGTCCCGGCAGATGGGTGGCGGCGGCGGTGGCGGCATGGCCACCCGTGGCCCCGGTGAGACCAAGATCGAGACCGACCGGCGGCGCATCCGCGAGAAGATGGCGAAGATGCGCCGGGAGATCGCCGAGATGAAGACCGGCCGGGAGATCAAGCGGGGCGAGCGTCGCCGCAACCATGTGCCGTCGGTGGCGATCGCCGGGTACACGAACGCCGGCAAGTCCTCGCTGCTGAACCGCCTGACCGGCGCCGGGGTGCTGGTGGAGAACGCGCTGTTCGCCACCCTGGACCCGACGGTGCGCCGGGCCGAGACGCCCAGCGGGCGGCTGTACACCCTGGCGGACACGGTGGGGTTCGTCCGGCATCTGCCGCATCACCTGGTGGAGGCGTTCCGCTCCACGATGGAGGAGGTCGGCGAGGCCGATCTGATCCTGCACGTGGTGGACGGCTCGCATCCGGTGCCCGAGGAGCAGCTGGCGGCCGTGCGCGAGGTGATCCGCGAGGTCGGTGCCACCCAGGTGCCGGAGATCGTGGTGATCAACAAGGCCGACGCCGCCGACGAGCTGACCCTTCAGCGGCTGCTGCGCGCGGAGCGGCGGGCGATCGCCGTGTCGGCGCACAGCGGGCTCGGCATCGAGCAGCTGCTGGCCTGGATCGACGACGAGTTGCCGCGCCCCGACGTGGAGGTGGCGGCCCTGGTGCCGTACACCGAGGGTGCGCTGGTCTCGCGGGTGCACTCCGAGGGTGAGGTGCTCCGCGAGGAGCACACCGGTGAAGGCACGCTGCTGACCGCGCGGGTCCACCCCGAGCTGGGGGCGCTGCTGGAGCCGTACGCGCTGGCGACCCAGGGCTGAATGACGCGTTGACGTGTGGGGCTCCCCCGGCCGGGGGAGCCCCACACGCGTGAGATCAGTTGGCGCGGGCCAGGGCGATGTTGGTCGCGCCTCGCTGTCCTGCCTCGTAGAACATGTGCAACCGTCCGTCCGCCTCGACGAAGGAGGGCGCGGCGGCCCGTCCGTTGTCCGGGGCGGCCGACCGGGAGTCGTACAGCACCCCGAGGTGGTCCTCGCGGTCGAAGCCCGTGCCGACCCGGGCGACATGGATGTTCCCGGCGCCGGAGTGGTACACGACGTGCCCGCCGCCGTTGCGCGACCAGTAGTGCGCGCCGGAGAGCTGGCCACCCTCGCCCGCCCGCGGCGAGATCAGCGGATCCTGCTTGACCTGCCAGCCGGAGGTCAGCGAATGGGACCAGCCGATGTAGATCTTGCGGGTGCCGCCGTGGTTGCCCATGAAGAGCATGATGTAGACGCCGGACTGGGTCGGGTGCGGGAAGACCCGCGCGTACGACGTCTCGCTGACGCCCGGGAGCATGTAGGTGCCCACCACCCTGTTGTGGTACTGGAAGCTGCGTCCGTCGGACGAACTCGCCACCCGGGTCGTGTGGTTCTCGCCGTGGAAGAACAGGTAGATCTTGCGGTCGGCCGGGTTGTAGAAGGCGTCCGGGCTGGAGACGTGGGAGACGTCGAAGCTCGCCCAGGTGCGCGGAATGATGGGGTTGTTCGGGTACTCCTTCCAGGGGCCGGTGACCGTGTCGGCGTAGGCCAGGCAGATCCCGCCGGGCGCGTCGTGCGGGGCGTAGTACATGTACCAGCGGCCCAGCGGGTTGGCGATCCGGCCCGCGACGTACCGCACGGAGGGGAAGATCAGCTCGTTCCTCGGGTTGTACTTCAGCCGGCTCTTGTCGAGCACCACGCCGTAGTGGCTGAAGGTGGGGAATCCGGGGACGGCCGCCTGGGCGGATGAGGCCCCGGTCAGGGAGAGCAGCCCGCCGGCCGCCGTCGCGGTGCCCAGCGCCGCGGTGCCGCGCAGCAGGGAGCGGCGGCTCAGGGGGTGGTGGGGGAGGGGCTCACTTCGTCCGTCATGACGACTCCAGAGTGAGAAGAGTGAGGGGGGTTGCGTGACATGGGGTTGCCGACGGCTGGCGACGGTCGTGCTCGGTCCTCCCGCTCGGGGAGCCGATGGCAGCACAGCTTCCGCGCCGCTCGCGGCAGCGTCAAGGTGCTAATACGAATTACCTTCTTGACGGCCCTCGGCCGGGAATGCAGCATGGCGGAACGCACCGGCCACTAATACGTATTAGTGATGATGGGCAGGCCGTGTGGATCAACCATGGCGCCATGGATGGCAGTCGAGAGGAGGCGGCCGTGACCGGACCCCGCCGCCGGGTGACCCAGCAGGACATCGCCCGGATCAGCGGCGTCAGTCAGACCACGGTCTCCCTGGTGCTGAACAACCGGCTCGACGCCGGGGTACGGATCGCGCCGGAGACCAGGGAACGGGTGCTGGAGGCGATCGCCGAGACCGGCTACGTGGCCGACCCGGTGGCCCGGCGCATGGTCGCCCGGCGCAACCGGATCATCGGCGTCTTCACCTACGAGGCCGTCTTCCCCAGCGGAACCCGGGACTTCTACCAGCCCTTTCTGGCCGGCATCGAGGAGAGCGCCGAACAACTCGGCTGCGATCTGCTGCTGCTGACCAGCGCCCCGGTGGTGGACGGACGGCGGCGCATCTTCCACGACGGCAACCGCTTCCGGCTCGCCGACGGCTGCATCCTGCTCGGCCGGGAGACCGACTCCGGCGAACTGGCCCGGCTGGTGGCCGAGGACTACCCCTTCGTCTCGGTCGGCCGCCGCGCGGACGCCGGTGGCCCGGTGCCCTACGTCGGCGCCGACTACCCCGGCGCGGTCGCCGCACTCGTGGCCGGGGCGGTGGACCGGGGACACCGGAGGCTGGCCTACCTGGGCAGCGGCAGCCGGGCCGAGTCGCGCGGCGACCGGCGGGACGGCTTCACCGCCGCGCTCACCGCCACCGGCGCCACGGGCACCGTGCTCGCGGGGGAGACCGCCGAGCTGATCGCCCGGCTGCCACAGCTGCTCGCCGACGGCGTGACCGCCCTGTTCGTCGAGGAACCCGCCGACTGCCAGCAACTGGCCGACCGGCTGGGCGAACTCGGGCATCCGGTACCGGCCGGGATCTCCATCGTGGCGCTGGGCGACCCGACCCGGCCGGCCACCGCCGACATCGACTTCACCGGATTCCGCATCCCCCGCCGGGAGATGGGCCGGCAGGCCGTGGAGGTGCTCAGTGCCCTGCTGGAGGAGGAGAGCACCGCGACGCAGCGCCTGCTCGGCTGCGCGAGCCACCGGGGCGCGAGCCTCGCACCGCCGCCCGGATGACCCCGCCGCCGCGCCCGCGCCCGTACCGCGGACCCCGGCTGCACCCGCACACCCGTACCCCCTGATGAGAGGCGAGACATGACCGAACTGGACACCGACCTCGTGGTCGTCGGCGGCGGCCTCGGCGGCGTCGCCGCCGCCCTCGCCGCCCTGCGCGCCGGCCAACGGGTCATCCTGACCGAGGAGTACGACTGGCTCGGCGGCCAGCTGACCAGCCAGGCCGTACCGCCGGACGAGCACTCCTGGGTCGAGCAGTTCGGCGTCACGGCCTCCTACCGGCAGCTGCGGGACGGCATCCGGGCGTACTACCGCCGCAACTACCCGCTGACGCCGCGGGCCAGGGCACGTCGCGACCTGAACCCCGGCGCCGGGCACGTCAGCCGGCTGTGCCACGAGCCGCGCGTGGCCGTCGCCGTCATCGAGGAGATGCTCGCCCCCCACCGCGGCAGCGGGCGGCTGCGGGTGCTCCAGCCCTACCGGCCCGTCGGCGCGGAGACCGAGGGCGACCGGGTGAGCGCCGTCCGGCTCGCCCACCGGGACAGCGGCGAGGAGATCACCGTCACCGGCCGGTACGTCATCGACGCCACCGAGAGCGGCGAACTGCTGCCGCTGACCGGCACCGAGTACGTCACCGGGTTCGAGTCGCGCGAGGTGACCGGCGAACCCAGCGCCCCCGCCGAGGCCCAGCCCATGAACATGCAGGCCGTCTCGGTCTGCTTCGCCGTCGACCACGTGGACGGCGACCACACCATCGACCGGCCCGCCGACTACGGGTTCTGGCGGGAGTTCCGCACCGACTTCTGGGGCGGCAACCTGCTCGGCTGGAACACCCCCAACCCCCGCACCCTGGAAACGGGCACGCGCAGCTTCACCCCCAACCCGGACGACGACCCGGACGCGGTCGTCGCCGACCAGCGGCTGTCCGGCGGCGACGCCAACCTGTGGACGTTCCGCCGCATCGCGGCCCGCCGCAACTTCACCCCCGGCGCCTACGAGAGCGACATCTGCCTGGTCAACTGGCCGATGATCGACTACTTCCTGGCCCCCGTCATCGACGTCCCCGACGCGGCGGCCCGGCTGGCGGCCGCCCGGCAACTGTCGTACAGCGTGCTGTACTGGCTGCAGACCGAGGCACCGCGCCCCGACGGCGGCACCGGCTTCCCCGGGCTGCGGCTGCGCGGCGACATCACCGGTTCGGCGGACGGCCTCGCACAGGCGCCCTACTACCGCGAGTCGCGGCGGATCGCCGCCGAGTACACCGTCGTGGAACAGGACCTGTCCGTGGCGCTGCGCGGCGACAAGGGCGCCGTCCCCTACCACGACACCGTCGGTGTCGGGATGTACCGCATCGACCTGCACCCCTCGACCGGCGGCGACAACTACATCGACGTCGCCGCCAGTCCGTTCCGCATCCCGCTCGGAGCGCTGATCCCGGTCCGCATGGAGAACCTGCTGCCGGCCGGGAAGAACATCGGCACCACCCACATCACCAATGGCTGCTACCGCCTGCACCCGGTCGAATGGAACATCGGTGAGGCCGCCGGAACCCTGGCCGCCCACTGTCTCCAGCAGTCCACCACCCCGCGCGCCGTGCGCAACGACCCGGAGCAGCTGGCGTCCTTCCAGGACCGGCTGACCGCCCAGGGCGTCGAACTGAGCTGGCCCGACATCGCGGGTTACTGACCCGGCGACGCCGCCGACGGGCGACGTCACCGACCTACCGGACATCACGACACCAGGCACGACTCAAGGAGAAGTGCAATGAAGCCTTCCATGAGCAGGCCCATGGCAGCGGCCACGCTGGCCGGCCTGCTGACCCTCACCGCCTGCGGCGGCTCCGGCAGCGGGGGCGACCCCGACGCGCCGGTCTCGCTGCGCGTCGCCGTGTGGACCGCGAACGACGACCACCTGGCGCTGTTCGACGAGATAGCCGACGCCTACATCGCGGAGCACCCCCGGGTCGAGAAGATCACCTTCGACCCGCTGCCCTTCGACGGGTACACCACCGCGCTGACCACCCAGATCGCCGGCGGCAACGCCCCCGATCTGGCCTGGATCTTCGAGAGCTCCGCCCCGGACTTCGTCTCCTCCGGCGCGCTGGTGCCGCTGGACGAGGTGCTGACCGGGACCGAGGGGTACGCGTTCGAGGACCTGCTGCCCGCCACCACCGAACTCTGGCGCGAGGACGACCAGTTGTTCGCCTACCCGTTCTCCACCTCGCCCTTCGCGGTCTTCGCCAACCTCGACCTGCTGGCCGAGGCCGGGGTCCCCGCGCCCGGCGAGATGACCGGGGCGGGGGAGTGGACCTGGGACGAGGTCATCGGCGCCGCGTCCACCGTCGCCGGGCAGACCGGCGCCTCCGGCATGGTGATCCGCGACTTCGACTACACGGGCTGGGACTACCTCGCCACCCTGTGGACCGGCTGGGACGCCCAGGCCTGGGACGAGTCCTCCCAGTGCGGCTTCGACCGGCCGGAGATGGTCGGGGCGATGACCTTCCTGCACGAGGCGGTCTTCGAGCGCGGCGCGATGCCGGGGCCGGGGACCAGCGCGGACTTCTTCGCCGGTGAGGCCGCCTACACCGTCACCCAGATCTCCCGCGCCTCGCTCCTGGAAGAGGCCGGTTTCGCCTGGGACATGGTGCCGCTGCCCGCCGGTCCGGCCGGCGAGTACGCGGTGATCGGGCAGGCCGGGCTCGGCGTGCTGCGGGTCGGCGACCACCCCGAGATCGCCGCCGACTTCCTGGCCCACTTCACCGCACCGGAGAACTCCGCCCGGCTCGCCGAGTACTTCCCGCCGCCCCGCGAGTCCCAGCTGACCGCCGAGACCCTGGCGCAGACCAACCCGCTGCTCAGCGCCGAGCAGTTGCAGGACACCGTGGTGGCCGGCATCGCCGGCGGCGTGGTCAAGCCCAGCCACCTGGGGCAGGAGCAGATCGCGCAGACCGTGCGCGCCCAGCTGGACGCGCTGTGGAAGCCGGGCGCGGACGTACCGGCGGTGCTCGGGGACGTGTGCGCCTCCGTGCAGCCCCTGCTGGACCGGTGAGTTCCCGGATGAGCGGCCCGGCGCCGAAGGAGCGGCGGCGGGCGGACTGCTCCGGACCGCCCGGCCGCCCGTTCTGGACCGGCCGGCGCCGCGAGGCGCTCGCCGGCTACCTCTTCGTCGCCCCGCAGCTGATCGGCAGCGCCGTGTTCGTCCTGCTGCCGCTGATCCTGGTGTTCTGGTACAGCCTGCACGAGTGGAACGTGCTGGCGGGCTCCTTCGAGTTCACCGGCACGGACAACTACGACCAGTTGCTGAACGACCCCTCGCTGCCGGGGGTGCTGACGGCGACCGCCGTGTTCTCCGTCGGCCTCGTGCTGCTCAACCTGAGCCTGGCGCTGTGG
Source organism: Streptomyces xiamenensis (assembly GCF_000993785.3). NCBI lineage: Bacteria > Bacillati > Actinomycetota > Actinomycetes > Kitasatosporales > Streptomycetaceae > Streptomyces > Streptomyces xiamenensis. The sequence goes on from NZ_CP009922.3 coordinate 4,872,162, forward strand.
CTGGCACTGATGCTGAACCGGCGGCTGGCCGGTACGACGTTCTTCCGCACGGTGTTCTTCTCCCCGGTGGTCGTCTCGCTGGTGGCGTGGACGATCGTGTGGCGCTTCCTGCTCCAGGAGAACGGCGGCGTCAACGGGCTGCTCGACGTGTTCGGCATGACCGGGCCGAACTGGCTGCGCGGTGAGTTCACCGCCATGCTCTCGGTGATCGTGGTGCAGGTCTTCAAGAACGTCGGTCTGAACATGGTGCTCTTCCTCGCCGCGCTGCAGGGCGTGCCCCGGGAGCTGTACGAGGCGGCCACCATGGACGGCGCGGGCCGGTGGACGCGGTTCGTGCGCATCACGGTGCCGATGATCAGCCCGACGATCCTGCTGACCTCCATCATCACGGTCGTCGGCTCTTTGCAGGTGTTCGCCCAGATCGATGTGCTCACCAGCGGCGGACCGGGGACCTCGACCACGGTGCTCGTCTACTACCTGTACCAGCAGGCTTTCCAGTTCCACCACTTCGGATACGGGGCGACGCTGTCGGTGCTGTTGTTCGCGATCGTCTTCGTGCTGACGTTCGTCCAGTGGCAGTTGCGCAAGAAGTGGGTGTTCCATGAGCAGTGAGGTCGCAACCCGCCGCCCCCGTGGCGCCGAGGGCACCAGCCCGGCCCGTGACGAGCCGGCCCGCCGGAAGCCGAAACGCGGCGGATCGTGGCGCGCAGCGCTGATCGTCTACGGGACGCTGGCGCTGCTGTCCGTCCCCTTCCTCTTCCCGACCTGGTGGATGGTGACGGCCTCCCTGAAACCGGCCAACGAGATCTTCGCCTTCCCGCCCTCGCTGCTGCCGGACAGCCCCCGGCTGGACGCCTACCAACGGGTCTTCGAGGTACAGCCGTTCGCCGCGCAGTACCTGAACTCCATGTACATCGCGCTGGTGGTCACCCTCGGGACGCTCGCGGTCTCCTCCCTGGCCGGGTACGCCTTCGCGCGCATCCGCTTCCCCGGCCAGAACGCGCTCTTCCTCGTGGTGCTGATCGGCCTGCTGATCCCCAGCGAGGTGACGATCGTCCCGCTGTTCCAGATGTTCAACGAGTGGGGCATGATCGACACCCACTGGCCGCTGATCCTGGTGCCGATCCTCGGCGCCCCCAGCGTGCTGGCCACCTTGATCATGCGGCAGTTCTTCATCGCCATCCCCAGGGAACTGGAGGAGGCCGCCCGCCTGGACGGGCTCGGCCAGTTCGCCGTCTACCGGCGGATCGCCATGCCGCTGGCCAGGCCGGCGCTCGGCGCGGTGGCCATCTTCACCTTCCTGCACAGCTGGAACCTCTATCTGGAGCCGATCGTGTTCCTGTCGACCCCGGACAAGTTCACGCTGCCGCAGGCGCTCACTCACTTCGTCGACGCCTACGGCGGCCCGATGTGGGACGTGCAACTGGCGGCGGCCTCCATGACGGCGCTGCCGGTGCTGGTGTTCTTCATCGTCATGCAGCGTCAGTTCGTCGAGGGCCTCGCCCACACCGGGCTCAAGGGCTGACCGCACCCGTGCGGAACCGGCCCCGGCGCGGGGGCCGGTTCCGCACGGTCATCCGTCCGCGGGGGAACCGTTCCGCGCGACAGGTCCGTCCAGTGCGCCGGCAAGGCCCAGGGCGAGGAACCCGCGGGCGCGCGGCAGGTCCTTGAGGTCGTCCTGGAGAAGCTCCAGGCAGGGCACGAGGACCCGGACGGGGACGCCGCGGGCCCGCAGCACGTCGCCGGTCCAGTGCAGGAACCCGGTGAACAGGAGCGCGTCATCGGTGTACAGGGCCGTGGCCAGGAAGTCCACGACGTGGAGCACGTCCTCGGCGGTGTGCTCCCGCTGGGCCGCGGTGTACGTGCGCATCGCGGGCACCCGTTCCTCGAGCCCGGCCATGGTGTTCCGCACCAGTTGCCGTCTGCTCCGGGAGACCAGCGTGTACTCCTGGTCGGCGAGGTGCGGCAGATCCTCCACGGTCTGCCGGACGGCACCGGCGTGCGGGCGGGGAAGCCCGCCGTCCAGCACCGCCGTCCAGCACCGCCGTCGCCCCCCGGGCGTCGGGCGCCCAGCCGTCGGCGCCGAGCAGGCGGGCGTAGCGGCCGTCGGCGCCGAAGGCGGCCCCACCGGCCAGCACGGGCACCCCGGCCGCCTGCGCGGCGCTGATGGCCGTGTGCGCGCCCGGCAGATGCGTGGGGAGGGAGGAGGACAGGGCCAGCGCCGCGGGTGCGGTCCGGTGCAGATGGGCGATGAGCCGGGAGGTGGGGACCTGGGCGCCCAGGAAGTCCACCGGGTAGCCGCGGTGGCGCAGCACTTCGGCCAGGATCCGGGTGGGCAGGACGTGCCAGTCGCCGTCCACACAGGCCACGGCCACGGTGCCGCGCCCTCCGCGCGGCCGGGTGACGGGGACCCGGTCGGCCATGGCGGTGATGATCCGGTCCTGGATGGCGGTGGCGGCGTGTTCCTGCGCCACGGTGAGGCGGTCGGCGGCCCATTCGGTGCCGACCTTGTGCTGGACCGGGGCGATGACCTCCAGCAGGACGTCCTCCGCCCCGGCGCCGTCGTCCAGCGCGGCGAAGACGGCCGCCGCCGCCGCGTGCTCGTCCCGGGACCGCACCGCCCGCCACAGGCCCTCGCGGGCCCGCAGCAGGACGGCGTCGCGGCCCCCGGCCGAGGTGGGCGGGTCGATCATGTACGGTCAGCCGCCGCCTGCGGCGACCGGCCGCGCTTCGGCCGGATGGGGAGCCGTGATCGCCATGACCGCTATGTCGTCGTGCCGGTTTCCGTCGATCCACCGCGTCACGAGCATCTGGATCCGCTCCACCACCGCTTCGGCCGGCATGCCGGCGCACTCCTCCAGCGCGGCGAGCAACCGGGTCTCGTCGAACATGACGTCGCCCAGCGGGCCGCCCCGGGCCTCGGTGACGCCGTCGGTGAACAGCAGACAGGTCTCGCCCGGCTCCAGGGTGACCTCGGCCGTTGTGGCCGCGACCTCGGGAAGCGCGCCGATCAGGGTGCCGGCGGTGGCCGCCTCCTCCACCGTGCCGTCCCGGCGGACGATGAGCGGCGCCGGATGGCCGGCGCTGGTCAGCCGCATGTCGACGACGCTGCCACGGCGGCGTACCGAGGCCAGCACCAGCGTCGCGAAACGGGTGTTCCCCTTCGCCAGGATGGCCCCGTTCAGCAGACTCAGCAGATGCTGGTGGTCGTCCGCCAGCGGCAGCAGGGCGTGCAGCGTGTTGCGGATCTTGCCGGTCAGAACCGCCGCCTCCAGGCCCTTGCCGCACACATCCCCCAGCACGGCCAGGGTTTCCCGCTCTCCGCCGGCCCCGGGATGGACGTCGTAGAAGTCTCCGCCCACCTGCTCGGTCTCCCGCGACGCGCGATACCCGCCGGCGAAATCGACGCCGTCCACCCGGTGCAGGACGGGGGGCAGCAGTTCCGCCATGAGGGTCGCCGTGATGCTGTTCTGTTCCTGGTACAGACGGGCGGCGGACAGCGCGGCTCCCGCGCGGGCGGCGAAGACACGGGCGAAGAGTTCCTCGGACGTGTCGAAGGCGGTATGCCGGCTGCGCCGCAGCAGGATGAGCGCCCCGGCGGGGAAGCCGTGCCCGGGCAGGGGGGTGATCACCACCGACCCCACCGGCTCGGTGAGCCCTTCGGGCACCGCCCAGTGCGGCAGCACGGCGGGGTCGATCCAGCGGGAGGGCACGGGAGGGAAGCCCTGAAGGGCCTCCGCGAGCCCGGGGACGACGGACGGGTCGATCCGTTCGGTGCTGCGGACGACCTCATCGCCGATCCCGGTGGCCAGGTGATGACCCCGGCCCGAGGCGGGGGTGATCAGGATCGCGGCGTCGGCGAGGTGCCGGGTGGCCAGCGCCACGGCCTCCTCCACACACCGCTCGGTGTTGAGCGAGGCCAGCAGCCGGGTGGACGCCTCCGCCAGAAAGGCCGTGCGCTCCTGCTCACTGCGCAGCGCCCGTTCGGCGAGCCGCTGTTCGGTGTCGTCGAGGAGCCACCACACCACGTCGCCGCTCGCGCCGGGCGTCGCGTGGGCTTCGAGCGAGCGCTCCCCGTAGGGACCGCGCACCGGTCCCGGCGCGGCCCCGCCGTCCCGGGCCACCTCCTGGTGCGCCCGCGCCAGCCAGCCGGGGACGGCGTCCTCCAGCCGGGCTCCGGGTACCGCGCCCGGAAACAGGTCAGCCGCACGGGCGTTGGCGTCCAGAACGGCGCCCGCCTCGTCGATCACCAGCGCGGGACAGGGCGCGAGCGGCCACGAAGCGCTGACGGACGACAGCGGGTGCCGTGCCGTGCGCGAGGATTCCTCGACACTGGTCATGAACGTCCGGACCCGCGACGGCGAGCACGGTCACCTTTCACAAAAGCCAACAGTTCGATGAAGTTTCCCGTATACGTCCCGGTCCTTCAAGCCGTCTCCGGCCGGGATTCCCGGCGGGGCCGCGGGACGCCGCAGGTGAACGTGCCCGCGCCGCCGCCGGTCTGACGTTCCGTCGGTACCCCGGGGCGGGGGAGTGGCGGAGTCAGCCCAGGTCGTAGACGGTGGTCGGGATCCCGGACCGGCACAGGGTCGCGTCGACGATCGGTCCGATGCGCGCCCACGTCCCGCCGGCCAGGCCGCAGCCGATGCGCGGCATATGCACGGACGCCTTCCGGGCGCGTGCCTCCTCCGCGACCGTCCGCAGGCACTGCTCCACCGCCTCGTAGCGGATGGGCTTGCCCTTGCTCCCGGTCCTCATCCCGTGCTGGCCGATCATGTTCGCCACCGTGATGTCCCGGCGTACCTCCACGAACTGCACCGCCCCCAGCCCGAAATCGTTGTCCGCCCGCTCCCGGTGCCAGCGGCGGTAGGCGCGCTCGGGCTCCGGCCAGCGGCGGGAGACCGCCACGACGAAGCCCTTTCCCCAGCCTCCGAGGTCGTTGCAGACATGGGCGACGATTTTCGGCCCCGCCGCCTGCGGATCCGTCGCATCCCCCTGGATGACGCACAGCGATGTCATCCGCCCATCCTGCCAGCGACGGCCACGCCGCGCGGCCCGGTTGTTTCCCCGGCGCCGCTGAGCGCGGCCGTGTAGGCTTGGTCAGGTCGAGAACCGCTCCAGAGGAGACACAGACGTGGTGGGTGAAGACGACATCTCGGGGTGATACCCGGATGGGCAGGCCGCCGGCCGATGCGTATGCGCATCGGGGTGGCCTCGTTGTCGTTCCCTGACACCCGTCTGCCGGGCCGCGCCGAGACGCGCCCTCTCCTTCACCGAGGTTCTTCATGTCCGACACCTTCATCACGTGCACCGGTATGTCCTTTTCCTGGCCCGATGACACCCCTGTCTTCGACGGCCTCACCTTCACCCTCGGCGCCGGCCGCACCGGTCTGGTCGCGCCCAACGGCTCCGGCAAGAGCACCCTGCTGAAGCTCATCGCGGGCGAGCTGCGCCCGAGTGCCGGAACCGTGTCCGTCTCCGGACCCCTCGGGTACCTCCCGCAGAGCCTGCCGCTGGCGGCGGACCTCACCGTCGCCCAGGTGCTCGGCGTCGCCGGGGTGATCCGCGCGCTGGACGCCGTCGAATCGGGCGACGTGGCCGAGGAGCACTTCGCGACGATCGGCGACGACTGGGACATCGAGGAACGCACCCGGGCCCAGCTCGACCGGCTGGGGCTCGCTGAACTTACCCTCGACCGGGACCTGGGGACCCTCAGCGGTGGGCAGATCGTCTCCCTCGGACTGGCGGCCCAGCTCCTGAAGCGGCCCGATGTCCTGCTGCTCGACGAGCCCACCAACAACCTCGACCTGGAGGCCCGGCGCACGTTGTACGACGTGCTGGAGGACTGGTCCGGCTGTCTGCTGCTGGTCAGTCACGACCGCGCGCTGCTGGACCGCATGGAGCGCATCGCCGAACTCGACCGCGGCGCGCTCCGCTTCCACGGCGGCAACTTCACCGCCTACGAGCAGGCGGTCAGCGCCGAACAGGAGAACGCCGAGAAGAACCTCCGCAACGCCGAGAAGGAACTCAAGCGCGAGAAGCGGGAGCTGCAGCAGGCCAGGGAACGCGCCGAGCGCCGGGCGAGCAACGCCTCCCGCAACCTGAAGAACGCGGGCCTGCCCCGGATCTTCGCGGGGAACATGGCGCGCGGGGCCCAGGAGTCGGCCGGGCGCGCCGGTCAGATGCATGCCTCCCGGGTCAGCGACGCGCAGGCCCGGCTGGACGAGGCCGGCCGCGCCGTACGGGACGAGCAGCGGCTCACCCTGGACCTGCCCGACACCGGCGTCCCGGCCGGCCGCAACCTCTTCCTCGGCCACGGCCTGCGGGTACGCCACGGCGAACGGCAGCTCTTCGGCGCCGAAGGCGTCGACCTGTCCATCCGCGGCCCCGAGCGCATCGCGCTGACCGGCCCCAACGGCGCCGGCAAGACCACGCTGCTGCGGCTGCTGGAGGGCGGCCTGGAACCGGACGCCGGCGAGATGACCCGGGCCGACGGCCGGGTGGCCTACCTGTCGCAGCGGCTGGACCTGCTGGACGTTGGGCGCACCGTCGCCGAGAACTTCACCGCGTTCGCCCCGCACCGCACCGAGGCGGAGCGGATGAACCTCCTCGCCCGTTTTCTGTTCCGGGGCGCCAGGGCCCACCTCCCGGTTGGGGTGCTCTCCGGCGGTGAACTGCTGCGCGCCACCCTGGCCTGCGTGCTGTGCGCCGAGCCGGCTCCGCACCTGCTGCTGCTCGACGAGCCCACCAACAACCTCGACCTGCTCAGCGCCGGCCAGCTGGAGAGCGCCCTGTCCGCGTACCGGGGGGCGTTCGTGGTGGTCAGCCACGACGAGCCGTTCCTGGCCCGGATCGGGGTCGGCCGGCGGCTGCTGCTGGCCGACGGCACCCTGACGGAGACGGGGGCTCCCCAAGGGTGACCCGGCGTACGTTCCGGCCCGCGCCCGAGGCGGCACGCCCGGCGGGCCCCGTCCGTCCCTCACACCAGGTGGATCGTCATGTCCCGACCCGCGCTGCTCGCGCACGACCTCGTCCGGATCCGGGGCGGCCGCCGGATTCTTGACGGCTTCTCCCTCACCGCCGCTCCCGGCCGCCGTATCGGTCTGATCGGCGAGAACGGCGTGGGCAAGACCACGCTGCTGCGGCTGCTCGCGGGGGTGGACCAGCCGGACGCCGGTCGGGTCACTCGCCCGGACGACCTGGGCTTCCTGCACCAGGAGATGCCCTTCGACGCCCGGGCGACCCTCGCGCACGTCCTGGACGACGCGCTGCGGGAGCCCCGCGCCGCGCTGGCCGAACTCGACCGGCTCACCGCACTGCTGGGCCGGACGCCGGACGGCTCGCCGGACCACGCCGCCCTGCTGGAGACCTACGCCCGGGCGCTCGAACACGCCCAGGAGATGCAGGCGTGGGACGCCGACCGGAGCGCGGCGATCACCCTGGGCGGACTCGGCCTGGACCGCGTCCCGCGCGACCGTACGCTCGGTTCGCTCTCCGGCGGACAGCGCGGCCGGCTGGCCCTGGCCGCGCTGCTCGTCCGGCGCCCCGGCGCGCTGCTGCTGGACGAGCCGACCAACCACCTCGACGACGACGCGGCCGACTTCGTCGCACGGCGGGTGCGCGACCTGCCCGGCGCCGTCGTGCTGGCCAGCCACGACCGCGCGTTCCTGGACGCGGTGTGCACCGAGGTGATCGACCTCGATCCGGCGCCCGGCGGCGGCCCCGTGCGGTACGGCGGGAACTACACCGACTACCGGGCGGCCCAGCGGGCCGAGTACCGGCGCTGGGAACGGCGGTACGCCGAGGAACAGGAGGAACTGGAGGGCCTGCGCCGTGCGGCGGGGGTGACCGCGCACCGCCTGGCGCCGGACCGGGGCCGGACGGATCACGAGAAGATGGGCTACGGGCACCGCGGCGGCCGGGTGCAGCGGCAGATCTCCCGCCGGGTGCGGGACGCCGACCGGCGGCTGGCCGAGCTGGAACGCGACGCGATCGCCGCCCCGCCGCGCCCGCTCTCCTTCCGGCCGGGGCCGGTGACCGCCGGGACGGAGGCAGCCGGGGGTCACGGCGCGGACCCCGGGGAGGGCACGGCCCACCTGGTCTCGCTGCACGACGTCCACGTACCCGGCCGCCTGGCCCGCCTGCGGCTGGACATCGATCCCGGCGAGCGGCTCCTGGTCACCGGTGGCAACGGCGCGGGCAAGTCCACCCTGCTGTGGGTCCTGGCGGGCCGGCTCCCGGCGCGGGGCGAGACGTACCGCAGACCGGGGCTGACCACCGGACTGCTCCCGCAGGACACCGGGTTCGCCCATCCGGAGCGCACCGCGCGCGAGATCTACGCCCGCGTGCTGGGGGCGCGGCGCGCGGAGGAGGTTCCGCTGCTCTCGCTGGGGCTGCTGAGTGAGGCCGACGTGGGGCTGCCGGTCCACCGGCTGTCGGCCGGCCAGCGGCGCAGGCTGGCCCTGGCCCTCCTGGTGGCGCGGTCACCGCAGCTGCTGCTGCTCGACGAACCCACCAACCATCTGTCGCCCCGGCTGTGCGACGAGCTGGAGGAGGCGCTGGGCGGCGGACCCGGCGCGGTCGTGGTGGCCAGCCACGACCGCTGGCTGCGCGGGCGCTGGCGGGGACGGGAGGTGCGGCTGAGCCCGGCGGGGGAGTGAACGGGCGGGGCGCGCCGTACGGTCCGGGGACGCGGCCCCCTGTGCGGCCTGACGAAGCCATGACAATCTGAGGGGCGGCGTGGTTCCCCGCGGCGTCCCCCGCCCTCCCCGCGCCCCCGACCCCGCCCAGCCGGGCCCGCGTGGCCCGCCGAGGAGGAGCCAGCGCCGTGGACCCAGGGAAGCCCGCCTTACACCGATCGCTGTGGGTGCGTTCCGGCGTGGCCGGCATGGCCTCCTACCTCGACGCCGCGGCGATCGTCTCGACCGGGTCCGCGCTCGTCCTGTACAAGGAGCCGCTGTCCCTGACCGCGGGCACGATCGGGGCGCTGTCCTCGGCGCTCACCCTGTCCATCGCCGTCGGCTCATTGCTCGGCGGCCGGCTGGGGGACCGCTTCGGACGCCGCCGGGTGTTCGTCGTCACGGTGACGATGCTGGCCTTGGGCGCCGCCGTGCTGGCGGCGGCGCCGGGCAGCGGCTGGCTGTACCCGGGCGTGATCCTGATGGGCTTCGCGGCGGGCGCGGACCTGCCGGTCTCCATCGCGCTCATCGCGGAGGAGGCGCCCGAGGGGGCCCGGGGCCGGCTCGTCGCCCTCACCCAGGTGCTCTGGTACGCGGGGATGTGCGCCACCCAGCTGATCGGGCTGCTGGCCGGCGGCATGGGGGCGACGGGGGCCCGCGTCCTGTACGCCCATGTCGCCGTGGTGGCCCTCGCGGTCCTGACGTTCCGGCTGCGGATGCCGGAGTCCCGGCAGTGGTCGGCGCAGCGGCGGCTGGCCCGGGAGCTGCGGGCGGGCGAGGCCCGGCGCCTCACCGCGGGGCGGCAACTGCTGCGTCCGCCGCACCTGGCGGCCGTGGGGTCGCTGGCCGCCTTCTACGTACTGACGCTGATCGCGGCCAACACCATGGGACAGTTCACCACGTATCTGTACGTCGAGGTCGCCGGCAGCACCGTGCGGGTCGCCTCCGCCGTCAACCTCGCGATCCTCTTCTTCAGCATCGGCATGGCGGTGCTGTTCATGCGGGTCGTGGACGGCCGGTACCGGATGCGCTGGTACGCGATCGGCGCCGTGGGCTTCGTGCTGTACTTCGCGCTGCCCGCCGTGTTCGGCGTCCATGTGTGGAGTCTGGCCCTGGCCAAAATCATCGGCACCTTCGGCACCGCCCTCGCCTTCGAGGCGATCTTCAAGGTCTGGTCGCAGGAGGCGTTCCCGACGCTGCTGCGAGCCACGGCGCAGGGCTCGATCATGGCCCTCGCCCGGGGTGCCGCCGCCGCTGCCGCCCTGTGGACGCCGAGGCTGCTGGACACCACCCCGCGCACGGTGTTCATCGTCCTGGCCACCCTGGTCGCCGCCGCGATGCTGGTGGGCCCGGTGATCGAACGGCTGCCCAAACGGACGCTCAGCGTCGGCGGGCCGGGGGGTGTGCCGCCCCGCGGGGGCGCTGCGTAGGCTGGGGCGTCGTCGTCCCGCGGCGGTGCTGCCCGGAGGGTGACGCGTCGTAGAGTGGCACGAGAGCCCTTGACCCGCATCAGCGCAGGCAGGGAGCCGAGCTCCAGGAGTTCCTTCATGTTGCGAACCATGTTCAAGTCCAAGATCCACCGGGCCACGGTGACCCAGGCCGACCTGCACTACGTGGGGTCGGTAACCGTGGACGCGGAGCTGATGGAGGCCGCCGATCTGCTGGCCGGTGAGCTGGTGCACATCGTCGACATCACCAACGGCAGCCGGCTGGAGACCTATGTGATCGAGGGCGAGCGCGGCTCGGGCGTCATCGGGATCAACGGGGCGGCGGCGCATCTGGTGCAGCCGGGCGATCTGGTGATCCTCATCTCGTACGCGCAGGTGGACGACGCCGAGGCGCGGTCGCTGCGGCCCCGCGTGGTGCACGTCGACGCGGACAACCGGGTGGTGTCCCTGGGCGCCGACCCCTCGGAGCCGGTGCCGGGCGGGGACGCCGTACGCGGCCCGCTGGCCGTGCCGCGCGCCTGACCCATCTCCGGACACGAACGGGCCCCGTGCCCTCCGCCGCGGCGGAGGGCACGGGGCCCGTTCGATGTGCCGGGGTCAGCGGCCGGCGCCGCTGCTCACGTGGTCCAGCACCGCCTGGGCCTCGCTCTCCAGGCGCGGGCCCGCCAGCCAGGTGCTCTCCATCGGGCCGATGGAGTTGACCGAGATCAGCTTGGGGTCGTTGCTCGCGTCCCAGCGGATCCAGGGGCCGCCGGAGGAACCGCCGGTCATGGTGCAGCCGGCCCAGTACATCCCGGGCATGGTGTCGTCCAGGGACAGCCGGGAGGGGTTGTCCGTGCAGTTGTACATGAGGTTGCCGTCGTAGGGGTCGGCGGCGGGGAAGCCGTAGAGGGTGACATCGCCCAGGCCGGAGACGGCGGGGGCGCCGAAGTCGATCTCGATGGCGTTGCCGACGGTCTCCTCGAGGGACTGCTCGGAGCCGTTCTCGTTGCTCACCTCGAGGATGGCGAAGTCACCGGGCGCGCCGCCGCCGCCCATCGCGGTGCCGTTGTCGATCCAGTACTGGGTGGTCGAGACGTAGTCGGCCCAGTAGACGCCGTAGGGAGCCATCTCCTCGTACGCGGCGCTGTACGGGTCGGGGGAGCCGTTGTTGTTGAAGGCCGGGACGAAGGCGATGTTGCGGAACCAGCCGCCCTCGGTGCCGGCGTGCACACAGTGCCCGGCGGTGGCCACCAGGTTGGACTGACCGGGCCGGTTGGGGTCCTTCACCACGGTGCCTGAGCAGACCATGGATCCCTCGGGGGCGTCGAAGAACACCTTGCCGATCGGCGCCGCGTTGTCCGTGTAGGGGAAGGCGACCTGCTCGGCCTCCACCGGGAACGGCTCGGAGTCGGTGATCCCGCGGTCGGACTCGGGGTCGTCGTTCTGCGGCGGGTTGACGTCTTCCTGGATCTCGTCGTCGTCGATCGCCTGGTCGGGGTCCTGGGCCTCCTCCATGCGGTCGGAGTCCCACAGGCCCTCGATGATCGGGTTGAAGAACTCACCGATGTCACGCACCCACGTGTCGGTGTCCCAGTCCTCCCAGCCACCGTTGATCCAGGCTTCGAGGTCGACGTCGAAGGGCAGGTTGTCCAGCAGGTCCTGGACCTCGGTGCCGTCGCTGGGCTTGGCGTCGTTGCTTGCGTCGTCATCGCCGTTGCAGGCGGTGGCGGTGAGCGCGAGTGCGGCCGCCATGGCCGTGGCGGCCAGGGTGGTGCGGCGGCGTCCGAACCGCCCGCGTATCGATGACATGCGTGAACTCCCCCGGAGTCATGTGGCTTGGTGCGTTTTGTCATGTGCCCCGCGACAGCGCGGGAGCACCCCCACTATGCAGGTGCTCCCGTAGACGGTGGTCACGGGGTCCCCGGTTCCGGCCACATGTGCGGGCGGGCACGGGCGGTTCTGCCGGTTCCGCGTAAATGATCTTGTCGCAGGCCGTGTTCCGGCCGCCGTCGCGTCGTTACTCCCTATGCGGCTGGATGCCGCAGACATGACAGACACCAATGGCCGAAGGAGGGAGGCGCGGCGGCTCATCCCCGGCTCGCGCGCGCCGAACACCGATGAACGCACGCCCCCGCCCGGAGCGCAGCCCGGACCGCGAGCGTGAGCCGGTGCGCCAACGGCTGGCCCGGCTGATGGAGCCGGCGATCCCGGGACACCGCCGCCCCCTGGACTCCGAGACCGGGCCGGGCGCCGCCGTACCCCCCTCGCTCACCGCCGACCCGCTGGAGCAGCCGGACCCCGAGCTGGCCGCCGACGCCGCCGGTACCGAGAACCTGCTGCGCTGCTGGGTACGGGAGACCGGCGTGGAGCGTCCGGCCGACGGCGAACTGCGGCTGCCGCTCACCGCCTCCGGCAGCACCCTGCGCGTGCCCGTGCGCTACTGGTCGCCCACCGGCTGGCACCGCTTCGGCCCCGCGGCGCTGGACCCCGCCCCGGCCGGCGCCGCCCCGGTGGACTCCGCCACCCTCGCCGCGCTGCTCGCCCGGGAGGGGGTGGCCGGCGCGCACGGCGCGCGAGGCGTACGCGAGTCGATCGCGCTGGTCGGCCGGGTCGCCGACTCCGTACAGCGCACCGCCGTCTTCCTCACCGAGCGCCGCGCGGAACCCGGCTCCGCCGCCCACGCGGACGCCTTCCTGGAGGGCGAACAGGCCCTGCTGCTCGGCCATCCGCTGCATCCCACCCCCAAGAGCCGCGAGGGGCTCGCCGGTGCCGAGGCCCGCCGGTACTCCCCGGAGCTGCGCGGCTCCTTCGCGCTGCACTGGCTCGCCGTCGACCGGGAGCTGCTGGCCACCGACTCCGCCTGGCACGCGGGCGACGGCACCATCACCGCGGCGCCCGAACTCGCCGCCCGGCTCGCCGGTTCCGCACTGCCGCTGCCCAAGGGCACCGCACCCCTGCCACTGCACCCCTGGCAGGCCCGCGACGTGCTGCACCGCCCGGCCGTCGCCGCGCTGGTCGCCGCCGGCGCGCTGCACGACCTGGGCGAACACGGCGCTCCGTGGCACCCGACCTCCTCGGTGCGTACGGTGCACCGCCCCGGCACGCCGTTCATGCTCAAGCTCTCGCTCGGGCTGAGCATCACCAACTCCCGGCGGGAGAACCTCCGCAAGGAACTGCACCGGGGCGTGGAAGTGCACCGGCTGCTCGGCAGCGGCCTGGGTGATCAGTGGCGTGCGGCCTTCCCCGAAGGTCCCGGCTTCGACATCGTGCGCGACCCCGCCTACCTCGCGGTGGACGACGAGAGCGGCGCCCCGGTACCGGGCCTGGACACCCTGCTGCGGCACAACCCCTTCACGCCCGCGGACGACCCGGTGTGTCTGGCCGGGCTGACCGCGCCGCGTCCCTGGCCGGGCGCCGGACCGTACCGGCTGCGTTCCCGGCTCGCCGATGTCGTGGGCACCCTGGCCGAACGCGGCGGCCGCGGGGTCGCCTCGGTCTCCGCCGAGTGGTTCCTGCGCTATCTGCAGACGGTGGTCCGGCCCATCCTGTGGCTGGACGCGCAGGCCGGCGTCGCCCTGGAGGCCCACCAGCAGAACACCCTGGTGCTGCTGGACGCCGAGGGCTGGCCGGTGGGCGGCCGCTACCGCGACAATCAGGGCTACTACTTCCGCGAGTCGGCCCGGGAGGCACTCCAGCGCCGACTCCCCGGCATCGGTGAGCGGTCCGACACCTTCGTCAGCGACCAGGTCACCGATGAGCGCTTCGCCTACTACCTCGGTATCAACAATGTGCTCGGCCTGATCGGTGCCTTCGGCTCACAGCGCCTTGCGGACGAGGCGCTGCTGCTCGCCGCGTTCCGCCGTTTCCTCGGCGGCCTGGCCACCGGCCGGGGCGAGCCGGTCTCCCCGCTCGCCGGCCACCTCCTGGACAGCGCCACCCTGCGCTGCAAGGGCAATCTGCTCACCCGGCTGCGCGGCCTGGACGAACTCGTGGGCCCGGTCGACGGCCAGTCCGTGTACGTCACGCTCCCCAACCCCCTCACCACCTGCTAGGAGGCGCCCGTGTCCATCCGCGAACCGGGCTGCGAGGACACCCTGGAACTGGAGCTGCCGCGCCCCGCCGCGCCCGCCCCACCGGTCGGTGCCATCGGTGACTGGGGCCCGGCCGGCACCGCGGGCGGGGAGTTCCGGCTGCTGCCGGTGGACCCGGAGCGCGACCTGGATCTCATCACCGGGTGGATGAACGACCCGGCGGTGGACCGCTACTGGGCGCTGGCGGGCCCGCGCGAGCGCACCGCCGCGCACGTCGGAGCCCAGCTGGCGGGCGACGGCCGCAGCGTGCCGTGCCTGGGTCTGCTGGACGGGCGGCCGATGAGCTACTGGGAGATCTACCGGGCCGATCTCGATCCGCTCGCCCACCACTACCCGGCGCTGCCCGAGGACACCGGGCTGCACCTGCTGATCGGCGCGGGCCGGGACCGCGGCCGCGGACTCGGCGCCGAACTGCTGCGCGCGGTGTGCGAGCTGGTGCTGCGGAACCGGCCGCGGAGCGGGCGGATCGTCGCCGAGCCCGATGTCCGCAACGCCGCCTCCATCGCGGCCTTCCGCGGCGCCGGTTTCCGCAAGACGGCCGAGGCCGACCTGCCGGACAAGCGCGCCGTGATCATGCTCCGGGACCGCTGAGCGCGGATCCCGGCCGTCCATGTCCCCGACCGAGGAGTTCCGTTGCCCATATCCCCCGCGGCCTGGAACGACGCCGCGCGACAGTTGCTCGCCAAGATGCTCGCCGAGTTCGCCTACGAGGGCATCATCACCCCGGAGCCGGACGGCGCGGCCGGCCCCGGCGCGTACCGGCTGCCGGTCGCCCCCGGCACCGTCTACTGCTTCCGGGCCGACCGCGGCGCGTACGGCCACTGGCGCGTCGATCCGGCGTCGCTGCCCGCCGACGCCGACCCGCTCGCCTTCGTCGCCGCCGCCCACGACACCGTGCTCGGCCTCAGCGGCGACACCCTGGGCCATCTGCTGCGCGAACTCACCGCCACCCTCAGCGCCGACGTGGTGCTCGCCGAGGAGGCGCTCACCGCCGCCGAGCTGGCCGATCTCGACTACGCCGCGCTGGAGGGCCGCCAGGGAGGACATCCGTGGCTGGTCGCCAACAAGGGCCGGGTCGGGTTCTCGGCGGGGGACGCGGCCCGCTGGGCGCCGGAGGCGCGCACCCCGCGCGCGCTGCCCTGGCTCGCGGTGCACCGGGACCTCGCCCGCTACCGCGGGGTACCGGCGCTGGCCGACCCCGGGACGCTGTACGCGCAGGAGCTGCCCGAGCCGGTCCGCCGCGCCTTCACCGAGACCATCGCCGGGGCGGGCAAGGACCCGTCCGACTACCTGTGGCTGCCCGTCCACCCCTGGCAGTGGGACGAGACCATCGCCCCGCTGTACGCCCCGCAACTCGCGGCGGGCCTGCTGATCGAGCTGCCCAGCGACGGGGAACTGCGGCTGCCGCAGCAGTCGATCAGAACGTTCCTCAACATCAGCAGGCCCACCGGGCGCAGCGTGAAGCTGCCGCTGTCCATCCTCAACACCCTGGTGTGGCGCGGGCTGCCCACCGAACGGACGCTGGCCGCGCCCGCCGTCACCGACTGGATCCACGCGGTACGGGACACCGACCCGTATCTGCGCGAGACACGCGTGATCCTGCTGGGCGAGACGGCCTCGGTGACTGTCGCGCACCCGCTGTACGACCGGCTGCCGCAGGTGCCCTACCAGTTCCGGGAGCTGCTGGGCTGCATCTGGCGGGAGCCGATCGGGCCGGAGCTTGCCGCGGGGGAGCGGGCCCGTACCCTGGCGGCGCTGCTCCAGCGGGGACGGGACGGCCGGGCACTGACGGCGGAGCTGGTGGGCCGCTCGGGGCTCCCCGCGGACGTCTGGCTGAAGCGGCTGTTCGCGGCGCTGCTGCCCCCGCTGCTGCACTTCCTGTACCGGTACGGCACGGTCTTCTCGCCGCACGGGGAGAACGCGATCGTGGTCTTCGACGAGCACGAGGCGCCGGTACGGCTGGCGGTGAAGGACTTCGTGGACGATGTGAACCTGAGCGCCGAGCCGCTGCCGGAGTTCGACGGCATCCCGCACGAGGTGCGCGAGGTGCTGCTGACCGAACCTGCGGACTTCCTGCCGCAGTTCATCCACTCCGGGCTGTTCGTCGGAGTCTTCCGCTATCTGGCGCCCCTGTGCGAGGAACAGCTCGGCGTGAGCGAGGACGACTTCTGGTCACTCGTACGGGCGGAGATTCTCCGCTACCAGCGGCGCTTCCCCGAACTGAAGAACCGTTTCGACGCCTTCGAGCTCCTGGCCCCGCGGATCCAGCGGCTGTGCCTGAACCGCAACCGGCTCCATCTGGACGGTTACCGGGACCGCGCGCAGCGGCCGCACGCCGCGATCGACGGCACGGTGGCGAACCCGCTGCACTCCGGCTGAGGCCGATGACCGACGGCACTGTCAGTGGTGCCACGTAAGGTGGCTGGCCTATGACTGTCACATCCGGGGGGCCGGCCCTCACCGACCTGCTGCACGCTGCCGTGACCGCCGTCGGCGGCAGCGAGCGGCCCGGCCAGATCGCGATGGCCGAGGCCGTCGCGGAAGCGATCGAAGGCGGCACGCACCTGCTGGCGCAGGCGGGCACCGGCACCGGGAAGTCCCTGGGGTATCTGGTGCCCGCGCTCGCCGGTGGCGACCGGGTCGTGGTGGCCACGGCGACGCTGGCGCTGCAACGGCAGCTGGTGGAGCGCGATCTTCCGCGCACGGTGGAGGCGCTGCGTCCGCTGCTGCGCCGCCGCCCCGAGTTCGCCACCCTCAAGGGGCGGGCCAACTATCTGTGCCTGCACCGGCTGCACGAGGGGGCGCCGCAGGAGGAGGACCAGGGCCTCTTCGACCCTCCCCCAGACTTCGTCCGGGGGACCCCCATCGAGGCCCGGCCGCTGCCGCCGAGCGCGGGGGCGGCGGCCCCAGCAGCAAGCTGGGCAAGGATCTGCTGCGCCTTCGGGACTGGGCGGACGAGTCCGAGACCGGCGACCGGGACGAGCTGGCCCCGGGCGTCTCCGATCGCGCCTGGTCGCAGGTGTCGGTCTCCTCCCGGGAGTGCCTGGGTGCGAGCAAGTGCGCCTACGGTGCCGAATGCTTCGCCGAGGCGGCGCGCGAGCGCGCCAAGGTGGCCGATGTCATCGTGACGAACCACGCGCTGCTGGCGATCGACGCCATCGAGGGCGCGCCGGTGCTCCCGGGTCACGAGGTGCTGATCGTGGACGAGGCGCACGAGCTGGTCTCCCGGGTCACGGGGGTGGCCACCGGTGAGCTGAACCCCGGTGGTGTCGGCCGGGCCGTGCGCCGGGCCGCGAAGATCGTGGACGAGAAGGCGGCGGACGCGATGCTCACCGCGTCCGAGACCTTCGAGCGGCTGATGGAGACGGCGGAGCCGGGCCGGCTGACCGAGCTGCCCGAGGACCTGGCCTACGCCCTGGTGGCCCTGCGGGACGCGGCGCGCACCGTGATCACCGTGCTGGGCGCCACCCGGGACAGCTCGCTGAGCGACGAGGACGCGGTGCGCAAGCAGGCGCTGGCCTCGGTGGAGCATGTGCACGAGGTCGCCGAGCGGCTGGTGGAGAGCTCCGAGTTCGACGTCATCTGGTGCGAGCGCCACGACCGTTACGGGTCCTCGCTGCGAGTGGCGCCGCTGTCGGTGTCGGGGCTGCTGCGCGAGAAGCTGTTCACGGAGCGGTCGGTGGTGCTGACCTCGGCCACCCTCAAGCTGGGCGGCGACTTCAACGGCGTGGGGGCCTCGCTGGGGCTGGCACCCGAGGGAGCACACGGCGAGGACTCCCCGGAGTGGAGGGGCCTGGACGTGGGCTCCCCCTTCGACTACCCCAAGCAGGGGATTCTCTATGTGGCCAAGCATCTGGCGACCCCGGGCCGGGAGGGCAGCCGCGGGGACATGCTGGATGAGCTGGCCGAGTTGATCGAGGCGGCGGGCGGGCGCACGCTGGGTCTCTTCTCCTCGATGCGGGCGGCGCAGGCGGCGGCCGAGGAGCTGCGCGGGCGGCTGGAGACGCCGATTCTGCTCCAGGGCGAGGAGACGCTGGGGGAGCTGATCCGTGCCTTCGCCGAGGACGCGCCCACCTGTCTGTTCGGCACGCTGTCGCTGTGGCAGGGCGTAGATGTGCCCGGGCCCAGCTGTCAGTTGGTGGTCATGGACCGCATCCCGTTCCCCCGGCCGGACGATCCGCTGCTCAGCGCGCGGCAGAAGGCCGTGGAGGAGGCGGGGGGCAACGGGTTCATGGCGGTGGCCGCGACCCACGCGGCGCTGCTGATGGCGCAGGGCGCGGGCCGGCTGGTGCGGGCCACCGGCGACCGCGGAGTGGTGGCGGTACTGGATCCGCGGCTGGCGAAGGCGCGGTACGGAGGCTTTCTGCGGTCGTCGATGCCGGATTTCTGGACGACCACAGACCGCAATCAGGTACGGCGCTCCCTGGCGGCGATCGACGCGGCAGCGCGGAACGCTGCCGCGTCCTGAGGCGGGCCAGGGAGGGAGAAGGGTGCGGCGCGGGCTCGGATCAGACGCGCCGCATGACGGCGACGACCTTGCCCAGGATGGTGGCCTCGTCACCGGGGATGGGCTGGTAGGCGGGGTTGTGCGGCAGCAGCCAGACCTGGCCGTCCTCACGGCGGAAGCGCTTGACGGTGGCCTCGCCGTCGAGCATGGCGGCCACGATGTCGCCGTTCTCGGCGACCGGCTGGCGGCGGACGGTGACCCAGTCACCGTCGCAGATGGCGGCGTCGATCATGGAGTCGCCGACCACCTTCAGCACGAACAGCTCCCCGTCGCCCACCAGCTGGCGGGGGAGCGGAAAGACGTCCTCGACGGACTCCTCGGCCAGGATCGGGCCACCGGCGGCGATTCGGCCGACCAGCGGCACATAGGAGGCGGCGGGCTTGCCCGCGGTGTCGGCGGGGGGCGGGGTGGGGGTCTCGGCGCCCCGCACCTCGTAGGCGCGCGGCCGGTGCGGGTCGCGGCGCAGGAAGCCCTTGCGCTCCAGCGCCATCAGCTGGTGGGCCACCGAGGAGGTGCTGGAGAGCCCCACGGCCTGGCCGATCTCACGCATGGACGGCGGGTAGCCGCGACGCTGCACCGAGTCACGGATCACCTCGATCACCCGTCGCTGGCGGTCGGTGAGCCCCGAGCTGTCGGCGCGGATGCCGGGTGGCCGGCCGGGCAGTGACCGTGCGGCGCCGTTCTCCGGGCGCAGTGGCGCGCCGTGCTGTACGGACAGCCGCTCCTGGCGGCGCTCAGCGGCGGCGATGGCGTCGTCTGCTGCGGTGGTCATGTCGGCCCCTTCGTGGTGGTACTCCCTAGTCACACAACGGTAGTTGCTATCGAAAGGTTGCGCCAAACACACGTTCGAGTGAAATATCGCTGATCAGCTGACGTGATTGGTCACCGAGGTGTATGCGACGGCAACCGGTCACAGGCTGATGCGATAGCCTCCCATGCGCGCGTCCGCCGCGCATCGCCGCCCACCCCCTTCGCCGCACGACACGCGGCCCGGGTGCGTTCGCGCCGTAACCCTAGATCTAGTGGTTTGATGATGCGCGGCATCCCACAAGTTGTGGTCCCCCGTCATCGTCGGTGCAGCGGATCGCCTATGCTGGGGAGTGCTCAGGGGGTACGCCAGTGGCCCCGTGAGGCTTCGTGTGCCATGTCGGAGAGCAGCTGGCGAGCACGCTGCGTCATCGCGGCCAGGAGAAGGGAGAGGCGGCATGCACTGCCCCTTCTGTAGGCATCCCGACAGCCGGGTCGTCGACAGCCGCACCGCGGACGACGGCACCCTGATCCGGCGGCGCCGCCAGTGCCCGAGCTGCTCGCGGCGTTTCACCACGGTGGAGACCGCCTCGCTCATGGTGATCAAGCGCAGCGGCGTCACCGAGCCCTTCAGCCGCACCAAGGTCATCGCCGGGGTGCGCAAGGCGTGCCAGGGCCGTCCCGTCACCGAGGATGCCCTGGCGCTGCTCGGCCAGCGCGTGGAGGAAGCCGTCCGGGCCACCGGCAGTGCGGAGCTGTCCACGCACGATGTCGGCCTCGCCATACTGGGCCCGCTCCGCGAGCTGGACCTGGTGGCCTACCTGCGGTTCGCGTCCGTCTACCGGGCGTTCGATTCGCTGGAGGACTTCGAGGCGGCCATCGCGGAGCTGCGTGAGCGGGACTCCGTCGGCGGAGCCGGCGCCGAGGTCGCGGTGGAGCCTGCCGCCGGATAGCCGGCGCCCGCGAACGTGACCCCACAGGCCGGCCGGAGCGCACAGCCGCGCCCCGACCGGCGGAACAGACACCGTGACCGAGGAACAATCCGGTCACACCAGGGCGTTGTGCCCGACAGGGAGGCGGAATGACTGAGACGACGAGCGGCCCGGCACGGGGCGGTTCCCGCGCAAAGGGCGGCAAGGGCGTCGGAGGCAAGACCGGAAAGGGGCTGCGGATCGAACGGGTCCACACCACCCCCGGCACGCATCCGTACGACGAGGTGGTCTGGGAGCGCCGCGACGTCGTCATGACGAACTGGCGCGACGGCTCGGTCAACTTCGAGCAGCGTGGCGTCGAGTTCCCCGACACCTGGTCGGTGAACGCGGTCAACATCGTCACCAGCAAGTACTTCCGGGGCGCCGTGGGCACCCCGCAGCGCGAGACCAGCCTGCGGCAGCTCATCGACCGCGTGGTGCGCACCTACCGCGAAGCGGGCGAGAAGCACGACTACTTCGCCTCGCCCGCCGATGCCGAGATCTTCGAGCACGAGCTGGCCTACGCCCTGCTTCACCAGATCTTCAGCTTCAACTCCCCGGTGTGGTTCAACGTCGGCACCGCGCAGCCACAGCAGGTCAGCGCCTGCTTCATCCTGTCCGTGGACGACTCGATGGAGTCGATCCTGGACTGGTACAAAGAAGAGGGGATGATCTTCAAGGGCGGCTCCGGAGCCGGCCTGAACCTCTCCCGCATCCGTTCCTCCAAGGAACTGCTCTCCTCCGGCGGCAACGCCTCCGGCCCGGTCTCCTTCATGCGCGGCGCGGACGCCTCCGCCGGCACCATCAAGTCCGGCGGCGCGACCCGCCGGGCCGCCAAGATGGTCGTGCTGGACGTCGACCACCCCGACGTCGAGGCCTTCATCGAGACCAAGGTGAAGGAGGAGGAGAAGATCCGGGCGCTGCGCGACGCCGGCTTCGACATGGATCTGGGCGGCGACGACATCACGTCGGTGCAGTACCAGAACGCCAACAACTCGGTGCGGGTGAACGACACGTTCATGCGCGCCGTGGAGAGCGGCGGGAAGTTCGCGCTCACCGCGCGGAAGACCGGCGAGACCGTCGAGGAGGTCGACGCCCGGGCGCTGTTCCGCAAGATGGCCGAGGCCGCGCACGCCTGCGCCGACCCCGGGATCCAGTACGACGACACGATCAACCACTGGCACACCTCGCCCGAGTCGGGCCGCATCAGCGCGTCCAACCCGTGCAGCGAGTACATGCACCTGGACAACTCCTCGTGCAACCTGGCCTCGCTCAACCTGATGAAGTTCCTGAGCGACGACGACCAGGGCCACCAGTCCTTCGACGCCGAGCGGTTCGTCAAGGTCGTCGAGCTGGTCATCACGGCGATGGACATCTCCATCTGCTTCGCCGACTTCCCCACCCACAAGATCGGTGAGACCACCCGCGCCTTCCGTCAGCTGGGCATCGGTTACGCCAACCTGGGTGCCTTGCTGATGGCCACCGGCCACGCCTACGACTCGGACGGCGGCCGGGCACTGGCCGGTGCGATCACCTCGCTGATGACCGGTACCTCCTACCGGCGCTCCGCCGAGCTGGCCGCGATCGTCGGCCCGTACGAGGGGTACGCCCTCAACGCCGAGGCGCACAACCGCGTCATGGAGCAGCACGCCCGGGCCAACACCGACGCGCGGCGGATGGACGACCTGGACACCCCGGTGTGGGCCGCCGCCACCGAGGCGTGGCAGGACGTCCTGCGGCTGGGCAAGAAGAACGGTTTCCGCAACGCCCAGGCGTCGGTGCTGGCCCCCACCGGGACCATCGGCCTGATGATGGACTGCGACACCACGGGCATCGAGCCCGACCTGGCGCTGGTGAAGTTCAAGAAGCTGGTCGGCGGCGGGTCGATGCAGATCGTGAACAACACCGTGCCCAAGGCCCTCAAGCGGCTCGGGTACCGGCCCGAGCAGGTCGAGGCGATCGTGGCGCACATCGCCGAGCACGGCAATGTGGTCGACGCCCCCGGGCTGAGCACCGAGCACTACGAGGTCTTCGACTGCGCCATGGGCGAGCGCACCATCTCGCCGATGGGCCATGTGCGGATGATGGCGGCGGCCCAGCCGTTCCTGAGCGGGGCCATCTCCAAGACCGTCAACATGCCGAGCACCTCCACCGTCGACGATGTGGCCGAGATCTACCTCCAGGGCTGGAAGCTGGGCACCAAGGCGCTGGCCGTCTACGTGGAGAACAGCAAGGTCGGCCAGCCGCTGTCGGCGAAGAAGACCGCCGCCAAGGAGAAGGAGGCGGAGCAGCCCGCCGCGTCGGCCGAGCCGGAGAAGGTGGTCGAGTACCGCCCGGTCCGCAAGCGGCTGCCGAAGGGCCGTCCGGGCATCACCACCTCGTTCACGGTGGGCGGCGCCGAGGGCTACATGACCGCCAATTCCTACCCGGACGACGGCCTGGGCGAGGTCTTCCTGAAGATGTCCAAGCAGGGCTCCACGCTCGCCGGCATGATGGACGCCTTCTCCATCGCGGTCTCGGTGGGCCTGCAGTACGGGGTGCCGCTGGAGACGTACGTCTCGAAGTTCACCAACATGCGCTTCGAGCCGGCCGGTATGACCGACGACCAGGACGTCCGGATGGCGCAGTCCATCGTGGACTACATCTTCCGCCGCCTGGCGCTGGACTTCCTGCCGTTCGAGACGCGCTCGGCGCTCGGCATCCACACGGCCGCCGAACGCCAGCGGCACCTGGAGACCGGCTCCTACGAGCCGGGCGACGACGAGCTGGACATCGAGGCGCTGTCCCAGTCCGCCCCGCGCGGCCTGGACACCTCTCCGCCGCGCCCGGAGCCCGAGGTCGCGGCCGAGGAGCGCCCGGCGCCGCGTGAGGCGCACAGCTCCACCGAACTGCTGGAGATGCAGCTGGGGCTGAACGCGGACGCGCCGCTGTGCTTCTCCTGCGGTACGAAGATGCGCCGCGCCGGCAGCTGCTACCTGTGCGAGGGCTGCGGCTCCACCAGCGGCTGCAGCTGATCCGCCCCGGGGCCGGGGAAGGACCGTTCGGCGGTTCTTCCCCGGCCTTGGTGCGTTCGCGCCCACAATGGCGCCATGGTGGCGAAGCGCGGGGCGATCGTGGTGACCGGGGGGACGGGGACGCTGGGCCGGCAGGTGGTGCGGCGGCTGCTGGAGGACGAGCACGAGGTGCGGGTGCTCAGCCGGCACCCGCACCCGCGGGCCGACCGGACGCCCAGGGAGTGGGCGGTGGGCGACCTCGCCACCGGAGAGGGGCTGGACGCCGCTCTGGAGGGGGCGGATGTGGTGGTGCACTGCGCCAGCGCCCCGGCGAAGGACGACAGGGTCACCACCGGCCATCTGCTGGAGGCGGCCCGGCGCGGGACACGGCCGCACCTGGTGTACATCTCCATCGTGGGCGTCGACCGGGTGCCGCTGCGCTATTACGGGCGCAAGCTGGCGTGCGAGCGTCTCGTCGAGGAGTCGGGGCTGCCGTGGACCACACTGCGGGCCACGCAGTTCCACGATCTGGTGGCCGGGCTCACCACGGCGCAGCGGCTGCTGCCGGTGGTGTTCACGCTGGGTGGGGAGGTCCGGCTGCAGCCGGTGGAGGTGCGGGAGGTGGGGGAGCGGCTGGCGGAGCTGGCGGTGGGGGAGCCGGCCGGGCGGGTGCCCGATCTGGGCGGGCCGCAGATCCGCACGCTGCGGGAGCTGACCGGCCTGACGGTGCGGGCCCGGGGATGGCACCGGCCGGTGGTCCCGCTGCGGTTGCCGGGCAAGGTCATCGGCGCGGTGCGCGCGGGCGGGCTGCTCACGCCGGAACACGCGGATGGGCGGGGCACTTTCGAGGAGTTCCTGGCCGCGCGGGGCGCGATGCGGTGAGGGTCCCCCGGATGGCCGTACGATGGCGCGGTGCTGGTCAAGTGGATGCGCTGCACCGTGATCGACCGAAGCGGCTTTCATCGGGGGCAGCAGGGATGGGCGGTTCTGCCCGGTGAGCCGGGATTCCGGGGGCAGGGCGGCGGCTGGAGCCGGCGGGAACCGGGGGTGGTGCATCTGTTCGCGTTCTGGGAGAGCCGTTCGCTGTACGAGTCCTTCATGGCGCACTCCCACGAGCGGTTGGCGGCCGCGCACCGGGACAGTTACCGGAACATGGCGGTGCGGCTGTTCGAGTACCGCTTCGACGTGAAGATGGGCTTCGAGCCGCGGTTCACGGATGCCGACCTGCTGCGGGTGGCGCACTGCCGGGTGCACGAGGACCGCGCCGAGCACTTCGCGCTGATGCAGGAGCGGGTGTGGAACCCGGCGATGGCCGGTTCGCCCGGGATGCTGCGCGGGGTCTTCGCCGAGGCGGCGCAGGATCACGAGTTCCTGGTGCTGTCGATGTGGAACTCGGCGGCCGAACGCGCCAAGTACCGGGCCGAACGGGTGGAACGGCTGGGCGTGCGCGCCCAGACCGGGGACGACGTCGCCTCGCTCACCGGTGACGTCATCGATGTGGAGCCGTCCTGGACGGTGTGACCCGTTCGAGCGGTACGGGCGGCACGGCCTGCCGGGAACTAGGCTGACCGTATGGCACAGCCCAGGCGCATTGTTCTGCTCCGGCACGGAGAGTCACAGGGGAACTACGACGACTCGGTCTACGAGCGCATCCCCGACCATGCCCTGGAACTGACCGAGAAGGGGCGCCATCAGGCGGCGGAGGCCGGCACCCGGCTGCGGGAGGTCTTCGACGGGGAGGGCGTCTCGGCGTACGTCTCCCCCTACCGGCGCACCCTGCAGACCTTCCATCTGCTGGGGCTGGACCCCACGCTGGTACGGGTGCGCGAGGAGCCGCGGCTGCGGGAGCAGGACTGGGGCAACTGGCAGGACCGCGAGGACGTACGGCGGCAGAAGCGCGCCAGGGACGCCTACGGGCACTTCTTCTACCGTTTCGCACAAGGGGAGTCGGGCGCGGACGTGTACGACCGGGTGGGTGCCTTCCTGGAGAGTCTGTGGCGCAGTTTCGAGTCGCCCGACCATCCGCCCAATGTGCTGCTGGTGACCCACGGGCTGACCATGCGGCTGTTCTGCATGCGCTGGCTGCACTGGTCGGTGGCCGAGTTCGAGTCGCTCTCCAACCCGGGCAACGGGGAGACCAGGGAACTGCGTCTGGGGCGGGACGGCCGCTACCACATCGACCGTCCCTTCGAGCACTGGCACACTCCGGAACGCCCCTTCGAGAGCGCCGGTACGAGACCGCCCAGCCGTCCGTGAACAGCCCGCCCGGGCCCCGCGGTACGGGGCCGGCACGGGCGCCGACTAGGCTGGGAAGTGCCATGGCCTACGAACCTCCTACTCATCGTGTCGAGCGGTCGCTGCGCGCCACCACCGGAGCGCGGATCGTCGCGGGGGTGGACGAGGTCGGCCGCGGTGCCTGGGCCGGCCCGGTCACCGTGTGCGCCGCCGTCACCGGACTGCGCCGCCCGCCCGAGGGGCTGACGGACTCCAAACTGCTCACCCCCGCCCGCCGGGTCGCGCTCGCCGAGGTGCTCGGGGGCTGGGTGACGTCCCATGCCCTGGGTCACGCATCGCCGCAGGAGATCGACGCGCTGGGCATGACGGCCGCGCTGCGGCTGGCCGCGGTGCGCGCCCTGGAGGCGCTGCCGGAACGGCCCGACGCGGTGATCCTCGACGGAAAGCACGACTATCTGGGCGCGCCCTGGCAGGTCCGCACGGTGATCAAGGGCGATCTGTCCTGCGTGGCGGTCGCCGCGGCCTCGGTCATCGCCAAGGTGCACCGGGACGCGATGCTCGCCGAACTGGGCCGCGAGCACCCCGCCTTCGGGTTCGACAGCAACGCCGGTTATCCCTCACCGGTGCACCGGGCCGCGCTCGAGGAGCAGGGCCCCACCGCACACCACCGCCTTTCCTGGGCCTACCTCGACCAACTGCCGCGCTGGCGCCACCTGAAGCTGCCGCCGCACCGGGAGGCTCCGGGGCGGGAGTCGCTGGAGGACGCCGGCCAGCTGGGCTTCTTCTGACGCCGGGGCCCGCTCACGCCTGCACGGCGAGCACCAGCGGCAGGACCGCCGTGGCGCCGGAGGTACGCAGCAGCCTGGCCGCCACCGCCAGCGTCCATCCCGACTCCGTGTAGTCGTCCACCAGCAGGACCGGACCTCCGGCCGAGCGCAGCGCCTCGGCCAGCGAGGCCGACAGCTCCAGTGAGCCGTGCAGCGCGCGCAGCCGCTGGGCGCTGTTGCCGGGTGCGACCGGCCCCGCCGAGCCGTTGTGGTGCACGGTGCCCAGCAGGGGGAGCCGGCCCACGGTGGCGATCCGTTCACCGAGCGAGTGCACCAGGCGCGGCCTGGTTCTGGAGTCCAGTACCACCACCCCGACCGGCCTGGCGGGGGCATCCGGGTCGTCCGAGGCCCAGCCGCCGGGGCCCTTGGCCCAGTCCGCGAGCACGGTGACCACGGCCTGGGCCACATCGTCGGGGACCGGGCCGTCCCCCGCGTCCGGGGTCAGCATCGGGCGCAGCCGATTGCCCCAGCCGATGTCGGAGAGCCGTCCCAGGGCCCGCCCCGGGGACGCCTGTTCCTGCGGCGGGATGCGCCCCTTGAGGTCGAGACCGATCGAAGGCAGCCCGGTGGGCCACATCCGGCGCGGCTCCACGGCGGTTCCGGGCCTGGTCAGCTCGCCGTGGGCCGCGGCCAGGGACCCGGGGGCGACGACCGCGTCGAAGCGGGCGCCCGCGCAGTTGTCGCAGCGGCTGCAGGCGGTGGCCTCCGGATCGTCCAGCTGCCGGCGCAGGAACTCCATCCGGCAGCCGTCCGCCGAGACGTAGTCGCGCATGGCCTGCTGCTCGGTCGCCCGCTGCCGGGCCACCCAGGCGTAGCGCCGCGTGTCGTACTCCCAGGGCTGCCCGGTGGCGATCCAGCCACCGCGCACCCGCCGTACCGCGCCGTCCACATCGAGGACCTTGAGCATCATCTCCAGCCGGGAGCGGCGCAGATCCACCAGAGGCTCCAGCGCGGGCAGCGACATCGGCGCGCCGGCGTCCTCCAGCGCGCGCAGGGTGCCGCGCACCTGTTCCTCGGCGGGGAAGGCCAACGAGGCGAAGTAGCGCCAGATGGCCTCGTCCTCGGGCCCGGGCAGCAGCAGGACCTCGGCCTGCTCCAGGGCGCGCCCGGCGCGGCCGATCTGCTGGTAGTAGGCGATGGGTGAGGAGGGGGAGCCCAGATGGACGACGAAGCCCAGGTCCGGCTTGTCGAATCCCATGCCCAGCGCGGAGGTCGCGACCAGCGCCTTGACCCGGTTGGCCAGCAGGTCGGCTTCGGCGGCCTCGCGGTCGGCGTTCTCGGTGCGTCCGGTGTAGGAGGAGACGCGGTGGCCCCGCGCGCGCAGATAAGCGGTGACCTCTTCGGCGGCGGCCACGGTGAGGGCGTAGATGATGCCGGAGCCCGGCAACTGCTCCAGGTGTCCGTCCAGCCAGGCGAGCCGGTGCGCGGCATCCGGCAGCCGCAGGACGGACAGCCGCAGGCTCTCGCGCTCCAGCGGCCCGCGCAGCACCAGGGTCTCGCCGTCGCCGGCGGTGCTCGTCTCCAGCTGTTCGGCGACATCGGCGGTCACCCGGGCGTTGGCGGTGGCGGTGGTGGCCAGTACCGGCACTCCGGTGGGCAGTTCGGTCAGCAGGGTGCGCAGCCTGCGGTAGTCGGGGCGGAAGTCGTGGCCCCAGTCGGAGATGCAGTGGGCCTCGTCGACCACCAGCAGACCCGTGGAGGAGGCCAGTTCGGGAAGCACTTCGTCACGGAAGTCCGGGGAGTTGAGCCGTTCGGGAGAGACCAGCAGGACATCCACGTCGCCCGCCGCCACCTCTTCACGGATGGTGGCCCACTCCTGCGGATTGGCCGAGTTGATCGTGCGGGCCCGGATGCCGGCCAGTTCCGCGGCGTCGATCTGGTTGCGCATGAGCGCGAGGAGCGGCGAGATGATCACGGTGGGCCCGCGGCCCCGCTCGCGCAGCAGGGCGGTGGCCACGAAGTAGACGGCCGATTTGCCCCAGCCGGTGCGCTGGACGACCAGGGCCCTGCGCCGGTGGGCCACCAGCGCTTCCACGGCGCGCCACTGATCGGGGCGCAGCCGGGCGGCGCCGGTGGTGTCGGCCACCAGTCGCGCGAGCACGGCGTCGGCGGCCGTGCGCAGGTCCTCGGTCTCGGACGGGGAGAGCGGGGCGGGCCCCGCGGTGGTCTGCTGCTCCATGCGCCCCATGCAAACGGAAAGGGCGGCCGGATGCGAATGCGGGGCTGTGGAAAACCGAGCCGAACATCAGTAAATAGCTCAGTATGTCCAGGGTTGTGGATAACTTTCAGCACAGATCGCGTGATCTCAGGCACAGTCATCGCATGACTCCACACAGCAACACCACGCAGCCCGTCACCGCCCTCGACTCCGATGTCACCCTGCGCAGCCCGGGCGACCTCGCGGACGCCCTTCCCTATCTGCTCGGCTACCACCCCGAGGACTGCATCGTGATCGCCGGCCTCTACGGAGCGCGCGGCCGGGTCATCGGCCGGATCCGCGCCGCACTGCCCGCCGACCCGGCCGAATGGCCCCTCCAGGCCGACGCGCTGGCTGCCGCTCTGGTGAGCGGCGGTCCGGTCGGCCCCGAGCCGCTCACCGGCGCCGTCGTCTACCTGTGCCCGAACGCCGATGACCCCGGCACCGCACGCGAGGGCATGGAACGGCTGCGTCCCCTGGCCCAGTTGCTCCGCACCGCCTGCGGGGCCCGGGAGATCCCGGTGTGCGAGGCCCTGTTCATCACCGACCGCCGGTTCTGGTCCTATCTCTGCGTCCGTGGTGGCTGCTGCGACGCCGACGGCACCCCGCTGCCCGAGGCCGGTTCCACCGAACTGGCCGCGGCCTCGGCCGTCAGCGGCATCCGGGTCCAGGGCACCCAGCGCGAACTGGAGGGCCGGCTCCGTCCACTGCGCGGAGCGGCGGCCGCCCGCCAGATCAGGGAGCTGGACGCGGCGGCGCGAACGCTGATGCCCCGGCTGCTGGGCCCCGAGGCGGCCGCGGTACGCCAGGAGACACTGGAACTGGCCCGCCGGCTGGTGAGCCGGCTGCGCCGGGCCCCGGGCCCGGCCCTCGTCCCCGCCCAGCGGACCGCGGGCGGTGATCACGAGCAGCGTCCCGAGAAGGACCGGCCGGCCCGGCCGGACGACCGCGACGACGCGCTCATCACCTCGGACGAAGCCGCCCGGATGATCCTCGGACTCCAGGACCTGACCCTGCGCGACACCCTCGCCGAGTGGATGGAGGGCCCCGACGCCGCGCCGGCCCTGCGCCTGTGGCGGGCGCTGGCCCGCCGCTGCGTCGCGGCCTACGAAGGGCACGCCGCCCCGCCGCTCACCCTGGCCGGCTGGGTCTCCTGGTGTGCCGGGGACACGGTGGGTGCCCGGATCGCCCTGATGAAGGCCCTGGAGACGGACCCCGAGTACCTGTTCGCCGCACTGCTGCACCAGGCGATGAACGAGGGCATGGACCCCGAGCCGCTGCGCCGCTGCATGCGCGGGCAGCGCTCCGTCCCAAGGCTCTGATGTGGCGTCATGGGGAGCCCTATGATCACGGCATGCCCTACGACCCGTCCGACTTCCCGCCGTTCGCCGTCACCGTCGATCTGGTCGTGCTCACGGTCCGCAGGCACGCGCTGTGCGCGCTCACCGTGCGGCGTGGCGAGGAACCGTACCGGGGCAGATGGGCGCTGCCCGGCGGGTTCGTCAGAACCGGTGAATGCCTCGACTCGGCGGCGGCCCGTGAGCTGTCCGAGGAGACCGGTCTGCGGGCGCACGGCGAGGGGAGCCGGCTGGCCGGTGCGCATCTGGAACAGCTGGCCACCTACGGCGATCCGGACCGCGATCCGCGCATGCGGGTGGTCAGCGTGGCGCATCTGGTGCTGGCTCCTGACCTGCCGGCCCCGGTCGCCGGCGGTGACGCGGGCGGCGCCGAGTGGAAGCCGGTGCGTTCGCTGCTCGGCGACGCGAGCGGCGGCCCCGATGAGGAACTGGCCTTCGACCACGCGCGCATCCTCGCCGACGGAGTGGAGCGCGCCCGTTCGAAGATTGAATACTCCTCGCTCGCCGCCGCGTTCTGTCCCGCAGAGTTCACCGTGGGTGAGCTGCGCAGGATCTACGAGGCGGTGTGGGGAGTCTCCCTGGATCCCAGGAACTTCCACCGCAAGGTGACCGGCACCCCCGGCTTCCTGGTGCCGGTCGGCGGCACCACCACGCGCCAGGGAGGGCGTCCGGCCCAGCTGTTCAGGGCCGGCGGCGCCACCATCCTCAACCCGCCGATGCTGCGTCCCGAGGTCTAGGACCGCTGTTCCGGAACAACACCCCGGGCCGCGGGGGACGGGGAGTTGCCCGTTCCTGGGGACGTGCGCGGCGTCGGGCGTGCGCCCAACTGGTCGGAGCCACCCGGCATTGCCAGCGAGAAGTCCATTTCCGTCCGATTAGGCGTCAATTATGCGGGAGTCGCCGATCACCCTTTCGTGTGCTTTTCACCAAAGACCTCAAGGTGGTTGCGGGGTCCGCCGACAAAGGAGGCATGACTACCCTTGCGCACTCGATGATGACCGCCACCCGTTCCACCGACTCCGGCCCGGCCGGTCCCGGTGGCCTCGACCGCTACTCCTACGCCGAGTCCACCGGCTCGGCCCGCACCACCAACGCGCCCGTGTGGGAAGGAACTGATCCCGATCTCGGCCGTGTCGGCCGCCGCGCCGCCGGCAGCAGGGGCCGCGGGCTGCACGGCCAACTCGTTCAGCAGCTCGGCCAGATGATCGTCTCCGGCGACCTGGGTGCCGACCGTCCGCTGGTACCCGAGGAGATCGGGCAGCGGTTCGAGGTCTCCCGCACGGTGGTGCGCGAGTCCCTGCGGGTCCTGGAGGCCAAGGGACTGGTCAGCGCCCGGCCCAACGTGGGCACCCGGGTCCGCCCGGTGGGCGACTGGAATCTGCTCGACCCCGACATCATCGAGTGGCGCGCCTTCGGCCCGCAGCGCGAGGACCAGCGCCGCGAGCTGTGCGAGCTGCGGCTCACCATCGAGCCGCTGGCCGCCCGGCTGGCCGCCGGTGACATCCGGGAGGAGGTGCGCCAGCGGCTCGCCGACATGGTGGAGATCATGAACCACGCGCTCGGCCAGGGTGACGCGCTCACCTTCTCGCGGGCCGACGCCGAGTTCCACTCGCTGCTGCTCCAGGGTGCGGGAAACCGCATGCTGGAACACCTGTCCGGCATCGTGGGCGCCGCCCTGCAGGTCTCCGGCGGAGCGCTCTCCGGATGCGAGCACCCCACCGAGGCATCCCTCCTCCTGCACCAGCGGATCCTCGACGCGATCAGCGCCGGGGAGCCCGTCGCCGCCGAGTCCGCCATGCGGCAGCTCCTCGCCGTGCACTCCGAGACGGCCGCACCGGCCGGATCCGCGGACCATGTGGTGCCCGCCCCCCGCGAGCACTGAGCGGGTGCAGGGCCTGTCCGGCGCGCCCCGTCCGGCCGGGGACAGGTGTCGGACAGGCCCCAGCGGCATCTCCGGGGCCGGGTCCGGGCAGGCCACCGGCGCCGTCGCGGCCTCCGCCCGATACAGTCGGGTGTGCGATGTGACTCGGGACACGCGAAAGCGGCGTAACACTTCGGGAAGCAGCGCGATGATTCAAGAGGTAGCAGCGGTGGCCGGTCTCCAGGACCGCCCCGCTTCCGCCACCGGTGGCCCGTCCGGCCGCCGGTCGGGCCTCCGCTTCCCGTGAGTGGTGCCCAAGCCGTTTTCCAGAGTTTCCGAGAGGTTGTTCGTGTCGGCCAGCACTTCCCGTACTCTCCCCGCGGAGATCGCCGAATCCAATTCTGTGATGGCGCTCATCGAGCGGGGAAAGGCCGAGGGGCAGATCGCCGGCGATGACGTGCGCCGGGCCTTCGAGGCCGACCAGATTCCGTCAACCCAGTGGAAGAACGTTCTGCGCAGCCTCAACCAGATCCTCGACGAGGAGGGCGTGACGCTGATGGTGAGTGCCGCCGAGGCCCCCAAGCGCACCCGGAAGAGTGCCGCCGCGAAGACGTCGGCCAAGCGCACGGCGACCAAGACGGTCGCCGCCAAGACCGTCTCCGTCCACCAGGCCACCGCCACCGCCCGCCCGGGTGCCACGGTCACCGACACCGAGGGTGCCGACTCCGTGGACGAGTCCCCGGCCGGTGTGAAGAAGGCCACCGCCAAGAAGGCCGCGGCGAAGAAGGCCACCGCGAAGAAGGTCGCCGCCAAGAAGGCGCCCGCGAAGAAGACCACCGCCAAGAAGACCGCGGCGAAGAAGACCTCCGCCAAGAAGGAGGTCGTCGACGAGCTTCTCGAGGGCGACGAGGAAGGTCTGGAGGAGTCGGCGGCCGAGCGCGCGGCCAAGGGCGGCAAGCTCGTCGAGGGCCCCGACGGCAAGCCCGAGAACGAGGGTTTCGTGCTCTCCGACGAGGACGAGGACGACGCCCCCGCCCAGCAGGTCGCCGCCGCCGGTGCCACCGCCGACCCGGTCAAGGACTACCTCAAGCAGATCGGCAAGGTCCCCCTCCTCAACGCGGAGCAGGAGGTGGAGCTGGCCAAGCGCATCGAGGCCGGTCTCTTCGCCGAGGACAAGCTCGCCGGCTCCGACAAGATCGCCCCCAAGCTCAAGCACGAGCTGGAGATCATCTCCGAGGACGGCCGGCGCGCCAAGAACCACCTGCTGGAGGCCAACCTCCGGCTGGTCGTCTCGCTCGCCAAGCGCTACACCGGCCGCGGCATGCTCTTCCTGGACCTGATCCAGGAGGGCAACCTCGGTCTGATCCGCGCGGTGGAGAAGTTCGACTACACCAAGGGCTACAAGTTCTCCACGTACGCCACCTGGTGGATCCGGCAGGCCATCACCCGCGCCATGGCCGACCAGGCCCGCACCATCCGTATTCCGGTGCACATGGTCGAGGTCATCAACAAGCTCGCCCGCGTCCAGCGGCAGATGCTCCAGGACCTGGGCCGCGAGCCCACCCCGGAGGAGCTGGCCAAGGAACTGGACATGACGCCCGAGAAGGTCGTCGAGGTCCAGAAGTACGGGCGCGAGCCGATCTCCCTGCACACCCCGCTGGGCGAGGACGGCGACAGCGAGTTCGGCGACCTCATCGAGGACTCCGAGGCCGTGGTCCCCGCCGACGCCGTCAGCTTCACCCTGTTGCAGGAACAGCTGCACTCCGTCCTGGACACCCTCAGCGAGCGCGAGGCCGGCGTGGTCTCCATGCGCTTCGGCCTCACCGACGGCCAGCCCAAGACACTGGACGAGATCGGCAAGGTCTACGGCGTGACCAGGGAGCGGATCCGCCAGATCGAGTCCAAGACCATGTCGAAGCTGCGGCACCCCTCCCGGTCCCAGGTGCTGCGCGACTACCTCGACTGACACACCGCCCGGTGGCCCGTTCCGGATGCGCGAACGGGCCACCGCGATGACGCTGGGTGACGAAACGACCTCGTACGGTCAGGAGTCCCCATGTCGTACTTTCATCGGCCGCTGTTGCTCTCCGCGCTCACGGCCCTGTCCGCCGCCCTGCTGCCCGCCCACGCCGCCGCCGACGAACACATCGTCGGCGGCTCTCCCGTCTCGGTGAGCGATCACCCCTGGGTGGTCGCCCTGGCCAGCCGGGACCGGTACGGCGAGGCACGCTCCGGGCAGTTCTGCGGCGGCGCGCTGGTCGGCCCGGACACGGTGGTCACCGCAGCGCACTGTGTGAGCCCCGAGGTGCTGGGTCGCAACGCCGACGATCCCGGCGATCTGACGGTGATCGCCGGCCGTGACGATCTCGGTCGGGACGCGGGTCGCGAGGTTGCGGTGCGCGAGGTCCGGATCAATCCGGGCTACGACCCCGCCACCAATGCCGGTGACCTCGCCGTGCTCACGCTCACCGAATCGCTGCCCGCCGACGACGCCATCCGGGTGGCCGGCGCGGGGCACCCCGGCTACACCCCCGGTACCGAGGCCCTGGTGCACGGCTGGGGCGACACGACCGGGAGCGGCGGCTACGAGAATCTGCTGCGGGCCGCCGGCGTGCGGATGCTCGCCGACGACGACTGCGCCCGCGCCTACGAGGCCGTGGGCGGCGGCTTCGACGCGGAGTCGATGGTGTGTGCGGCGGCCCCGCAGGGCGGCCAGGACGCCTGCCAGGGCGACAGCGGCGGCCCTCTGGTGGCGGCCGGCGCGCTGGTGGGCCTGGTGTCCTGGGGCAATGGTTGCGGGGATCCCGCCTATCCCGGCGTGTACACCAGGGGCTCGTTGATCGCGGAACTGCTCGACCAGGAGGGCCGCGTCAGCGATTGAACGGATTCATGACAGGAACGGGCGGCCTTTCCGGTGTCACCGGGAAGGCCGCCCGTGGTCCGACCGGGGGCCGGACCGGCCCGTCGTGAGGGCGGGGGACGCGATACGGCGTACGAGTCAGCGCTCGTCGTCGCCCGCGGTGCCCGGAGTCGCGGTGAGCTTCTCCGTCTCGTCCTGTATTTCCGCCGCGATCTTCTTGAGCTCGGGCTCGAACTTGCGGCCGTGGTGGGCGCAGAACAGAAGATCGCCACCGCTGGTGAGGACCACGCGCAGATACGCCTGGGCCCCGCAGCGGTCGCAGCGGTCCCCAGCCGTCAGCGGGGTCGCGGGAGTCAGAACAGTAGTCACGTCGCCTCTTCTCTAGCTCGACGAGCTGTCGTACCAGGGTCAACATCCAACCAGGCCGAAAACGTTCCCGCTCGCGGCTTTCTTCCCCGAAATTCGCCGGTCGAGGTGGCCGAACGCTGCCGGGTGGCGGCGAATGGGCCGGATTGCAGTGCGTGTGGACAGTCGTGGATGGTGGTCGGCCGCTTCGGTGTATCGGGTCCTGCTCTGTTCAGGAGGACGTGCCCGGAGCCTAAATGGTTCATGCCCCGAAGGGAACGTGATGTACACGTCACCCGATCGAGTTATCGAACAGGGGATCGATTTCGGACGGTTCCGGACACTCCCCCGGGGAGTGCACAACCGCTCTACAGGGCCTCGGTACCCTCTGAGCGGCGAACCCGCCACGAAAGAAGAATTCAGCGAGGAGCGAACTGCGTGACCGCCGACACGTCCGTGCCGTCCACCGCACTGTTGACCGGAAGTGACACCGGTGGCAACTACACCGCGCGGCACCTGCTCGTTCTTGAGGGCCTTGAGGCGGTGCGCAAGCGCCCCGGCATGTACATCGGCTCCACCGACAGCCGCGGGCTCATGCACTGCCTGTGGGAGATCATCGACAACTCCGTGGACGAGGCCCTGGGGGGCCACGGCGACCGGATCGAGGTCATCCTCCACGAGGACGGCTCGGTCGAGGTCCGCGACAACGGCCGCGGCATCCCCGTCGACATCGAACCCAAGACCGGCCTGTCCGGCGTCGAGGTCGTGATGACCAAGCTGCACGCCGGCGGAAAGTTCGGCGGCGGCGCCTACGCGGCCTCCGGCGGCCTGCACGGCGTCGGCGCCTCCGTCGTCAACGCCCTGTCCGCCCGCCTGGACGTCGAGGTCGACCTGGGAGGGGCCACCCACAGCATCAGCTTCCGGCGCGGCACCCCGGGCATCTTCACCGAGTCCGGCCCCGAGGCCCCCTTCGACCCGGGCAGCGGCCTGCTCAAGGGCAAGAAGATCCCGAAGAGCAGGACGGGAACCCGGGTGCGCTACTGGGCCGACCGGCAGATCTTCCTCAAGGACGCCAAGCTGTCCCTGGAGACCCTGCACGCCCGCGCCAGGCAGACCGCCTTCCTGGTCCCGGGGCTCACCCTCGTCGTCCGGGACGAGCGCGGCATCGACGGTGCGGCCCCCACCGAGGAGACCTTCCACTACGAGGGCGGCATCAGCGAGTTCTGCGAGTACCTGGCGCAGGACAAGCCGATCTGCGACGTCCAGCGGCTGCGCGGCTCCGGGACCTTCAAGGAGACCGTCCCCGTCCTGGACGACCTGGGCCACATGATCCCGACCGAGGTCAAGCGCGACCTGGACGTCGATGTCGCGTTGCGCTGGGGCACCGGATACGACACCACGGTCAAGTCCTTCGTCAACATCATCGCCACCCCCAAGGGTGGCACCCACGTCTCCGGCTTCGAGCGTGCCGTCACCCAGACGGTGAACGAGGTGCTGCGGGCCACCAAGCTGCTGCGGGTGGCCGAGGACAACGTCGTCAAGGACGACGCCCTGGAGGGCCTCACGGCGGTGGTCACCGTACGGCTGGCCGAGCCGCAGTTCGAGGGCCAGACCAAGGAGGTACTGGGCACCTCGGCCGCCGCCCGGATCGTGCTCCAAGTGGTCTCCAAGGAGCTCAAGGCGTTCCTGACCTCGACCAAGCGGGACGACAAGCAGCAGTCCCGTACCGTCCTGGAGAAGGTCGTGGCGGCCTCCAGGACCCGGATCGCCGCCCGGCAGCACAAGGAGGCGCAGCGCCGCAAGACCGCCCTGGAGTCCTCCGCGCTGCCCGCCAAGCTCGCCGACTGCCGCAGCGACGACGTGGACCGCAGTGAGCTGTTCATCGTCGAGGGGGACAGCGCGCTGGGCACCGCCAAGCTGGCCCGCAACTCCGAGTTCCAGGCGCTGCTGCCGATCCGGGGCAAGATCCTCAACGTCCAGAAGTCCTCGGTCTCCGACATGCTGAAGAACGCCGAGTGCTCCGCCATCATCCAGGTGATAGGAGCGGGGTCCGGGCGCACGTTCGACATCGACCAGGCCCGCTACGGCAAGGTGATCTTCCTCGCGGACGCCGATGTCGACGGCGCGCACATCCGCTGTCTGCTGCTGACACTCTTCCAGCGCTACATGCGGCCCATGGTCGAGCAGGGCCGGGTCTTCTCCGCGGTGCCGCCGCTGCACCGCATCGAGCTGAGCAATCCGAAGAAGGGCCAGGACAAGTACCTGTACACCTACTCGGACAACGAGCTGCGCCAGACCCTGCTGGACCTGGAGCGGCGCGGGACGCGGTACAAGGACGCCATCCAGCGCTACAAGGGGCTCGGCGAGATGGACGCCGACCAGCTGGCGGAGACCACCATGGACCCGCGCTTCCGTACGCTGCGGCGGATCAACATCTCCGACCTGGAGGCGGCGGAGACGGCGTTCAGCCTGCTGATGGGCAACGAGGTGGCGCCTCGCCGCGAGTTCATCACCAATTCGGCGGCCACCTTGGACCGGTCGCGGATCGACACCTGACCGGGGAGATCAGGGCAGCGGACGGACGGCGGTGACGGTTATCCGGCTCTGCGGCTGCGGCGCCGCCCCGCAGCTCGCGGGCAGCGCGGGACCGTCCGCCGCCTGATCGACCGTGACGGCCCAGCGGCGGCCGTCGGTGTGCCGTACGGTCACCGCGGCCGCCGCCCCCTGCGTACCGCCCGCCTCGACGGTGAACGCGTCCGGGCTCTCCTCGCCGGTCAGTTCGCGCACCGCCAGCTCGGCGGCCTGGCCCGGGCGGTCCCAGACGGAGCGGCCACGGCAGTGCCGGGTCACCACCCGGCCCTCGCGCAGGGCGGTGGCCACCTCCTTGACCAGCGGCGCCGAGGCCCGGCCGTAGGCGTACCCGTGGGGCAGCATCAGCAGGGTCGGGGCGAACCGGTGGCCGCCGATATGGGTGATCTCCCAGGCGGAGACGCCGCCGCCGGCCGCCAGCTCGGCGGCCAGCGGCCTGCCCAGCAGGGCGCAGCAGCGGTCCCGGCGGCCATTGGTGCACACCAGGGCGAGCGGATCACCGTGGTACGGGTCCCCCGTGCCGTCGTGTTCTCCGGCGCCCAGCCGGGTGAAGTCGAGGGCGAGCAGTTGCCGCGGGTCCCGGACGCGCAGCTCGCGCAGCCAGGAGTGCCCGGGGCGGGTGTGGGCCAGATACACCCGGCGCGGCCGGTCGGCGGCATCGGCCGCAGGGCGGCCGGGGCGGCGGATCAGCGCCACCCTGACACCGGTGCCCCGGGCCGCCGACTCCAGCGCGTCGCCGATCACGGGGTCGAGCCGGCTGCCGGTCAGCGCCTGCGGGCCCCAGGGGCCCGGCTGTTCCAGCAGCAGCCAGGTGATGGCGGTGGCGGCGGTGCCCGCCAGCGGTTCCTCCCGCGTCCAGGACGCGGTCGCGCACATGCTCACACAGGTGAGCCTAACCTTTCCCGCCGCGCCCGGCCCGGGGGCCACCGGAGCCCGTGCGGCCGACGGGGCCCCACGCGACCGGCCGGGCCCCTCCACGAGGGATCCCGGCCGGTCGTGGTGCGCGGCTCATCGGACGGCGGCGCCCCCCGTGGGGGACCTCCAGCGTGAGCCGGGGGAGATCACATGGGGCCGGCCACGACCGCCACGGCCTTCTCCAGCGGCACCCCCGAGCCGTCCCTGCGCGGGTCGATCTCCGGGAGCGACAGCGGCGCGCCGGTCTTGGACGCCGCCCGGGCCGGGGTCGCCCCCGCCCAGGCGAAGACCAGCTGGTCCTCGCCCTTGAGGAAGCGCTGACAGCGCACCCCGCCGGTCGCCCGGCCCTTGCGCGGATACTGGTCGAGCGGCGTCACCTTGGCCGAGCCGTGCGAGCCGTCCAGCGTCTCCTCGCCGCCCGCGACCGTGAACACCACGGCCTCGGCGGCCGGATCGACCGCCGTGAAGGAGAGCACCCGGGCGCCCTCGCCCAGCTTGATCCCGGCCATGCCGCCCGCCTGCCGGCCCTGCGGCCTTACCTGCGCGGCCTGATAGCGCAGCAGCTGTGCCTCGTTGGTGATGAAGACCAGGTCCTCCTCACCCGTGCGCAGCTCCACCGCGCCCACGATCACATCGCCCTCGCGCAGCGCGATGACCTCCAGCTCCTCCTTGTTCGACGGGAAGTCGGGCACCACCCGTTTCACCACACCCGACTCGGTGCCGATGGCCAGCCCCGGCGAGGACTCGTCCAGGGTGGTCAGACAGATCACCCGCTCGTCGGAGGCCAGCGACACGAACTCCGACAGCTGGGCGCCGCCTGCCAGCGCGGGCGCGGTGGCGGACGCCGGCAGCTGCGGCAGATCGATCACCGCCACCCGCAGCAGTCGCCCGGTCGAGGTCACCACCCCGATCTCGGCCCGGGCCGTGGAGGACACCGAGGAGACGATGACATCGTGCTTGGCACGCCCGGCCGGCTCGGCGAAGTCGGTGTCCCCGTCGGCGGTACGGGCCAGCAGCCCGGTGGAGGACAGCAGCACCCGGCACGGATCGTCCGCCACCTCCAGCGGCACCGCCTGGGCGGGCGCGCCGTCACCCTCCAGCAGCTGGGTGCGGCGCGGTGTGCCGTACTTCTTGGAGACCTGGGACAGCTCGTGGGAGACCAGCTTGCGCAGTTCGGAGTCCGAGTCCAGGATCTGCGTCAGCTCTTCGATCTCCTCGCGCAGCCGGTCCCGTTCCGACTCCAGCTCGACACGGTCGAACCGGGTCAGCCGGCGCAGCGGAGTGTCCAGGATGTACTGGGTCTGGATCTCGCTCAGCCCGAACCGCTCCATCAGCGCGTCCTTGGCCTGGGCCGCGTTGTCGCTGGACCGGATGATCCGGATGACCTCGTCGATGTCGATGAGGGCCACCAGCAGGCCCTCCACCAGATGCAGCCGGTCGCGCCGCTTGGTGCGGCGGAACTCGCTGCGCCGGCGCACCACTTCGAAGCGGTGGTCGACGTAGACCTCGAGCAGCTCCTTGAGGCCCATGGTGAGCGGCTGCCCGTCCACCAGCGCCACGTTGTTGATGCCGAAGGTCTCCTCCATCGGCGTCAGCTTGTACAGCTGGGCGAGCACGGCCTCGGGGTTGAAGCCGTTCTTGACCTCGATGACCAGCCGCAGCCCGTGCTCACGGTCGGTCAGGTCCTTCACATCCGCGATGCCCTGGAGTTTCTTCGCGTTGACCAGGTCCTTGATCTTGGCGATGACCTTCTCCGGGCCCACCGCGAACGGCAGCTCGGTGACCACCAGTCCCTTGCGGCGGGCCGTCACCGTCTCCACCGCGACCGTGGCCCGGATCCGGAAGGTGCCCCGGCCCTTCTCGTAGGCGTCGCGGATGCCGTCGAGGCCGGTGATCAGACCGCCGGTCGGCAGGTCGGGTCCCGGCACGAAACGCATGAGCGCGTCCAGGTCGGCGTTCGGGTAGCGGATCAGATGCCGGGCGGCCTGGATCACCTCGACCAGGTTGTGCGGCGGCATGTTGGTGGCCATGCCCACGGCGATCCCGCTGGAGCCGTTGACCAGCAGATTCGGGTACGCGGCGGGCAGCGCCACCGGCTCCTGCTCGCTGCCGTCGTAGTTGGGCGCGAAGTCGACGGTGTCCTCGTCGATGGACTCCACCATCAGCGAGGAGGCCGGCGCCGAGCGGCACTCGGTGTACCGCATCGCGGCGGGCGGGTCGTCGTTGCCGAGCGAGCCGAAGTTGCCGTGGCCGTCCACCAGGGGCAGCCGCATGGAGAACGGCTGCGCCATCCGCACCAGCGCGTCGTAGATCGCCGAGTCCCCGTGCGGGTGCAGCTTGCCCATCACCTCGCCGACGACGCGGGCGCACTTCACGTACGCGCGCTCGGGGCGCAGCCCCATGTCGTGCATCTGGTACAGGATCCGGCGGTGGACCGGCTTGAGACCGTCCCGGGCGTCGGGCAGCGCCCGGGAGTAGATCACCGAGTACGCGTACTCAAGGAACGAGCCCTGCATCTCGTCGACGACGTCGATGTCGAGGATGCGCTCCTCCACATCGGCCCCGGACGATGTTCCGGCGGAACCCCTGCCGGGCGGGGTCTTCGAACTGCGGCGGGCCATCGGGCGCGGGCTCCTTAGTGTGAACTGAACAGAACGTACGAACCAACGACCAAACGGGCCGTGAACAGGCATGGTGCTGCGGACCATTGTGGCCCGACCCACCGACAGCCCGAATCCGACCCGGCCGCCGGTCCCGTACCGTACGGGAACTTCACACCTCGCGGCCTACCTTGCATAAGGTGACACATGTCTCCACCCTCGACAGCGAAGGGACCTCATGCCCATGGGCCACACGGCCATCCCGCAGGACACCACAGGCGGGCTGACAGCGACCGAGCACAAGCTGGCCAACGGGCTCAGGGTGGTGCTCTCCGAGGACCGGCTCACCCCGGTCGCCGCGGTCTGCCTCTGGTACGACGTCGGGTCCCGCCACGAGGTCCCCGGCCGTACCGGTCTCGCCCACCTCTTCGAGCACCTGATGTTCCAGGGCTCCGCGCAGGTCAAGGGCAACGGCCACTTCGAGCTCGTCCAGGGCGCGGGCGGCTCGCTGAACGGCACCACCAGCTTCGAACGCACCAACTACTTCGAGACCATGCCCGCCCACCAGGTCGAACTGGCCCTGTGGCTGGAGGCCGACCGCATGGGCACCCTGCTGACCGCGCTGGACGAGGAGTCCATGGAGAACCAGCGCGACGTCGTCAAGAACGAACGCCGTCAGCGGTACGACAACGTGCCCTACGGCACGGCGTTCGAGCGGCTGGTCGCCAAGATCTACCCCGAGGGTCACCCGTACCACCACACCCCCATCGGCTCCATGGCCGACCTGGACGCCGCCTCCCTGGAGGACGCCCGGGAGTTCTTCCGCACCTACTACGCGCCGGGCAACGCGGTGCTCTCTGTGGTCGGTGACATCGACTCCGCCCAGACGCTCGCCTGGATCGAGAAGTACTTCGGTTCCATCCCGCCGCACGACGGCAAGCAGCCGCCGCGCGACGGGGCGCTGGAAGGTGTCATCGGCACCGAGCTGCGCGAGACCCTCCACGAGGACGTGCCCTCGCGCGCCCTGATGGCCGCCTACCGGCTGCCGCAGGACGGCGGCCGCGCCGCCGACGCCGCCGATCTGGCGCTCACCGCGCTCGGTGGGGGCGAGTCCTCCCGGCTGCACAACCGGCTGGTTCGCCGCGACCGCACCGCCGTCGCCGCCAGCTTCGGCATGATGCGGCTGGCCGGCGCGCCCTCGCTCGGCTGGCTGGACGTGAAGACCTCGGGCGACGCGCGGATCGCCGAGATCGAGGCGGCCGTCGACGAGGAGCTGGCCCGCTTCGCCGAGGAGGGCCCCACGCCCGAGGAGATGGAGCGCGCCCAGGCCCAGCTGGAGCGCGAATGGCTGGACCGGCTGGCCACCGTCGGCGGGCGCGCCGACGAACTGTGCAAGTACGCCGTGCTGTTCGGTGACCCCCAGCTGGCGCTCAGCGGTGT
Organism: Streptomyces xiamenensis; assembly: GCF_000993785.3. NCBI lineage: Bacteria > Bacillati > Actinomycetota > Actinomycetes > Kitasatosporales > Streptomycetaceae > Streptomyces > Streptomyces xiamenensis. The sequence continues at coordinate 4,914,806 of NZ_CP009922.3, forward strand.
GCGGCGGATGCTGGAGATCACCCCCGAGGAGGTGCGGGAGGTGGCCGCCGCCTGGCTGCGCCGCGACAACCGGGGCGTGCTGGTGTACGAGCCCACCACCGACCGGGCGGACAGCGACGACGACAGCGAAGGGGCGGACCGGTGACGGACGCGATCACTCCCACCATGGACCAGCACCCCCAGCCCGCCGGCGGTGAGCCGAAGCCCTGGGCCTTCCCGGCCCCGAGCGCTCCACGCTGCCCAACGGACTCACCGTGCTGCGCAGCCACCGCCCCGGCCAGCAGATCATCGCGGTCGAGGTCAACCTCCTCGCCCCGCTGACCGCCGAGCCCGCCGGGCAGGAGGGCGTGGCCACCATCATGGCCCGCGCCCTGTCCGAGGGCACCGACACGCTCAGCGCCGAGGAGTTCGCCGCCGAGCTGGAGCGCTGCGGCGCCAACCTGGACGCCTACGCCGACCACCCCGGCGTACGGGTCTCCCTGGAGGTGCCGGCCTCCCGGCTGGTGAAGGCGCTGGGGCTGCTCGCCGACGCGCTGCGCGTCCCCGCCTTCCCCGAGCACGAGATCGAGCGGCTGGTGCGCAACCGGCTCGACGAGATCCCGCACGAGCTGGCCAACCCCTCGCGGCGGGCCGCCATGGCGCTGTCCGCCTCGCTGTTCCCGGCCGAGCACCGCATGTCGCGGCCCCGGCAGGGCACGGCGCAGAGCGTGCGCCGGATCGACGCCAAGGCGGTACGGGCCTTCTACGAGACCCATGTGCGCCCCTCCTCCACCACGGCCGTGGTGGTCGGAGACCTGACCGGCATCGACCTGGACGCGGTGCTGGCCGACACGCTGGGCGCCTGGCAGGCGGAGCCCGCCGTACCGTTCGCCATCCCGCCGGTCACCGCGGACGACACCGGCCGGGTCGTCATCGTGGACCGCCCCGGATCGGTGCAGACCCAGCTGCTGCTGGGCCGGATCGGCACCGACCGGCACGACCGGGTGTGGCCCGCCCAGCAGCTCGGCACCTACTGCCTGGGCGGCACCCTCACCTCCCGGCTCGACCGCGTGCTGCGCGAGGAGAAGGGCTACACGTACGGCGTGCGCGCCAGCGCCCAGGTGCTGCGCTCGGCCGCCGACGGCACCGGACTCTCGCTGCTGGCCATCCACGGCTCGGTGGCCAGCGATGTCACCGGGCCCGCGCTGGCGGACCTGTGGCAGGTGCTGCGCACCCTGGCCGCCGAGGGACTCACCGACGAGGAGCGCGACCAGGCCGTGCAGAACCTGGTCGGCGTGGCCCCGCTGCGCTACGAGACGGCCGGCGCGGTGGCCAACACCCTGGCCGACCAGGTCGAGCAGGAGCTGCCGGACGACTTCCAGGCACAGCTGTACCTGCGGCTGGCGGAGACCGGCACCGTGGAGGCGTCCGCCGCCGTGGTGAACGCCTTCCCGGCGGACCGCCTGGTCACCGTCCTGGTCGGCGACCGCGAGCAGATCGAGGGGCCGGTACGGGAGCTGGGCATCGGCGAGGTCACCGTCCTCAGCGACGGCGGCGCCGAGGCCGACGGCGAGGCCTGATCCCGCCCGGCGCGGCACACAGCAGGCAGGACGGCCCCGGCGGCCCGCACGGCGCCGGGGCCGTTCCGTGTCCTGAATTCCTCTGTGGCGGGCCGAAAGCCACCACCTTCACCAGGGGCCCTATCGGCATTCCGACGCCCTTGTCATACAGTTCGGTTGAGTACCGGTGGCAATGCAGAAGGCTTTGCCGGATATGGCAATGGGGGTTTTGATGCGTATCTCCGCGCACACGGTATGCACGGCGATTCGTGACGACATTGTCAACGGTGTGCTGCCGCCGGGATCCCGGCTGGCCGAGGAGCAGCTGGCGCAGCGCTACGGGGTGTCCCGGGTGCCGGTGCGCGAGGCGCTGCGCACCCTGGAGTCCGAGGGGTTCGTGGTCTCCAAGCGGCATGCCGGGGCGTGTGTGGCGCAGCCGGGCGAGCGGGAGGCCGCCGATCTGCTGGACATCAGGGCACTGGTGGAGCCGCTGGGGGCGGCGCGGGCAGCCCAGCGGCGCACCGAGGCGCATCTGAAGGTACTGCGGGGGCTGGTCAGGCTGGGGCGGCAGCGCGCAGGTCAGGGGCAGGAGGCGGACCTGCGGTCGCTGGGGGACTGGTTCCACGAGACGGTCGCCCAGGCCACCGGAAGCCCCGGTCTCACCTCGATGCTGGTGCAGCTGCGCCGCAAGATCACCTGGCTGTACGCGGCGGAGCCGGTGGGCCGGGCGGTGGTCTCCTGGCAGGAGCGGGGCGCGCTGGTGGACGCGATCGCGCGGGGGGACGCGGAGCGGGCGCGGGCGCTGACGACGGCGCAGTTGGAGCGTACGGCGCCGGCCCGCAAGGTCACGCGCGCCGCCGGTGCGCGGGTCCTGAAACCTGCCGTCAACACGGGACGCGGCCAGATTTAACAGCGGCCGTATACACCTGGTCGTCAGTCTCGGAATTCCCTCGGTAATATTCCCGGGGTGCCTTTCTGCTGCCCGGATTTCATATCCCGGTCACAAAAGTCGGCGGAGCGGCACGCGCATCCTGCGCGAAAACCGCTCCGCCGCAAAAAGAAGGCAAATCTTCAGACGGTTTCCGGGAGCTCCTCGAGCCCTTCGGCGACCAGCTTCGCCAGCCGGTCGAGCACCGCCTCGGCGTCGTCCGCCTCCGAGGTCAGCACGACCTCGTCGCCGCCCTCGGCGCCCAGGCTCAGCACCGCCAGCATCGAGGCGGCGTTCACCGGGGCACCGTCCTTCTTGGCGATGGTGACCGGGACGCCGGCGGCCGTCGTGGCACGGACGAAGATCGAGGCGGGCCGGGCGTGGAGCCCTTCCGCCCAGCCGATGGTGACGCGGCGCTCAGCCATGGTGTTGCCCTTCAAGCTCGGAACGGCCCTCGCGGGCCTGTCATGCGTGGATCAAGGCCGCCCGAGGACGTTCGGCATCCCGCACGGCTGCCCTCAACCGTACTGTGAAGCCATGCGGACACCCGAACAGCCTGTCTATCCCGCGCACTGGGAGGCCGACGTCGTGCTGCGGGACGGCGGCACGGCGCGGATCAGGCCCATCACCCCCGCCGACGCCGAGCGGCTCGTCCGCTTCTACGAGCGGGTCTCGGACGAGGCGAAGTACTACCGCTTCTTCGCCCCCCACCCCCGGCTGTCCGACAAGGACGTGCACCGCTTCACCCATCACGACTACGACGACCGGGTCGGTCTCGCCGCCACCGTGGGCGACGACTTCCTGGCCACCGTCCGCTACGACCGCGTCGACCGGCACGGCAACCCCGCCTCCCGCTCCCACCCCCCGGCCGGGGACGCCCCCGTCGCCGATCGTGCCGAGGTGGCCTTCCTCGTCGAGGACGCCCACCAGGGCCGGGGACTGGCCTCCGTCCTGCTGGAGCACATCGCCGCCGTCGCCCGCGAGCGCGGCATCCGCCGGTTCGAGGCCGAGGTGCTGCCCGCCAACAGCAAGATGATCAAGGTGTTCACCGACGCCGGCTACTCCCAGCGGCGCAGCTTCGCCGGCGGGTCCGTCCACCTCACCCTCGACCTCGAACCCACCGCCGCCTCGCTCGCCGTCATGCGGGCCCGTGAGCAGCGCGCCGAGGCCCGCTCCCTCCAGCGGCTGCTCGCCCCCCGCTCGATCGCCGTCGTCGGCGCCGGCCGCGCCCCGGGCGGCGCCGGCCGGCTGGTCCTCGACCGGCTGCGGGCGGGCGGCTTCGCCGGGCCGCTGTACGCCGTCAACCGCGCCCTGCCCGAGGACACCACCGAGATCGACGGCATCCCCGCGCACCGCTCGCTGCGCGAGATACCCGGGCCCGTGGACCTCGCCGTGCTCGCGGTGCCCGCCGACCGGGTCGACCAGGTGCTCACCGACTGCGGGGAGCACGGCGTCCAGGGCCTGCTGGTGCTCTCCACCGGCCACACCGGACAGGCCCAGCGCGCACTGGTGCGCAGAGCCCGCTCGTACGGGATGCGGCTGATCGGCCCCGGCGCCTTCGGGGTACTCAACACCGCCCCCGGCGTCCGGCTCAACGCCAGCCCCGCCCCGTACCTGCCGCCGCCCGGACGGATCGGGGTCTTCACCCAGTCCGCCGCCATCGCCATCACCGTCCTCGAGGAACTGGAGGGCTCGGGCGCCGGACTCTCCAGCTTCATCTCGGCCGGCAACCGCGCCGACCTGTCCGGCAACGACGCCCTCCAGTTCTGGGACGAGGACCCGGACACCCATGTGGTGCTGATGTACCTGGAGTCGCTGGGCAACCCGCGCAAGTTCACCCGTCTCGCCCGCCGCACCGCCGCCGCCGGCAAGCCCGTGGTCGTGGTGCGCGGCGGCCGGCACAGCGGCGGCGCGCTGCCACCGGGCCACGTCGTCCCCGCCACCAGCACCCCCGAGGACACCGCCGCCGCCCTCATCCGGCAGGCCGGGGTGATCGAGGCGGACACCGTCACCGAACTCGTGGACACCGGCGTCCTGCTCGCAGGACAGCCGCTGCCCCCCGGACACCGGATCGCCGTCCTCGGCAACGCGGAGGCCCTGGGCCTGGTCGCCCACGACGCCTGCCGGGCCCAGGACCTCAGCCCGCTGCCCACTACCGCGCTGCCCCCGGACGCCGGACCCGAGGACTACCGGCACGCGCTCGGCACCGCGCTCGCCGACCCCGACACCGACGCCGTCGTGGTCACCGCCGTCCCCACCGGCGGTGCCGGGCTCACCGCACCCGCCCTCACCGACGCCCTGCACGCCGCGATCACCGCCGTGCCCGGGCGCCGGATACCCGTGGTGGTCGCCCATCTGGCCATCGACGGGCTCGCCACCGCCCTCAGCGCCCGGGGTATCCCCGGCTATCCCTCCGCCGAGCGCGCCGTCCGCGCGCTGGCGCACGCCGTGCGGCACGCCCGCTGGCGCGCCGACGCCGCCGTCCCCGGATCGGTCCCGGCCTTCGACGACATCGACGAACACGCCGCCACCCGGGTCATCGCCGCCGCGAGCGCGGGTGAGGCGGCCGGCCGGCACCCCCTGGCCACCGACCGCGCGCAGCGGCTGCTCGCCACCTACGGCATCACCGTGCTGCCGGCCCTGGCCGCCCCCGGCCCGGACGCCGCCGTCCGCGCCGCCCGCCGACTCGGCTTCCCGGTCGCCCTGAAGGCCACCGCCCCAGGGCTGCGGCACCGCGCCGACCTCGACGGCGTCCGGCTCGGTCTCGCCACCGAGGGCGAACTGCGCCGGGCCCATGCCGAACTGGCGGCACTCGGCTCGCACGACGCGCCCCGCCCCGTCGTCCAGGCGATGGCCCCGCGCGGTGTGGACACCGTCGTGCGCGCCGTCGCCGACCCGGCGATCGGTGCCGTCCTCTCCTTCGGCCTGGCCGGTCCCGCCTCCGAGCTGCTGGGCGACATCGCGCACCGGCTGCTGCCGGTCACCGACCGCGACGTCGCGGCCCTGGTGCGGTCCATCAGGGCCGCCCCGATGCTGTTCGGCTGGCGCGGCGCCAGCCCGGTGGACACCGACGCCCTGGAGGAACTCCTGCTGCGGCTCGGCCGGCTGGTCGAGGACCATCCCGAGATCGCCGCCGTGACCCTGGAACCGGTGGTCGTCGCCCCGCGCGGACTGAGTGTGCTCGCCGCCACCGTCGCGCTGGCGCCGCCGTCCCCGAGCCCGGACCTGGCCCCGCGCCGGCTTCCCGCGTACTGACCCGGCGCCCGGGCCCGGGGCACGCACCCGGGCACGTACCCGGGCAAGGGGCCCATGGGTGTCGGTGGCGCCCCGTAGGATGGACTCCATGGCGAAGACCGGTACGACATCACAGGGGTTGCGGGAGGCGATCGAGCGCAGCGGCTACTACCCGGCGCTGGTCGCCGACGCGGTGGAGGCCGCCGTCGGCCGGGAGGCCGTGGCCTCCTATGTGGTGCACCAGGAAACGACGTTCGACAGCAACGAGGTGCGCCGGCACGCCACCGTCCTGGTGCTGACCGGGACCCGGTTCATCGTCAGCCACACCGACGAGCAGTCCGCCGACAGCACCGCGCCCGCGCCGTACGCCACCACCTCGACCGAGTCCGTGAAGCTCGACCGGATCTCCTCCGTGGTGCTCAGCCGGGTCGTCTCCGACCCGCAGTCCTACAAGCCGGGCACCCTGCCCCGCGAGGTGGTGCTCACCATCGGCTGGGGCGCCGTCTCCCGGATCGACATGGAGCCCGCCAACTGCGGCGATCCCAACTGCGAGGCCGACCACGGCTATACGGGCTCGACCACCGCCGATGATCTCTCGCTGCGGATCAGCGAGGCCGGGGACGGCCCGGAAACCGTCCGGCAGACCCTGGAGTTCGCCCAGGCGCTGTCGGAGGCCACCGCGGCGGCCGGCAGGTGACGCGCGTCCCCGTCCATCAGCACGCGCCGGACCCGGTCCCCCTGGACCCGCGGCAGGCCCCCGCCCCGGCGTACGGCGCGGGGTCGCTCGCCGATCTGCTGCCCGCCGCCGTCCCGGAGCTGGCGTCCGGTGCCGCCGGCGGGGACTTCGAGCTGGAGCCCGCCGACCGGGTCGCCGTCTTCCTCATCGACGGCCTCGGCTGGCAGGCGCTGCGCGACCACCCGCATCTCGCGCCGTTCCTCACCTCCCTGCTGCCCTCCTCCCGCGGCGGCACCGGCGCGCCCATCACCGCCGGATTCCCCTCCACCACGGCCACTTCGCTCGCCTCGGTGGGCACTGGTCTGACGCCGGCCGCGCACGGTCTGGCCGGCTACAGGGTGCGCGATCCCGACCGCGGTGTCCTGATGAACCAGCTGCGCTGGAATCCCTGGACCGAGCCCACCCACTGGCAGCCGCACCCCACGGCCTTCCAACGGGCGCAGGACGCCGGGGTGGTCACCTCCCAGGTGTCCGCACCGCACTTCGAGCACACCCCGCTCACCCAGGTGGCGCTCAGCGGCGGTACCTTCCTCGGCCGGCTCGACGCCGGGGAGCGGATGGATGTCGCGGCCCAGCGGCTGGCGGCGGCCGACCGCACGCTGGTGTACACCTACTACGCCGAACTGGACGGCGCGGGACACCCGTTCGGCATGGACTCCGAGGCATGGCGCGGTCAGCTGCGCTACGCCGACTCGCTCGCCCAGCGGCTCGCCGAGCAACTCCCGCCGCGCAGCGCGCTGTACATCACCGCCGACCACGGCATGGTGGACGTGCCGCCCGGCGAGGAGTTCCGGCACGACTTCGACGAGGACTGGGAACTGCGCGCCGGAGTAGCGTTGCTGGGCGGGGAGCCCCGCGCCCGCCATCTGTACGCGGTGCCCGGCGCCGCCACTGATGTGCATGCCGTGTGGCGCGAGGTGCTCGCCGATCAGGCATGGGTCGTCACCCGCGAGGAGGCCGTGGAGCTGGGCTGGTTCGGGCCGCCGGGCGAGCCGATCCCGCCGCGCGTCGCGGGCCGGATGGGCGACGTGGTGGTGGCGATGACCGGCAACCACGCCGTCACGGCCACGCTCACCGAACCCAAGGAGTCCGCACTGATCGGGATGCACGGCTCACTCACGGCCGCCGAGCAGTTCGTTCCGCTCCTTGAAGTACGCACCTGACGGGAAACTACTGATCCGTGGCTGAACTCGCCTTCTTCTCCGGCACGATGGACTGCGGGAAGAGCACTCTCGCACTCCAGATCCAGCACAACCGGTCCGCGCGCGGGCTGTCGGGCATGATCTTCACCCGCAACGACCGGGCGGGGGAGGGGCGGCTCTCCTCCCGGCTCGGTCTGGTGACGGACGCCGTCGAGGCGGACGAGAAGTTCGACTTCCACGTGCATCTGGTGAAGCACCTCACGGCCGGTGGCCGGGTCGACTACGTGATCGCGGACGAGGCCCAGTTCCTCTCCCCGGACCAGGTCGACCAGCTGGGCCGGGTGGTGGACGATCTGGGCATCGACGTGTTCGCGTTCGGCATCACCACGGACTTCCGTACCCGGCTCTTTCCCGGCTCGCAGCGGCTGATCGAGCTCGCGGACCGGGTGGAGGTGCTCCAGGTGGAGGCGCTGTGCTGGTGCGGCGCCAGGGCGACACACAACGCCCGTACGGTGGGCGGCCGGATGGTGATCGAGGGCGCCCAGGTGGTGGTCGGTGACGTCGGCGACCCGGCGGGGGCGCGCGGCGAGATCGGCTACGAGGTGCTGTGCCGGCGCCATCACCGGCGCCGGCTGACCGCGGCCACGGCCGGCGCGGGGGCGCTGTCTCCCGAGGTCCTTCCGGTCGACAGCGCCCACACCGGCAGCCGCTAGCCGTTCTTCCGGCGGCTCGGGTCCACCAGGGCGAACGGCGCGCCCTCCGGGTCCTCCACCGCCGCCACGATCCCGAACGGGGTGTCGTGCGGCTCCTTCAGCAACCGCCCGCCCAGTTCGCCGACCCGCACCGCGTCCCGGTCGATGTCGCGCACCGAGAAGTACGTCATCCAGTGCGGCCCGCGGTCGTGCGGCAGGTCGGAGCCCACACCGGAGATCCCGGCCACCGAGCGGCCGTCGAGCCGCAGGGTCAGGTGGTCCGAGCCCGCGGGCAGTGCCTGGGTGGGCACCGCCTCATAGCCGAAGACCATCGAGTAGAACTTGCTGACCAGCGAGGTCTCCGGGGTGATCAGCTCCGTCCAGGCGGGGGCGCCCGGGGTCTCCCGGAACGGCGCACCGTGGTACGTACGCCCCTCCCAGATGCCGAACGCGCCGCCGCACACATCCGCGGCGATGGCCAGCCGCCCGACCTGCTGGGCATCCATCGGCCCGACCGCCAGCGTCCCGCCGCAGTCCCGGATCATGGCGGTGGTGGCGTCGGCGTTGCCCGTGGCGATGTACGGCAGCCAGGCGGACGGACGCCTCAGATCGGCGGCGATCTCCCCCACCCCGGCGACCGGACGCCCCTCGTGCAGCGCCCGGACATACAGGCCCAGCTGCTGGGGCCCTTCCTCGAACTCCCATCCGAACAGGCTCCGGTAGAACTCCTGGCTGCCTGCCAGGTCGTGCACCATCAGACTGGCCCAGCACGGGGTGCCCGGTCTCGGTGGCGGCGTTCCTACGGTCATGCTCGTCTCCTTGTGACCCTCATCGATGCGGTCCGGCGTACGCCGGTGCCGCTCACTTCCAGTGTCCCCTGATCAAGGTCCCTACCGCTATGGCGCCTCGCCATGCCTGCCGGGCGCGAGAATGGCCGTATGAGCGTGCTGATCACGGCGACGGAGCTCGCCGCAGACCTTCACACCCCCGCCCTGCTCGATGTGCGCTGGCAACTGGGCGGGCCGCCCGGACGGCCCGCCTACGAGGCCGGACATCTGCCGGGCGCGGTGTACGTGGACCTGGACACCGAGCTGGCGGGGCCGGCAGGCAGCGGGGGGCGGCATCCGCTGCCGGACCCGGCGGACTTCGGCGCCGCGATGCGGCGGGCCGGGGTACGGGCGGACCGGCCGGTGGTGGTGTACGACGGCGGGCAGGGCTGGGCCGCGGCGCGTGCCTGGTGGCTGCTGCGCTGGGCCGGTCACCCGCGGGTGCGGGTGCTGGACGGCGGGCTCGCCGCCTGGGAGGGCGAGCTGACGCGCGAGGTGCCCCGACCGGCCCCCGGCGACTTCACGCCGCGTCCCGGCGGGCTGCCGCTGCTGGACGCGGAGAGCGCCGCCCGGCTGGCCCGCGAGGGACTGCTGCTGGACGCCAGGGCGGGGGAGCGGTACCGCGGCGAGGTGGAACCGATCGACCCCGTGGGAGGCCACATCCCCGGCGCGGTGTCGGCGCCGACGACCGAGAACGTGGCGGCCTCGGGGCTGCTGCGCACGCCCCGGGAACTGCGGGACCGCTTCGCGGCCCTGGGCGCGGCGGACGGCACAGCGGTGGGGGTCTACTGCGGCTCCGGGGTCTCGGGCGCGCACACGGTGCTGGCCCTGGCCACCGCGGGCGTCGAGGCCGCCCTGTACGCCGGCTCCTGGAGCGCGTGGACGGCCGACCCCACCCGCCCGGTGGCGACGGGCCCGCTCCCCGGCTGAGCACGGTGGCAGGTCCGCCCGGGGCGTCGCCCGGCCGGGGCACCGTACGGCGCAGGTGCCACCGGTCCCGGTCGGCGGACGGCCGGTGCCGAGAGGATCCCAGCCACCGTGCCATCGGGATGGGGCGGCACGGCCTTGCGCGTTGCCCTGCACGGCCCCGTACCACCTACGTGCCGTCGGTACCGGTGGAACGGGCGGCCTGTCCGGGGGACAGGCCGCCCGCCCCGGTCAGTCCTTCTTCTTGCGGCGGGTGCCGAAGACGATCTCGTCCCAGCTGGGGACGGCCGCCCGGCGGCCCGGGCGGACGCCGTCCGCCTCCGCCTGCCGGTCCGTGCTGCCCGTCAGCCGGTCGCGGTGACCGGCCACCGTGCGTGGCATCAGCACATCCGCGTACGCCGAACCGGCGCTCGCCGCCGGGGCCGCCGGTTCCACGGCTGTCTCCTCGGCCTCGGCCTCCAGCGGCGGGTCCTCGGCGCCCGAGGTCAGCTCGGGCACCACCAGATCGCCGCGGAAGCTCGGCACCGCCTCCAGCAGGCTGGTCAGCGAGTCCGGCTCGCTCTCCGCCTGCTGCCGGGGCGGGGCACTGCCCTCCCGGGGGAGCCGCGCGATCCGCGGCACGAACGGGGTGCTGGGCTCCGGCGGATCCTCGCTCTCGCCGAGCAGGGCCCGCGCCTCGTCGTCCACGGCCTGCACCAGCCGGCGCGGCGGGTCGTACATCCAGCTCGCGGAGTGCATCTCCCCGGCAACCCGGTAGACCAGCAGCACCTCCCAGGTGCCGTCGTCCCTGCGCCACGAGTCCCAGCGCACCGCGTCCTTGTCCGCGCCGCGCAGCATCAGCCGCTCGGCGACCGCGTCGCCCAGCTGCGGCCCCGCGCTCTCGCCGGGCCGCCGTACGGGGGTCTTGCGGGCACGCTCCGCCATGAAGGCGCGCTCGGCCAGCACCGGACCCTCGAAGCGCCGCACCCGGTCCACCGGGATGCCGGCGAGCTGGGCCACCTCTTCTGCCGTGGCCCCGGCTCGTATGCGGGCCTGGATGTCCCGGGGGCGGAGGTGGTTCTCCACCTCGATCTCGATCTGCCCCAGACGCGCACGGTCGTTGCGCACCGCGGCGCGCAGCCGTTCGTCGATCGGCAGGGTGTATTCCGTGTTGTCGGCAGCCTTGAGCACCAGACGTGTGCCGTCATTGCTCACGGCCACGACACGCAGTTCGGGCACGAGGACCTCCCGGTGGTGCCTGCCGACGTCACGTACGTCGCTGCTCCCGCTGGACGAGTGTGACCTGCCCGGGTGCAGCCTGCCACAACCTTGCCGACCCGCCCGGCGTGTCGGGCCACGGCCCGACACGTCCGTTGTGGCACAGTCACCACTTTGCCACGTGTGGTGACCGGCGCGGATGTGGCGATCCGAGCGGTCCGGACAGCAGCTGAGGCCAGGAATGTTCACACTACTCCATTTGGGCCATGGGAGTGGGGCGCCGCGCCGTGGAAGTTCTCCCGGGACAAGGGAGTTGGTCGCCGAGCAAAACATGGCATTCCGGATGTCATCCACTCCAAGACGGTGAAATCGGATGGCCTGCGCGGCCGGTCCCGCCGGCCGTCCCCCGTCTTCCCGGGTGGAGTACACCGTTGTGCGGCACCCGGGGGAACCTCGGCCCCCGATCCTGCCGGGTGGGTGGCAGGATCGGGGGCATGGATCGCGCGACCGACCCCCGCCCCTATGACGCCCTGCTGCTGCTCTCCTTCGGCGGTCCGGAGGGCCCGGACGACGTACTGCCGTTTCTGGAGAACGTCACCCGGGGACGCGGCATCCCCCGCGAACGGCTGGCCGAAGTCGGCGCCCACTACCACCTCTTCGACGGCGTCAGCCCGATCAACGGTCACAACCGCGACCTGCTGGCCGCGCTGCGCGCCGACTTCGCCGACCACGGCCTGGACCTCCCGGTCTACTGGGGCAACCGCAACTGGGCGCCCTATGTGACCGACACCCTGCGCGAGATCGTCCGGGACGGCCACCGCCGGGTGCTCACCCTGGCCACCAGCGCCTACTCCTCGTACTCCAGCTGCCGCCAGTACCGCGAGGACCTCGCCGCCGCGCTGGCCACGCTCGCCGAAGAGGGCCTGGATCTGCCGCACGTGGACAAGCTGCGGGTGTACTACAACCACCCCGGCTTCCTGGAGACCATGGCCGACGGGGTGCTCACCGCCCTGGACGCGCTGCCCGCCGGGGTGCGGGACGGGGCCGTCCTCGCCTTCAGCACCCACTCCATTCCCACCGCGGCCGCCGACACCTCGGGCCCGCCCGACGGACACGGCCCGGGCGGCGCCTACGTCGCCGAACACCTGGACGCCGCCCGCTGGATCGCCGACGCCGTGGCCGAACGCACCGGCGTCACCCGCGACTGGGAGCTCGTCTACCAGTCCCGCAGCGGCGCCCCGCACATCCCCTGGCTGGAGCCGGACATCTGCGACCACCTGCGCACCCTGCACGGCAAGGGCGCCCCCGCCGTGGTGATGGTGCCGATCGGGTTCGTCTCCGACCACATGGAGGTCCTGTACGACCTCGACACCGAGGCGCTGACGGTCGCCGCAGAGCTTGGCCTGCCCGCCGTGCGCTCCGCCACCGTCGGCACCGACCCCCGGTTCGTCGAGGGCGTCCGCGACCTGGTGCTGGAGCGGGCCGCCACCGAGCGCGGGGAGGCCCCGCGGCGCTGCGCGCTCGGCACGCTGGGCCCCGGCCACGACCTGTGCCCGGTGGGCTGCTGCGCCGCCCGCACCCCGCGCCCGGCCGCCGCGGGAGCCGACAGCCCCTATGCCTGATCACCGACCCACCAAGGAGCCCCGGCCCATGCCCGAGTCCGTGTCCCCGACCGAACTGCTCGCCCTCGCCCGGGAGGCCGGGCGGCGCGCCGGTCTGCTGCTGCGGGACGGGCGGCCCGCCGATCTGGGGGTGGCCGCCACCAAGTCCAGCCCCATCGACGTGGTCACCGAGATGGACATCGCCGCGGAGAAGCTGATCACCGGCTATCTGTCCGAGCACCGGCCCGAGGACGCCTTCCTCGGTGAGGAGAGCGGCACCAGCACCGGCACCAGCGGGGTGCGCTGGATCATCGACCCGCTGGACGGAACCGTCAACTACCTCTACGGGCTGCCCCAGTGGGCGGTGTCCATCGCCGCCGAGCTGGACGGCGAGGTGGTGGCCGCCGCCGTGGAGGCGCCGATGCGCGGCGAGGCGTACTACGCGGTACGGGGCGGTGGCGCCTTCCGGGTGCGCACCGGGAACAACCCCGAACAGATGTACTGCCGTCCGGCGGCCCCGCTCGAACAGGCGTTGATCGGCACCGGGTTCAACTACGTGACCGCCGTGCGCACCGCTCAGGCCGCCCTGGCCCAGCGATTGATCCCGCAGGTCCGCGACATCCGGCGCTCGGGCTCCGCGGCCATCGATCTGTGCGATGTCGGGGGCGGCCGGCTCGACGGGTTCTACGAGCGCGGCCTGTTCCCCTGGGACCTGGCGGCCGGTGACCTGATCGCCCGGGAGAGCGGCGCCCGTACCGGCGGACGCCCGGGGCAGGGCCCGGACGGCGAGCTCACGGTGGCGGCCACCCCGGCGGTCTTCGACCTGCTCCAGCCGCTGCTGGAGGAGCTGGGCGCCTGGCACGACTGAGCCCGCGGGACCGGCCCTCACCGGCACGGGGGCAGCCGTACGGTCACCGTCACCCGTACGGCACCGGCACGAACGAGGGCCCCGGGAGCAGCAGCTCCCGGGGCCCTCGCCCGGTCCGATGTCAGACGGCGGAGCCGACCTGCACACCGTGTTCCGCAGCCAGCCGGCGAAGGTCGTCCAGCTCGGCCTGCTCGACATCCACGGTGAACACATCTCCTGCCGCGCGAGCGCGGTACAGATCGGACTCGGTGCTCTCGATGCGCTGCAGGATTCCAGCGGTGAACGCGTCCATGGTGCGCCCCCTCGTCTTCGATCGGCGGCACTGGGGAGGTGCCGAGTGGGTGCGGTCACAGCGGGCCCGACCGGTCAGCAGCACGCGTGGGCTTGCTGCCTGCAGGGGGTGATCGCGGGGTTGGAGGGCTTTTCCCCGGCGCCCGCCGCCCGGAAACCTGCGCCCCGGGAAAAGTCCCCGCGCCGCCCGGAGGCCATCCCGGATTCGCCCGCGGGTCGCCCGCGCGCCACCGGGGGCGGCCGGGTCCCTTACCACCGGTTTACCGGCGGGCGAGGCAGGATGGAGCGGGGAGCCCCGTCGGGGTCCCGTCGGGGCTGTGCGAGGGAAGGATCAAGGACGTGCGCGTACTCGTCGTGGAGGACGAGCAACTGCTCGCGGACGCGGTGGCCACCGGGCTGCGCCGGGAGGCCATGGCGGTGGACGTGGTGTACGACGGCGCCGCGGCCGGTGAGCGCATCGATCTCAACGACTACGACGTGGTCGTCCTGGACCGCGACCTGCCCCTGGTGCACGGCGACGACGTGTGCCGGCGGATAGTGGAGCTCGGGCTGCCCACCCGGGTGCTGATGCTGACCGCCTCGGGCGACGTCAGCGACCGCGTGTCGGGCCTGGAACTGGGGGCGGACGACTATCTGCCCAAGCCGTTCGCCTTCACCGAGCTGGTGGCCCGGGTGCGGGCGCTGGGGCGCCGTTCGGTGGCCGCGCTGCCGCCGGTGCTGGAGCAGTCCGGCATCCGGCTCGACCCCAACCGCCGGGAGGTCTTCCGGGACGGCCGGGAGATCCATCTGGCGCCCAAGGAGTTCGCCGTGCTGGAGGTCCTGATGCGCGGCGAGGGCACGGTGGTCTCCGCCGAGCAGCTGCTGGAGAAGGCCTGGGACGAGAACGCGGACCCGTTCACCAATGTCGTCCGGGTGACGGTGATGACCCTGCGGCGCAAGCTGGGCGAGCCTCCGGTGATCACCACCGTGCCGGGCGCCGGATACCGGATCTGACCGCCATGGCCGCCGCTTCCTCGCCCTCCTCCCCGCCGCCACCGCCACCGCCCTCCCAGCCGCCGCACGCCTCCGGCCGTCCGGCGCCCAGACGGCCGGCCGCGCCGCCCCGCCCCGACTTCGACCCGCCGGAGGCCGATCCGCAGCGCAGCTGGCTGCGGCCCACGATCCGGATCCGGCTGACGCTGCTGTACGGCGGGATGTTCCTGTTCGCCGGGATGCTGCTGCTGACGATCATCTATCTGCTGGCGGCCGAGGCACTGCACAAGGGGAACGCGCTGCCGTTCCTGATCACCAGCGACACCCGGGTGCAGATCACCTCCGACTCCTGCCAGGGGATCTCGGGGAACGTCACCAGCGACCAGTTCAAGGACTGGCTGTCGGGCTGTGTGGACATCCAGCGGGACGTGGCGCTCAAGGCGCTGCTGCGGCGGTCACTGATGGCGCTGCTGGGGCTCGCGGTGGCGGCGTTCGCGTTCGGCTACGTGATGGCCGGGCGGGTGCTGTCCCCGCTGGGCCGGATCACCCGTACCGCCCGTCAGGTGGCCGGGTCGGATCTGCACCGGCGGATCGAGCTGGACGGTCCGGACGACGAGCTGAAGGAGCTGGCGGACACCTTCGACGAGATGCTGGACCGCCTCGACCGGGCCTTCACCGCCCAGCAGCGGTTCGTCGCGAACGCCTCGCACGAACTGCGCACCCCGCTGGCGATCAACCGCACACTGCTGGAGGTGCAGCTCTCCGATCCGCAGGCGTCTCCCGAGGTGGTGCAGCTGGGCAACACGCTGCTGGCCACCAACCGGCGCAGCGAGCAGCTGGTGGAGGGCCTGCTGCTGCTTGCCCGCAGCGACAACCAGATCGTGGAGCGCAAGCCGGTGGACCTCGCCGAGGTGGCGGGACAGGCGCTGGAGCAGACCCGTGGCGAGGCGCAGGCCAAGGGCGTGGAGCTGTCGGGGGTGCGGCCCCCGGTGTACGTCCAGGGCAACGGCGTGCTGCTGGAGCGGGTGGCGCTGAACCTGCTGCAGAACGCGGTGCGGCACAATCTCGCCGAGGGCGGCTGGGTCCGGGTGGACACGGAAGCCCGGCCGGGACAGGCGGTGCTGATCGTCGAGAACAGCGGGCCGATGGTGCCCGCCTACGAGGTCGATAATATGTTCGAGCCTTTCCGGCGGCTCGGCAAGGACCGCACCGGCAGCGACAAGGGAGTCGGGCTCGGCCTGTCGATCGTCCGCTCGGTGGCCAGGGCGCACGGTGGCCATGTGGTGGCCGTGCCCCGGGAGAGTGGGGGGCTCGTGATGCGGGTGACCCTGCCGGTCTGAGATCATGCACGGGCGGGATCTCGGTCGGCATTGAGCGGAAATAAGCCATATGTGATATATCGCATAAGCAAGCCCCATTTTTCGGGGATAGCGGCGGTTATTACTGGCTTGTCCGCTGCCCTGAGCCCGGTCGACGGGCGGAGATGATCACCTCTTCAGGCGTTCGATCGGGTGTCGATTGAGTAACAGGACTTGATGTGAGGCAAAATCTCCGCCTCGGGCCGGGCACAAAGTTCGACCCTCCCGCGTTACCTGCGCTGGAGAGACCACAGAACCCAGAGGGGGAGAGAATCATGGCTACGGATTACGACAGTCCACGCAAGACTGATGACGATGTCAACGAAGACAGCATCGAGGAACTCAAGGCCCGGCGGAACGACAAGTCGGCCTCCACGGTCGATGTCGACGAGTTCGAGCAGGCCGAGGGCCTGGAGCTGCCCGGGGCGGACCTTTCCAACGAGGAGCTGTCCGTCCGGGTGCTGCCGCGGCAGGCCGACGAGTTCACCTGCATGAGCTGCTTCCTGGTGCACCACCGTTCGCAGCTCGCCAGTGAGCGCAACGGTCAGCCGATCTGCCGCGACTGCGAGTGAGTGTCCGCCCGGACCCAGGCGTCAGGCCACGTCCGGGCGGGCCGAAAGCGCCGCGGCGAGTCGATCCGGCCGCCGGGTCGACAGATAGAGATACGGCGTCGGGTCCTCGGGGTCCGTCACCTCGACCCGGACCGCCGTGGGGATGTAGGCGCGCAGCAGCATATGAGCCCGGGCATCCGCACGATGGGTGCGCCACTCGCGCGCCTCATCGGCGTCGAGCGCCCGGGCCTCACCCAGGGCCGACAGCGGAATCCGGGCATCGCCCGCCACCAGTGCACCGGACACCACCCGGATCCGCGCGGCCCCGTAGCTGCTCAGCGCCACCCCCGCCACCGCAACCCCCACCACCAGACCGGCGATGAGCCCCGCCGTGCCCAGCGGAAGCAGCGAGATGGCCAGCAGCGCCACCACCCCGGCGGCCATCAGCCACCAGGAACGGGGCACGGTCAGTCGTTCGTCGTACGGCTTCATACGGCCAAGCATGGCAGGCAGCCGCCGGCGGTCGCGGGCGGCGGTAGGGTCTGCACCGTGAGTGCTCGCCGTACCCTCCCCGAGGTGACCCTGTGAACCCAGCCGCCCTGGACGTCCCCCTGAGGCGTATCGATCCGGAGGTCCCGATCCCCTCCCGGGCGCACCCCGGGGACGCGGGCGTCGACCTGGTCACCACCGAGCCCGCGGAACTGGCCCCCGGCGAGCGTGCCGTCCTGCCCACCGGGGTTTCCCTGGCCCTCCCCGAGGGGTACGCGGCCTTCGTGCACCCACGTTCAGGTCTCGCCGCCCGGTGCGGGGTGTCCATGGTGAACTCCCCCGGCACCATCGACGCCGGGTACCGTGGTGAGATCAAGGTCATCGCGATCAATCTCGATCCGCGGGAGAGCGTGCGGTTCGAACGTTTCGACCGCATCGCACAACTGGTCGTCCAGCGGGTCGAGACCGTGCGGTTCCACGAGGTCGATCAGCTGCCGGAATCCGTACGTGCCACGGGGGGTTTCGGCTCCACGGGCGGTCATTCCGGCCTGGACAACCCCTATGCTGCGGTCGGCTCCGGCGGGATCGCCGGCCGGAAAGGACAGTGACGTGTTCGGACGTCGTCGCAAGAACGAGGAGCCCGAGGACGCGGTCGAGGCGACCGCGCAGGAGGCACCCGACGAGGCCGAGGTGCGGCGGGTCAAGCTGGAGCCCGCGCCCCGCCCCGAGGGGCCCTGGGATCTGAGCGAGGTCGGCAGCCCCGCCGAGGGCCGGGTCGACCTGGGCGGTCTGTACGTCCCCGGTGTCCAGGGCATGGAGCTGCGGGTCGAGGTCGCCGGGGACGCGATCGTCGCCGCCACCGTCGTCCTCAAGGACAGCGCCGTCCAGCTCCAGGCGTTCGCTGCGCCCAAGCGGGAGGGCATCTGGTCCGAGGTGCGCGAGGAGATCGCCTCCGGCATCACCCAGCAGGGCGGCGTCATCGACGAGACCGAGGGCCCGCTGGGCTGGGAACTGCGCGCGCAGGTGCCCGTCCAGTTGCCCGACGGCAAGCGCGGCATGCAGACCGTGCGGTTCGTCGGCGTGGACGGCCCCCGCTGGTTCCTGCGCGGCGTGATCTCCGGCCAGGGTGCCGTGCAGCCGCAGGCCGCCGGGGTCCTGGAGCAGATCTTCCGCGACACGGTCGTGGCGCGTGGCGACGGCCCGATGGCTCCGCGCGACCCGATCGTCCTCAAGCTGCCGGAGAACGCCCAGATGGTGCCGGACGGCGTCAAGCAGGAGCCGGCGGGCGAGCCCACCGAGACCTCCCGCTTCGCCGGCGGCCTCGACCACCTGCGCCGCGGCCCGGAGATCTCCGAGGTCCGCTAGCACTGGTCCGACGGCCGCGAGGAGGCCGCGGACGTCCGTGTCACCGGCCTCCTCGCGGGTACCCGCCGCGGGACTGCGAGGAGGCCGAATCATGGACAACCGCGATCCGCGGCGGCGCTCCGGCACCGAGCCGGTCACCGCCCAAAGCGATCTGCCGCTGCGCCAGCTGCTGTCGACGATCTTCATCCCGGTGTTCGCCGCGGCCACCGTGCTGTTCGCGATCTGGGCCGGCAACTCCACCTCCGGCTCCAGCCCGGGACGCCCCGCGCTCATCACCCTGGCGGTCGTCTGCGGCGTTCTGACCCTGATCGCGTTCCTCGACCTGCTGATCATCAGGCGCCGCAGACGCGAGGTGCGCGCCGCCCGCCGCTGACCACCCGCACCCCGCCCCACCGACCTGCCCGGCCGTGCTTTCCGGCCGGACACCGACAATGGATCCATGGCACGCCGCGGCACACTGCGCATCTACCTGGGGGCCGCCCCCGGGGTCGGCAAGACGTACGCCATGCTCAGCGAGGCCCACCGCCGCGCCGAGCGGGGCACCGACATCGTCGTCGGCTTCGTCGAGACCCACGACCGGCCCCGCACCGAGGCCCTGCTGCGCGGCCTGGAGACCGTCCCGCGCCGCCCGCCCCCGGGAGCCGGCCGCGGCGAGATGGACACCGAGGCCGTCCTGCGCCGCGCCCCGGCCGTGGCCTGCGTCGACGAACTCGCCCACAGCAACGCCCCCGGCTCCCGGCACGACAAGCGCTGGCGCGACATCGACACCCTGCTGGACGCCGGCATCGACGTCATCTCCACCGTCAACATCCAGCACCTGGAGTCCCTGGCCGACGTGGTGGCCGCCATCACCGGGGTACGGCAGCGCGAGACCGTGCCCGACGCCGTGGTGCGCCGCGCCGACCAGATCGAACTGGTCGACATGACCCCCGAGGCGCTGCGCCGCCGGATGGCACACGGCAACATCTACGCCCCGGACAAGGTGGACGCGGCCCTCTCGCACTACTTCCGTCCCGGCAACCTCACCGCGCTGCGCGAACTCGCGCTGCTGTGGACCGCGGACCGGGTCGACGCGTACCTCCAGCGCTACCGCACCGAGCAGGGCATCCGCTCCACCTGGTACGCCCGTGAACGCATCGTCGTGGCGCTGACCGGCGGGCCCGAGGGCTCCACCCTCATCCGGCGGGCCGCCCGGATGGCCGCCAAGAGCTCCGGCGGCGAGATCCTGGCCGTCCACGTCTCGCGCGCCGACCGGCTCACCGCCGTCTCGCCGCGCGAACTGGCCAGCCAGCGCACCCTGGTGGAACAGCTCGGCGGAACCTTTCACCACGTCATCGGCGACGACATATCCAGCGCCCTGCTGGACTTCGCCCGCGGCGTCAACGCCAATCAGATCGTGCTCGGCTCCTCCCGCCGCAAGACCTGGCAGTACGCCTTCGGGCCCGGCGTGGGCGCCAGTGTCGCCCGCGACAGCGGACCCGACCTCGACGTCCACATCGTCACCCACGCCGAGGTGGCGCGCGGGCGCGGCCTGCCCAACGCCCGGGGCGCCCGGCTCGGCCGCTCCCGCACCGTCGCCGGCTGGCTCATCGGCCTGGCCGGCCCGCCCCTGCTGACCGTGCTGCTGGCCGCGCCCCCGCGGCCGCTGGCCGAGTTCGCCAGCGACGTGCTGCTGTTCCTGTCGGTGACCGTGCTGGCCGCCCTGGTCGGCGGCTTCTACCCGGGCCTGGTCTCCGCCGCGCTGGCAACCTTGCTGCTCGACTACTTCTTCACCGAACCGCTGCGCGAATGGGGCGTGGGCAGCGGCCACGACGTGATCACCGTCGTGATCTTCTTCGCCATCGCCCTGGCCGTCGCCTCGGTGGTCGACATGTCCGCCCAGCGCACCCAGCAGGCCGCCAGGCTCCGCGCCGAGTCCGAGACCCTCACCGTGCTCGCCGGCAGCGTGCTGCGCGGCGAGGACACCCTGCGCGCCCTGCTGGGCCGCGCCAGGGAGACCTTCGGCATGGACTGCGCCGCGCTGCTGGAACGCGATCACGACGGCGGTCGTTGGCGCTGTGTGGGAAGTGTCTCCGCCATCGCCGACAACCCCCGCCCGCTGCTGCGGCCCCAGGACGCCGACGTCGACGTGCCGGTGGGCGAGCACACCATGCTCGTGCTCTCCGGCCGGGTGCTGCCCGCCGAGGACCGGCGGGTGCTCAGCGCGTTCGCCGCGCAGGCCGCCACCATCCTGGACCGGCAGCGGCTGCTGACCGAGGCCGCCCGCGCGCACAAGCTCGCCGAGGGCAACCGCATCCGTACCGCGCTGCTCGCCGCCGTCTCGCACGATCTGCGCACCCCGCTGGCGGCCATCAAGGCCTCGGTGTCCTCGCTGCGCTCGGACGACGTGGAGTGGTCCCCGCAGGATCGCGCCGGGCTGCTGGAGAGCATCGAGGACGGCGCCGACCGTCTGGACCAGCTGGTGGGCAACCTGCTGGACATGTCCCGCCTGCACACCGGCACCGTACGGCCGCTGATCCGCCGCACCGGCCTGGACGAGGTGGTGCTGCGGGCCCTGGCCGGGGTGCCCGTGGACGTCGTGGACCTGGATGTCCCCGAGTCGCTGCCGTGGGTGGCCGCCGACCCGGGGCTGCTGGAGCGCTCGGTGGCCAACATCGTGGAGAACGCGGTGAAGTACCGGCCGCCGGACACCCGGGTGCTGGTGCGCGGCAGCGCGCTGGGCAACCAGGTCGAACTGCGTGTGGTCGACCGCGGCCCCGGTGTCCCGGACGCCGACAAGGGCCGGATCTTCGAGCCCTTCCAGCGGCACGGTGACATTCCGCGCGGCAACGGGGTGGGGCTCGGCCTGGCCGTCGCCCGCGGCTTCACCGAGGCCATGGGCGGCACCCTGGACGCCGAGGACACCCCGGGCGGTGGGATGACGATGGTGCTCACCCTGCCCACCGACATCCCGGCCCCGGCCGCCGCGGGAGCCGGGGCACCCGCAGAACGAGAATCCGAACAAGGGGAACAGGGGGGAGCCCATGCACCGGGTACTCGTGGTCGATGACGAGCCGCAGATACTCCGTGCCCTGGTGATCAGCCTCAAGGCGCGCCGGTACGAGGTGGACACCGCCCCGGACGGCGCCACCGCGCTGCGGCTGGCCCACGAGCGGCACCCCGACGCGGTCATCCTGGACCTGGGGCTGCCGGACATGGACGGCACCGAGGTCATCGCCCGGCTCCGCGGCTGGATGCGGATGCCGATCATCGTGCTCTCCGCCCGGCACACCTCCGACGAGAAGGTGCAGGCGCTGGACGCGGGTGCGGACGACTACGTCACCAAGCCGTTCGGCATGGACGAGCTGCTGGCACGGCTGCGGGCCGCTGTACGCCGCGCGGAGCCGGCCGCCGCCGAGGAGGACACCGTCATCCACACCGCCGACTTCACCGTCGACCTCGCCGCCCGCAAGATCCACCGGGAGGGCCGCGACATCCGGCTCACCCCCACCGAATGGCATCTGCTGGAGGTCCTGATCCGGCACAGCGGCCGGCTGGTCAGCCAGCGGCAGCTGCTCCAGGAGGTGTGGGGCCCGGCGTACGGCACCGAGACCAACTATCTGCGCGTCTACATGGCCCAGCTGCGCCGCAAGCTGGAGGCCGACCCCGCCCACCCCCGGCACTTCGTCACCGAGCCGGGCATGGGTTACCGCTTCGAACGCTGAGCGGGCGGAGTGGGACGTTACGCTGAAGGCATGAGCGCGGGTGAAAGGGCCGGGGAACACCCCGGCAGGCGGCGGGGCCGGCCACGGTGGTGGCCCGGCAGGTCGGCCGCCGAGGCACACGCCGCCGCCGAGGGCGCCGAGCGGGCGGCCGACGAGGCCGAGCGGGCGCGCTGCACCCCCATCAGGGACTGCGCCGAGGGCCCGGCGGGCCGCCCGGTGGTCAGCGTGACCGGTACGCTGCGCTCGGTGAGTGAACGTACGGTGGCGGGGCTGCCCGCCCTGGCCGCCGAGCTGGACGACGGCTCCGCCCGGCTCGAGGTGGTCTGGCTGGGCCGGGCCGCCATCGCCGGGATCGTGCCCGGCCGGGAGCTGGTCGCCTCCGGACGGATCGCGTTGGCGCACGGCCGTCCGGTGCTGTTCAACCCCCGATACCAGCTGCGACCCCTCGACAAGGAGTAGCCAGGTGACCCCACCTGACCAGCAGTCCCCGGACGGACGACCGCCCATGGCCCCGCAGGCACCCGATCAGGCGGCCACCAAGGCGGCGTTCTTCGAGGCGTTCGGCGGCGTGCGCGGCATGGTGGAGACCACGGTGCCCGGCCTGGTGTTCGTCCTCAGCTACACGATCAACCGCGACATCAAGATCTCCGCGATCGCCGCCCTGACGATCTCCGCGGTGCTCGCGGTGAGCCGGCTGATCCAGCGCGACACCGTCAAGCACGCCTTCAGCGGCGTCTTCGGGGTGGCGTTCGGCGCGGTCTTCGCGATGATGTCGGGCGACGCCAAGAACTTCTACCTGCCCGGGATGCTCTACACCCTGGGCCTGGGCGTCGCCTATGTGGCCACGGCGGCGGCGGGCGTGCCCCTGCTCGGGCTGATCCTGGGCCCGGTGTTCCGCGAGATGCTCTCCTGGCGCACCCGCAACCCGGGGCGCAAGGCCGCCTACGTCAAGGCGAGCTATGTGTGGGGCGCGATCCTGCTGGCCAAGTCGGCGATCACCTTCCCCATCTACTTCTGGGGGGACGCCACGCAGCTGGGCTGGCTGCGGGTGGCGCTGGGCATCCCACCCTTCCTGCTGGCCGTCTATCTGACCTGGATCATCCTGGTGAAGGCCCCGGCACCGATCGATGTGGTCGCCGAGATGGAGGCCGAGGAGAAGGCCGAGAAGGAACGCGAGGCGGAGCGCAAGCGGGCGGCCGCCGCCGAGAAGATGCCCTAGCCTTCCCGGCTCCGCCCGGTTCTGTCCCGGCCGGGACAGAACCCCCGGTTCACCCGGTGTTCTTCCCGCCCTCCTTGGGCGGGCGCGGCGACAGCAGGGCCTGCAACTGGGCCTCGCGGGCGGGTGCGGCGACGAACAGCAGCTCGTCGCCCGCCGCCAGCGCGTCGTCCGGATCCGGGATCAGCACCTTCACCCCGCGGATGATCGTCACCAGCGCGGTGTCCTGCGGCCAGGCCACCTCGCCCACCCGGGTGCCCACCAGCGCCGCGCCCTGCGGCAGGGTGAGCTCCACCAGGCTGGCCTCGCCCTGGCTGAAGCGCAGCAGCCGCACCAGATCGCCGACGCTCACCGCCTCCTCCACCAGCGCCGACATCAGCCGCGGCGTGGAGACCGCCACATCCACGCCCCAGGCGTCGTTGAACAGCCACTCGTTCTTGGGGTTGTTGACCCGGGCCACCACCCGTGGCACCCCGTACTCCGTCTTGGCCAGCAGGGAGACCACCAGGTTGACCTTGTCGTCGCCGCTGGCGGCGATCACCACCTGGCAGCGCTCCAGGGCAGCCTCGTCCAGGGTGGCGATCTCACAGGCGTCGGCCAGCAGCCACTCGGCCTCCGGGACCCGTTCCACCGCGACCGCCTCGGGCGCGTTGTCGATCAGCAGCACCTCGTGGCCGTTCTCCAGCAGCTCCCCGGCGATGGAACGGCCCACCGCACCG
The DNA here is from genome assembly GCF_000993785.3 of Streptomyces xiamenensis. Lineage (NCBI taxonomy): Bacteria > Bacillati > Actinomycetota > Actinomycetes > Kitasatosporales > Streptomycetaceae > Streptomyces > Streptomyces xiamenensis. The sequence continues at coordinate 4,939,161 of NZ_CP009922.3, forward strand.
GCCCCGGCGATCACCACCCTCATGGCTGCCGCCCCTCGTCAGGACCCTGGAGGCAGGCCGCCTCGACATCGGCCACCTGATCGCTGTACATCATCACGTGCACCAGATCGCCCTCCTGGAGAACGGTGCGCGACGTCGGCAGCATCGCCTCACCCATCCGGGTGAGGAAGGCGACCCGGACACCGGTGCGTTCCTGGAAGTGGCTCACCTTGTGCCCCACCCACGCCGGGGTGATGTGCACCTCGGACAGCTGCACCCCGCCGCTGGGGTCGCGCCACAGCGGCTCGGCGCCCGCGGGCAGCAGCCGCCGCAGCATCTGGTGCGCAGTCCAGCGCACGGTGGCCACCGTCGGGATGCCGAACCGCTCGAACACCTCGGCGCGGCGCGGGTCGTAGATCCGGGCGGTCACGTTCTCCACACCGAACACCTCGCGGGCCACCCGGGCGGCGATGATGTTGGAGTTGTCGCCGCTGCTGACGGCGGCGAACGCCCCCGCGTCCGCCATCCCGGCCTCGGCCAGGATGTCCCGGTCGAAGCCGGGGCCTGTCACCCGCTGGCCGCCGAACCCGGAGCCCAGCCGGCGGAACGCCTTGGGATCCTGGTCGATGACCGCGACCGAATGCCCCCGCTCCTCAAGGGTCTGCGCGAGGGTCGCACCGACGCGTCCGCAGCCCATGATCACGATGTGCATAGCCGTTGCGCCCGCACCTTCTCTCCGCCGGCCGGTACCCGTTACCCGGCCCGTCGGCACCACGCTACCCGGCCGCCCCCGCACTGTCCGGCCGGGCGCCCGGCACGCGGTGCGCCGCCCGCGTACGGGCCGCCGGGCGCGTTGATGGCGGCCGGGCGGCGGGGCACTGCCGTTCGGCGGGCGGCGGGGGAGCCCGTAGACTGGGCGGCCGTTGTTTCCCTCACCCCCTCTTCGCGCTCTGGAGCCGTCGCCACCATGCCTGAATCCACCCCCACGGCGGCGTCGCTGGTCGGCGAGGAGTACGAGGTCGAGATCGGCCCGGTCGCCCACGGCGGCCACTGCGTGGCACGCACTCCCGGCGGCCAGGTCCTCTTCGTACGGCACACCTTCCCCGGCGAGCGGGTCGTCGCCCGCGTCACCGACGGGCGTGCCGACTCGCGCTTCCTGCGCGCCGACGCCGTCACCGTGCTCGACCCCGCCAAGGAACGCATCGAGGCGCCCTGCCCCTTCTCCGGCCCCGGGCGCTGCGGAGGCTGCGACTGGCAGCACGTGAAACCGGGCGCCCAGCGCAAGCTCAAGGCCGCGGTCCTCACCGAGCTGCTGGCCCAGCTGGCCGGGGTCACCCCCGAGGAGGTCAGCTGGGACGGCACGGTCGAGCCCGCCCCCGGTGACAAGGTCGCCCCCGGCGAGGTGCCCGCCTGGCGCACCCGCGTGCAGTACGCGATCGACGCCGAGGGCCGCGCCGGGCTGCGCCGCAGCCGCTCCCACGAGGTGGAGCCGATCGACCGCTGCCTGATCGCGGCCGAGGGCGTCAGCGAGCTGGGCGTCGAGGCGCGCAGCTGGCCGCAGATCGCCTCCGTGGACGCGATCGCCGCGACCGGCTCCAACGACCGCATGGTGGTGCTCACCCCACGCCCCGGCGGGCGGCTGCCGCTGGTCGAGCTGGACCGGCCGGTGTCCGTGATGCGCGCCCAGGAGAAGCGCGGCAAGGGCGGTGGCCCCGGGCAGCGCACCCTGCACCCGGTGCACGGGCGGACCTTCGTACGGGAGCGGGCCGATGGCCGTACCTGGCGGGTCGGCGAGGGCGGCTTCTGGCAGGTGCATCCGCAGGCCGCCGAGCTGCTGGTGGACGCCCTCATGCGCGGGCTCACCCCGCGCAAGGGCGAGACGGCGCTCGATCTGTACTGCGGCGTGGGCCTGTTCGCGGGCGCGCTGGCCGCCCGCGTCGGGGAGACCGGCGCGGTGGTCGGCGTCGAGTCCTCCAAGCGCGCGGTGGAGGACGCCCGGCACAACCTGGCGGACGCTCCCCGCGTCCGGATCGAGCACGGCCGGGTCGATCAGGTGCTGCCGCGCACCGGAATCACCCGCGCCGACCTGATCGTGCTGGACCCGCCCCGGGCGGGCGCCGGCAAGCGCACGGTGGAACACCTGGCGACCCTGGGCGCCCGCCGCATCGGCTACGTCGCCTGCGACCCGGCCGCCCTCGCCCGCGACCTGGCGCACTTCCGCGCGGTCGGCTACGTCCCGCGCTTCCTGCGGGCGTTCGACCTGTTCCCGATGACGCATCACATGGAGTGCGTGGCGATCCTGGAGCCCGCGGCCAAAGGTGCCTGAGCCGCGGTGACGGCCGGGGTCCGCCGCGCGCCCGCGCGGACTCCGCACGGTTGACACCGCACGGGCCGTTCTCCCGGTGGTGGCTTCCGCACGATCGCTGTCACCGCGACGTTGCACTCCGCGTGAACCAATATCTGTGTCCGTGAGGTGAGAATTTCACGGGCCGTGCGGCGAGGCTTTTGCCGTAGCGGGTGACGGGAAATTATTCACCGGGCAGGCGCTGTTCCCGTGTGCTACTGTCGGTCTCAGTTGCAGTTGTGGTTCCCGAAACTTCAAGTGCCCTCGCCCGCTTCGCCGGCCGAGAGCTCTTTTGTATTTCCGGTCATTTCCGGGCGGGTTGATCATTGCGGCAATACGGGGTCCGTGCAATGCGGACTTCGATATACTGCCTCAAAGGAGATATAAAATGGCTACTGGCACCGTGAAGTGGTTCAACGCGGAAAAGGGCTTCGGATTCATCGAGCAGGACGGTGGCGGCGCCGATGTGTTCGCCCACTACTCGAACATCTCGGCCCAGGGCTTCCGTGAGCTGCTCGAAGGCCAGAAGGTGAGCTTCGACATCGCGCAGGGCCAGAAGGGCCCGACGGCCGAGAACATCGTTCCGGCCTGACACTGACGCACGTTACGCAGCTGGGGTCGTACCCTTCGGGGTACGAGCCCAGCTCCGTGCGTTTTGTGATCCGGTACTCATTCGTTCGGCGAACCGGAGCAGTGCGCATGATCTCCCAGAATGCTGGGCGCGCCGATATGACGCCTCCATTGCCCCACGTATTTAGAACCGCACCGGTATAAACATCATCCGGCCCTGTCAGGGCTTTATCTGTCATCGGTCCATACTTGTATTCTCCGGGCTGCTCATAGCCGCGGGATTCCTTGATATGTGCCGTATCAAGGAGGGTTCCGCATGAACCGCACCCGTACGAAAGACCGTTCCGCCGGCACCCGTCACACCGGTGCGGGCGCCGGAAAGGGAGGCGGCCGCTTCGGCGCTTCCGCGCCGCGCCGTTCCGAAAGGCCCGCACGCTCGGGTGGTCACGGCCACCGGAACGCCGCGGTACAGGGTGAGTTCGCTCCCCCCAAGACGATCACCCCAGCGCTGCCCGCCGCCGCGGCCTTCGCCGATCTCGACATGCCGCGGCAGCTCCTGGCCGAACTCGGGAAGCAGGGTGTGACCGCCCCGTTCCCGATCCAGAGCGCGACACTGCCGAACTCGCTCGCCGGCCGCGACGTACTGGGGCGCGGTCGCACCGGTTCCGGCAAGACGCTCGCGTTCGGTCTCGCCCTGCTCGCCCGCACCGTCGGCCGGCGTGCCGAGCCGCGCCAGCCGCTGGGGCTCATCCTCGTGCCGACGCGTGAGCTGGCGCAGCAGGTGACCGACGCGCTCACGCCGTACGCCCGCTCCGTCAAGCTGCGGCTGGCCACGGTGGTGGGCGGGATGTCGATCGGCAAGCAGGCCGGCGCCCTGCGCGGTGGGGCCGAGGTCGTCGTCGCGACCCCCGGCCGGCTCAAGGACCTCATCACCCGGGGCGACTGTCGACTGAACCACGTGGACATCACGGTGCTGGACGAGGCCGACCAGATGGCCGACATGGGGTTCATGCCGCAGGTCACCGCGCTGCTCAACCAGGTGCGCCCGGAGGGGCAGCGGATGCTGTTCTCCGCCACCCTGGACCGCAACGTCGATCTGCTGGTGCGCCGCTATCTGACCGACCCTGTCGTGCACTCGGTCGATCCCTCGGCCGGTGCTGTGACGACCATGGAGCACCACGTCCTGCACGTCCACGGTGCCGACAAGCACGCGACCACGACCGAGATCGCCGCCCGTGACGGACGCGTGATCATGTTCCTGGACACCAAGCACGCCGTGGACCGACTGACCAGGGATCTGCTCAGGAGCGGAGTCCGCGCCGCCGCGCTGCACGGTGGCAAGTCACAGTCGCAGCGGACCCGCACGCTGGCGCAGTTCAAGGCGGGGGACGTCAGTGCGCTGGTGGCGACCAACGTCGCGGCGCGTGGCATCCACGTGGACAACCTCGACCTCGTCGTGAACGTCGATCCGCCGGCCGACCACAAGGACTACCTCCACCGGGGCGGCCGTACCGCCCGCGCCGGCGAGTCCGGCAGTGTCGTCACCCTCGTCACGCCGAACCAGCGCCGGTCCATGGCCAAGCTCATGGCGGACGCCGGAATCCAGCCGCAGACCACCCAGGTCCGCTCGGGCGACGCCGCCCTGAGCCGGATCACCGGAGCCCAGGCCCCGTCCGGCATCCCGGTCGTGGTCGCGGCACCGGTGGTGACCGAACGCCCCAGGAGCAGCGCTTCTTCCCGGGGCAGGCGCCGTCCCACCGCGGCGGCCCGGCGCGCGTCCGCACGCAAGCCCTAGCCAGGACCTCCTGATCAGAAAGCCGACCCTTTCCCTTGGGAGGAACCCGTGACGCCGATTCAGACGCAGTACGCCCCGGCGAGCCCCGCCTCGGCGCACAGGACACCGGACCAGGACATGGACCCGGCGGGGCCGCAGGTCTGTGACGACATGAGTGTCGAGGTGGCCTGGGCCGTCATGACCGCCGCAGGCACGGGCCGACTGGTCGTCTGTGACCAGGACGACCAGGGCACCGGCTCGGTGACCCGGGCCGAACTCGCCGCCGTGCGGGAATGCTCCGCGTATACGGACCGCGTCCGCCTGCGCGACATCATCGGTGATCACGGAGCGTTTCCCTCAGCCGTGACCGCCGCGGCGGTGACCGAGCGCGCCGCGGGCTCCTGCCGGGGTACCGGCCCGCGGGCCGGTACCCCGGGCGGGCTCCTCCGTTCTCACTGATCCGTCACGTCTCCGGTCGGACCCCCTTCCCTCTCCTTCTCGCTGTGAGGTCACATGCGCTGCGTCATCGCCCGTTTCCCCTTCGAGCTCACCAAGGACGGCGTGCTGGCATCGATGAAGGGCGTCAAGCCCGAACCGATCACCGGCGAATCGGTGATCATCGGCCGTCGCCACTACCCGGTCAAGCAAGTCGGCCAGGTCATCACCCGCCAGGACCGCCGTGACTTCAGCGCGGGCGAGGTACTCCGGGCCATGACGCGGCTCGGCTTCACCTGCCGCTCTCTTCCCGACGCGGTGCCCGCGACCACGAGCGCCCCGCTCCCGTAAGGGACCGGGGAGCGGGACGCCCCCGCCCCGCCTCTGCCTCCCAGCCCGGCCTGCCGGATCGACCATGTCGATCAGCGGTGTGCCGGGCTTCGGCATGTGCACATCGCGTGTACCGGCCTGGGCCAGGAGCCCGTTCGGGCCGGTGCGGGTCGGTATTCCGGGGGCCGCAACCGTCCGGGCGCGAAGCAGCCTCGCGCCCCGGGGCCGGGCAGCGGGTTTCTCATCTTCGGGCAAGCAGAAATCTATGGCGTCTGGAGTAGCTTTTCGACGGCAGTGCCGTTATGGTTTCTCTTGTAGCGGAGATCAGGGAAGCCCGGCAGACACGAACTGCCGGGCAGCAGTAGACGCAGTTCGCAGGACGGTGCGGTGGTGGAGCGTCGGAGCCGGAGTTGTCGCAGGGCGACGGGGCTGACGACCGGACCGGGTGGCCCGCGGTGATCAGGGGCCACCGCGAGCGGTAAATTGGCTGAGCGGCGGCGCTTCATCCTCGGCGTCGCCGCTGCAGCAGCACAGCGCAGTACGCAGTGCCCGTTTGACGAGTCAGGGATACAGAGGGAAGAACGGAGGACCTCGGCGCCATCGAGATCGCCCGGGCGGCAGGCATGAGCCCGGTACCGCAGGACACCGAGACCCAGGTGATCCCCGGTCACACATCCGCGATCTCCGCATTCCCCGCCCACTCCCGGGTGGACCTGCGGAACAAGAAGGCCGGTGCGGAACAAAGGCCGGCAGATGGTGTAGCAGTTCCTTCAGGGCCCTGGTGCCGGTACGGCACCAGGGCCCTCCAGGCGTTCCACAGAGAGGCAAGATGACAGCGGACGACTCCTTCGGCCGTCTCGACGACGACGATTACCCCGCTTACACCATGGGCCGGGCTGCCGCGATGCTCGGCACCACTCCCCAGTTCCTCCGCGCCATCGGTGAGGCCCGGCTGATCACCCCGCTCCGCTCGGAGGGCGGTCACCGGCGCTACTCCCGCTACCAGCTGCGCATCGCGGCCCGCGCCCGGGAACTCGTCGATCAGGGCACCCCCGTCGAGGCCGCGTGCCGCATCGTCATCCTGGAAGACCAGCTCGAAGAGGCCCAGCGCATCAACGCCGAACACCGCCGCGCCGCCGGCCCACCCGACTCGCCGGGCGAGGCCTGAGACGAGGGTGCCCCCCGTCACCCGCGCCCCGGGGCGCCGCCGTGCGCGCGGTGATGGTGACCGTCCGCCGGGGCCACCGGCCGCTGGGCCGTGGCGCTCCTTCGAAGATCCGGGTGTCCACCACCCGGCCGGGCGGCCGCAGAACCCCGTGCCGCCCCACGGTTCACCCTGGTCATGGCGGAGCCGGCGGCCACCGCGCCGGGCACGGCGCGGCGGCTGAGGGGCCGCGTTCCCGCGTTCCGTACCGCCCGGGTGGCGGGCCCGGTGCCCGCCGCCCGTCCCGACGGTGATAGACCCATGGGCGTGACCGACTCCGCACACTCTCACCGGATCGCCGCTCTCCAGGACCGGCTGGCGGCCTTCGCCGCCGCCCGGGACTGGGGGCAGTACCACACGCCCAAGAACCTGGCGGCCGCCCTGAACGTGGAGGCCGGGGAGTTGCTGGAGATCTTCCAGTGGCTCACCCCCGAGCTGTCCGCGACCGTCATGGAGGACTCCGAGAGCGCCGCCCGGGTCGAGGACGAGATCGCCGACGTGCTCGCCTACCTGCTCCAGCTGTGCACGGTGCTGGGCGTGGATCCGCTGGCCGCGCTCGACGCCAAGATCGACCGCAACGAGGAGCGCTTTCCCGTTCAGTGATCTCCAGGGGACACAATGGGGCCATGGATCTGCGTATCTTCACCGAACCGCAGCAGGGCGCCAGCTACGAGACCCTGCTGTCCGTCGCCAAGGCCACGGAGGAATACGGCTTCGACGCCTTCTTCCGGTCCGATCACTATCTGAAGATGGGCAGTGTGGACGGGCTGCCCGGCCCGACCGACGCGTGGATCACGCTGGCCGGCCTGGCGCGCGAGACCAGCCGTATCCGTCTGGGCACCCTGATGACCGCGGGCACCTTCCGGCTGCCCGGCGTGCTGGCCATCCAGGTGGCCCAGGTGGACGCCATGTCCGGCGGCCGGGTCGAACTGGGGCTCGGTGCGGGGTGGTTCGAGGAGGAGCACACCGCGTACGGCATCCCGTTCCCGAAGGAGAAGTTCCCGCGCCTGGAGGAGCAGCTGGCCATCGTGACCGGCCTGTGGGAGACCCAGCCGGGCGACACCTTCTCCTACGACGGTGCCTACTACCAGCTGGCCGACTCGCCCGCGCTGCCCAAGCCCGCGCAGGCGAAGGTGCCGGTGCTGCTCGGTGGCCTGGGCCCCAAGCGGACCCCGGCGCTGGCGGCCCGCTACGCGGACGAGTTCAACATCCCCTTCGCCTCGGTCGCCGACAGCGCGGCCCAGTTCGACCGGGTGCGGGCGGCCGCCACCGAGATCGGCCGGGACCCGGGCGAGCTGGTCTACTCCAACGCCCTGGTGGCCTGTGTCGGCCGGGACGACGCCGAGGTCGCCCGCCGTGCGGCGGCGATCGGCCGCCAGCCGGACGAACTGCGCGAGAACGGACTGGCCGGCTCGCCCGCCGAGGTGGTCGACAAGATCGGCCGCTACGCCGAACTCGGCGCCACCCGGATCTACTTCCAGATCCTGGACCTGTCCGACCTGGACCATCTGGAGCTGATCGCCTCCCAGGTGCAGAGCCAGCTCTGATGCCGCCTCCCGCGCCCCTGGTTCTCGACGGCGGTCTCTCCGACCGGCTCCGGGACCAGGGGTGCGAGCTGTCCGGGGAGCTGTGGACGGCGCGGCTGCTGGCGGACGATCCGGGGCAGCTGCTGGCGGCACACCGCGCCTACGTACGGGCCGGGGCGCGGGTGTTGATCACCGCGAGCTATCAGGCGTCCTTCGAGGGCCTCGCTCGCCGGGGGGTCGCGGCTCCGGCGGCGGCCGGGCTGCTGCGCGACAGCGTGGCCCTGGCCCGCGAGGCGGGCGGCCCAGGCGTACTGGTGGCCGCGTCGGTGGGCCCGTACGGGGCGGTGCTGGGGGACGGGAGCGAGTACCGGGGCGGGTACGGGCTGACCGAGGCGGAGCTGACCGCCTTCCACCGGCGCCGCATCGAGGCGCTGGCGTCAGCCGGGCCCGATCTGCTGGCGCTGGAGACGGTGCCGGAGGTGACCGAGGCCCGGGCCATGCTGCGGGCGGCCCGCGGCTGTGGCATCCCGGTGTGGCTGTCGTACACGGTGGCCGGCGGGCGCACCCGGGCCGGGCAGCCGCTGGCGGAGGCGTTCGCGCTGGCGGCGGGGGAGGAGCAGGTGGTGGCGACCGGGGTGAACTGCTGCGCGCCGGACGAGGTGACGGACGCGGTACGGCTGGCGGTGCGGCTCACGGGCAAACCGGCGATCGCGTATCCCAACAGCGGTGAGCTGTGGGACGCGGCGCGGGGCGGCTGGTACGGCCCCGACCGGTTCGATCCGGCGCTGGCCCTGGAGTGGCGGGCGGCGGGGGCCGGGCTGATCGGTGGCTGCTGCCGGGTGGGGCCGGCCCGGATCGCCGAGCTGGCAGCCGTGTTGCGGGTGTGAATTCCAGCCGTGTTGTGGGGGCGCCCGGCAGCCCGGTGGTGGTGCCCGGACGGACAAAGGCCCAGGTGAGCACCGTACCGATGAGCTTGAATCTTTAACAGTATGTAGCTATTGCACTACGCATCGTGACCTGATCACGGTGTCACGGTGCGCGGGACGTGCGGAACTCCGGCAGAATCGCACCGGTGCCGCGAACCTCCGCCGTGCAGGGCAGAGGTGCGCCGCCACCTCCGGAGCGCGCGCCGGCCATCGCTTCCCCGCCCGTCCGGCCCGCGCTCCGGCCCTCCTCACACGGGGTTGCGCAGAAAACCCACCAGCAGGTCGGCCACCTCCGCCGGGCGCTCCAGGGACGGCAGATGGCCGGCCCAGGGCAGCTCCAGATGGCGGGCGTTGGGCAACTGGTGCGGCAGGGACGCGGCGATCTCGCGGAAGTCGGCGAAGTCATGGGCGCCGGAGACCGCCAGCACGGGAATGGCGCCGATCCGGGCCGGCCGCGGCGGCTCCGGCGGCGGCAGCGCGTCGAACTCCTCGGCCGCCAGCTGCACATCGAACGCCCGCCGCTGCATCAGCCGTACCATCGCCCGGGTGTTGCCGTCGGCGTCCGGGCCCAGCCAGGTGCTCACGTTCAGCTCGACCGCCCCGGCGATGTCATCCGCCTCGATCAGCTGGTCCTCCTTGTCGTCGAAGGCGGCCAGCGAGGGCGAGGGCCGGTGGCCGGGGGCGCCCGCGCACAGCAGGGCGAGCGAGCCGACCCGTTCGGGCCAGCGGGCGGCGAACTCCAGCGCCACCCGCCCCCCGAAGGAGGAGCCGACCACGGCCACCCGGTCCACGGTCAGCTCATCGAGCAGATCCCGGACGTCCTCCGCGTCACTGTGCGGACCGAGCGGGGCCGCGCTGTCACCGTGCCCCCGGAAGTCGGGCCGGATCAGCCGGAAGCCCGCGTCGATCAGGACCCGCCACTGCGGGTCCCACATCCGGCGGTCGCAGACCGAGGAGTGCAGCAACAGCACCGCCGGTCCTTCTCCTGCAACATCATGGGAGAGATAAGGGTGGCTCATCCGATTCCTTCGTTGCGGAACCCTGTGAATCCCCTCGTTCACGAGGAGTAGGTCAGGGACATCATCACCCCATGACGGAGCGTGGGACAAACGCCTACAAGCAACTCACCGATGTGCCCCCGCCGGTGGCGCGGGCCCTGCGGGCGGCACGGGCGGCGGGTTTCGCCTTCTCGTGCCGCCCGGAGCAGGGCCGGCTGCTGTACGCGCTGGCGGGCGGGGCCACCGCGGCGATCGGGGAGACCGGTACGGGCTGTGGCGTCGGGCTGGCCTGGCTGGCCGCCGGGGCGGGGCCCGGGGTGCGGCTGGTGAGTGTGGAACGCGACGCGCGGCGGGCCGCGCTGGCGGCCGAGGTGTTCGCGGACGACGCGCGGGTCACCGTGGTGCACGCCGAGTGGACCGCCCTCGTCGCGCACGGCCCGTTCGACCTGCTGGTGCTGGACGGCGGCGGCCAGGGCAAGGCGCCCGGGGACACCCCGGCCGACCCGCGAGATCTGCTCGCCCCGCACGGCACGGTGGTCATCGACGACTTCACGCCGTCCACCACCTGGCCGCCCACCCACGGGGGAGCGGTCGACCACGCCCGCCTGCACTGGCTCACCCACCCCGCCCTGCACGTCACCGAACTGCGCCTCGCCCCCGACCTGGCCACGGTGGTAGGCACCCGGCGCCAGCCGTCGGACATCTCCTAGGCGCCGGTCCCGGCCGTCTCCCGGCGGGTGACGAGGTCGACCTCCACGGCGGAGCGGGTGCCCCAGCGGTTCACCCGGTGGCAGGTGGCCATGGCGTACAGATACAGCGGACGCAGCACCACCGTGCGCCAGGCGGCGGCGAGCGGGGCGGCGGCGAACAGCAGCGCGGTCTGCCACCCGGTCATGTCGGTGCGCCCGACCGTGAACAGGCGCAGGGCCATCAGATAACTCATGGCCACCCCGATCAGCAGACCCAGCGTCACGACCGTGCCCAGGTGGGGCCGGTAGCCGGGGTGCGCGAGCAGGACCACCGGGATGACGAGGCCGAGCAGGATGTGCAGATACTCGGCGACCGTGGTCCAGAACACCACACCAGCGGCCGGCATGTAGCGCAGCCACCACAGATGCCGCACGGTGGTGCCGCGCATCCACCGCATCTGCTGGCGCAGATAGTGCGACCAGCGCTGCGGCACGAGGGTGAAGACCAGCGCGGACGGCTGGTGGACGGTGTCCCCGGCGAGCAGCGCGTAGAAGGTGAGCATCGAGTCGTCGTTCATCTGCATCGGCCGCCCGCGAAACCGCTCGTTCTCGTAGACGCCCGCGGCGGCGCGCACCGGACCCGCGCGGTAGAAGGCGAGGGTGCCAGAGTTGATGGTGACCCGGCGCAGCACCGACTGGGCGCTGCGCAGACCCCGGGTGAACGGCAGATAGAGCAGGGTGATCAGCCGGGTCAGCGCGTTGGCGTCGTGGTTGAGCACCAGCACCTGGCCGGCCACGGACTGGACCGCGGGGTCGGCGAAGGGCTTGAGCCCTTCCGCCACGGCGTCCGGGTCCAGGACGGAGTCGCTGTCGAGGGTGACGAAGATGTCGGCGTCGTCCTGCGCCAGGACGTGCATCTGGGCGTGCCGCTTGCCCCGGTTGGGGGTCCGGTCCCAGGTCGCGGTGATGCCGCGGGCTGCCGCGCGCCGCAGGAACGTGTCGCGGACGCCGTCGTAGGTGAGGGGAGTGCCGTCCGGGTGCGCCGATCCGTCGTCGACGACGCGGATCCGGGTGACCGGCCTGGACTGCACGAGCACCGAGTGCAGGCAGGCGCGCAGGATGGCCGGGTCCTCGTTGTAGACCGGGATCTGCACCGTCACCGTGAGGGCATCCGGGTGATGGCCGGGGGCGGGGGGCGGTTGCCTGGGGCGTTCGAGCCAGGAGAGCGGCACCCACCACAGCAGGACGAAGGAGACGAGCCAGGGAACGGCGAGGCCGCCCGGGTGCGCTCCCAGGAGTTCGCGCACGGTGGTCACGGCGTGCGCGATGACCCACGCGGCGAAGCCGGTCAGCGGCACCAGGCCCAGCGGGACGAGCAGCCAGGGTGAACGGTGCCAGGCCCGGTGCAGTACGGGGACGCCCGGCCAGCGGCCGACCCCCGAGGCCCGGTGCGTCACGGCGAGAGCGCCCCGCGCCGCCGCCGGAAGGACACCCGCACCACGAGCGCCCCCACCAGGACGAAGGCGGCACTGGCCACCACCAGCCACAGCTGTCCGGCGGCCAGCCCGGTGGCGGCGAGGGTTCCGCCGGGCCCGGCGATCGATCCATAGGACATGAGCACCTCCACGGGAAGCGATACCGGGAGAATATGACCATCTGTCCTGCGGCGCAGCGCGGCGGAGGGCGCCACGAGGGCCCCCGTCCGCCGCCCGGCGGTGGCTCAGCCGGTGTACTCCGGCGGCCGCAGCTCGTTCTCCAGCACGGTCATGAGGATCAGGTCGTGCCAGCGCCCGTCGCGGCGGAAGCCGTCGCGCTGCCGGCCGTCCTCGGTGAATCCGGCCTTGGCGTACGCGCGGCGGGCGGCGGCGTTGTCGGCCGCCACCCACAGCGTGATGGAGTGCAGCCGCAACTGGTCGAAGCCGTAGCGGCACAGCGTGCGGACGGCGTCCGTGCCGTAGCCCTGGCCCCAGGAGTCCTTCTCGCCCAGGTAGATGTCCAGCACGGCCATGCCGTTCTCGGCCTCGAAGTCGCGTAGATCGGTCACCCCGATCAGCCGGCCCTCGTCCCGGGTCTCGACGGCCAGCAGCAGCCGTTCATAGCTGCTGTTGGGCTCCCGTTCCTCGATCCGGCGGCGGGTCTGCGCGAGTGACTGGGGGTAGGAGGTGTCCAGCCAGCGCATCACCTGCGGGTCGTGGTTCCAGCGCCACAGGGCTTCGGCATCGTCGGGCTCCATCGCCCGCAGTCGTACAAGATCTCCGGTCAGCATCCCTGACAGATACCAGCCAACCCCGCCCGCGCTCAACGCATTTCCCGGCGCGGGCGGTCACCGGGGCGTCAGCCCAGGGTCGCCACCATCACTGCCTTGATGGTGTGCATCCGGTTCTCGGCCTGGTCGAAGACCACCGAGTGCTGCGACTCGAAGACCTCGTCGGTGACCTCCAGCGAGCTGAGACCGTAGCGTTCGTGCAGCTCACGGCCCACCTGGGTGCCCAGGTCGTGGAAGGCGGGCAGGCAGTGCAGGAAACGGACGTCCGGGTTTCCGGTGGCGCGCAGCACGTCCATGGTGACGGCGTACGGGGTCAGCAGCCCGATCCGCTCCTCCCACGCCTCGACCGGCTCACCCATCGACACCCACACATCGGTGGCCACGAAGTCCGCGCCCGCCACGCCCTCGGCGACATCCTCGGTCAGCGTGATCCGGGCCCCGGTGCGCTCCGCCAGCTCCCGCGCCGCGGCGACCACCGTGTCCTCGGGCCACAGCACGCGCGGCGCGACGATCCGTACGTCCATGCCGAGCAGCGCGCCGGTGGCCAGGTAGGAGTTGCCCATGTTGTTGCGGGCGTCGCCGAGGTAGGCGTAGGCGATCTCCTCCAGCGGCCGGTCGCTGTGCTCGGTCATGGTCAGCACGTCGGCGAGCATCTGGGTGGGGTGCCAGTCGTCGGTGAGGCCGTTGTACACCGGGACCCCGGCGTGCGCGGCCAGCTCCTCCACCGTCTGCTGGGCGGAGCCCCGGTACTGGATCGCGTCGAACATCCGGCCGAGCACCCGCGCGGTGTCCTTGGCCGACTCCTTGTATCCGACGTGGGTGCCCGAGGGGTCCAGATAGGTGGTGGCGGCCCCCTGGTCGGCCGCCGCCACCTCGAACGAACAGCGGGTACGGGTGGACGCCTTCTCGAAGATCAGCGCGATGTTCTTGCCCACCAGCCGCCGCTCCTCGGCCCCGGCGCGCCGGGCGGCCTTCAGCTCGGCGGCCAGGGTGACCAGGGAACGGAACTCCTCCGGGGTGAGGTCCAGTTCCTTGAGCAAGTGGCGGCCGGTGAGTTCTGTCGCCATGAGAGGGCTCCTGATCCGAAAAGATGACTGACGGTGTTCGATGGCTGGAATTCTATACGGGCCCTCTCATGGCTATGCAAGGGCCGTCGGGCCCGGCCGGCTCAGCTCACCGGATCCCGCTCCACCGGGCAGCTCATGCAGCGCGGCCCGCCCCGTCCCCGCCCCAGCTCACTGCCCGGGATCTCCAGCACCTCGATGCCGCTGCGCCGCAGATACGTATTGGTCGTCACGTTGCGCTCGTACGTCACCACCACGCCCGGCTCCACCGCCAGTACGTTGCAGCCGTCGTCCCACTGCTCCCGCTCCGCCGCGTGCACATCCTGCGTCGCGGTCAGCACCCGGATGGAGTCCAGGCCCAGCGCCGCCGCGATCGCCCGGTGCATGTGCTCCGGCGGATGGTCGGTCACCTTCAGCCCCCCGTCGTCCGAACCCGGCTCGATGGTGTACGACCGCAGCATCCCCAGCCCCGCGTACTGGGTGAAGCTCTCCGCGTCCACCATCGTCAGCACCGTGTCCAAGTGCATGAACGCCCGCCGCTTGGGCATGTCCAGCGCCACGATCACGCGCGCCGAACCCGTCGCGAACAGCCGCCGCGCCAGCAGCTCCACCGCCTGCGGCGTGGTCCGCTCGCTCATCCCCACCAGCACGGCACCGCCGCCGATCACCAGCACGTCCCCGCCCTCGATGGTGGACGGATGCCCGCCCTGCCCCTCCGACCACCGGTGGAACGCCCCGGCCCCGGGCCCGGCGAACAGCGGGTGGTGCCCGTAGATCGCCTCGAAGTGCACGCTCTCGCGCTGCCTGGCCGGCCAGCGCATCGCGTTGATGGCCACCCCGTCGTACACCCACGCCGAGGTGTCCCGGGTGAACAGGTGGTTGGGCAGCGGCTGGAGCAGGAAGTCGTCCTGCTCCATCACGTGGAACCGCACCGAGGACGGCTCGCGGTGCGCGTCCAGGTACTCCCGCTTGGTCATGCCCCCGATCAGCGCCTCGGCCAGCTCCTCGTCCGGCAGCCCCTCGAACACCGAACGCAGTTCATCGGTGGCCAGCGGCCCGTACTCGCGCTCGTCGAAGACCCGGTCGAGCACCAGGCCCCGCGCCGCCGGGATCGCCAGCGACTCGGCGAGCAGCTCCCCGAACAGATGCACGGTGACGCCGCGCTCGCGAAGCAGCTCGGCGAAGGTGTCGTGCTCCTGCTGCGCCCGGCGCACCCACAGCACGTCGTCGAAGAGCAGATCGTTCTTGTTGCTCGGGGTGAGCCGCTTCAGTTCAAGACCGGGCCGGTGCAGGATGACGCGGCGCAGCCGCCCGGTCTCGGAGTCGACATGGAAGGTCATGTCCCCATCCTGCGTCATCCGTCCCGTGCTGCCCCTCCCGTTGCGCGATCAGGTTCCTGACAGTCCGCGCGGGCGGGCGGGACCGTGTCCCGGGCCGGGGCGCCGTGTGCTCCGGGCCGATGGCCCATAGTGTCGGAACATGGCGCGCAGCAGGCTGTACCGTGGCGGATCGCTGATCCGGGAGGACTTCCCGGTCCAGGAGATCTCCGATCATCTGGCCGATCCCGCCACGCTGATCTGGCTGGACCTGCTCCACCCCAGCGCGGAGAAGCTCGCCCGGGTCGGCCAGGAGTTCGGCCTGCACGAGCTGGCCCTGGAGGACGCCGCCAAGGCCGGCCAGCGCCCCAAGCTCGACCGCTACCGGGCGCACGAGTTCTTCAGCGGCTACGCGGTCATCGTCGAACCGGGCGGCGGGCTGCGCACCACCGAGATCGCCGCCTTCATCACCGGCCAGGCGCTGATCACCGTGCGCCAGGACGACGGGTTCGACATCGATGACGTCGTCGCCCGCTGGGACGACAGCCCCGACCTCGCGGACCAGGGCGTGGGCTTTCTGCTGCACGGGCTCCTGGACCATCTCGTGGACGGGCACTTCCAGGCCGTCCAGCAGATGGACGACGCCATCGAGGAACTGGAGGAGCTGCTGTTCGCCGAGGACCCGGGGCGGATCCGGCAGGTGCAGCGCGACGCGTACGAGCTGCGCAAGTCCCTGGTGGGGCTGCGCCGGGTGGTGCTGCCGATGCGCGAGGTCGTCAACACCCTGATGCGCCCCGGGCTGGGGGTGGTGACCGGCCCGCTCATGCCGTACTACCAGGACATCTACGACCACGTGCTGCGGGCCGCCGAGTGGACCGAGTCACTGCGCGACATGGTGGCCTCCGTGATGGAGACGAACCTGTCCGTCCAGAGCAACCGGATGAACCTCATCATGAAGAAGGTGACCAGCTGGGCGGCGATCATCGCCGTGCCCACCGCGATCACCGGGTTCTACGGGCAGAACGTCCCGTACCCCGGTTTCAGCGACCACTTCGGGCTGATCACCTCCAGCACACTGATCGTGGGCATCACCGTGCTGCTGTTCGTGCTCTTCCGCCGCAACGACTGGCTGTGACGCCCACGGGGCGCGGGGCCGTGCGGGTCAGGGCAGGAAGGCCCCGGCCAGCAGATAGGGCAGGCTCCCGGCCAGCAGCCCGGCGAAGATCACGGTGGCGGCCGTCGTCGCGACACTGTCGTGCCGCCGCGCCAGCACCCCGGTGGCGACCAGCCCACCCGCGCCGAACAGCAGCCCGTACAGGGCGATGACGGGGGAGGCGAGCAGGGCCAGCAGGCCGGTGGCGGCGAACAGGAACAGTGTCCAGCGGGCTGTCCGGTGCTCCATCGCACGACCCGGTGTCTGATGCGTCGTCTGGTTCATGATGGAACTCCTCAGCGCAGTCAGATGGTTGACCGTCCGTGAGGGAGTGTTCCCCCGTCGCGCACACGATCATGCACCGATGGGCGCCTGGATCGCACAGTTCCCACACATGGGTGTGCCGGGGAAAACCTCTGTCCTGCCGCCCGGTGGGGGAGGAGACTCGGAGTCATGGCTGATATGGAGTCCTTCCGGGAGGCGGTCATCACGTGGGCCGCCGGTGGCCCCGGCGACGTGGCGGCCGAGCTGGCCGCGCGCCTGCCCGTACGGGCGGCCGTCCTGCTGGAGGGCCCGAGCGATGTCGCGGCGGTCGAGGCGCTGGCCGCCGGCCGTGGCCGGAAGCTGGATGCCGAAGGGGTCTGCGTCCTGCCCATCGGCGGTGCGATGAGCGTGGGGCGCTTCGCCCGCCTGCTCGGTCCTGAGGGTCTGGGCCTGCGCCTGACCGGACTGTGCGACGCGCGGGAGCGCCCCTTCTACGAGAAGGCGCTGGCGCCCACGGCCGCTTCGCCGCGCACGTTCTTCGTCTGCGCCGCCGACCTGGAGGACGAGCTGATCCGCGCCCTGGGCGTGCCCCGGGTGCGCGAGCTGATCCGGGCGGAGGGCGACCTGCGGGCCCTGGAGACCTTCGAACGCCAGCCCGCCCAGCGCGAGCGCACCGCGCACCAGCGGATGCGACGCTTCCTCGGCACGAAGAAGGGGCGCAAGATCCACTACGGCCGGGTCCTGGTCGAGGCCCTGGGGCCACGCGACGTCCCCGCCCCGCTGGAGGAGCTGTTCGCCACGCTGTGAACGACGGGCCGCGCGTCCGGTCCCGCCCCGGTGAACGACGCCGTGCGGCGGATCAGGACGCCGGCGCCTGAACGCCCGGCGGCTGGAGAAGACGTTCCAGCAGCAGCAACCCGCTCTTCAGATCGGCGCTCTCGTCGAGCAGCCACTGGGTGCTGAGCCCGTCGGCCACGGCGAGGACCAGGGAGGCCGCCTCGTCCAGAGGGATGTCCGACCGGACGGTACCGGCCGCCCGGCCCTCTTCGAGAAGCGTCCGGATCTCACCCCGCAGATGGGCGTACCGCTCGGAGAAGTGCGCCCGTGAGCGGTCGTTCCCGGCCTCCAGCGCGTGCGCCACCATGCTGTTCAGCAGGGCCATCAGCCCCGGTACCCGCATGCTGTGCTCGGCCGAGCGCTGGACGAGGTCGATGAAGGAGCCGGCGTCCCGCTCGGTGGTGTCGAGGAAGCGCCGGTCGTACTCCTGGAGCACTTCCAGGAAGAGCTGTTCGCGGGTGCCGAAGTGGTGCTTGAGCACCGGATGCGTCACGCCGATCGCCTCCGCGACGGCGCGCAGCGACGTTCCCTCGAACCCCAGCCGGTCGTAGACCGCCAGCACTTCGTCAATGATCTGCTGCCGCCGGGCGAGGCCCTTGGCGTACTTCCCCCGCTTGGTCTCGCCGTCCTGCCGGGGCGGCCGGTCGTCCGATGGGCCCTGGCCGGTCATGGCACACCTCCACTGCGCTCGCCGGGCCGGTGCGGCACGGCCCGCCCGATCCTATGACTGCGACCACGAAAATATCCACCTGGATATTTTTGCGGTACGGTCGTTCCAGCGACCGCTCACGAAGGTGACGTCACGGGAAACCGCACCCACCCGACGCGGCGCGGACGAGCACACACAGGAGGAATGGCCATGGCATGGCAGTTGTTCAGGCTCGGACGCTGGTCGTTCCGGCACCGCTGGACCGTGGTGGGAATCTGGACCCTGCTGCTCCTCACCCTCGCCGTCGGAGCGACGACCCTCTCCGGCAGGACGAACGACAACTTCGAGCTGTCCGGCCTCGAATCGACCCAGGCGTTCGACCTCATCAAGGAACGCGACCCCGAGGCCGCCCCCGACGGCGCCACCGCCAGGATCGTCTTCCAGGCACCGGAGAACGCCTCCCTGACGGACCCGGCCGGCCAACAGGCGGTGACCGAGGCCCTCGCCGCCCTGACGACGGACAACGTGCACGCGGTCCTCGACCCGTTCACCTACGGCACGATCACCGAGGACGGCCGCACCGGCTACGCCTCGGTCAGCTACGCCCACAGCGCCGCCGACCTCTCCCCGGCCGACCGCGAAGCCCTCGAAACCGCCCGCGACATCGCCGAACGGGCCGGCCTGACGGCCACCGTCGGCGGCGATGTCCTCGGCGTCGAGATGGACGGGGCCCTCGCCGAACTGATGGGCATCGCCATCGCCCTCGTGGTGCTCGCCCTGACCTTCGGATCGCTCCTCGCGGCCGGGATGCCGCTGCTCACCGCGCTGGTCGGCGTCGGCATCGGCGTCGCCGCCATCGCCACCCTGACCGGCTTCACCGAGCTGAGCACCACGACTCCCGCGCTCGGCACGATGCTCGGCCTGGCCGTCGGCATCGACTACGCGCTGTTCATCCTCTCCCGCTACCAGAGTGAGGTGCGCCAGGGCCGCCCGCTGGAGGAGGCGGCGGGCCGCGCCGTGGGCACCGCCGGTTCGGCGGTGGTCTTCGCCGGACTCACCGTCATCATCGCGCTCGTCGGCCTCTCCGTGTGCGGCATCGGCTTCCTCACCGAGATGGGCCTGGGCGGGGCGTTCACCGTGGCCATCGCCGTACTCGTCGCCCTCACCCTGCTGCCCGCACTCCTCGGCCTCGCCGGCCCCCGCGTCACCGGACGACGCTCCCCGAAGAAGCCCACCGCCGCGTCCGACGCCGATGACGCCCCCGCCACCCGCCCCCGTACCCTCGGCCGCCGCTGGGTCGAAGGCCTCGCCCGGTACCGCTGGCCGGCACTCGTGGCCGGGATCGCGATCGCCGCCGTCGCCGCCCTCCCCGCGGCCTCCCTGCAACTCGCGCTCCCCGGCGACAGCACCAAGCCCGCCGGCAGCGACGCCCGCGTCGCCTACGACGTCATCTCCGACGAGTTCGGCGCCGGAGCCAACGGCCCGCTGCTCGTGGTCATCGACACCGACCGGGCCCCGGACCCTGCCTCGGCGGTCGACACCGCCACGCAGACCCTGGCGACGCTGGCCGCCCGCGACGACTCCTCCATCGCCGCCGTCATCCCGGCTCTCACCAGCGACAACCCCGAAGCGGTACAGGCCTACACGCAGCAACTCGCCACGGCCCGCCTCGCCACCCTCACGGTGATCCCCGTCGCCGGTCCCTCGCACCAGTCCACCAAGGACCTCGTCGCCGACCTCCGCACCACCCTGGCGGACCTGCCCGAGCAGACCGGCGCCCGTGCGATGGTCACCGGCCTCACCGCCGTCGATGTCGACATCTCCAACGCGCTCATCGACGTGTTCCCGCTCTATCTCGCCGTCGTCGTCGGCCTGGCCGTCATCCTCCTGATCGCGGTCTTCCGTTCCCTCTGGGTACCGCTGAAGGCCGCCCTCGGCTTCCTCTTCTCCGTCGGCGCCGCCCTGGGCGCGACCGTCGCGGTCTTCCAGTGGGGCTGGCTCAACCAACTCGTCGGACTCGACGCCACCGGCCCGGTGCTCTTCCTGCTGCCGATCCTGCTGACCGGCATCCTGTTCGGCCTGGCGATGGACTACGAGGTCTTTCTCGTCACCCGCATGCGGGAGGCGTATGTCCACGGCACCCCGGCACGGCAGGCCGTCATCGACGGATTCACCCACAGCGCCCGCGTCGTGGGGGCCGCCGCCCTCATCATGGTCGGCGTCTTCGCGGGCTTCACCCTGACCGACGACATCATCCTCAAGACCATCGGATTCGCCCTCGCCGTCGGTGTCCTGGTCGACGCGTTCCTGGTCCGCATGCTCATCGTCCCGGCGGTCATGTTCATCATCGGCCGGCGCATCTGGTGGATGCCCCGCGCGATGGACCGCCTCATCCCCACCGTGGACGTCGAGGGCGAGGCCCTCGCCGCCCGCCTCGCGGCGAACGGCCCGCACACACCGGAGAACAACGCGGCGGCAGCCCCCAACAGGTCAGCCACGAGGGAACCCATCGCTTAAGACCTTTAAGCGACGTCTGACCGTTCGCGGCAGCGCACGCCATCGGGCGACGCCCAGCGACCGCGACACAACCCACCACCCCCGCCGGGCAGGAGCACCCCGCTCCCTGCCCGGCGGGCACCTGTGTCACCCGCCACTCCTCGTCGAGAGCACTGCCCGGACGGTCTTCCCACTCGGCGGATACGGAACGACGTCCCAGTGCTCGCTGAGCGCCGCGACCAGCGCCAGACCACGCCCTGACGGCAGCAGCTCATCGACCGTCGTACACACCGGGGGAGCCTGCGGAAAGACGTCCCCCCGGGCGTCCGTGACCTCGACCCGCAGACAGCCGGCCGAGGGGGCGAAGACCATCCCGAACCGGAAATCACGCCCTGGCACCCGGCCGTGCAGCACGGCGTTGGTGGCGAGTTCCGCGATGACGATCTCGGCCCGCTCGACCAGATCCTCCGGTGCGCCCCAGCACCGCAGTTCGTCCACACCCAGCAGCCGTGCGAGCCGGGCGCCGCGCCAGGTGGACGAGAACAGCTGGCTGGAGGTGCGGACGGTGGCGCCGACGTGTGGAGTCGCTTGGTTCATGCCGCCAGATTGGCGGCCGTTCCGCCCGTCCGCGATCCCTTCGCCCCGTACACGGCGTCAACGTACGCACACGCGGAGTGGACAGTACGCGGGCGGTGTCAGCAGGCTGGAGGACGCGTGGACAGCGCTCGGAGCACGTCGCGGAGCGGCGCGGAGAGGAAGGCGGCGCATGGACATCGCCGAAGAGAACACGGCCCCGGCCACGGTCGCGGAGGCACTTCCGGCCCCGGCGGGGGAGTACGAACGCGAACCCCACCCCTCCGACAGTCTGCGCACCTTCGGCGCGGTCGTCCAGGCCCTGCGCGAACACGCCGGACTCAGCCGCGTCGAACTCGGCGAGCGGGTGCGGTACTCCAGGCACACCGTCGAATCCGTGGAACTGGGCCGCCGGATGCCGGACGAGGCGTTCGTGGAACGCGCGGAAGAAGCCCTCGGCAACACCGGCGCCCTCCGCCGCGCCGCCCGCCACCTCACCCGGGGCGAGGCCGGGTTGGCGGCATGGTTCCGCCGCTGGGCTCGGCTGGAACGCGAGGCGGTGAGCCTGTGCACCTACGAATGCCGACTGGTGCCGGGCTTGTTGCAGTCGGAGACGTACGCGCGGGCGGTGTTCGAGGGCACGATCCCCCTGCGTACCGACGAGGAACTGGAAGCCCAGCTCGCCGCCCGAATGCACCGCCAAGAGACGATGCGCGAACGGCCCACTGTCCCCTTCAGCTTCATCGTCGAGGAGCACGTCTTCCGTCGCCGTTTCGGCGACGCGCAGGCGATGCGCGAACTGATCGACCACGTGCTGGAACGCAGCGCTCCACGCAACGTCTCACTGCAAGTGGTTCCGCTCGAAGGCGGCCTGCACGCGTGCCTGGACGGCCCGGTCCAGGTACTGGAAACCCCGGAGGGCCGCCGGCTCGGATACTCCGAAGGACAGAAGAACGGGAGGCTCATCTCCGACGCAAAAGAGGTGAGTGCACTCTGCCAGCGCTATGACACACTGCGCTCGCAGGCCCTGAGCCCGGGCGCATCCCGGGACCTGCTGGAGCGACTGCGAGGAGAGCTATGAGCAGCGGCACGACTGGACTCGCCTGGTTCAAGTCCAGCTACAGCGGCAGCGAGGGCGACAGCTGCGTGGAGATCGCCATCACCGAACAAGCCATCCACGTACGGGACTCCAAGGACCCCACCCACCCGCCCTTCACGATCAGCCGCCAAGGCTGGTCCCCCTTCGTACGCTTCGCGATCCAGCACTGAACAAACGACACAGCCCGTCGGCCGCCGGGCACCCCCAATGTCGGCCCAAAGCCAAGCAGCGGTCGCCCAATGACCGCTGCTTGCCCTCCAATCCAGTCCTGACGGCCGTGCTGGATCATCGGCAAGTGGAACGACCCGTCCGGAACACCCCCGCAGGTGCGGGGACGACGTGCAGACGCGCCGTGGTGGCCTGCACCTGTACGGAACACCCCCGCAGGTGCGGGGACGACTACCAGCTGCCGCTGGAGGTGATCTGCCACCTCGGAACACCCCCGCAGGTGCGGGGACGACTCGGGTCCACCCGCTCCGCCTCGCGCCGCAGGGCGGAACACTCCCGCAGGTGCGGGGACGACCCACCGGCGAGAGTCGGGTCACCGTGCCCGACCGGAACACCCCCGCAGGTGCGGGGACGACCGACCACGGTTTGCAGCTCGTCACCGATACCGCGGAACACCCCCGCAGGTGCGGGGACGACAGATGTGGTATGCCGTGATCACCAGCAGCGCTGGGAACACCCCCGCAGGTGCGGGGACGACGCCGGAATAGGCGATAGCGATGCCACCACGGAACGGAACACCCCCGCAGGTGCGGGGACGACTTGCGGGCCGCACGCCAGTGCTCCGCGCGGGCCGGAACACCCCCGCAGGTGCGGGGACGACGAGCGAGAGCCGATGGACGACGCGCTACGCACGGGAACACTCCCGCAGGTGCGGGGACGACCGCGACAACAGCGGCAGCTGCAACGGGGCCGACGGAACACCCCCGCAGGTGCGGGGACGACTGCCCCCACAGGCCGGGGCCCATCTGGAAGCCGGGAACACCCCCGCAGGTGCGGGGACGACCTGGACGCGCAGGTCGTGTACGAGAACGACCACGGAACACCCCCGCAGGTGCGGGGACGACCCAGCGGCGGGGGAGCGGTTCGGCGAGGAGCGAGGAACACCCCCGCAGGTGCGGGGACGACGAGGCGGCGCACCGCCGCCAGGTGCTCGGAGAGGGAACACCCCCGCAGGTGCGGGGACGACAACCACGTCTCGGCGCACGTCTTGTGGCAGGGCGGAACACCCCCGCAGGTGCGGGGACGACTAAAGTTCGGTGCCTAGCCCCCATGGAGGTCCGGGAACACCCCCGCAGGTGCGGGGACGACGACCTGTCACCCGGATCGGACGACCTCACCCTCGGAACACCCCCGCAGGTGCGGGGACGACCCCGGTGCAGACGCGGAGCGTTATCGCGGCGTGGGAACACCCCCGCAGGTGCGGGGACGACCGCTGTCCGCGACCGACCCCGGCTGGATATCCAGGAACACCCCCGCAGGTGCGGGGACGACTTTGGGGTCGGACAGAGAGCGACGCGCACGACCGGAACACCCCCGCAGGTGCGGGGACGACACTTCTTGACCTGCTGGTTTGCCGGGCAGGGGGCGGGTTTTCATTCGGTACGTTTTTGTTCCCCTCCTGTCGGCGTTCCCCGCTCGGTGGCGGAGCGGACCCAGTTCAGCGGAATCTCCGTCGATTGTCAGTGCCTTGCTCTAAGGTCTGCAACCCAAGCAGAGTTGCTAGTTGTACCAGGGGTGGCACGGTGAGTGATGTGTGGGGCGGGGTGGTGAACCCCGGCATCGAGGAGATGGTGGGCGCCCTGTGGGGGAAGTCGGCCGAGAAGGCCGGGGGCAGGAGAAACGTGCTGCTCTCGCACCTCCTCGATACCGCTGCCGTGGCCGAGCGTCTGTGGGGAGGGTTTTTGGCACCGTCCACCCAACTGGTGCTGGACGAGATCGCGGGCGGGCCGGGGAAGGGGCGGAGGTTCTTCTCCTGGCTCTGCGGTGTGCACGACTATGGCAAGGCCACGCCCGCCTTCCAGCGCATGTGGCCCGAGGGTGCCGAGACCGTACAGAAAGCCGGGCTGACCTGGTACGACCACCTCCTGTTACGCAAGACGTGGCGTCACGACCGCGCCGGCGGGCACCTGTTGTGCCGCGATCTGGCCGCGGTGGGCTGGACGGAGCAGCAGATCGACTGGCTCTGGCCGCTCATCGCCGGACACCACGGCAGGTTTCCCACCCGAAGGGAACTCACCCCCGCCCGTACCGCGAGGGGCCACCTGGCCGGCACCGGCTCCTGGCCGCTCGTGCAACGTGCTCTCCTGGAACGCTTCACCACGGAGTTGGGCTTCGAGAACATCGCGGCCGCCGCTCCCGCCCGCATGCCCAGCCGTGCCGTTCAGCTGCACCTGAGCGGCCTGATCGTGATGGCGGACTGGATCGCCAGCGACGAGCAGCACTTCGCCGGGGTAGACGACCCGCGCCTGGTGACGTACGAGGCCGCCCGCGACCGGGCCGCGAAAGCGTGGTCCGCCCTGGGGCTGCACCGGGGCTGGGGACAGCATGAACTCCCCGGACCCGAGGCCTTCCACGACCGGTTCGGCCAGCACCCCCGCCCCTCCCAGACGATGGTGATCGAGGCGGCACGGCGCATGACCGCGCCGGGTCTCCTGGTGGTCGAGGCCCCGATGGGTGAGGGGAAGACCAAGGCCGCGCTGTTGGCGGCGGAGATCCTCGCGGCCCGGTTCGGGGCCGACGGGGTCTTCGTCGGCATGCCCACTCAGGCGACCAGCGACCCGATGTTCGGTCAGGTCCGCACGTGGCTGGGCCGGATCGGCGAGGAACTGCCGCCCCGGGTGGCGCTGTTGCACGGCAAGCGGATGTTCAATCCCGAATGGCGCGCGATGGTGGCGGGTTCTGAGAACGACGACGACGCCTCCCGGTTCGGCGGAGTGGACGAGTACGGGGACTGCTGGGACGACGATCCGTACGGAGTCACCTCCGACGGCCGGGACGGTGCGACCCCGGCGGCGGGGCCGGGAGCGCGGGGCCCCGCCGAGTGGTTCCTCGGGCGCAAACGTGGACTGCTCTGTCCGTTCGTCGTCGGAACCATCGATCAACTGCTGCTCGCCGCAACCAGGACGAAGCACGTGATGCTGCGCATGTCCGGCCTGATGGGCAAGGTCGTGATCCTCGATGAGGTCCACGCGGCCGACATCCACATGTCCCAGTTCCTCATGGAGGGGCTGCGCTGGCTGGGGCAGGCGGGGGTTCCGGTGGTGCTGCTCTCCGCGACTCTGCCGCCCCGGCAGCGGCAGGACCTCGTCAGCTCCTACCTCGCCGGAGCCCTGTCCCGCGAGGAGTACACGGCGGACGGCCTGCCCGAGCCCGGTGGATACCCCTCGGTGACCGCCGCATGGCCGGCGGGCCGGGCGGGGCACCCAGCGGAGGTGGACGGCAGCCCCGAACCCCGTTACCTGGTCGAACACTGCCCCGGGTGGCGCACCGACCTCTCCGTGGTCCTCGACATTCTCCCCGAGGCCGTGCCCCCACCCCATGCGCAGCGAAAGGAACGGGACGAGGCCGAAGAAGCGGCGGCCCGAGCCGTCGCCGATCTGCTGGAGCGGGAACTCGCCACCGGCGGTTGCGCCCTGGTCATCCGCAACAGCGTGGCCAGGGCCCAGAAGCTCCACACGCTGCTGCGCAAGCGGTACGGCGCTGAGGTGCACCTGTTGCACGGACGGCTCGCCGCCGGTGACCGGGCGGACCGGACGGCGCGGTGTCTGCGCCTGCTGGGTTCCGCGCGCGAGACGGGTGGGGAGCGGCCCAAACGGTTGATCCTGGTGGCCACGCAACTCGCGGAGCAGTCCTTCGACGTGGACGCCGATCTGCTGGTGACCGATCTGGCTCCCGTTGACCTGCTCCTTCAGCGGATCGGGCGCCTGCACCGGCATGACGGTGTGCGCCGCCCGGACCGGCTGGCCGAACCTCGGGTGGTGGTCACCGGCGTGACCGCTCTGGACTCGGGCGCTCCCCGGTTTCCGGGCGTCTCGGAAGCCGTGTACGGACGTTTCCTTCTGCTGCGGGCGGCAGCCCAGGTGCGCCAGGCGCTCAACGGTCCGCAGGCAGGGGACGGTGCGGCGGGCTGGCGCGTACCGGGGCAGGTACCGGAGCTGGTCGCCACCGGATACGAGACGTCGGACGCCGCTCTGCCACCCCGGTGGCGGGAGGCAGCCGAAACCGCCCGCATGAAGTGGGAGGCGACCGAGCGGCAACGCGCGGAGACGGCGAGCGCGTCCCTGCTGACCAGACGCGGCGACCGCGAGGCGCGCACCCTGGCGGGCCTGCATGTCGCGGGCCGTGCGGAGAACGGCGACGACGCCACGGCGGAGTGGCTGGTGCGGGACGGTGCGCCGACGGTCGAGGTGATCCTGGTGGTGCGCGAAGGCTCCGTACCGCACACCCTGAACGGCCGGGCCCTGTCCGTGAACGGTGATGTCGGGGAGGAGTTGCTGGACGATCTCCTCGCCGGCACCGTCCGCCTGCCCCAGTCCCTCACCGAGGCCGCGCTGCGGGAACTGCGTCCGCTTCCGGGCTGGCACGGCCATGCCCGCCTGCGGTACTGCCCGGCCCTGGAGCTGGATCACCGCCGCACGGCCGTCCTGGGGGAGTACGAGGTGACCTACGACCACGCGTTGGGGTTGCTGCAGCGACAGCTCACCGCCACCTGACGGTCCCGCCCGAGACCGTCACCGCCCCGTCCCTTTCGCTCCGAGACCGACAGGGCCGCCGGGAGCCGGGACAACCAGGAGCGCCCCCCGCCTGGACACTCAGCGCCCAGGAAAAGGCGCGTTCCTCGCGTGGGCAGGAGGACTTCTCCCACACACCCACCGAACGAAAGAGAGACGCAAGGAGAGATGTGGCACCAGACAGAGAAGAGGGGAGCAACGTGACGTCGTTCAACCTCCTCGACGCACCATGGCTGTCCGTCCAGGTCGTGGACCCGGGGGCACCCCACGCCACGGGTCCGGGTGGCACCGTCGAGGTCGGCCTGCGGGAACTGCTGCTGCACGCCGAGCGCTACCGCGACCTGGCGGTAGATATCCCCACCCAGAAGCCGGCCATCTTCCGGCAGGTGCTTCTGCCGATCCTCGTGGATGCTCTGGGGTACCCCGCCGACATCGGCGACGGATTGGCCCTGTTACGGGCCGGGTCCCTGACTCCCGCCCACCGCGACCTCCTCACCGCCTACCTGGAGGAACACCGGCCCCGCTTCGACCTCTTCGACCCGGACGATCCCTTCGGGCAGGTGGCCGGACTGCGCACCGCGAAGGGCGAGACCAAGGGGTCCGCCCTGCTGGTGGCCACCGCCGCCACGGGAAACAACGTGCCGCTGTTCGCCTCCCGGACCGAGGGCGACCCGCTCGAACTCACCCCCGCCCAGGCGGCGCGCTGGCTGCTGCACACCCACTGCTGGGACACCGCCGCCATCAAGACCGGCGCGGTGGGGGACCCCCGCGTCAAGGCGGGCAAGACAACCGGCAACCCCACGGGCCCCCTGGGGCAGCTGGGCGTGGTCATGCCCCTGGGCCGGACGCTGTTCGAGACGCTCGTGCTGAACATCCCCTTCGGCCGGGCACCCCTCTCCGACGATCGCCCCCAGTGGCGCCGGCGCCGGACCGACGGACGCGTCGAGGACACCCTCTCCTGTGCCCTACCGGCCTGGCAGGAACGGGCCTCCCGTGGCCCCCTCGACCTGTGGACCTGGCAGTCCCGCCGCGTACGGCTGATCCCCGAGGACACCCCGGCCGGTACCCGGGTGACCCGGGTCGTCGTCTCCGCCGGCGACCGGCTGGTCGCCACCCCCGACCACGAACCGCACACCGCCTGGAGACTGCCCCCGGCGCCGAAGCGACCGAGGACGGGAGCCGCGGCCAAGCGGCCCGTTCCCGCCGCACTGCCCCGCCGTCACCAGACCGGCAAGGCGGGCTGGCGAGGACTGGAGGCGTTCCTCGCGGTGGAGCGCGAGCAACGCGACGCGCGGGGCGAGCGGTCCGGTTTCCGTACCAGCGTCCTGCTGGATCAACTCGGCGGAGTGCGGGACCGACTGCCCGCCGACTATCCGCTGCGCGTGGAACTGACCGGGATCGCGTACGGCAACCAGTCCGCCGTGGTGGAGGACCTCTACGCCGACGCCATCCCGCTGCCGCTCGTCGCCCTCGATCCGGATGGCCCCCTGCGTACCTCACTGCTGGAGGCGACCGAACAGGCCGAACAACTCGCCTCGGCCCTCAACCACCTCTCAGGCGACCTGATGCGCGCGGCCGGCAGCGAACCCATCCCGTGGGACAAGGGCCAACGACCCGGCGAAACCCTCCTGTACGCCCTGGACGCGCCGGCCCGTCTACTGCTGCTCGATCTCCGCGCCGCCCCGGAGGACTTCGAGGCCACCGAGCGCGCGCTGGAGAAGTGGGAGCGCAACGCCGCCGCGCACACCTGGAAGGTCGCCGAACAGACGCTCGCCACCACCGCCCCCGGGGTCTTCTCCGGACGCAGGGTGACCAGGGACAAGACCGAGCGCGTCTACCGCCTGGCCACAGCCGAGCAGAGCTTCCGCGCCCGCATGGCGGTCGTGCTGCCCCGCTGGACCGCCACCCGCCGAGTCGCAGCCACCACCGTCTCCCCGGACGCCGAACTCCCCGATACCGAAGGACGACCGAACCTGTGACCACAGACGCCACCCACATCGCGGGCGTCCCCGACGCCACAGACACCCCCCACGCCCTCACCCTGCCGTCCCCAGCATCGGGAGCGGCCGACACCGCCGCACCAGCGGCCGGGGACACCACCGAGCAGACCGTCCGCTACTGGAACCGGTACGTCACCGCCGGTGGTACCTGGCGACGCCACTCCGCCGGCCGGCCGACGAGCCCTCCGGGGGAGGACCTGGCCACCATGCGGCTCGGTCTCGCCCAGTCCGTCGGCGAGATCTTCTCCCTGTGGCCCTTCTACACGACGCCCTGCGACGGACGCATCCCCGCGCTGCTGGAAGCCGAGCACGCCGCCCTCGCCCTCTACGGCCTGCACCAGCAGAGCCGCCGCGACCCCATGCACCGGCCCCGCGTCGGCCTCGGCACCGCCCTGGCCAACCTCCGGCACTCCGGACGATTCGGGGCCGAGGCACTCGACCGGCGGGTCGACGCCGCCGCCAACGCCACCTCCGTGGCCGCCCTGCGCCATCAACTGCGCGGGCTCGTCACCCAACTGCGTACCGGCGGGCAGCCCCTGGACTACGACATGCTCCTCGGCGATCTCCACGACTGGCGCCTGCCCGACCGGCGCCGCCGCGTGCGCCGCAGGTGGGGACTCGAGTACTACGCCGGCCGGCCCGAGCCGCGCGGCTGACCCGTATCCCCGTCGCGGGAGCGCTTTCCCGCCGTTCCCGCCTTCATGACAGCTCAACGAAACCCCGTACCGGAGACCACCATGACCTCGCGCCAGTACATCGACGTGCACATCATCCAGACCGTCCCGCCGGCGAACCTCAACCGCGACGACCAGGGCAACCCCAAGGAAGCCCACTTCGGCGGCACCCGCCGTTCCCGGGTGTCCTCCCAGGCATGGAAGCGCGCCACCCGCCTGCACTTCACCGAACGCATCTCCCCGCAGGACCTCGGCACCCGCACCAAGCGCATCGCCGGCAAGCTCGCCGAACGCATCGGCGACATCGCCCAGGTGGACACCGCCACCGCGTCCCGCCTCACCGGCGCCCTCCTCACCCCCCTGGGGATCACGGCGGGACGGAAGGAGGGGGACACCGCCTACCTCTTCTTCTACGGCCGGCGACAGCTCGACGCCGTGGCCGCCCTCGTCGGGGACCGGGCCGCCGAACTCGCCGCCCTCGACGACGAGAAGCTGGCCGCCGAGATCAAGCAGTTGCCGGTACGGGACACCTTCCGCACCGGACATCCCATCGACGTCGCGCTCTTCGGCCGGATGGTCGCCGACATCCCCGCCCTCAACGTCGACGCCGCCGTGCAGGTCGCGCACGCGCTGTCCACCCACACCACGGAGCTGGAGTTCGACTACTACACGGCCGTCGACGACGAGAACGAGAAGGAGGAGACCGGGGCCGGCATGATCGGCACCATCGGCTTCAACTCCGCCACGCTCTACCGCTACGCCACCATCGGCATGCACCAGCTCGTGGACAACCTCTCCGACGAGAAGAGCGCCGCCGACGCGGTCGTCCAGTTCCTGACCTCCTTCGCCCGCTCCATGCCCACCGGCTACCAGAACTCCTTCGCCCACCACACCCTTCCCCGCCTGGTCGCCGTCACGGTCCGCACCGATCAGCCGGTCAACCTCGTCTCCGCCTTCGAGGAGCCGGTCACCCCCGCCACCGAGACCCGCGCCGGCATCGCCCCGGCCTCCATCCAGCGCCTGGCGCGCGAACAGCTCACCGCCGTCCGCGCCTGGGGCAACGCACCCGCCTTCACCGCCCACTGCCACACCCTCGCCCCCGAGCACGGCGAGACCGTCGGTGTCCTGGAGGAAGCGTTCGGCGCGCCCCGGTCCTTCGACGTGCTGCTGACCGACGTGCGCACCCACCTCACCGGTGGTGAGGCCTGATGGCCACCACTCCTCCCCGGGCCGAGGCGGTGCTCCTCCTGCGCCTCGCCGGCCCCCTCCAGGCGTGGGGTGACCGGAGCACCTTCAACCGGCGCGAGACCCGCCCCACACCCACCAAGTCAGGAGTCATCGGCCTGCTCGCCGCCGCGGCCGGCCGGGCCCGCCAGGACCCCGTCGATGACCTGTCCCACCTGGGGCTCGGCATCCGTGTGGACCAGCCGGGCAGCCTGCTGCGCGACTACCACACGGTGAGCGACTACCGGGGAACACCGCTGCCGCAGGCGGGCGTCTCGGCCAAGGGCATCCAGAAACCCACCTCGCCCGCCAAGCACACCCATGTGACCACCCGGTACTACCTGCAGGACGCGGTGTTCCTCGCCGCCGTAGCGGGCCCCGGGGAACTCCTCGACGGCCTGCAGCACGCGGTCCGCAACCCGGCGTTCCCGCTGGCCCTGGGACGCCGGTCGTGCCCGCCCACCCAGCCGCTCTGCCTGGGCATCCGGGACACCGACACGGAAACGGCACTGCGCGAGACACCATGGCAGGTCTCCCGGCAGGCCCGGGAACGGTACGCCGCCCGGTGGCGCCGCGAGCACGGGGCGGCACGCTCCGCCGTGCCGGCGACCGTTCCCTGCCCGGTCACCCTCGACGACCCCGAGGGCCCCGACGTACTCAACGACGTTCCGCTCTCGTTCGACCCGCTGCGCCGCTCCTTCGCCGACCGCAGGGTGCGTCACGACTGGTTCTCCGTCCCCACCGGCTTCCCGGGCCGGCCCGGGTCCGGCACCCCCGACAGCCCGGAAGACGCCACCGGGCACGACCCCTTCGCGCTCCTCGGCTGGTGACACCATGACCTACCTCTCTCGCATCCGCATCAACCCCCTGCGGGCCATGGGCCGTACCCTCCTGGCCAGCCCCCGCGCCATGCACGGCGCGGTGGCCGGCGGCATCCCGGGAGGCCCCGACTCCGAGCGGGTGCTGTGGCGACTCGACGCCGACAATCCCCACCGTCCTCACCTCTTCGTCCTCACCCGCTCCAAGCCGGACTGGACACACATCGTCGAGAGCGCCGGATGGCCCGACGCGGACGGCGAACACGCCGCGGTCCGCGACTACACCTCGCTCCTCGAACGCATCGCGCTCGGGCGCGAGTTCGCCTTTCGGTTGACCGCCAACCCGGTGCAGAACACGCTCAAGCCGCTCCGGGCCACCCCGGAGCAGCAGCGTCGGCTGGACGCCGCGGCGGCCTCGGAGCAGACCACGCGGCCTCGCGGATTCCGTATCGGGCACCGCACGGCGAACGCGCAGCTGCGATGGTTCCTCGAGCGGACCGAGCGGTGGGGCTTCACCGTTCCACCGGCCCGGCACGTGCCCCCTGGTTCGGAGGAGGACATCGCGACCTCGCCGGAAACCGACGTACCGCGTGACCTGCGCATCACCGAACGGCGCCGCCACTCCTTCACGAAGAAGGAAGAACGGAGCGCCCGCGGCGGACCGCGTGTCACGCTCACCACCGCGACCTTCGAGGGCCGGCTGCGCGTCACCAACCCGGCGCTCTTCACCGACCGGCTGCTCAACGGCATCGGCCCGGCCAAGGCGTACGGGTGCGGACTGCTCACCCTGGCCCCACTCCCCGAAGGGAGCCGCTGACGCCATGGGCGACATCTGGTGGAAGGCCGACCCCCACGACCTGCATCGCGTCGTGGACCGGGTCTCCAGCGTCTACATCGAACGCAGCCACCTCGACCGTGACGAGAACGCCGTCGTCATCGTCAACAAGAAACAGACGGTGCGCCTCCCGGCCGCGATGATCGCCGTCGTGCTCCTCGGCCCCGGGACCCGGGTGACCCACGGCGCGATACGGCTGCTCGCCGACTCGGGGACGGCCGTGTGCTGGGTCGGGGAACAGGGCGTACGCATGTACGCGGCCGGCCTCGGGCCGGCCAGGGGTGCCGGGCTGCTCCACCGGCAGGCCTGGCTCGTCACCCGGCCCAAGGAACGCCTGTCGGTCGCCCGCGCCATGTACGGGATGCGCTTCCCCGGCGAGGACGTCTCGACCGCCACCATGCAACAACTGCGCGGACGTGAGGGGACCCGCATCCGCAGGCTGTACCGGGCACACGCCCGCCGGACCGGTGTGCCCTGGGACGGACGCGTCTACAAGGCCGGAGACGCGTTCGCGGCCGGTGACGACCTCAACCGCATGCTCTCCGCCGCCAACGCGGCCCTCTACGGGATCTGCCACGCCGTCATCGTGGGCATCGGGGCCAGCCCCGGCCTGGGCTTCGTGCACACCGGCTCGGCGATCTCCTTCGTCCTCGACATCGCCGACCTCTACAAGGCCGACTACACCATCCCGCTCGCCTTCGACCTGGCGGCAAAGGGGCTGAGAGAGGAACGGGACGCACGGCTCGGTCTCCGGGACAGCATCGCCGAGACCAAACTCCTGGGCCGCATCGTGACGGACATCAAGGCTCTTCTCGCGGCAGACGGAGCGGACATCGACGCGCCGGCCGTCGGTGAACTGTGGGACGAACGCCTGGGCGCCGTGCCCTCCTGCGTCAACTGGGCGGACGGGAGCGGCGCGTTCCCGCGGGACTGCGACACACCGCCGGACGCGGCTCCCCGCACGGCGGACATGGGCGACGAACACATCGCCGTCATCGGCCCCGAGTTCGACGAGCCGGCCGACCCACCGGAGCCCCCACGATGACCGTTATTGTTCTCATCGCCGCCCCGGAGGGGCTGCGGGGCCACCTCACACGCTGGATGGTGGAAGTTGACGCAGGTGTCTTTGTCGGCAACCCGAGCCGACGGGTACGCGATCGCCTGTGGGAACTCCTCGCCACCCGGATCGGCGACGGCCAAGCGGTTCTCGTGGAGCGGGCCAACAACGAGCAGGGCTGGGCTGTCCGAACCGCAGGCCGGGACCGCTGGCGCCCGGTGGACTACGACGGCCTCATCCTCTCCGCCCGCAACCGCCGCTGATCCCACCCGATCCCAACCGAATGAAAACGACCCCTCCCCCCGATAAACCCCCAGCTCAAAAAGGGTGGTCCCCGCACACGCGGGGATGGTCCCCCCACGGGGTCTCTGGTGTTGGCGCACCTACCGTGGTCCCCGCACACGCGGGGATGGTCCCCCCACGGGGTCTCTGGTGTTGGCGCACCTACCGTGGTCCCCGCACACGCGGGGATGGTCCGCGGCGGCCGGCGGCGCGCACGTGCGCACCTGCGTGGTCCCCGCACACGCGGGGATGGTCCCCGGTGAGCGGCCGGGACGCCGGCTTCCTCTTCGTGGTCCCCGCACACGCGGGGATGGTCCCACGGGCTGTCCGGCGCCCGCGCGTGGGCGTGGGTGGTCCCCGCACACGCGGGGATGGTCCCGTCGGCATCGCCACCGGCCCGGCGAACCTGGTGTGGTCCCCGCACACGCGGGGATGGTCCGACGACGCCGCCCAGCCGGACGGAGCCACGGACGTGGTCCCCGCACAGGCGGGGATGGTCCCCGGCGTGTGGGGCTCGCCTACACGCTGGATCTGTGGTCCCCGCACACGCGGGGATGGTCCCGAGACCGCCCCCGGCATCACGCTCGCCCGGCTGTGGTCCCCGCACACGCGGGGATGGTCCCCAGTCGGGGGCGTCGGCGGTGCCCATGTTGCAGTGGTCCCCGCACACGCGGGGATGGTCCCCGCCCACAGAGGAGATCGACATGGCCCGCAGCGTGGTCCCCGCACACGCGGGGATGGTCCCGACCAGATGGCCACCCTCATCCAGCTGCTGTCGTGGTCCCCGCACACGCGGGGATGGTCCGCGCCATGATCGCGGGGTCGAGACCGACCTCACGTGGTCCCCGCACACGCGGGGATGGTCCGCACGACGGGGGCCCGATGCCTCCCGAGGCTCCGTAGGCCCCGCACACGCGGGGACGGCCTGCCCACGCACGGGCTCGGCGCCCAATGACGCCGCGCCCCGTGTCCGAACCACGTGGTGGGTCGGAGGGGGCGCGGGGGCAGTCGGTGGTCAGATGTCGCGGAAGGTTTCGATCTGGGCGCCCACCGAGTTGAGGCGTTCGGCCAAGTCTTCGTAGCCGCGGTTGATGACGTAGACGTTGCGCAGTACCGAGGTGCCCTCGGCCGCCATCATCGCCAGGAGGACGACCACCGCCGGGCGCAGGGCCGGGGGGCACATCATCTCGGCGGCGCGCCAGCGGGTGGTGCCCTCGACCAGGACCCGGTGCGGGTCCAGGAGTTGGAGCCGGCCGCCGAGGCGGTTGAGGTCGGTGAGGTAGATGGCGCGGTTGTCGTAGACCCAGTCGTGGATGAGGGTCGAGCCGTGCGCCGAGGCCGCGATGGCGGCGAAGAACGGGACGTTGTCGATGTTCAGGCCGGGGAACGGCATCGGGTGGATCTTGTCGATGGGCGCCTCCAGCTTGGAGGGCCGTACCGTCAGATCGGCGAGCCGGGTGCGGCCGTTGTCGGCCGGGTACTCGGCGGACAGGTCGTGGTTGAGGCCCATGCCCTCCAGGACCGCCAGTTCGACCTCCAGGAACTCCACCGGCACCCGCCGGATGGTCAGTTCCGATTCGGTGATGACGGCGGCGGCGATCAGGCTCATGGCCTCGACCGGGTCCTCGGAGGGGGAGTAGTCGACGTCGCGGTCGATGTCGGGTACGCCGTGCACGGTGAGGGTGGTGGTGCCCACGCCCTCGACGCGGACGCCCAGTTCCTCCAGGAAGAAGCACAGGTCCTGGACCATGTAGTTGGAGGAGGCGTTGCGGATGACCGTGACGCCGTCGCGCCGGGCGGCGGCCAGGACGGCGTTCTCGGTGGCGGTGTCGCCGCGCTCGGTCAGGACGATCGGGCGCTCGGGGTTGATCTGCCGGTTGACCGTGGCGTGGTACATGCCCTCGGTGGCGGTGATCTCCAGGCCGAAGCGGCGCAGCGCGGTCATGTGCGGCTCGATGGTGCGGGTGCCCAGGTCGCAGCCGCCCGCGTAGGGGAGCTTGAAGTGGGTCTCGCGATGCAGCAGCGGGCCGAGGAACATGATGATGCTGCGGGTGCGGCGGGCCGCGTCCGCGTCCATGCCGTTCAGGTCCAGCTGGGCCGGTGGCTGGATCTCCAGGTCGGCGCCGCCGTTGATCCAGCGGGTGCGGACGCCGATGGAGTTGAGGACCTCCAGGATGCGGAAGACCTCTTCGATCCTGGCCACCCGTCGCAGCACGGTGCGGCCGGAGTTGAGCAGCGAGGCGCACAGCAGCGCGACGCACGCGTTCTTGCTCGTTTTGACGTCGATGCTCCCGGAGAGCCGGCGTCCGCCCACCACCCGCAGATGCATCGGCCCGGCGTATCCGAGGGAGACGATCTCGCTGTCGAGGGCTTCCCCGATGCGCGCGATCATCTCAAGGCTGATGTTCTGGTTCCCTCGCTCGATCCGGTTAACGGCGCTCTGCGAAGTGCCGAGCGCGTCCGCGAGTTGCAGTTGCGTCCAGCCACGATGTTGGCGGGCGTCCCGGATGAGCTGCCCGATCCGGGCGAGGTAGTCATCGGTCATGTGAGCGACCCTATCTCAGATATGAGATGAGGCATCCGGGCGGGGGCCATTCGGGTGAGGGGCCCGCCATGGCCCGGCGAAACGCCGGTGCGTGCCCGGATCGGGGGGGCGGGTGCAGGTGAGGAGGTTAGGGGAGGCTAACCTTACTTTCGCTGTCCGGCTGACCGTGGGAGATCATCGATGGCGCGCACACCGACGTTCTTCGCCGACTACGCGGAACGGCGGGGCTTCGTCACCCGGGTGGACGCGGTGGGGCTGGTTGGTGAAGGGCTGCTGCGGATCGGCAGCGCGGGGGAGGGGCTGCGGGCCGTGGAGCCCGGGCCCTGCGACGTCACCGCCTTCCGGGTCGCCGCCCGCGACTTCCAGCACTGCGCCCCCGAGACGCTGAACCCCGCCGCCGGCCGCGCCACCGTCCTCCACCGCCGCGGGCAGCCGGAAGCCCTCGGCCTGGTCGAGGCGGAGGCGGTTGGCACGGTGGCCCGGCTCGCCCCCGCTGTCGCGTACCTCGCCGGGCACGGCCAGTCCGTCCAGGTCCAGCGCGACCTGCTGCGCACCGTCCGAGGCCTGGACCGCCGCACCATCCGCACCCAGCCGTACTGGGCGACGGGGAGGACGGGCCTGTAGCGCGCCGACCCTCACGCACCCTTCTCCGCAGCCTTCAGGCGGCCCCGACCGGGCCGTCCCTTCGGCGTGTCCGCACCCGGGACCGCTCAACACGGGCCCCTCAACGTGTGGGCCCAGGCCCGATGTACTAGAGTTATCTCGACATCGAGATATCTAGTAGGGTCCCTGA
The DNA here is from genome assembly GCF_000993785.3 of Streptomyces xiamenensis. Taxonomy (NCBI): domain Bacteria; kingdom Bacillati; phylum Actinomycetota; class Actinomycetes; order Kitasatosporales; family Streptomycetaceae; genus Streptomyces; species Streptomyces xiamenensis. The sequence continues at coordinate 4,976,620 of NZ_CP009922.3, forward strand.
AGGAGAAAGTCGTGTCGGCCAACACCTTCGACGCCCGCGCCACGCTGCGAGTGGGCGACGAGTCGTATGAGATCTTCCGGCTGGACAAGGTGGAGGGCGCCGCCCGCCTCCCGTACAGCCTCAAGGTGCTCCTGGAGAACCTGCTCCGCACCGAGGACGGGGCGAACATCACCGCCGAGCACATCACCGCGCTCGGTTCCTGGGACCCGAACGCCCAGCCCAGCCAGGAGATCCAGTTCACCCCCGCCCGGGTGATCATGCAGGACTTCACCGGTGTGCCCTGTGTGGTGGACCTCGCCACCATGCGCGAGGCGGTCCGCGAGCTGGGCGGCGACCCGGCGCGGATCAACCCGCTGGCCCCCGCCGAGCTGGTCATCGACCACTCGGTCATCGCCGACAAGTTCGGCACCCCCGACGCCTTCCAGCAGAACGTGGAACTGGAGTACGGCCGCAACCGCGAGCGCTACCAGTTCCTGCGCTGGGGCCAGACCGCCTTCGACGAGTTCAAGGTCGTCCCGCCCGGCACCGGCATCGTGCACCAGGTCAACATCGAGCACCTGGCCCGCACCGTCATGGTCCGCAACGGCCAGGCGTACCCCGACACCCTGGTCGGCACCGACTCGCACACCACCATGGTCAACGGCCTGGGCGTGCTGGGCTGGGGCGTCGGCGGCATCGAGGCCGAGGCGGCCATGCTCGGCCAGCCGGTCTCCATGCTCATCCCGCGCGTGGTCGGCTTCAAGCTCACCGGCGCGCTGCCCACCGGCACCACCGCCACCGACCTGGTGCTCACCATCACCGAGATGCTGCGCAAGCACGGTGTGGTCGGCAAGTTCGTCGAGTTCTACGGCGAGGGCGTCTCCTCCATCCCGCTGGCCAACCGCGCCACCATCGGCAACATGTCGCCGGAGTTCGGCTCCACCGCGGCGATCTTCCCGATCGACGAGGAGACCATCAGCTACCTGCGGCTCACCGGCCGCGACGCCCAGCAGCTGGCGCTCGTCGAGGCGTACGCCAAGGAGCAGGGCCTGTGGCTGGACACCGACAATGAGCCGGTCTTCTCCGAATACCTGGAGCTGGACCTGGCCACGGTCGTCCCCTCCATCGCCGGCCCCAAGCGCCCCCAGGACCGCATCGCGCTCGCCGACGCCAAGCAGAAGTTCGGCGCGGACGTGCGCAACTACGTCTCGGCCGCCGACATCGACGAGGCGGGCAAGGAGTCCTTCCCGGCCTCCGACGCCCCCGCCGTCTCCAACGGCGTGCCCTCCAAGCCGGTCACCGTGACCACCGCCGACGGTTCGACCTTCGAGCTGGACCACGGTGCCGTCACCGTCGCCGCCATCACCTCCTGCACCAACACCTCCAACCCGTCCGTCATGGTCGGCGCGGCGCTGCTGGCCAAGAAGGCGGTCGAGCGCGGCCTCACCCGCAAGCCCTGGGTCAAGACCACCCTGGCGCCCGGGTCCAAGGTCGTCATGGACTACTACGACCGGGCCGGCCTCACCCCGTACCTGGACAAGCTCGGCTTCAACCTGGTCGGGTACGGCTGCACCACCTGCATCGGCAACTCGGGCCCGCTGCCCGAGGAGATCTCGCAGGCGGTCAACGACAACGACCTCGCGGTCGTCTCGGTGCTCTCCGGCAACCGCAACTTCGAGGGCCGGATCAACCCCGACGTCAAGATGAACTACCTGGCCTCCCCGCCGCTGGTGGTCGCCTACGCGCTGGCCGGCTCGATGAAGATCGACATCACCACCGAGCCGCTGGGCACCGACTCCGAGGGCAAGCCGGTCTACCTGGCCGACATCTGGCCCACGGAGAAGGAGATCGAGGACGTCGTGGCGTCCGCGATCGGCCAGGAGATGTTCGGCCAGAGCTACGCCGATGTCTTCGCCGGCGACGCGCAGTGGAACTCCCTGTCGATCCCCACCGGTTCCACCTTCGAGTGGGACCCGGAGTCCACCTACGTCCGCAAGCCCCCGTACTTCGAGGGCCTGACGATGGACCCGACCCCGGTTTCGGACATCACCGGTGCCCGGGTCCTGGCCAAGCTGGGCGACTCGGTCACCACCGACCACATCTCGCCGGCCGGCGCCATCAAGGCCGACACCCCGGCGGGCAAGTACCTCACGGAGCACGGCGTGACCCGCCGTGACTTCAACTCCTACGGCTCGCGCCGCGGCAACCACGAGGTGATGATCCGCGGCACCTTCGCCAACATCCGGCTGCGCAACCAGATCGCGCCGGGCACCGAGGGCGGCTACACCCGCGACTTCACCCAGGCGGACGGGCCGGTCTCCTTCATCTACGACGCCTCCCAGAACTACCAGGCCGCCGGCGTCCCGCTGGCCATCCTGGCCGGCAAGGAGTACGGTTCCGGCTCCTCCCGCGACTGGGCCGCCAAGGGCACCGCGCTGCTGGGCGTGCGCGCCGTCATCGCCGAGTCCTACGAGCGCATCCACCGCTCGAACCTCATCGGCATGGGCGTCCTCCCGCTCCAGTTCCCGGTCGGCGCCAGCGCCGAGTCGCTGGGGCTGACCGGCGAGGAGACCTTCTCCTTCACCGGTGTCACCGAGCTGAACGAGGGCCGCGTCCCGGCGACCGTCAAGGTCACCACGGACACCGGCGTGGAGTTCGACGCCACCGTCCGGATCGACACCCCCGGCGAGGCGGACTACTACCGCAATGGCGGGATCATGCAGTACGTGCTGAGGTCGCTGCTGCGCAAGTGACCCACGAGGGCCACGCGTCGACGGGCCGTCCTTCCCCCCGGTCGGGGGAAGGACGGCCCTTTCGCGTGTATCCCGCAGATCTCAACTCGGAAAAGCCTTCCCACAAGCACCGTTGGCGACCTTCCCCGGCCGCGGCGAGTGGACTATACCTGTCGGCACCCGGGCGGGGCCCGCCGCCCGAGTTCCGTATGAAGGCGAGGACTTGAGCCATGACGTCACGTCCGCACAGTCCGCACACCCCCCACCCCCGGTACGTCGGCCGCCGCACCCTGCTGACCCGTACCGCGGCCGCCTCCCTGTTCGGCATCCCCGCGCTCGGCGCCCTGACCTCCTGTGCCAGCGGCGGCAGCGGCAGCGGCGGCAACACGAACGTGGAACGCGTCGACCCCACCGCCGACAACCCCCTGGGCGCCCACCCCGACGGGGAGATCGAGGTCGTCATCTTCGACGGCGGCTTCGGCGACCAGTACGCCATCGACGCCGAGAAGCTCTACGAGGAGCGCTTCGGCTCCGTCACCCACGTCAAGACCCAGGAGATCCAGTCCCGGATCCAGCCGCGCATGGTCAAGGGCGATCCGCCGGACGTCATCGACAACTCCGGCGCCGAGGCCATGGACATCGCCGCGCTCATCCGCAACGACCAGGTGCACGACCTCACCGAACTCCTGGACGCCCCCTCGCTGGACGACCCCTCCGTCACTGTCCGCGACACCCTGCAGCCCGGCACCGTGGAGATGGGCCAGTTCGGCACCCAGGCCGTCTACCGCATCAACTACGCGTACCACGTATACGGCCAGTGGTACTCCCGCACCGCCCTGGACCGCCTGGACGCCGAGTACCCGCGCACCTGGGACGAGATGATCGCGGTCTGCGAGAAGGCCAAGCGCGCCGGCATGGCCGGCTGGACGTACGCCGGGCAGTACCCGTACTACTTCAACTTCACGCTGTACCCGTTCATCGCCAAGATCGGCGGCGCCGACGTGCTGCGCGCCATCGACAACCTGGAGCCCAACGCCTGGCGCCACGAGGCGGTCCGCGCCGCCTTCGAGGCGTACCACGAGCTGACCGCGCGCGGTTTCGTGCTGGAGGGCAGCCCGGGGCTCAGCCACGAGGAGTCCCAGGACGAATGGTGCGCCGGGCGCGCCCTGTTCATCCCCAACGGCTCCTGGGTGGAGAACGAGGCCGCCAAGAACACCCCGGCCGACTTCGACATGGCGGTGGGCCCGCCCACCTCGCTGGACGCCTCCGACGCCATGCCCTTCGAGACCATCTGGGCCTCCCCGGGCGAGCCGTTCTTCGTCCCCGCCGACGCCGCCAACGTCGCCGGGGGCATGGAGTTCCTGCGCATCATGCTGGGCCGCGAGTCCGCCCGGAACTTCACCCAGCTGGTGTCCTCCCTCACCTGCGTCCGCGACTCGGTCGACGGCCTGGACCTGCCGCCCGGCCTCACCTCCGCCAACGACACCCTGGCCGCCGCCGGCGACCACCTCGTCACCCCGCGGATGCCCGACTGGTACCGGCAGCTCAACAACGAGGAGATCGGCGGCGCCATCGCCGCCATGATGGCCGGCGACATCGACCCCGACGAGGCGATCACCCGCTGCCAGCGCGCGGCGGACGCCGCCGCCGCGGACGACTCCCTCGTCAAGTTTGAGCACATCTGATGGGGTGGGGGGACCGGCTGCTGCTGGGGGCGGCGCTCTTCCTGCCGCCCCGCCTGACCCCGCGGCGGATACGCGGCAGCCGGCACTACCGCACCATCGACCAGTACCGCTTCATCGGCTGGTTCCTGGCCGCCCCGGTGCTGGTGTTCGCGGTCTTCGTGGTCTCGCCGTTCGCCCAGGCGTTCTTCTACTCGATGACCGACTGGACCGGCTACAGCGCCGAGTTCACCTTCACCGGCACCGAGAACTACGAACGGCTCTGGAACGACGCCAAGTTCTGGGACGCGCTGCGCAACAGCCTGCTGCTGCTCGTGCTCGCCCCGCTGATCACCCTGTCGCTGGGCCTGTTCTTCGCCTTCATGCTCAACGCGGGCGGGCGCAGGCGCGGCGGGCAGGCCATCGCCGGGGTGTCCGGCACCCGCCTGTACAAGATCTTCTACTTCTTCCCGCAGGTGCTGTCCATCGCGATCATCGCCGTGATCTGGTCCCGGATCTACTCACCGCGCAGCGGCATCCTCAACGAGGGGCTGCGCACGGTCGGTCTGGACTCGCTGCGGCAGAGCGACTGGCTCGGCGGCAGATTCGCGGTGTACTGCGTCCTCGCCGTCCTGTGCTGGGCCTTCGTCGGCTTCTACGTGGTGCTGTTCTCCGCCGCGATGAGCTCCATCCCGCACGAGATATACGAGGCGTCGCTGCTGGACGGGGCGACACGGCCGGTGACGTTCTTCCGCATCACCCTGCCGCTGACCTGGGGCACCGTGCGCACCGGCTGGATCTACATGGGCATCCAGGCACTGGACGCCTTCGCGCTGGTCTCCATCATGGTCCCCGAACACGGCATGGACGTCCTGCCCAGCTACCTGTACGACAAGGCGTTCCGGGACGGCCAGGCCGGCTACGCCACCGCCGTCGGGGTCGTGCTGTTCGCCGTCACCCTGCTGTTCGCCGGCCTCATGATGCGCCTGGCGCGGAGGGAGCGGATCGAACTGTGAAGGAGCCCAAGACCATGAGCCGAACCCGCGGCGACACCCGCCGCGCCGAGGGCGGGGCGCTCAATGTCTTCGCCCACTCCTTCCTGGTGCTGTGGACCCTGCTGGCGGCCGGCCCGCTCATCTGGGTGCTGCTGGCGGCCTTCCGCCCGCACGTGGACATCGTCTCCGACCCCTTCGGGTGGCCCACCGCGCTGGACTGGGAGAATTTCACCAACGCCTGGACCACCGCCAACATCGGCCGCTACACCCTCAATTCGCTGATCATCCTCTCCGGTTCGCTCACCGGCACCATGCTGCTGGGCGCGATGGCCGCCTATGTGATCGCCCGCTACGACTTCCGCGGCAACCGGGCGGTGCATCTGCTGTTCACCGGCGGCCTGATGTTCCCCGTCTTTCTCGCCCTGGTGCCGCTGTTCTTCGTCCTCGACAATTTCGGACTGCTGAACACGCGGCAGGGCCTGATCCTGGTCTATATCGCCTATTCCCTCCCGTTCACCGTCTTCTTTCTGGTGTCCTTCTTCCGTACCCTGCCCGGCGCCGTCCAGGAGGCGGCCCTGCTGGACGGCGCCTCCCACACCCGGATCTTCTTCCAGATCATGATGCCGATGGCCAGACCGGGGCTGATCAGCATCGGGATCTTCAACTTCCTCGGTCAGTGGAACCAGTTCGTGCTGCCCAAGGTGCTCAACATCGGCTCCCCGGAGGACGCGGTGCTCCCGCAGGGCCTGGCCGCCCTGATGGTGCAACAGCAGTACGAGGGCGACTGGGGAGCCCTGTACGCGGGGGTCTCGATGGCGATGCTGCCGGTCCTGGTGGTCTACGTGACCTTCCAGCGGCAGGTGCAGTCCGGCCTCACCGCCGGAGCCGTGCGGTAACCGGCCGCTTCCCCTCCGGCCCCGCATGCGGTCAAATAGTGTACGCGGGCGGTGAGACAAGGGGAGCGTGAGCCGTGCAGACTCCGGGGTCGCAGTCGTCACTGCACCGTGCCAACCTGGAACGGGTGGTGCGCGCGGTGCGCACCGCCGGAGCCCTGACCCAGGCGGACATCGCCCGGACCACGGGACTGTCGGCGGCCACCGTGTCGAACATCGTGCGGGAACTGAAGGACGGCGGGCACGTCGAGGTGCGCAGCACCACCTCGGCGGGCGGCCGTCGCGCCCGCAGCGTCTCGCTGGCCGCCGACGCCGGCATCGTGGTGGGCATCGACTTCGGCCACTCGCATCTGCGGGTGGCCGTGGGCAACCTCTCCCACCAGGTGCTCGCCGAGGAGGCCGAGCCCTTCGACGTGGACGCCTCCGCCGCCGAGGGCTTCGACCGGGCCGAGAAGCTGGTTGCCCGGCTGCTGGGCACCGCCGGGGTGGACCGGGCCAAGATCCTCGGCATGGGTCTGGGCGTGCCCGGGCCCATCGACGTGGCCACCGGCATCCTGGGCTCCACCGCCATCCTGCCGGGCTGGCGTGGCACCAACCCGCGCGAGGAACTCGCCGCCAGGACCGGCGTACCGGTCCATGTCGACAACGACGCCAACCTCGGCGCGCTCGGCGAACTCGTGTGGGGCTCCGGGCGCGGCTGCGACGACCTCGCCTACATCAAGGTGGCCTCCGGGGTCGGCGCCGGGCTGGTCATGGACGGCCGCATCTACCGGGGCCCCGGTGGCACCGCCGGGGAGATAGGCCACATCACGCTGGACGAATCGGGCCCGGTGTGCCGCTGCGGCAACCGGGGCTGCCTGGAGACCTTCACCGCCGCCCGCCACGTCCTGCCGCTGCTGCACGCCAGTCACGGCCCCGATCTGACGATGCGCCGGGTGGTGCAGCTGGCCCGCGAGGGAGATCCGGGCTGCCGCCGGGTGGTCGCCGACATCGGCCGCCACATCGGCTCGGGCGTCGCCCATCTGTGCAACCTCCTCAACCCCTCCCGCGTCGTGCTCGGCGGCGATCTGGCCGAGGCGGGCGAGGTCGCGCTCACCCCGATCCGCGATTCGGTCAGCCGCTACTCGATCCCCTCCGCCGCCCGTAACCTCACTCTCGTCCCCGGCGCGCTCGGCGGGCGCGCGGAAGTCCTCGGCGCGCTGGCCCTGGCGCTGAGCGAAGTGGGCGACGCGGCATTGGTGGACCGCTGAGAAAGCGGTCCGGAAAACCACAGAAGAAGGCCGGAAAATCGCCCGAACGGGCAAGCCGTGTTCACCTCTTGAAAGCACGCCCGCGGGCCGGACGGCGAATCCGTATCGTTTTGCGAGATGCCTGTTTTAAGTATTGACGGCGGCGAATTCGCGGAGTTATCTCTGTCGCCGACACCGGCCGCACCGTGGCAGCCGGGACAGGAGGCGAGAACATCATGCGTATGCAGTTGCGCCCGATAGCCGTGGGCATCGTGTCCCTCGGTCTTGCGGCGGCCCTGACCGCCTGCGGCGAAGCGGGCGGCGGCGGTGGCTCCAGCGACGGCGACGGCAAGGGCGGCGGGGAGGGCAAGGAGTCCGGCACCATCGGACTGCTGCTGCCGGAGAACTCCACCACCCGCTACGAGTCCTTCGACCGGCCGTCCATCGAGGGCAAGATCGCCGAGCTGTGTCCGGACTGCAAGGTCCAGTACAACAACGCCAACGAGGACACGGCGCTCCAGAAGCAGCAGTTCGACGCGATGCTCACCCAGGGCGTCGACGTGATCATCCTGGACGCGGTGGACTCCGCGAGCACCGCCTCGTGGGTGGAGGAGGCCGCCGCCCAGGACGTTCCCGTGGTGGCCTACGACCGGCTCGCCGAGGGCGACGTGGCCGCCTATGTCTCCTACGACAACTTCGAGGTCGGCCGGCTCCAGGGCCAGGCGCTCATCGAGGCGCTGGGCGACGACGCCGAGGGCGCCGGCGTGGTGATGATCAACGGCTCGCCCACCGACCCCAACGCCGCCATGTTCAAGGCGGGCGCCCACGAGGTCCTGCACGGGGTCGTGGACATCGTCTACGAGTCGGACGTGGACGGCTGGGACGCCGCCCTGGCGAACGAGGACGTGACCGGCGCCGTGGAGTCCCTGGGCGGCGACGCCATCGACGCGGTGTACTCCGCCAACGACGGCATGGCGGCCGGCATCATCACCGCCCTGCACGCCGCCAACCTGCACGACCTCGTGGTCGGCGGCCAGGACGCCGAACTCGCGGGCCTCCAGCGGATCATCGCCGGTGAGCAGACCTTCACCATCTACAAGGCGCTCGTCCCGCAGGGCGAGCTGACCGCCGAGATCGCGGTCCGGGTGCTGCGCGGCGAGGACTTCTCCGACCTCACTCCGGACGCCATCGACTCGCCCACCACCGAGGGCGTTCCCAGCGCGCTGCTGACCCCGGTCACCGTCACGGTCGAGAACATCAACGACACGGTCATCGCGGACGGGTTCTACACCCCCGAGGCCATCTGCACCGGGGACTACGCCGACGCCTGCGCCGCCGCCGGCATCGGCTGACCGTTCCCGCCTCACCCCCACCCCCGGGGCCGGGCCGCACCCGCGCCCGGCCCCATCACCAAGGAGAACGACCCTCACATGACCGCCGCCCCCGTACTGGAGTTGCGCGGTGTCTCCAAGCGGTTCGGCGCCGTACAGGCGCTCACCGACGTCGATCTGGAGATACGCCCCGGCGAGGTGACCGCCCTGGTGGGCGACAACGGTGCCGGAAAGTCCACGCTCGTCAAGACCATCGCCGGGGTGCACCCCATCGACTCCGGTGCCATCCACTTCCGCGGCGAGCCGGTGCGGATCGCCCGGCCGCACGACGCCCAGGAACTCGGCATCGCCACCGTCTACCAGGACCTGGCGCTGTGCGACAACCTCGATGTGGTCGCCAACCTCTTCCTGGGCCGCGAGATCCGCCGCCACGGGACGCTCGACCACGTCACCATGGAGCAGCGCTCCCGCGAACTGCTGGACACCCTCTCCATCCGCATCCCCTCGGTACGGATCCCGGTCGCCTCCCTGTCGGGTGGCCAGCGCCAGGTGGTCGCCATCGCCCGGGCTCTGATCGGTTCGCCCGAGGTGGTCATCCTGGACGAGCCCACCGCCGCCCTCGGCGTCGAACAGACCGCCCAGGTCCTGGATCTGGTGGAGCGGCTGCGCGAACGCGGCCTCGCCGTCATCCTCATCAGCCACAACATGGCCGATGTCCAGGCCGTCGCCGACCGGGTGGCGGTGCTGCGCCTGGGCCGCAACAACGGGGTCTTCCCGGTGTCCGGCACCTCGCACGAGACGATCATCGCCGCCATCACCGGCGCCGCCGACAACGCGGTCAGCCGCCGCCGCGACCGCCTCGCCACGCCCGAGCCGGACGAGCGGCCGCAGGAGGAACAGTCATGACCGAGCCCGCCCCCGACCCCCGGCTGCTGGTGCGCGAACGCGGCCTGGCCGGCTACCTCACCGAGTTCCGCCGCCGGATCAGCGGCGGCGAACTCGGCTCACTGCCCGTCGTCGTCGGCCTCGTCATCATCGCCGTCGTCTTCGAGATCCAGACCGGCACCTTCCTCACCCCCGGCAACCTCAGCAACATCTCCGTCTACATCGCGGGCCCCGGCATCATGGCGGTCGGCATCGTGCTGGTGCTGCTGCTGGGTGAGATCGATCTGTCCATCGGCTCCATGGCCGGCCTGTCCGCCGCCCTGTGGGCGGTCCTGTCCGTCACCCACGGCGTGAACGACCTGCTCGCCATCGCCCTGGCCATCGCGGCCGGTGCCGCTGTCGGCACCCTCCACGGCTTCTTCTTCGCCAAGATCGGCGTCCCCGCGTTCGTCGTCACCCTCGCCGGCTTCCTCGGCTGGAGCGGCCTGCAGATCTGGGTGATGGGCAACGAGGGCACCATCAACATCCCGCGCGACTCCCTGGTGCGCGACTTCACCACCCACTACTTCTCGGACATCGCCTTCGCGTACGGGCTCGCCGCGCTGATCACCGCCGGCTACGTCCTGGCCCTGCTGCGCACCGAACGCCGCCGCGAGCGCGCCGCCCTGGCCACCCGCCCGGTCGCCGAGATCGTGCTGCGCGGGGGGCTGGTGGCACTGGCCTCCTTCACCGTCGCGTACACCCTCAACCAGCACCGCGGCCTGCCGCTGGCCCTGGTGATCTTCCTGGGCATCCTGTTCGCCGGCCACTTCGTGCTGCGGCACACCACCTACGGCCGGCAGATCTACGCGGTCGGCGGCAACGCCGAGGCCGCCCGCCGGGCCGGCATCAACGTCGTCCGGGTCCGGATGACCGTCTTCACCATCGCCAGCTCACTGGCCGCTCTCGGCGGTTTGTTCTGGGCGGCGCAGGCCGGCGGCGCTTCCAAGTCCCTGGGCTCGGGCAATCTCCTGATGAACGTCATCGCCGCCGCCGTCATCGGCGGCACCAGCCTCTTCGGCGGTCGCGGCTGGGTGTGGTCGGCCCTGCTGGGCACCCTGGTGATCCAGTCCATCACCACCGGACTGAACCTGCTGGGCATGGCCGCGGAGATCCAGTACATGATCACCGGCGCGGTGCTGCTGCTGGCGGTGGTGCTCGACTCGGTGTCCCGGCGCACCCAGCGCACCGCGGGGCGCACCTGACGCCGTAAGGTGAGCGGATCATCACCGGGCTCTGCGCGGTCGGTACGCCCCCTGGACGATCACCCCCGGGGCCCGGTGACGTATCTCGCATACTGAGACCCCTGCCTGCGGGCAGGGGGCCATAAACTGCTTGACGTACCGGCATCAGGCCGGACCGTCGAACGCTCGACAGCTAGGAGGAACGGTGGCGCTGCTGACCCGTCTGACGGGACCGCGCGATCTGGACGGGCTCACTCCCGAGCAGCTGGACCAGCTGGCCCAGGAGATCCGCACCTTCCTCATCGAGTCCGTCGCCAGAACCGGCGGTCACCTCGGCCCCAACCTGGGCGTCGTGGAACTCACCATCGCGCTGCACCGGGTCTTCGACTCGCCGGCGGACTCGATCCTGTTCGACACGGGGCACCAGTCCTACGTGCACAAACTGCTCACCGGCCGCCAGGACTTCTCCCGGCTGCGCGCCAAGGGCGGTCTGTCGGGCTACCCCTCGCGCGAGGAGTCCCCGCACGACATCATCGAGAACAGCCACGCCTCCACGGTGCTGGGCTGGGCGGACGGCCTGGCCAAGGCCAACGAGCTGCGCGGCCGCGACCAGCACGTGGTGGCCGTCACCGGCGACGGGGCGCTCACCGGCGGCATGGCCTGGGAGGCGCTGAACAACATCGCCTCCGCCCAGGACCGCCCGCTGGTCATCGTCGTCAACGACAACGAACGCTCGTACTCCCCGACCATCGGCGGCCTCGCCAACCACCTCGCCACGCTGCGCACCACCGAGGGCTACGAGCGCTTCCTGGCCCGTGGCAAGGAGATGCTCAACCGCACCCCGGTGGTCGGCAAGCCGCTGTACGACACGCTGCACGGCGCCAAGAAGGGCCTCAAGGACGTCATCGCCCCGCAGGGCATGTTCGAGGACCTCGGCCTGAAGTACGTCGGCCCCATCGACGGCCACGACATCGCCGCGCTGGAATCGGCCCTCAAGAGCGCCAAGCGGTTCGGCGGCCCGGTGATCGTGCACTGCATCACCGAGAAGGGCCGCGGCTACCAGCCCGCCCGTGACGACGAGGCCGACCAGTTCCACGCGGTGGGCGTCATCCACCCCGACACCGGCCTGCCGGTGGCCGCCCCCGGCGCCGACTGGACCTCCGTCTTCGGCGAGGAGATCGTCAAGCTCGGCCGCGAGCGCGAGGACATCGTGGCCATCACCGCCGCGATGCTGCGCCCCGTCGGCCTCCAGGCGTTCGCCGAGGAGTTCCCGGACCGGGTCTTCGACGTCGGCATCGCCGAGCAGCACGCCGCGGTCTCCGCCGCCGGCCTGGCCACCGGCGGACTGCACCCGGTGTTTGCCGTGTACGCGACCTTCCTGAACCGCGCCTTCGACCAGCTGCTGATGGACGTGGCGCTGCACAAGCTCGGGGTCACCTTCGTGCTGGACCGCGCCGGGGTCACCGGCACCGACGGCGGTTCGCACAACGGCATGTGGGACATGTCGATCCTCCAGGTGGTGCCCGGGCTGCGGATCGCCGCCCCGCGCGACGCCGAGGAGGTGCGCCGCCAGCTGCGCGAGGCGGTGCAGGTCTCCGACGCGCCCACCGTGGTCCGTTACTCCAAGGGCTCGGTCGGCAAGAACGTGCCCGCCGTGGGCACCGTCGGCGGCATGGACGTGCTGCGGCACGCGGGCACCGACCGCCCCGATGTGCTGCTGGTGTCCATCGGCGCGCTGGCCCCCGTCGCCCTGGAGGCGGCGGCGCTGCTGGAGCAGCAGGGCATCACCTCCACCGTGGTCGACCCGCGCTGGGTGAAGCCGGTGGACGCGGCGCTGCCCGGCCTGGCGGCCGAGCACCGGGTGGTCGTCACGGTCGAGGACAACAGCCGCTCGGCGGGTGTCGGTTCGGCGATCGCGCAGGCGCTGCGCGACGCCGACGTGGACATCCCGCTGCGCGACTTCGGCATCCCCGAGCGTTTCCTGGACCACGCCTCCCGCAAGGAGATCCTGGCCGAGATCGGGCTGACCGGCCCGGACATCGCCCGGCAGGTCACCGGCCTGGTGGCGCGCGTGGACGGCCGTTACGACCCGGCCGGGGCCGGGGCCTGAGCTGTTCGGGAGGCTCGCGGTCGTCCCTGGCCGGACTGCCCACCGCGAGCCTCCCGCCCCCCGTCGCGGGTGAACCGGTCAGCCGTTCTGCAGGGCCGCCGGGTCCATCCACATGACCTCCCACAGGTGACCGTCGGGGTCCTGGAAGCTGCGCCCGTACATCGGGCCCTCCTCCATCGGGTCCTTCGAGTGCTTCCCGCCGGCCGCCAGCGCCCGGTCGGCCAGGTCGTCCACCCCCTGCCGGGTGTCGGCCGACAGCGCGGTGATCACCGCCGCGGTCCGCTCGGTGTCCGCGAGCTCCTTGTCGGTGAACTTCGCGAAGAACGGCTTGACCAGCAGCATCACGTAGATGCTGTTCTCCTCGATCACGAAGCAGGCGGCGTTCTCGTCCGAGAACTGCTCGTTCTGGGTGAAGCCGAGCCGGCTGTAGAACTCCTTGGAGCGGTCGAGATCCTGGACCGGGAGATTGACGAAGATGTTCGTGTTGGCCATGGCCGTTGCCTCCTGAATCGTACGGTCGGTGCCGCGGTGCGGCCCCCTCGTGAGTACAGACCCGAGCGGAGCGCGGAACTCATCGCCGCGCGGCGGGGGAATTCTGGCCGCCCTCCCGGGACCGGCCGGGACCCCGCGCCGGTCCGACCCGGGGCCACGGTGCGGGCGGTCGCCTGGGAGGGCCAGCACCCCGGTCGCCGGCGGCGGGTACCCCGCAGCCGGTCCCGCAATCAGCGTTCGGCCCCGTTCGACCCCGCGTCACCCGCCGCCGACGTTCGCCGGGACGGATTCTCCGACACGGGGCGCCGGTGTTACGGCGCCTGTCCGGCGGGGTCCTCCTCCACCGGGGCCCCCGTGCGCAGCGCCTCCCACACGCTGTCGGCCGCCGCGCCTGGGGCGGGCAGGGCGACGGTCCGCAGCTCGCCGGTGTTCGCCCCGCTCAGCCGCTGGGCGAAGTCCAGCAGGTCGGTGAGCGAGCCCAGCTCCGCGTCGGTGGTCAGCGATTTGGTGGCGGCGTCCGCCAGCCGGTAGAGCTTGGCGGGGCTGGAGAGCATGCCCTCGGAGTCGACCTCGGTGAGCAGCGCGAGCAGCATCCGTTCGCGCAGCTCCGGATCGCCCTCGGCCGGCTGCGCGGCGCGCGCCGCCTCCAGCGCCTGCGCGCCGCTGAGGGTGTGGGTGCCGCTGTCGAGGACGAGGCCGCCGTCCGCCGCGTACACCGGCTCGGGGAGGGTGAGCGTCACTCCGCCGACCGCGTCGGCGAGCTGGCCGAAGCGCGCGAAATCGACTTCCAGGTAGTGGTCCATCCGGATGTCGCTCATTTTCTCGACGCTGCGGACCACGCAGCTGGGGCCGCCGCGTGCGTAGATGTCCCCGAACGCCAGTTCCCCGCCGGCCGCCTCTCCGTCCGTTCCGGCGCAGTGCGGCTGGGGGACCCGGGCGTCGCCCGGCAGGGCGACGACGGTGACCGCGCCGCCGTCGTCGGGCAGGTGCACCACCATGGCGGACTGCTGGCCGGCCTCGGAGTCCGTGCTGAGCACGAGGACGTCCTGGGCGGGCTGTTCCGGGTCGGGCTGCGGCCGGTCCTGTTCGCCGAGCTCGGCGTTGATGTCGACACTGCGCAGATTGCCGTTGATCTGGCGGTAGAGCCAGAACCCCGTGCCTGCGGCGACCACCAGCAGCCCGGCCAGGGACCAGCCGAGGATGTGACGCAGCCTGCGCGACAGACGGAACGTGAGATATGGCATGTCAACCGATGATATGTCCGGCTCGCCGGATTGCCAGGCCCCACGCGCGAAGGCGCCCGGCCGGTCCGCAGACCGCCGGGCGCCCCCACGTTCCCGCTACTGCGGTACCGAGGCCACGCCCCGGGGCAGCAGCCGCCGCCCCAGCACCCGCTCGGACACCCCGGCCCGGTCCAGGTAGGGGGTGATGCCGCCCAGGTGGAACGGCCAGCCCGCACCCGTGATCAGGCACAGATCGATGTCCTGCGGCTCGGCCACCACGCCCTCGTCGAGCATCAGCCCGATCTCCTCGGCGATGGCGTCCAGCGCCCGGTCCCGTACCTGCTCCTCCGTCAGCGCCGTGTCGGCCACCTCGAACAGGGCCAGCACCTCCGGGTCCAGCTCGGGGCTGCCCGACTCGTGGCGGTAGAAGGTCTTCTTCCCGGCCTCCACCACCCGGCCCAGGTTCGCCGAGACCGTGAACCGGTCCGGATACGCCCGCTCCAGGGTGCCCGCCACATGGTGCGCCACCGCGGGGCCCACCAGCTCCAGCAGCTCGATGGGCGACATCGGCAGCCCCAGCGGCGCCAGCGCCCGGTCGGCCACCGTCACCTCGGTGCCCTCGTCGATCGCCCGCAGCACCTCACCCATGAACCGGGTCAGGATGCGGTTCACCACGAACGCCGGCGCGTCCTTCACCAGCACCGAGGTCTTCTTCAGCTTCCGGCTGACCGCGAACGCCGTCGCCAGCGCCGCGTCATCGGTACGCTCCGCCCGCACGATCTCCAGCAGCGGCAGGATGGCGACCGGGTTGAAGAAGTGGAAGCCCACCACCCGCTCGGGGTGCTCCAGCTTGGCGGCCATCTCGGTGACCGACAGCGAGGAGGTGTTGGTGGCCAGGATCGCGTGCGGCGGCACCACCGCCTCCAGCTCCGCGAACACCCGCTGCTTGAGGCCCATCTCCTCGAAGACCGCCTCGATGACGAAGTCCGCGTCCGCGAAGGCGGCGGCCTTGTCCAGCGATCCGGTGACCGAGGCCTTCAGCCGGTTCGCCCGATCCTGCTTGATCCGGCCCTTGAGCAGCAGCATGTCGATCTGCTCGTGCACCCAGCCGACACCCTTGTCCACCCGCTCCTGGTCAATGTCGGTGAGCACCACCGGCACCTCGAGACGGCGGGCGAACAGCAGCGCGAGCTGCGAGGCCATCAGCCCCGCACCCACCACGCCGACCTTGGTGACCGGCCGGGCGAGCGACTTGTCCGGTGCCCCGGCCGGGCGCTTGGCGCGGCCCTGCACCAGGTTGAAGGCGTAGATCCCGCTGCGCAGCTCGTCGCCCTGGATGAGGTCGGCCAGCGCCCGGTCCTCGGCGTCGAACCCGGCGGCGATGTCGCCGTCGCGCACCTGGTCGATGATGTCCAGCGCCCGGTAGGCGGCGGGTGCCGCCCCGTGCACCTTGGAGTCGGCCAGCGCCCGGCCCCCCGCCACCGCCTCGTCCCAGGCCTCGCCGCGGTCCGGCTCCTGGCGCGCCACCACCAGCTCGCCGCGCAGCACCGCCGAGGTCCACACCAGCGACTGCTCCAGGAAGTCCGCCGCGTCGAACAGGGCGTCCGCGATCCCCAGCTCGTGGACCTGGGGGCCCTTCAGCTGCCGGTTCTGGTTGAGGGCGTTGCCGATGATCACCGAGACGGCCCGCTCGGCGCCGATCAGCTGCGGCAGCAGCGTGCAGCCGCCCCAGCCGGGCACCAGACCGAGGAACACCTCGGGCAGCGCGAACGCGCCGATCGAGCGGGAGACCGTGCGGTAGGTGCAGTGCAGCCCGATCTCGACCCCGCCGCCCATCGCGGCGCCGTTGTAGTAGGTGAAGGTCGGCACCGGCAGCGCGGACAGCCGCTTGAACACTTCGTGTCCGCCGCGTCCGATCGCCAGCGCCTCCTCGTGGGTGCGCAGCTCGCTCACGCCCTTGAGGTCGGCGCCCACCGCGAACACGAACGGCTTGCCGGTGATACCGACCCCCACGATCGAGCCGTCGGCGGCCTCCGCCGCGACCTGGTCGATGGCCGCGTCGATGTTCGCCAGCGAACGCGGCCCGAAGGTGGTGGGCTTCTTGTGGTCGAAGCCGTTGTCGAGCGTGATCAGCGCGAACCTGCCGCCGTTCGACGGCAGATCCAGATGACGTACCTGCGCCTGGGTGACCACTTCACCCGGGAACCGCTCCGCGGCGCCCTGCAGCAGTTCGGACGTGCCGACGGTGGTGCTCACTGCATCTCCCTGTTCGCTGCTCCGCCCGCCGGGCGGAGGTACGGCATGTCTGTCGTCCGACTCCGGTCGGCCCGGCGTGCGGCGCTCACTCAACCCCCCACAGCGGGTTCTCCCAGATCACGGTGCCGCCCATGCCGAGCCCCACACACATGGTGGTCAGCCCGTACCGGACCTGCGGCTGGTCCTCGAACTGCCGGGCGAGCTGGTTCATCAGCCGGACGCCCGAGGACGCCAGCGGATGACCGTAGGCGATCGCCCCGCCGTACTGATTGACCCGCGGGTCGTCGTCCGCGATCCCGAAGTGGTCCAGCAGCGCCAGCACCTGCACCGCGAACGCCTCGTTGACCTCGAACAGCCCGATGTCATCGATGGACAGGCCCGCCCCGGCCAGCGCCTTCTCGGTCGCCGGGACCGGGCCCACGCCCATCACCTCGGGCTCCACCCCGGCGAAGGCGTACGACACCAGCCGCATCCGCGTGGTCAGCCCCAGCTCCCGCGCGGTGTCCTCGTCGGCCAGCAGCGAGGCGGTCGCCCCGTCGTTCAGGCCCGCCGAGTTGCCCGCGGTGACCCGGCCGTGCGGGCGGAACGGCGTCTTGAGCCCGGCCAGCCCCTCCAGCGTGGTGCCCGGGCGCATCGGCTCGTCCTCGGTGGCCAGGCCCCAGCCCAGCTCGCCGCCCTCCGGGCTGGTGCGGCGTACCGAGACCGGCACCAGGGAGTCCTGGATCTTTCCGTCCGCGTACGCCTTGGCCGCCTTCTCCTGGCTGCGCACCGCGTACTCGTCCGCCCGCGCCCTGGTGAGGTGCGGGAAGCGGTCGTGCAGGTTCTCCGCCGTCATGCCCATGAACAGCGCCGACTCGTCGACCAGCCGCTCGGAGACGAACCGCGGGTTGGGGTCCACGCCCTCACCCATCGGGTGCCGGCCCATGTGCTCCACGCCGCCGGCCACCGCCACGTCGGCGGAGCCGAACGCGATCGCCCCGGCCGCCGTGGTCACCGCCGTCATCGCGCCCGCGCACATGCGGTCGATCGAGTAGCCGGGTACGGACGAGGGAAGCCCGGCCAGGATCGCGGCGCTGCGGCCCAGCGTCAGCCCCTGGTCGCCGATCTGCGTGGTGGCGGCGATCGCCACCTCCTCCACCCGCTCGGGCGGCAGTCCTGGGTTGCGCCGCAGCAGTTCCCTGATGCACTTGATCACCAGGTCATCGGCGCGGGTCTCGTGGTAGATCCCTTTCGGGCCCGCCTTGCCGAACGGGGTGCGGACGCCGTCGACGAAGACGACATCCCTGACGGTACGGGGCACGTTGGCTCTCCTCCACGCGTGGGATCCCGGCCGGGGTCAGCCAGTACGGGGCTCGGCGACGTGCCCCGGCGGGAGTGTGCGGTCCACCATCCATGCTACTCGTGGGTAACTGCCTGGCAAGGGCGATCCGCACCTCAATGCCCACGGAATCCGCGATCCCCGGGAAGCGCGGGGTCGGCGACACCTCCCGGGGTGCGGGAGCACGTTCGGGCGCTGTCAGGGCCGCGCGCGCCGGGCGCACACGCCGGTCAGGCGTCGGCCGCCAGCGCCTGGGTCAGCAACGGCACCGTCTGCTCGATCTGCCACTCCCGCGCGCCCAGCGAGCGCAGCGACTGCGCCACCAGCTCCGGCTCGGCACCCGCCGGCGGCTCCCAGCACAGCCGGCGCACCGTGTCGGGCGCCAGCAGATTCTCCTGCGGCAGCCGCAGCTCCTCCGCGTGCGCCGTCACCGCCGCCCGCGCCGCCGCCAGCCGCGCCGCCGCCGCCGGATCCTTGTCCGCCCACGACCGGGGCGGCGGGGGACCCGTCACCGGCTGCCCCGGCTGCGGAAGCTGCGACTCCGGCAGCCGCTTCGCCCGGTCGACCGCCGCCTGCCACTGCTGCAACTGCCGCCGCCCCATCCGGTGCCCGAAACCGGGCAGCGCCGCCAGCGCCGTCACATCGGCCGGCACCGCCAGCGCCGCCGCCACGATCGCCGCGTCCGCCAGCACCTTGCCCGGGGACAGATCACGCCGCTGCGCCACGTGGTCGCGGGTGGTCCACAGCTCCCGCACCACCGCCAGCTGTCTGCGGCGCCGCACCTTGTGCACCCCCGAGGTGCGCCGCCAGGGGTCCTTGCGCGGCGGCGCCGGGGGAGCGGCGACGATCGCCGCGAACTCCTGGTGCGCCCACTCCAGCTTCCCCTGCTTGGTCAGCTCCTCCTCCAGCGCGTCGCGGAGATCGACCAGCAACTCCACGTCCAGCGCCGCGTACCGCAGCCACGGCTCGGGCAGCGGACGGGAGGACCAGTCCACCGCCGAGTGCCCCTTCTCCAGGCTGTAGCCGAGCACGTTCTCCACCATGACGCCCAGGCCCACCCGGGCGAACCCGGCCAGCCGGCCCGCCAGCTCGGTGTCGAACAGCTGCTCGGGAACCATTCCTATGTCACGCAGGCACGGCAGGTCCTGCGTCGCGGCGTGCAGCACCCACTCCGTACCGGACAGCGCCGCGCCCAGCGCGCTCAGATCGGGGCAGGCCACCGGGTCGATCAGGACCGTACCCGCGCCCTCGCGCCGCAACTGCACCAGATACGCGCGCTGCCCGTACCGGTAGCCGGACGCCCGCTCCGCGTCCACCGCCACCGGCCCGCTCCCGGCCGCGAAGGCGGCCACCACCGACTCCAGTGCCGCGTCGTCGGCCGTGACCTCGGGAACGCCCTCCCGGGGGGCCAGCAACGGTACCGCCGCCGGACCGGTCTCCTCGGTGGTCGGTGGGGCGGCGTCATCGGCGGTTTGCTGAGCGTCGGTCACCTGTCAAGGGTAACGGTGTGCGTACGGTGCGCGGTGTCGGACCGTATCCGACCGCAAACGCCCCGCTGCCCGCCGGCGTCCCGACCGGGACACCGCGGGCAGCGGGGCGAAGGCCGGCGGCCGGGCCGCCGGACGTTCAGTGAATGATGCCGGTGCGCAGCGCCACCGCCACCATCCCGGCCCGGTCACCCGTGCCGAGCTTGCGGGCGATCCGCGCCAGGTGGCTCTTGACCGTCAGCGCCGACAGGCCCATCGAGACCCCGATGGCCTTGTTGGACTGGCCCTCCGCCACCAGTCGCAGCACCTCCACCTCCCGCCCGGACAGCTCGCGGTAGCCGCCCTGGTGGGCGGGCGCGCCCGGCGGGCGGCGGTGGTGGTGCATCCGGGCGGCGGCGCCGATCTGTGCCGCGCCGTGCCGGGCCGGCGGGCCCAGGTTGTTGCGGGTACCGGTGACGACGTACCCCTTGACGCCGCCGGCCAGCGCGTTGCGGACGGCGCCGATGTCGTCGGCGGCGGACAGCGCGAGCCCGTTGGGCCAGCCCGCCGCCCGGGTCTCCGACAGCAGGGTCAGCCCCGAACCGTCGGGCAGGTGGACATCGGCGACGCAGATGTCACGGGGGTTGGCCACCCGCGGGCGCGCCTCCGCGATGGACGACGCCTCGATCACGTCGCGCACCCCCAGCGCCCACAGATGGCGGGTCACGGTGGAACGCACACGCGGGTCGGCGACGACGACCATCGCGGTGGGCTTGTTGGGGCGGTACGCCACCAGGCTTGTGGGGTGCTCGAGGAGAACTGACACCGGGCCTCCGGGCTGGATGGGGACGGAGCCGACTTATCTGGTGAAGCCGGGGCGATCCGGATGGAAGGGTCATTGACTCCTTCGGCATGAACTCCTTGGGCCTTTAGAGAATGATCACGAACCGGTGATTCGTAGGTTTCTCCTTCGGTTCTCCTTGTCATACGGCCCGTTGTGCGCTTTCCTGCCTCCCTACACCGGGCGGGGCCCCCGCCGGCGGGGAAAAGCCGCCACCGTACCCCCCGCCGTCTCCGGCGGCAGCCCCGCGCACTGCGCCAACAGCGCGCACCAGGCCAGGAGATGGCCGCCCGCCTCCTCCGGGTCGCGCGGGGTCCACGACGCCCGCAGCTCCACCTCGGTACGCGGTGGCCGGTCACCGAGCCCGCCGAAGAAGTACGAGCCGGCCCGGGTCACCGTGCCGCTCTCCTCCAGCGGGGCCAGACCCCGCCCCTCCAGCGCCTCCATCAGCCATGACCAGGCCACCTCGGGCAACAGCGGATCAGCGCCCAGCTCCGGGTCCAGATCGGCACGGGCCAGGGTCACCACCCGGAAGTCCCCGCGCCAGGTCTCGTCGCCCTGCGGGCTGTGCAGCAGGATGAACCGGCCGTCCGCCAGCTCCGCGCCGTCGACCGTCACCTCCGCCTCCAGGGCGTGCGCGTACGGGGCCAGCCGGCGCGGGGCCGGCATCGGTGCCAGCCGCACCTCGGGCCGCGGCCGTGCGGCGCCGAGCGCCGCCACCGCCCGCCGGAACGCGTAAGGAGCCTCAGCGCCGGGGCCGTTCATGTCTCCGGAATCCTCCGTCGGCTCAATTCGTGACGCTGCCATGGCCGGTAACCCTAGGTCCTCGCCGCGCCGATCACCGCGAGGCCACGCCGCCCGGCCCCCGTACCGCGAAGCACACCCCGGGGGTGCGGGTCAATCCGCGCGTCGTGCGAAACTTTCCCGTGTGACCCACAGCAGCCAGTCGCAGGACCGCGCCCTGACCGATTCCCCGTTTCTGCGGGCCTGCCGCCGGGAACCGGTGCCGCACACCCCGGTGTGGTTCATGCGCCAGGCCGGGCGCTCGCTGCCCGAGTACCGCAAGCTGCGGGCCGGCACCACGATGCTCGACTCCTGCGCACGGCCCGACATGGTCACCGAGATCACCCTCCAGCCGGTGCGCCGGCACGGCGTGGACGCCGCCGTCTTCTTCAGCGACATCGTCGTCCCGCTGAAGGCCATCGGCGTCGACCTCGACATCAAGCCGGGCGTGGGCCCCGTGGTGGCCCGCCCCATCCGTGACCGTTCCGACCTGGAGCAGCTGCGGCCCCTGGAGCCCGACGACGTCCCGTACATCACCGAGGCCATCGGGCTCACCACCGCCGAGCTCGGCGCCACCCCGCTGATCGGCTTCGCCGGAGCGCCGTTCACCCTCGCCAGCTACCTCATCGAGGGCGGGCCCTCCCGCAACCACGAGCACACCAAGGCCATGATGTACGGCGACCCGCAGCTGTTCCACGCGCTGCTGGACCGGCTCGCCGGTATCGCCTCCGCCTTCCTGGACGTGCAGATCACGGCCGGCGCCTCCGCCGTCCAGCTCTTCGACTCCTGGGTGGGCGCGCTGGCCCCCGCCGACTACCGCGCCCACGTGCTGCCGCACTCCGCCAGGGTCTTCCGGTCCGTCGAGCACCACGGCGTGCCCCGCATCCACTTCGGCGTCGGCACCGGCGAACTGCTCGGGCTGATGAGCGAGGCGGGCGCCGATGTCGTCGGCGCCGACTGGCGCATCCCGCTGGACGAGGCGTCCCGCCGCATCGGCGGCGGCAAGGCCGTCCAGGGCAACCTCGACCCCGCCGTGCTGTTCGCCCCGCGCGCCGCCGTCGAGGCCCAGGCGCAGCAGGTGCTGGACGCCGCCACCGCACTGCCCGGACACATCTTCAACCTCGGCCACGGCGTCCTGCCGGACACCGACCCGGACGCCCTGACCCGGCTGACCGAGTACGTCCACGAGCGCACCGCCCGCTGACCATGCAGGTGATCGTCATCGGCGGCGGCATCGCCGGACTCGCCGCCGCGCACCGGCTCACCGGATCCGGCGTCCGCGTCACCGTCCTGGAGGCGGAGCGCCGCTTCGGCGGCAAACTGCGCACCGGCGAGGTGGCGGGCCTGCGCGTCGACCTGGGCGCCGAATCCATCCTCGCCCGCCGCCCCGAGGCCATCGACCTCGCCGAGGCGGCCGGCCTGGGCGGCGCGCTGCACCCGCCGGCCCCCGTCGGCGCCGCGATCTGGACCGGCGGCGCGCTGCGCCCCATGCCCAAGGGCCACGTGATGGGCGTGCCCGGCACCGCCGCCGCCCTCACCGGGGTGCTCTCCGACACCGGTGTGGCCCGCATCGCCCGGGACAGCGAACTGCCGCCGCTGCGGGTCGGCGAGGACATCGGCATCGGCGCCCTGGTCGCCGAACGGATGGGCCACGAGGTCGTGGACCGGCTGGTCGAGCCGCTGCTCGGCGGCGTCTACGCGGGCGACGCCTACCGCATCTCCCTGCGCGCCGCCGTCCCCCACCTCTACGAGGCCGCCCGCACCCACGACTCGCTGCTGGCCGCCGTGCGCGCCGTGCAGCGGCAGCAGGAGGAGGCCCGCGAGGGCAAGCCCGCAGGCCCGGTCTTCAACGGCATCGAGGGCGGCGTCGGCCGGCTCCCCGAAGCCGTCGCCGCCGCCTGCCGGGCGGCCGGCGCCACCCTGGAGAGCGGCGTCGCGGTGACCGGCCTGCGCCGTACCGCGCGCGGCTGGGCCGCCCAGCTGGCCGACGGCCGCTCGCTGACGGCGGACGGCGTGATCCTGGCCGTGCCCGCGAGCGCCGCCGCCCGGCTGCTGGCGGCCGAGGCACCCGCGGCGGGCCGTGAACTCGCCGCCCTGGACTACGCGTCGATGGCCTTGGTCACCCTCGCCTTCCGGCGCGCCGACCTGGCCCGGCTGCCGCGCGGCAGCGGCTTCCTGGTGCCCGCCGTCGAAGGCCGCACCATCAAGGCCGCCACCTTCACCAGCGCCAAGTGGGGCTGGGCCGCCGCGGCGGACCCCGGACTGTTCGTCCTGCGCGCCTCCATCGGCCGCTACGGGGAGAGCGCCCCGCTCCAGTGGGAGGACGCCGACCTGGTCCGCGCCGCCCTCGCCGACCTCGGCGAGGCGACCGGCCTGGCGGCCGAACCCGTCGACTCGGTGGTCACCCGCTGGTACGACGGGCTGCCGCAGTACCAGGTCGGCCACCCGGCCTGGGCGGCCCGGGTGCGCGGATATCTGGCGGCACTGCCCGGAGTGCGGCTGTGCGGCGCCTCCTACGACGGGATCGGCATCCCGGCATGCGTGGCGGGCGGGACCCGGGCCGCCGAGGAACTGCTGCGCACCGTGGCTCCGGGCCCGCGCGAGGACACAGGAGAGTAGGAGATGACGGACATGACGACTGCATCCGACAAGACCCCCAACGCCGGCAAGCGGGCCAAGGACCTGAACGAGGTCATCCGCTACACGCTGTGGTCGGTGTTCCGGCTGCGCGACGTGCTGCCCGAGGACCGCGGCGGCATCGCGGAGGAGGTCACGGAGCTGTTCGAGCAGCTGGCCGACAAGGACATCACCGTACGCGGCACGTACGACGTCTCCGGGCTGCGCGCCGACGCCGATGTGATGATCTGGTGGCACGCGGAGACCTCGGACGCCCTCCAGGACGCGTACAACCTCTTCCGCCGCACCCGCCTGGGCCGCGCGCTGGAGCCGGTGTGGTCGAACATGGCGCTGCACCGCCCCGCCGAGTTCAACAAGTCGCACATCCCGGCGTTCCTCGCCGACGAGCAGGCCCGCGACTACGTGAGCGTCTACCCGTTCGTGCGCTCCTACGACTGGTACCTGCTGCCGGACGAGGAGCGGCGCACGCTGCTGGCCGAGCACGGCAAGATGGCGCGCGGCTACCCCGACGTCCGGGCGAACACCGTCGCCTCGTTCTCGCTGGGCGACTACGAGTGGATCCTGGCCTTCGAGGCGGACGAACTGCACCGCATCGTCGACCTGATGCGCCACCTGCGCGGCTCGAAGGCGCGGCTGTACGTGCGGGAGGAGATCCCGTTCTACACCGGGCGCCGCAAGTCGGTCTCCGAACTGGTGGCCTCGCTCGCCTGAGCTGCGTACGTCAGGGGGACGGCCACCGGTACGGGGCGGGTGGCCGTCCGCCACCGCTGGACGATCCCGTGCCCGCCCGGCCTCACTCGGCGAGCAGCCGGCGCCGGGCCTCCTCCACGTCGAAGTCGCCGGGCGGGAAGCGCGGGTCGATCTCCCGCAGATGTTCCAGCAGCAGTCGGCTGACCGCCCAGTTGCGGTACCAGCGGTGGTTGGCGGGCACCACGTACCAGGGCGCGGCCCGGGTCGAGCAGCGTTCCAGCGCCGCCTCGTACGCCTTGCGGTAGTGCGGCCACAGGGCGCGCTCGGTGATGTCGTTGCGGCTGAACTTCCAGTGCTTGTCGGTGCGGTCCAGACGGCGCAGCAGCCGGTCGCGCTGCTCGTCCCGTCCGATGTGCAGGAAGACCTTCACCAGCACCAGGCCGTCGCGGGTCAGCGCCTCCTCCCAGGCGTTGATCTCCGCGTACCGCCGCGACCAGACCTCCTTGTCGACCAGGTGGTGCACCCGCACCGCCAGCACGTCCTCGTAGTGCGAGCGGTCGAAGATGCCGACCTCCCCGGCGCCCGGCAGACCGTTGCTGATCCGCCACAGGAAGTGGTGCCCCAGCTCCTGCGGGGTGGGTGTCTTGAACGCCCTGATCCGGCAGCCGGCCGGGTTGAGGTGCCCGATCACATGCTTGACGGTGCCGCCCTTGCCCGCGGTGTCCATGCCCTGGAGCACCAGCAGTACCCGGTGCCGGTCGCCGCCGGTGCTCGCCGCGAACAGCCGTTCCTGGAGATCGGCCAGGACCGGCGCCATCGCGTCCAGCTCGGTGCGCGCCTTGGCCTTCTTGCCCTTGAATCCGGGGGTGTCGTCCGGGTCACGGCCGGCCAGCTCCGCCTTGCCGCCCGGCGTCACCCGCAGCAGGTCACGCAGCTCGGTCGCCATGTCCCGATGATGGGCCCGCCCGCGCGGGCCCGCCACCGGGGTCGCGCGGTGGGGATCAGTCGCCGGCGGTCAGGGGGCGGGCACCAGCCGCCCGGCGTCGCGGGCCAGGGCGGTCAGCCGGGAGATGGCCCGGAAGTACTTCTTGCGGTACCCGCCGCGCAGCATCTCCTCGCCGAACAACTCGTCGAACGGCACCCCGGACGCCAGCACCGGGACCTCCCGGTCGTACAGCCGGTCGGCGAGCACCACCAGGCGCAGCGCGGTGGACTGGTCGGCCACCGGCCGTACGCCGGTCAGCGCCACCGCCGTCAGCTCCTCGCACATCGCCCCGTACCGGCTGGGGTGCACCCGGGCCAGGTGGTCCAGCAGATCGCCGAAGTCGTCCAGCGAGGCGCCGGGGGTGGCGTACGCGGCCCGCGTCACCTCGTCGTCGGTGCGTGGCTCCGGGGCCTTGGGGAGCCCGCGGTGCCGGTAGTCCTCGCCGTCGATGCGCAGCGGCGTGAAGTGCGCGGACAGGCCCTGGATCTCGCGCAGGAAGTCCGCCGCGGCGAACCGGCCCTCGCCCAGCTTGCCGGGCAGCGTGTTGGAGGTGGCGGCCAGCGCCACGCCCTCGGCGACCAGCTTGCCCAGCAGCGAGGACACCAGCACGGTGTCGCCCGGGTCGTCCAGCTCGAACTCGTCGATGCACAGCAGCCGGTGCCCGGACAGGGTCTTCACCGTCTGCTGGAAGCCGAGCGCGCCCACCAGGTTGGTCAGCTCCACGAAGGTGCCGAACGCCTTCAGCTCGGTGGGGGCGTCGGTGGCGTGCCACAGGGAGGCGAGCAGATGGGTCTTGCCGACGCCGTAGCCGCCGTCCAGGTACATGCCGCGGGCTCCGGAGCGCGCGGGGGTACGCGGGGCGCGCCGCCACAGGCCGCGCCGCCCGCCGGCCTGGGCGGCCGGTGCGCCGAGCCCGGCGGCGAAGCCGCTCAGCGCCTCCACCGCGGCGGCCTGGGAGGGCTGTCCGGGGTCCGGTACGTAGGTGGCGAAGCGCACCGCGTCGAAGCGCGGCGGCGGGACGAGCTCGGCCACCAGCCGGTCGGCGGGCACCTGGGGCGCGCGGTCGGCAAGCGCGGCGGGGGCGGTCGTTCCGCTGCTGGACTCGGGTATGGCGGTGCTGGACACAATCCTCCATTTTACGGGGCGTGCGCGCCTGCCGTGGTGGGACCGTATGTCACACTGCGCCCCATGCGACGCCTGCTGCCTCCCGCCCTCGATGTTCCGGATGACGCCCTCGACCGTCCCTGGGAGCCGGCCGAGCTGGCCGGGGTCTACGCCTACCCGCAGGAGCATCTGCACGGGCAGGGCTGGCTGCGCGCCAACATGGTCACCTCGGTGGACGGCGCGGCCCATCACGGCGGGCGCTCCCAGCCGCTGTCCCACCCGGCGGACATGCGGATCTTCGGGGTACTGCGGGCGCTGGCCGATGTGGTGATCGTGGGCGCCGAGACCGTACGGCAGGAGCGCTACCGGCCCGCGCGGGAGCGTGCGGAGTTCGCCGCGCGCCGGGCGGAGGCGGGGCAGACGCCGGTGGCGGCGATCGCGGTGGTCTCGGCGAGCCTGCATCTGGATTTCTCGCTGCCGCTGTTCACGGAGCCGGTGGTGCCCACGATGCTGATCACCGGTCCCGCCGCCCCGCGGCACGGCCTGGACGCCGCCCGGGCGGCCGGCGCCGAGGTGATCACGGTGGGGGAGGGGGCCGAGGTGGATCCGCTGCGGGTGAAGGCCGAGCTGGTCAGGCGGGGCTACACCCGGCTGCTGACCGAGGGCGGCCCGCGGCTGCTGGGGGCCTTCGCCGAGGCCGGGGCGCTGGACGAGCTGTGTCTGACCACCTCGCCGCGGTACGCGGTGGGTACCGCCGGGCGGGTGATGAGCGGCCCGGGGATCGAGGTGCCGCGCGAGCTGGAGCTGACCTCGCTGCTGGAGGAGTCCGGCTTTCTGTTCGGGCGATACCGGAGGGTCTGACAATCTGCGGAATGGAACGTTCCGCTTATCCTGATGTGGGCAGACTGATGGCGCGACACCCCGTGCGTCCACGGGGAAGGATGGTTTCTGCCGCACCGGGCGGGACCCGGCCGCGAAGAAGGGCGCTGACCATGTTCACGAGCATCCTCATGATCGAAAAGCCACTGGTGCCCACCGACGTCGAGCTCGTCACCACGCTGCACGGGGACGAGGAGATGTCCTTCATCGTCCTCATGCAGCCACGCGGCGACCAGGACCGGCTGCTGCGCGCCCTCGACGACGTGGCCCTCGGCGAATTCGGCGACGCCGGACGCGAGGCCGACGAACCCGAGGACGAGGCCGCCCGTGAACCGGCCGAACGGGCGCTGACCCACTCCGTCGCCGCCCTGCGCGAGGCCGGCGCCCACGCGGTCGGGCAACTCGTCGACAGCCACCCGCTGCAACTGCTCACCGCCGTCGTCGCCGAGACCTCGGCCGACGAGGTCATCGTCCTGACCGCACCGCACCTGGTCGAGGAGTTCTTCCACCGCGACTGGGCCTCCCGCGCCCGGCACAAGGTCGACGTGCCGGTCCTCAAACTCTTCGCCCACGCGGAGTGACCCGCGCGGTGCGCCCGCCCCCGGACCGGAGTGCGACAATCGAGCGGCAGCGCAGACCAGGGATGATCGGCGCAGACCAGGGATGACCAGGGACAAGGGAGACACACGCATGACACCGGCGATCCCGCCCGCCATGGAACGGCCCCACTTCATCGGCATCGGCGGCGCGGGCATGTCGGGCATCGCGAAGATCCTCACCCAGCGCGGCGCCCTCGTGGCCGGCAGCGACTTCCGTGAATCGGCCACCGCCGCCGCCCTGCGCGAGCTCGGCGCCACCGTCCGCATCGGCCACGACGCCGCGCACCTGGCCGACGGCACCAGCTGCGTGATCATCTCCAGCGCCATCCGCGACGACAACCCCGAGCTGGCCGCCGCCCGCTCCCAGGGCATCCCCGTGGTGCACCGCTCCGAGGCGCTCGCCGCCCTGATGACCGACAGCCGCGCCATCGCGGTGGCCGGCACCCACGGCAAGACCACCACCACCTCCATGCTCGCCGTCGCGCTCGGCACCCTGGACCTGCACCCCTCCTACGCCATCGGCGGCGACCTGGACGGCCCGGGCAGCAACGCGCACCACGGCAAGGGCGAGCTGTTCGTCGCCGAGGCGGACGAGAGCGACCGCAGCTTCCACCGCTACACCCCCGAGGTCGCGGTGATCCTCAACGTCGAGCTGGACCACCACGCCAACTACGCCTCGATGGACGAGATCTACGAGTCCTTCGAGACGTTCACCGCCGCCGTGCGCCCCGGCGGCACCCTGATCATCAACGCCGACCAGGACGGCGCCCGCGTCCTCACCGCCCGGTTGCGCGGCCGCGCCGACCTGCGGATCGTCACCTACGGCGAGTCGGCCGAGGCGGACGTCCGCGTCCTGGATGTCGTCCCGCACGGCCTGACCAGCACCGTCACCGTACGACTGGCCGACGGCTCCGAGCTGGCCTTCGGCGTCTCCGTACCCGGCCGCCACTACGCCCACAACGCGGTGGCCGCGCTCGCCGCCGGCGTCGCGGCCGGGGTCCCGGCCGCCGCACTGGCCACGGCGCTCGGCTCCTACACCGGCGTCGGACGCCGCCTCCAGCTCAAGGGCGAGGCGGCCGGGGTGCAGGTCATCGACTCCTACGCCCACCACCCCACCGAGATGACCGCCGACCTGGAAGCGGTACGCGGCGCGGCGGGCGAGGGCCGGGTGCTGGTCGTCTTCCAGCCGCACCTGTTCAGCCGCACCCGGGAACTGGGCACCGAGATGGGCCAGGCCCTCGCCCTGGCCGACGCCTCCGTGGTGCTGGAGATCTATCCCGCCCGCGAGGACCCCATCCCCGGCGTCACCAGCGCGCTGATCACCGACGCCGCCACCCGGCACGGCGCTCGGGTACACCCCGAACCGGAGGGCGGCAAGGACGCCGTCCCCGAGGTCATCGCGGGAATGGCCGGGCCCGGCGATCTCGTTCTCACCATGGGAGCCGGGGACGTCACCGACCTGGGACCGAAAATCCTGGACCGGCTGGCGCGGTAATCGTTGTGACTGAGGAGAGCGGAACCATGGGTTACGAGGTCGAGAAGACCGACGCGCAGTGGCGCGAGGAACTGACCGACGAGGAGTACCGGGTCCTGCGCGAGGCGGGCACCGAGCGGGCCTTCACCGGCGAGTACACCGACACCAAGACCGTCGGCGTCTACAACTGCCGCGCCTGCGGCGCCGAGCTGTTCCGCTCCGGAACCAAGTTCGAGTCGCACTGCGGCTGGCCCTCGTTCTACGACCCGGCCGACAGCGACGCCGTGGAGACCAGGGTCGACACCTCCCTGCCGGGCCGCCCGCGCACCGAGGTGCTGTGCGCCACCTGCGGCTCGCACCTGGGTCACGTCTTCGAGGGCGAGGGCTACGGCACCCCCACCGACCTGCGGTACTGCATCAACTCCATCGCCATCCGGCACGTGGAGGCGGAGCCGGGGACGGAGGCCGGGTGACGCTCGACGTCATCGTGATCGGCGCGGGCGGCACCGTGGGTGCCGCCGTCGCCGGCGCGCTGGAGGCACACGGGCACCGGGTGGTCCGTGCCTCCCGGCGCGGCCCGGCGCGCGTCGACCTCACCGAGCCCGCCACCGTCGACGCGCTGCTCGCCGCGCACGGGCCGGTGGACGCCGTGGTGTGCTGCGCGGCCAGCGGCGGCACGGCCCCGGTGGCCGGCTCCACCGACGCCGCGTTCTTCAGCGGCCTGGACGGCAAGCTCACCGGGCAGGTCGAGCTGGTCCGCAGGGCCCTGCCCCATCTGCGCGACGGTGGCTCGATCACCCTCACCAGCGGCACCATCCCGGACACGCTGCGCGACGCGGCGCTCGGCCGCCTCATCAACGCCGGTATCGAGGCCTTCGTCCCCGCCGCCGCCAGGGAACTGCCGCGCGGCGTACGGCTCAACACCGTCAGCCCCGGCTGGATCCGCGAGACCCTGATCTCCCTGGACATGGACCCGGCCCCCGGCACCCCGCTGGACGAGGTGGCCGTGTGCTACCTGGAGGCCGTGGAGGGCAGCGCGCGCGGCCGGGTGTTCACGCTGGACTGACGGCCGCCGCGCCGTCCCCGCCACCCGCACCGGCCAGCTCCGCCGCAAGCTCGGCGGCGGTCATCTGCCGCTCGTGGGTGCCCACCTGGGTACACGCGAAGGCCCCCGAGACGGTGCCCGCCCGCGCACACTCACCGAGACCCCCGCCCGCGAACAGCGTGTACAGGAACGCCGTCACGAACGCGTCGCCCGCCCCGTTGCTGTCCACCACCGGCGCCGCCGGGGTCACCGCCGGAAAGTGCTGTACGGCCCCGTCCCCCTCCCGGCTCAGCAGATGGCAGCCGCGCTCCCCGTCCGTGGCCACCGCCAGCCGCGCCTTCCCCCGCTCCAGGATCAGCCGCAGCGTCTCCTCGATCCGGCCCCGCAGCCCGGCCGCGCTCAGGAACACGTAGTCGGTGCGGAACGCCCAGGGATGGCTGTCCGGATTGACCCCGTCCCAGGCGTGCAGATCGGTCGAGGACGGCAGACCGCGGCGCTCCAGCTCACCGAACAGCTCCCGGTTGAACCCGGAACGGCACACGTGCACATGGCGCGCCCGGTCCAGATGCGGCCCCACGAACTCCGGGGGCAGCAGCAGATCCGCCGGATGCCGGCCGTCGTAGAAGGAGAACCTGCGCCCCGCCTCGTCCACCAGGTTGACGCTGCGTGGGGTGCCGTTGGGCGCGGGCAGCACATCGAAGCCGAGCCCGGCGGAGGTGAAGCGGCGCCGGATCAGGTCGCCCTGGAGATCCTCGCCGAGGAAGTCCAGGAAGTGGGTGCGCAGCCCCAGCGCGTGGAAACCCAGCGCGGCGCCGGTCCCGGTGTGCGCCACGTAGTCGCGGATCGGCGGGACGTGCAGCAGGTCGGCGTCCGGCACCTCCAGACGCGGCACCCGCACGATCGTGTCCACCCCGGCGGCGCCCACCACCAGGACGTCGTACGGCGGTTCGTTCGTGTTGCCCATGTCACCGATGATGCCAGCGAAACGGCTCGACCGGGGGAGCGGCGGCCGGGGTGCGGCCGTGGAGATCTCCCCTCTCCTGCGACGCGGGCCGGAGGTCCGGAATATTGCTCGGCAGCCATGACGGCCAGGTCACGGTGCCGAACAGCGTTCCCGTGAACGAGGCGGCGGGTCACGGCGTTCAGGACCTTCGCTGGGTCGCCGGCCCATCTCCGGGCGTGCTCACCACGGGCCGGACACCTCCCGGCCGTCGGCCGGGGTCAGGACCGCCGCCGACTCCGGCGGCAGCCGCAGGCCCGCCTCCGGGGCCGTCGGGGGTACGGGGTGGGTGGCCGCCAGGAGCGTGAGCAGGTTCGGGGGAACGGCCACGGTCGCCGGGCGGTCGGGCGAGAAGTTCACCGCCACCACCAGCGGACCGTGGCACACCGTCAGCCACCGTTCGTCCTCGTCGTACCGGACCGCTACCGCCGACAGCGGCTGCCCAGGTGTCAGCAGCGCGCGGCGGATCCTGATCAGCCGCCGGTGCCACCGCGTGAGCTCCCGGTGGTCCTCCGCCGCAGGATGCCGCAGCACGGAACGGTCGCGGGTCGCCGGGTCCTGCGGGTCAGGGATGTCCCCGGCCGCCCAGCCGTGCGCCGCGAACTCCGCGCGCCGGCCCTGCCGCACCGCCTCCGCCAGCGCCGGGTCCTGATGGTCGGTGAAGAACTGCCACGGTGAGCCGGCCCCCCACTCCTCGCCCATGAACAGCATCGGCGTCAGCGGCCCGCACAGCACCAGCGCCGCTCCCAGCGCCGCCCGCGCCGGCCCGGCCTGGGCCGTCAGCCGATCGCCCAGCGCCCGGTTGCCGATCTGATCGTGCGTCTGCGCGTACCCCACCAGCCGGTACGCCGGCGTCGCCGCCCGCTCCAGCGCCCGCCCGTGCCCCCGGCCCCGGAACGCCGAGTAGCCGCCGTCGTGGAAGAAACCCCCGGTCAGGGTCTTGGCCAGCGCGGCCATCGGGGCCCGTGCGAAGTCCGCGTAGTAGCCCTGCGCCTCACCCGTCAGCGCCACGTGCAGTGCGTGGTGGAAGTCGTCGGTCCACTGCGCGTGCAGGCCCAGACCGTTGCGCTCGCGCGGCGCGACCGTCCGCGGGTCGTTGCGGTCCGACTCGGCGATCAGGAACAGCGGCCGGCCCACCTCCAGGGCCAGCGCGTCCACCGCCGCCGAGAGCTCCGCCAGGAACGGCAGCGCCCGGTCGTCCGCCAGTTCGTGCACCGCGTCCAGCCGCAGCCCGTCCAGCCGGAAGTCCCGCAGGAACGCCAGCGCGCTGCCCGCGAAGTACGCCCGCACCTCGTCCGAACCGCGCCCGTCCAGGTTCACCGCCGAACCCCACGGCGTGTGGTGCCGGTCGGTGAAGTACGGGCCGAACTCCGGCAGCCGGTTGCCCGAGGGCCCCAGATGGTTGTGCACCACGTCGAGGACCACGCCAAGACCCGCCCCGTGCGCCGCGTCCACCAGCCGCGCCAGCCCCTCCGGGCCCCCGTACGGCTCGTGCACCGCCCACGGCGCCACCCCGTCGTACCCCCAGCCGTGCCGCCCAGGGAACGGGTTCACCGGCATCAGCTGCACATGGGTGATGCCCAGCTCCGCCAGGCGTTCCAGCCGCTCCGCCGCCGCGTCGAACGTGCCCTCGGCCGTGAACGTACCGATGTGCAGCTCGTACAGCACCGCCCCCGGCAGCCCGCGCCCCGCCCACGGATGCCGCCAGGGGTACGCCCCCGGGTCCGTCACCGCCGCCGGGCCCTCGGGGCCCTCCGGCAGCCGGCGGGCCCGGGGGTCGGGCAGCACGGGGCCCTGGGGGTCGTCCAGCACGAAGCCGTAGCGGGAGCCGGGCCCGGCCGCCGCGTCCGTACGCCACCAGCCGCCCGCGTCCTCACGCAGCGGCAGCCGCGCACCCTCCAGCCACAGCCAGACCCGGCGGGCCCGTGGTGCCCACACCTCGAAGCGCATGGACACCATGCTCGGGCCCGCCCCGGCCTCACGCCAGGCAGTAGCGGTGCTGTGTCACCGGATAGCCCGCCCGGGCGAACGCCTTGGCCATCGGCACATTGCCGGTGTCGGTGGCGGCGTGTATGCGCTCCGCGCCCTCGGCGGCCAGTTGCCGGGTGCACTCCACCAGCAGGTCGTACGCGTAACCGTGACCGCGCTGCTCGGGGACCACGCCGATGAGGCCGACCACCGGGCTGCTCGGATTGTGGGCCGGCGCCTGGAAGCCGACCAGCTCACCCGCAGGGGTGTACGCCATACGCCACCACTCACGCGGCGAGGGACACCAGTTCAGGAACTCCAGCTCCTGCCGGGCGGCCGCGTCGGGGCCGTCCTGCGCGATCGCCCGCAGCGCGTGCGCGTCCAGCGTGGTGCTGTGGATGCGGCGCAAGATGTCCAGGACCACGTCGTCGTCGGGCTCGGGCCGGAAGACCAGCCGCCCCGGCGCGTCGGGGATCCCGCACTCGGGGGTCCACGTGTAGCGGAAACGTTCCACCAGCGGCTCGTAGCCAGCCTCGACCGCCGCCGAGATCCGTGCCCCGCCGGCCGCCCGGGCGAGCGGGTCGGAGCGCCAGCCGGGCGGCAGGATCAGCTCGTACTCGGGGCGCAGACCGCTGGCCCGCAGCAGGGCGGTGCCCGCCTCGGGGTCGGTGAAGTCGAACCAGTCCAGGGCGACCGGCTTGGTGTCGTCCGGCCCGCCCCAGTAGCCGGCGCGGGCCACGACCTCCCCGTCGCGCAGCGCCATCCAGAGCCACTCGGGCCGGTACTCGCCGCCCTCGGCGAGCGTACGGACCACGTTGTGCGGCGGGTCGAGCAGCGCGCGGCCGACCAGGCCGGGGTCGGGGAGCGAGGTGAAAAGGGTGCTGCTCTCGCCCTCGGCGAGGCAGCGGAAGACCAGATCGGTCATGAGGAGAGGGGTCCTTCCGGATACGGAGTGCGCGCGGCTTCCGTCCGGTCAGAGAACACGCCCGGGAACGAGGAGGCGGAAGCGGGACACGCGCGATGCGGTGACACACATGGCAAACGCCTCCTTCCCGGTCCGTGGGCGTGCCGGAACCGTACCCCGGTGCACCGGGGGAGGGCCAACGAGTTGTCTGGACAGAACCAACTCCCGTCCCGGAAACTTTGTTTCATGACCTCGATCGAGTCCGGTGTGCCCTCTCCGCGGATATCCGACGCGGATCGTGAGCGTGCCCTCGGCGCGCTGCGCGAGGGCATGGTGGACGGAAGGTTGTCCCACGACACCTTCGAGCGGCGGATGGAACAGGTCATGGGGGCCCGGCGTCCGGAGGAGCTCGCCCTGGCGCTGCGGGATCTGCCCGCCTGCGAGGGGGCGGCCGAACGCACCGGCTGGCTGGTGCAGACGGTGGGCCGGATCGCCTCCTTCCAGCACCGGATGTCCGCGGCGTGGCGTGCCGAGCGGCTGCCGCAACTGGTGCTGCCCACCCCGGGGCCGCACCCGCTGTCGATCGGCCGGGCCCCGGGCTCGGCGCTGCGGCTCAACGACGGGAGCGTCTCGCGTTTCCACGCCCAGCTGACGGCCGACGGGGGCGGGTGGCTGATACGGGATCTGGGCTCGGCGAACGGGACCTGGGTGAACGGCCGGCGGGTGACCGACACGCTGCCGGTGCGGCCGGGGGACGAGGTGCGCTTCGGCGCCGTCTCGTACCGCTTGAGCCTGCGGTGAGCGGGTACTGAGCCCGCGCCCGGCAGGCCGGTGGCGCCGGGGCCCGGCCCCGCCGCGGAAGCCGGTCTGCCGCCCGAGCGGGGGCTGGTGGTGTGGGTCGGCAGACCGGAGTTCCGTGGGTGATCGTGCCCGTGGGAGCGCTCCCAGTGTGGGGGCAGAGGATCGGCTTGTAAAGACGGCGCGTCAGAACCCGTCCCGGCGCACCAGCAGGGCGACCGGGCGGTCGGCGAACATCTCGGCGAGCCGGGCCTTGCCCTGGAACGCCGGCCGCCGCGCCGTCCGGCCCGTGTCCCGGCCGGCCAGCGCGTCGTCCCAGCGGCCGGGCGGCAGCGGCAGCACGGTGCTGTCCCAGCCGCCGGCGGCCTCCAGCGTCCGGGTGAGCCGGCTGACGGCGGTGAGCACCTGACCGGACCGGGCGAACGCCAGCGCGTGGTCCCCGGTGGGCCCCTCTGCGGTCAGCGGCTCGTAGCCGGAGTGCGCGCCGAACCACTCGGGGTGTGCGCGGCGCAACCGCAGCGCCACCGCGGTCAGCCACAGCTTCTCGGCGGGCAGGCCGGCGTCGGCTCCCGGGGCGGTGGCGGAGCCGGGGTCGGCCGCGCCCGGCAGCGGGCGCTCCGGGAGCCGCGGCGGGCGGCGGTTGTCGGGGTCCACGAGGGCCCGGTAGACACTCTCACCGCCCCGGTAGAGGTCGGGGACCCCGGGCATCGTCAGATGCAGCAGCGCGGCCCCCAGGACGTTGGCCCGGATCTGCGGTGCCAGTTCCTCGGCGAACCGGGCCACCGCGTATCCGGGCGCGCCGCAGGGGCCGCCCCGTACGAAGCGGTCCGCCGCCGCCTCGTAATCGGCGTCGGGGTCCGTCCAGGTGGTGCGCAGGGCTGCCTCGCGTGCGGCCTTGAGGGTGGCGTCCAGCAGCCGGGACGGGTCGGGGTCCGGCGCGAGCGCGAACGCCGTCTGCCAGCAACTCCACGCCAGGTGCGGGTCGGGGGCGGACACCCCGGCGTGCGCGGCGCGTTCCGTCACCTCGGTGAGCAGTTCCGCCCACCCGAGCGGATGTTCGGTGAGTGTGGCGAGGGCGGCGCGGACGTCACCGCTGCGCTTGGTGTCGTGGGTGGCGTACACGGTGCCGGTGAGCGGCCACGCGTGCTGGATACGGGCGCAGTGCGCGTGGAAGGCGGACACCGGCAGGGCGGGTTCGCCCGGGTCGCCGCCGACCTCGGCGGCGGACAGCAGCGGGGTGAAGCGGTATCCGGCACAGTCCTCGACGGCCTTGGCCCGCAAGGCGGAACCCACCTGGCCGAACCGCGCCCGGAAGTCCTGCGCGTCGCTCGCGGCGCAGGCGCTGGGGCCGGTGTCCGCGGTGCTCTCGGCGAGGAGGTGGAAGCCGGTGTCCGCGGTGGCGGGTGACGTGG
The DNA here is from genome assembly GCF_000993785.3 of Streptomyces xiamenensis. Classification (NCBI taxonomy): domain Bacteria; kingdom Bacillati; phylum Actinomycetota; class Actinomycetes; order Kitasatosporales; family Streptomycetaceae; genus Streptomyces; species Streptomyces xiamenensis. The sequence continues at coordinate 5,013,532 of NZ_CP009922.3, forward strand.
CGTCGGGCGCGGCCGTCCTGGCCCGCACGGCCGGGTCGGCGCCTGACCTGCCGTCGCACGGGGCCGCCCGGTGGGTGGTCCGCGTCTGTGCGGTCGCGTCCGGCTCCGGAGGCGACCCGGCCCCTTCCCCCGCGGGGGTCCCGCCGTCTGTCGCATCCGCCGTACGGAGTCCGGCGTCGTCCCGGTCACGGAGCGCCGGGTCCCCGGTGGTTCCGGCCGTCGGTGCCGGCCCTTCGGCGGAGCGGCCGGCCGGGTCCGCGGGGCCCACCGGGTCGTACGGGGCGCCGGGTGCGGTCCGTCCCGGGGACCGGGCCGGTTCGGCCGGAGCGGTGTCGGGGCCCCGGAGCAGCGCGTGGAGCGCGTCCACCGCCCGGGCCTGCGCCGCCGTGGTGACCGCGCACCGGGCGAGGTCGGCCGTGCGCGCGAGCAGGGTCGTGTCCTGCCGCGAGGGCGGGCGGTCCGCCGCGAGGTAGGGCCGGTAGACCGGTAGATGCACCAGGAGTTCGGTCAGGGCGGTGCGCAGCGCCTCCGGCGTGTGCAGGTCACCGCACAGGCGGTGCGCGGTGCGCAGGAGGCGGTCGCGTTCGGCGCACAGCTCCTCGGCGAGGATCTCGCGTGCGGCGCGCCGTACGGTCGGTTCCCAGGCGCCGCCGAGATCGGCCGGGGCGGCGGTGAACCGGCGGTGGTCGGCCGTGAGCCGGTCCGCGCCCACCGGGTCGGTGAGGACGGCGTCCACGTGGCGCAGCGCGTCGTAGCCGGTGGTGCCGGCCACCGGCCAGCCGGTGGGGAGGTGTTCGCCGGTGGCCAGGATCTTCTCGGCCACCACCCACACGTCCGGGCCGGCCCGCTGCCGCAGCCGGCGCAGGTAGCCCTCGGGGTCGGCCAGCCCGTCGGGGTGGTCGACGCGCAGTCCGCCGATCACGCCCTCCGCGACCAGCCGCAGCACCGTCGCGTGGGTGGCCTCGAAGACGGCGGGGTCCTCCACGCGTACCGCGATCAGGTCGCTGACGGTGAAGAACCGGCGGTATGTCAGCTGTGCGAGGCCGGTGCGCCACCAGCCCAGCCGGTAGTGCTGCGCGTCCAGCAGCGCCGGCAGCGGCAGGGACTCGGTGCCGGGGCGCAGCGGGAAACGGTGGTGGTCGCCGTGGCGCAGTGTGCCGCCCTCCACCCGCAGCGCGTCCCACTGCTCCCGCAGGGGCGCGCCCAGCACCGGCAGGGGCAGCCGTCCGCCGCCCGCCGCCCAGTCGATGTCGAACCAGGCGGCGGCGGGGGAACCGGGGCCGTCCCGCAGGAGCTGCCACAGCGGGGCGTTGAGCCGGGTGTCGGCGGGGAAGGCCATGTGGTTGGGCACGATGTCGGCGATGATTCCCAGCCCGCGGGCCCGGGCCTTTTCGGCCAGGTCGCGCAGGCCGGCCTCGCCGCCGAGTTCGGCGCGCACCCGGGTGTGGTCGGTCACGTCGTAGCCGTGCCGGGAGCCGGGCACGGCCTCAAGGACCGGCGACAGGTGCAGATGGGAGACGCCGAGCGAGGCGACGTAGGGCAGGAGCCGGGCCGCGGCGTCGAATCCGGCGCCGGGCTCCAGCTGGAGGCGATAGGTCGCGGTGGGGGTCCTGGGCACCTGTGTCATGACCGCCGCCCACTCCGACTGCCGTGCCCCACGGCGTGGTTGAGTCCGTACCGTGCTGCGCGGCCGACCGCGCGCGCAGTAGGCTTCCTTGATCCAACGGCGGGGTGGAAGGCGGTGCAGGCGGTGAGCTCGTCCGGGCTTGAGCTGCCCTCGGGGAACGGGGGTGAGACCGCGGAGGCGCCCACCCAGGCGGTGCCCGTGCCGCGTCCCGTGGAGATCGGGGCCGATCTGGGCTGGAGCGAGGCTGACTGGTCCGAGGTGCGCACCCGGGTGGAGCGTGCCGGGCGGGCATATGTCTGGCTCAATCTGGTCGAACAGCGCCTGCGCTCGGTGGTGGCCGCGGTGCTGCGCCCGGTGTACGAGCCGGTGCACGGCGAGGAGTGGGAGATCGCGGCGGCGGGTCCCGCCGGACAGGAGTGGGTGCAGCGGGCGGCGGCGCTGCGGGAGGTGAGCCGCCGCAAGGGGCTGGTGCTTGATCCGGCCGATGACACGGTGCTCGCCTTCCTGACGCTGCCTCAGTTGCGTGAACTCATGGTGCAGCACTGGCCCTGTTTCGCCCCGTATTTGGACAATCGTCGCGAGCTGGAACTGACGCTGGACGAGCTGGAGGTGGCGCGCAGCGCGGTCAGCCGCAACCGGGGGATGAGCCGGGCCGTGCTGGAGCAGGCCGAGCGCGGCTGCGCCCGGTTGCTGCGGTTGCTGGACTCCGGGGCGCCCGCGGACGCCGGACGGTTGCCGGCGGACGCGGTGGAGCGGCTGGTGGGGGACCGGTTCACGGATGTGGCGGGGGTGCATCCGGACCGGGTGCGGTTGCAGCGGCAGCTGCCGCCGGAGGAACTGTTCGGGGGTGCCAGGCGGCTGGACGCGATGGGGACGGCGCTGGGGCTGCTGGTGCAGAACTATCCGGGGCGGCGGCTGGCGCATCTGGCGGCCTCGGGGTGCCGGGTGCGGCTGCTGTTCCTGAACCCGGCGAGCGGGGCGATGCGGCGCCGGGAGCGCGAGCTGGGGCTCAAGCGCGGGGAGTTGGGGCGCTCGGTGGAGACCAACATCCTCCAGGTGCGCCGGGTGCGCAGCAAGGTGCGCGATCCCGAGGCTTTCGACATTCATGTGTTCGATGAGATCCCCCGTTTCAGTGCTTATTTCGTGGACGGTGACAGCCCGGACGGGGTGGCCGTGGTTCAGTCATATCTAAGGAGAATACGGGGAATGGAAACCCCGGTTCTCGTTCTCCGGCGCACGGGCCGGGAGATACCGCACCGAACGGACGCGGCCGCGGATGGCGAAATCACGCTTTTCGAAACCTACCGTGAAGAGTTCGAATGGGCCTGGGGGAATTCCCGGCCGGTTTCGTGACATCGCGCTCCGTGTGAAAGTGGTAGCGTCTTTCGGGTCCTATTTCCGCCTGGAAGCAGACCATGCGTCACGACATTCCCCCCCTGACAGAGGTGCGCCGGACCACGCAGAAGAAACGGGACGCGTGGTGGACCGTCCTGCTGGTGGACCCGCTCGCCACCCCCCTGGTGCGCTGGACCGCGCTGTGGACCAGGATCACGCCGAATCAGATCACCTGGCTGGCCCTGTTCTTCGGTCTCGGCGCCGCCGGCTGTTTTGCCTTCGGCACCTGGAACTGGCTGCTGGTCGGCGCCCTGCTCTATCACGTGAGTTTCGTCCTGGACTGCATGGACGGGAAACTCGCCCGGCTGACCGGGACCGGCTCAGTATTCGGCGCCTGGCTCGATTATGTGTTTGACCGGATCAGGGTATTGGTGTGCGCGGTCGCCCTGATGGGTGGCCAATTCTCCCGCACCGATGATGTGATCTATCTCTGGCTGGCGCTCGCGGTGGTCTTCCTCGACATGCTGCGGTATATCGACGCGCTCCAGATCTTCAAGATCCGGCACGGGATGCGCAAGCAGATCAAGGCCCGGGCCCGCCGCGCCAGGGAAGCCGAGAACGCCACCGAACTGGCCTTCATGGAAGATCTCCTGCGAGAGAATCCGGAGGCGGACGCCGACGCCGTCGCCGCCCACCACGGAGGCGAAACGGACACGGCGGCCGAGGCCGCCGAGGAGCGCGCGGTGCCCGCCCAGCGCGCCTCCGCCTCCCCCTCCGCCTCCGCCGTCGTCCCGGTCACCGTTCCCGCCCCGCAGGGGGACACCCGCCCCGGCCGTCCGGTGACCGCCATCGTCGATCTGCACCGCGAGTTCCGTTCCCGGTTCCCCGGCTATCTGCGCCTGCGTGCCTTCCTCCTGCGGCACCGGATCCGTACCCACCTGGTGAGCGGCATCGAGTTCCAGATGGCGGTGTTCATCGTCGCCCCGGCGCTGAACGCCGTGGTCCCGGTGACCATCGGCGCGGGCGTGCTGCTGCTCGTCTTCGAGCTGGCGATCATCTACAAGCTGCTGCTGTCCACCCGGGACTTCGCCCGCACCCTGGACTCCTTCGACGCGGCCGAGAGCCGGCGGCGCGCCCAGGAGGAGGAAGCCGCGGAGTCCGGCGCACCGGTGGCCGGCTGAGCGACCACGCCCCCTTCCAGTTGCACGAGACGTATCGTCTCGTTACGCTGACGGCATGACCGCAGCCGCGCCGGCCCGCCGCGCCCACATCGCCATGTTCAGCATCCCGGCCCCGGGCCACATCTTCCCGAGCCTTGAGGTCATCCGTGAACTCGTCGCCCGGGGCCACCGTGTCACCTACGCCATCCCCGAGTCCTTCGCCGACACCGTCGCGGAAACGGGGGCCGAGCCGAAGACGTACTCCTCGCTCCTCAGTGTCGAACAGGAGTGGGGCGAGGAGTACCTGGACCAGGTGGAGCCCTTCCTGGAGGACAACATCCGGATGCTGCCCCAGCTGGCCGAGGCGTACGCGGGTGACGAGCCCGATCTGGTGCTGTTCGACATCGCCCCGTTCTGCGCCCGGATACTCGCCCGCCGCTGGCAGGTGCCGGCCCTCCAGCTCTCCCCGTGCATGGTCGGCTGGAAGGGCCTGGAGGAGGTCGTGGCCCAGCAGGAGAAGGACCTGAGAGGCAGTGAGCGCGGTCGCGCCTACCTGGACCGCTTCCAGGGCTGGCTGGACGCGAACGGCTTCGCCGGCTTCACGCCGCTGGAGTTCATGGCGCGCCCCGGCCGCACGCTCGCGCTCATCCCCCGGGCCATGCAGCCGAACGCCGACCTCGTGGACACGGATGTCGCCACCTTCGTCGGCGCCTGCCAGGGAACCCGCGCCCATCAGCAGGAGTGGGTGCGCCCGGCGGAGGCCGCGGGCAAGCGGCTGCTGCTGATCTCCCTCGGCTCCTCCTACACCGACGAGCCGGGTTTCTACCGCGCCTGTGTGCGGGCGTTCGGTGATCTGCCCGGCTGGTACGTGGTGCTCCAGATCGGCTCCAGGGTGAGCGCGGAACAGTTGGTGGACGAGGGGGAGCAACTCCCGGGGAACATCGAGACCCACTCCTGGGTGCCGCAGCTGTCCATCCTGCGGCAGGCCGACGCGTTCATCACCCACGCGGGCATGGGCGGCAGTCAGGAAGGACTGGCCAACGCCGTCCCGATGGTCGCGGTGCCCCAGGGCGCCGACCAGTTCGGCAACGCCGAACTGCTGGCCGGACTCGGCGTGGCCCGGCACCTCCCCAAGGCCGAGGCGAGCGCCGAGGCCCTGCGTGCGGCCGTGCTCGGCCTCGCCGGTGATCCGGAGGTCGCGGCCCGGCTGCGGGAGATCCGGCGGGGGATGGCCGCCGAGGGCGGCGCCCCGCACGCCGCCGACCTCATCGAGGCGGAGCTGCCGGTTACTCCCTGACCAGGGCCGCGCCCCACCACTCCTCGATCCGCCCGGGCGGGCGGTGACGGTCCGCCGGGCCTGCACGGCCTCATCGGCCGGCTGCTGTGGGTGGTCCGGCCGGCCGGGTACGGCAGGGCGCTCGTCCGGCTGCGGGGCACTGTCGGTGGCGGCTCCTAAGCTGCGGGCATGACGGAAGGTACCGAAGCCGGGCCCGCCCGGTTCGTGGCGCTGCTGCGCGGGATCAATGTCGGCGGACACCGCAAGGTCCCGATGGCCGACCTGCGGGCGGTGCTCACCGAGCTGGGGTACGGGGCACCGCGCACACATCTGCAGAGCGGCAACGCGGTTTTCACGGCGGCGCCTGGCGCCGACCCCCGGGCGCTGGGCCAGGAGTTGGCGGCGGCGCTGGAGCGGCGGTTCGGGTTCGCCGTGGACACCCTCGTGCTCAGCGCGGAACAACTGCGCGCCACCGTACGGCGCTGCCCGTACGACACCGACGGGCTCGACCCGGCCAAGCTGCTGGTGCTCTTCCTCGACCGCACCCCCGACCCCGCCGCCCTGGACCGCCTCGACCCCGGGCGCTACGCACCCGACACCTTCCGGGCCGGTGAGCGGGAGGTCTTCGCGTACTTCCCGGACGGCATGGGGCGCAGCAAGCTCGGCGACGCCCTCGTCGGCGCGCTGAAGGGCCACCTGGCCACCGGACGGAACTGGCGCACCGTCCAGAAGCTGCTGGAGCTGGCGGCGGAGGAGCCGGACTGACCCCCGCCCGGCGTCAGCGGGCGAGCCAGTCGCCGCTCGGGATCGGGGTGCCCGTCGTGCGCAGCCGGGTGGCCAGGGGGTCCGCCGCCAGATACGTCCAGGCGCGGGTGCCGTCCAGGACGCGCACCACCAGCCGGTCGTAGTCCGGGCCCTCCAGCCGGTCCAGAGTGGCCAGCACCTCGTCGAAGGCCGGCTCCGGGACGTACATCAGCTCCCCGGTGATCGTGGCCCGCTCCCCTCGGGCGGGGGAGGCCTCGTGCCCGCCGTCCGGGACGGCCACCGCGTACGGGAAGCCGGGCCCCTCGTACAGCATCGCGCCCGCCAGGACGGCGGGCTCCTCCCGGGTGGTGCGGCCGCGCAGCGTCCACGCGTAGTGGCGCTGCCCGGCGCGCAGGGTGCCGTAGACGAAGAAGGGCAGGGGTTCGGCTCGCGCGGGCATGCCGCTCATCCTGCCCGTTCCGTCTGTATCAGGGCGCCCACTGGCGGTAATCGGTCTGTACCATTTACGATGACGGACCCGCCGGGGTGGGAGAGGGACCCGGCCGGTGGTTGAGCTGCGTGTCGCCGCGTAGGGGGGAATCGCCGGTCGGGTCTGGGACGGTCACGGGCAGCCCGGCCCGCCGCCACGCCTGGAAACCGCCGACCAGATCGGTGGCCCTGCGCAGCCCGATCGCCCGCAGCGAGACCGCCGCCAGCGAGGAGGCGTACCCCTCGTCGCACAGCACGATCCAGTGCACATCACGCCCCGTGGCCTCGGGCACCGACGCGCCACTGGCCGGGTCGCAACGCCACTCCAGATGATTGCGCTCGATGATCAGCGCGCCCGGGATCGTGCCGTCCGCCTCCCGCTGGAAGGCGGGCCGGGTGTCCACCAGGACCGCGCCCGCCCGCCGCGCCGCCTGCGCCGCGTGCGGGTCGAGCCGGTCCAGGCCCGCGCGCACCGCGGTCAGATGCTCATCGATCGTCGTCATGGCTCAGCCTCAACTCCCCGTGCGTTCCCGGTCTCAGTCGTCGATCGTGTCGGTGCGGTCCAGCAGCAGCGCGCCGTCCGCCCCCAGCCGGTAGTAGTTCTGCGAGGCCAGCGCCGGCCCGTACGCGTGGACGCTGAGCGCCGGTTCGGTGCCGCGGTTGCTCACCCGGTGCACATGGCGCGGGCCGAACGACCGCAGCCCGCCCACCGGAAGCCGTCGGGCCCCCGGAAAGGTCTCCTCGCTCAGCGTCCCCTCCACCACCGTGAACGCCCCGGCCGAGCCGCCGTGGTCGTGGATCTCGGTGCCCTGCCCCGGCAGCCACGTCAGCAGCCACACCTCGTACCCTTCGGCGCGGTGCAGCCGGTGGTACCAGCGCTCGGGCGAGGTGAAGCGGGCCAGCGCCCGCCACGACTCGGGCCGGGCGGCGACCCGGCGCACGGTCTCGGCCAGCCGGGCAGGAGAGAAGGGGACCTCGGTGGCCGCGGACGAACGGGGCGGGGCGGAGAAAACAGACATGGATGACCTCTTGCGCGGTGCCGGATGCGGTGGGCGGAATGCGGGACGCCGCGCCCACGGCTGACACCGGGCGCGACCGTCAGGGACGGCCGCGGCGACACAGCGCGCTGGCCACGCGGACAAAGTCCACGTGCTGCCTGGTAAAGAAGCGCTTGCCGGTCGACATGGGGGTCACATTGGCAGCCCACCCGTGCCCCGGTCAAGCGGCCCCCGACTTTTCACGGACGTCATCCGGCGAAATATGACCCACTCCCGTTTGCCGTTGTTCCAGCAATTGAGACGGAGCGGCAATACCTTGACGGCGACCGGAGGTTGCTGGCAAGCTCACGTACTGTGAGTCAAGCTGACGTTCTCGTGACGCGCCTGCACGTCGATCTGCGACGGCAGGCCAGCGCTATCTGTGCCAACGGCCACTGAACACAGCACAGCTGACCTTCTCCGGCCCGCAGCGGCCGTGAATCTCCGGCACCAGCCGTGTCTTTGAATCCCCATCGGCGGGCGGTATCCCGTCATTCCCGCGGCTCCATCCGGAAATCGCGCCACCGTGCCACCCGGCCCTGCCCCGCCATGCCCGAATTCCCCGGCCCTATTCTGGTTTTCGATGAACCCGGAGTGATTCATGACGCACATTCTCGCGGTATCGGCCAGTCCGACCAGGGAATCGCGCACCGCCGCACTGGTGCAGCACGCCATCGACCGGCTCTCGCTCACCGGATTCGACGCGGGGCACCTGGTACTGAGGGAACTGCCGGCCGAGGAACTGCTGGGCATCCGCCGGCCGGGCGCCGTGCTGCGGAGCGCGCTGGGGGATGTCGCCGTCGCGGACGGGCTGATCGTCGCCACCCCCGTGTACAAGGCGGCCTACACCGGCCTGCTGAAGACCTTCCTCGATCTGCTGCCGCAGTCGGGTCTCGCGGGCAAGACGGTACTGCCGCTGGCCACCGGGGGCGGCTGTGCCCACGTCCTGGCCATCGACTACGCGCTGCGCCCGGTGCTCACCGCACTGCGCGCCCGGCACGTGGTCGGCGGCTGTTACCAGCTGGAGGACGACATAGCTCGCCGCCCCGACGGATCCGCGCAGATCCGTCCGGAGGCCGAACTGCGCCTGTTCGACGCGATCGACGACTTCATCGAAGCGCTCCCCGCGTCCACCGCCGCCGGTTCCGCGCCCCTGCCGCAGTGACCTCAGTGACCTCTGGAAAGGCACAGACCGCATGACCGTTCAAGGCTTCGACCGCCCCATATCCGTGCAGGAGCCGATCATGCCGCAGCTGACCACACCCCTGTCAGACCTGTCCGACATGACCATCACCGTTGTCCCCGAAGGCGTGGACAGCTCCGTACCGCTGGTCGGCTACCTGGTCCTCGCTCCCGCGGGCACCCAGCTGTCCGAGCTGATCTCGCTGCCCGCCACCGCCCACGCCACCGCCCACGCCGCCGCCCACGCCACCGCCCACGCCGCCGCCCACGCCGCCGCGCCCGCCGGCCGGGCCGAGCGCGGCCCGGGTATCACCATCGACGAGGACGAGCGCACCGCCCGCGTGGACGGGACACCGCTGGAACTCACCTACCTGGAGTTCGAGCTGCTGTCCCATCTGATGCGGCACCCGCACCGCGTGTACAGCCGCGAGCAGTTGGTATCCACCATCTGGGGCTACGGCCCGGTCGGCGACCAGCGGACCGTGGACGTGCACGTCGCGCGGCTGCGCCGCAAGCTCGGCGCGGCGTACCGGGAGCGGATCGTGACGGTCCGGCGGGTGGGCTACAAGTACGTGCCCGCCGCGCGGTAGGCGATCGCGTTCGCCTCGTCGTACCGCCGCAGCAGCAGGGCCGCCAGCTCCGGGGCGGCGCCCAGCACCGGCGCCAGGGCGTCCGCGCCGGCCTCCCGGGCCCCGGCGGCGATCCGGGCCGGCAGCCGGCCCGGCGCGATCACCAGCGGTGCGACCAGCACCCGTTCGATGCCGTCCGCGCGCAGCGCGCGGACGGCATCGGCCGTGCCGGGCGGCGCACCGGCCGCGAACGCGGGCCGCACGGCGCCCCAGCCTCCGGCACGCGCCCACTGGCACGCCAGGGATCCCACCGCCTCGATTGCCGCCGGATCGGAGGACCCGGCGGCGGCCAGCACGACGCCCGTGCGGGACCGCGCGCGGTGACCGGGCGAGGGGCACCGCGCGGTGGCCGTGGCTGACACCGGCCCGGGTCGCCGCGCACCGGGGATCCCGGCGCCGGTGACGTCCGGCACCCGCGCGCCGTGGTCCAGCACCTCGGCCCGGGCCAGCCGGCGTTCCAGCGCCGCGAGCAGCAGGGGATCGCGCCCCAGCACCTCCGCCCGGCGGACCGTCATGCCCGGCAGCGCCCCGGCGCAGGCGGCCAGGGCGGCCGGGATGTCCGTCTTCGCGTGGTAGGCCCGGGTCAGCAGCAGCGGCACCGCGGTCACCTCCCGCTCGCCGTCCCCGTACAGACCCGCCAGCGCCTCCCGCACCCGGGGGCCGTTGAACTCCAGGAAGCCCACCGTCACCCGGAGCCCGGGGCGCAGCGACCGGATCCGCGCCGCCAGCGCGTGCACGGTCGCCGCGTGCCCCGGGTCCCGGCTGCCGTGGGCGATCAGCAGCAGCGGGGCCGCGCCGGTCAGTTGTTCCTCCCCAGCAGACCGCGGCTGCGCAGCACGCGCCGCTCCAGCGGGGAGAAGAACAGCAGATCGATCGCGATCCCCACCAGCAGGATCAGGATGATGGTGGCCAGCACCCCGGACATGTTCTGCATCTGCCGGAAGCCGTCCATCAGCTGACCGAGCCCGGTGCCCAGCTTCGCCGAGTTCACGATCAGCTCCGCCGCCATCAGCGAGCGCCAGGAGAACGCCCAGCCCTGCTTGAGGCCGGCCAGATAGCCGGGCAGCGCGGCCGGCAGCAGGATGTGCCGCACACTGGTCAGCCCGCGCGCGCCCAGCATCCGCCCGGCCCGCAGATACAGCGGCGGGATCTGGTCCACGCCCGCCACGATGCCGTTCGCGATCGAGGGCACCGCGCCCAGCAGCACCACCGTGTAGATCGTGGCGTCGGTGAACCCGAACCAGATCAGCGCGGCCGGCACCCAGGCGATGGACGGCAGCGACTGGAGCCCGGTGAGGATCGGCCCGATCGCCGCCCGCACCACCTTCACCCGCGCCACCAGCAGCCCCAGCGGGGTGCCGACCGCGATGGCGATGGCGAAGCCCAGCACCCCGCGCGAGACGCTGGTCCAGATGTATCCCAGCAGGACCCCGTCCAGCCACATCTTCTCGATGGCGGCCCACACGTCCAGCGGGCCCGGCAGGATGTAGTCCGGCTTGATCTCCGCCACGTACACCAGCTGCCACACCGCCAGTACGAGCGCCACCGCCACCAGCGGGGGCACCAGCTTGCTCAGCAGCAGCCGCCCCAGCGGGGGCCGTTCGTCCGCCGCCCTGGTGTCCAGGGCGTCCAGGCCCGCTTCGAGGCCCGCCAGGTCCCCGTGGTGGCCCCCGGCCGGCTCCGCCGGGTCGGAGGTCTTCGCGGCCTTCCCGGCCCCGTCCGTCTTCTCAGTGCTGACCATGGCGCCGGATCTCCCCCCTGAGCTGGTCGGTGATGTCCACGGACAGCGCCGACACCGCGGCGTCCTCGATCCGCCGCGGCTGCGGGATGTCCACCCGCCAGGTACGGGCGATCCGCCCGGGCCGGGAGGACAGCAGCACGACGCGCTGCGCCAGCCGCACCGCCTCCCGTACGTTGTGCGTCACGAACAGCACCGAGACGCCGGTCTCGGACCAGATCCGGGTCAGCTCCTCGTGCAGCACGTCGCGGGTGATGGCGTCCAGCGCCGCGAACGGCTCGTCCATCAGCAGCAGGCTGCTGTCCTGGGCCAGTGCCCGCGCCAGCGCCACCCGCTGCCGCATGCCGCCGGACAGTTCGTGCACCCGCTTGCCGTAGGAGCCGGTCAGCCGCACCAGTTCCAGCAGCCGTTCGGCCTCCGGACGCCGCTCCGCCTTGGGCAGACCGCGCAGCCGCAGCGCCAGCTCGATGTTCTTGCCGGCCGTCAGCCACGGGAACAGCGCGTGTTCCTGGAACATGAGGGCCGGCCGGCCCCCCGGGACCGAGATGGTCCCGGAAGTCGGCGCGTCGAGCCCGGCGACCAGGTTCAGCAGCGTCGACTTGCCGCAGCCGGACGCCCCGAGCAGGGTCACGAACTCGCCGGGTGCGACATCGAGCGAGATGGTGTCCAGGACGAGCTGCGCCCGTCCCGCCCGGCCGAACGACTTCGACACCTGGTCCAGCCGTACGGCCGGGGTGTCCGCGGCCCCCTCCCGGCCCGTGGGGGCCGGTGCGTCCGATGTGTTGAGTGCGGTGGCCATCGCTGTCACCTCGTGGTCGTCGAATCTGTGGGAGGGGTCATCACTCGACACCGAGGCCGCCGTCGCTGACCGGGTCCTGGCCCTCTTCGGCCAGCACCTTGTTCAGCAGCGAGAGGTCGTAGATCCCGTTCAGGTCGACCTCGTCCAGCAGCCCGGCGTTGACCGTGCTCTCGGCGCTGACGCGCAGCGAGTCGGCCAGCGGGTCGTTCAGGAACTCCACGTGGTCGAAGGCCGGGTCGAGGACCTCCGGGGGCAGCTCACTGCCGCCGGGCAGGGCGGCGATGGCGGTGTTGAACTGCTCCCTGGCCTCCTCGGGGTGCTCGTTGATCCAGGCGTTGGTCCGCACCACCCCGCGGATGATGGCCTCCACGACGTCCGGGTGCTCCTCCAGGAAGCTCTGCGAGGCGATGACATGGGTGACGACGTACTGGCCGTTCTCCCACAGCTCGCCCTCGTCCAGGATCTCCACCGCGCCCTGGGCGACCAGCCGGGCGGCGGTCGGCTCGGGCACCCACGCGCCGTCGATGTCACCGCCCTCGAAGGCGGCCGGGATCTCGGCGTTGGGGACGCGGACGACGTCCACGTCGCCGGCGCCGGTGCCCGCGTCGACCTCGAAGCCCTGGTCCGCCAGGTAGCTCAGCAGCGCGACATCCTGGGTGTTGCCCAGCTGCGGGGTGGCCAGGGTCTTGCCGGCCAGGTCATCCAGCCCGGAGACCCGGTCGGGGTTGACGACCAGGGAGGCGCCGCCGGAGGCCGCCCCGGAGACGATCCGCAGGTTGCGGCCGCCGGACTGGGCCCAGCCGTTGATGGCCGGGTTGGGGCCGATGAAGGTCACGTCGATGGAGTCGCCGTTGAGCGCCTCGATGGCGGAGGGGCCGGCGTTGAAGACGGACGGGGTGAAGCCGGTACCGCCCAGCTCCTGGGCGATCAGCCCGCCGTCCTGGAGGCCGATGACGGCGGTGGCGTGGGTGATGTTGGCGAAGTAGCCGATGTTGACGTTGTCGGTGGACAGCTTCTCACCGGTTCTCTCCTGCGAGGTCTTCCTGCCCTCGTCGGAGGAGTTGGAGCCGTAGCCGCAGGCGGTCGCGCCGATGAGCAGCGGGGCGAGGACGGCGGCGGTCAGCAGGGAGCGGCGCGCGGTGGTCAAGGGGGAGTCCTCTCGCGAGACCGGACGGCGTGCCGGGGCGGCACCGGCCGGTTGGGGTCGCCTCCCGGCCGGAGGCAGCGGGAGGGTCGTACGGGACGGGCGGCGTGGGAGCTCAGTGGTCCGCACATCGCGCGATCCCGCCGTGGCCGGCGCCCAGCGCGCCGCTGCCGACCCGGCCGCCCTCCTTCGCGAAGGTCGAGAAGACATCCTTGAGCATGATCAGAAGTCCCACCCCTCGTGGTCGGCGGGCGTGCCGGGGGCGCCGGCACCGTCCGCCGCCGGGGCCGCGAAGGCGTCGCCCGCCATGCCGGCGGTGAGGGTGGAGCCGTCCGCGGGGTCGATCAGCAGAAACGATCCGGTGGTCCTGGAGACGGCGTACGGGTCCAGCGGCAGCGGCTCCGAGGTGCGCAGCACCACCCGGCCGATGTCGTTGGCGGCCAGCTCGCCCGGTGCCGGGTGCGGGGAGAGGTCGTTCAGGGTGAGCCGCGAGGGGATCTCCTTGACGATCGCCTTCACGGTGCGGGTGGTGTGCTTGAGCAGCACCCGCGCCCCCGGGGTCAGCGGCCGGTCGTGCAGATGGCACACGGTGGCGGTGATGTCCTGGGTGGGCAGCGGCCCTTCGCCGGCCGGCACCAGGACGTCGCCGCGCGAGATGTCCAGGTCGTCGGCGAGCGTGACGGTGACCGATTGCGGCGCCCTGGCCTCGTCCACCGTGGTGCCCAGCGCGTCGATGCCCGCGACCGTGCTGGTGCGACCGGCGGGCAGGACGGTGACCGGCTCGCCGACCCGCAGCACTCCGGCGGCCAGCCGCCCCGCGTACCCGCGGTAGTCGGGGTGCTCGGCGGTCTGCGGCCGGATCACGTACTGGACCGGGAAGCGGGCCGGCCCGGTGGCCGGCCCGTGGTCCACCGGCACGGTCTCCAGGTGCTCCAGCACGGTGGGGCCGCCGTACCAGTCCATGTGCGCCGAGGGGGTGACCACGTTGTCCCCGGCGAGCGCCGAGATGGGGATCGCGGTCACGTGGGGGATGCGCAGCGAGGCGGCGTACGCGCCGAACTCACCGGTGATGTCCGCGAAGACCCGCTCGGCGTACCCGACGAGGTCCATCTTGTTGACGGCCAGCACGACGTGGGGAACCCGCAGCAGGGCGGCCACGGCGGCGTGCCTTCGGGTCTGCTCGACGACGCCGTTGCGGGCGTCGACCAGGACGACGGCGAGATCGGCGGTGGAGGCGCCGGTCACCATGTTGCGGGTGTACTGCACGTGCCCGGGGGTGTCGGCCAGGATGAACCGGCGCCGGGGTGTGGCGAAGTAGCGGTAGGCGACATCGATGGTGATGCCCTGTTCGCGCTCGGCGCGCAGCCCGTCGGTGAGCAGCGCCAGGTCGGGGGTCTGCTGCCCCCGGTTGCGGGAGGCGGCCTCGACGGCGGCGAGCTGGTCGGAGAGCACCGACTTGGAGTCGTGCAGCAGCCTGCCCACCAGGGTGGACTTGCCGTCGTCGACGGATCCGGCGGTGGCGAAGCGCAGCAGGGAGGCGGTGTCGGTCATCAGAAGTACCCCTCGCGTTTGCGGTCCTCCATGGCGGCCTCGGACAGCTTGTCGTCGGCGCGGGTGGCGCCGCGCTCGGTGAGGCGGGAGGCGGCGATCTCGGCGATGACCTGCTCGATGGTCTCGGCGTCCGACTCGACGGCGCCGGTGCACGACATGTCGCCGACGGTGCGGTAGCGGACCCGGCGGCGCTCGGTGCGCTCGCCGTCGCGCGGTCCGCCCCAGTGGCCCGGCGCCAGCCACATGCCGGAGCGGGCGAACACCTCGCGCTCGTGGGCGTAGTAGATGGCGGGGATCTCGATCTTCTCCCGGCCGATGTACTGCCACACGTCCAGCTCGGTCCAGTTGGACAGCGGGAAGACCCGCACGTGCTCGCCGGGCGCGTGCCGTCCGTTGTACAGCTGCCACAGCTCGGGGCGCTGGCGGCGCGGGTCCCAGCCGCCGAACTCGTCGCGCAGCGAGAACACCCGTTCCTTGGCGCGGGCCTTCTCCTCGTCGCGCCGGCCACCGCCGAACACGGCGTCGAAGCGGTGCGCGCGGATGGCGTGCAGCAGCGGCACCGTCTGCAGCGGGTTGCGGGTGCCGTCGGCGCGCTCGCGCAGTTCGCCGCGGTCGATGAACTCCTGTACGGAGGCGATGTGCAGCCGCAGTCCGTGCTGGGCGACGATCCGGTCGCGGTAGTCGAGAACCTCGGGAAAGTTGTGCCCGGTGTCCACGTGCAGCAGGGTGAACGGCACCGGCGCCGGGGCGAACGCCTTCAGCGCCAGATGCAGCATGACGATGGAGTCCTTGCCGCCCGAGAACAGGATCACCGGGCGTTCGAACTCCCCGGCCACCTCCCGGAAGATGTGGACCGACTCCGACTCCAGTACGTCCAGGTGGGTCAGCGCGTACGATTCGCCGACGCTCATGCCAGCAGCCCCCGTTCCGTCAGCAGCTCGTACACGGCGTCCGCCGACTCGCTCACTGCGCGGTCCTGGGTGGCCAGCCGCAGATCGGGGGCGGCGGGTTCCTCGTAGGGGTCGTCGACCCCGGTCAGCCCGGAGAGTTCACCCGCGGCCTGCCGCGCGTACAGGCCCTTCACATCACGCCGCGAGCAGACCTCGACCGGCGTGGCCACATGCACCTCCAGGTACGCCGTGCCGCCTTCCTCGTGCCGCCGGCGCACCTCTGCCCGGGTGTCCGCGTACGGGGCGATCACCGGGACCAAGGCCAGCACCCCGTGCGAGGCCAGGAGTTCGGCGACGAAGCCGATGCGCCGCACATTGGTGTCCCGGTCCGTGCGGCCGAAGCCGAGCCCGGCGGACAGGAATTCGCGGATCTCGTCACCGTCCAGCACCTCCACCCGATGGCCCTCGTGCTCCAGCCGGGCGCCCAGCGCCCGGGCGATGGTGGTCTTGCCGGCGCTGGGCAACCCGGTCAGCCACACGGTGGCGCCGCCACTGCCCTGACCCTGCTCGCTCATCGAGTCCTTTTCTCCCACTCCCGGACGTCCGCTGTCATCTGTGTTCAACTGCGCCATCAGCCGTGCAGTCCGCATTCGGTCTTGCCGCGCCCGGCCCAGCGCCCGGCACGGGCGTCCTCGCCGGCCCGCACCCGGCGGGTGCACGGCGCGCAGCCGATGGAGGCGTAGCCGTCCTGGAGCAGCGGGTTGGTGAGCACCCCGTGTTCGGCGACGTAACGGTCCACGTCGTCCTGGGTCCAGCGGGCGATGGGGGAGACCTTGACCTTGCCGCGGCGTTCGTCCCAGCCGACCACCGGGGTGCCGGCCCGGGTGGGGGACTCGTCGCGGCGCAGCCCGGTGGCCCACGCGTCGTACCCGGCCAGCCCTCGCTCCAGCGGGGCCACCTTGCGCAGCGCGCAGCAGCGGTCGGGGTCGCGGTCGTGCAGCGCGGGGCCGAACTCGGCGTCCTGTTCGGCGACGGTGCGGCGCGGGGTGAGGGTGATGAGGCGGACGTCCATCACCGCTTCGACCGCGTCGCGGGTGCCGATGGTCTCCGGGAAGTGGTAGCCGGTGTCGAGGAAGACCACGTCCACGCCGGGGTGCGCCCGGGAGGCGAGATGGGCGACGACGGCGTCCTCCATGGAGGAGGCCACGCAGAACCGCGGGCCGAAGGTGCCGGTGGCCCAGCGCAGGATCTCCAGTGCCGGGGCCTCCTCCAGTTCCCGGCCCGCCCGTTCGGCGAGCGCGCGCAGTTCGGTGGCGGCACGGGGGGCGCTCATATCGGTTCCTCTCCCGGCGGTCGCTGCCGCAGTCCGCTCGCCAGCAGTCCCAGGAACGACAGCCGGAAGGCGCGGTTGCAGGCCGCGCACTCCCAGGCGCCGTGCCCTTCCTCGGAGGGGCGCAGGTCCTCGTCGCCGCAGTAGGGGCAGTAGTACGGGGCGGCCCGCTCGCTCATGACAGCGCCTCCGCATCGGCCCGCGCCGCCCACTTAGCGAAGGACTCGCCCTCGGTGCGCTGTTCCTCGAAGGCGCGCAGCACC
Organism: Streptomyces xiamenensis; assembly: GCF_000993785.3. Lineage (NCBI taxonomy): Bacteria > Bacillati > Actinomycetota > Actinomycetes > Kitasatosporales > Streptomycetaceae > Streptomyces > Streptomyces xiamenensis. The sequence continues at coordinate 5,030,726 of NZ_CP009922.3, forward strand.
CGCTCGATGTAGTCCGGGAGTTCGGCGGAGGTGACCTTCAGGCCGCGCACCTTGCGGCCGAAGCCGGGCTCCAGACCCAGCGATCCGCCCAGGTGCACCTGGAATCCCTCGACCTGCCGGCCCTCGGCGTCCGTCACCAGCTGGCCCTTGAGGCCGATGTCGGCGATCTGGATGCGGGCGCAGGAGTTGGGGCAGCCGTTGATGTTGATGGTGAGCGGCTCGGTGAAGCCGGGCAGCCGGCGCTCCAGTTCGTCGATCAGCGAGGCGCCGCGGCCCTTGGTCTCCACGATCGCCAGCTTGCAGAACTCGATGCCGGTGCAGGCCATGGTGCCGCGCCGGAACGGCGAGGGCCGCGCGGTCAGGTCCAGCGTCGCCAGGCCCTCGGTCAGCGAGGTGACGCGGTCCTCGGGGACGTCGAGGATCAGCATCTTCTGCTGCACGGTGGTCCGCACGCGGCCGGAGCCGTGCGACTCGGCGAGGTCGGCGATCTTCGCCAGGGTCGTCCCGTCCACCCGGCCCACCCGGGGGGCGAAGCCGACGTAGTACCGGCCGTCGCGCTGCGGGTGCACCCCGATGTGGTCGCGCCACTGGTCCACCGGGGCAGCCGGGGCGGGGCCGTCGGCCATCCGGCGCAGCAGGTACTCGTCCTCCAGCACCTGCCGGAACTTCTCCGGACCCCAGTCGGCGATCAGGAACTTGATCCGGGCCCGGGTACGCAGCCGCCGGTAGCCGTAGTCGCGGAAGAGGCCCACGACACCCTCGTACACGTCGGCGACTTCCTCCAGCGGCACCCAGGCGCCCAGCCGTACCCCGATCTTGGGGTTGGTGGACAGGCCGCCGCCCACCCACAGGTCGAAGCCTGGGCCGCGTTCGGGGTGCCGGACGCCGACGAACGCGATGTCGTTGACCTCGTGGGCCACGTCCTGCTGCGGGGAGCCGGAGATGGCGGCCTTGAACTTGCGCGGGAGGTTGGAGAACGCCTTGTTGCCGATGACGCGGCGCTGGATCTCCTCGATGGCGGGGGTGCCGTCGATGATCTCGTCGGCGGCGATGCCGGCCACCGGGGAGCCGACGATGACGCGCGGGGTGTCGCCGCACGCCTCGGTGGTGGACAGGCCCACGCCCTCCAGGCGGCGCCAGATCTCCGGCATGTCCTCGATGCGGATCCAGTGGTACTGGATGTTCTGCCGGTCGGTGATGTCGGCCGTGCCGCGGGCGAACTCCTGCGAGACCTCGGCGATCACGCGCAGCTGGGCGGTGGTCAGCCGGCCGCCGTCGATGCGCACCCGCAGCATGAAGTACTCGTCGTCCAGTTCCTCCGGCTCCAGGACGGCGGTCTTGCCGCCGTCGATGCCGGGGCGGCGCTGCGTGTACAGCCCCCACCAGCGCATCCGGCCGCGCAGGTCGGCGCCGTCGATGGAGTCGAACCCGCGCTGCGCGTAAATGGTTTCGATGCGCGTCCGTACGTTGAGACCGTCGTCGTCCTTCTTGGTCTGCTCGTTCGGGTTGAGCGGGGTGAAATGTCCTGCGGCCCACTGGCCTTCGCCGCGGTGGCGTCCGGCTTTGCGGCGGTTGGGGGCAGCGGGCTTTTTCGCGGGCTCGGACATGCTTCTTTCGTCCTTCGGCAGGCGGCAAAGAGACTCTGACCCACAATGAGCCGCGCAAAAGCGGCGGAACGGGGCAGAGTCGGCGTCGGGCAGCCGGTTGTCAGGCAGACACACCGGGGAAGGGCGGCCGGCGCGCGGTGGCGCTCAGCAGTGCGGACACATGGCGCTGCACATACGACCGAGGTCGATGTGGCGCCTGCTCACCAGGGCGGTTCCAGCTCGCGACATGCCGGTCAGCGTCGCACGGGCGCTGTCGGGCAGTCCAGAGTCGTCCGTGATGTGGACGGATGAGTCTCATATGCAGAGACGTGCTGGTGAGAGCCCCGTTATGCGCCCGGCCAGGGGCCGGGCTGCGCCGCGTACGGCTCCTGGCCGACCCGGGTGTCGTACAGCCGGAAACCGCGCCGCCGGTAGTTCTCCAGGGCGTGCTCCCCGTCCTGCGAGCAGGTGTGCACCCACACCCGCCGGGTCGGCTCGCGGTCCGGCCACCGCCCGGCCAGATCCCAGGCGCGGGCGGTGCCCTCGGCGAGCAGCAGTCCGCCCAGGCCACGGCCCCGGAAGGCGGGCAGCAGCCCGAAGTAGCTGATCTCCACCACCCCGGCGTCCTGGGCGGTCAGTTCGACGAAGCCGCCGGGAGTGCCGCGCTCGTACACCACCCAGGTCTCCACCCCCGGCCGCTCCAGATGCGCCCGCCAGCGGGCCAGGTCCCACGGCAGCCGGTCGGTCCAGGCGACATCCTGGCCCACCGCCGTGTACAGAAAGCGGCTGAACTCGGGGCTGGGCACCGCAGCCCGCTCGATCCGGACCTCCGCGCCGGGCGCCGGACGGCGGGCCGGGCCGGGCTCCCGCGGCTCCGTCTGCTCCAGGTACCAGGTGGTGACGGTGACACGGACGGCGGGGGCGTCGGCGTCGCGGGCGGGGTCCGGGGGCGGCGAGGTGCTCATTCCCGTCATTCCATCACAGGCACCCCACCCCTACCGGGGCAGCGCCCGCTCCACCACCGCCTCCAGGTCCAGCCCCTTCGGCAGCGTCCCGAAGGCGAGCCCGCCCTCCCCGCCCAGCCGCGAGGCGCAGAACGCGTCGGCCACCGCCGCCGGGGCGTACCGGACCAGCAGCGACCCCTGCAGCACCAGCGCCAGCCGCTCCACCAGCCGCCGCGCCCGCCCCTCGATGCCCTCCAGGTCCGACAGCTCCGTCAGCACGTCCTTGATCGCCGCGTCCAGCCGGTGGTCGGCGCCCGAGGAGTGCCCCACCTCGGTCAGGAACGCGTTCAGCGCCATCGGTTCACGCTGCAACGCCCGCAGTACGTCGAGGGACTGCACATTGCCCGCGCCCTCCCAGATCGAGTTCAGCGGCGACTCGCGCAGCAGCCGCGGCATCCCGGACTCCTCCACGTAGCCGTTGCCGCCCAGGCACTCCAGCGCCTCCACCGTCAGCGGGGTACAGCGCTTGGTCACCCAGTACTTGGCCGCCGGCACCGCGAGCCGCAGCAGATGCCGCTCCGAGGCGCTGCCCGCCGCCGCCCGGTCGTACGCCGCAGCCAGCCGCATCGTCAGCGCGGTCGCCGCCTCCGACTCCAGCGCCAGATCCGCCAGGACGTTGCGCATGAGCGGCTTGTCGATCAGCGCGCCGCCGAACGCCGAACGGTGCTCCGCGTGATGCACCGCCTGGGTCACCGCCTGCCGCATGATCGCCGCGGACCCGGCCACACAGTCCAGCCGGGTCGCCGCCACCATCCCGATGATGGTGGCCACCCCGCGACCCTCCTCGCCGACCCGCCACGCCAGCGTGGAACCGTCGAACTCCACCTCGGCGGAGGCGTTGGAGCGGTTGCCCAGCTTGTCCTTCAGCCGCTGGACGAGGAAGGTGTTGCGGCTCCCGTCCGGCAGCACCCGGGGCAGCAGGAAACAGGTGAGCCCGCCGGGCGCCTGCGCCAGCACCAGGAACACGTCCGACATCGGCGCCGAGCAGAACCACTTGTGACCGCGCAGCGCGTAGGCCCCGTCCTCCTGGAGCGGTACGGCCTCGGTCGTGTTGGCCCGGACGTCCGAGCCGCCCTGCTTCTCCGTCATCCCCATCCCGGCCAGCACCCCCGCCTTGCCGGCCGCCGGGCGCAGCCCCGGCTCGTACACCGTGGAGGTCAGCAGCGGCTCCCACGCGGCGGCCAGAGCGGGCTCGGCGCGCAGCGCGGGCACCGCGGCGTGCGTCATCGACAACGGACAGCCGTGCCCCGCCTCCACCTGCGACCACACCACGAACGCGGCGGCGCGCCGCAGATGGCCGTCCGTACGCGGCCACGCCGCCGTCAGGCCGGCGGCCACCCCGCGCTCCAGCAGCCGGTGCCAGGACGGGTGGAACTCCACCTCGTCGATCCGCTCGCCGTAGCGGTCGTGGGTGCGCAGCACCGGGGGGTTCTCGTTGGCCAGCCGCCCCCACTCCTGCGCCTCCCGCGAGCCGGCCGCCCGGCCCAGCTCGCTCAACTCCGCCGCGCTGCGCGCCGCCTGCCCCGGGTCACCGCTGTGGCGCTCCACCGCCTCCCGCAGCGCGGCGTCCGCGCCGAAGACGTCGTGGCCCACCAGGGGCGGAACTTGGTTGGTCACCCGGTGCGTGCTGGAGGTGGAGGTCATGCGGTTACGTTATGCGCGTGAACGCCGAACAGTCAGCACCCATACCGGAAGGACAGCGCAGACAGCGCGCGGCGGAGCGGGGGGAAGCACCACGGGGGACGACCGGGGACGGGGCGCGGGGCCGGACGCCGGACCCCGGGCCCGGCACGAGGCACGACAGACACGACAGAAAGCAGGAGAAGAAGCGGGAGAAACAGGAGCGCAGACGCCTCGGCCGCCCCTCGCGCAGTGCCGTCTACCGCAACATCCCCAAGGGCAGGCTCTCCTGGCTGCTGCTGAAGGACACCGTCACCTCCTGCTCCGAGCACCGGGTGATGGGCATGGCCGCCGAGGCGGCGTTCTTCACCCTGCTCTCCCTGCCCCCGCTGCTGCTGGGCCTGATCGGGCTGCTCTCCAGCCTGGACGCGGTGGCCGGCACCACGGCGCTGCCCACCGTGCGCGGCCACATCCTGGAGCTGTCCGGGGCGATGCTCTCCGACCGCGGCGTGGACGAGGTCATCACGCCGCTGATCAACGATCTGGTCTCCGGGCCGCGCCCCGACGTGATGTCCTTCGGCTTCATCGTCGCCCTGTGGTCGGGCTCGCGGGCGATGAACGTCTTCGTCGGCACCATCACCGTGATGTACGGGCTCGACGGCCACCGCAACCCGGCCACCACCCGGCTGCTGGCGTTCTCCATGTACGTGGTCAGCATGGTGGTCGGCGCGATCGCCGTGCCCGCCATGGTGATCGGCCCCGGCATGGTCGCCGAGTGGGTGCCGCAGCTGTCCGGGGCGCTGCGCTACACGTACTGGCCGCTCCTGCTGCTGCTGTGCGTCTCCTTCCTCACCACGCTGTACCACGTGTCGGTGCCGGTGCGGTCGCCCTGGCGCGAGGACATCCCCGGCGCGCTGGTGGCGCTGACCATCTGGGCGGCGTGCGCGTACGCCCTCAAGGCGTATCTGCGCGCGACCGTCGAGGGGCCCAGCATGTACGGGTCGCTGGCGGTGCCGGTCGCGATCCTGCTGTGGCTGGCCCTGTCCGCCTTCGCCGTGCTGGTCGGCGCCGCGCTGAACGCCGCCGTGGACCGGATCTGGCCCACCGCCACCATCGCCGCGGCCCGTGCCGAGAGCGAGCGCGCCCGCGCCGCCGCCGCGGCGGCGATGGCGGCGGCCGTCAAGTCCCGCCGTTCGCGGGCCGAGGCGCAGGGCATCCCGGAGCCGGACGATCCCATGGTGACCGCGCGCCGCTGGGCGAAGGCGTGGCAGCGCGGGGAGCTGCGGGAGGAGCTGGAGCGCATGCGCCGGGCGGGCGACGACCGTCGCCGGCGCATCCGGGGCACCGACCGCCGGGGCGCCAAGTCCGTCACGGTGCGCGCCGGATCGCGGGGTAAGGGTTCTAGTACAGTGAGGCGTTCGCGGCTACGGCATGGGAGCGGACATGGGCGTGACAAGAGCCGTGAGTGAGCGCGTCGGGGGACCCCTGGACGACCGCAGATCCGGGCCCACCGTCCCCCGCATGATCCTGGGCTCCAGGCTGCGCAAGCTGCGCGAGGCCCGCCGGATCACCGGCGCGGAAGCGGGCGAGGTGATCCGTGCCTCGCACTCCAAGATCAGCCGGCTGGAGATGGGCCGCACCGGGTTCAAGCTGCGCGACGTGGATGACCTGCTGACGCTGTACGGGGTGACCGACTCCGCCGAGCGCGCCACCCTGCTGGCACTGGCCCGGCAGTCCAACACCCCCGGCTGGTGGCACGCGTACCACGATGTGGTGCCCAGCTGGCTGAACGTCTTCCTCGGCCTGGAGCAGGCGGCTGTGGTCATCCGTACGTATGAGCAGCAGTTCATCCCGGGACTGCTCCAGACCGAGGGGTACAGCCGCGCCGTGCACCGGCTCACCCCCGAGCCGCAGGACGGGCTGCTGGAACGCCGGGTCGAGCTGCGGATGGCCAGACAGCGCATTCTGCACCGGCCGGGCCCGCCCCATCTGTGGGCGGTGATCGACGAGGCTGCGCTGCGCCGCTCCATGGGCAGCGCGGCGATGATGCGCGAGCAGCTGGGGCATCTGCTGGAGATCTCCCGGCTGGCGCACGTCAGTATCCAGGTGCTGCCGTTCTCGGCCGGCGGGCACGCGGCGGTGGGCGGCCCGGTGACGGTGCTGCGCCCGCCGGGCGCCGAGCTGCCCGACGTGGTGTACCTGGAGCAGCTGAACGGCGGCGTCTACCCGGACAAGCCCGCCGAGATAGAGCAGTACCGGCACGTGATGAACCAGGTCGTGCTCCAGGCCGAGCCGCCGACCGCCACCGCCGCCTTCCTGGAGCGGCTGCTGCGGGAGAGCTGACGGGCCCGCGCGTCCGGGCGCGGTCACCCGCGCGGTTCCCCGGCGCGCGCCCGTGCGGGGACGCGTACGGTCCCGCACTGATCGCTCACAGCGAACGCCCGGCCTCCGGGGAACATCCCGCCGCCCTCCGGCATTGAGTGCAGTGAACTCAACTTGTCTGCTGAGGGAGAGGTCATGGCACCGACATCGTCATCCGACACACTCACCCTGCCCGTGCTGCCCCTGGACGACGAGGTCGTGCTGCCCGGCATGGTCGTCCCGCTGGAACTGTCCGACCCCGAGGTCCGCGCCGCGGTCGAGGCCGCCCAGGCGGCGGCCCCCGCCGGTGAGAAGCCCCGCGTCCTGCTGGTGCCGCGGATCGAGGGCTCCTACGCCGCGACCGGCGTCGCCGGCCGCGTCGAACAGGTCGGCCGGCTCTCCGAGGGCGGCCCCGGCGCCCTCATCCGCGGCCTGCGCCGGGTGCGGATCGGCTCCGGCACCACAGGACCCGGCGCCGCCCTGTGGGTCGAGGGCACCCCCGTCGCCGAGGAGCAGCCCACCCCGCTGCCCGGCGCCGTCACCGAGCTGATGAAGGAGTACAAGGCCCTGGCCACCGCCTGGCTGCGCCAGCGCGGCGCCTGGGAGGTCGTCGACCGGCTCCAGCAGATCGAGGACCCCGGAGCCCTGGCCGACAACGCCGGCTACTCCCCGTTCCTCACCACCGAGCAGCGCCTGACACTGCTGGAGACCACCGAGCCGGTCGAACGGCTGCGGCTGGCCGTGCGCCTGCTCAGCGACCACCTGGCCGAACAGGATGTCGCCGAGTCCATCGCCAAGGACGTCCAGGAGGGCGTCGACAAGCAGCAGCGCGAATTCCTGCTGCGCCGCCAGCTGGAGGCCGTCCGCAAGGAACTGGCCGAGCTGAACGGCGACGCCGCGGACGAGGGCGAGGACTACCGCGCCCGCGTGGAGTCCGCCGACCTCCCCGAGAAGGTCCGCGAGGCGGCCCTGAAGGAGGTCGACAAGCTGGAGCGCTCCTCCGACGCCTCCCCCGAGGGCAGCTGGATCCGTACCTGGCTGGACACCGTTCTCGAACTGCCCTGGAACCACCGCACCGAGGACGCCTACGACATCACCGGTGCCAAGGCGGTCCTGGACGCCGACCACGCCGGGCTCACCGACGTCAAGGAACGCATCACCGAGTACCTGGCCGTGCGCAAGCGCCGCTCCGACAAGGGCCTGGGCGTCATCGGCGGACGGCGCGGCGGCGCCGTCCTCGCCCTGGTCGGTCCGCCCGGCGTCGGCAAGACCTCGCTGGGCGAGTCCGTGGCCCGCGCCATGGGCCGCAGCTTCGTCCGGGTCGCGCTGGGCGGTGTCCGCGACGAGGCCGAGATCCGCGGCCACCGCCGTACGTACGTGGGCGCCATGCCCGGACGCGTCGTGCGCGCCATCAAGGAGGCCGGGTCGATGAACCCCGTCATCCTGCTGGACGAGATCGACAAGGTCGGCAGCGACTACCGGGGCGACCCCTCCGCCGCGCTGCTCGAAGTCCTGGACCCGGCCCAGAACCACACCTTCCGCGACCACTACCTGGAGGTCGAACTCGATCTGAGCGACGTGGTCTTCCTGGCCACCGCCAACATGCTGGAGGGCATCCCGCAGCCGCTGCTCGACCGGATGGAACTGGTGCAGCTCGACGGCTACACCGAGGACGAGAAGGTCACCATCGCCCGGGAGCACCTGCTGCGCCGCCAGCTGGAGCGGGCGGGCCTGGACCCCGCCGAGGTGGGGGTGACCGACGGCGTGCTGCGCAAGCTGGCCGGCGAGTACACCCGCGAGGCGGGCGTGCGTTCCCTGGAACGCTCCCTGGCCCGGCTGCTGCGCAAGGTCGCCGCCCGCAACGAGCTGGGCGAACTGACCCTGCCGCACACCGTCACCGAGGACGATCTGCGCGGCCTCATCGGCCGTCCGCACCACACGCCGGAGGCGGCCCAGTCGCCCGAGCAGCGGCGCACGGCGGTCCCCGGCGTGGCCACCGGGCTCGCGGTCACCGGCGCCGGGGGCGACGTGCTCTACATCGAGGCGTCGCTGGCGGACGCGGAGACCGGCGGCGCCGGGCTGAGCCTCACGGGCCAGCTGGGCGACGTCATGAAGGAGTCCGGCCAGATCGCCCTGTCCTACCTGCGCTCGCGCGGCGCCGAACTGGAACTGCCGGTCGGCGACCTCAAGGAACGCGGCGTCCATCTGCACATCCCCGCCGGGGCGGTGCCCAAGGACGGCCCCAGCGCCGGCATCACCATGACCACCGCGCTGGCCTCGCTGCTGTCCGGGCGCCAGGTGCGGCCGGACGTGGCGATGACCGGTGAGGTCTCGCTGACCGGCCGGGTGCTGCCGATCGGCGGCGTCAAGCAGAAGCTGCTCGCCGCGCACCGGGCCGGCATCACCACGGTGATCATCCCGCAGCGCAACGAGCCCGATCTGGACGACGTGCCCCGTGAGGTGCTGGCGGACCTGGAGGTGCACCCGGTCACCGATGTCCGCCAGGTGCTGGAGCTGGCGCTGACCCCGGCCGGCACCGAGGTGGCGATGGCCGCCTGATGCCACGCCCTCCCCCGGCCACGCGCCGGGGGAGGGGCCACCGGTGGACTAGGGTCGGGCGCCATGAGTCCCTCCATCGCCACCAACACCCGTGTCGAACTGCCCGGACTGCTGGAGTTCGTCCGCCCCCGGCACCGCGCCATCCTGCTCACCCGGCGCGCGGACGGCGCCCCGCAGGGCTCCCCGCTGACCTGCGGGGTGGACGACGACGGACGGATCGTGGTCTCCACGTATCCCGAGCGCGCCAAGACGAGGAACGCCCGCCGTGACGAGCGGGTCTCCCTGATCGTCCTGTCGGACGAGTGGAACGGCCCCTGGGTCCAGGTCGACGGCACCGCCGAGGTGCTGGACCTGCCCGAGGCACTGGAGCCGCTGGTCACCTACTACCGCAACATCGCCGGCGAGCACCCGGACTGGGACGAGTACCGCGCGGCGATGACCAAGCAGGGCAAGTCCCTGATCCGGATCACCCCCACCCACTGGGGCCCGATCGCCACCGGCGGCTTCCCGGCCCGGCTGGCCTGACCCGGCTGCCGTCGGGCCGTCGACGGGCCGCCCGCGCGGCCCTGGCGACGCTCCGACGGCCGTGTCCGTTTTCCGCCAGTGGAGAGCTCGCGCCGGGCGCACACTGGGCAGTGTGATGGACGACGACAGCAGGTACGAGGCGGTCCGCAGCCGCGACGAGCGGTTCGACGGGGTCTTCTACACGGCCGTGCGCACCACCGGCATCTACTGCCGGCCCAGCTGCCCGGCCGTCACCCCCAAGCGGGCTCACGTCACCTTCCACCCCTCGGCCGCCGCCGCCCAGGCCGCCGGCTACCGGGCCTGCCGCCGCTGCCGCCCCGACGCCGTCCCCGGATCGGCGGAGTGGAACGTCCGCGCCGACGCGGTCGGGCGCGCCATGCGCATGATCGCCGACGGTGTCGTGGACCGCGACGGCGTCACCGGGCTCGCCTCCCGGCTCGGCTACAGCCCCCGCCAGGTGCAGCGCCAGCTCACCACCGAACTCGGCGCGGGACCCGTCGCGCTGGCCCGCGCCCAGCGCGCGCACAGCGCCCGCATCCTGCTCCAGAGCACCGCGCTGCCGATCACCGAGATCGCCTTCGCGGCCGGGTTCTCCAGCGTCCGGCAGTTCAACGACACGATCCGGCAGGTCTACGCCCGCACCCCCACCGAGGTCCGTGGCGGCCGGACCACCCCGCCCCAGGACCGGGCCGGCGTCCCGCTGCGGCTGGCCCACCGGGGTCCGTACGCAGCCCGGGAGATCTTCGACTTCCTCGGCCGCCGTGCCATCACGGGCATCGAGGAGATGACGGGGGAGCCGGGTGCCCGTCTCTACCGCCGTTCCCTCGACCTGCCGCACGGCAGCGGCATCGCCGAGGTGGGCGAGCACGACGGGAAGGGCTGGCTGCCCGCCCGGCTCATGCTGACGGACCTGCGGGATCTCACCACGGCCGTGCAGCGGCTGCGCCGGCTGTTCGACCTGGACGCCGATCCGTACGCGGTCGCCGAGCGCTTCGCCGCCGATCCGCATCTGGGGCCGCTCGCCGCCGCCCGCCCCGGGCTGCGGTCCCCCGGCGCCGCCCAGCCGCACGAACTGGCGGTGCGCGCCGTCCTCGGCCAGCAGATCACGGTGGCCGGTGCCCGGACCCTGGGCGGCACCCTGGTCGCGGCGTACGGCAAGCCGCTGCCGGCGCCCGACGGTGCTCTCACCCATGTCTTCCCCACCGCCGACGCCCTCGCCGGTGCCCCGCTCGGCGAGCTGGGCATGCCCGGGGCCAGGCGCCGCACCCTGCGCACGCTGTGCGCCGCGCTCGCCGACGGCACCGTGACCCTCGACCCCGGCGCCGACCGTGACGCGACGGAGGCCGCGTTGCTCGCGCTGCCCGGGATCGGCCCGTGGACCGCCGGCTATCTGCGGATGCGGGCGCTGGGCGATCCGGATGTCTTCCTGCCGGGGGACGCCGGGGTGCGGCACGGTCTGGCGGGTATCGGCGCCACCGCGGCCGACGCGGAGGGCTGGCGGCCGTGGCGTTCGTACGCGGTCCACCATCTGTGGCAGGTCACCCCGGCGGCGCGGACCGGCCATCGCGACTGACGTCGGCCCGGGGCCGCTGGGCGCGCGGATCGGGCGCGACCGTATCAGCCGGGTTCAGCCGGGCAGTCCCCAGCTGAGGATGCGGCGCGGACGCACCCGGATGACCTCCGGGCTGAAGCCGGGGCCCAGATCCACCTCGCCCACCAGCAGTTGGGCGATCCCGCGGATCTCCACCCCGCGTACCCGCCAGGGGGTGACGCTCGCCAGGTCGTCCACGACCAGCGACAGATGGGGATTGACCGTCAGGTTGCGCCACTTGACCGAGGCGCCCATCGCCTGGCCGCCGATCAGCAGCGTGCCGTCGACCTGTGCGAAGAAGCCCACCGGCTTTGCCTGCGGGCGTCCGGCGGGATCCACCGTGGCCAGCCGGGCCAGCCGCTGGGTGGCCAGGTAGGCGCGCTCGGCGGGGCTGAACTCAACCTGCTCCGTCATGGCCGCAGCCTGCCACGGCCCGGCCTCAGCCCCACCGCAGCACGCCGAGCCACAACCCCGTCACCAGCAGACATGCCGCCAGTTCGACCAGCATCCGGCGCCCGACCGAGCGCATGATGACGCGGGTGGAGGACACCGCCGCGCCGTGGTCACCGAGCCGGGCCCGCTCCCACCCGTACAGGGCCCCGATGAACCCCGGCACCACCCCGACCACCGGCAGGACGAAGAAACCGACGATCCCCGTCCCCCCGGCGAACAGCAGCTGACGCTTCCGTACCCCGGCCTCCCGCCGGCCGGCGGCCGGAAGCAGCCACTGCACCACTTGATGAACCAGTAATAACGCGGTGGCGGTGACCAGCACCCACCACGCCTGCGAGGTGCCTTCGGCGGAACTCCACCAGAACACCGCCGCCCACACCGCCAGTGATCCCGGCACCCCGGGCACCATGATGCCCAGCAGACCCAACAGCATCACCAGGCCCACCAGCAACAGCTGCCATATCCCCATGGGCCCCAGGCTGCCGCATATCGATCAGCGGCGCCGCATCCGGGTCAAGGTTCAGCCGAACTGACGCTCGATCTGGGCCAGTTTCTCCTCAAGAGAGTTGAGCCGGCCGTCCGCGCCGGACAGATCGGTACGGGAGGACGCGGCCGTCGCGGTGGCGGTGCCACCGCTGCCCGGGGCGTCCAGCGCCCGCCGTCCGCCGGGAGCCTGACCGGACTCCAGCGCCGCCGGCTCCGTACGGTCCCCGCCGGCCTGCTCCACCGCGACCTCGACCCGCTGCTGCCGGCCCAGCGCCTTGATCCGCGCCTTCTCCAGCTTGCGCTGCTCCTTGCGGCGGGCCTTCTCCAGCTCCTTGGTACGGCGCTCCTCGCGGACCTCCTCGACGGCCTCGTCCAGGGTGCGGACATTCTCCAGCAGCATCAGCGACCAGGCACCGTAGGTCTCGCGCGGCGCCCGCATCCACCGGACGAACCGGATCTGCGGCAGCGGACGCGGCACCAGGCCCTGCTCGCGCAGCGCCGCCTTGCGGGTCTGCTTGAGCGCGCGGTCGAAGAGGATGGCCGCGGAGAGCGACATCCCGGCGAAGAACTGCGGGGCGCCGGCGTGCATCTCACCGCGCGGCGCGTGCACCCAGTTGAACCAGGCGGCGGCACCGGCGAACAGCCACACCAGCATCCGCGAGCCCAGCGACGCGTCGCCCTGGCTCGCCTCGCGCACCGCGATCACCGCACAGAACATGGCCGCGCCGTCCAGGCCGAACGGGACCAGGTACTCCCAGCCGCCCGAGAGGTTCAGGTTCTCCCGGCCGAAGCCGACCAGCCCCTGGAAGGACAGCGCCGCCGCCACTCCGGCGCAGCAGAAGAGCAGAAGGTAGGAGGCGGTCGCGTACGCGCGCTCCTTGCGCCGGCGGCGCTCCTCCATCACTTCCCACGAGTCGCTCTGCACCCCGTCGGCAGCCGCTGCCGCAGGTTTGCGTCCCTTGCTCATCAGGGTCACCGCGACAAGGGCACCCGCCAGGAGCACGGCTCCTGCGATCACCCAGCTGAACTCTATGTCGGTCATAGCGGAGCACCTTACCCGGCTCGGGAGGCCGTCTTTCGCGGCTGTGTTTCCGCCAGCATCCTGCGTCAACGAGGGGGTTCGCTGGTGGGGTTGACAACCCGGCCCCACCAATGGGTGAGGCGCGGAAAGGGGTTGTGCTATTTGTTGCGAAACCTTTAGCGAACGGCTGTCAACCGTTCGATCCGCTCGCTGTCACACATGCGCGGGCAGGTCACACACGTGGACTCGGGACGCAGTGTGTAGAAGAGACAGCAGCTCACCCGGTCGCGGGTGCGCAGCACCGCGCCATCCGGACCGGTGAGGTCCCGGAACGCGGCACCACCCGGATAGGGGGTGGTGCCACCGGGCAGCAGCAACTGCGCCTCGGCGAGCGCGCGCTCCTCCTCACCGAGCAGCGAACCCAGGTACCACAGGCTCTCGGTGAGCTCATCGGTCGCCATGCCCCACAGCGCCCGGCTGCCCCGGCGCATCCGCGGCCGGAACCCCTCGAGCACCGGCCCCAGATGGGCGGCCGCCGCCTCGCGCACCGCCGCCCGCAGCGCCTCCTCGTCCGCGACCACCCGGGCATCCGGATGACCGGCCAGCGGATCGTCGGGCAGACAGCTGAAGGTGCGGGCGGCTGCCGTGATCAGGCCATCGGCGCGATGGAATGCGACATCCGCCGGCTCCAGCCACGGCACCCGGCGCAACAGGAAGTAGGGGAGCGTGAACAGGACGGCGGCGGGCCACGCGTACCGGTGCAGTGCGAAACTGGCCACGACCTGTGGCCGGCCCCGCTGTCCGTAGTCGGCGAGAATGCGTTCGTCGTCCCAGGTCAGGAAGTCCTCCAGCACCGGCCCCGCCTCGGCGAGATCGCTGCCGCGCACCCAGCCCGGGCCGCCGCGCGGCTCCTCCTGGGTGAACCGGAGGGTGCTCAGGACATCATTCGCACGATCGAGTGCGGGTGCCAGCGGATGGGCCGGGGCGAGAGCGGAGACGTGCATGGTGCCACCGAATCAAGTGCAAGGGCGAAACGGAGAGGTAAGGCTTACCTTACCCGATCACGGAGGGGGTTTGATCTCGGCCCATATCGGCCTAGGGTGCTCGGCATCACTTTTTCCGGTGGAGGGGGCGCCCGCGTGGATGCGTACATAGCGACGGCCCCTGCCGCGCCGGTGGTGCGCCCCGACCGGCCGCCCCTTCCCGTACGGCCCCGGTCGCTGCCCGAACGCCACTCCGTGCGCGCCCAGGTGCTCGCCGCGCTGCGCGACGCGCTGGCCAGCGGCCAACTCGCCCCGGGCGAGGTGTACTCGGCGCCGGTGCTCGCCGAGCGGTACGGCGTCTCGGCGACCCCGGTGCGCGAGGCGATGCAGCAACTCGCCAGCGAGGGCGCCGTGGAGACGGTCCCCAACCGGGGCTTCCGGATCGCGGGCCACACCCCGCGCGACGCCGCCGAACTCGCCGAGGTGCGCGCCGCCCTCGAAGTGCCCGCCATCATGCGGCTGGCCCACACCCTGCCCCCCGAACGCTGGGACGAGCTGCGTCCGCTGGCCGAGGCGACCGTCACCGCCGCCACACGCGGGGACCGCGCCGCCTACGCGGAGGCCGACCGCTGCTTCCACCGCGCCCTGCTGCACCTGACCGGCAACCGCCAACTGGTGCTGATAGCGGAGGATCTGCACCGGCGCTCCCAGAGCCCCGCCTCGCAGGGCACACTGCCGGGCACCGCCGAACTCCTGGCCGACGCCCTGGAACACGCCGCCCTGCTGGACGCGCTGCGCCGCCACGACGTGCCGGCGGCGCAGCAACTGGCGACCGAGCACTTCACCGGCGCCCAGGACCGGTGACGGAGCCGGGTCACGCGGGCGCGGCGGCTCAGTCCGCCGCCGCACGGGGTGCGAAGTGGGGGGCCAGCCAGCGGGGAACCCGGTCCAGCAGGTGGAACAGGCGGCTCGCCTCGGTACGCAGCCGGGCCGCCTCCGGTTCCGGCTGAACCTCCGCCAGCGCCACCAGGGCCGGGGCGATCCCCACCAGGAACCCGGTCTCCTCGCGCAGCCGCAGACTGTGGGTGAAACCCTCCCTGGCCCGGTCGAGATCGCCCTTCTCCTGCGCCAGCGCCGCCAGATGCCGCCAGGTGTACGAGCTGAGCAGCGCGTCCCCGCGCGCCACCGCCTCGACGTGCGCCCGCCGGAAACCGGCCTCCGCCGCCTCCGCGTTGCCGCTCACATGCTGGGCCATCAGCCCGCGCCGGAAATCCAGCAGGGCCCGCCCCGGCGAGTCGGGGGCCAGCAGCGCGGCGGCGCGGCCCAGCGCGGCCCGCGCCTCATCCGTACGGTCGCGCACCCGCAATAACGTCGAGGCGTACGCCAGGTACCCGCGCTCACCGGCCGCCGCGCCCCGCTCTTCGTCCGTCAGCGGCATCGACTCGACCGCGCGCAGCGCGTCCTCCGCCCGCTCCCACCCCTCGCCGGTGAACATGCAGCACTCCACCAGCAGCGCGGTGCGGTGCAACGCCGCCGCGGGTGAGGCGGCCGCGGTCGTCTCCAGCAGCGCCGCCGCGTCCTGCCAGCAGCCACGCGACCGAAGCCGCCATACCGCGCTGTCCAGGGGAACGGTCGGTGGTATGGCGGTGTCCGCCACATTGCCCTCCAGGCGCGTCATTGAGCCGATGGTGCACTCGTGCATGTGCGTACGTGACTGTGGAGGAATCTCAGCACGGGCCACCGGGCCCGGCCAAGAGGCGTGCGTGAATCAGTTCACAAATCCGGGCCGGGCCTCCGGCGGCCACCCAATGGCCCATCCCCGCTGGGCGTCCGCCCCGCCGCGCCCGCACGATGCGAGGTATGGAGCCGATATCCGGATACGCGCGCGGCGGCTTGTGGACCTCGCTGCGCGGCGCCGTGACACCGCGCGCCGCGCTGCTGGTGCTGGGCGCCCTGCTCTTGCAGTGGGCGTTCATCACCTCGTACGTGGGGGCGCTGCACCGTCCCGAGCCGCACCGCATCCCGATCGCGCTGGTGGCCCCGCAGGAGATGGCCGGTCAGCTGGTCTCCCAGCTGGACGGGCTGCCGGGGGACCCACTCCATGTCAAGCACACCTCGACCGAGGAGGCGGACGGGCTGCGCATGGTGCGGCACCGGGACGTGGACGGCGCGCTGATCGTGGACGGCTCCGGCACCCAGGACACCCTGCTGGTGGCGACCGGTGGCGGCACCTCGACCGCGGAGACGCTGGCGCAGCTGATGCTGTCCGTGGAGGCCGCGCAGAACCGCACCCTGGAGGTGCGGGACGTCGCCCCCACGGCGGCCGGTGACGCGCGCGGCCTGACCTCCTTCTTCCTGGTCATCGGCTGGGTGGTGGGCGGCTATCTGTGCGCGGCCGTGCTCGCCATCAGTGCCGGGAGCCGGGCCTCCACCGTGTCGCGCGCGCTGTTCCGGCTGGGCGCGCTGCTGATCTTCTCGCTGCTGTCCGGGCTCGGCGGCGCGGTGATCGTGGGCCCGGTCCTGGACGCGCTGCCCGGGCGGCTGGTGGCGCTGGCGCTGGTGGGCGCACTGGTGGTGTTCGCGACCGGGGCGGTGACCCTGGCGCTGCAGGCGCTGTTGGGGGCCGTCGGCATCGGGCTGACGCTGCTGATCGTGGTGGTCCTCGGCAATCCGAGCGCGGGCGGCGCGATCGGGACCTCCCTGCTGCCCACCTTCTGGCGTGGCATCGGCTCGGCGATGATCCCGGGCGCCGGAACGTGGGCGACCCGGTCCATCGCGTACTTCCAGGGCCATGCCCTCACCAACCCGCTGGTGGTGCTGGGCATCTGGGCGGTGGCCGGGGTGGCGGTGACGCTCCTCGCCTCGCTGCTGGGCGGGCGCCGCAGATGGAACGAGGAGATGCCCTACCGCACCGTCTCGGACGGCGGTTTCCTCGGCATCAGGCCCTGGACGCGCTGACCGCGCGCCGCAGGCCACCCGCCACGGCGCCCGGTCCGCCCCCTCACCGGCTCAGCCGCAGCGCGAGGAGGAAGTCCAGTTTGTCCTCCAGCCGGTTCAGGTCCCGGCCGGTGAGCGCCTCGATCCGGCCGATCCGGTAGCGCAGCGTATTGACGTGCAGGTGCAGGTGGGCCGCGCACCGCGTCCAGGAGCCGTCGGCCGCCAAGAACGCCTCCAGGGTGGGGATCAGCCGCGCACGGTGCCGCCGGTCGTAGGCGCGCAACGGATCCAGCAGCCGTGCGGTGAAGGCGAGCCGCACCTCCTCCGGGACGAACGGCAGCAGCAGGACGTGCGAGGCCAGTTCGTCGTGACCGGCCCCGCGCACCGCCCCGTTCCCGGCGGCGGCCACCCGCTGAGCGTGCCGCGCCTCCTCCAGCGCGCCGCGCAGCCCGCCGGCCGTCCCGACCGGGGCGCTCACCCCCAGCGTCAGCCGGCCGCCGTCGCGGAGCCCGGCGGACAGGACTCCACGCACCGGTGCCAGGACGCTCTCGGCCCGCAGCGCGGCGCCCTCGCCGGGCAGCGCGGGCAGGGGGACGAGGGCCACCGCCCCGCCGTCGGGCGGCGCGCCCGCCACCAGGGCCGGCTCGGTGCCGCCGGGAGCGGTCAGGAGTTCCTCCAGCAGCGCCGCCGCCACCCCGCCACCCGCGTCTGCCTCCTCGTCCCCGGCTCCGCCCCCGTCGACGCCCTCCACCCGGGCCACCACCACCTGCCAGCGCGGGTCGGCGAGCGAGTGACCCAGGACCGGACCGGCCACCCGCAGCCGCGCCGCCACCTCGGCGGGCACCGCCCCGTCCCGCAGCAGCCGCACGATCTCCCGGGCCAGGCGGCGCCGTACCGTACGGGACGCCTCGTGCCGGTCGTGCTCGGCGGCGATCAGCTCCGCCACGCCCGCCAGCAGATCGCGCCGTTCGTCCGGCCACTCGCCCCCATCGGCGCGTACCACCAGCTGCCGGCCGGTGAGCGCGGCGGCCCGCCCCCGGGCGTCGCCGGGCACCGGGAAGAGCGCGTACCCGCTTCCGTCACCGGCGGCGGACGGCACCCGGTACGGGCCCGGACGGCCGGCGAGCGCCGCCGTCATCCGGTGGGCGGCCAACTCCGCCGCCACCGCGCCGGGCAGCGGCACCCGCCCGGAACCGGCGATCACCCGGCCGGTGGCCGACAGCAGCCAGGCCGGCAGATCCAGCTCGGCGCCCAGCAGATCGAGCACGCCCTGCGGCCCGCCCCCGCCGGGCCCGGCGGCCATCAGCCGCCGGTGCCGGTCCACGACGGCCGCCAGGTCCCCGGCCCGGTGCCCGGAGATCCGCCGCACCACCCGCTCGGTGATCTCGGCGAACGCGACCTCCTGCGCCACCGCGAACAGCGGCAGCCCGTGCCGGGCACAGGCGGCGGCCAGATCGTCGGGGACCGAGCCGAGTTCGGCCTCGCCCGCCGCCAGCGCGGTCACGCCCGCCCGGGACAGGACCCGTACGAAGGGCTCGGAGTCCTGGGGGCCGCGCCACCAGGCGAGCCCGGTCAGCACCAGTTCGCCGCCGTGCAGATAGCGGCTGGGGTCGCGCAGATCGGTCGTCATCACCCCGCGCACCCGGGCCTCCAGGCGGCCCGCGCCGTGCAGCAGCCGCAACCCCAGTGCGTCGTCCGCCAGCAGTGTGCGCAGTCGCATGTCCGTCCGCCGATGTCGTCCGTGTTGCCCGGGGGCTGCCGCCCCATTGCCCGCGCCGCTTCCTCGTACGAACCTACAAGATGTGGGGGTCCGGCGAATGGGTGCTTCGGCCCTTCCGTGACTGCCCCCGGCGCGCGACGACCGTTGTACTGGCTGCACCACCAGACAGGGAGAACCGCCGCATGGACTTCCTCCGCCCGGCCGGCTGGTCCGAGGCGCTGGCCGCCAAGGCCGCCCACCCCGACGCCGTGCCCCTCACCGGCGGCACCGACGTGATGGTCGAGCTGACCTTCGACCGGCGCCGCCCCGAACGGCTCCTCGACCTGTCCCGCATCCCCGAACTGCGCACCTGGGAGACCGGCGAGCGCACCGTACGGCTCGGCGCCGCCGTCCCGTACGCCGCCGTCATCGAGCACCTGGCCACCGAACTGCCCGCGCTCGCGCTCGCCGCCCGCACCGTCGGCTCCCCGCAGATCCGCAACCGCGGCAGCGTCGGCGGGAACCTCGGGGCCGCCTCCCCGGCCGGCGACAGCCACCCCGCGCTGCTGGCCGCCGGTGCCGAGGTGGAGGCCGCCTCCGTGCGCGGCACCCGCCGCATCCCCATCGACGCCTTCTACACCGGCGTCAAACGCAACGCCCTCGCCCCCGACGAACTCATCCGCGCCATCCACATCGAACGGGCCACCGGGCCGCAGCAGTTCGCCAAGGTCGGCACCCGCAACGCCATGGTCATCGCCGTGTGCGCCTTCGCGCTCGCGCTGCACCCGGGCGCCGGCACGGTCCGTACCGGCATCGGCTCCGCCGCCCCCACCCCCGTCCGCGCCCACGACGCGGAGGACTTCCTCGCCGGCGCGCTGGCCGGCGCCGGGGCGTGGGAGCGCCCCGGGCCGCTGGCGCCCGAGGTGGTGCGCCGCTTCGCCGAACTGGCCGGCGCCGCCTGCCGCCCCATCGACGACGTACGCGGCACCGCCCGCTACCGGGTGCACGCCATCGGCGTACTCGCCCGCCGCACCCTGGACTGGACCTGGGACGCCTACCGGAAGGGGCTGACACCGTGCGCGTGACCTGCACCGTCAACGGCCGGCCGTGCGTGGCCGACAACGTCTGGGAGGGCGAGAGCCTGCTGTACGTGCTGCGCGAGCGGCTCGGCCTGCCCGGCTCCAAGAACGCCTGCGAACAGGGCGAATGCGGCTCCTGCACCATCCGGATGGACGGCGACCTGGTCTGTGCCTGCCTGGTCGCCGCCGGCCAGGCCGAGGGCGCCGACCTGCGGACCGTAGAGGGACTGGCCGGCGAGGACGGCGCGCTCGCCCCCGTCCAGCGCGCCTTCCTGGACGCGGGTGCCGTGCAGTGCGGCTTCTGCACCCCCGGCCTGCTGATGGCCACCGAGGAACTCCTCGAACGGGTCCCCGAACCCTCCGACGCCGACATCCGCGAGGCGCTCTCCGGCAATCTGTGCCGCTGCACCGGCTACGAGCACATCATGGACGCGGTCCGGCTGGCAGCCGCCCGCCGCACCGCTGTGGAGGGCCGACCGGCATGACGCTCCGTCCCGGAACCCTCAGCCAGCGCAGCGCGCGCGGCACCACCGGCGGCGTCGGCGAATCCACCGGCCGCCCGGACGGCACCCTCAAGGTCACCGGCGAGTTCGCCTACTCCTCCGACCTGTGGCACGAGGACATGCTGTGGGGCCACACCCTGCGCAGCCCGCACCCGCACGCCGAGATCCTCGGCATCGATGTCGCCGCCGCTCTCGCGCTCCCCGGCGTGCACGCCGTCCTCACCCACCACGACCTGCCCGCCGCCACCCACTACGGCCTGGAGTTCTCCGACCAGCCCGTCCTCGCCCGGGACGTGGTGCGCTACCAGGGCGAGGCGGTGGCCGTCGTCGCCGCCGACCACCCGGAGACCGCCCGCCGCGCCGCCGCCGCCATCGCCGTCGCGTACCGCGAACTGCCCGTCGTCCACGACGAGACCTCCGCCACCGCCCCCGGCGCCCCGCTGCTCCACCCGGACCGCACCGACCACCACGCCGCCGACAGCCCGCACCCCAACGTCGTGCACCGCCAGCCCGTCCGGCACGGCGACGTGGCCGCCGCCCGCGCCCGCGCCGAGGTCGTGGTGCGCGGCACCTACCAGGTCGGCATGCAGGACCAGGCGTTCCTGGGCCCCGAGTCCGGGCTCGCCGTCCCCGCCGAGGACGGCGGCATCGACCTCTACATCGCCACCCAGTGGCTGCACGTGGACCAGAAGCAGATCGCCCCCGTCCTGGGCCTGCCGGCCGAGAAGGTACGGCTGACCCTCTCCGGCGTCGGCGGCGCCTTCGGCGCCCGCGAGGACCTGTCCATGCAGGCCCACGCCTGCCTGCTGGCCCTGCGCACCGGGCGCCCCGTCAAGATGGTCTACAACCGGGAGGAATCCTTCTTCGGGCATGTCCACCGCCACCCGGCGAGGCTCAGCTACGAGCACGGCGCGCTGCGCGACGGCACCCTGCTGTACGTCACCTGCCGCATCGTCCTGGACGGCGGCGCCTACGCCTCCTCCTCACCGGCCGTCGTGGGCAACGCCGCCTCACTGGGCCTGGGCCCCTACGACATCCCGAACGCCGACATCGAGGCCCTGGCGCTCTACACCAACAACCCGCCCTGCGGCGCCATGCGCGGCTTCGGCGCGGTGCAGGCGTGCTTCGCCTACGAGGCCCAGATGGACAAGCTCGCCGCCGCACTGGACATGGACCCGGTGACGCTGCGGCAGCACAACGCCATGCGGCAGGGCACCGTGATGCCCACCGGACAGCCGGTGGACTCTCCGGCCCCGGTCGCCGCACTGCTCGCCGCGGTCGCCGCCCGGCCGCTCCCGCCGCCCCGGCGGTGGGAGAACGCGACCGGCACCGCCGACGTACGGGAACTGCCCGGCGGACTGTCCAACACCACCCACGGGGAGGGCGTCGTGCGGGGCGTCGGCTACGCCGTGGGCATCAAGAACGTGGGCTTCTCCGAGGGCTTCGACGACTACTCCACCGCCCGCGTCCGCCTGGAAGTGGTGGCCGGCGAACCGGTGGCCGTGGTGCACACGGCGGCGGCCGAGGTCGGCCAGGGCGGCGTCACCGTCCAGGCCCAGATCGCCCGCACCGAACTCGGCGTCACCCGCGTCACCCTGCTCCCCGCCGACACCACGGTCGGCTCGGCCGGCTCCACCTCCGCCTCCCGCCAGACGTACATGACCGGCGGCGCGGTGAAACACACCTGCGAGGCGGTGCGGGAGCAGGTCCTGGACCGGGCGCGGGAACGCTTCGGCGCGGCGGCGGCCCGCCTGGAGGCGGGCAAGGTGGTGGCGGCCGACGGGGAGGTGATCGCCACCCTGGCGGACGTGCTGGGCGACGGGGCGATCGAGCTGGAACGGGAGTTCCGGCACCGGCCCACCCGGCCCTTCCACCCGCGCACCGGGCAGGGCCACGGCCATGTGCAGTACTCCTTCTGCGCGCACCGTGCCGTGGTGGAGGTGGACACCGAACTCGGCCTGGTGAAGGTCATCGAGCTGGCCGCCGCCCAGGACGTCGGCAAGGCGCTCAACCCCTTGTCGGTCGCCGGGCAGATCCACGGCGGCAGCGCCCAGGGGCTCGGCCTCGCCGTCCTGGAGGAGATCGTGGTCGGCCCGGACGGCCGGGTCCGCAACCCCTCCTTCACCGACTATCTGATCCCCACCATCCTGGACGTGCCCAGCATGCCGCTGGACATCCTCGAACTCGCCGACGAACACGCCCCGTACGGCCTGCGCGGCGTGGGCGAGGCACCCACCCTCTCCGCCACCCCGGCGATCGTGGCCGCCGTCCGGCAGGCCACCGGGCTCGACCTGGTCCGGGTGCCGGTGCGCCCGGAACACCTCACCGGTACGGCGTAGCGGCATGCTGGAGATCGCCCGGGAACTGGGGGAGTGGCTGGCGGACGGGCGCGCGTTCGCGGTGGCCACGGTGAGCGCGGTGCACGGCAGCGCCCCGCGCCCGCCCGGCGCGGCGCTGGCCGTGGACGGCGCGGGCACCGTGATCGGCAGCGTCTCCGGGGGCTGCGTGGAGGGCGCGGTGTACGAGCTGTGCCGCGCCGCCCTGGCGGACGGCGCGGTGCGGGTGGAGCGCTTCGGCTACAGCGACGCGGAGGGCTTCGCGGCCGGGCTGACCTGCGGCGGCAGCATCGAGGTGCTGATCACGCCGGTCCCCCAGCGCTCCGCGCTGCGCACGCCGCTGACGCGCGCGGTGACGGCGGAGCACGGCGCGCTGGTCCGCCCGCTGACGGGCCGTGGCGCGCTGTACGTCCCGGCCCTGGGCGACGCGTGCGGGTCGCTGGGGCACGGCGCGGAGACCGACCGCGTGGCGGCGGCTCGCGCCGGTGCGATGCTGCGGGCCGGGCGCACCGGGGTGCTGCGGCTGGGCGCGGAGCTGAGGCTGCTGGTGGAGAGCCGGGTGCCGCCGCCACGGCTGTTGGTGTTCGGCGCGGTGGACTTCGCGGCGGCGCTGGCCACCGCCGGGTCCTTCCTCGGCCACCGGGTGACCGTGTGCGACGCCCGCCCGGTCTTCGCCACGCCGGCCCGGTTCCCCGGCGCGGACGAGGTGGTGGTCCGCTGGCCGCACACCTACCTGGCCGCCGAGGCGGCCGCCGGGCGGCTCGATGAGCGGACGGCGGTGTGCGTGCTGACGCATGACGCCAAGTTCGACGTGCCGCTGCTGGAGATCGCGCTGCGGCTGCCCGTCGCGTACATCGGGGCGATGGGGTCGCGCCGTACCCACGCCGACCGGATGGACCGGCTGCGGGAGGCCGGGCTCACCGAGCGCGAACTCGACCGGCTGCGCTCCCCGATCGGCCTGGACATCGGGGCCCGCACCCCGCAGGAGACGGCGCTGTCCATCACGGCCGAGATCGTGGCCACCCGCGAACGCGCCTCGGGCCATCCGCTGACCGGTGGTCACGCGCCCCGCATCCACCGGACGCTGCGCACGGGCTGAGGTCCGCGCCGCGCCGGCTCCAAGGGTGCGCGCGGGGACGCCGGGGGCGACGCGACGTAGTGGGGGACCGTCCGGTTCCGGCCATTGTCATCGACGGTTCCCGGTGCGGTGCGGGGAGTGGGTTCCGTCGGCGGGCCGGCCGGTCAGTCGGTCCCCGCGCCGTCCCGCAGCAGCCCGGCCGCCGGATCGTTCACCGGCTGCGGCGTACCCGTCAGATCCAGGACGAACAGCGGCAGTCGCAGCTCATCGGCGCGGACCCGTGCCCCCCGGTCGTACCCGGCCAGCGAGAACGCCACCGCGCGGGCCGGTTCCAGCAGCCCGTGCATCCACAGCGTCTCGATCTCCCGGGGCCCGGTCGGCTCGGTGGTGGTGTCCACCAGGCCCACCACACCGGCGCCATGCAGATCCACCCCCGACTCCGGGCGCGGCATGGCGGTGCGCACGTTCCGGAATCCCAGCCAGCGCAGGAACTGCGCCGCGCAGGCCACGGCGTCGTACCCGGTCCTGATGGTCAGCGGCTGGAACGGCGGCCGGGCGCCGGACTCCTCGCGCCCGGCGCCCGGCTCCGGGCGGTCGGCGGACAGCCGCACCGTGACCCCGCACGGGCAGTCGAACTCCGGCTGAGGCCACTGCCCCGACCGCCCGCAGGCAGGGCAGTCCAGCTGGGCCCAGGACGCCTCCCACGACCGGTGGCGTATCTGGGCGGGGGCACCGTCCCACCGGACCGGCACGGACACAGGTGCCCCGCAGGAGCATGGGTACTCCGGGGGCACATAGACGTGTTCACGGCGACACGCCGGGCACCGTACGGGCCTGCTGTTCGTCATGGATCGCTCCCGGGCCGGCACTGGGCCATCTCAGTGTTCCTTACGGCCCCTTGATCACGCAGGAGTATGCTCACCGTTGGTGGCTGTACGTCATCCGGGTGCGCCGAAGGTGTCGCGAGCGTTCATGTGAATGTGACCGGGACTTTCGCCCTCCGTATGGCGCAATGTGCGGACAGTGATATTTACTGTCGTCGTTCGTTGCGGTCGGGCGCCAAGCATGCGCCCCGGCGGGCGCGGGCGCATTGGGTGGTGTGGACGGCAGGGGAGGGCCGAGTGGCGACAGGCGAAGCTGAGGTCGCGCGGGTCACCGCGGGCGCGGTGGCCGACGGGGAAGATCCCCGCCTCATGTCCCTGCGTGCCGCGGTGGAGCGGCTGTGGGTGGACCTGAGCGGTTATCAGGCCCCGCTGGCGGACCGGGAGGTGGCCGAGCGTGAGCTGACGGGCCTGCTGGGACTGCTGGACGCGGGGGTTCCCGAGGACGCCCCGCTGAGCACCGCGCTGCTGCGGATCGCGGCGGCCGCGGGATCGGTCAGCGCGCTGGCACCGGCCGTGAGCCAGCTGCGGGAGGCGGTCGAGCTGTTCGGCGTGCCGCGTCACCGGGTGCTGCCGCATGTGCGGCACGGCGCCTCCTGACCCACGGTCGGGAGGGCTCGGCCGGGTTAGGTTGGCGGGGTGCGACTGAAACTTGAGTTCACCACCGAGCCCTTCGATCTGGACGAGCCCCCGGCGCACGCCGTGATGGCGCGCGAGGTGGCCCTGGGCGCCGCGCTGGACACCGTGGACGTCGGCCCGTTCGGCAACACGGTCGAGGGCACAGCCGACGAGGTGCTCACCCTGGTCAGCGATCTGCTCAGCAAGTCCCTGGCCGTCGGCGCCACCCGGATCTCGCTCCAGCTGAACGTGGTCGAGGGCAGTGGTCCCCGCGCCCCGGAGGGCTCCACCTCATGAGTGACCGCGGTGCCGCCGGTGCCGACGCCGGCACCGGCGCCGAAGCCTTCATAGCCGGGGTCGCGCCCCTGGTGGACGCCATCGGCGGGGAGCTGATCGCCCCCGCCGGGGCGGGGCCCGAGGACGTGGTGCTGTCCTGGGCCGGGCGGGAGGTGGTGGCGGTACGGCTGCCCGCGCTGTCCGGCTCCCTGGACCACCTGCTGTCCGAGCTGCGCCGGCGGCACGGTATGCCACTGGCGGACCTGGACCGCACGACCAAGCAGCAGGTGGTGCGGACCCTGGAGGCGCGGGGCGCGTTCGCGATGCGGCACGGGGTGGAGACGGTGGCGGGCGCCCTCGGCGTGAGCCGCTTCACCGTATACAACTACCTCAACCGCGAACAGGGCGGCTGACGTCGGCAGACTTCCCCCACAAGGGGGAAGCTCAACAAACTGTTGACGTCACTCGGAGTGGCCGGTTAGCTGGGGCCATGCCCCTCACCTCGCCGTCCGCGCCTCCCACGCGCCTCGACTGGTTCAACAACGCGCCGGAGCGCACCGCGCTCGACGCGCTGCACGACATCTGTGCCGCGCCGTCGTGGGCGGGGGCACTGGTGTCGGGGCGCCCGTACCCCGGGGTGGACCGGCTGCTGGCGGCCTCCGACGCCGCCACCGCGGAGCTGGACGCCACCGGCATCGGCCAGGCGCTCGCCGCGCACCCCCCGATCGGCGCACCCGCCCCGGGCGATCCCACCTCGGCGCGCGAACAGCGCGGCATGGCCGGTGCCACGCCCGAACTCGTCGCCGAGATGCACGAGCTGAACCTCGCCTACCAGGACCGGTTCGGCCAGGTCTTCCTCATCTGCGCCACCGGACTGAGCGGTGAACAGCTGCGGGACGCGCTCCGCGCCCGGCTCGACCACACCTCGGGGGAGGAGGGCGAGACGGTACGGACCGAGCTGGCGAAAATCAACCGGCTCCGGCTCACCCGGCTGCTGGCCACCCCGGCCCCCGCCGCCACCACCGTCTCCACGCACATCCTCGACACCGCCGCCGGCCGCCCGGCCGCCGGCGTCACGGTGGAACTGTCGGTACCGGACGACGACGGGGAGCACGCGGCCACCGGCACCGGCACCCGCTGGACGGTGCACGCCACGGCCGTCACCGACCCGGACGGCCGCTGCAAGGAACTCCCCCCGCTGCCCGGGACCGTCACCGCCGCCCGGCTGCGCTTCGCGGTCAGCGGCCCCTTCTTCCCCGAGGTCACCACCACGTTCGCGGTGCGCCCCGGCGAGCACCACCACGTACCCCTGCTGCTGAGCCCGTTCGGCTACTCCGTCTACCGAGGGAGCTGACCCGCCATGCCCACACTCGGCCAGAACCAGTACGGCAAGGCGGAGACCCGGATCGTCAAGGTGACCCGGGAGGGCACCACCCACCACCTGGAGGACCTCAAGGTCTCCGTGGCCCTGTCGGGCGACATGGACGAGGTGCACTACTCGGGCTCCAACGCCACCGTGCTGACGACCGACGCCACCAAGAACACGGTGTTCGCCTTCGCCAAGGAGTACGGCATCGGCTCCCCGGAACGTTTCGGCACCCTGCTCGCCCGGCACTTCACCGAGTCCCAGCCCACCCTCACCCGGGCCCGGATCCGCATGGAGAGCTACGCCTGGGAACGGATCGCCACCCCGGGCGAGGGCGAACACTCCTTCCTGCGCGACGGACGCGGGGTGCGCACCGCGCAGATCACCCACGACCGGGAAGAGGGCTGGGAGGCCCTTTCGGGACTGACCGCGCTCACCGTGCTGAACTCCACCGACTCCGAGTTCCACGGCTTCCTCAAGGACCGCTACACCACACTCCCCGAGACCCGGGACCGCGTCCTGGCCACCGACGTCACCGCGCTGTGGCGGCACCGCTGGAGCGGCCCGCAGGACGCGACCCCCGACTGGAACGCCAGCCACGCCGCCGCCCGCGGCCATCTGCTGGACGCCTTCGCCCGCACATACTCCTACTCGCTCCAGCAGACGCTGTTCGCGATGGGGTCCCGGGTGATAGACCACCGTCCCGAGATCGACGAGATCCGCCTCTCCCTGCCCAACAAGCACCACTTCCTCGCGGACCTCACCCCTTTCGGGATGGAGAACGAGACCGCGGACGGGGCCGTCTACTTCGCCGCCGACCGCCCCTACGGCCTGATCGAGGCGACCGTGCTGCGCGAGGGCGCCACCGCCCGCATCCCCGTCGACGCCACCAACCTCTGAGGACGCCACCGCCATGACGACGGTCATCGAGCACTGCGCCATCGCCACCGTGGACGCGGCCGGCACCGAGTACGCCGACGGTCACCTGGTGATCGCCGGCGACCGGATCAAGGCGGTCGGCCCGGGCCCCGCACCCCGCGAACTCCCCGACGACGGGAGCCCGCTGCGCCGCGTCGACGCCTCGGGGGCGCTCGCCACACCCGGACTGGTCAACACCCATCACCACTTCTACCAGTGGCTGACCCGCGGCCTGGCCCAGGACGCCCACCTCTTCGACTGGCTGGTCGGCCTCTACCCCCGGTGGTCCCGCATCGACGAGCGGATGGTGCACACCGCCGCCCGCGCCTCCCTCGCCATGATGGTCAGGGGCGGGGTCACCAGCGCCGTGGACCACCACTACATCTTCCCGCGCGGCACCGGGGACCTGCTCGGCGCCGAGATCGCCGCCGCCCGGGAGATCGGCGTACGCTTCACCGCCGCCCGCGGCTCGATGGACCTGGGCGCCTCCGACGGCGGACTGCCCCCGGACTTCGCCGTGGAGAGCACGGACGACGCCCTCGCCGCGACCGAGGCGGCCATCGACACCCACCACGACCCCGGGTTCTCCGCCATGCTGCGGATCGCGGTCGCGCCGTGCTCACCGTTCTCGGTGTCCACCGAGCTGCTGCGGCAGGCCGCAGAACTCGCCCGCCGCAAGGGGGTGCGGCTGCACACCCACGGCTCGGAGACCGTGGAGGAGGAGGCGTTCTGCCACGAACGGTTCGGCATGGGCCCCACCGACTACTTCGAGTCCACCGGCTGGCTCGGCGAGGACGTGTGGATGGCGCACTGCGTCCACATGACCGACGCCGACGTGGCGGCCTTCGCCCGCACCGGCACCGGCGTGGCCCACTGCCCCTCCTCCAACGCCCGGCTCGCCGCCGGCATCGCCCGCGTCCCCGATCTGCTGGCGGCCGGCGTCCCGGTCGGCCTCGGCGTGGACGGCACCGCCTCCAACGAATCCGGCGAACTCCACACCGAACTGCGCAACGCCCTGCTGATCAACCGCCTCGGACCGCACCGCGAGGCCGCCCTGAGCGCCCGCCAGGCACTGCGGCTGGCCACCTACGGCGGCGCCCAGGTGCTCGGCCGCACCGACGGGACCGGCTCGCTGGAGCCCGGCAAGCTCGCCGACGTGGTGCTGTGGCAACTGGACGGGCTCGGCCACTCCACCATCGCCGACCCGGTCGCCGCCCTGGTACTCGGCCCGCCCGCCCCCGTCACCCTCTCCCTCATCGGCGGCCGGCCGGTCGTCGAGCACGGGCGGCTGCTCACCGCCGACGAGCACGAGATCGCCCGCGCCGCGCGCACCGAATCCCGGCGGCTGGCGGATTGTTCATAGTGCGTCAATGGTGAGTGGGGCCGATCACCACCAGGATCGGTCCCATGACGAACGACGAGCGGGCATACGACCGCGGGCGGCTCGGCCTGTGGCTGGCCGGTACGGCGCGGGCCGAGGGCATCGAACGGCGCGATCTGCTGCGGCTGCTGGCGGCGGCCGGGGTAGGGGTGGGGGCGACGACGGCGGCCACGGTCGGCGCGGCGGCACCACCGGCCGCGGCGGCACCCGGTGCGAGGGCGGCGGGGATCGTCAAGCCGTTGCCCCCGGACCGGTTCGTCATCCACGGCACCAACGCCGAGACCCGCTGGTCCGCGCTGCGCGGCACCGGCTACCACACCCCCAACGACCTGTTCTTCGTCCGCAACCACACCGTCACCCCCGCCCTCGACGCCGCCACCTGGCGGCTGCGGATCTGGGGCGACGGGCTGCGCGGCGCCCGGCCCGCCGAGTTCTCCCTGGAGGACCTGCGCGCCCTGCCCGCCGTCGAGCGCTCCGTCTTCCTCGAGTGCGCGGGCAACGGCCGCAGCTTCTTCGACCGCCAGCAGGGCGAGCCGGTCTCCGGCACCGCCTGGTCGCTGGGCGCCATCGGCATGGCCCGCTGGCGCGGCGTCCGGCTGGCGGAGGTGCTGCGCCGGGCCGGCCTGTCCCCGCACGCCGTGGACATCCAGCCGCGCGGCCTGGACGACGCGTTCTTCTCCGGCGGCGTGAACCTGGGCCGGGTACGCCGCCCGCTGCCCGTCACGAAGGCGCTGGACGACGTCCTGCTGGCGTACGAGATGAACGGCGCGCCGCTGCCGCCCGACCACGGCCACCCCGTACGGCTGCTGGTGCCGTCCTGGATCGGCATCTCCTCGATCAAATGGCTGGGCGACATCGAGGTGTCGGCCACCCCGCTCTACTCGCCCTGGAACACCGACCTCTACCGCCTCTTCGGCCCCGGCCACCCCGAGGAGGGCAGCGCGCCGCTGAGCCGGCAGACCCTCAAGAGCGCCTTCGAACTCCCGTGGGAAGCGCCGCTGAGCGCCGGCCGCGCCCGGGTGCTCACCGGCCGCTCGTGGTCGGGCGGGCGTGGGGTGCGCTCCGTGGAGATCAGCGTCGACGGCGGCACCGCGTGGCGCCCCGCCACCCTCCACGACGCGCCACGCCCCGGCGGCTGGGTGCGCTGGTCCCTGCGCTGGACCCCGCGCACCCCGGGCCGCACCGAACTGCTGGCCAGGGCCACCGACGTGGACGGCACCACCCAGCCGGAGCGCACCGCGCACAACACCCAGGGCTATCTCTTCGACGCGGTGGTGCGCCATCCCGTGACGGTCGCCTGACCGTCCGGGGTCCGCGGTGGCCGGTTGGGCCCTCGCCGGACCGGGACCACGGCCGGGTGAAGGTGGCCCGGTAGCTGTCGGCGATGCCGGCATGTTGAAGACGGTGTACGAGCCGACGGCCGCTGCCGCCCCGGCCGCCGGGGAGCGGCCGTGACGGTCAGCAGCGCGGTCATCGCGAGCGCCAGGAGTGCGGCGAGGGGAACGGTGATACGCGTGGCGTGATGTGTGCCCGCCAAGCGATATCCGCAACAGCGGGCGTCAGTCGAGCAGTTCGTAGGCGGGCAGCGTCAGGAAGTCCACGTAGGTCTCGTCCAGGGCGATGCGCAGCAGCAGATCGAAGGCCCGCTGCCAGCCGCCCGAGGCGAAGCCCTCCTCGCCCACCTCCTCGCGGATGGCGGCCAGTTCCTGACCGGCGACCGTCCGCACGTAGTCGCGGGTGACCCGCTGCCCGTCCGCCAGCTCCACGCCCGCGTCGATCCACTGCCACAGCTGCGAGCGGGAGATCTCGGCGGTGGCGACGTCCTCCATGAGGTTGAAGACGGCGACCGCGCCCCGGCCCGCCAGCCAGGACTGCAGGTAACGGGTGCCCACCTGCACGGCGTTGCGCACTCCGGCCTCGGTGGGGCGTGCATCGAGCGAGCCGATGTCCAGCAGATCGGCCGCGCTCACCTTCACGTCCTCGCGCAGCCGGTCCTTCTGGTGCGGACGGTCCCCGAGAACGGCGTCGAAGGACGCCCGGGCCACCGGCACCAGGCCCGGGTGCGCCACCCAGGAGCCGTCGAAGCCGTCGGCGGCCTCGCGGTCCTTGTCGCCCTTGACCTTGTCGAAGGCGACGGCGTTCGCCTCGGCGTCCTTGGCCGGGATGAACGCCGCCATGCCGCCGATCGCGTGGGCGCCGCGCTTGTGGCAGGTGCGCACCAGCAGTTCGGTGTAGGCGCGCATGAAGGGGGCCGTCATCGTCACGGCGTTGCGGTCGGGCAGCACGAACGCGGGGCCGGCGTCCCGGAAGTTCTTGATGAGGGAGAAGAGGTAGTCCCAGCGTCCGGCGTTCAGGCCCGAGGCGTGCGCGCGCAGTTCGTAGAGGATCTCCTCCATCTCGAACGCGGCGGTGATCGTCTCGATGAGGACGGTGGCCCGGATCGAGCCGCGGTCGATGCCGATGTACTCCTCGGCGAAGGTGAACACGTCGTCCCACAGCCGTGCCTCGCGGTGCGACTCCAGTTTGGCGAGGTAGAAGTACGGGCCCTTGCCGAGTTCGAGCAGCAGTTCCGCGTTGTGGAAGAAGTACAGGCCGAAGTCGACCAGCGCGCCGGGCACGGGGCGGTCGTCCAGGACGAGATGACGCTCGTCCAGATGCCAGCCGCGCGGGCGCGCCACGACCGTGGCCAGCTCGGCCTCCGGCTTGAGCGCGTAGTGCTTGCCGCGCTCGTCGGTGAAGTCGATGCGGCGGCGGTAGGCGTCGGCGAGGCTGAGCTGACCGCCGATCACATTCGCCCAGGTGGGGGAGGAGGCGTCCTCGAAGTCGGCGAGCCAGATCCGCGCCCCCGAGTTGAGGGCGTTGACGGTCATCTTGCGGTCGGTGGGGCCGGTGATCTCCACCCGCCGGTCCAGCAGCGCCTCGGGGGCGGGTGCGACCTGCCACTCGCCCTGCCGGATGTGGGCGGTCTCGGGCAGGAAGTCGAGCGTGCCGGTGCGGGCGATCTCGGCCCGCCGTTCGGCCCGCGCGGCGAGCAGTTCGTCCCGCCGGGGGGTGAACCTGCGGTGCAGCTCGGTGAGGAAGGCCAGGGCTTCGCCGGTCAGCACCTCCTCCTGCCGGTCGACAACAGCCGTGACGGCCATGGCATTCACTCCTTCGACGAGCTCCCAGCGTGGAAAACGGATACTAGTTTCCTCATCGCGGAACCTCAATGACGTCTCTCGAACGCCGCCAGATCGCCGGGGGTGTCGATGTCGGCGGGGTCGGCGATGTCGCCGCACTCGACGAGCGTGAGTGTGGCCGCGTGGGACCGCAGATGGTCCCGGGCGCCCCGGTCGCCGACCGCGGCGGCCCGTACCCCGGCGAAGTGATCGGCGCCGAGGAGCACCGGATGCCCGCGCCGCCCCCCGTACGCGGCACAGGCCAGCGTGGCGGCGGACCGGTGGGCGGCGCGCACCCGTGCGACGGCCGCGGCCCCGATGCCGGGCTGATCCACGAGCGTGACGAGGGCAGCCGCCCCGCCGGCGGCGGTGACGGCGTCGAGCCCGGCGCGCAGGGAGGAACCCATCCCCGTCTCCCAGTCGGGGTTGTCGGCCAGCACGGCGTCGCGCAGCGCCGGAAGCCGCCGCACCTCATCTCCGCGCGCCCCCAGGACAACCACCACCGGCCGGCACCCCCCGTCCCGCAGCGCCCGCACCCCCCGCTCCACCAGCGGCAGCCCTCCGACGCGCAGCAGCGCCTTGCCGCCCCCGCCAAGCCGCCGACCACCGCCCGCGGCGAGCAGGACACCGACGACACCGTTCATGTCTGGACGCCGGCTCACGGTGGGGCGGGTCAGGGTCACTCGGTGGGGCTGGTGAGGGATTCGGTGATGGCGAATCCCTTGGCCGGCCCTTGCGGGATCACGGCATCCGTGCCGAAGGGGATCCGCATCTCGTCGGTGTACAGGCCCTCGGTGGGTTTGGGATCCGTCAGAATGCTGACCACGCCCCCCTCATCGTGGCCGTCGATGATGACATAGACGGGGATCCCGGCCCGGGCGTAGCCGCGACGCTTTCGGGTACGGTCGCGACTGATGCCGTCGTGACCTGGCGAGACCACTTCGACGACGAGTTCCACGCACTCGGCGAGGAGGGCGGCGCCTCCCTTCGTCCTGTACGCGGAGACATTGCGGGGAGCGACGAAGAGGTCGGGAATCCACAGTCCCCCGTCGTGGCGGATGTTCATGTCGTTCCGGACCCGGAAGCCGGTGTCCGCCAGATGGGGAGCGAGAGCGTCCCGCACATTGTTGATGACTTCGCCGTGGTCGACGCTTCCGGCGGGTGACACCTCGATGGTCCCCTCAATGATCTCTGCGCGATAGCCCTCGGGGAGATCCAGGGAACTCCACGCCTGCCACAGAGCCTCGTCGAAGTCCTCATCGGGAGTGTTCACTGGGACCTCACTAGCGAGAGCGGTCGTCACGGGACACCTCCTCCGTAGTCTGGGCGGTCGGTCGGTCGCGGGCAAGCGACCCATCCGAACGCTACGGACCGGGTGCGAAGGCGAATCGATCCTGCGTGATGTTGTCAGCCGATCGGGTCATCCCGATCTACCGGTTTACGGACCGGCCAGCGCCGACGACAGCTCGGCGGCCACCGTTCTCAGGATCGGGGCGAAGCGCTCCGTCGAGTGCTCCGTCACCCGCCCCGCCGGGCCCGAGATGGAGATGGCGGTCGCGGTCGGGGAGTCCGGGACGCGCACCGCGATGCACCGCACTCCTATCTCCTGCTCGTTGTCGTCCACCGCGTAGCCCCGCTCCCGCACCGTGCGCAGCGCCGCCACGAACGCCTCCGGCGTGGTGATCGTCCGCTCCGTCGAGGCCGGCATCCCGGTGCGCGCCAGCAGGGCCCGCACCTGATCCTCCGGCAGATCCGCCAGCAGCGCCTTGCCCACCCCGGTGGTGTGCGGCAGCACCCGGCGGCCCACCTCCGTGAACATCCGCATCGAGTGCCGCGAGGGCACCTGCGCCACGTACACCACCTCGTCGCCGTCCAGCAGCGCCATGTTCGCGGTCTCGCCGGTCTCCTCGACCAGCCGGGCCAGCTGCGGGCGCGCCCAGGTGGCCAGCGGGCGCGCGGCGCTCTCGCCCAGCCGGATCAGCCGCGGGCCCAGCGCGTAACGGCGATTGGCCTGCTGCCGTACGTATCCGCAGCTCACCAGCGTCCGCATCAGGCGGTGGATGGTGGGCAGCGGCAGCCCGCTGGTGGTGGCCAGCTCGCTCAGTCCGATCTCTCCGCCCGCGTCGGCCATGTGCTCAAGGAGGCCGAAAGCCCGTTCGAGGGATTGGACCCCGCCACTGTTGGCGGAGGGCTTGCGCACGTCGGACGGCGGCACGTCGCGTTCCTTTCCCAGCCGATGACCGCAGCCTACCCGTCCTTGACGCGCCGCCCGGGCCCGCCGAAGATCTCTTCAACAAAGCGTTGAAGCAGGCCACGGCGAAGGGATGCCCCTTGTCCGCTGTCCCCCGGATGCCCGGCGTCACCGGTGTGCGCACCGGTCCCGGTCTCGTGCTGCGCTCCACCCGCGTCGTCCTGCCCGACGGAGTACGGCCCGCCGCCGTGGAGGTGGCCGGCGGGCGGATCCGTGCCGTACGGGACCACGCCGCCGCCCTCGCCCCCGGCGCCGTGCTGCGCGACTACGGCGACGCCGCCCTGCTGCCGGGGCTCGTGGACACCCACGTCCATGTCAACGACCCCGGCCGCACCGCCTGGGAGGGCTTCACCACAGCCACCTCGGCGGCGGCCGCAGGCGGCATCACCACGCTCGTGGACATGCCGCTCAACAGCCTGCCGCCCACCACCGATCCGGCCGCCCTCGCGGTCAAACGCGCCACCGCGCGCGAACAGGCCCACGTCGACGTCGGCTTCTGGGGCGGGGCGGTGCCCGGCAACCTCGGCTCGCTGGCGCCGCTGCACGCCGCCGGGGTGTTCGGGTTCAAGTGCTTCCTGTCGCCGTCCGGCGTCGAGGAGTTCCCGCACCTGGACCCGGTGGCGCTGGAGGCCGCCGTACGCGAGACCGCCGCCCTCGGCGCGCTGCTCATCGTGCACGCCGAGGACCCGCACCACCTCGCCGCCGCGCCCGCGCCGGACGGCAGCCGCCGGTACGCCGACTTCCTGGCCTCCCGCCCGCCCGCCGCCGAACACGCCGCCGTCGAGCTGCTGCTGACCCTCGCCCGCCGCTACGACGCCCGCATCCACATCCTCCATCTCTCCGCCGCGACCGCCCTGCCCGCCATCGCCGCCGCCCGCGCCGGGGGAGCGCGGGTCACCGTCGAGACCTGTCCGCACTTCCTCACCCTCAGCGCGGAGGAGATCCCCGACGGAGCCACCGAGTTCAAGTGCTGCCCGCCCATCAGGGACACCGCCAACCAGGACGCGCTGTGGGCCGCGCTCGCCGCCGGCACCATCGACGCCGTCGTCTCCGACCACTCACCGTCCACCGCCGACCTCAAGGTGCCCGACTTCGGCGCCGCCTGGGGCGGGATCTCCTCGCTCCAGCTCACCCTCCCCGCCGTGTGGACCGCCGCCAGGGCCCGCGGGCACGGCCTGGCCGACGTCGCCCGCTGGATGGCGGCCGGACCGGCCCGACTGGCCGGTCTGAGCGACCGCAAGGGCGCGCTCGCCCCCGGCATGGACGCCGACCTCACCGTGCTCGACCCCGAGGCCGCCTTCACCGTCGACCCCACTGCCCTGCACCACCGCAACCCCGTCACCGCCTACGCCGGCCGCACCCTGCACGGGGTGGTACGGGAGACCTGGCTGCGCGGCGAACTCATCGCCGTGCGCGGCCGTGTCCTGGCCCGAACCGGAGAGCTCATCGAACGTCCCCGGGAACCGGCCGACATCCCCGTGAGGAGCACCGTCACCCCATGAACCCCGTCCACTTCACCGGCCCCGCCGCCCCGTACGCCGGCGGCGACCCGTACGCCGACTACCGCGCCCCCGACCCGGCCGCGCTGCCGTTCACCGATCTGGCCGACCTCGCCGACCGGCGGATCGGTGGCACCGTCCTGGCGGCCTCCGACGAGTTCTTCGCCGAACGCGATCATCTGCTCGCCCCGGAGCCGGCCCACTTCGACCCGGCGGCCTTCGGCGTCCGCGGCAAGATCATGGACGGCTGGGAGTCCCGGCGCCGCCGCACCGCCGTCCCCGGCGAGCACGACTGGGCGCTGATCCGGCTCGGCGCGCCCGGTGTGGTGCACGGAGTGCTGGTGGACACCGCCCACTTCCGGGGCAACCATCCGCAGGCCGTCCGGGTGGAGGCCGCCGAGGTCGACGGGCATCCGGACGCGGCGACGCTGCTCGCCGGCTCCACCCGGTGGACCGATCTGGTACCGCGCACCGAGGTGGGCGGGCACGCCGCCAACGTCTTCGCGGTCGACGCCGCCGCCCGGGGGAGGCGGTTCACGCATCTGCGGCTGCGGCAGTATCCCGACGGCGGCATCGCGCGGCTGCGGGTGTTCGGCGAGGTCCGGCCCGACCCGGCGTGGCTGGCCGCCCTGGGCACGTTCGACCTGGTGGCGCTGGAGAACGGCGGGTTCGCCGAGGACGCCTCCGACCGCTTCTACTCCTCGCCGCTGAACACCATCACCCCCGGCCGCTCACGCACCATGGCCGAGGGCTGGGAGACCCGGCGGCGCCGCGACGACGGGCACGACTGGGTGCGCTACCGGCTCGCCGGGCGGTCCGTGGTGCGTGCTGTGGAGATCGACACGGGCTGTTACAAGGGCAACGCGCCCGGCCACGCGGCGCTTTCGGTCCGGGAGGGGGAGACGGGGGAGTGGCGTGAGGCGCTGCCGCGTACGGCGCTGCTGCCGGACTCCGTGCACCGGTTCGTCCTGTCCGGCGCGCCGGCCGCCACTCACGCCCGGCTCGATGTCTTCCCGGACGGCGGTGTCGCCAGGCTCCGTCTGTACGGTTCGCTCACCTGACCGGGAGATGCTGTGAAGTTGCCCGGCCCGCTTGTGAACTCCTGGGAAAATTACGGCAGGCGAGGTTGACGGCCGTCACGCTACGCGCGTCACACTATTGGCATGGGCATGAACCTCATCTCCAGGATCGTCCGGACCGGTGCCATGGGTGCCCTGGCCACCGGGCTGCTCATCGGCGGCGCTGCCACGGCCGGCGCCACCGCTTCCCCCACACCCCCCACCACCCCCACCGCGTCGGACATCGCCCCCACCGCCGTGGGCAACGTCTGCTACAGCGCGCTGCCGGCCCAGGCGTACGACACCCTCAACCTCATCGCCCGCGGCGGCCCGTACCCCTTCCCACAGGACGGCACGACCTTCTACAACCGTGAAGGACTGCTGCCGCCCCAGTCGAGTGGGTATTACAAGGAGTACACGGTCATCACGCCCGGCAGCAGCACGCGCGGTGCCCGGCGCATCGTCACCGGGAACTCCACGCGCGAGGACTACTACACCGCCGACCACTACGCCTCCTTCCGCCTGATCAACTACGGCTGCTGAACCGGGCCGTACCCCTGGAACCGCCGTCCCCCCACAGACGGCGCCGGGGCCCGCGTACCCCACATCTGCGCGGCGCCCCGGCGCTGTCACTCCGGCCGGAAAAAACGTTTACGGCCGTGTGCGACAGTGAAGTCTCAGGCATGACCCCAGACGATGACGTCATCGATCTCGTCGATCAGCAGGCCGTGGGCGCCGACTTCACCCGCGATCCGTACGCCGTCTTCGCCGCGTTGCGCGAACGCGGCCCCGTCCACCACGTGCGTTTCCCCGAGGGCACGGACGGCTGGCTGGTGGTCGGCCACCGGCACGCCCGCGCCGTGCTGTCCGACAGCCGGCTCACCAAGCAGTGGCAGTACGCCCACCCGCGGCTGCGCGGCGCCAGGGTCTCCCCGGCCACCCACATGCTCGGCGCCGACCCGCCGGACCACACCCGGATGCGCGCCCTGGTGGCGCGGGAGTTCACCCCGCGCCGGGTGGCGGCCCTGGCACCGCGCGTCCAGGCCATCACCGACGAACTCCTCGACACGATGCTGGCCGCTCCGGACGGCGCCACGGATCTGGTGGACGCGTTCTGCTTCCCGCTGCCCATCACCGTGATCTGCGAACTGCTGGGCGTGCCCTCCCTGGACCGCGAGCGGTTCCGCGGCTGGTCGAACCAGTTGCTCGGCGCCACGCTCGACCAGGAGGCCAAGCAGGAGACCGTATCGCTGATGAGCCGCTATCTCCAGGGGCTCATCGACGCCAAACGCGCGGATCCCGGCGACGATCTGATGAGCGGGCTGATCCACACCGCCGACGAGGACGGCGACCGGCTCACGCACGCCGAACTCATCGGCATGGCCTGGCTGCTGCTGATCGCCGGACACGAGACCACCGTCAATCTGATCGGCAACGGCGTGCTGACGCTGCTCCAGCACCCCGATCAGCTGGCCCTGCTGCGCGAGGATCCCACCCTGCTGGACGGTGCGGTGGAGGAGATCCTGCGGTACGAGGGCCCGATCAGCACCCCCACGTACCGCTTCACCCGCGAGCCGTACGAGATCGCGGGAACCGTCATTCCGGGCGGCGGCGAAGTGGTGCTGCCGGCCATCGCCGACGCGGGGCGGGACCCCGAACGCTTCGCCGACCCGGACCGGTTCGACATCAGGCGGCGCGACAGCGGGGGCCACCTCGCCTTCGGGCACGGCATCCACCACTGCCTGGGCGCCCCGCTGGCCCGCATGGAGGGCCGGATCGCGCTGCGTGCCCTGTTGCTCGACCGGGTCCCCGACCTCACCCTGGACATCCATCCGGCGGCGGTCGCCTGGCGGGACGGGTCCCTGGTCCGCGGCCCGGTACGGCTCCCGGTCCGCTGGAAGCCGCCGGTGCACCGGGCGGGGTGATCACCGGCCCGGCCGGGTCGTCGGACGGGTCAGCGGAATGCGGGCGACGCGGATGCCCGCCAGGTGGGTGACGGCGGGCCTTCCGCGGCCAAAGAGCACGGATTCCCGCCGTCACCGTCGCCGCCGGAACGCTCGACGACGTCGCACCGACCGGCCCCTCTCCACCCCCCGGACGTGCCTGGCACCGCCCCGGCGCCTGGGTGGCACGCAGCACCCGCGTCATGGTGCGGCCCGAGCCGGAGAAGGCGCCCGCGCCGGCTCACCGGTTCATGCCCGCCGCACCCCGGGCGCCGGTCATCTTCACCGTCCACGAGCTCAAGCGGCTCGCCGGCCTCCGCGAGCGGGAGCTGATCGAGGCCCTGGTGAACCGCCTGCTCCCCGGGGACTCCCCGCCCGCGTGAGGGCGGCTGCGGAGGCGGGCATGCGCATGGCGGGATCCCGCCGGTACCGTTCCGGACGGCGTGGCGGATACTTGCTCGGGACTCCCAGCCGGATACATGCCGGATGAAACAGACGATGAAGGAGACGGGGCCGCGTGGTGAGGTGCGGATGAGCCGACGAAGAGGCAGGCACACGGGCCGGGCCGTCACCGCCGTGCTGCTGCTCACCTCGATTCTGCTGGCGACGGCCGGATGCAGTTCCACGGGCGGCCGGCGGGCGGAGAACGCCGATCCCACCGCGGACGCCGGCACCGCTTCCGGTGGTGGCGGCGGTGGTGGCGGCGGGAGCGCCGCCGGTACCGGCGCGGGCGGCTACACCCTGGCCATGGTCACCCACTCCGGCGACGGCGACACCTACTGGGACATCGTGCGCAGCGGTGCCGAGGTGGCGGCCGAGAAGGACAACGTCAACTTCCTCTACTCCCACGACAGCGACGCCGGGCAGCAGGCCCAGCTGGTGCAGACCGCCATCGACCAGGGCGTCGACGGGCTGATCGTCACCCTCGCCAAGCCGGAGGCCATGGAGGACGTCGTACGGCGTGCCGTCGCCGCCGGCATCCCGGTGATCACGGTCAACTCCGGCCAGGAGGTCTCGGCCGGCTACGGTGCGCTGGCCCACATCGGCCAGGACGAGGTGCTGGCCGGCGAGGCGGTCGGCGAGCAGCTGAACGAACGCGGCGCCACCAAGGCCGTCTGCCTCTTCCACGAGCAGGGCAATGTCGGCCACGAACAGCGCTGCGACGGTGTCCGGAACACGTTCGAGGGGAGCGTGGAGAACCTCTACGCGGACGGCACCAACATGCCCGCGGTGGAGTCCACCC
The DNA here is from genome assembly GCF_000993785.3 of Streptomyces xiamenensis. NCBI lineage: Bacteria > Bacillati > Actinomycetota > Actinomycetes > Kitasatosporales > Streptomycetaceae > Streptomyces > Streptomyces xiamenensis. The sequence goes on from NZ_CP009922.3 coordinate 5,071,139, forward strand.
TGGAGGCCCAGCTGATCACGGACCCCTCGCTCGACACCGTCATCACCCTCGGCGCCCCGTTCGCGCCGGTGGCCGCCAAGGCGGCCAAGCAGGCCGGCAGCGACGCCGAGATCGTCACCTTCGACCTGAACGCCCAGGTCGCGGTCGGCCTCCAGGACGGTTCCATCGCCTTCGCCGTGGACCAGCAGCCCTACCTCCAGGGGTACGAGTCGGTCGACCTGCTGTGGCTGCACCTGACCAACGGCAACATGCTCGGCGGCGGCGAGCCGGTCCTCACCGGACCGCAGATCGTGACCCAGGACGAGGCCGAGGCCCTGATCGAGTACGCCCAGCGAGGCACCCGGTGACCGAGACCACGACCGCCGCCACCCCGCCGCCCGCAGCAGGCCGCCCGGACGGGGACGACCGCCTCATACGCCGCTCGATGCCGCGCAGGCTGCTGGGCCGCCCCGAACTGGGCGCGGTGATCGGCGCCGCCGCCCTGTTCGTCTTCTTCGCGATCGTCGCCGACAGCTTCCTGAAGCTCGGCTCGCTGTCCACGATCGTCTACGCGTCCTCCACCATCGGCATCATGGCCGTCCCGGTGGCGCTGCTGATGATCGGCGGCGAGTTCGACCTGTCCACCGGGGTGCTGGTCACCTCCTCGGCGCTGGTCTCCTCGATGGTCAGCTACCAGCTCACCGCGAACGTGTGGGTCGGCGTGGGGGTCTCGCTCCTGGTCACCCTCGCCGTGGGCCTGTTCAACGGCCTCATGCTGGTGCGCACCAAGCTGCCCTCGTTCATCATCACGCTGGGCACCTTCCTGATGCTCACCGGCATCAACCTGGGCCTGACCAAGGTCATCAGCGGCACCGTCACCACCCGCAGCATCGGCGACATGGACGGCTTCGACTCCGCCCGCTCCGTCTTCGCCGCCCGCTACGAGGTGGGCGGCGCCAGCATCAACGTCACCGTCCTGTGGTGGCTGGGCCTGATCGCCCTCGCCACCTGGATCCTGCTGCGCACCCGTGCCGGCAACTGGATCTTCGCGGTCGGCGGAGCGCCCGAGGCGGCCCGCGCGGTCGGCGTCCCGGTGACCCGTACCAAGATCGGCCTCTACCTGGGCGTGGCGTTCGCCGCCTGGATCTCCGGGCAGCACCTGCTCTTCAGCTACGACGTCATCCAGTCCAGCGAGGGCATCGGCAACGAGCTGATCTACATCGCGGCGGCCGTCATCGGCGGCTGTCTGCTCACCGGCGGCTACGGCTCGGCGATCGGCGCCGCGGTGGGCGCGTTCATCTTCGGGATGACCAACAAGGGCATCGTCTTCGCCCAGTGGGACCCCAACTGGTTCAAGTTCTTCCTGGGCGCGATGCTGCTGCTGGCCACGCTGCTGAACGCCTGGATCCGCAAGCGGGCGGAGGCCACCCCATGACGGACCACGCACCTCTGCTGGAGCTGGAGCGGGTCAGCAAGCTGTACGGCAACATCCGGGCGCTCACCGAGGTCTCGCTGACGGTCGAGGCGGGCCGGGTGAGCTGTGTCCTGGGGGACAACGGCGCCGGCAAGTCCACCCTCATCAAGATCATCTCCGGGCTGCACCGGCACGACTCCGGCGCGTACCGCCTGGAGGGCACCGAGCTGCACCTGGGCTCACCGCGCGATGCCCTGGACCGCGGTATCGCCACCGTCTACCAGGACCTCGCCGTCGTTCCGCTGATGCCCATCTGGCGTAACTTCTTCCTCGGCTCGGAGCCGGTGAAGGGCCGCGGCCCGCTGCGCCGCCTGGACGTGGCGACCATGCGCGCCACCACCCGTACGGCCCTGGCGCGGATGGGCATCGACCTGCGGGACGTGGACCAGCCGATCGGGACTCTGTCCGGCGGTGAGCGGCAGTGCGTGGCCATCGCCCGCGCCGTGCACTTCGGCGCCCGCGTGCTGGTGCTGGACGAGCCGACCGCCGCGCTCGGTGTCAAGCAGGCCGGAGTCGTCCTGCGGTACGTGGCCGCCGCCCGCGACGCGGGCCTGGGCGTCGTCCTGATCACCCACAACCCGCACCACGCCCATCTGGTGGCGGACCGGTTCGTGCTGCTCAAGCGCGGCACGATGGCCGGCAGCCACCGGGCGGACGAGATCACCCTGGACGAGCTGACCCGGCAGATGGCGGGCGGCGCGGAGCTGGCGGAGCTGGGGCACGAACTGCGGCGGGGAGATCCCACGGACGCCGCCTAGGGCGCGGTAAGGCAGAATCAAGCCGATGAGTACCTACCGTGAGCGAGTGCACCGGTCATCGGCGAGGGCTACGGTGCTGCGCACCATCGCCACCCGTGAGCGCCGCTCGCATCTGTCGGCGCCCAGGGTGCCCACCGTCGGTATCGACATCGGCGGCACGAAGGTGATGGCCGGGGTCGTGGACGCGGACGGGACCGTGCTGGAGCGGGTGCGCACCGAGACCCCGGACAAGTCCAAGAGCCCCAAGGTCGTCGAGGACACCATCGCCGAGCTGGTGCTGGACCTGTCCGACCGGCACGATGTGCACGCGGTGGGCATCGGCGCGGCCGGGTGGGTGGACGCCGACCGCTCCAAGGTGCTGTTCGCCCCGCACCTGGCGTGGCGCAACGAGCCGCTGCGTGATGCGCTGACCGCGCGCCTGGCGGTCCCGGTCATGGTGGACAACGACGCCAACACCGCCGCCTGGGCGGAGTGGCGTTTCGGCGCCGGGCGCGGCCAGGACCAGCTGGTCATGATCACGCTGGGTACCGGTATCGGCGGCGCCATACTGGAGGGCGGCCGGGTCAAGCGGGGCCAGTACGGGGTGGCGGGGGAGTTCGGCCACATGCAGGTGGTGCCGGGCGGGCACCGCTGCCCGTGCGGCAACCGCGGCTGCTGGGAGCAGTACAGCTCGGGCAACGCGCTGGTGCGCGAGGCCCGCGAGCTGGCCGCCGCCGACTCCCCGGTGGCGCACCACACGCTGGAGCGGGTCAGCGGCCAGATCAGCGAGATCACCGGGCCGATGATCACCGAGCTGGCCCGGGACGGCGACGCGATGTGTGTGGAGCTGCTCCAGGACATCGGGCACTGGCTGGGGGTGGGCATCGCCAATCTCGCCGCAGCCCTCGACCCGTCCTGCTTCGTCATCGGGGGAGGCGTGAGCGAGGCGGACGATCTGCTGATCGGACCGGCGCGGGACGCGTTCCGCCGCCAGCTCACCGGGCGCGGCTACCGCCCGGAGGCCCGGATCGTCCGGGCCCAGCTGGGCACCGACGCCGGCATGGTCGGCGCCGCCGACCTGGCCCGCCTGGTGGCCCGCCGCTTCCGCCGCGCCAACCGCCGCCGGGCGGAGCGCATCCACCGGGGCGGCGGCTTCGACCTGAGCCTGCCACGATCGTGGTCGATCAGCTCATGAGCACGGCGACCGACACCGAGCGCCCGCCGCACCGCCCCCGGCACCGCTGGCTGACGGCGATCGTGGTGGTGCTGCTGATCGCTATCCCGGCGGGCTATCTCGCGATGTCGGCGTGGCAGAGCCGGGAGAGCGGCGAGGACAAGGCCAGATCGGCGTCCGCGCGGGCGCTGATCTACGAGTGGCCGAGCAAGGTGCAGCGCCGGATCTACGACGTCCCGATCCCGGACGGCTCCACCTATGTCGGCTACTACGAGACCAACGCCTGGCAGCGCAGCACGATGTACGTGCAGTTCCGCACCACGCCCGGCCAGCTGGCGGTCTTCCTGGAGGAGGCCGGTACCGAGCGGGCGGCGTTGCGGGAGGGCACCATCGCCATCGCCCCCAGCCAGGCGGACGTGATCGGCTGGTCCTTCGACGACCCGGGCCGTACCTTCGCGAGCACGGTGATCCCGGGCTCCGCCTCCGAGCCCGAGGTGACGATCACGGTGGACATCACCAAGGACGAGAACCCCCGCGTCTACGTGGTCTCCACGACCGAGCCCTGACCCGGCCCACCGCCGGCGCGCCCGTACACGGGCGGCCGCCGAGGCACGGCGCGCACCCCGCGGACGGTGACCGGCCCCGCCGAGCGTGGCACGCCGGGCTTCGCGGAGCGGGACGGCGGCCCCGGCTGGCGGGGAACGACCGGCCGGGCCCTCACCGGCGCGGGCCCGTACCGGCGGGGGCGTCCAGCGCCTCCGTGATCGATCTGCGCGGCCGTGCGGTGGGGCGGATGAGGCGGGGGTGCCCACCGGGCGATCGCCGTGGACCCGCACCCAGGATGGGACTCCGCCGGGTTCGCCGCTGCTCCCACGATGTGTACCCGAGCCCTCCATGTCATCAACTCGCCTGTGTACAGCTTGTGTTGAAGCATTGACGGGTTGATCATAAGGTCTGGTGATCATGCCGATCACCTTTCAGGGCTGCGCCTTCGGCTACCGCCGGAACCGCCCCGTCCTTCACGACCTCACTTTCACCTTCCCCACCGGGCGCACCGTTTTCCTCGGTGTCAACGGCGCTGGCAAGAGCACGGTTCTCTCCCTCGCCGCCACCGTCCTGCGGCCCGCGGCAGGCCACGTCCGGCACGGCGCGCTGCGCACCGACCGCCGCGCCGATCTGCGCACGTACCGGCGCCAGGTCGCCTGGCTGCCGCAGCAGGTGAGCCCGGTGCCCGGACTGACCGTCCGTGAACAGGTCGCCTACGCCGGCTGGCTCAAGGGCATGCGCCAGGGGGACGCCCGGCGGCAGGCGCCGCGGGCGCTGGCCCAGGTCGAGATGGAGGAGTTCGCGGACCACCGGACCACCCAGCTGTCCGGCGGACAGCTGCGCCGCGTCGCCATCGCCCAGGCCCTCGTCCACGACGCCGAGGTGCTGCTCCTGGACGAACCCACCGCCGGGCTGGACCTGCGCCAGCGCCGGGTCTTCCAGGATGTCCTGCACCAGCTGCCCCCGCACGTGCACGCCATCGTCTCCACCCACGACGTGGCCGACGTCGAGACCGACTTCGAGCAGGTCGTCGTACTCGACGCCGGTGAGGTGCTGTTCACCGGACCCGTCGCCGGCTTCCTCGACCACGCGCCGGCCGGCACCCCCGCCGCCCGCCGCGCGGAGGAAGCCTTCCACGCCCTCACCGCACCGGAGCCGGCATGCGCTTCCTGACCTCGCTGCGGATCTCCAGCGTCGCCTGGGCGCTGCTGCCGACCCTGCTGGCCTCCTGGATCATGACCGAGGACCGGACCCGGTTCGCCGTCCAGGGGTACGGGGCCGCCGCGGCCAACTCCGCACTGGAGGCGATCTTCGTGCCCGCCGCCGCCTGCGCCGGCTGCGCGGCCTGGGAGGCGTGGCGGCTGCGGCGGGCCGGGATCTGGCGGCTGCCGCACGGGCGCGGCCGCTATCTGATCGCGGCCAACGCCCTCGCCCCGGTGGCCTTCCTGGGCGCCGCCGGCCTGCTCGTGTCGCTGGCCTCCGCGTGGGTGGAGCTGCGTGCGGTGCCCGACCTCGCCAGCGTGCCCATGCTGCTCACCGGTGTCCTCGTTCTCGCCTCCCACAGCGCGGTCGGGTTTCTGCTCGGCAGCCTGCTGCCCGGCCTCCTCTCCACCCCGCTGATGCTGCTGGCGAGCTATCTGTGGATGGGCCTCCCCGGCGCGATGGAGCCGCCGCTGCGCTATCTCAACGGCCTGCCGTCCGGCTCGATCCAGGTGACGGAGTCCTTCGCCGTGGGCAGCTGGGCGGCCCCCGGTCTGCTCGCTCTCGGCCTGATCGCCGGCACCATGGCGGCGGTCGCCCCGGCCCTGCGGGGCGTGGCGCTCCGCGCGCCGGCCGCGGCCGGCTGCGTCGCCGCCGCCGCCCTGGGCGCGTACGCCATCGTCGCGGACTGGGAGTACCACCCCCGACGGTGCCGCGCGCCGTCACCCCCGTGTGCGCGGGGGAGGCACCCGCCGTCTGTGTGCCGCCCGAGTTCCGCGCGACGCTGCCCGGCGCCCGGCAGGCCGCCGACGAGGTCGTGCCGCTGCTGGCCGCGGCCGGGTTCACCGTCCCGGAGCGGATCGTCATGCAGTCCGAGCGGGCGCCGCTGCCCGCAAACACCTGGCTCTTCCACTCCTACCCCCACCTGACCGACGAGCAGCACCGGATATCGATCGCCCACAGCCCGCTGCCGCCGCATGCCCGCTGCCCCTTCGACATGGCCACCGACTGGGAGGCGGAGCAGGTGGCGCGAGCCTGGCTGTGGCTCACCGCCGGCGCGCCGCGCACCTACGACCGGTACGAGGAGGAGACCCTCGCCGTGGCCGAGGAGATCCGCAAGCTTCCCGCCGCGGAACAACAGGCCTGGTTCCAGGGGCTCAAGAAGCCGCTGACCACTTGCGTTCCGGAGGTCATGTGATGCTTTGGGCCCGGGCCCGGCAGCTGTGGCTGCTCGCCCTCGCGCTCCCGCTGTACGCGCTCGGCCTCGTGCTCCTGAACGGCCGCCGGGTGCCGCTGCCGGGGCTTTCCGGTTCGCCGCCCGCCACCGCGCTGGCGCTGTTCGTACCGCTGCTGATCGTTCTCACCCTGCTGCACTGCCTCGGCAAAGGGCTGCACGGCCAGGAGCGCACGGGCGTACGGCGCACGTGGCGGTACGACATGGCGCTGTGCGCCGCCGCCGTCGCACCGGCCGCGCCGCTGGGGTATCGCCTCGCCGAGTGGCTGGACTTCCCGCCCCTGGCGGCCACCGGCCGCACCCTGCTGTTCCTGTGCGGACTGATGCTGCTGGCCCGGGGCCTCGCCGACGACCGCGCGGCCGGCGCCGTACCCGTGCTGTGGCTCGTGCTGATCACCCTCGTCGGGTACAGCAGCATCGGCCACCCCTACCCCTGGACGGTGCTCCTGATGCCGCCCGGGGACGAGGTCGCCTGGGCGGTGTCGGCCGCGGTGTTCGCGGCCGGTCTCGCCCTGCTGCCCCGGGCGGGGCGGGTACGGTCCGGCTGAATCCGGCGATCGCGCGCGGCGGTTACAGCTGGTCCCGGGCCAGCTGTTCCGCCGCGCGCTCCAGCAGCGGGCCCGCGTTGCGCATCGAGGTGGCGGGATCGGGCTCCAGCGCCGAGAGCGGGTACGCCCGCTCGATGCCCGCCGCCCGCAGGCTCGCGGCGTCGATGGCCAGCCGGCCGCACACCGCGACCACCGGGCGGCCCGCCGCGCGGCACGCCGCCGCCACACCCGCCGGTGCCTTGCCGCGCAGGGTCTGCTCGTCCAGCGAACCCTCGCCCGTGATCACCAGCGTGGCCCGCTCCAGCGCCGCTGCGAAGCCCAGCACCTCCAGCAGCACCTCGATACCGGGCCGGAAGACGGCGTTCAGGCCGAGCAGCGCGCCGTAGCCCACGCCGCCCGCCGCGCCCGCGCCCGGCGCGCCGGCCAGATCGGTACGGCCCAGCACCTCGGCGAAGTGACCGAGCGCCGCGTCCAGCGCCTCGACGGCCTGCGCGTCCGCGCCCTTCTGCGGCCCGTACACCGCCGCCGCGCCCTGCGGACCGGTCAGCGGATTGTCGACATCGCTGGCCAGAATGATGTCGGTGTCCTTCAACCGCGGGTCGAGCCCGGTCAGATCGGCGCTCACCAGCTCACGCAGCGGCCCGCCTCCGTACGCCAGCGGGTCGCCGTCCGCGTCCAGCAGCTTCGCCCCCAGCGCCACCAGCATTCCGGCCCCGCCGTCCGTGGTGGCCGAACCGCCCACCCCCAGCACGATGGTGCGCGCACCCGTGTCCAGCGCCGCGCTCAGCAGTTCGCCGGTGCCGAAGGTGGTGGCGATCAGCGGCGCGAAGACCCCGGGCGGCAGATGCCGCAGCCCCGACGCCTCGGCCATCTCCACGATCGCGGTCGTGCCGCGCATCGCGAACGCGGCGGTCACCGGAGTGCCCAGCGGGCCCGTCACCTCCACCTCGTGGAGCGTGAACCCGGCCTCCACGGCTGCCGCGACCGTACCGTCGCCCCCGTCGGCCACCGGCAGGGCCTCCACCGTCACGCCGGGCCTGGCCCGGCGCAGCCCTACCGCCACATGGGCGGCGACCTCCGCCGCGGTGAGTGAGCCCTTGAACTTGTCCGCGGCGATGAGTACGCGCGGCGTCTGAGCCATGTTCTGCCCCTGTTGTGGTCGCTTCGGTGCATGTTGTCCGGGCGGTCATGCCCGGGCGACCCTACCCGCCGTGCGCCGCCGGGGACCATGCCTGTCCGCTGCCGGGACGGTCACATCGCGGCGTGCCGACCGGGTGAACGCGGCGATTCACCACATAGTGGTGCACTATGACCACGGATGCGCACTCCCCACCCCAGCCCCCGGACGCCGGGACAGGGGAGCGGAGACGGCCCGACCCGCCACCCGACGCCACGGTCATCGTCATGGGGATGGCCGCCGTCCTCGGGGTGGTGGCCTGGGCGGCGTTCGGCAAGGACAACTTCTCCTCCGTCACCGACCACTCCCTGAACTGGGTCCTCGGGAACTTCTCCTGGCTGTTCATCATCGCCGGCAACGTCTTCCTGGTGACCTGTCTCGTCATCGCCTTCAGCCGCTTCGGCCGGATCCGGCTCGGCCGCGACGACGACGAGCCGGAGTTCTCCTCCCTGTCCTGGATCGCCATGATGTTCGCCGCCGGCATGGGCATCGGCCTGATGTTCTTCGGCGTGGGCGAACCCCTGCTCCACTTCGCGGACCCACCCCCCTTCGGCGACATCGAGCCCGGCAGCCCCGAAGCGGCCCGCGCGGCCCTCGAGTACTCCTTCTTCCACTGGACACTGCACCCCTGGGCCATCTACGGTGTCGCCGCACTCGGCCTCGCGTACGCCACCTTCCGCAAGGGGCGCGGCAACCAGATCAGCGCCGTCTTCGTCCCGCTCATCGGCTCCCGGCTCAGCGCCGGCTGGCCCGGCCGGCTCATCGATCTGCTCGCCGTCTTCGCCACCGTCTTCGGCACCGCCACCAGCCTGGGACTCGGCGCCCTCCAGGTCTCCAAAGGCCTCAACATCACCACCGAGATCGACGACACCCTCACCCTGCGGATGATCATCATCGGCGCGCTCGGCGCCGCCTTCGTCATCTCCGCCTCCAGCGGACTGCACAAGGGCGTCAAATGGCTCAGCAACATCAACATCGTGCTGGCCATCTCGCTGGCGCTGTTCATCTTCGTCGTCGGACCCACCGTGTACATCCTGGGCGTCGTACCGGCCGGTGTCGGCGTCTACCTCGAAGAACTGCTGGTGCTCTCCTCGCGCACCGGGGCGTTCGGCAACGAGGAGTGGCTGGGCACCTGGACCATCTTCTACTGGGCCTGGTGGATGTCCTGGGCGCCCTTCGTCGGCACCTTCATCGCCCGGATCTCCCGGGGCCGCACCATCCGGGAGTTCCTCATCGGGGTGCTGCTCATCCCCTCCGGCGCCTCCGTCCTCTGGTTCTCGATCCTGGGCGGCAGCGCCCTGCGGATCGACTCCACCGGCGGCGCCGACCTGACCGGTGAGGTGAACAACAATGGTGAGGAATCGGCCCTGTTCGCCCTGCTGGACGCGCTGCCGCTGGGCACCCTCACCGCCTTCGTCGCGATGATCCTGGTGATGCTCTACTTCATCACCAGCGCCGACTCCGCCTCCCTGGTGATGGGTTCCCTCACCAGCCGCGGCGCCCTCCACCCGCGCAAATGGCTGGTCGTCGCCTGGGGTGTGCTGATGGGCGCGGTGGCCGCCGTCCTGCTGGTGGCCGGCGGCCTGGACGCCCTGCGCTCGGGCACCATCCTGGTGGCGCTGCCGTTCGTGGTGGTCATGCTCGCGATGTGCTGGGCGCTGGTGACCGAACTGCGCACCGACCCCGGAGCCGGAGCCCCCCGGCACATGCCGCTGCACGGGCTGCGCGAGGCCGTACGCACGATGGTCGGGGAGGCCGTCGAGGAGCGCGCCCGCGGGCCACGGCACTGGCGGCTGCGCCGGACCGCCGGCAATGTGCTCGACCGGCAGGACGGCACGGGCCGGCCTCCCGAGAACCCGCCGCAGGACCAGTGAGGCGACGGGGCGGCCACCGGGCCGCCCCGTCCGTCCCCTCAGCGCTGCCGCAGCCGCCGCCACACGGCCTTCGCCGCGTTGTGCCCCGACATTCCGTGCACCCCGGGCCCCGGCCAGGCTGCCTGCGAGCACAGGAAGACCGCCGGATGCGCGGTGGTGTACGGGGACCACGCCGGACGCGGGCGGAACATCGTCTGCAGGCCGCTGAACGCCCCGCACGCGGTGTCCCCGCCCACATAGTTGGCGTTGCGCCGCATCAGCTCGGCCGGGCCCGCCACCGCACGCGCCAGCACCCGGTCCCGGAACCCCGGCGCGAACCGCTCGATCTGCGCCTCCAGCGCCTCCGTCAGGTCCCCGTCCCAGCCGTTGGGCACATGGCCGTACGCCCAGAAGACGTGCTTGCCGGCCGGCGCCCTGGACGGGTCCAGGAGCGTGGGCTGCGAGGTGATCATGAACGGCACCTCCGGTCCCTCCCCCCGCACCGTGGCCGCCCGCAGCGCCGTCTCGATCTCCGCGCTGGTCGCCCCCAGATGCACCGTCCCGGCGCGGTGCGCCTCCGGCGCCGTCCACGGCACCGGACCGTCCATCGCGAAGTCGATCTTGAACGAGGCCGCCCCGTAACGGAACCGCGGATACGCCTGCCCCAGGCCCGCGATCCGCGCCATCGCCGTGGGGGAGGTGTCGAAGATGTACGCCCTGGCCGGCGGCAGCTCGTCCAGCCGCCGCACCTCGACCCCCGTGTGCACGGTGCCGCCCAGCGCCGCCAGATAACCCGCCAGCGCGTCCGCGATCGACTGCGAGCCGCCCCGGGCGATCGGCCAGCCGCCCTCGTGCGCCGCCAGCGCGAACACCATCGCGATCGCCGAGGTCGCCGGCGTCGTGGCGGCCGGCGAGATCACGTGCGCCGCCAGACCGTGGAACAGCGCCCGCGCCTTCTCGTCCCTGAACCGGGTCCGTGCCACCCACGCCGCCGGCTGGATACCCGTCAGCCCGAACCGCGCCAGCGTGAGCGGCCCCTGGGGCAGCCCGTCCCACGGCACCTTCAGGAAGTCCCCGGCCAGCGCGTCCCACCGGCCCAGATACGGGGCCATCAGCCGCCGGTACGCCTCCGCGTCGCGCGGCCCGAACGAGGCCGCCGTCACCCCCACCTCCCGGGCGAGGACCGCCGCACTGCCGTCCGGGAACGGGTGCGCCAGCGCCAGCTCCGCGTGCAGCCACTCCAGGCCGTACCGCTCCAGCGGCATCGCCTTGAACGCCGGTGACCCCGCGCCCATCGGATGCACCGCCGAGCAGGGGTCGTGCCGGAAGCCCGGCAGCGTCAGCTCCTCGGTGCGCGACCCGCCGCCCACCGTCTCCTTGGCCTCGAAGACCTCGACGGAGATCCCCCGTCGGGCCAGTTCCACGGCGGCGGTCAGCCCGTTCGGGCCGGCTCCCACCACCACCGCGTCCCGCATGGTCGGCACGTTACGGCTCCCCTCGCCGGTGAGTTCACGCTCCGTTGAGCAAGGAGAGAATACGCCGCGCCGTCAGCTCGTCCCGCGCCGCGGTGAACGGCAGCGCGTTGCCGCCCGCGATCGCGAACGGAACCCCCGCCACCGTCTCGTGCGTCCCTCCCGCCTCCAGCACCATCAGCAGCCCCGCCGCGTGGTCCCAGGCCGACTCCCAGTTGAACGCCACCGCGTCCAGCTCGCCACGGGCGACACGGACGTACTCCAGGCCGGCGGAACCGCACTCGCGCGGCGCGACCCCCGCCACCTCCAGCCGGGCCAGCACCCGCTTCTCCTCCTCCGACGTGTAGTTCGGGTGCGCGTGCGCCACCGTCAGCGGCCTGCCCGGTTCGGGCGAACCCGCGAACACCCGCTCCCCGTCCACGAACGCCCCCACCCCGCGCCGGGCGTGCGCGGTGAGCGCGAGCGCCGGAGCGTGCGTCCACGACGCCTCCAGCACCCCCCGGTGAGCCAGCCCCACCAGCGTGCAGAAGCCCTCGTCCCCCTCCACGAACTGCCGCGTCCCGTCCACCGGGTCGACGATCCACACCGGCGCGTCACCGGCCAGCGCCCCGTACACGGCCGGGTCGGCCGCCACCGCCTCCTCGCCCACCACCACGGACCCCGGCAGCAACTGCGCCAGTATCTCCGTCAGCCGCTCCTCGGCCCGGCGGTCCGCGACGGTGACCAGATCGTGCGGCGCCGACTTGGTCTCCACCTCATGGGCGGCGAGCCGTCGCCAGCGCGGCATGATCTCCTCGGCGGCGACGGTGCGGATGGCCTCTTCCACCTTCAGGGCGAGCTGTTCATCGATCATGTCCCCCATCGAAGCACGCCACCGGCCACCCCGGAGCGTCAGCGTCCCGTGGCGGAGGGCACACTGAGGCAGGTCGGGGACGGGACACGAGGCCGCATCGGGGGCGGGGCCATGGGACGCGTACGGGAAATAAGCCGCTGGGCACGGGAACGCTGGATCACGCTCGGCCTGGTGGTGATCCTGCTCGCCGGCCTGCAGACCGGCACCGGCGGACGGTACTCCGCCGCCGACGCCGTCCGTCTCCAGCCCTGCGCGGGGCTCCTGCCCCGCGCAGGGCTGAGCGCCATGTCCGGCTGGGACGAGGTCCGCTCCCAGCGCCTCGCCCACACCCCGCAACTGCACCGGCTCACCTGCACCCTGCTGCGCGAGAGCGTGGGTGGGGAGGAGGAGTGGCTGAGTCTGTCGGTGACCAGCCGACCCGAGGACATGGACGTCGCGCTGCTCGGGGCCGTGAGTTGGGAGCCCTCGACCCGCTGGGCGATGTTGCCGCAGGCACTGCCCGGGCTGCTCTTCGAGGAATCACGGACGACGTCACGGATCGTGCTGCTGCCGCCCTGCGCAGCGCCGGAGCGCGGCCTGCTGGTGAGCCTGGAGACCCAGCGGGCCCGCGGCCACGACGAGGAGATGCTGCGCGCGGCCGTGAGCGCCGCCAACACCGCCTCGGGGCTGCTCGGCTGCGGTGAGCCGTCCCTGCCGTTTCCCGAGGACCCGATCCGCCGCCATGACGACGGCGTCCCGGCGGCCCTGCTGGCACCGGACTCCGCGTGCACCGTGCTCCTGCCGGAGCTGCCGCCGGATGCCCCGGACGGCGGTTGGCGCGTCCAGGAGGCCGCCCCTGACCATGGCCCGTTCGGGGTCTGTGCGGTGCCCTTCGGAGCGGGCGACGACACACTGGTGGTCCACGCCTCCTACAGCTCCCGGGCGGAGTCCGAGAACCTGATACGGAACTGGTCGGGGTGGATCGACGAGGAGCAGCCCGACAGGCCGCACGCCCTGCTGTCCGAGCGGTGGCAGCCCCGGGCGGATGACGTGCAGGCGAACGCCTTCACCACCTGTGACGGTGAGTTCGCGTACTTCCAGGCACGTGCCGGGGCGGAGGGGCCCCTGATACTCACCCGGGAGCAGCTACGGGCGATCGTGACCGCCTTCGCCATCGACCAGGCCGGACGGCGCGGCTGCGAGCCGCCCGTGCTGCCGGCCGCTCAGGAGTAGGTCCAGCTCCACTGCGTCCAGTTCAGGCCGCGCGTGAAGCCGTATCTCAGCAGGGCACGCAGCGGGACCCGCTCGGCTTCGGGGAGCCCGCGCAGCTCCGCCCACCGCTCCAGCACGCTCAGCAGGTGCTCCCGCCCCTCCAGGACCGGCACGTCGCCGGCCTCGGCGGCGGGGGCACGGCGTGCCAGATCACCGGTGGCCACCGGCAGGGCGGGCGGATCGGCGACGGCGAGATAGGTTCCCCGGCTGTGTTCACGCACGGCGGCGTCGAACGCGGCGGGGTCCCCGATGGTGCCGTCCTCGAAGAACCGGCCGCGCAGATAGGCGAGTTCCGCGAGGCCGGTGGTCATCTCCGGGAGGACGTCGAAGGCGGCCGCGCCCGGCGGAAGGCCGACACCGGCCACCAGCTCACCGCTGCCGGCCACCGTCAGATGGTCCAGATAATGCGCGGCGTAGGCCCGGTGTGCGTCGTGCAGGATGGCGAAGGCCCGCGGGTGGGACGCGATCCGCTCCACGAGGGTGGGCAGCGCGGCATGCCAGGACTGGAGGGGCGTCCCGTCGTCCGCGTCGACCTCGACCAGGTCGGTACCGATGAGGGGGAACAGGGACCGGGCCTCGCCCGTCCGGCCGTCGGCCACGGCCCGCAGCGGCAGCCCGCTCTCCAGCGGATCGGCCAGGTCCGTCACATAGGCGGCCAGCGCCGTGGCCACATAGGGCTCCAGGCCGTCGGGGACGGCGGGGCCGGGGCCGCCCCAGGACCGCAGGCGCGGGGGCGCGACCGCGCCGACCCCGGGCGCGCCGAGCACCTCCACGATGTCGTACAGCACGGACGCCATGGCCTCGGTGTGCACGAGGGCCGGACCGTCCTGATCGTCCACGGTCTGGCCCGTGGTGGCGGCCACCAGGATGGAGCCGAGCAGTTCGGGGCCCGACGGGCCGGCGCAGGTGACCCAGTGCCGGGGCGCCAGCAGTTCGGCCACCGCTCCGGTACCGGTGCCCGTATCGGGGCCGGGGTCGAGATGGGCGGTGGCGGCCGGCGGGTCATCGGCGAGCGCGGCGATCTCCTCCGGAACGTCCCAGCAGGCGCGCGTCGGCTCCGCCCGCCACAGCACCACCCCCATCGGCACCAGCAACGCCAGCGACACCACGGGCCCGAGCCCGCGCCCCACCACGCGACGGAACCCCGCCACCCCCCAAGCAGCCATGCCGAGCAGCCTACTGGGGGGTGCCGGGAGGGCCCGGGTCAGGCCAGGTTCGCGCGGCGCAGTTCGCTGGTGATCGCGTAGTGGTGGCGGGGGGACAGCGCCTGAGCCGCCGTCACCAGCAACGGCACCACCACCTCGGGCGAGGACAGTGCCGCCCCCGCCGCCTCCTCCGCCGAGCGGGCCCCCACCAGCGCCGTCAGCAGGGTGACCGCCTCCTCGGAGCGGCCCGCCCGCCACAACTCCGCCGCGATCACTCCGGCCTCGGCCGCGGGGCGGGCCGCGGCCTGGCGCAGCAGGGCGGCGCAGTCGCGTTCGCGGCCCGCGCCGGCCAGCGCCTCCGCCACCGCCGCCAGCGGCCCCGGCGGCAGCGACGCCGCCTCCCACAGCAACGTGGCCACGTCCGAGGCCAGGCCCATGTGGGCGAGCGCCTCCAGCATGACCGGCAGCCGAGCCGCCGGTCCCCCCACGGCCTCGCTCAGCACGATGTGTGCCGGGCCGCTGGCCCCCGCCGCACGCAGTTCCGCCAGCCGTGCGGCCATCGCCAGGGCCGCCTGCCGGTCCTCCTCCGTCAGCCGCTGCCGCCGCTCCTGCCGGGACTCGTGCAGCGCCCCCGCGAACCGCGAGCCGCCCGGTGGCGCCGCCGGTGGCTCCACGGTGTCCCCTGCGGCCGGCGGCGAGGGCACCACCACCTCGTCCTCCGCCTCGATCCCGGCGAACCGCGCCCCGCGCGGCGGGCGTTTCCTCGCCCTCACCACGGGTGTGCCGGACGTCCCGGGCGCGGCGGTCGCCGGGCGCGGGGCGGGCAGCGCCGCCAGCCGGGAGAGCAGTTCGGCCTCCCGGGCCCGCGCCCGGTGCTCGTCGTCCCTGGCCCACAGCCGCTGCGCGGCCAGCCGCTCCTCCTCGCCGCTCTGCCCCACCCGGCGGGCCAGATGCAGCGCGTCGGACAGCTGCGCGGAGCGGCCGGCGGCGGCCCGTCGCGCCGTGTCCGCCGCCGCCAGCGCCCGTTCCAGCGCGGCCCGGCCGCCGGGCAGCGCGTCCAGCGCGCGCACCGCGCTCTCGTACCGCGCCCGCAGCCGGCCGCCGGTGCGCTCGGCGGTGTCCGTACCGCTGCGCACCGCCAGATCCTGCAGCAGATCGGCGACCACGTCCCACGGCGGCAGCTCCCGGCCCGCCAGCCAGCCGGCCAACTCCTCAGGACAACGTCTGGAGAAGGCCGCGTACCATCCGGCTGCCGGGTCGAGCGCGGCGGTGATCCTCCGCAGCTCGCCGGTGAACGCGGCCAGTCCGGCCGCCGCTTCCCGCTGGGCCATGGGCGCATCTGCCATAGCCGCTACTGAATCCAACCGTGTTACGGATCGTGTTACCGGCGCGCTACGGGAGTTTTTCCGATCGCTCTCTCCGGTGCACCCCGTGCCCGGAACGTCCCGGTCCGCCGGGCCCCCGTCCGGCCCCCGGCCGGTGCCCGCCGGCCTCAGCGGCCCACGGCGTACCCCTGCGCGCCGCGCGGATTCGCCGCCGCCAGCAGCACCCCGCGCTCCGGATCGCGGCCCACCGCGCACAGCCTGCCCTCCGTCCAGGGCCCGCCCACCGTCACCTCGTGCCCGCGCCGCCGCAGTTCGGCGATCGTCTCCTCGCCGATCCGCGATTCGACGGTGACGCTGCCCGGCCGGGTGCCGCGCGGATAGAAGGAGCTGGGGAAGCTGTCCTGGTGCCAGTTGGGCGCGTCCATCGCGCCCTGCAGGTCGAGCCCGCCGCGCACCGCGGGGCGCAGCGCCGCCGCCAGGAAGAAGTGCAGTTGCCACTGGTCCTGCTGGTCCCCGCCCGGGGTGCCGAACGCCAGCACCGGCTCGCCGTCGCGCAGCGCCAGCGAAGGGCTGAGCGTGGTGCGGGGCCGGCGTCCCGGCGTCAGCGAGGCGGGCAGCCCCTCCTCCAGCCACGTCATCTGGAGCCGGGTGCCCAGCGGGAAGCCGAGTTCCCCGATCACCGGGCTCGACTGGAGCCAGCCGCCGCTGGGCGTGGCGCTGATCATGTTGCCCCACCGGTCCACGACATCGACGTGGCAGGTGTCGCCCCGGGTCTCCCCGCTGCGGTCCACGGTCGGCTCGCCGGAGCCGGCCACCGGCGCGCCACCGGAGCGCTCCGCGCCGGCCAGCGCCGCCGCCGCGATCCGCGGCCTGCGGCCACCGGGAGCCCCCGGCCGCAGCTCGAACGAGGCGCGCTCGCCGATCAGCTCGCGCCGCCGCGCGTTGTACTCCGCCGACAGCAGCGACTCCAGCGGTACCGCACCGCTGTCCCCGTACCACGCCTCCCGGTCGGCCATCGCGAGCTTGCCGCCCTCGATCAGCGTGTGGACATACTCCGGGGTGCCGTACGCCGCCGCGTCGAGCCCGGGGTCCAGCAGCGCCAACTGCTGGAGCAGCACCGGGCCCTGGGTCCACGGCCCGGCCTTGCACACCGTCCAGCCCTGCCAGTCGTAGCTGACCGGCTCCTCGTACCCGGCCGACCAGCCGGTCAGATCGTCGCCCGTCAGGACGCCGGCGTGGCGTTCCCCGGAGGAGTCCATCGCGGGCCGGGCGGCGTGCGCGGCGATCGCCTCGCCGATGAAGCCCTCGCGCCAGATCCGCCGCGCCGCCTCGATCTCCGCCTCCCGGCCGCGGCCCGGTCCCGCCGCCTCCTTCAGCAGCCGGCGCCAGGTGGCGGCCAGCGCCGGGTTGCGCAGCATGCCGCCCGCCTTCGGCGCGGCGCCGCCGGGCAGGTACAGCTGCGCCGAGGACGTCCACTCCTTCTCGAACAGCTCCCGCACCGACTCCACGGTCAGGCCGATCCGGTCCACCGCCGGGTGGCCGTCCTCCGCGTAGCCGATGGCGTACGTCAGCACCTGCGCCAGGCTCTTGGTGCCGTGGTCGCGCAGCAGCGTCAGCCAGGCGTCCACCGCGCCGGGCACGACGGCGGCCAGCGGCCCCGTGCCGGGCACCAGGTCCAGGCCGAGCGCGTCCCGGTAGTGGCCGATGGTGGCACCGGCGGGCGCCGGACCCTGCCCGCACAGCACCTGTATCCGGCCACCGGCCGGCGCCAGGATGATGGGGACGTCCCCGGCGGGGCCGTTGAGATGAGGCTCGACGACGTGCAGCACGAAGCCGGCCGCCACGGCGGCGTCGAAGGCGTTGCCGCCGTCTTCCAGGACCGCCATGGCGCACGAGGAGGCCAGCCAGTGGGTGCTGGAGACCATGCCGAAGGTGCCTTGCAGGGTGGGGCGTGTGGTGACCATGCGGCGAAGCGTACGCGCAGGGCCGCGCGGCACCGGGCGGCCCCGGGGGGCGCGGTTCAGCCCAGGGCGGGGATCACGGCCCGGCCGTAGGCGTCGATGACCTCCTCGCGGGCGTCGTGCATGGCGTACACCGCGAACTGGTCCACGCCCAGATCGCGCAGCCGCCGCAGCTTCGCCACGTGCGCCTCCACCGGCCCGATCAGACAGAAGCGGTCCACGATCTCGTCGGGGACGAACGCGGTGTCCGGGTTCCCCGAACGGCCGTGGTGCGCGTAGTCGTAGCCCTGCCGCTCCCTGACGTACGCGGTCAGCTCCTCGGGCACCATCCCGGAGTGCTCCCCGTAGCGCGCCACCAGGTCCGCGACGTGGTTGCCGACCATGCCGCCGAACCACCGGCACTGCTCGCGGGCGTACTCCAGCGCGGCACCGGACGTGTCAGGGGTGACGTACGCCGGGGCCGCCACACAGATCGTCACCGCGTCCGGGTCACGCCCGGCCTCCACCGCCGCCGACTTCACGGCCTTGATCATCCACTCGGCCAGAAACGGGTCGGCGAGCTGGAGAATGAACCCGTCGGCCCGTTCACCGGCCAGCTTCAGGGCCTTGGGCCCGTACGCGGCCATCCACACCGGCAGCCGCGCGGCCGGGCCGCCCCGTACCCACGGCAGCCGCAGCGGCACACCGTCCACCACCGCCTCCCGGCCCTCGGCGAGATCGCGGATCACCGTCATCGCCTCGCCCAGCCGGGCCAGGGTGTTCGGGCTGCGCCCCGCCACCCGCATCGCCGAGTCGCCGCGCCCGATGCCGCACACGGTGCGCGGCCCGTACATCTCGTTCAGCGTGGCGAAGGTGGAGGCGGTGACCTCCCAGGTGCGGGTGCCCGGGTTGGTGACCATCGGGCCGACGATCAGCCGCTCGGTCTCGGCCAGGATCCGGCTGTGGATGACGAACGGCTCCTGCCACAGGACGGCCGAGTCGAAGGTCCAGCCGTGGCGGAAGCCGCGCCGCTCGGCGCGCCGCATGAGGGAGACCGTCTCGGTGGCGGGCGGGTCGGTCTGCAGGACGAGTCCGAAGTCCATTCAGTGCTCCGTGTACTGGCTCAGGCCGCGCGGCTGGAACCGGCCGTGCCCGGCCCGGCCCGTGAAGCGGCGTTGGTCCACGACGACCGATCCCCGGCAGAGCACGGTCTCGGCCCGGCCGGTGACCCGGCGGCCCTCGTACGCGGAGTAGTCGACGTTCATGTGGTGGGTGGCGGCCGAGAGCGTCTGGACGGCGGCGGGGTCATAGACGACGAGGTCGGCGTCGGCGCCGGGGGCGAGGGTGCCCTTGCGTCCGTACAGTCCGAACATCCGGGCCGGCGCGGCGCAGGCGAGATCGATCCAGCGGCGCCGGGTCAGGTGTCCGTCGAGCACGGCCTGGTGGAGCAGGTCCATGCGGTTCTCCACGCCGGGCAGGCCGTTGGGGATCCGGGAGAAGTCGCCGCGGCCGAGGTCCTTCTGGCCGCTGAAGCAGAACGGGCAGTGGTCCGTGGACACCACCTGGAGATCGTCGGTGCGCAGCGCGCGCCACAGCGCCGCCTGGTGCTCGCGGGGCCGCAGCGGGGTGCTGCACACGTACTTGGCGCCCTCGAAGCCGGGTCCGGCGAGCTGATCGGTGCTCAGGAACAGGTACTGCGGGCAGGTCTCGCCGAAGACGGGCAGCCCCAGGTCGCGGGCGCGGGCCAGTTCGGCGACGGCCTCCCGGGCGGAGACGTGCACCACGTACAGCGGGGCGCCGGCGACCCGGGCCAGCGCGATGGCGCGGTGGGTGGCCTCGGCCTCCAGCAGGGCCGCGCGCACCTCACCGTGGTGCCGGGGGTCGGTGCGGCCGGCGGCCAGTGCCTGGGCGACGAGGACATCGATGGCGATGCCGTTCTCGGCGTGCGTCATGATCAGCGCGCCGTTGCCGGCGGCCTGCTGCATGGCGCGCAGGATCTGGCCGTCGTCGCTGTAGAAGACCCCCGGGTAGGCCATGAAGAGCTTGAACGAGGTGATGCCCTCGGCGACCAGACGGTCCATCTCCCGGAGGGAGGCGTCGCTCACGTCGGAGAGGATCATGTGGAAGGCGTAGTCGACGGCGCACTGCCCCTCGGCCTTGGCGAACCAGGTGTCCAGCCCCTCGCGCAGCGCCTGCCCGCGCCCCTGGACGGCGAAGTCGACGATGGTGGTGGTCCCGCCCCAGGCGGCGGCGACGGTGCCGGTGGCGAAGGTGTCGGAGGCCGCCGTGCCGCCGAAGGGCAGCTCCATGTGGGTGTGGACGTCGACGCCGCCGGGGATGACGTACTTGCCGGTGGCGTCGATGACGCGCTCGGCGCTCCAGCTCTCGCCCGCGGCGCTGTCCCGGGTGGCGAGGGCGGCGATCTTCTCGTCCTCGATGAGGACATCGGCCTCGATCTCATCGGCGGCGGTGACCACCAGCCCGCCGCGGACGATCGTCCGTCCCACGTGCCTCACCTTTCCCTCACCGCTGTCGGCATGGAAGGGGACGACCGTAGACCGATGTCACTGAATGTGGCAACGATGTCACGTTCCATGAGGGGGTGGGCGTGTTGCCGCCGGCCCGCAGGCGCCGTCGGCTCGGGTGCCGGAAAGCGAGTCGGCAGGCCGCGGGGCGTGCACACCTCGCGGCGTTGTCGGAGAGGAGCAGGTCGACGGCCGGTCAATCCGCCGCGCTGCGGCGGGCCGGCGGGTGAGGTGGTGGCAGGTCGCCGATGGCGGTGGCCACCGGCTCCGGGCCTCCGCCGACCGGACCCGGCTCCGGCGGGGCGTGCCGGAGCCGGGTCGCCGGCGTGCGGGATCAGTAGCCGTAGACCATCCGGTAGGCGACCTCCGGCAGGAACTGCCCGGCGGTGGAGCCCGACCCGACGCCGCAGTTGCCGTCGGACTCACCCGGCGTCTTGATCCACAGGAGCATCTCGGCGCCGCTGCCGCCCTGCTGAGTGGGCGTCCCGATCCTGCGGCCGGCCGGGTTGCACCACTCGCCGTTGGAGCCGTTGCCGTTGCGGCTGGTGTCCACGACGAACGCCCTGGAGTAGCCGTAGCGCTGGCTCAGGGTCTGGTTGACGCGGCCGGCGTAGGACGCGGCCTCGTCGGTGCGGTAGAAGTTCGAGACGTTGAGGGAGAAGCCCCTCGCCAGGCTCAGCCCTGAGGAGTTGAGCCGATCGGCCATCGTCGAGGCGTCGATCCAGCCCGGGTTGCCCCCGTCGAGGTAGACCCAGGCGTTCGGCGCGGCGGAACGGAACTGCGAGAGGGCGTTGATGAGCATGTTCTGCCGCTCGACGATCTGGCCCTGGGACATACAGCTGTAGTCGCCGAGGGCATCGGGCTCCAGCACGACGACGGCCGGACGGTTGCCTATCCCACCGGCGAAGGCGGAGATCCAGCTCGCGTACGCGGACGGGGACGCGGCGCCGCCCCCCGAGTGCCCGCCGCAGGCATCGCGGCCGTACATGTTGTAGGCGACGAGGATCGGCAGTTTGTCGGCCGACTGGGCCGCGGCGGTGTAGGAGTTGACCGCGGAGCGGATGTCGCCGCTCCAGGAGCCGAACCAGCGGGCCATCGGGGTACGCGCGATGGAGTCCCGGATCGCGGAGGCCCGTCCGTCACCGGGGTTGGCGGCTGCCCAGGCGGCGGGGCTGGAGTTGGGGTCGACGTAGAAGCCGCTGGTCATCGCGAGCGGATCGGCCGCCGGTGCCGCCTGCGCGGGCGACGAGGTCAGGAAGAGTGGCAGGGCGAAGAGGGCCGCCACGGCCCCGCGGAGAAGCTTGCGCACGGATGTACCTCACTTCGTGTGGGCGGGAAGCGCCACGCCGCTCTCGTCCTGAGCGTGTGGTGGCGCCGGGGCTGCGGCATCCGGACCCAAGTGGCGCGCCGGGACGTGCCGCTGGTTCTGGGAGCGCTCCCAGCTCGAAGAGCGCTCCGAGGTAGCTTCCTCGGTATGGTGTGTGCGCTGTTGAAGACTGTCAAGGGCTGTCACGGGGCTACCCTCGGCGGGGCTCCGGTGGGAGGCTTGAGGTCGATAACTGGAAGCGCTCCCAGTTTTTCCGGGGTGCTTCGCGACGGAGAGGGAAGGTCCCGCGACCCATGACAGCCGCGCCGCGCCGCAGGCCCACCCTCGACGAGGTGGCCGAGCGCGCCGGCGTCTCCCGTTCGGCGGCCTCCCGGGCGCTCAACAACGCGCCCCACGTCAGGCGCGACAAGCGCGAGGCCGTCCAGCGTGCCATCAGGGAGCTCGACTACGTTCCGGACACCACCGCCCGGGCGCTGGCGACCAGCAGGCGGAACGTGGCGGCCCTCGTGATCTCGGGGGAGACTCCGTCGATCTTCGCGGACCCGTTCTTCGCCAGGGTGATCGTCGGCGCGTCCGCCGCCCTGGAGGAAGCCGGTCTGCATCTGATGCTGTGTCTCGCGGCCGGGGATCGCAGCCGACGGCGCCTGGAGGAACTTCTGCGCGCCCGGGGCGTTGACGGCGTCATGCTGATGGCGGTGCGGGAGAACGACCCGGTGCTGCGCATCGTCGCTGAGACGGAGCTGCCCGTGGTCTTCGGCGGGCGCCCGGTGGGGTTCGAGGCGCCGTGGTACGTGGATGTCGACAACGTCGGTGGTGCGCGCCAGGCCGTGGAACACCTGATCGCCCGCGGTCGGAGGCGGGTGGTCATGATCTGCGGTCCCCTGGACACCCAGGTCGGCCGAGCGCGGTACCGCGGCTACCGGGAGGCCATGGTCCTCGCCGGGCTCGACCCTCTCCCGCCGGAGTGCGGCGACTTCACCCGATCCAGCGGCGCCGTCGCCATGGCCGAACTGCTGAACCGGCAGCCGGACCTGGACGGGGTCTTCGCCGCGAACGACAACATGGCGTCCGACGCCCTGCGCGCGTTGCGCGAGACCGGCCGCTCCGTCCCCGGTGACGTCGCCGTCGTGGGCTTCGACGACCTGGACATCGCGAAGATCACCGAACCCTCGCTGACCACGGTCCACCAGCCCATCCAGGCGCTGGGGCGCGAGATGGCGGCCCTGCTCGTGCGGCTCGTCGCGGGCGAGGAGCCCAGCTCCCTGATCCTGCCCACCGAACTGGTCACGCGCTCCAGCTCCTGACCGGCACGGTCCGGCCGGGGGGCGTCCGTGCAGGAGCGCGGCGACCACCTCGGGCGCCCTCCGCCGGTCCGCCGGCCGCTGACGACGGCTGCGCGGGCCCGCTCCACCGGCTGACGGCCCGTGAGCATCGGTCTGAGAACGTCGTGCTGCCACCCGCCGGGGCATAAGTTGACGCATCAACGGCTTGCGGTAATATAGATGATAAGTCAACTACTTGATCGGAGCGGGGTCGCCACCGCGACGCGGGGCCGCGCCGATGCGCGAAGCGACGCAGCCGATGCTCAGTGACATGACCCGGACTCAGGAGCCGTTGCGCCGACGCGTACGGACCTGTCGGCGGCGACCCGCCCGAGCACGCAGCGCGCACGCGAGAGGAAAGGGAACTCACCGACGTGGCCGAATTAGCTCTGACGCAGCTGCACCCCTCACTGGACGATCCCGTCCTGCTCTCGATGAATCTGCTGAACGACATCGCCTCGGACCACCCGCGGGCGGTGTCCTTCGCCGCCGGCCGGCCGTACGAGAACTTCTTCCGGGTCGAGCAGCTCCACGACTATCTGGGCACCTTCGTCGCCCACCTCACCGACGTGGTGGGCCTGACGGACGAGCAGGCCCGCAGGACCGTGTTCCAGTACGGGCGGACGAAGGGCATCATCCACGACCTGGTCGCCCGCTACCTGGAGATCGACGAGGGCATCGCCGTCGACCCCGACGCGATCGTGGTGACCGTCGGCAGCCAGGAGGCGGTGTTCCTGACGCTGCGGTCCCTGCGCGCCTCCCCGCAGGACGTCGTCCTCGCCGTCGCGCCCACGTATTTCGGGCTGACCGGCGCCGCGCGCCTGCTGGACATGCCCGTGCTCGACGTCGGGGACGCGGAGGGCGGCCTCGACCTCGGCGACCTGGAGCGTCGGGTGACAGCGGCGCGCGCCCAAGGGCGGCGACCGCGCGCCCTGTACCTCGTTCCCGACTTCTCCAACCCCACCGGAGTGAGTCTGGACCTGGCCACCCGGATCGCCCTGCTCGACCTCGCGGCCTACCTCGATCTGCTGATCATCGAGGACAACCCGTACGGCGTCTTCCAGGCCGACCCCGGCACCAGGCCACCGAACCTCAAGGCGCTCGACACCCGCCACCAGGTCGTCCACGTCGGCTCCTTCGCCAAGACCGGACTGCCCGGCGCCCGCGTCGGATTCGTCGTGGCCGACCAGCCCGTCGTCAGGGGCGGACGTCCCGCGGGTACGCTCGCGGACCGGTTGTCGCTGATCAAGAGCAACGTCACGCTGAACACCTCGCCCGTCGCCCAGGCCGTCATCGGCGGCAAACTCCTGCGCCACGGATGCAGCATGATCGCCGCGAACAAGCGTGAGATCGAGGTGTACCGCGCCAACCTGCGGCGCATGCTGGCCGGCCTCACCGCGCGGTTCGGGGACAGTGGTCCGGTGACGTGGAACACCCCCTCCGGCGGGTTCTTCGTCGTCCTCACCGTGCCGTTCACCGTGGACGACGACGCGCTGCGCAGATCGGCGCGCGAGCACGGCGTCCTCTGGACCCCCATGCACCACTTCCACCACGGCATGACCTCCTCACACCAGATCCGGCTGTCCTTCAGCCTGCTCGATGACGCGTCCGTCGACGAAGGACTCGACCGGTTGGCCGCCTTCGTGACGGCCGAGTCCCGGGCCGCCGGTTCCGCCGCCTGACAGCCGGCCTCCGCTCCGGCCGGAACGCCGATCCGGGGCCCCGTCGTCCGGGTGGACACACGAGCACTCCCGACACCCGACCCGACGGAGATGTGGGCGGGTACGGAATCGCCCTGCGCCTCCCCGGACCGCCCGCGCGCGTCACACGGTGACGCGCTGCCCCCGCACCCCGAAAAGGATGCCGATGATCAGACACATCGTGCTGTTCAAATTCAAGCCCGGCGTCAACTGGCGGGACCCCGCGGCCCTCGCCGCCGAGCGGTCCTCGCAACTGGTCGGCGAACGCGTGCCCGGCCTTCTGCACTGGCAGGTGGGCCGCAACACCGCCGACCGTCCGATCGCCTACGACTTCGCCGCGATCGGCCTGCTGCCCGACCAGGACACCCTGCGTCGTTATCTGGACCATCCCTTCCACCAGCGATCCGCGGCCCTGTGGAGCGCCATCAGCACCTGGGTCGTCGCAGACATCGAGGAGTGAGACATGACCGTCGAGTTGGGCTGGATCGACGTCCGGCCCGCACCGGCGGGGTCGCCCGCCATCGGAACCCTCGGCCCCGAGGGCACGAGCAGCGAGCAGGCCGCGCGGCTGCTGCGGACCCGCTTGACCGGCAGAGCGCCGATCGTGCTCAGGAAGACCTACGAACAGGCCCTGGAGGACGTGACGGCCGGCACGGTCAGCCATGTGGTCGTCGCCAACGCCTATCGGGACATCCACCACTTCTACATGGCCGACGACATCGCGCTGGCCAGCATCTTCGTCATGGACACCCCGCTGTACGGCCTCGCCCGGCGCGCCGGCGGCGGTCCGCTGCCCGACCGCCCGAGCGTGGTGACCCACCCGTCGCCGCGCCCCTTGCTGGACCAACTGCTGCCCGACGCCTACCGGGTGTCCGAGGTCGCCACCGCGGACTCCACCAGCCAGGCGGCCCAGGCCGTGGCCGAGCACCGCCACGATCTGGCGCTCACCACCGAACCGGCCGCGGCGCGGCACAAACTGCGCTTCGTCTCCCGGCTGCGGCCGATCCGCATGGTCTGGTCGGTCTTCGTCCGCGATTGAGCCCACCCCGCCCGGTCCGAGGCATCACGGGAACAGGGTTCGTCCACCGACTCGCCCTGCGACGGCGGATCGCCGGGAACCGGGTGAGGCCGCGCCCCGACCCACTCAGGGCCGGGTCACTCAGATGCCGGACGTGCCTCAGGGCCGTCCGGCGTCCGTGCCGGTGCAACCTGACCTCGTTCCGAGAGACCGTCCATGAACCTGCTCACCACCCGCCGCCCGGCCTCCCGGGCCGCGGCGCGCCGCGCCCCGGCCGCGGGCTTCGCCGCGCTGCTCCTCGCTCTGTTCGCCGTGGCGTACGCCACCGGCTCCCAACTGGGCCCTGTGGCGCCGGGGATGCACCCCGGCGCGGGAACCCCCGCGACCGTCGGCGAGGGCGGCGGTCACGGTCACGGGGAGGCCCGGTGAACACGCGGACCACGGTGACGACCGACCTGACCGTGACAGGCATGACCTGCGCGGCCTGCGTGAACCGGGTCGAGAAGCGGCTGGCCAAACTGGACGGCGTGCGCGCGACGGTGAACCTGGCCACCGGTGTCGCCCGGGTGACCCACCCCGAGGACATCGGCCCCGGGGATCTCGTCCGTCAGGTCGAGGGCGCCGGCTACACGGCGACACCGGTCACCGAGGAACCGGCGCCGCCCGCCACCGCGTCCGGCCAGGACGGTGAGCTGCGCCGGCTCGCCGTCACCGCGGCGCTCTCGCTGCCGGTGATCGTCCTGTCGATGGTTCCGGCCTGGCAGTTCACCAACTGGCAGTGGCTGTGCTTCGCGCTGAGCGCACCGGTCGTGGTGTGGAGCGCCCACCCCTTCCACGCGGCGACGCTGCGAGGGCTGCGGTATTCCTCCGCCTCGATGGACACCCTGGTCTCCCTCGGGGTGACGGCGTCCTTCCTGTGGTCGGCGTACGCGCTCTTCCTCGGAGGGGCCGGGGAGCCCGGCATGCGGATGCCGTTCAGCTTCCTGCCCTCGGCCTCCGACGGCGTCGCCCACATCTACCTGGAGGCGGCCGTCGCGGTGCCGCTGTTCGTCCTGCTGGGGCGGGCGTTGGAAAGCCGTGCGAAAGCCGGGACCGGTGCCGCGCTCCGGGCGCTGGCCGACCTGGCTCCCGCCCGGGTGACGATCCGGGCCGCCGACGGGAGCGAACGGACCGTCACTTCGGACCGGCTCGCGGTGGGGGACGTGTTCGTGGTCCGCCCGGGCGAGCGCATCGCCGGTGACGGGGTCGTCGTCCATGGCCGGTCCGCCGTGGACGCTTCGCTGATGACCGGCGAGAGCAAGCCGACCGAGGTGGCCCCCGGGTCGCCGGTGCTCGGCGGTGCCGTGAACAGCGGCGGCCTGGTACGGGTGCGGGCGACCGCCGTCGGGAACGAGACGCAACTGGCCCGCATCGCCCGCCTTGTCGCCGACGCGCAGGCCGGCAAGGCGCGGGCCCAGCGGGTGGCCGATCAGGTGGCGGGCGGTTTCGTGCCCGCGGTCCTGGCCATCGCGGTCACGGTGCTCGGCTTCTGGGCCGGTGCCGGCGCCGACCCGCAGGCCGCGCTCACCGCCGCGGTCGCGGTCCTGGTCGTGGCGTGTCCGTGCGCCCTGGGCCTGGCCACGCCCACCGCGTTGCTGGCGGCCACCGGGCGCGGGGCCCAACTGGGCGTGCTCATCTCGGGCCCCCGGGCCCTGGAGGCACTGCGGCAGGTGGACACCGTCGTCCTCGACAAGACGGGGACGCTGACCACCGGCCGGATGACGGTGGTGCGCTGTGTGGTGCGCGAGGGCGGTTCCGGGGAGACGGAGGTGCTGCGGTGGGCCGCCGCCGCGGAACGGCCCTCGGAACATCCCTTGGGCCGGGCCCTGGTGTCGCATGTCGCGGGTCTTCGGGGGAGCCTGCCCGAGGCGGAGGAGTTCACCGCCGTCCCCGGTCATGGCGTCACCGCACAGGTGGAAGGGCACCGGGTCCAGGTGTGTGCGGCGGCCGTCGCGGGCGGCCTCCCGGCGGAACTGGAGACGGCGGTGTCGCGGGCGGAGGCCGAGGCGCTGACCCCGGTCGTGATCGTCGTGGACGGTGTTCCGCAGGCGGTGGTGGGCATCGGCGATGTCGTCCGCAGCGGGGCCTACCGGGCCGTGGACCGGTTGCGGCGCCTGGGTCTGCGCCCGGTCCTGGCGACGGGGGATGTGGCGGGAACGGCGCGTGCCGTGGCCGCCGAGCTCCGCATCGAGGAGATGCACGCGCGGTGCACCCCGCAGGACAAGGCCCGCCTGGTGGCCGGCTTGCGGCAACGCGGCCGGCGAGTGGCGGTCGTCGGCGACGGGGTGAACGACACCGTCGCGCTCGCCTCCGCCGACCTGGGGATCGCCATGGGCAGCGGCACGGACGCCGCGATCGGCGCCGCCGATGTCACCCTGGTACGGCGCGACCTGGCGGCGCTCGCTGACGCCGCCGCGCTGGCCCGCCGTACCCTGTCCACCATCCGGGTCAACCTGGTGTGGGCCTTCGCCTACAACGCCCTGATGCTTCCCCTGGCCGCCACCGGCTGGCTCAACCCCATGGTCGCGGCGGCCGCGATGTCGCTCAGCTCGCTGCTCGTCGTCCTCAACAGTCTGCGGCTGCGCGCCTGGAGCCCGGCCCCCGCACGCGACCGCCGCCCCGGCCCGAGGAGCATCGGATGAACCCGCGCCCCACCGATGAGGCGATCGCCGCACCGCGGGGTGCGCGTTCCTCCCTCCGTTCCCGCTGGACCGGCGCGCTGCGGGCGGCCCTCGTGCCGCTGTCGGCGGGATCGCTGACGCTGCTGTGCCTGATCCTGTGGACCGGGACCGGCCGGGCGGGAAGCCCCGCCGAGATCGAGGTCGCCGAGGGCCGGGTGTTCCTGCCCATCCTCGACACCCAGGACATGACCGGGGTCTTCTTCGAGGTCACGAACACCGGTGGTTCGGACGAACAACTCCTGGAGGTCAGCACGGAGCGTGGGCGGGCGATGTTCTCCGACCGCGAGCTGACCACCGGAGCCGGCCGGATGATCATGATTCCGCGGATCACCGTACCCGCTGACAGCACGCTGGACATGAGCCCTTTCACACCCAACGTGATGCTGTCCCTGGACCGCCCCCTGATCGAGGGGGAACGGATCGACTTCGTCCTGCGCTTCCGCCAGTCCGGCCAGATCCCGGTGTCCGCCGTGGTGGTGCCACCCGGCAGCTGAGCAAGGGCGTGGGAGTCGCACGGAGCGTCACCACCGCGTGCGACTCCCACCCCTCTTTCAGGCGCGCTCGGCGGCGCGCAGCATCTTCGCCAGATCGGCCCTGGCCCTGGAGACCCGGGAACGAACGGTTCCCACCGCGCAGCCGCTGAGCGAAGCGCAGTGCTCGTAGGACATACCCCACAACTGCGTCGCGATGAAGGCGTCGCGCCGTTCCTCGGCGAGCGCGCCGAGCAGATTCCGTAGCGCTATGCCCTCGTCGAGGCCCGGGACGTCACGCGTCTGACGGTGTTCCGCTTCCCGTTCCCAGTCCTCACCGTCGGTGGTCCTGGGCCGGGCGGCGGCCCGGCGGACGCTGTCCACCACAGTGCGGCGGGCGATGGAGAGCAGCCAGGTGCGCGCCGATGAGCGCCCCTCGAACCGCCGCAGCGCCACGATCGCGCGCAGCATCGTCTCCTGGACCAGGTCCTCCACACTGTCGGTGTCGGGGCGCAGGAACGTGATGTAGCGCGTGACATCGGACTCGAAGGCGGCGACGAACCGGGCCGTGTCCTCGGGAGATCCCGAACGGGCCGCCGCCAGCGCCAGGCGCGTCCTGGCGTCATCGGGAGCGGGAGCAGCGGCCGGTGCGGCGCCGTTCCCGGTGGTGCGGTGACCCGGCGACGGGGCGACCGATGGGGGAGGGCCTGACGGTTTTCCGGTCAGGGCAGGGGTGAGCATTGGATGACCTCGTCACTCGTGCAAGAGGAGGACGAACCGGTGTGCGGCTCGTCGGGTGTCCGCCGGGCCGTGGTGCGGCCCGGCCTCACGACGCGGTCGGGGCGTCGTGGATGCCCGCTGTCGTCAGACGACAGCCCCGTGACGAGGTGGACCCCGTGAGATCAAGGTGTGCAGCAACAGGCGTGCCCGGAGTACCGGCACCTCCACCGAGGGCACACAGGCCGGCCCGGGAAGGTGCGGGACGGGCACCGACCACAGCCGGGCGAGCCACAGGGGCGCGACCAGCCACAGGCCGAGAAGGCCCAGCACGGCGCAGGCCGCCCGCTCGCCCCACGCCAGCCACAGGCCCGAGACCAGGGCCGCCGCCAGGTGCGCCAGGAGCATCCAGCCGGAGTGGTGGTTCTGAGCACTGTGCGCGACATGCGCGCCCGCCTCGACCGCGTGGTGGCCCAGGGCGCCGTGACCGGCCCCCGGCACGGTGAGGCCCGCGGCCGCGATCACATCCGCGGCTTCGTCGTGCGACAACCGGGCCCACAGGGCGTCACCGCAGAGCAGCGTCCGCGCGAGCTCCTGAACCGCGGAGGGGGCCGGCGATCCTGTCATCGGTGATGCGGCCTGTTGGCCCGCGGAGAAGGCCAGGTGGAGGCCGCTCTGGACGCCGAGGGCCGCCAAGGTGACCGTGAGCGGCCCGCGGTCCGTGCCGGCACAGCACCAGGCGGCGCCGGCGACGGCCGCGAAGGCCGCCAGGGCGACGAGCGTCGGGACCGGCGCGCCGGACGCCTGGACGTGGCCGACCAGAGCGAGCACGACACAGACACCGGCGAACACCGCCGCCCTGATGCCGCGCACCGCGCCGTCCCATCGCATGGTGCGTTCATGCTCTCACCGGCCCCGGCGGGCGGCCCCACCGGCCACGGCGTGCTTCGTACGTAAGCCGTGTCATGGCCCGGGCCGGGAACCCGGCCGGGCAATCCCACGACGGGAACAGGGACATCCGCAGGGGGTAACGAAGAGCAACCCCGGTCCGCCGGCACCGCTCACCCAGCCGGTCACCCTGCCCAAGCGGACCCGCACCGGGTCACCTTGGGCAGGGGTCAGAGCGTGGTCACCGGCACCGGCACCGGCACCGGCACCGGCACAGCGCGGCGAGCTCGTCCGTCAGATCGTCCAGGCCGAGCGAGCCGAGTGACAGGGCCGCCATGTGCCACGCCTTCAGGTCGAACGCCTCGCCCCGCGCGGCGCGGGCCGCGTCCCGGCCCGCCAGCCAGGCACGCTCGCCCAGCTTGTAGCTGATGGCCTGCCCCGGCATGCCCAGGTAGCGGGTCAGCTCCGAGCGCGTGTACTCGGGCTCCTGGCCGGTGTGGGTCATGAAGAACTCGGTGGCCAGCTGTGGGGTCCACACCTCGCCGGGGTGGTAGCTCTCACCGGCCGGGACCTTCAGCCCCAGGTGCATGCCGATGTCGATGATGACCCGCACCGCGCGCAGCATCTGGCCGGAGAGGTAGCCAAGACGGTGCGCCGGGTCGGTGAGGTAGCCGAGTTCGTCCATCAGCCGCTCCGCGTACAGCGCCCAGCCCTCGGTGGCCGCGCTGACCGAGCCGACGCTCACCTGGTAGCGCGAGAGCCGTTCCTGCACCAGCACCCACTGCGCCAGCTGGAGGTGGTGTCCGGGGACGCCCTCGTGGTACCAGGTGGAGACGACGTTCCACACCGGGAAGCGGGTCGCGCCCAGCGTCGGCAGCCAGGTCTGGCCCGGGCGGGCGAAGTCCAGGGAGGGCCGGGTGTAGTACGGGGCGGCGGCGCTGCCGGGCGGGGCGATGCGGGCCTCGACGCGCTTGATCGGGTCGGCGAGGTCGAAGTGCGTACCGTCCAGATCGACGATGGCGCGCTCCATCAGGTCCTGGAGCCACCGGCGCATCTCCTCCTGGCCGTCGATCGCCTGGCCCTTCTTCTCCAGGTGGTGCATCGCGGCGAAGGTCGACTCCCCGGGCAGGACCTCGGCGGCCACCGCGCGCATCTCGCGCTCCAGGCGGTGGAACTCCTCCCAGCCGTAGGCGTAGGCGTCCGCCAGGTCCAGGTCCGAGCCGGTCCAGCGGCGGGCGGAGAGGAGATAGCGTTCGCGGCCGACCGCGTCGGGCGTGCCGGCCACGGCGGGCAGGTAGTCGTCGCGCAGGTAGGCCCGCAGTTCGGCCAGGCCGCCGGTCGCGGCGTCGGCCGCCGCCGCCAGTTCGGCGCGCCGGGCCTCGGGGCCGCTCGCCGCGAAGGTGCGGTACCAGTCGGACTCCAGCCAGGCGTCTAGCTGTTCGATGACGGTCTCGACCTGGCGGGGCGCGGCGTTCAGGCCACGTCCGGTGCCCGCGCGCAGCGATTCGGCGTAATCGCGCAGCGCCGCCGGTACGTTGTGCAGGCGGCGGCCGATGACGGCCCAGTCGTCGTCGGTCGTGGTGGGCATCATCAGGAAGACGGAGCGCTGCTGTTGCAGCGGGGAGAACAGGTTGCTGACCTGCCGCAGGTTCTCGCCCGCCTCCTCCAGGGCGAGCGAGGCGCCCAGCCGTTCCCGCAGCAGCCGGGCCGCGCGCCGCTCGTCCACGTCGCCGGGGTCGCCCACCGCGTCCAGCCGGGCCAGGGCGGCGCGTTCGAGGGCAGCGAGGGCGGCGTGGCCCTCCGGCGAGTAGTCACCATGCTGCATCGCGCCATCCTCTGTGACATGCGGAGCCAGGGGAAGGCGTCCCGGTTCGCTTGCGCTCCTGGTACTGGCCGGGGCGAGGCCGCTGACCGCCGACCGCTGACCGCTGGGCGAGGAGCGGGACGGCGGCGGGCGTTGGCCCGCCGCCGTCCTCAGGGGGCCAAAGGCGTGGTCACCAGGTGCGGCCGGCCGGTCAGCGGGTGCGGGACGATGGCGCTGCGCACGCCGAACACCTCGGCCACCGTGGCGGGATCCAGCACCTCGCGCGGCGGGCCCGCGCCGCGCAGCCGACCCTCGTGCAGCAGCACCAACTGGTCGCAGTACGCCACCGCGTGCCCCAGGTCGTGGATGGCCAGGACGACCGTGAGGTCCAGCGCGCGGACCAGCTCCAGCAGTTCCAGTTGGGAACCGATGTCCAGATGGTTGGTCGGCTCGTCCAGCAGCAGCACCGGTGTCCGCTGCGTCAGCGCACGGGCGAGCAGGACGCGTTGCCGCTCGCCGCCGGACAGCCCGGCGAACACCCGGCCGGCGGCCCACTCCATCCCGACCCTGGCCAGTGCGGCGCGGACGGTGTCGTGGTCCGCGACGCTGTCGCGCTCCAGGAACCGCTTGTGGGGCAGGCGCCCCATGGCGACGATCTCCTCCACCGAGAAGCTGTTGTCCAGGTCGTGGTCCTGGGTGACCACCGCCGTCCGCTGCCCCGCGGCCCGGGAGGACAGCTTCCACACCTCGTCGTCATCGATCAGGACCCGCCCGCCGGTGGGACGCAGCGCGCGGTAGACGCAGCGCAGCAGCGTGCTCTTGCCGGAGCCGTTGGGCCCGACCAGGCCGGTCACGGTGCCGGGTTCGGCGGCCAGGGACACGTCGCCGAGGAGGGCGCGGTCCTCGATCCGCACGGTCAGACCGTGGATGTCGACTCTCATCGCAGTACCCGCTTTCGACCGCGGAGCAGGGCAAGGAAAAAGGGCGCCCCGAGGAGGGCGGTCACGATGCCGATGGGGATCTCGTTCGGCCGGTCCAGGGTGCGGGTGAGCAGATCCACGAGGACGAGGAAGACGGCTCCCAGCAGCAGCGAGACGGGGATGACCTTGCGGTGGTCGGGGCCGACGAGGAGCCGCACGGCGTGCGGGACGATCAGGCCGACGAAGCCGATGCCGCCGGCGACGCTGACGATGACGGCGGTCAGCAGCGAGGAGACGATCAGCAGCCCGAAGCGCAACCGGTGTACGCCGACGCCGAGCCCGGCGGCGGTGTCGTCCCCGGTGGCCAGGGCGTTCATGGGGCGCGCCTGGGTCAGCAGCACCACGGTGCACACGGCGACGGCCACCGCCGGAAGGGTCAGGTCCGGCCAGGAGGCGCCCGCCACGGACCCCAGCAGCCAGAACATCACGGCGCGCAGCTCCGATGGGTTGGCCTGGAGTTGGAGGTAGCCGGTGACGGCGTTGCCGAGGTAGGCGATGGCCACGCCGGCCAGGATCAGGCTGGAGCCCAGCAGCCGCCCGCTGTGCTGGGCCAGCGCGAACACCACGAGCAGGCTCAGCAGCGAACCCGCGAAGGCGGCGCCGCTCACGCCGAGCCCGGCCACGGCGGTAACCCCTGTGGTCATGGCGAGGACCGCGCCGAGCGAGGCACCGGCGGAGACCCCGAAAACGTACGGATCGGCGAGCGGGTTGCGCACCAGTGCTTGCAGGCACACCCCGGCCAGGCTGAGTCCGGCCCCGGCAAGGGCCGCCAGCAGCACGCGCGGCGTACGGAAGTCCCAGACGATCTGCTGGGTGAGCGGATCCTGCTCCCGGCCGCCGCCGGTCAGGTTGGCGACCAGGACGTCGAGGACATGAGGGAGAGGGACGTGCACGGTGCCCACCGAGATCGCCACCGCGACGCAGAGCAGCAGCGCACCCGACAGTACGGCGAGGGCCGGCGGATAGCGGCGGCCCCGGATCAGGTGGGGGCTACGGGAGGTCGTGCGCGGCATCGGCGATCCTGGCGACGGCGAGGGCGTTCAGCGGGCCGAGGTAGAAGCTGTCGGAGACGGTCGTGTACGTCCCGGTCCGGGAGGCGTCCCACGCGGGGAACCGCTCGAAGAGGTCCTGGGCGTACGCGTCTCCGTCCTCGTCCTCCTCGAAGAGGCCGATGACCAGGACATCGACATCGGCGGTGGCCAGCGCCTCGACGTTGATGTCGGCCAGCTCCGGGCCGGTGCGGCCCGCGAAGACGTTGACGCCTCCGGCGCGTTCGACGATGTCGTCGAAGAGGCCGCCGGCGAAGACGGCCGGCAGCCCGTTGTTGTTCATCATCGCCATGCCCGGATAGACGACCAGGACGCTGACGGGCTCCACCTCCTCCACTGCCTCGGCGATGTCCGCCAGTTCGGCACGGACCCGCTCCACATGGGCCGCCGCGCGGTCGGGCACGTCGAAGATCTCCGCGAGGGCGTACAACAGCTCGAAGGAGGACTCCACCGACTGCGCGTCGTAGCGCTGCTGGTCCTCGGGCCGCGCCGCGGGGTCCCCGTAGGCGCAGTTGACCGGGGTGACGAAGCTGTTGATGCCGGCCGCGTCGAGCTGGTCGCGGGTGGCCGATCCCGTCGCGGCGTCGAAGCCGCCGGCCCAGGTGGAGATGACGAGATCGGGCGCCAGGTCCAGTACCTGCTCGCGGGGCACCTCGGCGTTCTCGTTCAGGCTCAGACCGCCGGTGGGCAGGGCCGCGACCTTCTCCACCATCTCGGGGTCGTCGGAGACCCCGTACGACTGGCTGTTGGCGAGAATCCGGTCCTCAAGACCGAGAGCGATGAAGGACTCGACCTCTGCGACGGAAGTGCCGTTGAGCAGCAGCACGCGGCTCGGCGGTTCCTCGAAGGTGATCCGGTGGCCGCAGTTGTCGATCGTCAGGGGGTAGGTCGTGCGGGACGCGGGGCCCTGGGCCGTGGGCGTCGCGGTGGTGTCCGGATCGGTGGTGCCGTTCGAGCACGCTGCGGTCAGCCCCAGCAGGCACAGGGCAGCGGTCGACGGGATCGTGCGGAAGCTCATGGGGGAATCGTCGGGAGCACCGGCGGCGAAGTTCCGATGAGGTGCCGGGAACTTGTGTCCGGGTCGCTGCGACGGGGGCGGCGTGCGGGACAGCCGTGCGGGGCGGTTCGGACGTGGTCCGCTTCCGACCGTGGTGACCGGTGCCGAACCCCTCTCGTCCCCGGGGACAACCGGCGGGGATCCGTGCATCAGGGGTCTCCCGCTCACGAGAAACATGTGACATAGTACTGCGCGTGTCCACCGCTCTGAGAGTCGTCGTCGTGGGCGCCGGCATCGTCGGCGCGGCGGTCGCCCGCGTCCTCGCCCGGGCCGGCTGCGAGGTGACCGTCGTCGACCGCGGCGCCACGGCCGGGGGCACGTCCGCCGGAGGTGAGGGCAATCTGCTCGTCTCCGACAAGGAGCCGGGCCCCGAACTGCGGCTGGCGCAGCGTTCGCTCGCCGCCTGGGCGCGCATCGGGGACGAACTGCGCGACGAG
Organism: Streptomyces xiamenensis; assembly: GCF_000993785.3. Lineage (NCBI taxonomy): Bacteria > Bacillati > Actinomycetota > Actinomycetes > Kitasatosporales > Streptomycetaceae > Streptomyces > Streptomyces xiamenensis. The sequence goes on from NZ_CP009922.3 coordinate 5,107,061, forward strand.
CTCCCCGCCGGGTTCCCCGGCCTCGAACTGGAGCGCAAGGGCGGCCTGGTGGTCGCCACGACCGGGGCGGGCGCGCGGAACCTGCTGGCCTTCGCCGACACCCAGCGGGCCGCCGGAGTGCGGGCCGAGACCGTGGACGGCGGCCGCGCCCAGGAACTCGAACCCGACCTGACGCCCCATCACACCACTGCCGTGTACTACCCGGAAGACCTCCAGGTGCAGCCGGTGGCCGCGACCGAGGCGCTGCTGGCGGCGGCCCGCCGGCACGGGGCACGCGTGCGGCAGGGCGTCGAGGTCACCGGCCCTGTGCTGTCCTCGGGCCGGCTGGCGGGCGTACGGGCCGGCTCCACCACCCTGCCCGCCGACGCCGTCGTCCTGGCCGCGGGGCCCTGGTCCGGCCTGGTCGCCGAGCGGCTCGGCGTCGTTCTCCCGGTGCGCCCCCGGCGCGGCACGGTGCTGGTCACCTCGCGGATGCCGGCGCGCATCCGGCACAAGGTGTACGACGCGGACTACGTGGGCGCGGTCGGCTCCGGCTCCGCCGACCTCCAGGTCTCCAGCGTGGTCGAGTCCACCGCCGCCGGGACCGTGCTGATCGGCTCCTCCCGCGAGCGCCGCGGCTTCGACGAGCGGATCGAGGCCCGGGTGCTCGCCGCCCTGGCCGCCAAGGCGCTGCTGCTGTTCCCCTTCCTGGCCGACGTGCAGGCGATGCGGGCGTACGGGGGGTTCCGCCCGTTCGTCCCCGACCATCTGCCGGTGATCGGCGCCGACCCGAGGCTGCCGGGGCTGTGGCACGCGACCGGGCACGAGGGGGCCGGGATCGGACTGAGCCTGGCCACCGCCGACCTGCTGCGCGACCAGCTGCTCGGCACCGCGGGCGGTGACCTGGACCCGCTGGCCGCCGAGTTCCGCCCGGACCGCCCCACCCTGCTGCCGCACCTCGAAGGGAGCACCCCATGACGCGGATACGGATCGAGGTCGACGGCGACCAGGTCCCCGGCCTGGCCGGGCAGACCATCGCCGCGGTACTGCTCGCGGACGGGCGGGCGGCCTGGCGGCGTACCCGCACCGGCCGCCCCCGCGGGGTCTTCTGCGGGATCGGCGCCTGCTTCGACTGCCTGGTGACGGTCAATGGGCTGCGCGATGTGCGGGCCTGTCAGCGGCGCGCCGCGGACGGCGACAAGGTCGACCTGCAGGAGGACGATCGTGACTGAGGTACTCGTGGTGGGCGGCGGGCCCGCCGGGATGGCCGCGACGCTGGCCGCCCGCCGGCACGGCGCCCGCGTCGTCCTCCTCGAAGCGGGCGACGACGTCGGCGGCCAGTACTGGCGGCATCTGCCGCACGGGCGTGCCGACCCCGGCGAGCGGCACTGGCACCACGGCTGGGACCGCTTCCTCGCCCTGCGCGCGGCGCTGCGGGACGACGCGGACTGCGAGATCGTCACCGGGGCGCACGTCTGGTCGGTCGACCGGCGCGACGGCGCCCCGCCGCTGGTGCACGTGGTCGTCGGTGAGCCGGACGGGCAGGGGCGCGAGCCGCGTACCTACGACCCGGCGGCCCTGGTGCTGGCGACCGGGGCGTACGAGCGCACCCTGCCGTTCCCCGGCTGGGACCTGCCGGGCGTCTTCACCGCCGGGGCGGCGCAGGCGCTGGCCAAGGGCGAGCGGGTGGCCGTGGGCCGCCGGGTCCTGGTGGCCGGCGCCGGACCGTTCCTGCTGCCCGTCGTCTCCGGTCTGCTGCGCATCGGCACCGAGGTCGCGGAGGTGGTCGAGGCGGCCCGCCCCGCGCAGCTCGCCGCGGGCTGGGCGACCCGGCCCTGGGAGTTGCTCGCCGCCCGGCGCAAGGCCGGTGAGCTGGCCGGCTACGCACGCGAGTTGGCCGCCCGCCGGATTCCCTACCGGACGGGGGCGGCCGTCGTCGCGGCGCACGGCACCGATCGGGTGGAGGCGGTGACCGTGGCACGCCTGACCCGCCAGTGGGCGCCGGTCCCCGGCACCGAACGGCGGATCGAGGTCGACGCCGTCTGCGTGAGCCACGGTTTCCTCCCGCGCACCGAGCTGGCCACCGCGGCCGGCTGCGCGGTGGGCGCGGACGGCGCCGTCACCGTCGACGCGCGGCAGCTGACCTCCGTGCCCGGGGTCCTGACGGCCGGTGAGCTGACCGGCATCGGCGGGGTCGACCTGGCTCTGGCCGAGGGCGAGATCGCCGGAAGCGTCGCCGCCGGCGGCACGCCCGCACCGGGCGCGGTCCGCGAGCGGGCGGTCTTCCGGAGGTTCGCCGCACGGCTCGCCGCCGCGCACGGCATCCGCCCCGGCTGGCAGGCCTGGCTGGACGACGGGACCGTGGTGTGCCGCTGCGAGGACGTCACCGCCGGGGCGCTGCGCCGGACCGCCGAGCTGACCGGATCCCGCGGGCTGCGCTCGCTCAAACTGACCACCCGGGCCGGCCTGGGCCTGTGCCAGGGCCGTACCTGTGGCCGCACGGTCGAGGACCTGCTCACCGGCGCGGACGGGGTGGGGCTGCTCGACCCGGGCCGCACCGCCCACCGGCCGATCGCCATCCCCGTACGCCTGGGTGAACTCTCCGATTCGACCAGGACCCGCAACCGAGAGGACCTCCCATGAGTACCGCACCGACCGATCTGCGCGGCGTGATCGTCGCCACCGCGCTGCCCTTCAAGGAGAACCCCTCGGCCCCGGCCGGCCTCCAGGTCGACTACGACCGGTACGCGGAGCACTGCGACTGGCTCATCGCGTCGGGCTGCCGCGGTGTGGGCCCCAATGGTTCGCTCGGCGAGTACTCCGCGCTGACCGACGAGGAGCGCCGCAAGGTCGTCCAGGTGGCCGTCGAGACGGTCGGCGGGCGCGGCGTCGTAGTGGCAGGGGTGCACGGGCCCGGGTGGCACCAGGCCAGGCACTGGGCCGAACTGGCCGCCGAGGACGGCGCGGACGCCGTGCTGGCGCTGCCGCCCACGATGTACCGGGCCAACCGCGCACAGGTCGTCGAGCACTTCACGAAGATCGACGAGGTGGGTCTGCCCATCATGATCTACAACAACCCGATCGACACCAAGGTCGATCTCGTCCCCGATCTGGTGGCCGAGATCGCCCGGCTGCCCCACGTGAGCGCGATCAAGGAGTTCAGCGGGGACGTGCGGCGGCTGTTCGAGATCACCGAGCGGTGCGACATCGACGTGGTGGCCGGGGCCGACGATGTGCTCTTCGAGCTGATGGCCGACGGGGCGGTCGGCTGGTTCGCCGGCTTCCCCAACACCTTCCCCGCCGAGTCGGTGGAGATCTACGACCACATGGTGGCCGGCCGCTTCGAGGAGGCCCGCGAGCTGTACAAGCAGCTCGTCGCGGTGTTCCGCTGGGACTCGCGCACCGAATTCGTGCAGGCCATCAAGCTCGGCATGGACATGGTCGGCCGGTACGGCGGCCCGTGCCGCCCCCCGCGCGGTCCGCTGTCCGCCGAGCACGACGCCCAGGTGCGCGCCGACATGCGGCGGGCCATCTCCGCCCTGGAGGCGCGCCGCGCGGTGGCGGCCTGAGATGCGCACGTCACGGTTGTTCTCCGCCGTCGACTCGCACACCGAGGGCATGCCGACGCGGGTGGTGACCGGCGGCATCGGGGTGATCCCCGGCGCCACCATGAACGAGCGGCGGCTGTACTTCGTCGAGCACCTGGACCACGTCCGCAGGCTGCTGGTGAACGAGCCGCGCGGCCACTCCGCGATGAGCGGCGCGATCCTGCAGCCGCCGACCCGCCCCGACGCGGACTTCGGTGTGCTGTACATCGAGGTCTCCGGATGCCTGCCGATGTGCGGGCACGGCACCATCGGGGTGGCCACGGTGCTGGTGGAGACCGGGATGGTGGAGGTCCTCGAGCCGGTGACCACGATCCGGCTGGACACCCCGGCCGGTCTTGTGGTGGCCCGGGTGGCGGTCAGGGACGGGCACGCCGAGAGCGTCACGCTGGAGAACGTGCCCGCCTACTGCGAGCGGCTCGACGCGACCGTCGAGGTGCCCGGCCTCGGCGAGATCGGGTACAGCCTGGCGTTCGGCGGGAACTTCTACGCGATGGTGGATCTCGACGCGGTGCGGCTGCCGTTCGACCGGGCGCGCAAGGACGAGATCCTGAGCGCCGGACTGGCCATCATGCGGGCGATCAACGCGTCGGCGCCGCCCGAACACCCGCAGATCGAGGGTGTCGGGCACTGCCACCACGTGGAGTTCATCGCGCCCGGTTCGGACGCCGCGCACTCACGGCACGCCATGGCCATCCACCCCGGGTGGTTCGACCGGTCGCCGTGCGGCACCGGCACATCCGCCCGGATGGCCGAACTGCACGCCCGGGGCGAGTTGGGGCTGCACCAGGATTTCGTCAACGAGTCGTTCATCGGCAGCCGGTTCACCGGCCGTCTGGTGGGGGAGACCACGGTGGCCGGCCGGCCCGCGGTGCTGCCGACCATCACCGGCCGGGCCTGGGTGACCGGGATCGGCCAGTACATGCTGGATCCGACCGATCCCTACCCGGCCGGTTTCGAGTTCTGAGAGCGATGACGAACGTCGCGCGGCTCTCGGCCGCCGGGTTACGCTGGGCGCAGGTCGTTCCGATCGGCACCGCCACGCACCGCCACGCGTGCCTCCAGCAGCCGGTGACACCGCAGTGGACACCACTGTCGATGTCCCCCGCACGCGCGACGACCGTCGAATGCGATACTTCAGCACCGCATCGGCCGACGAGGACCGGTGGGGTGTGACATTCCAGTCGTGGGAGGGCGGCGCAGGATGAGTTCATTCATCATCGGCCCGGTGTCGGTGGGGGCCAGCCTGCGCGGCACGGTGGAGGACGCGGTGGCCGCGGCCATCGTCTCGGGCGAACTCCCCCCGGGGACCCTGGTCACCGCGCCGACGCTGGCCACCCGGTTCGGCATCTCCGCCACACCGGTCCGCGAGGCCCTGCTCAATTTGCAGGAGCGCGGCTTCGTCGACGTGGTGCGCAACAAGGGCTTCCGGGTCACCGAGGTCAGCGAGCAGGACCTGTGGGAGATCGTGCGGCTGCGCCAGATGCTGGAGGCGCCGCCGATGCGCGAGATCGCGCGGGTGCTGCAACCGGAGGCCGTCGCCGACCTGCGGGACAGGGCCCAGACCATCGTCGACGCGGCGGCGGCGGCCGATCTGCCGGCCTACCTCGCCGCCGACATGGCCTTCCACCTGCGGCTCCTCGAACTGCACGGCAACCACCGGCTGGTCGCGATGGTGAAGGATCTGCGGCAGCAGACGCGCATGGTGGGCCTGGCCGACATGATCGGTACCGCCGAGCTGGCCCGTTCGGCCGCCGAACACCACAGCCTGGTCGACCTGTTGGAGGCGCGTGACGGGCGGGGCGCGGAAACGCTGCTCACCGCTCACATCGGTCACGTGCTCGGGTGGTGGAACGGCCGCTCGGAGGACTGAGCCACTGCTGTGAAGGAGCCCGCCCGGCTCAGCCGGGCGGGCTTCGTGCTGCTCCGGGCCGGAATGTCGGCGCGGTAAATTCTCGCGCGAACTCTTCTCCAGAGAGGTGTCACATACTACTGTCCCTCTCGTGGTCGGGATCGCAGCGATCGTGACCGCTCCGTGGTCCCGGTTGTGGCCGCTCCGCCCGCCGGCCCACCGGACCCGCAGTGCATCTGCTCCCCGCTTCGCCTCATCGTCGCTGGCCCGCCGGCCCGTTCCCCGTCCCCTTCCCGGACGGCGCGGCTGCCCGCACCCGACCGGAAGGTAGGACCCCATGAAGAGAACCCCGTCTTCAGCGGCACTCGCTGGGCTGGTGGCCGGCGTACTCACCCTCACGGCCTGTTCAGGGGGCGGCACCTCGCCCACCGGCTCCGGCTCCGGCACCGGCGACGGGAACGCGGTCAGGGGCGGGACCGTCCAGGTCCTGCAGTCGACCGACTTCTCCTATCTCGACCCCGCCCGCGGCTGGGACGGCGGCGTCAACGCGCTGTACCGCCTGCTGTACCGCCAGCTGGTCACCAAGGCCCCCAACGACGCCGAGGACCCCAACGCCATGGTCCCCGACCTCGCCGAGAGCCTCGGCGAGGTCTCCGACGACGGCCTCACCTGGACCTACCGGCTCAAGGACGGCATCACGTTCGACACCGGCGCCCCGATCACCGCCCAAGACGTCAAGTTCGGCATCAGCCGCAGCTGGGACCCGGAGATAGGCATCGGCTCGCCGTACATGAAGCAGCTCATCGACGCCCCGGACGACTACGAGGGGCCCTACCGGTCGGGCGACCTGCCGACCATCGAGACTCCGGACGACCGCACCATCGTCTTCCATCTCAAGGCCCCCTTCCCCGAGTTCGACGCCGCGCTCTCCCAGCCGAGCGGCACCCCCTTCCCGGTCGGCACCGGCGCGGGCGACGAGTTCATCAACGACGTCGTCTCCTCCGGCCCCTACGACCTGGCGGAGTTCACCCCGGGCAGCCTCATCCAGCTCACCCGCAACCCGCACTGGGACGCGGGGACCGACCCGGTCCGCAAGGCCTACCCCGACGCGTGGCGCTTCACCATCGGCGTCGAGGGCGCCACCATCGACGAACGGCTCATCGCCGGCCAGGGCACCGACATCAACGCGATCGCCGGCAGCGTGCAGCCGGCCACCATCGCCCGCCTGCAGACACCGCAGCTCCGGGAGCGGATCCTCAAGGCGCCCTCGACCTGCCTCACCTACATGGGGCTCAACACGACGAAGGCTCCGCTGGACGACGTCCGGGTGCGCCAGGCCGTCAACTACGCGGTGGACAAGGGCTCGGTGCTCAACGCCACCGGCGGCAGCCAGTTCACGACGATCTCGCACAGCATCCTGCCGCACACCGTCTCCGGACACACCGACTACAACCCCTACCCCAGCGAGGACGACGCCGGTGACGTCGCCGAGGCCAAGCGGCTGCTCGCCGAAGCGGGTCTCCCCGACGGATTCACGATGACCGTGGACGTCCGCGCGCGCGACGTCGAGCAGCGCAAGGGCGAGGCCATCCAGCAGGCGCTCGGGCGGGCCGGCATCACGGTCGAGCTGAACGTGATCGACGCCGCGACCTACTACGAGACGATCGGCACCCCCTCGCAGCAGCACGACGCGGCGATCACCGGCTGGTGCCCGGACTGGGCGTCCAGCGCCTCCACCTTCCTGCCGCCCCTGTTCGACGGCCGGGACATCACCGACAAGGGCAACCAGAACCTCGCCCAGCTCGACGACGACGCCGTCAACGCCGAGATCGACCGGATCGGCGCGATGACCGACCTGACCGAGGCCAACGCGGCCTGGGGCGAACTCGACAAGACGATCATGACCCTGGCCCCCATCGTCCCGCTGAACGTCGACAACCGCATCTACCTGCCGGGCACCAACGTGGCCGGCGCGGTCGCGCCCAGCGGCGACCTCGACTACGGGATCATCGGTCTCAAGGACCCGGCGAAGGGCTGACATGACGCTCCCGTCAACCGGCCCGCGGCCGTCGGCGGTGTCCCCACCGGGCACCGCCGAGGCGGCCCCCGGCCCCCGCCGCGGCGTGACCCGTACCCTGCTGCGCGACCCGGTCGCCGCGGCCTGCCTCGGCTACATCGCCCTGATCGTCCTGATGGCGGTGTGCGCACCGCTCATCGTCCGGATCAGCGGATGGAACCCCTACGAGTTCGACCAGAGCGCCATCGACTCCGACCTCGGCGGCATCCCCGCCGGGTCCTGGGGCGGCATCTCCGGATCGCACTGGCTCGGCGTCGAACCCGGCAGCGGCCGGGACGTGTTCGCCCGGATCGTGTACGGCGCCCGCTCCTCCCTGGTCATCGCCCTGGGCGCGACCGTGCTCACCACGGCGCTCGGTGTCGTGTTCGGCCTGCTGGCCGGCTACTTCGGCGGCCGGACCGACATGCTGATCTCGCGGGTCATGGAGTTCCTGATGGCGTTCCCCGCGCTCATCTTCATGATCGCGGTGCTGTCCGCACTGCCCGCCGAGGACCGGCGGTACCTGCTGATCGTGGTCATCTCCGTCTTCGGCTGGCCCTATCTGGCCCGGATCGTGCGCGGACAGACCATGTCGCTCAAGGAACGCGAGTTCGTCGAGGCGGCCCGCGCCTCCGGCGCCTCCCGCACCACCATCGTGTTCACCGAGATCCTGCCCAACCTGCGTTCGACGATCCTGGTCATGGTGACCCTGGCGATACCCGGGTACATCGGCACCGAGGCCGGGCTGTCCTTCCTCGGCGTCGGACTGGCACCGCCCACCCCGTCCTGGGGCCAGATGATCGCGAGTTCGGTGAACTGGTACGCGGTGGTCCCCACGTACTTCCTGGTGCCGGGCGCCTTCCTGGCGCTGCTGGTGCTCTCCTTCATGGTCCTCGGCGACCGCCTGCGGACCGCCGTCGAGCCGGGGGGCCGCTCATGACCCGCTACGTCGTGCACCGCCTCCTGGGCATGGTGCTGGTGCTCTTCCTGGTCTGCCTGTTCACCTACATCATCTTCTTCGCCCTCTCGCCGGACCCGGCCGTACAGATCTGCGGCAAGAACTGCACCCCCGAGCGCATCGACCGGATCCGCGAGAACCTCGGCCTGACCGACCCGTTCCTCACCCAGTTCCTGCACTTCCTCCAAGGGCTGTTCGTGGGACGGGAGTACGGCAGCGGGCCGGCCACCGTCTTCTGCGAGGCGCCCTGCCTGGGCTACTCGTTCCAGACCTCGCAGTTCGTCACCGACATGATCGCGCAGCGGCTGCCGGTGACCGCCGTGGTCGCCCTCGGCGCGGCCGTGCTCTGGCTGCTCATGGGGGTGATCGGCGGGCTGCTCAGCGCGGTGCGCGAGGGCCGGTTCACCGACCGGTTCATCACCGGGCTCACCCTGGGCGGCATGGCCGTCCCCAACTACGTGCTCGCCCTGGCGATGCAGTACGTGCTCGTGGTCTGGCTCCAGTGGCTGCCGTTCCCGCAGACCGTACGGTTCGCCGACGACCCGGGCCAGTGGTTCCTCAACTTCATCATGCCCTGGACGGTGCTGGCGATCGGCTACGCCTCCGCGTACACCCGGCTCACCCGCGCCAACGTGATCGAGACCCTGGACGAGAACTTCGTCCGCACCGCGCGGGCCAAGGGCCTGCGCCCGAGCCTGGTATGGCGCCGGCACGCGCTGCGCCCGGCGCTCACCCCGGTCGTCACGATCGCGGGCATGGACTTCGCCGGCCTGCTCGGCGGCGCGCTGATCACCGAATCGGTCTTCGGGATCAACGGCGTCGGCAAACTCGCGGCGGACTCCATCACCAAGAACGACCAGCCGGTGATCCTGGCGGTGACGCTGCTCGCGGCGTTCTTCGTCGTGGTCGGCAACATGCTCGTGGACCTGGTCTATTCGGCGATCGACCCGCGGGTCAGGGTGGGAGTGGCCGCATGAGCGACCTGCTGCGCGTGCGCGGACTGACCGTCGCCTTCGACGGCGTGCCCGTGGTCGACGCCATCGACTTCACCGTGCCGCGCGGCGGTGCCCTCGGCATCGTCGGCGAATCCGGCTCGGGCAAGTCGATGACCAGCCTCGCCATCATGGGGCTGCTGCCCAAGGGCGCCACCCGCGCCGGCAGCGTCACCTTCGACGGCGGCGAACTCACCGCCCTGAACGAACGCGGGATGCGCGCCGTGCGCGGCGACAAGATCGCGATGGTCTTCCAGGACCCGCTCTCCTCACTCAACCCCTATTACACGGTGGGCGCCCAGATCACCGAGGCCTACCGCGCGCACCGCTCCGGCGTCAGCCGCAAGGCGGCCCGCAGAGCGGCGATCGAGGCCATGGAACGCGTCCACATCCGCGACGCGGCCCGCCGCGTCGACGAATACCCGCACCAGTTCTCCGGCGGCATGCGCCAGCGCGTCATGATCGCGATGGCGCTCAGCACCGAGCCCGACCTGATCATCGCCGACGAGCCGACCACCGCACTGGATGTCACCGTCCAGGCCCAGATCCTCGATCTGCTCGCCGAGGTACGCCGCGACACCGGGGCCGCGCTCATCCTCATCACCCACGACCTCGCCGTGGTCAGCGAGGTCGCCGACAGCCTCATCGTCATGCGGCACGGCAAGGTGGCCGAGTCCGGCACCGCCGAGCAGATCTTCTCCGACCCGCGCCACCCGTACACCCGGGCGCTGCTCGACGCGGTCCCGCGGATCGACGACGAGATCGGCGCGCTCCAGACCCTGGGAGAGGACACATGAGCCCCGAACCACTGCTGCGGGCCCGGGACCTGGTCAAGGAATTCCCCGTCGCCGGCACGGCCGGCCTGCTGCGCCCCGCGCGCAGGTTCACCGCCGTGGACTCCGTCTCCTTCGACCTGCACGCGGGCCGCACCCTCGCCCTGGTGGGGGAATCCGGTTCCGGCAAGTCGACCACCGCGCGGCTCGCCGCCCGCCTCATCGACGTCACCTCGGGCACCGTCCACCTCGACGGCCGCGACATCACCGCCCTGCGCGGGCCCGGGCTGCGCGAGGTACGCCGCCAGGTCCAGGTCGTCTTCCAGGACCCGTTCTCCTCGCTCAACCCCCGGCACACCGTCGAACGGATCGTCACCGCGCCCCTGCGCTACCAGAAACGCCCGATCCCCGGCGGCCCCCGGACGGTCGCCCGCACGCTCATGGAACGGGTCGGGCTCGACCCCGATCACATCGACCGCTACCCCGCGCAGTTCTCCGGCGGGCAGGCGCAGCGCATCGGCATCGCCCGCGCCCTCGCCGTGGGCCCGCGCGTCCTGGTCTGCGACGAGGCGGTCTCGGCGCTCGACGTATCGGTCCAGGCGCAGATCATCAATCTGCTGCGCGAACTCCAGCGCGAGGAGGGCTTCGGGTGCCTGTTCATCGCCCATGACCTCGCCGTGGTGCGGCAGATCGCCACCAGCGTCGCGGTGATGACGGCCGGCCGCGTGGTGGAGGCGGGCGAGCGGGACGCCGTGTTCGAGAATCCGCAGCACGAGTACACCCGCACCCTGCTGGCCGCCGTGCCGCGGATCCGTCCCGAGTGGGAGGCGCGCCGGCGCAGGGCGAAAGGAGCACGCGCATGAACGTGGTCGCCTACCCGCTGCCCGGAGCCTGGGTCCGGGAGTTCACCGTCACCGTGCCACTGGACTGGTCCGCCCCCGGCGGCGAGAGCATCGAGCTGTTCGTCCGGGAGTTCAGCGACCCCGAACGCCGCGACGAGGACCTGCCGCTGCTGACCTACCTCCAGGGCGGCCCGGGCGGCGCCAACCCGCGGCCCGCCCCGGTGGGCGGCTGGCTGGCCGAGGCCCTGCCGCGCTACCGGGTCGTCATGGTCGACCAGCGCGGCACCGGCCGCAGCACCCCGCTCGACGGAACCGCCATCGCGGCCTTCCCCGACGCCCGGGCGGCGGCGGACCACCTGCTGCGCTTCCGCGCCGACTCCATCGTGCGCGACCTCGAACACGTGCGGACCCGCCACTACGACGGCAGACGATGGGCCACCCTGGGGCAGAGCTTCGGCGGCTGGATCACCCTCACCTACCTGTCGCACGCTCCCGAGGCGCTGACGGCCTGTTACGTGTGCGGCGGGATCCCCGGCACCCCGCCCGACCCCGAGGAGGTCTACCGGCGCACGTTCGACCGGGTGGCCGGCAAGACCGCCGACTTCTACCGGCGCTACCCCCAGGACGTCGCCGCGGTGGCCGCGATCGCCGACCGGCTCGCCGCCGGTGGCGTGACGCTGCCCGACGGCTCGCCGCTGTCGGTGCGCCGGTTCCAGACCCTGGGCGGGGACCTCGGCTTCGGAGCCGGCCACCAGCGCCTGCACTGGCTGGTCGGCGAGGCCGTCCGCCCGGACGGCAGGCTCTCCGACGCGTTCCTGGAGACCGCGCTGGTGCGGACGTCCACCGCGGGGAACCCGCTGTTCTGGACGCTCCAGGAGTCGATCTACGGCGACGGCGCCAACGGCCCCTTCCGCTGGGCAGCCCAGCGCGAACGGGACAGGCGCCCGCAGTTCGCCGAGGACCGCCGGCCGCTGCTGTTCACCTCCGAGATGACGTTCCCGTGGATGTTCGAGGAGATCCGCGCCCTGCGGCCGTTCGCGCCGGCCATGGCCGAACTCGCCGAACAGCGGGTGTGGAGCCCGCTCTACGATCCGGCCCGGCTCGCGGCCAACGACGTCCCGCTGGCCGCCGCCGTGTACGCCGACGACGTGTTCGTCGACGCCGGGCTGCAGCGCGACACCCTGACCCGGGTCGGCAACACGCACACCTGGGTGACCAACGAGTACGAACACGACGGCATCACCGACGGCCGGGTCTTCCGCCGGCTGCGGGAGATGGTCCGCGACCAAGGAGGCGAAAGGCGTTGACCGAGCCGACCAGAGCGCCGTACGCCGGGACCAGGCCGCCGCGGCTGGCCGACCAGAGCCCCGGCTTCCTGGCCCGCATCGGGCAGGGCTGGGCCGAGCGCGACATCCCGGCACCGGTGACGCGGGCCGCCGCGCGGGCGGCGGCCGAACACCGGGCCCGGCTGAGCGGCCGGCTGCCGGGCCGTACCGTGGTCCTGGCCGCCGGCCGGGCCCCGCGCCGCAACGGCGACGCGGATTACGCGTTCCGGGTGGACAGCGACTTCCTGTGGGCCACCGGGTGCCAGACCGAGGGCGCCGTTCTGGTGATGACGCCACGTCCGGGCGGCCACGACGCGGTGCTGTACCTGCCCGCCCCGGCCCGGCCCGGCGAACGCGACTTCCACGCCGACGCGACACATGGCGAACTGTGGGTCGGCCCCTCGGCCGGCCTCGCGGCGTGGTCGGCGGCGCTGGACCTGCCGGTGCGGCCGATCGGCGACCTCCGCGACCCGCACGCCGGCCCAGCCGATGACATCCGCGCGGTCCTCTCCGACCTGCGCATGATCAAGGACGACTGGGAGATCGGGCAGCTGCGCGAGGCCGTGGACCACACGGTCACCGGATTCACCGCCGTCGCCGACGAGATCCCGCGCGCCGTCGCCGAGGGCCTGGGGGAACGCTGGCTCCAGGGCACCTTCGACCGGCATGCCCGCACCTTCGGCAACGGGCCCGGCTACAGCACCATCGTCGGCTCCGGCGAGCACGCGCCGATCCTGCACTGGGTCCGCTGCGACGGCCCGGTGCTGCCCGGCGAGACGCTGCTGCTGGACATGGGCGTCGAGGCGAACTCGCTGTACACCGCCGACGTGACCCGCACGATCCCGGTCGGCGGCACCTTCACCCCCGCCCAGCGCCGCGTGCACGACCTGGTCGAGGCCGCGCACCGCGCCGGCATGGAGCAGGTACGCCCCGGAGTCACCTACACCGACTTCCACTTCGCCGCCATGGAGGTGCTCGCCCGCGGCCTGCACGACTGGGGGCTGCTGCCGGTCTCCGTCGACGAGGCGCTCGCCCCCGAGGGCCAGCAGCACCGCCGGTACCTCGTCTGCGGGATCGGCCACCACCTCGGCCTGGACGTCCACGACTGCGGCTCGTCCTCGTACGAGCGGTACCAGGGTGCCCCGTTGCGGCCCGGCATGGTGCTCACCGTCGAGCCCGGCCTCTACTTCCACGCCCACGACGAGACCCTGCCCCCCGAACTGCGCGGCATCGGCGTACGCCTGGAGGACGACCTGCTGGTCACCGGCACCGGACACGAGGTGCTGTCGGGCGCGCTGCCGATCGACGCCACCGGACTCGAGAAATGGGCCGCCCGATGACCCGCGCACATCCCTTCCCCCTGCGCGACGTCGACCTCCTGGCGGGGGTGCACTCACGGACCCGGGACCAGATGCTGCACCTGGCACGGGAGTTCCCGGTGGACCGGCTCCTCGCCGTCTTCCGGGCCAACGCCGGACTCGACACCCGCGGGGCCCTGCCGCCGGGCACCTGGGAGGACTTCGGCCATCCCGACGAGCGCGCGTGGTCGGGGGAGGACTACCCGGGCCCGGGCGTGGCCCCCACCGCGAGCCTGCTGCGCGGACACTACGCGGGGCACTTCCTGTCGATGCTGTCGCTGGCGTACGCCTCGACCGGCGAGCAGGCCCTGCGGAAGAAGGCGGACGAGATGGTCGCCGGCCTGGCCGAGGTCCGCGACGCGCTGGCGGCGACCGGGCGGTACAGCCACCCCGGATTCCTTGCGGCGTACGGCGAGTGGCAGTTCGCCCGCCTGGAGGACCTGGCCCCCTACGGCGAGATCTGGGCGCCGTACTACACCTGCCACAAGATCATGGCCGGGCTGCTGGACGCGTACGAGCTGACCGGCTCCGCGCAGGCGCTGGACCTCGTCGCCGGCATGGGCCACTGGGTGGCGGGACGGGTGCTGCGGCTGGAGCGGGCACACCTGCAGCGCATGTGGTCGCTGTACATCGCCGGCGAGTTCGGCGGCATGAACGAGACCATGGCGGCCCTGCACCGGATCACCGGCGACCCCTCGTTCCTGCGCGCCGCCGGGGCCTTCGAGCTCGACAGCCTGCTGGACGCCGCCGTCGCGGGCCGCGACGTGCTCGACGGGATGCACGCCAACCAGCACCTGCCCATGCTCGTCGGCCATCTGCGCCAGTACGAGGCCACCGGCGAGCGCCGCTACCTCGACGCGGTCCTCGCCCTGTGGGACCAGATCGTGCCCGGCCGGACCTTCGCGCACGGCGGCACCGGCGAGGGCGAACTGTGGGGCCCCGCCGACACCGTGGCGGGCTTCGTCGAACGGCGCAACGCCGAGACCTGCGCCACCTACAACCTCCTGAAGATCGCCCGTTCGCTGTTCGGGCACACCCGGGACGCCCGGTACGCCGACTACGCCGAGCGCGCCTCGCTCAACCACATCGTCGGCTCCCGCGCGGACATCTCCTCGGACACCAGCCCCGAGGTCCTGTACATGTACCCGGTGGACCCGGGCGCGGTCCGCGAGTACGACAACGTCGGCACCTGCTGCGGCGGCACGGGCCTGGAGAGCCACGTCAAACACCAGGAATCGGTGTGGTTCCACGCGCCCGGGCAGCTGTACGTGACGCAGTACGTGCCCTCCCGGCTGCGCCTGGCCGGCGGGGAGGTGACGCTGCGGACCCGCTATCCGCGCGACGGGAGGGTGGCCGTCGAGTTCGGCGCCGCCTTCTCGGGCGAACTGTGCCTGCGCATACCGCCGTGGGCCGCCGGTGCCCGTATCGACGGCGTGGCCGTGCCGGTGCCGGAGTCCGGATTCGTGACCCTGCGGCGCGACTTCCGCCCGGGCGACACCGTCGCACTCGAACTGCCGCTGCCACTGCGGCTGGTGCCCACCCCCGACGACCCCACCCTGGTGAGCGTGGAACTCGGCCCCACGGTGCTGCTGGCCCGCGACGACGCCACCACCACGCTGCCGGTCGCGGCGGCCGCCCACCGGCGCCTGGACGGCACCATCGCCGGCCACACCGCCGAGGGCGACCTGGTCTCGGTGTTCGGCCGGACCTTCGAACCCGCCTGGTCCGGCGGCGACCACCGGCACCACATGTATCTGCGGCTTGCCGAGCCGGAGATCGCCTTCGCCGGCAGCGCGCCCGGGGTCCCCGACCGCAAGGACGCCGAGGGCTGGTCCTTCCTCACCGGCCTGTGGGCGGAGGGCGGTTACGCCGACGCCGACGCGTTCTTCACCGCGGTGCACCGGGGAGTGGTGCGGGCGGCCCGCTCCGGGCTGCTGAGCCGGGAGGAGGCGGTGGCCGTGCTCATGGCGGCGGCCTCCAGCACCCTCGACAACCCCACCGTGCCCCGCCGCGGCGTGCTCGGCCCGGACGCGGCGGACGCGCCGCGCGTGACCCGGCTGACCTCCGCGACCGGGCAGGCGGTGGAGGACATCGTCCACTGGTCGCTGCCGCCGGACATCGGGCGCGGGGATCCGCTGCCGGTGGTCCGGGTGGAGGTGAGCGGCGACCGGGCCCCGTCCGGGTGGTACACCCGGGAGCCGGGATGCACGGTGACCTCGGTCGCGTCCGCCACCGTGGAGGTCGCGGTGGGCGAGGGCCCGTGGCAGCCCGCGACGGGCGCGAACACCCCGGTCCGGGAGGGGCGGCAGGTGATCCGGGGCCGGGCCACCGACTCCGCCGGCCGCACCGTCCATGCCACCCGCGAGGTCGCCGTGGACACCCGGCCCCCGTCGGTACGGGCCGAGGTCCGTCCGCTGGGGCCGAGCAACGTCGAGGTGACCCTCTACGCCGAGGACGACGTCTCCGGCGTGGACCGCGTGCGGTGGCGCACTCCGGAGACGTTCTGGGGCGTCTATCAGGAGCCGTTCACCAGGGCGTTGCGCGAGGAACCGCAGACCCTGGAGTTCAGCGCCACCGACCGGGCCGGGAACACCACGGAGGTCCAGCGGGTGGTGCTGCCGCCGCTGCGGTGAGCGTCCGGCCGGTGTTCCGTACGCCCCCGCGGGGCTCCGGCCGCACCGAGAACCCGCCGGTCACCCGCCGGGTGTTGGCCGGCCCGGGCGGGTGAGGGGGCGGCACGTAGCATCGGCGCGTGCCCGGACATCACCCTGCTGACGATCGCCGGCGGCGGCCGGCCGGATCCGCGGGTGCGGGTGCCCCGGCCGCCACCGCGGCACCGATGACGCGGAAGGTACCTTCATGACGGCTGAGTTCGACGCTTATCTCGCCTCCTTCTCCGAGCCGGCCGGCTACCTGAACTTCGGCAGCTACGGGCCGCCCTCGCGCGCCGTCGTGGACACCATGGGCCGCCTCGCGGCGGACGCAGCCGCCGGTGTCCCCTCGGCGGGACTGCACGCGGAGGACGAGAACGCCCTCGCGGCGCTCGCGCGGCTGACCGGCTTCGACCGTGACGCACTGGTGCTGACGTCCAGCACCTCGTTCGGCCTGCTGCAGATCGCCTTCGGCCTGCCGCGCGGCGCGGTGCTCGTCAGCAGCGCGGAGTTCCCCTCGAATCTCTACGCGTGGTGGCGCGCCCAGGACGCGGGGCTCACCACCGTGCGCACCCTGCCCGCGGTGCCCGGCGACGCGTTGGCCCCGGTGACACCGGACCGTGTCGCGGCCTCCCTCACCCCGGACACGGTCGCGGTGGCGGTCAGCGCGGTCGACTTCCGTACCGGGTTCCGCGCGGATCTGGCCGGCATCCGTGCGGTGATCGGCGACCGGCTCCTCGTGGTGGACGGCATCCAGGGGTTCGGTGTCCTGGACACCGACTGGACCGTGACCGACGCCCTGGTGGTCGGCGGCCAGAAGTGGCTGCGGGCCGGGTGGGGTACAGGCTTCGTGGCGCTGTCCCCCCGGGGCACGGAGCGCCTGCGGCCCGTACTCGGTGGCTGGACCGGTGTCCAGAACCCCTCCCGGTACGACGGTGTGCTCCACGAGCCGCTTCCCGGCGCACCGGGTCTGTCGGTCACCAACGGATCGCCGTTCGCCTCCGGGGCGCTCGCGACGGCGCTCGCCCAGCTCGAGTCGGTCGGGGTCGCCACCGTGCGGCGCCGTATCGAGGACACGGTGACCGTGTTCATCGACCGGCTCCGCGCCGCGGGCGTGCCGGTCCTGTCGCCCGTCGCTCCCCGGGACCGCGCGGGCCTGGTGGTGGCGGGGATGACGGGCGGCGACGCCCCGGCGGTCAACGAGCGGCTCCGGGCGGCGGGGGTGAGCGCGACCGCGCACGGGGCGGACCGCATCCGCTTCAGCGTGCACGCCACCACCACGCCGGCCGCGCTCGACGCGGCACTTGCGGTACTGGGAGAACGCTGAAAGCCCACCCGTGGGGCGGTGCCGGGGATCTCTCCGGGCGGGCGGAGGGCGACATGCCGCGACGCCGGGGGAGGCGCCACCCCGGGTGAACTCGCCGTATCGGCTGGTGGCGTGCACCGTTCCGCCGGGGACCGGGCCGGTGCAGAAGGAGTGCAGAAGGAGTGCGGAACGGCGGGAACCGGGGGCGGGTGATCAAGCGTGTGTGAGGGCAGAGATGCCGGGCGGTCAGCCGGCGGTCCCGCGCGGCGCGTTGCCGCGGGTCCCGCGCTGCCCGCCGGGCGCCGTGACCGTGCTCATCCACCCGGTCATGGTGCCGGGCATGGCAAGCGACCCCTCGGCCGAATAAGACATCCGTTCGCGTATTGCGGTGTGCATTGCTTTTATTTCGCGCGGCTATTGGTTACTCGCTGGTAAAGAATGCGTCCGGAGTTCTTCCGGGCAGGTGAGCGGCGGTGTCAGGGGCACGGAAAACTGACGCTGGCGCTCCGAAGCGGGGCTCTGTTAGTATCCGTCACGGCGCAAGCGGAACGCGGTGGGGAATTACCGCGGACCTCACCGCGGGGTTTCCTGTGAGCCGTATCCAGCGGGATGCGGGCCTAGCAGGGCTCTGCCGCGCTGTTTGATGAATGGGGCGGTCGCGCCCTTCGGGGGTGCAAAGACTGCGGTACGCCGGCGGCGTGCGGCAACGGGGGTCTTTCGTTCATGAACGTGAAATTGATATGCCTGCCCCACGCCGGGGGCAGTGCGAGTCGGTACCACCGCTGGCGTGCCCTGCTTCCGGCACACCTCGATGTCATACCGCTGGAGCTGAACGGACGCGGCGACCGCGTCGGCGAGCCCCTGTACGCCTCGTTCGCCGAGGCGCTGGACGATCTCACCCACCGCACCCTGCCGTTGCTCGCCACCGGACAGCCCTTCGTCCTGTTCGGGCACAGCATGGGCGCCTACCTCGCGCTGGAACTGGAACGGCGCCTGGAGTCCCTGGGACTGCGGGCCCGGCACCTCTACCTCTCCGGGCGCGGTTCACCGCGGTACCGCGACGTGCTCGGCGCGCCCGTGAGCGCGCTGGACGACGCGCGTCTGCTGTCGGAGCTGGCGGCCTTCGGCGGCCTGCCGGCCTCCCTCGCGGAGCACGACCTCATGTCCACGCTGTTCCTGCCCGTCATCCGGGCCGATTTCCGGCTTCTCGAGGACGGCGCGGCGACGGCCGACGAAACCGTTCCGGTCCGCAGCCCCCTCACCGTTCTCAACGGCGAGGACGACGACACCGCCAACGCGGTGTGTCATGCCGACTGGCTCCGGATCTCCTCATCCGTCGTTGACTTCCGCATGTATTCCGGCGGTCATTTCTTCATCGACGAGAATCTCCACAGCATCACTCAACTGATAGCGGCGAGAACGTAAAACAAGTTCGGGGGAACAAAAGAAAGATGGCTGATCACCTCAGCGTCGCCGGGATGTCACATGTCTCGGGCGGCGAGATTCTCCATGCGCCGAATTGGACCCATGTCTTCGCGGCACTGCGGGACGCGGCCCACCGGGCGCCGGACACCACGATGCATTTCTACGACGCCGGGGGCGCGTACCGCAGTACGACCTACGCGGGTCTGCGCGACGAGGCACTGCGGCTGTCCCGGTGGCTGACCGGCGAGGCCGGTCTGCGGCCCGGTGACCATCTGGTCCTCCAGATACCCGACGGCCACGAATATCTGCCCCTGTTCTGGGCGGCGATGCACGCCGGCGTCGTCGCCGTGCCGATGAGCGTCCCCCCGGTCCTGCGGCGCGAGACCCTCGAAGGGGTCTCCCGGGTCCTGGAGACGCTCGGCACCGGCCGGATCCTGGTGGGCACGGCCATCGCCGAGGAGTACCCCCCGGTCCTGGAGCTCCTGGGACACGACCCCGGGTCGGTCCTGACCTTCCCCCCGGCCGCCGAACTGCCCGCCGCCCCCGACCCGGAGACCGAGCCGGCCACCGCGCCCGGGGACGCCGCGGTCATCTTCTTCACCTCCGGCAGCACCGGGACACCGAAGGGCGCCGTGCAGACACACCGCTCGATGCTCGCGCGGGAGGCCGCCGTCCTGCAGGACGACGGCCCGGTGACCGACGTCCAGCTCAACTGGATGCCGCTGGAGCACGCCGCGGGCATCCTCATGTCCCATCTGCGGGGCGTCTTCCGGCTGGCCGAACAGGTACAGGTCGCTCCCGGGCACATCCTGGCCGACCCGCTCACGCTGCTCGACCTCGTCGACCGGCACCGCGTCACCTACACCTGGGCGCCGCAGTTCGCCTACTCGCTCCTCAACAACCTGGTACGGGCCCGCGAACACGCCGACTGGGACCTGTCCTGCCTGCGCCAGGTCATCAACGCCGGTGAGATGGTGAACGCCCGGCTGACCGGCCTGCTGTGCGAGGCGCTGGCCGGCCACGGTCTGCGGCCCGAGGTCTTCGTGCCGGTCTGGGGCATGGCCGAGACCTGCTCCGGGGTGCTCTACAACCGGAACTTCCGCCCGCTCGCCGGCGCCGCGCCCGGTGCGGACGGCGAGGACGGCGCGCGCACCGCGCAGTTCGTCTCCCTGGGGCGCCCCATTCCCGGACTGGAGGTCGCCGTTCTCGACGCGGCCGGTGACATCCTCCCCGAGGGCGAGGTGGGCCACCTGGTGGTCAGGGGCGCGTGCGTGACCCCCGCGTACTTCCGCAACCCCGAGGTCAACCAGGAGGCGTTCACCGCCGAGGGGTGGTTCCGCACCGGCGACCTCGCCCGCATCCTGGACGGCGAGGTCACCATGACCGGCCGGGCCAAGCAGATCCTCGTCGTCAACGGCCTCAACGTGGACCTCTCCGAGGTCGAGGCGGCGATCGAGGAACTGCCCGGCGTGGAGACCAGCTTCACCGCCGCCTGGGCGCACACCGACCCCGCCTCCGGTGAGGACCGGGCGATCGTCTTCTTCGTGCCGCGCGACGAGCGCATGGAGGACCTGCCCGTCGAGGAGATCCGCGCCCAGGTGCTGCGCAGGATCGGCGTACGGCTGCACGCGGTCGTCCCCGTACGGCGCCGCGACATCCCCAAGACCAACCTCGGCAAGATCCAGCGCGCCAAGCTCGGAGCCCGGTTCCGGGACGGCGAGTTCGCCGACCGCGCCGTGGGCGAGTCCGGCGGCGGCCGGGCGCGCGCCGGTGAGACGCTGGCCTCCCTGGTCGGCCCCGGACGCTATCTGACGGCCTCCCCGCAGGAGGCGGAGGCGGCCCGCGCCGTACCTCCAGGACCCGCGCCCGCGCCCGTGCTGGGCGGGCTGGGCGGCGCATGGGACCGCGACGAGGCTCTCGAGGCCGCCGTCCGCGCTCTGCCCGGCGTGGTGGACGTACGGGTGTGGACCTCCGAGGTGCTGCTGCCCGGGACGCGCGGCGCGCTGGCCGCCGTGGAGACCCGGCTCGACCATCCCGACTACCGCGAGGCGGTCCGCGAACGCCTCGCCCGCCGGCTCAGGCGCTCCGGTGTGACCGTCCACGAGATGGCCTTCGGGAGCGGTCTGGCGGACCACCCGGACGGCGATCTGCTCACCGCGCTCACCACACCCGGCGCTCCGGGCCCGCTCGTCCCCGCGGTCCCCGCGCCGATCGGCGCCTACCGCGACATCCTGCTGCCGTCCGGCCCGCCCGAGCAGGCGGCCCCCGACGAGGCGAGCACGCTGCTCGTCCTCACCGATGACCCCACCGTGGTGGGGCGGTTCGCCGCCGACCCGGCGCGCGACGTGGTCTGGGCCCACACCCCGCAGGCACCCGGGGCGGACTCGGCCGTGGTGCCGCCCAGCGTCCTGGTGACCGAGGTCGACCCCCGCGACGAGGAGGCGTACCGCTCGCTCGCCTCGACGCTGCGCGCGGCCGGCGCCGACACCGTCGCCGTGGCGCACCTGTGGGCCATGGACACCGGCGGGGACGACGGGCACCGTGATGTGCTCGACGCGCAGGACCGGGGCGTCTTCAGCCTGCAGCACCTGTGGCGGCTGCTGCCCGAGGCCGGGGTCACCCTCACCCGTACCACCGTGGTCACCCGCGCCGCGCTGGGCCCGCTGGACGCCAACCCGGGGTACCGGGCCGCCGCGGTCTCCGCCTTCGTGCGCGGCGCGGTGGCCGAGGGGCACACCGCCGTGCACATCGACCTGTCCGGAACGGGCGGCGATGTGGTGGAGGTCGTCCGCCGCGAGGAGACCACGGCCGCCGACGGCACGTCGGTGGCGTACGTGGACGGTGTCCGCCACCTCCAGGGACTTGAGGCGCTGCCGCTGCCCGAGGGGCCCTCACCGCTGGCGCTGCGGGACGGCTTCGTCGTGGTGACCGGTGGTCTGGGCGGCATCGGCCGGCTGCTGACCGCGTTCCTGCTGCGGCACTTCGGCCGGGACGTCCTGGTGCTGGGGCGGCGCGACCCGGAGCGGGCGGAGCGGGAGATCGCCGAACTGCGGGCGCTCGCACGCGAGCACGGGGGCGCGTTCACCTACCGCCGGTGCGACCTGGGCGACGCGAGCGCGCTGCGGGCGGCGGTCGAAGGACACGCCGCCTCCTCGGGGCTGCCCCTTCAGGGCGTGTTCCACCTCGCCGGCGTGATTCACGAGGCCCTGATCGCCGAGCAGTCGGTCGCCGATCTGCGGGCGGTGTACGCACCGAAGGTGCGCGCCCTGCACCTGCTGGGCGAGCTGCTGCTGGAGCGCCACCCGGACGCCTTCCTGGTCGCCTTCGCCAGCGCCCGGAGCCTGGCCCCGGGCACCACCGTCTCCGGCTACGTCTCCGCCTCGGACTTCGCGGCCCACCACGCCGCCCACCTGCGTTCGCGCGGGCTGGCGGCCACCTCCGTGGCCTGGGGCGTGTGGGAGGAGACCGGCATGAGCCGCAACCTGCGCGTCAACCGGTCGCTGAGCCGCCGCGGCATCGGGACGATGGACCCGTTGCGGGCCCTGCTCGCGCTGTCCCGCGCCGTCGGCACCGACGCCTCCGGCGTCCATCTGGGGGTGGACGGGGCCCGGTTGCCGTCCTCGCTGCCCGTGCGGGAGGACCGACCCGACCTGGACGACGTGTGCGTGATCACCGACTTCGCCACCTTCGAGGAGGCGTTCGCCCCCCGCGCGGCGGAGATCGCCGCCGCACTGCGGCCGGACCACGGTGACCGGCCCCCGCGCTACGCGCTCCTCGACGAGGTACCGCTGGACCGCAACGGCGCCGTCGACCGCTCCGCCGTGCTCAGCCGGCTGGACGTGCTGCGCGGCGAGGTGACCGTCGAGGGCCCGCGCGGCCCCCTGGAGGAGCGCATCCGCGACATCTGCCGCGCGGTCTTCCGGGTGGACACCATCGGCGTCACCGAGAACCTCTTCGATGTCGGCGCCGACTCCATCGCCACCATCCAGCTGCTGGCGCGGCTGCGCGACGAGAACGTCGTCCAGGTCTCCCACCAGGCGTTCTACGCGGAGCCGACGATCCGGCACCTGGCGGAGCAGGCGGCGGCGGCCGGGGCGGAGCACACCGCGCCCGAGCGCGCCGGCGAGCCCGCACCGCCGCGCAGCGGGGCGGCCGGCGACAGCCCGCTGACCCCGCAGCAGCGCCGCCTGTGGTTCCTCTTCGAGGCCGACCCGCAGAGCCCGTACTACAACAACACCGTGTCCATCACGGTGACCGGCGAGGTCGCGGCGCCGCTGCTCAAGGTCGCGGTGATGCAGCTGATCGACCGGCACGAGGCGCTGCGGGTACGGTTCGGCGCCGGCGAGGACGGCGAGATCGTCCAGCGCCTCGTCCCGGTGGAGGAGCTGGGCCTGGAGCTCACCGAGCACGACCTGCGCGCGGTGCCGCGGGAGGAGCGCGCGGCACGGGTGGAGCGGATCATCGCGGATTCCGCCGCGATCCCCTTCGACCTGCCGGCGCAGCCGCCGGTGCGGGCCGCCGTCGTCCGGGAGAGCGAGGACCGGGCGACCATCGTGCTGACGATCCATCACATCGTCTCCGACGGCTGGTCGATGGGCGTCATCCTGTCCGACCTGGCCGCGATCCACGGCGACCTGCTGGCCCACGGCGTGGTGCGGCTGGACCCGATCCGCGGGCTCTACCCCCGGTACGTGACGGAGGTGACCGCGTACGAGGGGTCCCCGGCCCACCGCGAGCAGCTCGACTACTGGACGGAGCAGCTCGGGGACGTCACCGTCCCGGCGGAGCTGCCCGGCCGGGTGACCGGCGGCGAGCCGGCCGGCTCGGCGGGCGACCACATCACCGCGGTCGTGGACCCCGAGGTCCTGGCCGGCCTGCGCCGGCTGGCGCGCGAGCACGGCGTCTCGCTCTATGTGCTGCTGCTCGCCGCCTACGCGGTGCTGCACCAGCGGCTGACCCTGAGCGACCACGTCCGGCTCGGCACACTCGTCGCCAACCGGGGCCTCGGCGACACCGCCGGAATGGTCGGGTTCCTGGCCAACACACTGCCGCTGGACCTCCGGGTCGATGACACGGAGCCCTTCTCGGCGCTGCTGGACCAGGTCAAGCGCAAGGTGATCGGCCTCCACGACAACCAGGACGTGCAGTTCGACTCCCTGGTGCAGGTGCTGCAACCGGAGCGGGCACACAACAGGAACCCGCTCTTCCAGGTGCTGTTCGCGCTGCAGAACGCCCAGATCGAGCAGGTGACCACCCCCGAGGCGTCGTGGCGGCTGCGGATCTGGGAGAGCGAGACCGCCAAATTCGACCTGTCGGTCCAGGCGTTCGAGCGGGAAGGGCGTCTCGACCTGGTCTTCGAGTACCGCCGCGACCTGTTCGCCCGCCGCGACGTCGAGCGCTGGAGCGAGGCCTATCTGACGGTGCTCGGCGACCTTCCCGGCCTGCGGGACCCGCGGGTCGGCGGCATCGAGATCGCCGGCCCCGCCGAGCGGCGGCGCGTCCTGTCGATCAACGGCCCGCTCGACGGCCCGCTGCCCGCGTCCATCCCGTCCCGGCTGGCCGAGGTGGTACGGGAGCGGCCGGACGCGACGGCGCTGGTGATGGGCGCGGAGCGGTTCACCTTCGCGGAGCTGTGGGACCGCTCGGGCGCCTGCGCCGAGCGGCTGCGCGCCCGGGGCGTGCGGGCCGGCAGCCGGGTGGCGGTCATGGCCCGCCGCTCGCCGCACGTGATCATCGCCATGGTCGCCGCGCTGCGCCTGGGCGCCGCCTACGTACCGCTGCGGCCCTCGGACCCGGCGGAGCGCCGTGACCTGGTGCTGGCGGACTCCGAGGCGGTGCTCCTGCTCGACGAGGCGGAGCACCCGGACTCCGCCGTGCCGCAGCTGACGCTGGGCGGCTACGACGTGCCGCCGGGCGACGGCGCCGCCGCGCGGCCCGACCACACCGGCGACGCGGCCACCACGGCCGCCTACGTCATGTACACCTCCGGCAGCACCGGCCGTCCCAAGGGCGTGGTGGTCTCCGCCGAGAACATCCTGCGCCTGGTGCACGCACCCACCTTCGTCACCCTCGGGGAGCGGGACGTGGTGCTCCAGACGGGATCGCTCACCTTCGACGCCTCCACCCTGGAGGTGTGGGGAGCGCTGCTCAACGGGGCGCGACTGCACCTGGTGGACGAGCACGTGCTGCTGGACGCGACCACCCTGCGGGCCGCCGTCCGGGACACGGGCGCCACCGTGATGTGGGCGAGCGCCCCGCTGTTCAACCAGATCGTGGACGCCGACCCGGCCGCCTTCACCGGGCTGCGGCAACTGCTGGTCGGCGGCGACGTGCTGTCACCCCGGCACATCCGCGCCGTCCTCGACGCCGACCCCGGCGTGCGCGTCATCAACGGCTACGGCCCGACCGAGAACACCACCTTCTCCACCACGCACCCGATCCCGGCCGACCACCCCGATGACCGGCCCGTCCCCATCGGGCGCCCCATCGGCGGATCCTCGGCGTACGTGCTCAGTGGCGCCGGCCGGCTCCAGCCCGTCGGCGTCCCCGGCGAACTGTACGTGGGCGGCCGGGGAGTGGCGCTGGGCTATCTGAACCGCCCCGACCTCACCGCCGCCGCGTTCTCCCGGGACCCCTTCACCGCGAACGGGCGCATGTACCGCACCGGCGACCTGGTGCGGCTCAACGAGGACCTCGACATCGAGTTCATCGGACGGGTCGACCACCAGGTCAAGATCCGCGGCTTCCGGGTCGAACTGCCGGAGATCGAACGCGTCGCGCGCTCCCTGGCGTACGTGCGGGAGATCGTCGTCGAGGCGCGCAAGGGCGCGAGCGGCGGACTGCGGCTGGTCGGGTTCTGGTCCGGCGAGAGCGACCGGGACCTCCGCGCCGACCTGGAACGGCTGCTGCCCGACTACATGGTCCCCTCGGTCCTGGTGCCGCTGGAGCGGCTGCCGCTGGACCGCAACGGCAAGGTCGACCGCCGTGCGCTGGCCGGCGTCGAGATCGCTGCCGCCCGGCCCGAGGGCGCCACGGGCGACCGGCCGACCGTGGACGAACTGGGCCCCGAGGCCGCCGAACTGCGCCGGGTGTGGGCCGAACTCCTCGGAAGCGAGGCGTTCGGCGCCGACGACACCTTCTTCAGCCTCGGCGGCGACTCCATCCAGGTCATCCAGATGACCAACCGGCTGCGCGGCTCCGGCTACCACCTCTCCGCCAAGGACGTCTTCGAGAACCAGACGATCCGCAAGCTGGCCCGCGTCCTGCGCCCGGGCCGGACGGCGGCGGCCGTCGTCGAACGGCAGGACACCGCGCAACTGGCGCCGATGCACGCCTGGATCCTCGACGCCCTGGGCGAGGAGGAGTGGCTGGGCCACTGGAACCTCCCGCTGGTGCTGGACCTCGACGAGGACCACCCCCCGCAGCGCATCGCCGCGGCCCTGCGCGCGGTGGCCGCCCAGCATCGCGCGCTGCGCTCCCGGCTGCACCGGGTGGACGGCGTCTGGCACTACGAGGAGGACCTGCCCGCCGCCGAGATCCCCGTCCGGGCCTGGGCGGTGACCGACCTCGCGGAGATCACCGGCGAACTGACCGAACTCCAGCGGACACTGGACCCGGCGCGCGGGCGGATGCTCCAGGCGGCCAAGGTGACCACGGGGGAGGGGCACAAGCTCGTCCTGGCGGTGCACCACCTGGTCAGCGACGGCGTCTCGCTGCGCATCCTGGCCCGCGACCTGCGCACGGCCCTGCGGGAGGAGAGCGGCACGCTGCCCGCCACCACCGGCACGGCCACCTACTCCTCGTGGATCGCCGCCACCCACCTGCGGGCGGACTCGCCCACGCGACAGGACCAGGTGGCCTACTGGTCGGATGTCACCGACCGGGTCCGCAGCCCGTTCCCCCACGTGGTGCTCACCGAAGAGGCCACCGTGGACCGGGAGTTCCGTCTCCCGGAGCGGGCCACCGAGACGCTCTCGCGCATCGGGCGCGGCTTCCCCGGCGCCGAACTCCAGCACGCGCTGCTGGCGACGCTGGCCACCGCGTACGGCGAGGCGTTCGGCACGCGGGAACTGCCGGTGCTGCTGGAGGGCCACGGCCGGGCCGACGTCGTGGACGACCTCGACCTGTCCGGCACCGTCGGCTGGTTCACCAGCATCTATCCCACGGTGCTGCCCACCGGCCCCCGGCAGGACCCGATCGCCGCGGTCCTGGCCTGCCGCGCCCACCTGGACGGCATCCCGGCCGGTGGTCGCGACTACGGGGCCCTCGCCTTCCTCACCGGCGCGGTCCGCCACCCCGCCGCCGCGATCCCCGTCGCGTTCAACTACCTGGGCGTCATGCCGGCCGGAATGGTCCTGGCGGACGCCGCCTACGGCCTCTTCCGCGCCCCCGACTCGCGGCGCGAGTGCGCCATCGAGGTCAACATCTTCCGCTACGGCGACGAACTGAAGGTCTCCGCACGGGTGGACCGGCGCTTCGCGGACCGGCCAGAGGTGGCCCGGCTGCTGGCCGGCTACGAGCAGGGCCTGCTCGACCTCGCCCGGCTGCTGGAGGAGACCCCCACCGGGGCGCACTCCGGGCAGCCCGCCGGGGAGCAGGCCCTCGGCGACGCCGAGCGGGAACTGCTGCGCGAACGGTACGGCGACCGCGTCGAGCACGTGCTGCCGCTGACCACCACCCAGGAAGGGCTGCTCTACCACGAGCTGATGAACCCCGGCGGCAGCGACTACTTCGGACAGATCGTCACCACCCTCAGCGGCGACCTGCGGCGGGATCAGTTCGAGGCCGCGTGGCGCACGGTCGTCGCCGAGAACGAGATGCTGCGGACCGTCTACAGCTGGGAGAACCTGCCCCACCCCGTCCAGGTCGTCCTGCGCGACCCGGACATCGAGGTCACCCACCGCGACCTGACGGCCCACGAAGGCCCCGACGGGGTGGGTGCGGCGGTCGACCGGGCCCTGGCCGAGGACATCGCCCGCGGCTTCGACCTCGCGAACGGACCGCTGCTGCGCATCGCCCTGCTGCGGACCGGCCCCCAGGAGCACACGTTCGTGCTGAGCTTCCCCCATCTGTCCCTGGACGGCTGGAGCGTCTTCCGGATGCTCAGCCGGGCGATGGAGCTCTACGACGCCGACACCACCGAGGCCCTCCCCGCCCCGGCACCCGGCTTCCGGCACTTCGTCCAATGGCAGCACCGCGTGGACCTGAGCGCGGCACGCGCCTACTGGGCGGAGCACCTCAACGGCGCCAAGGCCTCGGCCCTGCCGCCGGAAGCCGCCCCGCAGGGCGGGGGAGAGGACCGCTTCAGCCAGCTGAACCTGGTCCTCGGCTCCGAGGAGACCGCCGCCGTCCGGGCGTTCGCCGCCGCCTCCAGCTGCACCCTGGGCACGGTGCTCCAGGCCGCGCTGGCACTGTCCCTGCGCATCGTCTCCGGGGCCGACGAGGTGATCTTCGGGACCACCGTCTCCGGACGCACCCCCGAGGTGCCGGACGTGGAACGCATCGTGGGCCTGCTCATCAACACCCTGCCGGTCCGGGTGGAGACCATCGGCGACGAGAAGGTCGGCGAACTGCTCCACCGGCTCCAGCGCGACGGCTTCGCCGCGATGGAACACGGTGACCTGGCCACCACCCACATCCTGGAGAGCGCCGGCGTCGGCGCCGGACGCTCCCTGTTCGACGTGCTCTTCATCCTGGAGAACTACCCGCTGGGCCCCGAGCACCTCAGCTCGCGGCGCCTGGGCATCGGGGAGTTCGCCAGCCACGAGCGCACCAACTACCGGCTCACCGTCGTCGCGGTACCCGGCGACGAACTCACCGTCCGGTTCTCCTCGACGACCGGAGCCGTCGACCCCGAGTGGGTCGCCGTGTTCGCCCGCGTCTTCCGCTCCTGCCTGTCGCAGATCGCGGAGGGACGGGCCACCGTGGCCGACATCGACGGCAGCGACCCCGGCGAGGTGGCCGAACTGCTGCGCCGCTCGGAGAACACGCCGACGGTGATCGCCGCACACGAGGACCAGCGGGAGTTCTTCGACCGCTTCACCGGCCCGGTCTACGTGCTGGACCCGCAGGGGCGCCCGTGCCCGGCCGGCGTCCGGGGCGAGATCTACGCCGGAGCCGACTCCCCGGCCGCGCTGCCGGCCGACGGGGAGTGGGCGCAGTGGATGGCCGAGGGCGTCATCGCACCCGGCTTCCCCTCACCCAGCCCGTTCCTCTACCCCACCGGAGACGGTGGCATGTGGGTGGACGGCACCACCATCAAGCTGGACGACTGATCACCAGGAATCGGGGGATTCACCATGACCACACGTCATGCCAAGAGAGCGTCCGAACTGATCCGCCACCGGGGGCGCCGCTACCCGGCCGCCACCGTGGAGGCCGCCGCCCTGCGCGCCGCGGACGTCGCCGAGTGCGCCGCCGTCCAGTGCCGCACGGCGGACGGCTCCCCGCGGGCCGTCGCCTTCGTGCGCACCACCTCCGGCCGTGCCGTCACGGCCGATGACCTGCCCGGCGTGCCGGTGGACGAGGTCATCACCGTCACGAGCCTGCCACTGGACCGGCACGGGCGGGTCGACTACCCGCTGCTGCGCGAGGCCGCCGTCCTGGACCGCGAGCCGCTGCGCGAACGCGAGGCCGGCTGGCGGGAGGCGTACGGGCTGCGCGAGAGCGTCCTGCTCCACCGCGAGGTCTACGACCACGGCTCCCCGGTGACCCCGGCCGCCCCGGTGGCCGGCGACGGCGCCCCGGGCGGCAGGGCCCCGCGGACGAGCCCGCGCCCGGCCGTCCCCGCCTACGTCCAGGGCCCGCCCCTGCTGGAGGTACCCGGCGACGCCAGGACCCTGCCCGCCACGCTGCACCGCGCGGCGCGCGCCGGCGAGGACACCGGCTGCCACTTCGTGGACGCCGCGGGGGACACCGTCTTCGTCTCCTACGCCCGCCTGCTGGCGCGGGCCGAGCGGGTCGCCGCCCGGCTCCAGTCGGGCGGGGTGGCCGCCGGTGACCTCGTGCTGCTGCTGGCCGGCAGCCAGGAGGAGTTCACCGTCGCCCTGTGGGGGACGCTGCTGTGCGGCGCGACCGCCGTACCGGTGACCCCCTCCGCCGACTACCGGGAGCGGCGCACCGAGGCCGAGGCCCTGCGCCGGATCTGGACCACCGCGCACCGGCCCCGGGTGCTGGCCACCGCGGGCCTGCTCCCGGAGGCGGAGCGGCTGCTGGAGGGCGCCACGCTGCTGTCCCTGGCCGAGGCCGAGGCGTACGACGGGTCGCCCCGGCCGGTCGACATCGAGCCCGCGTCGCCCGCGCTGATCCTGTTCACCTCGGGAAGCACCGGCACCCCCAAGGGGGTGGTGCAGTCGCACGCGAACCTCCTGAACAAGCAGCGGGCCGCGGTGCAGCACAGCGGCTACGCGGCCGATGACGTCTTCCTCAACTGGCTCGCGATCGAGCACGTGGTGGGGCTGGTCCACGCGCATCTGCTGCCCGTCTACCTGGGCGCCGCCCAGGTGCACGCCGCGACCGCGTACGTGCTGGGCGAGCCCACCCGGTGGGCCGAACTGGCGAGCGCCTACCGGGCCACGAACACCTGGGGCCCCAACTCCATGCTCGCGCTGCTCGCCGACGCGGTGGCGGACGCCGGCGAGCGGCGGTGGGACCTGTCGGCCGTGCGCCGCTGGATCAACGCCGGCGAGCAGGTGCACTACGGCACCTGCCAGCGCCTGCTGACGCTGCTGGAACCCCACGGTCTGCCGGCGGGCGCCATCAAGCCCGAGTGGGGCATGTCGGAGACCTGCAACATGGTGATCGTCTCCGACACCCTGGAGCGGGGCCGGACCACCGGCGTGCAGGACGTGCGCCGCATCCACCCGGACGGCGCCCTGGACTTCGCCGACCGCCCCGGCGGAACCGCCGGCCGGTTCGTCGAGTGCGGACGGGTGTACCCCGGCGTGGAGGCCCGGGTGGTCGACGAGGACGGCGCCCTCGTGCCGGAGGGCCGCATCGGCACCTTCCAGGTCCGAGGCGCCACCCGGCTGCTGGAGTACTTCAACAACCCGGAGGCCAACGCGCGGTTCTTCCGCGAGGACGGCTGGTTCGACACCGGCGACCTGGCGTTCGTCCGCGACCGGAAGATCACCTTCACCGGACGCGGCGCCGACCGGATCATCGTCAACGGCCTCAACTACCAGAACGTCGACCTGGAGGCGCTGGTCGAAACGGTTCCCGGGGTGGTCCCCACCTTCGCCGCGGCCTGCTCGGTGCGCGACGCGGATGACGTGACCGACCACCTGGCCGTCTTCTACGTTCCCCAGGACACCGGCCCCGCCGGCGTCACCACGCAGATCAAGGAGATCCAGTCCGTCCTGCGGCGCGAGTTCGGCCTGTCGGCGCGCTACGTCGTGCCGCTGCGCACCGAGCGGATCCCCAAGACGAGCATCGGCAAGATCCAGCGCGGCAAGCTCGTCTCCCGGCTCGCGGCCGGGGAGTACGACGAGGAGCTGCGGGCGACCGCCCAGCTGCGCGGCGCCCGGCAGCGCGTGATCCCGCCGTGGTTCTTCACCGAGACCACGCACCCGCGCGTCCTGCCGGCCCCCGCGGGGCGGCCGGTGGACCTGAGCCTGGCCGGCGGCTCCCCGGCCGACCGGGAAGCGGTCGGCCGCACCCTGGCAGCGGCACTGACCGTGGTCTCGGGCCCGGCCGCGGAACACCCCACCGAGACCCTCGACGCCGTGGTCGACCTGACGCTGACCCGGGACGGCTGGGACGCCTCGGACGTGCTGCGGCTGATCACCGCCACCGCCGAGCGGCAGGCCGCCGAACCGGCGGGCCGGGCACGGAAGATCCTGCTGGTGAGCGTCGGTGACCGGGGCCGCGACGCCGCCGCCCGCGCCCACCTCGGCGCCCTCCAGGGCTATGTGCGCAGCGTGCACGGCGACGCCCACGACCCGGCGGTCATCTGGTGCGATCTCGACACCCTCGATGAGGCGAACGCGGCGGCGCTGGCCGCCGAACTGACCGCCCCCTCGGGCGCGGCGGTGGTCGCCCACCGCGCCGGCGTCCGCTCCGAGCGCGTCCTGGCCCCCGCGCCCGCCGTCGCCCCCGGCACGCCCGGGGCCGCCGCACCGGTCCTCACGGCCGGCGGCACGTACCTGGTCAGCGGCGGACTGGGCGGGGTGGGCCGCGAGGTGAGCCGCTTCCTCGCCGACCGCCACCAGGCCCGGCTCATTCTGGTGGGCAGCACCCCCCTGGACCGTCTCGACGCCGAACGCCGCCGGGAGCTGAACGCGTTGGCGGCCCGGACCGAGGTGCGTTACCTCGCCGTGGACCTGGCCGCGCCCGACGCCGCCGCGCGGCTGCGGGAGGCCGCCGGACCCGGGGCCGTCGACGGGGCGTTCCACCTCGCCGGTCTCGGCACCTTCGGCGCCCAGACGCTGGAGGGCCTCGACGGGCAGCGGACGGTCGACGCCGAACGCCTGGCCCGGTACACGGCGGTGAAGGTGGGCGGCCTGTTCGCGCTGGCGGAGGTGGCGGGACCGGCCGCCCCGCTGATCGCCTTCAGCTCCGTCAACGCCTACTTCGGCGGCGTCGGGCACACCGAGTACTCCGCCTCCAACAGCGCGCTCAACGAGGCGGTGCGCGTCCTGCGCGCCCAGGGCCACCGTGCGGCGGTCTCGCTCGGCTGGAGCGCGTGGACGGGCCTTGGCATGTCGAAGGGCAACACCGTGCCGATCGAACGGCGCGGCTTCCTGTCCCTGGACCCCGACCTGGCCCTGGAGTCCCTGCTGCTCGCGCTCGGCCACGACCGCGCGGTCACCTATGTCGGCCTGGACGGCGCGCATACCGATGTCGCCGCGCAGGTACGGCACAAGCCCGGCTGGCGGCTGGTCCCCACCTACTACTACGCGGCGGACGGCGAGATACCCGCCGCCGAGATCGCCGCCCTCGCGGCCGGGGCCGAGAGCGCGCTGGTGCCGCAGATCCCCAGGCGGCGCGACGGGCAGGTGGACACCGTCCGGCTGCTCCAGTCGGCCGGCACCCGCGCCACCGGCGACCGCCCCGCGACGGAGACGGAACGCCGGCTCGCGGCCGTGTGGGAACGCATCCTGGGCACCGAGGACCTGGCACGGGACGACGACTTCTTCTCCCTCGGCGGGCACTCGCTGATGGCGGCCCGGCTCGGGAACGACATCCGCGCCGAGTTCGGCGTCACCCTCGCCCTGCACGAGGTGTTCGAGGACCCGACCCTGTCGGCCATCGCCCGGGTGATCGACGAGAAGTCGGCACGCCCCGCACCGGACCCCGGCTCCGCCACCGCGCCCGGCACGGAGCCCGGGGACGGACCGTCGGCCGCCCAGCGCCGGATCTTCTTCGCGGAGAACGTCGAACCCGGCCTGGCCCTGTACAACATCGTGGCGGCCTGGGAGCTGACCGGCGGCATCGACGCCGGCCTGCTGGAGAAGGCCCTGGCCTTCGTCACCCGCCGGCACGAGGCGCTGCGGACGGTCTTCGACACGGTCGGCGGCACTCCCGTCACCCGCGTCGTGGAGCGGCCCGAGGTCACGCTGCACCTGTCCCCGCTCGCGGAACTGGACGAGGAGGAGGCGCGGGCCCGGCTGTCGCAGGTCCTCGACGGGGAACTGCGGCACAAGTACGACCTCGCCGCCGCCCCACTGGCCCGCTGCACCCTCGCCCAACTGCCGCGCGAACGGTCGGTGCTGATCGTCTCGCACCACCATCTGGCCTCCGACGGCTGGTCGCTCGGCGTCTTCATGCGCGACCTCGTCCTGGTGTACAACGCGCTGGCGACGCAGGACATGCCGGACCTGCCGGCCGTCCCGGCGGACGTCCCGGCGGCGGTGCGCCGCCAGGACGCGGCCGGCGCCGCCTCCGACAGCTCCGCGCACCACTGGCGCCGGCTGCTGGAACGGGACATCGCCCCGCTGGAACTGCCCCTGGACCACCCCCGGCCGCAGATGCAGTCCTACGCGGGGGACACCCTCTTCCTCCGTCTCGATCCGCAGGAGGTGCGGCGGATCACCGCCGCGGCGGCCGGCGTCGGCGTCTCCACGGCGGTCTGGCTGGCCACCGCCTTCGGTGTGCTGCTGTCCCGGCTCACCGGGCGGCAGGACTTCCTCCTCGGCATGCCCGCGATGCGCCGCGACGACCCGGGACTGGCCGAGGCCGTCGGCATGTTCGTCAACACCCTCCCGTACCCGATGTCGGTGCCCGCCGACCGGACGGTGCACGAGCAGTGCGCGGCGGTCCGGCAGGGGATGACGGAACTGCTGCGGCACCAGGACTACCCGTTCGACCACATGGTGGCGGACTTCGCCCCCGAACGGGACACCTCCCGCCCGCCGCTGGCCCAGACCATGTTCAACTACGTCCCCACGGAGGACTTCCCGCAGTTCGCCGGCACCACCAGGTCCCCGCTGGAACTGCGGCACCGCATCGCCCGCTTCGAGCTGTCGCTGCACGCCTACGAGCGGGAGGACGGGCTGGTCCTCGCCTTCGAGTACGCCACCGCGCTCTTCCGCGAGGAGACCGTACTCGGCTGGCAGCGGGCGTTCCGCACCCTGCTGGAGGCCATGGCCGAGGACCCGCGGCGGACGGTCTCCCGGCTGACCGCCGTCCCCGCCGGGGAACGGGAAGCCGCCCTGCGGCTGGGCCGCAACACCCGCGAGACACCCGAACAGGGCTCGGTGGCCGCCGCGTTCGCCTCCACGGCGCGCGCCTTCGCCGGCCGCACCGCACTGGTCCACGGCGAACAGCGCCTCACCTACCGCGAGCTGGACGCCCACAGCGCCGGCGTCGCGGCGCACCTCGCCGCGCACGGCGTGGCGGCCGGCGACCGGGTGGCGCTCGACGCGGCCAAGCGGGTCGAGACGGTCGTGGGGATGCTCGGCATCCTGCGCCTGGGCGCCTCCTACGTACCGGTCGACCCTGACCAGCCGGCGTCGGTGACCTCGGCCGTCCTGCGGGCCGGCGGGATCCGCGGCCACCTCACCACCACCGGCTGGGTCGCCGTCGACGCGGCGGGCGAGCCCGCAGGGGAGGTACGGGAGATCCCGTTCCGCTCCACCACGGACACCGCCCCGGACCGCGACATCCCCGGGTCCTGCGAGGCCTACGTGATGTTCACCTCCGGCACCACCGGGGTGCCCAAGGGCGTCGCCATCGCCAACTCCAGCATCGTGGGCCTGGTCCGCGATCCGGACTGGATCACCTTCGACGAGGGAACACGGGTCCTGCAGACCGGGTCGCTGTCCTTCGACG
Organism: Streptomyces xiamenensis; assembly: GCF_000993785.3. NCBI lineage: Bacteria > Bacillati > Actinomycetota > Actinomycetes > Kitasatosporales > Streptomycetaceae > Streptomyces > Streptomyces xiamenensis. Next base: position 5,142,452 of record NZ_CP009922.3, read on the forward strand.
CGGCCACCCTGGAGGTGTGGGCGCCGCTGCTCAACGGCGGCACCCTGGTCCTGACGGACAAGGAGAACATCCTCGATGTCACCCGGCTCCGCGCGGAGATCGAGCGCTCGCGTCCCACCCTCATGTGGGTGAGCGCCCCGCTGTTCCACCAGCTGACCGATGCCGACGCCGCGCTGTTCGCCGGGGTGGCGGATCTGCTGGTGGGCGGGGACGTGGTCTCACCCGAGCACGTCAACCGGGTGCTGGAGCGGTGCCCCGGAACACGGATCACCAACGGCTACGGGCCCACGGAGAACACCACGTTCACCACCACGCACACCATGACCGCTCCCGTGCACGGTGCCGTGCCGATCGGCCGGCCCATCCGGGGCCGTACCGCCCTCGTCGTCGACGACCACGGCGAGGTGGTGCCGTTCGGCGTCCAGGGCGAGCTGTACGTCGGCGGCGAAGGACTGGCCCTGGGCTATGTCGGCAACGCCGGGGAGACCGCGCGGCGGTTCACCGAGATCCCGGCCCTTCCGGGGGAACGCCTGTACCGCACCGGCGACTTCGCGACGCTCGACGCCGACGGCGTGGTCCACTACCGGGGCCGCCGCGACGGGCAGGTCAAGGTCCGCGGCCACCGGGTGGAACTGGACGCGGTACGGGCCGCGCTGTGCTCCCTGCCGGGGGTCCGCGACGCGTTCGTCCTCAGCGTCGCCGAAGCCGGCGGCGCGCTCACCGCGCACGTCGCCGCCGACGGGACCGACCCCGCCGAACTGCGCACCAGGGTGCGCGGACTGCTCCCCCCGTACGCGGTGCCCTCCGTGATCCAGGTCTACGAGGCGCTGCCGCTCAAGAGCAGCGGCAAGGTGGACGTGTCACTGCTGCGCACCGCCGCCGACGCCCCGGTGGCCGATCCGGCGGCTGCCTCCACCGAGCCCCTCCCGCCGCGCGCGGAGCGCCTGCTGGCCGCGTACGCGTCGGTGCTGAACCTCCCGCGGGTCGGCCCGGACGACTCCTTCTTCGAACTGGGCGGCGACTCGCTGCTCACCATCAAGCTGGTGGCGCTGCTCCGGGAGGAAGACGTCCTGGTCGACCCCAAGCAGGTGTTCCTCTACCCGGACGTGCGCACCCTCGCCGCGGCCCTGGAGGACCACGAGCAGCAGGTCACCGCCCGTGGCGGCCGGCCGGCCGCCAAGCTGGTGCGGCTGCGGCCCACCCCGGGGGACGGGCCGGACATCGTCTTCGCCCCGCCGGCCGGCGGAACGGTGCTCGGCTACATCGAACTCGCCCGCCACCTGCGGGGGTTCGGGGCGATCCACGGGGTGGAGGCACCCGGTCTCGCGGCCGGCGAGTCCCTGGTCCTGCCGAGCTTCGAGGAAGCGGTCGACTTCTGCTTCGAGGCGGCGGAGGACGTGCTCGGCGACGGCGGATACGTCGGGGGCCACTCGCTGGGCGGCCACATCGCCTTCCACCTGGCCGCGACGCTCATCGACAAGGGCGTGAAGCCCAAGGGGCTGATCATCCTCGACACCCCGCCGAACCTGGGGGACATCCCGGTCGCGGACGCCGACCTGACGGAGGAGGAGACCCGCGTCTTCATCCTCGCGATGGGCATCGGCGGCATGCTCGACCAGGACCGCGACCTCCTGCGGAAGCTTCCCTACGAGGAGGCCAAGCGGGTCCTGCTCGACCGGGCACGCAAGGACCCCCGGGTCGCGGCGTTCCTGAGCGCGGAGTACCTGGACCGGTTCCTGCGGCTGCAGATGCACCAGTTGATGTACTCGCGCGACGTGGCCCTGCCGGACCGGAAGCTGGACATCCCGGTCTTCGTCTTCCGCACCGGACAGCACGCGAGCGACGTCGCGGGCCTGTTCTCCGACTGGTCCCGGTACACCACCCGGGAGGTCACCTTCGTCGACATCCCCGGCGACCACGCCTCGATGCTGCGCTCGCCGCACGTCACCGAGGTCGCCAGGCTCCTCGACGAACACTGCGGCGCCCCACGGTGACGCGCCGGGCCGGCGAGCCGCACACCGCGCTCGCCGGCCCGGACCGGCCCGGCGAGGGCAGCCGTACACCGTCCGGGTGCCCTCGCCGGCAGCCGGACACGACAGCAGGGAAAGGAGACACGATGATCAAGGTCGAAGGGCTGACCAAGCGCTTCACACCCTTCCAGGGCGTGTTCGAGGTCAACCTTGAGGTGGGACGGGGGGAGGTGCTGGGATTCATCGGCCCGAACGGAGCCGGCAAGTCCACCACCATCCGCCATCTGATGGGGTACCTCCAACAGGACGCCGGGCACGCCGAGATCGACGGCCACGACTGCTGGCACGAGCCGGTGGCCGCCAAGGCACGCCTGGGCTACCTCCCGGGTGAGATCGGCTTCCCCCAGGGCGTCTCAGCCCGGACCTTTCTGCGCATGCAGGGGGAGTTGCGCGGGCACACGGACACCCGGCGGCGGGACGAACTCGTCGACCGGCTCCGGCTGCGTCTGGACACGCCGATCGGCAAGATGTCCAAGGGCATGAAGCAGAAGCTCGCCATCATCGCGACCTTCATGACCGACCCCGAGGTGGTCATCCTCGACGAACCCGCCAGCGGTCTCGACCCGCTCATGCAGGACGAGCTGATCGCGCTGCTCGTCGAGGCGAAGCGGGCGGGCACCACGATCCTGCTCTCCTCCCACATCTTCGAGGAGGTGGAGGCGGTCGCGGACCGCATCAGCATCATCCGGGACGGGCGCATCGTCTCGACCCAGACGATGGAATCGGTCCGCACCGCCCTGCGGACCGCTCTGAAGGTGACGTTCACGGAGAAGGTGAGCGCCGCGTCCTTCGCGGGCTTCGCGGTGGAACAGGCGGGCCCGCGCACCCTGGTCTTCCAGCCCCGCGGCGACACCGGGGAGATCGTCAGAGCCCTGGCGCCGCACCCCGTTGCCGACGTGGAGACCGAACGCCAGTCCTTCCGCGACTACTTCCGTGAGGCGTACCGAGGAGAGGTGGCGTGATGAACCGGACCGTTCTGAGGTATTCGTTCCTCACCAACGCGCCGCTGCTGGCCGCCGCCGCGGTGGTGATCGGCTCGATGGTGCTGTCACTGGCGTGGCTCTTCCCGCTGCTGTCCGCCGACGCCACCTACACGGAGATGCTGGACACGATCCCCGAGCAGCTGCGGCAGGCGCTGGGGGTATCGGGGGACCAGACGCAGTATTTCGGGTTCCTGACGGCCAACTACTACAACTCGCTGCACCTTTACTTCATGATGGCGCTCGTCCTGCTGCTGGGGCACCGGCTGGCGTCCAAGCCGATCGACGACACCTCCTTGAACTATTTCCTCAACGGCGCCCTGCCCAGGGCCTCCTACCTGATCGCGCGTCTGGTGTTCTTCCTGCTCGCCTCGGTGGGGATCGCCGTGGTCTCGCTGGTCTCCATGGTGCTGGGCCAGTTGGTGTTCGACTGGGGCTCGCCCATCGAATGGCAGGGCATGGTCGTGCTCAACGTCAATCTGCTGGTGCTGTTCCTCTTCCTGGGCTCGGTCGTCTTCCTGATCCGGATGCTGACGAACACCGGTGTCGAGGCGCTCGCGGGCTCCACCGGGCTGGTCATATTCCAGTACTTCCTGAGCATGGTGGAGCCGCTGAGCCCGAACCTGTCCTTCCTGCGGTACTTCACGGTCTTCTCCCTGTTCGACGTGGACCGTCACGTCGGCAACACCGGGGTCTTCGCGGCCGTGGTGCTGGGTCTGACCGCCGCCTCCGTGGCGGTCTCGGCCGTCTCGGTCCAGCTGTTCCGGCGCAAGGACCTGTTCCTCTGAGCCACCGGCGGCCCCGGCTCACCCGAGCCGGGGCCGTCACCGGTGACGCCCGGCAGGCGGTGGGCCGCCGGGAGCGCCGAGGCCCTCGCGGAGGGGAGCGGCTGGCTCAGAGGCGGATCACGATCTTCCCCCGGGTGTGTCCGAGCTCGGCGTACGCGTGCGCTTCCGCGATCCGGTCGAGGGAATAGCTCCGTTCGACGCGCGGTGTGTAGTGGCCTTCCCGGCCGAGTTCGCCCGCTTCGGCGAGGAGCGAGGAGTCGTTCTCCGCGTTGACCACACGCACACCCAGGCGCTCCGCGTTCGCGTGGTCGGCGACCGTCGACACGCGAGCCGGGTCGCCCACGATCGCGACGAGATCGGCAAGGGACCCGGAGGCCGCGGTATCGAGGGCGGCATCGACACCGCCGGGAGCCAAGGCGGCGAGGCGTTCGTCGAGGCCGGTGCCGTAGGTGGTCGCGACGGCTCCCAAAGAGGTCAGGAACGCGTGGTTGCGCTCGCCGGCCGTCCCGATCACGGTGGCGCCCCGGGCCACGGCGATCTCGACGGCGGCGCTGCCCACACCTCCGGCAGCGCCCTCGATGAGCAGGGTGCGCCCTCGCAGTCCGCCGAGCGCGTTCAGTCCGCCGAGCGCGGTCACGGACGCCAGCCCGGCACCGGCGGCCTCCTCGTCGGTCCACGTGGTGGGGGCGTGGGCCCAGGCCGAGAGCACGGCAAGCTGCGCCGTCGCACCGGTGACGCCGCCCAGCCCGAAGACGCGGTCGCCGACGCTCACTCCTCGCACCCCCGCACCGATCTCGTCGACCACACCGACGGCGTCCCGCCCGGGAATCGCGGGCAGGTCCAGGGGAAGCAGCTCGCGCGCCGCGCCGGAGCGCACCTTCCAGTCGATCGGATTGACACTGGCCGCCGTGACGCGGACGCGGATTTCGCCGGGCCCTGGCTGGGGGTCCGGCACGTGCTCGACCACGAGGTTCTCCACGCCGCCGTACTCGTGATAGCGGACTGCGCGCATGACATCCTGCCTCTCCGCGCGGCCGGGACCGGCCGTTTCGCAAGGTCAAGGGGGGTGAGACGGTCGGTGGGCGCCGACGCCGGTCACCCTAGAACCTGACGTCGGCGTCAGGGGCAAGCCCGCCGTGTCCGCGCGGAGCCGGGCCGGCGTGCGGTGGTGGGGCACCGCCGTACCGCTCGCCGGCCGTCTCACCGTGCCGAGAGGGCCGCAGATCACGGCGGTGACGCCGCGGGGGAACTCCCACACGGTTTGTACACCTCGTGTTCAGGTGGGCTTCAGAACCGGTGCATATCCTGTCCAGGCACATTCCGGAGGACTCGGGAAGTCCTGCTGCCGGCGGCAGCGGAACCGGATCGAAAAGACGGGCGGCCATGAAGGCGAACGCGCGCGGAGCACGCACGCTGTGCGGGGGCGTGGCCGCGCTCTTCATGTTCGCCGTCTTCCTGTTCGGCGGGATGAGCTCGACGCTTCAGCCGGGCGAGTCCGCGACATCCTTCCCGGCCGGCTCCTCTCCCCGGCACGGCGACCTGGACCTGCTCCAGTCGCAGAGCACCGACAAGGACGGCGCGGCACACCGCAGGCACCGCGAGACGAGCGACGACAACGCCGCTTCGATCGAGGACCAGGGCGCCGCCGAGCCCACGGGCGCGTCCTTCCACGCCACTTTCCCGGCGCAAGCCCGGCCGGCGCCTTCTTCCGCGACCGAGCGGCCGTCCCTCGCCGGAACCCGGGTCATGCGCTGCTGAACCCGCCCGGCCGCAGGAGGGGCCCCCGGGATTCCGGGTGGCTCCGTCCCGCTCTCCCGCCCCGCCCGCCGCGTCGTGGACCGTGACGGGAACCGGGGCCGCCCCGGGTATCACTTCACGAAATCCCGTGCCATGTTCGGAGCTTCGCGGGGCCACCCGCAGCAGTCCACACCACTCCACTCCCCACAACGGCAGCGGCGGTCCGTCCGTCACGCTGCCGCCATCGTGATCACACCTGACCGGATCGAGGTATCCATGGTGAAGCGAATGACCCGTCCCGTTGCTCTGACGTTCGCGGCCGGCGCCGCGCTCGTCGCAGCCCTCACCACCACCGGCTGCGCCGCTGTCGACAAGGCCATGGACTGTGTCCGGGCCGCCGACACCATCGCGGGGCAGGTGGACGACCTCCAGCGCAGCGTCGAGCAGGTGTCGGACGACCCCACCCAGCTCGACACCTCGCTCACCGAGATCGACGGGACCCTCGCCGACCTCGGCGACAAGACGAGTGACGCCGATGTCTCCCAGGCGGTCGAGAACCTGAAGGAGGCCGTGAACAACATGCAGACGGCGGTCGCCGAGGGGGACACCTCGCCCGACATGACGCCCCTGCGGGACGCGGCGGGCGAGCTGACCAACGTCTGCACCCCCTGAGCGACCCCGGCCGCCGGTGGGTGCGTCCCCCGGGGACGCACCCCCACGGACGCCGGGAAACAGTGCCCCCGCTCAGTCCGCCGACCGGAAGGTGGTGACCGGCCCCGGGACGGCGTCCGGGCGGCCGGTGGCGCGGGTGACGGGCAGGGTGCCGCCGTGCTCCGCGGCGCCCAGCAGCGTGAGCATCACATCCAGGACATGGGCGGCGAGTTCGGCCGAGGCGAGGTGGGGGCGGCCCGTCGCCAGCGCGTCCGCCAGGTCCGCGAGACCGGCTCCGCGCGCGCCGGGCCGGTACCCGGCGGAGGCGGGCAGCGGCTCCCACTCCCCGGTGTCCCGGCTGAGGGAGGTGATCCCGTCGAAGGTGTTCGGGTCCGGGACGGACAGTGTGCCCGTCGTCCCGTAGACCTCGATACTGGGCAGCCGCGCGGCCTGGATGTCGAAGCTCATGACGAGCGTGGTCACGGCGCCGCCCACGTGGTGCAGCAGGCCCGTCACATGGGTGTCCACCTCGACCGGGAAGCGGGTTCCGGCGCGCGGGCCGCTGCCGATGAGGCGCTCCGCCCGGGACCGTGACGCCGCTCCGGCGACCCGGGCGACCGGGCCCAGCAGGTGGACGAGGGCGGAGAGATAGTACGGGCCCATGTCCAGCAGCGGACCGCCCCCGGGCCGGTAGTAGAACTCCGGGTCCGGATGCCATCTCTCGTGCCCGGCCGTGGTCATGAACGCCGTGGCCGCCACGGGCGTACCGATCTCCCCGTCGTCCACCGCCCGGCGGGCGGTCTGGATGCCGGTACCGAGCACCGTGTCCGGGGCGCACCCCACCCGCAGCCCGCGCGCACGGGACTCCGCCAGCAGGACGTCGGCCTCTTCCCGGCGGGCGGCCAGGGGCTTCTCGCTGTAGACGTGCTTACCGGCCCGCAGCGCGGCCAGGCTCACCGTCGCGTGGACCGCGGGGAGGGTGAGATTGAGGACGGCGTCCACATCGTCACGGGCCAGCAGGGCGTCGGCCGTGCCGGCGACGGCGACCTCTCCGGGGAGCGTGCCGGCCAGCCGCTCGGCGCGCGCCCGGTCGAGGTCGGTGACGGCCGCCACGCGCAGGCCGTCCAGGTCCTTCAGGGTCGCGGCGTAGGCGCCACTGATCGCTCCGGCCCCGATGACGCCGACGTTCAGCGGCTTGCCCACAGCAGGCCCCTCTCGGTGAGGGCGCGGACCTGCGGGACGTCGAAGTCGTCCGGCTTGTGGCCGATGGTGGAGACGAACACCCGGCCCTCGCCCCACTCCCTGGTCCACACGGCGGGGACGACGGCGGCGCGCGGCCGGGTGGCGTCCGCGTCGAAGGTGACGGTGGCCAGCACGTCGTTCAGCGGGTCGGTGGCCACCCAGTACTTCTCGGTGTGCACATCGAAGGCGTCCAGACCGGCGATCACCGGGTGGTCGGCACGGCCGGCGACCGGGCTGACGCGGTGGTCGCTGAAGCCGGGCGGGTGCATGAGGAACTGGCCGCCGGTCAGTAGCGCGTACTCCGGGGTCCCCCGGAAGGAGTCGACGATGCCGCCGTGCCAGCCGGCCAGGCCCGTGCCGGCGCGCACGGCGGCGGCCAGGCCCGCGCACTGCTCCCGGCTGATCTCGCCCATGGTCCAGCACTGGACGATCAGGTCGGTGGCGGCCAGGTGTTCGGCGTCCTCGTAGACGTCGAGGGACTGCGCGGTCCGCACCCGGAAGCCGTGCTGCCGCAGAAACGGGAGGAAGAGGTCCGTGGTCTCCACGGGCCGGTGGCCGTCCCAGCCACCGCGCACCACCAGTGCTGTTCGGGTGTCGGAGGTCAAGTCATCACCTTTCGGGAGGGGGTGGGAGGTGTGCCCCGGGTGAAGAAGGGGGTCGGGATGCGGAGGGCGGCACGGTTCCGGGCGGTCGGCCGCGCCGGGGGTCGTGCACGGCGGGGCGGGGCATGCGTGTACGGCGCAGTGTGTTAAACGTTTCATTCCGCCGGAGTGGCACGGGGAAACGTGCGCCGGGAATGTCCGGCGCGCGCCCGCCCCACCCCCAGTACGACACCACCATCGCCGTGGCACACCGCCGTCCGGCCGCCCGCAGCCGTGGGGCGGGAGTGGCGGGCAGGGGTCAGCGGCGGCCGAAGAGTTCCCCCCCGCGATGGCCAGCCGGGTGTCATCCCGCGCCCCGTGCGCGGATTCCGTGGTCAGGCGGAGGACGACGACATCCGAGCCGGTCACCTCGAAGCTCTGCCCGCCGGGCTCGTCGCGCAGGCTGATCGTCTGCTCGTGCGTCGTACCGTCCGTGTCGGTGAGGGCAACGATCATCCCGCAGTGGCTGCCCCGCGCCCTGATCGCCGCGGTACCCATCGGCGCGCTGCTCACCGGGCTGTGGTTCACCGTGCTGCGGCCCACCGTGCAGTCCGCCGTGCGGGACGCGGTGCCCGACGCCGTCCAGGAAGCCGTGGAGGAGATCGACGCGGCCCGCGACGGCGGACTGACCGAGGGCCAGGACAGCGGGCCCGCCGCGGGGGCGGGCGGTGCGGGCGGTGGCGGTGACCCTGCCGGTCAGGGCGCCGGCGGCGCGGACGGCGGCGCCGACGGAGCGGGCGGGGGCGGCGGTGCACCCGCCGCCGGGGAGCCCGGCGGCCCCGGCCTGGCTACCCGGGAACGCCCGCCGTCCACCCCGCCACATCAACCTGATCCAGCCGTTCCGGCCGCCAGCGCGGACGCTGATCCTTGTCGACCAGCAGCGCCCGCACCCCCTCCGCGAAGTCCGCCCCGCGCGCCACCCGGGACGCGAGCAGCAACTCCCGTTCCAGACACACCGCCAGGTCCTCGCTCGCCGCGCCCCGCTCCAGCAACTCGCAGGTCAGCCACAGACTGGTGGGGGAGAACCCGGCCAGCTCCCGCCGGGTCTCCCGCGCCCACGCACCGGGCTCGGCGGCCAGCCGCTCCAGAATCCGTCGCGGGTCCGCGTCCGCGAAGCACCGCCCGATCAGCTCGCGCTGCTCCGCCCACTCCATTCCGGCCGGCGGCGCCGGCCGGGCGAACCGCTCCACCGTCGCCACCACCCCGTCGGCCGGCGTGCGCAACGCCTCCTCAAGACCCGGGAGTTCCTCCCGCGGGACGAAGTGGGTGGCCAGACCGCACTCCAGCGCCCGCGCCGCGTCCAGCCGGGCCCCGGTCAGCCCCAGATACCGGCCCAGCGGCAGCCCCAGCCGGGGCAGGAACCAGCTTGCCCCGACATCGGGGAAGAACCCGATCCTGGTCTCCGGCATCGCGAACACCGCCCGCTCGGTCACCACCCGCACCGAACCGTGCACCGAGATCCCCAGCCCGCCGCCCATCACCAGGCCGTCGATCAGCGACACATACGGCTTGGGGAACCGCGCGATGCGGCCGTTGAGCGCGTACTCGGCGGCGTAGAAGGCGTCCGCCGCCTCCGGCGTCCCCGCCAGCACCGCTTCGCGTGCCGCCCGCACATCACCACCCGCGCAGAACGCCCGGGGCGAGGCGCTGCGCAGCAGCACCCCGCCGACCTCCGGATCGTCCTCCCAGCGCGCCAGCGCCCCCGCCATCGCCGCCACCATCTCCGCCGTCAGCGCGTTCAGCGCGGCCGGCCGGTTCAGCGTCAGCCGCCCCAGACCGCCGGAGACTTCCTGTTCCACCAACTGATCCATGGGCGCACACCCTACGGCGGCGCCCCCCTGCCTCCTACCCGTTCCGCCCCGCCAGTTCCGCGTCCACCCCGGCCAGGGCGGCCACCAGCAGTTCCGCGCCCTCGCGCGCCTCCTCCCCGGTCAGGCTCAGCGGCGGCGCGATCCGCAGGACACTCCCACCGGGCCCGCCGCCCTTGCCGATCAGCAGCCCCGCCTCCCGGGCCCGCTCCAGGACCAGGGCCGCCACCGCCGGATCCGGCTCACCGGTCCCCGGCCGCACCACCTCGACGGCGATCATCAGACCGCGCCCGCGTACCTCCCGTACCAGCGCGAGGTCTTCCGCGCCCGCCACCAGGCGCTCGCGGAGTTCCGCCCCCACCCGGCGGGCGTTCGACTGCAGGTCGTGCTCCAGCAGATACCCCAGGTTCGCCAGCCCGGCCGCCATCGTCACCGGACTGCCGCCGAACGTCGAGATGGAGTTCGCGTCCAGCGCGTCCATGATGTCCGCGCGCCCCACCACGCCCCCGATCGACATCCCGTTGCCGATGCCCTTCGCGAACGTCAGCAGGTCGGGCGGCCCGGCCGCCGCGTGCGCCTGCCAGCCCCAGAAGTGGTCACCGGTACGGCCCCACCCCGTCTGCACCTCGTCGCTGATCCACACGATCCCCTCCCGCGCCAGCACCTCACGGAAGGCCGCGAACAGCCCGTCGGGCCCGGAGGTGAAACCGCCCACCCCCTGCACGGGTTCGGCGATCAGCGCCGCCACCCCGGCCGGGCGGGTGTGCGCCAGCATGTCCTCCAGGTCGGCCACCGCCGCCGCGATGAACTCCTCGTCCGGCAACGCGGCGTACGGGCCACGCGTCCGTACACCGCCGTGCACGTACAGGGTCTGCAGCGGCGAGAGGGTGGTCGGCGACCAGGCCGCGTTGCCGGTGATCCCCACCGTGGAGAAGGACCGCCCGTGGTAGCTGTTGCGCATCGCCAGCACCTGGTTGGCGCCCCCGCGGTACGCCGAGGCCAGCAGCAGCGCCGCGTCGTTCGCCTCGGTGCCCGACGTCGTGAAGAACACCCGGGCGTCCTCGATCCCCGACAGATCCGCGATCCGCTCCGCCAGTTCCACCATCGGACGGCTCAGATACAGCGTCGAGGAGTGCACCAGGCGCTGCGCCTGCTCGCCGACCGCCTTCGCCACCTCCGGCAGCGCGTGCGCCGTCATCGTCGTCAGGATGCCGCCGAAGAAGTCCAGATAGCGGTTGCCGTCCGCGTCCCACACATGCCGGCCCGCGCCGTGCGTGAGCTCCAGCGGCCGCTCGTAGTAGAGCGTGAGCCACCGCGGCAGGACGGCCCGGTGCCGCTCGTGCAGGGAGCCGGTCCGCGCGCTCATGGCCGCACCAGCCCCTCGTACGCGTCCGGCCGCCGGTCCCGGTAGAACGCCCACTGCCGCCGCACCTCCCCGATCGCCGAGAAGTCCAGATCCCGCACCAGCAGTTCCTCCTCCTGGTCGCTCGCCACCTCGCCCACGAACCGCCCGCGCGGATCCACGAAGTAGCTGGTGCCGTAGAAGTCGTTGTCGCCGTACTCCTCCGTACCCACCCGGTTGATCGCCGCCACGAAGTAGCCGTTGGCCACGGCCGCCGCCGGCTGCTCCAGCTGCCACAGATGCGCCGAGAGACCGCGCGAGGTGGCCGAGGGGTTGAACACCAGCTGGGCCCCGGCCAGCCCCAGCGCCCGCCAGCCCTCGGGGAAGTGCCGGTCGTAGCAGATGGAGACACCGATCCGGCCCGCCGCCGTGTCGAACACCGGCCATCCCAGATTCCCGGGGCGGAAGTAGAACTTCTCCCAGAAGCCCGGCAGCTGCGGGATGTGGTGCTTGCGGTACCTGCCGAGCACCGTGCCGTCGGCGTCGATCACCGCCGCCGTGTTGTAGTAGTGCCCGGCGTCCTCCATCTCGAAGAGCGGCGCCACGATCACCAGGCCCGTCTCGCGGGCCAGCGACCGCAGCCGTTCGACGGTCGGCCCCTGCGGCACCGGTTCGGCCCACCGGTAGTGCTCGGCCTCCTGCACCTGACAGAAGTACGGGGCGTTGAACACCTCCTGGAACCCGATCACCCGAGCCCCGGACCGGGCCGCCTGCCTCGCGTACTCCTCATGCTTGGTGATCATCGATTCGGTGTCGCCGGTCCAGGTGGCCTGCACCAACGCGGCGCGTACGACATCAGCATCAGCCATCAGCTGCTCCTGTGGATGGGGCGATGGACACGCGGAGCGGATCCGTTGCGACGGTAGGATCCGTCACGCACCGTGGCAAGGGCATCAGCGTTACGTCGCCGAATCCACCGCGATTGCCACCCCACCGCGATTCCCGCCCCACCGGGAGCGGACCGTGGCCTTCAGGGGGGTCGAGGACGTCACACCCCGCCGGTAGAGTCCCCGCCCATGACCGAAGACGCCCGTACCCTCGCGATCGCGATCGCCGTGACCGCCCTCGCCGCTCTCGCCCTGGGCTGGTTCGCCCGCAGCCGCCTCAGCACGCTCGCCCACTGCCGCCGCCAGGAGTTCTTCGGCCTGCCGGACAACTCCGAGTGCATGCTGGTGGTCAGCCGCGACACCGGCACGGACGGCGCCGTGGCCCGCAACGACGTGATGGCCCTGCTGGAACTCTCCGCCGTCATACGCAACTGCGGGGCCCGCGCCCAGCTGATATCCGGGGAGACCGCCCGGCAGGGCTTCGGCGAGCGCACCGAGTTCTGCCTCGGCTCGCCGGTGGCCAATCGCCGCTCCGCCGCGCACCTCCACAGCCTGCTGCCGGGAGTCTCCGTCAACACGGACGCCGACCCTGGACCCGACCGGGGGGCGTTCGTCATCGGCAGCGAGCGCTTCCGGCTGGAGAACGGCTCCGTCGAACACGTCCTGCTCGCCCGCCTCACCGCCGGGCAGGAGGGCCGCCCCGTCTTCCTCGCCTGCGGCCAGCGCTCCATCACCCACCAGGCCGCCGCCCGCTACCTCGCCCGCCACAACGCCCGCCTCAGCCGCAAATACGGCTCGGGCGGCACCTTCGTCCTGCTGCTGAAGGTGGTCAACTCCCAGGCGTACGGTCCCGATGTCGTCGAACTGGTCAAGGACGTCACCCGCGTGGCGACCGTGCCCCAGCCCAAGCTCACCAGGAGTAAGGACCTCTGACCGCGCGTGACATAGTGACGTAGCCTGGACGTCGGCGGAAAGGATGATGAGGATGGGCGACGCCCGGCCGGTATACCAGCGCATCGCGGACGATCTGCGGCAGCAGATCGACGAGGGCACGCTTGCGGTGGGCGCGCGAATCCCCTCCCGCGCCGAGCTCAAACGCACCTACACCGCCAGCGACCAGACGGTGGACCGCGCCGTACGGGTGCTGAAGGCCGCCGGATACGCCACCGGCCAGTTCGGGCGCGGCGTCTTCGTCAGCGACCGCGAACCGCTCGGCGTCCTCCTCCGCTCCACCGGGGCCGTCGACAGCCCGCTCGCCGCCCGCATCCAGATCCTGTCCGGCGGTCGCGAGCACGCCCATGGCCACGGTCACGGCCCGGGGGAGGGGCACCAGGAGGGCCCGGCCGGCGAACAGCCCGACCTGATCTGGGAGGCCACCTCCACGGCCGTCGCCGCACCGCCCGAGATCGCCGCCCGCCTCGGCGTCGGCGTCGGCGAACCGCTGATGTGCACCCAGTACGAGTACCTGGCGGACCGCCGCCCCCTGCAACTCGCCACCAGCTGGGAGCCGCTGGCCCTCACCAAGGGCACCGACGTCCTGCACCCGGAACGCGGCCCCTATGCCCGGCGCGGTGTCCGCGGCCGGTTCGCGGCGATCGGCATCCGGATCGTCCGCGCCACCGAGACCGTCGCCTCCCGGCCCGCCACCGGGGCCGAGGCCGACGCGCTGGGCTGTTCGCCCGGCCAGTGCCTCACCGCCGTGCAGCGCACCCACTACGACGAGCACGACCGGGCCGTGGAGACCTCCGACACCGTGCTGCGGGGCGATCGCTGGCGTCTGGAGTACGCCATCGGCTTCGGCGGCTGAGTCCCGGCGGCTGAGTCCCGGCGGCCGAGCTTCGGCGGCCGAGAAGGCCCCGGCGCGGGCACCGGCTCAGAACCCGGCGCTCTCCGCGTACACCTGGGACAGCTCGGGCACTCCGGTGTCCGCCCAGTCGTGACCGGCCGTCAGCACATCCACCCGCCGCCCCGAGACCATCGCCACCACCGGCCCGCCGTGCGCCCCCGGCACCCACCGGGCCCCCAGCACCGTACGGACCAGCACCGTGCCCAGATACAGGCCCGCGTCCGTGCCCAGACCGGCCATCTCCTCCGGATCGTCCCGCCACCGTGGCAGCAACTGGTCCAGCGCTTCCAGCGATTCGGGCGTGTCTCCGAGCGCCACCCCGGCGGCCAGTGCCCTGGCCCGCAGCAGCTCGCACTCGGACAGCAGTTGTGCCACGCCCTCGGGATCGGCCCAGGCGCCCTGCGCGCCGTCTCCCGCCCGCTGACCCGGAGGGGCCCCAAGCCGCGGTTCGGCCCGCTTGCGCCAGTTGTCCAGGAAAGGGATGTTCATGCGCTTCAGCGTCCCACCCCGGGCCCGCAGGGCACCACAAGGCCACACCCGTCTTCTTGTTCGTGGCGGAATTTCGCCCCCGGGGCCCTACACCTCCAGGTCGACCACGACCGGCGCGTGGTCGGAGGCGCCCTTGCCCTTGCGCTCCTCGCGGTCCACGTAGGCGTCCTTGACCCCGCCCGCGAACGCCGCGTTGCCCAGCACCAGATCGATGCGCATGCCCCGGTTCTTCGGGAAGCCCAGCTGCCGGTAGTCCCAGTACGTGAACGGGTGGTCGTACTTCAGCGGGCGCGGCCGCACATCGCTCAGCCCCGTGCCGCGCAGCGAGGCCAGTGCCTCCCGCTCCGCCGCCGTCACATGCGTGGCCCCCTCGAACGCCGAGATGTCCCACACGTCCTCGTCCGCCGGCGCGATGTTGAAGTCGCCGAGCACCGCGAACGGCCGCCCCGCCGCCGCGTCCGCGCGCACCGCCTCGCGCAGCGCCGCCAGCCAGCGCAGCTTGTAGTCGTAGTGCGGGTGCCCGACCTCGCGCCCGTTGGGCACGTACACCGACCACACCCGCACCCCGGCACAGGTGGCGGAGACCGCGCGCGGCTCGTTGAGCCCGTCGTAGTCGGGGCCGCCCGGCAGCCCGGTCACCGGCTCGGAGATCCCGATCCGGGAGACCACCGCGACCCCGTTCCAGCGGCCGTCCGCGTGCACGGCCGCCTCGTACCCCAGTGCCCGCAGCTGCTCGGTGGGGAACGCCTCGGCGGCGCACTTCAGCTCCTGGAGGCACAGCACGTCGGTGCCGCTGCTCTCCAGCCAGGCGAGCAGCCTCGGCAGGCGTGCCGTGATCGAGTTGATGTTCCAGGTGGCGATGCGCATCGGCTCGGGATCTCTCTCAGACTCTTAGACGGTGGTGGAATCGCCGGGGGTCATCCGGGTGTAGGCGGTGCCGCCGATGCCCGGACCCTGCGGCCCCAGATTGCGGCCGTAGACGCCCAGGCCGGTGTCGCTCAGCAGCCCGTCGTGGACCGCCAGCGCCCGCTGGGCGCCGACCTCGCGGGCGTAGTCCACGATCTCCGAGAACTTGTTCCACGGAGCGTGGACGGGCAGCAGCAGCGTGTGCACGGGACGGTCCGGCACGGTGAGCGCGTCGCCGGGGTGGAAGACCTCGCCGTCCACCAGGAAGCCGATGTTGGTGACCCGCGGCATGTCGGGGTGGATCACCGCGTGCAGCTCCCCGTGCACCTCGACCCCGAAGCCGGCGGCGGTGAAGCTGTCGCCGTGCCCCACGGTGCGCACCCGGCCGGGGAAGGCCGCGCCAAGCTGCTCGGCGACGCTGCGCAGCGTCCACACCTCGGCGGCGGGGTTCGCCTCCAGGGCCGTGCGCAGCCGCTCCTCGTCGAAATGGTCCGGGTGCTCGTGGGTGACCAGGACGGCGTCGGCGCCCAGCGCCGCGTCCTCCTCGCTGAACCGCCCGGGATCGATGACGAGAACCCGCCCGTCGTCCCGGGTGAGCCGTACGCAGGAGTGGCCCTTCTTGGTGAGCTGCATGCCCGCCATTGTGCTACGGCCCACTGACAGGGGCCGCCGCGACGCTCCCCGGACCACCGTGCCCCCGCGCCGCCCCGTACCCGGCGAACGCCAGGGGCCCGGGTGACGGTGACGTCACCCGGGCCCCTGGACCCGCTCTCCGCCGACCGTCCGCTAGGACTGGGCCTCGGCCCGCGCCTCGCGCCGCAGATCGCGGAAGTTGTACACCCGCCGCACCATGGCGAACAGCGGGATCACCGCCCCCAGCACCAGCTGGAGCGAGCAGCCGGTCTGGAGCATCAGCTCACCGCCCGGCGCGTCGAAGGCCCACGCGGTCAGCAGCGCCATGCTCAGCACGATCCAGGCGAGCATCGCCCCCGCCAGTGGCCCGCGCGGCTTGGGGTACTCGACCCGGCTCACCATCAGCCAGGCCACCCCGACGATCGCCAGCAGCGTCGGCCAGAACGGCAGCTCGAGCAGCACGATGGAGACCACCGTCAGCGCCCCGAAGGGGCTGGGCATGCCCTGGAAGACCCCGTCGGGCATGGTCACGCAGGAGAACCGCGCGAGCCGCAGCACCACCGCCAGCAGTACGGTGATCGCCGCCAGCGCCGCGACCGGCTCGTGGGCGTCGCCCACCACCATGCCCCAGACGAGAACGAAGTAGGCGGGGGCGAGACCGAAGCTGATCAGGTCCGACAGATTGTCCAGTTCCGCACCCATCGGCGAGCTGCGCAGCTTGCGCGCCACCAGGCCGTCGAACAGGTCGAAGACCGAGGCCAGCAGCATCAGCAGGACGGCGGTGGCCGCGTTGTTGCGTACCACTCCGACGTCGCCGCTGCCCGTCAGGTGCGGGATCAGGACGCCGGTGGTGGTGAAGTAGACCGCGAGGAAGCCACAGATGGCGTTCGACAGGGTCAGGGTGTCCGCTATTGACAGTCGCATCGACAGCGGAAGCTCATCCGCTTCGTCCTCGTCCGCCTCCGGTACCCAGGCGCTCTGCGCGCCGCGGTCAATCACGGTCAAGACGTGTCACCCCCGCTGTGGTCTTCTCGCCGACCTCGACCGCCGGCTCGATGCCCTCGGGAAGATAGACATCCACCCGCGAGCCGAATCGGATCAGCCCGATGCGCTCACCCTGCTCGACCTTGCAGCCCTGCGGCACGTACGGCACGATCCGCCGCGCGACGGCGCCGGCGATCTGCACCATCTCGATGTCGCCCAGCTCGCTGTCGAAGCGCCACACGACGCGCTCGTTGAACTCGCTCTCCTTGTCGAACGCCGGAACGTAACCGCCCGGGACGTGCTCCACGGAGGCCACGGTGCCGGCGACCGGCGCGCGGTTCACGTGGACGTTCAGCGGGCTCATGAAGATCGCGACCCGGGTGCGCCCGTCCTCCCACGGCACGATGCTCTGCACCACGCCGTCCGCCGGACAGATCACCCGGCCCTGTCCGATCTCCCGCTCCGGGTCGCGGAAGAACCACAGCATGCCCGCGGCCAGCGCGGTGGCCGGGACGGCGGCCGCCGCCCAGCGTCCGGAGTGGCGGGCCTTGGCGAGCGAAACGGCGGCCGTGGCGACCGTCGGCAGCAGCCACGGCGAGGCGCCGCGGGCGAGGCGTACGGACGAGGAGCGGAGCGGCATGGGAGACCTTCGTAGCGGGGAAAGCCGCGCATCCCGAAGCGGCGCGACTAAGCCGATGCTAGCGGCTTCGGACGGTAACTCGGCAAGCCAGCAGGCCGAGTACGGCCATAAGTCCTGTTCTGGCGTCGATCTGCGTGTCTCAATAATGCCCAGATAGAGGACATTCAGCCCTGGCCACCATACGGGAGAACTCGCCCGAACGGGAGAGGGGAATCTGGATCGCCCGGCGAATTCCGAGATGTACCACGGCACAGCGTGAGTTTCCACACGCGCAACGTGATGCGCGGCCGGCGCGGATCCGGCTTGCCATCATTTGGTAAAACCTCGGCCAACGCCGGGCGGGCCCTCGTCACCCGCCGTCGCCGGCCGCGTGCTCAGGGGGAGGGCGGCGTGAAGGCCGAGGTACGGGCCAGGCCGGCGGCCCGGCCCTTGCCCGCGAGGACCAGCGCCATCTTCCGGCTCGCCTCGTCGATCATCTCCTCGCCGAGCATCGCCGCGCCCCGTGCCCCGCCGGCCGCCGAGGTCCAGTAGTCGTACGCGTCCAGAATCAGCTCGGCGTGGTCGTAATCCTCCTGGGAGGGCGAGTAGATCGCGTTCGCCGCCGCGATCTGGTCCGGATGCAGCACCCACTTCCCGTCGAAGCCCAGCGCCGCCGACCGCCCGGCCACCTCACGGAACCCGTCGGGATTGCGGATCTGGAGATAGGGGCCGTCGATCGCCTGGAGTCCGTGCGCGCGGGCCGCCATCAGAATCCGCATGAGGATGTAGTGATAGGCGTCCGCCGGATAACCCGGCGGCTGTTCGCCGACCACCAGTGACTTCATATTGATGGATGCCATGAAGTCGGCGGGGCCGAACACCAGGCTCTCCAGCCGGGGTGAGGCCGCCGCGATCGTGTCCGCGTTCACCAGTCCGCCGGCGTCCTCGATCTGCGCCTCGATGCCGATCCGCCCCACCTCCAGGCCGGCCGTCCGCTCGACCTGGGTCAGCAGCAGGTCCAGCGCCTTCACCTGCTCGGCGTTCTGTGTCTTCGGCAGCAGCAGCGCGTCCAGCCGGGCGCCCGCTCCCTCGACCACCGTGATCACGTCCCGGTATGTCCACGGCGTGGTCCAGTCGTTCACCCGCACCACGCGCGTTCTGCCGCTCCAGTCGCCCTCGTTGAGCGCCTCGACGACGGCGTCCCGGGCCCGCTCCTTGGCCAGCGGCGCCACGGCGTCCTCCAGGTCGAGGAAGACGGCGTCGGCCGGCAGGCCCTGGGCCTTCTCCAGGAAGCGCGGGTTGCTGCCCGGAACGGCCAGCACGGAGCGGCGGGAGCGCGAGGGGCGCTGCCCCGGGGAACCGGGGACGGTCATACGGGCCTCCAGAGCGGGGGACGGGACGGGGACGTGCGGCAGGGAAAGGAGTGGAGGAGTCAGCGGCGGCAGTCGCGCAGGGCCTGCTCGATGGTGCGCATGACCTCGTTCAGCGGAGCGTCGGTACGGGCCACCGTGACCAGCACCTCGCCGCCCCCGCCCGCCGGGGCCACCTCGGCCGCCGCCACCGGGGGCGCGGGCGCTGCCGTGGCACCGCCGGCGAACACCGGCAGCGCGCCGAAGGTGCTGCGCACGATCGTGAAGGCGTGCTCCAGCTCCGCCTCCACATCCCCCTGCCCGCCCCGGCGCAGCCAGCGCCGCAGTACATGGTTGTGCGCCGTCACCACGGAGGAGGCGGCCACCTCGGCGAGCAGCGGTTCGTCGCCGTTGTGCGAGTTCTCGTCGAACCGGGCCAGCAGATAGCGGGTGAACAGCCGCTCGTACCGGGCGACCGAGGCGATCTCGCGTTCGCGCAGCGCCGGGACCTCCCGGGTCAGCTTGTAGCGCTCGACCGACAGGGCGGGGGAGGCCGCGTACATCTTCATGACCTCTTTGATGCCCCGGCAGATCGTGTCGATCGGGTTCTCCCGCTCGGGGGCCGCCTCCAGGACCTCCTCGGCACGCACCAGGGTGTCGTCGTGGTCCGGGAAGATGGCCTCTTCCTTGGAACGGAAGTGCCGGAAGAAGGTTCTGCGGGCCACTCCGGCGGTCGCGGCGATCTCGTCGACGGTGGTGGCCGCGTACCCTTTCGTCGCGAACAGCTCCATGGCGGCGGCGGCCAGCGCCCGGCGCACCTTCAGGCGCTGGGAGATCTGCGGACGGTCGGACTTCACGGGCTGAACCATGCAAGCGAACGTACTCCATCCCCCCGCCCCCCGCTGACCATTGCCGATGCGGTGCCGTCAGCCCCGTGCGTACCGCAGTTCGGCGACGCTGACGCCCTGGATCTCCTCGGACTGTTCGGCGCCGTCGGGGGCGAAACCGGCGCGTTCGTAGAAGCGGAGCGCCCGCATGTTGCCGCGCACCACCCACAGCCGGACGCGGGGGAGCCCGTCGGCGGACAGCCGGGCCGTGGCGGCCTCCAGCAGGGCCCGGCCGACGCCCGTGCCGATGAACCCGGGGTGGACGTACAGGGCGCGCACCTCGCCCCAGCCGGCCTCGTGCGGGCGGTAGGGGCCTTGGCAGGCCCAGCCGATGATCCGACCGGGCTCCCCGGGCCCCGACGCCACCAGATGGCCGGTGCGCGCCGTGGCCCCGGCGAGTCCCCGCCGCAGCCCCGCCGCGAACGGCAGCGGGTCCAGGTCATCGAGGTAGGGCCGCGGCATGATGCCCCGGTAGGCGTGCCGCCAGCCCAGGACCCGGAGCCGGGCCACGTCGTCGGTGTCGGCCTCGGTCATCTCCCGTATCGATAGAGTCATCTGACCATTCTTGGGGTGCGGGCGGGGCCGGTGCCGGGCCGGGTCCCGGATCGGGACCGTACGGGACTTCACCGCCACCGTGGGCACGCCCCCGGCCGCCTACGCCTCCAGCTCGGCCACCACCGCGAGATGGTCCGAGGGCCACACCCCGTCCACCGGCCCGTCCCCCGCCCGGCGCACCGAGCGCACCCGGCCGGTGCCGTCCGCGGCCGGCAGCCCGGTGTGGATGTAGTCGACCCGGATGTTCAGCCCCAGACCGCCCGCCAGATAGGGGTTGGCCGTGTCCCAGGTGGCCGACGGCTGCCCCGGCTCGGCGTACCGCCAGGCGTCCAGCAGCATCTGCCCCGGCACCGCGGGCGCCGTCAGCCGCCCGCCGAACAGCCGGATCTCGTCGGAGTCCGGCTCCGCGTTGAAGTCGCCCGTGATGACCGGCGGGAACGCCCCGCCGCCGCGCCGGTCCGCCACCATCCGGGCCAGCGCCCGTACCTGCGCGCACCGCACCCCGGAACCGGCTGGGCCCGAGTGCAGATGGGTGGTGAAGAACGGCACCGGGCCGCCGGGCGCGGCGATCCGCGCGTACAGCGCCACCCGCCCCTCGTCGGGGCCGTCCCCGCGCGGCAGCGGCAGCACCGCCGACTCCTCGATCGGCCACCGGCTGAGCACGGCGAGCCCCACCCCGAGGCCGGGCGGCGCGGACGCCGGGATCCGCTCGCTCCAGTGCGGGGGCAGCGCCGCCGGGGCCCAGGCCAGATGCAGGCCAAGCTCCGCCGCGAGGTGTTCCGCCAGATGCCCCTCCGCGGTGCTCCACACCTCCTGGAGCCCGCACACATCGGGTTGTTCGGCGCGCAGCACGGCCGTGATCGCCGCCTGCCGCCGCTCCCAGGGACCGAACCTCCACCACAGATTCCACGTCAGGAAGCGCACAGGCCGATGGTACGGTCCCGGACATGCTGACAGGTGCGGGCATCCGGGCCGTCGTGTGGGACATCGACGACACGATCTTCGACTACACCGGCGCCAACGAGGCGGGCGCGCTCGCCCATTTCGCGGCCGAGGGGCTGCCCGCCACCGCGGCCGAGGTGGCGCGGTGGACGGCGCTGATGCGCGAGCACTACGACCGCTATCTGGCGGGCGAACTGGCCTTCGCCGAGCAGCGCCGGGAGCGGGTGCGCGCCTTCCTGCGCGACCCCGGCCTTCCGGACGGGGCGGCGCAGGAGTGGTTCGACCGGTTCAGCGTACGGATGCGGGCCGCCTGGCGGCTGTACCCGGACGTGCTGCCGGCGCTGGACGCGCTCACCCCGGGCTACCGGCACGGGCTGCTGTCCAACTCCAACCTCGCCCACCAGGACGACAAGCTGCGCAGGCTGGGCGTCAGGGACCGGTTCGAGATGCTGCTGTGTTCGGAGGAGCTGGGCCACGCCAAGCCGGCGCCCGAGGCGTTCGCGGCGGCCTGCGAGGCGCTGGGCCTGTCTCCGGATGAGGTGGCGTACGTCGGGGACCAGCGGATCACGGACGCGCAGGCCGCGACGGCAGCCGGGCTGTGCGGGATCTGGCTGGATCGTGGGGAGTCCGGCACGGCCGCCGAGGTGCCCCCGCACCGGATCACCACCCTGAGCGCCCTGCCCGGACTGCTGGCGCGGCTGGGCGGCTGACGGCTCAGTTGCGCCGGCCGCCGTCGTGCGCGGTGCCGCCGGCGGTCGTGCGGGGGCGGGCGCCGGGGGAGTGCGGGTAGAGCGTCATGCGGGGGCGGCCCTCGGTGTCGCGGGTCCACACGACGGTGCCCTCGCTGGTCAGGTGGCGGGAGATCACGGTCTCTTCGGCCTGTGTCGCACGGTTCACTGAGGTGGTCATGGCACCAGTGTTGGACGGTTCGACCGTTCGCGTCCATTGAATGTTTCTCCGGGTGTATGTGCACAATCACTGCATGATTGATCTGCGACGGGTCCAGGTGCTCAGGGCGGTCCACCAGCACGGCACGGTCACCGCCGCCGCGGCGGCCCTCCATCTGACCCCCTCGGCCGTCTCGCACCATCTGCGCGAACTCTCCCGCGAACTGAAGGTCCGGCTCATCGAGCCGCAGGGCCGCCGCATCCGGCTCACCGGGGCGGCGCACGTGGTCATCGAGCACGGAGACGCCATGGTCGCCCGCTGGGAGCGGGCCGAAGCCGCACTGGAGTCCTACCGCTCCGGAACCTCGGGGCTGCTGCGGATGTGCGGCTTCCCCAGCGCCGTCGCCGCGCTGATCGCCCCGGCCGCCGCTCTGCTGCGCGCCTCGAACCCCGAGCTGACGATCGAGGTGAGTGAGTGCGAGACCCCCACCGGTTTCGATCTGCTGCTGGCCACCGACGCCGACATCGCCGTACTCGCCCCCTCCGAGGACTTCCCGCACCCCGGCGACGCCCGCTTCGACCAGCGCACCCTGCTGGACGAACCGCTCGACCTGCTCGTCCCCGCCGGCCACCCGCTGGTGCGGCGCACCCGGGGCGGGATCCAGGGCGTACGGCTGGAGGACACCGCGCGCGAGGAGTGGATCCTGGCGGCGCCGGGCAGCTGCGACCACCATCAGCGGGTGGTGGTCTTCTGCGCGGTGGCCGGGTTCACCCCCAAGGTCGCGCACTACGTCCGGGACTGGATGGCGATCTCGGCGATGGTCGGCGCCGGACTCGGCGTCTCCCTGGTCCCCAGGATGGCCCCGACCCCGCCCGAGCACGCCGTGGTCCGGCTGCCCCTGACCGGCGAACCGGCCCTCACCCGGCGCATCCTCACCTGCGTCCGCGAGGGCAGCCGGGACCACCCGCTGATCCAGCACGGCCTGAAGGCGCTGGCGGAGGCCGCCGCCGCCGTCCCGGAACG
Organism: Streptomyces xiamenensis; assembly: GCF_000993785.3. Classification (NCBI taxonomy): domain Bacteria; kingdom Bacillati; phylum Actinomycetota; class Actinomycetes; order Kitasatosporales; family Streptomycetaceae; genus Streptomyces; species Streptomyces xiamenensis. The sequence goes on from NZ_CP009922.3 coordinate 5,165,679, forward strand.
GGTGGGGATCACACCGCCCGGGTGATGAACTCCACCGTGGTCATGTCGGAGACGATGCGCAGATCCAGCCGGGCGTCCAGGGCCGTCGTCAGGGTGCGCAGGGAGGACACGGCCGGAGCGATCGCGCCGCCCTCGATGCACTCGATGTCCGCCTCCGACAGACCCGCCCGGACCGCCAGCTCGGCCGGGCTCAGGCCCAGCTGCGTACGGCGGTCGTACACGGCCTGCCCCAGCGCGACCGCCGCCCCGGCCTCCACATAGGCGGGATCGGCGCGGTGCTCGTCGGGGATACGCCAGCTCCCGTGGTACCCGCGGCCCCCGCCGGCGTCGGTCCGCGTCCACGCGATGACCGAACGCCGCGAGCGCGGATGCTCGGTGCCGCACTCCTTCTGCTTCTGCCGGGCGCGCCGGATCTGGTCCTCCTCGCGCAGCCTGGCCCTGCGGAACACCGTCAGGAAGACGATGCGGCGGCCCGGGGCGAGCCAGTAGGTCAGCCGCACCGGCTCGTTGCCCAGGACGAACCGCAACTCGCGCAGGGAGCCGCCCAGATGCCGGGTGTACGGGTCCCCCAGCGCGGTCGGGGCGTCGGCGAGACGATCGGCCTGCCGCTCGACCACGCGATGCTGCGAGGGAGGGAGGGCGTGCACCCACTCCAGCACTTCCGGTTCGAGTTCGAAGTCCCAGCGCTTGGCCATACCCCCGAGCCTAGTGATCGCGCGGACACCGAACGTGCCATTCCCGGCGTGGTTCACCTGCACGGGATCCCTCGCGTCAACGGGTTGACCTGCTGGGGACGCCGGACTCCTGCCCGCCACCGTGTGCCGCGCGGTACGCGCTCGGGGTCATGCCCAGCTCCCGGCGGAAGGCCGTGCGGAAGTTCGCCGCCGATCCGAACCCCGTCTCCCGGGCGATCCTCTCCACGGTCCAGCCGGAGGTCTCCAGCAGCCGGCGCGCCCGCAGTATCCGCTGCACGGCGACCCAGTGCATCGGCGGCATCCCGGTCTCGCGCGCGAACCGCCGGATGAACGTCCTGCGGGACAGCAGGCTGAGCTCCGCCAGCCCCTGCACGGTGAGCGGTGATCCGAGATGCGCCAGCGCCCACTCCCGGGTCGCCCGCAGATCCTCGCGGGAGGCGACGGGCCCGTCCACGTACTGCGGTTCCTGCGCCCCACGGGCCGCGGGGAGCACCACGTCCTTCGTCACACCGTCCGCGACCGCCGCGCCGAAGTCACCGCGTACGACGTGGAGGCAGGCGTCGATTCCCGCGCCCGCGCCGGCCGATGTGAGAAACGGGCCGTCCTCCACGAACAGCCGGTTCTCGGCCACGCCGACCTCCGGGTAATTCTCCCGCAGTTCGGCGGTGTGCCGCCAATGCGTCGTCGCGGTCCTTCCGTTCAGTGCTCCGATGTCCGCGAGGGCGAACACTCCGGTGCAGATCGCGAGCATGCGCGCTCCCCTTTCCGTCGCGATGCGCAGCGTTCTCGCATAGGAGGAGGGAAGGGGAAGCAGCGGATCGTCATAACCCGGCACGACGACGACATCGGCGCTCTCCGCCGCCGAGAGCGGGTGCGCGGGGCCGAGGCCGGTGGCGGTGCCGGCGAACGGCGTGCCGGGGTCTGGGTCGGCGTCCTCGGTGCCCTCGGCGCACACCAGGACCCGGTAACCCGGGTGCCGGCCGAAGACATGCGTGGCGATGCCGATGTCCAGCGTGTACGCGCGCGGCACCGCGAGGATCGCCACGCTCCGCGTCTCTTCCGTGGTCCCCAACGATCCTCCCCGGTCGGCCCGCCCCCGGCCCAGCGTACGGGGGGCGGAGTGACAGCCCCGGAGCGCGGCACGATCCTTGCGCCCCGTGGCACGGCCGCCGCTGGTGTGCCCCGACCCGGCGCTCCTACGGTTTCCGTACATCCCGAAGCGATTCCGTCCGCACGATCGGAGCCCCATGACTCCCGCACGCCGCACCGAAATCCACCACGTCCCCTGGGAGGAGAGTTATGGATACGTCCAGGCGGTCCAGCACGGTGACACGATTTACCTCTCCGGACAGGTCGCGCACGACGGACCGCAACTCGTCGCCCCGGCCCCGGTCGATGCCACCGGAAAGGTCACCGATGTCACCAACACCGGCGCCCAATTGCGCCAGTGCTACGCCAACGCGGCCCAATTGCTGGAGCGTTTCGGCGCATCGCTGGACGATGTGGTGGACGAGGTCATCTACGCCGTCGACGTGCCCGCCGCCGACGCCGCGGCGGGACCGGTGCGCAAGGAGGCGTACGGCCGCCCCGACCCCCAGGTGGCCAGCACCATGATCGGCACCCCCCGCCTGGCCTTCCCCGAACTGCTGGTCGAGCTGAAACTCACCGCTCGCCTTTGACGTGCTCCCCGGCCTAAAGGTCGGGGATTCCGGCCTGGGTCGTCTGACCCTTCCGGCGGCTTCCTGCTTCAACGCGCTGTGCCGGGACTTTCGTCCTGGTCTTACCGGCGCTCTGCGAGGCATTTGGCCTGTCCGCCCGTCCGGCGGCCAGGGTATTGCGTGCGGCGTTGACGTCGCGGTCGTGGACGGTCCCGCACTCCTGGCAGGTCCACTCACGGACCGACAGGGGCTTGGGGCCGTCCTTGACGCCGCAGGCCGAGCAGACCTGAGAGGTCGGCTCGAAACGGCGATCTTGCCGAAGTACCGGCCGCGCTTGACGGCCTTGTAGTCCAGCATCGCAACGAACATCGACCAGCCCGCGTCGTGCACGGACTTGGCCAGGCGTGTACGGGCCAGGCCCTTGACTGCGAGGTCTTCCACATAGATCGCTTGGTTGTCGCGCATCAGGTCCGTGGAGAGCTTGTGCAGCCAATCGCGTCGCCGGTCCGCCACACGGGCGTGCTGGCGTGCGACCCCGGCCCGTGCCCTGGCGCGGTTGTTGCTGCCCTTGGCCTTGCGGCTCAAGGTCTTCCGCATTCTCTTGAGCTTCTTCTCAGCCCTCCGCAGGAAGCGGGGGCTGTCGAACGCCGGGGCTTTCTGCAAGAGACCCGGTAACGGTCGGGCGCAGCGGGGCGAGGCTGTCGGCCAGGGTCTCCTTCACGGTGTCCTTGCTGAACAGGGGCAGCCCGAGGCGCCCGGCCAGCTCCCGGGCGAGGGTGGTCTTGCCCGCGCCCGGGAGGCCGTTGACCAGGACCGTGGTCATCGTGCCCGCAGGCGCAGCAGCAGGGCGGCCGGGGCGCGGGGGAGGGTGACGGTCAGTTCGCCCTCCGGTGCCGACCAGGCGACCGTTCCCGCGGTGGCGGCCGGGTACAGGATCTCGGGCTCAACCGCGCGGCCCCGCCACGCGGGGAGCGGCAGGGTCCGCACCGGGCCGCCGCCGCGGCGCCACACCGTCAGGTACGTGGTGCCGTCGGCCGCGCGCAGACCGAGCGCGGGCCAGGGCTCCTCCCAGTCCGGCAGGCCCAGCGGCCAGAACGGCACCGCACCGGGCAGGTCGGCCCGCAGCCCCTGGTAGACCCGTACCGCCTCCCGCACCAGGGTGAGTTGACCGGACGTCATCCGGTTCAGGTGGCCGGACAGATGGATCCGGCCCAGCAGCGCCCCGGCCAGCGTGAAGGCGATCTCGTCGTCCGTGAACTCCGGCTGTGGATAGGCCCACACCGCGCCCTGTTCCGGCGGCACGGCCGTGGGGGCGCTCGCCGCGATCGGCGGGTAGCGCAGGAAGTCCTGCTGGTCGCTGGTGGATTGCAGCTGTGTCAGCGCGAGCGACGAGCCGTCCATCCGCATGCCGCCCGAGGCGCAGTTCTCGATCACCAGACGCGGATGGCGCTCCAGTACGGCGTGCAGCCAGTCCTGATACGCCCGGGCGTGCGCCAGCAGACCGGCCCCCGGGCTGGTGGTGCCGCCGGTGTCGGTGCCGGGCGGCACGGAGATGTTGTAGTCCAGCTTGAGGTACCCCACTCCCCACGCGCCGACGATCCGGTCCACCGTCGCGTCCAGGTGGCGGCGCGCCGCCGGGTGGCGCAGGTCGAGCTGGAAGCGGCCGTTCTCCCGTACCCGTACGCCGTCCCGCGCGAAGTACGCGGCGTCCGGCAGGGTAGGGGCAATGGGGCTGCGCACGCCGATCACCTCGGGTTCCAGCCACAGCCCGGGCACCATGTTGTGGGCGCGGATACGGTCCAGCACCTCGTGGATGCCGCGTTCCCCGGGGAACCGGGCGGCGGCCGGCTGCCAGGCGCCGACCGTGTCCCACCAGCCCCCGGCGTCGCCGTCGTACCAGCCGGCGTCGATGACGAAGTACTCGGCGCCCGCCGTGGCCGCCGCGTCGATCAGCGGCAGCAGCTTCGCGGTCGTCGGATCGCCGTTCAGCGTGTTCATGTAGTCGTTGAAGACGACGGGCAGCGCCGCGTGGTCCGGGTGCGGCCGGCGCAGCACGCGCCGGTACGCGGTCAGTTCGGCCAGCGCGCCCTCGAACCCGGCGCGCGAGAGGGCGAGCGCGGCCGGCACGGTCGTGAAAGAGGCTCCGGGGGCGAGCCGTTCACTCCACTGGTGCTCGGTGTCGCTGGGCCCCCACAGGGCCAGATAGCCGGCGGCCCCGCGTTCGCCGCTCTCCCAGATCCAGCCGGTGGGCGACTCGATCTGCCACAGCCACGCCGCCCCGGCGGCGTCCGGCCCCGCGTCCGGCCTCCCGGTGAGCGCGCCCATCGGCAGATGACCGTCGGTCGGCCAGCTGCCCCGGCTGCTGTACGCGACCCGGCCGCGCGCGTCCTGCCGGTGCAGGGCGTGGTTGAGGTCCGGGACCCGGCGGCGCAGCGGTTCGCTCCGCCAGCGGCATTCGGCCAGCCAGTCGTTCTCCGCCCAGTGCAGGTCCAGGTCGGCGGGGTCCGGCAGCCCGCCCAGGGTGAGGGAGGAGACCGCGTACAGCGTGCGGACCTCGGACGCCTCGTTGGTCACGGTGACCGAGCCGCGCACCACCGCCGTCCCCTCGGGGGACTCCAGCAGCAAGGTGACGGCCAGCCCGCTCACTTCGTCCGCCAGGTTCAGACGCAGCCGGTGCCATGGTCCCACGGTCTCCGTCCGGTGCGAGCGCAGCCGCAGCCGCCGGCCCACCGCCGTGTCGATGCCGCGCTGTCCCGCCCACTCGGTGCCCGTGCCCGCCGCCAGCAGCTCCACCACCGGCAGCGCGGTGCCGGGCGGGACGGCCGGCGCGTTGCCCGGCGGCCCCAGCCGTACCGTCCGTAGTACCCCGTCCGGCCCGGCCGCGAACTCCGCCGTCAGCGCCGTGTGGCCCCACGCGATGGTGATGTCGTCGGGGCCGGCGGCGTCCCGTTCCTGGCTCGACACAGCGATCCCCCCTGGTGAGTTCGCGGCTTCCCGCTCCTTGACGGCCCCCGTGTGACCGGTCACAATCCTGGCATGCCTGTGACCGGTCACACAAGGAGCGGCCGCCGCCCCGCCAGCATCCGCGACGTCGCCGACGCCGCCGGGGTGTCGTACCAGACCGTCTCCCGGGTCATCAACGGACACCCCAGCGTGCGCCCGGCCACCCGCGCCCGGGTCGAAGCGGCCGTCGCCGCGCTCGGCTTCCGGCGCAGCGCCACCGCCCACGCCCTGGCCAGCGGCCGGACCAGGGCGCTGACCGTCCTCACCTCCAACACCACCCACTACGGCTACGCCGCTGCCCTCCGCGGCATCGAGGAGGCGGCCCGCGCCGCGTCCTTCGCCGTGGGCATCGCGGTTCTGGAATCGGAGGAGGACGAGGTCGTGCGCGACGCCGTGCGACGCGCCACCGACACCGGCGGCGGGCTCATCGTCATCGCCTACGACCGCCCCGGCGTCCGCGCCCTGCAACTCCTGCCCGACGACGCCCCGGTGGTGGCCGCTGTGGAGACCCCGGCCACCACCCCGCCGCCCGGCAGCCCGTGGGTGTGGACCGATGACCGCGCCGCCGCCCACCGCATGACGCGCCATCTGCTCGACCTGGGCCACCACACCGTCCACTACCTCGCCATCCCCTCCACCACCGACAGCACCGGCACCGGCACCGGCGACGGGGCCCAGCGTGCCGCCGGCTGGCGCGACGCGCTGCGCGAGGCCGGGCGGCCGATCCCCGAACCGCGCCCGGCCGGCTGGGAACCCGCCGACGGCTACGCCGCCGGCCAACGCCTGGCCCGCGACCCGGAGGTGACCGCCGTGCTGTGCGGCAACGACGCCCTGGCGCTCGGCGTGCTGCGCGCCCTGCGCGAGGCCGGCCGCGACGTGCCGCGCGACATCAGCGTCGCCGGCTTCGATGACGCCCCGCACTCCGCGTATCTGACTCCCGCCCTCACCACCGTCCGGCTCGACTTCACCGGCCTGGGCCGCGCCACCTTCGCGCTGCTGCACGGCCTGCTGGAGGCGGGCGAGCCCGTCACCCCGCACCCCGTCGCCCAGCCCGAGCTGATCATCCGCGAGAGCACCGGACCCGCACCCCGACCGCCCCGCTGAGGTACGGCGCCGCCCGCCCGGCACCACCGCCCGCCCCCAGGAGTCCACGATGAAGAGGACATCCGCCGCCCTGGCGCTCATCTGCGCCGGAGCCCTGACCCTGACCGCCGGCTGCTCCGACAGCTCCGTCATCGACCACACCGACGAGGCGGCCCGCATGACGCCGGTCGACCCGCTCGGCGATCTGTCCGGCGTCACCCTCACCCTCTGGACGGCCCAGTCCACCGCCACGGCCGCCGCGCCCGTCATCGAGGCGTTCGAGGCGGCGACCGGGGCGAGCGTACGCACCGAGGCCATTCCCGACCTGTACGAACAGAACGTGCCCACCCGGCTCGCCGCCGGCGACATGCCCGACCTGCTGTTCTGGCAGCCCAGCATCTCCACGCTGCCCTTCATCCACCCGCAGCGCCATCTGCTGCCACTGGACAACGAGCCCTGGGTGGCCGAACTCGGCCCCACCGAGGCATCCCTGGGCGTCCTGGACGGCACCCGCTTCGCCGCCGTCGTCTCCAGCCCCGCCATGCTCGGCGTCTACTACAACAAGGCGGTCTTCGCCGAAGCCGGCCTGAGCGAGGCCGACTTCCCGCACAGCTACGACGAACTCCTCCGGCTGGGCCACACGGTCCGCGACCGTACGGACGCGGCGCCCTTCTACGAGGCGGGCGGGGACCAGTGGCCGCTGCAATGGCAGGTGCAGGCCCAGCTCACCGACCTCCCCGGCAACTGGTGGGAGGGCCTGAACCGCAACGAGGAACACTGGACCGACCCCGTCGTCGTCGAAGCCATCACCACCTACCGCGACGAACTCCTCGGCGCGGGCCTCGCCCAGGACGACTACCGCACCGGCACCTTCACCGGCCAGGCCGAGGCGCTGTGGGAGGGCGACGCCGCCATGGCGCTCAACGTCACCGCCCTCCAGACCCTTTTCCAGGCCCAGCACACCACGGCGGAGATCGACGCGACCATCGGCTGGTTCCCGGTGGCCAACTCCGACGCCCGCGGCCTGTACTCGCCCGACCAGGCCAACGGCGTCGTCGCCTTCCGCACCGGCGACGAGACGCGGCAGAACGCCGCCCGCCAGTTCCTCGCGTACTGGCTCGGCCCCGGCTACCCGGACTATCTCGACGCCCGCAAGATCACCTCCGTACAGCCCGCCGTCCCCACCCCCGACGGACTGCCGCGCATCGCCCTCGACCAACTCGCCGCGCTGCCCCAGGCCCACGGGGTCTTCCAGGCCAAGGCCATCGTCGCCCCCGAACTGCACACCGGGCTCGCCGAGCTGATCTACGGAGAGAAGTCCCCCGAGGCGGTGGCGCAGTTCGTCGACGACCAATTCTCCGAGATCGCCCAGGCCCAAGGCGCAGCAGGCTTCTGAGAAAGGAGGCCGACACCGTGGCCCGTGCCCCCGGCCGGATATCCGGGGCGGCCGTCCACCACCCCTGGTGGTTCGCGCTGCCCGCCGTCCTCGTCTTCGGCGGCTTCTTCCTGCTGCCCAATCTGCTGAACTTCGTCTACCCCTTCACCGACTGGTCCGCATACCACAGCGACATCTCCTACGCGGGGCTCGACAACTTCCGCCGCATCATCGACAACGGCACCCTCTTCCGGGCGATCCGCACCACCTTGGTCTACGCCCTGCTCGCCGCGTTCTTCCAGAACCTCTTCGGGCTGCTGCTCGCCCTGCTGCTGGAGCGGGACACCCGCTTCAACCGTTTCTTCCGCACCGTCTTCTTCCTCCCCGTCCTCATCTCCGCGCTCGCCGTCGGCTACATCTTCCAAGCCCTGCTCAACACCGACGGGGCCCTCAACAGCGCACTGGGCACCACCATCCCCTGGCTGGGCAGCACCACCTGGACCGTCGTCCTGGTCGCCGCCATCCACGGCTGGAAGTGGATGGGCCTGGCCATGCTGATCTACCTCGCCGGGCTCAAGGGCATCCCCGGCGACACCCTGGAGGCGGCCCGGGCGGACGGGGCCGGACCGTGGCGGCTGTTCTGGGCCATCCGCTTCCCGCTGCTGGCGCCCGCGGTCACCTTCAACGTCACCACCTCGCTGCTCGGCTCGATGAACACCTTCGACATCGTCCAGGCCACCACCGGCGGCGGCCCGGCCGCCGCCACCGAGGTGATGAACATCTACATGTTCCGCGTCTTCGGCCAAGGCCTGTACGCGCAGGCCTCCGCCATGAGCCTGGTGCTGTTCCTGGTGGTCGTCGTCCTGGCCATCCCCCTGGTGACCGGATTGCGCAAGAGGGAGCAGCTGCTGTGAACGCCTCTGCCAGCGTCTGGCGCTGGGGCCGGCCGGTCCTGGTGATCGTGCTCGCCGCGCTCGCCGTGGGCGTACCGCTGTGGCTGGTGATCGCCACCGCCGCCAAGCCGCAGGGCGAGGCCGTACGCCCCGACCTGGCGCCGCCGCAACAGTGGCAGCCGGGCCAGAACTACACGGACGCCCTCAGCCAGGGCGAGATGCCGCGCGGCCTGCTCAACAGCCTGCTGGTCATCGTCCCGGCGGTGGTCCTGGTCCTCGTGCTGGGGGCGGCCGCCGCCTGGGTGTTCGCGCGCCGCCGGGGCCGGCTGGTCACCGCCGCGTACACCGTGTGCATCAGCGGACTGCTGCTGCCCCGGCCATCATCACCATCGTGCTGCAACTGCGGCAGCTCGGCCTGGCCGGCACCCGCCCCGGCATGATCGCCGTCTACACCGCCATGTACCTGTCCACGGCCATCTTCTTCATGACGGGCTTCATCCGGGCCATCCCCCACGAACTGGAGGAGGCCGCCCGGATGGACGGCGCCGGGCCGCTGCGGATCTTCACCCGCATCGTGCTGCCGCTGCTCCGCCCGGTCATCGCCACCGCCACCATCATGGTGATGCTCTACGCCTGGAGTGACGTCTTCTACTCCTTCTTCGTGCTCGGCGGAGGCGACGCCGCCACGCTGCCGATCAAGCTCTTCCAGGTCGCCAGCGCCCAGCTGTACCTCAACAACTGGCACCTCATCTTCGCCTATGTGGTGCTGATGAGCCTGCCGATGATCGTGGTCTTCCTGGTCGCCCAGCGAAAGATCGTGTCCGGAATCACCAGTGGAGCCGTCAAGTAAGCCGCCACGAAGGAAAGGACCTCACCCCACATGAGCATGTCCACGGCACGGCACGGAACCGCGGGCGCACCCCGAGCGAAAAGGAAACTCCTCCGCATGACCATCGCCGCCGCCGTCACCGCGGCCACCCTCGGCGCCGCCGCCCCGGACCGGGGCGACGCCGACGAACCGGCGGCCGTCCCCGCCCTCACCGTCGACCTCGGCGCCTCCGAGGGCCCGCTGCTGTACGGGGCCAACGGCGCGCTGTACGGCCTGAGCGACGATGGCGTCCCCAGCGACGCCATCCTCGCCCCGCTCAAGCTCTCCACCATCACCCAGAAGCCCGAGGGCGGCGCCCAGCACCCCAACGGCGACGCCCTCACCGTCTCCGACTCCTTCTTCCGCAACGGCGGCGGCGACATCTACGTGATGATGCAGGACATCTACGCCGAGTGGCCGTACGAGGACCTCGGCCTGGACGACTACCTCCCCAAGGTCGACAGCATCGTCGAGCAGATCGCCGCCCACCCGCGCGCCGACCGCTTCGTCGTGGTCCCCTTCAACGAGCCCGACCAGATCTGGTACCGGCTGGATGTCGCCGACACCGCCCAGTACGAGCGCAACCGGGACCGCTTCCTCGCCGACTGGTCCACCGTCCACGACCGGATCCGCGCCATCAGCCCCACCCTGCGCATCGCCGGGCCCAACGAGGCACGCTACGACCGCCGCTTCCTGCCCGACTTCTACCGCTACGCGTACGACCACGACGTGCTGCCCGACATCACCACCTGGCACGAGCTGTCCCCCGACTCGCTGCGCGACTTCCAGAGCAACCACGACCACTACCGCGCACTGGAACGGGAGATCGGCTTCGGCCCGCTGCCCGTCAACATCGACGAGTACGCCAACCGCCGCGATCTGTCGGTGCCGGGACAACTCGTCCAGTGGGTCGGTATGTTCGAACGCAACAAGGTCTTCGCCGACCAGGCGTACTGGGACATGGCCGGCAACCTCGACGGCAATGTGGTCCACGACAACATCCCCAACGGCGGCTGGTGGTTCTTCCGCTGGTACGCGGCGCTGACCGGCGACACCGTACGCGTCACCCCGCCGAGCCCCGACACCATCGACACCCTCCAGGGCCTCGCCTCCCTCGACACCGCCAAGCGCCAGGCCCAGGCCCTCCTCGGCGGCGCGGACGGCCCCGCCGATGTCGTCTTCGAGCAGGTCGACCCGGCCCTCTTCGGAGACCGCGTCAGCGTCACCGTCGCCGAGACCCGCTGGTCGGGCTACGAGGGCGCGCACCCCGCCCCTCGGGTGATCGGCCGCGCCACGGCGCCGGTCGGCGCGGACGGCACCGTCACCGTCTCGCTCACCGGCCTGGAGCGGATGTCCGCCTACCGCGTGGTGCTCACCCCGGCCGGCGCCGACACCCCGGACCAGCCGGCCGAGCAGTGGCGCGGCACGTACGAGGCGGAGGACGCCCGTATCGCCGGCGGGGAGATCTACACCCACGGCACCGTCGCCAACGCCAATGGCTACGCCACCTCGGGCACCCGGGATGTCGGCTCGCTCAACCGCGAGGACAGCCAGGTGGAGTTCACCGTCGAGGTGCCCGCGGACGGCACGTACGACCTCACCGTCTTCCACGGCAATCAGAGCGACGCGCCGGCCACCCAACTGCTGACGGTGGACGGCGGCGAGCCCGCCCCCGTCACCTACCCGGCCACCCTCAACCGGACCTATCGCGGCACCGTGACCGTGCCGCTGACGCTGAGCGCCGGCCGGCACACCCTCACCCTCGCCAAGGGCGACGGCGAGGTCACCCTGGACAAGATCGAGCTGACCGAGGCCGCCGAGCCGTTCACCGCGTACGAGGCGACGCTCGCGGACACCACCGGCGCCCCCGGGTACGACTACGCCTCGGCGGCGGGCACCGGCACCGGCGCCCTGGTGCTGGACGGCGCGGCGGACGGCGCGGTCTTCGACGTGTACGCGCCACGTGATGGCTACTACCGGCTGACCCCGCGCCACACCGGCGAGGGCATGGTGACCCTGGAGGCGCACGGAGAGCGATTCACCGCCCCGGCCGGCCAGGAGCAGCGGGTGCTGCTGGCGGCCGGCAACAACCGGATCACCGCCACCGCCGCCGGGCACGTCGCGCTGGCGGCCCTGGAGGTGGCCGGCGCGGGGGAGCGGACGGGCCTGGCCACGCACCAGGCGGCCGACGCCCGGCTCGCGGGCACCACCGAGCTGGCGGCCAGCCCGCACGCGAGCGAGGGAACGTATCTGCGCTGGCTCGGCGACGGGGCGGACAACACCGCGGCCTTCACCGTGCGGGCCGAGCAGGCCGGGCCGCACCTGCTGATCGTGCACTACGCCAACGACGAGCGCGCCGACAACGGGCACGCCTACAACTCCGACGTCATCTCCCGCATCCTGGACATCCAGGTGGACGGCGCCACCACCTCGGCGACGTTCCGCAACTCCTACGGCTGGCAGAACTTCTGGGGCAAGGCCGTCCCCATCGAGCTGAGCGCGGGCACCCACACCCTCACCCTGTCCAACCCCACCGCCCACGCCCCCGACATCGACCGCCTCGAACTGGCGCCGGTGCGCGGCTGAGCGCTCACAGCAGCGTCAGCTGGGTGGCCACCGGCGCGGCGCCGTCCGCCGTCGCCTCCCCGGTTTCGGGCTCGGGCGTGATGGCGCGTGCCGCGCCGCGCCGGGCGGGACCGATGCCGTACTCGGCGGCCAGTTCGTGCACCTGCCGGGTGATCCGCCGCTGGTACCACGTGGGGGCGTACGCGCCGCCCTCGTAGAGCACCTCGTAGCGCCGTACGAGACCCGGGTGGTGCCGCGCCAGCCAGCTCATGAACCACTCGCGCGCGCCGGGGCGCAGATGCAGCGCCAACGGGGTCACCGAGGTGGCTCCGGCGGCGGCGATCGCGCGTACGGTGGCGCGCAGCTGCTCGGGGGAGTCGGCCAGGTAGGGGATGACCGGGGCCATCAGCACCGAGCAGCCGATGCCGTGGTCGGCGAGCGCGCGCACCACGTCCAGGCGGCGCTGTGGCGCCGGGGTGCCCGGCTCCACGGTGCGCCACAGCTCGGGGTCGGTGAAGCCGACCGAGACCGAGACGCCGACCTCGGTGACGGCGGCGGCCTCCCGCAGCAGGGGGAGATCGCGCAGAATCAGTGTGCCCTTGGTGAGGATCGAGAAGGGGTTGGCGTAGTCGCGCAGTGCCGAGATGATCCCGGGCATCAACCGGTACTTGCCTTCCGCACGCTGATAACAATCGACGTTGGTGCCCATCGCGACGTGCTCGCCCTGCCAGCGCCGCCCGCCCAGTTCCTTGCGCAGCAGTTGCGGGGCGTTCACCTTGACCACGATCTGTGAGTCGAAACCGATGCCGGTGTCCAGGTCGAGGTAGCTGTGGGTCTTGCGGGCGAAGCAGTAGACACAGGCATGGGAGCAACCCCGGTAGGGGTTCACCGTCCATTCGAACGGCATCCGGGACGCGCCCGGCACCCGGTTGAGGATCGAACGCGCCCGCACCTCGTGGAAGGTGATCCCCCGGAACTCCGGGGTGTCGAACGTCCTGGTGACGACTTCGGAGCCGAAGAGGGCAGGGCTGGCGGCCCGGTCGTCCTCGCTCAGGTTGTTCCAGCGCATGCAAATAGAACACCGGTTCGATTCTGGTCTGTCAAGCGCGGATTTTGGGGGAGGGCCGCCCAGATGGTTGGCTTGCCGCCAAGTCCGTAGATCGCCAGGAGGATTGCAGTGGCGCAGGTTGAAGTGGTTACTCAGCGTGAGATCAATGCGGAGCCGGACGATGTGCTGGACGCGATCGCGGACTACCGGGAGGTGCACCCCCGGCTGCTTCCCGAGCAGTTCACCGACTACGAGGTCCGGGAGGGGGGCGACGGCGAGGGGACGGTGGTCTTCTTCCGGCTGCACGCCACGGCCAAACGGGTCCGGGAGTGCCTGATGGAGGTCACCGAGCCGGACGACAACACCGTGGTGGAGACGGACCGCAACTCCACCCTGGTCACCACCTTCACCGCCGTTCCCGGTTCGGTGAAGAACACCTCCAGCGTGACGATCCGCAGCACCTGGGACGGGGCGCCCGGCATCGGCGGGATCTTCGAGCGGATCTTCGCGCCGCGTGGCCTGAACGGCTTCTACGAGCAGATCCTGGCCAATCTGGCCAAGGAAGTGGAGACCGGCGGCAAGTAGCCAGTGGTCGCCTCCGGGCTACCGCGCCGCCCGCCGGCCAGGCGGGCGGCGACCGTGTGCGGGAGGCGCGGTGCGTGCCGCGCGCTGTGACCTGCCCCGCTGCCCCCCGTTCCGTCCGACGGTCCGCGCCTGCCCCGGCCGGTAGCGCCCGTCGGCGCCCCGCGCGGGCGCCCTACGCGGCGCCCGGGTGCCAGGCCGGCCACTCCTGGGGGTGGTCGGCCCAGTGCACCTGCTCCGGGTCCTCCAGGTCGATGTCGGGGAAGACCTGCCGGATGCGGGGCTCGAACTCCTCCTCGGACAACGGCTCCCAGCCGATCCCGCGCAGCCAGACCAGCCGGTAGCGGTGGTCGTCGCCGAAGGAGCCCACATACACCGGGTAGTCCGGCTCCGGCGGGCGTGGACGTTTCGCTCTGGTCATCCCACCACCGCCTTTCCGCTGGTCCGTTCCGCCGTCCGTGCGGCGGGGCGTGCGCGTGCCGTACCGGCCCGGCTCACATCGCGGGCTTCTCGCCCTTCGTGGTCGACATGTCGATCACCGTGAACCGCGCGCCGTTGTCGTCCGCGCACTCGGCCCACCGGCCGAACGGGCCGTCCTGCGGCTCGCTGACGATCTGGCCGCCGAGCTTCTCCGCCGTGGCCGCCGCGTCGTCGCAGTGGTCGACGCCGAAGTACAGCCGCGCGTACGTCTCGCTCCCGGCCGGCGTGCCGCTGGGCATGGGCATCCGCCCCGCCACCGCCTCACCCGCCGCCCGCACGGTCTTGTAGTCGAAGGACGCGGGGTCGCCCACCGCGTGCATCTCCACCGGGAAGACCGCGCTGAAGAACGTGTCGAAAGCCGCCGCGTCCCGGGTCACCACCTCGCTCCAGCACACCGAGCCCTCCTGGCCCATCAGGCCGAAGCCCTCGTGGGTGCCGGGCTGCCAGCAGCCGAAGGTGAGCCCGTCCGGGCTCTGGGCGATCAGCATCCGGCCGAATTCACCGACGCTCATCGGCTCCATCAGCAGCGTGCCGCCGTTCTCCCGGATGCGCCCGGCGGTCGCCTGCACATCGGAGGTGGCGAAGTACAGCGTCCAGGTCGGGGTCAGCTCCTGTCCCGGCATCGGGGGCATGAGTGCGGCCACCGGCTTCCCGTCCAGGGTGGCCATCGTGTATCCGCCGTAATCCGGACCCGCGCTCATGAAGTCCCAGCCGAACATCTCCCGGTAAAAGGTCTTTCCCGCGCCGAGATCTGCCACCACACAATCGGCCCAGATCGGTGCTCCTTCGGGGAATTCCGCCATCGGTACCGCCTCCACAAGGAAGTATGGGCGTGCTGAATCGAGATAATCCTCCTCTTCCACGCTAACCACAGGCAGGGCATCGTGCGCGGCGAATGGCCGCGTCATCGAACATCCGTGCGCGTCCACCTGTCGGGCGCCGAGCGCAGGGGGCGCACACGCCCCGCGTGCGTACGCTCCGGCGCACCACCGCCTTGGCCATTGCCTCCCGCCACAGCCCCGCCCGGGGATACCGTGGAAGCGCTCCCCTCCCCGGGAAGGAGAGATGGTGGCCGCAGAGCCGGAAATTCCTCAGCAGCGTGATCCCGCGCCCCCCGACACCCGTACGGTGTCCGGCCGGATCCCGCTCGCCGTGGCCGTCGTCGACCCCTCGGGCCGGATATCCCACTGGAGCAGCGGCGCCGGCCAACTGTTCGGGGTCCGCAGCGACGAGGCCCAGGGCCGGGTCGCCGCCGAGATCGTCCCCGTCACCGGCGTCCTGGACGCCCCGGGCTATCCCACCGCGGGCCGCTTCCGCACCCACGGCCAGGACGGCGGCGAGCGGCGCGGCAGCGGCGACATCCTGTGGTGGGCCTACCCCTTACCCGGACCCGGAGCCGTCCTCGTCCTCGCCACCGACGCCACCCCACTGCGCGCCGTCGAGGGTACCGCCGACGAGCCCGGCGAGAGGGTCGGCGCCGGATTCGCCCGGCACACCGACTTCGACCGTGCCGAGGACCTCGCCCGCGGCCTGCCGGAGATCATGCCCGGCATGAGCCCGCGGGAGAGCGGCGTCATCGTCGAACGCGTGCTGGAGCTGGGGTACCCCGTCCTGGAGCTCAGCCGGCACGCCCGGGTCCCGGTCACCCCCGACTGAGGGCGTCCCGCACCGCACCACGCGCCGCGCCCGGCTGCCGCGCCGCAGGAGGCGGCCGGACCGTACCCGGTCGGACCGTTGCCCCGGGGCGGGCGCCCACCGCCCGCGCTCCGGCTCCCCCCCCGAACCCCTCCTGCGCCGGTCGGGCGCCATCGCGGGCCGGTCGCGCGAAAGTGCCTTCCCCCGGACAGGGCGACCGCGTAGCCTGACGCGGCATGAAGATCTTGATCTCCGCCGACATGGAGGGGGCCACCGGCGTCACCTGGCCCGCCGACTGTCTGCCCGGGCGGCCCGAGTGGCAGCGGTTCCGGCCGGTCTTCACCTCCGATGTGAACGCGGCCGTCGCCGGGTTCTTCGACGGCGGCGCCGACGAGGTCATCGTCAACGAGGCGCACATGACCATGCGCAACCTCCTGGTCGAACAGCTCGATGACCGTGCCGTCCTGCTCACCGGCCGCCACAAGGAACTGGGCATGGTCGAGGGCGTCCAGCGCGGCGACATCGACGGCATCGCGTTCGTCGGCTACCACTGCGCCGCCGGCGCCGAGGGCGTCCTCGCCCACACCTACCTCGGCAGCTGTATCACCGGCGTCTTCGTCGACGGGGTGCGCGCCAGCGAGGGCCTGCTCAACTCCCTGATCGTCGCCGAGTACGGCACCCCCGTGGTGCTGGTCACCGGCGACGACCTCACCTGTGTCGACGCCCAGGGGTACGCCCCGCGGGCGCCCGCCGTCGCCGTCAAGGACCACGTCTCGCGGTACGCCGCGATCTGCCGTACCCCCGCCCGCACCGCCGCCGACATCCGGACGGCCGCCGCGCGCGGCGCCGTACTGGCGCACCGGCACGACCCGGCCCCGCCCAGGGACCGGACGATCGAGGTGGAGTTCGACGCCGAACAGCTGGCCGGGGCCGCCACCTTCATCCCCGGCGTGGAGCGGATCGGGCCGCGCCGGGTCGGATACACCGCCCCCACCATGTACGAGGGCATCCGCTGCTTCAAGGCGCTGACCACGCTGGTATCCAACGCAGTTGAGGAATGGTATGGCTGAGCACCACCCACAGGCACCACGCGCCCCCCGTGCCCCGCACACCCCCGGCGCCTCGCACCACATCGACCAGATCGCGTTGGAGGAGGCCGTCACCTTCACCAGCGACCTGATCAGGATCGACACCACCAACCGGGGGCAGGGCGACGGCCATGAGCGCCCGGCGGCCGAGTACGTCGCCGAGCGGCTGACCGAGGCCGGGATCGACCCGATACTGCTGGAGAAGGCCCCGGGGCGCACCAATGTGGTGGCCCGCATCGAGGGCACCGACCCGTCCGCCGACGCGGTCCTGGTCCACGGTCACCTGGACGTGGTGCCCGCCGACCCCACCGAGTGGTCCGTCCACCCCTTCTCCGGGGAGATCCGGGACGGTGTCGTGTGGGGCCGCGGTGCCGTCGACATGAAGGACGCCGACGCCATGGTGCTGGCCACCGTACGGGCCTGGGCCCGTGCGGGCGTCCGTCCGCGCCGCGACGTCGTGCTCGCCTTCACCGCCGACGAGGAGGACTCGGCCGATGTCGGTTCCGGCTTCCTCGCCGACCACCGCCCCGAGCTCTTCGACGGCTGCACCATCGGCCTGAGCGAGTCCGGCGCGTACACCTTCCACCCGGGCGACGGCCGCCGCATCTATCCGGTCGCGGCCGGCGAGCGCGGCACCGGCTGGCTGCGGCTCACCGCCGCCGGCCGCGCCGGGCACGGCTCGCGCATCAACCACGAGAACGCCGTCTCCCGGCTCACTGCCGCCGTCACCCGTATCGGCGAACACCGCTGGCCGCTGCGCCTGAGCGCGACCGTGCGCGCCGCGCTCGCCGAACTCGCGGCGCTGTACGGGCTGCCGCTGCCCGATCTCGACGACGATGCCGCCGTCGAACGCCTGGTCGCCGAGCTGGGCCGGGCCGGCACGCTGGTGGCCGGCGCGCTGCGCAACAGCACCAACCCCACCATGCTGGACGCCGGTTACAAGGTGAACGTGATCCCCGGGTCGGCCACCGCCCACATCGACGGACGGCTGCTGCCGGGCACCGAGGAGGAGTTCGCGGCCACCCTCGACAAGCTCACGGGACCCGACGTGGACTGGGACTTCTACCACCACGAGCCGCCCCTGGAAGCCCCGGTGGACACGCCCGCGTTCGCCGTCATGCGCGAGGCGCTCCAGCACTTCGACCCCGGCGCGCACGTCATCCCGTACTGCATGTACGGCGGCACCGACGCCAAGCAGTTCGCCCGGCTGGGCATCCAGGGATACGGCTTCATGCCGCTGCGGCTGCCCGAGGGCTTCGACTACCAGGCGATGTTCCACGGCGTGGACGAGCGGGTCCCCGTCGACGCGCTGCACTTCGGCACCCGCGTTCTGGACCGTACGCTGCTGGCCCTGTAGGCGCGGGCGGGCCGGTGCCCGTTCCCGGTCCTCCTCCCCCCGCCGTGCCCGGCCCACGGCGGGGGAGGGGCGGCGGGTCAGCCGCCGAGGCCGTCCCAGAACTCGCGCAGCACCCGGGCGCCGCGCCCGGGGTCCTGGAGCATCCAGTAGTGGGTCAGGCCCTCCAGTTCGACCACCCGGGCGCCCAGGGGCCGCGCCACCTCGGCGTCCATGGCCGGCCGTGCCATGGGGTCCCCGGTCGGTACCAGGACCATGCCGGGTGCGGCGGCGGGGCGTTCGAAGTCCTTGCCCCAGTCGGCGGCGAAGTTGGGCCAGGCCGAGCGGTAGAGGTCCAGGACGGCGGCGCTCATCTCCTCGTCGTGGATCGCGTCGACGTCCTTGCCCAGCTCCGGCGTCATGCCCCGGGGCTGGAGCAGGTCGCCGAAGGTTCGCCCGCTGCCGGGGGCCGACTCCCGCAGTCCGGCCAGTGACTCCTCGCCCTCCGGGCTGCGCTGCCACAGCGTGCCCGCCTCGTGCCAGCGGTAGCCGGGGTGCCAGCCGTGCGCGACATCGGAGACCCAGCTGCGCACCGGCACGTCGTGGGCCGAGACGACCCGCATGGTCAGGTGCGCCCCCCAGTCGTGGCCCACCAGGTCGATGGGGCCGCCGATGGCCCGCAGCTCCTCGGCCAGCCAGGACGCGTACGCCTCCTTGCCCCGTGGCCCGGCCGGGCGCGGGCTGCCGAAACCGGGCAGGCGCAGGGCCGTGCTGGGCCGGCCGAGGTGGTCGCGCAGGGCATTCCACAGGGCGGGCGTCTCGGGCACTCCGTGCACGAACACAACGGTCATGGCAGCTCCATGAGGTTAAGTGGATAAGCTATCCATTTCACCGTAGCAGTAAAGTTGATAACCTATCCACCTGCTGCGGCGAGGGGAGACACATGCGGGCCGACGCGGTGCGGAACAGACAGCGGATCTTCGACGAGGCGCACCGCGCGATCGCCGCCGGGGAGACCGAGCTGACCCTGAACGAGCTGGCCCGCCGCTCCGGAGTCGGCGTCGGGACGGTCTACCGGCTCTTCCCCACCCAGCGGGCGATGCTCGAAGCCGTCCTGGAGGTCTCCGCCCGCGACCTCATCCGGCTCGCCGAGGAGGCCGGGACGGAATCCGACCCGCACCGGGCGCTGGAGGAGTTCCTGCGCTCCGCGCTGGCCGCCGCGCTCGCCCGGCCGGGCCTGTTCACCGTCCTGATCACCCTCACCGACGAAACGGACTCGCTGCGCGAGGCCAAGGGAGAACTGGCCGCCAAGGCGACACAGTTGCTCGGGCGGATCGACCCGGCCCCGGCACTGACCGGCGAGAACCTGCTGAAACTGTTCTGCGGGCTGATCCATGCCATCAGCGAGCACCCCGAGGAGCGCCGCCCGGCGGCCACCGACGCCTACCTCCAGCTGCTGCGGGCCGGCCTCGCCGCGGGCCCCGGAGCCTGACCTGCCGGGCCCCGGCCCCAACTCGCCTCCACCGCAAGCCCGTCGTCCCGCGCCCACCCCGGGCGAAACACACCCGGCCGGTGCCTGGAGCACCGGCCGAGGTCGTGGAACGATCCCCGGGTGAGCTGGTGAAGACCCCACCGACACCGCCCTGGAGGCAGCTGATGGCGCACGACCGCTACGGAACCTGGCCCTCGCCGATCGACGCCGCCCTGGTCGCCGCCCACGACGGCAAGCCCGAGTTCCTGGGCGCGGTCGGCGAGGAACTGTGGTGGACGGCGCCGCGCCCCGCCGAGGGCGGCCGCCGCGCGCTGGTGCGGCTGCGCCCGGACGGGGACGGCGCCGCCGAAACGGTCCTGCCCACGCCGTGGAACGTCCGCAACCGCGTCATCGAGTACGGCGGCCACCCCTGGGCGGGCATCGCCCGCCCGGCCGGCGGCCCGCTGGTGGTCTTCACCGACCACGGCGACCAGCGGATCCACGCCGTCGAACCCGACGCCCCCAGCGGCCCGGCGCCGCGCGCGCTCACCCCGCCCTCCACCGCCGACCGCGAGCTGCGCTGGTGCGACCTGCTCCCGCGCCCCGGGCACGGCGAGGTGTGGGCCGTCCTGGAAGAGCACCGGGCGGGCACCGTACGGCGCGTCGCCGTCGCCGTACCGCTGGACGGATCCGCCGCCCAGGACCCGAACGCGCTGCGCGAACTCACCCCTGCCGCCCACCGGTTCGTCACCACCCCCCGGCCCTCCCCGGACGGACGCCGCGCCGTGTGGCTGGCCTGGGACCACCCCCGGATGCCCTGGGAGGGCACCGAACTGCTGATCGCCGACCTGGGCGAGGACGGCCGCCTGACCGGGGCGCGCACCCTGGCCGGCGGCCCCGACGAGGCCATCGCCCAGGCCGAATGGGCCCCGGACGGCACCCTGCTGGCCACCACCGACCGCACCGGCTGGTGGAACCCGCACCGCGTCGACCCCGACACCGGCACCGCTGTGCCGCTGTGCGCGCGCGAGGAGGAGTTCGCCGAAGGGCTGTGGCGTATCGGCTGGCGCTGGTTCGCGCCGCTGGACGGCGGGCTGTTCGCCGTCCTGCACGGGCGCGGCGGGCTGCGTCTGGGCATCCTGGACCCCGCCACTGGTGAACTCGCCGACGCCCCCGGCAGTCACGGCGAATGGGCGCCCGGACTGGCCGTTCAGGGCAGCCGGGTCACCGGCATCGCCGCCGGAGCGCACACCGGCTGGGAGATCGTGCAACTGGACACCGCCACCGGACGCACCAGGGTGCTCGCCGAACGCCACCACGACCCGGTCGATCCTGCCTACTACCCGCACCCGGCCGCCCGTACCTTCACCGGCCCGGACGGGCGGGAGATCCACGCCACCGTCTACCCGCCGGCCCATCCGCTGGCCGCCGTCCCGCAGCCGCAGGACGAGTTGCCGCCGTACGTCATCTGGGCACACGGCGGCCCCACCTCCCGCGCCCCCGTCGTCCTCGACCTGGAGATCGCCTACTTCACCTCGCGCGGCATCGGCGTCGCCGAGGTCAACTACGGCGGCTCCACCGGCTTCGGCCGCGCCTACCGCGAGCGGCTGCGCGAACAGTGGGGCGTGGTCGATGTCGAGGACTGCGCCGCCGTCGCCCGCGGACTCGCCGCCGAGGGGACCGCCGACCCGCACCGGCTCGCCATCCGGGGCGGCAGCGCCGGCGGCTGGACCGCCGCCGCTTCCCTCACCGATACCGGCACCGCCGGTCTTTACCGCTGCGGCACCATCAGCTACCCGATCCTCGATCTGGCGAGTTGGACGGGGACGGGCACCCACGACTTCGAATCCCGCTACCTCGACTCACTGATCGGCCCGTACGACGAGGTTCCCGAGCGCTACCACGACCGCTCGCCGGTGCACCACGCCGAGCGGATCACCGTACCGTTCCTGCTGCTGCAGGGACTGGACGACGCGATCTGCCCGCCCGAGCAGGCCGACCGGCTGCTGGCCGCGCTCGCCGAGCGCCCGGGCCCCGCCGTGCCGCACGCCTACCTCACCTTCGAGGGCGAGGGCCACGGCTTCCGCCGCGCCGACACGATCGTGACCGCCATCGAGTCCGAACTGGCCCTGTACCTGGACGCCTTCGGCATCGCCCGACCGGACGCGCCGCTGCTGGAGCTGCGCCGGTGATCCCCGCGCTGCGCCCCGGTGACGTGGTCACGGTGGTGGCCCCGGCGGGCCCGGTGGAACGGGACGTGCTCATGGCGGGCACCGAGATCCTGCGCGGCTGGGGACTGACGGTCCGTATCGCCCCCTCCGCCCTGGACGGCGGCCCGGCCCCGCTGCCCCACCTGTCCGCCGCCGACGGCCACCGGGCCCGTGACCTTCAACGGGCCTGGTGCGACCCGGACAACGCGGCGGTGATCTGCGCCAGGGGCGGCTACGGCACCCAGCGGCTACTGCCCCTGCTCGACTGGGACGCGCTGGCCGCCGCAGGGCCGAAGATCCTGCTCGGCTACAGCGACATCACCGCACTGCACGAGGCGTTCGCGCTCTGCCTGGGCGTACCCGCCTGGCACGGCCCGATGCCGGGCACCGCGGCGTTCACCGACGACGCGGTGGCCCAGGAACGCCTGCGCCGCGCCCTGTTCACCCCGCACGACCCCCGTCCGATCGGCTCCCCGGCGGCCCGGGCCCTGGTCCCCGGGACCGCGCGCGGGATCACGCTGGGCGGCTGCGCGAGCCTGCTGGCGTCCGGGGTCGGCACCCCGTACGTCAGACCCTCGGCGGCCGGCGGCATCCTGCTGCTGGAGGACACCGGTGAGGAGCCCTACCGGCTGGACCGGGCCCTGACCCAACTCCTGAACGCCGGCTGGCTGGACGGGGTGGCCGGCATCGCCCTCGGCTCCTGGCGGGAGTGCGGCCCGTACGAGGAGGTCCGTGCCGTCCTGGCGGACCGGCTGGTGCCGCTCGGGGTGCCGGTGGTGGAGGAACTGGGCTTCGGCCACGGCCCTCAGCCCTGGACGATCCCCCTCGGCGTCCCGGCCACCCTGGACGCCGAAAGGGGGACCCTGACCCCGGACCCGCCTGCCGACCGGTGACGCGGGCGGCTAGGCCCTGTCTGACACATCCCGCCTGGCCCGCGTCGCCTGGCACGGCACCTCGCTGCGTTGTCGAGACGCCCAAGTAGCCCACTACGAGGACGCCCCTCCGCCTTGCGATGCTCCCCCAGCCTTCGGCCGGGAGGTGCCCCCAGCACCAGACAACGCGGGCCCGACCGGCGCCATGTGTCAGACAGGACCTAGTCCATGAGTTCCTGGATCTCCTCCCGGCCCACAGTGAGCAGCTCGCTGAAGCTGTCGCAGGGGTCCGACAGCTCGCCGTACTTCACCGCGAGAAGGTAGGCCCGGTACTCGCCGTTCTCCAGGACATCGCTGGTGTCCAGCAGGAAGACGTCCTCACCCCGGGCGATGCTGAGACCGTACCGGAAGACGTCGTCCTCCTCGCCACCGTCCTCGCTCGCCCAGCCCGTGTGTTCGTCGCGGAACCACGCGAACTCGGCGCACGGACGCAGCGAGTCGATCCATTCCGCCACGCGTCCCCAGCCGTCGCTGGCGAGCAGGAAGGCGCGCAGACTCGGCGGCAGGGCCACCCCGAGGCGTTCCTCCGTCGCGGCGATCGCCCGCTCGTCCGCCGGGTCGTGCCCGAGCCAGCGCGCGTCGAACTGCTCCTGCGTCACCTCGCCCAGCTCGTCCTCGTCGAGGCTGCTCAGATACCACTCGCTGTACTCGTTCAGATAGGCCCGCCACTCCTGGGGGGTGCCCGGGCACGGGGCGGGTGGCACGTTGCTCTCGGCGCCGTCCGTCATGGATCTGCTGTCCTTCCCGCAGGCTCGCGAGCCTCTTCGATGACATCAAATGCCGCCACGGGGCGGCCTGTTGGAAGTTCTATCAGCAGCGTTCCCATGCCCGGTCCGGCGCCCTGGCGGGGTGTCCGCCCCCGAGCTAGGCGGTGAGTGCGGCGCGCAGTCGTTCGGCGTAGGCGTGGCGGCGGTCGGCGGGGAGCCGGTCGGGCTGTGGCGGGGTGGCGTACAGGTCGTCGCCGGGGTAGCGGGGGAAGAGGTGCTGGTGGAAGTGCCAGACGTGCTGGTCGCCGGCGGGTTCGTTGTGTTGGCGGGTGGAGACCCCGGCGCAGTCGTAGGCGGTGCGCATGGCGCGAGCCAGGGTACGGGTGGCGTCGAAGACCGCGTGGCCGTCGGCGGTGGGGAGGTCGTAGAGGTTCTCGTGGTGGGCGAGAGGGACGATCAGCAGATGGCCCGCGTTCCTCGGCCACCACTGCGGGCAGATCAGCGCGAAGACCCGTTCGTCGCGGTAGACCACGTCGGGCTCCCGGTCCGGGGTCAGGTGGCAGAACGGGCAGTGGTAGTCGGCGGGTTCGTGGTGGTGCACAGGGTGCCTCCCTGGCGTGATACGGCGTGGGACGGTCAGGAGCCGGCCGGCGGCCAGGCGACGAGGCCGTCGAGGACCGGCGGTTGGTAGCCGGGCCCCTTGAGTACCTTGCCGTCCGGCCGGCGCAGGACACGGCCTTCGGCGTCGAGCTTGCTCATGTTCGACCGGTGGACCTCGGCGAACACGGCGGGCAGGTCGATCCCCAGCGCATCCGCGGTGCCGTAGGTGACATAGAGGACGTCGGCCAGTTCCTTGGCCACGGCACGGTACGCGCCGAGCGGGTCCTCGCCCGTGCGCAGGGCCTTCGCGAGGGCGGTCAGGGCCTCGGCGGCCTCGTGGGCTTCCTCGTCCAGCAACGTCCGCCGGTGTTCGGCCGTTTCGGGGCGCTCGCTCACGCCCTGACCGTCGAACGTCTCGCGGAACTCGGCAACGCGTCGCATCGGCTCGTGATCCATGACCCGACCCTAGGGCCTGTCTGACACATCCCGCCTGGCCCGCGTCTCCCCCAGCCTTCGGCCGGGAGGTGCCCCCAGCACCAGACGCCGCGGGCCTGACCGGCGCTCTATGTCTCAGACAGGCCCCAGGCCCTGGCCGGGCGGCCGGGGGCGAGCGGTCCGTATGCTCGGCGGCGGTGGGGTGTGGACGATCCGTGCGGCTCCCGCCGGGTGTGCCGCACCCTCGCGAGGCCCGCTCCGGGGCTTCCGGCGAAGGAGAGAAACGATGAGCGAGAATCCGACGGTACCGAGCGAGCCCGGGAAGCACATCGCCGACCCGCGTCAGCTGCTGCTCGACTACCTCGACTACTACCGCGAGGTGGTGCTGTCGAAGCTGGCCGGGCTCTCAGAGGAGGAGTTGCGCAGCTCCCGGCTGCCGTCCGGGTGGACCCCGGTGGAGCTGATCTGGCATCTGGCCCATGTGGAGCGCCGCTGGCTGCGCTGGGGCTTTCTGGGCGAGGAGGTCGACGAGCCGTGGGCCGACTGGTTCCACGGGCCCTCGGGCCCGGAGCGCTGGGCGGTGCCCGACGGGGTGAGCACGGCCGAGGTGCTGGAGACCTTCCACCGGTACGTCGCGGACTCCCGGGCGATCACCGCGGACGTCGCGCTGGAGGCGCGGGCCGAGGGGGGCGGCCGGTTCGGCCCGGCCGAGCAGGCTCCGGCGCTGAGCTGGATCCTCTTCCACCTGCTCCAGGAGTACGCCCGGCACGCCGGTCACCTGGATGTCGTACGCGAGCTGGCGGACGGTGTCACGGGGGAGTAGCGAACCGGGACAAGCCGGACTACGGTGGAGGGAACGCCGCGATGGGCTCCCATTTCGCGCGGCCCGCGTGGCGACATCGCGAACGCGAACGCAAAGGAGTCCCGCCATGACCACCGCCGCGGACATCATGAGCCAAGGCGCCCAGTGCGTCCCGATGAACGAGACCCTGGACCGCGCCGCCCAGTTGATGCGTGAACAGAACGTGGGCGCGCTGCCCGTCTGCGACGAGAACGAGCGCATGCAGGGCATCATCACCGACCGCGACATCGTCGTGAAGTGTGTCGCCGCCGGCCACGACCCCTCCAAGGTCCGGGCCGGCGATCTGTGCGAGGGCACTCCGCGCTGGATATCCGCCGATGCCAGCGCGGAGGACGCGCTCGCCGAGATGGAGACGCACCAGATCCGGCGGCTGCCGGTCGTCGGCGGCGACAAGCGGCTGGTCGGCATGATCAGTGAGGCCGACGTGGCCAGGACGCTCACCGACGACCAGGTGGCCACGTTCGTCGAGCGTGTCTACGCCACCTCCTGAGCCACCCGCCCGGCAGACCCCCGGGACGCACCTCGCCGCGCCGCTCGCCGGGCGGGCGGCGGCGGGGGCGGCCATGCTGGGAGCATGGCATCCAACCCCAGACCCCGGAAGGCCAGCGGCAGCACCCCGCTGGGGGACTTCTTCACCCCCGGCCGGATCGTCGCCCTGGTGGTCGCCGTCCTCGTCCTGATCTTCGTCTTCCAGAACACCGGGCGCACCAAAATCCGCGTCCTCATCCCCGAGGTCATCATGCCGCTGTGGCTGGCACTGCTGGCCACAGCCCTGATCGGCCTATTCCTCGGCATGTATCTGACACACCGCAGAAGATAAACCCCCAGGGCCCTCTTTCACCCGAGTGGGTGACCGTGTTCCATGGTCATCACAGCGCCGGTCACCCGGCCGGGGGTGAGGGGAGCGAGGGGTTTCATGACAGGAACCGGAAGCACGGCCGGCGCCGCCGCAGGACCCGGGACGACCGTCCGGCGCGGCACGCTCACGCTCCCCGCCGCGCCGCTGGGCCCACCCAATCCGCTGCCCGCGCTGCTCCCGCTGGACGAGGCCCACCGCCTCGACCCGGCGGAGTTCGCGGTGCTGCCGCCCGACGCCGCCCGGCAGGCCGCGTACGCGCCGCTGACCTCCGTCCTGCCCGCCCCGCTGTACGACGGCTACGGCCGCGCCCGCGCCGCCACCGAGATCCCCACCCTCGTCATCGAGAACGACCGGCTGCGCGCCACCGTGCTGCCCGGCTGGGGCGGGCGCGTCCACTCCCTGTTCCACAAGGCCACCGGGCGCGAACTCCTGTACCGCAACCCGGTGCTGCAACCGGCCAACTTCGCCCTCAACGGCGCCTGGTTCTCCGGCGGCATCGAATGGAACATCGGCGCCACCGGGCACACCGCCCTGTCCTGCGCCCCGCTGCACGCCGCCGCCGTGCCCGCCCCCGACGGCGGACAGATGCTGCGGCTGTGGGAGTGGGAACGGCTGCGCGACACCCCCTTCCAGGTCGACCTGTGGCTCCCGCGGGGATCCGACTTCCTCTACGTCGGCGTTCGCATCCGCAACCCCCAGGACAGCACGACACCGGTCTACTGGTGGTCCAACACCGCCGTCCCCGAACACCCCGGCACCCGGGTCCTGGTCCCCGCCGAGCGGGCCTGGCACTTCGGCTACCGGCGCGCGCTGCGCACGGTGTCCGTCCCAGGTGACCCGGGCGGGCCCGACCGCACTCGCCCCGCCCACGGCGATCACCACCCGGCCGACTACTTCTACGACGTGCCCGCCACCGCGCGGAAGTGGATCGCCGCCCTGCGGGAGGACGGCCACGGCCTCGTCCAGACCTCCACCGCCGCCCTCCCGGGCCGCAAGCTGTTCGTGTGGGGCACGGGACCCGGCGGACGCCGCTGGCAGCGCTGGCTCACCGAACCCGGCACCACCGGCTACGCCGAGATCCAGGCCGGCCTCGCCCGTACCCAGCTCGAACACCTCCCGCTCCCCGCGGGCGAGGAACTCAGCTGGCTGGAGGCGTACGGCCCGCTGCACGCCGACCCCGCCCACACGCACGGGCCCGACTGGGCGGACGCCCGCGCTCACACCGAACGGGCCCTGGACGCCGCGCTGCCCGCCGCCACCCTCGACGCCGCCCACGCCGCCTGGCTCCCGCACGCCGACCTGGACCCCGCGGACCTCCTGCACACCGGCAGTGGCTGGGGCGCCCTGGAAGTCGCCCGCGGCGGCTACGAACTGCCCGGCACCCCCTTCGGCCCCGACGCCCTCGGCCCCGAGCAGTGCCCCTGGCTGGAACTCCTGGAGAGCGGCCGGCTCCCCGGTCACGCCCTGCCCGCCACCCCGCCGGGACCCACCCTGGTCTCCCGCGCCTGGCGCGAGAAGCTCGAATGCGCCACCCCCGGCGGCCCGCTGACCGACTACCACCTGGGCATCGCCCAATGGCACGCCGGCGACCTGGCCCAGGCCGCCCGCAGCTGGGAACGGGCCCTGGCCGAAGGCCCCAGCCCCTGGCCGCTGCGCGCCCTGGCCGTCGCCGATGCCCGCTCCGGGCAGCACGACCGCGCCGCCGAACGGGCCCTGACCGCCGCCGAACTCGCCCTGGCCGCGCCCGCCGGCCCCGCCGCCGACAGCGCCGCCGGGCCCGCGGTGACCGCCCTGGTCACCGAAGCGGTCACCGCCCTGCTGACCGCCGGACGCCCGGACGCCGCCCGCACCCTGCTGGAACGGCTGCCCGAACCCGTACGCGCCCGCGGCCGGCTGCGGCTGCTGGCCGCCCGCACCGCGCTCGCCCTCGGCGAACGCGACACCGCCCGCGCCCTCCTCTCCGAGGACTTCGAGATCCCGGATCTGCGTGAGGGCGAGGAGTCCCTGCACACCACCTGGGCCGCTCTCACCGAGGACCCGCTGCCCGTTCACCACGACTTCCGGATGCGCTCCGAAGGGAGCCCGGAACCCGCCTGAACGACCGTACGGGCACGTCCCGCCGAGCCGTACGGGCCCGAAACGGGCATCCATCCGTGCCCGTACGGGCGCCCGTACGGCACATGGAAAGCGCTGTCCGTGAACGGCCCGAAGCGGCCACCCCTGCGACCGAACGGGCACAATCGGGCAGGAAAACCCGAACAGTTGCTCTGTTCCGCGCCCCGTTCCCGACGGTAGAACTCTCCGTGCGGCCCGAACGGGCAGCGACAGCAACGCAGCTGTGCGGGTAAGGAGCGTGGACGTCAATGACCGCTGAGGAACGCCAGCGCGCCATCGTCGGCGCGGCACGGCGGGCCGGCTCCGTCGAAGTGGGCGCCCTCGCCGAGGAACTCGGCGTCGCCAAGGAGACCGTACGCCGCGATCTGCGCGCCCTGGAGGCCCACGGACTGCTGCGCCGCACCCACGGCGGCGCCTACCCGGTCGAGAGCGCGGGCTTCGAGACCACGCTCGCCTTCCGCTCCACCATGCACGTCCCCGAGAAGCGGCGCATCGCGGCCGCCGCCGCCGAACTCACCGGCGAGGCGGAGACGATCTTCATCGACGAGGGCTACACCCCCCAGCTCATCGCCGAATCCCTGCCCAGGGACCGCACCCTGACCATCGTCACCGCCTCCCTGGCGATCGCCGGCACCCTCGCCACCGTGCCCGGCTTCAACGTCCTGCTGCTGGGCGGCCGGGTGCGCGGCGGGACCCTGGCCACCGTCGACCACTGGACCACCCGGATGCTGTCCGGCTTCGTCATCGACCTGGCGTTCATCGGCGCCAACGGCATCTCCCGCGAGCACGGCCTCACCACCCCCGATCCGGCCGTCAGCGAAGTCAAGCAGCAGGCCGTACGCGCCTCCCGGCGCCGGGTGTTCGCCGGCGTGCACACCAAGTTCGGTGCCGCCAGCTTCTGCCGCTTCGCCTCCGTCACCGATCTGGATGTGATCGTCACCAGCAACAGCCTCTCCACCGCCGAGGCCCACCGCTACACCCTCCAGGGCCCGCAGGTCATCCGCGTCTGAACCACGAGAACCCCGCTCTCTTCTTCGCACACCCCCGCGGGCGGTGCAATGCCGCACGCCCGGAATCACCAGGAGTACCGACCATGCGCCGCAGTCAGAGCCGACGCGCCATCCGTACCGCCGCCGCCGTCACGGTGGCCGGGGCCCTCCTCGCCTCCTGCGCCGGAGCCGGAGGAGGCTCCGGCTCGGGCGACGGTGACAGCATCAACGTCCTGATGGTCAACAACCCGCAGATGACGCAGCTGCAACGCCTCACCGCGGACCACTTCACCAAGGACACCGGGATCAAGGTGAACTTCACCGTCCTCCCGGAGAACGAGGTCCGCGACAAGATCAGCCAGGACTTCGCCAACCAGGCCGGCCAGTACGACGTCGCCACCATCAGCAACTACGAGACCTCGATCTACGCCCGCAACGGCTGGCTCCACGAGCTGGACCCGTACCTGCGCGACGACGAGGCCTACGACGTCCAGGACATCCTCACCCCCATCCAGCTGTCGCTGACCGGTGAGGACGGCAAGCTCTACGCCCAGCCGTTCTACGGTGAGTCCTCCTTCCTGATGTACCGCACCGATGTCTTCGAGGAGCACGGGCTGACCATGCCCGAGCAGCCCACCTGGACCGAGGTCGCCGAACTCGCCGCCGAGGTGGACGCGGCCGAGTCCGGCATGAAGGGCATCTGCCTGCGCGGCCTGCCCGGTTGGGGCGAGGTCATCGCCCCGCTCACCTCCGTCGTCAACACCTTCGGCGGCACCTGGTTCACCGAGGACTGGGAAGCCCAGCTGGATTCGCCCGAGTTCACCGAGGCCACCCAGTTCTACGTCGACCTGGTGCGCGAGCACGGCCAGTCCGGCGCCGCCCAGGCCGGCTACGCCGAGTGCCTGAACAACATGGTCCAGGGCAACACCGCCATGTGGTACGACGCCACCGCCGGCGCCGGCTCCCTGGAGGCGGACGACTCCCCGGTGGCCGGCAACATCGGCTACGTGCCCGCCCCCGTCGAGCAGACCGACTCCTCCGGCTGGCTGTACACCTGGGCCTGGGGCGTTCAGGCGGCCTCCCAGAAGGCCGACACCGCCTGGGAGTTCATCTCCTGGGCCTCCAGCAAGGAGTACGAGGAGCTCGTCGGTGAGACCCTCGGCTGGTCCAACGTCCCGGCCGGCAAGCGCGCCTCCACCTACGAGAACGCGGACTACCAGGAGCACGCCGCCGCCTTCTACCAGGTGACCCACGACGCCATCGCCGCGGCCGACCCGATCAACCCCGGTGTCCAGCCCCGCCCGGTCCCCGGCATCCAGTTCGTGACCATCCCCGAGTTCGCCGACCTGGGCACCAAGGTCTCCCAGGAGATCAGCTCCGCGATCGCCGGCCGGCAGACCGTTGAGCAGGCCCTCGCCAAGTCCCAGACCCTGGCCGACGCAGTGGCCGAGGAGTACCGCAACCGATGACCACGCCGACCGCTACGGCGGCGACGCCTTCGCCCGGGGCTTCCTCCCGGGCGAAGGCGTGGGCCCTCCGCGCCCCGCTGCTGCCCGCCCTCATCTTCATGATCGTGGTCACCCAGCTGCCCTTCGTGGCGACCCTGGTGATCTCGCTCTTCGACTGGAACGCCCTCTACCCCGACGACCGTTCCTTCAACGGCTTCGGCAACTTCTCGACCGTGCTGTCCGACGACGCGCTGCGGTCCTCGGTCGTCACCACGGCCGTGCTCACCGCGTCCGTCGTGCTCATCAGTCTCGTGCTCGGCCTCGCCATCGCCCTGCTGCTGGACCGCAAGTTCCGCGGCCGGGGCCTGGTGCGCACCATGATGATCACCCCCTTCCTGCTGGTGCCGGTGGCCGCCGCCCTGATGTGGAAGCACGTCCTGTACAACCCGGAGTACGGCCTGCTCAACGGCATGCTGGTGTGGCTCGGCGACCTGCTGGGCTTCACCCCGCCGCAGCCCGACTGGATCTCCGAGATGCCGCTGCCGGCGGTCGCGGTGTCGCTGATCTGGCAGTGGACCCCGTTCATGACGCTGATCCTGCTGGCGGGCCTGCAGAGCCGCCCGCTGGAGCAGTACGAGGCGGCCCGGCTCGACGGCGCGGACAACTGGCAGATCTTCCGCCACCTGACGCTGCCGCACCTGCGGCGCTACCTGGAACTGGGAGCGCTGCTCGGCTCCATCTACATCGTGCAGAACTTCGACGCGGTGTACACCATCACCCGGGGCGGCCTGGACACGGCCAACCTGCCGTTCGCGATCTACCAGGAGTTCTACCAGGCGCAGGAGTACGGGGTGGCCTCGGCGGCCGGTGTGCTGGTGGTCATCGGCTCCCTGATCATCGCCATGTTCGCCCTGCGCGTGGTGTCCTCGCTCTTCCGCGAGGAGGGAAGCCGAGCATGAGCACGACCACAACCCCGACCACAGCCACTCCGCCGGCCAAGACGCCCCCGCCGGCCCGCAAGCCGGCCACCGGCACCCCGCGCCGCCCCCGGCGGGTGTTGTCGGCGATCCCGGCGTTCCTCGCCTGGTTCGCCGGCCTGGTCTTCTTCCTCCCCGTGGCCTGGATGGTGCTCACCTCCTTCCACGCGGAGTCGGACGCCGCCAGCAACCCGCCGGCCCTGACCGCGCCGCTGACCCTGGACAGCTACCGGGAGTTCTTCAGCTCGGACGGCGCCAGCCCCTGGCCGCCGCTGATCAACTCGCTCACCGCGTCGCTCTCCTCCACGCTGCTGGTGCTGCTGCTGGCGCTGCCCGCCGCGTACGCGCTGTCCATCCGCCCCGTGAAGGGGTGGCGGGACGCGATGTTCTTCTTCCTGTCCACGAAGATGCTGCCGGCCATCGCGGGTCTGCTGCCGCTGTACCTGTTCGCCAAGAACACCGGTCTGCTGGACAACATCTGGCTGCTCGTCCTGCTGTACACCTCGATGAACCTGCCGATCGCGGTGTGGATGCTCCAGTCCTTCCTGGCCGAGGTGCCGCCCTCGCTCATCGAGGCGGCGCAGATCGACGGCGCGAAGCTGCCGGTCATCCTCTTCCGGGTGGTGGGGCCCGTCGTGGCGCCCGGCATCGCCGCCACCTCGCTGATCTGCTTCATCTTCAGCTGGAACGAGATGCTGTTCGCCAAGGTGCTCACCGGTGTCATGGCCGAGACCGCGCCGGTGTTCCTGACCAGCTTCATCACCAGCCAGGGCCTGTTCCTGGCCCAGGTGTCCGCCGCGTCCCTCGCCATCTCCCTGCCGGTGCTCGCCGCCGGCTTCGCCGCCCAGGACAAGCTGGTCCAGGGCCTGTCGCTAGGAGCAGTCAAGTGAAAGCCGCACTCATCGAGTCCGTGGGCAAGGTCTCCCTGACCACCGTTCCCGACCCCACCCCGGGGCCGCGCGATGTGGTGGTGGAGGTCGCTGCCTGCGGGTTGTGCGGCACCGATCTGCACATTCTCCAGGGCGAGTTCGCCCCGACGCTGCCGATCGTCCCGGGCCACGAGTTCGCGGGCGAGGTCGTCGGCATCGGCAAGGACGTCACCGAGGTCGCCATCGGCGACCGGGTGGCGGTCGATCCGTCGCTGTACTGCTACGAGTGCCGCTTCTGCCGCAACGGCCACGCCAACATGTGCGAGCGCTGGGGCGCCATCGGCGTGTCGGTGCCGGGCGGGGCCGCCGAGTACGCGGTCGCGCCGGTCGCCAACTGCGTCAAGCTGCCCGAGCACGTCAGCACCCAGGACGCGGCGCTCATCGAGCCGCTGTCCTGCGCGGTGCGCGGCTACGACGTGATGAACTCCGTGCTCGGCGCGCGCGTGCTCATCTACGGCTCGGGCACCATGGGCCTGATGATGCTGGAGCTCGCCAAGCGCACCGGCGCCAGCGGCGTGGACATCGTCGACATCAACCCCGAGCGCCTGGCCACCGCCCGCACCCTGGGCGTCAGCGCGGCGGCCGGCTCGGCGGACGAGCTGGACCGGCCGCAGGGCTGGGAGATCGTCATCGACGCCACCGGCAACGCCGCCGCCATCCAGGACGGCCTGGGCCGGGTCGCGAAGGCTGGCACGTTCCTCCAGTTCGGCGTCGCCGACTACGCGACCACGGCCACCATCGAGCCGTACAAGATCTACAACCAGGAGATCACCATCACCGGCTCCATGGCGGTGCTGCACAGCTACGAGCGGGCCGCCGACCTGTTCGCCAGCGGCATCCTGGACCCGCAGATCTTCATCAGCGACCGCCTCCCGCTGGACCAGTACCCGCAGGCGCTGGACCAGTTCGCGAAGGGCGTCGGCCGCAAGATCGTGGTCACCCCGTAACGCGCTGGACGCTCACGCATGGAGCCGCGCCTCTCGACGATGGAGAGGCGCGGCTCCGCGCGTTTGACTGGCCGGCATGGCAATCCTGGCGGCGGCCCTGCTGGCCGCGACCCTGTTGACGGCCGCCTGCGCGGCGGGCGTGTTCTTCGCCTTCTCGGTGGCGGTGATGCCCGGCCTGAACGCCGTGGACCCCGCGCACTCGGTCACGGCGATGCAGAGCGTCAACGAACGCATCCTCAACCCGCTCTTCCTCGGGGCCTTCGTCGGCGTGCCGCTGCTGGCGGCGGGCGGCGGCGTCGTGCTGCTGCTCCTGGGGGAACGGGGTGCCGCGCTCGCGCTGTTCGCGGCGGCGGGGACGTACGTGCTGGGCGTGTTCGCCCCCACCGCGGTGGTCAACGTCCCGCTGAACGACGTTCTGGCGGCGGCCGGTATGCCCGAATCGGCCGAGCACGCCGCGCGGCTGTGGGCCGGTTACGCACCGCGCTGGACCTCCTGGAACACGGTGCGCGCCTCCTTCGGCGCGCTCACCGTCCTGCTGACGGCGCTCGCCCTGTACCTGTGGGCCCGCGGCCGGGCGGCGGGGTAGAGATATTGACCTGGAGCGTTGTCCGCTCGGTTGATCGAGGGCTTGCCTTCCGGGTGCGGTGGCCGCGGTGGTGGTGGGAGGTGTGCCAGGGTTTGGGGGCGCCCGTTGTCCGAGGCAGAGGGCTGTTGGCAGGCCCATGCGTCGAGGAGAGAAGCGCGCTGGCGGCTACCGTCCGGGCGTTTCGACCGCCAGGGCGTCAAGTTGGGTGGCGACTCTCTGGAGCAGTTCCATCAACACCGTGTACTGCTCGGGCGAGAGACACTCCATCATCCGAACTCTCAGCGCTCCGGTCTGCTCGGAAATCCGCTGGTGCGCCCGTCGGCCCTCGCCGGTCAGTGTCACAGCCCCGTCGTCGGCCGTGGATGTCCAGCCACGCTCGGCAAGCCGGTCGACGACGGGGCGCGTGGTCGGCTTGTCGGGAGAGAGGAACGCGGCCATGGTGTCGTCGAGTTCGGCGACGGTGATCGGGCCGTACGAGAGGGTGTTCAGCACCTGCCACCCCCGCCGGTTCAGGCCGTCCCTGGCGAGCAGCCGGCTCATGTTCTCCTCGATCGCCCCGTCGATGTGCTTCAGCCAGTAGCCGAACGGCCGCTGCTCGCGGACGTTGGGCTGCTGGGGCAGGCTGGTCATACAGTCCCTCCAATGCATGTCCTTTGACAACTGTTGTAATCTAGCATGTATGTCGAAGAGGGAACAGGACAAGGCGGTCGCCGCCGTCGAACGGGCCATGGTGGCGATCCGCCGCAGCCAGACCCGCCGGTCACTGGGGCGGCTGGCACCACCCGATGGCGGCAGGCCGATCGACCCCACGCTGTTCAGCGTGCTGGATGTCATCGAGGGCCGTGACACACCGTGCTCCGTCACGGACGTCGCCACCGCGCTGGGCGTCGACCAGCCGAGGGCGAGCCGACTGGTGCTCCGCGCCGTCGGGGAAGGATTGCTGGAGCGCAGGACCGACCCGTCCGATGCCCGGCGCACGCTGATCACCCTGACCGGCTCCGGGCAGGAACAACTCGACCGCACACACCGGTTCCGGCAGGAGGTCTTCGCGCGGGTGATGGCGGACTGGCCCGACGCCGACCGGACCGAGTTCGCCCGGCTCCTCACCACATTCGTGACCTCGTTCGCCCAGATGACCCCCGACGCCGGCTGAGCCCACGGCGCGCGGCGGGTGGAGCCGAGGGCGCGGCTCGGAAGGACCCGTGCCGTCACCCTTCGGGGCGCGGACGCCCGGCCGATGAGTACCGTGAGGGGGTGCGGGTGGAGTTCGAAGTACTGGGGCCGGTCATGGCACGGGACGCGGACAGCGGGCGTCCGATCGCCCTCAAGGGGCCACGGCACCGCGCCGTCCTCGCCCGGCTGATCGCCGCCCGCCGCCGCGTCGTCCCCGTCCCCCGCCTGGCGGCCGACCTGTGGGAGGACGACGCGCCGCCGCCCGGCGCCGTACCGGCCCTGCGGACCTTCGTGGCCGCCCTGCGCCGTGCCCTGGAACCGGACCGGCCGCCCCGTGCCCCCGCCCGGCTGCTGATCACCGAGGGCCCTGGGTACGCGCTGCGCACCGGCCCCGACACCGTCGACGCCTGGCGCTTCGAGACGGCGCTCACCGACGCCACCACCCCGGCGGCCCTGGACACCGCCCTCGCGCTGTGGCACGGCCCGGCGTACGCGGACTTCCCCGAGGCGTCCTGGGCCCGTACCGAACGCTCCCGCCTGGGCGAACTGCGGTTGCAGGCCGTGGAACGCCGAGCCCGGCTGCTGCTGGACCGGGGCCGCGCGGCCGAGGCCGTCCCCGACCTGGACGCGCACGTCACTGAACACCCCTGGCGCGAGGACGGCTGGCGGCTGCTGGCCCTGGCCCTCTACCGCGCCGGCCGCCAGGGCGAAGCGCTGGCCGTGCTGCGCCGGGCCCGCGCGCTGCTGGTCGAGCAACTGGGGGTGGACCCCGGGCCCGCGCTGCGCCGCCTGGAGGCGGACATCCTGGCCCAGGCCGGGCACCTGGAGGGCACGGCGGGCGGGGTGGAGCAGGTGTGGGAACGCACGGCCGCCGCCTACGACCGCGCGGTGGGCGGCGGCTCCCGGGTCCGGCTGGAGTCGACGGTGGGGCTGCTGCGCGAGCTGGCGGTCACCGGGGGCGGCGGCCTGGAGGCCGCCCGTGATCAGCGGACGGCCGCCGTCGCGGCGGCGGAGGAGCTGGGCGACCCCGAACTGACGGCGCGGGTGATCGGCGCGTACGACGTCCCCGCGATCTGGACCCGCGTCGATGACCCGGAGCACGCCGCACGGGTGGTGGCCTCCGCCGAGCGCACCCTGGCCGCCCTGCCGCCGGACGCGCACCCGGCGGCGCGGGCCCGGCTGCTGGCCACCGTCGCCGTCGAGTCGCGCGGAACACGGTCGGCACGGGGCCCGCGGGCCGCGGGGGAGGCGGTGCGGCTGGCGCGCGAGCTGGGCGACGCGCCGCTGCTGGCGTTCACGCTGAACGGCCTGTTCATGCAGAGCTGCCGGGGGTCGGGGCTCGCCGGCCGGCGGGAGGAGATCGGCGCCGAGCTGGTGACGCTGGGCGAACGCCACGCGTTGCCCAGCTACGGGATCCTCGGCCGGCTGATCCGCCTGCAGGCGCGGTGCGCCCGGGCCGACTTCGCCGGGGCGGACGCCCAGGCGGCGGCGGCCGAACGGCTCGCCGAACGCTACGACCGGCCGCTGGTCGGGGTGTTCACGCAGTGGTACGGGGCGCTGAGGCTCGCCGAGACCGGCACCGTACCCCAGGCGGAGGCGGCGTACCGGGCGGCGGCCGACGGGCTGCCCGACGCCGGAATGCCGGGCCTGGCGGCGGGCTTGCTGCCGCTGGCCCTCCTGGGCCTGCGGATGCGGCACGGCCTTCCCCTGGAGCCGGAGCCGGATCCGGAGGAGGGGCCGGAGGCGGCGGCGCCCGGCGCGGCGTACCGGGCGGCGGACTGGGGCCCGTACGCACCGTGGACCCGCCCGCTGCTCCTGCTGGCCCGCAACCGCCGCGCCGAGGCCGCCGCCGCGCTGCGTACCCTCCCACCACCCCCCTACGACCTGCTGTACGAGGCGATGTGGTGCCTGACGGCGAGGGCCGCCGCACTGCTGGGGGACCGGGAGACGCTGGCCCGGGCCCGGGCCGAACTCGCCCCCGCCGCCGGCGAACTGGCCGGCGCGGGCAGCGGTCTGCTGACCCTGGGCCCGGTCGCCGACTACCTCTGAGCGGCCCGGACGTCCCCGCCCCCGGCCCCGTCCCGCGCCCGCCGGGCCGCCGCCCGTGCCGCCCGCCGCGCGTACGGCCCGTCTCCGCGGCCGCGGCTCCCCTTCAGCCCCGGCACAGCGCCTCACCGTTGAGGACCGCGAACCAGCCGTCCGCCGCGCGGCCCCACTCCCGCCAGGACTGCGCGATCCGCTCCAGCCCGGCGCGGGTGGCGTACCCGCCCTCCACCGCGCGGTCGGCGTAGGCGGAGGCGACGGTACGTTCCGCCCACAGGCCGCTCCACCAGGAGCGTTCGGCCTCGGTGGCGAAGGTCCACACCGTGGCGGAGGACCGTACGTCCGTGAAGCCGGCCCGGCGCGCCCAGGACAGCAGGCGGCGTCCGGCGTCCGGTTCGCCGCCGTTGGCCCGGGCCACCTTCCGGTACAGCGTCAGCCACTCCTCCAGGCCCGGCACCCGCGGATACCAGGTCATGGCCGCGTAGTCGGCGTCCCGCACCGCCACCACCCCGCCCGGGCGGGTCACGCGGCGCATCTCGCGCAGGGCCGTGACCGGGTCGGCGAGGTGTTGCAGCACCTGGTGCGCGTGCACGACGTCGAACCCGTCGTCGGGGAACTCCAGGGCCAGCGCGTCGCCGGTGGCGAAGCGGATGTTGGCGGTGCCGCGCCGCTGGGCGGCGGCCCTCGCCTGGTCCAGTACGCCGGGTTCCGCGTCCAGCGCCACCACCTCGCCGCCGTCCCCGGCGACCCGGTCCGCCAGGTCGGCGCTGATGGTTCCCGGCCCGCAGCCCACATCGAGCAGCCGCCGGCCGGGCCGCAGCTCGGGCAGCAGATAGCCGGCGGAGTTCTCGGCGGTGCGCCAGCGGTGCGAGCGCAGGACGGAGTCGTGGTGGCCATGGGTGTACGTCGCGTCGTTCGCCATGCCGGCCAGTCTGCTCGTTGTCTCGGATAGTGGTCCATATCCGTCCGGAATATGGACGCACTGGGGGTGGGGTCACCGTGACGGCTCACCGGGATTGCCGTATGGGGCGACCTCGCCCTGTATGGAGACAGCACCCGGGAGGCCCCGTATGACCGAACCGCATGCCCCCGCCCAGCAGGCCCCGCGCCCGCTGGGCGAACGCCGCACCTGGCCGCGCAGCTTCATGGACCGGCTCACCAGCCCCCGCCCCGGGCTCACAGCCCTGCTGCGCGCCGCCCGGCAGAACGGCGGGCTGCGGCCGGGCCAGGACACCCTGCGGCAGACCGCCGAGCTGCCGTTCGCCCCGGCGCCGCTGCCGGAGGCGGAGGCCGGGGCGCTCGCCGTCACCTGGGTCGGCCACGCCAGCTGGGTGATCCGTGTCGGCGGCCTCACCGTGCTCACCGACCCCGTGTGGTCCCGCAAGATCCTCGGCACCCCGGCCCGGGTCACCCCGCCCGGGGTGGCCTGGGACGACCTGCCGCCCGTCGACGCCGTCGTCATCTCCCACAACCACTACGACCACCTCGACGCC
The DNA here is from genome assembly GCF_000993785.3 of Streptomyces xiamenensis. Taxonomy (NCBI): domain Bacteria; kingdom Bacillati; phylum Actinomycetota; class Actinomycetes; order Kitasatosporales; family Streptomycetaceae; genus Streptomyces; species Streptomyces xiamenensis. The sequence continues at coordinate 5,204,761 of NZ_CP009922.3, forward strand.
CCGACCCTCAAACGGCTGCCGCGCGCCACCCCGCTGTTCGTCCCGGCCGGTCTCGCCCCCTGGTGCCGGCGCCGCGGCTTCATCCGGGTCACCGAGCTGGACTGGTGGGAGGCCGCCGAACTGCCCGCGCCGGACGGCCGGACCGCCGCCGTACGGTTCGACTTCGTGCCCGCCCACCACTGGTCGCGGCGCGGTGTGGCCGACACCTGCCGCACGCTGTGGGGCGGCTGGGTGCTCACCGCCCGCTCGGGGCGGCGGGTGTACTTCGCCGGGGACACCGGCTACGGCCACTGGTTCACCGAGATCGGCGCCCGCTACCCGGGCATCGATCTGGCGCTGCTCCCGATCGGGGCGTACGCGCCCCGCCGGCTCCAGCAGCAGGTGCACACCGACCCCGAGGAGGCCGTCGCCGCCTGCCAGGACGTCGGCGCGACCCGGATGGCCCCGATGCACTGGAGCACGTTCCTGCTGTCCACCGAGCCTCCGCTGGAACCCCTGGACCGGGTACGCACGGCCTGGGAGGCAGCCGGGCGGCCCCGCCAGGATCTGTGGGACCTGCCGATCGGCGCCTCCCGGGTCCTGGAGGACGGCGCCCGCGAGGCCCGCGGCTTCTAGGTACGGGCACGGGTGCCCGGCGGGGCGCAGTGGGGGAGGAGCCGCAGCGCCTCGTGCGAGGGCGAGCCGGGTTCGGTGACCGCCAGGACCAGGAGCTGGTCCTCCTCCTGCGGGATCGCCAGGCTCTGCTGGGTCACGGTGAGCGAGCCGACCAGCGGGTGCCGCATCTCATAGCTGGCCAGCTCGCACGGACCGACGCCGTGGTCGTTCCACATCGCCGAGAATGCGTGGCTCTTGACGGTGAGTTCGCCGACGAGGGAGGCGAGCAGCGGGTCATCGGGGTACCGTCCGGCCACCATGCGCAGATTGCGGACCACCGCCCTGGCCTTGGCGGGCCAGTCCGCGTACAGCGCGCGGGTGTGCGGGTCGGTGAAGATCAGCCGCGCGAGATTGGGCCGCCCGGCCGGGTTCCCCGGGGCGTCGCGGTCCAGATGGCCGGCGAACAGGGCGTGGCCCAGCCCGTTCCAGGCCAGGACGTCGGCCCGCCGCCCGCTGACCAGCGCCGGGACCGCCTCCAGGGTGGCGAGCAGGGCGAGCGTGGCGGGACCGGCGTGCTCGGGGGGCGGACGGTGTGCGGTACGGCCCCGGGCAGGCCGCTTGGCGGCCTCGGCGAGATCGTGCAGATGGCGCCGTTCCGCCGCGCTCAGCCGCAGCGCACGGGCCAGGGCGTCCAGCACTTCGGGGGAGGCACCCACCGACTGCCCCTGCTCAAGACGCGTGTAGTACGAGGCGCTCACCCCGGCGAGCAGGGCGAGTTCCTCGCGGCGCAGTCCGGTCACCCGTCGCCGGCCCCCGTAGTCCCGCAGGCCGACATCCGCCGGGCGCAGCCGGGAACGCCGGGTGTGGAGAAAGTCGCCGAGCCGACCGCGTTCGCTCGCACTCATGCCTCCCAGTGTGCCCGGTCGGACCGGCGTCAGCCTGACCCTGGCAGGGGTACGCAGCACAGGGTGTGGCCCGCCCCGGCGCGCCCGGTGAGGGTGGTCGGTATGAACTCCCCTGACGACACGGACCCGATGGACCGTACGGACCACACAGGTCGCACCCACCGCACGGATCACCTGGAGCTGGGCGGCGTCGGCATCACCCGGGTGACGGAGTACGCCGGCCCGCTCGGGATGACGCCCGCCACCTTCCTCGCCACCGACTCGGAGGAGACCTGGCACGCCAACTCCTCCTGGCTCGCGCCCGACTTCTTCGACCCGGACACCGGCACCGTGAACGCGGTCGTCCAGACGTGGGTGGTGCGCAGCGAAGGCAGGACCATCCTCGTCGACACGGGCGCGGGCAACGGCAAGGAGCGCCCGTACTCACCGGTCTGGAGCCACCTGCGGACCGACTTCCTGGAGCGCCTGGCGCGGGCCGGCGTCACACCCGAGGATGTCGACCTCGTCGTCAACACCCATCTGCACGTGGACCACGTCGGCTGGAACACCCGCCTGGAGGACCGGGAATGGGTCCCCACCTTCCCCAACGCCACCTATCTGATCGCCAAGGACGACTTCGACTTCTGGAACCCGGAGAACAACCACCGCACGGCACTGGGACGCGGCAACCAGAACGTCTTCGAGGACAGCGTCGCCCCCGTCCACCGCGCCGGACAGGTGCGGTTGTGGGAGGGCAGCCACCGTATCGACAGCCGGCTGCGTCTGGACCTCGCGCCGGGGCACACACCCGGCTCCTGTGTGCTCACCCTGGAGAGCGGCACGGACCGGGCGGTGTTCGTCGGTGACCTGCTGCACAGCCCCGTACAGATACTGGAACCGGACCACAACAGCTGCTTCTGCGAGGACCCCGTTCGCGCCCGGGCCACCCGGCGCCGCGTCCTGGGCTGGGCGGCCGACCAGCGGGCACTGGTCGTACCGGCGCATCTGGGCGGCCACGGCGCGGCGCAGGTCGAGCGGAACGGCCCCGGGTTCGCCATCAGGGAATGGGCGCCGTTCGCATGACCATCACCGCACCCTTCACTCCCCCCGCTGCCTCCGTCCCCACCTCCACCCGCACCGTGCGGACCGACCGGGGAGCGGTCACCGGCATCCGGTACGAGGACGGCACGGCCGTCTTCCACGGCATCCCGTACGCGGCGCCCCCGGCCGACAGCGGGCGCTTCGCCCCACCACGTCCGCACGCCCCGTGGACGGGTGACCGGGACGCCACCGTCCCCGGGCCGACCGCTCCCCAGTCCGAACGGAACCTGGGCGCCATCGACATGGCACCGTTCTTCGGCCCCGGCTGGGTCCGCGGCGAGGACTACCTCACCCTGACCATCCGGTCCCCCGCCCCATCGGCCGGCCGGCGCCTGCCGGTGCTGGTCTTCGTGCACGGCGGCGGTCTGGTGGCCGGCTCGACGCGGGGCGGGCTGTACGACGGGGCCGCGTTCGCCCGCGACGGCGTCGTGCTGGTCACGGTGAACTACCGGCTGGGCATTCCCGGTTTCCTCCACCTGCCCGGCGCGCCGCCCAACCGGGGACTCCTGGACGTCATCGCCGCGCTGCGCTGGGTACAGCAGAACATCGCCGGATTCGGCGGCGACCCGGACCGCGTCACGCTGGGCGGCCAGTCGGCCGGCGGCACGCTGGTCGGGGCCGTCATCGCCGCGCCCGAGTCGGTAGGGCTGCTGCGCCGTGCGATCATCCAAAGCGGCAGCGGACTGGGGGCGTTCACTCCGGAACAGGCCGGGCGGGTCACCCGTGCGGCGGTCGGCGCGCTGGGCGTGGCCCCGCGCGCCGACGCCTTCGACGCGGTCCCCGACGACCGGCTGGTGGCCGTCGCGGCCGGGCTCGGCGGTCTCGACCTGCGTACGGCGACCGCCTACGACCCGCTGCAAGGGCTCAGCCCCTTCGGCGTGGTCCTGGCGGAGCAGCCCGCGCACACGGTCGCCGCCGGGCGGGGCGCGGACCTCGACCTGCTCCTGGGCACCAACGCGGAGGAGGGCAACCTCTACCTGGTCCCCTCCGGCGCGTACGCCGCCTCGACCGACGCCGACGTCCGGGCGGTGGCCGCCCGTGCCCACCCCGATCCGGACGCGCTGGTGGCGGCGTACCGCGCGGCGCGCCCGCAGGCAGGGCCCGCCGAACTGCGCTCCGCCCTTCTGGGAGACGCCCTGTTCGGCGCCGGAACCCGTGCCCTGACCCGGGCGCACGCCGCGCACCGCGCCGGGGCGACGTACAGCTACCTCTTCGAGTGGCGCTCGCACGCCCTGGACGGGGCCCTCGGTGCCGCCCACGCCACGGAGCTGCCCTTCGTCTTCGGCCTCGGCCGCGCGCTGCTGCGCGGACCGCGCGCACTGCTCGGGACCCGGCCGCCGCCCGCCGATCTGGCCGGCCGGACGCACGGGTCCTGGGTGCGTTTCGTCCGTACCGGCGATCCCGGCTGGCGCCCGTACACCCGGGATCACCCGAACACGATGCGCATCGGAGCGCGCTGGATCGAACAGGAGGACGTACGCGGGGCGGAACGGCGAGCCTGGGAGCTGACGCCCTGAGGCACTGAGGCCCCGGCGTCGCCGTCGGACCCGCCGCGGGGCCGGGGAAGCTTCCCCGGTCCCGGCCCCACCACGGCCGGGACGGCGCGGGCCCCGGTGACAGAGCGCTTCCGCACTGCCTGGAAGGCCGCAACGCCCGCTGGGGGCTCGTGCTCGACCGCGCCCACGAGCCCGACACCGTCACCTGGCCACCGCCCACGCACCGCGCGAAGCGAGGACCTAATCCCTGACCTTGAGGAAGCGCATCCGGGTTGCGCCATTGCTGTCGGTGCCGCCGGCCTCGGCGCTGGAAATGTTGCCGCCGGTGAGGACGAACATCAGGTGCAGGCGAACCGTCCGGGGGCCGGAGGCGACCGTGTACTCGGTCATGATGTGCGTGGTTCCGCCCTGCTGCTCCTGCCTCGCCGCGTTGATCGCCGCGATCTGGGTGAAGCTCGTCAGGAGGGTGTCCGTGGTCTCGTCCCTGAGCCAGCCGATGATGTAGCCGCTGCCGCCGGTGGCGGAACCGAGCGCGTACCGTACATCGCTGTCGATGTGGTACACCCCGGCTTCCGGGAGCACGATGTCGGACTCGGGGATCGGCACGTCGGTGCCTGCCCGGGCCAGCAGGTCGGCGTGCTGCCTCTCGGCGTTGAGGAACGCGCTCACCGGCGTGAGGCGGGCGCCGACCTCCCACCTCTCGGGGCAGCCGGGCGTCCCGGTGACGTCGATGTCCACCGACCGTTCGCTGCCGCTGTTGCCGCCGGGAGCGATACCCGTCACGTCGATCCGCGGCACGAGCAGCCCACCGGTCGTGTTCCGCGCGGCGTTGCACGGGGACGGGTCCAGAGCAGGCGTGTCGGGCACGTACAGACATCCGTCGCTGCCCCGGGTGATGGCGTTGCCCCGGTCGGTGGAGAGGCACGGAGGGCGGACGGGTGCGCATCCGTCACCGCAGGAGGTGACCGGGAGGACCGGCGGGACCGCGGCGTAGGGAGTCGAACCGTCGAGGGTGTCGGTCGTGCAGGTGACCGCGCCGTCGCAGTTGCGGCATGTCGTACGGAGGAACGTCCTGCCGCAGCCCGGGGCGGACGCCTCGACGGTGAGGACCAAGCTGTCGACGGTCCACTGCTTTGGTCCGACTCGGCAGGTGTCGTCGTTGCCTGTTTCCAGGTTGAGCTCGACGACGATCTTTCCCGCGAGGACGTCCGCGAGGGACACGGTGGTCGGCGGGATGACGCCGTTGTCGTCACCACCCGCCGGCAGATCGGGTGGGCCCAGGAGATCGGTGCGGATCGGGGTTGTGCCGTTCCACAGGGCGAAGCGGCCGTAGAGCCGGCAGGCCGTGCTCCCGCCGTCGTTGCGGACATGGACGGAGGCGCTGATCGTGACGCTGGTGGGGTTGCCGCGCAGTGACGCGGGGTCGATGTGCACGACGCCGGCGAGCCAGGTGTGCTGGCCGTTGTGTGTCCCGTCGTCGGCCGGGAACGTGCCCGTGCCGCTGTTCAGGATGGTCTGAGCGACGACAGGGTCCAGTGCGGCATGGGTGTTGGCGATGGTGTAGTACGGCGTCGGGTCGGTGCTGATCGCGGTCGCTGGGACCCGGTACGGCGCGGAGTCGCGCAGTGGAGTCGTCTCGCAGTGCTCGCGCGGCTTGGAGTCGGGGCAAGAGACGGGGGGACAGGCCGGTTTGGAGGGCTGACAGCCGCCGATGGCGATGGGGGACTGCCCGCAGCCGCATCCACTCATGGGTCAACTCCTGTGGTGAAGTGGGGTGGTGGCCGTGGCCGTGGCCGCGTGCGCCATGCCGCCTTGGCGCGGTGGGGCACGAGGGAGTGGTGTGCCGGCTCGTCGGCCGAAACGGATGAAAGCCGAGCTGAGCGGGCGTGTTGAGGGATACCGGTGGACCTGAGACCGGCCGCGCCACCGGGGAGCGGAAGAAGACCGCCTGGCGGACCGCTCGCCATGACGTCGATTGTCATCCGGCTACGTGTTCCTGCGGCCGGTCATGTCCTGGGGAGGGGAAACAGAAGCGGCGATGTCAGCCCCTGGTTCGCGTTTCCGCTACTGGTACTGGTACTGGTACTGGTACTGGTATTGGGGCAAACCGCGTTGGGCGCTCGGACGAAGGAATGCCTGAAGCTCAGTCACGTGTCTTCTTCGGTGCCGTCCCTACTGTACTGTCCGGTGATCTGTCAGGCATTACCCCGTTAGGGTGGCTGAATTCACCGCTAAGGTGGCATAGCGCCGACATTTCTGTCGGCGTGCAAGCTGTGAGCGGATGGCCGACCGGGCCCCGCCTCCCGGGATCTCCACGCCGAAGCAGCAAGGGGCGACCCGAGGCTTCCAGGTCCAGCAGGACCCTTGCCTTTCCGTTCCGTGGTGGGTGCGGCGGTAGGTCGCCGGCAGCCGGTCGGGCCTGCCCTGCTTCGCCCAGCAGCAGCCGGCGGTGGGGCTGATCCCCAACGGCCCCGTCACGACCGCCGAACCCGGCGAACCTCCATGCTCCCTGCACGATCGACCCGAGCACGGAGTGGTCGCACGATCGGCCGGACAAGTCCCGGGGGGTACCTCCCGGCGTCAGCCGGGGAAGACGCGGTCCGCGCCACGAGGATCCGGAAGAGACGGCTCAGGGCCGCGTCCCCGTCGCGCGGCGCCACAGGGGTGGGGTGACCGCGAAGAGCAGGGCCAGCACCACCGCCGCCAGCACCCCCTGCCAGGCGTGCGGAAACAGGGCCCCGCCCACTGTCCCGATCAGCTGGTACGTCGCCGTCCACGCCAGCGCCGCCGGGAGGCAGCCACGCATGTACGCGGCCAGCGGCATCCGTGCCAGCAGCGCCGCCAGCATCACCGGGATGCGGCCCGCCGGCACCAGCCGGGACACCACCAGCACCACCGTGCCGCGCTCCGCCAGCTGCCGCTGGGCGCGGCGCACCGCGCCCGGCGCCGCCTGTTCCCGCAGGCGCCCCAGCCAGCGTGAGCCGCCCCGGCCCAGCGCGTACAGCAGCACGTCCCCGCTGAACGCCGCCAGGGACGCCGCCGCGAACACCAGGGCGGAGAAGACCACCGGATCGCTGTGGTGGAACGCCACCGCGGCGGCCGAACTGACCAGCGCGCCCGTCGGCACGACCGGTATGAGCGACCCCACCAGCACCAGCAGGAACAGCGACGGCAGCCCGATCGCCTGCTCCGTGCCCTCCTGCGCCACCACCCCCGGCGTCGCCGCCAGCGGAACCAGCGGGGACCACGACGTCAGGGAGGACAGCGGCGTCAGCGAGGGCAGTGCGGCGGCGTGGCTCACCCGGCGACCGCCGGCCCGGCCGACAGCCGTACCCGCTCCCCGTGCCCCAGCCGGTGCACCCGCACCTCCGGCGCAAGGCGCGCCGCGTGCCGGACGAACTCGTCCCCCGGCGCGTGGAACTCGTGCGGCCGCACAGCCGACAGCCCCAGCGGCCAGAACGTCCCGTAGTGCACCGGCACCGCGTCCCGGGGCCGCAGCCGGGCCAGCGCCAGCGCCGCCCGCTCCGCGTTCAGATGTCCGTGGCCAAGACCGGGGCCCCAGCCCCCCACCGGCAGCAGCGCGGTGTCCACCGGACCCGTCTCCCGCGCCATCTGGTCGAACAGCCCGGTGTCACCGGCGTAGTACGTACGCGACGCGCCCTCCACCACGTAGCCGAGCGCCGAGACCCGGCGCGGCCCCACCGGCAGCCGCCGCCCGTCGTGCGCCGCCGGCACCGCCCGGATCGTGACCGGGCCGAACGGCAGCGACTCGCCGGGCGTCATCTCGTACACCGGCAGCCGCGCCGCCAGCCGCCGCAGCCCCGGCACCGCCCGCACCGCGCCGCGCGGCAGCACCAGCGGGGTGCCGTACGGCAGCCGCGCCAGTGACCGCAGATGCAGATGATCCGCGTGCAGGTGAGAGATCAGCACCACATCGGCCGCCAGCACCCCGGCCGTCGGCAGTGCCCCGCGCCGCCGCCACAGATGGGCGCAGCGCCGGGTCACCAGCGGATCGGTCAGCACCGCGACGCCGGAGTCCCGGATGGTGGCGGTGGCGTGGCCCCACCAGATGATCTCCACCGGCACCAGGAACTCCTCTCACCCGTCCGGACGTAGTTCCGTTACCGGAAGCCTACGTGTGTTTGCCCGGTGACGTCCGTCCGGTGCACACGCACCGGCCGGGCAGGATGGACGGGACGAAAGCGGCGTGAGTGACATCGGAGAAGGCGGCGACACCAGTGACAGGGAGGGCCGGACGGTGGCAGGGGTGAGAAGCGGCGGTGCGGCGCTGCTGCGCGTGCTCGTGGTGTGGGGCGTCAGCGCCGCCACCATGGTGGTGCTCGCCGTGATCCTGCCCGACTTCCGGCTCCAGTCCCCGGACGGCGACAGCCTCACCCGGGTCGCCGCCACCGCCCTGCTCGGTGCCGGTGCCTTCGGGATCCTGTCCGCCCTGGTGTGGCCCTGGCTGGTGCGCACCCTGCTGCTGGTGCCCGCGCTCGCCCTGGCCTGCCTGGTCTTCCTGCTCAACGGCTCCCTGCTGCTGTTCGCGCTCAGCCTGATCCCGTACGGGCGCGGCGAGGCCAGCCCGCAGACGGCCGTGATCGTGGCCGCCGTCATGTCGCTGACCTCCTCCGCCACGAGCACCTGGCTCGCGGTCCGCGACCAGGGCGCGCAGCGCCGCCGGCTGCACCGGATGGCGCCGTGGGGGCACCCGGCCGGCGGCTGGGGAAGGGCGCGCGCCGCCGGCCCCGACGCGGCGGGGGTGCCGCGGCCCGCCGGCACCGTTTTCCTTCAGCTCGACGGCATCGGGCACGCGCTGCTGCGCGAGGCGATCGCCGGTGACCGCCCGCTGATGCCGTCCGTCGCCGCGCTGTGCGGCACCAGCCACCGGCTCACCCGCTGGCGCACCGACTGGTCGAGCCAGACCGGCGCCTCCCAGCTGGGCATCCTGCACGGCAGCAACGAGGACGTGCCGGCCTTCCGCTGGTACGAGAAGGAGCGCGGCGAGGTCATCGTCAGCAACCGGCCCTCCAGCGCGGCCGAGCTCCAGCGCCGCGCCGCCGCCCGCGCGGGGCATCCCGGGCTGCTCGCGGCGGACGGGGCCAGCCGCGGCAATCTGTTCACCGGCGGCGCCGGGCAGGCCGCGCTGGTGGTGTCCATCGCCGTCCGCCGCGGCAAGGGCGAGCGTTCGCGGGCCGGGTACTTCGCGTACTTCTCCGACCCGGCGCACGCCGCCCGCACCGTGCTGTCCTTCGCCGCCGAGCTGGTCCGGGAGATCTTCCAGTCGGTACGCGCCCGGCTGCGCGGGGTCACCCCCCGGGTGGGGCGCGGCGGCCTCTACCCGATGATCCGGGCGTTCGCCACCGTCGTCGAGCGGGATGTGGTCACCGCGTCCGTCGTCGGGGACATCCTGACCGGCCGCACGGCGGTCTACGCGGATCTCGTGGCGTACGACGAGGTGGCGCACCACTCCGGGCCGCGCTCGCCCGACGTACGGCAGGTGCTGCGCCGCCTGGACGACTGCGTGGCCACGATCGGGCAGGCCATCGCGTACGCGCCGCGTCCGTACCATCTGGTGCTGCTCTCCGACCACGGGCAGAGTCAGGGCGAGCCGTTCGAGGCGGCGTACGGGCACTCGCTGGAGGAGCTGGTACGGATCGGCTGCGGCCGGCCGCTGGCGGGGGAGCCGCGGCGGGCGCGGCACAAGCGGCGCGAGCGGCGGGCGGAGAGCGGTGCCGAGGCGCGGGCGGTGGCGCGGTCCGCGCTGCACCGTCCCGAGGAGCCGCCGGAGCCCCCCGAGCCCGTTCCCGGTGCGGCGGCCGGTCCCGAGGAGGAGCGGCGGCGGGCGCCGGTGGTGCTGGGTTCCGGCAACCTGGGCCTGGTGTCCTTCCCGGAGATCCCCGGGCGGGCGACGCGCTCCGAGATCGCGTCCCGCTATCCGGCGCTGCTGTCGACGCTGGCCGAGCATCCGGGGATCGGCTTCGTACTCGTGCGCGACCAGCGGTACGGGGCGGTGGTACTGGGCGGGGGCGGCGGCGAACACCGGCTGGTCAGCGGGGAGATCATCGGGCCCGACCCGCTGGCACCGTTCGGGGCGGGCGCGGCGGAAGCGGTGCTGCGGACCGACCGGTTCCCGCACACCGCCGATCTGATGATCAATTCGTCGGTCGACCCGGTCTCCGGCTCCATCCACGCCTTCGAGGACCAGGTCGGGTCGCACGGCGGCCTCGGCGGCGAGCAGAGCCACGCGTTCCTGCTCTCTCCGCACGCCCTGTCCGACCCGTTGTCCGGAGAGGGGGAGGTGGCGGGCGGCGGCGAGCTCGTCGGTGCCGAGTCGGTGCACCGGGTGCTGCGCCGCTGGCTGGCGGAGTCGGCGCAGCTGTCCGGTCGGACCGACGCGCCGTCACCCGCGTGACGGGGCCCGGTCAACGCGGCGCACGCCGGGCCGTTCCTCCCCCGATCGGACCGGGCCGGGCACTAGGGTGGCCATCGCCGTGAAGGAACCGCACCGGGTGAAGGGAGCGCGCCGATGGCGCCGCAGCCGCTGACCGAGCTGGAGATCGCCGAGACGCTGAGCGGACTGCCCGGCTGGCGGGCGGAGAACGACCACTTGGTGCGCTCGTACACGCTGCCGGGCCACCCGGCAGCGGTCGCCCTGCTGGTCCACATCTCGGTGGCCCAGGAGGAGCTGAACCACCATGCCGAACTGACGCTGGTCTACAACCGCCTCGGCGTGGCGCTCAACACCCACAGCGTGGGCGGCAAGGTCACCGAGCTGGACGCGCAACTGGCCCGCCGGATCGAGGAGATCGCGGCGGGCCACGCTGCGGACTGAGGCCCCTGGGGGCAGCCTCCGTTACGGCATCAGCACGGTGTCGATCAGGTAGACCGTGGCGTTGGCCGTCTGCACATTGCCGCAGACCACGGCCGCCTCGTCATTGACGGTGAAGGACTCGCCCGAGCCGGTGGTGGTGACCGTGCCGCCCTGGAGCGTCTCGAAGGAGCCGTCTTCCAGCTGCTCGGGCGACAGCCGCTCGCCCACCACGTGGTAGGTGAGGATCCCGGTCAGCATGTCCTGGTCGGCCAGCACCGCGTTCAGGTCCTCCTCGGGGATCGCGGCGAAGGCGTCGTTGACGGGGGCGAAGACGGTGATGCCGTCCGCGTCGTTCAGGGTGTCCACCAGCCCGGCCGCATCCACCGCGCTCACCAGGGTGGTCAGCGCCTCGTTGTTGCCCGCCGCCGTGGCCACCGGGTCCAGCGCCATGCCGTCGAAGCTGCCGGGGCCCTCGGCCGGGGTGGCGGCACACGCCGCGCCGAACGTCTGTGCGGCGGCACCGGTCTCCTCCTGCGCCGAGTCGTCGGCGCCGGTGTCCTCACCCTCGTCCATGCCGCCACCCGTGGTGCCCTCGGTGCTCTCCGAGGAGCCCTGGTCGCCGCTGGAGCCGTTGTCGTCGGAGGAGCAGGCCGCCAGGCTCAGCGGCAGCACGGCGGCGGCGGTGACGGCGATGGTGGCGCGGCGGATTCGGTTGATACGCATGGGAAACGCTCCTTGAGAGTTGAGAGATGTCGGGATGACAAAAGTCGGGGGGAGGGGCGGGACGGGGCCGTCCGGCCGGGTGCCGCGGGTCAGTTCACGTTGACCACCACCGCATGCCGTCCGGTCGCGCCGTCGGGAACCGTGCCGACCCGGTCGGCGGTCTGGGTGGAGCCGGACCGGTCGGTGGCCCGTACCTCCAGGGAGTGCCGGCCCGGGGTGGCGTCCCACATCCACACCCACTGCCGCCAGGTGTCCACGCTGTCCTCCTCGGCGAGTTCGGCGTCCGACCAGGCTCCGCCGTCCACCCGCACCTCCACCCGGTCGATGCCGGTGCGCTGGGCCCAGGCCACACCCGCCACCGCGACCCGCCCGGCGGGCAGGGTGTCCAGGCCGCGCGGGGTGTCGATGCGGGACATGGTCTTGATGGGCGCCTCACGGGCCCAGCCCCGCTGCACCCAGTAGGGGTCGTACTCCTCGAAGGTGGTCAGCTCCAGCTCCGTCAGCCATTTGCAGGCGGAGACGTAGCCGTACAGGCCCGGTACCACCATGCGCACCGGGAAGCCGTTGACGAACGGCAGCGGTTCGCCGTTCATGCCGACCGCCAGCAGCGCGTCGCGGCCGTCCATCACCGCCTCCACCGGGGAGCCCAGCGTCATGCCCTCCACCGACCGGGCGATCAGCTGATCGGCCGGGCCGCCCCGGGACGGCGGGCGTACCCCCGCCTCGGCGAGCAGTTCGGCCAGCCGCACCCCGATCCAGGAGGCGTTGCCGGTGTACCGGCCGCCCACCGGATTGGAGACGCAGGTGAGCGTGATGCGGCGCTCGACCAGTTCCCGTTCCAGCAGATCGGCGAACCCCAGCTCCAGCGGCCGGGTGACGCCCTTGCCGCGCACGGTCAGCCGCCAGCTCTCCGCGTCCACCCGGGGCACGGTCAGAGCCGTGTCGATCCGGTAGAAGTCGCGGTTGGGGGTGATCAGCGGGCCCAGTCCCGGCACCCGCAGTTCGGCGCCGGTTGGGACGGTGCCCGCCCGGGAGGCGGGGGCGGGCAGGCTCAGCGCCGTACGGGAGGCCGCGGCACGAGCGCGCCCTGCCGCGTTCAGCCGCCGTCCCAGCAGGCCGGCTCCGGCGGACGCCGCGGCCACCGTGGTCGCCGCCACGACGAACCGCCGCCGTTCGAAGCCGGTCAGCACCCGTGCCGGCGCCTCGCCCTCCCGCTCCGACAGCCCTGGTGGGCCCGGCACCATCCGCAGGCTCGGGCCCACCAGGAGGTACAGCACCGTGGCCCCCGCGACCGCCCCCGCCAGCGAGGGGAGCGCGTCGGGCCCGGCGCCCTCGGGCCGGCCGGCCGCCACGACGGCGCCGAACAGCCCGAAGCCCAGTACGGCGAGCGCAGCGGCGCGGCGGAACCGCAGCGCCAGGACGCCCACCGTCACCGCGAACAGTCCGAGCAGGAGAAGGATGCCGAGCTGCAGCACCAGCTTGTCATTGGTGCCGAAGTTCTCGATCGCCCAGTCCTTGACCGGGGCCGGGGTGCGGTCGATGACCGCCCCGCCGACCGCGTTGACCGGCCGGGCCTCCTCACGGACCGCGGCGGCGGCCAGTTCCGCCACCGCCAGCGACGTGCCGGCGGCCAGCAGCCCGCACAGGGCTCCGGCCCCGGCCGGCGGAAGGATCTCCCGCAGCCGGGCCCGGCCCGTCATCGCGCTTGTTGTCCGCTCGTTGCTCACATCCCCCATTCGGTGCGACCGGGCGGACGGATGGGTCGCGAGCGCGAAAAAGAAAAGTCTCACCCCGCAGAGTGAAGACCGGAGACCGCGACCCATCCGCGGGCCGACCGGCTCCGAATGTCAGGCGACAAGTGCGCCGAACGCGGTTCAGGAGGAGCGAGATGACGGGCACGGCACGCCGTACCGCGGTGGTGGGGGCGGGGGTCTCCGGACTCACCGCCGCCCATGTGCTCAGCAAACGGGACGAGGTGACGCTGTTCGAGGCGGACGGCAGGCTCGGCGGCCACGCGCACACCCACGACGTGGCGGGCCCCGGACGCATGCACGCGGTGGACTCCGGATTCATCGTCCACAACGACCGCACCTATCCGCATCTGCTGCGGCTCTTCCGCGAACTGGGCGTGAGCACGCAGGAGTCGGAGATGAGCATGTCGGTGCGGTGCGAGGGCTGCGGCCTGGAGTACGCGGGGGCCCGCGGGCCGCGCGGCCTGTTCGCCCGGCCCGGTACGGCGCTGCGCCCCGCCGCGCTGCGGATGTTCGCGGAGGTGCCGCGCTTCCACCGCCGGGCCCGCGCCGTGCTGCGCTCCACCGCCGGTGACGCCGTCACCCTGGGGGAATTCCTGAGCGCGGGCGGCTTCTCCGGCTACTTCACCGGACACTTCATGACCCCGCTGGTGTCCGCCGTGTGGTCCTGCTCCCCGGAGACCGCGCTGCGCTACCCGGCGCGCTACCTCTTCCAGTTCCTGGACCACCACGGGCTGCTGTCCGTCACCGGCTCACCGGTGTGGCGGACCGTCACCGGCGGCTCGCGCAGCTACGTGGAGCGCGCCGCCAAACGGATCAACGCCGTCCGTACCGCCACCCCGGTGCGCACCGTGCGCCGCACCGGCGGGGGCGTGGAGATCACCACCGCCGACGGCGCGGCGCACTCCTTCGACTCCGTCGTCATCGCCACCCACGCCGACCAGGCGCTGCGCCTCCTCGCCGACCCGACCGACGCCGAACGCGAGGCGCTGGGCGCCTTCACCTACTCCCGCAACGCCACGGTGCTGCACACCGACACCTCGGTCCTGCCGCGCAGCCGGGCGGCGTCGGCCTCCTGGAACTATCTGCTGCCCGGCTGCCGGGCCCGACCGGAGCGGGTGACGGTCAGCTACGACATGACCCGGTTGCAGCGCCTGCCGCAGCAGCCGGGAGAGGAACGCTACGTCGTGTCGCTGAACGCCGAGGACCGGATCGACCCCGGCCGGATTCTCGCCGGCATGGTGTACGAACACCCCGTCTACACCCCCGAGTCGGTCTCCGCGCAGCTGCGGCTGCCCGCGCTGAGCGGGCCGGTCACCGCCTACGCCGGCGCGTACCACGGCTGGGGCTTCCACGAGGACGGCTGCCGGTCGGGCGTGCTGGCCGCCGCCGCGCAGGGGGTGTCCTGGTGAGCGACGGCCCGGCGGGCGAGGCACCGCCGGTACCCGCCCTGTACCGGTGCGAGATCCGTCATGCCCGGCGTTCCCCGCTGCGGCACACGCTGCGGCACCGCACCTATCTGTGGCTGATCGACCCGGCGGCCGTGCCGGTCCCGCCCCGCGGGCTGCGGGCTCTGGCACGCTTCGACCCGCGGGACCACTTCGACGGGACGGCCCCCAGCATCGCTGCCGGCCTGGAGCGCTTTCTGACGGACCAGGGGGAGCCGCTGCCCGGCGGCCCCACGCTGATGCTCGCCCACGCCAGGGTGTTCGGCTACGTGTTCAACCCGCTGACGCTCTACTGGTGCCATCACCGCGACGGCTCCCTGGCCTGCGTCGTCGCCGAGGTCCACAACACCTACGGGAAGCGGCACGCCTACCTGCTGCACCCCGACGGCGCCGGGCGGGCGGTGACGGACAAGAGCCTCGCCGTCTCGCCGTTCTTCACGGTCGCCGGACGGTACCGGATGCGGCTGCCGGTGCCCGGCGACCGGCTGCGGCTGACCGTCACCCTCGATCAGCCCGGCGAGAAGCCGTTCACCGCCGCCGTCACCGGTATCCGGCGGCCCGCCGGCGCCCGGGGCTGCTGCGCGCCGCCACCCGGCACCCGTGGTCCACCCTCGCCGTCTCCGCCGCCATCCGTGCCCACGGCATCACCCTGTACCTGCGCGGGCTGCGGGTACGCCGGCACGACCCCGTCCCCGAGCGGCACGACCCCGTACCGGAGCGATCCCACGCGTCCGGCCCGCCGGACGGCCCCGCCTCCGGCGGCAGCACGGCCGGGCACCGCACCGGCCCGCCCCACGCCCACACCCACGACCCCGACCCCCGCCGTCCCCAGCGAGGCAGCACATGAACCGGCTCACCCCCTCCCACCCCCTGCCCGTCGATCCCGTCACCTGGCCGGACGTCGCCGCCGTGCCCGCCGCCTCCCGGCCGCGCGTCGCGGTCACCGAACGACTGGTACGGCGCGCCGTCTCCCGACTGCCGCTGCGCGTCGTCACCCCGGACGGCCCGCTGCCGGGGCCTGGCGGCCCGCGCATCGAGATCCACGACCCCGTGGCGTTCCACCGGCGCCTGGGCACCAGCGGCACCATCGGCTTCGGCGAGTCCTACCTCGCCGGCGAGTGGGACGCCCCCGACCTGGTCGCCGCGCTCACCGTGGTGGCCGGCCACGCCGGCGCCCTGATCCCGGCGCCGCTCCAGCGGCTGCGCGGCTGGTGGGCCCCGCCCCAGCCGGCCTCGCAGCACAACGCACCCGACGACGCGCGCGAGAACATCCGCCGTCACTACGACCTGTCCAACGACCTCTTCGCCCTCTTCCTCGACCCCACCCTCACCTACTCCTCGGCCGTCTTCCGCACTCTGCCCGCCCGCTGGGACCAGCTGGAGCAGGCCCAGCACCGCAAGATCGACCGACTGCTGGACCTGGCCGGGGCCGGACCGGGAACCCGGCTGCTGGAGATCGGCACCGGCTGGGGTGAACTGGCCGTGCGCGCCGCCCGGCGCGGCGCGCACGTCGACACCATCACGCTGTCCGCCGCCCAGCGCGATCTCGCGCTGCGCAAGGTGGCCGAGGCCGGAGTCGCCGACCGGGTGGAGATCCGGCTCCAGGACTACCGCGACCTGTCCGCCGGTCCCGGCGCGGGCTACGACGCCGTCGTCAGCGTCGAGATGATCGAGGCCGTCGGCGTACGCGGCTGGCCCGGCTACTTCCGGGCCCTGGACCGGGTGCTGGCCCCCGGCGGCCGGATCGCCCTGCAGGCCATCACCATGCCCCACGACCGGATGGTGGCCTCCCACACCACCCACACCTGGATCCAGAAGTACATCTTTCCCGGCGGGCAACTGCCCTCCACCGAGGCCATCACCGACGGCGCCGCCCGGCACGCGGGGCTGACCGTCGCCCGCCGCGAGCGCTACGGCCCGCACTACGCCGAGACCCTGCGGCTGTGGCGCGAACGCTTCACCGAACAGGCCCCGGCCGTCGAGGGGCTGGGGTTCGACGACACCTTCCGCCGCATGTGGACCTTCTATCTCGCCTACTGCGAGGCCGGATTCCGCTCCGGCTACCTCGACGTCCAGCAGTTCCAGCTCCTCAAGGGAGGCCCCCGATGACCGCCGCAGCCCGCCTCGCCCCGCTGTTGCACCAGCTCTTCGCCGGCCGGCCGCCCGTCCGGCTGCGCGCCTGGGACGGTTCGGAGACCGGGCCCGCGCACGCCCCGACAGTGGTGCTGCGCAATCGCCGGGCGCTGCGCAGACTGCTGTGGCAGCCCGGTGAACTCGGGCTCGCCGACGCCTACATCTGCGGTGATCTGGACGTGGAGGGCGACCTCGGCACATCCCTGCGCACCGTGTGGACGGCCGCCCGCGAGGATCGGCTGACCCCACCGCGGCTGACGGTGGCCGACCGGGCGAGGATGGTGAGCACCCTCGCCGCCCTGGGCGCGCTGGGCCCCCGGCCGCCCGCCCCCGCCGGAGGGGCGCGGCTGCGCGGCGTCCCGCACAGCCGCTCGCGCGACCGCCAGGCGATCGCCCACCACTACGACCTGTCCAACGACTTCTACGCCCGGCTGCTCGACCCTTCCATGGCCTACTCGTGCGGCTACTGGCGCGGCCACCCCGAGGACCGGGCGTACGGCGTCGCCGACGCCCAGCGCGACAAGCTCGAACTGATCTGCCGCAAGCTGGCGTTGCGCCCCGGGATGCGGCTGCTCGATGTCGGCTGCGGCTGGGGCTCGCTGAGCCTTTACGCCGCGCAGGAGTACAAGGCCCAGGTCACCGCCGTCACGCTCTCCGCCGAACAGGCGCGGCACGTACGGGCGGAGGTCGAGCACCGCGGGCTCACCGAGTGGGTGGACGTCCAGCTGTGCCACTACCGCGACATCCGCGGCGGCTGGTACGAGGCGGTCACCTCGATCGAGATGGGCGAACACGTCGGCGACGAGGAGTACCCGCGGTTCGCCTCCCTGCTGCACGGCATGCTGCGGCCCCACGGGCGGCTGCTGCTCCAGCAGATGTCGCGGGGGTCGCACGTGCCGGCCGGCGGACCGTTCATCGAGACCTACATCGCGCCCGACATGCACATGCGGCCGGTGGGGCAGACCGTGGGGATGCTGGAGTCCGCCGGTCTCGAGGTGCGCTCGGTGGAGGCACTGCGCGAGCACTACGTGCGCACGGTGGCCGCCTGGCTCGCCACCCTGGAGCGTGAGTGGGCCGACTTCGCCGCCCTGGTGGGTGAGCGCACCTGCCGGGTCTGGCGGCTGTATCTCACCGGCGCAGCATTGGCGTTCGAACAGCGGAGGATGGGCGTGGACCAGATTCTCGCGGTGCGTCCCGGGGACGCCGGCGGCAGCGGCATGGAGCCGACGCCCGCCGACTGGTACCGGGCGGGCGAGCGGTGAGCGGCCTTCCCTGGGCGGATCTCGCCCGCAACGCGGCGCTGTCGGCCGTCGTCCTGCTCGTCCTCATGGCGGCGACCTTCGCGGTGGCCATGGCGAAGGGCGGGCTGCACCGGGTGGTGGACAGCGCCTGGGGCCTGGGCTTCGCCGCGCTGGCCGTGGCGGGCTGGATCGCCTCCACCGGCCGGGGCGACGACGCCCACCGGCTGCTGGTGGCCGTGCTCACGGCGGTGTGGGGCCTGCGGCTGGCGGCGCACATCGCCTGGCGCGGCCGGGGGCACGGGGAGGACCCGCGCTACGCCCGGATGCTGGACAAGGCCCCCGGCAACCGGCACGTGTACGCGCTGCGCAAGGTGTACCTGCTCCAGGGGGTGCTGATCCTGCTGGTGTCGGCGCCGGTGCAGATCGCGCTGTACGCGGGGGCACCGCCGCTGCCGCTCACCGTGGCGGCCATCGCCCTGTGGGCGCTGGGGATGTTCTTCGAGGCGGTCGGGGACCGTCAGCTGGCGCGGTTCCGGGCCGATCCGGCGAACCGGGGCCGGCTGATGGACCGTGGGCTGTGGAGCTGGACCCGGCACCCCAACTACTTCGGCGACTTCGCCGTGTGGTGGGGGCTGTACCTGCTGGCCTGCTCGGGATGGACGGCGGCGCTGGTGGCGCTGCCCGCTCCGCTGGTGATGAGCGCGCTGCTGATCTTCGGCAGCGGCAAGGCCCTGCTGGAGCGGCGGATGGCGGACCGGCCCGGCTGGGCCGCGTACGCCGCCCGCACCAGCGGCTTCTTCCCCCGCCCGCCGCGCCGCCCGCGTGCCCCGGCGGACGGGTGACCGGCTGACCGAATGACCGGCTGAACCCCGCGGCCCGGTACGGCGGAAGGAGATCCACCTCCTCCGCCGTACCGGGCCGCGACCGTGCTCATTCCCTGTGCCGCGCCGTCAGGAAACGGTCCCGGGAGACGGCCAGGTCCACCAGCGGCGCGGGGTAGCCGCCGGCGCGCAGCTTCGAGGCGTCCAGCTTCCACGGCTCGTGCACCGCGGAGCCGCCCACCCCGGCCAGTTCCGGCACCCAGCGCCGCACATACGCGCCGTCCGGGTCGTAACGCCGGCCCTGCGTCACCGGGTTGAGCACCCGGTTGGGGCGGGTGTCCGTCCCGGTGCCCGCCACCCACTGCCAGTTCAGCTGGTTGTTCGCCATGTCGCCGTCCACCAGCAGCCGCAGGAAGTGCCGGGCGCCCTCGCGCCAGTCGGCGTACAGCGTCTTGGTGAGGAAGCTGCCCACCAGCAGCCGCCCCCGGTTGTGCATCCATCCCTCGTGCGCGAGCTGCCGCATCGCGGCGTCCACGATCGGGTAGCCGGTGCGGCCCTCGCGCCAGGCGGTCAGCTCCCGCTCGTCGTGCCGCCACCGGTCGCCCCGGGGCCGGTAGTCGGCCCACGACGCGTCCGGCCGGGCCGCCAGCACCTGGTGGTGGAAGTCCCGCCAGGCCAGCTGCCGTACGAACGCCTCCGCGCCCGTCCCACCGTGCCGCAGCGCCCGGTGCGTCAGTTCGGACGCCGACAGGCAGCCGAAGTGCAGGTACGGCGAGAGCCGCGAGGTGGCGTCGCCCGCCAGGTCGTCGTGCCGCTCCTCGTACGCGTCGACGTCCGAGCGCAGCCAGGCCGTCATCCGCCGGCGGCCCTCCGTTTCACCGCCGCGCGGCACGCCGGGGGAGACCCCGGTGACCGCGCCGCGCTCCGGCGGCCCCTGGCCCTTGGCCGTGTCCGGCACCCGGATCCGGCGCGGCGCGGGCAGCGGGGCGTCCCGTACGCTCTCCCGCCAGCGGCGGTGGTACGGCGTGAACACCGCGAAGTGGTCCCGCCCGGCCGGGGTGACCGCGCCCGGCGGCACCGCCGTCACGGCGCCGTCGTGCACCCGCAGCGGGCAGCGCAGTTCCTCCAGCGCGGCCCGCAGCCGCTCCTCGCGGCGCCGCGCGTACGCGCTCACCCCGGCGGACAGGTGCACCTCGCCCGCGCCGGTGTCCCGCACCACCGTGCACACCTCCTCGACCACGTCCCCCTCGCGCACCACGAGCCGGCCGCCGCGCTCGCGCAGCCCGGCGTCCAGGTCGGTGAGCGCGTCGGCCAGGAACGCGAGCCGGTTGGGCGTGGCGAAGCCGGCTCCGTCCACGCCCCGGTCACGGACGAACAGCGGCACCACCGCGTCGGCGGCGCGCTGGGCCGCATGCAGCGCGGGATGGTCGCGCAGCCGCAGATCACTGGTGAACACAACCACGGCGACATCCATCGTCCGGTCGCTCCTCGCTAGGTGGTCGGGAATTCCATGACGGCCAGCGGATCGGATGTCGGCTGCGGAGAGCCTCCGGCGGGTTCGACCGTGATGCCCATGCCGGTGGCGCCCTCCAGCGCCCCCTCCATCAGCACGGCCTCATCCGGTGACCCGGGGTCCATCAGCCCGGCGGGCCGCATCGCACCGTGATCGTCGAACCACAACTGGTACACCATGCCGTCCGGCGGGCTCGGCATTCCCGACGCCACGAACGCGGCGCGGTCGGCCTCCGCGGACACCACGACGGTGCCGGTGCCTCCGCCCGGCAGCTCTCCGGCGGCGATCCGGGCATCCGGTGCCGAGAGCACCTGGGCGAGCAGGGCCGACTGCTGCTGGGCGTGGCGGCTGTGTTCGCGGGCGTCCTGGGCCTGCTGCCACTGCCACACGGTGGTGCCGCCCAGGACGGCGGCGGCCAGCGCGGCGGCGAGCGCGAAGCCGGGCAGCACGCGCCGGGTCCGGCGGCGCAGCGCGCGCAGGGCGCCGGGCGGCGGGTCCTGCCGTACGGTGGCGATCCGCCGCATGACGTTCTCGCGCAGCTGGGGCGGCGGGGGGACGGCCACCGCGCGGGCCAGCCGGGCCGCGGTCTCCGACAGTTCCCTCACCTCCCGGGCGCAGGCTTCGCAGCGGTCCAGATGGCGGGTGAACTCCTCGCGCTCCACGGGGGGCAGCGCGTCCAGCGCGTAGGCCCCGCTGAGGGTGTGCACATCCTCGACATTCATGCCGTCACTCCCAGGCAGTCGCGCAGCCGGATCAGTCCGTCGCGCAGCCGGGTCTTCACCGTGCCCAGCGGCAGCGACAGCACTTCGGCCACCTCGCGGTAGGTCAGGCCCCGGTAGTAGGCGAGGGTCACCGACTGCCGTTGCCGTTCGGTGAGCCCGCCCATGCAGCGGCGCACCTGTTCGCGCTCCAGGCTGGCCTCGACCTGTTCGGTCACCTCGTCGTAGGCGGGGGTGTGGTCCAGCAGCGCCGCGCGGTGCTCGCGGTCGCTGGCGGCCTGCGCGGAGCGCACCCGGTCCACGGCCCTGCGGTGCGCGAGGGTCATGATCCAGGCCATCGCGGTACCGCGCTCGGGGGCGTAGGACGCGGCCCGGCGCCAGACCTCGACCAAGACCTCCTGGGTCACCTCCTCGGATTGCGCCGGGTCGCGCAGCACGCTGCGCACCAGCCCGTGGACCGGGCCGGCGACCCGGTCGTAGACGGCGCCGAAGGCGTCCTGGTCGCCCGCCGCCACCTGGGTGAGCAGCTCTCCCAGGTCGGCGGCGGGCCCGCCCGGAGCGGACAGGGGGGTGGGCACTGGCTCCATACGTGGTCTCCGGTGACAGACGGACAGGACGGGTGGCACCCGCGCCGCACGCGGGTGCCACCCGTCATTCGGAGCCGGAAGCGGCCCGGATGGGTCAGGGTTTACCGGAACGCGGCGGTCTCCGGGTCGGCGCCGACGCGGGTGTTGGTGTCCAGCGCCGCGATGGCCGCGATGTCGTCGGCGTCCAGCTCGAAGCCGAAGACGTCGATGTTCTCCTTGATCCGTGCCGGGGTCACGGACTTGGGGATGACGACGTTGCCGAGCTGGAGGTGCCAGCGCAGCACGACCTGGGCGGGGGTCCTGCCGTGCTTGGCGCCGATCTCGGCGAGCTTGGGGTCATCCAGCAGCCCCTTGCCCGAGCCCAGCGGGGAGTACGCCTCGGTGGCGATGCCCAGCTCGGCGTGCACGCCGCGCGACTCGGCCTGCGAGAAGTTCGGGTGCAGTTCGATCTGGTTGATCGCCGGCACGATGGTGCCCTCGTCGATGACCCGGCGCAGGTGCGCGGGACGGAAGTTGGAGACACCGATGGCCTTGGCCTTGCCGTCGCCGTAGATCTGCTCCATGGCCTTCCACGCCTCGACGTACTGGTCGTACATCGGGGTCGGCCAGTGGATCAGGTAGAGGTCGACGTACTCCAGGCCCAGCTTCTCCAGCGAGACGTCGATGGCGCGCAGGGCGTCGTCGTAACCGTGGTCGGAGTTCCACAGCTTGGTGGTGACGAACAGCTCCTCACGCGGCAGCCCCGAGGCGGCCAGCGCCTTGCCGGTGCCGGCCTCGTTGCGGTAGATCGCCGCGGTGTCGATGTGGCGGTAGCCCGCCTCCAGGGCGCGGCTCACGGCGTCGGTCGCCTGGTCGTCGGGGACCTGCCACACGCCGAAGCCCAGCTGCGGGATCTCTTCGCCGTTGTTCAGAGTGACATGGGGGACGCTGCTCACGTACGAATCATTCCTTCTTCTGATCGGGAACCGATCACTTGGTAGTCGTTTGCCTATCGTCCATGATCCGGCCCGGCGGCGCAGCCCTCAGTGGCGGAGGGCACAATGGCGCGAGTGCGTGCATTGACCCGGTTCATCGACCCCTTCATCCTGCTGCTGATGGCAACCGTCGGCCTGGCCGCGCTGTTCCCGGTCGGCGGCTCCGCCGCGGAAGCCGTGGACGGGGCGACCAAGATCTTCATCGGACTGCTGTTCTTCCTCTACGGAGCACGGCTGTCCACCCAGGAGGCGATGGACGGGGTACGCCACTGGCGACTCCATGTGACCATCCTGGCCTGCACGTTCCTGATCTTCCCGCTGCTCGGTCTCGCCGCCCGCGGCCTCACCCCCTGGCTGATCACCGACGACCTGTACACCGGGCTGCTGTTCCTGTGCCTGGTCCCCTCCACCGTGCAGTCCTCGATCGCCTTCACCTCCATCGCGCGCGGCAACGTGGCCGGGGCCATCGCCGCCGGGTCCTTCTCCTCGATGGCCGGGATCGTCATCACCCCGCTGCTGGCCGCCGCGTTCATCGGCGCGAGCTCGGGCTTCAGCGCCGACGCGCTGCTGTCGATCGGTGCCCAGCTGCTCCTGCCGTTCCTCGCCGGGCAACTGCTGCGCCGCTGGATCGGCGGCTTCATCGCCCGCCACCGGGTGCTGGTGAAGATCGTCGACCGCGGCTCGATCCTGGTGGTCGTCTACGCCGCGTTCAGTGAGGGCATGAACGAGGGCATCTGGTCCCAGGCCAGCTGGGGGCGGCTGCTGGCGCTGCTCGCGGTCGAGGGGGTGCTGCTGACGATCATGCTGCTGCTGACCACCCACGGCGCCGGCCGCCTGGGCTTCGGACGGGCCGACCGGATCGCCATCACCTTCGCCGGATCCAAGAAGTCACTGGCGGCCGGCCTGCCGATGGCCGGGGTGATCTTCCCCGAGCAGACGGCGCTGGCCGTGCTCCCGCTGATGCTCTTCCACCAGCTTCAGCTGCTGGTGTGCGCGTTCTTGGCCCGCCGCTGGTCGGAGGAGGACGAGTCGCCGGGAAGCACCAGCCGTTCACTCCCCGAGTAGACGTTCATCGAGGTGCCGCGCAGAAAGCCGACCAGCGTCAGCCCGGCCTCCTCCGCCAGCTCCACGGCGAGGGCGGACGGTGCGGACACCGCGGCCAGCGCCGGGATCCCGGCCATCACGGCCTTCTGCACCAGCTCGAAGGAGGCCCGCCCCGACACCAGCAGCACGGTGTCCGCCAGCGGCAGCCGCCCGGCGGTCAGCGCCCGCCCCACCACCTTGTCGACGGCGTTGTGCCGCCCCACGTCCTCCCGTACGTCCAGCAGCTCACCCGTGCCGTCGAACAGCGCGGCGGCGTGCAGCCCGCCGGTCCGGTCGAAGACCCGCTGGTGCTCGCGCAGCCGCTCGGGCAGCGCCGACAGCAGCGCCGGGGTGAGCACCGGGCCGCCGGCCAGCGGCAGCGGCCAGCGGGCCGTGGTGCGCACCGCGTCCAGCGACGCCTTGCCGCACAGCCCGCAGGAGGAGGTGGTGTACACCTTCCGCTCCAGGGACGCGTCCGGCGGCGCGACACCGTCGGCCAGCCGGACGTCCACCACGTTGTACGTGTTCGAGCCGTCCGCGGTGGCCCCGGCGCAGTAGGCGACGCGCGTGACCTCGTCGGCCGCCGCCACCACGCCCTCGCTCACGAGAAAACCGGTGGCCAGGGCGAAGTCGTCGCCCGGCGTGCGCATGGTGATGGCCAGCGGACGCCCGTTGACCCGGATCTCCACTGGCTCCTCGCCGACCAGGGTGTCGGGGCGCTCACTGACCGCCCCGTCCCGGATCCGCACCACCCGCCGCCGCTCCGTGACCCGTCCCATACGGCCATCATGCCGCATCGGGCACCACCTCGACGATGCGCGGACCGGACCCCGCCGCGTGCCGCGGTTCCCGGCGAAGCCGCGCCCGGCGGGCGACGGGCCCGTTCCGCCGACGCGCGCCACCGCCCGCCGCGGAAGCGCCCGATTCCCCTTCCACCAGGGCGTGTTGGGATCACACAGCCCATGGCCTTAACCTAGCGCGAGCAACCCACTGCTCTGCGTGAAATGGATCTGCCCATGACCGGCGCCACCACGGGTCCGCTCCGCACCGTCGTCCCCGCTCCGTATCGCGCACCCACCGCACCCGGGCTCCCCGACTCCCGGGCGCTGACCGCCCTGCTGCTGCGGGACGGCCCGGGGAACCCCCACGCGTTCTGGCGCGGCCTGCTGCGCGACGAGCGTCTGCACCACCATCCGCGACTGCGGCGGGAGGAACGCCACCGGGAGACCTACGACCGGCTGCGCCTGGTCAACGAGCGCCACGGGGACGCCATCGCGCTCGCCCTGGACCCGCGCGGGCTGGCCGCCGCCCACGAGTGGCTGGCCGTGGCGGACGGCGCACTGGCGACGGTGGCCGGCATCCACTACAACCTGTTCCTCGGCAGCCTGCTGGACGATGACCGCTCCGCCTCCCGGGACCTGCGGGACATCACGGCCATGGACCGTGTCGGAACGTTTCTGTGCACCGAGTACGACCACGGGAACGACGCCGCCGCGCTGCGCACCACCGCCCGCCACGACCCCAGGTCACGCGGCTTCGTGCTGCACACCCCGGACCGGGGCGCGCGCAAGTACATGCCCAACACCGGCCCCGCGGGCGGCCCCAAGAGCGCCGTGGTCGCCGCACGGCTGCTGGTCGCCGGTGAGGATCACGGTGTCTTCCTCTTCCTCACCCCGCTCTCGGACGCCGACGGCCCGCTGCCCGGCATCCGGATCGAGGAACTCCCCGACCGCGTCGGCAGCCCGGTCGACCACTGCGCCACCACCTTCGACGGCGTGCGGCTGCCGTACACCGCGCTCCTCCAGGGCGCCCACGGCACGCTCACCCCCGACGGCCGGTTCGACAGCGCCGTACGCAGCCCGCGCCGGCGCTTCCTGTCGGCCATCGGCCGGGTGACCACCGGCAAGCTGTGCATGAGCGCCGCCACCCTCGGCGGCGCGCGGGCCGCGCTGGCCATCGCGATCCGCCACGCCCACCAGCGCCACATCTCCGCGCCGGCGGCCGGCCGCCGGGTGCCCCTGGCGGCGCACCGCAGCCACACCGGGCGGCTGCTGGAGGCGGTGGCGCACGCCTTCGCCATGACGTTCCTGCACCGCCGGACGACCGCAGTCGCGATCGACGCGCCCGAGGCGGAACGGGCCGAGGCGGAGCGGGAGGCGGCCATCGCCAAGGGCTGGATCACCTGGCAGGCGCGGCAGGTCATCACCGAGGCCCGCGAACG
The DNA here is from genome assembly GCF_000993785.3 of Streptomyces xiamenensis. Classification (NCBI taxonomy): domain Bacteria; kingdom Bacillati; phylum Actinomycetota; class Actinomycetes; order Kitasatosporales; family Streptomycetaceae; genus Streptomyces; species Streptomyces xiamenensis. The sequence continues at coordinate 5,230,864 of NZ_CP009922.3, forward strand.
CTGCGGCGCCCGGGGGCTGTTCCCCGTGAACGGGCTGGCCGAGCACGCGGCCAACACGGAGGGGGCGATCACCGCCGAGGGCGACAATCTGGCGATCTGGTGCAAGGCCGGGGCCGAGTTGCTGTTCGCGCCCACCCCCTCCGTCCTCCCGGCCGCCCCGCCCGGCACGAGCGACGTGGCGGATCCGGACGCGCTGCGGGCGCTGCTGGCGGCGGTGGAGACGTGCTGGCACGAGCGGGCCCGCGCCGATCTGCGGTCGGGGCCGCGCGGCGATTCACTGGCCCGCTGGAACGGCGCCTCGGGGGCCGTCCTCGAACTCGTCGCGCTGCACGCCGCCGGCCGCGCGGCGGACGCCTTCGCCGCGGCGGAGGCCACCGTCGGGCACGGCCCGACCCGGGCCGTACTGAGCGATCTGCGCCGCCTGTTCCTGCTGCGGACCCTCGCGGGCCGCACGGGGGAGTTGCTGGCGGACGGCCACCTGAGGGCGGATCAGGTACGGGATGTCCCGGCCGCCGTGGAGCGGACGATCGCCCGGCTCGCCCCACATCTGGCGTGTCTGGGAGACGCGTTCGGGCTGCCGGAGGAGTATCTGGCCTCGCTCCCGATGCTGTCGGAACCCTGAGGAGCGGCCCGCTGCCCCCACCGTCCGGCCGCCCCGCCGTCCAGCCCGGTGGGGGCGGCGGGGGACGGCAGGGGTCCCGGGAGGACGCAGGATTCGCGGATCCGGAGGGGCGGCGTCGGAAAACTTTCAGGGCTCCCACCCCCTTACCTTCCGGAAGAATCCCGGAAATTATCGCGGACATGACGAGCCGCCGTGCGTTTCTGAGCCTGCTTCCGCTGACCGCGGCGACAGCCGCCGCCGTGCCCGCCGCCACCCCCGCCCAGGCCACCGGGCGCAGGAGCTCCACCTTCATCGCCTCGACTTGGCAGCCGGGCTCCCTCACCCTGGCCGCGAGCGGCACAGCGGCGCCGCTGGTGGTGAGTTCCGCCGACCATCCCGGCGTGCTGCGCGTCACCGGCGACCTGCGGGACGACATCGAACGGGTCACCGGCGTCGCACCCGCCGTCCACCATCACCACCACCACGACGGCCTCCCCGCCACGGCCGCCCGTGAGATCGTCATCATCGGCACCATCGGCCGCAGCCCCTTCGTCGACCGGCTGATCGCCGGTGGCCGGCTCGACGTCAGCGGTATCGAGGGCCGCTGGGAGACCAGCCTCCAGCAGATCGTCGACGACCCGGCCCCCGGCGTGGACCGCGCCCTGGTCATCGCGGGCAGCGACCAGCGCGGCACCATCTACGGCGTGTACGAGACCTCCCGCCAGCTCGGCGTCTCCCCCTGGTACTGGTGGAACGACGTCCCCGCCCGGCGCCGCGAGCGCGCGTACGTCCTGCCCGGCCGGCACACCCAGGGCACCCCGGCCGTGAAGTACCGGGGCTTCTTCATCAACGACGAGAACCCTGCCCTGGGCACCTGGGCCCCGCGGCACTTCGGCCCTGGACACGCGCCCGGCCACCCGGGCGGCTTCACCAGCGCCCTCTACGCCCGCGTCTTCGAGGTCATGCTCCGCCTGAAGGCCAACTACCTGTGGCCGGCCGTGTGGGGCCGGGCCTTCGCCGAGGACGACCCGGCGAACCACGCCACCGCCAAGGAGTACGGCATCGTCATGGGCACCTCCCACGAGGGGCCGATGATGCGCGGCATCGAGGAGTGGAACCGGCACGCCGGCGGCGGCACCGACCCGTACGGCGGCAACGGGGAGTGGAGCTACCGCCGCAACCGCGAAGCGGTCGAACGCTACTGGGCGGACGGCATCCGCCGCATGAAGGAGGAGGACTTCGAGGGCGTGGTCACCCTCGGCATGCGGGGCAACGGCGACGTCAGCCTGCCGGACGGCGACGGCATCGAGCTGATGGAATCCATCCTGGCCGCGCAGCGCGACATCCTGAAGGACGCCGGCCACCTGGACGTCCCGCAGGTCCAGACCCTGTACAAGGAAGTGCAGCGCTACTGGGACCAGGGCCTGCGCCCACCGGACGACGTCACGGTCATCTTCTGCGACGACAACTGGGGCAACCTGCGCAAGCTCCCCGACCAGAGCCTCCCCGAACGCTCCGGCGGCTACGGCCTGTACTACCACTTCGACTACGTCGGCGTCGGCCGCAACTACAAGTGGGTCGACACCGTCAACCTCGCCTCCACCTGGGAACAGCTGCACCTGGCCCACCAGTACGGCGTCGACCGCCTGTGGGTGGTCAACTGCGGCGACATGAAGGCGGAGGAACTCCCGCTGCAATTCTTCCTGGACTACGCCTGGGACCCCGGTCGCTGGACCCTGGACCGGCTGGGGGAGTGGGAACGTGCCTACGCGGAGACGAACTTCGGCCCGCGCCACGCGGCGGAGATCGCCGAGGTCCTGCACACGTACGGGGTCCTCCAGTCCCGCCGCAAGCCGGAACTGCTGAACCGGCGCATCACCGTGGACCCGGACACGGGGGAGGTGTTCCACGACGACGCGGCCACCCCCTACTCACTGGAGAACTACCGCGAACTGGAACGCGTCACGGCCGAGTGGGAACACCTGGACGACCGGGCGGAACGCATCGCGCACACCCTCCCGGCCGAACAGCGCGACGCCTACTACCAGCTGGTCCAGTACCAGGTGGAGGCCACGGCGAACCTGTACGCCCTGCGCGCCGCCCAGTTCACCGGCTTGCTCTACGCCCGACAGGGGCGGGCCGCCACCAACGCGCTGGCGGACGCGGCCGAGGCCCGGTTCGCGGACGACCGCGCGATGTCGGATTACTACAACACCACGCTGGCCGACGGGAAGTGGAGCGGGTTCCAGACCCAGCCGAAGATCGGCTACGGGGACGTGGAGCGGTACGGCCCCGACGCCGGCTGGCAGCAGCCCCAGACCCCCGACCACCAGGCGCTGCCGGACGCCATCCACCCCGCTCCGCGCCGCATCGACGTGCCGGAACGAGCTGAGCTGGGGGTGGCCGTGGACGGCTCGACCGCGTGGTGGCCGGATACGAAGGAACCACTGGTCCTCCCGGAGTTCTCCCCGTACCAGACCGCCCCCGAGCAGTACATCGAGATCTTCAACCGGGGACAGCGGCCCTTCTCCTGCACGGTGACGCCGTCCGAGAAGTGGCTGAAGGTCTCCCACTCCGGCGTGCCGGTGGGCGACCAGCTGCGGGTCACGGTGACGGTCGACTGGGCGAAGGCGCCCCGCGGCCGGACGCGGGCCTCGATCACGGTGCGTGGCCCGAACGGCGCGAAGGCCCGCGTCCTGGCCCCCGTCCACCGGCCGGAGGTCAACCGGCACGAGCTGAAGGGCTTCATCGAGGCGGGCGGCTACGTGGCCATGGAGGCCGACCACCACACCCGCGCGGTGGGCGCGGGCGGCGTCCGCTGGCACCGCCTGCCGGACGCGGGCCGCACCGGTGCCGCGATGACCCCCTTCCCGGTGACCGCCGCCCGCTTCGCCCCGGGCGCCGGGCCGTGCCTGGAGTACGACCTGACGCTGTTCAGTGCGGGGCGGCTGCGACTGTGGGTGTACGCCTCCCCGAGGAACAACGTCCTGCCGACGGACGGCCTGACGTACGCGGTCTCCTTCGACGACCAGCCGCCGCAGGAGGTGAACATCACGACCGCCACGGGCGCCGACGACACGGCGATGAACAAGCAGTGGGAGCGCAACACCTCGGACAACATCAACCTGACGGCGACCGACCACACCCTCATGACCGCCGGCCGCCACACCCTGAAGCTGTGGATGGTGGACCCCACGATGGTCGTCCAGAAACTGGTGGCGGACACCGGCGGCCTCCGCCCCAGCTACCTCGGCCCTCCCGAGAGCCTGCGCCTGCGCTGACTCAGGCGGCCCAGCGGCGCGGGATGTCCAGCAGAGTTGCCCAGGTCCGGGTCCCGGCCCCGGGGCGCTCGCTGGCATCGAATCCCCACTCCCCGTGATGACGCCGCACGAGTCGCCCGGTCTCCAGCAGACCGTCCCGGCGCAGATCGTCGCAGCCGTGACAGGCATGCGGGTCGTACACATCAACCCGCAACGTGTTCTCTTTCTGGTACAGCGTCAGATGCACCTCCTGTCCCTCCCGGGCGAAGCGGCAGGCGTAGGTGGTGAGAGCCCGCACCAGCTCCAGGCCGGGCTCCGCCAACGAGTAGATCTGGTGTACGTCAAAGACAAGTTCGGCTGTCTCATGCGCGATGACGGGGGTCGAGGGGCAGGCCGGAAGGCTGAATCCGTAGGCGAGATTCCCTGGATGAGGTTCGGCTCCGCCCGCTCCCACCGGCGGGCAGAAGCCGGTCGGCGGTACGGGGACGAGGCGAGCAAGCCGGTCGGTTTCGGACATGGCAACTCCGCTCTTGCACATGGCTCGTTGAAGGAGGTGGCACGAATAGCCACAGGGGCGTGCTCGCACGGGATCCGGATCTTGCCGAGCGAGAGCAGCGCGTTACCCAACGTAGGGTATGGTCGGGTCATCCGCCACTGAAAGGTGGTAATTAACACGAACGGGTGGGCGTCCCGGCCACCGAAGAGCAGACTGGCGCCGACATCGGCTGAGGGAACGAGAGATGCCACCACGGAGCACTCCCACCGAACGTCAGAAGCGACTCGGTGCGGAGCTACGGAAGATGCGTACCGACGCGGGCGAGACCACGGAGTTCGCGGCCCGGCTGCTCGGACTGGAGCGGACCAGGATCGCCAACATCGAGTCCGGAGTCCGCGTCATCACACCGGAACGGGTCCGCACCCTGGCGTGTAACTACGACTGCCGGGACGAGGCGTACATCAACGCGCTGGCGGCGATGGCCGAGCCGCGTCCGAAGGACTGGTGGGAGACCTTCCGGGGACAACTGCCGGCGGGACTCCTGGACATCGCCGAGTGCGAATGGCACTCCACCGTCATCCGCACCGGATCCTTCCTTCATGTACCCGGGCTGCTCCAGACCGACGGCTATGTGCGCGCCGTCGGCAACGCGGCGCTGCCTCCGCTGTCGCCCCACGAGGTGGAGCTCCGTGTGGCAATGCGGATGCAGCGACAGCAGGTACTTCACCGCGAACCTCCCATCGCTTACACCGCCTACATCCACGAGGCGGCTCTGCGTATCGAGTTCGGGGGAGTGAAGAGCATGCGCACCCAACTGGAGCACCTGTGTGAAGTGGGGCAGCTGGACAACGTGGAGATCCGGGTCCTGCCGTTCTCCTCCGGAGCCTTCCCAGGGGCTGGACAGGCCATCTGCGATATTCGAGGTGTTGTTCCTCAGCTCGATACCGTCCAGTTGGACACGGCCCATGGTCCTGCGTTCACCCACGCGCCGTCCCAACTCGACAAGTACCGCTCGCAACTCGACTGGATGCACAGCGTTTCCCTCGGTCCCAGCGCATCGCGGGACTTCATCTCCGCTTTGACCGGCTGACAGGAGAAGAGATGTCTGACATTGCTTGGGAAGAGCCCTTCTGCGCCGAGAGCTCGAACTGCTTCCGCCTGGGCACGGACGGCGCGGGCAACGCCTACATAGCGGTCGCCGGGCAGGAGCACCTGTCCATCTCGGATTCCCGCGAGGCCCTCGCCACGATGATCCGGGAGATCAAGGCCGGCAAGGCCGACCACCTGTTGTGAACGCAGCGGGCGGCAGCGGGCTCCGCTGTCGCCCGCGTACCGGTGCGGGCCGGAGGGGGCGAGGCTGGTGTTCAGGGTCAGTGCACAGGAGAATGGGGCTTCATGTCCGACCAGCAGCCAGCCCCGCACCCCGACCCGATGACCGCCGCGCCCGTGGCGTACGTGGCATCGCGGGCCGGGGGAGTCAGCGACGCCTACCGGCGGTGGGCGGGCATCCTCCTCGGCCTCGCCATCGCCCTCGGCGCCCTGATGGTGGTCGCGTTCCTGGTGAGCGTCGTCCTGCTCCTGGTGGCGGACCGGGACACGGGGACCGCGGCCTACGGGTACCTCGCCCTGATTCTCTGGGTCGCGATTGCCGCCGCGATGCCGCTCCTGATCGCGCTTGCCGTCCCGGGGGCCGTCATGACGCAGCGGGTGCGGCAGCAGCGGCGCGCACCGCACACCGGCGCGCCGGACGCCCGTACCGAGGGTGCTCACCCGGACGGAACCCTCACGACGGGACACACGCCCTGAGCCCTCAAGGCCAGGACCGCCGAGTGCGGGTGTGCGTCTCGGCCCCTTGCCGGATATGTGGTCGCTGCCGTTTTGCTCCTATCGCTGCTCCTCCACGACATCGGCGACCACGCAGCTGACGTTGTCGGGGCCGCCAGAGGCGTTGGCGAGGGCGATGAGTTCGCGGACGGCCTGTTCGGGTGCGCCCATTCCGGCGAGCACGTGGCGGATGTCTTGGTCCGGTACGACGGTCGACAGGCCGTCGGAGCAGAGCAGGTACCGGTCGTCCCGCCGCGCGTCGTGCAGGCGCATGTCGGGGGTGGCAGCGGCGCCCTGGCCCAGGGCCCGGGCCAGCAGCGACCGCTGAGGATGGGAGGCGGCTTCCTCCGGGCTGAGGCGTCCTTCGTCGACCATCGACTGGACCAGGGTGTGGTCGTGGGTGATCTGGAACAGTTCTCCCTCACGCAGGAGGTAGACGCGGGAGTCGCCGATGTGGACGAGGGCCAGCTGCGACCCCGTCCAGAGCATCGCGGTGAGCGTCGTGCCGGTGTCCTCGGCCGAAGTCCCGCTTCCGGCTACGGAGTGGACGGCCTGCTGGGCCTGGTCGACGACGTCTTCGAGAACGTTCAGGAGATTTCCGGCCGGGAGGCCGCCGGTCTCAAGGCGCTTGAGCGCGCCGATGGCGGCTGCGCCGGCCGGGCCTCCCCGGCTGCCGCAGCCGTCGGCGACGGCGAGCAGCCGGGGCCCGGCGTAGGCGGTGTCCTGGTTGCTCTCGCGGACCAGGCCGGTGTCGGAAAGAGCGGCGTAACGGATGGCCAGGGGCGCGGCGTTCGCGGACATGGCGGGGTCCTTTCGGGACAAGTGGTCGATGAGGAAGGTGGCCAGGTCCCGCCGTGCGGCGGTGTCGGCCTCGACCTGGGCCCAGAACGCGCGGACCTCCTGGCCCGCCGGGCCCGCGTCCAGCGCCAGACGCGTTGGATGCGGGCCAGGGGCATGTCCAGGCGCCGGAGCCAGGCGACCAGTCGGGCCTGTTCCAACTGTTCCGGTGCGTAGCGGCGGTAGCCGGTCACCGGGTCGACACGGGCGGGGGTCAGCAGACCGAGCTCGTCGTAAAGACGCAGTGCCTTCGGTGACAGCCGGGACGCCTTCGCGAACGCCCCGATGGTCAGCAACCCCATGCTCGTTCCTCCTCATACCGAGCGCGTCGCCCGGCCTCACCGATGCTGCGGGCTGCCCCAAGGTGAAGGTCAACCACGGTTTCCGCCCCCGTCCCACGGTCTCCGTACGGAGACCGACGGATCTCCTCCGCGCGTCATGCCACCTTCTGACGAGTCCTCACCCGTTGCGGCCGCTTCAGGGGCGGGCTCCGGCTCGGCGGATCCTTCGGCTTTCCGCACCACACCGCAACTACGGCCCTCGCGAACGGCGTCGAGTGGGTGGGGCCGGATCCAGCAGCCGGCCGACCACGGAGGACGCCCGCATGAGCAACGTACTGACCGTGAAGATCTCCCCGTACCTGGACAGCGGCGACCCGTCCGCGCCTGTCAAGAACGTGGTCGAGCTCACCGGCGCATCCGGCCCGGCGCAGGTCATCGCCTACGTGGAGCGCGAACTGCCGCCGGGCGGTGTACCCGCGTACCTCTCGGCGCGTCGCAGCGGCACCCGCTCGTTCGTCCTGTGGGCGGACGAGCACCGTCGGGAACGTGTGGCCACGCTGGTGACCCGGTCCGCCACCGGTGGCGTCGCGACGTTCCAGGTGCTCGGCGCGGGCGGCGAGCACCTCGGTATGTTCAAGCGGGAGAAGGCGCTGCGCGGCAGGGGACTTCGTACCCGCTGGACGGTGACGCCCGCCGGCGGCCCCGAGGTGGTCGGCTTCAAGGGCCGGATCCTGTGGTGGTGCCTGTGGTGGCTGCTGCTGCCGCTGCAAGTGATGATCCTGCTGTTCACCATCTTCGACAGCGTGGCCGGCAATGAGGGCGGCGTCGCCCGCGGCCCCCGCAGGATCAGGTGGCGTGCGGGCGGGCGGATGCCGCTGGAGTTCCGTACCCGTGGCGACAAGCTGCATCTGCACGCCCCGGAGGTGGACTGGCGGCTGGGCGCCGCGCTCATCGTCCTGCTGCGCACCTTCGGCGCCAACCCCTGGGACACCAGGAAGAAGTAACGGCAGGCCGACGCGGGCCGCCAGGACGTCGAAGTGGGAACATCTACGCCCGTGAGGGCGACCACGGGGACGTGACCTACTACAACTGCGGCGGCTGAGGAGGCCGTCCGCGCTTTCGGGTGACGAAGGCGGGCCGGGCGAGTCCGGTCGCGGCACGGCCGGCCGACTCGCCCGGGCCGGGCGCCGCCGACCCATCGGGGTGCGGGCCAATACCACCGGCCGATGGCGGACAAACGCCCCCCGGGGACATTGCCCGCAAGGCTGCCCGGGGTGGCACCGCCAGACTGCCCGGACCGGCATAGCAAATGCCCGGAACTCTCGGGCAGCATGACCGGGCACCACCTGCACGCCAATCGGCCACATGGCCATCTGACGCACACGCGCCCATTTCGGGCGCTCCCCACAGCAGGAGGTTCCCACTCATGCGTATGCGATCGGTGATCGCGGCCCTGGCGCTCAGCGGTACCGCTCTCGTGGCCGCCCCGGCCACGGCCGGGGCGGCCACCGGCCCCGAGGTGACGTGGATTCCGGACAAGATTTCGCACGAGCGCGCCGTCGAGATGTTCGAGGAGGTCGGCATCACCTGGTCGTCCGTCGGCAACTGTTCCGACCGTGAAGACCGGGCGTGTACGTCCTTCGAGGAGCTCAACTGGGATACGGCCCGGGCGGCGCAAGTCCTCAAGCTCCGCAGCGGCTGCGACATCAATATCGTCGGCGGTACGGAAAGCGGCCACCCGTCCGAGCCCTACAGCCACGGGGAGGGCTTCCGGCTGGACTACTCGTTCAACAGCTGCCTCGAAGACTTCGTGGTGGACAACTACAGGTTCATAGAGAATCGCCCCGATGACGACGTGCCCCGGTACTGGACGGGCATGGGCAACTACTTCACGCAGATGAGCGACCACTGGGAGGGGCTGTACTTCACCTGCGAAAGCTGCTGAGCCGGCCGGCGTCGTTTCCGGCCACCGAAATTCGCTGAGTCTAAGCCCACCACGTCAGCGGCGTTGCCAGCGGGCTGTACCACGAAGAGATCCCGAACTCCCCTTAGGCATGGCGGGTTGGTGTGCGTGACTGCTGGCGCGCTCACACCAAGACGCGGTGAGCGCCCAACACCCCCACGTTTCACGCGCCACGACCATGACGAGACGGTGGCCCGGCCTGCCCTGTCCCGGTTCCGGCCGGGCCCCGTACTCGTCCCGTCACCCTGACACCCCCACCTTTCCTGTGCCAGGAGGTGGTTCACGTCCATCCGACGCTCCCGCTCCGCCGCGTCCCGCGGAGCCGGCTGACTCTCGCCGACGTCCTCACCGCCGCTCACGCCCTGCTGATCGCCCCGCTCGGCGCGGGCACCGCGACCGCCGCCGGGCGCGAGGAAGTGCCCCGCATCCAGGTCGCGTTCCGGCCGATCATCGCCCCGACCGAGGAACTGGCCTGGGAGAAGGCACACCGTACGGTCGGCGCTATCCGCGCCCACCGCGTGCCGCGCCAGGCGCCCGGGAACACCGGCTCACAGCGGCTGATCGCCCTCGCCGAGCGCGGTGAGCACTTCGATCGCGCGCTGTGGACGCCGACCGCCGCCGCCACCGGCGGGGCCGGCAACTCCCATGCCCTCGTCGGCACTCCGGAGACAGTTGCCCAGGCCCTGCTGGATTATGACGACCTCGGAGTGGACATCATCTCGGCGCGGGGTTACGACCTGCTCGGCGACGCCATCGACTTCGACCGCCACGTCATCCCGATCGTCCGGGAGGGAATGGCCAAGCGCGATGCGCAGCTCGCCGTGAACTGAGGTCATGGTCCTGTGCCGGGCTGGTCCCGGCGCAGGACGCGCACCGGCGGAACGAGCGGGACGGGCGGGGTTGTTCATGAATGGTGGTGATCCGGAGGCCGGCTGTGCCACGCGCCCGGCCACGACCGGCGTCACCACCCGCGCGACCACTCCCTGCGCGGACAGCGCCACCGGCGCCATCCGGCGTCCGGCGCTCACCTCCCGCCGGCACATCGATCTGCTGCGCACCTCCAGCGCCGCGTAACCCCTCCCCGCGAGCGGCCCCTCCTACGAGTGGGCCGCTTCTTCGCATGCCCGCGCGCCCCCGAGGAGAGCCATGTCGCACACGCCGCCGGAGTTCCGGGGCCGGATCTTTTCCGACGCCCGCAGCGGTTTCCACGCCGCGCCCCACCGCTACCACCTCTACCTTTCGCTCTCCTGTCCCAGCTGTCTGCGCATCGCCATCACCCACGCACTGCTGGGGCTGACGGACACCGTCGCGCTCACCACCCTCCCCGCCGTCCCCGACGGGACCGGCGGCGGGTACGCGGCGCTGCACAGCGCGTACACCGCCACCCGGCACGGCCACACCGGCCCGGCTGTCGCGCCCGTGCTGCGCGACCGCTGGACCGGGCGGGTCGTCAGCAACCACGCGCAGCACATCCTGCGCGATCTCGCCACCCGCTTCCGGGACGGCGACGCTCCCGAGCTGTACCCGTCCGCCGCCGAGGCGGAGATCACGGAGCTGGGCGAGCTGTTCGAGGAGGGCATCAACGGGGCCGCCCAGCGGGCCGGGGAGCGGGAGGCCGGCACGGGCGCCGTCGAAGCGCTGCTGGCCGCGCTGGACCGGGTGGAGGAGCGGCTGGCCGAGCCGGGCGGCCCGTATCTGCTGGGGGAGTCGATCACCGCCGCCGACGTCCATCTGTGGGTGACGCTGGTGCAGTTGGACACGGTGCACCGCTGGCACCTGGGCGCGGACACCGTGCGGCGGATCGCCGGTCACCCATGGCTGTGGGCGTACGCACGCCGGCTGCTGGCGCTGCCCGCCTTCCGTGATCAGCTGCGGCTGGAGGAGATCCACCAGCGGCACCACTCCCGGTGCCGCGGTCTTGAGGCGGCGGGGGCGGCCGTCCAGATCATCGACTGGACGGCGGTCGAACCGGCCGGGAGTTACGTGTAGCGGGCACGGCCGGAAGGTCCGTGTACAGGCGGGCGATGTCGCGCGCGTACGCCTTCGCGACGGCCGGGCGGCGGATCCTCAGCGACGGGGTCAGCAGGCCGTTCTCCTCGGTGAAGGCGCCCTCGACGATGACGAAGGCGCGGATCGACCCGGCGGGGGAGACGGCGGAGTTGGCGGCGTCGACGGCGCGCTGCACGTGGGCCCGCACGGCGGGGTCCTCGCGCAGGGTGGCGAAGGGCGTGTCGGGCGGGTACGGGGGCCGCCGCGTGCGCAGCCAGTGCGCGAGCGCGTCGGGGTCCAGGGTGATCAGCGCCGCGACGAAGGGGCGCCGGTCGCCGATGACCAGGCAGGGGCCGAGCGGCGGATGGGCGCGCAGCCGGTTCTCCAGGAGGGCGGGGGAAACGGTTCTGCCGCCGCTGGTGACGATCAGGTCCTTCTTGCGTCCGATGATCGTGAGATAGCCGTCGGCGTCGAGTGCGCCGAGGTCACCGGTCGCCAGCCAGCCGTCCGTGGCGACGGTGGGGCCTTTGACCTCGATCTCGCCGTCGGCGGCGATCCGTACGGCGGTGCCGGGCAGCGGCTGCCCGACCGTGCCCGGGCGCGGCCCGAGCGGGGGCACGAGGGTGACCGCCGTGCCGGTCTCGGTCGGCGCGTACCCCTCGTAGACGGCGATGCCGGCGCCGAGGAAGAAGTGGGTGAGGCGGGCGTCGAGTGGTGCGCCACCGCAGAGCGCGTACCGAACCCGGCCGCCCAGCGCGGCGCGGACGCGGCGGTAGATGAGCAGATCGTAGACGGCGTGGGCCAGCCGCAGGCCAAGGCGCGGGGCGGGACCGCCGAGGCCGTACCGCAGGGTCTGCCGCCCGTATGCGACGGCCACGCGGTCGGCGCGGGCGAAGGAGGCGGCGCGGCGCACGCGTTCGGCGCTGGTGCGGGCGGTGGAGTGGATCTTCTCGAAGAGACGGGGCACACCGGCGAGGAAGGTGGGGCGGAAGGCGGCGAGGTCGGCGCGAAGTTCGGCCGGACGCACACTGGAGGCGTGGCCGATGACGATCCGCGCCGACAGGCAGGCGAGTTGGACCGTGCGGCCCAGGACGTGGGCGAGGGGGAGGAGGACGAGGGCGGTGGGGCGTCGGCGGCTGACCATGTCGAAGGCGGGCCTGAGGAGTCCGGTGAGGCTGTCGGCCTCGGCGAGCAGATTGCCGTGGCTGAGGGCACAGGGCTGGGGGCGGCCGGTGGTGCCCGAGGTGTAGACGATGGTGGCGGTGGAGCCCGGGGTGAGAGCGGTACGGCGCCGGTGCACCTCCTTGTCGCCGATGTCGGCACCCAGGCGCACCAACTCGTCGAGCCGTCCGGCGTCGAGATCGTCGTCGGTGAGCAGGAGTTCGGCGCCGCTGTCCCGGAGCATCCAGGCGGTCTGCTCGGCGGAGGCGGTGGGGTAGAGGGGAACGCTCTGCGCGCCGGCCGCCCAGATGGCGAAGTCGAGGACGGCCCACTCGTACCGGGTGCGCGCCTTGAGCGCGACCCGGTCCCCGGGCCCGACGCCGGTGGCGATCAGCCCTTTGGCGACGGCCAGTACCTCGGCGGCGAAGGCGGCGGCGGTCACATCCGTCCAGTGTCCGTCCGTCTTGCGCCGGATCACCGTGGCGGCGGGTGCCTGTTCGGCGTTGGCGAACGGGATGTCGGCGGCACTGCCCCATTCGGTGGGCGCGGTGAACGGTGCGCCGCGCACCTCCTGCACCCGCCCCGTGCCCTCCTCGCGCACCACCTCGACCACGGGCCCCGGCCCACCCTGCGCCCGTGCTCGCGCCCGCCTGAGCGCCTGCCCCTGCCCAAGCACCACGGAACCGCCTTTCGCCAACGTCCTTTCGCAGTACGGTATTACGATCATTGCTCGCGGGGGTTCCATGGATCTGCTCATCGGTGTCGCGGTCTTCGCCGTACTCGTCCCTATCGGCCTCAAACTGGCGGCACGGCAGGACCGCAGAGGCCACCGGCCGCCGTACCGGCACTCGCCCCGGTCATCCCGCCCGCCCCGGCCACGTCGCGGCGGTGGCCCTCCGCGCCCGGGTGCCTCTGCTTCCGCCCAGGCCGACCGGTTGCGCCGTCGTGCCCGCGGTGGCGTGGGCCGTCGCGCGGCGGCCGGATTCGGCATCAGGAGCCGGGCCGCTGAGGGAGATCGCGCGGACGCCGCACGGTGGGCCGCCGGTGCCGAGGGCGAGCGCCGCACCGGCCGGTTGCTCGAACGGCTCGGCCCCAGCTGGATCTCGCTGCACGATCGTGCACTGCCCAGGGGACGGGCCAACGTCGATCACCTCGTCATCACGCCGACCGGGGCTCTGGTCAACGTCGACTCGAAGATGTGGGGAGCGAAGGACGCCGTCCACGTCCGGAGCGGCCGGGTCTTCCACGGCGCCGAGGACCGTACCGATCGCGTCGAATCCGCGCTGTACGAGTCGCGCACCGTCGCGGGGGTGCTCGGCCGTCCGGTGGCCACGGTCGTCGTCGTCCACGGGGCGCGCGTGACCGGCGGGCGGATCACCCTCCCGGGCGCCACGATCGTGCCGGCGGACAGCCTCCTCGCCTTGCTGCGGCAGATCGACCGCGAGAGCGGTCGGCGGCCGGATCCGGGCGCGGTGCGGGCGTTGATGGAGCGAGCCGAAGCCGGGCTGCCGCCGTACCCGGGATGATCGGGTGGTTCGGCGAGCCGCTGTGCCGGGGGAGAGACGCGGGACGCGGGGGGCAAGGCGGGCACGGGACCGGAGTGATAGACCTGTCGCATGTCTCCCAGTGATGAACCGCTGCTGCCGGGCGTGGACCCCCGTGCGGAACGGTCCCCCGTCTTCTGCCGGCTCTGCGGCCGGCCGCTGACCGGCCGCGAGGCCCGTACATGGGGGCTGGGGCCGGAGTGCCGCGAGAAGCTGAGGCTTCGCGGAGCACCCCGACCCCGGGTGACCGAGGTCGATCAGGACACGTTGCCCGGCGTCTGACCGGTGCCCGCGTCGGCGCCGCCGGCGTGTTCCACGGGGATCCACAGCTCGGCGTCGGCCGTGGTGCCGTCCGGGGAGAGCCGGGTCCGCAGGATCTCGGGACCCGGCGCACTCCGGTACGGGTTGGACGGGAACCACTGGGTGTAGATGTCCCGCCACATGACCTGGAGAGCGGCCGGGAACGCCCCCGAACTCTCGAACACCGCCCAGGTGCCGGCCGGTACGGCGAGGGCATCGAGATCCGGCGGGGCCGCCGCGCTGGTCACCACCGCGTGGTAGTAGTCCAGTTCCGTGCCCTCCGGCCCGGTACGGTCCTCGAAATTGGCCGTCACGGCGACAATTCCGGCCGGATCCTGATCGGACAGTTCTTCCAGCCGCTCGATGGTGTCCGCACCGATGCTCTTGATGAACGTCGCGATCGCCGGATTGACGCCCTCGTACACCAGCGGAACCCGGGCCTTGCGGCCGACCACCGTGAACGCGTCCTTCTCGGCCAGGCGATAGCGCATGCTGCTGCTCCCTTCGACAATGAGGCGAAAGGACATCCGGGGCTGTGAGCGCAGCACGGCCCCCGTACGGCGGGCCTCGCCCGGCCCGACCCCGTGCAGGGCACGGAACGCGCGGGCGAACGCCTCACCCGAGCCGTAGCCGTAGCGGACGGCGATGTCGAGCAGGGTCCGCTCCCCGGCCAGCACCTCGGCACCGGCGAGCGTGAGCCGCCGGCGCCGTACGTACTCGGACAACGGCATCCCGGCGAGCGCGGAGAACATCCGCCGGAAGTGGTACTCCGACGTCAGCGCGATCCGCACCAGCTCGGGCATCTCGATCCGCTGATCGAGATGCCCCTCGACGTACTCCATCGCCTGATTCAACCGCTCCAGCACCCCGGATTCCTTCCTTCGTGTCGACCACGCTAGGAAAGGACCACTGTGCCGGACCCGACATCCTGTGCCCGGAAGGATCGGGTGCTGTGCGGTGGGTGCGGTGCGCGCGGGAAGCGAGAACGGGGGCTACCGCACCACCAGCCAGCCCAGCAGTGCCAGCAGCGCCGCCAGGAAGAGGACCAGGCCGATCGCCACCGGGGCGCCGCTGCCGCTTCCGCCGCGTCGGCTCGTGCGGCGCGCGGCGCGGGCGTAGTCGCGGTCGCGGTCGATGTCACGGCGGGTGGCGCGGTCCAGGCGGCGTTCGCGCTCGTTCTCCCTGCGGCGGTCGCGGTCCAGCTCGCGGTCCAGGGAGCGGTCCGCGCGGCGTTCCTGGTCACGGTCCCACTCGCGCCCGCGGTCCATGTCGCGGCGCTGTTCGCGGTCCCGCCGCTGCTCCCGCTCGCGTTCGCGCCGCTCCCGGGCCGCCCGCCCCCCGCGGTCATCGTCGTTACGGCGGTAGTTTCCGCGCCCCCGCGCCATGCGATGGCCTCCCTCTTCTGGTGTCGCCTCCACCGTCGCCGGATGGCTCACCCCGCCGCAAGAGGTGTTTTCGGACACCGGCCCGCTCCCGCGCAGCCCCCGTGAGCTGCCGCTTCACGATAATCGGACGTTTGTTCGATGTCTGGTTTATGGTGGACCGGACGGCAGGCAGGAGGTGCGGAATGACGGCGAACGGCAGCGGCTTCACACAGCTGCGCGTCGTGTCCGGGTTCTCCGCCCGGTACGGGGCCTCCCACCCCGAGCGGCTCGCCGAACGCGCCGCCGAACGCGGCATGGACGCCCTCGCCCTCACCGACCGGGACACCCTGGCCGGCGCCGTGCGGTTCTCCAAGGCCTGCGGCCGGGCCGGGGTACGGGCGCTGTACGGGGTCGACCTGGCCGTTCACCTGCACCCGGCCGGCGCGCAGGACCGCGCGCCGGCCGCCGCCCGCCGCCGTACCCCCGTCCGGGGCGGCGCCTTCACCGACGAATCCGCGCCCCGCGCCCTCTTCCTCGCCCGCGACGGCGCCGCCGGCTGGGCGCAGCTGTGCCGGCTGGTCACCGCCGCCCACGCCCGGGACGGCAAGCACCCCTTCCTGCTGCGGGAGGACCTGAGCGCCACGGCGGCGGACGCGTCGGCCGACGGCGCGATCCTGGCCCTCCTCGGCGGCGACTCCGAGGTCGCCCGCGCCCTCGCCGCCGGCCGCCCCGACCGCGCCGCCCGCCTCCTGGCCCCCTGGCGGGACCGGTTCGGCCCCGGACTCCGGCTCGAAGTCGACGCCTCGGCCACCACGCGCGACGCCGCCAGGACGCTCGGGTTCGCCCTCGAACAGGGCGTCGTCCCCGTCCTCACCAACGCCGTCCGCTACGCCGACCCCGGCCAGGGCACGGTCGCCGACGTCCTGGACTCCGCCCGCCGCCTGGTCCCCATCGACCCGCGCGGCGCCGGCCGCGACAACGGCGAACACTGGCTCAAGGACCCCGCCGCCATGGCGGACGCCGCCCTCCGCGTCGCCGAGGCCGCCGGCCTGCGCCGCGACGCCGCCCACCGCCTTCTCCAGCAGACCGGCGACACCGCCGCCGAGTGCCGCGTCGACCCCGAGGACGACCTCGGCATCGGCAGCGTCCACTTCCCCGAGCCCCATCTCGTCGGCGCCCACGCCCGCACCGCCGACCGCGTGCTGCGCTCCCGCTGCGCAGCCGGCATGGTCACCCGCCGCTACGACCGGGACCGTACCCGCTGGGAACGCCTCGACCAGGAGCTGGACACCATCGGCCGGCTCGGTTTCGCCTCCTACTTCCTCACCGTCGCCCAGGTCGTCGACGATGTCCGCGACCTCGGCATCCGCGTCACCGCCCGGGGCTCGGGCGCGGGCTCCCTCGTCAACCACCTCCTGGGCATCTCCCTCGCCGACCCCGTCGAACACGGCCTGCTCATGGAGCGCTTCCTCTCCACCCGCCGCGCCGTCCTGCCCGACATCGACATCGACGTCGAATCCGCCCGCCGCCTCGACGCCTACCGCGCCATCTTCGACCGCTTCGGCGAGGAGCGGGTGGCGACCGTCGCCATGCCCGAGACCTATCGCGTACGGCACGCCATCCGCGATGTCGGCCTGGCCCTGGGCATCGACCCGGCCGAGACCGACCGCCTCGCCAAGGCGTTCCCGCACATCCGCGCCCGCGACGCCCGTTCCGCCCTCGCCGAACTGCCGGAGCTGCGCGGCATCGCCGCCGAGGAGCACGACCCGCGGCTGTGGGAGCTGGTGGAGTCCCTGGACGCCCTGCCGCGCGGCGTCGCCATGCACCCCTGCGGCGTGCTGCTCTCCGACCGCTCGCTGCGCGCCCGGACCCCCGTCGTCCCCACCAGCGGCGAGGGCTTCGCCATGTCGCAGTTCGACAAGGAGGACGTCGAGGACATGGGGCTGCTCAAGCTCGATGTGCTGGGGGTGCGGATGCAGTCCGCCATGGCGTACGCGCTGACCGAGATCGACCGCGCCACCGGCGAACGCGTCGACCTCGACGGCGCCGTGACCCAGGGCCCGCCGGACCCGGCCACCTACGAGCTGATCCGCTCCTCCGAGACGCTCGGCTGCTTCCAGATCGAATCACCCGGCCAGCGCGATCTCGTCGGCCGGCTCCAGCCGCGTACCTTCCACGATCTGGTGGTGGACATCTCCCTCTTCCGGCCGGGCCCGGTCGCCGCCGACATGGTGCGGCCCTTCATCGCCGCGCGGCACGGGAAGCAGCCGGCCCGCTACCCGCACCGCGACCTGGAGCCGGTGCTGCGCGAGACGTACGGAGTGGTGGTCTTCCACGAGCAGATCATCGGCGTGCTGAGCGTGATGACCGGCTGCGACCGCGGCATGGCGGACGAGGGGCGGCGCGCGCTGTCCGATCCGCGGCGGCAGGGGCGGGTGCGGGCGTGGTTCGCGGAGGAGGCCGGCAAACGGGGGTACGCGCCCGAGGTGATCGCCCGCACCTGGGAGATCGTGGAGGCGTTCGGCAGCTACGGCTTCTGCAAGGCGCACGCGGTGGCCTTCGCGGTGCCCACGTACCAGTCGGCGTGGCTGAAGACGCACCATCCGGCGGCTTTCTACGCGGGGCTGCTGGAACACGATCCCGGGATGTACCCGAAGCGGCTGCTGCTGGCGGACGCGCGGCGGCGCGGGGTGCCGATCCTGCCGCTGGACGTGAACCACTCGGACGTGAGCTATCGAATCGAACTGGAGTGCGAATCAGGGGTGTTGGGCGTACGTCTCGCGCTGAGCGAGGTGCAGGGCATCACCGAGGCGGAAGCCGAACGGATCGCGGCCGGGCGGCCGTACGCCTCACTCAGCGACCTGTACGCGCGGGCCCGCCCCGCCCGGCCCACCGCCGAACGGCTCGCCCGCACCGGAGCACTCGACGCCTTCGGCGCGGGCCGCCGTGACCTGCTGCTGCACATCGCCGAACTCCACCGGCAGCAGAACCGCCAGACGCGCGGCGCGCGGCAACTGCCACTGGCGGACACGGCGCGCACCGCCCCGGCCGGCCTGCCCGACCTGGACGCGGAGGAACGCACGGAGGCCGAACTCGGTGTGCTGGGCATGGACGCCTCGGGACACCTGATGACCGCGCACCAGGACTTCCTGCGGGAGCTGGGAGTGGTACCGGCCCGCGCGCTGCGCGACGCCGAACACGGCACCACGGTGCTGGTCGCCGGCGCCAAAGCCGCCACCCAGACGCCGCCGATCCGGTCCGGCAAGCGGGTCATCTTCGCCACGCTGGACGATCTGACGGGCCTGGTGGACCTGGCCTTCTTCGACGACAGCCACGAGGCGTGCGCGCACACGGTCTTCCACTCGTGGCTGCTGCTGGTGCGCGGAACGGTCCAGCGGCGCGGGCCGCGCAGCCTGAGCGTGGTCGGCGAAGCCGCCTGGGACCTCGCCGAACTGGCCGGACTGCGCCGCACCGGAGGGCTTGAGGCGGTGGCCGAACGCCTCGCGCCGCGGCCGGAACGGGACGGGGAGGGCGAGCGGTCTCCCCGTGGCGGGGGACGGACGATCGAGCTGGGAGGGTACGCACTGCACCCGTGGGCCGACCTGCGCCCGGCCGGCGACGCCGCAGGCCCGCGCAAGCTGTGGCACGCCAGCCCGGGGAGCGCCGGATGACCACGACGGAACGCCGCCACCGCCGCCCGGGCCACCGCGCGGGCCGTGGCCACACCCACGCCCATGCCCACGGACACGAGCACGAACAGTCCGCCGCGGACCGTACGTCCGGTCCCGCCCCGGGCGGGACGGGCACCGGCCCGTCGGCGACCCCCGCCGTGGCACCCGGCCCGGCCCTCGCGGGCACCGTCGGCCGGGACGCGCCGTCGGCGGGCGACGGCGTTCCCGTTCCCCACCGCCACGGCCCCGATGCTCCGGCCATCGGCATGGACGCGGGTCCGCGCAGCGGACCGGACCCGGCGGAGCGGGAGGTACGGCCCGGGGACGACCCCCCGGCTGACCCGAGTGCCGGTGCGGCCGGTGCCGCGCCCGGGGGAAGCGCCCCCGGCACCGGCAGCCGTCCGGGGACCCGGGAGCGAGCCGTACTGTATGTCCGTTTCCACGGCGCCGCCGAGGACGCGTACCCGGGACTGCTCGATCTGCTGCACGGCATCAGCCCCATCGTCCAGGCGCTGCCGCCCGACGCCGCGCTCGTCGATGTCTCCGGGGCCCGCCGGTACTTCGGGCGGGAAGCCGTCTCGCTGGCCGAGCTGATCCGGGTGCGCGCGCTCGCGCTGCACGGGGTCGACGTCACCATCGGGGTCGCCCGCAACCCGCTGCTCGCCCGGATGGCCGGACAGCAGGGCGGGGGCCGCGGGGTGCACGAGGTGACCGACGCCGGCGCGTTCCTCGATCCGCTGCCGCCCACCGCCCTGCACGGCATCGGCGCCGCCACCGCCCGGGCCCTCGACGGGTACGGCCTGGACACCATCGGCCGGGTCAACGCCGCCCCCGCCGCCACCCTCCAGCGCATCCTGGGCGCGGCGCCCGCCCGCCGGCTGCGCGAACTGGCCCGCGGCGTCGACCCGACGCCCGTCACCCCGGCCGCCCCGCCCCGTTCACTGCGCGCCGATCACCGCTTCCCGCACGACGAACTCGACCCGGCCCGCCGCCACGGCGCCCTGCTCGCCCTCGCCGACGACCTCGGCTACCGGCTGCGCGGCAGCGGGCAGACCGCCCGCACGCTCACCCTCACCGTCCGCTACGCCGACCGCTCCACGACCACCCGCAGCCGTACCCTCCCCGAACCGACCGCCCACACCCCCGTGCTGGCGGCCGCCGCCCACGCCCTCCACGACGTGCTGGGTCTTCAGCGGGCCCGGGTGCGTACGGTCTCCCTGCGCGCCGACGATCTCGCCGACGCGGACCGCGCGCACCAGCAGCTGACGCTCGATCCGCGCGACGAACGCCGCCGGGCGGCCGAGGCGGCGGCCGACCGGGCGCGGCGGCGGTTCGGGGCGGCGGCGGTCGGTCCGGCGGGCGCGGCTCAGTCCGTACCGAGCAGGGCGGCCACGAACGGGTTGCGGAAGACTCCGGCCGGGTCCCGGGAGAGCACCAGCCGCCGGAAGTCCGCGAACCGCGGGTAGCTCGCGGTGACCGTCGCCGGCGGCATCATGGTGAGCTTGCCCCAGTGCGGGCGGGCGCCCAGCGGGAGCAGCCGGGCCTCCATCTCGCCCAGCACCGGGAGTACGCGCTCGGTCTCCAGCGTCCAGGTGAAGTGGAACGCCACCGTCTCGCGCCCGGAGGACGGCGAGAGCCACAGCGCGTCGGCGGCGATGGTGCGGACCTCGGAGACCTGGAGCACCGGTGCCATCCGCTCACCCAGCTCCCGCAGGACGGCGAACGCGGCGGGCGCGGCGGAGCGCGGCAGGAAGAGTTCGGACTGGAGCTCCTCGCCGTGGCTGGGGGAGTAGTCGGGCCGGAAGTGCGGCAGCCGCTCGTGCCAGGGGCCGGGTACGCCCAGCTGCTGGGTGGAGTGTTCGGTCGGGGCGCCGGGGATCGGGTGCCAGGGGGCGGTGGCCAGGGTGCCGCCCTGCCAGTCCTCGCCGGGGTGGGCGCCGCTCTCGCGGTCCAGGCGCCGCTTGAGGACGACCGTGCCGCGTCCGTCGTCCCAGCGGGTGAAGGTGGACACGCTGTACGCGGCGCCGGTGATCTCGTCGAACCGTGCCGTGTCGATGCCGTCCAGCGGGACGTTCTCGTAGACCCACTGGGCGGCCTGGAAGGCGGGTTCGATCTCCAGCTCCATGGCGGTGATCACGCCCAGCGCGCCGAGCGAGACGACCGCGCCGGGGAAGACGTCTGGGTCGGCGTCGCGCTCCAGGCGGGCGATCTCCCCGTCGGGGCCGATCAGTTCGACGGCGGTGACGGCGTTGGCCAGGCCCGGTTGGGAGTTGCCCGAGCCGTGGGTGCCGGTGGTGCAGGAGCCGGCGATCGAGATGTGTGGCAGGGAGGCGAGGTTCGCGAGCGCGAAGCCCGCCGCGTGCAGGGCGGCGGTGACCTCCGCGTACCGCATCCCGGCGCTGATGGTGACCCGGCGGCGTTCCGCGTCGATCTCGGTGCGTGGCGGCAGTCCGTCCACCCGGACCAGATCGCCGGGGGTGTCGGCGATGAGGTTGAAGGAGTGGCCGCTGCCCAGGACGCGCAGTTGCGGCGAGCCGGCGACGATGCGCCGCAGTTCCCCGACGGTGGCCGGGCGGTGGGTCCGCCGGGCGCCGAAGGTCACATTGCCTGCCCAGTTGCGCGCGGGCGCGTTGATCGTCACCATGCGCTGACCGTAATACGAAATGACCACGAAAGGGCAGGTGGTCGGGCAACCTTCTTCCGGCGGGCGGCGACGCAGAGGTGATCACGCGAACCTCCCGCTCCGGAAGGACACCAGATGAAGCTCGGTACGACGGTGGGCGCGCTGCTCGGTGCGGCGGCCCTGGTGGTCACGGCACAGACCGTGCACGCCGCCCCCGATCCCGCGCAGGCCACCGATCCCGCCTCGGCCACCGCACCCGGCGCCACCTCCGCCCCCGCGCCGGCCGCCGCCCGGGCCGCGCTCGCCGACCCGACCATCGTCGTCGCCACCGACGGTGACGACGGCGCGGCCGGTACGGTCGCCGCCCCGCTCCGTACCCTCCAGGCCGCCGTGGGCCGCGCCCAGCCCGGCGACGTCATCGCGGTGCGCGGCGGAACGTACGCCCTGACCACCAACATCCAGATCCTCACCTCCGGCACCTCCGCCGCCCCCATCACCCTGGGCCCCTACCAGGACGAGCGGGTGATCATCGACGGCGATCTGCTGCCCGCCAGCCACACCCCGGTCGGCGGCAGCATCCCGCGCCCGCAGCGCGGCGCCATCCACCAGGAGGCGTCGTGGTGGCGCATCCACGGCCTCGAACTCACCAAGGGCCCGTACGGCGTCTACTGCGACGGCTGCAACGACAACGCGTTCACGAACCTGACCACCCGTGACAACTACGAGACCGGCTTCCAGCTCCAGGGCAACTCCAGCCGCAACCTGATCGAGAACCTCGACAGTTACGACAACCACGATCCGCGCAAGAACGGGGAGAGCGCGGACGGCCTGGGCATCAAGGAGGGCCGCGGCGAGGGCAACCGGGTGGTCGGGGCCCGGCTGTGGCGCAACGCGGACGACGGGTTCGACGCCTGGCTGTTCGAGTCGGCCATCACCATCGAGAACTCCCTCGCCTGGGGCAACGGCTTCAACCACTGGGACTTCCCCGACTTCGAGGGCGACGGCAACGGCTTCAAGATGGGCGGCGGCAACCCGGGTCCGGCCGCCGCGCACACCCTCACCCACTCCATCGCCTTCGACAACGCGGAGGACGGCATCACCGACAACGGCAACCCGGGCGCGCTGACGATCTCCCGCACCACCACGTTCCGCAACGGTGACACCGGCTACCAGGTCAACCGCTCCGACTCCACCCTGACCGCGAACCTGTCCATCGCGGACGCCCGCGCCGTCAACCTCGGCAACTCCACCGCCATCGGCAACTCCTGGAACATCGGCGGCGACTGGGGCACCGGCTCGGTCCTGTCCACCGACACCGCCCTGGTGACCGGAGACCGGGCACCGGACGGTTCGCCGCCGTCCACCAGCTTCCTGATCCCACGCGGCGGAGAGGCCATCGGCGCCCGTCTGTGACCGGACCTCGCCGTTCCGTCCCCAGCGGTGGCGCCCGACCCCGTGCCGCTTCGGCCCGGCGCGGCGCCACCGCCGGGCAGCCCGGGGAGCCCGGCCGAGATGATGACAAGATGATCCGCATGCTCTCGCCCACGGTCGGAGACCTGCTCCGTGACCTGCATGCGTCACTGACATTGCGCAAGCGGCCCGAGGATGTTGCCCAGCTCATCCAGGACCTCCACGCCGCACAGGGGACGGTTCTCGACCCGGCGACCGAGGCGGCACTCGCCAAGGGCGCCGAGCACTCGCTGCGCCATGTCTGGCACGGTTACACCTCCATGGCGGAGGAGTTCACCCGCCCCATCGGTGCGCAACGCCAGCTCGCCCGAGCGGCGGCCCTGTTCACGAGCGTGCCGGAACTGCCGCAGAGCGCGGGCGAGGATCCCGCGCTGATCGAGGCGGTGATCCGTCGTGCGGGCGAGGAGATCGGCCGGTCGTACGGGCAGCACAACACCGGTCAAGACCGCCTCGATCGCACCGGTCGCGCGGCGGCGGGCCTCGGAGAGATCTCAAAACGCCAGTACAACAAGCGCTTCCGGCTGCTGCGCCGGATGGAAGCCAAACTGGCCCGGCTCGTTCACGAGCAGCACCTCCGTGAAGCGGCGATGACGGGCAAGGGCGCGTTCGCCCACGCGCTGCCTTTCGAACTGTTCGCCACCGACATCGACTCGGCGGCCTTCATCGCCTACCTCACGGCACGCGGCTACATGCGCAGCGTCTTCACCAACGGCCGGCAGCGTCAGGTCTACGACGAGGTCGCGGAAGCCTTGTTCCAGCGCCTGCGGGACGCTCCCGAGCGGACCTGCTGGTACGCGGTCGCGCACACCTACCCGACGGCTGAGGTGCTGGCCCGGGTGTCCGACCGGGACCTGACCCGGCTGCTGGCCCGGTGGAACCGCTGTCTGCACCAGACCGCCGGCCTCCTGGAGGAGGTCTGGGAGCGGCAGCCACCGGCACGCCACACGATGATCGTGCGCCGCGGTGACGACTCATCGACGTGGAACCTGGCCGCGCAAGCGTGGAACACCGCGCGGGCCCACTGGCTGGCCCTGCTCACCGAGCTGGGGCAGGAGGAGATCCTGGACCGTGTCTGCCCGGGCAAGGTACCCCGCCTCATGGCCGGCGACGTCGCGTACTGGCACCGCGCCGGCGGCGGCGGACTCCACCCGGACACCGCCGTGTGGGCGGAGCTGCCGCTGCCGTGGGAAGTCCTCCGGGGTGAGCGGGCGTGCCCACGCTCACGCGTCGAGGCCGCCTGCGCCCGCCACGGGGTGGACCCGGTGGCCGGCGCCTGGACCGCCCCGAGGCCGGCGGCCGAAGCCGTCTCCTTCCGTCGCACGCCAGAGCTGGTGCACGGAGTCGCCGTGGCGGACCCGCTGATGGCCGGCGTGCTCCGGTCGGCGGGGGTCTTCTCCGGCAAGCGGAACCGGGCCGCGCAGGAGGAGCAGTGACCGCACGCAGGGAACGTGCCGAGCCGCCCGCAACCACCGGTTGACCCGTGCGGCAGTCTCGGCCATGATCGCGGTGGCGACGGGGAAGCTCTGCGGTGGAGCACCTGGCTCTTCCGGGTGGACGCAGGTTCGAATCCTGCCCTCGTCGCCCTCCATGGACCCGCCCGGCGCCCCCGGTCCGCCCGAAGGCGCCGGCACCAGCCCCCGCGCCGTCGGCACACCGCACGCCGTACCTCCCGGGTGCGCTGCGCCAGCGCGGGGGCGGCAGGCGGGAAGCGGGCGCACCCCTCCCTCCCTCGTGCCCGTCAGCGATGCTCGGGGTTCTTCGCGCCCGGGCGGCAGCCCGCTTCCCACTCCGTGCGCTGGTTGCCGTGCGCCGGAACCCCGCCCGCGCGCTTGAGCAGCGCGGCCAGATGCATCAGATTCCACGCCATGAACGAGGTGTTGCGGTTGGTGAAGTCGTTCTCCGGCCCGCCGGAGCCCGGGTCCAGGTACGAGGGTCCGGGCCCCGCCTCCCCGACCCACCCGGCGTCCGCCTGCGGCGGGATCGTGTACCCCAGGTGCTGAAGGCTGTAGAGGATGTTCATGGCGCAGTGCTTCACGCCGTCCTCGTTGCCGGTGATCAGCGCGCCGCCGACCCGCCCGTAATAGGCGTACTGGCCCCGGTCGTTCAGCAGCGCCGAGCACGAGTACAGCCGCTCGATCACCTGCTTCATCACCGAACTGTTGTCGCCGAGCCAGATCGGCCCGGCCAGCACCAGGATGTCGGCGGCCAGCACCTTCTCGTACAGCGCGGGCCAGGCGTCCCGCTCCCAGCCCTGCTCGGTCATGTCCGGCCACACGCCGGTGGCGATCTCGTGGTCGATCGCCCGCACCACCTCGGTCCGCACTCCCTGGGACTCCAGGACGGCCCGGCTGATGTCGATCAGCCCGCCGGTGTTGCTCGTCTCGGGCGACCGTTTGAGCGTGCAGTTCAGATACAGCGCGCGCAGGTTGTCATATCGCAGAGGGGTCTCATCGCTCACGCCCTCCATGGGACGGGAGAACGGGCGTACGGGCCGGGCGGCATACCGGCCCCCGGCCCGCGATTCACCCGTACGCGACGGGTGGTGACGCGGCGGATGTACCGGGCGGGGAGCGGGCCGCGCCGTAGAGTGCCCCCCATGAGCGACGTCACGATCCGTCTCGCACAGGAGCCGGCGGCCGACGCGCTGCTGGGCCGCAGCCCGCTCGCCGCCCTGGTGGGGATGCTCCTGGACCAGCAGGTCCCGATGGAGTGGGCCTTCGCCGGCCCCTACACGATCGCCACCCGCATGGGCGGGGACGATCTGGACGCGCGGGAGATCGCCGCGTACGACCCGGAGGAGTTCGCCGCGCTGCTCTCCACCAAGCCCGCGGTGCACCGCTACCCGGGTTCGATGGCCGGGCGCGTCCAGCAGTTGTGCCGCTTCCTGGTGCAGCGGTACGACGGGGACGCCGAAGGCGTGTGGCGGGACGCGGCCACCGGCGCCGAACTCCTCAAGCGTCTCACCGAACTGCCCGGTTTCGGCAAGCAGAAGTCCCAGATCTTCCTGGCGCTGCTCGGCAAGCAGTTCGGGGTACGGCCGCGGGGCTGGCGGGAGGCGGCCGGGGACTACGGGGAGGACGGCGTCTACCGTTCGGTCGCCGACATCACCGGGCCCGAGTCCCTGGACAAGGTCCGTTCCCACAAGCAGGAGATGAAGCAGGCCGCCAAGGCAGCCCGGACGGCGGCCAAGAAGTAGCGGCGCGGGCACGGCGGCCCGTTCCTTCCCGCGCGTACGCACGGGAAGGAACGGGCCGCGCACCTCACACGCCGAATGCCTCCGGATAGCGGATCGTTCCGGCCGGCACCGGCCGCCCCGGGTCCAGAGCGAGCGCCATGACGGCCTCGTCCGGCACCTCGAAACCGACCCGGACACCGAACTCCGAGGCCGGGGTGAAGCCGAACCTCGGGTAGTACCCGGGGTGTCCGAGCACCGTCACCAGGTTCTCACCGCCCCGGGCGCCGGCCGCCGCCAGCACCGCCCGGATCGCCGCCGCTCCCGCGCCCCGCCGCTGGAACTCCGGCCGTACGGCACACGGGGCGAGCGTGAGCACCGGCTCACCGTCCACCCGGCCACGGGTGAGCAGCGCATAGCCGGCGATCGTGCCGTCCGGCGCCTGCGCCACCACCGAGAGTTCCGGCAGCCACACGCTCCCGTCCGCCCGCAGCGCCTCCACCAGGTCCGCCTCCAGCGGCGTCGGGAACGCCCCCAGCAGCACGTCGCGGATCGCCGCCCGGTCCGCCGTACCGGCACTCCCGGGGTGTTCGGCTCGGGTGGTCCACATGCTCTGCTCCTCGGGGACGGCCGGGGACAGGACGTAGCGCCGGCAACGGTGGTCGGCGCCGTGCTCGCGGCGCGGCGCGGTGTTCGGGTCCTCGCTCACTTCTGCCGGCCTCCGTCCTTGCCGTAGACCGAGCGCAGATGGCGGCTGATGGCCTTCTGCCGGTTGATGGTCTCCTTGTGCAGCACCGCGCGCAGCCGGTCATCGTGCCGGGCCGCCGCCCGGCGGCCCTCGCGTTCCAGTTTGCGGTAGCTGGCCAGCCGCCGCTCGGGCAGTTCGCCGTCCTCGATGGCCCGCTGGATGGCGCACCCGGGCTCGCTGTCGTGCGCGCAGTCGGCGAACCGGCACGCGCGTGCCAGTTCCTCGATCTCCGCGAACGCCTGCTGGAGACCGGCGCCCGCCTCGTGCAGGCCCACCCCGCGCAGCCCCGGGGTGTCGATGAGCGTGCCGCCGCCCGGCCCGGGCAACGGCACCAGTTCGCGGCTGACGGTGGTGTGCCGGCCCTTGCCGTGCTGCGCGGTGCTCACCGTGCCGGTGCGCAGCACCGCCGAGCCCAGCAGCGCGTTGCCCAGGGTGGACTTGCCGGCGCCCGAGGTGCCCAGCAGTGCGACGGTGCCGCTGAGCGCGGCACGCAGCGCGTCCATGCCCTCGCCGCTGGGCGCGGCGACGGGGAACACCTCCACGCCCGGCGCCAGTGATTCCGCCTCCGCCCGGTCGGCCTGCGGGTCGGGGCTGAGGTCGGCCTTGGTGAGGGCGATCACCGGCCGGGCGCCGCTCTCCCAGGCCAGGGCGAGCAGCCGTTCCAGCCGGTCGGAGGAGATGGCGTCGGCCAGCGGCACGGTGACGACGATGGTGTCGACATTGGCGGCCAGCACCTGGCCGCGTGAGGTCCGCGCGGCCTCGGCGCGGACGATGGCGGTACGGCGGGGCAGCAGCGCCTCGATCCGGTCGCCGCGCACGGCCGCCCAGTCGCCCGTGCAGGGGGCGGTGACGGCACGGGAGTCGGCGTGCAGCGCGCCCTCGCCGGTGACGACCTCGCAGCGGCCGCGGTCCACGCGGACGATACGGGCCGGGGTCAGGCCTTCGGTGCGGTAGGGGGTGAAGTCCTCTTCGAGGGACGTGTTCCAGCCATAGCCGGAGAGCACGTCGGGAAAAACGTCAGACAACGGTGGTAACCCTTGCGGACAAGGGGCCCCTGCGGTGTGAAAACGCGGAGAATCGTGGAATCAGACCGGGGCCCGGGATGTGAGGGTGGTCATGGTCCGGGCGTTGCGCACGGCAACGGTCTCGTTCGCAGCCATCAACCTCACCTCCCTCAGCTCATCCGGTGCGCGACCCACGTGTCGCGGCCCGCACACCGTAGCACCGGGCGGGCCGGCGCTGCCAGTGAGTTCGGGCCGCCCGTTTTCCCCGGTCCGCTGTCCGCGCCCGTCGCGGTTCAGCCGCGCGGCGGCGGGGCGGTGCTCTCCCGGATCACCATGTGCGTGGGC
Organism: Streptomyces xiamenensis; assembly: GCF_000993785.3. Classification (NCBI taxonomy): domain Bacteria; kingdom Bacillati; phylum Actinomycetota; class Actinomycetes; order Kitasatosporales; family Streptomycetaceae; genus Streptomyces; species Streptomyces xiamenensis. Next base: position 5,259,517 of record NZ_CP009922.3, read on the forward strand.
ACCAGCGTCGTGCCGCGCTCGGGCGCGTGCTGCTCGCGCATCTTGCGCAGCACCCCGGCCACGCACCGCCGCCCCACCTCGGCGAAGTCCTGGTGGACGGTGGTCAGCGGGGGCGGGAAGGACCCGGCCTCGGGTATGTCGTCGAAGCCGACGACGCTCACATCGCCCGGCACGGACTTGCCCGCCTCGTGCAGGGCGCGCAGCAGGCCGAGCGCCATCTGGTCGTTGGCGGCGAAGACGGCGGTGCACTCGGGGTTGCGGGCCAGCAGCAGTCCGGCCCGGTATCCGGACTCGGCGCTCCAGTCGCCGGCCGCCATCGGCGGCACCTCGCGGCCGGCTTCCTCCAGGGTGGTGCGCCAGGCGCGCACCCGCCGCTGGGCGGCGAAGGACTCGGGGGGCCCGGAGATGTGCCACACGGTGCGGTGGCCGAGGTCCAGCAGGTGCTGGACGGCTTCGCGGGTGCCGCCGGCCTGGTCGGTGTCCACGACGCTGTAGCGGTCGCCGGCGTTGGAGTCGGCGACCACGACCTGGACGTGCGGGGGCAGCGGCAGGACCTCGACGTCGGTCAGGCTGACTTCCATGATCACGATAGCGGCGTCGACGGCGAGTTCGCCGAGCCGGGTGAAGGCGCCGCGCACCCCGTCCTGGGTGGGGGCGCTGACCGGGATCAGCGTGATCGCGTACCCCTCGCTCGCGGCCGAGGCGGCGATCGCCTCCAGGGTGCGGACGTTGCCGGTGGTGGCGAGGGTGAACAGGATGACGCCGATGGTCCGGAACTCCCCGCGTTTGAGGGCGCGGGCCGCGCTGTTGGGGCGGTAGCCGAGCTGTTTCATGGCCGTGAGCACCTGCGACCTGGTCTCCTCGCCGACGCCCGGGTGACCGTTGGAGACCCGGGAGACGGTCTGCGAGGAGACCCCGGCGAGCCGGGCGACATGGGCCATCGACACCCGCTGGGTACGCCGCGGTGCCGGTACGGCGGCTGCCCCGGGCACCGGTGCGGTGGCCGGCTCCGTCGCCGGCTCTGGCTGGTCCTTGGCCACCTGAGTGATCACGTTCCCCTCGTGCCTCGTCCGCGCTGCTGCACTGCCTACGCGGCTGTGACGTCATACATCAACTCTTGACGGCGATCAGGGAGCAGTGTAAGCATCCAGCCATTGATGTTTACGTAAACATAATCCAACATGTTTACGTAAACATTCCGCACGACGGAACAAGGATTCGGCCATGACAACGTTGTCACCGCCCCGGGGAGCGGGACGAGCGGGAAGCTCCAGCCCGGCCCGTTCGCCCCGGCGGCAGCGCGACCGGCGCTCCTGGACCGGCTGGGGCTTCATCGGGCCGTTCATGGCCGTCTTCGCCCTGGTGTTCCTGGCACCCATCGGTTACTCGATCTACCTCAGCCTCTTCCGCGACCAACTGGTCGGCGGCACCACCTTCGTGGGCTTCGAGAACTACCAGCGGGCCTTCGAGGACCCGCAGTTCTGGTCCGCGCTCGGCCGGGTCAGCCTCTTCCTGGCCGTCCAGGTGCCGATCATGCTCTTCCTGGCGCTGCTGGTGGCCCTCGCCCTGGACAGCGGCCGGCTCTACGGCACCAACTTCTTCCGGATATCGATCTTCCTGCCGTACGCGGTGCCCGCCGTCGTCGCCACCATCATGTGGAGCTTCATGTACGGCTCCCGCTTCGGACTGATCGGCAACATCAACGACGCGTTCGGGGTCTCGATACCCGACCCGCTCTCCCCGGAGCTGATCCTCGCCGCCATCGGCAACATCGTCACCTGGGAGTTCATCGGCTACAACATGCTGATCTTCTACTCGGCGCTGCGGGTCATCCCGCACTCCCTCTACGAGGCCGCCGAGATCGACGGCGCCGGCCAGCTGCGGGTCATCACCGCCATCAAACTCCCCGCCATCCGGGGCGCGCTGGTCATCGCCACCATCTTCTCGATCATCGGCTCCTTCCAGCTGTTCAACGAGCCGTCCATCCTGCAGAAGCTGGCCCCCAACGCGATCACCACGTACTTCACGCCCAACCTCTACACCTACTCGCTGTCCTTCTCCGGCCAGCAGCACAACTACGCCGCCACGGTCGCGATCATCATGGGCGTCTTCACCATGATCATCGCCTACGCCGTGCAGCTGCGCGGCATGCGAAAGGAAGCGTGAGCCACGCGATGGGAACCCCGGCTTCCGCCGTACGGCTGCGCACCCCGCGCCGCCCGCGCCCGCCCCACAGCGTCAACCGGCCGCGCCGCAGCCTCACCCTGACCCTGCTCACCGGCCTGGTCCTGGTGTACACCCTGGTCCCCCTGGTGTGGCTGTTCATCAACGCCACCAAGACCCAGGGGTCCCTGTTCGACTCCTTCGGCCTGTGGTTCAGCGGCGACTTCGCGCTGTGGGACAACATCGGCAAGACCCTCAGCTACAACGACGGCGCCTTCGTGCGCTGGCTGCTCAACACCCTGCTGTACGTGGTGGCGGGGGCCGGCGGCGCCACCCTGCTGGCGGTGCTCGGCGGTTACGCGCTCGCCAAGTTCACCTTCCCCGGCAAGCGCGGGGTGTTCGCCGTCATCATCGGGGCGGTCGCCGTCCCCGGCACGGCGCTGGCGATCCCCACCTTCCTGATGTTCAGCCAGATGGGGCTCACCAACACCCCCTGGGCCGTCATCATCCCCTCGCTCATCTCGCCGTTCGGCCTCTACCTGATGTGGGTCTTCGCCTCCGAGGCGATCCCCACCGAACTGCTGGAGGCCGCCCGCATCGACGGGTCCAGCGAGATCGGCACCTTCTTCCGGGTCAGCCTGCCGCTGCTGGCGCCCGGCATCGTCACCGTCCTGCTGTTCACCATGGTCGCGACCTGGAACAACTACTTCCTGCCGCTGATCATGATCAAGGACCCGGACTGGTACCCGCTGACCGTCGGCCTCAACTCCTGGAAGGACCAGGCCGCCACCGCCGGCGGCGAGGCCATCTTCAACCTGGTGATCACCGGCTCCCTGCTGACGATCATCCCGCTGGTCATCGCCTTCCTGCTGCTCCAGCGCTACTGGCAGTCGGGCCTGTCCGCCGGAAGCGTCAAGGAGTAACGGCGCCCGGCACCCGCTGCCTTCCCGCACGACCCCCTCGTCCCCCCGTCCCTGTGAAATCTGACAAAGAAGTGAGATGGACACCATGAGCAACACCACTGTGCGCCGTCTGGTGCGGACCACCGCCGTGGTCGGCGCCCTGGCCCTGGGCGTCACCGCCTGCGGCTCCTCCGACGACGGCGACGGAGCGGGCGGCGGGGGCGGCGCGTCCTCCGGCCTCACCCCGGCCGACGTCGAGGCGGCCCTGGAAGAGGGCGGCTCCCTCACCGTGTGGTCCTGGGAGGCCACCCTCCCCGCCGCCGCCCAGGCCTTCATGGACGAGCACCCCAACGTCAAGGTGAACGTCGTCAACGCCGGCACCAACAAGGACCAGTACACGGCCCTCCAGAACGCCATATCGGCCGGCTCCGGAGTCCCCGACGTGGCCCAGATCGAGTACTACGCGCTCGGCCAGTTCACCCTCTCCGGTGCGCTCACCGAACTCGGCTCGCTCGGCGCCGACCAGCTGGAGGGCACCTTCTCGCCCGGCCCCTGGAGCGCCGTGCAGTCCGGCGACGGCATCTACGCGCTGCCCACCGACTCCGGCCCGATGGCGCTGTTCTACAACAAGACCGTCTTCGACGAGCACGGCATCGAGGTCCCCACCACGTGGGAGGGGTACCTGGAGGCCGCCCGCGCCCTGCACGAGGCCGACCCGGACATCTACATCACCAACGACACCGGTGAGGGCGGCGCCGCCACCAGCATGATCTGGCAGGCCGGCGGGCGCCCCTACACCGTCGACGGCACCGACGTCACCATCGACTTCTCCGACGAGGGCACCACCGCCTACACCGACCTGTGGCAGCAGCTGCTGGACGAGGACCTGCTGGCCCCCATCACCAGCTGGACCGACGAGTGGTACCAGGGCCTGGGCGACGGCAGCCTCGCCACCCTCGCCACCGGCGCCTGGATGCCGCCCAACTTCGAGTCCGGTGTGCCCAACGCCGCCGGCGACTGGCGCGCCGCCCCGCTCCCGCAGTGGGAGGAGGGCGCCAACGTGAGCGCCGAGAACGGCGGCAGCTCCATGGCCATCCCCAGCGCCGGCAAGAACCAGGCGCTCGCCTACGCCTTCGTCGAGTACCTCAACGTCGGTGACGGCGTGAAGGTCCGCACCGACGCCGGCGCCTTCCCCGCCACCACCGCCGACCTCAACTCCGAGGAATTCCTCAACACCGAATTCCCCTACTTCGGCGGCCAGAAGGCGAACGAGATCTTCGCCGAGTCCGCCGCCAACGTCGGCACCGGCTGGTCGTACCTGCCGTACCAGGTCTACGCCAACTCCATCTTCAACGACACCGCCGGCCAGGCCTACATCTCCGGCACCACCCTCGCCGACGGCCTCAAGGCATGGCAGGACGCCTCCATCGCCTACGGCAAGGAGCAGGGCTTCACGGTCAACGACTGACCACCGCCCGCCGACACCACCGCAGCCGCCTACGGGCGCGGGCCGCACCGCCTGCCCGCGCCCGTACCGGCCCCTGCCTCGTCCCACCGCACCACCGCGTACCAAGGAGCACGATGACCCGCGCCCCCGCACCCGCCGCCCACCGCTGGCCGCGCCTGCCCGGCATCGGCTACGGCGCCGACTACAACCCCGACCAGTGGCCCCGTGAGGTCTGGGACGAGGACATCGCGCTCATGCGCGAGGCCGGCGTCAACGTCGTCTCCCTGGCGATCTTCTCCTGGGCCCGCATCCAGCCCACCGAGGACAGCTGGGACTTCGGCTGGCTCGACGAGATCATGGACCTGCTGCACGCCGGCGGCATCACCGTCGACCTGGCCACCGCCACCGCCTCCCCGCCGCCGTGGCTCACCGCCAAGCACCCCGAGATCCTCCCCGTCACCCGCACCGGCGAGACGCTGTCACCCGGCGCCCGCCAGCACTGGCGCCCCACCTCGCCCGTCTTCCGCGAGCACGCCCTGCGCCTGGTGGACGCCATGGCCAAGCGGTACGCCGACCACCCCGCCCTCGTCGCCTGGCACATCTCCAACGAACTGGGCTGCCACAACCTCTACGACTACTCCGACGACGCCGCCCGCGCCTTCCGCGCCTGGCTGCGCGGCCGCTACCAGAGCCTGGACGCCCTCAACCACGCCTGGGGCACCGCCTTCTGGTCCCAGCGCTACAGCGACTGGGAGCAGATCCTGCCGCCCCGGCTCGCCGCCTCGCACCCCAACCCCACCCAGCAGCTGGACTTCAAGCGCTTCTCCTCCGACGCGCTCAAGGACTACCTGCGCGCCGAACGCGAACTGCTGCGCGGCATCACCCCCGACATCCCCATCACCACCAACTTCATGGTCATGGGCGAGACCAAGGGCATGAACTACGCGGACTGGGCCGCCGAGGTCGACTTCGTCTCCAACGACCACTACATCCTGCCCTCCCCGCAGGCCCAGGACGAACTGTCCTTCTCCGCCAACCTCACCGGCAACATCGCCGGCGGCCGGCCCTGGTTCCTGATGGAACACTCCACCAGCGCCGTCAACTGGCAGCCCGTCAACCGAGCCAAGGGCGCCGGTGAACTGGCCCGCGACGCGCTGCTGCACGTCGCCCACGGCGCCGACGCCGTGTGCTACTTCCAGTGGCGGCAGTCCGCCGCCGGCGCCGAGAAGTACCACTCCGGCATGGTCCCGCACGCCGGCCGCGACAGCGAGGTCTTCCGCTCCGTCACCACCCTCGGACAGCGCCTGAAGGACCTCGCCCCGCTCGCCGGCGCCGACCGCGCCCCCGCCCGCGCCGCGATCCTCTTCGACTGGGAGTCGTGGTGGGCCAGCGAGCAGGACTCGCACCCCACCGAACTGCTGCGCTACCGGGCCGAAGCCCTCGACTGGTACTCGGCGTTCCTGGCGCTGGGGGTACGCGCCGACGTGGTGCCCACCGGCACCGCACTGGCCGGGTACGACCTGGTCGTGGCGCCCGTGCTGCACGTCGTACCGGCCCCGCTCGCCAAGGAGCTGACCGACTACGTGGCGGGCGGCGGCCACCTGGTCACCACCTACTTCTCCGGCATCGTCGACGAGAACGACCACGCCCACCTGGGCGGCTACCCGGGACCGCTGCGCGACCTGCTCGGCATCCGCATCGAGGAGTTCGCGCCGCTGCTGCCCGGCGAGAGCGTCGCGCTCGACGACGGCACCACCGGCACCCTGTGGAGCGACCGCATCGAGATCACCGACGAGGCGTCCGTGGAGGTCCTGGCCTCCTACCGCTCCGGTGAGCTGGCCGGCCGCCCCGCCCTCACCCGCCGCACCCCGGCCACCGGCAACGGCTCGGCCGCCTACGTCTCCACCCGGCTCGGCCACGAGCAGCTGCCCGGCGTGCTGGCCCGGCTGCTGGAGGCCGCCGGCATCGAGGGCGAACTGCCCGCGCCGGCCCGCGGCAAGGTCGAACTCACCGTACGGGCCCACCAGGGGCACGCGTACTGGTTCCTGATCAACCGCACCGAGGAGCCGGTCGACCTCACCGGCATCGACGGCGAACTCCTCACGGGGGAGACCGCCCCGCTGCCCGCCCGCGGCGTCGCCGTCCTGCGCCGCGACCTCCCCTGAACCATCACCGCAGTTCCGCTTTTCCCCATCGCAACGAAGCGAGCAGAGAAGAGGTTCACACCGGAATGAACAGCCCACTCCGCACGAGGAAGCTGGCCGCCGCACTGGGTGTGGTGAGTCTGGCCACCGGCACGCTGGTCGCCGCAGGACCGGCCACCGCGACCGCCGCCGACTACACCATCACCCCCGATCCCTCCTACCAGGGCCAGGAGTTCGAGGGCTGGGGCACGAGCCTGGTGTGGTTCGCCAACGCCACGGGCGACTACCCCGACGAGATCCGCGAGCGCCTCGCCGAGCTGCTGTTCGGCGACGAAGGGCTGGCGCTCAACATCGCCCGCTACAACGTCGGCGGCGGCAACGCCCCCGACGTCACCGACTACCTGCGGGCCGGCGGCGCCGTCGAGGGCTGGTGGCAGGCGCCGGAGGGCACCACCCGCGAGGACACCGACTGGTGGCAGGCCGACAACCCCGACCACTGGAACGAGGACGCGGACGCCACCCAGCGCTGGTGGGTGGAGCGCATCAAGGACGACATCGACCACTGGGAGGCGTTCAGCAACTCCCCGCCCTGGTTCCAGACCGTCAGCGGCTACGTCTCGGGCGGCTTCAACGCCACCGACGAACAGCTGCGCCCGGACCGGGTGGACGACTTCGCCGCCTACCTGGTGGGGGCGGTGGACCGGCTGGAGGCCGCGCACGGCATCGAGTTCGCCACCATCGACCCGTTCAACGAGCCCAACACCAACTACTGGAGCACCCGGCTCGGCGCCGACGGCGAGCCCGTCGGCGGACGCCAGGAGGGCGCCCACATAGGGCCGCAGGCGCAGCAGGACGTCATCCGGGCGCTGGCCGCCCGGCTCGCTCAGCAGGGCACCGGCACCGACGCGGTGATCTCGGCCATGGACGAGACCAACCCCACCACGTTCGCCCGCAACTGGGAGAGCTACCCGGCCGAGGTGCGCGCGCTGGTCGAGCAGCTGAACGTGCACACCTACGGCACGGGCGGCCGCACCACGGTGCGCGACATCGCCAAGGGCGAGGACAAGCCGCTGTGGATGAGCGAGGTCGAGGGCGACTGGGGCAACGGCCAGGACTTCGAGGCGATGGCCCCGGGCCTCGGCCTGGCCGAGCGGATCACCAGCGACCTGCGGGAACTGGAGCCCACCGCCTGGGTGTTCTGGCAGCCGGTGGAGGACTACGACAACATGAAGCCGGGCGGTGAGTCCGAGCTCGGCGGCAACTGGGGCAGCATCCAGCTGCCGTTCGACTGCACGGCGGGCGACACGCTGGAGAGCTGCCCGATCTACACCAACCAGAAGTTCAACACCGCCCGGAACTTCACGCACTACATCAAGCCCGGCGACCACCTGATCGGGACCTCCGACACGGGGAGCGTCGCGGCGCTCTCCGCCGAAGGCGACGCCGCCACCGTGGTGCACACCAACCAGAGTGCGCAGGAGCGCACCGTCACCCTGGACCTGTCGAAGTTCAAGAAGACCGCCCGCGACGCCACCGTCACCCCGGTGGTGACCAGCGCGGACGGCGCACTGGTCACCGGCGACGCGGTGCGGGTACGGGACGGCCGCGCCGTGCTGACCGTGCCGGCCGAGTCGGTGACCACTTTCCTGATCGACGGGGTCTCGGGCGTCGCCAAGGACGCCGCGCTGGTCCAGCCGGGCCACACGTACCAGCTCACCGGGGTGCAGAGTGGCCGGGCGCTGACCGTGGCGGACGACGGCACCGGGGCCGTGATCAGCACGGCCGTGGCCGGCGACCGGGACCAGATCTGGACCCTGAGCCCGTACACCAAGGGCCACGACAACCGGCAGCAGTACACGCTCGGTACCCGCTCGGGCAACCAGCGGCTGGCGGTACGGGACGGGGCCGCGGTGCTGGAGAAGGACCGGGGCCGTCCCGACGAGGGGGCCCGCTGGATCCTGTCGACGACCGGCGACGGCACGTACACCCTGGTGAACGCGGCCACCGGCCGGCTGCTGGAGGTGGGCGGCCAGGCCACCCACGAGGGCGCGCCGGTCACGGTGTGGACACCCAACTCCGGTGCCAACCAGCGCTGGACGATCACCGACCTCAAGCGCTGACCGCACGAGGTCCGAAGACCCCGCCGTGGCGCCACGAACCCGTGGCGCCACGGCGGCGTCGGTTCGGGGCGGCACCCGGGCGGTCTGGGACGTCCTGGAAAGCTGCGGGCTACGCCCGTTCGACAGCGACTCCGCGAAGGAGGAGGCCGGACGAGGAGGCGGTGGCAGCCTGGCACCGGAGAAGGACGGGGTCGCTGTCAGCTGGTCATTCCACGGCGAACTGAACCGCCGCGTCTACGACGGATCGAGGGCCGGTTTGCGGCTGCTGACCTCGGCGACCGTGCTGACCGGAGCCGTCTCCGCTGTCCTGCTCGCCCACAGCTTCCACGTGCGCGCGGAGTACCTGGACGTCCTGCCGATGCACCGGCTGCTGGTCACCGACCGCCACCACAAGGTCCCGGAATTGCCATGGATGTCGCCGGTCCCGGAGTGCCGAGCACTCCGGGACCGGCGAGACCGCCGACTGGTGTGGGGGCGACGGGCCTTGGGTGCTTGCCCGGCGGATCGTGTAGCCATCTGATGGTCGGCTCGTTGCGCTGGGGGGTAGCTGCCGAACGCCGTCGTCAGGGCCGGTTCGGGTCGGAGTGCAGCACCATGAAGAGCGACCAGGCCGGCGCGGCCGGGTCGTCCGGGCGGGCGGCGAACTCGTCCAGCAGATCCTTGAGCCGGGTGCGGAACTCCTCCATCTGCGGCGGTGGCAGGCGCAGCGCCATCCTGGTGCCCTCGGCCTGGGCCTCGGGGACGAGGGCGAGTTCCTCCAGGAACGCGTCGAGCATCGACCGGTCCAGCGCGGGCGCTTCGAGGTGCCAGCTCTTGTACGTCGTCAGATACGGGATCTCTCGTGCGCCGCGCGCGCCGCGCCGTTCTTCCTGCGCCTCCAGGAATCCGGTGCGGACCAGCGTTCTGGTGTGGTGCAGCACGCTGGCCGGGTCGCGGCCGAGGATCGCCGAGATCTCCTTGTTCGTGTGCGGCTTCCGCACGCAGATGCGCAGGATGCGCAGGCGGAGGGCGGAGGCGAGTGCCTTCGCCTCCGCGTCGGTCGCCGGCCGGCGTTCGGTCATGACCAGCAGCGTACTGAAGAGCGGGCAGCCCGGTGAAGGTCGGACCACAAGTGATTGACAAAACCCAATCACTCGTTCAGGGTTTCGCTGTGCCCTTCGCAGCCGGGGGATCCGCGGATCTCCCGCCACGCCCACCGTGGCCCGAACGAATGAGGTCAACCATGCCGAACCATCCCGGAACGACCGGCGGAACCGCCCCTCCCGAGAGCCCCGCAGAGCAGGCGGATGTCCCACCGAACCGGCAGATGGCGTCCTGGGTCAGTCCTGTCGAGGCCCCTCCGGGGCCCGGGGAGAAGGTGAACGACTACGACAGTTTCGCCGAGGCGTACGCGGCCGGGAACGAGACCAGCCTCCTCAACGCCTACTATGCGCGCCCCGCGATCGTGGACCTGGCCGGCGACGTGGCGGGCCGCCGGATCCTCGACGCCGGCTGCGGCGCCGGCCCCGTGGCCGCGGATCTGCGCGAGCGGGGCGCCGTCGTCGCCGGCTTCGACTCCAGCGCCGGGATGCTGGAGCTGGCCAGGCGGCGGCTGGGCGAGGGCGTGGTCCTGGAACGCGCCGAACTGGGCGGCCCGCTGCCCTTCGCCGACGCCGAGTTCGACGACGTCGTCGCTTCCCTCGTCCTGCACTACCTGGAGGACTGGACGACGGCCCTGGCCGAACTGCGGCGCGTGCTGAAGCCGGGCGGGCGCCTCATCGGGTCCGTCCACCACCCCTTCGTCCAGCATGTGACGGCACCGCCCGGAACCGACTACTTCGCGATCCGCTCCACCTCCCAGTGGTGGGAACTCGACGGCACCAAGCACCTGATGACCTTCTGGGACCGGCCGTTGCACGCGATCACCGACGCGTTCACCGCGGCCGGCTTCCGGATCGAGGTCCTCAGCGAACCGGCCCCGGGACCCGGCACCCGCGAACGGTTCCCCGAAGTCTTCGAACAGAAGGAGTCGGGCAGGTTCCTGTGCTTCCTGTTCTTCGTCCTCACCAAGGCGTGACCTCCGCCCGTAAGTGCGGGCCGTCGGCTCAGGAGCCGGCCTCACGCACGCCTCGTCCGGCATCGCGGATGTCGAGGGCCATAACGCCGCCGATCTTCTTGATGCCGCCCTTTCCGCAGCGGACCCACAGCGGGTACTCCCCGGCGTCGCGGGAGAAGGCCAGCTTCTGCGCGGAGGCCGGGACAGAGGCCGGGACAGGGGCGAAGTCGATCTCCACCACGATGTCCGGACCGCCGGGCAACCAGGTCACCACGGCCAGTCGCCCGTAGGGCCCCCTGCCCTCAGGGGCGCAGGTAGCGGGCGAGCGGAGCGGACATCTCGTCAGCGGTCCCGCCTTCGCCGTGCTGCCGGACCACCAGCTTCGCGACGTCGCCGCACGCATCCTCGCCCACCACCCAGTCCCTGCCACCCGGCGGAAGGAGGTCAGGACCTGTTCTGGTCACAGCGGCCGGTCCGTGTGGAGACCTGGGTGCGGCGCGAGATGGCCAAGGAGATCGACCTCACCGACCTCGTCCGCCAAAGCGATCGGTTCATGGGGCTTCTGCAGGAGTTGTGGCCCCTGGACATTGGCGAACCAATGTGGGGCCTGCTGCGCGGCCCCGTGACGTATGAGGTGGTCGAGCGGATCAAGCAGCACGTGTTCCGCAACGACGACTGGTCCACGGCGGAGCTCTTCGAGCTCCCCGGGGTCTTCGATGCGGGCCATGCCCGGTTCGCCGCGTTCCTGGAGGGGATGGTCGACCCCCAAGGTGCTGCCGGAGGAGCCCGCGCAGCGGAAGCTGGTGGGGGTCTTCCAGCGGCATCTGCGGGCTACCTCGGCGGAGACGCGCGAGGTGGGGACCGAGGGCGGCTGCCCGGTGTTCAAGGTGGTGCCGTCAGCCGGTGTGCGGGGCCGCGAGCTCCGGAATCTCATCCTCGGGTCGGCGAAGCCGGATCTGCGTCTGATCGAGCTGATCGACGATGACGCTCCGCAGACGATGAACAGGGACGAGGTCATCCTCTACGACCGGCCGATCGGCGACAACGGGCTGAGGTGGTGCGATCTCCAGGACTGGCGGCAGGAAACCAAGGGCCCGAACGACAGCGACGAGGCGAAGGACGCGCTGTACAAGCGGATCCGCCCGGCTGGGACACGTAGGGTCTGCCGTGATCGTTTGGGCCGTTCCCCGGGGGTTGGGCGTGATCCGCTACACCGATGACATCGCCGAGGTCGACGAGCACATGCTGTCGGGCTTCTTCGTCGGCTGGCCGCGCTCCCCCTCGCCCGCGCAGCACCTCGCCGTCCTGCGCGGGAGCTTCCGCGCGGTGGTGGCGATCGACGACGCGGCGGGCCGGGCCGCCGGCTTCGTCAACATGATCAGTGATGGTGTCCTGACAGCCTCCATCCCGTGGCTGGAGGTCCTGCCCGCCTACCAGGGCCAGGGGATCGGAACCGAACTGACGCGCCGCGTCCTGGCGGGAACGCAAGAGTTCTACTCGGTGGATCTCCTGTGTGACGCACCCCTGTTGCCGTACTACGCGCGCTTCGGCATGACCGCCGTACCCGGAGCGGCCCTGCGCCATCCCGGCGCGCTGCGAGGCCCGACCGGCTGAGCACGGACCGATATCCCCGGCCACGGCCTGCCACAGGGCAGCGCCGGGGTCATGACCGATCAGGTGCTCCGTTCGGCCGGCCGATGTGTGCTCAGTCGGCAGGCGCCGCGTGCCAGCGCCACTCGGTGCGCCGGGGTCGTCCGGGCAGGGTGCCGCGGCCGGTGGCCCACAGCAGGGTCGGCCACGGGTCGGTGTCGCGCGGTGCGTCGGGGAACAGCCGGTGCAGTGCGCGCGCGCAGACCCCGGCCGGCGGCCGCCAGTCCAGGCCGAGCCCCGCGGCGAGATCGTGGGTGTGCGCCAGCGCCTCCACGAGGCCCATCGCGGCCCAGCCCTCGGGGTCGGCGAGGCCCATCGGGTGGTACGCGCGCAGCCCCGGGTCGGCGGTGCGCACCATGGCGACCAGCAGCGCGCCGGACGCCTCCAGGACCTGGAGCAGCCCGGCGGGCCCGGCCGCGCGGTCCGCGTAGATGCTCTGGTGGGGGGCGCCGGGGCGGGTCTGCCGGGCGGCGAAGGGCACATAGTGGTTCTGCGGCGGGGCGGCCGGGCCGAGTTGGACGGCGTAGGCGAAGAAGTCGTCGGCGAGATGCTCGGCGGTCTCCCAGCAGTCCCAGTCCAGCTCTCCCGCCGTGCGCCCCCACGCGTCGTCCGGCGCCTCGCCGAGGGTGCGGATCGCGAGCCGGACGATCAGTTCCAGGTCGTCGGCCGTGACGGGTGAGGTGGGGGATACGCTCGTCATGGCATCACCCTATGGGGCGCGTACGCCCGGTAATGCGCTGGGGAGCGCCGCCTTCCGGAGCGTGTGGCGGCGCGTCACCATGGTGGTGGCAACGCGTACAAACTGGGGGTCATACATGGGAAAGCATGCGAAGCCAGAGCCAGAGCCAGAGCCAGAGCTCGGCACGGGGAGGCCGACGAACGGCAACCAGGGGGAGCAGATACCTCCTCCGCCGCCGACCGGGAAGCACCGGAAGAAGTGAGCTGAGGACCGGCCGGGAAGGGTGAGGGGAGGGCGGAGCCGACCGGCTCCGGATCACAGTGTCCGCGCCGGCTCTGCCCGTTCCCGCCGTACCTCGGCCGCCGCGCGTTCGCCCGAGCGGACCGCGCCCTCCATGAAACCCGACCAGCGATCCGCCGTCTCCGTGCCGGCCCAGTGCAGTGGGCCCACCGGGCGGGCCAGCCACGGCCCGTACGCGCTCCAGGCGCCGGGCGGTACGGCGGCGGTGGGTCCGCCGCCGCTGAACCGCTCACCGCCCCAGGAGTGATCGGCGTACGCGAGCGGCCGGGTGGCGCGCGGACCGAACAGCGCGCCGAAGGAGGCCAGGGCGGCCCGCCGCCGGCCCTCGGTGGGCAGCGCGTCGAAGGCCCGCGCGTAGTCGCCGCCGATGAAGCCGAGCAGCACCCCGGGCCCCTGCGGCGCCGGGCTCACGTCGAAGGTGATGAACACCGGGCCGCTGTCCGACAGCGCCTGCCCGGAGCGGCCGGCGTCCCGCCAGAACGGCCTCTCGTACACCCCGTACGCCTTGCCGAGCACGCCCTGCGGCCAGCGCTGGGCGAGTTGCGCGTACGGCGGCGGCAACGGCGGGCTGAACGTGATGGCGTGCCGCAGGGCCGGCGGGACGGCGACGATCACCCGGCGGGCGCGGAGCGCGCCACGGCCGTCCGCGAGGCGCAGCACCGCGCCGTCCCCGCTCCTCTCCCAGGCCACTTCGGTGACCGGCGCGTCCAGCAGCAGCCGGTCGCCCAGGGTGTCCGCCAGCCGCTCGGCGAGGGTGTGCGCGCCGGTGGTGAAGTGTTCCTGTTGTGCGCCGCCGGACACGTCCAGCATCGGCCGCAGGCCGCCGCAGCCGCGCACGTAGTGCAGGGCGTGCAGCAGGGAGACCTCGCCCGGCTCGCAGCCCCAGGTGGTGCGGGCCACCAGGGCGAGCATCGCGCGGGTGGTCGCGCTGGCGCGCACGGCCCGCAGCCAGGAGCCGAGGGTATGCGCGTCCAGCCGGTCCGCGCGCGGCGCGCGCCACGGCTCGCCGAGTGGCACGCTACGCGCCAGCCGCTCGAAGTGCCGCATCACCCGGTCGAGATCGAGCAGCGCGAGGGGCGGCAGCCGGGGGATGGTGCCGGTGTAGGAGCGCAACTGCCCGCGTCGCAGCAGCACATGACGGCCGCTGTCGTACGTGGGCGTGGTGCTGACGCCCAGTCGGCGGGCGAGGGCGGTCACCCGCTGTTGTGCCGGGCCGATGAAGGTGCCGCCCAGTTCGACGTTCACCCCGCCCAGCCGCAGTCCGGCGAGCCGGCCGCCGACCCGGGACCTGGCCTCGACGACCCGTACGTCGTGGCCGGCCGCCGTCAGTTCGGTGGCGGCCACCAGACCGGCGAGGCCGGCCCCGATGACGGCCACGTCGGTGTCCGTGGTCCCTCGCTCCCGCTTCATGCGGTGTCTATCCCGCCGCCCGGCCCGACTGTCAAGGGCAGACACACGAGGGACCGTCGGTACCCGCATCGTGCCCCGGTGTACACGTGATGCGCACGAGAAGGCCATGAGGAGGGCGCGAAAAATACGCAGTATGCTGACTATCTGTTAATGTTTGGTTCTGGAACGCATGGCCCGCCGGCCCCCACCGAACCGCGGCGAAGCCCGCCGCCCGCCCCAGGCCGGAGCCGGGGACCGGGGCCGTGGTCCGGCTTCGGCCGTGCACCCGCGAACACCCCATCTCTCCTCCAGCCCGGGTCAGTTGTTCACCCACGACTTCCCGGTCGGGAGGAAGCCGCGATGCTCCACGCGACACAGAAGAAGACCGATGCGGAAAAACCGTCGCCCTCACCCGTGGTGACGGTGGTGATGGCCGTCTACAACGGCATGCCGTATCTCACCGAGGCGCTGGAATCCCTGGAACGGCAGACCATCGGCGCCCAGCGGATGGAGATCATCACCGTCGACGACGGCTCCACCGACGACAGCGGCGCCGAACTCGACCGCTGGACCACCCGTCTTCCCCACCTGCGCGTCATTCACCAGGAGAACTCCGGCGGTCCCAGCGGTCCGCGCAACCTCGCCATCGACGAGGCCCGGGGCCGCTACGTCTTCATCGCCGACGCCGACGATGTGCTCGGCGACGAGGCACTGGAACGCATGGTGGGCATGGCCGAGGAGAACAGCAGCGATGTGGTGCTCGGCCGGATGGCCGGCCTGGGCGGGCGCGAGGTGTCCGTCCTCGCCTTCAAACACGCCGCCCGCGCCGACCTCTACACGTCCGACGTCTACCGCTCCCTCAACCCGCAGAAGCTCTTCCGGCGCAGCCTGCTCAACGACCACGGAATCCGCTTCCCGGTCGACCTGTGGCTGGGCGAGGACCAGATGTTCTGCACCGAGGCCATGCTCGCCGCCCACGTCATATCCGTGGTCGGCGACTACGACTGCTACTACGCGCGGCGCCGCGAGGACGGCCAGCATCTGACCCTGCGCGACAGAAGCGCCTGGCAATCGGTGGAGCCCGTCAAGCGGGTGATGGACCTGATCGCCGAGCGCGTCGCCGACACGGACAACCGCCGCCGGCTGCTCGCCCGGCACTTCCGGCAGATCATGGGCAAGGTCCTGCTGCCCGTCGCGGCCTCCGAGAAGTTCGCCGGTGCCTTCCGCGACGACACCTACCGCTACGTGCGCCAGGTGTGCGACACCTACTGGGAACCGGAGATGATCCCGCATCTCCCCGCCCTCACCTGGCTGCGGCTGTACTGCTTCCTCGAAGGCCGCTACGCACAGCTCGAAGTCCTCGCCCGGTTCGAGGAGCACAGCCAGGACCCCGAGATCGTCGAGGACGGCCGGGTCTTCCGCCCCTACCCGTTCTTCCGCGACCCGGCCGCCAAAATCCCCGACGAACTGTTCGAGATGACCGACCGGCTCAAGGCCCGGCACGCAGTCACCGGCGCGCGCTGGGACGGCGACATCCTGACCGTCAGCGGTCACGCCCGCATCGACGCCGTCTCCACCCGCGACGTCCGCACCCGCCTGCAACTGCGCAGCCGCGACGGCCGGCGCGTGTACGACCTCCCCACCCGGCACACCGCCACCCCGCATCTCACCGAGGAGCACGGCAAGCAGGGCCGCTACGACTTCGCTCTCGCCGGCTGGGAGGCCGAACTCGACCCGGGGACGGCGGCCGACGGCGTACCGCCCGAGCACGGGGTGTGGGACCTGTGGGCCGTCGTCGACATCCAGGGCGTCCGCCGCGAGGTACGGCTCGGCGCACCGGCCGGCCGCCCCGGCCAGTGGGTGATGCCCGCCGGCCGCGTCCGGGCCGCCGGGGGCGACTCCGTCGTCCCGTACCGCACCAAGGGCGGCAAGTTCGCCCTCGACGTCGGCGGCGGCGTACGCGGCCTCGCCGCGCAGGGCATGATCACGGACCAGCGCTGGGACGGGGAGGCCCTGCGCTGGACCGGAGCCGGCTGGATCGACAGCGTGCCGGGCGAGGACGCCGAGCCGCAGCTCATCCTGCGCTCGCGCCAGTCCGGGCTCCAGGTGCTGGTGCCCACCCGGCGGGCCCACGTGCCGCGGACCGATCTGGACGCCGCGCCCGCGCACGGCGCACCCGCCGAGGTCGGCTTCACGGCGGAGGTGGACCCGCTGACCGCCGACGGCGGCAGCCCGCTGCCACCCGGCGTGTGGGACCTGCACCTGCGGCTGACCGCCCCCGGCGTCACCCGGGAGACCCGGCTGCGGGCCGTCACCGGGCTGACCACCGAACAGCTGTGGCGGGTACGACCCCTGAGCGACGGAGAGGGGCACCTGCGGCTGGTCACCCCGTACATGACCAAGAGCGGCCATCTCGCCATCGACTCCGGCGGGATCTACTTCACCCCGGAGAGCCAGCTGCTGCTCGCCGAGGGCGCCCGGGACCCCGATTCGCGCCGGGAGTTCGTGGTGCGCGGGCGGGTCGGAGTCTTCGGGGTACACCCCGACGAACTGCGGCTGCGGGTCACGGTCGGGGACGACCCGCCGCGCACGATGGCCGTCGAACTGGCCCCGCCGCGCCCCGGGGACCCCGCGCCCCGGGCGGTCGGGCCGGAGCGGAACGCGGACCAGTGGCCGGCGTTCACCGTGCGGGTCCCGGCCGGCGGCGGTCCCTTCCGCCGCCCCGCTGTCACCGTCCGGCTGGAACTGGCCACCGGCGGGCAGCTGTTCGCCTCACGCCCGCACACGGCGCGCTGAGCGCGGGCCGGCGGGAGGGTGCCGGGGCCCGGTGGAGGTACCGGGCCCCGGCGGTGGCTCCGGATCAGTCGATCTCGGTCCAGGTGAACGCCACCTCGTCGCCGTCCGACACCAGGAACTGGCAGCCGCCGACCGGGGTCGCCGTGCCGTTCACCGAGATCAGCCAGAACTCGTCGGCGGTCTGCGTGATCCCGTCGATCTGGGTGACCAGGTAGTCGTCGAACGAGGCGTACCACACACCGTCCCAGCTGAAGCCGTTCTGCTGGGCGGCGTCGTCCAGCGCGGCGGTCGGGGTGGCACCCGGCTCCGGGTTGGCGCCCAGGTTGGTGCCGTCGCACAGGTGCGCCCCGCCGGTCAGCGGGGTGACGGTGTGTCCGGTGGTGGTCACCTCGTCGGAGAAGACCGTGCCGGCCGGGCCGGTGACGGTCAGCTGCACGGTCACCGGATCGGCGGCGGCGGCGACGGTGCCGGTGGCCGGGGCCGGAGCCGCGCCCACCAGGGCCAGCACGGCGGCGGCGGTGGCGGTGACGGTGGCGGTGGCGGTACGGAACATGGTTCTCCCTCGAACTCGAACGGAACGTACGGGACGTGCGGAAGAAGGCATCAGGGGCGGAGCCCGCCGCGCCGCCGCTGCCGGGCGAGGAGGTACACGCCCGAGCCGGCGGCCAGCAGCATGGCGGCGGCGGCCACCAGCGGCACCGGGTTCGCGCCGGTGTTCGCCAGCCCGCCGTCCGGGGTCAGCCCGCCGGACGCCCCGCCGCCGGCGGTGCCGGAGGTGGCGGTGCCCGAGGTGTCGGAACCGTCGATGTCGCCAGGGCCGCCGTTGGCGCCCTGGTCACCGGTATCGCCGTCCGAGGTGCCGCCCGTCGCGTCGTCGCCCGAACCCCCGGTGTCCGTACCGGAGTCGGCACCGCCCTCCGAGCCACCGTCCAGGCCGCCGTCCGCACCCCCGTCGGCGCCGCCCGCGGTCACATCCGCGCCGCCGGCGTCCGCACCACCGTCCGCCGCGCCGCCCGCGCCGCCGACCGTGCTGTCGCCGCCACCGTCACCGCCCTCACCGGGGCCGCAGGCGATGGGCGCCGTCTCCGCCGCGCCGCCCGCGCCGTCGATGTCGCCCAGCGCCACCCCCGCCAGCGCCGGGATCACCTGGGCGGTCGCGCGCAGCGCCATGCCGTCGGCCACCGGCTCCATGTAGCCGACCGCGCCCCGGTCGGCCGCGACGGCCGAGCAGCCCACCTGCACACCGCGCAGCCAGGCCGTGCCGCGCTCGGCGGCGGCGTCCCGGCCGCCGCCCGCCAGCGCCTGGACGGCGAGTGCGGTGGAGTTGGAGTTGGCGGCGCTGGCCGCGTTGTAGCCCCAGCCGCCGTTCTCCTGCTGCTGGGCCTCCAGCCAGTCCAGGCCGGGCGCGGCGTCCGCCGTACGATCCACCGCGAGCAGCGCCTGCACCGCCATGCCGGTGCTGTCGGTGTCCGAGGTGCAACGGTCCGGATTGCGGCGCAGCGACAGCGGATAGCCGCCGTCCGCGCAGCGCGTGGAGGCCAGGAACTCCACGGTGCTCTCCGGGGCGCCCTCGGCCGTGCGGGCCAGCGCCAGCACCCCCAGGGACTGGGTGAACTGGTTGGACATGTCTCCGGCGGGCCCGGCGTCCGAGAACCGGCCGGTGTCCTGCACGCGGTCCAGCAGCAGCCCCGCCAGGTCGTGGCCGCCGAAGTCGGACAGGTCGCGGTGCTCGATCGCCGCGACCAGCGCCAGCTTGGCGGTGCCGCCCGCGTTGACGGCGTCCGGGTTGCCCCGGTGGATGTAGTCGCCGGCGTTCGCCGCCAGCCAGTCGGTGGCCCGCTCGGCGGTGCTGCCGGCGGTGCCGGTCGCGGCCAGGCCCATCACGATGTCGGCGGTCAGCCCGTGGTCGGCGGACGCGTGGGTGTCATCGGTGAGCTTGCCGACCGCCCAGGTGGCGGCGGCCTCGGCCGGGGACAGCAGCTGCTGCGGCGTCTCGTCGGCGCGGGCCGTGGCGCCGGGCAGCGCCAGCGCGGTCGCTATCAGCGCGGCGGGCAGCACGGCTGCCGCGCGTCTGCGCAGGGTCGTCATCGGGTCATGGCTCCTTGATCGGTCGAAGAGGCGAAGGTGACGGGAACGTCGAAGGCGGCGCGGCGCGCTGCGCGGCGCAGGGTGGCCAGGACGGCGGGACCCAGCACGCACAGCGCGATCGCGTTGGTCACCGCCCGGCCGGTGTCCCAGCCGAAGGTGGAGGTGGCCAGGGTGTAGAGGAAGAAGGTGTGCAGGTTCTCCAGCGGGCCGGCCTCCGGGTCGAAGGAGAGCTGGGTGCCGTCGCCCAGCGCGAACGGCCAGAACCACAGATTCATCAGGAAGCCGAAGACGTACGCCGCCACCACCCCGTACCCGGCCAGCAGTGCGATCTCCGCCCGCCCGGTCAGCCGGCGCGGCAGCAGCCCGGCGCCCAGGCCCACCCAGCCGGCGGCCATCATCTGGAACGGCAGCCACGGGCCGACCCCGGCGGTCAGCAGCGCGGAGGCGAACAGCGAGATGGCGCCCAGCGCGTAGCCGAAACCGGGGCCGAAGACCCGCCCGGCGAGGATCAGCAGGAAGAACACCGTCTCGATCCCGGCGGTGCCGGCGCCCAGCGGGCGCAGCGCGGCGTTGACGGCGGCCAGTACCCCCAGCAGCGCGAGCGTCTTGGGGTCGATGCCGCCCTCGGAGATCTCCGCGAGGACGACGGCCAGGATCACCGGCAGCAGCAGCACGAACATGAGCGGGGCCTGCCCGGCGTGTGCCACCGCCTGGGGCTGCGGCGGCATCAGCAGCGGCCAGCAGAACATGCCGAGCCCGATCACCGAGGCCAGCGCGAGGACGACGGCGGCCCGGGGGCCGACCCGCAGTGCGGTGGCACGCGTGACCGTACGGGGGGCCCCGGCGTCTCCGGCGCTGCCCGCGCCGCCGGCCACGTCCTTGCCCGGCCGCGTGCCGTCGCCGCCGCGCCCCGGGACCGGCCGTGCCCCGCTCATCGGGTGGCCTCCCCGCTCGTGACCGGCGCGAGCGCCCGCGCCACCTGGTCGGGCGTCAGCCACGGCTGCGGCTTGAGGATCTTCGCCACCTGGGGCGCGAACGACGGGGAGGAACAGATCACGTCGGCCGTCGGGCCGTCCGCGACGATCTCGCCCTCCGCCATCACCGTCACCCGGTCCGCCGTGGCGGCCACGAACTCCACGTCATGGGTGGCGATCATCACCGCCCGGCCCTGTTCGGCCAGCTCCCGCACCACCCGCCCGAAGTGCCGCTTGGCGTGGTAGTCCAGGCCCCGGGTCGGCTCGTCCAGCAGCACCACGTCCGGCGCCGCCGTCAACTGCACCGCCAGCACCAGCGCGAGCCGCTGCCCCTCGGACAGGTCCCGTGGATGCCGCTCCCCGGGGATGCCGGGAGTCAGCAGGTCGAGCAGCGCGCGGCAGGTGCCCGGCTCCGCCTGCGACTCGGCGTCGGCCTGCGCGCACTCGCCGTCCACCGTCTGCAGGTACAGCAGATCGGCCGCCGTCTGCGGCACCAGGCCCACCAGTGCCCGTGCCTCCCGCGCCGAGACCTCACCCGGGTCCGTGCCCCGCGCCGCCACCGCGACCTCGCCGGAACGGCGCGGGCCCGAACCCTGCAACGCCCACAGCAGCGAGGACTTGCCGGAGCCGTTGCGGCCCATCAGCGCGATGATCTCCCCGCCCCGTGCCTCCAGGTCCACCTCGCGCACCGCGATGTGCTCCCCGTAGGTCACGGTGACCTTCCGCGCCGTCAGCGCGACCGCGCCGCCGCCCACCGCGCGCGGCCGCGCAGGCCGCAGCCCCGCGAGGCGCTCGCGCAGCCCGGCGGCGTGCCGGCGGGCGTCGCGCACCGACAGCGGCAGTGGGTCCCAGCCGGCGATACGGCCCAGATGAACGATCGGCGGGGCGATGTCGGACTCCGCGATCAGCTCGGCGGGCGTCCCGGACCGTACGCTGCCGTCCCCCGGCAGGTACAGCAGCCGGTCCGCGTACTGGAGCACGCGCTCCATGCGGTGCTCGGCGATCACCACCGTGGTGCCCAGATCGTGCACCAGCCGCAGGATCGCCGACAGCACGTCCTCGGCCGCGGTCGGGTCCAGCGCGGAGGTCGGCTCGTCCAGCACCAGGACGGAGGGGTGCGCGGTGAGTACCGCGCCGATCGCCACCCGCTGCTGCTGGCCGCCGGAGAGGGTACGCAGCGGGCGGTGCCGCAGCTCCGCGATGCCCAGCAGGTCCAGGGTCTCCTCGACCCGCTTGCGCATCGTGTCCGGGCCGATCGCCAGCTGCTCCATGCCGTAGGCGAGTTCCTCCTCGACGGTGTCGGTGACGAACCCGGCCAGCGGGTCCTGGCCCACCACGCCCACCAGATGCGCGAACTCCTGCGGCGGCCGGGACTGCGTGCTCTGCCCGGCGACCGTCACCCGGCCGCGCAGTTCACCGCCGGTGAACCGGGGGACCAGGCCGTTGACGGCCCCCAGCAGGGTGGACTTCCCCGAGCCGGTACGCCCGGCGATCAGGCACAGCTCGCCCTCCTCGACGCGCAGATCGACCCCGGCCAGGGTGGGACGGGCGGCGCCGTCGTAGCGGAAACTCACCGAGTCGAACGTGATCATGCGCGGGTCTTCTCCTCACGGACCGCCGCGTCCTGCGGTGCGGCGGCCTGCTGCGGGGGTGTGGACGGAGTCGGGAACGGGGGCGGGGGCGTGAGGAAGGCGGGCAGCAGCCCCACCAGGACGGCGACGGCCGGCAGCGCGGCCACCTCGGGCCAGCTCAGCGGGGAGAGCGAGGGATAGAGATTGGCCGGGTCCACCCGGGTGCTCACGTACATGAGCGCACCGGCGGTGAGTCCGGAGCCGGCGGCCAGGAGTTCGCCGGTGCGCCACCGGTCGGGCCGGTAGCTGCTGCGCCGCACCCGGCGTCCGCCGAGGAGGAAACCGGTCACGGCGAGCGCGAGGCCGCCCAGCAGCAGTGGCAGCCCCAGCAGCCGGGAGGCGGAGGGGTCGAGCGTCCCGTACAGGCCGGCGCACACGCCCAGCAGACCGCCGATGACCAGCAGTCCGGTGAGCAGCCTGGCCCGGGGCGCGGTGGCGCCCAGCCGCCCGTATCCCCGGGAAGCCATGGCGGCGGCGAGGGCGAGGGAGCGGCTCAGCGCGTCTTCGAGAACGGGGATGAGGATGCCGCGCAGGGCGCCGCGCCCCTTGCCGGAGGCGCCGCGCAGCCGGCGGGCGCGGCGCACCCGCTGCACGCTCTCGATCAGCTGCGGGGCGACGGTGAGGGCGACCACGACGGAGGTGCCGATCTCGTACAGCGCGCCGGGCAGGGACTTGAGCAGCCGTTTGGGGTTGGCGAGGGCGTTGGCGGCGCCGACGCAGATCACCATGGCGGCGAGCTGGAGGCCGTCGTACACCCCGCCCAGGAGTTGCTCGGCGGCGACCGGTCCCAGCAGCCTGATGCCGGCCGCGGCCTCGGGGAGCGGGATCTCGGGGAGCGTGAAAAGGATGGTGGAGCCCTGGCCGCCGCCGAAGACGATGCGGAACAGCACCCGCATCACGACGATGAAGGCACCGAACAGCAGGTACATCCGGAAGGACAGCGCCCAGGGCGCGTCGGTGCGGCGGCTGACGACGACGTAGCCGGCGACGGCGATGACCAGCAGGAGCAGCACCGGGTTGGTGGTGCGGCTGGCGGCGACGGCGAGGCCGAGCGCCCACAGCCACCAGGCGCCGGGGTGCAGGGCGCGGGGGAGAGGGGTGATCACTGGTCGGTGGCCGTATCCGTGGTGCTGGTGGGGGTGGTGGAGCCGGTGGGGGCGTTCGCGGCCAGGCGGCGGCGCCAGGCGGTGAGTCCCGCGCCGGCGGCCAGGGCGGTGGCCAGGCCGATGGCGGCGAGGGTGCCGGCGGACGGGCCGCCGGAGCCGGCGGTGGCGGAGGGGTCGTGGGCGTCGTCCTGACCGCTCCACCCGGCCGCCTCGGTGGGGGCGGGAGCGGGGTCGGTCTCCTCGGCGGCGGGGTCCTCGCCAGCCGCCTCGTCCCCGTCCCGGTCCGCGTCCGTGTCCTTGTCCTCCTGCTCGGCGTCCGGGGCGTCGGGGTCCTCGGCGTCCGGCGCGTCGCCATCGGGAGCGTCCTGCGGGGGCTCACCGCCGGGGGCGCCCGCGGCGGTGCCGTCCTGGCCGCCGGTGGCCGAGCCGCCGGAGGCGTCGCCCCCGGACCCGCCGTCGGTCGAGCCGCCCGAGCCGCCCGAGCCGCCGGGCGTCCCGGAGCCGCCGGACGGGCTGCCGCCCGAGGCGGCGCCTCCGCCGCCCGCGCCCCCGCCGGGGGAGCCACTGCCCCCGCCGTCACCCCCGCTGCCGTTGTCGGCCGGGCGCTGCGGGGCGACGCCGGGCGGCGACGCCATCTCGTCCTCGTCATCGGTCAGCGCGAACGACCAGCCCTCGATGCTGCCCTCGGGCGGCGTGCGGTAGGTGGCGCCGCGCTGGCTGTACGTCCACGCGCCGCCATTGGGCGCGTGCCAGTACGACCAGTACGCGGTGGCGGGCGGGGTGTCCACGCAGCTCTCGCTGTCGGCGCCCGGCCGGCCGTTGATACGGCAGATGAACGCGTCGCCCCAGCGGGTGGTGCCGCCGACCTCGAAGCCGGCGTTGCGCAGCGCCGCGAGACCGTCCGCCTGCGGCCCGGGGGCACAGCGCACGATCCGGCCGCCGCCCAGCCCCTGGTAGTCGACCACCACGGAGACGCCACTGCTGTCCGGGCAGAACCCGGGGGTGCCGGCCAGCGCGACCCGGCCGGCCGGGGCCGCTGCCGCCGCCGTACCGGCCGGCCCGCCCAGCGCGGCCAGCAGGCCGAACAGCAGGCAGGCGGCCATGACACGTGCTCGGGCGCGGGCGTGGCCCCGGACGCGGGCGACGGGCATCGGATGCCTTTCCATCGGACCGGCGCGGTGCGTGGCGGGGCCCGGCATCCGCCCGCACGAGAAGACCCCTGGCGCGCATTCGGTGACGAAAGCGGCAGGGGCCTACCAGCCGGGACGGGCTGAGGGCTCCACGCTGCGGACCGTGACAGTGAGAAGCGGGTGTTCACGCCGGCGAGCCGAGTGATCCGACTCGCGACGCGGAACGTCGCACACGGTTGCAGGTCAGTGCCGGATTCGCACCGGCTTCCCTCGGTCGTCAACGCATGAAGTTATGGATCCCCCGAAAGACGGAATCTCCGCCAGAATAGGCCGCCCACCACGGATTTGACCAGACCTTTATCTGCGCTCCGATGTGCTGGATCATGCAGGAACAACCACGCGCCGATCACGGAGCGGCCGACGCGGCCGGGGTGTGTGGTGATCCAGGAACGTAAGGACGCACATGAACGTCGCACGACGGGACGCCCAATACCTGGGTCCCGAACTGGAGTTCACCGAGGACGACGCACCGGACCTGGTGCGGGCGCTACAGCGCGCGGCCCGGCGAGCCCCCGACGCCGGTGTCATCACCGTGACCCCGGACGGGACGAGCAGCACCTTCCAGACCTATCCCGAATTGTTACTGCGAGCCCGGCGCCTGCTGAACGGACTGCGCGAACACGGAGTGCGCCCCGGCGATCCGGTCGTGCTGTGCGGACTGCCGCTCGACGCGTTCTTCCCGGCGTTCTGGGCCTGTGTGCTCGGCGGCGCCCGGCCGGTGGCGATCGCCGACCGCGCCGAGGCCGGCGCCCCGGCCCTGAACCGGCTGCGCCAGGTCTGTGACCTGCTGGACGCTCCGCTGGTGCTCACCGACCGGAGCGGAGCGGCCGGTCTGAGCCGTACGGACCCCGCCCTGCGGGCCGTGGCCGCCGAGGACTGCGCCACGGGACCCGAAGCCCTCGACCTCGATGCCGATGCCGACATCGTCGTGCCGGACGGCGCGGACATCGCCGTGCTGATGCTCTCCTCGGGCAGCACCGGAGCCCCCAAGGCGGCACAGCTCACCCACCACGGCCTCGCCGTGTTCGCCGCGAGCAGCCGCCGGATCCTGGACCTCGGCCCGGACGACACCACCGTCAACTGGCTGCCCGTGGACCACAGCGGCGCCTTCCTCCTCTACCACGTGCTCGCCGTCTTCACCGGGACGACCAACGTGCACGCGCCAACGGATCTGGTGCTGGCAGATCCGCTGCGCTGGCTCGATCTCCTCGAAACCCACCGGGCCACCCACAGTTGGGCCCCCGCCTTCGGCTTCTCCCTCGTCACCGAGGCGCTGGCGGCGCCCGGCGGGGCACGCGCGCGGGACCTGAGCCGGGTGCGGTCCCTGCTCAGCGGCGGCGAACGGATCGCCGAGCCCGTCATGCGCCGCTTCCTCACCGCGACCGGCCCCTTCGGGCTGCGCGCCGAACACCTCATGACCGCCTGGGGCATGGCCGAGACGACCACCGCCATCACCTTCGGGCGGCTGGACCGGCCCGGCACCGTACAGCGCGTCCTGCGCGGCAGCCTGACGGGCGAGGTCAGCCCCGCGCCGCAGGACGCCCCCGAGAGCGAGGTCCTGACCTTCGTGGCCTGCGGCGCCCCGGCGCACAGGTCGGCGATCCGGGTGGTGGACGACGCGGGCCGGGTCCTGCCGGAGCGGTGGATCGGCCGGCTCCAGGTCTCCTCGCCACGGGTCATCCCCGGCTACGCCAACGCCCCGGAGGCGGACGCCATCGCCTTCCCGGACGGCTCACGCTGGCTGGAGACCGGAGACCTGGCCTATCTGGCGGACGGACAGCTGGTGATGACCGGTCGCCGCAAGGACGTGATCATCCTCAACGGGCTGAACGTGCTCTCCCAGGAGGTAGAGGAGGCCGCCGCCTCCGCCGACGGGGTACGCACCGGCGATGTCGCGGCCTGCGGAGTGCCGGGGGAGGGCGACAAGGGGGAGAGCCTGGCGGTGTTCTTCGTCGGCGGTTCCGGCCCGGCCGCGGACGCCACGACCGCCCAGAAGATCAGGGCCGCCCTGTTCGGGCGGCTGCGGCTGACGGCGGACCGGGTGATCCCGGTGCCGGCCGCCGGCTTCCCGCGCACCCCGGCCGGCAAGATCCGGCGGGCGGAACTGCTGGAACGCCTGCTGGCCGGGGCCTTCGACGGCCCGGAGATACCCACCGGGGCCCCCGACGGCGGCCCCGGGACATCCACGCGCCCCGCCCACCAGGGCCCCGACGTGCGCACCGTGGTCGCCGACGAGGTCGCGGCCGTCCTGGGGCGGCCGGTCACGGGCGCGCAGGACACCCCGTTCTACGAACTCGGCCTGGACTCCATCCGCATGGTGCGCCTGCGCGCCCGGCTGGAGGAGGTACTGGGACGGCCCGTGCCGCAGACCGCCCTGTTCGAACACCCCACGGTGACGGCGCTGGGCGCCCGGCTGGCCGAGGACTCCGGCCCGGTGCCGGCCCCCAGCGCCCCCGAAGCTGAGCGCACCGAGGCCCCCGACCGGCGGATCGCCGTCATCGGCATGGCCGCCCGCTTCCCCGGGGCCGCCGACACCGACGCCTACTGGCGCAACCTCTACGAGGGTGTCGACAGCGTCCACACCTTCGCCGGGCGGGACGGTGACCGCATCCCCGTCATCGGCGCGCTCGACGGCATCGACGACTTCGACGCCGAATCCTTCGGCATCGCCCCGCGCGAGGCCGGCGCCACCCACCCAGCCCACCGGCTGTTTCTGGAGGTCTGCCGCCGGGCGCTGGAACACAGCGGCCACGCCGGGGACGAGGGCGACCAGCGGATCGGGGTGTTCGCCGGCAGCGGGATGCAGCTGTACGGCCACCAGGAGGGCGGCCCCGGGAGCGGTGCCGCCGCCGGTGACCCGGTGGAGGCGATGCAGTGGGCGATGGGCACCCAGCCCGACTTCCTCGCCACCCGCGTCGCCTACCGGCTCGGGCTCACCGGACCGGCCATCGGCGTCCAGACCGCCTGCTCCTCCTCCCTGGTCGCCGTGCACCTCGCCGCGCAGTCGCTGCTCAGCGGCGATGCGGACATGGCACTGGCGGGAGCCGCCGCCGTCCACACCGCACAGGACACCGGCTACCGCTCGCACCCCGGATCGATCCTGTCGCCCAGTGGCCGCTGCCGCCCCTTCGACGCCGCGGCGGACGGCACGGTGGGCGGCAACGGCGTCGCCGCCGTGGTGCTCAAGCGCCTGGACCGGGCGCTGGCCGACGGCGACACCGTGCACGCCGTGATCCTCGGCTCGGCCGTCAACAACGACGGCTCGGGCAAGGTCGGATTCAGCGCCCCCGGAGTGGCGGGCCAGGTGGCGGTGGTCCGCGACGCCCTGCGGGCGGCCGGCATCACCGGCGACACCGTCTCCTACGTCGAGGCCCACGGCACCGGTACGGCGCTGGGCGACCCGGTCGAGTTCGAGGCCCTCTCCCGCGCCCTGGGCGAGGGGACGGACCGCACCGGCTTCTGCGCCGTCGGCTCGGTGAAGTCGAGCATCGGCCATCTCGACACCTGCGCCGGCCTGGCGGGGCTGATCAAGACCGTCCTGATGCTGCGCCACCGCACCCTGCTGCCGACACTGCACCTGCGCACCCCGCACCCCGCGCTGCCGCTGACGGACGGCCCGCTCACCCTGCCCACCGCACGCGGGGCCTGGCAGCCCCGGCCCGGCATCCCGCGCCGTGCCGGCGTGAGCGCGCTGGGCGTGGGCGGCACCAACGCCCACGTGATCCTGGAGGAGGCGCCGCCGGTGCCGGCGCGCGAGGAAGCGGCGGCACGCCCCGTTCTGCTGCCCCTGTCCGCACGGGACACCGCCGCCCTGTCCGAACTCGCCACGGAACTCGCCGCCCACCTGCGGCAGCACCCCGGTCTCGACCCGGCGGACGTGTCCACGACCCTGACCCTGGGCCGGACGCACCACACCGGCGCCCGCGCGGCCGTCATCGGCGAGAGCGTCGAGGAACTCATCGCCGCCCTGGAGAGCCTGGAGCCGGGCCACTCGCCCGCACCCGCGCCCGGCCGGCTGGCCTTCGCCTTCTCCGGCCAGGGCGCACCGGAGGGCACCCTGGAGGCCCTGGCGGCCTACTTGTCCGTGACCGAGGACGCACCGCAACCCCTCCTGTTCGCCGCGCAGACGGCCCTGGTGGAACGGTGGGCGTCGCTCGGCGTGCGACCGGACGTGGTGCTCGCCCACAGCCTCGGCGAGTACGCGGCCCTGTGCGCGGCCGGCGGGCTGAGCGCGGCCGACGCGCTGTACCTGACGACGGAACGCGGCAGCCTGATGCGCCGGCTGGCCCCGCCCGGAGGGGCGGTGGCACTG
This sequence comes from Streptomyces xiamenensis, assembly GCF_000993785.3. NCBI lineage: Bacteria > Bacillati > Actinomycetota > Actinomycetes > Kitasatosporales > Streptomycetaceae > Streptomyces > Streptomyces xiamenensis. The sequence continues at coordinate 5,288,443 of NZ_CP009922.3, forward strand.
CGCGCCGACCTGGCCACCGCCGAACGGATCGCCCAAGCGGGCGGCGTGGAGGTGGCGGCCGTCAACGGCCCGCGCTCCCTCGTGCTGTCCGGGGCGGAGCCGGCGATCGCGAGGACACGCGAACTGCTGGACGCCGAGGGCATCCGCTGGCAGGCCCTCCCGGTGGACCGGGCGTTCCACTCGGCGACGCTGGACGCGGCACTGGACGCGTTCCGCGAGCGGGCCGAGACGATCACGTTCACTCCGCTGCGAATACCGCTGATCAGCGGCCTGGACGGCGAGATGCGGCCGGTGGGCTGGGTGCCCGACGCGGACCACCTCATCCGGCACGCCCGCCGCCCGGTCCGCTTCGACCTGGCCATGGCCACGGCAGCCCGCGAGGGATACCAGGACTTCCTGGAGATCGGCCCCGGAGCCACCCTGGCGGGCCTGGGCCGCCACTGCGTCCCGGACAGCCGCTGGCTGTCCGGACTGCTGCCCGCGCTGGCCGAGCTGTACCGCAGGGGTCACCCACTGAACTGGCGGGCCCTGACCGCCGAAGGCACCCGCGTCCCCCTCCCCGGACCCCCGCGCCGCCCCCGGACCTTCCCGGCGTGGCGGGCCGAAGGACCGGGCGACACCCCGCCGGTGCGGACCCCGGCACCGGCCGACGCGGCCACGACCCATGGTGGCCCGGCATCTTCGGCCCCGGCATCCGGCGCTGCCGCCTGTCGCGCGGGGGCCGGGCGGCCACCGTCATCGGACAGCCTGAGTGAGGAGCGTGCACCGGAGCCCGAGGTGTCGGTCGACGGTCCGGGATCGCCCGGACCGGCGGGAGCCGCGCAGAGCGACTCCGCCCGGGCGGACGGCGCCCTCGCGCCCGTAAGGGCCGAACCGTCCGCCGAGGCCGATGTGCTGGCGGTGGTCGCGGAGCTGACGGCGCGCAAACTCGGCGTGGAAGCCGCGGAGGTCCGTCCGGACTCCTCCTTCTTCGCCCTGGGCGCCGACTCGCTCGCGCTCATGGGAATGACGGCCGAACTGTCGCAGCGGTACGGCGTACGCGTCCCCGTACGCGACCTGTTCTCCGACGCGGACACCCCGCAACGCCTCGCCGCCCTGATCACGGCCCGGGGTGGCACCGCACCGTGGCCCACGGCCCCCGCGCCGTCCGCGCCTTCGAGTGGCACGGACGCCGCACCCGCGGTGGATACGCCGACCGCGGCGATATCCGCCGACGGGGCCGGCGCACCGGACCGGCCGGGCGGGGCACACCTCCCGCCGGACGCCGCTCCCGCCGATGAGGCGCCGACGGCCCCCGCACCGCAGGTGACCGGCGCGACGGCGGCCACCGAGGTGGTCGTCGAGCAACTGCGCACCACCCGTCACCTCGTGGACCAGGTGACCGAGCTGATGTCCCGCCAGCTCGACCTGCTCTCCGCCGGCAGCGCGCCGGGCGAGCCGGCTGCCGAGCCGGCCCCCTCGGCGGCCCGCGACCGGGAGCCCGTTGCCGCGCTCCCGCCCGTGCCGGCCGCCGCACCCGAGCCCGTGGCGCCACCCACCGCCCCGGCCCCCGTGGTGCCGGTACCCGGCCACCCCGCACCCGTGACCACCCGGGCCCCGGCCCCCGCCCCCGTACCCACCGCCGCACCGGCCGGCGTGCCCGATTTCAGTCTGTACTTCTTCGGCGACTATCCCGAGGAGCAGCAGCGCGACAAGTACGAACTCATCATGGCGGCCGGTGAGTTCGCCGACCAGCACGGCTTCCACGCCCTGTGGTTCCCCGAACGGCACTTCGACTCCTTCGGCGCGCTGTTCCCCAACCCCTCCGTGCTCGCCGCCGCACTCGCGGCCAGGACCCGGCGGGTACGGCTGCACGCCGGCTCCGTCGTGCTGCCGCTGCACCACCCGGCCCGGGTCGCCGAGGAGTGGTCCGTCGTGGACAACATCTCCGGCGGCCGGGCCGGCATCTGCGTCGCCAGCGGCTGGCACGCCCGCGACTTCTCGCTCGCACCCCAGAACTACGGCCGGCACCGCGAGCTGATGTACGAACAGCTGGAGACGGTGCGGCAGCTGTGGTCCGGCGACCCCGTGGAGGTCACCGCCGGGGACGGCACGGCCACCGAGATACGGCTGCACCCGCGCCCCCTCCAGGAACAACCGCCGCTGTACGTGGCCGTCGTCGGCAACCCGGACAGCTACCGCCGGGCCGCCCGCGAGGACCTGGGCATCGTCACCAACCTGATGGCGCAGACCGTCGAGCAACTCGCCGAGAACATCGCCCTCTACCGGAGCACCCGCGCCGAACACGGCCTGGACCCGGCGGCCGGACGCGTCGTGGTACTCGTGCACACCTTCCTCGGCGAGGACGCCGCGGCGGCCAGGGCCGAGGCGTACCAGCCCTTCCTCTCCTATCTGCGCTCCTCGCTCGCCCTGTTCAACCAGGTCACCAACAGCCTCGGCGTCGAGGTCGACCTGGAGAACACCGACCCCGAGGACGTCGACTTCCTGCTGGGCCGCGCCTACGAGCGGTACTGCGCCGACCGCGCCCTGATCGGCGACGAGAAGGACGCCGCCGCGACCGTCCGGTCCCTGACCGACGCCGGTGCCGACGAGATCGCCTGCTTCGTCGACTTCGGCGTGGCCCCCCAGCGGGTGCTCGACGCACTGCCGCTGCTCGACCGGCTGCGCACCTCCCTCCCCACCGGACGCCAGGCGTTGACCCCGGCCCAGCGGCGGATCTGGGTGCAGGAACAACTCCAGCCCGGCACCCGCATGTACCACGAGCCCAAGGCCATTCGCCTGGACGGCCCCCTGGACCCGGCCGCCGTACGGGGCGCCCTGGAGCGGGTCATCGCCCGCCAGCCGGCGCTGCGTACGGTCTTCCCCCAGTCCGACGGCGTCCCCCACCGGGAGGTGCGCGAGCACGTCACGATCGAGCTGCCGGTGGACGACCACAGCGGCGCCACCGAGGAAGAAGCCCTGCGCGCCGTGCTCGACCGCACCGCGGGCGAGGTCCTCGACCTCGCGCGGGGCCCGCTGCTGGCCGCCCGGCTGCTGCGCCTGGCCCCGGACCGGCACCTGTTGTTCCTCGTCGTCCACCACCTGGTCGTGGACTCCGCCTCCACGGCCGTCCTCGCCCGCGACCTCACCGCCGAACTGCGCTCCTGGCCGCTGCCCGCCGGCCTGCCACCGCTCACCCCGTCCGCCGTCCCGCCGCCACCGGGGCCCGAACACATCGCCGCCGACCTGGAGTTCTGGCGCGGTGAACTCGCCGGTGTGCCCGACCTGACGCTGCCCACCGACCACCCGCGCCCGGCGGTGCGCACCGGCGCCGGGGCCGCTCTCAGCCACGAGCTGGACGGCGCGCTGATGGCGGACCTGGGCCGGTACTGCGCCGAGCGGCGCGCCACCGTGTTCATGGCCATGACCGCCGCCATCGGTGCGGTGCTCGGCCGCTTCAGCGGCACCACCGACCTCGTCCTCGGGACGGCGGTCGACGCCCGGCCCCCGGACGCCGCGCACGAGGTCGGACTCTTCCTCGACACCGTCGCGCTGCGCGTCGATCTCAGCGGCGACCCCGACTTCGGGACGGTGCTGCACCGGGTGCGGGACCGCAGCACGGCCGCCTACGAACACCGCGAGGTGCCCTTCGACGACCTGGTGCGTGCCCTGAACCCGCGCCGCGACCCGGGCCGCAACCCGCTGTTCCAGGTGATGGTGGAGTACGAGCGGCAGACCGCGTCCGACCTGCTGGACGTACCCAGCGACCGCGCGCCGTTCGACCTCAGCTTCTACCTCACCCACCACGGTGACGGGTTGCGGTTCATGGCCGAGTACGACACCGCGCTCTTCACCGAACGCACCGTGCGCCGGCTGATCGGCTCCGTCGAGCAGACGCTGCGGCACGTCCTGCGGACCCCGGACGCCCCGCTGTCCGAACTGACCGCGCCGACCGACGCCGACCGGGCCGAACTGCTCGCCCACCACACCCCGGAACCGCCCGCCCACCCCGGCGCGGACGACACCCTGCACGCGCTGTTCGAGCGGCAGGCGGGGCGGACCCCGGACGCCCCCGCCCTGCGCACGGCGGCCGACGGGAGCACCCTCACCTACCGCGAACTGCGCGACCGTGCCCACGCCCTCGCCCATCTGCTGCGCGCCCAGGGCGCACGGCGCGGCGAGCGGGTCGCCGTGCTGCTGCCGCGCGGCCCCGAGCTGATCACCGCGCTGCTGGCGGTCCTGGGCAGCGGCGCCGCCTATCTGCCGCTCGACCCCGCGCTGCCGGCGGCCCGCCTGGCGGAGCTCGCGCGCGACGGCGGGCCCACGCTGCTGCTCAGCGGCGCGGGGCTGCCCACCGAGCAGTACGGTGCCCTCGCCGCGGAGACCGGCGTGCCCGTGCTGCTGATGCCGCGGACGCTGGACACGGCCGGTGCCCAGGCGGGGCCGCCGGCAGATCCCGCCGGCCCCGACGACCCGGCCTACTGCCTCTACACCTCCGGCTCCACCGGCCGCCCCAAGGGCGTGATCGTGCCGCACCGCGGCCCGGCCATGCTGGTACGCGGCCATCTCGCGGCACACCCCGCGCTGCGCACCCTCCAGTGGACCTCGCCCGCCTTCGACGTCAGCGTGCAGGAGATCTTCACCACCCTGGCGGCCGGCGCCGAACTCGTCCTGATCGACGAGGCGGTACGGCACGACCCGGCCGCCGTCGCGGCGGCGGTGCGCGAGCACGCCGTCGAGCGGATGTTCATGCCCTGCACCCCGCTGCGCTATCTGATGGAGACGGAGCCCCGCCTGCCGTCCCTGCGCGAGCTGTTCTCGGCCGGGGAACCCCTGGAACTCACCCCCGCCTTCCGGCGCTTCCGCGCCGCGCATCCGCAGTGCGAGCTGTTCAACCAGTACGGGCCCACCGAGGGGTCGATCGTCGTCACCTCGCACCGGGTGAGCGAGGACCGGCCGCCGATCGGCCGCCCGCTCCCCGGGGTGCGGATCCGGCTGCTGGACGCCGCCGGGGCCGAGGTCCCGGTGGGCGCGGTCGGCGAGATCGAGATCGGCGGCCCCGCGGTGGCGCACGGCTACCACGGCAGGCCCGACGAGAGCGCCGCCGTCTTCTCCACCGGCCCGGACGGCGTGCGGACCTACCGCACGGGGGATCTCGGCCGCTGGCAGGCGGACGGCACCCTCGCCTTCCTGGGGCGCACCGATGACCAGGTGAAGATCCGCGGGTTCCGGGTGGAACCGGCCGAGGCGCGGGCGGCGCTGACCCGGCTGCCCGGAGTCCGGGAGGCGGCGGTGCTCGCCCGCCGCGACCGGCGCGGTGAGGCCGAACTGGTCGCGTACGTGGTGACGGAGCCGGGGACGGACACCGGCGCACTGCGGGCCGCGCTCCGCGACACCCTGCCGGGGCACCTGGTGCCCCGCCACTGGGTGCCGCTGGAGCGGCTGCCGGTCAACGCCTCGGGCAAGCTGGACCGGGACCGGCTTCCCGACCCGGCCCCGGCCACCGGCACGGGCGAGGATCCCGGTGAGCCGGTCGAGGAGCCCGGCACTCCGCTGGAGAAGTCGCTGCACGACCTGTGGTGCGACGAGCTGGACCTGCCGGGCGGGATCTGTGTCACCCGGTCCTTCTTCCAGCTCGGCGGCCACTCGCTGAGCGCCATCCGGCTGGTGCACCGGATGAACGAGGAGCACGGCCGCACCGGCCGGACACTCACGATGGCCGGTTTCTTCGGGGCCCCCACGGTCCGGGCCGCCGCCGCGCACTTCGAGGCCGGGGACGGGGCCGGGAGCCCGATCGCGACAGAGGCCGGTCCGCGCTCCGGCGCCGCGACCGGGCAGGAAGGACGGAGCGGGGTGGAGACGGTCCCCGCGACGTCCCTGCTGCGGCGGCTGGCACAGCGGCACCGCGCGAACCCCAACCCGGCCGTCTACAACGTCGCCCACCGCCTGGAGCTGACCGGGGACCTCGACCCGGCCGCCCTGACCGGCGCGCTGCGCGCCCTGGTGGCGCGGCACGCCGCGCTGCGGCTGCGGCTGACCGGCGACCGGGCCGAGTTCCCGGCGGACGTTCCCTTCGACGTCCCCGTGGCGGACCTGACCGAGGCGGAGACCGACGCCTTTTGCCAGGAGGCCGCCGGGCAGCCCTTCGATCTGGAGCGGGCCCCGCTGTTCCGCTTCCGGCTCGGCCGCCTCGCCCCGGACCGCTGGCTGCTGGTGGTGGTGCTGCACCACGCGGTCTGCGACGGCTGGTCGATGGGCCTGCTGTGGCGCGACCTGTCCGCCCTGTACGCGGGCCGGACCCTGCCGCGGCCGGCGGCCGACTTCCCGGAGTACGCCCGCTGGGCGGCCGAGCAGGTGACCGGGGAACGCCGCGCCGAACTGGAGCGGTTCTGGCGCGGCGAACTGGACGGGGTGCCGCTGCGGCCCGTACTCCCCTACGACCGCCCGCGCCCGCCGGTGCTGTCGGGACGGGGCGCGCTGCACACCTTCACCCTGGACGGCGAGCTGCCGGCCCAGATCCGGGAGACGGCCACGGAGCTGGGCGGCACCCCGTACACGGTGCTGGCCGGGGCGTTCGCCGTGTGGCTGGCCCGGCTCGGCGGCCGGTCCGATGTGGTGCTGGCGGCGTCCAGCGCCAACCGGGTGGCCCGCCGGGAGCACGAGGAGGTGTTCGGCATGCTGGGCGAGGCGGTGGCGCTGCGCGCCCGGCTCCCCGAGGCGGACACGTTCGCCCATCTGGTGGCGCGACTGGGCCCCGCGCTGTTCACGGCGATGGACCATCAGGCGCTGCCGCTGGCGGAGGTGGTGCGGCTGGTGGCACCGGAGTACGGGGCCGGACCGTTCCCCGCGGTGCTGTTCACGGTCGTGACCACCGAACCGCCGGCGGTGGAACTGCCCGGGGTCCGCACGACCGTACGGTCGCTGCCGGTCTCCGGCACCGCGCGGACCGAGCTGTACGTGGTGCTGACCCCTCGTCCGGACCGGCTCACCGTGACCCTGGAGTACTCCACGGATCTGTTCGACGCCGCCACGATCGAGGCGTGGGGAGGTGATCTCGCCGACCTGCTGGCGCGGCTGCTGGCCGATCCGCACGCCCCGCTGCCCGGCACCGGCGCGGACGACGCGCGGTAGGGTCGGGCGCCGGCGGCACGGCATCCGTGCCGCCGGCGGCGATCGAGCGGACAAGGGGCCGGCATGGCACGGGGGAGCGGCAGAGCGGACACCTGGCTGATCGTGCTCGGGCAGAGCAGCCAGGCGCTCGGCATGGGCGGCATCGCCCTGTTCCTGCCGCTCATCCGCGAGGACCTGGGGCTGTCCTTCGCGCAGGCCGGGCAGCTCGCGGCCATCGCGACGCTCGTGTACGCCCTGATGCAGGTGCCCGCGGGCTGGCTGACGGACCGCTACTCGCCGAAGCTGCTGTTCTGCGTGGGGGTGGTGGGCACCAACGCGACGGCGCTGGCCTTCGCGGTCCTCCACCCCTACGGCTGGCTGCTGGCGGTGCAGGCGGTGTCGGGACTGTTCCGCTCCCTGATCTTCGCCCCGGGCATGATGCTCATCAGGGAGCAGTTCCCGGCCGACCGCAAGGCCACGGCGATGGGCCTGTACGTGGCGGGCGGCTTCGCCTCCAGCGTCCTGCTGAACACCCTGGGCCCGCTGGTGGTCGGCCCGCTCGGCTGGCGCTGGCTGTTCGTGATCTTCGGCGCGACCGGGGTGCTGTGGGCGGTGCTCTACCACCGGGTGGGCACCGATCCGCACCGCGAACCCGGGTCCTTCCCCCGGCTCACGGAGATCCGGCGGCTGTTCGGACATCCGGCGCTGTGGCTGATCGGCGTCATCCAGTTCGCCCGCCTGGCCACCGCGCAGGGACTGGCCTTCTGGCTGCCGAGCTATCTGGTGGCCGAGCACGACATGTCCCTGTCGGGGGCGGGGGCGATCGCGGCCGTCAGCGCGCTGATCACCGCGCCGTCCAATCTGCTGGGCGGCTGGCTCTCGGACCGGCTGGGCCGCCCGCTGCTGGTCATCACCATCGCGCTGACCGCGCTGTGCGCCTCGCTGGCCGTACTGCCGCTGGTGGACGGGGTGGTGCCGCTGCTGCTGGTGATCGGGGTGAACGCCCTGTTCGTCCAGCTGTACTTCGGCCCGCTGTTCGGTGTGGGACTCCACTATCTGGGGCAGCGCACGGCGGGCTTCAGCTCCGGGTTCGGGAACTTCTGCGCCAACGCCGGGGGCTTCGCCGCCATTTCCGCGCTGGGCACGATCAAGGACAGCACGGGGTCCTTCACGCTGGGATTCCAGCTGCTGGCCGGTCTGTACGCCGCGGCCCTGCTCGCCGTCCTGGCCCTGACCCGCACCACCCCGCTGACCGAGCGCCCCGCAACCGAGCGGGCCCCCACCGCGCCCGCCACCCCGGCCCAGCCGGACCCCGAACCCGGCCGCTGACCGGCGGGCGCACACGCCCCCACCGCCGGCCACGGCGCCGTCATCGAGCCCGCACACCGGGGTCCTGGACCGGTGTGCGCGGCGAGCGCACGACGGCCGCGACCGCACAGCGCGCCGGCATCCCGGCCCGCGTGTCGCAAATGTTCCCTGCGTCCCCGGGCGTGGATGATCGCGTGTGATCTCTCCGGCCCGGAAGGAACACCATGTCCACGTTCTTGTTCCGCATCGGAAGGTGGTCCTTCGCGCACCGCCGGATCGTCCTGGCGATCTGGTTGCTCGTCGCCGTCGTCGCGATCGGCGCCGCCACCGCGAGCGGTGGCAAGACCAACGACAACTTCACCATCCCGGGCACCGAGTCGCAGCGCGCCACCAACCTGCTCAGCGAGCGCGTACCGGAGCTGAGCGGCGGACAGACCCAGCTGGTCTTCGCCGCCGAGGGCGACGGCCGGATCGTCGACACCCGGCAGCGCGACGCCATCGAGACGTCCATCCAGAACCTCAAGGCGGTGCCGCAGGTCGCCGTCGCCACCGACCCCTTCCACGGCGGGGCCGTCTCCCCGGACGGCACCATCGGCCTGGGGTCGGTGCAGTACAGCGTGCAGCCCGGCAGCGTGGACGCCTCCACGCTGGAGGACGTGAAGAAGGCGGTGGAACCGGCGCAGGCGGCCGGGGTGCATGTCGCCTACTCCGGCAGCGTCTTCCCCGGCTGGAACGCCGCGCCCTCCGAGACACCGGAGATCGTCGGGGTCATCGTCGCGCTGATCATCCTGCTGATCACCTTCGGGTCCCTCATCGCGGCCGGGATGCCGATCATCACCGCGATCCTCGGCATCCTCATCACCATCATGTCGGTGACCGCCCTGGCCGCCGTGGTGGATGTCGCCACCGCCTCCACCACCGTCGCCATCATGCTCGGCCTGTCCTGCGGCATCGACTACGGGCTGTTCGTCCTCTACCGGCACCGCAACCACGTCCTGCGCGGCATGGACCCGCAGGACTCGGCCGCGCTGTCGGTGGGCACCGCCGGCGGCGCAGTGGTCTTCGCCGCGCTCACCGTGATCATCGCGCTGTGCGGACTGTCGGTGGTCGGCATCCCGTTCCTGGCCGTCATGGGCCTGAGCGCGGCCGGCGCGGTACTGGTCGCCATGCTGATCGCGCTGACGCTGCTGCCGGCGATGCTCGGCTTCGCCGGGCCGCACATCGTGCGGTTCCCGGGCCGCCCGCGCCGGCTGCACGCGCGTCTGGAGCGCACCGCGCACACCGCCGCCACCGCCCCCGAGGAGCATCGCGGCGCGCGCTGGGGCGCGTTCATCGTGCGGCACCGGGTGCCGGTGCTGTTCCTCGGAGTGCTGCTGCTGGGTCTGCTGGCGCTGCCCGCCACCCACATGCGGCTCGGACTGCCGAGCGGGTCCTCCCAGCCGACCTCCAACACCCAGCGCCAGGCCTACGATCTGATCACCGAGGGCTTCGGGGTGGGAGCGAACGGCCCGCTGCTGATCGTCGCCGACCACGTCACGGACAAGAGCCAGACCGATCAACTGGTGGCGGCGCTGGGCACACTGCCGGACGTGGCCGCCGTGCAGCCGCTGACCATGGCCAACGACGTCTCCGTCATCCAGGTGACCCCGGGCAGCGGACCGAACGACGAGGCCACCACCTCCCTCGTGCACCGCATCCGCGGCGACCGCGCCGCGATCGAGGGCGACACCGGAGCCGCCATCCTGGTGGGCGGCAACACCGCCTCCAACATCGATGTCTCCGCCAAGTTGTCCTCCGCCCTGCCCGTCTTCCTGATCGTCGTCGTCGGCCTGGCGTTCCTCCTGCTGACCTTCGCCTTCCGCACCTTCCTCGTCCCGCTCAAGTCGGTGCTCGGCTTCCTGCTGTCGATCCTGGCCGCCTTCGGCGCCCAGGTCGCGGTCTTCCAATGGGGCTGGGGGCAGCACCTGTTCAACATCGAACCCGCCGAGACCGTCAGCTTCCTCCCGATCATCATGCTGGCGATCATCTTCGGGCTCTCCAGCGACTACGAGGTCTTCGTCGTCTCCCGCATCAAGGAGGACTACACCCGCACCGGCGAGGCGCGCGCCGCGGTGGTGCGCGGCATGTCCCACTCCGCGCGGGTGGTGACCGCCGCCGCGCTCATCATGTTCTCGATCTTCGTCGCCTTCATGTTCACCAGTGACGCGACCATCAAGGCCATCGGCTTCAGCTTCGCCATCGGCGTGCTGCTGGACGCCTTTGTGGTCCGCCTCACGCTCGTGCCCGCGGTGATGGCCATCGCCGGGGGCCGCATCTGGTCCCACCCGCGCTGGTTCCGCCGGCTGCCCGACCCCGACATCGAGGGCAAGCGCCTGGAGCACGCCCACGGTTCCTGACCGGGCGGCCGGCGGTCCACCGCTCCCGGCCCGGCTACCAGATGGCCTCCACCCACTCCGGGTGGTCGATGAACGGGTTGCGGTTGTTCTGGTAGTCCTCGAAGATCACCTCGTTGCGGCGCCGCTCGTTCGCGTCCGGCGGGTCCTGCTCGTGCCACTCCTTGAGCACCGACAGCCGGCCGAGGTAGGGCACGCTGCCGTTCCCCGCCGTGTTGTTGACCTCCAGATCAGCGAACCCGTCACCGCCCTCGTAGCGCACCGCCATGTAGAACACCATCCGGGCCACGTCGCCCTTGACGGCGTCCCGGGGCTCCCAGGAGTCGGCGTCCGTGTAGTTGCCGGGCGCGCCCGAGACGGCGCTGCCCCCGTTGTCGAAGTCCTTGTTGCCGCGCACGCCGTTGACCTGGACGTCCTCGGGCCGCAGATGGTGCAGGTCCGTGCCGGGGCCGGCCGCGGTGCCGAAGTTGCCGTGCGACTGCGGCCACACGTGTTCGCGGTTCCACTGCCCGGTGTTGCCGCCGTTGTTGGCGGCGCTGCGGGAGATGCCGCTGTATATCAGCACCACGTTGCCGGGCCGGTTCGGATCGGCGTCGGTGACCTTGAGCGCCTCCCACACCTGGGAGTACGTCAGCTTGGTGGTGTCCGCGCTGATGATCCCGTGCAGCGCCTGCTTGAGCGGCTCGCCGCTCTTGCCCAGCGCGTCACGGTAGTAGACGTCGTCGGCCGCGGTGGCCTGCGGCAGCGGCGCGACGAACACCGCCGTCAGCGCCGCGATCGCGGCCGGCAGCAGGATCCGCCTGCCGCGCCCACGCCCGCGCGCGGGGCCGGAGGCGGTATCGGGGACGGGTGCGGGGGGTGCGCTCTGAGGCATGTGGGGGAGACCTCTCAAAGGACGGGCCGTCCGCCGGCCTGACGGACGTTGTCGTGATCCTGCCACCACACGGCCCGCACTACGCGCGTCCAGCACGACAGTTGGGTCAAGACCTCATGTCCCACGGGCTACCGCGGCGCGAACGCGCGGCGGGCGGGGAAGGAGCCCACGCTCCCTCCCCGCCCGCCACACCGTCAGGCCCCGGTCACCGGCAGCCCTTCACGCACCTCACGGGCCGCCGCCACCAGGTTCTCCAGCGCCGCCCGCACCTCCGTCCAGCCCCGCGTCTTCAGCCCGCAGTCCGGATTGACCCACAGCCGCTCGGCCGGAATCGCCGACAGCCCCTTGCGCAGCAGCGCCGCCGCCTCCGCCACGTCGGGCACCCGCGGCGAGTGGATGTCGTACACGCCCGGGCCGACCTCCCGCGGATAGCCGGCCGCGCCCAGCTCATCGGCCACCCGCATGTGGGAACGGGCCGCCTCCAGGCTGATCACATCGGCGTCCAGCTCGTCGATCGCCCGCAGGATGTCGCCGAACTCGGCGTAGCACATGTGGGTGTGGATCTGCGTGTCGGGACGCACCCCGGACGTCGTCAGCCGGAACGCCTCGGTCGCCCACGCCAGGTACTCCTCGCGCTCGGCGGCCCGCAGCGGCAGCGTCTCGCGCAGCGCCGGCTCGTCCACCTGGATCACCGAACTGCCGGCCGCCTCCAGGTCCTGCACCTCGTCCCGCAGCGCCAGCGCCATCTGCCGGGCGGTCTCCGCCTGCGGCTGGTCGTCCCGCACGAAGGACCAGGCCAGCATCGTCACCGGACCGGTCAGCATGCCCTTCACCGGCCGCTCGGTCAGCGACTGCGCGTACCGCGTCCAGCGCACCGTCATCGGCTCCGGGCGCGAGAGGTCCCCGGCCAGGATCGGCGGCCTTACGTACCGGGTGCCGTAGGACTGCACCCAGCCGTGCCGGGTGGTCAGCGCGCCGGTCAGCTGCTCGGCGAAGTACTGCACCATGTCGTTGCGTTCGGGCTCGCCGTGCACCAGCACATCCAGCCCTGCGCGTTCCTGGAAACCGATCACCTCATGGATCTCGGTCGCGATCCGGCCCTCGTAGGCGGTCTCGTCGATGCGCCCGGCCCGCAGATCGGCGCGCGCCGTGCGCAGTTCCCCGGTCTGCGGGAAGGACCCGATGGTCGTCACCGGCAGCAGCGGCAGCCCCAGCCGGTCGTGCTGCGCCGCCGCCCGCTCCGGGTAGGCGGCGGAGCGGCGCGCGTCGGCCTCCGTCACGGCGGCGGTACGGGCCCGCACCGCCGGGTCGTGGGCCAGCGGCGAGTTGGCCCGGGAGGCCAGATCGGCGCGGTTGGCGGCCAGCCGGGCGGTGATCGCCCCGGTGCCCTCGGACAGACCGCGCGCCAGGGTGACGATCTCCTCGGTCTTCTGCACGGCGAACGCCAGCCAGCGGGCCAGCTGCGGATCGATGTCCCGCTCCGCCGCGGCGTCCAGCGGCACGTGCAGCAGCGAGCAGGAGGCCGCCACGTCCACCCGGTCCGCGAGACCGAGCAGCGTGCCCAGGGTGCTCAGCGACGCACCCAGATCGTTGATCCACACATTGCGGCCGTCCACCACGCCCGCCACCAGGCGCTTGCCCGGCAGCCCGCCTGCGGCGGCCAGCTCCGGCAGGTTCGCCGCGGCGGGGCCGGTGAAGTCCAGCGCGAGGCCCTCGACCGGGGACTTCGCCAGCACCGGCAGCGCCTCGCCGAGCCGGTCGAAGTACGAGGCGACCAGCAGCTGCGGCCGGTCGGTCAGCGCACCCAGCTGACGGTACGCGCGGGCGGTGGCGTTCAGCTCGGCCGGCGTCCGGTCCGCGACCAGCGCCGGCTCGTCCAGCTGCACCCAGCGGGCGCCCGCCGCCCGCAGATCGGCCAGCACCTCCGCGTACACCGGCAGCAGCCGGTCCAGCAGCGTCAGCGGCTGGAAGTCGTCCGCCACCCCCGGCGCCGGCTTGGCCAGCAGCAGGAAGGTGACGGGGCCCACCAGCACCGGGCGCGCGGTGTGACCCAGCGCCAGCGCCTCCTTCAGCTGCGCGACCTGGGTGGTGGAGTCGGCGCTGAAGACGGTGTCAGGACCCAGCTCGGGGACGAGGTAGTGGTAGTTGGTGTCGAACCACTTCGTCATCTCCAGCGGCGCCACGTCCTGGGTGCCGCGCGCCATGGCGAAGTAGCCGTCCAGCGGGTCGGCGGCGACGGCGGCCCGGTGCCGCGCGGGGACGGCGCCGACCATGACGGCGGTGTCCAGGACGTGGTCGTAGTACGAGAAGTCGCCGGTGGGTACCTCGTGGACGCCGGCCTCGGCCAGCCGGCGCCAGTTGTCGCGGCGCAGTGCGGCGGCCGTACCGTGCAGTGCGGCGGCGTCGGTGCGGCCCTTCCAGTACCCCTCGATGGCCCTCTTCAGCTCCCGGTCGGGCCCCTGCCGGGGTACGCCGTACACGGTGGCCCGTGCTGCCGCGGCTGCGGACTGTGCGGTCACGGAACTCTCCTTCGCGAGTGTCACTCCGGTGTCCGGTGGACCACTGCGGGGGCGCGAAGGGGCGATCGCCCGGGCGTGCGCGGGACGGAGCCCGCCGGCCGCCCGACGCGTGACGCCGACCCACCCTCGAGGGTCACCGGGAACCGCGCACGGATGCGCGCGGACAGCGGCAGGTCTTCGGACTCGCGGGCGTTGCTCGCCGGATGACGAGGCTTCCTAGTGGCCGTCGCTTCCCAGAACCGGGCTTCGGCTCCAGTGCGTTTGACGGCGGTCGTTCCCGCTCACCGCTGCGGGGCAGTCCCGGATTCCCACCGGGTTCCCTCTTACGACGCGTCTGCCTGGCGGGCAGGGCGAACCAGCTGCGTCCGCCACCCTAAGCGGTCCACCCCGTCACCGGACACCCCGTTCGTATGCCGGACGGGTCACTGGGCGCGCGAACCCGCCCACACCATGAGGAAGATCAGCGCGACCACCACGTGGCCCAGCACCCCGTACAGGAACAGCCGGGGCAGGAAACCGGGCGGCAGCTCGCCGCCCTTCGCGCGCTTTCCGGCCGGCGCGGGCGGTGCGGCTGGTGCGGGTGCCGCCGCCGGCGTGCCTTCGGCGGGTTCCCCGTGCTCCTCGCGTGGCGTCATGGCAGGACCGTCTCCCTTCCGTCGCCGCCCAGGCAGAGCTGGGCGGCCCCGCTGCGCAGCAGGGTGTGCACGAACAGCAGTTCCACGCCCTCGGGATCGGCGGCGCCGATCCGGTGCGGGGTGAGCGAGTCGAAGTGCGCGCTGTCGCCCGGCTCCAGCAGATGCCGCGCCTCGCCGAGGGTGAGCCGCAGCCGGCCGCCGAGCACGTACAGCCACTCCTCGCCGGCGTGCACGCGTACGAGGTCGTCCTGGCCGCCGCCGTACGGCACCCGGACCCGCAGCGCCTGCATGGCGCGGGCGGGCCCGCCCGCCGGCCAGTACCTCCAGCCGTCCGCCTCGCGGGCACCGGGCCCGGCCTGCGGGCCGCCGCGCACGACGGGGTCGGCGGCTGCGGGCAGCTCGCCGAGCAGCTCGGCCACCGTCGTACCGTAGATCCGGGCCAGGGACAGCAGCACCGGCAGCGAGGGCTGGCGCTGTCCGGTCTCCAGCCGGGACAGATGGGCGGGGGAGAGCCCGGCCCGGCCGGCGGCCGACTCCAGGGTCAGCCCGGCCCTGCCGCGCAGCTCGCGCAGCCGGGGTGCCATCGCCGGCAGCTCGGAGTTCATGGCTCCGATGCAAGCAAAATCTCGCCCCAGAGGCAAATGTTTTGCCTCTGGGGCAAAGAGCCTGTGCGCCCGATTCACCCTCCGAACGCCCTGTCGGGCCCGGTTCGGTGAGGAGTAGAGTCCCCTCGGAAAGCGCTTACTGCGCTTGCTGTGGAATGCTGAGATCCGCCCTGGTTCGGAGGAACCTCCCGCATGGCAACGCCCGAAGGGCCGCTCGACCACCACTACCGTGGCGAACACCCCGTACGCACCCTCGCCTATCTCTTCCGCGGCAGCCGCCCCCAGGTCGCCGGAGCCCTCATCGTCTTCGTGATCAAGCACAGCCCCGTATGGCTGCTGCCCCTGGTCACCGCCGCCATCGTCGACACCGTCGTGCAGCACCTGCCCATCAGCCAGCTGTGGAGCAGCGCCGGCGTCGTGATGATCATCCTGATCATCAACCCGCCGCTGCACCTGCTCTACGTCCGGCTGCTGTACGGCAGCATCCGCCGGGTGGGCACCGCCCTGCGCTCGGCCCTGTGCACCCGCATGCAGCAGCTGTCCATCGGCTACCACTCCCGGGTCAGCGCCGGCGTGCTGCAGGCCAAGGTGGTCCGCGACGTCGAAACCATCGAACAGATGGTGCAGCAGTCCTCGGACACCGGCCTCGGCGCCATCACCGTCCTCATCGGCGGCCTGGTCATCATCGGCTTCCGCACCCCCGAGTTCCTGCCCGTCTTCCTCATCGTGGTGCCCGTCGCCGCCCTCCTCGTGATGCGGCTGCGGACCCGGCTGCGCACCCACAACGAGGAGTTCCGGCACGAGGTCGAGAACCTCTCCTCCCGGGTCACCGAGATGACCCGGCTCATCTCCGTCACCCGCGCCCACGGCCTGGAGCCCAGCGCGTTGCGCCGCATGGACCACACCCTGGGCAACGTGCTGCGCTCCGGATTGCGGCTCGACCTGCTCAACGGCCGCTTCGCCTCGCTGGCCTGGGTGTTCCTCAACGCCCTGGGCGTGCTCTTCCTCACCGGTTCCGCGCTCATCGCCTACTACGAGGTGTGGGACCTGACGGCGGGGGACGTCGTGATGCTCAGCGCGTTCCTCACCACCCTCACCAACTCCACCACCACCTTGATGGGCCTGGCGCCCGTGATCACCAAGGGCCTGGAGTCGGTGCGGTCGGTCGGTGAGGTCCTCCAGGCACCGGCGCTGGAGGAGAACGAGGGCAAGACCGCGATGACCTCGCTGCGCGGCGCCATCGAATTCGAGAACACCGGGTTCCGCTACGAGGAGGCCGAACGGCCCTCGGTGCGCGACTTCACGCTGTCCGTCCAGCCGGGGGAGACCATCGCCCTGGTCGGCGCGTCCGGGGCCGGCAAGTCCACGGTGCTCAACCTCGTCATCGGCTTCATCCGGCCCACCAGCGGCCGGCTGCTGCTGGACGGCACCGACATGAACACCCTGGACCTGCGCACCTACCGGCGCTTCGTCTCCGTGGTGCCCCAGGAGTCCATCCTGTTCGAGGGCACCATCCGCGAGAACGTCGCCTACGGCATGGACGACGTCGACGACGACGCCGTCCGGGCCGCCCTGCGCGACGCCAACGCCCTGGAGTTCGTCGAGCGGATGCCCGGCGGCCTGGACGCCGTGGTCGGCGAGAGCGGCGGACGGCTCTCGGGCGGCCAGCGGCAGCGGCTCGCCATCGCCCGCGCGCTGATCCGCAACCCCCGGGTGCTGATCCTGGACGAGGCCACCTCGGCGCTGGACACCCGCTCCGAGGCGCTCGTCCAGCAGGCACTGGGCCGGCTGGTCGCGGGCCGCACCACCTTCGTGGTCGCGCACCGGCTGTCCACGGTGCGCAACGCCGACCGCATCGTGGTGATGCGCGACGGCGGCATCGCCGAGATCGGCACCCATGAGGAACTGCTGGAGCGGGGCGGGGCGTACGCCGGTCTCCAGCGCGGTCAGCTCACCTGATCCGGACCCGTGGGCGAGGGCGGCGGTCGGCGCGGTACGGCCGCCCGCCGCCCCCCGGCCGGGGTCACGCCGACAGCTCGCGCCGGTAGCGGACACCGGGCCGGCCACCGACCTCGGTCCCGCCCGCCTCCGCGAACCCGTTGTGCCGCAGCACCGCCCGCGACGCCCCGTTGTCCAGCGTCGTGACGGCGGTGAGCGTGTGCAGC
Organism: Streptomyces xiamenensis; assembly: GCF_000993785.3. Classification (NCBI taxonomy): domain Bacteria; kingdom Bacillati; phylum Actinomycetota; class Actinomycetes; order Kitasatosporales; family Streptomycetaceae; genus Streptomyces; species Streptomyces xiamenensis. The sequence goes on from NZ_CP009922.3 coordinate 5,306,031, forward strand.
CCGTACGCGCTCACCGCCAGCCGGCACAGCTCACCGACCGCCGCCGTGGCGACGCCCCGGCCCGCCGCGCGCTGCCCGATCCGGTAGCCGACCTCCGCCGTGCCGGCCGCCGCGTCCACCAGATTGGCGCGGCCGATCAGCTCCCCGTTTCCGTCCCTCACCACGTGGAAGTGGATGGCCCCGGTCTCCTGCTCGGCGAGCAGCGCCCGGTGCCGGTCGGCGAACTGCGCGAAGTACGCGTCGCCCCGGTCCGGGACCGACCTGGCGAACCAGGCGCGGTTCTCCCGTTCGAAGGCCAGCAGCGCGGAGGCGTGGTCCGCGTGCAGCCGTTCCAGTGTGACCATGCCCGGCAGTGTACGGAGCGGCCCTCAGCCGTCGAGCAGCGACAGTTCCATCGCGGCCAGCCGCACCGGATCGCCGACCGTGTCCATCGCCGTGATCAGGCCGGCCTCGACCGTGAAGAGTGCCACCGCCACCGAGCGGCCTTCGGCCCGGGTGAGTGCCCCGAGCCGGCCGTCCACCAGCGCGAGCCGCGCGCCTCCGTACTCCTGGGCGAAGCGCGAGGCCCCCCGCGCCAGCCGCTCCGCGCCGCGCAGCACCGTGCCGTCGTCCGAGCGCAGCACCACATCGGGGTGCAGCACCGTCACCAGCGCCCGCAGGTCCCCCTCCCGGGCGGCGGCCAGGAACGCCGTCACCACCTCCCGGTGCCGGGCGTCCGCCGTGCCCGCACCGGGCGCCCGCGTGCCCGGCCCCGCGCCGCGCACCCGGCGCCTCGCCCGGGACGCCAGCTGCCGTGTGGCCGCCTTGCCCCGCCCCACGATCGGGGCGATCTCCTCGTAGGGCACGGCGAACATGTCGTGCAGCACGAACGCCAGGCGCTCCGCCGGGCTCAGCGTCTCCAGCACCACCACCAGCGCGGCTCCCACCGAGTCGGCCAGCAGCGCCGCCCGCTCCGGATCGGCGCCCGCCTCCCGGGGCGCGGGGAGAGCCGGTTCGCGCCCCTCGGGCAGCGGCTCCTCGCGCCGGGTCCCGCGCGAACGCAGCAGGTTCAGGCACACCCGGCCGGTGATGGTGGTCAGCCAGCCGCCCAGATTGGCGACATCGGCGTCCCCGGCCCGCGCCGCGCGCAGCCACACCTCCTGCACGGCGTCCTCGGCCTCGGCCGCCGAGCCCAGCATCCGGCCCGCCATGGCCCGCAGCCGGGGCCGGTGTTCCTCGAACCGTGCCGCCAGGGCCTCGTGGTGATCCATCGCCCGCTCTCCTCGTACTCCTCGCGCACCGCGCTCCTGCCCCGATGACCCGCGCGGGGCAGCGGTTGTGACAGCTGCGCGGCGCTGCCGGGACACCGTCCGACGTGCGGCTTCCGGCAGGGTGCCCAACTGTTACCCGCCGGTACTGCCGAAGTTATTGACGGTTCACTGCCACAACCCTAGGTTGACCGGGCGGTTGACCGGAGGGCGTGGGCGCAGGGGGTTTCCCGGCCGCCGCCTCCGGCTGTCGTACATCGTCGTACGCGCCTGTCCTCGGGAGACACACCATGCGAAGAAGCACTTGGATTCTGTCCGGTACGGCCGTCGTCGTGCTCGCCGCATCGGCCGTGACCCGGTTCGCCGTGTACCCGGAGGCGCACCAGCTGCCCTCCGACACCGACAGCGTCTTCGCGTACACCGGGACCGCCTCGCTGCTCAACGCCGAGGCCCTGGAGGCGGGCGACGTGGCCAACGCCTTCCTCACCGACCTCCCGGTGTCCGTCGAGCGCCACGTCAAGGTCGTGGACACCGACGGCGGCACGGCCGTGGTCACCGACGACGTGACCGTCAACGGCCCCGACGGCTCCCCGCTGTCGGCCACCGCCCACCGCTGGGCCGTGGACCGCACCGACCTGGTGAACAGCCCGGCGCCCGAGGGCAGCGAGGCGGAGGAGCACCAGGGCCTGGTGATCTCCTGGCCGCTGGAGCCGGAGGAGAAGGACTACACCTTCTGGGACCCGACCACCGCCACCGAGGCCCCCGCGGTCTACGACCGCACCGAGGACCTGGAGGGCCGCACCGCCTACGTGTACGTGATCGACGCGGCCGGGCCGCTCGGTGACCCGGCCATCGCCGAACGGCTGCCCCAGGCCCTCCCGAAGGACCTGCTCGCCGGCATAGCCCAGACACTGCCCGCCGACCAGCTGCCGCCGCCGGAGGCCCTGGAGGCACTGCCCGACCCCGTACCCCTGACGTACGCGGCCACCGTGCAGCGCACCGCCTGGATCGACTCCGAGACCGGCATGGTCCTCGACGGCTCGCTCCAGCAGACCATCGTGGCCCAGACCGCGGGCCCCGACGGGCAGCCGGTCACCCTCGCCCCGGTCAACACCATGGCCATCGAGGGCACCCCGGAGGGCGTGACCGAGCGCGCCGACGACGCCGCCGAGGCGGCGCGGCTGCTGTGGCTGATAGGCGTCCTGGCCCCGCTGGGTCTGGCCGGCATCGCGGTGGTGCTGCTCGCGGTCGCCGCCACCCTGGAGGTGCGCGGCCGGCGCCGCCCGGCGACCGACTGAGCCGCCTGCGCACCGCACCACCGGCACCCGGCCCCCCGGACCCCTCAACGGCGAGGGGCACGGGGGGCCGGGTGCCGGCGCGTGCGGGCGACGGGCCGGCCCAGCGCCCGCACCCACCGCCGTCAGGCCCGTCCGTGCGCCGCCCGGGAGCGGCGCGCCGCCGAATCCAGCGCCACCGCCAGCGCCAGCACCAGCCCGGTGACGATGAACCGGAAGGAGGAGTCCAGGTCCAGCAGCGTCAGCCCGCTGGAGATCGACTGGATGACCAGGATCCCCAGCAGCGCCGAGAACGCGCTGCCCCGGCCGCCGAACAGCGACGTGCCGCCGATCACCGCCGCCGCGATCGCGTTCAGGTTGACGTCGCCCGCCCCGCTGGCCTGGTTCGCCGCCGCAAGGCGCGACGCCGCCAGCACCCCGCCCAGCGCGGCCAGCGACGAGCACAGCATGAACACCGAGGTGTACGTACGCCGTACGTTGATCCCGGCCCGCCGCGCCGCCTCCGCGTTCCCGCCGACCGCGAACACCGAACGCCCCCACCCGGTGCGGGTCAGCGCGTAGTTGAGCACCAGCACCAGCGCCACGAAGGCGACGAACATCCACCCCACGCCCCGGCCCTGGTTCAGATACCAGACCGCGAAGCCGCCGCCCGCCAGCACCAGCGCGCTGCGCAGCGCCAGCACAGCGCCGGAACGGGCCGACAGACCCGCCGCCCGCCGGGTGCGGGCCAGCGCCGACCCGGTGCAGAACAGCGTGACCGCCGCCGCCACCACCAGCACGTACGACAGCCACACCGGGACGAACGCCAGCTGCGCGAAGTGCACAAGCCCCGACTCGTAGGGGAGGTTGATCGCCCCGGTGCTGCCCAGCAGATACAGCTGGACGCCCAGGAAACTGAGCAGCCCGGCCAGCGTGGCCACGAAGCTGGGCACTCCCAGCCGGGTGACCAGCTGCGCGTACAGCCAGCCGATCGCCGCACCGGCCCCGATCGCCGCCGCCAGGGAGAGCGGCAGCGGCCAGCCGGAGTTGACGAAGGTGACGGCGGTCAGCGCGGCGGACAGGCCGCTGACCGAGCCGACCGACAGGTCGATCTGACCCACCAGCAGCACACACACCACGCCGAGCGCGATCACCCCGACCGCGACGGACTCCATCAGCAGATTCACCAGGTTGGCGCTGGAGAGGAACACCGGGTTGAGGATCTGGAACACCGTCCAGATGACGGCCAGCCCGGCGATGATCGGCAGCGGGCCCACGTCCCCGGCCCGCAGCCGCTCCCACAGCGCGCGCACCACCTCGCGCCGGCCGCCGCCGTGCCGCAGCCGCTCGTCCAGCAGATCCAGCGGCGCGGTGGTCTTGATCTCACTCATCGTCCCGGCCCCCCTGACGCGTTCCCCGGTGGTCCTCCGGTACCGGCACCGCGCCGACGATCGCCGCGATGATGTCCTGCTCGGAGACGGCGGCGGTGTCGAAGACTCCGTTGTTGCGGCCCAGCCGCAGCACGGCCACCCGGTCCGCCACCGCCCGGACGTCCGCCATGTTGTGACTGATCATGATCACGCCCAGGCCCCGGTCCCGCAGCCGCCGGATCAGCGCCAGCACCTCCGCGGTCTGGGCCACCCCGAGCGCCGCGGTCGGCTCGTCCAGGATGATCACCTTGGGGTCGCCGAGCAGCGAGCGCGCGATCGCCACCGTCTGCCGCTGACCACCCGACAGCGAGGCCACGGGCACCCGTACGGTCGGGATCTTCGCCGACAACTGCCGCAGCAGCTCCCACGAGCGCAGCTCCATCGCCACCTCGTCCAGCCGCGAACGCCGCACCTCCTGGCCCAGGAACAGATTCCCGACCACATCGAGGTTCTCGCACAGCGCCAGGTCCTGGAACACGGTGGCGATGCCCAGCGCGTGCGCCCCGGCCGGCGAACCGATCGTCACCTCGGCGCCCTCGAAGGTGACGGTCCCGCTGTCCGCGCGGTGCACCCCCGCCAGCACCTTCACCAGCGTGGACTTGCCCGCCCCGTTGTCCCCGACGACGGCGACCACCTCACCGGCCGTCACCTCCAGGTCGACCCCGCTGAGCGCCGCCACCGCGCCGAAGTTCTTGCTGATGCCGCGCAGCGACAGCACCACCGACATGGCACGCCCCCCTCAGCCCGCGTCCGTGACGCCGGCCGCCTCGCACGCCGCCGCGTACTGCCCGGTGCACACCTCGGCGGCGGTGAGCTGATCCGAACCGGCCAGCACCTCGGCGAGGTTGTCCACCGTCACCACGGTGGGCTCGAACAACTGGGCCGGGGTGTCGAAGAGCGTGGTCTCCCCGGCCGGCACCTCGCCCTGGATGAACTGGTACGTCACCTCCGCCGCCGCCTCCGCCACGATCTTGATGGGCTTGGAGATGGTGTTGTACTGGTCGCCCGCCACGATCCGCTGCGCCGCCGCGACCTCGAAGTCATTGCCGGTGACGGGCGGGACCGGCACCCCGGCCGCCTTGAACGCGGCGATCGCCCCGCCGCCCGTACCGTCGTTGGCGGCCACCACCCCGGCGATCCCGTCGCCGAACCGGGTGATCTGGCCGCCCACCCACTCCTGCGCCTTGGCCGGCTGCCAGTCCGGGGTGTCGTACTCGGCCAGCAGCTCGAAGCCGCTGTCGTCGATCGCGTTGTGGATGCCCTGCTTGATGAGCCCGGCGGCGGCGTCGGTGGGGGAGCCGTTGACCTGGAGCAGCCCGCCCCGAGCGCCGGAGGCCCGCAGCTCCTCGACGAGGGAGAGCCCGATGGACTCGCCGATCCTCTCGTTGTCGAAGGAGATGTAGTAGTCGGGCGCGGTGCCCAGGACCGGCCGGTCGTAGGCGATCACCGGAACGCCCTGCGCGCGGGCGGTACCGACGATGCCGGCCGCCGCGTTGGAGTCGACCGGGTCGATGACGATGGCGCTCACCCCCTGGGCGAGCGCGGAGTTGGCCTGCTGCTGCTGGCGGGAGGCGTCGGCGTTGGCGTTCTGGTAGATGACCTCGCAGTCGCCGCACAGCTCCTTGATCCTGGCCTCGAACAGCGGGCTGTCGTACAGCTCGTAGCGCGGCGAGGCGATGTCCGGCATCAGGAAGGCGATCTTGTCGCCCCCGCCTCCGCCGCCCTTCCCGTCGGCCGCCTCGTTGGCGGCGCAGCCGGTGGCGGCGGTGGTCAGGGCTATGAGAGCGGCGGTGAGGAGCGTCAGCGGTCGGCGTCTGGGCACGGCGGTGTGTCCTTTCACGACGGGACGGTGCGGTTGAGGCAGAGCAGGGCCGCGGGCCCGGTGGGGTCGGCGGGCAGGGCGATCTCGGTGAACGCCACGTTCTCCACCCGGGGGAAGATCCGCCGGTAGTGGGAGAGCGGCAGTCCGATCAGCTCGCACAGGGCGAGCCGCAGGATGGTGCTGTGCGCGACGACGAGCACGGTGCGGCCGGGGTGCCGCGCGTGCACGGACCGCAGGGCGCCGGCGGCCCGCGCGGCGGCTTCGGCGGGCGGTTCGGCTCCCGGGAACGGATGCGCCACCGGGTCGGCCACGAACCGCGCCACCAGCTCCGGGTCCGCCTCCTGCCGCGTCCGCCCCTCCAGCGTGCCGAAATCCGCCTCCCGCAGGCCGGGTTCGCGCTCGACGGAGGTACCCACCGCCTCGGCGGCCGGCGTCGCGGTCCGCACCGCCCGCCCCAGCGGCGAACTGACGACCACCTCGACCCCCTCACCGACGCCGGCCACGGCCAGCGCCGCGGTCTGCCGCTCCCCGGCCTCGGTCAGCGCGGGATCGGTACGCGCCCCCGCGTACCGGTTCTCCCGGTGCCACACGGTCTGCGCGTGCCGCACCAGCAGCAGCCGCCCCCGGGGCGGTGCGCCGGCCGTCACCGCCACCCCCGCGCGCCGCGGCACCGCGCAGCCGGTGACCGGAGCCGCCGCCTTCACCTCCGGCCGGACGCCGCCTTCCGGGAAGCGGTGCGGCCCGGCCCCTCATGAGCCACCACCGTTCGCCCGGTGCAGCAGGGGCTTGCCACGGCGCCAGCGGTCGGCCTCCGCCGCCACCATCCGGGCCGCCCGCCGCGCGACCGCCCGGCTCGCCCCCGCCAGATGCGGGGTCAGGACCAGATTCGGCGCCCCGCGCAGCGGATGGTCGGCCGGCAGCGGCTCCTCGTCGTAGACATCCAGCGCCGCCGCGAACAGCCGCCCCTCCCGCAGCGCGCCGGCCAGCGCCGCGTAGTCCAGCAGCCCGCCCCTGGCACAGTTCACCAGCACCGCGCCGGGCGGCAGCGCCGCCAGCTCCGCTGCGCCGATCATGCCCGCCGTCTCCGGCGTCAGCCGCGCGTGCAGCGACAGCACCCCGCTGGAGGCCAGCAACTCCGGCAGCTCCACCAGCCGCACCCCCGCCGGCAGTGCCGCCGGATCCGCGTACGGGTCGGCCACCAGCACCCGCGCCCCCAGCGCGGTGAGCGCCGCCGCCACCCGGCCGCCGACCGCCCCGGCCCCCACCAGGCCCACCGTGGTGCCCTCGATCTCCAGCCCCGTGGCCTCGTACGCGAACTGCGCGCTGTCCCAGCGCCCCGCCAGCACCCCGGCGTGCGCCTGCGGAATCCGCCGCATCGCCGCCAGCATCAGCCCGACGGTGTGCTCGGCCGTCGAGGCCGCGTTACGCCCCGGCGCGAACGTCACCGCCACCCCGTGCTCGGCCGCCGCCGCCAGGTTCGCGTTGACCGGGCCGCCCCGCGACACCGCGAACAGCTCCAGATCCGGGCACGCCCGGAGCACCCGCCGGGTCAGCGGCGCCATCTGCGTCAGGCACACCCGTACCCCCGCCAGCGCCTCGATCAGCACGTCCTCGCTGCCCGACGCCTCCACCACCTCCCCGACCGGCCCGAACGGCACGTGTGGCCACGGCAGTTCCAGCTCCCGCACCTGCCACGCGGACGGGCCGCCGCCCGTCGCGTGCAGCGCCTCGGTCAGCAGCCGGTTCAGCACGAATCCGTCACCGGCGGCCAGCACCGGGATCGGTTCCTCCACGCTCCTCGTCCCTTCCCTCATCAGCGGTCGGTCCAGCCCGCCAGCCAGCCGCGTTCGGTGAGCGCGGCGACCAGCAGCTCGTAGCCGGGGGTCAGCCGGGCGTTGCGGTCAGGGTCCGGCTCCAGCGTGCGCAGCACCCGTACCAGCCGCCGCGCCGCCGCCGGGATGTCGCCGGTCACCGCGCCCGCGGCCAGCACCGCCATGCCCAGCGCCGGTTCGGGGTTCGCCGGCAGCCGCACCCGCATCCCGAGCATGTCGCAGCGCAACTGGTTCCACCACGGGTTGCGCGCCGCCCCGCCGGTGAACGTCACCGGACCGCCCACATCGGCCCCCGACGCCGCCAGCACCCCGAACGCCAGCCGCTCGATGTGCGCCACCCCCAGGCACACCGCGGCGAAGTCCCGCGCCCGGTCCCCGGTCGAGACGTCCAGCGGCCCGTCCCCGAGGAATCCGCGCGCCCCGGAGGCCACGAACGGGAACCGCTCACCGTGCCCCACCAGCGGGTAACACACCGGCACCCCGGCCACGTTCACCTTCGCCGCCGCCCGGGTCAGCGCCGCCAGGTCGGCCCCCTGGAACAGCTCCCGCACCGCGCCCGCCCCCGTACTGGAGGCCCCGCCCGGCAGCCACAGCTCCCCGTACGGCGCGCGGTGCGAGTACACCGCCCCGGTCGGATCGCGCGGCAGCACCGTGCTGACCCCCTTGAGCGTCAGCGTCGTGCCCAGCACCGCGTTCCACTCACCGGCCTCCAGCGCCCCGGCACCCAGCTGCGCCGCGCACCCGTCGGTCATCCCGGCGATCACGGGCGTGCCGTACGGCAGCCCGGTGCGCGCCGCCGCCGCCCGGCACACCTCACCCAGCACGGCCCCCGGCCGCACCACCTCCGGCAGCAGCCCCGGATCGATCCGCAGCCGCGCCAGCACCTCCGCCGGCCAGCGCTCACCGAGCAGGTCGTAGCCGCTCTTCAACGCGTGACTGGAGTCGGCGGCCACCGGATGCCCCACCAGCGCCGCCGCCACCACGTCCGGCTGGTGCGCCAGCCGCACCCCGCCGTCCGCCAGCAGTCCGGCGTCCCGCCACCACAGCAGCTTCGGCAGCGCCCACGCGGGCTGCATCCGGTACCCCAGGTGCTGCCACAGGCCCGCTCCGGCCTCCTGCGCCTCGGCGGCCAGTGCGCCCGCCCGGCTGTCGTCGTACATCAGCCCCGGGGTACGGGGCACCCCGGCCGGCCCGGTCAGCAGTACCGTCCCGGAGGTGGCGCACACGGCGAGCGCGCCCACCGGGCGCCCGCCGAGCGACCCCGACAGCTCGGCGAGGGCCTCGGCCGTCCGCTCCCACCAGGAGGCCGGGTCCTGTTCGTGCCGCGCTCCGTCCCGCCGGCCGCGCAGCGGTCGGGCGGCGGCGGCCACCGTACGGCCCTCGTCGTCGACGGCCAGTGCCCGCACGCTCTGGGTGCCCAGGTCGACCCCGATCCACACCGGCTCAGCCATCGGCCCGCCATCCGCCCCAGCGCGTCGTGGCCAACTCCCGGGTGGCCAGGAACTCCTGGTGCTCGTCGTCGTGGAACTCCCGCAGTCGCGGCGAGGGTTCGTAGCGGTGGCCGGTGTGCACGAGGGCACCGGCGGCCGCGGTCAGATCCGGGTAGCGGCCGAGCGCGGTGAGCGCGGACAGCAGCGCGCCCTTGGCGCCGACCTGGCTGTCCCGGGAGGAGACGGCCGGCAGCCCGGTGATGTCGGCGATCAGCCGGCACCACAGCTCGCTGGCCGCGCCGCCGCCGCACAGCGCCAGCTCGGTGGGCCGGGCCGGAGCGGCGTCCAGACAGTCCCGGATGACATGCGCCAGGCCCTCCAGGACAGCCCGCGCCAGGTGCGCGCGACCGTGGCTGAACAGTGCCCCGGTCAGCAGCCCGCTGGCCGCCGGATCGAGGAAGGGTGCGCGCTCACCGGCGGGCGAGAGGTACGGCAGGACGCGCAGCCCCTCGGCCCCCGGCGGCACGCGGGCGGCCAGTTCGGACAGCTCACGGTGGTCGCGCAGCCCGAGCAACTCCACCGTCCAGTCCAGGACCCCGGTGCCGGCCAGGGTCGGGAAGGCCCGCATGAGCAGCTCCGGAACGCCGAAGTCCAGGGTCAGACCGGCGGGTTCGCCCTCCTCCGGCGCCGCCCGGCGGATGAGCACCTCGGTGCACAGGGTGGTGCCCAGCACACACGTGGCCTGCCCGGCGGCGGTGGTGCCGGTGCCCAGGGCGGTGGCGACCACGTCGTACGGGGCGAGCACCACCGGCGTACCGGAGGGCAGCCCCAGCTCGCAGGCCGCCCCGGTGACCAGCTCCGCGACCAGCTCCTCGCCGCTCAGCAGCGGCGGCAGCAGCGCACGGTGCGCGGAGAGTCCGTACCACTCGATCAGCTTGTCGGAGTAGTCGCGGGTGCGGATGTCGAGCCAGGGCGCGGACGCCTCGGACGGGTGCAGCCCCAGCACGCCCGTCAGCCGCAGGAACAGCCAGCTGCCGCAGGTCAGTACGGCGTGCGCGGCGCGCAGGGACTCCGGCTCCCGCTCGGCGAGCACCCGCAGGATGGCGTTCGGCAGGCCCGCGTTGCTGAGCGAGGCGTTGTCGCGGTACGCCCGCTCCAGCACGCCCTCGGTGCGCCAGCGGCGGACGACGGCGGCGGCGCGGGCGTCGTTCCACAGCACCGCGGGCCGTACCGGGCGGTGCTCGTGGTCCACCAGCCAGGCGCCGTCGCCCTGGGCGGTGAGGGCCAGCAGCCCGACGGGGCGCGCCACCTCGGTGACGGCCTCTCGGACCGCGCCGGCCACCGCGCTCCAGACCTCGTCCATGTCCTGCTCGGCCGCGCCCGGGTGGGGGTGGTGGACGCGGGTCTCGCGCCGGCTGACCGTCAGTTCCCGTCCGGCGGCGTCGAAGACCACCGCCTTGATCACGGTGGTGCCGGCGTCGACGCACACCGCGACTTCCTCGTTCCGCACCGCCATCCCGCCGCACCTCATTCCGGCCGACCCCGATGTGACGCGTATTACACGCACGCTCCCGGAATTTCGCAACTTTTCACATTGATCTTGGGGGCGCGTGTCGTGCGGAACCGGAAAAGGGGCAGTTCGGGGCCGCCGTGCCGCTGTCGCTGGTGGCCGACCAACCGGGTGAACTTCACATGACGTAGCAGAACTGAGGGGCTGTCAGTTCGCCGGTTCAGCAGTCCTCCACCACATCGACGCGGGCGCCCCTCGCCCACAGCTCGCGCACCGTACGCGGCGCGGTGCCGCCGTCCACCACCACCCGGTCCAGCTCCGCCAGCGCCGCCAGCCGGTGCGGCGCGCGGCGGTCGAACTTGGAGTGGTCGATCAGCGCGACGGTCCGGGAGGCCGAGGCCACCAGCGCCCGCCTGGTGATGGCGGTGCGCAGCGACTGGAGGTAACACACCCCGTCCGCCACCGCCGTGGTGGACACGAAGAGCAGATCGGGCCGGATGCCGGCCGCCGCGTCCGCCGTGTCCTGGCCCAGGAAGGAGTCGTACGCCGCGTCGTACCGGCCGCCAAGACCCACCAGTTCGATGCCCGGCTGGGCGGCCAGCGCCCGGATCACCGGCAGGAAGTGCGTCACCACGGTGAGCGGCGCGCGCTCCGGCAGCAGCCGGGCGAGCACCAGGGACGTCGTGCTGTCGTCCAGCGCCACCACCTGCCCGGACTCGACCTCGGTGGCCAGCGCCTCGCGGGCGATCGCCAGCTTCGCGTCCACCTGGGCCTGCATCCGGTGTTCGAGGTCGCCGTGGAAGGTGGTGGTCGGGGCGCTGGTCGCGCCGCCGCGCACCTTGTGCAGGAATCCGCGCCGGGCCAGCTCGTCGAGGTCGCGGTGCACCGTCATGATGCTGACCCCGTACTCCCGGGCCAGCGCGTCCACCCGCACGAATCCCGCCTCGGCCACCTGCCGGCGCATGGCCACCCGCCGCAGTTCCGGATTCCGCCGTGCCCCGTCCGCCGTCATGGGATCACCCGCCATCCGCCCAGCATCGCACGGGGGTTGACGGGTGTTCGGTGGACGGAATCGGACCGATGTGCGTGGGAGCGCTTCCACGAAGGGCGTGTGCATGTCACGATCCGCACGACGTGCCGCTCCGCGAACCGAAACCGGCCCAACAGCCTCCACCGCCGCGCGAGCCGGCCCCGTACCCCCACTCCTCGCGCCGAAGGGACCCCGATGACCACCACCTCGCCCCGCACGGCGGGACGGCGGCGACGGCCGCCCCGCACCGTACTCGCCACCCTGCTCGGCGCCCTCGCGCCGCTGCTCGCGGCGATGTTCCTCACCGCACCGCCCGCCTCCGCCGCCACCCTCACCGAGGTGACCGGCTTCGGCGCCAACCCCAGCGGCCTGCGGATGCATCTGTACGTGCCCGACACCGTCCAGCAGCGCCCCGCCATCCTGGTGGCCGTGCACTACTGCACCGGCAGCGGCCCCGCCTTCCACTCCGGCACCGAGTTCGCCTCGCTCGCCGACCGCCACGGCTTCATCGTCATCTACCCGTCCGCCACCCGCAGCGGCCAGTGCTTCGACGTCTCCTCACCCCAGGCGCTGCGCCGCGACGGCGGCAGTGACCCGGTCGGCATCCGCTCGATGGTCGACCACGTGCAGCGCACCCACGGCGGCGACCCGGAACGCGTCTACGTCACCGGCGCCTCCTCCGGCGCCATGATGACCAACGTGCTGCTGGGCGTCTACCCCGATGTCTTCAAAGCGGGCGCCGCGTTCGCCGGGGTCCCGTTCGGCTGCTTCGCCACCACCGACGGCTCCGGCTGGAACAGCGCCTGCGCACAGGGGCAGATCAGCCGTACCCCGCAGGAGTGGGGCGACCTCGTACGGGCCGCCCACCCCGGCTACACCGGGCCGCGACCGCGCATGCAGATATGGCACGGCACCACGGACGACGTGCTGCGCTACCCGAACTTCGGGGAGCAGATCAAGCAGTGGACACAGGTGCTGGGAGTGAGCCAGACACCCGCGTACAGCGATCAGCCGCAGGCCGGCTGGAACCGCACCCGCTACGGCGGCACCGGCGACCAGGCCCCGGTGGAGGCCATCAGCCTCCAGGGCACCGGACACAACGTGCCCGGCGGCGGCATGGCGGCCCGGGTGATCGCGTTCTTCGGCCTCGACCAGGGCGGCGGCGACCCCGGCCCGGGCCCCGGGCCCGACCCCCAGCCGGGCGCCTGCCGGGTGGGGATCGCGACCAACGCCTGGAACACCGGGCTGACCGCCGAGCTGACCGTCACCAACACCGGCACCACGACGGTGAGCGGCTGGTCGCTGGCCTTCTCGCTGCCCCCCGGCCAGGCCATCACCGCGGGCTGGAACGCCACCTACACCACCTCCGGCGGCACCGTGACGGCCACCCCGGTGGCCCACAACACCAGCATCGCCCCGGGCGCGAGCGTCAGCTTCGGCTACCAGGCCACCCACACGGGCAACGCGGCGGGCCCGGCCGCTTTCGCCCTCAACGGCGCCGGGTGCACGATGTCCTGACCGGCCACAGCGCGGCCCGGGCCGCCGGGGGCGTGCCGGCGGGAGTGGCGTGGCGGTCCCGGGCCGACCGCCGTGTTCGGGGCGACAGCCGGTCCGCTTGAATGATCAGCATGAACGCTTCTTTTCCGCCACGAGCCCAGCACGGCACCCTCGGTTCGGGTGTCATCCTCCTCTTCTTCGGAACCGTGTGGTGGCTCGTGGGGGCCATCGCCCTGGGGGAGGTCGCCGTCCTCGTCGCGGGACTGGCCGCGGTCGTGGCCCTGTCCGTGCTCGCCGTGCGCCGCCTGGACAACATCGGCGGCCGGGAGGCGTACGAGCGGGCCGCCCCGGCCTACCGGACGGCCAACGCCGCCCAGGCGGCCGGGATCGCGGCCGTCGTGGCCGTCTGTGTGGCCACCGGCGGGCAGCAGTGGATTCCGGCCCTCGTCACGGTCGTGGTCGGGGCTCACTTCTTCCCGCTGGTCCGTCCCTTCGGCCGTCCCGAGTACCGCTGGACCGGGGCCCTGCTCATCGCCCTGGGCCTCGCCGGCTGCGTCACCGCCCTCGCCGGGGCCGAGGTGACGACGGTCCTGACCCTGTCCGGCCTGGGATCGGCCGCGATCCTGTGGGGCACGACCGCCTGGCACGTGGTGGGCGGGGCGCCCGACGCCTCCGCCGCACCGCACGAGCGGGAAACGGCGGACTGACCGGCTCCACCCCGGCCCGCTCCCGCCCGTAGGACGCCGTCCGGGACGGGATCCATCGGTTCGACGCGGTCGGCCCGGTCCGGGGAGCTTCCGCCGGGGCGGCCGACCACCGGCGACAGCGGCCCGATCGCCCGGCCCCGGCACTGTGAGGAGCCGGCGGCCTCCGCCAGGACGCGGGCGAGTTCGCGGGGGCGGGTGGCCATCGGCCAGTGACCCGAGTCGAGGTGCACGTACGCGAGGTCGGTGGCGGCCCCGTCGAGCCACAGGCCGGCGATGAGCAGGATGCCCACGGTGGTTCTCCCGGAGCGGAAGCGAGGCTGACCGCCGGCACGCCATCGGGAGACTCTGACACCGGGCTCGGGGCCGGATGATCTTCGCGAAGGGATCGGCCAGAACCGGCCCGCCACACCCCCTTGCCGGCCTCCGTACGCGTGGTGGTCGGCGCCGACGCCCGGGCGGGCCCACCGTCCGGTGCCCGCCCGGGCGCGGATCCCCCCGGCGTACTCGGCCGGGCCACGGCTCATGCCCCGACACGCGCAAGGACGGGTACCCGACCCGTCATTCGCGGCTCGACGGTGCGGACGTCCGCCCGGCGGCCGGCGGGGGAGAAGCGAAGCCCCCGCCGGCCGCGACGGTCACCCGGTGGTGCAGGCGGCGCCACTGAGCGTGAAACCGGTGGGGGCGGCGTTGGCGCTTCCCTTGTCGGCGAGGAAACCGACCGTGACGGTCCCGCCCGCCGGGATGCCGGCGTTGTAGGCGGCCGGTGCCACACTCACCCCGCCACCGCTCTGGGTGGCGGTACCGCCCCACATGCTGGAGACGGTCTGACCGCTGGGAAAGACGAACGCCAGGGTCCACCCGTCGAGGGGTGCCGTGCCGGTGTTGCGGATGACGATCTCGCCCTGGAACCCGCCGTTCCACTCGCCGACGACGCGGTAGGCGACCGCGCATCCGGCGTTCGGCTGGGGCTCCTCACCGCCGCCCTCGCCGTCGAAGACAGTGGCTTCCTGGGCGGTCTCGCCGATGCCGTTGGGGCCGTGGAAGATGCGCTCGCCCCAGGAGCTGAGCCGGCTGGGGTCGAAATCGATCGCGAGGTCGAGGATGGGGTCGGTGTTGCCGGACCAGGACCAGGCCAGATACCCGAGCCGGTACTGCTCGGCGGCGGCGAGCATGGCGTCCTCGTCCGGATCGCCCCACTCGTCCGGCGGCCCGCCGAACTCACCGATCACCAGGGGCAGCCCGGCCTGGACGAACGACCCCAGGTAGTCGGTGATCTTCTGCGCCGTGTCGTAGACGCTGTACATGTGGATCGAGAAGATCAGATTGCCGGTGGTGTCGGCCTCGTAGACGGACTGGGCGGTGGCGCGCATCACGCCCTGCCAGTCCTGGCCCCAGTTGGGCGCGTCCACCATGATCGTGTGCTCGAAGCCGGCGTTCCGCAGCTTCTCGACGGCGGCGATGGTGGGCGCGGTCCAGCCCTCGGGGTCGGTGTTGCCCCACGGCTCGTTGCCGATGTTGATGATGACGTAGTCCTCTTCACCGGTGAGGACGCTCTGGAGCCCGATCCAGTAGTCGGCGGCGCCGTCCAGGGTGTCGGCCGCGGCCTCCTCCCCGTATCCGGTGGTGTCGTGGACCTCCAGCACGCAGATGAGCCGGTTGGCCTTGCACTGGGCGACGACGGAGGCCACATCGGCGGCGCTGTTCTCGGACCACCGGTAGCCGTTGGACAGCACGACCCGTACGGTGTTGGATCCCAGCGCCTTCACATCGGCCAGCGACTGGGTCTCGCCGGGGTACCAGGTGTGGGCGTGGTTCACGCCACGCATGATGAAGTCGTTGCCGTTGCCTTCGACCAGCCGGCCGTCGCTGATGTGCAGCCCGGTGGCGAGGGCCGGCTCCTCCTGCGCCTGTGCGGTGGCCGACCCGGGGCCGCCGAGCACGAGGACTCCGATCATTCCGGCCAGGGCGCCCAGCAGCGCGGTCAGTGGGCGTTTGCGTCTGGTGCTTCTTGCTGTTCTCACTGCGACTCCAGAGAGTGAGCACGACGGGAACATTGGGAGCGCTCCCATAAACCCATCGCACCCGTAAGCCGTCAAGACATCGCGCAGACCCCCACCGAATCCCACCAAAGTCACCACCTGGCCACGGGCAGTGAGAGTGTGCGGAGCACCCGGCGGAGCTTGGTATCGTTGTCGTCGTCACAGCGACACACCCCGTCCGGGTGGCGGAATGGCAGACGCGCTAGCTTGAGGTGCTAGTGCCCTCTTATGGGCGTGGGGGTTCAAGTCCCCCCTCGGACACCAGCAGGAACCCCAGTTCACCTGGGGTTTTTGTGTTGTAAGGACTTAGTCGTGACCAGCGCAGTGACCAGCCCGTGAACGAGCTCGGTCGTCAGACGACCTTGCCCAGTCCGATCCGGCCGGCGCTGGATGCGGCCAGCTTCCGGGCACCCTCGTCCCGCGGCTTCCTCTACCGAGCCCCCGCACCGCCGATTTCCTGACGGCTCCGTGCCCCGACGCTTACAGGGGCGAGACTTTCTCACCTGCACCGGACAGGCGATTTCGGCAGTCGAGCACATACGGCGCGTGTTCAAGAAGCGACTCGTAGTCGAATTCAGCATGGTCCGTGAGCAGTACCACGACGTCGGACGTTGCCATCTCTTCCGCAGTCGCGTCCACTCGAACCAAGCGTGCATCGGTGGGAATGTCCGCCACCACGAGTGGGTCGGCACCGCGTACCTCCGCGCCGAGGCCGAGAAGCAGCTCGGCGATCCGAGCGGCGGGGGCTTCTCGTGCATCTCCGGTGTTCGCCTTATATGCCAGGCCAAGCAGGAGTACCCGGGAGCCGTTGACCGGTCGGCGCCGGTGGTTCAGCCCTTCCGTGAGACGCCGCACCACGTAGTCCGGCATGTGGCTGTTCACGTCGTTAGCCAGCTCGACAAAACGGAACGGCCGACCGAGCGCCCGTTCCACGCGCCAGGGGAGGAAGGACGGGTCAATCGGCAAGCAGTGTCCACCGACCCCCGGACCCGGGTCGAACCGCATGAACCCGAACGGCTTCGTGGCCGCCGCGTCAATCGCCCCCCAGATGTCGATCCCCAGGTCGTGAGCGAACACTGCCAGCTCGTTGACCAGTGCGATATTGACGTGCCGGAAGGTGTTCTCCAGCAGCTTGGCCAGCTCGGCCTCCTTGCAGGAGAAGGTGGGCACGGTTCGCTCCACCAGTTGCCGGTAGAAGTTGTTCACCGCATGCAGCGAGTCCCGGTCGATCCCGGAGACGATTTTCGGGGTGTTCTCCAAACACCAGACCGGGTTGCCCGGGTCGATCCGCTCGGGGCTGTATCCCAGGTGGAAATCGCGACCGGCGATCAGCCCGGAGCCCTTCTCCAACAGTGGCGCAAGCAGTTCCTCGGTGGTGCCTGGGTAGGTCGTGGACTCCAGTACCACCATGGTCCCCGGCCTCAGATGTGCGGCTAGCGCGTCGCCGGCCGCCTCGATGTAGGAGAGGTCGGGCACCCCTTCGTGCAATGGTGTCGGGACGGTGATCACTCCGACGTCGTAGCCTGCCAGGTCGGCCCGATCGGCGGACGGCTGATAGTTCCCGCTCCCGAGGACCAGGCGCAGCCGGTCGGTCATGATGTCTTCGATGTACGACTCACCGCGGGTCAGTTTGTCGACCCGGTGTGGGTCGATGTCGTACCCATCGAGGAACGGGCTGCTGTAGCCCGGGGCGCTGATTGTCCGTTGAGGCATCGTTATCGCAGGTCGGAGCCGGCGCGACATCTTGACTGCGCCCGGCTCGGGCATCCCGGCAATCATGCCTCCCGCTCGGCGTCGATGGCGGCGATCAGAGCTTCGACCCGGGTGCGGATCTCGTCGCGGATGGGTCGGACGGCCTCCACTCCCTGGCCGGCCGGGTCCTCCAGGGCCCAGTCCAGGTATGTCCTGCCGGGGAAGACGGGGCACGCGTCGCCGCATCCCATGGTGATGACGTAGTCGGACGCCTTGACGGCCTCTGTCGTCAGGAGCTTCGGCAACTCGGTCGAGATGTCGATGCCGGCCTCGGCCATGGCCTCGACAGCGGCGGGATTGACCTGGTCGGCGGGGAGGGAACCCGCCGAGCTGACCTCGACGCGGTCACCGGCCAGGTGGGTGAGAAAGCCGGCGGCCATCTGTGAGCGGCCGGCGTTGTGGACACAGACGAACAGCACGGAGGCGAGCGGTGCGGTCGGTTGGGGGGCCATCGCTTGGTTCCTTCACTCCATGGATGAGATCAGCCGAGACTGGTGTCAGCGCGAGCTGATATGAAAGTATCAGTGCATGCTGACTTCAGTCGATGCTGATCTCATCCGGGTGCTGGCCGACCCGCTGCGGCTCCAGATCGTGGGCTTGCTGGCGCACGAGACGCTGTGCACCACACACCTGGTGGAGGAGACCGGGGCGAAGCAGACGAATCTCTCCAACCATCTGCGCGTCCTGCGTGAGGCCGGCGTGGTGGAGACGGAGCCGTGCGGCCGTTTCACTTACTACAAGCTGCGCCCCGAGGTGCTGGAGAGCCTGGCCGGGCGGTTCACCGGCCTGGCCGCGACCGCGCGCGACACCGCAGAGCACCAGCGGAAGCGAGCCTGCCCGTGACCACCACCCGAACACCGTCCACAACGGGCCCGGATGCGGACGAAGCCACCGGGATTGTCGCGAAGCTCTCGACCCTGGACCGCTTCCTGGCGGTGTGGATCCTCGCGGCCATGGCGGCGGGGCTCCTGCTGGGGCGGGTGGTGGATGGTCTGGACGAAGCGCTGGCCGGCCTGGAGGTCGGCGGGATCTCCCTGCCGATCGCCCTGGGCCTGCTGATCATGATGTACCCGGTGCTGGCGAAGGTCCGCTACGACCGCACCAGCCTGGCCACCGTGACCGGCGACCGGCGACTCATGGCCCTGAGCCTGGCCGTCAACTGGCTGATCGGCCCTGCGGTGATGTTCGCCCTGGCGTGGATCTTCCTGCCGGACCTGCCCGAGTACCGCACCGGGCTGATCATCGTCGGCCTCGCGCGCTGCATCGCCATGGTGATCATCTGGAACGACCTGGCCTGTGGTGACCGGGAAGCCGCCGCCGTGCTGGTGGCGCTGAACTCGGTCTTCCAGGTGGTCGCCTTCGGTCTGCTGGGCTGGTTCTACCTCGACCTCCTGCCCGGCTGGCTCGGCCTGGGCGAAGGCGAGCACCTCGACATCTCCGCAGGCGAGATCGCCCTGAACGTCCTGGTCTTCCTCGGCATCCCGTTGCTGGCCGGGTTCCTCACCCGCCGGATCGGGGAGCTACGCCTGGGCCGGGAACGCTACGAGACGAAGGTGCTGCCACGGATCGGACCGTGGGCGCTGTACGGTCTGCTGTTCACCATCGTGCTGCTGTTCGCCCTCCAGGGCGACGCCATCACCTCCGAGCCGTGGGACGTGGCCCGGATCGCGCTGCCGCTGCTGGCGTACTTCGCCGTGATGTGGTTCGGGTCCTACGCCATGGGACGGGCGGCGGGTCTTCCTTACGACCGCACCGCCACCCTCGCCTTCACCGCCGCCGGCAACAACTTCGAACTCGCCATCGCGGTGGCCATCGGCACCTTCGGCGTCACCTCGGGACAAGCCCTCGCCGGCGTCGTCGGCCCTCTCATCGAGGTCCCCGTCCTGGTGGCCCTGGTCTACGTCTCCCTCGCCCTGCGCCGCCGTGCCGACCGGGAAACGACGGCCTGAGCAGCGGATCACCTCGCGTGACGAGAGCCCGTCGCATCCGAATGGGGGAGCGGCGGGCCCTTCGGCGCCGCTGCCTCGCCGCCTGCTGCCCGCCGGCCCGGGACGCTGGGGTCAGGTGGTGGTGCGGAGGTCGAGCATCGCGGACATCGCGGCCACGACCGAGGGGGCGACCCGGTAATACACCCAGGTGCCACGCCGATCGGAGGTCAGCAGGCCCGCCTCGCGCAGCTTCTTCAGGTGGTGACTGACCGTGGGCTGCGAGACGCCCACGTCCTGGATGTCACACACGCACGCCTCCCCGCCCGGATGAGAGGCCACGCGCGAGAACAGGCGCAGCCGCACCGGATCGGACAGCGCCTTGAACATCACCGCCATGCGCTCGGCATCCCGCACCGACAGCTCCCCCGCCGTGATGGGCGGACAGCAAGGCACCGCGTTCTCCTCCGGCTCCAGTACCGGGAGCTCCACCCTCTTGGACTTCGACATACGTCTATGTTGACATTCGTCGATGTGAAGGGGCAAGCTCGAAATATCGATGAACGTCGATTCAGAAAGCGTGAGGAGTGCTGATCATGCCGGACACCGGTCTGCCCGTCGCCGTCATCGGCGCCGGCCCCATCGGGCTTGCCGCCGCCGCCCACCTTCTTGAGCGGGGCATCGAACCCCTGGTCCTCGAACGCGGACCCCGGGCCGGCGCGGCGGTGCACGCATGGGGCCACGTTCGCCTGTTCTCCACCTGGAGCGAGCTGATCGACCCGGCCGCGGAGAAGCTGCTGGCGCCCACCGGCTGGTCCCGGCCCGAGGCGGGCGACTACCCCACCGGCGCGCAATGGGCCCAGGCGTATCTCCAGCCGCTGGCCGACGCCCTCGGCGAGCGCGTCCGCTACGGCGCCACCGTGACCGGTGTGGCCAGGGCCGGCCGCGACCGTGTGGTGGACTCCGGCCGCGACATCCAGCCCTTCACCCTCCACCTCACCCTCGCCGACGGCACCGAGCAGCGCGTCACCGCCCGCGCCGTGATCGACGCCTCCGGCACCTGCACCACCCCCAACCCGCTCGGCGCCGACGGCTACCCAGCCATCGGGGAGCGGGCCCTGGCCGCCGCCGGCCGCATCACCTACCGCGTCCCCGACCTCAACGACCCGGCCGAGCGACACCGCTTCGCCCGCAAGCACACCGCCGTCGTCGGTACCGGCGCCTCCGCCTTCACCGCCCTCGCCGGCCTGGCCGACCTCGCCAAGGACGAGGAGGGCACCGGCACCCACGCGGTATGGATCCTGCGCCGCGGCATCTCCGGCTCCACCTTCGGTGGCGGCACCGCCGACCAACTCCCCGCCCGGGGCGCCCTGGGCCTGGCCGCCAAAGCCGCCGTCGAACAGGGCCACGCCGACGCCGTCACCGGCTTCCGCACCATCGGCGTCGAACGCGAAAGCGACGACCGCCTCGTCCTGATCGCCGAAGACGGCCGCCGCACCGAACCCGTCGACCACATCATCGTTCTCACCGGCCTGCGCCCCGACCTCACCTTCCTGTCGGAAGTCCGACTCGGCCTGGACGAACGCCTCTCCGCCCCCACCGCACTCGCTCCGCTGATCGACCCCAACGCCCACTCGTGCGGCACCGTCTACCCCCACGGCGTCAAGGAACTGACCCACCCCGAGCATGATCTGTTCCTCACCGGCATGAAGTCCTACGGCCGCGCCCCCACCTTCCTTGCCATGACCGGCTACGAACAGGTCCGCTCCATCGCCGCCCACCTCGCCGGCGACACCGAAGCCGCACACCGCGTCGAACTCACCCTCCCCGAGAGCGGAGTCTGTGGCGGCTCCGGCCTCTATGACGTCCCCGACCCGGACCGGAGGGCCGGTGCGAGCGGCTGCTGCACCACCACCCAGCCGCAGCTCGTGCGCCTGGGGACAGCCGTCCCGACCGCCTCGGACGACCGGACACCGTCGGGCGGTTGCTGCGGCTCGTAGGCTCCACCCATCCGGCGCCGTCGGGCCGCGGTGGGAACACGGTCGCGGCCCACGTCGCCAGGAGTGCATCGCTCGCCGGGGCCGTCGTCAAGGGCTCGGGGAGATCCCGCGTGAGCAACCACGTGGACAACGGAAGTGATCTTGCCGGACCGGGCGACCGCGAGTCATCCGGCTCGGCCGGCCATGCCGCCATGAGGCCGGCCGGTCGAGCCGGTGGACGCGGTACTCAGGACGCGTCGCGGTGTGACGCGGGGGGCCCGGCGTCGGCGATGATCTCGCGGGCCTCGGCGGGGATGTCGCCGGGGGTGAAGACGACGGTTCCCTCGACGGTGTTGCCGCGTTCGCCGGTGACCAGGCCGGTGATGGCCGGGTTGGTCGTGTAGTTCCCGGTCAGGGTCTGGTCGCCGGTGGTGTTGCCGTTCTGGTTGTTGGCGTGCGCCCACTGTCCCGCCGTGTTGAGGAAGACGTTGCGGGTGGCGGCGATGTACCGGGAGCCTTCGTCGAAGTACAGCCCGAGTTGGCCGCTGTTCTCGCAGAAGTTCCCCTCGATGCTGCTGCCGGGCATCGCGGACAGCGTGTAGACGCAGCCGGCGTCGAACAGGGTGTGGATCACGTCGCTGATGTGATTGCCCGCCACGCGGACCTCGGACAGGGTGGTGGGTGTGTCGTAGACCGGCTGGAAGTCGTAGAGCCCGCGGTTGAGGTATTCGGGGTTGCCGCCGGGGTCATTGGCGCCCCAGCCGAATCCGACACCGATGCCCGTGTAGGGCATGTCGGACACCTCATTGTGCTCAATGGTCAGCCGGGTCACGTAGCTGGCGAAGATCCCGTCGTGGTCGAGGTACTCCAGCGCGGTGGAGAAGACACGGTTGTGACGGATGAGGATGTCGCTGTTGGTCATGCGTGCGTCGGAGGGGTGGTGGGCGTCGGGGCGCACTCCGCCGACCACGATGCCGCCGCCCGCGCCGGCGGTGAACGTGTTGCCGATGACGGAGACATCCCGTGCCCCGAGGCCGACGCCGGTGGCGTGCGCGTTGGCGTCGTTGCCGATGCCCAGCCCGACCGAGCCGAGATTCACGAAGGTGTTGCTCTCGAAGAGGATGTCGTGCGCCGCCGACACCTGCACGGCGGCGGGCGCCTGCCCCCAGGTGTTGCGGGCTCCCTCGAAACCCCTGCACCCGGCCGCGCAGGAGGTGAACGCGTCGGCGGGCCGGTGCTCCTGGACACCGGTGAGGAACGTGCCGGTCTGCTGGTTGGCGTATCCGTCGGGCGAACCGGGGTGCAGCCAGGTGGTACCGGTGAAGGTGAGCCCTTCGAAGGAGAGGTCGCGGGCGGGTTCGTCGTAGCTGCCGCCGACCTCCACCAGGGTTTCCAGGCGGGGCAGTTCGACCCGCGTGTTCGCCAGGTCCTGCCCGGCGAGCGGCTTGTAGTAGAGCGTCCCGCCCGTGGTGTCCAGGTACCACTCGCCGGGCTCGTCGAGGAACGCCTTGGAGTTCAGCAGCCAGAACGTCGGCGCGCGGAACGGCGACTGGATCGTGTCGTAGCCGTAGGTGTTGTTGTCCCACGCCGGCTGTCGCATGACGACCGTGGAGCCGGAGATGCTGTCCACCGGCGCGAAGCGATTGGTGAACGACAGCATCGCCTGGAGTTCGACGCGCCGCTGGTCGGGCAGGTCCGCGAGATAGCCGAGGTCCGGGTTGTCCAGGGTGAAGCCGGTGGCGTTGAGGCTGATGTCCGACGGGGCCAGAGCGGTGCGCGCACGCTGGGCGAGGGCACCGTCGACGTACAGCTGACGGGTGTCGAAGCCCGTGCCGACCTCCGCCCGGTAGACACCGGTGGCGGGATCGTCCAGTTCCCAGCCGGTGACCGGCTCGGACCCGCTCAGCACGGGCCGCGCTCCCTCGGCGGCCCGATACGCCACGGTGTGGCCGTCCCGTCCGGAGTCGGCGGCGTCGAACCGCAGCGGCTCACTGAGCCGGTACGTCCCGTCCAGGAGCGTGACGGTGACGTCGCCGTCGGCCCGGGCGGCGAGCTCCCGCGCCCGGTGCTGCGCCTCCGCCAGGGTCGCCAGCGGCTGTTCGGCGGTGCCGGGGCCGCCATCGGCGGCGTGCTGGGCGCCGGTGGGTGCGACGACGATGGTGTGGCCGGTGGGCGCGGCGTGTGCCGTGGGAACGGGCAGGGCGGTGAACACCGCGGTGGACAGGGCCGCGGCACACGCCGCGAGGGGTATCCGCAGGCGGGTCGAGAGCTGTGGTGGGGGCACGGCTTACGTCCTTTCGTCGTGGCGGGGCGTCACCAGGAGGTCGAGATCCGGGTGGAGTGCGGGGCGCGGTTCCTGGACGACCGGAGCAGGGGGCGTGGACCGCGCGGGGTGCGGTGGCGGGTTGCCGGTCACCGGGAGCAGTCGCCGTCCGGCCTGCTCCGGTCTGATGTGCGGGGTGCCCGGCGCGGCGGTGTGCGGTGTGTGGCGGGCGGCGATCGTTTCCGCGTCGACGCGCAGACCGAGTCCCGGAGTGTCGCCGAGGACGAACGCGCCGTCCGCCACGTGCAGGTCGAGGGAGAGTCCGGCCGGGGGCTGAAGGTCCTGGAGCTCGCTGACCAGGTGATGGGGCATGGCCGTCGCGGCGTGCAGCAGCCCGATGGGGGTGTTGCCGATCGGGCTGACGGGGAGGTCGTGGGCGTGGGCCAGGGCTGCGACCCGCAGAAAGTGGGTCACCCCGTGGACCGCGGCGGTCTGGACGATGTCGAGCGCGCCCGCGGCGAGAAGTGGCCGGTACTGTTCCAGACCCGTCAGGTTCTCCCCGCTCGCCACCGAGGCGCGGACTCCGCGCTGGACGGCGGCCAGGCCCTCGGCGTCCCAGCGCCGGACGGGCTCCTCGATCCAGATGAGGTCCAGGGTGCGTTCGATCTCGGCGACGTGCCGGACGGCCTGTTTTCGGGTCCAGGTCTCGTTCGCGTCGAGCATCAGGCCGGGCCGTACGCCGTGTGCGGCATCGCGCAGCACCTCCTGGACCAGGGTCAGACGCCGCCGGTCCCGGTCGGGGTCGAGGCCGCCCTTGATCTTGGCCGCCCGGATGCCGTGCTCGGCGTACTCCTGGTAGACCGCGACCAGTTCGTCCTCGCTCAGCCCGATGTCGAGGCCGGAGGCGTAGGCGGGTACGGTCCGGTCGAGGCCGCCGAGCAGCCGCCACAGGGGTTCTCCGGCCGCTTGCGCCTTGATGTCCCACAAGGCGGTGTCGAGGGCGCCGATGGTTCCGAACCGGGCCCCGGCGTGCCCGGCTTTGAAGGTCTGCCGCAGCATGCGGTCGTAGAGCACGGTCACGCCGCGCGGGTCCTCACCTTCGATGGCCGCGAAGAGGACGTCCGCTTCCGCGTGTGATCCCAGGCCGACGCCGGTGATGCCCTCGTCCGTGTCCACGAGGATGATCGGGACGGGGACGACGCCGTCGGCGAAGACGCCGTTGGCGTCCCCGACGGGACGGCCCCACCTGTGCACCGTCGTCAGGGTGCGATACCCGGTGATCCGCATGTCATCCCTTCGTGGAACCGGCGGTGACGCCGTCGGCGATCTGGCGCTGGAAGAAGACGTAGAGCACGAGCAGCGGAAGCGCGGCGATCAGCACCCCGGAGGCGAAGACGGGAATGTTGTCGGCGTACTGGCCGCGCAGTGAGGTGACGCCGACCATCAGGGTGCGGTGTTCGGCGGAGGGCATCATCAGCAGGGCGATGAGCACGTCGTTCCAGCAGAACAGGGCGTTGAGGATGCCGACCGACAACAGGGCCGGGCGCCCCATCGGCAGCATGACGCGCCGGTAGACGCCGTAGGGCGTGTTCCCGTCGATCCTGGCGGCGTCCACGATCTCGCGGGGAATGGTGGTGTAGTAGCTCGTCATCAAGAAGATCGTGAACGGGAGGAACTGGGCGACGTAGGCGAGGATCAGCCCGGTGTAGGTGTCCAGGAGCCGGGCGTCCGCCATGATCCGCGCCAGGGGGACCATGATGACCTGGAAGGGCACGAACAGGGCCGCGAGGCAGCCCAGGAAGAGCACCCGTGAGGCCCGGAACCGCAGGTGGCTCAGGGCGAAGCCGGCCATCGAGCCGATGAGCAGGAGCACCACCACGGCGCAGGTCACGACGGCGAGGGAGTTGACGACGTACCGCCCCATGCCGGCGTTGGTCCACGCCGCGGCGACGTTGTCCAGGTTGGGGGACGGTGCGGGGGAGAACCGGTCGAGGACGTAGTCGTGCCGGGTCTTCATGGCGACGTTGCCCGTGAACAGCAGGGGGTAGATCGTCGCCAGGGCCAGGGCTGCCATGGGAAGGGCCACCAGCCATCTGCCCAGACGGGGGCCGCGCATCAGCTCTCCCTCCCCGAACGGCGCAGCAGCGCGATCTGTGCCAGGCCGACGACGAGCATGATGACGAACAGAACGGTCGAGGCGGCCGAGGCGAGCGCGGGCCGGTTCAGCTGGCCCTGCTGGATCCAGACGTAGTACTCCGGCAGGTAGGTGGAGCCCTCGGGGCCGCCGCTCGTCATCACGTACAGCAGGCCGAACATCGAGGTCAGCATGCCGATCATCGTGGTGACGACGACGAACTGGAGGGTGCGGGACAGGCCCGGGACGATCACGTGCCGGATGAGCTGCGGCAGCGACGCCCCGTCGACGCGGGCGGCGTCCTGGAGTGAGGGGTCCAGGGTGGAGAAGCCGGCCAGGAAGACCACCAGCGCCATCCCGAAGGTCGCCCAGATGTGCACGCCGACGACGGTGAACATGGCGATATCCGGATCACCGAGCCAGTCGACCGGGCCGATGCCCAGGTGTCCGAGCCCGGAGTTCAGGGGGCCGTCGAAGGCGAGCAGGAGGTTGAAGATCGCGCCGACGATCACCGGTGAGAGCACGGCCGGGAAGAAGTAGACGCCGCGGTAGAACCGGTGTCCCGGCACGCGCAGGTGGATGAAGGTGGCCAGCAGGCCGGGGATCGCGACCGCCACCGGCAGCAGCAGTACCAGCAGCCCGACGTTCTCCAGCGCGGTGCGGAAGAGCGGATCCCGCAACAACTCCGCGTAGTTGTCCAGGCCGACCGGCTGCCCGTCGTGCTCGCCGTCGCCGGTGAAGGAGAAGTTGACGCCCAGGAGCAGCGGGAACAGCCGGAGCGCGAGGATGATCAGGATGGCCGGCGCGAGCAGGACGTAGGGCGCCAGCCGTTCCGCGCGGCGACCGGTCCCGTACCGCGGCCCACCCTTGCCCGCGGCCGCGCGGCGGGCACCGGCGGCGCCCGGACGTCCGGTCGGACCGGCCGTGGCCGGGTGAGCCGGGGGCGGCGACCCGTGGACAGGCACGGGGTCAGCCCGCCCGGTCGGAGTCGGCCAGCTGCCGCAGCGCGTCATCGACGCCGACCGACCCGCTCAGGAGCTGTTGGGACAACCGCCCCATCAGGTCCAGCGTCCGGGCCGACAGCGCGACATGCAGGGCGGGCCTGCCGGTCTCGATCTCCCGCACGATGGTGGCCAGGGCGGGTCCGCCACCGGAGACGTCCACCGTGGTGTCCGCGACGATCGCCCCGGCGTCGGCGTGGAAGGCGGCCAGAGCGTTGGTGGACGTCAGGGAACGGACCAGGTCGGCGGCGAGGTCCGGGTTCTGGGTCCCCTCCGCGACCGCGTACCCGATGCCGCCGTCGTAGGGCAGGCTGGGAACCGCCCCCTCCGTGAGGACCGGTGCGCGCAGCACGCCGACGTTGTCCTCGCCGAGGAACTCGCCGAACTCCTCCCAGTGACCCACGTCCGACATGAGTCCGGCGATGTGGGCGGCGCTGCCGGAGGAGAAGAGGGCCAGGGAGTCGTTGAACAGCGCGGTGGAGTTGACTCCGTCGTTGTTCAGGCCCGCGCCGTCGACCTCCTGCCAGAGTTCGAAGATCCGGTGTACCCGGGGCGAGGTCCAGTCCCGGTTCCCGGCGATCCAGTCGGCGTACTCCTGTGGCGGGAGGACGGCCGATCCCAGGGCCGAGAGGAAGAACTGGATGCCGTAGCCCTCCTTGTTCCCCAGGGCGAAGCAGCTGGCCGGGGTCTCCTCCGCGATGGTCCGGCAGTCCCCGAGGAACTCCTCCCACGTGGTGGCCGGGTTGTCGGGGTCGAGCCCGGCCTCCTCGTAGAGAGCCTTGTTGTAGTAGATGGGGTGTCCCTGGAGCGTCACCGGCGCCGCGTAGACGGTGCCGTCCCTGGAGAACGCCTCCCAGCCCGCCAGCCTTTGCAGGTCCTGGGCCACATAGTCGTCAAGGGGCAGCAGGTCATCCGCCCGCTCCCGGAGTTGGCCGCCACCGTTGAAGAGCATCACATCGGGGCCTTGACCGGTCCGCATGGCCGTGCCGAGCAGGGTGTAGTACTGGTCGAAGGGCTGTGCCACGAATTCCACGGTCACCTCCGGGTGTCGCTCGGCGAAGTCGGCCTTCGCCTCCCCGATGTAGGCGGCCGCGGCCTCGTCACCGGACTTCCAGTCCCAGACGACCAGCGTGTCCTCCCGGGAGCCGGAGGCGGAACCCGATCCCGCGCTGCCGCAGCCGGTCAGGGCCAGAGCCGCTGCCAGTGCCGTCGACCACAGTGCTCGCCGCTTCATCGCCGCTCACTCTCCGGAGGGTGCCGGGGCAGCCCGCCCGTCGGTCCAGATGGTCAGGAAACGTAAGTCGTATGATGTTTGGCGTCAAGGGGTGGTGCGTATACTGGCGGCGGGATTCGTGGCGCCGCCTGGTCGCGGGCCACCGGAGGGACTATGACGGCATCACAGCAAGCCACTTCGGGCGCTGCGCCGCCACCGCCCTGGGTGCGCCGACCGGCCAGCCTCGCGAGGGCGCTCACCGCGGAGTTGGTGGTGCGCATCGTCCGGGGGGACTACCCGCCAGGCACCTCCCTGCCGGCCGAGCCGGGGCTGTGCGAGGCGTTCGGGGTCAGCCGGACCGTGGTGCGCGAGGCGGTGAAGCTCCTTCAGGAGAAGGGTCTGGTCCACGTCCGTCAGGGGGCCGGCACCGTGGTGACCCCCTCGACCCGGTGGAACATGCTCGACGAGCTGGTCCTGGGGGCCAGCGTCGAAGGGGACGAGAGCCTGACGATCCTCGATGACCTCGTCGTCACACGGCGCCTGTTGGAGTCCGACATGGCCAACCTCGCCGCCCAGCTCGCCACGGACGAGGTCGTCGACCGACTGCGCACGCTCGTCGACGGGATGGACGAGCTCGTGGACGACCACGTCACGTACGAGGAACACGACCGCGCCTTCCACGACACGATCATGCGGGTCTCGCGGAACCGCATCGCCCGTGCCGTGGTGCGCTCACTGGAGAGCCAGGCCATCAACACCGCCCGGTACGTGGGGAAGACCGAGCGTGCCCTGTGTGTCGCGTCCAACCAGGGCCACCGCCGCATCTACGAACGCATCGCCGCCCATGACCCGCCCGGCGCCGCCCAGGCGATGTTCGCCCACATCACCGAGGCGTGGCTGGTCCGGCGCAGCGGACCCGGTGAGCCCGTGCGGCTGCGGCGCTGAGGTCTGCCGGTCGCCGCGGGCCGGCCGGGATCCGCCGGACAAGCACCGAGTGTGCTGTGCCCGGGCGTTGTTGACACGGGTCGGGGCCCGGGGGCCGGCCGCCGCCGCTGGAGGAAGAGACGGCGGCCGGCCCCGGGAAGGCGCCAACACACGGTCGGACTACCCCAGTACCGCCTCCCACCTGGTGCCATCGGCCGTGGCACCGCCCGGAAGGCGGTCACGGGCGCCGGTGTCGCCGTACAGGCTCCAGCGGAACCAGTCGAGGAAGGTGTTCTCGGTCTGCGGGTAGGTCGGGAAGTCCGGGATCAGGTAGGAGCCGTGGTCCGCCCCCACATGGGTGAGGAAGGCCTTGGGAGCGGCCAGCTTGTCGTACGCGGCGCGGGCCGATTGGTAGTCACAGGTCGGGTCCCGGTCGCCGTGGATGAACAGCACGTTGGCCCTGACCGCGCCGGTCGGGTCGCCCATGTCCACACAGGCGATCGGCACCGCCGCGGCGATGCGATCGTCCGGCCACGCGGTGACCAGTCCCTGGGTGGTCATGCCGCCCATGGAGTGGCCGCAGACGCCGACTCCGGCCCCGGTGTCGATGTGCCCGGCCATCGGGTCGTCCCAGGAGTCGCCGAGCGCCAGTGTCCGGGTGATCACCTCGGACACGTCTCTCGACCACTCGCCGCCGTAGACGCTCCCGAGGTTGGTGTTGTCGGAGAAGGAAGGAGCGGGGCAGATGAAGCCCGCCGCGGCCAGACCGTTGGTCTGCGAGGAGTAGCAGTCGGAGTTGCACCCCATGCCGTGGCTGAACTCGGCGACGGGGAACACCCCGTCGGCGACCGGCGCGTTGGGGACGGGCTGGCCGCCGGGGGTGCCGGTGGCCGGGTAGAAGACCTTGGTGAACAGCGAACGACCGCCGCGCGCCCAGCGGTATTCCCGGACTCCGACGGCGAAGGCCTGCGTGGGTGCCTGCCGGGTTCGGTGGGCGGGGAGCGCCTGGACCGGTGCGGCGCCGAGCAGGGCGGCGCTCGTCCCGATCGCTCCGGCGGCGCCGAGACCCAGGAGCGTGCGTCGTCGCATCGTCATGGGTGACTCCTTGTGTGGGGGATGGTGGGGGGAGAGTGGGGGAGGTGCGGCTGAGGGCCGGGCGGGCCGGCCCCGTGCGCGGATCAGCAGCTGTTCGTGGTGCTGGTGGCCAGGCCCAGACGCCAGGGGAGCTGAGAGTATTCGCCGGTCGCGGAGGGGTCGATGCCCTGGTAGAGGAGCCGGAGGTCGCAGGGGTCGATGGTCATGGTCTGGTCGTTGGTGGCGCGGATCAGCTCGCCGTGGCTGATGTCCTGCGTCCAGGCACCGGATTCGAAGGTGACGTTGGTGCGGCTGGCGAAGGGGTTCTGCTGGGTGTCGGCCAGCGGTGTCCACTGACCGGTCAGGCCCTGGGCGGTGAAGGCGCGGTACCAGCGCCGCCCGTCCGGGCCGATGGCCTCCCAGATCAGCAGATAGGTGTCGGTGTCGCCGACGCGGTAGACGGCGCCGCCCTCGAAGAGGTCGTACGCGCCGTCCTCCAGGACGATCTGCGTGTTGTCGAAGCCGTTCGGGAAGTCCGCCATGGTGGTTTCGGACCGGTAGACGTGGCCGTTGTCGTCCGCGGAGAACAGGTAGCACATGGTGTCGTCGCAGATGACGAAGAAGTCGAGCCAGTTGCCGTTGCCGATGTTCTGCCGGACCACCTCGGGCACGCTGTCCATGAAGTTCCGCGGCGCGGACCAACTGGTGGGGTCGTTGGGGTCGGTGGTGGTGGAGAACGACGGCAGGCCGGTCTGGTAGACGAGGTACCACTCGTCGTGGGGCGCGAAGTAGAACGCGTGAGGCGCGGCGCGATAGCCGGGCCCGATGGCGGAAGCGGCTTCCAGGTCGGTCTGCGGAGCACTCGCGGCCTGTGACCAGTCGGTGAAGCTCGTGTGGGCCAGGCCCCAGTCGCCGCTGGTGTCGACCCTGGTGAAGAAGACGTGCCAGGTTCCGTCTTCGTCCTGGACCACCGACGGATCCTTGGCCGCGACCGAGTTGAGGTTCGGCGCGGGGGAGATCAGGGGCCCGCCGGAGGACCACTGGAAGGTGTCGGGTAACTGCTGCTGCGCGGGGTCGGCCTGGGGCGCGATGTCGTCCGTCTGCTCACCGGAGGCGGGCGCGGCGACCAACGCCAAAGCCACACCGAGCAGGAGGACGACGGCCGCGTGGAGCGGCCGGGAGCGGGAACGGCGTACTGAGGCAAGCATCGAAGACTCCGTGTCGGCTCGGCCGGTGGGCTCACCCACACGAACATCGCCTGGCCACGGTGTCCGGCACAGCGGGGTGTGGGGGGACCTCACCGGAACAAAACGGATGGTGCGCGTACGTCCTGTCATGGCCCGTGTGTGGGGACACAGACCGGCGGCCCGTCCGAACGTTCGACCCGTCGAACGTCGACTGACCCTTCAAACGTCTCGGATGATAGCGAGGGCCGGACGTGAGTCAACATACGTCGTACGAATTTCCGCCCCCGGTCCGCCGCGATCGGCGCCGGCGTGGTCGCGCCCGCCGACGGGGTGGATCCGTGGACATAGGGGCCAAGTCCTCTGACAGGCTCGGGCGGGCGGAACCCTGCTTCGGGAGACCCCGGGACAGGGGTGACGCTCGGTTCCGCACGGCATACGGGCGTGAGAGGGTGGCGAACAGGGCCGGTCCGGGCGTTGGTCGGAGTGGCCGCGCGGGATGGGGGTCCGGCTGGAGGCATGGTGGGAAACGCTGACAGGTCACGCGGTGCTCGGCTCGCCGCCCACGGTGCCGTCGCCACGTCACTGGCACTGCACAGCGACCGCAGCCTGCACGAGCAGGTCGAGACCGCCCCGTCGATCGGTTCCGGTATCGGCGGCAGGACCGCACTGCTGGAGATCGGCGGAACCCCCGTATTCGTCAAGCAGGTGCCCCTGACCGATCTGGAGCGACAGCCGGAGAACGTGCGCTCCACGGCCAATCTGTTCGGCCTGCCGTCCTTCTTCCAGTACGGAGTCGGCAGCATCGGCGGCCCGGGGATGGGGGCCTGGCGGGAACTGGCCGTCCACACCATGACGACGAACTGGGTGATCGCCGGGGACTACGAGGGCTTCCCCCTGATGCACCACTGGCGGGTGCTCCCGGCGGCCGGCCGGCCACTGCCCGAAGAACTCGCCGACGTGGAACGGGCCGTCGCCTACTGGGGAGGCGGACCGGAGGTCCGCCGGCGGATCGAAGGGATCCAGGAGTCCACGGCCAGCCTCACGCTGTTCCTGGAGTACATCCCGCAGAACCTGCACGAGTGGCTCGGTGACCGCGTCCGGGAGGGCGGCGAGGCCGCCGAGCGGGCCTGCGTCGCGGTGGACGACGAGCTGCGGGCCGGCGTCTCGTTCATGAACGCCCGCGGACTGGTGCACTTCGACGCCCACTTCCAGAACATCCTGACCGATGGCCGGCGCCTGTACTTCGCCGACTACGGCCTCGCGCTCTCCTCCCGCTTCGAGCTGTCCCGCGACGAGGCCACCCTCCCCGCGCGGCACCAGACGTACGACCGGGCCTACACCGCCACCTACCTGGTGTACTGGCTGATCACCGCCCTGTACGGAGCCGGTTACGGGTGGGACGAACGCTACGCGCTGGTGCGTGCGTGCGCCGAGGGCGAGCGGCTGACGGGTATCCCGGAGGCAGCCGCCTCGATCATCACCCGCCACGCTCCGCTCGCCCCGGTGATGTGGGACTTCATCCGCACCTTCCAGCAGGACAGCCGCGAGACGCCCTACCCGGGTGAGGCGATCCGCCGGATCCTTCAGCGGGACGCCCCGCCCGGCACGCCGACCGGGCCGTAAGAGCCTGGTGGAGAAGCCCACAACTCCGTCCGGAGACCTGCGGGGCGGTGTGAGCGGGTACAGCCGGCCGCCGGAGACACCCGGCGCGGCGCATCACCAGCCGTGGGTCGAGAAGCTCTCCCCGGTCAGGTAGTGAGCGATTCCGTGGGCGTTGTACGGGACGGTGTGCGCCGGGAGTTCGCCCGGCCTGTGCCAGCCGATGCCGGCGCATTTCCCCGGTTCCGCGTTGACCGGTTCGCCCTCCCAGCGGGCCGTGGCGAAGAACCAGCCGATCCGTGGCCGTCCTTCGGGGCCGCGGTGGTGCATGACGTGCACGGTGCGCAGCGCCGCCGGATCGATGGCGATGCCGACTTCCTCCCGCGCCTCGCGCACCGCCGCCTCGATGACACTCTCGCCGGGGTCGACCTTTCCGGAGGGCAGATTGAGCATGCCGTCCGCGTAGCCGGTGCCCGAGCGCTCGGCCAGGAGGATCCGGTCGCCTCGTTCGAGGATCACCATGACGTCGATGACGGTGTGGGGTTGCACGCGGAAGTCCCTCCGGCCGAGTGTCGGGCGGTAGGACCTCAGCGGTGGTGGTACCGGCCCCGCAGACGGCGGGACACCCGTATGCCTCCACCTGCCGGGCCGTCGCGTCACGGGCGTGGACGGCGAGGCCGTACGCGGTGACGGTCAACGTCCCCTGACGGCTGGGCTGGTGAGGGGGCGAGTGCGGTGTGGGATCTGCGGAACACCCGGTGTACGGGGGCGGGGCCGCGCCCCATCCGGTGCGCGGCTACTCTTCGCACCCGGGACGTTCACCACCGATGGGGGGCCGGATGGGTGCGGGCGGCGCGGACGGTGCGGGAGAGAACGGGGCGGTGGGGCGGACGGGCCTGGTGTCTCCGCGCCCGAGCGGCGGGCCGGATCCGATGACCGCGCACGCCGACCGGCAGGAGGTTCTGGAGCTGTACAAGCTCGCGGTCGAGATGGCCGACCGGGTGTCCTCACGCCGCGGCGCGGCCAACACGTACTATCTCTCCCTGCAGACCGCGCTGGTCACTCTGATCGGCTTCGGAATGCCGCGGCTGTCCGAGTCGCCGTGGTGGGTGTCCCTGGTCGTGGCGTCGGGCGGCGTGACCCTCTCGTTGGCCTGGTGGACACAACTGCGCAGCTACCGGACCCTCAAAGCGGCGAAGCTCAAGGTCATCAGCGATCTGGAGCAGCACCTGCCGGTGCGGATTTTCACCGATGAGTGGGACGTGCTCAAAAACCCTCCGCTACCCGGCCGGTTCAGGCGCTATGCCGAGTTGGGCACCCCCGAACGCGTGGTTCCCTGGGTGTTCGCCCTGGCGCATCTCACCCTGTTCGCGGGCACACTGTCCCTGTGACCTGCCGCGACCCGCTCGCGGATCCCATCCGCTCCTGCCTGCTCCCGATGGCCGGCCCGCGGCGGTCTCCGAGGACCTGGTACGTGGGCGCCCAGCGGTTCTCCCCGCTGACGGCGGGAAGCCGGCCGTCAGCACCCTGGGGCCCGGCACCGGAAACGGAGTGACCCGTTGGCGCTGCCGGGCCACCGGCCCCGGCGCGGCGGGGTGCCGCGCCGGGGGAGGGGACGGCGGGTCGTCAGCTCAGTTCGTCCTCGATCAGGGCGACGAACTGCTCGTAGGAGGCGGGGGGTGAGATGGGGCGGTCGTCGAAGAAGAACGTCGGGGTGCCCTGGACACCCAGAGCCAGGCCGTCGCGGATGTCGGCCTGGATCCGCTCGGCGGTGGCGGGGTCCGCGACGGCGGCGTCATAGGCGGCCATGTCCAGACCGAGATCCTCCGCGAAGCCGCGGAACGTCGCCGCGTGCGAGTCACGGGACTCGCCCCAGGCGGCCTGCGTGGTGAACAGCCGGTTGTACATGTCCTCGAACCGGCCCTGCTGGGCGGCGGCTTCGGCGGCGAGCGCGGCGGTCTCCCCGTTGTGGTGTCCCGGCATCGGGAAGTACCGGGCGACGAAGGTGACACGGTCGCCGTACTCCTCGCGCAGCCGCTCCACGACCGGGTAGTAGGCGCCGCACGCCTCGCATTCGAAGTCGAGGAACTCCACCAGCGTCAACTCGCTGTCCGCGGGGTCGGACAGGCGGTGGCTGTCCTCGCGCACCACGGCGGAGGAGGAGCCGGACCAATCGGCGGTCTTCGGCCGGTCGTCGGGGGAGAGCGCCAGCAGAACGGCGAAGGCGGCGGCGAGGGCCGCCACGGTCGCGAGCACGGCATACAGCTGTCGTTTCACGGAGAACTCCGGAGGTGAATGGGTCGTTCGGTCGGGAAGGACGGCGCGCGGGCGCGCGCCGTCGCCCGCCGGGTCAGGCCCAGCGGGTTCCGGCACCCGGCAGCGGCCGGGGCGCGGGAGAGATCACCGGCGCCCACGGCGGGGCGCGAACCGAACGGCCCGAGACGACGGGGCACGTACCCCACACGCGGGGCTCCGTGGGGGTCCCGGCACGGCGCGGCCGGGACAGCGGCCCGGGCACGGCGGCCGGACGTGCGGCCAGCGCGGCGATCGCCGCGACCAGCACGGCGCGCAGCGGCCCCGACAACCCGTCCGCGACCCCCAGCAGCCGGGCGGAGAGGACCAGCGCCACCAGGTACCCGGCCAGCAGTTCACCGGTGCCGTGGCCCTGCGGCGCGAGCTGGGCGAGCAGTCCGGCGGGACCACGCCCGCCGGCCGCAGCGCACGCTCCCGGCAGGACGTAACAGACCTGGAGCGCGGCCTGAGCGCCGGCGACCGCCGCCAGTGCCTGCCCGTGGGGGA
This sequence comes from Streptomyces xiamenensis, assembly GCF_000993785.3. Classification (NCBI taxonomy): domain Bacteria; kingdom Bacillati; phylum Actinomycetota; class Actinomycetes; order Kitasatosporales; family Streptomycetaceae; genus Streptomyces; species Streptomyces xiamenensis. Next base: position 5,341,699 of record NZ_CP009922.3, read on the forward strand.
GTGGCCGGTGTGCGGCGCACATGATCCCGCCGCACGCCACCACGACGGAGAGCCACAGCGCGCACCCGGAAGGCACGAATCCGGCCGCACCCGCCTGGCTCATCAGGGGAAGCAGCACGCCCAGCGCGCCGAGCGCGCCGGCTCGTGTCCTGCCCCGGCCGGACGGCACGTGCGTCACCTCATTCCCGGTGGTGGTGCGGTGCCGGTCAGCGTAGCCAAGCCGTACGGGGCCGCTTCGGGCGGCCGTACGGATCGGGCACACCGTCAGGGCGCGTGTCAGTGCCGGGTGGCGAGCCGCTCCAGCAAGGTGGCGCTCCGTGCCAGCAGCGCCTGCTCCTCGTCGGTGAGTTCGGCCTCGATGGCCTGGGCGAGCCAGCCGGCCCGCCGGCCGCGCTCCGCTTCGAGCGCCGCCCGGCCCGCGTCCGAGAGCTCGACCAGCGACTTCCGTCCGTCCGTGGGGTGGGCCCGGCGCGTGATCAGGTTCTGCTCCATGAGCAGTCCCACCACCCGGGCCATCGACTGGGGGCGTACGCGCTGATCGGCGGCGAGGTCGCTGGTGGTCATGGCGCCGTCCCGGTCGAGTGCGCCGAGGACGGCCACCTGGCCCAGCGGGATGCGGTCCTCGTGTTTGACGCGTCGGGTGAGCTTGCCCATCGCGGTACGCAGTTCGGCGGCGAGGGCGGCGGCTTCCGAGGTGGGCATAGGGCACTTTACCCCGTTGGTCAGCATTGCTGAGCACCTTGCCTGTGCACGTGAACTGCACAGTTTGCCTGTACAGCCAAGCTGTACAGCATTGCTGTAGGGTTTGTTCTCGCCGGGCCGGCGCCAGGGTCGTCGCAGCCGGGGCCACGGCACCCGACAACGGGAAGGACCTCCCATGTCCGCGAAGACAGCCGCGACCGTCGACGCCACCATCGAGACCGTCACCGCCCGCCGGATCATCGACAGCAGGGGAAACCCCACGGTCGAGGTCGACGTGGTCCTGACGGACGGGTCCCTGGGCCGCGCGGCCGTCCCCTCCGGCGCCTCCACGGGCGCCCGGGAAGCCGTGGAACTGCGCGACGCAGACGCCACCCGCTGGCACGGCAAGGGCGTCGACCGCGCGGTGGCCCACGTCAACGGCGAGATCGCGGCGGCCGTACGTGGCCGGGACGCGGTGGATCAGGCGGGTCTGGACGCCGCGCTGGTCGCCCTCGACGGCACCGCCACGAAGTCCCGGCTCGGCGCCAACGCGCTCCTCGGCGTCTCGCTCGCCACCGCCAAGGCCGCCGCGGCGGCACACCATCAGCCCCTCTACCGCTACTTCGGCGGCCCCGACGCGCACCTGCTGCCGCTGCCGATGATGAACATCGTCAACGGCGGCGCCCACGCCGACAATCCGCTGGATTTCCAGGAGTTCATGATCGTGCCGGTGGGCGCGGACAGCTTCGCCGAAGCCGTCCGCATGGGAAGCGAGGTCTTCCACACCCTGCGCCGCGATCTGCTGGCCGCCGGGCACTCCACGGGGGTCGGCGACGAGGGCGGCTTCGCTCCCGCGCTGCGCACCGCAGAAGAGGCGCTCGACTTCGTGATGGCCGCCATCGAGCGCACCGGCTACCGCCCCGGAGCGGACATCGGCCTGGTCATGGACCCGGCGTCCTCCGAGTTCTTCCGTGACGGGGTGTACGACTACGCGGGCGAGGGCGTACGCCGCACCCCGTCCGAGCACACCGACCACCTGGTCTCGCTCATCGACGCCTATCCCATCCTGTCCATCGAGGACCCGATGGCGGAGAACGACCTGGACGGCTGGCGCGAGCTGACCGCCCGTGTCGGTGACCGCTGTCAGCTCACCGGCGACGATGTGTTCTGCACCAACGAGACGCTGCTGCGCGAGGGCATCCGCACCGGGGTCGGCAACTCGGTGCTGGTCAAGGTCAATCAGATCGGCTCCCTGACGGAGGCCCTGGCCGCGGTGACCACGGCCCAGCGGGCGGGCTGGACGGCCGTCATGTCGCACCGCTCGGGAGAGACCGAGGACACCACCATCGCGGATCTGGCGGTGGCGACCGGCTGCGGTCAGATCAAGACGGGTTCGCTCTCCCGCTCCGACCGCACGGCGAAGTACAACCAGCTCATCCGCATCGAGGAGGAACTCGGCGGCGAGGCGCGCTACGCCGGCCACGCCGCACTGCGCCGGGGCTGACGGGCGGGCAGGGGCGGGCAACGACCCCGGGTCGATCGTCCGCCCGCCCGTGTCCGTGAGACGCCCCCGGGTGACCCTCATGGACGGCGATCCGCACCACGTCGGTTCCCTCCGGCAGCCGTTCGCGGTCTCTGCGGTGTGCTGACGCACCGGCACCCTGATCGCCCCGCGTGCCGCGTCGTCCGGGTGGTGCCCGGCACGGGTCGGCATCCCTGCGGAACTTTCACCGCACCCCGGCCGACCCCCATGACGTCGGGTCCGGAGCGGCGAAAGTTCCCCACCCGGGGGCATCGGCCAACTCGGGACGGATGTCTTCCCCACGCGGGCGAACGCGGTTACTGTCCCTCGCTGGTGGAGCGGGACCGGCACATTGTCACGGCGCAGGAAAGCGGTGTCCTGGAATGACCGAAGTCTCCGAAACGGTGTCGCCCCCCGCCCGCGAGCCGCGGGTCCGCGGGAGCTTCGACTGGCACGGTCTGCGAGCCGATCTGCGGGGTGCGATCCCGGACGCCTCGCTGGCGCTGATCGCCACCGGCCTCATCTACTGGCTGCTGTACGCGCGGGTGGCCAACGGCACGTCGCCCTCCATCGTGATCATGCCGCACCTCAACGATCCGAACGAGCTGTGGATGTACTGGATGTGCCAGGCCTTCGGCTGGTCGGCACTGCTGTGGGCGTACATCACGGTGATCTTCGGACTGCTTCGCTCCGGGCCGCGACCGCGCTGGAGGTGGCTGCCGCCGGCCCGGATCGAGAAATGGCACCGCACCACCAGCCTGACGACGATCGGGCTGATGTTCCTGCACGCGGCGTTCTTCTTCGGCGACCAGATGCGCGACAACCTCACCCGGTGGGGCACGGGCCGGAGCCTGTGGACGGCGTTCGTGGACGTGTTCGTCCCCGGCGGGTACGCCACCGGCACCGGCCGCGTCGCCATCCTGCTGGGACTGCTCGCCCTCTACCTCGCCATACCGCTGAGCCTGGCCTTCTACCTCCGCCACCGGACCGGCAGCAGGATGTGGGTGGCGCTCCACCGGTTCGTCATCGTGGTGTACGTGCTCAGCGTGTGGCACACCCTGCTGTACGGCACCAACGTCTGGTTCGACGGCACGTTCCGCACCCTGGTGTGGGCCCTCCAGATGCCGATCGCCGGGCTCCTCCTGGTGAGGCTGCTGGCCCCGGCCCGCCCCCGTGAACGCCTCCGGCTGCGCGGCCACCCCCTGCCGGTGACCGTACGGCTGGCCGGCCGCCTCGCGGTCGTCGCCACCCTGCTCGGACTGCTGGCCGTCATCGTCACGGGAACCGACGGCGGGCGCGACCCCGAGGACCTCGGCGGCTCCTCACCCGCGGTCTGGCCCGAACGCTGGATCATCTGGGCGGGCCTGCTCGCCCTCACCCTGGTCCTGGTGGCGGTCGTGCTGCGGCTGCGCCCCGGCACCGGCGCCGGAACGCCGGAGACCCCGTCCCCCTCCCGGCGCGGGCGCGGGGCGCCCGCGGATCTCTCCGAACGGCCGTGAACGGGCGGCGCCCGCGCCCCCCGGCCCCCGGGGCGCGGCCCGGTCGAGGGCTGGGGAATGGGCCGATCCACCCATATCCCCAAGGGGCCAGTCTGCCCCGGCACCCCGCGACGGCCCACCGCCGCCCGTTACGTGGAGCCGCCCCCGGCCGTGCGGTCGGCCGGCGCGGGACCGGGTACGGCGTCGAGGCCGAGTCCGCCGATGACGGTGGAGACCGGGGAGTGGAGGACGGCGTCGAACGCGTCGAGAACCGGGGTGTGCAGCTGGGCGCCCTGGATCCGGATGCGGTCGGGGCCGGGAGCGGAGCCGTCGCCGCCGATGTCCGGGCGGCGCGCCCGCCGGAGATCGGCCAGGCTGAGCCCGAGCCCGGCGTCCGTGAACGCCGCCTCGACGCTTCCCGGTTCGGGCGCGCCCAGCGGGGTGGGCTCGACGGTGAATCCGAACCGGCTGCGCTCGTCGCGGCGCATCTCTCCGGTCTGTCCGGTGCTGCTGGTCAGGCCCACGGCGATGTAGTCCTCGCCGAGGACCGAGTGCAGGTGCTGTCCCATCGGGAATCCCGTGAGGCGGCCGTCGAAGGAGACCGGTGTCTTCTGGATGTGGGCGTTGTGGGCCGCCAGTACGATCCGGGTGCCCGGCGCGCCGCGCTCCAGGTGCCACAGGAGCGATTCGGCCATGTAGAGGTCACGGGCCGAGGTGTCGGCGGTCAGCCCCGTACCGGAGAAGAGCCCGGCCATGGCGCGGAAGGTGTGGTCGCCGTGGCAGGCACCTTCGAGACGTCGCCGGGCGATGTCGTAGCCGCGCCGGTCGCCGCGCGAGAGATACAGCGGCTCGACGGAACGGAACCGGATGAGCAGCCGGTTCAGGACCGCGCTGAGCGCGTCCTGTTCGGCGGCCTCCAGGCGGGCCCACGCGGGAGCGGCGTCGGCCGCGGAGCCCCCCGCGAACGACGCGGCGATCCGCATCGCCTCCTCGATCAGCGGCACCGCTTCGGGATCGACGGCGCGCAGATAGTCGGCGACCGGGGCCAGGGCGGGGAGCAGGGAGCCGCCGGCCGCGGGGATGTCGATGCCGGCGAACCGCACCGGTGGTGCGGCGGTGCGGTTGTGCCGGCGCAGTCGGCGCAGCGGCGCGTCGACCCCCACGGGGATCGACGGGCCGAGGAGGCCGGGCAGCGCGTCCTCCGTTCCCTCGCCCCGCGCCCACGCGTCGAGCGGGAACCCTTCGCTGAAGCCGTACTCGAAGGCCAGGACGGTGAATCCGCAGCGTTCGGTGAGGAAGCGCAGGACGCGCTCACGCAGGAGCGTGAACTCGTGGATGAAGTGGGAGTTCTCGCCGATGGCGACCACGCGGGCGTCACCGATCAGGGCGCGCAGCGGCTCCAGGTCCTCCAGCGGCGCGTCCGGGTCGAGGTGGGTCAGCGGGGCGGCGTCGGCGCGGAGCCAGCGGGTGAACGGGTCGCCGTGCCGGTGGTGGGACGGATCGGGCATGCGGGCACTCATTTCGCGGGTGAGGGGAGGGAGGGCCGGTGCGGTGCGGGTGTGGGCTTCCGGCGGTTCAGGGACGACCGGGGGCGGGAGCCGCGGCCTCCAGGTCGTCGATCGTCCCGGACATGATGGTGCGCAGCTGTGCGGTGAGATGCGGCAGCGGCCAGTCCCACCAGGCGAGGGCCAGCAGGCGGTCGATGTCGGCGTCCGCGTACCGGCGGCGGATGAGCCGCGCGGGGTTGCCGCCGACGATGCCGTAGTCGGGAACGTCGTCGACGACGACGGAGCCGGAGGCGATGATCGCCCCGTGGCCGATCCGGACACCGGGCATCACCAGCGTGCGGTAGCCGAGCCAGACGTCGTTGCCCACCACGGTGTCACCGCGTCCCGGCAGTCCGGAGATGAGGTCGACGTGCTCGGCCCAGGAGCCGCCCATGATGGGGAACGGGAACGTGGAGGGCCCGTCCATGCGGTGGTTGGCGCCGTTCATGAGGAACCGCACCTCCGCTCCCAGCGCGCAGAACCTGCCGATGACCAGCTTCTCGGGGCCGTAGTGGTAGAGCACGTTGCGGGTCTCGAAGGCGGTGGGGTCATCGGGATCGTCGTAGTAGGAGAATTCGCCCGCCTCGATCAGCGGCGAGGTGATCAGCGGCTTCAGCAGAACCACCCGGGGCTGTTCCGGCATCGGGTGCGTGACGGTCGGGTCGGGCAGGACGGGCGGGACGGGTGGCATGGCTGTTTCCTTTGCGAAGTCCGGGCAGGAAGACGTGTCTTCCGGCGGGGGAGGAGAGGCGGGGCGGTGACTCACACCGCCGCCCGCGCGGTCGCCCGCAGGGCCAGGTGGCGGCCCCGGTGGCGGCCGCGCAGCCGCCGGTCGTGGCTGACGATGACGACGGCCCCCGCGAAACCGCGCAGCGCGGTCTCCAACTCCTCGACCAGTCCGGGGGAGAGGTGGTTGGTGGGTTCGTCGAGCAGCAGAACATCCCACGGCTCGCTGAGCAGCCGGGCCAGGGCGAGGCGCTGCCGCTGCCCGGTGGACAGCCGGCCGACCGGCACCGTCAACCGGTCGCGCTCGAACAGGCCCAGTGACAGCAGCCGTTCGGTGTGCGTGTCGGCATCTCCCGCCCGGCCGCGGGCGAAGGCGGCCAGGACGGTCTCCTGCGGTGCGCCGGGCCGTGGGTCCTGGGACAGGTACCCGACCCTGCCGCGGCGGGTGACGCTCCCGCCGTCGGGCGCGATGTCCCCGGCCAGGACCCGCAGCAGGGTGCTTTTTCCCGCCCCGTTCGGCCCCGTGACCAGCAGGTGTTCGCCCGCCGTGAGGGTGAGGCGGGTGCGGTCGAGCCGGCCGGTGACGGCGATGTCGGTGGCGTCGAGGACGACGCCCTCCCGGTGCCCCGTCCGCAGGGCGGGGGCGAAAAGCAGCGGTTCGGGCGGCGGCGGGACGGGGTCGGCGAGCAGCCGGCGCAGCCGCTCCTCGGCGTTGCGCACCCGGCCGGCCAGCGATTGCTGCACCCGGCCGCCCGCCCGGTCGTACGCCATCTTGTTGCCGTCCTTCATCGGACGGCCGTGGGCCACCTGCCGTGCGGTGGTCGCGGCGGTCTCGCGGAGCCGGTCGATGTCGGTCCGCCACCGGTCGTACGCCTGGACCCAGCGGTGGCGGGCGGCCGTCCGCTCGGCGAGGTACCCGGGGTAGCCGTTGCCGTACCGGACGACGCGATGCCGGTCGGCGTCCACCTCCAGCAGGCTGGTGGCCACCCGTTCGAGGAAGACCCGGTCGTGGGAGACGGCGACGGTGCTGCCGCGCCGGGTACGCAGGTGGTCCTCCAGCCAGCGCAGGGCCGCCTCGTCGAGATGGTTGGTCGGCTCGTCCAGCAACAGGATCTCCGGCGCGGCGGCCAGCACGGCCGCCAGCCGCAGCCTGACCTGTTCGCCACCGGACAGCGTGCCCACGGTACGGTCGCGCCCGACCAGTCCCAGGCCGAGACCGTGCAGGGCACGTTCCACGCGGGCGTCGGCCTCGTAGCCGCCGCGCAGTTCGAAGACCGTCAGCAGGCCGCCGTACTCGGCCAGGCCCGCTGTGTCGCCCTCGGCCATCGAGGCTTCCAGCCGCCGCATGCGCCGCTGCACGGCGCGCAGTTCACCCAGGGCGCGGTCGATGACCTGCTGGACGGTGGACCGGGGGGCCGGCCGCTCGTCCTGGGCGAGGTACCCGACGCCACCGGCGGCCCGGACGACGATCTCGCCCTCATCGGGCTGTTCCCGTCCGGCGAGCAGACGCAGCAGCGTGCTCTTGCCGGATCCGTTCTCACCGATGATCCCGGTGCGCTCGCCCGGGGCGAGCGAGCAGGTCACCGAGTCGAGGACGGTCCTGCCGTCGAAGGACTTGCTGACGGAGCGTGCGGTGATCTGGGTGGGCATACGAGGACTCCGGAGCGTGGGTGGGTGAGGCGGCGGTGAGGGGCCGCGCGGCCGGGTGAACGCTTCGGAAGAACATGGACCGCTCCGTTAGTGCGACAACTGATGCGTTAAGATCGTGCCACGTCGCTGTCCCCGAGCAAACGGATTGCCCCGTGACGACACCCCCAGACCCGGAACCAGCGGCGGAGGCGGCGCCGGAAACGCCGCCGGGCCCGGCGGAGACCCGGCCACCACCGCCACGCCGCAGGCCCGGCGGCCGCACCGCCCGGGTCCGTGCCCAGGTGCTCGACGCGGTCCGCGCGGAGCTCGGCGAACACGGCTACGACGGGCTCACCACCGACGGCGTCGCCGCCCGCGCCGGCGTGCACCGCACCACGGTCTACCGACGCTGGGGCGACGTGGGCGCGCTGCTCGCCGACGTGCTCGACGCCGCGGGCGACGACGACTGGCAGCCACCGGACACCGGCTCGCTGGAGGAGGACCTGACGGCGCTGAACCAGGAGATCCAGACGGCCATGACGGCACAGCCGCCGGTCATGGAGGCCCTGATCGCCGCCTCGTTCCGCTCCGAGAAGGCGGCCCAGGCCCAGCGGCGGCTCTGGGAGGACCGGTACACGCGCTGCGACATCGTCGTCGGCCGGGCCATCCGGCGCGGCGAACTCCCGCCGGACACCGACGCCCGGCGCCTGCTCATCGCCGCCACCGCACCGCTGTACCACCACCTGGTGCTGCTGCGTACGCCGCTGGACCCGCAACTGCCCCGCCACGCGGCCCGCACCGCCACCCTCGCCGCTGCGGCCGGCGCCTTCGCCCGGTCCCCGTCGGCGCCCGGCAGTTGAGCGGCACGGTCAGCCGTTCCGTACATCCTCGCGCCGCTCCACGCGGGCCGGCGCCCTCCGGTGCGGCGGCCCCGCGGTGCGGGACGGCGGCGCGGCCGACGCGCTACGTCGCCCGGGTGAGCGCGCCCGGTGTCCGGCCGGTGAGCCGTTTGGCCTCCCGGGTGAAGTGCGCCTGGTCGGCATAGCCGGCCGTCGCCGCAGCGTCACGCAGCGGAACACCGGCCCGCGCCAGGTGGAGACCGCGCTGAAAGCGGTGAATCCCCTGGAGCGTCTTCGGCCCGTAACCGAACAGCCGGTTGCTCAGCCGGTGCAGCGAGCGCACCGACAGACCGTGCAGCTCCGCCGTCTCGCGCACGCTCAGCCCCTCGCGAGCGGCGCTGTCCAGCGCGGCCGCCCTCCGCAGGCCACGGCGCTCCGGCTCCGCCCGCTCCCACAGGGCGACGAAGACCCGTTCCAGCGCACCGGCCGGGTCCTCACCGAACGACGGGCCCCCGTAGGCCGGAAGCCTCACCAGGTCGGACAACACGACGCGCCGGTCCGTCAGCTCGTGCGCCGGCACCCCGAACAGCGCGTGCCCCACACCGGGAGCCAGCCGCAGGCCCCAGGTGACCTCACCGGCACGGGTCCGCGCGAGCATGCTCCGGGTATCGGGGCCCGCCACGATCAAGCGCTCCCGGAACCACATCAGATCCAGCACGCCATCGGGATCGACGCGATGCTCCGGGCCGTCCGGGACCACACACCACACGAGCGCGCCCGTCCGCGCCCCGCGTCGTGCGGTGTAGCTCCCCACCGGCGATCCACCTCCGTCGTACCCGGCCATCGTAGGACGGAGGCGGGCGCCCCCTCCGTACCACCGTCGCCGCCCGCACCACCCGCACGGGCCGGCGCCCGCCGGACCCGCGACCGCTGCCGGCACCACCGTCACCGTCCCGGCGCAGTGCGGAGCCCACCGCGCGGATCGGCAACGAGCGGGGCACCCCGACCGCCGGCAGCCGCGCCCGAAGGCTCTCGCCGCACCGCCCGCGCCGGACGGCGCCCCGGCACCACCCGACCGGCCCGCTCTCCGCGCTCCCAACAGCCCAACTGCGGGTGCGCGGAAGGCCGGACCGTGGCGAGATGAGGTCATGCCTCACCACTCTGAGAAGCAGCGCTCCGCCCCGGTCAAGGGGCCCATCGGCGCGGCCCGCCGGGCCGGGCGGCGGTTGTCGGCCCTGACCGGCCACGCGGTGGACGGTGTCTCCGCCGTCAGCCCGCTCGAGGACGGGTGGCGGGTACGCGTCGACGTGATCGAGGTGCCCCGCATCCCGGACACCACCAGTCTCATGGCCACCTACGAGGTCGATCTCGACCACAACGGCCGGCTCGTGCAGTACGAGCGGGTGCGCCGCTACCGGCGCTGCGCCACCGACGACTAGCCCCAGCGAAGCCCGGGGCCGAGCGGCTCCGGGAACGGACGACCGAGGGAGAGCCCATGAGCACGACCACGACCACCTATCGCGAGGATGTCGCGTGCGTGCCCCGCACCGGCACGCTCTACGACGTCATCGACATCATTCTCGACCGGGGCATGGTCATCGATGTCTTTCTGCGGGTCTCACTGGTCGGAATCGAGATCGTCAAGATCGACATAAGGATCGTCATCGCCAGCGTCGACACCTATCTGCGGTTCGCCGAGGCATGCAACCGCCTGGACCTGGAGGCGGACAGCCGCAGCCGTACCGTCCCCGAGCTGTTCGGCGGCATGGGCGGCGGTGGCGGCATGGTCCGCAAGGCGGGCGAGAAGGGTGCCAAGAAGGCCGCCGAGGCCGGCGAGAAGAAGGTCAAGGGGGTCGCCGGCCGGACCAAGAAGGCGATGGGCGGGGCGAAGGACAAGGTCAAGAGCGCCATTCCGGGCGCCGACTGAGCCATGGAACGACCGAGCGACTGAACGACGGAGCGAGGCTGACTGAGATGGACCAGGTCTACGCGTACGGCATCGTCCGCACCGGACACCGGCTGCCGCCCGGGGCGACGGGGGTGGGCAGCCCTCCCGAACCCCTGCGCGCCCTGCCGGTGGGCCAGCTGACCGCCGTGGTCAGCGCCGCCCCGGCCGGACTGCTGGCCCGGCGCCGCGATCTGCTCGCCCACCAGGAGACGTTGCTGGGGCTGGCGGCCGAAGGCCCCGTCATCCCGATGCGGTTCGGCTCCGTCGCCCCGGACGAGGAGACCCTCCGCACCCGGCTGGCCGACGCGCCGCAGGAACAACTGGCGCTCCTGGAACGGCTGGACGGCCGGGTCGAGATGAACCTGAAGGCTCTCGTGCTGGAGGACGGCCTGTCCGAACTCCTGCGGGAGGACAACCAGGTGCGTCGGCTGCACCGGGAGTCCAGAGCACGGCCGGGATACGAGAGCAGCATCAGGCTCGGCCAGGCCATCGCGGAGGGCCTGGGCCGGCGCGCGGCCAGGGCGGCGGCCCGCACCCTGGAACGGGTGGGGGCGCTGGCCGAGGCGACTGCCGCCGGGCCGGAGATCGAGGGTTGCGTCCTCAACATGTCCTTCCTTCTCGGCCGGGACGCGCAGGAGGAGTTCCGGGCGGCCGTCGAGTCCTGCTCCGCCGCGTATCGCGGGCAGGTCGAGCTGCGGTTGTCCGGGCCGTTGCCCTGCTTCAGCTTTACCGGGGTCCCGGCCGCGCCGGAGCGGGCACGCCCTCGCGCCAGAGCCGGCCCCCGCGCCGGCCGGGCCCCGGATCCGGCCACCACGTCCGCCCGTTCCGCTCCCACCACCCCGGGGGCCTGACCGCCATGGGTCTGCTCACCGAGATCCTGCTGCTGCCTCTGGCCCCCGTCCGGGCGACCGCCTGGTTCGCCGGCCGCATCGCCGACGCCGCCGAGGAGGAGCTGTACGACCCGGCCCCGCTGATGGCGCGGCTGCGGGAACTCCACCGCGCGCTGGAGGACGGCGAGATCGACGAGGAGGAGTTCGAGGCCGGGGAGGAGCGGTTGCTGCTCGCCATCCAGCAGCGACAGGACCCCGACCACCCCTCCCCGCCCCCTGTCACCGACTGAGCCACGTACGAGGAAAGGCGGCAGTACCGATGGACAACAGCAAGGCCGCGCTGGCGGCCGGAATCGCCGGGGGCTATGTGCTGGGCCGTACCCGCAAGGCCAAAGTGGCCTTCGCCATCGCCACCTACGTCATCGGCCGCCGCTTCCCGCTCACCCCGCGGCACCTGGCCGAGGAGGGCGGGCGCAGGCTGCGGGAGCATCCCCGGTTCGGAGCGCTGAGCGATCAGGTACGGGGTGATCTGCTGGAGTCCGGCCGCAGCGCGGTCATGGCCGCGGCCACCGCCCGGATCGACGCGCTCTCCGAAGCCCTGCGCCGCGGCGCCCAGGCCCTGGAGGGCGTCTCGGCCGAGCAGGAGCAGGAGCAGGAGCCGGAGCAGGAGGAGCCGGAGCCGGAGCGCAAGCCGAAGCCGAAGGCGAAATCCGGCGCCGGGTCCGGGCCGAAGGCGAAACCGTCGTCCAAGCCGAAGCCCAAGGCCAAGGCGGGGACCGGAAAGAAGGCGCCGGACAAGAAGCGGTCGCCGAGCAAGAGCAGTCGGTCCAGGGCATCGGAGGCATCCTGATGGCGAAGTCCCAAGAAGCGACGCAGACGTCCGACGGCGGCGTGAGCGGCAGCCTGGAACGGCTGCGGGAAGAACTCACCGGCTACCTCGGCGCCCGCGCCCACCACCTGACCCGGGCGGCGGGCCACCGGGTGCAGCACATGGCGGGGCGGCTCGCCGGCGCACCCGCCTCGGGAGCCCGCAACCTGGTGAAGGAAGCGGCGGTCGAACCGGTGAAGAAGGCGGCGATCGATCCGGTGAAGAAGGTCATCCCGGGAATGGGCGGCGGCGACGAAGGGGAGAAGGGGGAGGGCGGGGACGGCAAGGGCGAGGCCGACGGGATGAAGTCCACCTTCATCATCGAAACCGTCGACGTCGGCGTGCCGCTGAGCGTGTGCTACAACCACTGGACCTCGTTCGAGGGGTTCGGCAAGTTCATGAAGGGTGTGCAGAACGTCGAGCGCTCGGACGACACCGAGAGCGACTGGCGGGCCAAGATCGGCCCGTCCACCCGTACCTGGAAGGCGACCACTCAGGAGCAGGTGCCCGACGAGCGCGTGGAATGGACCTCGGAGGGCTCCAAGGGCACCACCCGGGGTGTGGTGTCCTTCCACGAACTGACGCCCCGGCTCACCAGAATCGTGGTGGTCGTCGAGTACACCCCGGCCGGCTTCTTCGAGAAGACCGCCAACATCTGGCGCGCACAGGGCCGTCGGCTGCGGCTCGATCTGAAACGGTTCCAGAGCCATGTGACGCTCGCCGCCGCCGAGGACGAACCCGAGGGCTGGCGCGGGGAGATCAGGGAGGGCGAGGTGGTCCGCGGGCCCGAGGACGAGGAGCCGGAGGACCAGGAGGAGAACGAGGACGAGGACGCGGAAGGGGAGTGGGAGGACGAGGACGAGGAAGAAGAAGAAGAGGAAGGCGAAGAGGGCGAGGACGACGAGGAAGAAGAGGACGAGGGCAAGGGCAAGCGCAAGGGCCGGAAGCGAGGCCGCCGATGACCTCGACCCGCCGGACGCTTCAGCCCCTGGAGGCGTACGAGCCGCTGGAGCCGTACCCGCCCCGCACCGCCAACCTCGCCGACATCCTGGAGCGGATCCTCGACAAGGGCGTGGTCATCGCGGGCGACATCAAAATCGACCTGCTCGACATCGAACTGCTGACCATCCGCGTCCGGTTGTTCATCTCCTCCGTCGACACCGCGCGCAAGGCCGGCATCGACTGGTGGGAGACCGAGCCCGCGCTCTCCTCCCGGGCCGCCCGCGACGCCCTGTACGACGAGAACAAGCGGCTCCGGGAACGGCTGTGCGAACTGGAGACCACCAGCGATCACCGGCGCGACCGGCACAAGGAGTCCGAGACCGCATGACCGAGCCCACGGCGCACCGCCCCGACGATCAATCCGGTTCCACCGTCTGCGTCTTCGCGGTCTGCCCCGCCTCCGCCGCCCCTGTGCTGAGCGGGGTCGCGGGGCACACGGGCGGTGGGCCGGTGCGCCTGCTGACGGCCGGGCCGCTGGCGGTGGTCGCCCAGAACGTACCGGCCGCCGACTTCGCCCCCGAGACGCTGCCCGAGCGGCTGGGCGACCCGGCCGAGCTGGAGCGCTGCGCCCGGGACCATCACGCCGTCATCACCGCCGTGGCCCGTACCGCGCCCGTCGTGCCCTTTCCCCTCGCCACGCTCTACCTCAGCGATGAGCGGGCCGTGGCGGCCGTCGCCGAGCGGGCGCGGGGCTTCGTCCGGGTCCTGGACCGGCTGCGGCACCGCACGGAGTGGGGGGTCAAGGTCACCGCGGCCCCCGGCGCACCGGCCCCGGCCGCGCCGGAGCTCGCCGCTGCCCCCGCCGACGGCCGCGCCTACCTCGCCCGGGTACGCGGCCGGCAGCAGGAGCGCGAGGAACGGCAGGAGGTGGCCTGGCGCACCGCCGAGCGGGTGTACGCCGCGGTACGCCGCACCGCTGTGGCCGCCCGCCGGCTGCGGCCACAGGATCCGGTTCTCGGCGGCGGCGGACCGCGCCAACTCCTCAACGCCGCCCTGCTGCTCGACCACCACCGGGCGGCGGAACTGCGCGAACTGGCCGGCACCCTGGCGGCCGACCCCGCGATCGCCCGGCACGCCCGGATCGAGGTGACCGGCCCGTGGGTCCCGTACTCCTTCGCCCGGCTCGACCAGTGCGACGAGGAGGAGCGCGCCGATGCCGTCCTCTGAGACGATCCCCTGGCAGGGCGAGCAGGGCCCGTACGGGCCGATCGGGGTGCCGCTGGTGGACCTGCTGGACCGGGTGATGGCCACCGGCGTGGTGATCAGCGGCGATGTGGTGATCGCGATCGCCGAGGTGCCGCTGGTGCGGCTGTCCCTGCACGCGCTGCTGTCCTCGGTCAGCGACCGGATGCCGGCGCCCTGGGCGGACGGTGGGCCGTGGTGACCCCGGAGCGCCGCATGGATCTGGACGAGGGCTCGGTGGGCCGCGACCTGGTGGCGCTGGTGCTGACCGTGGTGGAGCTGTTGCGGCAGCTGATGGAACGGCAGGCGCTGCGCCGGGTGGACTCGGGCGAACTCTCCGAGGAGCAGATCGACCGCATCGGCACCACCTTGATGCTGCTGGAGCAGCGGATGGGCGAGCTCCGTACCACCTTCGGCCTGCGGCCCGAGGACCTGAACCTCGACCTGGGGCCGCTGGGCTCCCTGCTGCCCCGCGACTGAGCGGTCCCGGCCCGGCCCGTGGTGCGTCCCGCCCGCCGCCGGTTTCGCCGCCCTGGTTCCGGTCACCGGCGGTGAGTGGGACGGGCAGGTGTGATCTCCGCCGTGCGAGGTACCCGGGGGCACGGGGAAGGAGCACAACAGAGGAGGGCGGCCCCGGCGAACAGGCGGCCGGTCGGCCGTGGCCCCGCCCGGCGAGGGCCCCGCCGTCGGCTGTCGGCCGCGCCCCCCCGCACCGACGACGACAGGAGCTGGCCCATGAAGGCCGCCGTATGGCACGGCAAGCGCGACGTCCGGGTCGACGAGGTCCCCGACCCGGTGCTGCAGCAGCCCACCGACGCCCTGATACGCGTCACCTCCACCGGGCTGTGCGGCTCGGACCTCCACCTCTACGAGGTCCTGGGCCCGTTCATGACCCCGGGCGACATCCTGGGCCACGAGCCGCTGGGGGTGGTGGAGGAAGTCGGCTCCGAAGTGACCGGCATCGCGCCCGGGGACCGGGTGGTGGTGCCGTTCCAGATCGCCTGCGGCACCTGCTTCATGTGCCGGCGCGGACTGCAGACCCAGTGCGAGACCACCCAGGTACGCGGGCAGGACAGCGGTGCCGCGCTGTTCGGCTACACCAAGCTGTACGGGTCGGTGCCCGGCGCCCAGGCCGAGTATCTGCGCGTCCCGCAGGCGCAGTACGGCCCGGTCAAGGTCCCCGACGGGGTGCCGGACGACCGCTACCTGTATCTCTCCGATGTGCTGCCGACCGCCTGGCAGGCGGTGGAGCAGGCGGCGGTCCCGGCCGGCGGCAGCGTCGCCGTGCTGGGACTGGGGCCCGTCGGCGACATGGTCTGCCGCGTCGCCCGCTTCCGGGGCGCCGGTCAGGTCATCGGCATCGATCTGGTGCCGGACCGCCTGGAGCGGGCCGCGGCCCGCGGGGTGCAGACCCTCGATCTGGAGGTGCACGAGGACATCGCGGCGGCCGTCCGCGACCTCACCGCGGGGCGCGGGCCGGACGCGGTGATCGACGCGGTCGGGATGGAGGCCCACGGCGGGACCGGGGGCGCCGCGCTCCAGGGACTGGCCGGGCTGCTGCCGTCCGCGCTGGCCGAGCGGATGGCGGGAAAGGCGGGCGTGGACCGGATGGCCGCGCTCTACCTGGCCATCGACATGGTGCGGCGCGGCGGCACCATCGCGCTGAGCGGGCTCTACGGCGGCATGGCCGACCCGCTGCCGATGCTCACCCTGTTCGACAAGCAGATCACGCTGCGGATGGGGCAGGCCAATGTGAAGCACTGGGTGCCGGAGATCCTGCCGCTGCTCGGCGAGGACGATCCGCTGGGCGTGGACGACTTCGCCACCCACCACCTCCCCCTGGAGCGGGCCCCGGAGGCGTACGACCGGT
The DNA here is from genome assembly GCF_000993785.3 of Streptomyces xiamenensis. NCBI lineage: Bacteria > Bacillati > Actinomycetota > Actinomycetes > Kitasatosporales > Streptomycetaceae > Streptomyces > Streptomyces xiamenensis. Next base: position 5,357,821 of record NZ_CP009922.3, read on the forward strand.
TCCAGCTCAAGGAGACCGGCAAGGTCGTGCTCCGGCCCTGAACGGCGGCGGCAGCGGCAGCGCCGGCCAGCAGGACGGCGTCGAACTCCACGGAGCGCGCGGTGGCGAACGTCCGCCGCACCGTCACCGGGTCGTTCTCCGCGTCCAGTACCCCACCCGTCGCGGCGATGACCAGCGGCACCAGTCCCGCCGCGAGCGCGGACTGGCGTACCGTCCGCACCCCTTCGAGGGCCCGGCCGTCCCTTCCGTGCGTGACGATCCCGATCACCCGGCCGTCCAGCGGCCATTCCTTCCCCAGCTGGGAGAGGGCGGGGGAGGCCTGGACCGCCGGCAGTCCGGCCGGGGACGTGGGGCCGGGCAGTCCGAGTCCGGCGGCGACGCGTTCGCACAGCACCGGGTCGATGCGGGCCAGCACCCCCAGCATCCGTTCCTTGACGGCCTGCTCGTAGCACTTGCCCAGCTCGAAGGTGTAGGCGGCGATGATGTGTTCGCGTTCCACCGGGGTCATGCTCAGCCAGAACCGGCGCGGCTGGCTGAAGTGGTCCTCGAAGCTCGCCGCCGCCTGCCGCACGGTGCGGCAGGCCGGCACCTCGCGGGGCACCTCGATGTACACCCCTTCGCCCGCCCCGGCCAGGTACGAGAACAGCCGCCCGGCCAGCAGCGGGTCGTCGGTGATGTCGATGCCCGGCACCAGGTGCCCGGGGTGGAAGGCCACCTGTTCGGTCTCGGCGAAGTAGTTGACCGGGTTGGCGTTGAGGGTGAGCAGCCCGATGGGGTGTACCGGGGCGAGTTCCTCGGGAACGATGTGGGTGGGGTCCAGCAGGCCGATGCCTTCGAAGAGCTGTTCCTCGGTGTCGGCGAAGATCTGCACACCCAGCTCCCACTGGGGGTACGCGCCCGCCTCGATCGCGTCGGCCAGATCGCGCCGGTGGAAGTCGGGGTCGATCCCGCCCGTCAGCGGGGCTTCCTCCCAGACCATGGAGTGCACGCCCAGGCGCGGTTTCCAGTGGAACTTCACCAGGGTCGTCTCGTCCCCGGTCGTTGACCAGCTGGAAGGTGTGGATGCCGAAGCCCTCCATCATCCGGTACGAGCGGGGGATGCCGCGGTCGGACATGTTCCACAGGGTGTGGTGGGTGGCCTCGGTGTGCAGGGCGACGAAGTCCCAGAAGGTGTCGTGGACGCTCTGGGCCTGCGGGATCTCCCGGTCGGGGTGCGGCTTGCCGGCGTGGATGACGTCGGGGAACTTGATGGCGTCCTGGATGAAGAAGACCGGGATGTTGTTGCCGACCAGGTCGAAGGTGCCCTCGGTGGTGCAGAACTTCGTCGCGAAGCCGCGGGTGTCGCGCACGGTGTCGGTGGAGCCGCGCGAGCCGAGCACGGTGGAGAAGCGGACGAAGACCGGGGTGCTGACGTCCTTGCCGAGGAACGCGGCCTTGGTGATGTGGCCGGCCGTGCCGTAGCCCTTGAAGACCCCGTGCGCCGCGGCGCCGCGCGCGGGCACCACCCGCTCGGGGATCCGCTCGTGGTCGAAGTGGGTGATCTTCTCCCGCAGGTGGTGGTCCCGGAGCAGGATGGGGCCGCGCGGCCCGGCTTGGGGGCAGGGGCTCCCGTACCTGCGTGGGCTCGGCGGGCGAGGGCGGCTGGGCGGCGGGCCGTCCCAGGGTCTCGGACGGGGGGTCGCCCGGGTCGGCGGCGGCGCGGGAGGGCTCGGGCAGGGAGGCTCCTGGGGTCGCCGGGGACGGACGTGGTCCGATGTTCGGACAAAATGAACAAAGCGTCTCCACTGGAGCAGCCGGGCGGCGCCGGGTCGAGGACGCTCCGGCGGGTGTGTTCCGGGCTCGTGCCGTGGTCCTCCGTCACGCGCGGTCGCCGCCGTCACCCGCATGGAGCAGTGCGCGGGCGGTACGGATGCGCCGGTCGGGTGAGCGGCCGACGGTGGGAGGTGGCCCACGAGACCGAGCGCGCAGCGCGCACCTGGAAGGGACTGCCATGCCCATCTGCACCACTCGCGACGGCGTCGACATCTTCTACAAGGACTGGGGAAGCGGCCGGCCGGTCGTCTTCATCCACGGCTGGCCGCTCAGCGGCGACGCCTGGCAGGACCAGCTGAAGGCGGTGGCCGATGCCGGCTTCCGGGGCCTCGCGCACGACCGGCGCGGGCACGGACGTTCCACCCCCGTCTTCGACGGCTATGACTTCGACACCTTCGCGGACGACCTGAACGATCTGCTCACCGGCCTTGACCTGCGGGACGTCACGCTGGTGGCGCACTCGATGGGCGGCGGTGAACTCGCCCGCTACATCGGCCGGCACGGCACCGGCCGGATCCGCTCGGCCGTCCTGCTGTCCGCGATCACCCCGCTGATGAGCCGGTCGCGCGGCAACGCCGAGGGCGTACCGGACGAGGTCTTCGACCAGATCAAGCAGGGCATCCTGGACGAGCGCTCGCAGTTCTGGAAGGACACGGCCGAGGGATTCTTCGGCGCGAACCGGCCCGGCAACAAGGTCACGCAGGGCAACAAGGACGCGTTCTGGCTCATGGCGATGGACGAGACGATCCAGGGCGGGGTGGCCTGTGTGGACGCCTTCGCCTACACGGACTTCACGGAGGACCTGAAGAAGTTCGACATCCCCACCCTCGTGGTGCACGGCGACGACGACCAGGTGGTGCCCTTCGCCGCCACCGGCGTGAAATCCGCCGAACTGATCGACGACGCCACCCTCACGGTGTACGAGGGCGGCTCGCACGGCATCGCCATGGTCCGCGGGGACAAGGAGCGGTTCAACGCCGACCTGATCGAGTTCCTCGCCCGCTGAGCACGCCGGGAGCCGCCGGGGCCCGGCGGCTCCAGGGACAGGGTGACGGCCGCCCGGCGGACGGTCCGGCCGTCAGGGCAGCAGGACGATCTTGCCCTGGATGTGGCCGGTGGCCAGGTGTTCGTAGGCCGCCCTCACCTCCGTCAGGGGGTAGGTCGCGGCGATGGGCACCTCCAGGGCGCCGTCGGCCACCAGCGCGGCCAGTTCGGCGAGGACCCCGGCGCCCGTGGCGGCGGACGCGCCGTCCATCCGCACCCCGTACCGCGGCCCCTCGGTGAAGTCGGCGACGGTGTTGACGCGTTCGGGTGCCACGCCCAGATCGATGGCGAGCCGCACATAGCCGGTGCCGTGCGTGTCGATCAGCGCGTCGATCCCGGCGGCGCGCAGCCGCTCCTCCAGTCCTTCGCCGTAGCCCATCGGCTGGATCCCACGCCCGCTCAGCCAGGAGTGGTGCGCGGGGCCGGCGATGCCGATCACCTCCGCCCCGGCGTGCCGCGCCAGTTGCGCGGCGATCGAGCCCACGCCCCCGGCGGCACCGGCCACCGCGACCCGGTCGCCGGGACCGGCGGCGACGGCGCGCACGCACGCGTACCCCGTGCTGCCGGCGATGGCCAGTGAACCCGCCACCTCCCAGGGCACGTTCGGCGGCTTGGCGGTCAGCTGCCCGGCCGGCACGCTGACGTACTCGGCGTGGCCGGCCCGCTCGTCGGTATAGCCCAGGACCTCGTCGCCGGTCGCCACCCCCTGCGCCCCGGGGCCCGTCCGTTCCACCACGCCGGCCAGGTCGCTGCCCTGGCCCGAGGGGAAGGTCGCCGGCCACCGGTCGTGCAGGAGCCCTTCCCGGATCATCGCCTCGCCCGGGTTGATGGCCGCGGCCAGCACCCGCACCAGCACCCGGTCCCCTTCCGGCTCGGGGACGGCTACGTCCGCCACCCGCAGCACCTCGGGACCGCCGTACGCGTCGAACAGCACCGCCTTGGGCATACCACCACCACTTCTCGCCGTTGTCGCCAGCACCCTCGCACCGCCCGGCGCGCCCGCCGCCGCGCCACGCCGGGCCGGCCGGGGGCCGGCTCTCGTGACCCGGGGCCGGGCCGTTCCCGCCGGAACCCTTCTGCGTATGATTCGCAAGTGCATGATTACCGCATCAGAACGGCCACGGACGCGGACCTCGACGAGGTCAGGGCCGTGATGCTCGACACCGTGTACCGCGACTTCGGTACCGGATACGTGCCGCACTGGCACGCCGACATCATCGACCCGGGATCGTTCTACCTGCGCCCGCCCCGGCACACCCTGCTCGTCGCCGTGGACACGCACGACGGGACGGTCGCCGCCACCGGCGCGCTCGACGCCCGCGGACCGGCGCATCCCCCCAACCCGCGCTGGCTGGCCGACCGCTACCCCTCGGGCGAGACGGCGCAGCTGCGGCGCGTGTACGTACGCCCCGAGCACCGGCGGCGCGGCCTCGCCGGGCGGCTGGTGACCGAACTGCTCGACTTCGCCGTCCGGGACGGCGGCTACCGTTCCGTGTACCTGCACACGAACGCCCACCTGTGCGGCGCGATGGCCCTGTGGCAGACCCTGGGCAAGATCGTGTGTGACGAGCGGGTGGAACGGCCCGGCGCCGGCAGCGACGTCGTGCACTTCGAACTCCCCCTTCTCTGACCCGCCTCAGGAAGACAGAACGAGGATCATGAGATCTCCCCGCCCGCGGCTGATAGCCGGGCTGCTGCTCGTCCCCCTGCTCACCGGCTGCTTCGCCTCCTCCGACGGCGGCCGGGCCGCGGGCCCCGACGGCCCGGGCGACGGCGGCCGGCTGCGCGTCGCGCTCGCCTTCCCGCCCGCCGAGAACTACTCCCCGTACGGCATGGACGCCTACGACCTGTCCCGGCTCGGCGTCGTCGAGGGACTGACCCGGCTGGACGCCAACGGCACCGCCGTGCCCGCGCTCGCCACCTCCTGGAGCGCCGAACCGGACGGCACCGGCTGGCTGTTCACCCTGCGCGAGGCCACCTTCCAGGACGGCACCGAGGTCACCGCGCAGGCCGTCGCCACCGCCCTCACCCGCGCCGCCGCCGCCGACCCCGCCCCCTCGGCGATCTCCGGAGTTGAACTGAGCGCCGAAGCCGTCGGCGACCGGCAGGTCAGGGTCGGCACCGCCGAGCCCGACCCGGTGCTGCCGCTGCGGCTGACCAACCCGAGCCTGGCCGTGTTCGCCCCGGCCGCCTACGGCGAGGACGGCACGGTCAACCCGGTCGGCACCGCCACCGGACCCTTCGAACTCACCACCATCACCGGCGACACCGCCGCCACCCTGGACCGCTTCGAGGACCACTGGGGCGGCCGCGCGCAGGCGTCCGGCATCGACGCCACCTACATCTCGGACGGCACCGCCCGCGCCAACGCCCTGCGCACCGGCGAGGCCGACATCGCCGAGGCCGTACCGGTCGCCCAGATCGCCGCCCTGGAGGAGGGCACCGCGCACGAGGTCGACACCGCCCGCAACACCAGCCTGTTCCTCAACACCGCGGCGGGCGCCTTCGAGGACGCCGGACTGCGCGCCGCCGCCCGCGAGGCGATCGACCCCACCGCCGTCGCCGAGGGCGTCTACGAGGGCTACGCCCAGCCCGCCCAGGGCATCTTCGGGCCCGCGCTGAGCTGGGCCGAGGGCAAGCGGATCGCGCCGCCGGACCGCGCCGGGGCCACCGACCCCACCGGGCGGAGCATCACCATCGCCACCTACAGCGACCGCCCCGAACTCCCCGAGGCCGCCCAGGTGGTCCAGCAGCAGCTGGAGCGTGCCGGATTCACCGTACGGCTGGAGGTACGCACCTACGCCCGGCTGGAGAGCGACCTGCTGGCCGGGGCGTTCGACGCCGCCGTCCTCGCCCGCAACGTCATGCTCGACACCGGCGACCCGGTCACCGTCCTCGCCAGCGGCTACGCCTGCGAGGGCAGCTTCAACCTGTCCGCGCTGTGCGACGCCCACGTCGACGCCCTCATCGACGAGGCCCGCGCCCAGCCGGAACCCGGCGCCCGGCAGGACGCCGCGCTGCGCGCCGAGGCCGCCGTCCTCGCCACCGACGCCGAGATCCCCCTCGTCCATCTGAAGGTCGTGACCGGCATCGCCGCCGGGGTCACCGGCGTCGCCCTGGACCCCTACGAACGGGAGATCGTCGGCCTCGGAACCCGGCGCTGACACCCGTGAAGACCACCGCGCGCCACCGGCCCGAGCGGCGCGCCGCCACCGCACTGTGGCGGCTCGCGCTGCTCGCCGCCCTGATCGGCGTGATCGGCCTGCTCCCGTGGCTGTCCCGAACCGACCCCGCGCTCACCGTCCTCAAGGCCCGCTCCACCGAGCGCGAGCCCACCCCGGAGACGCTGGACGCCATCCGGAACGACCTCGGCCTGGACGAGGGGCCCCTCTCCCTGCTCGGCAGCTGGCTCGGCGGGCTGGCGCACGGCGACGCCGGCCGGTCCTGGGTCTCGGGCACCGAGGTCCTGCCAGCCGTCGGACAGGCCCTGGGCATCTCCCTGCTGCTGATGGCCGGCGCCCTCGCCGTCGCCCTGGCCACCGTCGCGGCGATCTGCGCCCGCCCGCTGTGGCACGGCGCCCGGCGGCGTGCCGCCCGGCGCCCCGGCGGTACGGGCTCGGCCGTGCTCGCCGCGCTCCCCGAGTTCCTGCTCGCCTCCGTCCTGGCCTCCGTCATCGGCGTGCAACTGGGCTGGCTGCCGGCGCTCGGCTGGTACGGCCCGCAGTGGATGATCCTGCCCTCGCTCGCCCTGGGGCTGCCCGCCGGCGCGGTGCTCGGGCGGCTGCTCGCCGACCTGCTGCCCACCGCGTACGCCGAACCCTGGCTGCCGGCCGCCGTGGCGCGCGGCATCCCGCCGGCCGCCGTGGCCCGGCACGCGCTGCGCCGCTGCGTGCCCGGACTGCTGCCCAACCTGGGCCTGTTCGTCGTCGGCCTGACCGGCGGGGCCGTCGCCGTCGAGCAGATCTTCGACATCCCGGGGCTCGGACGGCTCACCCTGCGCGCCGCCCTCGCCCAGGACCTCCCCGTGCTCCAGACCGGCATGCTCGCCCTCGTCGCCCTCGCGGCGGTGGCCGCCGCGCTCGCCCGGCTCGGCGCACAGCGGCTGATCGGACCCGCGCTGCGCGACGGCGCCCTGCACTCCGCGTACCGGCCCACCCGCCGGGAACCACGCTTCGCGCCCCTCGGATACGGGCTCGCCCTCGCCGCCGTGATCGGCCTCGGCCTGCCCCGCGACCCGCTGGCGCTCGACACCACCGCCCGCCTCCAGCCACCCTCCTGGGCCCACCCCTTCGGCACCGACGCGCTCGGCCGCGACCTGCTGGCGCGGGTCGCGCACGGCGCGCTGAGCACCCTGGGCACCGCACTGGCGGTGAGCGCCGCCGCCCTGCTGGCCGGTGTGCTGCTCGGGCTGCTGCCCCGGCTGTCCGGGCCGCTGGTGGACACGGTCAACGCCGTCCCGCCGGTACCGGCCGCCCTGCTGATCACCGGGCTGCTGGGCGGCGGGCCGTGGGTCCCGGCGCTGGCGGTGGCCGCGGTCGCCTGGACGGCGCTGGCCGCGCACACCTCCGCCCTGCTGCGGCAGGAACGCGCCGCCCCGCACGTGACCGCCTCGCGCGCGCTGGGCGCGGGCCCCGGTCATCTGCTGCGCCGGGTGCTGCTCCCCGCCGTGCTGCCGCCGGTGGTCCGGCACGCCCTGATCCGGCTGCCCGGCATCGCGCTCAGCCTCGCCGCCCTCGGCTTCCTCGGACTCGGCGCGCAGCCGCCCTCGCCCGAGTGGGGCCTGCTGCTCTCCGAGAACCACCCCTACGTCGAACGCGCGCCGTGGACGGTTCTGGCGCCCGCCGCCGCGCTCGCCCTGCTCGGCGCCCTCGCGGTGACGGCGGCCGGCGGGGTACGGCTGCCCGGCGTGCGCCGCCGGCGGGCGACACCGGCCGTGCCGCGTTTCCCCGTCGCCGCTCCCGCCGCGGTGGCCGCCGCCCGGGGCCCGGCCGAAGGGGTGGCGCGATGAGCCGGCTCGTCGCCCGGATCCTGGCTCCCCGCCCCGGACCGCGGTCCCGCCCACCGCGCGAGCGGGTGTGGCGGCGGCTGCCGCCCCTGCCGCGGCTGCTGATCGCCACCCAACTCGCCTTCAATCTCGGTTTCTTCGCCGTGCTGCCCTTCCTCGCCGCGCACCTGGGGACGGCGATCGGCATGGCCGGCTGGCTGGTCGGCCTCGTCCTGGGCCTGCGCACCTTCAGCCAGCAGGGCCTGTTCCTGGCCGGCGGCTGGCTGGTGGACCGCTACGGCGTGCGGCCCGCCGTCCTGACCGGCTGCGCGCTGCGGATCGCCGGCTTCGTGTGGCTCGGTTACGCGACGGCCACCTGGGCGGTGATCGGCGCGGTGCTGCTGATCGGCTTCGCCGCCGCGCTGTTCTCCCCGGCCGTCGAATCCGAGGTGGCCCGGCAGGCCGTGGAGTGGGAGGCGGCGGGGCACGGCCCGCGCACCCGGGTCCTGGCCCTGTTCTCGGCGGCCGGCCAGGCGGGGGCGTTCGTCGGACCGCTGCTGGGCGGGCTGCTGCTCGCCGTCGACTTCCGCACCGCGTGCCTGTGCGGGGCGGCCGTCTTCGTCCTCGTCCTGGCCGGCCACGCGCGGCTGATGCCGCAGCACATCCCGGGCAGGGAGCGGCCCCCGGCCGGCGGCGCGTTCGCGCCCCTGCTGCGCGACCGCCGTTTCCTCGCTCTGTGCTGCGCGTACGGCGGCTATCTGCTCGCCTACAACCAGCTGTATCTCGCCCTGCCGCAGGAGGTGGAGCGGGCGGCCGGCTCGCAGGCGCCGCTGTCCTGGCTGTTCGCGCTCTCCTCGCTGCTGGTGGTCTGCGCCCAGCTGCCGGTCAGCCGCCTGGTGGGTGACCGGCTGGATCCGCGCCGCTCGATGGCGGCCGGACTGCTGCTGGTGGCGGCCGGGTTCGCGGTGGTGGCGGTGGCCCGCCCGGCGGGCTGGACGGGTCCGGCCGGGCTGCTGCCCGCCGCCGGATTCGTGGTCCTGCTGACGGTGGGCCAGATGCTGATCGTGCCGGCCGCCCGGGCGTGGGTGCCCGACTTCGCGGCCCGGGGACGGCTCGGCCTGTACATGGGCGCGCTGTCCTCGGTCTCCGGACTGCTGGTCCTGGTGGGCAGTTCGGCGACCGGCGGGCTGCTCCAGCTGGGGCTGCCGCCCGCCGTGCCCTGGCTGGTCCTGGCCGCCGTCACCGCGCTGGCGGTGCTGGTGCTCCCGCGCGGACCGCAGCCCGACACGGACCCCGACACGACTCCCGACCCGGGCCCCGACCCCGGTCCGCACGCCGCCCGGCAGCCCGCCCCGCCGTCCGGCGGGTGACGGGCGCCGTCGCCTACCCGGTGACCGCCGGCACCGCCCGCTGTCCCGGCCCCGTGTACGAGGCCAGCGGCCGGATCAGCGCGTTGTGCGCCAGCTGTTCGGTGATGTGCGCCGTCCAGCCGGTGATGCGGCTCATCACGAACAGCGGCGTGAACACCGGGGTGTCGAACCCCATCAGGTGGTAGGCGAGCCCGGCCGGGTAGTCCAGGTTCGGGTGGATGCCCTTGTGGTCGAGCATCGCCTCCCGCAGCGCGGCGTGCAGCGCGGCCAGCCGGGCGGTCTCCGGGTGCGCCCCACGGGCGACGAGAGAGTCCAGCGCGTGCTGCATGATCGGCACGCGGGAGTCGCCGTCCTTGTAGACCCGGTGTCCGAACCCCATGATCTTGCGCTTCTCCGCGAGCGCGGCGGCCAGCCACTCCGGGGCGCGCGCGGGGTCGCCGATCTCCGTCAGCATGTGCATCACCGCCTCGTTGGCGCCGCCGTGCAGCGGGCCCTTGAGCGCGCCGATGGCGGCCGTGACCGCGCTGTACAGGTCCGAGAGCGTGGAGGTCACCACCCGGGCGGTGAACGTGGAGGCGTTGAAGCCGTGTTCGGCGTACAGCACCAGGGAGATCTCGAAGCAGCGCACCACCTCGGGGTCCGGTACGGCGCCGAAGCACATGTGGAAGAAGTTCTCCGCGTACCCGAGAGCGGGGTCCGGCGGCACCGGGGGCAGCCCCCGGCGACGGCGCTGGTCGGCCGCGACCACCGTGGGCAGCTTCGCCAGCAGGTTCAGCGACTTGGTGCGGTGGGCGGCCGGGCTGCCGTCCTCCTCCGTCGGGTCCTCGGCGCCGAAGAAGCTCACGGCGGTGCGCAGCACGTCCATGGGATGGCAGGTTTCCGGCAGCCGGGCCAGCACCTCGGCGGTGGTGCGGTCCAGCGGGCGCAGAGCGCGTTCGCGGGAGCGGAAGTCGGCCAACTGGGCCGGATCGGGCAGCTCCCCGTGCCACAGCAGGTACGCGACCTCCTCGAAGGAACGGCGCGCGGCCAGGTCCTGGACCGGGTAGCCGCGGTAGGTGAGGGAGTTGGACTCCTGGATGACCGTGGAGATGCCGGTGGCGTCGACGACGACGCCGGCGAGGCCGCGGTGGATGCCGGGCGCGAGGGTGGTCATGGGCGGGTGCCTCCGGAGCGTCAGGTGCCGGGCGGGAGAGTGAAGTCGTGGACGGCGGAGTCGAAGGCCGTGTACTCCCGGTAGCCCAGGAGCTCGTACAGGCGCGAGCGGGTCTGCATGCGCGGCAGCAGGGACTGAACGGTTCCCTCGGCGGCCAGGGTGCGCAGCCCCTCCTCCGCCGCGCCCATGGCCAGCCGCAGCAGGGTGACGGGGTACAGGGCGATGTCGTAGCCGAGATCCTGGAGGGTGGCGGCGTTCAGCGGGCGGCCCTTGCCGAACTCGGTCATGTTGGCGAGCAGCGGCACCGGGACGGCCCTGCGGAACGCCTCGAACTCGCCCTCGTCGGCGAGCGCCTCGGGGAAGACCGCGTCCGCCCCGGCGTCCACGTACGCCTTCGCCCGGTCGATCGCGGCGGCCAGGCCCTCCACGGCACGGGCGTCGGTGCGTGCCATCAGCAGGAAGTCCGGATCGCGGCGGGCGTCGACCGCGGCCCGCACGCGGCGGGTCATCTCCTCGCGCGGCACCACCGACTTGCCGTCGAGGTGGCCGCAGCGCTTGGGGTTGACCTGGTCCTCCAGATGGAGCCCGGCCAGACCCGCGTCCTCCATCAGCTGGACGGTGCGGGCGGCGTTCATCGGTTCGCCGAACCCGGTGTCGGCGTCGATGAGGACCGGCAGATCGGTGACGCGGGTGGTCTGCTGGGCGCGGGCCGCGACCTCGGCGGAGGTGGTCAGGCCGATGTCGGGCAGCCCCAGGTCGGCGGCGAGGACGGCGCCGGAGAGGTAGGCGGCCTCGAAGCCGGTGTCCTGGATGAGGCGGGCGGAGAGCGGGTTGAGGGCGCCGGGCATCACCAGCAGGTCGGGTGCGGCCAGCCGGTCGCGCAGCGCGCGGCGGCGTCCGGCGGGGGTGGTGCGGGTGTGCAGCATCAGAACAGGCCCTTCGGGAGCGTCGCGTCGTAGGCGGCGACGGATTCTTCGTCGACGGCGGGGAACAGCTGGGCCAGCTCCCCGGGGGACAGCTCGGCCAGCCGCTCCGCCGTGGACAGGAAACCGTCCTGGGCCGCCGGGGGCACGATCCCTTCGGCCAGGGTGCGGAACTTGCCGGCGTACGCGGCGCGGTCGAAGGGGCGGGCCCCGGCCGGATGGGCGTCGGCGACGGCGAGTTCGTCCTCGATCACCGAGCCGTCCTCCAGGGTGATCACCGCGCGCCCGCCGAAGGCGCGGCGCTGCGGGTCCGGGTCGTGGTACCGGCGGGTCCACTCCGGGTCCTCCACGGTGGAGATCCTGCGCCACAGTGCGACGGTCCCGGGGCGGCGGGCGCGTTCGGGGGCGTAGGAGCGCTCGTGGTGCCAGCCGCCGTCCTCCAGCGCGACGGCGAGGATGTAGGGCACCGAGTGGTCCAGGGTCTCGCGGCTGGCCTCCGGGTCGTATTTCTGCGGATCGTTCGCACCGGAGCCGATCACGTGGTGGGTGTGGTGGCTGGTGTGCAGCACCACCGAGCGCACCCGCTCCAGGGGCCCGGTCCGCTCGCGCAGCCGCCGCGCCAGGTCGATGACGGCCTGCGCCTGGTACTCGGCGGAGTGCTCCTTGGTGTACGTCTCCAGGATCGCGCGGCGCGGCTCGCCGGGCGCGGGGAGCGGGACGGTGTAGTCGGCGCCGGGTCCGTCCAGCATCCAGGCGAGGAAACCGTCCTCGCCCTCGTACACGGGGGAGGGGGAACGCTCGCCGCGCATCGCCCGGTCCACCGCCTCGATCGCCGCCTTGCCGGCGAAGGCCGGCGCGTACGCCTTCCAGCTGGAGATCTCGCCCTTGCGGGACTGCCGGGTGGCGGTGGTGGTGTGCACCGCCTGCTGCACCGCCTGGTACACCGTCGCGGTCGGCAGCCGCAGCAGCGCGCCCAGACCGCAGGCGGTGGCGGCGCTCAGGTGCGCCACGTGGTCGATGCGGTGCTCGTGCAGGCAGATGCCCTTGACCAGGGCGACATGGATCTCGTACGCGGCGATGACGCCGCGCAGCAGATCGGCGCCGGTGCGCCCGGTGTGCTGGGCGACGGCGAGCAGCGGCGGGATGTTGTCGCCGGGATGGGAGTAGTCGGCGGCGAGGTAGGTGTCGTGGAAGTCGAGTTCGCGCACGGCGGTGCCGTTCGCCCAGGCGGCCCACTCGGGGGAGACCCGGGCGCCGGTGCCGAACACCGAGGCGCCGGTGGCTGCCGCGCCGTGTGCGGTGGCCTGGGCGCGGGCGACGGCGACCGGGCGGCGCAGCAGCGAGGCGACGGCGACCGAGGCGTTGTCGATCACCCGGTTGACGGCCATGGCGGCGCTGTCGGCGTCCGGTTCCTCGGTGGCGGTGGCCACGGCGGCGAGCTTCCAGGCGAGCTGGTCCTCGCGCGGCAGCAGGTCGGCGCTGGGGTGGACACGGACGCGGTGCTCGATCACGGCACTCCTCGGGCGGGGGCGGGCGGGCCGGCTGTGACAAAGGGCCGGTACGCAGCACCCTGCCCGCCGCGGGTGCGCCGTGCCACCGCTCCCGGGTGCGGAATCCGTCCCGCGCGAAGGGGTGAATCCGCGAATTCTGCGAAGGGTGCGGATGCTATGTTCGCCACCGCTGCCGCGCGCCGAGGAGGCACCGCCATGCCCCGCCGACCCGACCCCCACAAGATCTACGCCCACGCCAAGCTGCGCCGGCTGCGGCGCGAGCACGGCATGAACCAGGTCGACATGGCCCGCGCGCTGGGCATCTCCACCAGCTACGCCAACCAGCTCGAACAGAGCCAGCGACCGCTCACCGCCCCCGTCCTCCTGCGGATCGCCGAGGTCTTCGGCGTGGACGCCGCGTTCTTCTCGGCGGCCGGGGAGGACCGGTTGGCCACCGAACTGCGGGCCGCGCTCGCGGACGAGGCGTGCGGAGGCCCGCCGCCCGCCCCCGAGGACATCGCCGAGGCCGCCCGCGACCACCCCGAGGTGGCCCGCGCCCTGGTCGCCCTGCACCGCCGCTACCGCGACACGGCGGAACAGGCCGCCGCGCTGGCCGCCGTCGCCGCCCCGGGCACCGGCGGCGGCGCGCTGCGCCCGGGGGCCGAGCCGCACGACGAGGTCCGCGACTTCTTCTACGCCCACCACAACCACTTCGAGCCGCTGGACGCCGAGGCCGAACGGACCGCCGAGGCCCTGGGACTGCGCCCCGGCGGCGCCGCCGACCCGCTCACCGAACGGCTGGCGCGGCGGCACGGCGTCCGGGTGCTGCGGGCCGCGACCGGGCGGGCCGCCGACGCCCGCCGCTTCGACCCGGACTCTGGTCTGCTGTTCCTGTCGCCCTGGCTGAGCGAGGGGCGGCGCGCCTTCCAGCTCGCCACCCAGCTGGCCCTGCTCGAACACGGCCCGCTGCTGAGCCTGCTGGCCGACAGCGCCGCCGACCTCACCTCACCGGAGTCCACGGCGCTGGCGCGCATCGGCCTGGCCAACTACTTCGCCGGCGCCCTCCTGATGCCCTACACCGCCTTCCACGCCGCCGCCGAGGAAGTGCGCTACGACATCGAACTGCTCTGCGCCCGCTTCGGCGTCGGCTTCGAGACCGTCTGCCACCGGCTGAGCACCCTCCAGCGCCCCGGACGGCGCGGCGTGCCCTTCTCGTTCCTGCGCGTGGACCGCGCCGGCAACATCTCCAAACGGCAGTCCGCCACCGACTTCCACTTCTCCCGACTCGGCGGCACCTGCCCGCTGTGGACGGTGTACGAGGCGTTCTCCGCGCCCGGACGCACCCTCACCCAGGTCGCCGAGATGCCCGACGGCAAACGGTACTTCTGGGTCGCCAGAACCATCACCCGGGGCGGATACGGCCACCACGCACCACGCGCGGAGTTCGCCGTTGCGCTCGGCTGCGAACTGCGCCACGCCCACCGGCTCGTGTACGCCGACGGCATCGCCGTGAACGACCCGGCGGCGGCCACCCCCATCGGCCTGGGCTGCCGGATCTGCGAACGCCGCGACTGCGCCCAGCGCGCCCGCCCGCCGGCCGCCGGACGGCTCGCCATCGACCCCGACCGCCATCCGTACGCGCCGTACCAGGTGGAGAGCGCCGGCCCCTGACACGGGCGGCGGGCGAGTGGCGCGCCGGGCGCCCGGGTTCAGGCCCTACGCGCGGCCCGGACCCGCCGCACCAGGTCGCCGGCCGCCTGGGGCCACCGCGGATGGCGGAAGTCGAAGCCGGCCTCGCGCAGCCGGCCCGGCACCACGCGGCGGCTCTTGAGCAGCAGTTCCGTGTCCGTGCGCAGCGCGAACGCGCCCAGCTCCGCCATCCACGCGGTGGCCGGCAGCCCCGGCCGCCGGCCCCAGGCCCCGCGCAGCTCCCGCATGAACTCCCGCTGCGGAAGCGGCTCGGGCGCCGCCAGATTGACCGGCCCCGACAGATCCTCCCGGGCGGCCAGGAACTCCACCGCGCGCACGAAGTCCCGGTCGTGGATCCAGGAGACGTACTGGGCGCCGCCCGCCACCGGACCGCCCACGCCCAGCCGCGCCATCCACAGCAGCCAGTCGAACACCCCGCCCCGGTCCGGGCTCATCACCATCGCCGAACGCAGCGCGACCTTGCGGGTGTGCGGGGTGTCGGCCGCCTCCTGGGCGCGTTCCCAGTTCCTGGCGATCAGCACGCTGTACGCCCAGTACCCCGGGACTCCGTCCTCGCGGCCGCCGATCACCCCGGTGGCCTCGTCGTGCGGGGCGTCGTACCGGTGGGCATAGACCGTGGCGGTGCTCATCTGGAGCCAGACGGCGGGGGGCCGCGCGCACGCCGCGACCGCCTCCCCGATGACCTCGGCCGAGCGCACCCGGGAGTCCATCATCGCGCGCAGATTGGTGTCGGTGTAGCGGCAGCTGACGCTGCGCCCGGCCAGGTTGATCACGACATCGCTGCCGTGCAGGACGCGGGTCCACGGGCCCGTCGTGACCGCGTCCCAGTACACCTCGCGGTCGCGGGCCGGGCTCCTGGTGAGGACGGTGACCTCGTGTCCCGCGGAGGTCAGCGCCCGGTCCAGAATCCGGCCGACCTGCCCCGTTCCCCCGGCTATCACACAGCGCATCGGATTCCCCCTCAGCGGTGGAACTCCAGCCTAGCGAAGCCCGCATGACGGACCAGCACCCGGTCGCCCCCACCGGGACGGGGCGGCGGCCCGCCCTGCTGCAGATCGTCAACCGATCGGCTCTCACGGGGCTGGTGGCCCTGCCGGTGCTGCGGAGGGTTTCAGGGAGGCGGCAGTGCGGCCCGCACGCACTCCGTCCGTTGCCGCGCCGCGTGTTCCGGCGCATCCACGAGAGAGGAACCCCACCCATGCGCGCCCTGGAGCGGTACCGCTCCAGGCTGCGCGCGTGATCGCGGGAAGCCGACCGCGCCGGCGGCAATCCGACCGGTGGCCGCCGCCCTGAGCACGACGGGCCTTCTCCCCACGGGAGAAGGCCCTGTGCCGTGCGTGCGGTTCAGCGGGTGGGATAGGCGTCCGTGATGGTCTGGACGGTGCGGTTGCCGGCCGCGTCCACCGCGGTGGCGCGCAGGGAGACGCTTCCGCCGGCCGCCGGGTTGTCCACCTCGACCGCGGCGATGTCGCCGGCCCCGTCATGGACGGTGGTCCAGTTCTGCCCGCCGTCCACCGAGGTCTCCACGGTGAGGGTGACGGCCGTGCCGCCCTCCACCGACAGCGGTACGGAGAAGCCGTGTTCGCCGGCCGGCGCGGTGTTGTCCGCGGCGAGGGCGGGGGTGTAGCGCACGGCCAGCGGCCCCGCGACCGGCTCCATGGCGGTGGTGGTCGCCGAGGTGAAGGTGTGGTCGACCGTCACCTCGGTGGACAGGTCCGTGTACCCGCGCGAGGCCGTGGACACGATCCGGTACTCCGCCTCACCGGCCGGTACCCCGAAGAGGAGGTTGGCGAGCGGGGCGGGTATGTCGCGCAGGAGTTCGCCGTCGCGGTAGACCCGGGTACGGCCCTCGTCGGCGTCGGCCCAGCCGCTCCACGCGGTGCCCACCGCGAACAGGGAGAGGTCGGCCATGAGCAGGTTGCCCTCCCGCAGGAAGGCGTGCCCCATGGGGTAGGCCGGCCCGAACACACCCGTGTTGAGGGACGCTTCGGACGTCTCGCCGGCCGGAAAGATCCGATCCGGGTACGAGGTGTTCTGGACGGGCGTGCCCTCCGCGTCGAACACGGTGCTGGACAGGCTCCACGGGGTGCCGGACTGGAGATGGAGATCGACCGTGGCCGGCAGCGTCGTGTCGGCGCCGAGGCCCAGACCGAACTCCGGCGACGCCGCGCCGACCCAGCCCTCGTAGCCCTCGGTGCGGGTGCCGGCCGTCGCGGCGACGTGCGCCATGTCGGACGGCTCGGGGTGGTTGGCCAGCCCCGTCGGGAACTGCCCGGTCAGGGATCGGTAACCGTGGTACTGCTCGCCGCCGGGACCCGTGTGCTGGGACACCAGGGCCATGCTGAAGGCGTCGCTGCCCCCGTCGCCGATCGACAGGCTGCTCACCCCCTCCGCCGGGGCGCCGAGGTACCACATCCACCAGGAGATCCCGGGGAGTTCGTAGGTGCCGGCCAGTTCGTTCAGCTCGGCCTCGGGGTCGGGCGCGGTGAAGTCCAGCCGCTCGGCGTCCCGCAGGTCCACCTGCAGTGTGGTGGATTCGGCCACGCTCACCGAGGGGGCCAGGGCCCAGTCGACGCTGAGCTCGTCCGGTCCCGCGTCCCAGGGGCTCGGGGAAAGGACCTCGATCAGGTACTCACCGGCGGGCACCCGGCCGTGGGCGACACCGTTCTCGCTCAGCACGTTGAAGCCGTCCATCGCACCCTCGACGAACAGCCGTGCGCCCTCGGCCGGTTCTCCGTCCCGGCCGGTGATCTCGACCGTGACGTCCAGCATCTCGGGCTCCAGCGTGATACTGCCCGCCGTCCGCAGGACCTGCTCCCCGCCGGCGCTCGCGGTGACGACCAGGCCGTGGTTGCCGGTCGCGGAGTCCGGGACGGCGGCGGGGTCGGCGGTCACCCCGACGGTGGCGGTGCCACCGGCCGGAACGGTCACCGAGTCCTCGGCCAGCGCGAACAGCTTCTCGGGGGCGGCGCCGGACACACCCAGCTCCAGGGTGACGTCCTGCGTGCCGCTGTTGCGGTAGGTGATCTCCCGGACGACGCGGTCCGCGCCGCCGTACGGGAAGGCCACCGAGCCGAAGTTGAGGGTGTTGGTGTCGGCGGTCAGCGTCTGCTCCAGCGCACGGCTCACATCCAGCCGCCCCGTTCCGGTCAGGACCGGCGCGGCGTCGATGTCGACGGCCGAGGCGATCAGCGCGGCCTTGAGCTGCTCGCCGGTCCACTCCGGGTTCTTCTGCAGCAGCAGCGCAGCGGCGCCCGCCACGTGCGGGGTCGCCATCGAGGTGCCGGAGATGGCGGTGTAGCCGTCCGTGACCGGGGTGCCGACCAGCTCGATCTCACTGCCGGCGGCAGAGGCGGCGGCGATCTCCACACCGGGCGCCGAGAGATCGGGCTTGAGGGCCGCGTCAAAGGGGGCCGGTCCCACCGAGGAGAAATCGGCGATCGCGTCCTGGCGGTCGACGGCGCCCACCGTCAGCGCGGCGGGTGCCACCCCGGGGGAGTCCACCGTCCCCTCGTTCGGGCCGCTGTTGCCGGCCGCGACGACGAACAGCGTGCCGTGCTCGTCCGACAGCCGCTCGATCGCCTCCACCAGCGGGTCGTCGTCCGGATAGACCGGGCCGCCCAGGCTCATGTTGACGATGTCGGCGCCCTCTTCGACGGCCCACTCCATGCCCTGCAGGATCCAGGAGTCCAGACCGCCGTACTCGCCGAGCACCTTGCCGACCAGCAGGTCGGCGCCGGGCGCGATGCCGCGGTAGGTGCCACCGGAGCGCTCGCCGCTCCCGGCGGCCGTCGAGGCGACATGGGTGCCGTGTCCCACGGTGTCCTCGGCGTCCCCGTCGGTGAAGTTCGCGGCGCCCAGGATCTTGTCCTCGAAGTCGCCGTGGTCCGCGTCGATCCCGGTGTCCAGGACGGCGATCGTCACCCCGCTGCCGTCGTACCCGGCCTCCCAGGCCCGGTCCGCGCCGATCTGCCCGGCGCTGTGGTCCAGGCTCGCCTGCCGGACCCGGTCCAGCGAGACCGTCTCGATGCCCTCGGCGGCGGCCAGGGACATGCCCTCGCCGTCATCGGTCAGGGTCTCCCACAGCGACGGACCGCTCTCGTCCGCCACCGTGAGCGCGTCCGCGTCCAGGGTGCTGAAGCGGGCCCGCACCTCGACGTCGTCCTCCGCGCGCACGTCGCGCGCCACCTGTCGTGATCCGTCGGTGTAGCTGACGATGACCGGGGTGCCCTCGAAGGAGCGGTACGCCTGCCGGGTCAGTTCGGTGAGGTTGAACAGGGCCTCATCCACCGTTCCCTCGGCGATGAGTGCCTGTGCGTCCCAGGGGATCACCAGCGTCGCGCCGTCCCGCTCGGTCACGCGTACCGGTATGTGCTCGCGTCCCTCGCCGCGCAGCACCGTCAGGATGTCCCCCGCCGCGTCGAGCAGCACCCGGTCACCGGTGATCAGGGTCACCGAGGTGCCGCCGGTGGCACCGCCGAGCGGTGCGAGGGGCGTGGCGGCGGCGCCACCGAGCCCTGCGGTCAGCGCCAGGACCGTCCCCGCGGCGGTGACCACCACGCCCGTTCTCTTCTTCCGCGCTTTCAACGAACCTCCACAGCAGTGCCGTTGGCGTGCCCGGCGCGCCGGGAGGCACGCCGTCGCCCAGGAAGGTAGCGGCTGACATACCGGGTATGTTTCGGTTGGCTGCTCCCCGGCCACAATCGGCGGACGGTTGCGGACGGGGCGGGAGGTGCGGCGGCGGCCCGGGTGCCCCGCGGTGCCCCGATCATGACGTGCGCCGCCCCGCCGGACGGCGGAGCGGCGCGGGAGACGGAGTTGGCGCGATCACGACGGCCCCGGCTGCTCCAGGGGCCCCTTGTCCACCGGCACTTCCGGATACGGAGCCAGCTCATCCGAGGGCTCGGGCCGTGGCCCGACACCGGAGTCGGGGGTGGATTCGGGGCTGGGGCTCTGCGCGGGGAGCACCGGCTGGGCGGGACCTGACGCGGAGCCGCTCAGCGTGGACACCCCGAGCACCGCCAGGACCAGCGCAGCGGACACGCCCACCGCCTGCGCGGCCCTGCGGCGTCTGCGCAGCCGTCGGCCGCCGGCCAGTGCCGCCGACGCCAGGTCACCGAGCGGCGGTTCGGTGTCCCGCGCGATGATCATGTCGAAGACGCCGCTCAGTTCGGCACCGGCGTCCGCGCCACCGCCGCCGTCCGGCCGGTTCACGTTCCCTGTCATTCCGCGCTCACCTCGCCGGTTCTTGCTCGATGATCCGGCGCAACCGGCCCAGACCTCGCGCGCTCTGGCTCTTGACGGTACCCGGGGACACCCGCAGCGCCTTCGCCGTCTGCTCCACGCTCCAGTCCTCCCAGTACCGCAGCACCAGGACCGCCCGGTAGCGCGGCGGCAGACTCATCAGGGCCTCCTGCATCAGCAGGCGCAACTCGGGGGCGGGCCCCGGGGTCTGCCCCGCGCCGTACTCCGGCAGCTCCGCCACCGGATCCTCCCGGCGGCCCCGCCGCCGGTACTGGTCGATGAAGGTACGGGTCAGGATCGTCCGCGCGTACGCGTCCACGTTCTCATCGCGCCGCACCCGCCCCCAGGCCGCGTACAGCTTCATCAGCGTGGTCTGGGTCAGATCCTGCGCCTCGTGCCAGTCCCCGCACAACAGATAGGCGCTGCGCCGCAGCTGGCGCTGCCGCGCCTCGGCGAACTCCAGGAACTCGCGTTCCCGGGCTGCTTCCCTCACCCGCCGACCTTCCGCCGCTCCGACACTCCTCCCCGGTCATACGGGAGGCGGCGCCGGGAGGTTGCACGGGTGGAAGAAGAAAAAAATCCCGCCCGCCGTCACGGGAGGACCACCGGCACCGGCAGCCGCAGCTGGGCGGGCGGCGGGGGAGGGACGGCGCGGTCGGTCGTCATGTGGGCGCGCAGCACCTCCATGGCGGTGCCGCCCAGTTCGGCGCCGTCGACGTCGATGGAGGGGATGGCGGAGAAACCCAGGGCCTCGGCCACCGGGCGCTCGATCGTCACCGCGACCTCGTCGGGGATCCGGATGCCACGGGCGCCGAGGGTGAAGACGATGCCCAGACCCAGCGCGGTGGCGTAGGGGATGACGGCGGTCGCGCCGCTGGCCGCGACCGAGGGGGCGACGCGGGTGCCGGCGGCGAAGGTCGGCGGCAGTGGCCCGAACGTGGTCAGTACGGCGGACGTCGGCTCGGTGACGGCCCGCACCGCCGCGATGCGCTGCCCGTTCTGCCAGGACCGGTCGGTGCCGCCGACCAGGGCGATGTGCCGGTGTCCGTGGTCGATGAAGTGCCGGGCCACGGTGGCGAAGGCGGTGGCGGTGTCGGCCACCACCGAGGGGACGCCGTCGAGTTCGCGGTCGATCAGGACGGCGGGTTTGTACCCGCAGGAGGCCGCCACCTGCGTGTCCGAGCCGCGCGGGGCGGTCAGCAGGAAGCCGTCCACCTGGGCCGACAGCCGGGCCAGTGCCGCCACGTCCGCGTCGGACTCCAGGCCGTTGACCACCACGGTCAGCTGGAGTCCGCACTCGGCGGCACGCTGCTGGGCGCCGCCGACGATCGGCGGGAAGAAGGCGTTCTCCAGCGTCGGGACGACGACGGCGACAACTCCGGTACGGCCGCGCGCCAGCGCGGAGGCCGCGCGATTGGGTACGAAGCCGAGTCGCTCGGCGACCTGGCGCACCCGTACCGCCGTTTCGGGGGCGACCAGGGCGGGGCGCCCCAGGGCCCGGGAGGCGGTGGACTTCGAAACCCCCGCCAGACGGGCGACATCGTCCAGCGTTGGCACACGACCCCCTACGGCGTCCGCCACCGTCACGGTGGCCTGAATGAATATTACACAGAGTCACACCGGCGTCTGCAACATTTACGTATCGTTAACGGCTGCCCCTGGTGATGTCCCGTTGCTGGACATTACTGTCACCACAACCGGTTGCACAACCGGTTGCGTTGGGTCTTCACTGAGGCGACCGAACCCCGCCCCTGTTCCCGAGCCAGCCGAGAACCAACCCGTACCACCGAGAGAAATCCACCGAGAAACCACATGATCCGTTCGCGCCGCATAGCGCTGGTGCTGCTGCTCCCCGGGCTCGTCCTGCTTCTCGGGGGCGTGGTGATACCCGCCCTGACCATGCTGCTCTCACCACCGAGGGTTCCCACCGGCGAAGTCTTCGACCGGCTCGGCCGGATGCTCAGCGACCCGTACGACCTGGCCATCATCTGGCGCACCCTGCGGATCGGCCTCACCGTCACCGGCTTGTGTCTGACCCTGGGCTTCCCCACCGCCTACCTGCTCGCCCGCTCCCGCTCCCGCTGGGCCGGGGTCCTGCTCGCGCTGGCGATCTTCCCGCTGCTGCTGAGCAACGTCGTGCGCACCTACGGCTGGCTGGTCGTCCTCGGCCGCAACGGAGTCGTCGGACAGACCATCGAAGGGCTGGGACTCGCCGACCCGGCGCCCCAACTCCTCTACACCGAAATCGCCGTGGTGCTCGGCCTCACCCAGCTCTTCCTGCCGCTGGCGATCATCACCTGCTACTCGGCCGTCGCCCAGGTCGACGCGAACCTGGACGAGGCGGCCCGCGGCCTGGGGGCCGGGCGCATCCGGACCCTGTGGAGCGTGACCATCCCGCTGTCGATGCCCGGCATCGCCATGGCCGCCACCCTCGTCTTCGCCGGCGCCGTCACCGCGTACACCACCCCGTACCTGCTGGGCGGTTCGCGCCAGACGATGCTGGCCACCCAGCTCTTCCGGTACTCCGGGGTCAGCCTCGACTGGGCCGCGGCCTCCGCGACCGCGATCATCATGACGGTGCTGGTCCTCGTGGTCTACGGCGTGTCCACCGTTCTCACCCGGGCGAAGGCGGTCACCCGATGAAGCGTTCCAGCCCCATCGCCGCGGTCCTGGCCTTCCTGGGCTACGTGGTGATGATCGTGCCCATCCTGTTCGTCGTCGCCACCGCCTTCACCGGGGGATCGTCGCTGACCTTCCCGCCCGAGGGACTGTCCCTGCGCTGGTTCGAGGCGGCCCTGGCCTACGAGCCGTTCACCCAGGCGCTCCTGTCCAGCCTCCAGCTCGCGCTGATCTCCACGGTGCTCGCGCTGGCCGTCGGCATCCCGGCGACCCTGGCCGTCATGCGCGGCAAGGTGCCCGGCAAGTCCTTGGTGGAGGGCCTGTTCCTCTCCCCGCTGATCCTGCCCGAACTCGTCGTCGGCCTCGCGCTGTACCAGCAGTTCATGCTCCACCTGGACATGGACAACTTCAACGCGCTGCTCATCGGCCACACCGCGATCCTGCTGCCCTACACGGTCCGCGTCACCGGCGCCTCGCTCGCGCTCGCCGACCCCGCGCTGGAGGACGCCTCCCGGGGCCTGGGCGCCTCACCGCTGCGCACCTTCTGGAGCGTGACGCTGCCCGTGCTGCGGCCGGGCATCATCTCCGCGGCGCTGCTGAGCTTCGTCACCTCCTTCAACAACGTGCCGATCTCGCTGCTGCTCCAGTCCCGCGACTTCCGCACCCTGCCGGTCACGATGCTCGACTACGTCCAGCAGAACTACACGCCGATCGTCGCCGCCATGTCCACGCTCCTGCTGGCGGGCACCGTGGCGCTCGCCTTCGCCGCCGAGCGCACCCTCGGCTTCGCCCGCATCTTCGGAGGGATCAACCGATGACCACCGCTGCCGAGTTCCTCGCGGTCAGCCGCCGCTTCGGGGATTTCACCGCCGTCGACGCACTGGACCTGGCCATCCGGGAGGGGGAACTGACCACCCTGCTCGGACCCAGCGGCTGCGGCAAGACCACCTCGCTGCGGATGCTGGCCGGCTACCTGTCCCCGACCGAGGGCTCGATATTCATCGGCGGCAAGGACGTCACCAACACCCCGCCCGAGAAGCGTGACCTGGGCATGGTCTTCCAGTCCTACGCCCTCTTCCCGCACATGAGCGTCGCCGACAACGTCGGCTACGGGCTCAAACTGCGCAAGGTGCCGCGCGCCGAGCGGGCCAAGCGGGTCGCCGAGGCACTGGAACTGGTGGGCCTCGGCCATCTCGCCGACCGCCGCCCCAAGGCGCTCTCCGGAGGCCAGCAGCAGCGCGTCGCGCTCGCCCGGGCCATCGTCATCCGCCCCCGGCTGCTGCTGCTCGACGAGCCGCTGTCCAACCTCGACGCCCGGCTGCGGGTGCAGATGCGCGAGGAGATCCGCCGCATCCAGGGCGAGGCGGGACTGACCGTCGTCCTGGTCACCCACGACCAGGAAGAGGCGCTGGAGATGTCGGACCGGATGGTGGTGATGAACGGCGGCCGGGTGATGCAGGAAGGCCCGCCGGACGACCTCTTCCCGGCCCCCGCCAACCGGTTCGTGGCCGAGTTCCTGGGCTACGAGAACTTCTTCGAACTACCCGGCCGCGGCCTGGTCACCGTCCGCCCCGAACTCCTGCGGGTGCACGGCCCCTCCCGGAACGGGAACACCGAAAGCGGTGAGGGCACCGCGGTGTCCGCCACCGTCACCTCCATCGCCTACCGTGGCGTGGAACTGCGGGTTTCCCTGGACGCGGTGGACGCCACCGGCGCCACGGTGCCCCTCATCGCCTCGGTCCGCCGCGACACGGTCGCGTCCGAGGATCTGCCGGCGCTGCTGCCCGGCGGGCGGGTCACCGTCTCCGCCGCCCCGGGGCATCTCGTAGCGCTCGAATCCTGACAGTCCTTCACCCCGTACCCACCCCGTACAGCAGACAAGCGAGGCTCACGGACATGGCAACACCCAAGCTGCGCGGCAGCGCGCTCGCCGCCGGGACGATATCGGCCGTCCTCACGCTCAGCGCGTGCGGCTCATCCGACTCCGGATCGGGCGGCGACGGCTCGGGCGAGCTGGCCGGCACCACCATCGTGGTCAGCACCTTCCCCTTCGGTGTGGAGGACTTCCAGACCAACGTCGTCGAGCCCTTCGAACGGGCCACCGGCGCCAAGATCGAGATCGACAGTGGCAGCAACGCCGACCGCCTCACCCAGCTCCAGCTGGCCGGCGGCAACCCCGGCATCGACGTGATGCTGATCTCGGACACCTTCGCCGCGCTCGGCCAGGACCAGGACCTGTTCCAGAGCTTCGACGCCGAGGACGTGCCCAACCTCAACGAACTCCACGAGTTCGCCGTGGACGAGGCCTACGCCGGCCCCGCCTACACGTACCAGCTCAACGGCATCCTCTACCGCTCGGACGAACTGAGCGCCGAAGAGGCCGCCGAGTGGTCGATCTTCGAGGACCCCGCCCTCGCCGGCAAGGTGGCGCTCCCCGACATCTCCGCGACCGCCGGCCAGCTGACCGTCTCCGGCATCGGCGCGGCGTACGGCAGCGGCCCCTACGACGTGGAGACCGCCTTCACCACCATGGGTGAGTGGGCCCCGGACGTGCTGCAGTTCTACACCTCGACCACCGAGGTCTCGAACCTGATCTCCCAGGGCGAGATCCTCGCCGTCCCCACGATCATCGGCTTCGTGCCGCCGCTGGTGGCCTCGGGCCAGCCGATCGGCTGGATCCCGCCGACCGAGGGCCGCTACATGGCGACCAACCGGCTGATGATCCCCGAGGGCGCCGAGAACACCGAGGGCGCGTACGCCTTCATCGACTACATGCTCTCCCAGGAGGCCCAGGAAGCGTCCCTGGCCACCGATCTCCCGGTGCGTCCCGACGTCACCCCGGCCCCGTCCTTCACCGGCCTGATGGGCGAGAACGCCGGTGACCCGGTGGCCATGGGCTACGAGACGCTGTCCCCGGAGGAGATCACCAAGAACCGCACCGACTGGGTCGACCGCTTCGCGCGGGAAGTCTCGGGGAAGTAAGCCATGATCGACATCTCCCCCGACAACGGCCGCCCGGCGGACGGCGATGACGGTCACCGCGACCGCGTCGCCCAGTACGTCGCCCGGATGCCCAAGGCCGATCTGCACTGCCACCTGATCGGCACCGTCTCCGCGGCGACCTTCGCCGACCTCGCCCGGCAGTCCGGGATCGAGCTGCCGGACGAGCCGGAGACCATCTGGCGCGACATCAACTCGCTGCCACCGGACCCCGCCCTCTACCGCGACACCCGGATCCCGGTGCCGCAGGGGCAGGGCCCGGACGAGCCGGAGCACCCGTACTCCCTCTTCCAGGCGAGCGAGTGGGTCGGCGCCGCGCTGCGCGGGCCCGACGACATCACCCGCATCACCTACGAGGCGTTCGCCGCCGCCCACACCGGCGGCACCCGTCATCTGGAGCTCCAGATCGACGACGTGCCGCCGCACCTCGCCGCACTCGGCTTCCACGGACTCGTGGACGCCTGCGTGGACGGGATCAAGCTGGCGGAGCGCGACCTCGGCATGACCGGGCGGCTCATCGCCTCGATCGACCGCAGCCACAGCGGCGAGCAGGCGCTGGAGTTCGTGCGCCGCGTGGTGGACCGGCCGAACGAGTACCTGGCCGGGATCGGCCTGGTCAACCTGGAACTGGCGGGCCCGCCCGAGCGGTTCGCCGACGCCTACCGGCTGGCGGGCGCGGCGGGGCTGCACCGCACGGCGCACTCCTCGGAGCACGCGCCGGTGGCGGTCAACACCATCACCTGCCTGGACCTGCTCGGCTGCGACCGCATCGACCACGGCTACTACGTGCTGGAGGACGAGGCCGTCATCGAGCGGTGCCGCGAGGAGCGGGTGCCGTTCACGGTGATCTCCACGACCTCACGGCGCTCGTGGCGGCCGTGGCGCCGTGCCTCCATCGGCGCGATGGCGGAGGCCGGACTCAACATCATCCTGGCCTCCGACGACCCGGGGATGTTCCCGACCACGCTGGCCGAGGAGTACCGGATCGCGTCCGAGGACATCGGTCTGCCGGCGGAGCGGCTGCGGGAGATGTCGCTGGCCGGCATCGACGCGTCCTGGCTGCCGGCCGCCGAGAAGGCGGCGGCCCGGGCCCGGTTCGAGCGCGAACTGGCCGACCTGGAGGCCGAGCTGCGCCCCTTCTGAGCGCCTGTGCTCCCTACGGCGGTCCCGGCCCGAGGCCGGGGCCGCCGTCGGCGTTCGCGGCGTTACGGGACCTGGAGGAGCTTGTTGGGGGAGCCGGTGCCGGGGAGGGTGACCTCGCCGGTCGCGGACGCCGCGTCGAGAGCGGCCCAGACCTGGGCGGGGGTGGCGCCGGGGTGGTCCGCGAGGTGGAGGGCGGCGGCACCGGCGACGTGGGGGGCCGCCATGGAAGTGCCGGAGATGGTGTTGGTCGCGGTGTCGCTGGTGTTCCAGGCGGCGGTGATGCTGGTGCCGGGGGCGAAGATGTCCACGGCCGGGCCCCAGTTGGAGGAGCTCGCGCGGGCGTCGTTGCTCTGGGTGGCGGCGACGGTGATGGCCTCGGCGACGCGGGCGGGGGAGAAGTTCCCCGCCGAACTGTTGCTGCCTCCGGCCGAGACGGTGTAGGTGATGCCGGAGGCGACGGAGGCGCGGACGGCCTGATCGAGGGTGGCGTCGGCGCCGCCGCCCAGGGAGATGTTGGCGACGGAGGGTCCGGAGCGGTTGCCGGTGACCCAGTCAATCCCGCCGACGACGGAGGCGGTGGTGCCGCTGCCGGAGTCGTTGAGGACCTTGACGGCGACGACGTCGGCGGCCTTGGCCACACCGTGGACGGAGCCGGCGGCGATGGAGGCGACATGGGTGCCGTGGCCGTTGCCGTCGGCGGCGGTGCCGCCCCAGTAGTCGTAGCCGAACGAGGCACGCCCGCCGAAGTCGGCGTGGGTGGTACGGACACCGGTGTCGATGATGTAGACGGTGGTGCCCGCCCCCGCCGAGTCGGGGTACCGGTAGGTCCGGTCCAGCGGCAGCGAGGGCTGATCGATCCGGTCCAGGCCCCACGAGGGCGGACCAATCTGGGTCGCGTCGCTGGTGAGGACCCGGTTCTGCACGACCTCCCGCACCGCCGGGTCGGCGGCCAGGGCCAGGGCGTCGGCCTCGCTCGCCGCGATCTCGTACCCGTTGAGGGCGTGTTCGTAGGTCGTGACGATGTCCGCGTCGTACGCGTCCGCCAGCCGCTCGGCGGAGGCCGAGGCCGCCGAGAACGTCGCGTCCTCGAACAGGACGAGGTAGCTGTCCTCGATGGTGCCGGGGGCGTCGGCGTTGGCGATGACCCCCACGGGTCGGTCGCCCGCAGTGGCCTGCGCGGGCAGCGCCGCGGCGGTGGACAGGGCGAGAACTGCGGCGGCGGCAAGAACGGTCCTGCGCATCACTGCCATCGGAGGGGTCCTCCTCGAAGAGGTGCTGCTGTGGGGGAAGGCGGTACGGGGCGGTGCCGTGGGCCGGGACGTCACGGTCCGGTGAACAGGTCGTCGGGAACCGCCTCGGCGAGCAGCCGGTAGCCCTCCGGGTTGAGGTGCAGCCAGTCCCCGTCGTGCAGTGCGGGGTGCAGCCGGTCGGGCCGCTCGGGGTCGCGCACCACCCGGTCGAAGTCGAGAACGGCGTCGAATCCGCTGCCGGTGCGGATCCACTGGTTGACGGTCTGCCGGGCGGCCTCGCGGTGCCCGGCCGGGTCGTCGTACGTGGTGTTCCCGGCGAACGGCAGCAGCGTCGCGCCGTACACACGGATGTCCTTGGCGTGCGCCCGGACGATGAACTGCTGGTAGGCGGCGATGAGTTCGTCGGCCAGTGCCTGCTGGTCGGCGGCAGTGGCGGGCGCGTTGCCGATGTCGTTGATGCCTTCGAAGACGATCAGCCAGGAGACGCCGGTGTGCGCCAGGATGTCCCGGTCGAAACGGGCCATCGCGTTGGGGCCCAGACCGTCCTGGAGGATGCGGTTGCCACCGGCCGCCTGGTTGAGGACGGCGACCTGCCCGGTGTCCGCGTTCTCCTGAAGACGGTCGAACAACTGGTCGGGCCACCGGTTGTTGCCGTTGGTGGTGGAGCCGCGGCCGTCGCTCAGCGAGTCGCCGAGCACGGCCACCGCGGCCGTACCGTCCGGCGCGTACACCTCGATGCCGCTCAGCAGGTACCAGCGGTTGACGGGGACCGCCCCGGGCAGCTCGGCTGCCCGCGTGTGATCACCGTTCAGCAGATGGGAGGTGGTGCGCGAGCCGGGGTGCGAGGTGAGGGCGAGGGAGGGCTGACCGAGGGCGAGATAGGTGGTGACCGTGACGTTGGTGCCGGCCGGCAGCGGCATCTCCAGCGGGTCGGAGACGATCTGGGCACCGGTCGGTACGGTCACGGACGCCTGCCCGCCGAAGGTCACCCGGCGCAGGGTCTCCGGCTGGATCTCGGCGACCCCGGCCCGGCCGTCCCGGGGCAGGGCGACGGTCACGGCGGTGAGCGGCAGCGGGGTGTCGCCGAAGGCGTTGGAGAACCGCAGCCGCAGGTCCGTGCCGCCGGTGGTGACGCGGGCGGTCTGCCGCACGGTGGTGTCCACCAGGACGGAGCCCGGGCCGGTGAACGGCGGGGGCGGCATGTTGCCCGGTTCGGTGAGCTGCGGCATCGCCGTCCAGCTGTGCACCCAGCGGCCGTCGGGCCCCGGGAGGCCGTCCGCGCCGGCCGGCCCGGCCCGGCCGGCGGTGGCGACCGCGGCGGAGGCCAGCAGAACGGCGAGAGCCAGCAGCGCCGCGGTGATCAGTGCGCCGAACCGTCCGTTCCCGGGGTTGCTTCCCTGCTGCGGCATGGACACGGCGCCCTCCTCGGCGGCCTCGGCATCCTCGAAGCGGATCCGCGGGCTCGATCGTGACATGAGCACGATGAATTTGGAAGTGCGCTCCGGCGCGTGGCGCGAGGATGACGCACCGAAAGTTCTGAGGCGAATGTCGGGCGGGCGGCAGCGGACGGGGCAGCGGCCCAGGTGAGGGGGAGAGGCGGTCCCTGACCCACCGTCCGGCGCACACCATCGCCACCACCACGGCGCTTCTGGCATCGTGGACAGCCACGGACACGGCCTCTCCCCAGGAGACAGACACACGAGGGGACAGACGCGATGGCGAACGGCGGACCGGCACCGGGCGGGCCGGCGATCGCGGTGCTCGGCTCGGCCAACATGGACCTCGTCGCGTACGTACCCGTGGCCCCGCGCAGGGGGGAGACCATGACGGGGCGTGACTTCCGCACCGTGCCGGGCGGCAAGGGCACCAACCAGGCGATCGCCGCCGCACTGGCCGGGGGCCGGGTCACCATGATCGGCGCGGTCGGGGACGACGCGTTCGGGCCACGGCTGCGCGACGCGCTCGCCGGGTGCTCGGTGGACACCGCCGGCCTGCGGACCGTGCCGGGGCCCAGCGGCACCGCGCACATCGTGGTCGACGACGAGGGCGGCAACTCCATCGTCGTCGTACCGGGCGCCAACGCGACGGTGACCGCGCTGACACCGGGTGACGAGCGCCGCATCGCCGCCGCCGGAGCCCTGCTGCTCCAGCTCGAACTGCCCATGGCCGGCGTGCTGGCCGGTGCGGAGGCGGCCGGGGCACACGGGGTGCCCACCCTGCTCACCCCGGCCCCGGCGGTCCCACTGCCGGACGGACTGCTGGCCCGCACGGACGTGCTGCTGCCCAACGAGCACGAGGCGGCGGCGCTGACCGGCCACCGCGATCCGCACCGGGCGGGCCGTGCCCTGCTGGACGCCGTGCCGGAGGTCGTGATCACCCTCGGCGCCGCCGGCAGCCTCTACTTCGCCCGGGGCGCCGAGCCGGTCACCGTACCGGCGGCCCCGGTGCGGGCGGTGGACACCACGGCGGCCGGGGACACCTTCGCCGGCGCCCTCGCCGTGGCCCGCGGCGAGGGCCGGCCGATGGCTGCGGCGCTGGCCTGGGCGACGGCCGCCGCGGCGCTCTCCGTCCAGCACACCGGTGCCACCTCCTCCATGCCGGCCCGAGCCGAGATCGACACGGCGGCGCGCCGGCCCGGGCCGACGCCCAGTCGCTGAGCCCGACGGTGCGACGGGCCCACGCGGCGTCGTGCGCGGCCCGGTGCGGAAAACCGGCCACGTCCTCGCGTCCGGTCGTCGGGCGGCCGTGGCGCGGACGCGATGGCGCTCCCGGTGCCTCACCCCGCCGCGCCGGCGGCCGGCTCCACCCCGATCCGTACCCGGTCGCTGTCTCCGTCGGACAGGAACGACGCCAGTGCCGCCCCTTCCCTCGCCACCTCGTCCCGCTCGGCCGCCGAGAACCGGCGCAGCGGTCCGACCCGCACCGTGCCGTCCCGGACCGTCCAGGTCGCGGAGACCCGGCCGTCGACCAGCACCACGCGGGCACCGCTGACCGACAGGCCGCGATGGGCGTCGTCCACGATCCGGCCCCGGTCGGCGTAGCCCAGCAGTGCGTTGTCGAACGCCGGCAGAAACCGCACCGGGGCCACGGTGTCCGGGTCGGGGCGCGGCGCGTCGGGCAGGTCCAGCAACTCGCGGCCCCGCTCGTCGCGGAAGGAGACCAGTTCCGCACGGATCGCCGAGACCGCCGCCGGCAATCCGGCCAGCCCGCTCCAGGCGCGCAGGTCGGCGGTGGCGGCCGGACCGAACGCGGCCAGGTAGCGCCGCACCAGTGCCTGGCCGACCGGATCGGACGGGTCCTCGGGCAGCGGGTCGATCGCCCGGCCCAGCCAGGCCGACAGCGGCAGATTGCGCACCCCCGCCCGGGTCCGCCACAGCCCGCGCGGCGGCAGCTGAACCATCGGGATGAGCGCCGCCACCAGCACCTCGCCCAGCGCGCGCGGGGCCGGCCGCGGCCAGCGGTCCGCCACCGCCCGTGCCATCTCGGCCATCGAACGGGGCTGGCCGTCCGCGAGCACCGCCCGTCCGGCCGCGGCCAGTTCATCGAGGTCGACATCCGCCAGCTCGGCACGGTAGGCGCCGATTCCCCGCTGACGCAGCATGGCGTCGTGCCGGGAGCGCCAGGCCAGCACATCGTCCGCGGTGACGAGATGGACGGTGCGGCGCATCAGATGGGTGCGCACCACGCGCCGTCCCAGCAACAGGTCCGAGAGCGTCTTCGGCTGGAAACCCCGCAGCCG
Source organism: Streptomyces xiamenensis (assembly GCF_000993785.3). Lineage (NCBI taxonomy): Bacteria > Bacillati > Actinomycetota > Actinomycetes > Kitasatosporales > Streptomycetaceae > Streptomyces > Streptomyces xiamenensis. The sequence goes on from NZ_CP009922.3 coordinate 5,389,302, forward strand.
GGACCACAGTCCGGTGAACGGTTCCTGGGGCTCCTGCGCCTGCAGTCCGCCCAGTCGCGCGACGGCGTCGAGGACCGGCAGGCCGGCGCGGTCGAGCAGCAACTGCCGCGCCAGGGTGGCTCGGTTGAGGGAGCGGGTGTCCAGAACGGTCATGGGCGGGAGCTGTTCCTTTCGATTGCGTGGGAGCCGGGCCGGGCGGGGCGCGGGACACGGGGAGGGAGGCGAGCCGGGCGGCGGCGTGGTGGCGGGCCGTTCCGGCATGGCGTCCAGCCTCGCAGGGCTAGCGGCCAAGAGATGTCCTCTTCCTGGCGGACAGCGGGGCCGCACCGCTCCCTTCGCCGGACTGCCGCCCCGGCCCCGGCCCGCCGTGAACGGCGCCAGTCGTTCCGCGCCCGCCCGGTCCGCCGCCTCGTTACCGCCGCGCACACCGGTGACGTCTGAGGACTCAGCCGTTACAGTCCCGATTGGGAGCGCTCCCATAACTCTCCCGTACGAGCCGCCGCTGTCCTGGACAGGCAGCGAACGAACGGAAGGTGCGAGGGTGAAGAGCCGTTCATCATGGTGGTACGCCGTACTGACGGCGCTGGCGATGCTGATCCTTGGACTGGCGGGCCCGGTCTCGGCTGCGACGGAGCGAGCGTCGCCGGCCGCGCCCGGGGCCGGCACCGGGACCCGGGAATCGGCGGCGGACGCGGTCGCCGCGATGCAGCCGGGCTGGAATCTGGGCAACACCCTGGATGCCACCGGACCCGACGAGACCTCCTGGGGCAACCCCCGGGTGACCCGTGAGCAGTTGCGGGCCATCCGCGCGCAGGGCTTCAACAGCGTGCGGATCCCGGTGACCTGGAGCCAGCACCAGGGCCCGGCCCCCGCGTACGCCATCGACCCCGACCACCTCGCCCGGGTCACCGAGGTCGTCGACTGGGCACTGGAGGAGGATCTGTACGTCCTGCTCAACGTGCATCACGACTCCTGGCAGTGGGTGATGCAGATGCCCGCACAGCGCGAGGCCGTGCTGGCGCGGTTCACCGCGACCTGGGACCAGATCGCCGCCGCGGTGCGGGACGCCCCGGCGCGGTTGCTGCTGGAGAGCATCAACGAGCCGTTCTTCGAGGGAAGTTCGGGTGACGCCCAGAACGCGGAGCTGCTGCACGAGCTCAACAGCGTCTTCGTCGACCGGGTGCGCGACACGGGCGGCACCAACGCCACCCGCCCCCTCGTCCTGACGACCCTGCACGCCTCACCCGAGCAGGAGCGGGTGGACGAACTGGCCGAAACCATCGAGGCCATCGACGATCCGCAGCTGGTGGCCACGGTGCACTTCTACGGCTACTGGCCGTTCAGCGTGAACGTCGCCGGCGGCACCCGCTTCGACGCGGTCGCGCGGCAGGATCTGACCGACGCCTTCGACCGGGTGCACGACGCCTTCACCGCACGCGGCGTCCCCGTGATCGTGGGGGAGTACGGACTGCTCGGCTTCGACCGGAGCACCGACACCATCCAGCAGGGCGAGAAGCTCAAGTTCTTCGAGTTCCTGGGCGGTTACGCCCGGCAGAAGCAGCTGACCACCATGTGGTGGGACAACGGCCAGCACTTCGACCGCGCCGCGCTCACCTGGCGCGACCCGGCGCTGTACCGGCAGATCAGCTCCAGCTGGACGGTCGACTCGGCCACCGGGTCCACCGACCAGATCTTCGTCCCGGCGACCGGGACCCCGCAGGCCGCGACCGTCGCGCTCTCCCTGGCCGGCACGACGGTGACGGCGGTGCGCCACGGCACGGACGAGCTGGTCGCGGGCACCGACTACACGGTGGAGGGCGACCGGCTCACCCTCACCGCGGACACGCTGGCCCGCCTCACGGCGGACCGCCCGCACGGGGTCAGCGCGGTGCTTACGGTCGCGTTCGCCCGTGGCGTTCCCTGGGACCTGCACATCATCCGGTACGAGCCCCCGGTGCTCTCGGACACCACCGGGACCACCTCCGGCACGGACATCCCCACCGACTTCCGCGGGGACCGGCTGGCGACCATGGAAGCGGTCTACGCGGACGGCGGCAACGCCGGGCCGCACGACTGGACGTCCTACAAGGAGTTCGGCGCCGCCTTCGCCCCCGGCTACGGCGGAGGGGTGATCACGCTGACCCCGGAGTTCTTCGGCGAGGTCAGGGACGGCTCCACGGTCCTGCTGACGTTCCACTTCTGGAGCGGCGCGACCGTGACGTACACCCTCGACCGTGACGGTGGGACCGTCACCGGCACTGTGGGCTGATCAACGCGCGGCGGCGCCCGCCCCGCGCGTCACGCGCGGGGCGGGCGCCGCCGTTCGCGGGGCCGGTCAGGCGTTGGCGTTGAGGACCGGCAGATAGCCGCTCTGATGGCCCGTGCTGGTGGGGTGGTACGACTCCCATATCGGCAGGGTGAGCGAGTGCAGCCAGTCGTTCCCGGAGCACAGTTCGTGGTTGTTGAAGGTCGGGCGGACATCGCCGAAGCGGAATCCGTGGGCGGTCGCCCGGGAGGAGATCACCGAGTTGAGGGTGTCGGCGGTGGTGTTGATGGCCGCGCGCTTGGTGTTGCTCAGGCCCAGGCAGTACCAGGGGTTCGAGGCCAGGTACATGCGCGGGTAGCCGAGGACGACCACGCGGGCGTTGGGGGCGCGGGCCTTGATCTGGCTGTAGACCGCGTCGAGCCGGGCGGGCAGGGTGGTGTTGATGTAGTTGGTGGCGGTGGCCAGCCGGTTGAGGCAGGTGCTGTCCGAGCTGGTGACACAGGTGGTCATGGCGTCCGCGAAGCCCGCGTCATTGCCGCCGATGGTGATGCTGACCAGGCCGGTGGACGCGTTGAGGCCGCCCAGCTGATTGTTGATCACATCCGTGGTCACCGCCCCCGAGCAGGCCGCGAAGGTGAAGGAGGACGGTGCGTTGGCCGCCGCCCAGCGGGCGGGGTACGCGTTGTTGCTGCGGTGACAGTCACCGCTCGAATCGATGTAATTTCCGGCGCCGTTGCCCGAGGAATAGGAATCCCCCAGGGCCACATAGGCCGGGCCGGCTGCCTGGGCCGGGCTGATGCCCAGCAGTGCGAGCAGCAGGGCGAAGACGATGACGGATGCGGCCGACAGGGATCGGGTCAATCTCACTGAGCCTCCAACGAGCGGGTCTGCTGCCGCACTTGTAGCAAGCTACGCGCGTTGAAGGAAGTGTTCATGCCAAAATCGCGGATGAAGTCCCGGCGAACGATGGGGGGAGGGCGCTCCGCTGCGGAAAGGTACGGCTCCGCGTATCGGTCTGGTCTAGACCTTGACGGAGGTGGGCCGGTCGCGCTTCAGTGTGGCCGTTACCCCCACGGCACGGCGTGGCCGCGGCCACGCCGTCGCTCCTCCAAGGAGAAACCGCGTGCTGAGACAACGCTTCGTCACGTTACTGATGACCGTCCTCCTCGCCGTCGGACTCGGGGCCACCCTGGTGCCCGCGGTGAACGCGGCTCCCGTCCGGGCCGCCGGCACCACCTGCGAGACGGCGACGAACTGGGTCGCCGGCACCTGGTACCCGGCCGGCAGCATCGTCCGGTACAACGGCAGCTACTACCGGGCGGAACACGAGAACCCGGGCTACGACCCGGTCATCAGCTACTGGTACTGGCATCCGCACAGCTGCGACGGCGGCGGGAACCCGGGCAACCCGAGCGGGTTCGTCGTGAGCGAGGCCCAGTTCAACCAGATGTTCCCGAACCGGAACTCCTTCTACACCTACAGCGGCCTGGTCGCGGCGCTCAGCTCCTACCCCGGCTTCGCCAACACCGGCAGCGACGAGGTCAAGCGCCGCGAGGCCGCGGCTTTCCTTGCCAACGTCAGCCACGAGACCGGCGGCCTGGTCCACATCGTGGAGCAGAACACCGCCAACTACCCCCACTACTGCGACTGGAGCCAGCCCTACGGCTGCCCGGCCGGCCAGGCCGCCTACTACGGTCGCGGTCCCATCCAGCTGAGCTGGAACTTCAACTACAAGGCCGCGGGTGACGCCCTCGGCATCGACCTGCTCGGCAACCCCTGGCTGGTGCAGAACGACGCGGCCGTCGCCTGGCGCACCGCCCTGTGGTTCTGGAACACCCAGTCGGGTGCCGGGAACATGAGCGGCCACCAGGCCATCGTCAGCGGCGCCGGCTTCGGTGAGTCGATCCGCAGCATCAACGGCAGCATCGAGTGCAACGGCGGCAACCCCGGCCAGGTCCAGAGCCGGGTCAACACCTTCACCCACTTCAGCCAGCTGCTGGGCACCACCACCGGCGGCAACCTCTACTGCTGATCCGGGGCACGTACGGCGGTCCCCGCGCGACCCACGCCCCCTCCCGGCGAGCCACCACGGCCCGCCGGGAGGGGGTTGGCCGGCCCTGCCGCACGGGCACGCGCCATGAAGAGTTGAACGACGTGGCGGCGCGCGCCTCAGACCAGGGACAGGCCGAAGGAGTTCAGGGCCCGGACGACGGGCAGGTGGTACGAGGTGCCGCCCGTCACGCAGTTGCCACTGCTCCCGATCAGCACGCCCACCCCGGCGCTGCCGGAGAAGGACGGCGTGCCGGGCGCGGTGCCGGACTCCACGCAGAGGTTCGCGGCGAAGACCCCGCTGTAGGCCCCACTCCCCACATTGACCGTCAGATTGACGGCCGTGACCGTGCCGCATCTCGTCCCCGAGGCGGGCGTCGCCAGGCACACCCGCCCGCCCACGACGGGCGAGGCGGCCCCGGTGATCGGGTACCCGGCACCGCCGACGCTGATCTCACCCGGCGCGTTCACCGTCGCGTTGTACTGGATCAGCGCCCAGCCACCGCCGGGGAAGGAGCTCGCCGCCGTGGTGCCGATCGGCACGGTGAGGGCGGAATCCGCGTACCAGGTGGTGACGGCGCCGCCGCAGCCGCCCGGGAGCAGGCCGTAGCGCTGGGTCCCGCCGCCGTGGGCGTTGAAGCCGATGGCGCAGGAACCGCCGGACGAGCTGTACACGCGATCGCCGCCGCGTACCGTCGGGCCGGCCGCGACGGCGGGGGTCGCGATGAGCAGCGACATCGCGGTCAGCAGGGCCAACAGGGCGGATCCGTACCGGAGCAGACGCATGGCGGCCTCCTGGGGGAATGAGGAAGAGGGGCAGTCGCATGGATGACATGCCCCCGTCATTCTGCCCGTCGCGCCCCGACCTCAGGCCGCCGAGCGCGGTGTCGTGATCCCGCCGGTGCCGGCGGCCGCGGTCGGGCAGCCTGGGCGCATGACGACAGTGAGGTATCAGGCGTCCGCCATCCCCGCGCACGTTCTGGACGCCCTGCGGGCACGCGACGACGCCGGAGCGGTTCCCCGTCCGCACCCGCACGACGCGAACGGATCGCCGCTGCGCTGCTGTCTGCGCCGTGCCCGCGCCGGGGAACGCCTCTTGCTCCTCTCCTACGCCCCGCTGCGCCGGTGGGCGGCGGAGAAGGGCGTCGACCCGGGAGCGTATGACGAGGTGGGGCCGGTCTTCGTCCACACCGACCGGTGCGAGGGCCCGGACCCGGCGATCGCTCATCCGTTCGCCGAGACCGGGGCGCTGCGCGTGCTGCGCCGGTACAGCGGCGCAGGGTGGATCACGGGAGGCGAACTCGTGCGGCTGCCCCAGGATCCGGGACGCGCGCGAGCCACCGTGGACCGGGCGCTGCACACGGCCTTCGCCGACCCACAGGTCGCACGCGTGCACATACGGGCGGTGGAGTACGGCTGCTTCCTGTACGAGGTGCCCAGGCCCTGACCATTCCGCCGGTGGCCGTTCGCCGAGCCGGCCACCGCGTGAGCCTTCGGCGCCCCGGCGGTCCGGTCCTGCGGCGACGCCACCGCGCGGCCCGGGACACGTCCTAGTTCTCGACTCCCCGCGCGCTGAGCTCCTTCAGCCAGGAGGGCCCGCTCAGCAGCTCCAGCAGCAGCAACAGCCTGGTCAGCGGGTTCCACTCGGTCTCCTCGCGACCCGTCGCCGGGCGGGCGGCCCCCGTCGCGCCCGCGGCGGCCGTACGGGCGGGGGCAGCAGCGCCCAGACCGCCTTGCCATGGGTGTTGGGCGCGGTCCAGCCCCAGGTCTGCGCCAGTGACTCCAGGACGTGCAGTCCCCGGCCCGACTCCTGGAAGAAGTCCGGCTCCCGTACCACCGGAACCTCGCTGCCCGGGTCGAAGACCGCGCACAGCACCGAACCGCCGCAGTGCACCAGGCTCAGCAGAAACGGTTGGTCACGGGTGGCCGGCGGCAGCGGACGACCGGCGGAACCGGTCGGCGGCGCACCGTACCGCAGGGCGTTGGTGACCAGCTCCGAGACGATCACCGTGGCGTCGTCCGCCAGCTCCGTCAGCCCCCATCCGGCCAGGGTCGTGCGCGTGAGCTCCCGCGCGGCGGCTGGGGAGGTGGGCGAGTCGGCCAGCGGAAAGGTCGCGAAACCGGCGGAGTCCGGCTCGGCGCCGTCCGAACCACGCATCGGGCCACGGCCGTCCGGGGGCGGCAGCGCGGGCAGTCCGCCGAGCGCCGGCAGCGCGGGCAGCCCCGGCCCGGCCGCGGGGCTGAGCGCCGCCGCACCCCGGGCCCCCCTCACTCGCTGCCCCGGTGTTTCCCCGGGCGTCCACCACGGCGAGTGAGCTGGCATAGGTCCTCCGCTGCACTGTGTTTCCAAAAGCTGACTCTGAGCGACGACTCCGCTGGGTCTATCCTCACTGAACCGAGCGTATCGCTGCAAGTACATCTGAAAGAACGAATGCAAGAACAGATGCAAGAACACGCGCCGACGGGGGAAGTAATCGGTCTGGATCCGAACGACCGCCCACCACCGGCCCGCAGAGGCCGGCACGGTGACCGAGGAGGAGTTATGCCGCAGTTCGCCAACGGGATGTCAGCCGAGCGTCTCGAGGGAGCGGTCTGGCGCAAGAGCGCCCGCAGCAACCCGAGCGGAAACTGTGTCGAGGTGGCCGCGTTGGCCGACGGCGCGGTGGCCGTACGCAACTCCCGTGACCCGTTGGGCCCGGCGCTCATCTACACCAGGGCCGAGATGAGCGCCTTCATCAACGGCGCCAAGGACGGCGATTTCGACGATCTGGCCGACGTCACGGGCTAGGTCCTGTCTGACACATGGCGCCGGTCGGGCCCGCGTTGTCTGGTGCTGGGGGCACCTCCCGGCCGAAGGCTGGGGGAGCATCGCAAGGCGGAGGGGCGGCCTCGTAGTGGGCTACTTGGGCGTCTCGACAACGCAGCGAGGTGCCGTGCCAGGCGACGTGGGCCAGGCGGGATTTGTCAGAAAGGGCCTAGCCGCCCGGCCCGGACGGAGCTGAAATTCCCCTGAGTGGAGCGGGCGTTGCTGTACGAGGCGTCCCCGCAGTGCGACACTGGGTGCACATTTCAACCACTCAGGGGAACTCAGATGGCCTCAGCAGAACCCGGCCGCGCCTCCTCCGTGACGGACCTGCTCTCCCACGCGCGGGGCGGCCCCACCGCACTGCGCATCGTGCTCGGCACCCAGCTGCGCCGGCTGCGGGAGGACCGCGGCATCCGTCCCGAGGAGGCCGGCCGGGCGATCCGCGCCTCGCACGCCAAGATCAGCCGGCTGGAACTGGGCCGCGTTGCCGCCAAGGAGCGGGACGTCGCCGATCTGCTCACCCTGTACGGCGTGGTCGACGCCCCGCGCCGCGCCGAACTGCTGGAACTCACCCGGCAGGCCGGCAGTCCGGGCTGGTGGCAGAAGTACAGCGATGTGCTGCCCAACTGGTTCGAGACCCTCATCGGCCTGGAGGAGGCCGCCTCGGTGATCCGCACCTACGAGGTGCAGTTCATCCCCGGGCTGCTGCAGACCCCCGACTACGCACGCGCCTGCATCGCGCTCGGTCACCCCCGTGAGACGCCGCGGCAGATCAACCGGCGGGTCGAACTGCGCCTGGAACGCCAGCAGCTGCTGCGCCGCAGGTGCGGCCCCAAGCTGTGGGCGGTGGTCGACGAGGCGGCCCTGCACCGTCCGCTGGGCGGTGCGGCGGCCATGCGCGCCCAGATCGAGCATCTGCGCGAGCTGGCCGAACTGCCCAATGTGACCATCCAGATCGCGCCGTTCCACCTCGGCGGTCTGGCCACCGCCGGGGCTCCGGTCACCATCCTGCGCTTCATGGAGCCCGATCTGCCGGACATCGTCTACCTGGAGCAGCTCAACAGCGCGCTGTACCTCGACAAGCGGGACGACGTCGAGGACTACATGGCCGTGATGGACAGCCTGTGCGCGAGCGCCGAACCGGACAGCCGCACCCCGGAGTTCCTCTCCCGTCTCTCCTTTCCCGACCCGCCCGTGCCCGGCGCGGGACCGGCCTGAGTCGATCAGGTCGGGCATCTGTTCGGGCACTGGCTCCGGCCCTACGCTGGGAGCGCTCCCATTCATGAGCCGCATCAATGGAGGGTCGGCATGCATTCCCTTGCACACTCACGGCGTTCCGGGCTGTTACGGGCCCTGGCGGTGGCGACCGCCGCGCTGCTGTGTCTCATCCCGTGGGCGGACACCGCCGCCGCGCACGGCTCCACCATCGATCCGATGTCCCGCAACTACAGCTGCTGGAAGCGCTGGGGCAACGACTTCCAGAACCCGGACATGGCCAACCAGGACCCCATGTGCTGGCAGGCGTGGCAGGACAACCCCAGCGCCATGTGGAACTGGAACGGCCTGTACCGCGACGGCGTCAACAACAACCACCAGGCCGCCATCCCGGACGGCCAGCTGTGCAGCGGCGGACAGGCCGAGGGTGGCCGCTACCGCTCCATGGACACCGTGGGCGCCTGGCAGGCGACCAACATCGCCAACAGCTCGAACTTCACGGTGCGGGTGCACGACGCCGCCCTGCACGGCGCCACGTACTTCCAGGTCTACGTCACCAAACAGGGTTTCAACCCGGCGACCCAGGCCCTGAAGTGGAGCGATCTGGAACTGGTGCGCACCACCGGCTCGTACGCGCCGGGCGAGGGCACCCCGTCCACCGAACCGCAGCTCGGCGGTGTCACGGTCTCGATCGACGCCGGCGCTCCGGGGCGTACCGGCCGGCACATGGTCTACACGATCTGGCGGGCCGCGCACATGGATCAGACGTACTACCTGTGCAGCGATGTGATCTTCGGCTGACACGGGAGTGACGCACGGGCTTGCCACCTCCTCGCCCCCCACGGAGGGGGTGGCAGGTCCGGCGCGCCACCTCTCCGGGAAGGTCTCAGATCCAGCGGTCGACCACGGTCACCAGGTCGCGGATGACCTCTTCCCGGTTGGTCTCGTTGAGGATCTCGTGCCGTGCCCGTGGGTAGGCCCGCCAGCTCAGCTCGCGGGTGCCGGCGTAGCGGAAGTCCTCCAGCAGTCCGTACACCAGCGACATCCGGGCGTGGCAGGGGTCCTGGTCCCCGACGGCGAGATGGACGGGCAGGTCGCGCGGGATCCGGGCCTGCTGTGCGGGATCGTTGATCTTGCGGTTTCCCGCCACCCAGTCCAGCGCCAGCCCGGCGCTGAAGGGGAATCCGCAGCGTTCGTCGGCGACGTAGGCGTCCACCTCCGCGGTGTCCCGGGACAACCATTCGAATCCGGTGCGGAACGGATACGGATCGTTGAACGACCCGAACAGCCGCGGTACGAAGGTTGACGCCGCCGCCCGCCCCTCCCGCTCGATCTGCCGGTGCAGCTCATCCAGCGCCGTCTGCGGATCGCATCCGGGCAGCGAGCGGAAGGTCCCGGTCAGCAGCAGCCCGGCGAGTCCGTCCCCGTACTCCTGCGCGTAGTCCCTGGCGAGCTGGGATCCCATGGAGTGCCCGAGCAGCACCAGTGGCACTCCGGGCACCCGCGAGCGCGCCCGCTCGCCGACCAGCCGCAGGTCATCGACGACCGCCCGCCACCCGGAGGCGCCGACCACCCCCAGGCCGCCGGTGTGCGCGGCGGTCGCGCCGTGCCCGCGGTGGTCGGAGGCGATCACCCCCAGGCCGCGCGCGGTCAGCCGGCGGGCGAAGCGGTCGTAGCGCAGCCCGTGCTCGGCGGCTCCGTGCACCAGCTGCACCCAGCCGCGTACGGCGCCGGTGCCGCCGGGCGGGAGCCAGCTGTGGGCCACCACGGTGACGCCGTCGGGCGCGGTGATCTCCTCGGTGCGGGTCTCGGTCTCCACCACTGGTTCCCCTGTTCTCCCGTACGGCCGCTGCCGCCGTACGGGGCGCGCGCTCCCGGCGTGCGTCGTCCGGCCGGCTCCCGCTGACCACCTAACCGCAAGCCCTCCGGTGGCGCGAGCGCGGCGGCTCAGTCGGTGTGCATCTTGGTGAAGTAGTGCAGGGCCGCCTGACTGTGGGCGATCCGCTCCTCCAGCAGCGCGGCGTCGAAGCGATAGCCGGTGCGCATATAACTGAACGTCATGGCCCGTCCGCGCCCGGGCAGGGTGCGGTCCCGGCGCCACACCACGTTCTTGGGGCAGCCCCACACCAGCATCTCGCCGACATGGCCCAGGGTCAGCAGGGTGACCAGCACCGAGCCGATGAAGAAGATCACCCACAGCGGCAGCAGCAGGACGAAGCCGAGCCAGCCCGCCCAGGTGCCCCGGCGGCCGGTCAGCGGCGGACGCCCGTCGGGGAAGTCGATCCGCCAGTAGCCGCGCCGGCCGATGCGGGAGGGGCCGTGGGTGATCCGGCACAGGGGGAGGCCCTCGGCGTCGGTCACCGTGAAGTGCCGGGGCGCGGTGACCCCGGGCTCTTCGGGCCGCACGGTGGCCGTCGGCCGGCCGGCGGGATCGTGCAGAACGAGAACGGGGTGCGGTGTGCCGTACCCGCCGCGGGTCCGCTCCTCCACCTCGGCCACGGTGACCGGTTCCGACACCTGCGGGCGGCCGGCCGCCACCTTGACCAGCGTGGCGGTGCCGCCCCCGCTCCCGGCCACCGCCGGGTCGTCGGGCGCGTACAGGCGTACCCGATGCCCCCCGTTCTCCTCCCGCCGCTGCTGAAGCCGGCGATCGGGGAGGATGGCGAACTCCTCGCCCTGCGCCCATTCTCCGGTCCGCATGCCCTGGGTGCCCGTGATGTCCACGGTGAAGCCGGCCGTCATGGTCGCGATCCTCCCAGCCGGACGGGGGGCCGAAACGCGGCCGTGTCGGGGATCACAGCCACCGCCACGACCCGGGCGTGCGGCGGGCGCCCGGCGGCACCAACCTCACACGGTCCTGATCTTGCTGTTCCGGGGCCGCGCGACAGATGATGGTGCGGTTGTGGGTGTGATGTACCGGCTGTCCGGTGCGGAGGGAGCGAGCGCATGAACGCGGGCCGGGTGACCGTTGTCGGTGAGGTACTGGTCGATCTGCTGTGGCGGGCCGGCGAACGGGAGCTGAAGGCGGTTCCCGGCGGCAGCCCGGCGAACGTGGCGGTCGGCCTGCACCGGCTGGACCGCCCGGTCACCCTGATCACCGCCTGGGGCGACGACGTTCCCGGGGCGCTGGTGCGCGAGCATCTGGACGGCATAGGGGTGGAGGTGCGCCGCGCGCCGGCCGGCTCCGAGCGGACGATGGTGGCGCTGGCCTACCTGGACGCGCACGGTGGTGCCCGGTACGACTTCCTCGCCGACTGGGATCCGCGGCGCATCGAGGTGCCGGCGGACACCGCCGTGCTGCACACCGGTTCGCTGGCGGTGGTCATCGAGCCGGGTGCCTCCCGGGTGCTGGAGCTGTGCCGGGAGCAGCGCGCCGCCGGCACCACGGTGGTGGCCGACCTCAATGTGCGGCCCGCCGTGCAGCCCGACCGGGACGCCTATCGGGCGGCCTGCGGGCGACTGGCCGCGGCGGCGGACGTGCTGAAGGCCAGTGACGAGGATCTCGGCTGGCTGTACCCGGGGCTCTCCGCGCGCGACGCCGCCCGTGAACTGCTGGCGCTCGGCCCGGAGCTGGTGGTGGTGACGCTGGGCCCCGAGGGTGCGCTGGCGCTGACCGCCGATGACGAGGTGCACGCGCAGGCCCCGTCGATCTCCGTGGTGGACACCATCGGGGCGGGGGACACGTTCCAGGCTGCGCTGCTCGACGCCATCGCCGGCCATGGCGCGGTGCCGCGTCAACCCGCCCTGCTCGCCGAGGTGCTGACGCGGTGTGCGCTGGCGGCTGCGATCAACTGCACCAGGACCGGGGCGAATCCGCCGACCACCGCGGAACTCGCCGCCGCCGTCGGGGACAACGGCCGTTAGTCGGGGCGTGGCAAGGTTGTCCAATTGGCAGAGACCATTGGGCTTCTGAAAGACCGTCAGGGAAACTTGTGCGATGGCCTGGTGAGAAGCAACGGCCGTGTTGCTGATGATACGATCACCGCGCTTGCCAAACGAGCTGTGGGCACGTATGGCGAACGGCAATCAGGCACATCAGCCGAGCGGGCCATCCCTGAGGAGCGTTATGCCGTCAGCAGGGCATCTCCTGCCGTCAGGGGTGGAGTCCAACCGGCCTCCTGACCAGCCGTTATGCGGTGTGCGCCCGGCCGAGCGCCGGTAATCCCCAAGACTGCCGCAGGCAGGCCGACTCGCACCGCATCGACGATGCTGCCCGCGTTGCGGTCAATTGGGGATTACATGTGAAGCCAGTTCTTTCTTTGTGAAAGAACTGTGCCAGGAAGCGAATAGATGCGGTCTAGCTTAAAGAGAATCTCATGACGTCACTACAGGATCCAGCGGTCTGGGGTTTGGTTGCCGGAACCCCTCTCGCCGCCACCGTGATTTATCGCGGCCGAAAAGCGAGAGCAAAGCTACGTGAAGAGAAGGATGAGCTGGCCACCCGGCACGCGGAGCTGGAGGGCTCCTTCGCCGAAGCCGTGGCCGAGGCCGAGAGCCGCGCCGAGGAGGGCACCAAGACCGCTCTGAAGGCCGCCATGCGGACCCTTCAGGGTCTGGCCAACGAGCAGCAGCTGTCCATCTCCAAGGTGCAGGACAAGTACGGAGACCTGCACATTCTCCAGGACCTCCTGGAGATCGACCACATGAACTCGCAGTTCGGCCGGCGTGCGCAGTCCATCGCCGTGCTGTGCGACGGGTGGCTGGGCCGGTCCCGTGCGGTGGCCTCCGTCTATGACGTGGTGCGCAGCGCCAAGGGCCGTATCCGGCACTACACCCGGGTGGAGGTGCGCTCGCAGAGCAACTTCGCGGTGGTCAGCCGTGCGGTGGAGCCGGTGGCCCTGGCTCTGGCCGAGCTGCTGGACAACGCGACGAGCTACTCGTCCCCCGAGACCACGATCGAGATCAACATCCGTACGGTGCCCAAGGGCGTCATCGTGATGATCGATGACGCGGGCGTCGGCATGAACGAGGAGGAGAAGAACCGGGCGGCGCGGCTGCTGTCCGGGGACACCCCGCCCGGGGTGACCGAGCTGGGCAACCCGCCGCAGTTCGGCTTCGCGGTCATCGGCGTGCTCGCCGCGCGGTACGGGTTCAACGTCTCCGTGGACTCCTCGTCCCCCTACGGCGGTGTGCGTGCGGTAGTCCTTCTGCCCCAGGAGCTGCTTACCACCATGCCCGAGCCCGAGCCGGAGACGACGCCCGCGACCGAAGCGCCGGCACCCGGTCAGGTGCCGGCCCCGGTCACCGGGACCACCGCCGGTGGGCTGCCCAAGCGCAGGCGCCGCGGGATGTCCATCGTGCCGCCCGAGTCGCGTGGCGCCGGTACGCCGGCGCGCTCCAGCGAAGAGACCGCATCGATCATGGGCGCCTTCCAGCGAGGCACTCAGGCCGGCCGTAACACCGCTCCCAGCACGGAAGGACCCGAGCAGCAGTGAACCACGATCTCTCTTGGATGCTGGAGAGCGCCCTTGAGGTGCCCGAGGCCCGGCACGCCCTGCTGGTGTCGGCCGACGGTCTGCTGATGGCCCGCTCCAAGGACGTCCCGAAGGACGACGCGGACACCATCGCGGCGGCGATGAGCGGCATGCAGTCGCTCAGCCGTACGGTGGCGGGCTTCGGCGGTGACGGCGCGATGCGCTGGCGGCAGACCCTGGTGGAGTTCGACAGCGGTTTCGTGTTCCTGATCTCGGCCGGTGAGGGCGCCTACCTCGCGGTCTCCGCGTCTCCCCAGGTGGACATGGCCGACATCACCTTCCGGATGCAGCAGCTGGTCAATCAGCTCGGCAAGGCGCTGTCGACTCCTCCCCGTGAGAATTCCGGTATCCCCACATGAGTGATGTCCCAGACGAGCTGCCCGCCGAGGCTGCTGATTTAGTGCGTCCGTATGTGATCACCAATGGTCGCGGTCTGCCACAAAGCGATCGCTTTGAGTTGATCACTTTGGTTACGGCCTCCGAGGGAAGCCAGCAGCAGGGTCCTCTGGACCCGGAGAAGCGCAGCGTGATGGAGCTGTGCGAAGGCGGTTATCTTTCGGTCGCCGAGATCGCCGGTCATCTGGATCTGCCGGTCGGCATTATCAAGGTTCTGCTGTCCGATCTCGCGGAAGAGGGACGCATCATGATGCGTGCCCCGATCCCGCGCGCCCATCTGACCGACGTCCAGGTTCTGCAGGAGGTGCTGAATGGACTCCAGGCACGCTTCGGGTAACAGCGTCCACCTCCAGGAAAGTGTGCAGATCGCCGCAAAAATCCTGGTGGTCGGCCATTTCGCCGTAGGCAAGACGACATTCATCGGAACGCTGTCCGAAATCCCCCCGCTGCGCACCGAGGAGACGATGACGCAGGCGGGCGCGGAGATCGACGATCTGAAGGGGGTGCACGGCAAGACCACCACCACGGTGGCCATGGACTTCGGCCGACTCACCCTCAGTGACCGGCTGGTCCTGTACTTGTTCGGTACACCCGGTCAGCAGCGCTTCGTCCAGGTGTGGGAGGACATGAGCCGGGGTGCCCTGGGCGCGCTGGTGCTCGTGGACCCCGAGCGCCTCCAGGAATCGTTCGCGATCATGGACCTGGTCGAGAAGTACGGCATTCCCTTCGCCATCGCGATCAACCGGTTCGACGGTCAGCCGAACCGGGCGGACGAGGAACTGCGGGAAGCGCTCGACCTGTTGCCCGACACCCCGATCGTGACCTGTGACGCACGTGACGAGAAGTCATCCGCGAACGCGCTGGTGGCTTTGGTGCGTTATCTGCAGAATCGTTCCAGCTAGGAGTATCGATGGAACCCCAGCCCAGATACGACAGTCCGCCGCCCGGCTGCCCGGCCCACCAGGGAGGTGCCACCGAGGAGCAGTACGAGTACGAGAGCGTCCCGCTGTACGGGGAGGAGTTCGCGGCGGACCCGCAGTCCTTCTACACGTACCTGCGCCAGTTCGGCCCGGCCGCCCCGGTGGAGCTCAGCCCCGGCGTCGAGGCCACGCTGGTCACGGACTACGCCGCGGCCCTGCACGTGCTGCAGAACCCCGAGCGTTTCTCCAAGGACGCCCGCCGGTGGGCGGACCTGAAGGAGGGGCGGATCGCGGAGGACAGCCCGGTGCTGCCGATGCTCGGCTACCGGCCCAACGCGCTGTTCACCGACGGCGCGGAGCACATGCGGCTGCGCCAGGCGATCACCGACTCCCTGGCGCGCATCGACGCGCACCGGCTGAGCCGGCACGTGGAGCGCGTCTCCACCTACCTGGTCAGCCAGTTCAGCCACCGCGGCACGGTCGACCTGCTGACCGAGTACGCCCGGATGCTGCCCCTGCTGGTCTTCAACGAGCTGTTCGGCTGCTCCCCGGAGATCGGTGACCGGCTCATCTACGGCACCTCGGGCATCTTCGACGGCGGGGTGGACGCGGACAGCGCCAACAAGGAGCTGTCCGCGGCACTTCAGGAGCTGATCGCCGCCAAGCGCGCCAACCCCGGCGAGGACGTGGTGTCCTGGCTGATGGAGCACTCCTCGCAGCTGTCGGACGAGGAGATGATCCATCAGCTGGTCATGCTCATCAGCGCCGGCATGGAGCCGCAGCGCAACCTGATCGCCAACGGGCTCCAGCTGATCCTCTCCGACGACCGTTACTCGGGCGGACAGTTCGGCGGCGCCCTGCTGGTGGAGGACGCGCTGGACGCGGTGCTGTGGGACGCCCCGCCCATGGCCAACTACGCCCCGCACTACCCGGTGCAGGACACCGACCTGATGGGCGTTCCGGTGGAGGCCGGGGAGCTGCTGCTGATCAGCTTCGCCGCGGCCAACAGCGACCCCGCGCTGCCCTCCGCCCGGCACACCCTGAGCAAGCGCGCCCACCTGGCGTGGAGTGCCGGACCGCACGCCTGTCCCGCCAAGGACCCGGCACAGCTCATCGCGGTCTCCGCGATCGAGAAACTGCTCAACCAGCTGCCCGACATCGAGCTGGCGGTGCCTGAGGAGTCCCTGGTGTGGCGTCCTGGCCCGTTCCAGCGGGGTCTCACCTCGCTGCCGGCGCGCTTCGCCCCGGTGCGGCCCACCCGGCCGCAGGCTTCCTCCGGGGGCGCGGGAGCCGGGTCGAACGGTGGCTCAAACGTTCCCATGAGCAAGCCGGGCAAGGGCAGTGTGTGGAGTTCGTTCCTTGCCTGGTGGCGCGTGTGACGCACGTTACATGAGCATATTCCCATGACATGTGTAAACCATCAAAGCATCCGGGTAGTACGGCCTTCGTATTTCGACCGGCTGTTCGCAAGCCCAGCGGCCGGTGAAATTCTTCCGAGTCAATGATGGTGCACATGCAGGGAGTCATCGTGGGGCCGGTCACATCGGGAACAGTAGTCGATCCACGGTCCGTGGTCTCCTTGGTTTCGCGACTTCGCGCAGCGCAAGGCCAGGACAACCCTTATCCCATATATGCCAAATTCCGGGAAATGGGAGACGTGGTCCCCACCCCTTGGGGGGCTCAATTTCTCACCACCTATGAAATATGTGACGCGGTATTGCGGGACAAGAGGTGGAAGGCACTCGACGGTGAGTGGCGGGCGCGCCAGGGCGATCAAAAGCGCTGGTCGGCGCCCGCCTCACGAGAACTCGGCGAGGCACTCCAAGGAATTAACCCGCCCCACCACACCCGGCAGCGCCGGGCACTGGGAAATCTTTTCGACCGGCACACCGTCGGGCGGCTCTACGCCCCCCTCGGCGGAATCGTCGATGAGCTCCTCGACGGTCTCGCCGAACGGATGCGCGACGGCGAGGCCGATTTCGCGGAACTCGTGAGTGAGCGGCTCCCGGTGGCGGCGATCGGCGAATGGCTGGGAATTCCGCGCGCCGACCACGAATTGCTGGTCTCCTTGACACATGGTCAGGCGTACGCCCAGGAATTGCTTCCGTCGGCCAGTCAGCTCGCCATTGCCAATACCGCCACCCTCGGTCTGCGTGAATACTTCACGGGATTGATCAGGGACCGGCGGGCCACCATGGGCGACGACGTCCTGTCCCGGTGGATCCGCGTCTGGGACGAATTGGAACCCGACCGCGACCGGGCCGACGAAACCCTCTACTACCTCGCGATGTTCATCGTCATCGCCGCCCTGGAAACGACCTCGACGGTCCTGTCCAGCATGATCTGGACCCTCGATCAGCACCCCGACCAGCTCAGCCTGCTGCGCCGGAACCCCGACGAGGTCCCCCAGGCGGTCGAGGAGGCCCTGCGCTACGACCCCCCGGTGCACGTCACCACCCGGGCCGCGGGCGAGGACATGGACCTGGCCGGTGTCTCCGTCGCCCGCGACCAGCTGATCCACATCGTCATCGCCTCCGCCAACCACGACCCGGCGCGCAACGACAACCCCGACACCTTCGACCTTCGGCGCAAGGGCGGTCATCTGACCCATCTGTCCTTCGGCGGCGGCATCCACTACTGCATCGGCGCCGGCCTCGCCCGGCTGGAGGCCACCCTCCTGCTGGAGCGCGTCATCAAGCGCTTCCCCACCCTGCGCGTCAGCGCCCCCCCGGAGTGGGAGCCGCGGGTCGCCTTCCGCCGGGTGCGGGCGCTGTACGTCGTCGACGGCTGAGCGAACTGGAGTCCGGATGTCCGACAACTTCACCACCCTGCTCGTCAAGCGCGAGGGCCCGGTGGTGCACGCATGCCTGAACACGCCGGAGAACGGCAACCTGGTGACCGAGGCGGTTCTCGACGAACTGCTCGCGGTCCTGGAGTTCATCCACGACCACCCGGAGATCCGGGTGTTCACGCTCTCCGCCACCGGCGCCGACTTCTGCCTGGGCGCCGACCGCAACGAGTTCGAACTCCTGATGGCCGAGGACCCCAGCGGCACCGCGATGCGCGCCCTCAGCGGCAAGGCCCGGCGGGTGTGCGACTCCCTCGCCACCACCGGCGCCGTCACCATCGCCCGGCTCCAGGGCCGGGTGATCGGCGCCGGCATCGCCCTCGCCGTCTTCTGCGACCTGCGGGCCGCCGCCGAGGACACCCGCTACCGGCTGCCGGAACTCGCCGTCGGGCTGCCGGTGGCCTGGGGCGGTGCGCTGCCCCGGCTGCTCCACGAGTGCGGCGCCGCCCGCGTCCGGGAGCTCATCCTCACCGGTGAGAGCTTCGACGCCGCCACCGCGCGCGAGCTGTCCCTGCTGCACAAGGTGGTGCCCGAAGCGGAGCTGGACGGCGTCGTGGACGGCTGGATCCGTCCGCTGCTGCGCAGGCCGGGCACCGCCCTGCGCACCACCAAGGCCGTGCTGAACGCGCACTCCTCCGTGGCCCGGCTCACCGACGCGAGCCTGCTGGAGGGTGACCTGCTGGCCGGGACCCTGGCGCTGAACCGGGGCCGGGCGGCCGGCGGAGAGCGGAGCACCCTGTGAGCGGTCCGCTCCGCGGCCCTCAGCCCGCGCCGCTCTCCTCCTCGTCGTCCTCGTCCAGCCGGAAGCCGACCTTCAGACCGACCTGATAGTGCTCGATCTCGCCCTCGACGAGGTGACCGCGTACCTCGGTCACCTCGAACCAGTCGAGATGGCGCAAGGTCCTGGACGCGCGACCGATCCCGTTGCGGATCGCCGCGTCCAGGCCCTCGGGCGACGAACCGACGATCTCCGTCACCCGGTAGATGTGACCGGACATAACCGCCTCCCTGGAGCACGGACGGGCACTCTCACCCCTACCACCGTGCCCCGGCGGACGCCGATCCGCGAGTGCTAGGCTCGCTGCGGGCCGTGACTGGCGCGTCGGGATGGGACCAACCATCGGGGAGCGGCCTTCGCCGTCGCGCGATGCTGGAGAGCCGTGCGCCTGGGCCATCGCGACATCCGTCCAGGAGGCCCCGTATGACCGCTCAGCCCACCCCGAACGACCCCACCGGCGAGCTCAGCACCGAGTCCACCGCCTTCCGCGCCGCCATCGACGCGGTACGCGGCGTCGAGCCCCGCATCGCGGACGCCATCGGCGCCGAGCTGGCCGACCAGCGCTCCTCGCTCAAGCTCATCGCCTCGGAGAACTACGCCTCCCCGGCCACCCTGCTGGCCATGGGCAACTGGTTCAGCGACAAGTACGCCGAGGGCACCATCGGCCGCCGCTTCTACGCCGGCTGCAAGAACGTCGACACCGTCGAGTCGATCGCCGCCGAGCACGCCCGCGAACTCTTCGGCGCCCGCCACGCCTACGTCCAGCCGCACTCCGGCATCGACGCCAACCTCGTCGCCTTCTGGTCCGTCCTCGCCGCCCGCGTCGAGGCCCCCGCCCTGGAGCGCGCCCAGGCCCGCCAGGTCAACGACCTCACCGAGGCCGACTGGGCCGAACTCCGCCGCGACCTGGGCAACCAGCGCATGCTCGGCATGTCCCTGGACGCCGGCGGCCACCTCACCCACGGCTTCCGCCCCAATATCTCCGGCAAGATGTTCGAGCAGCGCAGCTACGGCACCGACCCGGCCACCGGCCTGCTGGACTACGCCGCCGTCCGCGAGGCCGCCCGCGCATTCCGCCCGCTGATTCTCATCGCCGGCTACTCCGCCTACCCGCGGCGGGTCAACTTCGCCACCATGCGCGAGATCGCCGACGAGGTCGGCGCCACCCTCATGGTCGACATGGCGCACTTCGCGGGCCTGGTCGCCGGCAAGGTCCTCACCGGCGACTACGACCCGGTCCCGCACGCCCAGATCGTCACCACCACCACCCACAAGTCCCTGCGCGGCCCGCGCGGCGGCATGGTGCTGTGCGACGACCCGCTGGCCGACCAGGTCGACCGCGGCTGCCCCATGGTCCTGGGCGGCCCGCTGCCGCACGTCATGGCCGCCAAGGCCGTCGCCCTCGCCGAGGCCCGGCAGCCCTCCTTCCGCGACTACGCCCAGCGCGTCGTCGACAACGCCGACGCGCTGGCCCAGGGCCTGCTGCGGCGCGGCGGCGCTCTGGTCACCGGGGGCACCGACAATCACCTGGCGCTCATCGACGTCTCCGGCTACGGGCTGACCGGCCGTCAGGCCGAGGCAGCGCTGCTGGACGCCGGCATCGTCACCAACCGCAACGCCATCCCGCGCGACCCCAACGGCGCCTGGTACACCTCCGGCATCCGCGTCGGCACCCCCGCCCTCACCACCCGCGGCGTGGACACCGACGGCATGGACGAGGTCGCCGAGCTGATCCACACCGTGCTCTCCGCCACCACCCCCGGCACCACCAAGAACGGCAAGCCCTCCAAGGCCGCCCACACCCTGGCCGACGGCGTCGCCGAGCAGGTGCGCGAGCGCTCCGCGGACCTGCTGGCCAAGCACCCGCTCTACCCGAACGTCGACCTCGGCTGAGCCGCGGCACCACCGACGATGCACCTCCACCACACCACCCCGGCCACCGAGGACGAGGCGATCGCCCGTCAGCTGACGCTGCGCGAGCGCGTCAGCCACGAGGACAGCGGCCCCGCGCCCGGTGCCCCCGCCACGGTCGCCGGGGTGGATGTGGCGTACGACGACGAGCGCGGCATCGTCGCCGCGGCCGCCGTCACCCTGGACGCGCGGACGCTGGAGGTACGGGAGCGGGCGACCGCCACCGGGCCGGTCGCCTTCCCCTACCGGCCGGGCCTGCTCGCCTACCGCGAACTGCCCGCCGTGCTGGACGCCCTGGGCCGCCTGGCCACCCCGCCCGACCTGGTCGTGTGCGACGGCTACGGCACCGCCCACCCCCGCCGCTTCGGCCTCGCCGCGCACCTCGGGGTGCTCACCGGACTGCCCGCCATCGGCGTCGCCAAGAACCCCTTCACCTTCCGCCACCGGCCGCCGGGCCCCGAACGCGGTGCCTGGTCACCGCTGGTGGACGCGGAGGACCCGCAGGAAGCGGACGGGCCGGCCGACGCCCACGGCACGGAACGGGCGTTCCACGGCGAGGAGGTGGGCCGCGCCCTGCGCACCCAGCCCGGCGTCAAACCGGTCTACGTCTCCACCGGCCACCGCGTCTCCCTCCCCACCGCGTGCGCGCACGTGCTGAACCTGGCCCGCCGCTACCGCCTCCCCGAAACCACCCGCGCCGCCGACCAGTTGTGCCGGGCGGCGCTGAAGGCCGCCACCGCGCACCCTGGGGGCGCCTCCCAGCGTTAGCCGGGGGAGCTCACCCGGCCCGCCCCGGGGCCGGCAGCGCCTCCAGCAGCCGGTCCACATCCGCGTCCGTGTTGTACAGATGGAACGACGCCCGCAGCCGGCCACCCCGGGCGGAGACCCGGATGCCCCGCTCCGCCAGGGCCCCGGCCGCCGCCCCGATCCCGGGCACCGACACGATCGGCGCGTCACCCGGCACCGGCTCGTACCCCAACGTGGCCAGGCCCGCCCGGAACCGCCGCGCCAGCGCCACGTCGTGCGCCGCGATCGCCGCCGTCCCCACCTCCTCCACCAGGGACAGCGAGGCTGCCGTCCCGATCCCGGGCAGCAGGGCGTAACTGTCGTCGAACCGCCGGGCTCCGGGCGCCGGGTCCCGCACCACCCCGTAGCACGTGGCCCACGGGTCCCGCGCCGACACCCAGCCGGCCCCGGCCGGCACCAGAGCGCCGCCGTCCGCCGGCATCGTCAGGAAGGACACCCCGCGCGGACCGAGCAGCCACTTGTACGTGTCGCACACCGTGTAGTCGAAATCCGCCGCCGACACCGGCAGCCAGCCCATCGCCTGCGTGACGTCCACCATGACCCGTGCCCCGTACCCGCGCGCCGCCTCCCGCACCGCGCGCAGATCCGCCAGCCGTCCGTCGATCGACTGCGCCGCGCTGACCGCCACCAGCGCCGTCCCCGCCGTCACCGCCTCCGCGAGCTTCTCCAGCGGCACCTCACGCACCACCAGATCCCCCCGGGCGGCAAAGGGGTTGACCACCGAGGAGAACTCGTCCTCGGCGCACAGCACCTCGGCACCGGCCGGCAACGACCTGGCCACCGTGCCGACATGCCCCGCCACGCTCGCGCCGACCGCCACCCGGCCCGGCTCGACGCCCGCGATCCGGGCGTACGCCTCCCTGGCCCCGTCCACCGTCGCGAACCCGGCCATCTGATCGACCCCGCCGTCCGCCATGTCCGCGACCGCCGCCTCCAGCGCGCGTACCGTACGGGCCGGCAGCACCCCGTGGCTCGCCGTATCCAGATAGACCTTCCGCAACGCGTACTCGGCACGCAGTGTCGTCTCCATGGCGACAGTTTCCCGCCGCCGGCCCGCCCGGGCCACTCCATTGATCCGGCCACTCCCGGTCGCCGCCCGGAAACGCTAAGGTGATGCCGCTCCGATCGGCCGAGCTGGGGAGGGCGAGGGATTGCGGCACCGCAGGACGGCACCGTGCGCCGTGACACTGGCGGCGGTCATCGTCCCCCTGCTGGGGGGCTGCGGCTCCGGCCACGGCACCCCGGACACCGGCGACGGCACGGCCCCGGCCACCGCACCGCACACCGACCCCACCACGGTCACCGAGGAGCCCCCCGACTGGGAACCCGACCCCGCCCGCCTGCCCACCGGCCACGACGACGCCCTCGCCCTGGCCCGCGCGGTCTCCGCACAGCCGCACGACTACGGGCCCGGCTATCTGCCCCAGGACCCCTACGAGGCGGACCCCGCCACCATGGCGGTGCTCGGCCAGGACTGCGTCTGGACCCGCGAGCCGCTGCCCGGCGAGGTGCTCGCCAACCTCACCCGCAACAGCGAACTGCCCGCCACCTCCACGGAATCGGGCCCGCTGCGGGTGATGTCCTCGGTGACCGTCCACGACTCGGTGGCCGCCGCGGACCTGCGGATGGCCAAAATCCTCGAAGAGGTGCTGCGCTGCCCGGGACAGCAACTGCGCGCCGACGAACGCGTCACCGGGCTGCTGTCCATGGGCGACCCGGGTGGCACGGACAGCCCGCTGCGCGCCGACGATCTCATCCGCGAGGGCGGCGAGTTCACCAGCGACCTGTACGGCGGCCCGTACCCCTACCTGTGGGTCGTCACCCGGCGCGGCCCGGTCACCGTGGCCCTCGCGGTCAAGGGCACCGAGGGCTACGACGAGGCCGCCGTCGAACGGATCGTGACCGACGCCCAGGAACTGATGCTGGCCAGGGTGGAAAGCGCGCTGCGCTGAGCCGCACACAGGAAAGGGGCCGCGCCCGATGGAGCCGCTTCGACCGTCCGACCCGCCGCGCATCGGCGGCTGCCGTCTGCTGGGACGGCTGGGGGAGGGCAGCACGGGCCTGGTCTACCTGGCCCGCTCGGTCGGCGGTACCCCGCTGGCCCTCAAGGTGCTGCACCGCCCGCGCCGCCCCTACCGGGGACCGGCCGTCCACCACCCGTTCCTGGTACCGGTGGTGGGCGGCGGCACGGACGAGAACGGCACCTGGATGGCGTACCCCTACGAGCCGGGGCCCGCACTGCCACTGGCGGTGGCGGCCCACGGGCCGCTGCCCCGCCGGTCCGTCCGGGCGCTCGGCGGCATGCTGGCGGGCGCGCTCGGCGCCCTGCACGCGGCTGGACTGACGCACGGCGGGCTGCACCCGGGCAAGATCCTGCTGGCGGCGGACGGCCCCCGGCTGACCGACACGGCCGGCCCCGTGGTGCGGGGTGACGAGGCGTCCGACATCTTCGCCCTGGGCCAGGTCCTGGTGTACGCGGCGACCGGCCGGACCCCGTACGACGACCCCGCCGAGCTGGCCGATGTCCCCCGCAGCCTGCTGGAGGTCCTCCAGGCCTGCCTCGACCCGGACCCGGCGCTGCGTCCGGTGGCACGGGAACTGAGCGAGGAACTGGGCGGGAACCAGGGCGAGGGCTGGCTGCCGCCCGCCCTGACCGCGGAGATCGCCGCCCGCGCGCAGCACCCGCCGGTGGGGGAGGAACACACCGCCGGCCCGCACGGAGGCCCGGCCGGGGAGCGGCAGGCACCGCGCCAGGGGCGGGGGCGGCACTCCCGGGGGTACGACGCCGTGGGGTCCGGCCTCGTGGGACCGCCCGCACCCCGCCCCGGCGCCGCCGGTCAGGCAGAACCCGGGACGGCCGCGGCCGGTGGCGAGCCCACCGCGGAGCCGGCCACCGGAACGCCCACCCGGCGGGGGCTGATCGCGATCGCCGCGGGCGGACTGGTGGTCGCCGGGGCACCGCCTTCGGGGCATGGCTGGTGCGCCGGGCCAAGGGCCGGGCCGGCACCCCGGGAGCCGCCGGAGCGCGGTGGACCATCGGCCTGCACGTCGATCTCTCCGGCCCGCAGGCCCGCTACGGCCGGGGCCAGTACCGGGGCATCACCATGGCCCTGGAAGAGCTGAACGAGCACGGCAACCTGCCCTTCCAGCTGGAACTCGCCGTCCACGACGACGTCGGCGACCCGCCGAGCGCCGCCCGCGCCGCCGCCGAACTGGCCGCCGACCCCGCCGTGCTGATGGTCATCGGGCCCACCGGCGACGCCGTGGCCGACAGCGCGGCCCGCGTCTACCAGGACGCCGCCCTGCCGGTCCTCAGCCTCTCCGTCGGCAACCTCGCCCACCGTGCCGACTACCCCGTCCTCCTGCACGGCCGCCCCGGCACCGGCACCACGGGGCTCGCCATCCCCGGCTGTCTGGCCGCCGGGGAGCACCCGCCCGCCCTGATCGGTCTCGTCGACGACCGCACCGCCGACACCCACAGCTGGCTCATCACCCGGGCCGTCAGCGGCGCCGTGGACCGCACCCGCGTCGCGCTGGTGCCCCGCGTCCTGCCCGCCGGCACCGAGGACTTCGCCCCCGTCACGGCCGAACTGCTCGCCGAGGGCGTGGACGCCGTCGTCTACGGCGGTCTGCCGGACGGCGCCGCCCGGCTCGCCCTCGCGCTGCGCGCCGCCGGCTGGAGCGGCACCGCGATCGCCGGCGAGGCCGCCATGGACCCCCTCTTCCTCTCCGACGCGGGGGAGGCGGCGGAGGGCTGGCGGTTCGTGGCCGGCCACACCGACCCCGCCTCCGACACCAGAGCCGGCGGCTTCGCCCCCGTCCACCGCCGCCGGTTCGGCGAGGACCCCGAACCGTACGCCGCCGAGGGCTACGACGCCGCCCGCATGGTGGTCATCGCCATGCAGCGCACCCTGGAGGAGGGCGAGAGCCTGAACCGGGCCAATGTGCTGCGCCGGCTGCGCATCCTCACCTACAACGGGGTCGCCCGCCCGCTGGCCTTCGACCGGGTGGGTGATTACGCGGGCACCGGACCGGCCGCGTACCAGTACGAGGTGGAGGCCGGACGATTCCGTTTCCTGGGTCCCGCGGCCGCCCCAACCACCGGTTCCGATGAGTAAGCTTCCGCCATGACGAGCGAGTTGCCCGAGGTCCGCGCCTCCGACGCCGAGCGGGAGCAGTACGCCGAGATCCTGCGCCGGGGGCTGGCCGAGGGCCGGCTCGTCATGGAGGAGTTCGACGAGCGGCTCACCGCCGTGTACGAGGCCAGGACCCGCGCGGAGCTGGAGCCGCTGATCCGCGATCTGCCCGAGCGCGTGGACCCCCCGGCGTCCGCCGGCACCTCCGTCCCCGCACCGGCCACCGGCTGGGCCGCCCGGATCGGCCACCGCGCCACCACCCGGGGCGCCTTCGCCGTCCTCGGCGGGTTCGTCCGGCGCGGTGCCTGGACGATGCCGCGCCGCTTCCGCGCGCTGGCCTTCATGGGCGGCGGCAACCTCGACCTGCGCGAGGCGAACTTCGAGCAGCGCGAGGTCACCGTCCGGGCCATCGCCGTCATGGGCGGCGTCTCGGTGACCGTCCCGCCCGAGATCGAGGTGGAGGTGCGCGGCTTCGGTCTGATGGGCGGCTTCGACCACAACGCCAGCCGGGCCGGCGCCCCGGGCGCACCGCGCGTGGTGATCACCGGCTTCGCCTTCTGGGGCGGCGTCGGCGTCGAGCGCAAGAAGACCAGGGCCGGGGATGACGAGCGGCCCGAGCCGGGCAGGGGCGACTGACGCCCGGGGAGCCGTGACCACGGAGGCGTATGGTCAGCCCGCACGGTGACCAGGGCTCCGGCATCGTCCGGATCGCGGCCATCGCGGCCATCGCGGCCATCGCGGCCGGGCTGCCGCAGTGCGTCGCCGGGGTACTGCTGTTCGCCGAGGCGTACCCGGGTGGGCGCCGGGGCTTGGCCGACCGGGCACGGGAGTCGCCTCAGGCGTACGGGGAGCGGCCGGCGCTCCCCGAGGGGTGGCCCGCGGCGGTCAGCGGCCGCTGATCCTGACCCACACCCGTTTGCCCTCGGGGGTGGGTTCGAACCCGATGCTGTCCGCCATCTCACGCAGCAGCCACAGTCCGCGGCCCTCTTCGGCGGTCCAGTCGGGCAGGGTGATCCGCGGCAGGGTGGGGGAGCTGTCCAGGACGGTGACGCGTACCGCGCCGTCCTCCAGGAACAGCTCCAGCCTGCACCGGGGATCGGGTACATGGCGGGCCACATTGGACAGCAGTTCGGTGACTCCGTGCAGCACCACTTCGGTGACGGCGTCGTCCTGCTGCCATTTGCGCATCGCCAGCTTCGCGAGTCGCCGGAAGTGCGCGAGGTCCGATCGTCTGGCCGTCAGCAGCCAGCTGTAGGAAAGCGGCTGGGCCGCGTCGGTGCTGTGGCTGGCGAGCGTCATGATCCCTCCATGTGCTCAGGGGCGTGTCGGTGAGCGCGTGCGGTGCGTACCGTCTCGCACCCTGCCCCGGTCGCACAGACCCTGACTCCCGGCAGTCCGCAAGGAATTCAGCCGCACATGTGGAGTTCATATCACTCGGATGAGTGGCGAAGGCAGTGGCGAATGCCGCCGGACGGCTTTACGCCACTGCCTGCCGGTCAGTTGACCGGAATCGCCCGCCGCGCGGACCTCAGCCGCGGAGCGCTTCGGCGATCGCGTCGGCGATCGGCGTGGTGGGCCGGCCGATCAGTCGTGCCAGGTCACCGGGGGTGGCGGCGAGCAGTCCGCGCCTGATGGCCAGGTCCACGCCGACCAGGATGGCGGCGAACGGCTCGGGGAGCCCGGCGCCCACCAGGTTCGCGGTCTGCCGCTCGGCGGTGACGGCGCTGTAGGTGATGTCCTTGCCGGAGAGCCGGGCGACCTCGGCGGCGTACTCGGCGAAGCTCCATGCGGTGTCGCCGCTCAGCTCGTACACCGTGTTCGCGTGGCCCTCACCGGTCAGGACCGCGGCCGCCGCGGCGGCGTAGTCGGCGCGGGAGGCGGAGGCGACCCTGCCCTCGCCCGCGGCGGACACCACCTGGCCGTGCTCCAGCACCGGGCCCAGCTGGGCCGTGTAGTTCTCGTGGTACCAGCCGTTGCGCAGGAAGGTGTACGGCAGCCCGGAGGCGAGGATCGCCTCCTCGGTGCCCTTGTGGTCATCGGCCAGGGTGAAGTCGGCCGCCGGGCCGCCGAGCACACCGGTGTAGGCCAGCAGCGCCACTCCTGCCTCCCTGGCGGCGTCGATGACCGCGGTGTGCTGCGGGATCCGCCGGCCGACCTCGTTGCCGGAGATCAGCAGCACCCGGTCGCCGGCCGCGAAGGCGCCGCGCAGGGTGGCCGGGTCGTCGTAGTCGGCGATCCGCAGCCGGACCCCGCGCTCCGCCAGGTCGGCCGCCTTCGCCGCGTCCCGCACCACCGCCGCCACCTGATCGGCCGGCACCGACGCCAGCAGGGCGTCGATGACCAGTCGTCCCAGCTGACCGGTGGCTCCCGTGACTACCAGCATGCTCGCTACTCCCTCGGGGATGGTTTCTTCTCGTACGTCGCGTGCGTCTCCCACGGTAGGTGGGTAACTAACTCAGGGAAAGTACCCACTTTGAAGTAAGCTACTGGCATGGATGTGAGCAGGAAGTACGACGTGAACGCCGCCGACTGTCCCTCCCGCGCGGTGCTGGAGCACGTCACCAGCCGCTGGGGGGTCCTGGTACTGGCGTTGCTGCGCGACGAGGGGTCGCTGCGCTTCAGTGAACTGCGGCGGGCCATCTCCGGCATCAGCGAGAAGATGCTCGCCCAGACCCTCCAGACCCTGGAACGCGACGGGTTCGTGCACCGGGTGGCGCAGCCGGTGATCCCGCCCCGGGTGGACTACTCGCTCACCGGGCTGGGCCGGGAGGCGGCCGCCCACGTGTGGGGTCTGGCCCGCTGGGTGGAGGAGCGGCTGCCGCAGGTGCAGGAGGGTCAGCAGCGGTACGACCTGGCCCGCGCCGCCGCCACCCGCTGATCCGCCCGGGCCGGCCGGCCCCGGTCAGCCGCTCCAGCGCTCGGCCAGCGCGGCGGGCATCTGCCGCAGATGGTCATCGGTGGCGCGCTGGAGCGCCACGAGCGACCCGTCGCCGCGCCGCGTCCACTCCTGGGCCGCCAGCGCGGAGGCCACCACGTAGGCGCCGACGAGCAGGGAGGGGCGCAGATCCCCGGGGGCGGTGCGCTCGCGGCGGGCGAGCACGGCGGCCATCCGCTGGTGCGCCGTGGCGGAGTGCACCATCTGGGCGGCGCGCAGTTCCGGCTCGACG
Source organism: Streptomyces xiamenensis (assembly GCF_000993785.3). Taxonomy (NCBI): domain Bacteria; kingdom Bacillati; phylum Actinomycetota; class Actinomycetes; order Kitasatosporales; family Streptomycetaceae; genus Streptomyces; species Streptomyces xiamenensis. The sequence goes on from NZ_CP009922.3 coordinate 5,418,075, forward strand.
CACACCAGCCGCAGCGCCGGCAGGACGGTCTCCAGCGACTCGCCGGCCGTGATCTCCATGACCCGGGCGCCCGCCTCCCGCAGCACCATGAGCGGTGGTTCGTGCTCCGGCCGCCGTTCCGCCTCGGCGAGGAAGTGGTCGGTGATCTCCTGGACCGGATGGAGGACGAGTTCCTCCTTGCTGGCGAAGTAGCGGAAGAACGTCCGCTCCGAGACCCCCGCCTCGCGGGCGACGTCCCCGATCGTCGTACGGGCGTACCCGCGGTCGAGGAACAGGTCGAGTCCGCTGCGCAGCAACTCCTGCCGGGTTCGCAGCTTGTGGCTCGCGCGCGCTCCCGGTGCGGTGGTGTGGGGTCCCATGCAGGCATGTTACGTCGCTGAAATGTACATGGAAACGGACGCGTATCGATCCGCTTGCGTTTCGATGGGGTGCGTCCTACGCTCTGACGTGTACGACACCGTTTCGATCCACTGGGGGCCGCATGACGGGCCAGGCCGGCGAGGCGTCCACCCGCAGGACCGCGCGCAGCAAGATCACCCCCGAGCGCGAGGCCGAGCTGTACGAGGCCGTGCTCGAACTGCTGCGGGAGCGCGGCTACGAAGCGCTGACCATGGACGCCATCGCCGCCCGCACCCGGTCCAGCAAGGCCACCCTCTACCGCCAGTGGGGGACCAAGGGCCAACTGGTCATCGCGGCACTGCGACACGGCAAGCCGTTCGACATCGAGGACATCGACACCGGCACCCTGGGCGGCGACCTGCGGGAGATGACCCGCCGCACCGGCAAGGCCGCCGGCGAGGACACCGAACTGCTCCAGGCCATCACCCACGCCGCCCGCCAGGACGAGGATCTGCGACTCGCCATGCGGGAGATGCTGATCCGCCCGGAGAACGAGGTCCTGGAACGGGCGCTGGCGCGCGGCGCGGAACGCGGCGAGGTGGACCCCGGCAACCCCGCCCTCGGCTACGTCGTGCACGCCCTGCTCGGCGCGCTCCTCGCCCGCCCGCTGATCGAGGACGACTACGCGGACGGCCCCTACCTGGAGCACTTCCTGGACTCGGTCGTGCTGCCCGCCCTGCTGCTGCGGCCGGAAAACCCCCGCCCCTGACCCGACCCCGACGTCCCGTCTCCCCCCACCCACCTGACCCGGCCGTCCCGACGGCCGCCGGGACGGCACCGCTCGCCACCGAACCCCTATCACGCCACATGCTTGATCAGGAGACCCCCGCATCATGGCGACTTTCCTCTACAGAATGGGCCGCTTCTCCTTCGTACGGCGGCGCTGGATCGTGCTGCTGTGGGTGGTGCTGCTCGGCCTCGCGGGCGCCGGCGCCGCCACCAACTCCGAACCCGGCTCGACCGAGTTCACCATCCCCGGCACCGAGGCACAGCAGGCGTTCGACCTGCTGAACGAGCGCTACCCCGGCTCCGGCGCCGACGGAGCCACCGCCCGCGTCGTGATCCGCGCCCCCGAAGGCGAACTGATCACCGACCCCACCCACCGGAGCGCCGTCCAGGACCTGGTCGCCGACCTGCGCTCGGGATCCGACCTGGTGGCCGACGTCGCCGACCCGTACGAGTCCCAGGCCATCAGCGAGGACGGGACCACCGCGTACGCCCAGGTCTCCTACCTGGTCAAGGGCCTGGAACTGGAGGACGCGGACCGCGACGCGCTGGAGGGCGCCGCCGAGGCGGGACGGGCCGGTGGGCTGACCGTGGAGATCGGCGGCGACGCCCTCCTCCAGATCCCCGCCACCGGCATCACCGAGGTCATCGGGGTCGCCGTGGCCGCCGTCGTCCTCGTCATCACCCTCGGCTCCCTCATCTGCGCGGGGCTGCCTCTGCTCACCGCGCTGATCGGCGTCGGCGTCGCGGTGGCCACCATCACCGCGCTCACCGGCCCGCTCGGCCTCGACGGCACCACCCCCATCCTGGCGATGATGCTCGGCCTCGCCGTGGGCATCGACTACGCGCTGTTCATCGTCTCCCGCTACCGGGCCGAACTCGCCGAGGGCCACTCCCACCCGGAGGCCACCGGACGGGCGCTGGGCACCGCGGGCTCCGCCGTGGTGTTCGCCGGGCTCACCGTCATCATCGCGCTGGCCGGGCTCGCCGTGGTCAACATCCCCATCCTCACCAAGATGGGTCTGGCCGCCGCCGGTTCGGTACTGATCGCCGTCCTCATCGCCATCACCATGATCCCCGCGCTGCTCGGCTTCGCCGGGGACCGCATCCTGCCCCGGCGCACCCGCGACCGGCCGGCGGCACCGGACGCCACCGGCACCGGCACCACGGGCGCAACGGACCCCGGCCCGGCGGCCACGCGTCCCAACATGGGCGCCCGCTGGGCCCGCTTCGTGCTGCGCCGCCCGCTCGCCGTCCTCCTGGTCGCCGTCGTCGGCCTGGGCACCCTCGCACTGCCCGCCACCAAGATGGAACTGGGCCTGCCCGACGACGGGACCCAGCCCACCGACACCACCCAGCGCCGCGCCTACGACCTGCTCGCCGAATCCTTCGGCGCCGGCTTCAACGGCCCCCTGATGGTGGCCGTCGACGGCCAGGACGCCGCCGGGGGCGCCGGCGCCGCCGCCGAGCGCGCCAGGGCCACCATCGAGGGTCTGGACGATGTCGCCGTCGTCACCGAGCCGGTGCTCAGCGAGGACGGCTCCACCGCCATCCTCACCGTGATCCCGTCCTCCAAGCCGCTCAGCACCGAGACCGAGGACCTGGTGACGGCCATCCGGGACGGCGCGGGGCAGCTGCGCGCCGACACCGGCGCCACCTTGCTGGTCACCGGCCAGACCGCCATGGGCATCGATGTCTCCGACAAGCTCAACGACGCCCTGCTGCCCTACCTGGCCCTCGTCGTCGGCCTCGCCTTCCTGCTGCTGATCCTCGTCTTCCGCTCCCTGCTGGTGCCGCTCAAGGCCGCCCTCGGCTTCCTGCTGTCCGTGCTGGCCGCCCTCGGTGCCGTCGTCGCGGTCTTCCAGTGGGGCTGGCTGGGCGGTCTGTTCGGCGTCGAGGAGACCGGCCCGGTGATGAGCCTGATGCCGATCTTCCTGGTCGGCGTGGTCTTCGGACTCGCCATGGACTACGAGGTGTTCCTGGTCACCCGGATGCGCGAGGCGTACGTCCACGGCCAGAGCCCCGGCGAGGCCGTCGTCACCGGATTCCGGCACGGGGCCCGGGTCGTCACCGCCGCCGCCATCATCATGATCAGCGTCTTCGCCGGGTTCGTCGGCTCCACCGAACCCATGGTCAAGATGATCGGCCTCGGCCTGGCCATCGCCGTCTTCTTCGACGCCTTCGTGGTGCGGATGACGCTGGTGCCCGCCGTCCTGGGCCTGCTCGGCCGGTCCGCCTGGTGGCTGCCGTCCTGGCTGGAACGGGCCCTGCCCGACGTCGACGTGGAGGGCGAGAAGCTGCAACAGCGCCTCGGCGCACCCCGGGACGGGACGAAGACCCACGAGGCGGCCGTGCCGTAAAACGGTTCAGCGCTCCGCGCGTGGCAGGCGGCCCGAGTGTCGGCGCCGCCTGCCACAATGCACAGCGCGGCGCAGAGCGCGCCGGGAAAGCGGAGCGTGAGACGTGACACAGTCCGTGGCGGGCAGGTCCATCGAGAGCAGGATCGCCGAGGAACTGGGCGTACGGGAGGGGCAGGTGACGTCCGCGGTGGGGTTGCTGGACGGCGGCTCCACGGTGCCGTTCATCGCCCGCTACCGCAAAGAGGCCACCGGCATGCTGGACGACGCCCAGCTGCGTGCCCTGGAGGAACGGCTGCGTTATCTGCGCGAGCTGGAGGAACGCCGCGCGGCGATCCTGGAGTCCATCCGCGGCCAGGGCAAGCTGGACGACGCGCTGGAGCAGCGGATCAACGCCGCCGAGACCAAGGCCAGGCTCGAGGACATCTATCTGCCCTACAAGCCCAAGCGCCGCACCAAGGCGCAGATCGCCCGCGAGGCCGGCCTCGAACCGCTGGCCGACGGGCTGCTGGCCGACCCCACCGTCGATCCGCAGGTGGCCGCCGCCGCGTTCACCGACGAGGCCAGGGGCGTCCCCGACGCCGCAGCCGCCCTCACCGGCGCCCGCGCCATCCTCACCGAACGCTTCGGCGAGGACGCCGACCTGCTGGGTGAGCTGCGCGAGAAGATGTGGACCACCGGCCGGGTGGTGGCCAAGGTCCGCGAGGGCAAGGAGGAGGCCGGCGCCAAGTTCGCCGACTACTTCGACTTCGCCGAGCCCTTCACCAAGCTGCCCTCGCACCGGGTCCTGGCCATGCTGCGCGGCGAGAAGGAGGAGATCCTCGATCTCACCCTCGACCCCGAGCCCGCCGACGCCGCACCGGCGCAGGACGGCCCCAGCGCCTACGAACGGGCCATCGCCCACCGGTTCGGCATCAGTGACCGGGGCCGCCCCGGCGACGCCTGGCTGGCCGAGACCGTCCGCTGGTCCTGGCGCACCCGCATCCTGGTGCACCTCGGCATCGACCTGCGCACCCGGCTGCGCACCGCCGCCGAGGACGAGGCCGTCGACGTCTTCGCCGCCAACCTGCGTGACCTGCTGCTCGCCGCCCCCGCGGGCACCCGCCCCACCATGGGCCTGGACCCGGGCCTGCGCACCGGCGTGAAGGTCGCCGTCGTCGACGCCACCGGCAAGGTCGCGGCCACCGACACGGTCTACCCGCACGCCCCGCGCCGCAACTGGACCGAGGCGCTGGCCCGGCTGGGCACCCTGGTCACCGAGCACGGCGTGGAACTCATCGCGATCGGCAACGGCACCGCCTCGCGCGAGACCGACAAGCTGGCCGGCGAACTGATCTCCGCCCTCGCCCCGGCCAAGGTGACCAAGATGGTGGTCTCCGAGGCGGGCGCCTCCGTCTACTCCGCCTCCGCCTACGCGGGGGAGGAGCTGCCCGACCTCGATGTCTCGCTGCGCGGCGCCGTCTCCATCGCCCGCCGGCTCCAGGACCCGCTCGCCGAGCTGGTGAAGATCGACCCGCGCTCCATCGGTGTCGGCCAGTACCAGCACGACCTGTCCGAGGTGAAGCTCTCCCGCTCCCTGGACGCGGTCGTCGAGGACTGCGTGAACGGCGTCGGCGTCGACGTCAACACCGCCTCCGTGCCGCTGCTGTCCCGGGTCTCGGGCGTCTCCGGGACCCTCGCCAAACTGATCGTGGCCCATCGCGACACCAACGGCCCCTTCCACAGCCGCCGGGCCCTCAAGGATGTCTCCCGGCTCGGCCCCAAGGCGTTCGAGCAGTGCGCGGGATTCCTGCGCATCCGGGACGGCGAGGACCCGCTGGACGCCTCGGCGGTGCACCCCGAGGCCTATCCGGTGGTGCGCCGCATCGTGCGCGAGACCGGCAAGGAGGTCGGCGCGCTGATCGGTGACAGCGCCGCGCTGCGCGGGCTGCGGCCCGCGGACTACGTGGACGACACCTTCGGCCTGCCCACCGTCACCGACATCCTGGGCGAGCTGGAGAAGCCGGGCCGCGACCCGCGCCCCGAATTCCGCGCGGCCCGTTTCAGGGAGGGCGTGGAGAAGATCGGCGACCTGGAGCCCGGCATGGTGCTGGAGGGCGTGGTCTCCAACGTCGCCGCCTTCGGCGCCTTCGTCGATGTCGGCGTCCACCAGGACGGTCTGGTGCACGTCTCGGCGATGTCCGCCAAGTTCGTCTCCGACCCCCGCGAGGTGGTCAAGCCGGGCGACATCGTCCGGGTCAAGGTCCTGGACGTGGATGTGAAGCGGCAGCGGATCTCGCTGACCCTGCGCCTGGACGAGGAGCGGCCGGCCGGTGGCGGGCGCGCCGAGCGGGACGGCGCCGGCGCCCCGCGCCAGCGCGACCGGCGCGGCGGTCAGGGGGAGCAGCGCGGCCGGGGTGGCCGGCAGGGCGGTGCCGGGGCGCGTCAGGGCCGCGGCGGCGCCGCGCCGGCGGCACAGCCCGCCAACGGTGCCATGGCCGACGCCCTGCGCCGCGCCGGGCTGCTCGGCGGCGGGAAGGGCAGCGGCGGCGGAAACGGCGGCCGGGGCGGCCGGGGCCGCTGACCCGCGCCGCACGGCCCCCGTACCGGGAGCGGCGGCACAGCGCACAGGGCGAGGGCCCGGGAGGTCGAATCCCGGGCCCTCGCCCCTTTTTGCGCCAAGAAGTCATGAGATATGCACGGATGGTAACCGAGCTTGTCACGGGGAGGGAAATAACTTACGGTGCCGTAACCTACGGTCTCGTAGGTACACCCCTGATCCCGCCGCTCTTGGAGCCCTTGTGACACTGAGTTCCGACCACATCTCCCTCAAGGACACGTGGACCGACGCCCGCCTGCTCTTCGCCCTGGAGGAAGTCGTCGAGAAGGAGCTCAACCGCCATCTCGCCGTGGCCAAGGACTGGATGCCGCACGAGTACGTGCCCTGGAGCGAGGGACGGAACTTCGACGGGCCGCTCGGCGGCGAGCCGTGGGCGCCCGAGCAGTCGAAGGTCACCGACGTGGGGCGCACCGCGCTGGTGGTCAACCTCCTCACCGAGGACAACCTCCCCAGCTACCACCACGAGATAGCCACACTCTTCGGCCGGGACGGCGCCTGGGGCACCTGGGTGCACCGCTGGACCGCCGAGGAGGGCCGGCACGGCATCGTGATGCGGGACTACCTGCTCACCACCCGCGCCGTGGACCCGGTGGAGCTGGAGAACTTCCGGATGCAGCACATGTCCGAGGGTTTCGAGTTCGACCACCCCGAGTCGATGCTGCACTCGGTGTCCTACGTGGCCTTCCAGGAGCTGGCCACCCGGATCTCGCACCGCAACACCGGACATCACTCGGGCGACCCGGTCTGCGACCGCATGCTGTCGCGGATCGCCACCGACGAGAACCTGCACATGGTCTTCTACCGGAACCTGCTGCGGGCCGCCTTCGAACTGGCGCCCGACCGCACCATGTGCGCCGTGCGTGACGTGGTCGTCAACTTCCGGATGCCCGGCCACGGCATCCCCGGTTTCGAGCGCGCCGCTGCCCGGATGGCGCTCGGTGGCATCTACAACATGCGCATCCACCACGACGACGTGCTCCAGCCGGTGCTGCGCTTCCTGAAGGTCATGGAGGTGGACGGCCTGGGCCCCGAGGGACAGCGCGCCCAGGAAGAGGTGGGCATGTACATGAACGGCCTGGACGCCGAGGCCCGCAAGTTCGACGAGCGGCTCGCCGCCCGTCTCGCCCGCCAGGCGGCCCGCAAGAACGGCTGACGCGAGCACGGCGGGAATACGGTTGCCCGGCCCCCGCCGGCCCCCGTACGCTCGATGACGGCCTTGTCGTCGGCGAGGGGAGAGGCCGTTGCGCATCTGAGGTCTGGGACACCGTGAGCCCGTCGGCCCGTACGGCAGCACTGCCGGTACGGCGCGCCGCGTCACGTGTGCGACCTCGGAAGTGAGCGGCTCCTATCACACGCCTCCCACGCATCCGATCACCCATCGACGGCCCTGACCGGCCCCGGTGTCCCGATGAGCTGCGACCCCTCTCATCGACGAACACCGGGAGACCGGCATGGCCCCCACCACCGCACACATCACCTGCCACGGGCTGACCTTCGGCCGGCCCGACGGCACCCCCCTCTTCGACGGCCTCGACCTGGCGCTGGGCCCCGGCCGCACCGGGCTGATCGGCGTGAACGGCTCCGGCAAGTCCACGCTGCTCCGGCTGATCGCGGGCGAACTCACCCCGGCGGCCGGCACCGTACGCGCCGCGGGCGACATCGGATACCTGCCGCAGAACCTCACCCTGGACACCTCGCGCCCGGTCGACGAGGTGCTGGGCATCGAGGGAACGCGTGCCGCCCTGCACGCCATCGAGTCCGGCGACGCCGACCCCGAGCACTTCGCGATGGTCGGCGACGACTGGGACATCGAGGAACGCACCCGGGCCGTCCTGGACGATCTCGGCCTGCACGACGTGGGCCTGGACCGTACGGTCGGCGAGATCTCCGGCGGCCAGAGCGTGCTGCTGCGGCTGGCCGCCCTGCTGCTGCGCCGCCCCGCCGTCCTGCTGCTGGACGAGCCCACCAACAACCTCGATCTGCGGGCCAGGCAACGGCTGTACGCGGCCGTCGACGCCTGGCGCGGGGTCCTGGTCGTGGTCAGCCACGACCGGGAACTCCTGGAACGCGTCGATGAGATCGCGGATCTGCGGGACGGCGAGGTGGTCCGCTTCGGCGGCACCCTGTCGGCGTACGAGGCGGCGGTCGCCGTCGAACAGGAGGCCGCCGAGCGGATGGTGCGGGCCGCCGAGGCCGATGTACGCCGGCAGCAGCGCGAACGCGTCGAGGCGCACGAGAAGCTGGCGCGCCGAGCAGCGGCCGGGCGCCGGTCGGCGCGGAGCGGGAGCCTGCCGAAGATCCTGGTGGGTGGCCGCGAACGCCAGGCCCAGCAGACCGCGGGCCGCACCCGGGCCCTGCACGAGGACCGGCTCGCGGGCGCCCGGGAACGCCTGAAGGAGGCCGAGTCCGCCGTCCGGGACGACGCCGAGATCCGCGTGGAACTGCCGGCCACCGAGGTACCGGCGCGGCGGCGGGTGCTGACCCTGGCCGACCTGGTGCCGCGGCACGGCGCCCGCGCCGATCTCCAGGTGCTCGGCCCCGAACGGATCGCCCTGACCGGTGGCAACGGATCGGGCAAGACCACCTTGCTGCGCACCATCACCGGGGAACTGGACCCGCTCTCGGGCGAGGCGCGGGTGCATGTGCCGCTGCGCTACCTGCCGCAGCGGCTGGATGTGCTGGACGACGAGCTCAGCGTGTACGAGAACGTGCGGCGTCTCGCGCCGCGGGTGCCGGGGCAGCGCATCCGTGCCCAGCTGGCGCGGTTCCTGTTCCGGGCCGGGCGGGCCGATCAGGTCGCGGGCACCCTGTCCGGGGGCGAGCGGTTCCGTGCCTCGCTGGCCGCGCTGCTGCTGGCCGAGCCCGCCCCGCAACTGCTGTTGCTGGACGAGCCGACCAACAACCTGGACCTGGCCAGTGTCCGCCGGCTGACGGCGGCGCTCGACGCGTACCGGGGCGCGCTGCTGGTCGCCAGCCACGATCTGCCGTTCCTGCGGGAGATCGGCATCACGCGCCGGCTGCGGGCCGAGGGGGAGGAACTGATGGAGGGCGAACCGCTGTAGGGGCGCCCGGACGTACGGCGGCCGGGGCGGTGGCCATCCACCGCCCCGGCCACGGCCGCCTGGAGCCTGCTGGGGAGCGTCAGACAGGACCTAGCCGAGCTGGTTCTTCTGGAGCCGCGCGTACGCACCGCCGCCGCGCATGAGTTCCTCGTGGCTGCCGATCTCCAGCACCTTGCCCTGGTCCATCACCACGATGCGGTCGGCGCCGCGGATGGTGGACAGCCGGTGGGCGACCACGAACACGGTGCGGCCGCGCATCAGACGGCTCATCGCCTCCTGCACCAGCGCCTCGGAGCGGGTGTCCAGTGCCGAGGTGGCCTCGTCCAGCACCAGGATGCGCGGGTCGCGGATGAGGGCCCGGGCGATGGCCAGACGCTGTCGCTGGCCGCCGGAGAGCCGGGCGCCGCGCTCGCCGACCACGGTGTCCAGACCGCTGGGCAGCCGGTCGACGAACTCCAGGGCGTTGGCGTCCCGCAGGGCCCGGCGCACCTGTTCCTCGTCCACCGTCTCCAGGCCGTAGCCGACGTTCTCCCGGATGGTGCCCTCGAAGAGCACCGACTCCTGCGGCACCACCGACAGGAACCGCCGGTAACTGCGCAGGTCCAGGGTGGCCATGTCCCGGCCGTCCAGCGTGATCCGCCCGGAGACGGGCCGGATGAAGCCGATCAGCAGGTTGAGGATGGTGGACTTGCCGGCTCCAGAGGCTCCCACCAGGGCGATCGTTTCGCCCGGTGCCACCGACAGGCTGAAGCCGGTGACGGCCGCCTGTCCCTCGGTGTCGTAACGGAAGCCCACCCGCTCGAAGTCGATGCGGCCGCCGACCTTCTCGATGCGCTGCTTGCCGTCGTTGACCTCCAGGTCGGGGTCCTCCAGCACCTCGCCGAGCGAGCGCACCGATTCGAGCCCTTTGGTGATGATCGGGGTCAGGCCCATCAGCACGGTCATGGAGGCGGTGAGGGTGGTGAAGAAGGTGGAGAGCATCACCACGTCCCCGGGGGTCATCGGCAGCCAGGCGTAGTAGGCGACCAGCGCCGCCAGCGCCAGACAGCCGATGCCCAGGGCCTGCAGCAGGATCCAGGCCAGCGCGCCGAAGTGGCCGTTGAGCATGTCCAGGCGCAGGCCGGCGGTGAGCACGCTGCGCAGTGAGCCGTCCACCCGGGCGACCGCGGTGCGTTCCAGGCCGTGGGCCCGGGTGACGGGGATGAGCGAGGTCATCTCGCCCACACGGGAGGAAAGTTGCTCGACCTCGCGGCGGAACTGCGCGTTGTGCGAGCGCAGTCTGGCCCGCAGTCGCTGGACCAGCAGGGCGGCGGCGGGCACCACGATCAGGAACGCGGGCAGCGCGGCGGGGACCCGCAGGCCGATCACCGCGAGCCCGCCGGCCAGCGTCATGACGGCGTTCAGGCCGTTGTCCGAACTCTGCTGGACGGAGGTCTCGATGTTCTCCACGTCGCGGATGACCTTGGTCTGCAGCGCACTGGCGCTGACCCGGGAGTGGTAGCCGATGGACAGCTCCTGCATCCGCCGGCACAGGGCGGAGCGCAGCCCGGTGCCGGTGCGGCGGACACTGCCGTACAGACAGCGGATGTACAGCAGGTGCATTGGATAGTTGAGGGCCAGGACCACCGTCAGGACAGCGATGTTGGTGGCCAGGTCCGAGATCGGGCGCTGCTCCACCACGATGTCGATGATGTTCGCGGTGACCAGCGGCAGCAGCCAGACCGGGGAGTGCTTGACGCCGAACGCGAGCACGGCGACCAGCAGCCGGGCCCGGTCCTCTCGGAAGAGGTAGGCGAGGGTCCGTACGGGGTGTTCACCCCGATAGCGGTGCTCCAGGGGGCCTTGCGGCAGAGCCATGAATGCAGCCCTCCAAAAGCCAGGGGGAATGGGTCGCGGGGACCTTGCCCCCCTTGGCCGTCGAACAGTCGCCGAAATTGTGATGGCAAGCGCTCTTGGTCACTTTGATGATGCTTTGGGGTATTTCATTGGGGTCTTTGCGCAACGATGCGCCCGGCCGGTCGAGTGACAGCCAGGTTTTGTCATAAAGCAAGCTGAGATGAAAAGAAGCGGTCAGAATCCGCTGAGGATCCTATGAATTGCGCTCATTCGGTCATGCCGCGCTGGCACATGCCAAGACTCGGAAAGATGGACAGCCGATCAGGTGCCGCGCCGCACCCCACCGCCCCCGCCGCGTCCGGTGATCCGGGCGTCTGGCGCCTCACCGCCGCCCCCGTCGACGCCTCCGTACCGCTGATCCGGCACGCGGTGCGCGACCTCCTGCACCGCCGGCACATCCCGCTGAGCGCCGACCGGATGGGCTCACTGCTGCTGATCGTCTCCGAGCTGGTCACCAACGCCGTACGGCACGCCGCCCTGCTCACCCCGCAGATCGGCATCGAGGTCGCGCTCACCCCCGGCCGGGTCCGGATCGCCGTCGAGGACGGCCACCCGTACCGGCCCAAGGCCCTGGAGGCCAGGGTCGAACACACCAGCGGACGCGGACTGCTGCTGGTGAAGATCGTCACACACGAGGCCGGCGGCACCTGCGGCGTGGACGCCACCGCCGCCGGCGGAAAGATCATCTGGGCCGAACTGCCCTGGGACCGCTACTGACCAGGGTTTCACCAGCCGGCGGCCGGCCCCGTCACCGCCCGGATCCCCGGACGCGCCGCGTCCAGCACCGTCATGAACCAGGCCGAGAACGGCGCCCGCTCGTGCCGGCGCGCCAGCTCCTGCGGCGTGACGAAAGCGGTGTCACCGACCTCCGAGGGATCGGGCCGCACCTCCTGCTCCAGGACCCCGGCGAACAGATGGTTGAACTCCTGCTCCACCAGACCCGACTGCGGGTCGGGGTGGTTGTAGCGCACCGTGCCCGCCTCCCGCAGCAGCACCGGTGAGACCCCCAGCTCCTCCGCGGTGCGCCGCGCCGCCGCGACGAACGGCGGCTCCCCGGGCAGCGGATGCCCGCAGCACGTGTTGGACCACACTCCGGGGGAGTGGTACTTCCCCAGTGCCCGGCGCTGGAGCAGCAGCCGCCCCGCCGGATCGAACAGGAACACCGAGAACGCCCGGTGCAACTGCCCCGGCGCCTGATGGGCGGCGAGCTTCTCCGCCGTGCCGATGGTCCGGCCCGCCTCGTCGACCAGCTCCAGCATGATCGGATCCACACTTACGTCCTTGCTGTCGGGCATGGTCACCTTCTCGGGCTGTATCGCGTGCTTCCCGCGAGGTTATCCCGGGCGGCCGGAGCCCCTTGACTCAGTGGCACAGGCGGGGCTCATGAGCCGCATGCCCGTGCGGTTCCAGCTGGAACGTGCAGTGCTCCACGTCGAAGTGCTCACCCAGGCATCCCTGGAGCTCGTGCAGCAACCGCTCGTGCCCCACCGCGTCCAGCGTCTCCCGGCTCACCACCACGTGCGCCGACAGCACCGGCATGCCCGATGTGATCGTCCACACATGGAGATCGTGCAGATCCGTCACCCCCGGCAGATCCATGATGTGCCGCCGCACCGCCGCGATGTCCACGTCCTTGGGTGCCGCCTCCAGCAGCACCTCCAGCGCCTCCCGGGCCAGCTTCACCGTCCTGGGCACGATCAGCAGCGCGATGAACAGCGAGGCGATGGTGTCCGCCCGCTGCCAGCCGGTGGTCCAGATCACCAGTGCCGCGATCACCACCGCCACCGACCCCAGGGTGTCCGCCAGCACCTCCAGGAACGCGCCGCGCACGTTCAGCGACTCCCGCTGCCCGCGCATCAGCAGTGAGAGCGACACCAGGTTCAGCAGCAGGCCCGTCACACCGAAGACGATCGTCAGCCCGCCGGGCACCTCGGTCGGCTCCCGCAGCCGGTGCACCGCCTCGTACAGGATGTAGCCGCCCACTCCCAGCAGCAGCACACAGTTCACCAGCGCCGCGAGGATCTCCACCCGGGCCAGGCCGAACGTACGGTGCTCACTGGTGGGCCGGTTCGCCACATGGATCGCCAGCAGCGCCAGCGCGATGCCCACCCCGTCCGTCGCCACGTGCCCGGCGTCCGCCAGCAGCGCCAGCGACCCGGTCAGCCAGGCGCCGACCAGCTGGGCGACCAGCAGCACCACCGCGATGAGCAGCGCGATCAGCAGCCGTCCCCGGTACGCGGTGCCGGCCGTGCCCCGGCCGTGCCCGTGACCGGACGCCCCCCCGTGACTGTGTCCCGCTCCCATGGAAACGACCCTCCGTAACGTGACCGGGGCAGCCCGGTGGGCCGCCTCTCCGCCGGCGTTTCACGCGCCAAGTGAACTACGGGAGGGGGGTATGTGCAACGCGACGGTGAACACCGTTGTCATGTGCTCTGACCTGCGGATTTCTCCTACGCCTTGGGGTGGTGGAACCGCCAGCCCTGCCACGCGGAGGACACCATCTCGGCCAGCGAGTACGAGGCGGAGAAGCCCAGCACTTCCTCGGCCCGTGCCACCGACGCCACCACCTTCGCCGGATCCCCGGGGCGCCGGTCGACCACCTTGGGCGCCGGCTTCCTCAGCCCCGTGACGTCCGCGACGAGATCGGCGATCTCCCGCACCGAGGCGCCCGTGCCGGTGCCGATGTTCACCGTCAGGTCCCGCCCCGGATCGGTCAGCGCCCGGGCCGCCGCCAGGTGCGCGTCCGCCAGATCCGCGACATGGACGTAGTCCCGCACCCCCGTGCCGTCCGGCGTCGGATAGTCGTCGCCGAAGATCAGCGGCGCCTCGCCCCGGGTCAGCCGTCCGAAGAACATCGGGATGATGTTGAACTCCCCGGTGTCCGCCAGCGCCGGCTCGCGCGCCCCGGCCACGTTGAAATACCGCAGATTGGCCGTGGCGATGCCGTGCGCCCGCCCCGCCGCCCGCACCAGCCACTCGCCGGCCAGCTTCGTCTCCCCGTACGGGTTCACCGGCACGCACGGAGTGTCCTCCGTCACCAGCTCCACGTCCGGGGTGCCGTACACCGCCGCGGAGGAGGAGAAGACGAACCGCCCCACCCCGGCCGCCACCACCGCCTCCAGCAGCACCGTCAGCCCGTGCACGTTGTCGCGGTAGTAGCCCAGCGGCTGCTCCACCGATTCCCCCGGCTGCTTGCGCGCCGCCAGGTGCACCACCCCGGTGACCTCGTAATCGGACAGCACCCGGTCCAGCAGCGGCCGGTCGAGCACCGAACCCCGGCCCACCGGAACTCCCTTGGGCAGCCGGTCGTCCATTCCCGTGGAGAAGTTGTCCAGCACGACCACCCGCTCACCCGCCGCGGTCATGGCGTGCACCACATGTGCCCCGATGTAACCGGCTCCGCCGGTGATCAGCCAGGTCATGATCGCCAGCCTATCCGGCCCGCCACACGGCGTGCGTACCGTAGCCGCACTGTCGCGTAGTGTCATCACCGGCGCCGGTTTTGCCTCTTGGATGAACTCGGGGTTTCCTGACCACGACGCCATGCTTGCCGCACGATGGCGATCGGATAATCTCTGCCCTCGTGCAGCCCGTACGCAAGCGGGTTCTGCCCCCTCAAGGAGTGAGTTCAGCTGTCGACCGCGATTCTCACCGGTCCGCCCGTTCCCGGGTCTGTGCTCGGAGCCGACCTGACCGCGCTGGGATTCACCGTCACGGTGGCCGGCGGCACCACCGCGCTCGGCGCCGTCCTCGCGGACGTCGCACCCGGTGAACGCGTCGCCCTGATCGACCCGCGCTTCGCCGGACACCGGCACAGCCTGCGCCTGGCACTCACCGACCCGCGCTTCACCGCCGCCGCCGTGCCCGGCGCGCTCACCGTCACCGCGGCGGCCCGCGGCGCCCTCGCCGCCGCCGTCGAGCGTACAAGCGCCCAGGTGCCCGCCGGTACCGGCGCCGGCACCACCGACGAGGACCAGGACATCCTCGTCGACACCCTCACCGAGCGGCTGGCCGAGGCCGGCTGCGCCGTGCACCGCCCCGAACTGGGCCCGCTCACGGCCACCGTGCCCCGCACCGACGACGAACGCGCCACGGCCGCCGCCGCCGTCGCCGCCACCGACGAGGAAGCGGTCCGGCTGCGCTCCGCCGTCAAGTCCCGCGACGGCTTCTTCACCACCCACCTGGTCAGCCCCTACTCCCGCTACCTGGCCCGCTGGTGCGCCCGGCGCGGCCTCACCCCCAACCAGGTCACCACCGCCTCCCTGTTCACCGCGCTCATCGCGGCCGGCTGCGCCGCCACCGGCACCCGCGCCGGCTTCGTCGCGGCCGGCGCGCTGCTGCTGTTCTCCTTCGTGCTGGACTGCACCGACGGCCAGCTCGCCCGCTACGCGCTCAAGTACTCCACCCTCGGCGCCTGGCTGGACGCCACCTTCGACCGCGCCAAGGAGTACGCCTACTACGCCGGCCTCGCCCTCGGCGCGGCCCGCGGCGGCGAGGACGTGTGGGCGCTGGCGCTGGGCGCCATGATCCTCCAGACCTGCCGCCACATCGTCGACTTCTCCTTCAACGAGGCCAACGCCGCCACCACCGGCACCGGTTCCGGCAGCGCCTCCAGCCCCGCCGCCGCCCTCTCCGGCCGGCTGGACTCCATCGGCTGGACCGTGTGGGCCCGCCGCATGATCGTGCTGCCCATCGGCGAGCGCTGGGCCCTGATCGCCGTGCTCACCGCGCTCACCACCCCCCGCATCACCCTGATCGTCCTGATGGCCGCCGGTGGCTTCGCCGCCTGCTACACCACCGCCGGCCGCCTGCTGCGCTCCCGCCGCAAGGCCACCGGCGGCCAGGACGCCGCCCGCGCCCTGGCCGGGCTCACCGACAACGGCCCGCTCGCCGAGGCCGCCGCCCGCCTGCCCCTGCCCGGGGCCGGCGGCGCGCTGAGCGCCCCGCTGTGGGCCGGGCTCGGCACCGTCGCGCTGATCGGCATACTCCTGCTGCCCGGCGTCGCCGGCGGCTGGGCCGCGCTCGGCGCGGCAGCCTTCTACGCGCTGTGCGCGGGCCGCGCCACCGCCGCCCCACTGACCCGCCCGCTGGACTGGCTGCTGCCCCCGCTGTTCCGCGCGGGGGAGTACGGCGCGGTGCTGATCCTCGCCGCCCGCAGCGACAGCCCCGGCGCCCTGCCCGCCGCCTTCGGCCTGCTGGCCGCGGTCGCCTACCACCACTACGACACCGTCTACCGGCTGCGCGGCGGCGCCGGGGCACCCCCGCGCGCCCTGGTGCGCGCGGCCGGCGGCCACGAGGGCCGCACCCTGCTGGTGGTCGCGGCAGCCGCCGCGTTCACCGGCACCGACACCTTCACCCTCGCGCTGACGGTCCTCGCGGGGGCCCTCGCGCTGCTGGTGCTGGCGGAGAGCATCCGTTTCTGGATCTCCTCCGCCGCACCCGCCGTACACGATGAGACAGGAGAACCCGCATGATCGGCCTCGTGCTGGCCGCCGGCGCCGGAAGGCGTCTGCGCCCCTACACCGACACCCTGCCCAAGGCCCTGGTGCCGGTGGTCGCGCCCGACACGGCGGACTCCAGAACCGTCCTCGACCTCACCCTCGCCAACTTCGCGGAGGTCGGCCTCACCGACGCCGCCATCGTCGTCGGCTACCGCAAGGAAGCCGTGTACGAGCGCAGGGCCGACCTGGAGCGGCGCTACGGCGTCAAGCTCACCCTGGTCGAGAACGACAAGGCCGAGGAGTGGAACAACGCCTACTCCCTGTGGTGCGCCCGCGACATCATCAGCGAGGGCGTGATCCTCGCCAACGGCGACACCGTGCACCCGGCCTCCGTCGAGAAGACGCTGCTCGCCTCCCGTGCCCCCGGCCGCCACATCATCCTGGCGCTGGACACGGTCAAGAAGCTCGCCGACGAGGAGATGAAGGTCATCACCGACGCCGCGGGCGCGGTGCGGCGCATCACCAAGCTCATGCCGCCGCAGGACGCCACCGGCGAGTACATCGGTGTCACCCTCATCGAACCGGAGGCCGCCGCCGACCTCGCCGACGCCCTGCGCGTCACCTACGAGCGCGACCCCCAGCTGTACTACGAGGACGGCTACCAGGAGCTGGCCGACCGCGGTATCACCCTGTCCACCGCGCCGATCGGCGAGGTCAGCTGGGTCGAGATCGACAACCACGACGATCTCGCCCGCGGACGGGAGATCGCATGCCACTACTGACCCGCCTCATCCCCTCACCCGTCTCCGTCGACATCCGGGCCGGCGCCCTGGACAACCTCGCCGGTCTCCTCGCCGACCAGCGGATCTCCCCGTCCGGCCGGCTCGCCGTCGCCATCAGCTCCGGCTCCGGCGCCGCCCTGCGCGCGCGCCTGGAGGCCGATCTGCCGGGCGCCGACTGGTACGAGGTGGCCGGGGGCACCCTGGACGCCGCCGTGGCGCTGGGCGACGCCATGAAGGCCGGACACTACGACGCCGTGGTCGGCCTCGGCGGCGGCAAGATCATCGACGCCGCCAAGTACGCCTCCGCGCGCGTCGGGCTGCCCATGGTCGCCGTGGCCACCAACCTCGCCCACGACGGCCTGTGCTCCCCGATCTCCACCCTCGACAACGACGCCGGGCGCGGCTCCTACGGGGTGCCCACCCCGATCGCCATCGTGGTGGACCTCGACGTCATCCGGGACGCCCCGGCGCGCTTCGTGCGCTCGGGCATCGGCGACGCCCTGTCCAACATCTCCGCCATCGCCGACTGGGAACTGGCCCACCGCGAGACCGGCGAGCAGATCGACGGGCTGGCCGCCGCCATGGCGCGGCAGGCCGGGCAGGCCGTCCTGCGCCACCCGGCCGGCTGCGGCGACGACGGCTTCCTCACCGTGCTCTCCGAGGGTCTGGTGCTCTCCGGCATCGCCATGTCGATCGCCGGGCACAGCCGCCCCTCCTCCGGCGCCTGCCACGAGATCTCGCACGCCCTGGACCTGCTCCACCCGCACCGCTCCGCGCCGCACGGCGAGCAGGTGGGCCTCGGGGCCGCCTTCGCCATGCACCTGCGCGGCGCCGTCGAGGA
Organism: Streptomyces xiamenensis; assembly: GCF_000993785.3. Taxonomy (NCBI): domain Bacteria; kingdom Bacillati; phylum Actinomycetota; class Actinomycetes; order Kitasatosporales; family Streptomycetaceae; genus Streptomyces; species Streptomyces xiamenensis. Next base: position 5,436,178 of record NZ_CP009922.3, read on the forward strand.
GGGAGCCCTGATCGCCGAGGTGCTGCGGCGGCACGGGCTGCCGGTCCTCCCCGACGAGATCGGCTTCAGCACCGAAGAATTCGTCCGGGCCGTGGAGTTCGCTCCGCAGACCCGGCCGGGCCGCTACACCATCCTCGAACACCTCGACCTGACCACCGACGAGATCCGGGACCGTTACGCCGACTATGTCAAAACCATCAGTAGCTGAACTCCGCCCGGTCGTGCACCCCGAAGGGGTCAAGGACCGGCGCAGCGGAGAGCACTGGGCCGGGCGCCTGTACATGCGGGAGATCTCGCTGCGCTGGACCCGGCACCTGGTCAACACCCGGATAACCCCCAACCAGCTGACGTACCTCATGGTCGTCGCCGGCGTCGCCGCCGGCGCCGTCCTGCTGGTGCCGGGCATCGCGGGCGCGCTGCTGGCCGCCCTGCTCATCCAGCTGTACCTGCTGCTGGACTGCGTGGACGGCGAGGTCGCCCGCTGGCGCGCCAAGACCTCCATCACCGGCGTCTACCTGGACCGGGTCGGCCACTACCTGGCCGAGGCCGCGCTGCTGGTCGGCTTCGGGGTACGGGCAGCCGACGTCTTCGGCGTCGAGGGCGGAAGCGCCAACTGGCTGTGGGCCTTCATCGGCACCGTCGCCGCGCTGGGCGCCATCCTCATCAAGGCCGAGACGGACCTGGTGGACGTCGCCCGCGCCCGCAGCGGACTGCCCGCCGTCAAGGACGAGGCCGCCACCCCCCGCTCCTCCGGCCTGGCACTGGCCCGCAAGGCCGCCGCCGCGCTGAAGTTCCACCGGCTGGTGGGCGGCGTCGAGGCGTCGCTGCTGATCCTGGCCGTCGCCGTCGCCGACCTGATCCGCGGCGACCTGTTCTTCACCCGCCTCGGCGTGGCCGTGCTGGCCGCCATCGCGGTCCTCCAGACGCTGCTGCACCTGGTGTCCATCCTGGCCTCCAGCAGGCTGCGGTGAGCGCCGTGGGCACCGCGCAGCTCACCGTCGGGGCCGTGATCATCACCATGGGAACCCGGCCCGAGGAACTGCGGGCGCTGCTGGACTCGGTCGCCGCCCAGGACGGCGCCCCCGTCCAGACCGTGGTGGTCGGCAACGGCGCCCCCGTCACCGGGCTGCCCGAGGGCGTGCGCAGCGTGGAGCTCCCGGAGAACCTGGGCATCCCCGGCGGGCGCAACGTCGGCATCGAGGCCTTCGGCCCCGGCGGCGGCGACGTGGACATCCTGCTGTTCCTGGACGACGACGGGCACCTGCCGGACGCCGGCACCGCCGAAGCGGTACGGGAGGCCTTCGCCGCCGACCCGCGGCTGGGCATCGTGAGTTTCCGCATCGCCGACCCGGACACCGGCGTCACCCAGCGCCGCCACGTACCGCGGCTGCGCGCCTCCGACCCGCTGCGCTCCTCGCGGGTCACCACCTTCCTCGGCGGCGCCAACGCCGTGCGCACCCAGGTGTTCGCCCAGGTCGGCGGCCTGCCGGACGAGTTCTTCTACGCGCACGAGGAGACCGACCTGGCCTGGCGCGCCCTGGACGCGGGCTGGCAGATCGACTACCGCGCCGACCTGGTGCTGCACCACCCCACCACCGCCCCGTCCCGGCACGCCCACTACCACCGCATGGTGGCCAGGAACCGGGTCTGGCTGGCCCGGCGGAATCTGCCGCTGCTCCTGATCCCGGTCTACCTGGGCGTGTGGATGCTGCTCACCCTGCTGCGCCGGCCCTCCTGGGCCGCGCTCAAGGCGTGGTTCGGCGGATTCGCCGAGGGCTGGCGTACCCCCGCCGGGTCCCGGCGGCCGATGCGGTGGCGTACGGTATGGCGCCTGACCCGGCTGGGCCGACCTCCCGTCATCTGACAAGCTCGGGTCTGAGACCATCCAGGGGCCGGCTCACCCCCGGATCCCATACGGCTGTGCCCTGCGAGGACGAAAGTTTCAACGTTGAGTGAGACCACGCGCGCCAGCGCGCCCCCACGCGCCGTTCCGCTGGCAGAAGTGGCGGCCAGACACGGTCTGGCCGTCAGCGGCGCCAGGCCCTCCCTGCCCGCCTATGTGCGGCAACTGTGGGCCCGGCGGCATTTCATCACCGCCTTCTCCCGGGCCAAGCTCGCCGCCCAGTACAGCCAGGCGAAACTCGGGCAGCTGTGGCAGGTGGCCACGCCACTGCTGAACGCCGCGGTGTACTTCCTGATCTTCGGGCTGATCCTGCAGGTCGACCGCGGCATGGGTACCCGCAACTACGTGCCGTTCTTGGTGGCGGGTGTCTTCGTCTTTGCCTTCACCCAGAATTCGGTCATGTCGGGAGTCAAGTCCATCTCGGGCAATCTTGGCATGGTGCGCGCCCTGCACTTCCCCCGGGCCTCCCTTCCGATCGCCTTCTCCCTCCAGCAGCTCCAGCAGCTGCTCTACTCGATGATCGTGCTCGCGGCCATCACGATGAGTTTCGGGCACCGCCCGAACTGGTACTGGCTGCTGGTCTTCCCGGCCCTGTTCCTCCAGTTCTTCTTCAACGCCGGTCTGGCCATGATCTTCGCCCGGCTCGGCAGCCACACCCCGGACATGGCCCAGCTGATGCCGTTCGTGCTGCGCACCTGGATGTACGCCTCGGGCGTCATGTTCCCGCTGCGGGCCATGATCGAGGACGGGGACAAGGTCCCGCTCTGGGTGGCCGACGTCATGGAGGTCAACCCCGCGGCGGTCTACATGGACCTCATCCGCTACGCCCTGATCGACAGCCCCCAGTACAGTGGCATCCCCGGCCTCACCTGGGCGTACGCCCTCGGCTGGGCGCTGCTGTTCGGTATCGGCGGCTTCGTGTACTTCTGGAAGGCGGAGGAGCGGTACGGCCGTGGCTGAGAACCCAACCCCCCTCCCGGCGGACGAGCTGGAGCGCGTTCCCACCGTCATCGCCGACGACGTGCACATCGTCTACCGCGTCTACGGCGGCGGGAACAAGGGCAACGCCACCGCCGCGCTGCGCCGCATCATCCGCCGTGAGCCCTCCTCGCGGGTCCGCGAGGTGCACGCCGTGCGCGGAGTGACCTTCACCGCCTACCGGGGCGAGGCCATCGGCCTGATCGGCTCCAACGGCTCCGGCAAGTCCACCCTGCTGCGCGCCATCGCCGGGCTGCTGCCCACCGAGACCGGCCACGTCTACACCGACGGTCAGCCCTCCCTGCTCGGCGTCAACGCCGCCCTGATGAACGACCTGACCGGCGAGCGCAACGTGGTGCTCGGCGGGCTCGCCATGGGCATGACGCGCGAACAGATCAAGGAGCGCTACCAGGGCATCGTCGACTTCTCGGGGATCAACGACAAGGGCGACTTCATCAGCCTGCCCATGCGGACCTACTCCTCGGGCATGGCCGCCCGGCTGCGGTTCTCCATCGCCGCCGCCAAGGACCACGACGTCCTGATGATCGACGAGGCGCTCGCCACCGGCGACAAGAAGTTCCAGCGCCGCTCCGAGGCCCGCATCCGCGAACTGCGCCAGCAGGCCGGCACCGTCTTCCTGGTCAGCCACAACAACAAGTCCATCCGGTCCACCTGCGACCGGGTGCTGTGGCTGGAGAAGGGCGAACTCGTCATGGACGGTCCCACCGACCAGGTCATGAAGGCCTACGAGGAAGAGACCGGAAAGTAGCGTCCCGGCACGGCCCCGGACCGCGTGTCCGGGGCCGTGCCCGTGCGCGCCCCACGGTAGAAAGACGGATATGACGACGGCCAAGGCCACCGACGCGGCCACCCACGCGGTCCTCTCCAAAGCCGCGCACGAGAACTTCCCCGTGGCCCCCGCCTTCGTCCCCCGGGCCTGGCGCGAGGACCTGATGGCGGTCTACGGCTACGCCCGCCTCGTCGACGACATCGGCGACCGCGATCTCGCCCCCGGCGGCGCCGACGCCCGCGCCCTGGGCGTGGACCCCGGGCAGGCCGACGAGCCGCTGCCCATGCTGGACGCCCTCGAAGCCGATCTGCACCGCGTCTTCGCCACCGCCCACGGCGGGCCTCCGCCCCGCCACCCCCTGCTGCGCACCCTCATTCCCACCGTGCGCCGCACCGGTCTCACCGAGCGGCCCTTCCTCGACCTCATCGAGGCCAACCGGATCGACCAGCGCGTCAGCCGCTACGCCGATCACGCGCAGCTGCTCGACTACTGCACCTACTCCGCGAACCCCGTGGGCCGGCTGGTCCTGGGCATCACCGGCACCGCCACCCCCGAACGCATCCGCCGCTCCGACGCGATCTGCACCGCACTCCAGCTCATCGAGCACCTCCAGGACGTCGCCGAGGACCTCGCCCGCGACCGCATCTACCTCCCGCAGGAGGACATGCGGCGCTTCCACGTCACCGAGGCCGACCTCGCCGCCCCCACTGCCGGCGCCTCGGTACGCACCCTGGTCGCCTGTGAGACCGAACGGGCACGTAGGCTGCTCGATGAGGGCGCCCCCCTGGTGGGCAGCGTCCACGGGCGGCTGCGGCTGCTGCTCGCCGGATTCGTCGGCGGCGGCAGGGCGGCGGCCCAGGCCATCGCCGACGCCGGCTACGACGTCCTGGCATCCGCGCCGAAACCCACCAAGAGCGGCCTGCTGTACGCGGCGGGAACGACACTGCGACGAGGGACGTGAGGGTAGTAACCCGTGAAGACCGCGTGAGACACCGCCCGCCCCTGCCCTCCGCCGTACTGGCCTCCTACCACTACTGCGAGACCATCACCGGGCAGCAGGCGAGGAACTTCGCCTACGGCATCCGGCTGCTGCCCACCGCGCAGCGCCGCGCCCTGTCGGCCCTGTACGCGTTCGCCCGCCGCGTCGACGACATCGGCGACGGCACCCTGGACCCGGAGACCAAGCGGACCCGGCTGCTGGAGTGCCGCGACCTGCTGGAGCGGGTCCGCTCCGGCAGCGTCCCCGACGACGCCACCGACCCGGTCGCGCTCGCCCTCGCGCACGCCGCCCGGACCTTTCCCATCCCGCTCGGCGGTCTCGACGAACTCATCGACGGCGTTCTGATGGACGTCCGCGGTCACACCTACGAGAACTGGGACGACCTGCGGTTCTACTGCCGCTGCGTGGCCGGCGCCATCGGCCGGCTCTCGCTCGGCGTCTTCGGCACCGTCCCCGGGGTACGCGGCGCGGCCCGGGCCCCCGAGTACGCGGACACCCTGGGCCTGGCGCTCCAGCTCACCAACATCCTGCGCGACGTGCGCGAGGACGCCGGCAACGGCCGCGTCTACCTGCCCGCCGAGGACCTGCGCAAGTTCGCCTGCCCAGAGACGGCCGAGGACCTGCGCCGGTACCCGCCGCCGCACGGCGCCGACTTCACCAACCTGGTCCGCTTCCAGATCGAGCGTGCCAGGGAACTGTTCGCCGAGGGATTCAAGCTGCTGCCCATGCTCGACCGCCGCTCCGGCGCCTGCGTCGCCGCCATGGCCGGCATCTACCACCGCCTGCTGGACCGCATCGCCGAGGACCCCGCCGCCGTCCTGCGCGGCCGGGTCGCCCTGCCCGCACCGGAGAAGGCCCTGGTCGCGGTCCGCGGACTGACCGGCATGGACGCCCGCCGCATCGCCCGGCAGGCCCACCCGTGACCAGCGCCCTGGTCATCGGCGGCGGCCTGGCCGGCACCACCGCCGCGCTCGCGCTCGCCGACCGCGGCATGACCGTCACCCTCACCGAGGCCCGCCCCCGGCTCGGCGGCCTCGCCTTCTCCTTCACCCGCGACAGCCCCGCCGGAACGCTGACCGTCGACAACGGACAGCACGTCTACCTGCGCTGCTGCACCGCCTACCAGGGGTTCCTGCGCCGTGTCGGCGGCGCCGCGCTCGCCCCGGTGCAACGCCGCATGGAGGTCCCGGTCCTGCACGCGGGCACCCGCCGGCTCGGCCGGCTGCGCCGCACCGCCGCCCCCGTGCCCCTGCACCTGGCCGGCGGCCTCGCCCGCTACCCGCACCTCGGCCTCGCCGAACGCGCCTCGGTGGGCCGCGCCGCCCTCGCCCTGCGCCGCCTGGACCCCGCCGACCCCGCCCTGGACGGCGAGAGCTTCGGAGACTGGCTGCACCGGCACGGTCAGAACGCGGCCACCGTCGCGGCGCTGTGGGACCTCGTCGGCGTCGCCACCCTCAACGCCCGCGCCCACGACGTCTCCCTCGCCCTGGCCGCCAAGGTCTTCCGCACCGGGCTGCTCACCACGCCCGGCGCCGCCGACATCGGCCTCCCCGAGGTACCGCTGGGCCGGCTGCACGACACCCTGGCCGCCGCCGCCCTGGACCGCGCCGGGGTACGCACGCTGCTCGCCACCAAGGCCCGCACCCTGCACCGCGACGAACAGGGCGGCTGGCGCGCCGGGCTGACCGGCCGCGACGACGCCCCGCACACCCTGACCGCCGATGTCGTCGTCCTCGCCGTGCCGCAGCGCGAGGCCCACGGCCTGCTGCCGTCCGGCGCCCTGCACGACCCCGACCGGCTGCTCGCCCTCACCGACGCCCCGATCCTCAACATCCACGTGGTGTACGACCGGCAGGTCATGGGCGTCCCCTTCCTCGCCGCGCTCGACAGCCCCGTGCAGTGGGTCTTCGACCGCACCGCGCCCGCCGGGCTCACCTCGGGGCAGTACCTCGCGCTCTCCCAGTCCGCGGCCGGCGAGGAGATCGACCTGCCCGCCAAAGTGCTGCGCAAGCGGTACCTCCCCGAACTGGAGCGGCTGCTGCCGCGCGCCGCCCGCGCCGGGGTACGCGACTTCTTCGTCACCCGCGAACGCACCGCCACCTTCGCCCCGGCCCCCGGCACCGCCCGGCTGCGCCCGCCCGCCGTCACCGGCGCCCGCGGGCTGTTCCTTGCGGGCGCCTGGACCGCCACCGGCTGGCCCGCCACCATGGAGGGCGCGGTGCGCAGCGGACTGGCCGCGGCCCGCGCCGCGGCGGCGTGACCCGCTCGTGGCGAGCGGGACCGGTCCCGGGCCGGCCCCAGGTACGCTCGAAGCCGGATGCCCGGCGAGCGAGGCTGCACCGGGGGGTATCCGCCGGCCGCCGGCCGGAGCCACTGCGGAACGCTCCGCGAGGGTCCATCACGAGGAGGGCCTGGCACCCGCTCACCGCCACATCCGCGATATCCGCAGTACTGGAGAACAGAACCCCATGAGTCAGACCGCGGTCAACGCCCTGCTGGAACGCGGGCGCACCCTCACCACCCCCGCGCTGCGCGCCGCCGTCGACCGGCTGGCCCCGCCCATGAACACGGTGGCCGCGTACCACTTCGGCTGGATCGACGCGCACGGCCAGGAGTCCGCGAGCGACGGCGGCAAGGCGGTCCGCCCCGCACTGGCCCTGCTGTCCGCGGAGGCGGCCGGGGCCGCCCCGGAGACCGGAGTGCCGGGCGCCGTCGCCGTCGAGCTGGTGCACAACTTCTCCCTGCTGCACGACGATCTGATGGACGGCGACGAGCAGCGCCGGCACCGCGACACCGTCTGGAAGGTGCACGGCCCCGCCCAGGCCATCCTGGTCGGCGACGCGCTGTTCGCCATCTCCCACGAGGTGCTGCTGGAGGTCGGGGGAGAGGGCGCCGCGCGTGCCGCCCGCCGGCTGGCCGTCGCCTCCCGCAAGCTCATCGACGGGCAGGCCCAGGACATCTCCTTCGAGCACCGGGAGTTCGTCTCGGTCGCCGAATGCCTGGAGATGGAGGGGAACAAGACCGGCGCCCTGCTCGCCTGCGCCGCCTCCATCGGAGCGGTGCTCGGCGGCGCGGACGACACCACCGCCGACGCGCTGGAGCGTTACGGTCACCATCTGGGCCTCGCCTTCCAGGCCGTGGACGACCTGCTGGGCATCTGGGGCGACCCGGCCGCCACCGGCAAGCAGACCTGGAGCGACCTGCGGCAGCGCAAGAAGTCGCTGCCGGTCGCCGCGGCCGTGGCCGCCGACGGTGGCGCGGCCCGGCAGCTGACCGCGCTGCTGACCGCCGACGCCAAGAAGAGCGAGGAGGAGTTCGCGGACTTCGACGAGGCGGAGTTCGCCGCCCGCGCCGCGCTCATCGAGGAGGCCGGCGGCCGGCAGTGGACCGCGGACGAGGCCCGCCGCCAGCACGACACCGCGCTGCGCGCCCTCGACGGACTCGGGATGCCGGACACCGTACGCGAACAGCTCGTGGACCTGGCCGACTTCATCGTCATCCGCGAGAAGTAGCGGCCCGGCGGCCGATGGAAGGCGAGCTGTTCGGCCGCCCGCCGGCCGAGGTCGCGCCCGGAGCCGTGCACCTGCCCGGCTGGCTGACCCCCGGCGAGCAGCGCGCCCTGCTGGCCGACTGCCGCCGCTGGGCGAGGCCGCCCGCCGGACTGCGCACCGTACGGATGCCGCGCGGCGGGGAGATGTCGGTACGCCAGCTGAGCCTGGGGTGGCACTGGTACCCCTACGGCTACGCCCGCACCGTGGTCGACGGTGACGGCGCCCCGGTGAAGCCGTTCCCGGCCGTGCTGGGCCGGCTCGCGGAGCGGGCGGTGGCCGAGGCCGCACTGCCGACGGCCGGGGCCCCGTACGACATCGCCCTCATCAACTTCTACGACGCGCAGGCCCGGATGGGCATGCACCGCGACAGCGACGAACGCTCGACCGCTCCCGTGGTCTCGCTGAGCCTGGGCGACAGCTGCGTCTTCCGCTTCGGAACCCCGCACGGCAGGGGCCGGCCCTGGGTCGACACGGAGCTGCGCAGCGGCGACGCGTTCGTCTTCGGCGCCGCGTCCCGCCTGGCGTACCACGGTGTCCCGCGCACCCATCCGGGCACGGCCCCGCCCGCGCTCGGTCTGACCGGACGTCTCAACATCACCCTGCGCGTCTCGGGACTGACGGACTGACGGACTGACGGACTGACGGACTGACGGACACGACGGCCTGCGGAGCGGTGCCCCGGCGCCCGGCCGCCGGACCCCGCGCCGGAGGGCCGCGCCGTCGCCCGGGGCCGGCGGCAGGCGGCCTCCGGCAGGCGCACGCCGGTCCGCGCGCCCCCTTCTACCCGGCCCGTTTCCCCCGCTCAGGACCGGCCACCCGATCGTGATGCGCGCGGGGGAAGCGACCCTTCACCCCCAGGGGGTCAATCCCACGCCCCGCGTATTCACTCATTGGGAGCTGGCGAGGGGTGGCGATTGCTCAAACCAGGGGCGGGCAGCGGTCAGTTGACGCTTAGCGTGGGCACCGGCACACAGAGCCACTCGTTCGCGGTGGCCATCCTCCGCCCACGAGAATCCGAAGGACCCCGATGCCCGAACCCAGCAGCCAACGGGCGCTCACCGGAAGCGGCCTCGCCGCTCCCGCCGCCCCGCCACGGCCCCACCCCGCACGGGGCCGACTGCTGCGCCTGGCCGTGCTGCCCGCCGCGCTGGTGGCCGCCTTCGGCGCCGCCGCCGTGCTCGCCGTCCAGCGCCTCGCCCACCCCGCCCCGTTACTGGTGGCCGCCGTCCTGTGCGCCGGCGCCGTCATCGCCGGTGCCGCCGCGACCGCGGTGGGCGAGGCGAAGATCCAGGCCGCCCGGCACGCCGCCCTGGGGCGCCGGCTGGCCCGGCACCGCGCCGAGCTCACCGCCCTGCCCACCCGTCCCGCCCGGCGCCGGGACACCGCCGCCAGCGGCACCGGGCCGGGCTCCGGGCCGCGCGCCGACAGCCTGGCCGACCTCGGCCACGAGATCGACGCCCACCGGCACGCCGCCGAGGCCGCCATCGCCCACGCGCTCACCCTCACCCCCGGCGCCGCCCCCGGCACCGACGAGAAGATCGCGGTCTTCGTCAATCTCGCCCGCCGGATGCAGAACTTCGTCCACCGCCAGCTCGAACACCTCGACGAGCTGGAACACGAGGTCGAGGACCCGGACCTGCTCAAGGGCCTCTTCCACATCGACCACCTCGCCACCCGCATCCGCCGGCACGCCGAGAACCTCGCCGTTCTGGGCGGCGCCGTCTCCCGCCGCCAGTGGACCCGCCCGGTGGCCCTCACCGAGGTGCTGCGTTCGTGCATCGCCGAGGTCGAGCAGTACACCCGGGTCAAGCTGGTGCCCCCCATCGAGGGCACCGTCCGCGGCCACGCCGTCGCCGACGTCATCCACCTGCTCGCCGAACTCGTGGAGAACGCCACCCTCTACTCCGCCCCGCAGACCCGTGTCCTGCTGCGCGTCCAGCGGGTCACCGCCGGCCTGGCCATCGAGGTCGAGGACCGCGGCCTGGGCATGACCGACGCCGAACAGAGCCGGATGAACGCCGTGCTGGCCGGCGCCGAGCCCTTCGACGTCGCCGAACTCCTGGAGGACGGCCGGGTCGGTCTGTTCGTCGTGTCCACCCTCGCCCGCCGCCACGACATCGTCGTCCAACTCCAGAGCAACATCTACGGCGGCGTCCAGGCCGTCCTGGTCCTCCCCGAGGACCTGCTGGGCGACGAGTCCGAGGGCCAGTTCGTACCGGGACCGCCGCGCCACCGGGCAACCCCCACCGAGCCCGTGATCACCACCACCGTGACCACCCGCGCCGCGCCGAACGTCTGCACCGCGCCCCCCGTCCGGCCTCAGCTGCCGCGCCGCAGACGCCAGCAGCACCTGGTACCCCAACTGCGCGACATCACCCCGCCCGTGCCGGGGCTCGCCGCCTCGCTCGCCGCCGAACGCGACCACGACCACGGCCGCCGGCACGACCCCGAGCAGGACCCCGACCCGGACCCCGGCCTGATGGCCGCCTTCCGGCGCGGCACCAGCCTCGCCGAGAACCCCGACGAGCACGAGTGACCCGCGAGGAGAACGACACGACCATGGTGAGCGAAGTGCCCCTGGGCCCGGCGGAGACCGATCTGCCCTGGCTGCTGAGCGGCCTCGTCGAGCGGGTGCCGCACGCGCGCAGCGCCGTGCTGCTGTCCATCGACGGGCTGGTGACCGCCGCCCACGGCCTGGAATCGTCCGGCGCCGACCATCTGGCCGCCCTCGCCGCCGGTCTGTACGGGCTCGCCCGCAGCGCCGGCGCCCGCTTCGGCGATCCCGGCGAGGTACGCCAGGTCGTCGTGGAGATCGAACACACGCTGCTGTTCGTCTCCAGTGCGGGCACCGGCGCCTGCCTGGCCGTCATCGCCGCCCGGGAGGCCGATCCGGCCGTCCTCGGCTACGAGATGGCCATGCTGGTCAAGAGCGTGCGTCCGGCCCTGGGCACCGCGCCCCGGCAGCCGGCGGGACAGTGACCCGATGCCAGAACCCCGACCGGAGCCCTGGCTCGACGACGACGCGGGCGCCCTGGTGCGCCCTTTCACCGCCACGGGTGGCCGCACCAGGCCCGCCGCGGAGCTCGATCTGATGACGCTGGTACGGGCCACCGGCGCCGACGTGCGCGGCCCGGCGGTGCCCGAGCACGACCAGATGCTGGCGCTGTGCCGCCGCCCCGTCTCGGTCGCCGAACTCGCCGCACACGTCCGGCTGCCCGTCACCCTCACCAAGGTGCTGCTGTCCGACCTGCTGGAACGCGGCGCGGTGACCACCCGGGCCCCCGAACTGACGCCCCATCAACCCACCGACAAAGACCTGTTGGAGGCGGTCCTGCATGGACTCCGCAAACGGCTGTGACCCCTTCCCCACGGCGGTGAAGATCCTCATCGCGGGCGGATTCGGAGTCGGCAAGACCACCTTCGTGGGTGCCGTCAGCGAGATCGAGCCGCTCAGCACCGAGGAGATCCTCACCGAGGTGAGCGCCGCCACCGACAATCTGGAGGGCGTCGAGCGCAAGACCTCCACCACCGTCGCCATGGACTTCGGCCGGATCACCCTGGACAACCACCATGTGCTGTACCTGTTCGGCACCCCGGGGCAGGAGCGGTTCTGGTTCATGTGGAACGAGCTGTGCCACGGCGCGCTGGGCGCCGTGGTGCTGGCCGACACCCGGCGCCTGGAGGAGAGCTTCCCCGCGGTGGACTTCTTCGAGCGGCGCGGCGTCGGCTTCGTCGTCGCCGTCAACGAGTTCGACGGCGCGCACCGGTACGCCGTCCCCGAGATCCGCGCCGCCATGGACCTCAATCCGCAGGTGCCCATCGTGCTGTGCGACGCCCGGCAGTCCGCCTCCGGAACCCAGGTCCTGGTCACCCTCATCCAGCATCTGATCGACGCGCGCGGCCCCCGTCCGGCCGACGACGCCCGGCCGCAGCCCTCCGGCGTACGCCCCTGACCCGGCGCTCCGCCCGGCTGGCCGCCGACGCGGGCCGGTCGGATCGAAGACCCGCCGTACAGCACGGCGCCGCCCGCCGGACCGGGGAAGGTCCGGCGGGCGGCGTCCGGGCGGGAAGCCTGCCGCTCCCTCTTACTCCTCGGCGCCGCCGAAGCGCTCCCGGTAGCCCGCCAGATCGTCCTCGGTGATCTTGGCGAACAGCACCGGGGGCACCGTGAACGCGGTGCCCGCCGTGATCGTGTCCAGGGCGGTGGCCTGCTCGGGCGTCACCCAGCCACCGGCGTCCGCGACACCGAACACCGAGCGCAGCACGGCGGCCGAGGCCGGGATGACCGGCTCGGAGACCACCGCGTACAGCTGGATCAGGTTCATCGCGGTGCGCAGCGTCAGCGCCGCCGCCTCCGGGTCGCTCTTGATCTCCAGCCAGGGGGCCTTCTCCTCCAGGTAGGAGTTGCCCGCGCTCCACAGGGCGCGCAGCGCGAAGGTCGCCTTGCGGAACTGGAGCGCCTCCAGGTGCTCCTCGTACTCGGCCAGCAGCCGCGCCACCTCCGCGCCCAGGCGGGCCTCGGCCTCACCGGCCGCGTGCCCGGCCGGCACCTCGTCACCGAACCGCTTGCGCGAGAACGTCAGCACGCGGTTGACGAAGTTGCCCAGGGTGTCCGCCAGGTCCTTGTTGACGATCGCGGAGAAGTGCTCCCAGGAGAACGAGGCGTCGTCCGACTCGGGGGCGCTCGCCATCAGGAAGTACCGCCAGTAGTCGGCGGGCAGCAGCTCCAGCGCGTCGTCGACGAAGATGCCGCGGTTCTGCGAGGTGGAGAACTTGCCGCCGTAGTACGTCAGCCAGTTGAACGCCTTGACGTAGTCGACCTTCTTCCACGGCTCCCGGGTGCCCAGCTCGGTGGCCGGGAACATCACCGTGTGGAAGGGCACGTTGTCCTTCGCCATGAACTCGGTGTACCGCACCGAGCCGCCCTCGTCCGCGCCCGTACCCGTGCCGAACCACCACGAGCGCCAGTCGCGGCTCTCGCCGTCCCCGGCCGCGTCCGCCCACTCCTTGGTGGCACCGATGTAGCCGATCGGCGCGTCGAACCAGACGTAGAAGACCTTGCCCTCGGCGGCCAGCTCCGGCCACACATCGGCCGGCACCGGCACCCCCCACTCCAGGTCACGGGTGATCGCCCGGTCGTGCAGCCCCTCGGTCAGCCACTTGCGGGCGATGGAGGAGGCCAGCACCGGCCACTCCTTGCCCGCCTCGTCGACGAACGCCTCGACCTCGCCCTCCAGCTTCGACTGGAGCAGGAACAGATGCGTGGTCTCACGGATTTCCAGCTCGGTGCTGCCGGAGACCGCCGAGCGCGGGTCGAGCAGATCGGTGGGGTCCAGCACCCGGGTGCAGTTCTCGCACTGGTCGCCGCGGGCCGCCTCGTAACCGCAGAACGGGCAGGTGCCCACGATGTAGCGGTCGGGCAGGAACCGCTCGTCCGCCAGCGAGTACACCTGGCGGGTGGAGCGCTCCTCGATGAAGCCGTTGGCCTTCAGCTGCCGCGCGAAATGCTGGGTGATCTCGATGTTCTGCGCCGAGGAGGTACGGCCGAAGTAGTCGAAGGACAGACCGAAACCGTCGTACACCGCCTTCTGCGCGTCGTGCTGGCGGGCACAGAACTCGGCCACCGGCAGCCCCGCCGTCTTGGCGGCCAGCTCCGCCGGGGTGCCGTGCTCGTCGGTGGCGCAGATGTACAGCACCTCGTGGCCCCGCTGCCGCAGATAGCGGGAGTACACATCCGCCGGGAGCATCGAGCCGACCATGTTCCCCAGGTGCTTGATCCCGTTGATGTACGGCAGCGCACTGGTGATGAGGTGTCGGGTCATCCTCGGATGCTCCAATGGTGAGAGGTGGATCGGTCACGGGACGTGACGAAATTGAGCGGGTCGACTGCCGTCAATCCTACCGACGGCCGGAGTGCCCTCCGCACCGGATTTCCGGCACCATGACCGCCATGGAACCCGCCCCTCCGCAGACCGTACTCGGCATGCTCAGCGGCACCTCGCACGACGCCGTGGACGTGGCCGCCGCCCGGCTGCGCTTCCTGGACCCGCACACCATCGCCCTGCGCCCGCTGGGACTGCACAGCGAGCCGTTCCCCGACACGCTGCGCGCCCTGATCGCCGCCGTGCTGCCGCCCGCCCGCACCGACCTCGCCCAGGTGTGCCGCCTCGACACCGCGCTGGGCCAGTTCTTCGGGGCGGTGGCCGCGCGTGCCGACACGGAGCTGACCGGCGGCACCGCGGACCTGGTGGCCTCGCACGGCCAGACCGTCTACCACTGGGTGGACGACGGCCGGGCCCGGGGCACCCTGCAACTGGGCGCCGCCGCCTGGATCGCCCGCGCCACCTCCCTGCCCGTACTCTCCGACCTGCGCACCGCCGACCTCACCCTGGGGGGCCAGGGTGCCCCGCTGGTGTCCCTCCTGGACGACCTGTGGCTGCTCGGTGACGGCGCCCGGCGCGGCGCGCTCAACCTCGGCGGAATCGCCAACATCACCGTGCCGGGCCCGGCCGGCGCGCCGCGGCAGGTGATCGCGTACGACCTGGGGCCGGCCAACGCCCTGATCGACGCGGTGGTCACCGCCGACAGCGGTGGAGCGGAGCGGATGGACACCGGCGGGGCACGGGCCGCCCGCGGCCGGGTCCACCCCGGGCTGCTGGAACGGCTGCTGGCCGAGCCCTACTACCGGCTGCCGCCCCCCAAATCCACCGGCAAGGAGCTCTTCCACCCCGGCTACCCGGCCTCCGTGCTGCGACCCGGCGACCCGGCGGGCGACGATCTGGTGGCCACCCTCACCGAGCTGACCGCCCGCCTGGTGGGCACGGCCTGCCGCACCCATCGCCTCACCGAACTGGTCGTGTCCGGCGGCGGCGCCCGCAACCCGGTGCTGATGGACCGCATCCGCGCCGCGGCCGCCCCGGCGGTGCTCAGCACCAGCGACGACCACGGGCTGCCCGCCCAGGCCAAGGAGGCGTACCTGTTCGCCCTGCTCGGCTTCCTCGGCGCCCACGGCCTGCCCGGCACCCGGCCCTCCGCCACCGGAGCGAGCGCCCCGGCCGTCCTGGGCTCCTGGACCCCGGGCGCGCAGCCGCTGCGGCTGCCCGCGCCACACCGCGGCACACCACACCGCCTGGTGATCGAACGCGCGGACTGAGGCCGGCCACGACCCCGGCGGGGCCGGCGGACCCCCTCAGACCGCCTCGGGCAGCCGCTCCGGCGGGCCGGGGCGCGCGTAGTACCAGCCCTGCGCCGAATCACAGCCCAGGTCCCGCAACTGCCGCGCCTGCGCCTGGGTCTCCACGCCCTCCACCGTCACCGACAGCTGAAGGGTGTGCGCCAGCGAGACGATCGACTCCACGATCTTCAGATCCACCGGATCGGCCGGCTGATGCTGGAGCCCCTGCGTGAAGGACCGGTCCAGCTTGAGCGTGCTGGCCGGCAGGTACCGCAGATTGGCCAGGTTGGAGTACCCGGTGCCGAAGTCGTCCAGCGCGATGCCCACCCCCAGCTCCGCCAGCTGCCGCAGCGGCTTCAGCTCCTGGTCGTCCGCCGAGACCATCGCGGACTCGGTCACCTCCAGACACAGCGAGCTGGGCGGCAGCCCCGCCTCCTCCAGCACCGCCACCGTGTCCTCGACCAGCTCCGGATGGTGCAGCTGGCGCGGCGACAGATTCACGTTCACCCGCAGCGGGCGCGCCCCGCCGATGCCGCGCACCTGCCACTCGCAGGCCTGCCGCACCGCCTCCCGCAGCACCCACCGGCCCAGCGGCACGATCAGCCCGGTGTGCTCGGCCAGCGGGATGAACCGGTCAGGACCGAGCACCCCGTGCCGCGGATGGCTCCAGCGCACCAGCGCCTCCGCCCCCTCCAACGAGCCGTCACTCATGGTGATCAGCGGCTGGTACTCGATGAAGAACTCGCTGCCCTTGAGCGCGGCCGGCAGATGGTGGGTCAGATGGTGCCTGCTGATCGCCCGCGCGTCCCGGTCGGGGTCGGCCATCGCGTACCGGTTGCCGCCCTGCGCCTTCGCCCGGTACATCGTGATGTCCGCGCTGCGCAGCATCTCCGAGGAGCTCAGCTCGCCGGTGGCGCCCTCCACCACGCCGATGCTGGCCCGTACCAGCAGCTCCCGGCCGGCCACCTCCACCGGCGCCGACAGCGCGGCCAGCGCCCGCTCGGCCACCTCGGTGACGGCGGCCGGCGACGGCGGATCGATGACCAGCGCCACGAACTCGTCGCCACCGATACGCGCCAGCAGCCGGCCCGGACCGCTGATCCGGCTCTGCAGCCGTTCGGCCACCGCGATCAGGAGTTGGTCGCCCACCGCGTGCCCCAGGCTGTCGTTGACCGCCTTGAAACCGTCCAGGTCCAGGTAGCACAGGCCGATCCGGGCGGCGGAGGCGCCCGGCGACAGCGCCTGTTCCAGCCGCTCGAAGAACAGTGCCCGGTTGGGCAGATCGGTCAGCGCGTCGTGCGTGGCCTGGTACCGCAGCCGCAGCTGGAACAGCCGGCGCTCGGTGACGTCCTCCAGCATCGCCAGCATGTACTGCGGCCGGCCCTCGGAGTCGCGCAGCAGGGAGACCGTCAGATTGGTCCACAGCACGGTGCCGTCCGAGCGGTGGTACGGCTTCTCCGCCTGGAAGTGCTCACGCTCGCCGCGCATCAGCTCACCCTGCATCCGCCACACCTCGGGGGCGTCGTCGGGGTGGCCCAGCTCCAGGACGTTACGGCTGCGCACGTGGTACTCGGAGCCGCCGAACATCCGGGTCAGGGCGCTGTTGACGTTGAGGATGTTCCCGTCCATGTCGGCGATGCCGATGCCCAGGCCCGCCTCGGAGAACACTGTGCGGAAGCGCGTCTCGCTCTCGTGCAGCGCCGCCCCGATCTCCCGCTGGGCGGTGATCGCGGCCTGCGACAGCGCCTCCTGCTCGCGCCGGGTACGGGCCTGCAGCGCCCGGGAGAAGCCGGCCGCCATGGCGTGCTGGAGCCGGGTGCAGCGGATACGGGCCTCATCCGCCGGCAGGTCCGCGACATCCGCGCAGTACAGCAGCAGATAGGCGTCCAGCACCCCCAGGATCCGGGGCAGCGAGTCGGGGTCCGTGCAGTGCGCGGCGACCAGCGCCTCGCCGACCTCGCGGCCGCGGGCCGGGTCGAAGGGCCGGGCGCGCAGCGCGTCGGCCAGGGTGCCGGCCAGTCCGAGCAGCAGTTCCTCGAACTCGGGGCGGGTGAGGGAGGTGGCCGTGGCCGGATAGACGGCGCGGCACCAGATGCGCGCGAAGCGGCGCAGGCCGTCAGCGGGTGGTTCCGGCTCGTGCGGGGTGGCGGGCGGACCGGCCTGCGGAGTTCTCACGCGGCGCGCCCCACCCCGGCCAGGCCCGTGTAGACCACCGGATCGTCCTCGTCGACCGGCTCTTCGGGGCACCAGTCGGGCAGCGCGACCAGACCCGGCGCCAGCAGGTCGAAGCCGTCGAAGAACGGCAGTATCGCCTCGCGCGAGCGCAGCGTCAGGGAGGCGCCGCCGCGCCGGTAGACCTCGGCGATCCGGGCGCCCTGCTCGGCGGTACGGGGCCCGGTGTCGGTGGAGGCGTGGCTGAGCACCAGCAGGCTCCCGGGAGCCAGGGCCCGGCGCAGCCGGGCCACGGCCGCGGCCGGCTCGTCCGCGTCGTCGACGAAGTGCAGCAGCGCCACCAGCAGCACGGCCACCGGGCGGTCGAAGTCGATCAGTGCGCGCACCGGCTCGCTGCGCAGGATGGCGGCCGGGTCACGGAAGTCGCCGGCGACCACGCCCGTGCCGTCCTGGCCCTCCAGCACGGCGTGGCTGTGGGCGACGGCGACCGGGTCGTTGTCGACATAGACCACCGTGGCCCGGTCGTCCACCGCGCGGGCGACCTCGTGGACGGCGCCGAAGGTGGGGATCCCCGAGCCGATGTCGAGGAACTGGGTCACGCCGGCGGACAGGGCGTACCGCACGGCGCGCCGCATAAAGGCGCGATTGGTCTGCATGACTTTGGGGAGCCCCGGAAACGCCTCGATCGCCGCGCGGGCGGCGATCCGGTCCACCTCGAAGTTGTGCGAACCACCGAGATAGAAGTCATACATGCGGGAAACACTCGGCACGGACAGATCGATGCCCTGCGGCGCCCAGGCGGGTCGTTCCATCGACGTCTCCAATGTCTCCCGCATATGCCGGAATTGGCCTCGGGATGACGAGGGTACTGACCCGATGGCGGCGGAGGGAAGAAAACGGAACGGTGACTTCCTCATTCTGGGTGGTTAGCGGGGTATCTGTCCGTTTTCCACAGGGTGCTGGTGTGCGATCGCACACCAGCACCCTGTGGAATGCCTCAGAGGGTGACGCCGTTGCCCCGCAGATAGCCGATGGGGTCGATATCCGTGCCGAAGCCCTGTCCGGTGCGGATCTCGAAGTGCAGATGCGGTCCGGTGGAATTGCCGGTGGAGCCGGCCCGGCCCAGCTGCTGTCCGCCGCTGACCGGCTGTCCCGCGGACACCGAGATCTGTGACAGATGCGCGTACTGGCTGTATTTGCCGTCCGTGTGTTTGACGATGACCTCGTAGCCGAAGGAGCCGCCCCAGCCTGCGGAGACCACCGTGCCCTGCGTGACGGACTTGACCGAGGTGCCGGTGGAGACCGGGAAGTCGACCCCGGTGTGGTAGCCGCGGGACCACAGGCTGCCGGTGGTGCGGTACGCCGTGCCGGTGGAGGCGTCCACCGGGGAGGAGTACGCGGCCGTCTCGGGCGCGGGCGCGGGTTCCGGCTCGGGCTCCGGTTCCGGAGTGGGGGCGGGAGCCGGCTCCGGCTCGGCCGCCTGCTCGGGCGGGGTCTCGCGGGCCCGCTCGGGGGCCTCGGTGGCGCCGCCGCCGGCCAGGGAGAGCCGCTGTCCGGGGTAGATCAGGTCGGGGTTGCCGCCGATGACCTCCCGGTTGAGGTCGTACAGCGACTGCCAGCCGCCCGTGACCTCGTGGCTGCGGGCGATCGCGGAGAGCGTGTCGCCGCTGACCACCTCGTACGGGTCGGCGGTCTCGGTGCGGACCTGGCCGGCGGCCTGGGTCCGCACCTGGGGTGCGGGCTCGGCGCGCTCCTCGGCGCGCTCCGCGACCTGCTCGCCGGCGCCGCCGTCCGGGGAGATCCGCGGGGCGTCCCCGCCCCGGGTGAGGCCGGCCCGCTCGGAGCAGGTGGGCCAGGCGCCGGGGCCCTGGCCCTCCAGGACCTTCTCGGCGACGGCTATCTGCTGGTCCTTGGTGGCCTGGTCGGCGCGGGCGGCGTAGGCGGTGCCTCCGAACGCCTCCCAGGTGCTCTGCTGGAACTGGAGGCCGCCGAAGTACCCGTTGCCCGTGTCGATGTCCCACTGGCCGCTGCTCTCGCACTCGGCGACCCGGTCCCAGGTCTCCACCGAGGCGGCCTCGGCGGTCGCGGCACTGATCAGCGGCAGTGCGAGGCCGGCGCCGCCCGCCGTGACGGTCAGCGATGCGCGGGAGACCGTGCTCGGCTTGTAGCGGCGATGGCGTCCATGACTGGCCATGGGCGGATCCCTCCTTGGCCTGCTGATCGGGTGACGCGTCCTCAGATCACGTTCTGATCAAGGCGGTTGTGGCGGCTCAACCATAGAGGTCCGCTCTCCGACATCACAAGGGGAGTCGGTTGCCCCGCCCCGGCGCCGGTAAAACCGGTTGCCCCTGTGCCGGGTGAGACCGCGACAATGAAATCCGATGATCACCAGGGGGAATGGGGAAATCATGAGCTACACCGAAGTGCCGGGCGCCCGTGTTCCGATCCGGATGTGGGCCGATCCGGCGACCGTCGAGGACCAGGCGATGCGTCAGCTCCAGAATGTGGCGACGCTTCCGTGGATCGAGGGTCTGGCCGTGATGCCCGATGTGCACTTCGGAAAGGGTGCCACGGTCGGTTCGGTCATCGCGATGCGCGGGGCGGTCTGTCCGGCCGCGGTGGGTGTCGACATCGGCTGCGGGATGACGGCGGTGAAGACCTCTCTGACCGCGAACGATCTACCGGGCGATCTCTCCCGACTCCGTTCGCGCATCGAACAGTCGATCCCGGTCGGATTCGGTCTGCACAAGGAACCGGTGGATCCGGCAAAGATCTACGGACTGCCTGGGGCGGGCTGGGACGATTTCTGGGCCCGCTTCGACGGGATCGCCCAGCAGGTCCGTTTCCGGCGGGAACGGGCGGGCCGGCAGATGGGATCGCTGGGGGGCGGAAATCATTTTATCGAAGTATGCGTGGACAGCCACGGCGTGGTATGGCTGATGCTGCACTCCGGGTCCCGCAATATCGGCAAGGAGCTGGCCGACTTCCACATCGGACAGGCCCAGAAGCTGCCGCACAACCAGGGACTCGTGGACCGCGATCTGGCGGTGTTCGTCGCGGACACCCCGCAGATGGCCGCCTACCGGCACGACTTGTTCTGGGCGCAGGAGTACGCCCGGCGCAACCGTGAGGTCATGATGGGGCTGCTGCGCACCGTGATCATCAAGGAGTTCAAGAAGGCGAAGCCCACGTTCGGCGACACCATCTCGTGTCATCACAACTATGTGGCCGAGGAACGGTACGACGGCGTGGACCTGCTGGTGACCCGCAAGGGAGCGATCCGGGCGGGCAGCGGCGAGTTCGGGATCATCCCCGGTTCGATGGGCACCGGTTCGTACATCGTCAAGGGGCTCGGGAACCCGGCCTCCTTCCAGTCCGCCTCGCACGGCGCGGGGCGGCGGATGAGCCGCAACCAGGCGAAGAAGCGGTTCACCACACGCGATCTGGCCGAGCAGACCCAGGGCGTGGAGTGCCGCAAGGACAGCGGGGTCGTGGATGAGATCCCCGGCGCCTACAAGCCGATCGAGCAGGTCATCGACGCCCAGCGGGACCTGGTCGAGGTGGTGGCCGAGCTGAAGCAGGTGGTGTGCGTCAAGGGCTGACCCCGCGCACACCACCCGCGCCGGACCGGCGCGTACCGCCTCAGCCGTCCCGGTGGGCCAGATCCGCCGGCCGTGCGGCGGAGGGCTCCGCGCCGGCGGATTCCTCGCGTTCGGGCGCGGGCCGCACCGGGGCGGCCCCCGGTGGCCGGTGCGGCTCCGCCGCGGGCCGCCACAGGGTCAGCGGCGTCCGCACCGCCGCGGCGAGTGAGGCGCGTGGCGGGCGCAGGACGAGCAGGATGACGCCGAGGAAGAACGCGGCCACCATGCCGTCCAGCCAGTAGTGGTGGCCGGTGGCCACCACCGCCGTGCTGGTGATCAGCGGGTGCAGCAGCCACAGCCAGCGCCAGCGGCTGCGGGTGGCGACGATCAGCCCGACGGCGATGAGGATCGACCAGCCGACGTGCAGCGAGGGCATGGCGGCGAACTGGTTGGCCAGCGAGTTGGGGTCCGGCTTGCTGGCGTACACCGAGGGCCCGAACACCGCGCTGGTGTCCACCAGTCCGCTGACCTTGTACAGCCGGGGCGGGGCCAGCGGCACCAGCAGATGCAGCACCAGGCCGGCGCCGGTGAGCCACACCAGAACCCAGCGGATCCACACGTAGAAGCCGGGGCGGCGCCAGTACATCCAGATGATGAACGCGACGGTGGCCGGGAAGTGGACGGTGGCGTAGTAGATGTTGATGGACCGGATCACCGGCTCGAAGTGCATCATCACCGACTGCACCCACGCCTCGTCGGGCATGCGCAGGGCGCGTTCGAGGTCCCAGACCCGTTCGGCGTTCTGGTACGCCTCGCTGAACTGGCCGTTGGCCGCCCGTCTGCCGAACTTGTACCCGAGATAGAGCACGGTCAGGAGCAGCAGCTCCCTGATCAGCGGCGGACGTGGCGTGGGCGCGGCTGGTTCTCGCTTCCACGCGGTCGCCGCCCGCTTGAGCACCTGGGTACTGCTTCGCATGGGGCGGTCCCGGGGGGAGAAGTGAACGGAGGTGGTGCGCGACGGCACGGCGGGGTCCTTGGGCCGTGTGTCGCCCGGGTGTTCCTGGATCGGGCAGTCTAGGCGTTCCGCGCGACCCGCTCCGGGGTCGTGCGGCTTGTCGCGCCAGACTTTGTCCAGAAACAGGAAAAAGGTGGACCGAACTTTGCCGAACTTCTTCCCGTCGCGGCTTCGCGCTGTTACCTTCCCCACCGAAGCCCGGCGGCCGGCCGCCGCCCGGGACACCGGTTGCCGACCACGGCGGGAGGGTTCGTGAAGCGTATGACGGCCCGGCCCGCCAACGCCCACCAGGCGCGGCTGCTGCGGCTGCTGCGCGACAGCGGTCCCGCCTCCCGGGCCCAGTTGGGCGAGCGGGTCGAACTCTCCCGTTCCCGGCTGGCGGTGGAACTGGACCGGCTGCTGGCCACCGGTCTGGTGGCCGCCGACGGCCTGGCTGCCTCCCGTGGTGGCCGTCCCTCACACAATGTGCGGCTGACCCCACACTTGCGGTTCCTCGGTGTGGACCTCGGCGCCACCTCGGTGGATGTCGCGGTGACCGGACCCGAGTTGGAGATTCTGGCCCACCGCACCCGCCCCGTCGACGTCCGTGACGGGCCGGTGGCCGTCCTCGAACAGGTGCTGGCGCTGGCCGCCGAACTGCGCACCGCCACCGGCGGCGCGGCCTTCGACGGCGCCGGGGTCGGCCTGCCGGGACCGGTGCGCCATCCCGAGGGGACGCCGGTGGCCCCGCCGATCATGCCCGGCTGGGACGGGTTCCCGGTCCGCGAGTCCCTGGGGCAGGAACTGGGCTGCCCGGTCATGGTCGACAACGACGTGAACCTGATGGCGCTGGGCGAACGGCACGCCGGAGTCGCCCACTCCGTACGGGACTTCATCTGCGTCAAGATCGGCACCGGTATCGGCTGCGGCATCGTGGTGGACGGCCGGGTGCACCGTGGTGCCACCGGCAGCGCCGGGGACATCGGCCACATCCAGGTCGAACAGGACGGCCGGCCCTGCCCGTGCGGCAACCGGGGCTGCCTGGAGGCGTACTTCGGCGGCGCCGCCCTGGCCGGGGATGCTGAAGCCGCCGCCAGGGCGGGGCATTCCCCGGCGCTGGCCGCCATGCTGGAGGAGCGCGGCACGCTGGACGCGGCGGACGTGGCCGCGGCGGCGAGCGCGGGGGACACCGCCGCCCTCGAACTCATCCGGCTCGGCGGCCTGCGCACCGGCGATGTGATCGCCGCCCTGGTCAGCTTCTTCAACCCCGCGCTGGTGGTGATCGGCGGCGGGGTGACCGGCCTCGGCCACACGCTGCTGGCCGCCATCCGTACCCAGGTCTACCGGCAGTCCCTGCCGCTGGCCACCGGCAACCTGCCCATCGTGCTGGGCGAACTCGGCCCCGTCGCCGGGGTCATCGGAGCCGCCCGGCTCATCAGCGACCACCTCTTCAGCTACCCGCCCGCTCCCCATTGACCGGCCACCGAAGGACCCCCGACCGACCGGCCCGACCCACCCACCCGACCGACCGAACGGAAGGGCCGCCCGCACACCGGCGTGACGGAGCCGCCGTACGCCCCCGCACCTGTCGACAGGAGTTAACCACCATGCCCCGTGACTTCACCCTGTTCACCGGCCAGTGGGCCGACCTCCCCCTGGAGGAGGTCTGCTCGCTGGCCCGCGACTTCGGCTACGACGGACTGGAACTCGCCTGCTGGGGCGACCATTTCGAGGTCGACCGCGCACTGAAGGAGCCCGGCTACCTGGAGGGCCGGCACGCCCTGCTCGCCAAGTACGGCCTCAAGTGCTGGGCCATCTCCAACCACCTGGTCGGCCAGGCGGTGAGCGACGCCATCATCGACGAACGCCACCAGAACATCCTGCCCGCCCGGATCTGGGGCGACGGCGAGGCCGAGGGCGTACGGCAGCGCGCCGCCGCCGAGATCGCCGACACCGCCCGGGCCGCCGCCGCCTTCGGCGTACAGACCGTCATCGGTTTCACCGGCTCGCCCATCTGGCACCTGGTCGCGATGTTCCCGCCGGTGCCGCCGTCCATGATCGAGCGCGGCTACGCCGAGTTCGCCGAGCGCTGGAACCCCATCCTGGACGTCTTCGACGCCGAGGGCGTGCGGTTCGCCCACGAGGTGCACCCCGGCGAGATCGCCTACGACTACTGGACCACCCGGCAGACCCTGGACGCCATCGGCAACCGCCCGGCGTTCGGCCTCAACTTCGACCCCAGCCACTTCGTGTGGCAGGACCTGGACCCGGCGGGCTTCCTGTACGACTTCCGGGACCGCATCTACCACGTGGACTGCAAGGAGGCCCGCAAGCGCCTCGACGGCCGCACCGGGCGGCTCGGCTCCCACCTGCCGTGGGGTGACCCCCGCCGCGGCTGGGACTTCGTCTCCGCGGGCCACGGTGACGTCGCCTGGGAGGACGTCTTCCGGATGCTGGGCGCCATCGGCTACGAGGGCCCCATCTCCGTGGAGTGGGAGGACGCCGGGATGGACCGGCTCGCGGGCGCCCCCGAGGCGCTGGCCCGGCTGCGCGCGTACGACTACCCGCCGCCGGCCGCCTCCTTCGACGCGGCGTTCGGCAGCGGCGACTGAGGGCCGCTCACCGGCTGCGCCCGGGTCCCGGACACCTCCTTGCCCGGGGCCCGGGGGCGCGTCTAGCGTTTGAACCGATTCATACTTCGACGCCCGCGCACCCCAGCCCCAGGTGAGGCCCTCCGGATGAACCACCACGACGACGACCGGCTCGACTTCCTTCCCTGGCTCTTCGAGGCCGAGGCCACCGAGGAGCAGCGCGCCGCCCAGCGCGAGCGCCAGCGGCTGCTGACCGCCGCGGGCACCGCCGAGATCGGCGAGCGCTGCTACGTCTCCGCGCGCGCCGCCGTCCACCCCGACCGGCTGCGCCTGGGGGAGGGGTCCTACGTCGCCGCCCACGCCTATCTCACCGGTACCCTCACCACCGGCGCCGACTGCACCTTCAACCCCTTCACCACCGTGCGCGGCACCGTCACCCTCGGCGAGGCGGTCCGGATCGGCGCCCACACCTCCCTGCTGGGCTTCAACCACTCCACCGCGCCGGAGCGGCGCATCCACCAACAGGCCACCACCAGCCGGGGGATCACCATCGGCGACGACGTGTGGATCGGCTCGCAGGTGGTGATCCTGGACGGGGTCACCATCGGCGACCACTGCGTCATCGGAGCCGGTGCCGTGGTCACCCGGGATGTCCCCGACTGGGCCATGGTCGGCGGCAACCCCGCCCGCTTCATCCGCGACCGCCGCGACCGGGACGGCAAGCGGCGGAGCGCGGCCGGTGGCGGAGGCCGCGAGGAACGGCTCACCCGCTTCGCCGACACCGCCCGTGCGCAGGCCCCCGGCATCCTCGAACGCGCCTGGGACGGCGCCGCCTACCGCGACCGGCCCGGCGCGGAGCCGACCGTCCGCGCGCACTGCGACGCGATCGAGATCGCCGACCTGCTGCTGGACGCCGCCCCCGCGCAGCTGCCGGCCGAACGGCACGTCGCCCTGCTGCGCGCGCTCCAGGACCCGGCCACCGGACTGGTGCCGGAGAAGGGCGGCCCGCTGCCCGCGCCGGACCCCGACGGCTTCGTCGACGACGGTGCCGCGCTCTACCACATCCTGTCCGTGGGCTACGCCCTCGACCTGCTCGGCGGTTCCTTCGAACACCCGGTCCGAGCCGTCGGCGGGCTCTCCGCCGCGCGGCTGCTGGAACGCCTGGCGAACCAGCCCTGGGACGAACGCGCCTGGCACGCGGGGAGCTGGGTGGACGCGGTGGCCACCGCCGCGCACTGGAACCTGACACTGGGCACCGAACCGGCGGGCCCCGGCGCGCTGGAGGCGCTGTTCGGCTGGCTGCTCACCCGCGCCGACCCCCGTACCGGCATGTGGGGCGGCACCCGCCCCGACCAGGGGAAGCTCCAGCTCGTCAACGGCTACTACCGGCTGACGCGCGGCTCCTTCGCCCAGTTCGGGGTCCCCGTACCGCACCCCGAACGGGTCATCGACACGGTGCTCGACCACGCCCGCGACCCGCGCTGGTTCGGCCCCGGGCGCGACAACGCCTGCTATGTCCTGGACGTCGCCCACCCCTTGTGGCTGGCGGGGCGGCAGAGCACGCACCGCGCCGAGGAGATCCGGCGCTGGGCCGGGGCCCAGCTGGACCGCACCCTGGAACTGTGGCACCCCGGCCAGGGATTCGGCTTCGGCCCCACCCCGGAGGGCGGCGGACCCGGCCGCGCCCCGGGGCTCCAGGGCACCGAGATGTGGCTGGCCATCGTCTGGCTGCTCGCCGACCTCACCGGCCAGGCCGACCTGCTCGGCTACCGCCCGCGCGGCGTGCACCGCCCGGACCCCGCCAGAACCGGCCCGGCCGCCTGGGCGCCGCGCCGCTGAGCACGGCACCGCCGGGGGCGCGGAGCCGGGAACCGGCGGGCGCGGGGCGGCGGCAGGTGTGAGGCGCGCGTACTGGAGAAGGAGTACTACGAGTCCGCACCATGACCCCGGAGGCTGACATGGACCACGCACCCGCCCCAGCGATCACCGCCTTCCACGTCCGGACCCTGCTCGCCTCCCCGGCCGATGACCCGGTGCTGTACGTCGACTCCGGGGAGGCACCCAGGATCGAGGTCTGGGCGGCGGAGGACGTGAACCGCTCGACGGTGGTCATCACCCGGCAGCAGCTCATCGACTGGATCGGCGACCAGCCGGGCGACAGCGCCGTCCACGAGATCCTGCCGGATCTCCAGGACATGGCGGACAAGGCCGTCGGCCCCTCCTGACCGGCGCGGCCCTCAGCCCGCCGGACCTGCCGCTCCGCCCGGACCGTCGAGGACCGCCCCCCGGGCCGGTGCCGGGCGCGCCGTCTGCCCGGCGGCGGTGCCCGGCGCCCCGAAACGCGCCAGGCGGTGCCACACCTTCTTGAGCGCCTGCGGGTCGTGGTCACCGGTCCGCGCCGCGTCCGCGACGACGTGCGGATCGAGTACGCCGCCGACGGCGATCCGTGCGCCCAGGTCGACGTACTCGGGACCGCGATAGCCGGAATGCCGCAGGAGTTCACGCACCTCCAGCCGGAACCCGGGGTGCCACGGCCATGGTGTCCAGGATCGGCCGGCCGTCGCACAGCCGGTCCGGGTGGAAGGTGAGGGTCACCCGCAGCCCCGGATCCAGCGGAGGGCCAAAGGCCCGCCCGGCGACATGGGCCAGGGCCCGTTCCTGCGCGCCGCGGGGGGTCGCCGGGCTCATCCGCCCAGTGTTCCCCACACCGCCCGACCGCAGCACGCGGATTGTCCCCGGCCGCCTCGCACACCATGCTCCCTGGGTACTTCCTGGAGGGCTTTTCCGGCGGTGTCAGTCGCCCTGCCGCAGCAGCACCCGCGCCTGGCGCAGCTCGTGCTTCGAGGCGTGGCCCGCTTCCGATATCGCCTCCAGCGCCTGCCCGGCCTGGTCCGGCGATGTCGCCAGCACCCGCCCGGCGGCGTCCGCCTGCACCACCATGCCCGCCAGCCGGTGTCCGGTGATGTCGTACATCTCGCGGCAGATCTCCACCCGCGTGGTGACCAGCGCCGCCCGCCGGCAGGTGGCGTCCAGGCTGGCCTGGGAGGCGGCGCGTTCGGCGAGCTGCCGGCGGTAGCCGCGCCGGAACCGGGCCCGGTGGCCCAGCGCCCAGCTCAGCGTGAACGGCACCGACAGCCACAGCACCACCCCGAACGCCATCCGCAGCGGATCGGGCTGGCTCGCCGCGGTCACCACCCCCGCCAGCAGCGCGGTCGTCAGCCCGCCCAGCAGCGCCAGCCGCGCCGCCCAGGGCGCGCCGTGGCTGGCGGCCGTCGCTATCGCCACGAACACCGCGAACATCGTGCTCAGCGGGCCGAAGCCCAGCACGATCTGCACCACGCACACCACCAGCGCCAGCAGCAGCACCTTTTCCGGACTGCGCCGGCGCACCGCCACCGCAGCCGACATGATCGCCCCGACCACCAGCGCCACCACCGCCGCCGAGTCCCGCAGCTCGGGATCCACCGCGATGTGCCACCCGCACAGGAGCAGCAGCAGGAGGGCCCACCCGCCATCGGCGTTGATCGGAAGACGGCGCTTGCTGGCCCGGGTGCGATCCATGGACGTCACCCTACGGTCGCTCCCGACCGGGGGAGTCAGCCGGGCGATCGATTTTTCGGCCCCCGCCCGACCACACACGGCAACGGACTCGACACCCCGTTCGGTTACAGTGACCGGAGGTATGGCGAGGAGGTCATCGTGTCCGCAACATCCTCAGGCCGGCGCTCCACCCCCGGGGCGCGGTCCGCCGGTGTCGTCAACAGGGTGCGGCCCGACTCCTTCGGCGCCGACCCGACCGGCGAACGGCTGGCCAGGATCCGGCGCTCACCCCAGTTCCGCGACGGCGCGTTCCGCAACGAGAAGCCCGTCGGCGCCACCCCGAACTCCCCGCTGCGGATGGCCAGGGACTTCACCCGCCGGGCCGACCGGGTACGCCGTCGTCCCACTGCCGCGCCCCCGCTGGCCCGTCCCGCCTTCGCCCCCGCACCCGGCGAGGCGGGTCCCGTCGCCGCGTCGGGGCTGCGCCTGACCTGGCTCGGCCACGCCACCGTGCTCGCCGAGATCGACGGGCACCGGGTGCTGTTCGACCCGGTGTGGGGCGAGCGCTGCTCGCCCGTCGGCTTCGCCGGGCCCCGGCGGCTGCACCCGGTGCCGCTGCCGCTGGCCGAACTCGGGCCGCTGGACGCCGTGGTCATCTCCCACGACCACTACGACCATCTGGACATGCCCACCGTCAAGGCGCTGATCGACACCGGCGCCCCCTTCGCCGTACCGCTGGGGGTCGGCGCCCACCTGGAGCACTGGGGCGTGCCCGCCGAGCGGATCACCGAACTGGACTGGTGGGAGTCCACCACGGCCGGCGAGCTGACCCTGACCGCCACCCCGGGACAGCACTTCTGCGGGCGCGGGATGCGCAACACCGGGCTGACCCTGTGGGCTTCGTGGGCGGTCACCGGGCCGCGGCACCGGATCTTCCACAGCGGTGACACCGGCTACTTCCCCGGTTTCGCCCGGATCGGTGCCGAACTCGGCCCGTTCGACGCCACGATGATGCAGATCGGCGCCTACAGCGCGGAGTACTGGCCGGACATCCACATGACCCCGGAGGAAGGGGTAAGGGCGCACCTGGATCTGAGCGGCCCGGCGGGCGAGCCAGGCGTGCTGCTGCCCATCCACTGGGGGACGTTCAACCTGGCGCTGCATCCGTGGGACGAGCCCGCCGAGCGGACGCTCGCCGAGTGCGAACGGCAGGGCGTGCGCGCGGTGGTGCCCCGGCCCGGCGCCTCCTTCGAACCGGCCGCCCCGCCCGCCCCCGACCTGTGGTGGCGTGCCATCGCCCGGCAACCCGCCCCCGTACGGCGGCCGGGCGGCGTCCCGGCGCCCAAGCCGACGGGAGCGGTGGGCGACTGACGCGGGGTCGGGGCGGCCGGTGTCTTGTGCCGCCCCCGGGCGGCTTCTAGGGTTTCCACGCGGTGAGCGGCCCTGCCGTCCGCACCGCCGAACCCGCCGATCCGGAAGGCAGCCGATGCCCCTCGTCACGGCCCCGCGCCCCCAGCCCCGTACCGGCAGCGACCGGCGGGCGGACCGATGAGCGCCCCCGGTGAACTCGCCGGGCTGCGCGCCCTGGTCACCGGCGGCGGCTCCGGCATCGGCCTGGCCACCGCCCGGCTGCTCGCCGCCCGGGGCGCCGACGTCGCCGTACTGGACCTCGACCCCGCCCCGGCCACCGCACCGCTGCGCGGCTACCGCGCGGACGTGGCCGACGACATCTCCGTGCGCGCGGCCGTCTCCGCCGCCGGCACCGCGCTCGGCGGCCTCGACATCCTCGTAAACAACGCCGGCATCGGCGCGGCCGGCACCGTCGAGGACAACAACGACGAGGAGTGGCACCGGGTCTGGGACATCAACGTGCTGGGCATCGTGCGCACCACCCGTGCCGCCCTGCCGCTGCTGCGCGCCTCCGAGCGGGCCGCCGTCGTCAACACCTGCTCCATCGCCGCCACCGCCGGGCTGCCGCAGCGTGCTCTGTACTCGGCCACCAAGGGCGCCGTCCTCTCGCTCACCCAGGCGATGGCGGCCGACCACATCGCCGAGGGCATCCGCGTCAACTGTGTCAACCCCGGTACGGCCGACACTCCCTGGGTCGGCCGGCTGCTCGCGGCGGCCGAGGACCCCGAGGCCGAACGCGCCGCGCTGACCGCACGTCAGCCCATGGGGCGGCTGGTGAGCGCCGAGGAGGTGGCCGCGGCCATCGCCTACCTGGCCTCGCCCGCCGCCGGATCCGTCACCGGCACCGCGCTCGCCGTCGACGGGGGCATGGCCGGGCTGCGACTGCGCCCGCGCGGTGGCGACGCGCCGGACCGTTCCTCATGACGCTCCGCCGCCGCCGGCTGCGGGGCGGCCTCACCTTCAGCGAACTCTCCCTCGGCGGCGCACCGCTGGCCGGCCTGGGCTCCCCGGTGTCCGGGGAACAGGCCCGGCAGACCGTGGACACCGCCTGGGAACTGGGCATCCGCGGCTTCGACACGGCACCGCACTACGGGATCGGCCTGTCCGAGCGCCGGCTCGGCGCGGCGCTGGCCCACCGGCCCCGCGCCGAACTGACGCTCTCCACCAAGGTCGGCCGGCTGCTGGTGCCCCACGAGGGGAAGGCCGCGGCGGGCGACGACGGCGCGTACGGGTTCCCCGGTGTCCCGGCCACCCACCGCAGGCAGTGGGACTTCACGGCCGACGGCGTACGGCGCTCCCTGGAGGCCAGCCTGGAACGTCTCGGCCTGGACCGCGCCGACCTGGTCCTGCTGCACGACCCGGACGACCACGAGCACCAGGCGCTCACCGAGGCCTACCCCGCGCTGGAACGGCTGCGCGCCGAGGGCACGGTCGGCGCCATCGGTGTCGGCATGAACCAGTCGGCGATGCCGGCCCGCTTCGTACGGGACACCGACATCGACGTGGTCCTGCTGGCGGGCCGCTACACCCTCCTGGACCAGGACGGGCTGAGCGAACTGCTGCCGGCCGCCGCGGCCCGTGGCGTGGGCGTCGTCATCGGCGGGGTCTTCAACAGCGGACTGCTCGCCGACCCCCGCCCCGGCGCCTCCTACGATTACCGCCCGGCCCCCGAGCCGCTGCTGCGCCGTGCCCTGCGGATCAAGGACATCGCCGCCCGGCACGGCGTACCGCTGCGCGCCGCCGCCCTGCGCTTCCCGCTGGGGCACCCGGCCGTGGTGAGTGTGCTGGTCGGCGCGCGGTCGGCTGCCGAGGTGCGGGACGCGGTGGCGATGTCCGGGCATCCGGTCCCGGACGGACTGTGGGAGGAACTGCGCGCCGAGGGGCTGCTGCCCCCGCACGCTCCGGTCCCGGCCGGGGCAGAGGAGCGGCGGTGAACGTCATCGACGCGCATCACCATGTGTGGGACCTCGCCGTCCGTGATCAGGAATGGCTCGCCGAACCGGAACTCGCCCCGATCCGCCGCGACTTCTCCCTGGCCGACCTGGCGCCGCCGGCCCGTGCGGCCGACGTGGTGGGCACCGTGCTGGTGCAGACCGTCACGGTCCCCGAGGAAACCCCCGAACTGCTGGCCCTGGCCGCCGGGCAGGTGGACGGCGCCCCGGTGGCCGGGGTGGTCGGCTGGAGTGACCTGTGCGACCCGGCCATCGCCGAGAACCTCGCGGCGTTACGCGAACTGCCGGGCGGCGCACGGCTGTCGGGCATCCGCCACCAGGTGCGGGGCGAGCCGGACCCGCACTGGCTGCTGCGCCCGGACGTCCCGCGCGGTCTGGCGGCCGTGGCGGCGGCCGGTCAGCGCAGCGGGTCGTGCCCCAGCGACATCAGCCGGTAGCGTCGCTCGCCCACCCCGGCACCCGCGCCCCCGGTCGCGGTGGCCGACCGCACGGTGGCCAGCACCTCGCGCATCAGCCGCACGTCCTCCGCCGTCAGATCGATCCGGCGCTTGCGCAAAATGGCCAGGACTCCGCGCCCGTGGGTCCGCCCCGGATCACCGCCGGCCGTGCGCAGCCAGGCCGAGAGCTCGTGCGAGGTCATGTTCACCACGCCACGGAACTCCGCCCACAGCGTGTCCAGCTCGCCCGCATCGATCCCGCTCATCCGTCCTCCCGCGCGCCGTGGCATGCATGCCCCGCTGTGGGTCCCCGGATGGATGAGCGTGAAAACCCACCGCACGGCGCGCACTGTCAGTTGCGCGCCAGAGAACGTACATCCTCGGCCAGGCCCTTGTTGAGCGCGACCCGCACCAGCCCCGCCGTCAGCCGCGGCAGCTCCCGCTGCCCCACCAGCCGGTTCAGCGCGCGCGGCGAACGCGGCAGCCCCACCCGCTGCGCCCCGTCCAGCGCCTTGCCGTCGATGTAGGGCGCGTACCGGGGCCACACGCCCTGTACCTCCCGCAGGAAGATGGTCGCCCCCAGCGGGCCGATGCCGGGAAACTCCTGGAGCCGTTCGCCGACATCCCCGGGCTCCTCGCGCAGCCGCCGCAGATCCCCGCCGTACCGGTCCAGCAGCAACCGGGCTCCGTCCCCCAGCTGGGTGGCGGTCCGCTCGTCGTAGCGGCGGTAGTGCCCCACCCCCAGCGCGTCGACCCGCTGCTGCCAGGTGGCGTCCGCCATGGCGCGCGGCGTGCGCATCCCGGCGTCGAACAGCGCCCGGGCGGCGGCCACCGCCACATCGGCCTTGATCCGCGCGGACAGCAGATGCGACAGCACCAGCACCTGGTACAGCGGCGCCGGTGTGTCCTTCAGCCGGATGCCGGCCTGCTCCGCGTACGTCTGGCCGCACTCCTCCACCACGGCCCGCGCCAGCGCCTCGGTCTTCGCACTCACCGGATCCCTCCTCGGGTCAGCCCTCCCCGCGACGGACGATCCGCCCCCGGGTGCCCGCTCGCGGCCCGCCCACACACCACGGAGCCCCGCGACCTGCGGGCAGGTCGCGGGGCTCCGTGGACCGCGTCAGACGGCCGTGCGCACCGTCAGCGAGGAGCTGCCCGCGCCGGCGGCGACCGGGGCGGCGTAGCCGTCGGGGCCCGCCAGCTGCACCTGCCAGGGGCCGAGCGCCGCGCCCTGGGCCGCCTCGGCGGTGACCGTCACCGCGTCGCCGTCCCGCCGGGTGCGGAAGGTGACCGCCGTGGAGCCGTCGGGCGCCGGCAGCGCCGTCACCGTCTCCACACCGTCCGCCGGGGCGTGCACCCGCAGCGTCACCCCGTCCGCCCAGTCGTACTCCACCCCTTCGGCGGCGCGCTCCGCGTCACCGAGCGGGATCACCGAGCCGGGCCGGGCCAGCAGCGGCAGGGAGTCGAAGCCGAAGTGGTCCCGCCGCCAGCCCGGACCCTGGATCTGCTCCCCGCTCAGCAGATGTGTCCAGGTCCCGGCCGGTACGTAGTACTCGACCTCGCCGCCGGCCGACAGCACCGGCGCCACCAGCAGATCCCCGCCGAGCATGTACTGCCGGTCAAGGGTGTGGGTGGCCGGATCGTGCGGGAACTCCAGCACCATCGCCCGCATCACCGGCGTACCGTGCTGCCGGGCCCGCACCCCCGCCTCGAACAGGTACGGCATCAGCCGGTGCTTGAGCCGGGTGAAGTCCCGGGTGACCGTCACCGCCTCCTCGTCGTAGTCCCACGGGACGCGGTAGGAGTTGGAGCCGTGCAGCCGGCTGTGCGAGGACAGCAGTCCGAACTGCACCCAGCGCTTGAAGACCTCGGGCGTCGGGGTGCCCTCGAAGCCGCCGATGTCGTGGCTCCAGAACCCGAAGCCGGACAGCCCCAGCGACAGACCGCCGCGCAGCGACTCCGCCATCGCCGTGAACGTCGACTCGCAGTCGCCGCCCCAGTGCACCGGGAACTGCTGCCCGCCCGCCGTCGCCGAGCGCGCGAACAGCACCGCCTCGCCCTCACCGCGCGCCTCGGTCAGCACCTCGAAGACCGCCTCGTTGTACAGCTGCGTGTAGTAGTTGTGCATCCGCTGCGGCTCGGAACCGTCGTGCCACACCACATCGGTGGGGACGCGCTCCCCGAAGTCCGTCTTGAAGCAGTCCACGCCCTGCCCCAGGAGCGTGCGCAGCTTGTCCTGGTACCAGGTGCGCGCCGCGGGGCTGGTGAAGTCCACCAGGCCCATGCCGGCCTGCCACAGGTCCCACTGCCACACGTCGCCGTTCGCCTTGCGCACCAGATGGCCCAGCGCCTTGGCCTCGGCGAACAGCGGCGACTTCTGCCCGATGTACGGGTTGATCCACACGCAGATCCGCAGCCCGCGGTCGTCCTTGAGCCTTCGCAGCATCCCCTCCGGGTCCGGGAAGACGTCCGGGTCCCAGGTGAAGTCGCACCACTGGTACTCCTTCATCCAGAAGCAGTCGAAGTGGAAGACGCTCAGCGGGATCTCGCGCTCGGCCATACCGGACACGAAGCGGTTGACGGTCGCCTCGTCGTAGTCGGTGGTGAACGACGTCGACAGCCACAGGCCGAACGACCAGGCCGGCGGCAGCGCCGGACGGCCCGTCAGCGCCGTGAAGCGGTCCAGGATCTCCTTGGGCGTGGGCCCGTGGATCACCAGGTACTCGATGGACTGGTCCTCCACGCTGAACTGGACCTGGCCCACCGACTCCGAGGCGATCTCGTAGGACACCTTGCCCGGGTGCCGCACGAAGACGCCGTAGCCGCGGTTGGTGAGATAGAACGGGATGTTCTTGTACGCCTGCTCGCTGGCGGTGCCGCCGTCGGCCTGCCAGATGTCCACGGTCTGGCCGTTCTTGGTGAACGGAGTGAACCGCTCGCCCAGCCCGTACACCAGCTCGCCGATGCCCAGCGACAGCTGCCCCAGCGCGTGGTGTTGGCCGTTGTCGGTGACCGCGAAGCCGGTCCCGCGCTTCTCGGCGGAGGTCAGCACCGTGCCGTCCGCCAGGAAGTCCAGGCGCCAGGGCCCCTCGGTGTCCACCCGCAACGCGAGAGAACCGCTGGACAGTTCGAGGACCGAGCCGTCCCGGGTGACCTTCCCCGGCGCGTCCGCCGGGTCCGGAAGCAGCGCGAACTCGGGGCCGCGCTCGACCGCCCCGGCGTGATGGGTGGAGCGCACCGAGATCACCCCCTCGGCGGGCGAGGAGCACTCCACCGTCACCAGCGCGCTGTTGAGCGTGTGGCCGCGGCGCTCCACGTGCCGCACCGGGGCGTAGAGGGTGAATCTGCCGTCCGCGACCACGGCATCCCCGACCTCCGTGGCGTAGGACAGCTTCACGCCCTCTCGCGTCAGCCAGTAGCCATCGGTGAACTTCACTGCTTCTCCTGCTCCTCGGGATGCGAATGCTGCTCGTACGGTGCTGCCGTGCGACGGTTACCGCGTGCTGGTGGCACGGTGTGCGGCGATCAGCCCCTGGTACCAGCGGTAGCTGTCCTTGGGCAGTCGCTCCAGGGTGGCGTAGTCCACCCGGACGATGCCGAATCGCTGGTCGTAGCCGTAGGCCCACTCGAAGTTGTCGAGCAGGGACCAGACGTAGTAGCCGCGGACGTCCACGCCCGCGGACACGGCGTCGGCCACGGCCGCCAGATGCCCCGCCAGGTAGGACACCCGGTCGGCGTCGTGCACCTGGCCGTCGGGGGAGACCACATCGGCCTCGGCCGAGCCGTTCTCGGTGATGATCAGCGGCGGCAGCCCAGGGTAGCGCCGTTGCAGGTCCACCAGCAGATCGGTGAAGGTGTGCGGGACCACCGGCCAGCCCATGGTGGTGTGCCGCACGTCGTCGCGCCAGGTCTCGGCGACCCGGATGTCGGCGGCGGTACGGGTGGCCGGGTCCGGGTCCTGGTGGGGCGCGTCGGTCACCGTGATCGGCCGGTAGTAGTTGATGCCGGTGAAGTCCAGCGGAGCGCCGATGGTGATCAGGTCGTCCTCGCGCCGGTACTCCTCGGCGCCGTCGGCCAGTTCGCCCCAGGTCTCCGCCTCGTGCAGCGGGTAGCGGCCGGCGAACAGCGGGTCGAACCACACCTCGTTGTGCAGCGTCTCGGCACGGCGCACCGCCCCGGCGTCCGCCTCCGACTCCGAGGCCGGCAGCAGCCGGTCCGGGTTGAGGGTGATGCCGACCTCGGTGGCGCCCGCCGCGCGCAGCGCCCGGACGGCCAGGCCGTGCCCCACCAGCAGATGGTGGGCCGCCGCCAGCGCGCCGCGCCCCTCACGGGCGCCGGGCGCGTGCCGGCCGATCGCGTACCCCACGAATGCGCTGCAGAACGGCTCGTTGAGGGTGATCCAGCGCGGCACCCGGTCCCCGAGCCGCTCGGCCACCAGCGCCGTGTAGTCGGCGAACCGCTCCGCCGTCTCGCGCACCCGCCAGCCGCCCTGGTCCTCCAGTGCCTGCGGCAGATCCCAGTGGTAGAGCGTGGCGGCGGGGGAGATGCCGGCGGCCAGCAGCTCGTCCACCAGCCGGTCGTAGAAGTCCAGGCCCTCGCTGTTGGCCTTGCCGCTGCCGGTGGGCTGGATCCGGGGCCACGCGACGGAGAAGCGGTAGCTGTCCACCCCCAGCTCCTTCAGCAGCGCCACGTCCTCCTTGTAGCGGTGGTAGTGGTCGCAGGCCACGTCCCCGGTGTCACCGCCTGCCACCCTGCCCGGTGTGCGGGCGTAGGTGTCCCAGATGGACGGGCCACGGCCGCCCACGTCGTGGGCGCCCTCGATCTGGTAGCTGGCGGTGGCCGCACCGAAGAAGAACCCGGGCGGGAACGCGGGGAATTCAGGGGTGGCAGTCATGATTCAGGCATCCCTTGGACGAAGTGGGCGGACGGGGAGGGAACTGGGCGCGGGAGAGGGCTCACTTGATCGACCCGCCGGAGATCCCGGCGGCGATGTACTTCTGCGCCACCACCAGCAGGATCGCGGCCGGAATCGCCGAGAGCACGGAGGTGGCCATCACCGCTCCCCAGTCACTGACATGGGCGCCGATGAACTGATAGATGCCCAGCGTCACCGGCTTCACGTCGTCGGTGGTGTTCAGCGTCAGCGCGAAGATGAAATCGGCCCAGGCGAAGAGGAAGGCGAACAGCCCGGCGGTGATCAGCGCGTTGCGGCTCATCGGCAGCACGATGCGCACGAACGCCGTGAACCGGTTCGCGCCGTCCACCATCGCCGCCTCGATCACCTCGGACGGGATCGACACCATGAACGCGCGCAGCAGCACGATCGCGAACGGCAGCCCCAGCGAGGCGTCCGCCAGGATCAGCCCCGCGTACGAGTTGACCAGGCCCAGCTCGGCGTACGCGCTGTACAGGGCGTTCGCCACCACGATGCCCGGCACCATCTGGGTGATCAGCGTCCCGAACACGATGCCGCGGCTGCCGCGCAACCCGAACTGCGCCAAGCCGTACGCCGCCGGCGCGGCCAGCGCCAGACACACCACCACCGCGCCCAGCGACACCACCAGGGAGGTCAGCAGCGAACCGCCCTGCGTCTCGAAGGCCGCCCGGAAGTTCTCCAGGCTCGGCGAGGTCGGCACCAGAGCGGTGGAGGCGATGCTGGAGTGCGGCTGCAGCGCCGTGGAGATCATCCAGTACACCGGGAAGAGCATCACGGCCAGGATCAGTAGCGCCAGGACCGTGGAGAGGCGGCTTCTCCGGGTGGACTTCGTCATCGTCGTCATCGTCGATCACTTCCCCCGGCCGGCGTTGGCCCGGTTGACCCGCAGATACAGGACCGCGAACACGGCGCTGATCAGAATGAGGACGTTGCCCACCACGGCGCCCTGACCGAAGTCGAGCTGAAGGAAGGACAACTGGTACGTCATCGTGCCCAGCGTCTGGGTGGAATCGGCCGGGCCGCCGCCGGTCAGGGCCAGGATCAGATCCAGCACCTTGACCGTCGACATGAACCCCAGCACCAGGACCACCGTCACCACCGGGCGCAGCATCGGCAGGGTGACGCTGCGGAAGGTCCGCCACGGACCGGCGCCGTCCAGCGCCGCCGCCTCGTGCACCTCGCGCGGGATCTCCTGCAGACCCCCGTACAGGATCACCATGTTGAACGGGATGCCGATCCAGATGTTGACCAGCACCGCCGACAGCAGGGCCACGCTCGGGCTGGACAGCCACGGCACGCCGCCGCCGGACAGCCCCAGCGTCTCCAGGAAGCTGTTGAGGACCCCGTGGTCCTCGTCCATGATCCGCCGCCACACCACGGCGGAGACCACCATCGGCACCAGCCACGGCAGCAGCAGCACCGCGCGCACCGCCCCCGACAGCGGGAAGCGCCGGGTGAAGAACACCGCCAGGGCGAGGCCGATCGTGAACTGCCCGACCAGCGAACCGACGGTGAACAGCACGGTCTGCCACAGCGCGTCGCCGAACAGCTCGTTGGAGAAGACCGCGCGCCAGTTGTCGAGGCCGTTGAAGGGGGCCTCACCGGTGAAGTAGGTGGTGGGCGTGTACTCCTGAAAGCTCATCAGGATGTTGCGCACCAGCGGGAAGCCGAAGAAGGCCAGCAGATAGAGCACCGCCGGGGCCACGAACAGCCACTGGTACACCCGGCGGCGCCGGGCGGAGGAGCGGTGCCCGGCGGGGGCGGGGGCCGGCGCGGGCTCCGGCGTACGTTCGGGGGTCACGGTCGTCGTCATCGCGTCCTCACTCCCCGGCCTGCTGCGCGGCGCGCTCAAGGGCCTGCGCGGGCGAGGAACGCCCGGTCAGCACCGACTGGAACGCGCCGGCGAGCGCGTCGCCCACCATCGGCCAGCGGGTGCCGACCTCGGCGGTGCGCGAACGGGCGGTGGCCACCAGATCGGCGAACGGCGCCAGCTCCGGATTCTGCTCCCGGTACGCCTGGGCGGCATCCGCCCGGGTGGGCACATTGTTCACGCGCTCGCCCCAGCCCAGCTGGTTCTGCTCGGAGTTGAGGCAGTTGAGGATCGCCCCGGCGTTGCGCTCGCGGTCGGTGTCACTGTTCTTGGGCACCGTCATCACCGTGCCGCCGATCGGCGGCACCGGGTCCTGCCCGGCCTGCGGCACCGGGATGGAGGCCACCGCCCACTCCACCGAGTCCTGCGCGCTGAGCACCGGCACCTGCCAGGGCCCGTTCACCATCATCGCGGTGCGGCCCGAGACGAACTGGTCGTTCACGTCCTGCTGGTTCCAGTTGACGACGGAACGGGAGGCCGACCCGTCGTCCACCAGGTCCTTCCACAACTGGAGTGCCTCCTGGCCCCCGGTGCCCTCGGCCAGGTGCGCCTCGTCGCCGCCGGCCGACCAGAAGAACGGCAGGAACTGGTAGACACCGTCCGCGTTGGGGCTGGCGCTGAACGCCATGCCGTAGGTGTTGCCCTGGGTGAGCGCGGCGGCGGTCGCCCGCAGCTCCTCCCAGGTGGTGGGTGGTTCGAGCCCGGCGTCCGCGAGCATCGTGGTGTTGTAGATCAGTGCCAGGGAGTTCACCGACCTGGCCACCCCGTACTGCGTCCCGTCGTAGGAGCCCAGGGAGACGGCGCTGTCCGAGAAGCCCTCGGCGTCGAAACCGGTCTCCGCCAGCGGGCGCAGACCATCCGTCTCGGCGAACTGGGCCAGCTCCGAGCCGTCGAGTTCGAGGATGTCGGGCAGGGAGTCGGAGGAGGCCATGCGCAGCGCCTTGGTGGCGACCTGGTCGGCCGGCACGCTGATCTGCTTGACCTTCAGCCCCAGCGGCTCGGCGCAGGTGTCGAAGAAGGCCTGGTTGGCCGTGTGCTCCTTGGCGTCGGTGGCGGAGTTGAGCACCGTGACCGTGCCGGGGTCGGGCTGCGCTGCACAGGCCGTGAGCCCGCCGGCCACGGTCGCGCCCGCCAGGGTGAGGGCGAGCGCGGAGACGGGTATCCGCCGTCTGCGGCATGTGGTCATGTGGTCATTTCCATTCGCGGCGTTGAGAAGGAAAGAGGGCGGGCCGGCCGGTGGGCCGGCAGTGCGCTCAGGGAGGCGGGATCGTCGCCCCCTCGGCCATCACCGGGGTGATGAGCTGGTGCGAGCCGTCCGGGGCCGGCACGGCGCCCGCGCCACGGGCGGCGATCGCCGCCACGGCCAGTTCGGCGACGGCGGCCGACATCCGGCCCACCGGCAGTTCGATCCGGGGAAAGCCGGCCAGCGCCGGTTCGTCCGGCAGCGTGCCGACCAGCACGACGCTCAGCGCGCCCGGCCCGTCCAGGCCGAGTGCGGCCAGCTCCCGCAGCAGTTCGGGCAGCAGGATCAGATGCTGCACCACCAGGGCGGTGGGCCGCTGCGCCGGATCGGTCAGCAGCACCTCGCGCAGCCGCTTGGCCAGCACGTCGGGGTCACCGCTGGAGGGCACGATCCGTACGTCGGCCCCGGTCTGCGCGGCGGCGGCGCGGGCGCCGTCCAGGCCGTGCATGGCGTAACCGCGGCGGGCCTCGATCTCGTGGTCGGCGGAGGACAGGAACACGATCCGCCGGTGCCCGGCGGCGGCCGTCTCCCGTACCGCCAGGGCCACCGCCGCCTCCCAGTCGAGGTCCACCCACGGGACGTCGGTCTCGTCCTGCTCACTGCCGTGACCGAGCAGGGCGGTGGGGAAGTTCAGCGCGCGCAGCGCGGCGACGCGCGGGTCCTGCACCTGGACGGCCATCAGCACGGCCGCGTCGGCCAGCCCACTGCGGGCGATCCGGCTGAGCCCGCCGACCCCGTCCTGGTCGGTCATCATCAGGACGTCGTAGCCGTGGCCACGGGCGGCGTCGCTGAACTCGATGGCGAAACGGCCGTCCATCGCCCGGTACTTGCCCGTTTCGCGGGGGACCGCCAGCACGAGTACGTCGCTGCGCGCGCTGCGCAGCGCGCGGGCGCTGGCGCGCGGGTGGTACCCGAGGTCACGGATGGCGGCGCGTACCGCGTTCTGCGTCTCCTCGGAGATCTTGCGCGACCCGCTCAGCACGTAGGAGACGGTGCTGGGGGCCACCCCCGCCCGCTCGGCGACATCCTTGATCGTTGCCATCCCGCTCCTCACGGAGTCCGCCCTCGCCTTGAGTTCGAATCGATTCGTCGAATCGATTCGACCAGTGGCGAGATGCTAAGCGGCGTGACCCCGCGCAGACAAGAGTTTCCGGAAAGATCTTCGGATGTTCTGTGTTCTATCACAGTGCGTATCTGCCCGGAGCCGGGCGGCGAGCGGGATCGATCCGGCGTCACGGCAAGGAAGATGGGCGCTGACGCTCACGCGTCGCCGAGCCATCGTGGTGCCGCCCGGCGGAACTTCTGGGGTGGGAGGGAAGCGGCGTCCGAGGGGATGCGGGCCAGCACCGGTGCGCCGCCGCACACCGCCGGGAGGTCGGTGAGGTTGCAGCGGGAGGCCAGGTCGGGGGTGGCGGGCCAGGCGCCGATGATCAGGCCGTGGCAGGCCAGGCCCCGGGTACGGAGCGCCTCCGTGGTCAGCGCGGCGTCGTTGAGCGTGCCCAGGCCGGCCGTGGTGACCACCACCACCGGGGCCTCCAGCAGCGCCGCCGCGTCGGCCAGGGTGGCGCCCATGTCGTCGAAGCGCACCAGCAGCCCGCCCGCGCCTTCCACCAGAACCAGATCATGGCCGGCCGCCAGGTCGAGTGCGGCCTTGGCGACCTCCGCCGGCCGTACCGGCGGCAGCCCCGCCAGCCGGGCCGCCGTGGCGGGTGCCAGCGGGTCCGGGTAACGGGCCAGTTCACAGGTCGTCACCGGGCCCGCGAGCCGCGCCACTTCGGCCGCGTCCCCCGGCTCCCCGTCCGCCACGCCGGTCTGGGCCGGCTTGAGCACGGCCACCCGCTCGCCGCGCGCCAGCGCCCGGGCGGCCAGCGCCGCCGTCACCACCGTCTTGCCCACACCGGTTCCCGTCCCGGTGACGACCAGTACCTTCCCCGACATCCCGCACGCTCCGTTCCGCATCGTCGTGGACCCCTATCCGGCCCGGGCCGCGGCCACCGCCGCCGCGCAGATCCGTTCCAGGTCCGCGTCGCCGGTGATGTAGGGCGGCATGGTGTAGACGAGGTCCCGGAACGGCCGCAGCCACACCCCGGCCCGCACCGCGGCGGCCGTCGCCGCCGCGAGGTCGACCTCGTGATCCAGCTGGATCACCCCGATCGCCCCCAGCACCCGTACCTCCCGCACCCCGGGCACCCCGGCCGCCGCCGCGAGACCCGCGCGCAGCCCGGCCTCGATCCGGCGGACCTCGCCCCGCCAGTCCTGGTCGAGCAGCAGCCCGATCGACGCGTCGGCGACCGCGCAGGCCAGCGGGCTCCCCATGAACGTCGGACCGTGCGCGAGCACCGGCACCGCCCCGCGCGAGATGCCCCCGGCCACCCGCCCCGTGCACAAGGTCGCCGCCAGCGTCAGGTAGCCGCCGGTCAGCGCCTTGCCCACACACATCACATCGGGTGCCACTCCGGCATGATCCGCCGCGAACAGCTGCCCCGTGCGGCCGAATCCGGTGGCGATCTCGTCGAAGACCAGCAGCACACCGTACGTGTCGCAGGCTTCCCGCAGCACCCGCAGATACGCGGGGGAGTGGAACCGCATCCCGCCCGCCCCCTGCACCACCGGCTCGACCACCACCGCCGCCAGTTCACCGGCGTGCCGGGCGATCAGCGACCGCAGCTCGCGCACGTACTCCTCGCTCGGCCCGGCCGCGAACCCGGCCGGCGGCGGGGGCGCGAACACCTGTCCCGGCAGCGCCCCCGACCACAGCTCGTGCATGCCGCCCTCGGGGTCGCACACGGACATGGCGTGCCAGGTGTCCCCGTGGTAGCCGCCCCGCCAGGTCAGCAGCCGCCGCTTCTCCGGCCGCCCCAGCGAACGCCAGTACTGCAGGCACATCTTCAGCGCGACCT
Organism: Streptomyces xiamenensis; assembly: GCF_000993785.3. Taxonomy (NCBI): domain Bacteria; kingdom Bacillati; phylum Actinomycetota; class Actinomycetes; order Kitasatosporales; family Streptomycetaceae; genus Streptomyces; species Streptomyces xiamenensis. The sequence continues at coordinate 5,479,200 of NZ_CP009922.3, forward strand.
CGACCGACACGGAGCCCGAGTCGGCGAGGAACACATGCTCCAGCGGGCCGGGGGAGATCTCCACCAGCCGCGCCGCGAGCCGGACGGCGGGCCCGTGCGTCAGCCCGCCGAACATCACATGGCTCATCCGCCCCAACTGCTCCCGGGCGGCGGCGTCCAGGACCGGGTGGCGGTAGCCGTGCACGGCCGACCACCACGAGGACATTCCGTCGATCAGCTCCCGGTGTCCGCCCGCCGGCACCGGGCCGGCCAGCCGCAGCCGCACCCCCCGCGCCGATTCCACCAGCAGCGGCTCGGCGCGGCCGGGCATCGGGCCGTAGGGATGCCAGACATGCCGGCGGTCCAGCGCGAGCAGCCGTGCCGCCTCCTCCGCCTGCTCGGACCACGCTGTCCCGCCGGTCTCAGGCATTGGGCGGCAGCTCGGTACCCGCGCCCCTGCGGCGCACCGCGACCGGCACCTCCGCACTCTCGCGAGCGGTGTTCGCCCTGGCCGTGCCGTCCCCGGCCGTACCGTCCCCAGCCGTGCCGTCCCCGGCCGGGGGCTCCGCCACGGCCCCCTCCACCTCGAAGCCCGCGTCGGCGATCATCTCCAGATCGGCCCGGCCCGGCTGCCCCTCGCTGGTGAGGTAGTCGCCTAGGAAGATCGAGTTCGCGACGTGCAGCGCCAGTGGCTGAAGCGTCCGCAGGTGCACCTCCCGCCCGCCCGCGACCCGAACCTCCGTGTTCTGGCAGACGAACCGGACCATCGCCAGGATGCGCAGCGCCCGCTGCGGCGTCAGATCCCACTGCCCCGCGAGCGGCGTGCCCTCGAAGGGGATCAGGAAGTTCACCGGCACCGAGTCCACGTCCAGCTCGCGCAGCGCGAACGCCACGTCCACCAGGTCCTCGTCGCTCTCGCCCATGCCCGCGATCAGACCGGAGCACGGCGACAGGCCGCCCTCCCGCGCCTGCCGCACCGTGTCGGCCCGGTCGGCGTAGTCGTGCGTCGTGCAGATGTCCTCGTAGGTGGCCTCGGAGGTGTTGAGATTGTGGTTGTACGCGTCGGCCCCCGCCGTGCGCAGCCGCGCCGCCTGCCCCGGTGAGAGCAGCCCGAGACAGGCGCACACCTCCACCCCGGCGCCGTGCTCGTCCCGGATCGCCGCGATGGTCTCGGAGACCCGCTCCACGTCCCGGTCGGTGGGGCCGCGCCCGCTGGCGACCAGGCACACCCGGCGCGCGCCGCCCGCGACCCCGGCGTTCGCCGCGGCGAGAGCCTCATCCGGTTTGAGCCAGGTGTACTTGAGGATCCCGGCCTGCGAGCCCAGCCGCTGGGAGCAGTAGGAGCAGTCCTCGGGGCACAGCCCGGACTTCAGGTTCACCAGGTAGTTGAGCTTCACCCGCCGCCCGAACCACGCGCGGCGCACCTTCCCCGCGGCGGCCACCACGTCGAGCAGTTCGTCGTCGGAGGTCGCCAGTACGGCCAACGCTTCGGCGCGGGTGGGTGGTTCCAGGCGCAGGCCCTTGTCCACCAGGGTGCTCAGCAGATCCATGAACCGATCCTCGGGCACGGGTGGGGGCGTGGCAAAGGCGGAAAGGTACACAGCAGCCGAGCCGACTGTGTCCGGTCACCACACCCCTGCGGAGCGTCATCGCCGGATAGCGTCGATGGGTTGGCGGACGCGTGTGGGTACGAGTGCGGGGGTGGTGGCGGTGACCGGAGGGGCCGGGGGGCCGTTCGACTGGATCGGCGCGGAGCGCGAACGGCTGCGGCGGGCAGGGCTGGTGCGGGAACTGCGGCCGCGCGCGGCGGCGGAGGCCGGCGGCGCGGACGGGTTGTTGGACCTCGCGGGCAACGACTATCTCGGCCTGGCCCGGCATCCCGAGGTCGTCGCGGCGGCCATCGCCGCGGCGACCCGCTGGGGCGCGGGCGCCACCGGTTCCCGGCTGGTCAGCGGCAGCACCGCGCTGCACACCGAACTGGAGGAGGAGCTCGCCGCGTTCACCGGCTTCGAACGCGCCCTGGTGTTCTCCAGCGGGTACGTGGCCAATCTGGCGGCGCTCACCGCGCTGGGCGGCCGGGAGGCGCTGATCGTCTCCGACGCGGCCAACCACGCCTCGCTGATCGACGGTTGCCGGCTCTCCCGGTCACGGATCGCGGTGGCCGCGCACGCCGACCCCCCGGCAGTGGCCAAGGCCCTGGCGGACCGGGAGCCGGCGCTGCGCCGGGCGCTGGCGGTCAGCGACACCGTCTTCTCGGTGGACGGCAACGCCGCCCCGCTGTCCGGGCTGGCGGACGCCGCCCGCGCGCACGGCGCCGCCCTGGTGCTGGATGACGCGCACGGCTTCGGTGTGCTGGGGGAGGGCGGCCGGGGAGCGGCTGCACCGGCGGGCCTGGCGGGAGCGCCGGACGTGGTGGTGACGGTCACCCTCTCCAAGGCGCTGGGGTCGCAGGGCGGTGCCGTGCTGGGGCCGGCCGCGGTGATCGACCACCTGCTCAACACGGCCCGTACCTTCATCTTCGACACGGGCCTGGCCCCGGCCGCCGCCGGTGCCGCACTGGGCGCGCTGCGGCTGCTGCGCCGCGAGCCGTGGCGCCCGGCCGGCGCCCGGGACGCGGCCCGCGCCCTGCACCGGCGGCTGACGGCGGCCGGCCTGAGCGCCGCCCGCCCCGACGCGGCGGTGGTGTCGGTACGGGCCCCCTCGCCCGAAGCGGCGGTGCGCTGGGCGGCGGACTGCCGCCGTGCCGCTGTGGCGGTGGCCTGTTTCCGGCCGCCCTCGGTCCCCGACGGCGTCTCGCGGCTGCGGCTCTCCGCCCGCGCGGACCTGTCGGCCGCCCAGCTGGGCGAGGCCGTACGGACCATCGTCGCCACCGCACCCGCCCCGTACGACGGCCCGCCCGGACCACCCGGACCACCCGGCCCCGGCGCCTGACCGGACCGATCCAGCCGGATCGCCGCACGCACGCCCAGGGCGGCAGTCACCCCACCCCCCACCCCGCGCCTCAGGTCACGGCGACCCGTCCTTGCGGGCCCGGCTGGGCTGCACCCGCTTGGGCTCGCCCTTCACCTTGGGATGCTCCGGCGGATACGGCAGATCGCCCAGACCGTGGTCCCGCTCGTCACGTGCCGCCATCTCCAGCACCGTCTCCAGCCGGCACGGCCGCCGCTCCATGTCCGCGTGCACATCACCGACCTCGGCGAAGCGCACGGGCATCGTCGCCAGGTCGAAGTCCCGGGGCCGGGCGTCCGGCACCTCCTCCCAGCGCAGCGGCGCCGAGACCGGGGCATGCGGGCGCGGACGTACCGAGTAGGCGCTGGCGATGGTCCGGTCCCGCGCCATCTGGTTGTAGTCCACGAAGATGCGTTCCCCCCGCTCCTCCTTCCACCAGGCCGTGGTGACCCGCTGCGGATCGCGCCGCTCCAGCTCCCGGCCGATGGCGATCGCCGCCCGCCGCACCTGCGGAAACGTCCACTCGGGCGCGATCGGTACGAACACGTGCATCCCTCGCCCGCCCGAGGTCTTCGGCCACCCCACCAGACCCCATTCCTCCAGCAGCTCCCGCAGCTGGAGCGCGGTGCGGACCGCGTCCGCGTAGTCGGTGCCCGGCTGCGGATCGAGGTCGATCCGCAGTTCGTCCGGATGCTCGGTGTCCCCGCGCCGCACCGGCCAGGGATGGAAGGTCAGCGCCCCCAGATTCGCCGCCCACACCACCGCCGCCTGCTCGCCGGGGGCGATCTCGTCCGCGTGCCGCCCGCTGGGGAAGGAGATCCGCCCGGTCGGGATCCACTCGGGCAGGTTCTTCGGCGCCCGTTTCTGGTAGAAGGACTCGCCCTCCACCCCGTCCGGGTACCGTTCCAGCGTCGTCGGCCGGTCCCGCAGCGCCCGCAGTGCCCCTTCCCCCACGGCGAGGTAGTACCGGGCGACGTCCAGCTTGGTGAATCCGCGCTCGGGGAAGTACACCTTGTCCGGGTTGGACAACCGCACCGTCCGGTCACCGACCGTGAGCTCCATGGCCTTGCCCATGCGGCCACGCTAAGCCCGCCCGCCGCCGTGCGCCCGCCGACGGGCGCCGCGCCGCCGCCGGACGCACAATCCGACCATGGACCTTCCGGTGATGCCCCCCGTCAGCCCCATGCTCGCCAAGCCCGCCGCGAAGATCCCCGCCGGCATGCACTACGAGGCCAAGTGGGACGGCTTCCGCGCCATCGTCTTCCGCGACGGCGCCGAGCTGGAGATCGGCTCCCGCACCGGCAAGCCGCTCACCCGCTACTTCCCCGAACTCGAACAAGGACTGCGCGCCGCCCTGCCCGAGCGCTGCGTGGTCGACGGCGAGATCGTCATCGCCCGTGGCGGCCGGCTCGACTTCGACGCCCTGCTGGAACGCATCCACCCGGCCGACTCCCGGGTCCGGACGCTGGCCGAACGCACCCCCGCCTCCTTCGTCGCCTTCGACCTCCTGGCCCTCGGCTCCGACTCCCTCCTGGACACCCCGCTCGCCGAACGCCGCACCGCGCTCACCGACGCGCTGCGCCACACCCACCGGCCCGTCTTCATCGCTCCCGCCACCCGCGACATCGACCTGGCCCGGCAGTGGTACGAACGCTACGAGGGCGCCGGCCTGGACGGCGTCGTCGCCAAGCCCCTGGACCTCACCTACCGGCCGGGCGAACGCGTCATGGTGAAGGTCAAGCACGAGCGCACCGCGGACTGCGTCGTCGCCGGGGTGCGCCGCCACAAGAGCGGTGAGGGCGTCGGCTCCCTGCTGCTCGGCCTGTACGACACCACCGGCCGCCTCCAGCACGTCGGGGTGTGCGCCTCGTTCACCGCCCGGCGCCGCGCCGAGCTGATGACCGAGCTGACCCCGCTGCTGATGGACTCCGCCGAGGGCCATCCGTGGGCCGACTGGGCGGACGGCGCGGCCCACGAGCACGCCCGGATGCCCGGTGCCCCCAGCCGCTGGACCGGCACCAAGGACCTCAGCTGGCTGCCGCTGCGGCCCGAGCGGGTGTGCGAGGTGCGGTACGACCACATGCAGGGGGACCGGTTCCGGCACACCGCGCACTTCCTGCGCTGGCGGCCCGACCGTGACCCGGCCGACTGCGGGTACGCCCAGCTGGAGGAGCCGGTGGGCTACGAGCTCGACGACATCCTCACCCCGCACCATCCGCACTGACCACCTCCCGTACCCGCCGCGCCACCTCCGCGGCGCGCGCCGCGTCCGGGTACCGCCCGCGCGGCCAGAAGAACCCCCGCAGCCCGTCCTTGCGGCGCCGCGGCACCACATGGGTGTGGAAGTGCGGCACCGACTGGCTCACCCGGTTGTTCGCCGCCACGAAGGAGCCCTCGGCGCCCATCGCCGTCTGCACCGCGCCCGCCAGCCGTCGCACCACCGCGTAGTACGGGCCCAGCAGCTGCGGCGGCAGATCCGTCAGCGTCGGCAGATGCTCGCGCGGCACCACCAGCACATGGCCCTCGAACAGCGGTCTGGCGTCCAGGAACGCGACCACCGCCCGGTCCTCGTACACGAGATGGGCGGCGGCCTCGCCCCGCACGATGTGGCAGAACACGCACTCCATCCCCCCAGTGAAACCCCTGCGGGAAGCCCCGGCACCCTCCCGGTGTTGGATGAAGCATGAACGAGATGGCGGTTGTGGTCGTCGGGGCGGGCCAGGCGGGACTGGCGGCCGCCTACCATCTGCGGCGCCGGGGATTCGCCCCCGGCTCCGAGTACGTGGTTCTCGATCACTCCCCGCGCCCCGGCGGCGCCTGGCAGTTCCGCTGGCCCACCCTCACCTACGGCCGGGTGCACGGCATGCACGCCCTGCCCGGCATGGAACTGACCGGAGCCGACCCGGACCGGCCGTCCGCCGAGGTGATCGGGGAGTACTTCACCGCGTACGAGCGCGCCTTCGAGCTGCCGGTCCTGCGCCCGGTGGACGTCACCGCCGTCCACGACGACGGCGCGGGGGCGCTGCGGGTGGACAGTCCCTCCGGCACCTGGCGCACCCGCGCCCTGATCAACGCCACCGGCACCTGGGACCGCCCGTTCTGGCCCCGGATCCCGGGCATGGCCGACTTCGCCGGCCGCCAGCTGCACACCGCCCAGTACCCCGGCCCCGCGCCCTTCGCCGGGCAGCGGGTGGTGGTGGTCGGCGGTGGCACCTCCGCCGTCCAGCACCTGCTGGAGATCGCCGCGGTCGCCGCCGACACCCGGTGGGTGACCCGCCGCCCGCCGATCTTCCGCGAGGACACCTTCGGCGAGGTGCAGGGCCGCGAGGCCGTCGCCATGGTCGAGGAGCGGGTACGGGAGGGCCTGCCGCCGCGCAGCGTGGTCTCGGTGACCGGCCTGCCGATGAACGAGGCCATGCGCGCGGCCCGCGCCTCCGGGGTGCTGCGCCGCCACCCGATGTTCGAACGGCTCACGCCCGAGGGGGTGCGCTGGGCGGACGGCGCGCACTGGCCCGCCGATGTCATCGTGTGGGCCACCGGGTTCCGGGCCGCGCTGGACCATCTCGCCCCGCTGCGGCTGCGCGAGAGCGGCGGCGGCATCCGGCTGGAGGGGACGAGGGTGGTGCGCGATCCTCGGCTCCATCTGGTCGGGTACGGGCCCTCCGCCTCCACCATCGGCGCCAACCGGGCCGGCCGGGCAGCGGTCAACGACCTTCTGGCACTGCTGGGTTCCCCGGTGAGCACCGCCCCGTGATTGGTCTGGACATGCTCAAGGTGTGGGTCTAATGTCCTGCGCGTGAGTGAGAGCGCTCTCACACTGCATCGCTTCGTTGCCCTGTACCGCCCCACTTCGGTAGAGCACGTCCAAGGAGCCCTGCAATGAGACGCACCCGTTCCTTCACCCTGGGCGCGGCGGCCCTGATGGTCCTGACCGCCGGTGTCGGCGGCGCCGCCGTGGCGGCCGACTCCTCCACCCCGGCCCCCGGCGGCGAACCCGTCGCCGAACCCGCCCTCATCGAGGCGCTCCAGCGCGACCTCGGGCTCACCCCGGAGCAGGCCGTCGACCGGCTGGCGACCGAGGCCGAGGCCATGGCCACCGACGAGAAGGCCCAGGAAGCGGCCGGCGACGCCTACGCCGGCAGCTGGATCGACGCCGCGACCGGCACCCTGGTCGTCGCCGTCACCAGCGCCGCCGCCGAGAGCGCGGTGGAATCCACCGGCGCCGCCACCGAACGCGTCACCCACAGCCAGGAGGCGCTCGACGCCGCCCTCGCCGCCCTCGACGAGCTGGAGGCCCCGGCCGGCGTCTCCAGCTGGTACGCCGACGTCCAGGACAACGGCATCGGTGTCGATGTGGTGGCCGGCTCCGAGAACACCGACCAGGTCGCCGAGTTCCTCGCCGAGGCCGAAGCCGTCCAGTCCATACCGCTGACCGTGCGCACCGTCGAGGAGGCGTACACCACCTCCGCCGCCGGCGTGGTCGGCGGCGACCCGTACTACACCGGCAACGTCCGCTGTTCCGTCGGCTTCTCGGTGCACGGCGGCTTCATCACCGCCGGCCACTGCGGATCGGGCTCGGCCGCCGTCTACGGCTGGGACAACAGCCTGATGGGCAACTTCGCCGGCCGCTCGTGGCCCGGCGGCGACCACGCCTGGGTCCGTACCGGCCACGGCTGGTGGACCGTCCCGGTCGTCCTCGGCTGGGGCACCGTCTCCGACGCCCTGGTGCGCGGCTCCAACGAGGCCCCCACCGGAGCCTCCGTCTGCCGCTCCGGCTCCACCACCGGCTGGCGCTGCGGCACCATCGGTGCCAAGAACGTGACCGTGAACTACGGCAACGGCAATGTGGTGTACGGGATGACCAACTCCACCGCCTGTGCCGAGGGCGGTGACTCCGGCGGCTCGTTCATCAGCGGTGACCAGGCCCAGGGGGTGACCTCCGGCGCCGCGGGCAACTGCTCCAGCGGCGGCTCGTCCGTCTTCTACCCCATCAGGCCGATCCTGTCCGCCTACGGGCTGACCCTGCACACCGCCTGACCCGCGCTCCTTCCCCCCTGGCCCCCGCCGTGCGGCGGGGGCCGGGTCCGTCGAAGGATGTAGCCGGATCTCGGCTTCCCGGACGACGGAACACCCCGTTCACGCCGCCGACGATGGTCACGACGGACCATTGTGAGCGGGGAGTTCGGACCATGACGGAGACCACGCGGCCGGCCGTGCCGCCGGCCGCAGGGGGCGGCACCGCACCCGGTGAGGCACCGCGGCGGCTGCCGCTGCTGGACGTGCTGCGCGGGGTGGCCATCCTCGGCACCCTGATGACCAATGTGTGGATCTTCGCCGCTCCGGGCGCCGAATGGTCCGTCCTGACCGGCGGCGCGGCCCTGCCCCCGGTGTTCACCGACCCGAGCGCCGCCCATCTGGCCGAGGCCGCCTTCCGGCTGGCGGCGGACGGCAAGTTCCTGGCGCTGCTCACCCTCCTGTTCGGCGTCGGGCTCGCCATCCAGTTCGACGCCGCCCGGCGCCGCGGCGAGCCCTGGCCCGGCCGCTACCCCAGGCGGGCCCTGTTCCTGTTCGCCGAGGGCCTGGCGCACTTCGTCCTGGTCTTCGCCTGGGACGTGCTCATGGGATACGCGGTGGTCTCCCTGCTGGTGGCCTGGCTGCTCACCCGCACGGCGGCGGCCCGGCACCGGGTGGGGCGCTGGGCGGGCATCGCGCACCTGACGCTGATCTCGCTGCTGACCCTCGCCCTGCTCACCGCGCCCGGCGCCACGGGCGGCGGCCCCTCCGAGCGGGTGATCGCCCTGTACGCGGACGGCGGTTACCCCGAGCAGATCGCCTTCCGGCTGGAGAACGCCCTCGCCCTGCGGCTGGAACCGGTGCTCTCCTTCGGGCTGCTGCTGTTCCTCTTCCTGCTGGGGGTACGGCTGTACCGCGCCGGAGCCTTCGCACCCGACGCGGCGGGCCGGCTGCTGCGCCGCCGGCTGATGCGCTGGGGCCTGGGCACCGGCATCCCGCTGACCCTGCTCACCGGCCCGGCCTGCGAGGACCTGTTCTTCCTCGGCCGCTATGTCGCGGCCCCCGTGGTGGCCCTGGGCTACCTGGGGCTGATCGGGGTCCTGCTCGACCGCCGTACCGGCCGCGCGCCCGGAGCGCTCGCGGTGAGCCTGAGCGCGGTCGGACGCACCGCACTGTCCTGCTACGTGGCTCAGAACGTGCTGTGCGCGCTTGCCTGTTACGGCGTCGGGCTGGGCCTGGCCACCCGCCTGGCGGACCACGGACCCTGGTGGGTGATGGGCCTGTGGGCGGCGGTGTGCGCGCTGCTGGTCGCCGGCGCCCGGCTGTGGCTGCGGTACTTCCGGCACGGCCCGCTGGAGTCCGCGCAGCGCCGGGTGCTGCGCCGCTGACCCGCCCCCGGAACCGGGGGGTGCGCGGATGATCTCGGAAGGCCGTGGCGTTGCTAGGGTCAGGGGGTGCGACCCGGTCCGGCAGGGGGCGCACCGGCCGTGGACGAAGGGGCGGGAGCAGCGCGATGACCTACACCTTGCACCGGAAGGTGACGCACTGCCCCTTCTGCGGGACGCGCTTCGCCCCCGACGCCGGCTGGCCCAGGGACTGCCCCGGCTGTGGTGAGACCAGCTGGGCGAACCCGCTCCCGGTCGCCATCACCCTGCAACCGGTCGCCGGCGCGGACGGACGGCGCGGACTGATCGTGGTGCGCCGCGACATCGAGCCGGCCCGTGGCGAACTGGCGCTGCCCGGCGGCTATGTGGAGACCGGTGAGACGTGGCAGCAGGCGGCCGTGCGGGAGTTGTACGAGGAGACCGGACTGCGGGCGCGGGCCGAGGACATCACCTTGTACGGGGCGCTCAGCGCCCGGGGGACGGTCAACCTCTTCGGGATACTGCCCGACCGCCCGCTGGCGACGCTGCCGCCGTCCGCGCCCACCGCCGAGGCCACGGAGTGGCTGGTGCTGTGGGAGCCCGCCGTGCTGGCCTTCCCGACCCACACGGACATCGTGGTGGAGCGCTTCTTCGCGGCCACCGGGAACCCGGCCTGAGCGAAGCCCGCGCGGCCGTCACCGGCCGGACCCCGTTTCCGGGGCCCGGCCGGTGCGCCGCGGTCCTTCCTCAGACCGCGGCCGCCCGCTCCTGGGCCTGGGCGGTCCGGCCCTGCGGCACCGCCGCGTGCAGCCGGTGCGCCGGGACCTGCGCCGGGTCACGCCAGGCGCCCAGTGCCATCTCGGCGGTGATCCCGGGGCCGAACCCGGCGATCAGCCCCCGGGCGCCCTCGGCCACCTTGCCCTCCTCGAACAGCCGGTTGAGGGCGTCGAAGACGACACAGGAGGCGATGTTGCCGCGCTCGGTCAGGGTGGTCCTGCTGTGCGCGAACGTCTCCTGATCCAGCCCCAGGTACTGACTCAGGTCGTTCAGGATCCGGGGACCGCCGGCGTGCACGATGTAGAAGTCGAGCCCGGTGACGTCCCATTCGTGCCGCTCGGAGAGCGTGCGCAGGGCCGGGGCCAGCATGCTCATCGTGCCCGGGACCCGCTTGTCGAGCTGGAAGTGGAATCCGGTGCCCCGGACCGCGTACGAGATCCAGTCCTCGGTCTGCGGCACCAGGTGCGAGCCGTTGCGCTCCAGGCCCATCCCGGTGCCGCCGTCGCCGCGCACCACGGCCGCCGCCACCGCGTCCCCGAACAGGCCGTTGGACAGCAGCGAACCGACCCCGATGTCCACCGGCTGGTAGCACAGCGAGCAGAACTCGCAGGCCACGATCAGCACGTTGGAGCCGGGGTATGCCAGGCAGAAGTCGTGGGCCCGGTTGATGGCCGCGCCGCCGGCCGCGCAGCCCAGCTGGGCGATGGGCAGCTGCCGGGTGTCGTCGCGGAAACCCATCGTGTTGATGAGATAGGCCGTCATGGACGGCATCATGAAGCCGGTGCAGGAGACATAGACGATCATGTCGATGTCCTGTGCCTCGAGTTCGGCGTTCGCCAGGGCACCGCGGACGACCTCGGGCACCCGGGCCTTCGCCTCGGCCTCGTAGACCTTGTTGCGGGACTCGAACCCGGGGTGCTTGAGCGTCTCCTCGATCGGCTGGACGAGGTGCCGGGTCTGTACTCCGGTGTTGGCGATCAGGCGCAGCACCAGGGGGAGTTGTTCGTGGCCGGCGTGCAGCGTGCGCGCCAGTTCGAGGGTGTCCTCCATGGTGATGACGTGATCGGGTACCGCGATGGATGGCTTGCAGAGCGTTGCCATGATCCCCTCCCATGCCGTGGCGCGCTCTCGACGGATCGCCGCGGCATCGATGGCTGGTTCGTGGTGATGGTGGTGGGCCCTGTCACCAGGCGACAGGGAGTTCGTGCGGATAGCGCCAGATGGACTCGGTGTTCCAGCGCACGTCCTCGGTGGGCACGGCCAGCCGCAGCTCAGGGAACCGGCGCAGCAGGGTACCGATGGCGACCTGGAGTTCCATGATCGCCAGCGGGGAGCCGATGCAGTGGTGGGCGCCCCACCCGAAGGTCATGTGGGGGGTCGGCGGGCGCTCCACGTCCAGGACATCGGGCCGGTCGAACCGCTTGGTGTCCCGGTTGGCCGCCAGGTACGAGACATGGACGGTCTCGTTCGCCTTGATCAGCACGCCGCCGACCTCGACGTCCTCGGTGGCGATGCGCGGGATCCCGACGCCCTTGCGGAACGGGATGTAGCGCAGCAGTTCCTCCATGGCCGTGGACAACAGCTCGGGCCTGGCCTGGAGTTTGGCGCGCTGCTCGTGGTGGGTGAGCAGGGTGTAGGTGATGTTGGACAGCTGGTAGGTGCTGGTGTCGTGGCCGGTCATCATCAGGACCATGGCCATGACGCCGAGTTCCTTCTCGTCGAGGACCTCGCCCCCGTCCCGCGCCGTGGCCAGGTTGCTGATGAGGTCATCACCCGGGTTGGCGCGCCGGGCGACCGTCAGCTCCTGGAAGTAGGAGCGCAGGTGCGCCTTGGCCGCGATCGCGGCCTCCTTGGTGGTGGACCCGATCGCCATCATGGCGATGGCGCAGCGCCGCAACTCCGCGCGGTCCTCCTGGGGGATGTCGAGGACCTCGCAGATGGTGGTCATCGGCAGTTCGTTGGACAGATGCTTCACCAGGTCGGCGGGCGGGCCGTGCTCGGCCATGGTGTCCAGCAGCGAGTCGACGATGCGCTGGGTGGCCGGCCGCATGGCCTCGATCTTGGGGTTGGTGAACGCCTGGGCGACCAGCCGGCGCAGCCGGCTGCTCTGCGGCGGGTCGAGCAGATTGATGGATTCCGACTGCACGATCGGGTTGGGGGTCATTCGCGGGAAGTCCCGGCCGATGACGGCGGCCCGGCTGAACCTGCGGTCGGTGGTAACGGTGCGCACATCCTCGTACCGGGTCACCAGCCAGGCCTCGCCCTGCCCGTACGCCATCTTGATCCGCGAGATGGGCGCCTCGGTCATCAGCTGGCGCAGCAACGGGTCGAACTCCAGGCCCTCGGCGAAGTCGAACGGACACGTTGTGACCGTGTCGGAGTTCTCCACCCCGGCCTCCACTTCATGGGGACCGTCTTTGCGACGGTGATTGTCTGGACGAGGAAGGGTGTCCCCGCGAGATGTAGGACCCATGTAAAAACGCCCGGGAATTAACCCGTTCGTGGAGGGGAAGTACGCAGGTGAGCACGTGCCGTGGGGCAATACCCCAAGCTTTGCGTGCGGAAATAATGTTGATATTGCAACCGATCACTGATCGCTTGACGGATGATCAGTGCGGTGAGGCGGTCGGGTGGCCCGTTCCTACGGCGTCGTGCTCGCCCGGGCCGGCGGGTCCGGCTCGGCCGCCGCGGCCAGGTTCTCCGGCAGCCGCATCCCCTCGCGCAGCGGCACCAGTTCGGACTGGAGCATCATCGCGGCGGCCCCTATGGCGGGCGCGGTGGCCGCCACCCGGGAGAGCCGGACCGTCACCGGATGGCTCGCCCTGGAGAAGAACGACCTCTCCAACTCCTCCCGCACCACGGGAAGATAGATCGAGCCCGCGATCGCGAGGCCGGGGCCCGTGAGCACCAGCTCATCCAGGTCCACGATGTTGGCCAGGGTCCGCGCCGCCAGCGCCAGATAGCGGGCCGAACGCTCCAGCAGCGCCCGCGCCCCCGGGTCGCCGCGGTGCGCCGCCCGGGTCACGGCCGCGAAATCCGCGGTGCGCCGCCCACGCCCGCCGCCGGTCAGCCCGGCCGAACGGGCCAGTACGGCGTCCGCGCGCGCCGCCTCGACCACCGCCCCCGGGCCGGCCAGCGCCTCCGTGCACCCCCGCGCCCCGCACCAGCACTCCGGCCCGTCGGCGGCCAGCGGAATGTGCCCGATCTCCCCGGCGTTGCCGCTCGGCCCCCGGTAGGCGACCCCGCCCAGCATCAGCCCGGCACCGATCCCGGTGCCCATGTAGAGCGCGGCGAATGCCCCGCCGCCCGCCTGCCCCGACCAGTGCTCGCCCAGCGCGGCGGCGGTGGCGTCGTTGTCCAGCACCACCGGCAGCCCGGTGGCCCGCTCCAGCTCCGGGCCCATCGCGAAGTCGCCCCAGTGCCGGATCGCCGGCCGCAGCAGCCGCAGTCCGTGCGCCTGGTTCAGCGGACCGGGCGCCACCAGCCCGAGCCCCAGCACCCGCGAGCGCTCCACGCCCGCGCCCTCGATCAGCGCCGCGCTCTCGGTGGCCATCCGCTCCACCACCGCCCGCGGATCCTCCACGCCGACGCCCGCCCGGGACATCCGCGCCACCACGGAGCCGCCCAGGTCGGTGAGCACATAGGTGATCCCGTCGTGGTCCAGGTGCACCCCCACCGCGTACCGCGAGGAGAGGTTCAGCTGGAGCAGCACCCGCCGCTTGCCACCGGTGGACTCGGCGTGCCCGGTCTCCACCACCAGACCGTCGTCGATGAGCCGGCGCACCACGGTGGAGATCGTGGCCCCGGTGAAACCCGTGGCCTTCACCAGGCCGACCCGGCTGATCGTTCCGGCGGCCCGGATCACATCGAGTACGGCCGCCCTGCTGCTGGCGTGCGGGGTGGCCCCGGCCGGTCCGCTCACTGGAGTCCTCCCTGCGCTGCGCGGTGCCGAGTGTATGTGCCCTTCCGCAGCGGATGTTCGTCGTGCCGGAGGGTTGACTTCCTTAATTCGGCGACTGAACAATCCTACCCACCCGGGCGACGTGTCCAGGCCCCCAGCGCCCCAACGGCGGGGCAAGGCCGAGAGGATCGAAGATGACCCAGCACGCGAGGTGGCGCCGTTCCCGTACAGCGGTTGTCGGAGCGGCCGCGGTGGCCATGCTCGCCGCCGGCTGCGGATCGGGCGGCAACGGCGGGGGCGGCGGAGGCAATTCGGGCCCGGCGGACACCCTGGTCGCCTACACCGGCCAGGCGGGCGACTACCAGCGCAACTTCAACCCCTACGCCCCCACCATGATCGAGGGCCCGGGCAACATCTTCGAGCCGCTGTTCTTCTACAACGTCGCACGCGACGGCGAACCCACACCACGCCTGGCCACCGAGTTCTCCTGGAACGACAGCGGCACCGAACTCTCCATCACCACCCGTGAGAACGTCACCTGGTCCGACGGCGAGCCCTTCACCGCCCACGACGTCGCCTTCACCTTCGACATGGTCCGCGCGAACCAGACCATGAACGCCATCGGCTTCGAGGGCGAGAGCGAGGTCATCGACGACACCCACCTCGTGGTGCGCTACCCGCAGCCCGCCTACCTGGAGGCACCGAGCGTGCTCGGCAAGCTGTGGATCGTCCCCGAACACATCTGGGGGGCCTTCGAGGACCCGGCGCAGAACACCGTCCAGGAACCCGTCGGCACCGGCCCGTTCGTCCTGGGCGACTTCAAGCCCCAGGCCTTCACCCTGTCGGCCAATCCCACCTACTGGGGCGGCGAGCCGGCGGTGAAGAACATCCGCTTCGTCTCCCTGTCGGGCAACCAGGCCGGCGCCGACGCCCTGGCCGCCGGGCAGATCGACTTCCAGACCGGCCCCGTCCCCGACATCCACAACATCGAGAAGAACTACCCCGGGTACGAGGGCATCACCGCCCACATCTTCCAGATCGCGCTGTTCACCTGCTCCGACACCGCGCTGGGCTGCAGCGGACCGCAGACCGACCCCGCCGTGCGCCACGCCATCTACCACGCGATCGACCGCACCCAGATCAACACCCTCGCCTACCAGGACACCGCCGCCGAGATCTCGCCCGGCTTCGCCCTGCCCGGCCGCGACGACGCCGTCATCAGCGACGGACTGACCGACCGCATCGCCCCCATGGAGCCGGACACCGCCCGCGCCGAACAGGTGCTGACCGGCGCCGGCTGGGCCAAGGGCGGCGACGGCATCTACGCCAAGGACGGCGAGAAGCTCTCCCTGTCGGTGCGGGTCGTCTCCGGCTGGACCGACGTCATCACCGCCGCCGACACCATGACCCAGCAACTGAAGGCGGCCGGCATCGAGCTGACCGTCCAGCAGTCCTCCTGGAACGAGTGGTCGGACGCCCGCGGCCGCGGCGACTTCGAGCTGGTCTTCGACTCGCTCTACCCGGGCCCCGCCCCCGACCCGTACTACACCTACAACTACTTCTTCCACGGCGACAACACCGCCCCGGCCGGCGAGGTCGCCAACCCCAACTTCGCCCGCTACGACAACCCCGAGGTGAACGCCGCCCTCGACGCGCTCCAGCAGATCGACCCCGAGGACACCGCCGCCCGGCAGCCGCACTTCGACACCATCCAGACCCGTCTGGAGGCCGACATGCCTTACATCCCGGTGCTGATCGGCGGCACCACCAGCGAGTACAACGCCCGCAAGTTCACCGGCTGGCCCTCCGAGGACGATCTGTACGCCTTCCCCGCCGTGTGGCAGCGCCCCGACAACTCGCAGATCTACCTCAACCTCAAGCCGGCCGGCGGCGAGTGAGCCCACCACTCCAGGGGATTGGCGGCACACGGTGAGGTACTACGCCCGCAAACTCGGTTTCTACCTCGTCGCCCTGTGGGCGGCGCTGACCCTGAACTTCTTCATCCCGCGGCTCATGCCCGGCAACCCCGTCGACACCCTGCTGGCCAAACTCGCCCAGCGCGGCGGCACGGTGGACCCGTCGGCCCGCAGATCCTACGAACTGCTGCTGGGCACCGACACCGGCGAACCCCTGTGGCGGCAGTACGCGGCCTACCTCGGCAACGTCCTGCGCGGCGACCTGGGGGTATCGGTCAGCGCCTTCCCGGCCCAGGTCACCGAGGTCATCGGCCAGTCCCTGCCCTGGACCATCGTGCTGGTCGGCATCGCCACCCTGATCTCCTTCGCGCTGGGCGTCACCCTGGGCACCCTCGCCGGGTGGCGGCGCGGCAGCTGGCTGGACTCACTCGTCCCGGCCACCACCGTACTGGCCGCCGTCCCCTACTTCTGGCTCGCGCTCATCCTCGTCCTGATCTTCTCCTCCTCCCTCCAGTGGTTCCCGCTGTTCGGCGGCTACGACACCTACCTCCCCACCGGCTGGAACGCGGACTTCATCGGCTCGGCCATCTACCACGGCACCCTGCCGGCCCTCACCATCGTGATCTCCTCGGTCGGCGGCTGGCTGCTGGGGATGCGCAACATGATGGTGGCCACCGGCTCCGAGGACTACATCCTCACCGCACACGCCAAGGGCCTGCGCGACCGCCGCATCATGACCCGGTACGCCGCCCGCAACGCCGTGCTGCCCTCCTTCGCCGGATTCGCCATCTCCCTGGGCTTCGTGGTCTCCGGCTCGATCATCACCGAACAGGTCTTCTCCTATCCGGGCATCGGCTCCAAGCTGCTGCAGGCCGTCGAGAACAGCGACTATGCCCTCATGCAGGGCATCTTCCTGGTCATCACGGTCGCGGTGCTCGCCGCCAATCTGGTCGTGGACCTGCTGTACGGCTTCATCGACCCGCGCACCCGCGTGACCACCTGAGAAGGAAGGAGCGGACATGGCGACCACCACCACCCCGGTACCGGCGGCCACCCCCGCCCGCAGCGGCTGGCGTGCCCTGCTGCCCAGCTGGTCCGCGCGGCTGGGCATCGGCCTCGGCCTGGTCGGGGCCATCGGGATCTTCGGCATCGTCGGCCCGCTGCTGCTCGGCGACCCCGACGCCATCGACAACATGGGCCGCACCCCACCCGGCGCCGACCACTGGCTGGGCACCACCCAGACCGGCCAGGACGTCCTGTCCCAGCTGGCCCACGCCACCCGCGGCTCGCTCCAGATCGGCCTGGCGGTGGGCATCGGCGCCACCGTGCTCTCCGCGCTGTTCGGCGTCATCGGCGCCTACCTCGGGGGCGTGGTGGACGAGGGCTTCTCGCTGTTCTCCAACGTCATGCTGGTCATCCCGGGGCTGCCGCTGGTCATCGTCATCGCCGGATTCGTCCCGCGCGAACAGCGCGGCTGGTGGACCCTGGCCGTGGTGCTGGTGATCACCGGCTGGGCCGCCGCCGCCCGGGTGCTGCGCGCCCAGACCCTCTCGCTGCGCGGCCGCGACTACGTGCTGGCCGCCCGGGTGGCCGGCGAGCGGCACTGGCGGATCGTCACCGTCGAGATCCTGCCCAACCTGCTGCCGCTGATCGCCTCCCAGTTCGTCTTCGCGGTCATCGCCGCGATCCTCGCCGAGGCGGGCTTGGCCTTCCTGGGCCTGGGCGCGCCCAACACCCACACGCTGGGCTCGATGCTCTACTTCGCCCAGAACGGGTTCGCGCTCCAGTACGAGGCCTGGTGGTGGTTCGTGCCACCCGGCCTGGTCATCGCGCTCTTCGGCTGCGGCCTGTCCCTCATCAACTTCAGCATCGACGAGATCATCAACCCAAAGCTGCGCCTGCCCAAGGCCGCGGGACGAGAGACCGGCCGCGTCGCCGACCGCGCCGCCGCGGGCCCCGCCCCCGCGGCCGACCCGGACGCGGTGCTCACCGTCCGGGACCTGGACGTCGTCTACCGCACGGCCGAACCCGTGCACGCCGTACGGAACGTCTCGCTCACCCTGCGGCGCGGCGAAATCCTCGGCCTGGCGGGGGAGTCGGGCTGTGGCAAGACCACCCTCGCCTACGCCGTGGGGCGCCTGCACCGGCCGCCCGCCGAGGTCTCGGCCGGCTCGGTGGTCTTCCACGACCGGTCCGGCACCGACATCGACCTGCTCGCCCTGGAGAAGGAGGAGCTGCGGGCCTTCCGCTGGGACAAGCTCTCCATGGTCTTCCAGGGCGCCATGAACTCCCTCAACCCGGTGATCTCCGTCCACGAGCAACTGGAGGACGTCCTCACCACCCACCGCCCCGGCATGACGGCCGCCGCCCGCCGCGAGCGCTGTGCCGAGGTCCTCACCCTGGTCGGGGTCGACCCGGCCCGCCTGGACTCCTTCCCGCACGAACTCTCCGGCGGAATGCGCCAGCGGGTCATGATCGCCATGGCCATGCTGCTGGACCCGCAGGTGATGATCATGGACGAGCCGACCACCGCGCTGGACGTGGTCGTCCAGCGCGGCATCCTGCGCGAGATCATCCGGCTGCGCGACGAACTCGGCTTCGCCGTCGTCTTCATCACCCACGACCTGCCGCTGCTGCTGGAGCTGAGCGACCACATCGCCGTGATGCGGGACGGGGAGATCATCGAGTACGCCCCGGCCGAGCGGATGTACCACGCTCCCGCCCACCCCTACACCCGGCAGCTGCTGGATTCCTTCCCCTCCCTCACCTCCGAGCGCGGCGCCTTCGTGCGCGGCGGCGGCACCGACCCCGAAGGAGCGCCGCGATGACCACCCTCGAGGTCGCGGACCTGGTCAAGGACTATCCGGTGCGGGCCGGGCTGCGGCACTCGACGCTGCGCGCCGTCGACCATGTCTCCTTCACCCTGCGCCCCGGCCGTACGGTGGCCCTGGTCGGCGCCTCCGGGTCCGGCAAGTCCACCGTGGCCAAGCTGATCGCCCGTCTGGAGCGGCCCACCGGCGGCCAGATCACCGCCACCGGGCCGGACGGCGTCCGTGTGCCCGAGCGGGCCTACCGCGACCACGTGCAGATGGTCTTCCAGGATCCCTTCGCCTCGCTGAACCCCTTCCACACCATCGAGCACCATCTCGCCCGGCCGCTGAAGCTGCACGGCCGCGCGCGGGGCCGGGCGCAGACCAGACAGGCGGCGTACGCCCTGCTGGATCGGGTCAATCTGCGCCCCGCCGCGGCGTACGCGCCGCGCCGGCCGCACGAGCTGTCCGGCGGTCAGCGCCAGCGGGTGGCCATCGCCCGCGCGCTGGCCCCCGGCGCCCAGGTGGTCATCGCCGACGAACCGGTCTCCATGCTGGACGTCTCCATCCGGCTCGGGGTGCTGAATCTGCTGGCGCGGCTCCAGCGCGAGGACCGGCTCGCGGTGCTCTACATCACCCACGATCTGGCCACCGCACGGCACTTCAGCGACGAGATCCTGGTCATGCACCGGGGCAGGATCGTCGAACGCGGCCCGGCCGACGAGGTGATCCTCTCTCCGCGCCACACCTACACCCGGCTGCTGGCCGGGGCCGCCCCCGATCCGGAGGCGCGCGGCCGGTCGCTGAGCGGCGACCCGGGGCGGGTCGCCCCGGAGGATCTGCACCGGGCGTACGACCATCACACCGGCGAGTGGCAGCACTTCGGCTGAGCCGGCGTACGACGGCCCGCGGCGGCTTCCCGCGCGCCGCGGGCTTCTTCTTCTCCTGTTGACTTACTTAATTCGGCTGAGAAACAATCAAGAGCCCGGTCAGGCCACCTCACTCACTGGGGAGTGTTCGCATGGTGCACCCGATGTCCCGCCACCCACTGCACGACGGCTGGCAGCTCACGGCGGCCGGCGGCCCCGTACCCGAGACCATCGCCGGACGCACCGTCCCCGCCCAGGTGCCCGGCAGCGCCCACCTCGACCTGCTCGCCGCCGGACTCATCCCCGACCCCTACCTCGACCGCGCCGAGGAGGAACTGGCCTGGGCCCACCGCGCCCACTGGCGCTACACCACCACCGTGCACGCCGAGCCCGCCGCCCCCACCGAGCGGGTCGACCTCGTCTTCGAGGGCCTGGACACCGTCGCCACCGTCGAACTCGGCGCCCACCGCCTGGGCGAGACAGCCAACATGCACCGCACCCACCGCTTCGGCGTCCGCGACCTGCTCACCACCGGCGAACCGCAGCCCCTCACCGTCACCTTCCGCTCCGCCCTGGAGTACGCGCGAGAGATCGCCGGCCGGCTCGAACCGCGCCCGCACACGAACTTCCACCCCTACAACATGGTGCGGAAGATGGCCTGCAGCTTCGGCTGGGACTGGGGTCCGGACCTCCAGACCGCCGGCATCTGGAAGCCGGTCCGCCTGGAGCGCTGGCACACCGCCCGGCTGGCCCAGGTGCGCCCGCTGATCACCGTCACCGAGGACGGCACCGGCCGCGCCGAGGTGCACGCCGTCATCGAACGCTCCGGCCTGGAGGCCGCCGGTGACCTGGTCCTCACCGCCACCGTCGCCGGCCACCACGCCCGTACCGTCGTCCCGGCCGGCACCGACACCGCCACCGTCACCGTGGAGGTCCCGGACCCCGCCCTGTGGTGGCCGGCCGGCTACGGCGACCAGCCGCTGTACGACCTGGACGTCACCCTCGCGCCGGCCGGCACCGACAGCGGCGCACTCGACGCCTACGCCAAGCGGATCGGCTTCCGCACCCTGGTCCTCGACACCGCCCCCGACGCCACCGGCACCCCCTTCACCTTCGTGGTCAACGGCACCCGGATCTTCGCCAAGGGCGCAAACTGGATCCCCGACGACCACTTCCTCACCCGGATCGACCGCCCCCGCCTCCGGCGCCGCGTCCAACAGGCTCTGGACGCCCACATGAACATGCTGCGGGTGTGGGGCGGCGGTATCTACGAGACCGACGACTTCTACGAGATCTGCGACGAGACCGGCGTCCTGGTGTGGCAGGACTTCCTGCTCGCCTGCGCCGCCTACCCCGAGGAAGAACCGCTGTGGAGCGAGTTCGAGGCCGAGGCCAGGGAGAACATCACCCGCCTCGCCCCGCACCCCTCCCTCGTCCTGTGGAACGGCGGCAACGAGAACCTGTGGGGCTGGCGCGACTGGGGCTGGCAGGAACGGCTGGCCGGCCGCACCTGGGGACTGCGGTACTACACCGAGCTCTTCCCCGCCCTGCTCGCCGAACTCGACCCCACCCGCCCGTACGCGGACGGCAGTCCTTACACCCCCGACGCCCACGTGGACCTCGTGCACCCGAACGAGGCCGACCACGGCACCCGCCACGAGTGGGAGGTGTGGAACCGCAAGGACTACACCACCTACCGTGACCACATCCCGCGTTTCTGCTCCGAGTTCGGCTTCCAGGGCCCGCCCAACTGGCCCACCCTCACCACCTGGATCCACGACGAGCGGCCGCTCACCCCCACCTCCCCCGCGCTGCTGCTGCACCAGAAGGCCGAGGACGGCAACGGCAAGCTGGAGCGCGGCCTGGCCCCCCATCTGCCGCACCCCGAACGCTTCCCCGACTGGCACTGGGCCACCCAGCTCAACCAGGCCCGCGCCGTCGCCTTCGGCATCGAGCACTTCCGCTCGTGGTGGCCGCGCACCGCGGGAACCCTGGTGTGGCAGCTCAACGACTGCTGGCCGGTGGTCTCCTGGGCCGCCGTCGACTCCGAGGAACGCCGCAAGCCCTTGTGGTACGCGCTGCGCCACGCCTTCGCGCCCCGGCTGCTGACCGTGCAGCCCCGCGACGGGGGCACCGCGCTGGTCGCCGTCAACGACACCGGCGAACCGTGGCGGGCGCGGCTGCGCCTGGAGCGGCGCTCGTTCAGCGGTGAGGTCCTGGTCACGGATACGATCTCCCTGTCGGTGGCGGCACGTTCGGCCTCCACCGTGGAACTGGACGCCGCCCTGACGGCGCCCGTCGATGCGGAGCGGGAGGTGCTGGTGGCGGCGGCGGACGAGGTGCGCACGGTGCACACCTTCGGGCCCGATCGCGGCCTGGGCTACGACCCGGCCGCGCTGAGCGCCGACGCGGGCGCGGTGCCCGGCGGCTACCGGGTGACCGTGACGGCCGCTTCCTTCGCCCGGGACGTCAGCGTGCTGGCCGACCGGGTGGCACCGGACGCCGAGGTGGACGATCAGCTGGTGACGCTGCTGGCGGGGGAGAGCCACACCTTCACCGTGCGCACCGGGGCGGATGTGGACCCGGACCTGTTCACCGACCCCGAGGTGCTCTCCTCGGTCAACTCCCTGCACGGGGCGGCGGTGCGGGGCTGAGTGCGCGCGAATGAAGCCATCGGTCTGGTGCTCGCCCGGCCGGCCCGACTGCTCGGCACCGAACCCTTCTTCATGGAGTTCATCGCCGGGATCGAGGAAACGCTGTCCGAGCGCGGCCACTCCCTCCTGCTGCACATCGTGCAGCACCAGGACGAGGAGATCGCCACCCACCGGCGCTGGGCCGAGCGTTCTTTGGTGGCGGCGGTCGTGCTGGTCAACGTCACCACCTCCGACCGCCGCCCCGCAGTGCTGCGCGAGCTGGGCATGCCGGCCGTGATCGCCGGCGGGCTGCGGGACGAGCCGGGCATCCCCGCCGTGTCCACGGACGCGGCGGGGGCGATGCGGGAAGCGCTGGAGCGGCTGCTGGTCCTCGGGCACCGGCGGATCGCCCGGGTGACCGGGCCGGCCGGCCTGCTGCACACCCGGGTGCGCAGCGACACCATGCGCGCCGAGTGCGCGGCGGCCGGTATCGAGCCGCAGCTGGTCGAGGGGGACTACTCGCCCCAGGCGGGGGAGCGGCTGACCGCCGCCCTGCTGAGCGGGCCGCGACGGCCGACCGCGATCCTCTACGACAACGACGTGATGGCGATCGCCGGGCTCGGCGCGGCCCGGGCGGCGGGCGTCGCGGTGCCCGCCGAACTGTCGCTGGTGGCCTGGGACGACTCGGCGATGTGCCGGCTCACCTCGCCACCGTTCACCACCATGACGGTGGACGTGCACCTCTTCGGGACGCTGGTGGCCGACTCGGTGCTGGAGCTGATCGAGGGCCGGCCGGTGGGCGAGCGGTGGTCCCCCGCCGCGCGCTTCACGCCGAGGGGGACCACCGCACCGGTGCCAGGGGATCAGTCCGTGAACAGCTGACGTCCCGGCAGCTGCCCGGTGGCGGCCAGGCTGCCGGCGAAGTAGTTCTCGACGGCGGCCTTCTCCGCCGCGTTCGGGTAGGGGTTGGTGCACGAGGTGCCCGCGGTGGAGCCGGACATCAGGCTGGAGCAGGGGCCGGGCTTGATGTCGGGCAGGCCCAGGATGTGGCCGAGTTCGTGAGCGGCGATCCGGGTGGTGTTGTAGCCGACGGCCTCGCGGCCCATGTAGACGATGCCGTTGCCCAGGCTGGTGCGCAGGGCGCGCGGCCAGCCGTTGTCGGCGATGATGCGGATGTTGGCGCTCTGGCCGGCGGCGGCCGGGGTGAGGCGTACGTTGGCGACGCTCTCGTTCCACACCGCGACTCCCGCGGTCACGGCACTGGCGAACTCGGCCGAGCCGCTGGCGTCATAGGTGAGGACGCGGGCGGCGGCGGTGGGTTCCTCCGCCGGGGCGGCGGGGGCGGCGGTGGCCACTCCCGTGGTCAGGACGAGGGCGGAGACCAGCCCGGTGACGAGGGCGCGTGCCGTGGTGCGGAAGGACCGGAAGGACATCGGTGTGCCTCCATGTGAGGGAGAGTCATGTGCATGACATCTCTGCTCTACCCGTTTCCGGCCCGTCATTCCCCTGAGAAGGCCGCCAAGCCCGCTGCCGAGCTTGGCGGTCGATCGCCGCGATCAGTGCCGGGCGGGTACGGCCGCTGGGCTTTCGACCTCGGCCGCGGTCTCGGTGACCGCGATCCGGCCGCCGAGCCGGGGAACCGGCAGGTCGCCCGGATGGCCGTGCAGCAGCAGCTGGACGGCGGCCCAGGGCAGATTCACCCCGGTGAAGGCCGTCTGGTAGATGCCGGCCGAGGGACGGGGATTCGCCTCCAGCAGCACCGGCCTGCCCCGCAGCCGGCGCAGTTGCACATTGGCGAGATAGGAGAGCCGGAAATGCTCCACCAGCGCTCCGGCGATACGAGCGGGTTCCGGATCGTCCAGCAGCATCCGGTAACGCCCGTCCTTGGCCCGGGGAATGGCGGTCACCATCCGCCCACCCGGTGCCGACAGGGTGTCGACACTCACCTCGGGTCCGTCCAGATAGGGCATGACGATGAATGAGGGTACTTTCTCCTCTTCGTCCGCCGCCCTTTTGAGCGCGTCGGCCACCGCGGTCACCGAAACCAGTGGCCGGGGCGCCTCCAGAAGATCGCGCAGCCGCAGGGGCGCGTCGTCGAAGATCCGGAATCCGAAGGCCGAGAACTCACCCGCCGGTTTGATGCACAGGGTCTCGCCCTCCCGGCCCAGCTCCTCCACCGCCGTCCGCAGCTGGTCGGCGTCGCGCACCACCCGCCACTCGGGCACCGGGATGCCGGCCGCGCGGGCGGCCTCGTACGTGCGGCTCTTGCTGGTGAGGATGTCCACCGCGGACGGCGGTGAGCACATCAGCCGGGTTCCGATCCGCGCGAAGTCCTCGGCCCGTCCCGCCAGCGCGTCGAGTCGCCGCGGGGGTATCAGGACATCGATGCCGTGCCGTTGGCAGAAGTCCAGGGCGAATTCGGCGTAAACGTGATTGTTGACCCGATAGGGTTCGACCTCGCTCACATCACAGGCGGCCAGTGCGGGCGCGGTCGGGCTGATATTGGTGCCGTGGATCCGTACGGCGGCGGCGTCGGGGTTTTCGCGCAACATGCGCATCACCTGAGTGCTGGCGGTCCCCGCGCTGCTGAGCCAAATGCGAAGCGCTATCTCCGTGCTCCCTTCATTGCCGGATGCGTGGCCATGATGGAAATGGATAATAGCTTGAAATGATGACCCCAATGTTTCGGGCCGGCGGGGGAGTTGTCGAAAAGGGGTTGCCTCAGTGGTTTCCCGGACGCTGCCCCGAGGCCGCCAGCCGTTCGGCCGCCCGCCCGGCGGAAGCCTGCGCCCACGGCCCGCTGGTGAGCAGCCCGATGACCAGCACCGACACCGCGCAGACAGTGATGATCCACCACCCGGTCCGCATCGAACCGGCGGCCAGCGCTGTCCCCACCATCGCCACCCCCAGCGCCGAACCCACCTGCCTGCTGGTCGAGGCGATGCCCGCCGCGACCCCCGCCTGGGCCCGCGGCATCCCGGTCACCGCCGTGTTGGTGATCGGCGCGTTCACCAGACCGAAACCGATGCCGAAGAGCACATAGGCCGTGAACAGCCGCGCGTTGTCGCTCTCCGCCTGCCAGCCCGCGAACATCAGCCCGGAAGCGGTGAGCGCGCTCCCCGCCAGCAGCAGCGGCAGCCGGGCCCCGACCCGGTTGATCAGCCACCCCGAGACCGGTGCCAGCACCAGCGTCACCCCCGCCATGGGCAGCAGATACGTCCCCGCCTCCAGCGCCGACAACTGGCGCTGGTCCTGGAGATACAGCGTGTTCAGGAACAGAAAACCGCTCAGCGCGGCGAACGCGCTCACCGCGATCGCGCTGGCCCCGCTGAACGGTGCGCTGCGGAAGAACCGCGGATCCAGCAGCGGTTCGAAGCGCCGCGACTCGTACCACACCAGCGCCGGCAGCGAGAGCGCGGCGACCAGGAAGCAGCCGACGATCGGCGCGCTGGTCCACTCCCCGCGCCCGCCCTCGATGATGCCGAAGGTCAGCGAACCCAGCAGCAGGATCACCAGCAACTGGCCCACCGGATCGATCCGGCGTGCCCGGGGTGCCCGCGACTCCGGGACGAAACGCCGAGTGAGGACGAGTGCGGTGATCCCCACCGGGATGTTGATCCAGAACACCGCCCGCCAGTCGAACGCCTGCACCAGCGCGCCGCCGACGATCGGCCCCGCCGCCATGGAGATCCCCACCACCCCGCCCCACAACCCGATGGCCCGCGCCAACTCCTTCGGGTCGTGGAAGGTGTTCCTGATGATCGACATGGCCACCGGGTTGAGCATCGAGCCGCCCAGCGCCTGGAGCATCCGGAAACCGACCAGCCAGCCGAGCCCCGGCGCCAGCGCGCACAGCAGCGAGCCCGTCGTGAAGATCACCAGCCCCGTCGTGAACACCCGCCGCCGCCCCAGCCGGTCCGCCATCGACCCCGACAGCATCAGGAACGAGGCCAGCACGAGGGTGTACGCGTCCACCGTCCACTGCAGCCCCGACACATCGGCGTTCAGGTCCCGCCCCAGCGAGGGCAGCGCCACATTCAGCGCCGTGATGTCCAGACTGACGATCAGCAGCGACATGCAGCAGATCGCCAGCACCAGCATCCGCCTGCGGCGCGGCAGCGCGTCGACGCTCTGATCGGTTCCGGTGCCCGGCATCTCGCTCCTGCCCTCGGTCGGCCGTGCTCGCCTCCGCAGCCTCGCGCAGCCGCGGCGGATATCCCACCACCCGCGCCGACCGCATGCCGGTGCGTCCGGACGCCGCCCGGCGATATCCGGTGGCGGCGGGCCGCGACCCGGTGGCAGCCTGGGCGGATGGCGAGCACCGTGCGGGACTTCGAGGACCTCCTGACGGAGGCGGAGGCCGCCTCCGTCGACGGCTGGGACTTCTCCTGGCTGGCGGGCCGGGCCGAGGAGGAACGGCCCCCGTGGGGATACGCCCGGCTGCTGGCCGCCCGGCTCGCCACCGTGGAAACGGCCCTGGACCTGGACACCGGCGGCGGCGAGGTCATCGACGAGGCGCCCGTCCTGCCCCCGCGGATGACCGTCACCGAGTCCTGGCCGCCCAACGTCGCCCTCGCCACCGCCCGGCTCGGCCCGCGCGGGGTACGGGTGGTGACCCCGCGGGCCGACGGCCGGCTGCCGTTCGCCGATGGCTCCTTCGACCTGGTGACCGCCCGGCACCCGGTGCGCACCGACTGGCCGCTCATCGCCCGGCTGCTGCGCCCCGGCGGCGCGTTCTTGGCCCAGGAGGTCGGCCCGCGCAGCGCCGCCGAGCTGACCGAGCACTTCCTGGGGCCGCAGCCGGGGCCGGACGGCCGGGAGCCGGCGACCGCCCGCGCGGCGGCCGAGGCCGCCGGGCTGCGCGTGGTGGACCTGCGCACCGCCTCGCTGCGCATGGTCTTCCACGACATCGGCGCCGTCGTCTGGTTCCTGCGCAAGGTCATCTGGATCGTGCCCGGATTCACCGTCGCGGCGCACCGCCCCGCGCTGCGCCGCCTGCACGAGCGGATCCGCGCCGAGGGCCCGTTCCTCGCCCACAGCAGCAGATTCCTGATCGAGGCCCGCAAGCCGGGACGCGCCTCCGCCGCCGGCCGCTGACGCCGCCCGGCCCGGGGAGGGGGCCGCACACGCAACGCGCCCCGCGGACCGTCGGGCGGCACGCGGGGCGCGGGGTTACGAAGGCTTCATGAACTCACGGGCGGCTGGTGCACGGGCTCTGGAGCCTGCTGCGGATGCTGGAGCTGTGGGACCGGCTGGACGGGCTGGGCCTGCTGCTGCGGCTGGTGGGGCTGAGGCTCCTCCGTCTTCAGCGCGGCGGCCTCGCTCTTGAGGATCCGCAGCGACTTGCCGAGCGCCCGTGCCGTGTCCGGCAGCCGCTTCGACCCGAAGACGACCAGTACCACCAGAGCGACGACCAGCAGATGCGTGGGTCCGATCTGGCCCATGGGGTCACCTCGTCTTTCTCACCCTGAGGGGTGTAGCGATACCCCCGGTGATCGCACCCTAGTGGAGTCCGGTAAAGACAGGGCAATGCGGGGGTAATGGACACGCCCGGGCCGAGAAAGTGGATCATCCCCGTCACAAACCGATCGCACTTCTGTACGGGCCATGGCCAAAGGGTGGATACTGCGTGGCCATGACCACCAGTGCAGAATCCGTCACCCCCGACCGGCTGACGGCCCTCCTCGACGATGAGTCCATTGACATCGTGCACCGCGCGCTGTGGCAGCTGCTGTGGGAGAGCGAGGTGCGGGTGATGGATCTGCTGTCGCTCGAAGTGCCCGACATCGACCTCGGCGAGCGCAGCATCAGACCCGAGGCCGCCTCCCGTGCGGCCGCCCTCCCGGACGGCGGTGTTCCGCTGTCCGACCGCGCGCTCACCCTCCTCACGGCCCTGATCGGGGGGCGCACAGCCGGCCCGCTGTTCGCCGCCGGGCCGCGCGCGCTCACCTGGGACGAGGCCAGCCGCACCGCCGTCGCACAGGGCTACGCCATTCACGCTTTCCGGATCGGCGGAAAACGCCACCGGCAGGCCGTCTGACCCCAGCCCGGTCAGGGGCCGGGGCGCCCCGTCGCCCTGCGCCGCCGGATCCCGGATGGCGCCGTCGCCGCCCACCGGCCGGACGGCGCCACCCAACACCCTCACCCGGTGACCGCGCCCGCCGCCTTCCCCAACCCACCGCCCTGGGGCACCATGTGAGAGTTCGTCCGGTGGGGGCTGCACCGGGCCACGCGGCAGCACCGCCGTATGCCCGGCCGACCCGACACACCGGGAGCCGCACCCATGAACCCCCTGACCGCACGTACCGCACCCCGATACGCTCTGATCCTCGCCGTCGCCCTCGCCCTGCTGGGCCTCACCCTGGCCCAGACCGGCACCGCCCGGGCCGCCACGGGCCAGGGCGTCACCCCCTCGGCCGCCGCCACCCGGATCATGCCGCTGGGCGACTCCATCACCGGTTCCCCCGGCTGCTGGCGCGCCCTGCTGTGGCGTGATCTGGTGGACGGCGGCCACAGCGACATCGACTTCGTCGGCACCCAGGCCCCGCAGGGCTGCGGCTTCCCGCACGACGGCGAACACGAGGGGCACGGCGGCTATCTCGCCACCGGCATCGCCGACCAGAATCTGCTGCCCGGCTGGCTCGCCGCCACCACCCCCGACGTCGTCCTGATGCACCTGGGGACCAATGACGTGTGGAGCGCCCGCCCGACCCCCGTCATCCTCGACGCCTACACCACCCTGGTCCGTCAGATGCGCGAGTCCAACCCCGGCATGCGCGTCCTGGTCGCCCAGATCCTGCCGATGGCCCCGGCCAACTGCGCGGACTGCGGCTCCCGGGTCACCGAGCTGAACGACGCCATCCCCGGCTGGGCCGCCGGACTGTCCACCGCCGCGTCCCCCGTCACCGTGGTCGACCAGTGGACCGGCTTCTCCACCGCCACCGACACCACCGACGGCGTCCACCCCAACGACTCCGGCACCCGCAAGATCGCCGACCGCTGGTACCCGGCGGTGGTGGCCGCCCTCACCGGGGCCGTCTGACGCGTCATTCCCACGGACGAGTGGACACAAGGCGCAAAGCCACTCATAAGTGGCACCCGATGGATAGGTTCGCTGGCGCACCCCCGGAACCCCCTCCGACGCGTCGCACCCGTCCACCACCGGAGAGCCGATGGTCCACTCGTCCACCCGCCCCGCCGGCCGCCCCGGCACGGCGGACATCCCCGAACAGAGCACCTCCGAGCAGCCCCAGCTGCCGCTGCGGCAGTCCACCGAGATCCAGGGCGATGTGATCGCCGGCTTCAAGAAGGACCATGTCCAGCTGATCTTCGCCAAGTTCAAGGACCGGCGGCGCGCCAGGACCTGGCTGCGCAGACTCAGCGGGCGCGTCGCCACCACCAAGGACGTCGCCGCGTTCAACACCTCCTTCAGCCGGGCCCGGCGGTACGCGGCCGGAGAGGACCCGGTGGACCTCGCCGCCGTGTGGCGCGGCGTGGCCTTCACCTACCAGGGGCTCACCGAACTGCTCGACGGTGCCCCGCTGACGGACATCCCGAAGGGCAGCACCCAGGAGGCGTTCGCCCAGGGACCGGCCCGGCGCAAGGAGATCATCGGCGACATCGAGGACAGCGACCCGGCGCAGTGGCTGTTCGGTGGCGAGGAGCAGCACGCCATCCACCTCGTGCTCACCCTCGCCGCCGACCGGCACACCGACCTCCAGGCCGCCCTGGAGGAGGAGCGGGCCTGGATGGCGGCCCAGCACGTGGCCATCGTCTTCGAGCAGGAGGGCAACACCCTCAAGGAGGGGCTGCGCGGCCACGAGCACTTCGGCTTCAAGGACGGCATCAGCCAGCCCGGCGTACGGGACTTCGACGAGGAGGACCCCGGACGCCCCGACTACCACCGCACCAAGCCGGGCACCCGCCTGATCACCCCCGGTGAGTTCGTTGTCGGGATGGCCCCGGACCACCGCTACCCGGCGGGGCTGCCCCGCTGGATGCGCAACGGATCCTTCCAGGTGGTGCGCCGCCTCGCCCAGGACGTGCCCGGCTGGTGGGGGCAGATCGAGGAGAACCTGAAAGTCCTCCAGGAAGCGGGCGCGGCCCCGGAGGAGGCCACCAAGGAGTGGGTCGCCGCCCGCCTGGTGGGCCGCTGGCCCTCGGGGGCGCCCGTCGCCAAGTGCCCCGACGCGGATGTCGCCGCCCCGCCGTGCGCGGACAGCGACAACGACATCAGCTTCGCGGACGACCTGGACGGGCGCACCACCCCGCTCTTCTCCCACCTGCGCAAGACCAACCCGCGCGACGGACTGCTGCCGCGCCGCGACTCGCCGACCGTCGTGGAGGAGGACGGCATGCTGGACGGGCGCCGGCTGATGCGCCGCAGCATCCCCTACGGTCGTCCCTACGACCCGCAGGGCACCCCCGGCCAGCGCGCGGACGCCCCGCGCGGCCTGGTCTTCATCTGCTACCAGTCGGACATCGCGGCCCAGTTCGAGTTCGTCCAGTCGACCTGGGTGAATGCCGACAACTTCCCCGAGCGCCGTGACGCGGTGGGCCGCGACCCGCTCATCGGCCGGGACACCGATGTCTCCTTCCCGGCGAGTTCGGACACCACGACGACCTGCCCGTTGCGCTTCGAGCGGTTCGTGCGCACCGAGGGCGCCGTGTACGCCTTCACCCCCTCGCTGACCGCGCTGCGCGAACTGGCGGAGGGCCGGGTCCCGGTCGGCGGCGACCCGCCCAGCGACCAGGTGGTGCCCGGCGACACCGCACTGCGCCGCCTGGAGGTGATCAGCGCCTACAAGGCCCGCTTCCGGCTGGAGGGCAACAACTACGTCATCCGCGACGAGAACGAGGACCGGCTGTGGACCTCGGACAACACCAACCCGGCGGTGGCCGGCGGCACCTTCACCGAGGACGGTGACCTGGTGCTCAACGGTCCCCGGGGCGAAGTCGTGTGGAGTCTGGGCACCGGCGGCCATCCGGGCGCCACCCTGGTCGTCGGCGTGGACGGCGATGTCTCCATCAGGACGGCGGAGGGCGAGACCGTCTGGCACAGCGACACCGCGCACTGAGCCGGAGCCCGCACCCCGGGAGGCCCCGGGCCCGTGCCGTGGGCGCACCCACGGCACGGGCCCGGCCCGTACCCGGCCGACTCAGCCGCGCCGTACCCGGATGCCGCCCGGTGCCCGCACCTCGGTCGTGCCGTCGGCGGCCACCGAGATCTCCAGAGGTTCGCCCGCGACCCGCAGCCCGGCCGCCCGCAGCGGCCGGAACCGCTCACCGACCCGCGGCGCCACCGTCAGCGTGCCGCCCGGTACGTCCGCCGTCAGGCCGAGCACCGAGGACAGCACCTGGACGGAGGAGGCCGCCGCCCACGCCTGCGGCCGGCAGGACGCGGGGTAGGGGAGTGGACGCGCGCTCACCTCGCTGCCCCAGCCCGCGAACAGCTCCGGAAGCCGACCGTCGAAGGCGTCCGCCGCCCGCACCAGACCGGCCGCCAGCGCCCCGGCCTGCTCGGGGAAGCCGGCCCGGGTCAGCCCGTGCACGGCGATCGCCGTGTCGTGCGGCCACACCGAACCCACGTGATAACCCAGCGGGTTGAAGCCGCCCATCCGCGAGCTGTAGGTCCGCAGCCCGAACCCGGAGTCCAGCTCGGCGCCGCCCAGCCGGGCCGCCAGCAGCGCGCTCTCCTCCCGGTCCAGCAGGCCGGTGCCCAGCAGATGCCCGAACTGCGAGGTCACCGAGTCCACCGGCCGCTTCTCCCCGTCCAGGGCGATCGCCGGGTAGGCGCCCCGCGCGTCCCGCACCCAGAACCGCTCCCGGAAGCGTGTCTTCAGCCGCTCCGCCCACTCCTCCCAGCGGTCCGCTCCCGGCCGGCCGAAGGCGCGCAGCAGCGCCGCGCCGCCGATGGCCGCCTCGTACGCGTACGCCTGCACCTCGCTGAGCGCGATCGGCGCCTTCGCCTGCCGCCCGTCGCGGAAGCGGATGGAGTCCCCGGAGTCCTTCCAGCCCTGGTTGGCCAGGCCCTGTCCGGTCTCGTCGATGTACTCCAGGAAGCCGTCGCCGTCCGCGTCGCCGTGGTCGCTCATCCAGGCCAGCGCCGACTCGGCGTGCGGCAGCAGCGCCGCCACCTCTTCTTCGGCCAGGCCCCAGCGCCAGGCGTCGTGCAGCACCGTCACCCACAGCGGGGTGGCGTCCACCGTGCCGTAGTAGAGCGGCGGCAGCACCACGCCCTCGTGGGGGATGGTGAGCGCCTCGCGCCGCACCTCGTGCAGGATCTTGCCCGGCTGCTCCTGCGAGGAGGCGACGGTGGCGGTGCCCTGCCGGCGGGCCAGCGTCCGCAGCGTACCGGCGGCCAGCTCGGTGCCCAGCGGCAGCAGCATCCGCGCCGACAGCAGCGAGTCCCGCCCGAAGAGGGTGGCGAACCAGGGCGCGCCCGCGGCCAGGAACACATCCTCCGGTGCCTGCGGATCGCTCAGCAGCAGCCGCTGGAGATCCGCGTGCGACTGGGTCACCCACGCGTCCAGTGCCCGGTCCGCGCTGCGCACCTGGGGGGCCGCCCACGGCGCGGTGCCCGGGGCCGGTGCCGTGAACGGCTGCGGGGTGGTGTCCGAGGCCCGGCACACCAGCTCGGCGTCCCAGCGTTCGCCGGGGGCCAGCGCCACCTCGTAGCGCAGCACGCCCTCGGCGGAGATCGCGTCCGGCGCGGGCGAGGCGGTGAGGGTCACGGTCAGCGTGTCCTCCTCCCACACCAGGGACCGGCCCTCGACGCGGGGCGGTACGGGGGTGGTCACGTCGCCGGACTTGACCCGGTCCATCGGGGCCAGGTCGGTGCCCGTGGTGATCAGCACCCGCACCAGGGCGGGCCGGGAGCCGTGGTTGGCGATCTCGAAGGCCTCGGTCAGCTCACCGGGGGCCAGGGAGCGCAGCCGTTCCAGGGTGACCGCCGGGTCGGCCGTGGACTGGGCCACGCCGCGCAGCACGGACCGGAACCGCGCGGTGTCCGCGCCCTCGGGGCCACCGCCGACCGGGGCCAGCGGCACCCCCTGGACGGCGACCTCCAGGCGGGCCAGCGCGCGGCGGTCGCTGTGGTAGAAGCCGTCCACCCCGCGCCGCAGTTGTCCGTCGGGGCGGGAGACGGCGAAGCTCGGCGCGTACAGCGTGACGCAGGCGTCGTGCAGGAAGGGCTGCATGCCCGCCGCCGCCGCTGGATCGGCCTGCGGCTCGTTCGTTATCGCCGAGGACTTGACACTCATGAGCGCGGATACCAATCTTCTGAGTCATTGGAGCGTTCCAAGAAATGTAGATGCAGTTCACCGCTGCGGCAATCCGTCTGGATCGCTCCAATCCCACAGGCTCGGTGATCAGGAGGCAGCGATGGCGCGTACGCCCAGCCGGACGGCAGGCAAGGCGGGAGGTGTGACGCTCGCCATGGTCGCCCGCCGGGCCGGAGTTTCCCCGCAGACCGTGTCCAACGCGATCAACGCCCCCGAACTGCTGCGGCCCGAGACACTGGAGCGGGTACGGCAGGCCATCGACGTCATGGGCTACCGCCCGCACCGCGCGGCCCAGACGCTGCGCACCCGCTCCAGCCGGCTGATCGGTTACGGCGTGCAGTCGGTGGAGGTGGACCGTTCCACCCCGGTCATGGACCGCTTCCTGCACGCGCTGACCCAGACCGCCGAGGCGGCCGGCCACCGGATCCTGCTGTTCGCGGTGCCGGCCGGATCCCGGCTGCTGACCCCGTACCAGGAGCTGGTGGACGACTACAGCGTCGACGGCTTCGTGCTCAGTGACACCACCCGGGGCGACCGCCGTCAGGCCTGGCTGGAGAAGCACGACATCCCCTTCGCCGCGTTCGGGCGGATGTGGTCCGAGCGGCAGATCGGCGACTGGGTGGACGTCGACGGCACCACAGGCGTCGAGCGGGCCGTGGACCACCTGGCGGAGCTGGGCCACCGCAAGATCGCCTTCCTGGGCTGGCCGCGCGGCTCGGGCGCCGGCGATGACCGCGCCGCCGGCTGGAAGGCCGCGATGAGCCGGCACCGGCTGCCGGTGCGCGGGCTGCGCGCCGAGAGCATCGACGACGTGGACGCCGCCAGGACCGTCGCCCTGCGGCTGCTGGACACGGGTGTGAGCGCCATCGTCGCCGTCTCCGACACCCTGGCCCTGGGCTGCTACCGGGCGCTGCGCGACCGCGGCCTGACCCCCGGCGACGAGGTCTCGGTGACCGGCTTCGACGACTCCCCGGCCGCCGCCCACGTGGCCCCCGGGCTGACCTCCCTGACCCAGCCGATGGACGTGGTCGGCGCCGAGTGCGTCCGTCTGCTGCTGGCCCGGATCGCCGACCCCGACCGGGAGCCCGAGCACATCCTGCTCGAACCCGAGCTGGTGATTCGCGAGTCCACCGCCCCACCCCGGTCACCCATGTGACATATCCGATACCTTTCGCCGCATTCTGACCAAATCCGACTCATCTGACGTTTCATACGATCGAGCTGCACCCTCAATGGAGAGACCCATGGCCACACGACGCACCACCTGGCTCGCCCTCACCTCGGGCATAGCCCTGCTCGCCACCGCGGGCTGCTCCTCCAGCTTCGGCGGGGACGGCGAGACCGAGCAGAAGACCGGTGGCAAGCAGGAGCTGACCGTCCTCATCGGCACCTCGGGCGACGCCGAGACGGCCGCCGTCAAGGCCGCCGCCACCGCCTACGAGGCGGCCTCCGGGAACACGGTCGACGTCCAGGTCGCCCAGGACCTCAACCAGCAGCTCGGTCAGGCCTTCGCCGGGAACAACCCGCCGGATGTCTTCTACGTCGAGACGCACCAGTTCGCCAACTACGCCTCCGGCGGTTCGCTGTACGCCTACGGCGACCGGATCAGTGACGTCGAGGACTTCTCCGCCTCCCTGCGCCAGTCCTTCACCTACGAGGACCAGCTGGTGTGCGTCCCCAAGGACACCTCCTCGCTCGGCCTGATCGTCAACGACGACCTGTGGGCCGCCGCCGGCCTCACCGAGGACGACTACCCGCGCGACTGGGAGGACCTGGAGCGCGTCGCCGGCGAGCTGACCACCGGATCCGTCACCGGCCTGGTCACCAGCAACGAGTACCAGCGGCTCGGCGCCTTCATGAAGCAGGCCGGCGGCTGGATCACCGACCCCGCCCAGGGCGAGATGACCGCCGACAGCCCCGAGAACCTCCAGGCCCTCACCTTCGTCCAGGACATGCTCAAGGACGGCACCTGGAAGTTCCACCAGGACGTCGACGCGGGCTGGGCCGGCGAGGCATTCGGCAAGGGCGACGCCGCCATGACCATCGAGGGCAGCTGGCTGGCCGGCGCGATGGAGAACGACTTCCCCGACATCGAGTACACCGTCCTGCCGCTGCCCGAGGGCCCGGCCGGCGCGGGCACCCTCGCCTTCACCAACTGCTGGGGCGTCGCCGAGAAGAGCGCCCACCGGGACGCCGCCGTCGAGCTGGTCGAGTTCCTCACCCAGCCCGAGCAGCAGATCGCCATGGGTGACGCCTTCGGCGCCGTGCCCTCCCGCGAGTCCGCCGCCGCCGACTACCTGGACGCCCACCCCGGCATCGACGCCTGGGGCGCCACCGGGGACCACGTCCAGGGCCCCGTGACCGTGGGCG
Organism: Streptomyces xiamenensis; assembly: GCF_000993785.3. Taxonomy (NCBI): domain Bacteria; kingdom Bacillati; phylum Actinomycetota; class Actinomycetes; order Kitasatosporales; family Streptomycetaceae; genus Streptomyces; species Streptomyces xiamenensis. The sequence continues at coordinate 5,515,063 of NZ_CP009922.3, forward strand.
GCTTCGACCGCGTCCTGTCCCAGTTCAACACCGACCTGGAATCCCTGCGGACCGCCGACCCGGCCAAGATCCTCGCGGATCTGCAGAGCTACGGTGAGGCGGCCCTGGGAGCGGGCAACTGATGCACAAGCCCGCACTGCGCGGTCGGCAGGGGCCGTGGGGCTGGCTGTTCGTCAGCCCCGCGGTCCTCGTCCTCGGCCTGTTCCTCGCGCTGCCCATCGTGATGGCGCTGTGGGTCAGCCTGCTGGACTGGAACGGCCAGTCCAACCCCTTCACCGGGGGACAGGCCACCTTCGTCGGCCTGGACAACTACCGCGATCTGCTCACCCAGGACGGCCTGGACCGCACGCTGTTCGCCACATCGCTGCGCAACAACGCCTACTACGTCCTGCTGTTCGTCCCGCTGTCGACCGGTCTGGGTCTCACCCTGGCCATGATTGTCAACCAGCGGATGCTGCGCGGCCGTTCCCTGCTGCGCACCACCTTCTACTTCCCCTCGGTGACCAGCACCATCGCGGTCTCCACGATCTTCCTCTTCCTCTTCCAGGGCAGCGGCGCCGTCAACAGCCTGCTCTCCTGGATCGGGATCAAGGGCCCCAACTGGTTCGCCGACCCGCGCGGCGTGGTGTGGGTGACCCTGGGCAACCTCGGCCTGGTCGACCCCGAGCAACCCTCCGGGCTGCTCGCCGACCACAGCTTCATGGGCCTGTCCTGGTTCGAGTGGCTTTCTGGACCCTCGGTGGCGATGTCCACGATGATCCTGCTCGCCACCTGGACCACCTCGGGCACCTTCATGCTGATCTTCCTGGCCGCGCTCCAGGACATCCCCCGCGAACTGGAGGAAGCGGCCGCCCTGGACGGCGTCAACCGCCGCCAGCTGCTGCGCCACGTCACCCTGCCCGCGCTGCGCCCGGTGCTGTTCCTGGTGCTCACCCTCGCCCTGATCGGCAGCTGGCAGGTCTTCGACATGGTGTACGTGATGGGGCAGGGCGCCCCGGGCAACACCACCCTCACCCCGGCGTTCATGTCCTACCAGTCGGCGTTCAAGAACGCCGACTACGGTCAGGGCGCGGCCATCGCCTTCATCCTCTTCGCGATCATCCTCGTGCTCACCGGCGCCCAACGCTGGCTGCTGCGCGAACGCGGCCCACGCCAAGGGAGGCGGCGATGACCACGACCACCACGGCGGGACCGCCCGCCCCGGCCCCGCGGCGTCCCCGCCGCGCCCGCCGGGTCCGCAGCACCGAGCAGCCGGTCCTCGGCCGCTCACCCGTCATCTGGCGGGTGCTGGGCTACGCCCTCGTCATCGGCCTGGCCTCGCTGTACGTCATGCCGTTCGTCATCCAGCTGGCCACGAGCTTCAAGACCAACCCGGACGCCGCGGCCAACCCGCTGTCGCTGTGGCCCGCCACCCCGACCACCGCCGCCTACCAGCGGCTGTTCGGGCTGAGCGAGTCCCACGAGACCGTGCCCTTCCTGCGCTGGCTGGGCAACTCCGCCTTCGTCACCGTCCTGGTGACCGCGGGACGGGTGCTGTTCGACTCGATGGCCGGCTACGCCCTGGCCCGGCTGAAGTTCCCCGGCCGTCGGCTGCTGTTCCTCTTCCTGCTCGCCGTGATGGCGGTGCCCGGCATCGTGCTGCTGATCCCCAAGTTCCTGGTCCTGTCGACCTTCGGGATGTTCGACACCTACGCGGGCATGGTGATCCCGCTGCTGGTGGACGCGGCCGGGATCTTCATCATGAAGCAGTTCTTCGAGTCGGTGCCCAGGGAGGTCGAGGAGGCCGCGCGGATCGACGGCGCCGGGGTGTTCCGCATCTACTGGTCGGTGGTGCTGCCCATGGCCAGGCCCGCGCTGATCACCCTCACCATCCTGTCCTTCCAGGGATCGTGGAACGAGTTCACCCACTTCCTGGTCTCCACCCAGTCGGCCGAGTACGAGACGCTCACCACGGGCCTGGCCCGGCTGGTCTCCGGCGGCCTGGGCAGCGGCGGGCAGTTCCCGCTGAAGCTGGCGGCGGCGGCGCTGTCCACCATCCCGGTGGCCATCCTGTTCTTCTGCTTCCAGCGCTACTTCATCCGGGGCGCCAACGCCGGTTCCGTCAAGGAGTGAGCGCTCCCCGGGGGCCGCTGGGCGGGGATCCGTCAGGCGGCCCCCCCGGGCCGGACCACCTCCCCGGGGGTCTTGTCCGGACGCAGCCCGCGCCAGGACGGCTGCCGCAGCCGGCCGTCGCGGGTCCAGGCCCGGTAGGCGGCCTCACCCACCAGCGCCGGGTCCACCCAGTGGGCCCGGCGCCCGTGCTCGCGCGGCACCGGGTCGGCGAACGGCGGATCCGCCCGGGCCAGCGGCCCCAGCAACGCCAGCAGTTCGGCCAGCATCCCCCGGGTGAACCCCGAACCCACCCGGCCCAGATAGCGCAGCCCGCCCCCCTCGTCGTACGCGCCCACCAGCAGCGAACCGATCGACCCGCCGCGCTGCCCCGCCCCCGGCTGCCAGCCGCCGATCACCACCTCCTGGGTCCGCACCAGCGGCTTCTTCACCCACAGCGGCGACCGCCGCCCGGGCCGGTAGCGGGAGTCGAGCCGCTTGGCGACCAGCCCTTCCAGGCCGTTCGCCCGTGCCACCTCCAGCAGCTCGTCGGGCCGCGCCCGGGGCCCGGCGTAGAACGGCGGCACCGCCAGCCGTGACTCCGGCGGCGGGGCCAGCGAGGCGAGGACGGCCCGCCGCCGCTCGTACGGCTCCTCCAGCAGCCCGCGCCCCTCGTGCCACAGTACGTCGAAGGCGAAGAACACCACCGGCGTGTACGGCGGCTGCGCGCGCCGCTGCAGCAGTCCGAAGTCGGGCCGGCCCGCCGCGTCCAGCGCCACGATCTCCCCGTCCAGCACGACCGGCCCGGCCTCGATCTCCGCCAGCTCCGGGTAGCGCCCGGTGAAGTCGTTGCCCGCCCGGCTGGTGGCGCGCACCGACCCGCCGGCTCCGATCCGCAGACAGCACCGGTAGCCGTCCCACTTGTACTCGTACCCCCAGGCCCCGGTGGGCGGCTCGCCCTCCACCGCCAGCATCGGCGGCACCCACAGTGGTACGTCCTCCTCGGGCATGCCCCCAGTACACCGGTGGCGCGGGCGGGCGCAAAACAGGTTGCCCACGCGGCGGCCCGCTGCCACCCTTCCGGCCATGACCGAGGACCCCACCGGCACCGCCCACGACATATCGGCCCTGTTCGCCCGGGGCCGGTTGATCGCCATCCCGCGCCGCGCCGCCCGGCGCGAGCAACTGCTCCGTCATCTCGCGGACACCCTCTTCGAGCGCGAGCGCGCTTACCACGAGCGGGAGATCAACGAGGCCCTGCACACCGTCCACCACGATGCTCCGGCCCTGCGCCGCTATCTGGTGGAGTCCGGCCTGCTCACCCGCACCCGCGACGGCGCGACCTACCGCCGCGCCCGCTGACGCCCGCGGCGCGGCGCGGGCGGTGTCGCCCGCCCACGCCGCGTGCCGCTCAGGCCCCGACCTCGGAGCGGTCCCCGCCCCACAGCGTGTGGAAGGCCCCCTCCCGGTCGGTGCGCCGGTAGGTGTGGGCCCCGAAGTAGTCCCGCTGGCCCTGCACCAGCGCCGCCGGGAGCCGCTGGGCGCGCAGCGCGTCGTAGTACGCCAGCGCCGCCGAGAAGCCCGGCGCCGGCACACCCAGCTGGGCCGCCGTGGCGACCACGTGCCGCCAGGCGTTCTGGGCCCGCTCCAGCGCGTCCCGGAAGGTGCCGTCCGCCAGCAGCGTCACCGGCGGCTCGCCGCCCGCGTACGCCGCGCGGATCTCGTCCAGGAACCGGGCCCGGATGATGCAGCCGCCGCGCCAGATCGCCGCCACCGCGCCGGGGTCGATGTCCCAGCCGTACTCCTGGCTGCCCGCCTGGATCTGGTGCCAGCCCTGCGCGTACGCCACGATCTTCGACGCGTACAGCGCCGCCTCCACATGGTCGGCGAACTGCGCCGCGTCGTCGGGGTGCAGCTCGGGCCGCTTGGGGCCGGGCAGCAGCTGCGCGGCCTCGCGCAGCGCGCCGTGCCCGGACAGCGAGCGGGCGAACACCGCCTCCGCGATGCCGGACACCGGCACCCCCAGATCCAGGGCGATCTGCACGGTCCAGCGGCCCGTGCCCTTCTGCTCCGCCTGGTCGGCCACCACGTCCACGAACGGCCGGCCGGTGGCCGCGTCGGTGTGCGCCAGCACCTCGGCGGTGATCTCGATCAGGTACGAGTCCAGCCGGCCCTCGTTCCAGGTGCGGAACACCTCGGCGATCTGCCCCGGCTGGTACCCCGCGACCCGGCGCAGCAGGTCGTACGCCTCGGCGATCAGCTGCATGTCGGCGTACTCGATGCCGTTGTGCACCATCTTGACGAAGTGTCCTGCGCCGTCCGGGCCGATGTGCGTGCAGCACGGCTCGCCGTCCACCCGCGCGGCGATCGACTCCAGCAGCGGGCCGAGCGACGCGTAGGAGGCGGCGGAGCCGCCCGGCATGATGGACGGGCCGTGCAGCGCGCCCTCCTCGCCGCCGGAGATCCCGCAGCCCACGAAGTGCAGCCCGCGCTCGCGCAGCGCCGCCTCGCGCCGCCGGGTGTCCGCGAAGTGCGCGTTGCCGCCGTCCACGATCACATCACCCGGCTCCAGCAGCGGTGCGAACTCGTCGATCACCGCGTCCGTGGCCTCACCCGCCTTCACCATGATCACCAGCTTGCGCGGCCGCTGCAGCGCCGCGACGAAGTCGGCCGCCGACTCGGCCGGCACGAACTCACCCTCGTGGCCGAACTCCTCCACCAGTTGCCGGGTCCTGGCGGCGGTCCGGTTGTGGACGGCCACCACATGGCCGTGCCGGGCGAGGTTGCGCGCCAGATTGCGCCCCATCACCGCAAGTCCCGTCACACCGATCTGAGCCTGCCCCGTCATCGCGTCATCTCCCGCCGGTAGGGGGTCGTGGTCCTGACCCATGCAACCAGGCCGCCGCACCTTCGCACGCGTGTGTCCACGATCCGGTGCCCCCGTGCCGCGGGTGCGGTCCGCTGCCGCACACTGGGGCCATGGACCTGCAGATCACCGCCACCGACCCCTCGCACCCGGCCACGCTGCTCGACCTGCCGTGGGACGTCCCGCTGGAGCGGTGGCCCGACAAGCACCTGGTGGCGCTGCCGCGCGGCATCTCCCGGCACGTGGTGCGCTTCGCCCGGGCGGGCGACGAGGTGGTCGCGGTCAAGGAGGTGGGGGAGTGGGCGGCGGTGCGCGAGTACGCGCTGCTGCGCGACCTGGACCGGCTCGCCGTGCCGGCCGTCGACCCGCTCGCCGTGGTCACCGGCCGAACCGGTGCCCAGGGAGAACCGCTGGAGCCGGTGCTCATCACCCGGCAGCTGAAGGGGTCCCTGCCCTACCGCTCCATGTTCGAGACGACCATGCGCCCCGACACCATCAAGCGGCTGCTGGACGCGCTGGCCGTCCTGCTGGTGCGGCTGCATCTGAGCGGCTTCGCCTGGGGCGACTGCTCGCTGTCCAACACTCTCTTCCGCCGCGACGCCGGCGCCTACGCCGCCTATCTGGTGGACGCCGAGACCGGGCAGATCCAGCCCCGGCTGACCGACGGCCAGCGCGGTTACGACATCGAGGTCGCGCAGGTGAACATCGCCGGGGAACTGATGGACCTGGAGGCGGGCGGCAGCCTGCACCCGGCGGTCGATCCGGTCGCGTTCGGCCTGGCCATCGTGGAACGGTACGGCGAGCTGTGGCACGAGCTGACCCGTACCTCGGTCTACCCGCGCGACAAGCGGCACTACATCGACCGGCGCATCCGCCGGCTGAACGACCTGGGGTTCGACGTCGCCGAGATGCAGATCCAGCGCTCGCCGGACGGGGACAAGGTGGCGTTCCTGCCCAAGGTCGTGGACGCCGGGCACCACCAGCGGCAACTGCTGCGGCTGACCGGTCTGGACGCCGAGGAGAACCAGGCGCGCAGTCTGCTGAACGACCTGGAGACCTGGATGGCGGGTCAGGAGGACTACGCGCCGGGCGACCCGCTCGGTGCCCGGCCCGAGGTGCTGGCGCACCGCTGGGTCCGCGATGTCTTCCGGCCCGCCGTGCGCGCCGTTCCCCTGGAGCTGCGCGGCGGCATCGACACCGCGCAGCTCTACCACGAACTGCTGGAGCACCGGCTGCTGCTGTCCGAACGGGCCCACAGTGACGTGGGGATGGACGCCACGGCCGCCGACTACGTCACCCAGGTGCTGCCCACCCGCCCCGACCCGTCCGCGGTGGTCACCGCCGGACCGGAGGAAGCGGCGCCGGCGCACTGACGACGGGTTCCCGGCGGCCGGGCGGCGGGGCGTGGGTCAGCTCCACACCGAAGTACGTGCGGTAGGCGGCGAGCACGGCCGCCTCGTCGGGCAGTTCCTCCGTTCGCCTGCCGAGGTGGTCGGTGAGGGTCAGCCGGTCGCCGCTGAGGGTGACGCGGCCGTCCGCCGTGCGCAGGGAGCACATCGGCGCGCGGGTGAAGTCGGAGTCGGGGGAGGTGCGCTGCCACCAGCAGGCCATCTCGAAATCGGTCAGCGTCCGTGGCCTCGGCTCCAGCCGGTAGTGGGGTTCACCGTCCCGGTAGAGGTCCAGATCGCCGTCCTGGGCCTCCCGGAGCTGGAAGACGCCGCCCGGGTCGTGCTGTTCGGAGCGGTCCTCCAGACTCAGCGGGAAGTCGGCGAACCGGGCGGCGCCGACATCCACCAGCAGCGGCCGGTCCGTGTCCACGCGCAGGGCGAGATGGTCCAGCGGCGGCCCGAACCCCGCCTTTCCGTGGATCCGCGCGGCCAGCAGGGTCACCCGGTATCCGAGGGCGGTGAGCAGCGCGGCGAAGGCGCCGTTCAACTCGTAGCAGAAGCCGCCCCGGCGCCGGTCCACCACCTTGGCCACCAGCGCCTCGGGGTCCAGCCGGATGTCCTCGCCGAGGTGGATGCTCAGGTTCTCGAAGGGCACGGTCCGCTGGTGCTCGCGGTGCAGGAGGTTCAGCCGTTCCTCGTCGGGCGGGCCGCCACCGGGCAGACCGATGCGTTCGAGGTAGGCGGCGACGCGGGTCGCGTCCAGGAAGTCGGTGTTCATGATCACCGTTATGTCATCCGGTCCACCGGCCCGTCATCGGTCCGGGGCCCCATATCCCGGGGACGAGGCCCTACATCCGGTGGCCGGGCCACCGGGCCGGTGGGACCGGGACCCGCCCCCGCCATCCGCGCGGTGGCGCAGGTCCGGGGCCCGCGGTGCCCGCGCGGGCCCCGGATCGTACGGCGCTCAGCCGGCGGGCACCGGCCGTACCGGGTTGCCCTGCCAGCGCCCGTCGCCGGGCAGCCGCTCGGCCGCCATCAGCAGCGACCCGGCGCCCACCGAGGTACCCGCGCCGACCTCGCTGCCGGGCAGCGTGATGCTGTGCGGTCCCACCGTCGCGGACCCGCCCACCACCACCGGCTCCAGACGCATGACGCGGTCGTGGAACAGGTGCGTCTGCAGCACGCAGCCCCGGTTCACGGCCGCCCCGGCGCCCAGCCGCACCAGGTCCGGCTCCGGCAGCCAGTGCGACTCGCACCACACACCGCGTCCCACCCGCACCCCCAGGCTGCGCAGCCACCAGTTCAGCAACGGCGTCCCGGTCGCGGGCTGCACCATCCACGGCACGGCGAGCACCTCCACGAAGCAGTCGTACAGCTCGTTGCGCCACACGAACGGGCTCCACAGCGGGTGCCGGCCCGGCCGGAACCGCCCCATCAGCACCCACTTGGCGGCGGTCGTCAGGGCTCCGGCCGCCAGCCCGGCCGCCCACAGCAGCGGCCCGCACACCACCGGCAGCAGCCACGTGGGGCCCGCGCTCCACACCAGCAGCAGCACCGCCAGCGTCGCCAGCCGCAACAGCCCCGCCAGCAGGAGCGGTACGGCCCGGCACAGTTCGACGGCGGCCCGCGCCGCGTACAGCGCGGGCGGCGGCGCGTAGGTGCGCGCCACATCGTGCGTCTCGGCCACCCGGCGCAGCCGCATCGCCGGATTGCCCAGCCACGAGGAGCCGGCGGGTACCCGCTCCGGAGTGTCCGTCAGCACCCCGACCAGTGCCCCGTCGCCGACCCGCCGGCCCGGGCCCACCAGACCGGAGTTGCCGACGAAGGCCCGCTCACCCACCCGGCTGATCCCCAGCCGCAGCCAGCCGCCGCGCAGTTCGTACGGTGCAGCCAGCACCTGGTCGGCCAGGAACGCCCCGTCCCGCACCCGCAGCAGCCGTGGCAGCGCCAGCACGGTGGACGCCTCGACGCACCGCCCGATCCGCGCTCCCTGCATCCGCAGCCACAGCGGGGTGAACAGCGAGGCGTACAGCGGGAACAGCGTGCGCCGCGAGGTGTCCATCAGATCGTGCACCAGCCAGGCGGCCCACGCCGGCAGGCTGTCCACCCGGTGCACCCCCGGACGCAGCGACCGGCCCGCCAGCCGCACGGCCAGGGTGAGGAACAGCGCGTGGCACACCATGCCCAGCACCACCAGCACCGGCAGCCGCAGCGTCAGTTCGGCGGTGCCACCGGTGGACGGCAGCGCGTGGGCCAGTACCAGCGAGGGCACCCAGGCCACCCACAGCAGCAGCGCCCGCAGCGCCGGGGTGAGCGCGTACCCCAGTGCCCAGCCGCGTGAGCGGGTGCCGCGGGCGGCGGGCCAGGTGTACTCGGCCGGCTGTCGTACGGCGGGGGAGCCGCCCCAGCACTCACCGGCCGGGACCCGCGCGGCCAGGCTGCCGCCGGGCAGCACCTCGGCGCCCGCCCCCACCTCGGCGCCGGGCAGCAGGGTGACGCGGGCGCCCACCCGTGCGCCGGCCCCGACGGCGACGGGCCCGATCCGTACCACCTCACCGTCCAGCCACCAGCCGGCCAGATCGGCCTCGGGCTCCACGGCGCAGCCGTCGCCGAAGGTGCCGAGCCCGGTGACCGGCGGCAGCGCCCGCAGATCCACCCGCTGCCCGACCCGGCAGCCCAGCAGCCGCGCGTACCACACGACGAGCGGAGTGCCGGTGATGGTGGTCAGGCCCAGCGCGGTGACCAGCCGTTCCGCCGCCCACAGCCGCAGGTGGGCGCCGCCGCCGCGCGGCAGTTCACCGGGGGTCAGCCGGGTGCCGCGCAGCAGCCGTACCCCGCCCGCCGCCAGCAGCACCTTGCCGGGCAGGGTGAACAGCAGGGCGTAGCCCGGGATCAGCAGCCACCAGGGCAGGGTGGGCAGCCAGCCCTGGTAGCCGGCGGCCGTCAGGGCGGTGCCGGCCAGCGCGATCGCCAGCAGCCAGCGCAGCCCGGCCACGGCGTGCAGCAGTGGCTGGGCGGCGAGTTGGAGGCAGCCGGTCCACCACGGGGTGCGGGGCGGGGCGGCCGCGGGCGCCGGGCCGGTGGCGGATGGTGGCTGCGGTGCCCGTGGTGCCGGGGGCGCGGGGGGTTTCTCGGTGAGCAGCGTGCGCAGTGCGCCGGGGGTGGGGTGCCGGTAGAGGTCGGCGACGGAGATGTGGGGGTGGTGCTCGCGCAGGGCGGAGATCAGCCGGGCGGCGGCCAGGGAGGTGCCGCCCTGGTCGAAGAAGTCGTCCTCGGGGCCGGCCTGAACGCCCAGCAGGTCGCTCCACAGGCCGAGCAGCCGGTGGGTGACGGGGTCGGTGTGCCCGGCCCCGGCCCCGGCCCCGGCCCCGGGCTCGTGCCCGGGGCCGGGCACACCGGCGGGCAGCGGCCAGGGCAGGGCGGCGCGGTCCACCTTGCCCGAGGACTTGAGCGGGAAGCAGGGCAGTACGGCGAGCCGGGGGACCAGGGCGGCGGGCAGCGTCTCCCGCAGCCGCCGCAGCGCGTCCGCGCGGTCGAAGCGCCCCGGGTCGCCGTGGGAGGGCACCAGATAGCCGACCAGGACATCGAGGCCGCCGGGGGTGCGGCGCACCGTCGCGGCGGCGGCGGAGACCTGCGGCAGGGCGAGCAGGGCGGCGTCGATCTCGCCGAGTTCGACCCGGCGGCCGCCGATCTTGATCTGGTCGTCCGCCCGGCCGGTGAACTCCAGGCCCTCGGGGGTGGCGCGGACCAGGTCGCCGCTGCGGTAGGCGCGCTGCCAGCCCAGTGCGGGCAGCGGCGCGAACCGTTCGGCGTCCTTGTCGGTGTCGAGGTAGCGGCCGAGGCCCACGCCGCCGATGACCAGTTCGCCGCTCTCCCCGCAGGGCACGGGAACGCCGTCCCGGTCGGTGACCGCCAGTTCCCAGCCGTTCAGGGGCAGTCCGATGCGCACCGGCTCGCCGTCGTGCAGCTGGGCGGCGCAGGCCACCACGGTGGCCTCGGTGGGGCCGTAGGTGTTCCACACCTCGCGCCCGTCGCGGGCGAAGCGGCGCACCACCTCGGGCGGGCACGCCTCTCCGCCGACGATCAGCAGCCGCACCCCGGCGAGCATGTCGGCCGACCACAGGGCCGCCAGGGAGGGCACCGTGGAGACGACAGTGATCCGCCGCTCGCCCAGCCAGGGGCCGAGTTCGGCGCCGGTGCGCACCAGTGCGCGGGGGGCGGGCACCAGGGCGGCGCCGTGCCGCCAGGCCAGCCACATCTCCTCGCACGAGGCGTCGAAGCCGACCGAGAGCCCGGCCAGTACCCGGTCGCCGGGGCCGATGGGGGCGTCGGGCACGAACAGCGCGGCCTCGGCGTCGGCGAAGGCGGCGGCCGAACGGTGGGTGATGGCCACCCCCTTGGGCTTTCCGGTGGAGCCCGAGGTGAAGATGATCCAGGCGTCGTCCGCCGGTTCGGGTGCGCGCGGCAGTCCGCCGGGCGGGGTGCCGGGCACGGCGGCCGCCCGCCCGCCCGGGCCGAGCACGGCGCACACCCCGGCCTCGCGCCATACCAGTTCGGCCCGTTCCGCCGGATCCTCGGCGTCCACCGGCACATAGGCGGCGCCGGCGGTCAGGACGCCGAGCACTCCGATGTACAGGTCGGCGCCGCCGGAGGGGATGCGTACCCCCACCCGGTCCCCGGCCCCGACCCCGGCCCGGTGCAGCCGCCGGGCCACCTCGGTCACGCGGCGGTCGAGGTCCCGGTAGCTGAGCGGTTCGCCGCCGTCGTCGAGGGCGATGGCCTCGGGCCACCGGGTCACGGACTCCCGCAGCACGTCGAGCAGGGTGCGTTCCCGTGCGGGGGGAGCCGACCGGTACACGGCCGGTTCCCCGGGAGTCAGGTGGACTCCCCGTTCCTTACTGAAAAGTCCGATGTTCTTACCGGAGATTTTCGCCGACACCATTTGCCCTTTCCGTATCGCGGCCCCTGCCGGATTTCGACGGGATCAATCGAGAGCGGAGTGAGGGAAACATTAGGCATCGGACTCTTTGATTCCACTGAGGGAATTCTTTAATTTCCCTGAGAGGATCCCTTTTGGGGTATGTATTCGCCTGTCGAATATGCGTTTATCCATGGGCTTGTATGAATGGCCGTCACGTCCCGGGCTGTTCCGCCACCGGATAGGGAACAAAGGTGCTGCTGTTCTCGTCGAAGGCCAGCCGCTGCCCCAGCGGCGGCACCGCCCGCTGGGGACAGTCCAGCCGTTCGCAGATCCGGCAGCCCATGCCCACCGGGGTCGCCGCGGCCCGGTGCGACAGATCGAGACCGTCGGAGTACACCAGCCGCCCGGCATGGCGCAGTTCGCAGCCCAGGCCGATGGCGAACGTCTTGCGCGGCTCTCCCCAGCCGCCCTGGTGCCGGGTCACCGTGCGGGCCGTCCACAGATAGCGGCGGCCGTCCGGCATCGCGGCGATCTGCACATGGATCCGGCCCGGCGCCGCGAACGCCTCGTACACGTTCCACAGCGGGCAGGTGCCGCCCGCGCGCGAGAAGTGAAAGCCGGTGGCCGACTGGCGCTTGGACATGTTCCCGGCCCGGTCCACCCGCACGAAGGAGAACGGCACACCCCGCAGGCGCGGCCGCTGCAAGGTGCTCAGCCGGTGGCACACCGTCTCGTAGCCCAGACCGAACCGGTCCGTCAGCCGCTCGATGTCGTACCGCAGCTCCTGCGCCGCGCCGTGGAAGACCCCGTACGGCAGCAGCAGCGCCGCCGCGACATAGTGCGCCACCCCGATCCTGGCCAGTGCCCAGGCGTCGGTGTCCGCCGCGAAATCCTGCGCCGCCAGCGCGGACAGCTCCTCGGCGTACTCCAGCAGAGCCACCTGCGTCGCCATCCGGAACGCCCGCTGTCCCGGGCGCAGCCGCCCGGACAGCCGCAGTTCGCGCCGGGCGGGATCGTAGCGGTGCAGCACCTCGCAGCCGTCCGCCAGTCGCACCCCGTGCCGCTCCTCCAGGCGCGCCGCCAGTGCCGGCAGCGCCTCCCCGGGCCCGATGCCCAGCGAACGGGCCAACTGCTCGGCGGCCACATCCAGATCGTGCAGATAGTTCTGCCGCCGGTAGAAGAACTCCCGGATCTCCTCGTGCGGGGACCGCGGCCCGGCGGGGGCCACCCCGGCGCGGCCCCCGGACAGCTCCGCCAGCCGCTCGGTCAGCGCCGCGTTGCGCCGCCCGTACTCCACGAGCGTCCCCGCCAGCTCCGGCTGCTCCTGTGCGAGGCGGGCCAGGTCCGCGGCGCGCACCCGGCCCGCGCTCACCTCCTCGGCCAGCGCCTCGGTCAGGTCCGCGAGCAGCCGGGCGCTCTCGCGCCGCGAGAAGAAGCCGGGGTCAACGCCGAACGCCTCGGTCAGCCGCAGCAGTACCGGGACGGTCAGCGGCCGGGCGTCGTGTTCCATCTGGTTGAGATAGCTCGGGGAGATCGACAGGACGCGGGCCAGTCCGGCCTGTGACAGGCCGCGTTCCTGCCGCAGCAGCCGCAGTCGCGCACCGGCGTAGACCTTGGTCATCGTTGACCCCCTCCGAAGCTACCCGCCAGTATCAGGGCGAGCATGGCACGGCGGGCCACCCCCCGTAACACCCTTGACAGCATTGGCCGAACGGCGGCCGAAGATTCACAGGACTTCGCACGTCGCCATGGTTGTTGGCACGCAGTGCCACTGCCATGGTCGTGCTGTGGCCCGCCGGGGCCCCAGCGCCCGGCCGACCGCCGGCCACACCCACGCCGATCCGACCCCGGCACCGGCACGGCGGGCCGCACACCCTCCACTTCCCCGCGCGGGACGCGTCGCGGTCACACCCCTTCGCGTCCACACCCTTCGCGACACCGGGAGACCCTCATGACACACCCACCGCACACCGGCACCACAGCCCGCGAACTGGCCCGCCACTGGGCCACCGACCCACGCTGGCGGGGTATCGAACGCACCTACACCGCCGAGGACGTGATCCGGCTCTCCGGCTCGGTCCGCGAGGAGCACACCCTCGCCCGGCGCGGCGCGGACCGGCTGTGGCACGCCCTGCACGACCACGACTATCTGCACGCCCTGGGTGCCCTCACCGGCGGACAGGCCGTCCAGATGGTCAAGGCCGGGCTCAAGGCGGTGTACCTGTCGGGCTGGCAGGTCGCCGCCGACGCCAACCAGGCCGGCCACACCTACCCCGACCAGAGCCTGTACCCCGTCAACTCGGTGCCCGCCGTGGTGCGCCGGATCAACAACGCGCTGCTGCGCGCCGATCAGATCGCCACCGCCGAGGGCGCGGGGGACCGCACCGACTGGCTGGTGCCCATCGTCGCCGACGCCGAGGCCGGCTTCGGCGGACCGCTCAACGCCTTCGAACTCACCAAGGCGCTCATCGAGGCCGGCGCGGCGGGCATCCACTACGAGGACCAGCTGGCCAGCGAGAAGAAGTGCGGCCACCTCGGCGGCAAGGTCCTGGTGCCCACCTCGGCACACATCCGCACCCTCAACGCCGCCCGCCTCGCCGCCGACATCGCCGGGGTGCCCACCCTCGTGGTCGCCCGCACCGACGCGCTGGCCGCCAGCCTCATCACCAGCGACACCGATGAGCGCGACGCCCGGTTCTGCACCGGGGAGCGCACCCCCGAGGGCTTCCACCGGGTGCGCCCGGGCATGGCGTCGGCCATCGCGCGCGGCCTCGCCTACGCCCCGTACGCCGATCTGCTGTGGATGGAGACCGGCACCCCCGACCTCGGCCAGGCCCGGGAGTTCGCCGAGGCGGTCCACGCCCGGTACCCCGACCGGATGCTCGCCTACAACTGCTCCCCCTCCTTCAACTGGCGGGCGACACTGGACGAGGACCAGATAGCCAAGTTCCAGCGCGAACTGGGCGCGATGGGCTATCGCTTCCAGTTCATCACCCTGGCCGGCTTCCATTCCCTCAACCACGCGATGTTCGACCTGGCCCAGCGCTACGCCGAGCACGGCATGACGGCCTATGTGGACCTCCAGGAGCGGGAGTTCGCCGCACAGCGGCGCGGCTTCACCGCCGTGCGCCACCAGCGCGAAGTGGGCACCGGCTACTTCGACCAGGTGGCCACCGCCCTCAACCCCGCCTCCGAGACCACGGCACTGCGCGGCTCCACCGAGGAGGAGCAGTTCCACTGATCCACCATCCGGGGGGCGCTCCCCGGCCGGCCCGTACCGGCCGGCCGGGGGCGACCCGCGCCCGGGCACGGCGCCTCAGCCCACCGGCAGCGCCACCGTGCGACCGCCGGCGAACAGCCGGGCGGCCGAGGTGCCAAGTCCCAGCGGGCCGACCGGGATCCGCCCGCCCCCGCCCACCGGCCGGCGCAACTCGTCCTCGTCGTAACGGTGGCAGTCCTGATGCCAGATCAGAATGCCCGCCAGCCAGTGCTCCAGTTCGCGCACATAGCCGGCCAGGATCTCCCGGGTCTCGTCCGACAGGTCGAAATCGTCGTACAGTACCGGAAGTTCGTGCTCCGCCACATGCTGGAACTGCCGCATCCGGCCCTTCATCAGATCGTCCACGATCCGCAGGGCGGTGTCCCGGTCGCAGTCGAAGAAGTTCTGCACCACCAGAATGCCGTTGTGCACCTCGCCCTCGAACTCGATCTCCTTCTGGTACGAGAACACGTCGTTCATCAGGCAGGCGTAGTCGGCGGCGGCGTTCTCCAGCGAACGCATCGGGCCGCTGCGGTAGATCTCCGGGGGCACCAGGTTGCCGTGCCCCAGCCGGGCCAGCGACATCGTCAGATCGGAGCCGAAGGTCTTGCGGCGCATCTCGATGTAGTCGACCGGGTCGGGCACCCGGTGGAACGCCTGGTTGTCCAGCTCCCACAGCCAACTGCCCACCATGTCCGAGACGGTGGTGCGGAAGGCCGTGCGCCCGGTCTCGTCCAGCGGCCCCGCGGTGCGCCGCCACAGGTCGGCCAGCGACCGCTCCAGCGCGTTCGCCGGCGGCGGCGGGGGCGTGTCGGCCACCGGCATGAGCGCGTTCAGCCGCTCGGCGCACACCCGCGCGCCCGCCAGGTCACGGCCACGCCCGAAGACCGCCGGGAAGTAGTCGTCCGCGTAGGTGCCCCAGGTCAGCCAGTCGGAGGTGAGATTCAGCTGCTCGGCGCTGGCGTCGGGATGGATCCCGGCCGAACACAACGGGAAGTCGAAGGCCCGCAGCTTGTGTTCGTCCCAGATGTAGGAGGCGGGCACCCCGGGCTGCGGCTCCAGCAGCCCCATCGCCCGCGACCACTCCACGACATGCCGCCTGGCCGTCTCCAGGTGCGGGCTGAGCGTGGTGCGGAACGGCATCACGAAGTCGGGCAGCGTCAGCGGACCGATCCGCTCGTAGGGCCGGTGCGCGTGCCGCCTGGCCCGCCCGCGCTCGGCGCGCGCCGTGGTCCGTACCCCGCCCGGCAGGACGGCCGAGGTGCCCGGGCCGCTCAGCCCGAACAGCGCGCCGGAGCCGGTCACCCCGGTGGCGCCCTCGTTCATGTAGCGGCTGGAGCGCAGATGCCACTCGTGGCCGCCGGACTGCCAGTCCTGCAAGCCCTTCACATAGGCGAGCACCGCCGCGCACTCGTCGGGCCGCAGCCCGTGCTCGGCGAAGAGCGGGGCGAGTTCGGTGAGGGTGGTGTGCTCGAACTGCTGCAGCCGTGAGGTCAGCATGTCGTTGACGGCCTCGGCCGCCTCCTGGGTGGTGCAGCCCAGGAAGGTCTCCAGCACCAGCACGCCGTTGCTCAGTTCGCCCTCCTCCTCCACCTCCCGCTGGTAGGAGAAGAGGTCGTTGCGCAGGTGCACCGCGTCGGAGAAGGCGTCGCGCAGCACCAGCAGCGGGCGGGCGCCGGCCACCGCCGCCGGCACCTCGGCGCCCGCGGCGTGCTCGATCAGCCCGGCGGACCAGGGCGCGCCGCCGACCTTGCGGCGCATCTCGATGTACTCCACCGGATTGGCGATCCGGTGCGCGTTGATGTTCGACAGTTCCCACAGTGACTCGTTGAGCAGATGTTCGGTGCTCTCCGCGAAGCGCGCCCGCCACTGCGGCGAGCGATCCGGCACCGTGCGCAGCCACAGATCCTTCAGGCCCGCCTCCACCGGGTTGAGCGGCTCGGGGATCCCGGCACCGTCGTCCAGCGGCATGAACGCCGGCAGCCGGTCCAGATGGGCCTTGCCGCCCTCGCGGTCCTGCGGACGTTTGAACATGTCCAGGAAGTGGTCGTCGAAGAAGAACACCCACACATACCAGTCCGTCACCAGATTCAGCATCTCGGCGGAGCAGTCCGGGTGGGTGTACGCGCACAGCAGTGCGTAGTCGTGGGCGTCGAGATCCCGCTGTTCCCACACACCCGATCCCTCCAGCATTCCCCGCTCGCGGGCCCAGAGACGGGAATGCTCTCTGGCCTGTTCGAGATGGGGATTGAGCCGGGCGGGATAGGGCGTGTAGAAATCGGGAAGCTGGAACGGCTGGGTCACCGTGATCTGGCCTTCCGTGAAAAACGCATCCGGCGCGCACGGGGGCGCGTCCGTTGTCCCGCAGGCCCTACCCCGCACCGAAACCCGACTATCCGTCTGTCGAATTAGTACATCTGACCTTGGGGGAAGAAGCGGCTGTCACGCCGGGAGCGGCGCCGCACGGCATGTGCTCCATCTGCCCCGCCGGCGCGGCTCCATGCCGCCGGGTCGGGCACAGTGGCACCACGGCACGCGTACCCCACGGAAGCGGGACCCCATGCACGGCACGGCACGGCGCACCCACCCCAGGACCGGACCCCGGCCCGCCCCGGCCCCCGCCCGGCGGCGCCGGTGAGCGCCGACCGCCCGGGTGACGCCCCCCGGGTCCTGGTGACCGGCGCCAGCGGCTACATCGGCGGCCGGCTGGTCCCCGCGCTGCTCGCCGCCGGGTACCGGGTGCGAGCCATGGCCAGGAGCCCGGAGAAGCTGCGCGACCACCCCTGGGCCGGCGACGTGGAGATCGTGCGCGGCGATGTCACGGACCCGGACTCCACCCGCGCCGCCCTGCGCGACATCGACATCGCGTACTACCTGGTGCACGCCCTCAGCGGAGGCTCCGACTTCGAGGCCACCGACCGCCGCGCCGCCCATGTGTTCGCCACCGAGGCCGGGAACGCCGGCACCCGGCGCCTGATCTACCTCGGCGGCCCCGTCCCCCCGGGCGTCCCCGAGCGGGACCTGTCACCCCACCTGCGCTCGCGCGCGGAGGTCGGCCGCATCCTGCTGGAGAGCGAGGTGCCCACCGTCGTCCTGCGCGCCGCCGTCATCCTGGGCTCCGGCTCCGCGTCCTTCGAGATGCTGCGCTATCTCACCGAACGCCTGCCGGTGATGGTCACCCCCCGCTGGGTCGACACCCGGGTGCAGCCCATCGCCGTACGCGACGTCCTGCACTATCTCGTCGGCTGCGCCGCCCTCCCCGAAGGGGTGAACCGCGGCTTCGACATCGGCGGGCCCGACATCGTCACCTATCGCACGATGATGCAGCGGTACGCACGGGTGGCGGGCCTGCCCCGCCGGCTGATCGTGCCCGTGCCGGTGTTCACCCCCGGGCTCTCCAGTCACTGGGTCGGCCTGGTCACCCCGGTCCCCGGCGCCATCGCCCGGCCGCTGACCGAGTCCCTGCGGTACGAGGGGGTGTGCAAGGAGAACGACATCGTCCGCCGGATTCCCGGTCCGCCCGGAGGGCTCACGGGGCTGGACCGTTCCCTGGCACTGGCGCTCCAGCGGGTGCGCGAGGCCGCCGTCGCCACCCGCTGGACCTCCGCCGCGACCCCGAAGGCGCCCAGCAACCCGCTGCCCACCGACCCCGGATGGGCCGGCGGCAGCCTCTACACGGACCGCCGTGAACGCGTCACCGACGCCACCCCGCAGGCGCTGTGGGACGTCATCGAGAGCATCGGCGGCGACAGCGGCTGGTACTCCTTTCCGCTGGCCTGGGCGGCCCGGGGCTGGCTGGACCGGCTGGCCGGCGGCGCCGGGCTGCGCCGGGGCCGCCGCGACCCGGCCCGGCTGCGGGCCGGTGACACCCTCGACTTCTGGCGGGTCGAGGAGATCCAGCGCGGCCGCCTGCTGCGGCTGCGGGCCGAGATGCGGTTGCCCGGTCTGGCCTGGCTGGAGCTGATGGTGGCCGAGGACGAACGCGGCACCGTCTACCGCCAGCGCGCCGTCTTCCACCCGCACGGGCTGCTGGGCCACCTCTACTGGTGGAGCGTCTTCCCCTTCCACCACCTGGTCTTCGGCGGCATGACCCGCAACATCACCGCCGCCGCCCGGGACCGTACCCGCCGCGCCCACCGCGACGCGCGCCGCGGGGCGGGGGAGCGGCACGCCGGGGCGGCGGCCACCGGCGATCAGATCGGCTGATCCTCCGCCTGCCGCCGCGCCCCCTCGGCCGGTGTCCGCTCGGCCGGTGTCCGCTCGTGCGGCACCACCATCGGGGTACCGGTGCGCGGATCCGGCACGATGTCGCACCGCAGCCCGAACACCTCGCCGACGAGCTCCGCCGTCATCACCTCTTCCGGCGGGCCCTGCGCCACCACCCGCCCGGCGTTCATCACCACCAGGTGCGAGGCGAACCGGGCCGCCTGGTTGAGATCGTGCAGCACCGCCACGATCGTGCGGCCCTCGCGGTGCAACTCCGCGCACAGCTCCAGCAGGTCGTACTGGTGCGCGATGTCCAGGTACGTCGTCGGCTCGTCCAGCAGCAGCAGCTCCGTCTGCTGCGCCAGCACCATCGCGATCCACGCCCGCTGCCGCTGACCGCCCGACAGCTCACCGGCCTGCGCCTGCCCCAGCTCGCTCAGCCCGGTGCGCTCCAGCGCGAACGCGATCGCCGACTCGTCGTCGGGGGACCACTGACGCAGCAGCGTGTGGTGCGGATAGCGGCCGCGCGCCACCAGGTCCCGGACGCTGATCCCCTCCGGCGCCAGCGGGGACTGGGGCAGCAGCGCCACCTGACGGGCCACCTCCTTGCCGCGCAGCGCGTGGATGTCCGCGCCGTGCAGCAGTACCTGACCGCGCTCCGGCTTCACCGCCCGCGCCAGCGCCTTCAGCAGCGTCGACTTGCCGCAGCCGTTCGGCCCGATGATCATCGTCAGCCCGCCGTGCGGAATGTCCAGGCTCAGCTCCCGCACCACCGGGGCCCCGCCGCCGTAGGCGATGGTCACCTCCCGCGCGCTCAGCCCCTTCCGGCCCGGCTCGGCCACGGCCCGCTTGCTCACAGTCTCTTCCTTTGCCACTCGCGAACCAGCAGATAACCCAGGTAGATACCGCCCAGGGCCATCGTGTAGATACCCACCGGCAGACTGGCCGCGGTCGGCAGCTGCTGCGCCGCCAGATCCGCCACCGCCAGCAGCAGCGCCCCCATCAGCGCCGACAGCGTCAGATGCGCCCCCGTCCCCCTGGTCAGCCGCCGGGCGATCTGCGGCGCCGTGAGCGCGATGAAGGAGATCGGCCCGGCGACGCTGACCGCCCCCGCCGAGAGCACCACCGAAAGCACCACCGCCGCCACCCGGGTGTTCTTCGGCTCCGCCCCCAGACCGCCCGCGAGTTCGTCGCCCATCTCGGAGAGGTCCAGCCGGCGCGCGATCAGCGCCGAAAGCGGCACCGCCACCGCCAGCACCAGCCAGATCGTCCCGGCGTGGTGCCAGGCCCGGGCCGCCAGCGAACCGTTGACATAGGCGGCCAGCACCGTGGCCGCCTCCCGCTCCATCACATAGACCACGTACTGGGTGAAGGCCAGCGCGATCGCCGCCACCCCGATGCCGGCCACGATCAGCCGTCCCGGGTTGCGGAACCCGGTCCCGGTGGACACGTACACCAGCACCATCGCCGCCGCCGCGCCCGCCAGGGCACCCACCGGTACCGGCAGCACCCCGGGGAAGAACAGGGCGGCCACCGCGGCGCCCGCGCCCGCCCCGGCGCCGAGCCCGATCACATCGGGCGAGCCCAGCGGATTGCGGGTCACCGACTGGAACAGCGCCCCCGACAGCCCCAGCGCCGCACCGGTCCCCACCCCCACCACCAGCCGAGGGCCGCGCAGCCGCTCCAGCACGAACGCCTCCTTGCCTGACGCGCCGCCCAGCAGCGCCTGCGGCAGCCGGCCCGGCGCGATGCCGAGGCGGCCCATCGTCAGCGTCGCGACCGCCGTCGCCAGGATCAGCGCCACCAGCGCCACGGCGATCAGCACCGACCGGCCGCGCACCGGAAGCGCCACCACCCGGCCGATCCGCAGCATGCCGCGCGGCGCCGCGCCCGCCGCCGCACCGTGCCCGTGCTCCGGCCGCACCGGGGCCGTCACCCCCGTCATGCGTTCCCCTTCATCCTGCGCACCGCGTACAGCAGCACCGGTGCCCCACGAACGCCGTCACCACGCCCACCATCAGCTCCTGCGGGCGCATGATCACCCGTCCCACCACATCGGCGGCCAGCAGCAGCGCCGGGCCGGTCACCGCCGCCATCGCGATCTGCCACCGGAAGTCGATCCCCACCAGCGCCCGGACGATGTGCGGCACCGCCAGCCCCACGAACGCGATCGGGCCCACCGCCGCCGTCGCCGAGGCGCTCAGCACGGTGGCGGCGATCAGCGCGCCGGTGCGGATCAGCAGCGGGTTGGCGCCCAGCGAGATCGCCGCCTCGTCCCCCAGCGCCAGCGAATTGAGGCCGGGGCCCAGCAGCAGCGCCAGGACGAACCCGGCCGCCGCGAACGGCAGTACGGAGCGGAAGATCTCGAAGTCCCGCCCGCCGAGCGCCCCCACCACCCAGTAGCGGTAGCTGTCGAAGACCTCCGGCAGGCTCAGCGTCACCGCCTGGATGAACGCGTACAGCACCGCCGAGACCACCGCCCCGGCCAGCACCAGGCGCACCACCCCGGAGCCGCCGCCGGCGGAGCCGATGCCCTGCACCAGCACCCCGGCCGCCAGTGCGCCGGCCAGCGCCCACCACACGGTGCCGGTGCTCCCCGGGGAGCCCAGCAGCGCGGTCGCCGCCACCAGGGAGGCCGCCGCGCCCGCGTTGATGCCCAGGAGCCCGGGATCGGCCAGCGGGTTGCGCGTCAGCCCCTGCATCAGGGTGCCGCCCACCGCCAGGCACAGGCCGGCCAGAATGCCCAGCACCGTGCGCGGATACCGGCTTTCGACGACCGTGGTGACGAAGGGGTCGGCGGTGCCCGACAGCACGTCGAGCACATCGCCGAACGAGGTCGGCCGGCTGCCGAAGGTCACGCTCGCGGCCACCGCGAGCGCCAGCACCAGCAGCGCCGACAGCAGGACCAACACCCGCCGGGCGGTGCCGGCACGCTCGGTGCCGGCACCGCCCGGGCGGGGGTGCACATCAACGGAAGTCACGGGGAGGAGCCGCCGTCGTGTCAGTCGCCGAGGGTGGCGACGGCCTCGTCGATGAGCGGCAGATAACGGTCGATCACCCACGGCACGGTCAGCGGGTTGATGATCGAGGACGCCGTCACGAACGGGTTGTCGTCGCTCGCCACGATCGAGCCGCGCTCGATCGCCGGGATCGCGGCGTACAGCGGCTGCGCCTCGATGGTCTCCCGGGTCTCCTCGTCGGAGTAGAAGGTGAAGATCAGGTCGCTGTCGGTGAGCTGGTCCGCGTTCTCCAGACCGATCAGCGCCGAGTCCGTCCCCTCGGTCTCCTCGAAGGTGTTCACGATCGGGTCCACGGTCAGACCCAGCTGGGAGACCATGGACACCCGCTGCTCCTCGGGCAGGAACACCCCGAGAGTGCCGGGACCGGTGGTGTAGATGTAGGAGAAGGACACGCCCTCGTACTGCGGCCGGGTCGCCGCGGCCTCGGCCAGCTGCTCCCCGATCGTGTCGATCAGCGTCCGCGCCTCGTCCGGCTGTCCGAGCGCGGTCGCCACGATCTCGATCTGCTCGTCCCAGTTGGTGCTCCAGGCCAGATCCGGGTACGCGACGGTCGGCGCGATGTCCGACAGGATGTCGAACTGCTCCTGGGTGATGCCCGACCACGGCGCCAGGATGACGTCCGGCTCCAGCTCGATGATGGTCTCGAAGTCGATGTCGTCGGCCCCGGCGAACTGGGTGGGCAGTTCCCCGCCCGCCTCGGTCACCGCCTCGTGGA
Organism: Streptomyces xiamenensis; assembly: GCF_000993785.3. NCBI lineage: Bacteria > Bacillati > Actinomycetota > Actinomycetes > Kitasatosporales > Streptomycetaceae > Streptomyces > Streptomyces xiamenensis. The sequence goes on from NZ_CP009922.3 coordinate 5,537,526, forward strand.
TCCAGGGCAGATAGCCGGAGTCGTCACTGCCCCAGGCGTAGCTCTCGATACCCACGGGGGTGTGGCCCAGCGCGATGGCGGTCTCCGCCGAGCCCTGCCCCAGGGTGACGACCCGCTCGGGCTGCTCGGTGATCTCCGCCGGGCCCAGCGCGCTGTCGATCGTCACCGGGAACGCCCCGGTCTCGCCGGAGGACGTGTCCGACGAGCCCTTGCCCGCGTCGTCGTCCGACGAGCCGCAGCCACTGAGCACAAGGGCGGCGGCAGCGGTGGCGGCGGTCAGTGCCACAGAGGTGCGGCGCACACGGGTGAATCTCGACGGCATCGGTGATCCTTATGTCCTCGGGTGAGCTTAGGTAAGCCTAAGCTCACCATACCCCAGCCCTCCCGGGCCACCACCTGTCCGCCGGCCCCCGCCAACCGCTCCCGCACCCGCGGAAATCGGTAATTCCCTTCGCCTGCTCGCTCACTATGCATATGGCAAGTCCGGTGAAATGGGCATTTCTTCCGCATTGTCGAACATTGATTGACGCTGTTGCTCCGGGCTCCCTATCGTTTTTCTGAGTTCAACAGTGCGATCCGACACAGCGGGGGTCTGTGTGCAACGGGATACCGATGTTTTTCCTGTGTTGGGAATCGACGCGGTCGTGTTCGCGGTAGGCAACGCGAAGCAGGCCGCCCACTACTATTCCACCGCCTTCGGCATGCGCCCGATCGCGTACCGCGGGCCCGAGAACGGAAGCCGCGAGACGGCCAGTTACGTCATGGCCTCCGGCACCGCGCGCTTCGTCCTCACCTCGGTCATCCGCCCCGAGACCGAGTACGGCGAATTCCTCGCCCGGCACGTCGCCCGGCACGGCGACGGCGTGATCGACCTCGCCATCGAAGTCCCCGACGCCCACGCCGCCTACGCCTACGCGACCGAACACGGCGCGATCGGACTCCAGTCGCCCCGGGAGTCCGCCGACGCGCACGGCCGCGTCACCCACGCCGCCATCGCCACCTACGGCGAGACCCGGCACACCCTGGTCGAACGTTCCGGTTACCGCGGCCCCTACCTCCCCGGCTACCTCGCCACTCCGGCCGGCGCCCGCCCCGACCCACCCACCGTGTTCCAGGCCATCGACCATTGCGTCGGCAATGTCGAACTCGGCAGGATGGACGACTGGGTGGCCTTCTACAACACCGCCCTGGGATTCACCAATATGAAGGAGTTCATCGGGGACGACATCGCCACCGAGTACTCCGCCCTCATGTCGAAAGTCGTCGCCGACGGCACCCTCAAGGTGAAATTCCCCATCAACGAGCCCGCCCTCGGCAAGAAGAAATCCCAGATCGACGAGTACCTGGAGTTCTACGGCGGCGCCGGCGTCCAGCACATCGCCCTGACCACCGACGACATCGTCACCGCCGTGCGCACGATGCGCGCCGCCGGCGTCGAGTTCCTCGACACCCCCGACTCCTACTACGACACCCTCGGCCACTGGGCCGGTCACACCCGCGTCCCCGTCGCCACCCTGCGCGAACACCGCATCCTCGTCGACCGCGACGAGGACGGCTACCTGCTGCAGATCTTCACCAAGCCGGTCCAGGACCGGCCGACCGTCTTCTTCGAGATGATCGAACGCCACGGCTCGCAGGGCTTCGGCAAGGGCAACTTCAAGGCCCTCTTCGAGGCCATCGAACGCGAACAGGCGCGCCGGGGCAATCTGTGAACCGACTGCCCTCCCTCACCGGACTGCGCTTCCCCTGCGCCGCCGCCGTCTTCCTCGTCCACGCCTGGCTGTTCACCGAGATCTTCACCGATCAGAACATCGCCGACGCCGCCCTGCTGCTCGGCCCGCTCGGCATGACGGGGGTCTCCTGCTTCTTCCTCATCTCCGGCTTCGTCCTCGCCTGGACCGCCCGCCCCGGCGACACCCCGGCCCGCTTCTGGCGCCGCCGCGCCGCCCGCATCTACCCCAACCACGTCGTGGTGTGGGCCGTCACCCTCGCCGTCCTCACCCTCACCGGCGCCGCCGCCACCGGCGAAGCCCGCGAGGGCCCCATCCCCGTGCTCCCCGCCCTCACCAACCTCTTCCTCGTCAACACCTGGATCCCCACCCGCGACTACAACGCCGGCGTCAACATCGTCACCTGGTCGCTGGCCGCCGAGATCTTCTGCTACGCCCTGCTCCCCTTCATCCTTCCCCTGCTGCGCCGCGTCCCCGCCCACCGGCTGTGGGCCGCCGCCGCACTGGCCCTCGCCGCCATCTGGACCGTCCCCCTCATCTCCCTGCAGTTCCAGGGCCCGCCCATCGCCGAGGCCGACAACGTCCCCCAGTGGCAGTTCTGGATCTCCTACATGCTGCCCGCCGCCCGGCTTCCCGAGTTCGTCCTCGGCGCCCTGTGCGCCCTCCTGCTGCGGGCCGGCCGCCGCCCCCCACTGGGCGTCCCCGCCGCCACCGCGTCCATCGCGCTGTGCCTGGTCCCCGGACTGGCCCTGCTGCCCTTCCCGTTCATCCCCGCCGCCATCACCGCGGCCCCGCTCGCCCTGCTCGTCCTGGCCGCCGCCGCAGCCGACCTGGACGGGCACAGGACCTGGCTGCGCCACCGCGCGCTCGTCTACCTCGGGGAGCGCTCCTTCGCCCTCTACCTGGTGCACTGGCCGGTCATCCTGACGATCAACCAGCTGATCACCGCGCCCGGCCACCCCCTGCCCACCGCCCTCGCCGTCACCGCCCTGTACGCCGCCTGCGCGCTCGCCGCCGCCTGGCTGCTGCACCGCACCGTGGAGATCCCCCTCTACCGTCGCCTGGCCACGCCCCGCCACCGGCCCAGGGGGTGTCTTCAAAGTCCCGCCTGCCCCGCGGCGTCCGGCACGGCACCTCGCTGCGTTGTCGAATCGCCCGAATAACCCGCTATGAGGGCGACCCTCCGCCTTGCGATGCTCCCCCAGCCTTCGGCCGGGAGGTGCCCCCAGCACCAGACACCGCGGGGCCCGCCCTTCGGGCGGACGGCGCCACTTTGAAGACACCCCCTGGCCAAGGAGCGCCCCATGACGGCCAACGCCCCCTCACCTCCCGCCCCTCCGGGCCGGCTGACGGCCTTCATCCGGCTCGGGCGCCCGAAATTCCTGTTCCAGAGCATGATGGTGGTCGGCCTCGGGGTGACCGCGGCCCAGCATGAGGGCCACGGATTCTCCCCGGCCTGGTACATGGGCACCCTGCTCTTCGGCTGGGCCGCCCACCTGATGACCCACTACTGCAACGAGTACTTCGACCTCGAGGCCGACCGCGCCAACCACAGCCCCACCTCCTGGACCGGCGGCAGCCGGGTCCTCGTCGACGGACTGCTGCCACCCCTGGTCAGCCTCGGCGCGGCCTTCGTCCTGCTCTTCCTCGCCGCCGCCGTCACCGCCGTCATGCCCGACACCGCGTCCCGGCTGATGGCCGTCACCGTCCTGGCCGCCGCCTGGTTCTACACCGCCCCGCCCGCCCGGCTCAACTACCGCGCCCTGGGCGAGATCGCCTGTGCCGCCGTGCTCTACGGCCTTGGCCCGCTCCTCGCCCACCGCCTGCAGGGCGGCGACCCCACCGCCGCCACCCTCACCTACGTCGCCATCGTCTTCGTCTTCCAGTTCCTGCGCATGTCCGTCATGAACCTCGCCGACATCGACGGCGACCGGCGCACCGGCAAACGCACCCTCGCCGTGGCCCTGGGCGCCCGCGGCCTCATCCGCCTCTATCTCGCCGGACAGTCCCTCACCTACGCGGCCACCGCCCTCCTGCTGCTCACCGGAGCCCTCCCCGTCCTGCCCGGCCTCGCGATCCTGGCCACCTTCCCGGTCCCGCTGTGGGTCGGCCGCCGTCTGCTGCACGGGGCACTGGCCACCCACGGCGCCAACAACGCGGTCACCTTCTGGGCCTCCATGCACATGCCCATCACCGCCGTCGCCATCACCGTGGCCCTGCTCACCGACCTGCTGACCGGCGACCCCGGCCCCGACACCCCGTGGCTGGTCCTGTGCACCGCCACCCTGATCGCCTTCACCGTCTGGTTCACCCGCGCCGTCCGCACACCACCACCCCCTCTCCCCGACCAGGAGACGTTGACGCCGTGACCGCCAGCAGTTCGCCGCCCACCGCCGTCACCGAGCAGGCCCGCACCCTCATCGAACCCGAACTGCGCACCGCCGTCGCCGGTCTCGACCCCCACCTCGGCCGCGCCATCGGCTACCACCTCGGCTGGTGCCGCCCCGACGGCACCCCCACCCGAGGCGGCGGCGGAAAAGCCATCCGCCCCGCCCTGACCCTGCTGGCCGCCACCTCCGTCGGCGCCACCGCGGACACAGCCCTGCCCGGCGCCGCCGCCGTGGAACTCGTCCACAACTTCACCCTCATCCACGACGACATGATGGACGGCGACGAACTGCGCCGCCGCCGACCCACCGTCTGGAAGACCTTCGGCGCCGCGACCGCCATCCTCGCCGGCGACGCCCTGCAGACCCTCGCCTTCACCACGCTCGCCCGCCACGACAGCCCGCACGCCCCGCGCGCCACCCGCGTCCTGGCCCGCTCCATGACCGAACTCGTCAGCGGCCAGACCCAGGACCTCGCCTTCGTACGCCGCCCCTGGCAGGGCCCCGGCGCCGTCACCATCCCCGAGTACCGCTCCATGGCCGCCGGCAAGAGCGGCTCCCTGCTCGGCTGCGCCGCCGAACTCGGCGCCGTCCTGGGCGGTGCCCCGCACCGTACCGCCGCCGCCTTCGGCCGCGCCGGCCGCCACTTCGGGCTCGCCTTCCAGTGCGTCGACGACATCATCGGCATCTGGGGCGACCCGAAGGAGACCGGCAAACCCGTCCTCGCCGACATCCGCGAGGGCAAGAAGACCCTCCCCGTCCTGGCCGCCCTCGCCGCCCCGGTGCCCGCCGCCGCCGAACTCGCCGACCTCCTCACCACCCCCCGCGCCGACGAGGCGGAACTGCGCCGTGCCGCCGCCCTCATCGAGAAGGCGGGCGGGCGCCGCTTCGCCGAACGTGAATCCCAGCACCACCTCGAACGCGGCCTCGCCTGCCTGGCCGAGGCCGACACCGGGGGCACCGCCCGCGACCCGCTCCTCGCCCTCATCGACTACCTCGGCCGGCGCACCAGCTGACCGCCCGGGAGTGACCATGGCCCAGCATCCCGCCCGTAACGCCCGGCTGTCCGCCGCCATCGACACCGCCGCCCACACCCTGCTGACCGCCCAGGACCCCGACGGCACCTGGTACGACACCCGTCCCAGCCTCGTCACCGGGACCGCCGGCGCCGTCCTGGCCCTGCACACCGCCGACCCGCACTCCTCCGCCGCCCTCGTACGCGGCGGCGTCGGCTGGCTGTTGCGCGCCCGCAACCAGGACGGCGGCTGGCCCGTCACCGGCGAGGGCCCCAGCGACTTCATCTCCACCACCATGGCGGTCGCCGCCCTGCGCACCGCGGCCCCCGGACGCACCGCCGAGGAAGTACGCGCCGGGCTGTGCTTCCTGGAGGGCCGGGGCGGCGTCCAGGGGCTGGGTGACCCCACCGTGCGGCAGCTCACCGGGCTGCTGCTGGCCCTCACCAAAGCGCGCGAACCCGCCGGCACCCCCCGGGTCCCCGCCGAACTCCTGCTGCTGCCCGCCCCACTGATCCGGAAACTGCTGTCCTTCCTGCAGACCCCCTTCGCCGCCCTCACCCTCCTCCAGCACCAGGTGCGGCCAGGGCCCCCGGCCCTGCGTGCCCGCACCACCGCCGCCGCCACCGCGATCCTGCGGGCCGGCGAACACCAGGAGGGCGGGGTCGGCTCCTTCGGCAGCGGCGACCCGTGGCTGACCGGGCTGGCCGTCACCGCGCTGCACCGGGCCGGCACCGCGCCCGAGGTCGTCCGGGCGGCCGTCGGCTATCTGCGCGCCGCCGCCCGGCCCGACGGCTCATGGGTCCTCATGCAGGGAATGGGCCCACGCGACGTCGACCTCGTCGGCCACGCCGTCACCACCGAAGCCCTGTGCCACGCCGGACACCGCACCGACTCCCGGGTACGGCGCGCCGCCGGCTGGCTGCTCGACTGCCGGCAGGACGAACCGTTTCCGCTGTACGACTGCCCACCCGGCGGCTGGGCCTGGTCCGGGGCGAAGGGCTGGCCCAACACCGTCGACTCCGTCGCCGCCCTCGCCTGCCTGGCCGCCATCCGGGGCCACGGCCAGGCCCTCGGCCAGGGCGCCGCCTGGCTGAGGGCCCGTCAGGACCGCGGCGGCGCCTGGAGCGTCTTCACCCGCAACACCCGCTGCCCGGCGGACCGCGCCTGCCCGCACGTCACCGCCCAGGCCATCGACATCCTCACCGCCGCCGGTGTCCCCGGCACCGACCGCGCCGTCCGCCGCGCCCTGCGCCGGCTCACCGCGAGCCAGCGGCCGGACGGCTCGCACGTGGCCCTGTGGCACCGCGGCGGTGTCCCCGCCACCGCCGCCGTCCTGCACACCACCGCCCGCCTCGGCCTCACCCGCACCCGGCTCGCCACCCGCGCCCGTGCCTGGCTGCTGGCCGCCCAGCTCCCCGACGGCTCCTGGGGCGCCGCGCCCGCCACCGGTCCCGGCACCACCGACGAGACCGCCCGTGCCGTCAAGGGCCTCGCCGCGCTCACCGACGACGACGCCGCCGCACGCACCGCAGCGGCCCGCGGCGCCGCGTGGCTGCTGGCCGCCCAGCTCCCCGACGGCACCTGGGAACCCGGCCCCACCTGCTGGTACATCAAGGACCACCTCGCCTACCCCGGCCACCTCATCGCCCAGGGCCTCGCTCTGGGCGCCCTGGCGGCCCACCACCGCACCTTCCCGCCGGGAGCCGCCGGATGACCACCTGGGACGCCATCGTCTGCGGCGCCGGCGCCGCGGGCCTGGCCACCGCCCGCGCCCTCGCCGATCTCGGCCTGCGCACCCTCGTCCTCGACAAACAGCGCCGGCCCGCCCCCGTCGCCAAGGGCGAGGTCCTCCAGCCCGCCGCTCTGCGCATCCTCACCCGCTGGGGCGTCACCGCCGCCCTCACCGCGGCGGGTGCCGTCCCGCTCACCCGGCTCACCATCCGCGGACCCGACGCCACCCCCCTCATGGTCTTCGACTACACCACCCTCCCCACCGGGTACCGCACCCTGCTCAGCCACGACCACACCGCCATCCTCACCGCCCTCACCCAATCCCTCCCGGCGCGCACCGAGATCCGCCGGGGTGCCTTCGCCGCCACGCTGCTGCACGATCCCACCGGCCGCGTCACCGGCGTACGGGTGCGCCGCGACGGCACTACCGAGGACGTCCACGCCCCCCTGGTCATCGCTGCCGACGGCATGTCCTCCCGACTGCGCCGCGCCGCCGGCATCCCCCTGACCACCCGCGCCTACCCGCACCGGCTGCTGTCCTTCGAACTCCCCGGCGCACCACCCGAACCCGGCGACGTCACCGCCTACCGCACCCCCCGCGGGCTGCGCCTGGTCTACCCCCTGCCGCACGGCCGCACCCGGATCTACGTCCAGATCCGCCCCCACGAGGTGCGCGGCGCCGACCACGCCGCCATGACCCGGTGGGCCGCCGGGCTCGACCACGACACCCCCGCCCTGCGCCCCCTCACCGAACGCCTCACCGGATCCCTGGCCACCCGTCAGACCTTCACCCTGCGCCGCTGCACCGCCCCCACCCTCACCGTCCCCGGCCTCGCCCTGGTCGGCGAAGCCGCCCACGCCGTGCACTCCCTGGCCGCCCAGGGCATGAACACCGCCATCTGCGACGCCCACACCCTGGCCCACCACCTCGCCACCGCACCCGACACCGACACCGCGCTCGCCGCCTACGAGGCCGAACGGCTGCCCTGGATCCGGCACATCGCCGTGATGAGCCACGACGCCGCCCGCCTGGTCACCGCCACCGGCCGCACCACCCGGGTCCTGGGCCGCCGCGCGCTGCGCCGCACCCACCACAGCCCGCGGCTGCGCTACACCGCCACCTACAACCTCGCCGGCCTCGGCATCCACCCCTTCGCCCCCCTCGACCGGCTCCACCAACTCGGCCTCCCCGACCCCCGCGCCACCCACGTCCCCCCGTGGCAGCCCCAGTGAGCGGCCCACCCGCCCTGGTCCTCGGCGGCTCACTGGCGGGACTGCTCACCGCCACCGTGCTGCGCCGCCACCACACCACCGTCACCGTCCTCGACCAGGACCGGCTGCCCACCGGAGCAGCCCACCGCGCCGGGACCCCGCAGGCCCACCACGGTCATCTGCTGCTGCCCGCCGGCAGCCGGTACATCGAGGCCCTGCTCCCCGGCACGCTCGGCCGGCTGCTGGCGGTGGGCGCCCACCGCATCGACATGTCCGCCGACGTCGTCAGCCTGGGGGATCTGGGCTGGCAGCCCAGAACACCGACCGGACATCTCGCCCTGCTGTGCAGCCGCCCGCTGCTCGAATGGACCCTGCGCGAACGCGTCCGGGAGATGGACGGCATCACCCTCGTCACCGGCGCCCAGGTCCGGGAACTGACCGGCAGCCGCCACCGTGTCACCGGAGCCCTCGCCCGGCACCGCGACGGCACCACCCGTTGGTACGAGGCCGCACTCACCGTCGACGCCACCGGCCGCGCCTCGCGCACCCCCGCCCTGCTCACCGCGCTCGGCCTGCCCCCGGTACGGGAACGGACCGTCGACGCCGGCGTCGCCTACGCCTCGGTGCCCGTGCTGGCGCCGCCCGCCGCCCGGGACGGCTTCCCCCTCATCGGCATCCAGCCGGGTCCCTCCCGGCACCGCCCCGCCCGGGCCGGGGTGGTCTTCCCGATCGAGGACGGCCGCTGGCTGATCTCCCTGTCCGGCACCAGGGGCGCCGAGCCGCCGCTGGACCACCACGGCTTCCTCGCGTTCGCCCGCTCCCTGGAGCACCCGGTGATAGCCGACCTGCTGACCTCCGTCACACCCGTGGCCCCGATCCGCGGCTACCGGCACACCGGCAACCGGCGCCGCTACTACGAGCGCATGCGCCGCTGGCCCGAGGGCTTCCTGGTCGTCGGTGACGCTCTGCTCACCACCAACCCCACCTTCGGCTACGGCATGACCGCCACCGCGGCCGGGGTGAGTGCCCTGGCCGACACCCCGCACGCCTCCTCCCGCGACACCCAGCGCGCCATCGCGCGCGCGGTCTCGGGCGCGTGGCACCTGGCGTCCGGCACCGACCTGCTGCACCCCGGCGCGACCGGCTCCGGATCACGCCGGGCGGCGCGTGTCCACCGGAGCCTGGCCCTGCGCCTGGAACGGGCGGCCCACCACGACCCTCGGCTGCGCCGCGCCCTGGTGCGGGTGGGGACCCTCAGCGAGCCGCCCTCGACCCTGTTGACCCCGGCCGTCGCCCGTGCCCTGCTGCTTCCGCGGGCGCGCGGTCCGGCTACGCCCGGCTCTCCTGCTCCTGGAGGATCCGCTGATTGAACTCCGCCTTGGCCGCCTGCCAGCCGTCCTCGTCGTTCCCCCGGCGCCAGTACCCGGAGATGGACAACTGCTCGGGCGCCATGGCGCGCTCGTGCCGCAGATGGCGCCGCAGTTCCTTGACCCAGTTCGCCTCGCCGTGCACGAAGGCGTGCCCGCGCCCCGGCGGCAGGGTGAGAGAGGTGACGGCGTCCACGAGCGCCGGACCGAAGCGTCCCTCGCGCCGGTCGACCCAGACCACCTCGACGTCCCCGGCCGGCGGCTCCAGCTTCAGTTCCTCACCCGGTCCGTCGATCTCGATGAGGACCCGCGCGACCGCTCCCGGCGGGAGCCGCTCGACGGAGGCGGCGATGGCGGGCAGCGCGCTCTCGTCCCCGACGAGCAGATGCCAGTCGGCGGTGGGGTCGGGCGCGTAGGCGCCGCCGGGGCCCAGAAGGGCGATCCGGTCCCCGGGGCGCGCGGCGGCGGCCCAGGGCCCGGCCAGGCCGGTGTCGCCGTGGTGGACGAAGTCGATGGTCAGTTCGAGGGCCTGTGGGTCCCATGCGCGCACCGTGTACGTCCGCATGCTGGGCCACTGCTCGCGCGGCAGCGTGCGGCGGATCTCCGCCACGTCGAACGGCTCGGGGTAGTCCACTCCGGGCTGGGCGAAGACGAGCTTCACGTAGCTGTCGCTGTACGGCCCCACCGCGAACTCCTGAAGGCCCTCACCCCCGAGGACAACTCTGATCACATGCGCACTGAGCCGCTCGGTGCGCAGCACCTGACCACGATGCGTGACGATGTCGCTCATGACGCCCTTCCTGTCGGTTAGGTAAGCCTAACCTGCATTCGATGGGCGGTCGCTACCTCCCCAGAGGCGGGCGCGGTGGGTGATGCCCCGGTGATGCCCGGTGACGCGGCGGGGGCCGGACTGTGAGCCCCGGCATGAGAGGGCCGTCACATCCGTACGGGCTTAGGAGTGCTCCGGGCCAGTGGGACAAGGCGGACATGAAATGACAGTGAGGGATGTACTAAATCTTGTCGGAGATGAGGTCTTTGCCGTTGATGGTCCGAGTTGTGCATGGTGGCGATCGGTCGCGTTCCGCGGCTTCTCTCCCCCGCTCCTCCGAGGATCGAGGTGTCTGTATGACCGCCACCCATGGCGCTTCCCGTATTCGAATGCGCACGGCCGCTGTGGCCGGGATGGTCACCGCCGGCGCGGCGGTGGTGTCCCTCGTGCACACCCCCGGTGCAGTGGCCGACCCGCACGCGTCCGCCGTCGCCCCCACGGCCATGAGCACCAGTGCTCCGGCCGCGTTCTCCCCGGACAGCGCGAGCAGCGTGATCGTCAAGTCCCCGGTCACCGGCAGTGACGCCGCCGACAACGGCGACGAGGCCGCCGACGACAGCGCTGCCGAGACCACCACCGACGACACCGCCACCGACGACGCTGCCACCGACGACACCACCACCGACGACGGCGCGGCGGCGGACACCGCGACGCAGGCCGCGCAGGACGACGCGGCGGCGCAGGAGGAGTCCGCTCCGGCGGACAAGGGCCGCGGCGCCGAGTACAACGCCGACGGCACCATCGTCGTGATCGACAAGGCCGAGCAGCCCAAGCCGCAGCCCGCCTCGGCCGAGCAGATCGACCAGTGGATCAACGAGGCCCTGGATGTCATGAAGGCGCACGGTATCCCCGGCAGCTACGACGGCATCAAGAGCAACCTGATACGTGAGTCCAGCGGTGACCCGCACACGATCAACATGTGGGACAGCAACGCGGTCAAGAACATCCCGTCCAAGGGCCTGCTGCAGGTCATCGACCCGACCTTCGAGCAGTACCACGTGGAGGGGACCAGTACCGACATCTACGACCCGGTGGCCAACATCGTCGCGGCCTGCAACTACGCGGCCGACCGCTACGGCTCCATGGACAACGTGAACAGCGCCTACTGATCCCCCGGGGACGACCGGCGCACAGCACCCCGGTGCCGCCGCACGCCACAGGCGTGCGGCGGCACCGGGGTGTGCGGGGCTTCCGCCAGGGAAGCTAGTGCCCGCTGTGGTCGGCGGCCGATCCGTGCGAGCCGCTGTGACCGGCCGTGTCCGCGCCGCCCTCGTCGGCGGTGCCCGCCGCCGTGTGGTGGTGCTCGTAGTCGGGGATCGTGCCGTCCGGTCGTTTCACCAGCAGCAGTCCGGCCATGCCCATGTCCGAGTGGCTCTGCACGTGGCAGTGGTACATCCACGCGCCCGGCCCGACCCCCTCGCCGGCGATGATCTGGAAGCCGAAGGAGTCGCCCGGCCCGGTGATCTTGTTGTCCACGATCCTGCTGGTGTCCTCGGGGCCCTCCAGCAGCCCGGTGCGGTTCTCGGCCCAGCGGTGACCGTGGATGTGGAAGGTGTGGTAGAGCTCGCCGTGGGTGATGGAGATGATCTCCACCCGGTCACCCATCGTGACCTCGTAGTCGGCCCCGGCCTTCAGATTGTTCGTCAGCATGTCGTTGAAGACGATGGTGATCGTCTTGTCCGGCAGCACATCGCCCGCGCGCCGCACCACCAGCGGACCGTACAGGCCGTTGCGCACCCCGGCCGTGCCGTGGTCGGTGCCCACGGTGTGATCGTGATACTGCCAGTAGCCCGCGCTGCCCGAGCGCCAGGTGCCGTCCGCCCGGCGGCCCGGGGCGTGCGAGCGCCAGGTGTACGTCCGCTTTCCGCCGGGCGGTACGTGGGAGCGGGTCATCCGGGTGCCGTCGCTGGATATCTCGTAGTCGACGCCGTGCACATGCAGGCTGGCGTCCACGTCCATGAGGTTCTCGACCTCGATGTGCAGCGTGTCGCCCTCGACCATCTCGATCAGCGGGCCCGGGACCGAGGCCTTGCCCGGCTGGAGGCCGTAGCCCATGCGGCCGTCGGAGAGCCGCTCCAGGTAGAGCTTCATGGTCCGCACCTGGTTGCGTGCCTGGGCGGTAGGGGCCGTCACCGTCCCGGCCGCGGCCGCGGAGTTCGCGGCCGGGGCCGCGGCTGTCAGTGAGGCGGCGCCGGCCATCGCCGCGGCACCCCAGAAGAGGGAGCGCCTGCCTGGCCCCCGGCTTGGTCCGGCGGACCCATCGGTCCGGCTTCCGTCGTCGCTTCCGTTACCGCCCGTCACCGCGTTCATGGGCACAACTCCCTGCAACTGTTGCTACTTCGAGCACGAGCCGCCGGACAACATAGCTCTCGAACGGGACTTTATCCAGATCATGACAAAGTTTCGACGAGTTTGGTCCAAAGCCCTTGGCGGTGTGGGAACAAGCGTCTACCTTGCTCGCTGACCCGGAACCACCAGTGAGGAGTGGGTGGCACATGCGGCGAACACCGCATCACAGTCCCAGGAACTCGGAGCAGGTGCACAGATCCCCCGCGGACGGTCCGGAACGCCGGCCCCGCCGCACGCGGTCCCTACGGATATGGGCGTCGGCCCTGCTGTCGGGCGTGATGGCGACCGGCGCGCTGTACGCGGTACCCGCGGCCAGCGCCCAGCCCTCCGCCGAGTCCGTCGCACAGGCACTCAACCTGCCGCAGCCACCGGGCGGCGACGACGTCCGTGTGCTGATCTTCCACGCGTCCGCCGGTACGGAGTCCCCGACCGTGGACACCGGCATCGCCGCGCTCGAATCCATCGGGCGCAGCGGGCCCGCCAACCAGCGATTCTCCGTCGAAGCCACGGCCGACGCCTCGGTGTTCACCGACGGCCGCCGGCTCGGCGCCTTCAACTCCGTGGTCTTCCTCACCGGTGCGGGCGATGTCCTGGACGCCGAGCAGGAACTGGGCCTCCAGGCCTACCTCGCGGCGGGCGGCGGCTTCCTCGGCGTGCACGACGCGGCCCGTACCGAGCCGTACTCCGACTGGTACGGCGGGCTGATCGGCGCCCGCGCCACCGGGGACAGCGGCTCCACCGCGCAGCGCGCCACCGTCGAGGTCGGCGACCGGGTCCACCCGGCCACCGCCGGTCTGCCGCCGGAGTGGAGCCGCCTGGACCGGTGGCTCAACTGGGAGACCAATCCCTCCGGTGACGTCCACACCGTCGCCCGGGTCCGCGAACTGGACTACCGGCCGGGCGAGTCGGCCAACGGGCCCGACCATCCCATCTCCTGGTGCCAGGACTACGCCGGCGGCCGTTCCTTCTACACCGCCATGGGCGGCACCGTCGCCTCGTGGGCCGAGGCCGACTTCCGTGACCACCTGCGCGGCGCGCTCACCTGGACCAACCGGGTGGCCCGTGCCGACTGCCAGGCCACCGTCACCGCCAACTACACGGCCGAGCGGCTGACCCCGCCCAACCAGCCGGGCGAGCACGACCAGATCGGTGAGCCGCACGGCCTGGTCCCCGCCCCCGACGGCCGGATCTTCTACATCGGACGCGGCGGCGGCCCGGCCGGCTCCTCCGTCATCACCGACTGGAACGACCCGGACATCGGCAAGGGCGAGGGCGAGATCCACGTCTACGACCCGCGCACCGGCCAGGCGTCCCTGGTGGGTTCGCTGACCGTCTTCGGCAACAAGGGCGGCGGCGGCGAACTGGTCAAGACCGAGGAAGGGCTGCTCGGCATCGAGCTCGACCCCCGGTTCGCCACCAACGGCTGGATCTACCTGCACTGGACACCGCACTCGGAGATCGACCGCGAGCAGCGGACCGCCGAGCGCCGTGTCTCGCGCTTCACCGTCAACCGCTCCACCGGCAGGCTGGACCTGTCCTCGGAGAAGGTGCTGCTGTCGTGGCCGGTGCAGATCCACAGCTGCTGCCACGCGGGCGGCGGGATGGCGTGGGACTCGCACGAGAACCTCTACATCGCCACCGGTGACACCAACTCCTCCGGATTCACTAACGGTTACTCGGGCAACAACCCCGAGCCGGTGTTCGCGGGCACCTCCTTCGCGGACGCCCGCCGCACCTCCGGCAACACCAACAACCTCAACGGCAAGATCCTGCGCATCCACCCCGAACAGGACGGCACCTACACCCTCCCCGAGGGCAACCTGTTCACCGGCAGGGAGACCGCGGAGGGCGGCGGCAAGACCAGGGGCGAGATCTACGCGATGGGCGTGCGCAACCCCTCGCGGATCTTCGTCGACCGGCAGACCGACGTGCTCTACGCCGGCTGGGTGGGCCCCGACGCCTCACAGCCCAGCACCACCTGGGGCCCGGCCAAGTACGAGTCCTTCACCGCCATCACCGCACCCGGCAACTTCGGCTGGCCGTTCTGCATGGGCAACAACCAGCCCTACCGGGACCGCAACCTGCCCGACCCCTCGCAGCCGCTGGGCTGGTACGACTGCGACGCGCCGCGCAACGAGTCCCCGCACAACGACGGCCTCGTGAAGCTGCCCCCGGTCACCCCGGTGTCGATCTGGTACGCCCCCAACGGCGGCGGCCCCGACTATCCGCGCAACGCCGACGGCATCCCGTCCTACGCCATCGACGACGAGTTCTACCGGCTGCCCTGGGCCAAGGGCGGCGGCCAGGCCGCGATGACAGGACCCGTCTACCGGTACGACGAGGACCGTGCCAGCGACGTCAAGTGGCCCCGCTACTGGGACGGCAAGTGGTTCATCGGTGACTTCTACGACGGTGTCCAGCCCCGGCACGCGGTCCTGATCGACCCGGACACCATCGGCGGGGGCACCCCGCCCAGCCATGTGGAGCCGCTCAAGGAGATCATCCCGGTCGGTCAGGGCGGCATCCGCAACCTGATGGACTGGAAGTTCGCCCCCGACGGCTCGCTGTACGTCCTGGACTACGGCCGGGGCTTCTTCAACTCCGACAGCGAATCCGCCCTGTGGCGGGTGACCTACTCCGGCGGCGCGCCCACCCCGGCCGCCTCCGACCTGGTCAGGAAGGGCGACTGATGAGACGACGCACACGCCTTGACAGCCGCACCCTGTGGACCGCGCTGCTCACCTCGATGGCCCTGCTGCTGGGGCTCACCTCGGCCGCCGCCCTCGGCGGACCGGGGGAGGAGCGGGCGGTGGCGGCGGAGCAGACGCTGCGCTGGACGGCGGACGGCGGGATGGACGCCTTCACCTCGGCGCCGCAGACCGCGGTGGCCGGGCCGGCGACCATCGTCTTCGAGAACAGCGTGGCCACCGGCAACGACATCGCGATGCCGCACACGCTCACCTTCGACACCAGCAACCCCGAGTTCAACAACGACGTCGACCTCAACATCCTGGCCAACCCGACCGACAACAACGGCGGTCTGCACACCGCCGAGGTGGTCCTCACCCCGGGCGTCTACCGCTACTACTGCGCGATCCCGGGCCACGGCGCCATGCAGGGCACCCTGGTGGTGACCGAGGACGACGGCGAGGACGTCACCGCACCCGAGGTCACCGCCTCGGTGGACGGCGTGCGCAACGACGACGGCGCGTTCTTCGGCTCGGCCACCGTGACCCTGGAGGCCACCGACGCCGGTTCCGGCGTGGCGAGCGTGGAGTTCGCCGAGGGCGCCGACGGGGAGTGGCAGCCGTACGCCGACCCGGTCGTGGTGGACCGGGTCGGTGACCACGTGCTGCGCTACCGCGCCACCGACGTGGCCGGCAACGTGTCGGAGCCGGGCACGGTGGAGTTCACCGTGGTCGAGCCGCCGACCGACGACACCGAGCCGCCGGAGACCTCGGCGACGGTGAGCGGTGACCAGAACGAGGACGGCGACTACCTCGGCATGGCCACCGTCACGGTGACCGCCTCCGACGCCGGCTCCGGCGTCAACTCCA
This sequence comes from Streptomyces xiamenensis, assembly GCF_000993785.3. NCBI lineage: Bacteria > Bacillati > Actinomycetota > Actinomycetes > Kitasatosporales > Streptomycetaceae > Streptomyces > Streptomyces xiamenensis. The sequence goes on from NZ_CP009922.3 coordinate 5,553,704, forward strand.
TCGAGTACGCCCGGGGCGCCGACGGCGCGTGGCAGGAGTACACCGGGCCGGTGATGGTCCACGACCTCGGCAGCCACGTGCTGCGCTACCGCGCCACCGACCGGGCCGGCAACGTCTCGCAGGAGCAGAGTGTCGAGTTCACCGTCGTGGAGGTCGTGGAGGAGGACGTGACCGCGCCCGAGGTCTCGGCCTCGGTGTCCGGCAACATCAACTCCTCGGGCTCGTACATCGGGTACGCCCAGGTGACGATCGAGGCCACCGACGAGGAGTCGGGCGTCGAACTGGTGGAGTACTCGCTGGACGGCGGTCCCTACCTGGAGTACGGGCGTCCGGTGATCGTGGACGGCGTCGGACGGCACACCGTCTCCTACCGGGCCACCGATGCCGCGGGCAACACCTCGCAGGCCGGGGAGGTCGTCTTCACCGTCGCCCGCGGCGGTGGCGTCCCCGCGCCCAACTGCGCCGAGTTCGACGAGCGCCGCACGGTGTTCGTCGGCGAGGTGAACACCGGGGTGCCCAACCGGATCACCGAGACCCGCTGCCGCATCAACGAGCGGATCGAGGACGAGAAGGACTGGTCCTCGCACGCGCTGTTCCTCAAGCACGTGGACACGGTCGTCGGTCAGCTGCTGGAGGAGGGTGTCATCGACGAGCGCGAGTCCGGGCTGATCAAGCAGGCCGCGCGTGACTCGGGCATCGGTACCCCGGGCAACACCGAGGGCTACCGCAGCCTGTTCGACGGCAGCCAGGAGAGCTTCGAGCGCTGGCAGCAGGTCGGCGGCGGCGCCTTCGGGCTCTCCGAGGACAACGCCATGACCAGCAGCAGCGACGTGCCGGGCATGGGCATGCTGTGGTTCCCGGAGCGGCAGTACGAGAACTTCTCGCTGAAGCTCCAGTGGCGCGACGACGCCCCCGACGGACTGCTCACCAACGGCGGGGTGTTCGTCCGGTTCCCGGACGTGCACGGCCATCCGGAGGAGAGCCGGCCGGAGTGGGTGGCGATCAACTACGGTCACGAGATCCAGATCTATGACCGGCCCACCGGCGATCTGTACAAGACCGGTTCGGTCTACGGCTTCGACCGGGTCGGTCTCGGCGGTGCCGGGGTGACCCCGAAGGGCACCTGGAACGACTACGAGATCCGGGTCATCGGGCAGTCCTACGAGATCTACCGCAACGGCGTTCTCATCAACGAGTTCGAGAACGTCCGCGGTCTGGCCTTCGAGCCGCCGCGTGGCGGGGACCCGGGCAGCAACGGACGGCGCAACGCCTCCGGCTATGTCGGCCTCCAGGTCCACGGCGCCGACGACGTGGTCTCCTACCGGGACATCCGCATCAAGGAGCTGTGAGCCGCTCACCGCAATGACCTCGGGGTCGGTCGCCTTCGGGCGGCCGACCCCTTGGCTGTCGCCCCGGGACACTCGCGTAACATAGGTAAGGCATACCTAAGTTTGTGGAGCGGAGTGTCTTTGTCATGCGTTCATACCGGGTCTGGGCGGCGGTCGCGGCAGCGGCTGTCGCGCTGAGTCTCAGCGCCTGCGGCGCCTCCGACGACGGAGCGGACGACGCCGCCGACAAGGGCGGGAACACGGAGAACGGCGCGTCCGGCGCGTTCCCGATCACCATCGAACACGCCCTGGGCACCACGACGATCCCTCAGAAGCCCGAGCGCGTCGCCACCGTCGCCTGGGCCAACCACGAGGTGCCGCTGGCCCTGGGCGTCGTCCCGGTGGGCATGGCCGCCGCCAACTTCGGCGACGACGACGGCGACGGCGTCCTGCCGTGGGTCACCGAGAAGCTCGACGAGCTCGGTGCCGAGACCCCGGTGCTCTTCGACGAGAACGACGGCATCGACTTCGAGTCCGTCGCCGACACCAACCCCGACGTCATCCTCGCCTCCTACTCGGGGCTGACGCAGCGGGACTACGACACCCTCAGCGACATCGCCCCGGTCATCGCCTACCCGGAGGCTCCCTGGGCCACGTCCTGGCGCGACATCATCAAGCTCAACAGCGAGGCCATCGGCCTGGGCGCCGAGGGCGAGGCGCTGATCGCCGACCTGGAGCGGGAGATCAGCGACACCGTCGCCGGCTACCCGCAGCTGACCGGCAAGTCGGTGATGTTCATGACCCACATCGACCCGACCGACGTGAGCCAGATCGGCTTCTACACCGCGCACGACACCCGCGCCCTCTTCTTCGAGGACCTCGGCCTGCGGACCCCCGGCAGCATCGCCGAACTCTCCGCCGGAACCGACCAGTTCGCGCTGACCCAGAGCGCCGAGCAGATCCAGGTCTTCGACGACGTGGACATCATCACCGGCTACGGCGACGAGGAGGGCGAGCTGTTCGGGATCGTCCAGCAGGACCCGCTGCTCTCGAAGATCCCCGCCGTCGAGCGCGGTTCCGTGGCCTTCCTGCCCGGCAGCACGCCGCTGGCCACCGCCGCCAACCCCACCCCGCTGTCCATCTCGTGGGTGCTGGACGACTACGCCGCCCTGCTCGCCGAGGCCGCGGACAAGGTGGAATGACGGCCGTCACCACCCGGAACACGCCGGACGCCGACCTCGCTCGGCGTCCGGCCCATGTCCGGGGTCTGTGGATCGCCGCCGCCCTGGCCCTCCTGGTCCTCGCCATGGCCGCCTCGGTGGCCCTGGGCGCCCGGGACGTGGGCTGGTCCGACATCGTCGCGGGCCTCGGCGGCGCCGAGAGCACCCTCGGCGAGGCCGCCGTCAAGAAGCGGGTGCCGCGCACCCTGCTGGCCATGACGGTCGGCGCGGCCCTCGCCCTGGCCGGCGCCGTCATGCAGGGCGTGACCCGCAACCCGCTGGCCGACCCGGGCATCCTCGGCGTCAACATGGGTGCCTCGCTCGCCATCGTCACCGGCGTCGCCTTCTTCGGCCTGACCTCTCCCACCAGCTACATCTGGATCGCCATCGCGGGCGCCGCCGCCACCGCGCTGTTCGTCTACGCCATCGGTTCGATGGGGCGGGGCGGGCCCACCCCGCTCAAGCTCGCGCTGTCCGGGGCGGCCGTCTCCGCCGCGCTCGCCTCCCTGGTCACCGCCGTCATGCTGCCGCGCAACGACATCGCCGGCACCTTCCGGATGTGGCAGATCGGCGGCGTCGGCGGAGCCTCCTTCGACAAGCTCGGCCAGGTGGCACCGTTCCTCGCCGTGGGGTTCGCCCTGTGTCTGCTGTCCGCCCGCCGCCTGAACTCCCTGGCGCTGGGCGACGAACTGGCCGCCGGGCTGGGCGAGAACGTCGCCGCGACCCGGGCTCTCTCCGCTCTGGGCGCCATCCTGCTGTGCGGCGCGGCCACGGCCGTCGCCGGCCCGATCGGATTCGTGGGCCTGGTCGTGCCCCATCTGTGCCGGCTGCTGGTCGGTGTCGACCACCGCTGGCTGCTGCCGCTCGCCGCGCTGCTGGGCGCCGCCCTGCTCACCGCCGCCGACGTGGTCGGCCGCATCGTGAACCGGCCCTCGGAGATCGACGTCGGCATTGTGACGGCCCTGATCGGCGCGCCCTTCTTCATCTACATCGTCCGCCGACAGAAAGTACGAGCCCTGTGACCCTTCAGGCCATGGCCGAGGGCCGGATCCGCCGCGCGAACCGGCGGCGCGCCACCATCGCCGTCCTCGTGGCTCTCGTCGTCAGCGCGTTCGCGATCAGCCTGATGTTCGGCAAGACCTCCTACCCGCCGGACGCGGTGTGGCGGGTGATCCTGGGCGAGCAGGTCCCGGGTGCGTCCTTCACCGTCGGCCGGCTGCGGCTGCCCCGTGCGGTGCTCGCCGTCCTCGTCGGGCTGTGCTTCGGTCTGGGCGGTGTCACCTTCCAGACGATGCTGCGCAACCCGCTGGCCAGCCCCGACATCATCGGCATCAGCACCGGGGCGAGCGCGGCGGCCGCCTTCGCGATCGTCGTGCTCTCGCTCAACGAGGTCGGGGTCTCCGTCTTCGCGATCACCGGTGGCCTGCTGGTCGCCCTGGCGGTGTACACCCTGTCCTTCAAGGACGGGGTGGCGGGCTCGCGGCTCATCCTGATCGGCATCGGCATCGCCGCCATGCTGGAGAGCCTCACCGCCTACATCCTCAGCCGGGCGGGGGAGTGGGATCTCCAGGAGGCGATGCGCTGGCTGACCGGCAGCCTCAACGGCTCCAGCTGGACGGAGGTGGTGCCGGTCCTGATCGCGCTGGCCGTCCTGGGGCCCGTTCTGCTGGGGCAATCGCGCGGCCTGTCCACGATGCAGCTGGGCGACGACACCGCCGCGGCCCTCGGCGTGCGCGTCGAGCGCACCCGGATCATCGCCATCGTCGCGGCGGTGGGCCTGATCGCCTTCGCCACCGCCGCCGCCGGACCGATCGCCTTCGTGGCGTTCCTGTCCGGCCCGATCGCCGCCCGTCTGGTGGGGCCCGGCCACTCCCTGCTGGTGCCCGCCGCCCTCATCGGCGCGCTGCTGGTGCTGGTCGCCGACTTCTGCGGCCAGTTCGCGTTCGGCACCCGCTACCCGGTCGGTGTCGTCACCGGCGTGCTGGGCGCCCCGTACCTCATCTACCTCATCATCCGCACCCACCGTGCGGGCGGTTCCCTGTAGCCGCCCGGCGCGGCGTCGGTCCGTCTCCCGCGCGGGCCCGGTACGGGGCCAGGGCCGGCCGTCCGCCCCCTCTCAACGGGCCGGGCGCAGCTCCTCGTCCGCCGGATCCGAGGGGTCCGGCGGCCGGGGCGGCCCGGCGGGAGCCTCCAGCCGCCCATCGCCGGGATCATCGGCCACCGACTCCGCCACCTGCGGCGGCGCGATCCGGCGCAACAGCACGGACACCGCGCACATCAGGGCCGTCATCCCCATCAGGGCGTACATGATCCGGTAGTCGATCAGCCCGATGAGCGCCGCGCCCGCCGCGATGGAGAGCGTCTGGAACAGATCGCACACCGAGCTGACCGCCGCGTTCACCCGGCCCTGCATCCGGGCCGGCGCGTACAGGTGCAGCGCCGTGCTCAGCGCCACCATCAGGAACGGCAGCCCGGTACCGATCAGCATCGCGCCCAGGATGAACAGCGGCATCTCGCGCCACACGCACAGCACCAGGCCGGCCGATATCAGCGCGTACCCCACCGCGCTGCCCCGGAACTCCCCGGCCCGCCGCACCACGACACCGGCGAGAATCCCGCCCAGCACCGAACCGCCGCCCTGCAGCGAGGCGATCACCCCCACGAACGCCGGCCCCTGCCCCAGCCCCTGGTCGACCGCCGCGAACACCGCCGTCTCCAGCAGTCCGACCACCGCCAGGAACGCCACGAACGACACCGCCAGCCGCAGCAGGAACGGCGTGGCCCGCACGAAACGGAAACCCGCCGTCACCGACCGCGCGAACGGCTCGCCCGCCGGCTCCGGCTCCGACTCCACCACCTTGATCGACCACAGCACCAGCGCCGCCACCACGAAGGTCGCCGACCCCAGCACCGCGAGCGCGCCCCCGCCGAACGCCGTGTACACGCCGGCGCCCGCCACCGGCGAGACGATCCGCACCCCCTCCCGCACGGTGATCAGCAGCGACCGGGCCGCCGCCGCGTTCTCCGAGGGGAGCATGTCCTTCAGCAGCGCCGGCCGCGCCGGGGTGGCGAACAGCACCCCGTACGCCAGCGTCACCAGATAGATGATCCACACATCGCCGGAATCCCCGACGAACAGCAGCCCCAGCACCAGGACCGCCATCACCGAGTACATCCGCAGCAGCAGCGGACGCCGCCGCACCCGGTCCACCCAGTGGCCCAGCAACGGGGCGGCGAGACCGGGGGCCGTGATGATCAGGAACACCACGCCGGCCGCCGCGTCCGACCCCGTCAGATCCTTGATCCAGATCGCCAGCGAGAGATAGACCGCGCTGTCCCCGAAACTGGAGAAGGTCTCACCGATGAACAGCCGTCTGAAGCGCTTGTCGGTGCGCAGCAGTTTCCACATGGGGCGGACCTCCGGGTAAGGAACGGCGGCGGGCTGCCCGCCCGCCGCCGGGGGTGATGTGCGGGGCGGGGTCAGCTCTCGCCCATCGCGACGCGCAGGGACCGCGGCCGCATGTCGGTCCACACCGTGCCGATGTGGGCCAGGCACTCCTGACGGGTCCCGCTGATCTCCAGCGCCCGCCAGCCGGCCGGCACCGGACGCTCCGCGGCCCAGACGGAGTACTGCTCCTCGTCGTTGATGACCACCACGAACTGCTGCTCGCCGGCGCCGTTTGCCTCTTCGGTCATGGGAGGGTCCTCTCGTGTCCTGGGGAAGGGTGGGACGGGGTCCGTGCCGGGGGTTGCGGCCGGTGCAGGCGCTCGCGCACCAGCTCCCGCACGGCGCGCCTGCTGGTCTTGCCCGCCGCCGTGTCCGGCAGCGCCGCGAAGTCCAGCACCTGACGCGGTCTCATGTACGCGGGAAGCAGCCGGTGCAGTCCGGCCCGCACCTCCCGCCCCGCCTGGGGCCACGGCGGCGATCCGGCGGCCGGGACGCAGGCGAGGTACAGCTCGGGGCGGCCCTCGGGGCCCTCGCAGACCACCGCGACCGCCTGCGCCAGTTCCGGCAGCCGCTGGGCGACCGCCTCGATCTCGCCCAGTTCGATCCGGTGGCCCCGGATCTTGACCTGGTCGTCGGCGCGGCCGTGGAAGTAGTGCTGCCCGTCCGCCCCGGCCCGGACCAGATCGCCCGTGCGGTACATCCGTGAGCCGTCCGCCGCGGTGACGAACGACCTGGCGGTCAGGCCGGGTTCGCCGGTGTAGCCGCGCGCCACCCCGGCCCCCGACAGCCACAGCTCACCGACCTCCCCGGCCGCCACCGGGTGCCCCGCCTCGTCCAGCACCCGGGCGCCCAGGCCCGTCAGCGGCCGGCCGATCGGCAGCGGATCGCGGAACGGCGGCTCCAGCGGAGTGCACAGCCCGACCACCGTGATCTCGGTGGGGCCGTACGCGTTCCACAGCGCCCCCGTCACCGGCAGCAACTCCTCGGCCAGCGCGGCCGGCAGCGCCTCGCCGCCGGAGATGAGCGTGCCGAAGACCCGTTCACCGCCGAGGAAGGGCAGCAGCAACCGCAGCTGGCTCGGGGTGGCCCAGGCCGCCGACAGCCGTGCCCCGCGCAGGAAGCGGGCGAAGAACTCCGGGTTGCGGGCGGCCCGTTCCGGTGCGACCACCGCGGTGCCGCCGCACACCAGCGGGATCAGCAGCTCGGGCACCGACATGTCGAACACCGTATTGCTGTGCGCCAGCATCCGGCTCCCGGGGCCGAACTCCAGGGCGCGCACGAAGTGTTCCAGCATGTTCAGCAGCGCCGGATGCTCCACCTCCACGCCCTTGGGCACCCCCGTGGACCCGGAGGTGAACAGCACGTACGCCGCCGGTCCGCCCGGATCCGGGGCGATCGCCGCCTTCTCGCGGCCCACCTCGGCCGTCGCCGTCGTGCTCACCCCGTCGGTGGCCGTGCCGCGCACCGCGACCGTGCACACCGCCCGCCGGATCTGGTAGCGGCGCCGCTCGCCCGGAGCCGCCGGGTCCAGCGGCACGGCGGTGGCACCCAGCATCCAGCAGGCCAGCAACGGCACCAGATAAGGGGCCCCGTACCCGGCCTCCACGGCCACCCGGGTGCCCCGGCCGGCGCCGGCGGCGGCCAGCCGGGTGGCCTCACCGCGCGCGGCGGCCACCAGGCCGGCGTAGCTGAGCGTGCCCTCCGGGCCCTCCACCGCCGGGGCGCCGGGCCGCAGCCCGGCCTGCGCCAGCACCGCCGCGAGCACCGTGCCGGCCTCGTGCTCAGTCGGTGAGGACATCGGCCGCCCCCGCCTCGCGCACCAGGGCGGTCAGCCCGGCCGGTGTCGGGTCCGCGAAGAAGTCCCCGAGGTCGACGGTGACCTCGAACTCCTCGTCCAACCGGGCCAGCAGCCGCAGCGCCATGATGGAGTGCCCGCCCAGCGCGAGGAAGCTGTCCCCGGGCCGCACCGCCGGCACGTCCAGCACCTCGCACCACAGGGCCGTCACCCGGCCGGTGAGCGGATCCCCGTCCCCGGGACTTCCCGCCGGTTCCTGTTCCGGGGCGGCCGCCGGGGCGAGCGGGCCGGCCAGCAGCGCGGCCCGGTCCGTCTTCCCGCTGGCGTTCACCGGCAGCCGATCCAGCGGCACCACCACGGGCACCAGATGCTCGGGGAGCCGCTCGCGCAGCGCCGCGACCAGGGCCGGGCCGTCCAGCGGTCCGGCCGCGCGGCCCGCGCCCGCGGTCACCCAGGCCACCAGTTCCGCACCGTGCTCGGTGGGACGGGCCAGCACCACCGCCTCCGCGACCCCGGGCAGCGTACACAGCGCCCGCTCGACCTCGGCCGGCTCCACCCGGTGGCCGCGCACCTTGACCTGGTCGTCCCGCCGCCCCTCGAAGGCCAGCAGCCCGCCCGGCAGCACCCGCACCAGATCACCGGTGCGGTACAGCCGCCGCCCGCCGCGCGGGTCGAAGGGATCGGGCACGAACGCGTCGGCCGTCGCCGCGGGCGCCCCCCGGTAGCCGTGTGCCAGGCCCTCCCCGCCCACCGCCAGTTCGCCGACCGCGCCCACCGGCACCGGCTCGCCCCGCTCGTCCAGGACATGGGCGGTGGTCCCGGACACCGGCCGGCCGATGGGGATGATCCCGGCGGCCGTGTCCCGGTCGGTGATGTCGTGCCAGGTGCTGAAGGTGGTGTTCTCGGTCGGCCCGTAGCCGTTGACGATCCGCTCCGGCCGGTCGGGCCGGGCCAGCAGGACGGCCAGCCGCCGCGCGTCCAGTTGTTCGCCGCCCGCCAGCAGCACCCGCAGCGGTGCCAGGGCATCCGGCGCGAAGTCCACCACCTGATGGAAGAGGGTCGCCGTCAGCCACAGCACGGTGATCCGCTCGCGCGCGATGAACTCGCGCAGCCGGGCGGGGGACAGCGCCACCTCACGACCGCCGGTCACCAGCGCCGCGCCGCCGGCCAGCGCCCCCCACACCTCGAACGTCGCCGCGTCGAACGCCGGGTGCGACAGATGCGCCACCCGGTCCCGCGCGCCGATGGTCAGGTAGTCGGCCTCCGGAACCAGCCGGCTGATCGCCCGGTGCGGCACCACCACCGCCTTCGGCTCCCCGGTCGAGCCCGACGTGAACATCACATACGCGATGTCCTCACCCGTCACCGCGGCCGGGTCCGGTGCCGGCGCGCCCGCGCTCCGCCCCGCCGCGGTGTCCGCCCACAGCCGTTCCAGGACCAGCACCGGCAGCCGGCCGGCCACCGGGAGACCCGCCACCGTGGCCCGGGCGTCCTCCGTCACCAGCACCGCGTCCGCCGACGCCAGCAGCCGGTCGATCCGCGCCGCCGGCTGTGCGGGATCCACCGGCAGATAGGCGCAACCGGCGTACAGCGCGCCGAGGAAGCCGGTCACCGACGCGGCACCACGCTCCGCCAGCACCGCGACCACCGTTCCCCGGCCCAGTCCGGTGGCGCGCAGGTGCGCCGCGACGGCCCCGGCCCGGCCCGCGAGTTCGCCGTAGCTCAGCCGCAGCGGCCCCTCGATCAGCGCCGGGGCGCCGGGCCGCCGCGCCGCGTGCCGGGCGAAGCGCTGGTGCACCGCCTCGTACCCGGCCCCGGTCCCGGTCCCGGACTCCGCCACGGGCGACCCGGGCCCGGCGTCCGGCAGCGCGGCGTCCGGCGTGCGGAACGCCGCCCCGGCCGCCGCGATCAGCCGCTCGTGCAGTGCCGCCGCCGCCGGGGCGCTGAACAGGTCCGTGTGGTACTCCAGTTCCAGCTCGGGCTCGTCCCCGTCGACCACCGACCACAGCAGCTCGTACTTGGCCGTCCCGGTCGGCAGCAGCGTGCGCCGCGCCCGCTGCCCCGCCAGCCGCAGCACCCCCTCGTCCGCGCCCCGGTGGGTCAGCGCCACCTGTGCCAGCGGCGCCCGCGACCGGTCGGTGGCGATCCGCAGCTCGGTCAGGATGTCCTGCAACGGCGCCCGGCGATGCGCCAGCCCTTCCGCCACCGCGCGCCGCACCCGCCGCGCCACCTCACGCGCCGTCACCCCGGGCGGCAGCGTCACCCGCAGCGGCAGGGTGTCCACGAACATCCCGATCTCCGCCCCGTCACCCGTCTCCCGGGACGAGGCCGGGACCGCCACCACCAGATCCCGGTCCCCGGTCACCGCCGCGAGCCCCACCGCGTACGCGGCCAGCCAGGTCATGAACGGGCTGAGCCGCTCCTGCCCGGCCACCGCGCGCAGCGCGGCCAGCGCGCCGGGCGCGAACGCCGCCCGGTGCACCGCGCCGCCGGTGCCCAGAACGGGCGGCCGGGGCAGATCGGACGGCAGCGCCATCGCGTGCGGGGCCCCGGCCAGCCGGCCCCGCCAGTACGCGAGCGCGGCGGGCGCCTCCGCCAGCAGCGCGCCGCCCGACGGTGCCGCCGCGCCCCGTACGGTCTGCCCGTCCGCGACCTCCGCGCAGCGGCGGGACAGTTCCTCCTCGATCAGCGTCAGCGAGGCGCCGTCGCACACCAGATGGTGCACGGTCAGCAGCAGGACATCGCCCGCCGCGCCCCGGTCCACCACCAGAGCCCGCAGCAGCGGCGGCCTCCGCAGGTCGAACGGCTCCCGCGTCTCCCCGTCGAGCAGGTCGCCGAGCTCCTCCTCCGACAGTCCGGGGGCGGCCACCCAGCGGCACGGCACCCGGACCTCTCCCGGGTCCGCCTCCACCGCGAGACCGGGCGGGCGGAAGCCGCGCCGCAGCGCCGGGTGCGCCGCCGCCAACTCGTCGAGCGCCGTCCGCAACCGGGGGACGTCCAGCCGTCCGGGGAAGCGGTACACCGCGCCCACGTGGTACCGCGCGGTGCCGGGCGACACCTGCTCGGCGGCCCACAGCCGCTCCTCCGGCGCCGTGAGCGGACGCTCCCCGCCCCCTGGCCCGCCCCGCCCTCCTTGGCCAGCACCGCCACCAGCCGCCCGAACTCCGGGTAGTCGTACAGCAGATCGAGATCGATGTCGGTGCCGGTGACGGCGCGCAGGCTCATCGCCGCCTCCACCGCCACGATCGAATCGGCCCCGGCGAGGAAGAAGTGGTCCTCGTCCCCGGCCGGATCCGCGCCCACCGCGCGCCGCCACACCTCGGCGACCGCCGCCCGCAGCCGCTCCGGGTCACCGCCCGGCGCCGCGGTCACCGCCCGTCGCCTTCCGCCCGGACCCGCGTCACCAGCACGTCCCCGATGGCCAGCGCGTCCAGCGAGGATCTGGCGAAGGTCTCCACCGCCTCCCGGGGCGTGCGCACGATCGGCTGACCGCGCAGATTGAAGGAGGTGTTGAGCACCACCGGCGTGCCGTGGTCGTCACCGAACCGCCGGATCAGTTCCCAGAACACCGGCGCCTGCGCCCGCTGCACCACCTGCACCCGGGCCGAGCCGTCCACGTGCGTGATCGACGGCAGCGCCTCCCGGTACTTCTCCCGCACCTGCGCCACACACAGCATGTGCCGGTAGAGATTCTCCTGCCCGGGGACGATCTCGAAGTACTCCCCGGCCTCCTCGGCCGTCACCGCCGGCGCGAACGGGCGGAACTCCTCGCGCTGTTTGACCACCGCGTTCAGGTGCGCCCGCATCCCCGGCACCCGGGGGTCGGCCAGAATGCTGCGGTGCCCCAGGGCCCGCGGCCCGAACTCCATCCGCCCCTGGAACCAGGCCACCACCGCCCCGCCGCCCAGCAGTTCGGAGACCCGGCCCAGCAGTTCGGGCCGGGCGAGCCCGGTCACCTCGAAGCCCGGGCCCAGCCCCGCCAGCGCCGCCGCGACCTGCGCGGTGTCGAACTCCTCGCCCCAGTACGGCATCGTCATGGCGGACGGCGCGGCCGGACGGCGCTGCCGCAGCTCCCACAGCGCGGCCCCCAGGGCGCTTCCGTCGTCCCCCGACGCCGGCTGCACGAACACCTCGTCCACCAGACCGCTGCGGGCGATCACCCCGTTCGCGGTGCAGTTGAGCGCCACCCCGCCCGCCATGCACAGCCGCCGCGAGCCACCGCCCGGCAGCTCGCGCGCGGAGCGGAGCACGTGCAGCAGGCTCTCCTCCAGGGTGTGCTGCACCGTGGCGGCCACGTCCATGTGCCGCTGCTCCAGCGGTGCCCGCGGATGCCGGGCCGGGCCGAACACCTCCTCCAGCCGGCGGATCACCCCCCGATGCGTCTCCCGCTCCAGCGGCGTGCGGTCGTGCGCCAACAGCGGGGAACGCAGCCCGCCGTCCGCGAGCCGCCGCATCAGCTCGCCGTCGGCCTGCGGGAACCGGCCCCGGTCGCCGTACGGGGCGAGGCCCATCACCTTGTACTCGTCCATCCCCGGCAGAAAACCGAGGTACTGGGTGACGACGCTGTACAGGATGCCCAGCGAGGCGCCGATCGGATAGCGCCGCAGCGTCCGCAGCTGCGCGCCTTCGCCGGCGTGCACCGAGGTCGCCTCGGTCTCGCCCATGCCGTCGGCCACCAGCACCGTCGCGGCCTCGAACCCGCTCAGCCAGTAGGCGCTGGCCGCGTGCGCCAGATGGTGCGGCACCCGCACCAGCTTGCGTTCCCAGTCGTGGCCGGGGAAGTGCTCGCGCAGCACCTCCCACTGCACTCGCTCCGCGTACGCCTCGGCGAACCAGCGGCGGGTGTACGCGTCCCGTTCGAACGCGGCCGACGGCTCGTAGCGGAAGCCGTGCGCGACCACGTCGACCTCATCGAGGGACACCCCGGCCATCCGCAGACAGGCCGTGACGGCGTCCACCGGGAACGCCCCGGTGCCCTTGTCGCCGTCGTGCCGCTCCTGGGCGGAGGCGGCGAGCACCCCGTCCTCGCTCACCAGCGCCGCCGCCGAGTCCAGGCCCTGCACCAGCCGCAGCTCGCGGTGGTCAAGCCCCGGCAGCAGCTCACGCTTGAGCGCCTGCGTGCGGTCCAGACCGCTGATTCCCAGTACGAGCACCATCAGGCTCCCCTCGATTCGGTCCGATCGCGCACCGCGTCGGCCACGGCGCCGACCCAGGGCCGGCGCAGCATCTGGAAGTGGTCGCCGTCCGTGTGCGCGACCGTCAGTGACCCCGTCAGCTCCCGCCAGCCGGCCGCGATCCGTTCCCGCTCGGCCGCGCCGTCGGTGAGCGACAGCACCAGCCGCGCGTCCCCGGCGAAGCGGGCGGGACGCCAGCGGCCGAGCGCGCCCAGCAGGTCACGCCAGTACGCCAGCAGCGTGGCCGTGGTCGGCCCGTCCAGTTCGGCCAGCGCCGCCGCGTCCACCCCCAGCGTCGCCAGCACCCCGCCGGCCTCCCGGCCGCCCAGCAGCGCCGCCGGACCCTCGCGCAGCACCGCCGCGCGGATCCGCTCCAGCCGCTCCACCGTCACCCCGGCCCGCGCGGCATCCGCCGGCTCCGGCGCGTCCGGTGCTCCCGGCGCCACACCGGACTCGGCGTCGATGACGACCAGCCGGGAGACCGGGACGCCCAGCCGCCGCAGCCGGACCGCGACCTCGTGGGCGAGCGCGCCCCCCGCCGACCAGCCGGCGACCACCACCGGTTCCCGGCCGGCCAGCAGCGGCGCCAGCTCCCGTACGTACGCCGTCGCCAGGTCGTCCAGTCCGCCCGGCGCGGCACCCGACCACGGGTCGCCCATCAGGCCCAGCACCTCGAACTCCCCGGCCAGCTCCGCCACCAGTTCCCGGTAGCCGAACAGCGTGCCGCCCAGCGGATGCGCCAGGACCAGCGGCACCGCTCCCGGCGTGCCGCCCAGCGGCACCACCCGGTCGCTGCCCGCGCCCGCGCCGTCCAGATACGCCGCCTGCGCGGCGACCGTCGGCGCCCCGTACAGCCGGGCCAGCGGCACCCGTACCCCGAAGTGTTCCCGCAGCCGCTCGGCCAGCCGCACCGCCAGCAGCGAGTGACCGCCCAGCGCGAAGAAGTCCTCGTGCACCCCGATCCCGGACCGGCCAAGCAGCCCCGCCCACACCTCGGCCAGCCGCCGCTCCGTCCCGGAGCGCGGGGCCCGGCCCTCCGCCGGTCCGCCGCTGCCGGGACCCGGCAGCCGCAGCGCCGCCCGGTCCAGCTTCCCGCTCGCGGTCCGTGGCAGCGCGTCGACCCGTACGACGTCCGTGGGGATGGCCGCCTCGGGCAGCAGCCGCGTCAGGTGGAGCCGCAGTGCCGCCGGCTCCGGCAGGGTGTCCGTCGCCGGCACCACGTGCGCCACCAGCCGTGGCCGGGACCCGGCACCGGTGTGGTGCGCGGTGACCGCCGCCGCCGCGACCGCCGGATGGCCGCGCAGCGCCGCCTCGACCTCGGCCGGCTCCACCCGCTGACCCGCGATCTTCACCTGCCCGTCGGCGCGGCCCAGGAACTCCAGCATCCCGTCCGCCGTGTACCGGCCCCGGTCCCCGCTGCGGTACAGGCGGCTGCCCGGCGGCCCCCACGGGTCGGGGACGAACCGGTCGGCGCTCAGCACCGGATCACCGAGGTAGCCGCGCCCCACACCGGCCCCGCCGATGTGGATCTCGCCCGGCGTCCCGGGCGGCACCGGATCGCCCGCCGCGTCCAGCACCCGGATCACGGTATTCGCGTCCGGCCGGCCGATCACCGGCGCCGGGCGGCCCGCGAACGGCGCGTACGTCGCCTCCACCGTGGTCTCGCTCGGGCCGTACGCGTTGAACGCCGTCACCTTCGGGTGATCCCGCAGCAGCGCCCACAGGTCGGGCGGGCACGCCTCGCCGCCCAGCACGATCACCGACGGCGGGAACGGGGCGTCCAGCAGCCCGGCCTCCACCATCAGCTGGACCTGGGCCGTCGTCACATCCAGGGTGTCCAGGGCCGTCTCCGGCCGCTGCGCGCGCTCCACCAGCAGCCGTGGATCGCGCCGCTCCGGCGCGCCGAGCAGGGTCAGCGGATGCCCGTCCAGCAGGGCCAGGATCTGCGCCAGGAAGAAGTCGGAGACGAACGCCGAGGTCCCGGCCGCCATCCGCAGCGGTTGCCCGCCGCCCGCCTCCCGCAGCCGGGGGAGCAGGGTCGCCTCGGCGAAGTCCGTCAGCCCGCCGTGCTCGATCAGCACCCCCTTGGGGCGTCCCGTGGAGCCCGAGGTGTACAGCACCGCGGCCAGATCGTGCGGCCCGACGGCGGGGAACTCCACCGCCTCCCGGTCCGTGCCGGGCTCCGGCTCCGTGCCCACCACCAGCACCGGCACCCCGGCGCGCGGCGGCTCCGCGGCACCGTCCGGTGCGGTGAGCAGCAGGACCGGCGCCGACTCCTCGCCCATCAGCCGCTGCCGCGCGACCGGCAGTTCGGGATCGAGCACCACGAACGCGGCACCCGCCCGCCACACCGCCCAGATCGCGGTGAGCGCGGCACGGCCTGGCCGCAGCCACACCCCGACCACGTCCCCGCGGCGCACCCCGGCCCGCAGCAGCCGCGCCGCCAGCGCGTCCACGGCCGCGGAGAAGGCGGCGAAGGTCAGCGGGCCGGCCTCGTCCCGCACCGCCACCGCCCGCGGGGTCAGCGCGACCCGCGCGGCCAGCAGCTCGTGCACCGGCTTGCGCGACACCTCCCGCACCGGGCCCTGCCAGGCGGCCAGCCGTGCGCGTTCGTCCGCACCGGCCGCCAGCACCTCGCGCAGCGGCGCGCCCGGGTGCCGGCCCAGCGTGTCGAGCAGCCCGGCGAACGACGCGAGCAGCTGCTCGGCCGTCTCCCCGTCGTACAGCTCGGGACGGAAGGTCAGCTCCAGATGCAGCGCCCGGGCCGACTCCGTCACCTCCAGCGACAGGTCGAAGTGGGCCCCGCCCGGCGGCAGCGAACGATCCGTCAGCCGCAGACCGGCGGGCGCCCCGGCGTCCGCGCGTCCGGACCCGGCCGCCGGGACATGCGTGAACATGGTGCGGAACAGCGGATTGCCGCCCGCCTCCCGCTCTGGGCGCACCGCCCGCACCACCTGCTCGAACGGCAGCTCCTGGTGCGCGAACGCCTCCAGCACCGCCGTGCGCACCCGCGCCAGATGGGCCGCGAAGTCCTCCTCCGGATCGATGCGCACCCGCAGCGCCAGCGTGTTCACGAAGAACCCGATCAGCGCGGCCGTGTCCGGGTGCGAGCGCCCCGACACCGGCGTCCCCACCGTCACGTCCCGGCTGCCCGCGTGCCGGGCCACATGCAGGCAGTAGACCGCCAGCAGCGCCATGAACGCCGTACTGCCGGTGTCCCTGCGCAGCTCCGTCAGCCACGCCACCCGCTCCGCCGGGATCCGCAGCCCGCGCCGGTCGCCGGAGAACCCGCCGTCCTCCGGGGCCGGCCGGTCCGGCTGCGGCACGGTGGGCACCGCGCCCGCCAGGGTCCGTGTCCAGTACTCCCGCTCGGCGCCGCCCCGTTCCGCCAGCAGCTCCCGCTGCCAGCGCGTGTAGTCCGGGTAGTCCGCCGCCAGCCGGGGCAGCCCGGCCGCCGCGAGATCGCCGTCCGCCCGGTACAGCGCCCACAGTTCCCGCTCGAAGACCTCCAGCGACCAGGCGTCCAGCGCCACATGGTGCGCGACGAACGCCAGCGTGTGCCGCCGCGACCCGGTCCGCCACACCCGCACCCGCAGCAGCGGGCCCCGGGTCAGGTCGAACGGCTCGGCCACCAGCGCCGACAGCCGCGCCGTCACCTCCCCGGGCGGGCACTCACCGGCGGCCAGACCGCAGCTCCAGGCCGGCCCGACCCGCTGCACCACGGCGCCGTCCGCATCCGTGTCCAAGGTGGTGCGCAGCGCCTCGAACCGCCCGATGAGCGCGTCCACGGCCGCGCCCAGCCGCGCCACGTCCAGCGGCCCCTCGACATCGCGTGCCCAGGTCACGTGGTACGTGGGGCTGTCCGGTGCCAGATGCCACAGGAACCACAACCGCTCCTGGGCGTACGACGCGGGCAGCGCCTCCCCGGGGGCCCGCACGGCCCGCACGATCGGACCGGAGGCGGTGGTGCCGCGCGCCGTGTGCTCCTCCAGCAGCCGGGCCATCGCGGCCACCGTGGGGCGTTCGAACACCTCGTGCAGCCGCACCCTGACCCCGAACTCGGTGCCCAGCCGCATCACCAGCCGCACCGCCAGCAGCGAGTGCCCGCCCAGCGCCACGAAGTCGTCCTCGATCCCGACCTCGGTCAGCCCCAGCACCTGGCACCACACCGCCGCCACCCGCCGCTGCGTCGGCGTCACCGGCGGGCCGCCGTGCCGCCGCGCCGCACGCGGGGTGCCGGCGGCCCGCCGCAGCGCCTCCCGGTCCAGTTTGCCGACCGCCGTCAGCGGCAGCCCGGCGACGGTGCGCAGCACCGAGGGCACGGCCACCGCGGGCAGCCGGTCGGCCAGATACGCCGTCAGCCCGGCGTCGTCGGGGGCCGCTCCGGCCGGCACCACGTGGGCCACCAGCGTCGTACGGGCTCCCGGCGCCGTGCCGTCGCGGTGCGCGGTGACCGCCGCGGCCGAGACCCCCGGATGGGAACGCAGCACCGCCTCGATCTCCGCGGGCTCCACCCGCTGGCCCGAGATCTTCAGCTGCTGGTCCGCCCGGCCGGCGAACTCCAGCAGCCCGCCCGCGCCGTACCGCACCAGGTCACCCGTCCGGTACAGCCGGGCCCCCGGCGGCCCCCAGGGGTCGGGGACGAACACGTCCGCCGTCAGCTCCGGCCGGCCCCGGTAGCCCCGTGCCACGGCCGGGCCGCCCAGATACAGCTCACCCGTGGCGCCGGGCGGCACCTCGCGCAGCGCCGCGTCCAGCACCCGTACGCGGACGGCGCCCAGCGGCCTGCCGATCACCGGATCCTGATGCTCGGTCACCCGGATCCCGGTCACATCGACCGTGGCCTCCGTCGGACCGTAGGTGTTGTGCGCGATCGTCCCCGGCCGGGCGGCCAGCGCCGACCACAGGTCCGGCGGGCACGCCTCGCCGCCCAGCGTCACCAGCCGCGGCGGATGGGGCGCGTCCAGCAGCCCCGCCTCCACCATGAGGTGCACCTGCGCCGTGGTGGCGCCGATGACCCCGGCCGCCCGTCCCGCGTCCTGGGCCCGCGCCACCAGCTGCCGCGGGTCGCGGCCCTCGGCCCCGGAGAGCACCAGCAGCGTGTGGCCGTCCAGCAGCGCCAGCACCTGCTCCAGGAAGAAGTCCGACAGGAAGGCCGAGGTCCCCAGGGCCACCCGCAGCCGTTCCCCGCCGGGGGCCGCCTCGCGCAGCCGGGGCAGCAGCAGTCCGGTGGCGTAGTGGGACAGTGAGCCGTGCTCGACGGCCACGCCCTTGGGCGCCCCCGAGGTCCCGGACGTGTACATCACATAGGCCAGGTCCCGTTCCGTGACGGTGACCGGCTGCTGGTCCGTGTTCCCGGGGTCCGCCGGGCCGTCGTCCGGGCCCGACCACCGCAGTGTCGGGAAGCCCTCCGGCACCGACCCGGCGCCGTCGTCCCCCGTGACCAGCACGACCGGCCCGGCGTCCTGGGCCATCAGCCGCAGCCGGCCCGCGGGCAGTTCGGGATCCAGCGGGACGAACGCCGCCCCCGCCTTCCACACCGCCCACACGGCCGTGACCGCGCCCCGCCCGGCCGGCAGGCAGATCCCGACCAGGTCGCCCCGCCCCACCCCGGCCCGCCGCAGCCGGCCGGCCAGCCGGTCGCTGTCCGCGTCCAGCGCGGCGAACGTCACCCGCCGCGCGCCGTCCTCCAGCGCGACGGCCTCCGGAGCGGCGGCCACCTGGGCCCGCAGCATCGCGTGCACCGGCACCCGGGCGCCGTCCCGCGCCCCGTCCCGGCCGCTCCACGCCTCCAGCAGGTCGCGCTCCGCCGTGCCGAGCAGCACCGCCTCCTCGTGCGGGGCGTCCGGCTCCGCCGCCATCGCCCGCAGGGCGCGCAGATGGTAGTCCCGTACGACCGTCACCTGATCCGCGCTCAGCCGCCGTGCGTCGTACTCCAGCTCAAGACGCAGCTCCTGCGTCCCCGCGTCCCGGCTGACCGTCACGCCCAGCACGAAGTTGGTGCGCCCGGTTCCCGCGACATCCTGCTCCGCAGCCTCGGTGTCGGACACCTCCTGGGCCAGCGCCCCGAACTGGTGGAAGTGGTTGTACGTGAAGCTCGCGTCGAACAGCGGGCCGCCGCCCAGCTCACGCTGGAGCGCCGCCATCGGGTAGCGCCGGTGCGGCAGCAGCGCGCGTTCGGCGGCGAAGACCGCCCGTACCAGATCGGCCCAGCTGCCCGGGGCGAGCGCGAGCCGGAAGGGCACGGTGTTCAGGAACAGACCCCGGGCCTCCTCGCCGTCCGTCTCCTCCAGCCGGCCGTTGGCCGTGAGCCCCACCAGGACGTCCGGGTCGCCGGTCGCCAGACCCACCGCCCGCAGATGCGCGGCCAGGACCACCGACTTGAACGGCACGCCGCACCGGCGGGCCACCGCGTCGAGCCCGGCGGCCGTCGCGGCGGGCACCGGCGTGCTCAGCACACCGTGCCCGGCCGCCTCGTCGCGCTCGTGGCTCTCGCCCACGACGTGTTCCCCGAGCGGCACCGGTGCGAGTCCCGCCGCACGGCGCGGCAGCCGCGCCTCGGGCCGGCCGGCCAGCTGCCGGTGCCAGAAGTCACGGGTGGCGCCGGACGCCAGCGCGGCCCGCTCGGCGGCGACGAAGTCCCGGTAGCGGGACCGGACCGGCTCGGGTCGCGGCGTACCACCCGCGAGCAGCTGACGGTAGTGACCGTGGATCTCGGTGAGGGTGGAGGCCAGGCTCCAGCCGTCGAGCACGGCGTGGTGTTCGGTGACGCTCCACTGGAAGGTGGTGTCGGTGAGCACATGGACCGTCATCCGCCACAGCGGCGCCGACTCCAGCACGAACGGACGCCGCCGTTCGTTCTCGACGTACGCCACCAGTGCGGTCCGCCGCCCCGCCTCGTCCAGGTCGCGCAGATCGATCACCGTCAGCGGTGCCGGGGCCTCCCGGTGCACCAACTGCATCGGTTCGGCGTAGCCGGTGAGGTCGAAGGAGGTGCGCAGCGCCGGATGCCGGGCCACCGCCAGGCCCACCGCCTGCCGGAAGGCCGCCTCGTCGAACGCCCCGGGCAGCCGCAGCGTCTCCACGTTCAGGTACGGCAGCCGGTCCGGGTCCGACTCCATCTCGTAGACCATGCCGACCTGGAGTTCGGCCATCGGGTAGGCGTCGGTGAGTCCTTCGGGCAGGCGTGCCCGGTCCTCGGGGGAGAGCAGCGAGAACGCGCCCTCGTCGCCGGGGCCCGGCTCCCGGGCCGCTACGACCGTGGTCACCTCGGCCAGCCGCGCCACGGTCGGCCGTTCCAGCAGATCGGGCATCGCGAACCGCAGGCCCGCCACCCTGGCGCGTCCGAGCAGTCTGATGGCGCGGATGGAGTCGCCACCCAGGTCGAAGAATGAGTCGTGCCGGCCGATCCGCCCGGTGCCCAGGACCCCGCGCCACACGGCGGCCAGTGCCTCCTCGTGGCCGGGCCGGGGCTCCTCGTACTCCACAGCCAGTTCGGGCCGGTCGGTGGGTGGTGCGGGGAGGGCGCGGGTGTCGATCTTGCCTTGGGGGGTGAGGGGCAGCTGGGCGAGGTGGACGAAGTGGTGGGGGATGGCGTAGGGGGGCAGTTCGGCGGTGAGCCGGGTCCGCAGCTCGGTGGTGTTGAGGGGTTGTCCGGTGGTGGTGGTGAGGTAGGCGGTGAGGGTGTCGGGGTGGGTGTGGGTGAGGTGGGCCTGGGCGATGTGCGGATGCCGCTGGAGGGCGGTTTCGATCTCGGCGGGTTCCAGCCGGTGGCCGCGTACCTTGATCTGCTGGTCGGAGCGTCCTTGGTGGTGGAGGGTGCCCTGGGGCGTCCAGTGGGCGAGATCGCCGGTGCGGTAGAGGCGGCTGCCGGGCGGGCCGTAGGGGTCCGGGACGAAGCGGTCCGCCGTCAGCGCGGGGCGGCCCGTGTAGCCCCGGGTCACACCGGCACCCCCGACGTACAGCTCGCCGGTCACACCCAGCGGAACCGGCTCACCCGCGGCGTCCAGGACGTACACCCGCAGATCCGGCAGCCCTCGCCCGACCGGGGCGGTCGCCCCGGCCAGATCCTCCTCGGTCAGGCGGATGTGGGTGACGTGGACGGTGGTTTCGGTGATGCCGTACATGTTGATCAGGGCGGGGGCATCGTAGCCGTGCCGGCCGGCCCAGGCACGGACGGAGGGCTGGTGCAGCTGCTCGCCGCCGAACACCACCGCGCGCAGCGCCGTCTCCTGGCCGGCTGCGGCGTCCACCTCCTCGAACGCCCGGAACGCCGTCGGCGTCTGGCTCAGCACCGTCACCCCCTCCGAGCGCACCAGGGCGTGGAAGGCGTGGGTGTCGCGGGCCGTCTCGTGCGGCACCACGATCAGGCGGGCGCCGGTGGTGAGGGGGCCCCAGATCTCCCAGACGGAGAAGTCGAAGGCGAAGCTGTGGAACTGGCTCCACACGTCGTCGGTGCGGAGTTCGAGTGCGCTGCGCGCGGCGGTGAACAGCCGGGTGACGTTGCGGTGGGTGACGGTGGTGCCCTTGGGCCGGCCCGTCGACCCGGACGTGAAGATGACGTAGCAGGCGTTCTCCGGATCGATCGCCACGTCGGGGGCTTCCTCGGCGGTCTCCCGGAACGACCCGATGTCGAAGGGGACCCAGGGCCCTTCGGGTGCGGTGGTGTTCCGGGTCAGCACCAGAGGTGCGGCGGTCTCGGTGAGGATGTGCCGCAGGCGTTCGGCGGGGAAGGTGGTGTCCAGCGGCACGTACACGCCGCCGGCCTTCAGGACGGCCAGCGCGGCGACGACGGCCTCCGCCGAGCGGTCGAGGAGCAGGCCCACCGGTGTCTCCGCGCCCACTCCCCGTTCGATCAGGGCGTGGGCGAGCGCGTTGGCCCGCCGGTCCAGATCCCAGTACGTGAGCCGGTCCTCCCCGCAGACCACCGCCACCGCGTCCGGGGCCTGGGCGGCCCGCGCGGCGACCTGTTCGTGCAGCAGCCCCGCCGCGCACACAGTGTCACCACCCACCCAGGAGCCCACCAACTCCCGCTCCGCCGCCGGTATCAGGGACACCGGAGCGTACGGCGCCTCCGGATCCGCCGCCATCGCCTCCAGCGCCCGCACATGTGCGTCCCGCAGCCAGCCGGCCTGCTCGGCCGTCAGCTCGGTGGCGTCGTACTCCAGGTCCAGCCGCAGTCCGGCCGCCCCCGGCTCCCGGCTCAGCGACACCAGCAGCGGAAGGGTGGTCCACCCCGCCCCCGTCACCGGCTGCTCCTGCGCTCCCGCGTCGAAGGGGGCACCGTCGGGGCCCGTGCCGTCCAGCTGATGGAAGTGGTGGTGGACGAACCCGGCCGCGAACAGCGGTGCGCCGCCCAGCTTCCGCCGTATCGCCGCCATCGGGTACCGCCGGTGCGGATGCGTTGCCCGCTCCGCCGCGTGCGTGGCGCGCGCAAGATCGGTCCAGCTTCCGCCGGGCAGCCGCAGCCGGAACGGCAGGGTGTTGAGGAACAGGCCGCGTGCCTCGGTGCCGTCGGCCTCCTCCAGCCGGCCGTTCGACGACAGCCCGGTCACCACATCCGGGCTCCCGCCGGCCACCGCCAGCACCCGCAGATGCGCCGCCAGCAGCACCGACTTGAACGGCACCCCGGCCCGCCGGGCGAACGCCTCCAGCGCCGCCGTCAGCTCCGCGCCCAGCGGTGTCTCCAGTGCGCCCCGGCCCGCCGCCGCGTCGGTGCGCCGCCGCTCGCCGGGCACCACCGGTGCCGGTGCGCCCGGGATCCGGGCGGTGCCGACCCGGGGCAGCCGCGGGTCCGGCCGGTCGGCCAGCAGATCGAGCCAGAACCGTTCGCTGTCGGGGGAGGCCAGCGCGGCGCGTTCGGCGGCGATGAAGTCGCGGAAGGTGGAACGCGGCGCCGCGTGCCGGGTGTCGTTCCCGGTCTGCAGCGCACGGTAGGCGGCGCTGATCTCGGTGAGCGTGGAGGCCAGACTCCAGCCGTCGAGGATGGCGTGGTGTTCGGTGACGGTCCACTGGAAGGCGTCGTCGGTCAGGACGTGCACCGCCATCCGCCACAGCGGCGCCCGGTCCAGCGGGAGCGCCGCGTCCCGCTCCGCGCGGATGTACTCGGTCAGCACCGTCCGCCGGTCCGGCTCGTCCAGGCCCCGGATGTCGGTGACGGTCAGCGGTGTCTCGGCGGTGCGGTGGACCAGTTGCAGCGGCTCGGAACGGCCGTCGAGGTCGAAGGAGGTACGCAGGACGGGGTGCCGGGCCACGGTGCGCGCGAGGGCCTCACGGAAGGCGGTCTCGTCGAACGGTCCGCTCAGCCGCAGGGTCTCCACGTTGTGGTACGGGTTGCGGCCCGGTGAGCGCTCCTGCTCGTAGACCATGCCGATCTGGAGTTCCGCCATGGGGTAGGCGTCGTCGAGCCCACCGGGCAGGGTGGCCCGGTCCTCGGGCGTGAGCAGGTCGTACGGCTCGGCGGAACGGGGGTGCGCACCGGCCTCCGCTCCCGGCGGAGCCTGGGCGGCGGCGACGGCCAGCGCGGCCGGGGTGGGGTGGTCGAGCAGATCCTGGAGGGCGAAGACCAGCCCCGCGTCCCGGGCGTGGCCCAGCACCTGGATGCTGCGGATGGAGTCGCCGCCCAGGTCGAAGAAGTTGTCGTGGCGGCCGACGCGGTCGATGCCGAGGACCTGCTGCCAGATGGCGCCGAGGCGCTGCTCCACCTCGCCCCGTGGCGGGTCGAAGGGCTGGACGAGGGAGGGCCGTTCGGCGGCCGGCACGGGCAGGGCGGCGCGGTCCACCTTGGCGTTCGGGGTCAGCGGCAGTTCGTCCAGGGTGACGAAGCGCTGCGGCACCATGTACCCGGGCAGCCGCGCCGCCAGCCGCGACCGCAGCAGGTCGGGCGGCGCCGTCTCGCCGGGCCGCGGCACGACGTACCCGACCAGGTCCGTGACCACCCCCGGCGTCCGCCCGTCACCGCGGGCGGTGACCACGCACGCCTGGATCTCCGGCTGCTCGCGCAGCGCCGCCTCGATTTCGCCGAGTTCGATGCGGTAGCCGCGGATCTTGATCATGTGGTCGATGCGGCCGAGGAATTCGAGCGTGCCGTGCGGGCTCCAGCGCCCGCGGTCCCCGGTGCGGTACAGCCGGCGCCCGGGGTGGTGCGGGTGGGGGAGGAAGCGTTCGGCCGTGAGCGCCGGGTTGTCGAGATAGCCGCGTGCCAGGCAGGGGCCGGATACGTACAGTTCGCCGGGCGTCCCGATGGGGGTGGGCAGGCCGGCCTTGTCCAGGACGTGGACCTCGGTGTTGACCAGGGGGGAGCCGAGGGGCAGCGGCCCCTCGGGAACGTTCCCCTGGGTGAAGGTGCCGCAGACGGAGAACGTGGTGGTCTCCGTCGGCCCCCAGCAATTGACCAGTTCCAGACCCGGGTGGCGTTCGAGCACCCGGCGGGCGTGCTGCGGGGAGACGGTCTCGCTCCCGGTGAGGAAGCGCCGCAATCCGTCGAAGGTGGCGGGTTCGTGGTCGACGAGCAGCGCGAACAGCGAGGCCGTGGCGTGCAGCACGGTGACCCCGTACGCGCGGACCCAGCGGGCGATGTCCGCGGGCCCGTAGGAGTCCGGCGGAGCCATCACCAGCCGGGCGCCGCCCACCAGCGGGGCCCACACCTCGAACGTGGCCACGTCGAAGGAGGACGGGGCGATCTGCAGCAGGACGTCCTGCGGCCGCAGCACCATGCTCTCCCCGCCGTGCAGGAGTTCGGTGACATTGCGGTGCCGGGTCACCACCCCCTTGGGCCGGCCGGTCGAGCCCGAGGTGAAGACGACGTACGCCCCGTGGTCCGGGCCCACCCCGCTCACCGGGTCGGCGTCACGCAGCGGATCACCGCCCGCGTCCTCGGCCACCGTCACGGGCAGGACCGTCCAGGGGCCGTCCGGTATCCGGTCCCGCGCGGCCTCGGTCGCCAGCAGCACGGTGGCCCCGCACGCGCGCAGCATCCCGTCCAGCCGGGCGGCGGGGAACCCGGGGTCGAGCGGCACATAGGTGCCGCCGGCCTTGAGGATGCCGAGCAGCGCGGTGACCATCTCCAGGGAGCGTTCGGCACCCAGGCCGACACACACATCCGGTCCGACGCCGAGATCCCGCAGGGTGTGGGCCAGCCGGTTGGCCCGGACGTTCAGTTCGCCGTAGGTGAGCTGCCGGTCCCCGGCGACGACGGCGACCGCGTCGGGTGTGGCGGCGGCCCGGGCGGCGACCATCTCGTGCACCGGCACCGCCGGCACCTCGACCCGGGGCCCCTGCCAGGAAGCGATCATCCGCGCCTCGGCGTCCGGTACCAGCGGAGCCCGCCGGTGCGGCGCCTCCGGGTCGGCCACCATCGTCTCCAGCACCCGGGTGTACGCGTCCCGCAGCGCGGCGGCGCGGCCCGGCGCCAGCAGCCGCGCGTCGTACTCGAACTCCAGCCGCAGCCCTTCGGTCTCCAGCCCCCTGCTGATGGCGACCACCAGCGGGAAGTGGGTGCGCGCCATACCGCCCCGGACGTCCGCCTCGCCCTGTGTCAGCGACATCCCCGGGCCGTCGGTGGCCGCCGCAAGCTGGTGGAAGTGGTTGTAGACGAAGCTGACCTCGAACAGCGGATCGCCGCCCAGCTCCCGCTGGATCGCCGCCATCGGGTAGCGGCGGTGCGGCTGTGTCTCCTGCTCCCGGGCGAAGACGGCCCGCGCCAGATCGGTCCAGCTTCCGCCGGGCAGCCGCAGCCGGAACGGCAGGGTGTTGAGGAACAGGCCGCGTGCCTCGGTGCCGTCGGCCTCCGCCAGCCGGCCGTGCGTCGTCAGCCCGGAGACGACGTCACCGCTGCCCGTGAGCAGACTCAGCACCCGCAGATGTGCCGCCAGGACGACGGACTTGAACGGCACCCGCGCGCCGCGGGCCAGGGCGTCGAGCCGGCCGAGCAGCGCGGCGGGCAGCACCGTGCTGAGCGCGCCGTACCCCTGGGCCTCGTCGTGCTGATGACTCTCGTCCCCGGCCCCGGCCGCACCCGGCAGGCCCGTGACGGGGAGCCGGCTGTCGGGCCGGTCGGCGAGCAGCCGGTGCCAGTAGTCGCGGGTCTCCGCGGAGGTGAGCGCGGCGCGTTCGGCGGCGATGAAGTCGCGGAAGGTGGAACGCGGCGCCGCGTGCCGGGTGTGGTCCCCGGCGCGCAGGGCGTCGTAGGCGGTGCTGATCTCGGTGAGGGTGGAGGCCAGGCTCCAGCCGTCGAGGATGGCGTGGTGTTCGGTGACGGTCCACTGGAAGGCGTCATCGCTCAGGAGATGCACCGTCATGCGCCACAGCGGTGCCTCGGACAGGGTGAGCGGCCGCTTGCGCTCGTGTTCCAGGTGCCCGGCGAGCGCGGCGTGCCGGGCCGCGTCGTCCAGGCCCCGCAGGTCCGTCACCTCCAGGGGCGTCACGGCGTGGGCGTGGACGAGCTGCACCGGGACGGAGCAGCCGCTCAGTTCGAAGGAGGTGCGCAGGACGGGGTGCCGGGCCACGGTGCGCGCGAGGGCCTCGCGGAAGGCGGCCTCGTCGAACGGTCCGGCCAGCCGTATGGAGTGCACGTTGTGGTACGGGGCCCGCTCCCGGTCGCGTTCCTGCTCGTAGACCATGCCGATCTGCAACTGGGCCATGGGGTAGGCGTCGTCGAGACCCCCGGGCAGGGCGGCCCGGTCCTCGGGGGAGAGCAGGGTGAACGGCGCCTGCTGTTCGGCGTCCGCCGCCCGCGTGTCGCCGTCATCCTCGTCCCGGGTCACGGCCTGTGCCAGTTCGGCGAGTGTGGGGCGGCGCGTCACCTCCTGGAGCGCGAACCGCAGACCGGCACTCCGCGCCTGGCCCAGGATCTGGATGCTGCGGATGGAGTCGCCTCCGAGGTCGAAGAAGTTGTCGTGGCGGCCGACGCGGTCGATGCCGAGGACCTGCTGCCAGATGGCGGCGAGGTGCTGTTCCGTCTCGCCCTGCGGCGGGTCGAAGGCTTCGACGAGGTCGGGGCGCTCGCCGTCCGGGGCCGGCAGGGCGCGGCGGTCCACCTTGGCGCGCGGGGTCAGCGGCAGGGCGTCGAGGAACACGAACTGCCGGGGCACCATGTACCCGGGCAGCCGTTCGCCGAGCCAGCCGCGCAGCTCGCCCCGGGTGGGGGCCGGCTCGTGCGGCACCAGATAGCCGACCAGGTCCGCCGGGCCCGTACCGTCCTGCCGGGCCACCACCACGCACTCCCGCACCTGGGGGTGGGCGCGCAGCGCCGTCTCCACCTCGCCGAGTTCGATGCGGTAGCCGCGGATCTTGATCATGTGGTCGACGCGGCCGAGGAATTCGACGGCGCCCCGGTGGGTCCAGCGTCCGCGGTCGCCGGTGCGGTAGAGGCGGCGGCCGGGGTGGTGGGGGTGGGGGAGGAAGCGTTCGGCCGTCATGGTCGGGTTGTTGAGGTAGCCGCGTGCCAGGCAGGGGCCGGATACGTACAGTTCGCCGGGCGTCCCGATGGGGGTGGGCATACCGGCGTCGTCCAGGACGTGGACCTCGGTGTTGACCAGGGGGGAGCCGAGCGGCAGCGGTCCGTCGGGGAGTGTGTGCCGGGTGTAGGCGCCGCAGACGGAGAACGTCGTGGTCTCGGTGGGGCCCCAGCAGTTGACGAGTTCCAGCTCCGGGCAGCGCTGGAGGACGCGCGCGGCGTGCTGGGGGGAGACGGTCTCGCTTCCGGTGAGGAAGCGCCGCAATCCGTCGAAGGTGGCGGGTTCGTGGTCGACGAGCAGCGTGAACAGCGAGGCCGTGGCGTGCAGCACGGTCACCTCGTGCTCCTGGACCCAGCGGGCGATGTCGGCGGGTCCGTAGGAGATCGGCGGAGCCATCACCAGCCGGGCCCCGCCGACCAGCGGGGCCCACACCTCGAACGTCGAGTTGTCGAACGGCAGCGGTGCCAGCTGCAACAGCGTGTCCGCGCCGTTCAGCGTCAGGAACGGTGCCCCGTGCAGGAGTTCGGTGACATTGCGGTGCCGTGTCAGCACCCCCTTGGGCCGGCCGGTGGAGCCGGAGGTGAAGATGACGTAGCAGCCGTTGTCGGGGCCGACCCCGCTGACCGGGTCGGAGTCCCGCCCCGGGCCGGCCGGTTGCGGCCGTTCCAGGTCCAATACGTCCCACGGCCCGTCCGGCACCCGGTCCGCGACCCGCTCCGTCGTCAGCACCAGCGGCGCGGCGACCTGCTTGAGCATGTACTCCAGCCGGGCGGCCGGGAATTCGGGGTCCAGGGGGACGTAGGTGCCGCCGGCCTTCAGGATGCCGAGCAGCGCGGTGACCATCTCCAGGGAGCGTTCGGCGCACAGACCCACGCACACGTCGGGTTCGACGCCGAGGTCACGCAGGCGGTGGGCGAGCCGGTTGGCGCGCAGGTTCAGTTCGGCGTACGTGAGCCGCTGGTCCCCGGCGACGACGGCGACCGCGTCGGGTGTGGCGGCGGCCCGGGCGGCGACCATCTCGTGCACCGGCACCGGCGGCACCTCCGTGCGCGGCCCCTGCCAGGAGGCGATCACGGCCAGTTCGGCATCGCCCACCAGCGGCGCCTGCCGGTGCGGCGCGCCCGGGTCGGCGACCATGGCGCGCATCACGCGCACGTACACGTCGCGCAGCAGCAGCACCTGATCCTGCGTCAGCACATCCGGGTGGTAGTCCAGCCCCAGCAGCAGCCGCGAGGAGTACGGATTACGGATGATCCCCACGTTCAGCGGGAAGTTGGTGGGCTCGGCCCGGACCGTGCTGAAGCTGTCGATCTTGCCGTCCTCGATCCGGATCCGGTCCGCACCGAAGGCCTTGCTCAGCACATGGAAGTGGTTGTAGACGAAGTTCACCTCGAACAGCGGGCCCCCGCCGAGGCCGCGCTGGAGCGCGCCGAGGGGGTAGCGGCGGTGCGGCAGCAGATCGCGTTCGGCCGCGAAGACCGCCCGCACCAGATCGGCCCAGCTGCCGGTCGGCAGTTGAAGCCGGAACGGCACGGTGTTCAGGAACAGGCCCCGGGCCTCTGCCCCGTCCGTCTCCTCCAGCCGGCCGTTGGCGGTGAGACCGACCAGGAGATCCGAACTGCCGGTGAGCACGCTGATGGCTCGCAGATGCGCCGCCAGCGCCACCGCCTTGAACGGCACCCCGCAGTGCCGCGCGACCTCCTGGAGGCCGTCGCACACCTCCTGCGGCAGCAGGGTCTCCACCGAGCCGTAGCCCTCGGCCTCGTTGTGCACCCGCCATTCGTCGGGCATCGCCTGCCCGGCCAGCACGGACGGGGCGTCCACCGGGCGGCGCGGCAGCCGGCAGTCCGGACGGTCCCCGACCCGCTCCAGCCAGAACTCCTCGCTCTCCCGCGAGGTCATCGCTGCCTTCTCCGCCGCGATGAAGTCGCGGTAGGTGGACCGCGGCGGCTCCGGGCGGGGATCACCTCCCGCCAGCAGCTCCTGATAGAGCGAGGTGATTTCGGAGAGCGTGGAATGCAGGCTCCACCCGTCGAAGATGGCGTGGTGTTCGGTGATGGTCCACTGGAACACCACGTCCGCCAGCCGGTGCAGGCCGAAGCGCAGCAGCAGCGGGTGCGCGTGGTCGAAACGGTGTGCCCGCTCCGTCCGCACATAGTCGGCGATGACCTCCTCCTGGGCCGCGTCGTCCAGCTCCCGCACGTCGACCACGGTGAACGGCATCTCGGCGTGCGCGTGCACCAGTTGCAGGGGCTCGCTGTAGCCGCTCAGGTCGAAGGACGTGCGCAGGATGGGATGCCGGGCGACGACCCGGGCCACCGCCTCGCGGAAGGCCGCCTCGTCGAACGGGCCGATGATCCGCAGGCTGTCGACGTTGTGGTACGGCCGCCGGTCGGGGTCGAACTCCATCTCGTAGACCATGCCGACCTGGAGTTCGGCCATCGGGTAGGCGTCGGTGAGTCCCTCGGGCAGCCGGGCCCGGTCCCCGGCGGTCAGCAGCGAGAACGGCTCCGGCGCGGCGGCCGGCCCCCGCGCCCCGTCCTCCTGTCCGTCCGTGGGCGTGGTGACGGAGCAGACCCCGGCCAGTCCGGCGGCGGTCGGGTGCCGGAACAGGTCCTGGAGGGCGAAGGACACCCCGCCGGCCTTGGCCCGCCCCAGGACCTGAAGGGCGCGGATGGAGTCGCCGCCCAGGTCGAAGAACGAGTCGAGCCGTCCCACCCGGCGCACACCGAGGACCTCGCTCAGGATGTCGGCGAGAAGCTCCTCCACGGGACCCTGCGGCGCGGCGTACTCCTGCCCGAGCTCCGGCCGTTCCTGATCGGGAGCGGGGAGGGCGCGGGTGTCGATCTTGCCCTGGGGGGTGAGGGGCAGGTGGGTGAGGTGGACGAAGTGGTGCGGGATGGCGTACGGCGGCAGTTCAGCCGTGAGCCAGGTCCGCAGCTCCGTGGTGTTCAGGGGCTGTCCGGTGGTGGTGGTGAGGTAGGCGGTGAGGGTGTCGGGGTGGGTGTGGGTGAGGTGGGCCTGGGCGATCCCCGGATGCTGCTGGAGCGCCGCCTCGATCTCCGCCGGCTCCAGCCGGTGCCCGCGCACCTTGATCTGCTGGTCGGAGCGTCCTTGGTGGTGCAGGGTGCCCTGCGGCGTCCAGCGGGCCAGGTCGCCGGTGCGGTACAGGCGGCTGCCGGGCGGGCCGTAGGGGTCGGGGACGAAGCGGTCCGCCGTCAGCGCCGGGCGTCCGGTGTAGCCCCGGGTCACACCGGCACCCCCCACGTACAGCTCGCCCGTGACACCGATCGGCGCCGGCCGGCCGTGCCGGTCGAGCACCCGGATCGTCATGTCGGGCAGCGCCGGGCCGATCGGGGCCGTGCTGTGGCGGAGATCCTCCTCGGTCAGGCGGATGTGGGTGACGTGGACGGTGGTTTCGGTGATGCCGTACATGTTGATCAGGGCGGGGGAGTCGTAGCCGTGCCGGTCGGCCCAGGCACGGACGGAGGGCTGGTGCAGCTGCTCGCCGCCGAACACCACCGCGCGCAGCGCCAGCGGCTCGCCGCGCTCCGCGTCGACGGCCTCCAGGTGGCGGAACGCGGTGGGCGTCTGACTGAGGACGGTGACGTTCTCCCGGCCCAGCAGGGAGTGGAAGGCGTGGGTGTCGCGGGCCGTCTCGCGCGGGACGATGACCAGGCGGGCGCCGGTGGTGAGGGGGCCCCAGATCTCCCAGACGGAGAAGTCGAAGGCGAAGCTGTGGAATTGGCTCCACACGTCGTCGGTGCGGAGTTCGAGTGCGCTCCGCGCGGCGGTGAACAGCCGGGTGACGTTGCGGTGGGTGACGGTGGTGCCCTTGGGCCGGCCCGTCGAACCGGAGGTGAAGATGACGTAGCACGCCCGGTCGGGGGAGATCGGTGCGGTCTGCGGCGCGGTGTCCGCCGCCGGTGGCTCCCCGTCCACGGTCGCGATGTCGAGGGCGGTCCAGGGTCCTTCGGGTGCGGTGGTGTTCAGGGTCAGTACGAGGGGTGCGGCGGTCTCGGTGAGCATGTGCCGCAGGCGTTCGGCGGGGAAGGTGGTGTCCAGCGGCACGTACACGCCGCCGGCCTTCAGGACGGCCAGCGCGGCGACGACGGCCTCCGCCGAGCGGTCGAGGAGCAGGCCCACCGGTGTCTCCGCGCCCACTCCCCGTTCGATCAGGGCGTGGGCGAGCGCGTTGGCCCGTCGGTCGAGGTCCCGGTACGTCAGCCGCTCCTCCCCGCAGACCACCGCCACGGCGCCCGGGGTCCGGGCGGCCCGCGCGGCGACCTGTTCGTGCAGCAGCCCCGCCGCGCACACAGTGTCACCACCCACCCAGGAGCCCACCAACTCCCGCTCGGCAGGGGGCATCAGCTCCAGCCGGCTCACCGGCAGATCCGGCTCCGTCACGGCGTGGCCGAGCAGCGTGCGCCAGTGGTCGACCAGCGTCGCCACGTCCGCCGCCTCGAACAGGTCGGTGGCGTACTCCACCTCCAGCCGCAGCCCGCCGGCCCCCCGGTACACCGACCAGGTCAGGTCGAACTTCGCCGTGTCCGTCGGCACCATCGTGCGCCGCACCGCGACCCCGTCCGGCAGCGTCGTGTCCGGCTCCTCCTCGTGCAGGGCGAACACCACCTGCACCACCGGCGTGTGGCTGAGGGAGCGCTCCGGCCGCAGCCGCTGCACCGCCACATCGAAGGGGACCCTGCTGCGACCCAGGGCGTCCAGCACCCCGGTCCGCGAGCGCTGGACCAGGGACCGGAAAGAAGGGTCGTCCGACAGGTCGCTGCGCACCACCAGGGAATCCGCGAAGAACCCCACCAGCTCGTTCAGCCGGGGCAGCCCGCGCCCGGCCACCGGCGAGCCCAGCACGACATCCGTACTGCCCGAATGCCGCGCCACCAGCGCCTGGAAGGAGGCCAGCAGCACCATGTACAGGGTGACGTTCTGGTCCGCCGCGAAGGTCTCCAGCTCCCGCAGGGGCACCCCGGTCAGGGGGTACGAGCGCGTCCGGCCCCGGTGGCTCAGCTCGGCCGGGCGGGTCCTGCCCGTTCCGAGATCCAGCACCTCGGGAGCACCGTCGAGTGCCTTCTCCCAGGCCGCCAGCGCCTTGTCGGCCCGGGGGCCGGCGACCGTCTCCCGCTGCCACAGCGCGTAGTCCGCGAACTGCACCTCCGGCGCCACCGCGGCACCGCCCGCCGCCTCCCCCTGTTCCCAGGCGGCGAGCAGGTGACGCTGGAAGACCTCCACCGACCAGCCGTCGCAGGCGATGTGGTGGAACGTCAGGTGCAGCCACAGTTCGTCGTCCGCGATCCGCAGCAGCACGTACCGCACCATCGGTCCGGTCGCCAGGTCGAAGGGGACCAGCGCCTCGGCCTTCACCAGCGCCTCGGCACGCGCCCGCCGCTGCGCGACGTCCTCACCGCTCCCGTCCGCGGCGAGGTCCATCAGCCGCCCCGGGACCCGCCGGTCCTCCAGGACCCGCTGCCGCGGTTCCCCGCCGCGGTCCTCCCCGATGACCGTGAACAGCACGTCCTGGCCGGCCGCCACCGCGTTCACGGCGGCCGGCAGCCGCTCCTCGGCGTCCTCCGGGAGTGGCCCGGTGAACCGCAGGGTGACCGGGATGTTGTAGACCGGGCGTCCGCCCATCCAGCGGTCCAGGAACCACAGCCGCTGTTGTCCGTAGGACAGCGGTCCGCGTTCCGCCGGACGGGGCCGGAGAGTTCTGCTGGAGGGGGCCGGTGAATTCGCCGGGCGACGGATGCCGTTGTCCATGTACGAAGTCCTTCTCGCCGGCCGAGTAATTCGGCGGATGACCGGTGATGTTGATCCGGAAGGCAGGGCGGAGCGCCAGCACAATGCGGAGGAAAGGGCGTCGAGCTGTGGAACATCTGCACGCTAGGGAGGCAATGGGGGCACGTCAAGGGATTCCGGTGGCTGTTGCGTGCGCAATAGTGGATCGATGGCAGACGGAAAAGAAGGGAATAATGTCCGGGCCGGAAAAGGGCGTGCGCAGGCGTGAGTTCCGCCCGCGATTTCACCGCGGGCGGAGCAGCGCCGCCCGGCGGGGAAAGAAAACCGGTGCGCGCCGGTAAGCGCCGTACCGGCCCTTCCGCGCCACGATGCGTCAGGGAACCGCCGGCACCTTCGGCAGCAACAGCCTCGCTGGTTCCGGCGGCGCGGGCCGCGCCCCCTCCTCCGCGAGCGCCACCGTCAGCCGCGTCACGGCCTCCGGCGGCGCGTTCCCGGCCGCCCGCCGCGCCGCCGCGAGCAATGCACGGGCCTGTCCGTGTTCGCCCCGGTGGCGGTAGGCACCGGCCAGAGCGATCAACGCCTCGATCTCGTCCCCGGCCTCCGCCGTGCCGGGCCCCACCGCCCACCCGCCGGCCCCGGCCACCGCGACCAGCACCGCCCGGCCCCCCGCACGCGAGGTCCGCGGCGCCCCGCCGTCACCCGTGCCGTCCGCCCCGCCCCAGCCGGGCGCCGCGCGCCACTGCCCCCACACCGCCACCACCGCGTCCGCCAGGGCCCGGGCGTGCGGCAGCAGCCCCGCGTCGGCCGCCTGCCGGACGGCCAGCAGCAGCCAGGGACGTTCCCGCCCGTACCAGTCCCCGGGATCGGCCAGGATCTGGCCCACCCAGCGCGCGGGCAGCGCCCAGCGGGTCACACCGGCACCGCCGGATCCGCTCTCCGGCGCCCGGTCGTGGCCGCCCCTGCGGTACGCCTCGTCGAGCAGGAACAGCAGCGCCCCCAGGTAGCGTTCGAGCGCGGCGCGGTGTGCACCGGCCGTCTCCTCGACAGCCAGCCGCTCCCGCGCGAAGGCCCGCACCAGCCCCGGCAGCCGGTAGCGGGCCGCGCCGCTCACCGGATCGATGTCGACCTCCAGCAGATACGACTCGGCCAGCTCCTCCAGCAGATCCTGCGAGGTGAGCGGATCGGTGCGCAGCAGCGGGCCCCCGGCCCACGAGGCGAAGGACGCGGCCTGGGGCACCGCCAGCAGCCGCAGCAGCCGGCGCGCACCCGGGGTACGGCTGTCGTAGGCGGTTGCCACGGCGGCCCGTACGTCGGTGCCCGAGCGGCTGAGTTCGTCCAGCGGCCGGGCGCACTCCAGCAGCCGGCGGTTCAGGTCGGCGACCGTCCAGTGCGGCCGGGCCACCAGCCGCGCGGCGGCACCGCGCAGCGCCAGCGGCAGGTCGTCGCAGGCGGCGCACAGCTGAGCGGCCTGCGCCTGCTGGCCCTCGACGCGCCTGCGGCCGGCGATCCTGGCCAGGAACTCCAGGGCGTCGGCCCGGTCGAACGGGCCGAGTTCCACCCGCCGCGCGGCCGGCAGCCCCGTCAGGCGGTGCCGCGAGGTGATCAGCACCCGGCACGCGGCGGTACCCGGCAGCAGCGCTGCCACCTGCTGCTGCGTGCCCGCGCCGTCCAGCACCACCAGGACCCGCCGCCCGGCCAGCCGGTCCCGGTACATCTCCGCGCGTTCCTCCGTGCCGGCCGGGATCTCGGCCTCGGCGACGCCCAGCGCCCGCAGGAACCGCCCGAGCACATCGCCGGGCCCCACCGGCCCCCCCGTACCCGACAGCGAGGCGA
This sequence comes from Streptomyces xiamenensis, assembly GCF_000993785.3. Classification (NCBI taxonomy): domain Bacteria; kingdom Bacillati; phylum Actinomycetota; class Actinomycetes; order Kitasatosporales; family Streptomycetaceae; genus Streptomyces; species Streptomyces xiamenensis. The sequence continues at coordinate 5,588,709 of NZ_CP009922.3, forward strand.
ACAACTGCCCGTCCGGATAGCGGGCGGCGAGCCGGTGCGCCACGTGGACGGCCAGGGTGCTTTTGCCGACCCCCGCACGCCCCGTGACCACGGTGACCGGTACGGCGGTGGGCCCGGTGGGCGGCTCCGTGCCCCGCTCAGGGCCCGGTTCACCCGCCCCCTGCTCCCCGGACCCTCCGGCCGGGCGCTCCAGCAGGGCGGCGACGGTCGCGCGCCGCCCGGTGAAGTCGGCGACATCGGCGGGCAGCAGCCGTGGCACCCGGGTCGGCGCGTGCCGCTGGGCCACCGTCGCCCGCTCCGCCGGCCCGCCGTCGGGACCCTGGATCAGCCGAGGGTCGCCGGTGAGGATGGCGTGGTGCAGCCGGCGCAGCCCTTCACCGGGCTCGATGCCCAGCTCCTCGATGAACGTCTCCCGCGTCCTGCGGTATTCGGTGAGTGCCTCGGCCTGCCGGCCCGAGCGGTACAGCGCCGTCATCAGCAGCGCCCTGGGTCTCTCCCGCAGGGGGTGCGCGGCGGCCAGCGCCGCCAGTTCACCCACCAGACGCTGATGCTCCCCCGCGGCCAGCTCCAGTTCCAGGCACTCCTCGTGCAACGCCAGCCGCTGCTCGTCCAGTTGGGCGACCCCACCGCGCACCAGGCGGCTGCCGATCCCGTGCAGGGCGGGCCCGCGCCACAGCGCCAGGGCCGTACGGAACGCCCCGGCGGCCTGCCGTAACCGCCCCTCGGCGGCGGATCTGCGGCCGTCCGCGACCCGGGTCTCGAAGTCTGCCAGATCCAGCGCGTGTTCGCCGGTCCGCAGCCGGTAGCCGGGCGGCCGCGTGGTGATGAGCCCGGCGGCCGACAGCTGGTGACGCAGTGAGGAGATGCAGATCTGGATCTGGCTGCGGCTGGTGGCGGGCGGTTCCTTGCCCCACACCCCGTCGATCAACCGGTCGACCGGCACGATCCGTTCGGCCTCCAGGAGCAGCAACGCCAGAACGGTGCGCTGCCGTGAGCCCCTGACCTGGAGCGGGACGTCCTCGTGGGCCACTTCCAGCGGGCCGAGTATCCGGAACTCCATGCGCTGTGTTTCTCCCTCACTGCTCGATCCGTCTTCCGAAAGACCGCGCGGCGGAGCGAGGAAGCGTGCTCCCGATCGGGGCCACACGCGTAGAACGTGCCGTCGAGCAGCCGGAATACAGGGTGAGTGGCCTTCCGGCCTGCGGTGACACGTGGTGCGTGGGCCCACCGGGCCACGGCCGGAGAGCCGGCCGCGGGCGGTACCCGACCGGAGTCACCACGCGGGGTAGCGGGGCAACTCCTTTCGGAGACGATGGCACAGCGGTCGCGGCACAGTCAACGAACAAGAATGTCTACTTCCCGCCAGGCTCCGGAGGCATACCTCACGACGCGGGCTGTTTCCCCCGGCCGGTGTCCCCGCCGGCGGCGGCGCCCAGCCGCAGCACGGTGCGCAGCAGCACATCGGCCCCGCGCACCAGCGCCTCGGGCGGGGTGTCCTCGGCCGGGGCGTGCGAGATGCCGTCGCTGCTCGGTACGAAGATCATGCCGATGGGGGCGAGGGACGCCACGATCTGCGCGTCGTGGCCGGCCCCGCTGGGCAGCGACAGCTGGGCGAGCCCCAGCGCGTCGGCGGCCTCCGCGATCGCCCTGCGCAGCACCGGATCCGTGGCCACCGGAGCCGAACCGCTGGAGCGGACACAGCGCACGGAGCAGCCGGTACGCCGCTCCACCTCCGCGCACACCTCCCGCACCGCCGCCTCCCCGGCGGCCAGCCGCGCCGGGTCGATGTCCCGCACCTCGGCCGTCAGCCGTGCCGTGCCGGGCACGGTGTTCGTCACATTGGGCCCGGTCCGCAGGAAGCCGACCGTGGCCGTCGTACAGATCTTGTCCGCGGCGATCCGCCGCACGCCCAGCACCAGTTCGGCGGCGGCCACCAGTGCGTCGCGGCGCGCGTCCATGGGGGTGGTGCCCGCGTGCTGGGCCTGCCCCGTGACCTCGATGTCCACGATGACGCGGCCCACGATGCCCTCCACCACTCCGATGGGGATCCCGGCCCGTTCCAGCACCGGACCCTGTTCGATGTGGAGTTCCAGGTACGCGGCGATGCTGCCGGCGGGCCACGCCGCCTCGGCGAGGCGGTCGGGATCCCCGCCGTACTCGGCCAGGTACTCGCGCGCGCCGCGCCCCGAACGGTCCGTGGCGGACAGCCCGTCGGCCAGTTGTCCGCACACCGCCCGCGAGCCGAAGAACGGCAACTGCACGAGCGCGCCCTCCTCGTTGGAGAAGGCCACGGCGACCGGATCGAAAGGCAGCCGGGTGCCGGTGGCGTGCAGGACCCGCAGCACCTCGATCGCCGCCACCACCCCGTAGGCGCCGTCCAGCCGGCCGCCCTGCACCACCGTGTCCGCGTGCGAGCCGATGAGCAGGACGGGGCCCCTCGCGGGCCGGGGCAGCCGCAGGAACAGATTGCCCGCCGGGTCGGTGCTCGGCACCAGACCGGCCGCGTGGCCCACCCCGGCCAGCCAGTTCCGCGCCTGCTGCTCCAGGGGCCCCAGGCCGAGCCGGGTCACGCCGCCGCCGGGGTCCGCGCCGATCTCACCCAGCCGGTCGAGGATCTGGAGGAGCCGGACGCCGTCCACGCGCGGCGCGGGCGGGCCGGCGGGGGAGGGGTCGCGTTCCGTGGTGTCTCCGGGCGAGCCGAACTGGGTCACGTCTCCTCCAGCCGGGCGATGCCCGGTGCTCGCCGGTATCTGCTGGGGATGAATGCCACCACATACGGCTATTCCTGGGTTATCGAAACGCAATCCATGAGCTCCGCACGACATCCGCACATCGGGTGCCGCGCCACCCGCCGGTCACGAACCGGCGCGCCCGGCCGCCGGCTCTCCGCCCGCCGCGCACCCGATCCAGGCCAGCACGGCGTCGGCGTCGAAGGTGTCCTGCCCGCCCGGGAAGCACAATCCGGCGCCCGCGAACACCGCCTCGTCCGCCGCCCGCAGCACCGAGGGCACCGCGACGCACCGCATCCCGGCGCGCAGCGCCGCGGTCACCCCGGGGGCCGCGTCCTCCACCACCACGCACCGCTCGGGCGGTACCCCCAGCCGCCGCGCCGCCGCCTCGAACACATCCGGTTCCGGTTTGCCGCGCGGCACTTCCTCGGCAGAGACCCGTACCGGCAGCAGTGCACCCACCGCACTGCCCGTCAGCGCCGCGTCGATCGCCTCACGGGTCGATCCGGAGGCCACCGCCATGGGCAGCCCCGCCGTGTGCGCCAGCTCCACCAGCCGCGCCATCCCCGGGAAGACCTCGATACGGCCCCGGATCAGCTCCAGGTAGCAGCGGTCCTGCTCCGCCAGCAACTCCTGGGCGGGCGCGGCGATGCCGTACTCCGCCCGCTGGGCGATCAGCGCGTCCAGCGCGCCGACGCCGATGTAGCTTGTGTACCGTTCCCAGCTGAAATCACACACGCCGTGCCCGGCCAGTACGCGGCGGTTCGCCTCGTAGTAGTGCGGCTCACTGTTCACCAGTGTGCCGTCGAGGTCGAACACCAGGGCAGCGGCCGGCAGCACGGTCGTCATGCGGCCAGTGTGACAGCCGCGCCCCCGCTCGGGAACGACGCCGCCGGGCGGGCCGGGGTCACAGCGCCGAGGCCCCCTGCGCGTCGCGCAGCGGAATGCCCAGCTTGGTGGTGTACGCCGACAGCACCAGCCTGCCGATCGCCGGGTAGGAGCCCAGCGGTTCGGCCATCGCACAGCCCGCCTCGTCGGCCGCCGCGGCCAGCAGGCCGTCCGGCACCTCGGGCCCGATCAGGCACGGGGCCAGCGCCAGTTGCTGCGAACCCGCCTCGATCAGCTGGGCCGCCACGTCCGCGACCGAACCCGCCTCGTCCAGCGCCGCCGCCAGGACCGGCACCGCCAGCCGCGCCGACAACAGCATCCCGGTGATCCCGGCCGCCTGCACGGCCTCCTCGCCGCCCACGGTGGCCAGGATGATCCCGTCCGCCGCGGTCGCCACGGTGAACAGCCGGGCCCGGTCCGCGCGCGCCAGATCGGCCTCGGACAGCCGTACGTGCACCCCCTCGGCCAGCAGCGGGTGCGGCCCCAGGACGTCCGTCAGCTCCGCGCCCGAACCGCTGCTGAGCACCGCCTGCCGGATCCCGCGCAGCTGGGCACTGTCGGGGCCTGCCAGCAGCGGGACGACCACGGCCGCGGGCTGCTGATCGGCGTCGTCGCGCTCGGCCGCCACCCCCGCGAGCACCTGGCGCAGCGACGGGAACTCCTCGTCACCGTCGTGGCTCTCGGCGAAACCCACCCGGGCGTCGAGCCCGGGCAGCTCGGAGCGGGCGATGCTGGTCACTTCCTCGGCGATGCCACGGCTGACCGCCGACGGGGTACCGGGAACGGCAAGCACCAGCACCGGCGCGCCCTCGGGCGCGCTGACGGGCTCCGGACGGCGGTGGCGTCCGGGCTGGCGTGGTCTCGGCATTCGTACGGGCAGGCCGGTCCCGTGCCCAGTGGGGGAGCTCATGTCGCCGCATGTTAATGCCTTGATGTGGTTGGCTGTTCGGCCGGGGCCTCCCCCTCGGGGTTTGTCCGGAAAAATCCCGCGCCTGCGTGTGACCCGGTCAACCCAGCTCCAACAGCCCCCGATCGGGCGGCAGCCGCAGCCCGCCGGCCGCGATCCGGCCCGCGATCAGCAGTGCCCCGGCCAGCGGATCACCCGTGGAGCGGGTCACCGCGGCACCCGGGAGCAGCCGCCCGAGCTCGGCGCGCACCGGCCCCAGCAGCGGATCGCCCATCCGGAACAGCCCGCCGGTCAGTGCCACCTCGCCGCCTGCGGGCGCGACCGCCGCCGCCGATCGCGCGATCTCCAGGGCCGCCGCCGTCAGGATCCCCGCCGCCACCTCGTCGTTACCGGCACAGGCGGCCACCTCGGGAGCGAAGGACGCCAGCACGGCCGCCCGGTCACTGCGCGGATACACCACCCCCGGCAGCCCGCCGGCCGGCCCGAACATCAGCTCCGCGCGCTCCAGCAGCGCGGACGAACCGCCGGTCCGTCCGTCGTACGCCCGCAGCGCCGCCGCCAGCCCGCGCTGCCCGATCCACGCCCCGCTGCCGCTGTCGCCCAGCAGATGGCCCCAGCCGTCCGCCCGCCGCCAGCGCCCGCCGTCCATGCCCAGCGCGATCATCCCGGTGCCGGCCGCCACCACCGCGCCCGGCCGTTCGCCCAGCGCCCCCGCGTAACCGGTGACCGCGTCCGCCGCCAGCGCCCAGCGCCGCACCCCGAACTCCCGCCCCAGGGCCGCCGGCAGCCGTTCCCGCAGCTGCGCGCCGAGGGTGGCCATCCCGGCCGCGCCCACGCACACGGCCGTGACCCGCGCCGCCGCCCCCGCCCGCGCCAGCAGGCTCCCGGCGGCCGGCAGCACCCGTTCCAGCAACTGCTCCGCGTCGATCCCCGCGCCGCCGGTCCGCACCGGCCCGTCGGTGACCGTCTCCCATCCCGGCTCCACCGCGCCGGAGCCGGTCACCCCGGCCAGCGCGATCCGCAGCCCGGAACCGCCCGAATCCACCCCCAGCACCCAGCCCCCGGCGGGGCCGCTCACGGCAGCGTCCAGTCCACCGGCGCGGCGCCCTGCTCGGCCAGCAGCGCGTTGGCCCGGCTGAACGGCCGGGAGTTGAAGAAGCCGCGGTCCGCCGACATGGGGGAGGGGTGCGCCGATTCCACGCTGGGCACCTGGCCCAGCAGCGGGCGCAGATTGCGGGCGTCGCGGCCCCACAGGATCGCCACCAGCGGCGTGCCGCGCGCCACCAGCGCCCGGATGGCCTGTTCGGTGACCTCCTCCCAGCCCTTGCCGCGGTGGGAGGCGGGGGTGCGCGGCGCCACGGTCAGCGACCGGTTGAGCAGCAGCACCCCCTGCCGGGTCCAGGGGGTGAGATCACCGTTGGAGGGGCGGGGCAGCCCCAGGTCGGTGTGCAGTTCCCGGAAGATGTTCTCCAGGCTGCCGGGCAGCGGCCGCACCTCGGGCGCCACCGAGAAGCTGTGCCCCACGGCGTGCCCCGGGGTGGGGTACGGGTCTTGCCCCATGATCAGCACCCGCACCTCGTCGAAGGGCTGGGTGAAGGCCCGCAGGACGTGCTGCCCGGCGGGCAGGTACGTCCGCCCCTGGGCGATCTCCGCGCGCAGGAAATCGCCCATCGCGGCGATCCGGTCCGCCACCGGGTCCAGGGCCTTGGCCCAGCCCGCTTCCACAATCTCATTCAACGGTCGTGCTGCCACGGTCCGTTACCCTACTGTCCGGGACCGACACCGCGCGCCATGCCCGAAGCGTCCCGTACGTCCGTACGGGCGGCGCTCACACCGCCCGCTGGTACTGCGGCGGCACCCCGTGGTGGCTCACGCCCAGGTCACGGGCGGCGCGGTGCGGCCAGTACGGGTCGCGCAGCAGCTCGCGGCCCAGCAGGACGGCGTCGGCCTCGCCGTTGCGCAGGATCTTCTCGGCCTGCTCCGGTTCGGTGATCAGGCCCACCGCCGCCACCGGCAGGTCCGTTTCGGCCTTGACCCGGGCCGCGAACGGCACCTGGTAGCCGGGTCCGGTGGGGATCCGTACCCCGGGGGCGTTGCCGCCGCTGGAGACGTCCAGCAGATCCACCCCGTGCTCGCGCAGCAGCGTGGCGAAACGCACCGTGTCCTCCGCCTCCCAGCCGCCCTCGGGGAGCCAGTCGGTGGCCGAGATCCGGAAGAACACCGGCAGGTCCTGGGGCCACACCGCGCGCACCGCGTCCACCACCTCCAGGGCGAACCGGGTGCGCCCGGCGAAGTCGCCGCCGTACGCGTCGGTGCGGTGGTTGCTGAACGGGGACAGGAACTCGCCGAGCAGATAGCCGTGCGCGCCGTGCACCTCCACGACCTCGAAGCCGGCCCTCAGCGCGCGCCGGGCCGTGTCGGCGAACTGGCCCGTGATCTCGTGGATCCGCGCGGTGCTCAGCTCGGTGGGCACCGGGTGGTGCTCGTCGAAGGCGAGCGGGGACGGGCCGACCGGCTGCCAGCCGCCCCGCTCCGGGCTCAGCGGCCGGCCGCCGAGCCAGGGCCGGTCGGTGCCGGCTTTCCGCCCGGCGTGGGCGATCTGGATCCCGGGGACGGATCCCCGCTCCTTGATGAACGCGGTCAGCGGGCGCAGCGCCGCCTCCTGCCGGTCGTTCCACAGCCCCAGGTCGGCCGGGCTGATGCGGCCCTGCGGGCTGACCCCGGTGGCCTCCAGCAGGACGAGCCCGGCGCCGCCGGCCGCCCGGGCGCCGTAGTGCACCAGGTGCCAGTCGCGCACGGCTCCGGTGTCGGGTCCGGAGTCCGGGGCGGAGTACTGGCACATCGGGGCCATCCAGACCCGGTTGGGCAGGGTCAGCGACCGCAGGGTGAAGGGCTCGAACAGGGGACTCACGGCAGGCTCCTCGCGGGGGCTCGGGCAGGGGGAAACGGTGGTACGGCAGCCATCGTAGTACGACGCTCATCAAAGTACGACGTCCCTCGTATGATGGACGCATGAACCCCTCCTCCCCCGCGCCCGTCACCGTCGCCGGCCGCACCCTGGACCACCCGGACCGCGAACGGATCCGCCTCGATCAGGTGCTCCAGGCGCTGGCCGACCCGCTGCGGCTGTCCGTGCTGCGCCGGCTCGCCGCCGCCGGTCCCGGCGCGGAGCTGTCCTGCTCGGACTTCGACCTGCCGGTGAGCAAGTCGACCAGCACCCATCACTTCCGGGTGCTGCGTGAGGCGGGGCTGATCGCGCAGACGTACCGGGGCACCGCGAAGATGAACGCCTTGCGCGGCGCCGACCTGGAGCAGCTGTTCCCCGGCCTGCTGGACGCCGTCCTGGCCGCGGCGGCGCGCGAACGCGCCCGTTAGCGCAGCGCCTCCATCCGGGCGATCTCCACCCGCTGCGATGCGCCGATCTCGGCGGCCAGCTCCAGTGCCGCCCCGTCGTTGCCCTGCGCGGAGACGTCCGCCGCCATGGTCACCGCACCCTCGTGGTGAGTGATCATCAGCTCCAGGAACAGCGCGTCGAACTCCGCGCCGCGCGCGGCGCGCAGCCGCTCCATGTCCGCCTCGCTCGCCATCCCCGGCATGTCCGCGCCGTGTTCCCCGTGCCCGTGCCGGGCCTCGTCCCCGGCCCCCTCGCCGGCGGCGTTGCGCAGCAGCCAGGCGCGCATGATCTCGATCTCCGGGCCCTGGGTCGCCGCGATCCGGCCGGCGATCCCGCGTACCGAGGCATGGTCGGCGAACTCCTCGGCCAGATCGGTCATCTCGATGGCCTGTTCGTGATGGTCGATCATCATGGTCATGAAGGCGTGATCGGCGGCGTTCGGGGCCGTGCCCTCCTCGGCCGCCTCGCGGGCCTCCTGCGGGGAGATGGTCCGCGCCTCCTCGCCCGGCCGGCCCGGCGCGATCACCGACGCCTCGTCGGCGCGCCCGGTGTCCCCGGCGGCCGCCTCGCCGCCGGTGCAGCCGGTGAGCGCCGCCGCGGCGAGCGCGGCGATCAGGGATACGGCCGTCGCGGCACCCGTGACAGAGCGGCGGGAGCGAAGAGTTGACACAGAGTCCTCCTGATGCGCGAGTGCATCATCAGCCAATACGGAAAGATGAATGATCTGTTTCCCATATTGATCTGTACATGCACGTCGGGATACTGATGACATCCGTGAACCGGTCAACCCCACGTAACACCGGAACGGATCCCGGGAGGATTCCAGTGACATCGTTGCACAGACCCCGCGTGCGACGCAGGCGGCTCGGAGTGACCATGGCGGCCCTCGCGGGCCTGCTGGCCACCTATGCCCTCAGCGGAACAGCCCTCGCCACCCCCGACGCGGGCGACGACGCCCCCGAGACGTCGCAGGAGATCACCGCCGACCAGTCCCCGCGCCTGGAATCGGCGGGCAGCACCGGCGAGATACCCGGCCTGGGCGAGATCGTCCACACCCCCAACGTCACCCACGTGGCCAACGTCCCCAAGAACGCCCTGCAGTCCACCAACTCGGACATCTCGTTCCAGGGCAACTACGCCTACGCCGGCAACTACAACGGCTTCGTCATCCACGACATCTCCCGCCCCAGCAAGCCGAAGATCGTCGCCGAAGTGCTGTGTCCCGGCGGCCAGGGCGACATCTCCGTCAGCGGCGACCTGCTCTTCCTGTCCGTCGACTCCTCGCGCAGCGACGACTCCTGCAACAGCGTCTCCCAGTCGGCGACCATCAAGGATTCCTGGGAAGGCATCCGGATCTTCGACATCAGCGACAAGCGCAACCCCAAGTACGTCTCCGCCGTGGAGACGTACTGCGGTTCGCACACCAACACGCTGGTGCCGGACGGCAAGAACGTCTACCTCTACATCTCCTCCTACTACCCCGACGCCTCCTTCCCCGACTGCCAGCCGCCGCACGACGGCATCTCCATCGTGAAGGTGCCCCGCAACGCCCCCGAGCGCGCCGAGGTCTCCAGCTTCGAAGTGCTCTTCCCCGACGGCGGCTTCCCCGGCAGCGACCGCGGCTCGGCCACCACGGGCTGCCACGACATCACCGTCTACCCGCGGCTGAAGATCGCCGCCGGCGCCTGCATGGGTGACGGCATCCTCATGGACATCTCCAAGCCCGCCAAGCCGCGCGTCATCGACCGGGTCCAGGACGCCGAGCGCTTCGCCTTCTGGCACTCCGCCACCTTCAGCCAGGACGGCAAGAAGGTCGTCTTCACCGACGAACTGGGCGGCGGCGGCGCGGCCACCTGCAACGCCCGCATCGGCGACGAGTACGGCGCCAACGGCATCTACCACATCACCGGCAAGGGCGACCGGCGGCGCCTGGAGTTCCAGAGCTACTTCAAGATCCCGCGCTACCAGTCCGACACCGAGAACTGCGTCGCCCACAACGGCTCGCTCATCCCGGTCCGGGGCCGCGACATCATGGTGCAGTCCTGGTACCAGGGCGGCGTGTCCATCTGGGAGTTCACCGACTCCGGCAACCCGCACGAGATCGGCTACTTCGACCGCGGGCCGCAGAGCAACGACACCCTGACCTTCGGCGGTTCCTGGTCCGCCTACTACTACAACGGCTACATCTACTCCAACGATCAGATGGGCCTGGACGTTCTGCGCATCGACGACCCGCGCACCAACGGCGCGCGCGGCGTCAAGCTCACCGAGCTCAACGCCCAGACCCAGCCCAGCTACTGGTGAGCACCGCTACGGGTGAGCACCCTCACCCGATGACATGAGCACCCCGCCGGGCGGTTCACCGCCCGGCGGGCATCCCAGCTCCCACTCCAGCCCGTACCGGGCGAACAGCTCCGCGCGCAGCCGGTGCCCCGGCATCGGCGCCCCCGGCAGCAGCACCGCCACCACCGCGCCCATCAGCAGCGCGCGCAGCATCCGGTAGTCCGTGTCCGGATCGGCGGCCCCGTAACGCACCATCGTCTCCCGCAGCAGCGCCGCCAGCCGCTGCTGCTCGGCGCACTGGACGAACCCCTCCTGCTGCAAGAGATGCGCCATGTGCGCCCGCATCAGCACCGGCCGCCGCGCCGCGAGGCCCAGGATCGCGTCGATCGCCCGCGCCAGCAGTTCCCGGCCGCCCGCCGCGTCCGCGCACGGCGCCGGCTCACGCTCCAGCGCGGCGGCGAGTGTCAGATGCATCCGCCGGTGCACGGCGCTCTGCAACAGCTGCCGTTTTCCCGGAAAGTAGTACGACACCAGACCCCGGGCCGCACCGGCCCGTTCGGCGATGTCGCCCAAGGTCGTGGCCTCGTAACCCCGCTCCCCGAACAGCTCGGCGGCCGCTTCGAGCAGCCGCTCGCGCGAGCGCCGCCGCAATTCTTCATTGACCGATGCGCGGCGAGGGGACATGCTGGACTCCCGTTGACTGGCTAACAGCCAATATACTCAGCGAGGACGCCGGACATCCGCCCCGGGGGCGGAGCCCTGTCCGGCAAGGACCGGTGGTATCGGGCGGCGCGGGGGACCGCCCGATACCGCCACCACAGCGTCAGCCCACCAGCTCCAGCACCGGCAGCAGACCGTCGGGGCGCTCGGTCACCGGCAGGTGCTCCACCAGGTGCAGGGCACATCCGATCGCCGTCGCGCCCCCGTCCGCCCGCTGGTTGTCGCCCACCATCAGCGTGTTCCGCGGCAACAGCCCCAACTCCGCACAGGCGACCTCGAACAGCCGGGGATCCGGCTTCACCAGCCGGTGCTCGTAGGACAGCACCCAGGCGTCCACGTACCGGTCCAGACCGTGCTCACCCAGGACCGGACGCAGATCCCAGCCGATGTTGCTCACCACCGCCACCCGCACCCCGCGCTCCCGCAGCCCGGCCAGCACCGGTTCCGTGTCGGGGTAGGGGCGCCAGGCGTCCGGCTCCATGTGCCGCTCGTACAGCGCGTCGTACAGCCCGGGGCGCGGCAGCGGTACGCGCCGGGCCAGCCCCGTGTACAGCGCCCGGTGCCCGGCGGGATCGCGGTCCCGCTCGCGCCACAGCTCCGCCAGCTCCTCGGGCACCTCACGCGGTGCGCCGCCGCCGGGCAGCGCCCCCGCCTCCTCCAACTCCTGGGCGAGCCGCCGCGTCTCGCCGTCCGGCATGTCCACCCCGGTCCGCGCCAGGACGGTGCTCAGCCAGCGCTCCGCCGGTTCGATGCGCATGAGGGTCCCGGAAAAATCGAAAAGCACACCCTTGATCGCCATCCCCCGATCCTCCCCCACCCGCCGCGCCCTTCCTCCGCGCCGCACGGGTGCGGACCGCTGAGCGCGCACCCGGCAGCGGATCGCCCGGGACGATCCCGTACGGGGAGGCGGTGGTGAGGTGCGGTCGCGTCACCGGCCCGGGTTACCGGGCGCGCGCCGTCGGCTCGGGCGTGGCGGCCGCTCAGGCCGCGATGTGCCACGACGGGCCGGCTCCGTCGCGCCGGCGAAGCGTCCGGCCGGGACGTTCCAGCGAGTCGTGCGGTGTGTTCGGCCCCGGGGCTCAGCCGCCCAGCGCGCTCAGGCCGGGGGCGAAGGCCAGCAGCAGCGGCACGGCCGGAACCAGGGCGGCGATCGCCGTCAGCCGCAGGCGCCGGGCCGGAGTCAGCCGCCGGGACGGCGTCAGCAGGCGGTGGACGCGGTGCGGAAGCTGCGCGCGGTGGGCGGGGGAGGCGAAGACCCCGCGGTCCTCGTTCAGGCCGACCAGCGCCAGCGCGGTCGTCAGCCTCCCGAACCGCCGCGACGCGGCGTCGTCGGCCGCCAGCTCCACCAGCCGGTGCACCTGGTCCCGGAACCCCGCGAACACCGGCACCCGCGGAAAACCCTCGGCCAGCGCGTCCGCGCAGTGCACCAGCCAGTGATGGCGCGCCCGCGCGTGCCCGTCCTCGTGCGCCTGGACCGCGTCCAGCTGCCGCCCGGTCAGCCGCCGCAGCGCCGCCGTGGTGATCACCAGCCGCCGCTCCGCGCCGTCCGTCAGCAGCCAGGCGTCGGGCCGCTCGCTCTCCAGCACGATCAGCCGTTCCCCGGCATCGTTCCCCGTGCCGCTCTCACCCGGCAGCAGCGGCGCCCGCTCCCGCAGCCGCGCCCGTCGGGCCCGGCGCGCCGCGCGCGCCTGCCGTACCTGGAGGGTGAGCATCACCGCCGTCCAGATCCCGCCCGCCGCCAGCAGGACGGCCAGCACCGCCGCCCACAGCTGACCGTCCGGCTGCAGCGCGTACGCCTCGATCACCGGCGCCGGGGCCGGCGCGAAGACATGGCCGCGCACCCCGTGCCAGGCCGCCGCCCCGCTGAGAGCCATCGCCAGCACACAGCACAGCAGTACGGCCGCCACCACGCACTGCCACACCCACAGCGCGAGCACCGGTTCGCGGTCCGGCCAGGAAACCCTGGCCAGCACGCGCGGCGCCGTCGCCGCGGCGAGCCCACCCAGCACCAGCAACGCGAGCGCGATCACCATGCCCGTCAGCCTAGAGGCCGCCCCGCTCCCGCCCGGCGCCGGGGTGATCCGTCCCACACCGTCCTCACATGGACACCAGCATCACCAGCATCCCCAGCGACAACGCCAGCCGGCAGCCCGCCGCCACCTCCGGCGACCGTTCCGCCGGCTCCGCCCCGCCGCCGGCCACCGGTCCGGCGCCGGCAGCCACCGGCGCGGGCAGCACCGGCACCACCAGCGCACCCGTCCGCAGCGCGTACAGCGCGAAGTACGCCAGCAGCACCCCGGTGAGCACCGGCACGCCGCCCGCACCGTGTCCCGCCGGGCCGAGCATCGCCAGCCCCATGTACACCATGGCCAGCGCCTCCACGACGTGGTGGGCCCGGTGCGCGGGCCGCGCCCGCAGCAGGGCGGAGCAGCCCGCCAGCACGCCGAAGAACACCACGTACGCCTGCCCCGGCGCCGCCGCTCCGGCCCCCGGCACCGCCATGACCGCCATGCCGAGGCCCATGGCCCCCTCGACGCCCGCCGGCCGCCGCGCTCCCCGCCCAGGACCCGCCGCCGCCCGGTACAGGCAGTACAGTCCGGTGCTCCCGCACAGGGCCACCAACAGCCACCCCACCACCACCGGTCCCTCGTGCATCGCACCCCTCCCGATGTCCGCCCCCCGTTCCCTGCCCGCGCCGCCGCCGGGCTACGAGGGCGCACGGAAGCGCGGGGAGCGCGGGGGAGTGGGCGGTGGGCACGCGCGTACGATGGACCGCTGTGACAGCAGCAGCAGAACTGGTCTTCGCGACGGCGACCGAGGCCGATGTGCCCGCGCTCGTCGCCCTGGTGGAATCCGCCTACCGGGGCGAGTCCAGCCGCGCGGGCTGGACCACCGAGGCGGACCTGCTGGACGGACAGCGCACCGACCCCGAGGGCGTCCGGGACGCCATCGGCGACCCGGACGGCCTGGTGGTGACGGTCGCCCTGCCGAAGGACACCGGCGCCGCGCCCGCCCCGCTGCTGGCCTGCTGTCAGCTGCAGCACCGCCCGGACCCGCGGGGCCCGGGCGTCGCCTACTTCGGGATGTTCGCGGTCAGCCCCACGGCCCAGGGCGCCGGCATCGGCGCGGCCGTGCTGGCCCACGCCGAGCGGACGGCCCGTACCGTGTGGCAGGTGGAGCGGATGGAGATGCAGGTGATCACCGCCCGCACCGACCTCATCGCCTGGTACGAGCGCCGCGGCTACACCAGGACGGGGGAGCGCACCCCGTTCCCGTACGGTGACGAGCGCTTCGGCCTCCCGCGCCGCCCCGACCTCGAATTCGAACGGCTGGTCAAGCCGCTGGGCGGCTGAGTTCCGCCACGATCTCCGGCCGGTCGGTCACCACCCCGTCCAGGCCCAGTTCGCGCACCCGCGCCAGGTCATCGCCGGTGTTGACCGTCCAGCTGATCACCTCCAGGCCCAGCGCCCGGCACCGGTCCACCGCCTCCCGCGTCAGATGCGGCAGCTCCGCCGAGACCAGGTCCGCGCCCAGCTCCCGGGCCCGTTCCGCGGCGGTGTCCGTGGAGCGCCCGGTGACCAGGCCGATGGACTGCTCGGGCAGCAGGCCGCGGACGGTGCGCAGCGCCTCGTCGTGGAAGGAGATCACCCGCACCCGCCCGGCCAGCCCGCGGGCGGTGATGACGGCCGCCAGTGTCCTCGCCGCGGCCGGGTCCTTGATCTCGGCCTGCAGGGGCAGGGCGACCGCCTCGGTCACCTCCTCGAACAGGGGCACCCGCTCCCCGAGCCCGGCGTCCAGTTCGCGCAGCGCGTCGGCGGTGTGGTCGGCGACCGGCCCGGCGCCGTCGGTGGTGCGGTCCACGTCGGCGTCGTGCATCACCACCAGCGCGCCGTCCTTGCTCAGATGCAGATCCAGTTCGATGACGTCCACGCCCTCCCGCTCGGCACGGACGAAGGACCGCAGGGTGTTCTCCGGCTCCACGCCCATCAGCCCGCGGTGCCCGACGATCATGAGTGACATGGGGCCACCGTAGCGGCGCCCGGTGACGCCCCGCTGAACACCGCGCGTGGCTCCCGCAACACCCTCCAGGGCAGGAAAAGTTTCTGTCTAAACATGCTGCCACCGCATAATTTCCCGGATCTCGGCTTGATCGACAGACCTTCCCCGGATACCGTGCAAGTACGCGAGGATCTTTTGTGGAGGAGTGATCATGCCGGAAACCCTGGCCCCCACCACCGCCGAGGAGTATCCGCCGACCCCGGCGGCCCGCGTCGTGGACCACCCGGCCTGGCCCCGGCTCAAGCACGCCGTCGAAGCCGTACGCCCCGCCCAGTCGCCGGACGGCTCCATCGACTTCGACGCCGAGGGAGCCCCGCCCCGCGCCGCCGTCGAACGCGACATCGAGCGCGTCATCACCGAACTGCGGACTCTCTCACCCCTGTTGCCGCACGACGCCGCCTATCACCGGGCCCTGGAGAGCGACCTGCGCCGCTGGGCGGACGAGGGCTTCGGGGTCCCCGACTTCCTCGACTCGCTGCTCGCCTTCCGGCCCGCCGAGCACCGCGCCGACGGCCTCCAGCACCTCGTGCTGTTCCCCATGTACACCCAGAACGGCAACCCCGACCGCAACCTGGAAGCCGTCGTGGTGCGCGTCGTGTGGCCCGAGTGGCTCGCCGAACTGGAGCGCACCCGCTACGACAACCCGATGTTCCTCGGGATCACCTTCGAGGACTTCACCCCCGGCTACGACACCAACTCCGCCGTGCTGTTCCCGGAGACCATCGCGGTCCGCGAGGCCCCCGAGCGGTTCAGCTGGGGCGGCATCTTCTGCGACCGCGAGGCCGCCCGCTTCCGCAAGGTCGTCGCCGCCGCCGGCGAGGTCACCAGTCTCGCCCTCCCCGAGGACGCCCAGGGGCTGCTCACCGACCAGGAGCGCACCCAGCACACCTTCGTCCTGTGGGACATGATCCACGACCGCACCCACAGCCACGGCGACCTGCCGTTCGACCCCTTCATGATCAAACAGCGCCAGCCCTTCTGGATGTACGGCCTGGAGGAGCTGCGCTGCGACCTCACCGCCTTCCACGAGGCGGTCCGGCTGGAACGCGAGGGCCTGCCCCAGGCCCGCGACGTCCAGTACGCCATCCTGCTCGACCGGATCTTCCGCTTCCCCGTCACCGGCGCCCGCAACCGCAACTACGACGGCCTCGGCGGCCAGCTGCTGTTCGCCTACCTCCACCAGAACGGCGCGCTCCAGTGGACGGACAACCGGCTCAGCATCGACTGGGAGCACGCCCGCGCCCTGACCGTGCGGCTGCGCGAGGAGATCGAGACCCTGTACCGGCTGGGCATCGACCGCCCCAAGATCGTCCACTGGTTCAAGGCGTACGAGTTGGTCAGCGCCTACCTCTCCCCGCACCCCGGCTCGACCTGGGCCAAGGGTCCCGAGGCCCTGGACCTCAGCCAGCCCCCGCGCAAGCTCGTCGACGACGTCCTGCCGGACGAGTTCCCGCTCAGTCTGTTCTACGAGGCGCTGGCCAAGAAGCTCCGCAAGGTGATCGAATCCACCCGGGGCATCACGGCGGACACCACCGTCCGACAGGCGGCCTGACCGGGCGCCGGGCCATGATGGAAGAGCCCCGAGGAAGCGAGGGACGATGACCGACACCGACGCAGTGCCCACCACCGGCCCCCTGGACGGCGCGGTCGTCGCCGTCGCCGGGGCGGCGGGACCGGCCGGCGCCGCCACCCTGCTCAGCCTGGCCCGCGCCGGAGCCACCGTGGTGGCCGCCGACGCCGACCCCGAACGCCTGGCCGCCGCCGTGGACGCCGCCCGTTTCGCCCACGGCGGAGCCACCGTCACCGGTGACACCGTCGACCTCCTCCACCTGGACACCGCCCGCCAGTGGGCCGCCAGGACCGAGAAGGAGTACGGGCGGATCGACGGCCTCGTCCACCTCGTCGGCGGCTGGCGCGGCTCGGCCTCCTTCGCGGACACCGACCTCGCCGACTGGGACGTGCTGCACGACCTGCTGATCCGCACCGTGCAGCACACCTCCCTCGCCTTCGAGGGCCCCCTGGCCCGCAGCGGCAACGGCCGCTACGTCCTGGTCTCCGCCGCCGGCGCCACCCGCCCCACCGCGGGCAACGCCGCCTACGCCGCCGCCAAGGCCGCCGCGGAGGCATGGACCATGGCCCTGGCCGACAGCTTCCGCAAGGCGGGCACCGACGCCGGCGGCCCTCCGCCGTCCGCCGCCACCGTCCTGATCGTCAAGGCCCTGGTGCACGAGGCCCTGCGTGCCGAGCGCCCGGGAGCGAAATTCGCCGGCTTCACCGATGTCACCGACCTCGCCGAGGCCGTCACCGGTCTGTGGAGCAGGCCCACCGAGGAAGTGAACGGAACCCGCCAGTGGCTCACCCCCCAGCCGTGACCGACACCGACGCCCGCCGTCACCACGACCCAAGTGTGCGCGGCTTCGCCAGTGACAACTACGCCGGCACCCACCCCGAGATCCTCGCCGCCCTCGCGCTGGCCAACGGCGGGCACCAGGGCGCGTACGGCGACGACGACTACACCCGCCATCTCCAGGACGTGATGTGCCGCCACTTCGGCGCTCGTGCCGAGACCTTCCCGGTCTTCAACGGCACCGGCGCCAACGTCGTCGCGCTCCAGGCGCTCACGGACCGCTGGGGCGCCGTCATCAGCGCCGACACCGCGCACATCCACGTGGACGAGGGCGGCGCCCCCGAGCGGGTGGGCGGCATCAAGCTGCTCACCGTGCCCACCCCGGACGGCAAGCTCACCCCCGCCCTGATCGACCGCGAGGCGTACGGGTGGGACGACGAGCACCGGGCGATGCCCCAGGTCGTCTCGCTCGCCCAGAGCACCGAACTGGGCACCCTCTACACCCCCGACGAGCTGCGGGCCATCGCCGACCACGCGCACGAGCGCGGCATGACCGTCCACCTGGACGGGGCCCGGCTCGCCAACGCCGCAGCCGCCCTGGACCTGCCGCTGAGCGCCCTCACCACCGACGCCGGGATCGACGTCGTCTCCTTCGGCGGCACCAAGAACGGCCTGCTGTACGGGGAGGCCGTGGTCGTCCTCTCCCCGGGCTCGGTGCGCGCCATGCGGCACCTGCGCAAGCTGTCCCTCCAGCTCGCGTCCAAGATGCGGTTCGTGTCCGTCCAGTTCGAGGCGCTGCTGGCCGGTGACCTGTGGCTGCGCAGCGCCGGGCACGCCAACGCGATGGCCGCCCGGCTGGCGGCGGGGGTGGCGGACATCGAGGGTGTGGAGATCCTCCACCCGGTCCAGGCCAACGCAGTCTTCGCCCGGCTGCCCCGGGAGGCCGCCGAGCGGCTGCGCAAACGCCACCGGTTCTACTTCTGGGACGAGAACGCCGGCGATGTGCGCTGGATGTGCTCCTTCGACACCACGCGGGAGGACGTCGACGCCTTCCTGGCGGCCCTGCGCGAGGAAATGGCGCGCTGAGCGTCCGCGGCCCGCGCGTCACCGCCCGCCCGGACCGTGTGTCCGGGCGGGCGGACGCCGTGTCACGCCTGCCGCGGCTCCGGTGCCGTGCCGCCCAGGTGCGCCGGCAGCCACCAGGTGTCCTCAGGACCGCGCGGCCCCTCGGGGTACGCGGCCTGGGCCGCCTCCAGCAGCCCCTGCATCCGCTCGCGCAGCCGCTCGGTCAGCGCCACCGCCGACTCGGCCGGATCGGCGGTCATCGGCTCGCCGATCCGGATGGTGATCGGGTAGTGGCGGCGGCGCAGGTCCCGCTTGCGGCCCTTGGTCCACACCCGCTGGGTGCCCCACAGGGCGACCGGCAGCACCGGCACCTGGGCCTCCTGCGCCATCCGCACCGCGCCCGACTTGAACTTCTTCAGCGTGAACGAGGGCGAGATCGTCGCCTCGGGGAACACTCCGACGATCTCCCCGCCGCGCAGCGCCTCCAGCGCGTGCTGGAACGCGTGCTCGCCCTGCTTGCGGTCCACCGGTATGTGCTTCATGCCGCGCATCAGCGGTCCGGAGATCTTGTGCTTGAACACCGAGTCCTTCGCCATGAACCGCACCAGCCGCTTGGACGGCCTGGCCGCGAACCCGGCGAAGACGAAGTCCAGGTACCCGATGTGGTTACTGACCAGCACGGCACCACCGGACGTCGGCACATGCTCGCTGCCGGCGATGTCCAGACGCAGATCGAGCGCCTTGAACAGCGTCTTGGCGGCGGCGACGACCGGCGGATAGACAAGCTCTGCCATGCGGGACCCTTCATTCGTGCGGTCGTGGTGACCGCGCACAACCTACGCTGCCGTAACTTCCGGCATCCGCAGATAGTGCCCCGATTCCGGTGTGATTGGCTAGCCCGGGAAACCGACCGGGGCGGACGGAGAGTGACGATGACCGGGAGCGGGCGCCGTGAGCAGCCGCTGACCCCCGCCGTACTCGGCGTCGCGGGTCCGCTGGGGGAGCGGGCCACCCTGGTGCACTTCTCCAGCGCCTTCTGCCGGCCCTGCGCGGCCACCCGGCGCGTTCTCGCGCAGGTCGCCGCCATGGTCCCCGGTGTCCGGCACGTGGAGATCGACGCCGAGGCCCACCTGGAGACGGTGCGCGCCCTGCGGATCACCGCCACCCCCACCGTACTGGTCCTGGATGCAGCCGGGCGCACCGTGCGCCGCGCGGCCGGGATGCCCCGCAAGGCCGACGTCATCGCCGCGCTGGGCGAAGCGGTCCGCGACCCGGCCGACGCTCCCACCGACGCGTAGCGCAGGTCACATTGCGGCATGCTTGATGGCGGCATATAGGCTGGGTTTACTGACCAGTAACAACCGGGTGATCAGAGGAGCCGGCGTGAGCCTGAGGATCGTTGTCTGTGTGAAGTACGTGCCCGACGCCACCGGTGACCGGCACTTCGCCGAGGACTGGACACTGGACCGCGACGACGTCGACGGCCTGCTGTCCGAACTCGACGAGTACGCCGTCGAACAGGCCCTCCAGATCGCCGAGAGCGCCCGCGAGGCCGGCGAGGAGGCCGAGATCACCGTGCTCACGGTCGGCCCCGAGGACGCCGCCGACGCGCTGCGCAAGGCGCTGTCCATGGGCGCCGACAAGGCCGTCCACGTCGAGGACGACGACCTGCACGGCACCGACGCGCTGGGCACCTCCCTCGTCCTGGCCAAGGCCATCGAGCACATCGGCTACGACCTCGTCGTGTGCGGCATGGCCTCCACCGACGGCGCCATGGGTGTGCTGCCGGCCATGCTCGCCGAGCGGCTCTCCGTCCCCCAGGCGACGCTGCTGTCCGAGCTGACCGTCGCCGGCGGCACCGTCACCGGGCGCCGTGACGGCGACGCCGCCACCGAGCGGCTGAGCGCCCAGCTGCCCGCCGTCGTCTCCGTCACCGACCAGTCCGGCGAGGCCCGCTACCCCTCCTTCAAGGGCATCATGGCCGCCAAGAAGAAGCCGGTGGAAGCCCTGGACCTGGAGGACCTCGACCTGGACGCCGAGCGGGTGGGCCTGGCCGGATCCCGTACCGAGGTCATCTCCGCCACCGAGCGCCCGGCGCGCACCGCGGGCGAGATCGTCACCGACGAGGGCGAGGGCGCCGGGCAGCTGGCGGGCTTCCTCGCCGGCCAGAAGTTCATCTGACCGCCGTCCGCCCCTCGTCCGCCGCACGCACCTTCCGCAGGAGACATCACCATGGCTGAAGTCCTCGTCCATGTCGACCACCTCGACGGCGCCGTCCGCAAGCCCACCCTCGAACTGCTCACCCTCGCCCGCCGCCTCGGTGACCCGGTCGCCGTCTTCCTGGGCGCCGGGGCCGACGCCGCCGCGGGCGTCCTCGCCGAGCACGGCGCCGTCCGCATCCTGACCGCCGACGCCCCCGAGTTCGCCGACTACGCGATCGTGCCCAAGGTGGACGCCCTCCAGGCCGCCCACGACGCGGTGCGCCCGGCCGCCGTCCTGCTGCCCTCCTCCGCCGAGGGCAAGGAGATCGCCGCCCGGCTCGCGGTGCGGCTGGACTCCGGCATCATCACCGACGCCGTGGACCTGAGCACCGACGACCAGGGGCCGGTGGCCACCCAGTCGGTCTTCGCCGCCGCCTACACCACCACCTCCCGCGTCACCCAGGGCACGCCGATCATCACGGTCAAGCCCAACTCCGCCACGCCCGAGGCCGCCCCGGCCGCCGGCACCGCCGAGCCGCTCACCGTCACCTTCGGTGACGCCGCCACCGGCACCAAGGTCACCTCCCGCACCGCGCGCGAGTCCACCGGCCGGCCCGAGCTGACCGAGGCGGCCATCGTGGTCTCCGGCGGACGCGGCGTCGGCGGCGCCGAGAACTTCGCCGTCATCGAGGCCCTCGCCGACTCCCTCGGTGCCGCCGTCGGCGCCTCCCGCGCCGCCGTCGACGCCGGCTGGTACCCGCACTCGCACCAGGTCGGCCAGACCGGCAAGAGCGTGTCCCCGCAGCTGTACGTCGCGGCGGGCATCTCCGGGGCGATCCAGCACCGGGCCGGCATGCAGACCTCCAAGACGATCGTCGCCGTCAACAAGGACGCCGAGGCCCCGATCTTCGAGCTGGTCGACTACGGCGTGGTCGGCGACCTCTTCGAGGTCCTGCCCAAGCTGACCGAGGAGATCAAGGCCCGCAAGGGCTGACCCGGCCGCCCCCGGGGGCCACGCACCCGGTCCAGGACAACGGCGCCCGCCGTGCGGCGGGCGCCGTTGTCTTTCCCCCGCGCGCCGGTTAGCTTCGTTCAACGAACTGTTGAACGGACGGGCCGAGGAGCCGCCGGTGGATCAGCGACAGGCCCGTACCAGCATCCCCGACGCCACCCGCCGCGCCATCGACGTCTCCCTCGCCGGCGTCGACGCCCATCTGGCCCGCCACTACCCCGGCGAGGCCGCCACCCGGCAACCGGTGCACACCGTCTACGTACCCGCCGACCGCTTCGCGCCGGACACCGCCCGGGAATGGGGCATCGCCGCCCTCGCCCTGCTGGACACCCACGCCCCCGACCCCGCCGCCCTGGCCGCCGTCCTCGGCCTGCCCGAGGACCTCGCCGGCGAGATCCACCGCCGGGTCCGCGCCAAGCTCACCAGGGAGCCCGTCGAGGACCTCCGCATCGACTTCGAGGACGGCTACGGCCGCCGACCCGATGCCGAGGAGGACGCGGACGTCCTGCGTGCCGCCGCCCACATCGCCACCGCCCGTCGCCGGGGCCTCGCCCCACCTGGCATCGGCATCCGCTTCAAGAGCCTGGAAGCCCCCGTACGCGAGCGGGCGATCCGCACCTTCGACCTCTTCCTCAGCGCCCTGCTGGAGGACGGTCCGCTGCCCGGGGAACTGCGCCTGACCCTCCCCAAGGTCTCCCACCCCGACCAGATCACCGCCATGGCCCGGCTGTGCGAAGCCTTCGAGACCGCCACCGGACTGCCGGCGAACCGCCTCACCTTCGAGGTCCAGATCGAGACCACCCAGGCCATCCTCGGCGCCGACGGCCGCGCCACCGTCGCCCGGCTGATCGCCGCGGCCCCCACCCGGGTCGCGGCCCTGCACTACGGCACCTTCGACTACAGCGCCGCCTGCTCCGTCAGCGCCGCCCACCAGGCCCCGGACCACCCCGCCGCCGACCACGCCAAGGCCGTGATGCAGGCCGCCGCGGCCGGCACCGGCGTGCGCCTGTCCGACGGCTCCACCAATCTCCTGCCCACCGGGGACACCGCTCAGGTGCACCAGGCATGGCGCCACCACCACGCCCTCGTCCGGCGGTCCCTGGCCCGCGCCTACTACCAGGGCTGGGACATGCACCCCGGCCACCTGCCCACCCGCTACGCCGCCGTCTACACCTTCTACCGCCAGGGCCTGCCCGGCGCCGCCCGCCGGCTGGCCGCCTATCTCAGCGGCACGGGCAACGGCGAGCGCACCGTGCTCGACGAACCCGCCACCGCCCGCGCGCTGGCCGCTTTCCTGCTGCGCGGGCTGCACTGCGGGGCGCTGGACGGCGCCGAGGTCACCGCCGCCACCGGGGCCGGCCCCGACGCGCTGCGCACCCTGGCGGCCCCACCCGGCTGACCGCTCTGGACAACCCGCCCCGTTCCGGACAGGCTTCCCCCTCATGGACCTGGATCTTGTCGCAGCCGTGGACATCGGCGGCACCAAAGTCGCGGCCGCCCTCGTGGACGGCGACGGCACCCTGCTGGCCCGCGCCCAGCGGCCCACCCCCGCCCGGGAGGGCGCGGAGCGGGTGCTGGCCGCCGTCACCGGCACGCTCACCCCCCTGATGGCGGACGAGCGCTGGCGGCGGGTAGGTGCCATCGGCATCGGCAGCGCGGGCCCCGTGGACGCCCGTACCGGCACCGTCAGCCCCGTCAACATCCCCGCCTGGCGCGACTTCCCGCTGGTGGCCGGGGTCCGGGCGACCACCGGCGCCCTGCCGGTCACCCTGCTCGGCGACGGCAACGCCATCGCCGCCGGCGAGCACTGGCGCGGCGCCGCCCGCGATCACGACAACGCCCTGTGCATGGTGGTCTCCACCGGCGTGGGCGGCGGGCTGATCCTGGACGGCACCCTGCACCCCGGCCCCACCGGGAACGCGGGCCACATCGGGCACATCAGCGTCGACCTCGACGGTGATGCCTGCCCGTGCGGCGGCCGGGGCTGCGTGGAGCGCATCGCCAGCGGCACCAACATCGCCCGCTGGGCCACCGCGGCGGGCTGGCACCCGCCGGCCGGGGCCGAACCCACCGCCGCCGCCGTAGCCGCCGACGCCCGCACCGGGCACCCCGTGGCCCGGGCGGCCTTCGCCCGCTCGGCGCGGGCCCTGGCGGCCGGCATCGCCGCCACCGCGACCCTCGTCGAACTGGACGTGGTCGTCGTCGGCGGTGGCGTCAGCCAGGCCGGCGAGGTGCTGTTCACCCCGCTGCGCGAGGCGCTTCACACGTACGCCACCTTGCCGTACGTCCGGGGCATCGAGGTGCTCCCGGCCCAACTGGGCACCGACGCGGGCCTGGTGGGGGCCGCAGCCGTCTGCCGCCGCGGCGCGGACACGTTTTTGACACCGGGACAAGCGGGCAACTGACTCACGGGCGAAAAAGGAGGGGGATCCGTGATCATCTGGCTGAACGGCGCATTCGGTGCCGGCAAGACCACGGCCGCACGGGAGCTGATCGACCTGCTGCCGGGCAGCCGGCTCTACGAACCCGAACTGGTCGGCGCCAGCCTGCGCGCCACGCTCCCCAAGGAGCGCCTGGCCGAGGTGGACGACGTGAGTGAACTGCCGTCCTGGCGCAGACTGGTGGTGGACACCGCCGCCGCTCTGCTGTCCGAGATCCCCGGTCCGCTCATCGTCCCGATGACCCTGCTGCGGCAGGAGCACCGGGACGAGATCTTCGGTGGTCTGGCCACCCGGGGGATCGCGGTGCGGCACTTCCTGCTGCACCTTGAAGAAACGTTCCTGCGTGTGCGGATCGACGGTCGCGCCACCACCGACGACGACGCGGCCCGCCGGCACGGCCTCGCCCAACTGCCCCACTACAGCGCCGCACTGCCCTGGCTCACCCACGACGCGCACACCATCGACACCCACGGACACACCCCGCGCCGCACCGCCGAGGCCATCGCCGAGGCCATCAGCCTCGACCAGGGCGCCTGCCCCATCGTGCAGACCCCGCCGCCGCGCACCGAGACCCTCGCCGCCGGCATGCTCCTGTTCGACGACCACGACCGGGTGCTCCTGGTTGACCCCACCTACAAGCCCGGCTGGGAGTTCCCCGGCGGCATCGTCGAGGCGGGCGAGCCCCCCGCCCGGGCCGCCGTGCGCGAGGTCGCCGAAGAACTCGGCCTCAGCCTGCCCCCCCGGCCCGACCTCCTCATCGTCGACTGGGAGCCGCCGCGCCCCCCGCGCCCCGGCGGGCTGCGGCTGCTCTTCGACGGCCGCCGGCTGACCCCCGACCAGATCCGCGCCATCCGGCTGCCCGCCGACGAACTGCGCGCCTGGCGCTTCACCACCGAGGACGAGGCACAAACCCTGCTCTCCCCGAACCGCTTCGACCGGCTGCGCTGGGCCCTGCACGCCCGTACCCGGGGCCGCCCCCTCAACCTGGAGGCCGGCGTCCCCGTCGGCGGCTGACGCCCGCCGAATCGCGCACCCCCCAGCGTTCGGCCGGGAGGTGCCCCCAGGGTGATCGCGCCCTAACGTGTGACTGACGGCCCCATACCGGGGGAGACCCCCACCAACGGTGAACCGCCATGCACATATCGACCCACCGGCCCCCCGACCGCGACAGCTGGGGCACCCGCCTGGCCGCCGCCGGCCTCGGCTGCGCCCTGGTCCTCGGCCTCCAGCTGATGCACCAGGCCACCGGCGCCGGCGGCCCGCCCCAGCCCTCCGCCCCGGGCACGGCCGCCGGCGCGGGCACCGCCCACCCGCCCCAGCCCTCCGTCGCCCCCACCCGCGTCGGCATCCCCGCGATCGGCGTCGACGCCGCCCTGACCCCGGTCGGCCTGGACCCCGAGGGCTGGCTCCAGGCCCCGCCCTCCGACGCCGGGCACCTCGCCGGCTGGTTCACGGACGCGCCCGCCCCCGGCGCCCGGGGCACCGCCGTCCTCACCGGACACGTCGACACCGCCGAAGGGCCCGCCGTCTTCTACTCCCTGGGTGCCCTCGGCACCGGCGAGACCATCACCGTCACACGCGAGGACGGCAGCACCCTCGGCTTCACCGTGTACGACATCGCCGTGTACGACAAGGACCGGCTCCCCGAACGGGTCTACGCGGACACCGGGCAGCCCGAACTGCGGGTCCTCACCTGCGGCGGCAGCTACCACCCGGAGACCGGCTACACCGGCAACGTCGTCGTGTACGCCACCCTGACGGCCGTCCACTGACCCGGGTGGCCGCATCCGGTGACCCGTTCACCGCGTCCGCGTGGCCGGACACCACCCACCGCGCCTAACGTCACCCAGCACACGGAGCCGAACCGCCCCTCCCACCCCACCAGCAACACCCGCCACACCGTCATCCCGGACGAGGAGCCCTCATGACCGCCCTGACCACCCTCGCCGTCACCGCGCTCACCGGCATAGCCCTGACCGCCGCAGCCCCCGCCCAGGACAGCGACTCCTTCGCCTTCAACCTCTCCCCGCAGACCGTCCAGCCCGGCGGCACCGTCACCCTCACCGCCACCGGCTGCACCGGCGCCGAGGCGTTCGCCGAGTCCGGCGTCTTCGACCGGATCAGCCTCGGCACCCCGGGGCAGACCCAGAGCGCCCGCACCACCGTCAACCCGGCCGCCCGCCCCGGCAGCACCTTCGACGTCACCTTCACCTGCGGCACCCAGAGCGGCCGTACCACCCTCACCATCAACAGCACCGTCGCCGCCGCGGCCACGCCCACCCCCGCCGCGACTGCCGCCGCTGCCGCCGGCACGGCGACGGCGGCAGCGGGCAAGGAGGGCGCCGCCACCCCCACCGCCGACTCCACCACCCTGCCCACCCTGGGCTCCCAGGCCGGCACCGGCGGCTCCCAGCGGGACCTCACACCCGTCCTGCTCACCGGCGCCGGCCTCACCGCGGCCGCCCTCACCGGCGGCGTCCTCCTGTACCGCCGCCGGACCCAGCAGCAGCGCTGACCGGCCCGGCGACGGCGCGGAATCGTTACGCCCGCGGGGCCTCCGCCCGCTGGTCCGCGTACCCCAGGACGAACAGCGCCTCGGCCACCGCCATCCGCTCCAGCTCCCGCGGGTCCACGCTCTCGTCCACCGCGTGGATCCGCGCGGCCGCGTCGCTCAGCCCGATCAGCAGGATCTCCGCCTCCGGGTACAGCCCCGCCAGCGTGGCCGTCAGCGGGATCGAGCCGCCCTGCCCCACCACCGCCATCTCGGCGCCCTCGTACGCCGCCCGCATCGCGTCGGCCATGGCCGTGTACGCCGGGGAGGTGGTGTCCGCCAGGAACCCCTGGCCCTCACCCGCCGGGTCCACACTCACCCGCGCGCCCCACGGCGCGCGCGCCCGCAGATGGTCCGCCAGCAGCCGGGCCGCGTCACCCGCGTCCACCCCCGGCGGCACCCGCAGGCTCACCAGCGCCCCCGCGCTCGCCTGCACCGACGGCGTCGCGCCCACCACCGGCGGGCAGTCGATGCCCAGCACCGTCACCGCG
Organism: Streptomyces xiamenensis; assembly: GCF_000993785.3. NCBI lineage: Bacteria > Bacillati > Actinomycetota > Actinomycetes > Kitasatosporales > Streptomycetaceae > Streptomyces > Streptomyces xiamenensis. The sequence continues at coordinate 5,615,797 of NZ_CP009922.3, forward strand.
GGCCGCGCCCACAGCCGGTCCGCCACCGTTCCGGAGCCGATCAGCTCCACGCCCTCCAGCACCGCGGCGTCCTCCCGGAAGGCCTCGTCCGCGTACGGCGTGCCCGGCCACACTCCCGAGGAGTCCAGGCCGTCCACCGAGGTCGAACCATCCGCGGTCCGCAGCGAGTCCAGTATCCGGATCAGCGCCGCCAGCGCGTCGGGCGCCGCCCCGCCGAACGCTCCCGAGTGCAGATTCCCCTCCAGGGTGTCCACCCGCACCCGCACCATCGCCATCCCGCGCAGCACCGCCGTCACCGTCGGCTGCCCCGCCCGTACGTTCCCGCTGTCCCCGATCACGATGGTGTCCGCCGTCAGCAACTCCGGGTGCTGCTCCGCGTATCGCTCAAGGCCCCCGGTGCCCTGCTCCTCGGAACCCTCCACGATCACCTTCACCGTCACCGGCACCCCACCGGCGGCCCGCAGTGCCCGCAGCGCCAGCAGGTGCATCAGCACCCCGCCCTTGCAGTCGGCAGCCCCCCGCCCGTACCAGCGCCCGGCGCGCTCCGTCAGCGTGAACGGCGGCGAGGTCCACGCGTCCTCGTCCAGCGGCGGCTGCACGTCGTAATGCGCGTAGAGCAACACGGTCGGCGCGCCCTGCGGACCGGGCAGCAGTCCGTACACGGACTGGGTGCCGTCCGGGGTGTCCAGCAGCCGCACATCGGTGAACCCCTCGCCGCGCAGCGCGTCCGCGACCCACCGCGCCGCCGCCTGGCACTCGCTCGGCGGGAACTGTTCCGGATCGGCGACCGACCGGAACGCCACCAGCCGCGCCAGTTCCTCGCGCGCCGCGGGCATCATCGCGGCCACCGACGCGGCGATCGCGGTGTGCGGACCGGAGTGCGGAGAAGAATGCTGCATGAAAGGCTCCTTGAGCTGCGTGCCGCCACCCGCGCACCAACCCCGGGCACGCCCGGGCCGCGTACCTGACCGGGAATGACAGCCGATCATCCCACAGCGAACCGCCGCCGACCCGGGACCGTAGGATGCCCACGCGAGGACGGAACGGACGGGCAGCGGGAGCAGCGAACAGCGTGAGCAGCGAGAGCGGAGCCGAGAACACAGTGGTGTGGGACGTCGTCGTCGTCGGAGCGGGCCCCGGTGGCGCCTCCGCCGCGCGTGCCGCCGCCGAGGCCGGGCGGCGGGTCCTGCTTCTGGAGAAAGCCGAACTGCCCCGCTACAAAACCTGTGGCGGCGGCATCATCGGCCCCTCCCGCGATGCGCTGCCACCCGGCTTCGAACTGCCCCTGCGCGAACGCGTCCACGCCGTGACCTTCTCCCTGAACGGCAAACTCTCCCGCACCCGACGCTCCAAGCGGATGCTCTTCGGCCTCGTCAACCGCGCCGAGTTCGACCAGCGCCTGGTCGACGCCGCGGTCCGCGCCGGTGCCCGGCTGCGTACCAGGGCCTCGGTCTCGCGCGTCGAACAGCACGGCCCGGCCGTGCCCGACCGGCGCACCGTCGCCGTCGTGCTCAGCGGCGGGGAGACGATCCTGGCCCGCGCCGTCGTCGGCGCGGACGGCAGCGCCAGCCGGATAGGGGCGCACGTCGGCGTCCGTCTGGACCGGGTCGATCTCGGCCTGGAGGCCGAGATCCCGGTCCCGCCCGAGGTCGCCGCCGACTGGGCCGGCCGTGCCCTGATCGACTGGGGCCCGCTGCCCGGCTCCTACGGCTGGGTCTTCCCCAAGGGCGACACCCTCACCGTGGGCGTCATCTCCGCCCGTGGCGACGGCGCGGCCACCCGTCGTTATCTGGAGGACTTCACGACCCGGCTCGGCCTGTCCGGCTTCGAGCCGGCCATCTCCTCGGGCCACCTGACCCGTTGCCGGGACGAGGACTCACCGCTCTCCCGGGGGCGCGTGCTGGTGTGCGGTGACGCGGCGGGGCTGCTGGAGCCGTGGACCCGGGAGGGCATCTCCTTCGCGCTGCGCTCCGGCCGGCTGGCCGGCCAGTGGGCGGTGCGGATCGCCGACGCGGGGGACGCCGTCGACGCGCGCCGCCAGGCGCTCAACTACACGTTCGCCATCAAGTCGGGTCTGGGCGCCGAAATGGGCGTGGGCCGCCGCATGATCGGCATATTCGGCCCGCGTCACCGGCTGCTGCACACCGCGCTCATCGGCTTCCGTCCCGCCTGGAACGCCTTCGCCCAGATCACCCGCGGATCCACCACCCTGGCCGGGATCGTGCGCAATCACCCGGCCGCCCGCCGCGCCCTGGCCGCGCTGGACCGCACCGACCCCGCCGCGACCCCCGCCGACGAGGGAGCCACGCCCGCCGACGAGAAGTCGCGCAAGGAGTAACGGCGCCCACACCGTGCGGGGTTCACGGCGAGCCGGTGGCACCCCGTACGGCGTGGACGCGGCGACTCAGGGGCCCCTGCCGGGGCGGGGTTGTCACGGCTCCGTGCGTTCGGCCACGCCGCGTGCCGCTCGCCCGGCCCCTTCCGTTTCGGGTGCGTCTTTCAGGAGACGGCCTGGGCCGACCCGCGCATTCCGTACGCGATGGCGGCGGCGGCCGCCGACAGCAGCGCCACCGAGGTCAGGGCCGTCGCCAGGGAGAACCAGTCGGCCAGGAAACCGATCGCCACCGGCCCCAGCAGCATTCCCCCGTACCCGACCGTCGAGGCCGCCGCCACGCCGCGCGGCCCGGCCAGCGTCCCGGCCTGACCGATCGCCACCGGGAAGATGTTCGCCAGACCCAGACCCGTCACCACGAATCCCAGCAGCGCCGGCCACACCGAGGGCGCGAGCGAGGCCAGCAGCATCCCCGCCGCGGCCACCGAACCGCCGGCCACCATCGCCCGGGTCTGCCCCAGTCGCAGCAGCAGCCAGGTGCCCGACAGCCGTCCCACCGTCATCGCCAGCGCGAACACGGTGTATCCGGCCGCCGCCAGGCCCTCGCTCGCCAGCAGCGTCTCGCGCAGGTGCAGCGCGCTCCAGTCCGCCAGCGCGCCCTCCCCGTACGCCGTGCACGCCGCCACCACCCCGAGCACCACGACCAGCCACCCCACCGGGCCCGCCGAGCCGGCCCGCGGCGCGCTCCCGGCCGCGGGTTCCGGCTCCGGCCCGGGGGCGCGCGGCGCCGGATGGGCCAGCAGCGCGCGTCCGGCCACCACCGCCACCAGTACGCCGATCAGCGCCAGCGCCGACAGATGCCAGGCCGCCGACAGCGACCCGGCCACCAGTCCGCCGGCCCCCGCGCCCACCATCCCGCCCAGTGAGAACGCCGCGTGGAAGGAGGGCATCACGGGCCGCCCCAGTGCCGCGACCAGATCGACCGCCGCGCTGTTGGCCGCCACGTTCATGCCGCCGAACCCGGCCCCGAACAGCAGCAGCACCGCCCCCAGCACCACGGCCGAATGCGCGTGCGCCGGCAGCGCCACACTCGCCGACAGCAGCAGCGCCGCGCCCACCGTCACCGGATGGTTGCCCAGCCGCTGACACAACCGCCCCGTCAGCGTCATCGTCACGACCGCGCCCACCGAGACGCCCAGCAGCGCCAGCCCCAGCGCGCTGGCCGACGCCCCCGTCTGCTCCTTCACCGCCGGGATGCGCACCACCCAGCCGGCGAACACGAAACCGTCCACGGCGAAGAACGCCGTCAGCGCGTACCGCAGTTGACGCAGCGCCGGATCGACCGTCCTCCGACCGCCGCCGGCCCGGCGGTTTCCCCGTTCCGACCCGGCCCTGAATTTGTTCATCGAAGGCACAAAGTCAGAATAGGGACGTGACCCGCTCTCGTACAAGGCTGGAACGCGGCCGCAACGCGCTCGGCCCCGCCCTTCAGCTCGTCCACACCGGACGGGCTCCCACCCGCGCCGTCCTCACCACCGAACTCGGCGTCACCCGTGCCACGGCGGGCGCCGTCGCGGCCGAGCTCCAGACCCTCGGGCTGATCACCGTGGACGCCCGCCCCGGCGCCCCGGCGGGCGCCCAGGGCCGCCCCTCCCACCGGCTGTCCATCGCCGATGACGGCCCCGTCGTGCTCGCCGCCCAGGTGCACGCCGACGGCTACCGCGCCGCTCTCGTCGCGCTGGGCGGCGGCATCGTCGCCACCACCCCCGCCTGCCAGACGGTGGACGCCGACCCCGCCCAGGTCATCGGCGAACTCGTCGCCGCCGGTGCCGAACTCCTGGCCGCCAGCGGGCGCCGCTGCGTCGGGGCCGGACTCGCCGTCCCCTCCGCCGTCGCAGAGCCCGAGGGCACCGCCCGCGGGCCGCTGCATCTCGCCTGGCCCGCCGGGGCCCCCGTCCGCGACATCTTCAACCGCTGCCTGGCCGACGCCGGATTCACCACCCGGGGCCACTGCGGCAACGACGTCAACCTCGGAGCCCTCGCCGAGCACCGCCACGGCGCCGGGCACGGCGCCCGCCATCTGCTTTGCGTCGCCACCGGGCACCGCGGCGTGGGCGGGGCCCTCGTCCTGGACGGGCGGCTGCACACCGGCAGCGCCGGGCTCGCCCTGGAGGTCGGGCACCTCACCGTCGATCCCGCCGGGCGGCCCTGCCAGTGCGGCAGCCGGGGCTGCCTCGACGTGGAGACCGATCCCCTCGCCCTCCTGGACGCCGCCGGGCGGCCCCCGGGGCCCGAGGGCTCGCTGCTCGATCAGGCCCGCGACCTGATCCGCACCGAGTACGCCACCGACCCGGCCGTGCGCGCCGCCACCCACGCCGTCGCCGACCGCCTCGGTCAGGGGCTGGCCGGCCTCGTCAACATCCTCAACCCCGACCGCATCATCCTGGGCGGGCTGCACCGCTGGCTGCTGGAGGCCGACCCCGCCCGGCTGCGAGCCGCCGTCCGCGACCACAGTCTGTGGGGCAAGGACAGCAACGCCGCCATCCTGCCCTGCACCCTGGACCACAACAGTCTCGTCGGCGCCGCCGAGCTCGCCTGGCAGCCCATCCTCGACGATCCGCACGCCGCCCTTCCGGGCTGACCGCCGCCCCGCCCCCACCCCTCTACAGCCCGAAGCCGCCCAGCAGCGAGGCCAGCGACTCACCGCCGGCCGTGATGCCCGGCGCGAGGGCCGTCCCCGACAGATAGAAGCCGAACAGCGCGCACACCACCGCGTGCACCGGCTTCAGTCCGTCCTTGCGGAAGAACACCAGCATCAGCACCGCGAGCAGGACCACCCAGGAAACCGACAGGATCACGACCACTCCCTTCACCGTAAGCACCCTAAAGCCCACAAAGAGTAATGATCACTCGATACGGGCAAATGGGTGAAAGCCGCCCACGGCACGGGGAACGCCCCCGCCACGCCGCACACTTGACCGGATGCGGTGCGAGTACCGCCACAGACCTCGATAGGCTGGTCATCGGTCTAGGGCAAGGAGGAGCCAGGACGATGTCAGAGAGCACGCCGCTGTCACCACGGGCCAGGCTGGCCGTGACGGCGGGCAAGGCAGCAGCCGCCGTATCGCGCGCCGCCGGCCGCGGAAGCGGATCGGTGATCGGCGGGCGCGTAGCCCTGAAATTCGACCCCGAACTGCTGTCCCGGCTCGCCGGACATCTGGACGTGGTCCTGATCTCCGCGACCAACGGCAAAACCACCACCACCCGCCTGGTCGCCGAGGCCCTGCGCGCCGGTGGCGAGGTCGTCTCCAACGCCCTGGGCGCCAACATGCCCGCCGGCATCACCTCCGCGCTGTCGGCCGGCGCCGAAGCCCGCTTCGGCGCCCTGGAGGTCGACGAGAAGTACCTCATCGCCGTCGCCCAGGACGTCAACCCCAAGGCGATCGCCCTGCTCAACCTCTCCCGCGACCAGCTCGACCGCGCGGCCGAGACCCGCATGATGGCCGAGCACTGGCGCGAAGGGCTCCAGGGCACCAAGGCCATCGTCATCGCCAACGCCGACGACCCCCTCATCGTGTGGGCCGCGTCCTCGTGCCCCAACGTGGTGTGGGTCGCCGCCGGCCAGGCGTGGAAGGACGACGCCTGGTCCTGCCCCTCGTGCGGCGGAGTGCTCCAGCGCCCCGACGACACCAACTGGAAGTGCGCCCAGTGCGGCTTCGGCCGCCCCACTCCCACCTGGGTGCTCTCCGGCGACAACGTGCTCGACCCGCACGGCGCCTCCTGGCCCATCCACCTCCAGCTCCCCGGCCGCGCCAACAAGGCCAACGCCACCTCGGCCGCCGCCGTCGCCGCCACCTTCGGGATCTCCCCCCAGGTCGCCCTCCAGCGCATGCAGTCGGTGGCCGCCGTCGCGGGCCGCTACGACGTCGTCCAGTACGAGGGCCGTGACATCCGGCTCCTGCTCGCCAAGAACCCGGCCGGCTGGCTGGAGACCTTCTCCCTGATCGACCCGGCCCCGGCCCCGGTCATCCTCGGCGTCAACGCCCGTGGCGCGGACGGCACCGACACCTCCTGGCTGTGGGACGTCGACTACACCCGGCTCACCGGCCACCCCATCGCCGTCATCGGCGACCGCCGCCTGGACCTGGCCGTCCGCCTGGAGGTGGCCGGCCAGAACTTCCAGGTCTACGAGACGGCGGCCGAGGCCATCCGCAACCTGCCCCCCGGCCGCATCGAGGCGATCGCCAACTACACGGCGTTCCAGGACCTGCGCCGCGTCGTCGGCAACTGACACCAAGGAAGGCCAGCACACCATGACCGCCTCCAGCCTGCGCCTGGTCTGGGTCTACCCCGACCTGCTCAGCACCTACGGCGACCAGGGGAACGTCCTGGTCGTCGAGCGCCGGGCCCGTCAGCGCGGACTCGCCGTCGAGCGCGTCGACGTCCGCTCCGACCAGCCCGTCCCCACCACCGGTGACATCTACCTCATCGGCGGCGGCGAGGACCGCCCCCAGCGTCTGGCGGCGGAGCGTCTGCGCCGCGACGGCGGCCTCACCAAGGCCGCCGAGTCCGGCGCGATCATCTTCTCCGTCTGCGCCGGTTACCAGATCCTGGGCCGCGAGTTCGTCAACGACCTCGGCGAGCGCGAGGCGGGCCTCGGCCTGCTGGACGTCATCAGCGTCCGCGGCACCGGAGCCCGTTGCGTCGGCGACGTCCTCGGCGACGTCGACGAGCGTCTCGGCCTGCCCCAGCTGACCGGCTTCGAGAACCACCAGGGCGTCACCCAGCTCGGCCCCGGCGTGCGTCCCTTCGCGAAGGTTCACTTCGGCAACGGGAACGGCACCGGGGACGGCACGGAGGGCGCCTGGCGCGACACCATCTTCGGCACCTACATGCACGGTCCCGTGATGGCCCGCAACCCGCAGATCGCCGATCTGCTGCTCCGCCTCCACCTGGACGTTCCCGCGCTCCCCCCGGTGGACGACCGCTGGTACGACGCCCTGCGCACCGAACGCGTCGCGGCGGCCACCCAGACCGTCTGACCGAGAACGCCGGGTCATATCCTGTTGCCCATGGACCACGGTGACCACGGCACGATGGCGGATCTGCCGCCGTTTTCCTTCGCACGCGGAATGGAATTCGGCGGCGATCCCGTCTTTCTCGCGGGCAGCCTGATCGTGCTCGCGCTCTATCTGTGGGGCGCCTTCCGCCTCCACCGCCGGGGTGACCGCTGGCCCGTCGGCCGCACGGTCTCCTTCGTCCTGGGCATCGTCTCCATCCTCGCCGTGACCGCCACCGCGCTCAACGACTACGGCATGGTGCTGTTCAGCGTGCACATGGTGCAGCACATGGTGCTCAGCATGGTCACCCCCATCCTGCTGCTGCTCGGGGCCCCGGTCACCCTCGCGATGCGGGCCCTGCCCCCCTCGGCGCCCCGCCGGCTCCTGATCGCCTTCCTGCACACCCGCTACGTACGGGTGCTGACCAGCCCGGTCTTCACGATCCCGCTGTTCATCGCGAGCCTGTACGGCCTGTACTTCACCCCGATCTTCGACTTCCTGATGGGCTCCAGGACCGGCCACATCGCGATGATGGTCCACTTCCTGGCCGTGGGTCTTGTCTTCTTCTGGCCGATCATGGGCGTGGACCCCGGCCCGCACCGCTCCGGCTATGTGATCCGCCTGCTGGAGCTGTTCGCGACGATGCCCTTCCACGCCTTCTTCGGGATCGCGCTGATGATGGGCAGCGAGCCCATGATCGCCACCTTCGCCGATCCCGCCGCTTCCCTGGCCACGGACGCCCTGGCCGATCAGTCCGCGGCGGGCGGCATCGCCTGGGCCTTCAGCGAGATCCCCACCGTCCTGGTGCTGATCGCGCTGGTCTTCCAGTGGTGGGCCTCGGAGGAGCGCACGGCGCGCAGGGAGGACCGCCAGGCCGACCGTACGAACGACCAGGCCCTGGCCGACTACAACGCCTATCTCGCCTCCCTCGCCAAATAACCCCTGTCGGCCCCCCTCGCCGCGCCCCTGGGTCAGCGCGGCACCACGGTGGGTGCGCCGGCACACCGGTCATCCGCTCACCACGTGTGCGTCCGCCGCCGCTCCGGGTGACGCCGAGGGGGGTGCGTTGTGAGGCGGGGCACGAGACGGCGGTCACATCCGATGCGGGGTAGGAGGCACCCGGCCGCTGCCAAAGCGGACAAAGTGCCCATATGGCCGCTCGCTACGAGGTGTGGTCGCAGAGGCGCTCTTTGCTCCGGGGGCGGGGGCGCGGGCAGGGTGGCGTTGTCGCACTTCGCGGCATTTCCCTGTCTCGTGAGGATCGAGGTGTTTTGTATGACCGCCACCCACGGCGTTTCCCGCATCCGGACCCGCACGGCTGCTGTGGCCGGCATTGTGACCGCCGGGGCCGCGGCTCTGTCCCTCGTCCACGCCCCGGGTGCCGCTGCCGACGCGCACACCTCCGCCGTCGCCCCCACCACCATGAGCACCAGTGCTCCGGCCTTCACCCCGCCCGCCGGCCAGGGCACCACGGACCAGGCCCCCGAGGCCGGCGACAGCGCCGCCGCGGGCAGCGGTGACACGGGCAGCGCCGCCGCTGCCGCCGACACGGCCGAGGCCCCCGCGGCCAAGCCCGCCGCCGCTGCCGCCGACACGGCCGAGGCCCCCGCGGCCAAGCCCGCCGCCGCTGCCGCCGACACGGCCGAGGCCCCCGCGGCCAAGCCCGCCGCCGCTGCCGCCGACACCGCCGCGCAGGCCCCGCAGAAGAAGTCCGCTCCGGCTGACAAGGGTCGCGGTGCCCAGTACAACGCCGACGGCACCCTGGTCACCATCGACCGCAAGGAGCAGCCCAAGCCGAAGCCTGCCTCGGACGAGCAGATCGACCAGTGGATCAACGAGGCCCTGGATGTCATGAAGGCGCACGGCATCCCCGGCAGCTACGACGGCATCAAGAGCAACCTGATGCGCGAGTCCAGCGGTGACCCCCACACCATCAACATGTGGGACAGCAACGCGCACAAGAACATCCCGTCCAAGGGCCTGCTGCAGGTCATCGACCCGACCTTCGAGCAGTACCACGTGGACGGTACGAGCAAGGACGTCTACGACCCGGTGGCCAACATCGCCGCGGCCTGCAACTACGCGGCCGACCGCTACGGCTCCATGGACAACGTGAACAGCGCCTACTGACGGTCTGACGGTCGCCTGATCCGACCCGGGCCGAGCCCGGGCCCACGCCCGGCGCTCCCCGTGCCCCTGCGGCACGGGGAGCGCCGGGCGTTCGCGGTCAGTGGACCGGGAGGCCCGTGCCGGACATCGAGACCTCCCCGGTCACGGTGGCCGAACCGGGCGCGGTGGGCGGCGGGACGAGGCGCTCCGGCGGGCACCGCGGTGCGGATCAGACGGCGGTGTAGCCGCCGTCCACCAGGTGGTAGCTGCCGTACACGAAGGACGCGCGCGGGGACAGCAGGAACGTCACCAGCTCGGCGACCTCCTCGCTGGTGCCCAGACGCCCGGCCGGGTGCAGGGCGACCAGGCCCTCGTACTGGGCGCGGTCCATGTCCTGCAGCAGTGGCGTCTCGATGAAGCCGGGGCCCACGGCGTTGATCCGGATGTTCTTCGTGGCGTACTCGGCGGCGGCGGTCTTGGTCAGGCCGATCACGCCGTGTTTGGCGGCGACGTACGCGGAGGAGCCGCGGGAGGCCACGCTTCCCAGGATCGAGGCGACGTTCACGATCGCCCCGCCGGAGCCGGCGGCCTCGATGGCGGGCAGCTCGTGGCGCATGCAGTGGAAGACGCCGTCGAGGTTGGTGCGCACGACCCGGTTGTAGGCGTCGATGTCGTACTCCCCCGTGGGGGCGACGGGGCCGCCGACACCGGCGTTGTTGACGGCCAGGTGCAGACCGCCGAAGGTCTCGACGGCGAAGGCCACACCGGCCTGGACGGAGGCGGGGTCGGTGACGTCCATGGTGACGGCGGCGGCCGACAGGCCCTCGGAGCGCAGGGTGGCGGCGGCTTCCTCCGCGCCCTCGGCGCGGTAGTCGGCGACGAGGACGTCGGCCCCTCCGGCGCCCAGCCGGCGGGCGGTCGCCAGCCCGATACCGGAGGCGGCGCCGGTGACCAGGACGGTGCGGCCGGCGAACTCGGTGGCGTAGTCGGGTACGGGGGTGGTGCTCATGGGGCTGTTCACTTTCTTCGTGCGGATAGGGCCTCGCGGTCGGCGGCGGCAGCCGCTTCCTCCGTGAGGGCGTCATAGGAGCGCTCCACCAGCGCGGCGAGGTCGGCCACGGCGCGGCTCTGGTCGCCGGTGGGCGCGTGGCGCGCCCACAGCCGCATGGCGGCGGTCAGCACACCGGCGGCGGCGTCGACGACCACGGTGGGGCGGGGGTCGTGGGCGGGGTCCACGGCCAGCCGCGCGGCGACGATGCCGACCGATTCCTCCTGGGCGTCGACCCGGATGCGCTGGTAGGCGGCGAAGAGCGAGGGGTCGCTGTCGATCCGGGCGAGCAGCGCGCGGATCTCGGGGCGGTGGTGCGAGGCGGGGGTGTCCCGGTCGGTGAGCCAGTGCCCGACCGCGCGCCGGTAGGCGATCAGTGGCGGTTCCGCGGCGGGCCGCTCGCGCAGCAGGGTGTTGATGCGGCGGCCGTCCTCCCGGACGAAGTCCAGGGCCGCCTCCTCTTTGCTCGCGAAGTAGCGGCTGAAGGTACGGCGGGCGACATCGGCGCGGTCGGCGATCGCGGCGACGGTCACCTCGTCGGGGCCGTGCCGCAGCACCAGCTCCAGGGCGGCGGCGGCGAGTGCTTCGCGGGTGCGCCGTGCCTTGCGCTGCCGGCCGTCCTCACGGGGGGCGGGGATCGGCAGGGGAGACCTGTTCACCGTCATGGCACCGACGTTACACCCACTCATGTCCCATTGGGACAAGAGTTCCGGTGAGACAGAAACGGCTGCCTCGCGCTGTGCCGGCGGAGTCCCGCGGCGACGCCAGGGGCGCCGCTCCCGCGTGGCCGGACACGCGGCGTCACCATCGGGGCCGCACCGTGACCGTCCCGGTTTCCGGGCCGCTTCCCGGGCCGGGCCGGCCGCCCACCGGCCGGCGGACCCCTGGGAGGGCGGGAAGGCGTCGTGCTGCCCCAGGTGCGCGTCAACACCCAAGCCCTGTGAGCGCGTTCGGGTGAACTGTGGGCGGGGCCGGCGGGTCCGTGGCCGTCGCGGGACAGAGTTACTTCGCCGAGCCGGCGGCATACGGCCGCGGCCCGACGAAAGGCGGGGCATGATGCGAGCGGAAGCACTCAGCCGAGCGAAGGCGGTCTTCGCCCTCTTCGACGCCGATGGCAACGGATACCTGGAGTCGGAGGACTTCGATCTCATGGCGGGGCGGGTCGTCCTGGCGGCCTCCGACGCGGGGGAGGCGGAGAAGGACGCCCTGCGCGACGCCTTCCGCCAGTGGTGGGAGTTCCTGCTCGGCGAGCTGGACGCCAACCGGGACGGCCGCATCAGCCTGGAGGAGTTCACCGCCGGTGTGCTGACACCGGAACGGTTCCGGGACGCGCTGGGCGCGTTCGCGGGGACGCTGGCCGCGCTCGGGGACCCGGACGGCGACGGACTCGTAGAACGGCCCCTCTTCGAGGCGCTGATGACGGCCATCGGTTTCGAACACGCCAACATCCACGCGCTCTTCGACGCCTTCGGCCCCACGGACGAGGACCGGATCACGACCGGGACCTGGATCAACGGCATCAAGGAGTTCTACAGCCCGGACCACGCCGACATCCCGGGCGACCATCTGGTCGGCGACCCGGTCTCCTGAGCCGGGGCGGCGCGTCCCCTGCCGGTGGCATCCGGCCGCCCCGCACACCGGCGCGTTTCCGTCGAATGGCCAAAAAGAGCCCTTGATCGACGAGAAGCCCGGCCGGTGGGCGGGCCGGCCTCCCCCCGCGGTCGCACACGGACCCCCGCCCCTAACCCGGATCCTGCCAGTCGGCGGGATCTACCGCGATCTCGTCGAACACCTCACCGTCCGCGTCGTGGGCGACCACCCGGTAGCCCTGCGACAGCCCGGGCACGTCCGCGACATCCAGGTAGTAAACCCCCCACCCCGGTTCCCCTTTCAGCGTGACCAGCGTGGTCGGGTGGGATCCCGACCCTCCCTCGGGCACGATCACGATCCGCGACGGCGTCGCCGCCAGCCGCCAGGCGCCCTTGACCAGCGTGACCTCGCCGGCTTCGACGCTGTAGCCGGCACTGATGCTGCCCGGCCCGATGTTGTCGCCGATGGGGCCCCTGGCGGTCTCCAGATCCCCCGCGAATTGCCCGGGGGAGGCGACGACGTAGTTCTGCCGGCCCTCGGGCAGCAGCCCCAGCACGTACCGGTCGTTGATCACGACGGGCTCATACGGCTCCACCTCCAGCGGCTCGACATCGCCCGCCTCCCCGGGGAACGGGCCCCGGCCCGTGGCCGCGGGCGGCGCGCCGGTGCCGGGCCCGTCGCCGGGGGAAGGGGCCTCGCCGGCCGGCCACCCCACCGGACCGGTGGCCAGCACCAGCACGAGCGCTCCCGCCGCCCCCGCGCCGGCCAGCATCGTGGCTCGCCGGCGGGCCCGCAGCGCCCGGCCCCGGCGGATCACCTCCTCCACCGGCGCCGGTCCGGCCTCCACCCATCGCGCCGCCCGGCGCAGTTCCTCAACGAACTCCGGTTCGCCCCGCCGCTCCGGCACGCCGGCTCACCTCCTGTCGCTTTCCCTGGGTCCGCAGATCGCGCACGGCCGGGTCGGCACGCAGCTTCTCCAGGCCGCGCGCCGCCCGGCTGCGCACGGTGCCGATCCGGGCCCCGAGCAGCGTCGCCACCTCGGTCTCGGTGCGGTCCTCTATATAGCGCAGTACGACGGCCGCGCGCTGCCGCGGCGGAAGCCGTTGCAGCGCGCTCGTCAGCACATCCCTGGCGAGGACCTGTTCGGCCTGGTCCCGGACGCTCTGCTCCGGGAACCGGGTCGTCAGCCACTCGAACGCCCGAAGCCCACGGATCCGGTCGCGATGGGCGTTGATCATGATCCGCCACACATAGGCGTCCGGGTCGGCGCTCTGCGTCACGCGGTGCCACCGCGCGTACGCCTTGGCCAGCGCCACTTGGACGAGATCCTCCGCATCGTGGTGGTGGCCGGTCAGCAACTGCGCCGTCCGCAGCAGCCGCGGCCAGCGGCTGACGGCGAAGGCCCTGAAGTCGGCGTCGTGGGCTTCGGGTGCACGCGTCATGGGGTCGGTTGATGGCGGGTCAGAAGTCCAGCGAGACCTCGATCTCGTCGAACACCTCGCCGTCGGGGCCGGACGCGGTGATGGTGTAGGTGTCGACGCCGTCGACCGCCCACCGGGCCGGGTCGAAGTAGTAGGTCCCCCAGCCGTCCGCCTCCTCCAGCACCACGGGCTGGGCCCCGTAGCCCCAGTCCTGACCCTCGGGGGTGACCGCGATGAACGGCACCCCCTCGTCCAGCCGCCAGGCACCCTCCAGCAGGATGATCTCGCCGTCCACGCCGTTCACACCGGCGCTGATGCTGTTGGGGTTGATGCTGGTGCCCGGGTACCCCTTGGCGGCTTCGACGTCCTCGTCGAAGGAGTCGGGGGAGGAGACCACGTAGTTCTGCTCGCCCTCGGGCAGCAGCCCCATCACGAACTGGTCGTTGATCACCACCCGCTCGTAGGGCAGCACCTCGACGGGGTCCATCCCGCCGGCCTGGGCGGCCTGCGGGAAGAGGACCACCAGGGCAGCGGTGGTGGCGGCGCCGGTGAACAGGGCGCGCCTGAGTGCGGTCGTGCCGGTCATGAACCCTCCATGGGCCTCGCTGTTTCTGTCATGACTCAGACGTTGTCCGCCCTCCGGATCTATCCGCCCTTCCCGTCACCACAGAAAATCCCGTGCCCCCGGGCGCCTGCACCCTCCCGCGTCCGGACCGTGCGCCGGGCACCCCCGTACCCCTGACGTACCTCCCTCGTGCGGCCGGCACCCGATCCGCGGGCCGGGCCCCGGTGCCGACGCGGAAACCGGGCTCCGCCGGCTTGTCGGCGTCAGAGCATCAGCAACAGCCGCGTGTTCGGGACGAGCTTCCGGTTCACGCTCGTGCTCTGCACGAAGATCGTGAAATCGTCGTTGTGATTGGGCTTGACGCGCACTTCCACGTCCGGGAGGCCGAGCAGGGCCCGCGCCTCGGGCCCCGTGTACACCCGGTCCGTCTTCTTCTCCAGCACGGCTATCCGCTTGCGCGCCTGAACTTTCTCCGACTTGCTCAGCTGGTAGAAAGCGCCACCGGTGCGGTAAGTGTGCCCGCTTTCCACCACCCACTCGCGTATCCCCGCGTCACGCGTGACGGAAATCAGCTGATACTGCGACGGATTCACCGGGGTGAGGCCGGCCGCCTTGATGGTGTCCTTGTTGACCGTCTCCGCCCCCGTGGAGAAGACCGCCCGCGATCCCCGGATGCCCTTGGTGCGGCCCACCATGAATTTCTCGGTGGCCTCCTGGATGACCTGCCCGGCCTCTTCGAGGCCCTGTGTGCTCGTGGCGTCCCAGATCGCGATGTTGTCTTTCGGGAAACCGCACCGCATGGCCTCACGCTTGCCCATCTGGTCCGGAACCAGCACGGCCAGCGTCCAGTTGTCCGCCTGCGTCTCGATCATCCGGGCCACCGACTCGACGAGCACCCTGGGATCCTTGGAGGGGGCGTCCTGGCAGCGATGACTCGCGTTCTCCTGCCCGTCGGTCAGGACGAACGTCAAGAAGCTGTGGTCGCCGTACAGCTGGGCCGTCTGCGCCAGTTCGTGCTGCGACTTCAGCGCGGCGGCCAGCAGGGCGGTCATGCCACCGGCCCGGTACAACTGCTTGAGCGAGGGCATGCGCAGCACGTCCTTGTCATAAATGACGCACTCCACCGTGTTCGAGAACACGTACACCGTGACGCGGGTTTCCTGGTCCAATTCCTCGGACCGGCGGGCGAGATAGGAAATCTGCTGATCGGCGACCTCGACGACCTTGCCGCTCAGGTGTGACATGGACGAACTCGCATCCAGTACCAGGGCGACGTGGTTGATGTAGTTCTGCTTTCCGGACATGAAAGCTCCCCCTCTTCCGCTTGGATGTTCCAACCTTCTCACCCACCACTGACAATCGATCGTGGCGAAGGAACGGACGCGGCGTCACACCCGGCCGCAGGCCGCCCACGAGGCGGGCGGATGGACCGTCGGATGAGGAGGAGGGGGTTCACGACAACCGGCGTTCGCGCCCGGGGGAGGCCGAGTGGACGCGCACCGGCGGCCGGGGCGGCGGCCGGTGCAGACCACCGCCCCGGTGTTCCCGAACCGTCACGGGCTCTCAATGGTGATGTAGGGGTCCCACTGGAAGTAGCCCTTCAGCTGCCGGTGCCGGTCCAGGATCTGGAAGAAGAAGCGGTACACGACCTGACCGGGCTTTCTGACGGTCGTGCGCCAGTAGTGGTCCTGGTAGTTCTGCGTCACGAAGCCCGGCGTCCCCTCGGTGCCCTCCTGCGGCATCGGGAAGACGCCGTCGATGACCTCGATCTCCGGCGTCCTGATGAGCTGGTGTCCGCTGTCGCTGCTCACGTACCGGTACAGCAGCGCCTTGTAGTCGCTGCTCAGCGACAGTGTGGTCTCCCGCCACCTGATGCTGTCCCCGGTCTCGGCCCGCAGATTCAGCTCGGCCCCGGACGTCCCGATGATGTGGTCGTGGCGCGTCGTCATGTGGATGAGGCTGTGGTCGACCTGCGTCGGCGCGTCGGGGTTCCTCGACGCGTCGGGGTACCGCTCGACGATGGTGGCCGCGTCGAACGCGATCAGTACGTTGAGATCCGTCATTTCCTGTTCCCCTCGGGTGCGGGACTGTGGCGGGGCATCGCCCGGTCGCGCCGTTCCGTCTGTGGCCGGCGCGGCCGGTGCGGCCGTCCGGTCATCGGTGGTGAGGGCTTTCGGCACCCGGTCCGCCGTGGGCGCGGGGCCCGGTGGACGGCCGGGGCCGCGCGCTCAGCTCCGGGTGGCGCCGGGGCGGCCGGTGTCGGTCAGGGTGTGGAGACGGCCGAGCGTGAGGTCCTCGTGGTCCGGTGCCACGAGCAGGAGTTCACGCGCGAGCCGCGGACACGTCGGCCGGCGCGCACGGGACGCGGAATGGTCCCGTGGAGTGTCGGTCATGACTCACGATCCTAGATTTGGCGGAACGGCGGCGGTGCAATTCGGGGGACAACGACCGGAAAACATCGAATGCGGTGCTTGGCCGAATAATCGGCTTGCTTCGTCATTCCTTGCGAAAACCGGAGTTCTGGCAGAGGCGGAAGAGGAATGGCAGGGAAAGCGAGGTCTCCGCTCCGTCATCGGCCCGGAGGTTTCAGGACCGGGAACGCCCCGGGAGTCCGCGTATGCCGGGTGGGCCGGAGACCGCCCCGGAGCCCCGGCCCGGTGGTACCTGGCCTTTCTCGACCGTCGCGCGGGAAACTGCTGAAGCGTTCGGACGGAGGTGCGGGGGAGGGTGCCTGGTTCGCCGGTCACGTGCGCGCGCCCACGTCGCGGGCCGCCGGCCGTCATCGCCGGCTACCGTGAGTCACTGTCAGAGGCGCGGCGCAGGATGAGGTCATGGAACCTTCGAGGACCGTGCGGCTGTTGTGGGACCGCATGCAGGACCGTGACTGGAGCGGTGTCGGCGCGCTGCTGGCACCCGACGCGATCGTGGAGTGGCCGGCCAGCGGTGAACGCATCGTGGGCCGCGAGAACTATGTGCGGGTCAACGCGGAGTACCCGGAGGGCTGGTCGATCCACGTCCTGCGCGTCGTGGCCTCCGGGAGCGAGGTCGTCTCCGAGGTCGAGGTGCCGCACGGGGCGATGGGCGTCCACCGGGCGGTGTCCTTCTGGACCGTGGAGAACGGTGTGATCACCGGGGGCCGCGAGTACTGGACGGAGCTCGGTGCCGACCGGGCCCCCGCCTGGCGGGCTCCCTACACCGAGCGCATCTGAGGCCCACCCGGGTGCGCTCCGGCGATCACCCCCTCCGGGGAACCG
The DNA here is from genome assembly GCF_000993785.3 of Streptomyces xiamenensis. Taxonomy (NCBI): domain Bacteria; kingdom Bacillati; phylum Actinomycetota; class Actinomycetes; order Kitasatosporales; family Streptomycetaceae; genus Streptomyces; species Streptomyces xiamenensis. The sequence goes on from NZ_CP009922.3 coordinate 5,633,176, forward strand.
TCCCCGGGCGCCGTATGGAAGAACGACCGCTGAGCGAGCGCGCCGTGGGAGCACCCGCGCGGCGTCGCGCCCGCACAGCGCCGGGGCCGGCCCGCACGGGCCGGCCCCAGGGCGTTCGCCTTCCCCGCGTCGGTGGTCGGGCGGCGCCTCGATCTGGTCGCGGAAGTCGTCGGAGCCGCTGACCCCGACCTCCACTGTGTGCGACGGCAGTGCGGTGAGGGCCTCGCCGCCGCCGATGGCGTGCCCGTGCGGGTTCTCCCCGCCGGGCCTGGAGGACGTCGTCCAGGGTCTGGTACGGCGAATCGGCCGGGACGATGGGCACCTCGTAGTCCTCGGCGATCCGGGCGATCGGCGTGGGGTCCTCCAGTGCGACGCGACATCAGAGTGTCCGTCTAGTGGATACAGATAACCGCCAGGTGGTATACAAGCCTTCGGTTCGAACTGATTGCTGAACAAGGGGGCGGGATGACCACCACGGCGGCCACCGACAGCGACGGGGGCGGCGGCGGAATCCGCGCGGTCAGCCGCGCCTGGCGGGTCCTGCGGGCCTTCACCCCCGACCGGATGTCACTGGGCCTGGCCGACATGGTCCGGGAGACCGGACTGCCCCGGACGACCGTGCTGCGCCTGGTGGAAACCCTCGCCGCCGAGGGACTGCTGGAAGTCGGGGCGGACGGCCGGATCCGGGTCGGCACCGCCCTGATCTCGTTCGCCGCCTTCGCCGACGCGGCCTGGACCGTGCCCGCCGCCTCCCTCGCCCGGATGCGGGCGCTGGCGGCGGAAACCGGCGAGACCGTGAGCCTCTACGTCCGCGAGGGGAACCGTCGCGTCGTCGTCGGCCAGGCCCCCAGCCCCAACACCCTGCGGCACGCCGTCCAGCAGGGCGACGAACTGCCCATGAACCTCGGCTCGGCCGCCTACATGCTGCTCAGTCTCGAACCCCCGGCCGAGCGCGAAGCCCTCATCACCGCCATCGTCACCGAAGCCGGCGGCGACCCGCAGGCCCTGCGCGAGGGCATCGCCCTCGCCGCGGACCAGGGCTGGAGCGTCAGCCACGGCCAGCGCGAGGCGGGCAACAGCGGTCTGGCCGTACCCGTCCCGCACACCGGCAGCCGCCGGCCCGCCCGCACCGTGGTCCTCGCCCTCGGCGGCCCCACCGTCCGCTTCACCGACGACAAGATCCCCGAGTTCGTCCACGCCATCCACCGCTGCGCCGAGGACATCGCGCGCATCGGACTCCCGCCCGCCCTGTACTGAGGGACCACCACCCAAGGAGAACCGTGCACGACTACCCGCCCCCCGGCGCGCTCCCCGTCGCGACCGTCTCCGACGCGATGGAACGTTTCGGCGTCGCCGACGGCATAGGCCCCCTGTGGCCGGGCGCCACCTTCTCCGGGCCGGCCTTCACGGTCTGGACCCGGCCCGGCGACAACAAGGGACTGCACGCCGCCTTCGAGACCATCCGGCGCGGCGAGATCCTCGTCGTCAACGGCGGCGGCGACACCACCCGGGCCCTGATCGGCGAACTCGTCGTGCAGAAGGCCAAGGCCCTGGAGATCGGCGGCATCGTCCTGGACGGCGCCGCCCGCGACCTCGCCGAACTGCCGGAGCTGGGCATTCCCGTCTTCGCCCGGGCCGTCACCCCCGCCGGCCCCTGGAAGACCGGCCCGTACCGCACCGGCGTCACCGTCGCCGTCGGCGGTGTCCCCGTCAGCCCCGGTGACTGGGTGCTCGGCGACCACGACGGTGTCGCCGTCGTCCCCCGGGCCGACATCGGCGAGGTCATCGACACCGCCCACCGGCTCATCGCGGGCGAGGCCGAACGCCGTGCCGCCAACCAGCGGCTGGTGCCCCGTGACTGACGCCCCCGCACCCCTGGTCTGGATCCCGCGCCCCGTCCACCCCGACGCCGTCGACCGCCTCAGCCGGCATGCCGAGGTGCGCCTGGGTTACGACGCCGATGCCGTTCCCTTCGACGCCGTCTGCCACCGGGTGGCCGGGATCCTGCTGCGGACCGAACGCGTCGACGGAGCCATGATGCGCCGGGCGCCCCGGCTGCGGATCATCGCCCGGCACGGCGTCGGCCTCGACACGGTCGACCTCGACCAGGCCCGCGCACAGGGCATCACGGTCACCACCACGCCCACCGCCAACACCCAGTCGGTGGCCGAGCACACCATCGCCCTGCTGCTCGCCGTGCGGCGTGGCATCGGTCTCGCGGTGCGCGGCGAGGGCGACACCCGGACCGCCATCCGCGGACGTGAACTCAACGGCGCCACCCTGGGCCTGGTCGGATTCGGCCGCATCGCCCGCCGGGTGGCGGCCATCGCCGCCCACGGCTTCGGCATGCGGGTCCTGGCCCACGACCCCGTGGTCCCTGACGGGGACATCACCGCCGCCGGAGCCGAACCCGCCGAGCTGCCCGCCGTGCTGGCGGCGGCGGACCATCTCAGCCTGCATGTGCCGCTCACCCCCGGCACCCGCGGGCTGATCGGGGCACCCGAACTGGCGGCCCTGCCGGCCGGCGCCGTCGTCGTCAACACCTCGCGCGGCGGCATCCTGGACGAGGAGGCGCTGTTGGCCTCCCTCCGCGCGGGCCACCTGGCGGGCGCCGGCCTGGACGTCACCACCGTCGAGCCGCTGCCGCGGGACCATCCGCTGCGTGCCGAGCCGGCCGTGGTCATCACCCCGCACACCGGGGCTCAGACCGAGGAGGCCCTGTACCGGATGGCGGCCGAGGCGGCCGACCATCTCATCCGGCACCTCGGCTGACACCCGGCACCCTGGTCCCGAGCGGCGCACCCGCCCTCGGAGGCGATGGTGTTGGCCGCCCGGCGCGCATCGCGCTGACACCGCTGACAGCCGGAGCCCGTGGTCCTGCGAGCGCTCTGCCCGCAGGACCACAGGGCACGACACGCCACGGGTACGATCTGCGCAGGCTCGGGAGCAGAGGGAGGCGGACGTGAAGGTCATCGGCCTGATCGGCGGAATGAGCTGGGAATCCACGGCCGAGTACTACCGGCTGCTGAACACGTTGACGCGTGACCGGCTCGGTGGGCTGCACTCCGCCCGCTGCGTGCTCTACTCGGTGGACTTCGCGGAGATCGAGCGACTCCAGGTCCAGGGACGCTGGCAGGAGGCCGGGGAGATCCTGGCCGACGCGGCCCGCGCCCTGGAGCGGGCCGGCGCCGAGCTGGTGCTGATCTGTACCAACACGATGCACAAGGTGGCGGATCAGGTGGCGGCGGCGGTGTCGGTACCGCTGCTGCACCTGGCCGACGCCACCGCGGTCGCCGTGCGGGCCGCGGGGGTGCGCACGGTCGGCCTGCTCGGGACGGCGTTCACGATGGAACAGGATTTCTACCGTGGGCGTCTGGAAGCGGGTGGGCTCAAGGTGTGCGTGCCGAGCGCCGACGAGCGCGCCGTGGTCCACCGGATCATCTACGAGGAGCTGTGCCTCGGTGTGGTGCGGGACGCGTCGCGCGAGGAATTCCAGCGGGTGATCGGGCGGCTCGTCGAGCGGGGCGCCGAGGGCGTCATCCTGGGCTGCACCGAGATCGAGTTGCTCATCGGGGAGCGGCACAGCCCCGTTCCGGTCTTTCCCACGACGCGGCTGCACGTGGAGGCGGCCCTCCGGCAGGCCCTGGCCCCGTGACTGCCCCGGCCGGGGCGAACGCGATCAGCCGGTCGCCCCGCGTTCGATCGGGAAGCCGTCGGTGCCGTGGGCGTTCTCCGGGCAGGTGGCGTGTGGGTGGCCGACGGGGCAGCGGCGTCGCCCGTGATCGGCGGCGCCGCTGCCGTCATCGCCCTTCGCCCCTCACCCCGGGGCCGGGCACGCTACTTCCCGGGAGAACAGGGATCACAGCAGGAGGGCGCCTGTTCGACACAGACGGTGACGGAGTCCGTGTTGTCGCCGGTGTCGGGATCCGTCTCGTTGCCCAAGACCGTCGCCGTGTTGCGGATCCGGCCCGCCACGGTGGCCTTCGCCCGCAGGACGAGGGCGGCGGTGGCGGCGACGGCCAGGTCGCCCACGGACCACAGGCCGGTGTCCGGGTCGTAGTCCCCGGTGCCCTCGGCGGACAGGAGGACGAGACCGTCGGGGAGCCGGTCGGTGACCCGCACGCCGGTGGCGTCGTTCGGGCCGGCGTTGCGCACGGTGATGCGGTAGGTGACGGTCTGGCCGACGGTGACGGTCGTCGCGTCGGCGGCCTTCACCACCGACAGGTCGGCGGCTGGTCTGACCTCGGTGACCGCCTCGTTGGAGCGGGCCGTCAGGGCCTCGGGCGTCTCGCCGAGCCGGTTCTCGTAGGAGGCGGTCGCGGTGTTGCTGATCAGCCGTCCGGCCGCGGCCCGTTCGATGCGGACCCGGTACTCCGCCGTTGTCCCGCCCGGCAGGGTCTCGGTGTTGAGCAGCGTGCCCCCGCCGGCGGCGGAGGCCCCGGCCCCCAGATGGAAGACGACCCGGTTCGCCCCGGCGTCGTAGGAGCCCTGGTCATCGCCCGGAGCGTCGCTCTTGTCCCCGGTGTTCGGTCCGTCGACGATCCGCAGGGACCCCGGCACGTACGTGGTTCCCGGCGGGAGGACATCGGTCAGGACGAGGGCCTCCGCCGCGCCGCCACCCTCGTTCCTGGCAGTGACGCGGTACGTGATGACCTCTCCCACCTCCAGCGGTCCGGCCGGAATCGCCTCCTTGTGGAGCGTCACGTGGGGGGCCGTGCCGAAGAAGATGCCGTCCAGGAAGTTGCCGATGCCGCGGTTGCCGCCGGCGGCGGAGAGGGACCGGAAGGCGAAACGCGTCAGCGTCTGCCCCGCCGGGACGACGTAGGTGCCCCGGTACTGACCCCAGGCGTCCTTGCCGTCGGAGAAGCGTCCCTGCTCCACCGTTGACCCGGGCGCGCCGATGTCCAGCGCCATGGTGTCCTCGCCCAGCCGGCCACGGTGCTGCAGACGCCAGTAGAGCGTGGTGCCCGGGGTGGTCGGCAGGTCCTGGTAGAGCGTGGACACCTCGTTGGCGTTCAGCTCGGCGAACTGGGCGCCGTCGGCGGACGGCACACCGAGGAAGCCGGTGTGCCACAGCTCCACCATGTGGTCGGAGGCGGTGGTGAGCCAGCCGGGGACCCGCTTGGGTGCCTGGGTCTGGGAGGCGTCGGGCAGGATCTCGTAGTTGGTGACGGTGGGTTCTTCGAAGCTGCCGTTGACGAGGGTGACCCGGAGCGGAGCGGGAGGTGTGGACATGCTGCATCCCCTCGGAGTTGACGCTGCTGAACGGCACGCCGGCCGGCTCCGCGGAGGGCTGCCGGGGCATCACCGTGACGCTCAGTAGGGCAGCGCAGGGCGGGGGTTACGTACAGGGGCACGTCCACGGGTCCGGCCAACCTGGCACCGCGGGTTTGCGCGCCCGCCGGCCGGGGCGGGGCCCCGGCGCACGTCACCTCTACGGCGTCGGGGCGCCGCGGCCACCTCAGACGTCCCCCGGTTGTCTTCCGTCACCCCCGGTATGACCGGAAATGCCGCACACTCCGTGAAAAGAGGACCCCTGAAAGGGTGAATGCACTGCCCTTGAGTTGACGCACCGAGTGCGGAGTTGCGGGCCATCGCGGGCACGACCGAGGGCCGGAACGGGTGCCCCTGAGGGCGTAGAGGGAAAGGCTTACTGTCACACGATTACCGTGGGGCGCGCGAGGAACTGTTCTGAACAGAGGCAACAGCGAACCGTCGCGCCCACGTGCGTCCGTGGCCCGGGGTGGAGGACCGGGCGGTTCAGGGGGCAGAGGTGCGCCACCGTACGCGGACCGTACGGGCGTGAGGTGCTGTCCGCCGGAGCACGCGGGGGCCGTTCTTCGGTGCTGTCACGGCTTCCCAGGAACAAAGGAAACGATTGTGGAGAGCTCTCACCAACTCGGGGACGATGTGCCGCTCGACGTCACCCTTCTCGTGGAGTCCGAAGTGCTCCGGCGGGGCGTCGGCTCCCTGCTCGCGCAGATCCCGTGGGTGACGCTCGTCGACCGGCGGCCGGGCAGGACCGGGTCGCCCGACAGCGGGCCCGGCCGCGCCTCGTTCATCATCGCCACGCTGCCCGAGTGGAGAACGCTGACGGGAGAGGACCTGCTGGGCCCCGGGACCCGGCCCTTCGTCCTGCTCATCGGTGACGACATCCACGCCAGGGACCTCTCGCTCCCCGCGGAGGTGCCGTGCGACGGTGTCATCTCGCTCCGGGAGGCGACGGTGCCGCTCCTGGACACCACCTTGCGCCGCGTCGTCGAGGGCGACATGCCGCTGCCCGCGCCACTGGCACGCGAACTGCTCGCCGGCAGCCGGGGACCGGTGCGGCACCACACCGGCCGACGCGCGGTGTCCTTCACCGACCGGGAGAGGGAGACGCTCGGCCTGCTGGCCCAGGGGTACAGCAACAAGCAGATCGCGAAGGCGCTCGGCATCTCGGCCCACGGGGTGAAACGCCTGGTCGGTGCCATACTGCTGAAACTGGGCGCTCCCAACCGCACCACGGCGGCCGTCATGGCGATGAACGAGAGACTGCTCTAGCGCACGGATGGGATCTCTCCCCGGGATCGCGGACGTACCGGCGGCCGTCGGTACGGACGTGACCACAGTGGCGCCCCAACCCCGCCAGCGGACACCGTCGTTGCCGTCGGCGCAGGTGAACGGCCCTGCACCGCCATCCTCTCCCGTGCGCGGCGGCGAATCAGCCCCGACCGGGCGGCCGAAGGACATGGACCGACGGGCATAGCCGATTGGGTAGATCCCCTCCCGCCTGACCTGCGGCTATGTTGACGGGCCATGGGCGAGGAAACGATCAACCCGCCGTGCGGCGCACCGGTGGCCGGGCGGCACCTGAGGCGGGCAGCGGCCAGCTCGACGTGACGGCCGGCACCGGTCGTACCCGGAGAATCTGAGGGCCCTTCTTCGTTCCCGCGAGACTGCTCGGGCTGGTGACAGCCACTCAGGAGGTCGTGAAAGTGCGTTACTTCCGTCTGCTCGTCCTCAGCAACGGGGTCTCGGCATACGGCAGCTACCTCAACCTGGTGGCGCTGAACGTCTTCGTGTACCAGGTGACCGGCAGCCCCATGGCGGCGGGCATCTTCATGGCGGTGCGGCTGCTGACCAGCGTGGGCAGCGGCTTCGTCAGCGGGCGACTGGTTTCGCGCTTCGACCGCAAATGGCTGATGGTCGGATCCGACCTGGTCCGCGCCGTGATGCTGCTGGCGCTGCTGCCGCTGTCGGACGACGGCCGGCTTCCGCTGCTGTTCGTGCTCGCGTTCACGACGGGTGCCTGTACGACGCTGCACCAGGTCGCCCTGCGCACCAGCGTCCCCGAGATCGTCGGGGCCGAGCTGCGGGTCAAGGCCAACGGCCTGCTGGTCACCGGCCGTTCCCTCGCCATGATCGCCGGCTTCGCCTCCTCCGGCCTGGTGATCGCCCAGTTCGGCTACACGACGGCGTTCGCCCTGAACGCGGTCACGTTCCTGGTGTCCGCCCTGATCCTGTCCTCGCTGCCGATCCGGACCCGGGCAGCGGCCACCGAGGGGGACGAGGCGAGCGCGGAGAGCGGGCGGGCGAGCCGGTGGGTGTCCTGGACGCTGCTGCGGGCCGCACCGGTGATGGCGGCCATGCTGGCCATCCGGGGCGCCGACGCGCTGGGCTCCTCCTCCCACAACGTCGCGCTGCCCATCTACTCCAGTGAGCTGGACCCCACCCATCCGGCGACCTTCATCAGCCAGTTCTGGGCCACCTGGGCCATCGGGCACATCATCGCGCTCCAACTGTGCTCGCGCTACGGCAAGACGGGGCGGACCTTCGGGGAGAAGGCCTTCGCGGCCGGCTCCGCCCTGATGTCGGTGGGCTTCGTCCTCGTCTTCGTCGGACTGCCCACCGTCCCCGCCGTCATCGCCGCGCTGATCGCCGGAATGGCGGACGGATTCACCGAGATCGCCTACGTCAGCAAGCTCCAGGAAGCCCCCGACGAGCAGCGCGGCCGGCTGTTCGGTCTCGCGGCCGCCGTCGAGAACGGCGGATTCGGGGTCGGGATGCTCGTCAGCTCCGCCCTGCTGGAGGTCTACGCTCCGATCGTGGTCGTGGGCCTCTTCCACGGGCTCACGTTCGTGCTGTGCCTCGGCTTCCTCCTCGCGCTGGTGAGACGGGGCAGAAGACCCGCCGCACCTCCGCCGGAGGAGCGCGACACCGCCGGCACACCGGAGCCGGACGTGAAAACCTCCCACCAGGGCGGCGGTTCGTGACCCGCCCGCCGGACGACACGGCGGTGGCCGTCGTCGGGATGGCCTTCCGTCTCCCGGGAGCGGACACACCCGAGGCGTTCTGGCGGATCATCCACGCCGGCCAGGACCGCATCACGCGGTTCACCGAAGCGGAACTGCGGGCCGCCGGTGTCCCCGCGTCCCGGTACCGCGCGCCCGATTTCGTCGGCGCGAGCGGATTGCTGGAGGACGTCGCCGGATTCGACGCCGAGTTCTTCGGAATGAGCGGCAGGGAAGCCGAGGGCACCGATCCGCAGCAGCGGATGTTCCTCGAATGCGCCCACCACGCGCTGGAGAACTCCGGCTACGGGCGCGAGCGTCCCGGCACCCGGGTGGGAGTGTTCGCCAGCACCGGCAACCATCTGTACTCGCTGCAGAACTATCTGCTCAACAACGTGCTGGCGAACGGCGTCGGCGACGACTGGCTCTCCCGCTTCCAGGCACTCATCGGCAACTACGCCGATTTCACCGCCACCCGCGCCGCCTTCCGGCTCGGCCTGACCGGGCCCGCCGTCGGTGTCCAGACCGCCTGTTCCTCCTCGCTGGTCGCCGTGCAGCTCGCGGCCCAGTCGGTGCTGGTCGGGGACTGCGACATCGCCCTGGCGGGCGCCACCGCCGTCCACGTCCCCCAAGTGCTCGGCTACCGCTATGTGAAGGGATCCATCCTCTCCAAGAGCGGGTATCTGCGGGCCTTCGACGCCGGCGCGGACGGAACGGTCGGTGGTGACGGTGTCGCCGCGATCGTCCTCAAACCCCTGGGGCGGGCGGTCGCCGACGGGGACACCGTCCACGGCGTCATCCGGGGCTGGGGGGTGACCAACGACGGGGCGAGCAAGACGATGTACACCGCCCCGAGCGCGCTCGGACAGCGCCGCGCCATCCGGCTGGCCCTGGAACGCGCGGGGGTCGGCGCGGACTCGATCGGCTATCTGGAGACGCACGGCACCGGCACCTTCAAGGGCGACCCCATCGAGTTCGCGGGCGCGACGGCCGCGTTCCGGCACGACACCGACCGCACCGGGTACTGCGCACTCGGTTCGACGAAGGCCAACATCGGGCATCTGGATGTCTGTTCGGGCCTGGCGGGGCTGCTGAAGACGCTGCTCGTACTGCGGCACGGAATCATCCCCCCGCTGGCGAACTTCACCCGCCCCAACCCGGCCCTCGACCTGGACCGCAGCCCCTTCTACATCCCGCGCACGGCCCGCGCCTGGCCGGCGGGGGACACCCCGCGCCGGGCCGGGCTCACGTCCCTGGGGGTCGGCGGCACCAATGTCCACCTCGTCCTGGAGGAGCCGCCCCCTGTCGCTCCCCGCGGACCGAGGAGAAGACCACCGGGGGTGCTCGCGCTGTCCGGCCACACCGAGGCCGCCCTGGCCGCGAACGTCCGGGCCTTCCGCGACCATCTGCGCCGTCACCCCGACACCGACCCGGCCGACCTCATCACGTCCACGGCCGGCCGCGTGGTCAGGCGGCACCGCATGGTGGCCCGGGGGGACACGGCCGCCGAACTGGCCGGCTCCCTGGAGCACTGGCTGACCGGTGGCCGGGACGGCGCTCCGGCCGGGCCGGCCCCGGGCGCACGGCACGTCGACCCGCACACCGGGTTCCTCTTCACCGGCCAGGGCAGCGCGCGCCCCGGCGCGGCCCGGGCGCTGTACGAACGCCACGCGACCGTCCGCGAGGTCCTCGACCGGTGCGAGCACGGCTACCAGGAGCTGCACGGCGGTTCGCTGCTGGGCCCGCTCCTCGACGAGCGGCCGGGGCCGCGCCGGGATGCCGCGCCGTGGCCCACCAGCACCGCCCAACCGGCCCTGTACGCGTTGCAGTGCGCGCTCGTCCGGCTGTGGCGGCAGTTGGGCGTCGTACCGGACACCGTCGCCGGGCACAGCGTCGGCGAGTACGCGGCGCTGACGGCGGCGGGCGCGCTGTCCATCGAGGACGGTCTGCTGCTCACCGCGGAACGGGGGCGGCTCATGGAGCACCTCGGCGCCCCCGGCGGGATGGTCGCCGTCCTGGCCGACCGGGAGACCGCGCTCTCCTTCACCGCGGAGCTGCCCGGCATCGAACTGGCCGCGGTGAACGGCGAGCACCACCACGTCCTCGCGGGGCCGCGGGCCGAGGTGGACAAGCTGAGCGCGCTGCTGGAGGAGCGCGGGGTCCGGGCGCGGGAGCTGCCGGTGGCGCGGGCCTTCCACACCGCGCTGGTCGACCCGGCCCTGGACGGCCTCGGGCAGGCGCTGGCCGGGGTGTCCTTCCGGCCCGTCACCGTGCCCTTCGTCTCCGGCCTGGACGGAACGGCCCGGCCGCCGGGCTGGACCCCCGACCCCGGCTACCTCCTGCGGCAGGCGCGCCGGCCCGTGCTGTTCCACGAGGCGCTGCGCTCGGTCGCCGGCCGGGGCGCCACCGCCCTGGTCGAGATCGGCGCGGGCGCCGCCCTCGCCGGGCTCGCCCGGCAGGCCCTGCCCGGGGTGCCCGCCGTGCCGAGCCTGCGCGGCGGCACCGGCGGCACCGGAGCGGAAGCACTGTGGCACGCCGCCGCCGAGCTGTACCGCGGTGGCGCGCACATCGACTGGCAGGCACTGGCCGAGGACTGCGGAGGCCGGCGGATTCCGCTGCCCGGCTACCGCTTCCAGCACAGCACCTACTGGACGGGGCCGGCACAGACCGCCCCGCGAGCGGTGGACAACCCGAGGGAAGGAACGCACATGACGGCACGGACCGCGGTCGAGGAAGTGCTGACCAACGTCATCGAGGTGACCTCACAGGCGCTGGGCAACAGGTCGGGCGCGGTGGCCGAGGACGCCTCGTTCCTGGAACTCGGCGCGGACTCACTGCTGATGATCAACGTCCTGCGCGAACTGGAGCAGACGCACGGCGTCAAGGTGTCCATGCGCGAGCTGTTCGACGAGGCTGTCACCCCCCGTCAGCTGGCGGAACTCATAGCCGGCCGCAAGTCCCCCGCCCCCGTGGACGCCCCGGCCCCGCCCGTGGTGTCGGCCCCGGCCCCGCCGGCTCCCTCCGCCACCCCGCCCCACGCCGAACCGCCGGTGTCCTCCGCCGCTCCCGTGCCACCACCGCCGGCCCCCTACGCCACCCGGGACGAAGTGGAGGAACTCGCCCGCCAGATCAAGCAGCTCTCCGGAATCCAGCTCCAGCTGATGTCGCAGCTGTCAGAGCTGCTCTCCCGGCAGAGCCTGACCACGGCCGGCGGCGGCAAGGAGGGACAGTGACCCGACCCGGTACGGAACTGAGCAGCCTCGCCGCCTCCACCGACGCCGATCTCGCGGCGATGGCCGGCCTGTCGGAGCGGATCGCCCGGCACATCGAGCGCCGTGCTCCCGCCCCGGAGCAGCCGGCCGACGCCGGTGGCGCCGCCGGCGGCGGACCGGCTCCCGTCCACGGCCCACGGGTGAGCGTCTCCCGTTCCTCCGGCATGGTCCGGCGACCGGCCGGCGCGAGCGGGGCGGCCGTGAGCACCCAGGAGGCCCATCTCGACGACCTCGTGGAGCGGTACACCCGCAGGACCCGCCGGTCCAAGGAGGCCGCGGCCCGCCATCGCCCGGTGCTGGCCGACAGCCGTGCCGTGGTCGGCTTCCGCAGCAGCACCAAGGAGATGCTGTACCCCATAGCGGGCCGGCGGGCCAAGGGCTCGACGCTGGAGGACATCGACGGCAACCGGTACATCGACATCACCATGGGCTTCGGCGTCCTGCTGTTCGGTCACGAACCGGAGTTCGTGACCGAGGCCGTCGCCGAACACCTGTCCCGGGGCGTTCTGCTGGGGCCGCGCGACCTCGCCACGGGCGAGGCCGCCGAACTGCTGACCGGACTCACCGGCCTGGACCGTGTCGCGTTCGCCTGCTCGGGCACGGAGGCGAACGCCGGGGCGATCCGTCTCGCCCGCGCCGCCACCGGGCGCGGCACGATCGTCACCTTCCACGGCGCCTACCACGGCCACGCCGACAGCGTCCTCGGCCGTTCCTCCGGCTCCGGTGCCGACCGGGTCACGGTGCCGGTGTCTCCCGGCATCCCGCCGAGCGCGGTCCAGGACCTGCTGGTGCTCGACTACGGCGCCCCGGCGTCCCTGGAGACGATCGAGCACCTCGCGGACCGGATCGCCGCGGTGATCATCGAGCCGGTGCAGAGCCGGCACCCGTCTCTGCGCCCGGTCGAGTTCGTCCGCGCCCTGCGCGAGCTGACCCGCCGCCACGGCATCGTCCTGATGTTCGACGAGATGCTCACGGGTTTCCGGCCGGCACCGCGCGGCGCGCAGGAGCTGTACGGGGTCGCACCCGATCTCGCGACGTACGGAAAGGTCCTCGGTGGAGGCTTTCCGGTGGGGGCCATCGCCGGCCGGTCCGACCTCATGAGCGGCGTCGACGGCGGCCTGTGGGCGTACGGCGACGACAGCCATCCGCAGAGCGACACCACGTTCTTCGGCGGCACCTACCTCCAGCATCCGGTGTCGATGGTCGCGGCGCGAGCCGTGCTGTCCCACCTGACCGAGCACAGCCCCGTCCTGCAGCAGCGCCTCAACGCCCGCACCGACGCGTTCGCGGCGACGCTGAACGACTTCTTCGAGGACGAGGAATTCCCGCTGCGGGTGAGCCACTTCGGCTCCCAGTTCCGCTTCGAGCACCGTGCCGACATGGAACTGCTGTACCACCACCTGATGCTGCGCGGGATCCATGTCTGGGAGTGGCGCAACTTCTTCCTGTCCACCGCGCACAGCGACGGTGACATCGAACGGATCATCGACGCGGTCAAGGAATCACTGCGGGAACTGCGCGCCGCGGGCTTCTTCCCGCGCACCGCCGCGCCCGGGTCCGCTCCCGTGAGCGCCCCCGGCCGGGCCACCGTCCCCGCCCCGGTCACCACCCCCGTAGCGGCGGCCGATCCCGTGGCCGCGCCCGAGCCCGCGGCGCAGGACGCTCCGCCGCCGGCCGTACCCGCCCTGGCCTGGAACACCCGGGCCACGCAGGCCACGCGCCCCGCCGCGACACCCCCGGTCTCCGAACCGGATTGCCGGCGACCCGACTTCAGCCTCTACTTCTTCGGCGACTACCCCCAGGTCGACAACGGCTACGAACTCATCGCCGAAACCGCCCGGTTCGCCGACCAGCACGGATTCCACGCCCTGTGGATGCCCGAGCGGCACTTCCACTCCTTCGGCGGCCTCTTCCCCAACCCCGCCGTACTCGCCGCCGCCCTGGCCAGGGAGACCAGCCGGATCCGCCTCAACGCGGGCTCGGTCGTCCTCCCGCTCCACGACCCGGTCCGGGTCGCCGAGGAGTGGTCGATGGCCGACAACCTCTCCGGCGGACGGATCGGGATCGGCTGCGCCAGTGGCTGGCACGCCAACGACTTTGTCTTCTTCCCCGAACGCTTCGGCCGGCACAAGGAGCTGATGTACGAACAGCTCGCGGACATCCGGCGACTGTGGCGCGGTGAGGCGCTGACGCGCGCCGGCGGCGACGGCCAGGCCGCGATCCGGCTGTTCCCCCGCCCCGTCCAGCAGGACCCGCCGATGTTCACGGCCGTGGTCGGCAACCCCGCGTCCTACGAACTGGCCGCCCGGCACGACCTGGGCATCGTCACCAACCTGATGTCCCAGAGCGTCGAGGAACTCACCGCGAACATCGCGCGCTACCGCCGCGCCCGGGCCGAACACGGCCTGGACCCCGACGCGGGCCGGGTCGCCGTCCTGCTGCACACCTACCTCGCGGCCGACCACGACCAGGCCCGGGCCGACGCCTACGAACCGCTGGCCCGGTACATGCGGTCCTCCCTGTCGCTCTTCGGCGGCGTCGCCAACAGCCTGGGGTACAAGGTCGACCTCACGGGGCTCGACGAGGACGACCTGGACGCCCTGTTCCGCCGGGCGTACGACCGCTACTGCGACCAGCGCGCCCTGATCGGCACCGCCGAGAGCGTCTCACCCGTGGTGGAGGCGGTGAGCGCGGCCGGGGCGGACGAGATCGTCTCGCTCGTCGACTTCGGCGTGCCGCCCCGGGCGCTGCGATCGGGACTCGTACATCTCGACGCCCTGCGCCGGGGCCATAGCGGCACGGGGCCGCGCCGGCCACAGGAACCGCAGGAGCCGCAGGAGCCGCAGGACCCCGGCACCCCGCTGTCACCCGGGCAGCAGCGTGTGTGGATGCTGCACCAGCTCTTCCCGGACAGCACCGCCTACAACGAGGTCAAGGCCATCCGGTTCGACGGCGCGCTGGACGCGGACACCCTGCGCACGGCACTGCACGGCCTGGTGGCCCGGCACCCGGCCCTGCGCACGGTCTTCCGCGAAACGGACGGGGAGCCACGCCAGTTCGTGCTGCCCACCGGCCGCCTCGATCACGAACTGATCGACCACGAGACGGCGTCCGAGGAGGAACGGGAAGCCGCCGTGCGTGAGGTGCTGGCGGCCGAGAGCGCCCGGCACTTCGACCTGGAGAACGGCCCCCTGCTGGTCAGCCGCCTCATCAGGACCGGCCCCCAGCGCCATGTGCTGGTCCTGTCGCTGCACCACATCGTCTCGGACGCCGCGTCCGCCACGATCATGGCGCGGGACCTGTCCGAGCTCTACCGGGCCGCACGCACCGGCACCGCGCCGCAGCTGCCCGTGCTGGAACGGACCCCTCTCGACGCGGCCCGCGAACAACGGGCCGCGCGGGACGGTGACACGGCGCGGCAGGACCTCGCGTACTGGCGGGAGAACCTCCGCGGCGAACTGCCCGTCTCCAGCCTCCCCTTGGACCGGCCGCGCAGCGCGGCCATGACCTCCCGCGGCCGCGCGGAGTTCCGCACTCTGGACCCCGAACTGTCGGACGCGCTGCGGCGGCTGAGCCGCGAGCACCGCACCACCCTGTTCATGACGCTGCTCACCGGGTACGCGGCCGCGCTGCACCGGATGACCGGCGTGCGGGACGTCGTCATCGGCACCCCGACGTCCAACCGCCCCCCGGAGTACCGG
The DNA here is from genome assembly GCF_000993785.3 of Streptomyces xiamenensis. Taxonomy (NCBI): domain Bacteria; kingdom Bacillati; phylum Actinomycetota; class Actinomycetes; order Kitasatosporales; family Streptomycetaceae; genus Streptomyces; species Streptomyces xiamenensis. The sequence continues at coordinate 5,648,422 of NZ_CP009922.3, forward strand.
GATGTCATCGGGTTCTTCCTCAACACGGTCGCCCTGCGCGTCGACCTGTCCGGCGACCCCGCCTTCGAGACCCTGCTGCGGAAGGTCCGCTCCGTGGCGCTGGACGCCTACGACCACGCCGCGCTCCCCTTCGACTCCGTGGTGCAGGCCCTCGCCCCGCCGCGCACCACCGCGCACACCCCCGTCTTCCAGGTCATCGCCGAGTACGAATCCGGCGAGCCGTTCCGCTTCGACCTGCCCGGCCTGCGGGCGGAACCGCTGGAAGCGGGACCGGACAAATCCCTCACGGACCTGAGCGTGTACTTCACGGACCGGCCCACGGGCATTCTGTGCCAACTGGAGTACAACACCGACCTCTTCGACGCGGACACCGTCGACCTGTTCTACGCCGCCCTGCACCGGATCCTGCGCGGGGCCGTCCGCGATCCCGCACGGCCCCTGTCCGCCCTCGACGAGCCACCCGCCGAGGCGGCCCACGACACGCCCGTACCGCAGGCGTGGCAGCACGGCGAGGAACACCCGGTGGAAGCCGTCACGGTGCACGAACGGGTGGCGCGCCAGGCGGCACTCGCCCCCCACCGCACCGCCGTGATCTGCGGCGACCGCGAACTGACCTACGGCGAACTGGACCGGCGCGCCGACCGGCTGGCGGCCACGATCCGCCGGCAGGACCCCGGCACCGATCCCGCCGCCCCCGTCGCCGTCTGGCTTCCCCGTGGCCCCGACCTCGTCGTCGCCCTGCTGGCGGTCCTGAAGGCGGGACGCCCCTACCTCCCCCTGGACCCCTCGCTCGGCCGGCCGCGCGCCGGGACCGTGATCGCCCACGCAGGGGCGCCGATCCTGCTCGCCGCCCGCGGGGACGCGCCGGACCTGCCGCCGCTGCCGGCGGACACCCGCGTCGTGGGACTCGCCGATCCGCCCGGTGACGCCGCGCCCCCGCCCGCGGCCGCGGTGAGCGGACCGCAGGACCCCTGCTACGTGATCTACACCTCCGGCAGCACCGGCGGCCCCAAGGGCGTGGTGGTGCCGCACCGGGCCGTGGTCAACCTCTGCCAGTGGCACCACCGCCGCTTCTCCTTCACCCCGGCCGACCGCAGCGCCCTGCTGTGCAGCCAGAGCTTCGACGCCTCGGTCCTGGAGATCTGGCCGACGCTGACCGCCGGCGCCTCCCTCGCCGTCGCGGACGACACCGACCGGCAGGACGCCCGGGCGCTGGCACGCTGGTACGCGGACCGGCACGTCACCTTCAGCATCCTGCCCACCGCCCTCGCCGAGACCGTGCTCGAACTGCCGGCCCACGAACAGCCCCCGCTGCGCCACCTCGCGGTGGGCGGGGACATCCTGCGCACCCGGCCCAGGGCCGGGAGCCGCTACGAGGTCGTCAACCTCTACGGCCCCACCGAGGTCACCGTGCTGTGCACCGCGTACGGCGTCACCCCCGACGGGCCCGGCGAGGACTCCGCTCCGATCCCGATCGGCCGGCCCATCGACAACGTCCGCCTCGCGGTCCTCGACGAGCACGGCGCCCCGGCGCCGGTCGGCACCCCGGGCGAGCTGTCCGTGGGCGGGCCGGGCATCGCCGACGGCTATCTGCACGAGCCCGCCCTGACGGCGGACCGCTTCCGCCACGAGCGCCACCCCGGCGGCGGGAGCGGGCGGATGTACCGCACCGGCGACCTGGTGCGGTGGACGGCGGAGGGCGTCCTGGAGTTCCTGGGCCGCGGCGACGACCAGGTGAAGATCCGCGGCTTCCGGGTGGACCCCGAAGAGGTCTCCCGGGTCCTGGCCGGCCTCCCCGAGGTGCGGGAGGCCATCGTGCTGCCCCGCCCGGGCCCCCGGGACGAGCCACGCCTGGTCGCCTTCGTGGCCCCCGCCCACCCCCGCACGGACGCCGGGGAGGGCGCGCGGGCGTTCGCGGACCGGCTGACGCGGCAACTCGCCGACCGGCTGCCGGAGTACCTCGTGCCACGGGCATGGTCGGTACTGGACCGGCTCCCGCTCTCCGGTACCGGCAAGGTGGACCGCGCGGCGCTTCCCGCGCCCGGGTACACCACGCGGCTGCCGGCCCCGGCGCGCGCCCCGGAGCCCGCCGCCCCCGCCCCCGCCCCCGCCGCGGCGAGCGGTGAGCCCGGGGAGTGGGAGGCGCGACTGCGCCCGCTGTGGGCCGCCGAGTTCGGCCTGGACCCGGACGCCGTCGACCCCGATGTGTCCTTCTTCGACCTGGGCGGTCACTCGATCACCGCGATCCGGCTGGCCAACCGGATCCGCGCGGAGTTCGCCACCGACTTCTCCATGACCCGCTTCTACCAGGAGCCGACCCCACGGGCGGTGGCCCGCCATCTGGCCGGGCTGCACTCCGGCCCCGCCCGGGAACTGGCGCACCGCGCGCCGCCGACACTCCAGCAGCAGGGCTTCATCACCGGACACCACGAGCACCCGCTGCCCCAGGTCTACAACGTCGCCATGCGGATCACACTCACCGGTGAGCTGGACCCGGAAGATCTGCGCACGGCGCTCGGCCGGCTCGTCGCACGCCACGAGTCCCTGCGGCTGCGCTTCGTCGAGGAGAACGGTGCCTGGTCGCAGGAGGTGCTCCCGCCTCGGCCGGTCGACCTGCCCGTGGAGGATCTCAGCGCCCACCCCGCGGACGCGCGCGACACCGAGGTCGATCGCGTGAGCGCCGAACTGGCGCAGACCCCCTTCGACCTCACCGCCGGGGTGCGGCCGAGGTTCCGGCTGCTGCGCACCGGCCCCTCCACCTGGGTGCTGCTGTTCGTCCTGCACCACGCCTCGTGCGACGGGTGGGCGGTGAGTGTCCTGCTGCACGACTGGGCCGCCCTGTACGCGGCAGCGGTCAGCGGCATCCCCGATCAGCTCCCGGAGCCGCTCCAGTCCACCGACTACGCCCGGTGGCAGCAGCGCCATGCCCTGCCGGAGCGGGAGGCGGCGCGCAGGGCGGCGTACTGGGTGCCCCAGCTGACCGGCGCTCCCTTCCGCACGGCGCTGCCGCTGGACCGCCCGCGCCCGCCGAAGCCGAGCGGGAAGGGCCGGGCGGTGCTGTTCACCGTCCCGGCGGAGGTGCGCCGCGACGTGGAGCGCCTGGCCGCGGCGCGCGGCACGACCGCCTTCGCCGTTACCGGTGCCGCCCTGGGGCTCCTGCTGTCCGGGCTCTCCGGGCAACCCGACGTCCTGCTCAGCGTGCCCTACGCCAACCGGGACCGCGGCGAGTTCGAGTCGCTGGTCGCCTGCACGGCCGCGACGTACGTGCTGCGGGTACGGGCGGGGGACGCCCGGGACTTCGGCGCGCTCGTCGACGGGGTGACCCGCGCGGCGACCGAGGGGGTCGATCACGTCCTGCCGCTGCGGAAGGTCGTCGCGGCGCTCCGGGAGAAACACGGACCCGAGGGCATACCGGACCGCGTCACCATCGGGTTCCAGTACCAGAGCTCGCTGCGCACGGACATCAAGCTCCCCGGTCTCGACACGGCCGTCGAGGACCTGATCGTGCCGGCCGCGCGTGCGGAGTCGGCGTTCGGTCTGGTCCCCGCCGGGGACATCCTGACCGGGTACATCGCGTACGCCACCGATCTGTGGGACCACAGCACGGTCCAGGGCTGGGCCGACGCCTATGTCCGGCTGCTCACCGAGAAGACCCGGGAGGAGTTGCACAAGTGAACCCACCGGCCGTCCCCGGGGCCCCCGGGGACGGCCGGGCCCCGGGGCGGGCGCGGGCCCCGGGATAGACTCCGGCGCATGGTCAGGTCCTCCCGTGGTGAAGCGAACCCCGGGATGTGGCGGCGCGAGGCGGGCACCGCGGTACGCGCGACGGTGGCGCTGCCGGAGCGCGCGGTGGCCTCGATGGCGATCATCGCCGGGTTCCGGATCCCCCGGGTGCCCACGGAGTGGGCGCCGCACTCGCATGCCCTGCACGAACTGGTCTGGGTGCGCGGGGGCACGCTGACCTCCCGGGTGGGGGACCGCGTGTTCACCGTGTCCGAGGGGCACGGGCTGTGGATGCCCGCCGGAATGGTGCACGGCGGCCGGGCGACGGCGGGCGCGGAGTTCCACGACGCCTTCTTCGCACCCGACCGCACACCGTTCGCGTTCGCGGAACCGAAGACCATCGCCATGACCCCGCTGCTCGAATCGCTGCTGGCCCATCTGTCCCGTGCGGATCTCGACGCGGCGGCGCGTGCGCGGGCGGAATCGGTCGTGTTCGACGTGCTCCGGCCCGCGGAACGCCAGTTCGCGTTGCAGCTGCCCGGCGACCCCCGGATCGACGCGATCGCCGAGGCTCTGCTGGAGGACCCCGCCGACGGCCGTTCGCTGGAGGAGTGGGCGCGGTCGCTGGGGATCAGCGACCGCACGATCACCCGGGCGTTCCGGCACGCGACGGGTCTGTCCTTCGCCCAGTGGCGGCAGATGCTGCGCGCACACCGGGCGCTGGCCCTGCTGTCCGAGGGATTCGATGTGATGTCGGTCTCCGAGGTACTCGGCTACGCGCAGCCCAGCTCCTTCATCGCGGCCTTCCGGCGGGTCATGGGAACCACCCCGGGCGCCTTCTTCGACCCGGCCGGTGGCGCTCCGCCCGATGTCCGGAATCCCGTATCGGGTGTCCGGGCCTCCTGATTGTCGACATGGCGAGGGGAATATAACCTTCTCGGAGTTAGGTAACCCTTAGTTGTTGCTCGCCGTGAACGGTTCCCGCCGTGCGGGGGAGAGTTCGCGGCCCGGCCGGTGAGAACCGGACGGAGGGTGCCCGCACTCCCTGCCCCTCCGACCACCCGGACCCCCCGATGTTCACACGCCCCTTCCGGCGCACCGCACGCCCCGCGGCCGGCCCCGTCGCCCCGGTGGCAGCCCTCCACGGGCACGACCTGGTGCTGCGGTACGGCGGCACCCCGGTCGTCCACGGCGTCTCCGTGGCTCTGGAACCCGGCCGCGCGACCGCCCTGGTGGGACCGAACGGCAGTGGGAAGTCCACCCTGCTGCGCGCGCTCTCCCGGCTGCACCGGGTGGACGGCGGCCGGGTCACCCTCACCACGCCCGGCGAGGAGACCGAGCGCGACACCGCCCTGCTCAGCGCCCGCCAATTCGCCCGCGAGGTGACGCTCTTCTCCCAGTCCAGGCCCGCACCCCAGGGGCTGACGGTCGCCGAGGTCGTGGCCTTCGGGCGCCACCCGTACCGGGGCAGCTTCGCCGGACCCACCGCCGGGGACCACGACGCGATCGACCGCGCCATGGGCGTCACCGGAGTGCGCGACATGGCCGGGCGGCCCGTCGGCGAACTCTCCGGCGGCGAGATGCAACGGGTCTGGCTCGCGGCCTGCCTCGCCCAGGACACCGGTGTCGTGCTGCTGGACGAACCGACCAACCACCTGGACCTGCGCTACCAGATCGAGACACTCGACCTGGTGCGCGACCTCGTCGAGGAGCACGGCATCGCCGTCGGCGTCGTACTGCACGACCTCGACCAGGCGTCCCGCGTCGCCGACACCCTGGTCCTGATGCGCTCCGGCCGCGTGCACGCGGCCGGTGAACCCGCCGACGTCCTCACCGCGCGGAACATCTCCGAGGTCTACGACATCCGCGTCGAGGTCGGCGTCGACCCGCGCACCGGCCGCCTCCGCATCGACCCGCTGGGACGGCACCCCGCCTGAAGCGGACCGACGGCACTCCCTGAAGCGGCACCCCCGCCGCCCCATCCCACCGCGCCGCACGGCACCTCCGCCGCGCCGCGTCGCACCGCAGGAAAGAGGATTTTTCATGAACCGTGCCCGTCGCCTGGCGGCGTCGACCGCCACCGGGCTCATCGTGCTCGCCGCAACGGCCTGCGGCACGACGGACGTCGACAAGCCCGCGAAGGACACCGGCGCCGACGCCTCCGCCGACGCCTCGCCCGCCTCGCAGAGCTGCGCCGAGGACACCACGACCACCTCCACGGAGCCGGTCTCCCTCACGGACGGCGTCGGCCGGCAGGTGCAGCTCGACAAGCCCGCGCAGCGGATCGCCGTCCTGGAGTGGCAGCAGATCGAGGACGCGCTGACCCTGTGCGTCACCCCCGTCGCGGTCTCCGACGCCGAGGGGTACCGCACCTGGGTGAGCGCCGAGGAACTGCCCGCCGGGGTGACCGACATCGGCACCCGCGAGGAGCCCGACCTCGACACCCTCTACGCGGCCGACCCCGACCTCGTCGTCGTGGAGGCGTACGACGCCGACGACGAGACCATCGCGCGGCTGGAGAGCCGGGGCGTCCCCGTCCTGGCAACCCGCGGTGCCAACCCGCAGGACCCGATCGGGAACATGCGGGAGGTGTTCGGCATGATCGGGGAGGCCACCGGACGCTCCGAGCGCGCCGACCAGGTCCTCCAGGAGTTCGACGAGCACCTCGCCACGGCGAAGCAACAGGTCATCGACGCCGATCTGCCGACGAACGACTTCCTGTTCTTCGACGGATGGGTGCAGGGCGGCAACCTCACCATCCGCCCCTACGGCGACGGCGCCCTGTTCACCGAGATCGGCAAGGAACTCGGCATGAACCCCGTGTGGGACGACGCCGTCAACGAGGCCCACGGGAACGGCGGCGTCGACCCCTCCTACGGCCTCGCCCAGACCGACGTCGAAGGGCTCGTCGCGGTGGGGAACGCCAACCTCTTCTACGCCAATGACGAAGGCGTCGGCGGGTACGTCGCCGCGCTGGAGGAGAACCCCCTGTGGACGACCCTGCCGGCCGTCCGGGAAGGCCGCGCGCACGCCTTCCCCGCGCGGGTGTGGGGCGCCGGCGGCCCGCGCTCCTGCGCGCAGGCGATCGACGCCTACGTCGATGTCCTCGACCAGAAGTGAGCACCACACACACCCCGGTACCCCGGCAGGACACGCCGCCGCGCCCCGTGCGCGGCGGCCCTCCCGCCGGGGTCGCCGTCCTGGCGTCCCTGCTCGTGGTGACGGTCCTGGTCGGCATGTGGCACCTCACCCAGGGCACCTCGGGCATCGGCGCAGGTGACCTGTGGCGGTACCTGACCGGGGACCGGGACACCACCGGCGGGGCGCCGGTCGGCGAGATCATCATCGGCTCGCGGCTGCCGCGCCTGCTGGCGGGCGTCGCGGTGGGCTTCGCCCTCGGCTGCGCCGGCGCGCTGCTGCAGTCCGTCACGCACAACGCCCTGGCGTCCCCCGACACCCTCGCGGTCACCGCCGGCGCCTACTTCACGCTCTCCTTCGTCGCGGCCCTCGGTCTCACCGTCCCGTTCTGGGCCTCGGGCGCCGTCGCCTTCGCGGGCGGCCTGGCGGCGGCGGCACTCGTGCTGCTCCTGGCGGGACGGGCCGCGGGCACCACCGGCACCCGCCTCATACTCGCCGGCTCGGCGACGGCGATGGCCCTGCAGGCGGCCACCGCCATGCTCCTCATCCTGTTCAAGCAGAACACCACCGGCCTCTTCGCCTGGGGGAGCGGTTCGCTCGCCCAGCTGAACATCGACGCCTCGACGCGCGCCTTCCCCCTGGTCGCCGTCGTGCTGATCGTCGCCCTCGCGCTGTCCCGGCGGCTGGACGTGATGAACCTGGGCGACGACGCCGCCGCCACCCTCGGCGTGCCGATCCGGGCCACCCGCGTCACCGCCGTCATCTGCGCGGTGCTCCTCACCAGCACGGCGGTCACCCTCGCCGGCCCGATCGCCTTCGTCGGCCTCGGCGCCCCCGTCCTGGCCCGCCTGATCGCGGGACGGGTCACCGCGCTGCGCCGCCATCTCCTGCTGATCCCCGCGGCCGGGCTGCTCGGCGCGCTGCTCATCCTGCTCGCCGACGCGACACTGCGCGCGGTGCAGGGCGCGAGCGGCGCCGCCTCCATCCCCACCGGGGTACCGACCGCACTGCTGGGCTCCGTCGTGATCGTGCTCCTCGCGCTCCGCCTGCGGGACACGGGCGGGCTGCGGCAACCCCCGCACGTACGGGTCGCCGCACGGTCGCGCCGCGCGTTCCTCCTCGTCGTGCTCGGCGCGGTCACCCTCCTGGTGACGGCCGCCCTGGTGGCGCTGCTGGCCGGCAGCCTGTGGCTGCGGACCGGCGACCTCCTGCTGTGGGCCCAGGGCAACGCCCCCGTCCTGGTCGGGCAGGCGCTCGATGACCGGGTCCCGCGCGTCCTGGCCGCGATCCTCGCCGGCGCGGCGCTGGGCCTGGCCGGATGCGTCGTGCAGAGCGCGGTGCGCAACCCGCTGGCGGAGCCGGGCGTCCTCGGCATCACCGCGGGCGCCGGACTGGGCGCGGCGGCCGTCGTCACCTCGGGGCTGTCCGGCGGACGGCCGCTGCTCATCGCGGCCGCGGTCGCGATGGGGCTGGCCACATTCGGGCTGATCGCCCTGCTGTCCTGGCGCGGCGGCTTCCTGCCCGACCGGTTCGTCCTGATCGGCATCGGCTGCGGGTACGGCCTCAGCTCCGTCACCACCTTCCTGCTGCTGCGCGCCGACCCCTTCAACACCCCCCGCATCTTCACCTGGCTCTCGGGCACCACCTACGGGCGCACCCTGCCCGATGTCGTACCGGTCGCGGTGGCCCTGGCCGTCGCGATCCCGGTGCTGCTGGCCATGCGCGGCCGGCTCGACCTGCTCGCCGTCGACGAGGACACCCCGCGCATCGTGGGGGTGCGACCGGAGCGCACCCGTTTCGCCGCCCTGTCGATCGCCGCGGTGCTGGCGGCGGTCAGTGTGATCGCCATCGGTGTCGTCGGGTTCGTGGGGCTCGTCGCCCCGCACCTGGCGCGGTCGCTGGTGGGCGCCCGGCACGGCCGCGCGATCCCCGTCGCGATGCTGCTCGGCGCGCTGCTGGTCTGCGTGGCCGACGCCCTCGGCCGCACGATCGTCGCGCCCGCCCAGGTGCCGGCCGGCCTGATGATCGCCCTGGTCGGCGGCCCGTACTTCATCTGGGTGCTCCGGCAGTCCCGTGCCTGACACCGGCCCGGGGCCCGCACCGCACACCGCTGCGGGCCCCGCCCCTCGTCCCCTCCGACCCGCCAGGAACGCCGCCATGACATCCCCGCAGGACCCGTCCGAGCAGAGCATCGTCGTCCCGTTCGATCCCGCTGCGCCGCCGGACCCGCTCGCGCGGCTCGTGCCCGCCGAGGTGGGGGAGCGCTGGCGGGCGGTCGACCGCTCCGCCCACACCCCGTACCTCGTGGCCGTTCCGGGCGACACGGCTGAGCACTGGGTGGGCGCGGCGCTCGTGACGGCCCGCCCGCACACCGCCTACCTGAAGATCGTCGACGCCGTCGGCGACGTGCCGGCGGCGGCCCTGGCCGTCGTCGAGCACGCACGCCGCCGCGGACTCGCCCAGGTCAAGTGGGAAGGCTGGACGGCAGGCCCCGAGGATGCCGCCGCCGCCGGCTTCGCCCCGCTGATCCCCCCGCTCGCTCAGCTGGACGACGCGGCCGGTCCCCCCACCGGGTACGTCCACTGGTTGCGGGACGGCGCGGGGCACGAACCCGCGTACTACGGACAGACCACGCACTTCACCTGCGGTGCCGTCACCGCCCTGGTCGCGCGGGAACACGCGGGCGAGCTGCCACGGGAGGCACTGGACCGCACCGCCGAGCTGACCCTGTGGCGCGACGCGACCAACTTCCCCGCCTGCGAGCCCGTAGGACTGGGCGTGGCCGTGCGCCGGGCGTGGCCCTCGCTCCCCGTCGAGGTCCACCTCGACGTGGACCGGCCCGTCCTGATCGACCACCACCCACAGAACGAGCAGGGCTGGCGCGCCCACCTCCAGCGCGTGTCCCGTACGGACGCCGGACGGCTCGGCGTCCCGATCCACCCGCGACGCCTGACCACCGCCGCGATCCGCGCCGCGATCGACCGGCGCGAGCACGTGCTCCTCCTGCTCTCGCTCGCCGCGATGCAGGGGTTCGACGTGCCGCACTGGGTGCTGTGCCACGGCACCGTACCCGGCGCCGTCGTCATCGAGGACCCCTGGGCCAACGCCGCGACGGGGGACACCTGGGTCGACGCGCACCTGCTGCCCGTCCCCGACACGGCGCTGGAGACGATGTCGGCCGTCTCCGCCGACCCCTTCCACGGCGCGGTCACCATCGGCCGTGACGCGCGGCGGCCCGACGCCGCCACGTCCGGCCCGGCGGGGGAGTAGCCCCCGCCCCGAAGGCACCGACCCCCCGCCGCCGCGGCCCGGCGTCAGTCGGGGGCCCGGCGGGCGGAGGGGACCGTGGCCAGCAGCAGCATCCCGGTCACCCCGAACACCACCCCGGCGCCGCCGAACAGCGACAGCGGCGCCACCAGCAGCGGTACGGCGTTCTGGCCCAGGCGGTTGCCCACCAGCCGCAGTGAGGCGGCGAGGCCGCGCTGCCCGGGCGGGGTGATCAGCGTGACCCAGGACATGGTGAGGGGCTGCACCATCCCGGCCGTGAATCCGTAACAGGTGGCGAGGCCCGCGACCACCCACGGGCTGACCGGGAGCCACAGCAGGATCAGGCCCCCCGCGGCCAGCGCGCAGCCGGCCATCAGGACCCGCACCCGGCCGAACCGGGTGGTCAGCCTGCCCAGCAGAATCCGGGAGACCATACTGCCCACGGCACGAACGACCAGGAACAGGGTGATCCAGCCGGGAACCAGCCCGCGTTCCTGCGCCAGCAGCGGGAGATAGGCGACCAGGATGTCGACCGAGCTGAGAATCATGCTGCTCGCGAACAGCGCCGACCCCATGCCCGGCACCCGCAGCAGGTCCCGCACCCGCCCTCCACCCTGGTGCTCACCGGCAGCGGCACCGGGGGCCCGCGCGGCGGCGGGAGGGCGTGGTGCCGAGGGAACGGCGAGCGACAGCAGCACGGTGAGCACCGCGACGCCCAGCACGGCCACCGCGATGAGCCGGGTCGGCGGCGCTGCGGCACCGTCGCGCGGCAGCAGCAACAGCAGCGGACCGAGCAACTGGCCCACAGAGGTGGCGAAGGTCAGCACGCCGAAGCTGTGGTCCAGCCGGGAGGGGGACGCCTGGTTCATGACCCAGGCCTGTTCGCCCAGCGCCGCCAGCAGCACCCCGATGCCCAGCAGCCCGGTGGCCGCCAGCACCGCCGCCAGCGACGCGGGAGCGGCCAGCGCCACCAGGGCGGACAGGACCAGGGCGATGCCGCCGCCCACCAGAGCGGGCCGCTCCCCGTACCGGTCGCAGTACCGCCCGGCCGGCAACGCCAGCAGGAACGGCGGCGCGGCGAACATCGCGGTGGCGACACCCAGCCACACCGCCTGGTGCCCCTGTTCGAGGAGCGCGTAGGACATCGCCGGGCGCAGGCCGTAGCTGATCGCGTGCGCGCAGACCGCGTGCAGCAGCAGACAGGACCAGACGAACCGCGCCCCGCTCGCCCGGGTCATCGCCCGGGTCGGGGAAAGACGGTCCCGTCGAACAGCTTGCGCGCCGTGCGGACGACGGAGGTGCGCACCACGTGGCGGCCCGCCAGCTCGATCTCCACGTCCGCGTGGCCGGTGGGATGCTCCACCCGGTGCCGCGCGCCTTCGGCCGGCGCCGCCAGGGGAGCCGCGACACTGCCGGGCAGGGCCGCGGCCACCGCCACCCCGGCCGCGCCCAGCACCCCGATGGAGGTGTGGCAGCGGTGCGGGATGAAGGTGCGGGTGGCGATGGTGCCGCCGGCCCGGGGCGCGGAGACGAGGGTGAGTTTGGGCACGGTCGTCCCGCTCACCTCGCCCAGGTTCATCAGGGGCCCGGCCGCGCGGCGGATGTCCTCCAGCAGGGCCCGCAGCCGGGTGTCCGCCTCCAGTTCGGCGGGGCTCTCGGTGCCGGTGACGCCCACGTCGGCCGCCGCCATGACGACCACCGGCATGCCGTTGTCGACACAGGTGACGGGTGTGCCCGCGAGGATGTCGCGGACGTTGCCGGTGGGCAGCAGCGCCCCGCAGCTGGAGCCGGCGGTGTCCTCGAAGTCGATGACGACGGGGCTGGCCGTGCCCGGCACTCCGTCGATGGCGGCGTCCCCCCGGTAGCTGACAGCGCCGTCCGGGGTCCGCACGTGGGCCCGTGCGGTGCCCCCGGTGTTCAGCATGCCGATGCGGACGGTGGACAGCTCCCCGGTGGCCGGGACCAGCCCGCGTTCGAGGGCGAACGGCCCCACCCCGGCGAGGATGTTGCCGCAGTTCTGCCGGTCGGAGACCACGCCCTCGTCCACCGCGACCTGGAGGAACAGGTAGTCCACGGTGTCCGGCCCCCGGGGCGTGACGACGGCCACCTTGCTGGTCAGCGGGTGGCCGCCGCCGATGCCGTCGATCTGCCGGGCGTGCGGGGAACCCATGATCCGCAGCAGCAGGTCGTCCCGCTCCGCGGGGTCCTGGGGCAGGTCCTCGGCGAGGAAGAACGCCCCCTTGGACGTTCCGCCCCGCATCATCAGGCAGGGTATGCCCGCCGGTTCCCGCTTGCTCATGTCCGTTTCTCCCCTTGTACGGTCGCGTCGAATTCCCGCAGGGCGTCGATGACACTGCTCAGATGGGCGCGCATCGCCTCCGCCGCCGCCCGCGGGTCGCGGCGGGTGATGGCGTCGATGATCGCCAGGTGCTCGGGCAGCGAGACGGCGGGTCGTCCCGGCTTGAGCGCCAGCCGGTACTGGTGACGCACGCTCTGCCCGTTGAGGCGCTCCAGCAGCTCCATCACCACGTCCTGGCGGCTGATCTGGTTGACCCGGGTGTGCAGCTCCCGGTTGCCCAGGGAGTAGCGGCCCAGGTCGCCCTCCTGGACGGCCCCGCTCATGTCCGCGCCGATCCGGCGCAGTTCGGCGATCTCCTCGTCGGTGATGAGCAGGGCCGCCTTCTCGGCGCACAGCGATTCCAGCGCGCTGCGCGCCTCGGTGATCTGGATGGCGGCCTCCAGCGTGATGGTGCGGACCCGGGCGCCCCTGTTCTGGATGCGTTCCACGAGCCCTTCGCTCACCAGCTCACTGAGGGCCTCCCGGACGGCGGCACGAGAGACCTGGAACTGTTCGACCAGGTCGGCTTCCACCAGACGCTGGTTGGGTACCAGTTCACCGGCGAGAATAAGCTCCCGGATCCCTCGTGTGACGTCCATCGGTCAACCTCTTCCTTCTGTGTACGTCTTCCGGGGGACACACCCTGGGGTCGTGGGCGTGGCCGCCGGGCGGGCGGCGGACTGTCAGCCGGTGTAGTCGAAGACGCGACGCCAGGTGTCCGCGTCGCTTTCCATGTGCTCAAGGGCGGTCTCCATGTCGGACCGGTGCAGGAAACCGTCGTCCAGGCCGGGAAGTTGCTGGTCACCAATGGTGGGCGGCGGCACATCCGTCCGGACAGGGTAATCTCCCATTTCGGCGGCGGCCGACTGGCCGTCGGCCGACATCAGCCAGTTCACGAAGACGGCGCCGGCGTTGGGCCGCGAGGTGGAGGAGCCGACGCCCACGTAGAACGGGTAGGCGGCGGCGCCCTCGTCGGGGACGGCGACCGTCAGGGGAGCGCCCTGCTGGATGGCCCCGTAGGCGGTGGCGATGGGCACCGAACCGATGAGGATCTCACCCCGCGCCAGCGAGTCGATCATACCGGCCACCGAGTCGAAGACCCGGGGCGAGGTGGCCGCGTACCCCCGCAGCCAGTCCTCGCCCAGCACGTCGAGCTGGAAGCGGGTGAGCGCGGCGGTGCTGCCCCCGGCGCCGACCTGGGTGATGGCGGTCTTGTCCTTCCACCGCCCGTCGATCAGATCGGCCCAGTCCCGCGGGGCCTCCGCCTCGTCCACGACGGTGTTGTTGTAGGCGAAGGAGTACACGCGGTCGAAGCTGTTGATGTACGTGCCGCCCTCGCGGACGGCGTCACCGACGGCGGCGCCGATCTCCCGCGGCAGTTCGTGGGGGGCGAAGGCGCCCGCCTCGGCGATGGAGAGGGTGAGGTCCTCACCCGATATCCGGATCACGTCCGCGCCGAGCTGTCCCGCGGCGGTCTCGCTCAGGACCCGCTCGGTCAGCCGGTTGGGTGCCAGTCGCACGATCTCGGCCTTGATGCCGGTGGCCTCGGTGAAGCGGTCGACGATGGCGGCCTCGGACTGCTCGCTGCCGCCGGTGTAGAAGACCAGGGTGCCCTCGGTCTGCGCCTGCTCGTAGACCTCGGCGGCGGCGATCAGTTCGCCGTCGATGATCAGGTCCCCCTCGGTGATCGCCCGTTCCCCGTCACCGGAGCAGGCGCTGAGGGCGAGGGCGGACACCAGGACGGCGCCGGTACATCTGAGGATGAGTGTGCTGTTCATCGCGGGTCTCTCCTGTGGGAACGGGCTTGCTTCCTGGCTCTGGGCGAGTCGGCGCCGAAGCGCTGGGCCACGAAGGCCAGGACGAGGATGACGGCGCAGTAGAGCAGGCTGGTCACCGCGCTGCGCTGCATGATGCCGTTGTCGAAGTCGTCGAAGATGACGATCGACAACAGCCGGGTGTCGGTGGTGAACAGGAACAGCGGGACGGTCAGCTCGCGCATGGACAGCATCAGCAGGAGCAGGAACGTCGAGGTCAGCGGGACCCGCAGCAGGGGGAGGGTGATCCGGGCGATGGCCCGCAGCCGGCTCGCGCCGTGCATGACCGCGCTGTCCTCCAGATCGCGGTCCACCTGGAGGATGGAGGAGCTCGCCCCCTGGTAGCCCTGCGGCATCTGCGCCGCCACGAAGGCGATGACCATCAGCAGCAGCGTCCCGTACACCGGGAACGGCAGCATCAGCCAGGCCCACAGCAGACCCAGACCCATGACGATGGCGGGGACCGCGAGCGGCAGCATCGAGATGTACCCCAGGCCGGCACGCCCCGGTGTCTTCGAGCGGTTGACGACGTAGGAGACCGTGAAGGCCAGCAAGGTCCCCACGACGGCGGCCGATACGGCGACCACCACCGAGTTCACGGTGGCCCGGTGGATGAGGTCAGATCCCAGCGCGTCCCCGAAGGCGTCGAAGGACAGCCGGCCTTCGCCGAAGGCGCCGGTGACCGTGCTGATGTAGGGCGTCTTGTGCAGGGCGACGAACAGCAGGGCCAGCAGCGGGAGGACGGTGGCCAGCAGGAAGTAGCCGCAGCCGATCAGCAGGGCCGGGAGCCGGAAGGCCCCCAGGTCGAACCGTCCGGGCTTCATCCCCTTGCCGGAGACCGTGGTGTAGGTCCGCTTCGCCAGGACCCTGCGCTGCAGGGCGGTGACCACCAGCACGACGAGCACCAGGGTGATCGCCACCGCGGCGGCCTCGTTCCCCCGGGACGGGGAGCTGTTCATGAGGCGGTAGATGTACGTCGGCAGGGTGTCGATGCCGGCCGCGCCGCCGATGATCTGGGAGACGGGGAAGTTCTCGATGGTGAGAACGAAGATCAGGATGGCGGACCCCAGGATCGCCGGGGTGGCCAGGGGCAGCGTGACCCTGCGCAGCGTCTGCAGCGGACGCGCCCCGTGCACGTTCGCCGCCTCCTCCAGGTCCGGGTTCATCAGGCTGAAGGAGCTGTGGATGAGAAGAAAGGCGTAGGGCGCGTAGTAGATCCCCAGGACGAAGATCAGACCGCCCATGTTGTAGATGTTGACGAAAGACGAGCCGCCCAGATCGTTCGCCAGGACGTTCAGCAAGCCCGCGTTCGGCCCCCCGAGCAGTCCCCAGGCGAGCGCTCCCACGTACGAGGGCAGGAACATCGGCACGATGCCCGCCAGATAGAGGAAGCCGCGCCAGTACACATTGGAACGCGCCGTGCAGAACGCCAGGAACCCACCGAAGAACAGCGCCACCAGTGAGGCGCCGGCCCCCACGACCAGCGAATTCAGCGCGGCCCTGCGGGGCCCGGCGCCGAAGACCGTGGAGAAGTTCTCCAGGGTCAGGCCGCTGAGGGAGAGATTTCCCGGACGCGGGGTCGTCGAGGTGAAGGCGGACAGGACCACCAGCGCGATCGGCAGCAGGATGAGGATCGCCAGCACCGCGTACAGCACGGCCGGGAACATCAGGCGGCGGACGCCGGACCTGAGTGGCGCCGTGCCCCGGCGCTTCCCGGCGACGCCGCTCACCGGGGCACCTCGTGCGGCAGCACCTGGATGTCGGCCGGCGGCACGGTCAGGGTGACCCGGTCGCCGACGCCGTGCCGGGACTCCTCGTGCTTGGAGCCGACGATGTCGGCCTCCGGGCCGCCCTCGACGCGCACCCGGTAGGTGACGGTCCCGCCCTGGAAGACCTTGGTGGTGATCACCCCGGGGAGCAGGTTCGGGCCGGTGGCGTCCGCTGCGGCGAACCGCAGGTCCTCGGCGCGGACACAGGCGCGCAGTTGCTCGCCCTTCGCGTAGGGCGCCACGGCCAGCCGGATGCCGGTGCCCTCCAGGCGCACGGTGCCGGCGTCCTCGGGCGTGACCCCGAAGATGTTGGCCACCCCGAGGAACTCGGCGATCGAGGCGCTGCGCGGGCGGGCGTACAGCTCGGCGGGCGGCGCCGTCTGCACGATCCTCCCGGCCTGCATCATCGAGATCCGGTCGGCCAGCGCGAGCGCCTCGTCCTGGTCATGGGTGACATAGATCGAGGTGAGGCCGATCTTCTGCTGGAGTTCGCGCAGTTCGGTGCGCAGGCGGTGGCGCAGCCGGGCGTCGAGGTTGGACAGCGGCTCGTCCAGCAGCAGGACGGAGGGCTCCATGACCAGGCTGCGGGCCAGCGCGACCCGCTGCATCTGACCGCCGGAGAGCATGCTCGCCCCGCGCTCCGCGAGATGGCCCAGGCCCACCAGGTCCAGGGTCTCGCCGACCCGCCGGGCGGTGTCCGCCCGGCCGGTCTTCTTCATGACGAGCGGAAAGGCCACGTTCTGGAAGACCGTCAGGTGCGGCCAGATCGCGTAGGACTGGAACACCATGCCGATGTTGCGCTTGTGCGGCGGACGGTTGATGCCCCGCTCGCCGTCGAACATCACCGTCTCGCCCACCGATATCCGCCCGGCGGACGGCGACTCCAGACCCGCGACACACCGCATGGTGCTGGTCTTGCCGCACCCGGACTGGCCCAGCAGCACCAGGGCCTCGCCGTCCGCGATGGTCAGATCGAGATCGTCCACGGCCACGGACTCGCCGTACCGCAGCGTCAGATTCCGGACACTGATCTCCACGGCTACTCCTCACCCTGGTCCTGGGCGCGGAACCCGTACAGGTCGTAGGAGATCGCCCCCGCCAGGTACGTGCGGCGCGACGCCTCCTCCTTGCGTTCCCTGGCCTGCGCCAGGGTCACCGCCGCGGCGACCTCCTCCGCCTCCACGACCACCACGCAGTCGCCGTCGAGCACCACGACGTCACCGGTACGGATCGTCGCCCCGCCCACCCGGACGGGCGCGTCCACCGTGCCGCGCCGGTCCTTGGCCGCGCCGCGCGCGTGCACCCAGCGGGCCCAGATCGGCACCCCCATCCCGACCAGCTCGTCCAGGTCGCGCACCGCGCCGTCGACCAGCACACCGGCGGCCCCGCGCTCCTTCAGCTGGGTGACCAGCAGATCCCCGATCAGCGCGACCGGTTCGGGTTCGGGCATCGTCAGCACCGCGATCTCCCCCGGCTGCAACCGGGAGACCAGCTCGTGCACGCCGCGGTTGTCGTTCTGCGCGCACAGCACGGTGCGCGCGGGACCGGCGACCCGCGATCCGGGCAGCAGCCGCTGGAAGCGCTGCTCCACCAGTCCCCGGCGGCCCCGCGCCTCGTACACGGTGGACGATCCCAGGCGTGCCAGCTCCGCGATGTCCCCGGCGGCGGCGCTCACAGGGCACCCACCACGTTCGGCACGATGCGCTGGAACGCCTCGGCCTGACGGATCTCCTTGTCGCCGGTCACCTTGCGGGCGTGGTTGCCGCGGTGCTCGGCGCGCTCGGTGTAGTACTGCTGGAGGTAGACCTGGGCCCGCATCGCGGCCATGGCCTCCTTCTTCGCCTCGAACACCTCGGTGATGTCCACGAAGACGGAGGGCACGAAGCCGCACAGCTCCGGCTGGTGCGGCTCGAACACCAGGAACTCGGTGGGCGGAGCGGTGCGGAAACCGGCCTCCACCACGGCGCCCGAGGTCAGGAGGCGGGCCTGCGACACCACCTCGTGGGCGACCGGGTGATCCGGGTTGAAGGGGTCCTTGTCCGGGTGGGTCAGCACGATGTGCGGCTGCCAGTCACGGATGATCTCGGCCAGGGTGTCGATGGCCTCCCGCCCGCCGATGAGCGGGTAGTCGCCCAGGTCCAGGCTCTCGAAGGAGGCGCCCACGGCCGCCGCCGCCTCGGACGCCTCGGCGTGCCGGGCCTTCTTCACGTTCTCGATCGTTTGTCCGGGGACCTTCCACAGCTCGCCGGACTCGCCGCGCTCACCGTAGGACAGCGAGATGACGCGTGCTTCGCCGCCCGCCCGGGTGTGCTTGGCGATGACCCCGGCGGCACGCCAGACGAAGTCGGCGCTGTGGGCACCGACGACAAGAAGACGCTTGGCAGACATGTGTGTTCTCTTTCTCTGGGAGGGGGAGGTGGCGTCAGGAGGCGGTACGCGGCTCGTCCGCCAGCCGCTGAAGCCACTGCCGGGAGGCCTGGGCGACCCAGGACGGCTGCCCGAGCGCGTCGAGATGGTCGATGGCGTCGCTCATCTCATGGACACGGCGCCCGGCGTGCGCGCGGCTGCCCTCGGCCAGCCGGCTGATGAGGGCCTCGCCGCCGTCGCCGAACTCGGCGGCCATCTGCGCGGTGATCCACGCCGTACTGCCGTCCGTCTCCGCGGCGTTGAGCGTCTCCAGGACGACCCCGGCGAGGCCCTTCATGAAGACGCTGCGCAGCAGCTTGCGCGCCGCCGCGGCACCGGCCGGCGCGTCGATGGTCTCCACCGGTACCCCGGCGGGTTCCAGCGCACGCGCCACGTGCGGCGCTCCGGTGCCGCTGACCAGCAGCGGGGTGCGCAGCCCGGCCCGGGGGACCGGTGCCAGCACGGCGACATCCGCGAACAGCGAGCCACCGGCGACGACGCGCTCCTCCAGGGAGCGCTTGAGGCCGGGGGCGGCGGTGTTGAGATCGGCGTAGACCGTCCCGGGCCGCAGCCGGGGCGCGGCCTGCTCCAGTACCTCCGCCGCGGCCCGGGCCCCGACCAGGCTGAGCACCATCGTGGCCCTGTCCAGGGCCTCGGCCAGCACGTCGTACTGGGTGATCCCCGGCTCGTCGATCCTGGTGAACGGGTCGTACCCGCGCACCGTGAAGCCGGCGTCGCGCAGACCGCCCGCATAGAGCCGGCCGGCCTCGCCGAGCCCGATTACCGCACACACCGTCATGGGGTCTCCTCGGTTGCCAGGAGCGTGATGGCGGCTGAGCCTACAAGATTGTTGACAATCTAGTAACCAGTAACGCAGACCTTTTTGACGACACCCTGGACTCTGTTCTCCTCTTCGGATAAAAGTGCAGGTCAACGCGGATTTTGCGGAGTCGTGACCCGGTGCTCCGAAGCGGGATGTGACGGGAGGAGGCCCCTCCACGTGACAACTGACGCCACGTCAGTCGCGCGGTCTCGGCACTACCGCGTCGGGCCATGGCCCCCGCCGGCGGGAACTTTTCCGGCCGGCCGCCCGACCAGACATGTGGCGGATCGCCGCTCAACCGACCTTCGGGGAGGACACCTCATGGAGAACCAGGGACCGGAGAGCTACGGAGAGCACAACGCCGACGTCTATGACGAGTGGCACGCCGCACTCGACCCCACCGACGCGGTGGACCGGCTGGCGGAGCTGATCGAGGACGGGCCGCCGGGACCGGTGCTGGAGCTGGCGGTGGGCACCGGCCGGGTGACGATTCCGCTGGCCGCGCGGGGGGTGGATCTGCGGGGCATCGACGCCTCCGTGGCCATGGTGGAGCGGATGCGGGCCAAGCCCGGCGGCGAGCGGATCCCGGTCACCATCGGCGACATGGCGGATGTCGACCCGGAGGGCGATGACCGGTTCGCCATGGTGTTCGTCGTGTTCTCCACCCTCTTCTTCCTGCTGACGCAGGAGGAGCAGGTGCGCTGCTTCACCAACGCCGCCCGGCGTCTCGTCCCCGGCGGCCGCTTCGTTCTCGAATGCCCCATGCCGGACGTCGCCCGCTACCGGCACGACCAGAACCTGGAGGTGCACCAGGTGGGCCTGGACCGGGTACGGCTCGTCGCCGTCCGCCACGACCCGGTCGAACAGCGCTTCGACGGCCACCATGTGCTCATCACCAACAACGGGATCCGGCTGGCCCCGGCCTCCATGCGCTACGCCTGGCCCAGCGAACTCGACCTGATGGCACGCCTGGCCGGGCTCGAACGCCGCCACCGGTGGGGCGGCTGGCGACGGGAACCGTTCACGGCCGAGGGCACCTACGTCACCGTGTACGAGAAGCCGGCGGCACCCGTGCCCTGAGTGGCCCCGCTCGGCGCGGGGTCACCCGTCGCGGGGCCCGCTCACCGCCGACCCGGCCGGCACGGACCCCGGACCGCCGCCAGGAGCAGTGGCGGAAGCAGCACGCACTGGGCCGCGACGGCCAGCCAGAACCCGGGCAGCAGTCCGGCCCGTTCGAACACGCCGTACAGCCGGCCGCCGAGCACACCGCTCAGCAGCGCACCCACGCCCACCGCCAGCCGCTGCTGGCCGAAGGTGACCGTCGCCGAGCGCCGCGAACGGGCCAGCGCCTCCAGATCGTTCTTGAGAAACAGCACCGCGGTACCGGCGCTCATCGCCAGGGCACCGGCGGCCACCCCCACCGGCCCTCCGGTGGCGAACGCCGTCATGCCCGCCGCCATGCAGCCGAAGCCGATGACCATCGCGGTGGGGTGCCCGATGTCCGCGATCCAGCCGGCGAGCAGGGGTTGCAGCACCACCAGGCCGAGCGCGTACCCCATCATGATCAGGCCGTAGCCCGCGGTGGCCAGCCGGCCCTCCGCGTACACCGACAGGTACTGGTAGAACTGCATGTACAGGTAGTGCGTGAGCACGGTCGCCGCGAAGGGGACC
Organism: Streptomyces xiamenensis; assembly: GCF_000993785.3. Taxonomy (NCBI): domain Bacteria; kingdom Bacillati; phylum Actinomycetota; class Actinomycetes; order Kitasatosporales; family Streptomycetaceae; genus Streptomyces; species Streptomyces xiamenensis. The sequence goes on from NZ_CP009922.3 coordinate 5,669,371, forward strand.
ACCGCCAGCCCGCGCAGCACCCGGCGGAACGGCTCGACGACCGGCCCGTCCCCGGCCGGCCCCGGGGGCTCGGGCCGCAGGAACAGATGCCCGATCGCCAGCACGGCGTAGAGCACCGTGTTCGCGGTGAACAGCCGGCCCGGCTCGTGCAGGAACAACGCCCCCGCCACCGGCCCCACGGCGACGCCGAGATGACCGGCCGCGTTACCGGCGGACACCAGCCGTGGCCGTCGCGCGGGCGGCGCCGCGTGGATGAGGTAGCCGCGGAACGCCGGGGAGTAGAGCGCGCCCGCGCCGCAACTGAGGAAGAGGGCGAGCACCGTCAGCGCCGGGCTGCCGGCCCCGTACAGATACGTCACCGCGCCCAGGAGATACAGGGAGGTGGCGAGCAGCAGGGACCGCTTGAGCCCGGCGCGTTCGGCGAAGGCGGCCGTGAACGGCGCGCTCGCGAACTGCACCAGTGTGGCGGCCCCGAGCACCATCCCGACCTGCGCCATTCCGGCGTCCAGCCGGTCGCGCAGCAGCACCGCCAGGTACGGGTAGACGGCGAAGGTGCCGAGATTGACGAGGAAACCGCCCGCCAGCAGTGCGAGCTGTGCTCCCGTGAAGACCCCCCGCCCCCGTCCGGTACGGCGCGAGCGCCGCGCGGTGCCGTCACCGGCCTCCGCGCACCCGCCCATGGCTGACCTCCGACGCATCCTGGTGAGACGGCTGAGCCCCTGCCCGGGACCTGCCCGCGCGTGGCCGGCCCCCGCACTACGGGTCGGCCACGGCCCCCGGGAAGTTCCCGGAACCGGGCGGGGCGCGGGACGGCGGGTGGTCACGGTGCACGGGTACCGCCGCACGGGGGCGCCGGGCCACCGCCCGGCACCCCCTCGGAAACGGCCCGCCCTCAGCGGTCGTCCGGCGCATCCGTTCTCCGGCGGGCCTGCCGTTCAGCCTCGATGAGCACGGCGAGCAGGCAGGCCCGGGCCCGCGCCACCCGGGAACGTACCGTGCCGATCGGGCAGCCCAGGATGCGGGCGGCCTCCTCGTAGGGCACGCCGAAGAGCTGGGTCAGCACGAAGGCGTGGCGGCGCTCGTAGGGGAGGGCCGCCAGCAGCTGGGTCAGCGCGATGCCGTCCTCGAAGCCCGGCAGGCCGCGCGGCTGGGTGCGCTCGATCACGGTCTGCCAGTCCTCCCAGTCGGAGAGCCGGGGACGGGCCGAGGCGCTCCGCAGGCTGTCCGCCACGGTGTGGCGGGCGATGGACAGCATCCAGGTACGGGCGGAGGAGCGGCCCTCGAACCGGTGCAGGCTGCGCAGCGCCCGCAGAAACGTTTCCTGGACGAGGTCGTCGGCCAGCCGCGGGTCGCCCGAGAGATGGGCCACGAAGCGCCGCATGTCCCGGTAGAGAGCCCGGACGAAGGCGTCCACCGCGGCCGGGTCGCCCGAGCGGGCGGCCAGGGCGAGCCGGGTGACGGCATCGTCGACAGCGGCGGGCCGGTGCCGGGCGGGCGGCCGGGGGCGTCGGAAGGTCACAGCCGTGGCAGGTGTCATCGGTACACCGAGTCCTTCGTGTCACCGGACGCGGACGCACGAAGGACGTACGAAGGACGCGCGGGGGGACCGCGCCCGTGGGAGGTCCGGCCCGTGGGGTGGCGGGCCGAGTGCCGCTGCCGGAGTGGGAGTTCGGCGGCGGGAACCGGCTGTCAGAGGACAGCGGAACCGGCCGGCGGCCCCCGTGTGGTGACGATGCGCAGGGCGGCGCGGGGCCGCCACCTGCGGGCCCTGGGGATTCCGGCCGGACAGCGCCGCCGGGCGGTGAACGGCGCGCGGCGCAGCAGGCGCAGCGGGGCCAGCAGCCACGCGCCCGCGGCCCGGGCGATGCGGAAGACGGCGCGTTCCCCGTGCGCCAGCCACAGGCCGGACGCCAGTGCGGCGGCGAGGTGCGCGAGGGCCATACCGGGTCCGGCGGACGCGGGGTCCGGGTGCCCGGCGTGCGCCGGTCCGTGGGCGCCGCTCGCCGCCGTGGTCAGCGAGAACGCCTGGTGCAGCGCCAGTTGTGCGACCACCGTCGCCGACAGCACCACCGGGACACCGCGTTCGCGTCCGGTGAGGAACCAGGTCGCGCCGCCGGTCGCGGGCAGCGCGAGGGCCGGCGCCCACCACGGCAACGGCTGCCCCGAGGCGTGGATGTGGCCGGCCGCCGCGAGCAGCACGCACAGGGCCGCGAACATCGCGGCCCTCAACACCCTGCTCGGTCGGCTCCCGGCTCTGCCCATGGCGGCTCATCCTCGCATCGGTGCGGGGATTGAGGGAGGCCCGTGAACGGACGAATTTCCGCCCGGATGACGCCATTCACGAAGGACCGCAGGCAGACGCGGCACACCGCGGTGATGACGGCCGGAACTGACGGAACCTCAGGATCCGGAAAAGGAAAAGGACAACGGTTTCCCGCTGATGAGTCGGCTGCGGAGTCCATCTGGTTCCCCGCGCCGGCCAATTGATGGAGCTGATTTCTCAGCGTTTTGCCGATCGAAGCCATGGGCACCATGCAGATGCTTATCGGGTCGCATTCTCATGGAATCCGGGGGTGGGCGCCCCCTTCCCGCACGGGGCCGAGCGGCCATCCATCCCATCCCGTACCGCTCTCCGGAGAGGTAGCGAAACGACATGCAATGGTACGAGGACGAGGCGTTCTGGTCGGATTTCTCCAGCACGATGTTCTCGGAGCGAAGACGGGACGAGATGGCCCGCCTGGTGGCCACCTCACCCCTGCTCCGGTTCGGGGAACAGGAGCGCGTGCTCGACCTGTGCTGCGGTCCCGGGATATTCCTCGTCCCGCTCGCCGCCCGGGGATATTCGGTGACCGGCGTGGATTTGAGCGCGCTCATGCTGGAACGGGCACGGGAGGCCGCCGCCGGCGCCGGTGTACGGGCCCGGCTGATCCAGGGCGACATGCTGACCCACCGCGAGCCCCGCACCTACGACGCGGTGCTCAATCTCTTCACCTCCTTCGGCTATTTCGAGCGGCACGAGGACAACACCCGGGTACTGCGCAACGCCTTCGACTCGCTGGTGCCCGGCGGACGGCTGCTGATCGACGTCATGGGCAAGGAAGTGCTCGCCGGGTGGATCGGCCGACCCCAACTCGTCCAACTCGACGACGGATACGTGATCCAGCGCGACACGATCCTCGACAACTGGCGGCGGCTGCGCACCGACTGGACCCTGGTCCGGGGAGACACGGCCCGCGAGGCGTCGATCAGTTGCTGGCTCTACAGCGCGGCCGAACTGTCCGCGATGTTCGAGGCGGCCGGCTTCACGGACGTCCAGTGCTTCGGCGGCTTCGACGCCACCCCGTACGACCAGCGCGCCCAACGGCTCATCGTGCGCGGCGTCCGGCCCGCGGGCCGGTGACCGTCATGCGCCCGCACCCGCACCCGCAGCCGGACGCGGTTCCCGCCCCCGCTCCCGTTCACGAGCACGTCACCGACGCCGTCAAGGCCCCCGACCTGATCCGGCTCGCCCCGCACACCGTGCTGGCCCGCTTCGAGACCCTCAAGGTGTACGCGGCGCTGGGCGCCGTCCGCACCCTGCTGGAGCGCGGCACGATCACCCCCGGGCAGACCCTGGTCGACAGTTCCAGCGGCATCTACGCGCTGGCCCTGGCCATGGCCTGCCACCGCTACGGGCTGCGCTGCCACATCGTCGCCTCCACGACCGTCGACGCCACCCTGCGCACCCAGCTGGAGATCCTGGGCGCCACCGTCGACCGGATGCCACCCTCCCAGGACCTGCGCCTTGACCAGGAGCGCCGGGTGCGCCGGGTACGCGAACTCCTCCTCAGCCGCCCGGACATGCACTGGATGCGCCAGTACCACGACGCCATCCACTACGCGGGCTACCGCGAGTTCGCGGACCTGGTCACCGCCGCGCTGCCCGGCCCCGAACTGACCGTCGTGGGCGCGGTGGGCACCGGGGCCTCCACCGCCGGACTCGTCCTGCCGCTGCGCCGGCGCGGCGTCTCCGTACGGCTGGTCGGCCTCCAGCCGTTCGGCAGCGTCACCTTCGGCAGCGACCGCTTCCAGGACCCGGAAGCGATCATCGCCGGGATCGGCAGCGCCATCCCGTTCGGCAACGTACGGCACGAGCTGTACGACACGCTGCACTGGATCGACTTCCGGCACGCCACTGCGGGCGCCGTCGCCCTGCTGCGCGACCACGCGGTCTTCGCCGGCCTGTCCACCGGCGCCGCCTACCTCACCGCCGCCTGGGAGGCAGTGCGCCATCCCGAGCAGACCTACCTGGTCATCGGCCCCGACACCGGACACCGCTACACCGAGCGGGCATTCGCCCGCCACCGGGAGATCCCGGAGGCCCGCACCCTGAAACCCCACCAGATCACCGATCTGGCCGACCTGGTACCGCCCTGGTCGGTCATGGAGTGGCGGCGCCGACGCCACGGCGAGGAGACCCCGTCATGACCATCGCCGCACTCGAACTGCTCATCTTCGGCCTCGGGGGACTGGTCCGGGCCGCGGGGAACGCCGGACACCGGCTGTGTCTGCTCACCCGGGACCGCAGCGTCTACCGCCACGAACTCGCCCGGCTGCCGGCGGACGCGCTGGACATCGTGGACATCGACACGCTCGACACCGCCGCCTGCACCGCCGCCCTGCGCGGCGTCCCCGACCTCGGGGGGCTGATCAACGCGACCGACACCTTCGGTGTCCCCGGCGCCGACATCGCCGCCGCGCTCGGGCTGCCCGGCCCCGACCCGGCCGCCGTCCGCCTGGTCCGTGACAAGCACCGGGTCCGCACGGTCCTGAGCCAGCGGGGACTGAGCCGGGTGCGGGCCGTACGGGTCGCACCCGACCCGTCCGCCGCGCCGGAGGTCCTGCGGGACATCGGACTGCCGGCCGTTCTCAAGGACACCGCCGGCACATCCTCGCGGGGGGTGTGGCCGGTACGCGACGCACCGGCGCTCCACGCCGCCCTCACCGCGGCGTCCCGCACCCCGCTCAAGGGAGACCTGCTGGCCGAGACGTTCCTGGCGGGGCCGGTCTACAGCGCCGAAACGCTCAGCTGGGACGGGCACACCCGGCTGCTGGGGGTGTGCAGCCGGCAGATGTCGCCCGAACCCGCCGTCCGTGAGGAGGCCGCAGCCTTTCCCGTCGCGCTCCCCGCCGGCGGCCACGCGCGGATCGAGACCTGGGTGGGCACACTGCTGGCCGCCGTGGGCCACGACCGCGGCTTCGCGCACGTGGAGTTCGTCCTCACCGGCGACGGGCCCGAACTCGTCGAGATCAACCGCCGCATCGGCGGCGCGCTGGTCGGCGAGGCACTGAGCCGCCGGCTGGGCACCAACGTCCAGGAGGCGGAGATCGACACCGCCCTCGGCCGTCGCCCGCCGCTGCTGGACGCCGCCCCCGCATCCGGCCCCGCCTCCGGGTTCGTCCTCGTGTACGCCCCGCGCGCCGGAACGCTCGCCGGCTGGTCCGGACTCGACGGCCTGGACACCTTCCCCGGCGCCCCGCGCTGGTACCCGACCATGGCGCCGGGGGATCGCGTGGAGCACCTGACCGACCAGCGCGCCTGCACCGGGATCCTGCTGACCGAGGGCGCCACCGCCGAACTGGCTCTCCACCGGGCCCTCAGCGCGGCCGGAAGCGTGCACCCGGTCGTCGAACCGTAGCGCCGGTGCCGTGGCGGTGGCGCCGGCCGCGCCTTGTCGGCCGCGATCAGCCCTCGACGACCCGGACCAGGTACTTCCCCCGCACGCCCCCCGCCTCCAGTGCCCGGTGGGCCGCCGCCGTCTCCTCCAGCGGGAAGACCGTGTCCACGGCCGGGCTGAGCTTCCCCTCGCTCACCAGGCGGGCCACGGTGTCGAAATCCCCGCGCCGTGGGTTGCCGCTGAAGGCACGCACCCGGCGGCGCCCGTGGACGGTGCTGGCGGCGATGTAGCCGAGCGAGGCGAGCAGGCGCTTGGGATCGGGGGTGATCGTCACCATGCGCCCCCCGGGCTTCAGCAGGCGCCGGAAGGCCCGCAACCCGGTGCCCGCCGTGTCGAGGACCACGTCGTAGGAGCCCAGGTCCGCCGGCGCGACGCTCCGGTGGTCCACGGCGTGCCGGGCGCCGAGCGCGCGGACGAAGTCCAGGTTGGCGGCGCGGGCCAGGCCCGTGACCTCGGCCCCGTACGCCGTTCCGAGCTGCACGGCGGTGCTGCCGACGCCGCCCGCCGCGCCGCGCACCAGCAGCCGTTCGCCGGGGCGCAGCGCGGCCTTGTCGCGCAGCGCGGTGACGGCGGTGGTGGCGATCGGCAGAGCGGCGGCGGCGATCAGGTCCAGTCCCTCCGGCACCAGGCCGACCCGGTCGGCCGGCACAGCCACGTACTCGGCGGCGCTGCCGAACCCGGAGGCCCGGCCCACGATGCCCCACACCCGGTCGCCGACCGCGACACCCGCCGCGCCGGTGCCGAGCGCGGCGACCTCACCGGTGAAGTCCAGCCCGACGCCTTGCGGGAACCTCCTGCCGGTGAGAAGCCGGTACGTTCCCGAACGCGTCGCCGGATCCGCACCGTTGACGCTGAACGCGTGCACCCGCACGAGCACCTCCCCGGGCGCCGCCTCGGGGCGTGGCACCCGGCCCACGTACAGCACCTCGGGTCCGCCGAAGCGGTCGAACAGTACTGCTTTCATCGTGCGGTCGTTCATCGTCGCTCTCACCTTCGCCAGTCCGCGGCCGTCCGGGGATCGGGCACCGACGGTAGGCTCACAAACGGACGGCATCGTCCGTTTGCCCCGGAGGTGAGAGACAGCGATGGCGGAATCCTCTCGGATGACGGGCCCGGGCGCGCTGCGGGCCGACGCGCGGCGCAATCGCGAGCGTGTCCTGGCCGCGGCCCGCGCGGTCTTCGCGGAGCACGGGATCGACGCGTCGATGGCGACCGTCGCCCGACGGGCCGGGGTCGGGGTGGCGACGCTGTACCGGCGCTTCCCGACCCGTGACGCCCTGGTGCGGGCCGCGTTCGCGCGGCAGATGGAGACCTGTGCGGGGGCGCTCACCGAGGCGATGGCCGACCCCGACCCATGGCGGGGCTTCGAGCGACTGGTGGAGACGGTCTGCGCGCTTCAGCGGGAGGAGAAGGGGTTCCCGGCCGCGTTCCTCGCGGCGTTCCCGGACAGCGCCGGGGCACACCTGCGGGTCCGCGAACAGGCCGAGCGGGACGTCGTCGCACTGATCCGCAGGGCCCAGGCGGCGGGCGCGCTCCGGGCCGACTTCCACCCGTCGGATCTCGTCATGGCCCTGATGTCCCACTGCGCTCTGGTGGCGGCCCTGCCGCACGACCATGTGGCGTCCAGGCGCCTGATGGCGTATCTGCTCCAGTCCTTCCGCGCCGGGCCCGCCCAGGCCCCGCTGCCCCGGCCGGCTTCGCTGTCCCTGCGCGACCTCCCGATCACCGCCGCCCACCCCGGGGAACGGCGGACCGCGCCGTCGTGATCCGGCGGCCGGCGCCGCGCGCCGCCCCGGGACGACAGGAACCCGGGTGCGACCCGTCCAGGGAGAGCACGTCCTGGCCGCTCGCCCGCCGCCGCCGGAAGGTGGTGCTCAGCACGGCACGAGCGGTGGACCACACGGAGGAGCGAGCACATGGAACGGAACAGTCGGCGCGGATTCGTCTCCCTCGCGGCGGTCACAGGTGGCCTGTTGCTCACCGGCCCACCGGCCGTGGCGAACCCGCGCCCCCACCAAGCGCCGGACGGCTCCCGTACGTCGGGCCGTGAACGCCTGAACAAGACCCTGGTGCTCAGGGCGTTCGCGCGACAGAACAACGGCGGCAGCTTCTACGAGATCCTGGACGAGCGCGTTCTGTGGACGGTGGTCAACGGACGGACCTACCGGAGCAAGCGGGAGTTCCTGGACGAGGGGTCGGCGCCCATCCTGACGCGACTGGCGACGTACCTGCACATGACGCCCCAGAACCTGTGGGCCGACGGCGACACGGTCATCGCCCGCTTCGAAGGAAACGCGACGGCCCTCGACGGGCTGCCCTACCGCAACGAGTACTGCTGGGTGCTGACCCTGCGCGGGAACGCGGTGGTGCGGGCGTACGCGTACCTGGACATGGTCGCCGTCGCGGAACTCATGGACCGGATCCCGGAACCGGGCCCGACCTCGCGCGGGCAGAACTGAGGACCGCCACCGGTACGGCATCAGCCGGGCACGCGGGCCACCCCGCCGCGCCCCGCTCTCGCCGGGCTGCCGCGTACGCGCTCCGGCCGCCGCGACGGCACCGACCTGCGCTGTGAGGCCGGTGGCGTTGCCGGCCACCCACACCCCCGGCACGTCGGTGGCGCCGGCCGTGCCGGGGACGAAGCGACGGCCCTCACCCCCGGGCAGGTCCTCCGTCGGCATCCCGGACCTCCAGGCGTTCACCAAGGCCTGCCGCCGCGAGCTCGGCGCCGGCCCGCGCGACATCCGGGACGGACGGTCCACCCCCCGTACGTCCGCCGCCCGGAGCACCGCCCGCACCGGTCTCGGCGCACCCGGGCGGGTGGCGCCTCCCGCTCCGGCCGCGCCCAACGGCCCTGGGCACTGCCGAACTCCTTGACGAACGCGGCACGAACGCCGAGGGACTGGCGTATCCCCCCGCTGACGGCTCAGGCGCCGCGCGCCCGCAGAATGCCCTCGACACCCCGCAGGAAGGTCTCGCTCAGCAGCTTCGTGTCGAAGAGGCAGCCGGCGGCCATGGCGCCGTCCCGGAGCATGACGAGATGCCGGCCGTCCTCCTCGGCGGGTGCGTCACCGACCTGTGCGAGCAGCCCGGTGACGGTGTCCAGGAACCACTGGCGATGGGCCAGGACCGCCTGGTGGATGGGGTGGGCGGGGTCGGGATACTCGGCCACCGCGTTGAGGAAGGCACAGCCGCGGAACGCCGGCCCCTGGATGGCGTCGGTGATGGACCGGCACACCGCGCGGACCGCCTCAGCCGGTGACGGCTCGCCCGACCGGGCGGCCTCGACCCCTGCCCGGATGTCCCGGTCGGCCAGGTCGAGGTAGGCGAGGACGAGTTCTTCCTTGCCGGCGAAGTGCCGGTAGAGCGTGGCACGCGTGACCTGGGCTTCCGCGATGATCCGGTCGACGCCGACGGCGTGGATCCCCTCGGCGTAGAAGATCCTGGTCGCCGTGCCGAGCAGCCGCGCCCGCGCCGCCGACGTGCTGCCGCCTCCTGTGCCCTCACTCATGCGGCCACCCTATCCCATCGATGAAGGAGAACGTTCGGTCTTGACAGAAGGCACCGACGCCCTCTTGGATGATGCGAGACCGAACGTTCTCCCTCGTCAGGACGGTGGTGCCCGCGTGGCTCTCCGCCGCACCCCTCTCTTCGCGGCCGGGGACCCGTCCACCGGGCCTCCCGGGGCGCACCCCCTCGTCCCGCCCCCTCACCCGGCAAACGCACGTTTCGCACGTCGTAACGGTCGGCCGAACCGGCCAGACCGCCCATTTCTCCGCAGACAGGGACAGGAGCCCCCCGATGACTCAGGCGACCGGCACCCACCCGCTCCCGCTGGACCGCCCGTCCACGGACGCCCCCGCCACCACCGCGACCACCGGCGTTTCCACGGCCCTGCGCAAGCTGTACTTCCTGCGGTTCGCGTTCGCCGCTGTGTGGGCCGCGCTGCTGTTCGCGACCGCCGACACACTCGGCGCCCTCACCGCCACCCTGCTGGTGATCTACCCGCTGTTCGACGTGGCGTGCGCCGTCGTGGACATCAGGTCGGCCCGGGCGAACAGCCGGCCCTTGCGCGCCCTGTACATGAACGTCGCGCTCAGTGCCGTCACCACGGCCGGTCTCGCCGTCGCCGTCACCTCCGGCATCCCCGCCGTCCTGCGGGTCTGGGGGGCCTGGGCGATCACCGCGGGCCTCGTCCAGCTCATCGTGGGCGCCGTCCGCCGCGCGATGGGCGGGCAGTGGGCCATGATCGCCAGCGGGGGAATCTCCACCCTCGCGGGCACCTCGTTCATCCTCCAGGCGGGCCAGGACAGCGCTTCCCTGACCGGCCTGGCCGGCTACGCCTTCCTCGGCGGCGTCTTCTTCCTCGTCTCCGCCCTCCTCCTGGGGCGCTCCCGTACGAAGGCGTGACCGCCGCCCTCCGGCGCCGCAGATGGCCCGGCCCGCATCCTCACGAGGACTGCGGGCCGGGCCGCGTGGCCCGGTTCCCGGTCGGGCCGCCCCTCAGATGAGGGCGGGTCGCGTCAGGTCGAGGGGGAGCAGATTCCGCCAGTCGTTGACACACATGGCGGTCAGGCCGTCGAAGCGCACCTCGATGAACGGGTTCGAACTCCACATCACGGCCACCCACCGCAACGAGCGATCGGCGTCGAGACGCGCGAGGTAACCGACGTTGCCCATCCCGCTGCCGCCGCCGGACAGCCACCCCGAACCATCCGGCAGGGGGCTCTCGAAACAGGGGTCGGCCTCGGCCGTCCCCTCCTCCTCGATGATCCGGGCGACGTCGACCGGCCCGCCCAGCCGGAAGGGGATCGGCCGACCGGCATCCGGGTGGTACGCCCCGGGGCCCTCCACCCGGACGGCCAGGCCGGTGTCGTCGGGCCGGTACAGCGCGTCCCCGTACGGCATCTCACCGGCGGCCCACAGCCCCAGGACCAGGCCCATACCGCGCACCTCCGGGTGGGGGACGGCGGCATTCCGCCGCCACAGGTGATCAGAGGGTACGAGAGCCGGCCCCGACGCGGGCCGGTCAACAGGCTGCTTCCCGTCCGATCGCACGGAGTACATCGGCAAGCCAGACCAGGTGGTGGGCCACCGCTCGCTCCGGTTCGGAGCACAGGCCGTCAAGCTGGTGCCACGAGTCGGCGAGCGACCCGATCGTCAGGGCGCTCGGCTCGTGGGGAACGTTGTGGAGTTCGTCGCCCGGAACGGACCAGAAGAAGTCGTGCTCCAGCGTCACGGTCCGGCCGGCCGACGCCTCCACGTGATCGAGCGCCATTTCGAAAGCGCGGCGGAGCTGATCGAGCGGGATCTGAAGAGGTTCACTGTCCATGGGCTGATGTTCCCCGCCATAAGCCGTGCCGGACAGTCAGTTGTCCGCCGGACGACTCGTGAAACGGGGTGCCCCGGAACGCGCGGAGCCCGAGGACCTGGGTGGAGAACAGTGCCGAACAGGCGTAGAATGCCCCGTCCCCGATTGCGTTGGTGAACTGCGCCACCGCCAGGAGCTGTACGGGCCGCACGGGCGGACCCGCCCGCGCCCCCGGTCCGTTCACGAGGCGCGGGGGACTCGGTCCGACCGCGCTTGAACTCGAAGAACCCGGGATGCGCGGCGGCGTACAGCTCGGGGCCGATCGGCGCCCGCTCGTGGTGGATGCGCTCGCCCAGCGCGGTGTACAGGTCCCGCAGCATCGGTGGGCCGTACTTCCGCTCGGCCGCGACGAGCACCCGGACCGGCCCGGGCGTGTCTGCCAGCCAGTGGCTGTACCACTCCTCCAGGCTCTCCCGCCCCCCGCCCCCGCCCCCGCCCCCGCCCCCCGCCGCACCGTCCGCCACCGCCGGGCCGCCGCCCTCCCACGACTTCCGGGTCGGCACCCCGTCCCCCCGGCCGCCCCGTCCTCTGGGCCGCGGAGGTTTCGGACGCCGCTCACGGGCTACCCGGCGCGGCGCAACGGCGGCCCGTGGGGGCCGCTGCCCGGAGCGGCGAGAGGAGCGACGCGGTGCCAGCCGGTTCGAACGCGAAAGAGGAACGCCAGTACGAGCACATCAGGAAGGGCCAGCGGAAGCGCGGCGCCTCCGAAGGGCGTGCCGAGGAGATCGCCGCCCGGACCGTCAACAAACAGCGCGCCCGGGCCGGTGAGACGAAGACGGCGAGCAAGACCTCGACACGTGACCCCAAGTCCGCCTACCGCCGCGGGGGCAGCGGTCCCACGAGGGGGCGCAGGGGCCGACCAGGGATCAGCTGTACGCCGAGGCCCGCAAGAAGAACATCGACGGCCGCTCGACCATGAACAAGGCGGAACTGCGCAAGGCCCTGGGCCGCTGACCCTCCACCCGTGCGGGCGGAGGCCGGACACCGAGCCGACGCGAAGGAGCATCCCATGGCTGACAAGTCACGCGGTGACGACGTGTATCAGCCGGCGGAGGACGACGGCCGCTTGCCGCCGAACGAGCAGCCCGACATGGAGAACACCCTCGATGAGCGGGACCTCGACGACCAGATGGCCGAGGGATACTCCCCTCCCGAACGGCCCTTGGCGGTCGACGCGTTCGGGACCACGGACGAGGAGGAGCACGAGGGGGAATCCCTGGACAGGCGGCTCGCCCGCGAGAGGCCCGATGTCGCACCGGGGGACGACAACGGCATCGGTGACGTTCCGCAGGGCGAGGGAGAACCCCGGGAGGAGATCCGCGGCGAGGAGCGCGCCGGTCGTCTCGTGGCGGTGAACGACACCACGGGGCGGCAGACCGATGTGTTCGGCGAGGACGTCGGGATCGACGGCGGCGCGGCCTCGGCGGAGGAGGCATCCGTGCACATCACGCACGAATCCGTCGGCGGCTCCGAGGAAGAGGCGCGCGACGGGGCCGAGCCGGACATCTGACAGGCCGTCGAGGACCAGTGCGGCGGCCCTGCGGCGGCACCTGCGTCGGGCAGCATGGTGGGGTGCTGATACGCAGAGGAACACCTCCCACGCCCCCGGGGCCCGGTGCGGGCGAGGATCCCGTACTGCTCCCGGAGGCGGAACGGGACGAGGCCGCCCGCCGGCTGCTGCTGGAACAGATCGAGACGGTGGCGACCGCCGAATTCCAGGGCTGGGCCCGCGCCCACCGAGCGGCGCCGCCCGCGCTCCGGGCCCCTGACCACGGCCCGTGACGTGGGGTGTTGCGGGTCTTCGCGGCGCGGAGCGCCGTCCCGGTCTGCTGTTAAGCTCCTGACCATGCCCGCCCCGCCTTCCTCACCATCGGGTCGTGCCCTGCCCTCGTCCCAGCGAGGGCTGCTGACCGAGCGCATCGCACGGCAGCTTGAGCACGAGATCCGGTCCGGGGAGATCGCCGCCGGGGTGAAACTGCCGTCGGAGCGCGAACTCGCCGAACAGTTCGCCGCCAGCCGCAACGTGGTGCGCGAGGCGCTGCGGCGTCTTGAGGCGCAGCATCTGATCGAGGTCGCGCCGGGCCGCGGCTCGTTCGTCAGTGAGCAGAACGCCGGGCAGGCCAGCAGCTAGCTCACCGCCGCCCGCGCCGTCCTCGCGCTCGGGGTGCGCTGCCGCGGTCACCTCGGGCGCCGACCAGGTGGTCGTCACTGAGGCGGGGGCGGGGGAGCCGCTCACCCTGCCGGTCCCGACGGTGGCCGACGCCGTCGACGCGACCGGCGCGGGCGATGTCCTCACCGGAACGACGGCCGCACGTCTGGCGCTCGGCGACCCGCTGCCGACGGCGGTGAGCCTGGGCATCGGCGCCGCCTCGCTGTCGGTCACCGGCCGGGGCGGCACGGGCCGCATCCCCACCCTGACGGAGTCCCGGGCCGTCGCCCCCGCCGTCCGGGCCTGAGAACCCGGCCCGCGCCGGAACGGGCACATCGGGCGCACCGGCCCCGCGCTCTTCGCACGGTCCCGGCACCAGTTCTCACACTCCGCAGCCGTATTGCTGCTGTCCGTGAGACAGTTGACCGTCCGTCGCACAGGGGCGGACCGGATCGGACGGCGACCGGCGAGAAGGGCTGCGGAGCATGCTGGACAACGCGTTCGGACAGGAGCCGCGATGGGACCCGCGCGTCTTTCCCCCCGCCTCCCGCGCGCCACGGGCCGTACAGACCGCCCACATGCTCCGCGACCCGCGCGGATTCGGGCTCTCGCTGCGGCGGAGGTTCGGTCCGGTCTTCTCCGCACGCGTGCACCCCTACCGCGCGGCGCTGGTGTGTGCCACGGACGCCGCGACCAACCGTGCCGTTCTCACCGACCACGAGCGGTTCGTCGGCGGCCGGGCGACCGCCCTGCTGCGACCGGCGCTGGGGGAGGGCTCACTGATCTGCACACCCCCGCCGCGCCATCTGCCGCACCGCAGACTGCTGTTGCCCCCCTTCCAGGGGAAGCAGCTGGCCGGCTGGGAGGACCGCGTCCGCGAGGTTGTCCGCGCCGCGCTGCCCGGCCTGCTGACCGGCGGAGACCGCCCGACTCGGCCCTGGGCACAACGGCTGACCCTGGAGGTGGTGCTGCGGGTCGTCTTCGGGCTGCGGGATCCGGCACGGGTCGCGGTGTTCCGGGACGCGTTGACGGCCTTCGCCGGGACCGGCAACGTCTCCACCCTCTTCCTGCCCGCGCCGCTGCGCCGCGATCTGGGACGTCTGTCCCCGGGCGGACGTTTCGGACGACTCCGCTTGCACGTAAGGGAGTTGATCCGGGAAGAGATCGCCGCCCGCCGCGAGGTGGCCGATCGCGAAAGCCGCGACGATGTCCTGTCCACGCTGCTGGACCGTTACGACGCGGGCCCCGGCGACCAGCGGCTGCTGGACGAACTGACCGGGCTGGTGCTGGCCGGGTACGAGACCACGGCTACCACCATCGCCTGGACCCTCCACCTCCTCGCCCACCACGGCCACACGCGGGATGACCTGGTGGCCGACCTCGACGCGGGCTCGGACCGGTTGCTCAAGGCGGTCATCAAGGAGTCCGGCCGACTCCGGCCCGCCGTCTACAACGCCATGCGCACCGCCGCCGAGGACACCTCGCTGGGCGGACACCCGGTTCCGCGGCACGCGTTCGTCGCGGCGCTGTTCCCGATCACCCACCTCGACCCCGAACTGTGGCCGCAACCGCACGCGTTCCGGCCCGAACGACACCTCGGCGCCGATCCCCTGCCGTACGCGCTCACCCCCTTCGGCGGCGGTCTGCGGCGCTGCATCGGGGTACCGCTGGCCCAGTTGGAGGCCGAGATCGTGGTCACCGAGGTGCTGGCCCGGGCCTTGCCCGAACCGGCCGGCCCACCGGAACCGGCACGGCTGGCCGCGGTGACCCTGGTCCCCGCGCGCGGAGGACGCGTCCGGTTCCGCCGCAGGGGGACGCTGTGACGGAGCGGCGCGGGAGACGCACCGCCGAGGTCGCGTCGGCCACCTGACACCGGGCCGGACGGGCACCGCCGATGCTCGGACCGGCCCCGGGGCGCGCGGTCACGCGGGCCGCCGCGCTGCCTCGATGATCTCCAGCCCGCGCACGCAGTCGCGGGGATCCACCGGGAGCGGCGCTCCCGAGGTGAGCGCGTCGCCCAGGGCACGGTAGAAGGCCAGGTGCTCGCCGGGCAGCAACGGAGCGGGGCGCTCACCGTCGGGTGTCGTGAGCAGCGCGGTGCGGCCGTCGGCGTGGACGCCGAAGCCCGGGTCCAGCGGACGCAGGCCGGCCTTCGACTGCGGTTCCTGGGGGTCAAGGCCGTGCGAGGTGAGGACCCCGCGCGAGCCGAGCACCCGGAAACGGGGCCGGTTGGCGGGGGCCGTCGCGTTCATCCAGAGCCGTGAACGCACGCCGTTCGCGTGGGTGAGCGCGAGGAACACATCGTCGTCGGCCACGGCGCCTGGGCGGCGCCGGTCCAGTTCGGCGTGGATGGCGACGACGTCCCCGAACAGCAGGAGCGCCTGGTCGATGAGATGGGGGCCAAGGTCGAGGAGGATGCCTCCCCCCTCCTCGGGGGTCGCGATGTCCTTCCAGCGCTGGATGAGGGTGGGCGCCCACTTCTCGAAGGCGGACTCGAACTGGTGGACCTCACCGATGTCCCCCGCCGCCAGGGCCCGGCGGAGGGTGAGGAAGTCCCCGTCCCAGCGCCGGTTCTGGAAGACGGTGAGCGGAACCCCGGCTGCCTCGGCCTCCTCGATCAGGGAACGCGCCTCCGCGCTGGATATCCCCAGGGGCTTGTCGATCACGACCGGGATCCCGGCGGCGATGGCGCGCCGCGCCAGCGGGGCGTGGGTGCTGTTCGGGCTGGTGATCACGATGAGGCCGAGATCGTCGCGGGCGAACACTTCGTCCGGGCCGGAGAGGATGTCGGCCCTCGGGTACGCGTCGGCCGCGGCGGCGACCCGCGCCGGGTCGGTGGTCACGATCGCGGAGACGGTGAAACGCGGCTCGGCGGTGAGCAGCGGCGCGTGGAAGACGCGTCCGCCGGTGCCGAAGCCGATGATCGCGGTACGGATGGGCATGGTGTTCTCCTGGCTGGGGGCGGTCAGGGGCGCTGTGTCGGTGTGCCGTGTCCCGGCGACGCGCTCGGGCCGGGAGACGCCGACGATGGCCGTGGCGATCCGGGGGTCGCGGCCCCGCGCACGGCGCGCGTCCGGGAGCATTTGCGGCGCCTCACGCTACCCGTAGCGGGCGGACACCTCGGTACCTGTGGGGAGGACGATGTCGAACGGTTCCAGCGCGCGGAGCACGGCGATCGCGTCGGGCACCGTCCGGCCGGGGCCCATGTCGAGCGCGAGCCTGCGGCCCGATCCTGCCTCGTCCTTCGTCCCACGCTCTCCCTTCCCCTCGGACTGTCCAGTTGTCCTCCACCCGTGGACAACCTGGTCGGAGAGTCGGGAAAATGTTGCCCTCCTGGGGCGGCCCGCAGCGCCCCATCCGGCGGTCGTGGGCCGGTCGATGCCGAGGAGTGTCCGCACGGGTCACAACGCGGTGCGGAAGAGGACCCCGCATCGGCCAGGGCCCGGTCCGAGCAGGAGAGGTGGTTCCCCGTGCCAGAGGCGAACCGACTGCCGCACAACACGCTCCAGACACTGGGGTTCCTGTTGCTGGGAGCAGTGGGCTTCGCGGCGGCCCAGGGATGGTGGCTGGTCGTCGGCCTGTGGTTCGTGTTCCCGGCGGCCGCACAGGTCCGCCAGCGCCGCATGCTGGTCCGCCACCAGCGCGACGTACGGCACATTCGAGAGGATCTCGTCCGCTTCGCCGCGGCGCGCGTCCCGGCCCGGCACACCGCCCACCTCCACATCGCCGGCGGCCATCGGGCCGTCATCGTCTCGGGCGGTGCGAATCCCCGGTTCGTCCGAGTCGTCCTGGAGGGGCTGCCCACCGCGCCCGCGCCCGTCGGCGAAAAGGCCGGCTCCCTCCGTGCGCTGATCACCGCGTACACCATCGACGAACGCACCGGCACCGTCCTGGCCGAGGCCGCGACGGTACCGGCGGTGCGCGACCCGGGCAGCCCCGGAGGGGTCCGGATCCCCAGGCCGTCCGCACCCTCGCGGGATCGCTCTCTCGCCGGGCAGTGGGGGGTCCGCGCCCGCCGGGCTCTGGCTGGCCCGGCCGAACTCCAGGACCTCTACGCCTTCCTGGAATCCGCTGACACCGTCGAGATCAACGCCGATTCCGGAGAACCCGACCGCCCCTGAGCCCACCACGTGGCGGGGTCGGACCCACCACTGCGGGCCGCCGGGCTCCTCGCGTGCCCGCACGGGAGACGTCGAACAGCCGCGCCCCGCGCTCGTGTTCCGCCGCCGGCGTCGGCCACCTTCTTCACCGAACGGGGTCAGGCCGGGCTCCGGCGTCTGGCCGATCCCGGAACACAGGGGCCCGCCGGGACGGAAACGCTGTGGCGGTCGAGACAACGACCGGCGATGCTCGGACGCGTGTGAGAAGCCGACGGCCGGCAGCCACGAGGAGGTCCTTCCCGCATGGCCGATGAGTACGTGCTGCGAGATGACGATCACCGCAGGGTGGTGCGCGTCGGCGACACCGTCCGGCGCCCCGTACATCCGTGGACCCCGGCGGTGCACGCACTGCTCCGGTACCTCGAGGAAGCCGGTTTTCCGTACTCCCCACGGGTGCGGGGCATGGACGACGAGGGACGCGAGATCCTCACCTATCTGGACGGCGCGTCAGGGCCGGCGGGTTGGGCCGGAGTGGTCGACGACCGTGGCCTGATCGCCTTCGCCCGCCTGCTGCGCGCATACCACGACGCTGTTGTCGGGTTCCGCCTGCCCGAAGGGCTGAGCTGGTGCACCGGAGAGAACGGCCCGTCCGATGGCGAGGTGATCTGCCACGGCGACTTCGGACCGTGGAACGTCGTGTGGCGAGGTGCGGACCCCGTGGGCATTCTGGACTGGGACTACGCCCGCCCGGCGGAGCGCCTCCACGACATCGCCTACGCCCTGGAGTACGTGGCCCCGTTCCGCGATGACGTCGAATGCCTGCGCTGGCTGAGCTACCCTCAGCCCCCTGACCGCAGGGGCCGCATGGAACTCTTCGCCGCCGCCTACGGCCTCACCTCCACCGGGGGATTGGTCGAGGCGGTCATCGACGTGCAGGAACGAACCATCGAGCAGGTCCGCCAACTGGCCGAGCGGGGCAACCAGCCCCAGGTCCACTGGGTGGCCGCCGGTCATCTCGACGACCTGACGCGACGGGTCGTCTGGAGTAGGGCCCACCGCCACCTCTTCGTGTGATCGCCGCACCGTCCGACGATGCAAGGGCCCCTTCCCCGGATGAGGTGCGGCCGCTGTTTCCGTCAGCGGTCTCCCGCGGTGCTGTCTCGCCCCGTGCGATCGGCACCGATGGACCACGGGCCGCGGCCCGCGCGATTCCCACCTGGGGACGCGACCGATCGCGGCATCGAAGCGAGAGTCACTCGATCCGCCAGGGCCCGCGCCCCGGCCACACCCGTGAGGGTGACACGGCTCACAGGCGCACCCTGTCCGATCGGTCAGCTCTGACCGATCGGACAGTTATGGTGGTGGCATGGCACGCCCCGCTTCCGCCCTGCGCGGTCAGATCCTGGAGTCGGCACTGCGACTGTTCGCCGCGGACGGCTTCCGCGGCACCTCGCTGCAGGACATCGCGACCGATGCCGGGTGCTCGAAGGCCTCGCTCCTCTACCACTTCACCACCAAGGACGCCATCCTCACCGAGCTGCTGACCCCGGCGGCCGATGGTGTCGCCGCGCTGCTCGCCCGCCTGGAAGGGCTGGAGGGCGAGCCGCTGGTGGACGAGGCCGTCACCGGCTTTGTGGAGATCACCCTGCGTTTCCGGCAGGAGATGCGGCTGCTCTTCGCCGACATCGAGCGGGCGAGTGACGAACCCGGCCTCGGGGTCATGGATCTCTTCGAAGGGCTGCTCGACGCGTTCACCGCGCGATCCCCGGACTCCCGCGGCCGGGTGGCCGCCTGGATGGCGATCGGCGCCGTCTTCGTCACCAGCACCGGCAACGACGAAGTGCCGCACGAGGTCCTGCGCACCGAGCTGATCCTCGGCGTGCGGCGCCTCCTCGACCACACCCCCAGCTGAAACCCTCACGGAAAGGTGCGTCCTCGATGGCGACCCTGCTGTACCGGCTCGGCCGGTTCTCCTTCCGGGCCCGCGGCCGAATAGCCGCGGCCTGGCTCGTCCTGCTCGCCCTGCTGGGCCTCGCGGCGGCCACACTGATGAGCCCGACGACCGACGAATTCTCCATGCCGGGAACCGAGTCGCAGCAGGCGCTGGACGACCTCGGCCGCCAGTTCCCCGAGGCCAGTGGTGCGACCGGCACGATCGTCATCGCCGCGCCCGAAGGCGGCGGCCTCGACCCGGCCGCCGTGGCACCCGTGGTGGAGGAGGCCGCCGCGATCGACGGCGTCATCGCCGCCATGGACCCCTTCGAGACCGGCGCCGTCTCCCCGGACGGCCGTTACGCCCTGGTGCAGCTGCAGTTCGACACGAGCGTCGACAAGATCACCGACGGGCAGCGGTCGGCCTATGAGGCGGTCGGAGCCGATATCGAGGACCTGCGGGTCGAGCACGGCGGCGAGATCATGGGTGGCGAGGTGGAGATCGGCTCCACCGAGATCCTGGGCGTCCTGGTCGCGGCGGTGGTCCTGGTCATCACCTTCGGCTCGCTCGTCGCCGCCGGTATGACCCTGCTGAACGCGCTGATCGGCGTCGCCATCGGCATGGCCGGCCTCTTCTCCCTCACCAGCGTCATCGAACTGACCTCCACCGCGCCGATCCTGGCACTGATGCTGGGCCTGGCCGTCGGCATCGACTACTCCCTGTTCATCACCTCCCGCTACCGCCAGTACCTCGCGGAAGGCGTCGCACCCGAGGAAGCGGCCGGCCGCGCGACCGGCACCGCCGGCTCCGCCGTCGTCTTCGCGGGGGCCACCGTCATCATCGCGCTCACCGGGCTCTCCGTCGTCGGCATCCCCTTCCTGACCTTCATGGGCCTCGCCGCCGCCGCGACCGTCGCGGTCGCCGTCCTGGTGGCGCTCACCCTGCTGCCGGCCTTCCTCTCCTTCGCCGGGCCGAAGATCCTGCCCCGCAAGCAGCGCGCGGAGAGCGGCACGTCCGAAGCTCCCACCGAGGGCTTCGGCTTCACCTGGGGACGGCTTATCACCCACAAGCTCCGGATCCCGATCCTGCTGCTGGCCACGGCCGGGCTCGTCGCGCTCACCCTCCCCGCCCAGAACATGCGCCTCGCCCTGCCCGACGCAGGCACCGCGGCCGAGGGGTCGCCCGCCCGTGAGGCCTACGACCTGACGGCCGAAGGCTTCGGCGAGGGCTTCAACGGACGCCTGATCGCGGTGGTCAACGGCGCGGACCCGCAGTCCACCGGCGCGGCCGTCGAGGAGGCCGCCGGGCTCATCATGGCGACCGACGGCATCCTCGCCGTCACCCCGCCGCAGCTGAACGAACAGGGCACCACCGCGCTGCTCACCGTCATCCCCGAAGCCGGCCCCACCGACACCGCCACCGAGGACGCCGTCCACGCGATCCGTGACCAGGTCGGTGGAATCGAGGGAGCGGACATCGCGCTGACCGGCGTCACCGCTCTGGGCATCGACGTCTCCGAGAAGCTCGCCGACGCCATGCCGATCTACCTGCTCCTGGTGGTGGGGCTGTCCATCCTGCTGCTGATGCTGGTCTTCCGGTCCGTCCTGGTCCCGCTGAAGGCCGCGCTGGGCTTCCTGCTCACCGTGGGCGCGACCTTCGGCATCACGGTGGCGATCTTCCAGGAGGGCCACCTCGCGGAACTGGTCGGCGTCGACGCTCCCGGTCCGCTCGTGAGCTTCCTGCCGATCCTGCTCATCGGCATCCTGTTCGGCCTGGCCATGGACTACGAGGTCTTCCTCGTCTCCCGGATGCGCGAGGACTTCGTGCACGGTGCCGACCCGCAGGCGGCCACCGTCAGCGGCATGGGCCACAACGCTCGCGTCGTCACGGCCGCCGCGCTCATCATGACCTCGGTGTTCGGCGGGTTCGTGTTCATGGACGACCCGATCATCAAGTCCATCGGATTCGCCCTCGCCATCGGTGTGGTCATCGATGCCTTCGTCGTGCGCATGGCGCTGGTCCCGGCCGTGATGTCCCTGCTCGGCCGGGCCGCCTGGTGGCTGCCGGCGCCCGTGGACAAGGTGCTGCCCGACCTCGACATCGAGGGCGAGAAGCTGAACAAGCAGCTCGCCGCGGAGCAGCGCGAGCAGGAGTCCGTCCCGGCCTGACCCGCGCCTGCCTGGCCCGGCGTCGGTCGGGCTCCCGCCGGGCGCTTTCCCGGAAGCGCCCGGCGGGAGCATCCGGAACGCCGAGGCCAGTGCCCGCTCCGAAGACGGCGATCACCTGGGGTGCGGACTGCTCCTTGTGCGGCACGTTCAGTTTGCTTGGCACGTGGGTCACCTTTCACTCCGACGGTGACATGTACGTTGACCGCCGGGTCGAACCAAGCCGGCCGGGCGAAACCGTTCGCCGCTTCCGCACGGGCTCTGCCAGGGTCGGGGCCATGACCGGTTACGCGTTGTTGCTCATCGGCGGTGGTGCGGGTGTCGGGAAGACGACCGTGGGGTGGGAGGTGTCCGCCGTGCTGCGGGCGAGGGGAACGGCGCACTGCCTGCTGGAGGGGGACTACATGGATCAGATTCATCCCGCCCCGGCCGGAGACCCGCACCGCTCAGCGATCACGGAGCGGAACACCGCCGCGATCTGGGCGAATTACGCCGCTCTCGGTCAGCGCCGCCTCATCGACACGAACACGGTCAGCGTTCTGGAGGAGCCGATGCTCAGGCGCGCCATGGGCGGGGGTGAGATCAGGGTCACCCGGGTCCTGCTCACGGCCGGGGAAACCACCGTCCGGGAGCGGCTGGCAGGGCGGGAAATCGGGTCCCAGCTCGACGCGCACATCGAGTCGAGCCTGCGGAACGCACGGCATCTCGACGAGGAAGCGCCGCCGGGGACCATCCGCATTCCGACGGACGGTCGCTCCGTCCACGCCATCGCCCTGGACATCCTGCGGAGCGCTTCCTGGTAGAGGCGTTTCGCTCCTTCGCCTCACGCACCGACGAACGGCTCCGCCCCCGGGGCCCTGACGGTGGGTCCCGTCCGGCCCGCCCGGAATCCGCTGGTGCTGTCGTCATGACACGGAATGCCACCTTCGAGGAGGCCCTGATCCCGAGCCGGACATCGTCCGCGATCGCCATGCCCGGCTGCGTCCGGCCGCTGTGGGGGAGGGTGGCCCGGCCATGGCCTCGCACCGATACCGGTATAGTAATGACGGTATAGTTATTGGCTGGGCACGAAGGGCGCCACATGATCGAGATTCTCAACCCCACCCTGCTGGCACGGGCAAGAACCACCGGCGCCGTCGTCGCTGACATCCTGCAGACGCTGAGGGGCCGGAGCACGGTCGGCACGAACCTGCTGGACATCGACCGGTGGGCCAAGGAGATGATCGCCGGGGCGGGAGCGTCCTCCTGTTACGTCGACTACGCGCCGTCCTTCGGACGCGGACCGTTCGGCCACTACATCTGCACGGCCGTCAACGACGCCGTACTGCACGGGCGGCCTCACGACTACACGCTCGCCGACGGGGATCTGCTGACCCTCGATCTCGCGGTCTCCAAGGGCGGAATCGCCGCGGACGCCGCCATCAGCTTCCTCGTGGGCACCCAAAGGCCCGCGGAGAGCCTGGCGATGATCGACGCGACCGAACGGGCGCTGGCCGCGGGGATCTCCGCCGCTGGCCCCGGGGCGCGGATCGGCGACATCTCCCACGCCATCGGTACGGTCCTGAGCGAGGCCGGGTACCCGGTCAACACCGAGTTCGGAGGCCACGGCATCGGATCAACGATGCATCAGGACCCCCACGTCCCCAACACCGGGCGACCGGGGCGCGGTTACACGCTGCGCCCCGGGCTGCTGCTCGCCCTGGAGCCCTGGGTCATGGCGGACACCGCCCGACTCGTCACCGACGCCGACGGCTGGACGCTCCGCAGCGCGACCGGCTGCCGGACGGCACACACCGAACACACGATCGCTGTCACCGATGACGGCGCCGAAATCCTCACCCTGCCGAAGTGAACGCGGCAGTGTGAGGTCGCGCCCACGCCGTCAAGGGCGCCGAGGGGCGAGCGACCGCGTCACCCTTCGGAGCCCGGCGGTCGTTGAACGCCGCCCGGGTACCTGCATTCGATGCGGGGCGCTCGCCCTGGCCGCTCATTCCCGCACCTGGCCGCCGCATGCTGCCCGGACTTCCTCCAGCAGCTCCGGGTAGTGCTCGCCATACGTGCCCACCGCGTGCCACACCGCGTCCAGCGCCGCTTCCAAAGGGTCGGGCCCGGCGGCGGCGAGCACGGCGGGGAGAGCGAAGTGTGGCTGTGAGATCCGCTCGGGGCGGTGCTGAGCGCCCGCGGCGTGCAGCACCACCGCGCCGAGCCCCATGACCCGGGTCGGTATCGGCTCGTCACCGGCGGCCACCCTCGACGTGAACGCGCCCAACGCGTGGCCCAAGCCCGACCGCCTCCCCCCTTGTTCCCAGGGCTCCGCCGCAGCCGACCTCTGCCCGGATTCCACCAAGGACGTCAGCGGACGGTAGGGCGGCCGCTCCGGAGGAACCGCCCTGCGCACCGACCGACTCGGGACCTGCGGATCGGAGTGCAAGGTCTCCCACATCCGCGCTGGGTCGTCGAACGGCGGCGGCACCGGACGCCCCTCCGTCAACGCGGAGAGCGCCCGGGCGACCCAGGAAACGCCGGCCAGGCCCGCCGCCTCGCAGGCCCACCGGGCAGCCAACGACGCCACCGCGCGCTGGACATCGGGACCCGCGGCATCCATCACATGCACCAGCTCACTGTCGAAGGTGAGCAGGCCGCGCACATTGCCACCGACGCCGCGCAAACGCTCGCTGGGCAGCCGACCGCCCCACTCCCATCGCTCGCGGTGCAGCCGCCGTTCCTCGGCGGCCCGTTGCTCCGCCTGACGGGCCAGGCGGGCTGTCTCGGCCCGCTCTTCCGGCGTGGGTGCTGCGGGAAGCCCGCGCGCGTAGCGATGACTGTGGGCGGCCTCCCGTGAGGTCTGGCGGACAACGCGGTCCGCACGGGGCGGCGCGGGCCAGAACTGCAAGAGATAGCTGTCTGCCTGTGGCTCCCCGGACACTCTGGAGTCCAGCCTGCGTCCCTCATCCATCCCCCGGGCGCAGTACCGCACCCGGTAGCCGGTCCGGGCGAGGCCGAGATCCCACGTCGCTTCGCCCGCCCACTGCATCAGAAGGGCGCGCTCCGACAGCGGGTGGAAGGACACCTCCACCACGTCCTCCCAGACCGGGTCCAGCGCGGGCTCCGCGTCGTGGACCTCCACGGCGAAGCCGACGTTGCCCGTGTGCAGCCCGGTGCTCAGCCACAGAGCGCCCGGGGCCGCCGCCCCGCACAGCCCTCCGTTCTGACCGGCGAACGCTTCGGCGAGGTCCGGGATCGCCCCACCGTGCGGATCGCTCACGACGTAGATCTGGTGATAGTGAACGCGTACCTCGCCCGTGACTGGCCTGCGCACAGCGCCCCTCCCTCGGTGCCGGACGGCTTCGCGGACCGCCCGGTTCGGCGGACCGTCACCCGCCGTGCATCATGCCGCAGACCACTGACAACACCTCCGACGACGAGACGGCACGGGCCCGGCCGAGCAGCAGAGGCGAAAGCAGTGCGCACACCACGGGAAGGCTGCCCCGAGGTCACCGCGTCACCTCCGGGTCGCCGCCACCCGCACGCACGACCTGTCACGCCGTCACCCTCCGCCGGGCAGGCGGCCCCCGGGGCGGCACAGCTCACCGCTTCGGCTTGCCCTCCCATCCCTCCAGCGCGGGCAGCACCTTGTCCAACGTGATCGGCAGGTCCCGTACGCGGACGCCGCAGGCGTGCCACACTGCGTTCGACACCGCTGCGGCCGTGCCGACGATGCCGATCTCGCCGATGCCCTTCGACCCCATGGCGTTGACATGGGGGTCGTGTTCGGGCAGCCAGTGCGCCTCGATCTCGTGGACGTCCGCGTTGGCCGTGATGTGATATTCGGCGAAGTCGTGGTTGACGACATGACCGGAACGGGGGTCGAGCACGCTGCTCTCGTGCAGCGCCATCGAGAGCCCCATGGTCATCCCGCCGATGAACTGCGACCGCGCCGTACGCGGGTTGATGATCCGGCCCGCGGCGAACACCCCGAGCAGGCGCGGCACCCGTACCTCTCCCGTGTCGGTGTTGATGTGCGCCTCGGCGAACTGCGCGCCGAAGGCGTGCATGGCGTACCGGTCATCGGGCCGCCCGACGGAACCGGACGCCTCGGCACCGTCCGGCGGCTCGTTCCCGTACCGCTCCCGCAGCGCACGTGCGGCCTCGACCACGGCGGAGCCCCACGTCGTCATCCCCGAGGACCCTCCGGCCACGGACGCCGTCGGACAGTCGGTGTCACCGATCCGGACATCCACCCGGGAGACCGGTACCCCGAGCGCGTCCGCAGCGATCTGCGGCAACGTGGTCCACGTCCCGGTGCCGAGGTCGGACGCGCCGATCTCGGCGACGTAGCGGTCCCCTTCCCGCCGGATCACCGCCGTCGAGTACGGCATGCGATTGACCGGGTACGTGGAGGCCGCGACGCCCGTGCCGACCAGCCACGCGCCGCGCCGCCTCGCGCCGGGCCGGGGGTCGCGCCGCGACCAGCCGAATCGCGTGGCTCCCTCCCGCAGGCAACCGACGAGATTGCGGCTGGAGAAGGGCTTCCCCGAACCCGGTTCGACGGCTGGTTCGTTGCGGACCCGCAGTTCGATCGGGTCCATGCCGAGACGTTCGGCCAGCTCATCCATCGCCACCTCGGGTCCGAACATCCCCGGACACTCACCGGGGGCGCGCATCCAGGACGGCACCGGGACATCGAGGGCCGCGAGCCGGTGCGTGGTCCGGCGGTTCGCGGTGGCGTACATGATCCGCGACGGCACGCCGGTCTGCTCGGCGAACTCCTTGATCCGCGAGGTCTGCTCGACGACGTCGAGCGCGAGCGCGGTGAGCGTGCCGTCACGGTCGGCGCCCAGGGAGCACCGCTGAATCGTGGGGGTGCGGTAGCCGACGAGGCAGAACATCTGTTGGCGGGTCAGGGCCAGCCGCACCGGCCGGCCGGGAAGCGCCCGCGCCGCCAGTGCGGCGAGCACCACGTTGACGTGCGGTTGCCCCTTGGAACCGAAGCCTCCCCCGACATACGGGCACACGACCCGGATCTGCGCCTCGTCGAGACCGAACACGCCGGCCACGGTGGTGCGCGTCGGGTGGACGCCCTGGGTGGAGTCCCACAGGGTGAGCAGGCCCTCGCCGGCCGGGTCCCACAGGGCCGTCGTCGCGTGCGGTTCCATCGGGTTGTTGTGGTTCATCGCCGTGGTGTACGTCTGCTCGACGGTCACTTCCGCCGCAGCCATCGCCGCCTCGATGTCGCCCTCGGCCGTGTCGGTGGGGAAGGACGGGTTCACCTGCTCGGGCGCGTACAGGTCCTCCCGGTCGGCCCGCAGTTCGGCGTCGTGCGGCTCCTGCGCGTAGGTCACCCGGATCAGAGCGGCGGCGTGCCGGGCGGTCTCCGAGGTGTCGGCGATGACGGCGGCCACGACCTGGCCCCGGAAGGCGACTTCGTCGTCCTGGAGCGCCGCCAGCTCCCGGTCGTCGGTGGATGCCAGCCGCTCGACGGTCCCAGGGGTGAGCACCGCCGCCACGCCGTCGAGCGCCTCGGCCTCGGTGGTGTCGAGTTCCGTGACCCGGCCACGGGCGATCGCGGCCTGGACGGGATACACGTAGGCGGGGTTCTCCGCAGCGGCCTCGTAGGCGTAGACGGCGGTGCCCAGAACCTTGGCCCTCCCGTCCCGGCGGGGCAGGTCGCGGCCGATGGCGTCCGGTGCGTTCAGGAAGGTCATGGTGCGTCCTCTCGGACCAGGTCGCGCAGGGTGGCGGCGAGCGTGCGGCGCAGCAGGGGGATCTTGAACGCGTTGCCGCCGTCCAGCCCCTCGGCCGGGCGGGCATCGGCGAGTTCGGCGTCCGCGGCGGCGAGGTAGCTCCGGTCCGACGCCTCGGAGCCCCGCAGCACGTCCTCGGCCCGGCGGGCGCGCCACGGCGCGTGCGCCACGCCGCCGAACGCGATGCGCGCGTCGACGATCACACCGTCCTCCACCTCGACCGCCGCGGCGACGCCGACCAGGGCGAAGGCGTACGAGGCGCGATCGCGCACCTTGCGGTAGGCGGAGCGACGGGCCAGGAGCTGCCCCGGCAGGTCGATCGCGGTGATCAGCTCGCCGTGTTCGAGCACCGTGTCGCGCTCCGGCGTGTCACCGGGCAGCCGGTGCAGGTCCACGAAGGGAAGGGTGCGCTCGCCGTCCGGGCCGAGCACCCGCACCCGCGCGTCGAGCGCCGTCATCGCGACGGCCATGTCGGAGGGGTGCACCGCGATGCAGTGTTCGGAGGCCCCGAGGATCGCGTGGTTGCGGGTCCACCCGCCGAGGGCGGAGCAGCCCGATCCGGGCACCCGTTTGTTGCACGGGGTGGTGACGTCCTGGAAGTACACGCAGCGGGTCCGCTGCAGCGGGTTGCCGCCGGTGGTGGCCATGTTGCGCAGTTGTCCCGACGCGCCCGACAGCAGTGCCTGGGACAGCACGGGGAACCGCTCGCGCACGCGGCTGTCCGCGGCGAGTTCGCTGTTGCTGACGCCCGCGCCGACCCGCAAGGCCCCTGAGCCCAGTTCCTCGATCTCGGTGGACAGCAGGCCGGCGACACCGACGACCAGGCCGGGCGCGGCGACACCCAGCTTGAGGTGGTCCACCAGGTTCGTGCCGCCGCCGAGGAAGACCGCGGTCGGATCCCCGGCGACAGTGCGCACGGCTTCCGCCGCATCCGTGGGGCTCCGGTAGTCGAACGGCCTCACCCGGCCACCTCCGTACCGGCCGCCCGCTCGGAGGCCGCCACGGCCTGCTGGATGGCCGGCACGATGTTGACGTAGGCCGCGCACCGGCACAGGTTGCCGCTCATCCGCTCGGCGATCTCCGTACGGTCCAGGCGCGGTTCCCCCGTGCTCCCGGTGACGGCGCTCGGCCAGCCCCGCGCGAACTCCTGGAGCATGCCGACCGCGGAGACGACCTGCCCCGGGGTGCAGTAGCCGCACTGGAACGCGTCGCAGTCGATGAAGGCCTGCTGCACCGGATGCAGGCCGCCCTCGGGGCGGTGCCCTCGGCGGCGAGCCCTTCGGCGGTGGTCACCCGGGCGCCGTCCTGGGTGACGGCGAGAGTGAGGCAGCTCAGCACGCGCCGCCCGCCGGACAGCACCGTGCACGCCCCGCACTGCCCGTGGTCGCAGCCCTTCTTGGGACTCGTCACTCCCAGCCGTTCGCGCAGCGCGTCCAGCAGCGTCGTGCGCGTATCGACGGTCAGCCGCCGCGCGGCCCCGTCGACGTGCACGATGATCTCGGTATCCATCGCGGCTGGGTACCCCGACCGTTACCGCTCACACGGCGCGCGGCGCAGGCTCACACGAGTGGCGGCAGGAACGGTGCCCCTGCGCGTCTGGGCGGCGGGGCCCAGACGGCGGGAGAGGTACGGGGACCCCTTCGACACACGGTTCCGCGTGCGGATCGTCGAGGCGGCACCGTGCTGCCCGCACCAACGGGCGGACGCCCTACAGCACCACCAGCCCGAGCAGCACGATGGCCGACAGAGCGGTGACCCCCTGGACCGCGGTGGCCGCGGTCTGGGCACGGTAGGCGGTCTTCACATCCATCCCGGCGAACTGGGAGACCACCCAGAAATACGAGTCGTTGACATGGCTGACCACCATCGACCCGGCGCCGATGGCGAGCACCGCCATGACCTGGCCCATCGGTATGGAGCCGATCGTGCCGTCCAGCCCGAGGGCCGGGAGCAGCGGTTGGGCGAGCGTGGAGGTGATGATCAGCGCCGCGGTGGTGCTGCCCTGCGCGGTCTTCAGCAGGGCGGCGAGCCCGAAGAGGACCAGCAGCGCCGGGATGCCGCTGACCGCCGAGCCGTCCCCGATGAGGTCGCCTATGTAGTCGGCGATCGGCGTGCCCTTGATGACCTCCCCGAAGGCGCCTCCGGCACCGGTGATGACCAGGATGGGCGCGGCGTCGACCAATCCCTCGGCGACCCAGGTGGTCAGTGCCTTGGCGTCGCGCCGTGGCGGCAGCAGGGCCAGCGCGAGCAGGACACCGATGAGCAGCGCGTTCACCGGGCTGCCGAGGTCGGTGAGGAAGGCTCCGAGGGCTCCGTCGACGAGGGTGCCGTCGCCGGAGGGGAACGCGGCGACCGAGCCGATCGCCATCAGGACGATGGGCCCCAGGATCGGGGCCAGGGCCCGGCCCGTCGAGGGAAGACGTTCGAACTGCGCCTTGTACTCCTCGAAGGTCTGTCGCGCGTCGGGCAGATGGCTCTCCAGATCACCGGTGCGGCGCAGCGCCCAGGCGAGCCCGGCGACGGCGGCGACGAGGGAGACGGGGATGCCGAAGAGGATGACCCAGACCAGTCCGTCGGAGGCGATGCCGACGTTGCCCGCGGCGGCGATCGGGCCCGGGGTCGGGGGGACGAAGGTGTGCGAGGCGTACAGGCCGGTGGCCAGGGCGGTCCCGAGGACGACGGGGTTCTTGCCCGTCCTGCGGGCTATGGAGCGCTGCAGGGGGGAGAGCACGACGTAGCCGGAGTCGCAGAAGACCGGGACCGAGACGACCCAGCCCATGAGCGACATGGCGAGCGCGGGATGGCGTTTGCCGATGACCTTGAGCACCCCCTCGGCGAGAGTGACCGCCGCGCCGGTCCGTTCCAGGACCTTGCCGATGATGGTCCCGAAGAGGATCACCAGGCCGATGCTCATCAGGATGGAGCCGAACCCCTGGGCCACCGTCCCGGCGAGATCGTCGACGAACCGCTCCTCAGCGCCGGTCGCCGCGCCGATGCCCATCGCCAGGAATCCGAAGGTGTAGGTGGACAGAACGATGGCGAGGAAGGGATGCAGACGGAACCGTCCGCACAGGACGATGATCAACCCGATGCTCACGGCGAGGGCGGTGAGCAGGGCGGGGCCTGCTGTGTTCATGCGGCTGACTCCTAGCGGGACACGACACTCCGGGGCCGTGACGGTGGTTCAGTGGTGGGGAGGGGCGGCCTGCGCGGGGGTCGCGGATCAGCCCCGCGGCAGGCCGGGGCACCGGGGAGGACGACTCACGGCGAGCCGTCCCGGCACTCTAGGCACGCGGTCGGCATTCCGAATACGGGTGCGACATGCGGAATTTCCCCTCCGCACCCGGCCATGGGCGACCAGCCGCCCACCGCCGGAATCCGGAGCGATGTCAAGGACAGCGGAGCGCCCCCACGATCGCCGTCACGAACCGGGCCGAAGCCGAAGCCGGGGTGACCGGACGGCCACCATGCCGGTGCTCAGCCGCGGTCGGCGGCCGAAGGAGCCTCGCGGATCATCGGCAGGGTGGGCAGCCTCCCCCGCCAGAGGTAACACCGGCACCTGACCAGGTCGCCGTGCGACTGCCCTCGGCTGGGTCCACCCGGCTTGCGTGGGGCTCCCGTTCGGGTGGAGTGCACCTGCCGGACGACACCGGGACGGGCGTCCGGCGCGGCTCCCCACCCCGCTCGATGGCGGCGCAGTGTGTCCCGCCGAGGGTTGTCCGTGGGGGGCGGATCCTCGCACGGACCACCGGCCGGGGTCAGGGCTCCTTCGGGGGCGTCCCCGACGTCATGCGTCTCATGTTGATCTGCACCGCGCTTACGATCAGCCTGGCCACCACTCCCACGAGCACGAGGCCGGCGACCATCTGAACGGTGACCAGGATCCGGGAGGGAGCGGTCGTCGCCGTGATGTCGCCGAAACCGACGGTGACGAACACCGTGACGGTGAAGTACAAGGCGTCGGTACGGGTCAACGGCATCGTGAAGGAACCCGGCTGATCGGTTTCCATGACGTAGTACGCGCCGGCGAACATCAACAGGAACACCGGGACGACGACGCTGAACGCCTCGATGGCGCGCAGGCTCGGATACGGGGAGCGGATGATCGCGTACACCTGCCAGGCCACGGCGGCGGCGAAGACCAGGAAGCCGGTGAGGAACCACAGAGCGTTGAGCCGGTCGAGAGGGCGATCGACAGGCAGGGTGTAGAAGAGGACCAACAGGACGATGACCGTGACCGTCGCGCGCAGCGTGGTGAGCAGGAGGAGCCGGCGGCGCTGTCGAGGCTCCAGTTCCCGGTAGTGGCGGGCGGCGTCGATGCTCATGACAACCAGATCCTCCGTTCGTGGCCGGCGACACCGACCTTCCAACGGCGCTCCCAGCGCGCCAAGGACTGCCACTCGTCATAGGACCACGTCCGGCGCACGCCCCCGTGTACGGTGCGCCCCGCTCCGACGGCGCGTCGGGGGCCGGTGTCCCCATGCCCGGAGAAGTAACCGGGGGAGACCCCACCGACAGGGCCAGGGGCCCGATGGGCCGTACGACTGGACGGACGGGCTGTCTTCACCCGCGGCCCGTGGGTCGTACCGGAGCCGTCCCGACACCGGCACAGAATGCGGGGCACGAGCGGCACACCCGGTGACCAGGGCGAGCGAGGACGGTCATGAGCGCGAGCACAGAAGGACGGGCCACGCTCGCGGGGAAGATGTCGAGCCGGCTGTCGGAGATGTTCGCGCTCGACCCCGCCGGGCCGAACTGGGCACGCGGCGTGGCCGCCCTGGACATCGCCCTGGTGCCACTGCTCGTCTTCTGGTCGATCGGGCACCAGGAGTACCTGGTCAGCGCGATCTTCGGCCTGCTCTTCTCGGCGCTGGACGACCCCGGGGGCGGTATCCGGTTCCGGGTCTCGCGCGTGGCGACCTTCGGACTGCTGGGCGCGGGGGTGACGGCGCTGGGGTTCGCCATGGCGGGGGCCGCGTGGTTCTGGCTGGTGCTCGTGTCCTTCGGCGTCACGCTGACCGCGAGTCTGGCGGCGGTGTTCGGGGCACGCGCCTTCGCCACGGCGCTGCTGCTGAACCTGTGGTTCGTCCTCTCCCTGGGACACGGCTTCAGCTTCCATCAGACGGCTCACCTCACCAGCCACCTCTGGGCCCAGGTGGTGGCCTGGGCCGGGGGATCTGCCCTGTGGATCGCGGTGCTGCTCCTCGGTCGGCTGATCCACGGACGCGGGGCGAGATCGCGCCCGGTCCCCGAACTGCCCGGTGACACCTTGCGGCGGCCGCTGACCTCGCCGCGGGTGGCGTTCGCGGCAGTCCGCGCCGTCGCCTTGGCCGGCACCGTCGCGCTCGCCTTCGGACTGAACCTGTCGCACGGTTACTGGATGACCATCGCGGCCATGGTGGCGATGAAGCCGAGCCTGGAGCAGACCACCCTGGTGGCTTCCCAGCGCCTGGTGGGAGCGAGCATCGGTTCCGCCGCGGCCATCGTGTTGCTGCTGATCCCCGCCGGCGAGCACGGACGGCAGCTGTACACCGTCGAACGGGGACTCGAAGTGGTCGCGCTGGTGCTGCTGATGCACGGGGTGGCCTTCTACTTCTGGAACTACACGCTCTACACCGCCGTCATCGCTGCCGCTGTCCTCCTCCTGGTGAACATTCCCCATCCCTCGGACTACGCCGCCGAGGGCTACCGCGTCCTGTGGACGGTCTGCGGCGTGGGTATCGGGGTCCTCACCATGCTCCTCGCGGGCCTGCTCGCCCGACGCACCGCCACGGAACAAGCGGAGCAACCGTCCTGAACGCTTGCCCCTGCCTGCGGTGCCACCCTGCGGCGGTCACGACGTGCTCGACATCGAGGACCATCCCGCCCCGGCCCGCGGGGG
Source organism: Streptomyces xiamenensis (assembly GCF_000993785.3). NCBI lineage: Bacteria > Bacillati > Actinomycetota > Actinomycetes > Kitasatosporales > Streptomycetaceae > Streptomyces > Streptomyces xiamenensis. The sequence goes on from NZ_CP009922.3 coordinate 5,702,431, forward strand.
CCGGTGCGCGGGCCCCCGCGGACTTCTCGCCGGCTACGCGTCCGGGTACAGCGGGTCCTCGTCCGCCTCGTGCAGCAGTTCCACGACGTCCGGTTCGCCGGCCCAGGCCAGCAGGTCGTCGGCCGTGACGGGCGGCGGCGTGTGGGTCGGGCCGTCGGGCCCCACCGAGAGGCCGACGTAGCTGCCGCCGAGGTAGAACTGGGCGCTCGCCCCGCCGACCCGGCGCATGTCAGGTGTCAGGCCGCGCAGGGAGACCGTCTCGCCGGTGGCGAGTTGCGCGACCCGGCAGGTCCGCGCGTCCTCCTCCGCCAGGCAGCCGCCGACGTGGCTGAGGTCGATGTTCCCCGCGCCGGCGAGGGGCCGCACGTTGAACAGGATGTCGAAGGACAGGCCGTCCTCGGTCAGGCCGCGGTAGACGTTCCCTTCTCCCTGGACGATCTGGACGGTCGTGATCTGCTCGGGCAGCAGACCATCGAGGACGGCGGCCACGCGCTGCCGGTAGTCGGTGACCCTGGCCAGCTCGTCGGCCGACAGACCCGGATAGTCGGGTGAGGTGCCGTCATCCGGCGGTACCACGTCGTAGGTCTGCCCCCCACGATGCTCGGCGTCCTGCAGGCCCTCGCGCAGGCGGGTGAGCCCGCGCGTGCACTGGCTCTTGACCGTGCCGGGACGGCAGCCGAGCAGCGAGGCGACGGTGTCGACGCTCAGGTCCTCCCAGTAGCGCAGGACGACCATGGCCCGCTGCCTGGGCGGCAGTTCCCGCAGTGCGGCCAGCAGCGTCACCCGCAGCGCGGGATCGCCGGTGGTGCTCGGGTTCGTCTCCACGGCCCCCAGTCGCCGGCCGAGCAGGTTTCGCCGTTGCTCGGACAGGAACGTGCGGGTCAGCACCGTGCGCGCGTAGGCGTCGACGCTGTCCGCCCGCCCGGCCTTGGCCCAGTGCTGGAACAACTTGACCAGGGTGGCCTGGGTCAGGTCCTGGGCCCGGTACCGGTCGCCGCACAGGAGTACCGCAGTGCGGTACAGCCAGTCCTGTCGCGCTCTCGCATAGTCTTCGAACTCTTCTCTTTCGTTCATCTGCTCCCCGCCCACGACGTGCCCGCGTCTCTCATCCTGTTCTGAGCAACGGGGCGGCCGAAGGGTTCAATCACGTTTCGGCAACGCCGGTACGGGGTGGTGCGCCGGCACCCCGGCGCCGGCTTCTCAGTGGGCGGTGCGCTCACCGGTGCTGGTGCCCTCCGTGAAAGTCCGGCCGACCGATTCGGTCACTCGGTTCACGGCGAACTCGTGTTCCGGCCGACGAACTCGGCCCCGGCGCGGCGTCACCCGGGTTGCGTGTGCGGACAGAAAGGAGGTCGTTTCTGGAGGGGTGACAGGCGGTGCGTCCAGATGGCCGCGACGCGAAGTGCCGAGCAGATGCGGAGGATCGCTCCCGGTCACTTCCGAGTGGGGTCCGCACGCGTTAGTGTGCGCCGCCCGGTTCACACTCCGTCCGGATGCCGCCGGTGGTGGTCTCCGTTGTTGCGTCGTCGGGTCATCCGGTTGCTTTCCCCTGCGCTCTTCGAGATGCACGGCGAATGGATCGCCTTACCGTGCCGCCGCCTCCTCGAAGGCGATATGGGGGAAATCTACCGCAAGCTCTCTTTTGGTTCCTCCGCGCTACCCAACGCACCGAAATGCAACCGTCAGTTGATTCCCAGCGCCATCACGGGGGACACTGCCCGGCGGATGCGTCTTCCCGGCCGAGTGGCACTCGCTTCGGTATCCTCCCGTGCAGGTCATCGGAGGCCATTTACCCAGGGATTACTGGTCAGTTGACCTCGGGGTTTCGTGGTAGCGTCCTTGCTCGGAGGGGACAGTACAACCTGAAAGGGAAATCGTGAACACGGAGAAGATCGCCGCTCGCCGCCTCTCGCTGGAAGAGGTGACGAAGCTCGGTGTGAAGGACAGGATCTTCGTTTCCGCCGACACGGCAGAACTCAAGCTTCCCGACTGCTATGTCCCTGCTTTTCTGACCAAGTCCGGTGAGGATTTCGAGGGCGGCTCAGTCACGGCGAGAACCGTATTCCAGGAAGAGGTCTCCTGCCTTCCCGACGACGAGAATGAAGCCGGAATCTACGTGGCCGACGAGAACGGCTCGGCGACCATCGAGGTCCTCCAGTCCGCCGGTGTCGTGCTGGATCTGGCACTTTTCGTCCCCGGTGGGGACAAGGGGGCCATCACGGCCCTTTACGCCGCGGCCCGGCAGGCGTTCGGCGCCGACGTCGTGCAGATCTGGCGCCAGGGCCTCAAGGAGGTTCCCGACGTGAAGGTCGACATCTTCGAGGAGCAGATCCCCCGAGGACGCAAGGGGGGCGACAGCACCAAGCGTGACCGTCGCGCGATCGACACCTACCCCACCCGCGCGGACTTCATCGAGTTCTCCGCGGGGTGGAAGCCGGTCGTTGAGGTTCACCGGCCGATTGTTGACGACACCCCGACCATCTGAGGCGGCGTCGCCTCCCGGTCTCGGCCTGAGGACGTAGTCGAGTGACGTCCACTTCGTGCTCAGGCGAGGCCGGGGAGCGTCAGGGGCCGGCGGGTGTCACGCGCGGTGGGGCCGTCATGGCGGCAGCCGGTCGTGGGGTGCGGGGGCGGGTCAGGCATGAGGCGACCGAGAACGCCGCGAAGGTCTGCCGCCTGCTCGGCCGGAGCTGACGCGGCGGATTCGCCGTCATGCCGTGAACGCCCTCGTCGGCGATGAGACACGGCTGGTGCCGCAGAACCTGGTCAAGGCGTACGGGCGCGGGCTCTTGTACCCTGCACCGACGAGGGGGAGCCATGACGCGAGGGGTTCGGGCGGTGCTCGCCGTGTACATCGGCGTCTTCGTCTGGGGGACCCTCGTCCATCTGGTGGACCTGACCGGCGGCGGGCACAGCAGTTACGCGCTGGACGCCCCCGCCGCGGTGCGCGCTTTCTTCGTCGCCCTGGTGGTGCTGGACCCGCTGGTGGCGGTACTGCTGTGGCGCCGCAGGCCCGCCGGTGTGGTCGCGGCGGGCCTGGTGATGGGCGCCGATCTGGCCGCCAACGGCTGGGTGCTCGGGCCGGACGCCGCCGCGTTGTGGGCGCCCGGCCTGTTCTGCGCGTTCATCGCGGTGACGGCGGTACCGCTGTATCAGCGGCTGGCCGGGCGCGTGCCCGCAGCAACTCCAGGAACTCCTCCTGCCGTTCCATCAGGTAGAAGTGGCCGCCGGGCAGGGTGAACTGCTCGAAGGCGCCGGTGGTCAGCTTCTCCCAGCCGGCGATCTGCGCGGGCGCGGCGGAGGCGTCCTTGTCGCCGCCCACGGCCGTCACCGGTACCGCCACCGGGGGCGCCCCCGTGGCACGGGCGCGGTCCACCAGCAGATAGTCGTTGCGCAGGATCGGCAGCAGCATCTCCATCAGGTCGCGGTCCGCGAGGACGGCGTCGGACGTGCCGCCCTGCTCGCGCAGCGCCGCCAGCAGTTCCGCGTCCGTGCGGCTCGCGGGCCGGGGGCGGTCGGATGCCGGGGTGGGCGGCGCGCACGCCGAGAGGATCAGCCGCGCCACCGGAAACACGCACGCCACCCGGTGGGCGAGCAGCGCCCCCATGCTGTGCCCGAACAGCAGCGTGGCGACACCGGGCCGTTCGGTGCGGGCCAGTTCCCCGGCGATCCGCTCCGACAGCCACCCGGGGTCATCGATCAGCGGCTCGTCCAGCCTCATCTCGCGCCCCGGGTAGTGCACGATCTGGAGTTCCACCGAAGCGCCGAGCGACGGGCCCCAGCGCCGGTAGAAGTTGGGGCCGCCCCCGGCGTGCGGCAGGCACACCAGCCGGTGCGTCGGCGCGGTCGCCGGGTGCGGTACGTACAGCCAGTCGGAGGTCACGCGGCCGGTCCTTCCCCATCGCCCGAGGTGTGCCGGGAGCGCAGCAGTTCGATGAAACGGCCGGCGTCGGCGTGGCGGTAGAACTCGGGCATGGACACCTTCGGCAGGCCCAGGTCCCTCAGTTCGGCGAGCACCCGGATGACCAGCAGCGAGTTCCCGCCGATCTCGAAGAAGTTGTCGTCCGGCCGCACCTCGGCGAGATCCAGGTGGTGGGCCCACAGCTTCAGTACGGTGGCCGCCAGGTCGTCCGCCGCGGGACGCGGGGCGGGCTCGGGCCGCTCGCCCGCGTGGGCGGCGCGCGGCTGGGGCAGCCGGGCGGTGTCGAGTTTGCCGTTCAGGGTCAGCGGGATCTCCGGCACCTCGGTGAGAGTACCGGGCACCATGTAGTCCGGCAGCACCAGACGGCACTCGGCCAGGGCCTGGCGTACCGTCGCGCCCGGCCGCAGCACGGCGTACGCGTCGATCCGGGCATCGGCCCGGTCCGACCGGCTGCCTTCTCGCAGGATCACCGCGGCCCCGGCCACCTGGGGGGTGGCCAGCAGCACTGCCCGGATCTCGTCGAGTTCGACGCGGTGCCCGCGGATCTTCACCTGGCTGTCGATCCGGCCCAGGTGCTCCAGGCCGCCGTCCGGGCGCAGCCGCCCCTTGTCCCCGCTGCGGTAGAGGCGTTCCCCGGTCAGCGGGTCGGTGACGAACCGCTCGGCGGTCAGCTCCGGCTGTCCCAGGTACCCCTCGGCGACTCCGGCGCCACCCACCCAGATCTCGCCGGCGGGGCCCGGTGGCAGCACCCGGCCGTGTTCGTCGCGGACGGAGACCGACCACCCGGGCAGGGCGCGGCCCACCGAGCGGGTGCCGGTCACGGTGTCGGCGGGGGTCACCGTGCGGGCGGTGACATGGACGGTGGTCTCGGTGATGCCGAACATGTTCACCAGCCGGCAGGCCGACGGCGGGTGTTCGGCGAACCACGGGCCGAGCGTCCGGGGGTCGAGCGGTTCGCCGCCGAAGACCACCAGGCGAGGGGCGGGCCGCGCCGCGTCCGGGGCGGCGCGGCGGTCGGCCTCGATCAGCTGGGAGAACGCGGACGGGGTCTGACTGAGCACGGTGACGCGGCGTTCGGCCAGTAGATCCCGGAAGTCGTCGGGGGAACGGCTCACCCAGTAGGGCACCACGATCAGCCGGCCGCCGGTGAGCAGGCAGCCCCAGATTTCCCAGACGGAGAAGTCGAAGGCGCTGGAGTGGAAGAAGGTCCACACATCGTCCGGGCCCAGCCCGTACGTGGGAGCGGTGGCGCGGATGAGCGCGGTGACATTGCCGTGGGGCACGGTCACCCCCTTGGGACGGCCGGTCGATCCGGAGGTGTAGATGACGTACGCGGGCGGGTTCGCGGCCTCGTCGGTGACGGGTTCCGTCCACCGGGCGCCGGCCGTGGCCAGGTCCTCGGGGGTGGCCGTACGGACTCCGTCCGTGGCGGGGAAGTCCCCGGTGGTGATCACCAGCGGCACACCCGCGTCCGTGGCGGTGTGGCGCAGCCGTCCGGCCGGGTAGCGCGGGTCCATCGGCACGTAGGCGCAGCCCGTCCGGAGCACGGCCAGAAAGGCGACGACCGTGGTGGCCGACCGGTCCAGGCAGACACCGATCCGGCTGCCCGGCGTGACGCCGAGCGCCCGCAGTCCGGCGGCCAGCAGATCCGCGCGTTCCGTCAGTTCACGATAGGAGAGCGTGCCGTCCTCGTCACTGACGGCGGGCGCGTCGGGCCGCAGCCGCGCGAGTTCGGCGATGCGGCGGTCGATGCGCGGCTCACCGGGAGCGGTGGCGGGTGCCGGAGTGCTGCCCAGCGCCAGGACGGCGCGGGCCGCGTCGTCGGTCAGCACCGGGGCACCGGGGTCCGGGTCGGTGGCGGTACGGGCCAGGTGGTCGGCGAAGGAGTGGGCGACGTCGGCGGCGATGGCGCCCTCGTCGTACCGGCAGTGTCCGGTGTGGGTGCCGTCCGCCGCGCGTTCCCAGTACCAGCTCATCGGCAGTGGCGGGGCCAGGGCCGGGGTGTACGCGCGGCCGGGCCGCGCCTCGCCGAACTCCAGGTGCAGCGGGCCCGGGCCGCCGTCGTGCTCCTCCTCGTAGCGCGAGAGCGTCAGCGCGGTGGCCTTCCGCAGCCGTGCCTCGTCGGTGCCGCGCACGGTGCGGGTGAGGGTGGAGACGCGGCCGGCCCGGCGCGGGTCGCCCAGGCCCCAGGGGGTGGCCGGCCGGGCGGCCGGCGCCTCCCTGGCCGGCCGGGAGCCGGCCAGGGGCGGCTCGCCCGGATCGTCGGCGGTCAGCCAGTCGGCCAGCGCGGCGAGTTCCGCCGCCGGTATCCGGCACCGGTCGGCGACGAGAACGAGTTCGGCCGGGCCCTCCGGGTTCTCCACCAGCACCGCGCGCAGCGGCGCCCCGCCCGCGCGCAGTGGCCGCAGGGCTTCCCGCGCCCCGGAGCCTCGGGAACGCCACAGCCTCGGGCCGATGACGCCGGGCCGGTGCTCGGCCAGCCGGGCCAGCCGGCCATCCACCGTGTCGGCCCTCGCCGCAGGCGGCAGCCGGAGCAGCAGGCTGTGACAGGCGGCGGCGCGTTCGAGGGAGGGGGAGAGCTGTGTGGCCATGGAGTCTGGCCTCCTGTCCGGGAGAGGTGCCTGAGGGCGGGAAGCGGGCGGGTGGGGCGTCACCTGGCGGTGAAACCGCCGTCGACGGTGAGAACGGATCCGGTCACCTGCGGGGAGTCCGGGCCCGCCAGCCACAGCGCGGCACCGGCGATGTCGGACGGCTCGATCAGGGTGTTCATCGGCTGGGACTGCACGAACGTCTTCTCGTGGTCGGCGACCGGCACCTCCAGCGAGCGGGCGATCTCGGACAGCATCCGCCCTTCGACGGCCGGGTCGTCGCGTACCGAGCCGGGGCACAGCGCGTTGACCCGCACCCGGTGCGGGGCGTAGTCCAGCGCGGCGGCCTTCGTGAGCCCGATCAGGCCGTGCTTGGCGGCGACGTAGCCCGCGAAGTGCCGGTAGCCGACGAGGCCGGCCGTGGAGGAGATGTTGATGACGCTGCCGGACTGCCGCGCGATCATGGTGGGGGCCACGGCCTTCGTCATCCGCCAGGCGCCGGAGAGATCGGTGTCGATCATCACCGCCCACTGCTCCTCGGAGATCTCGTGCGCGGCGCGCCCCGAAGGCGCCGCGATCCCGGCGTTGTTGACCAGGACGTCCACGGTGCCGAAACGGTCCAGGGCCTGCTCGACCGCGTCCGTGACCGCGGCCGGGTCCCGTACGTCCGCCGTCACGCTCAGCACGGCCGCGCCGCGCTCCTCGCACAGCCGGGCCGTGTGGGCCAGTTGCCCGGCGGAACCGAGGGGATAGGGCACCTGGTCCAGGTCCTGCCCGACATCCAGCAGCACCAGGTCCGCGCCGTGCTCGGCGAAGGTGACGGCGCACTCGCGGCCCAGGCCGCGGGCCGCCCCGGTGATGACGGCGGTGAGCCCGCTCAGCCGCATCGCCCGCTCACCGCCCTTCGGCGACGGCGCCGGCGGTGAATTCCAGCAGCGCCGTGGCGGACTCGGTGAGGTACATGTGGCCACCGGGGAACTCGTGGGCGGTGAACGCGCCGGCGGTGGCCGCCGCCCACTGCGCGGAGTCCGCGGCCGACACCAACCGGTCGTCCGCACCGCGCAGCGCGGTCACGGGCAGATCCAGCGGACGGTCGTCGGCGGGCCGGTAGTCCTCGTGCATGGCGACATCGGCGCGCAGCAGCGGGAGCAGCAGCTCCCGCATGTCCGGGTCGTCGAAGGCGGCGTGGCGGTAGCCGGCGAACTCGTTGACCCGGGCCAGGAACGCGTCGTCGTCCAGTCCGGTGGCGCGGTGGGTGCGGCCGGTCCACGGCCCGGGCGAACCGCTCACGAACAGCGCGCGCAGCGTGGGGTGCCCCTGGGCGAGCAGCGCACGCGCCGTCTCGAACGCCAGCACCGCGCCGAGGCTGTGCCCGAACAGCGCGACATGCTCCTTGTCCTTGGTGAGCCGCATGGCGTCGGCGGCCAGCTCCAGCGCGGCGGTGGCCACATCGCTGTGCGGCGGGTCGATGAACCGTTCCTCCCGGCCCGGCAACTGGAGGGGCACGACATCCACGCCGGCCACCTCCAGCTTCTTCCAGGCGCGGTAGAAACCGGCCCCGCTGCCGGCGAACGGCAGGCAGACCAGGGAGAGTGTCATGGCTTCGCTCCGTAACTGATGAACTGTTCGGTGTCGGTCGGGGGTGGTCAGCCGGCGAGGTCGGCGCCCAGCAGCGCCACGGCCCGTTCGGCGGCGCGCACCGCGCCGTCCGCGTCCGAGCCGGTTCCGATCACACAGCCGAGCCGGTCCTTGAAGGAGTGACTGATCGTCACGAGATCGCCCGGTGCCACGGTGTACTGGACGCCGGTGACGCCCGGTACGGCGAGGGCCGGCCCGGGGTCGGCGAGCGCGGTCACCGTGCCGCCGTGCGGCGCGGCCAGGAAGCGGATGGCCGCGTGCCCAGGCCGTGCGGCAGTGTCCGGCACCGGCTGTCCGCCGGCTCTGGCGATCGCGGCGTCCACCAGGTCCACGCCGGTCGCGTCCCGCAGGGCCACCGGGATCATCCCGCCGCCCAGCCGGGGGTTGACCTCGATGACCACCGGGCCGCGGGCCGCCATCCGCAGTTCGGTGTGGGCGGCGCCCCAGCCCAGCCCCAGGGCGGTCAGGGCACGCACCGTCTCCCGGCCCAGCGCCGCCAGGTCCGCGTCCGGGGCGCGGGCGGGCAGATCGTGGCCCATTTCCACGAAGTGCGGCAGGTCGCCCAGCCGCTTGCCCACCACCGTCACCACCGTGTCGTCGAAGGTCTCCACGGAGAACTCGGGGCCGGTGACGTACTCCTGGACCAGTACCCGGCCCGCGCCCGACCCGGGCCCGGCCAGCAGAGCGGCCGCCCACTGTCCGGCGTCCGCCGCGTCCGCGCACAGCCGCACCCCGATGGAGCCCGAGCCGGACACCGGCTTCACCACCACCGGCAGGCCGATCTCCCGCGCGGCGGCCTCGGCCCCGGCGGCGTCCCCGACCTCCCGGGCCTCCGGCACGCCCACCCCGGCCGCCGCCAGCGTCTCCCGCTGGCGGGCCTTGTCGCGGCACCGCTCGACCGCCGCCGCGTCCGGCGCGGGCAGCCCCAGGGCGGTGGCGGTGGCGGCGGCGGTGGCGATGAAGTACTCGGAGCTGGAGGTGACGCCCGCAAGACCGGCGTCGCCGGCGAGCTCCGCGCAGGCCGCGAGCACGGCCGCCGGGTCGCCGGTGTCCAGGACCCGAACCTCGACACCGTCCTGGGCCAGGTACGGGTAGCGCTCCGGATCACGGGTGAGGACGACCGGTCGCATCCCCCGGTCGCGGGCGGCGGCGCAGAACCGCCGGCCGGTGCCGGTGGTGTTGCTCTCCACCAGTGCCAGCCATGGTGTCCCCGCCGTACTCAGCCGCGCCACGGCGGCCTCCAACTCGGCGTTTGCCGCACGTTCGCGCCGCCGCAGACCGGCGCACCACGCGCCGTGGGATTCCATCGCGGCCCGTGCCCGGTCGAAGGAGACGTCGAAGGCGCCGGGCCCACCCCCGTACCGCAGCGCCGCGACCGCCTGGGGCAGCGGCAGATCCGCGCCGGCCTCCGGCGGGATGCCGGGCGGCAGTTCAAGACCGCCCAGCCCGGTGGAGCCCTGCTCCACGGCCCTGCGGACCGCGTCGCCCACCCGGTGGTGCGCGGAGCGGAACGGCACACCGTGCGCCACCAGCCGGTTGGCCACCGTCGTCGCCGTGACGAAACCCGCGGCGGCACGGTCCGCCATCCGCTCCGGGACCGGCCGAGCACCGCTGACCAGCGACTGGCACAGCAGGACCGCGTCGGCGGCGGCCCGCAGCCCCGGCCACATGGCGCCCACCGCCTCGGTGCCCACCTCGATGGTGTTGGTGAACGGCGCCGACTTCATCGCCCCCGCCGCCGCCGTCCACGCGCCGATGGCCAGACCCGCCTTCGCCTTCACATGTTCCAGCAGGAACGCGTTGCGCTTCTGCGGCATCGCCGAACTGCCGCCCACCAGCCGGTCCGGGAAGGTCAGGAAGCCGAACTCGGCGGTGCTCCACAGCTGGAGGTCGGCCGCCAGCCGGCTCAGCGTCACCGCCAGGCCGCTGAACGCCGCCAGCAGCCGCAGCGGTACGTCCCGGGTGGCCACCGCGTCCAGCGCGTGCGGGTTCGCCCGGTCGAAGCCCAGCAGCCCGGCCACCCGCTCGGGAGCGATGGGCAGATCCGAGCCGGCCACCGCGCCCGCCCCCAGCGGTGAGACGTCCAACCCCTCGGCGGCCTGCTGCGCGGCGGTGATGTCCCGCCCCAGGGCCAGCGCCACCCCCGTCAGGTAGTGGCCGTAGGTGACCGGCATCGCCGCCTGGAAGTGCGTGTACACCGGCATCACCACGTCGCGGTACGCGCGGGCCCGCGACAGCAGCACCGCCTCCAGGCGCACCGCGTCGGACAGCGTTTCGGCGGCCCACCCCCGCAGCTTCAGGGCCGTGGCGGTCGCCTTGAGGTCGTTGCGCGACCGGCCGGTGTGCAGCCGCCCGCCGATCTCCTCGCCGAGCACGCCCGACAGCCAGCCCTCGTACATCAGGTACACCCCGCGCGGGGCGGGCCGTTCGCGCAGCGGCGCGTAGTCCTGGGCGCGCAGCGCCGAAACGGTGCGCAGCAGCCTGGCGGCGTCGGCCCGGCCCAGGAGCCCCTGCTCGACCAGCATCACCACATGCGCCAGGTCGATCCGCGTCGTCAGCGACATTTCGTCGCGCAGCGCGGCCGGGGTCAGTTCGCCGTAGACCAGCCGCTGTGTGCGCGCCCCGACGGTCCGGGTCAGCCGGCCGGTGGATTCCTGTCCGCTTCCGTTCCCGCTCACCGTCGCCCGCCTTCCGCCAGGACGGCGCCGAGTTCCTGCCGCCGCCACGGATACCAGCTCCACTGGTCGGGCACGGCCTCACGGGGGTGCGTCACCTCGACGGGCTTGTCCGGCACCCGGCTCAGATCCAGCCCCTGCCCCGCCGTCCAGGCATCGTCGTAGACCGTCTCCAGATACCGGTAGCCCTCGTCCGGCAGCATCACCACGCAGGTGGCCTCCGGGTTCTGCTCCGCCCACCAGCGCGCGGCCAGCAGCGCGGCCCCGCTGGTCGGACCCTGGAACAGCGCGTGCCTGCGGTGCGCCCACCGGGTCGTCGCGTACGCCTCGGCGGCGGTCACCCAGTGCACCTCGTCCAGGATGCCGTGGTCCAGATTGCCCGGCATCAGGCTGTTGCCCAGCCCGCGCAGCTGCCGGGGGCCGTCCTCCTGCCCGAAGAGCAGGCTGCGGTGCGTGTCCACACCGATCGCCCGGGTGTGCGGGGTGGCGCCGCGCAGCGCCCGGACCGTGCCGCACAGCGAACCGCCGGAGCCCACCGGGCCGATGACGCAGTCCACGGTGCCCAGCGCGTCGGCCAGCCGCTCCGCCACCAGGGCGTAGGAGGCCGGGTTGTCGGGGTTCGTGTACTGCTCGGGGCAGAAGCTCTGCGGCAGGTCGGACCGCAGTTCGGCGAGCCGGTCCAGCCGGGACGCCTGGAACCCGCCGATCTCGGCGGGCTGTTCGACGATGTCCACGGTCGCGCCGAGGTCGGCCAGCCGGCGGTGCAGGTTGCGGTCGATGACCGGGTCGCTGACCAGCACCAGGTCGCGGCGGAGCAGAGCGGCCTGCATGGCCAGGGCGAGCCCGAAGGTGCCCGACGTCGTCTCCACGATGACGGTGCCCGGCTCCAGTTCGCCCCGCTCCAGGGCGCGGCGCAGGATGTACCGGGCCGGTACCAGCTTCATCAGGGTGAACACGGCGCCGTACAGGTTGCTGCCGAGCCGGACGATCCTCGGCAGCAGGGTCGCCTCGGTGATCTCCTGAAAGGGAGTGCTGTGGACTGTCATTCGCTTCCGTCTCTCAGTCGGTCATTCAGGCGTTCGCCCACCACGGCCAGGGCGGCGGGTGAGGTCATCCCCAGGTGGTCGCAGGCGACGAGGTGCTCGGTCAGCCGCCCGGTGAGGTGCGGCTGCCAGGAGGCGGTGGCGGAGCGCCCCTGGTCCAGATCGTGAGCGGCGGTGAAGAACAGCACGTCGCCCTCGACCACCCCGGGGGTGAACTCCGTGATGAGACGGGTGTTGTCCACACCGGTGTCCACCACCGCCGCCAGGGTGTCGCGGTCGGGGGCCCAGGAGGCGCCGTGCGCGGTGAGCAGGCCCAGCACGGTGTCGCGGTCCGGGGGGAGTTGCCCGGTGGCGGCCAGATCGAGGCCCAGCCGGTCGGCGAGTTCGGTCAGCACCGACTCCTCAGCCATGGCCGGTGTGGTCGGTGGCAGGGCGGCGGCCGGGTAGGCGTCCAGCAGGGCCAGCAGCGCGACGTGCTCGCCCTGCCGCTGGAGCTCCTCGGCCACGGCGTGCGCCGCGACCCCGCCGAAGGACCAGCCCAGCAGGTGGTAGGGGCCGTGCGGCTGGACGGACCGGATGCGCTCGGCGTAGTCGCGCGCGGCTTCGCGCATCGTGGCCGGCCGGGCGTGCGGTTCGGTGATGCCGCGCGACTGGAGGGCGTACAGGGGGCGGTCGGCGTCGATGTACCGGGTCAGCCCGATGTAGGACCAGCTGATGCCGATACCGGGGTGGATACAGAACAGCGGTGCGGCCGTGCCGCCCTCGCGCAGCGGCAGCAGCACGTCCAGATCGGTGGTCGCCGTGCCGCCGGCGTCCAGACGTTCACTGAGGGACGCCACGGAGCCCGTCTCGTAGAGCGTGCGCAGATCGACGGCGAGGCCGAGGGAGGACCGGATACGACGCACGAGCTTGGCCACCAGCAGGGACTGGCCGCCGAGTTCGAAGAAGTTGTCGTGGATGCCGACCCTGGGCACCTCCAGCAGTTCCGCGAACAGCTCGCACAGCGCCTGTTCGCGGAGGGTGCGGGGCCCCTGTCCGGTGCCGGACGGTCCTTCGGCGGGATCGTCGCCGCGGGCGGCGGTGCCGGACGGCGCGGCGCCGGGGCCGGTCGCCGGAAGCAGCGCCCGGCGTTCCCCGGCGGTCGGAGCGGGCAGGTCGCCGACGGTGGGGTCCGCCGGATCGGCCAGCGCGTCGAGCAGCCGCCGGAACACCCCGAGCAGCCCGTTCACCGACTCGCCGGTGAACAGACCCGGCCGGTAGTCCACCCGCACGTGCAGCCGCTCGCCCGGGGTGACCAGCAGCGCGATGGGGTAGTGGGCGCCGTCCCTGACATCGATCTCGCCGAAGGACACCCCGCCGTGCCGCCGGGTGAGCGCGTCCGCGTCGAACGGGTAGTTCTCGAAGGCCAGTACGGTGTCGAACAGCGTGGGACGGTCCACCGCGCGGTGGATGTCCACCAGTCCCAGGTGGTGGTGCGGGAGCAGTGCGGACTGCTCCTCCTGGAGCCGGGCCAGGAACGCGGACACCGGCTCGGCCGGGTCCGGGATCACGCGCACCGGGACGGTGTTGATGAACAGGCCGACGATGCTCTCCACCCCGGGCAGCTCCGGGGGACGGCCCGAGACCGTCGCGCCGAACACGATGTCCTCACGCCCGGTGAGCCCGGCCAGCAGCAGGCCCCAGGCGGCGCGTACCACCGTGTTGACCGTCACCCCGGCCGTGCGTGCGCGGGCCGTCAGGCGCGCGGTGACATCGGCCGGCAGTTCCGCGGTGATCTTGTCCGCGGGCACCGCGTCGCCATCCGCACCGGGCGCCACCAGCGTCGGCCCCTCCAGGCCGGACAGCGCCCGCGACCAGGCCTCCGCGGCCGCCGCCCGGTCCTGGGCGGCCAGCCAGCCGAGATAGTCCTGGTAGGGGCGCGGCCGGGGCAGGGCACCGCTGTCCCCGCCCGCCGCGTACAGCGTGAACAGTTCCTGGAGCAGCAGCGGTGTGGACCAGCCGTCCAGCAGCATGTGGTGGTTGGTCAGCACCAGGTGCCACTCCCGCTCCGCCAGCCGGATCAGGGTGAACCGGAGCAGCGGCGGGCGGGCCGGGTCGAACCGCAGGGCCCGGTCCTCGTCGAGCAGTCGCCGCAGCGCGGCGTTCCGCTCCTCCTCGTCCAGGCCGGACAGGTCGTGCTCGGCCCAGGCGGGAGAGACCGCGTCCTCGGCCAGGACGACCTGTACGGCATCGCCGTCCCGGGTCGCCGCGAACGCCGCCCGCAGCGCGGTGTGCCGGCGCAGCAGCGCGCCGGCGGCGGCGTGCAGGGCGAGGGCGTCCAGGGGCCCGCGCAGCGGCAGGTCGATCTGCACCGTGTAGACGTCCGGGCCCTGTGCGTCGTACTGGGCGTGGAAGAGCATCCCTTCCTGGAGCGGGGTGAGCGGCACCACGTCGGTGAGCGACGGGTGGGTGTCCTCCAGGTCCTCCAGGTCCCGGTCGGTGACGGTCACGAGCGGGAAGTCGGACGGAGAGTGCCCGCCGGCGTCCGGGGTGCGGGTGTGCCGCACCAGTTTCTCCAGGGCCTGGCTCCAGTAGCCGGCCAGCTCCCGTACGGCGGCCTCGGCCAGCAACTCGCCGGGCCAGGTCCACACCGACGTCAGCCGGGGCCGTCCCTCCTCGCCGTCGTGGACGAGGCAGTCCACCGTCAGCGCGTGGCCCAGGGGCCGGGCGGCGTCCCGGTTCGCGTCCCCGCCGGGTACCTGGAAGGCGGCGTCCACGGACCAGCCGGCGGACGACTCCTCGCCCCCGGCGCCGGTGACCCGGCCCAGGTAGTTGAAGCACAGCTGGGGGACCGCGCCGTCCGCCAGCTCGGCGGCGGTGGCCGGGTTGAGGTGGCGCAGCAGACCGTACCCGACGCCCTTGTCCGGTACGGCGCGCAGTTGTTCCTTGACCCGTTTCAGGGCCCGGCCGAACTCCGGGTCGCCCTCCGGCAGGTGTTCCCACCCGCTCAGTGCGGGGTCCAGGTGGGCGGGGTGGAGGCTGGTGAACCAGCCGACGGTGCGCGACACATCGGCCGACTCCAGGATGTCCTGACGGCCGTGGCCCTCCAGGTCGAGCAGCAGACCGGTGCCCCGCGCGGTGCCCCGCTCCCGCCGCCACCGCTCGGCGGCCAGGGCGAGCGCGGTGAGCAGCACCTCGTCCGGGCCGGCGTGGAAGGCGGCGGCGACCTCGGTCAGCAGCGCGCCGCCGATGCCGGCGGAGACCTCGGTGGTGAGCGAGCGGGCGGTGCCCAGCACATCGGTGGCCGGGTC
This sequence comes from Streptomyces xiamenensis, assembly GCF_000993785.3. NCBI lineage: Bacteria > Bacillati > Actinomycetota > Actinomycetes > Kitasatosporales > Streptomycetaceae > Streptomyces > Streptomyces xiamenensis. The sequence continues at coordinate 5,717,587 of NZ_CP009922.3, forward strand.
GAGGGGCCGTGCGCCCAGCGGCGGGTCCGGCTGCTTCAACACCCGCCGCCAGTGCGGGAGCTCGGCCACCCGCGCGGGTTCCGCGGCGGCTACGGCGAGCCGCCGGGACCACTGGCGGAACGACGTGGTGGCGGGCGGCGGCGCGGGTTCGCCGCCGGCGCGGTGGGCGGCGGCCGCGGCGATCAGGTCCTCGGCGATGATGCGCCAGGACACCCCGTCCACCACCAGGTGGTGGGCGATGAGCAGCAGCCGGCCGGGGGCGGCGGGCCCGGCGTCGCACCACACGGCGCGCAGCATGGCGCCCTCGGCGGGTGCCAGCCGCGCGTGGGCGGCGACGGCGGCCCGGTCGAGATCGGCCCGGCCGGGTTCGCCGTCCGTGACCAGCCGTTCCAGGCAGCCGGCGGCCGGGACGGCACCGGGTTCCGGCACCTCGAACGTCCAGGTCGAGCCGGGTATCAGCCGGGCGCGGAGCATGTCGTGCCGGTCCAGGACGGTTTGCAGAGCGGCCGTCAGGGTGGGCCGGTCGAGGCCGGGCGGGGTGCGCAGCAGCAGCGACTGGTGGAAGCCGTCCACCGGTCCGCCGGTTTCCCGCAGCCACTCCACGATGGGGGTGGCGGGAACCGTGCCGTACGCCGCTTCGCGCGGCTCGGCCGCCGGCCCCTCGACGGTGCCGGCTGCCGCGGCGAGCGCCGCGGCGGTGCCGTACCGGAACACGTCACGGGCGGAGAGCACCAGACCGCCCCGGCGGGCGCGGCTGGCCAGCTGGATGGCGAGGATGCTGTCCCCGCCGAGGTCGAAGAAGTTGTCGTCCGGGCCGACCGTGTCCAGGCGCAGCAACTCGGCGACGATCCGGCACAGGGTTTCCTCACCCGGCGACCGGGGCACGGCGGAGGACTGCCCGGCCGGGCCCGCCGCCGGCGGCTCGGGGAGGGCGCGGCGGTCCACCTTGCCGTGGGCGGTGAGGGGGAGCGCCGCCAGCGGGACCAGCGCGGCCGGCACCATGTAGTCCGGGAGCTTGGCGGCCAGAGCGGTGCGCAGTGCCGGGAGGTCGGGCTCGGTGCCCCGCTCGGGGACCACGTAGCCGATGAGCCGTTTGGCGCCGGACGCGCTGTGGCGCACGGTCACGGTGGCCTGGGCGACGCCCGTCAGGGAGGTGAGGGCGGTTTCGATTTCGCCGGGTTCGATGCGGAAGCCGCGGATTTTGACCTGGTCGTCGGTGCGGCCGAGGTATTCGAGGTGGCCGTCGGTGGTGCGGCGGACGATGTCGCCGGTGCGGTACATGCGGGTGCCGCTGCCGGTGGTGTCGAAGGGGTCGGCGACGAACCGTTCGGCGGTCAGCGCCGGGCGGTCCCAGTAGCCGCGCGCCAGACCTGCCCCGGCCAGGTAGAGCTCGCCGGGGACACCCGGCGGCACCGGTTGCAGCCTGCCGTCGAGAACGTACGCGGCCATCCCGTCCAGCGGCCGGCCGATGGGGACGGTCGTGGCGGGCTCGGCGGCGCGGGCGACGGGATGCGCGGCGGCGAAGGTGGTGGTCTCGGTCGGCCCGTAGCCGTTGACGATCCGCAGGCCGGGGCAGGCCCGGTGGACCCGGTGCACGGCGGCCGGTGAGACGGCGTCGCCCCCTGTCCACAGTTCGCTCAGCAGCCGGAACGACTCAGGGGCCTCGTCCGCCAAGGCCCGGAACAGGCCGGCGGTCAGCCACATGCCGGTGACCTTGTGCCGCTCGATCAGCCGGCCGAAACTGTCCGCCTCCAGCCGGCCGGCCGGGGCGACGACGACCTGGCCGCCGTTGAGGAGCGGAACCCACAGCTCGTAGGTCGAGGCGTCGAAGCTGTGCGGGGAGTGCAGCAGGACGCGTTCGTGGGAGTTCTGCCAGCGGTGGTCGTGGGCCAGCGCGACGACATCCCGGTGCCGGACGGCCACCCCCTTGGGGCGGCCCGTCGAGCCGGAGGTGTACATGAGGTACGCGAGCTGGTCGGGGTGGATGAGCTCACCGGTGGGGGTGCCGGTGTCGGGGGCCCGGTCCTCGTCCCGGGTGACGGTGAGGACGACAGCGGCGCCGTTCGGCTCCTCGTCGCGCTCGGGGTCGGTCAGCAGCAGGCGGCAGCCGGTCTCGTCCAGGAGATGGGCCCGCTGTTCCGGCGGGAGCGCCGGGTGCAGCGGCAGGTAGCAGCCACCGGCCTTCAGGATCGCCAGCAGGGCCACCACCAGCTCGGCCGAGCGGTCCATGAGGACCGCGACCGGCGTCTCGGCCGTGACACCGTGCCGGGTCAGCCGGGCGGCCAGCGCGTCGGTGCGGGCGTCGAGTTCCGCGTAGCTCAGCCGGTGGTCGCCGGCGACCACGGCGGTGGCGTCCGGGGTGCGGCGGACCTGCTCGCGGAACCGGTGCGGCACGGAGTGCGCGGGCGCGGTGTACGGGCCGCTGGTGGTCAGCTCCTCGTACTCCCGGGGGCTGAGCAGGGGCAGCGCGCTGATCGGCGTGCCGGGGTTCCGTGCGGCGGCGGTGAGCAGCCGGGTGAGCCATTGGGTGAGGTTGTGGGCGGTGGTGTGGGTGAAGAGGTCGGTGGCGTATTCGAGGGTGCCGTGGATGCCGTTGGGGGTTTCGGTGAGGTCGAGGGTGAGGTCGAATTTGGCGGTGGTGGTGGGGAGGTGGGTGGGGGTGATGGTGAGGTGGGGGAGGTGGAGTTGGGGTGGGGTGTTGTTCTGGAGGACGAGGGCGGTCTGGAAGAGGGGGTGGGTGGTGAGGGTGCGGGTGGGGTTGAGGTGTTCGACGAGTTTTTCGAAGGGGAGGTCTTGGTGGGCGTAGGCGGCGAGGTCGGTGTCGCGGACGCGGTGGAGGAGGGTGGTGAAGGTGGGGTCGTTGGAGGTGTCGGTGCGTAGGACGAGGGTGTTGACGAAGAAGCCGATGAGGTTGTCGAGTCCTTCGTCGGTGCGTCCGGCGATGGGGGAGCCGATGGGGATGTCGGTGCCGGCGCCGAGGCGGGTGAGGAGGGTGGCGAGTCCTGCTTGGAGGACCATGTAGAGGGTGGCGCCGTTGTCGCGGGCGAGTTGGTTGAGTTGGGTGTGGAGTTGGGGGGTGAGGGTGATGGGGGTGGTGGCGCCGCGGTAGGTGGCTTGGGTGGGGCGGGGGTGGTCGTGGGGGAGTGGGGTGTGTTCGGGGAGGCCGGTGAGGGTTTTTTCCCAGTAGGTGAGTTGTTCGGCGGCGAGGCTGGTGGGGTCGTTGGCGTCGCCGAGGAGTTCGCGTTGCCACAGGGTGTAGTCGGCGTACTGGACGGGGAGCGGTTCCCAGTCGGGTTGCGTGTGCTGGGTGCGTGCGGTGTAGGCGGTGGCCAGATCCCGCGCCAACGGCGCCAACGACCACCCGTCACTGACGATGTGGTGCATGAGCACCAGCAGGGTGTGGTCGTCCGGGCCGCCGCGGAAGAGGTGGGCCCGCAGGGGAAGTTCGGAGGCGAGGGTGAACGGGGTACGGGCCCGCTCGTCCACCGCCGCGAGCTGCTCGTCGTACGGGCGGCCGGCGACGTCGGTCACCTCCAGCGCGATGTCGACCCGGTCGGCCGGAACGATGCGCTGGTGGGGGACGTCGCCCTTCGTCGGGAAGAGGGTGCGCAGGCTCTCGTGCCGGCCCACCACGTCGTGCAGCGCGGTGCGCAGCGCAGCGGTGTCCAGGTCGCCGCGCAGCCGCAGGACCAGCGGCACGTTGTAGGTGGCGGTCGGCCCCTCAACCTGGTCGATCAGCCAGAGCCGGTGCTGGGCGTGGGACAGGGGGATCATGATTCGTCCATCTCCGGGCGGCGCATGGGCCGCAGTGCGGGACGGACCCGCGTGGTGCTGCGGGCCCAGAGGTCGGCGGCGGCAATCGTGGGTTGCTGGAAGAACGCCCGCAGATCGGCCTCCACCTGGAGTTCGGTGCGGATGCGGCTGATGAGGCGGGTGGCGAGGAGGGAGTGGCCGCCGAGGTCGAAGAAGTTGTCGTCGATGCCGACTTCTTCGGTGCCCAGGATGTCGGCGAACAGCCGGCACAGGGTCTCCTCGCGCGGGGTGCGCGGCGCCCGGATGATCCGGGGGGTCCGGTCGGTGCCGGGGGCGGGGAGTGCCTTGCGGTCGAGTTTGCCGTTGGGGGTGAGGGGCAGTGCGTCGAGTGTGACGAAGGCGGCGGGCACCATGTGGTCCGGCAGCACGGCGGCCAGCGAAGCCTTCAGCTGGTGCGGCTCCGGAGTGCTCCCGGCCGAGGGAACCAGGTAGGCGGTGATGCGGGGGTCGCCTGGCCGGTCCTCGCGGACGATGACGGTGGCCTGGGCGATGCCCGTCAGGGAGGTGAGGGCGGTTTCGATTTCGCCGGGTTCGATGCGGAAGCCGCGGATTTTGACCTGGTCGTCGGTGCGGCCGAGGTATTCGAGGTGGCCGTCGGTGGTGCGGCGGACGATGTCGCCGGTGCGGTACATGCGGGTGCCGCTGCCGGTGGTGTCGAAGGGGTCGGCGACGAACCGTTCGGCGGTCAGCGCCGGGCGGTCCCAGTAGCCGCGCGCGAGTTGCGCGCCGGTCAGGTACAGCTCGCCGGGGACACCCGGCGGCACCGGTTGCAGCCAGGCGTCCAGGACACGCAGGCCGGTGTTCCAGACGGGGCCGCCGATGGGGACGGTGGGGCCGGTGTCCTTGGGGTCGCATGCGTGGGCGGTGACGTCGACGGATGCCTCGGTGGGTCCGTAGAGGTTGTGGAGTTCGACATCGGGGAGGGTTCGGAAGAACCGGTCGCGGGCGTCGCCGGAGAGGGCTTCGCCGCTGCACAGTACGCGCCGCAGGCCGGTGCAGTCCGCGGCGGCCGGGTCGGCGAGGAACGCCTGGAGCATGGACGGCACGAAATGCACCGTCGTGACACCCTCACGGCGCACGAGGTCGGCGATGTGCTGGGGGTCGCCCTGGCCGCCGGGGCGGGCGAGGACCAGCCGGGCGCCGGTGATCAGCGGCCAGAAGAACTCCCACACCGACACGTCGAAACTGGCCGAGGTCTTCTGGAGCACGCCCTCGCCCGCCCTCAGGCCGTAGTGGTCCTGCATCCACAGCAGCCGGTTGACGATCCCCGCGTGCGGGACCACCACCCCCTTGGGGCGGCCGGTGGAACCCGAGGTGTAGATGACATACGCCGGATGCTCCGGACGCACCGCCACCGGTGACACCAGCCCCGGCCCGGGCCTCGGCGCGTCGATGAGCACCGTGTGCACCGGCCCCTCGGGCACGGCCACGGAGGATGCCGTCACGAGGGCGGTGGGGCGGGCGTCGTCGAGCATGTACCGGATGCGGTCGGCCGGGTAGTCCGGGTCGATCGGGAGGTACGCGCCGCCGGCCTTGTGCACGGCGAGCAACGCGGTCACCAGGTCCGTGGAGCGGGGCAGCAGCACCGCGACGAACGATTCCGGTCCGACGCCGGCGTCCACCAGGACCCGGGCCAGCGAGGCGGCCCGCGTGTCGAGTTCGGCGTAGGTCAGCGACGACCCGTCGCCGTCGTCCACCACCGCGACCGCCTCCGGCGTCCGCGCCACCTGCTCCGCGAACAACTCCGGCAACGTCACCGCCGGGACCTGGTGTGGATTGTCGTCCGTGTACCGCTCGCTCTCCTGCTGGAAGTCCAGGGTGTGGAGCCGCGCGTCCGGGTTCGCAGCCGCCGAGGCCAGGATCCGGGTGAGCCATTGGGTGAGGTTGTGGGCGGTGGTGTGGGTGAAGAGGTCGGTGGCGTATTCGAGGGTGCCGTGGATGCCGTTGGGGGTTTCGGTGAGGTCGAGGGTGAGGTCGAATTTGGCGGTGGTGGTGGGGAGGTGGGTGGGGGTGATGGTGAGGTGGGGGAGGTGGAGTTGGGGTGGGGTGTTGTTCTGGAGGACGAGGGCGGTCTGGAAGAGGGGGTGGGTGGTGAGGGTGCGGGTGGGGTTGAGGTGTTCGACGAGTTTTTCGAAGGGGAGGTCTTGGTGGGCGTAGGCGGCGAGGTCGGTGTCGCGGACGCGGTGGAGGAGGGTGGTGAAGGTGGGGTCGTTGGAGGTGTCGGTGCGTAGGACGAGGGTGTTGACGAAGAAGCCGATGAGGTTGTCGAGTCCTTCGTCGGTGCGTCCGGCGATGGGGGAGCCGATGGGGATGTCGGTGCCGGCGCCGAGGCGGGTGAGGAGGGTGGCGAGTCCTGCTTGGAGGACCATGTAGAGGGTGGCGCCGTTGTCGCGGGCGAGTTGGTTGAGTTGGGTGTGGAGTTGGGGGGTGAGGGTGATGGGGGTGGTGGCGCCGCGGTAGGTGGCTTGGGTGGGGCGGGGGTGGTCGTGGGGGAGTGGGGTGTGTTCGGGGAGGCCGGTGAGGGTTTTCTCCCAGTAGGTGAGTTGTTCGGCGGCGAGGCTGGTGGGGTCGTTGGCGTCGCCGAGGAGTTCGCGTTGCCACAGGGTGTAGTCGGCGTACTGGACGGGGAGCGGTTCCCAGTCGGGTTCCGTGTGCTGGGTGCGTGCGGTGTAGGCGGTGGCCAGATCCCGCGCCAACGGCGCCAACGACCACCCGTCACTCACCAGATGATGGACGACGACGAGCAGCACATGCTCCTGCTCCGACTCCTCGAACAGCGTGATGCGCAGAGGCAGTTCGGTGGCGATGCGGAATCCCTTGGCGGTCTCCGCCGCCATCTCCCGGTCCAGTCCGTCCGGTGAGGTGGCCACCGTCCGCAGTGGCACGGGGAGTTCATCCACTTCCAGCACGTGTTGCACCGGCCCGCCGTCGCTCACCCGGAACACCGTCCGCAGGCTCTCGTGCCTGGCCAGCACGTCCATGGCGGCTCGCTGAATCGCCGTCATGTCCAGTGGCCCGGAGAGGCGCAGCGCGAAGGAGAGGTTGTAGGTCGCGCTCGGCCCTTCCAACTGGTCCAGGAACCACAGTCGCGTCTGGCCGAACGCCAGCGGGACATCACCGGTGCGCGGCGCACGCGTCAGCACCGGCCGGTGTCGGTCGTCGGCGCCGCAGCGCGCGGCCAGCAGCGCGGGGGTGGGCGCCTCGAAGATGGTCCGGATGTCGAGATCCACGTCCAGTTCGGTGCGGATGCGGCTGGTCAGGCGGGTGGCGAGGAGGGAGTGGCCGCCGAGGTCGAAGAAGTTGTCGTCGATGCCGACTTCTTCGGTGCCCAGGATGTCGGCGAACAGCCGGCACAGGGTCTCCTCGCGCGGGGTGCGCGGCGCCCTGGCGGGCGAACGTGCCTGATCGAGACCGGGGGTGGGGAGTGCCTTGCGGTCCAGTTTGCCGTTGGGGGTGAGGGGCAGCGCGTCGAGGGTGACGAAGGCGGCGGGCACCATGTGGTCCGGCAGCACGGCGGACACAGCCGCGCGGACCCGCGCCGTTTCGAGGACAGCGTTGTTCTTCGGTATCAGGTAGGCGGTGATGCGGGGGTCGCCTGGCCGGTCCTCGCGGACGATGACGGTGGCCTGGGCGATGCCCGTCAGGGAGGTGAGGGCGGTTTCGATTTCGCCGGGTTCGATGCGGAAGCCGCGGATTTTGACTTGGTCGTCGGTGCGGCCGAGGTATTCGAGGTGGCCGTCGGTGGTGCGGCGGACGATGTCGCCGGTGCGGTACATGCGGGTGCCGCTGCCGGTGGTGTCGAAGGGGTCGGCGACGAACCGTTCGGCGGTCAGCGCCGGGCGGTCCCAGTAGCCCCTGGCCAGCTGGATCCCCGAGAGATACAACTCCCCCGGTACCCCGGGCGCGACCGGCCGGAGCCAGGTGTCGAGGATGTGCAGGCCGGTGTTGCGGACAGGTTCGCCGATGGGGACGGTGGGGCCGGTGTCCTTGGGGTCGCATGCGTGGGCGGTGACGTCGACGGATGCCTCGGTGGGTCCGTAGAGGTTGTGGAGTTCGACATCGGGGAGGGTGCGGAAGAACCGGTCGCGGGCGTCGCCGGAGAGGGCTTCGCCGCTGCACAGTACGCGCCGCAGGCCGGTGCAGTCCGCGGCGGCCGGGTCGGCGAGGAATGCCTGGAGCATCGAGGGCACGAAATGCACCGTCGTGACGCCCGCACGGCCGATGACATCAGCGACATATCCCGGTTCCCGCTGGCCGCCGGGGCGGGCGAGGACCAGCCGGGCGCCGGTGATCAGCGGCCAGAAGAACTCCCACACCGACACGTCGAAACTGGCCGAGGTCTTCTGGAGCACCCCTTCGCCGGGGGTGAGGCCGTAGTGGTCCTGCATCCACAGCAGCCGGTTGACGATCCCCGCATGTGGGACCACCACCCCCTTGGGGCGGCCGGTGGAACCCGAGGTGTAGATGACATACGCCGGATGCTCCGGACGCACAGCGACAGCGGCCAACGGGCCGGGAACCGCCTCCACGGTGTCGAGTGTGATGATCGGAGCGGCGCACTCCGGGACCGGTATCGACGATGCCGTCACGAGGGCGGTGGGGCGGGCGTCGTCGAGCATGTACCGGATGCGGTCGGCCGGGTAGTCCGGGTCGATCGGAAGATAGGCGCCGCCTGCTTTGTGCACGGCGAGCAACGCGGTCACCAGGTCCGTGGAGCGGGGCAGCAGCACCGCGACGAACGATTCCGGTCCGACGCCGGCATCCACCAGGACCCGGGCCAGCGAGGCGGCCCGCGTGTCGAGTTCGGCGTAGGTCAGCGACGACCCGTCACCGTCGTCCACCACCGCGACCGCCTCCGGCGTCCGCGCCACCTGCTCCGCGAACAACTCCGGCAACGTCACCGCCGGCGGTTCCCGTCGTTCCCCGTGAACGGGGCCGGCCGAGTCGCCCGTGAACGTGCCCGCGTCCCAGTCCCGGACCAGCACCTCACCGGCCCGGCCGGTGAGGCGGTCCAGCATCCGTACCAGCGCGTCGGCCACCGCGCGCGCGGTGACGGCCGCTACCACCTCCGGGCGGTGGTCCAGGTGCAGGTCGAGTCCGTCACCGGTGGGCAGCGCCACCAGCCGCAGCGGGTAGTGCGCGCCGTCGTGCGCCCGGACGTCCCGCAGCGTCAGGCCTGTCGCCAGCTTGTCGAACTCCGCCCGGTCGAACGGATAGTTCTGCATCAGCACGACGGTGTCGAACAGGGCTGCATGGCCGGTCGCCCGGTGGATGTCGACCAGCCCCAGGTGGTCGTGGGCCAGCAGAGCGGTCTGTTCGGCCTGCGTGCGGCGCAGCAACTCTCGCACCGGCTCGGCCGGATCGAGGGTGATCCGCACCGGCACGGTGTTGATGAACAGCCCGACGATGCTCTCCACGCCGGGCAGTTCCGGTGGCCTGCCGGAGACGGTGGCGCCGAGGACCACATCGGTGCGGCCGGTCAGCCGCGCGAGAGCCATCCCCCAGGCGGCCCGCACCACGGTGCTGACGGTCACCCCGGCGCCCCGGGCCCAGTCGGTGAGCCGGTTCAGCCGTTCCGTGTCCAGCGAGACGGTGAGCCGCTGGGGCGTGCCCGGTGTCCCGGTCCCTTCGGGTGGAGCCAGCAGGGTGGGTCCGTCCAGTCCGGCGAAGGCATCCCGCCAGGCGGTCTCGGCGGCCGCGCTGTCCCGGGTGCTCAGCCATCCGAGATGGTCCCGGTACTGTCCGGCGGGCGGCGGCAGGACATCCCCGGATCCGCCCGCGTTCCGGTCCGCGTACTCCCGGAACAACTCGCCCAGCAGCACCGGCATGGACCAGCCGTCGAGCAGGATGTGATGGTTCATCAGGGCGAACCGGTAGCGCCGGGGTGCGACGCGTACCAGGGCGAAACGGATCAGGGGGGCGCGGCCGAGGTCGTAGCCGACGGCGCGTTCCTTCGCGAGGAACTCCTCCAGTGCCGCGTGCCGTTCCTCCTCGGCGAGCGGCAGCAGGTCGAGCCGGGTGAACCGCAGGGGTATCGCACGTTGCACGACCTGCACCGGCTCACCGCTGGCCCGCTGCCGGAAGACGGCGCGCAGGGCGCTGTGCCGGTTCAGTACGGCGCGGGCCGCCTCACCGAGGGCCCGGACGTTCAGCGGGCCCTCCAGATCCAGGACGTACTGCACGCCGTAGGCGTCCGGCGCCCCGCGGTCGAAACCGGCGTGGAAGTACAGCCCTTGCTGGAACGGCGACAGCGGGAGGATCTCCTCGACGTTGCTGCTCGCGCTCATGCCCGCCACTCCTCGATCCCGTTGAAGTCGTCGAAGTCGTCGAAGTCTTCGTCGAAGCCGTCCCGTTCGCCGACCGCGGGGTGCGCGGTACCGGCCTCGATCTCGTCGATCTCCTCCTGGCTGAGTTCGACGAGCGCCATGTCCGAGGGGGTGTGCCCGCCCGCCCCGTCCTCCTCGGCGTGTGTGGCGAGTGCCGACAGGAGGCGCTGCCAGTCCTGGGCCAGCAGCCGCACCTCGTCGGTGGTCAGCAGGCCGCCGGCCCACTGCCAGCGGGCGAACAGCCGGCCGCTGCCGGGGCCTTCGCGTTCCTCGCCGAGGTGGACATCGATCTCCAGGGCGTGTGCCAGCTGCATGGCGTCGTCCGCCCCGCCGCTCAGCGCCCCGTCGGAGGTGTCCAGCGACCAGTCGCCCAGGTTCCCCGGTCGGTTGGTCCGGCCCAGGTAGTTGAAGCCGATCTGCGGGACGGCGCCCTCCGCCAGTGCGGCGCCCGTCGTGGGGTTGAGGTGGCGCAGCAGGCCGTAGCCGATGCCATGATCGGGGATGGCCGCCAGTTCCTCCTTGACGCGTTTGAGGGCCGCGCCGAGTGCGGTGCCCTCGCGTGCGGGGCGGCCCGTGTCCGGGTCCGTGCCCGGCAGTGCCACCGGGTGGATGCTGGTGAACCAGCCGACGGTCCGGGTCAGGTCCGCGCCGGGCACGATGTCCGCCCGGCCGTGGCCCTCCAGGTCGACGAGGACCGGGCCGGCCGCCCCGGCCCCGCGCCGGGTGCGGTGCTGCTCGACGGCGAGGGCCAGCGCCGTCAGCAGTACCTCGTCGACTCCGGTGTGGAAGACGGCGGGTACCCGGGTGAGTACGGCGGCGCTGACGTCCGCGGGCAGCACCACGGTGATGTCCCTGGCAGTGGCGCGGGTGTCGACGGCCGGGTCGAGGGCGCGGCTGCCCAGCGGGGGTTCGGTGTGTCCGCTGATGCGCTGCCACAGGGGGAGCTCGGCGGTGGCACGGCCGGGGTCGACGGCTGCGCGGGTCAGTTGTCGGGCCCAGTGCCGGAAGGACGTTCCGGTGGCGGGCAGTTCCGGCACGCCACCGGTGCGGGCGGTGGCGTAAGCGGCGGCGAGGTCGGGCAGCAGGACACGCCAGGAGACGCCGTCCACCACCAGGTGGTGGACGACGAGCAGGAGCCGTCCGGGCTGCTGCGGCCCCGCGTCGAGCCACACCGCCTGGAGCATGAGCCCGTTGCCCGGGGACAGCCGGCCCGCGGCCGCGGCACGCTCCTGTCCGGTCGCCCGCTCCAGGCCGCCTTCCGGTTCCCCGCTCACGTCCCGGTGGTGCAGCAGCAGGCCGGGCTGGGGCCGTTCCTCGGCCGGGGGAACGGTGAGAGTGCCGTCCGGCCGCGCGTGGGCGCGCAGCAGGGGGTGGTGGGCGAGCAGTGCGTCCAGCGCCGTCGTCAGGGCGGCCGGGTCGAGGCCGCCGGGAACCTGGAGCAGCACCGACTGGTGGTAGCGGTCCTTTGGTCCTTCGAGCCCGGCCAGCCAGGCCGCGACGGGGGTGAGGGGGATGTCGCCCTGCTCCGTCCCTTCCGGTTCGGCCGCTCCGGCCGACTCGTGGCCGGCCGCCGTGGCGACCGACGCCAGAGCGCGTACGGTGCGGTGCTGGAAGATGTCGCGGGCGGTGAGGCGGAGCCCCACGCGGTGGGCGCGGCTGATGAGCTGGATGGAGACGATGCTGTCGCCGCCCAGGTCGAAGAAGCTGTCGTCGATGCCGATGTCGGGGAGACCCAGGACCTCGGCGAAGGCCTCGCACAGCGCCCGTTCCGTGGCCGTACGCGGCTGGGTGCCGGTGGTGGACGTCGCGAAGTCGGGGGCCGGCAGGGCCTTGCGGTCGACCTTGCCGTTGGTGTTGAGGGGGAACGTCTCCAGCCGGACGAGAGCGGCCGGCACCATGTAGTCGGGTACGGCGTCGGCGACGGCCTCGCGTACCTTCTCCGGTGCGATGTCGCCGATCACGTAGCCGATCAGCCGCTGCACGTTCCCGGCGCGGTGGACGGCCGCCACGGCGTCGAGCACGCCGTCCACCGTGCGCAGGGCGGCCTCGACCTCGCCCAGCTCGATCCGGTTGCCACGGATCTTCACCTGGTGGTCGTTGCGGCCCAGGAAATCGAGCTGCCCGTCGGGCCGCCAGCGGGCCCGGTCGCCGGTGCGGTACATACGGGCGCCGGGAGCGGCGGAGAACGGGTCGGGCACATAGCGTTCGGCGGTCCGGCGGGGATCGGCGAGATAGCCGCGTCCCACGCCGGTACCGGCGATGAACAGGTCGCCCGGCACGCCGACCGGAACCGGGCGCAGGTCCCGGTCGAGGATGTGGAACTGGTTGTTGCGCAACGGCCGTCCGACCGGGAGCCGGGTGTCCGCGCGCACGTCACCGGCGGTGATGAAGGCGTGCGCGTTGTCGTCCGAGCATTCGGTGAGGCCGTAGGCGTTGATGATGGCCGCGTCGGGATAGCGGGCGTACCAGCGCCGGCACAGGGCGGGTGGCAGCACCTCACCGTTGACGATGAAGCGCCGCAGCCGGGGCAGCGGCGCCGCCGGTACGCCGGCGTCCCACGCGTCGAGGGCGGCGCGGACCTGGGAGGGCACCACCTCCAGCACGGTGACGCCGGTCCTTGCGACGCCTTCGAAGAGCGCCAGCGCGTCCTGTCCGGCGTCGTCGTCGATGACCTGGGTCGTGCCGCCGGTGAGCAGGGCGGCGAGCATCTGCCAGATCGACACGTCGAAGGTGAGGGGCGCGTTGAGCGCGACCCGGGACCCGGCGGTCAGTTCCAGGTCCTCGACCTTGGCCAGCAGATGGTTGACCATGCCGCGCTGGTGGACCATCGCGCCCTTGGGCTTTCCGGTGGAGCCGGAGGTGAAGATGGCGTAGGCCAGGCCCAGCGCGGTCGCCGCCGGGTCCCGCTCCGGCGCCGGGTCGGTGTCGGGCTGCTGCTCCAGTCGTCGCCGGACGGCGTCGTCGTCGAGGGCGAGCCAGCCCCCCGCGACGGTACCGGTGTGCTCTGCCATCGGCGCGGTGTCCCGGGAGAGTCCCACGACGAGTTCGGGACCGACGGTGCCGATCACTCCGGCGACGCGGTCGGCGGGGTGATCGGGGTCCACCGGGACGTACACGGCGCGGGCCTTGAGCACGGCCAGCAGAGTCAGGACCGCCTCGGCCGAGCGCGGCACGGCGGACACCACGTGGCTGCCGGGGGACACACCGCGGGCGGCCAGGAGGTGGGCGAGCCGGTTGGCACGGGCGTTGAGTTCGGCGTAGCTCCACTCGCGCCGGCCGCAGGCCACCGCGATGCGGTGCGGGGTGATGCCGGCCTGGCGGGAGAACAGCGTGGGGAAGGTGGCTTCGGGTGTGGCGGCCGCGGTGGCGTTCCACCCCTGGATGACCAGGCCTTCCTTCTCGTCCATCAGGTCGGGCGCCCGCAGTTGGCGGTCGGGGTCCTCCGCCAGGCGGGTGAGGAGCCGTGCGAAGCGGGCGCGGTGGCCGGCGAGGTCGTCCGCGTCGAATCGCTGGGCGTCGGCGTCGGCGTCCACCCGGATCGTGCCGCTGTCGGCTCGTCCGTACAGCGAGAAGGCCAGTTCCTCGGTGTTGGGGTTGGTCAGGTTGTGGAAGCTCGCGGTGCAGCCGGTGATGTCCAGGGCGTCGTCGAAGGCCATCACGTTGATCTCGGAGCTGAAGAGCCGTTCCTCGGATTCGGGCATTCCGAGATCACGGCGCAGATCCTCGTAGCGGTAGCGCTGGTGCACCAGGGCCTGCCGGGTGCGGGCCGTGACCTCCTGGAGCAGGTCGGGGAAGGTGGTGTCCCTCCGCAGCCGCAGGCGCAGGGGGACGATGTTGGACAGCATCGCCGCCGCGCTGCGCTGGATCCGCCCCGCGCGGGCGGTGACGGGCAGTCCGAGGACGAGGTCGTCCGCGCCCGACATCCGGTGCAGATAGGCGGCCGCGGCCGCGATGGCCAGCCCGCTCCAGGTGGTGCGCAGCCGGCGGGAGGTGGAGCGCAGGAGGGCGCCGGCCGGTTCCGGGAGGGTGCCGGAGTCGCGCCGGGTGCGGTCGGGGACCGGGAGCTGCTGGTGGGAGAGGCTGAAGGGCTCGGGCCGGTCCGCCAACTGCCCCATCCAGTAGTCGCGGTCGGTGGCGAAGCGGCCGGAGGAGCGGTAGGCCTCCTCCTCCGCGTGGAGTGCCTCGATGCCGGGAAACGGCGTCGGCGCACTCGGCTGCCCGGCGATCGCGTCGTTGTAGAGGCAGCAGGCGCGGTGGGCGACGAGCGGTCCGGCGAATCCGTCGACGACGCTGTGGTGCGCCCCTTGGTACCAGAGGTAGTGGTCCGGGCCGGTCTTGAGGAGGGCCACGTCCAGGAGGAGGGGGGCGAAGAGGTCGACCGGTCGGGCCGCGAATTCGCTCATCCAGCGGTGGGCGGCGGCCACCGGGTCCCGGCGGTCGCAGAAATCGACGAACGACGGGCTCCAGTCGAGGGTGTCCGGTACGTACTGCCGTACCCCCTGCGGCGTTTCACGGAAGCGGACGCGCAGTGTCTCGGCTTCCTCGATGGCCCGGCGCAGGGCGTGCAGGAACCGGTGTGTGTCGAGCGGGCCGCGGATCTCCGCGTACTGGGCGATGTTGAAGACCCGGGAGGGTGGGGCGATGCGCTGCGCGAACCACATGCCGGCCTGTGCGGCGCGCAGAGGGTGGCCCTGGTCGTGGCTGGTGCGCCGGTCAACCGATTCCATGATCGCGATTACCTACCCCGTGAATGTGTGCTCATGCAAAGGTGGCCTGGCATGTGCCCCCTGGCGAAAAGGGCAGCCGGAAGGCATGTCACCGCCCCGGCGCGAGCCGGATGTGTCATCTGACCCGGGCGTGGGGCGAGAAGGCCTGAGGAGCCCCGTTCCCTGGAGGTTTCGGGGCGCTGTCGCGCCCCTGAGCGCCAGAGGACACGAAGTTCTCTGAATGGATCCCCGGCATCCCGTTAACAGTCCTGCGATCTGCCACGACTGCCGGAGTCGCCCTGGCTGAGATCAAGGGTGAAGGTAGCAGCCCGAACGCACCTTCGTCACCTGGTTGTTTCGATGGTCACGCGCGGTGAGGAACGCGGGAAAGGGGTGGGAATATTTTGTTCACGGGTTTCCCGCAAGAGGTGGACATGGCAAGTGCAAGGCTGGTAAGAAGATCATCTGTGCACGGCCACAAGTCGTGCACGCCGTCTGTGAAAACCCCGGAGCGGTGGTGTCCGGTCCCACGGGGGCCGGACGCGGAGCCGTGTCCGGGCACGGGGTCCGAAGGCCGAGCACCACCCGGCCGTCGGTCGAGCGTCTAACGGGGAGACAGGGATGAACGCCAACCCTTTCGAGGATGAGTCCGCCGACTACCTGGCCGTGGTCAACGCCGAGGGACAGCACTCGCTGTGGCCGGCGTTCGCCGAGGTGCCGCTGGGCTGGAACGTCGTCGCCGGTCCTGCCGGCCGCGAGGACTGTCTGCGATTCATCACGGAGAACTGGCAGGACATGCGGCCCAAGAGCCTGGTGGCCGCGCTCTCGCGGTCGGCCGGCTGACTTCGGCGCAGTCGGCGGGCACCGCAACACGGGGATCACACATGACCGGGGAACGTCTCGTCGACGTGCCCGGAATCTCTGACGTCCGTCCCTTCGGCCCTGCCCTCACGGAAGAGGGACGGCCCGGGGCGTGGCGCGGCAGGGGTTCGGCACGCGGCCATCACGGCGAACTGCTCCAGGGAACCTTCACCGCGCACGACGGGCGGCTGCGCCGTGGGCTCACCACACTGCCCTGCGCGCTGTTCAGTTCCGAGGCGACCGTCGAACTCAGCAGCTCGGCGGAGAACTTGCGCGTCGAACCGGGCTGGAAGAGCAAGGCCAGGCAGGCGGCGTGCGCCACGCTGGCGGCGGTCGGCGCGCCACGCCTGGGCGGAGTGCTGCGGGTGCGGAGCAACATTGAGGTGGGGCTCGGGTTCGGCTCGTCATCGGGCGATGTCACGGCCACGATCCGTGCGGTGCTCGACGCCCTGGGGATGAGCCTGCCGGTGGAGGACATCGCCAGGATCGCGGTGGCCGCGGAGTCCGCGGCGGACCCCCTCATGTTCGACGACATGCTGCTGTTCGCCCACCGTGAGGGAGAGGTCATCGAGTCCTTCGGCGTGCCGCTGCTGCCGCTCGCGGTCCTCGGCTTCCCGTTGGGCATCGGTCCGGTGGACACCCTCTCGCACCCGCCCGCCCGCTATACACCTCGAGAGATAGAGCAGTTCGACGAGATGCGGGTCCGCATGCGGTGCGGAACGGCCGGCGGAGACCTCCGGGAGATCGGCCGGATCGCCACTGAGAGCGCGACGGTCAACCAGCGTTTCCTTCCCGTTCCGCACTTCGCCAAGTTGTTGAAGATTCATGCTCATGTGGAGGCCGTGGGGATCCAGGTCGCCCACAGTGGAAGCGTCGGGAGTTTTCTTTTCGACGCCTCCGACGCCGACCTGATGTCGAAGACCGCACTCGCCAGGGAATGCCTGGGGAATATCGGTGTCGAAAAGAACTGGTATTACGAAGAAGGAACAATGGCCGGCTGATCAGAGGTGCCGTTCCGGCGCGGTCACGGCGGTGGTTCCGGCGGGGCCGTGATCGCGCCCGGCGCTCCTTCCGCCCACCGGGGGAGCGACCGCCGGGGGCGTTGGGCACCTGGCCCCACAGAATATTTCGCTTCTGCGAATTCAGGCCCGCCGTCCGCAGATCCGCGGACACGGGCTGTCACCCTGGCCCGCCCGTTCCCCGGCCGTCCCCCTCCCACGGGAGCAGCACACGGAAGACCGTGTGTCCGGGCCGGCTGGTGACGTCGACGCTCCCGCCGTGCGCCCGCGTCACCGAGGCGACGATCGACAGGCCCAGGCCGGTGTTGCCCCCCGCCCGTGACCGTCCGTGGTCGCCCCGCGTGAAGCGGGCGAACACCTTCGGCAGCAGATCAGGAGCGATCCCCGGGCCGTCGTCGGTGACCGTCAACACGATGTCCTCCGCCGCGGCGACGAGGCGGAGCGTCACCTCGGTTCCCGGTGGGGTGTGGGAGGCGGCGTTCGCCAGCAGATTGGTCACCACCTGGTGCAGCCGCTGACCGTCCCCGCGTGTCAGCAGCGGATCCTCCGGGAGGTCCAGCAGCCAGTGGTGACTCGGCCAGATGGCCCGGGCGTCGTCGACTGCGTCCAGGGCCATCCGGCTGAGATCGACCACTTCCCGGGCCAGCGGGCGGTCGGAGTCCAGCCGGGCGAGAAGCAGCAGATCGTCGACGAGCGCGGACATCCGCGCGGACTCGGCGACGACGCGCTCCAGGGAACGCCGTACGTCCGGCGGCAGGGGCCCGGGACGGCGAAGTGCCAGCTCCGCGTGGCCGCGCACGTTCGCCACCGGAGTGCGCAGTTCATGGCCGGCGTCGGCGGCGAACTCCCGTAGCCGCTCCGCACTGGCCTGCCGGCGGGCGAGTGCGACTCCGACGTGTCCCAACAACTGGTTGAGTGCGGCACCGACCCGGCCCACCTCGGTGCCCGTGTCGGTGTCCGGCACCGGCTCGGGCATCGCCACCTCCCCGCTGGCCAGCGGCAGCCGGGTCACCTCCGTGGCGGTGGCCGCCACCCGGTCCAAGGGACGCAGCGCGAGCCGGATCCACAGATAGCCGGCGGCCGCGGTGGCCAGCAGGGCCGCCCCGAACACCACACCCTCCACCACCCGCAGATGGGCCACGGTCTCATCGACGCCGTGCATCGGAAGCCCGGTGACCAGGACATCCCGGTCATCACCCGGCACCGCCACCACACGGTAGGAGCCCAGAGCGGACAGGGTGAGCGTGCGACCGCCCTCATCGGCCGGAAGCGCGGCGAGGGCGGCGCGGTCGGCGGCGTCCAGCGGCACCGGACGGGTGGATTCGTCGTGCACCACGGCTGTGGCGGTCACCGTACCGTCCAGCAGCCGGGCTCCGAACGTGTGATCGGGCTGCCCCCGCGTGTCGACCGCGTTGTCCTCGTCCGGCCGGGCCTCGTGCTCCAGGCTGGCCGCGAAACGCCCGCCACTGGAGACCAGCTGCTGGTCAAGCCGCTCCAGCAGAAAACCGCGCAGCGCCGGCACGGTGGTGAGGCCGACCGCCGCGCACACGGCCGCGACCAGGACGACGAGACCGGTGGTGAGCCGGGCCCGCAGGGTGCGCGGAACCGGGAGTCGCCTCACCGCACCCCCGGTTTCAGCACATATCCGCTGCCGCGCACGGTGTGGATCATCGATGGCCGGCCGGCGTCGATCTTCTTGCGCAGATAACTCACGTAGAGCTCCACGACATGGGCACGACCGCCGAAGTCGTAGGACCACACATGCTCCAGGATCTGCGCCTTCGACAGCACCCGTCGCGGATTGCGCATCAGGTACCGCAGCAGCTCGAACTCGGTGCGCGTCAGTTCCACCGGCCGGCCGCCACGGCTGACCTCCCGTGCCTCCTCGTCCATCACCAGATCACCGACCGCAAGCCTGCTGCCGGGCGGCTCCAGGGCCGTACCAGCCCTGCGCAGCAGCCCGCGCAGCCGCGCCAGCACCTCTTCCAGGCTGAACGGTTTGGTCACATAGTCGTCGGCACCCGCGGTGATGCCCGCGATCCGGTCCTCCACCGCGTCCCGCGCGGTCAGGAACAACACGCACGCCTGGCTCGGCTCCCCCCGCAGCGCCCGCAGCACGCCCGGGCCGTCGATGCCGGGCAGCATCCAGTCGAGCACCACCGCGTCGGGCCGGAACTCCCGTGCCACGCCGAGTGCGGAGGCGCCGTCGGTGGCGGTGCGCACCTGCCAGCCCTCGTAGCGCAGGGCCCGGGAGAGCACCTCGACCAGGTCCGGCTCGTCGTCCACGACCAGGACCCGTGCGGGTGACCCGTCGGGGCGCAGGGGCGGACCGCCACTCCTGATGTTCTGCCTGTTCATGATGGTTCCCAGCATCCCCCGGCGGCGGGTCGGGCGCAGGGCCGTGAACCTCTGTGTTCGCTCTGAATCACCCCCGCCCGGCCGTGATGCAGAAGGTCCTCAGAGCTGCGCCCGCCACTGTGGTCACCGGCACCGGAACCACCGGCCGCCATGAGGAGCGGAGAGACGGTTGACCAGGACAAACAGCGATACCGCGGGGGACGGGAGGGTGCCCGGAGGCCACCGCCACCGGGCGGGGCCGCGCCGGAGCCTGTGGGCGCGCCGGAACCGGATCATTCCGGGAGCCGCCCAGTTCGTGATCTGGACCGGGGCCGCCGCCGTTCTCGTTCTCTGGTGGCGCGACACCCCGGCCGTGACGGGCGCAGCCGAATGGCTGACGGGAGCAGGCCGGATCACCGGCCTGCTGGCCGGGTACGCCTGTGCCGTGCTGCTCGCGCTGATGGCACGGCTGCCGGTTCTGGACCGCGGGGTCGGCACCGACCGGCTCTCCCGCTGGCATGCCGTGGGCGGCCGCTACACAGTGTCACTGGCCATCGCCCATGCTCTGCTCATCACCCTTGGGTATGCCATGACCGCGCACACCGGAGCCGCCCAGCAGGCGGTGACACTGATCACCGGCTACCCGCAGATGCTCAGCTGCGCGGCGGGCTTCGCTCTCCTGCTGTTCACCGCGGTGGTCTCCGCCCGTGCCGCGCGCCGTCGGCTGAGCTACGAGGCATGGCACGCGCTGCACTTCCTCACCTACCTGGCGATCTTCCTCGCCTTCGGACACCAGCTGGCCCTGGGGGCCGACTTCACGTCGAACGCGACGGCGAGGTTCTGCTGGTACGCGCTGTACGGAACGGTGGCCGTCCTTCTGGCGTGGTACCGGTTCCTGCTGCCGGTACGCCGGGCGCTGCGACACCGCCTGGTGGTCACCGCCGTGACCCACGAGGCGCCCGGTGTGGTCTCGATACGGATCGCCGGCCGTCACCTCGACGAGCTGGGCGCCCGGCCCGGTCAGTTCTTCCGGTGGCGCTTCCTCGTTCCCGGACTGTGGTGGTCCGCCAACCCCTACTCGTTGTCGGCGCCCGCCCGCGACGACCTGCTGCGCATCACCGTCAAGGCGGTCGGGGGGCACAGCGCCCGGCTGGCCCGGCTGCGGCCCGGCACCCGGGTGTGGGCGGCAGGACCGTACGGAGCACTCACGGCCGAACGGTCAGGTGGTGCCGCCAAGTCGCTCCTGGTCGCCGGGGGAGTGGGGATCACGCCGCTGCGCGCGCTCTTCGAGACCCTTCCGGGCCAGGTGACCCTCATCTACCGGTCCCACCGTCCCGAGGACGTGGTGCTCCGCGACGAACTGGACGCCATCGCCCGGCACCGCCGCGGGCGGGTGCACTACCTGCTCGGGGACCGTGCCGATTGCGAGGCCGCCCTCACCGCGCCGGGACTGCGCCGGCTCGTCCCCGGACTGCCCGGTCACGACGTGTACCTGTGCGGGCCACCCGCCCTGACCGAGACCGTCACCGCGGCCCTGCGCCGCGCGGGGGTACCCCGCCGCCGCATCCACCACGAGTCGTTCGCGTTCTAGCGGACCATCTCCCGGAAGGAACCGAAAACGTGCACCGTGCCGCCATCGCAGCGGTGACCACCGTCGCGGGTGTGGTCGCCCTGCTCTCCCTCAAACCCCATGCCGCTCCGGCGGCCCTCGCTCCCGCGCCGCCCGCGGGTGATCCGCCGCCGGCCGTCGCGCCCGGCCCCGACCCGACCGGCACGTTCACCGGGAAGTCGATCGACACTCCCTTCGGACCGGTCCAGGTGGCGGTCACGCTCGATCAGGGAAGGATCACCGGTGTTCGGGCCCTGCGGACACCGGGCGGTGATCCCAGGAGCGAAGCCATCGCCGCGGAATCGGTACCCCGGCTCACACAGGAGGTGCTGCGGGCGCAGAGCGTCCACGTCGATGCCGTGTCCGGGGCCAGCTACACGAGTCAGGGCTACCTGGATTCCCTTCAGAGCGCGCTGGACCAGGCCGGTGGCTGAGCCGGGCCGCGGGCTGCGTCACGCCGAGCACGTCATGGGCACCGTGTTCTCCTTCGACATCCGTGGTGCCGTCACCCCCGCCGTACGCCGCGCTCTGACGGACGCGGTCGCCATGCTGCACCGCGTCGACGAGGTCTTCTCCACCTTCCGTCCCGACAGTGCCATCAGCCGGCTGGGGGCGGGAACCACGACGGTGGACGCGTGCCCGCCGGAGGTGGCCGAGGTCCTGGAGCTGTGCGCGGAGGCGACCCGCCGCAGCGATGGCTGGTTCAGCGTCCGCGCCGCAGGCTTCCTGGACCCGTCCGGACTGGTCAAGGGCTGGGCCACCGAGCGGGCCGCCGAACTGCTGCGAGGGGCGGGAGCACAACGGGTGTGTGTCAACGGCGGTGGTGATCTCCAGTGCACGGGCACAGCCCCGGCGGACCCCTGGCGGCTGGGTGTCGCCGACCCGGCCGCCCCGGGACAACTGCTCGCCGTCGTGCAGGGGTACGACCTCGCGGTCGCCACCTCCGGCAGCGCCGAGCGGGGCGCGCACATCCTCGATCCGCACGCTCGGGAACCCGCCGGCGAACTGCTCTCCCTCACCCTCATCGGCAACCGCCTGACCTGGACCGACGCCTACGCCACGGCCGCCTTCGCGAGGGGATCCGCCGCCCGTGACTGGGTGGAGGGACTCGAAGGTCACGAAGCCCTGGCCGTGACCCGCGGGGGAGCGGTGTGGCACACCTCCGGCTTCGGCTCCTTCGGCCGGCTCCTCGATCGCGGAACATCCCCAGGCCGACCCACGCGTGATGCGTGAGGTCCGGTGTGTGGCGCGAGAGGACGGAATGGGAGAGAGCCCCAAGCGCTACCGGCCGCCAGTTCGATGAGGCGAGGACCTGTTATCAGTGGGTTGCCGACGACGGAGAGGGTTCCGTCGAGCGCGAGCATGCGCAGCAGTGGTGAGAGTGCGTGGTCGGCGGAGATGGTGTCGAGGACGAGGTCGAAGCGTCCGTGGCCTGCCGGGGTTGATGCATGTCATCGCCTGGACGAGGCTCGAGCGGCAGCCGAAGAGCGAGGCGGGGTGGCCTGCCGGCGAGCGGTGCCGGGCGGACCGTGCTCGGGCTGCTGCCGCGTCAGGCCCTCAAGGCCGTCGGCCCTCTCGCGCGAGAGTCGCCATCAGTGCGTCCAGCAGGCCCGGTGCCGCTTCTTGGAGGCTGGCGCGGCGGAGGCGGTGGCCGCGGGAGGGGCCGACCATGACCGGGTGGAGGATGCCGGCCTCCACGAGGATCTTGAAGTGGTGGGTCGCGGTGGACTTGCTGAGGCCCTCGTAGAGGTCCGAGCAAGGGGCTTCGGCGACGGGGGAGGTCGCCAGGCGGCGGACCATTTCCAGGCGGGCGGGGTCCGCGAGGGCGCGCAGCAGTTTCTGGACGGGGGCGACCGCCGGCAACTGGTCGGGCGGGGTTTCCCAGGACGGCATCGGACAGCTCCAAGTTTGACGAACGTCGTACTTGCTCTTAGCGTTCTCGAAGTACGATCTGCATCGAACTTATCAGGAGTCCCCCTGTGCCGTCACTGTCCCCGGGGCGCCGCCCCCAGTCCTGGAGCTACGCGGTTCTCCTCGGCCTCCTCATGCTCGGCCAGGCGACCTCCGCCATCCCCTCGCCGCTCTACTCCCTGTACGCCGAGAAATGGGACTATCCGCCCTTTCTGACCACGGTCATCTTCGCCGCGTACGGGGCCGTGGCCGTCATCGCGATCCTCTGCTCCGGAGCCCTGTCCGACCGTTACGGCCGCCGGCCGGTGCTCCTGGCCGCCGTCCTGCTACTCCTCGCCGGACTCGCGGTCTTCGTCCTCGCGACAGGGCCCGCGTACCTCGTCGTGGCACGGATGCTCAACGGCCTGGGGATCGGCGCGATCGTCGTCGTCGCCGGGGCCGCTCTCCTGGACGTGGATCCACAGCGGGCGGCGCGCAGCGGAACGCTCACCGCCATCGCCTTCAACGTCGGCATCGCCGTCGCGGCACTCGGCACCGCGACCCTCGCCCAGACCAATCTTCACCCCCTGCTCCTGCCCTACCTCGCCGATGCGCTCATCGCCCTCGTCCTGCTCGCCCTCCTCGCGGTGATGCGTGAACCGCACCCCGGCGCCGGTGCCGCGCCACTGAGGATCCCGCGCCCACGGGTGCCCAAGGAGATCCGCTCACGCTTCGTCTTCTCCGTGATCGGCGCCGGGGCCGCCTGGGCCGTGCTCGGGGTCTGCTTCTCGCTGGAACCGTCCATCGCCGCACAGGCCGCGAACATCGAAGGGCCGTTCTTCGGCGGCGTCATCATCGCAGCCGTCACTCTCTCCGCCGCCTGCGCGCAGGTCGCCGGTGGTCGCTACCCGGCCCGTACGGTCGCGCTCACCGGCGACACGGCGCTCGCCGTGTTCATGCTGGCCGGAATAGGCGCCTTCGCGACCGGCAACGCCGTCGTCATCACCGTCGCGGTCGCACTTCAGGGCGGCGCCTACGGACTTGCCTTCGGCGGCTCCCTGCGCCATCTGACCACGCACATTCCCGCCGAGAGCCGCGGGGCCGTCATGTCCGCGTTCTATCTGTTCGCCTACGGCGCGCTCATCACCCCCACACTTCTCGTCGGTATCGGCGCGACCCTGTGGGGCGGCACCACGATCTTCCCCTTCTTCGCCGTACTCGCGGCCCTTCTCTGCCTCTCCGCCGTTCTTGCCGAGCGGGTGCTGGGCCGCCGGGAAGGACATCGTGCGGAGATGCGAGTGCCGGCAGCTGAGGTGTCCCGGATGAGCGAGATCGACTGACCGGCGACCCCATGGCCGCCCGGGCGGGGCCGGCGTATAAGCACCCCCGCCGGCCCCTGCGCCGCGCGGGAGTTCCCCGCCGCCTTGCCCGCGTCGGGTACTCCCCAGCCGTGATCCGGGTCGGTAGCCGGGGCGGAGGCGTCGACGGAGCACCGTGGATCCCCAGGCCGGACGGCCCGATAGCCTGGGGGAATGCTCCGCGAAACGTTCGCCACCCGCTATGTCACCCCCTTGCGGGAGGGGGGATCGCTGCCCGGGATCGTCGAGGCCGACGACCTGGGGACGTATGTCATGAAGTTCACCGGCGCCGGCCAGGGCCGCAAGACGCTGGTCGCCGAGGTGATCTGCGGCGAACTGGCCCGCCGGCTCGGGCTGCGGGTGCCCGAGCTGGTGCGCATGGAGCTGGATCCGGTGATCGGGCGCGCCGAACCCGACCAGGAGGTCCAGGAACTGCTGAAGGCCAGCGGCGGACTCAACCTCGGCATGGACTTCCTGCCCGGTTCGCTCGGCTTCGACCCGCTCGCCTACCGGGTGGACCCGGCCGAGGCCGGCCGGGTGGTGTGGTTCGACGCCCTCATCGGCAACGTCGACCGTTCCTGGCGCAACCCCAACCTCCTGGTGTGGCACGGCGACCTGTGGCTGATCGACCACGGCGCCGCCCTGATCTGGCACCACAACTGGCCCACCGCGAGCCGCTGGGCCGAGCGCCCCTACGACGCCTCCGACCACGCCCTGGCCCCGTTCGGGCCGCGCGTCGCCGAGGCCGCCGCCGCGCTCGCCCCGCGGGTGACCGCCGAACTGCTGGCCGAGGTCACCGCCCTGGTCCCCGACGCCTGGCTGGCCGGGGAGCCCGGTTTCGACACCCCCGACGCGGTGCGCGCCGCCTACGGCGAGGTGCTGGCCGCCCGGGCCCGTAGCATCCATGAACACATCACCGTGGGGCCGCCCACCGCCGACAAGCCCTCCCAGGCACCCGGCTGGCTGACCGGCGGCCTGCCCCTCACCACTCACAGCACCCAGGACGATGCCCGATGAACCACACCCCGGCGCGGCAGCGCGAGGTCTTCGAGTACGCGCTCCTGCGGGTCGTGCCCCGGGTGGAACGCGGTGAGTGCGTCAACGCCGGTGTGCTGCTGTACTCCCAGGCCCATTCCTTCCTGGCCGCCCGTACCCATCTGGACCCGCGGCGGCTGCGTGCCCTGGACCCGGACGTCGACCTGACCGGGGTACAGGCGGCGTTGCGGGCCGCCGAGCGGGTCTGCGACGGGGGCAGCAGCGCGGGGCAGGCGGCCGGGGACGGCCCGGGCCGGCGGTTCCGCTGGCTGGTCGCGCCGCGCAGCACCGTCGTCCAGCCGGGGCCCGTGCACAGCGGGCTGACGGCCGACCCGGCGGCCGAACTGGAACGGCTGCTGGCGACGCTGGTGCGCTGAACACCGGAGACACGCCGTTGACAGGCAGGTGGCCGACTTCTAGCGTCGCCTCGGCCACCACTCGACGGCGAGGAGACGCAGCATGTCCACCACTCAGCAGCGGGTCGCGATCGTCACCGGAGCGGCCAGGGGCATCGGCGCCGCCACCGCGCTGCGGCTCGCCGCCCAGGGCCGCGCCGTCGGGGTACTCGACCTGGACCCCGACGCCTGCCGGGAGACGGTGGAGAAGATCACCGCCGACGGCGGCACCGCGCTCGCCGTCGGCTGCGACGTCTCGGACACCGACCAGGTACGGGACGCCGTACGGCAGGTGGCGGCCGAACTCGGCCCGCCGCTGGTGCTGGTCAACAACGCCGGGGTGCTGCGCGACAACCTGCTGTTCAAGATGGACGAGACCGACTGGGACACCGTCATCGGCGTCCATCTGCGCGGTGCCTTCCTCATGTCGCGGGCCTGCCAGTCGTACATGGTGGAGGCGGGCTTCGGGCGGATCGTCAGCCTCTCCTCGTCCTCGGCGCTCGGCAACCGCGGCCAGGCCAACTACGCCGCCGCCAAGGCCGGGCTCCAGGGCTTCACCAAGACCCTCGCCAAGGAACTGGGCAAGTTCGGCATCACCGCGAACGCGGTGGCGCCCGGCTTCATCGTCACCGACATGACCGCCGCCACCGCCGCCCGGGTCGGCGTCGGCTTCGACGACTTCCAGGAGGCGGCGGCCGCGAAGACGGCGGTGGGACGGGTCGGCGCCCCCGAGGACGTGGCCCGCGCCATCGCCTTCTTCACCGCGGACGAGGCCGGATTCGTCTCGGGACAGGTGCTGTACGTGGCGGGCGGGCCGCTGAACTGAGCCGGGCGGGCCGCCGGTTGTCAGTGCCACCGGGTACGTTCGTGCGCGAACCCACTCTTGGCGCACCATCGGAGGTCGCGACGTGATCGGCATGCTGCCCGCATCCTGGCAGGGCCCGCTCGGCGAGGAACTCGGCAAGCCCTACTTCAAGGAGCTCACCGAGTTCGTCGAGGAGGAGCGGGCCCGGGGCCCGGTGTTCCCGCCCCGCGAGGAGGTCTTCGCGGCACTGGAGGCCACCCCGTACGACCGGGTGAAGGTGCTGATCCTGGGCCAGGACCCGTACCACGGGAAGGGCCAGGGGCACGGGCTGTGCTTCTCGGTCCGCCCCGGGGTGAAGACCCCGCCCTCGCTGCGCAACATCTACAAGGAGATGCACAGCGAACTGGGCCTCCCCATCCCCGACAACGGCTATCTGATGCCGTGGGCCCAGCAGGGCGTGCTGCTGCTCAACGCGGTGCTGACGGTGCGCGAGGGCGAGGCCAACTCGCACAAGGGCAAGGGCTGGGAGACCTTCACGGACGCGGTGATCCGCGCCGTCGACGCCCGTCCCGACCCCGCCGTCTTCGTGCTGTGGGGGAACTACGCGAAGAAGAAGCTGCCCCTGATCGACACCGAGCGGCACGTCGTGGTGCAGGGTGCGCACCCCTCCCCGCTGTCCGCCAAGAAGTTCTACGGTTCCCGTCCCTTCACCCAGATCAACGAGGCCGTCGCCGCGCAGGGCCACACGCCGATCGACTGGCGCATCCCGGACCTGGCGGCGTCCGCCTCCTGACCGGGGAGCCAGGGAAAACCCTTCGACACGCCCGGCCCCAACGGGCCACGATGGTGCACATGTTCCGGCAGACCTTCCTCGCAGCGCCGTCCGCAGCAGCGGACGCGCCGAAGGCTGCCGTCTTCCCGCACGCCGCAGACGGCGCCCGACGCTGACCCTCCCCGGATCGCACCGCGGACCCCGCAGGGGGAGGGTCGGTGGGATCCAGGGGGTTCGCGCGCCGGCCGGGACGGTCCCCGGCCGGCGCCACACCGGCGCAGCCGTGAAGGAAGAAACCATGCCCAAGCAGGCATACGTTCGCACCAAGCCCCACCTCAACATCGGCACCATGGGCCACGTCGACCACGGCAAGACGACGCTGACCGCCGCCATCACCAAGGTCCTCAGCGACCGCGGCACCGGCACCTTCGTGCCCTTCGACCGCATCGACAAGGCCCCCGAGGAGGCGGCCCGGGGCATCACCATCACGATCTCGCACATCGAGTACGAGACGGAGACCCGGCACTACGCCCACGTCGACATGCCCGGGCACGCCGACTTCATCAAGAACATGATCACCGGCGCCGCCCAGCTGGACGGCGCGATCCTGGTCGTCTCGGCGGTGGACGGCGTCATGCCGCAGACCGCCGAGCACGTGCTGCTCGCCAAGCAGGTCGGCGTCGAGCACATCGTGGTGGCCATGACCATGGCCGACATGGGCGACCCGGAGCTGATGGACCTGGTGGAGCTGGAGGTGCGCGAACTGCTCACCGCGCAGGGATACGCGGGGGAGTCGCTGCCGGTGGTCCGGGTCTCCGGGCTCGGCGCGCTGCGCGGCGAGCCACGCTGGAGCGGCGCGATCGAGGCGCTGCTGGACGCGGTCGACACGTACGTGCCGGTGCCCGAGCGGTACGTGGACGCGCCGTTCCTGCTGCCGGTGGAGAACGTGCTGACCATCACCGGGCGCGGCACGGTGGTCACCGGCGCCGTCGAGCGCGGCACGGTGCGCGTCGGTGACCGCGTGCTGCTGGTGGGCGGGGCGGGCACCGAGACGGTGGTCACCGGCCTGGAGACCTTCGGCAAGCCGATGACCGAGGCGCAGGCCGGCGACAACGTGGCGCTGCTGCTGCGCGGCGTGGCCCGCGACGCGGTACGGCGCGGCGACATCGTGGCCCTGCCCGGCAGCGTCACCCCGCGCCGTGTCTTCACCGCGGAGACGTACCTGCTCTCCGCGGCGGAAGGCGGCCGGCGCACGGGCGTGGCCAGCGGCTACCGGCCGCAGTTCTACATCCGCACGGCGGACGTCGTCGGTGACATCACCCTGCCCGACGGCGGGACGGCGCTGCCGGGGGACGCCGTCACCATGACGGTCGAACTGGGGCACGCCGTACCGCTGGAGCCGGGTCTCGGCTTCGCGATCCGCGAGGGCGGCCGCACGGTGGGCGCCGGGCGGGTGACGGCGGTCGAGGACGCCTGAGCGGCGCGGCGGGCGGCTCCCGCCCGCCGCAGGTCGCGGCCGGCCCGGGCCGTGGCCCGGGCCGGCCGGGAGACAATGTCCGGGTGAGCGAGGACGAGGCGATACCGGTGATCCGGCCGGTGGCATACGGCACTGCCCGGCTGCTGCCCGACGTCGACCGGGACGGCGCCTGGCTGCTGACCGTGGACGGGGCCCCGCAGTCCTACGTCGACCTGCGCGACCCCACCCACCTGGAGTTCGAGTACACCCGCCGGATCGGCCATGTCCTGGACACCACGGCCCCGGCCGGCGACCCGCTCGACCTGCTGCACCTGGGCGGTGGCGCGCTCACCCTGCCCCGGTACGCCGCCGCCACCCGCCCCGGCTCCCGGCAGCGCGTCGTGGACGCGGACGGCCCGCTGGCCGCGCTGATCGCCGAGCGGCTCCCGGTGCCACCGGCCGAGCCCATCGAGACGCGGGTGGCGGACGCCCGGGAGGAGCTGGAGGCGGCGCCGGCCGGTGCGTACGACCTCGTGATCGCCGACGTCTTCGACCGCTCCCGCATTCCCGGGCCGATGACCACCGCGGGCTGCGCACACGCGGCGGCCCGCGCGCTGCGGCCGGGCGGCTGTTACGCCGTCAATCTCGCGGATGCCGCGCCCTTCGGCTTTCTGCGCTCCCAACTCGCCAATCTCGCCGACGCCTTCGACCAGCTGTGCCTGGTCGCCGAGCCCTCCGTCCTGCGCGGCCGGCGGTTCGGCAACCTGCTGCTGCTCGCCTCCCGTACCGCGCCCCTGCCACCCGACGGCCTGGCCCGCCGGGTGGCCGCCGACCCGTTTCCGGCCCGCGTGGTGCACGGCGCCGAGCTGACCCGGCTCACCGGCGACGCCCGCCCCGTACCGGAGGACGCCGCCCGTCCCTCCCCACCGCCGCCCGCCGGGGCGTTCGGCGTCGGCTGAGCCGCGCCACCCGCCCCGGCGGCGGCCTCAGTCCACCGCGTAAGGCCGCAGGCTGTTCATCATCGCGTCGATCGTCTCCTGGGAGGGCTCCTCCGGGTACCCGGTGTCCATCACCAGGACCCAGGTGGCCAGATCGCCCTCGGCGTCGATGTAGGAGAACGCGATCGCCTTGCCGCCCTCAGGGCCCTCGCACGCCGCGTCCGGGTCCTGCGGCACGTCGGTGACCGTGGCCGTCACCACGTACCCGGTGATGCCGTGCTCGCTGGTGAACGGCTCCGGTTCCGAGGTGACGAAGGTGCCCTGCTGCTCCTGGTCGTAGGCGGCCAGCACCCAGTTCTTGGCCTCATTGGTGGCGGCCTCCTCGACGCCCGAGGCGCCCTGGCCCGCCTTGGTGCCGGCCAGCGCGCGGGAGGTGGCGTTGTCCGCCTCGGCGCACCAGCCGTACATGTACTCCACCGGTCCCGACATGGCGACCAGCACGTCCTGCGGATCGGCGCCCTCCCGGGAGTCGTTGTAACCGACCAGGGTGTCCTCGGAGTTGGTCTGCCACTCCGGCGGCACGTCGAACGCGTTGTGCTTGTCCGCGTTGGTCTGCACCCGCCAGTCCGGGGCGACCACCGGGTCCGGGACGGTGACCACCGAACGCCTCGGGTCATCGGGGGCCGGACGGGCGCCCGTGGTGCTCTCCCCTTCGGGCGGGGTCGGCGCGGCGGACGGCTGCCCGTCGCCGCCGCGCAGCACCAGCACCGTGGTGACCACGGCCGCCGCTGCCACGACGGCCGTCGCGACGACGGCGATCGCGGCCTTCGACCGGCCCCCGCCCCCGCCCCCGCCCCCGCCGCCGGGCGGCTGGGTGAGCACGGTGGGCGCGTACGGCCCCGGTGACCCCTGCGGCGGCTGGTACCCCCGTACGGGTAAGGGGGGTGCGTGGGATGCCCGCCCTGCTGCTGGTACGGACCGTTCACCGCGGAAGGTCGGCCGTCCCCCGGCTGCTGTTCTCCTGGCCTCATGGAACAGGAGAATAGAGAAGAACTATCCGGAGGCCAGCAGCAGTGTCCCGGTCATCGCGAGCCCCGCCCCCGCCGCCTGGACCAGCCGCAGCCGTTCACGCAGGACACCGCGCGCCGCCAGCGCGCAGATGAGCGGGTCGAGTGAGGCCAGCACGGCGGCGATCGTCACCGGGCCGATCGAGGCGGCCAGCGCGTACGTGGCGTTGCCCGCGAGATCCGCCACCCCGACGAAGGCCAGCGCCGGCAGCGTCCCCGCCAGGGCCCGCCGCCCGCCCTCCGGCAGCACGGGTGCGCCGCGCCGCGCCGCCGCGAACAGCGCCCCGCCGCCCACCGCCACACTGCACAGCCGTTGCACGAACAGGGCGAGCAGCAGCCCGCGCACGGTGGTCGCCGACTGCACGATGAGCACCAGCACCGCCCCGAATCCGGCCGCCGCGACCAGCGCCAGCGCGACGGTGCGGCGCTGGAGGGCGGCGCCGCGCAGTTGTGGTCCACCGGCCAGCAGCACGCCGATCACGGCGATGCCGATGCCCGCGTACTGGAGCGGCTGTGGCCGTTCGCCGAGCACCAGCGCCACCGTGATGGGCACCGCGACGGCGGTCGCCACCAGCGGGGAGACCACGCCCATCGGGCCGCGCGCCAGCGCCCGGTAGTAGCACAGCACCGCGCCCGGCCCGATCAGACCTGCCGCCACCGCGCACCACAGCCGGGGCCCGGCCTCGCTCCAGGCCCCGGTGGCGACGACGATCGTGCCCAGCGTCACCGTGGCCAGGCTCTGCGAGACCACCATCACGGTGAGCGCCGGGGTACGCCGGGACAGCAGCCCGCCACCGAAGTCGGCCAGCCCCCACAGCAGACTGGTCACCAGGGCCAGGGCTACCATTGAGTACCTCGCAGTACAGTGCGTTGGACGAAAAGGGAACGCCGTACTCTAGCGCACTTCATTGCACTGTGGCGTACAGAATATGTGACCCCTGCGGAGAGGCCGCCCGTGACCGACCTCGATCAGCTCACCCAGTCCCTCGCCCGCAACCTGCGCCGGCTGCGCACCGAACGCGGCTTCACCCTGGACGGGCTCGCCGCCAGGGCCGGCATCAGCCGGGGGATGCTCATCCAGATCGAGCAGGCCAGGACGAACCCCAGCGTCGGCACGGTGGTGAAGGTCGGCGACGCGCTGGGGGTGAGCATCACGACGCTGCTGGACTTCGACCAGACCCCCTCCGTACGGCTGGTGCCCCCGGACCGGGCGATCCGGCTGTGGTCCACCGAGGCCGGCAGCCACAGCACGCTGCTGGCCGGCACCGAGGCGCCGGGGCCGCTGGAGCTGTGGCGCTGGCGGCTGATGCCGGGGGAGAGCCACGTCTCGGACCCGCACCCGCCGGGCAGCACCGAACTGGTGCACGTGACGACCGGAGTTCTCACCATCCGGCTGGACGGCGTGGACCATGACGTGCCGGCCCAGGTGTCCGCCTCGTACGAGGCCCACGTGGCGCACAGCTACCGCAACGAAGGGCAGGAGCCCGTCGAGTTCATGATGGCCGCCTCGGTGCCGTCCGCGAACGGCTGACTTGTTACGGTGCCGCCATGCGCGCCCCCATCGGAACATTCGACGAAGCCCGTCCGGCCATCGAGTGCCTGGACCTGCTGCCCGCGCCGGTCGGCGCCGCCCTGCGGGCCTGGTCGGGGCCGGTGCCCGTCGAGCAGGTGCTGTTCGTGGACAGTGACCCGGAGAAGGCCGACACCGCGGTCTTCGTGGCCGCCTACGGCGCTGACCTGGAGCAGGCCTCGGCCAACTGCGTGGTGATCGCCGGGAAGCGGGGCGGGGAGACCGCGCTCGCCGCCGCCCTGGTGCCCGCCACCACCCGGGTCGACGTCAACGGGGTGGTGCGCCGCCGCCTCGGCGCCCGCAAGGCGTCGTTCGCACCGATGGAGCAGGCCGTGGAGGCCAGCGGCATGGAGTACGGCGGCATCACGCCCATCGGGCTGCCGGCGGGCTGGCCGCTGCTGGTGGACGCGGCCGCCGTCGAGCTGCCCTGGGCGCTGATCGGCAGCGGCCACCGGCGCGGCAAGATCATCCTGCCGGGCAAGGCGCTCGGCTCCCTGCCCGGTGTGACGGTGGTGGAAGGCCTCGGCCGCTGATCCGTCCGGCTCACCCCTGCCGCAGCTGATCGCGCAGCGCCCGGGCCACCTGGCCCATGAGTGCCTCGGCCTCCGGCTGCCGGCCCGCCGGAACCTGTGACTCGGTGAGCGCGGTCACCGCGAACGCCTGACCGTCGGCGTGCTCGACCACGCCCGTCTCGTGCCGCAGGTTCAGCAGGGTGCCCGTCTTGGAGGACCACACAGTGGCGTCCGAGCTGAAGTCGGGGGCCAGCCGCTGCCGCAGCAGATTGGCCCCCATCAGCTCCCGTACCCGCGTCGCGATCCCCGGGTCGATCGCCGAGGGGGTCCACAGCGCCTGGAGCAGTTCGGTGAAGGCCCGGGCGGTGCCGGTGTTGGCGCGGGCGATGTCCAGCTGCCACACCGGGTGTCCCCGGCCGCTGGTGCTGGCGCCGATCGCCAGGGAGTGCGCGAGGTGGGCGTCCGCCGGATGGAGCCGGTCCACAGGGGTGTCCTCCAGGTCGCCCATCGAGTGCCGCACGAAGACGCCGTCCAGGCCGAGTTCGTCCAGGATCCGGGCGACCTCGGCGGGCGGGGTGAGCGCGAACAGCGCGTCGGCCGAGGTGCTGTCGCTGATGGAGACGCCCAGGTAGAGCAGGTCGTCGACGGCCATCCGGGCCGGGTGCCGGAACCGGCTCAGCCCGGTCGGTCCCGGCGCGGCGACGCGACCGGGCGCCACCTCGATCTGCCGGGCGGGGTCCAGCTCGCCGCGCCGTACCCGCTCCAGGGTCGCGATGGCCAGCGGGATCTTCACCAGGGAGGCGATCGGGAATTCGAGATCGGGGTCGATGCCCAGCTCGTCACCGGTGGCCAGATCGCGCACCAGGAACGAGCCGCGCAGCCCGCCGTCCCGCAGCGTCGCGCGCAACTCCCGCAGCAGACGGTCCTCGCTCATCATGCGGCCGTGCCCGCCCCCGTTTCCGTTCCCGGTCCTGTCCGTGCCGGCGCCCCGGCCCGCGGGCCGCTCCCACCCTGCGGTTCGGCGCCCAGGCAGCGGGCGATGCCGCCGCCCAGCAGTTCCCTGATCCGCTCGGCGTCCGCGCGTACGGCGGCGGCCACGGCGAAGCCGCGCACCGGCCGCAGTTCGCCGAGCGGGCGCCAGTGCAGGCCCAGCTCCGCCGCCTGCGCCCGCGAGCACAGCAGCAGATCCCGTGAGCACAGCACCTCCGCGGCGGCCGCGGCCGGTGAACCGGCCGACATGAGCTGGGCCGGCCGCAGCCCCACCGCGTCGCGCAGCCGGGCGAGCGGGTCCCGGATGTGCGGCACCTCGTCCTCCGGCTGGAGCCACACCCGGCGCGGCGGGTCGCGGTCGGTGCGCCCGGCGCGCAGCGTCTCCAGATGGATCCGGGCCCCGGCTGGCTCGGTCGCCCCGGCCAGGCCCAGCGGTACGGTCCACACCGCCTCGCCCTCGGGCACCGCGACCAGGGCGGCGCGCACCTCCTGGACCCTCACCCGCTCGGCGCGCTCGGCGGGCGGCAGCGGCCGGGGCTCCAGGATCAGCTCGTGGCGCCGGGCGTCGGCGATGAGCCGGGCCAGCGCACCGGCCGGGCAGCCGTCCGGGACGGCCAGCCGGAACGGGCGGCGCTTGGCGGTCTCCGCCTCGTGCTCCAGCAGTTCGGCCAGCTGGACCAGCCGGCGGGCGTGCGGCAGCAGGTCGCGGCCGAAGGGGGTGAGCGTCGCGCGGCGTGCGGAGCGTTCCAGCAGGGGTTCGCCCAGATGCTTCTCCAGCGCGGCGATCTTGCGGCTGGCCACCGACTGGGCCATCCGGGCAGCTGCCGCGCCGACCGTGAAACTGCCGCGTTCGCTCACCTTCACGAAGGCGCGGCAGGCACCGACCAGATCCATGGCCGCGACCCTATGCCACTTCGGCATGGAACCGCGCAACCGGGTCTTGGACGGCATGGGTGGCCGGGCGGGAGGGTGATCACGCGGGCGGGGACCGTCCCCGGTCCGTGCGTGAATGGGGAGCGAAGATGCGGGTGCACAGGCGAGTCGGCGGCAGGTTCCTGGCGGGGGCACTGGGTGCGCTGGTGCTGGTGCCGCTGGTGGGCTGCGGCGGCGCGGACCAGGGCGGTACGGCGGACGGTGAGGGCGAGCGGGCGCCGGGCGCGTCTGCTTCGGACGCGGTCCTCTCCCAGGATCCGGAGGAGGATTTCGCCCGGCTGGAGGAGGAGTACGACGTACGGCTGGGGGTGTACGCGCTGGACACCGGCAGCGGCGAGGAGATCGGCTACCGGGAGGACGAGCGGTTCGCGTACGCCTCCACCTTCAAGGCGCTGCTGTGCGGGGCCGTGCTGGATGAGTACGGCTTGGCGGGCATGGACGAGGTGATCCCCTATGGAGAGCAGGACCTGGTCCCCAACTCTCCGGTGACGGAGGAGAACCTGCCCGAAGGGGGGATGAGCATGTCGGACCTGTGCGACGCCACCGTCCGCTACAGCGACAACACCGCCGCGAACCTGCTCTGGGACACCGTCGGCGGCCCGGCCGGCCTTCAGGAGCGGCTGGCCGGACTGGGCGACGACACGACCCGGATGAACCGCTACGAGCCGGAGCTGAACGAGGCCGTGCCCGGGGATGAGCGGGACACGTCCACCCCGCGCGTCTTCGCCGCGAACCTGGGCGCCTACGTGCTGGGCGAGGTGCTGCCGGAGCCGGAGCGCGCGCAGCTGAGCGAGTGGCTGATCACCAACACCACCGGGGACGAGCTGATCCGGGCGGGCGTCGGTGAGGGCTGGACCGTGGGCGACAAGACCGGCGCGGGCGGCTACGGCGGCCGCAACGACATCGCGGTGCTGTGGCCGGAGGACGGCGGCGAGCCCCTGCTGCTCGCGGTCTACTCCACCCGGGAGGAGGAGGACGCGGAGTTCGACAACGCGCTCATCGCCGAAGCGGCCTCGGTGGCGGTCGGCGCGCTGGACAGCTCCCGGTAACGGGAAGGCAGGTCCTAGCTCGGCAGCCGGGGGATCTCGATCGCCGGGCAGCGGTCCATCACCATGTCGAGACCGGCCGCCCGGGTGCGTTCCCGGGCGGCCTCGTCGACCACGCCGAGCTGGAACCACACCGCCTTGGCCCCGATGGCCACCGCCTCGTCGGCGACCGCCCCGGCGAGTGCGCTGTTGACGAAGACATCCACCACATCCACCGGGAACGGGATCTCGGCGAGCGAGGCGTATCCGCGCTCGCCGTGCACCGTCTCCGCCTTGGGGTGGACGGGCACGACCCGTTTGCCGAACCGCTGGAGCACGGCGGCCACCCCGTACGCCGCGCGGCGCTCGTTGTTGGACAGCCCCACGACCGCCCAGGTGTCGCCGGTCTCGGTGAGGATGTGTCGTACGGTGTCCGTTTCGGTGTCCATGCCTGCGTCAACGACCGCCCCGGGCACGCCATTCCCGGGCCTCGGCTTAGGCTGGCCGGATGCGGGACGCGTATGTGACGGTGGCCGGTGCGGGGGGCGTGCACGAGACCGAGGTCAACCGTTCGCGCTTCGTGTGCGCGCTGGCACCGGCGGGCACGGAGGAGGCGGCGGTCGCGATCCTCGCCCGGGAGCGGGCGGCGCACCCCACGGCCACCCATCATTGCTGGGCGTATGTGATCGGTGCGGAGGCGGGCGTACAGAAGTGCGGCGACGACGGCGAGCCCGGCGGCACGGCGGGGGTGCCGATGCTGCGGATGCTCACCCGGCGGGAGATCCGGTACGCGGTGGCGGTGGTCACCCGGTACTACGGCGGGGTGAAGCTGGGCGCCGGCGGGCTGATCAGGGCGTACGGGGGCGCGGTGGGGGCCGCGCTGGACGCGGTGGGCACCGAGACCCGGCGGCGGTACCGGCTGGCGACGGTCACGGTCGATCATCAGCGGGCGGGCCGTCTGGAGCATGAGCTGCGCGCGAAGGGGCACGCGGTGCGTGAGGTGCGCTACGGGGCCGCGGTGACGATCGAGGTCGCGCTGCCGGCCGCCGGTGTGCCCGGGTTCGAGGGCTGGCTGGCGGACGCGACGGCCGGTGCGGCTCGCCTGGAGCTGGGCGGGGACACCTACGGCGTGGCCTGAGGGGCGCGCCGGGACGGGGCTTCGGCGGGGCCGGAGGCGCCGGGGAATAGTGGGCGCCCGGACCGCGTTCCGGCGGTATAGTTGAACAGTAAACAATCTAGGAGGCGGGCACGATGCAGTTCGGCATTTTCACGGTCGGGGATGTCACCACCGACCCCACCAACGGCACCACGCCGAGCGAGCACGACCGCATCAAGGCCATGACCGCCATCGCGCTCAAGGCCGAGGAGATCGGACTCGACGTCTTCGCCACCGGCGAGCACCACAACCCCCCGTTCGTCCCCTCCTCGCCCACCACCATGCTCGGCTGGATCGCCGCCCGCACCGAGCGGCTCATCCTGTCCACCTCCACGACCCTCATCACCACCAACGACCCGGTGAAGATCGCCGAGGACTTCGCGATGCTCCAGCACCTGGCCGACGGGCGCGTCGACCTGATGCTGGGCCGCGGCAACACCGGCCCCGTCTACCCCTGGTTCGGCCAGGACATCCGGCAGGGCATCCCGCTGGCCATCGAGAACTACGCGCTGCTGCACCAGCTGTGGCGCGAGGACGTCGTCAACTGGGAAGGCCGCTTCCGCACCCCGCTCCAGGGCTTCACCTCCACCCCGCGCCCGCTGGACGGCGTCCCGCCCTTCGTGTGGCACGGCTCCATCCGCAGCCCCGAGATCGCCGAACAGGCCGCGTACTACGGCGACGGCTTCTTCGCCAACAACATCTTCTGGCCCAAGGAGCACTTCAAGCGCCTCATCGACCTGTACCGGGACCGCTGGGCGCACTACGGGCACGGGCCGCGCGAGAGTGCCGTGGTCGGCCTCGGCGGGCAGTTCTTCATGCGCCGCAACTCCCAGGACGCGGTACGCGAGTTCCGCCCCTACTTCGACAACGCCCCGGTCTACGGCCACGGCCCCTCGCTGGAGGAGTTCACCGACCAGACGCCGCTGACCGTCGGCAGCCCGCAGGAGGTCATCGAGAAGACCCTGACCTTCCGCGAGTCCTTCGGCGACTACCAGCGCCAGCTGTTCCTGGTCGACCACGCGGGGCTGCCCCTGAAGACCGTGCTGGAGCAGCTCGACCTGTTCGGCGAGGAGGTACTGCCGGTGCTGCGCGAGGAGTTCGCCGCCCGGCGGGCTGACGGCGTCCCGCAGGGCCCCACCCACGCCGCC
Source organism: Streptomyces xiamenensis (assembly GCF_000993785.3). NCBI lineage: Bacteria > Bacillati > Actinomycetota > Actinomycetes > Kitasatosporales > Streptomycetaceae > Streptomyces > Streptomyces xiamenensis. The sequence goes on from NZ_CP009922.3 coordinate 5,755,308, forward strand.
CGGGTCGCCCAGCACAAGGAAGGAGCCCTGCGATGACGACCCCGCTGAAGCTGACGGTCATCACGGCGGGCCTCGGCAAGCCGTCCACCACCCGGCTGCTCGCCGACCGGCTGGCCGAGGCAACCGCCGCACACCTGGAGGAGAACGGCCGCGAGGTGACCACCCGGGTCATCGAACTGCGCGAACTCGCCGGTGACATCGCCCAGCACCTGGTCACCGGATTCCCCGGCCCGGCGCTGCGCGACGCGCTCGACGCCACGACGGGGGCGGACGGCATCATCGCCGTCACCCCGGTCTTCAACGCCTCCTACAGCGGACTGTTCAAGTCCTACGCCGACCTTCTGGAAGCCGACCTGCTGGCGGGTCGCCCCGTCCTGGTCGGCGCCACCGGCGGCAGCGCCCGGCACTCGCTCGTGCTGGACCACGCCATGCGCCCGCTGTTCGGCTACCTGCGGACGGTCACCGTACCGACCGGGGTGTACGCGGCGTCCGAGGACTGGGGCGGCGGCACCGACCCGCTCGTGGACCGGCTCCCCGAACGCATCCGGCGCGCCGGCCGCGAACTCGCCGCACTCATGGCGGGCGCGCCGGGAGCCGGTGCCGGCGGTCCGGCCCCCGCGTCGGCGCCGGTCGGGGAGCGGGAGGTCATCCCCTTCGCCGAACAACTGGCGGCGCTGCGCCCCCAGCGCTGAGCCGGCAACCAAACCGGGCCCCGCGGCAACCAGGGTGCGAAGGACACCACCTCCCCCGCAGAACGGATGACCCATGCGTTCGCGTCCCCGCACCCTGACCGCACCCCTGCTGCTGGCCGCCGCCCTGCTCACCACCGCCCTGACCCCGGCCGCCACCGCCGCGCCCGGTCACGCCGCCGCCTCCCTGACGGTGGCCGCCGACGGCAGCGCGGCCTTCGGCGGCATCCAGGCGGCGATCGACGCCGTCCCCGCCAACAACACCAGCCCCGTCACCATCACCGTCCACCCGGGCGTCTACCGGGAAGTCGTCCTGGTGCCCAGCGACAAGCCGCACATCCGGCTCGTCGGCAGCAGCGGCCGGGCCGCCGACGTGACGATCGTCTACAACAACTCCAGCGGCACCCCCAAGCCGGGCGGCGGCACGTACGGCACCAGCGGCAGCGCCACTTTCGCCGTCGACGCCGACGACTTCCAGGCCCGCAACATCACCTTCGCCAACGACTTCGACGAACTTGCCCACGCCGACCAGCCCAACCACCAGGCGGTGGCGCTGCGCACCCGCGGCGACCGCATCGTGCTCTCCAACATCGCCGCCCACGGCGACCAGGACACCCTGCTGCTGGACAGCGCGAACAAGGACCGGCAGGGCCGGGTCCACATCTCCCACTCCACCATCAGCGGCAACGTCGACTTCATCTTCGGCCGCGCCACGGCCGTCATCACCCGCTCGGTCATCCAGGTCACCCGCCGCCCCGACGGCACCTCGGCCGGCTACGTCACTGCCCCCTCCACCGCGCCGCGGTTCCCCGGTTTCCTCATCACCGACTCCACCATCACCGGCGAGGTGAGCGCCGGTACCTACTACCTGGGCCGCCCCTGGTACTCCGGCGGCGACGCCACCCTGCACCCCCAGGTGACCGTCCGCGACACCCAGCTGTCGGACGCGATCCGCGCCACTCCCTGGACCGACATGAGCGGCTTCCCGTGGCAGGGCGCCCGGTTCGCCGAGTACCGCAACAGCGGCCCCGGCGCGGGCACACCGAGCGGCACCCGCCCCCACCTGACCGACCAGCAGGCCGGCTCCCACACCCCGGCCACCTGGCTCGGCGGCTGGACGCCGTAGGCCCCCGCACCCTCGCGGTCCTTCCCCCGACACCACGGGGGAAGGACCGCACCGTCCGCCACACCCGCCGGACGCACCGGCACAGACACCGCTTAGCGTAGGGACCTTGGCCGACTCGTCCCTTCCGTACCGGTCCGGGGTGCGGCGGCGAACGGGTGTACGGAGAGATCGGAGCGGGCTGGGTGAGGTTTCTGCACACCTCCGACTGGCATCTGGGGCGGGGGCTGCACCGGGTGCCGTTGATCGAGGCGCAGCGGGTGTTTCTCGACCATCTGGTGGAGACCGCCCGGCAGCACGAGGTGGACGCGGTGCTCGTCGCGGGGGACATCTACGACCGGGCCGTGCCGCCGCTGGTCGCCGTGGAGCTGTTCGACCGCGTGCTGCGGCAGTTGGCCGGGGCGGGGATTCCCGCCGTCATGATCTCCGGCAACCACGACTCGGCCAGGAGACTGGGCGTCGGCGCCGGGCTGATGGATGGCGCCGGGGTGCATCTGCGGACCGACCCCGAGGAGTGCGCCACCCCCGTCCTGCTGCGGGACACCCACGGCGAGGTCGCCGTGTACGGGCTGCCGTATCTGGAACCGCAGCTGGTGCGCGAGCAGTTCGCGGTGGAGACCGCCCGGCACAGCGCCGTGCTCGGGGCCGCCATGCGGCGGGTGCGCGAGGATCTCGCCCGCCGGCCGGCCGGGACGCGTGCCGTCGTGCTCGCCCACGCCTTCGTCACCGGCGGCGCGACCTCCGACAGCGAACGCGACATCACCGCGGGCGGTGCCGCTTCCGTGCCCGCCTCACTCTTCGACGGCGTGCACTACGCGGCACTCGGCCATCTGCACGGCTGCCAGACGCTCACCGAGCGGGTGCGGTACTCGGGCTCCCCGCTCGCGTACTCCTTCTCCGAGGCCGGCCACCGCAAGTCCATGTGGCTCATCGACCTCGACGCCGCCGGCGAGGTGCGCGGCGAGCGCGTGGACTGCCCCGTGCCCCGTCCGCTGGCCAGGATCACCGGGCGGCTGGAGGACCTGCTGGCGGACCCCTCGCTGGAGCGGCACCGCGAGCACTGGGTCGAGGCCACCCTGACCGACCCCGCCCGGCCCCCCGAGCCCATGGCCCGGCTCTCCGCCCGCTTCCCGCATCTCCTCGCCCTCGCCTTCGCCCCCGAACAGGCCGCCCGCGAGGGCCGCCGCAGTTACGCCGAGCGGCTGCGCGGCCGCGACGACCAGCGGATCGCCGAGGACTTCATCGCCCACGTACGGCCCGGGCAGGCACCCGACGCACAGGAACGCGCCGAGCTGCGGCGCGCCCTGGAGGCGGCCCGGGTGGGGGAGAGGAACGCATGAGGCTGCACCGGCTCACCCTGACCGCCTTCGGGCCGTTCGGCGGCACCCAGCACATCGACTTCGACGCCCTGTCCTCCGGCGGGCTCTTCCTGCTGCACGGACCGACCGGGGCCGGGAAGACCGCCATCCTGGACGGGGTGTGCTTCGCGCTCTACGGATCGGTGCCCGGCGCGCGGCAGCAGGCCCCGGGCGGGCTGCGCAGCGACCACGCCGAGCCGGACACGGCGACCGAGGTCGTCCTCGAACTCACCCTCGGCGGCCGGCGCCTGGAGGTGACCCGGCGACCGGAACGCGAGCGGCCCAAGAAGCGCGGCACCGGAACCACGACAGAACGTGCGTACAGTGCGCTGCGCGAGCGGACCACGGACGGCGCGGGCGGCGGCTGGCGGGCGCTCAGCCGCTCGCACCAGGAGATCGGCGAGGAACTCGGTCAGCTGCTCGGCATGAACCGCGAGCAGTTCTGCCAGGTGGTGCTGCTGCCCCAGGGAGACTTCGCCCGCTTCCTGCGGGCCGGCGCGGAGGACCGGGCCAAGCTGCTCGGGCGGCTGTTCGACACGCGGCGGTTCGCCGCCGTGGAGCAGCGATTGGCGGAACGGCGGCAGGAGGCGGCGGCCGGGGTACGGGACGGGGACGACCGGCTGCGTTCCCTGACCGACCGGCTGCGGCAGGCCGCCGGGGCCGGGGACCCGGCGGAACCGGAGGAAGACGTCCTGCCCTGGGCGGCCCAGCTGCGCAGCCTCGCCCGCGAACAGCGCGACATCGCCGCCCAGGCCCTGCACGCCGCCGAGGCCGGGCACACGCGGGCCCAGCGCGCGTTCGCGCGGACGACGGAGCGGGTGCGCCGCGCGGAACGGCTCGCCGAGGCCCGCCGCCGCGCCGAGCGCTGGGACGGCCGGCGGGCGGAACGCGAGCACACCGGGGCCGAACTCGCCGCCGCCCGGGCCGCCGCGGCGGTCGCCCCGGCCCTGCGGCTGCGCGAGAACGCCGAGGCGGAGCACCGGGCCGCCGCCGAGGCGGCCGGAGCCGCGCGCGCCGGGCTGCCCGAACCGCTCAGGGAGGCGACCGCGGACCGGCTGGCCGCGCAGGAGCGGACCGTACGCGGCCACCTCGGCGCGCTGACCGCCGCCCGCCAGGCCGAGGAGCGGGCCGGCCGTCTCGCCGCCGAACTGGAGACGCTGGCAGGGGAGGAGCACGAGGACGCCGAGCTGCTGGCAGAGACAGCCGGATGGCTGGAGCGGTTCGGCGGGGAACGCGAGGAACTGGCGCGGCAGCTGGCGGCGGCGGAAGCCGCCCGCACCAGGGCCGGGCACCGGACCGGGACGCTGGCCGACACCGAGCGCCGACTGGACGCCGCCGGCCGCCGCGCCGCACTCGCCGACCGGATCGGGGCGGCCGAGAAGGCCGAACTGCTGGCCAGGGAGACTGCGGCGGGCGCGTACGAGCAGTGGCTGGAGCTCAAGGAACGCCGACTGCGCGGCATGGCCGCCGAACTCGCGGCGGGACTGCGGCCGGGCGAACCCTGCGCGGTGTGCGGTGCCACCGAGCACCCAGACCCCGCGGCGGGCGGCCCCGACCCGGTGTCGCCGCAGGGCGAACGGGCCGCCGAGGAGGCCCACCGTGCCGCATCCGCCCACCGCGAACGGACCTCCGCCGCCCTGGCCGCACTGCGCGAGGCGCACGCCGCCGCCGACGCGGCGGCCGGAGAGGGGACGGTTCCCGGCCTGACCCGGGAACTCGCCGCGCTGGAAGACGGTCAGCGCGCCGATCTGGCGGTGGCGGACACCGAGGAGGAGGTACGGGATCGGCTGGCGGCGGCCGAGCGGCGTCACGCCGAACGGCAGGCCCTGCACCGGGACGTCGAGCGCCGGATCGCGGCCCGTACGTCCCGGGAACGCGCGCTGCGCACGGAGCGGGAGGGCCTGCTGGCGGAGATCCACGCGGCGCGCGGCGAGGCCCCCACGGTGGCCGACCGCGCCGCCGAACTGAGCGCCCTGGCACAGGCCCTGGCCGGTGCGGTGGAGACGGTCCGCAGAGCGGGGGAGAGCGCGCAGCGGTGGGAGGCGGCACGGACCCAGGCGCGGGACGCCGCCCACCGGGCCGGATTCCCCGGGCCGCAGGAGGCGGCCGAGGCGGTACGTTCCGCCGAGCACCAGCGCTCCCTGGAACGCCGCCTGAACGACTGGCGCACGGAGGAGGCCGCCATCGCGGCCCTGCTGGCGGACGTTGCCGGGCCCCCCGGAAGCGATGCCGGCGTCGCGCCACAGGCGACGGACGTGCCCCGGCAGGCGGGCGCTCGCGGGCCCGGACCGGGCGAAGAACCGTCGTGGCAGCCTGCGGCAGCCGTTCCGGGCGAGAGCGCGCCCTCGGGCACGACGGCGGGGGTCGCCGACGGTACCGCGCCGCAGCGTCCGGGGAGTTCCCGGCAGGGGGGCGCTCGCCTGTCCGGAGCGAGCGGGGAGTCTGTGGGGACGGCAGAGTCAGCGGGTGCCGGTGAGGCCCCGGCGCCGGCGGCCGGAGGCGCCGACGGTACCGCGCCGCAGCGCCCCGGTGATCCCCGGCAGCCCCGTGCCGCCGCCTCCGAGGCGGAGGACGGCGCGGGCAGCACGGTGGAGCGGACGGTTGCTTCCGTGCCGGGACAGGGCGGCCGGCCGCAGCGGGCGGCCGAGCAGGACGGGGACGAGGCGGGGCGCCCGGCGACACCCCGGGACCGGCCCGCCGACGCCCTGCCGGGCCAGGCCCGTGACGTGGCGTCGGCACCGGCTCGCACGCTGACCGAGGCCGTCGCCGAAGCCGCGCGCCACCTGCCCGGCGCGGGCGACGGGCCCGCCGACCAGGTCGCCGTCGTCCGGCGGGCGCTCGACGCCGCCATCGTGCGGCTGCGGGAGGCCGCCGCCGCCGACAGCGCCGCGCGGACGCGCTGCCGGGAGCTGGACGCCCTCTCCGCCCGGCTGGTTTCGGAGGCACGCGCCCTCGCACCGGTACGCGAGGAGGCCGCACGCATCGCGCGGCTGGCCGGGCTGGCGGCCGGCACAGCGGCCGAGAACACCTACCGGATGCGGCTGGAGACATACGTCCTGGCCGCCCGGCTCGAACAGGTCGCCGAGGCGGCCGGCAGCCGCCTGTACCGGATGTCCGCCGGGCGCTATCAGCTGGCGCACTCCGACAGCAAGGCCACCCGGGGCCGTTCCGGCCTCGGCCTCCATGTCCTGGACGCCTGGACCGGGCGGCCCCGGGACACTGCCACCCTTTCCGGCGGCGAGTCCTTCTTCGTCTCGCTGGCGCTCGCGCTCGGTCTGGCCGACGTGGTGGCCGCCGAGGCCGGCGGGCAGCGGCTGGACACGCTGTTCATCGACGAGGGATTCGGATCCCTGGACGAACAGTCCCTGGACGAGGTGCTCGACGTGCTGGACTCGCTGCGCGAGCAGGACCGGGCGGTCGGCATCGTCAGCCATGTACCGGACCTGCGGGCCCGCATCCCCACCCAGCTTGAGGTGATCAAGACCGCCCGGGGGTCCACCGTACGCAAAACCGGGTGACGCGAGACGCGGCGTATCGCAAGGTGGGGCCATGACCCCTCATCAGCCCCTGCTCGGCCGTACCGCCCTGGTCACCGGCGCCTCGCGGCGCGCCGGGATCGGCTTCGCGACCGCCCGGCGACTCGCCGCCCTCGGCGCGAGCGTCTATCTGCACCACCACACCCCGCACGACGCCGAGCAGCCCTGGGGCGCCGACCCCCAGGGCCCCGCCGCGCTCGCCGCCGCCGTACGGGAGGCGGCCGGCCCGTCCGCCGTCGTCGCGCACGGCCCCGGCGACCTGGCCGATCCGGCCGTCCCCGCCGCGCTGATCGACACCGCGGCCGAAGCCCTCGGAGGACGCCTGGACATCCTGATCGCCAATCAGGCCCTCAGCGGTCACGATGGGCCGCTGCCGGAGCTCACCGCCGACATGCTCGACCGGCACTACCAGGTGAACACCCGCGCCTCGGTCCTCCTGGTGCAGGCGTTCGCCCGCCGTCACCGGCTCGGCGGCCCCGACGCGCCGGCCGGACGGGTCGTGCTCATGACCTCGGGCCAGGATCTGCGCGGCGGCATGCCCGACCAGATCCCGTACGCGCTCTCCAAGGGCGCCATCGCCTCCATCACCCGCAGCCTGGCCACCGGCCTGATGCGGCAGCGCATCACGGTCAACGCTGTCAATCCGGGGCCGGTCGACACGGGGTATCTCACCGGCGAGCACCACGCCATTGTCGCCGGGCTGTTCCCGGAGGGACGCTGGGGCGCCCCCGAGGACGCCGCCCGGCTCATCACCTGGCTCGCCGGGGACGAGGCCGGCTGGGTCACCGGCGAGGTCATCAACTCCGAGGGAGGATTCGCTCGCTGACGCCCTCGTGATCCCGTGGGAGAGGTGCCGTGGTGCCGGGGCGGCGCAGCCGGGCGGGCCGCCCGACCGGCCCCGAGGGGTCCGGACGGGCGGCCGGTCCTCACAGCGCCGAGAGCTCCGCCTCCAGGTCGTCCAGACCCAGCGAGCCCTGCGACAGCGCCGCCATGTGCCACTTCTTCGCGTCGAAGGCGTCACCGTGCGCCGCCCGCGCCGCCTCCCGGCCGCGCAGCCAGGCCCGTTCGCCCAGCTTGTAGCCGATGGCCTGCCCCGGCATGCCCAGGTAGCGCACCAACTCGCTCTCCACGAAGTCCGCCGGCCGCCCGCTGTGCTGCCCGAAGAACTCCTGGGCCAGCTCCGGCGTCCAGCGCTCACCCGGGTGGAACGGCGAGTCCGCCGGGATCTCCAGCTCCAGGTGCATGCCGATGTCGATGATGACCCGCACCGCGCGCATCATCTGGCAGTCCAGATAGCCCAGACGGCGCTCCGCGTTGTCCAGGAAGCCCAGCTCGTCCATCAGCCGCTCCGCGTACAGCGCCCAGCCCTCGGCGTTGGCCGAGACCATGCCCACCGTGGTCTGGTACCGCGAGAGCTGATCGGCGACGTGCGCCCACTGCGCCAGCTGGAGGTGGTGGCCGGGGACCCCCTCGTGGTACCAGGTGGAGACCAGGTCGTAGACCGGGAACCGGGTCTCGCCCATCGTCGGCAGCCAGGTGCGCCCCGGCCGCGAGAAGTCGAGCGAGGGGCTGGTGTAGTACGGGGCCGCCGCGCTGCCGGGCGGGGCGATCATCGATTCCACGCGCTTGACGCGGTCGGCCAGTTCGAAGTGGGTGCCGTCCAGCGCCTCGATGGCCTCGTCCATCAGCTCCTGGAGCCAGACCCGGATCTCCTCGACGCCCTCGACGGCCTCGCCCTCGGTGTCCAGGTGACGCAGCGTCTCCCACGGGGTGGCGCCGGGCAGGATCTTGGCCGCCTCGGCCTTCATCTCGGCGTGCAGCCGGTGGAACTCGGACCAGCCGTACGCGTACGCCTCGTCCAGGTCCAGGTCGGTGCCGTTCCAGTAGCGCACCCAGCGGGCGTAGCGCTCGCGGCCCACGATCTGCGGGGCACCGGCCACACCGGGGGAGTACGTGCCGGCCAGCCACTCCCGCAGCGCCACGATCGCGCCGGTGGCTTCGCGCGCGCCCTCGGCCAGCTCCGTGCGCAGCGCCTCGGGGCCGTCCGCCACGAACTGCGCGAACCAGCTCTTCTCCGCGCCGTCCGCGATCCACTCCTCCAACTGGCCGATCACGGTGGTGACCTGACGCGGCCCGGCCGGCAGCCCGCGCTCCAGGCCGGCGGCCAGCGCGGCCCGGTAGCTCTCCAGCGAGGCGGGCACGGCGCGCAGCCGGGTGGCGATGTCCGCCCAGTCGGCCTCGGTCTCGGCCGGCATCAGGGAGAAGACGCTGCGCACATCGTGCACGGGGGAGAAGAGGTTGCTGATGGCCCGCAGGTGCTCGTCCGCCTCGTGCACGGCGAGTTCGGCGGTGAGCCGCTCGCGCAGCAGCCGGGCGCAGCGCCGCTCGGCGTCGCTGTCCGCTCCGGGGCGGTTCTCCGCCTCGGTCAGCTCCCGCAGGGTGCGCCGGGCGAGTTCGGCCCGGGCCAGCTGGCCTTCGGGGAGTAGTCGGGCAGCCGTCCTGCGCTCTCGGCGACGCCCAGGAAGGTGCCGGTGATGGGGTCGAGCGCGACGAGGGCGTCGACGTAGGAATCGGCGAGGGCTCGGGGCAGCACGGGGCTGGTGGTGTCTTCGGACATGCGCACCATCCTGGTACCTGACCCCGGATTCGTCACTACTGATGTGCCCGGTCGTTACTGTCGCGGCCGGTCAGCGGGCCGTGGGCGGGCGTGCCGCCCGGGGCATCACGGCACGCGGGCGGCCGGATCCAGCGGGGCGGGCAGCGGCCGGGCGGCCAGCGGGGCGCAGAGCACCACCGTCTCCCCGTCCGGGTAGCGGCCGACCGTCAGGCCCGAGGCCCGCAGCAGGGCCGAGAGCCCGTGCTCGCCGCTGCCGCCCGGGCGGGTCACCGCGTAGATCTCCGTGTAGCCGGCGCCCGCGGCCAGGGTGAGCAGCCGGCGCAGCAGGGCCGTGCCCACCCCGCGCCGCTGGCGTCCGTCCGGCACCAGCAGGGCCAGTTCGACCTCGTCGCCCTCGCCTTCCCACAGCAGATGCCCCAGGCCCGCCAGTGTGCCGTCCCGGTCCCGGGCGGCGACGCCGTGCCCGAACCGGGGGCTGAGCAGATGCGGCAGCAGCCGGTCGGCCTCCTCCGCGTCCCGCACCCCGTGGTAGCGCTCGCGCAGGGTCTGTGGCGAGCAGCGGGCGTGCAACTCCCGGGCGGCGGCCAGATCGCCGGGCCCCACCGGGTCCACCGAGCGGACGATGGTGCGATGGAGGGAGGAGTCAGCCATGGAACCACTGTCCCTCCCCGGTGTTGCCCGGCCACGAACGTTCTGTGACCGCGGGGTTAAGGATGCTTCGGTGGTAAATGCGGCCTTCGGTCGGCCGGGCCCCCATGCCATGCTCCGAGCGTAACCCGGTGCGGAGGTAAAGCCGGTGTGCCGCAATGGGATGCTGGCCGGCGTGGACGATGACGGGCTGAAGATCTTCGAGGAGCACCGCGGCCTGCTGTTCGGTGTCGCCTACCGGATGCTGGGCGCCGTCGCGGACGCCGAGGACATCGTGCAGGAGACCTGGCTGCGCTGGTCGGGCGCGGAGCGCGGGGCCGTCGAGCACCCCCGCGCGTATCTGGTGCGGATCACCACCCGGTTGGCGATGGAGCGGCTGCACCGGCTGCGCGAGGCCCGCGAGACGTACCCGGGCACCTGGCTGCCCGAACCGCTGCCCACCGCCGCGCGGGTGGAGCCGGCGGAGGCGGGGGACGCGGCCGGGCCGGCGCTGCGCGCCGAGTCCGTCTCGCTGGCGGTGCTGGTGGTGCTGGAGTCGCTCAGCCCGCTGGAGCGCGCGGTGTTCGTGCTGCGCGAGGCGTTCGCGTTCCCGTACCAGGAGATCGCCGGGATCCTGGGGCGCGGGGAGGCGGCGGTACGGCAGCTGGCGGGCCGGGCCCGTCGGCATGTCGCGGAGCGGCGACCGCGCTTCGCGGTGGATCCGGTGCAGCGGCGCGAGCTGACCGAGCGGTTCCTGGCCGCCGCCACCCAGGGCGATCTGGACGGGCTCATGGCGCTGCTGGCCACCGATGTCCAGGTGGTCGGGGACGGCGGTGGCCGGGGCAAGGCCCCGCTGCGGGTGATCACCGACGCCCACAAGGCGGCCCGTTTCCTCACCGGGATCGGCGGACGCCGGCCGGCCGCGTCGCAGGTGCGCTTCGTGGACCTGAACGGCGGCCCGGGGCTGCTGGTCTCCAGCGCCGGCGCGCCGTACGCGGTGTTCCAGCTGGAGGTGGCGGACGGGCTGGTGAGCCGGGTCTATCTCATCTCCAACCCCGACAAGCTGCGGCATCTGGCGGGGATGGCCGGCGACTGAACGGCGATGCGGGCCGGCCCGGCCCGCATCGCCGTGGCCGAGCCGGCTACAGGCCGCCGGAGACCCGCAGCACCGCGCCCGTGGTGTACGAGGCCTCCTCCGACAGCAGCCAGGCGACCGCCCCGGCCACCTCCTCCGGCTGCCCGGGGCGGCGCATCGGCACCCGGTCCTGCTTGCGCCAGGGGCGCTGCGCGTCGCCCATGGCGGCGTGCATGTCGGTCACGATCATCCCCGGCTGCACGGAGTTGACCCGTACGCCGTCGGGGGCCAGCTCCTTGGCGAGGCCGACCGCCAGCGCGTCGACGGCGGCCTTCGTCGCGGCGTAGTGCACGTACTCGCCGGGGCTGCCCAGAGTGGCCGCGCCCGAGGAGATGGTCACGATGGCGCCGCCGGAGCCCTCGTACCGGGTGGACATCTCGCGGGCCGCGCGCCGGGCGCACAGCAGGGTCCCCATGACGTTGACGTCCACCACGCGCCGCATGATGTCGGTACCGGTTTCGGTGAACCGGCCCAGCGGTCCGGTGATCCCGGCGTTGCACACCGTGCCCGTGACCGGGCCGAGGGCGCGGACGGTGGTGTCGAAGAGGTGGTCGACCTGGTCGGCGTCGCTGGTGTCCACCTGGACGGTGACGGCCTGTCCGCCCGCTTCGCGCACCTTCGCCGCGGTCTCCTCGGCGGCGTCGGTGTCGCGTTCGTAGCCGATGGCGAGGTGGTGCCCGGCCCGGGCGAGGCGCACGGCGATGGCGGCACCGATACCCCGGCTGCCTCCTGTGACCACAGTGACGTGCTGTTTCATGACACGACTCTATCGAGGTACCTCGGTACCGGTGTCGGGATTGATTGGTCTTGACCAAGCCGCCGGGCCGCCCTAGGGTCCGCCATATACGCAACAACCTTTCATAATCGCGGGTTTCGGGGAGGCAGCGGTGGAAACGACGCAACGGGAGCGCGAGCCGGAGCCCAAGTACTGGCACCTGCGCACCCTGCTGTCCAAGGCCCTGGACACCGAGTTCTCGGTGGGCGAGATCCTGCCCAACGAGCGCGAGCTGGCCGCCCGCTTCGGCGTCGCCCGGGCCACCCTGCGCCAGGCTCTGGAACAACTGGAGCTCGAAGGCCGCCTCCAGCGCCGCCGCGGGGTGGGCACCACCGTCGCGCCGCCCCGCGTCGGGGTGGACCTCAGCCCCTCCCAGCACTCCTGGCCCGGCTGGTCCGGCGACCCGTGGACCGCCACCGCCGCGGCCCCCGCACCGCCGCCGCCCGCCGTGGCCCGGCTGCTGGACGTCCGGGCCGGCGAACCCGTCGAGGTCATCCACCGCACCCTGATGACCCACGGTCAGCCGGTCGCCACCGAGCAGCTGTATGTACCCGGCTCGGGCGAGCCGCGGCTCCCCGCCGCCGAAGGCCCCGAACGGGCCAGGTGGTTGCTGCGCCGGCTCCAGGAGACCGACGCCTCGGGACAGGACCGCACCGTCGAACTCGGCGCTGCGGGCGCCGAGGCGGCCCGCCGCCTGGAACGGCTGCCGGGATCACCGGTCCTGCTGGTCACCACCCGCTACTTCGCGGCCGGCCGCACCGCGGCCGTCTCCGTCGCCACCTACCGGGCCGACACCTGCCGGCTCACCTTCGCCGACCAGCCGGCCCTGACCGCCCTCACCAGCTGACCCGGCACGGCTGAGCCGGGCGCGGCACCGCCACCGGCGGCGCCGGATCACTCCGGCCGGACGCCGCACTCCGCCGGGCCGCCCGGCGGGTGCACCGCGAACATCTCCGCCTCCACCCGGTCCAGCGCCATCCGCAGCGCCCCCCAGGCGATCGCCTCCGCGCCCAGCGCCGACGCCGCCACCCGCGGGGTGCGCAGACAGTACCGGGACAGCTCCCGCGCCAGCGGCTCCACCACCCCGTCCAGCCCCGAGGCCCAGCCGCCCACCACCACCAGCTCGGGATCCAACGCCAGCACCAGCGCCGTCACATCGTGGGTCAGCCGCTCCACGTAGCGCTCCACCGCCGCCCCCGCCAGCGCCTCCCCACCCCGCGCCCGCTCGAACACCCGTCCCACCGCGGCCTCGTCCAGCGCCGCCAGCGGCCGGCCGTCCGTGGACAGCAGCGACTCGGGCGTCGCCCCCCGCCCCAGCAGATGCAGCGCCCCGATCTCCCCGGCCGCCCCGCCGTACCCCCGGTGCACCCGCCCCCCGATCAGCGATCCCGCGCCGGGCGACAGCCCGGCCAGCACCATCACCACATCGTCACAGCCCACCGCGGTGCCCCGCCAGCGCTCGCCCACCGCCGCCACGTTCGCGTCGTTCTCCACCACCACCGGCGCCCCGAGCGCCGCCCTCAGCCGCTCCCCGAGCGCCAGCCCCGTCCACCCCGGCAGCGCCGCGCACAGCCGCACCGAACCGTCGGCCGCCATGATCCCCGGCGAGCCCACCCCCACCGCCCGCACCGAATCCCGCGCCACCCCCGACGCCATCAGCGCGGCCCGCGCCGCCCCCTCCACCAGGGCGAGACGCTCGGCGGCCGGTGTCCGCGCAGTCGCCGTCCGCACCGCCGAGCCCACCCGCCGCCCGGCCAGATCGGACACCAGCACCGCGACCCGCAGCGCCCCTATCTCCACCCCCAGCAGATGACCGGCCTCCGCCCGGAACCGGAAGCGGCGCGCCGGGCGCCCCACCCGGGGCGCCCGCGTCCCGTCACCGTTCACCGCCGCGGCGGCGTATCCCGCGCCCAGCAGCGACTCCACGACCTGCTCCACGGTGGGCCGGGACAGCCCGGTGACGGCGGCCAGCTCCGCCAGCGACGGAGACCGCCCCGACTCACCGGCCGCCCGCAGCGCCCGCAGCACCACCGCGGAGTTGATCCTGCGCAGCAGGGACGGATCCCCGCCCTCCCACGACGTCAGAGAATCGCCCCCGGCGTGTACGTGGCAGCCTTCGGATGCCGCTCGGCCACCTCCTCCACGGCCGCCACCACGGCGGCCACCTGCTCCCCGGCCGCGCCCGTGAACGACAGCCGGTCCGCCATCAGCGCCGCCAGCTCGGCCGCGCCCAGCGGGATACGGTCGTCCGCCGCCAGCCGCTCCAGCAGCTCGTTGCGCTCGCCGCCCTCCCGCAGCCGCAGCGCGGACGCCACCGCGTGCTCCTTGATCACCTCGTGCGCCGTCTCGCGGCCCACCCCGGCGCGCACCGCCGCCATCAGCACCTTGGTGGTCGCCAGGAACGGCAGGAAACGGTCCAGCTCCCGGGCCACCACCGGCTCGAACGCCCCGAACTCGTCCAGCACCGTCAAAAACGTCTCCACCAGCCCGTCGAAGGCGAAGAACGCGTCCGGCAGCGCCACCCGGCGCACCACCGAGCACGAGACATCGCCCTCGTTCCACTGGTCGCCCGCCAGCTCGCCCACCATCGAGGCGTGGCCGCGCAGGATCACCGCGAGCCCGTTCACCCGCTCGCACGAGCGCGTGTTCATCTTGTGCGGCATCGCCGAGGAGCCCACCTGCCCCGGCTGGAAGCCCTCGGTCACCAGCTCCTGCCCGGCCATCAGCCGGATCGTCTTCGCCAGCGAGGACGGCGCCGCGGCCAACTGGACCAGCGCCGAGACCACCTCGTAGTCCAGCGAGCGCGGGTACACCTGGCCGACCGAGGTCAGCGCCCGGGCGAAGCCCAGGTGCCCGGCGATCCGCGCCTCCAGATCCGCCAGCCGCGCCGGATCGCCACCGAGGAGGTCCAGCATGTCCTGGGAGGTGCCCACCGGGCCCTTGATGCCGCGCAGCGGGTAGCGGGCCAGCAGCTCCTCCACCCGGCCGAACGCCACCAGCAGCTCGTCGGCTCCCGTCGCGAAGCGCTTGCCCAGCGTGGTCGCCTGCGCCGCCACATTGTGCGAACGCCCCGCCATCACCAGGCCGCCGTACTCGCCCGCCAGCCGGCCGAGCCGCGCCAGCAGCGCCACCGTACGGTCGCGCACCAGCTCCAGCGAGAGCCGGATCTGCAACTGCTCCACGTTCTCGGTCAGATCCCGCGAGGTCATGCCCTTGTGGATCTGCTCGTGCCCGGCGAGCGCGTTGAACTCCTCGATCCGCGCCTTCACATCGTGCCGCGTCACCCGCTCACGCTCGGCGATCGACGCCAGGTCCACCCGCTCCAGGACGCGCTCGTAGTCGGCGAGCGCCTCGTCGGGGACGGCCACGCCCAGATCCCGCTGGGCGCGCAGGACCGCCAGCCACAGGCGGCGCTCCAGCACCACCTTGTACTCGGGGGACCACAGCCGGGCCAGCTCCGCCGAGGCGTAGCGGCCGGCCAGGACATTCGGAATGCGGGGCTTGTCTGTCACGTCACCGGATTCTACGGCGGGCTCAGCTCGGGTCGCTTCGGCGCCCGCCCGTCGCCCGAGGAGCGGCCCGTCAGCCGCCGCCCGATCCACGGCAGCAGATGCTCCCGGGCGAACCGCACGTTCGTCCCGACCCGCTGTCCGAAGCCGACCGGGGTGGGGGGCGGCAGCGGAGCGTCCCAGTCGAAGGAGGCCGGGTGGCCGAGCCGCTGCCACACCGCCTCCGCGACCCGGCGGTGCCCCTCCGTCGTCAGATGCAGCCGGTCGTCCGCCCACATCCGCGGGTCGCCCAGCGCCCGCGAGGCGTACAGATCGGCCACCACCACGCCCTCGTGCCGGGCGGCGAGCGTGTCGATGTGCGCGTACAGCTCCTCCATCCGCCCCCGGTAGCGCTCCAGCACCGGGCCCGTGCGGCCGGGGGAGCGCATCAGCAGCAGCGTCCGGCAGGACGGCGCCAGCCGTTCCACCGCCTCCTCCAGCAGCCCGCACACCCGCGGCAGGTCGCAGCGGGGTCGCAGCACGTCGTTCAGGCCGCCGACCAGCGTGACCAGATCCGCGTCCATCGCGGCCGCGAGGGGCACCTGGTCGGAGGTGATCTGCGCGATCAGCTTGCCGCGCACGGCGAGGTTCGCGTACCGGAAACCGGGCGCGTGCCCGGCCAGCCGGTCCGCCAGCACATCGGCCCAGCCCCGGTACGAGCCGTCGGGCAGCGCGTCCGACATGCCCTCGGTGAAGGAGTCCCCCACCGCGACAAAGCTGCGGACCGGCTCCGCGCCTTCCTGTCCCCGGTCCCTCTCCAGTTCCATGGCATTCACCCGGGCGATGCTATCGAGACGGCGCGGCCGAGGCGGTCCCGCCCGGTGGGCCCACCAGTTCGCGCAGCACGTCCTCCATCGTCACCACCCCCGTGGGCCGTCCGTCCGCTCCCATCACGGCCGCCAGATGCGTCGCCCCGCCGCGCATCGCGGTCAGCACCTCGTCCAGCGGGGTGCCCGCGCCCACCCGGGCGATCGGCCGCAGCGCCGACAGCGTGAAGGGCAGCTGCGGTCGGGCGGCGTTCAGCGCGTCCTTCACATGCAGATAGCCCAGCACGGCGCCGCGCTCGTCAAGCACCGGGAAACGCGAGAACCCGGTGCGGGCCGACAGCGCCTCCAGCTCGTGCGGGCTGATGCCCACCCGCGCCGTCACCACCGCTCCGCGCGGTCGCATCACCTCGCCCACCGGGCGCCGCGCCAGCCGCAGCGCGTCGCGCAGCCGCCCGGTGGCCCGCTCGTCCAGGAGCCCGGCCGCCCCCGAGTCGGTGACGATCCGGTCCAGTTCCTCGTCCGAGAACACCGCGACCACCTCGTCGCGCGGGGTGACCCGCAGCAGCCGCAGTACCGCGCTCGCCAGGTCGTTGATGCCGCGCACCAGGGGCGACAGCGCCCGGGAGAGCGCCAGCAGCGGAGGGCCGAGCAGCAGCGCGCAGCGCAGCGGGGTGGCCAGCGCGATGTTCTTGGGCACCATCTCGCCCAGCAGCATGTGCAGATAGGTGGCCACGCTCAGCGCCACCACGAACGCGATGGGATGGGTCGCTCCCTGCGGGACGCCGATCCCGTGCAGCAGCGGCTCCAGCAGATGCGCTATCGCCGGCTCGGCGACGATGCCCAGCACCAGGGTGGTCAGGGTGATGCCCAGTTGGGCGGTGGCCATCAGCAGCGAGAGGTGTTCCAGCGCCACCAGGACCCGGCGGGCACGCGCGTCGCCCTGCGCGGCGAGCGGGTCGATCTGGCTGCGGCGCACCGAGATCAGACAGAACTCCCCGAACACGAAGAACGCGTTGAGGGCGATCATCAGCAGCCCGGTCAGCAGTTGGAGCGCGATCACCGTGCCTCCTTCGGGGACGGTACGGGAGCGGTCAGCCGCACCCGGACGACGCGATGGTGGTCGGTGCGCAGCGCCGCCAGCTCCCAGCCGCCGCTGTCCACCCGGTCACCCGGGGCGGGGATGCGCCCCAGCTCGGTGGCGATGAACCCGGCGAGCGTCTCGTACGGCCCCTCGGGCAACTGGAGCCCGATGACCTGGAGCTGATCGCGGCGCACCGCGCCGTCCGCCTCGTACACGCCGGGGCCCAGTGGCAGCAGATCGGGTGCCTGGCGCGGATCGTGCTCGTCGCGGACGCTGCCGACGATCTCCTCGATGATGTCCTCGAAGGTGAGCACCCCCGCGGTGCCGCCGTACTCGTCGATGACCACCGCCATCGGACGTTCGTCCGACAGCTCCTCCAGCAGCCGGTCGGCGGGGAAGGTGTCCGGCACCAGGAGGGGTTCGCGCATGAGGTCACGCACCGGGGTGCGGGCCCAGCGCTCGTCGGGCACCGCGAGCACGTCCTTGAGCTGGACGATGCCGCGCACCGCGTCCAGGCCGCCCTCGCACACGGGGAACCGGGACAGTCCGGTGGCGCGGATGGCGTCGGCGACGTCCTGGAGCGTGGCGTCGGTCTCCAGGGCGGCGACCCGCACCCGGGGGGTCATGATCGACTGCGCGGTCAGCCCGGACAGCTGGATCGAGCGGACGAACAGCTCGGCCGTGTCGGCGGCCAGCGTGCCCTCCTCGGCGGAGTGCCGGGCCACGGCGACCAGTTCCTGGGGGAACGTGCCGACGCCAGCTCCTCGGTGGGCTCCAGCCCGAGCCGGTGCAGCACGCGGTTGGCGGTGTTGTTCAGATGCCGGATGAAGGGCCGGAAGGCGGTGGAGAACCCGCGCTGGAGCGGAGCCACCCGCCGGGCGACGGCCAGCGGGGAGGAGATCGCCCAGTTCTTGGGGACCAGTTCACCGATGACCATGAGGACAACGGTGGACAGGGCGGTGCCCAGCACGAGGGCGACGGTGCCCACGGCGGATCCGGGCAGCCCGGCCGCGCGCAGCGGGCCCGCCAGCAGTGCGGCCGTGGAGGACTCGGCGAGCATGCCGATCACCAAACTGGTGAGGGTGATGCCCAGCTGGGCCCCGGAGAGCTGGAAGGTGAGCGACCGTACGGCGCTGAGCGCGCCGGGCGCGCCGGGCAGGCCGCGCTCGGCGGCCTCCTCCAGGACCGACCGTTCCACGGTCGTCAAGGAGAACTCGGCGGCCACGAACACCCCGCAGGCCACGGTGAGCAGAAGGGCCACGCACAGCAGCAGAACCTCGATCACGACACCACCGTCCTGACGGAAGCGGACATAGCGCCCCACTGTACGAGCAGGGCGCGGAAGGCGCGGGGAGGAGAGGCACACCCGCGCCGGGGAACGGGCCTGCGGCGCGGCGGGGGATAAGGTTGCGGTCATGTCTGACGCGGAGAACGCCCTGTTCGCGGCGGTTGACGCGCTGGTGGAACAGGCCGCCGCGCACGGCGAACTGCCCCCACCGGCGGAACGCCGGCGCCTGCGGGAGGCCGCCGGGCTCACCCGGCAGCAGGTCGCCGGGGCGCTGGACGTCAGTTGGCAGGCGGTGGCCGCCTGGGAGTCCGGCCGAGCGGTGCCCCGCCCGCCGAAACGCGCCGCGTACGCCCGCCTGCTGGAGCGGCTCGCCGAACGCCATCCGCAGCCGGCCGCACAAGGCGGAGCGAGTCGTCCGGCGGAGGGCGCGGCGGGGGACGGGAAGCGGACCGACGGTGCGCCGGGTGCGCGGGAGGAAGAACCACCGACGGCGGGCGCGGCCACGGAACGGGCGCGGGGGGTCCTCGCGGACGCGCCGGATGTGCCGGACGCATACGGAGCGGATGCCTCCCCGGTGCCCCGCACGGAACGGGAAGGCGCCGCCGCCCCTCCGTCCGGCGCACCGGCTCCCGGCCGCCGACCCGCCGCCGGAGGAAGCGACCGCCCGGGGAAGCCGGCCGCCGACCGTACGGGTACGGCCGTCGGCGCGGTGGCCGTACCGGGTCCGGCACAGCCCGGCGACGACGCCCAAGCCCTCCCCGGCGCCGGACCCGCCCGTCCGGCCGGCGCGCCGTACCCGGCGGGGCCGCTCGTCGTCCTGGACGGTGCCGCACTCGCCCACACCGCCGACGGCGGCACCCTGCACTGCCCGGCCGCCACCGTCACGGAACTGGTGGAGTGGGCGCTCGGCGCCGGCATCGGGCAGGAGCGGCTGCACCGCCACGGGCGCGACGCCGATCCGCTGGTCGTGCTCACCGAAGCCGCCGCAGAACGGCTCGGGCTGCCCGCGCGGCTGACGGACCGCCGCAACCTCCGGCTGCCCGAGGACCACCCTGCGGTCCGCGACCTGCTCGCGGCCGGCTGGCGGCTGACCCGCCGCGGGTTCGGGCCCTGGGCCCGCGTCCACCAGCCCGTCGAGGCGCACGGCACACGCCGCTGCGTCCAGCTGGCCGTGCTGCCCTGGGACGCCCTCGATCCCCGCGCCTGGTCGGACCTCACCGCTTTGGCCACGCCCGGTGAACTCGCCCGCGCCCTGGGCACGTACGCCACCCGTGTCCTCACTCCGCGGGGCTCCACCGCCGTCAACGGGCTGGAGCTGATGACGGCGCTGCGTCCGCCCACCCGGCCGGTACGGGACGCGACCGGCGGCTGGACCTCGGGCCCCGTCGCCGGGTCGCTGGCCGTCGCGGTGGACCCGGCCCCGCCGGAGGCCCCCGACGAGCATCCCGTCGCGGCCGGCCGCGATTCGCACGACGTCCTCGACGAGGAGGCGTACGAGTGGGTGCGCGACCCGGACCTGCTCAGCGACGCCGAGTGCGCCCTGCCCCATGCCGTCGGCCTGGACGTGAACATGGCGTTCGCCGCCGCCGCCAACCGGCTGCGGGTCGGCCTCGGCGCCCCCCTGCACACCGACGGCCCGCGCTTCGACCCCAAGCTGCCCGGCGCCTGGTACGCCGACCTGTCCGGCATCGCGACGGACCCCCGGCTGCCGTCCCCGTTCACCCCCACCGGACAGCGCCCCACCGGGCCGGCCTGGTACGCGACGCCGACCCTGGCCTACGCCGCCGAACTCGGCCACCCAGTACGGCCGCTGGAGGCCTGGCTGCGGCCGGAGGCCGGACCGTACCTCGACCCCTGGTACACCCGGCTGCGGGACGCCTACCTGGCGACGATGGCGGACCTGGGGGTGACCAAGGACCTCACCGACGCGGACTTCCTGGCCGCCATGGAACGGCACCGCGGCGCCGACCCGGCGACCGCGGGGGTGCTCTCCGCGATCAAGGCGACGGTGAAGGGCGGCATCGGCAAGCTGCGCGAACGCCCGCAGGGCGCGGGCCACCGCCCCGGCGGCCGGTGGCCCGCCCTGGAACGGCCCACCTGGCGCCCCGACATCAGAGCCGCCGTCATCGCGCAGGCCCGCACCAACATGCACCGCAAGATGGCGCGGATGGCCGCCCACGGCCACTTCCCGCTGGCCGTGCTGTCCGACTGCGTCGTCTACCCCGCCCCCGGCCCCTCCCCGCTGGACCTGCTGCCCCGCACCGGGGACGGCGCCCCGGCGCCGGGGGTCTTCCGGCTCGGCGTCTCACCCGGCATGGTCAAGCTCGAAGGAGCCAGGGAACTGTGGTGGGCCGCCGAACTCATGGAGCAGGGACACAACCCCGCCCGGCACATCAAGGAGTAGCACCTCGTGGGAGAGATCGGCGACGGCATCGAGACCGCGCTCCAGGCCACGGCCACCCGCCCGCCGCCGGTGACTCCCGGCGCCCGGTTCCGGCTGCTGCTGCGCGCCGAGAAGGGCTCCACCAAGGCGGTGGCCGCCCGGCTCGGTATCTCCCCGCGCACCGTGCAGCGCCATCTCGCCGGGCAGATCAGACGCCCCACGCCACGGCTGGCCGCCGCGCTGGAACGTGAGGTGCGCCGTGCCTGGCAGCCCCGCGTCCGGGCCCGCGCCATCCGCGCCGCCTCCGCCGCCGGGGTGGTGGTGGAAACGCGCGCCCGGTTCGGCTTCACGGCCGCGCCCGGCTCCACCGACGACCCGCGGCTGCGCCGGCTCACCGAGCAGTTGCCGCCCGACGCTTCGGCCCGGCTGCTGGCGGCCCATCAGGCCGGCGGCTCGGAGGAGGACCTGCGCCGCATCCTGGGTGAGGCGCTCGGCCACGTCTACTTCCGCGACCACGGCCGCCGCGCCCAGGGCCTGGACGTCGAGATCAACGATGTCGACTACCTGGAGCTGAACCTCGGCGGCTGACCGGCACCGGCGTCCTCGGTTTCGGCAGGGTCCTGGCCATGGGTGTCGAACCGCCGCGCCCGGGGCGGCCGGGGCCATCCGGCGGCCACGGGAGGGATACCGTCCCACGCCGCCGCCGCGCGGCGGCGCTCGCGCGCTTCGCCCGCACCGGCCGTTCCCCGGTGGAATGAGCGGCGCTCAGCCGCCGGCGGCCGGGCCGAACTCCGCCAGGGCCGCGGCCACGATGGCCTCCAGATGGTCGGAGTGGGCGCCGCGCCAGTAGACCCGGGCACAGCGCTTACAGCGGGCGAACACGTCGTACGTGCGCCGGGTCCCGCCGTCCAGGCCGGGGGCGACCTCGTCCTTGCCCACGGTCTCCAGCTCGCCGTTGCACGCGGTGCACCGCGTCCACGGGGCGAGACGGGGCGCGAAACGGCCCAGTACGTCGCGCAGTTGCTCATCGGGCCGGTCGCTGTAGACGAAGCCGCCCGCCCAGATCTCCCGGCGGCGCAGCAGCCCCCGGTCGCGGGAGAGCAGCACCCGGCGCTCGGTGGCGGAACGGGTGGCCAGGGCCGGGTCGCCGATGTCCTCGCTCTCGTAGGCGGCGTCCACCCCCAGCAGCCGCAGCCGGCGGGCCAGGGTGCCCAGGTGGACGTCGAGCAGGAAGCGCAGTGGCGCGCCCGGCACCCGCTGGGGCCGGGTCACCGCGGCGACCTCGATGGTCTCGCCGCCCCGCGGGACGTAGGAGAATTCCACCGGCCTGCCGTCGGCGGTCAGAGTGCCGACCTCGGTGAGCGGGGTGCCGCAGGACTCCACGACATGGCCGAGCGTGGACACCTGGTCGACGGCGGCCCGTACGCCTTCCGCGCGCCGGCGCGCGGACAACAGCGGGTGGAGTGCGGGGGCGAAGTGGAGCCGGATCTCTGGGGGAGGCACCGGGCCAGCATCCCATTGGCCGGGTGGCCGGCACCGGAAATTAATTTTGCAGGCTCTGCACTTTTGCATACCCTGCAAGGTGTGACCGGTGAACAGAGGCCCGAGGGGCTGCGCGACCGCAAGAAGCGGGCCACTCATCGTGCGCTCACCGAGGCAGCCGTACGGCTCGCGGCCGAGCACGGCGCCGAGAACGTCACCGTCGAGGCGATCAGCGAAGCCGCCGGTGTCTCGCCGCGTACCTTCTTCAACTACTTCGACAACCGCGACGAGGCCTTCGTCATGATCGACGCGGACGTCGCCGACCGGGTGCGGCGGGCGGTGCTCGACGCACCACCCGAGCGCCCCCCGCTGTGGGCCGTCGCGGACGCCTACGCGGCCGAACTGCCCGACCCCGGAACCGGCCACGAACTGTGGGAACTGCGCGTCCAGGTGCTGCGCCGCTCCCCGCATCTGCTGGTCCGCACCCTGGGCGCGCACCAGGCCGACGAGAAGAGGCTCGCGGGCACCATCGCCGCACGCGTGGCCGCCGCCGGATGCGCCGACCCCGGTGTCTACCCCCGGCTGCTGGCCGCCGTCGCCAACACCGCGGCCCGCGTCGCCATGGAGCACTGGAGCTCCGGCGACCGGGAGCGGCCCGTCCCGGAGATCTTCCGTGAGGTCTTCGGCCACCTCGCCGCCGGACTGCCCGCCCCCGGGCCCGCCGCGGCCCTGACCACCACCTCGGCCGGGTCCTGAGGACCCGGCCGCCACTTACACCCTCCGCACATCGAGAAGGACATCGTGACCCTCACGACCGAGGCGCCCGAGGAAACCCCGGGCGCCATGACCAACCGCCAGATACTCCAGGCGATGTCCGGCCTGATGGCCGGCATGTTCGTCGCCATCCTGGCCGGCACGGTGGTGGCCAACGCCCTGCCCCGCATCATTACCGACCTCAATGCGAGCCAGTCCTCCTACACCTGGGTCATCACCTCCGAACTGCTGGCGATGACCGCCACCGTCCCGCTGTGGGGCAAGCTGTCCGACCTCTACAACAAGAAGCTGCTGCTCCAGCTGTCCCTGGGCCTGTTCCTGGTCGGCTCGCTGCTGGCCGGCTTCTCCCAGGGCGTGGGCCTGCTGATCTTCAGCCGGGTGGTGCAGGGCATCGGCGCCGGCGGGCTCACCGCCCTCGTCCAGATCGTGATGGCCGCCGTGATCCCGCCCCGCCGGCTGGGCAAGTACGCCGGGATCTTCGGCGCGGTCTTCGCCGTCGGCACCGTCGCCGGACCGCTCATCGGCGGCGTCCTGGTCGACACCCCCTGGCTGGGATGGCGCTGGTGCTTCTTCATCGGCGTGCCGTTCGCCCTGGCCGCGATCGTCATCCTGCAGCGCACCCTGACCCTGCCCACCGTGCGCCGTGAGGTCAAGATCGACTACCTGGGCGCCGGGCTGATCGTCGCCGGGGTGTGCGCCCTGCTGATCTGGACCACCATGGCCGGCAACCAGTTCGACTGGGCCTCGTGGCAGACCGCCGTCCTCACCGGTGGTGGCGTGATCCTGCTGGGCTTCGCCGTTCTCGTGGAGTCCCGGGTGGCCGAACCGGTCATCCCGCTGACGATCTTCCGCAACCGCACCGTCACCCTGACCACCGTCGCCAGCCTCCTCGTCGGTCTGGCCATGTTCGGCGGCACCGTCTTCCTCTCCCAGTACTTCCAGATCGCCCTGGGCAAGTCCCCGACCGTCGCCGGCCTGATGAGCCTGCCGATGATCGGTGGTCTGCTGGTGTCCTCCACAGTCGCCGGACAGCTCATCAGCGCCACCGGACGCTGGAAGATCTATCTGGTGGCCGGCGGCATCACCATGACCGCCGGGCTCGGGCTGCTGTCCACCATCGGTGCCGACACCGGGTTCGGAGTGCTCAGCATCTACATGGCCCTGCTGGGCGTCGGCGTCGGCCTGCTCATGCAGAACCTGGTGCTGGCCGCCCAGAACGACGTGCCCGCCGCCGAACTGGGCAGCGCCACCTCCGTACTGTCCTTCTTCCGCAGCATGGGCGGCACCATCGGCACCTCCGTGCTCGGCGCGGTGCTCGCCAACCGGGTCGCCGGCCAGCTCGGCGGCTTCGACGCGGGCGGCGACAGCCACTCGGTGCCCGACATCTCCGAGCTGTCGGACGAGGCCCGCGAGGTCGTCCAGAACGCCTACGGCAACGCCACCGGCGATCTCTTCCTGATCGCCACCCCGTTCGCCGTCCTCGCCCTGATCACCGTCCTGTTCATCAAGGAGAAGACGCTGAAGACCACCAACGCCACCCAGCGGCTGGCCGAGGAGGCCCGGCAGGAGGAGGCCGCCGCCAAGGAGACGGCCCCGACCACCGGCTGACCCCGGACGCCGCGCCCGACCCGCGGAGCCGGGCGGGCGCGGCGTACCGGCGCCGGGTTCCGTTACCCCACCGGGTCTGTGACGGGCCATCGGTTCTGTGCATGATGGGACCCACGGTCCCTCTAGCGATGGCGAGTTGACCCCGATGGGTGAGTACGGCAAGGACGTGCGGGAGACGGCGGCGGCACCGGAGATCGACACCTCGGTCCCGCACTCGGCCCGGATATGGAACTACTGGCTCGGCGGCAAGGACAACTACGAGGTCGACCGGACGGCGGGCGACCAGTACGCCGCGACCTTCCCCGGGATCTTCGACATCGCCCGGGTCAGCCGCTACTTCCTGCACCGCACCGTGCGCCACCTGGCGGGCGAGGCGGGCATCCGGCAGTTCCTCGACGTGGGCACCGGCCTGCCCACCGAGGACAACACCCACGAGATCGCCCAGCGCGTCGCCCCCGACGCGCGGATCGTGTACGTCGACAACGACCCGCTGGTGCTGGTGCACGCCCAGGCGCTGCTCACCTCGACCCCCGAGGGCCGCACCGATTACATCGACGCCGATCTCCACGACCCGGCCCGCATCATCCGGCTGGCCTCCCGCACCCTGGACCTCTCCCGGCCCGTCGCGCTGATCCTCTCCGACGTCATGGGGCATGTCCCCGACGACCGGCGGGCACAGGACGTGGTGCGGCAGCTGGTGGGCGAGCTGCCGCCGGGCAGCTATCTGATGCTGTCGCACGGCGCCACCACCTCCCAGGAGGTCATGGAGGCGCAGGACGACTACAACGACAGCGGCGCCGCCCCGTACCGGTTGCGCACCCTGGAACAGATCTCCCGGTTCTTCGACGGCATGGACCTGGTGGAGCCCGGCGTGGTGCCCATGCCCCAGTGGCGGCCCGATCTCGGTGAACTGAGCCCGCACCCCGAGGGTGCCGGGATCGGGGGGCTCGCCCGCGTCCGCGGCTGACCCGCGGCGGCGGGGCCCAGGCCACCCGACCGGCGGTTGTCGTGGATCGTCCTGATGGCCCCGCCGGCCGGCCCACCGCCTCAGCCCGCGCCGACCTTCTCCCGCGCGCGCACCGCGGGCGCCCCGCGCCGGGCCGGGGCCGGATGCCGTTCCTGCTCCCGGCGCATCGCCCGGCCGTGCAGCCGCAGCAGCTGCGTCACGCCGACCGCGATGAAGAGCAGTACCACCGAGAGCGCGATGCGGTAGTCGTCGCCGGTGGCGTCCAGCAGCAGCCCGACGCTCAGCAGCGCCAGCGAGGAGGCGGTGAAGCCGCCGATGTTGACGATGCCCGAGGCGGTGCCGTGCCGCTGCGCCGGGTTGGCCAGCCGCGCGTAGTCGAAGCCGACGGTGGAGGCCGGCACACAGCCGCCGAGCACCACACACAGCAGCACCAGCAGCCAGGCCGGGGCGCCCTCGCCCGGCCACCAGATCGTCGCCGTCCACGTCACGGTGACGAGCGCTGTCACGCTCAGGACCACCGGCAGCCGGGCGTTGCGCCAGCGGCTCAGCAGCCAGCCGAACGGCAGCCCGAGCAGCAGGCTGGTCAGCACCACCAGGGTGAGCAGTTCGCCGGCCGTCACCCGGCCGTAGCCGTGCTCCTCGACCAGGAACGGCAGCCCCCACAGCAGCAGGAACACCATCGCAGGGCACTGCGTGGTGAAGTGCGTCCACATGCCCAGCCGGGTGCCCGGCTCGCGCCAGGCGGCCCCGATCTGGCGGCGGATCGCGCCCCGGCCGGTCGCCGGAGCCGGCTCCGGCGCCTGCCCCCGCGGCTGGTCCCGCAGGAACAGCACCAGCGGGATCAGCACCAGCAGGCCGCCCAGCGCGCTGCCGGCGAAGGCGGTGACCCAGCCCGAGTCGTTGAGCACGCGGGAGAGCAGCAGGGTGGAGGTGAGGTTGCCGGTCATCCCGGCGAGGCCGGTGAGCTGGGCCATCATCGGCGCGCGGCGGGCCGGGAACCAGCGGTTGCCCAGCCGCAGCACGGCCAGGAAGGTCATCGCGTCGCCGCAGCCCAGTACGGCGCGGGCGGTGAGCGCGGTGCCGTAGGAGGGGGCGTAGGCGAAGCCGAGCTGGGCGGTGACGAGCAGGGTCAGGCCCAGGATCAGCACGCGCCGGCTGCCGAGCCGGTCCACCATGACGCCGACGGGTATCTGCATCGCCGCGTAGACGAGCAGCTGGAGGATGGGGAAGGCGGACAGCGCGGAGGCGCCGACCGCGAAGCGGTCCGCGGCGTCGAGCCCCGCCACCCCGAGGGAGGTGCGGAAGACCACGGCGACGAAGTACACGGCGACCGCGATCAGCCACACGGTGACGGCACGCCGGCCGCCGGCCGGATCGGCGGGCGCGCCGGGATCGGCGGGGGAACTCACCGGACCTCACCCCTGGCCAGTTCGGAGACCCGGCTGACGTGCCGGACGGTGACGGCCAGCGCCGCCTCGGTGTCGCCGGCCCGCAGCGCGTCCAGGATCTGCTGGTGCTCGGCGAGGGCGAGGGCGATCCGGTCGGGGCGGGAGCGTACGACGGCCACACCCATGCGCAGCTGCCGGTCGCGCATCTGGTCGTACAGCCGGGACAGGATCGCGTTGCCGCCGCTGCGGACGATTTCGGCGTGGAAGGTGCGGTCGGTGAGCGCCATGTCGGCCAGCCGGCCGGCGGCGGCCTGGGCGCGGTGCAGCTCCAGCAGTTCGGCCAGCCGGTCGGTCAGCCCGGGCGGGGCGGGTACCGCCTTGCGCACGGCGTGCGTCTCCACCAGCAGCCTGGTCTCCACCACGTCGGCGATCTCCTGGGCGGAGACGGGCAGCACCATGGCGCCCTTCTTCGGGTAGAGGCGGATCAGCTCCTCGCTCTGCAGGCGCAGCAGCGCCTCGCGCACGGGGGTGCGGGAGACGCCGGCGGCCTCGGCCAGCTCGCCCTCGGTGAGCAGGGTGCCGCCCTCGTAACGGCGGTCCAGCACGGCCTGCTTGATGTGCTCGTAGACGTGGTCGGCTGCGGGGGGACGTTTGGCGGTGGGGGCTGCGTGCTGCGGCATGCGCACAGGATAGATACAACAGAGACGCGCGGTGGGCGCGCGTCCGCCATGCGGGCGGAGCGTTCCGGCCCGGCCGGCGTGCGGAGGGCTCAGCGGCGCAGCGCGGTCTCCCGGTCCATATGGGTCAGCTTCTCCGGGTTGCGCACGGCGTACAGGCCGGTGATCAGGCCGTTGTCGACGTGCGCCGTCACCACCGTGTCCAGTGCGCCGTCCAGCCGGACGATCAGCGCGGGGTGGCCGTTGACCTGTGCCGGGCGCAGTGCCGCGGTGACCTTGCTCATGCCGCCGAGCAGCAGCCGGGCCACCTTGTCGGCCCCCACGATCGGCCGCGGGACGGCCTGTTTGACGCCGCCGCCGTCTCCCAGCAGGACGACATCGGGCGCGAGGATGTCCAGCAGTCCCTGCAGGTCGCCGGTCTCCGTCGCCCGCCGGAACGCCTCCAGCGCGTCCCGGGTGCTCGCCTTCGAGACGGTCTCGCGGGGGCGGCGCGCGGCGACATGGGCCCGGGCCCGGTGCGCGATCTGCCGGACGGCGGCAGGGGACTTGTCGACCGCGTCGGCGATCTCGCCGTACCCGAGGTCGAACACCTCGCGCAGGACGAACACCGCCCGCTCGGTCGGCGCGAGCGTCTCCAGCACCAGCAGCATCGCCATCGAGAGGCTGTCGGCGAGTTCGGCGTCCTCGGCCACGTCGGGGGCGGTGAGCAGCGGCTCGGGCAGCCAGGATCCGACGTAGGACTCCCTGCGGCGGCCCAGGGCGCGCAGCCGGGTCAGCGACTGGCGGGTGGTGATCCGCACCAGGTAGGCGCGCCGGTCGCGCACCTCGTCCAGTGCGACGCCGGACCAGCGCAGCCAGGTCTCCTGGAGGACGTCCTCGGCGTCGGCGGCCGAGCCGAGCATCTCGTAGGCGACGGTGAACAGCAGGCTGCGGTGGGTGATGAAGGCGGCGGTGGCGGGGTCCGTGCCGCCCCCGGACCGTGCCTCGGTGTCCGCGGTGGGCTCGCTGGGTGTGCTGTGGTTGCTGGTCACCGGCTGCTCCTGCCTTCCTGGTGCCAAGGGTGGCACGCGCACAAGACGCCGGGACGCCGCGCCGTGTGACACCCACCCGCGGTGGTGCTCGTCACACGCCGTACCCGTCACAGGGGCAGGGTGGTCGGCATCTTGTGGTCGGCAGTGCACCACCCACGAGTGAGGACGACGTCATGGACGCCCGGTTCAACCTGTTCGACAACGAGATCGCGCTCACGTTCGCCAAGCGGTTCGCCAACGCCGCCCTGATCATCCAGCAGTCGCCGCTGCCGCACTCCCTCCAGGAGCTGGTCTCGCTGCGCGCCAGCCAGATCAACGGCTGCGGCCACTGCGTCGACATGCATGTGAAGGAGGCGGCCGCCGCCGGTGAGAGCGCGGTGCGGCTGCACCTGGTGGCCGCCTGGCGCGAGTCCACCGTGTTCACCGAGGCGGAGCGCGCCGCTCTGGCGCTGACCGAGGAGGGCACCCGGCTCGCCGATGCCCACGAGGGGGTCAGCGACGCGACCTGGGCCCGGGCGCGTGAGCACTTCGACGACGACCGGATCGGCGCGCTGGTCTGTCTGATCGCCATGATCAACGCGGCCAACCGGCTCGCGGTGATCACGCACCAGAAGGGTGGCGGGTACGAGGCGGGTCAGTTCGCCGCGGCACTCGACTGACCGGCGTCCGGGCTCTGTCGGACGGATCCGTCCGACAGAGCCCGGACGCCGGCGAACCGGCCCGGGACCACGCGGTCCCGCGCCGGTTCGTGTACGAACGGGCGGGCCGGGAAATGGCCCGTGCTGCGCGAACCGTTGACATGAGGCAGTTGTCAACTCAATCTGGTTACGGCCGGGTTACTGCAACCGGTTGCACCATCGTGGGTTCACATGCCGACGACCTCACGAGGGCTCGCTGGCCCTCGGAACGTTCCCCCACCGGCTGAGAGGACTCCTCATGTCGCGCACCTTACGCACTACCCGCACCACCGTCAGGGCCGGCATCGCCCTGGCCGGCGGACTCGCCCTGCTGGCCGGCGCGCTGACCGCCGTCTCCCACGCGGGCACCGCCGAGCAGCGGACCCCGGACACCGTGCCCGGCACCTTCGCGGCGGACCCGTTCGCCGACGCCCCCATCGGCTACGCGGCCGAGGCCGGCGGCACCACCGGCGGCGAGGGCGGAAGCACCGTCGCCGAACACCTGCTCAGCGAGTACGCGGACAGCAGCGGGCTGAGCCCTTCCGAGGCGCTGTACCAGCTGCTGAAGGCCCACCAGAAGAGCGAGGAGGAGGGGCTGATCGTCTATGTCGACCTCTCCCTGGGCCAGGAGGGCCTGAAGGAGAGCAAGATCGACATCAAGGACGTCGAGAACGTCTCGATCCTCGGCGTCGGGGACGCGGGCGAGCTGGACGGGGTGGGCTTCAAGGTCACCCGCTCGCAGAACATCATCATCCGCAACCTCGCCATCCACCACGTCTCCGAGGGCGAGGGGGACGCGATCGAGGTGACCGACAACAGCTCGCACGTGTGGATCGACCACAACGACCTGTCCAGCGAACGGGACAACGAGCCCGACAAGGACCACTACGACGGTCTCGTCGACATCAAGCGCAACAGTGAGTACATCACCGTCTCGTGGAACAACATCCACGACCACTGGAAGACCTCACTGATCGGCCACAACGACAGCGCCGACCAGGCCCCCGACAAGATCACCTACCACAACAACGCCTTCACCTCGCTCAACTCCCGGGTTCCGCTGATCCGCCACGCCGACGTGCACATGCTCAACAACGTGTTCACCGACATCAACGGGTCGGCCATCAACGCCCGGATGGGCGCGCGGGTGCTGGTCGAGGGCAACTGGTTCGAGAACGTCGGCTCCGGTGAGGTCGATTCGCACGCCGGGTACATCGAGGGCCCGGTCGGCTGGTTCTACGGCAGCTCCGAGACCGGCTACTGGAACCTGAAGGACAACACCTTCATCGACAGCCCTCACGAACACCTGGAGTCCACCACGGACTTCACCGTCCCCTACAGCTACCGGGCGGACACCCCGGCCGCCGCCAAGCAGGCGGTCGAACAGTACGCGGGCACCGGCGTCATCGACGTCAATCCCTGATTTCTGCGAACGGTTGCAGTCATCAGGGGCCTGTGTGCCGCGCTCGGCCGGCCGTGCTGGAGGGGCCACTCCGGTACGGTCGGCCGCGACACACCGCGCCACGGGAACAGGAGCCGACATGGCGGAAACGACCGAGGAGAGCGACGTGACCGCGGGCGCGCTGACCGCCCGCCTCCCCCTGCTCGCCCCCGGCGCCGGTCCTCGGCTGACCGCCGCACTGCGCGGCGCCCCGCGCCGGATCGCGGCGCCGCCCGTCACCGACCGCGCCGTGTGGGACGCCGTCGACCGCCCCACCCGCGACGCACTGCTGCGCCGTGCCGCAGACGAACACACCCGCCCCGCCCCCGTCCTGCGCGCCTCGGACTGGGCCCGCACCTTCCGCGACGGCGTCCGCACCGCCTACGAGGACCAGGCCCGTGCCTTGCGCCTGCGCACCACGCTGTTCGTCCTCGCCGCCGTTCTCACCGGGGAGAGCGCCGCCGCCACCGCGCCGCAGGGTGACACCCCGAACCTGGACGCCGCCGTCGACGGCCTGATCGCCCTGTGCGAGGCCACCACCTGGTGCTGGGCCCCGCACGACGGCCACACCGCCGCCCGTGGCGAGGTGCTGCCCGACCCCGACCAGCCCTATCTCGACCTCGGCGCCGCCGAGGTCGCCACCCTCCTCGCCTGGGCCGACCACGCCCTGGGCCCGCACCTGGACCAGCGGGCCCCCGGGGTACGCCGCAGGCTGCGCCGCGAGGTCGACCTGCGCGTTCTCACCCCCTTCACCACCCGCCGCGACTGGCCCTGGATCGGCATCGACCGGCCCGCCGACAACTGGAACCCCTGGATCCACAGCGCCGTCACCGCCGCCGCGCTGCTGCTCTGCGAGGAGGAACCGGAGCGCGCCGCCACCCTGGTGCGGCTCACCGCCGAAGGGCTCGACCGCTTCCTCGCCACCGTCCCGGACGACGGCGGCATCGACGAGGGTGTCGCCTACTGGTGGCACGGCGCCGGGCGGCTGCTGGAGACCCTCGACCTGCTCGCCGCCGTCGGCGGCCCCGGACTCGACGCCCGCGACCTGCCCGTGTTGCGCCGGCTCGCCCGCTTCCCGCACCGGATGCACCTGGGCGGCGCCCGCTACGTCAACACCGGGGACGCCGCAGCCCGGCTGCCCGGCACCCTGCCCTGGCAGGTGCTGCACCGCTGGGGCAGGGCGCTGGAGGAGCCGGCCGTTCGCGATCACGCGGCCGCCCGTGGCCGGGCCGAGATCCCCGCCGCGCACCCGGAGGCGGGCCTTGGCAGCGCGCTGACCGCGCTGGCCGACCCGCACTGGCGCGCCGCCCGTGCGCGACAGGCCCCGGGCGGGCGCAGCTGGCTGACGGCGGGGGAGTGGCTGCCGCGTACCCAGGTGCTGCTGGCCCGCGAACGGCCCGGTACCACCGCCGGACTGACGGTCGCGGCCAAGGCCGGGCACAACGCCGAACGCCACAACCACCTGGACGTCGGCTCCTACTGGATCGCCCTCGACGGGGCCCCGCTGGTCATCGACCTGGGGCAGCCCACGTACACGGCGGACAGCTTCGGCCCGCACCGCTACCGCGCCTGGCCGCTGATCAGCGCCTGGCACAACCTCCCCGCCCCGGGCGGCGAGGGACAACTGCCGGGCCCCGACCGGGCCGCCCGCCGGGTACGCGCGGAACTCACCGCGGAAGGGGCGGAGTTCCACGCCGACCTCACCGCCGCCTACCGCGACGGGCTGATCGGCGAGCTGACCCGCACCATCCGGCTGGTACGGACGGCGCCGCGGCCGCACATCAACGTCACCGACCGCTGGTCACATGCGGGCGGGCCGGTGCTGCTGCGGCACATCCTGACGGGCGAGGTCACCCTCGGCGGCGCGGGCGAGGCCACCGTCCGGACGGCGGGCGGCCGGGCGCTGCGCATCGGCTGGGACCCGCGCGACGCCGAGGCCGCTTTGGACCACCGGGAGCTGACGGACCCGCTGCTGCGCGGCTCCTGGGGTGATCGGCTGACCCGCCTCACCCTGACGGTACGCGGCACAGGGACGGCGACCGTCCGCTTCGAGCGGGCGCACTGACGGGTCGGCGCGCCCCGGGGAGCGGGCCGGGGCGGCGGCCGCGGCCCGCGCGCCCGCGTCGCCGCCGCCCGATGTCACCCCCGTGCCGTCCCCCTCCGGCCGGCCGCCCCGTGGTCGCAGGGAGGCCGGTCCGGGTCAGCGCGGCGCGGCCAGCACCTCGGCCAGGGTGTCCAGCGCCCCGGTCAGTTCGTCCTCCTCGATGGTCAGCGGCGGTGCGACGCGGATCGTCGAGCCGTGTGTGTCCTTCACCAGCAGGCCCCGCTCCATCAACCGTTCGCTGAGCTCACGGCCGGTGCCGATCTCCGGGTCGATGTCGATTCCGGCCCAAAGTCCCCGGCTGCGGTGCCGCAGCACCCCGTGCCCGGTCAGCCGGTCCAGGCCCGCCGCCAGCACCTTGCCGAGCCGCTCGGCCCGCGCCTGGAACTCCCCGGTGGCCAGCAGCTCCACGACCGCCGAACCGATGGCCGCCGACAGCGGATTTCCGCCGAAGGTCGACCCGTGCTCGCCCGGGCGCAGGACCCCCATCACCTCCCGGGTGCCGACCACCGCGGAGACCGGGACCAGACCGCCGCCCAGTGCCTTGCCCAGCAGCAGCAGGTCGGGGCGTACCGCCTCGTGGTCCAGGGCCAGGGTGCGCCCGGTGCGCCCCAGGCCCGACTGGATCTCGTCGGCGATGAACAGCACCCCGGCCCGTGCGGTCGCCGCGCGCACCCCGCGCAGGTAGCCGTCGTCCGGGATGACGACGCCCGCCTCGCCCTGGATGGGCTCGATCAGCACGGCCGCCGTGTCGGCGTCGATCGCCGCCTCCAGCGCCGGCAGATCGTCGAAGGGCACCACCGTGAACCCGGGGGCGTACGGGCCGAAGCCCTCCCGCGCCACCGGATCGCTGGAGAAGCCGACGACGGTGGTCGTGCGGCCGTGGAAGTTGTTGGCGGCCACCACGATCCGGGCCCGGTCCCGCGCCACGCCCTTGACCTCGTACGCCCATTTGCGGGCGATCTTGATGGCGCTCTCCACCGCCTCCGCGCCGGTGTTCATCGGCAGGGTGACCTCGAGTCCGGTCAGTTCGGCGAGGCCGGCGGCGAACGGTGCCAGCCGGTCGTTGTGGAAGGCGCGGGAGGTGAGGGTGAGGGTGTCCAGCTGGCGGTGGGCCGCGGCGACCAGCGCGGGGTGCCGGTGCCCGAAGTTGAGCGCGGAGTAGCCGGACAGCAGATCCAGATAGCGCCGGCCGCGGGTGTCCTCCACCCAGGAGCCCTCGCCGCGGGCGATGACCACGGGCAGCGGGCGGTAGTTGCGGGCCACCAGCCGCTCCTCGGCGGCGATGGCGGTCGCCGGGTCGACGGCGTCGTCGGTGATCGGGGAGGTGGTCATGGGTGTCGGATCTCCTGTGTGCAGCACTTGATGCCGCCGCCGGCCTTCAGCAGCTCGGAGGTGTCGACCGGTACGGGGGTGTAGCCCCGTTCGGTCAGCCGGTCGATGAGCCCGGTGGCTCCGGGGGAGATGAGGACATGGTGTCCGTCGGAGACCGAGTTGAGGCCGAAGGCCATCGCGTCGGCGCGGGTGGCGATCACCGCGTCGGGGTAGCGGCGGCGGAGCGCGGCGCGGCTGCCCGGGGAGAACGCCTCCGGGTAATAGGCGATGGTGGTGTCGTCCAGCGCGAACAGCGCGGTGTCGAGGTGGTAGAAGAGGGGATCCACCAGCCGCAGACTGATGACGGCGCTGCCGAAATACTCTTGTGCGGCGATATGCGCGCCGGTCGAGGTGCGGAATCCGTACCCGGCGAGAATGTCCCCGCCGACCGGCACCAGATCGCCCTCTCCTTCGCACACGTCTTCGGGTTCCACGACGGGAAAACCGTTTTCCTTGAACCAGCGGGTGAATTCGGCCGCCTCCGGCTGCCGCTGCGCGGCGCGGAACCGTGAGCCGAGCACCTTGCCGTCCAGGACCAGCGCCCCGTTGGCGGCGAAGACCATGTCGGGCAGGCCGGGTACCGGCTCCAGCAGCTCCACCGTGTGGCCGAGCTCCCGGTAGGTGCGCACCAGTGTGTGCCACTGTTCGAGAGCCCGCTCCCGGTCCACCCGGGAATCTTGTCGCATCCACGGATTAATGGCGTACGCCAGCTCGAAATAGCGTGGCTCACACAGCAGATATCGGCGTTCTCGGCCGACCGTGACAGGCGCCATCGAGGCACTTTTCCTTTCGCCGGAGAAGACGACTCCACGCTAAGGACAAAGGCACCGCACGGACAAGCGTCAGTCCTTGCACGCCGTGCGCACAACGTTGCGTGTCAGCCCGGCTCCGCGGCGTTTTCCACCGCCCGGCTCAGCAGTGGGCGCAGCGCTGTGCCGCCACCGCCGCCGGGCAGCAGCTGGGTGAGGACGATGCGGCTGTCCGTGCGCCGCACGAACGGCTCGGCCCTGATCCGCTCCAGCACCCGCTCGAAGTGCTCGATGCCCCGGGCCCTGATGTGCAGCAAGGCGTCCGCGTCCCCGGTGACGGTCATCGCCGCCACGATCTCGGGATGGTTGCGCGCCACCTCCGACATCCGGCTCGGCGGCGCCGCGCTGTCGCAGTACACCTCGACGTACGCCTCCATCCCCCAGCCCATCGCGTCCGCCCGGACGGTGGTGGTGAAGCCCGTGATCACCCCGGTGGCGCGCAACCGGTCCACCCGGCGCTTGACGGCGGGCGCGGAGAGCCCCACCCGTTGGCCGATGTGTACGAAGCTCGCCCGGGCGTTGGCGGTCAGCAACGCCAGAATGGTGCGGTCCAGCTCATCGACGACCGGCGGCAGATGCGTCATGGGGCGGCTCCGGTTCTCGTGATTCCTCACGGCGGGAACGGTGGTTCACCGCCAATGATCACCGCTTGGGGCGCCCCTGCGCACCGTCCAGTGCCCGGCGGACCGCCCGGCCGTAGCGGCGCGCGATCCACCGCTGTGCCGCGCGTCCCAGTGGTCCGGCCACCCGCGCGTACCAGGCGGCCGGCCGGCTCAGCGTTCGTACGGTGAAGGTGACGGCGCCGTCGGCCGACCGCTCGACGACGAACGCCTCCTCGCCGCACTGCGGATGCCCCGGCAGGGTGCCGTAGGCGAACCCGATCCGGTCCCGCTCGTGCACCGTCCACACCACCTCGCACGGGGCGCGCAGCGGCCCCACGCCGACCGTCACCCGGACCCCGGGGGCGGCGAACGGTGCCTTCGTCCGCACGGTGAACCCGGCGCCGCGGTGCGCGCCCCAGTGCAGTACGGCCGCGCCGGCGGCTTCCAGGGCGGCCGGGTCGTGGCCGAGCGGGGTCCGCGCCACCAGCTCCCGGAAACCGTCCGGCGCGGGACCGTCGTTCCGGGTCATCCCGGGGGTGGGGTAACTGAGCGTCATCCGGCGGAGTATAGGGAACGGACCCTGTCACAGGGGCCCTTGACGCGTTCATGGCTTGCCTCTAATCTCTTCAGTCTCCTCTTGAATCGATTCATGCGGAGAAGGGAGTGCCGTGCCCGGTCCCACCGAAGCCCCGCCCCCAACCCTGCGACTGCGCGGCGTCGCCAAATCCTTCGGCGCCGTGACCGCCGTCCGCGACGTATCCCTGGACCTGCGTCCCGGCCGTGTGCACGCCCTCGCCGGTGAGAACGGCGCCGGAAAATCCACCCTGGTCCGTATGCTGGCCGGCGCCCACCGTCCCGACCGGGGCACCGTGGAACTCGACGGCCGGCCCACCGTCCTGCGCGACCCGGCCGCCGCCCGCGCCGCCGGAATCGCCGTCATCCACCAGGAGCCCACCCTCTTCCCCGACCTCTCCCTGGCCGAGAACCTCTACATGAGCCGCCAGCCCACCGGCCGGCTCGCACGCATCGACCACCGCGCCCTGCGCGCCGCCACCACCGCCCAACTCGCCCGGCTCGGCGTCGCCCTCGACCCCGACCGGCCCGCCCGCGGTCTGTCCATCGCCGAACAGCAACTCGTCGAGATCGCCCGCGCGCTCTCCCTGGACGCCCGGATCTTCGTCATGGACGAGCCCACCGCCGCCCTGTCGGGCACCGAGGTCGAGTACCTGTTCACCGTGGTGCGCGGACTGTGCGCACGCGGCGCCGCCGTCCTGTTCATCTCGCACCGCTTCGAGGAGATCTTCGCCCTCGCCGACGACATCACCGTGCTCCGCGACGGACAGTGGGTCTCCACCGACCCCGCCCACCGCCTCACCCCCGACACCGTGGTGCGCCGCATGGTCGGCCGGGACATCGGCGCCCTCTTCCCCAAGACGCCGGCCACCCCGGGCGAGACCGTGCTCGCCGTCGAGGGCCTCACCCGGCACGGCGCCTTCACGGACATCTCCTTCACCGTCCGGCGCGGCGAGATCCTCGCCCTCGCCGGCCTGGTGGGCGCCGGCCGCAGCGAGGTGGTGCGCGCCGTCTTCGGCGTCGACCGGTACGACGCCGGCACCGTCACCGTGGCCGGGAAGGTCCTGCGCCCGGGGTCCCCGGCCGCCGCCATGGCCGCCGGACTCGCCCTCGTCCCCGAGGACCGCCGCCAGCAGGGCCTGGTCCTCGACCTGTCCATCGAACGCAACACCGCCCTCACCCGGCTGCGCGGCCTCGCCCGCCGCGGCATCCTCACCACCCGCCGCGAACGCGCCGAGGCGCTGCGCTGGAGCGAACGGTTACGCGTGCGGCACAGCGGTACGCACGCCCCGGCCGGTACCCTCTCCGGCGGCAACCAGCAGAAGATCGTGCTGGCCAAATGGCTGGCCACCGCACCCGCCGTCCTCATCCTCGACGAACCCACCCGCGGCATCGACGTGGGTACCAAGGCCGAGGTGCACCGGATGATGTCCGAACTGGCCGACCGGGGCATGGCCATCGTGATGGTCTCCTCCGAACTCCCCGAGGTCCTCGCCATGGCCGACCGCATCCTGGTGCTCCACGAGGGCCGCGCCACCGCCACCCTCCCCGGCCCCACCGCCACCGCCGAATCCGTCATGGCCGCCGCCACCGGCACCCCGGAGGAGGGACCGTGAGCCGAGCCCACCCCCGCGAACTGGGCGTGCTGGCCGCGCTGGTGCTGCTGGTCGCCGTCACCGCCGCCGCCAACTCCCGATTCCTGTCCGGCCAGAGCATTCGCGACCTGCTGCTGTCCGCAGCCGTCCTCACCGTCCTCGCGGCCGGCCAGACCATCGTCGTCCTCACCCGCAACATCGACCTGTCCGTCGGCTCCGTGCTGGGCCTGTCCGCCTTCGGCACCGCCGACCTGCTCTCCGCCGCCCCCGGCACCCCGCTGCCGCTGGCCGCCCTCGCCGGGATCGCCGTCGGGGCGCTGTGCGGGGCCCTCAACGGTGCCCTGATCAGCTACGGCGGTGTCCCCGCCCTCGTCATCACCCTCGGCACGCTGTACGTCTTCCGGGGCATCGCGCACTCGTGGGCGGCCGGCCGGCAGATCAACGCCGCCGACCTGCCCCGCCCCTTCCTGAACCTGGGCACCGCCACCGTGGCCGGCATCCCCGTCCTGGCCCTGCTCGCCACCGCCGTGGTGCTCGCCGTCGCCGTGTGGCTGCACAGCTACCGCAGCGGACGTGAGCTGTACGCGATCGGCTCCGAGCCGGCCGCCGCCGCACGCGCCGGCATCCCGGCCGGCCGCCGGGTCCGGACCGCCTTCCTGCTCAGCGGCTCACTCGCCGGGCTCGCCGGAGTGCTGTACGCCGCCCGCTACGGCACCGTCGACGCCACCGCCGGGCAGGGCCTGGAACTCCAGGTGGTCGCCGCCGTCGTGGTCGGCGGCGTCGCCATCTTCGGCGGCAGCGGCACCGTGCTCGGCGCCGCCCTCGGCGCGCTCCTGCTCACCTGCATCGGCACCTCGCTGGCCGTGCTGCGGGTGGACCCGTTCTGGCAGCAGGCCGTCGTCGGCGCCCTGATCCTGGCCGCCATCGGACTCGACCGGCTGCTGACCGCCCGACTCGCGGCCCGCGCGGCCCGTACCGCGGGCGCCGTCCGTACCGCCCCGGAGGTGTCCCGTGGCAGCTGAACCCCGCTCGGCGCTCCCCGGTGCCCTGCGCCGCTGGGACACCGCCCTGATCGCCACCCTCCTGCTGGTGACCCTCGCCGCCGCCCTGCTCGTCGACGGCTTCGCCACCGGCCGCAACACCCAGTTCCTGCTGCTGGACGCCGTCGCCGTCGGCCTGGTCGCCCTCCCCGTCACCCTGATCATCGTCACCGGCGAGATCGATCTGTCGGTGGCCAGCACCCTGGGCCTGTGCAGCGCCGTGATGGGCCAGCTGTGGCTGTCCGGCTGGCCGCTGGAACTGGTGGTCCTCGCCGTCGTCGCGCTCGGCGCGGTGCTCGGCGCCGTCAATGGCCTGTTCGTCACCGGCTTCGGGCTCCCGGCGCTCGCCGTCACCATCGGCACCCTCGCCGCCTACCGGGGCCTGGCGTTCGTGGTACTCGGCGATCGCGCCGTCGCCGACTTCCCCCGTCAGTGGACGGACGCGGCCGGCGGTACGGCGCCGGCCGGCGCGATCCCCGCCGCCATGCTGATCACCGCGCTCGCCGCGGCCGGCTGCGCGGTGCTGCTGCACGCCACCCCCCTGGGCCGGGCCCTGTTCGCCATCGGCAACAACGCCGAGGCCGCCCGCTTCTCCGGCATCGCCGTGGCAAGGACCAAGTTCTGGCTCTTCGTCGGCTGCGGCGCCGTCTCGGGGCTGGCCGGGGTGTTCTGGACGCTGCGCTACGCCAGCGCCCGCGCCGACAACG
Organism: Streptomyces xiamenensis; assembly: GCF_000993785.3. Lineage (NCBI taxonomy): Bacteria > Bacillati > Actinomycetota > Actinomycetes > Kitasatosporales > Streptomycetaceae > Streptomyces > Streptomyces xiamenensis. Next base: position 5,795,081 of record NZ_CP009922.3, read on the forward strand.
GCCAGGGCCTGGAACTCGCCGTGGTGGCCGCCGTCCTGCTGGGCGGGGTCTCCATCTTCGGCGGCCGCGGCACCCTCGCCGGCGTGTGCGCCGGAGTGCTGCTGCTCGTCACCCTGCGCAACGCCCTCCAACTCGCCGACGTGCCCGCCGACACGCTCGACATCGTGACCGGCTCCCTGCTGATCGTCTCGGTGATCGCCCCCCGGGCGCTCTCCGGACTGCGGCAGCGCCGGCGTTCCCGCGCCACCCGCACCTGACGCCCGCCCGACGCCCGATGACCCCGACACCGGAGCGCGAAGAGACGAAGGGAACCGGACATGCCCGTACCCACCCGCCGGTCACTCACCGGTACGGCGGCCACCGCCCTCACGGCGCTGCTGCTGCTCACCGCCTGCTCGGGAACCACCCGCGGCGGCGACGACGGCACCCCCGAGCCGGGCGACGCGGCCGCGCCCACCGGGAGCGCCGACCCCGACGCGCCCCTGGTCGAGGGCCTGGCGGTGGCGTTCCTCCCCAAGCAGGTCAACAACCCCTACTTCACGGTGGCCAGGGGCGGCGGCGAGCGTGCCGTCGCGGAGTTCGGCGGCTCCTTCAAGGAGGTCGGCCCCTCGGAGGCCAGCGCCTCCTCCCAGGTGAGCTACATCAACACGCTCACCCAGCAGGGCACCGACGTGATCGCCATCTCCGCCAACGACCCGGGCGCCGTGTGCGGGGCGCTGAACAGCGCCCGGGACGCCGGGGCGCGGGTGGTGACCTTCGACTCCGACGCGCGCGCCGAGTGCCGCGACGTCTTCATCAACCAGGCCACCGCCGAGGACGTCGCGCGCACCCAGATCGAGCTGATCGCCGAACAGATCGGCGGTGCCGGGCAGATCGCCGTCCTGTCGGCCACCCCCAACGCCACCAACCAGAACACCTGGATCGCGCTGATGGAGGAGGAACTGGAGCGCCCCGAGTACGCGGACATCGAGATCGTCGCGGTGGCGTACGGCAACGACGAGGACGAGAAGTCCTTCCAGGAGACCCAGGGTCTGCTGCGCGCCCACCCGGACCTGGCCGGCATCATCTCGCCCACCACGGTCGGCCTGGCCGCGGCGGGACGCTATCTGTCCGGCTCCGAGTACCGCGGGCGGGTCGCGCTGACCGGTCTGGGCACCCCCAACCAGATGCGGGAGTTCGTGCACGACGGCACGGTGGCGTCCTTCGCCCTGTGGAACCCGTCCGACCTGGGCTATCTGGCCGCCTACGCGGGCGCCGCGCTGGCCTCGGGACAGCTCACCGGCGCGCCGGGCGAGACCTTCACGGCCGGGGAACTGGGCGAGTTCACCATCGGCGCGGACGGGGTGATCGCGCTGGGGCCGCCCACGGTCTTCGACGCCGCCAACGTGGACGACTTCGACTTCTGACCGCGGGCCGGTGGGGGAGCGGCAGCGGCAGCAGCGGCACGGCTGCCGCCGGTCACTCCCACACCACCACGCTGCGCCGCACCGGCACGGCCGCCGAATCCGAGGCGAACAACTCGGGGGAGTGCGCCCTGATGCGCTCGATGTCGTGGAAGACGGCGCGCAGATGGGTGCGCATGGCGGTACGGGCCAGCGCCGCGTCGCCGCCGGTCACCGCGTCCAGGATCTCGCCGTGCTGGGCGGCGAACCCGGCCGAGGTGGCGTTCTCGTACAGACCAAGACGCCGTGCCCGGTCCAGGTGCCCCTTGGCGGCGGCCACCGTGGTCCAGGCGGCGCCGTGTCCGCTCAGCCGCAACAGCCCCTGATGGAACGCCTCGTCCAGCTCGAAGAACTCCTCGAGACCGAGACCGGGGCGCCGCTGCCGTTCCAGATTGCCGCGCAGTTCCGCCACCAGGTCCTCGTCCAGTGCCTCCGGCAGGTCCTCCAGCGAGGCGAGCTCGACGGCCTCGCGCAGGAACTGTGCGTCGGCGACCTGGGTGGCGTCGACCCGGGCGACGAAGGAGCCGATCTTGGGAAAGACCTGCACCAGGCCCTCCTGGGCCAGCATGATCAGCGACTCGCGCACGGGGGTGCGGCTGACCCCGAGGGAGGCCGCCAGCTCGTTCTCCGAGAGCGCGGCACCCGGGGGCAGCTCAAGGGTGAGGACCATCTGGCGCAGCGTGGTGTAGATGGTGCGCCGTGAGGTCCTTGAGATCCGGGAGGGCCGCCGCCGGTCCGATTGAGGCATGCGCCCCATCGTATCGGTGGCGCCGGTCCGCCGGCCCTGGCCGCGGCGCGCTGCCGCCGCCCGGCACCGGCCGGGCGGGAAGCCCCCGGAAAAGCTCTCGGCCAAGTATTGCCGTTCTGCCCGACCAGTGCTTGTATACAAGCGCTGTACGACAGGATCGTCCGACAGAGATCCGCGATGACGCGACAAGGAGAAGGCTGCTGTGAGCACGATCGAGCGCGCCGAGGTGTTCGTCGCCTCCCCCGGACGCACCTTTGTGACCCTGCGCATCACCACCTCGGACGGGGTGACCGGCCTGGGCGACGCCACCCTCAACGGCCGCGAACTCGCCGTCGCCAGCTATCTGCGCGACCACCTCGTCCCCCTCCTGATCGGCAAGGACCCCGCCCGCATCGAGGACATCTGGCAGTACCTCTACAAGGGCGCGTACTGGCGGCGCGGCCCCGTCACCATGACCGCCATCTCCGCCGTCGACACCGCCCTGTGGGACATCAAGGGCAAGACCGCCTCGCTCCCCGTCTACCAGCTCCTCGGCGGGCGCTCCCGCGACGGCGTCCTCGCCTACTCGCACGCCAGCGGCACCGACATCCCCGCACTCCTGGACGATGTCGACCGCTTCCTGTCCCTGGGCTACAAGGCCGTCCGCGCCCAGGCCGCCGTTCCCGACGTCGGCGGCACCTACGGCGTACGCAAGGGCAAGGTCTACGAACCCGCCGCCACCGCCCTCCCCGACGAGCAGCCCTGGGACACCCAGGCCTACCTCAACTTCGCCCCCGGCTACCTGGAGGCCGTCCGCGACCGCTTCGGCTTCGGCTTCCACCTCCTGCACGACATCCACCACCGCCTCACCCCCATCGAGGCCGCCCGCTTCGGCAAGAGCGTCGAGGACGTCCAGCTGTTCTGGATGGAGGACCCGACCCCCGCCGAGAACCAGGACGCGTTCCGCCTCATCCGGCAGCACACCACCACCCCCATCGCCGTCGGCGAGGTCCTCACCTCCATCTGGGACGTCCAGCACCTCATCACCGAACAGCTCATCGACTACATCCGCACCACCGTCGTGCACGCCGGCGGCATCACCCACCTGCGCCGCATCTTCGACCTCGCCGCCCTCTACCAGGTACGCACCGGCTCCCACGGCGCCACCGACCTCTCCCCGGTCAGCCTCGCCGCCAACGTCCACCTCGACCTCACCGTCCCCAACTTCGGCATCCAGGAGTACATGGGTCACCCCGACGAGGCCGCCGAGGTCTTCCACGGCGGCGTCACCTTCTCCGACGGCATGCTGCACCCCTCCGAGGAACCGGGTCTGGGCGTCGAGTACGACGAGGCCGCCGCCGAACGCTTCCCCTACCAGCCGCGCTACCTGCCCGTCGCGCGCCGCCTGGACGGATCGGTGCACGACTGGTGAGCACCACCGGACCCCACCCCCGCACGCTCGGCCGGACCACCGCGCACCGGCTGCCCCCGGCGCTGCGCCCGGCCCTGGACGCGGGCGCGCTGCGCACCCGCGTCCTGCACTTCGGCCTGGGCGCCTTCCACCGCGCCCACCAGGCCCTGTACACCGAGAACGCCGCCCTGCGCAGCGGCGAACCCTGGGGCATCACCGCGGTCGCCCCCCGCTCCGTGGAGACGGTGCGCGCCCTGCGCGCCCAGGACTGCCTCTACACGCTGACCGAACAACACCCCGAAGGGCCGCGCCCGCGCGTCCTGTCGGCACTCACCGGCGCGCTGGCCATGACCGAGGACACCGGACGGATCGACGCGCTGCTCACCGACCCCGAGGTGACGGTGGTGACCCTGACCGTCACCGAGAAGGGCTACCACGCGCGCGGCGGCACCCTCGACCGCACCGACCCCGCGGTCGCCGCCGATCTGGCGGCGACCGCGGACCCGGCGCTGACCGGGGCGCGCACCGTCATCGGGCGGCTCGCCACGGGACTCGCCGCCCGGATGCGCACCACCGGCGCCCCGATAAGCGTCGTCTCCTGCGACAACATGGCCGGCAACGGCGCCGTGCTCGGCGCCGCCGTCCGGGCCTTCACCGAGGCCAGCGGCTGGCCCGACCGGCACACCGTGCTGGAGCGGATGACCTCCGCCGTGACCTTCCCCGCCACCGTCGTGGACCGGATCGTGCCCGCCACCACGGACGCCGACCGCGCCGCCGCCGCTGCCGCCCTCGGCCTCACCGACGCCCTGCCGGTCACCGCCGAGCCCTACCGGCAGTGGATCCTCCAGGACACCTTCGCCGCCCCTCGCCCACCCTGGGAACACGACGGCGCCCTGTTCGTCGCGGACCCCGCCCCGTATCAGCTCACCAAGCTGCGCCTGCTCAACGGATCCCACTCCGCCCTCGCCTATCTCGGCCTCGCGGCCGGTGCCACCACCATCGACGGCACCCTGGCCACCGACTGGGGCGAACCCCTGGTCCGCGCCCTGTGCGCCGAGGTCGCCGGTACCCTCCCGCCCGGCGGCCCCGACCCCGCCGCGTACGCCGAAGCGCTGGTGACCCGCTTCCGCAACCCCGCGATCGGCCACCGGCTGCGCCAGATCGGCTCGGACGGTTCGCTGAAGATCCCCGAACGCTGGCTGCCGGCCCTGCGCACCCTGCGCGCGGCCGGCGCCGCCACCCCCGCACTCGAACTCGCCCTCGCCGGGTGGGTGCTCAGCACCCACCCCGAGGCCGGCACCACCGACCCGGCGGCCACCACCCTCGCCGCCCAGCACCTGCCGGAAGACCCCGCCGGCACCGTACGCGCCCTGCTCACCGCCCTCGGCGCCCCCGACCTGGCGGACGACCAGGAACTGACCACCGCCGTCGCCGCCCGGCTGCCCGCCCTGCGGGCCGGCCGCGTCGAGATCTGAGAACCCGCGGCACCCCTCCCGTCCCCATCCCTCCCCAGCGCACCGCAGGAACAACGGAGTTCACGATGACGAACAGCGCCACCACGGAGCCCACCGGCGCCGTGCACAGAACCACCCGGGACCTCACCCGGGCCGCCGTCTCCGGATGGCTGGGCACCGCCATGGAGTTCATGGACTTCCAGCTCTACTCCCTGGCCGCCGCCATCGTCTTCAACAAGATCTTCTTCCCCGACGTCAGCCCCGCCATCGGCCTCATCGCCGCCATGGCCACCTACGGCGTCGGCTACGTCGCCCGCCTCGCCGGCGCCGTCTACTTCGGCCGCATGGGCGACCGTCTGGGCCGCAAGAAAGTCCTCATCATCACCATCGTGATGATGGGTGTGTCCACCACTCTCATCGGCGCCCTGCCCACCTACGCCACCATCGGCATCATGGCCCCGGCCCTGCTGGTCGCCCTGCGCCTCATCCAGGGATTCGGCGCCGGGGCGGAGATCGCCGGAGCCACCGTCATGCTCGCCGAGTACGCGCCGCCACCGCGCCGCGGCCTGGTCGCCTCCCTCGTCTCCCTCGGCACCAACTCCGGGACCCTGGCCGCCTCCGGACTGTGGGCCATCCTGCTGGCCGTGCTCACCGAGGAACAACTCCTCGCCTGGGGCTGGCGACTGCCCTTCCTGCTCAGCTTCGTGCTGCTGATCTTCGCCCTGTGGCTGCGCCGCAACCTCAAGGAGAGCCCCGTCTTCGAGGAGCGCCCCGACGTGGTCGACGGCGTCGCCCTCACCCGGGGCGAGCTGGAGGCGACCGCCGCCGCCACCGGGGAGGAGGACCGGCACGCCGGCACCCTGGAGGCCGGACTGCGCCAGCGCAAGGGCAGGGCGTTCTTCCTCGCCCTGGGCCTGCGCTTCGGCCAGGCGGGCAACTCCGGCCTCGTCCAGACCTTCCTGGTCGGCTACATCGCCACCACCCTGGCCGTGGACCGCGCCATCCCCACCGACGCCATCCTGTACGGCTCCCTGCTCGGCTTCGTCACCGTGCCGCTGGTCGGTATCCTCGGCGACCGCTTCGGCCGCCGCCCGATGTACATCGCGCTCACCACCGCGACCATGCTCCTCGCCTTCCCGTTGATGCTGATGATCGCCCAGGGCTCCACCACCGCCCTGATGGTCGGCATGGTCCTGGCACTCAACATCGGCGTGCTCGGCCTGTTCTCCCTGGAGTCCGTCACCATGGCCGAACTCTTCGGCTCCCGCACCCGCTTCACCCAGCTCGCCGTCGCCAAGGAGATCGGCGGCGTCCTCGCCACCGCCATCGGCCCGGTGCTCGCCGCCTCCCTCACCGCCGCCACCGGCAGCTGGTGGCCGATCGCCGCCATGCTGATCGTCTACTCCGCCATCACCCTCACCTCCGCCGTCCTGGCCCCGGAGACCCGGGGACGCGACCTGGTCCGACTGGAGGACGCGGCATGAAAGCGGTCGTCGTCCACGGCGCCGGAGACGTCCGCGTCGACGAACTCCCCGCCCCCGCACCGCCGGGCCCGGGCGAGGTCCTGCTGGCCCTCGAATGGGGCGGCATCTGCGGCTCCGACCTCGCCTACTGGAAACACGGCGCTTCCGGCACCGCCACCCTGAACCGGCCCATGGTCCTGGGCCACGAGATCGCCGGCCGGATCGCCGCCCTGGGCCCCGGCGTCAGCGGACTCACGGCAGGACAGCCGGTCACCGTCCACCCCGCACGGCCCACCGCGAACTCGGTGCTGCCGCCGCGGCTCGCCGGGCGCACCAACCTCCACTCGCGGGTACGGTACTTCGGCTCCGCAGCGTTCGACCCGCACACCGACGGCGGCTTCAGCCAGTACCGTACGGTCCCCGCCGACCAGATACGGCCGCTGCCGGACGGAGTGGACACCGAACACGGCGCCCTGGCCGAACCGCTCGCCGTCGCCCTGCACGCCGTGCGCCGCGCCCCGGACCCGCGCGGGCGCACCGTCCTGGTCAACGGCGCGGGCCCCATCGGCTCCCTGGTGGTCGCCGCCGCGCTGCACCGCGGCGCCGGTGCCGTCATCGCGGCCGACCTCTGCGCCGATTCACTCGCCGTCGCCCGCGCCATGGGGGCCACCGACACCCGCGACCTGTCCCGTGGTGCCGGCCTGCCGCAGGACACCGAGATCGTCTTCGAGGCGTCCGGGGCACCCGCGGCGCTCGGGCCGGTCCTGCGTGCCACCGCACGCGGCGGCACCCTCGTCCAGGTCGGCAACCTGCCCGGCACCCCGGCGCCCGCCGCCCTGGGCGAGCTGGTCACCCGGGAGATCAGCTGGGTCGGCTCCTACCGCTTCGCCGGCGAACTGGACGAGGCGCTGGCCGCCCTGCGCGACGGCCTCGACGTCGGTCCGGTCATCAGCCACCGCTTCGGCATCGAGGAGGCGCCGACCGCCCTGGCGGTGGCCGCCGACCCGGCCACCGGAAGCGGCAAGGTCATGCTGCGGCTGGCGGACGCCCCATGACCCGCCCACCGGCCGGCGCCGGTGCCGACATCGTGTGCCTGGGCGAGACCATGGCGGTCATCGCCCCCACCGACGGCCGGCCGCTGGCCACCGCGGCGCACCTGGCCCTGGGTGTCGGCGGCGCCGAATCCAACGTCGCCTGCGCGCTGGCCGGGCTCGGACACCGCGCCGCCTGGGCCGGACGGGTCGGTCAGGACCCGTTCGGCACCCGGGTCCTGACCGAACTCGCCGCCCGCGGGGTCGACATCAGCGGCGCGACGGTGGACCCCGAGCGGCCCACCGGCCTGTACGCCAAGGACCCCGGGCCCGGCGGTACCCGCACCCACTACTACCGGCGCCACTCCGCCGCGAGCCGGATGGGCCCCGGCCTCGCCTCCCACCCCGCCCTGCGCGCGGCCCGGATCCTGCACGTCACCGGCATCACCGCCGCCCTGTCCGACAGCTGTGCCGCCCTGCTGGACGCCCTGGTGGTACGGCGCGCCGCGCCAGGACCGCTGATCTCCTTCGACATCAACCACCGCCCGGCGCTGTGGCGCGAGGGCCCCCGGCAGGCGGCACCCACCCTGCTCGCCCTCGCCCGCGCCGCCGACGTGGTGTTCACCGGTCGGGACGAGGCCCAGGAGCTGTGGGGCACCGCCCGCCCCGAGGACATCCGGGACCTGCTGGCCCCCGCCCCTCTCGTCGTGGTCAAGGACGCCGAACACGGCGCCACCGCCTACAGCACCCGTGAGGGCACCACCTTCGTCCCCGCCCGCCGGCTGCGGGTGATCGAACCGGTCGGCGCGGGCGACGCCTTCGCCGCCGGCTACCTCGCCGGGCTGCTGGAGGAACGCGAGCCGGTCGCCCGGCTGCGCCTGGGCCACCTCGCCGCGGCCGCCGCCCTGCGCACCGCCGCCGACCTGCCCACCCTGCCGCCGCGCACCGCACTCGACCCCTGGCTCACCCTCGACGACGCCGCCTGGAGAGCCCTTGATGACCAGCACTGACCCGCTCGCCCCCCTCGCCGCCGACCGCGTCATCGCCGTCATCCGCGCCGCCGAGATCCCCGACGCCGCCGCCCTGTGCGCGGCGCTGCGCGAAGGCGGCATCCACTGGGTCGAGTTCACCTACACCACCCCGGACCTGGCCGGCCACCTGCGGCGGGCCGCCCCCGAGGCCGGCGCGGGGCTGGGCGCCGGAACGGTGCTCACCGCCGCCCAGGCCGAGCAGGCCATCGAGGCGGGCGCCCGCTACCTGGTCACTCCCGGCGTGCGCCCGGCAGTCGCGGAGGCCGCCGCGCCGGCCGGCATCCCCGTTGTCATGGGAGCGCTCACCCCCACCGAGGTCGCCCGGGCCCTGGACCTGGAGGCCGCCGCGGTGAAGATCTTCCCCGCCCACGCCTTGGGCCCGCGCCACTTCAAGGACCTCGGCGGCCCCTACCCCGGCACCCCTCTGGTGGCCTCCGGCGGCGTCAACGCCACCAACGCCGCCGCGTTCCTGGCCGCCGGGGCCCTCGCCGTGTGCGCCGGATCCGACGTGGTCCCCCCGGCCGCCGTCGCCGCTGCCGACTGGCGGCAGATCACCGAGCGCGCCAGGGAGTTCACCGCGGCGCTGGGATGACGGGAGCCGGATGTCCCGCCGCCTCGCCCGAACGTCAACATCGGGGCGCGCGGGGCACCCGGTCGGCGGAACTCCCGGCCTGTCCCTGGATTTCGCGGCCCGTTCCGGCCCAGCATGACGGTGGGACCCAGCCGAGGGAGACACCATGTCCGCCACCATCGCCGCCGTGGTCAGGCCAGGTACCGGCGCCTTCGCGTGGGAGGAGATCCGGCTGGACGCACTGCGCGCCGACGAGGTGCTGGTCCGGATCGTCGGTGCCGGCATCTGCCACACCGATCTCGCGGTACGGGACGGCCACGTCCCGCTGCCGCTGCCCGCCGTGCTCGGCCACGAGGGCGCCGGCGTCGTCCAGGCGGTCGGGGACCGGGTGACCCGGGTCGCCCCCGGCGACACCGTGCTGCTGTCCTTCAGCTCCTGCGGCGCGTGCGGCGCCTGCGCACACGGGCGTCCCGGACACTGCGACACCTTTCTGCACCGCAACGCCTCCGGTTCCCGCGCCGACGGCACCAGCCCGCTCGCCGACGCCGGCGGCGAGCGGCTCTCCGGGCGGTTCTTCGGACAGTCCTCCTTCGCCGCCCTGGCCATCGCCGACGAACGCTGCGCCGTCCCGGTCGAGGTCGCGGACGAGGACGAACTCGCCCGGCTCGCCCCCGTCGGCTGTGGCGTGCAGAGCGGCGCGGGCGCCGTCCTGAACGTGCTGCGTCCCCAACCGGGCGACACGCTCGCCGTCTTCGGCACCGGAGCGGTCGGCCTGTCCGCGGTGATGGCGGCGGCCCTCACCGCGGCGGTGCGGGTCATCGCCGTCGACCTCCGCCCCGCCCGGCTCGCCCTCGCCCGCGAACTCGGCGCCACCGACACCCTCGACGCCGGGCAGGGCGATGTGGCCGAGCGCCTGGCCGAGCTGACCGGCGGCCGCGGTGTCAGCCACGCCGTGGAGAGCAGCGGGGTGCCCTCCGTCCTGCGCCAGGCCGTCGACGCGCTGGCCGTCGGCGGCACGGTGGCGGTGCTCGGTCTGCCGCCGGCCGGCACCGAGGTGGCGTTCGACGTCAACGCCCTGCTGAGCGGCCGTACCGTGCGCGGTGTGTACGAGGGCGACAGCGACCTGGTCACCTTCATCCCCGCCCTGGTCGCCCTGCACCGCGCCGGCCGCCTCCCCTTCGACCGGCTGATCCGCACCTATCCGCCCGAGCGGATCAACGAGGCGGCCGATGCCGCCGCCCGGGGCGAGGTCATCAAACCGGTCCTGCGGTTCCCGGCCACCCCCGGCTGACACCGACGCTCAACCGGCGGACTCATGGCCGTTCAGCCGGACCTCCTCGATGTCCAGGTGGGCCTGGACCTGCCGCGGCACCGTGTCGTCGATGCGCCGCTCGTCGCGCAGCCGCAGTACCGTGGCCCATTGGTGGGCGATCATGGCCAGCGGCAGTTCGCCGTAGTGCCGGTTGTACGTCAGCGCCATCTCGTCCTCCCCGTGGCCGTTCCCGGGTCCGGCCCGCAGCACCGTCTCGTACTCCCGCCGCGTCCACTCCAGCACCTCCGGGGAGGTACCGAGCCCTGCGGCCTGCCGCCGGGTCGCGGCGCTCGCCCGGCCGGCCCGCCGCGCTGGGTCGGGCTCAGGCCATGGTCGACACATCGATCACGAAGCGGTAGCGGACGTCGGAGGCGAGGATCCGCTCGTAGGCGTCATTGATCTTCTGCGCCGGTATCAGCTCGATCTCGGAGCCGATCCGCTGCACGTCGCAGAAGTCGAGCATCTCCTGGGTCTCGGGCAGCCCGCCGATCATCGATCCGGCGAAGGTACGGCCCGAGGTGAGCAGGGAGAACACGTTCAGCGACATCGGTTCGGCGGGCGCGCCCACATTGACCAGGGCGCCCTCCACGGTGAGCAGCGACAGATAGGCGTCGAGGTCCAGACGGGCACTGACCGTGTTGATGATCAGATCGAAGGTCCCGGCCAGCTGCTCGAAGGTCTCCGGGTCGGAGGTGGCGTAGTAGTGGTCCGCGCCCAGCCGCAGCCCGTCGTCCCGCTTCTTCAGCGACTGCGACAGCACGGTGACCTCGGCACCCAGCGCGTGGGCGAGCTTGACCGCCATGTGGCCCAGACCGCCCAGGCCGACCACCGCGATCTTCGTCCCCGGCCCGGCGCCGAACCGGCGCAGCGGCGAGTAGGTGGTGATGCCCGCGCACAGCAGCGGGGTGGCAGCGGCCAGATCGACGCTCTCGGGCATCTTGAGCGCGAAGTCCTCGGTGACCACGATGTGGGTCGAGTAGCCTCACGTGGGTGAGGCGGCCGTCCGTCTCCAGCGCGCCGTAGGTGAGGGTGCCGCCGACCGTGCAGTACTGCTCCCGGCCGGACCGGCATGGGGCGCACGCGCCGCAGGAGCCGACCAGACAGCCGATGCCTGCCTTGTCGCCGGGCGCGAAGCGGGTGACCTCGGCACCGACCTCGGTGACGATGCCCGCGATCTCGTGGCCGGGGACGACCGGGTAGTGGGCGTCCCCCCATTCGCCGCGGACGTGATGGATGTCGGAGTGGCAGATCCCGGCGTACCGGATCTCTATCAGGATGTCGTGCGGGCCGACCTCGCGGCGTTCGATGGTGGTGGGGGTGAGCGGCTCCGTCGCCGAGGTGGCGGCGTAGGCGTTGACAGTGAACACGTTGCTCCGTGGATGGGGTGGATGTGGTGGTCTCAGGTGCGCGGCAGCAGCCGCGTGGTGGTCGAGTGCGCTCCGTCGGTCAGGACGGAGTCGAGGACGGACTGCGCGTAGTGCCCGTACTTCGTGCGGTACGCGCCGTCCACCTGGTCGTTCAGTGCCGGGTCGGCGTCGCTGTAGGTGACGTCCTTCTCCACACCGCCGGCCCGGATCCGGCCCTCCCGGCGGATCCGGGTGGACCGGTACCAGTCGGAGTCGGTCCCCTTGACGGACCGCACGTACAGGTCGTCGTGGTCGCGCACCACCCAGATGGTGCGCCAGCTGCTGAGCGAGCCGTCCTGGCGCAGCGAGGCGATCCGCAGTTCGTCCGCGTCGCCGACCCTGGTCAGTTCGTCATCGGTCCATGTGCTCATCGGATGACCTCCTCGTGCCGCGCGGTCCCACGAGGGGCCCGCGTGATTCCTGCCGGTAGCCAACGACCCCCGGACAGGGCCCGCCGCTGTGACGGGGCGGTGCGGCGCGAGGCATCACTCGTTCGGACGTTCTCCAGCCTGCCCGGCGCGGCAACCGGGTGGCAGACCGCGATGTGCCGGGGAGCGGCGTTCGGGGGAGTGACAGGGCCCCTCTCCCCCCGTCCGTTCCGGCCGCCGGCGCGCGACACTGGAGGGCATGACGCGTGAGCCATCAGGTGGTACGGAGCTGGGCCGCTTTCTGCGGGCCCGCCGTACCCAGACCACCCCGGCCTCGGCCGGCCTGACGGTCGGCCCGGGCCTGCGCCGTACCCCCGGGCTGCGCCGCGAGGAGCTGGCGACCCTGGCCGGGGTGAGCATCGACTACTACACGCGCATCGAGCGCGGGCGTGAGACCCGGCCCAGCCCCGCCGTGATCGATGCGCTGGCCCGTGCGCTGCGGCTCGACGAGGCCGAGCACGAGCATCTGCGCGACCTCGCGACGCGCTCGGCCCGCCAGGCGCCGGAGGCCGCGGCCGTGCCGAGCCGGACGGTCAGCGCGGGCGTCAAGCTGCTGCTGGAGGGGATGCGGCCCTATCCGGCGCAGGTGCTCAGCCGCAGCATGGACATCCTCGCCTTCAACCCGGGCGGTGCCCGGCTGTACCCGGGCATGGAGGAGTGGCCGGTCAAGCAGCGCAATCTCGCCCGGTACATCTTTCTGCACCCCTCCTCGCGTCAGCTGTTCACCGACTGGGACAACCAGGTGCGTGGCTGCGTCTCCCGGCTGCGGACCCTGGCGGGCACCGACCCCGACGCCCCCGACCTGGCCGGCCTGGTCGGGGAGCTGCTGCTGAAGAGCCCGGAGTTCGCCAAGCTGTGGGACCGCTACGAGGTCCGGCCGCACAGCCACGGCAGGAAGACCTTCCACCACCCCGAGGTCGGTGAACTGACCCTCGGCTACCAGTCGATGCTGCTGGACGGAACCGCCGGGCACCGCGTCAACACGTACTTCGCCGAGCCGGGCACGCCCGAGTACGACGCGCTGGTGCTGCTGGACATCTCCGCCCACGAGCGCCTGAGCGTCGGGGCGAGCCGGTCCGGCTGTTAGGGCTGCGAGGGCCGCCGGGTCCGGTCCGGCGCCGGATCGGGAGCGGGAGACGGGGCGGGCACGAGGGAGTGGGCGGCCCAGGCGTCGTACAGGCGGGCGAGATGGAGCCGGTCCTCCGCCGACCACTGCTCGCCACGGCTGGAGACAAAGGTTCTGATGGCACGGTTGATGGCGTCGGAGGCGAGTTCCATCTGCGGTCCTGGGGAGGGCGGGGGAGTGGGTGCGGTCATGGTGGTGCTCCCGGCTATCCGCGAACGTCGGCGTGCGGTGTCGTCGCCGGGACGTCCGGTCCGCGCAGCGCCTGGCTGAGCGTGGTGGTGAAGGGCGGCCTCTCGTCCCGCTGACGGATGCGCCGTTCGACGGCCTCCCGTGACCAGCGCTTGCGCAACGTCTTGGCGCTCATGCCCAGGGCGTCGGCGATCTCCGCCGTGGTCAGTCCGTCGATTCGGGCCCGGCGGACGGCGGCGGCCACCAGATCCTCCCGGGGCAACCCGGAGGAACGCAGCAGTCTGAGCAACTCCCTTGCCGCGTCCGGGCCCGGGATGAGCGCCGCGGTCTCCGTGAGACGGGCGTGTCCGGTGAAGTCGGCCGCGACGGCGGCGGCGTAACCGTCCTCCGCCGCGGCGCCGGATGTGTCGACGGCGCTGCGCATGCGGTACGCCGCGTCCCGGCAGCGCTTGCCGCAGTACTCCTTGGGACGGCCGGAGTGGTTCGGGGTCACATCCATGCGGCACTTCGGGTTCTTGCAAGGGGTCATGATGCCTCGGTGGGGCAGGGCGGGCCGGGGTACGGCCCGCCGTTCCGTCTTCGTGGTGGCGCCAGGCGGCGGGGACGCCGGTCCGGCACCGGGACCGGGCGGGTCGCGCGGCGGACGGCCGCGGTGGCGGTGGAGCGCGCCGCGCCGGCCCGCCCGGCTGTGCCGTGCTGCGCCGGATCAGCCGATGTGCAGGCGGTGCCAGCGCAGATGGGAGCCGCGCGCGGCGGCCAGCGCGATGAACGCGGCGACCGCGTCCAGCAGGCCCGGCCCGTCCCAGATCAGGACCAGGGGCAGGGCGATGACGGCGATCGCCGCGGCGGTGGGCACCATGACGGTGGTTTCACGACGACGGGTGGTTTCGGGGGTGGGGACCTGCGGAATGCTACGGTCACCACGCCGGTCCAACGAGCCCGTTAACGGGAACACGAGGGTCGGCGGTACACGGTCGGGAGACATCGTCCTCCTTGATGCGTGGGTCACAAGTCGAAGGGGAGCCCGGGCTGGTTGGTCGCCTACCGGGCCCCTTCGCGTGCCTGGACGCTACCTGTTCAACCGTACGAGACGCCAGCACTACCAGACGTAATCACCATCATCGCGCCGGAGGGGCGGCGAAATTCGCAGTAATATGCCAGTGGCGGTCAAAAACGGTCAGGCTGCGGGGCGTTCCGGTGGAGAACCTTCGCCGTCCACGCACAACCCCACCGGGCTGGCGTCCCGCCTCCCTCATCCGATAATGGACCTTCCCCGGTGTGCGGCTTGCTCGCCGTGATGGTCAACCGGGGTACGCGTGCCACGAGTAGAGGCATGACCGGGTGGGTCGGGGGAGGGCTCCATGGACGCCGCGACGACGGTGGGACTACGGCTGGGATCGGCGGCTCTCGCACCGCTGATCAAGAAACTGTTCCGCGCCGAACCGCCGGGCGCCAAACTGGTGGAGGCGCCGGTACGGCTCTCCTCACTGGTCGCGTTCGGCGGCGAGAAACGGGACCTGGGCCGGCGTGAGCTGGAAAAGCTCGTCCGGGAGCTGGTCGACCGGGCGGTCCGCGCGGCCGGTCCGCACGACACACCCGCCCCGGACGCACACGAGGCCGTCGCGGCGGCCCTGACCGACACCCTCACCGCACTCGGCGCCCTGGACATGGACGATGTCCAGGCCGTCGGCCTCGGCCCCGAAGGGCTGGCCCGGACACTGCTCCCCCACCGCTCGGGCGAACTGTCGCGGGACGGGGAGCTCTTCCACGACCGGCTGCTGCACCTGGCCTGCCTGCACATCCTCGACCACTTCACCCGGCGCTCCACCTTCGTCGCCCGCACCCTGGTCGAGCAGAGCCGCAGGACCGAAGGGCTGGTACGGGCGGTGGACCTGCTGCTCGAACGCCTCCCTGCCCGGCACACCGCGGACGCCGAGTTCGAGGAGCGTTACCGGTCCCACCTGGCACGCAAGCACAGCCGGCTCACCATCTTCGGCATCGACGTCGACGACGAATGGCCCCTGGACGACGCCTATCTGAGCCTGGAGACCATCGAGGCCGAATCCCACGCGGCGATCGAAGGACCCGAGGGCGACGCCCTGCGCCGGTCCGTCCCGCCCCGCCGCGCCGAACGGGCCCTCGCCGGACTGGACAAGGTCCTGCTGCGCGGCGTCGCCGGAGCCGGGAAGACCACGCTGGTGCAGTGGCTCGCCGTCACCACCGCCGAACACCGGCTGAGCGACCACCTGACCCACCTCTACGGACGCGTCCCGTTCGTGCTCCCCCTGCGCACCCTGACCCGCTCCGGAAACGAACTCCCCACCCCCAGCACGTACCTGAACGTCGTCGGCTGCCCGCACACCCCGCCCACCGGCTGGGCGGAACGCGTCCTGTCCGCCGGGCGCGCTCTGCTGCTCATCGACGGCATCGACGAGGTCCCCGAACCGCGCCGTGACGCCACCCGCCGCTGGCTGCGGGAACTGCTCCGGGAATTCCCCGGAAACGTCTGCCTGGTGACGGGCCGCCCCTCGGCCGTGAGCGAGGACTGGCTGGCGGCCGACGGCTTCCGGGAACTGTCGCTGTCCGCCATGAACCGCGAGGACGTGGCCGCCTTCATCCAGCGCTGGCACCACGCGGCCGGCGCCGGCCAGGAACGGGCCGAAGCCCTGCTGGCCGCCGTCCGCAGCCGCCAGGACCTCGGTCGGCTGGCCACCAACCCACTCATGTGCGGCATGCTCTGCGCGCTGCACCGCGCGAGCCACGGATATCTGCCCCGCGGACGGGAGGAGTTGTACGAGGCGGCGCTGCGGATGCTGCTGGAACGCCGGGACCGGCAGCGCAGCATCGACCACGGCCCGCACCTGGACGCCCGCTCACAGACGCTGCTCCTGGAACGGCTGGCCTACTGGCTGATCCGCAACGGCCAGCACCAGATGGAACGCGCCGACGCCATCGACCTGATCGACCAGGTGCTGCCCACCATGCACCGGGACACGGCGGGGCTCAGCGCCGAGGATGTCTACCGGCACCTGCTCGACCGCTCCGGCATGCTGCGCGAACCCGCCGAGGGCGTCGTGGACTTCATCCACCGCACCTTCCAGGACTACCTCGCCGCCCGCGCCGCCGTCGAGAACCGCGACTTCCCGCTGCTGGTACGGAACGCCCACCTGGATCAGTGGGAGGACGTCATCCGCATGGCGGTGGCCCACGGCCGCCCCGAGGAACGCAAACGCCTGCTGAAGCAGCTGATCAAACGCGGCGACACCGTCAAGAAGCACCGGGTCCGGCTGCACCTGCTGGCCATGGCCTGCCTGGAACACGCCACCCAGCTGGACCCGGAGGTGCGGCGGGAGGTGGAGCAACGGGCCGCCGCGCTGATCCCGCCCAGAACGATCCATGAGGCGGCGGTGCTCTCCGATGTGGGGGAGGTGGTGCTCGAACTCCTCCCGGGGCCTGACGGATTGACCGATGACGAGTCCCTGGCGGTGGTGAACGCGATCGGTGTGATCAGTGCGCAGGGAGCTGAGGCGGCGCTGCCCAGACTCGCCGAGTTCGCGGCGCATCCGTCGCTCAGGGTGAGAGAAACGCTGCTGCGCTGCGCGACCGACATCGATCCCGCACGCTTCGCGAAGGAAGTCGTCTCCCGGCTCCGTCTGGATGACCAGCCACACTTTCAGGTGGGTAACCATGAGGAGCTGTCCGCGCTGGACAGCCTGCCCGACCATCCCTACGTGTCGCTGTTCGGGGATTTCAGTGCGGAGGAGATCCTCGCGGCGTTGGGTACGAGGGTCCTGAAGGAACTGTCCATCCATGGCCGTCAGCTCACCCGCCTGGACTTCCTCGGCCGCTTCCGATCCCTGGAACGGCTCTCGCTCATCGACGCACCCGCGATCGCGGATGTGGCCCCCCTGTCCACCCTTCCCCTGCGCAGTCTGCTGCTGCGCAAGACGCCCGCGCTCCGTGACCTCCGTGCCCTGAACGCCCTGCCGGATCTGCGTTACCTGTACGTGGGAGACGGGACGACCTGCGAGGGCCTCGATCTCCTGCCGGACCGGGCGCCGCTCACCGACCTGGGGGTGCCGGGCACGGTCACCGACTTCACCGGGATCGGCACCTGGCCGCATCTGGAAACCCTGCGGATCGTCTACACGGAAGACACCGCGGACCTGGTCCCCTCCCCGGAAAGCCTGGCGGCCATCGCCGCACTGCCCGCACTGACGAACCTGGTGCTCCCCGCACGTGTGCTGCGCGCCATGAGCCGCCACGGGGTCAGCGTTCCGCAGGTCACCTACGCGCACGTGTTCCAGATCGAGGAGGAGGCGGATCTGCGGGACCTCGGCCTAATCCTGCCGGGTCTGCGTGACCTGATCCTGTACACGGAATTCGAGCTCAGGGTCGATGCCCGCGTGCTGGTCACCGTGGAGGGTCTGGCCTCGGTGGAGTGCCGGGGCCGCACGCGCCTGACACACCCTGAGAACCTGCCCCGTGTCACGGTGACGCAGCCCCTGGAGTCCCGCTACTAGCGTCCACGCTCTCCCCCGCCCCTGTCCGGCAAAAGAGTGGCCGCCGGTGGTGACCTGCGGCGACGCGCCACAGGGCCGGGGGTGCCGCCCTAGGGTGGCGCGCGTGGCTTCGGTAGTGAACGGCGTTTCGCAGCGGAGGGTCTCCCGTCCGGGCCGGTTCGCGCCGCTGCTCGTCGCGGTCGCCTGCGCCGTGTCCTTCGCCGGGTCCGCGCTCGCCCAGTTGGCCCTCGGGCTACCGATAGGGGATCTCGACGTCTACCGTGCCGAGGGCTGGGCCGTGCGCGACGGCAGCGATCTCTACGATCTCGCCGTCAGCGCGCACGCCCTCCAGGCCACCTACCCGCCGTTCGCCGCGCTGTTCTTCGTGCCGCTGACGCTGCTGAGCGTGGAGGCCATGCGGGCCGCGGTGCTCCTGCTGAACCTCGGCCTCGTGCTCGTCCTCGCCCGGCTCTCCCTCCGGCTGGCCGGTCTCCGGCCACCGGGGCACTGGCGGTGGGCCGCGCCGCTCGCCGTCGCCGCCGTCGCCGTGTGGTGCGAGCCGGTGTGGGCGACCATCCGGTACGGGCAGATCAACCTGCTGCTCGTCGTCCTCGTCCTGTGGGATCTGACCCGGCCCGCCCCGCACCGGCCGGCCGGGTTCGCCATCGGGATCGCCGCCGGGATCAAACTCACGCCCGCGATCTTCGCGGTGCTGCTCACCGTGGCCGGGATCATCATGCTCGTCCGGCGGCGGGAGAACGGGTTCCTGCTGATCGCCACCCGGGCCTGGGCGGCTTTCGCCGGGACCGTCCTGCTCGGCGCGCTCGTGCTGCCCGAGGCCTCCCGGCGGTACTGGACGGAACTGGTCCTGGCCGAGGACCGGGTCGGGGCGGCCGAGGCGGCGGCCAATCAGTCGTTGCGCGGGACGCTGGCCCGTTTCCTGCACACCGGCGACCTCCCGCCCTGGTGGCTGCCGGTGGCGGCCGGCGTGTGCTGCGCCGGGCTGGCCGTCGCCGTCGCCGCCCTGCTGGCGGGGGAACGGGCCTGGGCCGTGATCGGCTGCGCCACCACGGCGCTGCTGGTCAGTCCCGTGTCCTGGTCGCACCACTGGGTGTGGGCGGTTCCCGCGGTGGTCCTGCTGGGTGCCGAGGCCACCCGGCGGCGGTCGCGGCCGTGGTGGGCGGCCACCTGGGCCGCCGTGCTGCTGTTCTGTTCCTACGTCAGCTGGCTGCTGCCGCACGACGCGTCCCGCCCCGAGCTGGATCTCTCCCCGGGGCAGCAGTTCCTCGCCGCCGGCTATCCGCTGGCCGGTCTCGTGCTGCTGGCCGTCACCGGCACCCTCTCCCGCGCCGCTCTCACAGCACCGCCCGGAAACCGGGCAGCCGCCGCAGCCGTCCCGCGAGCGGGAAACTCAGCGCGATAGCCGCCGCCGTCACCAGCACCCACGCGGTCAGCGGCGCCGGATCCAGCGGGGAGAGCGCGAACTGGAACGCCACCACGATCGGCAGGTGGACGATGTACACGGTGAAGGCGGACCCGGCCAGCGAACCCAGCACAGGTCCCTCGTGGTTCAGCCGCTCCCGGAACAGGGTCAGCAGGCCCAGGCACAGCGCCGTGCACAGGAACGTCTCGTACACCGCCCACAGCGCCGCCTGCACCGTCAGCCCGCCCGTCCCGTACCGGAAGGCCCCGGTGCCGCCGGCCGCGAACAGCAGCAGCGATCCCGCCACGCCGCCCGCCAGCCACACATAGCCCGTACGGGCCGGGATCGCGGTCAGCCAGCCGTGCCGGTGGGCGAGGATCCCGGCGAGTGCTGGCCCGCAAGCTCGGCGACGGGGCCCCACGCGTCGTCAATGAGGATGCGCGCATCGTCTCGGCGTGCACCACCAGCAGGGTCAGCGAGTGGGCCACCACGTCGTGCATGTCACGGGCGATCCGCACCCGCTCGGCCGCCGCCGCGCGCTCGGCCAGCAGGGTGTGCTCGCGCTGGGCGTCGGCGACCCGCTGCCGTACCGCCGCCAGGGTCAGCCTGTGGCTCTGCACCACGACGCCCAGCGCCCAGGCCACCGGCACCGGGGCCGCGCCCAGAGGTGGCATCGCTCGAACGAGTGAGTCTCCCGCCGGAAAAGGTGTGGCGTGCCCGTCACGCGGATGATCTCCCGGTTCGACCCCCGACTTTGCATGATCATGCGTATTTGTGCATACTCTTCCTATGTCCAAGGTCCTCACCTCCCTCCCCGCCGGCGAGCGCGTCGGCATCGCCTTCTCCGGTGGTCTCGACACCTCGGTCGCGGTCGCGTGGATGCGCGACAAGGGTGCCGTCCCGTGCACCTACACCGCCGACATCGGCCAGTACGACGAGCCCGACATCGCCTCGGTGCCCGGCCGCGCCAAGACCTACGGCGCCGAGATCGCCCGGCTGGTCGACTGCCGCGCCGCACTTGTGGAGGAAGGGCTCGCCGCGCTGGCCTGCGGGGCGTTCCACATCCGCTCGGGCGGTCGGGCGTACTTCAACACCACGCCGCTGGGCCGTGCCGTCACCGGCACCCTGCTGGTGCGCGCGATGCTGGAGGACGACGTCCAGATCTGGGGCGACGGCTCCACGTTCAAGGGCAACGACATCGAGCGCTTCTACCGGTACGGCCTGCTGGCCAACCCGCAGTTGCGGATCTACAAGCCTTGGCTGGACGCCGACTTCGTGACCGAGCTCGGCGGTCGCAAGGAGATGTCCGAGTGGCTGCTCGCACACGACCTGCCCTACCGCGACAGCACCGAGAAGGCGTACTCCACCGACGCCAACATCTGGGGCGCCACCCACGAGGCCAAGACCCTGGAGCACCTGGACACCGGGGTGGAGATCGTGGAGCCGATCATGGGCGTCCGGTTCTGGGACCCCTCGGTCGAGATCCCCACCGAGGACGTGACGATCGGCTTCGAGCAGGGCCGGCCGGTGACGATCAACGGCAAGGAGTTCGCCTCCTCCGTCGAACTGGTGATGGAGGCCAACGCCATCGGCGGCCGGCACGGCCTGGGCATGTCCGACCAGATCGAGAACCGGATCATCGAGGCCAAGAGCCGCGGCATCTACGAGGCGCCGGGCATGGCCCTGCTGCACGCCGCGTACGAGCGGCTGGTCAACGCGATCCACAACGAGGACACCCTCGCCCAGTACCACGCCGAGGGCCGCCGCCTGGGCCGGCTGATGTACGAGGGCCGCTGGCTGGACCCGCAGGCACTCATGGTGCGCGAGTCCCTCCAGCGCTGGGTCGGCGCGGCCGTCACCGGTGAGGTGACGCTGCGGCTGCGGCGCGGCGAGGACTACTCGATCCTGGACACCACCGGCCCCGCCTTCAGCTACCACCCGGACAAGCTGTCCATGGAGCGCACCGAGGACTCGGCGTTCGGTCCCGTGGACCGCATCGGCCAGCTCACCATGCGCAACCTCGACATCGCCGATTCGCGCGCCAAGCTGGAGCAGTACGCCGGGATCGGCCTGATCGGTCCGGCGGGTCCGGCCACCGGCGCCGCCCAGGCCGCCGCCACCGGGCTGATCGGCGCCATGCCGGAGGGCGGGGCCGAGGCCATCGCCTCCCGCGGTGAGGTGTCCGGCGACGACGAGCTGCTGGACCGCGCCGCCATGGAGCTGGGCAACGACTGACCCGGTGACGGGAAGGAAGCAGGGCCGGACGCCGCCGTGGCGTCCGGCCCTCCCTCTCGTTGTCCCGCTTCCGGCCCCGGCTCAGCCCAGCGGGCTGTCGAAGGCCGGCTCGGTGTGCAGCAGCGCGCTCAGATCGGCGCCGGGACCGTACTCCACCGGCGCGAGCCCGCGCCCGAAGAGCACCGCGCCGGCCGCGACGCCCCCGAGCGTCAGCCGCCCCTGATCTGCGCGCACCCAGGTGCCCTCGCGCAGCCCCAGCACCGGCACGTCGTTCTCCTCGTGGAACTCCGCGATCCGCTTCGCCCGGGTCTCGCCCATGTGGGTGCTGCCCGGCACCGGGTCCAGGTAGTGCGGATTGATCTGGAACGGCACCAGGCCCAGCGCGTCGAAGGACGGCGGCTGGACGATCGGCATGTCATTGGTGGTGCGCAGGGTGGGGCACGCCATGTTGGTGCCGGCGCTCGACCCCATGTACAGCGCCCCCGCCGCCACCTTCGCCCGGATCGCCGGGATCAGGCCGTGCCGGTGCAGCGCGGTCAGCAGCCGGAAGCTGTTGCCGCCCCCGATGAACACCGCGTCGGCCTCCTCCAGCAGCGCGGCGGGCCGGTCGGCGGTGTGCGCGCCCCGCACCTCCACCCCCAGCGGGGCCAGCGCCCCGGCGATCGCCGCCGTGTACGCGTCGTGGTCGGCCTGCGCGTAGGGCACGAACAGCATCCGGCGGGCGCCGCCGAGGGCGTCGGCGATCTCCTCACGGGCGTGCTCGAGGGGGCCGTGCCCGGGGGCGGTGGAGTTGGAGAGCAGCAGCAGGCGCACGGGGGTGCTTCCTTCCGTGGTGGTGGGGCGGGTCGGGTGGGATCAGGTCGGTCGGGTGCCGGGCGGGTGCCCGCCGGCGCGGTCAGTGCGGGTCGACGGGGGCCCGGCGCGGACGCAGCGGGGTGAGCAGCCGGCCCAGGTCGGCGGCGGCCTTCGTCAGCGGGGCTACCACGGCGGTGGGCCGCTCCCCGAAGAAACCGCTGGGCCCGGCGACCGACAGCGTGCCCACCGGCCGCCGGCCGACCAGCACGGGCACCGCGACGGCGGCGGTCTCGTTGTCGTACTCGCCCTCCGAGCACGCGTAGCCGCTCTGCCGGGCCTCGGCGAACCGCTCCTCCAGGAGGACCGGATCGGTGAGCGTCCGCTCGCCGAACCGGGCCATCGGGCGACCGTACAGCAGCGCCGCCCGGTCCCTGGCGGGCAGCATCGCGAAGTACGCCCGCGAGGTGGCCCCGGCGTGCGCCGGGTACAGCTCCCCGGTCAGATCGTGGGCCCGCAGCGGCCCCGAGGCGCCGTCCACGGCCGCGACGCAGCGCATGTGCACGCCGTCCGGCACCGCGAACAGCACCCCGTACCCGACGGTGTCGGACAGCGAGCGCAGCACCGGCCGTACCAGGCTCGCCATGCCCCCGTCGCGCTCCCACACCTTGGCCAGATGCCACACGGCGGGCCCCAGCCGGTAGCGGCGGGTGCGCGGGTCGGAGACCACGAAGCCGCGGTGGGCCAAGGCGGCGAGCAGCCGCTGGGCCACGGACTTGTCCAGGCCGAACTCGGCCGCGACATCGCTCACCCCCCACTCGGGATGGTCCCGGTCGAAGGAGAGCAGCAGGCTCAGGACCCGGTCGGCGGTCTGCAGCGGGGGTTTGTCGGTTTTCTGGTCCCGGCCGGTCGGAACAGAGACGATTTCCGACACGGGATCTCCCAGGGGATGGGTCGCCGTCATGCCAGAAGTGTAAACCGTCCCGCATATAGAGAAACTATTGCGTTACGGTGAACAGCGCGCGGATTCTGTACGCGCACCGGCCGCCCGTACGGCCGACCGGTACGGCGGCCCCGCCGGTATCCCGGCCCGTCCGCCCGGCCCGCCCGCCCACGCCATCCCCCGGGGCGACGACGGAGCCGGCGACATCTCCCACAGCACCGCGACGGCGCGGCCGGCACGACCCGGACGACCCCTTCCGTCCCCCGGGCGCGCCCTCAGTGAAAGGACCCCCCGTGCTCAAGCACGTCCTCGACATCATCGAACTGCTGGACCGCCCGCAGACCGGCGGGGAGCTGCTGGCGGACCATCTGCGCACCGTGCACGCCACCGCGGCGGCCGAGGCGGGCGACACCGCCGGCGCCCCCGCCGGCGTCAGCGTCGAGGTGACCACCCTCACCGGGGACAAGGGCAGCACCGACTTCGTCGCCGTCACCGTCCCCGGCCGCGACGGCCGCCTCGCCGGCGGCGACGCCCCGACCCTCGGCGTACTCGGCCGGCTCGGCGGAGTGGGCGCCCGCCCCGAGCGCATCGGCATGGTCTCCGACGCCGACGGCGCCGTGGCCGCCCTGGCCGCCGCCGCCAAGCTGCTGGACATGCACGCCAGGGGCGATGTCCTCGACGGCGACGTGCTGCTGTCCACCCACGTCAGCGGCTGGGCCCCGACCCAGCCGCACGACCCGGTGCCGTTCATGGATTCCCCCGTGGACACCCTGACCTGCAACCACCAGGAGGTCTCGCCCGCGATGGAGGCGATCATCTCCATCGACACCACCAAGGGCAACCGCCTGCTCAGCCACCGGGGCATCGCCCTGTCACCCACCATCCACCAGGGCTGGATCCTGCGGGTGAGCGAGGACCTGCTGTCCGTGCTGGAGAGCGTCACCGGCGAGCCCGCCCGGGTGCTGCCCGTCACCACCCAGGACATCACGCCCTACGGCAACGACGTGCACCACATCAACTCCATCCTCCAGCCCGCCGTCGCCACCACCGCCCCCGTGGTGGGCCTGGCCGTGACCGCCGCGACCCCCGTCGCCGGCTGCGCCACCGGCGCCAGCCACGAGAGCGACATCGCCGCGGCCGCCCGGTTCGCCATCGAAACGGCCAAGGAGTTCGGCCGCGGCGGCGCCCGCTTCCACGACCCGGCCGAGTTCGCCCGGCTCGTCGAGCTGTACGGCCCCATGACCCACCTGCAGTCGCTCCCGTCCTGACGTCCCGACCTCCCCGGTCCGACGCACGCACCACCAGGAGTCCCCCGTGGAACCGAGTCTTTCCACTCCGCCGCCCGCTACGGCGGAACCCGGGCAGCGGCACCCGCGCGCCTTCGAACCCATCACGCTCGTCATCACGATCGCGATGTCCGTCCTCGGCGCGCTGATCGGCATCGTGCTGATCACCTCGCTCGGCGTCTCGCCGAACACCTCGGTGATCGGCGCCCTGGTCGCCATGCTGGTCGGCCGCATCCCGCTGGGCATCCTGGTCCGGATGCGCTCCCCGCACCGGCAGAACCTCGTCCAGTCCGCCATCTCCGGGGCGACCTTCGCCGCCGCGAACTCGCTGCTCACCCCCATCGCGGTGCCCTTCGCGCTGGGCCGCACCGACCTGGTGTGGCCGATGCTCGGCGGTGCCGCCATCGGCCTGGCCGTGGACAGCTGGGTCCTGTACCGGGTCTTCGACTCCAAGCTGCTGGCCGCCTCCAACGCCTGGCCGGCCGGCATCGCCTCCGCCGAGACGATCAAGGCGGGCGACACCGGCGGACGCAAGGCCGCCGTGCTCGGCGTCAGTGCCGTCGCCGGACTCCTGGGTGCCCTCGCCAAGCTCCCCACCGCCGCCGCCGGCGTCGGCTTCCTCGGCAACATCTGGGCGCTGGCCATGTTCGGCATCGGACTGCTCATCGCCCAGTACGCACCCGGGATCTTCGACGTCAACCTCTCGCAGGAGTTCATCCCGCACGGACTGATGGTCGGCGCGGGCATCGTCGCCCTGATCCAGGCCGTCCTGCTGATGCGCAACCGCAAGAGCCGCCGCGCCGCGGCCAAGCCCGCCGAAGTCCCCGCCCACCCGGGTGACACCCCGCGGGACGCCGCGCAGGACCCGGCACCCGCCGGCCCGGACACCCGCACCAAGGACGCCGCCCAGCTGCGGCGCGGCCTGATCCAGGGCATGGTGCTCTTCCTCGGCGGCGCCGTCGTGGTGGCCCTCACCGGCGGGATAGCCGGCGGCATGTCACTGCCCGGCCTCATCGGCTGGGTGCTGCTGGCCGCCACCGCCGCCCTGGTCCACCAGCTCATCGTGGGGCTGGCCGCCATGCACTCGGGCTGGTTCCCGGCCTTCGCGGTCACCCTCATCGTGCTGATCGTCGGCCTGGTGCTGAAGATCGAGACCGTTCCGCTCGCGCTGCTCGTCGGCTACACCGCCTCCACCGGACCGGCCTTCGCCGACATCGGCTACGACTTCAAGGCCGGCTGGCTGCTGCGCAAGGACGCCACCCCCTGGCTGCCGTACGAGATGGACGGCCGCCGCCAGCAGTACCTCGCCCAGCTCGTCGGCTTCGCGGTGGCGCTGATCATCGTCGCCATCGCCTGGAAGGGCTTCTTCGAGGAGGGGCGCATCCCGCCCGTCTCCGAGGTCTACGTGGCCACCATCCTGGCCGGCCTGGACCCCGGCGTGATGGGCACGCTCCTGCTGTGGGCCATCCCCGGCGCCCTGATCCAGGCCATCGGCGGCTCCTCCCGGCAGATGGGCGTGCTGCTCGCCACCGGTCTGCTGGTGGCCACCCCCGCCGCCGGCTGGATGGTCCTGGGCGCCCTGGCCGTCCGCACCGGCTACACCGTGTGGCGTCGGCGCGGCATCACCGACCCGGCCGCCCGCCGGGCCTCCGACGAGGAAGCCGAGAACGACCTGTCCCTGGTCGGCGCCGGACTCATCGCCGGCAGCTCCGTCAACGACATCGGCCAGCTCACCAAGACCCTGTGAGGCCCCGCATGAGCGCGATCCTGGGCCTGGTCACCATCGGCCAGGCACCCCGTACCGATCTGCACGAGGACGCGGCCCCGCTGCTGGGCGGCGCGGCGTTCACCGAACACGGCGCACTCGACGAGGACCGCTTCGAAGGACCGGACGAACGGGCCACCCGCGCCGCGCTCGCCCCCGCGCCCGGCGAGACTCCCCTCGTCTCGCGGCTGCGCGACGGCCGCTCCGTGGAACTCGGCCACCACGCGCTGCTGCCCCGGATGGCCCGCGCGGTGGCCCGCGCCGAGGCGGACGGTGCCGGGGCGACCCTGGTGCTGTGCACCGGGAACTTCCCCCAGCTGCCGGCCACCCGTCCGCTGCTGTTCGCCGAACCGCTGGTGCAGCGCGCCGTCGCCGCCCTCTCCGGCGGCGACCCGGTGGGCGTCTGCTGCCCGCACCCGGATCAGGCGGACGACGTGGGGCGGCGCTGGAGCACCGTCCTGGACGGCCCGGTACGGGTGAGCGCGGCCGACCCGTACGCCCCCGGCGACGCCCCGCTCGACCAGGTCGCGCGCGCCGCGGCCGAACTGGCCGACCGGGGCAGCGCGTGGATCGTGCTGGACTGCATCGGCTACACCGAACGCATGCGCCGCGCCGCCGCCGCGGCCACCGGACGTCCGGTGCTGCTCGCCCGCTCCCTCGCCGTCCGGCTGGCCGCCGAGGTCGCCACCGCCCACCACCGCACCGGAGACCCCGCATGACCGTCGGCATCATCCGCGTCCTGACCAGCGAGGACCCCGTACAGGTGGACGGCCACGGTCGGCTCCTGCGGGAGCGCTTCGGCCTGCGCACCGACTCGCGCTGCATCCCGGGCCAGCCGCGCGGCATCCATGACGAGGAGAGCGAGCGCCGCGCCGCACCGAAGATCGTCGACCTGGCCCGCGCGCTGGAACGCGACGGCGCGGACACCGTCCTCATCAGCTGCGCGGCCGACCCCGCCCTCGCCGCCACCCGGGCGGCCCTCGCCGTGCCGGTCATCGGCGCCGGCACGGCCGCGGCCGGGGTGGCGCTCGGCCTGGGCACCCGCGTCGGGGTGATCGGCATCCGGGACGAGGTACCACCGGCCATCGGCAAGGTGCTCGGCCCGCACCACGCGGGCCACCGCCGCCCCGAGGGGGTGCACGACACCGTCGGCCTCACCACCCATGAGGGCGCCGCGGCGGTGCTCGCGGCCGCCGCGGAACTCGTCGCGGACGGGGCGGACACCCTGCTGCTGGCCTGCACCGGACTGACCACCCTCGGCATCGCGCCCCGGCTGGAGCGCGAACTTGGCGTGCCGGCGGTGGACGCGGTCCTGGCGGCGGGTCTGCTGGCCCTGCGCTCCTCGTCGCCGGCGGCCCCGCCGCAGGTGCCCCGTCCCCGGTCCGGGGACGGCCCGGTACGGGAGTGACGGGCGTGGGCGGGTGACAGATGGCGACAGGGAGCCCACCATGGGGAAACGGTTCAGCTTCCAGGGAGGCCGCCATGAGCACAGCCGACGACGCCCACGACGCCCACGACCGCTCCGCCCCGCTCAAGATCGACACCACCGTGCCGCACTCCGCGCGGTTCTGGAACTACTGGCTCGGCGGTGACGACTGGTACCCCGTCGACAAGGAGCTGGGGGACGCCCTGCGGGAGGAGTACCCGGCCATCGCCGGCATCGCGGTGGCGTCCCGCGAGTTCCTCGGCCGCGCCGTCCGCCACCTCGCCCGCGATGTCGGCGTCCGCCAGTTCCTCGACGTCGGCAGCGGTCTGCCCACCGCCGAGAACACCCACCAGGTCGCCCAGCGCTACGCCCCGGATTCCCGGATCGTCTACGCCGACACCGACCCCACCGTCCTGCTGCAGTCCCAGGCGCTGCTCACCTCCACCCCGGAGGGCGCGACCACCTATCTCGACGCCGACGTCATGGACGTGGACGTCATGCTGGAGCGCGCCGGGGCCGACCTCGACCTGGAACAGCCCGTCGCCCTCATGCTGCTGTCGATGCTCGGCCACATCGAGCCCGACCCGGCCGCCGAACTCGTCCAGGAGTACATGCGGCGGCTGCCCTCCGGCAGCTACCTGGTGACCTGCGACAGCATCGACGACCCCGTGGTCATCGCGGTCTGCGAGGACTACGCCGCCGCCGGCGCGGCACCCTACTACCCGCGCTCGAAGGAGCAACTGGCCGCCACAGCCGCCGGTCTGGAGCTGCTGCCGCCCGGCCTGGGCCCGATCGCGCGCTGGCGCCCCGACCACCCGGAGGTGGAACCGCCGCAGGACCAGCTGTACCAGTGGGGTCTGGTGGCCAGGAAGCCCTGACGCCGGGCCGGCCGCGCACCGCGGACCGCCGCGCCCGTGGCGCGGCGGTCCCGCCGGGTCAGCCCCGGGTGAAGCGGTACGTCACACTGTCCGTCAGCACGCAGAAGCCCGGGGACATGACGATCACCCGCAGCGTGCCCGAGCGCCGGTCGTAGTCGATGCCCTGCACCTCGAAGGCGCCCGAGCAGCCGCTGCGCAGCGGGAGCTGACGCAGCGCCGTCACCCGCCCCGTCACATCCGCCCCGCCGTTCGGCCGGTCGGAGAGATCGACCTGCAGCAGCGGCTTGGTGATGCCGAACAGGGCGCCCTGTGGGTCGTCGGAAGAGCACAGCAGCGTCGTCGGCCCGGAGAAGTCGCAGCCCTGGACGTCGCGCACCGGGCGGTCCAGGTGCACGGTGGAGACCTGGGGGAGATCGGCCGACGGCGAGGTGTCCGGGTTGACGCCCGGGGTGGGGAAGACCAGCAGCCGGCTCATCGTGCCGTACTCGCCGGACAGCATCCACTGCCCGTCGGGTGAGATGGCGACCCAGGAGTTGTTCAGCGCCTCCCCGGGGCCCAGGGTGTGCACGTACTCCGACCACCGCCCGTCCGGCGCCTGCACCCGGTACATCTTGGTGGTGCCCGAATCCCGCTGGTAGGGCTCGATGTAGTGACCGTCGTAGGAGGCGTCGGGGTCCCCGACATGGTTCCAGCCGCGCAGCCGCAGATCGGCGGGGATGGTGCCGATGCCGGTGTAGCGGAAGGGGCTGTTGGCCGGGATCTCCACCGAGGTCAGCCCCTGACTCTCGGTCAGCGGATCGGCCCGGTCGGAGCCCACCTCGGTCCAGGTGTCCGCGGCAGCGGCCGGCGGAGCGGAGAACAGCAGGGCGGTCAGGAGCAGGAGGCCGGCGGTGGCCACCTGGGAACCTCGCCCGGTACGCAGCGGCATGGGGGGTCCGTTCCTCGGAGGGGCGGGAGCAGGGGGGACGCGCTCGGCGGACAGTACGACGCGGCGGGCGGCCTGTACAGACCGCGCGGCGCGCGGCCGGGATCCCGCGCGAACCCTTGGCAGGCACCATTAATTCATATTTAATGGCGCCTGCTGGCCGTGCCGAACGGCCGGCGCCACCCCCTCTTGCCGCCGCACAGCCGCCCGGGAGCCGCGCGTGAACCCCTTCACCGGCCACTGCGCCGTCGTCACCGGAGCCGCCTCCGGCATCGGCGCCGCCACCGCCCACCGGCTGGCCGCCGACGGCGCCGGAGTCGTCCTGGTCGACGTGGCGGACGCCGCGGGAGAGGACACCGCCGCCGCCATCCGGGCCGCCGGCGGCCACGCCGTCTACCGGCACGGCGACGTCTCCGACGAAGCGCACTGGGACGGCGTCCTGCACACCGCGCACGAGCACTTCGGCCCCGTCTCCGCCCTCGTCAGCAACGCCTACACCGTGCGCATCGCCGCCGCCGACGCCCTGGACCGGGCCGGCTGGGAGCAGCAACTGTCCGTCAACCTCACCGGATCCTTCCTCGGCTTCCGGGCCTGCCTGTCCGACCTGCGTGCCACCGGCGGCAGCGCCGTGTTCGTCTCCTCCGTGCACGCGCTGGTCGGCATGCCGGGCCGGCCCGCCTACGCCGCCTCCAAGGCCGCGCTGACCGGCCTCATGCGGCAGTTGGCGGTCGAGTACGGCACCGAGGTACGGGTGAACGCCGTGCTCCCCGGCCCGATCCTCACCCGGGCCTGGGACGACATCGGCGAAGAGGACCGGCGGGCCAGCGCCGGACAGACCGCGCTGGGCCGGCTGGGCCGGCCCGAGGAGGTGGCGGGCGCCATCGCCTTCCTGACCGGCCCGGACGCCTCCTTCGTCACCGGGACGTCCCTCGTCGTCGACGGGGGATGGAGCGTGCTGAAGACCTCCTCCTGACCCGGGCCCCCGGCCCGCGGTCCCGATCGGCGACCCCCGCCGGCACCCCACCCCAGACCCGCCCGTCACCCCGTCACCCTCCCGCGCAGGAGCGCCCGTGAAGATCACCCGCATCGAAACCTTCGCCGTTCCGCCCCGCTGGCTGCTGTGCCGGGTCGAGACCGACGACGGCATCGTCGGCTGGGGCGAACCCGTCGTCGAGGGCCGCGCCGCCACCGTCCGCACCGCCGTCCACGAGCTGGCCGAACTCCTGCTCGGCAAGGACCCGCTGCGCATCGAGGACCACTGGCAGGTGATGACCAAGGGCTCCTTCTACCGGGGTGGCCCCGTGCTCTCCAGCGCCGTCGCCGGGCTCGACCAGGCGCTGTGGGACATCGCGGGCAAGTCGTTCGGCGCGCCCGTCCACGTGCTGCTCGGCGGCCCGGTGCGCGACCGGGTCCGCACCTACAGCTGGGTGGGCGGCGA
Source organism: Streptomyces xiamenensis (assembly GCF_000993785.3). Lineage (NCBI taxonomy): Bacteria > Bacillati > Actinomycetota > Actinomycetes > Kitasatosporales > Streptomycetaceae > Streptomyces > Streptomyces xiamenensis. The sequence goes on from NZ_CP009922.3 coordinate 5,826,285, forward strand.
CGAGCCCGCCGAGATCTCCGACGCGGTCTCCGCCCTGGTCGAGGCCGGCTTCTCCGCCGTCAAGATGAACGCCTGCGGCCGGATGAACCGGCTGGCCACCACCCGGGACATCGACGACGTGATCGGGCGCGCCGCCGCCGCGCGCGAGGTGCTCGGCCCCGACCGGGACTTCGCCGTCGACTTCCACGGCCGCTTCACCGCCGGCAACGCCCGCAAGGTCCTGCCGCACCTGGCCCCCTTCAACCCGCTCTTCGCCGAGGAGCCGGTCCTGCCCGAGTACACCCATCTGCTGGGAGACCTGGTGGCCGGCTCCCCGGTGCCGATCGCCACCGGGGAACGGCTGTACTCGCGCACCGATGTCCTGCCCGCCCTGCGCGCCGGGGTGGCCGTCCTCCAGCCGGACCTCTCGCACGCCGGAGGCATCTCCGAGGTCCGCCGCATCGGCGCGCTCGCCGAGACCTTCGACGTCCCGCTCGCGCCGCACTGCCCCCTGGGCCCGGTCTCCCTCGCCGCCAGCCTCCAGATCGCCTTCAGCACCCCCAACTTCCTCATCCAGGAACAGAGCATCGGCATCCACTACAACCAGGGCGCCGAGGTCCTGGACTACCTCGCCGACCCCGAGGTGTTCCGTTTCCACGACGGCAGCTTCCTGCGCCCCACCGCGCCCGGACTCGGCATCGAGGTCGACGAACGGGCGGTACGCGCGGCCGACAACAGCGCCCCCGACTGGCGCGGGCCGATCTGGCGGCACCAGGACGGCTCCTTCGCCGAATGGTGACCCCGCCCCGGCCCACGCTCCCGCCCGCCGACCCACCGGAGCCCCCCGTATGACACCCTTCCCGGACCCCGCGACCGCACCCGCCGATGTCCTCACCTTCGGCGAGACCATGCTGTCCTGGCAGACCGACGCCCCGCTCACCGGCGGAGCCCCGGCCCGCACCGCCGTGGCCGGCGCCGAGTCCAACGTCGCCATCGGCCTGGCCCGCCTGGGCCACCGGGTCGCGTGGGCCGGACGGCTGGGCGCGGACGAGCCGGCCCGGCTCATCCTGCGGACCCTGCGCGGCGAGGGCGTCGACGTACGCCACGTCACCACCGACCCGCAGGCGCCCACCGGCGCGCTGCTGCGCGAACGCCTGGTGGGCGGCGTCAACCGGGTGCACTACTGGCGGGCCGGATCGGCCGCCTCCGGGCAGCGGCCCGCACACCTGGCTGCGGCGCTGGCGGCGGGCGCCCGCGTGCTGCACCTCACCGGCATCACCTGCGCGCTGGGCCCCGGGCCCCTCGCCACCGTGACCGCCGCCGCCGACCACGCCCGCGAGCACGGCTGGACCGTGGTCCTCGACATCAACCACCGCACCCGGCTGTGGAGTACGGAGCAGGCCACCGACACGCTGCGGCGGCTGCGGGACCGGGTCGACATCCTCATCGCCTCCGACGACGAACTGCCCCTGATCTGCGGAGACGTGAACGAACTGCTGGCCGCCGGGGCCCGCGAGGTGATCGTCAAACGCGGCGGCGAGGGCGCCGACCTGTACGGCGCGGACGGCCGCCATCTCCACCAGCCCGCCCACCGGGTCACCGCCGTCGACACCGTCGGCGCGGGCGACGCCTTCTGCGCCGGATATCTGTCGGGCCTGCTGGACGGTCTGGAAACAGCGGAGCGGCTGGGCCGGGCGGGCACCGTCGCCGCGTTCACCGTCGCCGCGCACGGCGACTGGGAAGGGCTGCCGCACCGCGACGAACTCGCCCTCCTGCAGGCCCCGCCCGGCAGCGCCATCCGCTGATCCGGCGGACGGCGCCGCCGCGCCGGTTCAGCCGCGCAGCAGTGCGTTGCACTCCCGCTGGAGCGTGACGTCCTCCCACATCGTGTGCTGCGGGGCCGCGTTGGAGCACACCACCGCGCCCCAGGCGCCGGCCGCGGCCGACTCGGCCACCGCCAGCCGGCACAGCGCCGCCCCCACCGGGCCCTCCTCGAAGGTGCCCAGCCGCGGGGTGTAGCCGACCCAGCCCTCGCCGAAGACGAAGGGCACCCCGGTGTCGGCGGCCCAGTCCGCGGCGGCGGCGATCCAGGTCGTCAGCCGCTGTTCCATCGCGAGGCGGTGGACGGCGTACCGGTCGTACAGCCAGGCGTCGAAGCGCACCGGGTCGCACCAGTCGTGGACGTACACCTCACGCAGGCCCACCACGGTGGCCTCCAGCCGCCAGCGCTCCTGCGCAGGCGGTGCCCAGTCGGCCAGGTCGGGCGCGCCGGGACGCAGCAGTTCGCGCCGCGCCCGCTCCTGCGGGAAGTCCCGGGAGGCGTCGCGCAGGGCGAAGGTGTCCAGCAGTTCGTCCAGCACGCCGTACACATAGGGGTGGAAGACGGCGACATCGATGTCCCGGGGCACCCCGCGCAGCGATCCGACCGGGACCTGCGCGTAGTTGACGGTCACCATCCGGTCCGGGTGCCGGGTGCGGAAGCGCTCCAGCCCGCGTTCCAGGCGCGGGCGCAGCGCGACGACATGGTCCCCTTCCAGGCCCTCGGTGAGGAAGCCGGCCTGCACCTCGTTGTGGAGTTCGGTGAACGCGACGCGGTCGTCCAGGCCGTCGTGCGCGGCGAGGAAGGACAGCAGGTCGGCCAGCGCGTCGGCCAGTGCGGCGGGGCGCTCCTCGGGGTCGACGGCCATCAGGGCGTCGTACCAGGCGCGGTCGGCCGCGAAGGAGGCCGACTGCTGGTACTCCCAGGAGGAGAGGATGACGAAGCAGTCGTGCCGTCGGGCCGCCCGGAACAGTTCCAGCAGCTGCGCGCGGCCGTCGATCTCGGTCTCGGCGCGTACGTCGTACCAGCGCACCCGCTGGCCGTACTCCCCGCCCAGGGGGCCCAGGCGCAGCCGGCTGGTGTCGAGCCCCGAGCCGAACAGCAGATACGGCATGGCGCAGATCCGGACGGTGTTGTAGCCGCGCTCGACGGCCTCGGCGAAGGCGCGGTCCAGATCGGCGAAGGGCTCGCCGGGACCGGTGCGGGTGTACCAGCTGAAGTCCCACAGACTGATCGTCAGCGTCTCGGGGAGATGCGGCGGCCGGGGGAGGGGCATGGCAGGGGTCCTTTCGTGGCGCGGGTGCGGTGGTGCGGGGCTCAGTCGGCAGCCGTGCCGTGCGCCGTGAGGTCGGCCGGCAGCGTGAGGCGGTGGACGGGGACGAGTTCGGCGCTCTCCACGGTGGCGCGGGTGCGGGCGGCGGCCAGACCGGCGCGCGCGGAGGGATCGACGTACACCGCGCTGTCGGGGGCGAGCGGCAGGACGCGGATCTCGATCCCGTGCTCGGTGACCGCGTCGGCGAACCGGCGCAGTCCCAGCTCCCAGGCGGGTCCGTACCAGAAGTGGTCCGCCACCAGCCGGCCGCCGACGTAGGCGCGCGCCGCGTCACCGGTGTACGCCAGCCGCAGCAGTACCTCGCCCTCGCCGTCGAGGGCGTCGGCCGGGATCTCGATCCGGTGCACGGACGCCTCCTCGAAGTCCTCGTCGCGCGGCGCGGAGGCCCGGCCGTGGGGCCCGCCGGTGCGGGCGGGCGGGGCGAGGGCCTTGGACCGTACGGTTTCCACCGGGAGCGGGCGCGCGGGCGGAGCGCCCTCGCCGGGGGTGAGCGTCCGCCGGGTGAACCCGCCGGCCGTCAGCACCCGCACGGTGACCTCGGAGCGGCTGGTGTGCAGGCGCAGTTCCGGCCCGTCGGCCAGTACCGGCTCCTCGCACAGCACCAGCCGGTCGGTGCCGCCGATGCTCACCCGCTGGGCCAGCAGGGCCTGTTCGCCGGAGAGCACCAGCAGTCGTACCCGGCCGTGCGACCCGGTCACCGTCACCGCGGCCCGCGTCCCGGGCTCGGGCACGCTCACCACCGTGCCGTCGGGGGTGCGTTCCACGGTCACCGGGCCCGACACCTCGCAGCCGTCGGGCAGCGCGAACCGCGCGGTGATGCCGGCGGTGGCCGCGAAGACCGCGACGGGTGTGCCGTCGAGGTCCAGCCGGGCCACCGGCTGGGCGGTGGCCCACGTGACGCGCAGGCCGCCCCCCGCCTCGTACCCCAGCGGCCACGCGAAGTGCGCTCCGGAGGGGACGGTCACCTCCCGGTCGGGCACGCTGTGCGGCTGCCCGTCGAGGTGCACCCGGAACCGCACCCCGGTCCGGTCGGGCAGCGTCTCGTGCGGCTGGTGGTTGTTGACGAACAGAAAGCCGCTGCCGCCCGCCGCGCGCACCGCCCAGCGCAGCGAGGCGCGGTCATCCAGCCCGTCGGGCCCTTCGTCGGGCAGGTGCAGCGGCATGTCCGCCAGCGCGGCGCCGCTGTCCCGGATCAGCAGATGCTGCAGCCGCAGCGCGGCGAACGACGGCCGGACCTGCCCGTACTCCCCGAGCGGCGCCTGGAAGTCGTAGTTCACGGCCGGCAGGTCGTTGGGGTAGCCGGTGTCCTGCGACTCCTGGTTGGGCAGTGCCTGGCCCAGCCGCTGGGAGCAGCCGTGGTAGAGGTAGTAGCCCTGCCACACCGAGCCGCTGCCGAGCTTGGTCAGGGCGAGTGCGGAGACGTCGGCGGCGGGCACCAGGGGGCGCCGGTGGTAGGCGATCGCCATGCCGCCGCCCAGCTCACAGGTCGCGTACGGATAGCGGCGGTCATCGGGCCCGGTGCCGGCCGGGGCGCACGAGCGCAGGTCGGCACCGATGGCGTGGTCGTCACGGATGGCGCTGAAGAAGTAGTGCCGCCGCATGTCGCGGGCCCAGCCCTCGTGCGCGTCCTCCCAGAACGCCTCGGGGTAGCCGCCGTACAGCGGCAGCAGCACATCGGCCGGAAGGTCGGCGGCGCCCCAGGCGGTCGCCGTCCACAGCGGGGCGTGGATGCCCACCCGCTCGGCCAGGGCGCGCAGCGTCCGCAGGTGCCCCGGCTGGTCGTACAGCTCGTTCTCCACCTGGATGGCCACCACCGGCCCGCCGTCGTCGTACGACAGGCCGCGCAGCTCGTGTGCGATGCGCCGGTAGTACCGCTCCACGAGCGTCAGATAGCGCGGGTCGTCGGTGCGGGGGACGCACGGGGTGTCGGCCAGCCAGTCGGGGAAGCCGCCGTTGCGGCATTCGCCGTGCGACCAGGGGCCGACGCGGACCACCGCGTGCAGCCCCAGGCGGGCGCACTCGTTCAGGAAGCGCCGCAGGTCCAGGTCGCCGTCGAAGCGCAGGGCGCCGCGCCGCTCCTCGTGCTGGTTCCAGAAGAGGTAGGTGGCGACGACGTCGATCCCGCCGGCCCGGATCTTCAGCAGTTCCTCGCGCCAGTCGGCGGCCGGATAGCGGCTGAAGTGGAACTCTCCCATGACCGGCAGCCAGGGCTCGGCACCGCGCAGCAGCTTGCGGCCGTCGGCGGTCAGCGGCGCGCGCGTGCCCGCGCGGCTGCCCATCGGCAGATGGCCGGCCGGCGGGGCGGGGAGGTCCTGGGTGTGCAGCGTCAGCATGACGGGCGGCTCCGTTGGCGCGGCGGGAGAGGGTCGGTTCATCGTCCGGGCGGCCCGGATCTCTGTCAAGATGTATTCATAAATAATGCTCACGGTAGACTCGGCCGCCCCGCGGCGGGAGAGGCCCGCCCCAACACGTCGGCGGGGCCGTCCGGTTCCCCCGGCGGACCCGGCCACCCGAGGAGAACCGCATGGCGTCCTACTCCGGCCGCGGTGTGCACGGACAGGTCGTGCACACCCTGGGCGCCCGCATCATCGGCGGTGAGATCGCCGAGGGCGAGACCCTGGACATCGGCGCCCTGGGCGCCGAACTCGACGTGAGCCTGACCGTCATGCGCGAGGCGCTCAAGGTCCTGGCGGGCAAGGGACTGACCGACGCGCGGCAGAAGCGCGGCACCTACGTCAGGGAACGGACGCACTGGAACCTGCTCGACGCGGATGTGATCGGCTGGCGCATGGAGACGGGCGACGGCACCCAACTGCTGCGCGACCTCGCCGATGTGCGCGCCATCGTCGAACCGGCGGCGGCGCACCGGGCCGCCCTGCACCGCACGGACGCCGATCTGGCCGCGCTGGAGAGCGCACTGGAGGCCATGGGGGAGGCGCGGCAGGACTCCGCCGCCGCCGAGGCGGACACGGCGTTCCACCGGGCGCTGCTCGCCGCCACCGGCAACGAACTGCTGCGGCGGATGGACATGCTGCTGGAGCCGGGGCTGCGCGAACGCGACCGCATGGTCCACGCGCACGCCGACGTCGATGACCCCGTCCCCAGCCACCGCGCGGTGCTCGACGCCGTACGCGAGGGCGATCCCGCCCGCGCCGAGGCCGCCATGCTGGACCTGCTCGCCAAGGCCGCCCAGGACAGCGACCACCTCGCCCGCAGCCGGACGCGCGCCCGTGCCCGTACCCGGACCGGGGGCTGAGCCACGCCCGGGGGCGCGGGGTCACTCCCGCAGACCGTAGAAGCCCATCGGCGAGTGCGGGACGAAGCCGATGCGCGGGTACACCGGCGTGCCGGCGGCCGTCGCGTGCAGCGTGGCGCGGGTGAGCCCGGTGGCCCGCGCCCCTTCGTACAGCGCCTTGCGGGTCACCGCCTCGCCGTACCCCCGGCGCTGCCACCGCGGATCCGTGGCCACCAGCAGGACGAACAGCCGGCCCGCCGCCTCGACGGTGGCCGCGCACGCCACCGGGACGTCACCGCGCAGCGCCAGATACGCGTGCACCCCGCTCGTCCACAGCGCGGAGCCGGCCAGGCCGTCCCGGCCGTCCTCCAGCGGGAAGCCGTACCCACGGGAGTTGAGGTCCGCGTAGGACTCCAGCTGCGCGGCGGTGGTCACCCGGGCGAACGTCAGATCGGGGTGGGAGGGCTCGGGGATCGGCAGCAGATCCCCGGCCATCGCCGTCCCCGGGAAGGCGTACCGCAGACCGGCACGCTCGGCCGCCGCGGCCAGCGTGCCGCGCGCCTCCTCGGCCAGCAGGTCCTCGAACAGCCACAGGAATCCGGGCCGCCGCTTGGCGCGCATGATGTCCGCGGCCTGTGCCAGCCGCCGGGCGAGCAGTTCGGCGCCGGCGTCCGCCTCGGTGAGGGTGACGCAGTTCCAGAACGCGAACCGGCTGTCGGCCCAGCGCACGGCCAGGCCGGGCAGGTCCCGCACATCGGCGTCCGGGTCCCGGTCCAGCGCCATGGCCCGCCAGACCACGGCGAGCTGTTCCATCGATTCGATCGCTTCCGGAGGAGCGGTCACCGTCACCCCACAGCGGTAGGTTCCGACATCCACGCGGCCGCGGCGGTGCGTGGCCCTGACCCACCGATGGTGTCACGCGGGGCCGTTCCCCGCGGGGAGTTGACCGGCGCGGGTCCGCGCCCGCGCGCTCCCGCGCCCTGGCCGTGCCGTGCCGCGAACGGTGTCGCCCACCGCCCCCCTCCGCCGTCGTCCCACCCGCCGAACCCGAGCCCCTTCGACGCACTCCGCACCGCGGCCCGGCACCTCAGCACCGCACCGGGCCGGAAAGGAACCCCGCATGACCTCTGACCCCAGCGCGGCCTTCTTCGCCCGCCACCTGTCCACCGGCCCCGTCCTGGGCATCTTCCGCGGCCAGGACCCCCGCACCACCGTCGACCTGTGCCTGCGCGCCTGGGAGGCCGGCGTCGAACTGGTCGAGATACCCGTGCAGTCCGAGGACGCGCTGCCCTCCCTGGAAGCCGCCGTCAAGGCGGCCGGCGCGCACGGCAAGCACGTCGGAGCCGGCACCGTCACCACCGTGGAGCGGCTGCGTGCCGCCCGGGACCTGGGAGCCTCCTTCACCGTGGCACCGGGACTGCACCCGTCGGTGGTCGAGGCGTCCCAGGGGGCCGGGCTGCCCCATCTGCCGGGCGCCGCCACCGCCACCGACATCGCGGGCGCCCTGGCCGCGGGGTACACCTGGATCAAGGCGTTCCCCGCGCAGCAGCTGGGCCCCGGCTGGATCACCGCCCACCTCGCGCCGTTCCCCGACGTCCGGTTCGTCGCCACCGGGGGAGTGGGACCCGGCAACGCCGCCGACTTCCTCGCCGCGGGCTGCGCCGCCGTCGCCATCGGCTCCGCCCTCTCCGACCCCGGCGCCCTGAGGCGGCTGCGCGAGGCACTGAACGCCCGCACCTGAACGCGGCCACGACCCCCGCACCGGGCCGGTCACGCCCTCCGGTGGACGATCTGGATCAGGTTGCCGCAGGTGTCGTCCAGTACGGCGGTGGTGACCGGCCCCATCTCCAGCGGATCCTGGGTGAACCGCACGCCCAGCGCGCGCAGGCGCTCGTACTCGGCCCCCACGTCCTGGACGGCGAAGGAGGCCGCTGGGATACCGTCCTGGACCAGAGCCTCCTTGTACGGCCCGACCGCCGGATGACCGCTGGGTTCCAGCAGCAGCTCCGGGCCGTCCGGGTCCTCGGGCGAGACCACGGTCAGCCACCGGGCCGCGCCGATCGGCTCGTCCTCCTTCGTCAGGAAGCCGAGCACCTCGGTGTAGAAGCGCAGGGCCTTCGCCTGGTCGTCGACGAAGACCTGGGTCAGATGGATCCTCATGGGGTGTCCTCCGGGGGATGCCTGAGCCACCGCGTGACGATGTGCTCGAGTGGCTGGGTGTGGAGATCGTGGAACTTGTAGCGGCCCTCGCGCCGGGTCCTGATCAGGCCGGCGGATTCCAGCACGCCCAGGTGCTGGCTTATGGCCTGCCGGGTCAGCCCCAGACCGTGCTTGGTCACCAGTCGTGCACAGATCTCGAACAGGGTCTGACCGTCGCGTTCCGCCAGCTCATCGAGTATGCGCCGCCGGGTGGGATCGGCCAGGGCCCTGAAAACGTCGTCCGTCACGCACCCACCATAGGCAAGCGGAGACTTGCCTATCAAGGCGGGCCGACCGGCCCGACGGCGACCCGTACCTCTCTTCGGGCGGCATCCCGGGACACGGGCACCGGCGGTGCCGCCGGTGCCCCGGCCCGCCCGGGCGGCGGCCTACCGTCTCAGGTATGACAGCGACGATCGACCTGAACGACGGCACGTCCATCCCGCAGCTCGGCTTCGGTACCTACCTGGTGCCGCCGCAGGACACCGCGGCCACGGTCGGATCGGCTCTGGAGGCGGGCTACCGGCACATCGACACCGCCCAGATGTACGGCAACGAGGCGGAGGTCGGCCAAGCCGTCGCCGACAGTGGCCTGCCGCGCCAGGAGCTGTACCTCACCAGCAAGCTCGACAACGGCAACCACCGCCCGGACGACGTACGGCGCACCTTCGAGGAATCCCTCACCAGGCTCGGTCTGGAGCGGCTCGACCTGTTCCTGATCCACTGGCCGCTGCCCACCCGGTACGACGGCGACTACGTCTCCACCTGGAAGGCCGTCGCCGACCTCATCGGCGAGGGCACGCTGCGGTCGGCCGGTGTCTCCAACTTCGAGCCGGACCACCTGGAGCGGATCATCGGCGAGACCGGGATCGTCCCCGCCGTCAACCAGATCGAGGTCCACCCGTACTTCCCCAACGAGCGGGCCCGCGAGGCGTCCCTGCGGCACGGCATCGCCGTCGAGGCGTGGGGGCCGCTCGGCCAGGGCGCCGTCCTGGGCGACGAGGCCGTCGCCTCCATCGCGGAGCGCACCGGCCGTACCCCCGCCCAGGTGATCCTGCGCTGGCACATCCAGCGCGGGGACATCGTCTTCCCGAAGTCCATGAACCGCGCGCGCATGGAGGAGAACGCCCGCATCTTCGACTTCGAGCTCTCCCCGGAGGACGTCCGGGCCATCAACGGCCTGGACCGCGGCCCGGCCGGACGCGGCGGCCCGGACCCCAACACCTTCGACTACGTGGGCTGACCGGGCGCGGGCAACGTCCCCCGGCCGCAGGTCGTGGGACACGCGGGCGGGTGCTGAGGAGCCATCAGCACCTGCCCGTCATCCGTACGATCACCACATGATTCCGGGTACGGCCGGTTCCCGGCACCTCCGGCCATGGCACTACATCGCCGCCGCGTACACCTTCGCCGTCGGCATGGCCGGTACCACCCTGCCGACCCCCCTGTACGGCCTCTACCAGCGCCAGATCGGCTTCTCCTCCTTTCTCGTGACGGTCATCTTCGCGACCTACGCGGTCGGCGTCATCGCCGTGCTCGTGCTCGCCGGAGACCTGTCCGACCTGCGCGGACGGCGCCCGGTCCTGCTCATCGCGCTGCTCCTGTCCATGGCGGCCGCCGGCTGCTTCCTCGCCGAGGGCGGACTGCCCTGGCTGCTGGCCGGCCGCCTCCTGTCCGGCTTCTCCGCCGGCCTGCTCACGGGCACCGCCACCGTCACCGTCATGGAACTGGCCCCGCCCGGCGGCCGCGAACGCGCCGCGTTCGCCGCCACCGCCGCCAACATGGGCGGCCTCGGGTGCGGACCCCTGCTGGCCGGGGTACTCGCCGAGTACGCCCCGGCGCCCCTGCGGCTGCCCTACCTCGCCCATCTGGGACTTCTCGTGGTGGCCTGCGCCCTCACCGCGGCGCTGCCCGAGACCGCCCGCCCGGACCGCCCGCCGCCCCCGCTGCGAATCCGCCCGCCCGGGGTGCCGCACCAGGTCCGCACGGCGTTCGTCCCGGCGGCCCTGGCCGGATTCGCGGGCTTCGCCATGTTCGGCCTGTTCACCTCGGTCGCGCCCACCTTCATGGCCACCCACCTCGGGGTGCACAACCTGGCCGTCTCCGGCGCCGTGGTCTTCTCCGCGTTCGCCTCCTCCACCGCCGGCCAGCTGACGGCGGGCCGGCTGCCCGGCACCCGGGCGCTGCCCGCCGGCTGTTTCCTCCTGGTGGCCGGCATGCTGCTGATCGGCGCCTCGCTGCTCACGGGTGAACTGGCGCTGCTCCTGGCCGGCGCGATCGTGGGCGGCACGGGACAGGGGCTCGCCTTCCGCGCCGGGGTGACCGCGGTGACCACGCGCGCCCCCCGGGAACGCCGGGGCGAGACCACCTCCGCGTTCTTCGTGGTCGCCTACCTCGGGATCTCCCTGCCCGTGCTGGGCGTGGGCGCCCTCACCCTCGTCATCGGACTGCGCGACGCCGGACTCGTCTTCACCGGCTGCGTGACGCTGCTGGCCGTGGCCATCGGCCTCCACCTGCTGAGATCCCCGGCCGCCGGCCCGGGATCGCCGGGCCGCCCCTGACCGGCGGCGCGTTCAGCGGTGCGGGGAACGGCGGACACTCAGGACGGCGACATCGTCCTGCTGCTCGGCCCTGCCCGCGAAGGACCGGGCGTCGTCGTACAGCGCCTTCGGCAGCTCGCTGCGGGAGCGGCCGGCGAGGTTCCGCAGCCGCTCGTCGACCGGGTAGAACGTCCCGTCGCCGGCACGGGTCTCGGTGAGCCCGTCGGTGGTCAGCAGCAGGGTCGAACCGGTGGGGAAGTCGAACCAGCCCACCGTCGCCGGCTCGGCCGCCAGCGCGGCGAGGCCCAGTGGGACGCCGGAATCGAGGGCCGGGGCGGTGACGGCACCGTCGTGCACCAGCCGGGGCGGGATGTGACCGCAGTTGACGAACTGTGTCTCGGTGCCGGCGTCCACGCTGACGACGAGCGCGGTGACGAAGCGTTCGTCGTCGCCCAACTGCTCGGCGTACGAGTTGTGGCGCACGACCGAGGCGTCCAGGGCGTCCACGAGCGCCGTGAGGGTCGGCTCGCGGTGGGCGGCCTCGCGGAAGGCACCGATGACGGCGAACGCGGCGCCCACCGCGGCCAGCCCCTTGCCCTGCACGTCGCCGATCAGGATGCGGGTGCCCCACGGCGAGGCGACGACGTCGTAGATGTCCCCGCCCACCAGCCGCTCCTCCTGAACGGGCTCGTAGACGCCGCTGACCAGCACGTGGTCGGTGAGCAGGGGCAGCGGGCGCAGGATGTGCCGCTGCATCGCGGCGGCGGTGGAGCGCAGCCGCAGCATCTCGTGCTCGCGCTTGATGCGCCGGTGGCAGGCGTAGACGGAGAGCGACCCCAGGGCGAGGGTGAGCAGCACCAGCAGCACCCGGTCCAGCCAGTGGCCGCTCTCCCGGTCGCGCACCAGCAGGGTGAGCAGGACGACGACGGTGGTCCAGGCGGCCACGAACCGTGTCTGGGCCACGGTGCACAGCGCCGACGCCGTGCCCGGCAGGAAGATCAGCAGCCCCAGCAGCCAGACCGTGGAACCGGACAGCACCCCGAGGACTTCGACCAGCACCGTCACCAGCAGCACGCCGGCGACCAGCTCCGTGGTGGGCGGCGGATCGATGGCCTGGAGGGCGTCGGGAGACGTCCTTTGGCGGATGCGGGTCATGGAGGCTCCCGGGCGGACGGCGGTCTCTGTGTACCGTACGAGGGAGACCCGCTCATCCGCCCTTCGGGTGGTCACTCCGGGGGAACGGCGGCCGGACCGGGCTCGCCCCCCTGCCGGGGCCCGTCCACGCGGAACGGGCCTCCGCACCGGGGGCGGCTGTGCCGGACCCCGGCGCGGATGCTCCCGCTCACTCCGTGCGGCGTCAGTCCGCCTCCGGTGGCCGGGCGGCGGTGTCCTGATGGATGTGCAGTTCGCCCTTCATCACGGTGTAGGCGGTGCCGTGGTCGCGGACCGTGGTCGTCTGGGCCGGCCCCGTCCCGGCCTCCGGGTCGGCCGCCCGCCGGACCTCGACCGTGTTGTCGTGCCCGGCCACGACGGGACCCGAGGCGTCACCGCCGACGCTGACCGAGAAGTGGTCGCCCGTGGAGTCGGCCATGCTGATTCCTCCTTCGGTGGGGCCGAGGGCCCCTCGGATGTCAGGACCTCAGGAAAGACGGGTCCAGTTCTGCGGGCCGCAGGTGTAGCACTCCCAGCTGCCGTCCGATCGCTCGGTGACCTGGACGGCGGCGCTGGAACGGTCGGAGGCGACCTCGATTGCCAGATCCGCCTCGCCGACCGCGGTTCCGCAGGCGGTCTCGTCCCACACCGGCATCGTGGCGCGGTAGCTGCCGGAGCCTCCGGTGATCTCCACGGTGGTGCTCTCCCCGCAGGTCGCCTGTACATCGACCTCGTACGCGCCGTCGCCCGTCCCGGTGATCCGGAAGACGTTCCCCGCCTCGTCACGCCAGACCCCCGCCAGTTCGTCCTGGGGACCCGAGGCCGACTCCGTGGCGCTCCGGTCGTCCGAGGCCGCCACCTGATAGATGCCCACGCCCAGGGCGACAGCGACGACAACACCGATGACGGTCGGCAGCAGGCTCGCCCACAGGGCACCCGGCAGCACAGCGCCGGCCCCCGCCGCGGCACCGCCGGCCGCGGCACCGCCGGCCGCGGCCCCGGAGGAGTGGGCGGCGAAGGCCGTCGCGGGGTCCACCGGCGCGTTCGGAACGGCTCCCGTCCCCGTGCCGGCTCCGTGAGCAGCGCCGGCGTCTCCCACGGGCGAGGTGCCCGGGTCCCCCCAGGGCTGCCCGCCGCCGTCCCCCGCCGGCACCGGGCCGGCATCACCGCCGGACGGGCTGTGCCCCGCGGGCTCGGCTGCCGCTCCCGGACCGGATCCGGGAGCCGTACCCGTCCCGGGACCAGCCGCCCCCGGGTCCGGTCCTGCGGCCGTTCCCACGTCCGTCCCGGCCGTCACGCCCGGATCGCCCCCCGCCGCCCCGCCCGGGTCCGGGTCGTTGCCGGGCGGCGTCTCCCCGCCGCCTCCCGGCGCTGTCGCCCCCGGCGTCGGCACGGACGGCGCAGGGGTGTACTGCTGGGCGTTGAGCGCGGCGTCGACCCCCTCGGTGTCACCCAGTTGCCGCCACAGCACCACGGCCTCGGCCAGCAGCACCGCTGCCACCACCCGTCGGCCGGTCATCAGGCACCGGATCGCCTTCTCATGGGTGAAGTAGGCCCTGGCCGTCGCGTCCCCCGCCTGCTGCGCGGCGCTCTCCCCCCGGTCGAGCAGCCGCCCCCACACACCGAACCTCAGGGACTGGGCCAGGGAGGGCGACACGGCGCGGGCGAGGCGCACGGCGAGGTCGGGACGGCCCTGCTCCTCCGCCAGCTCGGCCACCACCTCCAGCGCGCGCCCGTGGTCGGCGACCTGGGACGCGGTGGTGGTCGGCAGCGCCGCCCAGCGGGCGAAGTGGTCGCACAGCCGGTCGGCCGGGAACAGCGCGGGGAAGGCGGCCGGAGCCCAGCGCCGTATCTCCGGCACCACGTCGGCGACCCCCCGGAACCCGCGCTCGGTGGCCTCCGCGAGGCCGAGCCGGGCCAACCGGGCGCAGACGGCGGCCGGTTCGGCCACCCCGCACAGCGCCCCCACGTGCACCGGGTCGAGCTCAGCGTCCCCCAGCGTCGCCAGCAGGCGCAGCGCCCCGACCGCGGCCGGGTCGAGCCCTTCGAACAGCAGCGGCAGCAGGCCCTCGATCTCGGCCGCACGCGGCAGCCTGAGCTCGCCCGCCGCCCCCGTGCGGGCCAGCCCGGCCGCCCGTAACAGCAGCAGGGGCCGCCCGAGGGACAGCCCGCACAACTCGTGGGCCGCCGCGCGTTCGTGCTGGGGGAGCGGAAGCCCCAGCTCCTCGCCCAGCAGCTGGAGTCCGGCCGCGCGGGACAGCCCCCGCAGCTCCAGCTGGCCGCTCTCGCCGAGCAGGGTGCGTTCCCTGGAGGCGAGGACGAACGTCGCGTCCGGCGCGGCGTCCGTGAGCAGCCGCAGCTGTTCCGGGGTCAGCTCCGCGTCGTCGATGTACACCGCGACCCGGACCCCGGCCATCAGCCGCCGCAGCTCGGGCCCCGTCGGCGCGTAACCGGGAGCCTCGTAGCAGGCCTCGAAGATCTCCTGCGCGAGATCCTCGCTCTCGCGGTGCGCCCCGTTCAGGAACAGCACCCCGTCCGGGCCGGCGTCCAGGCGGCGGGCGGCGTGCCGCAGCAGGGTGCTCTTGCCGACCCCGGGAGGCCCCCACAGCTGCACCAGCCCGTGACGGCGCAGCGTCGCCCCCAGTTCCTCCAGATCCGCCTCGCGGCCCACCGGGTCCCGCTGCCGCCGGGGCAGGAGCGCCACCGACTCCCTGCGCACCGGCTTGGGCCGCTCCTGCGGCTGGAGCAGGTTCACCGTCGAACCGTGGGCGTCGATCACCACGTTGTGGTGGCCCGCGATCACCGTCCCCGACGCGTTCCCGCCGATGTCGACGCGGTGGTCGCCGTGTGCGGGGGCGTCTTCCCCCCGATGTTCGGGGCCGAGCGGTTGCCGCCCGCCGCCGTCCTTGTCTGCCATGGCCCATCCCATTCCCGTTGATGGAACGCGCGACCGACCCCGACGAAACCTCACGACGGTCGCGGACCGCCCCCACCTACCTGTGGCGCGGCGGCCGGTTGGGCACATGTCCACCAACCGGCCGCCCCCCTCGCCCTTGTCACGCTAGCGAGCACCATGAGAGGCAATACCGTCGTACGACTGATTCCGCCCAGCTGCTCCACGGCCGTGGGCGAAGTTCCCCCGGTGCCGGGCGGGTTATCAGGGCTGGGGGTCGAAGGCGATGCTGCTCAGCCTGGCCAGGTCCTCCACCCGCACGCTGCGGTAACCGGTGGAGATCACGCCCGCCTCGCGGAGTCGGCGCAGCACCTTCTGCACGGTGGGCTCCGCGGCCCCCGACAGGGTCGCCAGCTCCGGCTGGGTGATCGGCCAGCGGATCAGCGCACCGGCGCCGGACCGCTCGCCGTGGGTCAGCACGATCTGGTGCAGTACCCGGGCCAGCCGGGTGGCTGCGTCGCAGCCGGTGAAGTCCACACGATGGGTGTTGGCGACGCGCAGTTTCGCGACCACGGACGCGTTGACGGCGTGGGCGATCCCGGGGTTGCGGCCCGTGCAGCCGAGGAACTCCTCCCGGCTGACGACCCTGGCGATCACCGCTCCGCAGGTCGTGACCGTGGCCGAGCGGGGGCCGCCGTCCGCCGCGGCGAGTTCGCCCACCAGGTCCCCGCCCATCCGCACGGCCAGCAGGGCGTCCCGCCCGTCCGGCGCGAGCCCGGTCGCCTTGACCACGCCGTGCAGCAGGATGAGGACGAACGTGGTCCGTTCCCCCTCCCGCATCAGCACCCGGTCGGCCTCGTAGCGCCGGCCCGCGCCCAGCGCCAGGAGCCGTTGCCGCTCGGAGTGCGGGAGCGATCCGAGCAGACTCGACGGGGGCCAGGTCCACGCTCCCGCGGGCGTGCGTTCGGCCGCGTCCGGGCCCGGTGTCGTGCCGTCCATGTGCCGCCGCCTCCCGCCCGGGTCCCCGTCGCCGAGTGTGGGGGTGCCCCCTCACCGGTGCTGTCCGGGGGAGTGGGGCGGATCGGCTCCGCGACGTCGGGCCGAACCAGTATTGCGAGGGGATGCGTTCCGTTCAATCGGGGCACAGTGGAAGCACGCACCCGGGCTGACGCGTCACGACGCGGCCGGCCGCCGGTGCGACCGGGGGATCGCGGGACCAGGAGGGCGTATGGAGAACGTGCCGGAATACCGGGCCTTGCTCGCGGTGGACATCGCGCGTTCGGCGGGGCGCGGAGACGTGGCGCTCCGGCGGATCCGTGCCGCGCTGTGGGCTGCGCTGCGCGAGGCGTTCGCGCGCAGTGGAATCGACCGCGAGGCGTGCCTGTACCAGGATCTCGGCGACGGCGTACGGGTCGCGATGCCGGCCGGGACGCCCAAGGCGAGCCTGATCCACCCGCTGGCGCACGAACTGTCGGTCCGTCTCGCGGCGCACAACCGGCTCGCCGGGCCGCCCGTGCAGGTGCGGGTACGGATGGCGCTGCACGCGGGGGACGTGCACATCGGTCCGGACGGCACCGTGACCGGCCGGCCGCTGGAAGTCCTGGCCCGGCTGCTGGACGCGGCCCCGGCCCGGGACGCCCTGGCGGTGCGTCCGGAGGCGACGGCGGCGCTCATCATCTCCCAGCACTTCCACGAGGAGGTGGTGTGCCAGGGCCGGCCCGGCATCGACCCGGAGAGCTTCCGGCAGGTCGGCGTCCGGGAGAAGGAGTTCACCGCGTCCGCCTGGCTGCACGTGCTGGGCGCCGTCACCCCGCCGGCCACGCCCGACGAGGAGGACGCCGGGCCCACCGCCCCGGACCGCACGGCTCGCCAGGAGAGCCGCGAGGCCCCGAAGATGATCAGCGAGGCATCGGGACACGGCGTCATCTACGCGGTCCAGAACGGCACCATGCACATCACCGGCACGACGTGAGGGAGCCCACGTGACCGACGAACTGACGCTGCTCGCCGAGGCGGGTGCCACCGCCGTGGTGGCGACGATGGCCACCGACCTGTGGCGGAGCACCAAGGACACCGTCCTCGGGCTCTTCCGCCGCGGCGCGCCGGACCGCGGCGACGCGCTCGCGGCCCGGCTCGAGGAGAACGCGGCACTGGTCCGGGCGGCGGCGGACTCCGAGGAGGTGCGGCGGGTGCTGTGCGGGGAGTGGGCCCGGGAACTCGCCGGACTGCTGCGCCGGGAGCCGGACTGCCGCACACCGCTGGTGCGGCTGACGGCCGACATCGACCGGGCCCTCGCCACCGGCCGGGGAACGTTCACCCTGGAGCAGAACAACACCGCCCGCGAATCCGGCACGGTCTTCGCCGTGCAGCACGGGGACCTCCACGCCACGCACGCGCCGGATCGGCCCGGGCGTGCCGGCGGTGGAACCCGGGCCACCTGACGGGCCGCTTCCGTCCGTGCTCCGCCGCGGTCCGCGCGCCGCGAGCACAGCGCCGGCCGTCCCCGTGGCGGGGACGGCCGGCGGCGGGAAGGGCGTCCGTCAGCCCTGCGAGGTGGCGGACGAGCGGGCCGGGACCGTGAGCGTGGTGCCGTCGGAGAACGTCACCGTCTGCTCGGTGCCGGCGTAGTTGTGCGCGGTGTAGGTGCGCGTGCCGTCCTTCTCGAACACCGCGGCGGTCGGGCTGTCGGCCGTCACGTCGAGGTTGGGCGCACCGACCGTGGCGAGGGTGTTGATCCAGTGGTACGTGTGGGCGCGGGTCGCCCCGGCCTCCGGCTCGTACGCGTCACCGTCCGCGTCGTAGGACGCCTTGGCGGTCGCCGGGTCGGCGAGTGCCTGGAACTGCCACAGCAGGTCGCGCCACTCCTCGAACGGCCCGCCGTTCTGCTCGACGAGGTGGTCCAGGTTGCGGGCCACGGCCTCCGGGTTGGCGGCCAGGTGCAGCGAACCACCGGTCACGGGCAGCACGTTGATGCCGTGGATCTCCTCGGGGTTGGCGGTCCACCAGGTGGAGTAGGCGGCGCCGGAGCCCCAGACCATGCCGACGATCGGGTGCGCGTAGTCCTCGGGGTAGACCTCCTGGTCGGCGTCGAACCAGTACTGCCGGATCGACTCGGCCTCGGTGGCCAGCAGGTAGACGCCCAGGTCCCGCAGTTCCTCGTCGCCGGTGGCCGAGCCCCACATGATGAGGCCGACGCTGAGGTTGACGGACTCCGAGGAGGACTCCTGGTTGTTGCCTGCGGCGAAGCCCTGGTGGCCGGCGGCCCAGCTGTGGCCCGCGTACGGGTCGAAGCCCCGCAGGAACGGGTAACGGTCGTCGTCACGCGCCGGGTTGGCGGTGTCGCGGATCAGCTCGCCGACCATGCCGCCCCAGGCCGACTGCTCGGCCCACGCGGGGTCGAACTGCGCGACGATCGCGGCCGCCATCACGAAGTAGCTGTAGTGGAAGTGGTGGTCGTTCAGCTCGGCGTCGCTGCCGTAGGACGCCGGGTAGCCGGTGAGGGTCGACCAGTCGGAGTCGTAGGAGAACTCCGCCGCTCCGCCGACCGTGAACCACTCCTCCAGCCGGTCCTTGATCAGCGTCAGCAGCCGGTCGCGGGATGCCTCGTCACCTGCCTGGTCGGCGATGGTGGTGAGCTGGGCGAGCTTGCCCAGCTGCTTGCCGGTCCAGTAGGTGTCGGTGGCGCCCTCGAAGGGGTCCTGCGAGCCGAGCACGTCGGCGATGTAGCCGCTCAGCCGGGCCTCGTCGACACCGTCGCTCTCGGGCAGCACGGGCAGCACACCGGGCACGGACTGCGTGGTGGTGAAGGAGTTGCCCTCGCGGACCTTCATCGCGCCGCGCGGTGAGACGTACTCGTACGCCAGCAGCGCGTCGTCGGTGTGCAGCCACTGGTGGCGGTAGAGCGCCTGGATGGTGCCGGTCTCCGAGCCCTCGCGTGCCTCGGTCCGCAGGGTGTAGGTGGCGTTGATCTCGCCCGCCTCGGTGTCGTAGTCCCACGACACCTCGGAGCCGGTGACGAAGCTGAAGGCGTACTGGGCGTACGTGTCCAGCGCCTCCCGCTCGGGGAGCAGCGCGACCGAGTAGTAGTCCTGGCCGCCGAGCGCCGCCGTCACGGAGGTGCCGGAGACGTTCCAGTCGCTGCCGGTGGGGGCGAACAGCGCGTAGTGGTTGCCGGCGACGGTCACACCGAGGATGTTGCCGTCGTCGGAGAAGACCTCCGGCGTGCCGTTGGTGATGATCTCGGCGTCCCCGCCGGCGGCCTCCGCGTACACGTACGGCAGGCCGTGGCCGATGGTGGCGCGCAGTTCGCGGTCCCCGTCACCCCAGTAGGGGTTGACGGTCCAGTCGGACCAGCCGTCCGCCTTGACGTCGGGCGAGTCGAGGCCGGCGACGCTCAGGGTGAGGTCGGCGGTGTGGACGTACTCGTACTGCCGCCCGTCGCCGACGATGGCGTGGTCGGTGGGGTGGCCCACCTGGAGGCCCTCGGCGACGGCCTGGTAGGTGAGGGGGTGACCGTACATCGGCTGGGAGTACGGGTTGTCCGGGTAGCGCTTGAAGACGAGCGAGGACCACCACTTGTTGGTGGGCACCGGCTCCCCGGCGACCGTGTCGGTGACCTGCGGCAGCACCGGGGTGCCCATGTTGTCGGTGGGGCCCTGGGCGCCGGCCGGGCGGGTGTCGGAGTAGCTGCCGCTGCCGACCGGGACCTCCGCGGCCCCCGCGGAGGGGATCACCACGACGCCGACCACGGCCGCCGCCGTCGCCGCCGCGGCGGTTGTCAGTGCGATCCGGCGTCGTCGCCGGGGCACGCGATGCTGGCTCATCTGCTACCTCAAGGTGTGGGGGAAGGCGGGCACCACCGGAAAGCGATCCGGCGTTCGCGAAGGTAGGAGGGGTGAGGACGCTCTGTCAACGGAGCCTGCGGAACGCAAAAGTCCGGTCCTGAAAGGGACTTGGGTATGGACCGCAGGTGAGAGGCGGGACAACCGCTTGCTGGGCGGTATCCGGCCCCGGCGCGGCGATGCCGAAGATCAGCGTCGGCTCATCTCCGCTTAAGCGGCGGTTAAGACGCCGCGCCCCCGGCGCGGGGAGGTCGCCGGGGGCCGGTATGCCGCGAGGACCGGCCTCAGCCCTCGCGCCGCTCGATGGCCGCCGGCCGCAACTGGGCCGACCGGATCCGGGAGACATCCAGCTTGTCGCTCCGGTCGAAGCGGTAGACGCCATTCTGCTCCTGGAACACGTCGGTCAGCTGGGTGTAGCAGTAGCCGAACATGCCCGGATCGGCCAGCAGCACGCCCGTCAATCCGGCGAACCGGGCATGGAACTCCTCCTCGTCGCGCGGGCGGTCGCCGTAGCCCCAGGACTCCTCACGGTCATCCCCCCGGGCCAGGGCCGCGGTCTCCGGATGCCACCAGATGCCGCCGAACTCGCTGATGAAATAGGGCTGTCCGCGGTACGGCAGCGACCACGGCCGCCCGTCGGGCGCGGTGTTGACATACGGATCGTCCCGGTCGAGTCCGGCGACCTGCGCGCCGAAGGCGGCGGGGTCCTGCTCGTAGGTGTGCGCGTCGTAGATGTCGCTCTCCGCGACCCGGTGGGCGTACCCGGAGGCGTCCAGGACCGGCCGGGTGGTGTCCAGGGCCTTGGTGGCCAGGAACATCGCCCGCGTCACCGCGTCCAGTTGCGTGGTGCGGTCGTGCAGCCGCTGGTACGTCTCGTTCAGCGGGCACCAGCCGATGATCGAGGGGTGGGAGTAGTCGCGCTCCACCGCCTCCAGCCACTGCCCGGTGTACGACGCGTCGGGCTGCTGGTTGTCACCCGAACTGCCGCCCACCTCGCAGCCCCAGTCGCCGAACTCGCCCCACACCAGGTACCCGAGCCGGTCGGCGTGGTGCAGGAACCGCTCCTCGAACACCTTCTGGTGCAGCCGGGCGCCGTTGAAGCCGGCCGCCTGGGCGAGTTCGATGTCCCGCACCAGCGCCGCGTCGGTGGGAGCCGTCATCAGCCCGTCCGGGTACCAGCCCTGGTCCAGCACCAGCCGCTGGAAGACCGGTTCCCCGTTGAGCAGGACCGCCTTGTCCCGGATCGCCACCGAGCGCAGCCCCGCGTAGCTGCCGACCGAGTCGACCACCTGGCCCTCGCCGTCCAGCAGTTCCAGCCGCAGGTCGTACAGGTGGGGGTCCTGCGGGCTCCACACCCGGTGGCGGTCCCGCGGTACGGGCAGATACAGCCGGGGCGCCAGATCCAGATCGGCGCGGGCCTCGGCGGTGACGACCTCGCCCTCCGCGTCGCTCAGCCGGGCCCGTACGCGGTGCCCCGGCGCGTTGCCGGACAGCGGCAGCTCCAGATGGAAGGCGGAGCCCGCCAGATCCGGGGTGATCCGGGGGCGGTGCAGCCGGACGTGCGGCACCGGCTCGGCCCACACCGTCTGCCAGATGCCCGTGACCCGGGTGTAGTTGCAGTCGTGGTTGGCGTAGCGCAGAGCCTGCTTGCCCCGGGCCTGGGGGCCGGACTTGGGGTCGCGGGCGCGCACCGTGACGGTGATCTCCTCACCCGGCCCGGCCACCTCGTGCAGGTCGGCGGTGAAGGGGGTGAACCCGCCCCGGTGCCGGGCCACCTCGGTGCCGTTCACCCACACGGTGGCGTCGTAGTCCACGGCACCGAAGTGCAGCAGGACCCGCCGGCCGGTCCACCCGGCGGGCAGGGTGAGGGTGCGCCGGTACCAGACGGCCTCCAGGAAGTCGGTCTCCCCGATGCCGGAGAGCACGGACTCCGGCGGGAACGGCACGGTGATCTCCCGGTCCAGGCCGCTGGTCAGCAGGCCGCGTTCCAGGCCGCTGTCCCCGGGGTCGAAGGCGAACTGCCAGGTGCCGTTGAGGTTCAGCCAGTCCTCGCGGACGAACTGCGGTCGCGGGTACTCGGGACGGGGTGCGGCGGTGCGGGTGGGCACGACAACTCCTGTACGGGGAACGGGGTGGGGTGCGGGGCGCTCAGGTGCCGCCGAGACCGGTGGTGGCCACGGACTTCACGATGCGGCGCTGGAAGAACAGGAAGACGATGATCAGGGGAGCGGCGGCCAGCAGCGCCGACGCCATCGACTGGGCGTACTGGATGCCGTAGGCCTCGCGCACCGTCGCCAGACCCACCGGAAGGGTCATCAGGGACGAGTCGTTGATGATGATGAACGGCCACAGGAAGTTGTTCCAGGCACCGATGAACACGAACACGGAGACGGCCGCCACGATGGGGCGCGACAGCGGCAGCACCACCGAGCGGAAGACCCGCAGCTCGGAGGCGCCGTCGATCCGGGCGGCCTCCTCCAGCTCCCGGGGCACGGCGTCGAAGAACCGTTTGAGGATGAAGACCATCATCGGCGCCACCACCTGGGGCAGGATGACCGCCCAGTAGGTGTCGACCAGGTTGAACGTGAGCATCTGCTGGAAGAGCGGAACGATGAGCAGTTGCGGCGGCACCATGATGGACGCGACCGTGACGCCCAGCAGCACCCGCCGGCCGCGGAAGGTGCCCCGGGAGAACGCGTAGGCGGCCAGCGTGGAGATCACCACGGTGATGACGGTGACCAGCGTGGCGACCAGCAGGCTGTTGACGGCCCACACCGGTATGTTGCCGCGTTCGATGATCTGGCGGTAGGACTCCAGGGTCAGCGCGCCCTTGAGGGGGTTGAGGCCGGAGGAGGCGACGTCCCGCTCGCTCTGCAGGGAGGTCACCAGCGCCAGCGCGAAGGGCGTCAGCCACAGCAGCGTGAACACCGCGAGCGCCGTGCCGGCCAGCGCCCTGGGCAGCCGGCCGTGGCCCAGGAACAGCGGGGAGCCGGCGGATTCGGCCGCCGCCCGGCGGCGCGCCGGGCGCGGCCGGGTGCCAAGGGTGGTGGTGGCGGGCACGGTCAGCCCTCCTGACGCGGGAAGAACCGCAGCTGGGCGATGGAGATGACGATGATCAGCGCGAAGAAGAGATAGGAGATGGCGGAGGCGTAACCCAGCCGGTAGCCGGTGAACCCGACGTCGTAGATGTACTCCAGGATGGGGCGGGTGCTGTCGTTGGGCCCGCCCTTGGTGAGGATGTAGATCTGGTCGAACACCTTGAGCGAGGCGAGGACCTGGAGCATGCCGACCAGCACCGTGGTGCGCCGCAACTGGGGCAGCGTGATGGACCACAGCCGCCGCCAGGCGCCGGCGCCGTCCAGGGCCGCCGCCTCGAAGAGCGTGTCGGGCAGCGACTGGAGCGCCGCGAGATAGAGCAGGAAGTTGAAGCCGACGGTCCACCAGACGGTGAGCAGCGCGATCGCCCACATGGCGACCGCCTCGTCGGAGAGCCAGCCCACCGGGGCGAAGCCCAGGGCTTCCAGCAGCTGGTTGGCCAGGCCCAGATCGGGCTGGTACACCCACTGCCAGATCAGCGTCACCACGGCGACCGGCAGCAGGTACGGGGCGAAGAACGCCAGCCGCCACAGCCACTGGCCCGCCAGACCGGTGTGCACCAGCAGGGCCATCGCCAGGGCGATCAGCACCAGGGGCACGGTGGTGATCAGCGTGAAGAACAGCGTGTTGCCCAGGGCGTTCCACACCGCCGCGTCGCCGAAGGCCTCCGCGTAGTTGTCGAAGCCGACGAACGAGGTCCCGGCGAGGGTGAGCGACTCGTCGGTGAAGCTCATCGTGATGCCGTGGACGATGGGCCACAGCATGAACAGCCCGAAGCACAGGGCGAAGGGCAGGACGAACCACCCTCCGCTCGGGCGCCTTCGCGCTCCGGAACGGCCCGCGGCCGGCGACGGCTCCGGAACGCCGCCGCCACCGCCGTCGCGCGCGGCGACGGTCTTCGGGGAAGCCTTGGTGCTCATCGGGCGCGCTCCCTCTCTCTCCGTGGGCCGGGTCACCGGACGGGGTTCGGCTGGTCGAGGAGGTCCGCGCACTCGCGGACCATCCGCCCCACCGCCGCCTCGGCGGACGCGTTGCCCAGCAGCGCGGGCTGAATGGCCTGCGACATCCGGTCCTGGAAGAGCGACCCGGAGCCGGCGAACCAGGCGGGCGGGTCCAGTACGGCCAGGTCGCCCGCCTCGGTGTAGAAGGACTGCGGATCCAGGTCGGCGTACCCGGGTTCGGCCAGGACCGGCTGATAGGCGGGTATGTGGCCGGCACTGGCCCAGGTGAGGCTCTGCCGGAGCATGGCCGCCACATAGCGGTGCGCCTCGCGCCGCCGCGCCGGGTCGGGGCTCTCCTGCCGGGGGAGTACGTAGCTGTGCGAGTCGGTGGCGACGGCGGGTTCGCCGAAGACGTTGACGAACGGCGCGGCGCCCAGCCGGATGCCGGTGCTGCGCAGGGTGGGCAGCTCCCACTCGCCGACGGCGATCATGGCGCCGCGGCTCTCGGTGAAGGACGCCAGGGCGCCGAAGTAGTCCAGGTGGTTGGGGTTGGTGCGGCCGTCGAAGAGCTCCTGGAGGAAGGACACGACGCGCACCGCCGCGTCGGTGTCGATGGCAGGGCCCGACTCGGGCAGGCCGAAGGTGGCGCCGGTCTGCGCGTACAGGGCGTTGAAGATCCGCCAGTTCTGGGCGGGGTCGGTCACATGGCCGAACAGCAGCCCGGCCCCGCCCTGCGCCTCGGCGAGTGCCGCGCTGGTCTCCAGCATCGCGCCGGGCGAACCGGGCTGGATCAGCCGGCCCTCACCGTCCAGCACGCCCGCCCGTTCGGCCACGTCCAGGTCGTAGAAGACGATGAACGGGTGGGTGTCCAGGGGGACGGCGTACAGCGTGCCCTCCCACTGGGCCCGTTCCCACAGGGCCGGCGGGAAGTCCTCACGGGTGACGCCGAATTCGGCCAGCAGCTCCATGTCGAAGGGATCGAGCAGCCCGCCGGGCGCGTACCCCGGCATCCGCGACAGATGGAGCACCGCGACGTCGGGCGCCCGGCCGCCCGCGGCGGCCATGGCCAGTTTGGTGTAGTACGACGGTCCCCACTCCAGGATGGTGCGGTCCAGGGTGAAGCCCTCGGGCCCGCCGCTGACGGTGTCCATCATCTCGTCCATCAGCAGGCCGTCGCCGCCGGAGAACAGGTCCCAGATCTTCAGCCCCAGGCCGTCACCGCCGGGGGCCGGGGCGCCGCAGCCGGCGAGCAGACCGGGGGCGAGCGCCGCTCCGGAGGCGGTCAGGGAGAGCCGCAGAAACCGCCGCCGGTCCACCGTGAACCGGTCGCGGCGCCTGGGATGTGCACCGGTCATCTCACACCTCTCGGACCCGACGCTGGGTTGTTCCGGAGTTTTTACATCGATGTACAACGGCTGTAAAGAGAAGTGACAGGATGGCTTTGCGTCGCCGGGCCGCCCACGGATGGTGATAACCGGTGGTCGGGGCCGCCGTGCGGCCCGTACGATCGGTGACCGGCTCAGGAGGTACGGGTGGCGCGACCCAGGATCAAGGACGTGGCGCGACGCGCGGGCGTCTCGGAGAAGACCGTCTCCAACGTGATCAACGACTACGCGCATGTCTCGGAACGGACCCGCACCGCCGTGCGGGAGGCCATCGACGAGCTGGGCTACCGCGTGAACCTCGCCGGCCGGCATCTGCGCCGGGGCAGAACGGGCATCATCGCGCTGGTCGTCCCCGAACTCGACATCCCCTACTTCGCGGACCTCGCCACGCTGATCATCACCGAGGCCGAACGGAACGCGATGACGGTCCTGGTGCACCAGACCCGCGAGGACCGGCGCCGGGAACTGGCGGCCCTGGAGGGGTTCGGATCGGACTTCGCCGACGGCCTGATCCTCAGCCCGCTGACCCTCACGGGCACGGATCTGCGCGACCGCCCCGGCGCCCCGCCGACCGTACTGCTCGGCGAGCGGGTACGCCCCGGGCAGGCCGACCATGTCGCCATCGACAACGAACGGGCCGCCCGCGAGGCGACCGTTCACCTGCTGGAACTCGGCCGCCGCCGCATCTGGGTGATCGGCGGCAAGGAGGGCACGGAACCGGGCACCGCCGAGGTGCGCAGCGCCGGCCACCGGGCCGCGCTGGAGGCCGCGGGCCTGCCCTGGGACCCGGCGGTACTGCTGCGGGTCGAGAACTTCCGGGCCCTGGACGGCGCGCTGGCGGTACGCCGCCTGCTGGACGCCGGGGAGACGCCGGACGGGCTGCTGTGCCTCAACGACCAACTGGCGCTCGGCGCCATGCGGGAGCTGCACGACCGGGGGCTGCGGGTGCCCGAGGACGTGGCGGTGGTGGGTTTCGACGACGTGGAGGGCGGCCGGTTCAGCGTGCCGTCCCTGACGACCGTGGCACCCGACAAACACGCCGTGGCGCGCGTCGCCCTGGAACTGCTCATGGTCCGGATCTCCGAACGGGACACCGGGGGCGCCATCACACCGCCACGGGAACGGGTGGTGGCGCACCGCCTGCTGGTGCGCGAGAGCAGCATGGGCACCGGTTCCCGCGCCTGACCCGGCCGGCCGGCCCCGCGCCGGGCCCGAACCCCCGCGAGACCGTGTGCGAGAGGGGCACACCGGGGTCACGCCCGTCCACCTCGCCGCCCGGTGCGCGCACCCTCCCCGCGCCGGGCCGGATCACACGGCGCGCGTTGGTGCCGGGCCCGTCGAATCGCGCACCACCAGCCGGTTCAGCGCCCCGGCCTCCGGCGGGGCGGCCGGCTCCTGACCGTTCAGCAGCGCCAGCAGCCGCCGCACGGCATCGCCTCCCTGCCGCTCCCGGTCGACGCTGACCGTCGACAGCGCGGGGACGAGGCAGCGGCCGATCTCGTCGTCGTCCCACCCGAAGACACTGACCTGTCCCGGCACGTCGATGCCCAGCTCGCGCAGCCCCTGGACCACCCCGAAGGCGGTCCGGTCGTTCGCCGCGAACACCGCCGTCACCCCGGACCCCGGCAGCCACCCGGCCGCCCGCCGGCCCGCCTCCGCCCCCCAGTCGCCCGGGGCCACCCCGTAGGACTCCAGGCCCAGTTCGGCGACGGTGGCCTCGTACACCGCCCGCCGGTTGCGCGCCGACGCCCACGCCTGGGGCCCGGCGACGTGGAGGAAGCGACGGTGCCCGAGCCCGGCCAGGTGGCGGACGATGCCCGCCGCCGGCGTGGCGTCCGCGAGCACTCCCTGGGCGCGCATGTTGTCGTCGTACTCCCCGTCGACCACCACCGGCACCGCCATCTCGGTCGGCGCGCGGTCCCCCGTCCACGCGTGCAGGGGGGTGAAGGCCACGATCCCCGCGACGTACTCGGGCCGCAGGAGCGTGTGAATGCGCTCCGCCCGGGCGGCGGCGTCCCCCTCCAGGGCGACCAGGTCGAGCAGGTACCCCGCCTCGTGCGCGGCACGGGCGGCCCCGGTGAGCAGCCGGGTCGGCATCATGCCGGTCGCGTCGGGCAGGATCACGGCGATCCGGTCCGACCTGCGGGTGCGCATGATCCGCGCCATCCGGTTGGGCCGGTAGTCCAGCAGCGCCACCGCCCGCGCGACCTTGCGGCCCGATTCCGCCCCGACCCCGGTCGTGCCGCGCAGATAGCGCGACACCGTCATGTGGGAGACCCCGGCCAGTCGCGCGACGTCATAGATCGTCGCCGGCCGTCTCCCGCGCTCCCCGGCGCCCACGTTCAGCTCCCCGGGCATCCCGCCCCCCCTTCTCCCGAACCGCTTCCGGACGCCGCCACGGAACCCCGGTACCAGGGTTGGGGCCCGCCGCGTCGCCCTGAGTCTGCCCCCGCGTGGGGCGGGTGGGAACACGGTGTGTCCCTCCGGAAGCGGCGCGGCCCTTTCGCGAAAGAGATGCCCCCACAGTCTTGTGTTACCGATATCCGCGCTCCTAACATCTCGCGGCAAGCGCTTACACGCCGGCCGGATCGCGCGGCCCCTCCACAGGCGACCCCTGGGAGGGCGCACGCTGAGTGCGGCCAACGGCGACCTGTCAGGCCGTGAGAAACGGGACAGCACACCGGCGGTGGACACCGCCGCGAAGCCGGTCGGAGCCCTGGGACGGCCCGCCGGAACACACGCCGCACGGCAGCACCTCCCGGCACGGGACGCGGGGAGGACCAGCCCCCGAGGGACGGCACGCGAGGGACACCCGCGCCGTCTTCCGGTGCCACGGCCCCGACCCACGCACGCGAGGAGGAGCAGGTGGATCCGACACCACAACGCGAGGGACGCTCCGGATGAGCGCGCTGGGCGAGTTCCGCACGCTCAGCAAGTCACGCGGCACACGGGCGGGCGACGGGGAGCGAAGAGAACGGAACCGCGACAACAAGGCGGCAGCGCTCTTCCTGGCGCCGTGGGTGCTGGGACTGCTCGGTATCACCATCGGCCCGATGATCGCCTCGCTGTATCTGGCGTTCACGGACTACAACCTGCTGCAGGACCCGCAGTTCACCGGCCTGGACAATATCCGCCGGATGCTGTCCGACGAACGTCTCGCGCAGTCCCTGCAGGTCACGTTCGTCTACGTGCTGGTGGCGGTGCCGTTGCAGCTGATGGTGGCGCTCGCTCTGGCGCTGCTGCTGGACCGCGGTGTCCGCGGTCTGCCGCTCTACCGCTCCGTCCTCTACCTGCCCTCGCTGCTGGGCGCCAGTGTCGCCATCGCCGTGCTGTGGCGACTGGTGTTCGGGGCCCAGGGCCTGGTGAACGCCTTCCTGGCCCTGTTCGGTATCGAGGGCCCGGGCTGGGTGTCCGATCCGGACACCGCGCTGGGCACACTGATCATTCTGCACGTGTGGACGTTCGGCGCGCCGATGGTGATCTTCCTGGCGGGGCTGCGGCAGATTCCGCGAGAGCTGTACGAGGCGGCGGCCACCGATGGGGCCTCCAGGCGGCGGCAGCTGTTCTCGATCACGCTGCCGCTGCTGAGTCCGATCATCTTCTTCAACCTGGTGCTCGGGTTGATCGGGAGTTTCCAGTCCTTCACCCAGGCGTTCATCGTCTCGGGCGGGACAGGCGGGCCCAGTGACTCGACGCTGTTCTTCTCGCTCTACCTCTACCAGGAGGGGTTCACCAGTTTCCGCATGGGTTACGCGTCGGCGCTGGCGTGGCTGCTTCTGCTGATCATCGGAGCGTTCACCGCGGTGAACTTCTGGGCGTCCAAGTATTGGGTTTTCTACAATGACTGATACCTCACCGAAGCCCGTCACGCGCCCGCGCCCCGCGCCCGAATCCCTGTCCGACCCGTATCGGGGGCGGCGGTTGCGCCGTCGTGCGGGCAGTTTTCTCAAGCACACCGGGCTGATCATTGTCGCGCTGCTGATGCTGTATCCGCTGCTGTGGATGGTGGCCAGTTCGCTGCGCCCGAACGCCGACATCTTCACCAGCTCCGGGCTGTTCGTCGACACCTTCGACCTCGATCACTACCCGAACGGCTGGAACGCGCTGGCGTATCCGTTCAGTACGTATCTGCTGAACTCGTTCCTGGTGGTGCTCGGTTCGGTGATCGGGAACCTGGTGTCCTGTTCCATGGCCGCCTACGCTTTCGCCCGGCTTCAGTTCCGGTGGCGGCGGTGGGCGTTCATGGCCATGCTGGTGACGATCATGCTGCCGATCCACGTGCTGATCATCCCGCAGTACGTGGTGTACGCGCAGTTGGGCTGGATCAATACGTATCTGCCGCTGATCGTGCCGAAACTGCTGGCCACCGACGCGTTCTTCATCTTCCTGATGGTGCAGTTCATCCGTGGCATTCCCCGGGAACTGGATGAGGCGGCACGTATCGACGGTGCCGGTCACGCCCGGATCTACGGGCAGATCATGCTGCCACTGATGGTCCCGGCGCTGGCCACCACGGCGATTTTCACCTTCATCTGGACGTGGAACGACTTCTTCACCCAGTTGATCTTCGTCACCAAGCCTGACCTCTACACCGTTCCCGTGGCTCTGCGGTCGTTCATCGACGCCCAGACCCAGTCCGATTTCGGCGCCATGTTCGCGATGAGCGTCGTCTCCCTCATACCGGTGTTCCTGGTGTTCCTGTTCGGCCAGCGTTTCCTGCTGCGCGGCATCGCCACCACCGGCGGGAAATAGCGATGAGGAGACCGATCACCATGCCCCACCGCGCCCCGTACCGTGCCAGGGCCGCTCTGGCGGCCGGCACCGCGCTGCTCGCCGTCGCCGCCTGCGGGGTGGGAGCCGATCCGGTGCTGCACCCCGAGCTGAGCGAGAAGGACGTCACCATCAGCTTCGCCTGGTGGGGGGCCGGCGCCCGCACCCAGGCGACCATGGAGGCCATCGAACTCTTCGAGGCGGACCACCCCAACATCACCGTCGAGGCCGTCTACTCCGACTGGAACGGCTACTGGGACCGGATGGCGACCGCGACCGCCGCCGGGGACATGGCCGACGTCGTCCAGTTCGACCAGCTCTACCTCTCCTCCTACGCCGAACGAGGCGCCCTGCTCGACCTGTCCACCGTCGACAACATCCTCGACCCGTCCGACCTGCCCGACGCCGTCCTGGACTCCGGCCGGGTCGGCGACACCCTGTACGCCGTCCCGACCGGCGCCACCACCAACGGCGTCGCCGTCAACACCACACTCTTCGAGCGGTACGGCGTCGACCTGCCGGACACCGACACCTGGACGTGGGAGGACCTCGAAGAGGCTTCCGTCGCACTCGGCCAGGCATCCGGGGGAGAGGTGAGCGGTGTCAGCCCCTTCGGCGTCGACGCCTTCACCCTCACCGTCTGGGCCCGCCAGCACGGCGCGCAACTGTTCGACTCCGACGGTCAACTCGCCCTGCCCACGGACGTACTGGCCGGCTACTGGCAACGGGTCCTGGACCTCATCGACAGCGGGGCCGCTCCCGGCGTCGCCCGGATCAGCGAGAAGATCGGCCTGCCCCTCGACCAGACGTCCCTGGTCACCGGGGAGACCGCCATGGCCTTCATCCCGGCCGGTCAGTTCTCCTCGTACCGGGCGGCGGCCCCGGACTTCGACTTCACCCTGGTGAACTGGCCAGCTGACGCGCAGACCCCCGAGGGGTTCCAGTACCTCAAGCCCTCCATGTACTGGGCCGGCGCGTCCACCTCCTCCCACCCCGCCGAAGCCGCCCTGCTGATCGACTTCCTCACCAACGACGTCCGCGTCGCCGAACTCTTCGGCCTCGACCGCGGCGAGCCGGGGAACCCGGCCTTCCGCGAAGCCGTGCAGCCCACCCTGGACGCCGGCGGACAGGAAGCGCTCGCCTTCACCGAGGCCATGTCCGGCGAAGTCGGTGACACCCCGCCCATCACCCCCAACGGTGCCAGCGACATCGAGGTGATCCTGACGCGCTACTACCAGCAGGTCATCTTCGGTGAGACCTCACCGGAGGAGGCCGCCGAATCCTTCCTCGGCGAACTCGGCGACTCGATCCGCGCCGCGGGCTGAACCCCCGCGGACGGACGGCACCGCACCCCACAACCCCGCGGGCGCGGTGCCGGGTTCGCCTCCCGGCCGGCGAACGCCCTCAGGTCGCGCAGGGCGGGTCGTAGGGCAGGTCCGGGGACACATACGTGTCCCAGCGCTCGGGTGTCATGGCGGCACCCGTCACCGAGCACAGCACCTCACGGGCCGCGGCCGGATCGGTCTGCCGCACGCGCACCGTGCCGTCCCGGCCGCCGGTGAACAGCGTCCCCTCCACCGGACCGAACCGCAGTGCCACGACGTCGCTCCCGTGGCCGCCCACCGGCAGACCCCAGGGCTCCGGCCGGGAGGGGTCGGCGGTGTCCCACAGCCGGATCTCCCCGACGCTGTTCCCGGCCGCGAGCAGTCCGCCGTCGGGGGAGAACCCCACACTGGACGCGATCCCCCCGGCGCTCAGCGGACCATGGGGGGACCCGGGGGCGGACGGCAGGGACACGTCCCACAGCCACACCTCGCTCTCGCCCGTGCCGGTGGCGACGAGGCCGCCCCGCGGATCGGCCGCCAGCGACATGACGATCTGTCCGGTGTTCGTGCGGCCCGTGGGGGAGGGGGCCTCGCCCTGTCCGGTCCGCCACACACCGAGCGACCCCGGAGCGAAGTACTCGCCGGTGTAGACATGGCCGCCGTCGGGGGCGGCGGCCAGCCCTTTGACAGGCAGCGCGCGCTGGTCGGACGGGTCGATGTCCAGTACCCCGGGCTGCTCCGGATCGCTGACGTCCCACGCGTACACCCCGCCCCTGTACCCGCCCTGCAGCATCATCGTGGTGGCGACCAGGGTGTCCCCCGACGCGTCGAAGACCAGGCCGTGCACCGCCTCGTACGTGACCTGAGCCGGCCGTGCCCTCGCGCGCGGCCGGCCCGGCTCGGACACGTCCCACAGCCGGACCTCGCCGGCGTCACCGCCGGTGGCCAGCAGTGCCGGGCCACCACCCGCCTCCCGGAAGGCCAGGGCGTTCACGGCGGAGGACAACAGCGGCAGGGCACCGACCCGGGCCAGCCGGGTGGGGTCCGAGACGTCCCACAGCGAGACCAGCGAACCCGAGGCCACCGCCAGGAGTTCCCCGTCCCCGCTCACGGCCAGGGCCGAGACCGCGGCCCCGGACTCCGCGACGGCCATCGACGGCGGAAGCCGCCACACCAAGGCGGCGCCGTCCCCGCTGCCACTGGCCAGCATCCGGCCGCCGGGTGCGAAGGCCAGGCCGGCGACGGTGGCGGTGTGGCCGCGCAGCGGCGGGCCGATGACGCGGGCCGACGCGGGGGCTCCGACGTTCCACAGATGGACGCTGCCCGAGTTCTCCCCGGTGGCCAGCAGCCGCGCGTCCGGGCTGAACGCGACCGAAGCGGCCACGCTGTTGAGGAAGAGCTGCTGGACGAGTTGTGGTGCGCGCGGCCGCGACACGTCCCACAGCAGCACGCGGTTGTCACTGCCCGCGCTGGCCAGCAGATCGGTCAGCGGGCTGAAGGCCACCTGGTTGACGACCGCCGAGTGACCGCCGAGATCGCCGCCCAGACCGACGGGGTTCGACGGGTCGGTCACGTCCCACAGCCGCAGCAGGTGCGCCTGGTCGCTCCCGGGCGCCGTTCCGCCGCCTGCGGCCAGCACCGTACCCGCCGGGTTGAAGGCCACGGACGCGATGCTCTGCCCCGGGGAGGACAGCGCGGTGCTCAGCGGGCGCGGCCGGCCGGGGTCGGTCACGTCCCACAACTGCACGACCGCCGTGGTGGCCCCGTCGGTGTAGGTGGTACTGGCGAAGGCGAGGGTCCGGCCGTCCGGGCTGAACCGGGGATTGGCCACGGGGCCATCCGCCACCGCGACCCACTCCGACAGCGGCACGGGGTGACCGGCGTCCGACGCGTCCAGGATCCGCAACTGCCCGTCGCCGGTTCCCACGGCCAGCAGCTCGCCCTCGGCGTCGTAGGACGCCGAGACCCGGGCCCCTCTTCCGGAGCCCTCCACGGAGGCCAGCTCGGACAGGTCCGGCGGCCGTGCGGTGTCCCACAGCCGTACGGCGTCGGAGCCGGTGGCCAGGGTGCCGTC
Source organism: Streptomyces xiamenensis (assembly GCF_000993785.3). Taxonomy (NCBI): domain Bacteria; kingdom Bacillati; phylum Actinomycetota; class Actinomycetes; order Kitasatosporales; family Streptomycetaceae; genus Streptomyces; species Streptomyces xiamenensis. The sequence goes on from NZ_CP009922.3 coordinate 5,859,867, forward strand.
GGCGCCGAACGCCACGGAGTGCACGATGCCGTTCTGCTCCGGCACCGACGCGGGCAGCACCGCCCCCGCCGTTTCCATGAGCCGGGTCCTGGTCTGCGGCGTGGAGCGCATCGTGTCCGCCACCAGGTCGAGCTGCGCCGCCAGGGCCGGATCGCCGTCACGGCGGCGGTCCGCCTCGGCACTGACCCGGTTGAAGATCGCCTCATCACGCTGCCGCAGGCTCTCACCGCGCTGGTCGAAGGCGAACACGGCCAGCCCCGTCGCGATCAGGGCCAGCACCGTGGTCACGGACACCGCCCCGTTGCGCAGCCTTCGGTTCCGCCTCGCCTGCCGCCGTGAGAGACCGAGGAACGCGAGGACCACGGGGCTGATGTGCTCGGGACCGGCCTGCCGCGCCCAGGAGTCCGCCGCCTCCAGGCGGGTGCCGCGCAACAGGACGCCCGCGTCCCGGCGCCCGCCACGTTCCCAGCCGAGCGCGGTGTCCTCCAGTTCCTGCCGGATCAGTGCACCGCTGCCCGCCTCCGCGATCCAGCCGCGCAGCCTGGGCCACGCCCACAGCAGCGCCTCGTGCGTGACCTCGACGGTGCCCTCGCCGCGCAGCACGCCCTGGGTGAACAGGCGGGCGCCGGTGAACCGGTCGACGACGGCGGGAACGGAGCCCGGCGCCGAGGTCGCCAGCAACAGATCGGTCCGGGTGCGGCGGCGACGGGACACCTCGCCGTTCTCACCGATCCGCACCAGGCCGAGGAAGAGCTGACGTGCCGTCCGGCGCGCGCCGGGGTCCAGCCGGGCGAACTCCGCCTCGGCGGTGGCCTGGACCGCCCCGCCGATGCCGCCCGTGTCGCGGTAGCTGCCCACCGTCAGGGTGTCGTCCCGGCGCTGTTGCCAGGTGGCGCGCAGGGCGTGGGCGAGCAGGGGCAGCCGCCCCGTCTCGTAGGCGCCGTCGTCCCGGGGGGCGGTGCCGCGCAGGTCGCGCAGGATGACATCGACCAGGCCGGGCGCCAGCACCAGACCGGCGCGTTCGGCGGGCCTGGTCATGGCGCGGCGCACCTCGTCCTCCGACATCGGTCCGACGATGACCTGGCGGTGGGTCAGGGCCTCCCGCAGGTGGGGAAAGGCCGCGCAGGGCCCGTAGGCGTCCGCCCGCAGGCCGTACACGGCCACGGCCACCGGATCGTCGCCGCCGGTCAGCCCGGCGATGGCGTCGATGAACCGGCGCCGGGCGTCCTCGCTCCGGCCGGCGGTGAACAGCTCCTCCAACTGGTCGACGACCAGCACCAGCCGGCCGCCCGCGGGGAGGGCCAGCCGTTCCCGCAGGAGTTCCCGGAGCGGGCCGGGTCCGGCGTCCAGGGCCGCCCGCAGACGACTCTCCCCGGTCCCGGTGAGCCGGGAGAAGCCCGAGGTGAGCGCGGCGAGCGGGTCATCGGTGGGGGTCAGCAGCAGATGGGGCCAGGACCGCGATCCGGGAAGCTGACCCCGCCGCAGCGCGTCCAGGAGACCGGCGCGCAGGAGCGAGGACTTTCCGGCGCCGGACGGCGCGACGACCGCCAGCGGGTACCGGTCGGCGAGGGACAGCTCCAGCCCGCCGATCAGCCGGCTGACCAGTGTCTCGCGGCCGAAGAACCATCCGGCGTCGTCCACGTCGAAGGGACGCAGCCCGGGGTAGGGGCAGGTGTCGACGGACGACGGCGTCAGGGTCCGTTCGTCGGCCTCCGCGCCCGCGTGGAAATGCTCGTGGAGGTGCCGCGTCACCCCTCCGTACACGATGACGAGATCGCGGCCCGCCTGGTTGACGGCGCCGTGACCGCTCGCCCAGGCACGCAACTCGACGTGCGGTTGCGGTGGTTCCGCGCCGGGTGCCACTCAGGGCCTACCGCTGGGTCGTGATGTTGTTCCCGGCCTGGTAGATCTGGGCTCTGCCGCTCGCCTCGGCGCGCATCTCGGTACGGGTCACCGTGGTCTCCTTCGCCGCTGCGGGGGCGTCGCCGCCGGCCCCGGCGACGATCTCGGAGACCAGACGGGACAGGGCCTCGGCCGCGGCCGGTTCGGCCCGCAGCAAGCCCCGGAACCGTTCCTCCCAGTCGGCCACGAGTCGACCCCGCGCCTCCCGCCGGCCCGGGGTCAGCAGCAGCGCGCGTGCCGCGTCCAGTTCGCTCCCGGGCGCGCCGTCCGCCGCCGGGTCGTGCCGGGTCCACAGCCGCACCACGTCGTCGCGCACTCCTTCCCAGGCGTCCGTGGCCAGTGAGTCGACGACCGATGTGGCCGCCGACGCGGCGAGCGAGGCGAGTTCTTCGTCCATCGGTTCCCCCGTACTGTCGCGCGATAGGTGTACTGGGCGTGAAATTGACAGTGTGAGGGCGGAACGACCCGGCCGCCAGAGGGCCGACGGTGGCCGGTGACCGCCGGACGGGCGTCGGCACGCCGGCGGGGGCCCCGCTTGAACAGGGGGTGCGGGCGGACAGGCTTCCCCCGGTCCGCGCGAACGGGGTGGCCCCGTGCGCGGACCCGGCAGCGGCAGCACAGGAACGAGCCACCAGCAAGGTGATCAGCGTGCTGGTATCGATGACCTCGGGCGGTGTCACCCGGTGAGTTCGGCACCCCCGCCCACACGACCGACGACTCCGTGCTGTGGATCCCCGAGCGCCGACTGCTGTTCAGCGGTGATCTGCTCTTCAACGGCGGCACCCCCTTCCTCCTCCAGGGATCGATCAGCGGCGCCCTGCGCGCGCTGGAGACCCTGCGGGCCCTGAATCCCGAGACGATCGTGCCCGGGCAAGGCCCGGTCTGCGGTCCGGAGGTCATCGATCGGGTCGGTGCCTACCTGCGCTTCGTCCAGGACCTCGCCCGGCGCGGCCACGAGGCGGGCCTCACACCGCTGGACGCCGCACGGGAGACCGACCTCGGGGCGTTCCGCGAACTCCTCGACCCCGAACGCCTCGTCGGAAACCTGCACCGCGCCTACGCGGAACTGAACGGCGCCGACCCGGGCGCCCGGATCGACCAGGCCGCAGCCCTCAACGACATGATCACCTACAACGGCGGCAAGCCCCTGAGCTGCTACGCCTGAGCCGCCGCACGGCGTTCCGCGCACCCGTTCCCTCCTGCCGCCGCCGGTGAGCGGTGCATGGCATGTGTCACCGCTCCTCATGACGTCCGTCACCCGGACCGATGACGGAGCGCACTCACCGCGGCTCCCGCACCCGCGGATCATGGAGATCACCGACACCGAACGCGCCCCGGCGGCACCGGAGATGACCGGAACCGGCGGACGAGCGGGGGAATCGCCTCTGGCCACCGGCCGTACCCCGACCCGTCCGGCCACGCCGCCGAGGGCGAGGAACCCACTGTCCGGCCGCCACACCGGTGGCGTCCGCGAGGAGGAACATGCGTATCCGTCCCCCCATCCACCGAACGGCGGCGCTCGGCGCGTCACTGCTGTTGGTGGGAGTGCTCGGAGCCTGTACATCGGCGAGCCCGGACGCCACCCCGAAGGAATCGCCGACCGACACCTCGGACGCGCTGCGGCACTTCTACGAGCAGGACCTGGCCTTCGAGCCGTGCGAACCGTACGCGACCAAGCCCAGCGACGAGGAACTGTTCGCGAACGAGCAGTTCGAGTGCGCCCGGATGGAGGCACCGCTGGACTACGACGACCCGGACGGCGAGACCGTGTCGATCGCGCTGCTGCGGTCGCCGGCGAAGGGGGAGCCGGTCGGATCCCTGCTGACCAACCCGGGCGGCCCCGGCTTCCCGGGGATGAACTTCGCCGCGCTGATCGCCCTGCTGGGCCCCGAGAGCCCCGTGGCGGAGCGGTTCGACCTGATCGGCTTCGATCCGCGCGGCGTCGGCGCGTCGCAACCCGCCCTGGACTGCTACACCGACGCCGAACGCGATGACCCCGCGATGGCGGAGAAGCACCTCCTGGGCGGCTGGACGGCCCAGGACGTGCGGCAGTGGATGGAGCAGTGCGCCGAACGCTCCGGGGGAGAACAGGTCCTCGCCCACGTGGGCACCCGGGACGCCGCGCGCGACATGGACGTCCTGCGCGCTGTGCTCGGCGACGACCGGCTGAGCTTCCTCGGCACGAGCTACGGCTCGCGGCTGGGAGCCGTCTACGCCGAGATGTTCCCCGAGAACGTCAGGGCGCTGGTCCTCGACGGGGCGATGGACCCCTACGCGAACAGCGCGGAACGGCGAGCGTCGCAGTTCGCCGGCCTGCAGCGCTCGTTCGAGATGATGGGTGCCTCCTGCACCGAAGAGGCGGACTGCCCGCTGGGTTCCGACCCCGAGACGGTGACCGAACGGTTCCAGGACATCGTCCGCCCGCTGATCGAGAACCCGGTCCCGGCCGGCGACGGGCGCGAACTCGGCTTCACCCACGCGGTCGACGGGGTGATCGCCGGGCTGTACGCGAAGTCGCGCTGGCCCGACATCATCGAGGGAATCCGTGAGATCGGGGACGGGCGCGGCGACACCCTGATAGGGCTCTACGACGGCTACTACGAGCGGGACGCCGATGGCAGCTACAGCAACTCCATCGAAGCCACCCAGGCCATCAACTGCCTGGACGAGGACCGGCACACCGCCGAACAGGAGACGGCGCTCCTGCGAGCGACCCTCGACGCCGCCCCCTTCCTCGACCCCGGTCTGCCGATCGCCGAGACGCGGAACCTGTGCGAGGCGTGGCCCGTCGAGCCGACCCTGGGCTACCCCTACGCCACCGACATCGAGGGACTGCCCGACACCCTGACCGTCACCGTCACCGGCGACCCCGTGACCCCGTACGAGGGCGGCACCCGCCTGGCCGAAGCACTGGGAGGCAGCCTGCTCACCGTCGAGGGCGAGCAGCACGGCGTGGCTCTGATCGCGGGCAACGCGTGCGTCGACGACATCGTCGCCGACTACCTCGTCAACCTCACCTCCCCGCCCGCCGACGCCCGGTGCACGCTGGAGTGATCCCGGCCCGGCTCCTCGCCGGACCGCTCTCCGAAGCACCGGGGGACCTGAGCCGCCGGGGCCCTCCTCCCTCGCACCCCGCACCCGGGCGAACGCGCCCGGGGCGCGGGGCGCGCGTGGTCGTGAACGGTGTGCACCCCCGCCGGACCACGGCATAGGGGAGGGGAGGCGTCTGTGGCGGTGACGCCCCCCTGGGGTGTGCCCGGGCAGGCCGACCCGGCCACGCGCCACCGAGCGGCCAACCCCTAGCCGGCGGTGCGCTGTTGCAGCTTCCACAGTGACTGGAAGAGGCCCGGTTCCCGGGTGAGCCGGTCGTACGTGCCCTCTTGGACGACGCGGCCGTCGTCGAGGACGACGATCCGGTCCGCGACGGCCACGTTGGCCAGCCGGTGGGTGATGAGCAGCACCCCCCGGTCCTTGGCCAGCTCGCGCAACCCGGTGAAGACGCGGTGCTCGGCACGCGCGTCGAGCGCGGCGGTCGGCTCGTCCATCACCAGCAGGGACGTCCGGCGGTAGAAGGCGCGGGTGAGGACGATGCGCTGCCACTGCCCGCCGGACAACTGCTGTCCGCCGAACCACTCGGAGGTCAGCAGTGTGTCCAGCCCGGACCGCAACTGGGGGAGCATGCCGTCCGCGCCGGACGCCTCGCACGCCGCGAGCACGGCGGCGTCGCTCGCGTCACCCTGACCGAAGGTGACGTTGTCCCGCATGCTGAGGGGCAGGCAGGCGAACCGCTGCGGCACCAGCGCCACGTGCTTCCACGCCTCCCACGGATCCAGCGCGGTGGTGGCCGTGCGGTCCCAGGCGACGGTTCCCGAGGTCGGCAGCAGCAGACCGCACACCAGCCGGGAGAGGGTGCTCTTGCCGGAGCCGTTCTCTCCCACCAGCGCGACGATCTCGCCCTTGCGCACCTGGAGGGAGACGCCCCGAAGGCTGTCCCGGGCCGCACCGTCGTACCGGTAGGTGACATCGCGCACCTCGAACCGCTCCGGCGCCGCGGGCAGGACCGCCGTGCCACGGGAGGCGGTCATCGCCTGGCCGTGGGCGTTGTCCAGAAAACGCTGCCAGTCCTGCACGTACCAGCCGGTGCGCACCAGGCGTGCGCCGCCCTGGATGACCCCGCGCACCGAACCCGTCGCCGTCTGCAGAGCGAGGACCGCGCCGCCCCCGGACGCCAGGTCCATCCGGCCCGACGACAGCAGCCACAGCAGTGCTCCCCACACGGTGGCCGAGGCGGCCCCGCCGGCCGCCGCACCGCCCAGCCTCATCCACGCACCGGTGTCGGCGGCACGGCGCTCGGAGGCGTTGACGGAGGCGGCGAGCCGCCGGTACCGGCCGGTGAGGAAAGGCCCGGCCAGACAGGCACGCATCTCCTCGCTCGATTCCATGTACGCCATGTGCCAGCGGAGCTTGGCCAGCATCCGGCGCCGGCCGGAGGTCTCCAGACCCGCCAGGTACAGCACGCGCGCGGCCCGTACGTACGCGGCGGCCTGGGGCAGGCAGGCCAGCAGCAGAAGGGGCAGGAGCACGGGGTGGAGGATGGTCAGGACGGCCGCGCCGGCGGCGAGCGTGGCGGTGGAGGCCAGGACGTCCTGGGCCTCCTCGACCAGGTCGGGGGTGACCTGGGCGCCCCGGTCGGCGATGTCGTAGGCGTCGTTGTAGCCGGGTCGGTTGTTGGCCGCGAACTCGGCGCCGAGGGCGGCCTCGATCATGGTCAGCTCCGCGGCCCGGGCCAGCACCGGCCGCAGGCGCCCGGTCAGCCAGGTGACGGCGACACCGAGCAGCGCCCGCAGCCCTGCCGCCGTGGCGATCACCGCCAGCTGAGGCGCCGCCTCCCACAGCCGGTCGGTGATGTCCCCCGAGGAGATCAGCGCGGTGATCGTCCCGGTCACCGCCAGCAGCCCCATCGCCGCCAGTACCCCCGTGCCCACCTGACAGGCCAGCAGCCCGGCCGCGGCCACCCGGTCCACCTCCCACGCCATCCTCAAGGACCGCAGCACCAGCGCGGGAAGGCGCCGCGCCATCGTGCCGGTGGTCAGTTGAGCGCCGGCCCGGAGCCGGGACTCGTCCCGGTACAGAAACTCCTCCTCCGGCACCGTGCCCGCGTTCGCCGGGGGCGCGGTGGTGGTGGGGGCGGAGGGTTCTCCTTCAGGGTTCTTCGCTGTCCTTGCCGAGGTCACATCAGCCTCCCGTTCGTCGGTCGTGAGGCTCAACGACATGACCCGGCTTTCGAACGCCTGTGTTTGAGTCGGACTCGCTGTCCGCGCCGCCCCGGACATCGGAGGGGCGACGTCCCGCTGCTCCTTGGGGGACAAGGGCACAGCGGCCCTTCCGAGGTGGCCGAAAGGCAGATGTGCGGGGCCATGACCCGCTATGTCGCATGGAGGCATGACAACGCCCGCCCCCGCAGGCCGGGCCGGTCAGGCCGCGTGAGCGAAGAGGCACCCCAGCCAGAGCCACCCGGTGACGATGACCACGCGTTGCACGAGACCGGTGCGCGGGTGATCGTCCTCCCAGGCCCGTGCGAACAGACCCGCTCCGACCAGGACGACCAGCGCCGTGAGGACCGAGTACGCCTTCCACCCGGTCCCCGGCACGACGAACACGGCGATGATCACGGCGAGGGGCAGCGGCCCGAAGACCGCCGGGCCGGCCCCGTCGTGCCGCTGGTGTGCCGTTGACGTGTGTGCGGGGGTTCCCTCCGCCGTGCCGGGGGGATATCCGCGCATCGCCGTCCATGGGGTAGATCCCGGACGCCACCAGCGCCAACCCCGAACACGGCGATCACAGCGCTCCACCGGACACGGACGGCCGTCCCCGCCGCTGCCGGCGCACGCTCACCCACCCATGCCGTAGCCCAACTCCTCGGCGGCGACACACCAGAAGGAATTCTCGTCGGCGACCGCCTCCGCGTCCAGTGCCGCGAATCGCTCCAGCAACGCGTCGGTGAGGGCGTCGGCGGCCCGCTCGGTCAACTCCTCTTCCTCCTCGCCGTCCTCGTCGGGACCCGCATACGCGTCGGCCTCGGCGGCGGCCTCCTCGTAGGCCCGGGTGAAGGCGACGAACGCCTCGACGCCGGAGTTGACCAGATGGGGTACGCCCTCCTCCGGCAGGCCCCACAGCGAACCGTCGGCCCGCCGTACGCCCAGTGCGCTCAGCCCCGGATCGAGCGCGACCACGCCGTAGCGCACGCCGCCGACCGTACGCTCCGCGAAGGGGGAGCCCTGCCACGTACCCGGGTACGGGCAGCTGACGCACCCGGCCAGGGCCGCGGCCATCTCCGTGTCATCCATGCCGGGAATCTAGCTCCCGCCACTGACAGCGCCGTCCCCTCCCGCACCGCACGCCCGCACGCCCGTCGGGGAGGGGACGGACGGTGCGGGAAGCGGCCGGCCGCGCAGCCTTCGCGGCTCCCGGACGTGACCCCGGCGGCCGCCCGGCACAGCCGGCCCCTTCCCGCACCCTCCCGGTCCGCCGGCCGTCACCGGCCGGGCGCGCCGCCCCACGCCCTGCGCCTGCAACGGCAACGCCCGGAGGGTGTCCCCGACATGGACGTGGAGGCGGTCCTCGGCCACCACGGCGCTCACTTCGGAGGAGCACCCGTCACCCTCCATCAACTGCCGGCGGAGCTCGCCCGTCTCCCCGTCGAGCACGACCAGGGTGAGAGCACCGGTCCGCGTACCCGTACCGCTCGGCGGCCTCCGCCAGGTCGGGGTCCTCATCCGGGGCCGGCGACCAGCGGGGATCACCCGTCGTGGCGTCGAGATGGCGCAGACCCCGGCCTGCGGCGGAAGGGCGATCCGGCCCGGACGGGATCCCACCCGGCCGGCCTCCCGAACGAAGAGCCCCGTTCGGGTTCCCACCTGCTGGGTAGCCATTAAGGTGGAGGGAGACTTCAGGTCGAAGGGAGCGCGGGCGTGGACATTTCCAGTACTCCGGATCCGACGGTGGCCGAGGTGATCGCCATGCAGGATCCGGGCGACCGCGAGGCCTGTCGATCCGAGCTGGAGGCCGCCACTCCGGCCACCTTTCCGAAGATCTACCGCCGCTGGTGGGCGTACGGGCTGCTCGCCCAGCGGGACGGACGCGTCGAGCGGTACGTCCAGGCTCACCGGGGCGGCGGCGACTGGCGCGAGATCAGCGCCGCGTGACCGCACGCTGGGACATCTACACCGACCCGGAACTCGAACGGCAACTGGCGAAGGAGTCCGGCCCCGCGTGGGCCGCTCTGCGCGCCCTGGTCACCGAACTGGAATGGCGGGCCGAACACGTCGGCCGTCCCCTCGGCTATCCCTGGCCCCACGAGATCCGGCGCGCCCCGATAGAGGACGACACCATGGTCTTCGGCGCCATCGAGTACGTCCTGGAATCCCGCAGTCGCCGCATCGCCCGCATCCTCGACATCCGCTGGCTGCCCACCGGCCCGTGACCGGGACCGGATCTCCCGGGGCGTGACGGGGTCGGCCACTACGGCGTCCACGCCGTCCGCCCGACATCCGCAACCGGCCGGAAGGTGAACCGGACGGGCGTCACGGTTTTTCGGGGGCACGGGGTCGCCGCGACAGTCGGCGATCCCGGCATCGCCCGACACCCCTGTCGTTTCCGTCCAAGACGATCGGCGCGAGCGCGAGCTAGCGTGAACGCACCAGCTCACCCGATCATGAGGAGCACGCACATGCGTCGCCTGGTCTACACCGGTTTCATGTCCCTCGACGGCGTCGTGGATTCGCCCGGCGGTCCGGGGGAGGGGCACCGCAGCGGGGGCTGGGTGGTGAACGACCTCACGTTCGTTCCCGAAGCCTGGTCACTGAAGGGCGAGGAACTCGCCGACACCACGGCGCTCATGTTCGGCCGCCGCAGCTACGAGGCGTTCGCCCCGGTCTGGCCCGGCTCCGCGGACCACGCCGACTACAAGGAACTGCCCAAGTACGTGGTGTCGACCACGCTGTCCGACGACGCCCTGGTCGACGGGTGGGGTCCGACGACGATCCTGCGCTCGACCGAGGACATCGCCGCGCTCAAGCAGAGCCAGGGCGGCGCGATCTTCATCCACGGCAGCGCGGAGCTGGCGGCACGGCTGTCGGACGCCGGCCTGATCGACCAGTACAACCTGCTCGTCTTCCCGGTCCTGCTCGGCGCGGGGAAGAGCCTGTTCGGCCGGGCCGACCGCGACAAGCAGCTACTGACCCTGCGGGAGTCCGAGAGTTACTCCAACGGGATCCTGAAGCTGGTCTACGACGTCAGGCACTGATCCAGGTCGAGGGCGATCGCACCACCGGCCCCTTCACGCAACTGCCCGCCGGTACGTCCGACATACGTGCGCAACGCCCGGGCCAGGTGCGGCTCGTCGAAGTAGCCGAGCCGGGCGACGACATCGGCGGCCGGCGTACCGGCGGCCAGCAGCTCCGCCGCCGAGCGGGCCCGCTCGATCTGCCGCACCGCTCCCCGGGTCAGCCCGGTGGCGGCGCGGAACCGGCGTTCGACCGTGCGCCCCGACACGGCCGGATGGTCTCCCCGCAGCACCTCGGTGACCAGCGGATCACGGACCACGGCACCGGCCCGTACGAGACGCCCGACCAGGGCCTCGGCGTCGTCGGGTCCAGGGGTCTCCCAGCTCGTGCCGTCCCACCGGAACGCCCGCCGTGTCGTGTCGGGGAGCTCGATGCCGCCATCGACAAGCGCCGCCGTGGGCACGGCGCGCAACGCCGTGCCCACGGCGAAGTCGATGCCCGTGAAGGTCGCGCCCTCCGGCACCGGCGCCGTGCCGGCCCGGGTCTCCGGACCGGTGATGCTCGCGTGGGCCCGCCCGTCCCACTCCCAGAACACCAGGCCCCAGCGCACCCCGGCGACGGAGGTCATCGCCGTGACCCGGTCGCTCGTGCAGGTCCACACGGAGTCGACCCACGGCGAGTCGGACCCGCGCGTCTCGAATCGCAGCTCCACGGTCGGCACACTACGCGGCGCCGGCCTGCCGCCGGAGCACCGCCCCAGCACCCCCGCCCCATGCGCGGGCGTGCCCACACCGAAGTCCCTGCCCCGTCCGCCGTTGTGCGCGGCCCGGACGGTACTTCGAGCCCTCACCCCACGAGGACGGACCGGCCACGGTCGACGCGAGCCGCAACTAGGCTCGGTGTGTGGCTATCAACGGCTCCCTGGCAACCGTGCAGCGATCACTGGCCGACCCGGCCATCAGCTATCCCCTGTGGCCCCCGCTGACCCGAGGCTGTCCCAGGAGCAGCACCGAGGACATTTCCTACCCGGTGGAGGTCGACTACGCCTACGACCGGGCCCCGTCGTCGCTCTTCGCCGCCCCAGGCCCGGCCGTGGCGTCCTCGGGTCTGGAACGGTGGCAACCACTGCTCCCGCCACTGACCGCACCCGGACTGGGGGAGGGAGGCACTCCACTCGTCGAACTCGAGCCCGGGATCTTCATCAAGGATGAGTCGCGCAACCCCACATGGAGCCACAAGGACCGGCTGAACCGCTGCACCGTCAGTGCCGCGCTGGGCCTCGACGCCCCGGGAGTCGTCGTCGCCTCCTCCGGCAACCACGGAGCGTCGGCCGCCGCCTTCGCCGCCCGCGCCGGCCTGCGGTGCGTGGTGTTCGCCGCGCCGGACATGCCGCCGGCCGTCGACGCCTTCCTCAACGCTTACGAAGCGGTGGTCCTGCCCGTGCCCCGGGACGCGCGCTGGCCTTTGATGCGGATGGTCGTCGACCGTATGGGACTGCACCCGGTCAGCAACCTCACCCGCACGCACACCGGCCACTCCTTCGGCCCCGAGGGGTACAAGACCATCGCGTACGAGCTGTACCTGGACCTCGGCGTCGTCCCCACAGCCGTGTGCGTCCCCACCGGTTACGGCGAACTCCTCTACGGCATCTGGAAGGGCTTCACCGAACTGCGCCGCCTCGGCGTCACCGAACGCCTGCCGCGCATGATCGCCTGCGAGCCCGCCGCGGCCGCACCCCTCGCCCGGGCCGTGCGCCAGGGCCTTCCCGCGGCGGAGGTGGACGTGCGGCCGACCGACGCGTACTCGATCGTCTCCTCCGTCAGCGGCTACCGCGGTGTGGTCGCCGTCCGGGACAGCGGTGGCCAGGTGGTGGTCCTCGACGACGGGCAACTGCGCGACGCCCGGCGCGAACTGGCTCGGGCCGGCCTGTGGACGGAGCTGTCCAGCGCAGCTGGGCTGGCCGCTGTGCGCGCCCTCGGTCTCCGCGACGAGCCGGTGGTCTGCGTCTCCACGTCGAGCGGATTCAAGGACCGGGCGGTGGGAGACCGCTCCTCCGAGGACGTCCTCCCGGAATGGACGGCTGTCCAGAGCCGGCTTCACGCTGCCGGCATCCGGTAGAGCCCAGCCGGGGGCGGGGCCGCGCCGTCCTTCCGCCTCGCCGGCCGCCCTGACCGGTCCGGGCCGCCCGGGCCCTCACCACGCCCCGACCACTGCCGGAGACAGAAGCGGAGAACCCGATACGGAAGAACACGAGCGATCGCGGTCGGTGATCCCTGCTTCTCCCACGGCCCGCGTGTCGCGCGCGGCTCCCGGGGCGCCCGGCCAACACGCGCCCCCGTGCGGCGGATTGCCCACCTGGCCCGGTGCGCGCTGAAATGGTGAACCACCACCCCGCCGGGCCCCGGGCGGGACCGGCGGAGGAGGACGCGATGCGCTGCTTCGAGACGGGCCGGACCGTTGTACGGCGTGAGGTGCACCGTTCCGGACGGCTGTGGAACGAACAGGCCCTGCGCGTTGTCGAGGACACCGGCGAGGCTCTGGTGACGGCCTGCGCCCCGGGGGCCGAAGCGCGGTGGCCCGCGCTGTATCTCAAGGCCCGCAGTGACGGCGACCGTTCGGTACGCACGGAGGCATTCGACGCGATGGCCACCGGTACATGGGATCTCGCGGCGGCGGCGTGGCAGGAGACCGACCTGCTGCTGTGGAAGCCTCCCGCGGCCTGGTTCAGCATCAACGCCTTCTACCTTCCCGACGGCCACGGCCGGCGGCTGCGCAACTGGTACGTCAACTTCGAGCGGCCCACCGCCCGCACCGCGTCCGGGTTCGACACCTTCGACCTCACCCTGGATCTGGTCATCGCCCCCGACCTCACCGGCTGGACGTGGAAGGACGAGGACGAGTACGCCCATGTACGGCGGCTCGGCATCGTCTCCGACGCCGAAGACCGGGCCGTGGACGCCGCCCGCGCCCAGGTCCTCGCGATGCTCGCCGAACGCACCGGCGTCTTCGCACACGCACAGGAATGGGCGCGCTGGCGGTGGCAGCCGGAGTGGCCCACACCACGCCTGTCGCAGCGCGCCGCGGCCGGCGAGGCGGCGGTACCCGGGAGCGGCTGAAACGCAGCGGAACGATCGCGCCGACCGGCGGCGGACGCACGCGGTTCGCCCGCCCACCCGGGCACGGGCGCCGCCGTGACGGGGCGCCGACATCGGCGATCGCCACGCGCGGCACCACCCCACCGGCGCGCCGTCCCGTGAACCAGAGGCCGTTCAAAGGAGTTGACCGCCCCATTGACATGAACAGTGGTCTGGACCAACCTGAGGACCCATCGGTGGCCACCGTTCCTCCCGTATCCCCCACACTCGTTACGGAGGCAGGAGTGGACAACACCCGTACCGTCGGCGCTCGCCCCACGCGTCGCCGACCGCTCTCCCTGGTCCTGGGCGCCGGAGCGTTCGCCGGTGTCCTGATCACCACCGCGCTGAGCGCCGGAGCCGGCGCCACGGAACCGGCCGGGCAGTCCCCGGGCGCCCAACAGGTGCCCGGACACGCGGTGACCGGCTACTGGCACAACTTCGACAACGGCTCGGTGCTCCAGCGGTTGGCCGACGTGCCCGACGACTTCGACATCATCGCGGTGTCGTTCGCCGACTCCACCGCCGTCCCCGGCGAGATCGAGTTCAACCTCGATCCGGTGCTCGGTTACGCCTCCGAGCAGGAGTTCAAGGACGAGATCGCCGCGAAGCAGGCCGACGGGAAGTCCGTCATCATCTCGGTGGGCGGCGAACTCGGGAACGTGGCCGTCAACGACCCGGCCTCCGCCGACGCGTTCACCCGCAGCACGCTCGCCCTGATGGACGAGTACGGCTTCGACGGTGTGGACATCGACCTGGAACACGGCATCAACGCCACCTATCTGACCCAGGCCATGGAAGGCATCCACGCGGCCACCGGCGACAGCCTCGTGTACACCATGGCGCCGCAGACCCTGGACATGCAGTCCACCGGCTCCCCGTACTTCCAGCTGGCGCTGAACACCAAAGACTTCCTGACGGTGGTCAACACCCAGTACTACAACAGCGGCAGCATGCTGGGCTGCGACGGCCAGGTGTACGCCGCGGGCACGGTGGACTTCCTCACCGCCCTGGCGTGCATCCAACTGGAGAGCGGGCTCGACGCCTCCCAGGTCGGGCTCGGCGTCCCCGCCTCGCCGAACGCGGCGGGCTCCGGCTACGTTGCCCCCGAGGTCGTCACCGCCGCACTCGACTGCCTCACCCAGGGCTTCAACTGCGGAAACTTCGTGCCGGACCGGACCTATCCCGGGCTGCGCGGAGCGATGACCTGGTCGACCAACTGGGACGCGCACAGCGGCTACGCCTGGTCCTCCGTCGTCGGACCGCACGTCCGGGGCCTGCCCTGAGCTGACCCGATCCGACCACCGCCGCCGAAAGCATCCGACATTGGTGTGGACCTCTCGGCGCGCGGTGGTCGCACCACGTGCCATCACCGCCGCGGCCGCCGAGGTGCTCCCCGCGCGACGGGGTCGTGTGCGGTGATGCCGGCAAGGCGTCCCGCGAGCCGCGATGAGTTCCGCCGCGTCCGCCGGTCATACTGTCGAGCCCGTGACGGAGGAGGACTTCTGGTGCGCAGCGTGACCTACTCGATGGGCGTCTCGCTCGACGGCTACATCGTCGGACCGGACGGCGGCTTCAACTGGACGACACCCGACGAGGAGATCTTCCGCTTCTGGATCGACGAGATCCGGGATGTCGGCGTTCATCTGATGGGACGGCGGCTGTACGAGACGATGCTGTACTGGGAGACCGCCGACCAGGACCTCTCGCTCGACGCGGCGTCCCGGGAGTGGACCGCGTTGTGGAAGCCACTTCCCAAGGTCGTCTTCTCCAGGACGCTGCCGGCGGTGCGGGGCACGGCCCGGCTGGCCTCCGCCGGCCCGGCGCAGGAGATCGAGCGGCTGCGCGCCGAGCCGGGGACCGGCGACATCGCGATCGGCGGCGCGACCCTGGCCGCCGAGGTCGCCGACGCGGGTCTGATCGACGAGTACCGGGCCATGGTCCACCCGGTGCTGGTCGGCGGCGGCGTTCCGTTCTTCCCCCACCACGAGCGCCGGGTCGATCTCGAACTCGTCGACACCCGCACCTTCGGCTCGAAAGTCGTCTACCTCCGCTACCGCGTGGCGCGGTAACCGCTCATCGCCGGTTCGTCGGTCGCCTTCCCGGGTTCGGTGCTAGTCGGTCTCTCCGGACCGCTGTTGTGCGCCGAGGTCGTCGTGGAGGAGCGGATGGTGCCCCGTCTGCTTGGTGCGGTAGGCGACCCGGGCGACGATGTGGGCGGCGACGGGGCTGGTGAGGAGCTGGAAGAAGACGACGAGGGCGAGGGTGGCGGCGTCGGTCCACGAACGGAGCCGGAGTGCGACTCCGGCCGTGAGAAGGAGGATGCCGAGCGTCTGGGAGTTGGTCGCGGCGCTGGAGCGGGTGAGGACATCGGGCAGGCGGAGGAGCCCGATGACGCCCGACAGGGCGACGAGAGCGCCGGCGAGGAGCAGGAGCGAGCCGATGAGGTCGGCCACTTGGTGCCAGGTGTTCACGGGGCCTCCTTCGTCTTGGGGCGGTCGCGTACGGCGATGAAACGGGCGATGCCGACGGAGCTGGTGAAGCCGAGGAACGCGATGACGAGCATGATCGACAAGTAGTAGCGGGTGCGGGTGGACGCGGCGTTGACGCCGATACCGGCGACGATCAGCGCGGCGGCGACGTCGATGGCGATGGCCCGGTCGAGCATGGAGGGGCCGCGCCAGATACGGATGAGCAGGAGCGCGCCGGCGAGCAGGATGACGCCGAGGGCGGTGTTGAGAAGAACGTCACTGGCCTGGGTCATGGGCGGGGTTCCTTGTGCTGTGGGGGGTCGGTGCGGATCCGTTCGATTTCGGCGCGGGTGCCGAAGGCGCGTACGACGAGCGCCTCCAGGCGCCACACGTTGCGGCGGGAGCGTTCGATCCTGCCGGGCTGATCGGCGTCGGAGATGTGCAGGAACAGGGTCGCGGTGGTGCCGTTGACCTCGACCAGCGCGCCGCCTGGCACACACGACACCGATACGGCGCAGGCGGCGATCATGAGGTCGGTCCGGCAGCGCAGGGGCACCGCGATGACCGCGGCCGGGCGCAGCCGCCGGCGTCCGGCCAGGGATTGCCGCGTGACGGTGACGCTGGAGACCGCCATGTCGTACAGGAGGTATCCGGCGAGTTTCACGATGCCGATCGCTCGCAGCCGCAGGTCGAGTTCGACGGCGGGCAGCGGGAAGACGAGGCACAGCAGGACCGAGACGAGGACGCCGCTGATGAGATTGCCCCAGGTGGGCCCGGACCACAGCAGCATCCAGATGACCGTGAGCCAGGCGATCAGCGGCAGGTCCAGCCGCCGATGGCGGGGGGCGGGCGGCACGGGGGGAATCACGGGTTGAGGACCGCCTCGATGTAGGGGGAACGGGCCAGGAGTTCGCCGGCCGCCCGGTCGGCGACCGCGGTCAGGGGCGTGGCCAGAAGGGTGTAGGCCAGTCCCAGTGCGACGGCACCCGCCGTGGCGCTCGTCATGATGAGCGGGACGCGGGAGGTGGTGCGGATGCAGGCGCCGGTGGGTGTCGCGCCGCTGCCGGCCGGGCCGGTGGGGCCGGCGGGGCCGATCGGGATGTGGGGGCGTTCCTCGTCCTCCTCGGTGTCCTCCAGGACCACCCCCTCGGCGGGCAGGGGAGCGGGTTCGGCACGCCAGAAGGCGAGGTTCCACACCTTGGCCATCACGTACAGGGTGAGGACGCTGGTGACGGCGATGGCGCCGAGCAGGATGTAGGCGTCGGCGCCGCCGTCCGCCGCGCCGGCCCGCATCAGGCCGAGTTTGCCGAGGAAGCCCGACAGCGGGGGGATACCGGCGAGGTTCATGGCGGGGATGAACCACAGCACGGCCAGCAGCGGAGCGGTGCGTGCGGCGCCGCCCAGCCGGGTCAGTTCGGTGGTGCCGTAACGCCGCTCCAGCAGTCCCGCCGCCAGGAAGAGCGTGGTCTGCACGGTGATGTGGTGGGCGGTGTAGACGATGGCGCCGCCGATGCCCGCGCGGGTGCCCAGGGCGAGTCCGAACAGCATGAAGCCGATGTGACTGACGAGGGTGAAGGACAGCAGCCGTTTGAGGTCGGTCTGGGCGACCGCGCCGAGGATGCCGACGAGCATCGACGCGAACGCGATGGCCATGAGGACGAGCGTGAGGTGGTTGCCCGGGAACAGAAGAGTCTCGGCGCGGATCATGGAGTAGACGCCGACCTTGGTCAGCAGTCCCGCGAAAACGGCGGTGATCGGCGCGGGCGCGGTGGGATAGGAGTCGGGCAGCCAGGCCGCGACGGGGAAGACCGCCGCCTTGACGCCGAAGACGGTCAGCAGCAGCACCTCGATCAGCATCCGCACGCCCTCGGGCACTTCGGCGAGGCGTACGGACAGCTGGGCGAAGTTGACGGTGCCCGCCGCGGCGTAGGCGACGGCGATCGCGGCGAGGAAGACCAGGGAGGACACGAGGGAGACGACGACGTACGTGGACCCCGCGCGCAGGCGCGGCTCGGTGCCGCCCACGGTGAGCAGCACGAAGCTGGCCATGAGCATGATCTCGAAGCCGACGTACAGGTTGACGAGGTCGCCGGCGAGGAAGGTGCAGGAGACCCCGGCGACCAGGACGAGGTAGGCCGGGTGGAAGACGGGGATCGGGGCCCGCTCCTCCCGGTCGGCCATGTCCTGGCCCAGCGCGTAGATGAGGACGATGAGGGTGACGGCGCCGGAGACGGTGAGCATCAGGGCGGAGAGCCGGTCGGCGACGAGGGTGACGCCCAGCGGCGGGGCGAAGTCCCCGAGGTGCACGGCCAGCGGCCCGGAGCGGTCCGCCTCGAACAGCAGGATGACGTCGACGGCGAGCACGATGGTGAGGACCGCGATGCTGATCAGGCGGTGCAGTGAGCGCAGCCTCGGACCGATGAACAGGCTGAGGCCGCAGGCGGTCAGGGGCAGGACCACGGGCAGCGGGACGAGGGCGTTCACCGGGTGTCGTTCTCCTGCCGGGAGTCGGGCTGGGGCGGAGGCGGGGGCGGGTCGGCGCCGAGGATGTCGTCCCACAGGTCACCGGAGGCGTCGCGGGCCCGGGCCTGGAACGCGCGGTCGGCCCGCAGCCGGCGGCGGTGCTCGCGACGCTGCTCGCGCCGGGCCCGCCGGCTCGGTTGCCCGTGCTGCTCGCGCAGTTCGGCGCGTTCGGCGGAGATCACCGCACGCAGGACGATGCGCCGGTCCTCGACATCGTCGGGGACGAAGTCCGAACCGGTGAGCTGACCACTGCGGTAGGCCATCGCGAGAACGAACGCCGTGGTGGCCAGCGTGATGACCACGGCGGTCAGCACGATCGCCTGCGGCAGCGGGTCGGTGACCCGGGAGTGGGCGACGCCCGGGTACAGCAGCGGGGGCAGTCCGGCGCGCCCGGTGGCGGCCAGGACGAACAGGTTGATGCCGTTCCCGCACACGATGATCCCGATCAGGACCCGGGTCAGGGCCCTGGTGTGGATGAGGACCACCCCGACGGAGGTCAGTACCACGGCGCAGATCAACAGGGTCGCGCTGACGGTCATGGTTTCGCCTCTCCGTGCAGGGCCAGCCGGGCCGTGTGTTCGGTGTTCTGGTCGATCTTCGATCCCAGGGCCCGCACGACGTCCAGGACCGCGCCCAGCACCAGCAGATACACCCCCAGGTCGAACACGACCGCCGTACCGGCGTGGAAGTCGCCGATGCCCGGCAGGTGCCCGTGCCAGGTCCAGGCGTGCAGCACCGTGCCGTCGATCAGCCCGATCAGCGCGATGCCGGTGAGCACGGTCAGCCCGATGCCGGTGAAGAAGCCCGGGTGGACGGGTGCGGCGGCGGCCAACTCGTACCGCCCGCCCGCCAGATAACGGATCATCAGGGCCACCCCGGCGACCAGACCGCCCACGAAGCCGCCACCGGGCAGGTTCTCCGCGCACAGCAGCAGATACACCGACAGGATCAGGATGGGGTGGAACACCAGCCGCGCGATCACCTCGAACACCACCGAACGGTGCTCGGGCGCCAAGGTGTTGCCGGCGGCCAGCCAGCTGCGCCCGGGGGCGCCCTGACCGTACCTGCCCCCGGTGGGGCCGGCCAGCGACCAGGCGGTCACTCCGCCGGGCAGGGTCGGCGGCGCACTCGGCACCGGGCCGGGCGACGGGCCCTGGCGGCGATGCACGTACAGCAGGCTGGTCACCCCCAGGACCGCGACCGCGAGCACGGCGGATTCGCCCATCGTGTCCCAGGCCCGGAAGTCCACCAGGATCGTCGCCACCACGTCCTTGAGACCGTGGTGGGCGGTCTCCTCGGTCAGCGCGTCCCCGGCCGGCGCCTCGCGGCGGGCGGCCGCCGCCACCCACACCGCGCAGGCGACGGCGGCCCCGCTGCTGAGCCCCAGGAACCAGCTCGCCACCCGCCGCGAGTTCGGCATGGTCTCCCCGAAGTACACCGGCAGCCCGCGCAGCACGAGCACCAGCACCACCGTCGCCACCGTCTCCACACCGAACTGGGTGAGCGCCAGGTCCGGAGCGCCGTGCACGACGTACAGCAAGGCCGTGCCGTACCCGGTCAGCCCCGCGAGCACGGCGGCCTTCATACGCCGCCGAACCACCAGACACAACAGGGCACACGCGCAGGTCAGCGCGGCCACCGCGGCCTGCCACGGCGAGTCCCACACCCTCGGGCCCGGCACCCCGTCCCACGGCTGCCGGATCGCCAACACCGCCAGCAGACCGGCGAGCATGACACCGAGCACGGTGGCGACGTAGGCGGGCAGCGAACCCTTCTGCACGAGACCGGTCACCTGCAGCGCGGACCGTTCCAGGCCCAGCACACCGCGCCCGTACATCTCGTCCGCCTTGGGCCAGGCCAGGCGCCGCCCCAGCGCCACCGTGCGGGTGCGCAGCACGAACAGCGCCGCACCGCCCGCCCAGGCCAGCGCCGACAACCCCAGCGCCGCGCCGAAACCGTGCCACAGCGCGAGGTGGTAGGGGTGCGCGGGCACCGGGTACTGCGCCGCGTACGCCTCGAACAGCCCGGCCGTCCAGCCGACGCCCGGCCCCAACACCAGGCAGCCGGCGGCCAGCAGCGCGGGCGCCGCGAGGAACACCGGCCCCACCGGCCGCACCGCCGTGTCCTCCTGCCCCGGCTTGCGGGCGAAAGCGCCCCACACGAAACGCAGCGTGTACGCGGTGGTCAGCGCGGAGCCGGCCACGATCAGGCCCAGAACGACACGCTCGGCGACGGTGCCGTGCAGCAGCGCGTCGAACGCCGCTTCCTTCGCGGCGAATCCGAACAATGGCGGCAGCGCCGCCATCGACGCCCCGGCCACCACCGCCGTGACGCACACCCACGGCAGGCTCCGCCCCACCCCCGACAGGCGCCGCAGGTCCCGGGTGCCGGCGGCACGGTCCACGATCCCGATGACCAGGAACAGCGCCGCCTTGAACAGGCCGTGCGCCAGGATCATCGCGACAGCCGCCAGCGCGGCGCCGTAGGAGCCCGCGCCCGCCAGGACGATGAGGAACCCCAGCTGACTGACGGTGCCGTAGGCGAGCACGAGCTTGAGATCGTGCAGCCGCAGCGCCCGCCACCCGCCCAGCAGCATCGTGGCGGTGCCCAGCGCCAGCACCAGCGGCTTCCACGGCGCCACTTCCGCGAAGGCGGGCGCCAGGCGGGCCACCAGATACACCCCGGCCTTCACCATCGCCGCCGCGTGCAGGTAGGCGCTCACCGGCGTCGGCGCGGCCATGGCGTTGGGCAGCCACAGACTCAGCGGCCAAATCGCCGACTTGGCGAACGCTCCGACCAGGATCAGCACCAGCGCCGCGCTGACCGCCCCGCTGCCGGCGGGGGGCGCGTCCAGGATCTCGGAGATCCGGTACGTACCGGCGGCGTTGCCCAGCATCAGGAACCCGACGAACATCGCCAGCCCACCGGACGCGGTCACCGTCAGCGCCTGCAGAGCGGCCCGCCGGCTGCCGCGGTTCTCGCTGTCGTACCCGATCAGCAGGAACGACAACACCGTGGTCAGTTCCCAGAACACGTACAGCACCATCAGGTCATCGGCGAGCACCAGCCCCAGCATCGCCCCCGCGAAAGCCAGCAGGTTCCCCCCGAACGCCCCCAACTGAGGCCCCCCGGAGACGAAATAGCGCGTGCAGTACCACAGCACCAGCGCACCGATCCCGCCCGCGAGCAGCACCATCACCAGTGCCAGCGCGTCCAGCCGGAACGCCACGTGGACGTCGTAGGTACGGATCCACGTCCACACCTCAACCCGCGCCCCGCCACCGGCCGTCACCCCCCACTGGCACAACGCCCACACCATCGCCGCCGCGGGCGGCAGCGCGAGCACGGCGAAACCCCCCGCCCCGACACGCCGGATGAGCGGCGCGGCACAGAGCGCGAGCACGAAGTGAGCCAGGACCAGCACGGTCATGGACCCATGCTTATCGGCACCAAAGGCATATACGGGCGGGACGCGCCGATCCACCCTCAGGGACCACAGCACCCCCGCAGCCCCGGCACCGCCGCCCAGACCCTCCACACACAGCGGTCACACCCTGGTCTCCCCGCCCGGCCGGCCCCACCCCGGCACCGCTCCACAGCCACCACGAACGGCCCAACCATCACGCCCACCGCCACGGCCCGCGGCTTCGGCGGGTTCAGTCCCGGGGTGTCAGCGCACGCAGCCGGCTGTCGAGTTCGCCGCGGTAGAAGTCGAGGAAGCCATCGGGGTCCGGCCCGGCGTTCTGCATCACCAGGTGGTCGAACCCCGCGTCGACGAACGGCTGAGCCACCTCCGCATACCGCTGGGGGTCCGGGCCGCAGGCGAAGTGGTTCAGGACGTCTTCTTCCCGCACGGTGGCGGCAGCGGCGTCGAAGTTCACCGGGTTGGGCAGCTCACTCATCACCTTCCACCCGGTCAGTGCCCACCGGCTGGTCTCCAGCGCCGCCCGCACGGCCGAGGACTCGTCCGGCGCCCACGCCATGGGGACCTCGGCGTAACGGGGGCCGCCGCCCCCGGCGTCCCGGTAGGCGCGCACCAGTTCTCCCCGGGGTTCGGTCGCGAACAGCCCATCGCCCAGCTCACCCGCCATCCGCGCGGCCTCCTCGCCCCCGGCCGCCACCACCAGCACCGGCGGGCTCGGCGGAAGATCGAACACCCGCGCGTCCTCCAGCCGCAGGTACCGGCCCTCGTAGGAGCGGTAGCCGCCCCGCCACAGCAGCCGGATGATCTCCAGCGCCTCCCGGAGCATGTCCTGCCGTACCCGGACCGAGTCCGGGAACCCGCGGCCCACGACATGTTCGTTCAGCCGCTCCCCGGAACCGACGCCGAGCGTGAACCTGCCCTCGCTCAGCAGCGCCAGCGTGGCCGCCGCCTGCGCGATGACGGCCGGGTGGTAGCGGACGGTCGGACAGGTCACCCCGGTCGCCAGCCCGATGCGCTCGGTACGCGCCGCGATCGCGCCGAGCACTCCCCAGGCGAACGGTGAATGGCCCTGGTTGTCCAGCCAGGGGTGGAAGTGGTCGCTGATCTCGACGAAGTCGAACCCGGCCGCTTCGGCGGCCACGGCCTGCCGCACCAATTCGGTGGGACCGTACCCCTCCGCCGCCAGCTTGTACCCGATCTGCATCCGAACCCCTCACTCGCCCCGGCCATGGCTCACCGTCCCGCGGCACGCTGCCAGAGCCCGCGCAAGGGCCCCGCCCCGACAGGCCGCCCGGACACCACGCTCCCCCAACGGCCCACCCCGACCACGACGCCCCCGGGCGCTCCCGGCCCATGCACCCATGACCCCCGCCGTCACCACCCCGCCGGCCACGTCGGATCGCGGGCCGTCCAGCCGCCACTCCAGGAAGGCGTGCGCCCCCTGGTTCCGGTGCGTGACCCGCCCGGTTCGAGCCGGGCACCCGTGCGCGGTCGACGCCCACCGCGAGACATCGAACACTGATCCCGGCGGGTTTGTGTCTCAAGCGGGTCGAGACCCCACAGTTGCAGCGTGGACGACGAGAAGATGTACCCGATCGGAGACGTGGCACGCCGTACCGGCCTCAGTGTCAGCGCCATCCGTTACTACGCCGATGCCGGAGTGGTCCAGCCCTCCGCACTCACCACCGCCGGCTACCGCCTGTACGACATCGAGGCCATCGCGCGCCTCGAACTGGTCCGGACACTGCGAGATCTGGACGCGGGCCTCGACGACATCCGTCGGTTGCTTGCCGGGCAGACCACGCTCCACGACCTCGCGACCGCGCACCTGGCGGTCGTGGAGCGCGAGGCGTCGCGGCTGCGCGCCCGCCGTGCGGTGCTGCGGGCACTGGTCCGGCAGCACGGAACCGCCGAGCAGGCCGCGCTCCTGCACCGGCTGGTGTCCCTGTCGGACGAGGAACGGGAGCGGCTGATCGCCGATTTCTGGGCCGACGTCAGCGAAGGGCTCAACGAGAACCCCCGGTTCGTCGCCGAGCTCAACTCCGCTCCGCCCCGCCTGCCGGACGAGCCGACCCCCGAGCAACTGGACGCGTGGATCGAGTTGGCGGCGCTGGTCAGCGACCCGCAGGTGCGCAGCGCGGTGCGGGCGGAACTCAACGAGCGCTTCACCGACGGTCCCGGGCACCTGCTGGTCTCCCCGGACGCGCTCAAGTCCTACGAGCGCGCCGCGCCACTCCTCAAGGAAGCCGTCGCCGCGCAACAGGCCGCTCTCGCCCCCGACTCCTCTCAGGCCCAGGAACTGGGTGACCGGTATCTGCGCTGGCTGGGCGGCATGTTCGGGACGTCGTTCGACGACGCGACGTCGCGACGGGAGATCGCGGGAGGACTGCTGCTCATGGAGCCGCAGATCCTCGCCGACCAGGAGCGCGAGGCGAACGGACCCCGGCCCACGGATCCGTACGAGCGATACCAACTTCTCGTGCAGATGGTGGACGGAACCCTGGACGCGAACCACGCCGAACTCGCGGGCTACGCCGCCGCGAACACCTGGCTCGCCGCTGTCCTGGACCCCACCGCCACCGCACCACCGGAGTGAGCGGTGGTTGGGGTGGCGGTGGGGTTGTGATCGATCTTGCCGATCCAGGTCCGCCTGGAAAAGCGGACCCGGGAGGAGGGCAAGCGCGACGCGCACACAACTCACCCATGGGCCCGTCACATGCGGCGGCTCTTACACCTGTGCGTATCCACCGTCGGCGAAGAACTCCGCACCGTTGACGTAACTCGACGCGTCCGAGGCGAGGAACGTCGTCACCGCGGCGATCTCCTCGGGCTCGGCGAGGCGGCCCAGGGGGACGCTCTCTTCGGCCTGCTTGAGCGCCTCGGCCGGGACCGGCTCCAGCAGACCCGGGGTGCGCGTCCCGCCCGGCGATACGACGTTGACCCGGAAACCGCGTGCGCGCGAGCTGAGGGCCCAACCACGGGCAAGACTGCGCACCGCGGCCTTCGACGCCGCATAGACCTCAAGCCCGGGGTCGAGCCGCGTCGCGGCGGTCGAGCCCGTCAGGATCACCGAGGCACCCGCGTTCAGATGCGGCAGTGCCTGCTGAAAAGTGAAAATCGTTCCCTTGACGTTGGTGGCGAACAGGGAGTCGATCAGCTCCTCCGTCACCTCGCCGAGCGGAGCCGCGGCGCCGATTCCGGCGTTCGCGACCAACACGTCAATGCCACTGGCCTGTTCACGCACGGCCTCGTGGAACGCGTCGAGCTCCGCAGGCACCGAGACATCGCACACCACGCCGGTCACGCCGTTGCCGAGTTCGGCGACCGCTGCGTCCAGCGCGTCCTTGCGGCGACCGGTGATGAACACTTGGGCGCCTACATCGTGAAACGCGCGTGCCGTTGCGAAACCGATGCCGGTACTGCCTCCGGTCATCACAGCGACCTTGCCTGCCAAGACGGCCATGTCGCCCCCTCCTCAAGAAGTATGGACCGGTGAGTCCATAACAATCCTTGATATGGACCGGTCAGTCAAGAACGGGACCGTGAGGGGCGACTCGGCAGGCTGGGCCGAGCACGCCACCGGGCGGACGGGAGCGCGGCCGGTGGGCTCCCTGCGTGCGAAGCGTGGTGTGTGGCGCGCAGCACGACGGCACGCCGGACAGCACTCGGGCCCGTAAGGACTTGTGCCGGTTCCAGGTCGGCCGGCGTATGGCCGCTACTTGGGCGGGAGAGCGGGCAGGAGCCGCGCCAGAGCGGTCTGCCCCGCCGCGGTGAGGGTGTCGATGTCCATGCCGGTGCGTCCGAGCGCGATGAGGCCGAGCTGGGCGACGAGAACGGTGCGGGCGGTCTCGCCGGGGTCCGCGTCGGGGGAGAGGTCGCCCTCACGCCGGGCCCGCTCCAGCGCCTCGGTGAGGATGGCGGTGATCGCGTCGTAGCTGCGGCGGGCCTCGGCGGCAACTTCCGGCGCGCTGGTGGCGAGTTCGGCGTTGCTGTTGGCCAGCAGGCACCCTCGACGCGCAACTGCCCCGGTGGGGTCGGCGGCCGGGCTGAGCACGAATGCGCGCACCAGGTCGATCCCTCGCGGCGCGGACTCCAGGCGCTCGCGCAGCATTGACAGGTTCGCGTTGTCGTAGTCGCGCAGCACCCGCAGGAACAGGTTCTGCTTGTCTCCGAACGCGCCGTACAGGCTGCCCTTGCCGAGCCCGCTGACGCGCAGCAGGTCCTCCAGGGACGTCGCCGCGTAGCCCTTGTCCCAGAACTCATCGCGGACAGCGAGAAGCACGCGATCTTCGTCGAACTTGCGAGGCCTGGCCATGTCCTCATGGTATGAGTTCTGGACTGTACGGGCCATAACGGGTTCGCTCCCCGGGCGGGTGGCTTCATCGCGCACCCGGATGAATCGGGTGGATCCGCAGACCGCGGAACCTTCACCAGGGTCGAGCCGCAACTGTCGGCGCTCTAGGCTCTGTCTTCAAATGATCACCATGATCCACCACATAGTGATCATTTGAAGACAGAGCCCAGTGGCGCGACACCGGCCGGGCGGCCGGGGCCGTGGCCGACCCCGCGCATCGCCGCTTCGGCACCCGCTCGCTGTTCGTGTTCTCCTGCGCGCCGACCCCCAACGGAGACCTCCCTTCTTCCAGCGCATGAACGGCACCGACGCCTGGCACCTCACCGGCAGTGACGACTACCAGAACTACGTCGTGGCCGCCGCCCACCGGGAGGGACGTGAACCGGCGGCGACCGCCGCCCGCGGCCACGGCGTCGCCGGTCGATTCCGCGAGGCCCACAGTCCGAGCGATGAGCGGCTCCGGCTCTTCGACCGGCTGCCTAGACACGATCCACGGATCGGCCCGGAGATCATCGACACCCTGCACGTCGTGCCCTTGGTCGCGGTGGCCGCCGGCGACCTGCCCCGCGCCGTGACGGCGGCCCGCCGGGCCTGGGAGGACCCCCCTCAGCGGCCGCTACATGAGGGCCAGTAAAAGTGTGCTGCCGCTGGCGCTGTCCGGCAGGTTCGAGGAGGCGCTGGAGTACGCCGCCCTCATGTGGGAGGGCAGGGAGCGGGCCGGACGACCCGCCGCACGCTGGATGGCCCCCGCCGCACACGCCGCCGCCCCGGCCGAGGGCCTGCGCGACAGCGGCGGCCGGGAGTACCGGCGATGGCGGGAACGGGCCCGCGCCCTGGCCACGCCCTGGGACCCGCACGGCCTCGCGGCGAGCTTCGCCGCCTTCGCCGACATCAGGGTCGGCCCGCACACGGGGCGGGCGGGTGACTCTCCCACCCCTGCCGTGGACCTCGCGGAGACGCTGCCGTGGTCGCGGACTCCCCATCAGTTCTACGACGCGTACGCATGGGCCGTCGCCGCCGAGGCCGTCGTCGTCGCAGGGCTTCCGGACGCCCGCCGACGCCTCGCCGCGGCGGCCCCGGCCGGCGCCGAGAACGGCTGGGCCGCCGCCTGCCCGGCCCGCGCGGCCGGCCGGCTCGACGGCGACCCGGACGCGCTGCACGCATCACTCGCGGGATGGGAGCGCGTCGGCGCCACCTTCGAGCGGGCCTGCACTGTGACGCTGCTGCCCGAGCGGGCCGCCGAGGGCATCACCCAACTGACATCCCTGGGCCGCCGCCCCACGTTTCGACAAGAGACGCCGCTCGCTGACCTGACCCGGATGCGCCACCGGCCGCTGTCGCCGACCTTCCCGGTGACGCCCCCGGAGCCGGCGAGCGGCCCCGGCGTTCCCGCGCGGGTTCCGCACAGGTCGGGCGGTGTTTCAGCCGAGGTGGTTCAAGGCACCCTGGAAGGCTTCCGCGTGTCCGGCCTCGTCCGCCGCGATCTCCGTGAACAGTTCCGCCGCCTGGACATCGCCGTTGTTCTCGGCGCGGCGGGCGAACGTGGGATACATGACCTCCGCCTCGTACGTCTCCCCGGCGATGGACGTGCGGAGGTTGCTCGCCGTGTCGGAGACCAGACCGGCGAGAAGGGCCTCGGCCGCGAAGTGCTCGCGCAGTTCAACCTCGGCGAGCCCTTCGAACAGGGCGGCGAGCCGCCGCTCGCCTGTGTCCCGCGCGTGCTGGGCGTACAGCATGTACGTCGCGTTGGCCAGGCCCTCGCCGTGCATGGCGTCGTCGAGGTTGGCCCGGGTCCGGGCGGAGGCCACCTGGGGCAGACCCGCGGGCACCGTGACGGGGTCCACCTGCGGCGGCGACGGGATCTTTCCCTCTCCGGTGGTGAGCGCCTTGAGGGCGAGGGCCAGCAGTTCCCGGTGCTCGGCTTCGTCCGCCGCGATCTCGGTGAAGAGTTCGGCGGCGGCGACATCTCCGTCCTGGCGGGCTTCCTCCGCGTAGGTCGGGTACATGGAGGTGGCCTCGAACCGCTCACCCTCCATCGCCTGACGGATGTTGGCCTCGTTGCTCCCGACGTAGGAGATGAGCCCGGCCTCCTGCGTGAAGTGATCCTCGAACTCGGTCTGCGCGGTGCTCCGGTAGAGCTCGGCGATCCTGCCGTGCCCCTCCCGGGCCGCCTCGTCGGCGTAGAGAAGGTAGGAGGCGTGGGCGAACCCTTCCCCCCGCATGGCGGCGCGGGTGTCCTGCACCGTGCTCAGTGCCGGGGTCTTTGAGTCGGCGACGGCAGCGGGGGCGGTGGCCACGGACACCGCGGTGAGGGCCAGACCGCTGACGGCGGTCGCCAGCCGGACGAGGGATGGTCTCATGGTGGAAATCCCGTTCTCGGAGTTCGTGCGCTGGGTGGGTTCCCGTCATCGTCGGCGTAGCCGCCCGTCGATCCCGGCATCGCACGACCGTCCGCATCCGAACTCACCGGAGTGGGGGTCCGGTTGTGCACCACTTGGCGTACAGCGCCTGGCCGCGGACAGCCCCATCCCCGGGAAAGGTGATCCGCCTCCGCCTCCGCCACCAACGGTCACGGGCAGGCAGGACGTGGTCCCGGTGGAACCGGGCCACGCCCAGACCGTGGGCGGGTCGGCCACCCGGTTTCCCCGCCCTTGCGAGTACCGCCCCGGAGAGGGAGCGTGGAAGAGAAAGGGCGGTCGCGACCCCCCGGGGGAGCGGCCGAGAACGCGGTCCCACGGAGGCACCCGGTGCCCGAAGCCACGCGAACCGACCTGTACGAAGTGACCATGGCCATGGCCTATCTGGACCATGGGCTGACCGGTGAGGCCACCTTCAGTCTCTTCGTCCGCTCTCTGCCGCCCGAGCGCGGATTCCTTGTTGCCGCCGGGCTGGAGTCCGTTCTGGACATGCTGGAGCGTTACCACCTGGACGCTCACGACGCCGCTGTCCTCGCTCACGCCCTCCACCGTCCCGCCGGCGACCTGGCGGCCCTGCGGGGAACCCGGTTCACCGGCTCGGTGCGGGCCATCCCCGAAGGCCGCATCGCGCTGGCGAACGAACCCCTGCTGGAAGTCACCGCACCGCTGCCGCAGGCCCAGCTCGTCGAGAGCATGGTGCTCAACCGGATGAGCCACCAGACCGCCGTCGCCTCCAAAGCGGCACGCTGCGTGATCGCCGCCGCCGGGCGACCGGTCGTGGACTTCTCCCTGCGCCGTACGCACGGGGCCGAGGCGGCGGACCAGGCGGCACGACTCGGTTCTCTGGTGGGCTTCGCCGCCACCAGCAACGTGGAGGCCGCGCACCGCTACGATCTGCCCGCCACCGGAACGATGGCGCACTCGTTCATCGAGGCCTTCGAGGACGAGCGCACGGCTTTCCGCGCCTTCGCCGCCTCCCACCCGGGCCCGCTGACACTCCTGGTGGACACCTACGACACCGGATCGGGCACCCGGCACGCCGCCGATGTCCTCAAGGAGACCGGCCGGGCGGCCGGGGCCGCGATACGTCTCGACAGTGGCGATCTGGGTGACCTCGCCATCCGGGCCCGCGGGATCCTGGACGGGGCCGGACTCCCTCAGGTGGCCATCGTGGCCAGCGGCGGGCTGGACGAGTACGCCATCGACACGCTGGTCTCGCGCGGGGCACCCATCGACACCTATGCGGTGGGCACCAAGGTCGGGGTTTCGGCCGACGCACCCTATCTGGACACCGCGTACAAGCTGGTCTCCTACCGGGGCCGGCCGACCATGAAACTGTCGACCGGCAAGACGACTCTCCCCGGGCCGCACCAGTCCTGGCGCCGCCCCGGGTACGCGGACCTCACCGGCACCCTCGGGGAATCCGCGCCGCCGGGCGGCGAACCACTGCTGGAGACGGTGATGCGGGACGGCAGGCGCACCGGCCCGCGGCCGTCGCAGGCAGCCGCGCACCGGCGTTTCGCCCGGGATTTCGCGATGCTTCCGGCGGCGGCCCGGCGCGTCCGTTCGCCCGACGCCCCCGGAGCGCGACTCTCGCCGACCCTCGCTTCATTGATCGATCAGGTACGCGAACGGCTCGTTGCACAGGAGAGAGACGAGCATGCGCCGGGTGAGCGGTGATCTCGGGTCGCGGTTGGGGCGAGGCGGTCGAAGAGCCGGTGGCCGAGCCTGTCCCGGCACACCGTCGTCGCGGTCAACGGCCGAGTGAGAAGTAGTTCTCCTCCTCCTGCGCGAAGTGCAGCCGCAGCACGGCGTGCAGGCCGTACAGGCAATCCCGCAGATCACTGATCTGTTCGGGCCGAAGCTCCGCGGCCTGCCCGGGGGCTCCCCGGCCGGCCAGCTCGAGATGGGTGTGAACACGGTTGGCCAGCCGCTCGATCTCCGTGTGAGCCCGGCTCATGGTCGCTGTCGCCTCGGTGCCGCCCAGCCAGGCGGCGAGCGCGGGATACAGTTCCCGCTCCTCCGCCTGCTCGTGGGGGAGCAGCCGTTCCGTCAGCAGCTGGTCGACGCGCCGGACCGCGGGCAGCGCGTGCGAGCCGTCCCGGTCGGAGAGTGCCTCCGCGGCCTCCCGCGTGGCGTCGACCACCTCCCGCAACTCCGTGTGCTCGGTGGCGAACCGACGCAGCAGTTGACGGGTTCCCGGCTCGATCCGCGGTTCGGTTCCGCGCAGTGCACGCAGGGCGTTGGCGATCACCGCCATGTCGATGCCTTCCTGCAACAGTGCCCCGGCGGCCGGTGGGATCAATCCCGCCGCCGCGAGAACCATGGCGGCGAGGGACAGGATCATGCCGCCCAGAGCACTTTGCACCGCGATGCGGCGGGAGCGGACCGCGATGGTCACGGCATCGGCCAGCCGATCCACGCGATCCGTGGTCAGGACGACATCGGCCGCCTCGGAGGAGGCGCCGGACCCGGTGGCACCCATCGCCACCCCGATGTCCGCGGCGGCGAGTGCCGGAGCGTCGTTCACTCCGTCTCCCACCATCACCGTCACCGCGTGCGCGCGCTCCCGGTGAACGGCCTCCACCTTCTGCGCCGGACTCTGTCCGGCTCGGACCGCGTCGAGCCCGAGCATCATCCCGACCTCACGGGCCGGCTCCGGCCGGTCGCCGGTGAGCATCAGCGTCCGGTCGATGCCGGCCGCTCGCAGTCGGCGCACGGTGCGGGGGGCGTCGAAGCGCAAAGGGTCCCGCAGCAGTACCGCGCCCACCGGAGTCCCGTCCACGCAGACCCACACCACGGCGGCCCCGTCCAGGACGGCCCGGTTCTCGGCGGAACGCGCCCACCCCGGCAGCGCGTCGTCGTTCTCTCGCCGTCCCACCGTGACGACGGCCCCGTCGACCACCCCCCGCACGCCCCGTCCCGGCTCCTCCCCGACGTCACTGGCCGGCCTCAACTCCAGGGACCTGAGGTGCGCTTCGTCGACCAGCGCCCGCGCCAGGACGTGCGAGGAGTACTGGTCCACCGATGCGGCGGCCCGCAGGAGGCGTGCCGCGCTCCACCCCTCCGCCAAGGCCACCTCCGTGACCCGTGGCCGGCCGGCGGTCAGTGTGCCGGTCTTGTCCAGCACGACCGTGCGCGCGTGGCCCAGACGCTCCAGGGCTCCGCCGTCCCGTACCACTACTCCCAGCCGGGCGGCCCGTGCCAGGCCCGAGACGATCGCCACCGGAGCCGCCAGGAGCAGCGGGCACGGCGTGGCCACCACCAGTACCGCCACCGCCCGCACCGGGTCCCCGCTCAACCACCAGGCCGATCCGGACACTGCCAGGGACAGCGGCACGAACCAGGCCGCGTACCGGTCCGCGAGCCTGACCACCGGCGCTCCACCGGCACCCGCCTGCCGGGCGAGGCGGACAATCTCGGCATAGGCGCTGTCCGCCTCCGTCGCCGTCGCCCGCATCTCGAAGACGTCGCCCCCGTTGACGGTGCTGCTGCGGACCAGCTCACCCGCCGGATGCTCCCGGAGCAGGGATTCACCGGTCAGCACCGACTCGTCCAGTACGGCTGTCGTGTCCAGCACCCGGCCGTCCACCGGCACCACATCGCCCGGGCCGACGACCAGTACGTCCCCGGGCTCCACCTGGGCGAGCGGGACGGTCAGCACACCTGTCGGCGTTCGCTTGCGAGCACTGCGTGGGGCATGCTCCAGCAAGGCCCGCAGGTCATGGGTCGCGCGCCGCTCCGCCGCGGACTCCAGCCAACGGCCGGTCGCCAGCATCAGCGCGATCAACGTGCCCGCCAGGTACTCGCCCACCGCGAGTGTTCCGGCCAGAGCCAGCACCGCGATCAGGTCGACGCCGGTCCGGCCACGCCGCAGCGC
This sequence comes from Streptomyces xiamenensis, assembly GCF_000993785.3. Taxonomy (NCBI): domain Bacteria; kingdom Bacillati; phylum Actinomycetota; class Actinomycetes; order Kitasatosporales; family Streptomycetaceae; genus Streptomyces; species Streptomyces xiamenensis. The sequence continues at coordinate 5,892,257 of NZ_CP009922.3, forward strand.
TCTTGCCACCCATAGCACAGCGGGTACCAGGCCGGTCACCGTCCCGATGACCCAGATCACGTCAGCGGCCGTTCTGGCTCCGGCCCACCAGGCGAGGGCGCCTGCTGCCAGGCACAGGCCGGTCATCAGGGTCAGTGCCGGCTCGATCCGGTGTCCGTGCGTCCTCGAGGTGGAGGGGCCGCTGGAGGGCGGACTGTCCGGGCTGCCCACCGGAGGCGGCGGGGAAGGAACCATGGGCACTCCTCGCAGCAGAGGGGCAGTCGGCGTTCCCGGATGCACCGGGCTTCGGCTTCGTCCTCCCGGGTCAACGGAATGAGGGGGAAGAGCCGGCCGCTGGGCGCCACGCTGCGGCACTCTCGTCACCTCAGGGAAATGTCATGAAGAGACTTCCCTCACGAAGCACTCGCAGCGGCTGGAAGCAGCTCCTTCTTGCCACTGTCGGCACCGGGCTGATTGTCGGAGATGGAGTGCCAGGCGCCGGACTGGTCCTGCCATTTGTAATCAATGGCGTGGAGTTTCCCGGAGAAATCGACGATTTCTTGCCATTCGGCGCTTGCATGGGCGAGATCATTTTTCGCCTGCTGGTACTGTTCGCTACTGGCATCGGCGTCGACGGCAGCAAGGTCGGCGTCGAGTTGCTTCAGCTCGTCGTCGAGCCGCTGCCAGATCTCGGCCACCTTGCCGAATGCGGGCTGTGCCTTTTCATTGGCCTCATTGAGCCATTTCATCTGTCGGCTGATGGCGTTGAGCAGAATGATGTCCTGGTTCAGGTCCTCGACTTCTTTTCTGTCTGCCTGAATGGCATCATTGTCGGCCTGGATGTGTCGGGTGCCGATCACGGTGAGGGCGATGGATGCCGCCTCTCCGAGAATGGCCAGGCCGATGATGATGCCGCCCGGCACCACGCCCCCTGGGATGGTGCAGACGGTGATTCCGATCAATCCGATGAAAATGGAGACAGCCATGCCGATTTCGGCGACCGTCACGATGGTCCGCCATGTCTGAATGTCATTGTTCAGCTGCTCGATCTCGCTGTTGACCTCCCGAATGGTATCGGCGTCACTTGTGGCGTCCTGCAAGGAGGCGTCGGCGATTGTGGCGAGGTCTGCCGCGTCCCGCTTGACGTCATCACGGAATCGCGTGATGGTCGCCACCAGTTTGTCTGCCGTGCCGGCCTTCCGTTGAACCGTTGATCGCATACGCTTCAGGCTTTCTCGCAGCTGATCTTTGGCGTGCTCGTTGGCCGGGTTCTTGATCAAAGCGTCCAGTGCTTGCGACAGATCGTCCGCTTCATCCTCGAAGAGGTTGTCCACATCGACGATCTCCCCGGGGAAATCAATGATCTGCCCCATCGTCCCCTGGCCCCAGGAAAGGCAGTGGGATCTCGCCAGGGCGAACTTCGCGACGAAGTCCGCATAGTGCGCAGGGGGTCGTTTGAGGTTGGGCATGCTGGTGTTGATCACGTTGTACGCGTACGTGTTGACCTCCACGGACGCGTTGAAGTAGTCGGCGAGATCCTGCTTGACTTCCTCTGCTGCGACGACGGCACGAAGCGACATGTCATTCCCTTTCGTATCGATTCTTCTGCTATGGGCGAATGGAGGGCTCCAGGCGAGAGAGTCTCAAGGTATGAGGGGAGACCCCGGACGCCTTCCGGAGCCGCGAAGTGCCGACTGATCCCGTCGTACCGGCTCCGGCGATCGGTACGGCGGAGCGAGCCGATACCCGAACCGGGCGACCTCGGGGGTGAGTGAGCGCTGTCGCCCACCGGAAAGGGGAGGATCCGCACCTTTCACAAGGAGTGGAACGCCGCCACCCGGGCGCGGCGGCGTCAGTTCGGCGGGATCACCGCGACGGGGCATGCGGCGTGCTGGAGCAGGGCGTGCGAGGTCAGCCCGAGTTGCAGCCCCACGGGAGTGCGGCGCTCATGAGCGCCGAGGACGAGAAGGTCCGCCCTCTCCGCCGCGGTGAGCAGTTCAGAACGTGCGGGGCCACGCAGCGGTTGTTCCTCGACCCGGACCTCGGGATGGAGCTCTCTTCCCCGTGCCAGTGAGCGGGTCAGCAAAGCGGCGACGGTCTCCTCGTCCTCCTGGCCCGTCCCCCCTTCGGCCGGAGCCAGCCACGCGTGGATGGCGCGCACCGCGCAGCGCCGGGCACCGGCCTCCTGGAAGGCGAACTCCACGGCGGCCGGATGCCCCTCGTCCTTCACCGCGGCCACCACCTGCTGGTAGTAGCCCTCGCGAGCGGGGGCGCTGCCCCGTACGACGACGACCGGGCAGGTCGCGCGGGCGGCGACACCCAAACCGACCGTGCCCAGCAGCATTCCGGCCAGTTGCCCCCGGCCTCTGGAGCCCACCACCACCACGGAGGCGCCGCGCGCCTCCGCGAGCAGCGCGGCGACGGGCGGATGGGTGACCACCTCTGTACTCACCTTGACCTCGGGCCGGCGCTTGGTGGCACGCTGCTGCGCGGCGGCGAGCACATTGCGGGCCATCATGCCCCCCTCGGGGCGCTGCAGGCCCACCGAAGGGGACATCACCTCGTACTGTTCCCAGAACGACGCGTACACCATGCGCAACTGCCGGTCGTGACGTGCCGCCGCGTCCACAGCCCAGTCCGCCGCCTGCAGGCTGGACTCCGACCCGTCGATTCCCACCACGATGGGTTGGGTCATCGTCATCACCGCCCTTCATGCTGCTCCGATGGGATTCCTGCCCAGCTCACCACCGGCGTGGGCAGTCGGCCAGGCGACAGCGGCACTCGGGTTCTCGCCGCACAGTCCGCTCACCCTGAGCGATGGGATCACCCCCGCGAGTGAGAGCGGAAACGACATCGTGATGCCCTTGCACCCGGGCCGAAGCGGCGACATGGTGGAAGGTGAGAGGGCCCGCTCGGGCATGTCGCCACAAATCGAAGCGGTAAGGCCACGTAGTGGGCGCGGGCGTTCGGGCGCGAGTCATCGCGTCACAACGGGACGGGAGGCACCAGCCCGTCCGCGAGGAGTTGTTGATCATGAAGGCCCATCCCGGCGATCATCTGATCGTGGAAAGCCAGACCGTCGACGGGCCACGACGTGACGGAGAGATCATCGCCGTGCACCGCGCGGACGGCGAACCGCCCTATGACGTGCGCTGGTCCGACAGCGGCCGGGTCGCACTGGTCTTCCCGGGCCCTGACGCGCACATCGGTCATCCCCGGCACCACAGCACCTGACGGCGAGGACCCGGCGGCCGGCCGCGGAGGTTCTCACCCTGCGGTGCGCCGCTGGCGGGGAAGTGGCGGTGAACGGTTCGGCCGGGGTCCGCGCAAGCACCGTCACTCCGACGGCCGACGTGCGCTGGTGACAGCGGGCCTTCGGAGTGACCTTGGAAGCATGGAGCCTCTCCCCCCCGGTTGCGGCCGCCGGCCTTCGCCCGGTCCGGGGAACACCGATTGCCCCCGCCGGGGGTCCGTGCTCCCCGGTCTCTGTATGTGATGCGTGACGCGGCTGCCTGGCCGGGAGCGCGAACCGTTGTATGACCTTGCGACGAAGGAGACAGCCATGGCAGCGGGACCAGGAAGCAGCGGGGATCTGGGACGACGGGCCGCGGTTCGCAGAGCGGAGCTGGGTCTGAGCCGCGCCGAGGTGGCCGAGCGGGCCGGCTTCGCGGAGGAATATCTGGCCCATGTGGAGGAGAGCCCCGATGTGATACCCGGTACGGCGTCCCTGTTGCGGCTGGCCGGAGCGTTGCGGACATCGGTGGCGGAGCTGCTGGGTGGGACGGCGGACCTGCCTCCCGGCCTGGGCCAGGCCGGGCACCATCCGGAGCTGGTGGAACTGAGCGAGCAGGAGTGCCGCGACCGGCTGTCAGGGCACGGAGTGGGGCGCGTGGCGCTCTACACGGAGCACGGACCGGCCGTGGTTCCCGTCAATTACACCGCCGTGGACGGGTCGGTGGTGTACCGCACCGCGCATGGCAGCACCCCTGGCCAGGCGGTGGGCCAGGAGGTGGCTTTCGAGGTGGACCGGATCGATGAGGCGATGAGTGAGGGGTGGAGCGTCCTGCTGGTGGGGCACGCCATCCAGGCCGGAGCGACCGCGGAGGGCAGCCGGGACCTGGAGGAGGAGGCGGGCTCCGCTCCCTGGGCCGGCGGGGAGCGCGAGGTGTGGGTCCGGATCGAGCCGGAGCGGATCACCGGCCGCCGTATCCAGGTCCGGTGACGTCCTTTCAAGGGGTGTTCTCCGACGCCTCCGCCGCGGCGATGTTGTCCTTCACCCGCAGGAAGCTGTCCGGAGCGACGGACACGGAGTCGATACCGGCACGCACCAGCAGACCGGCGAAACCCGGATCGTCGCTGGGACGCTGTCCGCACAGTCCGACGTGACGGCGTTCGGCGTGCGCGGCGGCGATCAGTTCCTCGATGCTGTGGATGACGGCGGGGTCGCGCTCGTCGAAGAGTTCGGCCAGTTCGGTGGAGTCGCGGTCCACGCCCAGGGTGAGCTGCGTCAGGTCGTTGCTGCCGATGGAGAACCCGTCGAACCGTTCCGCGAAGGACCTGGCGAGGATGATGTTGGACGGGATCTCGGCCATCATGTAGACCTCCAGTCCGTTGCGGCCCCGGATGAGGTCGTGGCCGGCCATCGTCTGCAGCACGAGGTCGGCCTCGGCGAGGGTGCGGCAGAACGGGATCATGACGACCGTGTTGGTGAGGCCCATCTCGTCGCGCACCCGGCGAAGGGCGCGGCATTCGAGGCCGAATCCGGTGCGGTACCCCTCGTGGTAGTAGCGGCTGGCTCCGCGCCAGCCGAGCATGGGGTTCCCCTCGGTGGGTTCGAAGGCGAGGCCGCCGACGAGGCGTGCGTACTCGTTGGTCTTGAAGTCGCTCGTGCGCACGATGACGGGGCGCGGCCACCAGGCGGCGGCGATGCGTCCGATGCCCTGGGCGAGGCGGTCCACGAAGTAGGCGGTCTTGTCCTCGTACCCGGCGGTCAGAGTGTCGATCTGGTGCTGGGTGACGGGGTCGGTGAGATCGCGGTAATGGACCAGGGCCATGGGGTGGACGCCGATGTGGTTGGCGACCAGGAATTCGATGCGGGCGAGCCCGACGCCGTCCGCCGGCAGACGCCACCAGCGGTACGCCGCGGCCGGGTTGGCGATGTTGAGCATCACCCGCGTCCTGGTCTCCGGCACCCGCGTGAGATCGATGTCCCGTTCCTCGAACTCCAGCAGCCCGTCATAGACATGGCCCGTCTCGCCCTCGGCGCAGGAGACGGTGACGGGCAGACCGTCCCCCAGGGTCGCCGTGGCGTCTCCGGTGCCCACGACCGCGGGTACGCCCAGTTCCCGGCTCACGATGGCGGCGTGTGAAGTGCGGCCCCCGTGATTGGTGACGATGGCGGCGGCGCGCTGCATGACCGGTTCCCAGTCGGGGTCGGTGGTGTCGGCCACCAGCACGGCCCCGTCCTCGAACCGCTCGGCCTCGGAGATGTCGTGCAGCGTACGGGTTGGGCCGGCCGCGATGGCGTCGCCGATGGCCAGGCCGCTCAGCAGATCCTCCCCGGGCTCGGTGAGCCGATAGGAACGCAAGGTGGCAGCCCCTTTGCGGGCCTGGACCGTCTCCGGGCGCGCCTGCACGATGTGGAGTTGTCCGGTGTCCCCGTCCTTGGCCCACTCGATGTCCATGGGCCGGCCGTAGTGATCCTCGACAGCGGTCGCCCAGCGGGCCAGGAGGAGGATCTCCTGGTCGCTCAGGACCCACCCCTGGCGCTCGGCTTCGGTGGTCTCCACGGTCCGGGTGGGTGGTTGGGCCGCATCACTGTAGACGATCTTGGTTTGTTTCCCTCCGCTCTTCCTGGAGAGCACGGGAGTGAGGTCGCTCTTGTCGAGGAAGGGCTTGAACACTTGGTATTCGTCCGGGTCCACGGCACCGGACACCACGGACTCGCCCAGGCCGTACGCGGCGTTCACCAGCACCACGCGCGGGAAGCCGCTGTCGGTGTCCAGGGTGAACATCACTCCGGCGCAGGCCCGGTCCGAGCGCACCATCTGCTGCACTCCCACGGACAGGGCCACCTTCAGGTGGTCGAAGCCATGGTGTTCCCGGTAGCTGATCGCACGGTCGGTGAACAGAGAGGCGTAGCAGCGCCGGCAGGCGTCCGTCACGCCGTCGGCTCCGGTGATGCCGAGGAACGTCTCCTGCTGGCCGGCGAAGCTGGCTTCGGGGAGGTCCTCTGCCGTGGCGCTGCTGCGGACCGCCACGTCCGCGTTCTCGCGCCGCAGGCGGTGACACAGCGTGTGGTAGGCGTCTCGCAGGGCCCTGTCGAGGGCGGTCGGCAGGGGGGTGGCGAGGATCATGTCACGGATGGCCGCTCCGACATCGGCGAGTTCGGCCCCGCCGCGCAGCAGGTCGAGTTGTCCGGCCACCCGCTCGCGCAGGCCGTCGGTGCCGAGGAACTCCCGGTAGGCGTCCGCCGTGGTGGCGAATCCGTCGGGCACCTTGATGCCGTGGGGCGCGAGGTGCGCGATCAGCTCCCCGAGCGAGGCGTTCTTTCCACCGACGACGGGAATGTCGTGCACCGAGATGTCGCCGAACCACCGCACTCGGTCACCTGCGGCTCCTGCACCGGGGAGATCGGCCATGACTGCTCGCCCCTTCCGCGTGTCGGGGATCGGATCACACGCCGAAGCGGGTAGCCCCGGGCCGGGTGTGTAAACCCGGTGGTCGAAGCGGCCCGGCGACGGAAGCGTGACCGGCGCTCTCTGCCGCCTTCAGGGCAGGCTCCGTGGGAACGGGCCGCGCGGGCGGGCGGGGCCCACCTGGATACGGGCGTCGAGAACGAGGGGCCCCTGGGGCCGCACGATCAGCGGGTCGAGATCGATGCCCGTGATCTGGGGCAGGTCGGTGACCAGGGCGGACAGCCGCAGCAGAAGATCCTCCAGCATCACCGGGTCCGCGTGGGCCGACCGTGGGCGCGCGGCGAGCAGGGGGACGACGCCCGGCTCGGTGAGCAGATCATGGATGTCGCTGTCCGTGAGCGGGGCCAGACGCGCCGCGTGGTCGGCGGGGTCCCCGCTCGGGGAACCGCCCCGCCCGAACAGCACCACGGGGCCGAAGACCGGATCCTGCGTCACCCCGGCGAACAGTTCCGGGGCGCGGGGCACCATGGGCTGCACCACGACACCCTCCATCCGGTCACCGAGCCGTTCGGACAACTGCCGGTAGGCGGAGCGCACCCCGTGCTCCGGATCCAGGTCGAGCAGCACCGGTCCGTGGTCGCCCGCGCGCGGCAGCCCGGGCCCGTACGCCTTGAGGGCCACCCGACCGCCTTCGCCGGCGAACTGCTGTGCCGCCCGTGCCGCCGCCCCCGCATCCGTCGCCCAGGCCCATGGGATCCGCCTGATGCCGTACCCGTCCAGCAGGCGGGCACAGCGGGGCGGATCGAGCGAGCCGCCCTCCGGATGAGCCGCCAGGTAGGAGTCGATGACCCGTGCGGCGTCCTCGGCATCGATACCCGGCAACCCGGGAACGACGCCGGCCGGCCGGGTGCGCCACCGGTGATGGGCGGCAGCGTGGGCCAGGGCGCGGGCAGCTGGGATGGGATCGGCGTACGCGGGAACGGTCGAGCCGTGCCCGGCGGGACGCAGTGTGACGTGCTCGGCCTGATCGAGGAGCACGGAGACCACCGGCCGCGGTGGGGTGCCCCGCTCCGCGCGGGCGACAGCCGCGAAGAGGTCCTCGCCCGTGGCCCGTTCGATGGCGGTGGGTACGAGGCTGACCAGGACGGAGTCGACGCTGTCGTGGCCGGCGACGGCGCCCAGGGCCCGGAAGAGAGCCTCTTCGGTGATGCCGGGGGTCAGATCGACGGGGTTGGTGAGGACGGCATCGGCCGGGAGGATCTCGCGTAGCGCCGCGATCAGGTCGGGCGGGAAGGCGGCCACGGTCAGCCCGGCCTCGGCACAGGCGTCCGCGGCGAGCACACCGGCCCCGGCGGCGTTGGAGAGCACGGCGACCGAGGGCCCCTCGGGGGCGGGCTGGCTGTGCAGCAGCGCGGCGGTCTCCAGGAGCTCGGCGATACTCCGGGTGGCGATGACCCCGGCCTGGGCGAACAGCGCCTTCCTGGTGACGGTGGAGGTGGCCGCCGCGGCGGTGTGCGACGCGGCGGCGCGCCGGCCGGCGTCCGAACGTCCGGCGTCCACCGTGAGGACGGGGAAGCGCCGGGTGACCCGGCGGGCGGTCCTGGAGAACGCCCGGGGGTTGCCGAAGGACTCCAGATGGAGCAGGGCGAGCTCGGTGCGGCCGTCCTCCTCCCACCACTCCAGCAGATCGTTGCTGCTCACGTCGTACTTGTCACCGAGGGAGGCGAAGGTGGACACGCCGATGCCCAGCCGTGACAGGCCATCCAGCAGGGCGATGCCGACGCCGCCGGACTGTACGGCCACGCCCGCCGTGCCCGGAAGAACGGTGTGGGCGGCGAAGGTCGCGTGCAGCCGGACGTCCTCCTCGGTATTGGCGACCCCCAGACAGTTGGGGCCCACCAGCCGCATGCCGTGCGTGCGGCAGGTTTCCAGCAGGGAACGGCCCTGGGCGGCGGTCAGGCCCGAGGTGATCACGAGCAGGGCTCGCACCCCGGACCGTCCGCACGCCTCGGCTGCCTCGGGCACCGCCGCCGCGGGAACCGCGAGTACGGCGAGGTCCGGTGTCCGGGGAAGTTCCGCGATGGTGGGAGCGGCGGGAACGTGCTCCAGAAAGCGGGCATGCGGGTTGACGGCGTAGACCAGCCCCGTGAAGTGGGCGTTCAGCACGTTGTGCAGGACGGCCCGCCCCACCGATGAGGCGCGGCGGCCCGCGCCCACGACGGCGACGCACTCGGGGCGCAGCAGCGGCACGAGACTGACGAGCGTGGCGGCCCTGGCCCGTTCGTCCACAGCGCTCAGATAGCGCTCGTCAGGTTCGCCGAGCCGCACGGTGCAGCGCACCTGGGCGCCGTCGAAGTGCCGGGACACCGGCAGACCGAGGTCGGCGAAGACCCGGAGGACGGGATGGTTGTCGGCCAGTGCCTCGGCGGTCAGCCGGTCGATGCCGTCCTGTTGTGCCGCGGCGACAAGGTGCTCGATCATCAGGGTTCCGATGCCGCGGTGATGCCAGCCGTCGGCCACCGCAAGCCCGATCTCGGCTGTCGTGTCATCGGGGGCGACGCGCTCGTAATCGGCGGCCCCGACGATGTCGACACCGAATCCCACCACGACACCGTGATAGCCCGGCCGCGGCGGCGCCGCCATCCGATCGGCTGCCTGCTCACCCGAACGGCGTCCGGGCGTGAAGAACCGGCGTCGCAGATTCTCCGGTGACATCCCCGCGTACATCACGGCGATCGCCTCCCGATCCCCGGGCCGGGGAGGGCGCAGCCACACCGTGGTGCCGTCCGTCAACAGTGCGTGCGTCAGCTCGCCGGCCCTGGCGTGTGACATAGGTGATCACCGTCCCGGAGGAAGGCGGAAAGGGACCTTTTCAGAATGGGCCCTGCCAGGGCACGCCGCTTGATGATGTGGGCCGGGCGGGCGCGCACCCGGTCGCGGCGGGCGAGTGTCGTTCGGCTGAGGCGGTGGGGCCGAATGGAGTCCGCCGGGCGCGTCAGCCACACTCGCGGCGGCCGCGCGGCAGAACACTGGCAGCCGGAAAGAACATGGCGCTCATGGAATGGATGATCATGAACGCTCGGGCCCGCACGGTTGTCGTGGGTGTCGGAAACGAGTTCCGTCGTGACGACGGGGTGGGCTGGGCCGTGGTCGCCCTGCTGCGAGAACGTGCCCAGCACCGGGCGGACGGGCCCGGCTCCGAGGTCGAGTTCACCGTCTCGGACGGAGACCCGGCCCGACTGATCGACATGTGGCGGGGCGCGGATCTGTGCGTCGTGGTGGACGCGGCGCACGCCCACCCGGGACGGCCCGGCCGGGTGCACAGGCTCGAACTGCGGAAAGGGACCCCCGCCCCCGCTGCGTCCGCCTCCACGCACGGCATGGGCCTGGGCGAGGCCGTGGAACTGTCGCGGGCACTGGACTCACTCCCCGCACGGCTGGTGGTCTTCGCGGTGGAGGGCGAGGACACCTCCTTGGGAACCGGCCTGTCGACATCGGTCCGGAACGCCGTGACCCCGCTGGCCGAGCGCGTCGAGCGGGAGATCGGCGCGGCCCCATCCCTGGACACGGCCCGCGAGGGCAGCAGTACGGCGGGCGTGAGTGATGGCCGGAGCGGGTGAGATGGCGCACGCGGCCGGTGACGGGGCCCGCGAACGCGCGCAGAGCTGGCGGATCGAGGTGTCGGGCACCGTACAGGGTGTGGGATTCCGGCCTTTCGTGTACCGGACGGCGATCGCCCTGGGACTGGCCGGCTGGGTGCGCAACGTGGACGGCCGCGTCGTCATGGGGGTCAGCGGACGGCGGGCGTCCCTGGCCGAACTGGTCGCCCGCTGCCGCGGCGACGCACCACCGCTGGCCGCGGTCGGCGACGTGACAGTCGGACCGCTGATCCCCGGTGACCCGCCGGCCGGACCGGGATTCACCGTGCTGGCCAGCATCGGCCGCGGTGCGGCCGGGGCGCGGCGCGAGGTACCGGTCGATGCCGCGCCCTGCCGGGAATGTCTCACCGAACTGTCCGACCCCGGGGACCGGCGTCACCGGTACCCGTTCATCAACTGCACGGCCTGCGGACCGCGCGCCACCGTCATCACGGACCTGCCCTACGACCGCGAACGCACCACCATGCGTCCGTTCACCCTGTGCCCGGGTTGCGCCGCGGAGTACACGAATCCGGCCGACCGGCGTTTCCACGCCGAGCCACTGGCCTGCCCGGTGTGCGGACCCCGGCTGTCCTGGCGGCCCGGTACAGGCCGGATCACCGCCTCCGGCGAAGGCGCACTGGCTGCCGCGGTGGACGCCCTGACCGCGGGCGGCGTCATCGCGGTCAAGGGAGTCGGCGGCTACCAGTTGCTGTGCGACGCGTCGCAGACCGGCGCCGTGGCCAGACTGCGGGACCGAAAACGGCGCCCGGACAAGCCGTTCGCCGTGCTGGTGCGGGATCTCGCCATGGCACAGCGGCTGGCCTCACCCGGACCCCGGGAGCGGGCCGAACTGTCCTCACCCGCCCGCCCCATCGTGCTGCTGCCGGCCCGCGGCCCGGCCTCCGGGCTCGCCCCCGGCGTACATCCCGGCACCGGTCTGCTGGGGCTGATGCTTCCGGCCAGCCCGCTGCACCACCTGCTCGCCCACGACGCGGACCGGCCGCTGGTGTGCACCAGCGGCAACCTCAGCGATGAGCCCATCGTGACGGATGACGCCGAGGCCGTCCGCCGGCTCGGCACGGTGGCGGACGGGATCCTCTCCCATGACCGGGACATCCACGCCCGCTCCGACGACTCCGTGGTCTTCGTCTCCGGTGACCGGCGGCACACGGTGCGCAGGGCGCGCGGGTACGCGCCCGCCCCCCGGCGACTCCCGATCGCTTCGCCCCGGCCGTTGGTGGCGGCGGGGGCGCAGCTGAAGAACACCTTCACCCTGGTTTCCGGAGACCTCGCGGTGACGGGAGCGCATGTGGGGGACCTCCGCGACCCGCGGACCGCCGACGCCTTCGAGGAGGGCCTGCGAGAGCTGTCGCGGTTGTCCGCGATCACCCCCGAGGTCGTGGCGCACGACCTCCACCCCGGGTACACATCCACCCACTGGGCCACGGCTCGCCGGCCGGCCGGACGCCGCGTCCCGGTGCAGCACCACCACGCCCACGTCGCCGCTTGTGCCGCCGAGCACCAACTGACCGGGCCCTTCACCGGGGTAGCCCTGGACGGTCTGGGCCTGGGCGACGACGGCACCCTGTGGGGTGGCGAGATCCTGGTCGCCGACCTGCGCCGCTACCGCCGGGTGGGCCGGTTCGGCCGGGCGCCGCTGCCCGGCGGGGAAGCAGCGGTGCGCTCCCCGTTCCGGATGGCCCTGGGCTATCTGCTGGCCGCCGAGGAACTGGGATCACCGGCACCGGAACCCGCCCTGCTGCGGGCACTCGCCGATCGCGGCCGCCCCGAAGAGGCCGAGTCGGTGCGCCAGTTGCTGGCGACTGGCGTCAATTGCCCGGTCGCCTCCAGCGCGGGCAGGCTCTTCGACGCCGCCGCGGCGGTGCTCGGGCTGGCGGACACCATCAGCTACGAGGCCCAGGCGGCCGTCGCGCTGGAGACGGCCGCCGGGGCGCTGCGCACGACGGCCCTGCCGTGGCGACTGTCCCGGGGCACGGACGGCATCGCCGTGTACGACCCGCTGCCGACACTCACCGCCCTGCTGCGGGAGAGCCACGCGGGCACTCCGGTACCGGTGCTGGCGGCCGGTTTCCACACAGCGGTGGCCGAGGCGACCGCCGCCCTGGTGTGGCGCGCGATCGAGGACGGCGCACCGGACGTGGTGTGCCTGTCGGGCGGCTGTTTCCAGAACCGGCGGCTGCTCGAGGCCGTCTCCGACCTGCTCACCGAGGGCGGAGCACGCGTGCTGACCTGCGGTGAACTGCCCGCGAACGACGGGGGCATCAGCTTCGGACAGGCAGCGGTGGCCGCTGCCCGATTGGCCACCGAGGAACAGGAGTAGGGCATGTGCCTCGGCATTCCGGGACGAGTGATCGAACTGCGGGAGGAGCACGGACTGCGGATGGCCACGGTCGACTTCGGCGGTGTGCGCCGTGACGCCTGCCTGGCCTACACACCGGCCGCCACCCCCGGCGACTATGTGATCGTGCACGTCGGGTTCGCCATCAGCACCGTGGACGAACAGGAGGCCCGGCGAACCCTGGATGTCTTGCGCGCCATGAGCGGAGCCATCGAGGGCGAACTCGGGGAACCACTGCCGCAGCCGCCCGCCGGACAGGGCGGAGGACGGCCGTGACCGGCGGCACGAGCGAGGGCGTCGTACTCGGCGTCGACGGCATGGAGGAACTGGTCGGTGCCCTCATCCGGCGCGGACGTACCGTCGTGGGGCCCACCGTCCGGGACGACGCCATCGTCCTGGCCGAGCTGACCTCGGCGGCGGAACTGCCCTACGGATGGGGCGTGGAACTGGAGGCCGGACGCTACCGGCTGCGCCGCAGAGCGGACCGGATGGCCTTCGCCCACAGCGCGGGCCCACAGTCCTGGAAGACGTTTCTGCACCCCGAGCGCGCACGCCAGTGGAGTGCCGACCGGGCGCCGGACGGCACCGTGACCGTCACCGAGGAGCCGGACCGGCCGCCCTCCTACGCCTTCCTCGGGGTACGACCCTGCGATCTGCGCGCCATCTCCACCCAGGACCGGGTCCTGATGGGCGGCCGGTACGCCGACCCCGTCTACCGGGGGCGCCGCACCGGGACGTTTCTGATCGTGGTGGAGTGCGTGGAACCGGGCGCCACCTGCTTCTGCGTGTCGATGGGAACGGGACCCGGCCTGTCGGGTGACTGCGACCTGGTGCTCACCGAGGTGCACGACGAGCACGGGCACCGGTTCTGGGCGCGGGCCGGCAGCGAGGCGGGGACCGAAGTGCTCGCGGAGCTCTCCGGCCGGCCCGCGGACGGGGCGACCGTGACGGCGGCGGGCGACGCGGTCACCGGGGCGGCCGACCGGATGGGCCGCACCATGCCGCAGACGGATCTGCGGAACCTGCTGCGCGGCTCCATGGACGCCGAACGCTGGAACGACGTCGCCGCGCGCTGCCTGACCTGCGGAAACTGCACCATGGTCTGCCCCACCTGCTACTGCACCACAACCGAGGACGTCACCGACCTGACAGGTGATCACGCCGAGCGGTGGCGCGTGTGGGATGTCTGCTACGACCTCGATTTCAGCTACGTGCACGGCGGCCCGGTCCGTTCGTCCGGGCGCAGTCGCTACCGGCAGTGGCTCACCCACAAACTGGGGACCTGGCACGACCAGTTCGGCAGTTCCGGATGCGTCGGCTGCGGCCGGTGCATCGTGTGGTGCCCCGTCGGCATCGACATCACCGAAGAGGCACACGCGCTGCACGCCGAGGCCGGCGCGGAAGAGGAGCGCGGTGGTCAGGCCGGTGAACGATGACGGAGCCGACGGGATTCCTGGCCGGACTGGATGCCGGGCACCGCACCCAACTGCTCTCCCTCGCCCGGGAGGTGCGCTACCCGTCCGGGACCCGCATCTTCGACGAGGGCGAACCCGCCGACGCCTTCTGGATCATCGAGGAGGGAGCGGTCGCGTTGGACGTGCACGTACCGGGCCGCGTCGCACCCGTCATCGAGACTCTGGCCCCCGGGGACCTGCTGGGCTGGTCATGGCTGTTCCCGCCCTACGAGTGGCACCTGGGCGCCAGAACCCTCAGCCCGGTGACCGCACGGCGCTGTGACGCGGCCGCCGTCCTGACCCGGTGCGAGGCGGACCCACCCTTCGGCTACGACCTCGCCCGTGCCGTGGGCGGCGTCGTCGGACAGCGGTTGAAGGCCACCCGGATCCGGCTGCTCGACCTGTACGGCCCGCACCAGGGAGGAGCGCTGTGAGCCGGCTCCCCCTTCCCTACACGGTCACCAAACGTGAGGAGGAGACGGCGGACACCGTCAGCCTCACCCTGGAACCCGTGGCCGAGCCGCTGCCCCCCTTCACACCGGGCCAGTTCGCCATGGTCTACGGCTTTCCGCGCGGTGAGGTGCCGTTGTCCGTCAGCGGCACCACCGTCACCGGGCGCGGCCTGGTCCACACCGTGCGCGCCGTCGGCGCGGTCACCCGGGCCTTGCACGCCCTGCGGGCCGGCCAGCAGGTCGGGGTGCGCGGCCCCTTCGGCACCGGCTGGGACCTGCCGGCGGCGCGTGGCCACGATGTTCTGGTCGTGGCCGGCGGGCTGGGCCTGGCACCGCTGCGCCCGCTGATCCAGCGGGTACTCGCCGACGCGCCGCAGCACGGCAGTGTGAGTGTACTGATCGGTGCCCGCACCCCCGCCGACCTGCTGTACCGGGAGCAGAGCCGGGAGTGGGGCCGTACGGCGCGGGTGGCGGTCACCGTCGACCGCCCCGCGCCGGACTGGACAGGGGAGGTCGGCGTGGTCACCGATCTGCTCGATCGCACACCCCGCCGTCCGGGGCGCACCACGGCCTTCCTGTGCGGCCCCGAGGTCATGATGCGCGCCACCGCCCGCGAACTGGTCCAGCGCGGCATTCCGGCCGCGCGGGTGCGGCTGTCCCTGGAACGCACCATGCGCTGTGGCACCGGCCACTGCGGGCAGTGCCAGCTCGGCCCCCTGCTGCTGTGCCGGGACGGACCGGTCATCGGCTGGGACCGTGCCGCACCGCTGCTCTCCGTCAGGGAACTGTGATGAGCGGCGAGCGGCGACCCACCATGGCCGTGTGGAAATTCGCCTCCTGCGACGGCTGTCAGCTGACACTGCTGGACTGCGAGGACGAACTGCTGCCACTGGCCGGACAACTGGACATCCGCTACTTCCTGGAGGCAACCAGCGCCGCCGGCCCCGGACCGTACGACCTGTCCCTCGTCGAAGGATCCGTGACCACCCCCCAGGACGCCGAGCGGATCCAGCACATCAGAAGCGTCTCCCGTCATCTGGTCACCATCGGCGCCTGCGCCACCGCCGGCGGCATCCAGGCACTGCGCGACTTCGCCGATGTGGAGGAGTACCTCTCCATCGTCTACGCACAACCCGCATACATCGACACCCTCGCCCACTCCACGGCCATCTCCCGCAACGTCCCCGTCGACTTCGAACTGCGCGGCTGTCCCATCGACCGCGGCCAGCTGATCGAGGTCATCACCGCCTTCCTCAGCGGGCGCCGCCCCCACATCCCCGACCACAGCGTGTGCTTCGCCTGCAAACGGCGCGGTATCGTCTGCCTGCCCGTCGCCAACGGCACGCCCTGCCTGGGGCCCGTCACCCATGCCGGGTGCGGCGCCCTGTGCCCCGCCTACGGCCGGGGCTGCTACGGCTGCTTCGGCCCTTCGGCCTCGGTGAACATGCCCGCGTTCATCCCGCTGCTGCACCGCGACGGGATGTCCGACACCGATGTGACACGCGTCCTGCGCACCTTCAACGCCACCGCACCGGAGTTCGCCGATGCCTCCGGCGCACCGCCCGCGCCCGCGCAGCCGGAAGCCCCCGACCCGCCGGAGGAGTCATGACACACCGCGGATCCAGGGTCCTCCACGTCGGGGCGCTCTCCCGGGTGGAGGGCGAGGGCGAACTGCGGCTGCGGGTCGATGGCGCACGGATCACCGAAGCCAGGCTGCGGATCTACGAACCTCCGCGATTCTTCGAGGCATTCCTGCGCGGCCGCGCCCACACCGAACCACCCGACATCACCGCGCGGGTCTGCGGAATCTGCCCCGTCGCCTACCAGATGAGCTCCTGCCAGGCCATCGAGGACGTCTGCGGGGTCGCCGTCACCGGGCAACTCGCCGCGCTGCGCCGCTTGCTGTACTGCGGCGAATGGATCGAGAGCCAGACCCTGCACATCCATCTCCTGCACGCCCCGGACTTCCTCGGCCACAGCGGCGCGATCGAGATGGCCCGTCACCACCGCCCGCACGTCGAGCGCGGTCTGCGCATCAAGCAGGCCGGAAACGCCATCGTGGAACTACTGGGGGGCAGGGCCATCCACCCGATCAACGTCAAACTGGGAGGCTTTCACCGCGTTCCGACCCGTACGGAACTGGGACCACTGGCCGAACGACTGCGCCGGGCCCGCGAAGACGCCTGGCACACCGTCGAGTGGGTCGCCGGCTTCGACTTTCCCGACGCGGGCGCCGATGAGGAGTTCCTCGCTCTCGCACAACCGGGCACCTACGCCATGGACTCCGGAATCCCCACCGCCATGGCCGCCCCCTCCAGCGCCGGGCTGTCACCGGAGAGCTCACGCGCCCTGCCCACCAGAGCCTTTCCGGTACGCGACTTCGAACGGCATGTGGCGGAGTACCAGGTGCCCGGTTCCACCGCCCTGTACTCGTCGCTGGACGGAAAACGGCATCTGACCGGCCCCCTCGCCCGCTACGCCATCAGCGGACGCTGGCTCTCCACCGTCGCCCGGGAAGCCGCCCACGCCGCCGGTCTGGGCGACCCCCGGCACGGGACGGTGTGCCGCAACCCCTTCCGCAGCATCCTCGTCCGCGCCGTCGAAGTCGTCCACGCGCTGGAGGAGGCACTGCGCCTGGTCACCGACTACTCGGCGCCCGCCGTACCGTCGCTGCCGGTGCCGCCTCGCGCCGGCACCGGATACGGCGCCACCGAGGCACCGCGCGGTCTTCTCTACCACCGGTATGTTCTGGACGCGCAGGGCACGATCACGGACGCCGCCCTGATCCCGCCCACCGCGCAGAACCAGAGCGCCATCGAAGAGCACCTGCGGCACGTCGCGCAGTCCTTCCTCGACCGGCATCCGGATCCGGACGACGAGCAGTTGCGCCTGCTGTGCGAACGCGCGATCCGCAACCACGATCCGTGTATCTCCTGCTCCGCACATTTCCTCGATCTCACCGTCGAACGCCACTGAGTACCGCTGGAGGGACCCGCCATGCGCCATCTCGACGAGTACCGCGACCCGCTGCTGGCCCGTGCCCTGCTGGAGGAGACGGCCGCCGTCGCCACCCGGCCCTGGCGGCTCATGGAGGTGTGCGGCGGCCAGACCCACACCCTGGTCCGGCAGGGCATCGACGAACTGCTGCCGGCCGGCATGCGGATGATCCACGGGCCGGGATGCCCGGTCTGCGTGACACCGCTGGAAGTCCTCGACCGAGCCCTGGCCATCGCCGCCCGCCCCGGCACCGTCCTCACCAGCTTCGGCGACATACTGCGGGTACCCGGCACCCAGGGGGACCTCCTCACCCAGCGGGCACGCGGCGCCGATGTGCGCGTCGTCTACTCACCGATGGACGCCGTGGAGATCGCCCGCCGGGAACCGGAGCGCGAGGTGGTCTTCCTGGCGGTCGGATTCGAGACGACCGCACCCGCGAACGCCATGGCCGTCCTGCACGCCGAACACCTGGGCCTGGACAACTTCAGCATGCTCGTCAGCCACGTCCTGGTCCCACCCGCCATGACCACGCTGCTCGAATCGCCCGATTGCGAAGTCCAGGCGTTCCTCGCCGCCGGCCATGTCTGCGCGGTCATGGGCTGGACCGCGTACGAGCCGATCGCCGCGCGGTACAAGGTGCCCATCGTCATCACCGGCTTCGAACCGCTTGACCTGCTGGAAGGGATCCTGATGGCCGTGCGGCAACTGGAGCGGGGCCGCGCCGAGGTGGAGAACCAGTACGCCCGCGCGGTACGCCGCACAGGGAACACCGACGCCCAGAACGCCGTACGGCGCGTGTTCGAGATCACCGACCAGGTCTGGCGAGGTCTCGGTCCACTCCCCAACAGCGGGCTGCGGCTCGCCGGCGACTTCGCGCGCTACGACGCGGCCCTGCGCCACGAGGTGGGCACGCTGCGCACCATCGAACACCCCGACTGCATCGCGGGCGCCGTCCTCACCGGATCCAGACTGCCCACGCACTGCCCCGCCTACGGCAGCAGCTGCACCCCTCGTACACCACTGGGCGCCCCCATGGTGTCCGCCGAGGGAACCTGCGCCGCATTCCACGCCGCGGGCCGCCAGGCCCTGGCCACGAACCCCGGGAGCCCGGCATGAACGAGCAGATGGCCGCACCCCTGAACACGCGGGCCCCGCAATGCCCCGTGCCCCGGCCGGACCTGGA
The DNA here is from genome assembly GCF_000993785.3 of Streptomyces xiamenensis. Classification (NCBI taxonomy): domain Bacteria; kingdom Bacillati; phylum Actinomycetota; class Actinomycetes; order Kitasatosporales; family Streptomycetaceae; genus Streptomyces; species Streptomyces xiamenensis. Next base: position 5,910,960 of record NZ_CP009922.3, read on the forward strand.
GCAGGTGCTCCTGGGGCACGGTGCCGGCGGACGCCTCACCGCCGAACTCCTGGACTCCGTCGTGCTGCCCGCCCTCGCGGGCGAGGAACTGCGCGGCCCCCTGGAGGACGCCGCCGACATCCCCGGGGAGGACGGCCTGGTCATCACCACCGATGGTTTCGTCGTCAGCCCGCTCTTCTTTCCCGGGGGCGACATCGGGTCCCTCGCCGTACACGGCACCGTGAACGATCTGGCCATGCGCGGAGCCGAGCCGATCGCCCTCACCGTCGCCGTGGTGATCGAGGAAGGCATGGAACTGGACGAGCTGCGGGCCGTGCTGACCTCACTGGGAACCGCGGCCCGAGCGGCCGGGCTCCCGGTACTGGCCGGGGACACCAAGGTCGTCCAACGGGGCCATGCCGACAAGGTGTTCATCACCACCACCGGACTCGGCCGCCGCATCCCCGGGCTGCGGCCCTCGGCCGCCGGTGCCCGCGACGGCGACACCGTACTGCTCAGCGGCCCCATCGGAGCCCACGGAACAGCCGTCCTCAGCACCCGCGAGCAACTCGGCTTCACCGCGGACATCGTCTCCGACTCCCGTCCCTTGCACCGACTGGTCCGCGCCCTGGCGCCGCTGGGCGAAGCCGTCCACACCCTCCGCGACCCCACCCGGGGCGGCCTGGCAGCCGCTCTCAACGAGATCGCCCTCGACTCCGGCGTCCAGATCACCCTCGACGAAACGGCCCTTCCCATCCCCGGCCAGGTCGCGGCGGCCTGCGGGATCCTCGGCCTGGACCCCCTGCACGTCGCCAACGAGGGCTGCCTCGTCGCCTTCGTCCCCCATGAGCGGGCGCAGGACGCACTCCGGCTCATGCGATCCCGCCCCGAGGGTGTGAGTGCCGTGAGCATCGGCCAGGTGAACGGGACACGTCCCGGCCGAGTGGTGATCCGCACGGCCATCGGCGGTGAACGCACCGTCGACATGCCTCTGGGCGAACAACTGCCCCGTATCTGCTGAATGACCGACCCGGCCGTCTGCCGGCCGGTGAGAGAGCGCTGACCGGAGGCGGCCCACCAGGCCCCGCTCGGCCGCGAGCCCACCGCGCACAACCACCGACGAAGCCCCGCACCGCCGGGCCGTATTCCCCTGACCACGCCCGGCCCGACGAGTGGTGGTCATGGCGTACCTGCGCTGTGCGGGCGGCGGAAATCGGCAACGCCCTGACGGCGCGGGATGACGTCGTCTGCCCGGGCGAGAACGTGGGCGGGGGAGAGGAACACCCCCGGCCCGATGCGCCCCGGGGACACCGAGTGCTCGGTGCCGCCCGCGTCCATCGCCGTGGCAACCCGCACCTACGAGCAGCAACAGCGGGTAGAGGATCCGGAACGGCGGCGCGACGCGGCCCATGGCGGCCTGCTCCTGGTGTACGGCGGGGCCGGCTCACACGTGTCCTGGTTCGCCACCCGCTCACGAGGAACCGGGAACGGACATCCGGCGGCCACGAGTACCCACGTCACCGGACCACCTGCCACCCGCCGTTGGCCGACTCCGCCGGTTCGGGAGCCGCCGGTCGACCGTGGTCCCCTCCCGGGCCGATTCGTTCGCTGTGCATCTTCGGTGTGTGCCTCGAACAACGAGTCGGTGGCCCCGGACGGTCCTCGTACCGTGGTGCCGTACCGTGGGGAGGCTGAGGTGGAGAACATCGTATCCGTGGCCATCGGGGCCGGTTTCGCTCTTGTGGGTGTGGTGTTCGGGGCGTGGTTCAGCGCACGCCGCCAGGACCGCCTGTGGATGCGCGACCAGAAGCTGAAGGCCGGAGTCGGCTTCACCACCGCGGTGTCCCAGCTCATCGACTATCTCCGGCACACGCAGCTGGGCGATGGGGGAGTGGGGGCCAACGAGCTGGTGGGGCGCATGCAGGAAGCCCGGTCGGCCCTCTACCTGCTGTGCTCCGAGGACACCGTTGTGCTCGCCGACGCTCTTGCGCGCCGGGTCTGGCGTTCCCGGCCCAGCGAGGGCGCTGCCGAGGCCCGCGCCGAGCACAGGGAGACGCTGGATCTCCTCCGCCGCTTCACGCAGGAGCTCCGGCAGGAGATCGCCCGAACCTAGGGACCGATGTGTCGGCGGGTCCCTCGGCACAGCCGGCAAGAGAACCCACGGGCTCACCGGCATGCGGCTCAGCCCAGGTGGTTCACCAGCCGCTGAAAGGTCTCCGCGTGCCGGCCTCGTCCCCGGCGATCTCGGTGAAGGGTCCGGGTGCTCAGGGGCACCGTCGGAAGTTGCCGTCCTCGACACCTTCGTACTCGTCGGTCAGCCGTAGTGGTGCCTGGTTTCCGGGTCGTGCTCGACGACTCCCCGGGCTCGCCCGCCGCGCTCGCCCGCACCCGGTGGGCGGCGGTGCCGAACCCGGTGATCGGAGACCGCGAGGTCTCACGGGTCGTACACCTCCCGCGGCTGATGCCCGATCAGGAGAGAAAGCCGCCCGGCAGCCCGCAGGTGGTGCAGTGTCCGGCCGGCAATGGGTTGCCCGCAGCCGAGGCGATCGCAGCCCTCCGGTGCATGCCCTGCGCCGGACGGTCCCGGCTCAGGAGCGCGGCTCGCCGGACTCGTCCTGAGCGGCGGCGACGATCGCGTGCACGGTGGCGGCGACGAGTTCCCTGTCGAGCGGGGCGTCGTCGAAGGCACGGTGCATGGGCCAGCCCTCGATCAGCGCGTCGAGTGCGCGTGACGCCCCCGGCGTGAAGTGCAGAGCCAGACTCTCCCGACTGCGGTGGGCCCAGGCACGGGTCGTGGCGGCCACCGCGGCGTTGTGGTTCGCGTAGGCGTACATCTCGAAGATGAGGGTCATGTCGCGTTTCGTGGCATAGCCCGGACCGCAGATGAGCTCGACGACGGCGGCCTCGGCCTCGGCGAGTGTCCGGGCACGCTGCACGGTCCGCCGGTAGAACCGGGACATGGTGTCGGCGAGCCGGGCGAACGCCTGGGCCAGCAGGTCGTCGATGCCGTCGAAGTAGTACGTCAGTGAGCCGAGCGGGACTCCGGCCCGCGTCGCGATCCTGCGGTGTGTCGTCCGGTGCACCCCGTTCTCGGCGATCACATCGAGGGCGGCGTCCAGGATGCGTTCCCTGCGCCCGGGATCGTTCGGAACCTCGCGTCGTGTGCCGCTCACGCCCCCAATGTGCCACGCGGCGACATCCCAAAAGTGTGTACGCTTGTACAGACTTATGCTCGAGCATCTTCTGGAGCCACGACCGTGACCGTCGACCTCGCGGTGCGCCGTACCGCTGTGTTCGCCCTCTTCTTCCTGCCCGGCCTCACCATCGCCTCCTGGGTGACGCGCACCCCCGACGTACGCGACCTGGTCGGCGCCTCGACCGCGCAGATGGGCCTGATCCTGTTCGGGCTCTCGGTCGGCTCCATGGTCGGCATTCTGTGCTCGGGGCCGCTCGTGGCCCGCTGGGGCGCCCGCCCCGTGATCGTGGTCGGGACGGTCGCGGTGGCGGCGGGCGCGGCCGTCACAGGCATCGGTGCGGCGGCCGGTGCCGGCCCCGTCGTGGCCCTGGGCCTCGCCCTCTTCGGCTTCGGCATGGGCGGCGGCGAAGTCGCCCTGAACGTCGAGGGCGCGGAGGTCGAACGCCTCCTGGGGCGCTCCACCATGCCGGCGATGCACGGGTTCTTCAGCCTGGGCACCGTCGTCGGGGCGCTGGCCGGCATGCTCCTGACCGCCATCTCCTTCCCCGTCCTCGCGCACCTGACGATCGTCGCCGCCCTGGTCGTCGCCGTGCTCGCCCTCGTGATCCGCAACATCCCCTCCAACGTGGGGCGCCGGGCCGACGCCGGCGCCACGGCCACCCGGGCACGACGCCCTCAGGTGTGGAAGGACACGAGGCTGCTGCTCATCGGCTGCGTCATCCTCGCGCTCGCCATGGCAGAGGGGACGGCGAACGACTGGCTGCCGCTGGTCATGGTCGACGGCCACGGCCTCGACGCCGCCCTCGGATCGGCCGTCTACGCCGCTTTCGCGGCGGCGATGACTGCCGGACGCTTCATCGGCGGCCGGTTCGTCGACCGCTACGGACGGGCGGCCGTCCTGTGCGCCAGCGCCCTCGTCGGAGCGATCGGCCTGGCCCTGGTGATCTTCGTCGACCACCAAGCGGTAGCCGCGTCCGCCGCGATCCTGTGGGGACTGGGCGCCTCACTCGGCTTCCCCGTCGCACTCTCCGCGGCGGGCGACTCCGGCGAGGACTCCGCCGCCCGCGTCGCACTCGCCGCCACCGTCGGCTACGTCGCGTTCCTCGTCGGACCACCCGCACTCGGCTTCCTCGGCGAGCACTACGGACTGCGCAACGCCCTCATCCTCGTCCTCGTCCTGGTCGTGGCCGCCGCCTTCGCCACACCCGCCGCCCGCTCCGCGGCAGAACCGCGTCCCAAGGAGCCGACGGGCGTGTGAAAAGTCCACCCTGGGCGGGCGTGCCGGCGTCCGGCGGTGCTCGGGGAGAATCGGCGTACGGCTCGACGAAGGAACTCCATGACGACCGAGGTACCCGCGCACGGTGCGCAAGAAGACGACTTCTGGCAGGAACGGCGGATCTGCTTCCTGACAACCCACCGCCCGGACGGCAGCCCGCACCTGGTCCCCGTGGGTGTCACCTTCGATCCCGACGCGGGTATCGCACGCGTCATCAGCAGCGCGAACAGCACAAAGGTCCGCAACGTCCGGGCAGCCGCCCCCGAAGCACGGGTCGCCGTCAGCCAGGTCGACGGACGCCGCTGGTGCACCCTCGAAGGCACCGCGCTCGTCAAGGACGACCGGGACTCCGTCGCCGAGGCCGAACGACGCTACGCCCAGCGCTACCGGGCCCCTCGGCCCAACCCCGAGCGCGTGGTCATCGAGATCACCGTCACGCGGGCGATGGGCACGGTGCGACCGGCGGGCTGGTGACCGGCTCACCGGGCCGGGGCATGTCTCTCAGCCGGCGATTCAAGGGTCGGGCCGACGATGGCTGTTCGGCCCCGGGGCTGACCAGCGGGTGGTCAAGCCTTGGCCGGGCCGCTCCGGGCCCCGAGGCCGTCACGCTCGGTATCTCGGGGCCCGGCATCAGGGGTGCGGATTGACCGACGACCGCGCCCCTGAGTGATCACGCAGGAGCGCGGTCGGACACCGCGGGCGGGTGGAGACGTTCGGCGCCGCCCGGTGCGAAAGGCCCGCGCAGGGTCTGTTCCTGGTCGGGACAGAGAAGAACGCCGCTGGTCAGCCCCGTGTACCCACAAATTTGTGGGTACTTGTGGGCGGCCTTGCGGGTGCGCGAGGCTGTGTGCGCGGGCGGTCGAAGACCGCTCCGGAAACCAGGCGTCGGGGAGGTCGGCAGTGTCAGGAAGCGGTGCGGGCCTCGGCGAGCCGGGCCAGTCGCCGGTATCCCCAGTCACCGAGGGGCGCCAGCGCGTCGGCGAGTTCGCGGCCGTGGGCGGTCAGGGAGTAGACCGTCTTCCGCGGCAGCTCGTCGTACACCTCCCGGTGCACCAGCTCATCGCTCTCCATCTCCCGGAGCGCCTGGGTCAGGACCTTCTCGCTGATCTCCGGTAGGCGCCGGCGCAGCTCGCCGGGACGTTGAGGGCCGGACTCCAGGACCCACAGCAGGGTGGTCTTCCACTTGCCGTCGATCACGGCGACGGCCGCCGTCACCCCGCAGACATCCGTGTCCCGGGCACGCCCGCGTGTCATCTCCACCCCCACCGAATACCGCCATGACGGCACAACGATAGGAGCTGAGGCATGTCCTCATCCACCGAGAACCACGACCAGCCCACCGTCACCGTCCTCGGCCTCGGGCCGATGGGCCGCGCGCTGGCCGGTGCCTTCCTGGAAGCCGGCCTGCGTGTCACGGTCTGGAACCGTACCGCGGGCCGTGACCGGGAACTGGTCGAACGGGGCGCCACCGCTGCCCGGACGGCCGAGGAAGCGGCCGCAGCCAGCGGCCTGACCGTGGTGTGCGTGGTGAACTACGACGCGGCCGACGCCATCCTGCGCCGTCCGGCGGTCACCGACACCCTCAAGGGCCGCACGGTGGTGAACCTGACCGCCGACACTCCCGGCCGGGCCCGGGACACCGCCACCTGGGCAGCCGACCACGGCATCAGCTACCTGGACGGCGCGATCATGACACCGGCCACGACCATCGGAACACCGGACGCCGTCTTCCTCTACAGCGGCCCGGAGCATCTCCACCACGACTCCCGCCCGGTGCTGGACGCCCTGGGCGGCGCCCACACCCACCTCGGAACGGAGATCGGCCGGGCGGCGGCCTACGACATCGCGCTGCTCGACATCTTCTGGACGGCGATGGCCGGCTACGCCCACGCCCTGGCCGTGGCACGGGCGGAGGGAATCACCGCGCAGGAACTGGCCCCGTTCGCCAAGGGCATCGCCGCGATCCTGCCACCGCTGTTCGAGCTGGACGTGGAGGACATCGACAACGGGAACTACACCGGGGACCTCAACCCGATCACCTCGACCGTGTCGACCATGGCTCACATCATCCACACCTCAGAGGAGCACGCCATCGACGCGAGCCTGATGCGCGCCGCCGAGGGACTGGCCCGCCGCGCCGTCGGACGGGGGCACGGCACCGACGGATTCCTGCGCGTCATCGAGATCATGAATCCTCGCTGAGCGAGCCGCCGGCGTGGCGGAGCCGGAGGCGGGCACCGCCGCCTCCGGCTCCTGGCCTGCGCGAACGCCGCTGCGGCCCGTGCGGAGGCGGAACGCGAAGCCGCTCGGCGCCGGGAGCGCCGGCACTGTCACCAGCCTCACCGCGATAAGCAGTGGGATAAGGACCCGGCCTGCGGCGCACGGTCGTGGAGCCCGACGGCCGGGACCTGGTCGCCACCAGCGGCGTCGCCGCGGTGGGCACCGGCCGTCCGGTGCCCGGCAACTGCTGTTTCCGGATGGCCGGCACCGGCAAGGCTCTGGTGGCCACCGTGGTTCTGCAACTGGTGGATGAGGGCGAACTGGCGCTCGATGACACGGTGGACCGCTGGCTGCCCGGCCTGGTGGACGGCAACGGCAACGACGGGAGCCGGATCACCGTCCGCCAACTCCTCCAGCACACCAGCGGCCTCCACGACGACATCCCCGGCTTCGCCACTCCACAGCAGTACTACGTGCACCGGTACGACACCTACACCCCCCAGGAGATCGTCGCCCGGGCGACGCGGCACCGCCCGGACTTCGCAGCCGGCGACGGATGGGCATACTCCAACACCGGCTACGTCCTTGCTCGACATGATCATCGAGGAAGTCACGGGCCGCCCCTGGCACCAAGAAGTCCAGGACCGGATCCTGCGGCCCCTGGCCATGGACCACACCTACCTGCCGGGCAGCACCCCCACCCTCCGCAGTCCCCACGCCAACGCCTACGAGGTCTACCCCTCCCGTGAACGGATCGACGTCACCCGGGTGATCGTTCCCGACCCCGGCGGCAACGTCTCCACCACCTCCGACGTCAACCGCTTCTTCGGAGCCCTGCTCGGAGGCGAACTGCTGCCCCCGGAACGGCTGGCCGAGATGCGGGACACCGTCCCGGTCGACGAGGAGACACAGGTGTTCTGGCCGGACGGGCGCTATGGCCTCGGCCTGGTCAACCGGCCGCTGTCCTGCGGCGGAAGCTACTGGAGTCACGAAGGCGGCCAAAGCGGCTACATCACGCTGAACGGCGCCACCCACGACGGCAGCCGCAGCGTCACCGTTTCCATGTCCACCGCCCTGGGCGACTCGCCCGACAACGCCCTTCGGCAGGAACAGGCCGCCAGCGATCTCGTCGACCACGCCCTGTGCGACACCCTCGTCGCCGGTCAGGACACGTAGCGGCCCATCGCAGCACTGGGCAGGGCCGGTGGCGATCTGTGTCGTCGGCGTGCCGGGCTGCGGATCCGGCGGTTCACGATCCCGGGCCGGCTTTGTCGCGTCGGGGGAGATCGACTGGGACATCTGCATCGTCGTCCGGTGGAGCCTTTCCACAGATCCCGCAGCATCTGACAGTGCCGCGGGAGACTCCGCGCGGCTGAGTCTCCCGGTTCTGGTCCTACTGCATGATGGTCCGTGGCAGGTGGGAGGGGTCGCCGACACAGCTGTAGAACTGGAGCGTGTAACCGCGTCCGATGTTCACCATGGTGGGCTCGTGTGCGGTCCGGTACAGAGGAGCACCGCTTTTCTTGGCGTCCTCGGTCGGGCGCCAGCTGCCGGTGCCCCCGTCCCATTCGCTGCTGTCGACTGTGAGCAGCGCTTCGACGGGACCGCTGCATTCGCCGCAGTGCAGTTCGTCAGCTTCCGCGGGGTCACGGAAGGTGAAGTGCGCCGGCCAGCCGCCCAGCTTCCAGCCGGGCGCGACGGACAGGTCGGACCAGTAGTCCGCGGACCGTGCCTTCGCCCATGCGGTCACTCGGCTGTCCTGTTCCTCGTTGAGGAGGTGGGTTGGGGGGAACTCCTGGACTTCTTCTGGGTGAAGCACACAAGGGGAGGGCACATGTTGGGTGTCTGTCACGTATGGGGGCTCGGGTGGTGCTGTCAGGATTTCCGTCACGTCGGATGACCGGCGCCAGCGCAGTTGCACGGCGTCGGAGCAGCCTTCGATGTCGTCGAACGGCGCCCACAGGATCTGAAGGAGGTCCGTCCGTTCGGGGAAGGAGAGCATCGGGACGTCCCGGGCGTAGAGCTGCGCGACGGGAATGAGCGGGAGGGGGCCTTCAGACATCAGCTCGGGCGGGTGTCCAGCGGTGATGCGGTCGTTGATCTCCTGTTCCTGTTTGGTGAGCAGGTTCTCGCGGGGGCCACGAGGTCGTGCCCAGGCGTCCGTGAGCAGGTCCCGCCGGGTACGTATGTCCGCGAGGGTGCTCAGCCGCCCACGAGGGCGGAATGCGGGCGTTCGCACAGGCCACGGCTCCTCGACCGGCCACAGCAGCGGCCCGCCCGCCGAACTGTCGTGCACGGTAGGGGCACCCGGGCGCGGATGCAGGCGTATGGCTGTCCTGGCCAAGCCCGCCATATCCGGAAGCTCCGCGGCCACGTTGAACGGGCGTGGCGGTGTCGTACGAGCCATGTCTTCCCCTCTGCAAGATCGATGCCGCATCCAAACACGGGGCACTGACAAGTCGAACACTCCACTGATCGGGGATCTCGGCTGCGATGACGGATCGTTCGGACCGGACCCCTGTGGCAGCAGCAGCGAGCCCGCCGACGGAGAGCACACTCGCGGCCAGGCCGTGACCGCCGTAGCCTTCATCCGTCACTACGTTGCCGGTGCCGTCCTCACCATCACCGTGGTCCGCCTCGTCTACCTGTAGACGCCCGAGAAGTCTGTTGTCCGCGGACAACAGACCACCCATGCGCCACGCGGGCGCTGCGGCTGACTGGCCCCACATCAGCTGCTCAGCGGCCGTGCGCGGTGAGATCACATCCGTTGCTCCCACCCGCCAGGGGTAGTGGGAGCAACGCCGTAAGTCGCCTCCAGGACACGGGCGTCCACTTCGTTGTTGACCACCGCCGCGACATCACGGCGAGTCCGGCGAGAGAGGGACTGGAGCACCCGCTCCAGTCCCTCTCGGCCCTCGGGCGGGTCGTAGTCACAGCACGGACACCCGTAATAGCCGTCGTAGTAGGGTCCGGAAGCAAGGCCATGCCGGCGTCGACGGCTCATCTCGGCGGCCTGCTGCCTCCACCAGGCGAGATCACATGCCACCTCCCCCGGCCTGCCACGCGACCGCCGCGGAACCGCTGGCACCTTCTCCATCGAGGTCGACTACGACCTCACCGTGACAGCACCAGCCGACAGCTGACCTCCAGCAGGGGAGAGAAGTCCAGCACGCGTCGAGTCCAGGTGTGCCGGTATGACCTTTCATGCACCCAGGTGATTCCAGGAACAAGACCGACCCCTGCGGAGCGGACCACTCTTGCCCGGCAGTGCCGCCTTCCCGCCGCGCGTTCCGGGTGCGGCCGGCTCCTGTTCCCCTGTGGCTGCATCCCGCTGTGCCACGCCGGCGTGATGTTGTTGCTGTGCCGTGTCTGGTTCCAGCTTCTCGTCTGTTGCCCCTGTCTGCGGGTCTTCGACGGGCCGCCTTGGCTGCCCAGGGTGGGTAGCCAAAGCCCTGGGACTGGTACGTTTCCGCCCGGCACGTCTTCTGCTGGCATCCTCTCCAGGCGGGAGTGGACCCCTGCGCGCCTGGACACCCGGCCGCCGCGCCCGGGGCCGCTGCCTCTCGTTCTGGCTGGTCCCGCCGTGCCGTGTACTGTCACCTGGTCGTGTCCCGCTCGGCTGTCGGGTGCCAGCGCGGCCGTCAACTCTCGCCCCGCTTCCCCCGCCCCGTCCCGGTGGGCCCGGCCGTCCAGCCGCGCTGCGCCACTGCCGCCGTCTGGTCTCGCGGCAGCCCCGAAGCCGGCCTTGTGTGCGCCTTGGTGTTGGCCGCCTTCCGGCTGGAAAGCGGCAAGCGGACCGCCTCAGAGCGGCATGGCGAAACGGCGGCAGACGTGGACGCGCGTGAACTGTCCTCGTAGCTGTTCTTCCTCCGCGAGCTGAGCGTGTGCGAACACCATGAGAGGTCGCAGACCGGGCCGCGCCTCGATGATGGCTCGGCCGGGCTCCGAAGAGTCACGGTCGTGGTGGGCGTATACGTGCAGGTAGTGATCGCTCTCGGTGAAGCCCATCGCTCGATACCAGCTCAAGGTGTCCGGGTCGTCCCGGCTCCAGGCGTCCAGGGTTGTCGCGCCGAGCGTGCGGGCCCGGTTGCGGGTCCGTTCCAGCAGTTCGCGGGCCAGGCCGCGGCGCTGGTGGTCCGGGTGAACGGCGGCTGTGTCGATCGTCGCCACGTCGCCCTCGATGCTGCTGTCCATGATTCCGACGACGCTGCCGGCTGCGTCGGCGGCTACCAGGTCCAGGCCGGGGGCCGCGGTGGTGGGCTTGGCGCGGGAGACGTCGTCGAAGTACGCGGTCCGGAGGAAGGCCAGTACCCGGCAGTGGAGCCAGGACGTCTCGTCAGCGGGGGTGAACGCGCGGATGCTGTAGCTCAAGGCTGTGGTCCTCTGCAGGCGTGGCGGTGTGTGGACGGCGGCTGCAGAGTTGAGACATCACAGCGCAGATCCTGACGGCCCCGCGCGCGTGCTGGCAAGCGATTTGGCGACTGGCCAGGCGGCTATAGACCCTTCTGAAACCACGATGGCGATCCGGGTGCCGCGGTCAGCGGCTGAGCCGGGCCATCACCTTGCGGTTCGCGGCGGCGATACGGCGCATCAGCGTCCCTTCGGTGAGCTTGGTGCGAGGCGTGACCGGTTGTGGCGGCACGGGCGTTTGTCCCGTTCTGAGCCCCCGCCGCGGTTCCCGGCCCCAAGGACGAAAGCGGCGGGGCACCGCGGCGGGCTGATGTCAGTTGCCGTCGCCTTCTTCGTCTTCCCACTCGGAACTCGCCAGGGCCGCGCAATCCAGCCGTTCGATGACGTTGCCGAGTCTTCCTGATGACCATGCTGGCCAGGCCCCTCACCTTCACGGCGGAGGGGAGAGCGACTACCGCGGACAGGGAACTCCCAGCTACGTGTTGAGCGGGCGTGAGACGGCCGTCCGAGGCTGACGTACCGCAGTTCAGACCGATCACGGCTCCGCCGGGGCCCTCCACCACGGGAGGGCCCCGGCTTCAGCCCGGACGTGTTCCACCCCCCCGGCGTCTCTCGTCCCGGTGCCACATCACAGATCACTCAGCGGTGCATGGAGAAGAGCGCGATCTCCCAGAGGCTCAGAGAGTTCGATGGAACCCAGAACCGGAAACTGCTCAACCGCCGCGCACATCTGGTCAGGGGATTGCATATACCTGCTGAGAGGCGCTATCTCCACGGTGTCTGGCTGTTCGTCTACCAAGATGCCCACAGGCTCGTACCTACAGGAGAATCCTTCCTCGTACCAGATGACAATCTTGCGACCATCATCTCGAAGGTCCGCGAACCACCATTCCAGGACTGCTGCGCCTGCCCGGCTATCGGGCTCAGCACGTGTTGCCGATGGCACCTGTGGAGGCAGTGACGCCTGCACCGCGCGCGGAGGTGTGGTGGGGACGAGGGCGTCCGGCGAAGGCGTGCCCGTAGGGGCCGGAAGGTCTCTTGCGTTGCGCTCCACGTCCCTTGCCTCATCCCCACCAGCACATGAAATCAACATGGCGGGCAGGACCAACGCGATCAACAGGGCTGACCATCGAGGAGGGGAAGGAGTCCCGGAACCGGTTGCGCCGCCCACGATTTCACCTCATTGCATGACCAGCAAGGATGTAGTGGTGACTATCAGTCAAGCCGCCAGGTCCGTGAAGTGCGTTCGCCCTGCACAGGAACGGTTCGCTGAGGTCGTTACGCCCGTGCAGGGAACCTCAGTATTCAGGTCGATGGCAGTGACGATACCGGCCGCCTCGACTCTTCTGTTGGCGCGTACCGGAAGGCTGGGCCGCCCCGACGAAGCGCCCCAGGTCTGGATGTGAAGGCCGATAACTGACTGGTAGAGGTTGGAGGCCGGCAAGAATGGTCTGATCCGGGCCAGGGCCCCCGAGGCTGTCACCTCCCCCGACGTTGCTGCGCTCCGTCCGGCTCCGTCCGCCCGGGCGTCGGTAGCCGCCGCGGCCCCGCCGCCGAAGCCGCCACCGGCCCCCCCGGGCCACTGCCAGCATGGTGGGATCAACCTCGGTGTGGCTTCATCGAGCTGTAGTGGCTCTGGCCCCGTTTCCGTGATCGGTCACTCAGAGAGTTCAGATGATGAGGTGAGTCGGGCATGAAGGGAGCGCGCGATGTCATCCACCAGGTCAGTCGCGACCCGTTGTTGTGCCGGACGCCTGAGCAATTCGAACACCCTCGGTCCGCGCAGTTCCTGAGACAGGTTTCCCATGCGTGGCATCACGTGGAAGTGCACATGCGCGAAGCCCTCCACCTCGGCGAACTGTGCGACGTACGTCTTGACGCAGCCCGTCACATCGTGGAGTGCTCGGGACACCCGCACCTGCCACGTGCCCAGCGTTGTCGCCTCGGCATCGGTGAGTTCATGCACGGCTGTGACGTGGCGTCGGGGCAGCAGGACAAGCCAACCGGGAAGAGCGGTATCGAAAGCATGAGCCACCCGCCAATGTTGATCGAAAGCGATGCGCTCGCTGAGTGGTAACCCGTTCAGGCGGGCTTCCTGGCTGCACGTGTAGCACTCCGGTGTCGTCATGACCGGATCGTAGGCCGTGTACCTGTCGTTCACCGGCCACTTGAACGGAACGGTGGACTCACCATGCGGAGCTCACACGAGGAGGACCCGCTTACGCAGGAGGGCGAATCCCGCGCGGCCGAACATCTGGCGTTCGAGCATCTTGATCCGGTTGACGTGTCCTTCGACAACGCCGGAACTCCAGCGGAGGGTGAGGCCGGCGATGACGGCTTCGTGTCTCTGTCGATGCCTGCGGCGAGGGTGTGCAGGCTGGGCAGGTCGTCCTGGCGGACATTGTCGAGCCACTGCGGGAGCACTCCTACCGTCACCGGCCCATTCCCCATCGGCGGGCGCTCACAATGGGGGCATGTTGTCGCGATCCGTAGATCTTCATCTGCTGGTACAGCTGGACGCGCTGCTGGCCGAGCGGAGTGTGACGGGGGCGGCCCGCAGACTGGGGCAGAGCCAGCCGACCTTATCGGGAGCCCTGGCCAAGTTGCGCCGGCACTTCGACGACCAGCTCCTGGTCCGGTCGGGGGGCGAACGCCAGCTGACCCCACTGGGCGCGCAGCTGCGCCCCCTGACCGAGGCCGCCTTGGAAAGCGCGGAGCGGGTCCTCACCAGCACCGCCCGCTTCGATCCGGCCGTGTCCACCCGGGAATTCACGGTGGTGACCTCGGACTACGGGGGCGCCACCGTCCTGCCATCACTGCTACGGGTGATCGGCGAGCGGAGCGGCGGGGTGCGGGTGCGTCAGATTCCCATCACCGTCAGCGGACTGGAGGAAGGGCTCCACACGCTGCGCTCGGTGGATGCGCTGCTGATGCCGCGTGGAGTGGTCCGAGGGCTGCCGCATCTCGACCTGTTCCACGACGAGTGGGTCTGCGTGGTGTCCGCCGGAAACCGCCACGTCGGTGAGGAGTTCACCCTTCACCATGCGCAGCAACTGCCCTGTGTGCTCCTGAGCAACGCGCCCCCCGGCGGCTCGCTGTCGGCGGCGACCACCTCTCCGGCCAATCAGCTGGAGATGCTCGGAGTGCACCTGCAGGTAGTGGCCTCCGTGAACAGCTTTCTGGTCATCCCACTGCTGCTCGCCGACAGCGACCGCTTCGCCCTGTTGCCACGGAGCCTGGTGCGGCTGGTGCACCCGGACGCGGGACTGCGGGTCCTGCCGTGTCCTTTCGAGGCCGTCCCTCTGGTGGAAGCGGCTTGGTGGCACCCCGTGCACGAGAACGACGCCGGACACCGGTGGTTCCGTCAGTGTCTCGGGCGGGTGGCCGCGGAATTGCGGGGCAGCGAGACGTCCTGAACATCGGCGACACCGATGCTCAGCACAAACATATTGTCACTGTTTCTGCCCCTGCCCGCTGCGAAGGTGGACGCACCGGCGCCCGCGAGAGGCGCCCCCCAACGAAGGGAACGCGGTGGGACAAGTAGTCGATGTGCACGCTCATGTCTCCGTACCGGCCGTTGACACCTTGACAGCCGGACATCCCGGAATGCGTGCCTTCATGGAAGCGGCCCGGCAGATCCAGGGGCCGGAGTCCGTCGAAGTGAGCCTGGAGATGGTCACCGGGGTGATGCCGTCGATGACCGACGCCGAACGACGCCTCGCCCACATGGACGCCTCGCGAGTGGACGTCCAGGTGATCTCGGTGAACCCGATGCAGTACCACTCCTGGGCACCCCTCGCCCTGGCCCGCGAGGTGGTGGAGGCCACCCACGAGGGAATCACGGAGCACCGCGCCCAGTGCCCGGAACGGCTCACCGGCCTCGGTGTCATCCCACTTCAACACCCCGAACTCACGGTGTGGGCCCTGGAGGACGCCGTCCTCAAACATGGTTTTGCGGGTGCCGAACTCCCCACGCATGCCCACGGGGTCGACTTCTCCGACGAACGGCTGACCCCCCTGTGGAAGCGCGCCGAGGAACTGGAGGCGCTGCTGTTCGTCCATCCCATGGGCACCACGGTCGGAGAGCGCCTCGGCAAGTGGAATCTCCACAACACCGTGGGCCAGCCCTTCGAACACGCCATCGCCTTGTCCCACCTCATCTTCGGCGGCGTCCTGGACCGGCACCCCAAGCTCCGGCTTCTCTTCCCGCACGGCGGCGGCTACCTGCCCGGGTACCTCGGCCGCAGCGACCACGCCTGGACCGTCCGGCCGGACGCCCGCGGATGCCGTAAGACCCCCAGCGCCTACCTCCAGGACGTCTACTTCGACTCCTTGGTCCACACCGCGGACCCGCTGCACACACTCATCAGGGCCGCCGGGTCCTCCCGAGTGCTTCTCGGAACCGACTTCCCGTTCGACATGGGCCAGCCCCACCCCGTCGACTGGCTGGGGAGCACGGGTCTCGCGCCCGAGGCACGCGAGGAGATCCTCGAGAAGAACGCGGAAAGCCTCGGCCTGGTGCCCGGCGCCCAGAGAAAGGGACAGTCGTGATAAACCCGCGCAAGACGCGTTTTCGCTGGTCGTCAGATCGGACGGAGGACCGGTTCACCGTCCACGACCCGTCGACCGGCAGGCCGTGCGCCCTGGTGCAGGGCGGCGGACCCCCCGAGGTGGACGAGGCGGTACGGGCCGCCCGCGCGGCGCAGCGCTCCTGGAACACGCGCCCGCCGGCCGAGCGCAGCCAGTACCTGAAGAAGGCCGCGGACCTCCTGCGGGAACACGCGGACGAACTGGCCGAACTCGAGTCCCAGGAAATCGGCAAGCCCTTCCAGCAGGCACGGTTCAACGACCTGCCGGCCGCCGCGGGGATCTTCGAGTTCTTCGCAGGAGCGGTTCACGACCTGCCCGGCTCGGCGCGCGCCTCCAACCGGATCCTGGACGTGACCACCCTGACCCCCTACGGCGTGGTCGTAGCGATCATCCCGTTCAACTGGCCGCCCATCCACACCGCAGGCAAGATCGCCCCGGCCCTGGCAGTCGGCAACGCCGTCGTCCTCAAGCCACCGGAGCAAGGCGCCCTGACGACCCTGCGGATCGTGGATCTGCTGCGGGAGATACTGCCGGACGACGTGGTCCACGCCGTACCCGGCGGCGCGTCCACCGGCGCGGCCCTGGTCACCCACCCCCTCATCGGCAAAGTGTCCTTCACCGGCGCACCATCCACCGGGTCCGCCGTCCTGAAGGCCACCGCGGACAACCTCACACCGGCCGTGATGGAACTCGGCGGGAAGAACGCGATGATCGTGTTCGCGGACGCCGACCTCGACGCGGCGGTCGCCACCGCGCTGGAGGGCGGCTTCTACAACCAGGGCGAAGCGTGCACTGCGGCCTCCCGGCTGCTGGTCGAACGGCCCGTGTACGAGGAGTTCCTGACCCGGTTCTGCCCGCCCGTGACCCGACTGCGAGTGGGTGCGGCCCTGCACCCCGAAACCCACGTCGGGCCGCTGGTCACCGCCACCCAACAACTGCGCGTCCTCCACTACCTGGCGATCGGCGAGGAAGAGGGTGCCCGGATCGCCGCCCGTGCCCCGCTTCCGGACGACCCGGACCTCGCAGACGGCTTCTACGTCGCACCCACTGTCTTCCGCGACGTGAAGCCCGGTATGCGGATCGCCCGCGAGGAGATCTTCGGACCCGTCGTGACGGTCATCCCCTTCGACTCCGCTGCCGAGGCCATCACCATCGCCAACGACACCGACTTCGGCCTGGTCGGCTCCGTCTTCACCACCGACCACCCGCTCGCCCTTGACCTCGCCGACCAACTCGACGTCGGCATCGTCATGGTCAACAACTACAACCGGTCACTGAGCGGCGCACCCTTCGGCGGCACCAAGCACAGCGGCTTCGGACGGGAACACGCCAAGGAGACCCTGGCCGACTTCGGCTACACCAAGACAGTCCGCCTGCCCATCGGCCGCAACCCCGACCCCCTCTGGCCCGCCGTACGCGAGGTGCTCCGATCCACCGAGGACACCACGGGGGAGCGGACCTCCTGATGCCGTGGGACATCTCCCGTACCGGCACCCGGAGCACGGCACACCTGTGTCCCCCGCGACGGTGAGACCGTCAACAGCCTTCCCCCGTCCCTCACCCGCCCCGCCGCAACAGGATGCGTCGACCGAGGCGGTCCGGACAGCACCGCACAGTCCGCCGGACGTGTCCCCACCCGACACACGGCCACCTCACGTACGGCCCGGCACGGCGGAGCATCGCGCAAACCCACCGTCCTTCCGGCACCGGATCACCGCACCGACACCGTCCACGCACGGCCGACCTCTCCGGCTGCGGCGGACAGCACCTTCACCGCACCCGAGGCCACCGCACCCCCGCGGACGACAGCACCAGCCGGCCCCGGAGCACCCTCCGGCATAAGCCACCCGCGCGGGAAACACACCGGTTTGGGCAACCGGGCCCTCTCACCCCCATACCGCACCCCCGCGCCGGCCGGTTCCCCATCCCCTCCCCGCTGGGTCACAGGCCCACGACAGGCGTCACGCCCCCGCCCTCGAACAGCCCGAAGGTTCATCGTTCCGCCCGGAACCGTTACTCACAGAATGAGACAACACACCATGGCATCGACCCGCACCTTGATCGTCGGAGGCACCGTCCTCCACGGACCAGCACTGACCGGCACCTTCCGCAAGGCCGATGTGCTCATCGAGCATGACACGATCACAGCGATCGGAAGCCGCCTGCCCGCTGACGACGCAGAGGTCATCCCCGCCGACGGCGCCTTCGTCCTCCCCGGCTTCGTCGACACCCACGCCCACCTGTGGGAAGCCACCATGCGGGGCCTCACCTCGGACTGGAACCTGGCCGAATTCTTCTGGGGCGTCCGCGTCAACCACACCGCCCTCCACACCCCCGAAGACCTGTACGCCGGTGTCTACGCGGGCGCCCTCGCTTCCCTGGACAGCGGCACCACGACCTCGCTCGACCACGCGCACGCCATCCTGACCCCCGAACACGCCGATGCCATGCTCGAAGGCGTCGGCGCATCGGGAATGCGGACCGTCTGGGCCTACGGGCTCACCGGCGCCCCGACTCCGGACCCGGCCTTCGCCTCGCCCGAGGACCGCTTCCGTGACCTGCGCCGCATCCGCGCGGCCCACACCGACGGCCGGCTCTGTCTCGGCGTCGCCGTCAACGACCCGCTCGCCGTGGCCTGGCAGGTCACCGAGCAGGAGTACGCCCTCGCCAAGGAACTGGACCTCCTGGTCACCGGCCACCTCAACTCCGTACCCACACCCCAGCGCGTCCCCGAGGCCGTCCTGCTCCACCGCGGAGGGCTGCTGGGGCCCCGGCAGGTGTACTCCCACGCCAACACCAGTTCCGACGAGGAACTGGGCCTGCTCGCCGTGGCGGGCGCCGCCGTGTCCTGCACCCCGGAGTCCGAGGCACAGATGGGCATGGGCTTTCCCGTCCTCGGCCGCGCCCGCGCCGCCTCCGTGACGGTCGGCCTCGGCTCCGACCTCCAGGCCAACAACTCCCCGGACGCTTTCACACAGATGAGGCTGGCGCGGCACCTCGACATCGCGCATACCAGCCGGCCGATACTGGAGACAGCCGGCTTGACGGGACTGGGCAAAGTCTCGGTCACCACCCGGGAGGCCCTGCACCTGGCCACGATGGGCGGGGCCGAAGCCCTCGGTATGGCCGACCGGATCGGCTCTCTGGAACCCGGTAAAGCCGCCGACCTCATCCTGCTCCGCAACGACTCGCCCCGCCAGCGACCGATCGTCGACCCGTTCGCCACCGTCGTCGAACACAGCGGGGTGGGTGACATCGACCGGGTCCTGATCGCCGGAGAGACGGTGAAGGCGAACGGCAGGCTCGTCGGCGGAACCGGAGAACGTGCCGTCCGGCTGGTCGAAGCGGCATGGGAACGCCTCAGCGACCGCATGGCCGAGCGCGGCGGTCCCAGCCCGGCGATGCCCGACGGCGTACTGGAGGCGGCGGCCGCGTCCATGGCGCCCAACCTGCCCGAGTGGTTCTCCGCCTGACAACCGGGACTCGGCCTCGCGAGCCCCAGCCGGAGCGCTGGCCCCTCGACTGTTCGAGGCCGGCTCGTGCAGCGCGATGACCAGCCGGGCATGGGCATGGGCAGTGGTCGCCTACAGCAGTGAGCTGGTCGGATATCTGTGAACGAGCAGTGGCCGCGGGTGTCCACCAACCGGCGATAGACCACGGATGCCTTGTGCGCGGCGAGGTTGTCGCGGATCACGCCGACCGCCAGGCCGGAAGCGAGCCTGGCGGTCGATCCCATCAAGGAAATCGCCGAAGCCGAGACCGCCCGGTGCCGCGGCACAGCTCCCCGGGCGCTGTCCAACGCAGCGAACAACGAAATCCTCACCGAAGAGCGCAAGGAGACCATGCCGGCTTCTGGACCCGCACGAACCCGTTCTTCGCCGCCCACGTCAGCACCGTCGAGCGGGTCCCGACCGACAACGGCGCCTGCTACCCATCGAAGCCCTTCACCCAGACCCTCAGCATGGCCGGCATCGCCCGCAAGAAGATCTGCCCCCTGCCGCCCCCGGGTCAGCGGAAGGTCGAGTGCGTCGGTCTCCAAGGAGGAGCGGCCCAACCCGGCTGCCTCGCTCGATCAGGCATGCCGGCCGTGGTTCCGGTCGTGTCTCGTTCAGAGACCGATGACCATCGGCTTCAGTCCTTCAGCGCTGTTCGCGATGGACTGATCAACGCAGATCGAGTACAGCCTTCCCGGTGATTCCGTTCTCGACGGCCCGGTGCGCGGCGGCGACATCGTCGAGGCTGAAGGAATGCACCGGCAGTGGCGTGAGGGTGTCTTCGCGCAGGGCCGTGGTGATGTCGGCGGCGGCGCGCAGCAGCGCGTCCCGCGGTTCGGTGAGAAACAGCGCGAACCGCAGCACCAGGTTGGACCACATGAGCCGGAAGACCGGCAGGGTCGGGTCGTCGGGCCGTGCTGCGTAGGTCACGATGGTGGCTCCCGGGCCGGCGACGGCCAGGTCCAGTTCGAGGTTGTCCGTCAGCGAGACCTCGATGATCCGGTCGACAGGCCCGACTCCGTCGAGGATCTGCTGGGCGGCGTCGGCGTCGCGGTAGTTCACGACGAGGTCTGCGCCCGCGGCCTTGGCCAACGCGGCCTTTTCCGGCCCACTGACCGTCGTCACGATCCGTGCGCCGGCGATCCGGCCGAGTTCGATGGCGTAGTGCCCGACAGCGCCCGCACCGGCCGCGACCAGTATGGTGCGGTCGCGGAGCGAGCCGTCGGCGTGCAGGCACCAGTGCGCGGTCATCGCCGGGATGCCGAGGCAGGCTCCGAGCTCGTCGGAGATTCCGTCCGGCAGCACAACGGCCTGTTCGGACGGCACTACGGTCCACTGCGCCGCCGTCCCCCACGGATGGCCTGCGCCGGCCATCCAGATCCACACGCGTTCGCCGACCCGGCTCTGGTCGACGCCTGCGCCGACCGCGTCGATGGTGCCCGTGCCGTCCTGGTGCGGGATGCGGCCCGTGTACGCGCCGACGCGCTGGAAGTCCTGCCGGGTGGAGTTCAGCCGCATGAACATGTCGCCCGGGTTGATCGCGGAGAGAGCGACGCGGACGCGGACCTGGCCGGGGCCTGGCTCGGGGCGTTCGACGTCCAGCACCCGCAGCACGCTTCTGGCGGGACCCGGCGTGTCGTAGAAGGCTGCCCTCATTGTTTCGTATCTCCTCTTGGTTGTGGCACGGTCCACAGCACTGGCAGGGACCGTGCAGGTCATCACGGCGGGGCCGGTAACGTGTCGTGGTCCGCGAGATCGCCGCCTCTCGGACGGTCGGCAGAGACGGGTCGAAGGTGCCGCACACCATCAGCGGGTCCGATCGTGTTCGTCCCGTGTCGCGGCCAGGGGCTGGGACTTCCGGCTGCTTTACGTCAGTGGGCTGTTCGCCGAGGTATGAATCACACGGCTGGCCGCGGGGTCACCGGGGGCGACGAGGCGCACCCGTCTCCTCCTGCCGGTGGCATCGGCGCAAACGGATCTGTCCGGAGCCTTCCCGGGCCGTGGCTCCCGCTCTACAGGTCGGCGGTGAGGCTTCGCATGACCGACTCCAGGTCGCGCTCGCCCGCAGGGGTCTGCGCGCCGTGCTCCAGTGCCCCTGCCATGAGCCGTGCCGGCAGATCCCCGCTCACCAGTTCGGCCCATGTGTCGTTTTCCGCTCGCAGGCCGTCGGCCAGGTCCGCCGGGGGAACCAGCCGCTTGACTGCGGTGATGAGTTCCGGGGAGAGCGCGGCGATCTTCTCCGCCACCCCGTCGACGAACGCGTCCAGTCCGGCCGCGGGTACCGCACGATTGATCCATCCGTAGGCGGCTGCGGTGTCCGCATCAACCAGGTCACCGGTGAGCAGCAGTTCCAGCGCCCGGTTGCGTCCGACCCGCTCGCCCAGGTATTGCGTTCCTCCGCCGCCCGGCACGATACCCATCAACACCTCGCTCTGGCCGATGCCCGCGGTTTCCCGCGCGGCGAAGGTCATGTCGGCTGCGGCGATGAACTCGGCGCCGCCGGCTCGCGCCTTGCCCGCCAGCTTGACGATCGTCACCTGCGGCTGGCGACGTACCAGTTCGCCGACCCCTTGGAAAATGTTGGCGTCCGGGATGCGGTCGGCGATCTCCTGCAGTTCGTCCATCTCGTCGAGGATGTGGATGTCGACGTGTGCGATGAAGAACTCGGGGTTGGCGCTGGAGAACACGATGACGCGGACACTGCGGTCGTCCCGCAGCTTTGCCAGGAGGTCGTGCAGTTCGCGGATCAGAGTTCCGCTGAGCACGTTGACGGGGGGATTGTCCAGGGTGATCCGCGCGACTCCGGCATCGATGGCGACGTGGAGCGTCGTGTACTGGTCGAGGTTCATGTGTGTCCAAGGTTTGCGGTGAGCCAGTAGGTTTGCAACGCATACCAACCCTGGCCTCCGCGCCGTGAACGGTCAATAACGCACTTTTCGACAACCAAGGATCTTGATGGATACCAGCCCCACGCCCCCGCCTCACTCCGCCGTTCCGCGATTCGCTGCTGAGTGTCCGAGCCGTCCCATCCTCGATCAGATCTCCGACAAGTGGTCGATGATGGTCATGGCGGTCCTGGAACAACCGACACGGTTCAACGGGATCAAGCGACAGCTGGAGGGCGTCACACAGCGAGTACTGACCCAGACACTGAGAAGACTCGAACGCAACGGCATGATCCAGCGCAGGGTGCTCGAAACCTCCCCGCTTGGCGTGGAGTACTCCCTCACACCGCTCGGCGAGTCGTTCCGCGGCCCCTTCACATGCCTGCACAAGTGGACGATCGAGCACAGCGACGAGGTCCTGTCGGCGCAGCAGGCGTACGACGCTCGGTCATCGGGACGGTAGCCGTCTACGGATTCCCCCGAGGGTCCCGGAGACGGGGCGGGCGCAGATGGCCACATGGGGTCGAGCCAGATGCTTGATCGAGCGGATGATGGCTTGGCTCGCCAGGGCGCTTCGCCTGCGTCGCTGCCTTGACCCCGGAGTGCTCGGCACCGTGGGGCCGGGCGGCACCCATGGCGATCGGGGGGGGCAGCAGATTCCGTCCTTGCGGCGCTTTCCGGCAGATGCGCCGGGGCCGCCCGCCAGCGCACCGGCAGGGGAGATGGGTCGTGGGCCCGGCGCTGGGCCTCCTCCCGCCGCAACCTGCGGGAGGCGTCGGTGGCCAGGGCGTCCACGGCCTCGGCCAGCGTGCTGCCTCGCGCCGGGGCCCGGACCGCGGGCGGCGGTGCGGGGGCAGGTTCCGGCGCCGGGTTCTTCGGTACGTGGTGCGTGCCGCCCGGCGTTTCTGTGAGCGCGCGCCGGTCCTCGGGGCCGGCCTCCAGGGCATCGGCCAGCAGGTTGACCGTCCCCAGCCGGTGGTCGGCCGATCTGCCGTTCTTCAGCCTTCGGATGGTGCTCACGCTCCCGTCGGACCGTTCCGCCAACTGTTCCTGTGTCATGCCGGAGTGCTGGCGCAATCGGCTTAGTAGCGGGCCGAGTTGACCGCTCACACACCCTCCGTTTCGCAGGCGGTTCCGCCTCGCGGAAGCCTCGATGAGTGAGTCCGATGTTTGTGCTGGCCGCGACCATGGCGAAGGGCGTCCGTTGGCTTGGGAGTGACTCCTGGCCTGGACGCCCTTCTGGCGGCACTGTACGTGTTCAGCGACGACCATGTGGCTCCTGTTCGCCGGATCGGCGACCCCCCCAAACTGACAGACGCCGAACTGCTGTGCCTGGCGGTCGCGCAGGTCCTCCTCGGTTTCCACTCCACACGGCACTGGATCCGCTTCGCCCACGCACGCCTGCCGCACCTGTTCCGCTCCCTGCCCCAGCAGTCCGGCTACACGAAACGCCTCAACGCCGCGGGTCCGCTGATCTCACAGGTCATCGAGGCGTTGGCCAGGCAGGTACCCACCTGGCACGACGACCTGCGGCTGATCGACTCCACACCACTGCCGTGCGCGGCCTCCCGCGAGACCGTCAAGCGTTCCGCCCTGGCTGGACACGCCGGATACGGCTACTGCCGCAGCCACTCCCGCTTCTTCTGGGGCTTCCGCCTCTACCTGGTGACCACGGCCGAGGGCATGCCCGTGACCTGGTGCCTGGCGCATCCGAAACTGGGCGAGCGGGAGGCGATGACCGCGCTGCTGGAACGCGACCACCGCCTCGTCCGTGCCGGTTACGGCTCCTGGTCCTTGC
The DNA here is from genome assembly GCF_000993785.3 of Streptomyces xiamenensis. Classification (NCBI taxonomy): domain Bacteria; kingdom Bacillati; phylum Actinomycetota; class Actinomycetes; order Kitasatosporales; family Streptomycetaceae; genus Streptomyces; species Streptomyces xiamenensis. Next base: position 5,934,808 of record NZ_CP009922.3, read on the forward strand.
CTCAGCGATCTGGCACAACTGGGCCACAGAAGCGCCGGTCAAACGGTCACTGATCGCCTACGACCACTGAAACATCGGACTCACTCATCCAGGTGGAGGGACCACGAGCGTTGTTCACACTCGTGATCCGTACACCTGGCCACCGGCTCACGGGCGGGACCCTCACCCGGGCACGGCCACGGAACCCGCCGGCCCGACCGGCGTGCGGTGCGGCGACGTGGTGTCGCAGGACGCGTCCGGTACCCCCTGCGGGGATCACCAGACGACATGGGCCGCCACGGGGCGGTGGTCGCTCGCGGTGGCCGGCAGCACCCACGCGCTGCTCGTCTCCACGCCCCGCACCAGAATCTGGTCGGGCCGCACCACCGGGAAGCGCGCCGGCCAGCTGAAGCCGAAGCCCGCCCCGGCCTGTTCCTGAGCCGAGTCCAACTGCTCGGTCAGAGCGCCGAACGCGCGGTCGTCCATGGTGCCGTTCAGATCGCCCAGCAGCACCACCCGCTCGATCCCTTCCGCTGTGACCGCTTCACCCAGCGCCCGCGCCCCCACGTCCCGGGTACCCGTCCGGAAGCCGCTCCCGGGGACGACGCGTACCGACCCCAGATGGGCGACGTACAGGGCCAGCGGCCCCCGGTCCGTCGCCACCGTGGTGCGCAGCGCCCGGGCCGGGAGCATGCCGATGTCCACGGTCTCGGTGTCCGACAGCGGCAGCCTGCTCCACAGCCCCACCGTGCCCCGGACCTCGTGGTAGGGGTAGCCGGAGGCCAGCTCCTGCTCGTAGCCGGCCCTGGCCTGCTCGGTCAGTTCCTGGAGCGCCAGGATGTCCGCTCCGGAGGCGGCCAGCTCGCGGGCGGTGGCCGCCGGGTCGGAGTTGTCGGCGTCGACGTTGTGGCTGACCACGGTGAGGCCCTCCTCCGCGCCGGTGGCCCGGGATCTGTCGCCCAGCAGGCCGCCGAAGAGGTTCAGCCACACCAGGGCGGGCAACAGCAGCGCGATCACCGCCGGGGCGGAGCGGCGCCACAGCGCCCCGGCCAGCAGCACCGGGACGAACAGGCCGAACCAGGGCAGGAAGGTCTCCACCAGGCTGCCCAGGCCCCCGGGCCGGTCGGGGATCCAGGAATGCAGAAGCAGGAAGAGGCCGAGCAGCAGGGCCAGCGCGGTGAGCACCGGCCCGCGTGTCCAGGTACGCGGCCGCGACGCCCGGCGGGGCGGTGCCGACGGCGAGGTGTGGTTCATGTCGCCAGTCAAGGAGGCGGGCTGTTGCCGGCGGGTATGTGTTTTCCGATACGAGGACCATATGTGCTGGCTTGTAGCATCAATCGTATGCGTGTACTGATCGTGGAGGACGAGCTCTATCTGGCGGAGGCGATCCGTGATGGCCTGCGTCTGGAGGCGATCTCCGCCGATATCGCGGGTGACGGAAATACCGCGCTGGAATTGCTGGGCACGAACGCCTACGACATGGCCGTCCTCGACCGGGACATTCCCGGCCCTTCCGGGGACGAGGTCGCCAGACGCATTGTGGCCTCGGGCAGCGGAACGCCGATCGTCATGCTCACCGCCGCCGATCGAATCGACGACAAGGCGTCCGGCTTCGGACTCGGCGCCGACGACTATCTGACCAAACCCTTCGACATGCAGGAACTCGTCCTGCGGCTCAGAGCACTCGACCGCAGGCGGGCTCACAGCCGGCCCCCGGTACGGGAAATCGCCGGACTGCGTGTGGATCCCTTCCGCCGCGAGGTTTATCGCGACGACCGCTATGTCGCACTGACCAGAAAACAATTCGCCGTACTCGAAGTCCTCGTCGCGGCCGAGGGCGGCGTCATCAGCGCCGAAGAACTCCTCGAACGGGCCTGGGACGAAAACGCCGACCCGTTCACCAACGCCGTACGCATCACCGTCTCGGCCCTGCGCAAGCGCCTGGGCGAACCCTGGATCATCGCCACCGTCCCGGGCGTCGGCTACCGCATCGACGTGCCGCCCCGGGGCGGACGCGAGGAACCGCACCGTGGGTAGAGCGCCCGGGCTGAGTGTCCGCTTCAAGCTCACCCTCAGTTACGCGGGGTTCCTGATGCTGGCCGGCGGGCTGCTGCTCGCCGCCGTGGGGGCATTCCTGGTGCGCGAGGGGTGGCTGCAGACCAATGACGAAGGCGCGTGGCGGGTGACTCCGGGCACCGACTTCGTGCGCGGCTTCGCACCGGTGGCGGCCGCCGTCATGGTGTTCCTGCTCGTGTTCGGCCTCGTGGGCGGCTGGATCCTCGCCGGCCGGATGCTGGCCCCGCTGGATCGCATCACCCACGCCACCCGCACGGCCGCCACGGGATCGCTCTCGCACCGCATCCGGCTCCCGGGCCGCCAGAACGAGTTCGCCGAACTTGCCGACGCCTTCGACACGATGCTGGCACGGGTCGAGGCGCACGTCGCCGAACAGCAGAGGTTCGCGGCCAACGCCTCGCACGAGTTGCGCACCCCGCTGGCGATCTCGAAATCCCTCCTCGACGTGGCCCACACCGATCCTGACCGGGTCACCGGAGAACTCGTCGAACGACTCCGCACCGTGAACACCCGGGCGATCGACCTCACCGAGGCCCTGCTCCTGCTCAGCCGCGCCGAGGGGCGGGCCTTCGCCCGCGAACACCTCGACCTGTCCCTGCTGGCGGAAGAAGCCACCGAAACACTGCTGCCCTTCGCCGAGCAGCACGGCGTCACCCTCGAAACCGGCGGCGATGTCGCCCCCACCACCGGATCCCCGGCGCTGCTGCTCCAGCTGACCACCAACCTCGTGCACAACGCGGTCGTCCACAACCTGCCAACGGGCGGCCGCGTGTGGGTCCGTACCCATGCCCGTTCCGATGCCGTGATGCTCACGGTCGAGAACACCGGCGAGCACATCACCCCCCAACTGGCCGCGACCCTCACCGAACCCTTCCGACGCGGCACCGACCGCGTCTCCGCCGGCCACGGCGGCGTCGGACTCGGCCTGGCCATCGCCAGCACCATCACCCAGGCGCACGACGGCCGCCTCACCCTCACCCCGCGCCCGGCCGGCGGGCTGCGCGTCACCGTGGAACTGTCCCCCGCGCACCGCCTATCGTCCGCATATCGAAAACCGCATACGAGCGCGTAACACAGCACTGCCTTGACTGGGCGGCATGACCTCCCCCCAACGCGAACCAGCACGACGGCTGACCGTCGTGCCGATCACCACGACCGAGCACCTCGCCTTCATCCGGGCCCGGACGTCGGTGAGTTTCCTCCAGACCCCGGCCTGGGGCCGCCTCAAGAGCGAGTGGCGCAGCGAGTCACTGGGCTGGTACGAGAACGGGCGCCTGGTCGGCGCCGGCCTCGTCCTGCACCGCCCCGTGCCACGCCTCCAACGCTGGACACTGGCCTATCTCGCCCAGGGCCCGGCGATCGAGTGGAACGGTGCACTCGGCCCCTGGCTGGACCCGCTCGCCGCCCATCTGAAGGCACGCGGTGCGTTCGCGGTACGGCTCGGCCCGCCGCTGCGCACGGACACCTGGAGCGCCCAGGAGGTCAAGGAGGGCATCGCCGCCCCGGGCGTCAAGCGGCTCACCGACCTCTCCGCCCGGCGGAAGGACCCGCTCGGCACCACGGTGAGCGACCGGCTGGCGGCGGCCGGCTGGCTGCCGCAGAGCCCGGCGGACGGTTTCGGAGCCGGCCAGCCGCAGTACACGTACGAGATTCCGCTGGCCGGGCGGAGCGAGGCGGACCTGCTGCGCGGCATGAACCAGCTCTGGCGCCGCAACATCAAGAAGGCGGCCAGGGAAGGTGTGGAGGTCACCTCCGCCGGGGCCGCGGCGGCCAGGGACCTGGCGGCCTTCCACGAGCTGTACCTCCACACCGCCGAGCGGGACCGCTTCACCCCCCGGCCGCTGGACTACTTCACCGCCATGTTCGCCGAGCTGAACGCCGAGGACCCCGAACGGATCAGGCTCTATATGGCGCGCCACCGGGGCGACCCGGTGGCCGGGGCGATCCTGGTGCGGGTCGGCACCCACGCCTGGTACACCTACGGCGCCTCCTCCACCGTGAAGCGCGAGGTGCGCGGCTCCAACGCCTGCCAGTGGGCGATGATCCGGGAAGCGCTGGCGGGCGGCTGTGAGGTCTACGACCTGCGCGGCATCACCTCGACCCTGGACACGGACGACCCGCAGGTCGGGCTGATCCAGTTCAAGACCGGCACCGGTGGCCAGGCGGTGCGGTACGTGGGCGAGTGGGACCTGCCGCTGCGGCCGGCGGTCTACCGGGCCTTCGACCTCGTCATGCGGCGACGGAGCCGCGGACGCTGACGGCAACCCCGGGCGCCAGCGGGAAGTCGAAATAGGTGTCCGGGTACGGCTCGTCCCTGAGGGTGTAGTGCCACCATTCGCTCTCGTACGGCTGGAAGCCGCAGGACCCCATCAGGGAACGGAGCCGCCGCCGGTTTTCCGCCGCGGCCCGGGTGATCCCGACCGCTCCGTGATGGGAGAGCGGATCCATGAGGTCGTGGTCGCCGCCCATGGGCAGGAGTTCACCGGTGGTCAAGTGGTAGAGCGTCAGATCGACCGTACTGCCGCGACTGTGACCCGACCTGGTGGCCACATAGCCGTGCTCGAACATGTCAGCCCGGTCGATGTTCGGATAGTGCCGGGCCTTGGTCCGGCCGTCCTCCGGCTGCCGTGACCAGCGGACGAAGCCGTCCACGGCGCGCTGGGGACGGTAGGCGTCCCACAGGAGCAGCCCGAGGCCGAGGGAGGCCGCCTCCTGCTGTGCCCGCGTCAGGGCCGCGCACAGCGCCGTGGTACCGGCGACGCGGTTGGCCAGATACCCGTCCACCGGTTTACCGGTGAAGTTGTCCCAGGTGGCGTACTTGGCGTCCCAGCGGATGCCGGGGATGTACTCGTCCAGGAAGACGAAGTCCTCACGCACGGGCTTCTCCCGTCAGCGCCAGGGAGACCACGCGGTCGATCACGGCCGAGAGCGGGATCCCGGCGGCTTCCATCATTCTCGGGTAACGACTGTAGGAGGTCAGGCCGGGCAGGGTGTTCACCTCGTTGAGCACCACCGTGCCCTCGTCGGTGAGGAACATGTCCACCCGGGCGAGTCCCCCGCATCCCAGGGCACGGTAGACCCTCTTCGCGGTCTCCCGGACGAGGTCGCGCGAGGCCGCCGGGATGTCGGCGGGCACCAGGGGAGTGGAGTTCTCAGAGCCGCTTTCCGGATCGTCCTCCTGGTGGATTCTGAAGAAGCCGTGGGAGAGCGCCATCCGGTCCACCTCGCCCGTGATCGGTTCCGGGCCGTTGCCGAGGACCGCGCAGCCGACCTCACCACCGACGACAGCCCCTTCGATCAGCACCTTGGAGTCGTACCGCCGAGCGGTCTCCACGGCGGCCGGCAGTTCGTCCGCGCGGGTCACCTTGCTGACGCCGAAAGACGACCCCGACCGGGCCGGCTTCACGAAGACGGGATACCCCAGCCGCTCGGCGTCCACGGACTCACCCGCGGTCACGACCCGGAATTCCGGGGTGGCGATGCCCGCGCTCCGGGCGACGAGGTAGGTGAGGGACTTGTCCATGCACAGCGCGGAACTCTGGATGTCGCAGCCGGCGTAGGGAATGCCGGAGAGCTCCAGCAGCCCCTGGATCGCACCGTCCTCGCCGTGGGTGCCGTGCAGAACCGGCAGCACCGCGTCCAGGGCGACGGTACCGTACCGGCCCCGCTCCAGGACGAGCAGTCCGCCGGCGGTGCCGTCGGGCGACAGCACCGCGCTGGGGCCCTCGCCCTGGTCCCAGCCCGGTCCGGGATCGGCGCAGAGCTTCCAGGCGCCGCTCCTGGTGATGCCGATGAAGAACGGTTCGTACCGGGCGGGATCGATATGCCTCGCCACTTCCCGGGCGGACTTGACGGAGACATCGTGTTCTTCGGAACGGCCTCCGAAGACGATGCCGAGTTTCACTTCAGCCATGGTGGTGGTCGCTTTCGAATGTCAGACAGTTGATGAGAGAGTTCTCCACGGTGTCGCGCAGGGCGCGCTCCGTGTAATAGGCGGAATGCGGACTGATCAGCACATTCGGCATGCGTTGCAGCCGTTGCAGCCGGACCAGCGAGGCGGTGTCCGGCGGCCGGTCCCGGTGATCGGCGTAGAAGATTCCTTCTTCGCCCTCGACCACGTCCAGGGCCGCGCCGCCCACCCGGCCGCTTTCCAGCGCGGACACGAGGGCATCGGTGTCGATGAGCGCTCCGCGTCCGGTATTGATGACGAACGCGCCGTGTTTCAGGAGTCCGATACGGTCCCGGTCCAGCAGGTGGTGGGTCGCGGCGGTGAGCGGTGTGTGGAGCGTGACCACATCGCTGTGCCGGAGCACTTCGGGGAGCGGGACGTTGCCGGCCCCGGCGCCGCGGTTGGTGTGCGCGAGGACCCGGCAGCCGAAGCCCCGCAGCCGGTCCAGCACCGCCGTCCCGATGCGCCCGGCGCCCAGGACCCCGACGGTCAGATCGCGCAGATCCCGTCCGCGCCTGTCGGGCAGCCGGTAATCGTGGCGGTCCGTGCGCCGGACCATGGGCGCCGCACCGCGCACCGCCATCAGGATCAGCATCAGGGTGTAGTCGGCCACGCCGTCGGGCGAGTAGCGGACATTCTCCACGGACAGGCCGAGACGCGCGGCGTACTCCACATCGATGTGGTCGTATCCGATGCTCCGGGTGGAGATGTACCTCACGCCCGCCCGGCTCAGCGCCGCGAGGGCGGGCCGGCTGATCCGGTGCCGATGACCGACGCTGACGCAGCGGTTTCCGTTCACCGACCCGGCGGTGGCCCCGGAGACCGGTGCCCCGGTGATGGTCGGTGTCACACCGAGACGCGGCGCCAGTTCCCGGAACAGAGCGGCCTCGTCCGCGTCGCAGCCGTAGACGGTGATGCCCGGTCCCGAGGATGGGGAAACGGCCGGTGACCGGCTGCGGCGGAGGGTTGCCCGGGTGGGTTCTCTGTCGTTCACACCGACAGTGAAGGCGGAGCGGTGTTGCCCGCCCGTATGGGATTCTCGATACGCCGACGATACGTACCCCGGCCGGCACCGGGCCGGGGCGGTCACATCTCACGTGCCGCCCCTCGGGCCCGCCCGCCGGACAGCCGTCCCGTTTACCCGGGCCCGGTCGCTGAGGCACCGTGACGTGCCGCCTACGCAGCGGTGGCCACACGGCCCTGCCGGCCAGACCCGTCCGCGCTCCCCTTTGGCCGGCCCCGCCGAAGAAGCTCCCCCCCGCACCACACCGCTGCCTCGCCCAGATCACCCCGGGTAGGGTGCTTTCCCTTCCCTCCTCAAACCCACCAATCAGTCCCGCCGTGCCCATACTGCTCGGTGTCGCCCTGATCGTCGGCGGGCTCTGGTCGGCATTCGACGTCCGGGGCGCCGCGAGTCACCTCGCCCGGAGACAGGGGGAAGAACGAAACCCGGGTCCGATGACGACGACCGGCGAGGTGGCTGATCGAGGTCCACACCATGCGCAGGACCGGCGCCTTCGCGAGCCTCGTCGGGAACCTCTTTCCTGCCGCATTCATCTTTCCGGTCGGAGGGCCGGCCCCTCGTGCCTGAGCACCGCCGGTTCGGCGGAGGCCGACGGACCACGGGCACGGAATCCGCCTGCACCGCGCCCCCACCGCCGCTGACTCCGGTCACCCCCTCAGTACCCCGTCCAGCCACTCCAGCAGCGCCTGTTCATACCCGGGACTGATCCGGACGGTGCCCCCCTCGGCACCTTCGGCGGCGATGGTGGGGGAGTGGTCACAGCCGGCCAACCGCACGACGTCCGGCGCCGGCCTGCCCGCCCGCCCGGCGGCCTCGCGCCACAGGCGCGTGCTGTCCTCGATGGACAGCCACTGGTCGGTCTCCCCGTAGAGGGTGAGGACCGGGCAGCGCACCGCCTCGTACGCGTCACTCAGATCGGCATCCATGTCCACCCACAACTCCCGCGGCGGCACACTGAACAGGTCGGCAGCGCCCGCGTCGTAGCCGAGCAATGGCCACCACGGCTGTCGTCCCGCCGCCGCGAACTCCTGGCGCAGGGTGTCCGCGTCACTGGTCCCCCGCACATACGCCTCCAGCGCGTCCTGGAAGCGGCTCAGCTCTCCGAGCCGGTCGGCGAAGCCGTTCTCACGGAGTTGCTGCGCCAGGCCGTAGCGCATCTGTGCCCCGGGAGTGACGCCGACCGGTGAGACCAGCGTCAGGAACGCCACCTCGTCCGGCCGGTTCGCGGCAGCCAGTGGCGCGACCCAGCCACCCTGGCTGTACCCCCACAGTCCGACCGGCATCTCGGGGATGTGCCGGCGCAGCACGGCCATCGCGGCCAGCGCGTCGGCGGCCTGTTCGGCGAACGGAACGGAACGGCCGGAGCGGGACGGCCGCCGGTCGTAGCGCAGCACCGCGATTCCGCGAGCGGGCAGGACCTGCGCGAGATGCTCATAGAGAAGGAAGTCCCGTGAACCGGCGTGCGACCCGTGCAGCGGGACGACACCGCCGCGCACAGGACCCTTCGGCAGCGTCAGGGTGGCGGGAAGCCCTACCCCCTGGGAAGTGATGGTCAGCTCCATCCCGGGCATGGTGTCAGCACGCGGACCGACGCGGCCGGCCGGGGCGGATCCACCCGCCTGCTGCTCCGCCTTCGCCTTGCTGCCCGTCCTCACGATCCGGTCCCGCCGCGGCCCGAGACCCCAACTGCCCCGAGCTGTCGGCGAGGTGGCCGGCCGGGCCACGCGCCCTGCCTGGAGCCCCACCGCACTCGGAGGTGCGCGCGCGGCGGGAGGCGGGAGACCGTACCGTACCCACGCCGTCCGGCGGCGAGGGTTGACGGCGCCGGAGGGTGGTTCTACGTTCCCCTCACCGCCCCGACGGCCGGTGGAACGCATTCCGGAATCACGCGGACAGGACCGTCGCGATGACGAGCGGTCTCCCCACGCGCGGGCCGCGATGGGAGCGCTCCCGCGCCGCCGGTACTGCGTCGTGTGCCGGCCGGCGCGGCGGACCGCTTCGGCGGCGACCGCGATCGCGCACTCCCGTACAGAAAAAGGTGACCCCATGTCTGCTTCTGGAGATCCGCACCACCCGAGCCGGCGGCTGCTGCTGACCACGGCGACCGCGCTGGTCGCGGGAACCTCACTGCCCCTGGCCGGCGCCCACGCCGCTGCGGCCGCGTTACCCGGCGCGGCTGCCCAGGAACCTCCGGGCGCCGCGGCGTCCTTCACGAACCCGCTCTTCTGGCAGGACTTCGCCGACATCGACGTGATCCGCGTCGGGGACACGTACTACTACTCGGCCTCGACGATGCACTACTCGCCCGGCGCACCGATCCTGCGCTCCTACGACCTGGTGAACTGGGAGTTCGCCGGCCACTCGGTGCCACGCCTGGACTTCGGCGCCAAGTACGACCTCAGCGGTGGCCGGGGCTATGTCCGGGGCGTCTGGGCCTCGTCCCTGGCCTACCGGCCGAGCAACCGCACCTTCTACTGGCTGGGCCAGATCGACTTCGCCCGCACCTACATCTACACCGCCACCTCCGTCGAGGGCCCCTGGAGCCGGCACGCCGAACTCCCGCAGGTCTACTTCGACGCCGGGCTGCTCGTCGACTCCGACGACACGATGTACGTCGCCTATGGCAACACCCAGATCCACGTCGCCCAGTTGTCCCCGGACGGAAGAAGCCAGGTCCGCTCCCAGCAGGTGTTCTCCACCCCGTCCAGCATCGGCACGCTGGAGGGCGCCCGCTTCTACAAGATCAACGGTGCCTACTACATCTTCCTGACCCGTCCGGCCAACGGCCAGTACATCCTGCGCTCCACCAGCGGGCCCTTCGGCCCCTATACCCTGCGCCAGATCCTGCTCGACCTGCCCGGGCCCATCCCCGGCGGCGGCGTCCCCCACCAGGGCGGTCTGGTGCAGACCCAGAACGGCGACTGGTACTACCTTGCCTTCATCGACGCCTACCCCGGCGGGCGCGTCCCGGCTCTGGCCCCCATCACCTGGAGCGGCGACGGCTGGCCCCAGCTCCAGCTCGTGGGCGGCGCCTGGGGCGCCGCCTACCCCGTGCCGAACCTCCCGCCCCCGCCCCGCCAGGTCGAGCCCCTCACCGGTGTCGACACCTTCCCCGGCACCATCCTCACACCCAAGTGGGAGTGGAACCACAACCCCGACCCCGCCCACTACACCGTCAACAACGGGCTGACCCTGCGCGCCGCCACCGTCACCGGCGACCTCTACTCCGCCCGCAACACGCTCACCCACCGTGTGCCCGGCCCCACGTCCACCGCGACCATCACCCTCGACCACCAGCAGATGCGTGACGGCGACCGCGTCGGCCTGGCCATGCTCCGCGACGCGTCCGCCTGGATCGGCCTCAAACGCGACAACGGGGCCACCCGTCTCGTCATGGTCGACGGCCTCACCATGGACTCCAACTGGAACACCACCGGCACCGGCAGCGAACGCGCCACCGCCCCCGTCACCGGGACCCGGATCCAGCTGCGAGCCACCGCGGACATCCGCCCGGGCGCGGGCCGCCAGGCGCGTTTCTCCTACAGCACCGACGGCATCACCTTCACCGGCCTCGGACCCGCCTTCACGCTCAACAACGCCTGGCAGTTCTTCATGGGCTACCGCTACGCCATCTTCAACCACGCCACGCAGGCGCTCGGCGGCGCGGTCACCGTCAACCGCTTCGAACTCACCACCCCCTGACCAGGAGACACCCCCGCACCCCTCTGTCCCCCCACACCCCACGGAGTCATCCGATGTCCCTGCGCAACCTTCTCCTCACCCCAGTCGCCCTCGCGGCAGCACTCGTCATGGCCACGGGCGGCCCAGCGGTGGGGGCGGGCAAAGCCACGGCACCTCCACGACCCCCGCCGCGGCCTCCGCCGGATGCGGCCAGGCGCCCACGCTGGGCGACGGCAACCACACCATCCAAAGCGGCGGCAAGAACCGCGGCTTCATCCTGGACGTCCCCGACGGCTACGACCCCAACCGCCCCCACCGGTTGGTCCTCGGCTTCCACTGGTGGGGCGGCACCGCCACCGATGTCGCCACGGGCCAGACCGTGGAGCGGGACGTCTGGTCCTACTACGGCCTCAAGCGACTGGCCGGCGACAGTACCGTCTTCGTCGCACCCCAGGGAATCGACAACGGCTGGCCCAACACCGGCGGCGAGGACGTCACCTTCGTCGACGACCTGCTGCGGCACGTCGAGGCGGACCTCTGCGTCGACACCGAAAGGCGATTCGCCCTCGGCTTCAGCTACGGCGGTGCCATGAGCTACTCCCTGGCCTGCTCCCGGCCCGACACCTTCCGCGCCGTCGCCGTCTACGGCGCACCCGGCCAGATCAGCGGATGCAGCGGCGGGACCGGGGCCGTCGCCTACTTCGCGGCCCACGGCACCGGCGACAACATCGCCACCGGGCGCTCCCTGCGCGACCGGTTCGTTCAGAACAACGGCTGCGCCGCGCAGAACCCGCCCGAGCCCGCGCAGGGCAGCCTGGGGCACATCACCACCACCTACTCCGGGTGAGCCGGCTGGTGGCGGTGGTGAAGCCTTTGGGGGTTCCTTCCGTGGCGGCTTCTGGTCCTCCTTCCCCTCACTCCCCGGTAGAAATCGCACGGTTGATGTCGGGTCGATATCGGACCCGACATCGACCGTGAGACAGCCCCAGGCGGGTTCTCTCATTCCCGCCGCATCACGGTTCGCGAGCCCGTAACCTGTGGCCATGCCGAAGGAGACACCGGAAGCGAAGCGGGCCCGGAAGGCTAGAGCGAAGGCTGCGGCCCGCGAGCGTGCAGCCCGCATCATGGCGGGCTTGATGCCGCCGCCCCATCCCCATCCCCAGCCGCAGCCACGGCGCTCCTCGAGGTTCAAGGTGGTACAGGCCCAGCCCGAGAAGCCTGCGCGGGCACTGATCCCGCCGCAGGACACACCACTGCCCGAACGCGACCGCGAGCAGTACGCCGACAACGCCCCCGGGGCCTGGGTCAAGCCAAACGCATAGGTCATCCCTGCCGCGCGTCAGGTACTCATCCCTGCTGGCAGCGACAGCCGATACCGTGCCGCTGAACCGACCGCTTCCCACCACATGACCGGCCACAGCAACGCCCTCCGGTACGGGCCCGCACGACCATCCGGCACCGCGCGCCTTCCGGTGGTGATGACCAGGGATTTGCCCCAAGGCGGCATCGGCCACCACGGCCCCCGGCCGCCTGCACCTCCACGACACCCCCGGTCCGGTGGTACCGGCGGCCACAGGGGAACACCGGCCCGGCCGGGGCAGCGTGCTGCTGTCGGAGTGCGCTCGCGTCATCCCGGACGGGCCGGGGCCGGCCTGCGACGATCCGCAGGAGACAGTAGCGGTGGTGCTGGACCGGCTGGACGCCGGCGAGCGGGAGCGGGTGCCGGCGCGGGCCGCGCATGTCAGGGAGGTGCTCACCGGATTCCGCAGCGGCAGCGGGGAACTGCCGGCCGCGGGGGAGCCCCGTGCTGCCTGGGCGGCGGGGGAGCCGACGAGAGTGTCGGTACGCGGCGAGGACGGCCGAGTTCGAGGTGGCGACCCGCACGGTCAAGCGGGTGGGTCGCGGCCTTCCGCCAGGACGGCGAGGCGGGTCTGGTGCCGGCCCGCAGCGGGCCGCGCTCGGGCACCGCAACGGGGAGATGTCGTCCGAGGCCGCTGCCCGGGAGGTGCTGTCCGGTCTCCTGCGTTTCAACGGTCCAGCAGGACGGCCAGTGCCTCACGCAGATCAGCAGGTTCGCGGTAATGCACACCTGTCATCCCGAGCCTGACCGCGGCTTCCACATTCTCAAGCCGGTCGTCCACGAACAGGCACCGGTCCAGGGCAACCCCCGCCTGCCCGGCCGCGATCTCATAGATCTTCTGGTCCGGCTTGGCCACTCCCACCCGGGCACTGCTGATGACGTGATCGGCGAAACCGGCGAGCCCCAGCGACACCAGGTCGTCCTCCAGTTCCACGGTCGCATTGGTCACCAGTACCAAGGGCACGTGCGTCCGCACCTGAACAAGCATGTCGACCACGACACTGTCGGCATGGAACGGCGCGTTGGCAAGCGCCGTCCCCAGCTCGCGCGCCTGGGCCTCGGGTATCTGACCAGCGAGGCCCACCACAATGGACTCCACCCACTGCTCCTTGGTGATCTCGCCGAGGAGCAGCGGGAGGTCTGTCTCCGGCGCGAACGCCACTCTCTGGGTGGTCCCCTCCGCCAGCCCGGCGCGGCGCTCCAGGCTCGCCAGTTCCCTCGTGTCATAGAAGCGGATCACGTTGTCGAGGTCGCACAGCACTGCGTCGAAGGGTCTGCTGGAGATCTTGGAAGGCGTCACGGCCCTTGAGTAGCACAGCAGCGCGCCATTGATGCTTCCGGTTGAGCGAGACAGGAAGTCATCCAAACTTCGTTCGATCAGGCAGAGCATGCCCTGCCACCACCGGCCTCGCAGGGAGGCGCGATGATGCAGATCACCCTCGACAAGAAGAAGGACGCCGGCCCGAACAGCGATCCCCTCCAGCGCTCGCAGATCGGTTGGAGCGACGGGCTGTGCGACCAGCAACTCCACGACATCGCCCGCGGCGTCTGGGTCATGCCCGGATCACGCGTCGAACGAGAGCCGTCCGCGGTCATCAACAGCGGCAGGAGCATCCGCCAGGCCATAGAGATCGGGTCGTGGACGGGGTGCACGAGGCCTAGGATGCAGCCTTCGAATGCCTCTGATGAGGCAGCAGCACAAGCAGCAGGTCACCGCGGTCCCGAATGACACCGGCGACGCGAACCCACACCCAGCAGGCCCCCAACCCCACACACCCAGCCAGCACACCCCACCCCGACCCCATGCCAACACCACCAGACACACGCCCCCCCGCGGCTCGCCGGGGACACCGGCGGTCAGTCACCACACCGGCCCGGCCGTGCTCGGGTGCGCCTCGCCGACGGACACTAGTCACAACACCAAGCCGCGCCACGTGACTCGGACGCGAGTTCGGGTTCGCTGTGGCGGCGAGCAGAAGACGCTCAAAGGTGGCGCGGGCGCCGGTAGGGGGCCAGCCGTCGTGCTGGTGCCCGGCATCGGAAATCCAACCCGGGTCGGACCCGCGCGCCGCGCCTGTCGGCCAACGCGATGACCGGACAGACACAGGTCAGCCCACCGCACAGAGCGCTCCCTGCTCCGCCCCGCCCCCCGGCAGCAAGCAGACAGCACCTCACTGTCCGCTGTCGGAACATGACCTCTCGTGTACTGGATACAGGGGCGACCTTCCCTCGCTATCTCCGGTGGCCGGCTGATGTTCACGGACACCGCCGCCGATGTCGAGGGTCCGCGGATGGTGGTGTCGTGGCCGGGTGAGCAGCAGGTGTCCGCCGTGGTGTGCCGGCGTCGTCACATTCCGGCCCCCGGCCCCGCCGTTCGTCTCGACCGCGGGCACGCCCTGCGCCTGGAGCGCTGTGAGGGGTTTTGAGGGCCGCGTGTGGGCCTGAACCCGGGCCCCGGTGTCGTCCCGGGCACCGCCGACGTGTGCGCCCCGCTGCCCGGCGAGGAGCACGGCGACGTCCGCACCGAACACACCCGGGCCCGGACCCTGGCGTTCCTGCCCGAGGAGACACCCGGCGTCGGCACCGGCGACGTCGAGCGCCTGGGCGTTCACCGCGGTGACTGCCCCGCCGCTGTTCCACGGCCTGCCGGTCCTCCCGGCCGATCGGCCCCTGGAGATGAAGGCGCCGCGCGGGTATCGGTGGCGGCCCGCTGGCGACGGCGCATCTCGCCGACGCTGTGCCGGAACTGCGGGTCCATGCTTGCCCATGATGCCAGCGGTGCCGGCAGGCGGAGCAGCGAGCTGTCGGTCAGCTCGAGCTGGACCTCATAGTGCTCGGCTCCCACGACGGTGATGGCCACGATGTCTGTCCAGGGGTGGAATCGCCGCCGCCAAGGCCGCTGGATCCGGAGCCCGCCGGCTTCGAGCACGGTACGGGTCAACGCCAAGTCGAAAGAGACGAGCGCCGGGTAGATGGTGCAGGCCGCGAAGAACACCGAGAAGATGACCGCCCGCAAGAAAGGCCAGTCGGGGTAGAACCCCCAGACCGTCAGCTGCCCCAGCACCGTGAGGAGGGAAAAGAACGCGCCCGTGGCCAGCCACAGCCGACGGTCCGGCCGACGGTACTCGATGTCCTCCACGGACACGGAGTGTACGCAGACCGCCTGGCACCACGACGTGCCGAGGGAACTGCCCGACCGATAGCCGTGAGGGCGGCACCCGAGTACGCCGCCGATCGACCACGGCAACCGACGGCGTCGGCCGCCACCCGCTGCTCCCGGGCCGCCGCCTCCCGCAGGGCCTCGGTACTAGCGTGTCGCGAGCCCTTGCAGCAGGGCGGCGTTCCGCGCCAGCAATGCCCGCTCCTCCTCCCTCAGTTCCGCCAGTGACTTGCGGACGTCTGTCGGGTGTGCGCGGTGCGTGAACAGGTTCTGCTGTGTTCGGGTGGGTGGGGGCAGCACGTTCTCCCGCACGAAGGCATCCAGTCTTGCCAGGCTGTCCCGTTCACACTGCCGCACACCACAGGGGTGCACGGCCAGCTCGCCGGCTCTCGCCGACCGGCTCCGGCTGCTGCGCCCGGTCGCGGTCCGCGACGCTCACCAGGGCCTCGCTCACCGCCGTTACACCCTCCGCCCGCCCGTCCACGAACTCCGGGCCTCGAGAAGCTGGCGCCGCGTCGTCAAGCTCGACCACCCCCTCTGCAGGCCCCGGCGACCGCGCCGGCCTCCAGACGCCCAGGACACCGCTGCCGCGTCGCCCGCCTCCGCCCTTGCTGCGCCCCGCCCCCGCGCCGGCAGCCGAACCGACTCCGCCACCGTCCCGCGTCTTCGGCCGGTGGGCGGCTGTCAGTCTGGTTGTGTACCGCTGTCTGACGCCAGCTTGGGCTCACCGACCACACCCCCAGCCACGCCCACCACACCGTCCCGCATACCTGACTCGACACCAACCGCCTGCCCGCCCCCGACCAACTGCTGCGCCCGTCCGGGCGCCCGCGCTATGAACACCCCCGCAGACCACCGACGACCTGGCGGCCGGCCCGCACACACAACTCTCCGCCGCGGCCTGGTGGCAGAGCCTGGCTTTCGGCCAGCTGGCTCTGTACACGAGAACGGGAGTCGCCTCTCGACGGCTTCGCAAGTCACCGCGTCACCCTGTCGCTTGATCAATCTCGATGAGTTCGGGAGTCACCGAGCGCCTGCGTCTGAACCGTCCATGACCAAGTGGCCTTGGCAGCTCAATGGATCACGCGGGCAACCACTCGCTGAGCGGGCCATGGACCGGATCACAGACACGACCCTCAGGGCGCCGGAGCTGGAGCCGGCCCGCCGTCCGTCCAGCAGAGCCGTTGTCACAGGCAGCGGCGACATTGCAACTCAGCACACAACCAAGACAGGTTGCAGGAAAAGGGAGCGGCAATGGCCGTCGAAGTGGAGTACGCGCAGGCGTGGGACCTGGAAACTTGTGCGCCCTGGCGGCCGATATCCGCCGAACAGGCCCGGGAGCGGGATACCGCAAGCTTCCATACGTGGTCGTGTACCGGGCCCCGGGCCGAAAGGCTCCGCTGGAAGTCCGGCTCGTCTCCTGGCGGGACCACTACGTCGGGCTATGGGTCTATGACACCCAGGGCCGCCGCACCTACGACCTGGACATGCAGCTGCTGGAGGGCCCGTCGCGGCTGCTGCGCCGTTCACACAGAGGGCGTCTACGCCACTGATCACCGGGAGGCCCTGTTGCCGCAGTTGTATCGGTCTGCTGTGGAAGAGTCCATATGGGCTGCAAGCCCGCGAGTCGGCTGCCTCCGCAGACCTCGCAGGGAAATCCCTCACACCGACCCGACCTGAGTACCCACGGGTCGTAGTGGGCTGATTGCCTCGGTCAGCGCTGCTTCCAGATAGTCCGTACGCCCGGTCGTCTGGAGCATCACGACCCCGCCCTGGACGGCGGTCAGGATGCTGCGCGCACGACCGAGTGCCGCGTCTCGTCCAGCGGACGTCACCGTCTCCACACCGCGCACGAGCGCCGCCTCCCACTTGTCGTAGAGAGAGGAGACGACTGCGCGAGTCTGCGGGGAGGATTTGCCCAGTTCCGCGGTGAGGCTGCCGAGGGGGCAGCGCTGCCCCAGTTCCGTGTAGTGGGTGACCACCGCGTGCTGCCAATCCTGCCAGGACTCCCACGTCGAAAGATCGCCCAGGAACGGCTGCTGCGCCTCCAGGACCTGGCAGGCCTCGTACTCGGTGACGGCTGCCAGAATGTCGGACCTGCCCTCGGGAAAGTAGTGGAACAGTTGGCTCTTGCTGGTCGCTGTGGCCACCCGTACATCGTCGAGCGACGTGCCGGCTATCCCCTTCTCCCGGATCAGAAGCGCCGCGGCAACAACGATGCGCTGTCGAGTCGCCCTGCCCTTCGCAGTCAGCCCCTTCTTCATCTTCACATCATCGCACACTTTTGGACTCTTTGGTCCACCCTTGAGTCCGTAGCGGCACTCCGAATCGCCTCCAGGGCTGGACGGCCACGTCGGCTGCTCCGCCGAATGGGCCCCGCCTGCTGCTTCCGCCACCTGGAATTCCCGTACCGACTCGCCGCGCACCTTGCACCGTCCGGAGACTTGCCGCGGCTTCGTCCGGCACGCATGCCGCGTCTGTCGGCAGCCTGCTTGGCGCGAGTGCTGCTGCATGACGCAGCCAGTCGGACCCGGTGGCCGGCGTCCCTCATGTTTGGACTTGCCAGTCCAGTTTTGGGGATGCATGATGAATGGACCAAACGGTCCACAGAGGCTCGGGGCACCCCGGTGGTGGCCGCATCACAGGTTGCTTGGTCGCCGGCCCACGGTGCCACGCGCATGACGTCAAGAAGGAAGATCGATCATGGAAGCTGTTGAGCGCCTCAGCATCACCGAGGAACTCCGCCGTCTGATGGCCCGCTACGTCCGTTATGCGGATCACCAGCGCTGGGACGACCTGGCGAACCTGTTCACACCTGACGGTACGTTCAGCCCGCACAAGCCGGACGGAACGGTGTGGCTGCATATGAACGGCCGAGACGAAATCGCCGCGACGGTCGGCTCCAGCGGCGGCCCCGGCGTCACCCTGATCCACCACCTGTTCTCCGATGAGATCGACGTCGACTCGGAGACCACCGCCCACGGCGTGTTCGCGATGGAGGACATCGTCACCCGTCCCGAGGGCGCCGCGGTGTCCGACACCATTCCCTTCAGGGGCATGCACGGCTTCGGCCACTACCACGCACGTTTCGTCAAGGTCGATGGTTCCTGGCAGGTCGCCGAGCTCAAGCAGACCCGAGTCCGTCTGGACTTCACCGCCTGACCCCTTCCGTGACTCCTTCAGCAACAAATTCCCTTTCGTTCCAACAGGAAGCAGCATTGCCATGAGCAACAGCAACAAGCCCGTCGCGCTGGAGCCCTACCACATCGACGTCTCCCAGGACGCCCTCGACGACCTCAAGGACCGCCTGCAGAAGACCCGCTTCTTCGACGACCTGGACAACGAGGAGGAGTACTACGGCATCAGCACCGCCTATCTGAAGCCGCTCGTGGAGTACTGGGCGGACGGCTTCGACTGGCGTGCGCAGGAGAAGCGGCTCAACGCCTACAACCAGCACAAGGTCGAGATCGACGGCGCACCCGTGCACTTCGTGTACGAGCGCGGCAAGGGCCCGAACCCGATCCCGCTCATCATCAGTCCCGGATGGCCGTGGCCCGGCGAGTTCAGCTACGGGCTCATCGGGCCGCTGACTGACCCCGCCGCCCATGGCGGTGACCCGTCCGTCTCGTTCGACGTGATCATCCCGGACCTGCCCGGCTTCGCCTGGTCCACCCCTGTCGTCAGAGGCGATCTGAACTACTGGAAGATCGCCGACATCCTGCACAAGCTCATGACCGAGGTGCTGGGCTACGAGAAGTACGGGGCGGCGGGTTCCGACTACGGTGCTCTGGTGACGAGTGCGCTCGGCCACAAGTACGCCGACAGCATCATCGGCCTGCACTACGGCCACGACATGCCTCCGGGCCAGTTCGCCAACGAGCGCTTCTGGGACCTGACCGACGGCAGCAAGATCCCCAAGGACGCCGCGCCGGAGCTGCGGGAGGGCTTGGAGAACTTCGTCAACACGTATGTCTCCCACGTCGCTGTGCACATGCTGGATGGCTCGACCCTCATCCACGGTCTGAACGACTCCCCCATCGGGATGCTCGCCTGGCTGCTGCGGCGGTGGAAGAAGTGGAGCGACAAGCGGGGCAACTTCGAGGAGGCCTTTCCCCGCGACTTCATCCTCACCCAGGCCACCGTCTTCTGGGTGACGCAGTCCATCGGCACCTCGATCCGGATGTACCGCAACGCGGTGCGTCACCCGTGGGTGCCCTCCCACGATCGTCGGCCCGTCGTCGAGCCGCCGGCCGGCTTCACCTTCCTGCTCGGTGACGCCTATCCGCCCGCCGTCAACACCGTCGAAGAGCGCATCGTCCTCTTCGAGAACGGGCCCACGCGCAGTTCTTTCAACGTGGTCAACGTCAATGCCCATATGAAGGGCGGCCACTTCGTCCACTACGAGAACCCCGAGGCGTTCACCTCCGACCTCGTCGAGACCTTCCGCAGGACCGGTGGCTGACCCCGCGGGCGACGGGCCTCCTGCTCCAGTCCCGGAAACTGCAGGCCAGACACCGTGCCGCTGCCTCACCGGGTGCTGTCCGACCGTGTCCCCCGGGACATGACCGTTTTCCGCGGCGCAACAGCCCAGCCGGGCCCGCCCCTGTCGCCACCGACGCCGGTTCCGGCATGGACGCGGGCACACCATGTGGAGCGATTTTCCGGACTTGCTAGTCCAGAAGATTCGTCCTGCGCTCGGCGACAACCGAACACACACATGCACCGACCCAAAGAGAGACCCTCGACATGCCTGCCACCCACAACGACACACTCGTCCGCGACTTCGTGAACGCCTTCAACACACACGACGCGGACGCCCTTGCCCCCTTCCTTGCCGATGACGTCGTCTTCACCGCCTACGGCGACTCCCCGGTCGAGGGGCGCGTCGCGGTGGTCGCCCTGTGGAAGGGCGTCTTCGCGAACTTCGCACAGATCAAGTTCGAGACCGTGCACCAGGCGGTGAACGGTGACGTCGTCATCGCCGAACAGATCCACGGGCTCGCCCTGCCCGGCGGGAAGCTCGCCCCGGTGATGAACATGGCGATCTACGAGCTCCGCGACGGCAGGATCGCGGCTTGGCGTGACTACACCAACCCCGCCTACGCGTCCACGTTGTTGCAGGCTTGAGCGGGCCGCTCCGCCATTCCTTTGACGCGTGCCGACCGTCCGGCAGGCGTACCGACAGAACCGAGAGAAAGAGGGTATGCGCCATGCGCGCCGTAGTAGTGGAAGAGCTGGGCGGACCGGAAGTGCTCCAGCTGAAGGAATGCCCCGACCCCGCACCAGGGCCGGGCGAACTGGTGGTGGACATCGACTTCTCCGGTATCAACTTCATGGACACCGGCACCCGCTCCGGATTTTCGGTGCCCGGCAACCCACCTTTCGTCCCCGGGGTCGAGGGCGCCGGACGGGTCACCGCCATCGGCGAGGGCGTCAGCGGCTTCGCAATCGGCGACCGGGTGGCCTGGGCCTACGTCCACGGCAGCTACGCCGAGAGGATCGCGGTCCCCGCCGCCCAGGTCGTCCCCGTCCCGGACGACATCCCCAGCGACACCGCCGCCGCGACGATGATGCAGGGACTCACCGCGCACCACTTCGTCACCGAGTCCGCGCCCCTGGCCGAGGGCGAGACCGCGCTCGTGCACTCCGCCGCCGGCGGGGTCGGGCGCATCGTGACCCAACTTCTCAAGCTGCGCGGCGCGCGCGTGATCGGCCTGGTCTCCCGCGAGGAGAAGGTCCAGGCCGCGAAGGCGGCGGGCGCGGACGAGGTCCTCGTTTCCTCGGGCGGTGACTTCGTGGATCGGGTCAAGGACCTGACCGACGGCGAGGGAGTCCACGCGGTCTTCGACGGCGGCGGTGCCGCCACGTTCTGGTCCTCGGCCGAGGTACTGCGACGGGTCGGGACCCTGGTCTACTACGGCCCGCTGATCGGCGACATCCCCACGGTGCGGCTGTTCGACCTGCCCAAGAGCATCAAACTCACCTACGCGGTGTTCGCCGACCACATCCACAACCGGGAGCTGCTGCTCCAGCACACCGGAGACCTCTTCGACAAGATCCGCGAGGGCAAGCTGCAGATCGACATCAGCGAGTGCTACCCCCTGGGCGCCGCCGAGCAGGCCCACGCCGACATCGAATCGCGCCGCACCTCCGGCAAGCTGCTGCTCGACCCGAGCCGTTGAGCCGGAATACCCCGTACCGCTCGGCCCAGGTTCCCCAGACCCGACGCTGGTTGCTCACCGCGTCGATCAGCGTGCCGTCGACATCGAACAGCACGTACTTCATGCGGCCCTGCCGCCCAGGTTCGCTGGTCACGCGTCGATCATGCCAGGCAGCGGGCATGCCATTGCGGGACAGCTCTTACGAGCTCGTGCATGGTTGGCGGTGACGCGTTGGGGCCTGTGATCGTTGATCATGGTCGGTGTGGTGGGGAACCGGGCACGTGCAGCGATCATCCGAAGCCAGCGGATCACGGGGCTGGCGCCCGAAGTGTTCGCCGAACTAGTCGCTGAGATCGGCCCGTTGTGGCACGAGCGGCACCAAGCCGGTCTCGCGTCACGTCCCCGTCGCCGGGCCATGGGCGCCGGGGCGAAACACAAGCTGGTCTTCGTCGACCGGCTCTTGGCCACCCTCGTCCACCTCCGTCATGGCGCCACCCATGACGTGCTGGCCTGCTGGTTCGGTGTCGACCGCTCCACCATCACGTGCGCAGTCGGTGAAGTACGGCCGCTGCTGGCGACGCGCGGCTGCACCGTCGCCCCCGACGTCCGACTGCGTACGCTCGCCGAAGTCATCGACCATCTCGGCACAAGTGGGAAGAGCGGGATCATCGACGGAACCGAGATCCGGGTTCGCCGCCCGGCTGCCGGACGTAGGGACCGGGAGAAGTTCATCTCCGGTAAGAACAAGCAGAACGCTGTGAAGTCGATGGTCGTCACGGACGCTGCGGGGCGCCTGCTGTTCTGCAGTCCGTCTGTGCCGGCCAGCTGCGCGGACATCACACACGCCCGGAAACTGGGCCTGGTCGAGCTGCTGGCCGACGGGCCCGTCGTGGAGCTCCTGGCCGATGCCGGCTACCAGGGGCTGGGGGCCCAGACCGGCGGCCGGGTGGTGACGCCACCGCACCGCAAGTTCAAGAAGCACCGGCCCGAGTGGTGCGAGGAGTTGTACGAACGGCAGCGTACCGCACTTCTCACGCCGCATCCGGGTCGAGCACGGCATTGGCCCATATGAAGGACTGGCGATCTCTCGCGCGGCACCACGGCCGCCGGGAGCAGATGAGCGACATCATCCAAGCTGTCGCCGGACTGCTCTCCCACCAGCAGACCGCCACGATGGCCGCTGGTGCGCGAACGTGAACACAACGGCTAATCCGCACTCCTCGACGCCCTACCGCCAACCATGCACGAGCTCGTTAGGTGGGCCCGTTCGCGCTGTCGTACGTCGGCGAGGTGCATGGCCGGCTCGCCAACCCGCGCCGACCGGCCCCGCAGCACCAGCCCCTCAGCGGTGTCAGTGGCCGCTGTGAGGATGGTGGACATGACACCGCTGCTCTTGATTGATATCGAACGTGCTGTCCGCAGCAGTTGGGGTGCCGATACCTGTCCGTCGGAGACTCGCGCTCAGTGGAGCCCGGAGAATCCGGCCCGATGGCAGTGTCTTGTCACCACTCTGGTGCTCAACGACCTGTTGGGAGGCGAACTGGTCCGTGGCGAGGTGCGGGTGAACGGCGAGCGCACCGATTATCACTGGTGGAACCGCCTGGGCATGGGGGTGGACATCGATCTCACCCGAGAGCAGTTCGGGGCGGACGTAATCGTCACTGAGGGGTGATCATTCCCCGGCCGCCGACGTTCGTACGGCCGCGCGAGGAGTATGAGCTTCTCCGTGACCGGGTGGCGGCAAGGCTCGGCAAGCAGCCAGCGGTGGAAGCTGCGTCCATTCCTCGTTAGCCAGCCTTGGTGGGCTCCTCAACCCAGGCTCTGGCGCTGGCGAGACGGTAGGAGCCGGTGCCGGTTTCGACGACGGTGCCGTTGAAGATGAGGCGACGGCGATCACCCGTCGTTCCGCGCGCCTGGAGGAGTGCGAGTACCTCCAGCCGGGCGTTGACGCCTGCGGTCTGGTATTACGCCACCCGGTGCACCGGGTCACGGCTCAGCGCCGGATCCGGCCCGGTGGTGTAGTTGCTGCTCATGGCCTGTTTCCCTCTCGGGTCGGGGTGTTGAAGCCGACGGCGGCGGGCTCCAGAGGCCCGCCGCCGTCGGCTCGTGTACTTACCGGTCGTCGGGTGCGCTGTCCACCCAGGCGATCGGCCGGCCCTCGCTGGTGTGGCCCCAGCGCGGTTCCTCACATCGACGCCTCGTGCCCGTTGTCCAGGACGCAGGTCCGTCCCAGCGGCCGTGTGTGCCCGGGCAGATCCCGGTGAGCACGGCCGTGTCGCTCTCGCGCAGGGCCTGCCCGTAGCGGTCCTGGAACGGCTGGAGACGGGCACTCAACTCGACGCCCAGCTCGCTCTCCGCCGCCTTGCTCCGCGCCCGCACCTGCTGAACCTGCGGATCGGACAGTACGGCTGAGATGACCTTCTCTGCCTCCGTGAAGGTACTGCTGCGCTCGTGGCGTCGTACGGCTTCGCGCACCCGCTGTTCCTCTCCGCCCCCGTTCATCACGCCCCTCCTTCTTCCTGCGCCGCCCATTCCAGTCCGAGGTCGGCCAGCGCCTGGAGCCTGTCCGCGGACAGCTTCGCGCGGCGGGTCTTCTGGTTGGTGGTCCACACCCCAAGCCGGATTTCAGTGCCGTCTTTCAGCCGTTCTACATGGCCCCTTGGGACGGTCACCGAGCCCTCACGGGCCTTGTACTGGGCAAGGGCCGCAACGCCCCCGGCTCGAAGGCGCCCAGGGGCGCCACAGCGGGCTTGGCGGGGGCTTCCGGCTCGGGTGCGGGCGGGGTGACGCCGAGCTGCTCCAGGCGTTCGCGCTGCTTCTCCGAGAGGGCTGCCCAGGTGCTGGATTTGCGCTGCTTGGCCAGCCACTTCCCGATGTCCATGCCGTGCACGGTGACTCCTGGCGGGACTTCTACCGGCCCTTGTTCTTCGCGTACGAGTTCGCGGAGCGCGGCGTAGTGGCGTTGCCATTCGGCCGGCCAGGACGGGTTCCAGTCCTCATCGATCTCCCGCAGCGCGGCCTCCCATTCCGGCTTGCCCGCGAGAGCCCCCGGGCGCCGCAAGTTGGCCAGCCACTGCCCGATGGGTTTGTCGAGCGCGGTGGCGGTGGCGGTGCGGGGCGCGCAGAGGGTCCAGTGCTCCGCGTAGTAGACGCGGGCTGCCGCGAGGTTCTCCTGGAACCGCTCATCAGAGACCGACCAGACCATCCCGAGCTCCTCCAGGCGCGCCGCGCGCCTGCTGGACATCTGCCCGGCCCCGAACGCCCGCCGCTGCTCCGCCACCCACGTCCCGAGCGGGTGTGCGCCCTCCCGGTGTTCGTACGGAACCCGGGCATGGTGCTCACGCTCTGTGAACTTTTTGAGGGCTGCCCAGCCGCGTGCCCAGTCCTGCCGTTCGGTGTCGATGACGTTGAACCTGACCCAGTCGGCGACCATCGCGGGATCACGGGGAGAAGAGAAACGGAGCAGCAGGCGGGCTTCTTCCTCTCCTTCACCGGGTTCCGGGCCGATATATTGGGAGGGCTGCACAACGTCTTTCTGTGGCTCCTGAGGAATGGCGAGCAATTCAATTGCTTCTTCGTCGTGGGCCCGCAGCCCTTCAAGGACCTTGACCAAAGGTCGATAAGAGCCGGAGGTGAACATGTCCTCACGATTATCGCCAGGATTCAGGAAGACTGGGACGATCAGTGATGCGATTTTCCCCTCACCCGGCTTCTGTCGCAGGGCGCGTCCGATGGCTTGCACGATGTCGTGGGGGGCGGCTTTGGAGTCGATGAACGCGACACTGTCGACCGCCCTGATGTCGACGCCCTCGCCCAGGACGCGGCAGTTGGAGAGCACGGCCCGCCGGCCCGTGGTCCCGAACGAGCCCAGGACCTCCCGCCGGCGCTCGGGAACGTGTTCCCCGCACAGCCAGTCGGTCCACATCCGCCTCGGATACGTCTCCGGCTGATCCGCGTGCAGCTTCGCTGCCACCGCCGGCAGGCCCTCCGCGAACGCCTGGGCCTCCATGGTCCGGTGATGGAAGGTGATACAGGTCTGCAAGTCATGCTGCGCCATGGTGTGCAGAACGGCGGCCTGCAAAGCTCCCAGGCGCTGTCCGCGGACCTCCTCACCGTTCCGCTCCTCGCCCATCAGCCGCTCGGGGGTGACGACCGGGTCCTGGAGTTCGAGCACGATGACCTGATACCGCGCCAGCAGACCCCGCGTGACACTCGACGCCAGGCTGAGCTTGTACAGGACGGGCCCGAATACGGCCTCGTCGTCCATGGACGCCGCCATCTCCTTGGGCAGCGGATCCCGAAGCCCCTCCGCGACCTCCCAGCGCTGCTCCCGTTCCTGCCAGATCCGCGGCGTCGCCGTCAGGTACAGCCGGCGCGCCGCCGGCACCTTCGCCTGGTCGTGGATGGCGGCCCACGCCTTGCCCATCGACCCACTGGTGCGGTGCGCCTCATCGACCACCGCCAGGTCCAGCGGCTCCAGCTGCTGCCCGTAGGCGCCTTCGAATGCTTCCTCGAGTACGCCCAGTGAGGCGTAGGTGGCGTAGATGGTCACCGGCCCCTCGCCGTGCCACAGCGCCAGCTGCACCGGATTCGTGGTGGAGCGGACCTTCAGAGTCCACAGGTCCGGGTCGTCCTGGAGCGAGCACACCGCGACCGCCGGCCCCCCGTGCCCGACCCGATGCCACTCCCGGACCGTCTGCGCCAGGAGATCCAGAGTCGGCACCAGCACGAGAATCCGCCCCTTCGGCAGCATCTCGCGGGCAGCGAAAGCAGCCGTGATGGTCTTCCCGGTTCCACACGCAGAAATCACCTGACCTCGCAGTCCGCTGACCGGAATCCCACCCGGCGGAACATCCAAGCCGCGCACAATAGCCGCGACGGCCTCAACTTGGTGAGCCCGCAGATCACTTTTCTTCATGACCACGATGAAAAACTCCTTCTTCAGAATACGGCGCGCAGTGAGAGAGAAAAGCCAGCGCGACGAATCGTGATCAAGGGAAGTGGCGCCATACCCCAAACTCTACACAGCAAGAAACCATGATGCACACCCCACACGGCAGACCCTCCACCGACACCGCCATCCGCTGACCCTCATCCCCACAAGCCTGCCCGCCGCGCCATGCGCCGGGCACAGCATCGACGAGTAGCCAACACAGATCCGAAACAACAGGAAGAATTCGGGTGGAGCACAGCGGAAGCCGGCAA